>NZ_CP109055.1 GCF_035975855.1 Streptomyces sp. NBC_01304 | reverse complement strand
TCTAAAGAAATTCCTGACGGAATTTCACGCCCGCGTGCATTCGCCTGACGGCGAATGCGTTGTGGTTGAGGTCGCCCGCTGACGCGGCCCTTGGTTTTGCGTGTTGATTTGCCTGACGGCAAATCAAGTGGGTTGTTTGTGGGGTGTGTTGATTCGCCTGGCGGCGAATCTGTGGGGGTGTGGGTTAGGCCGCTGGCGCGGCCTTTTCTGTTATGTTTCTTGCCTGACGGCAAGTCAGTTTTGTTTGTCTGGAGGCTTGTTTGATTTATCTGGCGATAAATCTCTCTATTTTTCTGTGTGTTGGCTCTTCTGGAATTCGTTGGGTTCTCTGTGGTGTGTGTCGGGTTTTGGGCATGAGAAGGCCCGTCGGCTGCCGATCTGACGATCGGGCCGGCGGGCCGGGGGTGTTCAGTGGATGAGGCCGATATCGGGTGCCGGTAGCAGCCGTTCCAGGGCGGTCATCATCCTCGTGAGCATGGGTGGGTTTGTGGAGCGGGGGCTGCGTGGGGGTGTCTCGGGGGTGCCGGGGTTCGAAGGGGAAGTGGTGCCCGGTTCGAGGTTCTGGGCGAGGGTTCGCAGAGCGCGCTGTTGGAGGGTTCTGAGGGCTGCCTCCGTGCGGTCCATGATGCGGGCCGCCTCGGCGGCGGAGAGGCCTTGGTGGAACCTCAGGACGATGCACTCGTACTGGGCGGGGGTGAGGGCGCTCAGGGCTTGGAGGACGGCGGTCGGGCGGGCCGGGGTGTCCTGGGTGGTGCTGGGCGGGGTGAGGGCGGTGTGCTGGCGGTTACGGCCGCCGTAGGGGGTGGTGCCCTGGTTGGTGAGCAGGGTACGGGCCATGGTGATCAGCCAGGCGTGGGGGTCTTGGTCTTGGCCGGTCTCGCGGGTGGTACGGGACACGGCCTGGCGGAAGGTCTCCCGGGTGAGGTGCTCGGTCGTGGTCGGGTTGCCGGTGTGGAAGTAGATGTAGTCGTAGACGAGTCCCGCGTAGCGCTCGTAGAGGTCGTGGAAGGGTTCGTGGCGGTGCGGGGCGGGGGTGGTGTCGGGAGTCTTGTGCTCCGTGATGTTCGTGGGCGGGGTGTGGGGCTCGGGCTGGTGCCCGGTGGTGAGTAGTTTGCGCAGCCGGCGTCGTCCGAGGGTGAGGTGGGCTCGGACGGTGCTGGGGGTGATGTCGAGGGCTGCGGCGAGGTCGTCGATGGTCCAGGTCTCGAGGTAGTACATGACCAGGGCGGTGCGTTGCATGTACGGCAGCTGCCGTAGGGCTCGCAGGAGCATGTCCTGCTGGTCGACGGTCTCGGTCTGGTCGGGTGCCTGGAGGTCTTGGGTGTCCTCCGGGTGTGCGGTGAGGGTGATGCGGGACCGCAGGCGGGTCTGGGAGTAGATGTTGCGGCGTGTGACGGTGGCGACGTAGGCGGTGGGGTTGTCCACCTCGTCCCAGCGGAGGTAGGTGGCGACGTAGGCGTCCTGGACCGCGTCGAGGGCCCAGTCGTGGCTCGCGGTGTAGGTGCATGCCTGGGCTACGAGCTGGGGGTAGGTACGGCTGTAGAACTCGGTGAAGGACGGCTTGCGCGGGGCGGACCCCGGGGGTGTGGGGTTCGGCCCGCGGCTGAGTGGTTCAGGGGGTGGGGTCATCGCAGTTCACGGTCCATGGCGACGGTGTGCGGGGTGCGGGGCGGCGCCTGGCCCTCGTCGGAGGGGTCCGGGGACAGCAGGCGGCTGCCCAGCGTGATGACGGCGACCGCGAGGGCCGCGCAGGCGATCTTGTCGCCGGGGGTCCAGCGCTGCCAGAACCAGACCGGGTCGGTCTTGCCGATGCGGACGCTGGTGAAGCGGCTGGTGATGAGCCAGCAGATCAGCGGGATCAGGACGAGGGTGACCGCGCTGGCGGTCATCGCGGGCGCGGAGTTCGGGAGGTTGCCTGTACTGGCCCACCACAGGGCGGCGGCCGCGACGTCGAGGGCCAGGCCGAGTCCGAGGAAGCCGCGTCGGCGTGGGGTGCGCCACCATGCCCACCACGGGTGGTTGCCTTCCAGGGTTTGGCGTACCTCGCTGGAGCGGGCCTGGACCCAGTCCCGGTCGGCTCCCTCGATACGGGCGCTCACCTTCTTCCTGGTGATCTCCACGTGCATCATGCGGGTCGTGTTGCGGGCCGTGATCGTCAGGTCGGACAGCTCGATGGCCGTGTCGCCGGGGACCGACCCGGTGATCCCGGGGTCGTTCAGGAGCTCGGCGAGCGTCCCCCCGGTCGTGGTGACGCACGGGTTGTGGTCCGTGCGTCGGTCGCGCGGGATGGGGTAGCGGGTGGTCAGTTCGATTTCGTCGGGGGCGAAGTGCCGTGTGACCCGGCGGATCAGCTCATCTGCGATCTTTCGGGTCACTCGGCAGGGCCTCAGCTGCGGTTCCTCGGAGAACGGCAGGATCGTCATGATCGTCCTGATGTCGTGGACCGACTGAGGAGTCTCCGGGGAGTTCCAAGTCGGTTGATTTATATGGGATATGACGTCCCGCCGCGCGCTCCGGCCAGAGACTCGAGGGTCCGCCACGGAACAGGATGGCCCCAACTGGCCCCGCCCGTCCACCAATCCCGTGTTTATCGGCGCATCGGCGGTTCCCGGCCCGTCTGATTTCTGTTGACGATGCGTCAACAGCGGGCGGGTCCGGGGGGACGAGGGTGCGGCGCGTGTGGCGTCGCCGAACCCGGAGGATCAAGATCACAACGCTGCGCGGGCGCATACATGTATGCGCCATGGGGTCTCCGGAGTGCCGAAAGCAAGTTCGTTGCCGGCATAACGGTTGGCGTCGGCCGGTGCGATGATCCTGTGCACTCCGGCGCAGTCCGTCCCGGCCGTGCAGAAGTGGGCTCCTTTTGGAATGGCCCAGTACGGAGACATGAGGTATGAGTCATCAGATCCCTCCGCCTCAACGGCATTCGAGAGCAGCGAATAGAGGGAAGGACCGTCGATGGGATCCACGCCGAAGGCGCTGCACTAGATGAGTTCAACAAGATGCTTCAGTACCACGAACATTCTCCGCCAAGGGTGCACGGTGGAGCACCCTCTCTATTTCATTTCCCTATACATGAATCATCTTTGAGGTCGTTCAACGGGAAGGACGTCATCCTTGGGAAGCGGCGTTCGATGCTCCACTGGTTTTTCTTGGCTGGATGGCCTGCCAAACGGGAACCGGCATCATCTCTCAACAGCCGGATAAAATTGCCATGTTGCGCGCTGACCGAGTTGGCCGCGTGTGGAGGAGGGCAGCAGCTTCCGCGATGGTGCTGGTTCCTCTTCGGTTCTAAAGGCTAGGAGTTGCCGAGCATCGGTTGATAGGCGGGGCGCAGAGCTGCTTCGGAGCGAGCAGCCGGCCGGGGTGCCCGTGCTGCTTCAGTACCCCACAGGCCCCACGGGTGCCGTCTTGTGTTGCAGCACCTCGTCCAGTCCGTCGATGACAGTGACCAGTGGACGAACTCCTTGTCCGGGGCACTGCGAGCTGCTGCACGAACCGGATGCTGCCGCCTGGAGGTCCTTGGCAGGGGCCAGTCGTCCTCTGCCAGGACACGCATGCCTATCTCTAGCAATCGGCTGACGCGTTGAGCAGTCGATCCGCCAGGGGCACGCGGTCATCTGGCTTCCTGGTCAACAGCAGTCGAGCATCGAGAGCAGGTGTGCTGGTATCCCTTCCAGCGGTTGCCAGGGCCGACCGTCTGCGCTCGTGATCTGCGCTGCCTCTAGCAGTCGACCAGGACAGGCCTGTTGGCCGGCGTACAGCAGTGACGTGTTCGTGTCTTCCAGGTGCAGGCGCACTGGCCACTCAGGGGGACGTGGATTGCGGTGCTCGGACCGATACGTCCTGGGCAACTGTGCTTCCTGCAGGCAGCGGCGGCCAGTCTTGGGGACACCAAGGGGCACCAGGGGCAGGCATGGAACAGGCGGGAGCTCAAAGCTCCCGCCTGGCTGGTCTGTCCCTGAGTCTCTTGGCCGGAGCGCGGAGACAGACCATCTATCCCAACCGCGATGCCAGGCACCGCGATGCAACCAGCCTCAGCCGGTCCACGTAGTAAAGAGTGCCACGCAACCCCAAATGCTGAACACCGATAGAGGATTTCTTCGGCACCGTCCCCCGTGCCAGAGGCGCGCTGCAACGATCCGGACACAGCCGTTCTTCGATCGCACCTGCGTGCCCAACAGGCTCAGCTCATCCCAGATCCCTCGAGCCTGGTGAGTCCAGCCGGTGTATTGGCACATGGCCCGTCAGGGACATCCAATCGGCCGGCCCTGGCGTCCTGGTGGCTACACCGCTACCTGCTAGAGAGGGTCACAGCCGCTGTGATGCTCATGCTCTGCGCTCCTGACTGACTGCTCCAGCTCCGCACAGCAACCCTGATGAGGCCGTTCACGCACAACTGGTGGCCTGGGATCGTCCACAGCCTCTGACCTTTCACCGACGGTGAAACCTTCACCTGGATCGCCCGTGAGGATGCGAGCACCTTGTGTGCCGGCAGACGTGGCACGGTGCAGTAGTTCGTTGGCAGCAATGTCCAGTGCCACCTGCATGTGGGAATGCTCGCTGCCGTAGCCGATGAGTGCTTGCGTGCGGTCCAGGAACTGACGGAGGTCGGCCTGCCGCATCTGCAGTACGGCCTCTCCTTGGGGCACGCTCAGTGCGATGTTCACCCAATGCCCTTCCTGGCTGCCCGCTGGTTCGTCTGCCCTCCATACCTGTACGTCTCCCGATCCAGCGACGCCGTTCATTCCCTCAACGAGCAGGTCACGGGCAAAGGTCCAGGGAACCTGGTGTCCTGCCGGCTGCTCGAAGACGGCATGCACCGCGTACGGGTCATCGCTGCGATAGGTGAAGGTTGCGGGAACGGGAATCGGTTCTGGTGGGGCCAGCAGAAGCAGGCAGCTGGCTGCCCGCACCATGGTCACCCCCTGAGCCGTCTCAAGATGGCACGACGATTCCGCAAGCAGCCACGGGGATGCTGTACCACCGGCCGCGGCAAGAGGTTCACGTTCCCGCATGACCCGCAGGGACGCTGCCGCTTGTCCATGTGGAGTTCTGGCTGGCGCAGGCAATGCCAGCGGCGTCGACCAAGCAATCGTGACGAGGTCCCACACCGACGTGTCCGATGGATACGCGGGTCGGGCACGTGTGCCGGCAAGAAGCTTGCTCAGTCTTTCCAGCCAGTGATGAGGCCCGCAGTCATTGGGCAATGGTCCTGCGCAGGCCAGTGCAAGAGCCATGGCCGATCGCTGATCCGGTGCGTCCCGCAAGTCGTTCCACCATGTCTGCTCCGGCAGGCATCCATGCTGATTTGTGGGCGCCAACGGATGGATCGAGTGCGCTGTCACATGGTCCCGATCGCGTGATGCAGCAGTGGTTCTCCACGCTTCGTGCGCTGCCAGGAACATGCTTGCGGTCCTGCCCCGACCGCTCCAACAGTCTGGGATGACGTATCCGCGATTGTCCTTGGCTCGGTCGTTGCCCCAGGGAGACAGGGCAAAGGCAGACACGTACTGGCGGTGCCAGACGGTTTCGGTGTCGAGGTCTGTCCGCAGCCAGTAGCGGTTGCCGTCGCTCGTCTGGGACGAAGCACTCTTGCACCACACGTAGTTCGTGCCTGGAGTGAGGCGATTGGCCGGCTCAACACTGTCGCGTGTGCGGTGGCCACCCACAGGAGTGAAACGGCCTGCCAGCCGGTACCACCAGTGCTGCGCCCTCTGTGTCTGCCCGTACCAATCCGCAGCAATACCTGCGTATGCAGCCCGCTCCCCGTCCAGGCGCCACAGATACGCTCCGCCTCGCTGCAGCCAACCGTCAAGGAAACCAACGGGATCGCTCCAGTAATGCCCCTGGATGTACAGGGACGTTGCGGCAGGCTGACTGCCAAGGAATGAACGCGCAGTCACATGGGCACCAAAGGGCCGCTCCCCCACCAGGGAACCGGAGCAGGCCAGTGCAAGTTTCACCCCCATGCCAAAGCGTCCAATACTGCTTTCCCCGACCCGGTCCGTCCCCGGCTGCCCAGTCTTCGACGGCTCCACCGGGCAGACAAACGGAACAGCCCCAAATCCTCTGGCCCACCCCATCGTGGTCAACTCTCGCCGCAGGCGCGTCAGGAACGGCTCGCAGTCAGTTCGGACCGAATCCACCAGGCCAGCCAGAAGCGACATTGCCGCCATGCGACGTGACTCCTGCACCCCGCCTCGGAGCACAAAACAGAGTTGCCGGTTCAACCCGAATTTCTCTGACACCCCTTCGGGCAAGAATGGTGTTCCCCAATTAAATTCGTCAGTAATTCGGGCATGGAATGTCTCCAGCCCCAATACCAGAAAGCGATAACGGGGAACATCATGTGGTGACCTGATGCCGCTTTGCGGACCACGGGCCGTCCAGGTCCCGTGGTCGATGCCCATCGGGGCTGACCGGGGTGTCACAGGGCGCGGGACTGCATCCGGCGCCGGGGCACTCGGTGCGGCCTGCCCGGCGGCCCTCTGCGCACGCAGGACCTCGGCGGCATCCGTCACGGGGGCACTGCGGTCGGAAAGCCGGGCGGCCAGCTCCTCGCGCATGGCCTCGGGTGTGTGACTGCGCACCGCCCGCACCCTGGGGGCTCCCAGGGTGGAGGAGTCCAGCAGGGCGTCGAACTCCTCGAGGCTCTTCTCAACACGGTTGAGATCCATGGCTCCACCTGTCGTGGTGGTCATCGTGCTCCCCCTTCGGTGTTCTGCGCGCGGGCCTTGGTGCGCACCCGGGTGAGACGGCCTTCCAGGGCCTTGGCCGTCAGCCCCGCACGCTCGGCGGCCTCTTCCTGCGTACAGCCGGCCGCCCGCCAGGCCAGCGCGGCGCGCAGCTCCGGGGTGGTCACCAGCGGCAGGATGCGGTCGAGTTCGTCGTGGATGACGGCGGTGTGGCAGGGGTCCGGGGCGCGCTGGTCCGGGATGGCGAGCACCGGGTCGTCGTCGAGTCCGGTGTAGGCCCGTCTGCCCTGGGAGGCTGCGCGGTCCATGCTCCAGGCCCCGTAGACCTTGCGGAAGGCGAAGATGCAGGCGCGGACGTAATAGGTCTTCAGTGCGGCGCCTTTGGCCGGGTTCCAGCGGCTGCGCGCAAGGGCGTTGCCGCGGAAGGTGTCCATGCCGTCCAGGACGGAGTCGGTGACCACCTCGTAGCGGTCTTCCCAGGTCCAGGGAATGATCAGCCCGGCGGGGATGGGGCAGCCGGCCAGGCGGGCCTGGCGGAAGATCTCTTCGTTGGCAGTCCAGTTGAGCAGGACGGGCCAGGCGTACTCCATCAGCTGGCCGGCGAACCGGTTGAACAAGGGCCCGGTGAAGTCCTGTACGCGCAGGATCTCCACCACCTCGGCGTCCCGGGCGCGGCGCTCAGCCCGCTCCGGCCTGCTCTCCTCGGCTGCGTGCGGCGCCAACAGCGCCTCGAAGCGGTCGAGTTCGCCCTCCAGGGCGTGGAGCTCGGCGTCGTCGGTGGTGGGAGTGCCGCTATGGCGGGCAGTCCCCGCTGCCTCGTCACACATATGCACTCCTTCGCGTAGCGGCCGGCTCGTTGGTTGCCTGAGGGTGCCTCACATCAGTACGTCATAGGGCCGTCACACGGTTCTCCCCTCGCCTCTTCCGGCACTTTCTGCTGTGGCATGGATCACGCGAGGGGATCTCGAGGTCGATCGCCTACAGCATCTGCAACCGGACCGGCAGCCACTGCGCTGTTGGTCGTGCTTCTCCCCACGGAGCTGATGTGGCCCACAACGACCGCGATCCCCTGCTCGGCCAGCGCGCCGCGCTCATCCTGCTGCTCGGCATCCTGACCGCGGCCACCGCCGGGGTACTGACCGTCCTGGGCGGCGCCGCCCCCGCCCAGGGGGCGCTCGCCTCAGGCGCGGCCTTCGCCGCCTCGGTGCTGTTCTTCCACAAGATCATCAGCTGAGCGGGCGCCACACCGGTGGGCACGGGCGCCTGTGGGCAGGGCCATCACGCCTTGGCCCACGTCCGTCACATGTGTTGGCGGGCCCGGGGCCTCTGCCGGTCCCATGGGGCAAGTGTCCAGCCCACGTCATCGTCAAGGCTCTCCCGCCCTCGACCGCGCGCAGATTCGCAGAAGCTCTCTGGACACACTGGTCAGCCGCACCGCCGCCCGTGAACTCCTCGAGCGCCCTGTTGCCCGGCCCCAGGTCAGCGTCGTGGTCGCCACCAGCGCCGGTGGCGCGCAGTCTCTCCGGCGTGAGGTGTCGACGTGACTGGCGGAGCCGGCTGCACCCCAACCTCCATGTACAAGGGAGTTGCCACGATCATCCGGTGCTGCAGCCGCTGCGGCGGGAAGTTGCACAACACGCGGGCATGCCCGCGCAGGTACCCAGGAGTCCGGTAGAAGCGAGAGATCATGGAGAAGGCGGACCTGGCCGCGAACTCCTGGTCACTCAGCCCGGTAGAGGCCAATGCCTCAGGAGTCGTCGTGTCTCCACGGGCCTCTCGCTGGACCAGGTCGGCTGCCATGGCGTGCAGCCAATCCGAGCCGGATCCCATCCTCGTCGGCGGATGATCACGGTGAGCCCGTACATGCTGCTTCGAACCGCACAGCAGCAGCTCGATGTTGGGGCAGAACTCACCATCGCGGTGCGGGCAGCAGCCCTCTTCCAATGAGGCATAGGCGAAGACGCCTCGGTCATGGAATCCGACATCGCTGACTGCGGCGCCGTAGCGGAACGGGCCACGGAACTCCAACCAGGCATCGACTCCAAGATGCCCGCACGCCGCGGGCTCCCATGAGCGCGCCCAGCACTGTTTCTCCAGATGCTCCAGGACGCGCTCCAGACGCTCGGCAGGTGTTCGCTCCCCGACCCCGCCCTCCCCCACAGCGACGCGACCGCCAGAACCCAACACACTGGCTTCGGCCTCAACGGCTCGATCCGTGAGCCTCCTTCGCGGCCGCTCGTAGAAGTCATCGAGCTTGGCTATGGACAGATACTGCAGCTCCCGCATGTCACCCCGCCTCCTTTCAGGTGCTGTGCCCCGTCGGCATCAGGCCGACCGACGAAGGCGGACGATCAGCCACTCCCGGCCAGGCGGGCCGCCGCTTAGCACCTCGACATGCCTCAGTAGATCCCCGATCTGGGCGGCTTTCGCCTCCTCATGCTCCCGAAGCTCGATCACCTCCTTCTGCCAGCCGATCCGGGTGGAGTCCAGCTCTTCCTCCATCAACTTGATCTGCTGGGTCAGCCTGGCCTGCTGCGCCTCCTCCTCTTGCAGCCGCAGGCGCAGCTGCTCGAAGGTACTGCCCGTCTTTTCCACTGCCTGCGCGTGCAGCCTGTAGATCTCCACGTGCCGTGCCCTCTCGACTGCCGGGGAGTCAGAAGTGATCCTCCGAATGAGTGCGCTGATCACTTCCGGAGAGGGGATCCGCTCCCCGCTCAGGTGCCTTGAGAGAGCGGAGGGGCTCATGCAGACGGAGCGGGAGAGCTCACGGAGACTCAGTCCCGATGAGGAGCACACATCACGGAGCGCCTCGGCGAGCTTCCGCCGTTCCGGTGCGAGGCGGCCGTCCAGGGGCCGCCAAGGGCGGCCGCGTTCTTCCCTCTGCTGCTTGCCGAGTTGGGGCTGGGGTTGGGTCGTTGCGTACGCAGTGGTTCGCTCTCGCGTGGCGCTCAGCTTCGACGGCGTTCGCCGTGCAGCGAGAGCCTGCCGAGTGCTGTTCCACTGCGTCAGTACCAGCTCTGGCTCCATGGCAAGCGGGCGCCCGCTCCGATGTACCAGGTGAAGGAATTGGGAGACCAGGGCGGTGACCACCCGATTGCTTGGCACGGTTGATCGGCTCGGGCTCAGTGCGTCGGCCAGAGTACTCACGGCCAATCCGGTCCGCCTGCTCAACTGCTTGAACGAGGGCTCGCCCGCCCACGTCCGCATGTCGCGCAGTAGCTCGACGAACTCACCGGGGGTCGCTGCCGTGCCGGGGTCGGGAGGTGTTGTCGACCGGATGGGCAGGGCGCTCAGGCCATCCAAGGGGCCCGGCCGTTGAGCGATCAGCCACTGTTCCGACCAGTACTGGGTGTTGCCGCCGCAGGCCCTCGCATAGGCGAGCACGACCGGCAGCTTCGGCAGCACGTTGCCGCTGGCGGCTTTCGAGAAGGTCGTCACCGAGTAGTCCCCCACCCGCGCCACCATCGACTCGTACGTGGGGTTCCCCGCGCTCCTGCGAAGACCACGCAGC
Organism: Streptomyces sp. NBC_01304; assembly: GCF_035975855.1. Taxonomy (NCBI): domain Bacteria; kingdom Bacillati; phylum Actinomycetota; class Actinomycetes; order Kitasatosporales; family Streptomycetaceae; genus Streptomyces; species Streptomyces sp. NBC_01304. Next base: position 10,648,788 of record NZ_CP109055.1, on the reverse strand, counting down.
TGGTGGGCAAGCCCGGCATACGGGGCTTGCGGGTCGATGTCTTTCTCCAACCGCGGCATCGCTGCTCCTCAACGGCCAACGGGGCGGTGCCGTCGAACGGCACCGCCAAGGGGTTGAGGAACTCGTCAGCGTGCGCGGGTCAGTTCGCGCGAAGCAGCGCCCACTGCCAGGAGCGCCGCAATAGCGGCGGACACGTCGTACCCCAGGGAGACCAGCACGATCACCAGGGTGCCGACGGGCAGGAGTGCGGGGACGGCGAAGCGCCGGCCGCTGGGCAGGCCGATACAGAAGGCGCCCTCGGGCACCGGCGCATTCTGAACAGGGATGTATCGGGTCATGGTCAAATTCCTTGGTCCGGACGGTCGTTGACGGTACGTCATGGGTTGCCGCCCCTGACGTGTACTCACCGTGACATGAACCGCCGCCCGGCACAGGAGCTTCCAGGGCACTCGTTTTCCGGATACGTACCGGCCTTGAAGTCGGCTCTGAGGTGCCCCAACCGCCTACCGGCTGGGGAAAATGCCCGCCGACTCCCTCCGATTCGGATGCGCGCAGCCCCAGGTGCAGGTCAGACGCCACTTTGTTTCGTTTCATCCGAATGGTTTGTCCGCCATCCCGCAACGCCAAAGGCCCATGGATGCTAGGGCACACAGTTCCCGAGCCATGTCTTCGGGGCGGTGGCCCTGTCCTGGTCCGGACGGTCAGCCACATGCTGCGGGTTCGTCCGTTGCCGCGGGCGCTCCCACCTCCTGTGCAAGGCGCCAATGCCCTTGCACAGGAGAACGCAGCGGCGGCAGCCACCGTGAGCGCAGGTCAGACCACAGGTGAACCCGTCACGCCCGCGCCCGTCTCGGCAAGCTACGTGGAGCACGCCGAGTCTGACGAGCAGGTCCTCGGGGATTCCACCGACGCGGGCACCTTCTACGACCCGGACCGCCCATAAGCAAGTCGGGCCCTCATTGCGCCCATCAGGTGCAGGCGTTCCAGGACCTCGAAACCGATCGGCACGCCGGCCATGAAGGCCGGACCGCACGACCGTCAGGGGGCAGCGGAAGTCGGAGCTCACCGACACACCGTTCGCCACCTCCCCTACATCAGGCTCGGGCCAGGGGGCGTGTAGGTGATGCCGACATCTCCGGCGGAGGTCGCCGCGAGGGCAACGACCTTCCAAATCCCGGCGGGAACGCCAGCCCTGGGACCGTCGCAGGCGTCGTTGAGTAGATCCACGGTCAATGGCACGGACTTACCGTCCGGGTCCTGGGCCGAGAACTTGACCTCCTGCGCTGTCCACGGATTCGCCTGGACAGAGGCGAACCTCACCAAGGCGTGCCACACCGCGAAGTCCAGGCCGTTCTGGGTGAGGGTCAAAGTGCCCGGCCGAAGGTGAACACCGACATCGACTTGGGTGTCCTCCTGCACGATGACGGGCTCGCCGGTGGCGCTCAAGTCCACGTCTGCTCTCCAAGGGGAAAAGAGTGGGAACTCAGCTGCTCAGCATGGCAGGTGAACTCTCATCGGAAGAGGGCGTCCAACAATCGATCATGCAAGGCACCCACGAGGGCCTAGCAGCCGCGCGAGCCCGCGGTGAGCGGATCGGCCGGCCACCCGCCATGACGGAGGAACAGATCCGTCACGCCCGCGGCCTGCTGACCGACCCGGAGAACACCATCACTTCGATTGCGAAGTTGCTGGGCGTCTCACGTACGACGCTGTACAAGTACGTTCCGGAACTCGCGGTCGGGCGTGACTCGCTCATTCCAAGTGCCCGGCCGGCGGCGCTGCCCGCTGTCGAGTAATTCGGGCTGGCCCGCCTGAGCGTGCGTTACGAAACCTGTGCTTCCCTCCTTAGTCCTTGCAGTCCAAGAAGGTGCAGGTGGAGGCGGGGCGTCACTCGGGGCGCGCTTCATGGCAGACTCGTCCTCGCGCGGGTATACCTGTGCACCCCTGCTGCTCCTGCTTCCCCCTCCGGGAGGCGGGGGCTTTTTTGTTTGCCCGTCGTCTCCAAGCCTCGGTCTGCTGACCGGGGCTTTTCGCGTCTCGGAGGTCGTTCGTGTATGTGCTGTCTGCCGGTCTCTTCTCCGGCTCGCTGATCTACGTGGTGTGCGTCATCGCGCTCGTGGTCGTCCTGGCTGCCCTCGTGGCCTGGGTCATCCGAGCGGTGCTCGACAAGACGCAAGCGGAGGACGTGCCGGATGTCCTGGTCGGGCTGAGCCAGGTGATCGGTGCGTTGTCCTGCTTCCTGCCGTGGGGCAAGTGGCGCAACACCGCTGGCGAGGCAGTCCCGGCTGGAGAACCGGCGCAGCCCTCAGGGGCTGGCGCCGTCGCGCCGCAGCCCTCGACAATCAACCTCACCGCCGGACAAGTCGCCGTGGTCCGCGAGGCCTTGACGGAGCTGCGCCCCGACACCGTGCAGTTGCCGATGGCTGGGGAGAGGGGGCAGCAGTGAGGCGGCAGCACACCTTCCGTGATCCCACGGCGAACCGCAGCACTTCCTCGATCCAGATCGAGGAAGTGCTGCGCAGGCTCACGCCCCGCGAGGCCTCGGCTTTCCGCATGGTCTTCCAGGGGCACCCTGTGGCGACGGTCGCCTCCGAGATGGGGATCTCGGAGCAGGGTGTACAGGGGCTGCTTCATAGGGCCAGGAACAAGCTGCGGCATTCAGACGTCCTCGATGTGGTTGACGAGTTCCGTGCAGCGGACGCAGGGCGGGCGCGGCAGGAAGTCCCGCCCCTGACCAGGCACTGCGCCCAGTGCCAAGCTCAATTCGAGTTGCATCAACCATCTCCCGGGCAGATGCACGGGGGCAGACCGCGCCTCTTCTGCTCGAACGCCTGCCGTCAGACGGCCTATCGGAACCGCAAGGCCGCGGCCGAAGCAACACCACAGCCGGACAGCACCAGCCCGCCGGTCCCGTCGCGGCCACAACGGGTGAGGACTCGTCTGTCCGTCTGCCACTCAAGCACCGGAGGCGACCTCGGCGACGATTGCTTGTTGTTCCCCGGACATGAGGGCCTACACCGCACCCTTGTCGACCTAGACACCACGCCTCGGTGGGCCTCGTGGCAGGCGGCCCCGCCGGCGCACGATTCGAACCTTTGGGAGGCGCCCACCGCATGCAAGTTCCAGCCGGTGTGCACGGCTGCACCGCAACTGACGCTGTGGTGCCTGCTGCCTGAAGGCCACACAGGCGTACACGCGTTCTCCGAACCACCTCAGTGGATGTCCGGACCAACTCGGTGGAGGTACGCGCCCAAGCGATCGATGCTCTCCCGCAGCGTCATAAGTGCGCTGCGCGTGAGGATCTCCCCCGGAGGAGCCGGCAGTACGGACTCCGGCATACCGGTGACGTGCTGACATGGGAGAACGCCCAACTAGGCCGTCGCGGCTACGGATACCATGTGATCGATGTCGATCTGATGCCCCGGATTGCCGGTGATCGTCTGGTCGTCGTAGTACGACACCCACTCCCCCTCGGTCACCGCGCAGCCCTCGCCCGGGTGACCTCCGTGGTGGCCTCCGCAATCAGGATCTCCTCGACCACCGGCAGCAGGGCGACGGCCTTCTGCAGCGACGTCTTCAACGGCACCGGCCCCGCCGGGACATCCGCAGACACCGCGGGCGCGGCTGCGAAGGAGAGGAACAGGGCGCACGGCAGGGCGACGAGAGCCCATGAGCGGCGGCTGCGGATACGGCTGGTGATCATCTGTCCTCTGTACCCGTGAAGACAGCAGGCGTGCGATCAATGACCCGCCGCCCAGCGTTTGTTCACTCGGACAGCACGGCACAAGGTGGCCGGGATTCCGATGCGAGGAACCGATGTCACATCTGCGGTGGTGTTCTGCACTAGGGGGTGTACGCGGCGCGCAGGGTGTCGCCGAGCAGAACGGAGGCCGGCATGGACCCGGTGTTGATCGCCTTGATGGGGGCGCTCGCGGTGTGGCTCCTGCGGGTGGTCCATGCATGGATCACCGGCCGCGCCCAGATCAAGGTGGCTGAGGCCGGCCAGCAGGGGCTGAGCGAGCGGACCCGGTCGCTCCCGCCCGGCAGCCGTCTGCGCGAGCGCAACTCCGGCTGGCGAGTCGACATCGAGGTAGGGACGCCCAAGGCCCAGCGTGGCGGCGACCATGGCTGAACTGCCCGCCTCGCCAAGGCCGCCCCTGCCGGCAGCGGTGCGAGGGAGCGACAGCCGACCACGCCGCATGCCTGCGGCACCGGTGGTGGACGAGTTCGCCAAGCTGTACAAGCAGGAGATGCCGTTCCTGACCCGGTTCCTCATGCGCCTGGGTGCGTCCCCTTATGAAGCGGCGGATGCCGCGCACGAGGCCTTCATCGCGGCGTTGCCGGACAAGTGGGAGAGCCTGGAGTTTCCGCGGGCCTGGCTGCGGACCACGGCCCATCGCTGCTATCTGAAGCAGAACGACCGCAGGACTAGACCCGTTGATCCCGTGCCCGACCGGCCGGGTGGCACCTGCCCCGTCGCCACAGTGACCCTCAAGGAAGGCAACCAGCGTGTCCTGGACGCCCTGGCCCAGCTCCCGCCGACGCAACAACAGGTCATGGCCTGGGCCCAGGACGGTTTCACCTACGAAGAGACCAGCAAGGCGCTTGAGATGACCGTCGCAGCCGTGCGGCAGAACCACTGCCGGGCCCGCACCCGGCTCAAGCAGATCCTGGGCCTGCAGACGGGAGGCACACAATGACCGACACTCACGCCCGCAACCCGTCGGAGCCTGGCGACGAGATGCTCGACCAACTGCTCACCGACGCCGACCAGGACATGCTGACCTCGTTGAGCGGAGCCTTGCATCGCGAAGCTGGCCTTTCCAACCTGAGCGTGCTGCGTCTGCGGTCCCCCTTGACGGCCACTATCAACCTCAAGCCGGCCGCCCGTTCCCAGCGCCAGGACGACAACGGCCAGGTCCAGTACGCCCTCGAGATGCTGCAGCAGCTGCTCAAGGATCTGAGGCAGTCACGACGCCAGCTCATCGACTCGGAGATCCGAGTCACCAGCCCTGAGCGCCAGGCGGCAGGTCAATTCACGCGAGCAAGCCATCTGATCCGCCAGCTCGAAGAGGTCGTGCGAAACCGGACTCTCACAAGGGATACCGCCGAAGCCACCCTGCGCGAGGTCCGATCGCTCCAGGCGCGGGCATTCCGAACGCTGCGCGACGGGTCGAACCAACCCGGCGCCACCACTGGACTCCTTCTGGTCTTGGGCAACATGAACTCGATGGATCAGCACCTGCGCCACTGCGCCGGAGCTCTGCAAGAGCTGCTCAGCGACGAGAACCAAGACCTGGGCCTGCCTCTGCTCTCCTGAAGCGCAGGCACCACCCGAAGTGCACCACCGTCAGGGCTGGCCTCATCGGGCCAGCCCTGACTCATGCTCCTCTACCGCAGGAGGAAGACCCCACCCAGGCGACCCCCGACAGCCGGGAGAGGCGCGGCTCCATGAGCACCGGCGACTCGTAGGACGACAACGCCTCCGCCAACCTGACCTGGTGGATAGCCTCATGCCGGTGACGACGCTCTCCTCCCCCTCCGATACGACGCTGATCGTGCTGCGCGGCAATAGCGCGAGCGGCAAGAGCTCTGTGGCCGCCGAGCTGCGCAATCGGTACGGACGCGGCATCGCCCTGGTCGGCCAGGACAACCTGCGCCGCGTCGTACTGCGCGAGCGGGACGTCGTCGGCGGCGCCAACATCGGCCTGATCGACCTCACCGTCCGTCATGCGATGGAGCACGGCTTCCACACGGTGCTCGAAGGGCTCCTGTACGTCGCGCACTACGGCGAGATGCTCGCCGGACTGCTCGCCGACTACCGGGGCCGCGCCCACTGTTACTACCTCGATGTGCCGTACGAGGAGACCCTCGCGCGGCACGCGACCAAGCCGATCGCGGACGAAGTCAGCCCGGAGGTCCTGGCCGAGTGGTACCGGCCCCTGGACCTGTTGCCCGGCGGCGTGGAGACCGTGATCCCGGCCGCCAGCACCCTGCAGGAGACCGCAGACCGGGTGATGCGGGAGTCCGGCCTGGCCGCGCTCGCGAACACCACCGCATAGCGCCGCCCGTCCACGACACAGAAGCCCGGGAGCACAGAGGGTCGACCCTGTGCGAGGCAGGGCCAGGCGGCGCGGCTGCCGTCGCTGCGCCGCCCTCGGCTCGGGCTATGAGTCACGCCCGGGAGGCAGGCGGCTGAGTGCCGCCTCCCGGAGACGGTCCCGCTGCCTCCGGCCCATATGTCTGCAGAGCTTCCAGGGCGGCCCGTCGGATCTCAGGGGGCGTACCGGGGGCGGCTGCCAGGTCCGTGAGCCGATGCCGGTCGACACGCCGCTGTTCGGCGTCGGCTCTCGCGGTCTGCTCCTGGCGGTTGGCCCTGCGCTCTTGGGCAATGCCCCGGTAGACCTTGAGGGCCACACCGACCACCGCGAGAAGCAGCACGACCCAGGCCGCGGCGGGCGGAAGTTTCAGAAGGTCCGGCGTCAGTCCGGCCGCTGCGGTCACCATCGGCGACTCGCAGGGAATCGCAACGACCGGGGCGTCCCTGCTAGTTCAGCGGGAGAAGGGCCTCTGACCTGGGGATACGGCGGGAATGGCGGGCTGTTTTTGGCAAGGCTGGGGTAGAGCCGATGGAAGTCATCGGGTGGGGCTGAAGAGCCCCATCAATTTCCTTCTCTTTTTCATTCCCCAGTTTCCCTCTGCCAGTTGCGGTAGCCGTCCGCAGGTGGTTCTGCACGTACAGAACGGCAACAGGATACCGGTAGCAGGCCAACTGCACCACAGACAACGAAAGTTGTACCTCACGTGGCAGGACTTCTCGTCAGTCCATCCAACCCCGGGCCTTCACTCCCCTGCTCGTCTCGCCGTGCCTGCTGCTCCAGGTCTGCAGGACCGCCTCGGCGACCCTCGATGGCGGTCCGCCAGCCGGTCGCTGCCGAGCTCTTTGCCGCGAACAAGGGCTTGGGTGCAGGCACTCACTCGCGGGGCCGCACGCGGTCGACTCGCCTGGTCTATACAGGTGTCGGTGCTCAGCTCCGGAACCTGTGGCGCAGCGGGCTCGGTGTGGGCGTACATCCAGGTGTGTACTCGCTCCTCGCCGGGAATCGGGCGCGACGGGAGTGGCCCGGAGATGTTGTGGCAGGCAGTGAGCGCGTGCGCGATGGCGAGCACGGTCTCCTCATCGGCGCCCTCGACGGTGATCCGGGTCAGGCCGGGCTGCTCAAGATGAAGGTGGGACATGCCGTCGAGGACGGCGCTGCGCCGGCCCACGGTTCGCCGAGTACCGGGGTGTCACCCTTTCGAGACCCGCTCACCGTCCTGGCCGTACCTGGTGGATGTGGAGTTCGCGGCCATTACGGTGGCCGCCGCACGGGGGCAGCATCCTTGATCACACTTTCTATTGCCGCCCTTTGAGGGTGTGTTGGTCATGATTCCCAGGCGAATTCTGGGCGCCTGCATGCCCCCTGCGGCGCAGCAGCGAGTCTTCGACTGCAGACAGTCACCGTCAGCGGATGAAGGGTAAGCGCTTGGCGTGTTCTATGCGCTCCCGCGCTCCTCGACCAGCGGGCAGCACCGCCGGCAACTGTGCTGAAGCTACTGCATGTTTGCTGGATGACAGCTCGCATGGGGGTGCGCAGGCGCCCCCGGAGGCCTCCTGGCTGTCTGGCTCATTTGTCTTGCGCGTTGAACACCGTATGTAGCCAGGCTGCCGGTTGATGAGGGGTGCACAGGCCGGGCATCTCCGGGCGTTTTCGCAGCTCAGAGGCATGCCATCTTGCGATGGTGTGATGTGGCCCACATTGACTTGGGGAACTGATGGGACGTTAACTCCACTTCGCTCGTGAACTTTTGGTGACGCTGGGGTGGGGACTGTGGTGTTGGGGCGAAGTTTTCGTCATGCCCGTGTGCGAAGAGACCGTGCGAGACGCACGGTTGGATGGGTGGCTGCCGTCGGGGCGTTGCTTTCGGTAATGCCTGTCGCGTCATTCGCTACGGCTCCGGCGGCTGAGGCAGCGGTGCAGGCCGGGGGCCTCACGGAGCAGAGCGCCTCGCAGCGGGCGGCGGCAAGCGGGGAGCCGGTGGAGGTGACCGCGGCGCGTACCGAGTACACGACCACGCTGGCCAATCCGGACGGTACGTTCACGCTGACGCAGGCGACGCAGCCTCAGCGGGCCCGGGCCAAGGACGGCTCGTGGCGGGATGTCGACATCACGCTGGAGAAGCGTGCGGACGGACGGATTGCCCCGAAGGCCGCGGTCGTGGACCTGTCGTTCTCCGCCGGCGGTAGCGGGGCGGGCATGCTGAGCCTGTCCAGGGGCGACCGGCAGTTGAAGCTGGGCTGGCCGGGCGCCTTGCCGGAGCCGACCCTGGACGGTGCGGCGGCGACGTACGCCAATGTGCCGGTCAAGGGGGTCGATCTGCAGCTGACCGCGACGGCCGAGGGCTACCGCGAGGTGCTGGTGGTCAAGTCGGCTGAGGCAGCGGCCAGTTCGGAGCTGGAGAAGATCCGGCTCACCGCTGCGGGCGAGGGCCTGAGTGTGGTGCCGGGTGAGGGCGGCGGCCTGCGCGCGGTGGATGCGGACGGCAATGCCGTCTTCCGCGGGCCGGCCGGGCAGATGTGGGACTCCGCCGTCCCCACCCCGGCGCCGCAGAGCAGGACCACCAGCAACGTCAAGGCCTTGCCCGAGCAGACAGATGATCCGGCTCAGCCCGACGAGGGCAACGTCACCGCCGAGTTGCCCGTAGCCGTCGGGGACGGTGCGGTGTCGGTGCAGCCGGACCTGGATCTCCTGCGGGGCAAGGACACGGTCTATCCGGTGTTCATCGACCCGTCGGTGGGGCTGGGGCTTTCGGAGTGGACGAAGCTGTCCTCGGACGGGGACAAGTTCTACAAGTTCACCGAGCCCAAGGGCGTGGGGTATTGCGGATACGCCGACGGCTACGCCTGCCCGCGCGACGGCAACGGCGCCTACAAGGACCGCATGTACTTCGAGTTCGGTCCGGGGGCCCTGTCGGGCAAGTACGTGCTGGATGCCACGTTCCGCGCGTATGAGACGTGGTCGTGGAACTGCGATCCGCACTGGGTGGACCTGGAGCGCACCGACAACTTCGGTGAAGGCACTCGCTGGCCGGGCCCGAAGATGTTGGACCAGATGGGCGACCGCTACGTGTCGGCAGGCCGCGCCGACCTGTGCAGCCCCTCGCAGCCCAATTCGTGGATCGAATTCAACGACAACCCCGATGAGGCCGACGAGAACCTGGTCTCCACGGTCAGGGCCTTCGCGGCGGGCAAGTTCGACCGGCTGACCCTCATGCTGAAGGCGAAGGACGAGGGCGACCCGCGGGCCTGGAAGCGCTTCGACAACAACGCGGAGCTGAAGGTCAACTACGTGCACAAGCCGGGTGTGCCGACCTCGGTGGGTGCCATCAACGGCACCGGCAACGAGGCCGGACCCTGCCAGAAATCGCCGACAAGTCCGCAGACGGTCACGGTGCTCACGCCGACCGTCCAGGCCCGGGTGCAGACCTTGGTGGAGCAGCACCAGGGCGAGGAGGAGGGCTCGCTGCAGGCCGAGTTCTACATGGAGCGCTCCAGCGACGACACGTCCAAGGGCACCTGGTCACAGGTGTGGAGCGACTACAAGCCGGAGGCAGGCTGGGACCCGGACGGCACGCTGGAAACGGCGATCACCACCAAGCGGGCCGAGGGGGGGTTGTACCGCTTCCGGGCACGCACCCAGTCACACTGGGTCTATGGCGGTAAGTCGGGCGACCTGTTCTCGCCCTACTCCTCCTGGTGCTACCTGCGCGTCGATACCAAGTCGACGCTGGAGCCCACGATCACCACGGGCGGCCCCTACACCACCTGCGTCACCAACGACTGCGCGCCGAACGGCACTCCGGGCACACCGGGCATCTTCACCTTCAAGCCCAACGCTGCGGACAAGGACGTCAAGGCCTACCAATGGCGCTTGCTGACCAGTGACGCAAAGGCCACCAAAACGGTCAAGCCCACGGTCACCAACGGACCGTGGACCGAAAGCGCCGTCATCCCAGCGCTGTCCGGCACCCAGACCCTCGAGGTCAAGTCGAGCGACCTGGTACTCGACAAGGAGGGCCGCGTCCGCTGGGGACCGGCCGCCCTCTTCACGTTCAAGGTCGGCCTCGATCAGGGGCCGACCGGGCGGTGGCGTTTCGATGACGGCAAGCCCGGCAATGCGGTGACAGTGGCGAAGGACACCGGCGAAGTCGGCACCCGCCACGACGTGACGATCCACGACGAGGCCGCCACCGGCTGGTCCACGCTCGGGCGGCGCGGCGCAGGGGACTACTCCCTGCGCCTGAACGACAACCTCACCGACGCTGCGAAGCAGGTCGGCCATGCCACGACCAGTGCGCCCGCGGTCAACACCGGGGACTCGTTCACGGTATCGGCCTGGGCCTATCTGACGGACGACACCAAGAATCACGTGGTGCTGGCCCAGCCCGGCAAGGACGCGAACGCGTTCACCCTGTACTACTCGGCCGCCTACAAGAAGTGGGTGTTCAACCGGACTGACAGGGATCTGAAGAGCCCGGTGTACATCCGGTCGATGGCGGACGCGGAGAACCCGCCGCTGCGGGTGTGGACGCACCTGGCCGCGGTGTACAAGACCGAGGGCGAGGACGGTCAGCCGGACACCGACCCGGCCAACGACACCATCCAGCTGTTCGTCAACGGCCGCCCGCAGGGCGAACCGGTCCTGCTGGCCAAAGCCGCAGCCACCTACGAGCCGTGGACTGCTACGGCTGGCCTGCAGTTCGGCCGGTCGGTCAAGGACGGCACCGGCTCGGAGTACTTCCTGGGGCGCCTGGACGAGGTCGCGGTGTGGCAGGAGGCGCACAAGACAGAGCAGATCCGCCTCGAGTCGCGGCTGGAGAAAGACGGTGTGCCCGCCAACGAGCTGGTCGCCCACTGGGACGCAGCAAACGCGACCGGGACCTCGATGCCCGAGAGCAAGGAAGACCCCGACGACCCGAACAGCAAAAGCTTCCCCTACCAGCGCGGCGGCATGACCCTTTCCGCCTCGGGAGCAGCCCTGAACGGGGATGACAACACCACAGCTCTCGTCCTCAACGGCACCTCCGGCACTGCCACCACCACCGGACCGGTGGTCGACGAGACCGGCTCGTTCACCGTGTCCGCGCAGGTGCGGTTGAAAAAGACGCTGCTGGCGGCCAAGCCGGTGGGCTACCGCGGGCTGGTGGCCAGCCAGGCCACCCCCGCAGGCAAGGAATCCTCCTGGGCGCTGTGGGTGGAAAAGGTCGACACCGATGTCTACCAGTGGAAGTTCGGGCGTACGGCGGTCGATGCCAGCGGCAAGGTCGTCGACACCGCGCTCGCCCCAGCCGAGGACAAGGTGGGCCCCAAGGAATTCGATACCTGGGTCAACGTGACGGGTGTCTTCGACGCGACCAAGGATTTCACCGCCGAAGACGGCAGCCAGGAGTTCGGTGTAGCCCAGCTGTACGTCGGCCCGGCGCCTCAGCAGGGCAGCGAGGACGGCAAGGATCCCTTCTTGGTGGGCGTCCAGCAGGGCGCGGGCATCCTCGCAGCCGGCAGCGGCTCAGTCGGCGGTAAGACAGGCAACTACCTGGCCGGAGACCTGGCCAAGGTCCGCCTATGGACCGGTGCTATGACCGGCAACCAGGTCACAAGCCAGATCGCCGCACCGTCCCAGTAGCCGGCCTCCACGATCCCTCCGCCGGCAGGCGGCTCTCCAAAGCAACCTTCGACAGCGTGCGGCCACCCGACAGCCGGGTGGCCGCACGCGAGGAGAACACCCCTTATGAATCCCCTCGCCTTCGGCATGCCCTCATCGGGCCGGGCCGAGCGTCACAGACATCCCTGGGCCCGGCGCATCGCCGTGGTCACCGGCTTCATCCTGGTGCCCAGCCTGCTCACCCCCCTGGTCACCCCCGCCTCAGCGGCGGCAGATCCACTGGGCAGACCGGACCTGAAGGACCCCAAGCCCGCCAAGGTCTCCCCCTGGACGGTCAAGACCAACCAGAAGAACGCCGACATCGTCGCCAAGTCCGCTGCCGCGGACCGCAAGGCCGCCGAGCGCGCCCGCAAGGACCAGAGCACCACAGTGACCTGGCCTATCGGCGGCGCGGCCACGCTGAGCATGCCGGGCAAGGGCACGGCCAAGGCCGAGCCCGGAAAGCTGCCGGTGACGCTGGCGGCGCCGAAGCCGGACAAGTCCAAGAAGCAGATCAAGACCGCTGATGCGGTCAAGGTCAACGTGCTGGACCAGAAGGCCGCCACCAAGCTCGGCGTCAAGGGCGTCGCGCTGACCGTGACCGGGCCCGCGGGCGGCGGCAAGGCCCAAGTGGGCCTGGACTACTCGGCGTTCGCCTCCGCCTACGGCGGCGACTGGGCCGGCCGTCTGCAGGTCCTCGAGCTGCCCGACTGCGCGCTGAAGGACCCGGATAAGGCCAAGTGCCGCACCCGCACACCGCTTGAGTTCACCAACCACCGCAGCAGCCAGCAGCTGCAGACGCCTCTCACCTTCGATGCGGACACCAACTCGGCGTCGGCGAAGAACAGCGCACCAGCGGCAGGCGAAACCAAGGTCCTGGCGCTGGCGGCCGGTGACAAGTCCGCGGCCGGCAGCTACAAGGCGACCCCGCTGGCCTCCTCCTCCACCTGGGAGGCCGGCGGCTCCTCGGGCACCTTCACCTGGTCCTACCCGCTGCGCACCCCGCCCGCGGCGGCCGGCCCCCAGCCGGATCTGTCGATCTCCTACAACTCCGGCAGCGTGGACGGCCGTACCGGCAACACGAACAACCAAGGCACTTCGCTGGGTGAGGGCTTCGACATCACGTCGTCGTACATCGAGCGCAAGTACGGCTCGTGCGACGACGACGACCAGGCCGACAAGTTCGACCTGTGCTGGAAGTACGACAACGCCTCCCTCGTCCTCAACGGCAAGGCCACCGAACTGGTCAAGGACGACACCAGCGGCGAGTGGCACCTCAAGAACGACGACGAATCCACCGTCAAGCACCACACTGGCGCGGACAACGGCGATGACGGTGCCACCGATATCGACGGCAAGGGCGAGTACTGGACCGTCACCACCGGCGACGGCACCAGCTATACCTTCGGCCTGCACAAGCTCCCCGGCGCGGGCACGGACGAGCGCACCAAGTCCACCTGGACCGTGCCGGTCTTCGGTGACGACGAGGGCGAGCCCGGCTACAAGGACGGCACCACCTTCTCCGGTCGGGACAAGAAGCAGGCCTGGCGCTGGAACCTCGACCTGGTCGAGGACACCCACAACAACGCCATGACCTACTGGTACGAGGACGAGACCAACAACTACGACACCCTCGGCAACGAATCCACCGGCACCAGCTACACCCGCGGCGGCTACCTCAAGGAAATCCGCTACGGCCAGAAGAGCGGCTCCCTGTTCTCCGCCAGCCCCGCTGCATCCAACAAGGTCACCTTCACCTACGCGGAGCGCTGCATCGCCGCCGGAACCGGCTGCGACGCGCTCACGGAGGACAAGCGGGACAACTGGCCCGACGTGCCCTTCGATGTGGTCTGCAAGGACGGCGACAAGTGCACCGGCAACACCGCACCGTCGTTCTTCACCCGCAAGCGAATGACCGGCATCACCACCCACGCCTGGAACGCAGCCTCGACCGCGACCGACAAATTCGAGCCGGTCGACAACTGGACCTTCAAGCAGCTCTACCTCGACCCGGGCGACACCGGCGACTCCCACGACCAGTCGCTGTGGCTGGACGAGATCAAGCACACCGGCAAGCGCGGCACCGACCTCGCCCTGGACCCGGTGAAGTTCACCCACGAGTTCAAGCCCAACCGGGTCGACGGCACCACCGACGACATCCTCTCCCTCGAGAAGCCTCGCCTGAAGACGGTTACTTCCGAGACCGGGGCGCAGACCATCGTCACTTACATGGACGCGGACTGCATCTACGGGCAGACCATGCCCAAGGTCGATGACAACACCAGGCGCTGCTACCCCGTCTTCTGGTCCCCCAACGGCGAGAAGACCCCGATCCTGGACTGGTTCCAGAAGTACCCAGTCGCCTCCGTCTCCGCCACCGACCCGCGCGGCGGCTCCCAGGCCGTCCAGCACACCTACCAGTACAGCGGGGGCGGGGCCTGGCACTACAACGAAGACCCCTTCACCCCGGCCAAGGAACGCACCTGGTCCAGCTGGCGCGGCTACGAGAAGGTCACCCACCTGACCGGTGGCAGCGGCACCCAGCAGAAGACGGTGACGCTCTACCTGCGGGGCATGAACGGCGACCGCGTCCTGAGTGCCGACGGCAAGCTTCCGGACAAGGACAAGCGCAAGAGTGTCACGATGACCGGCATCACCGCCCCGGCCATCGACGACCACGACCGGTACGCCGGCTTCACCCGCGAAACGGTCACCTACAACGGTGCCGACGAGGTGTCCGGCACCGTCAACAGCGTCACCTCCAAGAAGACCGCCACTCAGCACAAGTCCTACGCCGACATTGAGGCCTACAGGGTCCGCGTCGGCGCCGAGCACGACCGCACCCGCATCACCTCCGGCAGCACAGCCACCAATCGCACCCGCAGCACCACCTATACCTACGACGACTACGGCCTGGCCGACACCGTCGAGGACAGCGGCGACAAGGCCATCACCGGCGACGAGAAGTGCACCCGCACCTGGTACGCCCGCAACACCGACAAGGGCCTCACCGACCTCGTCTCCCGTACCCGCACCGTCGCCAAGACCTGCGCCACCGCAGACAGCACCCTGGACCTGCCCGACGACTCCACCCGGTCCGGCGACATCATCTCCGACACCGCCACCGTCTACGACGACACCACCGCCACCACCTGGTCCGCCGACCAGAAGCCCACCAAGGGCGACGCGGTATGGACCGGCCGCGCCAAGTCCTATGCGAGCGGCACCCCCTCCTGGCAGAAGACCGCCACCACCAGCTACGACAGCCTCGGCCGTCCGCTGCTGGTCAAGGACACCGACGGCAAGAAGGTCACCGACACCACGTACACCCCGGCTGCGTCGGGTCCGCTGACCTCCAGCACGGTCGCCAACATCAAGGGCCACACCGCCACCACGGACGTGGACTTCGCCACCGGCAACCCGGTCAAGGCCAAGGACGCCAACGACAAGATCACCGAGACCGAGTACGACAGCCTCGGCCGCGTCACCGGCATCTGGCTGCCTAACCGGTCCAAGGTCCTGAAGAAGAGCGCCAACTACGTCTTCGGCTACAAGGTCCAGAGCGCCGACATGTCGTGGGTGTCCACCGGCACCCTCAAGGGCGACGGCTCCGGCTACAACACCAGCTACATGTACTACGACTCGCTGCTGCGCCCGCGTCAGACCCAGACCCCGACTCCGATCGGCGGCCGCATCGTCGGTCTGACCCTGTACGACGACCGCGGACTCGCCATCAGCTCCCAGGGCGACATCTGGGACAAGGAATCCGCGCCCGCCGGTGACGACGCGGTGCAGACCGAAGGTTCCCAAGCCCCGGTACAGACCGACACCACCTACGACGGCGCCGGCCGCGCCACCAAGACGGTCACCCAGCACCACGGCGTCACCCGCTGGACCACCAACACCACCTACACCGGCGACAAGGTCGCAGCCAGCACCCAGGCCGGCGGACAGGCCACCGCGGTAATCACCAACGCCCTTGGCCAGACAGTCGAGCGCCGCGAATACGCGGGTCCCAAGCCCGAGGGCACTGACTACACCACCACCACGTACACCTACACCCCCGCCGGCCAGAACAAGACCGTCACCGGCCCGGACGACGCCAAGTGGTCCTACGGCTACGACCTGTTCGGCCGCCAGACCACGTCGACTGACCCCGACAAGGGCACCACCAACACCTGGTACGACAACCTCGACCGCATCGACTACAGCGTCGACGCGGAGAACAAGAAGCTGCTCTACGGCTACGACGAGCTCAGCCGCAAGACCGGCCTGTGGCAGACCGACAAAACAGCCGCCAACAAGCTCGCCGCCTGGGAATTCGACACCCTCGCCAAGGGTCAGCAGGACAGTGCCACGCGCTACGTCGGCGGCTCCGCCGGCAAGGCCTACACCCAGAAGGTCGACTCCTACGACAGCCTCTACCAGGTCACCGGCAGCCAGCTGGCCTTGCCCGACGACGACGAGCTGGTGAAGGCCGGCGTCCCCAAGACCCTGTCATTCAGCACCAGCTACCGGCTCGACGGCACCCCCAGTCAGCAGACCGAGCCGGCCGTCGCAGGGCTCGCCTCCGAGGCCGTCGAATACACCTACAACGCCACCGGCCAGCAGCTCACCTCACAGGGCACCACCGGCTACCTGCAAGGCGCCGTGTTGTCCCCCCAGGGTGATCTGACGCAGCTCAGCCTCGGCATGCAGGGCGGCAACGCTGCGAAGAAGGCCTACCTCAACTACGAGTACGAGAAGGGCACCCGCCGTCTGGCCCGCTCATTCGTGACGGACGACGTGCATGGCTACATGCCGCAGGAGCTGGCCTTCAGCCAGGACGAGGCCGGCAACGTCACCTCCATCTTCGACGGCAGCACCCAGGGCGGCACCATCAAGCCCGACTACCAGTGCTTCACCTACGACGGCCACCGCCGCCTGAGCGAAGCCTGGACGCCCAAGACCGCCGACTGCGCCGCCACCGGCCGCACCACCGCCAACATCGACGGCGCCGCCCCGTACTGGACCTCGTACACCTACAAGAAGTCCGGCCAGCGGGACACCGAAACCCAGCACGCGGCCACCAGTGACACCAAGACCAGCTACGGCTACGGCACCGACAAGGGGCAGCCGCACACGCTGACCCGGACCGAAACCGGCGCAAAGACCAACACCTACACCTACTACAACACCGGCGACACCAAAACCCGCCCCGGCCCCACCGGCCAGCAAAGCCTGGACTGGAACAGCGAAGGCAAGCTCGCCAAGCTCACCGAAGGCGCCGCCGAAACCGGCTACCTCTACGACGCCTCGGGTGAACTCCTCATCCGCCGCGCCAAGGGCGACGGCGACAGCATCCTCTACCTGGGCGGTACTGAGGTCCGCCTCACCGCCAAGGGCACTACCAAGACCCTCAGCGGCAGCCGCTACTACACCGCCAACGGCCAGACCATCGCTGTTCGCACCGCAACCAGCGGAGTCAGCGGAACGAAGCTCAGCTTCCTCGCCACCGACCATCACGGCACCTCCAGCCTCGCCCTCGACGCCGGCACCTACGCCATCACCAAGCGCTACACCAGCCCCTTCGGCACCCCACGCGGAACGAAGGCCACCAACTGGCCCGACGACAAAGCCTTCCTCGGCAAACCCGCCGACACCGGAACCGGTCTCACCCACATCGGCGCCCGCGAATACGACCCCGCCACCGGCCAGTTCATCAGCGTCGACCCACTACTCAGCCTGGATCAGCACCAATCCCTTAACGGCTACGCCTACGCCAACAACACCCCGATCACCTCGAGCGACCCCACCGGCCTGCGCGGGACGTGCGAGACGGAATGGGACCCCAGCCCCTGCTCGAAGGACGACCCAAACGGCGACGGCAACCCCGACCACGGCAGACCCAAGCCACACCAGCCCTACAACAGCTTCAGTGGCGGCACAGCCCAGGCGGACAGCGCTAGCAGGATCTACCAAAACGGCCCCTCCCTCGGCTACGGGCCCAACGTCGACGAATACATCCAAGCCAACCAAGACCACAATGCGCCGTCGTCTCCTGACATCTACGACTACAAGTTCTGGGCGAATGCAGCGCGCGATACTGCCCGTTACTTCAAGGAGAATCTCGGACAGTCGGACGAGTGCGCCAAACAGGCGCCCCTAAGGTGCGATGTACGTTCTGAGGGTACGGTAGATGTTGGCGGCTCACTCCTTGCGAAATCTGCAGCAAAGACCGTCTTTGGTAGGATCCTTGAGAAGATTCGCCCAACCCAGAAGGCTTATCCTGGGACAAAGCTCCCAAAATCATTCACGATTGAGACGACTCACGGCCGTAGTGTCTGGGTCCACCCGAATGCAACAAAGCACATCGAGGAAGAGCTGAGACGGGCAGGACGGTTCAAGGATATGTTGACCGAGGACTATCTGGTAGGGCTGTACAGATCGATTGACGCGGCAACGGTGAACGGTATCCAGTACGGCCACAAGGCCATCAGTCACGGCTGGGAACTGATCATTGTGCGACCCAAGGGCGGACAAGCAGGCGCTGATCCTGTTCTCAAACATGCACGAATCGTGATGGAGTGACCATGGTGTTCCGACTTGTCGGGGTTGAAGACTCCAAGGCGCCACAGTTGACGATCGATCCGTACGTACCGTTGACTGTGCAGTGGCCCCGATATTCTTCGGAGTTGGAAAGACCCAATTCTGAAGTGCTCGCCAACGAGACAGTAACTGTCGAAATTAAGACATCCGCCCTTGACGGCTGTCTCCTTGAGTTCATCCTATTGGACTGGCACGCGAAGAAGGATCCGTCTGGCGAGCTTGCGGGCATGGCTTTCGAGAAAGGCGTCCCATTCCTTTCGAACGATCCGCAGGTGGATGGGATTCTCAATGTCGAGCCATACGTGAACGGCGTCACGATTCGCCTGCTGGGCGAAGCTTCGGCTCGGCGCATTGGCTCACATGCGGCCATGCTGGACGTATCGGCTTCCGGGGAACTCGTCGCCCTACATGTCAAGTTTGACGACGATGAATCCAGATCATTCTATGATCAGGATTAAGTAGGGCAACGGGAAACCGGGCCACTTCCACCCCCAGGTCTGGGCCGTCCTTCAGGGGCTTGCAGCGCGACTGCAAGCCCCTGGAAGCGCGCCGCCGAACCCTTTGCTACGAACCGGGAACGCCGGGGCAGGTCCCCCACCCACCACACACAGTCAACTCGCCCGGCCTGCACAGGCATCAGGTGTCGGATCTGAGCTCCGGCACCTGTTGCGCAGCGGGCTCGACGTGGGGCGTACATCCAGGTACACACTCCCTCCTTACTGGGAATCAGGCGCGGCAAGACCGGCCTGGAGATGCACGGTCTCCTCATCGGCACCCTCGATTTCGATCCAGGGCAGGTTGGGCATGCTGTCGAGGACAGCGCTGCACGGGCCCGCGGGAGGCCGGGCATCAGGCTGTCCCTCCTTCTCGAGGCGCTGGCCTACTGTTCGCACCTACACTCGCCCAGCAAGCCCCCCGTCCTCTCCCCTACGCAAGCAAGGACGCCGCTTCAACCAGCTGCCGCCACAGGCCCCTGAGGGGATGCCATATGGTCCGTGCTGGCGTGCGGAGCACACCGACCATCCGCCACGTACACGGGATTTCCGTCAGGGCGCTGATGGATCCAGGAGAGGCCACCGAGGTCGAGGTGGTGGCGGGCCCGGGTGACGGCGACGTAGGCGAGGCGCGCTTCGTCCGGGTCGATGGGGCCGGGGATGGGGTGTCCGGCGCTGTCGACTTCGTCGGTGTCGGGGGGTGGGGTGAAGTCGGGGGCGATGCGCACGTGGGGCCATTCGCGGCCTTTGGCTTTGTGCGCGGTGGAGACGGTGACCTGGGCCTGGGTCTCGGGAACGAGTCGGTCGACGGCGTTAAGGATGGCGTCGGGTCCGTGGTCGTCGACGAGGTTGGCAAACGGCTGGAGGTCGGCGCCGGCGGGGTCGAGTTCGGCGTAGTCGCGCAGTTCGTTCCAGGTGGTGAACAGGACCAGTTCGGGGTGGTGGGTGCGTCGTCCCTGGATGAGGTCGCGGGCTGCCTGGGCCAGCGCGCGCAGGGCGTCTCCGCCGCCGGCGAGTGCGGTGGGGGTGTTGGCGTCGAGGAGGGTGAGGATTTCGGTGATGGCGCCGATGTTGGTGCGGCACAGTACGGCGTCGGGGCGGCCGGTGTGGGGGCCGATGGTGGTGGGGATATCGGCGCTGGCGGTCAGTCGGATGGGGGCGTCGGCGAGGGTGAGCCAGCGGTTGGCTTCGTCTGCGAGGCGGGGGCCGAAGCGGAAGGAGCGGGTCAGGGTGAGGTGGTGGCCTTGGAAGCCGGTCATGACGTCGCGGGCGCCTCGCCAGCCGTAGATGGCCTGGGCGGAGTCGCCGACCATGACGATCTGGGTGCGCTCGCGTTGGGCGAGGACGATCTGCTCGAGGACGGGGTTGGTGTCCTGGGCCTCGTCCAGGAGCAGGTAGTCGGTGTTGAGGGCGGGGTCGGTCAGGGCCCACATCTTCAGGTAGTGGTCGTGTTCGAAACGCACCATGCCTGCCTGGGGGTTCTGCAGGTCGTCCCAGGCTTTTGCGGCGTATGGCAGCAGGAGGTCGGCGAGTTCGGCATGTGCCTCGCCGGTGTCGAGGCCGCGTAGTTGTGGCACGTGGTGGTGGGCGAGTTCGGTGTCGGCGGACTGGCAGTAGCGGGCCACTGTGCGCAGGACCGTGTTGGACAGGGTGGCGGGCAGCAGGTCGCGGCCGTTGATACGGGCGGGAGTGTTCAGGCCGAGGTCCTGGCCGACCTTCCAGCCGGGCCGGCGGGGGCTGTTGAGGCGCTCGCGGTAGCGGTGGCCGAGTGCACCGTAGGCCAGGGAGTGAGCGGTCTTGCACTGCACCGATGCGGGGAAGCGGGTGGCCGCGTCCTGGGCGATGGCCCGGTTGAAAGCCAGGTAACGGCCGCGGCGGCCGCCGGTTTGTTCGGCGAGGAAGGCAAGGGTGGAGGTCTTACCGGTACCGGCGCCGGCCTGAATGACGAGGTGGTCGCCGTCGCTGAACGCCTTGAGGGCGGCAGCCTGTTCCTCGGTGGGGGTGAAGGACATGAAAGGGGGTCTCCGGGAAGCCGTGACAGCCCACACCAGGGTGCGGACATGCGGGAGAGCCCTGCACCGGGCGGTGCAGGTACCGGAGTGAAAGGTGCCAGCCGAGTCGCACGCCGCCGGGGCGTGTCGTGACGGGTCCCCTCTGGAGAATGACAAGAAGCGAACGTGCAGTCTCGAATCGTGCCCCTGGTCGAGTCTGGTGTCCCGATCAGGTGAGGGGCGGCGGGAAGTTCAGCGTTCGCCAGACGGAGGTTCGTGACCGGTGCACAAGGGGTCGAGGAGGGTTCCCATCGGGATACCGAAGGCGTGGGCGAGGGCGTGCCAAGTGGCCAGTGTTCCGACGGTGCGGCCCTGCTCGATCTCGATGAGGGTGCGCCGGGACAGGCCGCTGTGCGCGGCGAGTTGGTCGTAGCTCCAGCCGCGCTGCGCGCGCAGGCGGGCGAGGGACTCGCGCAGTGCCGTCGGGTCCGGGTCCGGCGGCGGGAAGATCGTCACCTGCCCATCCGACGGTGCAGACCCCTGCCCTGACAGTGCAGACCTCTGCCCTATTTGTGGCGGTCCGGGTGAAAGTCTGCGGTGAACAGGTCTGCACTACGGTGTCCGCTCGCCGGACATCCCCACTGCGGCTCCGACTCCGCCGCCCGCACCTGCTCGAAGGGACCCCATGACCGCTCTGCCCTCACGCTCCTGGAGCGTGACGATCAGTACCCGCGCCCGGATCCCGACCGTCACCTGCAGCGCCTGCCGCTCCCTCACCGCGCAGCCGGGCATCGCGTTGATGAATCAAGCACGGCGTCACCTCGCCAGCCATCTCGCCGCGGCGCCCCTGCCCTTGCACCTGCGGATCTGCCAGTGCCGCGAGCACGCCTGTGCCTGGCACCGCCATCCCACACCCTGCTCCGGCCCGCTGCGGCTAATGCTGATCTGCAGCAACAATGGACGCACCTGGCATCTGGCAGACGTCTGCCGCGGCTGCGCAGGCGCCATCCCCCACGCCGCGGCCGTTCCCGAACCCCCGCCCCGCACACCCACCCAGCCCTCCAACACGCCGCTCTCGCCCGAGGCGGCGGACGAGGCCTGCGAATGGGTAGAGGCACTGTGAGGCGGCACCGTTGATACCGGCCGGCAGCGCTGCCGCGCCCCTGCTCCCCCGTCATCATGGCAGGCCCGTGTCTGGCACGCCCGCCGCGATGTCGGCGAGGAGCGCTGGCAGAAGATCCTCCTCGTACGTGTAGGCGGAGCGCGCCTTCATCGCCGGCACCAGATGTACGTCCCAGGGGGCATCCGACGCCTCAAGCCGCAGATCGAGGGTGCCCTGCGGGGCGGTGGCGAGGTAGTCAGCCGCGCTCATCCGCCATGGGACGGCTTGAGGCGCTGCAGCCAGGAGGGCTCGCATGTGCGCCAGGCCTGCTTGGTCGAAGTCCGCGCGGACCGCGACACGCCAGCCGGCGTGGTGCAGGGCGCCTATTGCCGCGCATTCCGCCGATGAGGGAGTGCCTGCGGTACAGATCACCCGCGGCGGTGTTGGGGTGCGGTCGTCCTCAGAAGGTTGCGTGCTCGCCGCGGCCAGCACGGAGGGGTTCTCCGTGACGAAGACCCATGCATCTGGCTTTGGGGGCGGCGCCCACGCGATGTTCGTGAGTTCCCTCGGCGGCAGGGTGAGCGTTGCACCGGGCGGGACGTGCCAACCGCGGGGTGTGACGCCTGTGACGATGAGTCCGCCGATCAGGTCGTCGAAGTCCACGCCGAGCCGCTCCCAGCCCAGACGCGGGACCGTGCCGGAGTGTTGGGTGAGGGCGAGAACCAGGGCGGGCAGCGGGCCTCCGTCGAGTGCATGGGGGTCGCCGGGGACCAGGGTGCGGCGGTCGATGCGGTGGCCGGGCTCGGGGAGCCGTCCGGCGACCTGAAATGCCTGGGCGAGTAGGGCGGCAGGGTCTGGTTGGTTGAGGATGCGGGCGATCCATCCGCTGCTGCGGAGCCGGGTGAAGGCCGAGGTCGGGCTCACGAGTTCGCGGACGTGCGCAGGCAAGCAGGCTGCTGTGGTCTCCAGTTGGGTGCGGAGCCGGTCGGTGGAGGCAGCGTGTTCGGTGCGGGCTCGGGCTCTTGCCGCGAGGCGTCGGCCGCAGGCATGGGCGGCGACGGCGCCGGGGGTGAGTGCCGGCCCGCGGGCGGTCAGGGCTGTTGTGAGGTGGCCCAGGTCGATCCGCCGGCGCTGGCCCGATGCCAGTGGTTGTCCGCTGATCAGGCCTGCCGCGGCGGCGCGCTGGGTCGGTGAGGCGGGAATGCTGACGGTGACTGCGGGGCCGTCGGTGAGGGCTTCGTCGCCGCGCCGGTCGGCGGCCGCCGCGATTGCCTGCCACAGCCAGGCAAGTTCGGGGGCAAGCAGTGGTGCGAGGTCGGCGCCGGAGCAGGCATCGGCGCACAGGGAGCAGGTCATGCCGGGCTCCCGGGCAGGGTGTTGATGTCGGTGTCGCCGGGAAGTGGGTGCAGGCCGCGGATCAGCATGGGGAAGGCGACGACGGTTTCGTCGCTGCCTGCTTCGAGGTCGTGGGCGTCGATGCCGTCCCAGGCGCCGGGGGCGCCGTCCCAGAGGTAAGAGGTGCACAGGATGTCCAGGTCGAGTGCGGCAAGGTAGCGGGCGAGTCCTTCGCGGCCGCGTTCGTCGACCTCGGCGGGAACTTCGTCGAGGGGGACCAGGCGCAGGCCGGTATCGGTGAAGCGGTCGTAGTTGGCTGCGATGGCGGCGAGCATGGGTGCCAGGACGACCAGGCGTCGTTCGCCGCCGGACAGGCCGGTGCGTGAGCCCCATCGCCGGGAGACGGGGGTGCCCTCGGGGCCGGGGCGTTCGACGAGGTAGTGGACGTCGACCCAGTCGCGGATGTCGACTGCTGCGGTGAGGCGTTCGGTCATGGTGGTGCCGTCGGCGGCGGCCAGCAGCGCCTGCAGCGCTTGCCCGACTTGTTGTTTCTGCGTTTCGGTGCGGACGGCATCGCTGACTTTGCAGGACAGCTCGTACACGGTGCGGGTGGCGGCGTCGAGGTCGTCGCGCAGCCCGATGTGGACTTGGACGCCGACCCCTGAGGATGCCTGGGCTGCGCGCATCTTCTCGTTGACCGATTTCTTCCAGTCCATCAGGGCCACCCATGCGGTGCCGATGGCGGCAGGCAGGCGGCCGATGACGAAGTCCCGCAGTGCCGCTGCTTCGGCGGCGTCGAGGGCGCCCCGGGCCTGGGCGGCCAGGGTCTGCGCGCGGGTTGCGGCGCTGAGCGGGTCATAGCGGGTTTCTGCGTGGGTGAAGACGAATGTGTCGAGTTCGTCGAGTCCGGTGGGCGGGTCGTCGCGGGCGACGGTCCAGGTCTGGGCGAGTTCGGCGCGGACCTCGTCGTAGTGCTCGCCGAGGGTTCGCTTCGAGGCGGTGGGGCGGCGGGCGAGCAGAGCTTCCGCCGTGGCGAGGAGCTGTGGGCCAGAGCCGTCCGCGCGGTGGGCATCGGGGGCGGTGAGGTCGGCGTCGATGCCCAGGGCCTGGGCCAGGGGCGGCCAGGCGAGCAGTGCGGCCAGGTGCGCCTGGGTGGATGTCTGGTCGGGACGTGCTTCGGTGAGTCGTTCGTGCGCGGTCTTCAGTTCGCTTTCGCGGGTGCTGAGTTGCTTTTCTGCGCCGGTGGCTGTTTCTCGGGCGATGACGAGCTGCGCAGAGAGGTCCTCGGCAAGTGCGGTGGCGGCTTCGAAGCGGCGGGCGGCGTCGTCGGCATCGCCGTGCACCTGGGCCTCGGCCAGCTCGGCCTGGGTTTCGAGCACGGTGGTGTGTGCGCTCTGCGCGGTGTGCTGGAGATCGGCGAGTTGAGTGGCCAGTGCGGTTTCATCGGGAAGCATGCGCAGGACGCGGTCGAGTTTGGGCAGGAAGCGGTGGATGAGCCGCTGGGTGCATGTGGCCAGCTGTTCAGCGTGAGCGTGACCGTTGTTGATCAGTGTGGTCAGTTCGTCGTGGCCGGTGGGCATGCCCAGGTTTTGGGCGCGCTGTGCCCAGGCGTCATGCAGGCTGGTGTGCGTGGCTGCGGCTTCGTCCGCTTGGCGGCGCAGGGTTCGTGCAGTGTCCTGGAGCTCATGCGCTGCATGAGCAGTGGTGGACCGATTGGCCTCGGCGTTGGTCAGGTCGTGTCGTGGGGGGAAGGATTTCGTTTGGCTGCGGACGGTGTCGCGTTGCTGACGGCACTGTGCAGCGACGCTACGCCTGCCCTCGGCGTCGTCTTCGAGGGTCTGTGCGGTGGCGTCGAGTTCGTCGGCCTTGGCGCGGGCCCGGGCCAGGCGTGTGCGGGCGCCGATATGTGACGCGGCGGGGATCTCGGCGCCGGCCAGGGCAGCAGCGGGTGCCGCTCCGAGCGGGCCGGCAGCGAACGTGCCGTCGCGTCCGATCACAAGAGCGGTGCGGTCCCTCAGAGCGGTGGCGCTGTCGGCCAGCTCGATGCGGGCCAGGACGGCGCGGGCGAGATCGGCATGCGGGTGGTCGCGGACGACGTCCAGTACGGCAGTCAGGTTGTGTTCCACCACTGGACCTGTGGGGCTGATGTGCCAGGCGTCGGTGGTGATGCCGCCGGTGTGCAAGTGGGCGCCGAGCACGCCGGCATGGGCGAGGGCGAGCTCGATCATCGCCCGCTGTGTATCTGCATGCTCGAGGGCGGGGCGCCATTCCAGCAGCGTTCCGAGCGCGGTGTCGTCATCGCCTGCTCCCGCCCAGTGCGGGCGCGGCAGCGGCAGCAGCTGCCCGGCGCGCAGCCGGCGGGCGTCGGCGCGGTGCTGTGCGGCAGTGGCATCGAGATCCGCTGCGTCGGCGAGGTGGGCCTGGGCGGCATTCTCGTGGACAGCAGCGATGGCTTCGCCGGTGCGCAGGACTTGCTCGGCCCATGCGTTGAGTTGATCGCGTACCACGGCGGGTTCCGCGCCGGTGAGAGCGTCTACGTCGCCTGTCTCCCACACCGGGTGCTCGCCAGCAGGAAGCGCCAGGGCCACATCGTTGTGCAGGCCGCGCAGTTCAGGATGCTCGCGTGCCCAGCGGGCGACGTCGGCGAGTGTCTGGTCGGCGGCTGTGCGGGCAGCTGCTGTGGCGCGGTCGGCTGCCTGGCGGGCCTCGTCACAGCTGGTTTCGGCGTCGGCGGCTTTGCCGTCTGTTGTCGTGGCTGCCTCGGCGGCCTCCGCGACCGGCCCGTGGTCGCGCTTGATCAGTGCTGCTCGGTCGGCTGTGGCGCGATGGGCCTGTGCCGCGGCCTTCCAGAGGGTGGCGAGCTGTTCAAGGCCCGGGCGGTTATGGGTGAGGGTCAGGCCGGGGCCCGGGTCGATGGTGCGGTCGGCGACGGAACGGGTGGCGCGGGCGCGGGGATGGTGGGCCAGCAGGGCGTCGAGCGCGGGCGGCGTACTGCCGGCAGCCTCGGCAGCGGCAGCGAGTTCGGCGAGGTCGTCGATGACCTCGCCCAGAGCCCCATGGGCGTCCTTGGTGCGAGTACGGGCCTGGGCGGTGACGGTCTCCAGGGTGGCGAACCCGCTGCGTGCTGCCAGCTGTTCGGCCTTGAGTCGTTTACGCAGATCCGTGATGGGCCCATGGGCCTTGTACGCTGCGGAGTTCTCGATGGCGCGGGCGGCTGCCCGTGCCTCACGGTGGTCGGTGTCAAGCCGCTGGACCTCCGCTCGCGCCTCCTCTGCTGCATCCTTCGCCCGGGTGTACAGACCTGTGCTTCGCTGAACCTGCCGACCGCGCTCTGCCGCTTCGTCGGCGGCCTTCTGCGCCGCGGTGTGCGCGGTCCGGGTGACGTCGACGGCATGAGCGGTCCACACGCGGGCGAAGTCGGCCAGGACCGTGGCGGCTTGCGCGTCCCGCTCGAACGCCGCGCGGGTGGTGTCGGATTCGGCGAGCGCCTCTGCGGTCGCCGTCAGCACGTCACCGGCCACACCCGGGAGCGACTGGCGCAGTGCGTCGGCGGCCGCGGCCGGGGAGACATCGCCCAGCAGGGTCGGATTGCGGACTTCCCGCAGGCGCGCGGCGAGTTCGCGCAGTTCGCCGGCCGTGGTGGACCAGATCCGGACGGCCAGCTGCTCGACGTAGTCCTCCGGCTCCTGGAAGACTCGCCCGCCCGCGGCTTCGACGCGGGTGGTGAACTCCTCGTGTTCCAGCGCGGCCCCGCCCGGGGCACGCAGAGCCAGCTCGTGCAGGGGGCGGCCGGGCACCGTGAACGGGACGACCTTCACTGCGGGGGTGGAACTCGGCGAGTACTGCAGCCTGACTCCGAAACTCACCACTGCGTCAGTTGGGTCCTCGGTGTCGGCTGTGGTCGCTGCTTCTTTGGCGGGGGCGGCGAAACTCAGCCAGAGGTAGCCGTAGCGGCGGCCCTTGGCCGGGGCTCCTTCGCTCATGAGGAGTTTCAAGGTGGTCGGGCGTGCTTTGCCGGCGGCGAGTTTGGCGGCATTCAGGTCGAGCAGGTAGGGCCACAGCGCTTCCAGGGCGGTGGTCTTGCCCGTCCCGTTGGGCCCGCGCAGCAGCAGGCGTCCCGATGCTGCAGGCAGGTTCAGGTCGCCGTAGCGCCACACATTGGACAGGCCGGCGCCGACCAGCCGCCAGCGGCCGCCGAACCGGTCGGCGTTGCCGGCCGGTGCAGGCGGGGGCGGGGAGGTGAAGTCCAGATCGAGGGTGTCGTTCACGATGAGCGCTCCTCCTGCGGCTCGGCCGCCAAGGCACTGAAAAGGTCCGGGCCTTCTTGCATCCGTGCACTGCGTTGGTGCGGGCGGTCGGGTGGGCGCTTGGCGGCCGTAGAGCCGGGCCGGGTGCGGGCGGTTTTGGGCACGGCGGTGCCTTCTTTCGCCCAGCGGCCGGTGGTGGGGGCCAGCCACCACATCGAGTCGGCGGTGTCGCTGTCCGACGGTTCGGCGGAGGTGAAGTGGATCAGGTTCGTGCCGGTCAGCAGGTCGCGGACCCTGGCCGCCAGCAGGAGGGGGTCGCTGGAGTACTCAGCGCCCCAGCCGCCCTTTCCGCTGGCGTTGTCGTCGGCGAATTCCGTCAAGGCCGCGACCACTTGCTGCTGGGTCAGGCCGCGCCAGCCGGGGCCGGGGCCGTTGCCGGTGATGCCGTGGAGGGTGGCGTGGTCGAGCAGTAGCAGCGCGGCGTGCGCGACGGTGCCCGGCATGGGGAAGGGCATCGGGCCGAGTTCACGGAAGTGGCGGAAGGCCTCGTCCGGCACCACGAATGCCGCGCCCTCTGCGCGGCGTTCCAGGACCAGGCCGAATGCTGTTGCCAGGGGGGCGCCGTCGTCGCCGCGGGCGCGTTGGCTCAGCCACTGGGCCTCGGCCTCGTCCAGGAGCGCGGTGTGCACGCAGGTGTCGTCGACCAGGGCGCGGCGCATCCGGCGGGCCGCGTCTGGTTCGCGTTGTGCTTGCTCGAGCCATCCTTGCGGGTCGGCAGCCGGGTCGAGGGTGCCCGGGTTGGCCACCACATGCGCCAGCCGGGTGTGGTGGACGGCGAGCAGGACGGGAGCCTGCTCGTCGTGCAGGTAGCCGTCCAGGTCGCCGTCGAGGCGCTCGACGACGCCGCGTTCGTCGAGCATGCGCAGTGCGGCCACGATGGCGCGGCGCTCGGCCATGTCGTTGCGGGAGGGCAGTGCGGCTTCCGCGGCAGCCGTGCGGGCGGCGGTGACCAGCTGTCCCAGGGCGGCCCTCGGGGGCATCGACTCGGCGGCAGCGACCAGCAGAAAGAACCAGGAGCAGGTTGCCGGGCTGGGGCCCTGCTGGGCCCAGACCGCCGGGCGCGGCGGTGCGCTTTTACGCAGTCGTACCAGGTCGCGTTCGATGACCAGGACCCATCCCAGCCGGGCGACGGCAGCGCGTAGTGCGCTCTCGTTACGGCGTACGGCGGCGATGGTCGCGTCGTCGCGGCCGCCGACCAGCCAGGGGGTGGCCGCGAGGTGGCGCAGCAGTGCCGCTGCCTCAGAGTCGGCCTCAGGCCGCCAGGCCTTTCGCGGGCGGGGCGCTGGTGGCGTCGCTTCTGTGGCGGGCGCCAGATCGGGTGCGGGAGGCTCGTCGCGGGGTGTCTCGCTCATGCGGCGCCCTCCTGCGCTGTATGGGCATCGGATGCCTCAAGGCCGACGCGGCGCTGAACCGCGCGGGATCCGGTGAGGTGGATGGCGGCGCGTGGCGCTGGGTCGTTGCTCACGGTGGTGCCCGCGAGGGCAGCGAGGGCAGCGGCGGAGGGGCGCTGGCCGGGTTTGTGGAACAAGGGGATGCGGCCGGGCAGGAGCACGCGCCAGGTGGGGGCGTCCAGCGTGCCGGTGCCGGTGCCGGTTCCGGTGTGGACGAGGGTGCAGGCCAGTCCGCCGCTGACGCCGGTGCGTTGCGGTCCCCTCGCGCCCGCGCGGGCGGCGGTCATGAGGGCGGCGAGGGCGATGCGGGCAGCACTCTCGTCCAGTTGTTGTCCGGGTATCGCGGCCAGGACCGCGCCGACAGCGGCACTGTGTTCGCTTTGGCGGCGGGCCCGGGCTTCGGCCACCTGCGCCTTTGTTGCTGTGTCGTCGCGGGGTGCGGCGCCCCGGCCGCGCGGACCGGAGCGGCCGGCGGTGCGCAGCAGTGTGGGCACCGGGACCTGCGGTCCGCCGCGCCAGGACGGATTGCGGACGGCTTCGTCCTCGTCGGCCTGGCCGTAGAGCTTGCGCCAGGAGTGGTCCCCGACCGCGGCTTGGAAGATTTGCACCCCCACCTCGGGGGTCAGTACCGCCTGGGCCAGCAGGAGTGCCCGGCTGCGGCTGGAGGCGGTGCCCGCCGAGGAATGCAGTCGGCGCAGGTTGGCGTGCATGCCCGGCAGCGTGCGCACCAGACGCAGCGAGAACCGTGCCGCGCGTCCGGTGCGGGCATCGAACCAGGCGCACAGCCCGTCCCAGTCCTCGATGCGTCCGCCGCGGGAGGCGCTGAGCGCACCGGCCGTGATGAGGTCGCGGGCCTGGGAGGCATCGACCGCGGAATGCGCCAGCAGCACGAACCACGGCTTCAAAACACTCAGGGCGGCTGCGGCGCGCGCGGAACCTGAGTCCAGCTCGGCGGCAACCCGGGTGGCATAGTCGACCAGCAGCCCCTTGAGGTCATGGGTGCGTTCCTCGTCCAGATCGAACCGGTCGGCCAGGCTCATCAGGACGTCCTCGGCACCCACCAGGGCAGCGTCCAGATCGTCATGGCTGGTGAACACGGCCCCCACCGCGTCCATGCATGCAGCGCCGACACGCTCGATGTTCGGGTCGTGCGCGCCCAGGGCGGCCGCGAGTTCCTCAAGGTGCGTGACAATGCGATTCAGTGACACGATCGGGATTTCCCGCACGGTCGCCGTCCCGGCCAGGACCTGCCGGTAGAAACGCTGGACGTGCCGGCCTGCCGGACTGGCGGTGTAGCGCCAGTTCCGTGCCAAGATCTCGGCGTACCGGCGTGCACGGCTGGTGTCCGAGCGCACCGAGACCGCGTTCATTGCTTTGAGCGCATCCAGGCGAGTCTCGACCACCCGTGTATCCATGCGAAGCCCGTTGGCCGCGAGGGCTGCTGCCACTTCGGCGGCCGTCAGGTCGGTTACCGATCCCTCAAGCACATCCATGATTGCGATGTAGTCGCCGGACTCTGGTCGCACCAGATATCCCACAACCTGCCGCGCATCGTCGGATCCTGCGAACTCCGGCTCCTGTGTCGGCACCAACTCCCCCTCCTTGCGGCCCGAAAGCACCGCACTGCTGCGGGCTTCGTTGGGAAACGTAGAGGCCGCCACTGACAACACCCCCGGGAATCCCGCAGATTGGGGGGACACTCCCCCACTCCGTGTGACTCGAACACTTCACTGTCAGCCCTGTGCGCGGCGGGCTGGGAGCCGATGGCGGCCTGCGTGGGGTTCAGCTGACGGCCGACGATGCAGGACGCTGGACGCGGCTTTGAGCTGCGCCGAAGAACGTAGGAGCAGCTATGTCGATGACGCGCGGCCCTGCCGCTCAAGGGAAACGGGGCGCGGCCGCCGACCCGTGAGCCGCTGGGCGGTATTCGGCCAGATTGATGCGAGCAACAGCCAGCGACTAAAGCCGCCAGCCCGGAAGAGGTTCCCCAGTCAGGGAATTCGATATTTCGTTCGAGTATTTGACGGGGTGGCCCGCGAATTCACTCGGCACGGACGCAAGTCACCATTCCGGCTTGGCCAGTTCAGCGCGGGCGCCAGGTGCGGACTTCGAGGTGGGTGATGTGAGCGTGGGGGTGGATGCGGCTCGTTTCAACCAGCCACTGGTGCACGGCGGCAGTGACGTCTCCGCCTGCGGCATCAACGCGGCGGGCGAAGTCGGCGGCGTCGAATCCGCCGGTTGCCGCTGATCCGTAGGAGCGTTCCTCGGTGTGGTCGGCGCGTTGGATGACGTCGCGGCGGATGCCGGGTGAGTCGGTGCGGCTGCCGGAGGGGTGCAGGTAGCCGGTCTTGCCCAGGCGCACGGTGAAAGCCAAGCGCAGGCCTTGGCGGGCGGCTTCGGCGATCAGAGGGCGCAGGCGGGCGGAGCCGGAGGCGATCGCCTGAGCGCCGACGCGACCGGTGCCGGTGCCGGTGGGGGTGATCAGGACGGCCTTGTGGCGGACACGGGCCTGGGTGCCGGAGCGGGTGGTTCGGCGGGTGATGTGGCGGGCAGCCAGGGCTGCGAGTTCGGGCACCTCGATGATCCCTGCGGTGGTGACGGCGTCAAGGACTTCGCGCAGGGCGGTGACGAAGGCTGCGCCTTTGTTCTTGGTGTAGAACTGCGAGACCAGGGAGGCGTCGCGGTTGATGATGCGGGCGATGTCGCGTCGGTTGTAGCCGACGGCCTGGAGTCGGTCGGCGAGCTGGGCGGCCTCGTTCAACTGCCCCGGGGCGGGCGGGGTGGTGCGGCGGGGCATCAGGTCCCCTGACTGGTGGAGGCCAGGGCGGCGCGTCCGGCATCGCGCAGGGCCAGGAGGTCTTCTTCGGTGGTGGGGGCGGGGATGGGTCCGGTGAGGTGGCCCTTGTAGAGGTAGTCGCCGGGCTGTTGGTGGCAGGGCCAGGTCTGGGGCTGGGTGAGGTAGAGGGCGTCGGTGCGGAAGGCGATGACGCTGCCGGGTTGGGTGTGCAGGGCGCCGGCGTAGGTGTCGTCCTCGCGGTGGCGCTGGGTGAGCAGGGCGGCGCGGGCGGCGGACCAGATGGCGGCGGCCCATTCGGGGTGGGCGTTGGGGTCGCGGGTGAAGCCGGTGGGCCGCTGCCAGGTGATCAACTCGTTGTCGAAGCCGATGATTTCGGCGTCTGCGGGCACGTCGCGTTCGAGGTGGCGGGGGGTGGTGCCGGTGACCATGCGGGGGCGCTGGGCGAAGGAGCCGATGCCGTACAGGAGGATGGCGCGCACCGCGCGGGCGGCGAGGTGGGCGGCAGTGGCCTGCTGCGGGTCGCCGTGGATGCGGGACTGGGCGGTGAGGTTGGTCCAGGCTTCTTTGAGTTTCTTGGACCAGTCGTCCAGGGGTTTGCCGTCGTCGAACAGGATGCCCTCGAGGATGTCGACCTTCCACGGGGTGAGGGGGTTGGCCAGGGCGGTGTGGATTTCGGGGCCGCCGGCCCAGGTGGTGAAGGTGGTGCCCGGCGTCGCCGGGTAGTGCCAGGCGCGCTCGCCGGGGGCGGGGGCGGGCAGGAGGCCGACGTGGTTCCAGGTGTCGGGGACGGTGACCCGTACGTGCCAGTGGCCGCAGCCGAAGAGCGCCTTGGTCTGTTCCTTCTCGCTGAGGGCGGCGAAGGCGGCGGCGGTGATGCGGCGCGGCGTGCCGACAGGGGATTTCCAGGTGTGCTTGGCGTAGGCGAAGGTGCGGTCGTACTCGACGAGTTGGGGAAGTTGTTCCGGGACGCGGGGCGGGGTGATCAGTTCGGTGCGGCCCTGGCCGGCGGTGGCGTGCAGCAGGCCGCGCAGTTCCTCGGAGAGCACCGGGTAGCCCTCGGCGTGCTGTCCGCGGGCGGGGATGGTGCGGGTCCACAGGTCGCGGCCGGTCTGGGAGGGCGAGCCCATGATGACGGCGTCGTCGAAGTGCTGGCGCAGTGCCTTCCACAGCAGCACGAAGGCGTCGCGGACGGTGGCGGGGTCGGCGCCGTCGGCGTCGAACCACTCCCCCACCGAGCGGATCTCCACATGCGCGTGGCCGTCGTTGCTCTGGTAGCGGCCGACGGGGTTGCGGGGGTGGACGAAGTGTCCGGCCATCTTGTCCTTGCCGCGGCCGGTGTCAGTACGCCAGCCCTCGGCAGGGGCGTTCAGCCAGGCGGCGACCGCATCGCGCAGATAGGGGTAGCGCTCCGCGTCGTGATGCCAGGGGTCCCCGGCGGTGATGTAGATGCGCTCCACCCCGTCGGGGACGGTGTGGGCGACGGCAGTGAGGATCTCGCCGACCGCTCCGGTCTTCAACTCCAGGCGGGTGCGCTGGTTGCGGTGGACCAGGACGCCGGTGGTGGTGTCCAGGAAGACGGTGGAGCGGGCCTGCTGGGTGAAGTTGGGGCGCTGCGAGACGAGGTTCGCGGTATGCGTGAACCAGCCGTCCCCCGCCGCTCCTTCGGCAATGGACGGCAAGGTCCGCGGCGCGCCGAGGGCCGCCGGTGGCACCAGGTCCTGCACCGCGGCAGCGGCGGGCGGTGCCGGCGGACTGGCCGCCTGATGGGGCACTGCGTCCGGGGTGTCCTCGACCGGTGAGGCAGACGGCACGGCCGCTGCGTCGCTTCCGTCGCTGCCCGAGGCGGCTGGGGCTGCCACAGGAGACTGGGCAGTTGCCGAGGCGGGCGCCTGATCGGCGGGGGCGGTGAGGGAAGCGGGGGCCAGAGCGGGAGCGAGAGCGACGACCTCGGCCAGACTCAGCCCGGCGGCGGGCGCGATCCGCTCGGCCTTCGCCTTCTCATACCCGGCCAGCGCCGTGATCTGCTTGTCCCGCGCAGCCTCCAGCTTGGCCAGGGCGGCCTGGGCCTTCTTGATGTCGTCGCGCACCGCACGCAGGTCGGCGAGAGCGGCGGTGTAGCTCTGTGCGTCCATCACGACTTCCTTGAGCCTTGGGGTGCTTCAGCCGGTGGGGCGGGTGGTGACGTAGGCGATCGGACCGCCGGCGTGGGAGGGCAGGCGGGTGCCCAGCAGCAGGCGCGCGAGTTGCCGGTCGGCCGGGGTGGTTCCGGTCAATTCCATGGCCGGGGCGGCGAGATCGGTGACGTAGCCGGCCAGCCGCGCCTTCGGGAAGGCGTGGCGGCCGTGTTCGTTCTTCTCCCACGTCTCCAGGCCGGTGAGTACGGCGACCACGTAGCCGGACACGGTTACCGGCAGCACTCCCCCGGCCGCGACACTCGGCGCGTCACAACGCCACCAGCCGCGCAACGCCCGAAGGAGATCATCCGGCCCCAGGGCCGTGGAAAAGCCGATCCACCGGCGGTCGTCCTCGTCGACCTGCTGGGCGGCATCGACGCGCAGTACCGCGACCTCGGGGGCCTTCAGCCGCTCCAGCGGGGCGAGCTGACGTGCCGTAAGGGCCTGGACAGTCGCGAGCGGAACCATCACGCGCACGCCACGCCGCGACAGACCCAGCAGCAGTCCGGCATGGACCAGGCGGCGGAAGGTCGTGACGGCACAGCCGAGTTCCTGCGCAGCCTGCCCCGTGGTCAACAGCACCCCCACCCCCCTCCCTTGCATGCCAAATTAGATATCTGATTAGGCATGCACATTAGCGGGAGGCTGATGGAGAGTCAAAAGCCCAGCTGCCGTGTTGCTGGAGCTCCAACACGGCAGAGCCGTGAAGTGGCCACGCTGTCGAGGTCGTGCCCCTTGTCGTGCTGTCAGCATCAGTCGCGCAGCGCCCTGGGGAGATCCTCCAGGGCCGAGGAGAAGGCGGCCCACTGGCGGTCACCCTCGTCTACCTGTCGGGCGGCATCGACGCGCAGGACCGCGGTCTCACCTGCGCCGAAATGGCGCAGGGGGGTGTGGGGGGCGGCGAGGCCTCGGACCATGGCCAGCGAGATCACGACACAGACGCCGCACTGGGACAGCCTGGCGAACAGTCCGACATAAACCAAGCGCCGCAGGGGCGTTGGCACAGCCCAATTCCTTGGCTGCCTATCCTGTGGTCAGCCCCCCTCGACTCACATCAGATATCTGATCGGGCATTGCCGCAGGAGGTGGTGACAGGGCGTCAAGGACGGCGGGGCTGCCGGGGCCAGCTGCTCATTTTGCCTGCTGACAACCGGGACACAGGTTGTCGTCGTTGAGCTCGTACGGCACATCGGATGGAGCGAGGTGCACCGTCCTGCAACCGGTGCACAAGTCTCCGCCGCAGGTGCGGCAGCCTACGTACCGCCCGCCTGCATACTCATAGCGTCGCTTTTCGACGCACGGATCGATGCACAACATGTGCTTTCCTTGTTCGCTCGCTGCAGAGGTCGCGTGGGGTTGGTAGGTGCTGTTCAGCGTGACCTTGCCCAGGTCTGTGCCCTCCTCGAAGACGTGCCGCCAGTCTCCTTGGAGGTGAAGTTCGCCGGTGTCGCGCACCCGCGCCAAGGTCAGACCTGCCTTGTAGGCCTTGTAGGCCTTCATCCATAGGGTGGCGTATGCCTGTGAGTGGATGATGTGCGTCCAGTCGGGGCGGCGCAGTGTCGTGTTGTGGGCCAACTCCCCCATGGCCGCGACGAACTTGGTGTGCATGGCCGTCACGTACGCCAATGTGACGTGATCGTCCTCTTCGAGGGCTTGGGTTCTGGCGTCCCGCAGCGTGGTCCGGAATCTTTCGAGCAGATTCTCGGTGGACCCGGATGTATAGGCCTCATGGATGGTTGGCGGGGCGCACAAGTCCAGGCGCATCAGGCGCAGCAGCAGCCGCAGGGTTGGTTCGGTGATCCATACGGGGCCGGGTTCATGGCGGGTGCCCAAGGGGTTGGGCAGGTAGGTGTCGTGCTCCCAGGTTGCGGGCGTGATGCGGTAGATGCCGGAGCGTTTCGGATCATGGTGTGGGGCGGTGGGTTTGAGCTGGCCGATGGGCAGGTGGGTCTTGAGGGCGGACAGGCGGGCGCCGCTGATGTTGAGGGTGGCGACAGTTCCGGGTGTCTGCGTGAGGTGGGGGTGCTGCCAGTCGACGCGGGCCTCCCAGATCAGGTCGGGTGCGCCCGGGGGCGACGTACGGAGCATGTCGGGCAGGGGAGGGTCTCGGACGATGTCGCACCTGCCGCCCTCTCGGCAGGTCTCGAACAGCCGCATGGCATCAGAGGCAGCGCCGGCCACGAGGGCTTCCGTGGCTTTGGGCCCGTCACCATGTGCGGCGAGCGCCGCCTTGACAGTCTCGGCGATCGGGCCCTGGACGGTTGTGGAGGGGCGCAGCGCGCCGCGGCGCGGGGCTGGAATGCGCTGGCCCGCTGCCGCTTTGCTCTGCCCGACGGGTGAGGCCGCGCCGAGTGGATGAGTAGGAGCGGTTGCCGCCACGAGTTCGGCAACGGTCTGCGCTCGGATGAGGAAGTAGGCGTAGGTGGTGCGGGCCTGCCCTTCGGGTTCGGTGGTGCCGCTCTCCCACGCGATCAGGGTGGCTGGGTCGGTCTCAAGTACCCGGGCTACCTGGCCGGGGGTGAGGCGGAGGTCAGAACGGACGTGAGCACGTCTGTGCGGTGGGGGAAGCGGGATGGCTGTGGCCAGGAGGGCATCGATCGCCGAGAAAGTGTCCATCAGTTTCCCTTCCGGGTGTCGCGGTACGGAGGGCCGGTGCCGATGCCGCGAGGGGCACCGTGGCGCGCGACGTCCTCCCCGAACTCGTCCGCCGTGCCCTCTCCCCTGGTCGGCAGGCGACGCTGGTGCGGATCCATCGCTGCGCTGCGCAGCATGCCCGATCAGATCGGGCGGCAGGACAGGCGAGCGAACGATTCTTTTCGCCGGTACGACCATCTGACCTGCACGAATATCCGTGTGCGGATCTTCGCCGAAACACCCGTGCGAGTGGCGCGAAGGATCCGCCTTGATTGCGCTCGCTCGTTCGAGCTGTTCGAGGCCAGAAGTCTTTCCGCGAGGGGCAACGTCCACCACAGTGATCGTCCTCAGGTCCGCTCAGGTGTACGGCAGATGAGGCTTCGCGCTGCTATCGAGCCGTCTGACCAGCGCAGAGCGGTCTGACGCGCGGTGGGGCAGCAGCTCCGGCCGGTCACTCACTCCGAAGAAGGTGTGGTCTCTTCATGTCTGGAATGTTGGTGGGGGAGCACGGGCAGCAGCCGGAAGCGGTGCACGCCGCATCTTCGCTGCGTCCCTCTCGGGTTGACCTCGCGCTGATGGAGGCGCGGTTTGTGGATGCATCCGGTGTCCAGCGGGTGATGCCCTGGCTCCAGGCCGGCGGCGAGTTGGCGCTGGAGGAGTGTCGCCCGGTGCGGGATTTCCCGGTGTTGCGGGGGCGGCGGATCGCGCCGGGATGGTGGTGGGCGGCGACGTCCGGGCAGATGGTGCAGTACGGGTTCGGGGCGATGCGTACCCAGGTGATGATGCTCGATCGCGACCCTCAGGTGGTCGCTCTGGCCTGCCGGCCGGTAGAGCTGCTGTGGCGGGGCAGGGGCGGGAAGGTCGTGTCGCACGCCCCGCATCTGATGGCGCGCCTCGCGGATGGCAGTGGGCTCCTGATGGACTGCGCCAGCCGGTCCGGGGCCGGTCGGCGTCTAGCCCGGCGGGCCGTGCAGGTGGAGACCGCGGTCGGTGTGGTCGGCTGGCACTACCGGCTGGTCGGGCCGCCGGCGCCGACTGTGGAGGCCAATGTGCGCTGGCTCGCCGACTACCGGCATCCGCGGTGTGCGGGCGGGCTGTTGGCGCATGTTGTCGAGCGCTTCCAACATCCCACACCGCTGGTCGAGGGAGTACGTGCGCTGGGTGATCCGATCGCGGTGTGGCCGGCGGTGTTTCATGCCCTGTGGAGCGGACTGCTGCGTGCACCGCTGGAGGTGCCACTGCACGAGCGGGTCGTCGCCGTGGCGTCTTCTACCTCGGCGAAGGAGCACCGGTGAACCGGCTGGCGCCAGGCATCGGCGCTGCTGTGCGCTATGACGGCCGTGAGTGGACCGTTGCTGGGATCGAGGCGAGCCTGGCCCCCGAGGCGCGGGTCTGGCTCAGCGAGACCCAGGAGGCTGGTGGGCTGGCGGTGTTCGGCCTGGCTGCGCTGCTGGGCGATCCCTCCTTCGGGGTGGTCGGCGGTCCACCCCGCCTTCGCGTGCCCCAGACGGGCCTGCTGGCAGCCGTGCCCGAAGGCCAGCAGCAGCGTGCCTACGCCATCGAACGGCACGTCCGTGAGGTGGAGACCGGTTACCCCACACCGAACCCGCAAGGCCCGGCGAAGCCTCAGTACGACCTGGCGGCCACGACACTGGAACAACGGGAACACGCCAAGGCCGACGAACTGACCGCACAGGGCTGGGAGAACGTCAGCCGTGCCACGGTCCGCAGGTGGCGTGCCCGCTACGGTGCGGGCGGGGTGTGGGCCCTGGTGCCCAAGCGCCGCAGCGCAGCGCCACCCAGCCAGGCCGATGCTCAGGTGCTCGAGGCGGTACGCACGCTGCTGGGCAAGGAGGCGCTGCGCTCCCGGTCTCGGGGCTGGAAGAAGCGGATGCGCCGTGAGGTGCAGTGGCAACTGGATGCGCAGCATGGCCCGGGCGCGGTGGAAGTCCCGCCCCAGTCCACGTTCAACAGGCTCCTGGACAGCGTGGAGGCGGCGCTGGGCCTGGAGGGCACGGTGGCACAGCGGCGTGCCCGGGCCGCACGCCCGAAACCGCCGTTCACACCTACGGTGGCGCTGCGGCCCGGTGAGCTGGTGATGACAGACAGCACCCCGCTGGATGTCTTGTGTGTGCTGGAC
This sequence comes from Streptomyces sp. NBC_01304, assembly GCF_035975855.1. Classification (NCBI taxonomy): domain Bacteria; kingdom Bacillati; phylum Actinomycetota; class Actinomycetes; order Kitasatosporales; family Streptomycetaceae; genus Streptomyces; species Streptomyces sp. NBC_01304. The sequence continues at coordinate 10,610,094 of NZ_CP109055.1, read as the reverse complement.
GACGGAGTGGTGGCGCGGCCGGAGCTGACCACGGCCCTGGACGTGGCGATCCGCGGCCTGTGGGGCATTCTGCGGCCGCCGGGAACCAAACTGACCGATGTGGCGGTCTTGCTGGCGCAGATGATGACGCCGATGACCATGCGGCCCGGCTGGCCCGCCACGCTGTCGATGGCCTCCTCGGTCATCCCCCACGAGCGGCTGCTGAGTCTGGACGAACGGCTCAAGGACGCCGCTGCACGCCCGGTCATCATGCCCAAGACGGTAGTGGTGGACCAGGGCAAGGTGTTCATCTCTCCCGCCACGCTGGCAGCGTGCGAAAGTCTGGGGATCTCTGTGCAACCCGTGCCGCCGGCCAACGGGCCGGCCAAGGGCAATGAGGAACGCACCTTCGGCTCGATCAACTCCCTGTTCTGCCAGTGGCTGCCGGGCCACACCGGATCGAATGTGTCCGAGCGGGGCACCGCGGTGGAGCAGGAACCGCTGTGGACACTGCACGAGTTGCAGGACCTGTTCAACGAATTCCTCGTGCACTGGCACCACCGTCCGCATGAGGGCCTTCGCCATCCGATGATGCCGAAGAAGCCCCTCACTCCGAACCAGATGTGGGCGGCGTTGCTGCCGGTGGCCGGGTATGTGCCCGTCCCACTAGGCTCAGAGGACTACGTGGAACTGCTGCCGGTGCGCTGGCAGCCGGTCACCGATGCTGGAATCCGGTTCGACTACCGCACCTACGACGCCCCGTGTCTGCACGACGGCCACGGGACGGTGTCGAAGAAAGACGGCCTGTGGGAGGTGCACCACAACCCCTACGACCCGTCCCGGATCTGGGTTCGGCTGGACGACGGGTTCCGCGAAGTGCCCTGGATTCACGCCACTTCGGTGAGTCTTCCCTTCACCCATCACATCTGGCAGCACATCTGCGCGACCGTCCAGCGGACCGCCTCGCGCGAGGAGCACGAGGGGCAACTCGCCCTGGCACTGGACGATTTCCTCAAGCGGGCCTCCGGAAAGGGCGGGCTGTCGCGGACGGAGCGGCGGGTGATGGCCACATCCCGCGCCTGCGGCGCGGTCCCCGTACCGGCGAGCGAACTCGACGTACTGAGCACCCCCACCCTGTCGTTCGGGTTGGCCGGTGTGTACGCCGCACCGGAAATCGACGAAGAGATCATCCCCGACGAGGACGACGAAGGCCCCTCCCCCGTCGGCAGCCCGGTCGCCGACGGGTCCCTGCTCCTTACCGACACCGACCCGCAGGAGAACCCATGGCTGCCGTAGTCGGCTTCGCGGACGATGGCGGCTTCGCCGACAAGGAGCTGCTCGCCCTCAGCCCAATCACCAACTGCACTCTGTGGCAGGCATATACGGGCCAGGCCCGACGGCCGGCCCCGCCGGTGCACGACCTCTCCTGGAACCGCAAGGCGCTACTGGAGTACCACTCCGAGTTCGTGATGCTGAAGACCGGCTCCATGGAACAGGCCCTGCAGCAGTTGAAGCTGCTACTCCTGCTCAACAACCGTCAGCAGGGCACGGCACGGCGCGGACTGATCATTTCTGGGCCCCCCGGGGCCGGAAAGTCCACGACGCTGATGGAACTGGGCCGGGAATTCGAACGCAACGAGCGGCGCCGCAGCCCCGGCCGCACGAACTATCTGCCCGTGGTCTTCGCAGCCATCCCGCCCTCGTACACGCCTAAGGGCCTGGTCATGCAGTTCGCTCGTTTTCTTGGCATTCCTCTCCACAGCCGGATGACGGAGACCGTCATCACCGATGCCGTTTGCCACGTCCTGTACGAACGGCGCACTCGGCTGGTGTTCATCGACGACGTGCACCTGCTCAACACCCGGACACAGCCTGGCGCCGATACCTCCGACCAGCTCAAAACCCTCGCCGAACGCGTGCCAGCGACGTTCGTACTGGCCGGCGTCGACGTGGAGAGATCTCCCCTGCTGACCGGGCCCCGCGGTGCACAACTGGCCGCCCGCTTCAAGATGCTGCGCACTCCCCCGCTGATGAACGGCACCGCCGAACAGAAAGCAATGTGGCGCAAGCTGCTGGGCGACATGGAGCTGGCATTGCGGCTGAGCCGACACCGGCCCGGGACACTCGTGCGCCACGCCGACTACATCCACCTGCGCACCCAGGGAGTGATGGCCAGCCTCTCCGCTCTCATCCGAGAAGCCGCAATCAGCTCCCTCGAGGACGGCAGCCACGCCATCACCAAGAAGCTGCTGTCCCAGGTGGTGCTCGACATCCAGGCCACGAACGCGCAACGCGCCGCCCCCGGGCGGAAAACCGCCTGACCCCTATCGGGAAAGGCCTGCCCCAGCCAGCCGCAACGACAACACCAGGCCCGCCCAAGGGTCCCGGTAGGGCGCGACATGCCCGACGCCCTGTTCCCTACTCACCCTCACGCCGATGACTCGGATCATGGAATCCTCCCCCTCTGCATACACGCATGCCCCTGTGCTCCCCGTCGCCCGGGAACTGACCAGCTCCTGGCTACGGCGCCTCGCCCTCAGCTACGGCCTGCCACCCCAGGACCTGCTGCGCGCTGCCCTCAGCGGCCCGCACCCCGTCCGCATCTTCCGGGTCCCGAAGGCCGGGCTGGAGCTGTTCGTCAACTCCCTCGCGCAGACAGCTCTCGCCCGCTTCGCCGGGATAGCACCCACGCAACTCACCAGCCTGCTGCCGAGCCTGGAACCCGCTGAGGAACGGCTCGGCGACGACGTCCCGCGGGCAGCCTGGTACGCGCCCCGCCTCAGGTGGATCACCGCCTGCCCGCCCTGCACGGCCCTCGCCTGGATGCCCCGGCAACCGGTGCTGCTGTACCCCGCAGCGGCTGATCACATCTGTCTACGCCACCGGCGCTGGCTGCTCGCTCACTGCAGGAAGGCGGTCTTCATTCCCCTCCAGACGCTGCCCGAAGTGCTGGCCGCCCACCGCCGGCACACCGCCCTGGCGCGGACCCACCCGCAGGCCGAGGAGATCGTTGCCCTGGCCGCGGCGGTGGTGTGGTCCTGGCAGGTACAGGGGTGGACGGGCGAAGCCATCTGGCAGCACCGCACCCACCGGCTGGCCTCGCTCACCGGATGTACTGCATCTGCCGTCGCGGCGCATGCACTGCTGCCGTACCCGGAAACAATCGCGGTCGCCCGGCTGATCGGCGACGCTCGCTGGCAACAGCGGCTGCGCGCGAGAGCCACCACGGCAGGGCCTGCTGCTGCCACGGGACTTCTCCTGGAGGAACTCGGCCGCCGCATCAACAGACCCTGGCTGTCCGACTGGCTGACAGCTCACACCCGCACCCGTCGCCGACGCCCCGGCCAGGACCCTGCGATCAACGACCCCCTGCAGCAGTGGCTCAACTCCCTCACCCACACGGACAGCACGGACAGCAGCACGCTGTGGTCGGTGCCCGCCCCCGCGACGCGTCCCCTGGAGTACAGCGACCGCACCGGTTTCCTGCTCACCACCGGTCACCGCACAGCCGTCGAGGAAGCCAAAGCCACCTCTCTGGCCGGCGGATGGGAACCCGGCATACCGCTGCACATCGGCCCAGAGCCGCCACTGCGCCCGTGACCCTCCCGGCGCACGGCCCGCGTATCGCGCGCATGCCGTCTCCTGAGGGGTAGCCGCGGCAGCCTGCCGCGATCACACGTCCCTCCATCGCCCCGCCCCGCAACAGGCAAAGGAAGCACCATGACACTCGCTTTCACCACACATCGGCCGCAGGCCACCGCGCCCGCCCAGCTGGCTGCCTCGACCACCACCACGCCATGCTGATCACGCCGGGCGAAGCCTGCCGGCTCCTGAGCGAGGCCACCGAGGGATGCGATGTCCCCTGCGATCTCGGCAGGCCCTCTCGCTACGACTTCGCGGCCAGCCCGTACGTTCTCATCGGCGATGTCGTTGTGCCCGGACGCAAGCACAAGCAGCGCTGGTGGCTGGACGACCGGGACGTCCGCAAGGCGGGCGAGCGACTCGCTGGGCTCGAGCTCGATCCCGAGGACCTGGTCAATGTCTCTCAGATGCCTGACGGGGAAGGCCATGCCTGGCGATCACGCGTCAGCGACTGGGTCTTCCAGGCAACCTGGGCGCACAAGCAAAACAGCGGGCAGGAGCCCTCCGCCGGGATCACTGCAGACCGGCTTTCAGAGCGCTACAGCCGACGCACCATCGCCTGCACCAGGCCCCTGCCGCTGCTCACCTGGTCCGGAACTCAGTGGCTGGTCCCTCGCGGCTACGCCGTCCTGTTGGACCGCACGGATGTCCTCTCGGCCGAGGTGGCGCAGCAGACTCTGCTCTGCAGCGGTTGCGGTGCCAGGGACGAAGGGAAGCAGTGGCGGTCCTCCAGCGCGAAGGGGTTCATCACTCTGTGTCCGTCGTGCAGCACCACCGTCGCCAGGCCCTACAAGGGCCACCTGCAAGGCCGCTTATACGCGGCGGCCTTCGCGAAGCGCTCCCCGGCGGATGCGTTCTTGTGCTGGATGTGTTCCGATCCCCGGCGTGCCCTGTACTGGGATCACTGCCACGCGCATGGCTTTATCCGCGGCCCGTTGTGCGTACGGTGCAACAACGCCGAGGGCGGCCCGCGGTTCATCGAACAGCCCAGAGCGGTGGAGCACCTCCTGCAGTGCACCGGCTGCCACGGTGACCGTACCCTCCCGCCGCACCACCACGCCGACGTCGTCCGCAAGGTGGCAGCCTTCGAACCGCATGACTCCTGCGGGCAGGCACCCAGCAACACGTGGGGCTGCACGCAAGAAGACGGCTCGGTGGAGTTCCAACTCGTCTGCCATCGTCATAGTGACGGAGCAGACCACCGGTGGGTGCAGACCGTGCCCGCCGCGCAAGTCGCCTCCATCATCCGTGACTTCGTCGGGAAGGCCATCAACCCCAAACCCGCGTAACCACACCGGGCATGACGTGCCGTCCCTGCGCGGAACGCCAAATGGATCCGGCGCTAGCTGTCAGTCGAGCCAGCCGTTCGGGATCAGTGCCTTGCGATGCCCCTCCTCCGGCCGCCAGTTCTCGACGATGGCGTCCTGGAACCAGGATTCCTCCGTGAGGTTGGCGTGGTCGCACACGATGATCTGCAGTGCGCCTTCGTTGAGGTCGGCCACGTCCCTGAGGAGTTCAAAGTAGGCCGTGACGGTGGCCCAGTCGGCGTCCTGGACGGTGGTGGCGTCCTTGACCTTCGCGGGGAAGAAGGCCTGGGTCGGCTGGTCGAACATGAGGAAGCCGGGGACGGGCCGGTTGTGGAGCCGGAAGTAGGTATGCAGGGCGAGGTGGGCGACCATGTGATAGCCGATCCAGTTCTTGGCGCTGCCGATGCGGTTGAGCGGGAGGCGTCCTTGGGGACGTCGCACGACGACGTTGAGCTGGCTCAGGCTGATGGCGACCTCGTCCGCCGATGCGGCCTGTCCGAGGTCCAGGCGCCTGGCCCAGATAGTCATGTTGGTGGCGATGTCGGCGAGGCGCCGTTCCGTCTCGGCGGTGACGTCGTCCTCGTCGATCATTGCCTGGAGGGTGGTGACATTCTCCTGGGCAAGGATCAGGTTGTTGCGCAGTTCACCGATGTCACCGGCAGGTGATCCAGTGCCAGCGGTAAGCGCCTGGTCGATCCGTCCTTGGATCCGGGCGATGCGTACGTGCTGCTCCTGGAGGCCGCGCATGCGTTCGTCGCTGGCAGTGAGTTCTCTCAGCTGTACCCCGTTGACATGGAGGCGTTCGACGATAGCGGCCCGCTCGGTCTGCAGGGATCTGCGGTGCTCGTCGCGGATCGGCTGGATGGTCTGGGCCTGGTCGAGTTCTTCCACAAGCTGCTCGGTGAGTGTGGTGATCTCGGCAGCCGATGCGTCCGGATCTTCCAGCGGGCGCGTACACATCGGGCAGACGGCGGTGTCGTGGTCGTGTTCGGGACCCAGGAGGTTGATGGATTTGAGGCGGCCGAGCTGCAGGTGCAGCTCGCCGGTGAAGGCCTCGCCCTGCTTTTGCCAGCGATCCACCAGGGCCAGTGCCTCATCGAGCTGCTGCAATTGGCCCCGCAGTTCCCGCCGTTCGTCACTCAGGCCCTGACGCTGGTCCCTCAGGTCTACCGGGCCCACGGTCGACACAGTGATGGTCAGCGCCCGCTCCAATAGCCTGCGAATCTCTTCGGGGCCGGGGGCTGCCGGGACTTCCTCCAGGAGTCCTTCGCTCTGGGCGAGGCGGAGCAGGACGACGCCGCTCGCGTCCACCGCCTCGCGGTGGCGGTGGGCGTCATCGAGCTTGCGCTGAGCGGCGCGCTGGGCCCGCAGGGCTTCACTCAGGTGGTAGCGGCGCAGGGCCTGTTCGGGGCCGGCAGCTCCCAAGAAGTAGGGCAGGGTGTCCTTGAGGGTCTGGGCCATGCCGTTCTCGGTCTGGCGGTGGAAGAGAGCCTTCTTGTCGGCGATCTCGTTCTGGTTCTGGAAGCACAGCAGGGCCGCCTGCGCGACGGAGACGTCGAAGGCCGCGCGTGCGGCACCGGTGGGGGGCTGGAAACGGAAATCCTCGATGCCCAGGCGGGCGCTGACCTGGCTGCGCAGCGCGGCCACGTTCGAGTTCGGTACCAGCTCGTCGGCGCGGGGCAGGTCAAGGGTGTCGCCGCCGGTGCGGATCATGGCCTGGATGGTCGAGGAGCCCGCGGGCCGGGGCCTCGCGAGGAGCATACGACTGTCGCGGAAAGCGACCAGGAGTGCGTACCAGCCCACGGTCTGGTCGATGGGCTCGTCGGGCAGGTTGGGGGTAGTGCGTCCCAGGCAGTAGTCGACGATGTCGAGGATCTCGGACTTCCCGGTCTCGGACTCGCCGGTGAGGATGTTGAGCGCCCCGGGGCGAAACCGCACGACCCTCGGAATGGGCCTGCCGTCTCGGTGGTAGAGGGCCAGGGCGAGTAGCTGCATGGTGGTTCTGGGGCTCCTTTGTGGAGAGGTGGTCAGGGGCGGACGCCGAGAAGGTTGAAGGCAAGGGCGGGCTCGACGACGGCAAGCCAGCGGCCGATAAGGCCGGCGCGGCGGGCGCAGTCCGCGACTTCCTCGCTCGCTGCCGCCGAGGCGACCTTTGGCGTACGGGGGCAGCACAGCCCTGACTCTGTGACCTCAAGGGCGTGGTGGCGGACGGCGGTACGCAGGCTGGCTCGGGTGTATTCGGTCAGTGTGGCGGCCCGCTGCGCAAAGGCGGCCTGGTGCTGGGGGTGTTCGGTGAGCCAGGCGGCCATGGACTGGACAGCCTGGGCGGGCAGGTCCTTGCGGGTGTCGGCAGGCAGCACGAACGGCAGGACGAGGAAGGCGCTGGGCCAGGGCAGGGGGCGGTCGGCCTTCTTGGTGGCGGCGTGGACGCTGGTGGCCAAAAGGTAGGCGCCGAAGGCCGTGTTGAGCAGGGCCTGCGCTTCGGGGACGCGATGGTTGGTCATGGTCACTGGCCCTGCGACTCGTTGTGGCTTTGGCACAGGTCGGGGTAGTCGGGGTGCCAGCCGACGGACTCATCGTCACCGGCGTTCTGTGCCCGGCCTGCGAGGCTGTGCATGGTGCCGCGGCCGATCCAGCCTTCGGTGGTGCTGCCGGGCCGGGCGGGCATGTCGGCAGCCTTGTCCATGGTGTCGTCCAGGACACGCTTGCCGACGGTCTTGCGCTGCGCCGCGGGGGTATCGTCCTCGACGTCGTCGGTGTGCCGGGTGAAAACGTGATCCCACTCGTCCCACAGGCGCCGCTCGTAGTCCTCAAGCCCCTCTTCAGTGATCTTGAAGGTACGCAGCCATACGGAGCGCTGAGCGCGGGCGTAGTGGTAGTCCCGCAGGTGGGTGGCGACGGTGCGGTTCTTCAGACCGATCCACTGCATCTGGGCAACGACCAAATCGTCCCCGTACGCGGCGATCTCGGCATCAGTGAGACGGCGCAACGTCTCGGTGATGGGCAGGTTCTTTCCCGCAAATCGGTCGGTGATCTCCTCCATGCGGCACTGCAGCTCCTGGGCGGTGACCGAGACCCGCGCACGGTTCTTGTCCAACAACTCGACGGCCACGCCGTACCACCACCCCTTGATGTCCTCGAGGACGGCGCGGGCGTGCTGGCCAGGCCTGATCCCCAGTATCCGGGCCAGACTAGAGTCGAGGTCTGACATCAGCGGGGACGCGTCGTTGATCTCGATGGCGGCGACCAGCCGGTAGCGCTGAGCGGCCGTGAGCTCCATGAACTTCCTGCGGTCCACGGCCGTATTGCCGGGATCGTCAGCCCGGGCGACCCGTTCCATGCCGGCCAGGGCGTCGTCCACGGAGCGCTCGGGGCCGGCGCGAAGCTGGTACAGAAAGGTGTCGTCAGCCGCCAGCTGAGTGGTGACCAGCCGCAGCATCGGCATGCTCCCGGCGGACAGACGATCCAGTGCGCTCAGCGCGTCGATCCACGAGGCGACGGAACGCCAGAAGTCCTTGCCGGTCTCACTCAACCGCCCGGCTTTCTCACGGTGCTTGGACTGCAGAAGTTCGTGTGGATCATCCGTCTGTTCGCGCAGGAACTCGATGTCGTCGAGGACTTCCATACGGACTTCGACCGTGATGTCGTCCCAGCTGCGCCGGGCAAGTTCCAGCAGGGCCAGTTCGCACTGGTAGAGGTATCCGGTCATCTGGCCTGCCGCCGAATGCGACCCTGCTTGCGCCACGTTCCCCACTTGCGGTCGAGCCTGTACTGACGGACCGTTCCCCTGCCATGCCGGCATGACAGCCACGACGGCCTACGGTGTCGGCGGCTGTCGCCATCCCCACGAACCAGCCCACCGCTCCCCCATCGGCGTAACCTAACATCTCACAACCGACGCACAGCGCTCAGGTGATCACCCTTTGTCACCTGCGAGGACGTGCCGAACAGCACTGCAACAACCGCTGCTGCAGTCGGCTCGACGGCTCTTCAAGACATACCGGGCACAGCGTCCCGAGCCCCTGACATGGCCGTCGTGACGCTACCCATCGGCCCCTCCGTCGGGACCGTTCTTCGTCTCGGCGGCATCACATTCGGCGATCCGTCTCCGGACCTGCGGGTCATCGGCCAGTTTCTCAGGCAGGTTCGTGTCGCTGCTGATGTGCGCCTTGAGCAACTGGCGGATGCTCAGCCCCTGGACGTCACTGAGATCGGCCGCAGCAAGTCGGGCATCCGTAAGGTCCGCGTGCGCCAGGTTGGCCCTGCTCAGCACGGCCCCGGTGAGGTCTGCATCTGGGAGCTTCGCACCCACCAGGTCAGCATGCGCTAGATCCGCGCCCTCCAGCTTCGCCCCCTTCAAAACGGCATGCTCCAAACTCGCATACCGCAGAACCGCCTTGGTGAGGACGGCGCCTGTCAGATCGGCGCCGTGCAGAAATGCATGACTGAGGTCAACGTACGAAAGGTCCGCTCCCACCAGGAGCGCGTTCGACAGGACCACGTTCGTGAACTTCGTATCCGCGACATGCACCCCGGTCAAGTCAGCCCCCGGAGCGATCGCATAGGCCAAGTCGCCTTTCCAGATACTGGCCCCGGTCAGCGTCGCCGACCCCAATTGGGCGCCGGCCAGCCCTACTTCCTCGATGCGGGCACCCGTGAGGTCGACCCCCTGCAGGTTCACACCCTGCAGGCTCCCACCGCGAATCGTGGCACCTGCCAGGCGGGACCCCCGCAGGTCGACCACAAGATCGTCCTGCCGCACCGGCTGGCGTCCAAGAACGGTCAAGGCCGCAGTGACATCGGCAGCCAGGAGATCGCGCGGCGCTTCCGCCGAGCCCTCGTCCGCACCTTTACCCGTACCACCGCTCGAGCGGCTCCCCTCAGGCGGCGGGGTACGCACGAAGGCCGACAGGACCTCAACGACCATCCCGTGGTCTCTCTCGCTGTCGTTCATGATGCGTTCCAGGCTGTAGATGCCGCCGAGCCGTTCGTGGAGATTGCTGGACCCGAGCAGCTTGATCGCTTCGACGTACCGCTCGGTGACCTGCCCCTCGCGCGTCAGTTCCGCCTGCTCACGGTCCTTCTCCCGCACGTGGGCAAACTGCTCCTGGCCGTGCTCGTACAGCTTCTCGGCATGCCGGTGGTTGCGATGGGTGTAGTAGAGACCGAGCCCTGCGATCGCCCCAGCCCCAACAGCGACCAACATGGTCCGGAAACCGGTGATGACGACACCGTCGGCCGGCTGCAGACCCTTCTCCCGCAGGTGAGCACCGTCAATCCACCACGGCCCCCGCCACAGCAGAAGGACGTACCCAAGGGCTGCGACGACGCCCCCGACGACGAGAGCAAGGCGCCTGATCTTCGGCTTCATGCAACGCATGGTGGCCCAGCGCACAGCGCCACTCACGTGAACAGACCATTCCTGAGGTGAAACTGAGCTTCAGGACATGAACCTTGCCGTCACCAGCGATCCGCATCTCCTCTCGGACGTCTCGGCTGCACCGCCTGATGCTTGCCACCGAACAAGACCCACGTCTTGGGCTAGCAGAACCGAACCGCCATCAACGACAACTCGCGCACAAGGAATCAACAACAAGACACCGCCAGGACACCCCAGCGGTCGACCGCCCTCCCGACGGCCCAGTTGATCAGCACAGCTTGCGCTCGCCCTGAGCAACTTCAACTGCAGCCAGCAAAACAGCAGAACCAAGCCACCGGCTTCCCGCCCTACCCGCCACCATCAGAGGCTCATCAAGAGTGAGCACCGCACGTCACAGCATCACCAACTGCTCATGCTCCGCGACCCGCGACATTTGGCCGCGAGCAGCCGTTCCGGTTCGCCGGAGACGATGGCCATCACGTCGACGCCCTGCCGCTCGTCCCGGATCCCATACCAGATGTTGAGCCCGATCTCGCCGTCCTTTTCTACGTGATTGAGGGAGCGCAAGCCCGTCCCGTAGTGCTCTGTGGCGAAGTCGGAGACCAGGGGCGGCTGGACGGTCTCGGTGCTGTCGGCGCGTGCGAGCTTGCGCAGTGCTCCCTCGCGGTCCCCGTCCGCCATGTCGGTGGCCAACAGCAAGGGGAACGGCTCGTCAAAGGGAGTGGCGAAGTAGAGATACCGTTCCTTCCCCTGCGCCACCGGTGCGGTGTCCAGCGCCCGTCGGGACCGACGCCTGCGTCTGCCGCATGACGCGATCATCGAGCGGACAGCAGACGGTATCCCTTACCTGATGCCAGAGTTGGTGCTGCTGTTCAAAGCCAAGGCGAGGCGCCCCAAGGATCAGACAGACTTCGACGCGATGCTGCCACTGATGGATCGAGCGCGCCGAGGCCGTCTCAGCCAGTGGCTGGAGCACACACACCCCGGACATCCATGGCTGGCCGAGCTAGCGGAGTAGGCCAATCGTGCTTGTCACCCAGACCCTTGGAGGAACCGCACCCCACTTCGACGAGGGACATCGCTGGCAACCGACCATGCAATGCCCGTGCAGGCTCCGGGCCACCGGGCCGCTCGGGTACCGACGTATGCGCTGCCGTTCGGGCGCCGGGCCCTCAGCGCTGGTTTTGCGATCGAAGTTGCACCGCTAGGGCGTTTTCGTTTGGATCACCGCGCCAGGCCGGACTCGCTTTGGTGACACGTCGGCGTCACATGCTGCCGAAGGGGTGCGGATAGATGAACTCGCCTTGCACGGAAGGGTCGTAAGCGGTCAGGGTGCGGATCTGGAACAGGTGCTCCCAGGCCGGTTCCTCGCCAACGATGCCGAAGTCTGTGCCCGGCCGGAAGCCGAACCGGCCGAAGAAGTCGGGGTCGCCGAGGACGACGACCATCGGGGCGTCGAGGGCGTCCGCTGCAGCGAGCGAGGCGTGGACCAGGGCTGTTCCGAAGCCGCGGCGCCGATGGTCGGAGTGAACACCGAGCAGGCTGAGGTTCGGTACTCGCACGGTACCGACTCGGCCCCAGGTGCACAGAGCATGGCCGATGATCGAGCCGTTCTTCTCCTCGGCCACCATCGAGAGCGCCGGGATCCAGCTATCGCCCTTCTGTAATTCGTCCCGCAAAATCACCTCTACCGGTTCCGCCTCGTGCGGTTTGTAGGAGGAGGCGATGGTCACCGCACGGACGGCGGACAGGTCGGCGGGGGTCTCGCGTCTGATCAGCACCTGCGCAGTCTTTCCCGCCGGCCGATCAGGCGTGCATGCGGGTCCCATGGAGACGGCCCCATCTCGCGGACCAGAGGAAGATGCCCGCGATGTGGAGTCCGGCTAGGAGCTGTCTCCTGGACTGCAGAACGCGTAGCTCGGTGCAGGGTTCTTAGGTCTTCCTGGGATAGTTGCGTGGCAGTGGGATTGGCGAGAGGGGGCGTTTCGTGGCTTTGTGTACTCGGTGCAATGTCGGTGACGTATCGGCATTCCGATTGATCAAGAACAACCGCCGCCTGTGGGTCTGCGACGAATGTGACGCCGTGTGGCCTGGAGATGCCCTGCCCAAAGGGCCTGCGGAAGGAACGCTCTACCAGTACGTAGCCCCCTACGGGGGCCCTGGTACGCCCACGGACTGGGAGCAGATTGAGGCCGTCAGCGAGTAGCCATGCGTGACGCGATCGAGCCCGAAGTCACTGCTTCGAGCTGGAGTTCTCGACATTGCGCGGTCGAGTCCAGATCAGGATGGCGGCGAGGTGAAGAGGGACCTCGTAGGAGATGGCAAGCTTGTCCGTTCGCATGGCCAACCCGCGCCATTGCTTGAGGCGGTTGATACATCACTCGACAGTGTTGCGCTGCTTGTATGTCTCAGGATCAAAACTTGGTGGGCGGCCTCCCGCTCGTCCGCGCCGCAGGCGATGCTTGATCTGATCGGCGGGCTGCGGAATGACAGCACGGATCCCCCGGCGGCGCAGGTGTCCGCGGAGCGCGCGGGAGGAGTAGGCGCGATCCGCGAGGACCGCGCCCTGGATCTGGGGCCGCCCAGCACCACCGACCCGTCCCTGGCGACGCCGCTACCAGTACGTTCTTTGAGGAACGCAGCACTAGACCGACTTGCCCTCGAGCCAGCGCCTGAGGACCTTCGACTGATCGCCCGTGACTTCTAGCAGCCGAATCAGAACACCGTCCCTCAAGCCGTACAGCCCGACGTCCACTTCAGCTTCCGCGACACGGTGGAAGGCGTCCCGGTTGCCGCTACTTCAGGCCGAAGAAGTCCGTCAGCCAAGCAGCCACCAGCGCCACCGGGATGCTCACCGACGCTGTCACCAGCGCGATGCGGATCTGCTGCTTGCGCTCGCGCGCCGCATCGTAGGCCTCGCTGCGGCGTAGGGGCTCCACCACCACCTTGCCACCCCGGCTGCGCCGGCCGGGAGCTTTCACTCTGATCCCGATGGCCAGCAAGAACAGGCCGGCCACCGCGGCTGCGCCGTACTGCCACTGCACCAGCTGCTCGATTCCCACCACGGCGAGAGCACACAGCAAGGCAAAGAGCGGCATGGCCCCCGAACTGTCGGCGCCCGTGTGGGGCTTGAGCAGCATCTCCACCCGGGCCGCCAGCTCCCATGCCCCGGCACGGCCGTCCGTCGTGTAGATGACCGAGGTCCGCCCCAACTGGACGACAATGTCGGGGCTTTGGGACAGGAGTCGGACGTCCCGCAGCTCGGCCGCGGTGGCGCCCCGTAGGTCGTCGGAGGTGTCGGCCAGCGCGCTGCCGGCATGCAGGGACACCGCGTCGCAGCTCTCGCCCAGGAGCCGGTGAACGTCCTCGACGTCGTCCAGGAACAGCCGCATGTCGGGCAGGACGATGCGGAATTCGCGGGGGATCTCCTCACCCGCCGGAGGAACCCTGCGCAGCGCACACATAGGCAGAGGCTAGCGATCCGCCCAACTTGGCTACCAGGGTTCGATCGAAGCTGTGCGGGCGGCCGGGTGGCGGGACGGAGAGCTACGTCGGTCATCGGGTGCCCGGGGGCACATCGCCCCTCCCGCTCTACCCCAACCTCCTCCACGCAACCAGGTGTGACTGTGGGCGAGTTGGGAGCCAACGGGTGCGGGAGTGCCGGCCGGTTCCCGGTGGCGGTTCCCGGCTCTAGACTGCGACGGCTCCGGCACTCGTCGATCAACGAGAGGGCGTGCAGGATGAAGAGGGCATTGGGAACCGCGTTGGTGACGACGGCGATACTGGCATCGACAGGCGGCATAGCCACTGCGGCCGCCCCGCCGTCGTCGGCGGTCACGCACGGCCCCTGCCAGTACACCAAGACTCCGGACGAGCCTGCGGCACGACCCGTGCCCCTGCCGCCCGACCCGCGGCACACCCCCAGCCGTGGCACGGTTGATGTCGCCGTCCCGACCAGCCAAGGTCCGCTCCCCCTGCGCCTGGACCGCGCCAAGGCGCCGTGCACCGTGCAGAGCTTCCTACATCTGGCCCGGCACCAGTTCTACGACCGCACCGTGTGCCACCGGCTGACGGCGTATCCCACGCTGAAGGTCCTGCAGTGTGGCGACCCGACCGGTACGGGCGAAGGCGGGCCGGGTTACAAGTACAAGGACGAGCTGCCGGTGGACCTGCCCCCGGCGCCGACCGACCCGACCGGCGCCCGCCGCGTCTATGCGCGCGGCCTGCTGGCCATGGCCAACGCAGGCCCGAACACCAACGGTTCGCAGTTCTTCGTCGTGTACGGCGACTCCGCACTGCGGCCGAACTACACCGTGTTCGGCACGGTCGGCGCCACCGGCCTGGATACTCTCGACACGATCGCCGCCGGCGGCATCCAGCCCACTCCCGAGGACCCGGCGCCGGTCGACGGCACGCCCACGCTGCACACGGAACTGCTCCGCGTCCGGCCAGTCCACTCGTCCTGATCGAGGCGGTGGACACCGTCAGCGGACGAAGCGGTAGGGGCCCGCGGGGCGGGCGTGGTCGATCGTCGCAGCCGTCGTGTCGTCGGCCTGCCGTCCTGCGTCCTCGGTATCGCAGGCGGGCTGGCGATCAGGTTCATCGTTTAGTGGCGCTGCTAGTGGTGCAGCTTGCGGGCAGGGTTCATCGGGGTGGTTTCCACTCTCACGGTGTGCCTAAAGCGTCTGATGTCAGGGTGCATGGACCAAACGGTGGCAGGGTGATCCGGCCTTCATCGGGCGGGAGTTGGCCGCGTACCGTGAGCCCCCACCCAGGGGGAGGCACTACTCATGACCCGCAGAAAGCGGCCCACAGTGGCCAGCGCCGCGGTTGCCGCCGTCGCGGCTCTCGCCGTCGGCATCGTCGTGCAGTCGATATTCGCCGAGCAGGACCCCCAGAAGGACGCCTATCAGGCCGGGCAGGCCTGGCTGAGGCGGGCGCTCGCCGACACGGAGAGCGTGTACGGCCCGGCCACCATCGACACCGGCCTGCCCCCGCAGAACCCGACGCAGCCCGGTGACGAGCCGAGGATCTACGCCAACGCCCTGGTAGCCGTAACCGAATCCGCCACGCCGCACACCCCATACCTGGACCAGGCCGCCGCCACCGGAGCCGTCTCCCTCCACTTCGACGAGAAGCCGAAGTTGGGGGCGAAGCTGAAGATAACCGTCGCCTTCGAATGCGACCGGCCCCGCCTGGCCGCGAAAGCCTCCTCCCACATCGAGGCCGCCTACACCCGGGACTGGGAAAGCGGCTGCCAAGACACCCAGGACCAGCTCGCCGACCGTTAGAGGCCGTAACGCGATCTCGTAGAGATATGACTGTCGGCATGACTGAGCGATCTGCTTGGCAGCTGAGTTTCTATCGGACATCGACTGTCTGGTCGTCGTGGTCGGTGGACTCGGCGACCTTGCGCCAGGTGTGCAGTTCGGCAACCTGGCTCTCCAGCCAGGCCTGGGTGAAGGTGTAGGTGTAGGGGAATGCTCACTGCGGTCGATGCGCAGCGGCGATACCGCTCGGCACCTTCAGGCAGTGCATACGGCGCCGCCATCGGCCTATCGCCGATCCCAAGAACCAGAGACAGCCGAGGATGGACGTGATGAAACGGGACCGCCGCAGGTACCGTCTCCTCGATTGCGATGGTGTTCCGCGGTCCCCACACTGTCGTCGAACTGCACGACACAGCCATGAAACTCCCTTTGGTCTGCTCGACGTTCGAGTCACCGTCAAGCGTGGGAGGAAAGCCTCACAAGGGCGCCAGACATACGCGATGGCTCAACTACCGAGTCAACAAAAACTGACGGATAGCGTCGGTGACCTCAGTGTTCTCCGCACTCGCCCGGTAAAGAAGGCGCACTCAACCGCGCTTAACGTGTACATGGATCTACGAGGTGCGCTCGTTCCGACAAAGTGTGCGGCGGCGTAGATCATGACCCGGACCATGGATACGCGCACCCCGCCCGAAACCCAGGTCATGCCCCCGATGGTCCGTCCACCCTCCGCCCCGAAGGACGGTCAGTGCATCGGCGATCACTCGAAGCGTTCGTCCAAAGCCTCGGCCGCAGGAAAGGACGAATACGTCCGCAACTAGGGCCTGTTGTGAAAGTGCTGGGCATAGATGCGGTTCCACGAGATCTCTGCGACTCTGGATACATGCCTCGACGCATCATGTTTGTGCAGCTCAAGACGGATTACGACACCGATCGGGGCCCTTCTTGGATCGGCTGGGTGGACTTCTCCAAGACCTGGAGCACTGCGTACTTCCATGGGCAGACTCTGCGCCGGGCAGAGGGGATGTCCGACGCCAACTTCTACGACGTTGCGACCGGCGAGGAGTTCTGGGTCTCCGGCCCGAAGCGGGACCGCACCGACACCCGCTATGGCCCCTCCGGCCCCGAGATTGAGCCCGACGCCGCAGATGCTTATCACGCCTTCCTGGACGGCGCACCGCTGCCAGGCCGGGAAAATGGCTAGCGTCCGGCGAGAGAGGGAAGTCTGCGACCGCCAGCGGCGCGGCGATCTTGGTGTAGAGCAGCTGCTCGAACCGCCGCCGGGCGGCGCTGGCCTCGAGACCGGATTCAGCTCCCAGGACATCCACATCGCCCTGATCAGAAGCGAGCTGTGCGGGGCGCGGTGGCCCAGTGCTGCCGACGGGCTTCCCCTACGGGTGTGACCTCAGCTAAATCCCACAGGGGCCGTTGAGCCGACTTGTGATGCCACAGCGTCTCATGACACAAGTCACTGACCATGCCTCGTCGCGGGTTCCAGGTGTGGGACGGGTTTCCTCGTTGCTCCACTGCGCGGCCGATGAGTTTGTGACCTCCGGCCAGTCCAAGCTCGTGACACCGTAGGAAAGGACACCGCCATGTCGGAGCTTCTCGTCGACTTCATCACCTCCCTCGACGGCCACGCATCGGGAGAGGGATGGCCCGGGTTCTGGGGCCTGGAGGGCCCGGAGTACCTCGCATGGCTCGGCGAACAACCCAAGGCCACCTACCTGATGGGAGCGAACACCTACCGCCTGATGTCGGGCTTCGCCGCAGGCCAGGTCCCCCAGGGCCAAGACGAGTTCAGGCCCGAAGAAGAGGCATCCGTCGACGAACTCACGCAGGCGCCCAAGGTGGTGTTCTCCTCCTCACTCAAGGAGCCACTGACGTGGGCCAACTCCACACTCGTCCGTGACGACGCCGTCGAGGCGGTCCGCGCCATGAAGTCGAGCGGCCCGGGGCTCCTCAGCACGATCGGCAGCCTCAGCCTGTGCCGGTCCCTGCTACGAGCCGGACTCGTCGACCGCTTCCGGGTCGTGATGTTCCCCGTGATCACCGGAGCCACAGGCGAAGAACGCATCTACGACGGATATCCGGACGTTGCCCTCGAGATGACCCAACACCGCACCTTCGACGGCCGCATCCAGCTGGTCGAGTACAAGCCCCGCGTGCTCGAACACCCGCCGCTCAGCACCCCTGCATAACAACGCCCCGTCCGCCGCTCTGGACGGAGCACGGAGCACGTCTGACGACGGCATCGCGCCGTGACCAGCATGGCATCCACGCTATCCGTCACGTCCTCGACAGAAACCCGCCGAAAGCCCCGTTGCCACAAGAGAGTTGATGTCCACCAAACCTGATGATCACAGCCGAGTACCCCTAGCAGGTGCATCGGTGTACCCAGCCGGGCTGAGCGTTTGCTGCCACGTCCAGGCAGCGCAGCCGGGCACCGGGCCGCCCGGAACCCGTGTCGTACGCTCCGATGTCGCGGCCGCCCACCGTCCGCAACGGATCTCAGCGGACCGGGCGGTCCCGCCGGTACCCTAACGATCCGAACCCCTACCGGGAATCAGGCCGCGACGAGTTCCTGCTCGCGGTCCGGCGTCGCGGCCTTGGGCTTCTGGTTCGGCAGCGAGAGCCGGAAGACTTTCCTCCACGCGGAGAACACCTGCTTGGGCAGCGGCCCGGTGACGTACTGGAGCTCATACTTTTCGAACAGCGCACGCACCTTCACCGCTACCTCGGCGTAGCGGTTGCTCGGCAGGTCGGGGAACAGGTGGTGCTCGATCTGGTGCGACAGGTTGCCGGTCATGAAGTGCATGGCCGTGCTGCCGCTGATGTTCGCCGAGCCCATCATCTGTCGCAGGTACCACTGGCCGCGCGTCTCGCCCTTGATCGAGTGGCGCTCGAAGACCTGCACGCCCTCGGGGAAGTGCCCGCACATGATCACTGAGTGGGACCAGATGTTGCGGGCCAGGTTCGCGGTGAACGTGGCGGCGAGCGTGGGGAGGAACGACGGGCCCGAGAGGAGCGGGTGGATCACGTAGTCCTTGAGTACCTGCTTGCGGATCTTGCGGCCCACGGCCTTGGCCCGCGCGCGGAAGGCCGGGTTGTTGCGGCGGCGTTTGTGCAGGTTCTTGCCAAGCTCCAGGTCGTAGGCGGCGATGCCGTACTCGAAGAAGCAGGCGTTGAGGAAGTTCCACAGCGGCTGGCCGAGGTGGAACGGGTGCCACTTCTGGTCCTCGTCGACGCGCATGATGCCGTAGCCGAGGTCGTTGTCCTTGCCGATCACGTTGGTGTAGGTGTGGTGCAGCTCGTTGTGCGAGTGCTTCCACTGCTCGGACGGCGAGACGTGATCCCACTCCCAGGTGGTGGAGTGGATCTTCGGGTCGCGCATCCAGTCCCACTGGCCGTGCAGGACGTTGTGACCGATCTCCATGTTGTCCATGATTTTCGCCACGGACAGGCCGGCGGTGCCGAGCACCCACGCGGGCGGGAAGAGCGAGAACAACAGCACGCCCCTGCTGGCCAGCTCGAGCTTGCGCTGCGCCGAGATGACCTTACGGATGTACGCGGCGTCCTTCTCGCCGCGGCCGGCTATCACCTCGTCGCGGATCGCGTCCAGCTCGCGGCCCAGCTCCTCGATCTGATCGGCGGTCAGGTGGGCGGTGGGGTCGATGGCGGTCAAGGTGCTCCTACCGTTCGATGTCGCAGGGGCCCGCGGCAGCGGACACGCAGGTCTGGATGAGGACGCCGGGATCGGCCTCGGTGATCTCGCCGGTACGCAGGTCGCGGACGGCGCCCGCCTTCAGCGGCGTGACGCAGCCGAAGCAGATGCCCATACGGCACCCGGAAGGCATGAGCACGCCGGCCTCCTCGCCGATGTCCAGCAACGGCGTGCCGCCGTCCGCGTCCACACTCTTGCCGGTGGCGCTGAACGTGACCTCACCACCGTCGCCGGTGACGACGACGGTGGGGCGGAAGCGTTCGGTGTGCAGGCGCTCTTGTACGCCGTGCTCGGTCCAGTGCTCTTCGGCGGCGTCGAGCAGGCCCGCGGGCCCGCAGGCCCAGGTCTCGCGCTCGGCCCAGTCGGGCACGAGTTCGTCGAGACGGGCGATGTCGAGCATGCCGTCCGTGTCGGTGTGCACCTCGGTGAGCCGCAGCTTCTTCTCCGCGGCCAGATCGTGCAGTTCGCTGCGGAAGATCACGTCTTGCGGCCGCGGCGCGCAGTGGACCATGACGACGTCGTCGAACTTGGTGTCGCGCAACATGCCCATCACGGGCGTGATGCCGCTGCCGGCCGTCAGATAGAGCACCTTGGCTGGCTTGGCCTGCGGCAGTACGAAGTCACCGGTCGGCTGGTCGAGGTGGATCAGCGTGCCCGGTTTCGCCCTGCGGACCAGGTGGTTGCTGACCTTGCCGTCCTCGATCGCCTTCACCGTGATCGTGACGCGGCCGTCTGGGCGGTTCGTCGGCGAGGTGAGGGAGTAGGCACGCCACAGGCGCACCCCCTCGACGTCGATCCCGATCCGCACGTACTGACCGGCCCTGTGGCCGCGCCAGCCCCGTCCCGGCCTGATCACGATGGTCGCGGCGTCACCCGTCTCGGGGTGCACAGCCTCGATGCGCCCCCGCAGGTCGGCGCCCGCACGCAGCGGGCTGACCAGGTCGAGGTAATCCGACGGCAGCAGCGGCGTCGTGACCATCTCCAGCAGTTTCCACGCCCTGCTGCGCAGGGCTGTACTCGTCATGACCCCAGCTTGGTGCGCCTCAAGGCGTAAAGTCCTGACCGCAGGACGTAAATTTGGTCGACTGAATTGTTCGCAGGGAACAAAAACGTGAACCATGCAATCCGCAGAGCCGGCGAACTGGCCTTGGATGAGACGACGGTCACCGCGCTGCGGGCCGTGCTGAAGACCACCGCCGACGAAGTCGTCCAGGCGATCATCGACGAGGTCCCTCCGTACGCCAACGCCCTTTCGGGACGCATGGGCGCCACCATCCGCCGGGCCGTCCGCACCGCCCTGGGGCACTACCTGGACCTCGTGAGCGGGAACGCCACAGGCGGCGACGGCGGTGACGCGGCCTACGAGCTGGGCCGCGGGGAGGTGCGCGACGGCCGTTCGATGGATGCCCTGCTCAGCGCCTACCGCGTCGGCGCCCGCGTGGCCTGGCGATGCCTGGCAGCGGGTGCCGTCACCGCAGGTCTGCCCGCCGCCGAGGTCGCCAAGTTCGCCGAGCTGACCTTCGCCTACATCGACGAGCTCTCCGCCGCGAGCGCCGCGGGCCACGCCGACGAACTGGCCGCCCAGGGCAGGGCACACGAGCGCCACCTGGAACACCTGGCCCGCGACCTCCTCGCCGACGCGAGCCCCGACACGCTGCTGGCCTCAGTCCAACGGGCCCGGTGGCAGCCTCCGGTTTCACTGACCGCTGTCCTGCTGCCCGCCGCCCATGCCCGGCCCGCCTACCGCACGCTCGACCCGGGCACCCTCGTCCTAGACGATCTGCCGGACGCCACCGGCGTGCTGCTCATCCCCGATGCCGACCGGCCACATCTCCTGCGGCAGCTGACCGACCGCACCGCCGTGGTCGGCCCGGCCCGGCCATGGACCCGTGCGTCCGCCTCGTACGCACGAGCCGTACGCGCGCGCTCCCTCTCC
This sequence comes from Streptomyces sp. NBC_01304, assembly GCF_035975855.1. Classification (NCBI taxonomy): domain Bacteria; kingdom Bacillati; phylum Actinomycetota; class Actinomycetes; order Kitasatosporales; family Streptomycetaceae; genus Streptomyces; species Streptomyces sp. NBC_01304. The sequence goes on along the minus strand of NZ_CP109055.1, from coordinate 10,588,856 downwards.
CCCGAAATCCGCGACACCGAGGAGCACCTGCCCGAGCTGGTGCTGAGCGCCGACGCGGACGCGTTCGCGGACCTGCGCGCCCGGGCCCTCGCACCGTTGCGGGCCTTGCCTGCCGCGACCGCACGACGGCTGGAGGAGACGTTGCGGGAGTGGCTGCTGCACCAGGGCAGGCGGGACGAGGTGGCGGCGGCGTTGTTCGTCCATCCCCAGACAGTCCGGTACCGGATGTCGCAGCTGCGGGAGCTGTTCCCGGATCTCGCATCGCCACACCGGGTCCTTGAACTGACCCTGGCGGTCGGTCTTCCAGCCAGCTGACGCGTACAGCGACCGTCCACGACGCGTCCGCGAGCGTTCCAGGAATCGTGCCTCGTTCCCGGTGCCATCAGCTGGCTCATGCCGCCCGGAGAAGAGCGGTATGGGCCAGCTGGAGACCGGGGGGGGTGACGTAGAGACCAAGCAAAGCCTCGGGATGGCTCGGCCGCTGTCGAGGCATCGGTTCTACAGGTCGATGGACCAGACGTCGCCCACCTGGTGTCCGTCTGGATCAGGCTCTCCCGACCCGTACGGGTCGGGCTCGACAATGACGTGGATGCGGGCCTCGGACTCGGATACGCGAAAGCAGTCCATGTCCCGCGACGTGTTCTCCTTGTCGAGTTCGATCGTGTGGCCCATGGCCAGGACCGCTGCCTGCAGTTCCTTGAAACGGACTCGGGACGCGAAGTCCCCGTACACCCGCGCAAGCGGTGGCGGCACAGTGTCCGGTGACTGGCCGTACAGCAGTCTTTGGATCTTCACGCCGAAGCCGAAGCATGACATCTGCCCCCGCCGCCCCGGCTGATCCGGTGAGAAGTTGATTTCCACCAGCCCGTGGTCTCGCCGCAGGAGGCCGCCACCGGGAACGTCAACCGATCGCACGCCCAGCGCGGCTTCCCAGCGGTCAGGACTCGAGCCGAGGCCGGCGCCGAGTACGTCGCCGCGGGTGGCGACATGGGCATAGAAGTCCAGAGCGGACACCCGCCAGCCTCCCTCAGCTGCACAAATAGGACCTGCCGAACGATAACAACATCGTCATTGGCCTGGTGATGCGGCTGCGCCACCCGAGACCTCAGGCATTGACTCCGATATGCCGGTCTCAGGAAAGTTGGCATCGCCGTGATCACGCCAGCCACAGCAAGATCATTGCATCAGTGGTCGCGGCTGCGGGACTGCCCAAGAGGTGTGGGCTACCTCGCCGTTGCGGTTCGAACTCCCAGACCGACCAGCACAGCTCCCGCCAGCCGACTCATCCCTCGCCGGAATCGAGGCGTGTCGATCATCGTGCGCGCGGCGGCGACCACAGACGTCCAAAACAGCAGCCACACAAGGACGATGGCCACATGCACGACCGCGAGCGTCGCGATCTGCGGCGCGAGGGGGCGGCTGGACGTGAGGAACTGTGGGACGAGGGTGAGATAGACCGATGCCGCCTTCGGATTGAGGACGTTGGACCACAGCCCCTGCCCGAAGCCTCCAAGCCGAGCCCACGGCGAGCGCCACCGCACCCGTTGCGGCACTTCGATGCCACGACGTGCTGAGCGCCATGTGGTCACGCCCAACCAGATCAGATAGATGCCGCCCAGGAGCTTCACTACCGTCAACGCCTGGGCCGAAGACATGACCAGCGCCGACAGGCCAACTGCGGCAAGCGTTGCGTGCACCAGGAGTCCGCACCCTGAGCCGAACGACACGAGCACGCCGTCAGACCGCGAGCCAGCGATCACCTGCTGCGTGACAAGCGTGAAGCTGGTACCGGGAATCATTGTGAGAGGTGTGACTGCGGCCGCGAAGCCGAGCACCTGATGCCACTGCACACATCGAGCATAGGGATCGCGAACATCCCCAACCACCTGTTCCTCGGCGGCTCTTCCAGCCGCACGCTCCGCGACCACTTCGACCCGAAGATCATTGCGGAGCAAGCCTTAGCAGCTCTACCAGGGCATTCAGCGGCTGGTGAGCGCGTCAAGAACCGCTCACGATTCGATTCCTCCCCCAGCTAAAGCAGGGGGTATCCAAGAAAGAGAGTCCGATAACCGCCTGTGGCAAGGCCCTGAAACGCCCGAGCACCACGGCTGACACCGTCGAGATCGTCGACCGGTTCTGCTGGAACTGGTACCAGCAAGGCGAGGTCGGAGCGGAGGTGCTCGGCGACCTCACCGGCCGCACGATGGTCGAGCTCGGCGCCGGCACCGCGCGGCAGAGCACCCACCTCGCCCACCACCACGCGCACGACCGGGGGTTCGCCCACGGGGCCGCCCACATAGTCGAACACGCCGCCCGACAGCGGCTCATCGCCATCCCCGTCAGCGTCGTCGCATTCCTCGTCGTCGGCCGGAAGCTTTCCCGTGAGCACGAGCATGGTGTCCTGTTGCGACAGGGCCATACCGGTCACCTCGTGGGCGAGCGCCAGCCCGGCAAGGCGGGGATCTGAGGTCTCCTCACCAGCGAGGCCGACGCGTCCCATCGCCTCGAGTAGGTGGTCCGGGTCTGCTCCGGACCGCTCCTGCGGGGTCGGCGTTTGAAACTTGGTGAGCAACGAGCCGTCCTGCCAGTAGGCGAGCTCCCCGTTCCCGTCCGCGTACCAGCAGCACACCACGCTGGTGCCGGCAGAGGCACGCTCCAACCTCCGAGGACTCGCAGCCCAGATACTGGCCGGCTCCAAAGCGAACGCCCACCCATTCGCCTCCCCTGCGCGGGCAGCACCCCAACTCCAGTAGTCCTCCATCCCGGCCCACAGGAACTCGTTCGCCTCGTCCTCATCCTGCGGCGTGAACAAGTCCGCCGGGTCAGCCTCCAGACGCAGCAACAACTCACGCCCAGTCAAACCCTTCGCCACCACCAGGCAATACACATCGGACGCCTCACCGATCCACCCAAGCGGATTCAAACCGATCCCCCAAGAAGAAAACTGCGATCAGCAACGATCCTACGAACCCCACCCATCGCCTGCCCTCGCCAGGTCCACGCCCACGCGAGGCCTGACACAAAGGAACAAACCGCGTTCCCCGCCCAACGTGCGATTGCCGCTTGACGAGTTACCGCCCTGAGGTGTCTATCCAGACGCCTCAGGGTCCTAAGGCGTCAAGTCTCACGCGCGCCGCCGGTGGATGCCGAAGCAGCGCATGCTGCGATCCAGCTTCCCGAAGGGTCCTGGTGGGACTGGGACGTCGTCGCCTGGGATGGCGGACAGCTCAGGCTCGCCGCCGGCCACGACTTGACCTACCACCATGGCCTGGAAGTGATCTTCAGCGATCCGGCCTTCGTCAGTTGCCCGTCCGGCTTTCACGATCCGGTCTTCCGCTCCCCGTGGCCCGACGAGCTCCTGAAACTCACTCGTAAGCTCGGAGAGAAGCCGCCCATCGTGGTCGCTTTCGAGGCCCACACCGGCGGGCAGGAGCCGGTCTCGTGCCTCATCGCCGCAGAGCGCCTCGACATCGTCCAGGAAACGGTCCTGCGCTACTGGCGCGAGGATGCAGGCCCCGATCAGCGGTTCGCTCCCTGGGTGTCGGTCCCGGGCCAGTAGACGCACTCGGCTATGCGGCCGCTGTGCCGATCTCGGCGGTGGTGCCGGGAAGGCCAGTGCCTCGTCATCTGGATGGCGCTGCTGGAGGCCATGGCAGAGCTGGCCGATCATGCGGTTGACGAAGTTGTGCTGGGCGGCGAATTGCCAGCCCGACGCTCACGTGACCGTCATCGCCGCCACTTCAGCTCCCGGTGTGGCCACTTCAATTCCCCGCTGGCGGCCATTGCGCCTGCAGAGCGTGACGTCACGGCGATGGCGTCGGTGGGCGCCCTCGTTCATGACGGCCGCCCGCCGAACTCCCAGTTGTGCACCTCGATGTCGGCGTACCGGTCCTGGGTGAGGATGGCGCGTGCGGTGTCCGGGTCCGGCGCCCGGACCAACGCCGCCGTGCCCAGCCAGAGGGCGTCATCGTCGGACAGCAGAGACCCGTAGGCGATCAGCTCGTTCCGCTCGGGCGGCAGCGCGAGGTCGGCAGCCTGCCCTGTGCCGAGGCCGAGCACCAGGTACCGGTTGCCTCCGGTCCGGCCGCCGGGGAAGTCCCACATGGTGCGCCCCAATGTGTTGCGCCACCGTCGCACCAGCACGTCCCGGTAGGCGCCGGCCTGGTAGTTCGGCTCGTCGAAGGCGAACGCGCGAGCAGCGGCAGGATCGGGCAGGTCGAGGATGTGCACGCTACCGGTGAGGGTGTCGCCGTCGTCCGCGAAGGTCGGACCACGGGCGATCATCTCCTTCGCGTATCCGTCCATGTAGGACAAGTGCGCGTCGTTCAGTTCGTAGCGCAGCGCCAGGGAACCGGTGCGGTCGCGGTGATAGCAGAGGAACTCCATGGCCGCAGTGTCCCTTTGAAGAGGCGCCGAATGCGAGGAGGTTTGCCTGCAATGACCACTCGGCGGACTCACCCGAAGCATGGTGCCGATGGCGACGACGAAGACTGACCAGGGCCGAGACTGCTGAGTGTGACAGTCGGGTGGGGTATCGAGCCGGCCGTACGCGGGATCTTCCACTGGCCGCCGACAGAAGACAGCTACGCAGACCACGGCCGCGGCACTGCTCGCGGGCGGCGCGATCGGGCTCGCCTCCGCAAGCGCCGCCACCAACGACGAACCTTGGCCGAGGAGCAGTGGCCTCCCACCGGCAACCGCGGACACCGACCACGACGGGACGGCGCACGCTGACAAGGTCGTCACACCACACCCACGGTGCCAAATGACGCTACGTCACCGTGCCGGAATCCAGCTGGTCTACGGTGACGACACCCCAGTGCCGCCGAACCGCGCGACCAGGCGGCCGAGTGCACCGCTGCAAGGCTCAGTGAGGGAGTTGCAGGCCCGTGCAGCCGTGCTGCTTCGCGGAGCGCTCGGCGAAGCCCTTCAGCAGGGCCAGCTTCTGCGTCCGCTCGTCGGGGGGCATCTGGTATCCGGGGTCCGGCTCTTCGAGAGGGACCCGCCTGAGTATGAACAGTGCCCCGGAGCCATACTCGCGGCACTTGGCACTCGCCCATACTGCGACGTTGTTCATACCGGCTGTACCGGGATAGATCGCGGGCTCGTCGGGACCGCGCCGCAGGCGCTGCGCGTAGGGGCCATACGCGGACTCCAGCATCGCATCCTCGCCCAACAGGCAATATTCCACTGGCGAGGCGCCGCTTGCCTGCGTCTCCGTGAACGACACGATGTTGTAGGTGCGCAGCGGAACGCCCCTGCAGGTTCCGGAGGCGCTGCCGGTTGCGGCTTCCAGACCGGGGGCCGAGAGCAGGGGGATGCGCCCACCGCCGACGGCGCTGCAGGACCAGTGCCGAGCCGCCTTTACCGCGACCGCGGCGACCAGTTCCGCAGCTTGGCGAGCCCTGCGGGCGTCGCCATAGTCGCCGTCTGCGTCATCAGCCGTTACGAGCACCGAGGCATTCCGGTTCGTGCACGGCAGGACCACAGCGGATTTGACCGTGTCCGTGAAGCCGCGCCAGCCGCCGCCCAGGGGGGCCGGCGGGTATGTCGGGACACTCGCGTTGAGCTGCGCGACGGTGTTGGGGCCGCCCTCCCGGGAGCCAACGCCCGTCGCCGGGACCAGGCCGACCAGGAGGCTCATTTCCCCGACCGTGCAGTGCCTGTTCTGCTCGCTGCCGTTGGTGTCCTCCCACAGCTCGCCGGAATCGGTGCGGCGGCCGGTGAAGGGCCTGGACTCGGCCTGCGGGATCAACCCGTCGCAGTACGTCGCGAGCTTGTCGTCGAAGCGCCAGCGCTTGCCCGTATCGCTCCACTGGTACCACCCGCCACCCACCGCCATGACCAGCGCCAGCCCCAGTGCCACGCCCACCATCGGCAGCCGTTCTCGTGCCACCACGCACCCCCGTAGCGCCAGCGTCACCGGAACGTACCGCACCAAGACATGTTCGGTGAATCGCTCGCGCTTTGAAGGCGGGAGCTCGATCACGCCGGGACGGCGGCACACTACGAACGGCTCGTCACCGCCTGCGCCTCCCGCTGATCGCAAGTTTTGGATGCCGGACATCAGGGCGGGCGCGGTTCGGACCAGGCGCGCAAAGCCGGGGGCTGCGACGGAACGGTAGGGCGCTGGGCCAGACGCGTGGCGCCACTGCTGCGGCCCGGGCTCGGCGTTCAACGCCGCATGATCAGCACCAAGACCGATACCAGTCCCGCACCGACCAGCAGGGCATTCCCCAGGGCCGGATTGCGTAGAGCAAGGCACGTGACGAACGCTGCAGCAGCCTGTGGTGGTGCCATCACGTAGCAGAGAGCTAACCTTTCGCGGCCCTCTGGCGTCCAAGGTCCGGCGTGCCGGAAGTGCTGGCGGCTGGGGGAGGTTGGCGCACGGCGGGCAGGCGGACGGCTGATGGGACGGCGAGCGCGGGGGCGGCTGGGTTGGTGAGCGTACGGATGGCGCTCGCGGCTGCCCTGATGAGCTTGTCCGTGGCCTGCGCGGGGACGGGCACCACGCAAGGCGGGGCGACCACGCAGGGCGGGGCAGCCGGTTCCTGCGTGGCCCTGCTCGTGTACCTGGGCCCTCCTGCACGCGGCCTCCAGCCGAGAAGTCCGGCTCCTGCGCGTGGGCGATATCGAGCCGGCAGACCGCACTGTCCGCCTGGGCAAGCGCCCGCGTCCAGTGCCGCTGGACCCGGCCAGCTGGTCGGTTCTGCAACGGTGCTTGGCCCACCGCGAGAGCCAGCGCACCGGCAACCCCCACGTCGTGGTCACCCGGATCACCAGGCCGGTCGGGCGCCGGCGTCGACCGCCCATGTCAGCCGCGTCCTGGACCCCTACGGCATCCCACCCAGGGCCCTGCGATGCACCCGCCTCGCCGACCGGGTGAACGTCCTCGACCCCGAACTCGTCGCCGTGGCCCTTGGCATGGAACCCGAGGGCGTCATGATCTATCTCGCCGACCACGTCGACCGGACACGGCTCCCCGACACACTGACGGAGAAAGGCCCATGAGCACCCCACTATCCGACGACGAGCTCTGGCAGGCATTCGTCGAGACCAAGCGGGAAATGCACCGCCGCCAAGCCGACTTCTACCAGAAGGCCCACGACAGGCCAGGGCTCCTCAAAGCCACGCTGGCCGCAGGAGCAGGACCGTGGCAACAGGGCGCCGCCCTCGACTTCCTCGCGGCACTCCCCGATGACGTTCCGGCTGTGCTCGGCGACCTTGTCGGCCTCTCCCTGTCTCACGGGTGGGCTCTGGCCGCCCGACAGGCCATCGACCGCATCCCGCACGCTGACCTGGTACCGCTGCTCGAACCTCTCGTTTTGGAGCGACTCGACTCGGCCGACGATGACGAGTACCGGCGCCTCGCCGAGCTCCTCGCGCATATCGAAGCCTGGGACCTCCTCGGCCGGCTCGTGCACCGCGCCCTGGACACCGATGACCTCGCCACACACGAAGTAGCCGAAGACTTCACGCAGTCGTACGGTGCGATGTGGCTCTCCAAGCCCAACCCGTGACGTTTCGCTGCCGCCTGGCACAGGTTCGCCGGAACATGTGCGCTGTGTTGAATGCCGCGTTGGAGGCGATCGCGATATTGCTCTCTTCCACACGCTCAGGGAGGACCTGGAGGAGCATTTCCGCACCGCGGCGGTCCAGTTCGAAATAGCCGAGCTCATCGATTTCGAGAAGGTCCACGCGCCCGTAGCGGGCGATGGTTTCGCCCAGCTGCTTGTCGTCTGCCGCCTGCGCACGAGCTCGTTCACCAAGGCTGCCGCGGCGGTGAAGCGGACTCGGTAGGTTCGTCACGGCCGTTCAGGATCTCGAGCCGGGGAAGTCGATGACGTTGCCGGAGACAGGTCAGGTCTCTTCCATCTCTTCGGCGTTCGTGCGTGAGGACGGCGCTGGCGAGGTTGAGCTTGGTGACCCGTTGGCGGAGCTGATCGAGCTCGGCGTTCTTGTCCGCGTGGCAATGGACCGCATCCTGGAGGGAATCGCGCAGCACTCCAACGGCGCGCTGACGATCGTCGCCCTGGCCCAGGAAGCTGGCTTTCCGCGCAAGGTGCTGACACAGCGCCACCTGGACCTCGACAACGACTTCTACACGCAGGTCAGGGCATGCGGACAGACGCCGGACTCCGAAATCCGTCTGCGTCAACACGTCGTCAAGCTCAAGGAACTACGCACCAAGGGCGCCACCGAGTCGGCCCAGCTGCGGACCGACGTCGAGCATCCCGCCCGAGCGGTCGACCAACTGACCGCGTACAACCGGCAACTGCTCCGCGCACTGTCCCAACTCGGCTTTCCCGTCCAGGCCCTGCCTACCCGGTGGCACCCGGACCGAAGGTACTGAGCCACTCCCCTACTCGCAGCGCAGCGAACCGGAGACACCCTTGATTCGGTGTCCATCCATCGGCCGGGGCAAGGCCACCTGCCTCTGCAACACCAAAGGCACCGCAGATCGGGCGGTCCCGCGTCACGACTCGAAGAGTTCGGCGGACCGGTGAACCTGCGCGAGGCGGCGCAGGGCGAGGAGGAGGGCGTCGCCGAGGATGTTCCCCAGGACCACACCTTCGGCCATGCTGTCGACGTCGCCTCGACGCCGGATGATGTCCAGGTCGGTGGCGGCAATGGCATCGGCGGCGAGGGCGTAGTCGTCGAGCCGGTCGGCGAAGTCGTCCTGGCCCAACTCCCGTAGGGCGCCGAGGACTTCGGCCACCGCGGCGAGCGGGGGGCTCTGGGGGGAGACCTTCCAGTTCAGGCGCTGGACGAGTCCGAGGACCTCGGTGGTCGCCGCCGTACGTGTGTCGTCGTCGCAATACGTCACAGTGCGGGTGACGGTGTGTTGCGCTGCGCCGAGGAGTTTGTGGGTGCCGGTGTCGGTGCTGTCGAGCGCGGCGATGACGTCACGCGCCACGGCAACGGACAGTCCGCCCACGTCGAGGAGAGCGCGGATGAGGCGCAGCCGACGCACATGCCGGTCGTCGTACTGGGCTTGGTTGCGGCTGGTGCGCTCCCCGGGCGGCATGAGCCCTTCTCGCAGGTAGTACTTGATCGTTGGCGCTGCTACGCCGCTGAGGCTGCTGAGCTCCGCAATGCGCATGGCTGATCCTCCGTGCTGTCGAAACTGGGGCTTGCACTGCTCCCCGACCATGATAGATAGTCCAACTACCGGCAGTAGAGCTATCTACTATCTATCGAGGGGCTCATGCTTACTTCATTGGGACGGCTAACCGCACGTCACCGTTGGTGGGTCGTGGTCGCAGCGGTGCTGCTGAGCGTGCTGGGCGGTGTGTGGGGGACGGGCACCTTCGGGACGCTGACCGGCGGCGCCGGATTTGATGATCCGCGCAGTGAGTCCGTCCGGGCCGATCGGATACTCGCCGGCCCGTTGGGCCGCCAGTCCGCCGACCTGGTCGTGCTCTACGCCAGTGAGAGCCACACCGTCGACGACCCGGCCTTTGCCACTCCCGTCCGCAAGGCCCTGGAGAAGGTGCCCCGTGAGGGCATCTCACGCGTGGAGTCGTACTGGTCGAAGGAGAACGGTGCCGCTCGGGCCGGGGACTTCGTCTCCCGCGACCGCCATGCTGCCTACGCAGTCGTCCAGTTCACCGCCGACGGTGATCAGGATCAGGTCACCGCCCTGAACAAGATCAAGGACCGGTTCGCGGTGCCCGCTGCTTCCGGCGTCACCGTCCGGTTCGGCGGCACGGCGGCCATGACCGAACAGGTCAACGCCCGCACCGGTGCCGACATCGCCCGCGCCGAGATGCTCTCCATGCCAGTCCTGCTGGTGCTGCTCCTTGTGGTCTTCGGCAGCGTCGTCGCGGCCTCTCTGCCGCTGGCCGTGGGCGTCCTGGTGGCGCTCGGCTCCCTGGTCGTGCTGCGGACACTGTCCTTCTTCACCGAGCTGTCCAGTTCGGTGATCAACGTGATCACCATCCTGGGCCTGGGGCTCGCGATCGACTACGCGCTGTTCATGGTCGGCCGCTTCCGCGAGGAACTGGCCGCGGGTGCCGACGTGGACCAGGCGGTCGAGCGCACCACCGCCACCGCGGGGCGCACGGTCGCCTTCTCCGGCCTGGCCGTGGCCATCTCCTTCGCCGGTCTCGCTCTGTTTCCCTCCCGCTTCCTCAGTTCGATGGGCTACGCGGCAGTTGCGGTCGTGGTCTTCGCCGTCGTCGGCTCGCTCACGCTGCTGCCGGCTCTGCTGCGATTCGCCGGACACCGCATCGAGGCCGGACGGCTGCCGTTCCTGCGCCGCCGCTCCGGCAGCACGGCACGCGGCCCGCAGGAGCAGGGCCGCTGGTACCGGATGGCCCACAAGGTCATGAACCGCCCCCTGCTCACCACCGCACTGCTTGTCCTCACACTGCTGGGGCTCGCCGGGCCGGCACTCGGCGTGAACTGGGCGCGGCCGGCCGACTGGGTCCTGCCCACCGGTGCCGACGCCCGTCAGGTCACCGAGCAACTCACCCACCACTTCGACCACGACCCCACCAAAACCGTCACCGCCGTCGTCGACCCGCACGGCACGGCTGCCAACGACCCCGCGAAGGTGGCCGCTTACGCCGAGCGGCTCGGCACGGTCGAAGGCATCAAGGACACCTCCGTCACCGCGGCCCACGGCGACCTCACCCGGATCACGTTGCACTACAGCCCGGACCCGATGTCTCCCGAGGCCCGCACCATGGTCGGCGACCTGCGCGCGCAGACCCCGCCCACGGGTGCCGAAACGCTGTTCACCGGCATGCCCGTCTCCCGCGTGGACATCGTCGACATGATCGGCCAACGCGCCCTCTGGATGGGGGTGTTCGTCGCCACCGTCTCCGCGCTCGTCCTGTTCCTCGCGTTCCGGTCGCTCGCGATTTCGCTGATCACCGTGGCCATGAGCGCCCTGTCGCTGCTCGCCGCCTTCGGAGTGATCACCTTGATCTTCCAGTACGGCATCGGGGCCGGCCTGCTCGGCTTCGAGCCGGTGGGTGCCGTGGACGCGAACTTCCCCGTCCTCATCGTCGCCATCGCCTTCGGCCTGGCCATGGACTACCAAGTGTTCCTGCTCTCCAGGGTCCGCGAACGCTACCTGGCCACCGGCGCTCCGGCCGAGTCCGTCGCCACCGCCTTGCAGCGCACCGCAGGAGTCATCACCAGCGCCGGGCTGCTGCTCGCCGTCGTGGTCGGCGGCTTCGCGGCCTCCTCCATCACCTTCCTGAAGATGATCGGCATCGGCCTCATCCTGGCCATCGCCCTGGACGTGCTGATCGTACGGGCCCTGCTGCTGCCCGCCGTGCTAGGACTGCTCGGCCACCGCGCCTGGCCCAACCCCCTGCGCCGAGACACCAACACGCACCCGTCCGCCGGGAACCGGACCGAGAACACCGCCGACACGCAGGTACCCGCATGACCACCCAGACCGCCTCGGCCGCACTTTCGGACGCCCTCGTCTTCCTCCGGCAGTTCACCCGCACCTCCCGGAGCACCGGAGCCATCGCGCCCAGCGGCGCCGCCCTCTCCCGCGCGCTCATCCGCCACGTCCACCCCGGCGGCCCCGACCAGCCCCGCGCCGTCCTGGAAGTCGGGCCCGGCACCGGAGCCGTCACCCGACACCTCGCCAGGCGCCTCGGCCCGTACGACACCCTCGAACTCGTCGAAGCCAACCCCCACTTCGCGCACCGGCTCTCCAACGCCCTGCACCGCGACCCCCTGCTGACCGCCCTCGCGCCACGCACCCGGTTACGGCACGGCCTCGTCCAGGACCAGATGCTCGGGCGCTACGACAGCATCGTGTGCGGCCTGCCGTTCGCGAACTTCCCGCCCGACCAGATCGAGGCCGTCTTCCGCCAGCTCTTCGCCGCGCTCAGGCCAGGCGGCCGGCTCTCCTTCTTCAGCTACGCCGGCGGCCGCACACTGCAGAAGATGGACCGCCGCCAAGCCGCCGCCCGCCACGCCCTGCGCACGGCAACCGACCGGCACCTCCTCCACAGCGAACTCGTCCTGCCCAACCTCCCGCCGGCACGGGTCCACCACCTGGCAGCCCCCACACCGGCCCTGTGCCGGTGTGGGGGTGCCCGCCACGAGGAGCAGGACAGCAGAGCGTGATCGAGAACCTTCTCGAAGGACTCCCCCAGCCCAGACATACGCGCTCGCCGCCGCGGTGATCGCGATGGAACCCGCCCTGCTCGTCGGCATGGCGCTGCCGAGCACTCCCACCACCCGGCTGGTGGGGGTGCTCGGCCACCTCGCCCAATCGGCCACCCGGCGGCCCACAGAACACGGATCGGTTCTCTGAACCCGTTCTCACACAAAGTGAGCCGGCGAGCCTTCGCGCGTCCTCACACCACAGCGCCCGAATCCCGTGCCCGTCCGCGTCGCTCGAGCGGACTGCGCGCCCCGTTGTCCTTGGTGCGCTTGGGGTGCGCCGGCGGCGCCGGGTGGCTGCTCTCGAGTTGTACGGCGATCGGCACGGCGGTGAACACCGTCGACGCCGTGCCGATCAGCACGCCGGCGATCAGTGCCATGGAGAAGTCCGCGAGCGCGTCGCGGCCGAGGATGGCCAGGGCCGCGAGGATGAACAGGGCGCCCATGCCGGTGTTCACTGTGCGTGGGAGCGTCTGGATGACGGCGTTGTTCGCGGTGGTTTCCAGGTCGGACGCCGGATCGCGGCGGCGCGCCTCGCGCACCCGGTCGAAGACGACGACGGTGTCGTTGACGGAGTACCCGATGACCGTGAGCAGGGCTGCCAGGAAGACGCTGTCGACGGGTTTACCGAGCCAGGCGAACAGGCCCACCACGAGCAGCACGTCGTGGACCATGGCGGAGACCGCCGCGGTGGCGAACGTCCAGCGGAACCGCACGCTGAGGTAGATCAGTTGGGCTGCGACGGCGATGCCGAGCGCGATGAGTGCGTTCCTGCGCAGTTCGTCGCCGAGGCTCGGGCCGATCAGTTCGTCCCGCTCGACGGTGACCTCGCCGCCCTGTTTCGCCAGCGCTGTTTTGATGGTGTGCTGCTGGTCGTTGCTCAGCTCACCGGTGCGTACCGAGATGTTGCCGTCCCCCGATTCCTGCACCAACGCGCGTGGGAACCCGGCGTCCGTGACCGCCGTACGTGCTGCGTCCGCGTCCAGGGGTCTGCTGGTGCTGTACTCCACCAGGCGTCCGCCGGTGAACTCCACTCCGAAGTCCAGGCCGCGCAGGCCGATTCCGGTGACGGCCACCACGATCAGCAGCGCGCTGACGCCGAGCCAGCGGCGCCGGTGGTGCAGGGGGCGGGGCCGGCGGCGTGCGAGCCAGGCACGCACCCTGCCGGTGGAGGTGATGCCGGTCAGGCCGGGCCGGTTGCGTACGAAGCGGCGGCGGATCGCGAAGTCGGCGAGGACCCGGGTGATCACCAGGGTCGAGAGCATCGAGACGAGGACACCGATGGAGAGGGTGACGCCGAAGCCCTTGACGGGTCCGGTGGCGAAGAAGAAGAGCAGCCCGGCCGCGAGCAGCGTGGTCACATTCGAGTCGACGACCGCGCTGAAGGACTTGTTGAAGCCGGTGCGCAGCGGCTTGTCCAGGTGCGGCGAGGCCGCCTTCAGGGCCGGCTTCGAGGCGCGGGCCGCCAGATACTCCTCCCGGGCACGCTCGAAGACCAGGACGTTCGCGTCCACGGCCATGCCGATCGCCAGGACGAAACCGGCGAGTCCGGGCAGGGTCAGGGTCGCGCCCAGGGCGATGAGTGCGGCGTAGGAGATCAGTCCGTACAGGGCGAGCGCGAGGGTGGCCAGGGCGCCGAGCAGGCGATAGACGACGAGGATGAACAGTCCCGTCAGGGCGAGTCCGATGAGCGCGGCCTGGGTGCTGGCAGCGATGGCGTCGGCGCCGAGCGTGGGGCCGACGGTGCGCTGCTCCACGACGTCTACGGGCACCGGCAGGGCACCGCCCTTGACGAGTGCGGACAGCTCGCGGGCCTCTTGTCGGTCGAAGCCGCCGGTTATTTGTGTGGAGCCGCCGGCGATGCCGGTCTTGCATGGCACGTCCGCGTTGACGGCGGGTGCCGAGAGGACCTTGCCGTCCAGAGCGATGGCGACGCGCCGGTCGGGGGCGCCCTGCGGGGCGCAGGCCGCCGCTCCGGTGACCCGTGCCCAGTCCTTGCCCGCCTCTCCGCGGAAGGTGAGGTTGACGGTCCAGCCGGACATCTTCTGCTGGTCGAGGACCGCCTCGGCGTCCTTGACGCCCTCGCCGGTCAGGGCGGTGGGCCCGAGCTTGAGGAACCTGCCCTTGCGGTCGGGGTCGGCCAGGGTGCGTGAGCCGTCCTTGGCCGGCTTTCCGTTGTTCTCGTTCTGCTTGTCCGTCGTGCCCTGTACCGGGTGGACCGTCAACTGGGCGGTGCGGCCGATGACTTGGGCGGCCTTGCGCGGGTCCTGCAGGCCGGGCAGCTCGACGAAGATCCGCTGTTGTCCGGACCGGTACAGGTTCGGCTCGGACACGCCGAGCGCGTCGACCCGCTGGCGCAGCACCTCCAGGGCCCGCTGGGTCGATTCGGCATTGGCCTCGACGGCGGGTGAGTCCTTGGTCTGAAGGACGATCTGGGTGCCGCCGCGCAAGTCGAGGCCGAGGCGGGCGGGCTGGGTGAGGGCGAAGAAGAGCGAGGCGGCGATCACACCTAGGGCGATGATCGCCCGCCACAGGGGCGCGCGAGACATGAATTCTCCACGATGGGCAGGCAGACGGAGTCGACGTCCTTGCCGGGCGCGGAGGCGAACGGTCAGGCGTCGATACGGACTTCGGTGCTCCATCGGGACGGCGGGCCGCGCGGGCGATACGCGTGGGTGCCCGAGCTCGTTCCTGCCGTGGCGGCCGCCACGGGCACGGCGGGGCCGCCGACAGCGCGGTGTGGGGCCGTGTCCCCGGCGCCAGGGCCCAGGAAGCCGTGGAACGGGTACGGCACCGTGTCGTTGTGGCCGCGCACGGGGTGCGCCGCCGTGACAGGCCGCTGCGTGTCGGCGGTCACGGAGGCCTGCGCGGTCGCCGTCGCGGCCGTGCCCGTCGAGGACGGGCGGGACGCCGGCGCCGACTTCGCCGACACCGGCAGGAGGAAGGTCAAGGCCGCGAGCAGCGCGCAGAGCATGGCGGCGGCCGGGCGCGAGGAGTGTGCGGGATGCTCGCGGGGGTGCTGCACGCCTTTTGCCCCCCTGGCCAAGTCGTCGTACGCAATCAGCAGTTGGGCACTGTGAGCCGACGGCTCGGCTTCGTTCGGCCGTCAGTGACACGAACGCCGTGCGGCGTGCTGAGGTTCCCCGCCCACCGCAGGAAGACTGCTGTTGCATCGACGACGGCGTTCCGTCCGCCTGCTGGATCGTGACCAGGCGCTCGTGCCGTACGCGCCTTCCGGGCGAGGGCGATGCGCTCCTCGCCGGACCTGAAGTGAACTGGCGCGGTCGTTGTTGCAATGGACGCCGAAACGGCCGGGTTTGCTGTCACACACCTCAAGTGGCGGGTGTTCGCTGACCGCAGTGCGCCGGTCGACCGGCGACGGACCGGTTATGGCGCCCTGTGCGCCGAAAGCCCACTCGGCTTGTCGTACAGGGACCAGATCCAGCTCTTCACTTCGTGTGGGGGACGATCTGCTCGCCGAAGGCGGCGGCCTGTTCGAGGAACTCGCTGCGGGTGCGGGCGGGAAGCGCGATGGTGACGCCGGTGACCCCGGCGGCGGCCTGCTCGGCAAGGTCGGCCAGGAGCGCGTCGGCGTCGAACCCGGCGCCGGAGAACATGCTCAGGCCCCGCGGCATGAAGGTGACGTCGACGGGGTCGGTGCGGCCCACCGACTCTGCGTACTCACGCAGGTAGTCGAGACGGGCAGACAGGTCGGCCAGGGATTCGATGCCGGGTGTGCGCAGGCTTTTGGAGGCCTTGGCGGGGGCCGGCATCGGGAGCCAGCCGTCGCCGAGGTCCACCACGCGACGTATCGCCCGCTTGCTGTTCCCCCCGACCCAGACCGGTATCGGCCGCTGCACGGGCCGGGGCAGCATGGTGTTGCCGGCCGCCGCGTACCCCGAGCCCTCGAACACCACCGACTCACCGCTCCACGCGGCACGCATGGCGCGCAGTGCCTCGTCGAGCCGGTCGTTGCGCGCGGCGAAGTCCGCGCCCAGGGCGGTGAATTCCGGCTCCAGGTAGCCCGCACCCACGCCCAGGATGACGCGACCGCCCGACAGGGCATCGAGCGAGGAGACCATTTTCGCGCAGACGAAAGGATTGCGATATGCGGGTACGAACAGGTTCGTGTGCAGGCGCAGCGTAGAGGTCGCGGCGGCGGCGAACGACAGGGCGACCATCGGGTCCAGGGTGTGGTGCCCGCCATGGGCGAGCCAGGCATCACCGGGGAAGGGATGATCGGTCACGAAGGCCGCGTCGAACCCCGCGGCCTCGGCGGCACGCGCCATCTCCATGACCGCCTCGGCACTGACCAAGTCAGTACCGGCGTCCACCAGATGGGTCGGCAGCCCCAGCGAGAAGAACATGCCCGCACCGTAACTGACGCATCGTCAGATGTCAGCATCACGGGCATGCCCCTGTACGCCGGTCACGTCAGGCGGCCGGCCTCCATCACCTCCGACGCCGAAGCCGAGCGCGGGCCTACGCACCGTGCACTGCACAACCGGCGCCTGCACCTCGCTCCCCGAGCCCTTCAACTGTCGCGTCACCGACAGCAGAGGCCCGGCGCTCCACGGCTGCGCCGTGCGGGTGCGGGCGACCAGAAGCGTTGCGGCAGGCGGGCACGCGGCGGAGGCCCGAGGGCCCCGTCGCATGTCCGCCGGGACGGCGTGTCAGACCAGGGCGAGCCGGTCCACCAGCAGCTCCACCCTCTGCTCGGCGCCCTCCGGCGGGAGCCGTCCGGCCCGGGTCAGGGTCGCGATTCCGTGCAGGGCCGCCCAGAACGTCTCGGTGAACAGCCCCGGGTGGACGCCGTCCCCGGCGACCTCGCCGAGGCTCTCCAGCATCGCGGCGAAGGCATCCTTCAACGGCTCGGGGGTGTCCTCCTGCGCGTACGCCAGGCCGCCGTCGAGCTGGAACAGGGCGTCGTAGACCGCCGGATGGTGTGCGGCGAAGTCGAGGTAGGCGCCGGCGAGGGCGGCGACCCGCTCGCGCGGGCCCTCCGCGGCGCCGGTCGCGGTCCGCATCGCCACGGCCATCTCGGCGGCGCCCTCCAGGGCGACGGCGCCGATGATCTCCCGTTTGCCGCGGAAGTGGCTGTAGAGGACGGGCTGGCTGTATTCGATGCGCTCGGCGAGCTTGCGGGTGGTGACCGCGTCCCAGCCCTGCTGCTCGGCGAGTTCGCGGGCCGTCGCCACGATGAGGCGCTCGCGGACCGCCCGTTCGCGCTGCTTGCGTTCCTGTACCGACATGATTTGAATCCTAGCACCGCTAGACAACAGAGCGGCAGTAGTACTAGCGTTGCCTCATCACCTAGCGACGCTAGATACCAAGAGGGGTCACCATGCTCAACGCACTCGAGATCGTCACCACCGTGCTCGTCGGCCTGATGGTGGGAGTGGAGTTCGCCGTCGCCTTCGTCATGAACCCGATCTTCAGCGCCCTCCCTGACGACAGCA
Source organism: Streptomyces sp. NBC_01304 (assembly GCF_035975855.1). NCBI lineage: Bacteria > Bacillati > Actinomycetota > Actinomycetes > Kitasatosporales > Streptomycetaceae > Streptomyces > Streptomyces sp. NBC_01304. Next base: position 10,571,259 of record NZ_CP109055.1, on the reverse strand, counting down.
ACCAAAGCGCCCGCAGCCACGGCGGCCGCATGCTCGGCGCCGTCATGCCCGTCTGGTACATCGGCTCGCTCATCCTCGTCGCCACCTGGGCCATCGCCGGATGGGACCACGACGGCGCCGGCCTCGTCGTCACCTCCGGCGCCTTGCTGATCCTCAGCGTGATCATGTCGATCCTGCTGCTCGTCCCGATCAACAACCAGGGCAAGACCTGGACCCCCGAGAACCGGCCCGCCGACTGGAAGCAGCAGATGAACCGCTGGGACCGCTACCACTACGCCCGCGTCGCCGTCATCATCGCCGCCTTCACCCTGCTCGTCACCGCCCTCGTCTGAGCCCGCGGGCCGGCCCCGCGCCGGCCCCGCGCCGACGGCGCGCACGCTCCCCGCTCCCCCGGGCAGCAGGCCACCCAACTCCCCGATCAGCCGGGTCTGCGCGGCCCGATCAGGCCCACACACCACTAGGCAAGCTCCACGCACCTAACCCAGCCGATGACGACCCGCAAGGAGAAGCACCATGACACTGAAGAAGATCAACACCGTTCTGGCCGCCGCCTTCATCCTCTTCATCCTCTGGTTCGGGACGGAGTTCATCCTGAGCCCGCAGACGACGGCGCCGGGCTTCGGCCTGCCGAGCTGGCCGTCCGGCGACGGCGGCGGCTTCCTGATCATCAAGGGAATCCGCGACGTCGTCCTGGCCCTGGTCCTGGGCATCCTGCTGGTGACCGGCCACCGCCGGGCGCTGGGCTGGGCGCTGCTGGTCGAAGCCCTCGCCGCGTACGGCGACATGACCACCGTGCTGGCCCACCAGGGCTCCGTCGCCACCGCACTCGGCGTCCACTGCCTCACCGCGACACTCATGGTCGTCAATGGCCTGCTGATACTGCGCGAGACCCGCAACGTCGCGGCCGCACCGGCCACCCTCGCCCCACAGCCCGCCTGACCCCATCAATCGTGAGGAAGGCCGCCGAGGCCACCTCGGCGGCCGCCGCCACGCGTAGTCCCGTGCCTGAAAAGGAGTCACCATGCCCGTGGAACTGAATCACACCATCGTCCCCGCCCGTGACCCGCAAGCGTCGGCGCAGTTCCTGGCCGGAATCCTCGGCCTGAGTGTCGACCCGCCGGTGGCGCACTTCACGCCGGTCACGCTGGCCAACGAAGTCAGCCTGGACTACGACCAGCTCGACGACTTCGAGCCGCACCACTACGCGTTCATGGTCGGCGAGCGGGAGTTCGACGCCGCCCTCGCCCGCATCCAGCACGGCGGAATCACCCACTACGGCGATCCCAAGTGCCAAGAGATCGGGCAGGTCTATCGCAGCCAGGCCAGCAAAGGCCGCAGGGGTACCTACTTCCATGACCCTGACGGACACCTCATGGAAATCCTCACCCCGGGCAGCGCCCGGCCGTGAACCGATGACCCCCAGCCGACCCGGTGCGAACAATCATGGCCTGGCCGGAAGCGCAGGGAATGGCATGGCTGGGTCAGCGCCGGGCCAGTCCTCACCGGTGAGGGTCGCGGTCAAGCGCCCGTCCCGCAGGGCCACGCCGACATCCAAGCCGTGAGCTGCGGCCTCGGCAGCTGCTGCGGGCGGGGTGTGATTGAGCAGGAAGACGAAGTGGAGCGTGAACGGTGGCCAGTTCGCGTGCGGAACTCCATCGGCGTCGAGCTGAAGGTTTGCCTTCCAGCCGGCCTGGCACAGGACCGATACGAACAGGCCGAGGAATTCGCTACCGAGCAGGGCATCGGCGTGGTCGATCAGGATGGCGGCGTCCTTGGTATCGCCCCCGTGGCCGTGCCAGTCGTGCAGGCAGTCCACCAGCGCGTCCCAGTTGCGGCCGAAGTAGCCGGGAAAGGACAACTCCCGGGCGAAGGCAGCAAACAGCGAGGCCGGCTCGCGCATTTCTCGGCCGTCGAGCCGGAACACGCGCCCGCCCTGCTCGCGGAGCTTGGCTGTCTCGCTGCTCACCCATGGGTCGTCAACGCGGGTGAAGACGACCCATGGTGACCGGCGCTCCGTGAGGGTGGGGGTGTCCATGGTGCGATCCTCACACGGGTCTCCGGCTCCACCGAAATCCGCTTCACCTGGCACGTCGCAGCATGCTGAGCGAGACCCTGCGCACGGTTCCAGGCGGCCCACGGACCACCCAAGTTCGCGCCCTTCATGGGCAGCAGGCCACGACCACTACCGCCCTTCGGCCGACCGCTTCCCACATCCGGGTCGGTCGCGGCAGACGGTCTCGCGGGTGCGCTTGCAGGTCCTGGACTCCTTGGGGGAAGTCGAGGTCGTCGACAGTCAGGACCCGCGCGCCTCGGGTCTCCTTGCGGCCGTTCCCGGCGGTGCGGTCGTAGTGCTTCGCCGTGACGTCCTTCCAGGGCAGGGCATGGAGCTGTGCGTAGAGGCCGACTTGGTTCCGTTCTCGCATCCAAGCTGGAAATCGACGCAGGACCCGGCCCCGTTGACCCGTCACCGGGGAAACACTCGCGAGGCCGGCTGGCAGCCAGAGTCCTGCACTCTCACCGCTGGTGAACTCCCAGGCCGGCGCGGCCCGGTGCGAGGTCGGGCCGTAGGACGAGTTCGTCGTCGTACTCACCGCCCGCCTCGGGCCGGTACGTCAGCGGTTCTTCGTCGGGCAGCGTGCGCAGCCGCTGCCGCAGCGCGGCGGACGTACGGGCGTAGTCCGCCGGGTCATGCCGGTCCGCGCCGTACGCCACGAACGGCTTGAGCGGCGCCATCCCCGTGTACCAGAACGTGCCGTGCAGCAGCGGGAACAGCACCTCGTCCACGTGCCCATGGATCCCTCGCGGCCCGAACCCGGGCGGCCGAGCCCCCACTGACGTGACGACCAGGGCCCGCTTGCCGGTCAGACCGCCGTCGCCGTACCGGCGGGTGTGCCCGTCCGGTGTCTTCACGCCGAACCCGAGACCCTGCACCAGGACCCGGTCGAACCAGCCCTTGAGGATCGCCGGAGGCCCGAACCACCACAGGGGGAAGTGCAGGACCAGCACGTCGGCCCAGGCCAGCTTCTCGATCTCGGCACGGATGTCGGCGCTCAACTCACCCGTCTTGTACGCGCGTTCCTGCTCGGCTCCGACGAACAGCCGTTCACGGACGGACGGCCCGTCGCCGAAGTCGCCGGCGTCGAGGACCGCCTTCCACTTCATCGCGTACAGGTCGGACACCTGGTACGCGTGCCCGAGCCCGTCGAGAGCGCCGAGCGCGTCGGACATCAGGGAGCCGTTGAGGGAGTGCTGTTCGGGGTGGGCGAAGATCCAGAGGATGTTCATGCCCTCGAGCGTGCACCTTCGTCGTCGTACGACATCAGCGGCCAGATGGTCAGAGGGTGAAAGAATCTGGCCACTGCGGGGAGAGGGACTGGCGCTCATGCAGGCCGCCTCGTCCGCCACGCACAGCGGCGCCGGGCGGCGATCGTCGGGAGTGGGTGGGAATCGCCGCGGTCTCGATTCCATCAGGGCGAACCGCCATACCCGCGCTCCCTGATACGGCGCCACCACAAACGTCACGCATCCGATCAGGTGCTCGGCACCGGCACCGGCACCGGCCGGGCCAGCACCTGGTCCAAGACCTCGGTGAGGAATCGTGCCGGATCCGTCGCCGGTGTCGTGGCGCGCATCGCGACGATTCCGTCCGGGCGGACGAGCAGGGCCCCTTCGTCCGCGAGCCACGGGACTGCGACGCGGTGTGCGGGGAGTTCCAGGTCCGCTGCCGCGGTGAGCCAGCGCTCGCCGGCGGTGCCTGCCAGCAGGGTCCATCGGGAGGCCACCAGGTCGAGTGTGGAGACCCCGTCGATCCACGCGTGGGGTACCCGTGAGCCCGGCGATCCGTCCAGTACCAGGTCGACTGTGGAGGGGAGTTCCGGGCGCGGGTCGACGACGGCGGCCGAGTCGTACCTGTGGCCGAGGTGGACGACCGGCGCGGCCCACACTCCCGCTGCCGCCCTGGCGGCGTCGGCCTCGGGTCCGCGGCCCCAGTGCAGCTGCGGGTCGGCGAGTCTGCGCATCGCCTGGTCCAGTGTCGCTGCGGCGACCGGTTCACGTTCGTGCGCGTAGGTGTCGAGGAGGCGGGCGCCGGCCTCGCCGTGGTGGACGGCGGCCAACTTCCACGCCAGGTTGTGTGCGTCGGCGATCCCGGTGTTGAGGCCGAACGCGCCCATGGGTGACACGGTGTGCGCGGCGTCGCCGACGAGGAACACGCGGCGGTCGACGGCGAAGGTTTCGGCCGCCGCGCTGCGTGGGCGCCACGGGAGCACGCTGCGTACCTCGACGTCGAGGTCGGGATCGCCGACCGCGAGGCGGACGAGTGCGGCGCAGCGCTCGTGGGTGAAGTCTTCGGGGCGTTCGCCGGCGTCGACGTCGCAGGCGACGTGGAAGACCCAGTTCGTCGCGCCGTCCACGGTGGCAAGCAGGCCGGCGGCCTTCGGCGTGGTGATCGTGCAGGTGGCGAAGGACATTCCCCGCAGGTGCGGTCTCAGGTCGGCGCGGAACAGGATGTTGATCATCGTCTTGCCCAGGTCGCCGGGCCCGGAGGTGCCCACGCCGAGCGCGGTCCGCACGGTGCTGTGCGTGCCGTCGGCGGTGACGAGGTGCGTGCACCGCAGCGAGTAGCGGCCGTCGGGGCCTTCCAGTTCGACGTTGACGCCGTCGGCGTCCGGCGCGATGTCGATCAGGCGGGTCGACCAGCGCAGGTCCGCTCCGCGGCGGGCCAGGTCGGCTGCCACGACGGCGTCGAGCCGGTCCTGGGCGCAGACGCCGCGCAGTCTGAACGGCGTCACGTCCAGTTCGTCGGCGGACGGGGTCGGCATGGGCACCGTCACGACGTCGCCCGCGCCCATCTCGACGACGGTCGGCGCCACCGCCTTGCCCGCGCCGCCCCTGAGGTCGACCGCGGCGGCGTCGACGGCGGCGTCGAGGCCGAGTTCGCGCAGGACCTCGACGGAGCGCGGTGCGATGCCGGTGGCACGCGGGTGCACCGACGGCCCGGACCTGCGCTCGACGAGCACCGCGTGGACGCCGTGGTGGGTGAGCAGTGCCGCGGTGAGCAGGCCGACGCTGCCACCTCCGACTACGAGCACGGGGGTGGGTGCGGGCGTGGGCGTGGACACTTCTGGATACGGTGTTTCCGTCATGGATACACCGTAGCCAGAAGGTAGGATGCAGGTCAACGAGGAAAGGAACCAGCCCCGATGACCGAACCCGCCCCCTCCTCGGTGTGGACCCGGCCGCGCCCGGAGCCGCGCCGACGCGCACCCGGAGTGGACCAGTACGTGGCCGCCGCGCTGGCCGTCGCGGACGCGGAGGGACTGGCGGCGGTGTCGATGCGACGGGTCGCAGGTGATCTCGGCTCCGGGACTGCCTCGCTCTACCGGTACATCACCAACCGCGACGAGCTGGTGGACCTGATGGTCGACGCGGCGCAGGGTGAGGATCCGCTGCCCGAGTCCACCGACGACTGGCGTGCCGATCTGGGCGCGGTCGCGCACGCGTTGCGCGCGACGCTGCTGCGGCATCCCTGGCTGGCCGGTGAACTGGCGGGCCGGCCCGCGCTCGGCCCCCACTCGTTGCGGCGGTCCGAGTCCGCGCTGCGCGCCGCCGTCGCGCTCACGCCCGACATCACCCTGGCCTCGCGGGCGCTCGGCGCCGTGCACGCGTACGTGCTGGGTTCGGTCGCCGCCCAGCAGGCCCTACGACGCGCGGAGCAGCGCACCGGGCTCAGCGAGGAGGAGTGGCAGCGCAGCGTCGGCCCCTACATCAGCGAGGTCCTGGCGGCAGGCCAACACCCGATGCTCGCCCGCCGCGTCCACGAGGCCGAAGAGCCCGACCCCGACGTCGAGTTCGCGTTCGGCCTGGACTGCGTGCTCGACGGGCTCGCGGCTCGGATGGATCGCTGAGCGGTCAGTACGCGCAGCAGTTCACGGCCTCCGGGTGGCCCGTGAGTGACCTCCGTCCGGTTCGACCCATGACGGTGCCCTACTCGGCCATCTTCAACGTGGCGCCCTGACCGCCTGGCCGTACCGAACCGGTGGAGCACTCCCCGCGCTGCGCAGGCACGACAGACCTGAGTCCGCAGCGGCCCACGCCGCACCAATCGGCCATTTATCCCAGCTCGCCCAATAACAGGGTGATTCACCTTCCAACTCCCCTGTACCGGCGTTACGTTCGCCTCGCCCGGCCAACGGGCCGGGGCTCCCGCGTTCGTCAGGTGACAGGAGACCGGAAGATGTCCAAGGTCGACACGTCAGGCACGTGGACAGCCATCAGCATCAACCCGCCCAACCTCGAGGGACTCAGCACCGACAACGTCAAGTGGGGCATCCCCGCGGGCAGCGGCAAGAGCGGCTACCTGTTCGCCGGCGGAACCGTGGACGTACTCCTGGACGGCACCGAGTTCACCCTGGGCACGCTCACCCACCAGAACTTCCCGATCCAGGGCATGCCGCAGAACCAGTTCGAGGTGCACCTCTCCGCGCGCGTCGTGTTCGAGGACCAGGTGCCGCACGACTTCAGCTTCCGCTTCCAGCACAACGAGACCCCCAACGTCGGCCCCAACCCGGAAGACATCGTCGACCTGCCCACCCGGGTGTCGCCCGAGACGGTGACCATCGACAACACCGAGTACGCCGTGGTCATCACCGGCTTCAAACAGGGCGGCCAGATCGTCACCCGGTTCATCAGCCCGGAGAACGCCGCCAACAGCGCCGACCTGGTCGCCGTCCTCGCCCGCACCGGGCAGCCCGACGTCCAGATCACCAACGTACGTTTCAAGGGCGAGGTCAAGCGCACCCAGGCCGACGAGTTCGTGGAGGTCGTCAACCGGGGCACCGCTCCTGCCGACATCTCCGGCTGGGTCCTGGGCGCCGACGACGCCGGACAGGACTTCACGTTCCCGGCCGGCACCGTGCTCCTGCCCGGTCAGCGCATCCGCATCTACACCAATCAGGTCCATGCCGAGTGGGGCGGCTACACCTACGCCAGCGGGCGCCCCATCTGGAACGACCGCGGCGACGCCGCCAAGCTGCGCGACACCCAGGGCACCCTCGCCTCCGAGTACCGATACGGAACCGCCGCCACCCCGTAATCCGACCGCCCCGGGCCGGCGTCGGGCGAAGACGTCGACGAGCGGCCCGGGCCGGTGGCTGTCCGCGCGAGCTTGACGGGCCGCAGTGCCGGCGGCCTGCGATCACCCGCGAAGCGAACGGGCCCCCGGGCTGCCCGGGCGGACCTACCGCGATGTCGCCCGGCGCCGGCCACCGGTGAACTCCGTACAACCAGCTCCGTACTTCGACGGTCACACCAGATGTCCGTACTCCGTCGACCGAGTGAGAGCCTCCGTGCCACACAACCACCGCATCTTGACGTACGCCATCGCAGTCGCCGCTGCGGCCACCGCCGGGCTCGTGCTCCCGTCCGGCGCCACCGCTGCCGCACCCCCTGCCGCCACGAGCGACTTCAATGGCGACGGCTACGCGGACCTCGCCGTCGGCGTCCCGGACGGGACCGTCGCAGGCCAGGCCAAGGCCGGGTACGTGAACGTGGTCTGGGGCGGTCCGAGCGGCGTCGGCGCCCACGGCAGCATCCGTGTCAGCCAGGCCACTGCCGAGGTTCCCGGCAGCCCCGAGGCGGGTGATCGCTTCGGCGCATCCGTGGCCCTGGTGGACCTCAACGGCGACTCCGTCGCGGAGCTGCTCGCCGGTGCCCCCGGCGAGGACGTCACCGACCGCGGTACGGACGCGGGCATGGTCATCGCCGTAGGCGGCTCGGAGGACGGGCCGGGGCCGGGGTCGACGGTCCTCACCGGGCCGTCGCCGTCGGCTGCGTACGGCAGATCGGTCACGGCGGCGCACCTGACCGGCGGCGACAACAAGACGATCGTGATCGGCGGTACGGACAAGGTCGTCGCCCGTGTCATCCAGGGTGAGGACAGCCTGGTGACCACCGTCGTCGCCGCCCCGATGGGCGGCCGTGCCCCCGTCCTTGCCACCGGCGACTTCGACAGCGACGGCACGGCGGACCTGGCCGTGGCGTACTGGACCGCGGGCGACCCCAACACGCAGTCCCACGTACGCCTGTGGAAGTGGGACGCCGACCGGGGCGAGATGGCGAACTTCTGGAACACGGACAACGCCGGTGTGAGCGCTCTGGCCGCCGGTGACTTCGACGGCGACGGCCACGACGACCTGGCGCTCGGCGAATGCCGTGAGATCGCCGACGAGAACATCGACGACCCGTGCGGTCCCGAGCAACTCGCCAAGGGCGGCGGCCTTCACATCCATTACGGAAGCACCGCGGGCGGCTCGTTCGGCAGCCGTGCGCAGACCCTCAACCAGGACACGGCAGGCGTCCCGGGTGTGGCCGAGGACGGTGACCGCTTCGGTGCCGCCCTCGCCGTCGCGGACGTCGACCGCGACGGCCGCGACGACCTGATCGCGGGCGCTCCCGGTGAGGCCATCGGGAACAAGGCGAGGGCGGGCGCCGCCTGGTTGCTGCACGGCGGCGCCAAGGGCCTGCTCGACACCGACGGCGGGGCCAGGTCCGTCTCCTGGAACCAGGACACATCCGGTGTCCCGGGCGTCGCCGAGGCGGGCGACGCCTTCGGTGCGGCGGTCGCCGCGGGCGACCACAACGCTGCCGGTGCAATCGATGTCTCGGTCGGATCCCCCGGTGAGAACGCCTCCCTGGGTGCCGTGTGGCTCCTTCCCGGCGGCTCGGCCGGGGGCTCAACTGCCTTCTCGCCCCGCACGCTCGGCCTGCCGTACCTCTCCACTGCTCAGAAGTACGGCACGGCGCTGCACAGCCACTGATGGCCCAGAGCCCGGTGTGGAGATGACCGCCTCCACGCCGGGCTCCGCTGTGCCCGGCTTGCGTCTGCCTTGCAGTGGAGCGGTGATCCTGGGGTGAACCGCGGCAATTTCATGCCCAGCCTCTGGACGAGCTCGCCTTGGAAGGACTCCACGTGATCACTCGAACCAGGATGGCACCGGCCGTTGGCGCCGCGCTCATCCTCACCCTGTTCACCCCCGCGGGCGCCGAGGCGGACCAGGGCCCGACCACGGTTGCGACCGGCCTCGACAACCCGCATGGCCTGGCCTTCTCGGCGGACGGGTCGTTGTACGTCGCCGAGGGGGGCGTCGGTGGTGCCGGGCCGTGCTTCCCCGGCGCGCAGGCCGATTTGGAGTGCTTCGGTACGTCGGGGGCCATCACCAAGATCAGCGGTGGCAGCCAGCGGCGCGTGGTGACGGGGCTTCCGTCGATCGCCGCACCTGACGGTGCGCGGGCCATCGGCCCGTCCGACGTGACGGTGGTCGGCGGCGTCCCGATGTTCACCGCCGGACTGGCCGTCGCGCCCGCCAAACGCGACACCCTGCCGGCCGCGGGCCGCAACATCGGATGGCTCCTTGCATCCGTGGAAGGTCGCGTGACGCGGGTCGCCGACATCGCCGGACACGCGGCCAAGACCGATCCGGACGGCGGCAATCCGAACTCCGTGACGTTCACGGAGAACGGCGCGGCCGTCGTCGATGCGGCGGGCAACACGCTCGTCCGCGTCGCGCCGAGGGGCCGTGTCTCCACCGTGGCCAAGTTCCCGAGCCAGGAGGTCGACGCCCCGCCGTCCACGGGGACGCCGCCGGGCACCAAGATCACCTCGCAGGCCGTGCCCACCGCGGTCGTCGCAGGCCCGGACGGCGCGTACTACGTCAGCCAGCTCACCGGGTTCCCGTTCCCGGTCGGCAAGGCCGGTGTGTTCCGCGTGGTGCCCGGGCAGGAGCCGACCGTCGTGGCCACCGGCTTCAGCACCGTCATCGACCTCGCCTTCGACCGCGACGGCTCGCTCTACGTCCTCGAACTGGCCCACAACGGCATGCTTTCCGGCGACCCGTCCGGTGCGCTGATCAAGGTCAAGCGCGACGGCACGCACCAGATCGTCACCACCGACCTGACCGGCCCCGGCGGCTTGGCGATACGGGACGGTGCCGCGTACGTCACCGACTGCGGCGTATGCGCCGGGACCGGCACCGTGGTGCGCATCCCGCTGCCCTGACCACTCGTAGCCCTGTCCGAAGCGTGCTGCCCGTCGGGTTCTCCGCCTCTGGCGGACAGCACGCTTCGGAATCTTTTCGGGGTCGACCCTGATCGTTCTCAGGGCTTTCCCGGAGTGCGCCGAGGTATCCGCCGAACCTAGCGTGCGGGCATGTCAACTTCCCTGCGCATCAAGGCCTTTGCCGCCTGCGCGGCGGTGCTAGCCGTCGCCGCGACGACCACTGCTACCGCTACGGCCTCCGGCGACCCGGATCCGTTCGCCCGCTTCCACGGCCAGCGCGTCGACTGGCACGCCTGCGCCCTCGGCGCCGACGACGAACTCGGCCGGAAGCTGGATGCCGCCGGCGCCGACTGCGCCGACATCACCGTGCCGCTCGACTACGCCGACCCCGGCGGTCGCACCCTCACCGTCGCCATATCCCGCCTGCAGGCCACCGACACCGCCCACCGCGTCGGCCCGCTGCTGCTCAACGACGGCGGACCGGCCGGCCCCAGCCTCCACATGCCGCTGACCAAGTCGGAGGTGATGGGAGAGGTCGCCGGCCGCTACGACCTGATCGGCATGGACCCGCGCTTCGTCGGCCGGAGCACCCCGCTGGACTGCGGCTGGGACCTCGGCTCCGCACCCCTTCGCTCGGCGGGCGCCGACCTGGCGGCGTACCGCGAGGAGGTCGCCGTCGCGCGCGAGCTGGCCGGGCGGTGCGAGCGCGCCCACGGCGACGTACTGCCGTACGTCACCACCCGCAACACCGCCCGCGACATGGACGTCATCCGCGCCGCCCTCGGCGAGGACGCCCTCTCCTACCTCGGCTACTCGTACGGCAGTTACCTCGGCGAGGTCTATACGCAGCTCTTCCCGGGCCGCACCGACCGCATGGTGCTCGACGGCGTCAACTCCCCGGAGCGCTACAACCACACCCTGCTGCGCGGCGCCGAGGCGGCCAACGAGGCGGCCCTGCGCGCGTGGGCGTCGTGGGCCGCCGCGCGGCACGGCACGTATGGGCTGGGTGCAACGCGCGCCGAGGTCCTGGCTACGGTGGAGCACATCCTCGGTGCCGCCGAGGAGGAGCCGCTGCGGATCGGGGAGGCGTACCGGCTGGACGAGCATGTGCTCCCCTTCTTCTTCATCGGCGGCCTCGGGAGCGACCTCGACGAGCGGCGTGCCGAACTGGCCGGGACCGTACGCCTCTTGGCGCGTGCTGCGGACAGGGAGCCGGTCGAGCCGCCCGAAGAGCTCGCCGGGCAACTGGAGTTCCTGCTGACCGGGGCGGGTTCGGCCGCCGCCAGCCAGATGACCGCGATCGTGTGCGGCGATGTGGCCGAGCGGCGCGGCGTCGGGAGCTATTGGCGCGCGGTCGAGGAATCCCGCGAGCGCTCTCCCCTGGTCGGGCCGGTGGCCAACAACATCACGCCTTGTGAGTTCTGGGACCGGCCCGCCGAGGCACCGAGCGTGCTCGACAACGACGTCCCGGCCCTGCTCGTCGCCGCCACGGGCGACCCCCGCACCCTCTACGCCGGCGCCGAGGCCGTGCGCGCACAGTGGCCGAGTTCCCGGCTGCTCACCGTGCGGGGTGCCCGACAGCACGGCCTGTACGGCGAGTACGGCAACGCCTGCGTCGACAAGAGGGTGAACGACTACCTGCGCACCGGGCGGCTACCCGCGCACGACCTGAGCTGCGAGGCGTAGGCATTGGTCACTGCGGCCGGCGGCCGGAGCGCTGCGACAAGCCGGCGGACACGGCTTGGCCCAGCGCCAGCATGCTGAGGCCGAACATGAGGATGCCCAGCGGCACATGGAGCGACGACACGTGCGCGACGCCGAGGACCACCTGGACCGAGGCGAGTACGAGGAAGCCGGACGCGTACAGGATCGGGCGGGGCGGGCCGCCGCCCGGCCGCCAGGCGAGGATCGCGGCGAGTACGTACAGCATCGACGCGCCGTACATCACCTTGGAGCCGGCGTCGTGCAGTGCATAGCCCCGGGACGAGGAGAGCAGGAGTCCTGCGGTGACGGCCTGGAAGAAGAGAGCCAGGGTCTGCAGGGCGATCGCGACCTGCACGAACGTGAATCTGCCGGGAACTGCCGTCGTCGGTGTGGCCATGATGTGGTCCCCTGTCCTGCCTCGCGGCGAAGATCGGTACGGTCTCGATGGCTTGACGACATGGGCCCGCGAAATGTGAGGTGCCGCGCCGATCGCACCGTCCGGTGCGGTGCTTCGCCCGGGGAAGCAGGTGCGGAGCGAACAAGAAGGACCAGGGGGGCGATCGCGAAGATGAGCACGGTGTCCGAGTCGGTGGAGGATCGGTCCGAGCCCGGCGCCGGCGCGGTCGTCGCAGAGCGGCGGCGCCTCATCAATCTCGCCTATCGGCTGCTCGGTTCGCCGGCCGAGGCCGAGGATGCCGTCCAGGAGACGTACGCCCGCTGGTACGCGCTGTCGGAGCCGCAGCGGGAGGCGATCGCTTCGCCCGGTGCCTGGTTCACGACCGTGGCCGGGCGTATCTGCCTGGACGTGCTCGGCTCCGCGCGACTGCGGCGCGAGCGCTACGTCGGCGCGTGGATACCCGAGCCGCTGCCCGATCGTGCGCAGTGGACCGACGGACACGCGACCGACGGCAGCGGCGGGCCGGCCGACCCCGCCGACCTGATCACCCTGGACGAGTCGGTGAACATGGCCTTCCTCGTAGTGCTGGAGACGATGACACCGGCGGAACGTGTGGCGTTCGTCCTGCACGACGTCTTCCGGTACCCCTTTGCTGAGATCGCCTCGATCGTCGGTCGGACGCCTGCCGCCTGTCGTCAACTGGCCACCTCCGCCCGCCGGCGCATCGGAGCCGCACGAGCCCTTACGGCTGCGACGGCCGGGCAGGCCGATCTGGTGCGCGACTTCAAGGAAGCGTGGGAGGCGAAGGACATCAAGAGCCTTGTCGGCCTCCTCGACCCCGACGCCACGATGACCGCCGACGGTGGTGGACTGGCCGGCGCCGTCCTGCGCCCCGTGGAGGGCAGCGAGCGCATCGCCCAGTACCTGATCCATATCGCCGACAAGGCCCCCGGTCTGACCCTTCTCGAGCGAACGGTCAACGGCCGGCCGGGACTTGTCGCCCAGCACACCGGCGTCACCGTGACCGTGGCGGCGTTCGGCCTCGCCGACGGCCGCATCGCCCATATCTGGGCGGTACGCAATCCGGAGAAGCTCCGTCCGTGGACCGAACGCGGACGGGCGGACGGAGCCGACCCGGCGGCGCGCGTCTGAACACGCGGCGCTCGCACGACAGCGGGGCCACGTCGGGAGCCCCGCCGGTCCGACCGGCGGGGCTGATCAAGCGATTCCGATCAGGCGGTTCTGCATAGGCGGTTCCGATTGGGCGTCAGACCATGAACAGCAGGCGTGTGTTCGGTATCAGCTTGCGGTTCACGCTGGTGCTCTGCACAAAGATGGTGAAGTCGTCGTTGTGGTCCGGCTTGACGCGCACTTCCTGGTCCGGAAGGCCGAGCAGGGCGCGGGCCTCCGGCCCCGTGTACACCCGGTCCGTCTTCTTCTCCAGTACCGCGATCTGCTTGCGCGCCTGGACTTTCTCCGACTTGCTCAGCTGATAGAACGCACAACCTGTGCGGAAAGTGTGTCCGCATTCGACGACCCAATTCCGGATCGTCGCTTCGCGGGACACCGCGAGCAACTCATAAGCCGTCGGATCGGCCGGGGTGAGGCCGGCCGCCTTTATCGTCTCCTTGTTGACCGCCTCGGCACCGGCGGAAAACACCGCCCGGGATCCCCTGATGCCCTTGGTGCGGCCGACCATGAATTTCTCGGTTGCCTCCTGGATGACCTGCCCGGCCTCCTCCAGGCCCTGTGTGCTCGTGGCATCCCAGATGGCGATGTTGTCCTTCGGGAAGCCGCACTGCATGGCCTCGCGCTTGCCCATCTGGTCCGGCACCAGGACGGCCAGCGTCCAGTTGTCCTGCTGCGTCTCGGTCAACTGGGCCACGGCCTGCACCAGTTCACCCGTATTCCTGGCCGGGGCGTCCGGGCAGCGATGGCTCGCGTTCTCCTGGCCGTCGGTCAGCACGAACGTCAGGAAGCTGTGGTCTCCGTAGAGTTGGGCCGTCTGCGCCAGCTCCCGCTGCGACTTGAGCGTGGCCGCCAGCAGCGCCGTCATTCCACCGACCCGGTACAGCTGCTTCAGGGACGGCATGCGCAGCACGTCCTTGTCGTAGATGACGCACTCCACCTTGTCCGCGAAGACATAAACCGTGACGCGGGTTTCCTGGTCCAGTTCCTGCGAGCGGCGGGCCAGATAGGCAATCTGCTGGTCGGCGACATCGACGACCTTGCCGCTCAGGTGCGACATGGACGAACTGGCATCCAGGACAAGCGCAACGTGATTGATGTAATTCTGGTTTCCGGACATGAGTGCTCCCCCTCTTCCGACTTGATGCCTCCATCTTCCCATCCACCACTGACAATTGATCTTGGAGTCGAGGGGCCCGACATCAGTGGTCGGTGAGTGCGCTGTCCGGGTCTCAGCTCGGAACGACGACGCGGAGGTCGAGGAGCTGTTGGGTATGCACCGGGACGTGGTTCTCGGCGAGGCCGTCGATGAGGCTCGCGAGCGGGATCGGCTGGTCCAGGACAAGTGCGTCGTTGGACATCAGGAACGCCGGCACCAAAGTCGAGGCGGCCGTCTCGTGGAGCTGGTCGGCGACACCGCACAGAACGGCGGCCTGGCTCCGCACGTGCTCGATGAGGTGCGCCCTGCCCGAGTGCTCGGCGATGATCCGGTCGAGGTTCCAGGCGTCGAGGCAGATGCGGTTGTCGAAGGTGGGGCGCGCGCCTGAGACGACGCCGAGTGCGACCGATGCGGTTGCGGCATCCACGCTGAGGACATGGGCCAGGATCTGATCGGCGTTCCATCCGCCGTCGTCGGGGTCGCCGAGGCCAGGGAGGGCCGCCGCGTCGAGCAGCCTGTCGTAGGCGCTGCGGAGTGCTGTCGTGTCCATGGCCTTCTGCCTTTCAGTCGGATCGAGTTGAGCGCGCATCCCGCTCGGCTGCCTCGGCAATGCGTTTGATGTTGGCCAGGCGCCGGTCCCAGTCGGTCGCGAGTGCGGCCATCCACCGCGCCGTCGCGTCCAGTGCCGCGGGGCGCACCCTGTACCGCACTTCGCGGCCGACCCGGCCGGCGGACACCAGGCCGGCTGCGTCCAGGACGCCCAGGTGTTTCACCACTGCCTGACGGGAGACAGGAAGCGGCTGGGCGAGTGTGGTCGCAGTGGCCTCGCCCTGCGCGGCGAGCAGTTCCAGCAGTCGCCGTCGCATCGGGTCGGCCAGAGCGGTCAGGACGCTGTCGACCGCCTCGCCGGATTCGCGATACTCGTCCGTCACGGTGCCGGCTGTTCGGCGCGGCTCTTGAGCGCGTCAAGCTCCAGGGGCCAGCCGCCCGTGTGGTCCTTCAGGTTCTGGCTGCGCAGTTCGTCCGACCCGGCCAGTGCCGCGAACCCGCTCTCCACGACCCGCAACCGCGTCTGCGCGCCTTCCTGGGTCAACGTGAACTCCACCAGGGTGCTGTTGTCCTCACGCAGCTCTTCGCCCGGGAAGGCGCTGGTCCAGCGGTATGCCAGATATGCGGGCGGCTCGACCTTCTCCACGCGCACCGGGAAGTCACCGTGCTCTGCGTTCTTCGCCACCATCACCTCCCCCTCTATGGCCATGGTGCCCGGCAGGCTCGCCTTGTCGGCCACCCAGAAGCCGGGCTGGGCCACGAGCGACCAGACCCGCTCCAATGGCGCCTCAATCAGGGTTTCGCGCTCGATCCGGTCCTCATTCATCAGGAGCTCCTTCGTTGCCACCATGCGATGCAACTCAAGAGTTGCACATGCATTACCCGGGTGCAACCCTGGGGTTGCACCTGCGTTGGGCGGTGCATCACAAGCCGCCTGCGCATGCCCTGGTCGCGCGAGCTCCCCGACTCAACACTTCGACCGGCAGCCACACTCTCGTCGCCGAAATCAGGCACCGGTCGGGTCGCTCGGGACCCACGGACCGCCCCGCATCCGCCATCGCGGCGTGTGACCCAGATCACTCACCCCCTGTCGATGAACTTCCGCTCCCGCGCACGTCAACCCTTCGACAGCAACGGCCACTTGGGCCACCACAACGCGGAAGAGGTTCCTGACATGAGCGAGAACACCCACACCACCGGCTTCCCCTACACCGTCTCCCGCACCATGAACGCCCCGGTCGCCCGCGCCTGGCAGGCCTACACGACTGCGGCGGAGTGGCCGGCCTGGTTCGGTGCGGCCGAGGGCAGCGTGGAGATCGACGTACGGGCGGGTGGCGCCTGGAAGTCCACGCTCCTCGGGCCGGAAGGCGGGGAGTTCCCGCTCACGGGCACCTTCCTGGAGGTCGAGGAGGGGCGCCGGATCGTCCTCACCATGGACGTGCCGGGCGCGCCCGCCGAGGTCATGGCCATCACCTTCGAGGAGGACGGGGACGGCGTGAAGGTCACCATCGATCAGACCAACTCGACCGCGGAAGCACGCGAGCAGGCCAAGGAGGGCAGCACGATGATCCTTGCCGGCCTGGCCGCACACATCGAAGCGTGAGCGAGCAGGCGACCGAACAGGCCCTTCAGCAAGGTCCGTTGCCCGGTGGGGTCAGGATCGGCGCGGGCGTCGGCGGGGAGCGGTCGGCTCGGGGTGTTCGTCCTGTGGCGGATCGGGCAGGGCGAGGCACAGGGCGTCCAGGGCCGCTGTGAAGGCGTGCTCCGGTGGGGTGCCGTAGCCGATGACCAAGCCGTCGCGGGGCGGCAAGGTGCTGTGCGGATGCCGGAACGGGTGCAGGCCTTCCAGGGCCAGGCCCTGACGGCGGGCCGCACGCAGGGCCGCCTGCTCGGTGCCTTCCGGGAGTTCGAGTACCGCGTGCAGGCCCGCGGCGATTCCGGTGACCGCGATGTGCGGGGCACGCTCGGCGAGGGTCGCGGTCAAGTGGTCGCGGCGGCGCCGGTAGATCTTGCGCATGCGGCGCAAGTGGCGGTCGTAGGCACCGCAGTTGATGAAGTCGGCGAGGGTCAGCTGGTCCACCACGCCGGTCCACATTTCGCGCTCGCCCTTGGCCTCGGCGACGCGGTCGGCGAGATGGCCGGGCAGCACCATCCAGCCGAGGCGCAGGGCCGGGGAGAGGCTCTTGCTGGTGGAGCCGAGGTAGGCGACGCGGTCGGGATCCAGGCCCTGAACCGCGCCGACCGGTTCGCGGTCGTAGCGGAACTCGCCGTCGTAGTCGTCCTCGAGGAGCAGTCCTCCGGTGGCGCGGGCCCAGTCGATGACGGCGGTGCGGCGTTCGGGGTGCAGGGGGCCGCCGGTGGGGAATTGGTGGGCCGGGGTCAGCAGCACCGAGTCGGCGCCGGTGGCGGTGAGTTCGTCGGTACGGGCGCCGTGGGCGTCGACGGTCAGCGGGACGGTATCGAGGCCTGCGCCGGCGATCAGGGAGCGGTGGAAGGCGAGGCCGTACGACTCCACGGCCATGGGTCCTTGCAGGACTTGGCAGAGCAGGCGCAGGGCGTGGGCGTATCCGGCACAGATGATGATGCGGTCCGGGTCGGTGCGTACGCCGCGGGCGCGGGCCAGGTACTCAGTGAGGGCGT
This sequence comes from Streptomyces sp. NBC_01304, assembly GCF_035975855.1. NCBI lineage: Bacteria > Bacillati > Actinomycetota > Actinomycetes > Kitasatosporales > Streptomycetaceae > Streptomyces > Streptomyces sp. NBC_01304. Next base: position 10,553,568 of record NZ_CP109055.1, on the reverse strand, counting down.
GGCGCAGCTCCCGCCTGCCGCGGGAGTCTCCGACGCCGAAGGCATCGTTCGGGGCGGCGGCCAGGGCGCGGCGGGCGGAGGCCGCCCAGTCGGCGCGGGGGAAGGCCGCGGCGTCCGGGGAGGTGGGCATCAGGTCGTGGGTGACGCGGTGGCGGGTGGGGCGGGCCGGGCCGCGGGACTGGCCGGGATCGAGGGGGGTGGCGCGGCGGGCGACACGGGTGCCCGAGCCCTGGCGGGCGGTGAGCCAGCCTTCCTCGACGAGTTCGGCGTACGCACCCGCGACCGTATTGCGGGCGATGGCCAGGTCGTTGGCGAGGGTGCGGTACGGAGGCAGTCGGGTGTCGGGGGCGAGGCGGCCTGAGCGGATGGCTTCGCGCAGTGCGCGCATCAGGCGGGCCTTGCTGCTGCCGGGTCCGGCGAGGTCCAGGTGGAGGTCGGCGCCTGTGCCGGACTGGTCGCCGGTGGTCGTCGACGGGGTGTCGGTGTTGCTCGCCGCACTGCTCGACGTGTCGGCTTGGTTCGGCACATCGCCGCCTGCACCTCTGCCTGCCCCTGCCCCTGCGGAAGAATTGACCCCTGTTTCTGCCATGGGAATGCACCCTACCTGGGGGCTTTTACTCCCTAGGGTTTGAGGCATGACAACTTTTCAGGTGCCCGAGCGCATGAACTTCTCCCAGGTCTCCCCGAAGGTCTTCCGGGCCGTCCTGGCCCTGGACGCGGCCGCCCGTGACGGCCTCGACCCGGTCCTCGTCGAGTTGGTCAACATCCGCACCTCGCAGGTCAACTCCTGTGCGTACTGCATCGATTACCACACGGGCGATGCCCGCCGGGCAGGCGAGAGCGAGGCCCGGATCTACCAGCTCAGCGCCTGGCACGAGTCGAGTCTCTACACCCCCAAGGAGCGGGCGGCGCTGGCGCTGACCGAGGCCGTCACCCTCCTGCCCCAGGGCGTATCGGACGACGTCTACGCCGAGGCGGAGAAGCACTTCGACGAGAAGGAACTGGCCCAGCTGATCGCCCTGATCTTCACGGTCAACGCCTGGAACCGGATGAACACCACCACACGCAAGACCCCCGGCACCGAGTGACCAGAGCTGCGGCGGGGGCCTCCGCCCGGCCACTCCCCCGGCCCCCGCCCGAAGGCGGGGGCCAAGCGGGTCAGGCGGCGGGCGTGGTCCACTCGACGAACTGGATGATCACTCCGTTGGGGTCGGTGATCTGGAACAGGCGCTCGCCCCAGGGTTCCTCGCGCAGCGCCATGGTGATCTCGACTCCGGCGTCGCGCAGCCGCTTCTCCTCGTCATCGAGACCGCCTTCAAGGGTGAAGGCCAGGATCAGGCCACTGGCCTGCTGGTCACGCTGCTCGGGCGGCAGGACCTCGGTGCCGCGGGCCAGCAGCACGATGTCGACCGCGTCGCTGCGGGTGAGGGACGCGAAGCCGTCGGCATCGGCCTGGGTGGTGTAGCCCAGGTGGTCGGTGAGGAACGCCTGAGAGGCGGCGACATCGGCGACGGTGAGCGAGACGGTGGACGCGGCGATCTTCAAGTAGGTCTCCCTGTGAGTGGTGAGCTCTGTTTGGCGAGTGGCGAGTGGACGGTTGCGCGTGCGCGGGCCGAGAGGCGCTTGCGCGGTCAATAGCCGCGGCGGCGGGGGATGTTGCGGGAGATCCGGGGTTCGCGCCGTCCCGACTTGGACCGGTCGTTCGCGAGGTGGCGAAGGTCGACGCCTCGGCGCCGGGCCGGGCGCGGAGCGCGGCCGGCAGCGCCGGTGCCGGTCGGGGGTTCGGCGTGGTCGGTCGAGCGGGCGGAGGCCGTGGTGCGGTCAAGGTCGGGCATGCACTCTCCTCGTCGGTCCGTCGTCGTCATGTCGCTTCATTCCGTCGTCGTATTTTTACGACGGACGTAAACTTAGACCAGGAGTAGCGCGACTGTCAACGTAAAAATGCCATGAGGGTAAGATTCCCTCATGGCTACCGACACTGCAACGCCCCCGCAACCCTCCGGCCTGCGGGAATCCAAGAAACAGGAGACCCGGCAGCTCATCTCCGACCAGGCCACGCGGCTGTTCATCGCCCAGGGCTTCGAGCGGACCACCATCGCCGAGATCGCCATCGCCTCCCGGATCGCGAAGAAGACGGTCACCAACTACTTCGCCCGCAAGGAGGACTTGGCCCTGGACCACCAGGAGGCGTTCGCCGCCTCCCTGGCCGAGGCCGTCGCCGCCCGCCGCCCCGGCGAATCGGCCCTCGCCGTGCTGCGCCGCGCCTTCCAGGACGCCGCCGCGGCCCAGAACCCGGTCGCCGGGTTCGCCGGACCGGACTTCGCCCGCATGATCGCCGACAGCCCGACCCTGACCGCCTGCCTGCGCGGGCTGCACGACCAGCGCGAGCACCGCCTCGCCGAGGCCCTCGCCGAGGCCACCGGAGCCGAATCCGGCGACATCACCGTCCAGACCGCCGCTGGACTGCTGGCCACCGTCCACCGCGTACTGTTCCAGCGCATCCAGGACCTCACGCTGGCGGGCCGCCCGGGCGACGAGATCGCCCGCACCATCACCGCCGACGCCGCCGAGGCCTTCGGCCTGCTCGAGCCCGCCCTCGCCGACTACGCCACCGCCTGAACCACCAACAGGTCGGGGCCGCACGCGAATGCGTACGGCCCCGACCTGCCCCCCGAACCCCCGACGCTAGGACGCGACGCGCTCCCCGGAAGGCTCGGCCACCACGACCTGGATGTGCGCCGGGGCGTACTTGCGCGCCTTGGTCACCATCGTGCCCAGCTCGAACTTGTGCCGCTGGACCGACACATACAGCGGGGCCGACATGGCCGGGTGCTGCGGCTGGACCTGCGCGCCGGCCGGCAGCATCGCGCCGGGCCGCAACCGCGCCCCGATCAGGGCCTGTTCACTTCCTTGGGGGGTTGCGACCACGAACTGGGTGACGCCGTTCCACGGCAGGATCACATTGCCGACCCGCACCCCGGCGGCGTCGAACTGGAACAGGATGCGTCGGGAGTCGAACCACTGCGAGATGAACGGGATCGCGGCGACGATCACCACGCCGCCCTTCATGTCGAGCGCCCACCCCAGCAGCACGGCCAGAGCCACCACTCCGATGATCGCGCCCCACAGGCCCGCCAGGTCCTGGCCCGAGAACGGACGCGTGACCTTGTAGCGCTCCCAGCGCCCGCGACGGCGCGCGGGCCGGGCGCCCGCAGTGGAATTCGGGTACGACATCGTGGATTCCCCCTGACTCGACACTGTTGAACCCGGGCGTCGGGCCAAGGCGCCGCCACTGCCCGTACGTCCAAGATCACTGCCGGGGACGATAGCGACGCGCCCACCACCTGGCTTGGATAAATTTCACCTCGCCGCTCAGTGCGCGAGGGCTCCCTCCGCCACCCGTGCACCCGCCACGCGCCCAGGGGTGGTCCCGGCAAGCGCGCGGAACTCGCGGTTGAGGTGGGCCTGGTCGTAGAAGCCGCAGGCGGCCGACACCTCGACGGGGTCCACTCCCCCGCACGTCAACAGCCCCACGGCCCGGTGGAATCGCAGCACCCGCGCGGACATCTTGGGCGTCAGGCCGACCTGTTCGGTGAACCGGCGCACCAGATGGCCCTGGCTCCAGCCCACCTCGGCAGCGACCCGGGCGATCGGGACCGCCCCGCCCGCGCCCGACAGCAGCCGCCATGCCTGGCTCACCTCGGGCGCCGGCACCGGACCCCGCTCGAACCGGGCCGACAACGCGACATCCAGCAGGTCGAACCGGGACGCCCAGTCGGGGGCGGCCGCGAGCCGCTCCACCAACTCACCCGCGCCCGGACCCAGCACATCGGCCAGCTCGACCACCCGGTTGGCCAACTCGCTCATCGGCACCGCGAACAGCCGGTACGCGCCGAGCGGCGTCAGCTCCAGGCGGATCGCCATCTGACCGCCGGGGTGGACCAGTTCCCTGGGCCCGTCCTCCAAGCCCCCGGCCAGCGACCCGACCACACCACCGGAGGGGCCCTCCCGGCCCGGGCGGAGGACCTGGGTGAACGGCTCCGCCAGGTTGATCACCACGACGGCCCGGCCCGTCGGAACCAGCCGGACCCGGTACGGCGAGATCGCCGTGTCCCAATAACCGGCGTAACTCACCACATACGGCCGCCAGGACACCGGCCAGGGCCGTGTCGCCCGCCACCGGTCGCCCAGACAAGTCGCCTCGACCCCACGGCGGATGACACCGCTGCCCCCGGTACCCCACACGACCGTCTCCCCTCCCGCGGCGCGCGGAGCACCGTCGCCGACCAGCGGACCCGGTCCGGCCCGCTGGGCAACAATAGGGAATCAGCCCGAACGTGTCGGGGCGGCACTGTCACGTTGTTGTGGACGGTTGATGCTGAGGGTGCGTCGGGGCGTGAATTCTTGCTCGGTCGGTCTTGGTCAGGCGGGGACGGGGCAGCCGGTGACCTCGTGACGACCGGAGCGGCAACCCCACTATTCCGCAGCGACTCGGCTGGGGCTCAGGGAGACCGGCAGGCTGCTGTATCCGCGGAGGAACGTCGAGTAGAGCGCCTTGGGGTCACCCGTGAGCTCGATCTGATCGACCCTGCTCATGAGGATCTTCAGTACGGCAGTGATTTCGGCTCGCCCGAGGTATGACCCGAAGCAGAAGTGGGGCCCGTAGCCGAAGCCCAGGTGCTTGTTGGGAGTCCTTGCCAGGTCAAAACGGTGCGGGTCCGAGAAGACGCTTTCATCGCGGTTCGCGGAAGTGCTCCAGAGGATGACGTGGTCACCTTCGCGGATCGTCTGGCCGCCGATGGTGACTTCGGCTGTCGCGGTACGACCGATGTGCATCGCCGGCGTGGTCCAGCGCACGATCTCCTCGACCGCGCTCGCCATCGAAACACGCCCTTCCTTCAACGCCAGCCACTGATCGGGGTGCTGGGAGAAGGCGAGTACGGCGCCGACCATGGCCAGGCGGCTGGTGTGATCTCCCGCGAGGATGAACCCGTAGCAGTTGAGGACCACTTCGTCGTCGGTCATCGGCTCACCGTTGATCCGGCAGGTGGCCATGGCGCTGATCAAGTCGTCCTGCGGATCTTCGCGGCGGGCCTCGATGATCTCCTGGCAATAGATGAGGAGTTCGTTGCGAGAGAGCCAGACGTCCTCCTCGGTCTGCCCCTCGTCGTCCGCGCTGACCGCCTCCCGACTCAGGTCGAGCACGTACTTGTGATCCTCCGACGGAAAGCCAAGCAGGTCACAGATCATCCCCATGGGGATGACCTCCGCGACCTCCTTGGCGAAGTCGAAGGTCCCTGCACCGACGGCGGGGCCGAGGGCACGGTCGACCCTCTGTTGCAGTTTGTCCGTCACTTCTTGGCGGATCCGGGGACTGAACGCCTTCAGCAGGATCGTCCGCATGGCGTTGTGGCGCGGTGCATCGGTGAGCGCCAGGATCTTGCCGGCCGCCGGGTCCCCTCCGGGCTTGTGCAGCGAGGACATCATGTTCCCGGGCTGCGAGCTGAATCGCTCGGCGTCCTGCAGAACGGCCATGGCGTCCGAGTACCGGGACACCGCCCAGAATTCGGACCCGCGGTCCGTGGTCGGATGCAGGTATACGGGCTGCTCGGCTCGCACACGCTGCCAGAAATCTTCCATGTCAGTACGCAGGAAGGTGTTCGGGTCCGTCAGGTCCACGCTGTTGAGATCGTCAGCGAATATGCCCTTGTTCGGCATGGAAATCTCCTGGCCTTCAGAATAGGTGACTACTGCGTAGATTTTTCCTTGCCGGAAAGGTCGGCGATCAGCATCGCCAGGCGATCCAGTCCTGCTTCAATCTCAGCCGGCGACACCACGCTCACCGAAAGGCGTAGCTGGTTCTCGCCGCCACGGCCGTCGTAGAAGTGACTCATGGGCGTCCACAGAACGCCGTACTTACTGGCCCCATATTCCAGTGCGGCGTCATCGGCAATGAACGGAACATTGACTACCGCGAAGAATCCACCGCCGGGCGCATTCCATGAGACCTGGTGGTTCTCGCCTCGCGGAAACCGTCGCTCCAGCCCCTCCAGCAGTAGTCGCAGATTTCGGCTGTAGAGCTGCGTTTCTCGCACATTTGCCTTGACCAGACTGCAGTCATGCTCCAGCAGCTTGCCCCCCGCTACGGCCTGGGCCACGGGCGAGGTGTTCACGGTGAGCATGCTTTTGATCTTGGACAGTTCGTCCGCGAAAAGCGTCAAATCTCCCTCCGCACGGGCCACGCGCTGATTCGCGACGACAAAGCCGATCCTGGCTCCGGGGAAACAGGTCTTTGCGAGCGAGCCGAGATAGATCACCCGCCGCGACGTGTCGAGGGCCTTGAGTGTGGGCAAGCGCTGACCGTCTCCGGCCTGGAACAAACCGTATGGATTGTCCTCAAGAATCAGCAGATCGTGCTCGGCCGCGATGGCAAGCAATTTCTGCCTGGCCTCCAGGCCGATGCTCGCGCCGGAGGGGTTGGCGAAGTCCGGGACGAGATAGAAGGCCCGCGGCCGCTTCCCCGCGGCGCGCACCGCCTCGATCTGCTCGACCAGGTGGTCGAGGTCAATGCCGTCCTCGTTCTCCCGCACCGGCCAGAGGGGCATGTCCACCAGCCTCGCGGCACCGGTCAGTCCGACGTAGCACGGCGAGGCCGTCAGCAGGACGTCACGCTCGTCCGTGCGAAGCGCCCGGAGCACCAGGAACATCGCCTCCTGACAGCCGACCGTGACGACGATCGACTCCGGGTCGACGTCGATGCCCTCGTCGCAGGCGAGATGCCGGGCTAGCAGCTCGTGGATGATGCCCTTGGTCCGGCCGTACTGGAACAGGGTGCGGCGTACGAGTTCTGTGTCCGCACCCTTCTCGGCGGCCAGGTAGTCGCAGAAGATCTGCAGATATCGGGGAAGATCGTCGACGTCGAAGAAGTCTTCGCTGGGCCGGCCGGCGGCGAGCGAAATGGCCTCCGGGAATCGGCCGGCCACCTCGTTCAAGAAGTTCATGGAGGCGAGCGCCGGATCCCGGAGCGATGAATGCAGTCGATCCGTGCTCAGGTCGGCGGCCAGGAGTGCCGCTCCACTGTCGTTCATGCAACCTCGCTTGCCTAGGAGAAACAGCGACCCCGCGACTACTTCGACGCGTCCTGGTTCGACGGCGTGACGGAAGCTTCTTCCGTCGCTTCTCGAATGGAGCGGTTGCTCAGGGCGGGCAGGCTGACCAGGGCCACCAGGACCATCAGGAGGCCGCCCATGATGAACGGCGTCCGCAGAGTGAACTCACTCGCGAGGTAGCCGCCGAGAACACCTCCGAACGGTGCACCCACGAGCGAGATCAACCGGCTGGCAGAGAGCACTCGTCCACGAATTTCCGGCGGTGCGAGACGCTGCCGCAGTGCTCCGACGACGACGATATTGACACTCATCGAGAATCCGACGATGGCCATCATTCCGCCGGCGACCCAGGGGTTCTCGGTCAGGCCGAGTCCGACGACCGCCAGTCCTTCGACGATCAGGCCGAGGAATCGCATGCTGCCCACTTGGAGCTTCTTGGAGATCGAAGAGGCCACAAAACTGCCGACGAAGGCACCGACCGCGGTCGAGCTCAGCAGCAGGCCGTAGCCGATCTCACCGAGGCCGAGTTGGTCCTTGGCCAGCAGGACCAGCAGCGCCATTTTGGCGGTGAGGACGAGATTGCCGACGGCTGCGGTGGCGGACAGCGCTCGTAGTACTCGATGCTTCAGCAGCCAGCGCAGCCCTTCGGCGACCTCGGCGCGCAGGCTTCTGCGGGTCGGCTCGGCGGTCGGGGCGTTCCCGAAGTCACCCTTCAGGGAACCGACGAAGAATGCGCTGATCAAGAAGGAGATCGCGTTCCCCAGAAACGGCAGAGAGTGTGACAGGGAGAAGAGCACACCGCCGAGCGAGGGTCCTGCGAGCTGTTCGCCATTGATCTGAGCCGCGGAGATCCGGCCGTTGGCCCGAATGAGCGCTTGTTCCCCGGAGGCGACCACCGGCAAGACGGCCTGCGCGGAGATGTCGAAGAAGATATCTCCGCAGCCCAGCGCGAATCCCGCCACTATCAGCAGGAAGATGCTTGCGTGATCGGTCAGTACGGCGACCGTGAGCAGGGCGATGACGACGAACCGGACGAGGTCCGCACGGAGCATCACCTTTCTCCGGTCCCACCGGTCCACCAGCGCTCCGGCCGGCAGGCCGAACAGGAACCATGGCAAGGTTCCGATGGCGCCGACCGCACCAATGAGCAAGGGATCACTGGTGAGTTGGACCGCCAGCAGGGGCAGCGCAGCCAGCTGAACACCATCGCCCAAGGACGAGGCGATCATGGCCACCCATACCTTGTTGAAGTTGCTGCCCAATTGCGGCTGGGTCGCCTTCTCTTCGCTGGTGACTGTCAACGGTTCTCCTGGAAATGGATTGTTGGATTGCTGCCGTGAGACAGAGAGAGCACCCCGGACGGGGGAAGGGAAGAGTCACCCCTTGCTCTGTTTTCCCGCGCCACCGGCCAACCTTGCAGCCAGTGTCTGTCCTATTTCGGACAGCGGGCGGGACTCGGTCATCGCCCCGTGCACGCAATCGATGGCGTGTACTTCAACGCGTCCACTCGTATGCGGAGACCAGACGTCGGGGGCGAGTTCACTGCCCTCCTTGTCCGCAGTCGCGGCAAAGAAGAGTATGTCGCCCATGAAGTTGCCGACATTGATGTGATCGCTCAAGTTGGCGATGTCCACGAAGACTTTGACGAGGGCCGAGTGCTCATCCACGCCAAGCCCGGCGAGAGGACTTTCAGGCGATGTCGGGTCATGTCCGATGGATTCGGCGATGGCACTCAGTACCTCCGGGCTGTCGTACGACAACCGCTCGCTCTCCCAGCCGTCAGTGGGCAGGTAACTGTCCATCATGGCGAGCAGAGCGACTTCCTCGCCTTCCTCCTGCAGGCGGACGGCGACGGCGTGCGCCACGATGCCCCCGAAGGACCAGCCCAGGAGGGAGTAGGGACCGGAAGGCTGAACTGTTCGGATCTCGTTCAGGTAGTCCTCGACCATCTCCTCCAGCCCGGGCGCCGCGGCGTCCGGTTCGCTGAACCTGCGGGCCTGAAGGCCGTAAAGCGGCTGCTGACGGTCCAGATGACGCAGGAGGCCGGAGTACGCCCAACTGAGCCCGATCGCCGGATGGATGCAGAACAGCGGGTCGAGCTCCCCTTCGGTGCGCAGAGGGAGCAGGACTCCCAGCGAGTCCCCGGAATTGCTTCCCGGCGTCTGGTCCAACTGCCGGACGAGGGTGGCGATGGTGGGGGCCTCGAAGAGGGTGCGTACCGGAAGTTCGACGTTCAGGGTCGAGCGGATGCGGCTGGCCAGGCGGATGGCGAGGGTGGAGTGGCCGCCGAGCACGAAGAAGTTGTCGTCGATGCCGACCGTGGGCACGTTCAGGACCTCGGCGAACAGGCCGCACAGGATCTCCTCCCGTGGGTTCCGCGGGCCGCGTCCGGTACCGGCCGTCGCCGGCAGGTCGGGGGCGGGCAGAGCCCGTTGGTCGACCTTGTTGTTGGCGGTCAGCGGGAGCTGGTCGAGGACCACGAACGCGGAGGGAACCATGTACTCCGGCAGCAGACCCGCCGCGTGCTCGCGCAGAGCCTCCATGTCCAGGGTTTCGTTGTCGGGCTCGGCAACCACGTAGCCGACCAGGCGTTTGTCGCCGGGCTGGTCCTCGCGGGCCATGACCGCGACCTGGGTGAGCCCCGGGAAGCGGCTCAACACCGCTTCGACCTCACCGAGTTCGATGCGGAAGCCGCGGATCTTCACCTGGCTGTCGGCTCGGCCGACGAATTCCAGCAGGCCCTTGTCGGACCAGCGGGCCAGGTCGCCGGTGCGGTACATGCGGCTGCTGGCCGGTCCGAACGGATCGGCCACGAACCGCTCCGCCGTCAGATCCGCACGCCCGAAATACCCCCGCGCCAAGCCCGCACCCGCCAGATACAACTCCCCGGCTACACCTGCCGGAACCAGCCGCAGATTGCCGTCCAAGATGTAGGCGCGCATGCCGTCCAGCGGACGCCCGACCGGCACCGGCGCCGGCACCTCGTCAGCAGCCCGCCACGGGGACTGAGTGGCGAACAGGGTGGTCTCGGTCGGACCGTAGGCGCAGCGCACCACCGTGTCCGGGCAGTGCTCAAGAACCCGGCGTACCGCGGTCGGGGATATCAGGTCACCGCCGGTGATCACCTCTCGTACGTTCGCGAAGCAACCCGGGTCCTCCTCGGCCATCACCCGGAACAAGCCCGCGGTGATGTCCAGACCAGTGATCTCCTCCTCCACGATCAGCTGGGCCAGTTCGGCGACCCCCAACTCGCCCTCCGGTGTGATGACGGTGCGCCCACCGTGCAACAGCGGCACCCAGAAGGCGTACGTCGAGGGGTCGAAGGCGTACGAGGCCAGCAGCAGCACCCGCTCATGCGCACCCGCCCCGAACATGCCGTCCACGACCAGATCAAGGATGTCGCGATGGGTGACCGCCACACCCTTCGGACGACCCGTCGAACCCGACGTATACATCACGTACGCGAGTTGCTCCGGACGGCTCTCCACCCCGGGGTCTCCGACCGGGAACCCGGCCAGCTCCTCGTCCTCGTCGACCGCCACCACCACAGGAGCAACAGGCAGACCACGCTCACGCATCACCCGGTCGGTCAGCAGGACCGGCGCGGACGTCTCATCCACGATCCACTGCATGCGCTCCAACGGATAACCACTGTGCAGCGGCAGGTAGAACGCCCCGGCCTTGAGCACTGCGAGCAGGGCGACGGCCAGGTCCACCGAACGTTCCATCAGCACCGCAACCGGTGCCTCCGGACCCACCCCCAAATCCAGCAGCCGGTGCGCCAGTTGATTCGCCCGCTCATCCAACTCCCGGTACGTCAACTCCCGCCCGGCACACCGCACCGCCACCGCACCCGGCGAACGCAACACCTGAGCCGCGAAGCCCGCCGGCACCGAACCAGCCTCGAGCTGCTCGCCGGGCTCCGCGCCGGCCCACGACTCCAACAACTGCACGCGCTCTGTCTCCGACAGGATCTCCGCTTCCCAGATCCGGCGGTCGGGAGTGGTGCTGAGCTCTGTCAGCAGCCGCACCAGCTGGGCCACCATCCGTTCGGCAGTGCCCTTCTCGAAGACGTCGGTGTTGTACTCCAGCATTCCGTCGAACCCGGCCGGACGGTTGTCGGCCTCGTAGTGCTCGCTGAGGATGAAGCCGAGGTCGAACTTGGCCGTGCGAGTGCTGAACACCCCCTCGGCCTCCGTCACCACGCCGGGCAACGAGAACTCGTATCCACCGGTGTTCTGCAGGACCACCATGACCTGGAAGAGCGGATGCCAGGACAGTGAGCGAGGCGGGTTGACGGCCTCGACCACGCGCTCGAACGGCACGTCCTGGTGCATGTAGGCGGTCAGGGCGGTCTTGCGGACCTGCTCCAGGAGTTCCAGGAAGGTCGGGTCCCCCGAGGTGTCGGTCCGCAGCACCAGCGTGTTGAGGAAGACACCGACCAGATCGTCGAGGGCCTCGTCGGTGCGTCCTGCGCTCGGGGTGCCGATCGGGATGTCCGACCCCGCGCCCAACCGGCTCAGCAGGGTGGCGACAGCGGCCTGGAGCACCATGAACACCGTGGTGTTCGTGTCCCGGGCCAGGTCGACGAGCGTGCGGTGCAGCTCGGGGCCGATCCGGACCGGAACCATGTCGCCGCGGTAGCTGGCCACCTGCGGCCGGGGGTGGTCGAAAGGCAGCTCAAGACGGTCCGGACTGCCCTTCAACTCTTCTTTCCAGTACGTCAGTTGCTTGCTCACCAGGGAGTCGGGGTCGTCTTCCGCGCCGAGGAGCTGTCGCTGCCACAGGGTGTAGTCGGCGTACTGCACCGGGAGCGCGGACCACGTCGGGGCGCGGCCCTCGAGCCGGGCGCGGAACGCGGTCTCCAGATCGCGTCCGAGCGGCCCCATCGAGGCGCCGTCGCTCGCGATGTGATGCGTGAGCAGCAGCAGTACATGCTCCTTCGCGCTGACGGTGAACAGCGTTGCTCGCAGTGGCAGTTCGGCGGACAGGTCGAAGACATACTGCCCGGCCGTCCGCAGCGTCGCATCGATTTGATCTGCACCACAGCTGACGTGGTGCAGCTTCAGGTCGAAGGCGTCCGCTGCCAGCACTGTCTGCGCCGGGGTTCCGTCGATCTCCCGGAAGACCGTCCGCAGGCTCTCGTGGCGTACCACTACATCATTCAGTGCCTGTTCGAGGACACCCGCGTCCAGGTCTCCGGTGGTCCGGAATGCCACCGGGACGTTGTAGGTGGCACTCGCCTCTTCCAGCTTGTTCAGGAACCACAGGCGGTTCTGTGCGGGTGACAGCGGAATCAGCTCCGGCCGCTCCGTCACCGTCAACGCGGGCCTGGCCGAACCTGACTCCGCCTCCGCGACCCGACCCGTCAACGCCGCGACTGTGGGAGCCTCGAACAAGGTCCGCACCGGCAACTCGACACCCAGGATCGACCTGATCCGGCTGACCACGCGGGTGGCGAGCAGAGAATGCCCGCCGAGCTCGAAGAAGCTGTCGTCGATTCCGACCGAGGGCAGGCCCAGAATCTCGGCGAACAGCCCGCACAGGACCTCCTCCTGCGGAGTCCGCGCGCCACGTCCGCCCGTCTCCGCCTCGTACACCGGAGCCGGCAGAGCTCGCCGGTCCAGCTTGCCGTTCGTGGTCAACGGCAGGCAGTCAAGAATGACGAATGCGGACGGAATCATGAACTCCGGCAGCAGCCCGCCCACATGGGCACGCAAGGCGTCCGCGTCCGCCTCCTCGCTCCCGGTTCCAGCGACCGCATAGGCCACCAGACGCTTGTCTCCCGGCTCGTCCTCGCGCACCACGACCACGACCTGCGACACGGCCGGGTGACGACCCAACACCGCCTCGATCTCGCCCAGTTCGATGCGGAAACCGCGGATCTTCACCTGGTCGTCGACCCGGCCGACGAACTCGAGCTGGCCGTCGCCTCGCCACCGCATCAGGTCACCGGTGCGGTACATGCGGCTTCCGGCCGGGCCGAAGGGATCGGCCACGAACCGCTCCGCCGTCAGTCCCGGGCGACGCAGATACCCGCGGGCCACGCCCGAGCCGGCGATGTACAACTCCCCCGGCACCCCTCGCGGCACCAGCCGCAGCCGCTCGTCCAGAACGTACGCTCGGGTGCCCCTGACCGGGGCTCCGATGGAGGTGGACGCGGACCCGTCGGTGCCGGACAGCGGCTCGCTGGCCGTCGCCGAGATCGTCGTCTCGGTGGGCCCGTAGAGGTTCAGCATCCGCCGCCCGTCGGCCCAGCGCGCGGTCAGTGCCGGGGGGCACGCCTCGCCGCCGACACTCAGCACGCGCAGGGCGGGGAAGTGCCGCGCCGGGAGGGTGGCGAGCACGCTGGGCGGCATGTCGGAGCAGGAGATCCGGCGCTGCTCCAGATAGTCGCCGAGGGCGTCCCCGACGAGGGGTCCGGGTGCGGGGACGACGAGGGTCGCGCCGAAGCAGAACGCCCTGAGGAAGTCCTCGAGGGCCATGTCGAAGCTGATCGAGGCCAACTGCAGGACACGGTCGTCCGGTTGGACCTGGTACTTCTCCGCCAGTGTGGCGGCCAGCGCGCAGATGCCGCGGTGGGTGACGGCCACGCCCTTGGGCTTGCCGGTGGAGCCCGATGTGTAGACGGTGTACGCCAGGCCGTCGGGCCGGGGCTGAGCGGTCCGCTCGGCATCCGTGGGATTGGCGCCGTCGAGTCCGGCCAGGGCCTCGAGGTCGTCGAGGAGCAGGGTGGCGGGGCCGTCCTGCGGGAGCCGCCCGGCCGCCTCGCGGCTGGTGAGCACGCGGACCGGGGCGGCGTCCTCAAGCATGAAAGCGATGCGGTCCGCCGGGTACTCCGGGTCGATCGGAAGGAAGGCGGCACCGGCCTTCAGGATGCCCAGCAGTGCCGCCACCATCTCCACCGACCGGGGCACCGCCAGCGCCACCAGTTGCTCGGGGCCGATGCCCTGGCGGATCAGCCAGCGGGCCACTTGGTTGGCCCGCGTGTTCAGCTCGGCATAGGTGAGTGCGGTGCCTTCGTGCTCGAGCGCCGGTGCGTCGGGGCGGAGCTCTGCATGCTGCTGGAACCGGTCGACGAAGAACCAGTGCTCGGGGGCCGGACCCCCTGTTCCCTCGGCGAGCAGCTCGCTCTGCTCTGTCGGGGAGAGCACTTCGGCGGTGCTGATCGGCAGGTCGGGGCGCTCGGCGACGGCCGCAAGGAGCAGTCGGAGGCCCTCGATGAAGCTCTCCGCGGTGCTCACACCGGACAGGTCGGTTCGGTACTCCAGGAAGCCGTCGAGTCCCGCGGGTTCCCCGGCGTCGTCTGTGACCTCGTAGAAGTTGAACGTGAGATCGAAGCTGGTCACGTCTTTGGTGAGGTCTTCGGCGACGGCCGACAGACCGGGCAGTTCGAAGGCGGGGGCCTCGTTGCTGTGCATCACCAGCATGACCTGGAACAGGGGGTTGTGCGCCAGTGATCGCTGGGGGTTGATCGCCTCCACGAGGCGTTCGAACGGTACGTCCTGGTGCGAGTACGCGGCCAGGTCGGTCTCCCGGGTCCGGGCGAGCAGTTCCCGGAACGTCGGGTCGCCCGACGTGTCGTTCCGCAGGACCAGGGTATTGACGAAGAAACCGACCAGGTCGTCCAGTGCCTCGTCGGTACGTCCCGCGACCGGAGTTCCCAGCGGAATGTCCGAGCCCGCACCCAGCCGGCTCAGCAACGTGGCGAGAGCGGCCTGGAGCACCATGAACAACGTGGTGTTCGTCTCCTGGGCCAGACCGACCAACGCACCGTGCAACTCGGCATCGAACCTGATCGGAACGGTGTCACCGCAGTAGCTGGCCACCTTCGGCCGGGGGCGGTCGAAAGGCAGCTCAAGCTGGTCGGGGATGCCGTCCAGGGTGTTGGTCCAGAAGTCCAGCTGCCTGCTCACCACGGAACCGGGGTCGTCCTCCGCACCGAGGATCTCACGCTGCCACAACGTGAAGTCGGCGTACTGCACGGGCAACGGCGACCAGGTCGGCGCCGTGCCCGCACACCGTGCGGCGTAGGCAAGGCTGATGTCACGGGCCAGCGGGGCCAACGACCAGCCGTCGCTTGCGATGTGATGCTGTATCAGGAGCAGGACGTGGTGGTCCGGGCCGGTGGTGAACAGCCGGGCTCGCAGCGGAAGATCGACAGTGACGTCGAAGGCGGTGTTGCCGGCTGCTCGAAGCGCCTCGTCCAGGTCCGCTGCCTCGACCTCCACCACAGGCAGCTCAGGGCGGACCTGGTCGGGCTCCAGAATGAGCTGCTGAGGCTCCCCGTCGACCTCCGGGAACACCGTCCGCAGCGTCTCGTGCCGGCCGATCACATCGACGATCGCCGCTTCCAGGGCTGCTCGATCGAGATCCCCTGAAAGTCGTACGGCGAGCGGCAGGACGTAAGTGGCGCTCGTCTTCTCCAGGTTGTTGAGGAACCAGAGGCGGTTCTGTGCGGGGGACAGCGGGATCCGTGCCGGGCGCTCCAGCGCGGTCAGTGCGGGCCCGGCCGAGCTCGCTTCCGCGATCCGGTCGGTGAGGGTGGCGACGGTGGGGGCCTCGAAGAGGGTGCGTACCGGAAGTTCGATGCCGAGGGTCGACCGGATGCGGCTGACCAGGCGGGTCGCGCGAATGGAGTGGCCGCCGAGTACGAAGAAGTTGTTGTCGATGCCGACCATGGGCACGCGCAGGACCTCGGCGAACAGCCCGCACAGGATCTCCTCCCGCGGTGTTCGCGGACCGCGTCCGGCTCCGGCTGTCCTCGACATGTCCGGGGCGGGCAGGGCCCGTCGGTCCAGTTTGCCGTTGGTGGTCAGCGGGAGCTGGTCGAGGACCATGAACGCGGTGGGGACCATGTACTCCGGCAGCAGACCCGCCGCGTGCTCGCGCAGAGCCTCGGTGTCCACTGTCTCGGTGCCGGCCTGGGCGACCACGTAGCCCACGAGTTGTTTGTCGCCGGGCTGGTCCTCGCGGGCTATGACCGCGACCTGGGCGAGCCCCGGGAAGCGGCCCAACACCGCCTCGATCTCGGCGAGTTCGACGCGGAACCCGCGGATTTTCACCTGGTCGTCGACCCGGCCTACGAACTCCAGCAGCCCTTCGTCGGACCGACGGGCCAGGTCGCCGGTGCGGTACATACGGCTGCCGGCCGGCCCGAACGGATCGGCCACGAACCGCTCCGCCGTCAGATCCGCACGCCCGAAATACCCCCGCGCCAACCCCGCACCCGCCAGATACAACTCCCCGTCCACGCCTGCCGGAACCAGCGACAAGGTCTCATCGAGAACATAGGCGCGCATGCCGTCCAGCGGACGCCCGACCGGCACCGGCGCCGGCACCTCGTCAGCAGCCCGCCACGGGGACTGAGTGGCGAACAACGTGGTCTCGGTCGGACCGTACGTCGACCTCACGACGGTGTTCGGGCAGTGCTCAAGGACCCGGCGTACCGCGGTCGGGGAGATCACGTCACCACCGGTGATCACCTCCCGTACGCCGGCGAAGCAGCCCGGGTCCTCCTCGGCCATCACCCGGAACAGACCCGCCGTCACCTGAAGCCCGGTGATCCTCTCCTCGGCGATCAACCGGGCCAGCGCCGCCACACTCAGATCACCGTCCGGCGTGATGACGGTGCGCCCGCCGTGGAGCAGCGGCACCCACAGTTCGTACGTCGAGGGATCGAACGCATACGGAGCCACCATCAGCACCCGCTCATGCGCCCCCGCCCCGAACATGCCGTCCACGACCAGGTCGAGGATGTCGCGGTGCGTGACCGCAACACCCTTGGGACGACCCGTCGAACCCGACGTGTACATCACGTACGCCAGCTGCTCCGGACGGCTCTCCACACCCGGATCCCCCATGGGGAACCCGGCCAGCTCCTCACGCTCGTCGACCGCCACCACCACAGGAGCAACAGGCAGACCACGCTCACGCATCACCCGGTCGGTCAGCAGTACCGGCGCGGACGTCTCATCCACGATCCACTGCATGCGCTCCAACGGATAACCACTGTGCAACGGCAGATAAAACGCCCCCGACTTCAGCACCGCCAGCAGGGCAACGACCAGGTCCACCGAACGTTCCATCAGCACCGCAACCGGCGCCTCCGGACCCACCCCCAAACCCACCAACCGATGGGCGAGTTGATTCGCCCGCTCATCCAACTCCCGGTACGTCAACTCCCGCCCGGCACACCGCACCGCCACCGCACCCGGAGAACGCAACAGCTGAGCCGCAAAAGCCGCCGGCACCGATTCGCCAACCATCGCCGAATTCGACTCAAATGACCGATCGTCGACGAAATCGGCAGCACCTGCAGCATGCATTGCGGATCACCCTCTTTCGGTGTTGAGAACGCGCGATGTTCAGCTGGGCCAAAGATGCTGACGATCGTTGCGGAATGAAGAGCCCCGGATAGCGCGTGGTCGTATCCACTGGGCCCCTCCCTCCGGACGTGCAAACCTCGGCCACTGGGCCGGCCAACGGTATTTCAGCCCGCCATTTTGACATCTCCGCAGCCAGATTAGGCCAGCGACCGCAGGCGGTCACCCCTGGATCCGCCAGGGAGGCATGGATCTCAAGCGGCGCTCAAGGCCACTTCGAGCGCAGTCGACAATCTTATTGAATTGGGATCCAGATCTACCCGCGGGGATCGCTCCGGTTCCCATGCATGGCGCGGCCGTTGGCGTTGTCCGCATGTCGCGGCTCAGTAGGTCCCACACATCACCGAGCCCGGACACCCGCAAGGAACAGAAGGAGCGAGGTCATGACCAATCCTTTCGAGAACCCCGAGGCGGAATACCTCGTACTGGTCAACGAGGAGAAGCAGTATTCGCTCTGGCCGAAGTTCGCCGAGGTACCGGCCGGCTGGACCAGCGTGCATGCGAATGACCGCGCATCGTGCATCGGTTACATCAACTCGAACTGGACGGAAATGCGACCGCATAGCCTCGTCCAGCAGATGAATACAGCGGCGTGAATCCTGCCCGCCCTTGCCAGCCTCAGTTTCTGCCCGCACAGTCACCCGAGACAGTGAAATAAATGGCGAATTCAAACGTGTCCATCTTCGATGAACTCTCCCTTGACCACGTCGAGTTTTATGTACAAGACACGGCGGTGACTGCAGCGCAGTTCGTGGACGGCTATGGGTTCGAGATCTACGGAGCTTCCGAACCGGCCGAGCCTGCCGAGGCGATCCGTTCGGTGGCACTCGGCAAGCATCAGATCCGTCTGGTGCTGACGATGGCGCAGGGCGCCGACCACCCCGCAGCCGCATACGTCGCGCAGCACGGCGACGGGGTGGCCAACATCGCGCTCACGACCTCCGATGCCACGGAGGCATTCACCGAGGCAGTGCGCCGGGGTGCCGCAGCAGTGGCGGAGCCGGCCGAGCGGGACGGGTTCATCACGGCCTCGATCAGAGGCTTCGCAGATGTGGTCCACACCTTCGTGCAGCGCCCTGCCAGTCGCGCCGCGCGGACCCTTCCGGGCTTCTCATCGGGTACTGGGGCGGGTGCTCGGTTTGACAGTGGTCTGGGCGAGATAGACCACTTCGCCGTCTGCCTCGAAGCCGGGCAGCTCATACCTACCGTGGAGTTCTACGAGAAGGTCCTGGACTTCCGGACGATCTTCGAAGAGCGCATCGTGGTGGGCGATCAGGCAATGGACTCCAAGGTGGTCCAGAGTCGATGCGGCTCTGTCACGTTCACCTTGATCGAACCTGACACGTCGCTCGAGCCGGGGCAGATCGACAAGTTCCTGAAGAATCACGGTGGGGCCGGCGTCCAGCACATCGCTTTCACCGCAGACAACATCGTGGAGTCGGTGGGCCTGCTCAAGTCGCTGGGTGTGTCCTTCCTGAGCACTCCGGATGCCTACTACCGGCTGCTGTCCGTGGATCCGACCAAGCACTCCGTTCCCGAACTGCAAGAACTGGACATCTTGGTCGACGAGGATCATGGCGGCCAGTTGTTCCAGATCTTCACCGCCTCCGTCCACCCGCACGGCACATTCTTCATGGAGGTCATTGAGCGTCTGGGGGCTCGCACCTTCGGAAGCGGGAACATCAAGGCACTCTACGAAGCAGTCGAACGGCAGCGGGCTGAAGCGGGGGCTGAGAAGTAATGGCCCAGCAGTCCGGGGCGCCGGTCGATGCCGCGGGAACGCAGCCCGTGTGCGTGAGCGACCTGCAGCAGTCGGCCGCCACGCGGTTGGCGCCGGCGGTGTGGGACTTCATTGCCGGTGGCAGCGGCAATGAGTCCACCCTGGACGCCAACCGCGCGGCCCTGGACAACGTGTCACTCATGCCCAGGGTGCTCGCCGGCATCAAGAAGACCGACACCGGTGCGCAGCTCCTGGACACTTCAACCGCGCTGCCCCTCGCCGTCGCGCCGATGGCGTACCAGCGTCTGCTGCATCCAGAGGGCGAACTCGCAGCCGCAGAGGGCGCTTTGGCCGCGCAGGTGCCCTTCGTGGTCAGCACGATCAGCAGTCATTCGCTGGAGGAGATCGCCAAGGTCGGGGCAACCTTGTGGTTTCAGCTGTACTGGTTGCACGATCGCGGTCGGATGGTCGAGCTGATTCGCCGCGCCGAGCAAGTCGGTTGCCAGGCGTTGATGGTGACCGTGGATGTCCCGATCATGGGCCGTCGGCTGCGCGATTTGCGAAACGGGTTCGCGCTTCCCTCCTGGATCCGTAGTGCCAACCTGGAGCCCGACGGCCCTTCCGAGGCGCATTCCCCCCGACCCGGCCAGTCGGCCGTGGCTGCGCACACGAAGACTGCCTTTGACCCCACGTTCGGCTGGTCCGATCTGGAATGGCTCCGGGAGCAGACCCGACTTCCCTTGGTGATCAAAGGCATCCTTGATCCCCGGGACGCGGAACAGGCCGTACGGCTCGGGGCCGACGCGGTGGTGGTGTCCAACCACGGTGGCCGGCAGTTGGACGGTGCGCTGCCCAGCATCACCGCGCTGCCAT
This sequence comes from Streptomyces sp. NBC_01304, assembly GCF_035975855.1. Taxonomy (NCBI): domain Bacteria; kingdom Bacillati; phylum Actinomycetota; class Actinomycetes; order Kitasatosporales; family Streptomycetaceae; genus Streptomyces; species Streptomyces sp. NBC_01304. The sequence goes on along the minus strand of NZ_CP109055.1, from coordinate 10,533,481 downwards.
GGGTGGTCGAAGCGGTGGGCGGGCAGTGCCAGGTCCTCATGGACAGTGGCGTCCGCAGCGGCACCGACATCCTGCGAGCACTGGCGCTGGGTGCTGATGGGGTTCTGGTGGGGCGTCCGGTGTTGTGGGGGCTGAGTACAGCCGGCGCAGCGGGAGTTGCTCAGGTGCTTTCCCTGCTGCGGACGGAACTCGAGGAGGCCCTCCTCCTGGCCGGCTGTGCCGACCTGGCCGCCGCACGCACCTTGCGCTCGTTCGTTTCCGGTACGGGGTGCTGATATCGCGCTTGCGGCCCGGTCGCCCCTCCGGCTTCGCCGAACATATTCGGCATTGCGCGTGAGTACTGATGGACATCTTTCATTTGCCCTGAACAAACTAGCTAGGGAGAAGACGCCATGCATGTTGAAGGCGGCCACGAGTTCGATGTCGTTGTCGTCGGTGGTGGGCCCGGTGGTTCTACCGTGTCCACTCTGGTGGCTATGCAGGGGTACCGTGTTCTTCTCCTGGAGAAGGAAGAGTTCCCCCGGTACCAGATTGGGGAGTCCCTGCTGCCGTCGACGGTGCATGGTATCTGCAGACTCCTCGGTGTCTCCGACGAGTTGGAGAAGGCCGCGTTCATGCCCAAGCGTGGAGGTACCTTCCGATGGGGCAGCAGTCCCGAGCCGTGGACGTTCTCCTTTTCCGTTTCCTCGACCTTCTCGGGCCCGACCTCGCTGGCCTATCAGGTCGAGCGGATGAAGTTCGACCAGATTCTCCTGGACAACGCGCGTGACAAGGGAGTCGAGGTCCGCGAGAAGAGTTCCGTGGTGGATGTCATCGAGGAGGAAGGCCGCGTCTGCGGGGTGCTCTACCGCGATGCTGACGGAGTTCAGCACGAGGTGCGCAGCCGCTTCGTCGTGGACTGCTCCGGCAACAAGAGCCGCATTCAGAGCCGGATCGGCGGTACCCGGCACTATTCGGAGTTCTTCCAGAACGTCGCGCTCTTCGGCTACTTCGAGGGCGGAAAGCGGCTTCCTGCCCCCAACTCCGGAAATATTCTCTGCGCCGCCTTCAACTCCGGTTGGTTCTGGTACATTCCGCTGACCAATGAGCTCACCAGCGTCGGCGCGGTACTGCGGCGCGATGCTCTGGAGCGGGTGCAGGGGGACCGTGAGAAGGCCCTGATGGGCCTGATCGATGAATGCCCGCTCATTGCGGAATACCTGTCCGAGGCACGTCGGGTGGAGAGCGGACCCTACGGCGAGGTCCGGGTCCGCAAGGACTACTCGTACTGCCAGGACACGTTCTGGCGGCCCGGCATGGTCCTGGTGGGAGATGCGGCGTGCTTCATCGATCCGGTCTTCTCCTCCGGCGTGCACCTCGCCACCTACAGCGGTCTTCTGGCCGCTCGCTCCATCAACTCATCGTTGAGCGGAGACTTCGAAGAGAAGACGTGCTTCGAGGAGTACGAGGCGCGGTACCGGAATGAGTACTCGCTCTTCCACGATTTCCTGGTGGCGTTCTACGACATGCACCAGGACGAGGACTCGTACTTCTGGACCGCCAAGAAGGTCATCAACAGCTCGGCGCCCGGACTCGAGTCCTTCGTCGAACTGGTCGGCGGTGGAGCCTCGCACGAGAGCGGACTGGTCAACGCCGCCTCCTACACCGAACAGCGCGAGTCCAAGTTCCGGGAGTTCTCCGAGCTGGCCGACCGGCCCGCGGGCGAGAACGGAACGGATCGCGAACTGTTCGACTCGACGCTCGTCCAGTCGGTCCTCGAAGAGGGGGCCAAGATCCAGGTCCATGCCGCGCTGGGAGGCGCCGTCGACGACGAAGGCCCCATGCGGGAAGGCGGACTTGTGCCGACCGCCGACGGAATGCGCTGGGCGGATTACGACTACTGACCTGATCTCGCGTTCGGGTCTGGTTCTCAGGGTGCGGGACGGCCGATGGCGTCGACCAGGTGAGCCCTGCGGTGGCCGGTGGCCGCCAAGAGGCTGATGGAGGGGGTAACGATGATACGAACGATGGCTGTGGTCGGCACGGGCCTGATCGGCACATCAATCGGCTTGGCTGTCAGCCGACATGGCGTCACCGTGCATTTGCTCGACAAGGATGAGGTAGCCGCACGTACGGCCGCCGCGTTGGGCGCGGGAGTGGTCGGTGCTTCGGACGAACAGGTCGACTTGGCGGTGCTCGCGGTACCACCGAGCGCGGTGGGCGAAGTGCTCGCGGAGATGCAGGCCCGAGGGCTGGCCCGGAGCTACACCGACGTGGCCAGTGTGAAGGCGCAGCTGGCACGAGACATCCGAACGTCCGTGGATGTTCCGTCCAGTTATGTGGGCGGGCATCCTCTTGCCAGCAGTGAGCACTGCGGCCCGCTTGCCGCTCGCGCGGATCTGTTCGAGGACCGGGCCTGGGTCCTGACTCCGTCGGAGACGACGTCTCAGGATGCGGTGAACCGGGTGTTCGAGATGATCGCGCTGTGCGGGGCAATTCCAGTGATCATGGAGAGTGGAGCGCACGACAACGCGGTGGCGTTGACTTCGCATGCCCCTCATCTGGTGGCCAGCCTCATGGCCGCGCGACTTCGGCACAGCCCTCGGGAGGCTATTCGGCTCGCGGGGCAAGGGCTGCACGACATGACGCGGATAGCTGTCAGAGATACCGGACTGTGGAGCGACATCCTGCAGGCCAACGGACCGGCTGTCGCCGGAGTTCTTCGGGGACTCAGGGACGACCTGACGACGCTGCTGGCCACCCTCGACGACTTGTCCAGCACACCGCAGGACATGCGGAGCCAGAGCCTGGACCCGCTGGTGGACCTGCTGGACAGGGGAGCTGCCGGACTGGCGGCGATTCAGGGACGTCAGGCGGCGGACAGGCAGACTCGCGTGGAAGTTCAGGTCGCGGAGGGCCCTGGGCAGTTGGTGCGTTTGCTGGACACTCTCAAGACCTTCCACGTGGAGGCGGAGGACGTGGTGCCGCGGCACTCCCCCGAAGAAGGAACCCTCTCCCTCACGTTCGCAGTGCAGCCGACGCGTGCCGGCCAGATTGTCCTGGAGTTGGGCCGGGCCGGTTGGAACGCTGAATCCCTCGACCCGGTCTCCGGCGCACGGCAGCGGAAGATCGTCAGCGTCCTTGCCCCACGAGCCGCGTGAGGACCTGATGAGCCATGTTTGCGTTGTCGGCGCGGGTCCGGTCGGTCTGACAACTGCCCTCGGGCTAGCCGTCGCCGGCCTCGACGTCACGGTGTTGGAGAGGGATCGCGACCTCCAGCGAGCCTCTCGGGCGCTGGTCCATCAGAGCCACACTCTGGAGGGCTTCAGGCCGCTCGGGGTGCTCGATGAGATCGTTCAGCAAGGGATTCCACTGCTTGGACGCGATTTCGTGGTCCTGCAGACCGGGGAGCGCATCCGGCACCAAGCCCCCGTCAACGGGGTCGGCACCGAGGCCGCATGCAATCTCATCCTCAGACAGGACGCACTGGTCAGAATTCTCGCCGGAGAGCTGGCTCGGTATCCCCACGTCAAGGTCCTGACGAATCATCAGGTCGACGAAATTGATCAACGCGATGACGTGGTCCATGTCGGAGCGGCAGGACCAAGCGGCCGCCTGAACGTCACTGCGGAATGGGTGATCGGCACCGATGGCGCGCGGAGCGCCGTGCGGAACGCCCTGAATCTCGAGTTCCCTGGCTTCACATGGCCCGATCAATTTGTCGCCACCGACATTCGCTGCGACCTCGAGAAGTACGGCTACGCCAATGCGAATTTTCTGATCGATCCGCAGGACGGCGCCATCGTGGTGCGTATTGACCGAACCGATCTTTGGCGGGTCACCTTTACAGAGGATGCAGTTCAGCCGGAGTCAAGTATCTCCGACCGAGTTCATGGCTACTTGCGCCGAGTCCTGCCGAGCGGCGCGGCATACGAAGTTGTGCACCATTCCCCCTATCGTGCGCATCAGCGCGCCGCCGAGACGTTCCGCGTCGGGCGGGTGCTGCTGGCGGGAGATGCGGCACATGCAACCAACCCAACAGGCGGAATGGGCCTGACATCCGGACTGCATGATGCCTTCATGTTGAGTGAGGCCATCTCAAGTGTGGTGGCGGGCAGCTGCGACGAACAGATACTGGATCGATACTCGCGCACCAGCCGGCAGGCCTTCCTGGAGCAGATTTCACCGATGGCCAGTGACCTCAAACGCCTGGTGTTCGACCTGAGCGACGGTGAACTGCGCGATCAGAAGATCGAGGGCCTCAGGCGGGCCGCAAGCGGTGGCGCGCAGTTGGCTCGGCTGCAGAACTTGAAGTCCATGACGCCGATGTCGGTCGTGTAGGAATCCGCCGAGGGGGACAGCAATGACACAGACGTCAGAAGTACGAAGCTGGCGTAGCTTTGATGAGCTACGCGAACTCCAGGACGAGCGAATAGCGCAGTCGATACGGCGAGCCAGCGCGACTCCTCATTATCGAGAGCGCTTCGGCTGGGGCGTCGATGCCGCAATTCCCACGCGACTCGACCAGATCCCGGTCACGACCAAGGATCATCTGCGAGCTTCCTACCCTTTCCAGATGCTCGGTGTCCCCTGGGAGGAGGTGGCCACCTTTCACGAGTCAAGTGGGAGTTCTGGTCAGGTGACTTCTGCGTTCTACACCGACAACGACTGGCGCGATGTGGGGGAACGCTTCTCGCGATTGCCTGTCGACATCCGGGCCGCTGACACACTCCTCGTTCGCAGTCCGTATGCCATGGTATTGGCGGGACATCTCGCGCACTACGGTGGCCGACTCAATGGCGCCACCATTGTTCCGGCTGACAGCCGCAGCGCGGTCACGCCGTACTCGCGCGTAGTGCAGTTGCTGAAGGATCTCAAGGTCACGCTTACCTGGTCCATGCCGACCGAACCGCTGATCTGGGCCGCAGCGGCACGTGAAGCCGGGCTGGATCCCCGCGTCGATTTCCCCGGCCTGCGCGGAATCCTCACATGCGGCGAACCGCTCAGCTCGGCTCGAAAGCAGCGGATCAGCGAGATCTGGGGTGTCCCCGTTTTCGATGACTACGGAGCCACGGAAGTAGGTCCACTGGCTTCTGAGTGCGCCTTCGGCAACCGTCACTTCTACGCAGACCGCGTGTTCCCCGAGATCTATGACCCGCACAGCGGAGAGTTCAGCAGTGAGGGTGTGGGCAATCTCGTCATCACGCCACTGCAGCTCGAGGCGATGCCCATGCTTCGCTACTACCTGGAAGATCGCGTGGAACTTGGCCTCGAGCCGTGCGCGTGCAACAGCTGGCTGCCGGTGATCAGGCTCGCGGGCCGGCCCACCCAGATTTTCGAAGTGGCGGACAAACCGCTGTCACAACTCGATCTGGAAGAGCTTGTGTTCCGCCTTCCGCTCGAATACGGCGTGATGTTCTGGCGGGCTCGCGCCGACAAGGACGCACTGGTCGTGCAGCTGGAAGTGACCGACGAGCACGCTCGATCGGCATGCTCGGAGTTGGAAGCTTCGATCCGGCGAGTGCTGTCAACTCCGTGCGAGGTGACGCCGGTCGAACCTGGAACCCTCATGCCGACGGATGTTCTCACTCACAGTCGAGACATACTCAAGCCGCGAAGCCTCTTTGGCCCTGATGAGGATTGGGCAAGTGGAATTCTCTACTATTGATGCACCCGCGCAGGACACGCAGACCATGGTGAGCGTGGGGCTTACCCATGAAATGCCGTCGTCCACACGTATGTTGCTGGCCGGCGACGGCTCGACCACAGTGCTCTTGGAGGCCCTCGTAGGCACGCGCCTACGTGTACGCGTGGCGTCGCAGCAACTCGTGCCGTTCACAAGAATTCCGAAGTCGATTCGGGAGGCCCTGGCGGCTGACGGTGTGTCGTGTTTTGTCGAGCGCCGCTCGGAGCTTCACAGTTCGAAGAACGTGGTGGTCAGCCGCAATCGTGTCATCTCTGTCCATAGTGGATTCGAGGCACACTTTCCCGCCCACGACACCAAACCGATCGGTCATCGGCTCCGCGAGGAACGCCTGCCGCAGGCGCGGGAGATGCTTGCCAGCGGTGTCACCCTTGCGTCGGCCGAATTCGACTCCCGATCCTGCGCTTTCAAGGAGTACGTGATCAACAGCCCTTCGCGTTCTCCGCTTTACGTTGCCGAGACGTTCAACCCGGACGTCGTTCGGTGTGCTCCACTGCGTCAGATACCAGGCACAAAGGAGAGACATGAATTCCAACGATGATTGCTCAGATGAAACAGAGATCTTCGACGCAATCGTGGTGGGCGGTGGCCCCGGTGGATCCACGACGGCGTCCTTGATCGCTCGCGACGGGAACCGTGTGCTGCTGCTGGAGGCCGAGACTTTCCCGCGCTACCAAATCGGAGAGTCCCTCCTGCCCTCCACCATCCACGGCGTGTGCGCCCTCCTTGGCGTCGACGACCAACTCCGCGAAGCCGGCTTCCCCGTCAAGCGGGGCGGCACCTTCAAGTGGGGAGCCAACCCCGAGCCGTGGACGTTCGCCTTCGAGACGTCTCGCAACCTGCCTGGTCCGGTCTCCCACGCCTACCAGGTCGAGCGCATGAAGTTCGACAAGATCCTGCTGGACAACGCCGAGAAGCTGGGCGTCGACGTGCGGTACAACCACAGCGCGACGGGAGTCGTACGCGACGACGACGGTCGCATCGCCGGAGTGACCTACCGCGACACCACGCAGCAGACGCGTACCGCCACGGCACGATTCGTCGTCGACGCCTCCGGTTCGGGCAGCCGACTGCACAACGAGGTCGGCGGCCGGCGCGAATACTCCCCGTTCTTCCGCAACCTCGCTCTGTTCGGATACTTCGAGGGCGCCAAGCGCCTTCCGGCGCCGAACTCGGGAAACATCCTGTGCGTCGCCTTCGACGCCGGCTGGTTCTGGTTCATCCCCCTGAGTGACACGCTGACCAGCGTCGGCGTCGTCGTGAAGCACGAGATGGCCGCAGAGATTCAAGGCGACCCGGCCGAAGCTCTGGAAAAGCTGATCGCGAAGTGCCCACTGATCTCCGACCATTTGGACGGTGCTCGCCGAGTGGAGGAGGGACCCTACGGCCAGTTGCGGGTCCGCAAGGACTACTCGTACGACCGCACGAGCATCTGGGCGCCAGGAATGTGCCTGGTCGGCGACGCCGCGGTCTTCATCGACCCCGTCTTCTCGTCAGGCGTCCACCTGTCGACGTACAGCGGCATGCTGGCGGCACGCACCATCAACAGCGTTCTGGCCGGCGACATCGCCGAGGAAGCCGGATGGCAGGAGTTCGAATTCCGCTACCGCCACGAGTTCGCGCTCTTCCGCGACTTCGTGACCGCCTTCTACGAGATGCACGTGGATGAGGACTCCTACTTCTGGCAGGCTCGCAAGATCGCGGGGCAGCCTGGCGATGCGAAAGCGGCGTTCGCCGAGCTCGTCGGAGGCGTGGCGGGCCTCGACTTTGCCAGGCCCGACCTGGACAGCCCTGAAGGAAACACCACCGATCTGGTCCGAGCTGCTGCCGCGCTGACCTCGGTGACCACCAACAGCGACGAGGACGGCACATGCCCCGTCCCCGAGGACACGTCACCGGTCGTCATCGGCGCCTTGAGCGCCATGGTTCCCCACAGCGCCAAGCACGACGCGGCGTTCACGGACCGTCTCGCGGTCTCCCCCGATGGACTTCGCTGGTGCTGACCGACGTCGTGAGCGAATCCGGGTAAGGCGGCCCCGGCGAGGGAGAGTTGGGCCCGGCAGGTGCAACGACTGCCGGGCCTTTGGCATGTCCGGCGTCGAAGCGGCCTGCCGTGGCTTCCACCGGTTCAGCCGGCCATCAGCTTGCGGACCTCGGTGATCAGGCCGACGAGGGCCTCACGTTCGGGGAGCGTTGTTTCCGGGTGCCACAGGTCCACGAGGAGGCAGGTGCGCGGCCTGGCGCCGTTGTTCCACGCCTCGTGCACGAAGGAGTAGTCGAACAGCAGGCACTTGCCCTCCTCCCAGCGCCGAGTCTCGTCGGCGACCGTGATGCCACACCCCTCGGGGATGTCGACCGCCAGGTGCAGATTGATGCTGAAGTTCCACAGGTCGCAGTGCGGGGCGATCGACGCGCCGGGAAGCAGCGTCGAGAAGTGACTCTCCAGGAGGGGACAGAGCTTGCCCTCGTCGACGACCTCGCGGGTCAGGATGTCGTACGCGGTGGGCACCAGAGCGGCCGAGGACTCGACCGGCCCGCCGTCGCGGAAGAGGTACAGCGCCTGCCAGTTCTCCTGGCGCGTCAGATAGTGCTCGTAGTCGGAGAAGGCGCTCTTGCGATCGGACCAGGCGTCCGCGAGCTCCCGCTTGATGGCGTCGTGTCCGGCTTCGAAGGCGCGGACCACGGGTTCGATCTCGGGGTGCTCGTAGGGATCGTGCCAGGGCGTCCGGGAGATCCCGGGCATGATCCACTTGGCGTCCTTCTGCAGCGGATGGCGCTCCTGCCGCTTGGCGTACACCATCTCCTCGACGCGTGTGAGGGAGCCGGCTCCGTGCCGGTCCTTCACGTCCTGGAAGATCTGCTCTATCTCGGGTGTCATGTCTCGCTCTCTCTGGCCACGCATGTCTGCTCGACGTGCTCGTGCAGGGTGGGAAGGCGTGAGGGCAGCGCGGTCATTTGGCTGCGACTTCGACTTCTCGTCGCTTTACGGGAGTTGGTTGCTGCTGGGCGGCAAAGCGGTCGATCAGGGTGAGTGCGGGTGCCGTCAGCACCGTGGTCACCAGCGTCATCACCACCAGCATCGCGAACACGGTGGGAGTGATGATCTTGAGTTCCAGTCCTACGCCGAGCACCACGAGCTCGGTCAGCCCCCGGCAGTTCATCAGGGCGCCGAGTGAGAGCGACTCCTGCCAGCCAAGGCCGGTCAGTCGGGCCGCACCGGTGCTCCCCGCCCATTTGGTGACGGTCGCGACGGCGATGATGAGGGCGCACCAGCCCCACAGGGCGGGGTCCGCGCCGATCAGCCGGAAGTCGGTGTGCAATCCGGAGTAGGCGAAGAACAACGGCAGCAGAAGCACCACGGTGACGCCTCGCACCTGTTCCACGGCTGCAGTCTGCACCGCACCGCGCGGAACGATGACGCCGAACAGGAACGCCCCGAAGATCGGGTGGATGCCGATCCAGTCGGTGGCGAACGATGCCAGCAAGATCCCTGCGAGGAGCACGAGCAGGAGTGCTGTTCGATCGCCCAGCCGATCCGCGTGACGCTCGGCCAGCCGGGCCAGCAAGGGCCGCAGTCCGTACATCATCACGGAGATGAACACGGCGGTCAGGGCGGCAGTGGTGAGCACCGAGGTCCAGGAGGTGCCCCGTCCCAGCGCTGTCGCCAGGGCAAGCAGACACCAGGCGGTGATGTCGTCGACGGCTGCGCACGTGAGGGCGAGTGCACCTACAGGGGTGCGGTCGATCTTCCGGTCCGTGAGGATCCGGGCGAGGACCGGGAACGCGGTGACGCTCATGGACACGGCGATGAACAGCGCGAACGCCGGGAATCCGATACCGCGGTCGGCGAACCGCCCGTACATCACGAAGGCGAGGAGAAACCCGCCGATCATCGGCACAGCCACGCTTACGTTGCTGACCAACGCCGCGACTTTGCCGCGACTGCGGACGTGCTCCACGTTCAGCTCGTACCCGATCAGGAACATGAAGAAGACCAGGCCCACCTGGGCCAGTGCGTTGATCACAGGCAGTAGGTCCGCGGGAAAGAGCCACTGCTGCCCTGAGGGCCAGACGGCTCCGAGCAGTGAGGGGCCCAGCGCGATGCCGGTCAGGATCTCACCGATCACCGGGGGCTGTCCCAGCCGCCGGCATCGGCGGCCCGCGACATGGCCGCAGACGATGATCAGGGCAAGCATCAAGAAGAGATGCGACATTTGAGAGACGGGCGGCGGGTCAAAGGCGAGTTCAGTCATTACAGTTCCCCCGTCCTGGCGATGCCCGGCCATATTGCGGTCAGCGATTCCGGTCGAGCCATTTCCGCATGACTGCAGGCGATCTGGGTGACTTCGAGGCGTCCTGATACGTGCGCGTTCCACTCGGTCGCGGTGTCCACTTCGGCGGGCCTTCCGTGGCCCGCCTCGTAGAACTGGACATCCCCGTCGAATTCTCCGGGAACGTGTTCCGTCATGATCCGGTGGTTGTTCCTGTATATCGCGGCGATTTCTGCGAGATGCCGCTCGGCGAGCTCGGTGAACAGGCTGCGGTCGCGGCGCAGTGCTGCCACGATTCCCGTCATCGTGAGTGGCTCCTCGCCGTCCGCGGCCCGCACGCCGAAGAATTCGGCGAGTCCCGCCGCCACCTCGTCCTCGGTGACCGGGAGCGGCGTCTCTGTCTCGTGCGCGGGGTAGGCGTCGAGCAGTGCCAGGGTCTCGACCTGCTCGCCCTGTGCCCGTAGTTGGACGGCCATCTCATGGGCGACGACGCCGCCGAAGGACCAGCCCATCAGGTGGTACGGGCCCGATTCCTGTACGGCACGGATCTGCCGGACGTAGTCGGCTGCCATTTCCCGGAGAGAATCCGGGAGCGCGTCCTTGCCGTCCAGACCTCGCGCCTGGAGGGCGTAAACGGAGTGTTCCGAGGAGGCGATGCCGGCCAATGGCGCATAGCACCAGCCGATTCCGCTCACGGGGTGGACGCAGAAGACGGCCGAGCCGCCGCCGTTGTCCTTGATGGGCAGGAGCACGTCGAACCCCTCCCCGGTCGAGGACCGGCCCAGCTCGTCAGTGAGCGTGGCAACGGTGGGCGCGGCGAAGAGGGCTCGAATGGCGAGTTCGTCGCCAAGGACGTCCCGAATGCGGTTGATCAGCTGCACTGCCAGGAGGGAGTGGCCGCCCAACTCGAAGAAGTTGTCGTCGATGCCGACCGTGGGCACGCCCAGGATTTCCGCGAACAGGCCGCACAGGATTTCCTCCCGCGGGGTCCGCGGACCGCGCCCGGCCGCGTCCGCTTCGAACACGGGTGCCGGCAGAGCCCGCCGGTCCAGCTTGCCGTTGGCGGTCTGCGGGAGCCGGTCGAGCATCACGAACGCGGACGGAACCATGTACTCCGGCAGCAGTCCGGCCACGTGCTCGCGCAGGGCCTCGGTGTCCACGGTGCCGTTCCCGGCCTTGGCGACCACGTAGCCCACGAGGCGTTTGTCGCCGGGCTGGTCCTCCCGGGCTATGACCGAGACCTGCGACACCCCCGGGAAGCGGCCCAACACCGCCTCGATCTCGCCCAGTTCGATGCGGAACCCTCGGATCTTCACCTGGTCGTCGACCCGGCCGACGAACTCGAGCTGCCCCTTGTCGGACCAGCGGGCGAGGTCGCCGGTGCGGTACATGCGGCTGCCGGCCGGACCGAAGGGATCGGCCACGAACCGCTCCGCCGTCAGATCCGGACGCTTGTAGTACCCCCGGGCCAACCCCGCACCCGCGATGTACAGCTCCCCGGCGACCCCTGCCGGAACCGGCTGCAGATTGCCGTCCAGGATGTAGGTCTGCGTGTTGTGCAGCGGGCGGCCGATCGACGGCGTTCCCGTGAGGGGGCCGTCCGTGGACCAGATCGTGGCGTACACCGTTGCCTCGGTCGGGCCGTAGACGTTGCAGACGCGGCCGGCTCGGAGTTCGGCCTTGACCTCGGTGGCGGCCTGGGCGGTCAGGGCCTCGCCGCAGAACACCACGGTTTCCGCCGTGGTGCGCACGTCGCTCTGGGACACGATCCGGGCGAGCGCGGACGGCACCCCACTCACCAGCACCGGCGAACGGTCATCGGCGTTCCGGTCGGCGAGGGCCAGCAGATCGCGCAGTACCTCGATGCGACCGCCGGTCAGCAACGGTCCGAACATCTCGAACACGGAGACGTCGAAGTTGAGCGACGTGGTGAACAGGACGTGGGCCAGGGGCTGTTCACCGAACTCGGCACGGGCCCAGGCGACCAGGTTCGCCACGTTGGCATGGGTGACGACGACGCCCTTGGGGCGGCCGGTGGAGCCCGAGGTGTAGATGACGTACGCCGGGTGCAGCGGTTGCAGGACGCTGATCCGGTCCCGGTCGGTCGGGTCGGTGGCGGGCCGGGTCTCCAGGGCGGCGACCACCTCGGGAGAGTCCAGGACCAGGCGAGGAGTCCGGGAGTCGTCCGGGAACATCCGCTCGGTCTCCTCGACGGTGAGAACGAGCGCCGGATCGGCATCCTGCAGCAGGTAGGCGATCCGGTCCGCCGGATACGCGGGGTCGAGAGGCATATAGGCAGCTCCCGCCTTGAGCACGGCGAGCAGCGCCACCATGGTCTGCGCCGTACGCGGCAGAGCGAGAGCGACGAACTGTTCGGGGCCGGCTCCGTGCGCGATCAGGTGGTGGGCCAGGCGGTTGGCCCGCTCGTTCAGCTCGCGGTAGCTCAGGTCGGTGTCCGAGGCCAGGACTGCCGGGCGCTGTGGTGTCAGGGCGGCCTGCGACTGGAAGAGCGTGGGAAGAGTCGTGTCGGTCAGCTCGGCCTCGGTGTCGTTCCACTCCTCCAGGATCTGCCGCTGCTCCTGCGCGGACAGGATCTCGACCTGGCCGAGCGACCGGTCCGGATCCGCGACCGCCGCTTCCACCACGCGCACCATCCGGGCCACGATGGCTTCGACGCTCGCCTGGTCGAACAGGTCCGTGCTGTAGTGCAGCAGGCCGTCGATCCCGGCCGGACCGGTGTCGGCCCCGTACTGCTCGGTGAAGTTGAAGGCCAGGTCGAACCTGCTGTACTCGAACGCGACCGGCTCCTGAGCCACCGTCAGGCCGGGCAGGTTCAGCGCACTGCCTCCGGTGGCGTCCAGGCCGAAAATGACCTGGAACAGGGGGTGGCGGACCAGAGATCGCTGGGGGTTGATGGCCTCCACGAGGCGTTCGAACGGTACGTCCTGGTGGGAGTACGCGGCAAGGTCGGTCTCCCGGGTCCGGGCGAGCAGTTCCCGGAACGTCGGGTCGCCCGACGTGTCGTTCCGCAGGACCAGGGTATTGACGAAGAAACCGACCAGGTCGTCCAGTGCCTCGTCGGTACGTCCCGCGACCGGAGTTCCCAGCGGAATGTCCGAGCCCGCACCCAGCCGGCTCAGCAACGTGGCAAGAGCGGCCTGGAGCACCATGAACAACGTGGTGTTCGTCTCCTGGGCCAGACCGACCAGCGCACCGTGCAACTCGGCGTCGAACCTGATCGGAACGGTGTCACCGCGATAGTCGGTCACCTTCGGCCGGGGGCGGTCGAAGGGCAGCTCGAGCTGGTCGGGGATGCCGTCCAGGGTGTTGGTCCAGAACTCCAGCTGCCTGCTCACCACAGAACCGGGGTCGTCCTCCGTACCGAGGAGCTCGTGCAGCCACAGGGTGTAGTCGGCGTACTGCACCGGGAGTGCGGACCACGCCGGTGCCTGGCCCTGGAGCCGGGCGCGGAACGCGGTCTCCACGTCGCGTCCGAGCGGCCCCATCGAGGTGCCGTCGCTCGCGATGTGATGCACGAGCAGCAGCAGGACGTGCTCGTCGGAGCCGACGGTGAACAGCGTCGGCCGGAGCGGGAGCTCGGTGGCCAGGTCGAACGCGTACTGTCCCGCGTCGCGCAGCACTGTGTGCAACTCGCTTGCGGAGCAGGTGACTCGGTGCAGTTCTACGTCGACGGTGTCGATCCCCAACACGACTTGGACCGAGCTGCCGTCGATCTCCTGGAAGACCGTCCGCAGGCTCTCGTGGCGTACCACCACATCCTTCAGTGCCTGTGCGAGGACACCCGCGTCCAGGTCTCCGGTGATCCGGAATGCCACCGGGACGTTGTACGTGGCATTCGCACCCTCCAGCTTGTTCAGGAACCAGAGCCGGTTCTGCGCCGGCGACAGCGGGATCCGGGGCGGACGCTCCGTCGCGGTCAACGGGGACCTGGCTGAATCCGCCTCCGCGATCTGGGCGGTGAGGGTGGCGACGGTGGGGGCCTCGAAGAGGGTGCGTACCGGAAGTTCGACGTTCAGGGTCGAGCGGATGCGGCTGGCCAGGCGGATGGCGAGGGTGGAGTGGCCGCCGAGCACGAAGAAGTTGTCGTCGATGCCGACCGTGGGCACGTTCAGGACCTCGGCGAACAGGCCGCACAGGATCTCCTCCTGCGGGTTCCGCGGGCCGCGCCCGGTACCGGCCGTCGCCGGCAGGTCGGGGGCGGGGAGGGCGCGGTGGTCGACCTTGTTGTTGGTGGTCAGCGGGAGCTGGTCGAGGACCATGAACGCGGTGGGGACCATGTACTCCGGCAGCAGGCCGGCCGCGTGCTCGCGCAGGGCTTCGGTGTCCACGCTGTGTCCGGTTTCGGCGACCGTGTAGGCCACGAGGCGTTTGTCGCCGGGCTGGTCCTCGCGGGCCATGACCGCGACCTGGGCGAGCCCCGGGAAGCGGCTCAACACCGCTTCGACTTCGCCGAGTTCGATACGGAAGCCGCGGATCTTCACCTGGCTGTCGGCTCGGCCGACGAACTCCAGCAGCCCCTTTTCGGACCAGCGGGCCAGGTCGCCGGTCCGATACATACGGCTGCCGGCCGGTCCGAACGGATCGGCCACGAACCGCTCCGCCGTCAGATCCGCACGCCCGAAATACCCCCGCGCCAACCCCGCACCCGCCAGATACAACTCCCCGTCCACGCCTGCCGGAACCAGCGACAAGTTCTCATCGAGAACATAGGCGCGCATGCCGTCCAACGGACGCCCGACGGGTATCGGCGCGGGCACCGAATCGGCGGTGGTCCAGCGGGCCTGGGTCGCGAACAGGGTGGTCTCGGTCGGGCCGTAGGCGCAGCGCACCACCGTGTCCGGGCAGTGCTCAAGAACCCGGCGTACCGCGGTCGGGGAGATCACGTCACCGCCGGTGATCACCTCTCGTACGTTCGCGAAACAGCCCGGATCCTCCTCGGCCATCACCCGGAACAGACCCGCGGTGATGTCCAGGCCGGTGATCTCCTCCTCGATGATGAGACGCGCCAGTTCGGCGACGCCCAGCTCGCCTTCCGGTGTGATGACGGTGCGTCCGCCGTGCAGCAGCGGGACCCAGAAGGCGTACGTCGAGGGGTCGAAGGCGTACGAGGCCAGCAGCAGCACCCGCTCATGCGCGCCCGCCCCGAACATGCCGTCCACGACCAGGTCGAGGATGTCTTGGTGGGTGACCGCAACACCCTTGGGACGCCCGGTAGAACCCGACGTGTACATCACGTACGCCAGCTGATCAGGCCTGCTCTCCACCCCCGGGTCTCCGACGGGCAGTCCGGCCAGCTGCACGTCCTCGTCCACCACCACCAGGACAGGCGCACCGGGCACTCCACGGTCACGCATGGCCCGGTCGGTCAGCAATACCGGCGCGGACGTCTCATCCACGATCGACTGCATGCGCTCCAACGGATAACCACTGTGCAGCGGCAGGTAGAACGCCCCGGCCTTGAGCACTGCGAGCAGGGCGACGGCCAGGTCCACCGAACGTTCCATCAGCACCGCAACCGGCGCCTCCGGACCCACCCCCAAATCCAGCAGCCGGTGCGCCAGTTGATTCGCCCGCTCATCCAACTCCCGGTACGACAGCTCCCGCCCGGCACACCGCACCGCCACCGCACCCGGCGAACGCAACACCTGAGCCGCAAAAGCCGCCGGCACCGAACCGGCCTCTAGCTGCTCGCCGGGCTCCGCGCCGGCCCACGACTCCAACAACTGCACGCGCTCGTGCGTATCGATCACGTCGATTTGACTGATCGTCAGTGCCGGATCAGCAACGGCAGATTCCAGGACGCGGACGAGGCGGGTGAACAGACGCTCCACGGTCTCCCGGTCGAACAGCTCCGCCGCGTACGTGACATACGCGCGCACCGGCCCAGGAAGACCTTGATCGGTGTACTTCATGAGGAAGTTCAGGGACAGGTCGAATTTCGCCGTCTGCTGTTCCCCCACGATCTCCTGGACCGTCAGGCCGGGCAGCTCCAGGGCGTTGCCCTCGCCGGTCTGGACATTGAGCAGGACCTGGAACAGTGGGTGGCGGGCCAGTGAGCGCTGGGGGTTGACCGCCTCGACCAGCCGCTCGAACGGCACGTCCTGGTGGGAGTACGCGGCCAGGTCGGTCTCCCGGACCTGCTCAAGGAGTTCCAGGAACGTCGGATTCCCCGATGTGTCCGTCCGCAGGACCAGGGAGTTGATGAAGAAGCCGACGAGGTCGTCCAGTGCTTCGTCGGCGCGTCCTGCGACCGGGGTGCCGATCGGGATGTCCGTCCCGGCGCCCATCTTCG
The DNA here is from genome assembly GCF_035975855.1 of Streptomyces sp. NBC_01304. NCBI lineage: Bacteria > Bacillati > Actinomycetota > Actinomycetes > Kitasatosporales > Streptomycetaceae > Streptomyces > Streptomyces sp. NBC_01304. Next base: position 10,517,214 of record NZ_CP109055.1, on the reverse strand, counting down.
TCAGGGCCACCGCCAGTGCCGCCTGCGCCACCATGAACGTGGTGGCGCCCGTCGAACGGGCCAGTTCGGCCATCCCGCGGTGCACATCTGCGTCCAGCTCGAAGAAGACCGAGTCGCCACGGTAGCTGGCCACCTTCGGCCGGGGGCGGTCGAAGGGCAGCTCGAGCTGGTCCGGGATGCCTTCCAACGCTTGTGTCCAGAAGGCCAGTTGTTCACTCACCAGGGAGTGCGGGTCTTCTTCCGGGCCGAGGAGCTCGTACTGCCACAGCGTGTAGTCCGCGTACTGCACCGGCAACGCCGGCCACGACGGCTCGCTCCCCTGGAGTCGGGCCCGGAAGGCGATCTCCAGGTCACGCCCCAGCGGCCCCATCGAGGCACCATCACTTGCGATGTGGTGCATGAGCAGCAGCAGTACCTGCTCTTCGGGTTCGACGGTGAACAACGTCGCCCGCAGCGGGAACTCGGCCGACAGGTCGAACACATACTGACCGGCATCCCGCAGCACCGCGTCCAACTCGTCCGCATCACAGCTGACCCGATGCAGCTTCACGACGGCGGCATCCTTGTCCAGGACCACCTGGGCCGGGTTCCCGCCCACCTCCTGGAACACGGTCCGCAGGCTCTCGTGCCGTGCCACCACATCGCTCAATGCCTGTTCGAGCGCATCGGCGTCGAGCTTCCCGACGATCCGGAACGCCGCCGGAACGTTGTAGGTGGTGCTCGCCTCTTCGAGCTTGTCGTGGAACCACAGCCGGTTCTGTGCCGGTGACAGCGGGATCCGCTCCGGGCGTGCCATCGCGGTCAGCGCGGGCCTGGCCGCCCCTGCTTCCGCGACCCGGTCGGCGAGGGCGGCGACGGTGGGGGCCTCGAACACGTTGCGCACCACGAGTTCGGCGCCCAGGACCGAACGGATGCGGCCGGCCAGGCGGGTGGCGAGCAGGGAGTGGCCGCCGAGCTCGAAGAAGTTGTCATCGATGCCGACCGCCGGCACGCCCAGAATCTCGGCGAACAGCCCGCACAGGATTTCCTCCTGGACAGTCCGCGGACCCCGCCCGCCCACTGTCGTCACCTCGTACACCGGCGCCGGCAGAGACCTCCGGTCCAGCTTGCCGTTCGTGGTCAATGGCAGGCGGTCAAGGATGACGAAGGCGGACGGAATCATGAACTCCGGCAGCAGCCCGCCCACATGGGCACGCAAGGCGTCCGCGTCCGCCCCCTCCTCGCTCCCGGCTCCAGCGGCCACATAGGCCACCAACCGCTTGTCACCCGGCTGGTCCTCGCGCACCACGACCACCACCTGCGACACGGCTGGGTGACGACCCAACACCGCCTCGATCCCGCCCAGTTCGATGCGCAGCCCGCGGATCTTCACCTGGTCGTCGACCCGGCCCACGAACTCGAGCTCGCCATCCCCCCGCCACCGCACCACATCACCGGTGCGGTACACCCGTGCCTGGGGGTCGTCCGAGAACGGGTGCTTGATGAACCGCTCCGCGGTGAGCTCCGGGCGGTTCCAGTAGCCCCGGGCCAGTCCAGGGCCGCCCACCCACAGTTCGCCAGGAACGCCCGGGGGCACGAGAACACCGTTCTCGTCCATGACAAACACCTCGGTGTTTGCCACCGGCCGGCCGATGGGGATCTGCGCGCTCCGGGGGATGTTCCGGTCCACCCGGTAGCTCGTGGTCAAGACCGTCGCCTCGCAGGGCCCGTATCCGTGGATGATCCGTTCGGGCGCCCACGGCCCGTCCACCAGCTCGTCCACCACCGGCCGGTCGATCGCTTCACCGCCGTAGAAGACGGACTTCACTCCGGCGAGGAGGTCGGGGCAGTCCTGCAGGTGCTGGCGCAGGAGGGGGGCGGTCAGCCACATCATGGTCACCTTGCGGCGACGCAGAGCGGCCTTGAGCGTGGCGGCGTCGAGGAGAACCTCCTTGTCCATGACCGCCAGGGCGGCTCCGGACGTCAGCGCGGGCCAGCATTCGAAGGTGAAGGCGTCCCAGGAGAAGTTGGAGGGCTGGGCCATGACGTCGCCGGGCCCGAGGCCGGCGAAGAGGTCGCTGTCGACGAACCGGCAGATCGAGCGGTGCTCGATCATGACGCCCTTGGGGGTGCCGGTGGAGCCCGAGGTGAAGATCACGTGGGCGAGACTCTCGGGGCCGACCGGCACACCGGGGTCCGTGTCCGGCCGGGTGGCGATCTCGGGCCAGTCCTGGTCCATCAGCACCGGCTCGGCGGATGTGTCCCCCAGTCGGTCCTGGAGGCGGGCGTGGGTGATGACCAGCGGAGCACTGGTGTCCGCCACCATGAACTCCAGTTGATGTACCGGGTATTCATGGTTGAGCGGCACATAGACAGCGCCCGCCTTCAGGACGCCCAGGACGGCGACCACCGCGTCAAATCCCCGTTCGACACAGATCGGAACCAGTTGCTCCGGGCGCACTCCGCGGGCGATCAGGTGGTGGGCGAGCTTATTCGCCCGTGCGTTGAGCTCGCTGTAGGTCAGCTCCTCCGCGCCGCGCAGCACCGCCGGCGCGTCCGGCGTTCGGGCCGCCTGCTCCTGGACCCTCTGGTGCAGGGTGGTGTTGTCGGCGTAGGGCGCCGTCGTGTCGTTGCGCTCGATGACGAGCTGGTGATGTTCCTCCGGGGAGAGGATGTCGATGCGGCTCAGCGAGAGGTCCGGGTCCACCGCGACCGCGGCGAGCAGCCTCTTGAAACAAGCCGCGATCCGCTGTGCGGTTTCCGCGGTGAACAGATCGAGGGCATAGCCCAACCGTCCGCTGATCCCGTCGGGGGCGTCGCCGTCCGCGTGCTGCTCGAAGAGTTCAAGTGTGAGATCGAACTTGGCGACCTCGGTGTCGCTCAGACTCGCGTCCGCGGTCAGGCCCGGAAGGTCCAAATCGACGGACGTGTTGTTCTGCATGGCCAGCACTACCTGGAAGAGGGGGTGCTGGGCGGTGGAGCGCACCGGGTTGAGTTCGTTCACCAGGAGCTCGAAGGGGACATCCTGGTGCGCGAAAGCCTCCAGGGACACCTCTCGCACCCGGGCCAGCAATTGCTGGAAGGAGGGATCGCCGGTGGTGTCGGTCCGGATCACCAAGGTGTTCACGAAGAATCCGACCAGGTCGCCCATCGCCTCATCGGTCCGGTTGGCAATGGGCGTACCCACCGGGATGTCGTTCCCCGCGCCCAGCCGCGAGAGCAGCGCGGCGAAGGCGGCCTGCATCACCATGAACAGACTGGCCTGGTGGGTACGGCCCAGGCTGATCAGGCGTCGGTGCAGCTCTGCGTCCAGCTCGAAGGAGGCCGTGTCGCCGCGGTGGCTGGGCACGTTCGGCCGGGGACGGTCCAAGGGCAGTTCGAGCCGGTCCGGGATTCCTTCCAACGCCTGCGTCCAGAAGGCCAGTTGTTCACTGACCAGGGACTGGGGATCTTCTTCCGCACCGAGGAGCTCGTACTGCCACAGCGTGTAGTCCGCGTACTGCACCGGCAACGCCGACCACGACGGCTCCTCCCCCGCACACCGTGCCGCATAGGCAAGGCTGATGTCGCGGGTCATCGGAGCCACCGACCATCCGTCGGATGCGATGTGATGCGTCAGCAGCAACAGGACGTGTTCGGTCTCCGACAGGGCGAACAGACGGAACCGTACCGGCGGGTTCACCGCCAGTTGGAAACGCTCCCTGACAAGGGCCGAGATCGCCGTGGGCAAGGCGGCCTCGTCGGTCTCCACCACCTCGAAGTCCCGCATCGCCCGAGCCGCCGGCAGGATCTGCTGGAACGGCACGCCCTGGGCGTCCTCGGGGAAGACGGTCCGCAGGCTCTCGTGCCGGTCCACCACATCCTCGAGTGCGGCCCGCAGCGCGGACCTGTCCAGCTGCCCGGAAAGGCGCACGGCGAGGGGGAGGTTGTAGGTGGCAGTCGTCTCTTCGAGTTTGTCGAGGAACCACAGCCGGTTCTGTGCCGGTGACAGCGGGATCCGCTCGGGGCGTGGCCTCTTGGTCAGCGCGGGCCTGGCCGTCCCTGCTTCCGCGATCCGGTCGACGAGGGTGGCGATGGTGGGGGCTTCGAAGAGGGTGCGTACCGGGAGTTCCACGTTCAGGACCGAACGGATGCGGCCGGCCAGGCGGGTGGCGAAGAGGGAGTGGCCGCCGAGTACGAAGAAGTTGTCGTCGATGCCGACTGCGGGCACGCGCAGGACCTCGGCGAACAGGCTGCACAGGATCTCCTCCTGCGGGGTGCGGGGACCGCGTCCGGTCCCGGCCGTCGCCGGCAGGTCGGGGGCGGGCAGGGCCCGTCGGTCCAGTTTGCCGTTGGTGGTCAGCGGGAGCCGGTCGAGCACCACGAACGCCGAGGGCACCATGTACTCCGGCAGCCGGCCTGCCACCTGCGCGCGCAGGGTCTCTGTATCCACCACGTCGCTGTGGCCCGGCTCGGCGACCACGTAGCCCACCAGACGTTTGTCGCCGGGCCGGTCCTCCCGGGCTATGACCGAGACCTGCGAAACCCCCGGGGCACGGCCCAACACCGCCTCGATCTCGCCGAGTTCGATGCGGAACCCGCGGAGTTTCACCTGGTCGTCGGCCCGGCCCAAGAACTCCAGCACACCTTCGTCGGACGAGCGGGCCAGGTCGCCGGTGCGGTACATGCGGCTGCCGGCCGGCCCGAAGGGATCGGCCACGAACCGCTCCGCCGTCAGGTCCGCCCGACCGTAGTAGCCCCGGGCCAGCCCCGCGCCCGCCAGGTAGAGCTCTCCGTCCACTCCCGCCGGGACCAGCGACAGCGCCTCATCGAGAACGTAGGCCCGCATGCCGTCCAGCGGGCGCCCGATCGGCAGCGGCGCCGGCAGCTCGCTCCCGCTGGTCCACGGACGCGTCGTTGCGTACAACGTGGTCTCGGTGGGGCCGTACGCGCTGCGCACGACGATGTCCGGGCAGTGCTCCAGGACCCGGCGCACCGCGGTCGGGGAGACCACATCACCGCCGGTGATCACCTCGCGCGCACCCGCGAAGCAGGCCGGATCCTCCTCCGCCATCACCTGGAACAGACCGGCGGAGACGTCCAGGGCGGTGATCTCCTCCTCAGCGATCAGCCGGGCCAGCGCCGCCACGCTCAGATCGCCGTCCGGCGTGATGACGGTGCGCCCGCCGTGCAGCAGCGGGACCCACAAGCCGTAGATCGAGGGATCGAACGCGTACGGAATGACCATCAGGACCCGCTCGTGCACGCCCGGCTCGAAGATGCCGTCCACGACCAGGTCGAGGACGTCTCGGTGGGTGACCGCCACCCCCTTGGGACGACCCGTCGAGCCCGACGTGTACATCACGTACGCCAGCTGCTCGGGCCTGCTCTCCACACCCGGATCACCGACCGGGAACCCGGCCGACTCCTCCTCGTCGTCCACCACCACAACCACAGGAGCAACAGGCAGACCACGGCCGCGCATCGCCCGGTCGGTCAGCAGTACCGGCGCGGACGTCTCGTCCACGATCCACTGCAACCGCTCCAGCGGATGAGCACTGTGCAGCGGCAGGTAGAACGCGCCCGCCTTGAGCGCCGCCAGCAGGGCGACCACCAGGTCCACCGATCGGTCCATCAGCACCGCGACCGGCGTCTCCGGACCCACCCCCAAATCCACCAACCGGTGGGCGAGTTGATTCGCCCGCTCGTCCAACTCCCGGTACGTCAACTCCCGCCCGGCACACCGCACCGCCACCGCACCCGGCGAACGCAACACCTGAGCCGCGAAAGCCGCCTGCACCGATTCGCCGACCAACGCCAAACTCGGCTCAACTGACCGACCGTCGGCAAGATCACCAGCATGTGCAGCACGCATCGCCAATCACTCTCTTTCGGTGTTGAGGTCGCACGAATTCGCAGCTAGTCGGAAGTGCGGGGCCCCGGCAGCATGGATCGGCGCGGAAAATGGAAAGCATTCAGGAAATCGGCTTCGAAGAGCCGGTCGAGGATCACCGAACTACTCGTCGGGTCCGTCCGGCGTGGCGGCGCCGAGTCGCCGATCGCGGAATCTCTGGAGAATCTCCACTGCGGGAACCCTGGAGCCGGGCGCGCGGAGACTCGATTCGCGATCGCCGCCGAACCTCGAGCAGACGAATATGTGCGCGTCGTAGGCTGTCGACATCGCCTCGAGCAGCACCTTGTAGGACTTGCCGACGGCCGGAGCGGGCGACGCGACCAGCGGCTTGACCCGATGGAACAAATTGAGCAGTATCCGGTGATCGCGCAACTGGAGACCGCTGAACTTGGCATTGATATGCGGTGGCAGCATCGCAGGCCGTACCGCGTCCGTGTAATGCGTGCGCGTGAAGTCTCCGGCGTACCGCAGCGACGCCCCGGACCCGATCATCAGTACCGTGGCGTCCTCAAGCAGCCGGCAAGCGCTGTCGATGTCTTCCGGATCGTCCTTGAGGCAATCCTCAAGGCAGCCGACCGACACGATCAGCGCCTGGATGAGCGCGAAGAACACTTGATGACCGAGACGCCAGCGGATCAGGGGATCGCCCTTCGCGTGGACGGCCCCCATGTCCGTGCCCTGCACCTGAGCGCGAGCTGCGTACTCGAACGGTGTGCCGGCCACTCCGATGCGCCACAGCATGTGGAATGTGGTCCAGAACGCCTCACGCAATTGGGCTCGTTCACCGCTGCTGAGACTTATCCCGGCTGACAGCGCGTCGTTGAGCTGGCTGCGGAGGGCTTCGAGCATCGTGCAGGTGAACGTCTCCACCGAATTCCCGGTGACCCTGATCGCGCCGAAGAACAGATCGTGTTCCTCGTAGAGGTCCTCCGGCAGGGTCTTTCGCTCCGCGTCGGTGTACTTGGTGGCAGCGGCCGGTGCGGCCAGGCAGGCCAGGGCGGCATCGACTGCGGACAGTGCGCGTCGGTCGGAGTCCTGTGGCGTGATGTCGATGACGGTCCGCAACGCGTCCGCGGTGCGCTGGTTCATCGTGCCGGTGAGGGCGCCTCTTGAGACGGGAAGCTCCTCCGCCTTCAGCAGGTGGAGGGGTGGGATATCAGCATGATGAGCCTGCACTTCACCATCTGCAGCACGCATTGCCAATTACTCTCTTTCGGTGTCGAGATCTGGAAAAGGCCGAGAGCTACGCCGCCGGCGCGTCCTCCGTGTCACGGTTCCACTCGGACTTCGAGGACTGCCAGCCGTCTTCGTCCGCCCCGCGTCGCCAGTAGCCGGAGATGGACAGCTGATCGCGTGTCAGGCCGCGTTCCAGCCGAAAGTGATGCCGAATCGCTTTCACGAAGTGCGCCTCACCATGGACAAAGGCATGGACCGTTCCGGTCGGGAAGTCCAAGGCGGAGACGGCCGCTTGGAGCGAGTCGCCGATCTGACGCTCTCCGCGGTGCAGCCAGATGATCTCGGCATCGGCCGGTGTCTTGATCTCCTGCTCCTCTTCCGGGCCGGAGACCTCGACGAACGCTTTGGCGATCGCTCCTGGCGGCATTGCCTCCAGGGCAGCCCCGATCGCGGGCAAGGCGCTCTCGTCTCCGACGAGCAGATGCCAATCGGCCTCCGCCGCGGGCGAGTAGCCGCCGCCGGGACCGCTGAAGTAGATCTCTTCCCCGGGCTTGACCTTCGCGGCCCAGGGGCCGGCCAGACCGCTTTCACCGTGACAGACGAAGTCCACGGACAGTTCGACCGCAACCGGGTCCCACCGACGGACCGTGTACGTACGGGTCCTGGGCCACTGATCCCGGGGGAAGTCCCGGCGAATGGCCGCGATGTCGAAAGGCTCGGGGTACCGGACATCCTCCAGAGGGAAGATCAACTTGATGTAGTGATCGGTGTGCTGTCCGGCGGTGAATTCCCGCAGGCCCGCACCGCCCAGCACGACCCTGGCCATGTGCGGGGCCACCCACTCGACGCGCAGCACCCGCCCTCGGTGCAGCCTCGACCTATTGGACGTCGGTTTGTCGGACATCATTGGCTCCTCGCCTGCTTCATCATCAGGACTGCTTCTTCAACGCTGCTTCTTCAGGCCTGCTTCTTCAGACCTGTTTCTTCAGCGCTTGAGCCAGAACCGGAGCAATATCCGCGAGCGCATCCGCACTCATCATCTGCATGTGCTCGAACGGGGTCGCGTGCCTTTCGATCCGACCGTTCACATACGGTTCCCAGACGTCCGCAAGTCCGGTGGACGCACCGTCCCGCCCGGCCGCTTCGAAGAAGAGCATGTCGCCGTCGAACTTCTCGGGGGCTGTCGCTCGGCTGATCCTGAGGTTGTTCGCCGTGATGTCGATGAGAGCGGCAACGGTGCGTTCCTCAAGGCTGGCCAGCGTTCCGCCATGGGACTTGAGAATTTCGAGGATCCGTGGCATCTCGATCGGGTCGTCGCCCGGCTCGGCGTAGAAGGCCCCGATCCCGTCGAACGCGAGCTCCAGGAGATCACGCCGGCTGCGCGTGCTGTCCTCGCTGGCATGCCCTCCGGTACCGGCATCGACCACAGCCAGCAGGGACACCTCCTCGCCCTGCTGCTGGAGGCGGGCCGCCAGGTTGTGGGCGACCTTGCCGCCGAAGGACCAGCCCAGGAGGGCGTACGGGCCCGACGGCTGGATCGCCCGGATCTCATTCAGGTAGTCCTCGACCATTTCATCCAGATCGGCGGGGAGCGGCACGTCCGCGGCCAGGCCACGGGCCTGGAGCCCGTACACCGGGTGCCCCTTGGGGACGTAGCGCAGCAGCCCGGCGTAGCACCAGGCCATGCCGCCTCCGGGGTGCACGCAGAACAGAGGCGAACGGACGCCGGCCGGTCGCAGGCTGAGCACGGACTCCAGTGCGCTGTCCTGCTCCCCGCTGTCCGCCTGACCCAGGTTCGACAGAGCGGCCACGGTGGGAGTTTTGAGCAGGCGGTGAATCGAGAGCTTCACGCCCAGGATCGTCCGGATCCGGCTGATCAGGCGGGTGGCCAGCAGGGAGTGGCCGCCCAACTCGAAGAAGTTGTTGTCGATTCCGACCTTGGGCACGTTCAGGACCTCGGCGAACAGCCCGCACAGGATCTCTTCCCGCGGTGTTCGCGGACCGCGTCCGGCTCCGGCTGTCCTCGACATGTCCGGGGCGGGCAGGGCCCGTCGGTCCAGTTTGCCGTTGGTGGTCAGCGGGAGCTGGTCGAGGACCATGAACGCGGTGGGGACCATGTACTCCGGCAGCAGACCCGCCGCGTGCGCACCCAGGGCCTCGGTGTCCACGCTGCGTCCGGTTTCGGCGACCGCGTAGGCCACGAGGCGTTTGTCGCCGGGCTGGTCCTCCCGGGCGATGACCGCGACCTGCGACACCCCCGGGAAGCAGCTCAACACCGCCTCGATCTCGCCGAGTTCGATGCGGAACCCGCGGATTTTCACCTGGTCGTCGACCCGGCCGACGAACTCGATCTGCCCCTTTTCGGACGAGCGGGCCAGGTCGCCGGTGCGGTACATGCGGCTGCCGGCCGGCCCGAAGGGATCGGCCACGAACCGCTCCGCCGTCAGATCCGCACGCCCGAAGTAGCCACGGGCCAACCCCGCACCCGCCAGATACAACTCCCCGTCCACGCCTGCCGGAACCAGCGACAAGGTCTCATCGAGAACATAGGCGCGCATGCCGTCCAACGGACGCCCGACCGGCACCGGCGCAGGTACCGAATCGGCCGTGGTCCAGGGGGCCTGGGTCGCGAACAGGGTGGTCTCGGTCGGACCGTAGGCGCAGCGCACCACCGTGTCCGGGCAGTGCTCAAGAACCCGGCGCACCGCGGTCGGGGAGATCACGTCACCACCGGTGATCACCTCCCGTACGCCCGCGAAACAGCCCGGATCCTCCTCCGCCATCACCCGGAACAGACCCGCCGTCACCTGAAGCCCGGTGATCCTCTCCTCGATGATGAGACGCGCCAGCGCCGCCACACTCAGATCGCCGTCCGGCGTGATGACGGTGCGCCCGCCGTGCAGCAGCGGCACCCACAGTTCGTACGTCGAGGGATCGAACGCATACGGAGCCACCATCAGCACCCGCTCATGCGCCCCCGCCCCGAACATGCCGTCCACGACCAGGTCGAGGATGTCGCGGTGCGTGACCGCAACACCCTTGGGACGACCCGTCGAACCCGACGTGTACATCACGTACGCGAGTTGCTCCGGACGGCTCTCCACCCCTGGATCGCCGGCCGGCAGCCCGGCAAGCTGCACATCCTCGTCCACCACCACCAGGGCAGCACCAGTGGGCAGACCACGCTCGCGCATCACCCGGTCGGTCAGCAGTACCGACGCGGACGTCTCGTCCACGATCCACTGCATCCGCTCCAACGGATAACCACTGTGCAACGGCAGATAAAACGCCCCCGACTTCAACACCGCGAGCAGGGCGACGGCCAGGTCCACCGAGCGGTCCATGAGCACCGCCACCGGCGCCTCCGGACCCACCCCCAGATCCAGGAGTCGATGCGCGAGTTGATTCGCCCGTTCGTCCAACTCCCGGTACGACAGCTCCCGCCCGGCACACCGCACCGCCACCGCACCCGGCGAACGCAACACCTGAGCCGCGAAAGCCGCCGGCACCGATTCGCCAACCAACGTCAAATCCCACTCAAGTGACCGATCGTCGACGAAATCGGCAGCACCTGCAGCATGCATTGCGGATCACTCTCTTTCGGTGTTGAGGTCGCACGTGTGTCGCATGGGGAGGGCACTGTCACGTTGCTTGAGCCTCGTGAAGTGATCTTCTGTGTCGGCCATCCGGGTCCCGGGAGGGGCTGCTCGTGGACGCCGCGCCGTCGTGCGAGGGGGCGCAGGTGGTGCGCCAAGTCCGGCCAGGGCTACGCCAACCGGCTGCGCCGCCTCGTGAAGGGCTGCGAGTACGCGCCCGGGGTGCTGGTCACCGACAAGATCCGCTCTTACGGAGCTGCCCACCGCGAGGTCATGACGTCCGTGGTGCACCGAAGTTCGAAGTGCCTCAACAACCGTGCGGAGAACGGCCACCAGCCCACCGCCACCTGCTCGCCGACCGCACCTACCGAGCCGAAATGACCGAACTCTCGTAAGCGAGCGAGCCTGTCTCGTGACGGTGGGTCTCGGTGGCGACGATCGTCGGAGTCATAGGGGTTCCCTTCTCGGTGGTTCGCCCGTTGGCGCCGGGGCCGCCCCTTCGGCGAGGCCTGCTCCTGCGAACACCTTGCGGGGCGGCGCTTGAGATCCCCTTGAGAAACGGATCGGCCGTGCTGGACCACCCCTGTCGGCACGAACGCGTCCTGGCCGAGAACGTCTGATCAAGGCCTCGACCGGACAAGCACAAGGCCCCTTGCGAATCGCGGTGACGCGCGGCCGCTCAGGCCGCGGCCGGCAGCAGGCGCCTGGTCAGTTCGCCGATGAGGTCGGCGTCCGCATAGTCCGCGAGGACGCCGGGCGCGGTGAGGTCGTCGAGGTTCATGCCGTGCAGCGTGAGGTAGAGCAGGACGACGTCGATGCGGTCGCCGGGCAGGCCCGCGTCCAGGTGGAAGCGGACGTTCTCCTCGACCACCCCGCTGAAGATCTTGTTGAGCTCGGCGCCGAGTTCGGGGCGGCGGGTGCCTTCCAGGCGCAGTTCCAGCATCGCCAGATAGCAGCTGCGGTCGGCGTCCATGCGCTCGCGGACCTGCCGGAGCAGGAGCGCCACCAGGTCAGTCGACGGCGCGGCCCGCATCGTCGTGGCCAGCGCGGACGGATCCGGGGTGAGGCGCTCGCTGGTGCGTTCCATGATCTGCCGCAGCAATCGGGCGCGGTTCGCGAAGTAGTTGGAGCAGGTGCCGATCGGCACCTTGGCCTCGGCGTCGACAGCACGCAGGGTCAGGCCGCGCGAGCCCTCGCGGGCGAGAACTTCGATGGCCGCGTCGAGCAGTGCGGTGCGGCGTGCGGGGTTCTGACGCATCGGATCCTCCGGGGGATGTTGACACCACTGCATCTGCAGTACTACATTCAAAGTACCACGAACGAAGTGGTCACCGAAAAGCCAAGGAGAACCCATGCGAATCCGTTCCAGCAACGAGACCGGCACCAGCGCCTTCACCCAGTTCAACGGCGGCGGCCGACGCGGCCAGGGCTTCCGACAGCCCAAGCCGCACTCCGTACCCCGACCGCGCCCGCTGCCCAAGCCCGGAACCCGCCGGTGAGAACAGCGCAGGAGAACCGCACAGCCCTCGCAGCGCCCACGCAACGCACCGCAGAACACAACCCGAGGAGCCCCATGCGAATCCGCATCACCCACCAGGCCGACACCAACGCCTTCACCCAGCTCAACGCCGGCGGCCGACGCGGCCAGGGCTTCCGACAGCCCAAGCCCCGCTCCGTACCCCGTCCGCGCCCGCTGCCCAAGCCCGGAACCCGCCGGTGAGAACAGCACACGAGGGCCGGACTACCGCCCTCGCGCCGACCGCCCAGTCAGCAGTGACCTCAAGGAGCCCCCATGCGAATCAACTTCACCCACCAGACCGACACCAACGCCTTCACCCAGCTCAACGCCGGCGGCCGACGCGGCCAGGGCTTCCGACAGCCCAAGCCCCGCTCCGTACCCCGACCGCGCCCGCTGCCCAAGCCCGGAACCCGCCGGTGAGGTTCAGTGGGCGGGGGTCGGGCGGGAGCCCTCCGGGAGTGTCCGGCCCGGAGGGCAGGCGATGGACTCGGCCTCCACCAGGGCGAGGAACTCGGGCCAGTCAAAGACCCGTTCGGCCCGGTGGTCCGCGATCGGGGCGTGACACCACAGCACCGGGCGGGCATGGCCGGCATCCACCAGGGCATCGCAGTTGCCCGGCGAGTCGTCGAGGAACACATCGGTGGGCCGGCAGCCCTTGTCGGCGGCGATCGTCAGCGAGTCGACCGGGAAGTCCCACTTGCCGAGCCACTGGGCCGTGCGATGCCAGGCCAGTGACGCAGGCACCCCCGCGACGGCGCGGGCGGTGACGTAGTGCAGGCGATGACCGGCCCGGGCAAGGGCATCGGCCGCCTCCAGGGCACCCGGCAGCGGGTCGCCCTGGGTGAACAGCACACCGTCGTGCACCGCACGACCGCACAGCGCGAAGAACTCCTCGGCCGTCAGGCCCCATTGATGGACGTACCAATCCCAGGATTCGGGCTCCGCCGAGCACGGACGTTCCAGTACGTCGGTGGCGTAGCGCGAGATGACGTCGACGAAGGGGTAGAGCACCCCGTCGATGTCGAGACCGATGTCGAGCTTGCGGGTCATGGCAGCCCTTCCTGACACCTTCCGGCAAGACCTGCCCCGCATCGTGGGGCGCCCCGCGCAAGGGGCGCGCAACACCCGCTCCGGCAGCAGCCGTCGAGCAGACACACACCGCACTTGCTCCGCACTTGCCCCCCTCTGGCTTTGGTTCAAGAACGAGCCAGGACCCCCCAGGACCCCCCAGGACCCCCAAAAGGACCCACCCCTCACACCGGAGGCCGTAGACCCGTGACGCAGCGACAGCAAGCCGAACCCATCGCCGTCATCGGCATCGGATGCCGCCTCCCGGGCGGGATCGACACCCCCGACGCGTACTGGCAGTTCCTCCTCGACGGCCGAGAGGCGGTGGGCGAACTGCCGCCCGAGCGCTGGCAGGCGTACGCCGACCGGCCGGGCACGGCCCGCGCCCTGCGCAACGCCCCGCGCAGGGGCGCCTTCCTGGCCGACGCCGCCGGTTTCGACGCCGCGTTCTTCCATGTCACGCCGCGCGAGGCCGAGTTGATGGACCCTCAGCAGCGGCTCACCCTGGAGGCGAGCTGGGAGGCCTTGGAGGACGCGGGGATCGCGCCCCACACCTTGGCGGGTGGCGACGCCGGCGTGTTCATGGGCGTGGGGTCCGACGACTACGGGCGGCAGATGCTGGAGGACCTGCCGTCCATCGAGGCCTGGTCCGGGATCGGCGCCTCGCTGTGCGCGGTGGCCAACCGGGTTTCGTACGCCCTCGACCTGCGCGGCCCCAGTCTGATCGTCGACACCGCCTGCTCGTCGTCGCTCGCCGCCCTGCATCTGGCCTGTCAGAGCCTGCGTGGCGAGGAGTGCGGTGTCGCGCTCGCGGGCGGGGTGCAGTTGGTGGCGGGGCCCGGACTTTCCCTCGTGCTCGGCGCGGCGGGTGCCACCTCCCCCGACGGCCGGTCGAAGTCCTTCGACGCCTCGGCCGACGGCTACGGCCGCGGTGAGGGCGTCGGTGTCCTGGTCCTCAAGCGGCTGTCCGACGCGTTGCGCGACGGCGATCCGGTACGCGCCGTGATCCGCGGCAGCGCCCTGCGCCAGGACGGCCGTACGAACGGCATCATGGCGCCCAGCGGCCCGGCCCAGGAGCAGGTCGTGCGCCAGGCGCTGCGGCAGGCCGATGTCGACCCGCTGACCGTTGATTTCGTCGAGGCGCACGGCACCGGCACCCGGGTCGGCGACCCCGTCGAAGTGGGCGCCCTGGCCCGGGTGTTCGGGGCGGACCGGCCGGAGGGCAGGCCCTGTCTGATCGGGTCCGCCAAGGCCAACATCGGGCATCTGGAGGCGGGCGCCGGGGTCGCCGGCGTGATCAAGGCGGTGCTCGCCCTGGAGCACGGGGTCGTGCCGCCGACCGCGAATGTCACCACCCTCAACCCCGATGTGGACTGGGCGAGTTCGGGCCTGGATGTGCCGACGGCCCCCGTCGAGTGGCCCGAAGGACAGGACGTACGGCGGGCCGGGGTGTCCGGTTTCGGGTACGGCGGGACGGTCGGTCACGTCGTTCTGGAGCAGGCTCCCGAGCGGGCCGGCGAGGAGCGCCGGGCCTCGGACGGGCCCCGCCTGTTCGCGGTGTCGGGCGCCTCCGAGGACGACGTACGGGCACAGGCCGCCTCGCTCGCGCGGTGGTTGCGCGAGCCGGAGGCCCGGCCCGGTCTCGACGACGTCTCGCACACCCTGCTCGCGCACCGCACCCACGCGGCGTACCGCGCGACGGCGGTCGCGGCGGGCCCCGAGGAGCTGGCGGCCGCCCTGGAGGAGCTGTCGCGGAGCGGGGCGAGCCCCGCCACCGCGACCGGACGCGCCCTCGGCTCCGGTGCGGGTGATCCCGTGTGGGTGTTCTCCGGGCACGGATCGCAGTGGGTGGGGATGGGGCGTGAACTCCTCGCCGAGGAGGCCGAGTTCGCGGCCGTCGTCGAGCGGGTCGAGTCCGTCTTCCAGGAGGAGCTGGGGATCTCGCCGCGTGAGGTGCTGCTGCACGGGCCGTTGACGGACACGTCCGTGGTGCAGCCGATGATCTTCGTGGTGCAGGTCGGCCTCGACGCCGTGCTGCGCGCCAAGGGGCTGCGGCCAGGCGCCGTCGTCGGGCACTCCGTCGGTGAGATCGCGGCCTCCGTGAGCGCCGGGGTGCTCTCCCTCGACGACGCCGCCCGGCTTATCTGCCGCCGCTCGCGGCTGCTTCGCCGGGTCGTCGGCGCCGGTGCGATGGCCATGGTGGGCCTGGAGTTCGCGACGGTGCAGGAGCGGCTGGCGGGCCGCGAGGACGTGGTCGCGGCGATCGCCGCTTCGCCCGTCTCGACGGTCGTGTCGGGCACGCCCGAGGCGGTGGCCGAGCTGTGTACGCGGTACGAGGCCGAGGACGTGATGGTGCGCCGGGTCGCCTCCGACGTCGCCTTCCACAGCCCGCAGATGGACCCCCTGCTCGACGAACTCGCCGCGGCGGCAGCAGGGCTGACGGTACGTGAACCGGCTGTTCCCCTCTATACGACCGCCCTGGACGACCCCCGCTCCCCCGCGCCGCGCGACGGCGCCTACTGGGCGGCCAATCTTCGCAACCCCGTCCGCCTGGACCGGGCCGTCGTCGCGGCGGCCGAGGACGGACACCGTGTCTTCGTCGAGCTGTCCGGGCATCCGGTGGTAACCCACTCGATCGGCGAGACCCTTGAACACCTCGGCCACAGCGAGGTGTTCGTCACCGGCACCCTGCGCCGCGAACGGGGTGAGCGGGCGACGCTGCTCGCTCACCTCGGCGCGCTGCACTGCCACGGCGGCGTACCGGACCCCGGAGCGCTCGCCCCCGACGGGGCCCTGGTCGCGCTGCCGCGGCGGGCCTGGCAGCACACCCCGTACTGGCGCACCGGGTCACCGGGCGGTGCCGCGCCCGAGGAGCACGACGTCGACTCGGGCACCTTGCTCGGCGCGGAGCTGACGGTGGCGGGGGCGGTGTCGCCGCGCGTGTGGCGGACCCGGCTCGACCACGACAGCCGGCCCTATCCGGGCTCGCACCCGATCCACGGCGTCGAGGTCGTGCCCGCCGCCGTGCTCCTGCAGACGTTCCTCGCCGCCGGGGGCACCGGCGTACTGACCGACGTACGCCTCAAGGTGCCGGTGACCGTGGCGGGCGAGCAGGAGATCCACGTGGTGCGCCAGGACACCGAGGTGAGCATCGCCTCGCGGCGGATCGGCGCCGACGGTCAGGGGCAGGACGGGGACGGCGGCGCGGGCGCGTGGAGCGTCCACACCGTGGCCTCGCTGCGGGACGCCGAGCATGCCACGGACTGGCTCGACGACCTCGACCTGGGCGCCGAGCTGCCGGAGCTCAGCCCGGACGCGGTGGTCAAACGTCTTGACGCGGTCGGCGTCGGCGACATCGGTTTCCCCTGGGAGTCGCAGGCGCTCGCCGGGGACGGCGACCGACTGCGCGCCCGGCTGCGGCTGCTGCCCGCGACCGCGCCCCGGGGGCTGGCCGCGGCGTCCCTGCTCGACGCGGTGTTCTCGGTCGCCCCGCTCGCCTTCCCCGACGACGGGGTGCTGCGCATGCCGTCGGCCGTCGAACGGCTTTGGCTGGCCGGGGAGTTGCCCGACCACGTCACCGTGCATGTCCTCACCGACCCGGCCTCGCCGGGCGACACCACCCATGTGGTGGTCACCGACGACGGCGGGGCGGTGCTCAGCACCCTCGACGGGCTGCGGTTCGCGACCCTGGAGGGCGACGTACGGTCGTCCGTGCCGCCGCAGCGGCTCGCCCACACGCTCGACTGGCGGCCGGTGGAACTCGCCGCGGAGCGCCGGTCCCGGCTGCGCACCGTGGCGCTGGTCGGCGAGGCGGCGTACGCGGACCGGGTGACCGCGACCCTGACGGCCGCGGGCCTGCGCTGCCTACGGGTACAGGCGGCCGACGAACTGGGGCCGCTGATCGACGAGTTGGGCCGCGACGACGCGGTCCTGGTGCTGCCCGACCTCGAAGGCTCCGCCGCTGGTGCGCAGCGCTCGGCCTGGCGGCTCGCCGCCACCGCCCAGCTGCTGCTCGCCCGCTGTGGAGCGCTGCCGCCCCGGCTGTGGGCACTCACCTCGGGCGCCTGGCAGGCACGCGGGGCGGACGCGGTCGCGCAGAGCGCGATGTGGGGGCTGACCCGGGTGATCGCGGGTGAGCATCCCGAGCTCAACGCGCGCGCCCTTGACCTCGACCCGGATGTCGCACTCGACCTGCTGCCCGACGTGCTGCGCTGCGCACCCGAGCCGGAGATCCTGCGGCTGACCGCGGGCGGTGCGACGGCGGCCCGCATGGTGCCGTGGTCCGCCGGCGACACCGGCCCGCGTGGCGAAGGCTCCGCCGACGGGCTGCGGTGCCGCGCCGACGGTACGTATCTGATCACCGGCGGACTCGGTGCGCTGGGCCTCGAAGTGGCGAAGTGGCTGGTCGGCCGAGGCGCGCGGCGCCTGGTGCTCGCCGGCCGGACGGCCCTGGAACCGCGTGCCGCCTGGCCGCAGCTCACGGACCCCGCCGCGCTGAAGCGTGTGGAGGCGGTACGACATCTCGAAGCGCTCGGCGTGACCGTGCGGAGCGTGTCCCTCGATGTCGCCGACCCGGACGCGGCGGCCGCCGCCCTCGATCCCGAAGCGCTCGGCCTGCCGCCGATCTGCGGCGTGGTCCATGCGGCCGGCGTGCTCGACGACCGAATGCTCGCGG
Source organism: Streptomyces sp. NBC_01304 (assembly GCF_035975855.1). Taxonomy (NCBI): domain Bacteria; kingdom Bacillati; phylum Actinomycetota; class Actinomycetes; order Kitasatosporales; family Streptomycetaceae; genus Streptomyces; species Streptomyces sp. NBC_01304. The sequence continues at coordinate 10,499,308 of NZ_CP109055.1, read as the reverse complement.
ACCTCGACGAGGCGTCGCTGGAGGCCGTGCTGCGGCCCAAGGCGAAGGGCGCGCTCGTCCTGGACGCGCTCTTCCCGCCCGGCAGCGTCGACTTCTTCGTGCTGTTCTCCTCGGTGGGCTACCAGTTGGGGCTGACCGGCCAGTCGAGTTACGCCGCCGCCAACGCCTGCCTCGACGCGCTGGCCCGCCACCGCCGGGCCCTCGGCGACACGGGCGCCACGAGCTATGCGTGGACGTCGTGGCGCGGCAGCGGCATGGGCATCAGCGACTTCGTGGAGGCGGAACTCGCCGACCACGGGGTGGGGTCCGTCGATCCCGCCGACGCCCTGCGCGCCTGGGAGTACACCGGCGACGGCGGGAGCGGCTATGTGGCGGTGGTCCCGGTCCTCGGAGCGGTGACGCTGCCCGTGCTCCAGGAGCTCGCGGCCGCCGAGGCCGACGCGCCGGGCGAGCAGGACGATCCGACCGAGCTGATCGGAGGGCTCGGGCCCGACGAACTCCATGCCCTGCTCCTGGCCGAGGTGGGCAAGCAGATCGAGGCCGAACTGGGCCTGCACGCCGCCCAGTTGGACGTACACCGGCCGCTGACCGAGCTGGGGCTCGACTCCGTGATGACGCAGTTGCTGCGGCGCGGACTGGAGAAGAGGTTGCGGATCAAGCTCCCCGCCACGCTCGTGTGGAAGCACCCGACGGCTGCCGCCGTCGCGGGCTTCCTGACCGAACGACTCAGTTCCGCCTCCGCGTAGCCGCTCCGCTGGGAGGCCGGTTTCGAATCTGCGGGCGCGTCGTGGCTGGGCGCGCAGTTCCCCGCGCCCCTTCGGGGCACGACCTCCGAACCCCCATGAAAGGACCCGGACGATGCGACACGACGACATCTTTCTCGCCGGTACCGGCGCCTGGCATCCCAAGACCGTTCCGGTCGACGATGCCATCGCCGACGGCCGCTACACCCGTGAGTTCCAGCGCGAGACCGGGCAGCAGCGGGTCGCGGTCGCCGACGACCCGGCCGACTCGCAGCCCGCGATGGCGATACGGGCCGCGCGCACCGCCCTTGCCCGTTCGGGGCTGAGCGCCGACCGGTTCGCCCTGCTCCTGCACGGCGTGGCCACGCACAACGGGCTCGCGGGCTGGAACGCCGCGTCCTACATCCAGGACCAGGTCCTCGACGGGCACGGCATCTCGTACGAGATCCACCAGCTGTCCAACTCGGCGGTGGGAGCGGTGGAGTTGGCCGCCGCCCACCTGGCGGCCGCCGCCCCGGGGACCGCCGCGATGATCACCGCGTCGGACCGGTTCGGGGAGGGTGCCTGGGACCGCTGGCGGGCCGCGCCGCCCGTCTTCGTCTTCGGTGACGGCGCGGGGGCGATCGTCCTGAACCGTGGTGCCGGCTTCGCCAAGGTCGTGGCCACGGTGTCCGTCGCCGACACCGGCCTGGAAGGGATGCAGCGCGGCGCGATGCCGTTCTCGCCCGATCCGCAGGACGGCTATCCGATCGGCTTCTTCGACCGGGTGATGGAGTTCTCCGACACCCTCGACGACGGCCTGGACGAGGCCAAGCGGCGGATGGCCGACCTGATGCACCGGGCCGGCGAGCGCGCGTTCGCCGAGGCCGGTGTGGCCGCCGCCGACGTACGCCATGTGGTCACCCCCGCGCTCGGCCGTGAGGCCCTGTACGAGCAGTGCCTCGACCCCCTGGGCGTCGGCATCGACCGCAGCACCTGGCACATCGCCCGCGAGCTCGGGCACGCCGGCTGCACCGACCAGTTCGCCGCCCTCGACCGGCTGGTCGAGGACGAGGCGTTGGAGGCGGGCGACCGCGTGCTGCTCGCCGGTGTGGGCGGCGGCTACAACTGCACCCTCGTGGTGCTGGAGTTCACCGAGACCCCGGAGGCGGTGCGATGTACCCCATGACCAGGACCGAACGGCAGACACCGAAGGACGTTCAGCGGTTTCTGACGCCCGGCACTTACATAGACAGCGACCACCCCGCGGTGCGGGAGGCGGCCGGGCGCATCGCGCCGGACGCCGAGGGCACCGACAAGGCTCGCGCGCTCTACGAGTGGGTGCGTGACTCGATCGGCTACTGCAGCATCCCGCCGGGGCGCCGCATCTCCATGGGCGACTATCTGCGCGATCTGGAGACGTACCGGGCCAGCAGTGTGCTCGCCGAGGGACACGGCTTCTGTGTCAGCAAGGCGTCCCTGTTCACGGCGATGTGCCGGGCGTCGGGCATTCCCGCGCGGCCGGCCTTCGCCGATGTGGTCAACCACCACTACAGCGGCCGCCGGATCCGGGGGGCCACGGGCACCAACGTGTTCGCCTGGCACGGCTTCACCGAGGTCTGGCTGAACGGCAGTTGGGTCACCCTGACGCCGATGTTCGACAAGGCGCTGTGCGCGCGGCTCGGCGTCGACCCCGTCGCCTTCGACGAGGAGCGGGGTGCGCTGCTGCCGCAGACGGACCGGCGCGGTGCGGCGTTCTTCTCGTACGCCGCGTCGCACGGCAGCTTTCACGACGTACCGGCCGGATACATCGCCACGGAGATTCCGGGGCGCTATCCGGGTCTCGACGACTACCGCCAGGTGTCGGACTCCCGCACGGGGCCGCCGCCTGCCTCGGAAGGATGATCACTTTGGAAACGGCACGACTTGTCGCGTTACTTGCGGCGACCTTGGCGGCGGGCCTCGTGAGCGGCCTGTTCTACGGGTTCGCCTGTGCGGTCATGCTGGCGCTGCGCGGCAGTGACGACCGTACGTTCATCGAGGTGATGCAGCGCATCAACGTCTCGATCCTCAACGGGTGGTTCGTCCTCGGCTACATCGGCTCGTTCCTGTTCACCGCGGCGGCCCTCGGGCTGCAGCTGGTGGGCGACGGTCCGCGGGGCCCGGTGTGGCCGACGGGCGGGGCCCTGGTGGTCTACCTGGTGGCGATGAGCGTCACCAACCGGGTGAACATCCCGCTGAACAACACCCTGCAGGCGGCCGGAGCGCCCGCCGGGATCGCCCAACCCGCCGTGGTGCGCGAGCAGTTCGAGGCCACCTGGGCGCGCTGGAACGTGGTGCGGGCGGTGCTGTGCACGGCCACCATGGGCCTGCTGTGCTGGGCGCTCGTGGCGCACGGCGCCGCGTACTGACCCGATCCGACGCTCTGTTCAGCTGGCTCCGCACCGGTGCCGGGCCGCTGAGGCCCCGCACCGGTGCGGCCGTCTCTAGTGACGCGACGCCGATTCGGCTGCCGTCTCGCGGCCGTGCAGCTTCAGGGCCTGGGCGACACAGCCCACGGCGACCGTGCACAGGATGGTGCGCACGATGTTGGTGGCCGACCAGACGCCCTTGAACTTGTCGATGACCGACAGGTCCTTGGCCTTGGCCGGGTTGCCCAGGTCGGCGAGTTCCATGTTGATCGGGATGTTCACGGAGAACGTGATGAGCAGCGCCACCAGGTAGAGGCCGGCGGCGATCCCGGCCCAGATCGCCACCTTCTTGCGGCCTCGCTTGTACTCGAGGATCGCGGCCCACACGATGACGACGAGCGCGGCGACGAAGACCATGCCGAACGGACCGCTGTTGTCGATCAGGTCGTTGAAGTTCTGCATCGCGGTCAAATACTGGACGTCGTCGAGACGCTTCAGGCCCGGCATGATCGACAGGTCGAAGGTGAAGAACAGACCGGCGAGCAGCCCCATCATGACGGCCGCCGCCACGAGCAGGGGTCCGGAGGCGCCCGCTCCCTTGCTGCGTGGCTGGAGCGGCTGCGGTGCGAACTGGGGGCCGGGCTGGTAGCCCGGACCACCGGGCCCTGGTGCGCCGTGCCCCGGACCACCTGGTCCCGGAGCGCCGGATCCCGGAGCACCGTACGGGCTGTACTGGTTGGCTGTCATCGAAACGACCTCACTCTGGTCGTGCGGGGATTCGCGGACAGGACTGCGGACAGGGCTGCCGACGCGCGAGCGCAGTGAGCATAGGCGCGCCGACGCACCTTCTGCCATGGCCCTTTGACCAGGTCTGGATCAAATTTCGACCAACTTCTGTGGCGGGCTTCGAGTGAGGCTTCAGCGCTTCTCCGGCGGTCCTTGGGACGGTGACCCCCGACCTCCCCGTCCATGTCGTTGTCAGGAGGCGCCCATGTCGGCGCAGATATCCGCGCAGGTGTCCGCGGAAGCGGCCACCGAGGTGTCCCGGCTGCCGGTGGCACCCGTCCCCGAACCCCTGCAGAGCCCACTCGCGAAGCCCTCGCGCACGCGCGGCCGGCTGCGTCGCGCGACCGCGCTCGGGGTGATCGCCGGGTGCAACGCGATGATCCAGCTGGACGATCCGATCGTGAACATCGCACTGCCCGGGATGCGCGAGGGGCTCGGTCTGTCCGCCGTCGACGCGGCCTGGGTGATCAATGCCTATCTGCTGGCGTTCGGCGGACTGCTGCTGCTCGGCGGCCGGGCCGGTGACATCCTGGGCCGCCGCAAGGTGTTCCTGGTGGGCGTGGGCCTGTTCACCGCGGCCGCCTCGCTGCGCGGGCTCGCGTCGTCCGGGGAACTCCTCGTCGCCATCCGCGCCGTGCAGGGCATCGGCGCCGCGCTCGCGGCGCCCAGCGGGCTGGCGCTGCTCCTGAGCATGTTCGCGGAAGGGGCCTCCCGGAAGCGGGCGATCGCCGTGTGCACGGCGGTGGGCGCGGTCAGCACGGCCGGCGGGCTGCTGCTCGCGGGGGCGCTGGCCTCGCTGAGCTCCTGGCGCTGGGTGCTTTTCCTCGATGTGCCGCTCGGCCTCGCGATCCTGGTGCTCGCGCCGCTGGTGCTGGCGGAGACGCCGCGCCACCGCGGCCGGTTCGACCTGGCGGGCGCCCTGGTCTCGGCGCTGGGCGCCGCGAGCCTGGTCTACGGGCTGGCGCAGGCGGCCGAGCGGGAGTGGAGCGACCCCTTGGTGCTCACCTGTGTGACCGCCGGGGCCGGGCTGCTCGCGGTGTTCGCGCGGATCGAGCGGCGGGCGCAGCAGCCGATCGTGGTGCCGCGGCTGTTCGCCGACCGGGACCGGGTGCTCGCGTACGCGGTCACGCTCGCGGTGCCCGGGGCGCTGATCGGCACGTACTTCTTCCTCAACCAGTTCTTCCAGCGCCAGAACGGCTGGTCGCCGCTGATGACGGCGGTGGCGCTGCTGCCGCTGCCGGTGACGATGGCCGTGACGGCGGGGGCCGCGGTGCGTCTTGAGCGCCAGTTCGGGCCGAAGCGGCTGCTCGCCGGCGGGGCGGTGCTGCTCGTGACCGGCAACCTGTCCCTCGCGACCCTCGGGCAGGGCGGCTCGTACGCGACCGTCGTGCTGCCCGCCCTGGTGCTGCTCGGCGCCGGGATGGCGTGCAGCGTGCTGCCGCCGACGATCCTCGCCACGTCCCGGCTGCACAGCAGCGAGGCCGGTGCGGCGGCCAGTGTCCTCAACGCCCTGCAGACGCTGGGTGGTTCCATCGGCCTGGCGACGCTGGTCACGGTGTCGGTGCACGGCGACGGCATGTCCGGCGGCTTCCTGACCGGCGCGGTGTTCGCCGTGGTCGCGCTGCTTTCCGCGGCGTTCCTGCGGCCGGGCAGGACCGCCCAGTGAGCAGGGTCCACCGGGCGGGCCCCGGGCATGTCTCGTCGATACATGCCCGGGTCCGTCCGGTGGACCTTCTGATCAGGTGCGTCAGGTGCGTCAGGTGAGCCGGATGCGTCAGGTGATCTTCATCTGGGCCATCATCCCCATCGCGGAGTGGTCCAGCATGTGGCAGTGGTAGACGTACGTACCGCGGTACGTGTTGAACGTCGCCTGCACCTTGACCGTCTCGCCCGGCAGCAGCCGGACGGTGTCCTTGAGTCCCGACTCGGACCCGTCCGGCTGCTGGCCGTTGCGCTCCAGGACCCTGAACTGCACCAGGTGCATATGGAAGTTGTGCGGCGCCTGCTTGTTGGGGTTGGTGACGGTCCAGATCTCGCTGCTGCCGTGCCGCACCGTGACGTCGATGCGGTTCGGGTCGTAGATCTTGCCGTTGACGTAGCCCTGGGCCCCCTCGCGGCCGTCCTCGTCCATGCGCAGCTCGATGGCGCGCTCCCCGGTGACCGCCGGCAGCGCCGGCAGGGTGCGCAGCTGGGAGGGGACGGTGCTGGGGTCGGACTCCTTGCGTACGACGTCGAAGCGGAGCACCTGGCCGACCTGTTCGGGGGTGCCGGGTCCCAGGGTGTTCTCCAGGACCAGCTTCGTGCCGACCGGGTAGCGGGCGAAGTCGATGACGACATCGATGCGTTCGGCGGGTGAGAGCATCAGCGCGTCGGTGGGGTGCGGGCGCGGCAGCAGGCCGCCGTCGGAGCCGATCTGGGTGATCGGGCCGCCGTCGGCGAGGCGCAGCCGGAAGAAGCGCATGTTGGACGAGTTCAGCAGCCGGAAGCGGTACTTGCGGGCCGCGACGGCCACGTACGGCTGCGGCTTTCCGTTGGCGAGGATCGTGTTGCGGCCGAGCACGTCGTCCATGATGTGGACGAGGGCGCCGTTCCCGTCGAAGTGCGCGTCGCGCAGGGCTATGGGGATGTCGTACGCGCCCGACGGCAGGCCGAGGCGCTGCTCGACGTCGTCGGTGAGCAGGTAGGACGCCGAAAGCCCGCGGTAGACGTGCTCGGACTCCATGTGGTGGGCGTGGTCGTGGAGCCACAGGGACGCGTGCGGCTGCTTGTTGGGATAGGTGTACGTGCGGCTCTTGCCCGGGGCGAAGGTGTCCATCGGGTCGCCGTCGCTGTCGGCCGGCACGGACGCGCCGTGCAGATGCACCGAGGCGGGCATGGTGAGGCCGTTGAGGTGCCGGATGACGACCGGGCGGCCGGACCTGGCCTTGATGGTGGGGCCGGGGAACGCGCCGTTGTAGGTGAGCACCTCGGTCTGCAGCCCGCGGAATATCTCCTTGCGGGCTGGGCGCATGGTGATCGCGTACGTGTCCTGCCCGCCCGCGGTGGACACGGGGGTGAGCACCGGCGGGATCGGCAGGGCGACCCGGAACGGCTCGACCGGCGGGGCGGCGATCGCGGCGGGTGCCGTGCCGTCGTGCTCGGCGCCGGCGGCCTCGCGCGCCGAGAACACCGGGGTGAGTGCGGCCGAGGTGACCAGCCCCGCGCCGGTGGTGGCCAGGGCTGCGCCGAGCACGCTGCGTCGGGTGACCATGCTGTCTCCTTCGGGACCTGGGTCCGGGGAACGGCGCGGGCGGGCGGTGGCCGCCGGGGCGCACCGGTTGCGGGGTGAGTGCAGCACGCGGCGCCGGAGGGACCCTCGGGTACCGGATGAGTGCCGGATACGGCCAGGCCAAAATGCGGTATTGCGCCTGTCTTGCGGGGTGTTGCGTATACCTACTGCGTCCGATCCGACGCACCCGGAAGGCGCTCCCGTGGATCTTCGCTATTGGCTTCCGCGTGCCGTGGATGTGATCGAACGCTGGGGTGAACGGTTCGGGCCCTACACACCGCACCGCTCGCACCAGATCGACGACGACGAGTTCGCCCTCGCCTTCGAGCGGCTTTCGAAGCGGCTCGACGACAACTACCCCTTCTTCCACCCCAGTTACGCGGGGCAGATGGTGAAGCCGCCGCATCCGGCGGCCGTCGTCGGCTATGTCACGACGATGCTGTTCAACCCCAACAACCATGCCGCCGAGGGCGGCCCGGCGACCACCGAGATGGAGCGCGAGGTCATCACCGCGCTCGGTGACATGTTCGGGCTCACCGAACCGCTCGGGCATCTGACGACCAGCGGCACGATGGCGAACCTCGAGGCCCTGTACGTGGCCCGTGAGTCGCACCCCGGTCGCGGTGTCGCCTTCAGCTCCGAGTGCCACTACACCCATGAGCGGATGTGCCAGGTACTCGCCATGGAGGGGCACCGGGTGCCGGTCGACGGCCTGGGGCGGATCGAACTCGACGCCCTGGAAGGGCTGTTGAGGACCGGCCGGGTGGGCACCGTGGTGGTCACCACCGGCACAACGGGCCTGGGCGCGGTGGACCCGGTGCACGAGGTCCTCGCGCTCGCCCGCCGGTACGGGGCGCGGGTGCATGTCGACGCCGCGTACGGCGGCTTCTACGCGCTCCTCGGCCGCTCCGACCGTACGGAAGGCATCGACGCGGCACCCTGGCGGGCGATCTCCGCGTGCGACTCGGTGGTGGTGGACCCGCACAAGCACGGCCTGCAGCCGTACGGCTGCGGCGCGGTCCTTTTCAACGACCCGCACGCGCGGCGGCACTTCGCGCACGACTCGCCGTACACCTACTTCACCCAGTCCGAGCTGCACCTGGGCGAGATCAGCCTGGAGTGCTCGCGCTCGGGCGCGGCCGCGGCGGCGCTGTGGCTGACGCTGCAGCTGCTGCCGCTGACCCGGGACGGCTTCGGCGCCCAGCTGGCGGCCAGCCGCAGGGCGGCGGTGCGCTGGGCGGATCTCCTCGTCGAGTCCGAGGTGTTGGAGCTCTATCAGCGCCCGGAGCTCGACATCGTCACCTATGTGCCCGCCGCCCGCCCCTGGTCGCTGTCCGCCGTGGACGCCGCCAGCGGACGGCTGCTGCACGACAGCATGCACGCTCCGCAGGACCCGGTGTTCCTGAGCGTGCTGCGGGCGGACGCGGATGCGTTCGTACGGCGTCATCCCGGGGTGGTCCGGGACGCGGACACCGCCCGGGTGATGCGCAGTGTCCTGATCAAGCCTGAGGCCGAGCTCCATCTCGACCAACTGCACGCCCGGGTCGAGCAGTTCGCCTCCCGGAGCGCGGACGAGCAGGACGAGCGGCCCGTCGGCACCGTTTCGCAGAAGGGAATTCCCGTGTCCTTGTCCCAGGTTCCGGCGACGTCCGGCGCTGTGCGCCCGGCCTCGCCGGCCGACGCGGAGGAGCTGGTCGCCCTTCTCGCGGCCGCGTTCTTCGACGATCCGCTGACCCGGTGGATCACACCGGACGACCGGCGCCGGGCCGAGGTGCTGCCCGGATTCTTCCGCGTCTTCCTCGATCTCTCGCTGGAGCACGACGGCGTGCTCACCACTCCGGACCGCTCCGCGGTACTGCTCTTCCTGCCTCCCGGGGCCTGGGAGCAGGTGGAGGCGCGCGGCGACGAGTTGGAGCGGCGCTTTCGCGAGGTGCTCGGCGACGAGGCACAGGCCCTCGCGACGATCACCGCCCTGCAGGCGCAGCGCCATCCCGTCGACCGTCCGCACTACTACGCCTCCTTCGGCGCCGTGCGCGCCGACGTCAGGAAGAGCGGCCTGATGTCGGAGCTGATCGGGGAGATGGTGGCGCGGGCCGACGTGGCGGGCTGCGGCACGTACGCCGAGGCGAGCTCGCCGGGCGGCGCCGCTTCCTGCCTGCGGTTCGGCTTCGAGTACGCGGGTGACGACATCGTGCTGCCCGACGACGGGCCGCGCCTTCGCCCGCTGTGGAGGGAGCCGCAATGAGGGGCGACGAGAAGCTGCGGATCTTCTCACCCGCCGAGGTGGAGCGCGGCGAGGTGGAGTTCGGCCCCGTGTCGCGCGAGGAGGCGTTCGGCGAGCATCTCGGTGCCCTGCGCCAAGTCCTCGACTGGAGCGTCGAGTTCCTGGTGTCCGGGCATCCCTCGCTCGGCCGCTCGGGGCCGGTGTGTCCCTATACGCAGCCGTCCCTGCGCAAGGACCTGTTCCTGCTCGCCCTGCCCGCGAACGGTGCGGGCGGCGCACACCTCACTGATGCGGTGGCGCGGCTGCGCGAGTGGTACGAGAAGCTGGCGACGGACCTCGACGCGGACGAGCAGGAGCTGCTCACGCTGCTCATGGTCCTGCCGGAACTCGACCGCGCCGACTCCACGGAGCTGGACGCGCTGCAGTTCGCGGCGAAGGACGAGTTCGTCGCCGACGGGCTGATGCTCGGGCAGTTCCATCCGGTGTGTGAGGAACCCGGCCTGTGGAACGAGGACTTCAGGCCGCTGCGCTCTCCGGTGCCGCTGCTCGCGGTGCGCCGGCTGCTCGTCTTCGATCTGCCGTTCCTGATCGGTGCCGACCGTCATCTGACCGACTATCTGCAGCGGTTCGCCCCGGGGATACCGGCGCGGATGCGGGACCAGCTGGTGAGCCGGGTGGTGTCCTGACGCGAGACACGACGAGGGCGGCGACCTCCCGGTGGGGAGGTCGCCGCCCTCGTCGTGTCAGGCCGCGCGCAGGCAGTCCTCCAGGAAGGCGAGGGCCCGCAGGTGATAGGCGCGGGCCGCGTGGCCCATGCTGATGTTGTGGCCCGCGGCCGGTTCGCGGTCGACCCGCACGCGCGGGGCCGCGGTGAACTGGCCCGCCAGGGACGCGAGGGACGCGTCGTCGGTGCGCCACCAGATCTCGTGCTCGGCGAAGGTCAGTCGCACCGGGACGCGTACGTCGGCGGCGAGGCGCGGGAAACGGACCGGCCACGGCGGCAGCCGCTCGTGCTCCTCACGGTCCGGCGTGGGGGTCATCAGTCGGCGCGCGGCGCGGAACGTGCCCGGCGGATAGAGCCGCATCGGGCCCCAGTTGAGCCGGAACGCGCCGTCGGCGAGCGAGGCGGGAAAGCCGTACGCCTCCGGGGCGTAGTCGCGCCCCATCCCCGAGATGTCCATCCCCACAAGGGAGTTGTCCCTGTCCCCGGCCGCGAGCTGCAGGGCGAGCTTGCCCCCGTAGGAGTGGGCAAGGAGGAAATACCCGGCGCCGATGTCGTACTGTTCGGCGTACGTGGCGAGCGCGGCCCGCACCGTGACCGCCTGCTCGGCGAGGGGCTGTCCCATGGGCAGTTGACGGGCAGAGAGCCCGTACCCGGGGCGGTCGAGTGCCAGGACGGGATGGCCCAGGCGGGTGGCGAGGGCGAGCAGGGAGGCGTCGGGGTGGGCGCCGCCGTGGAAGTACCCGGCCCGCATGCCCCGCCCGTGCACGGCGACGATCACCGCCCGCGGCGCGCGCATCCCGTCCGGCTCGGCGTACAGCCCGGACAGCGTGATGCCGTCGGCGTCGAGCGTGATCTCCCGGACCCGGGGGACGGGGGCGACGGGCAGTGTCCGGACGGGGGTGGGTGCGGTCATCGGGAGGGTTCCTTGTCGGGGTGACGAAAGCGGCGTACGAACGACGGGGCGGGGTGCCCCGTCGTCGGTCCCGGCCCCGGTGTCACACTCCCCCGGCCGGCGCCGCGAGGCGCAGGGTGCGGGTGTCCGTGGTGCGGGAGCGGTCCAGTTCGGCCAGCCACTCCTGCGGCCGGCCCGTGCGCAGCAGGGCGGTGGCGACCAGGAGGCCGGCGAAGCCCTCGTCGAGGAGGCGGGCCGCGGTGCGGGGCGAGTCGATCGCGCTGGCGCTGACCGGGCAGGGGGTGCCGGTGGCGCGGACCGCGGGGAGCAGGGCGAGGCTGCGGTCGATGTCGCCCGCGCCGCGCTCACGGTTGCGTATGTCCTTGTTGTTGACGGCGATCACGCAGGCGTCGGCATTCGGGACCGCCGCCAGCTCCTCCTCGCCCGTGATCTCCACGAACGGGGTGAGGCCGATCCGCAGGGCGGCGGTGACCAGGTTGCGCAGGCTGGACGCGGGCAGCAGCGCCGCAGTGAGCAGCACGGCCGACGCGCCGAGTTCCTGGGCGGTCTCCAGCTGGCTCGGCCGGGTGATGAAGTCCTTCTGCAGCAGCGGCAGGCTGGTCATCCGGGCCACGTCGCGCAGCAGTTCCGGGGTGCCGCCGAACCAGCGTCCGGTCACCACGGAGATACAGGGCGCGCCCGCGGCCTCGTAACCGGCGACGATGTCGGCGGGGGTGCGTCCGGCGATCAGGTCGATGCCGTCCGCGTCCTGGCGTTTGACCTCCATGACGAGCGGGCGTTCGGCTCTCAGCAGGGCCTCGATGAAGTGGGACGTCATGTCTGCTCCTTCGCGAGCGGTACGTACTGTGCGGTGCGCCAGGCCCGCGTGAGGTCTCGCACGGCGTCCGCGGTGAAGCGGCCACGGTCGTCCCGGGCCGCGGTGTCGACGTCGATGCCGTGGAACCGGGGATGCTCCGCGACGGCGTCGTAGCCGGACCGGCTCTGCGGGCTGATCCCGCCGGCCAGCCAGAACGGCAGCGTGAACCGGTCGGCGAGGCCCAGTACGTCCCGCTCGTCGAGCCGGACGCCGGTGCTGCCGACGCGGCCGTCGTCGGTGGCCGCGTCGAGGAGGAACAGATCGGTGCCCGCCCGCTCGTACGCGCCGATCAGCGGGCGTTCGAGGCAGCGGCCGCCGCGTACGTGCAGCACCTTGATCAGGTACGCGTCGGGCAGCAGGGAGCGCAAGTCCTTGACGAAGGCGGGTGGTTGGTAGGCGTGCAGCTGGATGTGGCGGATCCCGGCGGCGCGGGCGACCGCGGCCAGGGCGCCCGGGTCACCGAGGAAGGTGACCAGGACGGGGTGCAGCACGCCGGTGGCGCGAGCCGCCGCCGCGAGGGCGGTCAGCTCACGCTCCGGCAGTTCGGCGGGGCCGCCGGGGACGCCGTGCCACAGTCCGACACGGTCGGCTCCGGCGGCCGCCAGTACCTCGATGTCGTGCGGGGCGGTTGCCCCGCAGACCTTCAGTACGGGTGCGGGTGCCGTTTTCATTTGCCCAGGCCCAGCATCGAGGCGATGCGGGTGTACTGGATCTCGTTGGTGCCCGAGTAGATCGTGCCGCCGACGGCGTTGCGCACGTCCTGCTCGAGCCCGTACTCCGACATGTAGCCGTGTCCGCCGAAGATCTGGACGGCGGCCAGACTGCTGGCCACATTGGACTCACTGGTGATCAGCTTGGCGATGGCCAGGTCCGTGGTGACGTTCTCGCCGGCGACGAGGCGTTCCCCGGTGTCGTACAGCCATTTCCGTGCCGTCTCCAGGCCGATCTTGGTGTCGACGATCTTGTTGGCGACCGCCTGGTACGAACCGATCGGCTTGCCGAAGGACTGGCGCTCCTTCGCGTAGTCGACGCAGCGGGTGAGCCGGTGCTGCATCTCCCCGACGTTGACGATGAACGAGTAGAGGATCTCCCGCTTCATCACGTAGTCGAGCACGATGAATCCGCCGCCCACGCGGCCGAGGACCCGGTCCTTGGGAATGCGGCACTCGTCGAAGTACAGCTCGCTCAGCGGCGAGGTGCGCAGTCCCATCTTCTTGACCGGGTTGCCGACCGTCAGGCCCGGGGTGTCGCGGTCCACGAGGAACGCGGTGACCCCGAGGGCGCCGCCGTCGGGACGGGTCCGTGCGTAGACCACGAACACATCGGCGACGGGGCCGTTGCTGACGAACGTCTTGCTTCCGCTGAGGACGAAGTGATCGCCGTCGCGGACCGCGCGCGTGGCCATCGCCATCGCGTCGGACCCGCCCTCGGCCTCGGTGATGGCATGCGCACCGATGGCCTCGCCCGAGCAGATCAGGGGCAGGTACCTCTCCTTCTGTCCGGCGGTGCCGAACTTCTCCAGGGGGACGCCGGTGCTGGCCAAGGTGGTGGTCACCGAGAAGTTCAGCCCTGCGTCGCGGCAGTGTTCTCCCAGCCCTTCGAGGACGTACATCGTGGTGAGCAGGGACTGGCCGAGGCCGCCGTACTCCTCCTCGAAGGGCAGGGCGAGAATGCCCGTCTTCTGGACCAGCTTCCACTTGTCCCAGGAGAACGTGGAATGCTCGTCGTTGACTATGTGGTCGGCGCTGAGCGCCTCACCCCACCGTGCCACGCCTTCCCTGAGGTCGGCCTGGTCGGTGTTCCATCGGATCACTGAGGACCACCTTCATAGGTTCGCGTTCAGTACGCGGAAGACATCTGATCGTCGAGGCTGTGCACCTCGTTGCCGTTGAGTGCGGGGCTGAAGACACACACGAGCCGGAGGTCCTCCTGCGGGCTGGCCACCAGGTAGTGGGCGTCGTGCTTGTCGAGCGCGTACATCCGCCCCGGCCAGATCGGGTGCGAGGTGCCGTCGAGCTCGATCACTTCTCCGGAGCCGCCTATGCAGTAACAGGCCTCCAGGTGGTTGCGGTACTCCAGGCGGGACTTGGTGCCGGCCCGCACCACGGTGTCGGTCAGCGAGTAGCCGACGCCGTCCGACGCGAGCAGGAAGCGCCGGCTCAGACCGTTGCCCCACTCGACTGTCTTCACGTTCTTGATGTCTCGGATGATCATTGGCAACTCCCGGTTCTGTCAGGTGCGGTGGCCCGCACGGGTTGGAGGGACCGGACGAACGAACGGAAGTCGCCGACCACGTCGCGCCCCTCGGTCAGGGCGGTCTCGATCCGGGCGACACCTGCGGAGCCGATGATCACGGCATCGGCTCCGGCGGCATGTACTGCTTCCACGTCGTCGCGGTTCCTGACCCCGAAGCCGACGGCTATCGGGGACGTCGTGTGGGCCCTGAGCGCGGTCACGGTCTCTTGGAGCGCCGCGTGTCCGGCGACGGGCGCGGTGCCGCTGCGTCCGTAGTGGGCCACGAGATACAGATAGGCGGAGGCCTCGGCGCCCGCCTCGGCCATGGTCGGCTCGGGGCTCTGCCGGTAGCAGGTGGTGACCACCGGCAGGCCGGCGGCGCGGGCCGCCGCGTAGTAGGAGGTACGCAGCCGGGGCGGCAGGGCGTGGACCAGGAGGCCGTCCGCCCCGCTGCCCGCGATGTCCTTGACCGCGCCGTCGAGGTCGCGCCCCTTCAGGGAATGGCTCCAGTCGGCGAGCAGGGCGATCCGCAGCCGCCGCAGCCGGGGGCGTACCCGGGCGATGAACGCGAGGACGTCCTCCAGGTCGACGCCGCGCTCCAGGGCGCGCGTCGCGGAGCGCCTGATCACCGGGCCGTCGGTGACCGAGTCCGGGAAGGGCACGGCCAGTTCGAGGCAGTCCACGCCCTCCTCGTCGAGCATGAGGACGAGGTCCTCGAAGACGTCGAGGGGCGGATCGCCCGCGTTGAGGAACAGCGCGAGGCCGGCGCCCGGGGCACCCCGGTGGGTGAAGAACTCAGCCATGAGTCGCCTCCGGGACCAGGGCTTGTGTCGGAAGTGGCGTCGTCCGCCCGGAGGGCGGGCCCTGCGGCGTCCGGTGCGTGCTCTCGGCGTGCCGGCCGGAAGTCCTCGTACTGGACGTACTTGGGCTTTCGGCCGGTGCGGCGAGAGTGCGTGCCGGGCGTCGCGGGGCAGACGCCACTTCCGACACAGGCCCTGGAGTTCGGGGCCGGCGGGCTGCGGCACGCATCCGCTCGACGAGGTCTCGGGCCGCACCGGTGGCAACGGCTTCGCGGGCGGCGGCGTACGCGGTGGGCCAGTCGGCGCTGTGTCCGCTCGCCACCGCG
Source organism: Streptomyces sp. NBC_01304 (assembly GCF_035975855.1). NCBI lineage: Bacteria > Bacillati > Actinomycetota > Actinomycetes > Kitasatosporales > Streptomycetaceae > Streptomyces > Streptomyces sp. NBC_01304. The sequence continues at coordinate 10,484,043 of NZ_CP109055.1, read as the reverse complement.
AGGGCGGCGGCGTTGAGGCAGACCGTGTCGGTGGCCGGTCCGGTGCCGCCGAGCACGGCGAGGAAGTGCTCGGCCGCGTCGGCCGGCGCCACCGGGCGCAGCGCTGCGAAGGAACCGCCGGCCGGGGTGAGCGAGTCGGGCAACAGCCGTACTCCGCCCGGGCCTTCGGGACCGTACGTATGGATGGTGTTGTCGGCGAAGCCGAGCAGTTCGTCGGCGCCCCGGTCGTTGGCGGTGAGCCAGATGCGGCGGCCCGCCAACCCGGCGGCCAGGTCCCGCAGTTCGGGCCCGGGCATGGTGTGCGAGACGCCGGTGACCTGCGCGGCGACGGGCAGGTCGGCGAGGAACGGGCCGAGCGCGTTGAGGAAGCGCCCGAACGGTTTCATGCTCAGCGGAGCCACGGTCCGGGCGAGCCTGGCCAGTTGGGCCGGGTAGACGAAGGGGCCGGCGAAGGCGATGCCGTACTGCTCGAGGGTCCTTTCGGTCTGGGAGTACGAAGCGGTGAGCCGCACGCCGAGCCGTTCGAGCAGGTCGACGGAGCCGAGGCTCGAGGTGTAGGCGCGCGAGCCGGTCTTGACGACCGGCACCCCCATGGCAGCCGCGACGAACGCGGCTGCCGTGGAGATGTTGAAGGTCGCCGGTCCGCCGCCGGTGCCGACGATGTTGACGGCGCCGGGCCAGGGGCCGACGGGTGGCGCGGGGCGCCGTTCCAGGAGGGAACCGAGCAGGGCGCGCAGGGTCTCGGGGCCGGGGAGCCTGGTGGTCAGGGAGGCCAGCAGGACGACGGCCTGCTCCTGTCCGAGCGAGCCGTCGTCGAGCTGGTCCCACAGTGACCGCCATGTCTCGCGCTCGGCCACCGGGCGCTGTGCGAGCAGGCCGGTGAGCGCGTCATGCATGTCAGCCACCGACCCCCTGCGGCGCTGCCGCGATGAAGGTGTCGATCGCCGCCACGCTGCGGAAGTTGTTCGGGTCGAGGTCGGCGTCGCCGACGTCGAGGCCGAAGTGGTCCTCCACCCAGGCGATGAGCTTGAGCACGCCGAGGCTGTCGATGACGCCGTCCGAGAGGAGGTCGTGGTCGTCGCTCAGCTCATGGACGCCGAGGTCGGGCAGGAACTCCTCGATGACGAACTTCTTGATGGTGTCGATGTTGTTCATGACGTCCTTCCTTCGGCAGTGGACAACTCGCTGAGACGGTCGAGCGCGGTGCGGTCGACCTTTCCGGTGGAGGTCTTGGGGAGCGGCTCGTCGACGATCCGCAGGGTGGAGGGGACGGCCGCCTTGGGCAGGCTGCGGGCGCAGTGCTCCTTGAGCTGCAGGCTGTTGAGGGCGGCGCCGGGGGCACGCTGGACCGCGGCGATCAGCTTGCGTCCGGTGAGCGGGTCCGGCTTGGCGACGACGCCGGCCTCGAGGACGGCTGGGTGGCCCTGCAGGATCTGCTCGATCTCGGCCGTGTTCACGGCCACGCCGCGGACCTTGACCTGGAAGTCGCTGCGGCCGGTCAGGTGCAGCGTGCCGTCCGCGCCGCGGCGCACCAGGTCGCCGGTGCGGAACCAGGCGCGTTCGTCGAGGCCGAGCGGGTGGCCGGTGAACTTGCCCTGGTGGCGGGTCCGGTCGAGATAGCCGGCGGCCTGGAAGGGCGTGGAGACATAGAGTTCGCCGGCTCCGGCGCCCTCGACGGCGGCGCCGGCCGCGTCGATGACGAGTGCGTCGACGCCGGGCAGCGGCCGGCCGATGGGGACGGGCGGGAACGCGGTGGCCGTGGTGTCGACCTCGTGCACGAAGCTGTCGTTGGTCTCGGTGCAGCCGTAGATGTTGTACAGCCGCGCGTTCGGGAAGAGCCGGGGCAGTTCGGCGAAGGTGCGGTCGGGCACGGCGTCGCCGGTGAACATGGCGTGCCGTATCGCGGGCAGGGTGGCGCCCTTGCGCCGGGCCGCGTCGATGAGCAGGCCGTAGAGCATGGGCACGGCCTGGACGACCTGTACCTCGTGGCGCTGCAGCAGATCGAGCAGGTGCCGGCCGTTGACCGCGTGGTCGGGGTCGACCAGGACGACCCGCCCGCCGTGGGCGAGCGTCGTCCAGACGTCGAGCAGGCACAGGTCGAAGTTGAGCGGTGCGTGGTTGAGGACGGTCGTGCCGGGGCCGATGCCGAAGGCGGGGCCCGCCCAGCCGGTGAACCGGTCCACGGCGCCCGCGTTCAGCGGCACGATCTTGGGCAGTCCGGTGGAGCCGGACGTGGTGAGCATGAAGGTGGTGCCCTCGGGCAGCGGCTGCGGCTCGGCCGCCGTGGCCGGAAGCAGCCGCTCCGGCTCACCTTCGGGGGCGAGCACCTGACGGCAGCCCGCCTGGGCGAACAGGTCGGCGAGCGAGGTGTCCGCGAGCGCCGGGGACGGCAGCAGGAAGGGACGCCGGGACGTCAGGCAGGCAAGGACCAGGGCGATGGCGCCGGGTGACTTGGGGGCGAGGATGCCGACGGGTTCGCCCGGGGCGAGACCGAGCACGGCGAGGCGCTCGCGTTCCCGGCCGACCGCCTCGTACAGCTCTCGGTACGTCGTCTCCTCGCCGTGCCAGACGAGGGCCGCGGCGTCGGGCTGTGCACGTACGCGGGTGAGGAAACCGCCGACCAGACCGGCGTGCTCAGTCATCGCGGCCTCCGTCCGGCACGGGCGGCGCGAGCTCGACCCAGCCGCTCTTGACCGCGGGGCCCGCGGGCGTGCGGCAGGTGAAGCGCACCGTGCGCAGCTCGGCGTCCGGCTGCAGCGTCACGTCGAGGGCGACGCCGGGCGGTACGGGTGCGGAGAAGCGGCCGCCGACGGCCCGGACGCGGGCGATGTCGCCGTCCGCGTACCGGTCCGCGATGTCCTCGCAGACCAGGGCGATCACGCTCATGCCGTGGGCGATGACCGTCTCGAATCCGGCCGCGCAGGCGGCGTCCGCGTCGAGGTGGATGGGGTTGAGGTCGCCCGAGGCGTGGGCGTAGCCGCGTATCGAGTCCGGGGTCAACTCGTGGGTGACGGTGTCCGCTTCGCCGACCGGTCCTGCCGGGGCCGGGGGCGAGCCCGCCGGGATCGCGCCGAAGGGCTCGATGCCCTTGGCGCCCACCAGGAGGGCGCTGGTGACGAGTTCGGCGAAGGTGTCGCCGTCGGCGCCGGTCAGCCGGGTGCGGACGGCGACGCGGGTGCCGCGCGGCTCGCGGCGGGCGCCGAGCACGTCGAGGGCCACGGTGACCCGCTCCCCCGCGCGCACCGGCCGCTCCAGGCGGATGTCCTGGCCGAGGTGGACGACGGACGCCTCTTCCCCGGCGGTCAGGGCCCGCACGGTGCGGTCGGCGACCGTGTGGCCGAGGACGAAGGTGTGGACCGGGGACGCGTCGCCGCTCGCGGGGGCGCCCAGGGCGACGCGGACCGCGGTGCGGTAGGCGGCGATCTCCTGGGCCGACGCGGTGCGTTCGGCGGACCGGACCGGGCCGCTCGTGGCGGTGGTCGTCGCTGTCGTGTCGGTCGTGGCGGTCGTCGACGTCGTCAGGGTCGTCATACCGGCACCACCACCACGGAGGCGTTGTGGCCGCCGAAGCCGAAGGAGTTCGACAGGGCGGGCCCCGAGGCGACGGCACGTGGGCTGCGGTGCACCACGTCGATGTCCATTCCTGGCTCCAGGCGTTCGTGGTTGGCGGTGGGCGGTACCTCGCAGGCGCGCATGGCCCCTACGGCGGCGATGAGTTCGACGGCGCCGGCGGCCCCGATGAGATGGCCGATGACGCTCTTGGACGCGGTGACCGGCGGGCCGCCGGGCCCGAACACCTTGTTCAGGGCGGCGGCTTCGGCCCGGTCGTTGTGCGGGGTCGAGGTGCCGTGGGCGTTGATGTGGACGATGTCGGCCGGGGTCAGGCCCGCGTCCGTCAGGGCCGCGGTCATGGCCCCGGCCGCGCCCGCACCGTCCGGCAGCGGCATGGACAGGTGATAGGCGTCGGAGGTGGCGCCGTACCCGGCGACCTCCGCGTACTGACGGGCGCCGCGCGCCTTCGCGTCGGCGGCCCGCTCCAGGACGACGAAGCCGGCGCCCTCACCCATCACGAAGCCGTCGCGGTCGGCGTCGAACGGGCGGCTGGCGCGCTCGGGTTCGTCGTTGCGCAGGGATACGGCGTTGAGGTTGCCGAACCCGGCCAGGGTGACCGGGCTGAGCGTCGCCTCGCAGCCGCCCGCGATGACCACGTCGGCGCGGTCGCTCTGCAGCAGGGCCACCGCGTGGCCGATGGCATCGGCGCCGCTGGCACAGGTGGTGGCGATGGTGGTCGCCGGGCCTGTCCAGTGCAACCGCATCGCGATCTGCGCGGCGGCCGCGTTGGGCATGGTGAGCAGCGGCATCAGCGGGTTGACCCGGTGGGGTCCGTCCGCGGTGAAGTGCGCCGATTCCTGGTCACTGGTGGTACGGCCGCCGACCGCGTTGCCGACGACGACCGCGGTACGGGCCGGGTCGGGGGCAGGTGCGCCCGCGTCCCGGTGGGCCGCGAGCGCCGCCGTCGTGCCGTACAGCGCGAACGGGTCCATCCGGCGGGCGTCCTTGGCGGACACCAGGCCCACCTCGTCGAGTCCGCGGACCCGGCAGCCGATGCGCACCTTGTGCCGGCTCAGCTCGAGGTGGTCGAGCGTCGCCGCCGTGGACCGGCCGGATCGCAGCGTCGCCCACAGCTCGTCGGGGGTGCAGCCGCCGGGGGTGACCACACCGATGCCGGTGATCACTACGGGGGCCCTGCTGGTTGCGGTGGCCATGTTGGGTTTCCCTGCACTCTCGTCCGGGTCCGGCCACTCAGGCCGGGATGATCCGGCACTCGCGGGCGGACTTCAGGAAGGCCTCGGCGGCGAGGTCGATGTCGGCCTCGGTGTGCCGGGCGGTGACGGCGATCCGCAGTCGGGCCAGGTCGTTGGGGACGGCCGGGGTGACCACGGGAAGTCCGATGACGCCGTTCTTGCGGCAGGCGGTGGCGAGGTCGTACGCGGCGTCGTCGGAGCCGGCGATCAGCGGGAGCACCGCCGTCTCGCTGTCCTGGGTGCGCAGCCCCTCGGCGTTGATGATCCGGCGCAGCCGTGCCGACTGCTCCTGGATGTGGGTGACCCGCTCGGGCTCGCGCTGCAGGATGCGCAGCGACTCCAGGGCGGCGCCGGCCTGGGCCGGGCCGAGGGCGGCGGAGAACAGGAACGGCCGTGCGGCGTACCGGAGATGACCGATGAGCTCGCTCGGCCCGGCGATCCAGCCGCCCATGGAGGGGATGGCCTTGGAGAGGGTGCCGAGCTTGATGTCGACCTTGGCCTGCCAGTCGAAGTGCTCCTCGATGCCGCGGCCGGTGGCGCCGATGACGCCGAGTGCGTGCGCCTCGTCCACCATGAGCAGCGCGTCGTGCTCGTCGCACACCTTGCGCAGCTCGGGCAGCGGGGCGATGTCGCCGTCCATCGAGTAGACGCTGTCGACGATGACGAGCCGTACGCCGCCGGGCTCGGCGGCGGCAAGGCGGCGGGCGAGGTGGTCCACGTCGTTGTGGCGGAAGCGGGTCACGGTGGCGCCGGAGAGGCGGCAGCCGTCGACGATGCTGGCGTGGTCGTACTTGTCGATGAAGACGGTGTCGCCGGGGCCGACGATGCCGCCGACGGTGCCGACGTTGGCCGCGTAGCCCGAGCCGAAGACCATGGAGGTCTCGCGGTCGGCGAACCGGGCGACCTCCGCCTCGAGTTCCTCGTGCAGCGGGATGGATCCGGCCAGTGCGCGCACTCCGTGGTTTCCGGTGCCGTAGAGGTCCACGGCCGCCTTGGCGGCGGCGACCACGCGCTCGTCGCCGGCCAGGCCGAGGTAGCTGTAGCCGGACATCATCAGCAGCCTGCGGCCGTCGAGGTCGGCGTACGCGCTGTCGCGCTCGACGGTGTAGGCGACGAAGCTGTTGCGGCGGTCCGGGCTCCACTCGAGTGACTGCACGCGCCGTCGCGTGGCCGCCAGTTTCGGCTCCAGGCGTTCCCATCCTCCGGATGCGTTCACGTGCGTCTCCTCATCCACTTCTCGGTTCTTCGTCAGGTCCCGCGCGAGTTCTTTTCTAGGTCGTGGCCCGCAAGGCGGCCGCAATACGCCGCCGTGGGGCACGAATTGCGCTTGCTCGAGCGGGAATTGAAAGGACCTTGAGTTCGCGATGGCAGGGTCCGAGCTGTCTACGCGCGAGCGTTTCGGCCACTGCTGAATGTCATGCCATTCCGGGCGCCGGCTCCAGGGGGATTCACGTGCTGATCAGAATCGTTGGCCTCGTCACGATCGAACACGACGGCATTCCGCCGCAGCATTTGTCGAGTGCGCAGGCCCAGGTGGCCTTCACCCGGCTGATCCTGGAGCGCACCACCGGCACCAGCCGGGACCAGCTCGCCGACACCGTGTGGCCGGAAGGGCTGCCCGACACCTGGGCCTCGGCGCTGCGCAGTGTGGTGAGCCGGGTGCGCGCCTATGTCACCAGCCCGCTGCAGAAGCCGGGCGAGACGCCGCTGATCGCGCAGAGCGGCCGGTATCTGCTGCATCTTCCCGACGACGCGGCCGTCGACCTGGAGGCCGCGGACATGGCGGTGACCGAGGCGAAGGAGGCCTTCGCCGAGCGCGCGTACGCGGTGGCGCAGCAGCTCGCGGCGGGCGCCGTGTCCAATCTCCGGGGCTCGTTCCTGCCCGCCCACGAGGGCGAGTGGGTCAACGGCATCCGCGACCGGGTGGACGAACTGCGCCTGACCGCACTGGAGTTGGCGAGTCTGTCGGCGTCGGCGCTGCGCGACGACCACCACGCCCTGCGGTACGCCGACGAGGCGGTGCGGCGCTCGCCGCTCCGCGAGAGCGCCTACCGCTGCCGGATGGCGGCGTACGCGGCCGTGGGCAACCGGGCGGACGCGCTGCGCACCTACCAGCGGCTGCGCGAGGTCCTCGCGGAGGAGCTGGGCATCGATCCGGCGGCCGAGACGCAGGCGGCGTACCTGGAACTCCTGCAGACTCCGGAGCTGCCGCAGCCGCGCGACATCGCGCCGGGGCCGGGGCCCCAGGACTCCCTGGACCCGCACCTGTTGGGCGCGTTCGACGCGCTGCTGCCGCCGGGGCGCTGACCCGGCGACGTACCGGCCAGAAGCTCCCCCCGCGGACACACGGAAAGGGAGCGGCCGGCTGCGGGGGAACAGCCGGCCGCTCGGGAACATCGACGCGTCAGGTGATCGAGACCCCGCTGTCGATGCTGATCACTTGGCCCGTCATGCAGTCCTGTTCCAGGAAGAGCCGCATGCTGCGGGCCACCTCCTCGACGGTCACGAAGCGGGGCACCGGGGCCTTCTCCTCCATGCCGTCCTTGACCCGGTCCGGGAGGTCCACGGTCATCCCCGTGATCATGAATCCCGGGGACAGGGCGTTGACCGTCACCCCGCGGCGGCCGCACTCGGCGGCCAGGGTGCGGGTGAAGCCGATGAGCCCGGCCTTCGAGGCGGAGTACGCCGTCTGGCCGGCCGTCGCGATCAGACCGGACGGCGAGACGATGTTGACCACCCGTCCCCACCGCTGCCGCAGCATGTGCGGGACACTGGCCCGCGCGGTGTGGAACGAACCGATCAGATTCGTCTGGATCACCTGTGCCCAGTCGTCCGGCGACTGCATCGCCATCAGTCCGTCCTTGCGGATCGCACCGTTGTTGACGAGTACGTCGATGGGGCCGAGCCGCTCCTTGACCTCCTCGTACAGCGCCGTGACGGCGGCGTACGAACCGACGTCGCCGGTGACCACGGCCGAGTCGTTGTGCAGTTTCTCCTGCACGGCCCGGGCCGCGGCTTCGGAGCTGTTGTAGTGGACCGCCACCCGGCAGCCGAGCGCGTCGAGTTCGACGGCGAGGGCCTGGCCGAGGCCGCCCGAGGCGCCGGTGACCAGGGCCACCGGCTGCTCGGGGCGGCTTCCTAGGGTCTTGCCACCGCTCATGTCTTGTCTCCACCCCACTCAAGCAGGACGGATCCCCAGGTCATACCTGCGCCGAAGCCGGCCAGCAGGACCAGGTCGCCGTCGTGGATGCGGCCTTCCTCGAGTGCCTCGGTCAGGGCGATCGGGATCGACGCGGACGCCGTGTTCCCGTACTTGTGCAGATTGGTGACCAGGGCCTCGGGCCGCAGGCCCGTATGGCTGAGGATCGAGTTGATGATCCGGATGTTGGCCTGGTGCGGGATGACGTGCTGTACGTCCGCCGCGTCGACCTTGGCGGTCGTCAGGGTCTCCCGCACCGTGCGTACGGTGTAGCGCACGGCGTTCAGATAGATCTCGTTGCCGTTGATCTGGGCGTAGTGCAGGCCCTCGCGCACGGTCTCCTCGGTGGTCGGCATCCGGCTGCCGCCGGCCAGGACCTTGAGGCTGCCCGTGCAGCTGCCGTCGGCGCCGAGGTTCCATCCCTTGACCCGGTCCTCGGCGGCCGGCACGAGCACCACCGCGCCCGCCCCGTCACCGACGAGGATCGACAGATCCCGGTCGGCCGGATTGGCCGTGAGGGTGTGCGTGTCGGAGCCGATCAGCAGGATGGGCCGCGGATCGATTTTGATCAGTGCCATGGCCTGGACGAGGCCGTAGACGAAGCCCGCACACTCCGAGTTGACGTCGTGTGCGCTGCCGGCGATTCCGAGTTCGTGGTGGACGAACGCGGAAGTCGCCGGCGAGGGCTGCTCGGGGGTGGCGGTGGCGACGATCAGATGGGCGATGTCGCCGCCGCCGAGCCCCGCCTTGTCCAGTGCACGTCGGCCGGCCTCGACAGCCAGAGAGGCAGTCGTCTGGCCCGGCCCGACGGCCCGTCGCTCTTGGATCCCGCACCGGCTGACGATCCACTTCTCGTCGACGCCGAAGCGCTGCGCGAGCTCCACGCTGGAGACCACACGCTCGGGTACGGACATGCCCCACCCGGTGATGTCGAAGCCGTTCACAGGCGCTCTCCCGCTCAGACCTGGGCCGGCGCGAGCGCGACGATCCGGTCGTAGACGACGCGCAGCGTGGTCGTGTCGTCGATGTCGGCGAACAACGACTCGTCTGCGGGAATGTGCGGGTACTCGTTCTGGAAGCCGTACAACCACTCCATCAGGTCAAGCGAGTCCACATCCGCAATGTGCTGCAGCGGGTGGTCGGGGTCGACCTTCTGGGCTCCCGACACGGCCTCGAGCTGGCTCGCCAGTTCTTCGATGGTGGGCAGGGACATGAGGTTCGGTCCTCTCTCGCGGGTGCTCCGGCTGCTCCGGACGTCCGGCTGTTCGTGAGATGCATGGAAGCCGGTGGCACGCAAGGCGTGCGCAACAGCGCCGTTCGGCGTCCGTCTTGCACATCTGTTGCGAGCAACACGCTTGTCTCGACCCCGACAGCCCTATGCCGGACAGGAGTTGAGGACGCAATGACGACGGTCACTGACAGGTCGGTCCCCGAGGTCGACGCGATCAGGCACCACTACGAGGTGAGTAACGACTTCTACCGCCTCCTGCTGGGCCCGACGATGATGTACTCGGGCGGCTACTGGGAGGAGGGCGAGGGCCTCACGGAGGCGCTCGACGAGGCTCAGGAGCGCAAGCTCGACCGGTTCGTGGAACTCGCCGACGCCGCGGGCGCACGCCGCGTCCTGGACGTGGGCTGCGGCTGGGGAACCATGATCAACCGCGCCACGACCGTGCACGGCGTGGAGCAGGCGGTGGGCCTCACGCTCAGCCGCACCCAGGAGGCGTTCATCGCCGGCCTCGACAACCCGCGTCTGACGACGCGCGTCGAGAGCTGGGAGGACCACACCACCGACGACCCCTACGACGCGGCGTTCTGCATCAACGCGCTGGAGCACTTCGTCTCCTCGACGCTGCCGCCGCGCGAGCGCACCAAGAAGTACCGGGTGTTCTTCAACAAGGTCGGGAAGAACCTCAAGCCCGGTGCGAAGTTCGTGCTGCACACCATGACCGCCGAGGCCCTGCCGATGAACCGGCAGCTGCTCGACGACCTGAAGTTCCTGCAGCGCTCCGAGTTCGAGAACTGCCACATCCCGCACCTGCACGAGCTGACGCAGGCCGCCGAGGGTCTCTTCGACGTCGTCGAGATCGTCAACGAGCGTGAGTCGTTCGCGGTCGCGTGCCGCGCCTGGCTCGAGCTGCTCGCCGCGCGTCGGGACGAGGCCGTCGCCCTGGAGGGCGAGGAGGTCGTGGCCCGCTTCGAGCGCTACCTGGACATCTTCGCGTACACGCTCGAGGACAAGTTCTTCAACAACTTCCGCATCACCGTCGCACGGCGCTAGGAGGGCCGACATGACTAGCATTCTCGAACCTCCCGCCCAGAGGGGGGCACCCGCCGCCGAACGCACCGGCGGCGGACCCACCCGGCATCTGCGGGTGGCGGTCATCGGCACCGGATTCTCCGGCCTCGGCATGGCGATCCGGCTGCTGCAGAAGGGAATTGACGACTTCCTCGTCTTCGAGCGGGCCGACGAGGTGGGCGGCACCTGGCGCGACAACTCCTATCCGGGGTGCGCCTGCGACGTCATGTCCCACCTCTACTCCTTCTCGTTCGCGCAGAACCCGGGGTGGAAGTCGACGTTCGGCAAGCAGGCCGAGCTGCACTCCTACCTGCGGGACTGCGCCGACCGTTTCGGCGTACGTCCGCACATCCGCTTCGGGCACGAGCTGCTCGGCGCGACCTGGGACGAGCAGACCCGGTGCTGGCACCTGCAGACTTCGCAGGGCGAGTACACCGCCCAGGTGCTGGTCACCGGCACCGGGTATCTGAGCGAGCCGGCCGTGCCCGACATCGAGGGCCTGGCGGACTTCGAGGGCGAGGTGTTCCACTCCTCGCGCTGGAACCACGACCACGAGCTGGCCGGACGCCGCGTCGCCGTCATCGGCACCGGTGCCTCCGCCATCCAGTTCGTGCCGAAGATCCAGCCCGAGGTGGGCCACCTCGACCTGTACCAGCGCACCCCTCCGTGGGTCGGCCCCAAGAACGACAAGGCCACCAGCGCGCTGCAGTCCTTCCTGCTGCACAAGGTGCCCGGCTACCAGCGCTTCCGGCGCAACTTCAACATGTGGGGCCGGGAGATCCTCGCCTTCGTGATGGCCCGCCCCAAGGTCGCCGGGAAAATGCAGAAGATGGCGAGCGACCACCTCGCAAAGAGCGTCGCGGACCCGGAGCTGCGGGCGAAGCTCACGCCGGACTATGTGATGGCGTGCAAGCGGCTGCTGTTCTCCAACACCTGGTATCCGGCGATCCAGCAGGACAACGTCGAGCTCGTCACGGACTCGATCGCACGGGTCGGTGCCAAGTCGGTCGTCTCGGCCGACGGCACCGAGCGCGAGGTCGACACCATCATCCTCGGCACCGGCTTCCAGGCCACCGACCGGCCGGTCGCCGGGCGGATCACCGGCCGCGGCGGCGCGCTGCTGCGGGACGTGTGGCGGGAGAACGGGATGTCCGCGCACCGCGGGACCACGGTGGCCGGCTTCCCGAATCTGTTCATGCTCCTCGGCCCCAACACCACGCTCGGACATTCCTCGCAAGTGGTGATGATCGAGGCGCAAATCGGCTACGTCATGGACACACTCAAGGAAATGTCCAAGCGCAATCTCGCGAGCGTGGAGGTTCGCTCGACAGTCCAGTCAGCCTGGAACGAGGCGCTCGCCGCACGACTCGACGGGACCGTCTGGAACGCTGGAAACTGCCGCAGCTGGTACCTCGACGAGCACGGACGCAACCCCTCGATCTGGCCAACGTACACGTGGCGATTCCGCCGACAGACACGGCGATTCGATCCGCACGAGTATCAGCTCGCCACAAGCGTCGGAGCGGGGAGACCGTCGGTGCACCACGCTTGAGCAACGGGAGTTGACGACGATGACGAGGAAGCTATCGCGCCGCGGGGTCCTGGGCGGCATGGCCGCCACCGCGGTGATCGGCTGGAGTGCGACCCAGGGCTGGGCCACTGCGGGCGAGGCGGTCGACGCCGGGCCGCTGGCCGCGATCCCCCCGCTGGACGGCACGCTGGAGACCACGCCCGAGCAAGTGGCACCGTACGGCGAGGACTTCGGCAAGCTGAAGAGCGGGGCCCCGTGGGCGGTGCTCAAGCCCGGCTCGGTGCAGGACATCGTCAAGATGGTCAACTACTGCCGTGAGAACAAGCTCAAGATTGCGATGAACGGCCGCAGCGGGACGGGCAACGACATCGAGTCGCACTCCTGCTACGGCCAGGCCGAGGTACCGGGCGGCGTCTCCATCGACGCCCGTGGCCTGTCGAAGATAGTGAGCATCGACTCGCAGAGTGCCTGCGTGGAGGCCGGTGTCACCTGGGCCCAGCTCACCAGGGCCACCGCCGACAAGGGCAAGACGCCGCCGGCACTCACCGACTATCTGCACCTGTCGGTGGGCGGCACGCTCAGCCTCGGCGGCATCGGCGGCACCGTTCAGCGGTACGGCCTGCAGACGGACAACGTCCTTTCGGTCGACGTGGTCACCGGCACCGGCCAGCTGGTGACCGCGACGCCGTCCAGCCCTCCGGGTCTGTTCGACGCGGTGCTCGGCGGCGGCGGCCAGTGCGGCATCATCGTCCGCGCCCGGCTCAAGCTCATCCCCGCGCCGGCCCGCGCGACGGTCTTCAGCCTCTACTACAAGGACCTGACGACCTACCTGGCCGACTCGGAGAAGGTCATGGCCGACGGGCGCTTCAGCGCCCAGGCCGGCGAGCTGCTGCGCACCGCGGACAACACCGCTTGGCAGTACAAGCTGGAGGCGGCGGCGTACTACTCGGGCACGACGCCTCCCGACCGGGCCAAGCTCCTCGCGGGGCTGCGCGACGACCGGCCCGCCGCGACCATCGAGGACGGCACCTTCCTCGACTACATGTTCCGCCTCGACGCCTACGAGGTGTACCTGAAGGAGCAGGGGTTCTGGGACCAGCCGAAGCCTTGGCTGAGCCTGTTCCTGCCCGCGTCGAAGACGAAGGAGTTCATGCAGCTGGTGGAGAGCCAGCTGACTCCCGAGACCCTCGGCGGCGGCTTCCTCCTCTTCTACCCGTATCCCATCTCGAAGGTCCGCCGCCCGCTCACGGTGCAGCCCGGCGGTCAGATCGGCTATCTCTTCGACCAGTTGAACTTCCCGTCGCCCGGCACCGGAAAGCCGGAGATCGACAAGATGCTGGAGCAGAACCGCCGGCTCTACGACAAGGCCGTGGCGCTCGGCGCCAAGCGCTACCTCGTCGGTGCGATACCCAACATGACCCAGGCCGACTGGAAGCGGCACTTCGGTTCGCGCTGGGACGCGTTCGCGGCCGCCAAGAAGCGGTACGACCCCGCGAACATCCTCACCCCCGGTCAGGGATTCTTCGCCTGACCCTGCCCACAGGAGTTACGGCATGACTTACGACCTCATCGACGAAGCAGTCGTCGACGCGCCGCCCGCCGCTGTCTGGGACGCGCTGCTCGACGAGTTCCGCGGCGGCGGCCGCTGGTGGGTTCCGTCCAACACCTTTGCCCCCGGGTCGGGTTCGCCCGACGAGGTGGGCGGCGAGGTGAAGGTGACGGTGCACACCAAGGGCGTCGACAAGGGCGGTCCCAAGCTCAGGTTCACGGCCCGGACGACCGCGGTCGAGCCCGGCAGGCGCCTGGAGATCGAGTACGTCGACGGGGTCTTCCGGGGGCCGAGCGAGTTCGTGCTCGACCCGGTGGACGGCGGCAGGCGGACGCGGATCGGCATGCACTTCCGGGGCCGTCCGCACGGCTGGCTGAAGCTGCTCGCGAAGGTCGCCGACGTCGGCGCCGAGCACTCCAAGGCCACCAGTTCCGCCTTTGTCGCCCTGGACGGCCTGCTGGCGAAGGAGCGGGCATGACGACGGCACTGACCAGGCCGGTGGCCGCGGAGACGACGGTGCACACGGACGACGGCGCACGCCTGGCCGTCACCGTGCTCTCGCCGCTCGGTCCCGCCTCCGGCACGACGGTGGTCCTCGCACACGGCTGGGCCGCGGCCCGCCGGGTGTGGGGCACCGTCGCCGACCGGCTGATCCGCGAGGGTCATCGGGTGGTCCTCTACGACCAGCGCGGGCACGGCGCCTCGACCTCGGGGCGGGAGCCGTTCGGGATCGACCGGCTCGGTGCGGACCTCGGGGCGGTGCTCGACCACGTCGAGGCGCCGGACGCGATCGTCGTCGGCCACTCCGGCGGCGGCTTCGCGGCCCTGTCGTACGTCGCCGGGGGCAGCCGGAAGCTGGCCGGCCTGGTGCTGCTCGGCACGGCCGCGCACGATCAGGACACCCCGGACAGCGAAGTGAAGATGATGGGCAGCGCCCTGTTCTCCCGGGCACTGCGCAGGCCGGCCCTCGGCCGCAAGCTGCTCGGCCAGACCATGGGCAAGCGGGTCGACCGGCGGGCCCTGGAGGTCAACCGGCAGATGTTCGCCGCCACTTCGCCCGAGGTGCGGGCGGACGCCTTCCGTTCGTCGCGCGGCATGGACCTGCGCGAGCCGCTGGCCGCGGTGCGCATCCCGGCCGTGGTGCTCGCGGGCGACGGCGACCGTGTCATCAAGCCGGAGCTGGGCCGTGCGGTGGCCGACGCCCTGGTGGAGGCCCGCTTCGAGGAGCTGGCGGGGGCCGGACACATGCTGCCCCTGGAGACCCCCGAGGCGGTCGTACGGGCGGTACGCGAGCTGGTGGACCGGCAGCCCTGAGCGGGCGTCCGGGCGGTCCTGAGCGGGCGGCCGGGCCACGCGGATACGAGCGCGGGTGTGGGGACGTCGAGTGACAACTCGACGTCCCCACACCCGCGTTGTCGTACGCGGCACGCCTGCGGCGGAGCTCGTCCGACGTGCCGCCCAGCCGGGCCGCTGCGGGGCGCAGCCGACATCGCGGCCACCCGGCCCGTGATCGGGCTCGGCCGACGTCACGCCCAGCCGGCGCACGGCTGGACTCGGCCGGCGTCGCCCCCGCTCAGCTCGCGACCAGCCTCAGTCGACATCGCGCCCACCCAGCCCGCGCCGAGGCTCAGCCGCCCAGGATCACCGTCCCCGAGGGCGCCTCCAGGTCCAGCGCCTCCTTCGCGGCGCGGCTCGTGCGGTACTCCTGGGGGCTCATGCCGCGCACCCTCTTGAAGGCCGAGCTGAGGGCGAACGCGCTGCTGTAGCCGACCCGGTGGGCGGCGGTGGCCACGGTGATGTCGGGCTCGCGCAGCAGGTCCGCGGCGAGCGTCAGGCGCCAGGACGCGAGGTAGGCCATCGGCGGCTCGCCCACGACGGCCGTGAACCGGCGGGCCAGGCCCGCCCGTGAGACGCCGACCTTGCGCGCGAGGGAGTCCACCGTCCAGGCCTGCCCGGGGTTGTCGTGCAACAACCGGAGCGCGGGGCCGACCGTGGCGTCGGACTGGGCCCGGTACCAGGCGGGGGCCCCGGCGCCGGGTTCGGCGAGCCAGGCCCGCAGCACGCTGACGAAGAGCAGGTCGAGGAGGCGGTCGAGTACCAACTCCTGGCCGGGCTCGTCGCGATGGATCTCCTCGGCGAGCAGCGGGACGAGGGGGTTCTGGTCGTTGCCCACCGGGCGTACGAGCAGCGCCGGCAGCGCGTTGAGGAGCCTGCGGCCGACCTCGCTGGGCGCCTGGTAGGTGCCGCTGAGCATCACCGCGGAGCTCTGCCCCTGGATGTCTCCCCAAGTGCGCACGCCGAGCGCCATGGTGTCGGTGACGTCCTCGCCGGCCGTGGTGTTGCAGCGCTGTTCGGGGCCGACGACGATCTGGACGGGAGTGCCCCGGGTGTCGGCGATGGTGTACGCGTCGGGGCCGCGCAGCACCGCGACGTCGCCGGGACGCAGCAGGACCGGGGTGCCGTTGTCGGGCATCGCCCAGGCGTCGCCGCGCACCATGGTGACCAGGGAGATCGGGGCGCGGTCCTCGATGCGCATCGCCCAGGGCGGGTTGAAGACCGACTTGAGGAGGAAGGCGCCACGCGCCTTCGGACCCTCCAGAAGGCCGGTGAGAGCATCCATGTAAGGCCCCACTGCTCGGAGTTGGTCGCGCTCGCCCCCCACGCGGGGGAATTGGAGGGGGGCGAGCGCAGCTGCGGGACGGGGTGGTGCGCCCCGTCGGGGGTGCGGTCCGCGCCGGTCAGCCGGCCTTGGTCCGCAGGGTCAGGGCCCGGCCCAGACAGAGCAGGGCCGCGGTGCAGGCCAGGGTGCGGACCTTGTTGGACGGCACCCAGGTGTTGGTGAACTTCTCCCGGAGTGCAGCGAGTTCACGGATGGTGTCCGGGTCGCCCGCTTCGGCGAGCCTGCGGTTGAGCGGGACGTTGATGCCCACCGTCAGGGCGACGGCGGCGGCGTAGCAGGCCAGCGCTCCCCAGGTCCAGCGGGCCGCGGCCCGCCGCCCGTGGCGCTGCAGTTGGCCGCCGGCCACACCGGTGGCCAGGAAGGCGCCGAAGAAGACGAGGCCGAACAGGCCGTTCTCGATGGCCTCGTTGATGTTCTGCATGGCGGCCAGATAGGTGCGGTCGTCACCGCGCTCGAGTCCCGGCATCACGGAGACGTCGAAGGCGAAGTACAGGCCGGCGCTGAGCCCCATGGCGATCGTCGCCGCGTACAGCGCGGGCCCGGCCGCCGGGGCGGCGGCGAGGTCGGGTGCGGGTCGGTCCGTGGGCATGGGGGCTCCTAAGCGCCGCTTGGTCAAAGGGAGTTGTCCCGTGGTGGAGTGGTGGTCGGGAGCGGTCCGGCCAGCGAGCGGAACGCCCCCGCCGTGTTCGGGGGCGTGCTGCTCGCTTCGAAGGCGACCTGCTGTCAGCGTGGCCGGGTGATCGCGCCGAGGCCGCGTTCGTACCTGCGACGCAGCACCGTGCGGCCGAGCAGACGTACCGGCGGCGGCATCGTCGCCGACACGTGCCGCACCGATGCCTCGCCCGCGCCGTCGAACATCCACGGCGGCAGATACGTGAGGACCTTGGGCGGCGCGGTCCGCACCAGGCGCTGTTCCAGGTTCAGATAGTCACGGGGCTCGAGCCGCATGAAGACCGGGAAGACGATGTCCTCCTCGTCCTTGAGGTGTGCGTGCAGCACCTCGCCGAACCGGCCGGCGGCCGGCGCCACCGCGGCGGGGTCGCCGCCGGGCCTGAGCGCGGCGGACACCCCGTCCATGGCGGCGTCGAGTTCGGTGTGGTCGTCCGCCAACTTGCGTGCCTGGTCGGCACATTCGGGCAGCTTGCGCAGCAACTCGGGCCAGAGCAGCTCGTCCTCGCTGCGGTGGTGCCAGTCGATGACGCCGCGCAGGCGTTGCCACCACTCGCCCGCGCCGGCGAGGCCGGCGCCGGTCAGGGCGGGTGCCGCGGCGGTGAGCCGGCGTGCGTCGCGGCGCATCGCCACGTGCATCAGGGCGAAGCCATGGAGGTGGCCGGGGAGCACGTCGAGCCGTTCGCTGGACATGGGCGTACTCATGGCCACTCTCCTGACGTCGCCGGTCGGACGGTGTACTCAGACGTTCCAGACGCCGGTGGCTGCGGCGTCCCGGGCGAACTCGGCGAAGTCCTTCGGCTTGCGGCCGAGGGCCTCCTCCACGCCGTGCACGAGGTGGGCGTTGCGCCCGTCGAGCACGTTCTCGAACAGCTCGGCAAATTCCTCGGGCAGACCGTGCTCCACCAGGGCGGCGCGGTACTGGTCCTTGGTGATCGGGATGTACTGGATCTGCCGGCCGGTGGCCTTGGAGATCTCCTCCGCCACGTCGCCGAAGCTCAGCAGCCGGGGGCCGGACAGCTCATAGGTCTTGCCGATGTGCTTGGGGTCGGTGAGCGCCGCCACGACGACGTCGGCGATGTCGCCGGCGTCGACGAACGCCTCCACGGCCGATCCGGTCGGCAGGGCGATCTCGCCGGCCAGGACGGGGTCGAGGAAGAAGCTCTCGTCGAAGTTCTGGTTGAAGAAGCTGGAGCGGACGATGGTGAAGTCCGCACCGGAATCCTTGACCTTGTTCTCACCGATGACGGCGCCCTCCTCACCGCGGCCGGAGAGCAGCACCAGGCGGCGCGCACCCTTGGACACGGCGAGCTTGGAGAACGCTTCGACGTGCTCGGCTGCTCCCGGGAAGGCGAGGTCGGGGTAGTAGGTGATGTAGACGCCGGAGACGCCTTCGAGGGCGGCCTCCCAGGTGCCGGCGTCCTCCCACACGAAGGGCGGCTCGCCGGAGCGTGATCCGACACGCACCGGCAGTCCCTTGGCGGTGAGTCGCTCGGCAACCCTGCGGCCGGTCTTGCCGGTTCCGCCGATGACCAGTGTCGTGGACTGCGTGTTCTCTGTGTTCGTCATAGGGATCAGTCAACTCCTGTGCGGTGAGACGAGCCATAGCCACAACGCTCAACCACATACGCGGACGTCTACGAAGGAGCGGATGGCATGCGCGAACACCGGGAAGCCTAGGCAGCCACGAATCCCGGGGCCATTGCCGGGCCCGAATTCTCCAGCGGCCCTCTAGCGCGATTCGAGCGAGGCACTGCTGAAATCATTCCGGGGAATGCCTGGGGGACCGGCCTTCCGACTTGGCTGCGGGCCGAAATTATTCCTTGGAAGCTGCACTCCGATTCTTTTCCGTCACGGCTTTCCGACGCTTCTGTCCCGCGTACAAGGCACTGTTCGGCGCCTGGCCCGCTGTTTCTCCACCGTTGCTCTAGCGGATTCGGCCACTGTCTCCACCATCGCGAGGTTCTCCAGGAGCGCTTCATGACGCATGCAGTGATTGTCAGTAACCGGCAGAGGTACGCATTGTGGCCGAGTGGCACCGAACTGCCCGCGGGCTGGCACCTGACCGGCTGGAGCGGTGCCGAACAGACCTGTCTCGACCTGATCGCCGAGCTGTGGGACGACGGGAGCTTCACCCCGCCGCGCCAGGCTCCCCGGGTCGCCCGCAGGCCGTCGCTCGTGCTGCTTGCCGGCGCCCGGCTGTGGGTGCGCGAGGCCCGGGCCGACGAGGCGCGTTCGATCGCCGCCGGCGACGGTGGCGGGCTCAACTGGGCGGAGGGCAACCGGAGTTCGCTGCCGCAGGCGGCGGCGCATGCGCACTGTGCGGCCCTGGACGCCGGGACGCACCGGCCGGGCTGGGGCCTGTATCTGCTGATGCGCACCGCCGACGCCCATGTGGTGGGCACCATGGGCTTTCGGGGGCCGCCACGCGACGGGGCGGCGGAACTCGGCGGATTCGAGCTCGTCGAGCAGGCCAGGGGCCAGGGTTTCGCCGGTGAGGCCCTGGACGAGCTGGCCCACTGGGCGCTGCGGCAGAGCGGCGTCCGCGAGGTCGTCGCCCGCGTTCCCGCCGTCCCTGCCGCCGCCTCCCCCACTGCCCTCTCCCCCGCCATGCCCTCCCCCGCCTCCGCCGGGCACCTCGCGGCCCGGCGCGCACTGGAACGCGCACGTTTCGAACCGGAGCCCGAGACCGATGGGCACGTCCGCTACGTCCTGACCCACTGACCGCGTACCGCTGAGGAGCAAGGTGTCCGAACGCCGTACGCCCCCGTCCCCGTCCCCCGCACAGGCAGGCGGAGCCCGGCCGGCAGCGCCGGCCGCGCCGACCCGGCCACCCCGTGGCCCCAGGCAACCACTCGTCCGTCCACGCCCGTATGGGAGGCTCCGATGCACGACCGCACCAGGCCAGAATCCAGCCCGGCCACCCCACCGTCCCCGGGGCCCGCGCTGACCGAGCTCGACCAGCTCGCCACGGACGTGGGCAGGCTGCTCGACCGGATCGGGATCGCACCGGACCGGATCGACACCCGGTTCGCGCGCACCGCGGCCCGGCACCCCGCCCGTACCGCCACCTGCGACTCCGACGGCGAGGCCACGTATCTGGAGCTGGAGTGGCTGGCCGACGACGTGGCCCGGCGGCTCGAGGGCCGTGCCGAGCCCGGTCGGCCGGTGGCCGTGCGGGCCGCGCGCACCCGGTTCGCGCCGGCGGCGGTCATCGGCGTACTGCGTGCCGGTGTGCCCTGCGTGCCGCTGGACGCCGACGACCCGGCGGACCACCAGGCCTATGCGCTGGAGGACTCCGGCGCCGGGCTCATCCTCACCGACTGCGGTCTGCTCGAGGACGAGGTGCCGCTCCTGAAGGCGGGCCCGTTCGTCCTCGCCTCGCGCCTCCTGTACGGGGCGGACTCCGGGCACGAGCCGGCCTCGCTCCCCCAGGGCAGCGCGTACGTGATGCACACGGCGGACTCGGGCCCCGAGGGCCGGGTGGTCGGGCATGCCCAGGTGCTCGCCCACCTGGATACGGCCGTGCCGCTGGTCGACACCGGCCCGGACGACGTGTGGACGCTCTGCCATCCGCTGAACGCCGACCTCAGCGTGTGGGAACTGTGGGGCCCGCTGCTCCACGGCGGCCGCCTGGTGATGGCCGACCACGAAGCCGCCACGGACCCGGATCAGTTGGCACGGCTGCTCGCGGACCGTCGCGTCACCGTCCTCAGTCAACGTCCGGACGCCTTCGGCCAGTTGGCGGCGGCGACCGGCGACGGGAGGATCCGGCTGCCCGCACTGCGCCGCGTCGTGCTCGCCGACGGGGGCTCGGCGGCCGCGGATGTACGCAGCTGGCAGGACGGCGGCACCGCGCCGAACGCGAAGGTGGTCGCCCTGCCCGATGGAGCAGGGCTCCTCTGAGGCGATTGCACCGTCCCGACCGAACGGCTGGGGGCCGCCACCGCGTGAGCGGTGGCGGCCCCCAGCCGTTCGTGCGACCGGCGTCGGTCAGTACGTGACCGGTGTGGGTCAGTAGCGGTAGTGGTCGGACTTGTACGGGCCCTCGACCGGGACACCGATGTAGTCGGCCTGCTCCGGGCGCAGTTCGGTGAGCTTCACGCCGAGGGCGTCGAGGTGGAGGCGGGCGACCTTCTCGTCCAGGTGCTTGGGCAGCACGTAGACGTCGGTCGGGTACTCCTCGGGCTTGGTGAACAGCTCGATCTGGGCGAGGGTCTGGTCCGCGAAGCTGTTGGACATCACGAAGGAGGGGTGCCCGGTGGCGTTGCCCAGGTTCAGCAGACGGCCCTCGGACAGCACGATGAGGACCTTGCCGTCGGGGAACGTCCAGGTGTGGACCTGCGGCTTGACCTCGTCCTTGACGATGCCCGGGATCTGGGCCAGGCCGGCCATGTCGATCTCGTTGTCGAAGTGACCGATGTTCCCGACGATCGCCTGGTGCTTCATCTTGGCCATGTCGCTCGCCATGATGATGTCCTTGTTGCCGGTCGTGGTGACGAAAATGTCGGCCTTGTCGACGACCTCGTCCAGCGTGGTGACCTGGTAGCCGTCCATCGCCGCCTGCAACGCGCAGATCGGGTCGATCTCCGTGACGATGACGCGGGCGCCCTGGCCGCGCAGCGACTCCGCACAGCCCTTGCCGACATCGCCGTACCCGAACACGACCGCGGTCTTGCCGCCGATCAACACGTCGGTGCCACGGTTGATGCCGTCGATCAACGAGTGACGGCAGCCGTACTTGTTGTCGAACTTCGACTTCGTCACCGCGTCATTGACGTTGATCGCCGGGAACAGCAGCGTCCCGTCACGGTGCATCTCATACAGACGGTGGACACCGGTGGTGGTCTCCTCCGTCACACCGCGGATCTCCGAGGCGACCTGGGACCAGTCCAGCGTGGTGCTGTGGAGGAGTTCGAGGATGACGCGGTGCTCGTCGTTCTCGGCCGTCTCGACCGCGGGGACCTTGCCGGCCTTCTGGTACTCAAGTCCCTTGTGGACGAGGAGGGTTGCGTCGCCGCCATCGTCCAGGATCATGTTGGGGCCGGGCTGGCCGGGCCAGGCCAGGGCCTGCTCGGTGCACCACCAGTACTCCTCCAGCGTCTCGCCCTTCCAGGCGAACACCGGGATGCCCGCGGCGGCGATGGCGGCCGCCGCGTGGTCCTGGGTGGAGTAGATGTTGCAGGACACCCAGCGGACCTCCGCGCCGAGCGCGACCAGGGTCTCGATGAGGACGGCGGTCTGCACGGTCATGTGCAGCGAGCCGGTGATCCGGGCGCCGGCCAGCGGCTGCGTGGCGGCGAACTCCTTGCGGATCGACATCAGGCCGGGCATCTCGTGCTCGGCGAGCGTGATCTCCTTACGGCCGAACTCGGCAAGGGACAGGTCCGCGACCTTGAAATCCTTGAAGTCAGCGTGGGGCTGCGAGGACATGAGCACTCCTTGAGTTCTGGATGTTCTGGTGGATCTCGAGCGTCGCGGTCGACTTGTTGAGCGTGATGTAGTGCAGCCCGGGGGCGCCTTCGGCCAGCAGCCGGTCGGCCATGGCGGTGGCGTAGGCGACCCCGATGCGGTGCCCTTCGGCCGGATCCCCGCCGGCTGCCTCCAGGCGGCGGGCGAGCTCCGGTGGGAAGGCCGCGCTGCTGAGTTCGGCGAAGCGGCGGATCTGGCGTACGTCGGTGGCGGGCATGATCTCGGGGATGATCGGGGTGTCGCAGCCCGCCGCGGCCACCCGGTCGCGCAGCCGCAGATAGTCGTCGACGTGGAAGAACATCTGGGTGATGGCGTAGTCGGCGCCGGCCCGGCACTTGTTGACGTAGTGCCGGATGTCGCTGTCCCAGTCGGGTGAGCGCGGGTGCCGCTCGGGGAAGGCGGCCACGCCGACGCTGAAGTTCCCCGACTGCCTTACCAGGGAGACCAGTTCATGGGCATGGGAGTAGCCCTCCGGATGCGGGATCCAGGGGGCGTTGGGGTCGCCCGGCGGGTCGCCGCGCAGGGCGAGGACGTCGCGTACGCCGGCGTCCGCGTACTGGCCGATGATGTGGCGCAGTTCGGCGACCGAGTGGCCGACGGCGGTGAGGTGGGCGACGGGCCGCAGGGTCGTCTCGGCCGCGATGCGCTTGGTCACCTCGACCGTACGGTCCCTCGACGAGCCGCCCGCACCGTAGGTGACGGACACGAACGTCGGTGCCAGGGGCTCGATCCGGCGGATCGCGTTCCACAACGTACGTGCGCCCGCTTCGGTCTTCGGCGGGAAGAACTCGAACGAGAAGGAGCGCTTCCCGCTCGCGAGGGTGTCGCGCAGGGAGGAGGTCATGCCCGGCCTCCCGCGTTGAAGTACGTCGCTTCGGGGTGGTGCAGCACGATGGCGTCGGTGGACTGCTCGGGGTGGAGCTGGAACTCCTCGGAGAGCTGGACCCCGATCCGCTCCGGCTGCAGCAGATCGGCGATCTTCGCCCGGTCTTCAAGGTCGGGGCAGGCGGGATAGCCCAGGGAGTAGCGGCAGCCCTGGTATTCGGTGCGGAACATGCCGTCCATCGAACCCGGGTCGTCCGCGGCGATGCCCAGTTCGGTGCGGACGCGGGCGTGCCAGTACTCGGCGAGGGCCTCGGCCAACTGGACGGACAGGCCGTGCAGTTCGAGGTAGTCACGGTAGGAGTTGGATTCGAAGAGCTCGGCCGTGGCCTCACCGATCTTCGAGCCCATGGTCACGACCTGCAGGCCGACCACGTCGATCTCGCCGGACTCCTCGGGGCGGAAGAAGTCCGCCAGACACAAATAGCGGCCGCGACGCTGACGGGGGAAGGTGAACCGGGTCCGTTCGTTGCCCTGCTCATTGAGAATGATCAGGTCCTCGCCCTTGGAGACACAGGGGAAGTAGCCGTGGACCACAGCCGCTTCGAGGAGGTTGTCCGTCTGCAGCCGGTCCAGCCAGCCGCGCAGGTGGGGACGCCCCTCGGTCTCGACGAGTTCCTCGTACGTCGGTCCGTCGCCCTTGCGGGCCTGCTTGAGGCCCCACTGGCCCTTGAACAGGGCGCCCTCGTCCAGCCAGGACGCGTACTCCTTGAGCTGGATGCCCTTGATGACGCGGGTGCCCCAGAACGGCGGGGCGGGGATGGGGTTGTCGACAGCCACGTCCGAGCGGGCCGGGCCCTCCTCGATCCGCTCCTCGACCACAGCATTTGAAGTCGCCTTGACGCGGCGCTGCTTGAGCTCCGGGAGCGTCGCCCCCGGTACTCCGCGCTTGACCGCGATCAACGCGTCCATCAGACGCAGACCCTCGAACGCGTCGCGGGCGTAGCGGACTTCGCCCTCGTAGATTTCGTGCAGGTCCTGCTCGACGTACGCCCGTGTCAGCGCGGCGCCGCCCAGGATGACGGGGAAGTCGGCGGCCAGCTTGCGCTGGTTGAGCTCCTGAAGGTTCTCCTTCATGATCACCGTGGACTTCACCAGCAGACCGGACATGCCGATCACATCCGCACGGTGCTCCTCGGCCGCCTCCAGGATCGCCGAGACCGGCTGCTTGATCCCGAGGTTGACCACGTTGTAGCCGTTGTTCGACAAGATGATGTCGACCAGGTTCTTGCCGATGTCATGCACGTCACCGCGGACCGTGGCCAGGACGATGGTGCCCTTGCCCTCCGCATCGCTCTTTTCCATGTGCGGCTCCAGGTGGGCGACCGCGGTCTTCATCACCTCGGCGGACTGCAGCACGAACGGCAACTGCATCTGCCCCGACCCGAAGAGCTCACCGACGACCTTCATGCCCTCCAGGAGGGTGTTGTTGACGATGTCCAGGGCCGGCGTGCTGGTGAGGGCCTCGTCGAGGTCGGCCTCCAGGCCCTTCTTCTCGCCGTCGATGATGCGCCGCTGCAGACGCTCCTCCAGCGGCAGGGCCAGAAGCTCCTCGGCCTTGCCCGCCTTCATCGACTTCATCGTGGCGCCCTCGAACAACGCCATCAGCTTCTGCAGCGGGTCGTAACCCTCCGCACGGCGGTCGTAGATCAGGTCGAGGGCGACCTTCACCTGCTCCTCTTCCAGCCGGGCGATCGGCAGAATCTTGCTCGCGTGCACGATCGCCGAATCCAGGCCCGCCTTCACACACTCGTCCAGGAAGACGGAGTTGAGGACGACGCGGGCGGCCGGGTTGAGACCGAAGGAGATGTTGGACAGGCCCAGGGTGGTCTGAACATCGGGGTGGCGGCGCTTCAGCTCGCGGATCGCCTCGATCGTCGCGATGCCGTCGCCCCTCGACTCCTCCTGACCTGTGCAGATGGTGAAGGTCAGGGTGTCGATGAGGATGTCCGACTCGTGGATGCCCCAGTTGCCGGTCAAGTCCTCGATCAGACGCTCCGCGATGGCTACCTTGTGCTCGACCGTGCGCGCCTGGCCCTCCTCGTCGATGGTCAACGCGATCAGCGCGGCACCGTGCTCCTGCGCCAGCTTGGTGACCTTCGCGAAGCGGGATTCGGGGCCGTCGCCGTCCTCGTAGTTGACGGAGTTGATGACCGCGCGACCGCCCAGCTTCTCCAACCCGGCCTGAATCACCGGCACTTCGGTGGAGTCCAGCACGATCGGCAACGTAGAAGCAGTGGCGAAGCGGCCCGCCAGCTCTTCCATGTCCGCGACACCGTCCCGGCCGACGTAGTCGACGCACAGGTCGAGCATGTGCGCACCCTCACGGATCTGATCCCGCGCCATCTCCACACAGTCGTCCCAACGGGCCTCGAGCATGGCCTCACGGAACTTCTTCGACCCGTTCGCGTTCGTCCGCTCACCAATGGCCATGTAAGAGGTGTCCTGCCGGAACGGCACCGTCTGATACAGCGAGGCGGCACCCGGCTCCGGACGCGGCTCACGAGCAGTCGGAGCCATGCCGCGAACCCGCTCCACCACCTGGCGCAGATGCTCCGGCGTCGTACCGCAACACCCACCGACCAGGGACAGGCCGTATTCACGTACGAACGTCTCCTGAGCGTCCGCCATCTCCGAAGCGGACAGCGGATAGTGCGCGCCGTCCTTACCGAGTACCGGCAGGCCGGCATTGGGCATGCAGGAGATCGGGATCCGCGAATGCCGGGCCAGATAGCGCAGATGCTCGCTCATCTCCGCCGGGCCGGTCGCGCAGTTGAGGCCGATCATGTCGATGCCCAACGGCTCCAACGCCGTCAGGGCGGCGCCGATCTCCGAGCCCAGCAGCATCGTGCCGGTCGTCTCCACCGTCACCGAACAGATCACCGGAAGGTTCGTACCGGTCGCCTCCAGAGCCCTACGGGCACCGAGAATCGCGGCCTTGGTCTGCAGCAGGTCCTGCGTCGTCTCCACCAACAGGGCATCCGCACCACCGGCGATCATGCCCTCGGCATTGATCTGGTACGCGTCCCGCAGCGTGACGTACGGGGCATGGCCCAACGTCGGCAACTTCGTGCCGGGACCCATCGACCCGAGCACCCACCGCTGACGGCCGTCCTTCGCACCGAACTCGTCCGCGACCTCGCGGGCGATCCGGGCGCCGGACTCCGAAAGCTCGAAATTCCGCTCGGGAATGTCGTACTCGTTCAACGCGGCGAAGTTCGCACCGAACGTATTCGTCTCCACGCAGTCCACACCGACCGCGAAATACTCCTCGTGCACCGACCGCACAATGTCCGGCCGGGTCACGTTCAGAATCTCGTTACAGCCCTCGAGCTGCTGAAAGTCATCGAGCGTGGGGTCCTGCGCCTGAAGCATCGTGCCCATCGCCCCGTCGGCCACCACCACACGAGTGGCAAGCGCCTCACGGAGAGCGGAGATGCGGGTCGCCGTCATGGTGTGCGCTCCAGGAGCGGGGCGAGTTCCGCCGCGGCCTCGGCGCCGTACGCGCGCGTGGCCGTCGCCAGGAGCTGTGCGGCGTCCACGCTGTACGACTGTGAGCCGACCGTGTCCAGGGCGAGTGAGGCCAGTACGCAGCCGAGTCGGGCCGCGGACTCCAGTGGCAGTCCGTCGCCGGCCGCGGCGAGGAAGCCGGCGCGGAAGGCGTCACCGACGCCGGTGGGGTCCGCCACGTGGGCGTCGGGTACGGCCGGGACCTTGACCGGTGGCTGGTTCGCGGCCTCGATGCGTACGCCCTCGCCGCCCAGCGTGGTGATCCAGGTGCCGACGCGTTCGAGGACGTCGCCGCGTTCCCAGCCGGCACGTTCGAGCAGCAGGGCGGACTCGTACTCGTTGGTGAACAGCCAGCGGGCGCCGCACACCAGGTCCCGTACCTCCGAGCCCTCCAGGCGGGCGAGTTGCTGGGAGGGGTCGGCGGCGAAGGCGAGGCCGAGGTCCCGGCACTCCTCGGTGTGGCGGAGCATCGCGGCCGGGTCGTTCGGGCCGATCAGCACGAGGTCGGGCCTGCTCTGCCCGCCGGTGAGGTGCCAGAGGTCGATGTCGCGGGCCTCCTGCATGGCACCGGCGTAGAACGACGCGATCTGGTTGGCATCCTGGTCGGTGACGCAGGTGAAGCGGGCGGTCTGCCGTTCGGTGGAGACGTGGACGGCGCCGGTGTCGACGCCGTGTTCCTTGAGCCACACCTCGTACTCGGCGAAGTCGCTTCCCACGGCTCCGACGAGGAGCGGTTCGAGACCGAGGCTGCCGAGCCCGAAGGCGATGTTGGCCGCGACTCCGCCCCGGCGCACTTCGAGCGCGTCGACCAGGAAGGAGAGCGAGACATGGGCGAGCTGGTCGGGGATCAGCTGATCCGCGAACCGGCCGGGGAAGACCATCAGATGGTCTGTGGCTATGGAGCCTGTCACCGCGATACGCACCTGAACTCCTGAACTCCTGATCGGGCGGCCGAAGGCCGGGGCCGGTGTCGGGGTCGGGGCCGGGGGATGCTGTCCGCCCCCTGGGCCGGTGAGGTGGCGCCCTCGGCGCCGGACGGACGCCGGTTCGGACGCCCGTCGGACGCCCGTCAGACTCCTGCGGCCGCCTTGAGCGCCTGCGCCCGGTCGGTCCGCTCCCAGGTGAAGTCCGGCAGTTCGCGGCCGAAGTGGCCGTATGCTGCTGTCTGGGCGTAGATCGGGCGGAGCAGGTCGAGGTCGCGGATGATCGCGGCCGGGCGGAGGTCGAAGACCTCGGTGATGGCCTTCTCGATGCGTTCCTGGGCGACGGTGCCGGTGCCGAAGGTCTCGACGAAGAGACCGACGGGTTCGGCCTTGCCGATGGCGTAGGCGACCTGGACCTCGCAACGGGCGGCGAGGCCCGCGGCGACGATGTTCTTGGCGACCCAGCGTGTCGCGTAGGCGGCCGAGCGGTCGACCTTGGACGGGTCCTTGCCGGAGAAGGCGCCGCCGCCGTGGCGGGCCATGCCGCCGTAGGTGTCGATGATGATCTTGCGGCCGGTCAGACCCGCGTCGCCCATCGGGCCGCCGATCTCGAACCGGCCGGTGGGGTTGACCAGGAGGCGGTAGTCCTCGGTCTCCAACTTGATGTCGTCGTCGGCGAGTTGGGCCAGTACGTGCTCGACGACGTGCCGGCGTATGTCGGGGACCAGCAGCTCGTCCAGGTCGATGCCGGCGGCGTGCTGGGAGGAGACGACGACGGTGTCCAGGCGGACCGGGCGGCTGCCCAGGTACTCGATGGTGACCTGGGTCTTGCCGTCGGGGCGCAGGTAGGGGACGGTGCCGTCCTTGCGGACCTCGCTGAGCCGGTGCGAGAGGCGGTGGGCCAGCTCGATCGGCAGCGGCATCAGACTGGGCGTCTCGTCGGTGGCGTACCCGAAC
Organism: Streptomyces sp. NBC_01304; assembly: GCF_035975855.1. Lineage (NCBI taxonomy): Bacteria > Bacillati > Actinomycetota > Actinomycetes > Kitasatosporales > Streptomycetaceae > Streptomyces > Streptomyces sp. NBC_01304. The sequence continues at coordinate 10,455,567 of NZ_CP109055.1, read as the reverse complement.
ATCAGGCCCTGGTCGCCGGCGCCCTGGCTGTCGAGCGCGTCGTCCTCGGCGCCTTCGACGCGTCGTTCGTAAGCGGTGTCGACACCCTGGGCGATGTCGGGCGACTGGGCGCCGATCGACACGGACACACCGCAGGACGCCCCGTCGAAGCCCTTGCCCGACGCGTCGTAGCCGATCTCCAGGATCTTTTCGCGCACGAGGGTGGCGACATCGGCGTACGCGCCGGTCGTCACCTCGCCCGCGACGTGCACCTGGCCGGTGGTGATCAGGGTCTCGACCGCGACGCGCGAGGACGGGTCCTGGCGCAGCAGCGCGTCCAGGATCGTGTCGCTGATCTGGTCGGCGATCTTGTCAGGGTGTCCCTCGGTCACGGACTCCGAGGTGAACAGGCGACGGGACATGGCTCTCCAGAAGGGTGAGTTCTCAGTACGTTCGGCGTGCAGGGAGGTCATCACGTTCGGCGTGCATGAGGTTCCTCGCGTATGAAGTTCATCCCGCGCGTTCCGCGGCGGCTTCGAGCGCCCGCGCGAGGTCGTCGACGGGGGTGGCGGCGTTGGTGAGCACCACCAGCGGCGGGGCGGCGCCCTCCGCCACCAGGCGCCGGGCGAACTCGTACGCGGCCGCGCCGCCGCCGGAGAAGCCGCCGAGCACCAGGCGTTCGCCGTTGCCGATGAGGGCCGGGAGCACGGCGTGCCGGTCCGCCGCCGTGGCCGGCACGGAGCTCAGCAGGACCACCGCCTCCGGGCCGGGGTAGGAGCGGGCGAGCTGTTCGTATCGGGAGTCCGGCAGTTCCGGCGCCGCGATGAGGCAGACCGTGCCGGCATCGGCGTGTGCGGCGACCCTGAGCGTACGCAGCAGCGGCTCGGGGCGCGCTGGGGCGGGGCTTGCGAGGGCGCCGAGCAGCTGCCGGATGGTCATGAACTCGTCGGCGTCGTAAGGGAGTCGGCGCAGCAGCCGGCCGACGTCGGCGAGGACTTCGGAGGCTTCCGGGAGCCAGGCCAGGTCGTGCGAGAGGGCCAGGACGAGGCCGTCGGTGCTGTCGCGGTGCGCGACGAGGGTGAGGGGGAAGGCGGTGTCGGCGTCGAGGGTCGTGGGCGTCGACACGCGGATGCCGTGGGCGGCGAGCTCGGCGGGTGGTGCGACGGCGGGCTGCAGGTTGCTCTGGAAGACGAGCAGGCTCCCGGGGGCGGACTGCCCCTCTCCGGCCTGTCCGTCGCCGGGCTGCCCCTCTCCGCGCTGCCCCTTTCCGGGCCGCCCCTCTCCGCGCTGTCCGTCTCCGCGCTGTCCGTCGTCGGGCTGTCCGTCGCCGGCCCGTACCACTCCGATCTCGGCAGCCGGCCGGTCGGTCCAGGCGCGGATCTGGCCCGCGGAGACCCATTCGTACGCGGACAGGGCGAGGACGTCGTCACGCAGCACGGTCAGCAGGCGCGGCACGGTGGCGTCCGGGTCGATGTCGACGGAGAGCGGCAACGGGTTGCGCAGGGCGCCGGGCATCCGTTCCACGCTCTTGAGGGGAATGCCGCGGCCGGACACGGTCACGCTGAAGGTGACGGGGGCCGTGCCGTCGGCGCCCGTGCCCCGGTAGAGCAGCAGGGCCCAGACCGCCTGCAGCGCGCTGGACTCGGTCGCGCCCCAGGTGCCGGCCCACGCACTGAGGCGGTCCGTCTCCTCGGGGGTGAGGCGCAGCCGGGCCCGGCCCGGTCCGCCGCGCCGGCCGCTGCCGCCCACCGGGCCGGGCAGGCTCGCCGCTCCGGCCGACCGGGCGGCCCGGGTCCAGAACTCCCTTGCGGGGGTGAGGTCCTGGGCGGCCAGCCAGTCGCTGTAGTCGCCGAGGTCGGGGCGCCGGTGACCGCCGGGCAGCCGGCCGTCGGCGAGATAGGCACGGAAGAACTCCTGGACCAGGAGGCGGACGCTGAAGCCGTCGAGCAGTGCCTGGTGGTAGGTCAGCAGCACCCGGTGGGGCCGCTCGGTGCCGTCCGGGGACGCGTGCGGCGGCGAGGCCTCGCCGGACAGGACGGTGACACGCAGCGGTCCCGGGCGCCGCGGGTCCACGCCGCGCGACCGGTCGGACTCGACTAGGGCGTCCCAGACATCGGCGATGTACGGCAGCCGTACCACCTCGGGCGTGACCCGCTCGTGCAGCACGATCCGGGCGTCGGGGGCGTCGTCGAAGGCGGCCCGCAGCACGCTCTCGTGGTCGAAGACCGACTGCCAGGCGGCCACGAACCGTTCGGGGTCGAGCGGCCCGTGCCAGTCGAAGGTGAGCTGTTCGATGTGGCGGCCCGCGCCGGGCTGTGCGTCGGAGGCGGCAAGGAGCTCGCACTGGAGCGGGCTGGGTGTGACGAAACCGCTGACCGGTCCCGGCGGCGGCGCACTCGTCACGGGCGCACCGTCCTGGGCATCCGGCGGGCCGTAACGGGCGTCGTCGGTCGACCACTTGGCCGTCGGACCGGCGGTGAGCAGATCGGCGAGCAGCCCCACGGGGAAGTCGTCCGGCGCGCCTGCGGGGACGGTGGACACCGCGGTGAGCGTCAGCGTGTGGTGGCGGGGGCCGTGCCGGTGCAGCTGATAGCGCCAGACCGGTCCGTGCGGGCGGTGGGCGGTGACCTCTTCGACGGCCGCCTCGAGCCCGGCGACGTCCAGGGTGCCGCACAACTCCAGGGCGGGCACGGTGCCGTGAGAGGGGCTTCCCGGGTCGACGACCACGGTCAGCGGCGCGCCCCGGGGCACGTACGAGGATCGGTCGGTGGTCATCGGAGCACCCCCTCCTCCCCTCTCTGCGAGCGCGGAACGAGTATGCGAGGGTCCGCCCATACGGGGCTGACACGGCGCTGACACGGCGGTCGGCCGGAGGGTCCTTGCGTCCCGTCCGTCACCTCGCCGCGCCTGTCGTGCCGGCCCGTCCGTCACCTCATCCCGTTCGTTGTGGCGTCACCTCGTCGCGGTCCGTACGTCGGTGTGCGGGGCCGGCCGCGGCGGTGGGCCGGCCGGTCGTGGTGGCGGAGCGGCCGGTCGCGGAAGCGGGGCGGCCGGCTGGGCGCAGCCCCGTCTCGAACGCGTAGATCGCCGCGTGGACGCGGTTGCGCAGCCGGAGCTTGTTCAGCAGGTTCTGCACATGCGTCTTGACCGTGTGCTCGGAGAGGGTCAGGACATCCGCTATCTCCGTATTGGACAGGCCGCGGGCCAGCAGGCCCAGGACCTCGCACTCGCGTTCCGTGAGCTGTTCGGGCCCCACGTCGGAGACGGTCGTCGCGCAAGGGCCGCCCGGCGCCTCGGACCCGAGCTGCTGTTGTGCGGAGTGCGGCACGACGGCGTATCCGGCGGCGGTCAGCACGACCGCGGAGGCCAGCTGGGCGGCCGTCGCCGTGCCGGGCAGATGGCCGCACCCGGCGGGTCCCTCGGCGGGCTCGGGTCCGCCGACGGTGAGCAACCGGCAGTCCCCCGGCGGCAGTTCGGGCTCGGAGGTGCCGTGTGCGAGCAGTACGTCGGGGCGCAGGGCCACCGCGTCGGCGAGCGCGTCGGGCCCAGGCTCTCCCTCGCCGACCACCTGGACGGCGGGCTGCCCTTCCAGGAGCGCCTTGATCCCGCCGCGGGCGAGGGCGTCGGTCCCGAGGACGTACACCCGTACCGACTCGTTCGCTCCGGTGGCACGCTCGGGAGGAGTCGACGCGCCACCGGAGAGCACCTGCAGGGAGGCAGGGCGGGTCAACGGCAGCGCCGAGAAGCCCGACTGTCCCACGACGGCCTCCTCGTCTTGAGTCCGCAACCGTCGTCCAGCACGCTAGTCCCGCGCGCGTGCCCGGCTCGCGTTCCTCCAGCGCGCCTTGACCGGGGCCCGAACAGCTCTCTGCCCGCGCTCTCGGCCCGCTCCTTCGAGCAGCCCGGCTCAACCGTCAGCTTCGAAGAGCCCGGGTCAGCCGTCCGCTTCGAGGAGTTCGGCGACCGCGCCCATGAAGCCCTCGTCGAGCATCGTGCGGGCCGCCGTATCGCGGGAGGTGTCCAGGCCCGAGTCGTGGCAGGCCACGCTGATCAGATAGCGGCCGAGCACCCGGTGGGTCGCGAACGCCCACTCGTCACGGGCGGCCGGGGTGCCGTCGGGGGCAAGGAGGCCACCGCTGTCGACGCCGAATCCGAACTCGGTGAAGCCGAGGCGCAGCCCCTGGCCGAGGGCCTTGGTGTAGGCCTCCTTCAGGGTCCACAGGCGCAACATGCCCGCCACCTGCTCCTGTTCGGGCAGCAGGTCGAGTTCGGCGCGTTCGGCGGGCGTGCACACATGGCCCTGGAGCAGCTCGAACGACATCTGCCGGTCGGCGGGTTCGGCGTCCACGCCGATCCGTCCGCTGCGGCTGATGCCGACGGCGATCAGGTCGTCGGTGTGGGTGAGGCTTACATCGATCTGGTCGAGGCCGCGCAGGTACGGTCTGCCGCCGATCTTGTACGCGAGGTCGAGCTCGGCGGGTTCGGTGCCGAGGGCGGCGGCCGCCGTGAACTTGACTGCCAGGCGGGAGGCGACGAACCGGTAGCGGATCGTCGGGTCGGCGGTGTTGCGGTAGCGCTGCCAGTCGCGGCCGAGCAGCGGGCGCAGCGCGGGGTCGGCGACGGCGACCGAGAGCCATTCGCCCCAGGTCGTGTGGACCACGGCGTTGCCGCGCAGGTCCATGCCCTCGCGCACCTTGTGCCAGGGGCCGCTGGGGCCGCTGATGTGTACCGGGGCGGTGATGCGGTCGGCTCCGGCGTCATGGGTGCCGGGCAGTCCGGTGGCCTGTGCGGCTGCCGGCCCGGTGGACTGTCGACCGGGCCGGTCGGTGGGTCGTGGGCCGGCCGACTCGAAGGCCTGTGTGACGGGCACCTCTGTGTCGTAGGTGCTGGTCAGCCCTGCGTCGTAGCTGCTGGTCAGCCCCGTGTCGTAGGTGCTGGTCAGGGCCATGTCCTGACTGCTGGTCAGCCCGGTGTCCGTCAACGGTCCGTCCTCCCTGGATGGTGGTGCGAGGCCGTGGTCTGGTCATTGCGCGAGCGACGTGGCGTCCAGGTCGCAGCTGAGGCCCTGCCGGTAGCGGCGGACCAGTTCGTCGAGGACGTGGTCCAGACAGCCGTCGGGCAGTTCCGGCACGGCGATGCCGAGCCGGTCGCCGATGCGGGACAGGGCGAGCACCGCCCAGGCCGGGTGGGCGAGGAACGAGTCCGTGCCGTCCTGGCCCTCCCAGATGCCGAGGACCGCCGCGGCGGCGACGATCAGGCAGTAGCGGTCACCCAGTACGCACACGGCGGGGTCGGCGAGTGCGGTGGCGCCGTACGCGGGCAGGTTCCGGCACTGTTCGCGCAGTGCGCGCAGCTCGTTGACGAAGCCCTCGGCCAGTTCGGCCAGTACGGCGATCTGGCCGCCCACGCCGCGCGACGGGGCGAGGCGGGTGGCGGAGCCGATGAGGGAGGCGGCCATGAAGTCGCCGCCGCCTGCGATGCCGAGCAACCGGTAGTCGAGGGCGGGCAGTTCGGCTCCCCTGCGGAAGAGCTCGGGCGGCGGCTCCTCCTCGGCGAACCAGGCGCGCTCGGCGAGGGTGCGCAGCTGCGGGACGATCACCGCCTGGCAGGAGGCGGTGCCGGCGTGGCCGAGCCCGGCGACCGGCAGGTCGCGGACGAGCTTGTCGAGGGCTCCGTACTCGGGGCTGTCGTGCTGGTAGCCGCGGGCGCCGAGGACGGTGGCCAGCTCCTCGAGGTTCTCCCGCAGCAGGTCGGGCACGACGTACTTGACGGCTGCGGCGGCCACATGGGCGCGGTCGGGGAGCAGGCTGAGGGCGCGCAGCACGACGGTGGCCATGCTGTCGCAGGCGAGGAGGTCGGCGAAGACCCCGGCGAGCGGCTTGGTCCAGCGGCGGGCGATGGGGGTGCTGCGGCCGGTGGTCGCGGCCCGCACGGCGGAGTGCAGGACGGTGTCGGCGGCCGCGGTGACGACGCCGCAGATCAGGCTGCGGTTGACCTGGAAGGTGCGCAGGGCGAGGGCGACGCCCTCCCCGGTGCGGCCGACCAGGGCGTCGGCGGGGACCGGGCAGTCGGTGAACTCCAGGCCGGAGAAGAGCGCTCCGCGCATGCCGGGGGTGGCCACGCGCGGCAGGATCCGCGCCGCTTCGGCGGGCAGCTGCGCGGGGTCGAGGAGCAGCACCGAGTGGCTGCGCGGGCCGCGGGCCTGATCGGTGCGGGCCCAGACGACGTGAGCGCCGGTGCGGGACGCGTTGATGATCACGTCCTTGCGGCCGTCGAGGCGGTAGCCGCCGTCCGGTGCGGCGCCGGCGGTGAACTCGTGCCGCAGGATCGCGTTGGCGTGGGCGAGTTCGTGGTGCAGGATCGTCGCCCGGCCGCCGCCGAGCAGCAACTGCGCGAGGTGGCGGCGCTGTTCGGGCGAGCCGGCCGCCCAGACCGCGGAGACGGCGAACAGTGAGCTGATGCCGAAGCCGAAGCCGAGCGCGACATCGCGCCTGAAGACCGGGCGCAGGGCGCGGGCGAGCAGATCGGCGCGGGTGAGCCGGCCGCCGTGCTCGACGGGCACGAACTCGGCACCGAGGCCCGTCGAGGCGAGCAACTGCTCGGTCCGCGCGGGGGGAATGCACCGGGCGTCGGCGTCGAACAGGGCGTGCAGCCCGTGCGGGTTGGTGGTGTCGTACGGGTCGCCAAGGAGCTCTTCGAGTCGGCGGGCCCGGTCGAGCGCGTCCGCTTCCCACCGGCCGGGGTCGGCAGCGGCGGCAGCGGCGAAGGTGGCGGCGGCAGTGGTCATGGCGGCGGTGTCAGCTCCCTCGTCACAGGACGTGCACCTCACTCGCGCCCGTAAGCAGACCCTGGCGTTCTCGACTAGACGCCCGCTCGACAACGCCTCGACGCCCCGCCCTGGAGTCGGCCACGACATCCGGAACCGTGGCTGCCGTTCTGGCCGGAAGTGACTGATCAGCGGCCCAGAAAATCAATTCGGCTCCAGCGGTTCCGGAGCGGATGTGGACCATTCTTCGAGCGTTCCTCGAACCTCTGCGGGTGATTCCTCGATGGAAAACAGAGGCTGCCGCGACCCGTCCGTACCGGACGAGCCGCGGCAGCCGTGGTTGGTGCTACTGCGCGAATTCCTTGCGAATCAACCTGTCTTGCGACGGAAGAAGCGCTTCTGGCCGGCGGGTCCGCTCATGTTCTTGACCCGCATACGGCCGTCTTCATGCGCCTGCTTGTTGCGTGATGCTCGGGTCTTCGCCTCCAGGGCCTTCTTGAATTTGTCCTTGGCCTCGGTCTGCGACGAAGAATCGGAGTTGAATGATTCGGTCATGCAATCCTCCAGACATTTCTATGCGACTGCTTCGGCGGGATTTCCGGTCTTGCTCGGCGCCTCGGCCGCCTCCGCCTCGGCCTCTGCCGGGCTGGGACGGCCGCCGAGGAAGGAGCCGAGTACGGCTGCCAGGACGAAGAGGCCGACGTTGACGGCGAGCGTGCTCGCCGTCGCGGAGGGGAAGTCGCCGCTCGGGGTCTCGCTGCCGACGCGGCTGAAGTAGACGGCGCCGACGCCCGCGACACCGGCGGCCGAGCCGAACTGGATGGCCGCGTTGAGCACGCCGGAGCCGACGCCCGCGTCCTGCGGCGGCACGTCGCCGAGCACCACGGCGGTGAGGACCGGGGCGGTCAGCCCGAGGCCGAAGCCCATGACGAGCTCCGCGGCGGCCAGGGCCACCCAGTTGAGGTCGGAGCCGCCGGAGGTCACGGTCCAGATCACCCCGCCGGCGCCGGCCGCCATGAGCAGGGCGCCGAGCCGTACGAAGTCACGGCCGCGGCCGCCCGAGAAGCGCCAGGCGATCTGGAAGGTGGCGATGATGCCCACCGGCCAGGCCGCGAGGACCAGGGCGGTCTTCAGGACGGACCAGCCCAGGCCGAACTGCAGGTGGAAGGTGAGGACCAGGAAGAACGAGGCGACGCCGCCGTAGCAGAGCACCGTCAGCGGCAGGCCGACCTTCGCGGACCGGTACTTGAACAGGGTCGGCGGGATCAGCGCGGCTCCGTCGCGGCTCTGGCGGCGGCGCTGGTGCGCGACGAACGCGCCGAGCACGAGGACGGCGAGCGCCACCATGGCGAACATCCAGCCGGGCCAGCCCTCTTCGCGCCCCTGCACCAGCGGGTACATGAGGCCGAGGGAGGCCGTCGTGAGGAGCAGCACGCCGACGATGTCGAGCCGCAGCGGGGTCTCGGAGCGGGTCTCGGGCATGAACTTCGCGGCGATCGCGAGGGCGGCCACACCGAGCGGCACGTTCACCAGGAACAGGGCGCGCCAGCCGAGGCCGAAGACGTCCCACTCGGCGAGCAGTCCGCCGAGCAGGGGTCCGCCGACGCTGCCCACGCTGAGGGCGATGCCCATGACGGCGAACGCCGACGGCCACTCCTCCTGCTTGAACATCGTGATGATGACCGACACGGCCTGGGGCACCATCAGTGCCGCCATGAAGCCCTGACCGAACCGTCCCGCCACGAGTACCTCGGCGTTGGTGGCGACGGCGCACACGACGGAGGCCGCGGTGAAGCCGGTGACCCCGATCAGGAACAGGCGCTTGCGCCCGTAGATGTCACCGAGCCGGCCGCCCGTGATGAGGAACAGGGCGTACGCGAGGGTGTAGCCGGCGAGTGTCCACTGCGCGGTGCCGAATACGGCTCCCAAGTCCTTTTGGATATCGGGGAGTACGACCGTGACGGCATTCGCGTCGAGATTGTCGAGGAATGACGCAAGCGTCACCACGGCCAGTGCGATCCAGCGGTTACGCACCACCGGCTCTTTGTCTTCGTTCTTTGCCGTAGGCACTGAATCAGCTCCTAGTGTTGCGGTCTTTATGGGGGGGTTCGGTCACGCACCGGGCCATAGGAGCCCCGGCCGTACGGCTTTCGCTTCACGCCAGGTCGCCGAGTACGGCGTCCAGGGCCCGGTCCATTTCGTCGTCCGACAATTCCTCGGCGGCCTGAAGGGCGTCCGCGGCCGTCTGCGCGACCGTTTCCCCTCCAGTCTTGGGCCCGGCGAGGTCGAGGAGTTGGGCGAGGAGTCCGCTCTGCTGCAGCTGTTGGGGGGAGATCCGGCCAAGCGCCCACGCGGCCTGTTCGGCCGGGTCCTGCGGCGGGGTGTCGGCCGTCGCGGCTCCGTCGTCGCCCGGGCCGGAGCCGAGGGCGAGGCGTACGTGGAGGAGTTCGGCGATGGCTCGCGGCGTCGGGTAGTCGAAGGTCAGGGTGGACGGCAGCGTCACCCGGGCAAGGGCGGCGAGCCGGTTGCGCAGCTCGACGGCCATCAGGGAGTCCCAGCCGAGCTCGCGCAGCGCCTTGTCGGCCTCGATGCTCCGGTCGTCCGACAGGCCGAGCACTCCGGCCACTTCCTGCTGGACGGAGCGCAGCAGCGAGGCGAGCTGTTCCGCCGCGGGCAGGGCGACGAGCCGCTCGGTGAAGGCCGCGCTCTGCTCGGCGGCGGCTGCGGCACGCCGCGGCCTGGGTCGCACGAGTGCGCTGAACAGCGGCGGCACGGCCACCGAGTCCCGTTGCAGCTCGGCCGTGTCGAGCTTGATCGGCACCAGGTGAGCCTGCGGCCGGGCGAGGGCGGTGGCGAACAGGCCCATGCCCTCCTCGGGGGTGAGTGCCCCCGAGCCCTGACGGCGCAGCCGGCCCAGCTCGGCGTCGTCGAGCCCGGCCGTCATGCCGATGCCGGCCGACTGCCACAGGCCCCAGGACAGGCTGAGTGCCACCAGGCCGCGGCTGCGCCGGTGGGCGGCGAGCGCGTCGAGGAACACGTTGCCCGCCGCGTAGTTGCTCTGCCCCGGCGCACCGAGGGTGCCGGCCGCGGAGGAGAACAGGACGAACGCGCTGAGGTCCAAGTGCGCGGTCAGCTCGTGCAGATGGACGGCGCCCGCGAGCTTCGGGCCGAGGACGCGGGTGAACCGGTCGGCGCTCTGGTTGAGCACGACGCCGTCGTCGAGGACGGCCGCCAGGTGCACGACGGCGGTCAGTGGGTGCTGCGCACCGGCCTCGTCGACGATGCGGGCGACCTCGGCGCGCTTGGACACGTCGCAGGCCAGGATCCGCACGCTGGCGGCTCCGGCGTCCTCAAGTTCCCGGATCATCTCGTCCGCGCCGGGGGTGTCAGGGCCGCGCCGGGAGGTCAGGACGAGGTGGCGTACGCCGTGTTCCCGCACCAGGTGGCGGGCGACGAGGCGGCCCAGCTCGCCGGTGCCTCCGGTGAGCAGCGCGGTGCCGTCGGGGTTCATCGCCGTCGGGACGGTGAGGACGAACTTTCCGGTGCTGCGGCCCTGCGCCATGAGCCGGAAGGCGGCGGGCGCCTCCCGGACGTCGAAGGCGGTGTGGGTCAGCGGACCGATGGCACCTTGCTCAAGGAGGCCGACGAGGGCGAGCAGCATCTCCTGGATGCGGTCCTCGCCGCTCTCGATCAGGTCGAACGCCTGGTAGGCGACGCCGGGATGGGCGGTCGCGGTCGCGTCGGCGTCGCGCACGTCCGTCTTGCCCATTTCGAGGAAGCGGCCGCCCCTGGGCAGCATGCTCAGGGAGGCGTCCACGAATTCGCCGGTCAGGGCGTTGAGTACGAGGTCGACGCCCTCGCCGTCGGTGGCGTCGAGCCAGGTCCGGGCGAAGGCCGTGTCCCGGGAGGACGCGATGTGGTCGTCGGCCAGGCCGAGTTCGCGCAGGGCGGACCATTTGCGGGTGCTCGCGGTGCCGTAGACCTCGGCGCCGATGTGCCGGGCCAGTTGGACGGCGGCCATGCCGACGCCGCCGGCCGCCGCGTGGATGAGCACCTTCTCGCCGGTGCGCAGGGCGCCGAGGTCGGTGAAGGCGTAGTACGCGGTGAGGTAGGCGAGCGGCATGGTCGCCGCTTGTGTGTGGGTCAGCGTGTCGGGGATCTTCACCATCCAGCGGGCGTCAACGGTGACCTCGGTGCCGAACGTGCCGACGGCCAGGCCCATGACGCGATCGCCGGGCCGCAGTCCGGTGCCGCCCGGGGCGGCCTCGACGACGACTCCGGAGCATTCGAGGCCGAGTTTCGGGGCGTGCACCATGTCGAGGGCGTTCAGTACGTCGCGGAAGTTCATGCCCGCGGCCCGGATCTGCACCCGGACGTGGCCCTCGGGCAGCGGCTCGCGGTCCGCGGCCCGGAACACGAAGGTGTCGAGCCGGCCCTTCTCCTCGATGTCGAGCTGCCAGGTGTCGCCGTGCGTCGGGACGGCCGGGGTGGCGGCCGAGCCCGGCGCCACCGCGCGTATCAGGCGCGGCGCCAGGGCCTCGTCGCCGCGCAGGGCCAGCTCGGGCTCGCCCTCGGCGGCGAGTGCGCGCAGCAGCAGGGCCGGGTCCGGGGTGTCCGCGCCGATGTCCAGGAGGCGCAGGTTCCGCTCGGGGTGTTCGGCGCGCGCGACGCGGATGAGGCCCCACAGCGGGGCGTCGGCCAGTGCGGACACCGGGTCGGCGGGTCCGGCCGCGACGGCTTCCCTGGTCACCCAGATGACTTCGGTGCGTTCGAAGCGCGGGTCGTCGAGGAAGCCCTGGAGTCCTTCGAGGGCTTCGATCACCGCGTCCCGTGCCTGCCGGGCCAGGGCGCAGCCCTCGCTCGCGGACGGGTCCGGGTCGGCGGCCGTCAGGTCGACGATGATCCGTCCCGGCTCGCCCACGCCGGGCTCCAGGACGGCGCCCGGGTCGGACAGTGCCTCCACGCCGATGAGGCCGGCCACGACGCCGCCGCGTCCGATCACCAACTGCGCACCCGTACGGGGCTGTTCGCCCTCTTCGAGCTCGGGCAGGGAGCGCGTCTGGTACTCCACCTGGTAGAGGTGGTCGGTGGCGCCGGGTTCGCCGATGCGCAGCTGTTCGGCACTGGCCCGGCGCACTTCGAGCCCGGCGACGGCCGCGACCGGGCGGCCGGTGGTGTCGGTGGCCACGACGGTCGCGCGGGAGTCCCCGGTGAGTTCGACGCGTACGCGGATCTCGGTGGCGCCCGAGGCGTGCAGCTCGACCCCGGACCAGGCGAACGGCAGCAGGACGCTCGACGGGTCCCGCTCGTCATCCTGTCCACCGGTGGCGGCGAGGGTGTGCAGGGCGGCGTCGAGCAGTGCCGGGTGGACGCCGTAGTCGCCCGCTTCGAGCGGGTCGGGCAGCCGGACGACTCCGTAGCCGACGCCGTCCTTGCGCCAGAGTTCGGTCAGGCCGCGGAACGCGGGACCGTACTCGAGGCCTTGCGCGAACAGGTCGTCGTAGAACCCGTCGAGCGCCACGCGCTCCGCACCGGGCACGGGCCACCGGCCGAGCTCGGCGAGCGCGTCGGCGGCCGGAGCCTGCGGCTGCTCGTCCACTGCCTGCCCGGAGGCGTGCAGGGTCCAGGCAGCGATGTCCGGGCTCTTCTCCCGGCAGCTGTGGATCTCGATGGTGCGGGTGCCCTCGTCGGTGGCGGCGCCGACCTTGACCTGCAGCCGGACCGAGTCGTCCGCGCGCAGTACGAGGGGTTCCAGGATGGTCAGTTCACCGATCCCGGCCGCTCCCGCGCGCTGGGCTGCGGCCAGGGCGAGCTCCAGCAGACCGGTACCCGGGACCAGCACCGTGCCGAACACCGCATGGTCCCTCAGCCACGGCTGAGCCGACGCGGACAGTCGGCCGGTGAACAGGTGCCCCTCTCCCCCGGCCAGGGTCAGCGCCGCACCCAGCCACGGGTGCTCCGGCGACTCCAGACCGGCGGTCGTCACGTCGCCCGACCCCGACGAGGGCTCGGTCCAGTACCGCTCGCGCTGGAAGGCGTACGTCGGCAGCTCCGCCGGCGTCGGCGACGTACCGGCGAAGAAGCCCGCCCAGTCCACGTCCTGCCCGCAGGCATGCACGGCGCCGAGCGCCCGCAGCAGGGCGCGGACCTCGTCGAGCTCCGGCTCGTCGCGCCGCTGCGTCAGGGAAGCGGTGAAGCGACTGGCGGAGTCCTCGGCCACGCAGCCTGCCGCCATCGCGGAGAGCACGGCAGCCGGGCCGCACTCCAAGTACCTTGTCGCCCCTGCCTGTTCGAGGGTGGTGATCGCGTCGAGGAAGCGTACGGCTTCGCGGACCTGGCGCACCCAGTAGGCGGGGTCGCGCAGACCCTCGCCCTCGGCAAGGTCGGTGTCGAAGCGCTCGCCGGTCACCGTGGAGACCAACGGGATCCGGGGCGCTGCGAAGGCGCAGGTCCGTGCCACGGTCTCGTACTCGGCGAGCATCGCGTCCATGTGCGGGCTGTGGAAGGCGTGCGACACCTCAAGGCGGCGCGTCCGACGTCCCACCCCGGTGAAGTGCTCGATCACCTCGGCGACCGCGGCCTCGTCGCCGCTGACGACTGTCTGTACGGGGCCGTTCAGCCCGGAGACGGAGATCCTGCCGTCGATCCCGGCCAGGACCTCCAGGACCTCTGCCTCCGGCGCCTCGACCGAGGCCATCGCCCCGCCCGACTCACACGCCTGCATCAACCGGCCGCGTGCGGCGACCAGTTGGGCGGCATCCGGCAGCGAGAGCACCCCGGCCACGTGCGCGGCGGCCAGCTCACCGATCGAGTGCCCGGCCACCACCCGAGGCTCCACACCCCAGGCGGTCCACTGCCGGTACAACGCCACCTCGAACGCGAACAACGCGGGCTGCGTGAACTCCGTCTCGTGCACCAGCCGCGCTTCCGCGCTGTCCGCCGCGGCGAACACGACGTCCGTCAGCGGCCGGCGCAGGAAGGGATCGAGAGCCGCGCACACCTCGTCGAAGGCGGCCCGGAAGACCGGGAGCGCGTCGTAGAGACCACGCCCCATCCCCACTCGCTGCGAACCCTGACCGGTGAACAGCACCGCCAACTCACCCTCGACCACGGCGTCTTGTGCGACATTCGCGTGCGGGGTGCCCTCCGCGAGTGCGCGGAGGAGTCCGGCAGCCTCCTGCGTGGTGGTCGCCAGGACGCTCGCCCGTGTGTCGAAGTGCGTACGGTGCAGGGCCGCGGTCGTCGCGAGGTCCGCGAGCGGCAGCTCGGGGCGGGTCTCCAGCCAGGACGCCCAGCGCCCCGCCTGCTCGCGCAGCGCCTGCTCGCCCTGCCCCGACACCAGCACGGGATACGGGCCGTGCGGCTCTTCGGCTCCGGTTTCGGCCTCGACCCGGGCGGGTGCTTCCTCCAGGACGACGTGCGCGTTCGTACCGCTCAGGCCGAAGGACGAGACGCCCGCCCGGCGCGGACGGCCGGGGTTGCGGGTCCAGGGCTTGGCGTCCTGGAGGAGCTGGAGGCCGCTGCCGTCCCAGTCGACGAGGGAGCTGGGCTCGTCCGCGTGCAAGGTCTTCGGAAGCGTCTCGTGCTGCAGCGCGAGGATCATCTTGATCACGCCCGCGACACCGGCGGCGGCCTGCGCATGCCCGATGTTCGACTTCAACGAGCCGAGGTACAGGGGCCGGTCGGCGTCACGCTCCGGGCCGAACACCTCGGCCAGGGCGCCCGCTTCGATCGGGTCGCCCAGCGACGTGCCGGTGCCGTGGGCCTCGATCGCGTCGATGTCCGCGGGCGTGAGGCGGGCGGTCTGCAGTGCCTCCCGGACGACGCGTTGCTGGGAGGGGCCGTTGGGGACGGTCAGGCCCTGGCTGCGGCCGTCCTGGTTCACGGCGCTGCCACGGATGACGGCGAGCACGCGGTCGCCGTCCCGCTCCGCCGCCGACAGCCGCTTGAGGACCAGTATGCCGACGCCCTCGGACCAGCCCGTACCGTCGGACGCGGCCGAGAAGGGCTTGCAACGCCCGTCGGCGGCAAGGCCCTTGAGGCGGGAGAACTCCACGAACGGGGTCGGGGTCGACATGACGGTGACACCACCCGCGAGCGCGAGTTCGCATTCACCGGCACGCAGCGCCTGGGCCGCCAGATGGATCGACACGAGCGACGACGAGCAGGCCGTGTCGACGGTCATCGCCGGACCCTGCAGACCCAGCGTGTAGGAGACACGGCCGGACAGGACGGCACTCGCGTTGCCGGTGCCGAAGTAGCCGTCCAAGGCGTCCAGGCTGCCGTTGCCGTAGTCGGAACCCATGGTGCCCAGGTAGACGCCGGTCCGGGACTCGTTGAGCGTGGCGGGCCGGATGCCCGCGCGCTCCAGGGCCTCCCAGGAGGCTTCGAGGACGAGCCGCTGCTGCGGGTCCATCGAGATCGCCTCGCGCGGGCTGATCCCGAAGAAGGACGGGTCGAAGTGCTCGATGTCGTCGAGGAATCCGCCGGTACGTATGTAGCTCTTGCCGACGGCCGCGGGGTCGGGGTCGTACACGTCGAGGGCGTCCCAGCGCTCCGGGAAGGTGCTGATCGCGTCCCCGCCGGAGGCGAGGAGGTCCCAGAAGCGCTCGGTGGTGTCGACGCCGCCCGGCAGCCGGCAGGCCATCGACACGACGGCCAGGGGCTCGTCGGGCGTGGCGCGGTCGTCGGTGCGGCGTGCGGCAGTGTGCTGCTTCTTCGCGGCGGCGCTCAGGTCGAGGCGTTCGAGCAGCAGGCGTGCCACCGCCGTGGGCGTGGGGTGGTCGAAGGCGAGGGTCGACGGCAGTTGCAGGCCGGTCGTGGCGGCGAGGCGGCGGCGCAGTTCGACCGAGGTCATGGAGTCCATGCCGAACTCCTGGAAGACCTGATGTTCGCCGATGCCGTCCGCGCCGGAGCCGCCGAGTACGGCCGCGGTCTCGGCGCGGACGAGCTTCACCAGGGTGCGCAGGCGCTGCTCCTCGGGGAGCGCGGCAAGGCGGCCACGGAAGTCGCCGGTGTCGGTGCGGCCGCTGTCCGCGCGGCGCGGCCTGGTGCGGACGAGCCCGCGCAGGAGCGGGGCGATGTCCGCACCCTGGTCGAACGACCTTTGCAGCGCCGTGAGTTCAAGGCGGACCGGCACCAGATGGGCGCGGGTCCCGGCGAGGGCGGCGTCCAGGGCGCGCATCCCCTGCCGGTCCTGGAGTGCGCCGACGCCCTGGCGGCGCATGCGGGCGAGGTCGGCGCGGCCGAGGTGGGCGGCCATGCCTGCCTCGTGCTGCTCCCACATGCCCCAGGAGAGGCTGACGGCCGTGCGGCCGGTCGCGCGCAGCTGGGCGGCGAGAGCGTCCAGGTAGGCGTTGGCCGCCGCGTAGTTGCTCTGTCCGGGGCCGCCGAGGACGCCGGACACGGACGAGAAGAGCACGAACGCGCAGTCGCCGAACTCCTCGGTGAGGTCCCGCAGATGGACGGCGCCGGCCACCTTCGGGGCCAGGACCCGGGCGAACCGTGTGGCGTCCTGGTCGGCGAGCAGGCCGTCGTCGACGATCCCGGCCAGGTGGAACACGCCGGTCCACGGGTGCTCCGGCGCGGCGGCCGAGAGCACCGCCGCGACCTGGTCGCGTTCGGCCATGTCACAGGCGGCGACCTGGACGGTCTCGGCGCCGGCGTCGAGGAGTGCGCGCACCGCGTCGTCGGCTCCGGGGGCGTCGAGCCCGCGCCGGGAGGTCAGGACCAGGTGGCGGATCGCGTGCTCGCGCACCAGGTGGTGGGCGAGCCGCTGCCCCAGGTCGCCGGTTCCGCCGGTGATGAGGACCGAGCCCTGCGGGTCCAACGCCGGTACGGGCGCGGCCTGTTCGTCGCCACTCGGCTCCTGCGGGTCGGCAGTCGGCACCGGTGCCAGACGGGCCGCGAGCAGCTGCCCGCCGCGTACGGCGATCTCCGGTTCGGCGGACGCCGCGAGGGCGAGCCCGAGCTCCGGGCCCTGCGACGGGTCGGCGTCCAGGTCAGCGTTCTGGCCTGCATCCAGGTCGGCGTTCTGGTCGGCGTCCAGGTCGATCAGGCGGATCGCCCGGTCCGGGTACTCGGCGCGGGCTGCGCGCACCAACCCCCACACCGCGGCCTGTGCCGCTCCGTGCAGACGGTCCGTGTCGGTGGCGGCCACGCTGTCGCGGGTGATCCAGACCAGCTCGGTGTCTTCGAGCCGCGGCTCGGCGAGAATGCGCTGCGCGGCGGTCAGTGCCTCAAGTGCCGCTGCCTGTACGGCTTGTACGTCATCCCGTTCGCCATCGGAGGCGGGCTGCGCGGCCGTCGCGTCGACGATCAGCTGGTGCGGGGCTTCGTGGCCCGTGTCGAGGTAGGCGAACAGCGCGTCCAGGTCCGCGAAGTGCTCCTCGCCCGGGATGGCCCGCAGTCCGGCCGAGGTGCCGAGCACCCATGCGGAGATTTCAGCGAGAGCCGCCTGGTCCACCGAGGGAGTCGGAGCCGGGAGCGGGTTGCGCAGCGTGCCGAATTCCACGGCGTACACATGCTCAAGGGGTTCAACCACCCGTATTTGTTCGGGTGTTGCCTCGCGCAGCCCGAGGCGCCGCACCTGTGCGACCGGGGAGCCCATGGTGTCGGTAGCCCACAGGCGGGCGGACCGGTCGCTCTCGTCGAGCTCCAGTCGCACCCGCAGGGTGTCGGGGCCCACGGCCCAGCACTCGACGCCGCTCCACTCGAACGGCAACAGCACTCGCGCGCCGGAGCCCTGCTCTGAGCCCTGCTCGGAACCCTGCTCCCCCGGCCCGCGCAGCGCGGCGAGCGCGTGCAGCGAAGTGTCGAGGAGGGCCGGGTGGATGCCGTACTCCTGGCCCTGCTCCTGACCGTGCTCCTGGCCGTGCGCATTGCCGGACACGGAGACGGGCAACTGCACCAGGGCGTAAGCGGTGTTGCCCTTGCGCCAGAGTTCGGTCAGGCCCTGGAAGGCGGGGCCGTACTCGAGGCCGAGGTCGCCGAGGGCGTCGTAGTACCCGTCGAGGTCGACGCGTTCCGCGCCGGGCACGGGCCACTCGCCCAGCTCGGCGCCTTCGTCGTGCGCCGGTCCGGCGGCCTGCTCCAGGAGCTCGCCGGCGGCGTGCCGGCGCCAGGTGCCGTCGGGGCTTCCTTCGACGCGGCTGTGGATTTCGATGGTGCGGGTGCCCTCATCGGTGGCGGCGCCGACCTTGACCTGCAGCCGGACCGCTTCGTCCGCGCGGAGTACGAGGGGCTCCAGGATGGTCAGTTCACCGATCCCGGCCGCTCCCGCGCGCTGCGCGGCAGCCAGGGCGAGCTCAAGGAGACCGGTGCCGGGGACCAGCACGGTGCCGAACACCGCATGATCCCGAAGCCACGGGTGGGAAGTCATCGACAGCCGGCCGGTGAACAGCTCCCCCTCGCCGCCCGCCAGGGTCAGCGCCGCACCCAGCCAGGGATGCTCGGGAGACTCCAGCCCGGCCGTGGTCACATCACCCGAGCCGGACAAGGGCTCGGTCCAGTACCGCTCGCGCTGGAAGGCGTACGTCGGGAGATCCACCAGAGTCGGCGACGTACCGGCGAAGACGCCCTCCCAGTCGATGCCCTGCCCGCCCGCGTGCACCGCACCCACGGCCCTCAGCAGGGCTCGCGACTCGTCCGGGGCGTCCGCCGCGCGCTGCGAGGGCACGAAGACGCGACCCTCACCCGTGACGCAACCTGCCGCCATCGCGGAGAGCACGGCGGCCGGACCGCACTCCAAGTACCTTGCGACACCGGCCTGTTCGAGGGTGCCGATCGCGTCGAGGAACCGTACGGCCTCACGGACCTGACGCACCCAGTAGCCCGGATCACGCAGACCCTCACCCTCGGCGAGATCCGTGTCGAACCACTCGCCCGTCACCGTCGAGACGAGGGGAATCTGCGGCGCCGCGAAACGGCACTGGCGCGCGACGGTCTCGTACTCCGCGAGCATCGCGTCCATGTGCGGGCTGTGGAACGCGTGCGACACCTCAAGACGACGCGTACGACGCCCCATGGCCGCGAAATGCTCGACCACCTGCGAGACCGCAGCCTCATCACCACTGACGACCGTCTGCACCGGCCCGTTCAGACCACCGATCGAGATGCCTCCGTCGATCCCGGCCAGAACCTCCAGGACCTCCGACTCCGACGCCTCCACCGACGCCATCGCCCCACCCGACTCACACGCCTGCATCAACCGACCACGCGAAGCGACCAGTTGAGCCGCATCCGGCAGCGAGAGCACCCCGGCAACATGCGCGGCGGCCAGCTCACCGATCGAATGCCCGGCCACCACCCGAGGCTCCACACCCCAAGCAGCCCACAACCGGAACAACGCCACCTCGAACGCGAACAACGCAGGCTGCGTGAACTCCGTCTCCTGCACCAACGCCGCATCCGCGCTGCTCACCTCGGCGAACACGATCTCGGCAAGAGGCCTGGACAGCACCGGGTCCAGTGCGCCGCACACCTCGTCGAAGGCAGCCCGGAACACCGGGAACGCGTCATACAGACCACGCCCCATCCCCACCCGCTGGCTTCCCTGACCCGTGAACAACATCGCCAACTCGCCCTCGGCGACGGCGCCTTCCACCACATCCGGGTGGGGGGCGCCCTCGGCCAAGGCCCGTAGGCCGTGCACGAGTTCGGCCGCGTCCGTCGCCAGGACGCTCGCCCGCACGTCGAAGTGCATACGGTGCCGGGCAGCCGTCGTCGCCACGTCGGACAGCGAGGTGTCCGGGTGACTCTCCAGCCAGGTGGCCCAGCGTCCCGCCTGCTCGCGCAGTGCGGACTCGTCCTGGCCGGACAGCACCACGGGCACGGGCAGCGTCACGGGCGGTTCGTCCCGCTCGGTGGCGTCGGCTTCGGCGGCCGGGGCGACCGGCGGTTCTTCGACGATGACGTGGGCGTTCGTACCGCTCAGGCCGAACGACGAGATGCCCGCCCGGCGCGGGCGCCCCTCCTCCCGCTGCCACGGACGTGCCTCCTGCAGCAGCTCAAGCCCACTGCCGTCCCAGTCGATCAGCGCGCTCGGCTCGTCCGCGTGCAAGGTCTTGGGCAGCGTCTCGTGCTGCAGCGCGAGGATCATCTTGATCACGCCCGCGACACCGGCGGCGGCCTGCGCGTGCCCGATGTTCGACTTCGACGAGCCGAGATGGACGGGCCGGTCGGCATCGCGTGCGGGGCCGAACACCTCGGCCAGGGCGCCCGCTTCGATCGGGTCACCCAGGGAGGTGCCGGTGCCGTGGGCCTCGATCGCGTCGATGTCCGCGGGGGTGAGGCGGGCGGCCGCGAGCGCGTCCTGGATGACGCGACGCTGGGAAGGACCGTTGGGCGCGGTCAGACCCTGGCTGCGACCGTCCTGGTTCACGGCGCTGCCACGGATCACGGCAAGTACCCGGTCGCCGTCCCGCTCCGCCGCCGACAGGCGCTTGAGGACCAGTACGCCGACGCCCTCGGACCAGCCCGCGCCATCCGCTCCGGCCGAGAAAGACTTGCAACGCCCGTCGGGAGCCATCGCCTTGAGGCGGGAGAACTCCACGAAGAGGGAGGGGGTGCTCATGACCGTGACGCCGCCGGCGATGGCGAGTTCGCACTCCCCTTGCCGCAGCGCCTGCGCCGCGAGGTGCACGGAGACCAGGGAGGAGGAGCAGGCGGTGTCGACGGTCATCGCCGGGCCCTGCAGACCCAACGCGTACGAGACACGGCCGGAGAGGATGCTGCTGGCCTTGCCCGTCCCGACGTACCCGTCCAGCGCCGACAGATCGTGGCCACGGACGTCGCCGTAATCCGAGTTCATGGTGCCCAGATAGACACCCGTACGGCTGCCGACCAGCCCGTCAGCCGCGATGCCCGCGCGCTCCAGGGCCTCCCACGAGGCTTCAAGGACGAGCCGCTGCTGCGGGTCCATCGAGATCGCCTCACGCGGGCTGATCCCGAAGAACCCCGCGTCGAAACGCTCCACGTGCTCGTCCGCGAGGAACCCGCCCTCACACCCGTAACTCTTGCCCTCGACCTCGGGGTCGGGGTCGAACACGTCCAGGCCCCGCCACCGGCCCGGGAAGCCGCTCACCGCGTCGCCACCGGACGCCAGCAGCCCCCAGAAGCCCTCGGGCGACTCGATTCCGCCCGGCAGCCGGCACGCCATCGCCACCACGGCGATCGGCTCGGTGCGTGCGGCGCGTTCGGCGCGGAGTTCCTTCTCTGTGCTGAGCAGTGCCGCGGTGGCGCGCCTCAGATGGGACTCGAGCTTCTCGGCGGCGGACCCGCTCATGAGTTGACTCCAAACTTGTCGTCAAGGAACTGGAGGAGGTCCTCGGTGCTGCCTTCGGCGTCGGGCTCGTCGTCGGCCTCGGGCTCGGCCTGCGTGACGATCTTGGCCAGGCCGTCCTTGAGGTCGAGGAGGCCTCCTGCCAGCCCTTGTGCTTCGAGCTGTTGCGGCGTGGCGGAGCGCAGGAGTTCCACCAGGCCGTCGATCTGCGTCTTGGTGAGGGTGGCGGTGGCGGCGCGGCGGGAGCCGCCGGTGCCGGCCGCCGGGGCGAGCTGTTCCAGGAGGAATCCGGCGATGGCGGTGGGCGTCGGGTAGTCGAAGGCGAGGGTCGCCGGCAGGGCGATGCCGCTCTCCGCGGCCAGGCGGCGACGGAGCTCGACGGCCATGAGGGAGTCGAGGCCGACCTCCTTGAAGACCTGTTCCGCGCCGAGGCCTTCGGCGTCGGACAGGCCGAGGACGACGGAGGCCTCGCGCTGGACCGTCTGCAGGAGCAGTCGCTGCTGCTCCTTCTCGGGGAGTGCGGCGAGCCGGTCGCGCAGGGCCGCCGGTGCGGCGGTGGCGTCCTGGACGCGGCGCATCCGGGTGCGCAGCAGGCCGCGGAGCAGGGCGGGGGTCTCCTCGCCGTTGTCCATGGCCCGCTGGAGTGCGCCGATCTCCAGCTTGGCGGGTACGTAGTGCGCGCCGCCCCTGGTGAGGGCCGTGTCCATGAGGCGCAGGGCCTGCTGTGGGGTGAGCGCGCCGATGCCCTGGCGGCGCATGCGGGCCAGGTCGGCCTGGCTGAGGGTCGCGGTGAGGCCGACGCCGGCCTGCTCCCACAGGCCCCACGACAGGCTGGTCGCGGGCAGCCCTTGGGTGCGGCGCTGTTCGGCGAGTGCGTCGAGGAACGCGTTGGCCGCGGCGTAGGTGCTCTGGCCGGCGCTGCCGAACACACCCGCCACCGAGGAGAAGAGCACGAACATCGACAGGTCGAGGTCCTTGGTGAGTGCGTGCAGGTGCGCCGCGCCCGCGACCTTGGGCGCCATGACGCGCCACATGCGCTCGGCGTCCTGGCCGACGGCGAGGCCGTCGTCGAGGACTCCCGCCAGATGCACGACACCGGCCCAGGGGTGGGCGGCATCGACGTCGTCGAGGACCGCGCGCAGCTGCTCGCGTTCGGTGATGTCGCAGGCCACGATGCGTACGCTCGCGGCGCCGGCCGCTTCGAGGTCGCGGGCGAACTCGTCGGCGCCGGGGGCGTCGGGGCCCTGCCGGGAGGTCAGGACGAGGTGCTGCACGCCGTGTTCGCGCACCAGGTGTCCGGCGACCTGACGGCCGAGCTCGCCGGTGCCGCCGGTGATGAGGAGGGTGCCGGCCGGGTTCCAGACCGGGCCGACATCTTCCTGGTCCGGGGCCGCGGTGGCGCGGGTCAGGCGGGGGGCGAGGAGCTGTCCGCCGCGTACGGCGGTCTCGGGTTCGGCCGATGCCGCGAGGGCGCGGCCGAGGAGTTCGTCGGAGGCGGCCGCGTCGGCGTCGACGAGGCGCACGATCCGCTCGGCGTACTCGGAGCGCAGGGAGCGGACGAGTCCCCACAGGGGGGCGCCGGCCAGGTCGTCCCCGCCGTCGCCGAGGACGGCGGCGCCGTGCGTGAGCCACACCAACTCGGTTGATTCGAGGCGGGGTTCGCCGACGATCCACTGCGCCTGGGCGAGTGCTTCGCTGGTGACGTCGCGGACGGTGGCCGCGATGTCGGTCGGCCCGGGAGCCACCGGTACGTCGATCACGAGGCGCTGCGGCGGCTGTGCGCCTTCGTCCAGGCGGGCGCGCAGGGTCTCGGCGTCCGCGATGCCGTCGGCGTGGAGTGCGGCGGTCAGCGCGGCGTTGTCGCCGAGCAGCCAGGTGCGCTGCTGTGGCGGCGTACCGGAGGGCAGGTTCAGGGGCTTGAGGGCGACTTCGTAGAGGTGATCGACGGGCCGTCCGGCGCGGATCTGCTCCGGTGTGGCCTCGCGCAGGCGCAGGGCGTGTGCTCCGGCGACGGGCCGGCCCTGGGCGTCGGCGACCCAGATGCGGGCGGCCAGGTGCTCGGTGTCGAGGTCGATGCGGACGCGCAGCGTCGAACTGCCGACCGCGTACAGCTCGGCGCCCTCCCACTCGAAGGGCAGCAGCACCCGCTGGTCGTCGGCGTCCTTGTCGCGGACGGCCTGCAGGGTGTGCAGGGCGGCGTCGAGGAGGGCGGGGTGGATGCCGTAGTCCTGGCCGGGCACGTCCTCGGGCAGCCGGACCAGGCCGTACGCGGTGTCGCCCTTGCGCCACAGTTCGGTCAGGCCCTGGAAGGCGGGGCCGTAGCCCACGCCCCGGTTCTCCAGGCGCTCGTAGAAGCCGTCCAGGGAGAGGCGTTCGGCGTCGGCGACGGGCCAGCCGGCCAGGTCGGCGAAGCCCTCCTGGTCGATGTCGGCGCCGTCGTCGAGGAGGCGGCCGGTGGCGTGGCAGGTCCAGGTGTCCTGGTCGGCCTCGCGTCGGCTGTAGACGGCGACGGAGCGTTCGCCGCCGAGGCCGGGCGGGCCGACGGCGACCTGTACGTCGACCGCGGTGTTGCCGTCGAGGACGAGGGGTTCGGCGAGGGTGAGTCCGCCGACCTGGGCGGCACCGGCTTCGCGGGCGCCGGCCAGGGCGAGTTCGAGCAGTCCGGTGCCGGGCACCAGGACGGTGCCGAAGGCTGCGTGGTCGCGCAGCCAGGGGTGGGTGGCGAGGGACAGCCGCCCGGTCAGGACCTGGCCTTCGCCGTTCGCCATGGTGGTGACGGCGCCGAGCCAGGGGTGGTGGGCGTCGGCGAGGCCCATCGAGCGGGCGTCGCCGCGGGTGGGTGCGGCGTCGATCCAGAAGCGCTCGCGCTGGAAGGCGTACGTCGGCAGATCGGCCGGCGTGTACGGGGCGGGCCGCTCATCGCCGGGCCCGGCGAGCGCCCGCGTCCAGTCGGCGGCGTGGCCCTGGACGTGCAACAGGGCGAGGGTGCGCAGGAGTTGGTCCAGGCCGCCCTGGTCGCGCTGGAGCGTCGGCACGACGAGGCCGCCCACGGCCTCGCTGCCGTCGGACAGCGGCATGACCAGTACGGGGTTGGGGCTGACCTCGACGAACACGTCGTGCCCGTCCTCCAGGAGCCGGGCCTGGGCCAGGTCCAGACGCACGGGCTCGCGCAGGTTGCGGCACCAGTAGTCGGCGTCGAGCTCGGTGCCGTCGAGGGGGGCGCCGGTGACGGTGGAGTAGAAGGGGATGGTGGTCGGCTGCGGGCTCAGTACGTCGAGCTCGGCCCGCAGGGCGGGCAGCAGCGGATCCATGTGGGCGCTGTGCGAGGCGCAGGACGAGTTGAGCTTTCCGCAGACCACGTCGTCCTCGTCGAGGTCCATGAGGACCTCCATGACGGCGTCGGCGTCTCCCGAGATCACCGTCCAGCGCTCGGTGTTGACGCCGGCGATGGACAGGGCGTCCCCGTACTCGGCGATGTGCTCCCGCACTTCGGCGACGGGCAGTTCGACGACGGCCATCTCGCCGCCACCGCCGTCGCGCTGCAGTGCCTGGCTGCGCAGCGCCACGATGCGGGCGCCCTCCTCGACGGTCAGCGCCCCGGCGACGACGGCCGCGGCGACCTCGCCCTGGCTGTGTCCGGCGACCGCCGCGGGTTCGAGGCCGAGGGATCGCCAGGCTGCGGCGAGTCCGATGTACATCGTGAACAGCACGGGCTGGACCACGTCGAGGCGCTCGAAGGGCAGCTCGGCACGGTCCTCACCGCGCAGCCGGGCGAGCGGGGAGAAGCCGGTGTACGGGCGCAGCGCCTCGTCGCACTCGGTGGCCGCGGCCAGGAACGCCGGGCTGTGGTCCAGGAGTTCGCCGGCCATGCCCTCCCAGTCGGTGCCCTGCCCGGGGAAGACGAACACGGTCTTGCCGCGCTGCTTCGCCGCGCCGGACACGATGTTCGGGTGGGGCGTTCCTTCGGCGAGTGCGCGCAGGAGTGCGGCGGCCTCTTGGTTGGTGGTGGCGGTGATTCCGGCGCGTGCGTCGAAGTGCGTACGGTGCAGGGCGGCCGTCGTCGCCACGTCGGCCAGGGGGATGTCCTGGTGGTTCTCCAGCCAGGTCGCCCAGCGTCCGGCCTGCTCGCGCAGTGCGGGCTCGCTCTGGGCGGAGAGCAACACCGGCAACACCGTGGGCGGTTCGGCCGCGATGTCGTCGGTGGTGTGCCGCAGCGGGGGTTCCTCGACGACGACGTGGGCGTTGGTGCCACCTAGGCCGAACGAGGACACGCCTGCCCGGCGCGGACGCTCGGGGTTGCGGGTCCAGGGCTTGGCGTCCTGGAGGAGTTGGAGGCCGCTGCCGTCCCAGTCGATCAGTGAGCTGGGCTCGTCCGCGTGCAAGGTCTTCGGAAGCGTCTCGTGCTGCAGCGCCAGGATCATCTTGATCACGCCCGCGACACCGGCGGCGGCCTGCGCATGCCCGATGTTCGACTTCGACGAGCCCAGATAGACGGGCCGGTCGGCGTCACGCTCCAGGCCGAACACCTCGGCCAGCGCGCCCGCTTCGATCGGGTCACCCAGCGACGTACCGGTGCCGTGGGCCTCGATCGCGTCGATGTCGGCGGCTGTCAGGCGGGCGGCCGCGAGCGCGTCCTGGATGACGCGACGCTGGGAAGGACCGTTGGGCGCGGTCAGGCCCTGGCTGCGACCGTCCTGGTTCACGGCGCTGCCACGGATCACGGCAAGGACCTGATCGCCGTCCCGCTCCGCCGCCGACAGGCGCTTGAGCACCAGTACGCCGACACCCTCGGACCAGCCCGCGCCATCCGCTCCGGCCGAGAAGGACTTGCAACGCCCGTCCGGGGACATGGCCTTGAGGCGGGAGAACTCCACGAAGGTCGCGGGGGTCGACATGACGGTGACGCCGCCCGCGAGGGCGAGTTCGCATTCGCCGGTACGCAGGGCCTGTGTCGCCAGATGGATCGACACGAGCGACGACGAGCAGGCCGTGTCGACGGTCATCGCCGGGCCCTGCAGGCCCAACGCGTACGAGACACGGCCGGAGAGGATGCTGCTGGCCTTGCCCGTCCCGACGTACCCGTCCAGCGCCGACAGATCATGGCCGCGGACATCGCCGTAGTCGGAATTCATGGCGCCCAGGTACACGCCCGTACGACTGCCGACCGCTCCTTCCGGACGTACGCCTGCCCGCTCCAGGGCCTCCCACGAGGCTTCGAGGACGAGCCGCTGCTGCGGGTCCATGGAGATCGCCTCGCGCGGGCTGATCCCGAAGAACGCGGCGTCGAAGCGCTCCACGTGCTCGTCGGCGAGGAATCCGCCCTCGCACCCGTAGCTCTTGCCCTCCACCGCAGGATCCGGATCGAACACGTCCAGCCCGCGCCAGCGCGCCGGGAACTCGCTCACCGCGTCGCCACCGGACGCCAGCAGCCCCCAGAAGCCCTCGGGCGACTCGATCCCGCCGGGCAGCCGGCACGCCATCGCCACCACGGCGATCGGCTCGTCGGCGACGGTGCTCGACTGGGGGCGGCGCTGCTGCGGGGCGCTGTCCGGGGCCTGCAACTCCAGGCGTTCAAGGATGAGTTCGGCGATCGCGGTGGGGGTCGGGTAGTCGAAGGCGAGGGTCGCCGGCAGGGCGATGCCGCTCTCCGCGGCCAGGCGGCGACGGAGCTCCACCGCCATCAGCGAATCGAGACCCAGTTCCTTGAAGATCTGTCCCGCGCCGATCGCCTCCGGTCCCGGCATGCCCAGGATCACGGCGGCCTCGCCGCGGACCACGGTCGTGACGGCGGCGAGCCGGTCCTGCTGCGCCAGCGCCTGCAGCCGGCCCTTGAGGCCCGCGGCACCGGTGCTCGCCGAGCCGGCGCGGCGGCGCCGGGTGCGTACCAGGGAGCGGAGCAGCGCCGGTATGTCGGAGCCGCCGTCCAGGGCGCGTTGGAGTGCGTCCTGCTCCAGCTTGACGGGGACGAGGTGGGCCCGGTCGTGACCGAGCGCTGTGTCCAGGGCAGCGAGGCCCTGCGCCTGGTCGAGGGCGCCCACGCCCTGACGGCGGAGGCGGGCCAGTTCCGCCTCGCCGAGGCTCGCGGTGAGGCCGATGCCGGCCTGCTGCCACAGGCCCCAGGACAGGCTGGTGCCGGGCAGGCCCATGGCGCGGCGCAGGACGGCGAGGGCGTCCAGGTAGGCGTTCGCGGCGGCGTAGGTGCTCTGGCCGGCGCCGCCGAGGACACCGGCGGCCGAGGAGAAGAGGACGAACGCGGCGAGATCCAGGCCGAGTTCACGGCTCAGCTCGTGCAGGTGGAGGGCGCCTGCGGCCTTCGGCGCCCATACGTGGGCGAGCCGGTCCGCGTCCTGGGACTGCACGATCCCGTCGTCCAGGACCGCCGCGAGGTGGAAGATCCCGGTCCACGGGTGGTCTGCGTCCACGCCGGTCAGCAGGGCCTCGACCTCGTCGTACGCCGATACGTCACAGGCCACGATGCGTACGCTCGCGGCGCCGGCCGACTCCAGGTCGTCGATCAGCTCCTGCGCGCCCGGGGCCTGCGGGCCGCGCCGGGAGGTGAGGACGAGGTGCCGCACGCCGTGGCCGCGTACGAGATGACCGGCGAGCAGCCGGCCGAGCTCGCCGGTGCCTCCGGTGATGAGCACGGTGCCCTGCGCGTCGAGGGGTGTGCCGGAGCCAGTGGCCGGGGCGGCGGGGGTGAGCCGCGGTGCCCTGATCTCCCCTGCGCGGACGGCGAGTTCGGGCTCGCCCGCCGTGGCGAGGGCCGGTGCGAGCTGCGTCAGGTCGTCGGGTCCCGAAAGGTCGACGAGGCGCAGCGACCGGTCGGCGTGTTCGGTCCTGGCGGTGCGCAGCAGGCCCCAGGCGGGAGCGGTCGTGACCTCGGGTACGTCGCCGTCTTCGGCGTACACGGCCCCGCAGGTCAGCCAGACGAGCTCGGTCTCGGCGAGTGCCGGCTCGGCGAGGAGTCGCTGCAGCGTGGCGAGGGTGGCTGCCGTCAGCTCCTGCGCGGTGCGCGGGGCATCGTCCCCGGCCAGGTGCGCGGGGGTCGTCGAAAGGTCCACGACCAGTCGGGCGGGCACCTCCCGGCCGTCTGCGAGGTGGGCGGCGACGACATCCACATCGGCGACATGGTGGGCGTCCAGCTCGGTCACGGGCGTGCCGTTCCCGCCGAGCACCCAGGTGGCGCCCTCCGTCGGGTCCGCCTCGAGCCGGGGGGCCGCCCGGAATTCCACCTGGTACAGGTGCTCGGCGGTGTTGCCCGCCCGGATCTGCTCGACGCTCGCCGCGCGCAACTGGAGGGCGCCCGCGGCCACGGGCTGCCCGGCCGGGTCGGCCACGACGATCCGGATGCCGGACTGTTCGGCGTCCCGCCGGATGCGTACGCGTATCTCGGTGCTGCCGGTGGCGTGCAGGTCCACGTCCGTCCACTCGAACGGGAGCAGCACCTGTCCGTCGTCGTCGCCCGTCTCGCCCTGTACGGCGACGAGGGGGTGCAGGGCGGCGTCGAGGAGGGCCGGGTGGATGCCGAAGTGGTCGGCGCCGAGGCCTTCGGGCAGCCGGACGAGGCCGTACGCGGTGTCGCCCTTGCGCCACAGTTCGGTGAGGCCCTGGAAGGCGGGGCCGTATGCGAGGCCACGGGCGGCGAAGGCGTCGTAGAAGCCGTCGAGGGGGAGCTGTTCGGCGCCAGGGACCGGCCATTGGGCCAGTTCGTCCGCTGCTTCCGTTGCTTCCGTGCCGTCGTCGGCCGTACGTACGGCTGCGCTTGCCGACAGTTCGCCGCTCGCGTGCCGCCGCCAGGTCGCGCCGGGCGGTGCGTCCTCGGGCTGGCTGTAGACGGCGACCGGCCGGCGTCCGCTCTCGTCGGGCACGGCGACGACGACCTGGAGCCGGACGGTGGCGTTCTCCGGGAGGAGGAGCGGTTCGAGCAGGGTCAGCGCGGCGACGCCCGCGGCGCCGACGTGATCGGCGGCGGTGAGGGCGAGTTCGAGCAGTCCGGTGCCGGGGACGAGGACGGTGCCGTGGACCGCGTGCTCCTTGAGCCACGGCTGCTCGATGAGCGAGATGCGTCCGGTGAACAGATGCCCCTCGTCGCCGGCGGTCATGGTGAGCGCACCCAGCCAGGGGTGCTCCGCCCCGTGCAGGCCGAAGGAACGGACGTCGCCGGTGTTCTTGGCGGGCTGGGTCCAGTAGTGCTCGCGTTGGAAGGCGTAGGTGGGGAGCGGGACCAGGGCCGGGGTCATTTCCGGGCCGGTGTTCAGGACGCGGTCCCAGTCGATGGTGTGGCCTTGGGTGTGCAACAGGCCTACGTTGCGCAGGAGTTGGGCCCTGTCGCCCTTGTCGCGGGCGAGGGAGCCGACGACGATGCCGCCGTGCTCGGCGCTGCCGTCCGTGAGCGGCATGGACAGGACCGGGTGTGCGGACATTTCC
Source organism: Streptomyces sp. NBC_01304 (assembly GCF_035975855.1). Taxonomy (NCBI): domain Bacteria; kingdom Bacillati; phylum Actinomycetota; class Actinomycetes; order Kitasatosporales; family Streptomycetaceae; genus Streptomyces; species Streptomyces sp. NBC_01304. The sequence goes on along the minus strand of NZ_CP109055.1, from coordinate 10,426,114 downwards.
ACGAAGACCGTGTGCCGGTCCTCCAGGAGCCGGGTCAGCGCCTGGTCGAAGCGGACCCGCTCACGGAGGTTGCGGCACCAGTACGCGCCGTCCAGCTCCGCACCCTCCGCGATCTGGCCGGTCACCGTCGAGTAGAAGGCGATGTCCGTGGCCCTGGGCACGATGCCCGCGAAGTCCTCCGCGAGGGCAGGCAACAACGGGTCCATCTGGGCGTTGTGCGACGCGTAATCCACGTTGATCTTCCGGGCGTACACATCCTGCGCCTGAAGATCCGCCACCAGCGCGTCCAGCTCTGCGGCCTGACCCGAAATCACCGTCGAACCAGCCGTGTTCACCGCCGCCACCGACAACGCATCACCGTAAGGAGCCAGGAACTCCTCGACTTGGGCCACAGGACGCTCGATCAACGCCATCCCGCCCTGCCCTGCACACGCGAGGACCGCGTGCGAGCGACGCGCCACGATCTGCGCCCCCTGCTCCAAAGTGAGAGCACCGCTCACCACACCGGCAACGACCTCGCCCTGCGAATGACCGACAACAGCAGCCGGTTCCACACCCAGCGACCGCCAGAGCGCGGACAGGCCCACACCCATCGCGAACAGAGCAGGCTGGACCACATCCACCCGGTCGAACGGCGGGTGATCGCCCTCCTCCCCCGCCAACACCTCACGCACCGACCAACCCGTAAACGGCGCGAGCGCCGCATCACACGCATCGATCGTCGCCGCGAACACCCCACCCTCGGCGAGGAGTTCACGCCCCATCCCCACCCACTGCGAACCCTGACCCGGATACACGAACACCACCCGGCCACGCCGAGCAGCCGCCCCCGTCACCACCGCATCATCAGCCCGCCCCTCAGCCACCGACCGCAGCCCCGCCACCAACTCCTCGACCGAACCCGCCAGCACGCTCGCCCGCGACTCCAAATGCGAGCGATGCCGAGCCGCCGTCACGGCGATGTCAGCGAGCGGCACATCGGTGCGGCCCTCCAGCCAGGACGCCCAGCGCCCCGCCTGTGCCCGCAACGCACCCTCACTCGCGCCCGACACCACGACCGGCACAGGAACGGGCAGCTGCGCGGGCGGTGCGGTCTGCTCGGTGTCGTCGGCCTCGGCGGCCGGGGCCGTCGGGGGCTCTTCGACGATGACGTGCGCGTTCGTACCGCTGAGGCCGAACGACGAGACGCCGGCGCGACGCGGACGGCCCTCCGTCCGTGTCCATGGCGTGGCGTCCTGGAGGAGAGCGAGGCCGCTGGTCTCCCACTCGACCAGGGCGCTCGGCTCGTCGGCGTGCAGGGTCTTGGGCAGCGTCTCGTGCTGCAGGGACAGGATCGTCTTGATCACGCCGACCACGCCTGCGGCGGCCTGGGTGTGCCCGATGTTCGACTTCGAGGAGCCCAGGTAGACCGGCCGGCCGGTGTCGCGTGCGGAGCCGAACACCTCGGCGAGGGCGCCCGCTTCGATCGGGTCGCCCAGCGACGTACCGGTGCCGTGCGCCTCGATGGCGTCGATGTCGGCGGGGGTCAGTCGGGCGGCGGTGAGGGCTTCTTCGATGACGCGCTGCTGGGAGGGGCCGTTGGGGGCGGTCAGGCCCTGGCTGCGGCCGTCCTGGTTCACGGCGCTGCCCCGGACGACGGCGAGGATCCGGTCGCCGTCGCGCTCGGCGACCGAGAGCCGCTTGAGGACCAGCATGCCGACGCCCTCGGCCCAGCCCGCGCCGTCGGCGTCGGCCGAGAAGGACTTGCAACGCCCGTCCGGGGCCATGGCCTTGAGGCGGGAGAACTCCACGAAGAGGGTGGGGGCGCTCATCAGGGTGACGCCGCCGGCGAGGGCGAGTTCGCACTCGCGCTGACGCAGGGCCTGCACGGCCAGGTGCAGGGAGACCAGGGAGGACGAGCAGGCCGTGTCGACGGTGACGGCCGGGCCCTGGAGACCCAGTGCGTACGAGACTCGGCCGGACAGGACGCTGCTTGCCTTGCCGGTGCTGACATAGCCGTCGAGGGCGTCCAGGTCGCGGCCCAGATCGCCGTAGTCGGAGCCCATGGTGCCCAGGTAGACGCCCGTGCGGGACTCGTTGAGCGTGTCGGGCCTGATGCCCGCCCGTTCCAGCGCTTCCCAGGAGGCCTCGAGAATCAGCCGCTGCTGCGGGTCCATCGACATGGCCTCGCGCGGGCTGATGCCGAAGAACGAGGCGTCGAAGTGCTCGATGTCGTCGAGGAATCCGCCCTGTCGGGAGTAGCTCTTGCCGACGGCGTCCGGGTCCGGGTCGAACAGGTCGAGGCTCTTCCAGCGCTCCGGGAGACCACCGATCGCGTCGCCGCCCGAGGCAAGGAGCTCCCAGAAGCCCTCGGGTGTGTCGATCCCGCCCGGCAGCCGGCAGGCCATCGCCACCACGGCGATCGGTTCCACCCGCTGGGCCTCGAGGTCGGCCGCGCGCTTCTGCAGGGCGCGGATCGCGGGGAGGGCTGCTTCCATCCGGTCTTGATGCGAGTTCGACACCATCGAGCCTTTCTGCGCGACCGGCGCGCGACCGAGCAGCGGTCTCATGAAGCGGCCGTAGTCGACGTGTGGGCTGCCCCGGACGGGCAGATCAGGGTCCCGACCATCCAAAGCGGAACCGCTTGAGCAAGGGTCGAAGGCATCTGGAGGTGCGGCAGGCATGCCGAAGGCCCCCGCCTCGTGTCGAGGCGGGGGCTCCGGGGCCGGAAGGTGGCGGGGCGGTGTCGTCGCGCCTCGGCGGAGGCCGCCGAGAGCGTCGTCTCAGTCGAGGCCGTCGATGCCGGCCTCCGCCAGGAACGCGTCGAGTTCCGCGCTGAGTTCGTCGACCGACCGCTCGTCCTGCGGCTGCTGCTGCGCACCGGCGGCGCCCGCGATCTCAGCGAGTCCGTCGGACCCGGCGGCGGCCCCGGCAGCACCGGATCCGGTCGCCCCGCCGACACCCGCAGCGGCGGTCGTACCGATGCCCGTCGGCAGGTCCATCTTGCCGATGATCAGCCGGGCGATGTGCTCGGGCGTCGGGTGGTCGAAGGCCAGCGTCGCGGGCAGCGAGAGGCCGGTCGCCGCGGACAGGCGGCGGCGCAGCTCCACCGCCATCAGCGAGTCGAGGCCGAGCTCCTTGAGAACCTGGTCCGGGGCGAGCGCCCCGGCGCCCGCGAGGCCGAGCACGGCGGCGACTTCGCGCAGCACCAGGTCCGTCGCCTGCTCCTGACGCCGGTCGGGCGCGGTGGCGAGCAGCTGGTCGCGCAAGGAGCGCTGTTCGGTGGCTGCGCCGCCCGCCCGGCGCAGCGGGGGCTTCACGAGGGCCCGGAACAGGGCGGGAGCGTCACGTCCCTGGTCCAACTCCCGCTGGGCGGCACGCAGATCGAGCTTTGCCGGTACGAAGTTGTCGGCGGGGCGGGCGAGTACGGCGTCGAGCAGCCGCAGGCCGGTGTCGAACGGCAGCGGGGCGATGCCCTGCCTGCGGAGCCGCTCGATCTCGGTCCGGCCGAGGTCCGCGGTGAGGCCGATGCCGGCCTGCTGCCACAGGCCCCAGGCGAGGCTGGCGGCGGGGCGGCCCTGGGCCCGCAGGCGTGCCGCGAAGGCGTCGAGATAGGTGTTAGCGGCGGCGTACACGCTCTGGCCCGCGGTGCCGACGGTGCCGGCCGCGGACGAGAAGAACATGAGGGCCGCGAGGTCGAGTTCCGCGGTCAGCTCGGCCAGGTAGCAGGCGCCCCGCACCTTCGGCGCCATCACCCGGTCGAGGCGGTCCGCGGTCTGGGCGACCACGACGCCGTCGTCCAAGATGCCGGCGAGGTGCAGGACCGCGGTCCAGGGACGGTCGGGCCCGGCGAGGGCGAGGACCTTGGCGAGCTGGTCGCGGCGGGCCGCGTCGCAGGCTTCGACGCGTACGGATTCGGCGCCCTCGTCGGTGAGTTGCCGGACGAGTTCCGTGGCGCCGGGGGCTTCGGCGCCGCGCCGCGAGGTGAGGACGAGGTGCCGGACGCCGTGGCGGCGCACCAGGTGCCGGGCCACTTCCCGGCCGAGCTCGCCGGTGCCCCCGGTGATGAGGACCGTGCCCTGCGGGTCGAGGGAGCGTACGGCATTGTCCTGCTGCGCCGCGTCGGCGCGGACGAGGCGGGCGGTCAGCAACTGGCCCTCGCGTACCGCGATTTCCGGTTCGCCGGTGGTGGCGACGGCGGTGGGCAGCAGCTCCCGGTCGGCGTCGTCCGGGCCGAGGTCCACCAGACGCAGGGTGCGCTCGTCGTGTTCGGCGCGCGCACAGCGGAGCAGTCCCCACAGCGGTGCGTACGGCAGGCCGTCGAGCTGGTCGTCGTCGGCCGCGGCGACGCTGCCCCGGGTGACCCAGACGAGCTCCGTCGACGCGAGGCGCTCGTCGGCGAGCAGGCCCTGGAGCAGGGCGAGTGCGTGTTCCGTGGCGTTGTACGCGGCTTCGGGCGCGCTGTAGAAGGGCGGCCGGCCCGTCATGTCGACGACGATCCGGGCGGGGGCGGTCGTGCCCGCGTCGAGCCTCGCCGTGAGCGCGTCCAGCGCGGTCAGGTGCTCGGCGCCGAGGGCGGCCGCGAACTGTCCCGTGCCGTTGAGCAGGATGTCCGCCGTGGCACCCGCACCGGGCGCGGCGGCCGGGAGCGGGGTGAACGCGAGCCGGTGCAGGTCGTCGGCGCCGGGGGTGAGCGCGGCCCGCAGCTGGTCCGCCGTGGCCCGGCGCAGATGCAGTCCGCCGATCCGTACGACGGGCTCACCGGCCGCGTCGACGGCCCAGGCCTTGATCGACTGTCCGGCTTCGGAGGGCGCGGGCTCGACGTCGATCCGGATCCGCAGCTCGCCGCTGCCCGCGGCGTACAGCCGCACGTCGCTCCACTCGAAGGGCAACAGCGCCCCGTCGGGTTCCTGCTGACCTGCCGTGACGCCCTTCATCACGTGCAGGGCGGTGTCGAGGAGTGCCGGGTGCACGTTGTAGTCGGCGCCCGCGCCCGGTTCCGGGAGGCGTACGAGGCCGTAGGCGGAGTTGCCCTTGCGCCACAGTTCGGTCAGGCCGCGGAAAGTGGGGCCGTAGTCGATGCCCTGGGCGCCGAACCGGTCGTAGATTCCGCCCAGTTGGACCTGTTCGGCACCGGATACCGGCCACTGCGCCAGTTCGGCGAAGGCGTCGGCCCCGGCCCCGGTGGTGCCCCCGGCGGCGGGAACGTCGGCCGCCGAGTCGAAGAGTTCACCGCTCGCGTGCCGGGTCCAGGCCTCACGGGAGCTCTCCGGGCGGCTGTGGATCGTGAGCGGGCGGCGGCCGTCCGTGGACGCTCCCACGGTGATCTGGAGACGTACCGCCTCATTGATCACCAACGGTTCGGCCAGGGTCAGCTCGGCGACGCCCGCCGCGTCGACCTCGTGGGCGGCGGCGGTCGCGAGCTCCAGCAGGCCGGTGCCGGGGACGACTGTCTCGCCGAAGAGCACGTGGTCGTCCAGCCACGGGTGGTCGTCGCGGGAGAGGCGCCCGGTGAGGAGATGGCTGTCCCCGTCGGCGAGCGGGGTGACGGCCCCCAGCCACTGGTGCGGCGAGGAGTCCATGCCGAGGGATGTGGCGTCGCCGGTGGGCCTGGGGGCGTCGGTCCAGTAGTGCTCGCGTTGGAAGGCGTAGGTGGGGAGCGGGACCAGGGCCGGGGTCATTTCCGGGCCGGTGTTCAGGACGCGGTCCCAGTCGATGGTGTGGCCTTGGGTGTGCAACAGGCCTACGTTGCGCAGGAGTTGGGCCCTGTCGCCCTTGTCGCGGGCGAGGGAGCCGACGACGATGCCGCCGTGCTCGGCGCTGCCGTCCGTGAGCGGCATGGACAGGACCGGGTGTGCGGACATTTCCACGAAGACCGTGTGCCGGTCCTCCAGGAGCCGGGTCAGCGCCTGGTCGAAGCGGACCCGCTCACGGAGGTTGCGGCACCAGTACGCGCCGTCCAGCTCCGCACCCTCCGCGATCTGGCCGGTCACCGTCGAGTAGAAGGCGATGTCCGTGGCCCTGGGCACGATGCCCGCGAAGTCCTCCGCGAGGGCAGGCAACAACGGGTCCATCTGGGCGTTGTGCGACGCGTAATCCACGTTGATCTTCCGGGCGTACACATCCTGCGCCTGAAGATCCGCCACCAGCGCGTCCAGCTCTGCAGCCTGACCCGAAATCACCGTCGAACCAGCCGTGTTCACCGCCGCCACCGACAGCGCATCACCGTACGGGGCCAGGAACTCCTCAACCTGCGCCACAGGACGCTCGATCAACGCCATCCCACCCTGACCGGCGCACGCAAGGACCGCCTTGGAGCGACGGGCCACGATCTGCGCCCCCTGCTCCAAAGTGAGAGCACCGCTCACCACACCGGCAACAACCTCGCCCTGCGAATGACCGACAACGGCAGCCGGTTCCACCCCCAACGACCGCCACAACGCCGACAGGCCCACACCCATCGCGAACAGCGCAGGCTGCACCACATCCACCCGGTCGAACGGCGGATGATCACCCTCCTCCCCCGCCAACACCTCACGCACCGACCAACCCGTGAACGGCGCGAGCGCCGCATCACACGCATCGATCGTGGCCGCGAACACCTCACTCTCAGCGAGAAGTTCACGCCCCATCCCCACCCACTGCGAACCCTGACCCGGATAGACAAACACCACCCGGCCACGCCGAGCAGCCACCCCCGTCACCACCGCATCATCAGCCCGCCCCTCAGCCACCGACCGCAGCCCCGCCACCAGACCGGCCAGATCCGAAGCCACGACACTCGCCCGCGACTCCAAATGCGAGCGATGCCGAGCCGCCGTCAACGCCACATCGGCCGGCGAGATGTCCTCCCGGCCCTCCAGCCACGACGCCCAACGCCCCGCCTGCTCACGCAGCGCCTGCTCGCCCTGCCCGGACACCACCACCGGCACCGGGCCCGACCCCGCCGAGGGCACGGCATCGGCCCCGACCCCGCTCGCCTCGCGGACCGGCGGCTCCTCCACGATCACGTGGGCGTTCGTACCGCTGAGCCCGAACGACGACACGCCGGCGCGACGCGGACGCCCCTCCGTCCGCGCCCAGGGCGTGAGTTCGTCGACGACGTGCACCGAGAGGTCGTCCCACGCGATGTTGGGGTTGCGCGGTGTGCTGCGCAGCGTGGCCGGCAGGGCGTCGTGCTGGAAGGAGGCGAGCATCTTGCAGACTCCGGCGATGCCGGCGGCCGACTCCAGGTGGCCGACGACGCTCTTCGCGGTGCCGATCCCGAGTTCCCGGCCGGGCTCCCGGCCCTTGCCGTAGACGGCGTCGAGGGCCTGGACCTCGATCGGGTCGCCGAGGGACGTTCCGGTGCCGTGGCACTCGACGTAGTCGACGTCCGTGGCGGCCAGTCCGGCCGACCGCAGCGCGGCGCGGATGACCTTCTGCTGGGAGGTGCCGTTGGGCGCGGTGATGCCGCTGCTGGCGCCGTCGTGGTTGACGGCAGTGGCGCGGATGACGCCGAGGATGTTCCGGCCCTGGGCGATCGCGTCGGACAGGCGCATGACGGCGATGACGCCGACGCCCTCGCCGCGCCCGTATCCGTCGGCGTCGGCGGAGAAGGTCTTGCTGCGGCCGTCGGGCGACAGGGCGTGCGAGCGGCTGAGCGCCACGAACATGCCGGGATCGGCGAGTACTTGGACGCCGCCCGCGAGGGCGAGTTCGCACTCGTCGTTGCGCAGGGCCTCGCAGGCGAGGTGCAGGGCGACCAGGGAGGACGAGCAAGCCGTGTCGATGGACAGGGCGGGGCCCTGGAGGCCCAGGTGGTAGGAGAGCCGGCCGGCGTTGAAGCTGGAGAGGGCGCCGGTCAGGGTGTACGTGTCCGGGGCGGAGGTGCGGCGGTACTTGCCGTACTCGCCCTCGCCCGCGCCGACGAAGACGCCGGTGCGGGAGTCGCGCAGGTCGCGCGGGCGGATGCCGGCGTGCTCCAGGGAGTTCCAGGCCGCTTCGAGGAGCAGGCGGTGCTGGGGGTCCATCGGTTCGGCCTCGCGCGGGCTGATGCCGAAGAACGACGCGTCGAACGAGGCTACGTCGCCGAGGAAGGAGGCATGCCGGGCGTACGTCCTGCCCTCGGCGTCCGGGTCGGGGTCGTAGAAGGAGTTGATGTCGAACCGGTCGGCCGGAACGGTCGCGACCGTGTCGCGGCCTTCGGCGAGCACCTGCCAGAGGCTTTCGAGGTCATGGGCCTCACCGGGCATGCGCAGGCCGACGCCGACCATGGCCAGGGGCTCGTCGCCACGCCGACTCGTCGAGGCGTCCCCCGCACGCGTACCGACATCCGTACGCGTACCGACATCCGTCCCCGTACCGACATCCGTCCCCGTAGCGGCGTCCGCAGTGAGTGCGGGAGCGAGTTCGCCGAGCAGCCACCGGGCGGCGGAGCGCAGGTCGGGGCAGTCGAAGATGAGGGTCTTGGGAGTGCTGACGCCGGTACGCCGCTGAACGCGTTCGGCGAGGTCCACGGCCATCATCGAGTCGAAGCCGAGATCCTTGAACCCGCGCTCCGGGTCCAGGGATTCGGGGTTCCGCACGCCGAGAACGGCCGCGGCCTCGGCGGCGAGCAGGGCGCACAGCTGTGCCTCGCGGTCCTGGTCGTCGAGGGCGAGGAGGGTTTCGCGCAGGGGGTTCGCCCCGGCGTCCGACGCTGCGGCGGTGTGCTGCTCCAGTGCGGCGCGTGCCTGCGGTATCTCGCGCAGGAACGGACGGTTCCTGCCCTCCGTGTAGGTGGGGGCGGCCCGGTCCCAGTCGATCTGGGCGATCACCGTGGAACGGCCCGTCGCCAGCGCCGCGTCGAGGGCGGTCAGGGCCCGGTCGACGGCCATGGGGGCGAGGCCGATGCGGCGCAGTTGGGTCTCGGCGGCGCCGTGCGTCATGCCGCCGTCGGCCCAGGGGCCCCACCCGATGCTCAGGGCCGGTCGTCCTTCGGCCCTGAGCTGCGCGGCCAGGGCGTCGAGTGCGGTGTTGGCCATGGCGTAGTTGGCCTGTCCTACGTTGCCGAGTGCGCCGATGACGGAGGAGTAGAGGACGAAGGCGTCGAGGTCGTGGCCGAGGGTGACCTCGTGCAGCAGCCTGGCGGCGCGCAGCTTGGGTGCCGATGACGCGGCGAGGGCTTCGGTGTCGAGTCGGTCGATCAGCCGGTCGTCGAGGGTGCCCGCGGTGTGGAAGACGGCGCGCAACGGCGCCTCGTCGCGGTCGATCCCGGCGATCAGCACGGCCAGTTGGTCCCGGTCGGTGACGTCGCAGGAGGCGAGCGTGACGCGGGCTCCGGCCGCTTCGAGGGCTTCGGTGAGTGCGGTGGCGCCATCCGCGTCGGGGCCGCGCCGGGATGCGAGGACGAGGTGTTCGGCGCCGTGCTCGGCGAGCCTGCGTGCCAGATGGCCCGCGAGGGCTCCGCTGCCTCCGGTGATCAGTACGGTGCCGCGCGGGGACCAGGGGCGCAGGGCGGTCTCGGGGGCGGCCCGGCGCAGTCTGCGCACGAAGCGGCCGGCGGGGCGCAGCGCCACGTGCTCTTCCGGGTCACCCGGCGCCGCGAGGGCGGCAACGAGCTGCTGCATTGCGGCGGTTGCCTGCTCGGGGTCGGCGGGGAGGTCGATGAGGCCGCCCCAGCGGTTGGCGTGTTCCAGGGCGACGACGTGGCCGAGTCCCCAGGCGCCGGCCTGCTCGGGGCGCGGCGCGTGGTCATCCGCGTACGCCTGGACCGCGCCACGGGTGATGAGCCACAGCGGTGCGCGTACGGCGGCGTCGCCGAGGGCCTGCACGAGCGCGAGGGTCTGGGCGGCACCGGTGGTCGTGTCGGGGTGGTCCGGGTGCGGGGTCTCGTCGGCCTGGGTAAGGGCGAGGACGCCGGTGAAGGGGGTGTCGCCGAGTGTGCCCTTCAGGTTCGCGAGCAGGGTGGCGTACGTGGTGCGGTCGCAGCCTGCGGCGAGCACATGCGCACGTGCGCCCGCCTCGGTCAGTGCGGCGGCGACGGTGTCGGCGAGGCTCTGGGCGATCGCGGGGGCCACCAGGAGCCAGTGGCCGTCGAGGGCGGGGGCGGTACGGGGGGTGGCGAGTTGGTCCCAGGTCTCCTCGTACATCCAGTCCGCGATGTCGGCGGCGCGGTCGCGCCGGGCGCGCCAGTCGGCGAGGTAGGGCAGGAGGGTGGCGACGGCCGAGGTGTCGGTGACGCCGAGCAGTTCACCGAGGCGCTCGGCCTCACCGCTGTCGACGGCCTGCCACAGGGCGTCGTCCGTGCCCTTGGTGTCATGTGTCGTCGTGCGGTCGGGCGCGTCGAGCCAGTAGTGCTCGCGCTGGAAGGCGTACGTCGGCAGGTCGACCAAGGTCGGGGACGTACCCTCGAAGACCCTTGCCCAGTCGAGGCCCTGCCCGCCGCCGACGTGCAGCGTGCCCAGCGCGCGGAGCAGGTCTCGCGACTCGTCGGGGGCATCGCCCGCGCGCTGCGAAGGTATGAAGACGCGGCCCTCACCCGTGACGCAGCCTGCCGCCATCGCGGAGAGCACGGCGGCCGGACCGCACTCCAAGTACCTTGCGACGCCCGCCTGTTCGAGGGTGCCGATCGCGTCGAGGAAACGTACGGCCTCACGGACCTGACGCACCCAGTAGCCGGGGTCGCGAAGACCCTGACCCTCGGCCAGATCCGTGTCGAACCACTCGCCCGTCACCGTCGAAACGAGCGGGATCTGCGGCGCCACGAAGGAGCAGGACCGCGCCACGGTCTCGTACTCCGCGAGCATCGCGTCCATGTGCGGACTGTGGAACGCGTGGGACACCTCAAGACGACGCGTACGACGCCCGATGGCCGTGAAGTGGTCGACCACCTGCGAGACGGCGGCCTCATCACCACTGACGCCTGTCTGCGTCGGCCCGTTCAGACCGGAGATCGAGATGCGCCCGTCCAGCCGGGCCAGGACTTCCAGAACCTCTGCCTCCGATGCCTCCACCGAGGCCATCGCCCCGCCCGTCTCGCAGGCCTGCATCAACCGGCCGCGTGCAGCGACCAGTTGAGCGGCATCAGCCAGCGAAAGCACCCCAGCCACATGCGCGGCGGCCAGCTCTCCGATCGAGTGCCCGGCCACCACCCGAGGCTCCACACCCCAAGCAGCCCACAACCGGAACAACGCCACCTCGAACGCGAACAACGCGGGCTGCGTGAACTCCGTCTCCTGCACCAACGCCGCATCCGCGCCTGCCGGATCCGCGAACACCACCGCGGCCAGCGGCACCCGCAGATGCGGATCGACGGCCGCGCAGACCTCGTCGAACGCGGCCTGGAAGACCGGGAAGGCGACGTAGAGGCCACGCCCCATCCCCACTCGCTGGCTCCCCTGACCGGTGAACAGCACCGCCAACTCGCCCTCGGCGAGGGCACCTTCCACCACATCCGGGTGGGGTGTCCCGGCGGCGAGTGCGCGCAGTGCCTGTTCCGCCTCGTCGGCCGTGGCCGCGACGGCCACCGCTCGCTGTTCGAGGTGGGAGCGACGGCTCGCGGCGGTGTACGCGATGTCGCGCAGTGCCGCGCGGGAGGCGCCGCGCAGGTGCCCGGCGAGGCGGGCCGCGTTCTCGGCGCGGGCCGCGGCGGTCTTCCCGGACACGGTCAGGGCGACCGGCGCCGTCGAGGTGTGCTCCTTGGGGCGGCCGGAGACGACGCCCCAGTCGATGTCGAAGCCGTCGCACCACAGGCGTGCCGCGACGTCCTCCAGGCAGTGGCGCGACGGGCGGCGGCGGTCGCCCGCGGCCAGGGCGGCGGAGCGCTCGTCGTGCCGCGTCCGGAGGGTGCGCTCGACTCCGTACTGGACGATCGGGTGCGGGGCGATCTCCACGATGCGCAGTCCGCGCTCGCGGGCGAGTGCGGTCACGGCCTCGGGGAGCAGGAAGGTCTCCCGCATGTTGCGCAGCCAGTAGGACGCGTCGAGGGACGTACCGTCGATGAACCCGTTGGTGACGGTGGACCACAGCGGCACGGCCGTGGGTCGGGTCTCCACGGCGCCCAGGCGGCGCAGGAGTTCGGGGCCGAGGTCATCGATCTGCGGGTTGTGCGCGGCGAAGTCGATGTTGACGCGGTGGGTACGGACGCCGCGCTCGGCCAGGGTCCGCTCCAGTGCGGCGATGACGTCCGGGGACGCGGAGAGGCAGACCTGGCCGGGGGCCAGATGTCCCGCGACGGCCGCGTCTCCCCCGGCCTCGGCGACCACGCGGGCGGCGTCGCCGGGAGAGAGTTCGGCGGCGAGGAGGCCGCCGCGGCCGGAGATCCGCTCGGCGGTCAGCTGTGCCATGGTGCTGATGACGCGGGCGCCCTCGGCGAGCGGGAGCGCGCCCGCGATGACGGCGGCGGCGACCTCTCCGATGCTCTGGCCGACGACGACGCCGGGTTCGAGGCCCCAGGCCTGCAGGGTCCTGGCCTGGGCGACCTGCAGGGCGAACAGGACGGGCTCGACGACGTCGGTGCGGTCGAGGCGGGACTCGGCGCGGTCGGCGAGGAGTTCGTCGACGACCGACCAGCCGGTGGCCTCGCGCACGGCGCGGTCGCAGTCGTCGAGGGCAGCGCGGAAGGCGGGTTCGGCGAGCAGGTCGCGGCCCATGCCGAGCCACTGGCTGCCGTGTCCCGAGAAGAGGAAAGCGAGTTCGGGGCGGCCGCCGGCGGGCGTCGGGGGGCGGGTGCCGATGCGGTCGTGCAGGGCGTCGGCGAGCTGGTCGTGGTGGGTGATCGCGGCGACCACGCGGTGGTCGCCGGTGCCGGCGCCGAGGAGTTCGGGCGCGTACCAGGCGTGGCCCGCCCGGGCCCGGTCGGCGAGTGCGTCGGCGGACTCGCGCAGCGCCGAGTCGCTGTCCTCGGCGAGCGGTACGAGCAGCCGGCGCCGGAACGGGGCTTCCTCCAGGGCGACATGGGCGTTGGTGCCGCCGAAGCCGAAGCCGCTGACACCCGCGTACCGGCGTTCCGCGGTGGGCCAGGCCTGGCGCCCGGCGACGACCTGGAGGCGGTGGGTGTCGAAGTCGATGTGCGGGCTCGGGTTGTCGAAGTGCAGGCTGGCGGGGAGTTCGCCGTGGTGCAGGGCGAGCGCGGTCTTGATCAGGCCGGTGACGCCCGCGGCGGGTTCCAGGTGGCCGAAGTTGGTCTTGGCGGAGCCGATCCGCAGCGGTTCCTCGCGTCCCTCGGCGAAGACGCTGCCGAGGGCCTGCGCCTCGACGGGGTCGCCGAGCGGGGTGCCGGTGCCGTGCGCCTCGACGTAGGAGACGTCCTTGGGGGCGATGCCCGCGGCCTGCCAGGCGGCCCGCAACACCGCTTCCTGGGCACGGGGGTTGGGCGCGGTGAGGCCGTTGGAGGCGCCGTCGTTGTTGACGGCGCTGCCCCGGATCACGGCGTAGACCCGGTCCCCGGCGGCGAGCGCGTCGGAGAGGCGGCGCAGCACGATGACGCCGCAACCCTCGCCCCGTACATAGCCGTTGGCATCGGCGTCGAAGGCGCGGCACTGCCCGTCGGGGTTCATGCCGCCGAACTTGGTCATGGCGACGGTGGTGTGGGGGTGCAGCAGGATGTTGACGCCGCCGGCGAGGGCGAGGTCGGACTCGCCGCTGTGCAGGCTCTGGACGGCCAGGTGGGTGGCGGTCAGCGAGGAGCTGCAGGCGGTGGCGACGGCCAGGGCGGGGCCGTGCAGGCCGAGGGTGTAGGCGATACGGGCGGGGATGATCGAGTTGTCCCAGCCGACCGCGGAGTGGGTGCCGATGGCTTCGGGGTCGGCGCCCGTGGCGAGGTGGTACTCCTGCGCCATGGTGCCGATGAACACGCCGGTACGGGAACCCGCGAGGTCCCCGTGCACGATGCGGGCGTCCTCCAGGGCGGCCCAGGTGGTTTCGAGGGCCATGCGCTGCTGGGGGTCCATGTGCCGGGCCTCGGTGGGCGAGATCCGGAACAGTTCGGCGTCGAAGCCGGCGACGTCGTCGAGGAATCCGCCCCAGCGGGTGGTCATCCGGCCGGGGGCGCGGATGTCGGAGTCGAGCCATTCCTGGGCGTTCCAGCGGTCCCCGGGTACTTCGCGGACGGCTTCGACGCCCCCGAGCAGGCTCTCCCAGAGCGCGTCGGGCGTCTCGATGCCGCCGGGCAGCCGGCAGCCGAGGCCGACGATGGCGATGGGTTCGGCGGCACTCGCCGCGCGCGCCCGCGTAGGCTTCGCGGGCGCGGGGGCCTCCTCGCCTGCCAGGTAGCCGGCGAGGGCGGCCACCGTGGGGTACTGCCACACGGCCCAGCCGGGCACCGGCCGGTCCAGGCGCCGGGAGGCCTCGGCGGCGAGCCGCATGAGCTGCGCGGAGTCCAGTTCGAGCTCGCGCAGCGGCCGGTCGTCGGCCACGGAGTCCGGGCCCACGTCGAGGAGTTCGGCGAGGATCGTGCGCAGCAGTCCGGCGATGTCCTGGGCCGTCGCCGTGGTGGCGGATGCGTCGCGGTTCACCTGGGCAAAGCTCATCGGCTCTTCCTTGATGCTCGTCGGACCGGGCTCGGGCGCGGGTCGCAAGTCCCAGCGGCAGCGAGGGAGACAGCGGGTCGAACGGGACCGGCCACGTCACGAGCGGGCCTGAGCCCACGTGACGTGGCCGGTGTGGTGCCGGGGAGTGCCGGTCGGGCCGGCGGCAGCAGTCGGAACTCGGGCGATGCCACGGCGTCATCATGGTTCCGGCCGCTTGAGCGTGGGTCGAACTCGGCGGCCGTACGAGGTCCGTCGACGACCGTACGAGGTCCGGCGGGCCGGGCCCGGCACAGGCACCGTACGAGGTCCGGCAGGCCGGGTCCGGCAGCGCTCCTAGAAGGGCACGCTCATGTCGAGGCGCTGGCGCAGGGCGGCCAGCATGCCCCCGTGGTAGGCGTCGTGCATCTGCACCAGGGACAGCGCCCAGCCCAGCGTGGAGAGCCGCTCCATCCAGTACGCGTCGAGGGGTGCGGTGATCTCGCGCTCGGTCTTGCGGTGCAGGTCCTCGACCGTGAGGTTCTCGACGACGGTGCGCAGCCTGGCATGCGTTCCCTTGTAGAGGGCGAGCATCTCGTCGAGCGGGGGCGCGTCGGTGAAGTTCACATGGGCGCAGTCGTCGGACCAGTCCGCGTAGAACTGGCCGTCCAGCGTGAGGATGCCGTCCTCGCCGTAGAGGTACGCCACGTAGTCCTTGGAGCACATGAGGTGTCCGAGGTACCACAGGGCGGGCAGCTGGCCGTCGGGGGCGGTGCGCGCGGTCTCGTCGGTGAAGCCCTCCATGAGGGTCAGCACCATTTCGTAGGTGAGGTCGAGGTCGCGGACCAGGTGGGCGGTCAGCGCGTCCTGCTGGGTGAGGGTGGCGGTGGTCACTGCTTGTTCCTCCTGCGTTCGGCGCGCTCGGCGCGCTGCTTCCGTCGTTCCGCGCGCTGCTCGGCGAGCTTGGCGGCCACATCGTCGAAGGTGGGCAGCTCAGGGCTGTCGCTGGTCCAGCGGATGCCCTCCCACGTGTACGCGATGTCCTTCATGCGGCGTACGGCGTGCTGGTGTTCCTCGCTGTTGAGGAAGACGTCCAGGGAGGCGTTGTCCTCCCAGATGGTGAGCGCGCGCGAGCTGTTCCAGTTCTTGTCCGACACGCCGAAGACCGCGCCGAGGAGTCCGTCGCGCTCGAAGAAGTCGGTGAGCAGGGCCTCGTTGAGCTTGGCGGCCTCCGCCTCGCCCTCCTTCTTGGGCCAGCCGTTGGACTCGGCGACCACGTAGCTGGCGGGCAGCGGTCCGCGCAGCTCGCCGGTCTCGTCGAAGGCGGGGCCCAGCCAGCCGAGCACGACCCTGCGGTCGGACTCGTCGCCCTCCGCGTACTCGTCGAGGGTGGTGGGGCGCGGGCGCCCGTCGATCAACTCCCCGGTGGGCGAGGGGTCGAGGAGATCGGAGGTGTCCTCGGCCTCCGCCTCGGCGGCGGCTGCGGCAGCGGCCGCCGGGCAGCCCGCCGCCCGCATGGCGGCCAGGGTGTCGGTGGTGTCGGCGGTGGTCTCCGCCTCGGTGATGCTCATGTCACTTCTCCTTCCGGCGCACCGGGAGCTTCGCGTACTCGAGGATGACCATCCGCAGGACCAGCTGGCGTACCTCGCCGTCCAGTTCGAGCGTCGGCAGCACCGGGACGAGGACCTTGAACATGGCCTTGATCTCCTCGCGGGCCAGCGCGGCACCGACGCAGCGGTGCATGCCGTTCCCGCCGAAGGAGACGTGCCGGTTCGGCTTGCGGGTGATGTCGAAGGCGTTCGGGTCGGAGAAGGCGTCCTCGTCCCGGTTGCCCGACGGGTAGAACAGGGCGACCGTCTCGCCCTTGCGGATCTTCTGGCCGCCGATCTCGGTGTCCTTGACGCAGGTGCGTACCAACGTCACGGCGATCGAGGTGTACCTGATGATCTCGTCGACCGCACTGTCGAGGAGCGACGGGTCGTCGATCAACTTCTGGAGCTGGTCGGGGTGTTGGAGCAGCGCCCGGATGCCGCCGGCGATGACGTTGCGGGTGGTGCCGTTGCCCGCCTGGACCAGGTTGAACAGCATGTACGACATGTCGTGGAAGGCGAGCGGCTGCTCGTCCACGGTGGCCTGCACCAGGCGGCTGAGCACGTCGGTGCCGCCTTCGCCGCCCTCTTCCATCCGCCGCCGTACCAGGGCGGAGAAGTACTCGTCGAGGGCGCCCATGGCGCGCATGAAGCGCTGCATGGCCTGCTGGCCGTCCGCCGTCGCGAAGTCCGTGTGGAAGGCGGTGGCGGTGTCCTTGTGGTACTCGAAGAGTTCGTCCCAGTCCTCCTCGGGTATGCCGAGGAGCTCGAATATGACGGCCAGCGGGAGCAGCGCGGAGAGCTCGTACGCCACGTCCGCGGTGCCGCGCTCGTCCAGGGTCTTCAGGAAGTCGGCCACATAGCCCTTGGAGAGCTCGGCGAGCCGCTCGGACCTGGCCTCCGAGGCCTTGGTCGTGAAGCAGGGGTACATGGCGGCCCGGACCTGCGTGTGCAGCGGGGCGTCCATGAGGCCGAGGCCGACGGGGTAGTCGGCCGGGTGGCCGTAGAGCCCGGCGCGGCGCTCGCGCTCGATCTCCCACGGGTCGATCTCGTCGGGGGTCTCGACGCCGATGCGCTGTTGGTGCGAGAAGAACTCGGTGTTGCGGGACACCCAGGCGATGTCCTCGTGCCGGCTGATCAGCCAGAACGGCTCGTACCCCGGCTGCTGGTACCAGTGGACGGGTGACTCCCGCCTCAGTGTGGCGAGTTCCGCCCAGGGATGGTCCTCGTAGTACAGCGAGTCGCTGGTGACGTCGATTTCCGCTACTGCGTTCATGTCGGGCCCGGCCTCCTTTACTTCGGGTTGTTCTGGCTGAGGAATGCGACGACGGTCTCGACCGTTTCCGACTGCTTCGCCGGGGCGTCGAAACCGGCGTCGACGAGGCGGGCCGAAGGTGCCTCGGACGCAATGCGTTTGGCGATCGACTCCGGCTGCCGGCCGCCTGTTCCGGGGAGCACGAGAAGCGGCGCCGGGAAGGCGGCGATGTTGCCCTCCGGCACGGAGAAGTAGGCGGAGTCGGCCGGGAAGATGGCGTCGCGGTAGCGCACGAGCGTGGTGATGTACCGCTCGCGCCGCAGGGCCAGGAACTCGTCGTGGAATTCCGCGTCGTCGTGCAGGCGCTGTGCGAACGGCCCCGCGGCCGGGTTCCGCGCGAAGCTGCCGTCCTGTGCGGCCGCCTCGATCACCGCGCCGAGTCCTTCGGTCTTGGGGTCGTCGAAGGAGGCCGCGCGCGGCAGCCGCATCGCCTCGTCGAAGAGGCCGAAGAAGTCGCCGAGCGTGTTGGTGCCGTCGCGGCCGACGGGCTCCTGGGCCACCACGGAGAGGATCCGCTCGGGTGCCTCGGCGGCGAGCCGCCAGGCGTGCGCACAGCCGATCCCGGCCGCGACGACATGGACGCGGTCTACGCCGACCTCGTCGAGGACGGCCAGTTGGTCGGCGACGGTCTGCTCGTACGAGAACGGGGCGGCGGGGGCCGGGCTGCGGCCGGCGTGCCGCTGGTCCATGGCGATGACCTGGAAGTGCGGCGCGAGTTCGGGCACGGGGTGGTAGAAGTTCGTCTCCCACGCCGCCGTCTCGCTGTGCACGCTCCCGGGGGCGAGGAGCAGCACCGGTTCGCCGGAGCCGCTCACCTCGTAGTGGATGTGTGCACCGTCCGGCCGCACGATGTCAGGCATTGTCGTCTCCTGGGGTCTCCGGAATGGCGCGCAGGAGTTCTGCGGCCATCGCCTCGTAGTTCTCGATCGGAGCCGCGTGACTTCCGGCGATGGTCCGGTGCACGAAGTCTCCGCGGGTGTATTCCTGCCAGGCCTGCACGTGTTCGGCCGGGAGGACCGGGTCGTCCGTCGCGGAAATGGCGTGGACGGGAATGCGCAGGGCGTCCCTGGAGTCGTTCTCCATGGAATTCCGGTGGCTGAGGGCCAGGACGTGGTCGTCGCGCAGCGCCTCGCGATAGTCGGTGAGGAGTTCTTCGCTGGCCAGGATGGCGTCGGGCAGGATGCCGACGAGCGCTGCCGCCAGGTCCTCGAAGCTCATAGTTTCGAGGGACTTGGCCAGCTCCTCCATGTGCCGCATGCCGGGCGGCGGCGGCGAGTTGGGCGGCAGACCGCAGGCCGGTACGAAGGTGAGCGCGGGCCCGTCGGGCCGGTCGGCCAGTGCGTGGGCTAGCTCCCAGGCCAGCCAGGATCCCTGACTGTGCCCGTACAACACCGTCGGTACGGGGTCCCGGTCCATGAGTTCGCCGACGATGCCCCGCACCACGGCGCCCATGTCGGTGGCGGCGGGTTCCAGGGCGCGCTCCGCCCGGCCCGGCAGCTGTACGGCCAGCAGCTCGACGTCGTCCGGGAGCATCCGGATCAGCGGGACCTGGGCGGCGGTGGTGCCGCCTGCTCCGGCGACGCAGACGATCCTGGCGCGCGGTTGCAGGACCGGCTTCATGGTCCGCAGCCAGCTTCCCGGGCCGGCCGCGTCGGCCTGGGCCTCGGCGGTTTCGGGCAGCACCTTGGCGATGACCGTCCGCGCGATGCCGACGCATCCGGCCTCGCCCAGGACGAGCCGGGTCGGTACCTGGGCGCCGGTGATCCGGGTGATGCGGGCGCGCAGGCCGACCGCCATCAGGGAGTCCATGCCGAGCTGGACGAGCGGCTGGGCGTCGGGGATGTCCCCGGCGGCCAGGCCGAGCACCGGGGCGATCTCGTCCTTCAGCAGGCCGAGCACCAGGGCGAGGCGCTCCTCCTCGTCGTGCGCGAGGAGCCGGTCATGGAATCCGGGGTCTCCTGCGGCGCTCCGGCGGCCTTGCCCCGGGGACGCCTCGTCGGTCTGTCGTTGCAGCCACTCGGTGAGCAGCGGCATCAACTGGGCGACGCCTTCGCGCAGTTGCTCGGGGGCACCGATCAGCTCCGCGACCCGGTCCGCCTCGCCCGAGTTCACGGCGTCCCAGAACGCCTGGCCCTGTCCCTTGGCCGCGCCACGGCCGGGGAGGGCCTGCTCCCGCCAGTGCCGCTCGCTCTGGAAGGCGTAGGAAGGCAGCGGCACGACGGCTGTGGCGTCGGCGCCGAGGACGCGGTCCCAGTCGAGGGCGTGGCCCTGGACGTGCAACTCGCCCGCGTTGTACAGGAGTCGGGACAGTCCGCCCTGTTCGCGGGCGAGCGAGCCCACGACGACGCCACCGCGTTCGGCGCTGCCGTCGGTGAGCGGCATGCCGAGCACGGGGTGGGCGGAGATCTCCACGAACACGTGGTGTCCGTCGTCGAGCAGCCGGTCGAGGGCCTGGTCGAAGCGGACCGGCTCGCGGAGGTTGCGGCACCAGTAGGTGGCGTCGAGTTCGGCGCCGTCGGCGATCTGTCCGGTCACTGTCGAGTAGAAGGCGATGTCCGTGGCCTTGGGCACGATGCCCGCGAAGTCCTCGGCGAGGGCGGGGAGGAGGGGGTCCATCTGGGCGTTGTGCGAGGCGTAGTCGACGTTGATCTTCCGGGCGTATACGTCCTGCGCCTGAAGATCCGCCACCAGCGCGTCCAGCTCTGCGGCCTGACCTGAAATCACCGTCGAGCCAGCCGTGTTCACCGCCGCGACGGACAGCGCATCGCCGTACGGGGCCAGGAACTCCTCGACTTGGGCCACAGGACGCTCGATCAGAGCCATGCCACCCTGGCCGGCGCACGCGAGGACCGCGTGCGAGCGACGGGCCACGATCTGCGCCCCCTGCTCCAAAGTGAGAGCACCGCTCACCACACCGGCAACGACCTCGCCCTGCGAGTGCCCCACCACCGCGGCAGGCTCCACACCCAGGGAACGCCACAACGCGGTCAGGCCCACGGCCATCGCGAACAGGGCGGGCTGGACCACGTCCACCCGGTCCAGCGGCGGGCGGTCCGCGCCCTGGTCTGCACTCGGGTCTGCGCCCTGGTCTGCGAGTACGTCCCGCACGGACCAGCCCGTGAAGGGGCGGAGCGCCGCATCGCAGGCGTCGATCGTCCGGGCGAACACCTCGCTCTGCGCGAGGAGTTCACGCCCCATCCCGGCCCACTGCGAGCCCTGCCCCGGATACACGAACACCGTCTTGCCGCGCCGCGCGGCCGTGCCCTGGGCGACCGCGGGATGCGGCACCCCCTCGGCCAGGGACCGCAGCCCGGCCACGGCCTCCTCGACCGACGCGGCACTCACGCTCGCCCGGGCGGCGAAGTGCGTGCGGTGCCGCGCAGCGGTGGCGGCGACATCGTGGAGCCGTACGCCGGGGTTGGCGTCGAGCCAGGACGCCCAGCGTCCCGCCTGCTCGACGAGCGCGGCCTCGCTGTGCGCCGACACCACCACCGGAAGCGGCGTGGGCGCGGCCGTCTCGGCGGACTCCCCCGGCTCCCACAGCGGCGGCTCCTCCAGCACGACATGCGCGTTGGTGCCGCCGAGGCCGAAGGCCGAGACGCCGGCCCGGCGCGGTCCGTCCTGGGCTTCCCACGGCTTGGTCTCGGTGTTGACGTAGAACAGATTGGGGTCGAGCCCCATCTCGGGGTTCGGGCTCTCGAAGTTGAGGCTGGGCACGAGTTCGCCGCGGTGCAGACAGAGCGCGGCCTTGATGAGTCCGGCGACGCCCGCGGTGGCGTCGGTGTGGCCGATGTTGGTCTTCACCGAGCCGATCGCGCAGGGCTCCGCCCGCTCGGCGGCCGCGAACACCTGCTGCAGCGCCTGCACTTCGATGGGGTCGCCCAGGGCGGTGGCCGTGCCGTGGGCCTCGATGAGGCCGACGGTGTCGGGGCTCACCCCGGCCTCGGCTTGCGCGGCCGCGATGACCCGGGCCTGGCCCGCGACGCTCGGCGCGGTGAAGCCGACCTTGTTGGAGCCGTCGTTGTTGATGGCGCTGCCACGGATGACCGCGTAGATGTGGTCGCCGGAGGCGAGGGCGTCGGAGAGCCGGCGCAGGACGACGACGCCGACACCGTCGGCGAGGACCGTGCCCGCGCCCTTCTCGTCGAAGGCGCGGCACTTGCCGTCCGGCGAGAAGACCAGGCCTTCCTGGTGGAGGTACCCGAGTTCGAGGGGCAGGGCAAGGGAGGAGCCACCCGCGAGGGCGATGTCGGACTCGCCGCGCAGCAGGGACTCGCGGGCCAGGTGGGTGGCGACCAGGCTGGTCGAGCAGGCGGTCTGGACGGTGAGGGCGGGGCCGCGCAGGTTGAGCTTGTGGGCGACGCGGGTGGCGAGGAAGTCGTTCTTCGTGCCGACCATCTGCCGGTAGACGTCCGACATCTCGGTGGCCTCTTCGGCGCCCGCGTACTGGGCGCCGCCGGAACCCGCGAAGACGCCGACGCTGCCGTCGAAGGAGGCGGGCCGCACCCCGGCGTGTTCGAGGGCCTGCCAGGAGCACTCCAGGAAGAGCCGGTGCTGCGGGTCCATGATCTCGGCCTCGGCGGGCGAGCAGTCGAAGAACTCGGCGTCGAAGAGGTCGGCGCCCGTCACGACTCCCTTGGCCGGTACGTAGTCGGGGTGGCCGAGCAGGTCCTCGCCGATGCCGGCGGCGCGCTGCTCCTCCGCGGTGAAGTGGGTGATCGACTCGATGCCGTGGCGCAGGTTGTGCCAGTAGGCGTCGACGTCGGGGGCGCCGGGCAGCCGGACCGCCATGCCTACGATCGCGACCGCGTCCTGTTCCGTGGACCGCTTGCGCCCGGTGAACTCCGGTCCGGGGAGCGGTGTTTGGCCCTCGTCACGCAGATGGGCGGCGAGCTGGCGGACGGTCGGATAGCGGAACAGGACGGAGAGCGGGAACTCGCGGCCGAGCCCGGCGCACATCAGCTTGTGCGCTTCAAGGGCGGTCATGGAGTTGGCGCCGAGGTCGAAGATGCCGCGGTCCGGGTCGATGTCTCCGTGCCCGAGCACCTCGGTCCAGGCGCCGGTGACCAGCGCCTCGACGTCGTCACCGGTGACGGCGGGCCGCGGCCGCGACTCGGTCGGTGCGGGCAGGGCGAGCAGGGCGCCCCGGTCGACCTTCTTGTTCGGGGTGTGCGGCAGCTCCTCCATGCGGAAGAGGCGGCCCGGGACCATGGCTGCGGGCAGCCGCTCGGCGGCGTGGCGCAGCAGGTCCTCGTCGAGAGCGGTGCGGTTCGCGGCCGGCACCCAGTAGAGGCAGAGCCGGGGGTCGCCGGCGATGTCCTCGCGGACCACGGCGGCGCATTCGGCGACGGCCGGGTGCTCGCCGGCGACGGCCTCGATCTCGCCCAGCTCGATGCGGTGCCCGCGCAGCTTGACCTGTGCGTCGGCCCGGCCGCAGAACTCCAGGGTGCCGTCGGCGCGGTGGCGGACCACGTCGCCGGTGCGGTACATCCGGGCGCCCGGCGCGTCGGCGAAGGGGTCGTCGACGAAGCGTTCCGCGGTCAGCTCGGGGCGGTGCAGATAGCCGCGGGCGACCCCGAGGCCACCGATGTACAGCTCGCCCCGGGTGCCGCGCGGGACCCTGCGGCCCTGAGGGTCGAGTACGTACAGGATGTTGTTCAACAGCGGTTCACCGAGGGCGACTTCGCCGGGTACGGCGTTCCAGGCGGCGGACCAGACGGTGGTCTCGGTGGGCCCGTACATGTTCATCAGGCCGTCCGGGCACAGCCGCAGGAGCTTGCGGGCGAGGCCCCGGTCGAGGGCTTCGCCGCCGACCAGCATCCGGTCCAGGCCCTGTACGAGGGCCCGGCCGTCGGCGTCCGCGAGGAGCATCCGGGCGAGCGACGGGGTGCACTGCAAATGGGTGGGCGCGTACGGCAGTTGGTCGGCCCAGCGGGCCGGGCCGCCCTCGGCGACGACCACGCGGTAGCCGCGGGTCAGGGTCCAGAGCAGCTCCAGGGTGGAGATGTCGAAGGACAGGCTCGTCACCGCGAGCCAGGTGTCGCCGGGGCCGCCGCCGACCCGCTCGTCCATGGCGGAGCAGAAGTTGGCGAACTGGGCGTGCTCCAGCTGCACGCCCTTCGGCTTGCCCGTCGAGCCCGACGTGTAGATGACGTACGCGAGGTCGGAGAGGGCCGCCGCGGCCTCGATGTCCGCCAAGTCGGCGTCGGGCGCCGGGGCGGGCAGCGCGTCGGCGAGGAGCACCTGGATGCGGTCGTCCGCGATGTCCGCGGAGCCCGCCCGGGTGGAGACGACGACGTCGAGGCCGCTGTCCTGGATGACGTGGTCGAGCCGGGCCTTGGGGTAGTCGGGGTCCATCGGTACGTAGGCGCCGCCGGCCAGCCAGGTGGCGAGGACCGCGACCACCAGGTCGGCGGAGCGCGGCAGATGGATGCCGACCAGGGTCTCGCCGGTGACGCCCGCGGAGCGCAGCTGTCCGGCCATCGCGGAGGCGCGGAGCACCAGGTCGCGGTAGGAGACCTCGCCCGCGTCGGTGATCAGGGCGGTCGCGTCCGGGGTGCGGTGGGCCTGGTGCAGGATGCGGCGGATCGCGGTGTCATCGGTGACCTCGGCCGCGGAGGTGCCGCCGGTCTCGGCCAGCCAGGACGCCTCCGCCTCGTCGATGACGCGGAGTTCGCTGATCGGGCGGTCGTGCCCCTCGACGAGGGAAGCGAGCAGGGTGCGGAAGTTGGCCACCAGGCGGTGGGCCGAGGCCCGGTCGAGGACGCCGGGCAGGAATTCGAGTTCGCCGCGCAGGCCGTCGTCCGCCGGGGCGATCGTCATGCCGATCTCGGACTTGGCGACGCCGCGCGGCCCGCCTCCCACGGCCGCTCCGGGCAGGTGGGTCCAGCCGGTGTCGCCCTCGCCCAGGTCGGGGAAGGTGTTGGCCCGGTAGTTGAAGACGGCGCTGAACAGCGGGTTCTCGTCGCCGGTGCGCTCACCGCCCGCGACCTTGAGGATCTCGGTGAGCGGTACGTCCTGGTGGTCGAGCACGCCGAGGATCCGGGGCGCGGTCGAGGCGAGCAGCTCGTCGAAGGTCGGGTCGCCGGTGAGGTCGCAGCGCAGCGGCAGGGTGCCGACGAGGAAGCCGAGCGTGCCCTCCACGCCCGGGAGTTGGCGGTTGGCCCAGACCGTGCCGAGTCCGAAGTCGTACGACCCGGTGGTGCGGGCGAGCAGCACCGCGAAGGCGCTCGCGTACACGGTGTACGGAGTCAGGGAGGCGCGGGCGGCGAGGTCCTGGAGGCCGGTGCTCAGCTCGGCGGGGATCGTGAAGCCGACCGTGCCGTCGTGGGCGTCCGTGCCGTCGACGCCGTCCGCGCCGTCGACGCGAGCGGCCGGTGGCAGTTCGAGTCGGCCCATCCCTTCGAGCTCGGTCGCGTAGTGGTCGAGCGAGGGCGCGAAGTGGCCTTCGGCGAGGGCGCGTTGCTCCCAGGCGGCGTAGTCGCCCAACTGGTAGGAGATCTCGGGCAGTTGCGGATCGCGGCCGTCCACCAGCGCGGTGTAGGTGTCGAACAGTTCGCGGGTGAGCAGCGACAGGGACCAGCCGTCCGTGACGGCGTGGTGCAGGAAGAGGCCGATCAGCTGTCCGCCGTCGTGGGTGTCGGCGAGCAGGCAGCGCAGCATGCTCGGCCCGTTCAGCGCGAGGGGGATGCGCTCCTCGTGCCGGACGCGCGCGTCGAGCTGCTGCTCGTCGAGGCCCGAAAGGTCCTCGTGGGCGAGGGGCAGGTCGTACTCGCCGTGGACGACCTGCACGAGTGCGCCGTCCCGCATCTCCAGGCCGGTGCGCAGCGCTTCATGACGGTCCATCACGTGGCGCAGGGCGGCGGTGAAGGCGTCCGCGTCGAGGCGGCGGGCGGTGCGCAGCAGCAGCGGGGTGTTGTACTGCGCGCTGCCGGGCTGCATCTGTTCCAGGAACCACAGCCGGCGCTGTCCGTCGGTCGCCGGGTGCACCGCGCGCTCCTCGGCGCGCTGCAGGGGCGGCGCGGCGGGGGCACCCTCGATCTCGCCCAGGGCGTGCTCGATGAGGTATCCGGCCACGTCGTGCGGGGTCGGGTGCTTGAACGCGAGGTTGGCCGGCAGGGTGGCGCCGGTGAGGTCGGAGAGCCGGTTCCGGAGCTGCAGCGCCATGATCGAGTCGAGGCCCAGCTCCTGCAGCCGCTTGTCGGCGGGGACCGGCTCCGGGGCGCCGAGGACGGCGGCGGCCTCCTCGCGCACGACCTCGGTGAGGCTCGCGTGGCGGGCGTCCTCGTCGAGCGCGCGGAGGCGGGCGCGCAGTGCGGCCGGCCCTTCGGTGGCGCCGGTGGGCTGCTCCTGGCGCTTGCGGAGCAGCGCCTCGCGCTCGGCGGGGTCGAGCTCTCGGTAGCCGGCGAAGTCGCTCCAGTAGGACGTGCGCCGGAAGGCGTACGTGGGCAGCGCGACGGCGGCACTGCGCGGGGCGGTGCCGAGGATCCGGGTCCAGTCGACCTGATGGCCCTGGGCGTGCAACGTGCCGAGGGAGAGCATGAGTTGGGACATGGAGTCGGCGTCGCGACGCAGGCTGCCGACGACGGCGCCGTGTGCGTCGGCGGTGGCGGCGGTCAGCGGCATGCCGAGGATCGGGTGCGGGCTGATCTCGACGAAGACGCCGTACCCGTCGGCCACCAGGCGGTCGAGGGCGCGGTCCATGCGTACGGTCTCGCGGAGGTTGCGGCACCAGTACGCGGCGTCGAGTGCGGTGCCGTCCATGACCTCGCCGGTCACGGTCGAGCAGAAGGTGATGCTGTGGGCGGTGGGCCGCAGGTCGGTGAGCTGTTCACGCAGCCAGGGCAGCATCGGGTCGATGTGCGCGCTGTGCCCGGCGGTGTCCGACTGGATGCGCCGGCAGAAGACCTCGCGGCCCTCCATCTCGCCGAGGAGTTGCTCCACGGCCGGGACGTCGCCGGATATGACCGTCGAGCCCGCCGTGTTGACGACCGCGACCGACAGGGCGGCGCCGTAGGGGGCGATCAGCTCCTCGACCTCGTCGACCGGCAGCTCGATGAGCGCCATCGCGCCGCGGCCGCTGCACTCGCGGCGCTGACCCTGGGAGCGCAGCGCGGCGAGCCGTGCGCCGTCCTTCAGGCTGAGCGCCCCGGCCACCACGGCCGCGGGCACCTCGCCCTGGCTGGAGCCGACCACGGCGGCGGGTTCCACGCCGAGGGAGCGCCAGACGGCGGCGAGGCCGATCATCACCGCGAACAGGGCGGGCTGCAGCACGTCGATCCGCTCGAACGACGGCAGTTCCTCGCCCTCGGGTTCGGTCAGCAGGTCCATGACCGACCAGCCGGTCCAGGGGTGCAGCGCCTCGTCGCACTCGGCGATCGCCGTCCGGAACACCTCGTTCTCGGCGATCAAGGCGCGGCCCATGCCCAGCCACTGCGAGCCCTGGCCGGGAAAGACGAAGGCGACCTTGCCCCGGTCGCGGGCAGAGCTCGTCACCACGCCGGGGTGCGGGCGGCCTTCGGCCAGCGCGGTCAGGGCCGCTGCCGCTTCGTCGGCGTCGCCCGCGACGACGGAGGCCCGCGCTTCGAGGTGGGTGCGGTGCAGCGCGGCGGTGCGCAGGACGTCCTGCCACGGGGTGTCGCCGTGCTCGGTGAGCCACTGCGCCCAGCGGCCGGCCTGTGCGCGCAGCGCCTGCTGGTCGTGGCCGGAAAGCAACAACGGCCTTGCGGACGATGGGAGTTCAGCGGTCTCGGGCGCTTCGGCGGGGGTGGTCGCGTCGGCGTCGACCGTGACGGGGGCGGGCGCGGGGGCCTCCTCGACCACCAGGTGCGCGTTGGTGCCGCTGATGCCGAACGCCGAGACGCCGGCCCGGCGCACCCGCTCGCCGCGCCGCCACGGGCGCGGTTCCTGGAGCAGGCGCAGGCCGCTGTCGGCCCAGTCGATGTGCGGGCTGGGCTCGTCGGCGTGCAGGGTGCGCGGCAGCGACTCGTGCTGCAGGGCGAGGACCATCTTCATCAGGCCCGCGACGCCGGCCGCGGCCTGGGTGTGGCCGATGTTGGACTTCGACGAGCCGAGCCAGACGGGCAGTTCGGAGTCACGGCCCGGCCCGAAGACCTCCGCGAGGGCGCCCGCCTCGATGGGGTCGCCGAGCGGGGTGCCGGTGCCGTGGGCGTCGATCGCGTCGATGTCGGCGGGGGTGAGCCGGGAGGCGGCGAGGGCGTCGCGGATGACGCGCTGCTGCGCGGGTCCGTTCGGCGCGGTCAGGCCCTGGCTGCGGCCGTCCTGGTTGACGGCGGAGCCCCGGATCACGGCGAGCACCTTGTCGCCGTCGCGCTGCGCGGCGCTGAGCGGCTTGAGGACGAGAATGCCGACGCCCTCGGACCAGATGGCGCCGTCGGCCCGTGCGGAGAAGCTCTTGCAGCGCCCGTCGGGGGCCATCGCGCCGAGCCTGCTGGACTCGACGAACATGGCCGGCGAGGCCATCGCGGTGACACCGCCGGCGAGGGCCAGATCGCACTCGCCGCTGCGCAGTGCGGCGACTGCGGAGTGCACGGCGACCAGCGAGGAGGAGCAGGCGGTGTCCAGGGTCAGGGCCGGGCCCTGCAGCCCGAGGACGTAGGAGACGCGGCCGGAGACGACGCTGCTCTGGATGCCGGTGCCCTGGTAGCCGTCGAAGCTCTCCAGGGGCGCGTTGCCGGTGTCGTAGTCGGAGCGCATGGCGCCCAGATAGACGCCGGTCCGGCTGCCGCCCAGGGCGTCGGGCCGGATCCCGGCGCGCTCCAGGGCCTCCCAGGACGCCTCCAGGACGAGGCGCTGCT
Organism: Streptomyces sp. NBC_01304; assembly: GCF_035975855.1. Taxonomy (NCBI): domain Bacteria; kingdom Bacillati; phylum Actinomycetota; class Actinomycetes; order Kitasatosporales; family Streptomycetaceae; genus Streptomyces; species Streptomyces sp. NBC_01304. Next base: position 10,397,946 of record NZ_CP109055.1, on the reverse strand, counting down.
GCGGCTCCATGGACAGGGCCTCGCGCGCGGACACCCCGAAGAAGGCGGCGTCGAACTCGTCGAGCCCGTCGAGGAATCCGCCTTCGCGGGCGTAGCTCTTGCCGATCGCCGAGGGGTCGGGGTCGTACAGGTCGAGACCGTCCCAGCGGGCCGGCAGCGGGCCGATGGCGTCGCGGCCGTCGTCGAGCAGCTGCCAGTAGTCCTCCGGGGTGCGGACGCCGCCGGGCAGCCGGCAGGACATGGCGACGATCGCCACTGGCTCGTAGCGCTGGTTCTCCAGCTCGGCGTTGCGCTTCTGGAGCTGGAGGACGGCGGCCATGGCTCGCCGAAGCCGGTCCTCGTTCGCCTGGGAGTTCATCTCCGCCATCCGTCTCGTTCCGGGACTTCGCAAAAGGGGTGCGCGCGGGTCAGCGCTCGACCGTGACGTCCATGTAGGCCGGGAACTCCGGCACCCGGGTCCCGTCGTGCTCGAGCACCGACACCTCGCCGTCCTTGGCGACCTCGCGGAAGCCGGCGAACTTGTAGGTGACGAACATCGTCCGGTTGCGGCTGGTGGGCACGAATTCCGCGCGCAGCCGGGCGCCGGCCTCGTGGGCGCTGCGGATCAAGTGATTGAGCAGGACGGAGCCGACGCCTCGGGACATGACGCGGCAGGACATGAGGAGCAGCTTCAGCGTCCAGGCGTCGGCGCCGCGCTCGACGAGGGCGAGGCCGATCTTGCCGTAGGTGCCGTAGGTGTCCTCCAGGCCCGCGACCAGGAGTTCGTGGTCGGGCGAGACGCGGAAGGCATCGAGTTCGTCGTACGAGTAGGTGTATCCGGTGGCGTTGAGCTGGTTGGTGCGCACCGTCAGCTCCTCGGCACGCTGCAGGTCGCGCTCCTGGGCGGGCGCGATGGTGAAGCGCATGCCGAGGGAGGCGAGGAACTGCTCGTCGGTGCCCTCGTGGGTCTCCTCCGCCTCCTTGCGGCGGATGTCGGCGCGGTAGAGGTGGCGGCGCTCACGGCTGTCGGCGGTGACGAACCGCGGCTGCATTTGTGGCAGTTCGGGGATGCGCTCGGCGTCGAGGGCGTCGATGCAGAGCACCTCGGGGTGCGCGAAGCGGACCTCGTCGCGCTCGAAGGGCTGGTCGTCGACGAACGCCAGGGTGTCGATGCCGATGTTGATCGCCTCGGCGACTGCCCGGACGGAGGCGGACTTGTTGCCCCAGTTGATCTGCGGGTGCAGGAAGTACTCGGCGATCCCGAACTCGGTCAGCTTGGCCATGGCCGCGTCGTGGTCGTTGCGGCTGGCGATCGCGTGCAGGATGCCGCGCTCGTCGAGGGTGCGGAGCACCTCGACGACGACGGGCCGCAGCTTGACGTCGCCGTCCTCCAGGAGCACCCCGTCCCACACCGTGTTGTCGAGGTCCCACACCACGCACTTGACGGTCGTCGTCATCGCACACTCCTCAGCGCCCGTTCCTGGAACGCGTACTCGGCCAGGCCCACTTGGTGAAGCTGCGAACTGCCCTCGATGACCTCCATGACCCGGGAGTCGCCGAGGTAGCGCTGCACGGAATAGTCGGAGCTGCAGCCGTTGGCGCCGTGGATCTGTACGGCGTCGGCGGCGGCCCGGGTCGCGGCGGTGGCCGCGAAGTACTTGGCCGTCGAGGTGGCGGCGAGCGCACCGGGATCGTGCCGGTCGCGCAGCCGGCCGGCCTCCAGGCAGAGCAGCCGGGCCGCGTGCGCGTCGGTGTACATGTTGCTGATCATTCGTCTGACCAGCTGGTGTTCCTTGATGAGGGAGCCGAACTGGACCCGGCTGTTGGCGTAGTCGACGCTGGCGTCGAGGCAGGCGTCGAGGATGCCGACGCAGCCCCAGCCGACGGTGTAGCGGCCGAGGTCGAGGGCGGCGCCGACGACGTGGGAGACGCCGAGGCCGGGCCGGGCGAGCAGATTGGCGCCCGGGATCCGGCAGTTGTCGAAATACACGTTGGCGGTCATCGAGGCGCGGATGCCGATCAGGTCCTCGATGAGCTCGGTGCGTACGCCGGGGGTGTCGCGTTCGACGAGCAGGGCCGTGGGCCCGGCGTCGGTGCGGCCGACGACGACGAAGACGTCGGCGCTCTCCCCGTACGTGATCCACTTCTTGTGGCCGTCGAGCAGCCAGTCGTCGCCGTCCTTGGTGAGGGTGGTGGTCACGCCCGCCGCGTCGCTGCCGGCGCCCGGCTCGGAGACGGCGAGCGCGCCGATCCGCTCTCCACTGGCGAGCCGGGGCAGCCAGGTGTCCTTCAGGGCGCGCCCGCCCCAGCGGTTGACGGCGTGGGCGACCATCGTGTGCACCGTGAGCAGGCTGCGCACCGAGGAGCAGGCACGGCCCAGTTCGCCGGCGAGCAGCCCGAGGGTCACCGCGTCGCAGCCGCCGCCCCCGTACTGCTCGGGCACCGGGAGGCCGAGCAGCCCCTCGTCGGCGAGCAGCCGGATGGTCTCGGGCGGGGTGCGCTGCGCCTCGTGGTACGCGTCGGCGTGGGGTGCGATCTCGCGGTCGGCGAAGTCCCGGAACTCCTTGGCGGCCTGGGCCTGTTCCGCGGTGAGCATGCTGGTCATCGTCGTCGCGTCCGCTCTCTTGCTCAGTGGGGTACGGGGGCGGACAGCTTGCGGGTGACGAAGGAGTCGAGTGCGCTGATGGACTGGAAGTACTCGAGCTCCAGGTCCTCGTTCTCGACCGTGATGCCGAACTCGTGCTCGACGAAGGAGACGAGCTGCATCGCGAACATCGAGCTGACGAAGCCGAGTTCGAAGATGTTGTCGTCGTCCTTGAGGTCGTGCACCGGGAAGAAGCGGGACAGATACTCCGCGATCCTGGCCCTGGTGTCCGTGCTCATTTCTCTTCCGTCCTGTCGTCGTCGGATGGATGGGTGCGCCGAGCCGCGTCACTCAGCTGTACTTGTGGAAGCCCTCGCCGCTCTTCCGCCCGAGCAGGCCGGCGGCGACCATCTTCTTGAGCAGCGGGGCGGGCCGGTACTTGCTGTCGTTGAAGCTCTCGTAGAGCACCTCGACCGACTTGAGGATGGTGTCGAGGCCGATCAGGTCGGCGGTCTCAAGCGGGCCCATCCGGTGGTCGAAGCACGAGGTGAAGATGCGGTCGACGTCCTTGGCGGGGGCCACGCCGTCCTGCACCAGGAAGGCCGCCTCGTTGATGGTGAGCATGAGGACGCGGTTGGAGACGAAGCCGGGCACGTCCTCGACGACGATGCACTCCTTGCCCATCTCCGCGAGGAAGCGGCGGGCGGTGTCGATGGTCTCGGGCGTCGTGTGGTGGCCGCGGATCACCTCGACCATCGGCTTCATCGGGACCGGGTTCATGAAGTGCATGCCGACGACCCGCTCGGGGCGCTCGGTGATGGAGCCGACGCGGGTGATGGAGATCGCCGAGGTGTTCACGGCGAAGGTCACCTCGGGGCGGACGATCTTGTCGATCCGGTCGTACACCTGCTGCTTGATGCCCCAGTCCTCGGTGACGTTCTCGACGACGAAGTCGGACTTGGCGAGCAGCTCGTAGTCGGTGGTGAACTCGATCTTCTCGAAGACCGCCTTCGGGTCGACCCCCGAACCCTTGTTGAACAGGGCGTACGTGCGCAGGCTGGTGCGCAGCTCCTTGCGGGCGTCCTCGAGCACCTTGTCGGAAACGTCGACCAGGACCACCTGATGACCGGTCTGGGCGAGGTTCTGTGCGACGCCGACGCCCATCACACCGGCGCCGACCACTCCTACCGTGGCGAATTCCATGATGCGTACGACTCCGTTAGCGAGTGCCGCGTACGGCGTAGATGTTGTGGATGTCCGTGCCGACGTACAGCTCGTCCTGCTCGGCCCTGGCGGTGAAGCCGCGGCTCTGCAGGAGCGCGACGAGCCGGGCCACCTCGCCGTCCGCGTCGTGCGCCTCCAGGACCATCTGCTGGATCTTGGGCCAGTCCTCGTCGGCGATGCCGTCGATGACCTGGCGCTCGCTCTTCTGTACGTCGATCTTGATGAGGTCGATGCGCTCGATGCCCTGCTCCCGGATCACGGCGCTCAGCGGGCGCAGCGTGGCGGTGAACTCGATGGCCTCGAAGCGGACGTCCATCAATTCCTCGGCGTGCGAGGTGAGTTCGGCGACGTCCGCGTCGGCGGTGGTCTTCTGCTGGTTGGCGATGATGGTGCGCAGGTTGTGCTTCTCCTCCGCCTCGTCGGGGTGGAAGGAGGACATGCCGGAGCTGCGCGGGTAGAAGGTGAACTGCGCCTGGCTCTCGCTGTCGGAGATGCCGATGTTGAACAGCTGGGCGTTCACGTTGTGTTCGGCGGCGTTCTGGCTGAGCAGCTTGAACATCGGCGGGGCCGGCTCGAAGGTGAAGACCCGGACGTCCTTCGCCTCGTAGTGGGCGAAGAGCGTGAACAGGCCGATGTTGCCGCCGACGTCGACGACCGTGGCGCCGTCCGGGATGGAGATCCCGTTCTTGGCGTAGGTGCGGTGGTCGAAGATGTCCTCGTAGAAGTGGAGGGTCTCCGCCTCGTTCTGGTGGGAGATCTCCAGGCCGTTGGGCAGCCGGAAGCGGGCCTGGGAGCCGGCCGTGTGCGAGGACGCGTCGTCCTCGCGGATCAGCTCGCCGCCGGCCTTCAGGGTGTCGATCGCCGCGGCCATCCGGGTGAGCGTCGACCACTCGTAGACCTGGCGCAGGGTGAGCTCGACGCCGAAGGTGCGGTTGATCCGCAGGATCAGCCGGGAGGCGAGCAGCGAGTTGCCGCCTACCTCGAAGAACCCGATGTCGTACGGGAGTTGCTGCTCGGTCTTCAGCAGCTTGGCCCACAGTCCGTGCAGCTCGGCCTCGGTGGCGGAGGCCTCGTGCGCGCTCGCGCCCGGCGCGTCCGGGACGGCGGCGTCCGGCTCGGCGATCAGCTCGGCGGCGGGGAAGGCGTCCCAGTCGATGTCGGCGTGCGCGAGCCAGAGGCGGCCCAGGGCCTTGAGCGCGACGGCCGAGTCGGAGTGGCGCTCCAGCGGGTGGCGCATCGCGGCGACGATGGTGCCCGCCTCGCTGCCGCGGACCACGGTGGCCATGCTGGACAGGGTCTGGCCGGGGCCGGTCTCCAGGAGCAGCGGGCCGTTGCCGACGGCCCGCAGCCCGTCGGCGAAGCGGACCGGGCTGACCAGGTGCTGCGACCAGTACCCCGGGTCGGTGGCCTGCGCGTCGGTGATCGGGGCGCCGGTGACGTTCGAGATGTACGGGATGCGCGGCGGGTTGAGCGTCAGCGTCCGTGCGAGTTCGGTCAGCGGACCGGTGATCGAGCTCATCATCTGGGTGTGGAAGGCGTGGGTCGTCGTGACGCGGCGGCAGACCACGCCCTGCGCGGTGAGGCGCTGCTCGAGACCGGCGATGGCCTCGGTCGGGCCGCCCGCCACACAGAACTCCGGGCCGTTCACGGCGGACAGCGAGATGCCGACGGACAGCAGCGGCCGCAGCTCGTCCTCCGGCAGCATCACGGCGAGCATGGAGCCCTTGGGCAGCTCGTCGATGAGCGCGGCGCGGCGGGCCACCAGGGTCAGCGCGTCCTTCAGGGACAGCACCCCGGCGAGGGTCGCGCAGACGTATTCGCCGAGGCTGTAGCCGATCATCATGGCGGGCTTGGTGCCCCACGACTCCCAGAGCTTGGCCAGGGAGTACTCGATGACGAAGAGCGCCGGCTGCGCCAGCCGGGTGGCGTTCAGACGGCGCTCGTTCTCGCTCTGCGGGCCGGTGTCCCGCCCGAGCATGCGACGCAGGTCGACGACGGGCGCGGTGGGCTGTTCCGGGGTCGGGTCGGGGAAGACCACTTCCCGTATGTCCAGGCCGAGTTCGGGGGCCAGGGCCTCGGCACAACTGTCCACGGCCGCCCGGAAGACGGGGAAGTCGCGGTACAGGTCGCGGCCCATGTCCTGGTAGTGGTCGCCGAGGCCGGGGAACATGAAGGCGACCGGGGCAGTGGACTCGCCGGGCTCCTTGGCGCCCAGTTCGGCTGCGGTGCCCTCGCCGGCCAGGACCGCGCCGCGGTGGCTGCCGTCCGGGGTGCCGATGTTGTACATCCGCGTCGGCGCGTCCGCGGGCGCGGCGGCGGCGAGCCGGGCCTTGAGGCCGGCGGTCGCGGAGTCGAGGGAGGTGCCGTCGGGCCCGCTGACCAGCGCGAGGTGCCACAGCACGGGCTCGGCCGGCGGACCCGCCGCGGCAGACGTCTCCTCGGCATTGATCGTGTAGGGGCTCATGCCACTCCTTGAATGTCCGTGGTCACCCCACCCTCGCCAGGACGGCTAGAGCGGGACCGGAGCAGCAGTGGACGAGGCCGCACCGGATTGCAGAAGCTTCTGGTGGTCACCGGGGCGGCCGGTGGATGACGTATGCGCGAGAGCGGATGACGACCGGCGTACGGCGTACGACCTGCGCGGACCCTGGACCGAAGGACACGGACCGCAGGGCGCGGGGCGTGGCGGCGCCCCGCGACGGGTCACAGGACGCGGATCGCCGACTCCGCGTGCCGCTTGGCCAGTTGGAGCGTCGCCGTGGAGTTCCGGCCCAGCGCCTCGCGTACGTAGCGGCGGGCCCGGGTGAGGTCCGCGCCCGCGCCGAGCACCTGCTCGACGGCCTCCTCGCGCAGCACGACGCTGTGCTGGGAGCTCACCGTCACGCCGCTCTCGTCGGGCAGCACCGACCACTCGCCGGTGTGCGCGTCCATCAGGGCGGGCGTCGCGGTCTGCTTGTAGACGATGCGTCCCGCGTGCGGGAAGCAGATCCGTACCGACTCGGTGGTGTGTGTGGAGCCGTCCGCGGTGCGGGTGTCCATCTTCATCACCTGCACGCCGGGGGCGTCCTCGGTCAGCTCGAGGCTCGACACGTGCGGGACGAGGTCGGGCCAGTCGCCGACCCGGTAGAGGAAGTCGTAGACCAGCTCGGCGGGGCCGTTGACGCGGACCGTGTCCTCGAAGGAGAGGATCAGCTCGTCGAACTTGGTCCAGCGCTCGGCGATCCGTCGCAGATTGCCCAGCTCGGCACGGGAGTTGGTGTCGATGGCCCGCTCGACCCACTCCACGTTCGCGGCCTGGTCGCCCACCACCGTGTAGTCGTGCAGGAGGGTGAGCCGGCTGTCGCCGCCGGGTAGCTCCTCGACGATCCAGGTCCCGTTCATCGTCTCGACCGGGTTCTGCGGGTTCTGTTGACGGAACTGGATGATCCGCTCCGTCGGGTCCTGCACCCGGTGCGAGAGCCAGGACCTGATCTCCCCGTTGGCGACGGCCCACATCCGCAGCCGCTCGTTCGTGCCGTCGAACTCGAGCCGCTCGACATGCACGTTCGGCGGGAAGAACAGCGGCCACTGCTCCACGTCGGAGATCAATCCGTAGACCACCCCGGCCGGCGCGGCCACCTCGACCGCGTGGGACGTACGGTGCACTCGCTGACCCGTCATGGCCAACACCTCTTTTCTCAGGTTCCGGTAGGGGGATCAGAGCGCGAACTTCCGATGGGACGCGCACCGACTCGAGGCAGGCTCGAAGGGCGCTCGAACCGGCTCAGAAGTTGCCGAGACCGCCACAGACATTGAGCGCCTGCGCGGTGATGGAGGCGGCGGGCGGGGAGACCAAGTAGCCGACCAGACCGGCGACTTCCTCGGGCGTCGAGTAGCGGCCGAGCGGGATCTTCGCCTCGAACTGCTCCTGGACGTAGTCCTCCGTGGTGTCCCAGGCGGCGGCGTACCCCTTGCGCACCCGCTCCGCCATCGGCGTCTCGACGTAGCCGGGGCAGACCGCGTTGACGGTGACACCGGTGGGCGCGAGCTCCCGGCCCAGCGCCTTGGTGAACCCGACGACGCCGTGCTTGGAGGCGCTGTAGGGGGCACCGAGCAGGACGCCCTGCTTTCCTGCGGTGGAGGCGATGTTGATGATCCGGCCCTGGGGCGAGTCGGCCAGGCCGCCGTTCTTGAGCACCTCGCGCGTCATCAGGAACACGCTGTTGAGGTTGGTGTCGATGATGTCGTACCAGAGCTCGTCGGCGATGTCGGCGGTGACGCCGCCACCGCTGCGGCCCGCGTTGTTGACCAGGACGGTGAGGGGCCCGTACCGCTCGACGGCGGCGCGCACGACGGCCGCCACGGACTCCGGGGAGCGGACGTCGGCGACCATGCCGTCGACGTCCAGGCCCTCGTCGGTGAGGTCGGCGATCGTCTGCTTGACGTCGAGGGCGGTGCGGGCGCACAGGAAGACACGGTGGCCGGCGTGGCCCAGCTGGCGGGCCACCTCCAGGCCGATGCCGCTGGTGGCCCCGGTGATCAGGGCGACAGGCTGGTTGCCGGACACGTCATTGCTCCTTCAGCCGGTGGGCGGGTACGGGGAGTTGGGGTCCTGGTTCGACCCGGGCGGGTTCCGCGAGGGGGGCGAGTGCGCCGATCGGGGCGAGTGCCCGGCCCAGGGCGCCCCGGGAGAGCACGGCGCCGCGCGCGGCGACATAGCCGTCGGGGCGGACAAGCAGCCAGCCGCCCGGTGCGAGACCGAGGGCCCCCCGCAGCCGGCTGTCGGGGTCGGCGAGCGGGGCGGGCCCGTCGGTGCCGCCGACGGTGCGCACCGAGAGCCACTCGGCGTACTGGACCGCTGCCGTGATGGCCACGCCCTGGGGCACGTCGCCGGGTCCGGTGCCGCCCGTGGCGAGCAGCAACGACCAGCGCGGATCGCGTAGTTCGCCGTGGAGTCCGCGGCAGCCCCGGTCCTCGGGGGCGTGCACGGCCGCGGCGGTGACGCGCTCGCCCGGCACGGGTCCGGCGCCCCGCTCGGAGCGCCTGACGCGGGAAGTGGTCAGGGAGCTGTCGGCGTATCCGATGCGCAGTCCGGACATGCCGCCGAGCACCTTGCGCTGGATGGCGCGGCGCAGCACCGGCACATTGCGTACGACCGTGAAGACGACCGGCAGCATGACCGAGGCGAGCAGGTTCTTCAGCTGGACCAGGAAGGTGGCGGTGCGGGTGGCGCCGAGGAGCGCCTTGCCGATCGGCACCCGCTCCTCGCTGTAGGTGTCGAGCAACTCCCGCCCTGCATGGCCCTGGTGGACCGATGCCAGCTTCCAGGCGAGGTTGTACGCCTCCTGGATGCCGGTGTTCATGCCCTGGCCGGAGGCGGGGCTGTGCACATGGGCGGCGTCACCGGCCACCAGGACGCGGCCGCGCTGCATCCGTTCCACCATGCGCTGCTGGAACGTGAAGACCGAGGTCCACTCGGCCTCGCCGACGTGCACCGGGCGGCCGAGGCCCGCGGAGAGCTTGGCGGTCAGCTGCTCCTCGACGCCGCGCGGGTCGGTCGCGCGGTCCGTGGGCGCGGTGTCGAGGAGCCGCCAGTGTCCGTCGCGGGCGTAGGGCACCATCATCAGCGCCTGGCCGCCGGTGTGCGTCCAGTAGATGGTGTCGGGCGGCAGGTCGGTGGTGACGGGGGCGTCGGCGAGCATCCAGGTCTCGCTGGTCTCGCCGAGCAGTGCGAGACCGAGGAGTTTGCGTACGGTGCTGTGTCCGCCGTCGCAGCCGACCAGCCAGGACGCCTCGACGCTCTCCTCGGTGCCGTCGGCCGTGCTCAGCCGGGCCCGCACGCCGTGCTCGTCCTGCTCGAAGCCGGTGAGCCGTACGCCCCATTCGATCTCGACGCCGTGCCGGGCGACGGCGTCGCGCAGCACGGCCTCGGTCTCGGTCTGCTGGATGACCAGCGTGTAGGGGTACGACGTCGGCATCGTGCGGTAGTCGGCGTCCAGGCGCACCAGGCGGCGCCCCTTCGCGTACATGGTGAAGGCACGGTTCTGCCGGCCCCGGGGCAGGATGTCGTCGACGACGCCCATCTGGTCGTACGTCTCCAGGGTGCGCGGGTGCGTGGCGACGGCCCGGCTGGTGCGGGCGGGCCCGTGGGCGGCGTCGACGAGCCGGACCTTGAGGCCGCGGCGGGCCAGCTCGTGGGCGGTGGTCAGGCCGACCGGCCCCGCGCCCACGACGAGGACCTCCGGGTGGCGCTGTGCGCGGGGGCCGCTCACGCGCTGTCCTCGACGGTCTCGTACAGGCCCGGGTCGGGGGTGGCCAGCGGGCCGAGGCCCTTGACCAGGGACTGGAACTCCTCGCTGCGCACGGCCTTGCCGTGGGCGGCGGCGTCCTGCCAGACGGCGAGCTCCAGATAGACGTGGGGCGCGCCCGCGTGGCGCAGGGTCTGGTGGCTGACGTAGCCGGGCTGGGCGGCCATGTAGGCGGTGAGCTTGCCCTTGACGTCGAGGAAGGTGTCGATGTCGCCGTGCACGGTCAGCTTGTTGACGAAGGTCACCACGGTGTTACTCCTTGGGTCTCGGTTCGGTCGCGGGCGGCCGTCAGGCGGCGGCGCGGGTCTTCAACTGCTGTCTGAGAGCGCGGCGTTCGGGCTTGCCGGTGGGTGTGCGGGGTATCGCTTCCAGGGCCTCGGTGAGCCGGATCTGCTCGTGGTGCGCGAGGCGTTCGTTGGCGCGCTGGGTGATCGAGTCGAGGACGTCGAGGATGCCGATGCCGTCTCGGGTGTCGTCCCATCCGTACGTCTCTTGCGCCGCGTCGTCGCGCAGCACGATGCCCGCCCAGACGATGCCGCCGTGCACGGGGTCGGGCCAGTCGGCTACCACGCAGTCGGCGACGCGCCGGTCCTCGGCGATGATCTGCTCGATCTGGCTCGGGGAGACGATTTCGTTGTCGTACTTGAAGATGTCGACGAGCCGGTCGACGAGGTACAGCTCTCCCTCGTCGTCGAGGTAGCCGACGTCGCCGGTGGCGAACCAGCCGTCCGCGTCGATCCGCGGACAGCCCTGCTCGCCGAGATAGCCGGCCATCAACTGCGGGCCCCTGACCTGCACTTCGCCGGTGGACCAGATGTCGACGGGGGTGCGGGTGCCGATCTCCACGAGCCGGCACTCGGTCCCCGGCACGGCGGTGCCGACCGAGCCCGAGCGGTAGCGGTCCGGGCGCTGGCAGTGGGTGAGCGGGGAGAGCTCGGCCATGCCGTAGCCCTGGATGACGGGGACGCCGAGCCGGGCGCGCAGGGTGCGGGCCGCCTCCGGCCGCAGGCCCGAGCCGCCGGAGAGCACGGCCGTCAGGTGCGGCCCTCCCGGCAGTTGGGGAGCGCCGGTGAGCCGCTTGTCGGCGGCCAGCCGGTGCAGCCGCGCGGGCAGCCCGAAGTAGTGGGTGGCGTCGGCCGCGGCGGCCGCGGCCAGCGAGGCGAACGGGTCCGGGTCCTGGCACAGGACCTGGCAGGCGCCCGCGTACACCGCGGAGTTCAAGTGCATCACGTGGTGCAGCGGCAGGTGGTTGAGGGTGACCGAGGTGCGGGTCAGCCGGTGCGCGAGCGCGGTCTGGCGGGCGTTGGCGACCAGGTTGCGGTGGGTGAGCAGGACGCCCTTGGGGCGGCCGGTGGTGCCGGTGGTGTACTGCACGCAGGCCACCGAGTCGGGCGCGACGGTGTGGCCCTGCTGGAGGCGAGGGCGGCCCTGCTCCCGTACGACCGTGTGCAGGGGCACCGCGTCCGCCGGGACCACGCCGTCCGCCGCGTCGGTGACCACGATGGTGCGCAGCTTCGGCAGGGCGCCGCGCATCTTGGTGAGCAGCTCGGCCGTGGGCGTGGGCACGAAGGCCACCTCGACCCCGGCCGTGGCGAAGACGTGCCGCAGACCCTCTTCCCTGATCAGGGGGTTGACGAGGACCACGACGCCGCCGCTGCGGCTGGTGCCGTAGTAGGTGGCGGCGAAGACCGGGTCGAGGACGTTGGTCACGCCGATGCGTACGCCGCCTCTGCCCTTGGTCTCCCGGTGCAGGAACTCGGCGACGCGGTCGGCCTGTTCGTCCAGCTCCCGGTAGGTGACCGGGGTGTCCGAGCCGCCCGCCGTACGCAGGGCGATGCCGTCCGGGTCACGGTCGGCCGCCGTGCGAAGGAGGCCGTCCAGCGGGACATCCGGATACGTGAAGCTCGGCACGACGCTGTCTCCTCCGGCTCGACGGTGCTGCGGTCGGTGCGTTGGTGGTTCGTTGGGTGTTCGTTGGGTGTTCGTTGGTGCTTCTTTGGGTGCACAGCCCACCGTCCGTCGCCGCGCTTGAGGAATGTTCGAAGGCCGCTCAATCTGTGCCACAGAGAGTGTCCGTATCCGAACAGGGCTCCGACGGTACGAAGGAGTGGTCCATGGCCACCGAGACACTCAGCCGCCCCGGCACGGTCGCCGAGGCGATCGACATCGGCGTGGTGTATCCGCAGGTCCAGCAGTTCTACGCGCACCAGATGCAGCTCTTCGACTCGTTCGACGCCGACCGCTGGGCGGGTACGTTCACGGAGGACGCCGTCTTCAATGTGCCGACGCTGGACCGGCCGGTGCACGGACGCGCCGAACTGGCCGCGAACGTACGCCGCAACAAGTCCCAGGCCGCCCGCACCGGCGAACAGACCCGGCACTGGATCGGCATGCTCGACCTGATGCCACAGCCGGACGGCACGCTCAACACCCGTTGCTACGCGCTGGTTTACGTCACCCCGCGCGGCGGCGAGTCGAAGCTGCTGCGGGTGTGCGTGATGGAGGACATCCTGGTGCGCTCGCGCGCCAAGTGGCGTACGCGCTACCGCCTCGTGACCCGTGACGACCTGGCCTGACATGCCGAGGAGCCGGTGCGTCCGGGCACCGGCTCCTGGCAGCGCGAGGGGCTGCGCGAGGGGCGGCCGCTCTCAGGCGTGAGAGGCCGGCCGGCCTCAGGCGTGACAGGCCGGCAGCCCGCCGTGGTACTCGCTCATCTCCCGGAACAGCGCGGGGATGTCCAGCGGATCGCCGGGCGCCGCGCCCAGCGCCTCCGCGTAGGCCCGGTGCAGGTTGGGCACCAGGCGTTCGGCGTCGATGAGGTCCGCGTACGGTCCGGGGCCGGCCTCGACGGCGAGCTCGCGCGGGCTCAGCCCCGCCGCGATGCCGCCGGTGGCCAGGGTCTGCAGCCGGCGCAGATAGCCCTCGTTGGCGTCGAGCAGCTCGGGGCCGCCGACCGGTCCGTGCCCCGGCACCACGGTGTCGGCGCCGAGACCGCGCAGCACCCGCAGGGCCTCCAGCGAACCGGTGACCGAGCCCATGGGGCAGAACGGCGTGGCCCCCGCCATCACCAGGTCGCCGGTGAACACCACCCGCTGCTCGGGCAGCCACACGACGGTGTCGCCGGTGGTGTGCGCGGGCCCCACATGCAGCAACTCGACCTGTGTGGAGCCTACATGGAGGGTCATCCGGTCCCGGTAGGTGACCGTCGGCGGCGCGATCCGCAGGTCGCCCCAGCACACGTCGGGCCACAGCCCGGTCAGGTGCAGGCCGGCCGTGGTGATGTCCGCCCGCGCCCGCTCGTGGCCGATCACCACGGCCTCGGGGAAGACGAAGTTGCCGAAGGTGTGGTCCCCGTGGAAGTGGGTGTTGACCAGGAGCCGGGGCGGCCTGGGCGCGAGCCCGAGCGCGGCCGCGCGCAGCCGGCGGGCCCGCGCCTCGGTGGCGACCGTGTCGACGAGCGCGCTGTCCGCGCCGTTCGCGATCACCCCCGCGTTGTTGAGACACCAGCCGCCGTCGGACTGGACGTACGCGAAGACCCCGTCGGCGATCTCGGTGAGCGTCGCGCTCTGCCCGGCACGAGTACCCGGGACGTGCGCCGCGGCGCGTGTGCCCGGCACGGTCAACTCCTCGCCGGTTCGGGGCGGGTGGCCTCGAACAGGTCGGTGCGTACCTCCACGGGGTCCGTGCCGTACGCGATCTTGTGGGTGATGCGCGCACCGATCGGGGTGCGGGTCACCAGGGCGGCGGCGCGGGCGCGGGCGAAGGTGGCGACGGCGCCGCCGCGGCCGAGCAGCGCCTTGGCCTGCATCCGCTGCATCCGGTGCACGGCGGCCGCGGCGGGCCTGCGCCGCTCCTCGTACGGCAGCAACCGCTCCCTGCTCGCGTCGCCCGTGCGGACCGCGTCGACCAGGACGGGGTGCGCCGCGGCCGCGTCCTGGAGCGCGAGGTTGATGCCCTGCGCGCCGATCGGTCCGTGGGTGTGGGCGCTGTCGCCGATCAGGACGAGTCCGTCCTGGACCCACTGGCCCGCCTGCCCGGCGAACACGTCGAGCAGTTTCAGGTCGGACAGGCTGTGCAGGTGTTCGTGGATGAGGTCGGCGAACTGCGGGAGTTCGGCGGCCAGTTCGCCGCGGATCGCGCCGATGCCGCGGGCCGCGGCCCGGTTCCAGGTCCGGTGGCCGAGCGTCCAGCCGATCCGCAGCCGGTCGGGGTGGGTGTCGTGGACGAGCAGCGCCCCGCCCTCGGTGCGGTGCACCCGTACCCGGCCGGTGGCACGGTCCGGTGCGGGCAGCGCGAACCAGACCACGTCCTGGTCGAACGCCTCGATGCGGCCGGCGTCGATCCCGGCGAGCATCCGGGTGCGGGAGAACCGCCCGTCGGCGCCGACGACGGCCGTCGCCCGCACGGTCACGGTGGTGGATCCCGAGCGCTGCGCCACCACTCCGGTGATGCGCTCGCCGTCCCGCAGGAGCCCGTTGACGCGATGCCCCTCCAGATAGGTGAAGCCGTCCAACTCCTGGCAGGCGGCGAGGAGTTCGGCCAGCAGGTGCTTCTGGGGCAGCGCGAGCAGGCAGTCGTACGGGGCTTCGAGGCGCCGGTAGTCGATGTCGAGCAGCAGCCGTTCGTCCTGCAGCACCTGGAAGCCGTCGAGCGCGCAGGCGCCGCGGTCGCGGGCGGCGGTCAGGACGCCGAGCTGGTCGAGGACGCGCTGACCGCCGGGCTGCAGGATCTCGCCGTGGAAGTCCCGGCGCAGCTGCGTGGAGCGCTCCACCAGCGTCACGCCGATCCCCGAGCGCAGCAGCATCAGGGCCAGGGCGAGCCCGGCCGGGCCCGCGCCGACGACGCAGACGTCGCTGTGCGGTTCGCCCACGCTGTCCATCGTGGGCACGCTCACCTGAGTCATGGCACGGCCCCGGTCAGGCCGCGGTCCGCTGCGCGGACAGGGCCTCGTTGACGAGGTCGAGGTACTGGCGCGGCGTCTGCGCCTCGTCCAGGGCCTCCTCGTCGAGCCGGACGTCGTAGTCGCGCTCGACGACGCCGGTGGTCTGCAGCAGGGCGAGCGAGTCGTAGCCCAGGTCGAGGAAGAGGGTGTCCAGGGCGTCTTCGTTCAGGTCGATGCCCTCCCCCTCGCCCGCGGCGTCGCGCAGCAAAGCGGTGAGTGCAGTGAGCTCAAGGCGTTCCACGGTAGGCCTCTCTCTTATCCGGTCGTGCGTCTCGTGCATCTCGTGCATCTCGTACGTCTCATGCGTCTCGTGCCAGTCGTGCTTCTCGGGTTGCGGGCGCCGCTCAGCCCGCGGCGCGGACCACCGTCGCGGCGTTGAAGCCGCCGCGTCCGCGGGCCAGGACCAGGGCCGTACGCAGCTCGCGGCCTCGTCGGGGCGCGCCGGTCACCAGGTCCACGGGGCAGTCGGCGGCGGTCCGCCGGGTCCCGGTGGTCGGGGGAATCACCTGATCGCGCAGGGCCAGGACGGCGGCCGCCAGGTCGAGGGCCGAGCCGCCCGCGGCGAGCCGTCCGGTCATCGACTTCGGCGCGGTCACCGGTACCGCGTACGGGCCGCACAGTGCGGCGATCGCCTCCGCCTCGGCCCGGTCGGCGGCGCGCTCGCCCGCCGCGTCGGCGAAGACCACGTCGACCTGTCCGGGGGTGATCCCCGCGTCGGCCAGGGCGAGTTCGGCGGCTTCGAGCAGCCGGGGCGTACCGGTGCCCGGCGCCGGGTCGAAGGTGGCCGCGCAGCCGGCGACGGTGGCGAGCACGGCGGCGCCACGGGCGCGGGCCGCGTCGCCGTCCTCCAGGACGAGCAGCGCGCCGCCCTCGCCGACGACATGGCCCGAGGCATCGGCGGAGAAGGGCAGATAGGCGCGGTCCGGGGTGGGGCTGGTGCTGAGGCCGCCGCCCGCGAGATGGGCGGTCCAGCCCCAGGGGCAGAGCGCGGAGTCGATGCCGCCGGTGACGACGGCCTGGATGCCCTTGCGCAGCTGGCGCCGGGCGGCCGTGACGGCATCGAGGCCGCCCGCCTGCTCGGAGACGATGACACCGCTGGGGCCGCGCAGGCCGTGCTTGATGGAGATCTGGCCCGAGTTGGCGGCGTAGAACCAGGCGAACGACTGGTACGCGCTGACGTGCCGGCTGTTCTTGCTCCACAGCTCCTGCAGTTCGCGCTGGCCGAACGCGAAGCCGCCCGCGGCATTCGCGGTGACCACGCCGACCGCGTAGTCCGGCAGCCCCGCCGGGTCGAGCTGCGCATGGCTCAGGGCCTCGGCCGCGGCGGCGAGCGAGAGGCGGGTCACCCGGTCGGTCTGCGGAAGGAGCTGGCTCGGTACGTGGTCCTCGTCGACGAAGCCGGACACCTCCCCGGCCAGGCGCGCCGGATAGCCGGAGGCGTCGAAGCGGGTGACGGGGCCGATGCCGCTCTCGCCGCGCAGTACGGCGGCCCACCAGGCCTCGGTGCCAAGGCCGTTGGGCGCGGCGACACCGATGCCGGTGACGGCCGCCTCGACGGTGCGGGCTCCGAAGAGGCCTGCCCCTTCGGTCAGGGTGGCGGTCATGCGGCCTCCCCCAGACGCCGGGTGGTGAGCACCATGGCGCTCTGGAAGCCGCCGAATCCGCTGCCGACGCTGAGCACCGTGTCGGTGCGCTGCTCGCGGGCGACCAGCGGGGTGTAGTCCAGGTCGCAGGCGGGGTCGGGCTCGTGGAGGTTGGCGGTCGGCGGCACGGTGTCGTGCTTGATGGCCAGGGCGCTGGCCGCGATCTCCAGGGAGCCGATCGCGCCGAGCGAGTGGCCGATCATCGACTTGATGGAGCTGACCGGCACCCGGTGTGCGTGATCGCCGAGGCTCCGCTTGAACGCGGCGGTCTCGTGCTTGTCGTTCTGCTTGGTGCCGGAGCCGTGGGCGTTGATGTAGTCGACGGCCTCGCGGTCGAGCCGCGCCTCGTCCAGGGCGACCCGGATGGCCTCGGCCATCTCGCCGCCGTCCAGGCGCAGTCCGGTCATGTGGTACGCGTTGGAACGGCTGGCGAAGCCCGCGATCTCGGCATAGATCTGGGCGCCGCGACGTCGCGCGTGCCCGTACTCCTCCAGGACGAGGACCGCGCTGCCTTCGCCGAGGACGAAGCCGTTGCGGGTCCGGTCGAAGGGCCGCGAGGCGGTCTCCGGCTCGTCGTTGCGGGCCGAGGTGGCCCTGATCGCGTCGAACGAGGCCAGCGTGATGGGGGTGACGGGTGCCTCCGAGGCGCCGGCGACCATGACGTCCGCGCTGCCGTCCCGGATGACTTCGACGGCGTGGCCGAGGGCGTCGAGGCCGGACGTGCAGCCGGTCGAGACGACCGCGACGGGCCCCTGCGCGCCGACGTCGCGGGCCACTTCGGCCGCCAGCGAGCTGGGCACGAAGTAGTCGGCGAGCCGCGCCTCGGCCCGGGTGTGGTCGAGCAGCCAGTGGCTGCCGCGCTCGCTGACGTCGGCGTAGATCTCGTCGAGTCCGGTGCTGCATCCGACGGCGCTGCCCAGGGTGACCCCGGTGCGTACCGGGTCCGCCCCCGACGAGCTCGCCGGCAGCCCGCTGTCCTCGACCGCCTCGCGCGCCGCGGCGAGCGCGAACTGGGCGGCGCGGTCGAGGCGGTGTGCCTCGCTCGGCGAGATGCCGTGGGCGGCCGGGTCGAAGTCGGCCTCGGCGGCGATCTGCGAGCGGAACGAGGAGGCGTCGAAGAGGGTGATGCGGCGGGTCGCGGTGCGGCCGTCGGTCAGCAGCGACCAGAACGCCTTGGTGCCCACACCGCCGGGTGCGACCACTCCGATGCCGGTGATGACGACGCGCCTCATCGGGGGCCCCTCACGCTGGTCGGGACATGCACGGTGGTCCTCCTTGGGTCGGGCGAGAGGTCAGGCGAGCGCGCCGGCCGGGGTGCGGTCGTCCGCGGTGCGCCGTGCCACCAGGCAGGCGCGCCGGAGCAGGCGCGGCAGCTCGTGGCCGCGGACGAAGAAGTGGTCGCCCGGCACGGTGCGGGTGATCACGGGGCCGGTGCTCCAGCGCCGCCAGCCCGCCATCACCTCGGGCTGCGCCAGGGGGTCGTCCGCCCCGGCGACGGCGAGCAGCGGCACGGGCAGCGGCCCGCCCGCGAGCGGGACGCGGGCGGCGACGCGCAGTGCGTCGGCGAGGGTGAGGTCGTCGCGGAGCACCGGCATCACGGCCCGGTGCCAGAACCCGCCGGCCGTGGCGTTCGCCGGCACGGCGCCCACGTCGCCGAGCATGCGCAGCAGCTCCTCGTCGCTCTCGCGGCAGGCGTCCGACAGATCGGATGCGGCGTCCGGCGGCGGGCAGGCCCCGACGGCGAGCAGCGCGGGCGTGGGCAGTCCGGCCTCGTACAGGGCGCGGGTCAGCGTGTACGCCACCATCGCGCCGAGGCTGTGTCCGTAGAGGACGTACGGGGCGCTGGGCCCCTGCTCCCCCGTGAAGTGCCCCATCAGATCGGCGAGCAGGGCCTCGCGCCCCGTCACCCGCTCCTCGCGGCGCCGTCCTTCCCGCCCCGGCAGCAGATGGGGCACGGCCCGCACCTGGTCGCCGAGGTCGGCGGGCCAGCCGTAGAAGGACGACACACCCGCCCCGGCATGTGCGAAGCAGTGCAGTGCCACGGGCTGCTCGTCGGCCATGTCCCGTCCCTCCTCGAAGAGTTCACCGCTCCCGAGGATCACCGACCGCCCTTGAGATGCGCTCGAGGGCCGGGCCATCCGACGGCCTGGCCCGGACCGCACGGTGCAGCAGAACTCAGGCCGCGTAGAGATCGAACGTGGAGCTGCGGCGCGGCCCGCAGATGACGTCGAGCGCCGGGTCGACCGTGAGCATCGCCTGGTGCAACCGCTGGAGCTGCGGTGACGGC
The DNA here is from genome assembly GCF_035975855.1 of Streptomyces sp. NBC_01304. Taxonomy (NCBI): domain Bacteria; kingdom Bacillati; phylum Actinomycetota; class Actinomycetes; order Kitasatosporales; family Streptomycetaceae; genus Streptomyces; species Streptomyces sp. NBC_01304. The sequence goes on along the minus strand of NZ_CP109055.1, from coordinate 10,379,000 downwards.
TCCACGCCCAGGTCCTCGATCAGCCGGGCCCGCAGCCTGCGGTAGACGTCGAGGGCCGTGGCCTGCCGGCCCGACCGGTACAGCGCCACCATCGCCTGCGAGTGCAGCCCCTCGTGCTGGGGGTGACGGGCGATCAGATCGGTGAGCTCGGCGATGAGTTCGGTGTGCCGGCCGAGGCGCAGATCCGCGTCGATGCGCCGCTCCACGGTGACGAGCCGGCTCTCCTCGAGGCGCATGACCTCTATCTCGAGGATCGGTCCGACCCGTACGTCCACCAGGGCGGGCCCGTTCCACATCGCGAGGGCGTCCCGGAAGGCGTTCGCGGCCCGGTCGTCGGCGCCCTCCTCGAAGGCGTTCTGGCCCGCCGTGACGAGCTGTTCATAGCGGTGCACGTCGACCTGCTCGGGCGGTATCTGCAGCAGATAGCCGCCGTGGCGGGTGGCCAGGACCTCCTTCGCGGAGCCCGGCGCGTCCGGGCCCATGGCGGTACCGAGCCGTCGGCGCACCTGAAGGATGTACGTCTGCAGCGTGGTCATCGCGCTCTGCGGGAGCTCGGTCCCCCAGATCTCCTCCATGAGTGTGGGCACCGGGATCACCCGGCCCGGATAGAAAGCGAGCAGGGCCAGAATCTGCCGTGGCTTACCTGCCGTCGGAACGATGGATCCCCCGTTGACATCGGCGCTCAACGGACCCAGAACCCGTATCTCCATGGTGTCCTCCGTACCTGCTCGAGCTCCTGCGATGGCTGAAGGCTGTCGCAGCGCCGAACGCTAGCCGGGGTGGGCCCGCCTCCGTCGGGATCTCGACCCGTGCTCAAGCAGCCCTCCAACCAGGCAGTTTGGATCAGAGAACGGTCAACTCAAGAACGCTTGTACGGGTACTTGAGCGGTGCTCGCGCGGCCGACGCGGACCCGGCGGCAAGGGCTAGTGTCCGAAATCCGACTGGAGTCCGTCGACGGAGCGATCATGGAACTGCGCCTGTTCGTGTTCCACCACGCCGGTGGTTCCCATCTGCTGTACCGCGACTGGCCGTCCCTCTTCCCCGCCGACTGGGACGTACGCCTGCTCGACGCGCCGGGCCGGGGCCTGCTGGCCGACCTCCCGGCCATCGGGGACGTGGACGAACTCGTCGATCACTTCCGCACCACGCTCGCCCCCGAACTCACCGGCACCTACGCCCTGTTCGGGCACAGCATGGGCGGCCTCATCGCCTATGAGCTCACCCGCCGGCTGCTCGACGAGGGCCGCACCCCGCCCGTCTGGCTCGGCCTCTCGGCGCGCGCCGTACCCCGTCCCGTCCATGAGCGCGAGCAACGCCATCTGCTGCCCGACGCGGAGCTGCGCCGCGAGCTGGCCGCGATGGGCGGCACGCCCGCCGCCGTACTCGACGACCCCGAGCTGTGGGAGCTGTTCGCGCCCGCCATCCGCTGCGACCTGCGCCTGGTCGAGACGTGGACGCCCGCGCCCGAGACGGGCCCGATGCCCGTACCGCTGTCCGTGTACGGCGGCACCGAGGACGCGACGGCGCCGCGCGCCCGGCTGGCCCCGTGGTCCGAGCGCGCCGAGCGCTTCCTCGGTCTGCAGCTCTTCGCGGGTGGGCACTTCTACTTCCAGTCCGACCCCGCCGCGCTGACGGGACGCATCACCCACGACATCCGCCGGGCCCTCCAACTGGCCCGGCCCGCCCGCACGGTGGGGGCATGACCGTCCTGGGCGTCGGCCGGCCCGCCACGGTCGACGGCCGGTGCGACGAGCAGACCGAGTTCCGGATCCTGGGGCCGGTGGAGATCCGCAACGGGCGCACCCAGACGGACATCGTGCCGTCCGGGTCCAAACAGCGCGCCCTGCTCTCGGCGTTCGTGATCCACGCCGGGCAGCTGCTCTCCGTCGACCAGCTCACCGAGGAACTCTGGGGCGCCAAGCCCCCGTCGAACGCCCCGAACGCACTGCAGGCCCATGTGGCGCGGCTGCGCAGGCTGCTGCCCGCGCCGGGCGAACCGGACGCGCCCGACCCCGGCCATGAGTGGATCAGCACCCTGCCCACGGGCTATCTGCTGAGCCTCGGCCGGGCCACCACCGACGCCCAGCACTTCCACCGGCTGTCCGCGAAGGGCCGCGAGGCCGCGGCCTTCGACGCCGGGCACTCGGCCCAACTCCTGCGCCAGGCCCTGTCGTTGTGGCGGGGGCCCGCACTGCAGGACAGCCGGTACGGGCCGATCTGCACCCGCGAGGCGGACCGTCTGGAGGAGAACCGGCTGACCGCGCTCGAGGCGCTGTACGGGGCGCGGCTGCACTGTGCGCAGCACGGCGAGATCACCGGCGAGCTGGAGAAGCTGACGGCCGACCATCCGCTGCGCGAACGCTTCTACGACCTGCTGATGGTGGCCCTGTACCGCAGCGGCAGGCAGGCCGAGGCGCTCGGCGTGTACGAGCGGGCCCGCCGCCGTCTGCTCGACGCCCTCGGCGTCGAGCCGGGCCCCGCGCTGCGCGGCCGGATGGCGTCGATCCTCAACCACGCCCCCGACCTCGCCGCTCCGCAGCAGCCGCGGTACACCGCGATCCCCGCACGCTCCGCGACGCTGACCGACGCGCTGGACCTCGGCGGCGAGATCGCCCGGATGCAGCGCCGCATCGATGAACTCAACCGCGAGCAGGAGGCGTTGGTACGCCGCTTCGACACCTTGGTCGCGCAGCTGCCCGAGACCGCGCCGGCGACGGAACCGGGCGCCTGACCTTCGCCCGCCGACGGCCCGCGACGCCTGCGCGCCCGGCCGGCGCCCCGCCCCCTTACAAAGGCAGCCGCTCCACTTCAGAGGCAGACGCTCAACGCCCCCACCGCAGCAAACAGGTCCCCAGCGTCATCCCGCCGCCGAACCCGGCGAGCAGCACCAGCTCCCCGTCGGTCAACTGCCCGGCGGCGCGCGCGTGGTCGAGGGCGAGCGGAATCGAGGCGCTGCCGGTGTTGCCGTGCAGCTCCACCGGGAGGTGGACACGGGCCGCCGGCAGCCCCAGCTCGGCCGAGACGCCGCGCAGCATCTCACCGTTGGCCTGGTGCGGCACGAAGTGGGCGACCTCGTCGCCGCTCACGCCGAAGGCGTCGAGCGTGCCCGCCACGAAGTCCGGCAGCTGCGTGACGACGAAGTCCCGTACGCCCCGCCCCTGCATCCGGAAGAAGTGATCGCCGCGGGCCACGGTCTTCTCCGAGGCGGGCTCCCGGCTGCCGCCCGCGGTGACGCCGATGAGGTCGTGCAGATGCCCGTCGGTGCGCATGCCGGTGCCGAGCAGGCCCCGGCCCTCGCGCACCGGGCCGAGCACCACCGCGCCCGCGCCGTCGCCGAACAGCGGGGCGGTCCTGCGGTCCCCGAAGTCGAGGATGCGCGAGTACACGTCGCTGCCGATGACGAGGGCGAGCCGCCGCTCACCGGTGGTCTCGGGCGCGGCGAGCAGCCTGGCGCCGGTGTGCAGCGCGGCGATGAACCCGGCGCACACGGCGTTCACGTCGAAGGCCGCCGCCCGGTACGCGCCGAGCCGGTGCTGCACGAACGCGGCCGTGGCCGGCTGCGGATGGTCGGGCGTGGACGTCGCTACGATGATCCACGCGATGTCGTCCGGCTCGGCGCCCGCATCCGCCATGGCCTGCACGGCGGCCTGCACCGCGAGGTCCGAGCAGGCCTCGTGGTCGGCCGCGTACCGGCGCTCGCGGATGCCCGTCTTGCGTTCGATCCACTCGCCGTCGACCCGGGCCAGGGCGCCCACCATGTCGTTGCTGACGATGCGTTCGGGCAGATAGGAGCCGGTGCCGATGATGCCGGTGCCGCCCAGGGCGGGCGAGTAGACGCCCATCAGACGGCCGCCGGCGTCCGGGCGAGGGCAAGGCGCTCCGCGACCGTCCCCAACACCTCGTCCTGCTGGTCGACCAGGAAGAAGTGCCCACCGGGCAGCACCCGAAGACGGAATCCGCCCAGGGTGAGCCCCTCCCAGGCACGCACCTCGTCGACGTCGGCCTTGGGGTCGTCGTCGCCGGTGAACGCGGTCACGGGACAACTGAGCGAGGCTCCCGGCCGGTAGCGGTAGCGGCGTACGGCCGCATAGTCGCCGCGCAGCGCCGGCAGGATCATGTCCAGCATCTCCGGGTCCTCGAGCAGCTCCCCGCCGGTGCCGTCCAACGCCCTTATCTCCGCGATGACTTCCTCGTCCGTCCCCGGCTGCCGGCTGTCGTCGCGATCGAGGACGGGCGCCCTGCGCCCGGACACGAAGAGCTCGGCGGGACCGATCCCCTCGGCCTCCATCCTGCGGGCGATCAGAAAGCCCAGGATGGCCCCCATACTGTGCCCGAACAGCGCGTACGGCCGCTCGTCCGCCGCCGGTCGCAGCGCGTCGCAGATCTGGTCGGCCAGCGTCTCCAGGTCCCGCACGGCGGGCTCGTCACGCCGGTCCTGGCGGCCGGGATACTGCACGCCGAACACCTCGGTCCGGGGCGCGAGGGCTCGGGCCACCGGGAAGTAGAAGCTGGCGGATCCACCGGCGTGCGGCAGGCAGAACAGGCGCGTGGGCGCGTCGGGGGCAGGGCGGTAGTTCCTGAACCAGGGGCTGTCGCCGGGGATTCCCGTCATGAGTTCTCCTAGCCGATTCCGAGCGGACCTCGTTCCAGGGTGGAGAGCCCCGAGCCCGGCCACACCCCCTAACCAGCCCCTGACTTGGGGCGCGCGGGTACAGGGGGTGTTCAGGGGTGCCGTCGGCCGTCCGCCGTGTTCCACGCTCGATCGGAGTGCTTCGCCATCTCCTCGGCCCTCAGGGCCTGTTTCCGAACCCCCGTCGTCCGCGCGGAGCGCGGGCGTAGCGGCGGTTCGGAAACAGGCCCTCAAGAGAAATCAGGGAACTCACGTGGACGAGATCATCACTGCCCTTCTCTCCGAGGACGCGACGCCCCAGGACTTCGCGGGCCTGAAGGTTCCGGAGAGCTATCGCGGCGTCGTGGTCCGCAAGGAGGACACGGGCCTGTTCGACGGCATGGCCTCGGCCGACAAGGACCCGCGCAAGGCCCTGCACCTGCAGGACGTGCCGACGCCGGAACCGGGCCCGGGCGAGGCCCTGGTGGCGGTCATGGCGAGCTCCGTGAACTACAACACCGTGTGGAGCTCGATCTTCGAGCCGCTGCCGACGTTCGGCTTTCTGGAGCGGTACGCGAAGAGCGTCCCGGCCGCGGCCCGGCACGACCAGCCGTACCACGTCCTCGGCTCCGACCTCGCGGGCGTCGTGCTGCGCACCGGCCCCGGCGTGAACCGCTGGCAGCCCGGCCAACGAGTGGTCGCGCACTGCCTGTCGGTGGAGCTGGAGAGCTCCGACGGCCACAACGACACGATGCTCGACCCCGAGCAGCGCATCTGGGGCTTCGAGACCAACTTCGGCGGTCTCGCCCAGCTCGCCCTGGTCAAGTCCAACCAGCTGATGCCCAAGCCGGAGCACCTGACGTGGGAGGAGGCCGCGGCGCCCGGTCTGGTCAACTCGACCGCGTACCGCCAGCTCGTCTCGCGCAACGGCGCCGGCATGAAGCAGGGCGACAACGTGCTGATCTGGGGTGCGAGCGGCGGACTCGGCAGCTACGCGACCCAGCTCGCGCTCGCCGGCGGCGCGACGCCCATCTGCGTGGTGTCCAGCCCGCAGAAGGCGGAGGTCTGCCGGCAGATGGGCGCCGAGGCGATCATCGACCGCAATGCCGAGGGCTACCGGTTCTGGAAGGACGAGGAGACCCAGGACCCGCGCGAGTGGAAGCGGTTCGGCAAGGACATCCGTGAGCTGACCGGCGGCGAGGACGTGGACATCGTCTTCGAGCACCCGGGCCGCGAGACCTTCGGCGCCAGCGTCTACGTCACCCGCAAGGGCGGCACGGTCGTCACGTGCGCCTCCACCTCGGGCTTCCGGCACGAGTACGACAACCGCTACCTGTGGATGTCGCTGAAGCGGATCGTCGGCTCGCACTTCGCCAACTACCGCGAGGCGTGGGAGGCCAACCGCCTGGTGGCGAAGGGGAAGATCCACCCCACGCTGTCGAAGGTGTACCCGCTGGAGGAGACCGGGCAGGCCGCGTACGAGGTGCACCGCAATCAGCACCAGGGCAAGGTCGGCGTCCTCGCGCTCGCTCCCCGCGAAGGACTCGGCGTACGCGACGAGGAACTGCGCGCGAAGCACAGCCGGGCCATCAACCGCTTCCGTGAAGGCGAGGCGCAGACCTCATGACCGACCAGACCGGAGAGACCGGACAGACCGGACAGACCAAGATTTCCCTGCCGGTGTACGGCGTCGTCGGCCTGGGCTCGATCGGCGAGTCCCTGCTGCGGCTGCTGCACGCGGCCGGGCACGCGGTGATCGCCGTCGACACCGACCTCGATGTGCTCGCCCGGGTGGACAAGCGGCTCAAGGCGCTCGACGGCGGCCCGTCGGGTCCGGAGATCACCTTCACCGCCGACCACTCGCTGCTGCGCTCGGCGGGCCTAATCGTCGAGGCAGTGCCGGACTCGGCGGCCGCCAAGTCCCGGGTGCTGCACCAGATCACGGCGGCCTGTGAGCCCGGCACCCCGATCCTGACCAGCACGGCGGGGCAGTCCGTCGCCCGCCTCGCCATCGCGACCGGGCGGCCCGCGGACGTCGCGGGGCTGCGCTTCTTCACCCCGCCGGTGCCGGGCGCGCCCGTCGTCCCGGTCCGCACGGCCCTGACCTCGGCGAGCACCGCCGAGGCGACCGACGCGCTGGTGGCTGCCGCGTCCCTGGTGCCGGTCGAGGTGGGCGCCGGGCCCGCCGCCGACGCCACGGCGCTGGTCCTCGGCCTTCTGAACCGTTCCGTCGTGCTGTGCAGCGAGGGCTACGCCACGCAGGCCGACATCGACACGGCGATGCGGCTGGGCTGCGGACTGCCGCAGGGCCCGCTGGAGATGCTCGACCACATCGGTCTCGACACCGCCCACGAGGCCCTGACCGGCCTGTGGCGGCGTACCGGCGACTGTGCCTTCGAACCCGCCCCGTTGCTGAGCCGGATGGTCGCCGACGAGCGCTACGGCCGTAAGACCGGTGACGGCTTCTACGCCTACGACGAGTGCGGCGACAAGCTCGCTCCGGCGGCCGACGGACCGGCCGTCTCGGGCGCCCGGACGGTTCGGCGCGTGGGCGTCGTCGGCTCCGGTGCCATGGCCCGGGGCATCGCCGAGGTCACCGCGGCGGCCGGCCACCCGACGGTCCTGGTCGCGCGCGGCGCGGACAAGGCCGCGCAGGCCCTGGAGGCGATCGCCGAGTCGCTGACCCGCGGGGTACGCCGGGGCAAGGTCACCGTCGAGACCAAGGCCGCGGCCCTCGAACTCCTCAGTGGCGCACACGAGTTGTCGTCGCTGGCCGACTGCGATCTGGTCATCGAGGCGGTCGCCGAGGATCTCGACGTCAAGCGCGCGGTGTTCACGGCGCTCGGCGAGGCCTGCGCCCCGGGCACGGTGCTCGCGACCACGACCTCCAGCCTCTCCGTCGCCGCGTGCGCCGAGGCCGCGGGCCGGCCGGGCGACGTCGTCGGCATCCACTTCTTCAATCCGGCTCCGGTGATGAAGCTGGTGGAGCTGGTGCGCACGGACACCGTCGCCCCGGACGTCCTCGCCACCGCGCTGGCCTTCTGCCGGGGCCTGGGCAAGACCACGGTGCCCTGCCCGGACCGCACCGGGTTCATCGTGAACAGCCTGCTGTTCCCCTACCTCGGCGCGGCCATGGCGCTCCTCGACCGCCCCGGCACGGACATCGAGGTGACCGACAGCGCGGTCCAGCGCGGATTCGGCTATCCCATGGGCCCGTTCGCGCTGCTCGACACCATCGGCCTGGACGTCTCGCTCGCCATCCAGGACCGCCTGTACGAACGCTTCATGACGCCGGAGTACGAACCCTCCGCGCCGCTCGCCGAGTTGGTGGGCGCCGGCTTCCTCGGGCGCAAGAACAAGCGGGGGCTGCGCACGGGCGGGGCTACGCGCTGACCTCGCGGCAGAGCGCGGCCCGGGCCGCGCTCTGCACGGCCGGCTCCCGGCCCGGCTACGCCGCGATCAGCTCCGCCAGGTCCGACCGGGACTTCAGGCTCAACTTGCGGTAGATGCGCGTCAGATGCTGTTCGACCGTGCTGGGTGTGACGTACAGCCTGGCGGCGATGCCCCGGTTGGTGCAGCCGTGCGCGGCCAGGACCGCGACCCGCTGCTCGGCCCGGGTCAGCGCGGCGATCGGGTCGCCGTCGCGCTGCGCACCGCCGCGCAGGGCCCGCGCGGCCGCGGCCGCGGGGGTGCGCCAGTCCAGGACGGTGCCGCCCGGCGCCGGCTGCCAGGGCGCGGTCAGGTCGCGGCAGGCGTGGAAGTCGCCGAGTGCGGCGCGCGGCCGGCCGACGGCCAGCTGGAAGTGGCCTCTGGCCAGCAGGTAGTGCGGCCCGGCCCGGGTGCGGAACATCGCGTCGGGCACCGGGATCCGCAGCTGCCGCGCCGCCTCCTCGTACCGGCCTCGGCGGGTCGCCGCCAGGACGGCCGCCGACAGCGGCATTCCGATGGCCACGCCCCACGCCCCCGGACCGAGCAATTCCAGGGCCTGGTGGGCTTGTTGGGAGGCACGTTCGTACGCCCCGGTCCTGGCCTCGACCACCGCGGCGGCCGCCGCGAGGACCGCGCGTCGGGCCACGGTGGCGCCCGTCGGGTCCGCGTCGGCCAGCAGCGCGGACCACTGGGCGGCCCGCTCCGTCTCCCCCGCGTGCAGCAGGGCGGACAGGACACCGGCGACGGAGGGCGGGGGCGAGGCGTGGTCATGGGCGAGCGTCTGCAGTACGCGCTCCGCTTCCCCCTCGGCTTCTTGAGGTGCTCGTACGCCGGTGGGGCCGGGCAGCGCTGCGAGGGTTTCGGGGCAGATGTGCCCGAGCCGGGACCACAGCTCGCGCGCGGCGGCGGGAAGGGCTTGGTCACGGAGGCCCAGGTGCCCCACACCGGTGACGGCACGCGTGGCCTCGGTGATCCGTCCGTGCCACAGCAGCAGGCCCAGGGCCCCGACGGCCCGCCCGGTTTCGAGCCGTCCGGCCGCCAACTCGCCCTCCAGAGGCGGCAGGTACTGGACGGCCGCGGCCGGGTCCGCTTCCCATGCGGTGCGGGCAAGCATTTCGAGCAGGGCGGCGCGCTGCTCCGCGTCGCCGCTCGCCCGGTGTGCGGTGCGCAGGAACTCCGCGGCCTGCCGGGGTTCCCGGTCCCGCAGCGCCCGGCTGCCCGCCTCGACGAGCTGGGGCACGGCCCATGCGGGTGCCGGCTCCATGCCGCCCATGGCCTGTGCGGCCACCAAGTGCCGGGCCACGGCGCGGGGTTCACCGCCGCTCTCGCTCAGCAGCCGGGCGGCCTCGGTGTGCAGCCGGCCGCACTCCGCAGCGGGCAGTTCCTCCAGGACGGCCGCACGCATCCCTTCGTGACGCAGCCGCCCGCCGAGGAGCAGGCCGGTGGCGTCGAGGGCTTCGAGGGTGCGGGCCGCGGCCCGTTCGTGGACGCCGAGCAGCCGCGCGAGCAGGGTGAGCGTCGCCGCGTCGCCGAGTACGGCCAGGGCGCGTGCGGCAGTCCACGCCGCCGATCCGGCGGGGCGCAGACAGGCGATGACCGCCTGCTTGTACGCGGACCCGGCCACCGGTCCCGACGGCCGTACCGGTTCGCAGGCGCGGTGGTCGTCGAGCAGGGCGAGCAGCAGCCGGAGGTTCCCGCCGGTGGCCCGGTGCCAGGCAGGGGCGAGCCGCCGCGCCGCCAATGTGTCGAGGCCCGCGCCCGTCGGCGCGCCCAGGAACGCGGTGACCCCGTCCTCGTCCAGCGTCCGCAGCTCCACCGCGGTGCACCTGGCATGCCCGAGCAGCGCGGCCAGCGGCGCGGGCGGGGCGGAGCGGGGCTGCGGCCGGCCCGCCATGAGCAGGAGGATCCCGGAGGCCGCGAAACGCCCGCACAGGTAGAGCAGGCAGCGCGCGGACGGCTCGTCCGTGTGCTCCACGTCGTCCACGACGACGACCACGGGGCCGTCGGTGTCCCGCAGCGCCTCGTACAGGGTGTCCACGGCGGCGGCGTTCGTTGCTTCGCGCCCGGTGTGGCTGAGCAACTGGCCCACCACGCCGAGCGGCAGCTCCGCCTCGGCGGGCGACGCGGCGGCGCTCAGTACCGGAAGGCCGAGCTCCCGGGCCCGCCGGGCCGCACGGTCGAGGAGTGCGCTCTTGCCGGTGCCGGGGCTGCCGGTGACGTACGCCGCACGGCCCACGCCCCGTCGGACGTCCGCGAACAGCTCGTCCAGCAGGGCGAGTTCAGGACCTCGCAGCTGCGACTCCACCGGCCTCCCCCTGTCGTCGGCCTCCGCGTGCCTCGGCGGCCGCCTCTTGGGGAAGTCTGCACAGCGGGCCGGAATCCTCGCTGGTACCCGGCCGGAGCCTCGCTCGAACCGCTGGTCGCCGCGCCCTGGACCGCTGGGCGCCGGTGCCCTGGTGAAAGGTCTAGGGCGTGTCCGGCGGATCTTCGCGGAAGAGCCCGCGGCGTCTGGTGCGTGCTCTCGACGTGCGCCCGGATCGCCCTCGTACTGGACGTACTTGGGTGATTCGGGCGTGCGGCGACCGGGGGCACCCCCGGCCGGAGGCTGGGGGCGCGTGCCAGGCGTCGCGGGCCCGCGAAGATCCGCCGGACACGCCCTAGCGGTGCCCGGCGGGCGCGTCGGGCAGCGCCAGGTGGCGCGGTGCGGACCGGCCCCAGGGAAAGCCGTGATGCAGTTCGACGACCCGCGCCGTCGTGGCGTCGGCGAGAACGGCGACCGCGGCCAGCACATCGGGCACGGGCTCGAGTTCGACGAATCGCCACCGCTCGGCCCAGTCGCCCTGGGGCGGCCGGAACCCGAGCACTCCGCGGTCCTCCCCGAGGGTGAAGGCGAAGCTGTCGAAGGGCAGTCCGAGCCCTAGGCCACGCGCCTTGGAGTACGCCTCCTTGAGCGTCCACAGCCGCAGTGCCCTGCGGTCCCGGGGACGCCCCTGCGGGGCCTGCGCCACCCACTCGCGCTCCTCGGCGGCGAACGTCTCGACGATGGTGTCGAAGCCCTGGTCCCCGCGGTCGAGCCGTTCGACGTCCACTCCGATGCGCTGATGGCGGACGACGCCGAGGAGGTTGTGGCCGTTGGAGTGCGACAGGTTGAAGTCCAGTTCCTTGCCGCCGCGCGGCAGCCCCGCGGCGGGTTTCTGCAGAAACGGCCGGCCTCGCGAGGAGCGCCAGATCACGGCCTCGGCCTCGGGCACACCGGCTTCGAGGGCGAGGACCCGGCGCACCAGCGCATGGGCGACGAGGTACTGGCGCCGGTCGCGTTCGAAGAGGAACCTGCCCGCGATCTCCTGTTCGTGCTCGTCGAGCCAGTGCTTGGCCAGGGTGGCGGCGATACCGGGTGCGAGTTCCTCGTTGGGGCAGAACCACAGTTTGAGCGGCTCCGGCGGGCCAAGGGGGGCCGCCGGGCCGTCCGCCACCGGCGCGGGGCTGGTCATCCGGTCGGCTCCGTCTCCGTCCGCGGAGCTGCCTGCTCCGTCGCCGGTGCCGACGCCACAACCGTCGTCCCCGCCACTGCTGTCGTCTGCGCCACTGCTGTCGTCTGCGTCGCTGTCGTGTCGTGGGCCAGCCACAGCGGCTGCCGCAGGAACGCGGAGAACGGCAGCGCCACCGCGGGCCGTCCGGTCGCCGGTTCGAGGGCGGCCCAGTCCACGTCGAGGCCGGACAGCCACAGCCGCGTCAGCTGCTCGATGCGGCCGCCGCGCCACAACGCGGTCAGGTAGTCCCGTGTCTCGGGCACCGAGCCCAGGCTCAGCGGGTCGGCGACGCCCTCGCGCAGGTCGGCGCAGCGCACATCGGCGCCCTCGGCGGGGGCCCGGCCGGTGGCGTACTCCCGTAGGGCTGCGACGAGTTGGGGCAGGTCGCGCACCAGCAGCGCGAGCCGGCAGGGCAGCGCGGCCCGTCCGGCGCGCAGGGCCCGCGCCACATCGGCGAGCTCCACCCGCTGCGGGCCCGCACCTTCGGAGGTGTGTCCCGCCAGTCCCGCATCCGTGACCGCGGCGGCGAGCCAGTCGGCCAACCGGCCCGCGGTGGCGGCGAGATGGGCGGGCGTGGGTGCCGAGAGGAGGACCAGTTCGTCACGGGGCACGGTGTCGTCCCACGCGGTGCCGGCGGGACCGGCGGACGGGGCGGCCCGGCCCGGCGGAACGAACTCCTCCAGGACCGCGCCGGCTCCGAGCCCGCTCTCGCCGCGCACGTCCACGACGGCCCGGCGCGGCAGTTCACCGCCCTGCTCGTCGCGCGGGCGCGGCCACGCCTCGGCCACCGCGCCGTCCCGGGCGGGCGCGCGGGTGGCGTGCCGCAGTTGGAGTACGGCCGTGGTGAATGCCGCGAGTCCGGTGACGGCCCCGGCGTCGCCGATGCGGCGTACGGCGCTCTCCCGTGTCTCGCGCAGGCCGGCGCTCCCGTGCGGACCGGGTGCGCTCGCGCCTTCGGGGTCCTCGGGTCCGGTGAAGGTGGTGGTGACGACGGCGTGCACCCGGTCCCCGTCCGCGAGCGCGCGCGCCAACGGCTTGAGCACCACGGCACCGACGCCTTCCCCGGCGTCGTCGCGACCGCGGGAGGGGTGCAGCAGCAGCTCGACGCCGCCGGCGAGGGCGGCGGCGCACTCCCCGCGGCGCAGGGCGCCGACGGCGAGGTGCAGCGCGACGAGCGCGGAGGACTCACCGGTGTCGACGGCCTGCCCGGGCCCTGTCAGCCCGAGCAGGCCGGACAGTCTGCCGGGCAGCGTCCAGTGACCGCTGCGGGGCATCTCCCGCCCGCCGCGGGCCCAGTTCTCGGCGGCGAGCAGAGCGTAGTCGGCGGCGCTGACACCCACGAAGACGCCGACGCCACGGGGTTGGCCGCCGCTTCCGGTCAGGGCGTCGAGACGGGCTCCGGTGCAGCCGGCGTCCTCCAGCGCCTCCCAGGCCGTTTCCAGGAACAGCCTTTCCTGAGGGTCCATCAGGCGCCCCTCGTGGGAGGTCAGTCCGAAGAACTCCGCGTCGAACTCGGCGGCTCCGGCCAGGAAGTGACCGCGCTGTCCGGAGGCGAGGGGCGCCCGGCACGGCCGGCCGGCCGGTTCGGCGGACGAGGTGTCGCGCCCGTCGCGGAGGTTCTGCCAGAAGGCCCCCAGGTCGGGGGCGAGCGGGTATCGCCCGGCCATCCCCACGACCGCGAACCGGTCCTCGACGGCGGGCAGTTGACCGCCGTCCGGCGCGGAACCGTTCTTCGGCGCCGCGGGGGCCGCGGGCGCGTATGCGCCCGCGGCCGGTTGCAGGGCCGAAGGCGAGGTCGCGTGCCCGGGCAGCGAACCGGCGGTCACGGTCGCGCCGCCGCCCGACGATTCGATCCCGGCGAGCAGCTGCGCGGCCCGGCCGCGGTCCAGGGTGCCCGCCTTGAACCGGGTCAGGATCTCCCGTTCATCCATGAGGTGCAGTTCCCGTCCGTTTCATCCATGAGGTGCGGTTCCCGTCCGGCAGGAGATGCGGTTCCCGTCCGGCCTCAGGAGCGTCGTGCCAGCAGGTCGAGCGCCTCGTCGACCGTGAGCCGGTCGACCTGCACCGCGTCGAGCAGCGCGTCGATGTCCGTCGGTCCGGTCCCGGCGGGCCGCGGCGCGGGAGCCGGGGTGGCCTGCCTGACGGGCGCGGCAGGCGCGGCGGGTGCGGACCCGGGGCCGAGGGCGGCGATGTGGGCGGCGATCGCGGCGAGGTTCGGGTGCTCGTAGAGCATGACCGCCCGCTCGTGCAGGTGGTAGGTGTGGTTGACGACGGCCACGAACTCCGCGCCGAGGATGGAGTCGAGGCCGAGCAGGTTGAAGCTCGCGGTGGTGTCGATGTCCCACGGGTCGCAGCACAGGATGCGGGCGAGCTCCTCGCGGAGCACATCGAGCACGGCCTGTTCGCCGTAGGCCGAGGGACCGCCGGTGACGACCGGGCCCTGGGCCTCGGCGGCGACCGGGGCCTGAGCCTGGACGGCGCGTTCGGGCTCGACAGCCGACGCCCTCGACGCGGGGCTGGGAACCCCGAGTTCACGGGCCACGTGCCGGGCGAAGGCCAGCGGTGTGGGGTGGTCGAAGAGCGCGTCGGCCTTGATCTTGATGCCGTACCGGGCGTTCACGGTGGCCACGAACTCCACCGTGAGCAGCGAATCGAGGCCGAGCGACCGGAACGTCTGCTCGGGGTCGATCTTCTCCGGCTTCAGTCGCAGTACGCCGGCGAGCGCGCCCACCAGCTCGCCCAGCACATCGGCGGCCGCCACGTGGGGGGCCGTCATGGAGGGGGTCTGACGTTCACGGGGCATGGGTTGACTCCAAGGGGTCCGTCCCGGCTTGCCTTGCCGACAACGGAAGTATCGAAGATGGGTCGGAGCACGGACATCGTCGACCGTGCTGAACTGATGGCCACGACCTGGTCCATGGGAGGGACTGTCCCGGGCGGCGCTACGCCGCGCGAGCGAGCTCCCGTTCCGGCGATCCTCCTGTCGGCTCAGGCCACTTGGGATCCGACGGGTTCGACGGCCGACCCGGCGGCCGCCGCAGGTGCCTTCGGCGGGTGCGTGCGGTACCGCCCCAGGTCGTGCGGCGGTACGAGGACCGACAGGAGCGGTTCCCACAACGCGCCGATCCGGTAGCTGAGTTCGGCGGACGGGAGGGGTGTGCCCGCCAGGACCTCGATGCCGCAGACGGTCGCAAAGAGCAACGTCTCCGGTCCGTCCTGCGCCGTGTGCTCGCGCAGCTCCCCCGCCGCGCGGGCCTGGCCGAGCAGCCGTAGCACCTCGGTGATCCACACCTGGTGGAAGCCCACGACGGGCGGCTTCCGTCCGGTGCACTCCTTGCTGATCCGGAAGCCGGCCCGCATCAACGGGTCCGAGCGCAGCTTGGCCGCCAGCCAGTGCGTGAGGTCGATGACGGCCTGCACTGGCGCCGCGCCCTGCTCCCACTGCCGCTGGACGAAATCACCGAGGAGCTCACGGCCCCGCTGCTGAACGGCGTCGGCAAGCCCGTCCTTGGAGGCGAAGTGGAAGTACAGGGCCCCCTTCGTCATCCCCGCCGCACCGGCGATCTGCCCGATGGTGGCGTTGGCATAGCCATGCCGGTCGAACATCTCCGCGCCCGCAAGGATGAGCCTGCGGCGTGTCTGCTCGGACCTGGTCTGCATCTCGGCTCCTCTCACTGCACAACCGGCGCTCCCCCATGGCGCCGCTGTCAGCCGACTCCGCTGAGCCGCTCACCGCCGGACCGCGGGGCATCGAGGACGGGCTCGGGACCGGCCATCAGGACGGAACGCTGCAGCCGTCGCAGCCCTGCGGAGGGTTCGAGACCCAGCTCACGGACCAGCGCGGTGCGCAGCCGCTGATAGACGTCGAGCGCCTCGCTGCGGCGGCCCGAGCGGTGCAGGGCCAGCATCAGCTGACCGTGCAGGGTCTCGTGGGTGCGGTAACGGCGTACCAGGACGGTCAGTTCACCGAGCAGCTCGCGGTGCCGGCCGAGCCGCAGATCGGCCTCGATGCGCTGATCGAGGGCGCACAGCCGCGTCTCCTCCAGCCGCCGGGTCTCCATCTCCAGTTGCGGTCCGGTCTGTACGTCGGCGAGTGCGTTGCCGGTCCACAGGTCGAGCGCCTCCCGCAACTGGCGGGCCGCGCCCGGGAAGTCACCGGCGTCCATCGCGCGGTATCCCGTGCCGGCGAGCCGCTCGAACTCGCGGATGTCGCTGGAGCCGCCCGACGTGTTCAGGAGATAGCCGCCCGGCGTGGTGACCAGGACGTCCTTGGCGGTGCGCGGCGGGGCGTCCTCGGGAGCGTGCTCCAGGGCGCTCGAGATCAGATCGCGCAGCTGGAGGACGTACGTCTGCAAGGTGGTGCGCGCGCTGCGTGGTGGTCGCTCCGACCACAGCTCCTCGACCAGTGCGGCCAGCGGAACGACCTGGTCGGCATGCAGGGCGAGCAGGGCGAGCACCTGCCGCGGCTTCGGCGCCGTTGGTGTGACCGAGGCGCCGTGCTCCCGCACGGCCAATGCCCCCAGTACCTCGATGTCCATGCCGTTTCCCCTATCCGTGCATGAGTCGTCGTCGTCAGTCGTCAGCCATCGGACTTCAAAGCCTTCACAGCTACCTCTCTGAGTAAAAAACGGGACGGACGGTTTGTCAATACGAAACCATGCACGCCGTCCGTAGCAGGCTTGGACTCCGTCTCCACCCAAGCAATACTCCATTGGATGCGGACACTTACCGACATTCCAGCCCCAGGCGCCGCGGGCATGCCTGTAGGAGGGGTGGACGATCACCCCTCCTGGACTGCTTCCAATCAGACCGCCCGGTCTATTTTTGGTGAGGCTGTTCCTCGCGCGACGGGGGCAGGGCGTCCTGGCCGGCCCCCGGCACCATCACGTCCTGTGTCGGATGCGAGCTGATCGCCGGCTCCTGGCACACGCCGGCGAGGCGCGGCAGCATGAGGTCCCAGAAGCGCGCGATCCGCTGCTCGGAGAGCCATTCGCTGTTGGCGCTGCCGAGCACCTCGAACCCCACGGTGGCCGCCATGATGGCGGGCGCGGCCGCCTCGGGGGACACTCCCTCGGCCAGCAGTCCTTCCCGGTCGGCGCGGCGCAGCGTGTCCTCGATCCACTGCTGCCAGGCCCACCGGAGTTCGGAGACGTCACCACGGGACAGGTCGTTGCACAGCTCGAAGCCCGCCCGCACCACGACGTCCTCCGCGAGGCGCCGCATCAGCCCGTGGGTGGCGTCCACGAGGACCTGCAGGGCTCCGCCCCCGTCGCCGGGCGGAGCCAGCTGCGTGAGGCCGCGCACGGTCTCGCGGGCCTCGTCGTGGACGGCCTGCGCCAGCGCCAGTTTGGTCTCGAAGTGGAAGTGGAGCGCGCCGTTGCTCACCCCGGCCCGTCTGCTGATCGCATTGAGCGAGGCGGGCGCGAAGCCGTCCTGGGCGAAGACCTCGGCCGCGGCCCGGATCAACGACTGGCGGGTGCGCGCCGCGCGCTCCTGCTTGACCATCAAGAGTCTCCTGGCTGACGGGACACGGCAGCAGGACGCGGCGGGACCCGCCGCGCCACGCCCTTCTGTCCGTGCCCCTGTGCGGTTCCTATTGCGGGGGGTTGCCGTGCTTGCGGGACGGCAGGTCGGCGTGCTTGCTGCGCAACATCGCGAGCGAGCGGATGAGGACCTCGCGGGTCTCGGCGGGGTCGATGACGTCGTCGACGAGGCCGCGTTCGGCCGCGTAGTACGGGTGCATCAGTTCGGCCTTGTATTCCTTGACCATGCGGGCCCGCATGGCTTCGGGGTCGGCGGCCTCGGCGATCTGGCGACGGAAGATGACGTTGGCCGCGCCCTCCGCGCCCATCACGGCGATCTCGTTGGTGGGCCAGGCGTAGGTGAGGTCCGCGCCGATGGACTGGGAGTCCATGACGATGTACGCACCCCCATACGCCTTGCGCAGTATCAGGGAGATCCGGGGGACGGTGGCGTTGCAGTAGGCGTAGAGGAGCTTGGCGCCGTGGCGGATGATCCCGCCGTGTTCCTGGTCGACGCCGGGCAGGAAGCCGGGGACGTCCAGGAGGGTGACGAGGGGGATGTTGAACGCGTCGCACATCTGCACAAAGCGCGCGGCCTTCTCGGAGGCCTCGATGTCCAGCACACCTGCCAGGGCCTGGGGTTGGTTGGCGACGATCCCGACGACCTCACCGTCGAGGCGGGCCAGGGCGCACACGATGTTGCGCGCCCAGCGCTCATGGATCTCCAAGTACTCGCCGTCGTCGACGAGTTCGGCCATGACCTGCGTCATGTCATAGGGCCGGCTCCCGTCCTCGGGCACCAGGTCGAGCAGGTTCTCGGACCGTCGGTCGGCGGGGTCCTCGCCCCGGACCACGGGCGGGTTCTCGCGGTTGTTCGCCGGCAGCATCGAGAGCAGGAAGCGGACCTCGGCGATACAGGTCTCTTCGTCGTCGTACGCGAAGTGCGCGACACCAGACGTCTCGGCATGCACGTCCGCGCCGCCGAGGCCGTTCTGCGTGATCTCCTCACCGGTGACCGCCTTCACCACATCGGGACCCGTGATGAACATCTGCGAGGTCTCACGGACCATGAACACGAAGTCGGTCAGGGCCGGGCTGTAAGCCGCGCCGCCCGCGCACGGGCCGAGCATCACGCTGATCTGCGGGATCACCCCGGACGCCCGGGTGTTGCGCTGGAAGATCCCGCCGTAACCGGCCAGCGCGGAGACACCCTCCTGGATACGGGCACCGGCACCGTCGTTCAGGGAGACCAGCGGCGCACCGGCCGCGATGGCCATGTCCATAATCTTGTGGATCTTCGTGGCATGAGCCTCGCCCAACGCACCACCAAAGATCCGGAAGTCATGCGCGTACACAAAGACCGTGCGGCCCTCGACCGTGCCCCAGCCCGTGATCACACCGTCGGTGTACGGCTTCTTACCCTCCAGGCCAAAACCCGTCGCGCGGTGGCGGCGGAGCTGCTCGACCTCCCTGAACGAGCCCTGATCCAGCAGGAGTTCAATCCGCTCACGCGCCGTCAGCTTGCCCTTCGCGTGCTGCGTCTCCGTCGCCTTCTCGCTGGGCCCCGCCAAGGCGAGCTCACGGATCGCCCGCAGCTCCACGGTCCGCCCACGCGCACCGAGCGGTACGCAATCGACCATGGAGAGGTCGCCCACCACCGTCATGTCAGTTCCCTTCCTCAACGGCACGCCGGCCAACCAGCGCGAACAGCATAACAAACCGCTTATGCGGTTTCCGGGATAGGTGGCAAGTGATCCTCACTGCCAGCTGCGTGGAGCCCGATAGCCCGCCGTGCGATCCCAGCGGCCCCACGAGGACGAGTGGGGTCGCTCCCCCTGTCCGTCCTCCCGGTCCGCCGCGTATCGCGCGAGCAGGGAAAGCAATGCCGCGGTCACCGCGGCCAACTCCTCGTCCTGCACCTGGCCGCGCTCGACCCGAACCACGTCGCCCGCGCTCTGCACGTTGTCCACCGCGCCTCCTTCGCCCTCCGGATACGGTCTGCCGTATCGCTCAAGAAGGACTGGGGTGTCGCTAGACAGCGGATCCACGACGTCACCCGGGCCGCCGCACACGCCACGGAAGCGCGCAGCGCGCCGCATCAGAAGATTAGACCGGAGCGTCTGTTTCCGCTATGGGTCGAGACAACTCCCGTGCCACGCCAAGGAAAATGGGCCGACTTTTCGTCAATTCGCCCTGGGGACCGTCAAATTGCCGCGCGCATCACAGCGGCAGGGTGATGCCCATCTCCTGCATCGCCTGGGAGGGCGGTCCGCCCTCGGACCGTTCCGTCTTGCGGCCCTTGTCGCCCGGCGCCAGCGTGCGCGGGTCGACGGCTTCCGCCGGCGCCCCGCTGGCGTACAGCCCGCCGGGGGCGGTGTCGCGGTCGTGGGGCAGCAGCCAGAACACCCGCCTGCGGAACGTCCCGGACGACCGGGAGGCCTTGGCTCCCGGGCCGAGCATGGCGTAGCCGACCATGCGGCCGTCGCGGTGGTAGGCGGGCTTGCCGCGGCGCGACGGCAGCCGGTCGAGGCTCTGACGTACGTAGTCGAGGTCGCTGGTGTCCTCGAGCCAGACGAGTTCGGCCTCGTTGCCGATCTCGTCCGCTGCGATGAGGGCGCTCATGCTGCCTCCCCGTCCGTGAGCAGTCCGATGCCCGGGTAGTACTTGCGCTGGTTGGACAGAATCATCTGCTTCGGCGAAGCCAGCCCCACGGTCTCGCGGACCCTGGCCGCGAATCCGCGGGAAGAGATCGCGGGAGCGCCCTCATTCTGGCACCAGCTGCGGTAGGCGGCGTAGAGATGGGTCTGCTCCGCCCGAAGTTCGGGATCAAGGACACAGGCCTCGCCGATGAACCGGCCGGTGTGGTCCTCCGTCTCCGCGTAGGCGCTGGTGGCGATGCGGACGCGTTCGGGACCGGTGAGGTCCTTCGCGCCGCCGAGGTAGCGGCGCGCGCCGTCGATGAGCCAGTTGAGGATGCCGGGCCCCTCCTCCGTGACGAGGATGTCCGCGAGGTTGTCGATCTTCCGCTCGTCGGAGACGACCCGTTCGAACGGGATGAGCCGCATGCGGCGCCAGAACGCGAAGCCGCCGGTGCCGACTTCGGGGCGGTGGTTGCCGAGCAGCCAGAGTTTGTGGGTGGGTTCGAAGCTGAAGAAGTCCTGCCGCATCCGGCGGGCCTTGATCCGGTCGCCGCCGGTGAGCAGCTTCACCCGGGCCTCGTCGAACTTGTCGCCTGGCTTGACCTCGCTGCACACGATGACGCGTCGGCCGTGCAGTTCGGCGAGGTCGGTGGGGTGTCCCTCGTAGGGGCGGGCCATCAGGAAACCGGGCGGCGCGGCGTCCGCGTAGTCCCCGAGCAGTTTCATGAGGACGTCCAGGAGTACGGACTTGCCGTTCTTCCCGGACCCGAACAGGAACGGCATGACCTGCCCGCCGACGTCCCCGGTGAGGGAGTAGCCGAGCAGCAGGTGCAGGAAGTCGATCATCTCGGCGCCCTCGACGTCCTCGCCGAAGGTGTCGGTGAGGAACCGGTTCCAGCGCGGCGTCGGCATCTGGCGCGGGGCGAGCGAGGTGGCGCGGGAGTGGAAGTCCTTGTTCGGGTCGGGGGTGCGGACGCCGCCGGTGCGCAGGTCGACGATGCCGGCGAGGGTGCACAGGGAGTAGGGATCGGCGTCCAGGAGCGCGGCGTTGAGGACCATGCCGGGGGCCGACTTGGCCTGGGTGAGCATCGCGTTCATACCGCTCGTCGACAGGGCGCGCCTTCGGTGCTGCTGCAGCGCCGTGCTGCTGTGCAGGCCGCGCGGGTCGTCGGCGGCGAGGGCCTCGGCCAGGTCGCCGGCCGCCCACAGCACGGTGTCGTCCTCGTCGATCTGCCAGCGGGTGCCGTCCCAGCAGAACCAGCCGAGGCCGGGGATGTGCCGGTAGTCGTTGGCGTACAGCTTGACGAACAGTTTGGCGTTGCCACGGTCGGTGAGCGTATCGGGCAACAGCCCCCGCGCCGTGGCCACTTCAGGTCCCTCACGCCGCTGCTGCGGAACCTGCACAGGTCCTTGGGCGAGGATCTGCGCGGCCACCGACTCGGCGTCGAAACTGAAGAGGGTGTCGTCCTCGTCCGCGTTCACTGACGGCTCCCGAGGGGCAGAGGGCGCCTGGCACCGGCGTTGAGACCGCTGCGGATGATCAGTGCGCTCCGGCGGTCCTGGCCCGGTCTGGCCTGTTCGGCCACCTCCTTCAGTACGTTCTCGGCCTCGGTCTCCTCCAGATGGCCGGCGGCGACCAGCCCTCCGGCGGTGTACGCGGCCCGGTTGAGCTTCTCGGAGAACGCCGCGCCCTCGGGAACGGAGGCGCACGCGGCGACCTCGGCGAGCACGCCGGCGAGCACCTTGGCCGCCTGGCCGCGGCCTCCCCCGGCCGCGACGACGGCCTGGCGGGCCCGTGGCGGCACGGCGCGAGGCGCGGGTACGCGGGCCCGGTCGGGCTCCAGATGGCCGGTGCGCTCCAACTCCGCTGCCAGCCAGGGCGGCAGCGAGGCCGGTTCGCGCACCGTTCCGAGCGGCGTGTAGGTGCCGTCGCGCGTGGTGGTGCCGGGCGCGACGATGTATCCCCCGTGGGCCCGCACATCGACCTGCCAGGCCAGTGCCCGCCCGTTGCTGGAGCCGGCGGAGCAGTGCCAGCGGTGACCGGGGCGGGCCCGGTACCAGACGTGCAGGCCCCCGGAGGGGGTGCGCACCCGCAGGGTCGACTCGTCGGCGGCCGGGCTGGTGACGCCGCGCAGGGCGGCGAGGACGGCGAGGGTGTGGAATCCGTTGGCGAGGCCGGTCAGGTCGATGTCCGCGGAGATCGCGATGCCCGGTAACAGCCGGTCCCTGCCCGGGAGTTGCTGATGATGTGCGTCGACATCGATGACGACGAGCCCTGCGGGCCCGCAGGCGACTCCCACTCCGAGGGCGGGGTTGCTCCCCCACCACCGCTCGATCCTGGTGGCGTCGAGGGTCGCGGCGTGGAATCCGTGGCACCAGCGGCCGGCGGCCGCGCACCCGCACTCCTGGTGCGTATGCCCCGTATCCCGGCAGGCCTTGCAGTTTCCCGCCGGCGTCTTGCGTCCCGCGGCGAGCGGATGGACCGGCCAGCCGCGGCTCGCGCACCACCGGGCGGTCGCGAGTGCGGGCACGCGTGAGTCGCCATGCAAAACCCGCAGCTCAGCTGCCATGCACTTCCCCCGTCAGCGACTCAAGCGACTCAACTGAGAAACAGACTAGCGAAACTGTTGTTCGCAAGCGGCCGGTTGGGAAGGAAGTGAAGGTCACCCGCGGGCCAGCGACCGGGACTGCCACCCCCGGCGACTGGTTTACCCCTTGGTCGCTCCTGCCCCCAGCAGGAATCCCCTGCTCAGACAACGTACGCGACACCAAGAAGCGACTGAAGCGACTCAAGCTCCCTATATATGACGCACACACGCACACGCGAATGTCTCCATATACCTGGAAGTTGCGTCGCTTCAGTCGCTGCCTTGCCCACGCGTGGCCTATGACCTGGGAATTCTTTTCCTAACATGCAAGCGACCGAGGGGCAGTTGAGTCGCTTCCCCTCGGTCGCTGAACCGTTCGAACCGGCCCGGCCGAAGCGACCGACTCGGTCGCCGCCTCAAGTGCTTCTGGGGCGGCTCTCGATTTTGCCCGGGCATCTCTGACCTTCTCGTCCCGGGTTCGGTCGCTTCGGTCGCTCGGGTCGCTGTCGCGCCCCGCCGTTGGTCGGCGTGCGGCAGGGCGCGACAGCGACCCGGACTTCGTTCGTCTACAGGAAGACCGGCAGCGACCTGAACCCGTTCATGATGAAGGACTCCATCGGCTCGAGCGCCTTGACGGGAACGGCCAGCGAGAGGTCCGGGAACCGCTCGAAGAGCGCGGCCAGGGCCAGCGACGCCTCCAGCTTGGCCAATGGGGCACCGACGCAGAAGTGCGCCCCGTACCCGAAGCCCATGTGGTCGCGGCGCCCGGTGCGCAGCAGGTCGAACACCCCGGCGTCGTCCCCGTAGTGCTGCGGATCGAGGCTGGGGGCGGCGAAGTTGACGATGATGGGATCGCCCTTCTTGATGGCCACACCGTCCAGGTCGATGTCGTCCACCGCGAACCGCATGGGCGAGTAGCCGCCGGGGCCGTGGGCCCGCAGCGTCTCGGTGACCACGTCGGCCCAGTCGGCCCGGCCGGCCCGCACGTGCGCCAACTGCTCGGGGTGGGAGAGCAGTTCTCCTGCCGCGTTGGTGATCAGCGTGCGGGTCGTTTCATAGCCCCCTGCGATCAGCAGGTTCAGGCTGCCGAGCAGCTCCTGCTCACTGAGCCGGTCGCTGTGGTCCCGCGCCGCGATCAACGCGGAGGTGACGTCGTCACCGGGCTCGGCCCGCTTTGCGGCCACCAACTGGCCGAGGAGCTCGAAGAGTTTGGTCTGCGCCGCAATGATCTCGGCGGCCGATGCCGTGGTGCTGAAGACGGTGTCCGTCGCGGCGCACAGCTGAGCTCTGGCAGCGGCGGGGACGCCGAGCGTCTCGCAAATGATCCGCATCGGCAGCACGCCGGCGAAGTCGTCCCGCAGGTCCACCTGCTCCCCGGCGGGCCGTGCGGCCAGGTCCTGGATCAGTTCCTCGATGATTTCTTCGGCACGCGGCCGCAGCGCCTCGGCGCGGCGTGCGGTGAACGCCGCCGCGACCAGTCGTCGCAGCCTCGAGTGCTTCTCTCCGTAGGCGAACAGCATGTTCTCGTTCGCCACCCAGGTGTAGAGCGGCCATTCCTGGGTTATGCGCCCTTCGATGAACGCCGGCCAGTGCTGCCTGGCGTCCTTGGAGACCCGTGGGTCGGTCAGCAACCGCTTTACCTGGTCCTCGCGAACGACGGCCCAGGCGATCACCCCCCCGGGCAGTTCCACTTGGACGGCCGCCCCCTGAGTCCGCAACATCGCGGTCTCACCGGCAAGATCACGCCCCATCACATCGAGCGCATACGGACAAGCTGCAGTTTCCGATCCCATCGGTACCCCTCCAGTCGGTCATTGCATTTCGCGTTCGGACCATGAACACGCGAGGCGATCCCCCTCGTCGAATGACCGTGGGGCGCGATCAGGCAGACATTGCCACCGCCTGCTCCTCACGCAGCTTCATCGCCTCTTCGTACGCCTTCGCCCCTCGCTCCGGCGCGAAGTCCAGTTTCACGAGGACACCCGGTACCGCAATGGACGCCAGCAGCCATGTGTAGAGGTCGGCCACCCGTTCCAGCATGTCCTCGCGCTCGGTCATGATGTTCGACAGCACCTGGACCCCGGTGAAGGCACCGACGGACGACTTCGCGAAGCGGTCCAGGTCGACATGGGGAAGGATCTCCCCCGCCTCCTTCGCCGCCTCGAAGAGAGCCCTGGAGTGGTCCTGCCACCCCTGCATCGGCACCCGCCGGTCCAGGCCGTCCTGCGGCATACCGCTGTCGACGGTGAGTCGCACACTGCCCCGCACGATGGGGTCGCCCGTCTCCTTCATGAGCAGGTGCGTGAGCATCAGCGACTCGTCCACCACCTCTTGCAGCTTCAGCTCCCGCGGCGGGACGGGCGGCAGCACGTCGACCTGTTGCGCGAGCACCCCTTGGGCGAGCTCCTCCTTGGACGTGAAGTGGAAGTAGAGAGCTCCCTTGGTCATTCCAGCCCGCTTCAGGATCTCCGAGATCGTCGCCGCCTCGTATCCGACCTCGTCGAACACCTCGGCAGCAGCGACGAGGATCGCCTGTCGCGTCCGAATAGCCCGCTCCTGTCGCGCCACAGCGCACCTCCCTCAATCGCCCCCGTAACCGACCCCGCCTGACTGACGGGCGCGTACCACACTGACGAAACAAAACCAGCAGGTACGTATCTTACTGGAGATTACGCAACGTAGCGAGACCCGCCCTGGGTAACCCCTGGTGTCGACTCCTCACAGTTCGTGACGACGCGGCGCACCGGTGAACCGGAATGTCCGTAAGAATAAAACCAGGTGACCGGTTTTTCAAGTGTTCCTCGAGTCAATCTCCACCTGAAGAATCCCTGGTCGAACTGAGCCCTCAGAGGATCAAGTACCCCTAGTCGCCGACTAGTTGAGGAATCGGTGTGGTGCACCGCAAAGGAGGCTTGAAAAGAAACCGGTTGGTACGTATCTTCATGAATCCGAGCTCTCGCCCATCCGGTCAAGCGTCCACTGCGGAGATGTCAATGACCCTGCAGACGTTCCAGGAGCCCCCTCGCCTCGAGGCCTCCGCTCCGACGGAGCCGAACGAAGCAGTAAGCCCGAGCGACCTGTCGTTTTTGCCCATACCACCGACCGACCCCAGCCGTGAGCTGGCACATCTGCTCTTCGACCGGGAGAACCGGCGCCGCCTGCACGGCATGTGGCGCCGCCTCATCTCGACCGAGGAGTTCCGTCATCGCTCCGGTCTGTCACCGGCCGAGCGTATCGCCCTGTCCTACGACCGCCTGCGCATCCTCAACGAGACGGTCGGTTCTCCCGAGGCGCTGGCGAACGATCCCAGCACACTGGCCAGCCTGCACGAGTGGACCGGGGTGGTGGACGGATCACTCGGCACCCTGGCCGGCATCCACTACAACCTGTTCCTGGGCAGCCTGCTCGACCAGGGCGACCGCGACGGCACGGGAGACCGCCGCGATCTGTCCGACTTCACCTCACTGCGCCGCACAGGAACGTTCCTCTGCACCGAGCTGGACCACGGGAACGACGCGGCGGCCCTGCAGACGACAGCCGAACTCAACCGCGAGACGGGCGAGTTCATCCTGCACACGCCCCACCCGGGCGCACGCAAGTTCATGCCCAACACGAGCCTCATCGGCGGCCCGAAGAGCGCTCTGGTGGCGGCACGGCTCGTGATCGACGGTGAGGACCACGGGGTCTTCCTGTTCCTGACGCCACTCAGTGACGCCTCGGGCCATCTGCCCGGCGTGCGCGTCCAGGCACTTCCCTCCCGCTCCGCCTCCCCCGTCGACCACTGCCTCACCACCTTCGACCAGGTGCGGCTGCCCCGCGAAGCGCTCCTGGAGGCCGAGCACGGCCGGCTGAACGACGACGGCACGCTGACCAGCAACCTGGGCAACCGTCGCAAACGATTCCTGCGCTCGATCGACCGCATCACCACGGGCAAGCTGTGCATGAGCGCCGCCGGCATCGGAGTGACCCGGGCGGCCCTGGCCATCGCGGTGCGTTATGCCCACGACCGCCACATCAGCGGCCCCCGCGCCGGTGAGCGCGTCCCGCTCACGGCACACCGCAGTCATCACAGCCGGCTGCTCCGCTCCGTGACGACCGCGTACGCCATGACCTTCCTGCACCGCTCGGTCGTCTCCCGCTACGTCCGGCACACCGCCGCGGACCGCGCACAGGCCGAGCGCCTGGTGGCGATAGCCAAAGGCTGGATCACCTGGCAGGCCCGCACGATCACCACGGAGTGCCGCGAACGCTGCGGCGCCCAGGGGCTCTTCTCCGCCAACGGGCTCGCCGACTTCCCGTTGAATCTCGAGGGTGCGATCACCGCCGAGGGCGACAACCTCGTGATCTGGGTCAAGGCCGCGGCTGAGATGATCTTCGGCCACCAGACGGAACGCCGCGACCGCCCCGAGCTTCCCGTCGAGAACCGCTCATTGACGGACCTTCACTTCCTGCGCGGCCTCCTCGCCGAGGTCGAGGCCCTGTGGCAGGCAAGGGCGAGAACCGCCCTGCGGAGCGGGCCCGCGCGCGACCCTCTGGCCCGCTGGAACGACGCGTCGGCGCCCGCACTGCAGATGGTCTCCGCCCACGCCCAGCTGCAGGCCGCCGACGCCTTCATCGAGGCGGCCGCCCAGGCCGTGGACCCTGCCACCCGTCTGCTCATCGAGGACCTCTGCCGCCTGTTCCTGCTGCAGCAGGTCAGCGAGTACACCGGCGACCTCCTCGCCGAGGGTCACCTCTGTGTGTCCCACGTGCGTGAACTGCCGGGCGCCGTCGACGCGACGATCAGTTTTCTCGCCCCGCACCTGATGACGCTCGTCGACGCCTTCGACCTGCCGGCCGGATACCTGGCCGGCATCCCGATCGCCAGCGGCAGCCACATCGGGCAGCACGTGGACGAGTTGACCGGTCTGAGCTCCCTCACGCCGGCCTGACGGGGCCGCGCAGCAGGACACGACACACGGCCGCCGTCACCGATCCTCCGGTGACGGCGGCCGTGACTGCTACAGATCAAGCGTGAGCCTGCCGGTCCTGCACCGGCTGACGCACAGCATCACCATGGCGTTGGAATCGCGCTCCTCGTCGGTGAGGACGTCGTCGCGGTGGTCGGGTTCGCCGTCCAGGACCCCGGTGACGCAGGTGCCGCACCAGCCTTCCTCGCAGGAGTAGGGAACCAGCGGCACCGCCTCGCGCACCACCTCCAACAGGGTGCGGTCCGCGGGGACTTCGAGGGTGCTGCCGGTGCGGCCCAGCACGACCTCGAAGGCCTCCTCGTCCCCCTGCTCCCGCGTCCCGTCCTGCTCCGGGGCCGAGCCGAAGCGCTCCACGTGCAAGGCGCCGCGCGCCGGCCACTGCTCGCAGCGGTCCTCCACCGCCCGCAGCAGCGCCTCCGGACCGCAGGCGTACACGACGGTCCCGGCCTGCAGGCCCTTGAGCGCCTGGTCGAGATCGGGGTGACCCTCGGTGTCCTGCGCCACCAGCGTCACGTCCCCGCCGGTGAGGCCGGACAGTTCGTCGACGTACGCCATCGCCTCCCGGGTCCTCGCCCCGTACACCAGCGACCAGGGCGCACCCGCACCGGCCAGATGGCGCACCATCGGCAGCAGCGGAGTGATGCCGATGCCGCCCGCGACGAAGACGTACCGCTCCGCCTCGACCAGCGGGAAGCGATTGACCGGTGCGCCCACCAACAGGCGGCGGCCGGTGAGGTCACTCGTGTGGATCTCCTCCGAGCCGCCGCGGCCGTCGCGCTCGCGCAGGATGCCGAGGCGGTAGCGGGAGCGGTCGGCCGGATCGCCGCAGAGCGAGTAGTGCCGTACCAGCCCCGAGGGCAGCGTCAGTTCCACATGCGCGCCGGGCGCCCACGGTGCGAGATCCGCGCCGGTCGGGTCGGTGAGGACCAGGCCGAGGATGCCGTCGGCCTCCTGGATCGTCTCGCTGACCACGAGCTCACGGGCGGTCGGGGTACGGTCCACCGGATCACGTCCTCGCTGGGGTACGGGCCCGGCGGGCCGGCCGGGCATGGGTGCGGTGCTGCCGCTTCAGCGTGGTCGGCCGCGCTCAAGGATCACTAGGAAAGCGGCACACCCTCCCTCGGGACTGCAGCCGTCCCCAGGCGGGGGCCTGCGGTAATCTTGCGATCACTGACGGGCCGTTGTGGTACAGAATCGGGTGATTGCGCAAGTGCCGGAAAGAACCCATGAGTTCGGCCAGTACGGCGCACGGGGCATCAAGGGCAGCGAGGCCGTCGCCCGTCGCCTCGATTCCCTGGCCGGCGGCGTCGCCTCCCCCGTGACCTCCCACCGGGGCCTGATGGCGCGGCTGCACTACCTGACCAAGTCCGCCCACGCCCGCGGCGAGGCCCGCACGGCGGGCCTGACCGCCACCGACCGCACCGTGAAGGCGTGGCTCGCCGGCACCCGCAGCCCGTCCAGGGCCAACCTCGAGCGCATCGCGCAGGCCTACACCGCGGTCCGCCGCAAGAACGTGGCCCGCTACCTCCTGGGCCGCCTCAACGCCCGGGGCGGCACCCGGGTCGAGATCCACCCGCTCAACCAGTCCCAGGTCGACCGCCGCTTCCAGCGCGTCCTGGAGTACCGCAGCCTCAACATCCGTCAGTGGGACCGCATCGTCACGGCCTGGTCCGCCGACGACCCGCAGGCCCTGGACACCGCCTGGATCGACCAGATCGTCGACCTGGGATCGCAGTGGGGGCAGTACGAGTACGTCACCAATGTGGGCTTCGCCGCCTGACGGCCAGTCATCGATTCATCGATCCAGCCATCGATCCAAGCTCGACAGATATCCAACACATTGCGCCAACTCATGGGTCAACTGCGTTAGTAAAGTGCCCACATGAGTTCATCAGCCACTTCTGGCGATCGAGAAAAAGTCGTATCCAAACTCCCCGGATGGCTCAGGCAGGACCTCAAGGTCCGGGCGGCACAGCACGGCATCGAGATCCAGGCGGCCGTCGAACAGGGCGTTGCCGCGTGGCTGGCGCTCGCTTCCGCCCGCACCGCCGTCGACACCTCCGGTGCCGACACCTTCGCCACGTTCCTCCCCCGCGGGCAGTGGGACACCTTCCGGCAGGTCTCCGGCGACCGACGCCTCTCCCTCACCCAAGGCCTCGCCCAGGCGGTCCAGTTATGGCTGGAGAAGAACCCGCCGCCCACCCGGGTACGCCCCACGCACCCGCGCCGGCGCATCGTGTGCAACCAGAAGGGCGGCGTCGGCAAGACCGCGGTGACCGCCGGGCTCGGCGAGGCCTTCTCCGAGGACCCCGGCACCCTGCATCCCGTCCGCATGTCCCGGCACTTCGCCGACCGGATCGCGGACGACGCGACCGCCGATCAGGCCGACGCGCCGCTCGACGTGGAGGACCTGCCGGGCCCGGGCCGCCGCACCCTCCTCGTCGACTTCGACCCGCAGCGCCACCTCACCAAGCAGCTCGGCCGCCAGGAGATCCCCATGGATCCGGCGACCGAGAGCCTCAGCAAGTTCATGACGGGCGAGGCCAGGGGCGACATAGCCGGCCTCGTCGTACCCATCGACGACGACCGGTTCGGCGGCCGCCTCGACCTGCTGCCCGGCTGCCAGGACGGCTTCCTCCTCGACGTGGCCCTGTCCAAGGTCCGCTTCAGGGAGGCCGCACTCGAACGCGCGCTGACGCCGCTCGAGCACCGCTACGACGAGATCATCGTGGACTGCCCGCCCAGCCTCGGCCTCAGCATGGACACCGCCCTCTACTACGGCCGGCGGCGCGAGGACGAGGATCCCGGCAGCTCGGGCCCCCTCATCGTGGTGCAGGCCGAGGACAGCAGCGCCGACGCGTACGACCTCCTCGTCTCCCAGATCGAGGACCTCCGCGACGACATGGGCGTGGAGATCGACTATCTCGGCATCGTCGTCAACCTCTACGACCCGCGGCGCGGCTTCATCGCCACCTCCTCGCTCGACGCGTGGATCGGCATCAAGGACCCACGGGTCGTCGCCGTCATCGGCGATCTCACGGACCAGCGCAAGGCCGTCCGCCTCAAGCAGCCACTGCTTTCGTTCGCCCCGCGCGGCGAACAGGCCGTCACCATGCGCGCGCTGGCAAGGGAACTGGCATGAGCGGCAAGCGCGTTGCCGACCAGCTGGGCACCGGTGCCTCCTTCGGCGCGACCCGCGGCGGGGTCAGCGCGCGCCGCCAGGCGATGGCGGCCACCACCGGCGCGCCCACGGCCGCGGCCCCGGACAGCCGGCTGCGTACGCTGCCGCTGACGCACCTGGTGCCGACCCGCTTCAACCCGCGCCGCGCCTTCGGCACCGAGGACGACCTGCGCGAGTTCGGCCTCAAGCTGAAGAAGAAGCAACTGCAGCCCGCGGTCGCCGTCACCCGCGAGGCGTACCTCGCACTGTGGCCGGACGAGCGGGAGCACCTCGGCAGCGCCCAGTACGTCATCGCCAACGGCGAGCGCCGCTACCGAGGTTCGCTGGCTGCCGAACTGTCCACGCTCGAAGTGGTCGTCGACGACGAGGTGGCCCGCTCCAGGGCCGATTTCCTGGACGCGGTGCTCTCGGAGAACAACGACCGCGAGGACCTCAATCCGGTCGAGCGGGCCTTCGGCATCAGGACGATGGTGGAACAGCTCGGCGGCAAGGCCAAGGTCGCCGAGCACTACGAGAAGTCCGCCGGCTGGGTCACCCAGCAGATGTACCTCCTCGACCTGGCGCCCGAGCTGCAGGCCCTGGTCGCCGCCGGCGAACTCCCGGTACGGGAGACCCGTTCGCTGGTGAAGGTCCCGCAGGAGCAGCAGGTCGAGGCGTGGCGTGCCAAGGTCGTCCGGCGTGCCGAGGACAAGGCCGAACCCAGGTCCAGGCCGAGGCCGAAGCGGTCCGATCCGGCCCCCCGCCCCTCGCAGAGCTTTACCGCGGTAAAGCCCGCCGACGCCTCGACCACTCCCCCGGGCGAGGTCATTCCCGCGGCGTTCTGGAGCGACCCCCTCTGGTTCGATCAGCAGCTGCGCAGGTACATGTCCGCCGAGAACCGCGAGAAGCTCATCTATTTGCTGCAGGCCTCTGACGAGGATTGATCGGCCTTCGGTCGCAGCGAGCGGTCATCGCCCGAGGTGTCGGAGGTGGCCGCTTCCGCGTGCCCGGCTCCGGCGTCCTCGCTCCGCGCATCCCGCAGGGGCGAGGTGTGCGCGCCCTCGCCTCGTGCGGGGGTGCCGGTACGCCCGTCTTCCCGATCCCAAATACCAGGAGTGGGCCGAGAGGGGGTGGGATCAGCCGTGCGTGGAGGGGGCTCAGCCGTATCGGTTCGAACCCATGGGGAATGCCCAGGGGATGGGGACGAGCCCATGGGGTCGAAGCGCGGAGCGCTTCGGTTCGGGAACGCGGAGCGTTCCAACGCCGGGAGTGCGGAGCGCTCCAGGGCTGTGCGCCGCGAAGCGGCGATACCTGCTGCTTCCGTCGCGTAGCGACGGCGCGGTGAGTCTGCGGAGCAGACCGCGCGCAAGGGTCACGTTATTTACCGGGCGCGTTGGGGGCGAGGGGTGTCACCTCTACCGCGCGGCGCAGCTGCTCCATCCTGATCGGCATCGGCTCCCATCCGTACTGGCCTGCCATCAGCCAGTTCAGGGCCGTTATCCCCCGGGCGAAGGCCTGCGTCAGGCCTTGTGGGCGCAGGGTGATGCCGGGCGGCCCCGCCTTCGTCGGCACCAGCGTCACCCACAGCGCGGAGCGGCCTCCGGTCAGCGGTTCCACGAGGGTTCGGCGGACCTCCAGCCAGCGTCGTACGGCCACGCGGGTGCCTTGCCGCAGCGCGTACCACTCGATCTCCGGCAGGGGCTCCAACTGGTCGTGGGCCGCGACGATCCGCTGGAAGGTGGCCTCGGAGACCTGGTTCCGGCGGCCCCACAGCACGGCGCGTACCGAGGAGGGGTCCACCTCGGCCAGTGCCGCTATTTCCTCCGCACGGTTCGGCGGCGCCTTCTGCTGCCTGCGCCGCAGGCCCACCGCCCGCTCCCCCGCCGCCAGATCGGCGAGCCGCAGCGCCGCGAGCTCGCCGGAGCGCGGTGCCGCGTCGAGGGCGAGGGACACCATGGCCAGCAGGCGCGTCCGGTCCTCGTACGAGAGCGCCGTCCCGTCGCGCTCCAGCGGGCCGGTCGCGGCCATGTCCGCGAGGCGCGCGTAAATCGTCCCCAGCGACTCGGGCCGCACGGTCGTCTTCGGCTCCGGCTGCTGCACGGAAGGCAGCGGGACGGGCCGGCCCTTCGGCACCACCAGGCCGGCCATGATTCCCAGGCAGTCCCGCACGATCCGCAAGGTGGCCGGCGGCAGCTCCGGAGCCGTGCCCCGCCCCGGCGTCAGCGCACGCAACTCCCCCGCCTGCGCGAGCTCCCAGAACGCCTGCAGCGCCGCCCGGGTGAACAGCGCGGACGCCGCACGCCGCGCCCGGCCGGGCATCTCCTCCCGGTGCAGCGCCCGGTCCCACATCCCGACCACCATCCACAGCTGCCGGGCCCGCACCGGCGACACCTTCACCGGCAGCCCGCCCGCTCCGGCGATCGGGGCCCGCGCCTCCCACGCGGTCTGGTCGCGCGGCGCGACCCGCTGCACGGCCTCGGCCAACTGCCGCACCGACGCCGCCCGGTAGCCGGGCACGTCCTCACCTTGCTTCATCTGGTGCACCTTCCCCTGGACCGGTGACGGTCCGATGCTACGGCTGGGTCACGTTATTTGCGGGGCGAATCCGGAGACGGGACGGGTCCGCGTATGGATCCGGCCGGGTGCCGCTAGACGCCCGTCGCGCCGTCGACGCGTTCCCTGAGCAGGTCTGCGTGGCCGTTGTGGCGGGCGTACTCCTCGATCATGTGGACGTAGATCCAGCGGAGGCTGACGTCCTGTCCCATGAAGCGGCCGGTGTCGGTCAGGGCGCGGTCCGCGCAGGCCTTACGGGCATCGGCGATCTCCGTGCGCCAGGTGGCGAGGGCCCCGCGCAAGGTGGCGTCCGCGGCGAGTTCGAAGCCGCCGTCGGGGCCGTCCGGGTCGGCCGCCGGGTCGTGGATGGGCGGGGCCTGTTCGCCGGCGAGGACCCGGCGGAACCAGTTCCGCTCCACTTCCGCCATGTGCTGTACGAGGCCGGTCAGGGTGAACCCGGACGGCGGGACCGCCGCGGTGGCGGCCTGCTCGTCGTCCAGGCCCGCGCACTTCATGGCGAGGGTGGTGCGGTGGAAGTCGAGCCAGCTCTCCAGCGTGGTGCGTTCGTCGGCG
This sequence comes from Streptomyces sp. NBC_01304, assembly GCF_035975855.1. NCBI lineage: Bacteria > Bacillati > Actinomycetota > Actinomycetes > Kitasatosporales > Streptomycetaceae > Streptomyces > Streptomyces sp. NBC_01304. Next base: position 10,345,426 of record NZ_CP109055.1, on the reverse strand, counting down.
TTCAGCGGTGGCATGGGGCGTTCGATGGCGGACATCGGTCGATTGTCGCCGGTGCCGAAACCGCTCACGGACACGGCCCCACACCTTGCGCTCATCGCCCGATGCACCCGGACGGACCCGCGTTCGGACCGGCCCTGCTGCGCCACTCCCGCCGAGGGGTGAGTCTGGGAGGACCGACCCCCTGATGGCGAGGAAACCCGTGCGCCGGGCCGGGGGCCTGCACGTAGTACCTGGGAAGGGAAGACTGATGGCGAAGGCCTATCTGGTGGGAAGCGGCATCGCGTCGCTGTCTGCTGCGGCGTTCCTGATCCGCGAGGGTGGCTTCGCGGGCTCGGACATCGTGATCCTGGAGGAACAGGACCGCGAGGGCGGCAGTCTCGACGCGTCCGGATCGCCCGAGACCGGCTACACGATGCGCGGCGGCCGGATGTTCGAGATCCACTTCGAGTGCACCTATGACCTGCTCGGCTCGATCCCTTCGCTGGACGACCCGTCGAAGTCGGTCACCGAGGACACCTTCGCCTTCCACGAGGACTTCGCCTGGGACGACCACGCCCGGCTCGTCGACGCCGCGGGCAAGGTGGTGGACGCGCACTCCATGGGCTTCTCCGAACGCGACCGCCTCGAGCTGGTCAAGTGCGTGGGCACCCCCGAGCGACTCCTTGACGGCAGGCGCATCGTCGACTGCTTCCACCAGGACTTCTTCCGTACGAACTTCTGGTGGATGTGGTGCACCACCTTCGCCTTCGAGCCGTGGCACAGCGCGATCGAGTTCCGGCGCTACCTCAACAGGTTCATCCATCTCTTCGAGACCTTCGACTCCATGTCGGGGATCTACCGCACCCGTTTCAACCAGTACGACTCGATCGTGCGGCCGCTGATGAAGTGGCTCGACGATCAGGGCGTGAGCGTCCAACTCGGCACCACCGTCACGGACTTGCGTCTGGCCGAGGGTGACGCCCTCACGGTCGAGGCCCTCACCTGGACCCGGGGCGGCACCACGGAGGAGATCCCGCTCGGCCCCGACGACCTGGTGCTCGTCACCAACGGTTCGATGACGGCGAACTCGACCGTCGGCTCCACCGGTGCCGCTCCCGCCCTGGACGCCTCGGGCGCCGGCGGCTCCTGGGAGCTGTGGGAGACCCTGGCGGCCAAGCGTCCCGGCCTCGGCGATCCGTCCGTCTTCAACTCCTCGATCGAGGACTCCACCTGGGAGTCCTTCACCGTGACGACGAAGGACCCCACCTTCTTCGAGCTGATGGAGAAGTTCAGCGGCAGCGAGGCCGGCAAGGGCGGGCTGATCACCTTCAAGGACTCGGGCTGGCTGCTGACCATCGTCCTCAACCACCAGCCGCACTTCCACGAGCAGCCCTCGGACACGTACGTGTGGTGGGGATACGCCCTCTTCCCGGACAAGGAGGGCGACTTCGTCAGGAAGCCGATGCGTGAGTGCACCGGCCGGGAGATCCTCGACGAGGTGCTGCAGCATCTGCGGTTCGAGGAGGGTCCCGAGATCCTGGACCACTCGATCGTGATCCCGGCCCTGATGCCGTACATCACCAGTCAGTTCCTCGTGCGCAGCGCGGGCGACCGGCCGCAGGTCGTGCCGGAGGGGTCCACCAACCTCGCCTTCATCGGGCAGTACGCCGAGGTTCCGGACGACGTGGTCTTCACGGTCGAGTACTCGGTCCGCACCGCCTGGACCGCCGTCGCGGGGCTGCTCGGCCTGGACCGGCAGCCCCCGCCCGTCTACAAGGGCGGCCACGACCCGCAGGTCCTCGTCGAGGCGCTGCAGACCATGCACCGTCGCTGAACCGACCGCGTCCTCTCCGGGGCCGGGGCCTTCTCCGGGCCCAGGTCACTCTCCGGGACCGGGACAGGGTCAAGGAGCCTGCCGCAGCGGGTCCTTGACCCGGTCCCGGACGACGAACCAGCCGAGCGCCAGGGCGCCCGCGATCGGGATGAGCAGCAGGACCGTGTTCCGGCCCGGGCCGTCCGTGTCGAACCACATCATCACGATGATGCCGAGCAGGAACGCGATCGTCGCCAGCTCGACCCAGGGCGAGGCCCAGAGCCTGAAGGCGGGGCGTTCGGCAAGGCCTTGCCGGGTGCGGCGGACGAACGCCAGATGGCAGAGCATGATCATGACCCAGGTGCTGATGACGCCGAGGGCCGCGATGTTGATGACGATGCCGAACGCGTCGTCGGGCAGCCAGGCGTTGAGGCCGACGCCGAGCAGGATGACGCTCGATGTCATGAGGATGCCGCCGTACGGGACGTGGCTGCGGCTCATCTTTGAGGTGAAGCCGGGCGCCGAGCCGGCGGCGGCCATCGAGCGCAGGATCCGGCCGGTGGTGTAGAGGCCGGAGTTGAGGCTGGACATGGCGGCGGTGAGGACCACCAGGTTCATCACGCCGCCCGCGGCGGGCACGCCGAGGCCGGACAGGACCGTCACGAAGGGGCTCTGGCTGCTCGAGTACGCGGTCCAGGGCAGCAGCAGGGTCAGCATCACGACGGACCCGACGTAGAAGATCGCGACCCGCCACATGATGGAGTTGACGGCCTTCGGGACGACCTTGTGGGGTTCGGCGGTCTCGCCCGCGGTGACGCCGACCATCTCGATGGACGCGTACGCGAAGACCACGGTCTGCGAGACCAGGACGACCGGCAGCAGTCCGAGCGGGAAGATCCCGCCGTGCTCGGTGAGCATGTGCAGGCCCGGGACCTCGCCGCCGACCTCGCGGCCGCTGGCGAGGACCCAGATGCCGATCAGCAGGAAGGAGACGATCGCGACGACCTTGACGATGGCGAACCAGAACTCCATCTCGCCGAAGGTCTTGACCGAGATGAGGTTGATGCCGAGCACGATCGTCAGGGCGACGAGGGCGAGGGCCCACTGCGGGATCGACGTGAACATCGACCAGTAGTGCACGTAGAGCGCGATCGCGGTGATGTCGGCCATGCCGCTGGTCGCCCAGTTGAGGAAGTACATCCAGCCGGCGACGTACGCGCCCTTCTCGCCGAGGAATTCGCGGGCATAGCTCACGAAGGCGCCGGAGGAGGGGCGGTGGACGACGAGTTCGCCCAGCGCCCGGACCACGAAGAACGCGAACACCCCGCAGACCGCGTACGCGACGGCAAGGCCGGGGCCGGCCTTGGCGAGGTTTCCGCCCGCGCCGAGGAAGAGTCCGGTGCCGATCGCGCCGCCGATGGCGATCATGCTGATGTGGCGGGGTTGGAGGGTCTTGCTGTAGCCGGCGTCGCCGGCGTCCATGACGGGACCGGCGTCCGTCGGGTCCGGTGCTGCGGGGGCGGCGTCGAGGTCGTCCTTGGTCACGGGTGGCTCTGCTCGCCTTCAATTTCGCCCAACAATGGACAAATAGCGTCAATTGGTTGGGGACCCTACCGCACGCGGGCGCCGGAATCGTGGTGCCCCGAAGCCGTCGACCGGCTGTCCATCGGCTGTCGATTGACCGAGGTCGCCGCCGGAATCCACAATGGGCCCATGAGCCCGCACCCGACCTCCGCCCTGGGGACCTTCTGTGTCCCGTGGCGGCGCGGGTGCGAGCGCTCGGGCCGTTAGCTGCCCGGAGTCCGTCGCTTCTCCCGCGATGTTCCAGGAGTTCCGTCGCCTCCCGCGATGCTCCGCGCACGGCCCCCGCCGGCTCGACTTCCAAGGATCACCATGGTGTTCACCACGCCCTCCCCCTCCCCCACTGCCGCCACCACCTCTTCCCTGCGCGAGGCCCGTGTCCCCGCGGACGGCCTGTTCGAAGGGCGCCGGGTGCTGCGGCGCGTGCCGGAGGGATGGGACGAGCGGCCGTACGAGCACTTCGAGCTCGTTCCTCAGGGGCGTCTGATAGGCGCCGAGATCCGGGGCGTCGACCTGTCCCGGCCACTGTCCCCCGCGCTGCGCGAGGACCTGAACCGGGCGCTGATCGAATGGAAGGTGCTGTTCTTCCGCGGCGCCCGGATCACCTCCGACCAGCAGCGCGCCTTCGCCCTGAACTGGGGCGAGTTGGAGACCAATCCGCTGCTCGCGCGGGGCTCGGCCGACGACGTGGTCCGCTTCGACAAGGGCGCCGACGCCACTGCGACCTTCGAGAACGTCTGGCACGCCGACGTCACCTTCCGTGAACGCCCGGCCCTTGGCGCGGTGTTGCAGCTGCGCGAGGTGCCGCCCGTCGGCGGTGACACCCTGTGGGCCGACATGGCGGCCGCGTACGACAACCTCACGCAGGAGGTGAAGGACCGCATCGACGGGGCGCAGGCCGTGCACGACTTCATCCCCGGCTTCGCGCGCTTCTACCGGCCCGAGCAACTGCTGCCGCTGCAAGGCGAGTTCCCGCCGGTCACCCATCCCGTGGTGCGCAGGCACCCGGAGACCGGCCGTCGGATGCTCTTCGTGAACACGTCGTTCACCACCCGCATCGTGGGCATGGACCGCGCCGAGAGCGACCGGCTGCTCGGCCACCTGGTGCGCCAGGCCCAGGTGCCGGAGTACCAGGTGCGGTTCCGCTGGCAGGCGGGGGACGTCGCCTTCTGGGACAACCGCGCGACGCAGCACTACGCGGTCGACGACTACTTCCCGCACCGCCGGGTCGCCGAGCGGGTGGCGATCGCCGGGGACCGCCCGCGCTGAGCCCAGCCGCCGGTCGCACGCCGCGGGGGGCCTCGCCCGGCCCGAATCGGTCGCCGGGCGAGGCCATCCCGGTGGCGCTGCAGCGGTGGCGGAGCGTGGCGCCGTGGTGCGGCCCATCCGGGGCGGTAGTGCTACAAGCACACCGCGCGGGTCCGGGCCGGGATCGGGCCGGGCCGCGGGCGCAGGCATGCCATGACGCCCTCGGTATCCGCCCTCGCGTACGAGAGGGGCAGCCCATGGGCACGCCGAAAACGCCGAGGACGCGTCCTCGTTCCGTCCGCCGCCGTCTGACGACGGGCCTGTTGGCAGCCGCGCTGATCGGTGCCGCACCCCTGCCCACCGGCCAGGCCTGGGCGGTCTCCGGCCCGCATGCCGACGATCCCGGCGACCCCCACGGGCACGGCGCGGACGACAGCGCGAGGCCGCGGCCGCAGCGGCTGCCGACGGGCCCGATCCAGGACGCCTTCGCGGTGACGGTGCGCCCGAGGAGCACCGATACGCGGGCCGCGGTCAAGGGCGCGCCCGAGCAGGTGACGTACGAAGTCACGGTCCGCAACCGCACCGGCCAGCGCTTTCCGGAGGCCGAGATCGTCCAGATGCTCGCCGGCGGCACCGAGACCCTGCACTACGAACCCGATGCCACCCTCGACCAGGAGTGGCTGGTGTGGTCCGCGGACCTCGCGGGCGAAGAGCGCATGACGGTGCGCTCGACCGTCCTGGTACCCCCGTCCGACAACACCGACGTGCCCCGGTCGGGGACCGCCGTGTGCGTACGTCCCTACCCGGGCGCGGGATTCAGCGGCTGCGGCGCCGACGGCGCGCCCGTGGCGGCACCCGGGCCGCAGAAGCCACGCCCCGCGGCCGGTGCGCCCGGCCGGGCGGCGGGCGAGGATCCCGTGGTCGACGGGAAGCATCCCGATGCCGGGGAGGACGCGAGCGTGACCTCGGCCGCGCAGGACGAAGGTGCGGCCGTGGCCGGCCGGGTGCCCCTGATCCTGGGTCTGCTCGGCGGCGCGGTGCTCCTGGCCTTCCTGCGGCGTGCCCGCCGGCGCAGGCGTCGCGTCATGTGGTGAGGCGGTGGCGGGGCGCTGTGCAGTGGGCGGGCAACGCAGGCTCAGGAGCCGAGTGCGTGTCCGGTCGTCGCGTCGACGTGCTCGGGGATGTCGTCGTGGCGGTCGCCGACCGTCGACGTCCCGGCGGGCTCGAGCATCAGGATCGAGGCGGCGGTGGGTGCGTACGGCTTGTGCTCGGTGCCCCGCGGGACGGTGAAGACCGCGCCCTTGGACAGCACGACCGTGCGCTCCCCCGCCTGCTCGCGCAGGTGGATGTGCAACTCGCCCTCGAGCACCAGGAAGAACTCGTCGGTGTCCGCGTGGACGTGCCACACGTGCTCGCCCTCGACCTTGGCGATGCGTACGTCGTAGTCGTTGACGCGGGTGACGATGCGCGGGCTCCACAGCGCGTCGAAGGTGGCCAGGGCCGTGGTGAGACTGATGGGTTCGGTGCCGTGTGTGGTGCCGTGTGTGGTGCCGGACTCGATGCCGGGTTCGGTGCTCATGCGGGAAGTCTTGCCGGTCGGGCCCGGTTCGCGTGAGTGCTATGAATTGCACATGGCGCAAGATTCCTCGCACGTTCAGGCGGCGGGTCCGCACCGGGTGGCCGTGATCGTCGACGAGAACTCGAACCCCTTCGAACTCGGCTGTGCGACCGAGGTGTTCGGGCTGCGCAGGCCCGAGATCGGCCGCGATCTGTACGACTTCCGGCTGTGCTCGCCCGCGCCGAGGACCCTCATGCGGGACGGCTTCTTCACCCTCACCGGGGTCGCGGGCCTGGAAGTGGCCGACCGCGCCGACACCTTGATCGTGCCCAATCGCCCGGACGTCGACGTGCCGCGCCGCCCCGCGGTGCTCGATGCCGTCCGGCGGGCCCATGCGCGCGGCGCGCGGCTCGTCGGCTTCTGCAGCGGTGCCTTCACGCTCGCCGAGGCCGGGGTCCTCGACGGGCGCCGCGCCACCGCGCACTGGCAGTGGGCGGACGACTTCCGGGCCCGCTTTCCCGCGGTCCGGCTGGAGGAGGACGTGCTGTTCGTCGACGACGGGGACATCCTCACCGCCGCGGGCAGCGCGGCCGCGCTCGACCTCGGCCTGCACCTCGTGCGCCGCGACCACGGCGCGGAAATCGCCAACTCCGTGAGCCGACGGCTGGTGTTCGCCGCGCACCGCGGCGGCGGGCAGCGGCAGTTCATCGAGCGCCCCCTGCCCGAGACCCCCGACGAGTCCCTCGCACCCGTCCTGGCCTGGGCCCAGGAACGCCTCGACGCACCGCTGACGGTGACCGGCCTGGCGGCACACGCCGCGGTCAGCCCCGCCACGCTGCACCGCCGCTTCCGTGCCCAGCTGGGCACGACACCGCTGGCGTGGCTCACCCAGGAACGCCTCACCGTCGCCTGCCGGTTGATCGAGCGGGGCGAGTCACGCCTCGACGTGGTCGCACGGCGCAGTGGTCTGGGCACCGCCGCCAATCTGCGTGCCCTGATGCGCCGCGAGACGGGGCTGAGCCCGTCGGCGTACCGGCGGCGGTTCGGTCGGCAGGACCGGACCACCGACGGTTACGACGAAGGGCAGGAAAGCGTCAGCACGTCGGCTTCACCGGGTGGGCCGGGTCGAGGGCGTTGAGCGCCAGCTGGGCGGCCACCTGGTCGTGCGCCATGCCGAGGTGCGAGGGCATGCGCAGCGGGCAGACGTCGGAGAGCAGGATGTTCTTGGCGTTGGCCGCCTTCAGGTAGTGGTCCTGATAGCGGCCGAGGACGGCGTCGCGCTTGGACAGGATGACCGTGTACGCCACACCGGGGACGGTGTCACCGCCCGCGTTGAGCTTGCGCAGGAACGCGGAGCCCTGGACCTGATCGGTGCACGCGTGGCACGGCAGCGGCAGCTCGTCGCCGAGCTTGCCCAGCGGATCGAGGAACGCCTTCAAGAAGGCCTCGAACCCGGGCTGTTCGGCGAGCAGGTCGTCGAGGAACGCCACCCGGCCGCCGTGGTTGGGCGGCGAGATCCCGACGAAGGTCTGCACCTTGGCGGCGCCGCCCTCGAACTTCAGGTACTGGCGCGGCAGCACGCCGCCCTGCGAGTACCCGACGATGTCGACCTTGCGGGTGCCGGTGGCGGCCAGCACGCCGTCGACGAAGACGGCCAGCTCCTTGGCCGACTTGGCCATCGACGCGGTGCCGCCGACGAGCAGGCCCGTCAGCGGCTCCCGGCCGTAGTCGAGGGCGAAGACGCAGTAGCCCGCCTTCTTGTACGTGGGTGCCGTCAGGACGAATTCATGGCGCAGGGAGAGGGTCCCGTGGACCAGGACGAGGGGGCGCGGGTGGCGGGCGCTGGGTTTGCAGCTCCAGTCGTTGACCCCGCGGAGGAACGGCGTGGCCAGTTTCCGCGCGGCCGGCACGGGGTCGGCGGCCGGTGCACTGTCGTCGGCCGCGGCAGCGGCCGGGGCGCCTGCGCTGTCGTCGGCCGCGGCAGCGTCCAAGGTCGCAGAGCCGGCCAGCACACAGGCGGCCATCAAGGTGAGGGCGGCCCGACGCAGCGGGCGGCGCCGGCGGAAGGCCGATTGCCTGGGCATGTCCAGCTCCCGTGGTGAGAGGGGTGAGGCGGCGGAGTCTCAGACTCGCCGTCGCCCGACGGCTCCCGCACCTGGTCCGCGCCCATCCGGGTCAGCGCGCCCCTGCGGACACGCGCCAGCCCCGGATACGTACCGGAATATTCCGCCGCGTATCCGGGTTGAGCCCCGCAAAGGAGGCCACCCGTGACGGACACGTACTACACCCATGGCAGCGCGGCCGAGCGCTGGGAGCGCGCCCGGCTCTTCTTCGAGGCGAAGGACTTCACCGCCGCCGGGCGGGTGCTCGCCCACCTCGTCGACGAGGTGCCCGAGCAGGTCGGACCGCGACTGCTGCTCGCCCGCGCGTACTACCACTCGGCCCAACTGACGCGCGCCGAGACCGAGTTGCGGACCGTGATCAGCCACGACCCCGTCGAGGGATACGCGCAGCTGATGCTCGGCCGCACCCTGGAGCGCCAGGGCCGGGACGCCGAGGCGGCCACCCATCTGCGGCTCGCCGAGGCGCTCGGGACCTCCGTGTCCTGACGTGTCCTGACGTGTCCTGATCGTGCGCCGGTACGCGGTCGGTTCAGTACGCGGACACTCCGGTACGCGGACGCCGGTCAGGCGGTGAGTTCCGCCTGGCCCGGCGACGCGGGGGCCAGCGCGTGCCGGATGTACCACTCGGTGGCGAACAGCTGCTCCCGGGTCGACGGCGGCATCTGCGCGATCAGCCCGGGCAGGGCTCCCCGCTCCACCTCGCTGCGATGCGCGAGCACCGCGGCGATCTTCCGCTCCAGCCAGGGCCGCACGTCGACGGTCGCCGTGACCCGCTCGTCGGGCACGCTGTGCACCGCCTTGCGCGCCCCGATCACGTCGCGCAGTGCGGGCACGGCCGAGTGCGGGTGCGTGGCCAGGTACAGGGCACTCGGCTGCCAGGGGTCCCCCGCGTCGGGGTAGAGGCCCGCGAGCCCGGCCGCCTGGGTGGCGAGCAGGGTCACCCGATGGGTGTGCAGATGGTCCGGGTGCGCGGTCAGCCCGCCGTAGGCGTCGTGCGTGACCACGATCTCCGGACGGAACTCCCGCAGGTGCGCCACGAGCCTGCGTACCGCCTCATCGAGCGGCGCGTCGCACCAGCGCGCCCTGGCGGGGGCCGACTCCGGCACGCGCGCGTCGGCGTAGCCGAGCATGCGCGGCTCTCCGGCGCCGAGGATGCGCAGCGCGTCCGCCAACTCCCCTGCGCGCGCCGTGTTTTCGGCCCAGGTCGCCGTGACGACGGCCGTACGCGCGCCCGCGGCCGCGTGCCGGGCCAGCACTCCGCCCGCCGACAACGACTCGTCGTCGGGGTGGGCGAACACCGCGAGCAGGCTCGGCACAGTCGTGGACACCGTCACGGATGGATTGCACCACAATGAGGATCCCGGTGAAGGAGGTGGCTGTGCATGGTGGTCGGGTGGGAGTGGGACGAGACGCTGTTCGAGGGCAGCGCCGGCTACTACCGGCGCGGGAGGACTCCCTACGCTCCCGGGCTCGCGGACGTGCTGGCCGAGGCCCTCGAACTCGACGGGCAGGGGCGCCTGCTGGACGTGGGCTGCGGGCCGGGGACCGTCGCGCTGCTCCTCGCGGACGAGTTCCGCGAGATCGTCGGGGTGGATCCGGACCCGGGGATGATCGCCGAAGCCCGGCGCGACGCCGCCCGGCAAGGGGTGGGCGGGAAGGCGCGGTGGGTGCGGGCCCGGGCCGAGGAACTGCCCGCGGATCTGGGGACGTTCACCGTCGCGACCTTCGCCCAGTCCTTCCACTGGATGGACCGCGATCCGGTGGCCGCGACCGTCAGGGGCATGCTCCGGCCCGGTGGGGCGCTGGTGCACATCTCCGACGTGAAGACGACGGAGGAGGAGCCGGGCGTCGAGGGCCTGCCGTATCCGCCGGTGCCCGGTGCGGCGATGGACGACCTGGTCAGGACCTATCTGGGGCCGGTGCGGCGTGCCGGCCGGGGAGTGCTGGTGCAGGGCACGCCCGGCGGTGAGGCCGAGGTGTACGGGCGGGCCGGCTTTCGCGGTCCGCAGCGCCTCCTCGTTCCTGGTGGGCAAGTGCTGGAACGTACGAGTGACGACGTCGTCGCGGGGGTGTACTCGATGTCGTTCTCGGCCCCGCATCTGTTCGGCCCGCGACGCGACGCCTTCGAGGCGGACCTGCGCCGGCTGCTGCGGGAGGCGTCGCCTTCGGAACGGTTCTCCGAACGCGGGCCGAGCACGGAGATGTTCGTGTGGCGGTGACGCCCGCCGGGCTCGGTGTGGTACTGACGCCCCGTCAACAGCCCGTGCTACTCCCGGGATTGAGCGAGGAGCCGCCGGAGCCAGCGGGTGCGGGCCTCGCGTGCGTCCTGGCTGAGGGACGCCTTCGGCGCGATGCCGTCGAAGCCGTGGTAGGCGCCGGGCCAGACGTGCAGTTCGGCCTGGCCGCCGGCCTGCCAGATGGCGTTCGCGTACGCCACGTCCTCGTCGCGGAACATCTCCGCCGACCCGACCTCGACGTATGCCGGCGGGAGTTCGGAGAGGTCCGTGGCGCGGGCGGGGGCCGCGTAGGGCGGCAGGTCCGCGGCTCCGTGGCGCTCGCCGAGGACCGCCTTCCACACGGTCTCGTGGGAGGTGAGGTCCCCTATGCCGAGGCCCGACATCTGGTGGCTGGAGAGGGTGGCCATCCGGTCGTCGAGCATGGGGCAGAGCAGCAGTTGCCCCAGCGCCCGGGGGCCGCCCCGGTCACGGGCGAGCAGGGCGAGGGCCGCGGCGAGGCCGCCGCCGGCGCTCTTGCCGCCGATGATGATGCGGTTCGGGTCGACGCCCAGTTCGGCCGCGTGCGCGGCCGCCCAGACGAGTCCGGCGTAGCAGTCCTCCAGCGGCGCGGGGTACTGCGCCTGCGGGGCCAGCCGGTACTCGACCGAGAGGACGGCCAGCTCCAGCGGGAGGACCCACTCGCGCAGGATCCGCGGGAGCACGGACCACGCGTTGCCCATGATCATCGCGCCGCCGTGCAGGTAGTACAGCAGCGGCAACGGCCCGTCGACGCCGGCCGGGCGTGCGTGGACCAGAGTGACGTCCGGTGCGTCCGGCGGCCCGGGCACGGACAGCTCCGTCACCTCGAAGCGGCCGTCGGCGCGCAGGTCCTCGGCCGTCGGCCTGGGTCTGCTCGTGGCGTCCCGCTGCTGCCGGGCCGCGAGGTTGGCCGGGGTGACCGGCTCCCTCGCCGTCGGGTCCAACGCGGCCAGTACGACGGCGAGTTCGGGGTCGAAAGGGGGTGCCGCCCCCGGTGCCGGGGCGGGTCCGGGCCGGGACTGCGTACGACGGTCACTCATACGGCGTATCCCACCACACCGCCCTTCCCCCTCGGTGCGTCGGCTGCGCCGTGCGGCGTGCGACGAGGCGCATCCTTGGGGTACTCGCGCCGTACGCAGTCGTCATCGCCCTCGCCTCGCCCTCGCGCGGTGTGTGACGGCGGGAAGCAACACCCCTTGGAGGCACCCCTTGAGTGAGCATGGCTGGGCCTGGGTTCTGCTGCTGGTCGGCGCCTTGGTGCTGATCGCCCTGGCGGGCTGCGCGTTGGTCCTTCTGGTACGGCTGGTGCGGGCCCGGCGGCTGCTGAGGGACGCCGGGATTCCGGTGGAGAACAAGCTCGCCTTCTGGGGAGCGCTGATCTATGTGATCTCGCCGGTGGATCTGCTTCCGGATCCGGTGTACCTCGACGACATCGGGGTGCTGCTGCTTGCCCTGCGTACGCTGCACGCCGCGGCCGCGCGCCGAGGAGTCCCTGACGGGAACGCCAGGACCGCGCTATGACGTGGACGCGCCCCAGCCGTTCGGGCACTGGGCGGGGGGCGTGCCGGTGGCGCGGGCGACGACGACGCCTACCGGCGACTCACTGCCGGTAGCCGCTGAGGAACCGCCCGATCCGGCTGATGGCAGCGTCCAGGTCGTCGGCGTGCGGCAGGGTCAGGATGCGGAAGTGGTCGGGGCGGGGCCAGTTGAAGCCGGTGCCCTGGACGACCTGGATCTTCTCGCGGAGCAGCAGGTCGAGGACGAACTTCTCGTCGTCGTGGATCGGGTGCACCTTCGGGTCGATGCGCGGGAACGCGTAGAGCGCGCCCTTCGGCTTCACGCAGGACACGCCGGGGATCTCGTTGAGCTTCTCCCAGGCGCGATCGCGCTGTTCGAGGAGGCGGCCGCCCGGTCCGGTGAGGTCCTTGATGGACTGGCGGCCGCCGAGCGCGGCCTGGATGGCGTACTGCGCCGGGGCGTTGGCGCACAGCCGCATGGAGGCGAGCATCGTCATCCCCTCCAGGTAGCTCTTCGCGTGCTGCTTGGGTCCGGTCACCACGAGCCAGCCGGAGCGGAAGCCCGCCACCCGGTAGGTCTTGGACAGACCGCAGAAGGTGAGGACGACCAGATCCGGGGCGAGGGCCGCGGCGGAGTGGTGCACGGCGTCGTCGTACAGGATCTGGTCGTAGATCTCGTCCGCGAAGACCATCAGCTGGTGGCGGCGGGCGAGGTCGAGCATGCCCTCGATGATCTCCTTGGGGTAGACCGCGCCCGTCGGGTTGTTGGGGTTGATGATGACCAGGGCCTTGGTGCGGTCCGTGATCTTGGACGCCATGTCGTCGAGGTCCGGGTACCAGTCGGCCGACTCGTCACAGATGTAGTGCACGGCCTTGCCGCCGGCGAGGGTGGTGACGGCGGTCCAGAGCGGGAAGTCGGGGGCGGGGATGAGGACTTCGTCGCCGTCCTCGAGGAGTGCCTGTACGGCCATGGAGACCAGTTCGGAGACGCCGTTGCCGAGGAATACGTCGTCCACCGTGACGTCGGTCAGGCCGATGGCCTGGTAGCGCTGGGCGACGGCCCGGCGGGCGGAGAGGACGCCGCGCGAGTCGGTGTAGCCGTGCGCCTGCGGGAGCATCCGGATCATGTCCTGGACGATCTCTTCGGGCGCCTCGAAGCCGAACAGTGCCGGGTTTCCGGTGTTGAGGCGCAGCACGCTGTGCCCCGCCTCCTCCAGCGCGTTGGCCTGCTCGATCACCGGACCCCGGATTTCGTAGCAGACCTCGCTGAGCTTGCTCGACTGCCGGAACTCCATGCCGTGCCCTCCCTCGATCCGTGTTGCTTGGTTTTACCAAGTGAGAGCTTGGAAAGTCCAACACGTTGTCTAGACTGCGTCGCATGTCACCACGTCAGCCACGCCGTCGCAGCTACGACCAGTACTGCGCCTCGGCCCGCGCTCTCGACGCGGTCGGGGACCGCTGGACCCTGCTCATCGTCCGGGAGTTGCTGGCCGGACCGCGCCGCTACACCGATCTGCACGCCGATCTGCCCGGCGTCTCCACGGACGTCCTCGCCGGCCGGCTGAAGGACATGGAGAGCCACGGCCTCGCCACGCGCCGCAAGCTGCCGCCGCCCGGGGCCGTCACGGTGTACGAACTCACCGCGCGCGGCGCAGAGTTGCTGCCCGTACTGACCGCGCTCGCCGAGTGGGGCGCACCCGAACTGGCCGAGCGGCGGCCCACCGACGCGGTGCGGGCGCACTGGTTCGCCCTGCCGCTGCTGCGCCGCCTGCCGGCGAGCGGGAGCCCGGCCGTCGTCGAAGTGGTCCTGGACGAGGGGGTGTTCCACGTAAGGCTCGGGGGCGAGGGTCCGGCGTACGGCGACGGGCCGGCCTCGCTGCCGGACGCCCGCCTCGTGCTCGACGCCGACACGTGCCGCGAGGTGGGCGACGGGGTGCTCGGCGTCGAGCAGGGCATCAAGGCGGGGCGGATCGAGGTGCACGGGGACGGGCCGTACGCCGCCGAACTGCGCGGCGAGGCAGCCGCGTCCTGACGCCTGCCCGGCGCCCGGCTCTCGGCACTCGGCGCTCGGCACTCGACTGAAGCGCCGCCGCGGGCTGTCAGCGGGCCGTCGGCAGCCTGAGCACGAAGCGGCCGCCGGGCCCGTCCGCGGGCGCCGGTGCGGTGAGGGTTCCGCCGTGGGCCGTGGCGATGTCGCGGGCGATGGCCAGACCGAGGCCCGTGCCGCCGGCGTCCCGGCTGCGGGACTCGTCGAGGCGGGTGAAGCGGGTGAAGATCCGCTCGCGGTCTGCGTCGCAGACTCCGGAGCCGTCGTCGAGGACTTCCAGGACTCCCCCGGCGGTCGCCGTCACGGTGACGCGCGAGGCGGCGTGGCGCTGGGCGTTGTCCAGGAGGTTGTCGAGGACCCGCGCGAGCTGGGTGCGGCTGCCGTGGACCAGGACCTCGCCCGGGGCGTCGAGGGCGACCGGCACCCGCTCCCCGGTACGGCGTCGTACGGTCGCGGCGGCCAGCTCGGACAGGTCGAGCGGCACGTGGTCGGGGTACTGGCCCGCGTCCAGGCGCGCGAGCAGCAACAGGTCGTCGGCCAGCTGCTGGACGCGTACGACATCGTCGAGAAGCTCGTCGCCGTGCAGGAGTTGGGGGTGCGCGATGGCGACCTCGACGTGGGCGCGCAGCGCGGCGATGGGATTGCGCAGCTCGTGCGAGGCGTCGGCGACGAAGCGGCGCTGGCGGTCCATGGAGTCCTGGAGGCGGTCCAAGGTGTCGTTCATGGTGGTCGACAGGCGGGCGACCTCGTCGCGCGAGGCGGGCACGGGAACGCGGCGCCCCAGGTCGCGTTCGGTGATCTCGGCGACCTCGGCGCGGATGGCCTCCACGGGGCGCAGGGCGCGCGCGGTGTTGCGCCACGTCACGGCGGCGACCAGGGCGAGCAGCAGCGGGATGCCGGGCAGCATCGCGCTGAGGATGAGGTGCTGGGTGTACTCGGCGGTCTCCAGGGACGTGCCCGCGTAGACCGTGGCGGGCCGGCCGTTCTCCGTCGTGCGCACCGCGACCAGGCGGTACGGGCGCTCGGCGGAGCCCGAGGCGATGCGCACGCTGCGGGCCGCGGCCGAACTGCCGGACGAGGGCACGAAGGTGGCGACCGGTCCGCGGCCGGCCAGGTTCTCGCTGGCCGCGAGGATCCGGCCGTCGTCCGTGACCACCTGGAGCAGGCTGTCCTCGCCGTCGGGCACGGCGAGCCGCGCCACGAGGTCCCCGTCGGCCGCGGACTTCGCGACGGCCTCGGCCCGGGCCTGCGCGGTGTGCTCGGCGGAGTCGGCCAGGCCGGTCCGGGTGACGGCGAGCAGCGCCGTACCGGCGGCGACCAGGGCTACCGCGACGACGGCAACGGCGCCCACGGTTGCCTTGACGCGGACCGAGGAACGGGGGAAGCGGGGCAGTCGTGGGAGCCGCTGGAGTCCCGGGGTGCGTGGGGTGCGTGGAGTGCGTGGAGTGCGTGGGAGATTCGCGCTCATGCGGCGTCGGCCTTCGCCGGTACGAGGCGGTAGCCCATGCCGCGCGAGGTGTGCAGCAGCTTGTCCGCGCCCTCGGCGAAGGGCTGGTCGATCTTGCGGCGCAGGGCGCTGACGTGGACCTCGACGACGTTGGGGTCGCTGTCGGCGGGAAGGTCCCAGACCTCCTCCAGGAGGGTGCCCTTGGAGACGGTGACGCCGGGGTTGCGGGCGAGCACCGCGAGGAGGTCGAACTCCTTGGCGGTGAGGGCGAGTTCGGCGCCCTGCCGGGTACAGCGCTTGTGTGCGGGTTCCAGGACGAGGTCGCCGAGCTCGATGCGCTCGGGCCTGCCCGCGCGGCCCCGGCGCAGCAGGGCGCGCAGCCGGGCCTGGAGCACGAGGTAGGAGAAGGGCTTGGTCAGGTAGTCGTCAGCGCCGGTGTCGAGGCCGGCCGCCTCGTCGTACTCGCTGTCCTTGGCGGTCAGCATCAGGATCGGGGTCCACAGGCCGGCCGCCCGGACCATGGAGCAGACCCGGTGGCCGTCGAGGCCGGGCAGCATCACGTCGAGGACGATGGCGTCGTAGTCCTCTTCGAGGGCGAGCCTGAGGCCTTCGTTGCCGTCGTGCGCGATGTCGACGCGCAGGCCCTCGGCCTCGAAGCCGCGGCGCAGTACGGAGGTGAGGGAGACCTCGTCCTCGACGATCAGGATGCGGCTCATCGGGGCTTCCGTATGCAGCTCATTGCGCAGATCCTAACGATTCCGCCTGTTTGTTCGGCTCATACTTCTGGCCATGGGCCGGACCTCCGGCGTCGTTCGGCCTTCGGCCGGGATTTTCCCCTCCCCGCCCCTTCCCGTAAGGCTGCGCCGCCTTCCGCCCTGCGGGCGGTGTCCTCAAACGCCGGACGGGCTGGTTGATGCCTGGCGGGGTGAAGGAGGAGCGCGGCACGGGCTGATTGGGCGCCGGGCGGCACGAAGGATCAGCGCGGCACGTGCTGCGACCAGTCGTAGTGGTCCTTGCCGAAGTTGTCGGAACGCTCTCGGATCTCGTCGTACGACGCGTGGGAGTCGCCGTCCTTCTCGTGTGCGACGACCTTGCCGGTCTTCGCGTCGACGTCGATCTCGTGCTGCACCGCACCGTCGGTGACCTCGATCTGCCACAGCGGGCGGCTCTCGGTGCCCTGGATCGACAGTTCGGAGACGAATCCGGAGCCTGCGGCCTTGAGTGCCGCGCCCGCGGCGTCGTCCCGGTCGACGGTGGCGGCGGCCAGCTTGGCGAGAGGGATCCTCAGGTACGAGCGGGCCCGGTCGGGCATCCGGTCGGCGCGGGTGCTGAGCAGTGCGCCGGTGGTGGCGTCGACGGAGATGTTGTGGACGCGCGGCTCGGAGGCCATCACGTCGACCTTCCACACGCCGTCGTCGAGCTCCACGTCGGTGACCTTGCCGCCGGACACCGACTTCTCGGCGGTGGCGGTGGCCGTGCCGCGCGAGGTCTTGGGGCCACCCTTCTCCGTGGGCGCGTCCGTGCCGCCGGCCGGCTTCGCCGCGGCGCCGTCTGCGGCGGCAGGTGCGTTCGTCTCGCGGGGCTTGTCCACCCCGCCGTCCGTACCGGAAGAGCACGCGGTGGCGGACAGCGCGAGTACCCCGGCCAGGGCCCCGACCGTGACGAGACGGCGGGTGGTGGTGCGGGGGCGGATGCGCATGGCGGGCTCCTGTTCGTCGTTCGGCGCCGGCGGGTGCTGCCGACATCCATGACGATCACGTACGCACCTGAACCCTCCCTGAAGAATCCTGAAGGCAGCTTCAGGGAGGGACGCACTTGTGGGCGCGACCTCGGGGGCACGGTTACGGAGCGCGACATTCCGTCGAACAGTCGTCACAGAATGCGAACAACTGATCACGGTGCGTGAATGGGCCTGACTGCCCCTCACCCGTAGGGGCGCTACGGAAAGGCCATCAACGTGTCCCCCAGCACCAAGTTCGCCGCGGTCCTCGCCGCGGCCGCGCTCGCTCTCCCGGCCGCCGGTGCGGCCCACGCCGACTCCGCTCCGGCCGACCCGCCGATGCCCGCCGCCAACGGCTCCTGCACCGGCGGCGACATCACCTGGACGGCCACGCCCGGCGTCGGTCTCACCTCGAAGCCGGTCAAGTCCAAGGGCTTCGGGTCGCTCACCGGCTGTTCCGGTGTGGGCATGCCGATGAAGAGCGGCACCCTCGAGTACGAGCAGGACGCCACCGCTTCCTGTCTCAGCGGGTTCAGCGGCCCGTCGAAGGCGAAGATCACCTGGGACAACAAGATGGTCAGCTATGCGGAAATCCCCAGCTGGACGCTGCCCAGCACCGGCGACGCGACGCTGACCGGCCGGTTCGCCAAGGGCGCGTTGGAGGGTGCGACGTTCTCGATCCACGTGACGTACGACGGCGTCACCGTGAGCAACGCCGCCAAGTGCCTCACCCCGGAGGGGCTGGACAGCGGCAACGCCAAGGTCGTGAGCGCAACGATCATCACCCCCTGAGCCGCGCGTACGCCGTACCCGGCAAGGGAGAGCCGAGGGCCCACAGGTCCGTCCGGACCGGTGGGCCCGTCCACATCCGAAGGTCCATGCAGGGGGGCGATCGTCTAGGAGAAATGCTCATGGCGACATCCGTACGCCAACATCCCCCGAGGCCGGGCCGACGCCCCCGGCTCCGCGTCCCGATCGGCCTGGCGCTCACCGCGGCCACCGTCGGGCTGTCCCTCGCGGCGCCGCAGACCGCCGTGGCGGACGACGTGATCAGCGAGGAGTCCTTCGGCAACGCCGCGCTCGCCCACCCCGACCGGTGGTACAGCTCCTGGGACGTCCCCAAGGGACAGACGACCGACCCGACCGGCTGGGCCTGTCTGACCGCGGCCTCCGGCGAGCAGGGTCCGCTCAAGGCATGCAAGGGCGGCAAGGCCGAGGACAAGCCGGGCGACGGCTCGCTGCGGCTCACCGACGCCGAGAGCCAGCAGACCGGCTTCATCCTCACCCGCGGCGCCTTCCCGTCGGGCAAGGGGCTGCGCTTCCAGATCGGGGTGTCCTCGTACGGGTCGAGCACCCCGGCCTCCCCGGCCGACGGCATCAGCCTCTTCCTCCTGGACGGCAGTGAAGCCCTGCCCAAGGTCGCCGGCATTCCCGGCGCGGGCCTCGGCTACTCGGGGGTCCCGGGCGGCTATGTGGGCGTCGGGCTCGACGAGTTCGGCAACTTCGCCAAGAACGGCATGGGCGGCAAGGGCGGGCCCCCGGAGGCTCAGCCGAACTCGGTCACCGTGCGCGGTGCGACCGCGGCCAAGAACGCCTGGGTCTCCACCAACACGCTGAAGTCCGGCCAGACCATCAGCGACCCGACGTCCAAGGACTGGAAGGACGCCGAGCGCACCGTGCGGGTCGACGTGTCGCCCACCGGCGTGATGCGCGTCGACATGGACTTCAAGGACGGCAAGGGCTTCGTCCCCGTCATCGAGCCCAAGGACCTCAACAAGATTCCCGGGCAGCCCGCCATGCCCTCGACGCTGCGGCTGGGCATCGCCGCGAGCACGGGCGCCTACACCAACATCCACGAGGTCTTCGAGGGCAAGGTCGAGACGCTCGGTCCGGACCTGTCCACCACGCTGGTCGCCGACGGTGCCGTGACGCCGGGCCAGGAGGCCAAGTTCACCGCGACCACCAGCGACTCCGTCACGGCTGTCGCGTCCAACGGTGAGATCACGCAGAAGACGACGTTCCCCAAGGGCGTCACCCCCAAGTCGGCCTCCGGCGACGGCTGGAAGTGCACCGTCGACGGCCAGACGGTGACCTGCAAGCGGCCCGGCACCGGCGACGACGCCCTGCAGCCCGGCAAGTCCGCACCGCCGGTCACCATCCAGGCCGACGTCGCCGCGGACGCGAGCGGCGCCGCCGAGGCGAAGACCGACACCAGCACCCCGGGCCAGACCGGTGGCGGTGGCAGGTCCAACCCGTTCGACATCACACCGCCCAAGGCGAAGGCCCCGCAGACGTCCACCGCGGTGGTGCCGGACGGTGCGGTGACGCCGGGCCAGGAGGCCACGTTCACGGCCACCACCAGTGACGCCGCGACGGCCGGCCCGACCACGGGCGAGATCAGGCAGAGCACGACGTTCCCCGCGGGCGTCGTCCCCAAGTCGGCCTCCGGCAGCGGCTGGACGTGCACCGTGGACGGTCAGACGGTGACGTGCAGGCGGCCCGGTTCCGGCGACGACGCGCTGCAGCCCGGCAAGTCCGCACCGCCGGTGAGCATCCAGACCGATGTCGCCCCCGACGCGAGCGGCCGGGGCGAGGCCAAGTCCGAGACGGCCACCCCCGGTCAGCAGGGCGGGGACAGCAAGTCCAGCCCCTTCGACATCGCGCCCGCCCCGGCGGCGCCCCCGCAGACCACCACCAAGGTCGCCCCGGAAGGCGCGGTGACGCCCGGCAAGCAGGCGGCGTTCACGGCGACCACCAGCGACGCCCCGGGCGCCGGTCCGACCACGGGTGAGATCACGCAGAAGACGACGTTCCCCGACGGCGTCACCCCCAAGTCGGCCTCCGGCGACGGCTGGACCTGCGCGGTCGAGGGTCAGACCGTGACCTGCAAGCGGCCCGGCACCGGCGACGACGCCCTGCAGCCCGGCAAGTCCGCACCGCCGGTCACCATCCAGGCCGACGTCGCCCCCGACGCCAAGGGCAGGGGCGAGACCAAGTCCGAGACCAGCACGCCCGGTCAGAAGGGCGACGACAGCAAGTCCGGCCCCTTCGACTACGCGACCCCCGCGGCGAAGCCCGCCGAGATCACCGCGGCCCTGCAGCCCAACGGCGCGGTGCAGGGCGGCCGGACGGCCGTCTTCACCGGCCTCGTCTCCAACGCCAAGTCCGCGGGACCGACGACCGGACCGGTCACGGCCACGTACACCTTCCCCAAGGGCACCACACCCCTCGCCGCCAAGGGCACGGGCTGGACCTGCAGGGTCGACGGCCAGACCGTGAACTGCACGCATCCGGGCACGGGTTCCGACGCGCTGCTGCCCGGACTGAGCTACCCGCCGATCGAGATCGGCGCCAATGTGGCCAAGGACGCGAAGGGCGACCAGTCCGCGAGCGGTCAGGCCGGCGTCAACGGCGTACCGTCGAAGGCCGGCAGCTATTCGTACGACGTCCTGCCCGCCAACTCGGACGCGCCGTCGGGCCCGCCGGTCCTGACCGTCGAGACGCGGCCCGTCACCGCGGTCGAGCCGAACAACGCGGCGACCTTCACCGAGGTCGTACGCAACGACGCGCAGGCGGGACCGACCGTCGGCAAGATCACCGTCAACCCCACCTATCCGAACGGCGTGTACCCGACCAGCGCCTCCGGCGACGGCTGGGACTGCACCGTCGACGACCAGAACGTCACCTGCACCCGCCCCGGCACCGGCGAGGACACCCTGCTGCCGGGCCGCACCGCACCGCCCATCAAGGTCGAGGCGCAGATCGACCCCGACGCCAAGGGCCTGGTGTACGGCGTGAACCGGGTGTCGACGCCGACCGACCCGGGCGACGGCCAGGAGCTGTCGTTCTACGTCGACGTCCCCTCGGGCCCCGTCCCGGACGGCAGGCTGCCGGTGCTGAACGTGGACACCCGGCCCATGGGTCCGGTCGTGGCCGGTCAGGCGGCGGCCTTCACCGCGACCGTGGTGAACGAGGCCAAGGCAGGACCTACCACCGCCGAGGTGAAGGCCGAACTCACCATGCCGGCGGGCGTCGGACCGGTGAGCGCGACGGGAGACGGCTGGAAGTGCTCCATCAAGGACCAGAACGTCGCCTGTACGCACGCGGGTTCGGGCCCGGACGCGCTGCAGCCGGGGATGAGCCTGCCGCCGATCACCGTCAAGGGCGAGGTCGGCCCCAAGGCGGCACAGCAGGAGCCGGGCGTCGACTCGGTGTCCACCGCGGGCGACCCCACCTCGGGCACCCAGCGGAAGTTCATGTTCCGGGTACTGGGCGGCTGAGCACGTGAGCGGCTCAGGCTGAGGGGCTTGCCCCTCGCAGCACCCACGGCCTCTGGGGCCGGGCATCCGCCCGGCCCCAGAGGCCGCTGTGCATCAGGTGGTCAGCAGCACACCCGCATAGCTCGCCGAGGCGACCACGATCCACGACCCCAGGCCGAGCAGCGCCATCTTGGCCCCGGAACGCGCCAGCGTGGGCAGGTGGACCGCGGTGCCGAGGCCGAACAGGGCCGCGGCGAGCAGGAGTTCCTGTACGAAGTCGGCGGCGTCCAGTGCGCCGGCGGGCAGCAGTCCGGTGCTGCGCAGCGCCACCATCGCCAGGAAGCCGACGACGAACAGCGGCACCAGGGCGGGCCGTCGCCCGCCGGTCGTCACCGCGCCGCCCTTGCGTCGGCGGATGCTGATGGCCACCCCGGCGACCAGCGGTGCCAGCATCGCCACCCGGATCAGTTTCACCATCACGGCCTCGGTCAGGGCGGTCGGCCCGGCCGACTGGGCGGTGGCCACCACCTGGCCCACGTCGTGCACGCTCGCCCCCACCCAGCGCCCGAACTGCAGCGGGTCCAGGCCCAACACGTGCTGCAGCAGCGGCAGTACGGCGATGGCGAGGGTTCCGCACAGGGTGACCAGGGCCACGGACGAGGCGACGTCGGAGGCGTGCTGCTCGTCCTTCTCGTCCTTGCCGAGCACCCCGCTCACCGCCCCGATCGCCGAGGCCCCGCAGATCGAGTAGCCGGTGGCGACGAGCAGCGGCTGGTCGCCCGTGAGGCCGAGCCTGCGGCCCAGCCACTGGGTGCCGAAGAAGGTCGCGAGCACCACGCCGAACACCATGAGGATCGTGGCCCAGCCGAGCCCCACCACATCGCCGAGGCCGAGTTTCAGCCCGAGCAGCACGATGCCGACCCGCATCAGGCGCTTGCCCGCGAGCGAGAGCCCGGCCCGGCCCCGTCCGCGTACGACCGCATGGACCCCGGGCAGATGCGCGGCCGCGATGCCGAGGACCACGGCCGCCGTGAGCATCGGCACCGCGGGCAGCGCGGCGTGCACGGCCTCGGCGGCCAGCACTCCTGCGACGGCGAGGGCGAGGCCGGGCGCATTGTGCCGCACCGATGCCGCGAGGCGGCCGCCGCGGGGTGGCGGGGGAAGCGGCGGAGCGAGCGGGGGTGGGCTGGTGCGCTCCACGGTGAGGGCCATGATCCTCAGCGTGCTCCGCGGGCGTTCCGGCCGGTAGACGCGAACTTGTACGCAGGTCATAGAGTTCACCTATGACCCCGAGCTCCTCTATGGCCTCCTCCGACAGGGACGGCGCACCCTCCGGCTTCGGCGAGGCGGCGCACACCTCGCAGCGCCCGCTGCCCGATCTGCATGCCCTGGAGCTCCTGGTCGCCGTCGCGGAGACCGGCAGTCTGGGCCGGGCCGCCGCACGGCTGCGCATCAGCCAGCCCTCCGCGAGCGCCCGCATCCGCACCCTGGAGCGCCGCCTCAGTCTGCAGCTCCTCGACCGCTCCACCTCGGGCTCCCGGCTCACCCCGGCGGGCGCGGTCGTCACCGACTGGGCCCGGGTGGTCCTCGAACAGGCCGTCGCGCTGGTCGAGGGGGCGGCCGCCCTGCGCTCCCGGCAGGAGAACAAGCTGACCGTCGCCGCGAGCCTGACCATCGCCGAGGAGCTCGTGCCCGGCTGGCTCGTCACCCTGCGCGCCGAGTCCCCGGACGCGCATGTCGGGCTGACCGTCACCAACAGCTGGGGCGTCATCCAGGCGCTGCGCCGCGGCGAGTGCCACCTCGGCTTCGTCGAGTGCCCGCGCGTGCCCGACGATCTGCACCGCTCGGTCGTGGGCCGGGACCGGCTCGCCGTCGTCGTGGCCCCCGACCATCCCTGGACCCGCCGCCGCAGGGCCCTGACGGGGCCCGAACTGGCCGATACCCCGCTGCTGTTGCGCGAGTCGGGCTCCGGCACCCGGGAGACCCTGGAGAAGGCGCTCAGGCCGTACGACGGGGTGGCGGTGCCCGTCCTGGAACTGGGCTCGACCTCTCCCCTGCGCAGTGCGGCCGCCCGGGGCGTCGCGCCCGCCGTGCTCTCCGCCCTCGCGGTACGCGAGGACGTGGACGCGGGCCGGCTCGTGGAGGTCGAGGTCGATCCGGCGGTCCCGCTGCACCGGCTGCTGCACGCGGTCTGGCCCAAGGGGCACGCCCTGCCGGAGGCGGCCCTGCATCTGCTGCGGGCGGCCAGGGGGCGCTGAATCTTCTGGCGCGACGGAGGGAACGTACCGGCGACGTGGGGGGGGTGAGGTCGATGCACCCCCGGCCCGGCGAGGGCGACGTACCCACGGCGTCTGAGGAGGGCGATGTAGCGGCGACGCCCGGGGAGGGAACGTACCGGGGACGCCTGGGGAGGGAACGTACCGGCGGCGTCCAGCGAGGGAACGTACCGGCGGCGTCCGGCGAGGGCCATGCAGCGGCGACGCCCGGCGAGGGCGACGTACCGCGACGCCCGGCGAGGGCCATGCAGCGGCGACGCCCGGCGAGGGCGACGTACCGCGACGCCCGGCGACGCACACGGCCTACCGGCGGCGTCCGGAAACGACCGGAAAGCTAAGGTCTGTCCATGCCGTTGTCGCACCAGGTCCCCGACCTCTCCGCCCTCGAACTGCTCCTCGCCGTGGCCAGGCTCGGCAGTCTGGGGCAGGCCGCACGCGAGGTCGGCATCACCCAGCCAGCCGCCAGCGCCCGCATCCGCAGCATGGAGAAGCAGGTCGGCGTGGCCCTGGTCGAGCGCTCCCCGCGCGGCTCCAAGCTGACCGATGCCGGGGCGCTGGTCGCGGACTGGGCGGGGCAGGTGATCGGCGCCGCGGAGACACTTCAGGCGGGCATCGAGGCCCTGCGTGAGCAGCGGGACAGCAGGCTGCGGGTCGCGGCCAGCCTCACCATCGCCGAGTACCTGGTGCCCGGCTGGCTGCTCGCCCTGCGCAAGCAGCGGCCGGACACCGCGGTCGCGCTCAGCGTCGGCAACTCCGCGGCGGTGGCCGCCCAAGTCCTGGCCGGAGAGGCCGACTTGGGCTTCATCGAGGGGATCGCGGCACCCGGCGGCCTCGACGAAGTGAAGGTCGCCGAGGACCACCTCCTCGTCGTGGTCGCCCCGCAGCACCCCTGGGCCAGGCGGCGCTCCGGGATCACCGCCGCCGAGCTCGCCGAGGCCGCCCTGATCCTGCGCGAGCAGGGCTCGGGAACCCGTGAGGTGCTGGCCCACGCGCTGGCCGGTGCGGGCGGCCCGGGCAAGCCGCTGCTCGAGCTCGCCTCCACCACGGCGGTCAAGGCCGCGACGCTGTCGGGCGCGGGCCCGGCCGTGCTGAGCGATCTGGCGGTACGCGAGGAGGTGGCCGCGCAGCGGCTGATCCCGGTGCCGGTGCGGGACACGGACCTGACCCGGTCCTTGCGGGCCGTCTGGCCCACGGGGCACCGGCCGGCGGGTCCGGGCCGGGATCTGCTGGGGCTGACCCGGCGAGGGTGAGTCGTCCTCCTCGACCTGGGCGTCGGCTCCAACTCCCCCGCATGCGGACCGCGGAGTGAAGCTCGTCTCAGCTTGTTGAATCCGACCCATTGGCACATGTACGGATAGAAGTTCACGAATCCGGATCAGCCCCACCCTGATCCGTCATCCGCCGATCCACGCATGCGTCAAGAGAGCAGCCGCCCCCATGCACCACCCGTCGGGCACCCCCACGGCCCACGACAACACTGCCCGCACCCCCGAGATACCGGCCCAGCGGCAGCCCGTCGAGGCTGCGCGGCGCCGGGTCGTGGTCACCGGGCTCGGGGCGATCACACCGCTCGGCAACGGCGTGGACGAGCTGTGGCAGGGGCTGCTCGACGGCCGCTGCGCCGTGCGGCCGCTGCAGGGCGAGGAGTTCGCCGATCACCCGGTGCGGATCGCGGCCACCGTCGAGACGGATCCGGCCGAGCTGCTTCCCCGCGCGCAGGCGCGACGGATGAACCGGGCCGCGCAGTTCGCCGTGCTCGCCGCCCGCGAGGCCTGGCAGGACGCCGGTTTCGACCCGGCCGGAACCGTGCAGAGCGGGCTCGACCCGGAGCGGGTCGGGGTGTCCCTGGGCACCATCATCGGCGGCGCCCCGGTCATGATCGAGGGCGACCGGCGCCTGCGGGACAAGGGCGTGCGCGGGGTCTCCCCGCTCACCGCGCCGATGACAGTCCCCTCCCAGGCCTCCTCCCAGATCTCCCTCGACCTGCACATCACCGGTGAGGCCCGCACCGTCGTGAGCGCCTGCGCGTCCGGCACCGAGGCCATCGGCGCGGCCATCGACCGCATCCGGCACGGCTACCTGGACGTCGCCGTCGTCGGCGGCGCGGAAGCGGTGATCACGCCCGCCGTGATGGCGTCGTTCTGCTCCATGAAGGCGCTGTCCACCCGCAACGACGAGCCGGGGCACGCCTCGCGTCCCTTCGCCAAGGACCGCGACGGCTTCGTCCACGGGGAGGGCGCCGGCCTGCTCGTCCTGGAGTCGGAGGAGCACGCCCGGGCCCGCGGCGCCCGGATCTACTGCGAGGCCGCGGGCGCCGGACTGTCCGCCGACGCGCACCACATGGCCGCCCCCGACCCCACCGGCAACGGCATCGCCCTCGCCCTGCGCCGAGCGCTCAAGGACGCCGGGGCCGCCACGGACGACGTCGTCCATGTCAACGCCCACGCCACCGCCACCGTCGACGGCGACCTGGCCGAGGCGAAGGCCCTCGGCACGGTGTTCGGCGACGACCCGGCCACCCGCCGGCCGGTTCCGGTGACGGCACTCAAGGGCAACTTCGGTCATCTGCAGGGCGCCGCCGGCGGCGTGGAGGCCGTCGCCACCGCGCTCACCCTGCACCACGGGCTCATCCCGCCCACCCTGGGCTGCGACGATCTCGACGACGCGATCGGTCTGGACGTGGTGACCATGGTGCCGCGGCCGCTGCCCGCGGACGGCGACCTGGCGCTGAGCAACTCCTTCGGCTTCGGCGGCCACAACGCCGTGCTCGCGCTGCGCCGTTGCGTCTGACGGTGCGCGGGCCCGGGCACCGCTGCGTCTGACGGTGCGCGGGCCCGGGCGGACCCTGCTTCACCGCCCGTTTCTGCCGAACCGGGCGATCGCCGCCAGGACCGCGTCCTGCATGGCGGGGCTGCCGGTGTGCCCCGAGTCGTCGATGACCTTGAGCTCCGCGTCCGGCCACACCTTGGCGAGTTCCCAGGCCGACTTCAGCGGGCTGCCCAGGTCGAGCCGGCCGTGGATCAAGACCCCCGGGATCCCGGCGAGCCGGTGCGCGTCGCCCAGCAGCTGCCCGTCGTCGAGCCAGGCGTCGTGCGCGAAGTAGTGCGCGCAGATCCGGGTGAAGGCAAGGAGCCCGTCGTCCGTCTTGTCGCTGTACGCGCCCGGTGCGCCGAGGACCTCGTGCGCGATGACGGCATCCTCCCAGGTGCACCAGTCGCGGGCCGCCTTCGCCCGCACCGCCTCGTCCGGGTCGTTCATAAGCCGGTCGTAGGCGGCCACGAGGTTGCCGTCGCGGTCCGCCTCCGGCAGCGCGTCGCGGAACGCCTCCCAGGGGCCGGGCAGCAGGCGGCCGACGCCGCGGTACAGCCAGTCGGTCTCCTCGGGGCGGGTCATGGTCACGCCCGCGATGACGATCTCGGAGACCCGCTCCGGGTGGCGTTCGGCGTAGGCGAGGATCAGGGTCGAGCCCCACGAGCCGCCGAACAGCAGCCAGCGCTCGATGCCCAGGTGCTCGCGCAGCCGCTCCATGTCGGCGATCAGGTGCTCGGTCGTGTTCTCGCCCAGGCCGACGGCCGGGTCGGACGCGTGCGGCAGGCTCTCGCCGCAGCCGCGCTGGTCGAACAGGACGGTCCGGTAGACCTCGGGGTCGAAGTTGCGGCGGGCCCAGCGATGGCCGCCGTTGCCCGGCCCGCCGTGCACGCACAGGGCCGGCTTTCCCTCGGGGTTGCCGCTCGTCTCCCAGTAGATCTGCTGGCCGCCGCCGACGTCGAGGAGGCCCTCCTCGTACGGTTCGACGGGCGGGTACGGCCGGTCCATGGCGGTCTCCTCGCGAGTGTGGCCTGAGTCGTTGACAGCGCCCAGGGCTTCGGGAGATTGTGCACGGCGATCGAGACGCCTTTCGAAGGCGTGTGCCGATTCACGGCGCATTTCTTGTTATCGCGCCCCCTGCCGAAGGTCTCCCCTGTGTCGGCCGGGACGAGCGACGACCACGCGACGCCCGAGCGACAAGCGAACAGCCACCGAGCAACGACCGACTAGGGGAAGTGGACCGGCATGGACACAGGCAGGCGCGACCACGATCTGGTCACGGCGGCACGGTGTGGCGACCAGCAGGCGCAGGACGACCTGATAGCCGCGTATCTGCCGCTGGTCTACAACATCGTGGGCCGGGCCCTGAACGGACATGCCGACGCGGACGACGTCGTGCAGGAGACGATGCTGCGGGCCCTGCGCGGTCTCGGCTCGCTCGACGACCCGGCGAACTTCCGGTCCTGGCTGGTGGCCATCGCCATGAACCAGATACGCAACCACTGGCACGTCCGCAATGCCGCGCCGACCGCCCCCGGTCTGCAGGACGGCTACGACGTGGCCGACCCGGGCGCCGACTTCGTCGACCTCACCATCGTGCGGCTCGGTCTCGCCGGTCAGCGCCGGGAGGTGGCCGAGGCGACCCGCTGGCTGGACGACGACGACCGCGCCCTGCTGTCGCTGTGGTGGCTGGAGGCGGCCGGTGAGCTGAGCCGGGCCGAGGTGGCCGCGGCCATGGCGCTGTCGCCGCAGCACACCGCCGTGCGCGTACAGCGGATGAAGACGCAGCTGGAGACGGCCCGGCTGATCGTGCGGGCGCTCACCGCGGTGCCGCGCTGTGCGTTCCTCGACCAGGTGACCGGGGTGTGGGACGGCTCCCCGTCGGCGCTGTGGCGCAAGCGGATCGCCCGGCACGTGCGCGAGTGCGCGGACTGTGCGCGTTATGAGGCCGGACTGGTGCCCGCGGAGGGGCTGTTGGTGGGCCTCGGACTGGTTCCGGTGGCGGCCGGGCTGCTCGGCGCGGCGGCGATCGGCTTCGCGGGTGCGGGGGCAGGGGCAGGGGCGGACGGCGGGGCGGAGTTCGGCCTTGCGGGTCATCACGGTGGGGGCGGCCACGGGGAGGCTATGGGCTTCGCGGACCCGGGATTCGGAGCGGGTTCTGACGCGTATGGATCCGACTCCGGCGCGGGTGCTGGCGCCTACGGATCCGATTCGCATACGGCTTCTGACGCGTACGGCGCTCCGGGTGACGGCACCGGTGTCGTCGGCACGGTGGGCGGGGGCCGGGTGGAGGCCCGTCGGACGCGGCGCATACGCAGGCGGCGCGCCACGGTCGGTGCCGTGGCCGCCGCGCTGCTGGTCACCGGGGGCACGGTCGCCGGGATCGCCGTGCTGTCGCCGGACAAGCCGGAGGACGGCGACAATGTGCGGTCCGCGTCCACACCCGGGTCGCCGCTGCCTTCCTCGTCGGCGGCCTCGCCGTCCGCCTCGCCGAGCAACTCGCCCTCGACCAAGCCCAGTCCGTCGCGTACGAAGGCCTCCGCGTCGGCCAAGCCCAAGCCGAAGCCCACGACCCCCAAGCCGAAGCCGACCACGCAGCGGCCCGCGCCCACGGCCGATCCCGCGGACACCCCGGGCGCCCAGGTCCTGGCGCTCGTCAACGCCGAGCGGGGCAAGGCGGGTTGCAAGCCCGTGAAGTACGACAGCCGTCTGGCCCGTGCCGCGCAGCTGCACAGCGAGGACATGTCGGCGAACAACTACTTCGACCACACCAGCCAGGACGGCCGCACCTTCGCCGACCGCGCCAAGGCACAGGGCTACGACAACCCCGGCGCCGAGAACATCGCCCGCGGCCAGAACTCCGCCGAGAGCGTGATGGACGCGTGGATGAACTCGCAGGGCCACCGCGAAAACATCCTCAACTGCGGCCTGACCACCATGGGTCTCGGCGTCGTCACCAAGGACTGGACCTGGACGCAGGTCTTCGGCTGGTAGCCCTCAAGGCTCCTTTCACTCGTCGAGCAACTGCCAGGCCGGCACGACGCCCACGTCGGCGAGCGGCTGAGCGCAGCCGAAGGCGACCGAAAGCGCACGTTGCCGGGCCCGGCGCCGCACGTTCGCCGGGCCCGGCACAACCGGTCAGGAATCGAGAAGCACCGGACCCCTGTCCGCTCCTAACGTCATTG
The DNA here is from genome assembly GCF_035975855.1 of Streptomyces sp. NBC_01304. Taxonomy (NCBI): domain Bacteria; kingdom Bacillati; phylum Actinomycetota; class Actinomycetes; order Kitasatosporales; family Streptomycetaceae; genus Streptomyces; species Streptomyces sp. NBC_01304. The sequence continues at coordinate 10,315,610 of NZ_CP109055.1, read as the reverse complement.
CCATGACCTCCATCGAATCCATCACCCTCGACGTGGCCGACACCGCGGCCGCCCACGACTTCTACTTCGCCGCGTTCGGCCTCGAAAAGCAGATCGGCCTGCGGTCCGCACAGGAACCGACGACCGGCTTCCGCGGGTTCACGCTGTCGCTGACGGTGTCCCAGCCGGGCACGGTCAAGGCCCTCGTCGACGCCGCCCTCGCCGCGGGCGCCACCGTGCTTGAAGCCCGTCGCCAAGTCGTTCTGGGGCTGCAGCGGTGTCGTACAGGCTCCGGACGGGGCGATCTGGAAGGTCGCCACCTCGGAGAAGAAGGACACCGGCCCGGCCACCCTGGAGATCGACGACATGGTGCTCCTGCTGGGCTGCGCGGACGTGGCGGAGACCAAGAAGTTCTACACGGAGCGCGGACTGACCGTGGCGAAGAGCTTCGGCCGCAAGTACGTCGAGTTCGCCTCCTCGGACAGCAGCCTGGTGAAGCTGGCGCTGTACGGACGCAAGGCCCTGGCCAAGGATGCGGGCGTCCCGATCGACGGCACCGGCTCGCACCGGTTGGTGATCGGCAGTGACGGCGGGTCCTTCGCCGACCCGGACGGGTTCGTCTGGGAAGCGGCGGCCGGACATTGAGCCGGAGCGACGCCATGCACCTCACGCTGCACGCGAGCTTCCTGCCGCACGACGATCCGGATGCCTGCCTGGCCTTCTACCGCGACCTGCTCGGCTTCGAGGTCCGGCGCGACACGGGGCACGACGGGAAGCGGTGGATCACGGTCGGCCCGGCGGGCGGGGCGGGCCCGTCCCTCGTCCTGGAACCACCGGCGTCCGACCTCGGTGTCACCGACGACGAGCGTCGGACCATCGCCGAGATGATGGCCAAGGGGACCTACGCGGGCCTCCTGCTGGCGGCCCCGGACCTCGACGCCGTCTTCGCCCGGCTGCAGGCCGGCGGTGCCGAGGTCGTCCACGGTCCGACGGAGCAACTGGACGGCGTACGCGAGTGCGCCGTGCGCGATCCGGCGGGCAATCTCCTGCGCATTCAGGAGGTACGCGGCTGACGAGGGAGCCCGGGTCCGCCGCAGTGCCGTGAGCGGTCGGCCCCGGGCGCGATCAGTGCGCGGCACGCCGGGAGTTGCCCGCTCCCCCTGTCCCGAGCAGCAGCACAAGCAGCGCGAGCAGGGCGAGTCCGCCGCCGATCCACAGGACGCCGGCCGTGGCGAAGCTGTCCACGGCCAGGCCTCCGAAGAGGGCGCCGAGCGCGATGGACAGGTTGAACATCGACACGTACAGCGAGGAGGCGGCCTCGGTGGCGTGCGGTGCCGCGTCGAGGATCCAGGTCTGGAAGGTCACTGGGACGGCCCCGTAGCCCAGGCCCCACAGGATGAGGATCGCGCCGGCCGTGTAGACGTCGTGGTCCGTCACGGCGAGCAGCACCATGGCCGTGGTGAGGATCGCCGCGATGCCGACGGCCGTCTGCCGCAGCCGCTTGGTGATCAGGGCGCCCGCGAGGAAGTTGCCGCAGATACCGGCGACTCCGAAGGCGAGCAGCAGCGCCCCGATCATGCCGGGCTCGACGCCGTCGGCCTGCAGGACCGGCCGGACGAACGTGTACGCCACGAAGTGCCCGGTGATGACGAGGAACGTCATGGCGATGCCCACCCGCAGCGCGGCGTTGGCGCGGAACACCTTCGGCAGATCGGCGAACGTGAGGGTCGCCTCCGGAGCCACCTTCGGCATCAGGAAGATCATGCAGGCCAGCGAGGTGAGGCCGAGTATGCCGACGGCGGCGAACGCGGTGCGCCAGCCGCTGAAGTCACCGATGAGGGTGCCGGTGGGCACGCCGAGCACGGAGGCGGCCTCGACTCCGCCGAAGATGACGGCCGTTGCACGGGTGACGTGCCGCGCGGGAACCAGGCGCAGGGCGATGCCGCCGGCCAGGGACCAGAACCCGCCGACGCTGATGCCGATGAGGAAACGGGCAACGAGCACCACGGCGAAGCTGGTGGCGAAGGCGGAGGCGAGGTTGGCCGCGCCCACCAGGCCGATCAGCACGGCGAGGACCAGGCGCCGGTCCACCTTGCCGGTGGCGACCGTCACCAGCGGGGCCGAGACCGCCGCGACCAGACCGGGCACCGTCACCATCAGCCCGGCGGTGCCCTCGGAGACGTGCAGGGCCGAGCCGATCGGGGTGAGCAGACCGACGGGCAGCAGCTCGGAGGTCATCAGGGCGAAGATGCCCAGGGTCACGGCGAGGACGGCGAGCCAGCCCTTGACTGGTGAGGGTTCGACCACGGGCCCGGACACTTGAAGAGTTGTCATGCGCCCGAGCCTAGGTAGCCAAAGCCACCTGACCAGGGTGCATTATCGCGCGACAAACATGGGTCAATTCAGCGGCTGCAGGCGGTCCTTGAGGAAGGCGAGGATCTCGTCCCGGGCCCGCACCGTGGGATGTCCCTCCTCGTCGACCAGGTGGGCGGTGACCACGCTGTGCGGCGTCTCGACCATGTCGCGGAAGAACGGCGGCGGGTCGGTGCGGGCCGAACCGTCCGGCAGGACACGGCCGTCGAAGGCCTCGCCGAGCAACGCCCGGTAGGCGGCGAAGCGCTGCCCGGTGCACCAGCGGTCGCCCTCGAAGCGGTAGGCGAGGACGCGCAGGCCGTCGCGCGCGATGCGGTCCCGTACGGCATGGGCGTCCTCGTCGCTGAGCTCGATGCCGGCGGGGTCGTCCAGGGGCAGTGACGGATGGTTGACCACGGGCGCGACGACGGCCGGCTCCAACGCCATGGCGAGGGCGAAGTTGCCGGTGAAGCACAGGCCGATGGCGCCGACTCCCGGCCCGCCGCAGGCGGCGTGGGCCTGCCGTGCGAGGCCGCGCAGCCAGGCCGTGACGGGGCTGGTGCCGCCCCCGGCGAATGCGCGGAACTCGGCGCTGACGCAGGCGCGTCGGACCACCTTCTCGCCGCCCTCGGCCGTGGGAAAGGCCCCGTCCGTGCCGAAGAGCGAGGGCACGTGGACGGTGAAGCCCGCATCCCGCACCCACCGCGCGAGGCGCAGGACGTCGGGGCTGATGCCCGGCATCTCCGGCATCAGTACGACGGCCGGCCCGGAGCCGGCGACGTACACCGTCTTCACCACCCCGTCCACGTCCACGAGTTGTCGGGAGAAGTCCGTGATCGCGTCGTCAAGACGTCCGTCGGCAGCACTCATGGGGACAGCCTGGAGCGAAGCACCCGCATCGGGGGAGGGGCCATATCGCCATGCCTGACGGTAATCTCGCCATCGGCCGGCGCCGACGCGCGCAGGCGCCGAGGAGGCGGGTGCGGCTGAGGAGGGAGTGTGGCCAAGGAGGTGAGTGTGGACGAGGAGCCGGGTGTGAGCGCGCTGCGGGTCGGTGTCCTGGCCTATCCGGGCTGCTTCGCGTCCGAGGTGTTCGGCATCCCCGATCTCCTGACGATGGCCTCGCACGTGGCCGGTCCCGAACGCCCCGGCTACGAGGTGTCGGTGCTCTCGCCCCGTCGTCGCGTCGCCGCATCCGGCGGAGTGGTCCTCGCCGTCTCGCCGCTGCGCGAGGTCGACGTCCTCGTCGTGCCGGGGTTCGAGCTGCTGCCGGGCCTGGACATGGACGCGAAGCTGGCGCCGCTCGCCCCGGAGGTCGCGGCGATCCGCGCGCACGCCGCCACGGGCCGGGCCGTCGTCTCGCTGTGTGTCGGGGCGTTCCTGCTCGCCGAGGCGGGGCTGCTCGACGGGCGCCGGGCCACCACGGCCTGGCTGTTCGCGGACGAACTGGCCCGGCGCTGCCCGGACGCGGAGGTTCACCCCGATCGCCTTGTCGTCACCGACCGAGGTGTGACGACCGCGGCGGCCTTCAGCGCCATGTACGACTTCGCCCTTGAGCTGATCCGCCGGCACAGCGGCGCCGGCGTGGCCAGGACCACCGCGCGGGTGGCGCTCGTCGACGACGCGCGCGTGTCCCAGGCGCCGTACGTCGACGCGAGGCTGCTGCCGCGGCCCGGGAACGCGTTCTCGCACCGGGTCATGCGGCGGCTCGACCAGCACCTGGCCGACCGCTACGACCTCGCGGGGCTGTCGGACGCGTTCCATGTCAGCACCCGGACGCTGCTGCGCCGCTTCGCGGACGAGACCGGCCTCAGCCCGCTCGAGTATCTGCAGTCGTCGCGCGTCCGCCGGGCCCGCCATCTCCTCGAGACCACGGACCGGACCGTCGCCGCCGTCGCCGCCACGGTCGGCTACCGGGACCCGGCGACCTTCGCCGCGCTGTTCGCCCGGCACACCGGCCGGCGCCCGCGGGACTACCGGGCCGCCTTCCGGCGCGGCGGCGGCACCTGAGAGCCGGGGGCGATGGGGGGCGGGGGACGCGGCGGACCGACCGGTCAGGAATCGAGAAGCGCCGGTGCCCGAGCCGCGCCTAGCCTGAAATCCAGAGGCCCGACGCACCGGCCGCCTCCACGACCTCAGGAGTGACCATGACCAGCTCTCCCACCCAGGGCATCAAGACCGTGCTGCACCCCGTCGCCGACCTGGCGAAGGCCAAGGAGGTGTACGCCGCACTGCTCGGCGTGGCACCGACGGCCGACAGCCCCTACTACGTCGGTTTCGAGGCCGCGGGCCAGCACATCGGCCTGGTGCCGGCCGGCGGGCCGCAGGGCATGACGTCACCGGTGGCCTACTGGCACGTGCCGGACATCGAGGCGAAGCTGGCCGAGCTGACCGCCGCCGGGGCCACAGTCCAGCAGCCCGCGAGGGACGTCGGCGAGGGCCGCCTGGTCGCGTCCGTCACCGACCTCGACGGCAACGTACTCGGACTGGTGCAGGACCGCTGAGGGCCCGCATGAAACAGAACGTTGCCGCCGACGCGTCTACAAAGTAGAACCGACGTACTGCACGAAGCCGGTCGGATCAGGCCAGGCGATGCGACGGGGACCACGAGAGCGGCCCCCGCCCGAGAATGGAGACACGACACCCATGGCCAAGAGGACGCCCTCGCCGTCGCCTGCGCCGCACGCCGCCGACAGCCACGACCTGATCCGCGTCGTCGGCGCACGGGAGAACAACCTCAAGGACGTCAGCATCGAGATCCCGAAGCGCCGGCTGACGGTGTTCACCGGTGTCTCCGGCTCGGGCAAGAGCTCGCTGGTGTTCAACACGATCGCCGCGGAGTCGCAGCGGATGATCAACGAGACGTACAGCACCTTCGTACAGGGCTTCATGCCGACCCTCGCGCGGCCCGATGTCGATGTCCTCGACGGGCTGACCACGGCGATCACCGTCGACCAGCAGCGGATGGGCGCCGACCCGCGCTCCACGGTCGGCACCGCCACCGACGCCAACGCGATGCTGCGCATCCTCTTCAGCCGGCTCGGCAAGCCGCACATCGGCTCGGCCAAGGCGTTCTCCTTCAATGTCGCCTCGATCAGCGGCGCGGGCGCGGTCACGGTGCAGAAGGCCGGCAAGACCGTGAAGGAGCGCCGCAGCTTCAGCATCACCGGCGGCATGTGTGCGCGCTGCGAGGGCCGCGGCAAGGTCTCCGACATCGATCTCACCCAGCTGTACGACGACTCCAAGTCGCTCTCGGAGGGCGCCTTCACCATCCCCGGCTGGAAGTCGGACAGCCAGTGGACCGTGGGCGTCTACGCCCAGTCCGGCTTCGTCGACCCGGACAAGCCGATCCGCAGGTACACCAAGAAGGAGATGCAGGACTTCCTGTACGGGGAGCCGGTCAAGGTCAGGGTCAACGGCATCAACCTCACCTACGAGGGGCTGATCCCCAAGATCCAGAAGTCCTTCCTGTCCAAGGACAAGGAGGCGATGCAGCCGCACATCCGGGCGTTCGTGGAGCGGGCGGTCACCTTCACCACCTGTCCCGACTGCGACGGCACCCGGCTGAACGAGGGCGCCCGCTCCTCCAAGATCAAGCGGATCAGCATCGCCGACGCCTGCTCGATGGAGATCAGGGATCTGGCCGAGTGGGTCCGCGGACTCAAGGAGCCGTCGGTGGCGCCGCTGCTCGCCGCGCTGCAGCAGACCCTCGACTCGTTCGTGGAGATCGGCCTCGGCTATCTCTCGCTGGACCGTCCCGCGGGCACGCTGTCCGGCGGCGAGGCGCAGCGCGTCAAGATGATCCGCCACCTCGGGTCCTCGCTCACGGACGTCACGTACGTCTTCGACGAGCCGACGATCGGCCTGCACCCCCATGACATCCAGCGGATGAACAACCTGCTCCTGCGGCTGCGCGACAAGGGCAACACGGTGCTCGTCGTGGAGCACAAGCCGGAGGCCATCGCGATCGCCGACCACGTCGTGGACCTCGGCCCCGGCGCGGGTACGGCGGGCGGCACGGTCTGCTACGAAGGCAGCCTGGAGGGACTGCGGGGCAGCAAGACCGTCACCGGCCGTCATCTCGACGACCGGGCCACGCTCAAGGAGACGGTGCGCGAGTCCACCGGCGCCCTGAAGATCCGCGGGGCGAACGCGAACAACCTGCAGAAGGTGAACGTCGACATTCCGCTGGGCGTGCTCACCGTGATCACGGGTGTCGCCGGTTCCGGCAAGAGCTCGCTGGTGCACGGGTCGATCCCTGCCGACGAGGGCGTGATCTCGGTCGACCAGACGCCGATCAAGGGTTCGCGGCGGAGCAACCCGGCGACGTACACCGGTCTGCTCGAGCCGATCCGCAAGGCGTTCGCCAAGGAGAACGGGGTGAAGCCGGCCCTGTTCAGCGCCAACTCCGAGGGCGCCTGCCCCACTTGTAACGGCGCCGGGGTCATCTACACCGACCTGGCGATGATGGCCGGCGTCTCCACCACGTGTGAGGACTGCGAGGGCAAGCGGTTCGACGCCTCGGTGCTCGACTACCACCTGGGCGGCCGCGACATCAGCGAAGTGCTCGCGATGTCGGTGACCGAGGCGGAGAAGTTCTTCGGCGCGGGCGAGGCCCGCACACCGGCCGCGCACAAGATCCTGGAGCGGCTCGCCGACGTCGGGCTCGGCTATCTCACCCTGGGCCAGCCGCTGACCACGCTGTCCGGCGGCGAGCGGCAGCGCCTCAAGCTGGCCACGCACATGGGCGACAAGGGCGGCGTGTACGTCCTGGACGAGCCGACCACGGGTCTCCACCTCGCCGATGTCGAGCAACTCCTCGGTCTGCTCGACCGGTTGGTCGAGTCCGGCAAGTCGGTCATCGTCATCGAGCACCACCAGGCGGTCATGGCGCACGCCGACTGGATCATCGACCTCGGTCCGGGCGCCGGGCACGACGGCGGCAAGGTCGTGTTCGAAGGCACCCCGGCCGATCTCGTCGTCGCCCGCTCCACCCTCACCGGGGAGCATCTCGCGGAGTACGTCGCCGACTGATCCGCGCCCCCCGGGCGGGCGTCGACACGGACGTTGGCCGGGTGCGCCGGGCCGGACCGGGGAGTTACCCTCCCCGGTCCGGCCCGGCGCCATGTCCACCTCGCCTCGCCGGTGGCCAACATGCCTCTGTAATCTGCTTGTTGACCTTGAACCGAACGGCACTTCCGGAGGCAGATCCATGGCCGAGCACGCGATACCCACGGATGCGTCCCAGGAGTTGCGCGACCGGATCAACACCGCGCAGCCGCACACGGCCCGGATCTGGAACTACTGGCTCGGCGGCAAGGACCACTACGAAGTCGACCGGGCGGCCGGTGACCAGATCCGCGCACTGCACCCGGGCATCGGGGACTACGCCCGCGAGGACCGGCTGTTCCTGGGGCGTGCGGTACGGCACCTGGTCACCGAGTGCGGCATCCGGCAGTTCCTCGACATCGGCACGGGCCTGCCGACGGCCGACAACACGCACACCGTCGCACAGGGCCTGGCACCCGAGTCCCGCATCGTCTACGTCGACAACGACCCGCTGGTGCTCGCCCATGCGCGGGCGCTGCTCACGAGCTCGCCGGAGGGCAGGACCGACTACCTGGACGAGGACCTGCGCAATGTCGACTCCATCCTCGAACACGCGGCGCGGACCCTGGACTTCAGCCGGCCGGTCGCGCTGGTCCTGCTCGGTGTGGTCATCTTCCTCGGCGACGACGACGATCCGCGCGGTGTCGTCGGGCGCCTGATGGACGCGCTGCCGTCCGGGAGTCATCTGGTGCTGTCGCACACGATCACGGATCCGTCGATGCCCGATGTGGACGAGGCGGTCGCGTTCTGGAACGAGCACGGCACGCCCAGGCTCACGCAGCGCACGCCGGGACAGGTCACCGGGTTCTTCGACGGGCTGGAACTGCTCGAGCCCGGCGTGGTGTCGTGCAGCCGCTGGCGGCCGGAGTCGGGCGCGGGTGAAGTGCCGGACGAGGTGGCCATGTTCGCCGGGGTGGCGCGCAAGTCCTGAGCCCCTGCGGTCCGTTCAGGACAACAGGCGTGTGGCGAGGCGGACGAGCGGGTCCTCCAGGGCGCGCAGGCCGTCCAGGTCGTCGGCGACCAGGCGGGCGGTGACCAGATGCGCGATCGCCGCGACCAGGGCCTCGGAGTTGAAGCGCCGCTCGTCCTGGTCCTTGTCTTTGTCTTCGGGGCCCGGGCCGGGGTCTGCTCCGGCTCCGGCTCCGGCTCCGGCTCCGGCAGGGAAGATCTCCGCGATCGCCTCCGCGAAGCGTCGTTGCCCCTCCCCCCGGCGGGCCATCGCCTCGGGCCCGGCGGCGTGCACCTCCACGAGGAACAGCCGGGCCACGGCGGGCTGTTCGGCGAGGGTGTGCAGGTACCGGCGCAGGAGTCGGCGGAAGGTCTCGGCGGGGTCGGAGGCCGTTCGGTCCGGGCCCGGACCGGGCGGCCGGGCGACGGAGAGCAACTCCGTCAGCTGCCGGGTGGCGGCGTCCAGCGCCTGGACGAAGCAGTCCTGCTTGGACCGGAACTGCTGGTAGAACGTCTCGCGCGAGACCCCGGCGCACCGGATGATCTCGGCGACCGAAGTGCCCGCGTACCCATGCTCCTTCATGACGTCCGCGGTGGCTTTCAGCATGCGCGCGCGCTGGGAGGACACCACTTGTTCGCGGCTGAGGCCATGCCTGCCGCTGGGCAGCGAAGCGAGCTCATCCACGCCTGTCTCCTCGTGCGCGATCGGGCTCCAGGCGCAGCGCGGTGATCGTCGTGGCCAGCATCTGGTAGTGGCCGACCAGGAGCAGGAATTCGATCGCGCCGTTCTCGTCCAGGTGCGTACGCAGCCGCTCCCAGCCCGCGTCGTCGAGGTCCTGCCGCTCGTGCAGCTGATCGGTGGCGGCAAGCAGCGCCCGCTCGCGCGGACTCCAGCCGGGATCGCCGGGCCCGGCGACGACCCTCTCGACATCGCCACGCGTCACCCCGGCGCGACGACCGAGCCGCCGATGATGCTCGAACTCGTAGGCGCAGCCCCGCAGATGGGCGGTACGCAGGATGACCAGCTCGGTCTCGCGCCGCGGCAGGGTGCCACGCGGCATGAGCCGCCCCGCGAACCGCAGCCAGCCCCGGAAGAGGCGACGGTGGCGGCCGAGCGTGAGGAACAACGCAGGCGGCCGCGTACCGGCGACGAGCCCGGCGAGGCGGCTGAACACCCATACGGGCAGCCCGACTTCATCCCGCGTGCCGGGCGCGATACGCGGCCCATGGGGCGACCGGGCCGCCGACGCCCCGGTCACCGGCCTGCTCCCCCGGCCGGCAACGACTGGCCAGCCGCCCCCGGCACACGATCCGCAGCCCGGTTCGCAAGCCGCATCGCGAGCACGCACAACGCCAGCACCACCCGCATCAACCCGCACACCACACGAACACCACCCCACGAGCCACGACACGGCCCCTCCACCCACACCCCGATCACCGGACACCCACCCCAGCCTGCGAACTGCGCGCCGCGGCCCCCAGCGCACGGTCCGCGGCCCGGTTCGCAAGTCGCATCGCGAGCACGTACAGCGGCGGCGCCAATCGCTTCAGCCCGTGCAGTACGCGGATGCCGCCCGAGGTGTGTACGAGGTAGCGGCCGCGGCGCATGCCTTCCAGGATCGTCTCGGCCACCTCCTCGGGAGCGGCGGCCCGTTTGAGGAAGGCCGCGTGCAGGCGTCGCGCCGTGGGGGTGTTCCGGTCCACGCCGACGATCTCGACCGTGTCGGCGAGCGGTGTGGCCACCGCGCCCGGGCACACCAGGGTCACGCCGATGCCGTGGCGGCGCAGGTCGAAGCGGAGCACCTCGGAGATGCCGCACAGGCCGAACTTCGCGGCGCTGTACGGCGCGTGCCAGGGCAGGCCGATCAGCCCGGCGGCGGACGAGACGTTGACCAGGTTGCCACCGCGGCCCGCGGCGACCATCGCGGGCAGGAACGACTCGATGACGTGGATCGGCCCCATCAGGTCGACCTCCACCATCGACCGCCAGTGGCGGTGCTCAAGTCGCTCGACGGTGCCCCAGGCCGAGATCCCGGCGACGTTCATGACCACGTCGACCGGCCCGCCGTCCGCGTGGATCTCGCCGGCCATGGCACGTACGTCGTCGTACGAGGCGATGTCCGCGGCCCTGGCGTACGCGACGTCACCGCCGGCCGCCCGCACGGAACGTACGGTCGCGTCCAGGCCGTCGGCGTCGATGTCGGTGAGCAGCAGCACGGCGCCCTGGGCCGCGGCCCGCCGGGCGACCGCGCGGCCGATCCCACCGGCCGCGCCGGTGATGAACACCCGCCGCCCCTTCACATGGCTTCGGGATGTGGCCATCCGTTCCTCCTGAGCTGTCGGTGCCGACGAAGTGGTGCAGGAGGTGGTGCAGGAGGTGGTGCGGGGCGGACGCTAGCATCCACGAACAGCCATGTACATGAAAGTGGCGGCGGGGCTCAACTGGCCCTGTACAGGGTGAAGTTGCGGTACCGCGCCCCAAAGGGGCGCGGGGAACTGCGCGACCAGCCACGGACTTCCCGCGCATTCCACACCGGCGCTCCGGCTGAGCGCTCAGCGCTCATCCGGGGTCATGCGTGAGCGGCCAACGGCCCTTCGGTGCCGAACGCCACCGCCGCGAAGCGCTCCCCGATGCGTCGGTGGGTGGCGGCGTCCGGGTGGAGCTGGTCGGGCAGCGGCAGTTCGGCGAAGTCCGCCTCGCCGTAGAGGTCGCGGCCGTCGAGGTGGTGCAGGTTCGGGTCGTCGGCCGAGCGCTGCTTCACGAGGCGAGCCAACTCGTCCCGGATGACGGTGAGCGTCAGCTTCCCGGCGGCCCGTTCCGCGGGGTCGCCGGCGGCCCGGAACTTGAGCCTGCCCTCGGCGAGGGCGCTGAAGTCAGGGGCGCTGGGGCCGGGGGTGTCCTCGTGGATGGGGCACAGGATGGGCGAGACGACGAGCAGCGGTGTGGTGGGGTGCCCCTCACGGATGGTGTCGAGGAAGCCGTGCACCGCCGGCCCGAAGGCACGAAGGCGCATCAGGTCCGTGTTGACGAGGTTGATGCCGATCTTGACGCTGATCACGTCCGCGGGGGTGTCCCGCATCGCGCGGGCGGTGAACGGATCGAGCAGGGCGCTGCCGCCGAACCCGAGGTTGATCAGTTCCACGCCGCCGAGCGAGGCGGCCAGCGCGGGCCAGGTAGTGGTGGGGCTCTCGGCGTCGGAGCCGTGGCTGATCGAACTGCCGTGGTGCAGCCACACCTTGCGGTCCGTGTCCAGCGCCGGCTCGACGGGCGCGTCGGTGCGCAGGGCGACCAGTTGGGTGATCTCGTTGTGCGGCAGCCAGATCTCGACGTCCTTGACCCGGTCGGGCAGACCGGTGAAGCGGACCGTGCCGACCGGGCCCGGCCGGGTCTCGGCGGTGCCGGTGGTCATGTCCACCATCAGGACGTTGCCGCCGGTCACGCCGGAGCGCCGGGCGAGGCGTCCGTCGACCAGCAGGTCGTACACGCCGTCGGGCCGGGGCGGGGCGCCCTCGTAGGCCATCTTGGTGCGCAGGGTGTCCAGCTCGACGACGGTGGCGCGGGTACGGAACACCAGGCGTACGCCGGACGGTTGGGCCTCCGCCATCGCCAGCTGCCCGTCGGCGCACTGGGCCCTGGCCCGGGCGGGCAGCCGGTGCGGCAGCAGCCCGTGCTCGGTGCGCTCCAGTTCGAGCGCACCGCGCACGAGGTCGGCGGTCAGGGGGGTGGGGGTCAAGTCCGTCGCCGGGGGTGTGGCCGAGGTGTCCGGGGCGGGGTCGTGCGGAGAGTTCATGTCCTCAGCCTTTCATCCCGGATACGTGTTACGCGCATGCGTTTCGGCCCGCACGGCCCGCTCCGGCGGGGACGCCCGGCAACGCGTGGCCGAAGCAGCGACGCCTTGCCGAAGTGGCGACGCTTTGCCGAAGTGGCAACAGAACTCGCAGGTGCCGCACCGTTCCGCGCATGATCGAAAGGCAGGCCCCATCGAGAGCCCTGGAGGACGCATGACGCAGCAGGCCGCGGACGGCACCGGCACTGCCACCCACCGCCTTGTCCCCACACCCGCCGGCCGGATCCACCTGGTGGAACAGGGCGTCGGGCCGCTGGTCCTGCTCGTGCACGGATTCCCGGAATCCTGGTACTCCTGGCGCCACCAGCTGCCGGTCCTTGCCGCCGCCGGGTACCGCGCGGTCGCCGTCGACATCCGCGGCTACGGCCGCTCCTCCAAACCCGGTGACCTGGCCGCGTACCGGATGCTCGAACTGGTCGAGGACAACGTCGCCGTGGTGCACGCCCTCGGCGAGCGGTCGGCAGTGGTCGTCGGCCACGACTGGGGCGCGAATATCGCCGCGAACTCCGCTCTGGTCAGGCCCGATGTCTTCACCGCGGTGGGACTGCTGAGCGTTCCCTACGCCCCGCGCGGCGGACCTCGGCCGAGTGAGATCTTCGCGGGGATGGGCGGTGAGGAGGAGTTCTACGTCTCCTACTTCCAGCAGCCCGGACGGGCCGAGGCGGAGATCGAGCCCGATGTGCGCGGCTGGCTCGCGGGCTTCTACGCCGCCCTGTCCGCCGAGACCATGCCGCAGCCCGACGCCCCCGACCCGCATTTCGTCAGCCGGGGCGGGACGTTGCGCGACCGCTTCCCCGGCAGGGCGCTGCCCGGCTGGCTCGGGGAGCGTGAACTCGACTTCTATGCGGGCGAGTTCGAGCGCAGCGGCCTGACCGGGGCCCTCAACCGCTACCGGAACATGGACCGGGACTGGGCGGACCTCGCCGCCTTCGACGGCGCACCGCTCACCCAGCCGTCCCTGTTCGTCGGGGGCGCCCTCGATGCCTCCACCACCTGGCTGGCCGATGCGATCAAGGCGTACCCCGAGACCCTGCCCGGCCTGGTCTCCTCGCACATCCTCGACGGCTGCGGCCACTGGATCCAGCAGGAACACCCCGCCGAGGTCAACCGGCTCCTGACCGACTGGCTCGCCGCCCTGCCGGGCACGGCCCCTTCCAGGCCCTGAGGGTCCGGGCCTGCGCAGGGCCGGCCGCATGCGGTGCCCGCGTACGGCCACTTCTCGTACGCGACTTCTCGTACGCGCGTACTGCTACTTCTTGTACGCGCGTACCGCCTCCAGAGCCTGGTCGGCATGCGCGCTCATCCTGAGCTCGCTGCGTGTCACGTGCAGGACGGTGCGGTCCTGGCCGATGACGGCGGTGACGCGTTTCGTCGGTGCCAGCGAGAATCCGCGGGCCACTCCGAACCGCCCGCGCACCACGCCCTCGGGGTCGGCGAGGAGCGGGAAGCCGAGGCTGTGCCGCTCGGTGAACTCCTGCTGCCGCTCCACCGGGTCACCGCTGATGCCGACCGTGGTGGCCCCCACGGCGCCGAACTCCCCTGCCAGATCACGGAAGTGGCAGGCCTCGGCGGTGCAGCCCGGGGTGAGCGCGGCCGGGTAGAAGAACAGCACGACCGGTCCGCTCGCGAGCAGGTCGGACAACCGCCGCTCGGTTCCCGTCTCGTCCGGCAGCGTGAAGTCCTCGACCTTGTCGCCCACGGCGACGACCTTCGTCATGACCGGCCCTCCGTCGTGCGCGCCACGCTCCGGGCCCACAGCACCAGCGGCACCTGGAGCGGGAGCCGCCCCATCGCCGCCGCCTTGAGGGGAGTCGGGCGGTGCCGCCAGTCCACCGCCATCTGTACGTTGGCGGGGAAGACGCCCACGAAGAACGCCGTCGTCGCCTTCGCGGCGGCCCGGCGCGTACGCGGCAGCGCGACACCGGCGGCCAGCGCCAGCTCGACCACGCCGCTCGCGTACGTCCAGGTCCGGGGCGCACCGGGCAGGGCCCGCGGAATCGTGGCGTCGAACACCTTCGGAACGGTGAAGTGCGCGACCGCGCTGCCGGCCAGCAGGCCGGCGAGCAGCACGGGGGAACGGGACGACAGCGACACAGTGCCTCCTCTGATGACTGAGGTGATGACTGAGGCATGACCCTACTCGACGGTAAGTACCGTGGGTTCTCCCCGGGTCCACGCATTTCGACCACGGCCGGGCCCCCGTCGGCCGCCTCCAGGGCGGTCCGAGCATGATGAACCGCATGCCCTTCGCGATCTCGCCCACCATCCCGGCCGGGAGCCTTTCGTCGTCGACCCAGCCCGCTCTCCTCTCCCCCGACGGCGCCTTGCGGCTGCGGCCGTGGCGTGCGGAGGACACCGAGGTTCTGCTGCGGGCCTACCGGGACCCGACCATCCGCCGCTGGCACGTACGCCACGTCCTCACTCAGGACGAGGCCACCCGGTGGATCGCCGACTACGCCCGGTTCTGGCAGCAGGAGACGGCCGTGCAGTGGGTCATCACCGACGCTGCCGACGACGAGGCGCTCGGCCGGATGGCGCTGCGGACCATGAACCTCCAGGACGGCGTCGCCGAGTGCGCCTACTGGGTCCTGCCGGCCGCGCGGGGCCGCGGTGTCGCGCCGCGCGCCCTGGCCGCCCTGACGGAGTGGGCCGTGGGCACGGCCGGGTTCCACCGGCTCGAACTCGTGCACTCGGTGCACAACGAGGCCTCTTGCCGGGTGGCCGTCAAGAGCGGCTTCGCCCTCGAAGGCACCCGGCGCGAGTCACATCTGCATGCGGACGGGTGGCACGACACCCATCTGCACGGGTACGTCGCGGGGCGTGCCGGAGAGCTGTCCGCATGAGTGGTCCCCGAACGGTCAGGACTCCTCCGCCCCCGTCTCGGCGGTGAGGCCCGCCGCCAGGATTCCGGCGACGGCCGCGCGCTCGTCGTTGTCGGACGAATCACCCGTGGCGCCGACCGCACCGAGCAGGCGGCCGTCGGCGTCGCGTATGAAGACTCCGCCCGGAACCGAGAGGATCCGGCCGCCGGCGAGGGCGGTGACGGAGGCGAAGAAGGCGGGGGCGGCCTCCGCGCGCCGGCCGATCTCCCGGTTGTTGATGCCGAGGCCGAGGACGCCCCAGGCCTTCGCGACGGCGATGTCCGGGCGCAGGAGCCCGGAGCCGTCCTCGCGCGCCAGGGCGACCAGGGTGCCGCCGGTGTCGAGGACGGCCAGGGTCAGCGACTCCAGCTTCTCCTCGCGTGCGAAGGCGAGACCGGCCTGCACGATGCGGTTGGCCTGCTCCAGGGTGATGCTCATCTCGGGTTCCTTTCGGCGCGGTTGGTGTGGGTGACGTGGTCGGTGTGGATCCGCGGTCCGCATCCACTCAGCGGGCAGCGGTGTGCGAACCCGCCTGCTCCAGGACCGCGCGTACCGCGATGAGCGCCGATTCCAGGGCCCCTTGGATCCAGGCGTGCGCCACCGACAGCTGCTCTCCCGCGAAGAACACCCGTGGCCGGTCCACCGGGTGGGGTGCGCCGAGGGCACCCAGATAGCGGGCGTGCTGGCCGGGTGCGAGGTAGGCGAACGCGCCGCCGCCGATGCCGGGTTGCTCGTCCCAGTTCCAGTGGACGATGTCGGCGATGCCCGGGTGCAGTTGCTCCAGGGAGTCCAGGACGAGGCGGGTGCGGTCGGCCTCGGGCAGGGTGGCGAGGCGGCGGGCGTTGCCCTCCCACAGGTACGCGCCGGTGAGCACGGCCGGCTCGTGGGAGCGTGCGGGGTCGGCCGCGCTCCAACCTCCGTCGGTGGGGCGGGCGTTGTCGGACGGGTACCAGCACTGCTGGATCGGCAGGTCGGTGAAGCTGCCGCCGCCGTGGATGGCGTCGTCCAGCTCCCACACCCTGCGGTCCAGGTGCAGCAGGGTCTTGCTGCTGCTCGCGTAGTTGATGCCGCGCACGGCCTGCCGCTGGGCGGCGGGCAGCCCCGGCTCGAAGCGGATCTGGTCCAGGGCGGGCGCGGGCAGCGCGCACACGGCCCAGTCGTAACGCTCGTCCAGCGGTCCGGAAATGTCGCGGCCCTGGATGCGTACGCCGTCCTGATCGGCGTGCACGGCCTCGACGCGGCTGGAGAGTCTCAGGGTGCGCGGCGGCAGGGCGCGGACGAAGGCGGAGACCAACGCGTCCATGCCGTCGGTCAGTTCGACCTGGGCGACGTGGAAGAGGCCGAAGTAGTCGACCAGCACTTCGAGCAGCGCGGCATGTTCGTAGTGGGCGAGGCCGCTGACCTGGCCGACCAGGTCCCAGGCCGCCGGGGTGAGACGGCTGCCCGCGTACTGCCACAGCGATGTGGACATCAGCGCTTCGAGCTCGGGGTCGCCGACCTCCCCGGCGAGGACGGCCTTGTGCTGTTCGGGCCGCAGCCCGGACCACACGTGGTGCAGCAACTCCTCCAGGAGCAGCCGGGGATCGCGGTCCTCGGAGCCGGTCAGCCCGAACAGGCCGGGCAGGGTACCGGCGTCGCGGGCCCGTACCCTGCGGCCGTGCAGATGGAGGTACGCGTCCGGGTTGGCGTTGACGAAGGGGCGGGTGGCGAGGCCGAAGCGGCGTACGTAGTGGAGGGTGGTGTGATGGTTCGCGGGCAGCCGCATCGCGCCGAGCTCGCCGTGGGTGCCGTCCCAGAAGCGATGTGTGCGGATGCGGCCGCCTGGTCGGGCCGCTCTCTCGTACACCGTCACATCGAGCCCTCTTCGGGCCAGTTCATGGGCGCAGGCGAGCCCGGAGATGCCACCGCCGACGACAGCGACGCGCCCGGAGGCGCCCGGCCGTGCCTCGGCGAGGTCCGCGGGGAAACGGAAGTGCTCGTCGAACGGGCTGGGCGTACCAGTGATCGTTGTCATGCGTCGGACGCTATAGGGAGGGTCCCGGGCTGACGATGGAGAGAGGATTGCAGGTCCGTGAAATCGGTCGGGCTCTCCCAACTCGGGCCCGTGGACGCCCCGTTCGCCCCCTTGTCAGGCTGCCGGGAACGGAACGGGCCCCCGTCCCGCGACATGGCGTCGCGGGACGGGGGCCCAAGTGACCGTGGGAGTCGGCCTGTTCGCCCGGATCAGACGACCGGGACCGGGTACGTCGGGTACTCCACCCCGGAGACGTGCTGCACGACCCGGATGACCTGGCAGGAGTAGCCGAACTCGTTGTCGTACCAGAGGTAGAGGATCGCGTTGTCGCCGTCGACCCGGGTCGGGCCCGCGTCGATGATCGAGGCGTGGCGCGAGCCGATGAAGTCGCTGGAGACCGCGTCCGGGGCGGTGGTGAAGTCGATCTGGCGCTTGAGCGGCGAGGTCAGCGACACCTCGCGGAGGTATTCGAGGACCTCGTCGCGGTCGGCCTCGCGGCCGAGTCGCAGGTTGAGGATCGCGATCGAGACGTCTGGCACGGGGACGCGGATCGAGCTGCCGGTGATCGTCGCCTCGAGGTCGGGCAGCGCCTTGGCCACGGCGGAGGCGGCGCCGGTCTCGGTGATGACCATGTTGAGCGGCGCGGAGCGGCCGCGGCGGTCGGCCTTGTGGTAATTGTCCAGCAGGTTCTGGTCGTTGGTGAACGAGTGGACAGTCTCCACGTGGCCGCTCACCACGCCGTACTCGTCCGCCATCGCCTTCAGCGGCGGGACGATCGCGTTGGTGGTGCAGGAGGCGCAGGACAGGATCTGCTCGTCCGGCTTGATCATGTCGTGGTTGACGCCGTGCACGATGTTCGGGACGTCGCCCTTGCCCGGGGCGGTCAGGACGACCTTGTCGACACCGGGGCGCAGGTGCTGGGACAGGCCCTCGCGGTCGCGCCACTTGCCGGTGTTGTCGATGAGGATGGCGTCCTTGATGCCGTACGCCGTGTAGTCGATCTCCGACGGGTCGTTGGCGTAGATCACCTTGATCTCGTTGCCGTTGGCGACGATCGTGCTGTTCGCCTCGTCGACCGTGATCGTGCCCTGGAACTGCCCGTGGATCGAGTCGCGGCGCAGCAGCGAGGCGCGCTTCACGATGTCCTGCTCGCCGCCCTTGCGGACGACCACGGCGCGCAGCCGCAGCCCGTTGCCGGAGCCGGCCTTCTCGATGAGCAGGCGGGCGACGAGGCGGCCGATGCGGCCGAAGCCGTAGAGGACGACGTCGCGCCCCTCACGGCACTCGATCTTGTTCGCACCCGTGGCACCGGCGACGGCCTCGGCGGTGAACGCCTCCACCGTCAGGCCGCGGTCGTCGCTCTTGTACGTCGCGGCGAGCATGCCGATGTCGATCTGCGAGGGGCCGAGATCGAGCGTCGTGAGGGCCTCAAGGAACGGCAGGGTGTCGGTGACGGAGAGTTCCTCACCGGCTATCTGACGGGCGAATCGGTGGGTCTTGAGAATGCTGACCACCGACTTGTTCACCAAGGAGCGGCTGTGCAGCAGGACCGTGACGTCCCGCTCACGGTGCAGCTTCCCGATGACGGGGATCATGGATTCCGCGATCTCTTCGCGGTGCTTCCAGTTGGTGAACGAGTCGTCGTTGACAGTCACAGGATTTATCTTTCGAGCTAGGCGGCGCTCACATGCTAACCCTCCGTTGTTTTGATCATGCAAGCGGTGCCTCTGCTCAGGCCCGGGATGCCTCCAGGAGCCGGGTCCTGAACAGGTCGAGCACCTGGTCGAGGGCTGCCCGGGTCGGTTGGCCGGGCTCGTCGATGAGGTGCTCGGTGAGCACGGAGTGTGGTCGGATCAGGCCGTCGGGGTTGGCGTCGGCGTCGTCCAGTTCGACGGCGGTGAACGCCTCGCCGAGCTCCTTGCGCAGGAAGGCGAAGCGGTCGCCGGGGACGAGGCGGTCGCCGCGGAAGCGCATCCCGAGCACGCGCAGGCCATCGCGTGCGCAGCGGTCCTTGACCACCGCGAGGTCGTCGGCGGAGATGTCGATGCCGCAGGCGCGGGAGCCGGTGACGGCCAGCGGCAGTGACGGCTGGGAGAGGACCGGCGCGAGCAGCCGGTCGTCGGTGGCCATGGCCAGGGCGAAGCCGCCGGTCAGGCACATGCCCACGGCGCCGACGCCGGGGCCGCCGCAGCGCTTGTGCTCGGCGGCCGCGAGCGCGCGCAGCCAGCCGACGACGGGTGAGGTGCGGCCCCTGGCGAGCAGGGTGAACTCGCGGCTCACGCACACCTTCAAGGCGGTGGACGCCCCGTAGCGCGCGCTCCTGACCCAGCCGTGGGTCTTGGGGTCGGGGTCGTAGCCGGGTTCGCCGAACAGCACGGGCAGCACCGCCGTGCAGCCGATCGCGGCCACCCGCTCGGCGAACTCGAGGACCTTGGGCGTGATGCCCGGGATCTCCGCCATCACGATGACGGCGGGCCCTTTGCCTTTGCTCAGGATTCTGCGGGTGGTCCCGCCGTGGGCGAAGGTGCTCCGCTCGAAGCCCGTCAGATCGTGATCCGCCATCCTCATCCCCTCTCGGTCCGGTTGCCGGGGACCACTCCCCAGCGATTGCCCCTCGCGGTCGCCACCAGCTCGCCGACCGTGGCCAGCTTGATCCTCGGGCGTCCGGCGCGGCGGCCCCGGTTCAGCTCGGCCTTGTTGATCGCGGCCAGGCCTCGGGCGTCGACGACCTTGCGGTTGCGACGCCGGGCGAGGCGCTGGAATCCCTTCTTGCCCTCGGCGGGCGCGGGCAGGTCGCCCGCGACGGCGTCGGCGAGCAGCGCGGTGACGGTCTCGGCGGCGCAGGTGCGGTTGGCGCCGATGCCGCCCGAGGGGCCGCGCTTGATCCAGCCGACGACGTACGTGCCCGGCCGGCCGGTGACCCGACCGCCCTCGTTGGGCACGGTCGCGGTGGCCTCGTCGAAGGGCAGCCCGGCGACCGGCAGCCCGCGGTATCCGACGGCCCGCAGCAGCAGCCCGGCCGGGATCTCCGTCTCCCCCTCCCCCGGGCTTCCCGTGACGCGTACGGCGCGCACCTTGTCCTCGCCGGTCACCGCCACGGATTCGGAATGGAAGCGGAAGACGATCCGCCGCCCGGTGGCAGGCGCGCGCGAGAAGTCCACCTCGGTGCGTGCGACACCCTGCAGCACCGCCGCCTTGTCCTTCGCCCTTGCCTCGTCGATCGTCGCGCCGGTCCGCGGATCGTGGTCGTCGACCACCAGCTCGACGCCGGGCAGGTGCTTGAGTGCCAGCAGTTCGCTCCGGGTGTACGCGGCGTCCTCGGGCCCGCGCCGGCCGAGCAGCACCACCTCGCGCACCTTGCTCGCCCGCAGTGCGGCGAGGGCGTGGTCGGCGATGTCGGTGGCGGCCAGGGCGTCGGTGTCCGCGACCAGGATGCGGGCGACGTCGAGGGCGACATTGCCGTTGCCGACCACGACCACGCGTTCTGCCGAGAGGTCGACCGCGTCGGGCGCGACCTCCGGGTGGGAGTTGTACCAGGCCACGAACGTGGTCGCGGCGATGGAGCCCGCCGCGTCCTCGCCCGGGATCCCGATGCGGCGGTCGGTGGAGGCGCCCACCGCGTAGATCACCGCGTCGTGGTGCGCGGCGAGCTCGTCCGCGGTGATGTCCCGGCCGACTTCGAGGCCCAGGTGCATCGTCACCCGCGGATGTGCGTGGAAGCGCTCGAAGAGGTCGCCGACCTTCTTGGTCGCCGGGTGGTCCGGCGCGACGCCGTACCGGACGAGGCCGCCCGCCACCGGCAGCCGGTCGACCAGGGTCACCTCGGCCGAGGTGTGAAGGAGCAGGTCCTCGGCCGCGTACATGCCGGCCGGGCCGGTGCCGACGACCGCGACGCGGATCGGGGCGAAGTCGGCGGGCAGCACGCGCGCGAAGGTCGGCTCCTGCCAGGCGTGGAAGTTCGGGCTGTCGGCGGCGAGTGGGGGCCCGGCCGCCGTTTGCTCCTCGTAGTACGCCGCGTTGATGGCGACGTACTCCCGTTGTCCGCCGAGCAGACTGTCGGCCGGGAAGATCGCGTCGACCGGGCAGGCGTCCGCGCAGGCCCCGCAGTCGATGCAGGCCTTCGGGTCGACGTACAGCATCTCGGTGCTGCCGAAGTCCCGTTCCTCGGGGGTCGGATGGATGCAGTTGACCGGGCACACCGCGATGCAGGTGGCGTCGCTGCAGCAGTTCTGGGTGATGGCGTAGGGCATGACTGTCGTCCGGTCCGCTCAGATCAGGTGGGCACGCTCGGATCAGATGGGCAGGTCAGATCTGGTGGCAGGTCAGATCAGGTGGGCGCGCCGGTAGAACACGAGCGCCGGCTTGGTGAGCAGGCGGGCCGAGGCCAGGAATTCCATGAGGCCGCTGCAGCTGGAGCGCATCATCGACTTGTGGTGCTCGTTGGTCTCCGCCTCGGCCCGGGCGCGTTTGCCGTCGAGCCCGGCGTTCGCGTACACGCCCTTGTTGACCATGCTGGTGACGATGACGTACGACGCGATCGCGATGACCAGGGCGCTGAACTGGCGGCGCGCCCAGCCCGCGTGCGCGAGGCGCTTGCGGGTCTCGTCGCGGGCGAACTTCATGTGCCGGGATTCCTCGACGACATGGATGTTGTTGATGGTGCGCACGAAGGGCACGACCCGCTCGTCGCGCATCCAGTCGCGCTGCATGACGTCGAGGACTTCCTCGGCCACCAGGATCGCCGCGTACGCCGCCTCGCCGACGGCAAGTGTCTTGAAGGCCCTGCCCAGTTCGACCGCGACTCGGTGCGGCCGGTACGCGGGGGCGCCGAGCTTCTGCGCGCCGCGCGCGAACATGATCGAGTGCCGGCACTCGTCGGCTATCTCGGTGAGCGCCCACTGGAAGTCGGCGTCCGTGGGGTCCTTGGCGTAGATGTCACGCAGCACCATCTGCTGCAGGATCATCTCGAACCAGATGCCGGTGCTGGCCACGGACGCGGCCTCGTGCCGGGTCAGCTCCTTGCGCTGCGCGTCGCTCAACTCGCCCCAGTACGCGGTGCCGTAGAGCGTGCTCCACTCCGGGCTCGCGCCGTGGAAGTCCTTGTCCAGGGGCGTCTCCCAGTCCACCTCGGTGGCCGGGTCGTACGAGAGTGTCGCGGCCGAGTCGAGCAGCCGCCGGGTGACGTCGCGCTCGGGGTTCCCCGGGTTCTCTGCGTTCTCTGCGTTCTTTGGGCGTGGTCGTGCGGGCGTCTTCGGCGGGACCGTGCTGCTTGCCATGCTGCGGCTCCTCCAGGCGAGAGAGATGGTCCGGTCCATGGGGGCTTGTTAGACGGACCGTATAACAAGCCCCCTCGGCAGGCCTACCCCTCGGTAGGAAATCTGTATTCCGGTCCGCTTCCACTCCACTTCCACTCCACTTCCACTCCGCACGCCCGGAGTCACCGCCGCATCGCGCGAGCACCCGCCCCCCTCAACTCCCCCTCCAAAGGGGCGCATTGGGTCTGTCCGGAGCTTCCGAACGGGTGTAATTTTCATTACATGACTACGGAAGAGGGAGAGGCGGTCCGAGGCTGGTTCGCCGGGCGACTGCCGGAAGATCTGTTCCTCGAGCTCCTGGACGTGACCGTCGACCGTGAGGAGATCACGGTCATAGGTCGCATACCGGAGCCCGAACTGGACGCCGCGGCCGGCGAGGCCGAGCGGGACGCGGCACTGGACGGGCGCATCGCGGAGTTCCGCGAGCGCACCCGCGACGCGCGCATCCGGGTCGCCCGCGAGACGGAGCGCAAGTACGACCGCAAGGTGTCGTGGGGCGTGCAGTGCGGGGACCGGCGCGCGCTGTACACCCATGTCGCCGCACCGGCGATGACGCGGCTGCGGCAGCCGGAGCGCCAGGTCCTCGACACCCTGATCGCGGCGGGCGTCGCACGCAGCCGCAGCGAGGCGCTGGCCTGGTGCGTCCGGCTCGTGGGCCGCAACACCGACGAGTGGCTGGCCGACCTGCGGGCCTCGCTGGCGAACGTGAAGAAGGTACGGGACCAGGGGCCCGACCCTTCCTAGGAGTTGGCGCCGCCCCGGCGATGACTGCGCCCGTCCCGGATCAGGCACGCCGTCGCGGTGGAGCACTGTCGCTCGAGCACCGGTCGAGCCCCCGTCGAGCCCCGGCGGTCAAGCGCTCGCGGCGCCCTGACCGTCGAGCCCCGGCCGCCGCGTACGCCGCGTACGCCGGGAACCCCCCGACCGCGACCACGCGTCACCCTGGATGCAGGGATGGCAACTGACCACGGGGGTGGGCGAGTTGAACGACACATTCGGTGTGGGCGCGGTCGAGCAGGTGGCCAACGACGTCATCGTCTTCGACCAGGCCAAGGACTGGAGCAAGGCGGAGGCGGTGACCTGGCGGTGGAGCGCGCCGGGCGCGGCGCCCTGGGTGAATCTTTCCGACGTTCGCCTGCGCAACACCAAGCTGCACGACAACGTCGTCCTGGTCACCGCCTCCGGGGGCCGCGCCGCCATGCTGAGCCGGCATTCCGAGCGGGTGCTGTGGGCGGCGACCCCGGGCGGGAATCCGCACGCCATCGAGCGTCTGCCCGGCGGGGTGATCGTCACCGCGAGCTCCGCCGGGTATCTGCGGCTGTACCGGCCGCCGTCCACGACCGCGTTCAAGAAGGTGCCGCTCCCCGGCGCGCACGGAGTGCTGTACGACAGCAAACGCGAGGTCCTGTGGACGGTCGGCGACAAACGTCTGGTGCGGTACAGGATCACGGGGAGCGGCACGGGAACGCGGCTGCACAAGGTGGCGACGAAGGCGATCCGGGGTCTCGGCCACGACCTCCAGCCGGTGTACGGCGACCCCGACTCGCTGTGGTTCACGGACACTTACGGCGTCTACCGCTTCGACATCCCGGCCAAGACCTTCCACGAGGTCGACGGGGCGAACGGGGTGAAGTCGTACGTGAGCCAGCCGAGCGGGCTGCGGGCGCGCACCCGCGCCGACCACGGGGGCCCCAGGAAGTGGGCGGGCCCGACGGTCGACTTCTTCCGGGCCTCGGGCGACAAGGCGTTCTCCCGTACCCGCAGGGGCGCCGAGTTCTACAAGGTGCGCATCTGGACGCCGGCCTTCGGCTGACGCGCCCGGCTCGACCTGGCTCGATTCGAGCCAAACAACTCCGTTTCCGCTGGCTTGTTTTCGATGCCGCCGACAGCGAGGGGCGGCGCTGTTCGCCGACGGAAATGGGGCGGTGCGCGATTGCCGCGCACCGCCCCTCGACCGTGTTGCGCGGGCCGAGAGTTCATCTCGCCTACACACTCCCGTAAAGCCACCCGTTGACTCCGCTCCGTAGCCGGACTATAACTTCGAGTCGTCGACGCCACACCGGGAGCACAAGGCTCCATTGGGACTAGCGGCGGCCAAAGGATTCACTCGAGTTGACAGCTGCGACCGTTCTTGAGATCCAGCCGGTCACGCCGCGGAGTTCCGCGGCAGGACTCTTCCACATAGCGCCCTACACCCCCCATTGCCAGGTCATCTGTGATGACGGCGATCACGTCGTGATAGGGGTGTCACCGGGTAACAGTTACTTCTCAGCCCAGCGCATCAACGATCTGGCCAACTGGGGCCTCAGCCTCTTCGACCAAGTCGACTTCGTCTATACCGACTTGCACGTCGCGGAGATGTACGAGGCCTCCGGATACACCGCCGAGGACGCCCGCCGGAAGTTCGTGAAGAACCTGCGCGGCGTGCGTGCCAAAGTGAACAACGCGGTCGACGCCCTGGACCCGCGTGGCAGCCGGCTCCGGGCGCATCCCATGTCGGAGTTCACCGAGAATTCCGCGTACCGGGAAATCCACGACCACCTGCAGAACCGTCTGGCGACGGATCCGGAGTTCCGCGCGACCTGTGACGCGCTCGTGAACACCTTCCTGTCCGACAAGGTCCTGGACGGCCGGGCCGCCACCGAGCAACAGCGCGCGGTGTGCCTGGAGTATGTGTGCGCCGAGGCGCCGCTGTTCCTGGACACCCCCGCCATCCTGGGCGTTCCGTCCTCGCTGAACTGCTACCACCAGCTCCTGCCGATGGCCGAGCTGCTCTACTCGCGCGGTTCCGGACTGCGTGCGTCCCGCAATCAGGGCCACGCCATCGTCACGCCCGCCCCCGCCGCCACCGCGTCGACGCCCGCTGCCGCGTCCGCGACCACTGAAGGAGCCACCCATGTCCGCTGAGCTGCTCGAATCTCCCGTCGCCGCCGAGGAGCTCATCGACTTCCCGTTCTCCTGGCAGGGCGACCGCATCCCGCACCAGGTCGAGGAGTTGCGCAGGACGCCCGTGCGCCGGGTGCGCACGATCGCCGGTGACGAGGCGTGGCTGGTGTCGTCGCACGCGCTGTGCAAGCAGGTTCTTGAGGACCGGCGCTTCAGCCTGAAGGACACCTCCGCGCCGGGCGTACCGCGCCAGTACGCGCTGACGATCCCGCCCGAGGTCGTCAACAACATGGGCAACATCACGGGCGCCGGACTGCGCAAGGCGGTCCTCAAGGCGCTCAACCCGAAGGCCGCGGGTCTGCAGGAGTGGATGCGCAAGCAGGCCGCCGAACTGGTCGACGGCCTGGTGGCCGAGGGTGCGCCGGGCGATCTGCGGGCCGGTTTCGCGGACCCGTACTCGGCGGGCATGCACTGCCACATCCTGGGCATCCCGCAGCAGGACGCACCCAAGCTGATGCGCAGCCTGGACATCGCGTTCATGAACTCCGCCTGCCCGATCTCGGGCGCGAAGCTGAACTGGGACCGCGACATCGCGTACATGGTGAAGAAGCTCGACGACCCGGCCACGACCGGGCTGATGGCCGAGCTCGCGGCGCTGCGCGAGGACCCGGAGTACGCGCACCTCACCGACGAGATGCTGGCGACCGTCGGTGTGACCATGTTCGGCGCGGGCGTCATCTCGACGGCGGGGTTCCTCACCATGGCGCTGGTGTCGCTGATCCAGCACCCGGAGCTGCGGGCCGAACTCCTCGCCGACCGCGGCAAGATTCCGGCGGCCGTCGACGAGCTCCTTCGCATCAACCTGTCCATCGGCGACGGCCTGCCCCGGCTCGCGCTGGAGGACGTCCAGCTGGGCGATGTCCTCGTCAAGAAGGGTGAGCTGGCCCTGGTCCTGGTGGAGGGCGCCAACTTCGACCCGGAGGCGTTCACCGACCCGGAGCGGGTGGATCTGACCCGCGAGAACAACACCGCGCACCTCTCCTTCGGCGGCGGTCAGCACTACTGCCCGGCGACCGCGCTCGGCAAGAAGCACGCCGAGATCGCCCTGGAGACGCTGCTCGACCGGCTGCCCGAGCTTGAGCTGGCGGTGCCGATCGATCAGTTGGTGTGGCGCACGGGCTTCATGAAGCGGATCCCGGAGCGGCTGCCGGTTCTCTGGTAGCCGGCCCGCGGTGAGTGCCGAGGCAACCACCCTGCGGTAGGGGCCGCTGAGAGCCGACATCATCCGGCCCCGAACGTGGCACGGCCCACCCGCGGCGGCGACCTCAACAAGGCCGCCGTACGCCGTCGTTGTCGCGTCCCGCGTGGCATCCATCACGCGGGACACGGGAACGAAGTGTCCGAGTTGCTCCCTTTCGGCCCCGAATGATAGGGGCCGAAAGGGAGCAAGGCGCAGGCAAAACCCGGAGTTCAGGGGCTCACCGACACCATGAAGCCCCACCCCTCGCGTGACCGACAGGTGGAAATCGGCACGATCGGGGACGCCCGCGACGACAGGCCACCAAGTGTGGCGTAATGCACCTTTTTTGATCTTCGTCCGGGATGCCTGGTACGGCTTGATCACATGTCACGCACCGCATCCCTCCCCCGCCATCGAAAGCCCCGCCGAAACGCCTCGACCCTCGCACTCCGTGCCGGAGTTGCGACCGGCGTACTCGGCGCCGTCACCGTGACCAGCGCGGCGGCGTCCCCCGCTCAGGCGGGCGCCGACGATCCCGTCACCCAGACGATCGAGATGCCCACGCTCGCCAAGAGCCGCGCCCTGCAGGGCGCCCGGTCGGCCGACGCCACCCAGCGCGCGGCCCTCTCCCTGGCCGAGCGGGCCGAACAGGACGCCGCCACCGAGCGCGCCGCGCAGCAGGCCGAGCAGGTCAAGGCCGAAGCGGAGCGCAAGCAGGCCAAGGCCGAGGCCGAGGCCGAGCGCAAGGAACGGGCGCAGCGACAGAAGGCCGAGGCCGAACGCAAGGCCGCGGCGGAACGCAAGCAGGCCGAGGCAGACCGCAAGGAACGCGCCGCGCGGCAGGCGTCGGCGCAGCAGAAGGGCACCGGCTCCAAGGCCACGGGCTCCGGTTCCGGCTCCAAGGCCACGGGGAGCAAGGCCACCGGCAAGCGCTCGACCGGAAGTTCGGGTGCCACCGCGCCCGGCGGCACCCAGAACGCCCCGTCGGCGCCCGCGAGCGGCAGCGCCGCGAGCGTCGTCAGCTTCCTGCAGGCCCAGGTCGGCAAGGCGTACGTGTTCGGCGCGACCGGCCCGTCCGCGTACGACTGCTCGGGCCTGACCCAGGCCGCGTTCCGGCAGGCCGGGGTCAGCCTGCCGCGCACCTCGCAGGCGCAGTCCGCGAGCGGCACCCCGGTGTCGCTGTCCAACCTCCAGGCCGGCGACCTCCTCTACTGGGGCGGCAAGGGCTCGGCGTTCCACGTCGGCGTGTACGTCGGCAACGGCCAGTACATCGACGCGGCCAATCCGCGTAAGGGCATATCGCTGCAGAACCTGTCGGGCTACCCGGCGAGCGGGGCCGTGCGCGTCCTGTAACTCCGGTCCGGATCTGCTGACGCGGCCCGGATCGGCCGACCTGCCGGTCAGCGTCGGACGGCCCCCCGCCCCGCCTCCTGGGAGCGGGGGGCCGTCCGGTTCGCACCGGTGCGGGTCCCGGCGCGCGCTGCGAGGATGACCGACCGACATTCTCAACTCGACGACGGGACACGGACGTTGACGATTTCATCGAGTCGCCCCGCTGGTCACCCCGCCGACTCCCCCGCCCTTGCGGCCGGCCTCCTGCACGACCTCGCGCTCGCCTCGTTCACCGTGGGCGCGCTGAACGCCGCGGCCGTCCACCACATCGCCGACCATCTCGCCGACGGCCCGCTGCCCGTGGCGGAACTCGCCCACCGCTCGGGCACCCACGCCCCGTCCCTGCAGCGCGTGCTGCGACTGCTCGCCATGCACGGCGTCTTCCACGAGGACGACGCCGGCGCGTTCGGCCTGACACCGGCCGCGCACCTGCTGCGCCGCGACACACCCGGCTCGCAGCACGCCTCGACGCTCACCTTCACGGCCGAGTTCATGCAGCGCTCGGCGGGCGGGCTCGCGGAGACGGTACGTACCGGCGCACCGGCCTTCGACGCGGTGTACGGCCGGACGTTCTTCGCCCATCTCATGTCCGAGCCCGCCGAACAGCAGGCGTTCGACGCCGGCATGGCCGCCTTCTCCGGATCGGTCGACGACATCGTCGCCGACAGTTGTACGTTGCCGGACAGCGGCACGGTCGTCGATGTCGGGGGCGGCCGCGGCGGGCTCCTGCGGGCCGTGCTGAACCGCGCCCCCGGGCTGACCGGCGTGCTCTTCGACCAGCCGCAGGTCGTCGGCGAACACCACCTGGACAACGAGGAGTTGGCGGGTCGCTGGCGGGCGGAGGGCGGCGACTTCTTCACGTCCGTACCGGCGGGCGGCGACCTCTACCTGCTCAAGCACGTGCTGCACGACTGGAACGACGAGGACTGCCTGCGCATCCTGCGCGCGGTCCGGGCCGCGGCACCGGCCGGGGCCCGGCTGCTCGTGGTGGACGCCGTGCTGGCCCCGGGCAACGAACCGGATCTGGGCAAGCTGGTCGACATCGTCATGCTGGCGGTGCTGCGCGGCCGGGAGCGCACGGAGGCCGAGTTCGGCACGCTCCTGACGGCGGCAGGGTTCCGCCCGGAACGCGTCATCGCCACCAAGGCCTTCGCTTCGGTCGTCGAGGCGACTGCGGTCTGAGCGTCATGGGACGTGCCGGGTCACGGGCTTGACCTCAACCTTTGTTCAGGTTGCACCCTTTGGGGGTCGTGATCGTCATTCGAGCGAGGAGATCGTCATGATTCTGGTCACCGGTGCCACCGGCAAGGTCGGCCGACAGGTCGTCGCACAATTGCGGGATGCGGGGGTCGGGGTGCGGGCCCTGGTGCGTGACCCACAGTCGGCCGCGCTTCCCGCCGGGGTGGAGTTGGCTCGCGGCGACCTCACGGATGCGCAGTCGGTCCAGCGGGCGGCCGAGGGCGTGGACGCGGTCTTCCTGGTATGGCCGCTGCCTGCCGTGGAGGGCGCGTACGACGTGCTCGCGGCCGTGGAGAAGCACGCCGGAAGGGTCGTCCATCTGTCGGCGCACGGCGTTCCCGACGACGACTCCGGCGAGCCGGAGCCCGGGATCCTCGGGACTCACACCGCCATCGAGCGGGCCATCCGGGGGTCGGGGCTGGAGTGGACGCTGCTGCGCGCCGGCGGGTTCGCCGCGAACACGCTGGGGTGGGCCGAGCAGATCCGCGGCGGGGACGTGGTGCGCGGTGCGCATGCCCGCGCCACCCGGTCGCTGATCCACGAGGCGGACATCGCGGCCGTAGCGGTACGGGCGCTGACCACCGACGAACTGGTGGGCGCCGCGCCACACCTGACCGGGCCGCAGGCACTCACGCAGGCCGAGCAGGTCCGTACGATCGGCGAAGTCCTGGCCCGGGGGCTCGAGTTCGAGGAGATCGGCGAGGCGGAGGCGGCGGCGGCCTACGAGGCCCAGGGGCTGCCGCCGGAGTACGCGCAGGGCATCGTGGCGGCGCACCGGCACATGGTGGCGGAGCCGGAGACGGTCTCGCCGGCCGTCGAGCGGATCACGGGGCGGCCGGGGCGGACGTACCGGGAGTGGGTGGCGGACCACGTGGCGGACTTCAGCTGACGGCGGCGCGCATTGTGTCGGCCCTGACCGACCCTAACCGGCCCTCCGAGCGTGCTGAGCCCCCAGGCCTGCCGTGATCTCGCCGACCGTGCGGTCCTTGGTCTCCGGGACGCGCCACAGGATGTAGAAGAAGCCCGCCGCACACAGCACCGCGAAGAGCCAGAAGGTCTGGCCCTCACCGATGGCGTCGATGACGTTCAGGAAGAACTGGCTGACGACGAAGTTCGCCGCCCAGTTGGCCATCGTGCACAGCGCCGCGCCCGCGGCCCGCGCCTTCGCCGGCAGCATCTCCGGAACCATCAGCCAGAAGACCGGGCCGAGACCGATCGCGAAGGCGGCGACGTACGCGAGGAGGCAGATCAGGGCGATCGGGCCGGAGCCCAGGTCCCACACGAAGCTCGCGCCCAGCGGGATCAGGGCCACCACCATCAGGCCCGTCGACAGCAACAGCAGCGGCCTGCGGCCCCAGCGGTCGACCAGTTGGATCGAGACCATGGTCAGGACCACGTTCAGGGCGCCCAGGTACACCGAGTACAGGAGGGAGTTGGAGGCGTCGAGGCCGGTGTCCTGCATGATGGTCGGCGCGAAGTAGAGCACGGCGTTGATGCCCGCGACCTGCTGCAGGACCGCGAGGACGAGGCCGATCGCCATGGCGGGCCGCAGCGAACGGTCGAGGAGCGCCTTGAATCCGCCGCTGCCCGACGAGGCGTCCTCGGACGAGTGCCGCGCCGAGGACTCGGGGACGAAGAGCAGCCCGGCGAGGAGTACGACGGTGGGGACCAGGCCGGCGCCGAACATCCAGCGCCAGTCCCGTGCGCCGGAGAAGGCGAGGCCGACCAGATAGGCGGCCAACAGGCCGAGGGTGACGCCCAGTTGGTTGAGGGAGACCATCCGGCCCCGGATGCGCGGCGTGGAGACCTCGGAGAGGTAGACGGGTACGACGGCCGAGGCCAGGCCCGCCGCGAGGCCCTGCACCACCCGGCCGAGCAGCAGCACCACGAGGTCCGGGGCGGTCATCGTGACCAGCATGCCGACGGCGAAGAGCACGCCGCTCGCCACCAGGACCGGCTTGCGGCCGTAGCGGTCGCTGATCCGCCCGGTGCCCAGCGCCCCCACGGCGGCGCCGAGCAGGAAGACGGAGACGACCAGGCCCTTCTGGGACGTGGACAGGCGGTAGTCGTCCGGGATGTAGAGGACGGCTCCGCCGGCCACGCCTGCGCAGTAGCCGTACAGGAACACCGCCAGCGAGACGATGGAGGCCCAGACCCAGCGACGACCACCCGGGCCGGACACCGGCGCCTCGGCGGGATCGGCGGGATCGGCCATCGTTACGTCCGCCACGACCCTGTTACTCGCCTTCCCCCGCCTCGCGCACTCTTCTGTTCCGGGCGCCGACCACCATCGCTGTGACCGCTGCCGTTCCCAGCAGGGCCGCCGGGACCATCCAGTCACGGTTCAAGGTGTGGTCGAGGGCGTGGTCGAGGGAGAGGCGGCCGGGCCCCGTGACGGCGAGGCCGACGGTCGTCAGGCCCAGCGCGGCCGGGTACTCGTAGCCGCCGCCCTGCGCGAAGAAGCCGTTGGGCACGTGCACGGAGGCGGCTCCCGCCATCGCGCCCGCGGCGGCGGCGCCGGCCGCCGGTGTGGCCAGTCCGAGCGCGAGGAGCGATCCGCCGCCCAGCTCCGTCAGCCCGGCCGCCAGGGCACTCACCTTCCCCGGCCGGTAGCCGACGGACTCCATGAAGCGGCCGGTCCCTTCGAGACCGCCGCCGCCGAACCAGCCGAAGACCTTCTGCGCACCGTGCGCAGCCACCACCCCGCCGATGCCCACGCGCAGGAGGAGCAGGCCCAGATCACGTCGGTCGAAACAGGTCATGCCGGCTCCCGCTCGCACAAGGTCACAGGCCTGTCCTGCGGCTCCCACCGTCGCATCCCGACCACCTGCCGGGCTCGCGCTCACGGCCGTTGGGGTGACGCCCGCCGCTTGTCCGTCCGTGCCGGGTGCGTCATGCGGGCAGGCAGGCCGGGACTCCGTCGCTGCCGCCGCTGCTGAACGCGGTGACCCGCTCGTCGGCGTCGCCGTGGTCCTGGGAGCTGGTCCACGGCGTGGTGTCGGCGAGGGCAGTGAGGGCCTGGGCGAGTTCGTCGGTGTCGCCGGGCTCGAACTGCAGGTCGTCGGCGCCGAAGAGGGTCGCTCCCGCGAGGCAGTCGGCCTGCAGTTCCGCCGCGTCGACCGAAAGGCCCTCGACCCTGTTCTGCACGGCGTGGGCCCACTCGTGGGCGATCACCAAGTAGATCCAGGCGTCGCCCTCTTCGTAGCCGGCGCTCATCAACTGCACGTCCCAGGCGATGAAATCCTCGGGCGGGCAGTAGAACGCGTTGAACGCGGCGGCCGGTTCACCGGCGCAGTCCGGTGCGTCCGCGTCGTCGGCGATGTAGGCGCCGACGACCGTCGGGGCCTCGTAGACACCGCTGAAGTGGTCGTTCCAGTGGGCGCGCCAGAATCCGTCCACCACGGATACGGCGTCCTCCGCCTCCGCCTGCCAGCCGGCGTCCTGCGTGCCGGCGGGAGGCGGCTCCTCCTGGTCGTCCGGCGGGGCGGCGCTGCGGGCCGTGGCCGGTGCCGCGGCGCTCGTCGGGGTGCTCGGCTCCGGGTCGTCGCCGCCGAAGCAGCCGCTCGCGGTGAGGACCACGCAGGCGATCAGGGCGAGGAGGGGACTGTGCCGGCTGGTCATTGCGGGCTCCGATCCCCGGGAGGCGACCCGTCGGTCTCCTCCCGGCAGTCTGCTCGAGGTCGGATGGTCGAGATGGGCACTCGAGGTCGGGAAGTTGAGGTCAGATGGTCGAGGTCAGGTGGCCGAGGTCAGATGAAGGCGACGACCGCGAGTGCCGTCGAGGCGAGCGCACCGAGCGCGGGCCACCACAGCCAGCGGGGGCGCCCGATGGCGAAGGCGGCCACGGCCAGGATTTCGGCGACGACGGCCAGGGCCGTGGCCGCGGACAGCAGCAGGGAGCGGCGGCCGGCCTGTTCGGCCAGGGTCACTTGGTGGTTCTGCTCGGCGACGGCCGCCGAGAGGGTCTTTGGCCGTACGCTCAGCGCGTTGGCCGCGGTCGCGTCGATGCGGTCCTGTGGCCCCGGGGTCCGCCCCATGTAGTCGGCGATCGCCCGGACCCGGACCGCGAGCGTGCTCTCCACGGCCGCAAGGACCCGCTCGTCTTGTGCGTCGCGCGGGCTGACCCCCGTGTCCAGGGAGGCCAGTTCACGCGCTGTGGCGGCGAACTCCACCGCGAGAGCCGTCTGTTGGGCCTCGGTGTGGAAGGCGGTGCGCAGGCCGTACCCGTCGATGGAGGCGCTCACCTGGGCGGCCTTGCGCGAGGCTTCCGCCTGGGCGCGCTGTTCGGCGCCCGCCACGAGGATCTGGCCCAGGGTCAGCACCAGCGGCAGGACGAAGACGGACAGGTGGAACAGGGCGCCGCGACGATGCCCGGTCCGCGCGGTGGCGGGCTGGGGCAGGAGTTCCAGTTCCCTCAGCACCCTGCTTGCGGACGGCGCCGGAGCCCGCTGCATTCGCCGGGGCCGCACGACGTTCGCGGCGCACACGGCGGCGAGCACGGCCCCCGCTCCCACTCCGGCGGCGGCAAGGCCCCAGGTCGCCCACCGGTCCCCGGCGCGCATGCGCGCGTCGGGGTCGAGCCCGTACAGCTCGGGTGAGTCGTGCTGCACGTCGGCCAGCCGTCGCAGCACGTCGTAGCCGAGATCCTGGTAGCGGTAGCCGTCGTTGCCGAGCAGGCTGTCGCGGGGAGAGGAACGGCGCATGTGGAAGGCGAACTGGGAGGCCAGGGTGTACTCGGACGCCGCGAGCCTTCCTTGGTTCCTGAGGGGTCGCAGCCGGTCGGCCCGGGCCTGTGCGACGGCCACCTGCAAGGCGCGGGGCGCCTCGTCGGCGTAGACCTTCCGGATGTCCTCGATCATGGCGGCCTGGCGGCGGAGGTCCTCCCGCACCGCGCTCTGGTAGGAGCCGGACGACTGGCTGAGCTGCCAGCCGGCCAGCAGGGTCGCACCGACGACGACCGCGAGCAGGGTGATCTGGACGCGGATCCGGAGGCTGAAGCGCTGCGGCCGGGAGGTCACAGCGACTGCCGCTCGAAGACGATCTGCGCACCCTGTGCGTCGGTGAGCGCCAGCATGTCGTCGGCGACTTCCCAGAGGTGGCGGGTGGGCGTCAGGTCGGAGGGCCGGTCGGTGTAGTCGCCGGCCGGATTGGTCGGATCGTGCAGCGACCTGGTGGCCGTGACCGGGGTCAGGAGGAGTGCGTCGCCCTCGACGCGGGCGGTGCCTTCCGCGACGAAGGTGGCCTGGGCGACATCTCCCTCCCCGTTGGCGACGAAGAGCAGACCGACGTACATGTAGCGCCCGTCCGCCGTGAACCGGTAGGTGATGGAGGCGGTGCCCTTGGGCGGATTGCTCTCCCAGGCGCCCACGAGAATCTCGGGGAGCGCTGCCTCATCCGGCGCCTCGCTCCGATCCGTCGCGGTCGGGGCCTCGGCCGACGGACTGGGCGTCGGGCGCGTGGCGGAGGTCCCGGCGCGGGGTGGATCGGGCGGGTCGGGCGAGGAGCAGGCCGCGGCGCTTCCGAGCAGCAGCGCGGCGACGAGCGCCCCGGCCGCGCGGATGCCCGGCCGTCGTGCGGCGGACCTGACGGGCGGGGCAGAGGTGTGGGCGTACAACTTCCGCTGCACATCGGTGAGTTGCAGGTTTCCTGTCATGGCAGCGTCCCCCTGTTTTCGCCGGCCGGACAGACGCCTCTCGGCGGTGCACCGCGAGCGGTCGGCCCGGCACATGCACGACGCACGCCAGGAGCGGGAGCCGGGGCAACACCCCAGGGATGCACCCAGGGCTGTCCCCGGAATCCGCCGACCCGAGGGCCGCCGGATCGGGCGCGGAAAGCGGCCGTCCGGCGTGGTTTCGGCCGCGCGTACGCTCCCGGGCGGAGCCGGGATCCGGACGACGCGGTCCGCCGCCGGGTCCCACGGCGCCGAGGCGATCCATCGGTGTCCGCTCCGCTCGCCACCCCGGGGGAAACCCCGGGTCGTTCCCTGGCGACCGGCCCGCCCCGCCCTCCTGGGTTGCGGCGTGCTCGCACGTCCGCTCGAAGGAGGTTCCCGTGGCACTGCAACAGCTTCCGGTCGACGTGGAGATCGGCGCACAGGATCAGCGGTTGTTCGTCGGCTCCTGCGCGCGGATCGGGCTCACCATCGCCGAGGGGTCTCCGCTCACCTTCGAAGACCTTGAGCGCGTCCGGTACCTGCCGGCCTGACATAGAGGTCCCCCCTCCCGGCACGCAGCGCGGAGGGGAGCAGGGTCGGCTGTCCCTTCCACGTGCCCATTCTGAGCGTCCGGCGAGGATGTGGTCAGGTCCCGGGTCCGGCCGCTCTCAACGGGCCGGATTCCGCCTGCCATTGACGCAGGACGGCCGAAAACGCACTGGTCGGCCCCCACCCGGGGCCCGTCTCTCCCCGGGCGACATTGCCGCATGAGGAGACCGGGCCGTACCACTCGTTCGGTCCCGACCAGGTGCGCCTCAGGGGTGTCCAGGCTGTGCTCGGAGTATCCCCATGCCTCTCCGAGACCTCTAGGAGCCCTGGATGCGCCTCACCACCCGTCTTGCCACCGTCGCCATGGCCGCAGCCGCCGTCCTGACCAGCGCCTTGCCCGCCGCGGCGGTCGAGGATCCGCCCCCGGATCCGACGATCCAGAGCACGGGCCTCTACGTCGCCGGTGGCGGCTACGCCTTCGTCGAGTTCACCCCCGAGGTCAAGAAGGCCCTCAAGGACAACAAGGCGAAGTTCCGCTACATCGCCCCCTGGACCGCCCTCCCCAAGGACCTCAGCAAGCCCGACGGCGCACTGCGCGACCCCAACGACGGCTTCTACATGCCGGTGGGCGCCGGGCTCGACGGCCTCGACCTCAAGGTCTTCGACATGCCCACCATGGCGAGCCGGCTGCTGCAGTCCGCCACCAAGATCGACTATCCGGGCGGGTTCGCCCTCGAGATCGACGGCGGCAAGAAGGGCATCGCCGCCAACGGCGCCTGGCTGGGCCTGCGCCCGGGCACCGGCGGCTTCTACATCACGCCCTACGTCAACGGTGTGAAGGCCAAGGAGAACACCCGCTTCCTCACCCTGGAGATCATCGAGGCGTTCTTCAACGGCTCGCTGCTGCCCAAGAAGGACGCGTACGGCAAGTGGAGCTGGGGCCCGACCGCGCTGCCGGTCCGGCTGACCGCGGAGACCGCCGCCGCCGTCAAGACGGCCGCGGGGATCAACGTCGACCCGCTGATCGGCAAGACGGCCGGGCACATCACCGTCCGCTGGAACGAGCAGAAGAACTTCCCCGAGCGGGCCGCCGCCGGGCAGTGACGCGAGGGTGCCCCCGACGCCGCGTCGCGGGGCACCCGCCGCCGGTGCACGGGCCGCTGCCGGACGACGCGGAGCGCATGTCCGCCGTGCGGCCGGCCCGTGGGTCGGCTCGGCGGGCCGGTCAGTGGCCCGGCCCTGCCGGTCGCCCGCCGTTGGCGCCGACCCGCTCCCGCAACCCTTCGGCGAACGCGTGTGCCGCCGCCAGGTCGCCGGCGTCGGGCCGGCCCTTCCTGATGCCGCCGACCGCCTTGAACGGCAGGTAGGTGTCGAAGCCACGGCACGAGAAGGTGTCGACCACGTCGAAGCCCTTCACCTCCAACTGCCGTACCAGGGGCCGGGAGAAGCGCTGAAATCCCGCTTCGGGAAAGCCGCTGGTGGCCAGCACGAACGCTTGGCCCCGCCGCTCCCGCGGGAGCGAGCGGACGAACTCCCGCAGCTGCGCGTGGAAAGACCCCAGGAAGATCCCCGAGCCGAATCCCACGAGGTCGTAGCGGGACAGCTCCGCCACGTCGACCTGCTCGGGGGCGACAACGGCAGCGTCGAGCGTACGGCCCATGACGTCGGCGACCCTCTTGGTGTTGCCGTGCGACACCGACGTGCACACGATGATGCTCTTCATGACGAGGCTCCTCACGATTCCGCGGACGCCCACTGAGACACGGCGCGCACCGCGACCGTGACACCCGCCGAGCATGGCCTGCGTCACATCGACCGCCGGTCCGGGCGCACTTGGCGTCCGCCGCACAGGCCCTCCCGGGCGCACCGGGCGGGTACGGGTCGGCCGTGCCGCTCGACCACGGTGAGCAGGACCACCGAGTCCGCCGGCGCCGTCAGCCCGTGCGCGGTGGGCGGTGCGGGCAGCAGGTCGTACGGCGCCACCTCGCGGACGGCACCACCTCGCGGACGGCGCCGGCCGGGAGGGCCGCTCGATGGTCGCGAGGGCGACCCTCGCCACGAATATCGCACCGCGTCGCCGCCCATGCCCCGCCGCGGAATTCAGTGTCGGCCGAACAGGCGGAACATCCCGCCCGCCTCCCGGATCTCCGGCCAAGTGCCCTCAGGATGGGGGACGTTCCCGTACTTTCCCTCCTTTGTCGCACCTCTGGAGCCCGAGTTGAAGCTGCACCACCCCATCGCTGGGAAGTACGCGGTGGCCATCGCCGTACTGACCGCGCTCGTCCTGCCGAGCACCGGAGCCACCGCCGCCGATCCCCGGCCGGCCACCGCGCGAGAAGACCGCGCCGGAAGCGTGGTGGGCAGTACACCGGCCACCGCGGGGCTGCTGCCCGGGCTGCTCACCCAGCCGACCGACGCCTGGCGCATCACCTATCGCTCCAGGGGCGCCACGGGACGCTCCAACACCGTGTCCGGACTGGTCGTCGTCCCGCGCGACGGGCGCAAGGGACCACGGCCCCTGATCGCCTTCGCCCCGGGCACGGTGGGGCTGGCCGACCGGTGCGCGAGCTCCAGGTCCGGCTTCGCCCTGGAGTCGCTGCTGTTCGACCGTGCCCTGCGCAAGGGCTGGGCGATGGTCGTCACCGACTACGAAGGTCTCGGCACCCCCGGCGAGCACACCTACCTGGTGGGCAGGGCCGAGGGACAGGCGGTCCTGGACGCGGCCCGCGCCGCCCAGCGGCTGCCGCAGGCCCGCGCCCGCGGCGTCGACAGGCGCTCCCCCGTGGGCATCGTCGGCTACTCCCAGGGCGGCCACGCCGCGGCCTGGGCGGCCCAGCTGCACGCCGCGTACGCACCCGACCTCGACCTCAAGGGCACGGCGGCGGGCGGCGTCCCGGCCAACCTGCTCCGGGCCTTCGCGCACAACGACGGCGGTCCCGGCTCCGGCTTCGCCCTGATGGCGGCCATCGGCCATGACGCGGCCTACCCGGAGCTCGGGCTCGCCCGCTACCTCAACCCCGAGGGACGGCGCCTCGCCCGCCTGGCGAGCGCCGGCTGCGTGGGTGAGACCCTCGCCGCCATGAGCGGCAAGCGAATGTCCGACATCACGCACAAGAACCCGCTCGACGCTCCCCTGTGGCGCAAGCGCATGCGCTCCTCGGACCCGGGTCGGATCGTCCCCGACCGTCCGGTCTTCCTCTTCCAGGGGCAGGCCGACGAGCTCATTCCGTACGAGGACGTGCCCCGGCTGCGGTCCGCGTGGAGCCGCGGCAACGACGCCGTCACGCTGCGTTCCGTGCCCTTCGGCAACCACGCCACCACCGTGCTCGACTCGCTGCCGCCGGTCCAGGAGTGGCTGGACGAGCGGCTCACGAAGAGCTGAACCGGGTCACACGGCGAGGGGCGCTACCGCTCGCACCCCTCGCTGTGTGAGGCCCGTCACCTGCGGAAAGGGAGGGGCGGAGTATCCTTGCCGCATGCCTCCGCTCGTACGACGCCGCCACGTGGACTACGTCCGCGTCACGAGCATGGCCTGTCGCGCTCAGCGCTGACCCAGGCCCCCTTTCCACCCTCCCGGTCCTTCCGCGCCCGCCCCACCCCGGCGGCGCCGAGCCCGCGCAGATCCGCGCCGACCGGGCCGCACCGAGCGGATGCATCTCATGTCGTACGTTTCGCAGCTCCCGATCATCGACCTCTCGGCCGCCGACCGCGGCCCTCAGGCCCGCCGTCTGCTCCACGCCCAGCTGCACAGCGCCGCCCACGGCGTCGGGTTCTTCCAGCTCATCGGGCACGGCGTCACCGAGGCCGAGACCCGGGCCCTCAACGAGGCGATGCGCGCCTTCTTCGCCCTGCCGGAGGCCGACCGCCTCGCCCTCGACAACATCAACTCGCCCCACTTCCGCGGCTATACGCGCACCGGGGACGAGCGCACCGGCGGCTCGCGGGACTGGCGCGACCAACTGGACATAGGCGCCGAACGGCCCGCCCACGTCCCCGGCCCGCACGAGCCCGCGTACTGGTGGCTGCAGGGCCCCAACCAGTGGCCCACCGCCCTGCCGGGCCTGCGCACCGCCGCCCTCACCTGGGTGGAACGGCTGAGCAGCGTCGCCGAGAAGCTGCTGCACGAGCTGCTGGCCTCGATCGGCGCCCCCGCGGACTTCTACGACGACATCTTCGGCGACCGCGCCCACCCGCACCTCAAGCTCGTGCGCTACCCCGGCAGCGCGGCCGACGGCGCCGACCAGGGCGTGGGCGCGCACAAGGACTACGGCTTCCTCACGTTGCTGCACCAGGACACCGTCGGCGGGCTTCAAGTCCAGCGCGAGGACGGCGCGTTCCACGATGTGCCGCCGATACCGGGCGCCTTCGTCGTCAACCTCGGCGAGCTGCTCGAAGTCGCCACGAACGGCTATCTCCTGGCCACCAACCACCGGGTGGTCAGCCCGCCCGGAGCCACCGAGCGCTACTCGGTCCCGTTCTTCTACAACCCGCGTCTCGACGCCCGCGTACGTCCGCTGGACTTCCCGTACGCGGACCGGGCGCCCGGCGCCACGGCTGATCCGGCGAACCCGCTGTTCGCCGAGTACGGCCGTAATGAGCTCAAGGGCAAGCTCCGCGCCCACCCCCTGGTCGCGGCCCGCCACCACGCGGACCTGCTGCTGACGCAGGCCCGGGAGCTGGCGGAGCCGCCCGTCGGCGTGTGACCGGACCGGCGGCGGCCCGCTCGAATCCGGCACTTGAATCTGACACCAATGTCAACTCCTACCGTGACGGCACGGCACACATCACGTCGTCCACGGAGGAAGCAACCATGAGTGACCTGACGGGCAAGGCAGCGCTGGTGACCGGCGGCAGCCGCGGGATCGGCGCGGCGGTGGCGAAGCGGCTGGCCCACGAGGGAGCCGCGGTCGCGCTGACGTACGTCCGGGCCGCGGACCGGGCGCGCGAGGTCGCCAAGCAGATCGAGGCGGACGGGGGCACTGCAGTCGTCATCCGGGCCGACCTGACGCAGCCGACGGACGCGGCGCGGGCGGTGGAGCAGACCGTGCGGGAGCTGGGCCGCATCGACATCCTGGTGAACAACGCGAGCTTCCTCGCGTACGGTCCGCTGGCCGAGGTGACCGCCGAGGACCTGGACCGGGTGCTCGCCGTGGACGTCCGCTCGGTCTTCCTGGCGGCCCAGGCCGCCGCCCCGCGCCTGGGCGAGGGCGGGCGGATCATCAGCATCGGGTCGTGCTTCAACGGGCGTGTCCCCGGCGGGAACTTCGTCCTCCAGGCGACTGCCAAGACCGCGCTCATCGGACTGACCAAGGGGCTCGCCCGGGAGTTGGGGCCGCGCGGGATCAACGTCACCTCCGTCGACCCGGGCCCGATCGACACCGACATGAACCCGGCTGACGGCGACAGCGCCGACTTCCAGAGCTCCCTCACCGCGCTGGGACGTTTCGGCCAGGCCGAGGACATCGCCGCCGCGGTGGCCTACCTGGCGGGTCCGGGCGGTCGCTACATCACCGGCACCGGCCTCGCCGTGGACGGCGGATACACCGCCTGACACCGAGCAGTACACGGCCGCCCGTCCGGATACGCGTACCGGGCCGGGCAGGCAAGGCGCCGCCCGTCCGCACCTGAGACGGGCGGCGCCCAGCCTGCCCGCCGGTCGCCGTCGTGCTGAGGTGCTCCCC
Source organism: Streptomyces sp. NBC_01304 (assembly GCF_035975855.1). NCBI lineage: Bacteria > Bacillati > Actinomycetota > Actinomycetes > Kitasatosporales > Streptomycetaceae > Streptomyces > Streptomyces sp. NBC_01304. Next base: position 10,274,544 of record NZ_CP109055.1, on the reverse strand, counting down.
CCTCCGGGCGCCTCCGGTCAGGCATGCGCGATCATGATCAGAATGGACTCACGTTTCCTTGGCATCCCTGAGTTGGCCGAAGCCCCGTCCGTGGCGGTCGTGATCGACGTCATGCGTGCTTACACCGTGGCCGCCTGGGCCTTCGCCCGAGGGGCAGAGAAGATCGTCCTTGCCGAGACGCTGGACGAAGCCCTGGCGCTCAAGGCCCGCCACCCGGACTGGGCGGCGCTCAAGGACGGCCCGGCCGCACCCGGGTTCGACCTGGTCAACTCGCCGGGCCTGCTGCGGTCCGCCGACCTCCGCGGACGAACCGTCGTACAGAAGACCACGGCCGGGACGGTCGGCGCCCTCGCGGTCAAGGAGGCGTCGCTGGTGCTGTGCGCCGGCTTCGTGGTCGCGGAGGCAACGGCTCGGCTCCTGCGGGCGCGCGCGAGCGACAGCGTCACGTTCGTGGTCACGGGCGAGGGCGGGCAGGCCGACGAAGACCTGGCATGTGCCCAGTACATCGCCCGCCGGGTCACCGAGCCCGGGACGGCTGCCGCCGAGTACGTCCGCCGTGCCGCCGCATCACGCGCGGCCGCCGAGTTGGCGCAGGGCGTACGTCAAGGAGTCCATCCCGACGACGTCGAACTCTGCCTGGAGGTCGACCGGTTCGCCTTCGCCATGGTGGCGACCTTGGAGGACTCACTCATGGTCCTGCGTCCGTGCGCCGCGCACGAGTAGCACTGCCACGACTGATGAACCCGGCCGGCCACCGCACTGGTCTGCTGTCCAGAGGGCAGCCATGAGCCTGCTGTCCAGGGGGCACACATGGCGCGGACAGCGGGGCAGCCGGACCCGGAAGACACCTCACAGACGCCCGGTCGGCGGGGGTCCTTCGGGGCATCCACCCCGCTGGGCCTGGTGGGTGATCTGCAGCGTCGTGCCCGTGGCGGGAACAGTGGCAACGGCGCCGGCCATCTCGGCGCAGGACGGGAGCAGCAGCGCAGGACCGCCTTCGGTCGTGTCCCCCGGGGATGACATCTCACGGACGCCCGGCCCGAGTTCGACGGTGACAAGGCCGCCGCCCGAGCGGACGTCACTCACCACTCTCACCCCGGTCGGCAGCCCGGCCTTCAAGGCACGTGGGGCCACGCTGAGCGGGCGAGATTTCGCAGACTCCTCCACGTCCACTCACTCGTGTCCGGGCCGCGGAGCCATCGACTTCAACCTGGGACGCGAGTGGAATCGCCTCAGACTCACAGTCGGCGTCGACGACAACTCGAAGTACGCCACAGCCCTGTTGACCATCTCCGCCGACGGCACCGCCCTCTTCCCGACGCTGACTCAGCGCCTGGCACCGGAACGCGGCCGCACCACTCCTCGGCGGCGCCCCGGTGCCTCACTGCCACGTGATGTCGGCTACTTGATGTCGGCCTGTTCGCGGATGTCGCAGTCCGTGAACACCGGCTTCTTGGTGGCGAGCGCGGCGAGTTGCTCGGACAGCTTGCCGACCTCGGGGTCGCTGCTGTTGCGCATGGCCTTCTCGTACGACTCGAACTCGATGATGATCAGGAACCGGTTGGACTTGGCGCGGTCCTGGAGGACCGTGCGGTGGCTGGGGCGGTCCTTGCCCATCGACGTCTTCTCGAACCGCTCGATCAGCGCGCGCATCTCGTCCATGCGCTCGGTCTCGACCTCGATGATCTGGGCGAACTTCATGGTGTCCCTCCCGGTAGTGCCAGGTTCCCTGGGCCGAAAACCCGCACCGTCCAAGCAAGCACCGGGGGCCGCTCTCGGCCATACGCCGTTTGTACGCTGCTTGCGCAAGATCTCCACGCAGACCCCACAGTTGACTCAGACCGCTCAAGTGATGCTGTGCCACACTGCGCCGCATGCGCATACCCCCTTCCCTTTCCGCCCTTGCCCTCGCCGGCGTGCTGACCGTGGGCACGGTCGGCTGTTCCTCCGGCAAGAACGCGGACGGAGAGGGCGGCGGGGGCACCGGTCTGGAGCGCGCGCTCGGTGCGGCACCCTCGTCGGTCGGTTCAAAAGCCCTCACGTACTTCGACGTGCGGACCGCGCGCAAGCTGGTGGCCAAGGACGAAAAGCTCTACCGGGTCCTGAACGGCTACGGCATCGGAGAGCTGTCCGACTACGCCGGGAACCCTCGCGAGAACTGGGGCTTCGACGAGAAGGACGTACGGACCGCATTCGACGTCCAGGGCCAATCCAGCCGCCTGACCGGCACGTTCGACACCGAGGCGATCGCGGCCGCCCTGAAGAAGAAGGGCTTTCGCGCCGGCAGCGCGGGCGACGGCACCCGGTTCGAGGAACCGGGCAAGAAGGGTTCCACCTTCGAGGTGACCGAATCCGTCCGCGTCCGCTCGGACTCCGACCGCGCATTCGCCCTGTCGTTGGCCGAGCCCGAGAACTCCCTCACCGATGATCCCGCCTATGCGGCCGTCGCCGACTGCCTGGGCGATGTGTACTACGCGTCGTTCTATGCGAAGCGCAAGAAGGGGGACGTCGTCCTGCTGGCGATCGGCGGACGCCTCGACGCGGGCGGCACCTCGTCGGAGACCATCTGCACGGTCAACGCCTCCAAGAAGGCCGCCGATCGCACCGCCGCCAAACTCCGTACGAAGACGGCGAAGGGCGAGCCCTACGCGGGCAGCACGGTTGCCACGGGTGACGGCGACGCCCCGGTCGTCTCCATGACGTGGAAGACCACTTCCAAGTCCGGCCACCTCCCCCGGGAGAACGACCAGACCTCGAAGCTGCCGAGGCTGCTGCTGCTCGGCTGGGGCTGACGACCGGCGGCCGGCGGCCGGCGGCCGGCGGTCGTCGTGTGGTCGTACCGGCCGTGGAACGGTGTAGCCCGGCATTGGTTCGGACCATGCCCTTGCGCTTGGAAAGCGCTTGCACCACCCTCTGGGAACGTCGCGTTCCACTTCATCACCCCACGGGGAGGATGCTCATGGCACGGCGTACGACTCACCTCATACGGCGGCTCCGCCTCGGCGCAGTCGCACTCTTCGGCGGCGCATCACTGGTCCTGGCGCTCCACTCGCCCGCGGCGGCCGCGCTGACGCCCAGTCATCTGGTCAACGCCTACACCACCATCCAAGGCGCGCCGTCCCAAGGCCTCAGCAGCATCACGTACCCGATCCGGGTCGACAGCCAGCCCAACGCCAGCGGCTACTTCTTCGCCCAGTCGTTCTTCTTCAAGGGCGGCCAGCAGGCCTACACCGGTCTGCAGCCCAGGCCGGGCGGCGGCCGCGCGTACTTCAGCGTCTTCGGCGAAGGCGCCTCCACCGCCGACGCCAACTGCGCGCCGGGAGCGGACGGCGGGCCCGGTGTCACCTGCAGCACGAGCTACCCGTACACCGTGGGGCGGACCTACCACCTCACGGTGCGAGGCGCCGGCGGCAGCAAGTGGGAGGGGGTCGTCACCGACACCGTCACGGGCAGCACGACGCACATCGGCAGCTGGACGATCTCCTCCGGCCAAGGGCTGTTGGACACCTTCAGCATCCAGTTCACGGAGTACTACCTCTCCGTCGCGAACTGCGACGCACTCCCCCACGCGCAGGCGTTCTTCGCCAATCCCAAGGGCAACGGGGGCGCCTACACGGGGCCGTTCAGCAGTGGCCTCACCCTCGGCACCTGCAAGAGCAAGGCCGGCTACACCATCAGCGGCTCGGGCCTGACCACGGTCACCGGCGGCTGACGCTCGGCTGTGCCTGCCGGCGCCCCGGAGGCGAGGGCAGGCACAGCCCGGCACGCACTCCCTCGCGAGGCAGCAGACCGCTTCTTGCGGATCCGAGCGGCCTCTGGGAATCGGCGCACCCGAAGCCTGTCCGGAGTCCGCCTCACTGCTCCGCGCCCGGCCGGGGGTTCTCCTCGAAGTACCCGGCCATCGCGAGCTCCAGATACCGCTCCATGGCGCGCTCCTGTGCCGCGGACGGCTGGACGGTCGCGGCGCCCATGGCCTGGGCACCCAGCATGAGGCTCCGTTCGTCGACCTCAGTGAAGTCGATTTCCGAATGGCGGACTCCGGACGCCTCCTCCTCGGCCTCCACCGCGGCGCACTGCGCCGCCATCTCCTGGGCCCACACCTCGACCCGAGGGTCGTCGACGGCCGCGTCGGCCAGCTCGTCGAACTGCGCGCTCAGCCGGAGCGCCGCTGCCTCGAGGTGCGGCCGGCCGGCCAGGAAGGCATCGGACTGCACACTGCCCAGCGCCGCCCCGACGCCATGGGTCGCCTCCAGCAGGAGCAGGAACCCCTGCTCCTCCTCACTCGGGACGTCAAGGCCGCCCGCTTGGTGGGCGGCTGCCACCTCAGGAGTGAACAGCCCCCTGGCACTGCCGAACTCACGGAGGCGGGCCACCGCCGCGCGCTGCTGCCTCAGCTGTTCCTCCTTGGCCGCCAGAATGCGGTCCAGCTCGGTCAGGAGCGTCTGGATCTGCTGGTCATCGGTCGCCTCCGCGGCCTCCTTGACGGCCTCCAGGCTCAGCCCGGCCGCGGCCATCCGCTGGACCCAGAGCAGCCGAGTGATCTCCTCAAAGCGATACGCACGGTTGCCCGCGCCGTCCCGGCCCGGCTCGGGAACCAGGCCGATCTCGTGGTAGTAGCGGATGGTCCTGGGCGTGAGGGACGTCAGCTCGGACACCTCGCCGATGGTCAGGGGCTTGTCGCGGAATCTGTTCTTGCTCATGCGGTACATAACAGCGCATTCCGTAACGTCACCTGCAACTCGGCACCGCCTTATCCACGGGGGAACTAGGGCGCCGCCGACGAGGAATGACGGTGGCGGGGCCACGACCAAGGCGTTCTTCGAGGTTTACGTTTCCCTCCCTCCGGAGCCTCCCGGTGTGCATACTGAGGGCCCGGAAGATCACCCGGGGACGCACGGCCGACGGTCCGGGATCCTCCTCGGGCGGCACCAGGGCCGGCGGCCTGACGGTGCGTCATCCGGTGAGGGCGTGGGGCGTCGGAGGAGGTCACCCGAGGTTCACTCCTCGGTCTGCACTCTTGCGAAACATCGCGCGTGGCCCGAGTTCGCCACCCCTCTGGAGCCGTCTTGCACATACTCAAGTACGCCACCGCCGTCTGTGCCGCCACGGCCACGGTCTTGGCCACCTCCCCGTCCGCGGCAGCGGAGACCGGCCCTGAGCAGGACAATTTCCTGCCCGCCCTGGGCCATTCCATCCTCCACCTCGACATCGATCCGCCGGGCGCCAACGACTGGAACTGCCGCCCCGGCGCCGCCCACCCGCGTCCGGTCGTCCTGGTACACGGGACCTACGAGAACCGCTACAACAACTGGGCTCGCATGTCCCCCGAGTTGAAGGCCCAGGGCTACTGCGTCTACGCCCTCGACTTCGGCGACACCGACGACGCCGGAGTGAGTGTCGCTCCCACCGTCAAGGGTTACGGAGACATCAAGGAGTCCTCCAAGGAGCTCGCCGCCTTCGTGGACAAGGTGCTCGCTGCCGGCGGCTCCAGCCAGGTGGACCTCGTCGGCCACTCCCAGGGCGGAACCCTGGCCCGCTGGTATCTCAAGGCCGACGGGGGCGCGAACACGACCGACCCCTCGAAGAACAAGGTCAAGAAGGTCGTCCAACTCGGCGCGACCAACCACGGCACCACCATGAGCGGCATCGAGACACTCGCCGACACGTTCCACATGCTGGAATCCGGGGAGAAGCCCCTCGGGAAGGCGGGCATCCAGCAGTACGAGAAGTCCGACTTCATCAAGGAGCTCAACGCGGACGGCGACACCGTTCCTGGGGTCGATTACACCGTGATCGGCACGAAGTACGACGAGATCACCACTCCCTGGCGGAGCACCTTCATGACGGCGGGCCCCGGAGCAACGGTGCAGAACATCACCTTGCAGGACGGCTGCTTCGTCGACTTCTCCGCCCATCTGAGCATGTCGTACAGCCCGCGTGCGATCGGGCTGGTCAAACGGGCCCTGGACCCATCGGCCCCGGCGGCTCCCTGTGTGCCGAGGGCGCCCGCGTTCTGATTCGGGCCCGAAGGTCCGCCTTGGCCGATGTCGATCGTCGGTCGGCTGCCGGAGGATCGCCGGAAAGCGAGGCGGCCGAATCCCCCTTACCGCCGTCGGTGCCCCGCAACGGGGTTACCGGCCTTCGGAGTTGGCATGACTACCTCCCCTTGTCGAGTGCATGGCCCGGGCCGCACCAGGCCGCCTCGGGTACTCGCCGGCTGCTTCGAGGTGTGCCGGGAGCCACGCACGGGAGGGCGGCCGAACCCCTGGCCATGGCACGGCTCCAGCCCCGGTGGGCCACGCGGCCAACGGGCGGGGCCGTCCCCGGAATCCTCCGAGGACGGCCCCGCCCGTACTCACTGCCCATGCGCCAACAGGCCTGCTCAGTCGGTGACTTCGATCCGACCCGGCTTGGCCTCGGCCGCGCCGTTCACCGCGGCCGCGCCCTTCGGCTTCGCCGCCCCCGTGAGGATCGAGGCCACATCGACCCCCGTCGCGGAGGAGAGCAGCTCGATGCCCTGCGCCACATTGTTGGCGACCGTACGCGGCAGCTGGCCCGCGCCGTCCGTCGAGATCACCGTCAGCTTGTCCACCGCGGACAGCGGCTCGGAGGCCTTGGCCACCACCTGCGGCAGCACCTCGATGAGCATCTGCAGCTGGGCGGCCTCGCCGTACCGCTCGTACGCGTCCGCCTTCTTCTGCATCGCCTCGGCCTCGGCCGTACCCTGCGCCAGGATCGAGGAGGCCTCCGCCTCACCCTCGATCCGCACCGCGTCCGCGATCGCCGCACGGCGGGACCGCTCGGCCTCACCACGCTTCAGGCCCTCGATGGCCTCGGCCTCGGCGAGGGCGGAACGGCGCTGCTTTTCGCCCTCACCGGTGAGCCGGGCCCGCTCGGCCTCGGCCTGGGCGGCCGCGATCTGGGCCTCCCGCTCGGCCTCGGCCTGCTTGACGCGGGCGACGCGCTTGGCCTCGGCCTCCTGCTCGGACTGGTAGCGGGCGGCGTCGGCGGGCTTGCGCACCTCCGTGTCCAACTGCCGGTCCTTGAGGGCTGCTTGGCGCTCGGCGACCTTCTCCTGCTGGGTGAGGATCTCCTGCTGGCGGTCTGCCTCGGCGAGCGGACCGGCGGCGCCGGCCTGGGCGGCCGCCGCGTCGGTCTCGGCCTTGATCTCGGCCTGGCGCAGGTACAGCGTCCGCTGGGCGACCGCGATCTCCTCCTCGGCGCGCAGCCGGGCCTGCTCGGAGATCCGGCGGGCCTCGGCCTCGGCGGTGTCCGCCTCCTGCTTGGCCTTGGCGGCCTCGGGGCGGCCCAGGTCCTCGAGGTAGGAGCCCTCGGCGGTGATGTCCTGGATCTGGAAGGTGTCGAGGACCAGGCCCTGCCCGGACAGTGAGGCCTCGGCCTCCTCCGCCACCTGGGACGCGAACGCGGCCCGGTCCCGGATCACGTCCTCCACCGACATCCGGCCCACGATCGAGCGCAGCGCACCGGACAGCACCTCCTGTGTGAAGGAGACGATGCCGTCCTGCTGGGTGAGGAAGCGCTGGGCGGCGGCCCGGATCGCGTCCTCGCCGCCGCCGACCTTGACGATGGCGACGCCGTCGAGGTTGACCTTCACGCCGCGCAGCGTGACCGCGCCGCGCACGGTGACCGGGATGTGCCGGCTGGACAGGTCCATCACAAAGCGCTGCTGGACGAACGGCACCACGAAGATGCCGCCGCCGACGATGACCTTTTGGCCGCTGGTGTCATGGCTGATGGAACCGGTGACCGGGTCCACGGACTTCTTGCCGCGCCGACCGGTTATCAGGAACGCCTCGTTGGGTCCCGCGACCTTGTAACGGGTGATGACGACGAGGGCCAGCAGGGCCAGGAGTACGACGACTCCGGCCACCGCTATGAGTACGGGACTCATGAGGAAATGCTCCTGACTTCGGCTACTTCGACGGATGTTGTGGTCAGGCTCGCGGTCACCCAGACCTCGGTGCCGAGCGTGAGCGGCCCCGACCGGGAGCGGGCGGCGTACTTGAGCGGCTGGCCGTGTACGGAGAGCAGCACCTCGCCGTAACCCTCGGCGGCGATCGGCGTGACCACCCGTCCGGCGGCCCCCACCAGCGCGTCCCCGGTCAGCGTCGAGTCGGTCTGCCCGCGCATCAGCGCCCGGCTCAACCGACCGGCGAACCATGCGGCCCCGACCCCCGCCGCTGCCCCGATCCCCACCGAAGCAGCTGTCCCAAGCCCGATCCCGCCGTACGCAATGGCCCCCACGAACCCGAGCATCGACACGAATCCGGCGATTGCCGGCAGCGAGAGCCACCCGTCGAGGCCGAGGTCGAGCAGCCCGTCGAGCACGCCGTCCAGGACGTACGAGAACAGCAGCACGATGACGCCGACGGCCCCGAGGCCGAGGAACCAGTTCAACTCGGCCAACCCTTCCCACAGATGTGCACAGACACGAAAAGTCCAGCCTAGAGCGGAACTTAGCTATGATTTAGGGACTTTCGTCCTTGGTTTTCCGGGTGGACCTTCACGGCCCTGGTCGGCAAGGTCTGCGCGGACCACACGGACCACACGGACCGGGAGCGGGACGCGGAGTACGGCAAGTTCTACGCCTGCATCAATGTCGGCGGCCTCACCACCCGCGGGATGCACATCTCGCTGCTCTGGCTGTTCGGGCCGAACTTCATGCAGAGCATGGGCGAGTTGTTCCTTGCCCCGATGGGCGGAGCCACGCCCGGGCTGCGGGTGCCGACCGGGGAGTGAGCGGCGCAGGCGGGGCTCCGACGGGCCCTGCCCGGCTCACATCCCGCCGCCCGACGTCCACCGGGAACCTTGGGCAGCAGACCACGAAAACAGCACCTGAACTGCACCTTTACCACGACCTCAGCGTAGCCGGGACGACTTCCGCCATGCCGCTCGATGTGGCTTCACAGTCGGCGGGACAAGCCCCTGGGGGTCTGCGTGACCATGTTGGCGGAGAGGCGATGGCACTCACTCGTCGTATCTGAGTGTCCCTTCTTGAGGGAGTCCTGGGGTAGGTATGCAGCCGACCTCCGTCACCGCGTAGCGGGCGGTGTCGGCGATGAGGTCGGCCTGCGCCTTGATGAGCTTCGCCCGGGGCACCTCGGGGTCGGCCGGGTCCGGACCCTCGGCCTTGACCATCAGAGACCGCTCGTTCTCGAAGCCGCTTCCCTTGGGAGGAGTGCACGGGAAGAACAGAACGCCCTCAGTCGGCGCCACCCAGCCGATGCCCGGCCCGAAGGTCGCCTCGCGCCTGTCCGCTGGGCGGCGGCTTGCACGGTAGTACTTGAGCTGAGTACGGGGCGTCTCCTCCAGCAGTTGCACTCGGATGTGCAGAGCACGACCGCCATCGTCGTCCGTCTTCCCGGACACGGTCACCCAGCAGGATCCTCCCCCTCCCTTCCCGCGGTTGAGGAGGCCGTCGATCTCACCGTCCATGGCGGTGTGCATACGGATCCCCTTATACGGGGCGGGGGCAAGGACCTCGATCGGTTCGGTGGATATCGGGGTCTTGCAGAACGAGGCGGGCAGCGCGACCGAAGGACGCTCGGGCTCCTCGTCGCCGCTCAGCCACCACCACGTAGCCCCGCCGGCGCAGACCAGGGCGGCGAACGCGGCGATGGCGGCCTTCCGGAGCCGGGGCTCAGCCATGGCCTGCCGCCCTCCCTGTGGCGCCCGTGCCGTGGCCCGTGCGGGCCTGCTCCCCGGCCCCGTCGGCGATGGCGTCGATCTCCCCCTGGGAGTAGTGACCACCGCGCTTGCCTGCTCGCTCCACTGCTTCCCGCGCCGCCTTCTCGGCCTGCTGCTCGCCGTTGTAATACCCCTTGTGGGCGTCGTGCTCCGCCTTGGACGCGTCGTCCTTCGCGATGCTTTCCAGGACAGCTTGCCGGAGGTCCTCTTCGATCCACGCCGCGACAGGGACGTCGGTTGCCAAGGAGACCCCTCTGCCTATCCATTTACTGACGAACTCGGCGTCGGATTTGAACTCGTCGGCAGTGGCGGTATGGGCCTCATGGATGGCCTCCGCCCGGGCCTGGCTCATGATTCCGGCGATGGTGGAGCCCGGTCCGACCTTGACGTTCACCCGGTCCTGGGTATCCGCCTGCGATCCCTTCGGCGGATACATGGCCTCGTCCACGAGCCCGCTGGTGTACGCCTGTTGCGAGGCGGTGATGGCCTTGTACGCGTCCGGGTCCTGGCCGACCGCTCCGAGGAAAGCCACGGTCTCGGCGCGGTTCAGGTCGGCGGCGTGGCCGTTGGTGGGGAGTCCGCTCTGCTCCGACAGGGCCTGCTGGAAGTCGCCCATGTAGTTGCCGGTGATGTTCCCCAGGCTGTCGTTCAGGGGCGCCAGCCGGGCCCCGTCGCCCGTGACGAGTTCCGCGCCGCCCTCCCATCCGATCTTGCCGACGAGGTCCTTGACCAGTGCCGACTGCTCGGCCGTGTGCTTGGGCATGTCGTTGCCCTCGTACTCGTAGGACCTGCCCGAGGTGGCGGACTCCAGGGCGTGGCCGAGGTTGTCGATGCCGTTCGACGGGTCCCGGTAGACGCCCCCGTGCGGCCATGGACGGTCTTCGAGGAGATAGTCGAGGTGGTTCACGGACTCACCGTCGACCTCGGTCTTGGAGGTGAGGAAGTCCAAGGACGCGTCCGGGTTGTGTCCCAGGCCCTCCACGAAACCCTCCATGGGGTCGAGGACGCCCAGCTTGCCCAGGTTCTCGGTGCGCTCCAGGTTGGCGGGGTAGTAGGACTCGCGGTCGAGGTCGAAGGCGAGTCGGTCTTGCTTCTCGGCGGTGATCAGCTTCTCGCCGTAGTCCGTGAGCAGGTTCTTGTCCCACTGGCCCTCACTCATCAGGCTGCTGGTGAGGTGGTAACCCTTCAGGCCGTTGTTCATCTCGTCCGGGTTGGCGTTGAAGTCACGCTTCCCCAGGGCAAGAAGCTCATTCTGGAACTTCGTGATCCCAGGGTCGGCCACGGCCTTCTTGGCGCCGTTCCTGGGCTTGTCGTCGGACGTGGTCGCGGTGCCCAAGGTGGTGCCGAGATTCTTCCGGAACGCCTTGAGCCGCGCGAAGTCGGCCTTCGAAAGGGGCCTGTCACTCGGGGGGTTGAGGAGCTGGTTGTACTTCTCAACAGTGTTCTCGGCACCCGTGCGGACGGCGAACTTGCGGGCGAACTCGGGGTCGTTCTTGTTGAGTTCGAGCAGTTGGTTGAGCTGCATGAACTCGCCGTCCGTGAGCCGCCCCTTCTTCTTCATGAGCCGGGATGCCTTGTCCGCCTCGGCGTCGTCGACGCTCTCGGACACCCGCTTGCCGTTGAAGTTGTCGTTGCCGGCGCCGTTGGCATCCTTCCGGAGCGCCGCACCGCACGCCTCATCGACGATGGTCACCTTCTTGAGAATGTCCTCGATGCGGTGCACGACCGCGTCGAGCCCCTTCTTGCGCTCCTCCGCGAATCCCGGTGCGGCAGTGGCTGTTGGGCTGTTCCAGCGGGAGTCGACGTCTTCGACCTTGCCTTTGTCCGACACCTTGTAGCTCTTGTCGGCGGCGTCCTGCACGGTGTCGTGGAGGTCCTTCTGACACTTGGAGAACTCGAGGTGGGCGTCGGCGATGAGTTTCGCTGTGCGGCGGGATTCATCGGCCGCGGCCTCGTACTCACGAGTGGCCTGCTTCATCGTGCGGAAGGCGGCAGCGGAGGCCTCGCCCTCCCAGTGGCCTTGCAGGACATCGTGGACGCGCCGATCAAATTCGGTGGCAAGCCCCTCGTACTTGGCAGGCATTTTGGCCCATGACTTGGCAGCGGTGTCCAGGTTGGCGAGATTGGCTTCATTGAGGAACGCAAACGACACCATGGGTACCATTCCCGAGTTGGTTGGGCGAACTGGCAGAGTTGCACAGCGAAACGTCAGCCGAAGTCGCTCATCATGGAACGGTCGTTCTTGGCCTGCTCGTGCTGCTCGCGTCGTGTGTAGTTGCCGCGAGTGTCGTGGATCTTCTCGCTGATGGACTGCAGCATGCCTTTGAGGTTGCCGACTTGATGGGCCCAGCGAGTGTCCATCTCGAACAAGCCATGCGCTGTGTCCCAGGCCCCACCATCGGGCGCGCCGTGCCTATTGAGGCCCGATACAGCGTTCAATGTGTCGTCGTGCGCAGTGTTGTCGACCTTGTCCGTATCGCCGCGCAGTTCCACCAAATTATTACTGGCCTCGTTCAGCTTGGCGTCGTCCACACGCAGTGTGGAGCCATCCGGGCCGTCAGGGCGCACCATTCCGTCATCCTCCCCGTTGCTATCCGCGGGAAAATATCAAATGCGTCGCCGGCCCAGCAACACCTCTCCCGACATGACCAATTCATCACGGGAGATGCGTCGTTTCCTCACACCTGGGCGTACAGCGCCTGGATTTACATCCAACTCCCCATGAGTGAGTTTATGCATTCCTACTGCGGGATCTCACCGAGTTTGGCACTGCGAGCGCCCATGACCCGCGCTGCGCCGTCGGACCATTGCGGTCATCGCAGGGAGGAATCGACCCTTGCACCCATTCTTGCTACATCGGCACCTGGCAGGGCACCCTGCCGCGAAGGCACAGGCGGGACAGAACAAGTGAATCCAGGGCCCCGAAGACCGCGACCTGGTGCCGTCAGATCGTCGGCCAGGATCGTGACCAAGGGGGAAGGTCACCTTCCCGCCAGGGGCAGGCACACGCAGCGGGGCAAGTCTCGGGCAGGTGTGTCTCGTGCGGGCACATCATGCATCTGCCGCGGGCCGGTTCGGACTGGTCCGCGGATCTGCTCCCGGCTTGATGTGTCTTGCCCCGGAAAGTACGGCAGGTACACAGAGCGCCTGGCTCGCCGGTCTCTGCAGTGCATCGACCGCGTTGCCGCTCGTGGCGGTAACGCGAGTGTCCACAGACCGTGCAGGTACGCATGGACTTGGTCTCGGTCGCCATGCCGCAGCCTCCTGTCGGATTCTGGCAGCTGGGATCTGCCCGTTGGGATCTGCCAGTTGGGATGTTCCGGTTGAGATCTTCCGGTTGGGATCTTCCGGTTGGCATCTGCCTGCCGAGATCAGCGCGCTGCGGCCCTGCGCCGCAGGTCATTCGCCATCCGTGAGGCTCTCCGCCCCTCCCTGCGGTGCCCTTGCCCGGCGAGGCGGTGGCCGAGCCAGGCCAAGGATTCCGCGAGGGCCCCGATGTCACTGCTGTGATCAAGAACGGGCAGTTCCTCCAGGTGCTGTACGGCCTCCGTCGTCGGGGTGAGGATCTCGTCGTCGCGCCCTACGCGGGCCAGCCTGAGGGCGAGGTTGGACAGACCGTGGATGAGGCCGTCGAGGTGTCGGGTGGGGTCGGCCCGATGCAACTGCCGGTAAATGTCCACCACTTCCTGCGTTGCGGTCAGTGACTGGTGGTGCCGATCGCTGTCGGTGAGCCGGATGCTCAAGTTGTTGAGGGCACGAGCCAGCAACGGCCGACGGGTGGCGGGGTCGGCATCGGCGAGTTGGCGGTACAAGGCGACCGACTCCTCGGCGGCCGTGAGCGCCTCACTCTGCCGGCCTGCCGCGGCGAGCCGCGTGCCGAGGCTGTCGAGCGAGTCCGCGAGCAGGGGCCGTACGACATCGGGAGCGGATGAGAGGGTACGTCGGTACAGACGCACGGCCTCGTCGGTGGCGGCCAGCGCCTCCGTGCGACGACCGCCCCACGCCGAGGCGAGTCCCAGGTTGTGCAGGCAGCGCGCCAGCTCGATCATCGTGCCGGTGCGGGCACCGCCGTCGAAGAGTGCCTGGCGGCACAGATCCACCGCATCCCGCGCCATCTCGACAGCCCGGCCGAAGTCACCGGCCAGGGCCAGCTTGACGCCTTGCGCACTGCGCTGCCGGATGCGGCCTTGCACGGCAGGGTCGATGGCGCTCTCCGTATACGCGTCCACCTGCGCGAATCGGCCGTCCCCGGTGATCGTGTAGTTGTACCGGCGCATGAGCGCGGCCATGTAGTTCGTGAAGTCCGGGTAGGCGTCAGTCAGTTCGCGGTACTGGGCGGCGGCCTCATCAAAGAGAGGGCGCGCCTCGTCGGCACGGCCAAGGGCAGTCAGCTCTCGGGCGAGAGTGAACAGTGCCAGCCACAAGCCGGTGGGGTCCGCTGGGTCGAGCAGGCGATGGCGGCCGAGCGCGTCACCCAGGACGGCCACGGCCTCCTCCTTGCGCTCCAGCTCCCCCAGCTTGATACCCAGATCCACCAGAGCGGAGGCGAGTTCGGGTTCCGCCTCCGCCTCCGCATCCGCATCCGCATCCGCAGGCCGTCGAGCTGCCAGGTCGCGACGCACCGCGACTGCTTCCCGTACTAGCTCCAGGCCCTCGTCGGACCTGCCCAGCTCGGTCAGCTGATCGCCGAGGCCGGTCAGCGCCAGCGCCAGTTCCGGCAGATGGGCGTCACCCTCTTCTCGTACGAGGTCACGCAACAGGTCGACAGATTCCTGAGCCACGGGGAGCGCCCGGCTCCGGTGCCCGAGGACGCCCAGGGCCAGCGCATGCTGATACAGCGCCAGCGCGAGGTCGGGGCGCCACTGGCGGGGGTCCTCGGCGGCCAGCCGCCGGCACACGCCGACGCACTCCCCGCGGATGTCGAGCAACTCCTCGTGCCGCTCGGGCCGTTCGACGAGCCGTGCAGCAAGCCGCGCCAGCCAGTGACCGAGGTCGGGGAGATGCCGGTCAGGGTCGGTACGGGCACGCCGTCGCAACTCGTCGACGTTCCGGCGCGCTTGCACCAGATCCCGCTCGGTGCTCGGCATGCCCAAATCCGCCATCACGCGCTGCCTCCCTGCCGACCGGTCGCCCAGGTGTTCGTGATCCATCACGTCGCGATCCAGGGGAACGGTTCCGAGACGTCCGTACGCGGCGTCGGCGGACGCGCGTCGCCAGGGGCCCGTGGCACCGGATCGGCCGCGCCACAGCCGACCGGCCGCCAGGCCATCACGCCTCGAACGCCGGGCGTCAGGGCCCCCGGAACCGGTCGTAGGATGCCCGCCATGGCAAAGCGCAGCGTTCACCGCCGGGCACGGAAGATCTTGGGAGAGGACCCCGTAGCCCTGGTCTGGTGCGAGATACCGGGTCCGATCCCGAAACCGCCCAAGGAGATCCACCGGGCAGCAGGCAAGGGGAGACTCGCGCCAGGGCATCACTGGCTGCTCTACGTCGGCGGGGCGCTGTTCTTCTTCATCGTCATTCCGATGATGCTCGTCGACAAACTGGGGGGCCGGATCGACCGGCCTCTGGGACCGCAGAGCTCACCCGACCGGCGCGAACCCCGCCGCTCCACGCCGCAGCCCGCTCGAGGGCCCCGCCAAGTCTTCGACGGCGACTGGAACTTGACCGCAGGCCAACTTCTTCTGAACTGGTACGGCCGCTCCCCCAACCCCAAACGCCTGGTGCTGCTCACCTCGGACCGGATCTGCCTGGCGGCCTCGCCCGGTCGCCGGCTGTCCCCGGCCAAGGCCGACGACTTCCACCTGACCGAGCAGTTCTCCACACGCGAGGCGCACATCGAGGCCGAGACAGGTCAGCCGCGCGGCTTCGCCGCGTTCCGGCTGCGCTTCCCCGACGGCTCCTGGCTCGAACTCGGCCGTCTTGCCGACCCCGAGGACGCCGACCACTTCCTGCGCACAACCGCCGACGGAGGTAGCCGGGGCACACGGTGACCAGCGCCCGGGGCATCACGCCGATGCCCGGACCGCGCAGATCACACACTGCTTGCTGACCACGCGGGGCCGCGCGGGAACCCGTGCCCAGGCGCAGCTGCGGCGCACGCTCGGCGTCTCGGCCTTGCCAGGAATCAAAAGCATCTACGGAAGCGAGTTGAGCAGCGGAAGGCCGGCGAAGGTGCTGATTCCCGTGCCCGCTCAGCACGTACGGAGGCTGCTGCCCCATGAGCAGAGGCGCGAAGCCCAGGAGGTCACACGCGCACACCGAGGGGCGCTTGAACACCATGCCCTGCGGGCGAGCACGGTCGGGCGAACCGCGTCTGCCGCGCGACGTTCACCGGAACGTCGAGCGGCAGACAGCGCGAACAGCCCCTGACCTGCACCTTTACCCACGACTTCAGCGACCCTGAAGCCCCTTGACATTGTCCCCGAACGTCCACCCCTTAGAGCCGTCCCAGTTGATCGACCAGGTCATCAGCCCCTTGAGCCCACCGCCGTAGTGGTTCCACGCCTGCGCGACGAGGCCCGTCGACATGTGGCCGCCGCCCGCTCCGGGCTGGGCGGGCAGGCCCGGGACCTGCTTGTCGTAGGGGACCTTGATCGTGGTGCCCTGGATGACGAGGCCCTTGTTGAGGCAGTCCGTCTGGGCGGTGAAGCCGGTGACCGTGCCCGCTTCGTAGGAGTCGCCGGAGCAGCCGTACATGCTGCCGTTGTAGTACTGCATGTTCAGCCACCACAGGCGGCCGTTGTCGGCGTACTTCTTCACGATCGGCAGGTACGCGCCCCAGATCGAGCCGTAGGTGACGCTGCCGCCGGTGACGTACGCGGTCTCGGGGGCCATCGTCAGGCCGAAGCCGGCGGGCATCCGGGCGAAGATGCCGTCGATGATGCGGATCAAGTTGGCCTGGGAAGGGGAGAGTTGGGTGATGGTGCCGCTGCCGACGAGGCCCGTCTCGATGTCGATGTCTATGCCGTCGAAGTTGTACTTCTGCAGGATCGGCACGATCGTGTCGACGAAGCGGTCGGCGACCGTGCTGTTGCTCAGGTCGATGCCGGCCGCGGCGCCGCCGATGGACATGAGGATGGTGGCGCCGTCCGCCTTGGCCTGGCACATCTCGGCGGGGGTCGCGACCTTCACGGTCGCGTCCATGCCGTCCTCCCACAGCGCGGTGCCGTCGGAGCGGATGACGGGGAACGCGGCGTTGATGACGTTGTAGCCGTGCGCACGGATCTGCGGGTCGGTGATCGGGGTCCAGCCGAAGGGCGGGTGCACGCCGTTGGCGGCGCCGTCCCAGTTCTCCCAGTAGCCCTGCAGCACCTTGCCGGTGGGCTTCGGCTTCGTCGCGCAGACCTCGGCCTGCGCGGCCTGCGAGGCCCGCGGAGCCTGTGGCGCGTCGGCCGCCGCGGCGGGGAGCTGGGTGGCTCCGGCCAGGGCCAGGGCGGCGCCGAGGAGACGTAGCGTCCGAGCGGTCATTTCCATGCTCCGTTCCGGCCGTACGCGGTGGCCGGTGGGGGGCCAATTGCCGCGCGGCTCAGGAGAGTTGGGGGGGGAGAGCAGGGGTGGTGCGGGTACCGCGAAGGTAAGTTGGTCCAGACCTTTCGTCAAGAGGTCTGGACCGGTGAGCCGTTCGCCGGCCCGGCTGGGCCCAGCGGCACCTCTCACTGGGCCCGAGGGCCCTGGCCGTGGTGGCGCGTACGGCGCAGGATGGCCGGCACCTGTGACTCGACGGCGTCCGGCGGGAGGGCCATGCTGCGGGTGCACTTCACGTCCGAGGACCTGGCGCGGGTACGGGTCGCCCCCGGGCCGGACTTCCTGTGGGAGGTCGCCAACAGCGTGCAGACGCTGCAACGGCGCGACGGCGACCGGGTGTTCGGGGCCTGGCGCAGCTGGGCGCGGCCGCGGCTCTCGGCGAGCTGCCGACTGCTGTCCCCGCTGCTGCCGCCGCACGGCTATTCGCCGGACTTCCTCACACCCACCTCGGGCGACCGCAGCACGCTGCAGGCGTCGGTCGATACGTTGCTGCGTACGCCACGGCCCAGGCTGCGGGCCGATCTCACGCTCCTTGCCGCCTCGCGTCGGCTGCCGGGCTGGGCGGGTTCGCTGGCGGGCGGGGACGGGGCGGCACTGAGGGAGTTGGGGCGGGCGGTGCACACGTACCACCTGGAAGCGCTCGCGCCGTTCTGGGGGCGCATCCGCGCGCACATCGACGCCGACCGGATGCTGCGCGCCAGGGCCCTGCTCGACGGCGGGACCGAGGGGCTACTGTCCGGCCTCGGGCCGCAGATCCGTTGGCGGCCGCCCGTCCTGGAGGTCAGCTATCCGGTCGGCCAGGAACTGCATCTGCGGGGGCGGGGGCTGACGTTGCAGCCGTCGTTCTTCTGCTGGCCCACCCCCTTCACACTCGCCGACGAGGAGCTGCCGCCCGTCCTCGGATACCCCATCGAGCACGCCGAGGGCTGGGCCGGGCCGCGTACGGGTGGGCACTCGGGCGCGGGCGCGGACGCGTTGGGTCCGCTGCTCGGGCACACCCGTGCGGCCGTGCTGCGGGGTGCTTGCACCGGCTGTTCCACCGTCGAGCTGGCCCGCCGGCTCGGGGTCACGCATCCCGCGATAAGCCAGCACCTGCAGGTGCTGCGGGCCGCGGGGCTCGTCACGACCGTGCGCAGGGCGGGGCGTTCGCTGCATGTCGCCACGGAGGCGGGACGGGCACTGATCGACAGCCCGGAGCACGCACCGTAAGCCTGAACTTTCCTTCCTTGCGGCCCCGTCGGCCACCGCAGCACGCTGGTCGCCGACCTGCCGTCACAGGATCAACACCCCGTCCTTCAGAGGGTGTTGAACGGAGGACTTCTGATGCGTACCCCCACCCGCATCCACATCCACGTCCGCAAGATTGTCATGGCCGCGGCATTCCTCGCCGCCGCCGGAGCGACCGCCGCCCCCGGCGCCGCCCAGGCCGCTCCCCCACGGGCAGCCGCGGAAGCCGACCAGCAGGGCCACGGCCTGAAGTGGTTCCAGGAGCGGCACGGCCTGCGTCCGACCGGCTCGGTCGACGCGTCCACAGCCCGAGCCCTGCAGCAGGCGTCCGACGCCGAGCTGCGCCGCACCTTCCGCTCCGCCGCGGATCTCGGGCCCGAGGAACTCGCCAACGCCCGCACCGTCATCGGCGTCGGCTACGGCGCCCAGATCCCCGAACAGGGCATCGTCATCGCCCTGATGACCGCCATGCAGGAGTCGAAGTTCGTCAACTACACCGTGCCCGTCGACCATGACTCGCTCGGCATCTTCCAGCAGCGGCCGAGCACCGGCTGGGGCACTCCGGAGCAGATCACGGACGTGCCCACCTCGTCGAAGTCCTTCTACGGCGTCGCCCCCTTCGGCAGCAACCCCGGGCTGATCCAGTTATCCGGCTGGGAGTCGATGCCGCCGGGCGACGTGTGCCAGGCCGTACAGGTCTCCGCCTTCCCGGACGCGTACGCGCAGTGGGAGCAGTTCGCCCGCGACCTGCTCGCCGTCGAGGGGCCCACCGTCGAACCCATTCCCTAGCTCGTTCCCTGCACCTGCACCTGCACCTGCACCCACCTGCACCTCTCCCCCACAAGAAACAGGAGGACCGCGATGCGTATCAGATCCATGGCTGTGGCCGTGGCCTTGTCGGCCACCGGGCTGCTCGTCCCGGTCGGCATGGCGAGCGCGGCCGACGCGCACCCGGCGTCCGTCACCCGGGTCGCCACGCTGCCGGGCGCCTCGGCCCCCGGCGTACAAGTGAGCCGCAGCGACGGGCAGTTGCACACCGCTGCCTCGCGCACGCAGACCGCCCGGACGCTGGAGATCGACTACCAGGTCCAGGAGACGGGGTACTGGTGCGGCCCCGCCGCGACCCGGATAGCCCTGTCCGCCCGGATCGGACCGCCGAGCCAGGCCGATCTGGCGGCCCAGCTGGGCACCACGGAGAACGGAACCGACCACATCAGCCAGGTCACCTCCGTGCTCAACGCCAACCTGGGCACCGGCTGGTACGAGACCAAGGAGATGCCCAACGACCCGCCCACGCAGGAGCAGAAGGACCTGCTCTGGCGCGACATCACCCTGGACATCAACAACAACTACCCGCTCGTCACCAACATCGTGGCGCCGCCGGGCAACCAGCCGCCCGGCTATCCGCCGGACCAGACGATCTACCACTACTTCACCGTGATCGGCTACGACGACGCCAACATGAGCGTCCTGATAGCCGACCCGGCCTCCTTCTCCGGCAACCAGATCTACTGGCTCTCCTTCGACCAGCTGGCCACCCTCATCCCGCCCAAGGGGTACGCGGCCTGACTCCTGGCGCCGAACGCGCCCTCACCCGCCGTGGTGCGCGATGTCGTACGCGGTCAGCGCGGCGGCCAGCCGTCGGGCGTCGGCCGGACGGGTGGGGTCGTAGCCGGTGAGGAGCTGGATGCGGCCGAGGCGGTAGGTGAGCGTATTGCGGTGCACCGTGAGCGCCGCTGCCGCCTCGGCCCGTTGATAGCCGCCGGCGATGAACTCCCGCAGTGTGTCGAGGAGATGAGGGTGCGCGGCGAGCGGCGCGAGGGTGCCGGCGAGGGCCGCGCGGGCCGGGCCCGGGCGGGCGAGCTGGTACTCCAGGGCCAGGTCGGGCAGCCGGTACAGGCCCGGCGGGCGGCGTACGTCCTCGGCCAGGGCGAGCAGCTCGGCGGCCTCCGCCTGGGCGGCCGGGATCGCGTCGTGACTCTCGGCGAGGGCCGCGGCGGCCGTGCAGCGCAGGTCCGCGACGGCCTCGATGCGGGCGAGCAGACGGCCCGCCCCGTCGGTCGGCGAGTCGTGGACCGGGACGAGCAGGACGCCGCCGTCGCCCTTGAAGGTCGCCAACACCTCGGGGCGCCGGTCGAGTTCGGTACGTACCGCACGGAGGCCGTCCGCGGCGGCGCGCGTCCCGGCGGTTGCCGACGAGAGGGCGGGCAGCCGGAACACCACGATGTCGTAGCGGTCGGCCAGGCTTCGCCCGTAGCGCTCGGCGGTCCGTCGTGCCGGGCGCCCGTCGAGCAGCGCGCCGGCCAGGTGCTGGCGCTGTTCGCGCTGCTCCCAGTCGAGGTCCTCGCGCTCGCGCAGGTATGCCTCCGCGACGCGCGGCACGACCTCGCCGAGGAAGTCGAGCATGCCCGCGGCCAGGCGGTCCGGCTCCACCCGGTCATCCGGTTCGGCCCTCGCGAGCAGCCAGGCCTCGCGCGCGGCCAGCGGATAGATCTTCAGCAGAGCTCCCAGCGGTACGCCGTCCCGGGCGCGCTCCGCGCCCCAGGCGATGGGCAGGGCGAGCTCCTGCTCGCTGGGAGCGCGCCCTTCGTCGACCGTGGTCAGGAACAGGTCGAGCACGGCCGCGGTGTTGGTCACCAGGTCGCCCTCGCGGATCTGCGCGGGCAGCTCCCGGTAGGCGGGGATCTCCTCGGCGCACCGGGCCGCGGTGGCCGCGGCGATGGCGCCTATCCGGCGACGCAGCGCGGTCAGGGCCGGGTCCGGCGTCCTGGGAGCTGGATCCGGCGCCGGGGCGAGCGGGGCGGGCTGCGGGGCGAGCGGGGCGGGCTCTTGATGCATCCGCGCATTGTCACCGTGCACAAACGCAAGAGGAAGCCTTCTGCGCGTACAGCCAAGGGACTTGGGCGCTCCGGCGGAGCATTCTGTGCAGCCGGACGAAACCCGCGACAACCTCGCCCCCCTCGACACCCTCTACGAAAGGGACCCTCATGGCGCGCACGGCCGATTCGGCTCCCAGGACCCGGCGCCGCACCCGTAGCTGGCTGGCTCGCACGGGCCTCGCGCTCACGCTCGCCCTCGGTGCGGCGCTGCCCGCCTCCGCGGCGCAGGACGGCGCCGCAGCTGCCGGCGGCGGAGGCATCAACGACTTCTCGTGCAAGCCGAGTTCGGCGCATCCGGAGCCGGTGGTGCTGCTCCACGGCACCTTCGCCACCTGGTACGAAGACATCAACTTCCTGCAGGCGGACCTGGCGGCCCGCGGCTACTGCACCTTCGCTTCGACCTATGGCGAGTATCCGGAGTTTCCGCTGGTGGGCGGGTTGAAGCCGGTGGCCGAGTCGAACGTCGAGATCAAGGAGTACGTGGAGAAGGTGCGGGGCGCGACGGGCGCGGCGAAGGTCGCCGTCGTCGGGCACTCCGAGGGCGGCCTGCAGTCGCTCTACCTCGCCAAGATGCAGGGCATACAGCCGCACATCGCACGGGTGGTGGCCATCGCCCCGCCCACCCACGGCACCGACGCGGCCGGCCTTGTCAAGCTCGGCGACAAGCTGCTCGGCCGGGGCACCCTCGACAAGATCGCGGCGACGCTCGGATTCCCGGTGCTGTCCGACGAGTTCCCGGGCGGACCCGCCATCAAGGCCCTCAACGACGGGCCCGTGGCCCAGCCCGGGATCGCGTACACCATCATCACCTCACGGTTCGACGAGATCGTCACGCCGACCGAGACGTCCTTCGTCCGGGAGCCGGGTGTCACCAATCAATACGTGCAGGACTTCTGCCCGTTGGATCCGGTGGGGCACATCGGCGAGGCGTACGACCTGAACGTCTGGCACCTGGTGCGCAACGCGCTCGACCCGAAGAACGCCACGCGCATCAAGGTCTGCGCGGTCGGTTCGCCCGGCTGAGGCGCTGCGCGCCCTCGCGTCAGCGCGGGGTGACCTTCACGATCCGGCCGGAGGCTTCGGTGACGAACGGCGCGTGCTGCGTGCTGTGTTCGCCGAAGCCCCGTGCCACGCGGACGCTGCTGGGCAGACGCAGGCCCCTCGCCAGGACGCAGGAGCGGCCGGTGTCCGGGTCGACCCGGATCAGTTCGCCGTCGCGGAAGGACGTGACGACGATCCGGTCGTCGGCGTACGTGAGGTCGTCGAGGAGCTTGATGGCGAGCGGGTTCGGGCTGAGGTCGGCGACGGTGGTGTGGGCGGCCGGGTCGGCGAGCGGGATCCGGACGACCGGGGAGGCGAAGTCGGTGATGACGCTCGCGTAGAGCTGGTCGCCGACGACCTCGACGCCGTTGGTGCCGAAGACGTCGGCGGCCGCCGTCCACGCCTCGTCCTTGCTGCCGTCCGGGCGGAGCTTGAGGACGCCCTTGGCGAATTCCCGGCCGAGGTAGAAGTTGCCGGCGTCGTCGATCGCCAGGCCGTTGATGCCGGACAGGCCGCCGACGACCTTGGCGGGCTGCGGCTCGGCGGCGCGCGGGTCGAAGCGCATGATGCCGGCGTCCGAACTCGTGGGGCTCACCCCGTAGTTGACGTACATCAGACCGTCCGGGCCACGGCGGATGCCGCCGGGTCCGGGCACCTCGACGCTGGTCCGCAGGCTTCCGTCGGGGGCGTATCCCTCCACGCGGTTCTGGGTGATGTGGCTGACCCAGAGGGTGCCGTGCCCGTCGAACTCGAGGTTCTCCCGCCAGTCGAGCAGGGGGACGCCGCCTTCGTGGAAGACCTGGAGGCGGGCCTGTTGCGGGCAGGGCGCCGGGGCCGTCGCCGGGGCGGGCTGCGGTGCGGACGCGGCGGCGGGTATCTGGGACGCGCCGACCAGCAACGCGGACAGCAGGCCTGCCGCGAGGCGGGACGGGAGGCGGTTCGGCTTCGGTGCTCGCACAGGGGTCGGGGTCATGCGGGGCCTTTCGACGGAAGGACAGGGGCAGGCTCCGTGTCGATGAGCCATCGATCACCTTCGTACTGACGAGCCATCAACTTACTGTCAATAAGGGCTTGTTGACCCTGATACCGGTTCAGTGCAGTCGTCGATCGGCTGATTGTCGGCGGCAGCGGCGATCAGCCCTGTGATGATGTCTCCTGCCCTGTATGCCCCACCCGCGTTCCGGAGGCCGTCGTGTCCAAGAGCCCACAGGAGATCTTCCAGAAGTACGTGTACGCGGGTTCCCTGACCCGGAACGCCGCCGCCGTGGCCGAGTGCTTCACGCCGGACGGCGTCTTCGAGGCGCCGCTCGTCCCGGTCGGCGCCGTCTTTCCCAGGCGGATGGAGGGCCGCGAGGAGATCCGCGCGGCGCTGGCGGCGTACTACGAGCGCCAGCCGCCCGGCGGACGGATGCCGAACCTGGAGAAGACCGGGTACGTCCTGCACACCACCTCCGACCCCGACGTGTTCATCGCCGAGATCGACACTGTCTTCGACGGGGATGACGGCGGGCCGGACGAGACCGTTTCGCTCGTGCGGATCTTCCGCGTGCGCGACGGGAAGATCGCCCGGTTGCGCGACTATTTCGCGCCTGAGCAGGTGGGTTGAGGGCTGCTGCGCATATCTCCACCCTGGGCGGCGCGGGCCGGGGCCGCCCCGGAGCGTGGCACCGGCGAGGGCATCACCCCGCTGTATCAGGCGGCCGTGAACGGGGAGGCGGCGATCGTGCGTCTGCTCCTGGTCGCCCCCACACACACCACGGCTCGCATCACGTGAGTGCCGCTTTCCTCACCACGGCCGGGGCCCGAGCCGGGGCACGTAGTGGGCGGCCGGCGCGGACAGGGCCTTGACTTCGAGTCGACTCCAGCTTCTAGAGTGCGGCTCACCCACCCTTTTGAGCAGGCAAGGAACCCCACCATGCGCTACCGCGCCCTCGGCGGCACCGGCATTGAGGTCAGCACGTACTGCCTCGGCACCATGATGTTCGGCGCGGTCGGAAACCCCGACCACGAGGACTCCGTGCGCATCATCCACTCCGCCCTCGACGCGGGCATCAACTTCGTGGACACCGCGGACATGTACTCCGCGGGCGAGTCCGAGGACATCGTCGGCAAGGCCCTCAAGGGCCGCCGCGACGATGTCGTACTCGCCACGAAGGTGCACTTCCAGATGGGCGAGGGCCGCAACCGCAGCGGCAACTCGCGGCGCTGGATCGTCAAGGAGGTCGAGAACAGCCTGCGGCGGCTGCAGACGGACTGGATCGACCTCTACCAGGTGCACCGGCCCGACCACCGCACCGACATCGAGGAGACCCTCGGGGTGCTCGGCGACCTCGTGCGGGAGGGGAAGATCCGCGCTTTCGGGCACTCCACGTTCCCGGCCGAGGACATCGTCGAGGCCCAGCACGTCGCCGAGCGGCGCGGGCTGCAGCGCTTCCGCACCGAGCAGCCGCCGTACTCGATCCTCGCCCGCGGCATCGAGTCGTCGGTCCTGCCCACCGCACAGCGCTTCGGCATGGGCGTGCTGACCTGGTCGCCGCTCGCCTCCGGCTTCCTGAGCGGCAAGGTCCGCCAGGGGCGTGCCGTCGACATGAACAGCGGCCGCGCCAAGCTGACGCCCGGGCGCTTCGACCCTGAACTGCCGCAGAACCAGGCCAAGTTCGCCGCAGTGGAGGAACTGGCCCGCCTTGCCGAAGACATCGGCTGCACGCTGCCCGAGCTGGCCCTCGCCTTCCCGGCCGCGCACCCGGCGGTCACCTCGGTGATCATCGGGCCGCGTACGCAGGAGCAGCTGGACAGCGCCCTCAAGGGAGCCTCGCTCGTCCTGGACGATGCCGCCCTCGACCGGATCGACGCGATCGTGCCGCCCGGCACCAACCTGTACCACCCGGACGGGGCTTGGCAGCACCCGGCGCTCACGGATGTCGCGGCGCGGCGACGGGTGACGGGCGAGCGGGCTGCGGCTTAGGGCCTGTCTTCAAACTCCCGTCGTCGCCCGAAGGGCGGCCCTGCGGCGTCTGGTGCGCGCTCTCGGCGTGCCGGGTGGAAGGCCCCGTCGACGGACCGGACGTACTTGGGCTTTCGCCCGGTGCGGCGAGAGGGGGTCCCCCCTGCTCGAAGAGCTTGGGGGAGCGTGCCAGGCGTCGCGAGGCAGACGGGAGTTTGAAGACAGGCCCTAGGGGCGTAGGGGCGGCCGCCGTACTTGTTGACCTCGACCGAACTTGAGGTCGTACGTTCGCCGGCATGAACACGGACACGCACACTGCTGACGAGGAATTGGCCGCCCAGCCCGTCGCCTACTGGACCGACATCACGCACAAGGAAGTCATCGGGTTCATCCGCGGGCAGCTCGCGGAGCTCGGCCTCTCACAGCCGCAGTACTGGCTGCTGCGGCACCTGTCGGCACACGATCTCTCCGCCGACGGTCAGGGGCGGACCGTCGATGAACTGGCCGCCGCCCTGCGGGAGTACGTACAGCCCGGTGACGAACCCGTCGCGGACGCCGAGGTGCTCCTCGCTCGCGGGTGGCTGCTGCGGGACGACGACGGTCAGCTGTGGATCACCGAGGCCGGGGAGGCGGCACGGCAGCGGGTCAAGGCCGCGGTTCCCCGGATCCGGGCGGACATCCACCGGGGCATCGACGACGCGGATTACGCCACTACGGTCAGGGTGCTGCGCACGATGCTGGCGAACGTGCGGGCTGAGCCCATCAAGGCGTGACTCCGCCTCCCCGGCGACGAGTTGTGGCTGCCTGACCCGGCAGTCGGTCAGGCCCCAGAGCTCGGCGTACCCGCGTCGTCCGGTGCGGGCGGCGGGCTGCTCCAGCGGAGGCGTACATCGAGGTGGGCGGTCGTCTTTACGCTCGTGATGATCGCGCCCAACTGCGTGTCGAGCGTGACGCCGAAGGCCACTTCGACCTCCTCGGGGCGGTGGGTGTGCTCGCGGAACTCGGCGATCACGTCGGCGGCCGCGGCGGTGATCGGGGCGAGTACCTGGCGCAGGGTCCGGCCTGCTCCTTCCGGGCGCCCGCCCAGACCTACGATCGAGGTGCCCACCCGTGGGGGTGCGGAGACGAGGACGGTGGTTCCGTCGGAGAGGGTGAACTCGACTGGTTCGGACACGGGGCTCCTAGGTCGGTGGTCGGGGCCGTTCCTCGGCGGCGCGGATCCGGTGCGGTTCGTACGGCGTGCGGATCAGGTCGGGGCGGCGCAGATGCTCCGCTCGGGAACGGGAGAGTTACCCAGCCCGACCTGTACCTCTTGGAGGTCGTTCAGCAGGTCTTTCAGGTCGTCGTCGGTGCCGTCGGCGTAGTGGAGGACGGCCCGGTAGAAGGCCGCGGCGACATCGGGGTGCATCACGTCGGCGGCGCTGAAGCAGAGCGTGCGATGGGACCGCGGCTGGATCAGTTCGGCGATCCGCTGCTGAACCGCGTTGGCGTAACGCGTCACTTCGGTGTGCGCGGAGAAGGCGGAGGAACCCTCCGCATCGACCCATGCCTGCTGGGCGCGGCTGCCCGCGAGATAGGCGAGCAGGGCGCGCGCACTCGGGTTGTCGTCCGTGAACATGCCGATGAAGTCGCCGGACACCTGGAGGGGCTGTCGGGCGGCCGACGGGGCGAAGGCGAACCGGTCGCCCTTCTGAAGGTCTGAAGCCATGGCCGAGCGTGCGCCATGGGCGAGTTGACACTTGGGCGAGGCCTCAGTCATGTCCTTGGAGGCTTCGGCGAAGCCCAGGGAGGACGCCTCCTTCAGCGTCTCCCTTCCCACCAGGCTCTGCCACTGCGACCATGCCTGCCTGACCTCCGGGGACTCCCAGGACTTGGTCCCGGAGAGCCAGCCCGCATAGGCGTCGGCCCCGGCGTCGGCGAGCAGGATGTCGGCGATCCAGTCGGCTCCGGGCCAGCCGGAGGTCGGGCCCGAGGCGAGTCCCAGGCACCAGGCGTGGTCGGGCTCGCGGGCGTAGGCCTCAAGAGCGCCGGTCGGTTCCGTGGGCGGCTTCGCGGTCGTCCCGGGGTCGTACCAGACAAGGCTTTTGACATCAACCTTGACCGGCACCGCGTAGGTCGCGCCGTTCACCTGGGCCAGTCCGCGGAAGGGCTGTAGGTACGCGGTGATGTCGACGGTGTCCTCGTCGAGCTCCTGCAGTACCGGCTCCTTGCCCACATACTTGGCGATGGCGCCGACGCTCGGCAGCACGGCGAGGTCCGGCGGGGCTCCCGCCGCCACCGAGGCGTCGAGCTGCTGGGTGAGCGCCCGGGTGACCTGGAAGTCGACCTGGATGCCCTCGTTGTCTTCCTCGAACTGCTTGATGACGGAGTAGAAGGTCTGGAATTCGTCCTGCTGCGTCCAGGGAACCATGATCGTCACCCGGTCGGGCGCGGCCGGAGCGCCGCACCCGGCCGCGATCAGTAACAGTCCGAGGGTCAGGGCGAGTTGCAGCAATCGGGCGCCGATGCCGCGCCCGGGCGCTGTGGTGTGCCGCGTGGTGGACTGCCTCTTGGGCTTCGTCGTGGCCTTCGTCATGGGCGCGGGTACCTGTACTCGGCGAGGCGGGGGCGGTACGCGAAGTGGTTCAGGACCGCGGCCGCGGCGAGCGCGGACAGCACGAGGGTCATGGCTCCCGGTTCCCCGGCCCAGGGCTGGGCGGCCAGCCGGTTCTCGTCGTGCGCGGTGAGCGCCGCGGTGGTGACCGCGACGCCTGTGGTCACCACGAGCGCAGCGAGCAGACGTGGGCTGACGTACCGGTGGAAGTGCCGCGCCAGGAGGCGTCCGGTGACGAGGACCAGTGCCAGCATCACCGCGGGTGGCAGGGCGGCCAGGCACCAGAGTTGGACGGGGTCGAGCCAGCCCTCGTCCCGCTGTCGCTCGAGGCCCGCGCGCTGGAGACGCTCCAGGTCCTTCAGCGAGGCGCGCAAACCGCCGGTACCGGCGAGGGGCTGCTTGGTCTCGGGATCGTTCAAGTGCGGGGCGTTCAGTGCGGTGCGTGCGGGCCCCACACCCGTTCGGTTGCCGGCCGCGGAGTCATCGGCTGTGTCAGCGGCCTGCTGAAATGCGGTCAGTTGGTTCTGGACGTACGAGATCTGCTTCGTCCCACGCTTTCCGGCCGCATTGCCCTGGGCCGCCGCCGTGACCAGGGTGCTGATGCTCGCGGCGGCGTTCGCGAACTCATTGCCCGTGCCGGTCAGTTGGATCTGTCCGATGTCCGCGACGGCCTTGAGCGCCTTGTCCGCGTCCTTGGCCGCCACGCGTGCGTCCCGGATGTCCTTGACCGCCGCGTCAGCACGCCGAGCAGAGGTGATCTGCTGCCCCCCGTCGCCGGCCACCATGAGATAGACGACCGCGGTCGCGCACACCATCGCAAGGACACCCGCGCGCAGCCAGCGCAGCACCGCCACCGGATGCGCGGCACGCAGCCGCGCCCATGCCGCGGCCCCCGCGCCCAGTGGGCCGGTTGCCGCCTCCTTCGTGCCACTCGCCGCGCTCATTCGGCGTTCCCCGCGTCGAGTTGACGACCGCATCCTTCGCAGTAGCGGGCCACGCCCGAAGGGAGCGCGGCGCCGCAGTGCGGGCAGCGGCTGTGGAGGGTGTCGGTGGCGGCGTCGACCGTGTCCGGTTGCAGCGCGTCAGCGGGCGGACGGCGGGTCTTCGTCGAGCCGAGTCCGATCCGCTGCAGCTCTCCCCGAGTCACGTTGCGACGTACGATCGCCCGGTTGTCCGGGCCCCTGCCCGCCACGGAGCGCAGCCGCGCCGCCTGCTCGTGGTCG
Source organism: Streptomyces sp. NBC_01304 (assembly GCF_035975855.1). NCBI lineage: Bacteria > Bacillati > Actinomycetota > Actinomycetes > Kitasatosporales > Streptomycetaceae > Streptomyces > Streptomyces sp. NBC_01304. Next base: position 10,245,402 of record NZ_CP109055.1, on the reverse strand, counting down.
TCCAACTGCTCGGCCAGGAGCAGCGCCTGGCGCAGTTCCATGTCCGCGCGCTGATGGTTTCCCTGCAGGTACTCGTCGACGCAGGCCCGCATCGCCATGCCCAGCTCACGCTCGTTCTCGATCCGGGTGCGGTTGGCGAAGAAGAAATGGTCATTGTCCGGAATCGAATGGTGCCGCCGTACGACCAGTGCCTGCGGCGACGCGGTGGACACCCGGCGCTGTCCATCGGGCAGTTCGGTGTGCAGCGTGATGCGGGCGGCCCGCAGTCTCTCGCCGACGGGCAGCGCCTCGGGGTCGAAGCGCAGCGACATCTCATACTGACGGTCGCCCGGGGACCACGCACCGAGCGGGATGTGGATCTCGTCGCCGAACTGCTGGCGCTGGGACGTCAGATCGGCCTGGACAGGACGCGTCTGCCGTACGAACTCCAGCCGGAACACCGAGTTGATCCGCAGCCCCAAGTAGGCCCGGGGCACGACAATGCGCTGAGCCTGATGCATGAGGCGTACGAAGTCCTCGGTGAGGTCGGCGACGTCGATGATGGCTTCCGCGGTGCCCTGCAGCGCCTCCGTGATGCGAAGGAGCTCGGCGTACTGCCAGTCCTCGCCGAGGCCGCGCACGTCACAGGTGAAGCGATCGGCGCAGTCCCTGAGGACGGCGTCGAGCTCGTCGCGGGTCTCGTGCTCGTCCTTGCCGTCGGTGTAGAGCACGGCGTGCCGTACGGTGCCGGGCCCGGCGGACGTGTCGAAGAGCGAACGGGCGCAGGCCAGCCACTGCCCGATCGCCGTTCCGCCTTCGGGGAGTTGGGCGACGACGTGGCCCTTCGCCTCGCGTTTGACAGCGGAGTCGACGCGGGCGAGGCCGCCGCCGCGCGGGTAGACCACTTCGGCCTGGTGGTGCCCGGCCACGATCCCCAGGAGGGTTCCGTCGCGCAGGGTGTCGACCGCGGCGCAGATCGCGCGCTTGGCCTCGTCGAGTTTGCCGAGTCCCGCCATCGACAGGGACCGGTCCATGATGAGGATCTCGGCGCTGCGCGTGGCGTTCCCGGCCGCGTCTCCGGCGGCTTCGTCGGCGTAGGAGGCGTGCACCGTGAGGAGGGCGTCGGCCCGCGTCGCGTCGAAGGCCAGCTCCGTCGGCGCGTCCACCTCCACGGTGAAGTTCAGTCCTGAATGCGTGGTGTCCCGCATCGGTCTCTCACCACCCCCTCGCCGCACATGACCGCTTCGCGTCCCGTGTGCCCCCCGTGGGCAGCAGGAGCGTAGCGCCTCGGTTTGCCGTCCGTAACGGCTTCATTGCGCCGCGTCGGCGGCCGCGGGCCGCGGCCGTCGTGCGCGCACTCTGCGCCATGGCCAATCCAGTTCGGGACGCAGCCGGTTGGCCAGGTCGACCAGGGCGACGTAGTCGCGCTCGCTGAGCGAGTGGCGCGCGAGGTCGCGTACCGCCTCGGAGAGGGCGAGCCGGTCGCCGTGGTGCTGGAACTCCGCGTGGTGCAGCTCGGCACGCAGCGCGGCATGGTCCGCGTCGTCCACGTCCAGCGTTTCGAGCTCCGCCCGCGCGTGCGCCAGGTCGGCCACGGCGGCCTCGGGTCCGAGCCCCGCCACGGAGAACCGGAAGGCCGCCACCCGCGCCTCGTGGGCGAAGCGGTCCTCCTGGCGCAGCTCGTCGACGATCCGTACGGCCTCGGACGCGCCTTTGGTACGGAAGACGACGCGGGCCAGACCGAACCCGGCCGCCCCGAGGGCCGGGGTGGTGCCGAAGGCGGTGGCGTAGTACGACTCGGCGGCGACGTGGTCGCCGGCGTGTTCGGCGCACAGGCCGAGCGAGATCTGGGGGATCAGTTCGCCCGGGAGTGCGGCGCGCACGACGGTGAACTGCCGCGCGGCGCCTGCGACGTCCTGGCGGACGAGGGCGATCAGGGCGGCGAACCAGGCGTGCAGCCAGTGGCCCTCGGGCAGCCTCGCCCGCGCCAGGGCCTGCTGGGCGCGGTCGGTGTCCCTGCGCCGCAACGCGTCGCGGCTCTCGGCCAGTTGCCTCGTCGCGGCCTCGGTCACCGTACGGTCGTCCGGATCCTCAAGGGGGATCGGGAGCGCCGCGGCGATCGCGTGCGGGCCGGGCGGGGAGAACGGCGGCGGCAGGGTCAGTACGCCGCCGTCCGCTCCGGCAGCCGCCTCGCCCGGGCCTGCTCCGTCCAGGCCGGCTCTGATCCAGTGGCCGAGCGGCCGGGCCTCGCCGATGCCGCCGTGCAGCGATTCGGTGAGGGAGCCGAACAGGGCCGAGGGGCGTGCCACGCGGCGGCCGGCCTGCGGTGCCGCCACGATCTGGCGGATCACACCGCTGAGCTGCTCGCCGAACTGGCGTGCCGAAGTGAACCGCCACGAGGGCCCGTTGGGGTTCGTCGCCCGCTCCAGGAGCAGGTTGAGCGAGCGGACGCCGACTGCCGAGTGGTCCGTCAGGTGGGTTCGGCACACCTCCTTCAGTGTCATGCCGATTCCGTACAGGTCGAATCCGGGGGTGGGGCCGGTCTTCCCGTACTCCGCGTCCCCCGCCAGCGGTGCGTACCGCTCGGTGTATTCGGCGAGGGGGGTTCGGTCCGTCACGGACCGCACCGCGCCGAAGTCGATGAGCCGCACCCGGTCGAGCCGGCCGAAGGGCGCCACCTCGTGGAAGCGGACGATGTTCAGGGGTTTGACGTCGCAGTGCAGCAGGCCCCGGGCGTGCAGGTAGTCGAGCGCCTGCAGCACCCGCACGCCGTGCGCGAGGAGGTTCTCGAGGCGGTCGTCGGGCAGTGCCGAAAAGCCGGTGCCGGGGATGTACTCGAGGACGAGGTAGTTGCGCCCGTCCTCCAGCTCGTGGCCCAGGATGCGGACGACGGCGTCGTGCCGCAGTCCCTTCAGCACGTCGCGTTCCCTGCCCGACTGCAAAGACGTACGCAACTCCTTGACGACCACACGGGTGGCGAGATTACGGTCGTACGCGAGGTACGCCACGCCGTACGATCCCTGGCCGAGCAGGCGGCGGACCTCGTAGCGCCCGGCGATGACGAGGTCGTCGACCTTGCGGAAGTCGAAGCGTGTGCCGCAGTGCGCGCAGAAGCCGACGGTCCGCCCCGGCTCGCCTCCGTGGCCGCGCCCGACGCGCTCCGGGCAGCCCGGGGCGGCGCAGTAGCGGTGCTCCTCGGCAAGGGGTCCGATGTCGGGCTGCTCCTCCTGCCCGTCCTCCGGGGCATCGGCCGCCGTCGCACCATCCACCTTCGCGTCGGCCGCCGGGGCGTCGGGCAGCGGGTCGTCGTCGACGAGGGCGAGCCCGTACCAGGGGTCCGGACGCACCCGGGCCACGCCGGTGCTCGCCGGTCTCTCCGATGTCGGCTGCTCTACCTCGGGGCCGTCGCCCGGCGGCAGCGGCTCCCTGTCGCACACGGTGCAGAACCCCTGCTCGTCGATGGTGCCGCGCCCGCACTGGGGGCGGTTGCACGCCGTCATCGCCTCAACCTCCTTCGCCGGTGCGGCTGTTGACTGCCTCGATGTATCTGGGGACCCGTCTCCTGGCTGCCGCGAGGTCCACGGGAACGCTCTGCAGTGCGCGGGCCGCGGCCACGTAGAGCTTCCCGAGCTGCAGGTCCTCGGCGCCGACCAGCCGCGCGGCCCGTACCCGGTGCAGCTCCAGGCGGACGCTGAGTTCTTCGTGTTCGGCGTTCATCTGCCGCAGTGCGTCGTCGCTGCGGACGACGGCCGTGCGGGCGGCCTCGGCCTGTTCCTTGACTGCTGCGAGTTCCGGGTTGGGGTGGGTGGTCCGGGCGGTGGCGAGGCGTACGCGCAGTCGGGGTGCCTGGCCCGCCGGCAGGCGCGGCGGCGCCAGGAACTTCGCCCCCGACCTGTGCAGTACGAGGGCTTCGTCCTCGGCGTCGGCCAGCCGGTCGACCGCCGCCCGGGCCTCGTCGTCGGTGACCGTCCGCGCCCTGGCCGGGCCGGCCAGGGGTGTCGGGTCGAGGTAGGTGTCGTACGGCAGGTCGTCGGGCGGCGGTCCCTCGAAGCCGAGGACGAGCCGCAATCCGCGGGTGCGCGCACGCAGGGCCAGTGGCGCGAGGAGATCGGCGACAAGGCCGGCGCAGTCGGCGGCCCGGTCGATGCCGTCCACCACCAGGCAGGGCGGCGGCCGCCGGTGCAGCAGCATGTGCAACAGGTCGCCGATGCCGCCGTTCCCGCCGAGCCCGAACCGGCTCGACAGATAGGCGCGTACGTCGTCCGTCGACTTGCCCCGCGCGTCGTAGGCGGCGTCGATGGCGCCGAACCCCAGGACGGTCCCGCTCGGCGTGCCGCCGGGCCGGTCCCGGTCGTCCTGCGCGTCGGAGTGCGCTGCCGGGTCCGACGTACGCGCGAGGCGCACCAGCCACGAGGAGCCGGCACCGGTCGCACTGCCGGTGCCGACGACGACGGTGCCCGCCCGGTCCGCGGCGAGCAGCCGGGTCAGCTCCCGGGTCAGCGCGAGCTGCAGCGGGTCGTCGAGCAGTTCGCCGGGCAGGTCTCCGTCGGCGGATCCCAGGTCGACGGTGCGGTCACCGCCGGTCAGGGTGGCGAGCTGCGGCAGATAGGACAGGATCCGCTCGGTCGGCAGCATCCAGGCCGCCTTGGCGCCGTCGTTGACGTAGTCGGCGACCACGATGCCGACCACGCGGTCCGCGAACGCTCCGTCCAGCGCCATCGCCCCGGCGCCCGAGTAGCCTTCCTCGATCCAGGGGTCGCCCTCGCCCATCCGCTTGAGCAGCCCCCATTCCCCCTCGCGGCCACCGGAGCCCGCCAGTTCGGCGTCCACCCCTACCCCGTCCGGCTCGACTCCCGGGAAGCCGTAGACGCGCACCCTGCCGCCGGAGATGGGCACCTTCCACAGCTTGGTACGGGCATCGCAGCCGGGCGGCTCGTCGAGTTCGAGCAGGACCACGTCACCGCGCCGCGTGCCGTCGCGGTACACCCAGGTGCCCGGGGCGACGCGCGCGGTGCGGGACCACTCCGGGCGGCACGCCACGCTCTTGACCCGCACGTGCGCCGCGGCTCCCCCGGGGTGCGCCGCGGCGTTCTTGACCACGTGGGCGCAGGTCAGCACCCGATGCTCGTCGAGCAGCACTCCCGCGCCCCGCGGTACGCCCCGCTCGTCGTCGATCCGCACCCGCCATGGTCGGTCCTGATGCTGATGCAGCGCCATATACCCACGCTAGTGCACCAGTTGACCATCAGGTCCGGACATGCGCGAACGCCCGGCCGGCGCTCCGCCCGCCCCGGCCGGCACACAGGTGCCTGCACACCACTGTCGAAGTCCCGGCGTGGACTGGCATGTTGCAGGCAGCGGTCAGCTGTGCACGGCGGTGCACTCGTCCACCACGAGTCAGTCGTACGCAACGGTCACCAGAAGGCAAGCCGGTCCACAGAAGGCAGGCGTCTCCATGCTTCTCGATCACACCCTGAACCTCGCCCTGCTCGCCGAGTCCGCCCTGGAGCGGCTCGGCGATCACGACGCACTCGTCTATGACCGGCACACCTATCGCTCTGGGCAGTTGGCGGAGCGCGCCCGGCGGGTCGGTGCCGGACTGACGCAGCTCGGGGTGCGGCCCGGGGACCGGGTGGTGGCCCTGATGGCCAACTGTCCCGAGGTCGGCATCACGTACAACGCCGTCTGGCGGGCCGGTGGGGTGGTGACGCCGGTGATGTTCCTGGTGTCGGGGACGGAGCTCGGCCACATCCTGGCGGACTCGGGGGCCCAAGTCGTCGTGACGAGCCCGGAGTTGCTGCCCACGATCGCCGCGGCGGCGCCTGCCGCGCCCGCCCTGCGTCAAGTCGTGCTCGTGGGCGAGGCGCCGGACGGGACCCCGGACCTGCCGGGCGGGGTGCGGCTGACGGCGTTCGCGGACCTGGAATCGGCCGCCCCGGCCGACATCGTGCTGCGCGGCGACGACGAGCTGGCCGCACTGCTCTACACCGGCGGAACCACGGGCCGCGCCAAGGGCGTCATGCTCAGCCACCGCAACCTGCGCTCCTGCGCGGCGAGCACCCACCAGGCCGGCCAGGAGGACGGACTGGCCGAAGGCATCAACCGGACCCTGATCCCGCTGCCCCTCTCGCACGCGTACGGGCTGATCGTGACACTGGTCGGCTGGCATGCCGTCGAGCCCCAACTCGCCATCCTGCAGCGCTGGTTCGCCCCGGCCGAGTGGCTGGCCCTGGCCCAGGAGTACCGCGTCCAGCGCACCACCCTCGTGCCCAGCATGATCCAGATGCTGCTCGCGCAGCCGCTGGAGAAGGCCGACCTCTCGGAGCTGCGCCATGTGGCGAGCGGGGCGGCTCCGCTGCCCGCGGAGGTCCGCGCCGAGTGGGAGCGGGTGGTGCCGGGCAGCGAGATCCTGGAGGGCTACGGCTGCACCGAGTCCGGCTCGGTCATCGCCACCACCCGGCCGGGGCGGATCCGGCCCGGTTCGGTCGGGCTGCCGCTTCCCGGGTACGCCATCGAGATACGCGACGACGAGGGCCGGGCCGTGCCCGCGGGCTCCCCCGGCGAGATCTGCGTACGCTCCGCCGGCGTGATGAGCGGCTACTGGCACTCCCCGGAGCAGACCGCGCAGGCGCTGCGCGACGGCTGGCTGCAGACCGGCGACATCGGCACCCTCGACGACGAGGGCTTCCTGTTCATCGTCGACCGCAAGAAGGACCTGATCCTGCGCGGCGGCTTCAACGTCTACCCGCGCGACGTCGAGGACGCCCTGCTCACCCACCCCAAGGTGGCCGCCGCCGCGGTGGTCGGCCAGCCCGATCCGCGCCTCGGCGAGGAGGTGGTGGCCTTCGTCGCGCTGCGGCCCGGCTGCTCCCTGGACGACGGCGAGTTGGGGACGTACGCCCGTACGCAGCTGTCCGCGCACAAGTACCCGCGTGAGGTGCACGTCCTGGACCGACTGCCCCTGACCAGCGTCGGCAAGCTCGACCGCAAGGCGCTGCGCGGGCTGACGCGAGCCGAACAGACCTGACTTGGCCTGGCCGACCGTGAGTCGCGCCGATACGGTCGCCGGATGGATCACACGGATCAGGTGTCTCAGACGGCTCAGACGGCTCAGACGGCTCAGACGGCTCAGGATGAGCGGCAACTTCACGCCTCGTCGTTCGGCGCGGCGGCCCTCGCCTACGCCGAGCACCGCCCCGACTACGCGCAGGACGCGCTGCGTTGGGCGCTCGATTCCGCGCCGGGTCCGCGTGTGCTCGACCTCGGCGCCGGGACCGGCAAGCTGACCGCCACGCTGCTCGCGCTGGGCGCCGAGGTCGTCGCGGTCGAGCCCGCCCCGGCGATGCTGGCCGAGCTGCGCCGCGCGCTGCCGACCGTCCACGCGCCGCCGGGCAGTGCCGAGGCGATTCCGCTGCCGGACGGGGCCGTGGATGCCGTGGTGGCCGGCAATGCCATGCACTGGTTCGACATGGCCGTCGCGGGACCCGAGATCGCCAGGGTCCTCGCACCCGGCGGCGTGCTGGCCGGCCTGTGGAACGTGCTGGACGACGAGGTCGACTGGGTGGCCGGGCTCGCCCGGGTCAGCGGGAGCGCGGCCATCGGCCCCCGTGACACGCCCGCCAGTTGGCGCGCGGAGACAGCAGAGATGCACCTTCCGAAGACCGGCCCGAAGACCGGCCCGAAGTCCGGCACGAGGCCCGGCGCGGCCACCCGGTTCGGCTCGCCCGAGCAGGCCGACTTCCCGCACGGACAGCTCCGTACGGCCGACTCCCTCGTCGCGACGCTCGCCACGCGCGCCGGGATGCTGGTCATGCCGGAACAGGAACGCGAGGCAGCGCTCGGCCGGATCCGCGACTTCCTCGCGAGCCGACGGGAGACCGCCGAGGGCGAGTTCACCCTGCCCATGCGCACCGCCGTGCTGCGCACGAGACGGTTGTGACCTCCCGGCGGACCTCCGTTCCAGGACCGCCGTCCAGGACCTCCGCCTAGTCGGCCGCCGGCACCGCCGGCTCATGGTGCTTGGGCGCCTTCGCCGTGACCATCACCCCGGCGACCAGGCCGGCAAGGAGCATGATGCCGACCGCCCACCAGATGGCGACCGTATAGCCGTGCACGATGCCCTCGCCCGTCACCAGTTGCTTGACGGGGCCGGTGGGCGGCTGGTGCGTCTTGGCGACGACGTCCCGCAGATGCGTGGCGATGTACGTCGCCGAGGCCGTGGTCGCGATCGTGTTGAGCAGTGCCGTGCCGATCGAACCGCCCACCTGCTGGGCGGTGTTGACCGTCGCCGAGGTCACCCCGGAGTCCTGCGGCGCGATGCCCGCGGTGGCCGTGGCGAAGACCGGCATGAAGGTGAGGCCCATGCCGAGGCCGGTCAGGAGCATGCCGGGCAGGACGTGGGTGGCGTACTCCCCCTCGACGGTCAGGCCGGTGAGCAGCAGCAGTCCGAGGGCGGCGAGCAGCATGCCGGGAACCATCAGCATGCGCGGCGCCACGTGGTGCAGCAGCCGGGCCGAGATCTGGGTGGAGCCGACGATGATCGCGGCCGTCATGGGCAGGAAGGCCAGGCCCGTCTTGACCGGCGAGTATTCGAGGATGCCCTGCAGGTAGTACGTCAGGAACAGGAACAGCGCGAACATGCCGATGGTCGCGAGACCCATGGTCAGGAAGCAGCCCGCGCGGTTGCGGTCCTTGATGATGTGCAGCGGAAGGAGCGGGCTCGGGGCGCGCGTCTGCCACCACACGAACCCCGCGAGCAGCACGACCGCCGCGGCGAACAGGCCGAGGACCAACCCGTCGGTCCAGCCGCGCGGTTGGGCCTCGCTGAACCCGTAGACGAGGGCGACGAGTCCGCCGCAGCCGAGCAGCACGCCGGGGGCGTCGAGGCGGGCGCCGGTGTGTCCGGGCCGGTCGTGCAGCATCATGATCGCGCCGATGACCGCGATCGCGGCGATCGGGATGTTGACGTACAGGCACCAGCGCCAGTTCAGATACTCGGTGAGCAGCCCGCCGGCGAGCAGCCCGATCGCCGAACCGCCGCCGGCCATCGCACCGTAGATCCCGAACGCCTTGCCGCGCTCCTTGGGGTCCGTGAACGTCGTGGTGAGCAGCGACAGCGCGGACGGCGAGAGCACGGCGGCGAAGACGCCCTGCAGCGCGCGGGCGCCGAAGAGCATTCCGGGCCCGGTGGCGGCGCCGCCGATCGCGGAGGCCCCGGCGAAGCCGATCAGGCCGATGATGAAGGTCCGTTTGCGGCCGACGAGGTCGGCGATGCGGCCGCCGAGCAGCAGCAGCCCGCCGAAGGCGAGGGTGTAGGCGGTGATCACCCACTGCCGGTTGCCGTCCGACATGCCCAGGTCGCGTTGGGCGGAGGGCAGGGCGATGTTCACGATGGTCGCGTCGAGGACGACCATGAGCTGCGCGATGGCGATCACCACCAGGCCCCACCAGCGCCGGGGGTCCGGCTCCCCGGGTGCCGGTCCGCCCGTCGCGGCCGCGGCCGCCTTGCCTTCGGGTATCGGTCCGTCGCTCATCGCGCTCATCTATCCAGGTCACCATGGGCGGCGCGACGTCGCACGCCGTGGCGGCCGGGTACGCGGCTGAGCACGGCCGGCGGGTTGCCCGGCGGCAGAATCGACCGGCTGTACGGCATGTCACAGGCGTGGCCTATTGTTCCGCCTGGAGCCAGGCCGTGGGGGTCGGGGGCAGTCGGCGGGGAGGGCCCTATGGCCATGGGCAGGGATGAATCACGCATGGTCGCCACGGACGACGCGCATCGCGTCACGTCGGCGGAACTCTTCTTCGACCTGGTCTTCGTGTACGCGATCACTCAGGTCACCGCGCTGATGGCGCACCACACCAGCGCCGAGCTCATGCTCGGCGGCTTCGTGGTGCTCGCGCTGCTGTGGTGGTGCTGGTGCTGCTTCTCCTGGCTGGGCAACGTGGTGCGCGCCGACTCGGGGGCGATGTTCGGTGTTTTGGTCGCGGTGATGGCGGTCGTGCTGGTCGTCTCGCTGACCGTGCCGGAGGTGTTCGAGGACAAGTCCGGTGGCCTGTACGGGCCGTTGGTGTTCGTGGTCTGTTACGGCGCGGTGCGGCTGCTGCACCTCGCCACGTACTGGGTCTCCGATCCGGACGACCAGGCGCTGCACGCCACGATCCGGCGTACCGCGATGCTCTCGGTGGCGCCGCCGTTCGTGCTGCTGCTCGTGGGCAGCTTCTTCACGGGTCTCACCCAGATCCTGATCTGGCTCGCGGCCGTGGTCGTCGACTACAGCGGCATCTACATCACCGGTTCGAAGGGCTGGCGGGTCGCCTCGCCCGGGCACTTCGCGGAGCGGCACGGGCTGATCGTGATCATCGCGCTCGGGGAGTCGATCGTCGCGATCGGTGTGGGTGTCGCGGCGGAGGCCATCTCCGTGCCAGTGATCGTCGCGGCGGCCACGGGGCTGCTGGTCGTGGCCGGTCTGTGGCGGCTGTACTTCCAGGAGTTGAGCGAGCGGGCCGAGCACGCGATGTCCGCCCTGACCGGCGACGCGCGGACGGTCATCGCCCGGGACACGTACACCTTCCTGCATCTGCCGCTGGTCGCCGGTGTCGTGTTCGCGGCGCTCGGCATGAAGAAGGCCCTGCACCAGATAGCCGACAACGAGCACTACGCCCTGACCGAGCCGCTGCACGGCCTGGTGGCCTGGTCGCTGACCGGCGGGGTGGGCGTGTTCCTCCTGGGTGCCGCGGCGATCCTGTGGCGGGTCGGCAGGCGCCCGTCGTGGGTGCTGGTCGCGGGCGGGCTCGGCTGTCTGGCGGCGGGAGCCCTGGTCGTGGTGGTGCCCGCGCTGGCGGCGCTGGGTCTGCTCGCGGCGGCCGTGCTCGCCGTGGTGCTGCTGCAGGGCCGCTCCGGACGGCGGGCCGCGCCCGTCGAGGCCTGAGCCTCAGAGGCCCCTCACCCCTCTCACCTGAACGGCCCACACCAGTCCTCGGTACCCACCGGGACGGGCCGCTCCCCTCGGGCGACACCGGGCTCCCCATGGAACGATCTTCGCAAGCAATGAGCATGGCGGAACTCGACGGGAGCGGCGGACGCTGATGGCGGTGTTCGGCAGAGATGAGCCCGACGGTCCGACCGGTGACGTGCGCGCCACCGCGGCCGACGGCTCCCGCCTGATCCGCCGCCCGGTGGACCGCATGCGGTTCACCCTCGGAGCGGTGGGCATCGCGCTGCTCGTGGCCTTCGCCGCACTCGAGCGGACCGTGCCGAACCTGCTGATCGGCCCGGTGGTCTTCGCGGCCGGCGTGGCCATGGCGGTGGCCCCCGCGCTTGCCGCCGTGGAGCGACTGATGCGGCGCGAGGGACGACTCGTCGCCGACGGGGTGCTTGCCGCCCTCGGTACGTATCTCGTCGCGCTCGGCATCAATCTGTACGTCCTCGGGCCCGCGCCCGACGCGATCCGCAGGGCCCTGACCCGGGCGCACCCGGACGGCGGGAACGTCGAGCCCGTCCATCTGTACATCGCGACCGTGGTCGCCTTCATCACCGTGGTCGGCTTCGGCGACCGGCTCGTCCTGCGCAACGCGGCCTGGGGCGCCCTGGTGATCACCGCGGCGGCGGTCCTGGTCGAGCATCGCATCACCCTGATCGGGCTGATCGTGAGCTTCGTCCTCGGGCGCACGGCCGCGTTCGGGGTGCGCTGGTGGCGGGGCAGTCCCGATCTCGCGCCGCCCGACGCGGCGGTCTCGGCGGCGCTGGCCGAGGCGGAGCTGCCGCCCGCGACATGTGAACGCATCGCCAACGGCCCGGCGGGGAACCGCCGTTACGAGGCGACCATCGAGGGCGGCCGGCGCCTCTCCGTGACCGTCCTGGACCGCAATCGCGCCACCGCCGGCCTCGCGTACCGCCTCTATCAGCGGCTGCGCCTGCGCCGGCCCGCGCAGAGCCAGGGCCAGGGACTCTTCTCGCTCCAGCATGTGGTGGAGCAGCGCACCCTGCTCGCGCTGGCGGTGGCCGACTGCGGCATCCGCACCCCGCACCTCGCCGCGGTGCGCAAGCTCAGCCCGGACGCCGTGCTGCTCGCCTATGAGCGGGTCGACGGGCGTACGTTGGACGAGCTGGCGGAAGGGGAGCTGACCGATGAGCTCCTCGGGCGGATGTGGCGGGTGGTGGCCAAGCTGCACCGGCACCAGATCAGCCATCGGCGCCTGAGTGTCGGCGCCTTCCTCATCGACGACGCGGGACAGGTGTGGCTGACGCGCCTGGAGGCCGGCGAGGTGGCCGCTTCCTCGCTGCAACACCGGCTTGACGACGCCGAGTTGATGGTGATGCTGGCCACCCGGGTGGGCGCCGAACGCTCGGTGGGCGTCGCCCGCCAGGTCCTCGGTGACGACGTGGTGGCCTCGGTGCTGCCGCTGCTGCGGCCCGCCGCGTTCACGCAGGAGACGCGGGCGCGGCTGCGCAAGCACAAGGGCGCCCTCGAAGGCGTCAGCAAGGAGATCCTGGCGTTCCAGCCGGAGGGGCCGCAGCCCAAGGCGGTGAGCCTTGAGCGGCTGCGGCCGCGGACGATCCTGTCGGCGCTCGGCGGCGCGGTCGCCGTGTACTTCCTGATCGGGCAGTTCTCCGGGCAGCCGATCGGCAACATCTTCAAGGGCATGTCCTGGCCGTGGGCCGCGCTGGCCCTGGTCGGGACCGCACTCGGCTATGTCGCCGCGGCGATGGGGCTCGCCGGGTTCGTCCCGCAGCATCTGCCGCGCGTACGGCTGCTGTTGGCGCAGATCGCCGGGTCGTTCGTGACGCTGGTGACGCCGGCCGCCGTCGGCGGGGTCGCGGTCAACACCCGGTTCCTGCAGAAGGCCGGCATCGCCTCCGCGCTCGCGGTGACCAGCATCGCGGCCTCGCAGGTGGTGGCGTTCGCGGCGTTCCTGCTCCTGGTGATGCTGCTCGGCTCGATCTCCGGGTCGTCGGCGAGCGCCCATCTGCCGCCGTCGTCGGTGATCGTGACGGTGCTGCTCGCGGTGGCCGTGCTGTGCCTGGTGGTGGCGGCCGTGCCCGCACTGCGCAAGTTCGTCGTCACGCGCGTCAAGCCGGTCTTCACCGGGGTCGGGCCGCGGATGCTGGAACTGCTGCACAATCCGCGGAAGTTGGCCGTGGGCGTCGGCGGCGCGTTCCTGCTGCCGCTGTGCGGCAGCCTGTCGCTGTGGGCGTCGGTCTGCGCGTTCGCACCCGAAGGCAAGCAGATCGACTTCGCGACCGTCGCGGTCGTGTTCCTCATCGGCAAGTCCGCCGGGTCGATCGTGCCCACGCCCGGCGGCCTGGGCGCCGTGGAGGCGGTCCTCTCCGGTGGCCTGGCGGCCGCGACCGGGATCAGCGGCTCCGTCGCGTTCTCCGCGGTGATCCTGTTCCGGCTCCTCACCTTCTGGCTGCCGATCGTGCCGGGCTGGATCGCGACGACCTGGCTGCAACGGCGCGACGCGCTCTGATCCGCTCCAGGTGGGCGGCGATCCCTGCGAGGCGGACGGCGATCCGCCCGAGGTAGGCGGCGGTTAAGCCGTCTCATGCTGCTCTCAGACTGCTCCCATCCCTCCTTCACACCGTCTCCCTACCGTCTGCCGCATGTTCTTCACCTACCTGAGGCGTGAACTGCGCCGTCGCAGAAAGGCGGCGCTCGTCGTCGCCTCCGGGCTCGCGCTCGGCATCGCGCTCGTCATCGTCGTCAACTCCGTGTCCGCGGGCATGAGCCAGGCCCAGGACAACGTCCTGCAGTCCCTGTACGGGCTCGGCACGGACATGACCGTCACCAAGGCCCAGGAGCAGCCCAAGGAGGGCGAGCAGCCGTCACGGCCGCGCTTCGAGTTCGATGCCCGCGAGGAGGGCGACGACGGCGAGCAGTCCAGCGACCGCCTCATGGTCCAGGGCTTTGAGACCCTGAAGTCCACCACCGTCGCCACGGTCGCGCAGCAGGACGGCGTCGCGGACGCGGTCGGCGGGCTCAGCCTCACCAACCTCAAGGTGAGCGGGGAGTTCAAGCGCGGCGAGTTCAAGCAGGACGAGTCCGCGCAGCAGGGCGGCGGCGGACCGGGCGGCGGCAAGGGCGGCACCTCCGGCGCTCCGAGCGGTGAAGTCCGTGGCGGCGGCGCCGACTTCGACGTCAACTCCTTCACCGTCTTCGGCACCGATGTCACCGAGCCCGCGCTCGGCCCGCTGACCTCCTCGACCGTGTCCGAGGGACGCACCTTCAAGACGTCCGAGACCAACGCGAAGGTCGCGGTCGTCGACAGCGCGTACGCCAAGACCGAGGACCTGAAGACCGGCGACACCCTGAAGATCAAGGGGGTGAAGTTCGAGGTCGCCGGCATCGCCACCGCCGACCGCGGGCAGTCCGCCGCCAACGTCTACATCCCGCTCAAGCAGGCCCAGACCCTCGCCGACGCCAAGGACAAGGTCACCACGGTCTACGTCAAGGCGTCCGACTCGCAGCAGATCGGGGCCGTCAAGAGCGCCATCCAGAAGAACGTCACCGGCACCACCGTCACCACCTCGGCCGACCTCGCCAAGACCGTCTCCGGCTCGCTGGACACCGCATCGGATCTCGCCGCGAACGTCGGCAAGTGGCTGTCGTACGCGGTGCTGTTCGCCGCCATCCTGGTGGCCGGGCTGCTCACCTCGTCGGCGGTCAGCCGGCGCGTCCGCGAGTTCGGCACGCTCAAGGCGCTCGGCTGGAAGTCCGGCCGGGTCACCCGCCAGGTCGTCGGCGAGGCACTTGTCAACGGGCTGCTCGGCGGCGCGCTCGGCATCGCGGTCGGGCTCGGCGGCGCGTACCTGGTGACGACGATCTCCCCCACGCTCACCGCCGAACTCGGCGGCTCCACGGGGATGACGGGCGGCGGCGGCCCCGCCCTGAACATCGCGGGCCCCGGTGGCGGCGGCCTGCGCCAGGGCGCGGCCCAGAGCCTCGACATCGCGCTCAGCGCACCGGTCAGCCTGGCCACGATCGGCCTCGCGGTCGGCCTGGCGGTCGGCGGCGGTCTCGTCGCGGGCGCCTTCGGCGGCTGGCGCGCCTCCCGGCTGCGGCCCGCGGACGCGTTGCGCCGCGTCGAGTAGTACGGCGCCCCGCGACCCCCGTCCCCGGCACATCACCCAGCACCAGGAGTCACCCAGCATGTACCAGCTCAGAGGCGTCACCAAGACGTACCGCCGCGGCAGAGACAGCGTCGACGCGCTCGCCGGGGTCGACCTCACCATCGAGGACGGCGGCCGGCTCGTCATCCAAGGGCCCACCGGGGGCGGCAAGTCCACCCTGCTGCAGATGCTCGGCGGCCTGGACCGGCCCACCTCCGGCACCGTCGACCTCGACGGCACCGACCTCGCCTCGCTGCCCGAGGCCCGGCTCACCCGCGTACGCAGCGAGAACATCGGTTTCGTCTTCCAGTCCTTCAACCTCATCCCTACGCTCACGGCTCAGGAGAACGTGGAGACCGCCCTCGTCCCGCTCGGCCTCAAGGCCCGCGACCGCCGCGAACGGGCCGCCGAGGCCCTGGAGTCGGTCGGCCTCGGGGAGCGGCGCGGGCATCTGCCGGGCGAGATGTCCGGCGGTCAGCAGCAGCGCGTTGCCATCGCCCGGGCGCTGGTCAAGCGGCCCAAGGTGCTGCTCGCGGACGAACCGACGGGCAACCTCGACGAGTCGATGCGCGACGAGATCATGGACGTACTCGAAGGGATGTGGAAGGAACACGGCCTGACCTTCGTCATGGTCACGCACGACAGCGCCATCGCCCGCAGGGCGCCGCGGCTGGCGACCATCAAGAAGGGGCGGCTGACGATCACGGAGAACGCGGGGGCGTGAGCGGCGCCGGTTGAGCGAGCAGGCCGGTCGGCGAGCAGGCCGGCTGAGCATGAGGGGCGAGCCCGGCGCGCGATGCGCCGGGCTCGACAGTTTCTGACCATCCGTCAATTTTACTGACGCGTAACTTCCTTCCGCAGGCTACTCATGCGTAATTTGGCATGAGCACCACCTCACTTGTGGTCCGGGCCGCAGGGCGCACCTTCCGTGCCAATTCCCTTGAGCCGCAAGGAGATCGCTCGATGCTGCCCTGGAATCGCACCACCCGTGGCCTGCGACCACTCGCCGCCCTGCTACTGACGGCGGCGGCGCTGCTCGCCCCCTCCGCCGCGGCGCAGGCCGCCACCGACACGGCCCCCGCCGCCACCACGGTGAGCCGCGGCTGGAACAACTACGCGTGCAAGCCGTCGGCCGCCCACCCGCGTCCGGTGGTCCTGGTACACGGCACGTTCGGCAATTCCGTCGACAACTGGCTCGCCCTCGCCCCGTACTTGGTGAACAGGGGCTACTGCGTCTTCTCGCTCGACTACGGGCAACTGCCCGGCGTGCCCCTCTTCAACGGGCTCGGCCCGATCGCCAAGTCGGCCGAGCAGCTGCGCGACCACGTGGACAAGGTGCTCGCCGCGACCGGCGCGCCCGAGGCCGATCTGGTGGGCCACTCGCAGGGCGGCATGATGCCGCGCCACTACCTGAAGTTCCTCGGCGGCGCCGCCAAGGTGAACGCCCTCGTCGGCATCGCGCCGGACAACCACGGCACCACCCTGCTCGGCCTGACCAAGCTGCTCCCCTACTTCCCGGGCGCCGAGCACCTGCTCACGCTGGCCACTCCTGGTCTCGCGGACCAGATCGCGGGTTCGGCGTTCGTGACGAAGCTGAACGAGGGCGGCGACACCGTGCCCGGCGTGCGCTACACGGTCATCGCCACCAAGTACGACGAGGTCGTCACGCCCTACCGCTCCCAGTTCCTGGACGGGCCGGACGTCACCAACGTCCTCATCCAGGACAAGTGCGCGGCCGACCTGTCCGAGCACGTGGCGATAGGCCTGGTCGACCGCATCGCCTATCACGAGGTCACCAACGCGCTCGATCCCGCACATGCCACGCCCACGACGTGTGCGTCGGTCATCGGCTGACCCCATCTCATGCGCGTCGGGCATCGGCCGACCGACGCCATCCTCGAACCGACTGGCACCCGTCCGAAATCCCCTCCGACCTGCGATCTCCTCAGCAACGCCTCCCCCGTGGCGCCGACACCCCACCCTATGGCGCCATAAAGGGCTTGCATGGCGCCACGCGATGCGCCATGATGGCGGCTCAAGCGATGAACCCCTCGGCCCAGACCGGGCCGAGGGGCCCGCATCGCAGAGTCAGCCATCGGAGGGGCCGGGATCATGGAGTCAGCAGAACACCAGACGCAGGCGGCACCCGGCGCCTTCGCCGCCTTCGCACGCTTCGTGCTCTGCGGCGGCGGCGTCGGTGTCGCCTCCAGCTTTGCGGTGGTGGCGCTCGCCGCCTGCATGCCGTGGGCCCTCGCCAACGCGCTGATCACCATCGCCTCCACGCTGCTCGCCACCGAGCTGCACGCCCGCTTCACCTTTGGCGCCAACGGACGCGCCACGTGGCGCCAGCATGTGCAGTCGGGCGGGTCCGCGGCGGCCGCGTACGCGGTGACCTGCCTGGCGATGTTCGTCCTGCAGCAGCTGGTGGCGGCGCCGGGTGCGGTGCTCGAGCAGGTCGTCTATCTGTCGGCGTCCGCGCTCGCCGGCGTCGCGCGCTTCGTGGTGCTGCGCCTGGTGGTCTTCGCCCGGGGCCGCTCCAAGGCCGCGGCCCCGGCGACTGCCGACGTGCGCGGCCGCGCCCGGGTTCCGGCTCAGACCTCGCACGCCCGACTCACCGCGCGCCCCGCGCACCCGGCTCGCGCGGCCCGCCCCGCGCACTTCGCCCCTCGCGCTCCGATCGCCGTGCTGCCGGTTGCCGGGCCGGTCGGCCCCGCGGCGGTCCGGTTCCGCGGGGCCGGGGCTGTCCGGGCTGTCGGGGCACAGGCGGCGCCCGCCCGGCCCGCCCTGTGCCCCGCCGCCTGACCGGCGCGACCGAGCGACCGAGCGACCGAGCGACCGAGCGACCGACGAGGAACCTGGGACGGGTCGATCAAGGGAAGGGAGAATCCTCCCGATAAGCTACGGGTTTGTTTGCGCCCCAACCCGCAGTGAGCCAGGAGGCTTTCCCTGTGACCGTGACCACCGCCGTCACCCCCGCCACACCCGCCGAAGCCCCGTCCGACGCTCCCGCCACGGCCGCAGCCGAGGCCGGAGTCGAGGCCGACGCCCAGGCCATCGCCGAGGTCGGCGCGGAGTTCGTCGTCGAGGCCGACGCGGAGCCCGTCGTCGAGGCGACCGTCCCGGCCCCGGCCGAAGAGGTCACCACGGCGCCCGCCACCGCCGCGCCGGAGATCATCGTGCGCGACGCCCGCGAGTTCGGGGTGTACGCCCGCACCGGCGGCTGGACCTTCGCGCTGAAGGTCGCGCGCAGCGTGCGGCCGGGCGGGCAGCTCGCCGGGGAGACGTCGAAGGTGTCCGCCAAGGAGTTCGCGGAGCTGGCCGGGTGCTCGCCGGAGCGGGTCATGCGCTACTACAAGGCGTGGGACATGGCCGCCGACGACGGTGTGGTCCCGCAGTTCGAGACCCTCGTCCCGGGTGAGGACATCGAGCTGCCGGACGCCGACGTATGGCTGAGCTACTACACCTCGCGCTCCAGCGCGACCTCCGTGCGCGGCACCGCGATCAGCGCGGCCGCCGAGGCCGAGGGCATCCGCCCGACCAAGGCCCTGGAGGTCGCCGAGAACCCGACCGCGCTGCGCGCCGCGATCCTCGCCGACCCCTCCACCGCCCAGGCCGCCCGCTCCGCGCTGCTCGACCGGGTCAAGGAGGACCCGGAGCTGCAGGCCGAGCTGGCCCGCGACATCGCGCAGAGCAAGGAGCTCAAGAAGGCGGTGGCCACCGAGTCCCAGGCCGCCGACCGCATCGGCTACGTACGCAAGATCGTCGAGGAGGGCCAGGTCAAGACCGCGGCCGGCCAGACCCTCGACGCACCCGCCGCGCTGCGCGCCGAGGCCGAGCGGCACCTCTCCCTCATCGACGAGCTGGACGACGACGAGGACGCCGGGCAGTGGGCCACGGAGGCGTACGACACGGTCAAGGACCTCGTCGTACAGACCGTGGAGGCCGACCCTGAGCTGCGGGTGGCCGAGAAGCGCACCAAGTTCTACAGCAGTCTGCAGAAGGCGACGAAGGTCTTCGAGGAGCTGACCTTCGACGACGTGGACGACTTCGACGCGATCTACGAGGACGACATGGTGCAGCGCCTGGAGGAGCTGCAGCAGGCGCTGACCACGTGCATCGCGGCCCTGCGCAAGGCGGCGCCCCAGCAGTGAACCGGACGCTGCCGCGGTAGCGAGCCGGTCGGGCCCCGGACGGTCGAGTCGCCGTCCGGGGCCCGCATTACGTCTGGCGAAAGCCCCCGCATGGCGCCCCGCCCAATCGGCGAACGTTCCCGCCGGACGGCCGGTGAGCTGTTCTACGACAGGGCTCCGGCGCTGTTCGCCGGATGGGAGCCGTCGGCGCCGTTCGACGGATGGGGCCGTCGGCGCCGTTCGCCAGACGGGCGCCGGCCCTCTGACCACGCGCATCGCCACCCTGCGCAAGGCAGCGCCCCAGCGGTGAGACGGTGACGGGATCCCAGACGCCCAAGTCACCCTCCAGAGCCCCGCATCGCGTCAGGCGAAAGCCCCCGCATGGCGAACCGCCCAGTCGGCGAAGGTGCCCGCCGGACGGCCGGTGAGCTGTTCGACGGCGGGGCTCTCGCGCTGTTCGCCGGGCGTGGGGCGGCCCAGGATGTCGAGGGTGCCGTCCACCACGTGCTCCGGCATGAACTGCCCCATGAAGGCGCGGGCTTCGGACCGGCTCAGCTCGTGGAAGCGGACCGGCTCGCCGAGTGCCGCGGCGATCGCGGCGGCCTGTTGGCGCGGGGACACCGGGGCCGGTCCGGTCAGTTCGTACGCGCGGCCGCTGTGCCCGGTCTCCGTGAGCACGGCCGCGGCCGCCGCCGCGATGTCCGCCGGGTCGATGAGCGGCAGGCCCACGTCGCCGAACGGCGCGGCGATCGTGCGCTGTTCGCGGACGGATCCGGCCCAGGCGAACGCGTTGGACGCGAAGCCGCCCGGCCGCAGCACGGTCCACTCCAGGCCCGACGTCCGCACGGCGTCCTCGAATTCCCGCAGGTGGGCGTGGGACGCGGCGGCGGGGCGGGTGGCGACACCCTGCGAGGACTGCAGCACGACGCGGCTCACTCCGGCGGAGCGCGCGGTGTCCAACAAGGCGCCCGCGTCGAGGCCTTCGCCGCCGCCCGCGATGAGGAGGTAGAGGGCGTCGGCGCCGTCCAGGGCGGGCTTCAGCGTCGACGGCTCGGCCAGATCGGCCTGTTGGTGGATGACGCCGCTCGGCAGGTCCTGGGCAAAGGCGCCGCGGGAGACCGCCGTCACCTGCTGCCCCGCGGCGGCGAGGGTCTGGACGAGCGGACGGCCGACGTTGCCGGTGGATCCGGTGACCACGATCACGATGAGCTCCTGAAGTCTATGCAATGCGGTGTGGGTAAGGCGGGGCAACAGCCCCTTCTGGCCTGTGTGTTCGGCCGTGTTCCTCATCCTGGAGGCCAAATAGGCCACCTTCTGGCCAGTTTTTCGCGCAAGATGTCGCGGGGCGTCGGGAAGCGGATCCCGGCCCGGGTGAAGGGGGTGCGATGAAGGCCGACCGACTGGTGGCCGCGCTGCTGTTCCTGCAGTCGCGCGGACGCGTGACCGTGGCCGAGGTGGCCGCCGAGCTGGAGGTGTCCGAGCGGACCGCGCGCCGCGATCTGGAGGCCCTCGCGACGGCCGGCATCCCCGTGTACGCGCAGCGCGGGCGCGGCGGCGGCTGGTCGCTGGTGGGCGGGGCCAGGACCGATCTCAGCGGCCTGACCCGCGCGGAGGCCCGGGCCCTGTTCCTGCTCGCGGGCCCGTCCGCCGCCACCCCCGAACTGCGTCTCGCCCTGCGGAAGTTGGTGCGGGCCCTGCCCGAACCGCTGCGGGCCGGCGCCGAGGCCGCGGCCGGCGCCACGGTCCTGGACGCGACGGACTGGTCCCGCGCCACCGTCACGGCCGACGAACCGCACCTCGACGCGCTGCAGCGTGCCGTGACGGAGGGCGTGCAGGTCCGGCTCGGGTACGCGGGGCCGGGCAGGGCCGAGCGCGAGCGGACCGTACATCCGCTGGGCCTCGCCCTCAAGGCGGGCGTCGGCTACCTCGTCGCGGGGACCGGGCGGAGCCTGCGCACGTTCCGGCTGAGCCGGGTCACGTCCGTCGCGGCGACCGGTGAACCGGTGGTCAGGCCGGACGGCTTCGACCTGGCCTCGGCCTGGCGGTCCCTCGCCGCACGGATGGAGGACCGGATGCGCCAGGCCACCGTACGGGCCCGCGCCGAGGCCGGGGCCGAGCCGGTACTGCGGCGCCTGCTCGGCGGGCGCCTGAGCGTCGTCGGGCCGGACCCCCGGGCCGACGGCTGGCTCCTGATCACCGTCGAGGGCCCGTCCCCCGAGGTGGTGGCCGCGCAGCTGGCCGGGCTCGGGGCTCGCGTGGAGATCCTGGAGCCGCCGGCGGCCCGCGATCAGCTCGCTCGGATCGGGGCGGAACTCACCGCCGCGTACGGGCCGCCACCAGTGCCCGGGGCGGGGCCGGACCCGGCAACGTAACGTACGCGCCCGGAAAACGGCTGAGCGCGCCGAGCCAGGATTCACTCCCGGCCGACGCGCTCACCAGCGTTCAGACGAGGGGGATCACAGCCGGGGCCGGATCCACCTGGCGGCGTTTAGAGAACGCCGGAGCCCGAGATCGCGATCTTGGCGGAGGTACGGCCGCTCTGGCTGCCGTAGCCCTCGATCTTCGTGACGAGGGCCATGCTCTCCTCGTCGGCGACCTCGCCGAACACGACGTGCTTGCCGTCGAGCCAGCCGGTCACGATGGTGGTGATGAAGAACTGCGAGCCGTTGGTGTTCGGGCCCGCGTTGGCCATCGAGAGCAGGCCGGGCTTGGTGTGCTTGAGCTGGAAGTTCTCGTCGGCGAACTTCTCGCCGTAGATGCTCTTGCCGCCGGTGCCGTCGCCCCGGGTGAAGTCGCCGCCCTGCAGCATGAAGCCGGGGATCACACGGTGGAAGGGCGCACCCTCGTAGCCGAAGCCCTTCTCGCCCGTGCACAGCGCGCGGAAGTTCTCGACCGTCTTGGGGACGACGTCGTCGTACAGGTTGAACGTGATGCGGCCCGCGGGGGCGTCGTTGATCGCGATGTCGAAGTAAGCCTTGATCGTCATAGCCTCCATCCTGACATGAGCCGGAGTGCGCTCCACACCTACACCTCGCATTCCCGTCTCTTTCCACCGGAGCATTCCGCCCCTTCCCCCCGAATCAACTTGGTAGGAAAGTTTCCTAACAGTAAATGCCCAGAAGTTCTTGACGCGTACATGCAGCACCGTCAGGATGCCTCGGGAACGGCTCCCCCACGCCGAACTCCTAGGAGACGGACATGCCGCGCACCCCCCACACCTCGAAGCGTTCCCACGTGCGCAACCCACGTGTCGGGATCCCGGCCGCCCTCGGCGCGGCGCTCGCCGTCGTCGGCGGGGTGCTCATCTGGTCGCCCGCGGGGCAGGCCGGCGCCGCCCCGACCCCCCGGGCCGAGGCGGGCTTCACGGCGGTCGCCGCCGGGGACATCGCCGAGCGGTGCACCAAGAGCAGCAGCAGCTGCGAGCACCCGAAGACCGCGGCCCTGGTCGGTCAGATCAACCCGTCCTTCGTCCTGACCATGGGCGACAACCAGTACGACGACGCGCGCCTCGCGGATTTCAAGAAGTACTACGACACCACCTGGGGCGCCTTCAAGGCCAAGACCCACCCCTCCCCCGGCAACCACGAGACCTACGACCCCGACGGTGCGCTCGCGGGCTACAAGTCCTACTTCGGCGACGTCGCCTACCCCGACGGCGAGCCCTACTACAGCTACGAGCAGGGCAATTGGCACTTCATCGCCCTCGACTCCAACAGCTTCGACGACGACGCACAGCTCGACTGGCTGAAGGCCGACCTCGCCGCGAACACCAAGACCTGTGTGGCCGCGTACTGGCACCACCCGCTGTTCTCGTCCGGCGAACACGGCAACGACCCGGTCAGCCGCCCCGTGTGGAAGCTGCTGTACGACGCGAAGGCCGAGCTGGTCCTCAACGGCCACGACCACCACTACGAGCGGTTCGCACCGCAGGACCCGGACGGCAACGCCGACGACAACGGCATCGTCGAACTGCTCGGCGGCATGGGCGGCGCCAATCCGTACAAGATCGAGGAAGTGCAGCCCAACAGCGAGAAGCGGATCACCGACACCTTCGGTGTGGCCAAGCTGAACTTCACCGACACGGGCTTCTCCTGGAACCTCGTCGGCACGGACGGGTCGACCGAGGACACCAGCCCGACGTACAGCTGCCACTGAGCCGACCCGATGTACTTGGCTTCCACGGACGCGGTCGCCCCGGCCGGCCAGGCCCGGCGCGGCCGCGTCGCCGGGCCCGTCCTCGCGCTGGGCGCGGTCAGCCTGATCACCGACATCTCGTCCGAGATGGTGACCGCCGTCCTGCCGCTCTACTTCGTCCTCCAACTGGGCCTGTCCCCCTTGCAGTTCGGCCTGTTCGACGGCCTGTACAACGCGGCCACCGCCCTCGTACGTCTCCTCGGCGGGCACCTCGCCGACCGGGGCGGCCGGCACAAGCTCGTCGCGGGCTGCGGCTACGCCCTGTCCGCACTGTCCCGCCCGCTGCTGCTCCTCGCGGGCACCAGCGCGGCGGGGATCGGGACGGCGCTCGCGGCGGACCGCATCGGCAAGGGCGTGCGGACCGCGCCGCGCGACGCACTGATCTCGCTCAGCAGCCCGCCGGACGAGGTGGGCCGGGCGTTCGGCGTGCATCGCGCGATGGACACGACGGGGGCGCTGCTCGGCCCGCTGCTCGCGTTCGCCCTGCTGTGGGCGACGGCGGACGCGTACGACGCGGTGTTCGTCGTGAGCTTCTGCGTGGGGCTGCTCGGCGTGCTCGTCCTCGTCGCCTTCGTGCCGGGCCGCGACGCCCTGTCGCCCGCACCAGCCGGTTCAACTCCCGCACTGCGCACGGCCTTTGACGTCCTGCGCATCCCCGCCTTCCGGCGCATCCTGCTGGCCGCGTCGCTGCTCGGCGCGGCCACGGTCGGGGACGCGTTCGTGTATCTGCTGCTGCAGCGGCGCCTCGACTTCGCGGTGAGCTGGTTCCCGTTGCTCCCGCTCGGCGCGGCCGGGGTCTATCTGCTGCTCGCGGTGCCGCTCGGCCGCCTCGCCGACCGGATCGGGCGCCGGGGCCCGTTCCTGTGCGGGCACGCCGCGCTGCTCGTCGGCTATGCGCTGCTGCTCTCTCCCGTCGGCGGACTGCCGCTCCTCGTCGGTGTGTTGCTGCTCCTCGGCATCTTCTACGCGGCCACCGACGGCGTACTGATGGCGCTGGCCACACCGGAGCTGCCGGAGCGGCGCCGGGCGGGCGGGATGGCGGTGCTGCAGACCGGGCAGGCCCTGAGCCGGCTGCTTGCCGCCGCCGGATTCGGGGCGGCCTGGACGTGGTGGGGCGTGGGCCCGGCCCTGACCTGCGCGGTGCTCGCGCTGGCGGGGGCGCTGGGCGGCGCCTGGCTACTGCTGCCCCGCACACCCCGCATGCCCCGTACTCCCCACACTCCCCGCACTTCACGCGTCGAAAGGCAGGCATGACCGCACGTCCCTTCCTCTCCTCCCTGCGGTCCCGGGTGATCGCGGTCTCCCTGGCCGCCGTCGTGCTCATGGGCGTCGCGCTCGGCTACACCCTGAAGGCCGCCCACCGCACCGAACCGGCCGCCGCAGCCTCGGAGTTCGGGCTCGACAAGGGGCACCTGTACTTCCGCAGCACGGCAGCAGGTGCGGGCCGCGTCGCCCGCAGCGACGCGGCAGGCTCCGGGCCGCGCACCACCGGCGGCCCCGCCTGCGAACGCTTCTACGCCGCGGCCCGCACCGGGCTGTGTCTGCAGCGCCGCCCCGGCATCCCGCCCAAGTCGTACGCCGTCGTCCTCGACGACCGACTCCGCGAGAAGCGACGTATCGCACTGACCGGAATCCCCAACCGGGCCCGGGTTTCGGCGTCGGGGCGGATGCTCTCCTGGACCATGTTCGCCACCGGGGACTCCTACGCCGGGTCCGCCTTCTCGACCCGCACGTCGATCCTCGACACCCGCAGCGGCTACCTCATCAAGAACATGGAGGAGATCCCCCTCACCCTGGACGGCCGCCGCTACCACGCCCCCGACGTCAACTACTGGGGTGTCACCTTCGCCCGCGGCGACAACCACTTCTATGCGACCGTCTCCACGAAGGGGAAGACCTACCTGGTCAAGGGCACGATGAACCCGTGGGCCGCGCGGACCGTACGGTCGAACGTCGAGTGCCCGTCCCTCTCCCCCGACAACACCCGGCTCGCCTTCAAGAAGCGCGTACGCGGCGGCAGTCGGGATCCCTGGCGGCTGTACGTCCTCGACCTGCGCACGATGCGCGAGCATCCCGTGGCCGAGCGGCGCAGCATCGACGACCAGGCGGCGTGGCTGGACGACGCCACCCTCGCCTATGCCGCGCCCGGCACGGACGGGCGGGCCCTCGACATCTGGACGGCCCGCGCGGACGGCAAGGGCCGGCCGGTGTTGCGGGTGCGGGGCGGGAGTTCACCCGCGGGGGTCCAGTGACCTCCGCGGGTCAGGCGTCCCGGCTCGGGTCAGGCTTCCTGGCTCGGGGCAGGCTTCCTCGCTCTGGTCAGGCTTCCTGACCTGTGGCGGCGAGGACGATCTCGCGGATGGTGACGTTCGGCGGCTGCTGGTAGGCGTACGCGATGGCCTCGGCCACCACCTGCGGGTCCAGGGCGCCGCCCGCGGACTTCTTCCAGGCCTCGTAGTCGGTCTTGATCTGCTCGTCGCTGGTGTGCGAGAGCAGCTCGGTCTCGACCGCGCCGGGCGCGATGGTCACCACACGGACGCCCGATGCGGCGACCTCTTCGCGCAGGTTCTCCGACATGGCGTGCACGGCGAACTTCGTGCCGACGTACGCGGTGTGGTTGGGGAAGGTCTTGCGGCCGGCGATCGAACTGACATTGATCACCGTGCCGGAGCCGCGGCCGAGCATCCCGGGGAGCACCGCGCGGGTCGCGTACAGGACGGCCTTGATGTTGAGGTCGATCATGCGGTCCCACTCGTCCTCGGGCTGGTCGGCGATCCGGCCCAGGAGCATCGCCCCCGCATTGTTGACCAGGGCGTCGGCCGGACCGAACCGCTCCTCGGCCTCGCGCACCGCGGCCTGGACGGCGGCGCGGTCGGTGACGTCGACCTTGCGGCACAGGGCGTCGGGGAGGCCGAGCTCCTCCAGCTTGTCCAGGCGGCGGGCGAGCAGCAGCAGCGGGTGGCCCCGGTCGGAGAGCAGGCGGGCGGTGGCCGCGCCGATGCCGGAGCTGGCGCCGGTGATGACGATCAGGGGCTTGGCCATGACGGGGACCTTTCAGGGGTGGTGCGGGAGGGACGGAATGTTTCCCGTCATCCAGGAGATCACCCCGTACGTGGGTCCGCGCGCGGGTGGCGGGGGGAGGCTTTACCGGGGGTCCGGCAGACCCCCCGTTACGCCCGGCGAGGCGGTCCGAGCAGGCCTAGCCTGGAGGAATGAGCACGTCAGCGGGGCAGGAGCCCAACCTCGAACTGCGGGACTTCCTGCGCTCGCGCCGGGCCCGGGTCGCCCCTGAGGACGTCGGCATCGGACCGCATGCCGGGCGGCGCAGGGTGCCGGGGCTGCGCCGTGAGGAGCTGGCTCAGCTGGCCGGGGTCAGCGTCGACTACTACGTACGCCTGGAGCGCGGCCGCAATCCGAACGTGTCGTCGGCCGTGCTGGACGCCGTGGCCCGGGCGCTGCGCCTGGACGCCGCCGAGCGGACCCACCTGTTCGACCTGGCGAAGCCCAAGCCGGGTCCGGCCCGGCGGCGGCCGGAGCCGCCGCAGCGGGTGCGGCCCGGCCTGTACCGGGTCCTCGACGCGCTGACCGGCACGCCCGCGATGATCCTGGGCCGCCGTCTCGACGTACTCGCCGCCAATTCCCTCGCGAAGGCGCTGTACGCGGACTTCGACGCGCTGCCGCACCGTGAGCGCAACCTCGCCCGGTTCATCTTCCTCGACCCGGCCGCCCGTGAGCTGCTGGCCGACTGGGAGCGGGCCGCTCGCGGTGCGGTCGCGGCCCTGCGGCTGTACGCGGGCCGCCATCCGCACGACCCCCGGCTGACCGAGCTGGTCGGTGAACTGGCCGTGCACGACGAGGACTTCCGCCAGTGGTGGGCCGACCACGACGTCCTGGAGTACACGCACGGCACCAAGCTCTACCGGCACCCGCTGGTCGGCGAACTGGCCCTGGAGTACGAGTCGCTCACCCTGCCCGACGACCCCGACCAGGCCCTCTACCTCTACACCGCCGAGCCCGACAGCCCGTCCGCGCACGCCCTGCAGCTGCTCGCCACCTGGTCCGCGAGGTCCGCCCCGCGCTGATCCCCGTTTCCGGCCGGTACACCGGCTGGCCGGACGGGCGCAGGGCGGGGATGATCCGGACCATGGGACAGTCCTCGCCCTCGTCGGAACCGCCAGGACCCCCGGGCGGCGCGGGCGCGCTGCGGACCGGGTCGGCCGCCGGCCGCTGGGTGCTGCTGACCACGGTGCTCGGGTCCGGGATGGCGATGCTGGACTCGACCGTCGTCAATGTGGCGCTGCGTCGCATCGGCACCGACCTCGACGCCGATCTGGCGGCCCTGCAGTGGACGGTCAACGCCTACATGCTCACGCTGGCCGGGCTGATCCTGCTCGGCGGGGCGCTGGGCGACCGGTTCGGGCGACGGCGGGTCTTCGTGGTGGGCGTGGTGTGGTTCGCGGCCGCGTCGCTGCTGTGCGGGATCGCGCCGAACGCCGGGGTCCTGGTGGCGGCCCGGGCGCTGCAGGGCGTCGGTGGTGCGCTGCTCACGCCCGGGTCGCTCGCCCTGATCCAGGCCTCGTTCCACCCGGACGAACGGGCCAGGGCGGTCGGTGTGTGGTCGGGGCTCGGCGGGGTCGCCGCGGCGGTGGGGCCGTTCCTGGGCGGCTGGCTGGTGGACGGGCCGGGCTGGCGCTGGGTGTTCCTGCTCAATGTGCCGCTGGCCGCGGTGTGCGTGCCGGTCGCGCTCAAGCACGTACCGGAGTCCAGGGATCCGGCCGCGCACGGCCGGTTCGACGTGCTCGGCGCCGCGCTCGGGGCGCTCGCCCTGGCGCTGGTGACGTACGCCCTGATCGCCGCGCCGGACCAAGGAGCCTCGGTGGTCGTGCTCGGGTCGGCGGTCGGGGGCCTGCTGTTCGCGGTGGCGTTCGTGGCCGTGGAGCGGCGGCGGGCCGATCCGATGGTGCCGCCGTCGGTGTTCGGGCAGCGGCAGTTCACCGCCGTGAACGTGGTCACGCTGTGTGTGTACGGGGCGTTCGGCGGGTTCTTCTTCCTCTCGGCGCTGCAACTCCAGGTCGTGGCGGGCTACTCGGCGCTCGGGGCCGGCACCGCCCTGCTGCCCACGACCGTGCTGATGCTGCTTCTTTCCGCGCGCGCCGGGGAGTTGGGGCAGCGGATCGGGCCACGCGTTCCACTGACCGTGGGGCCGCTGCTGTGCGCGGCGGGGATGCTGCTGATGCTGCGGGTGGGCACGGACGCCTCGTACGTGCGCGATGTGCTGCCTGCCGTGGTGGTGCTCGGCATGGGCATGGTGACGCTGGTCGCGCCGCTGACGGCGACGGTCCTGGCCTCGGTGGACACGGCGCGGGCCGGCCTTGCCAGCGGCATCAACAACGCGGCGGCCCGTGCCGCCGGTCTGATCGCGGTGGCCGCGCTGCCGCTGCTCGTCGGGATGGGGCCGGAGGCGTATCAGTCGGCCGACGAGTTCGGTGCGGCGTTCCGGCGGGCCATGCCGCTGTGTGCGGGGCTGCTCGCGCTCGGCGCGGTGATCGCCTGGCTGACGGTGCGCAAGGCGGCCCCGGAAGAGGCCCGCCCCCAGTGCCGTACGCACTGCGCGGTGGCCGCTCCGCCGCTGGAACAGGGCACGGCCGGGCTGGGCAAGGACGGACGGGGTACGGCCGGGCCGGTCGCGCCGCAGGAGTGAGGCGTTCCGGGGGCGACTGTCAGACCTGCCGCGTAGCGTGGCAAGGTCGGACATTTCTTCAATCGAGGAGGCCGCACATCATGGCCGCACATCCACAAGGCGCGCCCTGTTGGGCCGACGCCATGTTCCCCGACATCGAGGCCGCCAAGAGCTTCTACGGCGAGCTGCTCGGCTGGACCTTCGGCGAGAGCTCCCCGGAGTACGGGGGCTACACGCAGGCCTCCGTCGACGGCAAGCTCGTCGCCGCCCTCTCCCCGGTGCCGCCGGGGATGGAGGCGTCGCTCGCGTGGAACCTGTACTTCGCCTCGTCGGACATCGCGGCGACCGCCGCGAAGATCCGGGAGCACGGCGGGACGCTGATGATGGAGCCGATGGAGGTCGCCCCGTTCGGCACGATGGTCACCGCGCAGGACCCCAGCGGCGTCTACTTCAGCGTGTGGCAGCCGGACACCCACCAGGGCTTCGAGGCGCAGAACGTGCCGGGCGCGTTCTGCTGGGCCGAGGTCACCACCCGGGACGCGGCGAAGGCGGACGCGTTCTTCCCGGCCGTGTTCGGGTACGACGTGAAGCGCATCGACGACGCCTCGCTCGACTTCCACCTGTGGTCGCTGAAGAGCGGCGGCGACCCGGTCATCGGGCGGCTGCAGATGACCGACGTGTTCCCGGAGCACGTGCCGTCGTACATGAACGTGTACTTCACGGTCGCCGACTGCGACGACGCGGTCGCCACGGTGCAGAAGCTCGGCGGCAAGGTGCACATGGAGCCGATGGACACGCCGTTCGGGCGCTTCGCGGCGGTCGGGGACCCGCAGGGTGCGGCGTTCTCGGTGATCGATGTGACGCGCATGGCCGGCGAGATGCCCAAGGTGGTCTAGCGTCCGGCGAGATCGGGCCCTACCCGCCGAAGAGCTGTGTCCAGTACGTCCCCGCGCGGCCGCCGCCCGCGAAGCCGACGCCGAGGTGGGTGAAGTCGGGCTTGAGGATGTTGGCGCGGTGCCCGGGGCTGTTCATCCAGCCCTGGACGACCTCGGCGGGGGCGCGCTGGCCGCAGGCGATGTTCTCGCCGATGGCGCGGTGCGCGGAGCCCGCGGCGCGGGCCCGGTCCCAGGGCTCGCGGCCGTCGGGCGACGTGTGCGCGTAGAAGTCGCGGGCGATCATGTCGCCGCAGTGGGCCTGCGCGCCCCCGGTCAGGTGGGTGTCGGGGGCGAAGGGGCGCAGCCCGGCGCGGGTGCGTTCGGCGTTGGTGAGGGTGAGGACCTCGGTGGTCAGCGCCGTGAGGCCGGCGGCCGTGAAGGGGCGGGCCCACAGGGCGGTCCAGTAGGTGTCGCCGGTGCGGCTGTCGGTGGCGTGCGCGAGGGCCGCGTCGGTGACCGCGAGGTCGACGAGGGGACGGCGCGTACCGGCGTCGGACTGGCAGTAGTCGAGGAATTCGGCGGGGGTGCGGGGGCCGGACACCAGTTGTTCGGCGAGCAGGAGGTAGGCGTATCCGCCGGAGGTGACGCGCTGGTAGATGGATGTGCCGTCGGCGGTCTCGGCGGTGAGCCGACCGCTGCGCGCCATGGCGTCGGCGTGCGCCTGGGCGGCTGACTGCAGGCGGGCGTCCACGGATATGGCGGGACAACCCGCCCTGGCCCGAAGGGAGTTGATGAGCGCGGCCGCGCCGTCGTCCACGGCCGCCGGGGCGCGCGCGGGCAGGGCGGGTGCGGTCGCCGGCATGGCGGGGATGGTCGGGGCAAGGGCGCCGGCCGGGACAGCGGGGCCCACCGACGCTCCCTCCGCCGCTCCCTCCGTTTCCTCCTCCACGTCGACGCCGAAGTCCCTGGCGACTCCGGCCAGGCCGTCGGCGTACCCCTGGCCCAGGGCCCGCACCTTCCACGCGGAGCCCCGGCGGTAGATCTCCGCGAGCAACAGCACCGTCTCCCGCGTCGGACGGGCGGGGGTGAACCGGGCCACCGGTGTGCCGGATCCGGTGACCGTGAGCGTGGGCGTGGGGAGCCGGCCGAGCGCGGTGGCGGGGTCGGCGGGGCTGATGACCACGGTGAGCCGGGTGGCGCCCGCCCGCAGACGTCGCGGGTCGACAGTGAGCGTGTCGTTCTGGAGGCGGGCGCCCGGTGCCGTCGGCTGGTTGAAGAAGACGAAGTCCGCGTCGCCGCCGACCTTGCCGTCGTCACCGGTGACGAGCAGCGACAGGTCGAACGGCCCGGGCACGCGCAGGGTCAGGGGTCCGTCCGGCAGCGGGAGGTTGCCGCCCGCAGTCAGTTCGTGCATGCCGCGCCTCTCGCAGGGTGGTGCCGGGGGAACGTCCTTCGGGGCTGTGGGGGTTCCCGGTCGGGCGGGCGGCCCGGGGTCGGTATCGACTCGGTGCCAGAACCCTCAGTGCGGAATGCCGTCGATCAGTTCGCGTGCGCCCTGCCGCAGCAGTGCCACGGCCACGGACATGCCGAGCGTCGCGGGGTCGAGGGGGCCCGCCCACTCCTGCGCGTTGAGGACGCGCTTGCCGTCGGGCGTGAAGACGCAGGCGCGCAGGGACAGGTCACCGTTTCGGTGGGCGCGGGCGTGCCCGGCGACCGGGGAGTTGCAGTGCCCCTGCAGCACGTGCAGGAACATGCGCTCGGCGGTGGCCTCGCGCCAGGTGTCGCGGTGGCCGAGGCCGGTCACGGCGTCGATGGTGGCGGTGTCGTCCTCGCGGCATTGCAGGGCGAGGATGCCCGCGCCGATGGGCGGGCACATCACGTCGACGGGCAGCACCTCGGAGATGACGTCGGTACGGTCGATGCGCTCGAGGCCCGAGACGGCGAGCAGGAGTGCGTCCGCGTCGCCCGCGGCCAGCTTGTCCAGGCGCCGGTTGGCGTTGCCCCGCATGGGCACACACTCCAACTCCGGGTGACTTGCGGCGAGTTGGGCTACGCGACGCACGGAGGAGGTGCCGATGCGGGTGCCCGCGGGCAGCTCGTCCAGGGTGCGGCCCGCGGGGTCGATGAGGGCGTCGCGGATGTCGTCGCGCTCCAGGTACGCGGCGAACGTGGTCCCGGCGGGCAGCGGCCGGTCGGCGGGGATGTCCTTCAGGCAGTGCACGGCGAGGTCGGCGCGCCCGTCGAGGAGGGCCTGGTCGACCTCTTTGGTGAAGGCGCCCTTGCCGCCGAGCTTGGCGAGGTCGCCCATCCATTTGTCGCCGCTGGTGGTGACCGGCACGACCTCGGTGCGCAGGCCGGGGTGGTGTGCGGCGAGGGCGGCTCGGACGCGCTCCACCTGGGCCAGGGCCATGGGTGAGGAGCGGGAGACGATGCGGATCAGCTCGGCGGGCATGGGGTCACGATAGTGCGTTTCGGGTCGACTTCGACTCAAGTGGCCGTACGGTCACCGTGGTTGGGCACGGTGACCGTACGGCCCGAGCCGGCCGGCTGCCGTCAGCGGGCGGCGTCGGCCGGTGCCGCTGCGGCGGACTTGGCCGTCGCGGCCGCCGGCACGGTGTCCTCGAAGGCGGTGCCCGCCGCGCGGTAGGCGTCGACCTTCGTCTTGACCTGGGCGGGGGTCAGGACCTGGTCCTTGACGTGCAGCACGTAGTCGACCTGCTGGTCGTAGGCCCGCGCCTCGGTGCCGGTCTGGCCTGCCAGGTCGATCAGCCACTGGTTGAAGTAGATGCCCATCGGCCGCTCGGGCAGGTACTTGGCGTCATGGGTGCCGAACAGCTGCCCGTCGATGTAGTACTTGATGCTGCTCGCGTCGATGGTGAACACCACGTCGTGCCAGCCCGCGAAGCTGGTGCGGGACTCGGTGTGCTGGTTGACGGCCTCCCAGGGGTCGGGCCGGTAGGTCTCCCAGGACGTGGTGTAGAGGATGTTGGCCGGCTCGCCCCATCCGCCGTTGGGCAGATACTCGAAGTCGTACTCCGAGTAGTCGTCGGCCATGGGCGCCTTGAGGTCGTTGAGGGCGAAGAACGTCTGCACCAGGTGGTCGCCGTCCGGGCCCGACTTGGGCGCGTCGGCGAACTTCACCCGGGCCGCGTACGTACCGTCCTTGAACTTCATGGACTTGGTGAGGAGTTCGGACTGCTCGGTGGAGGCGCCGGTGCCGGCGGTGGAGGTCTCCAGGTTCATCAGCGAGTTGCCGTTCACCGTGGAGAAGGTGATGTTGTCCGGCGCCCAGGTGGCGCCCGGCACCCCGGGACCGCCCGAATTGGCGCGTACGGTCCAGCCGTTGGCGGCGATCTTCGGATCGTTGTGCCCGGTGTAGTTGAAGTCGTCGAAGAGCGTCGCCCCGTCGGCGGGCGGATCGGTCGGCGGGTCGGTGGGCGGGTCCGTCGGGTCGTTGCCCTCGGGGGCGGTGCCCCACACGATGCTCCCGCCGGTCTGCGCCGTGATCTTCGTCCAGTTCCCGTACGCGGCTTGCGTGGCGCCGAACGAGTAGTCGTCGCTCTGCTTCAGCGGCTGCCAGTCGGCGCGGTGGAAGCGCAGCTGCATGTCGCCCGTGTCTGCGCCGGCAGCGAGGGAGCCCGCGCCGGAGGTGAAGCCGATCTCCAGATAGCGGTCGGCGGTGGCGGTGGGCTTGGCGAGGGTGCCGAAGGTGCCGGTGATGTTGCCGCAGCCCTTGACCGCCCAGGAGCAGGCGAAGCGGTAGTCGGTGCTCGCGGAGTCGGCCTTGAAGTAGTAGCGGAGCTTGACGTCGCTCAACTGCACGGCGGCGGCACCGCTGTTGGTGACCTTGAGCCAGGGTTCGGCCTGGTCGGCGGTGGCTCCGGCCGCGCCGGTGCGGTACTGGACGGTCAGGCCGTCCGCCGCCGCGTTGGCGGTGGCGGGCAGTGCGGCGAGTCCCGCGCAGCCGAGGGCCACGACGACTCCCGCGGCCGCGGCGGTGCGTATCCGGTGTCTCACGGGCTTTTCCATGGGGGTGTCCTCTCAGGAACGGTGTGGGGCGGATGTTCCCTGCGGTCGTGCTGCCGCGGCGGTGCGGGGCCGCGGGGCAGAGCCTGTTGCCGAACCCCCGTCGTCCGCCCGAAGGGCGGGTGCGGCGGCGGTCGGTGCGAGGGTGCGTGCCGGGCGTCGGGGCACAGGCGGGGGTTCAGCAACAGGCTCTGGGGGGCGGTGGTTGACGCCGAGCGCGTCGAGGCGCCCGGTGTGCTGGGCGAGGCGGGGCAGGAAGTCGGTGTCGAAGTCGCCGCCGCCACTCCAGGCCCGGTCTGCCAGGGCGCACAGCCGGGGGAAGGCGAGGTATTCGATGTGGGCCGGGGTGGACACGAACTCGGTCCACAACTGGGCCTGAGTACCGATGACTTGACGCGCTTCCGTCGGCTCCCAGTCATCGGAGGCCGCTTCGAGGGCATACACCGCGCGCAGGTCGACGACGGGACCGGGCTGGGCCGGCGGCTCACCGGCGGTGGCCGACTGGGCGTAGTCGAGGTACGCGGACAGGTGGTCGGCGCGGACCACCTGATGGCCGCGGCGGGCGGCGCGCAGGGCGTGGGCGGGGTCGCGCCAGGTCATCACGGTGAAGTCCAGGGGCAGTTCGCCGCCGCTCTCGGCCCAGCCGGTGGGCCGGCGCCCGTGTTCGACGAGGAAGTCGCCGATCTGGCCGAGGAACCAGCCGGGCAGCGCCTCGGGACCGGTGAGGCCAAGGGCCGCGATCCGCTCCCGGGCCGCCGCGCTCGCGGCCCATTCGACGGTCGGGCACTCCTCTCCCCCGACATGGATGTGCGGGGACGGGAAGACCTCCATGACCTCGCCCAGGACGGTGCGGCAGAAGTCGAGGACCGCGTCGTGCACGCCGAAGACGTTCTCGCACACGCCCCAGTCGGTCCACACGTCGAGCTGCCGCTCGGGGTGGTTGCCCAGGTGCGGGTAGGCGGCGAGCGCGGCCCGCGCATGGCCCGGCATCTCGATCTCGGGGACGACGGTGACGCCCCGCTCGGCGGCGTACGCCACCAGGCCGGTCAGTTCCGCGCGGGTGTAACTGCCGCCGTGCGGAGTGCGGTCGTATGTCGTGCTGCCGGCGGGCCCGACCATCGAGCGGGCACGCTTCGAGCCGACCTCGGTGAGCCGGGGGTAGGCGGCGACCGGCATGCGCCAGCCCTGGTCGTCGGTGAGGTGCAGGTGCAGGACGTTCAGCTTGTGCAGGGCGAGGAGGTCGACGTACCGGCGCAGGAACGAGACCGGCTGGAAGTGCCGGGCCACATCGAGCATCGCCCCGCGCCAGGCCTGTGCCGGCACATCGGTGATCTCGACGCAGGGCAGCTCCCAGCCGGCCTTGGGCTGCGGTGCGTCCAACAGGGCCTCGGTGGGCAGGAGTTGGCGGATCGTCTGGACGCCGCGCAGCAGTCCGGCCGGGGCCGCGGCGCGCAGGAGCAGGGCGTGCGGGCCGATGGTGAGGCCGTACCCCTCCTCGCCGAGCCCGCCGAGCTGCGGGTCGAGGGCGAGGACGAGCTGCCCGGCCGGGGACGGCGCGAGCGGCAGCCCGGTGGCCGGGGCGAGCAGGGTGCGCAGCAGGTCGGCGGCTCCTTCGGCGCCGGGTGTGGCGCGCAGGGTGGTGGCGGCATCCAGGGTGAGGCGGCCGGGCCGGGAGTTGACATTGGTGGGGCGGGGCAGGAGGTGGTGTTCGGGGCGGGGGACGGGCGTACGCATGAAAGGCCTCCGGTACGGGGGCGAAACGGTGGGGGTCAGCCCTTGACGGCGCCGGCCGCGAAGCCGGAGGTGACGTGCCGTTGCAGCAGCAGGAAGATCGCGAGGGCGGGCAGGGCGAAGAGCGAGGAGGCGGCCATGGTGGCGCCCCAGTCGGTGCCGAAGGTGTTGTGGAACGAGGAGAGCCAGACCGGGAGCGTGCGGCTGTCCTGCTGCTTGATGATCAGGAAGTTGGCGTACGCGAACTCGTTCCAGGCCGTGATGTAGCCGAACAGCGAGGTCGCCATCAGCCCCGGCGCGAGCAGCGGGAACGCCACCTTGCGGAACGCGCCGAGCCGGGTGCAGCCGTCGACCTGGGCGGACTCCTCCAGCTCGGGCGGGATGGTGGCGAGGAAGCCGCGCAGCACGATCACCGAGAACGGCAGCGTGACCATGAAGTAGACCAGGGTCAGGGTGGGCAGCCGGTCCAGCATGTCGGTGTCCCGGGAGATGATGTAGATCGGGATGATCAGGGACTCCCAGGGCGCCATCTGAGCGATGAACACCATCAGCATGAACTGCCGCCGCCCGCGCCAGCGAAGCCGCGCCACCGCGAAGGCGGCGCCGAGGCCGACGAGCAGGGCGAGGAGCACCGAACTCGCGGTGACCAGGATGCTGTTGCGCCAGAACAGTCCGAATCCGTCGGCGTCGACGGCCCGCCGGAAGTGGTCAAGTGTCCAGTTGAAGGGCACCAGTCGAGGGTTCTCCGACTGGATGTCCCGGGTCGGCTTGAAGGCCGTCGAGATCATCCAGTAGACGGGGAAGAGGCAGATCAGGACGGTCGCGGTGGCGGCCGTGTACAGCGGGATGCGGTGGACCAGGGGACGCTTGACCGCGCGCCCGGGGGAACGGCTCACAGCTCGGCCTCCTGCCGGAACATCTGGCGGAGGTAGGCCACCAGGACCACGGACATCAGCACCACCGTGATCATCGAGGCCGCGGACCCGAGGTCGTACTTCTGACTGGCGAGCGCGGTCTGGACGGCGTACACGGGAAGGATGGTGGTGGCGTCGCCCGGGCCGCCGCGGGTCATCACCCAGATCTGCACGAAGGCCTTGAACGTCCAGATCACCTCGAGCGACACGATCAGCATGAAGATCGGCCGGACGATCGGGAAGGTGACGGAGCGGAAGATCCGCGCGGCGCCCGCACCGTCCAGGCGCGCCGACTCGTACAGCTCGGCGGGCACGGTGGTGAGCGCCGAGTAGAGCGTGATCGCCGCGAACGGCACGGACTGCCACACGATCAGCAGGACGAGGATGGCGAAGGCCGCCGTGCCGTTCGCGAACCACGGGTAGCGCTCGAACGACTCGAAACCGAGGCCGGTCAGCGCCCAGTTGACCACCCCGAACTCGGAGTGGAACAGCCACTGGAAGACGGTGGTCGCCGCGACGACCGGCATCGCCCAGGCGAGGACCAGGGCGCTGAGGACAACCGTCCGGCCGACCCGGCGCAGTCGCTCGGTCATCAGGGCCACCAGCGTGGAGATCACCATGATCAGCACGACGTTGATCGCCATGAAGAGGAAGGTGCGCGCCACCACCTCCCAGAAGCGGGGGTCGGTGAGCAGCGTCCGGTAGTTGCGCAGCCCCACGAACTCTGCGTCACCCAGGATGAGTTGGCGGAGCTTGAAGTCCTGGAACGAGATGAGCAGGGCGCGCAGGAGGGGGTAGAGCAGGAGGTACGCGGTGCCGAGCACGGCGGGCGCGATGAGGAGGTACGGCCAGGGGTCGCGCCGGGGGCGGCCGGGCGGTGCGGCGCCGCGGCGAAGTGGGCGCCGCTGGGGCCGGGGTGTGCGGGGCGTGGGGGTGACGCCCGCAGCGGTGGCATGGGTGACCTTGGATGTCGTCACGGGCGTCCTCCTCTCCACGGTGCCGGACTCGGTGGCTGCCGACATGTCGGGGGTCGCGGTCATGAACTGCTGTTCATCGCCCGGGTGATGGCCTCGGACGCCTTCGCCGCCTCCTTGGCCGGGTCGCCTCCGGTGAGCACGGCGGTCATGTAGTCCTTGATCGGGTTCTCGGCCTCGACGGCGGCCCAGCCGGGCGTGTTGGGCGTGGCGTGGCCGTTCCCGCTCGCGCCGACCGCCATGGCCGCGGCACCCGGGTCCTTGGCGAGGGCGCCGGTCAGGGTGGTCTTGTTGGGGACGTAGCTCATGGTCACGGCGAGCTTCTTCTGCCAGGTGTCGCCGGTGAGTTCCTTGATGAAGGTGTACGCGGCCTCCGGTTTGGCCGAGGCGGCCGGGACGATCAGGTCGGAGCCGCCGGTGAAGACGGCGCCCGGGGTGGCCGCGGTCTTGCCGGGGATGGGGAAGAAGCCGAGCTTGCCCTTGAGTTCGGGGTTGGCCTCGGCGATGACGTTGGCGCCGCCCGGGGTCGAGATGACCTGGGCGACCTTGCCCTTGGCCATCACGTCGGACTGCGGCGGGGCGGCCTCGTCGGAGTCCTTGGGGCCCTTGCCGAGGGCCTGCAGCTGCTCGTAGAACTCCATGCCGCGCAGCGCCTCGGGGCTGTCGAGTGCGCCCTTCCACTTGCCGCCGGACCCGGTGGCGAGGTCGCCGCCCTCGTCCCAGACGAACCCGGCCAGGGCGTACCACATCTTCCCCGGCAGATAGATGCCTTGCGTGTCGCCCTTGTTGAGCTTCTTCGTCGCCGCGATCCACTGGTCACGCGTCTTGATGGCACTCGCCTCGACACCGGCCGCCTTGAACAGGTCGGTGCGGTAGATGACGACGCGGTTGGCCGCGTAGTACGGGATGCCGTACTGCTTGCCCTCGTACGCGCCCGGCTCCGCCAGGCCCTTGAGCCAGTCCTTGCCGCCGAGGTCGTCGACCTTGTCGCTGAGGTCGAGGACGCCGCCGCTGCTCGCGTACTGGGCGACCTGGGTGTTGCCGACCTCGATGACGTCGGGTGCGTCATTGCTGGCCAGGGCGGCGGTGACCTTCTCGCCGATGCCGTCCCACTCCTGGATCTGCACCTTGGCGCGGATGTCGGGGTGGGCGGCCTCGAAGGCCTTGACGAAGTCCTTCTGGAAGGCGGCGGAGACGCTGTCGCGCATCAGCCAGACGTCGATGGTGGTCTTCCCGCCACCGACGCCGTCGGACGGGTCGGGGGAACTGCAGGCGCCGAGCCCGGCCCCGAGGCCGGCGGTCAGCGCGAGCGCGGATGCGCCGGCGAGCAAGCGGAACTTCACGGTTCACCTCTGCGGTATGGGAGGGACGGGAGAGCCCCACCACTTGACCAGTGACCTCAACTGGACAGTTGACCTGTTGATGGTGGAAGAAAGTGGCATAGACCAATGAGGTCGTCAAGTCCCCTTGCGTACAAGGGATTTCCGCACCCCAAGGACCTGCACCCGTGCCCCGCACCAGATTCCGTCCACTAAAGCCCCCTTGACCAGCGGGCCAGTCACGCCCCGCATGGCAAACTGGTCAGCACGCGAGTCGGGAGGGGAACCCAGCACATGGACACATCGGAACGGGGAGCGGAACCGGGAGCGGGAAGGGGACCGGGAGCGGAACCGGGAGCGGTGCTCAAGCGCGAGCGGGTGCGCGACGTCATCCTGGAGCTCATCGAGTCACGCGGCGCCGGCGATGCCATCCCCTCCGAGCGCAGCCTGTGCGCCGAACTCGGCGTGTCCCGGCCGACGTTGCGCGCGGCGGTGGACGAACTCGTCACCGCGGGGCTTCTCGTACGCGAACACGGGCGCGGCATGTTCGTCGCGCCGGCCAAGATCACCCAGGAGCTGGTCGGGGACCGGCAGGCGATGAGCCTGCCACAGGCCACGGGCGCCTGGTCGAGCCGGATCCTGGAGTTCACCACGGTCCCGGCGGGCGCCCGCGTGGGGCGCAAGCTGCGGCTCTCCCCCGCGGCCGAGATCGTCTACGTCGCCCGCCTGCGCCTCGTCGACGGTGCGCCCATGGCCATCGAGCATCTGCACATCCCGGCCGCCCTGGTGCCGGGCCTGAGCGCGCAGGAGCTGGAGAGCGGCGACCTGTACGACCATTTGCGGGAGCATCACGCGGTGCGGGTGCGCGAGGCGGTGCAGGCCATCGAGCCGACCGTCGTCACCCGGGCCGAGGCCGACCTGCTCGACGTGCCCGAGCTCTCCCCCGCCCTGCTCTTCGAGCGCCTGACCACCGACACCGACGGCCGCCCCGTGGAGTACGTCCACTCCCTCTATCGCGGCGACCGCTACCGCATCGTCTCCCGCCTCACCCTCGACCCCGCCCCGGCCGTGCCCGCACCCCGCGACGGGCACCACCCGGGCATCCCGCCGGGGGACTTCGCGGACGGGGACGCGATCCGGTCGTCGACGGTGGGGGACGTACAGACGAACCGCTGAGACCCCTGCCCTGTGCGGTCTGCGCCGCTCGTGCGTCTGCCGGACCGTGCCCCACGCGGGAGGCCTGTGCATGATGGTGCCATGGCGGAGAGCGGGGGCACTGTGCGAGTGGTGGCCGGTCGGTACCGGATCGGCGAGCGCATCGGCGAGGGGGGCATGGGGACGGTGTGGGCCGCCGTCGACGAGGTGGTCAGACGCCCGGTCGCGGTGAAGGAGCCGCGGCTGCCGGAGGGGCTCGGCCCGGACGAGCGGGCGGCCGCCTACGAGCGGATCGTGCGCGAGGCTCGGGCGGCGGGGCGGATCCAGCACCCTTCGGTCGTCACGGTCCACGATGTGGTGGAGCAGGACGGACGCCCGTACATCGTGATGGAGCTGGTGGCGGGCCAGTCCCTCGAAACGGCCCTGGAGCAGGGCACGTTGGGGCCGCGTGAGGCGGCCCGGGTGGGTCTCGCGGTCGTACGAGCACTGCGCGCCGCCCACTCGGCGGGGGTGCTGCACCGGGACGTGAAGCCCGCGAACGTGCTGCTCGGGGCGGACGGACAGCGGGTCGTCCTGACGGACTTCGGGATCGCGTACGCGGAGGGCGACGGGCGCCTCACGGAGCCGGGGGGCTTCGTCGGCTCGCCGGAGTACGTGGCACCCGAGCGGGCACTGGGGCGCAGCCCGGGGGCGGCGGCAGACCTGTGGTCGGTGGGAGTGCTGCTGTACCGGGCGCTGGAGGGGGTGTCGCCGTTCCGCCGGGACAGCCAGGCCACGACCGTGCAGGCGGTGCTGCACGCCGAACCCGGACGCCCGCTGCACGCAGGGCCGTTGGAGCCACTGGTGATGCGGCTGCTGGCGAAGGACCCGGACGCGCGACCGGAGGCGGGTGAGGTCGAGGAGGCGTTGCAGGAGGCGTCGGCGTCGGCCGTTTCTCCGTCGGCGGCATCCACCGGGACCGTACGCCTCCGTGCGGACCCGTCTTCGACGACCTCGGTCACCCGC
Organism: Streptomyces sp. NBC_01304; assembly: GCF_035975855.1. Lineage (NCBI taxonomy): Bacteria > Bacillati > Actinomycetota > Actinomycetes > Kitasatosporales > Streptomycetaceae > Streptomyces > Streptomyces sp. NBC_01304. The sequence continues at coordinate 10,204,311 of NZ_CP109055.1, read as the reverse complement.
GGGAAGCGGCGCTTCCTGAGCAGCGGCGCGGCGATGGCGGCCGGTGGCGCCGCGACGGCGATCGTCGTGGCCGCGGTCACCCTGCTCCTGGTCCAGCCCTGGGACGGGGCGAAGAGCGCGGAGGGCGCGGAGGACGACGGCAAGGGGACGACGACTTCGGCGCCCGCGTCCCCTGGCCCCTCGCCATCCGAAACCCCCTCGGCATCCGAAACCCCCTCCCCGTCGGCCTCCGCATCCCCTTCGGCACCTGCCACTCCCCCGCCCTCCGGCTGGCGCCGGGTCACCGAGAAGCAGCTGACCGTCGCGCTTGCCGTGCCCAAGGGCTGGCAGGTCCACGAGCGGGACCGCATCAAGACCAACTGGCATTCACCGGACGACAAGTTCACGCTCGGCGTGAAGCGCGACAACGCCTACGGCCCGACCGCGGCCGAGGCGGCGAAGGGCCAGCTCGCCTGGTACCGCAAGACCGCCGAGTCGTCGATGGCGGGCATCACGACCCGGACCCACCGCACCCGGCAGGGCGACCGCGACGCCGTATGGCTGGAGATCGACTACCACTGGAACGGCCAGTCGGGGCCCCGCAAACGCCTGGAACTCTTCGTGCCCGGCACGGGCGGCCGCGTCTACCAGCTGCACGTCGACAACGCCGCGACGCCCGCGGCGCTCGCCGAGCAGCGCGAGTACTTCGATGCCGCGAGGGCCCAACTCCGTACGGATGTCGGCCTTTAGGGCTGCTGGATCGGCCGGCTCCATCAGGACTGCTGGTTCAGCCGGCTCGGGTGGATCGGCCGGATCGCCCGGATCTGCGGCTGGGTACACGTCGCCGGCCCGGGGGCGGCTCGGGCGGCGCGGACCGGCATGGGTAAGTTGCCGAGCCATGGCTGTCATTCACCACACCACCATGACCCCCACCAAGCTCGAACTGCTCACGTCCTGGCTTCCCACACGGCCCTGGTACGTAGACACCGGGAGCACACCGCAGCTGGCCAAGGCCGGCGGGTTCCGGCTCGACGACCCGGAGGGCGTGGTGGGCCTCGAGTTCATGGTGGTCACGGACAGCTCCGGCGAACGACCGGTCGCGTACCACGTGCCGATGAGCTACCGCGGGGCGCCGCTCGACGGGGCCGACGAATGCCTCATCGGCACCTCCGAGCACGGGGTGCTCGGGAAGCGGTGGCTGTACGACGGAACGCACGACCCGGTGCTCGTCGGGCAGTTGCTCGACCTCCTTCAGGGGCGCACCGTGGCGCAGGCGCAGAGCGTGAACGACACCCCGGACCCTTCCGTCGCCCACCACTTCACCGGGGCCGCACTCCCGCCCGGGACCGTAGCGAGCGCCGTGTCCGACAGCGAGCACGGCTCCACGATCACGCTCGACGTCGCGGCGGGCGGCGCACCGACACTCCAAGTGGCGCGCTTCCTCGGCCGCGAGGGAGATGTCGCCGACAGCTCCGGGACCGAGGCGCGGGGCCATGTCGCGGCCGGCTGGCGGCGGCCGGACGGCGGCGAGGCGCGTGCGCCCTTCTTCGTCCTGCGGGACACGGCTCGCTGAGACGGCGGCGACAGCCGCCCGTCCGCGGTTGCCACCGAGGGGCCGTGAACAGGTACTTCACTACTCAACAGGCCCCCTGACGACCCGGCTGAGGCGTCAACTCCGCTCCCTCTACGGCGAGTTCACGCGTCGCATCGGCGCCCGCGCGGCACCGGTGCGACGCCCCCAACAGGTAAGGTGCACCCGTAAGGACGATGGCATATGCCAAAAGCACCACCGGATCGGGTGTTGCCAAATCCCTTACGGGCCGTCGCTCCCTGTGCGACAGTCATAACCGGTCCTTCCGTCAGACTTGGTCGTACCGCGCCTGTATCGGAGTACGTCATGCCGTCCCCCCTCTTTACGGACCGCCCCTCCGCCGAGCCGCCGGAGCGCGGCCCGGTCGACGCGCTCATCTCGCAGACGCGCCGCGTGCGCGCAGGCGTGGACGCCGTGCGCCGCGAGGCCTTCGTCGACGACACCGACCCGCAGGGCCGGTGGCAGCGCGCCCTGTGCGAGCTGGCCATGCACCAACTCGACGACCTGGACGACCATTTGGAGCAGCTGCGCGAAGGGCTGCCCGAGGATCCCCTCGACGACCTGGCGGACTTCGACGGCCTCGACGCCGAGCTCTCCAGGGAGCCCGCGCCGGCCGCCCCTGCCACCGACCCCGGGCGCACTTCTCTGCTCAGCCGGGTCGGCAGCGCCGAGTGGCACCTCCTGACGGACGAGGTGACCTGGTCCGGCGAGCTGTACCAGATTTTCGGCTGGGACCCGGCGAGCCCCCCGCTGACGCTGGACGAACTGCCCGCCCTGGTCTACCCCGACGACCAGGCACTGCTCACCACGATGGTGACGGACTGCCTCATCGACGGCAGGCCCATCGACGGCGAGTTCCGGATCGTCCGCCCCGACGGCGGCGTGCGTACGGTCCACATGATGGGCGAGCCCGTGCTCGACGCGGACGGCGGCACCGCTTCCATGTGGGCGGTCCTGCGGGACGTCAGCGAGCTGCGCCGCAGCCAACTGGCAGTGCGTGAGACCCGTGACTCTCTGCAGCGCCAACGGCACATCGCGCAGACGGAGCACCGGCTTGCGGTTGAGCTGCAGGAGGCCGTGTTGCCGCCGTGGCGCGGCTCCCTGCGGTTCCCGCACGGCGACCCGGACGCCCTGGACCTGGCCGCGCACTATCTGCCGTCCTCCAGCAGCGCCCTGATCGGCGGCGACTGGTACGACGCCCTGGAACTCCCCGACGGCGAATCGCTGTTGAGCGTCGGCGACCTGACCGGACACGGCGTGACGGTCACCTCGGGCATGGCCATGCTCCTCGGCGCCCTGCGCGGCATGGCGGTCGCGGGCGCCCAACCGGGGCCGCTCCTGGGCTGGTTGAACCAACTTCTGGACGCCTCCGTCCAGCCGGCCCTGGGCAGCGCGGTCTGCTGCCGCTACAACCCGCACACGAAGACCCTCACGTGGGCGCAGGCAGGCCACCCCGCCCCCCTGCTCTTCCGCGAGGGGACGGGGCGGGCACTGACACCGCCGGACGGCGTCCTCCTTGGCGCCACCTCCGGGGCGACGTACGAACAGAAGACGGAATCCCTGGAACCCGGCGACGTACTCCTGCTGCACACCGACGGACTGGTCCCGGGCCGCGACGGCCAGAGCGCGACCGAACGCCTCCTCTCCCTGGCCCCCCGCTTCACCGGGGCACGCAGCGCCCAGGACAGCGTGCGCTCGGTGGTCGAGGAGTTCGGGCAGGCGGAACGGGAGGACGACGCCTGCGTGTTGGTTGCTCGGATCGGGGGGTGAGGTCGGGCGGGCTGGCTGGCGTTCGGGGGGTAGGCCGGGGCTGGTCGGTGGGCCGGGGCTGAGGGTCGGGAGGCCGGGGGCCGGGGAGGCTGGCAGGGGCACCGGGGAGGTCGGCAGGGGTAGGGCGGCGAGCACGGGCAGCGCGGCGGCGGGCAGGGACCCCGGACGGACCGAGAGCGGCTCGAGGGAGGGGCCGACGAGAGCGCCTCGAGGGACAGCCCGAGGAGAGCGGGACCCGAAAGACGCGCAGCGCGCCCTACGTGAGGGAAAAGGGGCCCGCAAAACCGGACAGAACGGGCGCATATCTGCCCCATTCACCCCACTTAGCGCCCATCGGCCCTTCGGCGCCCGCCGACCCGCCGCCCGCGCCTCTTCCCCCGATCCCGCCGCCCCGCTCTCCGGCCGCTCCCCGGCCCGGCCCGCTCGCGGTCCCGCTCCCCCGTCCCGCCCCCGCCCCCGTTCCCGTCGCCGTCGCCGCCCACGCCCCCGCCGCCCGACCGACCCCTGCCCCCCCAGACCCAGACGCCAGACCTAACCCCAAGCCCTCAGGCCTTACCCACCCCGCCCTTCCCCCTCCCCCGAGTCGCCCCCTTCGCCGGCAGCGCCAGCTGGATTTCCTCGCGCAGCGTCTGGATCTTCGGGTAGCCCGAGTACTGCCCGGTCAGGCGGTACATCTCGCGCAGCCGGTCCCAAGTCCGGTGGGACGAGGTCTGGCCCATCGAGACGAGGGCAAGGCGGGCGTAGCGGTCGGCCTGGTCCGGGTCGTCGGCAATGAAGCAGGCCGAGGCCATCGACAGGTAGTCGAAGATCTTCGAGCGCTGCCGGCCGTCGATCCGTAGTGCCAGGGCCTTCTCGCCGTAGTGCTGGGCCTGCGAGGCCGAGGACGGGTCGTGCTCGGCCAGCGTCCTGTAGGCGAGGGCCTGCATTCCGTACAGGTCCTCCTCCTTGAACATCTGCATCCAGCTCGGCGGCGGCACGTCCCCCTTGTCGGAGACGAAGAGGTCCTCCGCCTCGCCGAGGGTCCGGCGCATCGCCTGGCCGCGGCCCATCGACGCCTGTGCCCAGGCCTCGATGGTGTGCAGCATCGCCTGGGTCCGGGGCAGGACTTCCTCCCCGGAGCCGGACTTGGCGAGTTTCATCAGGTCCAGCGCGTCGTCCGGGCGGCCCAGGTGGACCATCTGGCGAGCGGCGCGGGACAGGGCTTCGCCGGCGCGGGGGCGGTCGCCGCCCTCGCGGGCCGCGTGGGCGGCGATCACGAAGTACTTCTGGGCCGTGGGTTCGAGGCCGATGTCGTGCGACATCCAGCCGGCGAGCACGGCGAGGTTGGCAGCGACGCCCCACAGGCGGCGCTGGAGATGGTCGGGGTGGTGGTAGGAGAGCATGCCTCCCACCTCGTTGAGCTGCCCCACCACGGCCTTCCTTTGCAGCCCGCCGCCGCGGGCCGCGTCCCAGGCGCGGAAGACCTCCACCGAACGCTCCAGCTCTTCGATCTCCTGCGACCCGATGGGGGCGGCCTCATAGCGGTCGTACCCAGCGGGGTCGGCGTGCAGGGGATCGTTGATGCGGGGGGTGTCGGAGGAAAGGGCCGGATCGGTGTGCAGCCAGTCGTGCATGGCGCTGCTGAGTGCGGTGCCTGCGGCGAGCGCGGCGCCCGCGCCCACCAAGCCGCGTCGGTTGAGCATGAGGTCCATTCCCGTGAATTCGGTGAGGACCGCAGCAGTCCGCTCGGGCGCCCACGGCAGTTGGTCGGGGTTGTCGATCTCCCCGCTGCCCTGCCGTTTCCCCATGCGCCCGTGCCGGACCAGACCGAGGTCCTCGATGGTCACGACACGGCCGAGTCGCTCGGTGAACAGAGCTGCCAGCACCCGCGGTACGGGATCGCGCGGGATCTCTCCCATGTCGATCCAGCGCCGCACCCGCGAGGTGTCGGTCGCCAGCTGCGGGTGGCCCATGGCCGCCGCCTGCCGGTTCACGAGTCTGGCGAGTTCGCCCTTGGACCAGCCGGCGAGGCCGAAATGGTCTTGCAGGCGGGTGTTGGGTTCGCTGCTCACGTCAAGCCCCCAGGTTCTCGGCTGAGTTGACAGTAACCCCGTGTCAGGTGCCGAGCGACTATTCGCCAGGGTTCGCCAGGGTGCGCCAGATGGTGTGCCACGCGCTGCCAGGTGTCAGGTAGATATGCGCCACCCCGACCCGGCAGCCGGGCCGCATTCCCCAGGGTGAGGCTCGGCAGTCGGGCCGGGAGGCGCACGTGACTTGTCGGCACACGAAGGGATCTGTTTCGCCCATGTACACAGCAACTTCCTCCGTGTCCGCCCCGCCCCGGCCGCTCGCGCCCCGCCAGGGCGGCGGCCCCTATCTCGACCCCACTCGCCCGGCGGCCCCGGCGCTTGGCACCGGTCGGGCGCGGCGTGCTCCGGGGCTCGGCAACCAACCGCTCAGCGGGAGACTCGACTTGTCCGGCCCTCAGGGCGCGCAGCTGCGCACCGCGATCGCCTCGGTGCTCCGCATCTGTCCGGAGTTCAATCCGGTGCAGGTGCTGCGACGCAGTGGCCGCTCGGTACTGCTCGTGGGGACGACAGGACGCTCCACCGCGGTGGCCAAGTGTTTACTGGACCACTCTCCCGTGTGGTCGGAGCAGATCCAGCACGAAATAGCGGCCTATCGCGCGTTCGTCCGGCACCGGCCGCCGGTGCGGGTGCCCCGGCTGATCGCCGCGGACCCGGACAACGGCACGCTGGTGATCGAGCGGATGCCCGGCCGGGTGGCGGCCCTGCAACGCCACCCGGCCGAGGCTCCGCCGCGCGCCGACATCCGTGCCGCCCTCGGCGCGATCTGCCGGCTCAACGCCTGGCGGCCGCCGGCGGGCATGTTCGACGCTCCGCTGGACTACGCCTCGCGGATCGCCCGGTATCACGAGCTGGGGCTGCTCACCGACCGGGACATGGGCGATCTGCAGAAGCTGGTGCACGGCATCGCGCACTCCTCGGGCACTGGCGGCCTCGGCCAGTTCTGCCACGGCGACGCCCTGTTGTCGAACATCCTCCTGTCCCCGGCCGGGCCCGTCCTGGTCGACTGGGAGCACGCGGGCTGGTATCTGCCGGGCTATGACCTGGCGACGCTGTGGGCGGTCCTCGGTGACGCACCGGTGGCGCGGCGGCAGATCAGCCAACTCGCGCAGGCCCAGGGGGCGGCGGCCCGCGATGCGTTCCTGGTGAACCTGATGCTCGTACTGACGCGGGAGATCAGGAAGTACGAGACCGCTGTGCAGCGCACCATGCGCGACACGGCCCCGGCGGCACCGGGCCCGGCCCAGCCCGGTGCTGCGCCGTCCGGCGAGGAACAGCGGCTGCTGCTGAGGCGGCTGCACGACGACTGCGCCCTGGCCCGCCGGGCCGTGCGTGCGGCGGTCGGCACTCGCTGACGGGGAGCGGCGGCCCGCGCTACGCCTGGGGTTGGGCGTAACGCGGGCCGCCGGCTTGTCCGGGCCCGGACAGGGGGAAGCGGACCCGGACAGGGGTGGCGGTCTACGGGATGGCGTGGAACTCCACCGCGTCCACGTCGAAGGAATTGTCCTGCGGTGACGTGAAGACCAGATACAGCTTGTGCGTTCCGGTCAGCGCCTCTACGGGGACGGCCGGGGTCTCCTGATAGGTGTCCCAGCCACCGGTGTTGAGCATGGGCGTGGTCGCCAGGAGCTTGCCGTCCGGTGCGTCGGCGCGCAGTTCGACGGCGCCCACCCCGTACGGCGAAGAGACCTTGTAGCTGACCGTGCCGACGCCCTCGACGCTCATCGGGTCGAAGGCGACCCAGTCGCCGTTGCTGATGTCGCCGATGCGCTTGCCGTTCTCGGCGCCCGCCTGGGAGACGATCCGGGTGCCCGACTGGGCGTCGTGGTACTCGGCCTGCTTGTGCCTCGGCTGCAGCACGGACCGGCCGTAGCCGGTGAGCGGGCTCGCGCCGTCTCCTCCCTTGTCGGTGTACTTGGCGTTGAGGACGTACGTGAGGTCCGCACCCTCCGGATGCCCGCCGAGGTCACCGGTGTCGACGGTGCCCTCGCAGCCGGGGATGTCGGTGGTGGGGTGCTCGTGGTCGTCGTGGCCGAGCGCCGGGTTGACGGTGACCTTGGTGCAGTCGATGGGGCCGTCCTCCGGGTCGGTCACCGTGACCTTGTAGGGGATCTTGTCGCCGAAGGTGATGAGCTTCCCGGAGACCGGCGTCTCGATCTTCACGGTGGGCGCGGTATTGCCGGCCGTGACGGGGATGTTGGCGTAGCCCGACTTTCCGCTGGAGTCGGTGACCTTCAGCTGCGCGGTGAAGTCCCCCTTGTTTGTGTACGTGTACGTCGGGTTGGCCTCGGTGGAGTCGAAGGTGCCGTTGCCGTCGAAGTCCCAGGCGAAGGTGAGGGCGTCGCCGTCCGGGTCGGTGCTGCCTTCGCTGGAGAAGTCGACCTTCAGCGGGACGGGGCCGTTGGTCGCGGAGGCCTTGGCCTTGGCGACGGGCACGCGCCGGCCCTGGGCGTAGTCGATGCGGTAGAGGCCCGAGTCGTTGTTGCCGCCGCCGAACTCCGAGCCCCACTCCAGGACATAGAGGGAGCCGTCGGGCCCGAAGGTCATGTCCATCGGCTTGGCGAACTTCGCCGACTTGAGGAAATCGTTGATCTTGAGGAGTTTCTCGTCCTTGTCGAAGCGGATCTCCTTGACGGAGTCGCGCGCCCACTCGTAGAAGAAGCTCGCTCCGTCGTAGTACGCCGGGAACTTGGTCGGTGACGGGTTCTTGGCGTCGTAGCGGTAGACGGGCCCGCTCATGGGCGCCGAACCGCCGGTGCCCATCTCGGGGAACTCCTTGGACTCGCCGTATCCGTACCAGAGTTCGGGCAGCTGGATCGGCGGGAGGTCCTTCAGTCCGGTGTTGTTGGGTGAGGGGTTCGTCGGCTTGGCGCAGTCGAACTTGGCGCCGACTTCCTGGGTGTCCGGGTTGTAGGGGGCATACGCCTGGTTGTTGCCGTGGCAGAACGGCCAGCCGTAGTTGCCGGCCTTCTTGATGACGTTGTACTCGACGAGCCCTTCGGGGCCGCGGTCGGTCGTCGGCAGGCCGCGGTCGGGGCCGTAGTCGGAGGCGTGTACGTACCCCGTCTTGGGGTCGACGGTGAAGCGGAACGGATTGCGGAAGCCCATGGCGTAGATCTCGGGCCGCGTCTTGTCCGTGCCCTTGTCGAAGAGGTTCCCCTGCGGGACGGTGTAGCCGCCCTCGTCGGTGGGCTTGATGCGGAGGATCTTGCCGCGCAGGTCGTTGGTGTTGCCGGCCGTACGCGCCGCGTCCAGCATCTGCTTTCCGGGGCGCCAGTCGAGCGGGGCGTAGCCCTGCCAGTTGGAGTCGAGGTTGGGCGGGGTGTCGTCGCCGGTGGACAGGTACAGGGTGCGGTCCGGGCCGAACTCGACGGCGCCGCCGGTATGTCCGGGCTCGGGGAACGTCCGGTCCCGGTAGGCGGGGACGTCGAGGAGCTTCTTCTCGCTGGCCAGGTCCAGCTTGTTGTCGGTGACGGTGAAGCGGGAAAGGCGGTTGATGTCCTCAGTGGCGCCGGCGGGCGCGTAGTAGAGGTAGATCCAGTGGTTGTCCTTGAACGCCGGGTCGAGTTCCATGCCGACCAGGCCGTCCTCGCCGCCCGTGTAGACGTCGAGCTTGCCGGCGCTGACGGTGGAGTGGCTCGTCGGGTCGAAGATCTTCACGTCGCCGGCGCGCTGGGCGTAGAAGACGCGGCCGTCGCTCGCGACGTCCAGCTCCATCGGGTCGGCGGTGTTGTCGTCGAGGGTGACCTTCTCGTAGCCGCTCCAGACGGTGCCGCCGCAGTCGCCGGGCTCAACGCCGGCCGCCCACTTGACGCCGCCGATCACGTGGTCGCGGAATGCCGCTTCGCTGTAGGAGGCCTTGTCGTGGCCCATGGCGGTGGCCCACACCTTGCCGCCCTCGGCGTTGCGGCACCAGGAGATGGGGTGGTCGGCGCCCATGGCCGAGCCGCCCGGGTTGTACGTCGTCTCGTCGGCGGTGACGAGGACATGGACGTCGCCGCGGGGATTCTTGTCGAAGTTGTACCACTCCTCGGGGCGCTCCCAGCGTTCGGGAAGGGCCTTGGTGGAGGGGTGTACGCGGTCGGCGACCTTGGCGGTGCCCTGCAGGACGCCGGGTGAGTGGGCGGGCATGTGGGCGCCGCCGTTGATGGTCTCGTCCCACCAGGGGAACTGCTCCTCGATGCCCATGTCGAGGGTGTTGTGGAGGGCGACCACGCCCTTGCCGGAGCGTACGTACTTCTGCAGGGCCTCGCGCTGGGCGTCGGTGTCCCAGACCATGCCGGAGTTCTGCAGCATGACGATGACATCGAAGTCCTTGAGCTTGTCGTCGGCGAAGACGGTGGCGTCGTCGGTCTGGACGAGCTCGAAGTTGTTCTCGGCGGCCTCCTCCGTGAACATCTGGATGCCGGCCGGGATGGAGTCGTGGACGTAGCCGACGGCCTTGGTGAACAGCAGGGCCCTGAAGGCGGGTGCCTTCTCGGGTGCGGGCGCCGCGGTGGCGGGCAGGGCGGTGAGCGCGAGCAGCAGCGCGGAAAGTAAGGCGACGACCGCTCTACGTATGTCGCGGGCATGACAGCCCATGGGGGGATCCTCTCCGGTCGTACGGACAGAAAGGTGCGGGTGCCGGATGTGCGGTGTCGTGCGGGGTGCCGGAATCAGAGGGCCGCGAGGGTGCGGCGCAGGAAGCCCAGCCCTTCGGTGGCGAGGGCGTCCTGGGTGGGGGCGAGCGGACGCCACACGCTGGCGGCGACGGCGATGGTCGCGTTGTGGGCGGTGAACGACTCGATGCACAGGGCGCCTTGGTAGTCAGCCTCGTGCAGGGCGGTGAGGAAGCCCGGCCAGTCGAGGTGGTCGGCGCCCGGCGTGCCGCGGTCGCCCGCACACACCTGGACATGCGCGATACGGCCCGCGGCGGCGCGTACGGCAGCGGGCAGGGAGCGCTCCTCGATGTTCTGGTGGTACGTGTCGAGCGCGATGCCGATGCCGTCGACGGGCAGCCCTTCGAGGGCTTCGAGGGTCTGGTCGACGGTGTTGAACAGGCTGGTCTCGTACCGGTTGAGGGGCTCGACGGCGAGCCGCACCCCGGCCCGGGTCGCGTAGGAGACGACGGGCGCCAGGTGTTCGCGCCACTGCTCGTACGCGGCCGTCCGCTCGGCCGGGTTCATGCGCCAGGTCCGGCCCACGGAGGCGTACATCGGGCCCGCCACCGCCGGGGCGCCGACCACATGTGCCGCGTCCACGCAGCGGCGCAGGTAGTCCTGGGTGGCGCGCACGGTCTCCGGGTCGGTGGCGACCAGTTCGCGGCCGGGCGGCAGCACCGCGATGACCGCTGCCGCGTTCAGGCCGGTGGACCGCAGCAGCTTCGCCGTGCCGGCCGGGTCCCAGTCGCCGGTCTGCTCCAGGGGCAGCTCCACGCAGTCGAAGCCCCAGCCGGCCAGGCGCGGCAGCACCTCGGTGAGGGCGGCCGAGTCGACCGGCGAGTGCCAGATCCACGGGTTGGCGCCCAACTGCGGTGCGTACGCGGTCACTTCTTGCTCCACTCCTCGGGGAAGCCGGGCAGCTTCTCACAGCCGCACATCGCGTAGTGCAGCGGCGGCATGCCCTCCTTCAGGTACTGGTCGAGGTTGTCCTCGGTGACGGTGGGCTGGGGCAGCTTCCACTCCTTGGGGACCTCCTTGCCGTCCAGGACGCGCAGGGCGGCGATGACCGGGGTGCGCCACTGGAAGGTCGGGTAGGTCGGGGCGATCGCGGTGAGCTTCTTGTCCTTCCAGGCCTGCAGGAAGTCCTGCTGGTCCTCGCCGGTGATCGGCGGTACGTCGACGCCCGCGTCCTCGAAGGCCTCCACGGCGGAGAGCGCCGTCGCGCCGGAGTCCATCCACACCCCGTCGATCTCACCGTGCCGGGAGATGGCGTCGGCGACGATCGACTTGGTCTTGGCGGGGTCGCCCTCGGTGAACTTCACGTCCACGACGTCGAGTTCACTCTTGTCGAAGGCGGCCTTCCCGGCCGACCAGCGGTTCTCCAGGACGTCAACGCCGGGTGAGATGCGCAGGGCGAGGATCTTGCCCTTGGGCTCGACCTTGTCGATGAGGAAGTCGGCCGCGACGGCGCCGTAGCCGTAGCCGCCGATGGGGTTGATGAAGGTGACGGCGCAGTCGGTGTCGACGCCCCGGTCGAAGACGATCACGGGGAGCTTGCCGCAGGCGTCCTTCACCGCCGGGGTGAGGGTGGCGGTGGTGTTCGGGGAGACGATCAGGGCGTCGCAGTTCTTGCCGGTGAGCTCCTGGATGTCGGAGATCTGCTTGTCGTCCTTGCCCTGTGCGTCGAGGACGGTGAGCTTGACGCCCGGGTGCAGCGCGACCTCGGCCTTCATGTTCTTCAGGCCGACCTGACGCCACGGATTGAAGACGCCGGCGTTGGAGAAGCAGAGGTTCGTGGTGCCGGAGCCCTTCTTCTTGTACTGGGCCGTGTCGACCATCTCGGGCTCGAGCATCTGCTCCCAGGGTTTGCCCGCGGGTCCCTCGGGGGTGGCCTTGGCGAGGTCCAACTGGCGCTGGTATTCGGCCTGGTCGAAGTACTCGAACTGCCCGCCGTCACCCCCCTTGGCGCCGGTGGAGGCGGAACCTGCGGGGTCGTCCGGCGGGGCGTCGCTGGAGCAGGAGGTGATCAGTGCTCCGGCGAGGAGCAGTGCGGACGGCGCCCAGAGACGGCTACGGATCATGAGGGTGTGCCTCCTGAGGAATCTTCTGCGAAGTGGGTACGGCGGCGGCGCAGCCGGGACCAGTCGGCGGCCCCGAGTCCGACTGCGGCGATCACGATCACGCCCTGAACGGTGGATTCGAGGGCGCCCGAGACGCCCTGCAGATTGAGCAGCGTGAACAGGGCCTGCAGCGAGAACGCCCCCGCCATGGCAGCCACCACGGAGCCGCGCCCACCGCCGAGGACCACACCGCCGAGCACGACGGCGGTGATCGCCTCGAACTCGTAGCCACGTCCGGCCTGCGCGGACACCCCGGAGAAGCCGCCCACCAGGATCGCGGCCAGTGCGGCGGCCACACCGGAGAGCAGGAACGCCAGGATGCGCACGCGGTGGACGCGTACTCCGGAGAGGGCCGCGGTGCGTTCGCTGTCGCCCGTCGCCAGCAACGTACGGCCGAAGTCGGAACGCATCAGCCACACCGCGAAGCCGCCCGCGGCGAGGCAGGCGAGGACGGCCCACGGCAGCCAGCCGAAGGCCGAACTGCGGCCCAGGGCGCGGAAGTCCTCGGGCAGGGCGCCGTGTGGGGAGCCGCCGGTCCAGTAGAAGACGGCGCCTTCGAGGATCAGCATCATGCCGAGCGTGGTGATGAAGGACGGCACGCGCAGGAAGGTGGTGATCAGGCCGTTGGCGACGCCGACGACCGCTCCGGCGAGGAGCAGGGCGAGGCTGATGACCAGCCAGTGGGCCCCCGGGTAGGAGCCGTAGAGCTCGGCGGCCACCACCACTCCGGCGGTGACGATCGCGCCTACGGACAGGTCGAACTCGCCGCTGACGATGACCAGATACTGGCCCGCGGCGAGGATCACGAGGGGCGCGGCCCGCTTGACGAAGGCGAGGAAGCGGTCGGGTTCGTAGAAGCCGGGGTCGGTGACGGCGAGCGCGGCGAGGAGCAGCACGAGGAGGGCGTAGACGGGGGCGCCGGTGCCGAGGAGGCTCGCAACTCGCTTGAACGGACGAGGCGTTGTGGCCATGGCGGTCATGAGGCGGTCCTCCTGCTGCCGCGCCGGGCGTAGAGGGCGACGGCGGCGATGATGACGACGCCTCGGACGACGTTCTTGAAGAACGGGTCGACGGACAGCTGGTTGAAGACGCTGTCCAGGACGGCGAGGACGAGGACCCCGCCGAGGGTCCCGGACACTCCCCCGCGCCCGCCCGCGAGCGCGGTCCCGCCGAGCACGACGGCGGCGATCGACTCCAGGTCGTACCGTGCCTCCGTGCCCGCCCAAGGCGCGCCCGCGCCGAGCCGCGCCGCGAGGAACAGCGCGGCGGCACCGACACACAGGGAGCACAGGACATGTGCGGCGACCACGGTGCGCCGGGTGCGTACGCCCGACAGGCGGGCGGCGTGTTCGTCGCCGCCGGTGGCGTACATGTGGTGGCCCAGGCGGGTGCGGCGGGTGAGCAGCCACAGCGCGAGGGCGACGGCGGCGAGCAGGAACACGGAGACGGGGATCGCGCCGATGCGGTCGTAGCCCAGGCGCCGGAAGTCGGCGGGGACCTTGCCGGCCGGTCCTGTGTAGTTGTCCTCGATCCAGCCACGCAGGATGAACGCGGTGCCGAGGGTGGCGATGAACGCGTTGACCTTGAGGCCGGTGACGATGAGGCCGTTGGCGAGGCCGACGGCGGTGCACAGCGCGAGGACGGCGAGGATCGCCATCAGGACGCGGCCGTTCTCCATGGTCTCGGCGGCCACGAGGGTGCCGAGCCCGATGAGGTAGGCGACCGACAGGTCGAGGGAGCCGGTGAGGATGACGGCGGTCTGGCCGAGGGCGACCAGGCCGAGGGCCACACAGTTGGACAGGATGACGGTGATGTTGGTGCGGGTGAGCAACTGGCCGCCGTCCAGGGCCACTACGGCCCAGCCGAGCACGATCACGGCGGCGGCCGCGAGCCAGATGCCGACGGCCGGGTCGGTGAGGCGCGACCTGCGCACCTTGGCCGTCTTCACGGCGGGCGCGACGGCCGGGGCGGTCTCGGTCGTCATGCGACACCTTCCGAGGCGAGCCCGGGTCCGCCGATGGCCGGTCCCGATCCGCCGATGGCCGGTCCCGGCCCGCCGGTGGCCAGGCGCATGATGTCCTCCTCGCCCGCTCCTGCGGGCAGTTCGCCTGCGAGACGCCCATCGGCCATGACGAGGATGCGGTCGCTCATGCCGATCAGCTCCGGGAGTTCGGAGGACACGATCAGCACGGCGAGACCGCCCTGGGCCAGTTCGCGGACCAGGGTGTGGATGGCGGCCTTGGCGCCGACGTCCACGCCTCGGGTGGGTTCGTCGAAGAGCAGGATCCGCGGGTGGGCGGCAAGCCATTTGGCGATGACGACCTTTTGCTGGTTGCCGCCGGACAGGTACTGGGCCTGCTGGTCCTCGCCGCGGGCGTGCAGGCGTACGCGCTCCAGGAGTTGGGTGAGGCCGCGGCCTGCCGGTGGCCGGCCGCGGGCGGGTGCGGCGCGGGTGACGAGCAGCGCGTTGTCCCGTACGGACTGGCGCAGGGCCAGCCCCTCGGCCTTGCGGTCCTCGGTGACCAGGGCGATTCCGGCACGGATGGCCTGGCGGGGGCCGGTGGGGCGCAGGCGGCGGCCGCTCACCGTCATGGCGCCCTCGGTGAAGGGCGCGGCGCCGAACAGGGCGCGGGCCAGGGAGGTGCGGCCGGAGCCCTGCAGACCCGCGATGCCGGTGACTTCCCCGGCCCGTAACTCCAGGTCGATGCCGGTCAGCCGCCGGTTGCCGCCGCCGGTGACGGTCAGGGCCACCTCGCCGAGCTCTTCGGGGCGGGCGCGCGGCGGGTAGTAGGCGGCGAGGTCGCGGCCGACCATCGCGCGGACCACCTGGTCCGCGCTGGTGTCGGCGGTCGCCGTGGTGGTGATGCGGCGGCCGTCCTTCAACACCGTGATGCGATGGGCGAGTTCGAAGACCTCGCGCAGCCGGTGCGAGATGTACAGGATGCCCAGACCCCGGTCGGCGAGGCGCCGCACGAGGTCATGCAGGAGGCCCGCCTCGTGGTCGGCGAGCGGCGCGGTCGGCTCGTCCATGACCAGGATGCGGGCCTCGGTGGCCAGGGCCTTGACGATCTCGACGGTCTGCTGGCGGGCGACCGACAGATCACGGACGTACGTCCTGGGACTGATCCCGTACGCGCCGAGCTCGGTCAGCAACCGGTCGGTGTGCTCCTCCATCGCACGGCGGTCGACGAGTCCGCGGCGCACGGGTTCGCGGCCGAGGAAGACGTTCTCGGCGACCGTGCGGTGGGCGAGGAGCGCGAACTCCTGGTGGATGATGCCGATTCCGGCGGCCTGCGCCTGCGAGGGGTGGGTGAAGGCGTGCGCGGCGCCGTCGAGGCGGATGGTGCCCGCGTCCGGGACGTGCTCCCCCGCGAGGATCTTCATCAGGGTCGACTTGCCCGCGCCGTTCTCGCCGACCAGGGCGTGCACCTCACCGGCCCGCAGATCGAGGCTCACGTCGTGCAGGACGCGGACGCCCAGGAAGCTCTTGGACACGCCCTGCATCGTCAGCATCTTGCGACTCCTTCGACGGCGGCTTGCGACGGCGGCTGGAGAGCACCGTCGAGCAATGTCCTGGGCAGGCTTTGAACTGTCAAGAGCCCAAGCACCGTTCACTACAAGGAAGTTGACGGACACTTAGGTCGACGATCAAACACAACCGCCCTTGTAACCGGCAGAAGTCATCCCTATCGTGACCGCATGCCTGAAGCCCAGTCCGCCGTGCCGTCCTCACCCGGCGATGTGCTCGCCCTGATCAGCACCGGGGCGGCGGCCACCCGCGCCGACGTGGCCCGGCTGACGGGGCTCGCCCGCTCCACGGCGTCCCAGCGGGTGGACGCGCTCATCGCGCACGGGTTCGTCGACGAGGACAACGCCGACGGCGGCTCCACGGGCGGCCGGCCGCCGCGCCGGCTGCGGCTGCGGACGCGCGAACACGCCGTCGCGGGCGTCGACTTGGGGGCGTCGCACTGCCGGGTCGCGCTCATGGACATCGGCGGCGAGATCCTGGCCCTGCGCGAGGATCCGCTGTCCATCGCGGACGGGCCCGAGGCGGTGCTCGGGCATGTGGAGCGCACACTGGACGGGCTCCTGAAGGAGACGGGGCGCGAGCGCGGCGCGCTGCAGTCCATCGGGGTCGGGGTGCCCGGGCCGGTCGAGTTCTCGACCGGGCGGCCCGTCGATCCGCCGATCATGCCGGGCTGGCACCAGTACCCGATCCCCGAGTTCTTCGCCGAGCGCTTCGGGGTACGCGCCCTCGTCGACAACGACGTCAATGTGATGGCCCTCGCCGAGCAGCGCCGGGCCTTCCCCGACACCCGCTATCTGCTCTACATCAAGGTCGGCACGGGCATCGGCTGCGGCATCGTCGCGGACGGCCGGCTGCACCGTGGCGCGCAGGGCAGCGCGGGCGACATCGGCCACATCCGGGTGGGCGACGAGGAGGCGCCCTGCCGCTGCGGCAACACCGGCTGCCTCGAAGCGGTCGCGGGCGGGGCGGCCCTCGCCCGGCGCCTCGCCGACCTCGGTCTCGCGGCCGCGTCGGGCAGCGATGTGGTGCGGCTCGTCCAGGAGGGCAACCGGGATGCGGTCCGCATGGTGCGCGAGGCGGGGCGCGCCGTCGGCGAGGTCCTGGCGGGCCTGGTGAACTTCTTCAACCCCAGTGCCGTGGTCCTCGGCGGCGCCCTCGCGGCGGTGCACGACCAACTCCTGGCCGGCGTACGCGAGGCGGTGTACCGGCGCTCGCACCCGCTGGCCACGCATGTGCTGCGCATCGAGCCGAGCCGCACCGGGCAGGACGCGGCCGCGGTCGGCGCGGGCATCCTCGCGATCGAACACGCGCTGTCCCCCGATCAGGTGGACCGCGTCCTCGCCGGGACCGCCCGCTGACCACATGGCGAGACGGTTCCCGCTGGTGTTCTCCCTGCTCAGGGCCGTTCATTGGTCCACGCCACTGACGCGGTGCAGGCGATGCGACGTGCGCGGCGAAAACCCGCCAGGACCCGTGCTGACATGGGAAATCCTTGCCCATAGGCATGATTGACGGATCGTCGGAGAGCCGATACCACTGACCCACGTCGACCCACGCGCCACGCACTGCCCGTACTGCCTATGCGCCACGTCCCACCTCAGCGCCCCGTCCCATCTCAGCGCCACGCACGCCCATCGCGCCCCGACGCGACCACTGAGCCCCAAGCGCCGCATCGCGCGCCATGCCCCGGGAGGCTGCATTGCGAAGGTCCGCCCCTGCCAGAGTCACGCCCGCACGCCGACGGCTGCTGAAGGCGTCGGGTGCCGTGGCGTCGGCCGCCCTGCTGCTGCCGTTGGTGGCGGCGGCGCCACCGGGCGCCGCCGAACTTCCTTCGTCCGCGCGCCTGCAGGGCGCGTTCGCGCAAGCGGCCGCCGAGTACCGGGTGCCGCAGAGCGTGCTGCTCGGTGTCTCCTATCTGCAGTCCCGCTGGGACTCCCACGCCGGGGCGCCCAGCGTCGGCGGCGGCTACGGACCGATGCACCTCACCGACGCGCGCACCGCCCTCGCAAGGGCGCCGCACCACAGCCACGGCGCGGAGGACGCCCGCGGTGACACCTCGCGCCCGGCCAAGACGCCCGAGGCGAAGCTGCCCGAGACGTCCCAGCTCCCGGCCCGCCTCAGGACCCTGCCGCGCGCGGCGGAACTGACGGGCCTGTCCGCCGAGCGGCTGCGCACCGACCCGGCCGCGAACGTCCAGGGCGGCGCCGCCCTGCTCGCCGCCGCCCAGGAGAAGGCGGGCGGCGCGTTCACCGACAACCCCGCCGACTGGTACGCGGCCATCGCGAGCTTCTCCGGCGCCGACGACCGGGCGACGGCGGCGACGTACGCCAATGACGTCTTCGCGGTGATCCGCGACGGCGAGCAGCGCACCACCGACGCCGGCCAGCGCGTCGCCCTGGACAGCAAGCCGGGTCTCGCGCCGGACGCCGCGCAGCTGCGCCGCCTGGGTCTGCGCGAGGCGGCCGCCGCGGACCAGATCGAGTGCCCCAAGACGGTGTCGTGCGACTGGATCCCGGCGCCGTACGAGGAGTTCGGCGACGACGACTACGGCAACCACGACAAGGCGAACCGCCCCAAGGACCAGAAGATCGAGTACATCGTCGTCCACGACACCGAGGGCTCCTGGGAGACCACCCTCAAGCTGGTCCAGGACCCCACCTATGTGTCCTGGCAGTACACCCTGCGCTCCTCCGACGGCCACATCGCCCAGCATCTGAACCTCAAGGACGTGGGCTGGCACGCCGGTAACTGGGCCATCAACTCCAAGTCGGTCGGCCTGGAGCACGAGGGCATCCTCACCAATCCCGACGCCTGGTACACGGAGGCGATGTACCGCTCGTCGGCGCGCCTGGTGAAGCACCTCGCGAAGAAGTACGGCATCCCGCTGGACCGGCAGCACATCCTCGGCCACGACACGGTGCCGGGCCCGGTGTCCTCGTCCATCCCGGGCATGCACACCGACCCGGGCCCGTACTGGGACTGGCAGCACTACTTCACGCTGATGGGCAAGCCGTTCACCCGTACCGCGGGCCCGAACGGCGGTCTTGTCACGGTCGCCCCGAAGTACGCGAAGAACACGGTCAAGTTCACCGGCTGCACCAAGCCCGGTGAGCCGTGTGCGGCCCACGGGTCGAGCGCGGTGCGCGTGTACACGGCGCCGTCCGAGGACGCCCCGCTGGTCAAGGACATCGGGCTGCGGCCCGGCGGCGGCGATTCGACGATCGGCGTGAACGACCTGGGCTCGCGGCTCTCCACGGGCCAGCGCTATGCGGTCGCCGAGCGCAAGGGCGACTGGACGGCCGTCTGGTACCTGGGCCAGAAGGCCTGGTTCAAGAACCCGAAGAAGCAGCCCACGGCGCTCGACGCGTCCGGTTCCGTCATCACGCCGAAGGCCGGCAGGACCGACATCCCGGTGTACGGACGCGCCTACCCGGAGGCGGAGGCCTACGCGGGCACGGGCATCACCCCGCAGCCCGTCTCGCCCCTGCCGTACAAGCTCCTGGCGGGCCAGAAGTACGCGACCGGCGGCAAGGTGGCGGGCGAGTACTTCTCGGCGCCGGTCTTCGACACGACGAACCACAAGGTGATCCGCGGCAAGGACATGTACTACGAGATCCAGTTCGGGCACCGGATCGCGTACGTACGGGCCGTCGATGTGGATGTGGTGCCGTCGAAGGGGTGACGGGCGGCACCTGGTGCGCGGGGTTCCTGCCGCGCATCTGAGGCGACCGGGTCCGGGCCTGCGTGGGGGCAGGTGCGGGCCCGGTCGCCTTTGTGCGGGGCGGGGTGGGGCGGGACGTCACTCGAACACGTACCGCTCCCCCGCCTTCGCCTTGAAGGTGCGCTCACCGCCGTCCAACAGGTCGCTGCGTACGGTGAGTTCACGCGTCCGGGATGCCGTGAGCACGATGCGGGTGGCCTTCCCGGCCGCCCAGGTGATGTCCACGGTCGCCCCGCCGCGCGCCCGCAGTCCGCGTACCGACCCCTCCGGCCACGACGTCGGCAGGGCGGGCAGCACCTCGATGACGTCGAACTGGCTCTGCAGCAGCATCTCCACGACGCCCGACGTGGCACCGAAGTTGCCGTCGATCTGGAACGGCGGGTGGGTGTCCCACAGGTTCGGCAGGGTGGAGCTCTTGAGCTGTTCGGCGAGCATGGTGTGGGCGTGGTCGCCGTCGCGCAGCCGCGCCCAGAAGTTGACCTTCCAGGCCTTGGACCAGCCCGTGCCACCGTCGCCGCGCGCCGTGAGGGAGACCTTGGCTGCCTCGGCCCACTTGCTGCCGGGTTCGATCTGCCGCCCGGGGTGCAGGGCGTAGAGGTGGGAGACGTGGCGGTGGGTGTCGGTGCGGTCGTCGAGGTCGGCCTTCCACTCCTGGAGCTGGCCCCAGGAGCCGATGCGCAGGCCGGGGTCCAACTTGGCGAGCGTACGGGTGAGTTCGTCGCGGAAGGCGGGGGCGTCACCGAGGACGCGGGCCGCGTCCAGGGTGTTGGTGAGCAGCTCGTGGACGATCTGCTGGGACATGGCGGCGCCCGCCGTGAAGTCTCCGTGCTCGGGCGAGTAACTCGGCGAGACCACGAGGGAGTTGTCGCGCGGGTCGGTGTGCAGGACGGCGAGCCAGAAGCGGGCCGCTTCCTTCAGGACGGGGTAGGCGGTGGAGCGCAGATAGGCGGTCGAGCCGCTGAAGCGGTAGTGCTCGTAGAGCTGGGCGCTCAGCCAGGCGGCGGCCTCGGGGAACCAGAAGGCCGTCGACCAGTCGTGCACGCCGGTGAATCCGTAGGTGTTGGTCTCGTTGTGCACGACCCAGCCGTCGGCGTTGAACATCTCCTTGGCGGTACGTCGCCCGGGTGCGCGCAGTGCTTCGACGAAACGGTCGTAGGGGGCGGTGGTCTCGGCGAGGTTCGCGGCCTCGGCCGGCCAGTAGTTCATCTGCAGGTTGATGTTGGTGTGGTAGTCGGCGGACCAGGGAGGGGTGGTGCTGTTGTTCCACACGCCCTGCAGGTTGGCGGGGAGCGACCCGGGGCGCGAGGAGGCGATCAGCAGGTAGCGGCCGTACTGGAAGAAGAGCGCTTCGAGTGCCCGGTCGGCGGGGCTCGCACCGCCCGTGTACTGCTTGAGGAGTTCGTCCGTGGGTACGCCGGTGGGCGCGGAGGACTGCCGGATGTCGAGGGCGACACGGTCGAACAGGCCCCGGTGGTCGGCGATATGACGTTCCCTCAGCTGCCCGTGTCCGGCGTCGACCGCCGCGTCCACGGCGCGGGTGACGGCGGCGTGCGGGTCGTCGCCACGGTAGCCGGGGTAGGTGTCGGCGTAGTCGGTTCCCGCGGCGAGCACGAACCAGGCGCTGTCCGCGCCGGTCACGGTGAGGGTGCCGTCGGGGTTGGCGGCGAGGGTGCCTCCGGTCGTACGCACCCGGATCTGGGCCTCGAACCGCAGCCCGTTGTCCGCGAGTTGACCGCGTACGGTGATCCGGTCGCCGGCGGCCGTCGCGGTGAAGTCGGTGCGCGGCGAGGTGTACCGCAGGGTGCAGGTGACGCTGCCGGGGTGGTCGGCGCCGAGGTGGCCGACGATGACGTTGCCGGGGTACGAGGCGAAGAACTCCCTTGTGTGGCGGACGCCTTGGTGGCTGTACGTCACGTCGGCGAGGCCCGTCCGCAGGTCGAGGCCACGGCGGTAGGTGGAGTCCGGGGTGGTGGGCGCGCCGGGGATGTCGAGGTGGAGGTCGCCGAGGGTCTGGTGGGCGCCGTAGCCGCGCTTGGGCTGGCCGAGGCGGGCCGCGACGCCGTCCGGGTCGAGGCTGCCCTTCGCGTCGAGGTCCGCCTGGACGGCGGCGAGGGCGCCGGGGCGGGGCGCGGTCCAGTTGCCGTGGTCGTAGCCGTCCTTGGCTCCGGGGCCGCCGGTCCACAGGGTCTTCTCGTTGAGCTGGAGGCGCTCGGCGGCGAGGGTGCCGAAGACCATGGCGCCGAGGGCGCCATTGCCGAGGGGCAGGGCCTCTCGTTCCCAGTCGGCGGCGGGCGCCCGGTACCAGAGCGCTAATTCATCGGACGTATCGGCGGCGTGCGCGGGGCGGGAGAGGGCGCCTCCGCCCGCTGCGAGCAGGGCTGCGCCACCGAGGGCAGACTTCATGGTGGTTCTTCGCGTGATCCCATGAGACATGCCCCCGGACGGTAGAGGTCCGATGACCTCTCGACAAGGGTGCGCGCACGAGGGCTCGTGAAGGGGCCGGACCCACCCTGCTGGGAGGGGCGCCGGATCAGCCCTGCTGGAACATCTCCGCGGGCAGCGGCTTCAGGAGCGCGTACAGGTCGTCCGTGATGGGCCGGTCCCAGGCCGCGACGGTCACCAGGACGTTGTCGCTGCGGTCGAACTGGACGCAGGAGATGCGGCTCTCGGAGAGCTTGAGGCGGCGCACGATCAGGAGGTTGTCGCCCTGCATCACGGGAACGTCCTCGACCCCGGTGACCTCGACCTCCTCCTCGTTCTCCAGCGCGAGGAGCAGTTGGGCGACCTCGAAGGGCACCTGCTTGTCGGCGAGCTCGCGGGCCGGCGAGCCCTCCGGCAGATTGCCGATGATCATCGCGGGACCGCGGCCGCCGAACAGGTCGTAGCGCAGAAAGACGCCCTGGCAGCTGCCGTCGGGGGCAGGCAGCAGGCCCGCGCCGAGGTTGCCAGGCCAGTCCCCCGGGTCCATGGCCAGGACATCGAAGTCCGGGCCCGCGGGAGTCGGGGCGCTGCGTCGGCGGAGGAAGGACATGCCGCCATGGTACGTGGCTTTCCGGCCGTGCCGACGCGGGGCCCTGGCCCTTCCTCTCAGCCCGTCCGGCGTTTCTCAGCCCGTCCGGCGTTTGAGGACGGAGGCCGAAGGCCGATCCGGGGGTCCGGGGGCGCAGCCCCCGATCTTCGACGTCCGGAAGTCATCGGCGGCGCAGCCTCTGGGGAAGGGGCGGGGAGGGGCAAAAATCAGAGCGACGGCGCAGCACCCCGCCCGACCGCCGCGCCCAGAGCCGCCGCCAGCCCCGCCCGGTCCGTGCCCACCTTCCGGTAGACGCCGGACAGCAGACGGCTGACGGAGGCCTCGTCGATGCCCAGCTCCTCCGCTATCCGCCCGGGGCTCTCACCACGCACGGTCAAGGTCGCTGCCGCGCGTTCGCGGGCGGTGAGCGTGTCCGTCTCGGTGCTGTGCAGCCGCCGCGGGCGCTGCCCGGCCGCGGCGAGTTCGTCGCGGGCGCGCTCGACCAGGCCGTCGGCCCCGCACAAGGCGGCCGCTTCGAGGCCGCGGTAGAGCTGTTCGGCGGCTTCCTTGGTGCGTCCGGTGCGGCGCAGTTCCGTGCCCAGGGCGACCAGGGCACAGGCGAGTTCGTACGCGGCGGGCGCTTGCTCCAGGTGCTGGACGGACTCCTCCAGGAGCTTGCCGCGCTCGGTGGGCGGGGAGACTTCGGCGGCGACGCGCAGGGCCTGCCCGATGGCGGAATGCGTGCCGAACTGCCGGGCGCGGCCCACCGCTTCGAGCGCGGTGGCCACGGCCTGGTCGGGGGCGTCGTGGGCCTCGGCGCGGGCGAGGTGCAGCATCCAGGGGCACCAGGAGGGGTTGCGTATCCCGCGCGGTTCCAGGCGCCGTCCGGCGGCGGCGAGTTCGAGGGCGGCCTCCTTCGGCAGGCCGCGGGCCAGCAGGAGTTCTCCGTACACGGTCTGCGAGTCGGGGAAGGTCACGGCGGCCGGGAAGGGCGCCGTGAAGCCGTAGTCCTCGCCGATGCGGGCCGCCTCGGCCGGGCGGCCGCGGGCGAGCAGCACTTCGATGAGGATGCCGACCGCGTACCAGTGGGCGGGAGTGCCGTGCCCGAGGCGTTCGGCCAGGCGCAGTCCGCCGCGGGCGAAGTCCTCGGCCTCGGTGAGCCGGCCGCGGCGCAGGCGCAGATAGGCGAGCAGGGTGTACGCGAACGAGAGATGGGCGCCGCGCCAGCCCGCCCGCTCGAAGTCGGCGATGCCTTCGGCGAACAACTCCTCGGCGCGGCCGGGGCGGTCCGCGTACAGGAAGGTCATGGCGGCGAGGACGGGTACCTCGAAGCCGCGGTCCTCCTCGGCCCAGCTGAGGCCGCCGACCAGGGCGCGTTCGGCGTGCCGGACGACGGTGGCGGCGCACTCGCCGCGCAGCGTGGCGTCCCAGGCGCGCAGGCCGATGATGTAGCGCTCGGTGAGGTCGCGGCCGGTGAGGCGGTCGGCGAGTTTGGCCAGGCGCCGGGAGCGGGCGGGTGAGTCGGGTTCGTCGGAGCGGAAGGCGTCCCACATGAACTGCTCGGACTGCATGCGCAGTCGGACCCGGGCGTCGGTGGTGCGGCGCATCTCGTGGTCGAGGGTGGTGGAGGCCTCGGTGAGGCGGTCGGTGTGGGCGAGGACCTGGGAGAGGCGGTAGACGATGCCGTGGCGCAGGGCCGGGTCGTTGATGGGCTCTTCGAGGGCGGCCCGCAGGTGGTTGACGGTGGTCGCGGGCTCGGTGAGCAGTGAGGCGCAGCCCAGTTCGTACAGGACGAGGGCGCGTTCCTCGAAGGGCGGGGGCTCGCGCAGGGCGCGGGCCAGGAAGCGGCGGGCCGCGTCGGGGGCGCCTGCGCGCAGGGTCTCCTGGGCGGCGGCGCGCAGCTGTTTGACGACCCAGGTGTCGCCCTCGGGGTGGGTCTCCAACAGGTGGCGTGCGGCGGCCGGGGCGCCGAGGCCGGCGTTGACGACGGCCCAGGCGGCCTGGCCGTGCAGGGCGACGCGGACGCCGGGCGAGATGGCGCGGTAGACGGCGGTGGCGATCAGCGGGTGGACGAACTCGAGGGTCTCGACGCCGGTGAGGATGCGGGCGTCGCGCAGCCGGTCGGCCGCGTCGGTGGCCTCTTCCTCGCCGAGGCCCGCGACGTTCGCGGCCAGGTCCGGGGATATTTCCGTGCCGAGGACGGCGCAGGCCCAGGCGAAGCGGACCGTGGAGGTGCCCAGGCGTTCCAGTCGGGCGACGAGGCCGCTGCCCTTGACGGCGGCCGCGAGGTCGCGCAGGAGATGCGCGCCGGATTCGTTGGGCGCGAGGCCGCGGGCGGCCACCTTCGCGGTCAACTCGACGGCCTCGAAGGGGTTTCCGGCAGTGACGGCCCAGCATTCGCGGCAGAACGCGTCGTCCGCGTGCGCGCCGACCGTCTGGCGCACGAGGCGGGCGATGGACGGGGCGCTGAGCGGTTCGAGGTCGAGCGGGCGGTGGCCCGCCCGGCCCGGGAGCCCCCTGAACTCATCGGCGTAGTCGGGGAGTTCCTCGGGCCGGTAGGCGACGACGAGCAGCAGCGGCAGCTGTTCGGCGCGCGGCGCGAACGCGGCGAGCCAGCTCAGCGACTCCGGGTCGGCCCAGTGTGCGTCGTCGAGGACGAGGACCATCGGGGCACGCTGGACCGCGAGATGGGTGAGCACCCAGTCGAGGCCGTCCCGCAGGCCCTGCGGATCGGGCGGTGCACCCTCCTGCGGTGCGCACAGACCGAGCGCAGGGCCCACGATGGCGTACCAACTGCCCAGCGTGGCACGGAGTTCCTCCTGCGAGGCGCCGGCCAGCTGGGGCTGGACGAGCTGACGGGCGACGTGGAAGGCGACCTGCTGCTCCTGGTCGCCGCCGCGGGCCGCGAGGACGGTGCAGCCCCGGGCGGTCGCCCTGCGGCGGACCTCGGCGAGGAGTGTGGTCTTGCCGAGTCCGGCGCGTCCGGCGAAGGCGAGCAGGGCGCCGCGCGGGCGGTCCGGAGTCTCATTGCCGGTCGTGCCGAGTTCACGCAACGCCTCGTCCACGACGGCGAGTTCACTGTCGCGCTCGAAGAGCGTGCGGCGGATCCGGGTGACACGCTGGCCCATGGCACACCCCCTGCCACGGTGGTGCGCCTGGCGCGGGGTGCCGGGGCGCGGCGTGGCCTTCAGGCACCTCAGCGTACGCCCGCGCGAGGGAGCCCGGGACGGTCGGAAGGAGATTTTCCGGAACGTACCGGCGGCACTTTCCGCTGCGTGCTAGAAGGGCCGGTCGAGGTCAGGCGGAGCGCTCCGCGAGGCGGTGCAGGATCGCCACGGCGACGCCGGCGCTGTCGTAGGGGACGAAGAGGTGGTCGTGATGGAAGCCCGCGACGACGTTGCAGCTCAGCCCCTCCTCGGCGAGCGCCTGGGCGACGGCGGCGGTCAGCCCCACGGCATCGAGGGCGGAGTGCACGCGCAGGGTGATCCAGCCGGCCACGTAGTCGTACGCGAGTGAGGCGGCGTCGGCTTCCTGCTGGTGCAGCACCAGGGTGCGGCCCTCGGCCTCCTGGACGGTGACGACGGGGTCGAGGCCGATGGGGATACGGCCGTCGGGGATGGCGACGAAGACGTACCGGCCAGGGTTGAGTTCGGGGCGCATGCCGCTCAGGAGGCGGGCGAGGTCGCGTTCTCCGGTCATGATCGCCAGCCTAGGCCGGGGGCGGTGGGCGTGCTTGCTCAGCTGCGGCTGTGCGCGTCGCCGTTGCCCAGCTGTCGCCGTGCGGGTCTCCGTTGCCCAGCTGTCGCCGTGCGGGTCGACGTTCCAGTGCGCGGGCAGGGCGGTGTCGCAGAAGACGCAGACGAAGTCGTCCTCGCGCACGATGTTGTGCTCCTGGCAGTGCTCGCAACGGCGGAAGACGACCGCGTAGGTGAAGCCGTCCGGGCGGTCGATGCCGGCCCCGTCGAGCGCTCGGGCGACGGCCGGCCAGGAGGTGACGTCCGGGCAGTAGCCGGTGGACTGATTGCTGACCTCGCTCACCGACCACCGGCCCGACGCGCGGCCGAAGCCCATCTCGCCCGCGCCGAGCACGCGGGCGCCGGCCGCGCAGGCGACGTGCTCGCTGCGGCGCGGTGCGAGGCGGAGCCCGCCGTCCAGGGCGACGACGTAAGTGAACGGCTCGCTCAACTCGGCCGGTCCGCGCTCGACGGCCCATGCATCGAGGTCGTCCGACGCGAGGATGACGCGGCCCTCGCTGCCGGGCCCGACGGTGACCATCAGGTCGGCGGGACCTACGTATCGGTAGGTCCGCGCCCCCGCACCCCTGTCCATCAACTGCCCTTCCCCAGGCTTCCGTCGAGGCTTCTATTCCTGCTTCGCCTTGGGCCGGGCGCGCAGGTGGGCGCGTTCGCCCTGGGAGCCGAACAGGCTGAGGAATTCGACCGGTTCGGCGTCCGCGCCGCCGAACCAGTGCGGCACCCGGGTGTCGAACTCGGCCGCCTCGCCGGGGGTCAGCACCAGGTCCTTGTCCCCGAGGACGACACGCAGCCGCCCGTTGAGGACATAGAGCCATTCGTACCCCTCGTGGGTCTTCGGGTCCGGCTCCCGTCGCGCGCTGCCGCCCGGGAGCACCAGCTTGTACGCCTGGATGCCGCCGGCCCTGCGGGTGAGGGGCACCATCGTCATGCCGTGGCGGACGACCGGGCGCAGGTGGATGCGGGGGTCGCCGGTGGGCGGGGCGCCGACGAGTTCGTCGAGCGTGACGCCGTGGGCCTTGGCCAGCGGCAGCAGGAGTTCGAGATTGGGGCGGCGGTCGCCGGACTCCAGGCGCGACAGGGTGCTCACGGAGATCCCGGTCGCCTCGGACAGCTCGGCCAGCGTGACGGCACGCTGCCGGCGCAGGGCGCGCAGGCGGGGTCCGACCGCGGTGAGCGCTTGGTCGAGGTCGTCGTTGTCCATGTCTCGCAGTTTGCCATACCGGCAATATTGCTTGCTGAAATTTCGGGGGTGCGGGCATCGTCGTGACTCGGAGGTGGTCAAGGTGACCCTGGACAGCGAGTACGACGTGGTGGTCCTCGGCGGTGGCGCCGCAGGGCTGAGCGGGGCACTGATGCTCGCCCGGGCGCGGCGTTCGGTGGCGGTGATCGACGCGGGCCGTCCGCGCAACGCCCCGGCGGAGGGTGTGCACGGGCTGCTCGGCCGCGAGGGGATGCCGCCCGGCGAACTGCTCGAGCGGGGCCGGGCGGAGGTCCGCGGCTACGGCGGGCACGTGGTGTCCGGCGAGGTCTGCGCGGTGACCCGCGCGGGCAGCCGGCTCCTGGTGGAGCTGACCGACGGCCGGACGGTGCGGGCCCGGCGGCTGCTGGTGACCACGGGCCTGGTCGACGAACTGCCGGACGTGCCGGGGCTGCGCGAGCGGTGGGGCAGGGACGTGCTGCACTGCCCGTACTGCCACGGCTGGGAAGTCCGCGACCAGGCCATCGGCGTACTCGCCAACGACCCGATGTCGGTCCATCAGGCGCTGCTGCTGCGGCAGTGGAGCGACGACATCACGTACTTCACCCACACCGGGCCGCAGCCGGACGCCGAGCAGGCCGAGCAGTTCGCGGCGCGCGGCATCCGCGTGGTGACCGGAGAGGTGGCGGCGCTGGAGCCCCTGGCAGTCATCGGTGCCCCGCTGGTGGGCGTACGGCTGACGGACGGCACCGTGATCGGCCGCGACGCCCTGGCGGTCGCACCCCGGATGGTGGCTCGGGCCGGCTTCCTGGCCCAGCTGGGGCTGCGGCCCGTCCAGCACCCGTCGGGGATGGGCGAGCACATTCCGGCGGACGAGGTCGGCCAAACCGACGTTCCCGGCGTGTGGGTCGCGGGCAACGTCACCGACCTGCCCGCACAGGTGGGCAACGTCGCGGCGGCGGGCGCCACGGCGGCGGCCCGGATCAACGCCGACCTGATCGCCGAGGAGACCCGCGCGGCGGTGGCCTCGCATCGGGCGGGCACGGGACCGTTCTCGGCGGAGAGCGAGGCGCGGGTGTGCGAGGTCGCGAGGGGTGATCGGCGGCACGGTCTCTGAGCTCTGAGCTCTGAGCTCTGAGCAGGGACTGGGTGCATGGGGGTCCCCTCCCGCTCCACGCCCCCCGATCCAGCCCTATCCCGCCCTATCCCGCCCGGTGTCGCTCGTGATGCCGGGCCACCCGCGCCCGGTTGCCGCAGGACGGCTTGCACCATTCCTGGCGGGGGTGCTCCTTCAGGAAGTACCGGACGCAGCGCGGCGCGTGGCAGGCGCGCAGCTTGGTGCGGTCGGGGCCGGTGAGGAAGGTGATCGCGGCTCGGGCGAGCGCGGCGATCAGCTCCTCGGCGGGCGGACCACCCGGGGCGGGGGCGTGCTCCGCCGCGGGTTCCGCGCCCTTGGGCCAGTTGAGGCGGGGCACCACCGGGACGAGGGCGGCCGCCGCGTTCAGGCGGTCGATGGCCTCCTGGTCCGGCAGCAGCCGCGCGGCGTCGGCGGGGCTGGGGTCGCCGGGCCGGACGGCGCGGGCGAACAGGGCGCGGACGGCCGCGCGCAGGTCACGTACCGCC
Source organism: Streptomyces sp. NBC_01304 (assembly GCF_035975855.1). Taxonomy (NCBI): domain Bacteria; kingdom Bacillati; phylum Actinomycetota; class Actinomycetes; order Kitasatosporales; family Streptomycetaceae; genus Streptomyces; species Streptomyces sp. NBC_01304. Next base: position 10,175,309 of record NZ_CP109055.1, on the reverse strand, counting down.
GAGAGGGTGTCCGCGTCGGCCGTGAAGCGTGCGGCGCCGGGCAGCACGGCGGGGTGGGCGCGCACCCAGGCCGTGAGGCCTTCGGGGGCGGCGAGGTCGTCGGCGACACCGCCGTGGCCGTCGTGGCGGATGGTGAGGGCGAGGTCGAGGACCAGGTCGGCGTCCGGCATGGCACTAATGATAGCTTCACCAGCAACCATTAGCGGACGGAGGGGCCTCATGGCGGATGAAATGCGTCAACTGCTGCGCGGACTGGACGTGTTCGTCGGTGACATCCCGAACTTCGACCCCGAAGAGGCTCCCGACAGCCCGGCCGAGCTGTTCGCCGAGTGGCTGCCGCATGCCGTACGTGCCGGGGTGCGCGAGCCGCATGCGATGACCGTGTCCACAGCGGGCGCCGACGGGAATCCCACCGCGCGGGTGCTGATCCTGAAGGACGTCGGGCCCGAGGGCTGGCAGTTCGCGTCCAACGACGGCAGCGTCAAGGGGCAGAACCTCGCCGAGCGCCCCTATGCGGCGCTCACCTTCTACTGGCCCACGCTCGCCCGGCAGGTGCGGGTGCGCGGGCCCGTCGTCCGCGAGAGCGCCGAGGCCGCGGCGGCGGACTTCCTGGCACGCGGCGCCGGGGCACGCGCCGAGTCGCTGCTCGGCCGGCAGTCGCAGCCCCTGGGCGACCTCGCCGAGCGGGACTCCGCCGTGAAGGAGGCGCAGGCCCGGCTCGATCAGGAGCCCGAACTGGTGGCGCCCGGCTGGCAGTTGCTGACCGTGCGGCCCGAGTCGGTGGAGTTCTGGCAGGGCGACAAGGAGCGCAGACACACCCGGCTGCGCTATCTGGCCGGCGCGGACGGCGAGTGGCGGAAGCAACTGCTGTGGCCGTGACCGCGCCGGACCACCGGAGGCAGCTGCCGTGGCCGTGACGACCCTGGACCCTTGGAGGCAACTGCTGTGGCCGTGACGACCCCGGACCTTTGGAGGCAGCTGCCGTGGCCGTGACCACCCTGGACCATTGGCGCGCCGGACTGACCGCCGTCCCCGACTCCGTGTGGGCACATCCCGGGGCCGAGGTGCTGCAGCTCGCCGACAACGCGCTCACCGAGCTGCCCGCCCGCATCGCCACGATGACCCGGCTGCGCATGCTCGACCTGGGTCACAACCGCCTCACCCGGATCCCGGACGAGCTCTGCGCGCTCACGGGCCTGTCCGGCTTCCTCTACCTCCACGACAACCAAATGTCCGTGCTCCCCGCCGAGTTGGGTCGCCTGACGCGACTCGCCTACCTCAACGTCGGCGAGAACCGGCTCACCGCGCTGCCCGCGTCGCTCGGCGAGATGGCCGGGCTGGTGGAGCTGCGGGCACAGCACAACCTGCTGACAGCCCTGCCCGATTCCGTCGGCGGTCTCGGCGCACTGCGTGAACTGTGGCTGCGCGGCAATCAGTTGACCGCGCTGCCCGACTCCGTACGGCAGCTGCACGAGCTGCGCGAGGCCGAACTGCGCGACAACCGCTTCGCGTCCCTGCCCGAGCCGCTGCGCGGGCTGCCGCTGCTGCGCCGGATCGACCTGCGCTCCAACCGGCTGCGCGAGGTGCCCGGTTGGGTGGCGGAGCTGCCCTCCCTGGAGAAGCTGGATCTGCGCTGGAACGACCTCGCGGGATCCTGCGGCCCCGTACTGGATGCCCTGGCGCGGCGCGGGTGTGTGGTGCTGCGCTGAGCGCGGCCGGAGGGCTGATCGCCCTGCGCGTCACCCCCAGGGGCACCCGTGCGTGAGCCGCCCTAGCGCGATTAGGACAACTGAGCCTGAGTACAGGTACTCAGGGTGATTGCGTCGCATGTCCCTGACGCGGCCGGTCCTCGTTCCCGACGATGGGGCCCCGCGTCGAAAGAGGAACCGATGAGCCCTGACCTGCAGCTGCGCACTGCCACCCCGGACGATCTGGACTGGATCCACGAACTGCGCCACCGGGTGTACGCCGAGGAGTTGGGCCAGCACGCGCCCGACCCCGCCGGGCGGCTGCGCGACGGGCTCGACGGTGACAACGTCTACCTCGTTGCGGCGCGCGGAGCGGACCGCATGGGCTTCGTCAGCCTGACGCCGCCCTGGGTGGGGCGCTACGGCCTGGACAAGTACCTGACCCGAGACGAGCTGCCGCTGCTCGCCGAGGCCGATCTGTTCGAAGTGCGCATCCTGACCGTCGAGCCGCGCTGGCGGGCCACCGCCGTGGCACCCCTGCTGATGCACGCGGCCCTGCGCTGGATCGCCTCCCGGGGCGGCCGCCGGGTGGTGGCGATGGGGCGCACCGAACTGCTCGCCATGTATCTGGCGGTCGGCCTGCGCCCCATCGGGCGCACCGTGCACAGCGGCGCCGTCACCTTCGAGGTGCTGACCGCGGACGTGGCCGAGCTGACGAAGAACGCGATGGACCGGTACGGCACCACGCTGGAGCGCCTGCGCTCCACCGTCGACTGGCGCCTCGATATGGCGTTCGCGCCCCGTCCGGACGGCTGCGAGCACGGCGGTGCCTTCTTCACGGCGATCGGCACGGACTTCCGCAGCCTGGAACGGCGTGAACAGATCGTCGCCGCCGATGTGTTGGACGCCTGGTTCCCACCCGCCCCCGGCGTGCGGGCAGCCCTCACCCAGGACCCGGGCTGGGCCGCACGGACGTCGCCGCCGACCGGCGCCGAGGGCCTGATCGCGGAGATCGCCGCGACCCGCTCGCTGCCCGCGGAGACGCTCGCGGTCGGTGCCGGCTCCTCCGACTTGATCTTCCGGGCGTTCGGGCAGTGGCTGACCCCGGAGAGCCGAGTGCTCCTGATGGACCCCGGGTACGGCGAGTACGCCCATGTCACCGAGCGGGTGATCGGCTGCCGGGTGGACCGGTTCCGGCTGCGCCGCGAGGACGGCTGGCGCATCGATCCGGCCCGGCTGTCCGCCGCCGTCGCGTCCGGGCGGTACGACCTCGTGGTCGTGGTCAACCCGAACAATCCGACCGGGCGGCACGCGCCGGCCGCGGAGCTGCGCGCGGTGATCGCCGGTGCTCCGGCCGGCACCCGCTGGTGGATCGACGAGGCCTATCTGGGCTATGCCGACCTGGACGAATCGCTCGCCGACCTGGCCGCGACGGATCCGCGGGTGGTGGTGTGCAGCTCGCTGTCCAAGATGTACGCACTCTCCGGCATGCGGGCCGCGTACCTGGTGGCCGAGCCGGCCGTCGCCGCGCAGCTGCGCCGCTGGACGCCGCCCTGGCCGGTCAGCCTCCCGTCGCAACTCGCGGCCGTGGCGGCGTTGCGCGACCCGGCGTACTACCGCGAGTGCTGGCAACGTACGCACACACTGCGCAAGCAACTGGCCGCCAAGCTGGCCGAGTTGGACGACTCCCTGTTGATCGAGGAGTCGGTGGCGAACTTCCTGTCCGTGACCCTGCCGTCCGCCGGGCCGAGTGCCGCGCGACTGGTGGCCGAGTGCCGCCGCCACGACGTGTACCTGCGCGACCTGTCGCCGCTGTCGCCGGAGTACCAGGGGCGCACCGTGCGGATCGCGGTCAAGAACACCGCCGGGAACGCGCGCATCGTGGCCGCGTGCCGGGCCGCCTTGAAGGTGCTGCGACCGGGTCCGCCCGCCGCGTCACCTTCCGCCGTTCCCGCCGTCGGCTCCGCCCGATGATCACTGTGGCCTCGCTGGCGCCCTGCCTCGGTGGGGCGCTGGCCGTCGGCGGCGTCGCGGTGGTGGCGTCCCGGCGTCGTGAGCTGATGGTCCGTTGGTGCGCCTGGGCGCTCGGCGTGCCGCTCGTGACCGGTGCGTTCTGGCTGGGCAGCGCGGGCGCCGCGGCCGTCGCGGCCGTGGTCGCGGTGATCGGAGTGCTGGAGTTCGGCGGGCTGTTGCGCCTCGCCCGGGCCGACCGGGCGGTCCTTGCCGCGGCCGTGCTCGGCGTGGTGGCGACCGCTTGGCTGGCGCCCGGCGAGGTGTTCCGGGCCCTCGCGGCCGGGGCGCTCGCGGTGGCGGCGGTGCCGCTCCTGGCCGGCGACGCCGAGCACGGGCTGCGCCGGCTCGGCGCCGGGCTGCTCGGTCTGGCCTGGCTGAGTGTGCTGGCCGCGCTGGTGCCGCTCGGGGCGGTCGGGCTCGCCCTGTTCGTGGCGGTGTCGATCGCCGACATCGTGGCGTACTTCACCGGACAACGCCTCGGCGGACCCCGCCTCTCCCCGCTGTCACCGGCCAAGCGGTGGAGCGGCACGCTGGCCGGGGCCGCGGCCGGCCTCGGCGTGCTCGCCGCGCTGTCCGCGCTGAGCTGGCCGATGGCCGTCGCGGTGGCGGTCGGCGGACCGGCGGGCGACCTGCTCGAATCCATGGTCAAGAGGGGGGTGCGGGCGAAGGACGCGGGTGGCTGGATACCCGGCTCGGGCGGCCTGCTCGACCGGATCGATTCGCTGCTCGTGGCGTTGGCGGTGCTGCTTGTCCTGAGTTGACGGTCTTGGGCCCCGGCCTGCTCCTCGACCCGGCCCCCTCTCCGACCCGGTCCGCTCTCCGACCCGGCCGGTTCACCGGGCCCCAATGGAATCCGCCGCCCCCGAGCGGCACCCGCCGACGGTCCCTACGCCGCCGCCCCCACCTCCGCCGGTACGATCTCCGGCTCCGTCGGCACCACCGCCACCGGGCACCCCGCGTGCAGCAGCACCGCATTGGTGACCGAGCCGAGCAGGCGCCCCGCCGGCATGCGCCTGCGATGGCGGCCCACGACGATCAGGTCGGCTGCGCGGGAGGCGGCGACCAGGTGGCCGGCCGCGTCACCCGGGGCGATGCACAGATCGACCCGCACCCCGGGGTGGCGCCTTTGGTGGTCGGCGAGTTGGGCGCGGGCGAGCCGGGCGTACTCGGCCGACACCTCCCGCTCGTCGGTGGCGGTCGGGGCGAACTCGCCGTACGGCACGAACTGGGGCCGCGTCCACGGGTAGGCGCAGATCACCTCCAGGCGGGCGCCGCGCCGGGCGGCCTCCTCGAAGGCGAAGGAGACGGTGCTCGTGTCGTACGAGGGTGCGGGCAGGCCGAGCACCACGCTCGGCCGCGGCACCGCGAGCGCCAACGGCTCCTGCCTCGGGCGCCCCGGCCGGGGCACGACCACCACCGGACAGGCCGATTCACGGGCGCAGACCAGGCCGTTGGAGCCGAGCAGCAGGCTGGCGAAGCCGCCGCGGCCGCGCGAGCCGAGCACCAACAGCTGGGCGCCGACGCCGAGTTGGGGCAGGGTCTGCTCGGGAGTGCCTTCCACGGTGAGGTACTGCACCGGCGGCAGATCGGGGCGGCCCGCGAAGGCCGAGCGGATGCGGTCCAGGACCGGATCGCCCACGGCGGAGGGCGGGCGCGGAACATCGCCGGGACCGGACAAGCCGGGGCGTTCGGCGGCGGCGTACGGCCAGACATGCACGATGCGCAGGCCGGTCCCCCGTAGCCGCGCCTCGGCGACGGCCCATTCCAGGGCCCGGGCGCTGTCCGGCGAACCGTCCACGGCTGCGACGACCTGCGGGGTGCTCATGGCTTCCTCGTCTCCGGCGCCCCGCCCGCACCGTCGCGGCGAAGCACGACATGATCGACTCTGTGCTCGGGCCTCAGCCTGGCGCAGGCCGGGGCCCGAGGTCAGAGTCGAAGGTCATGGGATCGCCATGGACGAAGGTCCATCCGGCCGGCCTCGTCGGGCCGACCGCAACAGACCGAGCCCGTCGGACCGACCTCGTCAGGTCAGGTCGAACTCCCCGTCCCGCGCGCCGAGCACGAAGGCGCGCCACTCGGCCGGGGTGAAGATGAGCGACGGGTTCTCCGGCCGGCCGCCGTTGCGCAGGGCGATGAAGCCCTCTACGAAGGCGATCTGCACATCGCCGAGGCCCTGGCTCCCCGACTGCCAGTCCGCGCTGCTCAGATCCAGTTCCGGCTTGTCCCAGCCTGCAAGCGGGTGCTGTTGGGTGGTGGTCTCGGCCACGTCCGTGCTCCTCCCGGGTCGTCGTCCGTGGCCAGACTAGCGATCGCCGACGACGCCGGACAGGCCGCGGAGTCACCCTCCGCGGCCCGCCGGCGACGTACCGCGTCAGCTCGTCGGCGGCTCGGAGCCGACCAGCCACATCGCGAAGAACTGCGAACCGCCGCCATAGGCGTGGCCGAGCGCCTTGCGGGCGCCCTCGACCTGGTGCTCCCCGGCCTGGCCGCGCACTTGGAGTGCGGCCTCGGCGAAGCGGATCATGCCGGAGGCGCCGATGGGATTGGTGGAGAGGACGCCGCCCGACGCGTTGACGGGAAGGTCACCGTCGAGCTCGGTGACACCCGATTCGGTGAGTTTCCAGCCCTCGCCCTCGGCGGCGAAGCCGAGGTTCTCCAGCCACATCGGCTCGTACCAGGAGAAGGGGACGTACATCTCGACGGCGTCGATCTCGCGGCGCGGGTCTTTGATGCCGGCCTGCCGGTAGACGTCGGCCGCGCAGTCCTTGCCGGCCTGCGGCGACACGGAGTCCTTGCCCGCGAACATGGTGGGCTCGGAGCGCATCGCGCCGCCGTGCATCCAGGCCGGCGGGTGCGGTGAACGGGCCGCGCCCGCACGGTCGGTGAGGATCATCGCGCAGGCCCCGTCGGAGGACGGGCAGGTCTCGGAATAGCGCACCGGGTCCCACAGCATCGGCGAGGACTGCACCTTCTCCAGGGTGATGTCCTTCTCGTGCAGATGCGCGTACGGGTTCTTCAGCGCGTTGCGGCGGTCCTTGTACGCGACGAGGGAGCCGATGTGGTCGGGTGCGCCGGTGCGCCGCATGTACGCGCGTACGTGGGGGGCGAAGAAGCCGCCCGCGCCGGCGAGCAGCGGCTGCTGGAAGGGGACGGGCAGGGACAGGCCCCACATGGCGTTGGACTCGGACTGCTTCTCGAAGGCGAGGGTGAGTACCGTCTTGTGGACGCGGGAGGCGACCAGGTTGGAGGCGACGAGCGTCGTGGAGCCGCCGACCGAGCCCGCGGTGTGCACCCGGAGCATGGGCTTGCCGACCGCGCCGAGGGCGTCGGCCAGGTACAGCTCCGGCATCATGACGCCCTCGAAGAAGTCGGGCGCCTTGCCGATGACCACCGCGTCGATGTCGGCCCAGGTCAACTGGGCGTCGTCCAGGGCCCGTTTGGCCGCCTCGCGGACCAGTCCGGCGAGGGAGACATCCTTGCGGGCCGCGACGTGTTTGGTCTGCCCGATGCCCACGACGGCCACGGGCTCCTTGTTGACCTTGCCGCTCACCGTGCTGCTCATCGGGCCTCTCCTTCGAGGACGGCCACCAGGTTCTGCTGCAGGCAGGGCCCGGACGTGGCGTGGGCGACGGCTCGGTCCGACTCGCCGCGGTGGATACGGGCGGCGGCCTCGCCGATGCGCAGCAGGCCCGCGGCCATGACGGGGTTGGCGGCGAGCGCCCCGCCCGACGGGTTCAGGGTGACGTCGTCGCCGAGCCCCAGCGCCTTGCGCAGGACGACCTCCTGGGAGGTGAACGGGGCGTGCAACTCGGCGGTGTCCACCGGGCGTTCGAAGACTCCGGCACGCTCGGCGGCGAGCCGGGTGGAGGGCGAGTCGGTGAGGTCGCGCACGCCGAGGCTGTGCGCCTCGATGCGGTGGTCCATGCCGCGGATCCAGGCGGGCCGCTCGCACAGTTCGCGCGCCTTGTCCCCGGCGGCCAGGATCACCGCGACGGCGCCGTCGCTGACGGGCGGGCAGTCGCCCTTGCGCAGCGGCTGCACCAGGTAGTCGCCCTGCGGCACCGAACCCGTCAGCTGGGCATGGGAGTTGGTGCTCGCCGACTCGCGACTGCGGGCCGCGATCCCGGCGAGCGCGGGTTCGTCGGTCTCGCCCGCGTCGATCAGGGCCTGTGCCTGCAGCGCGGCCAGGGCGACCGCGTCCGGCCACAGCGGGGCGACGTAGTAGGGGTCGAGCTGGCGGGTGAGGACGTCGCGCACCGAGCCGGGCGAGGACTTGCCGTACGAGTAGACGAGTGCGGTGTCCACCTCGCCGGTCAGGAGCTTCACCCAGGCCTCGTACATCGCCCAGGCGCCGTCCATCTCGACGTGCGACTCGGAGATCGGCGGCCAGGCGCCCACCCCGTCGAGGGTCATGGTGAAGGAGAAGGCGCGGCCCGCGAGGTAGTCGGAGGAGCCGGAGCAGGTGAAACCGATGTCGCTGGTCTTCAGGCCGGTCTGTTCGAGCACCTGGTGCAGGACGGGCATGACCATCTCGACCTCGGACTGCTCGTCCGAGGTGCGCACGTGGTCGCTCTGCGCGAAGGCGACGATCGCTACCTCTCGCATCTACACCAGCTCCTTGTACGTGTCGTAGTCGGCGTCCGGTTCGCCGGTGGGCCGGTAGTGGTCGGGGTAGCGCCCGCCCTCGGTCCACACCGGCTCGACCCTCAGGCCCATGCGGACCTGGTCGTACGGGATGCCGGCGATGCGGCCGTGCAGCGCGAGGTCGGCGCCGTCGAGCGCGATGTGGCCGTAGACATAGGGAAGTTCGATGTCGAGGTTCTTGGCCTTGACGTTCACGATGCAGAACGTGGTGACGGTGCCGGCCGGGCCGACCTCGACGCGCTCGGCGGTGGCGACGCCGCAGGTGGGGCAGGCGCCGCGGGGCGGAACGTACACCTTGGAGCAGTTCGGGCAGCGTTCGCCGACGGCCTTGCGGTCGGCGAGGGCGTTGATGTACGCGGTCTGGGCGCGGCCCGGCGAGTAGGTGTAGTCGAGCCGGGCCCGGGCGACGATGCCGCTGACCGCGTCGTCGAACTGGCCGTCGTGGGCGGCGGGTTCGGTGCCGGACGCGTCACCCTCGTACGGCTCGAAGCAGGCGATGTCGGTGATGGCGCCGGTGCGCTCGGCGGCCCAGCGGACGCGGACCCGCATGCCGCTGTGCACGGCGTCGGGGCCGGGGGCGTCCAGGGCGTGCAGCAGGGCGGTGTCGGCGCCGTCCAGCTTGACCAGGACCCAGGCGAACGCGGTGTCCAGGGGCTGGCCGCGGCGGGGCTCCGGGTTCCAGGCCCAGGTGGTGACCGTGCCGGTGGCGTCGACCTGCACGAGGTCGCGTATCTCCTCGGCGGTGACCGGGTCGTACTCGACGGGCGGTACGAGGATCTTGCCCTCGCTGGTCTTCACGCCGAGCACGGTCTGCTCGCGCAGGCCGGTGAGGAAGGCGCTCTGCACCGGGCCGAGGGAACGGGTGAAGGGGAATTCGACGACGAGCGGTGCTTTGAGTACTTCGGGCACTTCGCGACTCCTTGGGGTTCAGGCGTTCAGGCGACCTGAGCGAGGCCGGATCCGGTCCTGGGGTCAGGCCCGCTTGAAGACGGCGGGGCGCTTCTCGGCGAAGGCCTTCGGGCCTTCCTTGGCGTCCTCGGTGGCGAAGATCGGCCAGCCGCGCTCCAGCTCGGACTTGAGGCCGTCGGTCTCGGTCATCTCTGCGGTCTCGTACACCGAGGCCTTGACCGCCTCGACGGCGAGCGGGCCGCAGGCGTTGACCTGTTCGGCGATCTCCAGGGCCCGCTCAAGGGCCTTGCCCTGCGGTACCACGCTGCCGATCAGGCCGATGGCGAGGGCCTCGGCGGCGGAGTAGTGGCGGCCGGTGAGCAGCATCTCCAGGGCGTGGGTACGCGGAATCTGCCGCTGCAGCCGAACGGTCGAGCCGCCGATCGGGAACAGGGCGCGCTTGACCTCGGAAAGGCCGAACGTCGCGGTATCACCAGCCACCCGGATGTCGGTGCCCTGCAGGATCTCGGTGCCGCCTGCCACGCAGTAGCCCTCGACGGCGGCGATCACCGGTTTGCGGGGGCGGTGGTGGCGGAGCATCGCCTTCCAGTGCAGATCGGGGTCGGCCTTCATGCGGTCCCGGTACTGCTCGCCGCCCATCCCCTTGCCCGCGAGGGCCTTGAGGTCCATGCCCGCGCAGAAGTCGCCGCCCGCACCGGTCAGCACGACCGATCGGATCGTGTCGTCCTCGTCGGCCTCCAGCCACCCGTCGTACAGCCCGACCAGCAGCGGCAGCGAGAGCGCGTTCTTCGCCTCCGGCCTGTTCAAAGTGAGTATCAGTGTGGCGCCTTCGCGCTGCACAGAAAGGTGTTCCGTCCCACCCATTGCCGTCCTCCCGTCTCAAGACCTAGAACAGGTTGCAGTAGGTGGGGGTCCAGTTCAATAGTTTTCTGACACTCAGTCAGTTTTCTTGGCCGGGACCTCTTCCGCATTCCGCCCGGCGACGCTCTAATGACCGCCGAGCCCATAGCTGCGCGCGGTCTGGAGGAGCGGTGGAGTACAACCTTGCCGACCTGTTCGAGTCGGTCGTCGACGTGGTCGGGGACCGCGAGGCGCTCGTGTACGTGGACCACCCCGGGACAGGGGCGGAGCGCCGCCTGACCTACTCCGAGCTCGACACGGCGGCCAACCGGATCGCCCATCACCTGATCGACAGCGGGCTGAAGCCCGGTGAGCACCTGGGCCTGCACCTCTACAACGGCGTCGAGTACCTGCAGACGGTGCTCGCCTGCCTGAAGGCCCGGCTCGTGCCGGTGAACGTCAACTACCGGTACGTAGAGGAAGAGTTGATCTACCTCTACAAGGACGCGGACCTCGCGGCCCTCGTCTTCGACGCGGAGTTCACCGAGCGGGTCGCGGCCGCGCAGCCGCAGACGGAGAAGCTGCGGCACCTCGTGCGGGTGGGGACTCCGCCCGAGGGCGCGCCCGCGCTCGACGTAGTCGCCTTCACCGATGCCGAGGCGGCCGGTTCGCCCGGGCGGGGCTTCCCGCCGCGCTCGCCCGACGACCTGTTCATCATCTACACCGGTGGCACCACCGGCATGCCCAAGGGTGTGATGTGGCGCGCGGAGGACCTGTTCTTCGCGGGGCTGTTCGGCGGCGATCCGGCCGGCGATCCGGTCAAGCGGCCCGAGGAGCTGGCCGAGAAGGTCGCGGCGAGCGGGCCGGGGCTGACCTTCTTCCCCACTCCCCCGCTGATGCACGGCACCTCGACGCTGACCTCGTTCGTGGCCTTCGACTACGGCGCCCGGGTCGTCATCCACCGCAAGTACGCGCCCGAGGAAGTCCTTCGTACGATCGCCAAGGAGAAGGTCAACAGCGTCTCGCTGGTCGGCGACGCGATGCTGCGGCCGCTCATCGACGCCCTCAACGGCCCCTGCAAGGGCGCCGACATGTCGTCGCTCTTCAGCATCTCCTCGTCCGGGGCGATCATGTCGGAGTCGGTGCGCGCCGAACTCCAGTCACTCGTGCCGAACGTGCTCCTCCTCAACAACTTCGGTTCCTCCGAGTCCGGTTCCAACGGCCGGGCGACGAACGACTCGGGCCCGGAGAAGGGCTTCCGGCTCGAGGTCAACGACGTCACCCAGGTCGTCGACCCGGTGACGAACGACCCGGTACCGGTCGGCGAGGTGGGCCGGCTCGCCCAGCGCGGACACGTGCCGCTCGGCTACTACAACGACCCGGTGAAAACCGCGGAGACCTTCTTCCAGAAGGGCACCGAACGCTGGGTGCTGCTCGGCGACATGGCGACAGTGGACGAGGCCGGCATCGTCACCGTGCTCGGGCGGGGCTCGCAGTGCATCAACACCGGGGGCGAGAAGGTCTATCCGGAGGAGGTCGAGCAGGCGCTCAAGTCGCATCCGGACGTGTACGACGCACTGGTGGCCGGGGTGCCGGACGCCAAGTGGGGCAACCACGTGGCGGCGGTGGTGCAGCTGCGGGCCGGGTCCGACCCGCTGTCCCTCGACGACATTCAGGCGCACTGCCGGACGCATGTCGCCGGGTACAAGATTCCCCGGCAGCTGGTGATCGCGGAGGAGATCCAGCGGTCGCCCAGCGGCAAGGCGGACTATCGGTGGGCGAAGGCGGTCGCCGCGGAGGCGGATGCGGTGGGGTGAGGCGGGTCGCTGTGGCGGGCAGGCCAACGTCGGTCGGTTTTCGCTAGGGCGTGTCCGGCGGATCTTCGCGGAAGAGCCCGCGGCGTCTGGTGCGTGCTCTCGGCGTGCGCCCGGATCGCCCTCGTACTGGACGTACTTGGGTGATTCGGGCGTGCGGCGAGCGGGGGCACCCCCGGCCGGAGGCTGGGGGCGCGTGCCAGGCGTCGTGGGCCCGCGAAGATCCGCCGGACAGGCCCTAGGGGCACTCGTACGCCAACTCCTTCTCCTCCTTCGAGAGGTTGGCGTTCTCGATCCCTGCGGCCTCGATCTTCTTGCACGTGGACACCTGCACGGCATAGCTGTCCACGGTGATCTGGGCCTGGGCGACGCTGCCGACGGTGTGCGCCTCCTCGACATACTCACGCTGGTATGAGTTGAGGTACTTGAGCTCGATCTCCGGGTGGTCCCTCTCCAGCTTCCAGTAGCTGATCCAGAGGACCTTCTCATGCACGCCTCGATAGATGGCGATGTGCCGGTCGTGGGAACCCACGAAGTACTGGTCCCGGGTCACCTGATAGGCGGTGAACAACCCGGCCGGGGGCAGCACGACCAACAGGACGGCCACGGCGATGAGAGCACGCCTGACCCACCGGCGGCGCCCGGTTTTGGGCGGCTGTCCGGGCGCCACCTCATCGGGAGCAGATGCGTCCCGCGGCGGCGGTGGAGCCGACCGAACGGTCTGCGCCATCGCCGGCGGCGGGCCGAGCCCCCATGGCGGTGCGCCGGCTTCCTCCAGGGATGGGCCGGGCTCCGCCAGTGACGGTCCGGGCTCCGCCAGTAGACTCATCGCCGCGCCGTCACGTACGACGGTGTCCGTGTCGTCCGGCGCCACCACCGGCGAAGCCTCGGGCGGTCGCGGAGCCGCGACGGCAGGCCCCTCCACCCCGGGCAGGAAGAAGAACCCGTCAGCCGGAATGTCCGTGACGACCCGCAGCAGCTGTGCCCGCCCCTTCTTGCGGTACGCCCGGTGCAGTTCCGTCACCCGGTTCTGCACCGCCTCGACGAACTCGTCCAGGGCCAGCGGCTCACCCCCGGTCCGGGAGGCGACGACATCCGACACCGACCGAGAGAAGAGGCTGAAGGACTCACCGGGCAGCGTGCCGTGATCGAGGCCGTCGCGCACCTGCTCCTCGCCGCGTACGAACAGCGACAGCTGCGCCGGTGAACAGGCGTACAGATAGGCCACTTTGCGGCGCAGCGCAGCGCCGATCTTCTGCCGGCCCCACTCCCTGACCCCGCTCACGCCCATCGAGTCCTGGTCGATTCCCTCCCGGCAGGCGTCGATCAGGAAGACGACGTGCTCGGCGGGTGTCTCGTCGAGGTGGCGCCGCCAGTCGATCGGCACGCAGCCCGACTCGAAGGGGTGGACGTCCTCGTCGATGTCCTCGGGCACGAGGTAGTCCTGGCCCCTGGCGTGCACGCCGTGTCCGCTCAGGAGGATGAACAGGGTGTCGCCGCGGCGGGCCCGGCGGAGGAATCCGATGACGCCGCCGTTGATGTAGTTGGCCGAGACCTGCCTGCCGCCCTCTCGCGCGGCCAGCACCTGCACATCGTGGAAGCCGTGCGTCCGCAGGATGGAGCCCAGGCGCGCCAGGTCGCCGGGAATGAACCCAAGAGGCTGGACGCCTCTCATCTCGTAGTCGCTGGCCCCGATCAGCAGGGCCCGGTACAGCCCCATGGCAGGCGCCCGGTCACTGCCTGAAGACGAGGACGATGCCGCGGCTGCCCGCCATCTGCGCCGCGGTGCCAATGAACTGCACCCCGCCGCCGGCGGTCACCTGGAACGACAGCTGGGCCTCCCGCAGCGGAAGGGCCCCGTCGCGCGCCGCGACATCGGCGAACAGCTGTTGCAGCGCGTCCACCGCCTCCGTCAGGTTCTTGCGCAGCGGGCCCAGCGGCACCTGTCGCAGCGCCGCTTCTCCGCTGTCGCCGAAGAGGCCCATCGAGTCGCCGGATTCCTTTTCGCTCGCTTCGTCGTACGACACCCAGAAGGGAAGCGTCGGCTCCCCCGGCGCGCGCTGTTCCGGTTCTTCCGCAGAGTCCATGGCGAGCCCCCCTCGTCCCCGTCCCTGTACGGCACACCAACTGTAGGGAGACGAGGGGCACTTCACCCCGCTCGCCGCCGAACTTGTGGCGGCCGGGACCACTGGGACCTCAGAGGCCGAACTCCTCCACCGCGGCCAGGAATTCGACGGGCCTGCTCTGGTGCACGAGGTGCCCCGCCTCGATGGTGGCGAGCCGGGCGTTCGGGATGCGTGTGGCCATCCAGGCGATCTGGTCCTGGTCGAAGGGGCCGCCGGGTCCGCCCCCGACGAGCAGCGTGGGCGCGGCGATCTGCGGGAGCAGTGCGTGCCAGCCGGGGTCCGGGGCGTTCAGGTCCGCGTTGATGCCGTCGATCACCGGCCAGTCGAAGTCGAGCTCCTCGTCGGTGCGTTCGGCGGGCGGGCGCGGCGGGTCGAGCGGGAACAGCGGCGGGGCCTCCTCCAGGACCAGGCGGCCGATCAGGTCCGGTTCCTGGCCGGCGAGCAGCCAGGCCGCGGCGCCGCCCATGGAGTGGCCGATGACCGTGGCGCCTTCGAGGCCGAGGGCGCGCAGGAACCCGGCCAGCTGGTCGCGGTAGCCGGCCAGGGAGTAACGGCCGGGCGCGCTGGGCTCGTTGTGCGGGTCGTGGAGGTTGTGCGCGTTGTGCGGGTGCCAGTCGCTCAGTCCGTGTCCGGCGAGGTCGACCGCGTAGACGCGGCGGGTCTCGGCGAGTTCGGGGGCCAGCTCCGCCCAGTCGAGGCTCGAACCGCAGCGGCCGTGCAGCAGGACGACGGGAGGCGCGTCCGGCTCGCCCCAGGTGCGGTACGCGAGGCGGGTGCCGTCGACCGTCACGGTGTCCACGTCGGGGGCGAGGAACGCGGCGATCGTGCGGGTGAACGCGCCCGGGTCGTCCAGCCACGGGTGGTGGGCGGCGCCCGCCTGCACGGCGAGCTCGGCGCGCGGGAAGAGCTCCGCCAGCGCGGCGGCGCTGCCCGGGGTCACACCGCTGTCGTGGTCGCCCGCGACGACCAGGACGGGTGCGGCGAGCGTCGCGAGCGCGGCGCGGACCGCGGCCGGGTCCGGGAGTTCCCCCGCGTAATAGCCGCCTGCCGCCTCCCAGTTGCGCGTCGTGGCGTCGTTGTGCGCCCGGGCGGCCGCGTCCCATCGGGAGTACGACAGCGGTGCGACCACCTGGAGGATCTTTTCGAGCGGCGTACCGGGGCCGAACTCCGCGATGGCCGCGCGGGTCTCCGCGTACCAGGGCTCGTCCGCGAACAGCCCCACCGTCCGCTCCCACTCCTCCTCGTCCGGCCTGATGCCGACGGCCCGCAGGCCCGGCGTGAGCAGGACGAGCGAGCGCAGTCGCTCCGGGTGCGCCGCCGCGTACAGGAGGGCGAGGCTCCCTCCGGCGGAGTGACCGAGCAGATCGATCCGTTCCAGGCCGAGGTGTGCGCGCAGCGCCTCCACATCGTCCGTCTGACGGTCGCAGCGGTACGTCGACGGGTCGTCCGGCACCGCGGAGTCGCCGGTGCCGCGCGGATCGAGCAGGACCAGCTGCCGGTGCGCGGAGAGCCCGCCCAGGTCACCCAGGTACGCGGAGGCGGCCATCGGCCCGCCGGGCAGGCAGATCAGCGGCTCGCCCGTGCCCCGCAGGTGGTAGGCGAGCTCGGTGCCGTCGGGGGCACGGAAGGTAGGCATGCGTCGATCCTCACAGGCGGACGGCGGGCCGGGCAACGGCTTTCGCCGACAGCGGGAAGCGGCGGGCCGATCAATTGGTGCACATGCCTTGACGTCGGGCGATGCCCCCTGAATTACTGATGCCCAACACCTCAACCGAATGATCGGTCGCCCGTTTTGGGCGTCGGGCGGGCGGAGACTTTCCCATGGAACGCATGCTGGACGCGGCGGAGCGCCTCGACCGCGAGGAGCTCGCGGAGTTGCAGCTGGAGCGACTGCGGGCGACCTTGCGCCACGCGTACGACAACGTGCCGTTCTACCGGGACTCCTTCGACAAGGCGGGCCTGCGGCCGGACGACTGCCGCACGCTCGCGGACCTGGCGCGCTTCCCGTTCACGACGAAGGCCGACCTGCGGGACAACTATCCGTTCGGGATGTTCGCCGTGGAGCGGGACCAGGTGCGCCGCATCCATGCGTCGAGCGGCACGACGGGACGGCCCACGGTGGTCGGCTACACCGAACACGACCTGGACATGTGGGCCGACGTGGTGGCCCGCTCGATCCGTGCGGCCGGCGGCCGGGCCGGGCAGATCCTTCATGTGGCGTACGGCTACGGGTTGTTCACCGGCGGCCTCGGCGCCCACTACGGGGCCGAGCGTCTCGGCTGTACGGTCGTGCCGGCGTCCGGCGGGATGACTGCGCGGCAGGTCCAGCTCATCCAGGACTTCCGGCCCGAGATCATCATGGTGACGCCCTCCTACATGCTCACGCTCCTCGACGAATTCGAGCGCCAGGGCATCGATCCGCGCTCCACCTCCCTCAAGGTGGGGATCTTCGGTGCGGAGCCGTGGACGGAGCAGATGCGGCGCGAGATCGAGGAGCGCTTCGCGATCGACGCCGTCGACATATACGGCCTGTCCGAGGTGATCGGCCCGGGCGTCGCGCAGGAGTGCGTGGAGACCAAGGACGGGCTGCACATCTGGGAGGACCACTTCTACCCGGAGGTCGTCGACCCGTTCACCGGCGAGGTGCTGCCGGACGGGGAGCGCGGGGAGCTGGTCTTCACCTCGCTCACCAAGGAGGCCATGCCCGTGATCCGTTACCGGACACGGGATTTGACGCGGCTCCTGCCGGGGACGGCGCGGCCCGCGTTCCGGCGGATGGAGAAGGTCACCGGGCGCAGCGACGACATGGTGATCCTGCGCGGGGTGAACCTCTTCCCCACCCAGATCGAGGAGATCGTGCTGCGCACGCCGGGCGTCGCCCCGCACTTCCAGCTGCACCTGACCCGCGAGGGCCGCCTGGACGCACTGACGGTGCGGGCCGAGGCACGGGCCGGTGCGACTCCCGAGCAGCGCGCGGAGGCGGTACGTGCGATCGGCGCGGCCGTGAAGGACGGCATCGGCGTCTCGGTCGGCGTCGAGATCGTCGAACCCGAGACGCTGGAGCGCTCGGTGGGGAAGATCAAGCGCATCGTGGACGAGCGGCCGAAGGGCTCCGGGGCCTGACCTGCTCACGGTTGTCCGGGACTTGAGCGTCCAAGGGGCCCGGCCTGCCCGCGGACGTCAGACCGGTCGCACGAGGTCCGGCGGATCGGTGTTCACGTCCACGACCTCGCCCGCCTCGATCGCGGCGTGCAGGGCCCGGGATCGGCGCGACTTCCTACGTCCTTACGTCGCAGCCCCTGGCTGTGCCGGTGCCGGTGCAGGTGCCCGCACCTGCGCCGCCGCGGCCAGTGCCGACAGGAGCAGTTCCAGCGCGACGTCGAACGAGCTCGCCGCCATGAGCGGCAACTCCTCGCGCACGGCCGCCAGTTGGGGGTGCGTGTCGGCGGGCAGCGCCGGATAGATGTCGCTCCACGCCTGGTCGTCCGCCAGCCGCCGCTCCGGGGTGAGCGCCAGATGCGCGGCGTCCAGGGCCGCGTGGCCCAGCACGGTGTCGATGAACGCGGCGTAGTGCCGTACCGCCGTGGCCTTGTCGAAGCCGGCCCGTCGCATCAGCCCGATGCCGATGTCCACGGCCCGGAACTCGTGCGCGCGCCGGGTCACCCGGTAGGCCGCCATGGCCGCGATCCGGGGATGGCGCCGGTAGCCGCGATGGACGCGATACGCCATCTCGCGCAGCCCGGCGAGCCAGTCGTCGCCCGGCTCGAAACCCGCCATGGCCTCGCCGATGATCCGGTCGCCGACGGCGAGCAGCAGGTCGTCGGTGTTGTGGAAGTACCGGTAGACGGCGCTCGGGTCGCAGCCGAGCGCGGTGCCGAGGCGACGCACGCTGAGGGCGTCCGGGCCGTGCTGGCCGACCAGGCGCAGCGCACAGTCGACGATGAGGTCCTCGGTCAGGACGACCCCGGACTTGGTGGGCTTGCGGCGCCGTCGCTCCTCGGGAACCCGCCCTTGGGTCATGACTCTTCCCCCTGCCGTCGCTGCCTCGCGGCGTCCCACGTCACCGGCGTGCGGCGCCGCGCCGGACCCTTATGTCAACACCATTGACGCAATGTTGGCAAGGCTGTTTGCTCAGGTCCTCCGCTCGGCTCGTGCACCCCTCCCCTTCGGCTCGAGGAGCTTCCGTATGCCTGAAACGACCAGCCCAGAACCACCCCGCCTGCACAGATCCCTCGGTGTCGTGGACGGGATCGCCCTCGCCGCCTCCAGCACCGCCGCCACCACGAGCATCGGCATCGGCATGGGCGCGCTGGCCGCGACCGTGGGCCTGCAGGCTCCGGCGGTCCTGCTGATCGCGTTCCTGCCGATCATCGGCATCGCGGCCGCGTACGCACGGCTCAACCGCTCCGAGCCGAACATGGGCAGCGGCTATGTGTGGGTCGGCAAGTCGCTCGGCCCCTGGTTCGGCTTCCTCACCGGCTGGGTCACCTTCGTCGGCACCATGATCTTCATGGCGTACACCAGTGCCGTGACCGGCTCGGTGCTGCTGCAGTTCGCCAACAAGGCCGGGCTGCACAGCCTGCTCGGCCTGGGCCTCGACCCCAACTCGACCGCCCTGAGCACCGTCGTGGGCCTCGGGGTGCTGGCCGCCGTGACGGTCACCGCGGTCACCGGGGTGCGCCGGGCGACGCGCTTCCAGACCTGGCTGCTCGTCTTCGAGTACGCGGTGCTCCTGGTCTTCTGCGGCTGGGCCCTGGTGAGTGGCGGGCACGCCTTCGACTGGTCGTGGTTCAACCCGTTCGACATCAAGGACGGCACGTCGTTCGCGCAGGGCCTGGTGCTCGCGGTGTTCTTCTTCTGGGGCTGGGACGCCGCGTTCAGCGTCACCGAGGAGACCAAGGACACCCGTGACGTGGGGCGCGGCGGCTTCATCGCGCTGCTCACGATGCTCGCGCTCTTCCTGTACGGATCCGTCGCCTTCCAGCGCGAGATGAGCCTGGGCGAACTCATCGCGCAGGGCCCGCAGGGCCTGACGTACCTGGGTGCGAAGCTCGCCGCCGAACCGTGGGCGAGCCTGCCGATGCTCGCCCTGATGTGCTCGGCGGTGGCCTCGCTGCAGTCGAGCGTGATTCCCACGGCCCGCGGCCTGCTCGCCATGGGCCGGGACCGCACGATGGGCCGGGTGTGGACGCGGATCAGCCCGCGCTACGGGTCGCCGGCCCTCGGCACGATCCTCGTCACTGCGATCGCCGCCGTGGTCGCGCTGCTCGCCCTGGCCATCCCCAAGCTCAACGAGATGATCCTGGCCGCGGTGAACTCCATCGGCCTGATCGTGGCGCTCTACTACGGCCTGACCGCGCTGGCCTGCGCCGCCCGCTTCCGCTCGGACCTGCGTACGTCGTTCCCGCTCGCGCTGCGCTCCGTGATCGCGCCCGGCGTCTCCGGGCTCGCCCTGCTCGGCATCGGCGGCTATCTCGGGCACTCGTACTTCACGATGAGCGATCACTTCGAACTCAGCCCGGACAACGGCTGGTTCATGCTGGCCGTGCCCACCGCCGTGGTCGTCTCCGGTCTGGGGATGGCAGCGTGGGCCAAGTACGGGCGGCGCTCGCCCTACTTCACCTCGCGGCGGGGCAGCAACACGAACGAGCCGGTCCCGGCCCTCCTCGACCAGACTTCCTGAAGCGCGAACCACCGCACCAGCGCACCACCGGCACCCGCAAACGCACCGGCACCCGCACTCGCACTCGCACTCGCACTCGCACTCGCACCAACCGCAAGGAGCACACCCGCATGCAGTCCAGCGCCCCCGCCGACCTGGTCTTCACCGGCGGCCCGGT
Organism: Streptomyces sp. NBC_01304; assembly: GCF_035975855.1. Taxonomy (NCBI): domain Bacteria; kingdom Bacillati; phylum Actinomycetota; class Actinomycetes; order Kitasatosporales; family Streptomycetaceae; genus Streptomyces; species Streptomyces sp. NBC_01304. The sequence goes on along the minus strand of NZ_CP109055.1, from coordinate 10,155,435 downwards.
CCACACCCTCTCCCCCGCCCGTGCCCGCGCCACCTCGGTGGCCGTCCGCGGCGAGCGCATCGTCGCCGTCGGCCACGACGAGGTGCGCGAGCTGATCGGGCCCGGCACCGAAGTCATCGACCTGGCGGGGAAGTTGCTGATACCGGGGTTCCAGGACGCCCACGTCCACCCGGTCGGCGGCGGCATCGAGCTCGGGCAGTGCGACCTGAGCGGGGCGACCACCCGCGAGGAGTACCGGCAAAGGATCACCGCGTACGCCCAGGCGCATCCCGACGACGAGTGGATCATCGGCGGCGGCTGGGCGATGGAGGCTTTCCCCGGTGGGCTGCCGACGGCCGGCGAACTGGACGCGATCGTCCCCGACCGACCGGTCTACCTGGTCAACCGCGACCACCACGGCGCCTGGGTCAACTCCCGTGCCCTGGACCGCGCGGGCATCGACGCCCGCACCCCCGACCCCGCCGACGGCCGCATCGAGCGCGAGGCGGACGGCACCCCGACCGGCATGCTCCAGGAGGGCGCCGCGAATCTGGTGGGCGTACTGCTGCCCCAACTCACCCTGGAACAAAGGATCGCCGGACTGCTGCGGGCCCAGGAGCTGCTGCACTCGCTCGGCATCACGGCCTGGCAGGACGCGCTGCTCGGCGAGCACGCCAATCTGACGGACCCGACCGACGCCTATCTCGCCACCGCGGCCGACGGCCGCCTCACCGCGCGGGTCGTCGGCGCCCTGTGGTGGGACCGGGCGCGCGGCACCGAGCAGATCGACGAGCTCATCGCGCGCCGCGAGGCCGCTTCGGTCGGCCGGCTGCGCTGCACCAGCGTCAAGATCATGCAGGACGGGGTCGCCGAGAACGGCACCGCGGCCCTCCTCGGGCCCTATCTCGACGGCTGCGGCTGCACTTCGGACAACACCGGCATCAGCTTCGTACCGCCGCAGGACCTGCAGAAGTACGTCACCGCACTCGACGCGCACGGCTTCCAGGTGCACTTCCACGCGCTCGGCGACCGGGCCGTGCGCGAGGCCCTGGACGCGGTGGCCGCGGCCCGCCGGGCCAACGGCTTCTCGGACACCCGCCCACACCTGGCCCACCTCCAGGTCGTGCACCCCGACGACATCGGCCGCTTCCGCGAGCTCGGCGCGAGCGCCAACCTGCAGCCGCTGTGGGCCGCGCACGAGCCGCAGATGGACGAGCTGACCATTCCGTTCCTGGGACCCGAACGCAGCGCCCACCAGTACCCGTTCGGTGCTCTCCTTCGCTCCGGGGCGACCTTGTGCGCGGGCAGCGACTGGCCGGTCAGCAGCCCCGACCCGCTGCAGGGCATCCATGTCGCGGTCAACCGGGTGCTGCCCGAGGCGCCGGCCGGCACCGGGGTGTTCCTGCCCGGGCAGCGCATCGACCTGGGCTCGGCCCTGGCCGCGTACACGGCGGGCAGCGCGTACGTGAACCACCTCGACGCGGAGACGGGCACCATCGCTCCGGGCCACCTCGCCGATCTGGCCGTCCTCGACCGCGATCCGTTCGCGGGGCCGGTCGAGGAGATCGGGGCGACGCGGGTGGAGCAGACCTTCGTGGGCGGGGAGCGGGTGTTCGCGCGGGGCGAGTAGCGGCCGCACTCGGACGGCCGAAGACGGGTGGGGTGGGGGCTCCGGCAGCCTCCGCCTCACCCACCCCTCGGAGCGATCTCACCCACCCCGTACCGCGTTCACCAGCACTTCCCCCACGGCCGTCCGGTAGTACAGCACCGACCGCCCCGCCCTGCGCCGCCCCGCGAGCCCCGCATCGAGCAGCACCTTGAGATGGCGGCCCACCGAACCGAGCCCCTGCCCGGTCAGCGCGACCAGTTGGGTCGTGCTCTTGGGTGAGTCGAGCAGGACGAGGACGGTCGCGCGGGCCGGCCCGAGGAGCGCCCCGAGGGCCTCGGGCACCACTGTGCGGTCCGCGTCCGCGAGGGTGCCCGAGCACGGGTAGACCACGGCGTGCCGCGCGGTGTCCTCCCAGCTGACCCAGGTCTGCCGCATCGTGACGGGCACGAACATCAGCCGGGTCGCGGTGAGTTGGCGCGTCGGGTAGTCGTGGGTGTTGATCTGCAGCCGGCCGTCGCCGAGCCAGCGCATCCCCGGCCGCATCCCGTCGAGCGCCGCGGCCCACCCGCCCTGGCCGAGCTGCGCCGTGCGCGCCACGATGTCGGCCTCGATGATGCGGCGCCGTCGCGGCCAGTACGGCAGGACGGTGTGCGTCCAGATCCACTGCAGCAGGTCGGCGGTGCGCTCCGCCAGGTCGTCGCGGTGCAGCTCGGCCGGCAGCGGGCCGTCCAGGGACTGCGTGAGATGGGCGCGTACGTCCGCGGCGGGCGTACGGCGGATCTCCGTCAGCTCGTCCTCGAAGCGGAGGTCGCCGTCGGGGGTGGGCGTGGGGGTGAGGTAGTCCGCGTTCCAGGTGCGGCCAAGGGCGGCGCGTACGGTCAGCGCGGTCACCGGCTCGGCGGCCAACAGCCGCCGGTACGCGGGCAGATGGGCATCCAGCCAGGCGTGCTCGCCCGGGTGCGCGGCGGTGGCCCGCTCCAAGGCCTTCAGGCAGGCGGTGGCCTCGGCGAGCGGCGAGACGACGAAGCGGCTCCCCGCGAGGGTGTCCGCGCTGATCTGCCACAGGCCCATGCCCGTCCCGCCTCCCTCCCCGTCCGGAACCTGGCGCCCCGTCGGCCCGCTCCGGACTGCGCCCCACGTTTCGCTCCTGCGCGAAACAGTAACGCCCTGGGCCCATGCCTTCGACACTCGGCCCATGCGCACCTACCGCGAGCTCTTCCGCACCCCGGAGTTCACCCCGCTCTTCCTCACCTCGGCCGCCCAGATCGCGGCACAGACGGTGAGCGGCCTCGCCCTCGGCACGCTCGTCTTCACGGCGACCGGGTCCCCGCTGCTCGCCGCCCTCGCCCTGTTCGGCCCGTCGCTCGCCCAGGTCGTCGGCGCGGCGACGCTGCTCTCGGCGGCCGACCGGCTGTCGCCGCGCGCCGCGATGACGGGCCTGGCCCTGCTGTTCGGTCTCGGCACCGCCGTCCAGGTGCTGCCCGGCATGCCCCTGTGGGCGTCGTTCGCGGTGCTGCTCGGGCTCGGCATGGTGGCGGCGCTCGGCGGCGGTGTGCGGTACGGGCTGCTCAACGAGATCCTTGCCAAGGACGGCTATCTGCTTGGCCGTTCGGCGCTCAACATGTGCGCGGGCAGCATGCAGATCGGCGGCTTCGCCCTCGGCGGCGTCCTGGTCGCCACCCTCTCCCCGCGCGGCACGCTCCTCGTCGGGGCAGGGCTCTATCTGTGCGCCGCGGCCGTCGCCCGCTGCGGCCTTTCCCGCCGGGCGCCGCGCGCCGAGGGCAGGCCGTCGATCGCCCATACCTGGCGCAACAACGCCCGCCTGTGGTCGTCGAGGCCGCGCCGCGCCGTGTATCTCGCCCTGTGGGTGCCCAACGGCCTGGTCGTCGGCTGCGAATCGCTCTTCGTCCCGTACGCGCCCGCTCAGGCGGGACTCCTCTTCGCGAGCGCCGCCTGCGGCATGCTCTTGGGGGACATCGTGGTGGGCCGCTTCGTGCCGCGGCACCGGCGCGGCCGGCTCGGCATACCCCTCCTTGCCCTCCTCGCCGCCCCGTACCTCCTCTTCGCCCTGCACCCGCCCCTGCCCGTCGCCCTGGCCCTGACGGCCCTGGCCTCGGTGGGCTTCGCGGCGAGCCTGGTCCAGCAGGAGCAGCTGATGGCGCTCACCCCGGACGAGCTGAGCGGCCACGCGCTGGGCCTGCACACCTCCGGCATGCTCACCATGCAGGGTGTCGGCGCCGCACTCGCGGGCGGCATCGCCCAGCTGACCTCGGTGACGACCGCGCTGGCCGTGACGGCCGTGCTGTCCCTCGCGGTGACGGCGGCGCTGGCGCCGCGCCTGCGCGCGGGGCGGCCCAACTCCCCTGCGCCGTCGCGGACTTCCACCGTCACGCCTGCGTACGTCCCTGCCGACGGTTCGTGAACCGTCGGCAGGGCCTGGTGCCGCTCTCAGGTCACGGGTTCCACCCGGACACTGTCGAGCCTCAACTCATCGGCTCCACCCACACATTGCGGAACCGCACCTTGTTCCCGTGGTCCTGCAGCCTGATCGCCCCGGTGGCGGCCGATTCCGGGTCGCCCGCGCCGGTGGGGCCGTCGATGGCGACGTCGTCGTGGACCTTCTTGCCGTTCCAGACGACGGTGACCCTGGCGTCGGCGGTCTTCTTGCCGTCCGCGTCGAAGCGGGCCGCGCGGAAGGTGATGTCGTACGTCTGCCAGGTCTCGGGGGCGGTGGACGCGTTGAGGTCGGCGGCCTTCTTCTGGTAGATCGCCGCCGCCTCGTTGTCGGCGAGCTTCTGCACGCCGTACGAGTCGAGGATCTGCACCTCGTACCGCTCCTGGAGATAGATCCCGCTGTTCCCGCGGTCCTGTCCGGTGACGTCGTCGGGCAGCAGCGGGACCCGGAATTCGACGTGCAGCTTGAAGTCGCCGAAGTGCTGTTTCGTGCGCAGGTCGCCGCAGCACACCTCCATCGACTTCTCGGCGGTGTGCGGCCACTGGGCACTGCGGCCGTCGCGGTGGTGCCAGGCCGTGGAGATGCTGCCGCCGGAGAACAGGTCGATGCGGGCCCCGGGCCTGCGGACCTCGATGGCGTCGAGGTTCACATGCCCGGTGTCGCCTGCGCCGACGGCGTACGTGATCTCGTTGCGGCCCTTGCGCAGGGTGAGCCGTTCGGTCCTGGTCGACCAGCGGTTCCACTCCGCCGTGGAGGGCAGGCTCGTCTGTTTCGCCGCGGCGCCGTTCACGCTGACGGAGACGGTCTTCGTCCCGCTGAAGGGGTGCGGGCCGTTGGCGTAGCGCAGGCCCACGTCGTACGTGCCCGCCTCGTCGGCGAAGACGTCGAAGCTCGCCTTCGCGCCCTGCTCGCCGAAGCCGTCGACGAAGCCACCGCCGGTGTACCCGGCATGCTCGGTGTCGGTGCCCGCGCTGCCGGACAGGCGGGCGGATTCGGCGTCATAGCTGGTCACCGGCTGTTCGGGGCCGGGCCTGGCGTTGAGCGTGTACCAGGCCTCGGTGGACCAGAGCTGGTCGCCCTCGGCCGAGGAGAACGGGCGGGGCGAGCGGACGTGCACGACCCGGTCGGTCTTCAGGCCGGGGATGGTGAGCCTCACCTTGCGGCGGTCGTCCGAGAGCTGCGCGGAGGTGACGGGCAGCGTCTCCTCGTCGACCTTCGGGCCGCCGTACGCGGGCGTCGGTGCGTAGCGCCACTGCTCGACGGAGTACGCGCCCTTGGTCAGCTTGGTCGCGGTCTCGTCCGACAGGGGCTTGGTGTAGGTGAGTTCGAAGCCTTCGGGGGTGGCGCGCATGGTCTTGATGTCGAAGGCGGTCTTGCCGTTCGGGGTCAGCTTCTGCAGGCCGAACTTGAGCTTGCCCGCCTGCCCCCAGTTGCCGTCCGCGCCCAGACCGCCGGTGTAGATCGCGCCGTCCGGACCGGTGCTGATCCGGGTGATGCCGGACTCGAGGCCCTGGGTGTGCCGGAACACGGCGCCCTGGTACTCGCCGTCGACCTTCTCCAGGTCGGCGCGCTGCAGTCCGCCGTACGTGACGTCGCCGAAGACCATCTGTCCGGCGAACGGGCCCTTGGCCAACTGCATCGGCGTACTGGGCGAGTTGGCTATCTCGTTCTGCGGCAGCCAGAGCACCGGCTTGGTGACGGGCTTGTCGTCGTAGGGGCCGTCGGGGTTCATGTAGTGGTTGAAGAAGCGGTCCTGCTTGATGTGCATCAGCTTGGACGCGGGCAGCCAGCCGCCCTGGTTGTCGGTGACGAACAGATCGCCGTCCGGCCCCCGCCCGATGCCATTGGGAGTACGCAGCCCTCCGGCCACATAACTCACCTTGCCCGTAGCCTTGTTGACCTTGATGGTCGTGCCGCGGTTGGGGGCGGGCTGCGGGTCGGTGGTCGCGCCACCGTAGTTGATGGCGACGGAGAGGTTCAGGTAGAAGTCACCCTTGTCGTAGAGCAGTCCGAAGGCGAACTCGTGGAAGTTCCCGCCGAACGGCCACTCGGCGATCTTGCGCTTCTCGTCGACGACGTCGTCGCCGTTGGTGTCGGTCAACTCGGTGAGCTGGTGCTTCTCGGAGACGTACAGCTTCCCGTCCACGTACTTGACGCCCATCGGCTCCTTGAGCCCGTCGGCGATCTTCTTGTACGTGACCTTCTCGGGCCCGGTGTCACCCGTGACGTGGTCGAGGACGTACACCTCGCCCTTGGTCTCGGTGCTGCCGCCCCAAGTGGTGATCGCGAGGCGGTCGTCGGGCAGCCAGTCCATCGCGGACACCTGCGGTTCGAAGCCCTTGGGCCGCAGATCGGTCAGGGTGTAGCCCGGATTGACCTCGGTCAGCGGCAGGCCGTCGCCCGGGGTGTCGAGGGTGCCCTCGCACTCCTTGCGGCCGGGTGCGGTGACCCGTACGACGTCCTTGTCCGTGCTCAGCACGGAGTTCGGCACGACCGTGAAGTCGCTCGCCCCCGGCGGCTTCCACTGCAGGGTGACCTGCTGGCCGCCGCCCGCGTCGAAGTGGTCGATGCGCAGCGGCTGATAGCCCGCGTTCAGCGAGATCTCGCCGTCCTTGGGCTCGGCGCCGTGCAGACCGTCGTGGTCGATCACCTTGTCCCCGCCGAGGAAGAGGCGCGAGCCGTCGTCGCTGGTCAGCCGGAAGGCGTACGTGCCGGCCTCGGGCACGTTGAGATTGCCGAGGATCTGCGAGACGAAGTTGTCGCTGAACCCGAAGCCGTCGGTGGAGGTCCAGTCGATGACGGGGATCAGCTTGTCGACGTTCGGGGTCTGCGCGGGCTTGAGGTCGCACAGCTTCTTCAGCGGAGCCTGGATGTCGAAGACCCGCTGGGTGACGCCGGGTTCCTGCGGTGGCAGCTCGGCGAACGGCCGCGGATCACGGTCGGCGGCGGCGGACACCGCGGGTGCGAGGAGACTGCCGCCCAGCAGGGCGGTCAGGAGCAGTCCGGTGGCTCTTCGTAACTGGGGGCGTGGCTTCACTCTTCCTCCGCGTGATTCGGCTGTGAGTACGCAGACTTCCGTGGCAAAGCGACGCTCAGCGTAGAAACAATGCACCTTGACGTCCATGCTTTGTCCACAGAAAGGAAGAACTGGTGGGCGCAACGCGCCGCAGGAGGTCTCCCCTCCCCCACAGGCCTTAGGCGAACCTGTCCCGCAACTCCCGCTTCAGGATCTTCCCGCTCGCATTGCGCGGCAGCTCGTCCACGAACAGCACCCGCTTGGGCGCCTTGAAGCTTGCGAGCTTCTCCTTGGCGTGGGCGATGAGTTCGGCCTCGGTGACCTCGCCGCGCGCCACGACCACGGCGGCGATCGCCTCGATCCACCGCTCGTCCGGCACCCCGATCACCGCGACCTCGGCGACGCCCTCGTGCCCGTACAGCACGTCCTCGACCTGCCGCGAAGCGACAAGCACTCCCCCGGAGTTGATGACGTCCTTCACCCGGTCGACGACGGTGAGATAGCCCTCGCCGTCCCGCACCGCGAGGTCCCCGGAGCGGAACCAGCCGTCGCGGAAGGCCTCTCGGGTCTCCTCCGGCTTGTCCCAGTAGCCCTCGCACAACTGCGGTGAGCGGTAGACGACTTCGCCGGGCGTCCCGTCCGGCACGCCCTTGCCGGCCTCGTCCACGACCCGCGCCTCGACGAACAGCACGGGCCGGCCGCACGAGTCCATCCGCCCGTCGTGCTCGTCCGGTCCGAGCACGGTGGCCAGCGGTCCGATCTCACTCTGCCCGAAGCAGTTGTAGAAGCCGAGCCCGGGCAGCCGCCCGCGCAGCCGCTCCAGGACCGGCACGGGCATGATCGAGGCCCCGTAGTACGCCTTGCGCAGCGCGGAGAGGTCGCGGGTGGCGAACTCGGGGTGGCCCGCGAGCCCGATCCACACGGTCGGCGGCGCGAACAGGCTGTCGTGCCCGGCCTCCACCAGGTCGAAGATCCGGCCGGCGTCGGGCCCGTCGAGGATCGTGTTCTCGGCACCCACCGCCAGGTACGGCAGCAGGAACACGTGCATCTGTGCCGAGTGGTAGAGCGGCAGCGAGTGGACGGGCCGGTCGGTCTCCTTGAGGTCCAACGCGTGGATGGCGCTGACGTATTCGTGCACCAGGGCCCGGTGGGTCATCATGGCGCCCTTGGGCAGTGCGGTGGTGCCGGAGGTGTAGAGCAGCTGCACGAGGGCTTCGCCGTCCGGCTCCGGGCCGTCGTACGGCGCCGTCCCGGGCAGTCGCGCGAGCAGCGAGTCGTCCGCGTCACGCAGCGCCAACGTGCGTACGTCGCCGGGCAGTCGGCCCGCGATGTCCGGATCGGCCAGCACCAGGGCACAGCCCGCCTGGCCGACGATGTAGGCGAGGTCGTCGCCGGTGAGGTTGTGGTTGACCGGCACATGGACGAGTCCGGCCCGGGAGCTGCCGAGGAAGCCGATCAGATACGCATCCGAGTTGTGCCCGTACGCCCCCACCCGGTCGCCCGCCGCCAGGCCAGCGTCGAGAAGGACCCGCGCGGCGCGCGAGACGGCCTCGTCGAGTTCGGCATAGGTCCAGGAGCGGTCGGCGTACCGGAGCGCGATCCGCTCCGGGGTGCGCCGTGCGCTGCGGCGGAGCATGGCGTCGACTGTGTTGCTGCGTACACCGGTCATGGGCGTGATCCTGTGGTCCGGCCAGGCGCTGGGTCAAGACATACGAGGGTCCGGCCAGGCGGGACGCTTCGAGTTCGGGCGCCCGATCGGGAGGGGCCCCGGGGCCTTGGGGCGTGTGCCGGGAGTCGCGACGCACGCCCTAGCCGGGCCGCCCGCTCCAGGGCTCGAGTGCCGCCCGGGTCGCACTGCGCAATCGGCCGCGCAGGCGTTGCGGGTCGGCGGCCAACTCCCCGGCCGTTTCCGGGTCTTCGAGCAGGGCCTGCAGCGCGCCGCCGACCGCGCCGGTCATGGCACCGACGAGGGCTCCGGCCCGTACGGCGTCGAGTTCGCCGGGGAACGCGTCCCGCAACTGCCGGGCGATGTCGCGCTGCGCGGCCTGCTGGATCAGCAGGGCGCGGCCCTGGACGGCGGGAACGGTCCGCATCAGCCGGGTCCGCACGGCCGCCATCGGGCTCACCATGTCGGCGTCGGCCTCCGAGATCTCCCGCACGGCGCGCAGCAGCACCTCGACCGGGCCTTCCCCGGGGCCCCTGGCCTCGATCGCTTCGAGGGTGGCGCGCACCCGGTCGGCACTGTCGGGGAAGAGGATCTCCTCTTTGCTGGCGAAGTAGCTGAAGAAGGTGCGGGTGCCGATCTCGGCCGCCGCGGCGATCTCCGCGACCGTCGTCTCGTCGTATCCCTTGCGCGCGAAGAGCTCCGCCGCGGCGTCGATGAGCGCCGAGCGGGTGCGTCGCCTTTTGCGCTCGCGCAGGGAGCCTGCCTCGTCCTGTATGGCCATGCGGGCATCCTATCGCAATCAGTGCGACTCCGCACTCATTGCATTTCTGCACCGAGTGCAGTTATTGTTCTCGGGTCATCAGCGAACTGCCCGGAATCCAGGCCGACTTGAGCGGTCCGAACAGGGAGAGCGACATGGACACCAACGGCAAGATCATCCTCGTGACCGGCGCGACCGGTAACCAGGGCGGCGCCACCGCCCGTCATCTGCTCGCCGACGGCTGGCGGGTTCGTGCGCTGGTCCGGGACGAAGCCACCCCGGCGGCCGTCGAGTTGGCGGCTGCCGGCGTCGAGCTCGTCCGCGGTGACCTGAACGACCGAACCTCCGTCGACGCGGCGATGCGCGGCGCATACGGCGCCTACAGCGTCCAGTCCGACAACCCCGACGAGATCTCCCAGGCGAAGAACATCGCGGACGCCGCCCAGTCGGCCGAATTGCGGCACCTGGTGTACTCCTCGGTCGGCGGCATGGAGGAGCAGAACCGCTTCTACGTGGAGCACGGCTGGGGCCCCATCGACAAATGGCAGATCGAGCAGCACCTGAACACGCTGGACATTCCCGTGACGATCCTGCGTCCCGCCGGGTTCATGGAGGACTTCACCAGCCCGGCACGGTTCTTCCAGGACGGTGCGCTCAACGTGCCCTGGCACGACGACATGGCGATGAAGCTCATCGCCATCGACGACGTCGGCGCCTTCGCCGCGTTGGCCTTCGCCGACCCCGGCACCTACGCGGGCCGGACCATGGAGATCGCCGGCGACCGGCTGACGGCTCCACAGATCGCCGACGCCCTGGGGAGGGCCGCCGGCCGCCCCGTCCCACACACGCGGATACCGCTCGAAGTGCTGTGGGAGCACGCCCCGGAGGTGGCGAAGGTGATGGCCTGGGCAAACGGGACCTTCTACGACATCGATCTCGCGCCCGTCCGGAGGGCATTCCCCGGCGTCATGGACTTCGGCACCTGGCTGGACCGGTCGGGCAAGCAACGCCTTCTGGCGCAACTGGCCGCCCGGAAGGGGTGAACTACCGGCAGGACAGGGCAGGCGAGCGGCCGCCTGCCGCAGGAGCGGTCTGCCGCCCGCCGCGCCCATGGACAGGCACGGAAATCCACCTCGCCCCGTCCCCGGACAGCTGACATACCGCTTGGTACGCTCAACCGCCCTTGCCCGCACAGCTGTTGGGAGGCTCCATGCGTGTCCGCCGTCGTCGCCGTATCCGTCTGAGACAGCTCGCCCTGATCGGCACCGCCCTGCTCGCCACCGCCGCCACCGCGTCGCCCGCACCGGCGGCCGACGCCGGCCGTGCGCACCATCCGTCCGGCGGCAAGCTCTCCGCCACCATCCGCTACACCGAGCACGGCATCCCGCACATCCTGGCCAAGGACTACGCGAACCTCGGGTTCGGCACCGGCTGGGCGCAGGCGAACGACCAGGTGTGCACGCTCGCCGACGGGTTCGTCACGATGCGCGGGGAGCGCTCCAAGTACTTCGGCAAGGACGCCGCCCCCGACGGCTCGCTCTCCTCGGCGACCACGAACCTCTCCAGCGACCTGTTCTTCCGCGGGGTGCGCGACGCGGGCACCGTCGAGGCGCTCCTGAAGGTTCCGGCGCCGGTCGGTCCGAGCCGTGAAGTGCGGGATCTGATGCGGGGGTTCGCCGCCGGCTACAACGCCTGGCTGAAGCAGAACCGCGTCACCGACCCGGCGTGCAAGGGCGCCGACTGGGTGCGCCCGGTGACCTCCCTCGACGTGGCCCGGCGCGGCTTCGCGCTCGCCGTGCTCGGCGGGCAGGGCCGCGCGGCCGACGCGATCACCGCCGCCCAGCCGCCCGGCGCGGGCACCCGGCAGCAACGTACGCCCGGCAAGAAGGCCTTGGCCGAGGCCGCCCGGGAACTGTTCAGCACCCAGTCCGCAGACAAGGGGGACATGGGCTCCAACGCCGTCGCCTTCCAGGGCAAGACGACCGCCAACGGCCGGGGCCTCCTGCTCGGCAACCCCCACTACCCGTGGCAGGGCGGGCGGCGGTTCTGGCAGTCGCAGCAGACGATTCCCGGTGAGTACAACGCCTCGGGCGGCTCGCTGCTCGGCGCGGTGTCCGTCTCCATCGGGCACAACTCCGGGGCCGCGTGGAGCCACACCGTCGCCACCGGCGTCCCGATGAACCTGCACCAACTCGCCCTGGATCCGGCGGATCCGACGACGTACCTCGTCGACGGCAAGCCCGAGAAGATGACCAAGCGGACCGTGACCGTGCAGACCAAGGACGGCGCTCCGGTCACCCGCACCCAGTGGTGGACGCGCTACGGGCCCGTCGTGAACTCGATGGGCGCCCAGCTGCCGCTGCCCTGGACGGCCACGACGGCGTACGCGGTGAACGACCCCAACGCGGTCAACATGCGCGCCAGCGACGCCGCCCTCGCGCTCGGCCAGGCCCGCTCCACCAAGGAGATCCTTGCCTCACTGCGCCGCACGCAGGGCCTGCCGTGGGTGAACACCATCGCGGCGGACTCCAAGGGGCATTCGCTGTTCACGCAGTCGCAGGTCCTGCCGCGCATCACCGATGAGCTGGCTCAGCGCTGTTCGACACCGCTCGGCAAGGTCACGTATCCCAGTGCGGGCCTGGCGATCCTGGACGGCGCCCGCGGGGACTGCACGCTGGGTGCGGACAAGGACGCGCTGCAGCCCGGGATCTTCGGGCCGGCCCGGATGCCGACGCTGAAGGACGCCGCGTACGCGGAGAACTCCAACGACAGCGCCTGGCTCGCCAACGCCGAGCAGCCGCTGACCGGCTACGAGCGGGTCTTCGGCACCATCGGCACCACCCGCTCGCCGCGCACCCGGGGCGCCGTGGAGGACGTGGCGGCGATGGCCGCCAAGGGCCGGCTCACCGTCAAGGACCTGCAGCGCCAGCAGTTCGCCAACCGCGTCCCGATCGGCGACCTCACCGCGGCGGACACGGCGGGCGCCTGCGCCGCACTGCCGGGCGGGACGGCAACGGGCAGCGACGGCAAGGTGGTTGACGTCTCCAAGGCCTGCGAGGCCATCAAGAACTGGGACCGCACCATGAACCTGGACAGCAGCGGCGCCCTGCTCTTCGACCGGTTCTGGCGCAAGCTGACGGCTTCCGTGCCGTCGGCCGAGGTGTGGAAGGTGCCGTTCTCGGCCGCCGACCCGGTGCGCACCCCCAACACCCTCAACACCGCGCACCCCGGCTTCGCCCGCGCCCTCGCGGACACGGTGACCGAGCTGGCCGTGGCGGGCATCGCCCCGGGCGCGGAGCTGTCGAAGTACCAGTACGTCGACCGCGCGGGCCTGCAGATCCCCGTCGGCGGCGGCACCGAGGCCCTCGGCGTCTGGAACAAGATCGAGGCGACCTGGGACCCGAAGGCCGGCTACACCGCGGTGGCGCACGGCTCCAGCTACATCCAGGCGGTCGGCTGGGACGGCAGCCGCTGCCCGGTCGCCCGTACGCTCCTGACGTACTCCCAGTCCTCCAACCCCAAGTCGCCCTACTACGGCGACCAGACGGAGCTGTTCTCGCAGGAAAGGATGGTCAAGGCGAGGTTCTGCGAGAAGGACATCTACCGTTCGCCGAAGCTGAAGGTGGTGCGGGTGCGCGAACGCTGAGCCCGTCGACACCTGCGTCGCGGGCGGCCGGCTCTCCTCGGGAGGGCCGGCCGCCCGCGGCCGTTTCAGACGCTGACCACGATCTTGCCGATGTGGGTGTTGGACTCCATCAGGCGATGCGCGTCGCAGATGCGCTCCAGGCCGTCGAAGGCCTCGGCGATCACCGGCGCCAGAGTGCCGTCGCGCAGGCCGGATTCGAGGAAGGCGAGCATGCGGCGGCGGAAGGCCGGACTGTCCACGAGTTCACCGTTGGCGTACATGTGGACGGTCTGCGGCCAGTTCAGGGCGAGCTCGATGGGGCGCGGGTCGAGCCAGCCGTACACCACCGTCCGGCCGCCGGGCCGCAGCGCATTGCCGACCTCCGCGAAGCCGGGGCCGCCGATCGCGTCGAAGGCGAGGTCGGCGCCCTTGCCGCCGGTGAGCCGCTTGACCTCCTTGACCAGGTCCTCGCTGTCCGTCGTGATCACGTGCTCGGCGCCCAGGTCGAGGAGCTGCTGCCGCTTGTCCACGCCCCGGGTGGTGGCGATCGGGACGGCGCCCAGGCGCCGGGCCGTCTGGATCGCGGCCGTTCCCACACCGCTGGACGCACCGGTGATCAGCACCTGCTCGCCGGCGGCGAGGTGCGCGGTCTCGACCAGGGCGCCGTAGGCCGTGGAGTACGTCAGCCAGGACGCGGCCGACACCACCGCGTCCGCGCCGCGCGGCCTGGGCACCAGCATCTCCTCGGAGAGCAGGACACGTTCGGCGTGCACCCCGTGGACGCCGAACTCGAAGTTGGCCGCGGCCATCACCGCATCGCCCGGCGCGAACTCGGTGACCTGCGCGCCGGCCGCCTCGACGATCCCGGCCGCCTCATAGCCGATCCGGGAGCCGGGCAGCGTCGGCCGGTAGTAGTAGCCGCCCGAACGGAACAGCGCCTCGGCCCGGTTGAGGCCGATCGCCTCGACCCGGACAAGGACCTCGGTGGGGCCGGGCTCGCCCAGCGGCACCTCTTCGACCTTCAGGACCTCGGGGCCGCCGAGCTCGTGGAACACAACTGCGTGGGTACGGGATGTCGTTGTCATGCCGATGACCGTATGCGGGTGCGTACGAGACGAGCCATGTCCCAAAGCCTTGGGATCATGTCCGATCGTCTTGTCCGATGCGGGCATGGGTCGTTCGTGGTCGCGATACGGTTCGACCATGGACGTACTCAGCGACGCGGTCGCCGCCATGCGCACAGGTCGGCCGCACTCCTCGCGCACCGTCAACGTCGCGCCCTGGGGCGTGTGGTTCCCCGCGTCGGACGGCGCCGGATTCCATGTGGTGCTCCAGGGCTCGGCGTGGCTGATGCGTCCCGGGGTGGCGGAGCCGGTGCGGCTCGGGCCCGGTGATGTGGCGTTCCTCGCCCATGGGCCGGGGCACGGGCTCGCCGATCATCCCGACACCCCGTTGCAGGACGCCGAGTGGAAATCCGACGGGACCTGGGCGGGAATGCCGCCGGGACCCGACCCGGCCCCCGGCGCGCAGACGCTGCTGCTGTGCGGGGCCTACCAGTTGAGCCGGACGCGGGCCCATCCGCTGCTCACGGAGCTGCCGCCGGTGGTGCATGTCCCGGCCCATGTGGGCGCGCACCACCGGTTGCGGGGCGCCGTCGATCTGCTCGGCGCCGAGATGGCCGATCCAGCGCCCGGCTCGCATGCGATCGTGCCCGCGCTCCTGGACACGCTCCTCGTATACCTGCTGCGCACCTGGTGGCTGCAGGAGCGGCCGGACGCGGCGCACGGTTGGGCCGGCGCGCTGCGCGACCCCGCCGTCACCGCCGCCCTGCGGGCCATCCACGGCGAGCCCGCCCACCCTTGGACGGTCGAGGAACTGGGCAGCGCGGCGGGCCTGTCCCGGGCCGCGTTCGCCCGCCGCTTCACCGCCCTGGTCGGGCAGCCCCCGCTGGCGTACCTGACCTGGTGGCGCATGACGACGGCGGGCCGCCTGCTGCGCGAGGCCGACGCTCCGCTGCGTACGGTGGCCGAACAGGCGGGCTACACCTCGGAGTTCGCATTCGCCAAGGCGTTCAAGCGGGAGTACGGGATCGCGCCCGGGCAGTACCGCAAGCAGGCCGGATAGGCCGAACGCCACGGCTGCCGGCGCGGAGACAGCGGCGCGGGCCGACCTCTCAGGGGTTCACCCAGGCCGCCGGGGAGTCGGTCAACGCGGAGACTGCGGGCGGCAGTTGTCCCGAGGCGACGTCCGCGAGCGAGACGCCTTCGAGGATCTCGCGCACGTTGGACCGCAGGGCGATCCACAGCGGGAGCAGCGACTCGGCCGGGCCCGTGTAGGACAGATCCGGCGGGCGGACCCCGCGTACCGAGACGAGCGGTCCGTCCACGGAGCGGATGACGTCGGCGATGCTGATGGACTCGGGCGGTCGGGCCAGCCGGTAGCCGCCGTTGCCGCCGCGCCGGCTGAGCACGAGTCCGCTCCGGCGCATGTCGTTGAGGATGCTTTCGAGGAACTTGTACGGGATGTCCTGGGCGTCGGAGATGACCTTGGCCTTCAGTGGCCCGTCGTCCTGCGACGCGACGAGTTGCAGCGCGGCACGCACCGCATAGTCCGCCCTGGCTGAGATCCGCATGTGTGCATTATCCCGTTCGGCTTCGGTCGGGGTGGAGGGGGAGGCCTCGCCGAGTCGCGCTCGGGGGCCGCAAGGGCGAGGGGGACGGGATCCGGCCGTCAGGCGGGCAGTACGAACGCCGGGTGCGCACCGTGCAGGAAGTAGTCCCCGACATCGCGGAGCCGGTGGGTGACGGGCTCGCAGAGGGTGTGGGCCCGGGCGTTGCGCCAGAAGCGGTCGAAGCCGAGGCGTGCGGAGGTGGCGCGGGGTCCGATGACGTCGAGGGCGCGGGCGGTCGACTCCTGGGCGGCCCTGGAGGCGGCGGCCTCGGCCATCGCGACGAGGACCGAGGTGTCCGCGTACTCGTCGTGGGTGAGGTCGTCACCCCCCGCAAGCCCGCGGTGCACGGCGTCCACCGCCTGGTCGGCGAGCGCGGACGCGGCCCGGGTGAGGACGGTCAGTTCGCCGTACGTGGCCAGCGTCTGCGGATCGTGGGGCGAGCCGGCCGGCCAGTCCGAGTACCGGACCGCCTGGCCGGCCCTGCTGTACTCGCGGGCCTCGGACAGCACTCCCTCGGCCAGGCCGAGCCAGAGCTGCACCGCGAGGAGCCTGCCGACCGGCGAAGCCAGGGCGGCACGGGGCGACAGGACGTCCTCGTCCACGGGCAGGGCGCCGAGCACCTCGTCGGCGGCGACCGGGACACCGTCGAATTCCACGGTCCCGCCGGCCGCGAGGCGCTGGCCGAAGGTGCCGGCGTCACCGTCGATCGTCACGCCGGGACGGGCCCGGTCGACGACGACGGCGAAGGATTCACCGGTGTCCCCGCGCACGGCCCGCACGGCAAGCCGGTCGGCTACCAGGACCCCGCCGGCGTAGCTCTGCCGGCCGTCGAGCACGAACCCGGCCGCCGCCCTGGTCAGCGCGAGGGGCGCTTCCCGGCGGGCGAGACCGCCACCCCAACACCACTGCTGCCCGGCGGACTTGCGCTCCAGCTCGGCGGCGCGCACGGGCTCGGCGAGGAACCGGGCGCTCCAGGACAGGAAGTAGTGGGAGCCGAGGAGTTGACCGATGCCCGCGTCGGCCCCGGCAATCTCCCGGACCACCGCGTAGGCCGTGCGCCAGTCCACGCCGCCGCCCCCGAGTTCCGCCGGCACGAGGAGCGTGAGGAGGCCCGCCTCGCGCATCCGGGACACCTCGCCGAACGGGGTCTTGCCCGCCTGCTCCCTGGCCACCGCATCCGTGGCCAGGTCATCGGCCAACTCGCGGGCCACGCGCAGCCAGTGCGCACGGCCCGGCCCGGTTCGCCCGCACTCGGGGACGGGCTCGGACAGCGCAGGGGCAAGGCCCATGGCAGGGGTCTCCTCAAGGTCGGCAGGATGCTTCATCCTGCGCACCCGCCGGGAAGGCCGTCAACATTTTCCTAGTAAATCGACGGGAAATATAGGGAAGGGTGGCCGGATGCCCGCAAACCAACTCCCAGGCGTCTCACCATGCGGTACGTCGAGCGAGACGATGGCAGGCACTCTTGACGGGACCTGAAGGTCGCCGGACACTCCAAAGCAGAGTTCCCCAGTGAAGTGGCAGGAAAAGATGGAGCCTTCGGAGTCGCCCGCCGACCGCGCCGTGCGCGCGGGCCGGCCGCCGCTCCTGCTCACGTCCCGCCGCCACATCGATCTGCTGCGCGTCTGCAGCGCGGCGCGCCCTCCTCGCTGAGCGGCGCGGCCTCCGCGCTGAACCGGACGGTGCCCGCAGGCGTCCGCGGTCGCCTCACCTCACAACGTCCCGCCCCGCAGCGCCTCACCCCGCAACTCCCCGCCCCGCAACGCCTCGCCGCAGCGCGCCCCGCACCCCGGATGCGCGACCGCCGCACGTCCGCATCACGTCTGCGACCAGAAGACCGGTCCCGGCCCCAGGGAGACACATGCCCGCCGCAGCCCCGACCACCACGCCGCCCGTCCCCTCCCCGCCGTCGTTCCGGGGCAGGATCAGCTGTGACCCCAACAGCGGCTACCACGCCACGCCGCGCCGTTACCGCCTCCACCTGTCCCTGTCCTGCCCCCACTGTCTGCGGATCGCCATCACCCACAGCCTGCTCGCACTGGACGAGACCCTGCCGGTGGTGCTGTTGCCGGCCGTTCCCGATCTGTCCGACGGCGGGCACTCCGCACTGCACCCCTTGTACGAGGCCAGTTCACACCGGTATCCCGGACCGGCCGTCGCGCCGGTGCTGAGCGACTCCTGGACGGGGCGGATCGTCAGTACGCACACCCCGGACATCCTCAGCGACCTGGCAGGACGCTTCGGCGGCGTCTGCTCCGATCGGCCGGTCCTCCATCCGCGGGGCGCGGAAGCCGAGTTCGACGCCGTCGACCACCTCTGCACGTCCCTCATCGGCGAAGCCGCACAGCGGGCCGGTCAGGCCGACATCGACGCCACGGCGCGCTACACGGCCCTGGTTTCGCTGCTGCGGGCCCTGGGCTCACTGGAATGGCGTCTCGCCCGCCAGGACTTCGTCGTCGGTGACGAAATGACCGCCGCCGACGTGCAGTTGTGGGTGACCCTGGTCCAGCTCGACACCGTGCACCGGCTGCACCTGGACGCCTCCGCGGTCCAGCGCATCGCGGACCACCCCCATGTGTGGTCCTACGCGCGGCGGCTGGCCGCCCATCCCGCTTTCGGCGCCCACCTCGACCTGGCGGGCATCGCCCGCCGGCACCACGCACGCTGCCGGGGGCTGGAGGCGGCCGGGGCAGCGGTACAGATCCTGGACTGGGCGTCCCACATCACGGACGGGGCCGCAACTCCGTCCCGCAACTCCGCGCAACCGCACCAAGCGCTTCGCCTCGGTTCGTCCAACTGCGCCTGAACCATGACGGGATGACCCCTGGCGGGTTGCCCCATGACGGGATGCCCCGTGACGGGATGCCCCGTGACGGGATGCCCCGTGACGGGATGCCGCGTGGCGGGATGAGCAGATACGTCGCCGTGGTCACGGACCGCCGGCCGGTCGCCGGCACTGGACTTGCTTCCGGTGGTCCGGGCACGGCGCGGGCGTCATCGCCTCAGTGGGGCGAGGTCGGTCCGCTGCGGCGGCGCGGCGGTGCGGCGGACCCTTCGGAGGTCGGGCAAGCGCCACGCTCGCCAAGGTGAGCGCCAGACCGAACAGTTGCCGCCCGTTCATCGTCTCGTGGGCGATCGCCGTGCCCAGGAGGACCCCTGTGACCGGATTGAGCAGACCGACCAGGCCCACGGTGGCCGCAGGCAGGCGGCGCAGGCCGGCGAACCAGGCGACGAAGGCCAACGCCGTCCCCACGACGGTGACGTAGCCGAATCCGGCCAGGGCGGGACCATCCAGCGCCGGTGGACCGCCCTCGATCGCCACCGCGGCCACGAGTAGGACCAGTCCACCGACCGTGAGTTGCCAGGATGTGGACGCCAGGGTGTCGATCCCCTCGCTCCAGCGCTTCGCGAGGAGGTAGCCGCACGAGGACATGGCCATCGCGCAGGCGGAGGCGAGGAGGCCGACGCGGTCCATCGAGGCGCTCGCGGTCAGGAGCATCAGGCACACCCCTGCGACCCCGGCGACCGCCGCGGCCAACTGCCGTACCCGTGGCCGCTCACCGACCAGCGGCCACGCAAGGAGCATCATGGCCAGCGGCGCCGTGGCCATCACGGTCGAGGCCACGCTGGTCGGCAGCCGTTGCGCGGCCAGATAGACGAGCGCGAAGAAGCCGCCCATGTTGAGCACGCCGAGCACCAGGGACTTCCACCACCAGGACCCGCTCGGCAGCGTACGGCTCAGGGCGAGCAGCAGCAGTCCGGCGGGCAGCGCCCGGAATGCTGCCCCGTACAGGGGCCGGTCGGGAGGCAGGAACTCGCCGGTGACGTAGTAGGTCGTCCCCCAGGCCACCGGCGCGATCGCCGTGATCAGTAGCCACCGCCAGATACCTTCCATGGAAGGTACTATATCTTCCATGGAAGGTATATTGGGTTGTCGTGACGGAAGAAAGCGCACAGCCCTTGGACCATGTCGCCCGCATCCAGGCGGAGTGGGCCCGCGAGCGCCCGGACGTGGACGTGTCCCCGCAGGCCGTCATCGGCCGATTGCACCGCCTGGCCGCGCTGTTGACGCAGCGACTCTGCCTGGTCTACGACACGTACGGGCTCAGCGAGGGCGAGTTCGACGTGCTGGCGGCACTGCGGCGCGCGGGCGCTCCGTACGAGCGGGCACCCGGCGAGTTGGCGGCGCACACCATGGTCACCACGGGCGCGATGACCAAGCGCGTGGATCGCCTGGAACGAGGCGGGCTGGTCACCAGGCGTCGTTCGGCGGTCGACGGCCGTGGTCGCGTGGTCGCGCTCACGCCGGCCGGACGCAAGCTGATCGACCGCGCCTTCACCGACCACATGCGCAACGAGCGCGGCCTGCTCGACGCCGTCACCCCCGAGGACGCCGCGCAGTTGCAGGCTCTCCTGACCACCTGGCTGGGCCGCCTCGAACAGCCGGAAGCCGACTGAACACACCCGCCAGGCAGGTTCGGCAGGGCACCCTCAGGGGCTGATGACGAGGAACGCGTTCAGGGACTGATGGCGAGGAACACGAACCCCGCGAACAGCACCAGATGCACCCCGCCCTGCAGCAGCGTCGCCCGGCCCGGCAGCACCGTAAGGGCGCTGACCACGACCGTCAGCGCGAGCAGCACCATGTGCGTGGCGCCCAGGCCCAGGAGCAGCGGCCCCTCCAGCCAGATGGAGGCGATGGCGATGGCCGGAATCGTCAGGCCGATGCTGGCGATCGCCGAGCCGTGCGCCAGGTTGAGGCTGATCTGCACCCGGTCGCGGCGGGCCGAGCGGTAGGCGGCGAGGGTCTCCGGAAGCAGCACCAGGAGGGCGATCACCACGCCGACGAAGGACTGCGGCAGCCCCGCCGCGTCGACGCCCGACTCGATGGTGGGCGAGATGCCCTTGGCGTTGCCCACCACGGCGATCAGCGCGACGAGGAGCAGGGCGAGGCTGATGCCGGTCTCGCGGTTGCTGGGCGGGTGGGCGTGGTCGTCCTCGTCCAGGACCTCGCCGTCGCGGGTGACCGGCAGGAAGTAGTCGCGGTGGCGGATCGTCTGCATCGCCACGAACAGCAGATACAGCGCGAACGACACCACCGCGGCGAAGGCGAGCTGCGCCGTGGAGAACTCGGGCCCCGGCTTGCTGGTGGTGAAGGTGGGCAGGACCAGGCTGAGCGTGGCGAGAGTGGCCACGGTGGACAGGGCGGCGACGGTGCCTTCGGTATTGAAGGCCGCGACGCCGTTGCGCCAGGCCCCGACCAGGAGCGAGAGCCCCACGATGCCGTTGCAGGTGATCATCACCGCGGCGAAGACCGTGTCGCGGGCGAGCGAGGACGATTTCGGGCCGCCGTCCGCCATCAGAGTGACGATCAGCGCCACCTCGATCAGGGTGACGGCGAGGGCGAGCACCAGGGATCCGAAGGGCTCACCCACCCGGTGTGCCACCACCTCGGCGTGGTGCACGGCGGCGAGCACCGCCCCGGCCAGGCACAGCGCGACCACCGCCACCATGACGCCCGGCAGGTCACGCCCCCAGGTCAGCGCCAGCACCACGAGGGCGAGCAGGGGGACCGCGGTGGTCCCGGCCGTGGTGAGGATGCCCGGTTTTGTTGCCATATGGGCACCCTACGCAACGGCTCCCTGCCCTCACCCGGCGGGGGCTGGCCGGGACGGGCCTGACCTGGCCTGGCCTGGCCTGGGCGGGCCTGACCTGGCCTGGCCTGAGCGAACCTGACCTGCGCGGGCCTGACCTGCGCGGGCCTCAGCTGCGCGGGCCTGACCTGCGGAGGCCTGGCCTGCCGCCCCTCCAGAGGACCGAGCCGCGTTCAGGGATTCCGGAACACGACCTCGGGGTTGCCCGGCGTCGGCCCGTCGAGCAGCGGCTGCGGGATGCCGCGCAGGTGCTGGTCGAAGAAGGCCCCGACGTAGTCCCGGGTGATCTGCCCCGAACGGTCCCCCGGCAGCGGTACCTTCGGATCCGTCATGCCCAACTGCCCTGCCAGCACCGGCAGATCGGTGAAGGTGTAGTGGCCGGACCCGGTGACCGTCAGCCAGCGCTTCCAGCCGTCGAGGCGGGCCCAGTCCCCGTCCCAGTCGTCCACGGAGCCCGGGCTGTGGAAGGACTCGGTGCCCAGCATCAGGAAGGGCCGGCCGCCGAGTCCGGAGTCGGGGACCGGGGCGAAGAACGTGCCGTCCAAGTTCACCCCGGCCCGCACCCGCCGATCGGCTGCCATCGTCGCGGCCGTGCCCGCGCCACCGATGGAGTGCCCGGCCATCCCGATCCGCTTGCGGTCGATCATCCGGGCATGCCGCCAGGCCGACCGGTGCCCCGTCAGTTCGTCGAGCACGAAGGAGAGATCCTTCGCCCGCACCTTCACCACGTCCTCGTACTTCTGCTTGCAGGCGGCGCAGGTCAGCATCCGGCCGCCGGGGAAGAGCGTGCCCACGGATTCGTAGGCGTGGTCGACCGTCGCGACGACGTAACCGCGGCTCGCCAGGTCCTCGGCGAGGGAGGTGAGGGTGGCACGGCCGACGGAGAAGCCGGGCGAGAGGACGATCAAGGGGTGGCGTCCCGGTGCCGGTCGCGCGCCGGGCACTGCGTGGGTCCGGGTGGCGCTGACCAGTTCCGCGGGTACGTTGCGCCCCTGCGCCTCGGCGAGCAGGCGGGCTTCCTCGCTGGTCATGTAGGGAGCGCCGGAACCGCCGCCCCGACGTGCCGGGTAGTACAGCGACAGCATCAACTCCCGGTCCCCGGCGGCCGGAACCCAAGGGTCCTGCCGCCCGGTGTCGGTCAGGTGCAGGGTGTCGCGGCCTGTCGCGTAAGGGCCGGTCGGACGGGGCAGTTCGAGCTGCATGCCCTGCGGGTCCGCGCCAAGGGCCCGCGCGGCGGCGCTCGGCCAGGAGGTCACGGAGGTCACGGAGGCCGCCGAGGGCGCGGCGAACGCGGTCGGTGCGGCCGCGAGCGGCAGAGAGAGGGACAGGGCGACCAGTGCGGCGGCCGCGGCGGTGTTGCGGGTTCGGATCATGCCGAGAACGCTAGGCCGCTCGCCATCTGCGCACGTCAGCCCCTGGTCGGTACCGATGTAGTACCGAGGTATGACCAACTGCCCCTCTCGTACTGCCTGTTGGCAGCGGTGGACGCAGGACGACGTGCAGGTGCCCGAGGTCCGGGTCACCCCCGGCCCTCGGGCACCTGCGTACAGCCGCGCCTCAGACGGCCCGCTCGCGCCCTTCCCAGTACGGATCCCGCAACCGCCGCTTGTACAGCTTGCCGTTGGGGTCGCGCGGCATCGTCTCGATGAAGTCGACCGTCTTGGGCCGCTTGTACCCGGCGAGTTGGCTCTCGCAGTGCGCGAGGATCTCGGCGGCCAGGGCATCGCCCGCCACCTGCCCCTCGGCCGGTTCGATGACGGCCTTGACCTCCTCGCCCCAGTCGTCGTTCGGGATGCCGAACGCGGCCGCGTCGGCGACGGCGGGGTGGGTGAGCAGGGCCGACTCGATCTCGGCGGGGTAGATGTTGGCGCCACCCGAGATGATCATGTCGATCTTGCGGTCGCGCAGGAAGAGATAGCCGTCCTCGTCGAGGATGCCGAGGTCACCGACGGTGAAGAAGTCGCCGATGCGGTTCTTCTTCGTCTTGGCCTCGTCCTTGTGGTACGCGAACCCGCCGGTCGACATCTTCATGTAGACGGTGCCCAGCTCACCCGGCGGCAGCCGGTTGCCGTCGTCGTCGAAGACGGCCAACTCGCTGATGGGCCAGGCCTTTCCGACCGTTCCTGGCTTCTTCAGCCAGTCCTCGGCCGTGGCGAAGGCGCCGCCGCCCTCACTGGCCGCGTAGTACTCCTCCACGCACTGGCCCCACCACTCGATCATGGCGCGCTTGACGTGGTCCGGGCAGGGCGCGGCCCCGTGGATCGCGTGCCGCATCGACGACACGTCGTACGCCTCGCGCACCTGCTCGGGGAGCGCGAGCAGGCGGTGGAACTGGGTCGGCACCATGTGCGTGTGGGTGCACTTGTGGGTGTCGATGAGGCGCAGCATCTCCTCGCCGGTCCACTTGTCCATCAGGACCAGGGGGTGCCCGATGTGCAGCGATGCACCAGCGAATTGCAGTACGGCCGTGTGGTAGAGCGGTGAGCACACCAGGTGGACGTTGTCGTCGAACGGCTTCACGCCGAAGATGCCGAGGAATCCGCCGAGGTACGTCTCCTCGGGCAGCTTCCCGGACAGCGGGCGGCGGATGCCTCGCGGCCGGCCCGTGGTGCCCGAGGTGTAGTTCATGACCCAGCCCTGGGTGCGGTCCGAGGGCGCCGACTCGGGCTGTCCGTCGAGGAGTTCGGCGTACGCGCGGAAGCCGTCGACCGTGCCGACGGCATAGCGGTGGGTCGCGGGCAGCTTCGCCTCGTCGGCGGCCGAGGTCGCCGCGTCGGCGAACCGTTCGTGGGCGATGAGCACCTTGGCGCCGGAGTCGGAGACGATCCAGGCGATCTCGGGTCCGACCAGGTGGTGGTTGACCGGCACCAGATAGAAGCCGGCCTGCGAGGCGGCGAGATAGGCGGTGAAGAACTCCACGCCGTTGGGCAGCACCACGGCGAAGGCGTCACCGCGCTCCAGGCCCGCGGCGCGCAGCCCGTGCACGAGTTGGTTGACGGCGGCGTGCAGCCGGCCGGCGGTCCACTCCTCGCCGTCGGGGGCGATCAGGATCGTACGGTCCGGGTCTGCCGTCGCCTGCGCCCAGAAACCGTTGGGTGCTTGGGACATGTCGGCTCAGCTCCTTCAGGCTCGAATGAGGGCTCGATTGGGGTGCTCGTAGGAAGTCCGGCGCGGTCAGGCGCGTCCGGCGATGCGGTTGATGCGGTCGATGGCACGCTCGAAGCCGCTGGTCAGCTTGTCGAACACCTGCTGCACGCTGAGCTCTTCGTTCATCTTGCCGACGATCTGGCCCACCGGAGTGCCGAGCAGCGGGTCGACCTCGTACTTCTGGATCCGCGAGACCGCCTCGGCGACGAGGAGCCCCTGCAGCGGCATGGGCAGGGTGCCGGGGCCGCTCGGGTCGTCCCAGGCGTCGGTCCATTCCGTACGCAGCTGACGTGCGGGCTTGCCCGTCAGGGCGCGGGAGCGCACCGTGTCCCCGGAGCCCGCCGCGAGGAGCTTCTGGGTGAGGGCGCGCGAGTGCATGTCGGCCTCTGTGGTGGTCAGCCAGATGGAGCCGGTCCACACCCCCTGGGCGCCCAACGCCATTGCGGCCGCGACCTGTTCACCGCTGCCGATGCCGCCCGCCGCGAGGACCGGCAGCGGGGCGACCGCCTCGACGGCCTCGGGGGTGAGCACCATGGAGGCGATCTCCCCCGTGTGGCCGCCCGCCTCGTAACCCTGGGCCACCACGATGTCGATGCCGGCCTCCGCGTGCTTGCGGGCGTGCCGGGCACTGCCCGCGAGCGCGGCGACCAACACGTTCTGCGCGTGGGCGCGTTCGATCACGTCGGCGGGCGGTGAGCCGAGCGCGTTGGCGAGCAGTTTGATCGGGTAGTCGAAGGCGACGTCCAGCTGGTTGCGGGCGACCTGCTCCATCCACCCGGTGATGCGCCAGCCGGATGCTTCGCCTTCGGGAAGTTCGGGGACGTTGTGCTTGGCGAGGGTCTCGCGTACGAACTCCCGGTGCCCGGCCGGGATCATCGCCTCGACATCGGCCTCGGAGACGCCCTCGACCTTCTTCGCGGGCATCACGACGTCGAGCCCGTAAGGCTTGCCGTCCGTGTGCTCCTGCATCCAGTCGAGGTCGCGTTTGAGGTCGTCGGGCGCCGTGTAGCGGACCGCGCCGAGCACACCGAATCCGCCGGCCCGCGTGATTGCCGCGGCCACGGCGGGGAACGGCGTGAAGCCGAAGATGGCGTGCTCGACTCCCAGTTTCTTGCTCAGCTCCGTCTGCATGCGCGCAGGATGCCAAAGCGGCGCTCGCGATGGAAGAGATTTTCTGATGGAGCGTCAGATTCTTTGGGGCGTACGGGACTCGGGGGCGGGCGGGCGCCACGCGGGCCGGGAGGGTTGACATGGCCTCGGCGCCGCAAGAAAGTTTCATCTGCCGATCGTGATCCCGAAAGATTCTTTCAGAGACGTCCGGGGAGGACTCCTTCATGACCGAGCCCATCACCCGCCGCCAACTCGCCGGCCGCGCCCTGGCCCTGGGCGGCGCCCTGGCCCTCGTCCCCTTCCCGGCGGGTCCCGCCGCGGCCGCACCGCAAACTCCGCAGGGCGCGGGCGGCGGCGGGCCGACACTGCGGCGCGGCTCCGCCGAGCGGGCCGGGCTGTTGCCGGGCCAGCTGCGGCAGTTGGTCGTCGACGCGGAGAAATACCTCGCCCCCTCCCCCAAGCACCCGTGGTACGCGGGCGCGGTGCTGCTCGCGGGGCGCGGCGGCACGGTGGCGCTGCACCAGCCGATCGGTCACGCCGTGCGCTACTCGGCGTACGACGAGAAGACCGACACGGCCGTGGAGTTCCCGCCGCAGCAGCAGATCGCGGCGGCCGAGGACACGGTGTACGACCTGGCCTCGGTGTCCAAGCTGTTCACCTCGATCCTCGCCGTGCAGCAGCTGGAGCGGGGCGCGCTGGAGCTGGAGGAGAAGGTCGCGGCGTATCTGCCGGAGTTCGGCGGGGCCGGCAAGCAGGACGTCACGATCCGTCAACTGCTCACCCACACCTCCGGCTTCCGGGCCTGGCTCCCCCTCTACAAGGAGCCGACGCGCGAGGGCAAGCTCCGGCTCATCTGGAACGAGGCGCCGCTCAACGCGCCGGGCAGCAAGTACCTCTACTCCGACCTCAATCTGATCTCCCTCCAGCTGGTCCTGGAGAAGGTCACGGGACACCCGCTCGACGCGCTGCTCCGTGACCACATCACCGCTCCGCTCGGGATGCGCCGCACCCGCTACAACCCGCCCGCCTCCTGGAAGCCGAAGGTCGCCGCCACCGAGGACGCCCGGCTGCCCTGGTCGGGCCTGGAGCGCGGGCTGGTGTGGGGCGAGGTGCACGACGAGAACGCGTTCAGTTTCGGCGGGGTCGCCGGGCACGCGGGCGTCTTCTCCTGCGCCTGGGACCTGGCCGTTCTCGGCCGGACGCTGCTCAACGGCGGCTCGTACGGACGCGCCCGCATCCTGAAGCCGGAGTCGGTGGAGCTGATGTTCACCGACTTCAACACGGACTTCCCCGGCGACGAGCACGGCCTCGGCTTCGAGCTCTACCAGCACTGGTACATGGGCGCGATGGCCACCCCGCGCACCGCGGGCCACACCGGCTTCACCGGCACCTCGCTGGTCCTCGACCCGACCACCGACTCGTTCCTCGTGATCCTCGGCAACTCCGTTCACCCGGTGCGCAGTTGGCGCTCCGGCTCCGCGCCCCGCGTGGCCGCCGCCAACAACCTCGCACGGGCCGTGCCGGTACGTCCCGCGCGCGGGCGCCGCGCCTGGTTCTCCGGCATGGCGGGCGCCACCTCGGCCACGCTGACCCTGCCCGCGCTGGAACTCGCGGCGGGCAGCGCACCGACCCGACTGCGGTGCCAGTTGTGGTGGCACACGGAGCCCGCGTCCGACCTGCTGTATCTGGAGGCGTCGGGCGACGACGGCACGACCTGGCAGGCGCTGCCCTTCGTGACGGTGCACGCAGGCGACGACCCCGTCGAGCACCCGGCCGGATCGGCGACCGGCTATGCGGGACGGGTGTGGCACCGGCTCACCGCGGACCTGGCCGCGTGGCGCGGCAGACGGGTGCGGGTGCGCTGGCGTTATGCGACGGACCAGTTGTACGTGGGGCGCGGGGCGTACGTCGACGGGCTGCGGGTCGAGGACGGATCAGGGGTCGTCTTCGACGAGGCCCGGCCCGCGGACGCCGCCCGCATCGAGGCTGCGGGCTGGGCGGCGTCCGCGGACTGAGCGGGCGCGGGCCGGGTCAGAACTGCGGGGGCTGGTAAGGATTCGGCTGCCCCTGGGACGGGGGCTGCCGGTAAGGCGGCTGAGGCTGGGCGTACGGCTGTTGGGGCTGAGCGTAGGGGCCCGGTTGGCCCTGCTGGGGCTGGGCGTACGGCTGCTGCTGGGGCTGCTGCCCCTGCTGCGGACCGTACCCCTGTGACTGAGGCTGACCGTACGACTGCTGCGCCTGCCCGTACGGCTGCTGCTGAGGCTCACCGTAGGGCTGCTGGTACGCGGGCTGCGGAGGCTGCGCCGCCTGCTGCGGAATCGGTCCGGGGCCGCCGAACGGGTTTCCGTGGCCCGGCAGTTGGCCACCCGGCGGCACCAGACGTACCCGTCCGGTCTCGTCCGGGACCGGGGTGAAGCCCGCCGACTGCAGCAGCGCCGCGAACTTGGCGTTGCGCTTGCGCGTCCATACGAAGCCGGCGCCGAGCAGCACCATCAGCCCGGCCCAGGCGGCGATGACGAACACCGCCCCGTCACCCGCGCTGACCGCTCCGTACGCCGAGCCGGCGGTGATGCCGACGGCGCCCCAGATCATGCGCTTCTCGGCGCTCTTGCCGGTCAGGTCGAAGTTGATCCGCGCCTTGAGCAACTCCATCGCGTCCGGCTGGAAGGGCGGCAGCGGGCCGTCGCTGCCGGCCTGCGGGAACTGCGCCCAGTTCTGGGCCGCGCGCTGCTGTGCCGCCGGGCTCTGGTCGGGGAGGATCAGCATCTTCAGGGCGTTGTTCTGCCCGCCGGACTGGGTGGCGTCCGCGTACTGATAGCCGAACTGCTCCGCGATGAACGCGAGCTTGGCGAGCTTCTTGACCGAGGCCATCGGGCTGGTGAGCTCGACGGCCTCGCCGCTCGCCATGAGCTGGAACATCTTGCTGATCTGACGCTTGCTCATGACCGTCCCTCCCCTGGGGGGTGCTGCTGCCTCGGATGAATTCGGACACCCTTTCACACGCCGCTGACACCGCCGACGCAGGCCGCCGCCACTGCACCCTTTGTCACACGGAGCTCCGGATGCCCTCCACTTTCCGCTGGACCCGCAGCAGATATTCCTTGCGGTGCAGCGGGTCGTGGTCGGTGCGGGGCCTGCTCGGGGCCCGGCCGCGGACGGGCGCGTAGTGCGAGAAGGCGGATTCCAGCAGGCCCTCGCCGCGGGTGAGGGGCGGCAGCCGCTGCTCCAGGTCGTGCACGTGGGCGGCCGGGATCTCGCCCTCCAGGACATGGACCGCGCCCCGCAGTTCCGTGCGCTGCGCGAAGGCGCGCAGTCCGGTGAGGACGGGCAGCACCGACGGATACGTGTCGGCGGGAATCTCGAGGCGGAAACGGTGCATGGGTTCGTGGACGCGGGTTCCGGCCTGCCGCAGGGCGCTCATGAGGACCAGGGGTGTCAGGTGGCGGAAGTCGCCGGCCGTGCTCGACATGCTCTTGTCGAACACCGCGTGGGAGTGGCTCTGGCGCGGCCAGTAGCCGGAGTGGGTGAGGGTGACGGCGCAGTCGGTGACGCGCCAGCCGTGCAGGCCCTGGGCCAGGGTCTCCCGCACCGTCTCCTCGATGGCCTTCCTGAAGGCCATCGGCAGTGCGCCGGGCTCGATGGCCAGCCGGTAGGTGACGCCGGAGTCGACGGGTGCGGGGTCGATGCGCAGACCGATGGTGGCGAGGAAGGGATTTCCGTCCCTTTCGCCGATTTCCATGGACTCGCCGGTGCCGACCGGGCGTTCGGCGCAAATGGTCGTGGTGCGCCGGAACTCGACGGGGATCGCGAATTCGTCGGCCAGGGTCGCCTGGATCACCTCCTTCTGGACCTCTCCGTAGAGCGAGAGGTGGATTTCCTGACGGATGTCGTCCTGTCGGAGGTTGATCAGCGGATCCTGTTCGGCGAGCTGGGTGAGCGCGGCGAGCAGGGCGCCCCGCTCGCGCGGCCGGGCGGGCGCGACGACGGTTTCCAGGGTGGGCGGGGCGAAGTGGTGGTCGGCGCTCGTGGTGGCGTGTTCGCCGATCCGGTCGCCGATCTGGATGCCCGCGAGGCCGTAGAGCTTGCCGATCTGCCCGGCCCTGACCTCGCCGCGGGCGGCCGCCGCACCGCGCTCGAAGACGCCGAGGGCGGTGACCTTGCCTTCCTTGGCATTGCCGTCCCGGTCCCGGCCGAAGGGCAGCCTGTCCCGGACCGCGAGGGTGCCGGAGAACATCCGCGCGTACGCGACCTTCTCGCCCGCCGGCCCCCGCTCGACCTTGAAGACGGTGCCGGAGACGGGGCCGTCCGCCGCGCCGTCGGCCGCGGGGAGCAACCGGCGTACGGCGTCGGTGAGTTCGACGATGCCCGCGCCGGTGACCGCCGAGCCGAAGTACACCGGATGAACCTGCCCGCGCGCGACCTGCCCGGCGAGCGCGTCGGTCAACTGCCGCCCGGTGAGAGCCCGTTCGTCGTCGAGGTAGGCGGCGAGCAGTGCGTCGTCATGCTCGGCGAGGAGCTCGGTGAGGGTGTCCGCGAACTTCTGGTCACCGGCAGGGTCGGCGACGTACGGCCGGAACCAGGCATCCTGCGTGCCGAGCCCATCGGCCGCCCCCATGGCGACAATCGCCGGGCTGAGCCGCTCACCGATCTCGCGCAGCACGCGCGCGGTGTCCGCACCACGGCGGTCGATCTTGTTGATGAACAGGAGGGTGGGGATGCGCAGCCGCTGCAGCGTGCGCATCAGCACGCGGGTCTGCGCCTGGACGCCCTCGACGGCGGAGATGACGAGGACGGCGCCGTCGAGCACGCTGAGGACCCGTTCCACCTCGGCGATGAAGTCCGGGTGGCCGGGGGTGTCGATGAGGTTGACGGTGGTGTCGTCGACGGCGAACGACACGACGGCGGACTTGATGGTGATGCCGCGCTGCCGCTCCAGGGCGAGGGAGTCGGTCTGGGTGTTGCCGTCGTCGACGCGGCCGATCTCGTCGATGACTCCGGCGGCGTGCAGGAGCCGCTCGGTCAGGCTGGTCTTACCGGCGTCGACATGGGCCAGAATTCCGAGGTTGAGCGTACGCACGAAGCGTCATGTCCTTTAGGTAGGGGGAAATTACCTGCTGGGTGGACATGAACGATCCGCGCATTCTCGCGTCTCCTCGCGTTCGCCTGGGCTCCGTGCTGTCGAGCCGAGTACAGCAACCGGCTTCCGGCCCCGGCAACCGAATTTCCGCGCCGCCTCCGGCTTCGCGCACCGTCTAGGACAGGTTCAGGCCTAGTTCGGCCTTAGGGCGTGTGTCGGAAGTCCCTCCGTCCGCCCGGAGGGCGGGCCCTGCGGCGTCCGGTGCGTGCTCTCGGCGTGCCGGGCGGAAGTCCTCGTACTGGACGTACTTGGGCTTTCGCCCGGTGCGGCGAGAGTGCGTGCCGGGCGTCGCGGGGCAGGAGGGACTTCCGACACACGCCCTAGTGTCTCCTTGTCCCGATGAGCCACGAGGAAGGCCGGCCAGCCATGAACCGCACCGCACCCGAGGGCTACACCAGCGTCGCGCCGTGGGTCGTCACCGACGACACCGGCGCCCTGCTCGACTTCGTCACCGCGGCGTTCGACGGCGAGGAAATCGCCCGCGTCCAGGTCGAGGACGGCAGCATCGGCCACGGTGAGATCCGGGTCGGCGACACGGTGGTGCTGGCCTTCGACCGGCAGGACGACTGGCCCGTGATGCCGTCGCTGCTGCGGATCTACGTTCCCGACGCGGACGCCGCGATGGCCGCGGCCGTCGCCCACGGGGCGCGGGTGGTGACCGAGGCCGTCGACAACGCGTGGGGAGACCGCGGCGGCCGGGTGCGGGACCCGTTCGGCAACATCTGGTGGGTGACGAGCCGCGTCGAGGAGGTGGCACCGGACGTGGCCTGGCAGCGCATGTCCGAGCCGAAGTACGCGGACGCGATGCGCATGGCCCAGGAGACCCTGGACGCCGAGCTCAGCGGCCGGGAGTCCGGCGTGGCGAGCGCCCCGCAGCGGCCGGCCGACTGAGCAGCCGGCCGAGCGGTCAGCGGCCGAGCGCCGCCATCGCCGCGTTGTGCCCGGGGATCCCGCTGACTCCTCCCCCGCGTACGGCGCCCGCCCCGCACAGCAGCACATTGGCGTGGCCGGTCTCCACGCCCCAGCGGCCGGTGCCGTCCTGGGCGTGGGGGAAGGCCAGGTCGCGGTGGAAGATGTTGCCGCCGGGCAGGCGCAGGTCGCGTTCCAGGTCGAGCGGTGTCTTGGCCTCGATGCAGGGGCGGCCGTCGGCGTCGGTGGCCAGGCAGTCGGTGAGGGGTTCGGCCAGGTGGGTGTCGAGCTGCGCGAGGGTCGCCTTGAGGAGCTCGTCGCGTACGGCGTCGTGGTCGCGGGCGAACAGCCGGGCGGGCGTGTGCAGTCCGAACAGGGTGAGGGTCTGACAGCCCTCGGCCTGCAGTTGGGGCCCGAGGATCGACGGGTCGGTCAGCGAGTGGCAGTAGATCTCGGACGGCGGCGCGGCGGGCAGTTCACCGGCCGCGGCCTGCGCGTAGGCGGTCGCCAACTGCTCGTATCCCTCGGCCACATGGAAGGTCCCGGCGAAGGCCTCGCGCGGGTCGACGGACCGGTCCCGCAGCTTCGGCAGCCGCTTGAGCAGCATGTTCACCTTGAGCTGGGCGCCTTCGGCGGGCTCGGGCGGCGCCTCGCCGAGGAGGGCGGCGAGCTCCTGGGGCGAGGCGTTCACCAGCACATGTGCGGCGGCCACACTCCCTTCTCCGCCCTGTGTGCGGTACGTGACCTCCGCGCGCTTTCCGTCGGTCTCGATCCGGATCGCCTCGTGCCCCTTGGCGATCTCCGCCCCTGCGTCCAGCGCGGCCCCGGCCAGCGCGTCGGTGAGGGCGCCCATGCCGCCGACGGGCACGTCCCAGTCGCCGGTGCCACCGCCGATGACGTGGTAGAGGAAGCACCTGTTCTGCCGCAGCGCCGGGTCGTGGGCGTCGGCGAAGGTACCGATGAGCCCGTCCGTGAGGACGACGCCACGCACCAGGTCATCGGCGAACCGCTCCTCGACCGCGACCCCGATGGGCTCCTCGAACAGCGTCCGCCACGCCTCGTCGTCCGCCACCCGCTCCTTGAGTTCCGCGCGGGTCGGCAGCGGCTCGGTGAGGGTGGGAAAGACCCGTTCGGCGACCTGTCCCGTCATGCCGTAGAACCGCTGCCACGCCACGAACTCCCGCTCCGAACCGGTCAGTTTGCGAAACGCCTCCCGGGTGCGTGCGGTCCCGCGGGACACCAGCAGACCGGCGGGCCGCCCGTCGCGCACGGCCGGGGTGTAGGAGGAGACGTTGCGCTTGCGGACGGCGAAGGTCAGCCCGAGGTCCCGCACCACCTTCTTGGGCAGCAGGCTGACGAGATAGGAGTAACGGGACAGCCGTGCGTCCACACCCTTGAAGGCGTACGTCGACACGGCGGCGCCCCCGGTCTTCTCGAGGCGTTCCAGGAGGAGCACGGAGCGGCCCTCGCGGGCCAGGTAGGCGGCGGCGACGAGGCCGTTGTGGCCGCCGCCGATGATCACGGCGTCGTATGCGGTGCGGTTGAAGGTGCGCATGGCTCTTTTGACCTCCGCTCCCCGGCCCACGGGCCGGGCATTCCTACCACGGTTGTCCGACCGTCCGGGTGGGTTGGTGCTGTGCGGTACGAGCCCGCCGCATGCCGATCACCGTACATGCCTGGGCTGTCGCCACCTACGAAGAACATCGCCCGAGGACTGCACCGTCATTTGCGTTCGTTGTTGCCCTTCGGGGTCTCGTGGTCGGCTGCGAGTCGCCGTAGCGTGCGGGTCTCGTCGCCCAAGGAGCGACCGACGCCCTGGAAGAGGCTGCGGATGTAGCGCTCGGCGCCGGGGGTGATGCCTGCCCTGGTCGGCGGCCCACGAGGTGAGCGTGGCGAGATGGGAGTAGTGGGGCGAGGAGGTGGCGCAGGTCGTCATTGGCTGCACTGGCCATCACATTGACCACCGTCCTGTCGGCGCAGACGCGGATGCCTCGTGGCGCTCGGCGCCCAGGGCAGGTCGCTCCGCCTCTCCGGCCGACTTGAGACACCGTAAAGTCCTGACTATGCATCAGAAAGCCCACGGGTCAACGGACGTTGGAGCATCCGAGGCGCACGGAACGGATTCGGAGGTCATGACGCACCACCTGCCCGTCGACACCCAGTTGGTGGCCGCGCTCGGCGAGGAAGGCACCGCCGCCCGGCGGCTCAAGGAACAGGGCTTCGACGGCGCCTTCACCTTCGAGGGCGGCCACGACGTGTTCTTTCCGCTCGTAACCGCCGCGCGGGAGGGTGTCGGGCTCGATCTGATGACCAACATCGCGGTGGCGCTGCCCCGTTCGCCGGTCCATCTCGCGCATGCGGCCTGGGACCTTCAGCAGCTCTCCGGCGGCCGATTCCGGCTGGGGCTCGGAAGTCAGGTGAAGGCGCACGTCACCCGTCGGCACGGGTCCCGGTTCGACCCGCCGGTCGGGCGCATGCGGGAGTGGATCGGCGCGACGAAGGCCGTACTGAACTCCTGGGCGGACGGCGAACCCCTCGCCTACGAAGGCAAGTTCACCAGCCACACCCTCATGCCGCCGACGTTCCGGCCGGAGCCCTCGCCCCATCCCGTCCCGCCGGTGCTGCTCGCGGCGCTCGGCCCGCGGATGACCGCGACGGCCGGGGAGGTGGCCGACGGGCTGCTCGTCATGCCCTTCAACAGCGCCCGGCACGTGAGGGAGCGCACCCTGCCCGCTCTCGCCGAGGGACTCGCGAAGGCGGGACGCCCTCAACTCGGCGGCGCGGGCGACACGTTCGAGGTGGTGGCCGAGGTCATCGTGGGGTGCGGGCGCGACGAGCGGGAGATGGCACAGGCGCGGGCCGGGGTGCGGCGACTGCTCGCGTTCTACGCCTCGACACCCGCGTACCGGCCCGTTCTCGATGTCCACGGCTGGAGCGAACTCCAGCCGGATCTCCAGGCGTTGACACGCGCCGGACGGTGGGCCGAGCTGCCCGACGCGATCGACGACACCATGCTCCACACCCTGGCCGCGGTCGGTTCGCCGAAGGAGGTGGCCGCCGAGATCCAGGCACGTTGGCAGGGCGTGGCCACGCGGCTGGCGTTCTACCAGCCGTACAGCGCTCATCCCGACACCACGGGAGAGCTCTTGGCGGCGATCCGGGCGGGCGAGGACACGCATGGCGTGGCCGGCGGGGGTGAGTGAGGTGGCAGACGTGACCGAGGTCCGCGTCGACGTCGACGCGGCCGGCGTCGCCGTGATCACGCTCGACGGACCGGAGCGCCTGAACACGCTGTCCGGCGGAGCCCTGCGGGCGCTGGGCGCCGCCTATCGCCGCTGTGACGCCGACGACGCCGTACGCGCCGTCGTCCTCACCGGTGCCGGGCGGGCCTTCTGCGCCGGTGCCGATCTCTCCCCACGAGCTGCCGCCTTCGCCGCCCCGAAGGGCGACTTCACCGCGTCTCCCGTCCAGCCGCCTGCCTGGCGTGTGCGCAAGCTGGTGATCGCCGCGGTGAACGGTCATGCGATCGGCATCGGACTCACCGTCGCGCTGCAGTGCGATGTCCGATTCGTGGCCGAGGACGCCAAGGTGGCCGTCCCGCAGGTGCGGCGCGGCATGGTCGGTGACTGCCAGTCGCACTTCACGCTGCGGCGTGCGGTCGGCCTCGCGGTCGCGGCCGAGCTGCTGCTGACCGGACGGACGCTGACCGGCCGGGAGGCCGCCGACCGCGGCATCGCGAGCCGCGCCCTGCCCGCCTCCGACGTACTGCCCGCCGCGCTGACGCTCGCCCGCGAAGTGGCGACCGAGGCCAACCCCGCCTCGGTCGCCCTGAGCAAACGGCTGTTGTGGGCGGATCTGGACGCCGACGCCGTGGAACGGGAGGAGACCCGCGCCCATCTCGCGCTCCTCGGCACCGACGACGCCAAGGAAGGCGCCGCGGCCTGGCGGGAGCGCCGCCCACCGCGTTGGACCTCAAGCGCCGGTGACCACGTGGACCCCGCCTGAACCGGGGCCCCGCACCGGCCCGGCGCCCCGAGCGTCACGCTTCGCCGTGCGGTCAGCGCCCCTGGGCGCCACGCTGCTGCCGCAGCGCCGCAACCCTGCGGTACAGGTCGACCGCCTCGGCGCTCCGGCCGAGCTGTTCCAGGCAGTGTGCCTCGTCGTTGCGGCTGGCCAGGGCGTCGGGGTGGTCGGCGCCCAGGACCTGTTCGCGGGCCGCGGCGACCTTGCGGTACTCGGTGAGGGCGTCGGCCCAGCGGCCCAGCCAGCCGAGGCCGACGGCCACCTCGCGGCGGCTGACGAGGGTGTCGGGGTGGTCGGCGCCCAGGACCCGCTCGCGGATCGCGCAGACGTTGCGCGCCTCGTCGAGGGCTTCCTCCCAGCGGCCGAGGCGGCCGAGGTTGACGCCGAGGCCGTGCCGGGCGCGCAGGGTCTCGGGGTCGTTCGGGCCGTGCACGCGCGTGCGGTCGTCGATGAGGTCTCGGTAGAGGGTGAGGGCTTCGGCGCTGCGGCCGAGGCGGCCGAGGCTGATGCCGACCTCGTAGCGGGCGGCGAGGGTGTCGAGGTGGTCGGCGCCGAGGACCTGGCGGCGGGCCTCGGCGACCTCGCGATAGGTGCTCAGGGCCTCGCTCCAGCGGCCCAACTGGCCGAGTGCGTACGCCACTTCGTAGCGCGTGACGAGGGTGTCGGGGTGGTCCGGGCCGAGCACCCGGGCGCGGGCGACGGCCACGTCCCGGGCCATGCGGTAGGAGTCCTCTAGGCGGCCGAGGCGGCTCAGGTTGTACGCGAGGTTGTGCCGGCAGCGCAGGGTGTCGGGGTGGTCGGGACCCAGGCGCGGGGAGCGTTCGCGGGCGGCGAGGACCGAGGAGTACACCTGGTGGGCCTCGAAGTGTCGGCCCAACTGGCCGAGGACGTACGCCATTTCCTGGCGGGCGGCGAGGGTGTCGGCGTGCTCGGCGCCGAGGGTGCGCTCGCGGCCCTCGGCGACGCGGCTGTACTCGCGCAGGGCGTCGCCGGCACGGCCGGTGCGGCTGAGGGTGAAGCCGACCTCGTAGCGGCTGGCGAGGGTGTCGGGGTGGTCGGGGCCGAGCGCGTGCTCGCGTTCCGTGGCGACCGCGCGGTGCACCTCGCCGGCCTCGGTCCAGCGGCCGAGGCGGCCCAGGCTGAGGCCCGCGTTGTGCCGGCTGACGAGGACGGACAGCAACTCGGGCGAAGGCGTGGGGCGTTCCGGCTTGGACTGCCCGGTCACGGGGACCCGGCGGCCTTCGGTGCGCGGGATCCACTCCCCCGTGAGGCCCGCCGACGTGTCGGGGGGCGTGCTGCGCAGGCCCGCTCCGGTCGCCTTGTGGCCGGTGGTCATGCCGCGGGTCCAGGACGGCAGCCGGGGCTCGTTGGTCGGCGGCTGCTCGGGGCGGGCGACCACGGTGGGCGCGTGGTGCACCGACTGTGTGGCGGGGGCCGCGGTTCCGGTGCGGGCGGCGGTGATGCGGCGGGCGAGTTCGCGGGCGTCGTCGGGGCGGCTGTCCGGCCGCTTGGCGAGCAGGTCGAGGATGATCCGCTCAAGGTATTCGGGCAGATCGGAGCGGTGGCTGCGGGGCGGCTGGGGCGCGGTGTCGCGGTGTCCGACCAGGACGGCCCAGGCGTCGGCGAGGTCGAACGGCGGGGCGCCGGTGGCGATCTCGTACAGGACGCAGCCGAGCGAGTACAGGTCGCTGCGGTGGTCGACGGGGTCGCCGCCGATCTGCTCGGGCGACATGTAGTGCGGGGTGCCCATGGCGATGTTGGTGCCGGTGAGCTTGGCGGTGAAGCCGATGTCGTGGCCGAGGCGGGCGATGCCGAAGTCGCAGATCTTCACCGTGCCGTCGGTGAGCTTCATGATGTTCGCGGGCTTCAGGTCGCGGTGCACGATGCCCTGGTCATGGGTGTACGCGAGGGCGTGGGCGACCTGTTCGGTGATGTCGACGATGTCCGGGACGGTCAGCGGGTGCTGCCGGTTGTCCTCCAGGAGCTGGCTGAGGTTGCGGCCCTCCAGGAGCTCCATGACCAGGTACAGGACGCCGTCGGACTCCCCGAAGTCGTGCACGACGGTGACGCCGCGGTGCTGCAGGGCGGCGGCGACCCGGGCCTCACGGCGGAACCGCTCACGCAGGATGCGCGTGAACGACGCGTCGTGGCTCGGCCCCATCGGCTTGAGGCACTTGACGGCGACGTGCCGCCCGAGCGACTCGTCCCGGGCACGCCACACCTCGCCCATGCCGCCGCGCCCGATCAGATCGAGCAGCCGGTACCGGCCCTGAATCAGCCTGGTGTCCGCCATCTCGTGCTGTCGCCCCCGTCATTTCGCTGCGCCCTCCCCGGCCCGTCCAGTATGGCGGCCCCGCCCTTCAGTTTGTACGGTGCCGGTCGGCTGCCGGGGCCGAGTCGTGCCATGGCCCGCAGAATGTGCTTGGGAGGTAGCTGCCAGCGTACGCGGGCGGGAATCGTGCGCAGGATGTGGCCCGCGATCCGCAGGCGACGGTCGACCGTGGCTCGGGGTGGCGCCTTCCGGTTGTACAACTTGTGTGCGTACGGGGGCAGGGCGGCGTACGCGAGGTCGGCGACCTGCCGCCACAGCAGGGCGCGGGCCGGGACCAGGAGGGGGTGCGTGGGTGGCTGCCGCAGGAAGTCGTCGACGGTGCGCGCCTCGGGTCCGGCCGCCAGTTGGGGACGTACGGACGCGAAATATGCCGTCATTTCCGCCCTGTTCGCCGGTACGTCGACGGGGTCGAGGCCGACGAGGCGGGCGGCGGCGCGCTGTTCGTCGATGTAGCGGTCGGCGAGTGCGTCGGTCAGTGGGATGCCGGAGCGGCGGGCCACGGTGAGGTAGGAGTCGATCTCGGCGCAGTGCACCCACAGGAGCAGCTCGGGCTCGTCGACGCCGTAGGTCTCGCCGGTGTCGGGGTCGGTGGCGGTGATGTGGCGGTGGATGCGACGTACCTTGGCTCCGGCCAGTTCGGCGGCCTCGGTGGTGCCGTAGCTGAGGGTGCCGACGAAATGGGCGGTGCGCAGCAGCCGGCCCCAGGCGTCCTTCCTGAAGTCGGAGTTCTGGGTGACGCCGCGGACCGCGCGGGGGTGCAGGGCCTGCAGGTAGAGGGCGCGGATCCCGGCGATCCACATGATGGGGTCGCCGTGCATCTGCCAGGTGACGGAGGTGGGGCCGAAGAGTCCGGGGTCGGGGCCGGAGTCGAGGGCAAGGGGTGTCGTGGTCTGCCCCTGAGGGTGGTGCGGCGGCTCGGTCCGGTCCGACCGGCCGGGGCAAGTTCCTTCCCCGCTCATACGGTTGATGCTACTCGGTGGTTGGTTCGGTCCACCGGGGACGGTCCTCGGCCGCGCTGCGAACGCTCTGTGGCGTCGGCGACAAGTAGGGGATGAGACTGCCGCCCGGCAGTCATGAGGGAGATTCCGTGACTTGGGACGGGGAAGAGGACGCCGCCCGGCCACCGGCCGGGGCGGTGCGGGAACCCGCGCAGTTCGAGGCGCTGGTGGAGCAGCACTCGACGGCGTTGCACGGCTACTTCGCGCGCCGTGCGCCCGGCGCCGCCGACGATCTGCTCTCGGAGCTGTGGCTGCAGGCGTACGCGGGTCGGCACGGCTTCGACGCGGAGCGCGGGGTGGCCAGGGCCTGGCTGTTCGGGGTGGCCAGGAACGTGCTGTCCGCGCATTGGCGGCGGGCCGCGCAGGAGGGGCGGTCGGCGCCCGGCGAGGGCGGGGCCGGTGACCCGTGGGAGGCGGTGGACGCCCGGCTCGACGCGTCCGCCCTGGCGCCCGCCCTGCGCGCGGTGCTCGGTGAACTGCCCGATGCCGAGCGGGAGTTGCTGCTCCTGATCGCCTGGGAGCAGCTGAGCCCGACCGAGGCGGCCGCCGTGGTCGGCATACCTCCGGGCACCGCCAGATCCCGGCTGCATCGTGCCCGCACCAAGCTGCGCGAGTGCGCGGCACTCAGCTCCACCGGACTGACAGGAGACCAGGAATGACCAGCTTCGAAGACCGCCACGACTACACGATCGACGACCTGCTCGACTTCCCCGGCGCGCGTGAACTGGTCGCGGCCGGCCAGGTGCAGGCGCCCAGCGAGGAGACGGTGCGGGCGGCGCGGATGGCGCTGGCCCAGGCCGCTCTCGCGGACCGCGCGGATCTGAAGGACCTCACGGCGCTGGGCGGCGTCGACCGCCAGGACGGCGTGCGGGGCCTCGGCGGACGGCAGGGCGGCGAAGCCGCGCACGGCCGGAGGCGGGCCTTGCACCTCCCGCGTGGGCGGCGCCTGCTGGTGGCCGCCGCCGCGGTGGCCGCGATCGCCGCCGGTGCCGTGGTCTATCCGGTCGTGGGCATGGGCGACAGCAAGCCGGCCGCCAGCGCGACGGCGGCGGAGTTCCTCGACGGGATGGCCGAGGTCGCGGCGGCCGAGACCGCGCCGGAAAGCGCCCCGTTCTGGAAGATCCGTACGGAGGTGATCAACGAGGACGACGGTCACGCCTCCACCACCGAGTGGTTCGACCGCAAGGGCAACATCTGGAGCATCGACATCAACGGCTCGCCGCATCGGCCCGCCCCGGTCGACAAGCGCAAGGTGTGGCCGATGGGCGACAAGAAGCTGAACTGGCCCCAGGTGGAGTCCCTGCCCGCCGATCCCGACGCGCTGGCCGCCCGGATGGGCATGCACGCCTTCGAGCAGTCGGCCAACCTGCTCAACTCGCCGGCCCATCCCAAGGTGCGCGGCGCCCTGTTCCAGGTCATGGCCGATCAGAAGGGCGTGAAGCTCGTCGGCACGGTCAAGGACAGTCAGGGACGTACCGGCACGGCGGTGGAGTACACCGTCAAGCAGCGCCTGGCGGCTGTCGCGGGCGAGAGCGAGCACCCTGACAGGTCAGTCACGTACCGGCTGGTCATCGACCCCAAGACCGGCACCCTCCTGGAGGAGCAGTGGCGGGCCAAGGGCGACCCCACGGAGCGGTCGACCTATCTGGAGGTCGGCCCGGCGGACAAGGTGGACTGGTGAGCAGGGTCGACTGCTGAGCAGGGTGCACCGGTGAGCTGAGACCCGAGGTGGGCCGGTGTGCAGGGCGAACTGTCGCCCTGCACACCGGCCCGCCCTCGTGCCAAGGTCAGGCCGCCTTCTTGAAGACGAGCACCTCGGTCGAGGCGACCCCCATGGGAGTCAGAAAGCTGGCCTCCAGGTCGCAGTCGAGGGTCGCGAAGTGGTCCACGCAGGTCCGGCGGGGCATGGCG
Source organism: Streptomyces sp. NBC_01304 (assembly GCF_035975855.1). Classification (NCBI taxonomy): domain Bacteria; kingdom Bacillati; phylum Actinomycetota; class Actinomycetes; order Kitasatosporales; family Streptomycetaceae; genus Streptomyces; species Streptomyces sp. NBC_01304. The sequence continues at coordinate 10,114,433 of NZ_CP109055.1, read as the reverse complement.
GCCGGATAGGAGTCGTGCCCCTCACCGCCCTGCGTCGCCCAGGCGCGCACGGTGGCCGGGTCCAGGCAGGTCTCCGTCATGACGTCGAAGACGATCCGGCCACCGGGTCGCGTGACACGTGCCATCTCGAAGAAGTAGCGGGAGGCACAGAGGAACGTCACGGTGTTGAAGACCTTGTGGGCCTGAACGAGGTCGATGCTGGCGTCCGGTGTCGCGGCGAGGCTGCACCCTTCGGTCGGTTGGGCGACCACGCTGAAGGTGTCCACGAGGTAGTCGGCCCAGGGCGCTGCCGTCTCGTAGATCTCGTAGCGGTCCGGTGCGCACTCGTTCAGCGTCTTCTCCAGGTACCGCCCGGACCCGGGGCCGATCTCGAGCACCGTGTCCGGGTCGGCCGCGAAGACGCCGAGCGTGCGTAGTTCGTCGATGGTGGACTGGGTGGCGCCGGGCGTACCGTTCATGACCTCGTCGATGTAGTCACCGACCGACAGACCGGCCGCCTGTGCGGCCCGCATGGTTGGTTCGAACGGGATGAAGTCGTCTGCTCCGTCACGGTTGTTGGTGCTGCGCACGATGTCGAATCCGGCACGACCCAAGACACGCTTGACCCCCGCCTTCAAGACTGACTTTCCCCGTCGTGCTGCGCTCATCAGGCATGACCCCCCGGTCGTCTCGCCTTCGATACCCGAAGGCAAAAGCATAGGGGGCAGCGGCGGACACAATGGGCGAATCGTGGACGCTGCGCACAGGTTCAGCGGCGGACCCGCGGCATCCCAAGGCCGATCCACGAAATGATCTCGCGCTGGATCTCGTTGTTGCCGCCGCCGAAGGTGAAGATGACGGCGGAGCGGTAGCCGCGCTCCAACTCGCCGTGCAGCACCGCCCCGGCCGAGCCCTCCTTGAGGGGTCCCGCCGAGCCGACGACCTCCATCAGCCAGGCGTACGCGTCGCGGCGGGCCTCGGAGCCGTAGACCTTGACGGCGGAGGCGTCCTGAGGGGTGAGGGTGCCGTTCTGGACGGCGTTGACCATCTGCCAGTTGAGGAGCTTCATCGCGTCCAGCTTGGTGTGCGTCATGGCCAGGCGCTGGCGGACCCAGCCCAGGTCGATGACGCGGCGGCCGTCGGCGAGCTTGGTCTCGGCGGCCCAGCGCTGCACGTTGTGCAGGGCGCGGATGGCCATCGTGCCGTGGGCGGCGAGGGTGACGCGCTCGTGGTTGAGCTGGTTGGTGATCAGGCGCCAGCCCTTGTTCTCCTCGCCGACGCGGCGCGAGACGGGGACGCGGATGTTCTCGTAGTAGCTGGCCGTGGTGTCGTGCGAGGCAAGGGTGTTGATGATGGTGCAGGAATAGCCGGGGTCGGACGTCGGCACGAGGAGCATGGTGATGCCCTTGTGCGAGGGGGCGTCGGGGTCGGTGCGCACCGCGAGCCACACCCAGTCGGCGGTGTCGCCGTTGGTGGTCCAGATCTTCTGGCCGTTGACGACATATTCGTCGTCCTCGCGCACGGCGCGGGTCTTGAGCGCGGCGAGGTCGGTGCCGGCGTCGGGCTCGCTGTAGCCGATCGCGAAGTCGATCTCACCGGAGAGGATCTTCGGCAGGAAGTACGACTTCTGCTCCTCGCTGCCGAACTGCATGATCGTGGGCCCGACCGTGTTCAGCCCCATGATCGGCAGCGGGACCCCGGCCTGCGCCGCCTCGTCGAAGAAGATGAACTGTTCCATCGGGGTCAGACCGCGGCCCCCGTACTCCTTCGGCCAGCTGACACCGAGCCAGCCGTCCGCACCCAGCCTGCGGATCGTGTCGCGGTAGAACTGCTTCTGGGCCGCGGGGTCGGCGTACCGGGTGTAGGCGTTGTCCGGCACCAGCTCGGCGAAGTAGGCACGCAGCTCGGCGCGCAACTGCTGCTGCTCAGGCGTGTATTCGAGGTGCACGGCCCCTCCAGGCTGTTGCTGACCCTTGGACGACGGCGCACACAGTAGAACTTGTTCCAGTAATGCGGAAGGGCGATGGCGTGGTCCCTTCACCCGGGCCGGACTGATTCCCGGCGGTCGTGGAGCAGCGCGGCGGGCAGGGCCACATAGGCCGTGACGCCGGCGCCCTCCCCCTCACCGCCCGTGGTCCGCAGCTCGACCTGGGCTCCGAGGCGGGTCGCGAGGGTGCCGACCACGAAGTGGCCGAGATGGCGGGTGGGGGCGACGAGATAGGTGTCCCGGCCCGTCAACCGGGCGTTGGAGCGGGCCAGTTCGTCGGCGCTCATCCCGGCGCCGCGGTCGACGACGGCGAGGCAGTACTCGCCCGCGTCACGCCAGCCGTGGATCTCGACGGGGTGCGAGGGCGGCGAGAAGACCAGGGCGTTCTCGATGAGTTCGGCGAGCAGATGGGCGAGCTCCGCCACCGCCCGGCCGCGGATCAGACCGCCTTGCACCTCGACCACGCGCACCCGCTGGTACTGCTCGACCTCGGCGATCGCCGACTGCACCACCTCGGTCGCCGTCACCGGGCCGGACCAGGTCCGCGGCGGCGACTCCTCCCCCGCGAGCACGAGCAGCGACTCGGCGTTGCGGCGCATCCGGGTGGCCAGATGGTCCAGCTCGAAGAGCTCACCGAGCGCGTCGGGGTCGACCTCCTGGCTCTCCAGGGTGGTGATCAGCCGGAGTTGGCGGGAGAGCAGTGCCTGGTTGCGGCGGCCCAGGCCGGCCAGCGACTCGGAGCTGTTGCGGCGCAGCACCGCCTGGTCGGTGGCGAGCTGCAGGGCGGTGCGCTCCACGTTGTGCAGGGCGGCCGCGAGCTGGGTGAACTCCCGGGCGTTGTCGGGCACTTCGGACGACGTACGTACGGAGATGTCCTCGTCGGCACCGGCGTCCTGGATGCGGGCGACCGCGGCGGGCAGCCCGGCGCGGGCCACGGTGTCGGCCTCGTCGGCGAGTGCGCCGAGCGGCCGGGTGATCGAGCGGGCGGAGAGCAGCGCGAGGGCGGTCGCCACCGCGAGGATCAGCACGCCGAGCCCGATGAATCCGCCGAGCTGAGCGGTGGCATCGTCGCCGAGCCGGTCGGCGCGCGCCCGGGCCTCGCCGCCGATCTGCCGCTGTACGTCGTGGAGTTGATCCACGAGCGTGGTCATCGAGGCCCACCAGCTTGCCGGGTCCACGGTGAGGCGGGATCCGTCGGCGCCGCGCTCGGCCTGCCGTTCTTGGCCGGTGGCGGTGCGGGCGGCGCGGCCGTCGAAGGCGGCGTCGAGGGCCGCGGTGCGGTCGGGGGTGGCAAGGTCCGCGTACTGCCGCAGGAAGGCGAGGCGGTCCGCGCGCACCTCGGTGAAGTCGAGGAACTCCTCCCCCTTGAACCGGCCGGCCGCGAACACCCCATTCAGCAGGCCCCGTTCGAGGGCGACCGCCTCGGTGGCCTTGGCGAGGGCGGTCAGGGCGCCCATCGCGTCGGCGAGCGCCCGGTCGCCGCGGACCGGTTCGGCCGCGGCGGCGCCGATCAGCCCCTCGATCGCCTTGGTGTACGCGGTCCGGGTCGGGGCCTTGTCCGCGCTGCCGTCGTCGACGTGGGCGCGTACCGCCCCCAGAGCTGTGACCGGCGCGAGCGCATCCGCCGCGGCACCGGCGGTGTCGGCACCCGCGCCGCCCGCGGCGAGCAGGGCCTCGAAGGCTAGGCGGGCCCGGTCGGTGCGGTTGCGCTGCGCCGAGACGTCGTCGCGATACTGTCCGGCGCCGCCCAACAGGCCGTTGGTCAGGCCGCGTTCGCGCTGCAGTTCACGGACGAGGCCCTGCGCCTTCAGGACCAGGTCGACGCGGCCCGCGGTCTCGCGCGCCGCGGACCAGTCGGCGGCCCGGTCGGCGACGCCGAGGCCGGTCACGACGAGGAGCAGGCAGGTGGGCACGGCGAGCACGATCGCGACCCGGCCGCGGATGGAGCCCCAGCCGGGCAGGGCGGGCAGCGAGCGCGTGCGGGGCCGATGCCGTCGGGCCGGGCGCGCGGGTGGTGTGGCGAGCGCCTGCGTGGCGGGCACCTGCGAGCCGGGCGTCCGGGTGGGGGGCGTCTTGGCGGGGGGCTGCTGCGTGCGGATCACACCGTACGACGTTACGAACCGGCCTGCCCCGCACGGTTTCTGTGCGGTAAGGACCCGGTTGCCCCTGCCTCACTCGGGCCGCGCCCGCCCCGCGCACGGCAGGCCACCTCCGCGTAACACTCGGGCACCCCCGGACGGGACCAAAGCCCCGCCCTCGGGGCCGAACGTCACCCACCATCTTGTGTCGGCATGTCGCCCTGATCCCCACATGTAGTGTTGCGGCAGCTGGTTCGGCGGAACGTCCGGGTACATCCGGGTACGCACGCCGAGGCAACAGGGAACCCGGTGGGAATCCGGGGCTGCCCCGCAACGGTGTGGGACCGCACAGCGGCCCGAGCCCGATACCTGCCGGCCACCCACCGCGCATGCCCGCGCGGTGCGGACGATTCTCCGTGCTGCCTCGTGGGAGGGCCGACGTGACACAGATCGACGCCGTGGATTCCGTGACCGAGTACCTGGACCGCCGGGACTGGCGGATCAACGCGAACGCCAACCAGGGGTATTCGCTCGGCGGCCTCGTCCTCAACACCGCCGGGAAGGTCGTGGCCAACTACTGGCTGGACCAGGTCTATCCGCAGGCCGTGGGCCGCGCACACCGCGAGGGCGACCTCCACCTCCACGACCTGGACATGCTCGCGGGCTACTGCGCGGGCTGGTCCCTGCGCACCCTGCTGGCCGAGGGTCTGGGCGGCGTGCCGGGCCAGATCGACTCCGCGCCGCCGCGCCACTTCTCCTCTGCGGTCGGGCAGATCGTCAACTTCCTCGGCACGCTGCAGAACGAGTGGGCCGGGGCCCAGGCGTTCAGCTCCTTCGACACGTACATGGCGCCGTACGTGCGCAAGGACGCCATGACGTACGACCAAGTCCTGCAGTGCGTACAGGAGATGGTGCACAACCTCAACGTGCCCTCCCGCTGGGGCACCCAGACCCCGTTCACCAATCTCACCTTCGACTGGACCTGCCCCGAGGACCTGCGCGAGCAGATACCGGTGATCGGCGGCGAGGAGGCGGACTTCGCCTACGGGGAGCTGCAGGCGGAGATGGACCTGATCAACCGCGCCTACATCGAGGTGATGACGGCCGGGGACGCCACGGGGCGGGTCTTCACCTTCCCGATTCCGACGTACAACATCACCGCGGACTTTCCCTGGGAGAGCGAGAACGCCGAGCGGCTGTTCGCGATGACCGCGAAGTACGGGCTGCCGTACTTCCAGAACTTCCTCAACTCCGAGCTGAGCCCCGGGATGATCCGCTCGATGTGCTGCCGGCTCCAGCTGGATCTGACCGAGCTGCTCAAGCGGGGCAACGGGCTCTTCGGGAGCGCCGAGCAGACCGGCTCCCTGGGGGTGGTCACCCTCAACTGTGCGCGCCTTGGGCATCTGCACGCCGGCGACGAGCGCGGCCTGTTCGCGGCTCTCGACGGTCTCCTCGACCTTGCGCGCGAGAGCCTGGAGATCAAGCGGGTCACCGTCCAGGAGCTGATCGACGGCGGCCTGTACCCGTACACCAGGCGCTACTTGGGGACGTTGCGCAATCACTTCTCCACCATCGGCGTGAACGGCATCAACGAGATGATCCGCAACTTCACGCACGACGCGTACGACATCACCGCGCCCGAGGGCCATGCCCTCGCCGTCCGCCTGCTCGATCACGTACGGGCGCGCATGGTGGCGTTCCAGGAGGCGACCGGGCATCTCTACAACCTGGAGGCGACTCCGGCCGAGGGCGCCACCTACCGTTTCGCGAAGGAGGACCGGCGCCGCTTCCCCGGCATCCTCCAGGCGGGCACGGACGAGAATCCCTACTACACCAACTCCTCGCAGCTGCCAGTCGGTTGGACGGAAGACCCGTTCGAGGCGCTGGAGATGCAGGACGAGCTGCAGGGCAAGTACACCGGCGGCACGGTGCTGCACCTGTACCTGGCGGAGCGCCTCTCCGATGCCACGGCCTGCCGCGAGCTGGTGCGCCGGTCCCTGGAGCGCTTCTCGCTGCCGTACCTGACGGTGACCCCGACCTTCTCGATCTGCCCCGAGCACGGCTATCTGAGCGGCGAGCACGCCAACTGCCCCCAGTGCGGCGGGGATTGCGAGGTGTGGACGCGGGTCATGGGCTATCACCGGCCCGTGGCCTCCTTCAACATCGGCAAGAAGGGCGAGCACGCCGAGCGCCTGCCCTTCCGTACAGCGGCGGCCGGGGCCGGGGCGTGATCGGCGTCGGCGGCTGGGCCCGGCTGTCCAGCTGTGACTGGCCGGGGCGGCTGGTCACCACCGTGTTCTGTCAGGGCTGTCCCTGGCGGTGCGGCTACTGCCACAATCCCGCGCTGCTCGATCCGCGCGCCCCGGCCCGCATCGCATGGGCGACGGTGCGGGGGCATCTCGCCCGCCGCCAGGGCCTGTTGGACGGCGTGGTCTTCTCCGGCGGCGAGCCACTGCTGCAGCCGGGGCTGGCCCGGGCCATGCGGGAAGTGCGCGACCTCGGGTTCGGTGTCGGCCTGCACACCGGCGGGGCCTTCCCCCGCCGGTTCGGGGAGATCCTGGAGTACGGCCTGGTCGACTGGGTCGGCTTCGACGTCAAGGCGGCCCCACCGGCGTACGAGCGGGTGACCGGCACTCGCAACAGCGCCGCGCCCGCCTTGCGCAGCTTGCGCCTCCTGCTCGATTCCGGGGTGCCGCATCAGCTGCGGACGACCGTCGCACCCGACCTGCTCGACGGGGACCAAGTCACCGCGCTGCGGCGGTGGTTGGCGGAGCAGGGGCTGCGCGGGCATGTGTGGCAGCGGGCGCGGCCCCCTCAGGCCGAGAGCCCCTGACCGCCCTCCGCCCCGTTGGCGTACCGGCCGAGCGCGGCCTGGAGACTGCCGGCGATCTCGAAGACGTCCGCGAGTCCGGCAAGGCGCAACAGCCGGTGCAGCGAAGGGGATTCGATGACCAGTGTCAGCCGCCGCCCCTGCTCCAGGGCGCCGTTGCGCATGAGGCAAAGCAGCGAAAGGCCGCAGCAGTCCATGAAGGTCACCCGGCGCAGGTCGACGATCACGCCGAGGGACGGTTCCTGGGCCACCATGGCGAGAGGCACGGCGAGCCGCTCCACGGCGACGAGGTCCACTTCGCCCCAGAGCTCGGCCACGATCCACCCGTCAACTCGCTCGATGTGCAGCCCGAAGGCAGGCGTGTCCACGTGCTTGTCCCCTCACACCGCTTGCACCACGGCGCAGGCTCCGCACGGGTGACCGCCCCGCCTGCCGGGCCAGGACAGCAGTGTCCGGTGGGGGCGGGCGCAACCCGTCGAGCGCGCGGAGACACACGCCTCGTAATGGTGCGACCGGGGACCAGGGAAGCTCCTTGTTACCCAGGGAAGTACCCCGCCCCCACCGGCGCAATCGGCAAGGACGCCCGGGAAACTCAGGACGCCGGGGCGCAGGGACCCCCCAGTCGTCGAAGCCGGCGCCCTCAGTCGAGGACGGCGACGGCCTCGATCTCGACCAGGTGCTCCGGCACGTCCAGGGCCGCGACGCCGAGGAGCGTGGCGGGCGGCACGGGGGTGGCGCCCAGCTTCGCGGCCGCCCGTTCGATGCCGTCGAGCAGCAAGGGCATCTTGTCGGGAGTCCAGTCCACGACATGCACGGTCAGCTTCGCCACGTCGCCGAAGGAAGCGCCGACTCCGGCCAGAGCGGTGGCGACGTTGAGATAACACTGCTCGACCTGTGCGGCCAGGTCGCCTTCGCCTACGGCCTTGCCGTCGGCATCCCAGGCGACCTGGCCGGCGACGTAGAGGTGCCGGGAGCCGGTCGCGACGGACACCTGCCGGTATGCGGCGACTTCCGGCAGTCCGCTGGGGTTGACCAAGGTGACGGGCATGCTGAACTGCCTCCAACGATAGGAAAGTTGCTCTCTTGTAGTTACTCAGGAACCGTAGGAGAGTGGCCGCCGACGTGGAAGAACGCACTTTTCAGTGACTGGGGTACCTGATGGTGACCGAGCAGTTCAGCGGCTCCCCCGAGGATGCGGACCTGCGGCGTGCGGACTCGCTGGCGCGGGAGATCTTCTCGGACGTCGCCAACAAGTGGGCGCTCCTGATCATCGAAGCGCTCGGTGAACAGACCCTGCGCTTCACCGAGTTGCGCGGAGAGGTCGAGGGCGTCAGCCACAAGATGCTCACCCAGAACCTGCGCATGCTGGAGCGCAACGGCCTGGTCGAGCGGACGGTGCACCCGGTCGTGCCGCCGCGGGTCGAGTACCACCTCACCGAGGCGGGCCAGGCACTGCGGGTGACGATCGACGGGCTGTGCGCCTGGACGCACCGCCATCTGGGCCATATCGAGGCGTCTCGCGGCCGCTTCGACACTGCCCGGCAGGCGTAGTTTCCGCGAGGGAGCAGGTCAGGGGTCGTGACCCGGAACGGCTGTCCGTCGATACTGGGCCCGAAGAAGCGCCCCGCCCGGGCACCCACGCGCCGCACTCACCCGGAGGTACCCATGAGGATGCTCATCAACGTCGCCGAGACGGTGGTCGCGGACGCGCTGCGCGGAATCGCCGCCGCCCACCCCGAGTTGACCGTCGACGTCGAGAACCGCGTGATCGTACGCAGGGACGCACCGGTCGCCGACAAGGTCGGGCTCGTCTCCGGCGGCGGCTCGGGGCACGAGCCCCTGCACGGCGGGTTCGTGGGGCCCGGCATGCTCTCGGCCGCCTGCCCCGGCGAGGTGTTCACGTCGCCGGTGCCGGATCAGATGGTGCGGGCCGCGGCCGCCGTGGACAGCGGTCAGGGCGTGCTGTTCATCGTCAAGAACTACACCGGCGACGTACTGAACTTCGACATGGCGGCCGAACTCGCCGAGGACGAGGGCATCCAGGTCGCCAAGGTCCTGGTCGACGACGACGTAGCGGTCACCGACAGCCTCTACACCGCCGGGCGACGCGGCACCGGCGCCACCCTCTTCGTCGAGAAACTGGCGGGCGCCGCCGCCGAGGAGGGCGCCCCGCTGGAGCGCGTCGAGGCCATCGCCCGCCAGGTCAACGAGAGTTCGCGCAGCTTCGGCGTCGCCCTGAGCGCCTGCTCGACGCCCGCCAAGGGCAGCCCCACCTTCGATCTCCCGCCGGGCCAGCTGGAGTTGGGCATCGGCATCCACGGTGAGCCCGGCCGTGAGCGGCGCGCGATGATGACCTCCCGCGAGATCGCCGACTTCGCGGTGGACGCCGTTCTGGAGGACCTCCAGCCGCGCAACCCGGTGCTGCTCCTGGTCAACGGCATGGGCGCCACCCCGCTCCTCGAGCTGTACGGATTCCACGCGGAGGTGACGCGGGTCCTGGCCGAGCGGGGTGTGGCGGTGGCACGCGTGCTGGTCGGCAACTACGTCACCTCCCTCGACATGGCGGGCTGCTCGGTGACGCTGTGCGAGATCGACGAGGAACTGCTGCGACTGTGGGACGCCCCGGTGCGTACGCCCGCCCTGCGCTGGGGTAGCTGAGCCGAAGACCGCCCATCGCCGGGAGATCACCCGGCTCCGCCCAGTACGAGGAGGACATGTGCTCGACGCCGACTTTTTCCGCCGCTGGATGACGGCCACCGCCGAGGCCGTCGAACGGGAGGCGGACCGGCTGACCGAGCTGGACTCGCAGATCGGGGACGCCGATCACGGCAGCAATATGCGGCGCGGCTTCCACGAGGTGACCAGGATCCTTCAGACCGAGGCGCCGGACAGCCCGGGAGCCGTACTGACCCTGGCAGGACGGCAGTTGATATCCAAGGTGGGCGGGGCGTCAGGGCCGCTGTACGGGACGCTGCTCAGGCGTACCGGCAAGGCGCTCGGTGACGCGGCCGAGGTGTCGGCGGGGCAGCTGTGCGTGGCGCTGCGCGAGGGCGTGGACGCGGTGGCCGCGCTCGGCGGGGCCACGCCCGGTGACAAGACGATGCTGGACGCGTTGTTCCCGGCGGTCGACGCGATGGAGAAGTCGTTCGGCGCGGCCCGCGCCGCGGCCGAGGAGGGTGCGCTCGCCACGATTCCGCTGCAGGCCCGCAAGGGCCGGGCCAGCTATCTGGGCGAGCGCAGCGTGGGTCACCAGGATCCGGGCGCGACGTCGTCCGCGCTGCTCGTCGCGGCGCTCGCGGAGGTTGCCGGTGAGTGACGCCGCACAGGGCCGGCCGGTCGGCATCGTCCTGGTCTCGCACAGCGGCCCGGTCGCCACCGCGGTCGCCGAGCTGGCCGCGGGCCTCGCGGGCGGCTCCGCAGCACCCATCGCCGCGGCGGGCGGCACCGAGGACGGTGGCCTCGGCACGAGCGCCGAGCTGATCGCGGCCGCCGCCCGATCGGTCGACCGGGGCGCGGGCGTCGCCCTCCTGGTCGACCTGGGCAGCGCCGTCCTCACGGTGAAGCTACTGCTCGACGACGGCGACGAACTCCCGGACGGCGCCCGCCTGTTGGACGCCCCGTTCGTGGAGGGCGCGGTGGCCGCCGTGGTCACCGCGTCGGCCGGCGGCGACCTGGACGCGGTGGAGGCGGCGGCGCGGGAGGCGTACGACTACCACAAGGCCTGAGCCCGGCCCACGTACTACAAAAAGGGCCAGCCCCCGGCGGCTCCTCAGCGAGCCCCGGCGGGCAGGTCCTCCGGCACCTTCAGGTTGAGGAAGGTGGTCGTGCGGCGCAGCGTGAACCCGAGCGACTCGTAGAGCCCGCGCGCCGGGTTGTCCGCACCGGTGTGCAGGAAGGGCGTCTCGCCGCGCTCCCGGATGGCGTGCACCACCGCGAGGATCAGCCGGGCCCCGAGGCCCTGCCCCCGGAAGTCCGGATCGGTGCAGACCGCGCTGATCTCGGACCAGCCAGCCGGGTGCAGCCGCTCCCCCGCCATCGCCACCAGCTTCCCGTCGCGCCGGACGCCCAGGTAGGTGCCGAGCTCGACGGTGCGCGGCAGGAACGGGCCGGGCCGGGTGCGCTCGACCAGGTCCAGCATCTCGGGCACATCGGCGGCGCCGAGCAGTACGGCCTCCGCTTCCGGGGCGCCGAGCACGCTCTCACCGGCGTACTGGACGCCGTTCCCCTGCCAGATGACCTCCCAGCCCGCGGGCGGCTCCCCCACGAGCGCGGTGAGCAGCACGCTCGCGCCGGGCCCGGCGAGCGCGGCGAGGTCGGCCCAGTCGTCCGCGTCCGGCTCGTCCGGCAGCGCCAGCCACGGGGCGACCTGCTGCGGATAGCGCAGGACCCGGCCGTGCCGCTCGGCGAAGTGGGCGTGCGGGCCGGTCAGCGACGCGTACGCCGGGTTGTCCAGCGGGTGGGACGGCATGGAACCTCCTGCTCAGATGTCGACAACAGGGAAAAGTTCGATCACTCGCCGGCTATTCCCGGGCCCGGCGCGCGTTCACGCACCCGCAATGAACCGCCGGCCCACGGCCCCGCGGGAACGGGGCTCAAGCGCCGCGCCGCCGCATCCGATGTCTCGTACGACACACCGGCCGGTACGGGGAGCGGAGCCCGCATGGAATCAGGCGGCATGGAAACAGGCGGCATGAACGCAGGCAGCAAGAGAGCGGGTGGCATGGCGACGGGCGGCAGGGACACAGGCGGCATGAAGACAGGCGACCAGATCGTCCAGGACCTGCCCTGGCGCTGGCCGGTGCAGGGCCGGATCTTCATCATCGGCGGTCTGGGCTATCTCTTCGACGCCTACGACATCGCCCTCAACGGCTTCCTGATGCCCCTCCTCGGCACCCACTTCGACCTCTCGCTGAGCGCCCGCGGCCTGGTCGCGACGGCCAATCTGGTGGGCATGGCGGTGGGCGCGGTGGCCTGGGGCGCGGTCGCGGACCGGGTGGGCCGCAAGAAGGCCTTCAGCATCACCTTGTTGATCTTCGCGGTGTTCTCGGTGCTCGGGGCTCTGTCACCGACGTACGAGATCTTCCTGGCGCTGCGCTTCCTGGCCGGGATCGGGCTCGGTGGCTGCATTCCGGTGGACTACGCGCTGGTCGGAGAGTTCTCGCCACGGAAGTACCGCGGCCGGGTGCTCACCGCGCTCGATGTGTGGTGGCCGGTGGGGGTCACGCTGTGCGGCCTGGTGTCGACGGCCATGTTGTCCCTGGACGGCAACTGGCGGTGGATGCTCACCACCATGAGCCTGCCCGCGCTGCTGCTGTTCTGGGTGCGGCGCGGGATTCCGGAGTCGCCGATCTACCTGGCGAAGAAGGGCCGCGAGGCGGAGGCCCGCGCGGTGATCGACGACCTGGTGGCCCGCACCGGCGCCCCCGTCGAGCCGTACGCGATCCCCGCCCCGCCCGCCACCGAGGACGCCAGGGGCATCAGGGCCGCGACCGAACAGCTCGCCAGGATCTGGCAGTTCAGCCCCCGCATCACGTCGACGGCGTGGCTGCTGTTCTGCACGGTGCTGCTCGTCTATTACGCCGCGCTGAGCTGGATGCCGTCGATCCTGCGGGAGGAGGGGCAGGGCGACACGGCCGCGTTCATGAGCACCACCTTGATGAGCGGGGTCGGCATCGCGGGCGTCCTGGTCTCGACCGCCCTGGTCGACGTGGTCGGCCGCAAGTGGCTCATCGGCGTCTCGGCGCCGGTCGCCGCCCTCGCCCTGGTGGTGTTCGCGCTGGTCAGGAAGGAACCGACCGGGTCGCTGGTGGCGATCGCCGTGTTCGGCTTCCTGATGCAGCTGACGATTCCCGTCCTGTACGCGTACGCCGCCGAGCTCTACCCCACGCACCTGCGGGCCGGCGGCTTCGGCTGGGCCTCGTCGGTGAGCCGGGCCCTGACCGGGTTCGCCCCGCTGCTGTTCGGCTCGGTGCTGTGGCCCCGGCTCGGGCTGCCGCTGACCTTCACCGTGCTCGGGGGCGCCGTCCTCTTCGCGGTCGCGTGGATGGCGGTGGCGGCCCCGGAGACGAAGGGCCGCGCCCTCGACGAGGTGGGCGCGGACACCATGACGCGTCAGGCGGCTGTGTCGTCCCGCCCCATGTGACGGGGAGGAGACGCGGCCCGCGTGAAGCGCATGCCCTGGTCCTCCAACGGACCGCGGCGCAGCATGCGGACATCGCGCGGATAGCTCTGATACAGCCGCCAGGGCGCGGTCGGCCCCTGCTTGGGCAGGGCGTCCAGGCTGCGCAGCACATAGCCGGAGCGCAGATCGATGAGCGGCCTCAACCCGTCGTCCGTGCCCGGAGGTTGAGGCGTGCACATCGCATAGCCATGGGTGTCCATGTGCGTGAGGAGCCGGCACACGTACTGGGCGACGAGGTCGGCCTTGAGGGTCCAGGAGGCGTTGGTGTAGCCGATCACCATGGCGAAGTTCGGCACGTCGGACACCATCATTCCCTTGTACGCCACCGTCTTGGCGAGGTCGACGGCGCGCCCGTCGACGGTGAGGGTCATGCCGCCGAGGGCCAGAAGGTTGAGGCCGGTCGCGGTGACGACGACGTCGGCGGGGATGTCGGTGCCGGAGGCGAGCCGGAGTCCCGACGGGGTGAACGTAGCGATGTGATCCGTCGCGACGGTGGCGCGGCCGCGCTTGATCTCCCGGAAGAGATCGCCGTCGGGGACGATGCACAGGCGCTGGTCCCAGGGGTCGTACGCCGGTCCGAAGTGGGTCTTCACGTCGTAGCCGCGCGGCAGTCGGCGGGCGGCGGCCTTCTGCAGGATGCCGCGCATGGCCTTCGGGGCGCGGCGGCTGAACCGGAAGCTGGCGACCGCGAGCAGCGCGTTCTTCCAGCGCATGGCGTCGCCCGCGGTCTTCTTGGGCAGCAGGCGGCGCAGCGGTTTGGCGAGCACGTCGCGCGAGGGCAGGGCCAGGACGTAGCTCGGGGAGCGCTGCACCATGGTGACGTGCTCGGCCTGCCGGGCCAGGGCGGGCACGAGCGTCATGGCGGTGGCGCCGCTGCCGATGACGACGACGCGTTTGCCGGTGCAGTCGAGGTCCTCGGGCCAGTGCTGCGGGTGGACGACCTGTCCCTCGAAGGCGTCGATGCCGGGGAATTCAGGGGTGTAGCCCTCGTCGTAGCGGTAGTAGCCGGAGCAGGTGAGCAAGAACGCACAGGTCAGGGTCACCTGCTCACCGGTGTCGGTGCGCTCGGCCGTGACGGTCCAACGGGCGTCGTCCGAGGACCACTCGGCATGCCGCACGCGATGGCCGAAGCGGATGGAGCGGTCGATGCCGTACGCCCGTGCCGTGTCCTGGATGTAGGCCCGGATGTCGGGTCCGTCGACGATCGCCTTGTCGCCGGACCACGGCCTGAAGGAGTAGCCGAGAGTGAACATGTCCGAGTCGGAGCGGACACCGGGGTAGCGGAACAGGTCCCAGGTCCCGCCGATCGACTCGCGGCCCTCCAGGATGGCGAAGGACTTGCCCGGCGTCCGGCGCCGCAGATGGCAGGCGGCGCCGATGCCGGAGAGTCCGGCTCCGACGATCAGGACGTCGACGTGCTCGGGCGGCGCATCGGCGGTGTGCTCTGCTGCTGCGTCCGGCATGTACAGGTCCCCCTCTTTTGATGTGGCAGGCCCTGAGGGCCCGATGACAGCACCGAACGACTTCCTAGACGGATTGTCAATAGCGTCGGCACGGCCCGCACGCGCGACGGGCGAATGCCAGGGAGTGCGTGAAGATCTCCTCGACCTGCGGATCGGGCAGCCCGCACCAGCCGCGCTCGGCACCCGGCACCGTCCGGAGCTCAGCGAGCCCGCTCACCCAAGTCGGCCCCGGCGCCCCGCCGTTCCTGCTCGTCCACGGGGACGCGGACACGATGGTGGCCTGCTCGCACAGCGAAGCCCTCGCGGCGGCCCTGGTTCGGGCCGAGGTGGCGGCCCGGTCGGCTGCCCTCGACCTCCGCGTACGGCACACCGCGCAGCACCCGTACGCCGCGCCCGTCCGGGGCCGCGGGCGGCAGCGGCGCGCGGTCCGGGTGGGGTGCGGCGATCAGGTCCCGCAGTGCGCGCCCGGGCGGCGTCATCGGGTGCGCCACTGGTGGTCGGGCAGGAAGCGCACGTCGTACTCCTGCGGAACCGTCGCGAACTTGTGGGGCTCGGGGATCAACGGCTCGCGCGGCAGGCCGAGTTGCTCAGTGGGCGCGCCGAGATTCTCGAAGAACCGCTCGAAGGTGCCGCCGGGGCCCGCGGCGACGCCGACGACCTGGCTGTGCCCGCGCTCCATGCGGTAGGCGTGGCGGCAGTTCGCAGGCACGAAGCCGAAGTCGCCGGGGGTGAGCAGTTTCTCCTGCTGGTTGCCCTCGACGTCCTCGACGAACAGCCGGACCGCGCCTGGGTGACGTAGAAGACCTCGTGGGTGTCGGCGTGCACATGGGACGGGATGAGGTCGCCCTTGGGGCCTTCGACGGTGAAGAAGTTGAAGGTGTTCTCGGTCTGCTCGCCGCCCGCGTAGACGGTGATCAGATCGCCGAAGAGGTGGGCGCGGTCGCCTTCGCCCTTCTCGATGAAGTAGGGCTTGCCCGGCTCGGCCGGTATGCGTGAGGCGCTGCGGTAGCGGGTGGCGTACTCGATGGTCATGCGGTCTCCAGGAACTCGATGGTCATGCGCTTCCAGGAATCGGAATCGGCCTCCGCCGAGAATGTCAGGTAGCCTGACATGAGAGATTGCGGCTACGCAACCGCCGCCCCCGGGACCGGCACTCCCGCCGCGCTCCCGCTCCACTCCCCCTCCAGCCCTCCCGCCTCCAGCCCTCCCCGCCCTCGTGAGGAACCGATGCAGTCCGAATCCACCCGCCGCAGCCTCCCCCAACTGCTCGGCGAGGCCCGCCGCTGGTTCGAGGACGGGCTGCTCTCGGCCCTGGAGGCGGCCGGGGCCACCCCGGTCTCGCCGACGCAGGTGCAGCTCTTCGCCGTCCTCGACGACGCGGGCACCACGGTGTCCGAGCTGGCCCGCCGCATGGCCGTCACCCGGCAGACCGCCCACCAAGCGGTGCACGGCCTGGTCGCGGCCGGGCTCCTCGAGCAGATCCCGGACCCCTCCTCGGCCCGCCAACGGCTGATCCGGCGCACACCGGAAGGGCAGCGCGCCCACCGTGCGGCCGAACTCATCCTGGAGCAACTGGAGGACGAGCTCGCCCGCCGGATCGGCCGGGAGCCGGTCGACGCGCTGCGGGCCGCACTGGAGACACCGTGGGGTCGTGCGCCCGCACCGGACTCAACGCGCTGACGGAAACGACGGCGGCACGGACCCCTCCATGGGCAACCCCGTGTAGTTCTCGGCCAGTTCGGCGGCCGCATGCCGCGAGCCGGCTATCCGCTGCAGCTGGGCGAGCTGCAGCCGGGTGTCGAACGGGCTCTGTGCCGGGTCGGTGTGCAGGACCGAGGTCATGAAGTACGAGAAGTGCTCGGCCCGCCACAGCCGACGCAGGCAGGTGTCGGAGTAGGCGTCGAGCAGGTCGGCGGAGCCGGTGGCCTTGAGGTGGGCGAAGGCACGGGCCAGGACGACCGCGTCGGTGGCGGCGAGGTTGAGGCCCTTGGCGCCGGTGGGCGGCACGATGTGCGCGGCGTCGCCGGCCAGGAAGAGCCGTCCGTACCGCATGGGTTCGGTGACGAAGCTGCGCATGGGCAGCACCGCCTTGGCCGTGATCGGGCCCCGCTCCAGGCGCCAGTCGCCGTCGATGGCGAAGCGGGCGTCGAGCTCGTCCCAGATGCGGTCGTCGGGCCAGTCGCCGGGGTCCGTGCCGTTCGGCACCTGGAGGTAGAGGCGGCTGACGCTCGGGCTGCGCAGGGAGTGCAGGGCGAAGCCGCGCGGCGAGTGGGCGTAGATCAACTCGTCGCAGGAGGCGGGAACTTCGGCGAGGATGCCGAGCCAGGAGTAGGGGTAGGTGCGTTCGTACGTACGCCGCACCTGCTCCGGCACGGCGGCGCGGGCGATGCCGTGGAAGCCGTCGCAGCCGACGACGTAGTCGCAGGTGAGGGTCTGCTTACGGCCCTCGTGGGTGTAGCGGACCTCGGGCCGTTCGGTGTCGGCGCCTGCCACCTCGTGCGCCTGGGCCTCGAACAACAGCGGTCCGCCCTCGGCGAGTTGCAGGGCGATCAGGTCCTTGACCACCTCGGTCTGGGCGTAGACGGTCACGGTGCGGCCACCGGTCAGGGAGGGGAAGTCGATGCGATGGCTCCGACCCGCGAAGCGGAGCTCGATGCCCTGGTGGACGAGGCCCTCTCGGTCGAGGCGGGCGGCGGCGCCGCAAGCGCGCAGCGCGTCGACGGTGGCCTGCTCCAGGATTCCGGCGCGCTGGCGCTGTTCGACGTAGGTGCGGTCGCGGCTTTCCAGTACGACGCTGTCGATGCCGGCGGTGTGCAGCAGGCGGGCGAGCAGCAGTCCGGCGGGGCCGCCGCCGATGATGGCGACGGTGGTGTGGCGAGGCATCAGCGGTCTCCTTCGGTGGGGCCCTCGGGCTGCTCCAGGACGCGTTGGGCGACGGCGAAAGCGGCGTTGGCGGCGGGGACGCCGCAGTAGACGGCACTCTGCAGCAGCACCTCGCCGATCTCGTCGGGCGTCAGACCATTGCGTACGGCGGCACGAATGTGCATCGCCAACTCCTCCTGATGGCCACCGGCGACGAGCGCGGTGAGGGTGATGCAGCTACGGGTGCGGTGGTCGAGACCCGGCCGGGTCCAGATCTCACCCCAGGCGTACCGGGTGATGAGGTCCTGGAAGGCGGCGGTGAGCGGGGTCGTGCGGGCGACGGCGCGGTCCACGTGACCGTCACCGAGGACGGCGCGGCGTACCGCCATTCCCGTTCTATACGTTTCCCACGTCTCGTACGAGGCGTGGGCGGGCGTGAAGTGCGCCTGGAGCGCGCCCAGTACGGCCTGTGGCACCTCCACCGGCGCGAGATGGCCGGCCCGTGGCAGCTCGACGAGGGTGGCGTCGGGGATGCCGTCGGCGAGTTCACGGGCGTGCGCGGGCGGGGTGGCGACGTCGTCGCGTCCGGCGATCACGAGGGTGGGGGCGGCGATGCGGTCCAGTTCGCCGCGCAGGTCGTAGGCGGCGAGGGCGTCGCAGCAGGCGGCGTAGGCGGCGGGATCGGCCTTGCGGATGTCGTCGAGCACGTCGGCCGAGGCGGCGGACGGCGTGAACCGTTGGGTGAACCAGCGCTGTTGGGCGTGCGCCGCCACCTGTGTCATACCCTCCGCACGGACCTGGGCGGCCCGTTCGCGCCAGGGCCCCGGCGGCCCGAAGGAGGCGGAGGAGCAGACCAGCGCGAGTGAGGCGACCCGGTCGGGGTGATGCACGGCCAGCCAGGCGCCGACCGCACCACCGAGCGAGATCCCGGCATACGCGAAACGCCCGATGCCCAGTGCGTCCGCGCGGCCGAGGACCGACCGGCCCAGGTCGGCCACGGTGGCTCCGGCCGCCACGAGCCCGGCCGGGGACCCGCCGTGACCGGGCAGGTCCCAGCGCACGACGCGATGGTGCCGGGCGAGCGCGGGCACCTGCGCGTCCCAGACGGCCAGGGAGGTGCCCAGCGAGGGGCCGAGCAGGAGGGCGGGCGCGCCGTCCTGGCCGTCAACTCTGGCGTGCAGGTGGGTACTTGAGGTCATCAAAGCTCCTGTTTCTACAGCCCGTCCGGCGTTCGAGGACACCGCCCGAAGGGCGGAAAACTTCACAGGATCAAGGGAAGGGGCGGGGCGGGGACTCGTCCTTGCCCCCACCCGGCACGGCCGCCACCCCCATCGGCTTGCGCCGCAACGCCCGCTCCGTCAAAGCCGCAGCCGCACCCACGTAGCCGCTCGGGTCGAGCAGCCCACTCAGCCGTTCCGGCGCCAACACCCCCGACACCTCCGGGTGGCACCCGAGAACCTCCCCCAGACCGACCCCCTCGGCCACGGCCCGCCGACCCGCGTCGGCAAGCAGCTGCCGGGCCCGGGACCTCCCCAGACGCGGCGCGAGTTCCGCAGCCACCCGCTCCGAAACCACCAGCCCACCGCTCAACGCGAGGTTGGCCCCCATCCGTTCGGGCCGCACGACCAGGGCAGCGACAAGCTCCACCGCCTGCCGCGCAGCCCCCGCGGTCAACCGCAACGCCTCCCGCAGCGGCCCCCACTCGGCATGCCAGGCCCCGGCAGGCCGCTCATCCTCGGCGACCATCGAGCCGTACAACACAGCGGCGAGCGACGGCACTTGACGGGCGGCGGACGCGATGAGCGTGGCCCGCACCGGATTGCTCTTGTGCGGCATCGCCGAGGAGCCGCCACCGCCGCCCTCACCGACCTCGCCGATCTCCGTACGGGACAGCACCAGGACATCCGCGGCAACCTTGCCCAGCGCGCCCGTGCACAGGGCGAGCGACGAGCCGAGTTCGGCGACGGGCGTACGCAGGACGTGCCACGGAAGTTCGGGCGCGGATAGGCCCAACTCCCGGGCGTAGCAATCCATCAGGTCCAGTGCCGCATCGGAGTCCCGGCCGTGCAGAGCGGCGAGCGTGCCGGCCGCGCCCCCGAGCTGCGCGGGCAACCCGGCCCGCACCTGGGCCAGCCGGTCGTGCGCGTCGAGCACCAGCGCACGCCAGCCCGCCGCCTTGAGCCCGAAGGTGGTGGGCACCGCGTGCTGGGTGAGGGTACGCCCGGCCATCACCGTGTCGCGGTGCGCCAAGGCGAGTTGGGCCAGCAGGGACGTGAGGCCGCAGAGGTCGGCGAGCAGCGGATCGAGGGTCCGGGCGGCGACCAGCATGACCGCGCTGTCCATGATGTCCTGGCTGGTCGCGCCGCGGTGCACATACTCGGCCGCCTCCGCGTCCACGGCCGCGACGGCCTCGGTCAGGTCGGCGACCAGCGGAATGACCGGGTTGCCGCCGGCCCGCGCGCGCACCGCCAGCGAGGTGACGTCGTACGCCTCGGCCCGCGCGGCAGCCGTGATCACTTCGGCGGCGCGGGCGGGGATCAGCCCGAGCGCGCCCTGGGCGCGGGCCAGCGCGGCCTCGGCGTCCAGCATCGCCTGCAGAAAGGCGACATCACTGGTGACGGCCGCACCGGGACTGCCCGCCCACACCGGAGCGAGCAGGCCCGCGTCGGGCGCCGACGGCTCAGCGGGGAAGCGGGAAGCGGGGAAGGGGGAATTCAAGGAAGACCGTCTCCTTCTCGCCCTGCAGATGCAGGTCGAAGCGATGGGTCCGCTCGGCCTCCGCCCGCACGAGCAGCGTGGCGCGCCGCTCCGCCGGCAGGGCGGCGAGCGGATCGCCCGGGCCCGGCTCGGTGAAGTAGGCGCGGGTGTACAGGTGGTGGGTGAGCCCGCGGGCGAAGACACACACCGATATGTACGGGGCCGCGACGGGCGGCACCAGGGTGCGCAGCGTCCAGTGCCCGTCGGCGTCGGTGGCCACGCGCCCGAACCCGGTGAAGTCCACACCGCTGCGGCCCAGGAAACCGCCGGTGACGGGGTCGCGGCGCATCGATCCGGGACGCCCCGCCAGGGACGCGTCGGGCGCGGCCTGCCAGAACTCAAGGAGCGCGTCCGGGACCGGCGCCCCCGCACCGTCGTGGACGTATCCATGAAGCGTGACGGTCGCCCGATGTCCGGCCGGAGCGATGTCGCCGCCGCCCGGGAAGGGCAGGGCGTACCCGTAGAAAGGTCCGACGGTCTGCGACGGGGTGGGCGGCAGCGGCGTACCCGCAGGTGTCGTCGGCATCAGTGCTCGCCCTCCTGCGGCTCGGTCCAGGTGGCGGCGGGGCCGTCCAGGACGACGTCCCAGCGGTAGCCCAACGACCATTCGGGCACGGACAGTTCATGGTCGTACGCGCCGACCAGGCGATCCCGGGCCGCCCGGTCGGTGACCGACTGCAGGATCGGGTCGTACGGGAAGAGCGGGTCGCCGGGGAAGTACATCTGGGTGATCAGGCGCTGGGTGAAGGCCGCACCGAAGAAGGAGAAGTGGATGTGGGCCGGGCGCCAGGCGTTGGTGTGGTTGCGCCAGGGATACGCGCCGGGCTTGACGGTGGTGAACCGGTACCGGCCCTGATCATCCGTCAGGCAGCGCCCGACACCGGTGAAGTTGGGGTCGAGCGGCGCCGGATGCTGGTCGCGCTGATGGGCGTACCGGCCCGAGGCGTTGGCCTGCCACAGCTCCACCAGCTGACCGCGCACCGGTCGCCCGCTGCGGTCGAGCACCCGCCCGGTGACGGTGATCCGCTCCCCCAGCGGCTCCCCCGCGTGCTGCCGGGTCAGATCGCTGTCCAGCTCGGTGACGTCGGTGACGCCGAAGACCGGACCGTGCAGCTCGGCGGCCTCCGGGTCGTCGAGCGCGACGAGCGGCTGCTTCGGGTGGCGCAGCACGCTGCTGCGGTAGGGCGGGTAGTCGCGGTGCGGGTGCCGCGGGGCGGGGACGCCGTCGGCGACGGCTTTGGCGGTACGTTCCTGACCTGCCGCCATCTCCGCGCTGATCCGCTCCTGGGTGAGGGGCTGGGGCTGCGTGAGGGGTTCGGTCGTCATGTGCTCGCCTTTCCGGCACGCGGAGCCTCGCCGGTCATCGCGCCTCCTCGGGTGTGCGTACGGTCGCGGCGGTCTTGGCCAGGACCTCGTCGGCCGTGACGCCCGGGGCGGTCTCGACCAGGATGAGGCCGTCGTCGCCGACGTCCAGGACGGCGAGGTCGGTGATGATGCGGTGCACACAGGCCCGGCCGGTGAGCGGCAGGGTGCATTCCTCGACGAGTTTGGGTGCGCCGCCCTTGGTGACGTGTTCCATCAGGACGAGGACCGTGCGGGCGCCGTGCACCAGGTCCATCGCGCCGCCCATGCCCTTGACCAACCGGCCGGGGACGGCCCAGTTGGCGAGGTCGCCGCGGGCGGAGACCTGCATGGCGCCGAGGATCGCGGTGTCGATGTGCCCGCCGCGGATCATGCCGAAGGACAGGGCGGAGTCGAAGAAGGAGGCGCCGGGCAGGACCGTCACGGTCTCCTTGCCCGCGTTGATCAGGTCGGGATCGACCTCGTGCTCGTGAGGGTAGGGGCCGGTGCCCAGGATCCCGTTCTCCGAGTGCAGCACCACGTCGACGCCGGGCGGCAGGAAGCCGGGGACCAGGGTGGGCAGTCCGATGCCGAGGTTGACGTACGTGCCGTCCCTGAGCTCGGCGGCCGCGCGGGCCGCCATCTCCTCTCGTGACCAGCTCATCAGGCGCGTACCGTCCTGTTCTCAACGCCCTTGTCGGCGGCCTGTGTCGGTGTGAGCGGCAGCACCCGCTGGACGAACACGCCGGGCAGATGCACCTCGTCCGGGTCCAGCTCGCCGGGCTCGACCAGCTCCTCGACCTCGGCGATCGTGATCCGTCCCGCCATGGCCGCCAAGGGGTTGAAGTTGCGTGCCGAGCGGCGGAAGACGAGGTTGCCGTCCCGGTCCCCGCGCGCCGCCCGGACCAGGGCGTAGTCGGTGGTGATGCCGCGCTCGAGCACATGGGGCAGTCCGTCGAAATCGCGGACCTCCTTTGCCGGTGAGGCCACGGCGACGCTCCCGTCGGGGGCGTAGCGCCAGGGCATGCCGCCCTCGGCGACCTGGGTGCCGACGCCGGCCGGGGTGAAGAAGGCGGGGATGCCGCAGCCACCGGCCCGCAGCCGCTCGGCGAGGGTGCCCTGCGGGACGAGCTCGACCTCGACGTCCCCGGCGAGGTACTGGCGCGCGAACTCCTTGTTGTTGCCGATGTACGACCCCGTGACGCGGGCGATCCGGCCTGCGGCGAGGAGATTGCCGAGGCCCGCGCCGTCCACGCCGCAGTTGTTGGAGACCACATGGAGGCGCCCCGCGCCCTGCGTGTGCAAGGCCTGGACGAGCACGGCGGGCACACCGCTGAGACCGAAACCTCCGACGGCCAGCGACGCCCCGTCCGGGATGTCGGCGACCGCCTCGGCCGCGGTCCGACTCACCTTGTCCATGGAATCGACATCCCGCCATCCGTTCGCCTGGTGAACTTCAGTTCATTCATGCCGCATGCCGAGTTTCGGCCCCTGGCCTCGGCCCTGTCAATGCCCGCCCCCGGATTGCGACTTGCCCGCTCGCCGATCGCCACCGCGCCGCTCGTCACCCATGACAGGTCCCCGCCCCTCGCGCGGTACGTCATCGCGGGCGGCGGCCCTCACGCCGGTCGCGGCGGGAGCGGCCAGGAAGACAACAGGGGTCAGCCGGCCACAGCGGTCGACAACCGGTGCAGACGCAGGGCGAGTTGTATCTCCAGCGCGCGAGCGGGCGACGTCCAGTCCTCACCCAGCAGATGCCCGATGCGCTCCAGGCGCTGCGCCACCGTGTTCACATGCACATGCAGCGCCTCCTTGGTACGTGCCGGGCTCATGCCGCAGTCGAAGTACGCGTCGAGGGTGCGGACGAGGTCGGTGCCGCGCCGCCGGTCGTAGGCGACGACCTCGCCGATCGTGCGCCGCACGAACCCCGCGACGTCCCGCCCGTCGGAGAGCAGCAGCCCGAGGAACCCGAAGTCCTCGGCAGCCGCGCCCTGTCCGGCCCGCCCCAGGAGCCGCAGCACATCCAGACAACGCCGCGCCTCGTCGTACGCCCCCGCCACCAGGCCGGACCGGGCCGCCGGGCCCGGCACGGGTGCGGAGGCCCCGACGGTCACCGCCTCGCACACGGCCGTGCCCAACTGCTCCGCCGTACGGGCCGCGACCTCGGCTGCCGTGTCCCCTGCAGCCAGGGGCAGCAGCAGGGCGGCGCCGCCGTCACGGACCGCGGCCAGGCCGTGCCGGGTGGCCGCCAGATGCGAGGCGGCGGACCAGAGCCGGCGGCGTACGGCATCGTCCTGTTCACCGTCCTCGGCGGCGTCGTCGACCCGGGCGGCGAGCAGCACATGGGTGGCGTCGAGGTCGGCGCCCACCCGGGCCGCGCGCTCCCGCAGCAGCCGCGGGTCGCGGTCGCGGGACTGCAGCAGATCGTCCAACAGCTCGCCCCGCACCCGGTGTTCGGCCTCGTCCGCGGAGCGCCGGGCGAGCAGCAGCAGGGAGGTGACCATCGCGGCACGCTCCAGGGTGCGCTGGTCGACCGGGTCAAGGACGGAGTGGCCTCGCAGGATGAGCGCGCCCAGGAGCTCCCCGCCGGCGGCGACCGCGGCCAGCCAGCCGTCGTCGTGCGGCACGGCGTGCCCGTCGGTCCGGGACGTCTCCAGAGCCTCGGCCGGCGCGTCCGCGTGCTCGGTGAACTCCACGGTGCCGCCCAGGACTTCGGACACGGCGGCCGCCACCTCCTGCACACCGCCGCCGCGCAGCACCAGACGGGCCAGCCGGTCGTGCACGTCGGAGGCCCGCTCGATGACGCCGCTGCGATCGCGGATGATCTCGTTGGCCTGCTCCAGGTCGGCGAGCGCCGAGCGGGTCTCGGCGAGCAGGTTCGCGGAGTCGATCGCGGCCGCGGCGAGCGCGGCGAACGAGCCGAGCAGCGCGATCTGCGCACGCTCGAAGACCCGGGCCCTGCGGTCGGCGGCGAACAGCACGCCGATCACCTGCGGCCCCAGCATGAGCGGCACGCCGAGGATCGCCACGAGGCCTTCGTCGCGTACGGCCGTGTCGATGGTCCTGGTGTGCCGGAACCGCTCGTCCTCGAAGTAGTCGTCGGTCACATAGGGCCGGGCGGTCTGCGCGACCAGCCCGCCGAGCCCCTCCCCCATCCCGAGCCGCAGCTGCTGGAAGCGGGCCGCGACCGACCCCTCGGTCACCCGCATGTAGGTGTCGCCGCCCGCCGGGTCGTTCAGGCTCAGATAGGCGACATCAGTGCCGAGCAGCGAGCGGGCCCGCTGCACGATCGCCCGCAGCACCGCGTCCAGATCGCGCAGCCCGGCCAGATCGTGCGCCGTCTCGAACAGCGCCGACAGCTCCGCCTCGCGACGCCGGCGTCCCTCGAGCTCGGAACGTACCCGCAGCGCAAGCAGCTTGGCGCTCTCCAGCGCCGCTATGCGCCCGGCCGACTCCCCACCGGCCTGCGCGAGCCGCACCGGCTGCTCATACGCCTCGGCGGCGGCGCCCCGGGCCAGCAGCTCGAGGAAGGGGGCCTCCGCGCTGACGGCGGTCGGCGAATGCGAGTGATCGATGGACATGCCCACCAGAATGACCGACCTCGCCGACATCGCCGCCGGCCCTGTGGATAACTTCTTCTCCCACCGGACATTGGTCGCGGCCCACGCGGCTGCGCCCAACGACAGTGCCCTGCCCCAGAAAGGGGGCAGGGCACTGTGGATCAGTAGCGGTCGTAGCCGTCCGCTACGCGCCTCTGTCCGCTGGGGCAGCCGGCGTACACGCCCCTGCGGTCGCCGTACCACCTGGTGTAAGTGCTGTGGTACTCCCCTCCGGAACAGATCACGTAGGTGCCGTAGCGCTCCGGTCCGTTGCCGTCGCACCAGCCGGTGAAGGCTGTACTGGTGCGGCTGATGGTGTAGCACTTTCCGTTCCAGCCGGATACCGATACGTCGTCTCCCGGAGCGGCGACAGCCGCGCCGACCGGTGTGCCGAGGAGGAGAGCGAGACTTGATGCGCCGATGGCGGTGCGCCGTGCGAGACGGTTCATTGATCTTCCTCTTCCGCTAGGAGGCCACGAGCCGTGCCGTGCCGAGCCGACGGTGTGCCGGCAAGGCACCGCAGATGCTCCTGGCCATCAGCGGGACGGCGCAACGAATCCCGGCTGTCCCGGACAGCCTCCAACTGTCCGGGCTGGTCGGGGCATTGTCCGGAAGGAACCTCGGACAGCGGCAAGCTCCACGTGGCTGAGGCAGCCCCTAGGGCATGGGCTCGAACCACGTCGGCCCGTCCCCCATGGCCTGCTTGATCCGCAGCAGGGCGAACTCCCCCATGTCCGGCAGCGCGTCCACCGCGAACCAGCCGACCTCGAGCGACTCGTCGTCGTTGACCTTGGCCTCGCCGCCCACGGCACGGCAGCGCAGCGTGGTGTCCATGAACTGGCAGGCGTCGCCGTTGGGGTACCGCATCGGTTCGAGTGCCTGCACCAGGACGACCCGCTCGACGACGCAGCGTACGGCCGTCTCCTCGTACACCTCGCGCACCGCGCACGCGGCGGGCTGCTCCCCGGGGTCCGGGATCCCGCCGATCACGGCCCACAGACCGGTGTCGGACCGTCGGCCGAGGAGCACTCTTCCCTCGTCGTCGAAGACGATGGCGGTCACGCCCGGCATCACCATGAGTTGGTGGCCGGCGAGGGCACGGACGTCGCGAATCCAGTCAGGAGTAGCCATGCCCCGACCCTAACCGCCGGCCGATCTCGGCCCGCGCATACCGCTGTTACACGCCCTTCTGCCCCTGCACGCCCTTCGGCTCCTCGGTGCCCGTCGGCTTCTCCGCGTCCTTCGACCGCCGGGCGCGCACCGCGCGGGCCGCCACCCAGCCGAGTCCCACGGCGCCGATCGCCACGAGCAGGATCTCCGGCAGCACCCCGAGGCGCGTCGCCAAGGTCAGCGACGTACGGCGCGGCACCTCGGCGACGAGGTTGTCGGCCGTGAACAGCTTCGTGTCCTGCACGATCCGCCCGTCCGGCATGATCACGGCGCTGACGCCGCTGGTGACGGGCACCATGACGGCGCGGCCGTGCTCGACGGCACGCACCCGGTCCATGGCGAGCTGCTGGTAGGTCATCTGGCTGCGGCCGAACGTCGCGTTGTTGCTCGGCACGGACAGGATCTGCGCGCCCGCCTTCACCTGGTCGCGCACCACGTCGTCGAACGCGGCCTCGTAGCAGGTGACCGGTCCGACCCCGGTGCCCGCCATCTCGAACACGCGCGGGGAGTCGCCGGGTACGAAGCGTCCCGCGCGGTCGACGTCCTTGCTGAAGAGCCGGAAGAAGCCGCGGTAGGGCATGTACTCGCCGAACGGCTGCAGATGCCGCTTGTCGTACACGGCGCCGGGCCCGGTCTCGGGGTCCCAGAGGATCTGCCGGTTGCGCGGGGTGCCGTCCTTGGCGGTGACGACCGCGCCGACCGAGATGGGCGCCTTGATGGCCCTGGCCGCCTCGTCGATGACCTCGCGCGCGTCGTAGTTGGCGTACGGGTCGATGTCGGAGGAGTTCTCCGGCCACAGCACCAGGTCGGGCTGCTTCTTCTTGCCTTCGATGATCTCCCTGGCCAGGCGCTTGGTCTCGCGTACGTGGTAGTCGAGGACGGCGCGGCGCTGGGCGTTGAAGTCCAGGCCCATGCGCGGCACATTGCCCTGGATCACGGCGACGGTGGCCGTGCCCTGCTCCGCCCCCGTGTGGATGAGCGACAGCGCAGCCAGCGCGCCGGCGACCGGGGCGAGGGTCAGCGCGACGGCCGCCGCGACACCCCGCTCGAGCACCCGCCGCACCTCGACGAGCCGGAGCACCAGGGCGCACAGGCCGAAGCCGCACAGAACGACGGCGAAGCTCAGCAGCGGTGTGCCGCCCACCGCGGCGAGCGGCAGGAACACCCCCTCGGGCTGGCCGAAGGCGACCTTGCCCCAGGGGAACCCGCTGAACGGGAAGCGCGCCCGCACCGCCTCCCCCACGATCCACACGCCCGAAGCCCACAGCGGCCAGAGCGGCGACAGCGGCAGCCGCGTCACCAGCGCGATGCCCACACAGGTCAGACCGACGAACACGGCCTCCGTCACGGCGAGCGCCAGCCACGGCACCGGCCCGACGTCCTCACCGGTCCACGCGAGCAGCGGCACCAGAAAGCCGAGCCCGAACAGGAAGCCGAGCCCGAACCCGGCCTTGGCGGCACGGCCCCGCAGGACCCAGCCGAGCAGCGCCAGGGCGGGCACCGCGAGCCACCACAGCGGGCGCGGCGGGAAGCTGAGGTACAGCAGCACTCCGGCGAGCACCGCCGCGGCAGCCGGGATCAGCCGGCGCAGCCGCGCGCTGCCGCGGTCGCCGGTCTCGGGCTGCTGCGGCTCGTTCGTCGAGGTCATGGTGGCTGTCACCTCGCGGAGTTTACGGCGTGGCACTGTCAGCCCGGTCCGGTGGTCGGCCACGCGGGACGACATGACGGCAAACCGTTATGCCGATATACCGATGCCGCCCGCAGCCGGCCCGTCCACCGCCGAACCGTTCCTGTGCAACACATGCCCAACTCCCCACTCCAGCGGCTACGGTGAGCCCCAGTCCCTGCCCGCCCGCACCGGTTGCGCACCGGCCTTCGGCGTCCAGGGCCCGTCATGTTCCGGGGGCGACGGGGGGCCAAGGGATGGCGAGTGCTGCCGCTCCGCCGGGGGCGCGCAAGCGGGAGCGGCGCAACGTGTCGGACGGGGCGGGCGTCGCCGTGCTCGGGGCGTGCGCCGTATGGGCGTTGATCACCGCGGCGGCCCAGGACGGGCGGCCCGAAGGGGTGCTGCTCGCGGTGCTCGCCGTCGCGGCCGGGTATGCGGGCGGCCGTATCTGCGGGGCCCTGTTACCGGCCGCCGCGTGCGCCGCCGCCGCGCTCGCGGGCCTGAGCCTCGCGGTGGCCTCCGACGCTTCGCGGGGTGTGCCCGGCGCTGCCGCCTCCGCTCCGCTGGGCCACGCGGGCGCCGCCACCGCACTGCTCGTCCTGGCCACGGGTGCGGCCTGCTGCGGCGCCTGGGCCACCGAGCAGCCCGCCGCGCGGCTGGCGCTGCGGCTGCTCGCGGCCGGCATCGCGGCGACCGCGGCGGCCCTCGGTTCGACGACCGGGCTCGTGGCCTGCGCCGGGGTGCTGCTGTGCTCGCTCGCGGCGGCCCGGATGCGGCACCGCACGCTCGGTCTGGCGGGCCTCGCGTGCGCGACGGCGCTGGTGACGAGCCTGTGCTGGGCGATCGCGGAAGCCGCTCTGCCGGAGGGGCTCGCGACGGCGCTGGAGGGCCCGCTCACCCAGCAGCGCGTCCTGCAGTGGCAGGACGCGCTCGCCCTGGCCAAGAGCGATCCGGTCTTCGGCACGGGACCGGGCAGATTCGGCGAGCTGAGCCAGGCGCCGATGAGCACGACGCCCGGGGACGTCAGCCCGCACTCGGCGCTGCTGCAGCAGGCCGCGGAGCAGGGCATCGTCGGGACGCTGCTGCTGGGCGCGGTGTTCGGCTGGATGCTGTACGCGCTGTGGCGGGCGCACCGCTCCACCCAGGTCGTGCTGACGGCGGCCGCCGCGCTGACCGCCCTGGCAGCCGTGGCCTCGGTCGGCAACGCGCTCAGCTTCACGCCGGTCACGGCCGGGGCCGGGCTCCTCGCGGGGCTCGCGACGGCCCACCCGCTGCGGGACGAGTGGGACCCGCAGGCCGGGGATGCGGAGGCGGTACGTTCCCGACCTCGCCGCGTCGGTGGCGGTGGGCCCGAAGGATCGGCCGGGCTCAGGCTTCGGCGGCGCCCGCGGCGTGGATTCCGAGGCGGCCGCGGATGACGCGTACGGCCGCTTCCGCGTCGTCGACGGTCACCGTGAACTTGCGGCCGTCCCCGAGGCTCAGGACCACGCCCTCACCGCGGCGCACAACGACGGCGGTGCCCTTCTCGGGCCGCCAGCGATACCCCCAGCCGCCCCACTGCTGGGGCGTGACCCGGGGCGCGAAGTCGGCGCCGACCACATGGGAGAGGGGGATGCGGCGGCGCGGCAGACCCATGTGGCCGCACCGCACCTCGAGGCACTCCTTGTCGACGCGCACCGCCACATGAACGAAGGCGAGCGTGCCGAAGAGCATCAGCAGTCCGGCGGCCACGCAGCCGATCACGGACATGAGCAGGGGGGCGAGCCCCGAGGTCCAGGGCGAGTCGACGGCGAGCTCGATGCCGAGCGCCATGCAGGCGGCGCCGATCAGCGCGAGCAGCCACTGGTAGTGGTTGGTCGCGCGCCCGGTCCAGACCTCGGGCAGGGGCTCCGTGCCCTGCTCACGGTGGGAGTGGTCCCTCATGCGCAACAAACTACTCGTGTTCCGCTCCGAAGGCAGCAGATCGCGGAGCGTGACCATGGAAGGGACGCGGATTGGCCGCTCAGGGGTGAGCAGTAGGGCGCACGGAGGTGCCTCGTGCGCCAGGGGCGCTCAGCGGGTCGGGCTGACGGCGGCGAGCAGGCGGCCTTCGGCGTAGTTCAGGGCGGCCTCGGGCAGGGTGCCTTCGCGGCCGCTGAGCAGCACGGTGAGCCGGCCGGTGGGTGCCGCCGCGGGGTCGGGGGCGACGCCGATGCGGCGCAGTGCCTGGGCGGCGACGGCGCCCGCGCTGCCGTGCAGGACGAGCGGCGGCAGGTCCGGCTGCTGTACGGCGGCGCGAATACGCTCCGCCACCAGTTCGTAATGGGTGCAGCCCAGGACGACGGCCCTTACGTCCGGCGGGGTCAGTGCGGCGGCGGCCGCGACGGCCCGGTCGATCGCCGCCTCGTCGGCCTGCTCCACGGCGTCGGCGAGCCCGGGACAGGGCACCTCGGTGACCTGCACGCCCTGGGCGAAGTCCGCGATGAGACCGCGCTGGTAGGGGCTTCCGGTGGTGGCGGGCGTGGCCCAGATCGCGACCGGACCGCCGCCCGCGGCGGCCGGCTTGATCGCGGGCACGGTGCCGATGACGGGAATCTCGGGTTCCAGGCGGGCACGCAGCGCGGGCAGGGCGTGCACGGAGGCGGTGTTGCAGCCCACGATCAGCGCCTGCGGGTGGTGGGCGGCCGCGGCTTCGGCCACGGCGAGAGCGCGCCGGGTGAGGTCTTCGGGCGTACGCGGACCCCAGGGCATTCCGTCGGGGTCGTTGGAGACGACAAGATCGGCGTCGGGCCGCAGGCGGCGTACCGCGGCGGCCGCCGGAAGCAGTCCGATACCGGAGTCCATGAGCGCGATCTTCACCCGGTCACCATAGACGATGGGCCTTATGGGCCTTGCCCCGTGGGGCACACTCCTGCAATGAGCGCCCTTGCATGGACCGCCGTCGTCTCGCTGGCCGCCTGGCTGTGGCTGCTGCTCGGCCAGGGCTTCTTCTGGCGGACGGATCTGCGGCTGCCGCCGCGCCCGGAGCCGGCCGACGGCGCGGACTGGCCGGATGTGTGTGTCGTCGTGCCGGCACGGGACGAGGCCGAGGTCCTTCCGGTGAGCCTGCCGTCGCTGCTCGCGCTGGACTATCCGGGACGGGCCGAGATCATCCTGGTCGACGACGGGAGTTCGGACGGCACGGGCAAGCTGGCGCGTGAACTCGCCGACCGCTACGGCGGGCTGCCGCTGACGGTGACCTCGCCGGGTGAGCCGCCGGCCGGCTGGACCGGGAAGCTGTGGGCGGTCCGCCACGGGATGGCCTGTGCGCGCGACGCCGCCGACGGGCCCTTCGCGTATCTGCTCCTGACCGATGCGGACATCTCTCATGAACCGGACAGCCTGCGGGAGTTGATGGCCGCGGCCCGGGCCGGCGGCTTCGATCTGGTCTCCCAGATGGCGCGGCTGCGGGCGGCGAGCGTGTGGGAGAAGCTGGTGGTTCCGGCGTTCGTCTACTTCTTCGCGCAGCTCTATCCCTTCCGCTGGGTGGCCAAGCAGAACTCGCGGACGGCGGCGGCCGCGGGCGGCTGTGTGCTCCTTCGTACGGAGGCGGCCGAGCGTGCCGGGATCCCGGACGCCGTCCGGCATGCCGTCATCGACGACGTGGCGGTGGCCCGCGCGGTCAAGCGCAGCGGCGGGAGGATCTATCTGGGCCTTGCCGAGCGGGTCGACAGCGTCCGGCCCTATCCGCGGCTGGGGGACCTGTGGCGGATGGTCTCGCGCAGTGCGTACGCGCAGCTGCTGCACAGCCCGCTGCTGCTGCTCGGCACGGTCGCCGGGCTGGCCTTGGTGTACCTGGTGCCGCCGCTCGCGCTGGTGGCGGGCCTGCTGGACGGTGACGGGCCGGCGGCGCTGGCCGGGGGTCTCGCGTGGGGCGTGATGACGGCGACGTACATCCCGATGCTGCGCTACTACCGCCAGACGCTGTGGCTGGCGCCGCTGCTGCCCGGCACCGCGCTGCTCTATCTGCTGATGACGGTGGACTCTGCGGTGCAGCACTACCGGGGGCGGGGCGCGGCCTGGAAGGGCCGTACGTACGCACGGCCCGAGCGGGCCGCGCCCGACCAGTAGAGAAGGGGGTCCCGGTGGGTGGGGCTCACTTCCTGCCGGGCGTCCAGTCCATGCCCCAGCCATAGGCGTAGTCGAGGGTGCGCTGCATGCTGATGCCGCGCTCGGGGACCAGATAGCGGGCCTCGCGGCGGACGACGAGGTCGCCGCCCTCGTTGGTGAGCAGGGCGAGCGCGCACACCGTTGACGGCACCGTGCACTCATCCAGGTGAAACTCGACCGGAGCACCGTTCTGCGGCGTCAGCGTCACCGTCGCGTTGAGGTCGGCGAAGCTGCGGGCGCCCTCATAGATGGTGACGAAGATGAGGATGCGCTTGAAGTCGTTCTTGTGGTCGAGGTTGATGGTGAGGTTCTCGCCGCTCTCGACCGCGCCGGTGCGGTCGTCGCCGTCCAGGTGAATGTAGGGCGGCTGGTGCAGGGCGCCGAAGGTGTTGCCGAGGGCCTGGACGACTCCCTTGCGGCCGTCGGCGAGTTCGAAGAGGGCGCCCAGGTCGAGGTCGAGGTCCGCGTGCACGGCCACGGCCCGGCCCAGCTTGGCGCCCCAGCCCTTGAACTGCTTGTGGATCTGCCAGTTCAGGTTGACGCGCATGGCACCGCCGGTGCCGCCCTGCTTGCTCAGCGAGACGGTCGGGGACTGCTTGGTGAGCGTCACCTTGGTCAACCGGACCGGTCCGGTGGAAGCGGGCGGGGCGGACGGCGGGGGCGGCACGGGCGCCGGGGCCTGCGCCACGGGCGGCGGGGGCGCGGGCGCCTCCTGCGGCTCGTCCACGCTGATGCCGAAATCGGTGGCGAGGCCGGCGAGACCGCTGCTGTAGCCCTGGCCGACGGCG
The DNA here is from genome assembly GCF_035975855.1 of Streptomyces sp. NBC_01304. Taxonomy (NCBI): domain Bacteria; kingdom Bacillati; phylum Actinomycetota; class Actinomycetes; order Kitasatosporales; family Streptomycetaceae; genus Streptomyces; species Streptomyces sp. NBC_01304. Next base: position 10,081,604 of record NZ_CP109055.1, on the reverse strand, counting down.
CGGAACTTCCAGGCGCCCTGCCTGCGGTAGAGCTCGCCGAGCACGAAGGCGGTCTCGGACGTGGCGTCCCCGCTGTCGTAGCGGGCGAGTTCGGCGCCGCTGCCCGCGTCGAGGACACGGATGTGCAGGCCTGGGATCTGTCCGAAGGTCCCGCCGTCCGCGGAGGCGGCGAGGACCACGGTCTCGATGCCGTCCTCCACGCGCGTGAGGTCGACCGAGACCGCGTCGGTCACCTGGCCGTTCGCGGGCTGCTTGCCCTCGTAGCGGACCGCGCCCGAGGCGTGCGCGGGCTGGTTGTAGAAGACGAAGTCCGCGTCGCTGCGCACCTTTCCCGCGGCCAGCAGCAGCGCCGAGGCGTCGGCGTCCGGCACCCCGGGGCCCGACTGCCAACCGATTTCGATCCGCACGGCCGGCGCGGGCACCGGAACATTCGATCCTTTGGGCATTGACATGTCCGCCCCCATTAGCGCGTCGTCGGGTCGAGAAGGGCCCCTCGATTTGTACCTGGCCCACCCATTCTCCACCCCCGCCGGACGGTGCACGACCGATCACCGGACGCCCAACGCGGAGCGTAAGGATCACTGGTCAGCCACATGGAAACGGAGTCTTTACACGATCAAAGCGCCGTCAGGCGACCGATTTTCGCCCAGTTCGCTCGTATTGGTGATCCGCCGTCACGCCCGACACGGAAAACAACCCTCTTATCGGTCTCCCCAACAGGCACATCGTGGGCTTAACTTATGTGCCATGACCTCCCCCCGCGCCACCTACGGCAGCGGTTACTACTCCGCGCCGTCCTTCCCGGACACTCCGATCTACGACTCGCTCGTCGCCGAACGTGGCACTCCGCAGATCGCTCCGATCCGGGTCCCTTCCGCGTACGACTCGGGCAGCTACCTGCCCGCGCTTCCGGCAGCGCTGCCCGCCCTGCCGGCCGCACCCTCACCCCAGCCCGCGTACGGCTATGCGTCGGCCCCGCAGCCCAGTCCGCTGCAGCACGCCCCCGCGCCGTACATCCCCCAGCAGCAGACGGCCGGCCCGCGCGGCTACCCGGGCGCCCAGCCCCAGCGGCCCGTCGGCACCGGATACGAGGCGATGCGCCCCGCGGCGCCCCGTCCGCAACCGGCGCCCGCGCCCTACGAGGACCCGTACTACCGCCAGCACCCCGGCGGTCGCGGCTACTGACACCGCTTGCCCGGCCGTCGTCGCCGTTTGGCACGATGGCCCCATGCTTCAGCCCATCCTTCGCTCGCTCCACGTCTACCCGCTCAAGTCCGTCCAGGGGGACGCACCCGCCGAGGCGGATGTGCAGCCCTGGGGGCTTGCGGGGGATCGCAGGTGGATGCTGGTCGACGGCGAGGGAAGGCAGGTCACGCAACGCCCGCAGCCGCGGCTCGCTCTGGTGCGGGCGCGGCCGCAGGCCGGCGGTGCGATCGCGCTGACCGCGCCCGGGCAGGAACCCCTGACCGTGTCCGTGCCCGATCCGGTGCGCACCGTGCCGGTGGAGGTCTGGCAGGACAAGGTCGAGGCCGTGCCCGCCGACGAGGCGGCGCAGGCCTGGTTCCGTTCGTACCTGGACACCGAGGTCACGCTCGTACATCTCGACGATCCGGCCGTACGCCGCCCGATCGATCCCGAATTCGCGCGCCCCGGCGAGACCGTGAGCTTCGCCGACGGGTTTCCGCTGCTGCTCACCACCGTCTCCTCGCTCGACGCGCTGAACTCCCTGATCGCACAGGGTGATCATGCGGACGAGGGCCCGCTGCCGATGAACCGCTTCCGGCCCAACGCGGTCGTGGAGGGCACCGCGCCCTGGGCCGAGGACGACTGGTCCCGCATCGCGATCGGCGACGTCGCCTTCCGTGTCGCCAAGCCCTGCGCCCGCTGCGTGGTGACCACCACCGACCAGGACACCGGCGCGCGCGGCAAGGAGCCGCTGCGGACCCTCGCCCGGCACCGGAACCACGATGCCGCCCTGCTGTTCGGACAGAACCTGGTGCCCGAACGGCCGGGCACCGTGCGGGTCGGCGACACGGTGCGCATCCTGGAGTAGGACGGGACACCAGGGGAACCCGACGGCGGGGCACGGCCGTTGGGCAGCGAGAGGGGAGTGTGCCGCCAAGGCGGTGGGGTCACCGTTTCACCGCCTGCGCCGTCACCGACGGGTGATTTCACTCTCTTCTGGTGCCGCTCGTGCTTGGACCGTGCCGTTCGGGGTTATGACGGACGCGTAAGGGTGTAAGGGGGTGCAGGATCGTGCGGGCATTGGCCAGACTCTGGCGCTGGCGGCACAATCCGCTGTGCCGCAGGACCGATCTCGTCGAGGCCTGGGTGGCGTTGGCCGCCGCGGCGCTCATCGCCGTTGCCGCGCCTCTGGTGGGCCTCGCCACCGGGGCCCGCACCCAGGACGCACTGCAGCAGGCTGTACGCGACCAGCACGCGGAGCGCCACCAGGTCAGGGCGACCGTGCAGCGCGCGTTGCCGCACCATCCGGTGGACAGCGACCCGGAAACGTCCTCGGAGCACGACGGCCGGGTCCGGGTCGTCGCCAACTGGACGGCGCCCGACGGCAGTCGGCACTCCGGCACCGTCGCGGCACATCTTCGGGGCGCCGAGTCGGGCGACCGCTTCGTGCTGTGGACCGACGCGCACGGCCGCGTCGTCGCGCGCCCCCTGGACTCGGCCACCGCGGGCACGCATGCCGCGCTGGCCGGTATCGGCGCGGCCGTGGCGGCCATGGCGTTCGTGGAGTGCGCCCGGCGGACGGTCGTACGGCGCATGGTGCGCGGGCGGTTCGCGGAGTGGGACCGCGAGTGGGCCGACGTCGGGCCCGACTGGGGCCGCACCGGCACGGGCAGCTGACCGAACGTTCCTGCTCCCCCACCAGCAGGGCGGACCGGTCAACTCGGCGCCGCCGCGCGCGCTACGGTGGACCGGCAGATCTGTCGCGAACGCAGAGGTGGGGGCACAGCAGCGCCATGGCACAGGGCACGGTCCAGGTGACGCACACCGGTACGTCGAGGTGGCGGCGCCGCACAGGTGAGTACGCCTCCCTCGCCGCCGCCCTCGAAGCGGCGGGGGACGGCGACGTCCTGACCGTCGCCCCCGGCACCTACCGGGAGAACCTCGTGGTGCAGCGCGCGGTGACGCTGCGCGGCCCGGAGGGCTCCCCCGGCTCGGTGCGCCTGGCGCCCATCGACGGGGTGGCGTTGACGGTGCGCGCCTCGGCCGTCGTGCAGGACCTGCAGCTGGAGGGCCAGGACGCGGCGGCGCCGGCGCTCCTCGTCGAGGACGGCGCCCCCGAGATCTCCGACGTGCGCATCGTGACCCGCTCGGCGGCCGGCCTGGAGGTGCGCTCGGGCGCCCGGCCCACCGTGCGGCGCTGCACCGTCGACAACCCGGCGGGGGTCGGCTTCGCCGTACTGGACGGCGCGGGCGGCGTGTTCGAGGAGTGCGAGGTGGTGGCCGCCGGACAGGCCGGCGTGGCCGTGCGCGGCGGCGCCCATCCCCGGTTCGAGCGCTGCCGGATCCACCACACCTCCGGGGCCGGCCTGTCGGTCACCGGCGAGAACTCCGGCCTGGAGGCGCTCGGTTGTGAGATCTACGAGATCAAGGGCTCCGGCGTTCAGATCACCGCACGGGCCGCGGCGCACCTGACGGACTGCGATGTGCACCGCACCACGGCCGACGGCGTCACCCTCGACACCGATGCCGTCCTGACGCTGTCCGACTGCCGGCTGCACGACATCCCGGAGAACGCGGTCGATCTGCGCTCCCGCTCGGTGCTCACCCTGACCCGCTCCACGGTGAGCCGCTTCGGACGCAACGGCCTGTCGGTGTGGGACCCGGGCACGCGCGTGGACGCCAACCAGTGCGAGATCCACGACAGTACGGGCGACTACCCGGCGGTGTGGGTGAGCGACGGGGCGAGCGCGGTCCTGGACCACTGCCGGGTGCACGACGTACCGGACGCGATCTTCGTCCTGGACCGCGGCTCACGCGCGGACGTCGTCGACAGCGACCTGTCCCAGGTGCGCAACACGGCGGTGTCGGTGAGCGACGGCGCGACCGCGCAGCTCGACGACTGCCGCATCCGGGAGGTCGCCACGGGCGCCTGGTTCCGCGACCACGGCAGCGGCGGCACCCTCGCGGGCTGCACCATCGATGCCGCACAGACGGGCGTCATCATCACCAAGGGCGCCGATCCCACCATCGAGCGCTGCACGGTCACTTCACCCGCCGAGGCGGGTTTCTACGTGTCCGCCGAGGGCCGCGGCAGCTTCACCGGCTGCCGGGTCACGGGCAGCGGCGGCTACGGCTTCCATGTGCTCGACGGCTGCCGTACGACGCTGAAGAAGTGCCGCACCGAGCGGTGTGCGCGCGGCGGCTACGAGTTCCCCGAGGACGGGCCGCTCGTCGAGGAGTGCACCAGCGACGAGAGTGCCGGACTGCGGCCTTCCGTACCGGAAACGGCCGTCGCGACGGCGACACAGACCGCCGGGCTGCTGTCCGCCGTGCCCGACCAGCGCGCCACCGCGGCAGAACCCGCGGCCGAACCGGTGCGCTCGTCGGGGGACGTGCTCGGTGAACTGGACACGCTGGTGGGCCTGGAGAGCGTCAAGCGGGAGGTGCGGGCCCTCACCGACATGATCGAGGTGGGCCGCAAGCGGCAGTTGGCAGGACTCAAGGCGGCCTCCGCGCGCCGGCACCTGGTGTTCACCGGCTCCCCCGGCACCGGCAAGACGACGGTGGCGCGGCTGTACGGCGAGATCCTGGCCTCGCTCGGCGTCCTCGACAAGGGCCACCTGGTGGAGGTCTCCCGGGTCGACCTCGTCGGCGAGCACATCGGATCGACCGCGATCCGCACCCAGGAGGCCTTCGACCGGGCCCGTGGCGGCGTGCTGTTCATCGACGAGGCCTATGCGCTGTCCCCCGAGGACTCCGGGCGTGACTTCGGCCGTGAGGCCATCGACACCCTCGTGAAGCTGATGGAGGACCACCGCGAGGCGGTCGTCGTGATCGTCGCGGGCTATACGGCGGAGATGAAGCGCTTCCTCTCCGTCAACCCCGGTGTGGCGTCCCGTTTCTCACGGACCATCACCTTCGGTGACTACGCGCCCGAGGAACTGCTGCGCATCGTGGAGCAGCAGGCGGACGAGCACGAGTACCGGCTCGGCACCGGCACCGGCGAGGCCCTGCTGAAGTACTTCACCGCCCTGGACAAGGGCCCCGCCTTCGGCAACGGCCGCACCGCGCGCCAGACCTTCGAGGCGATGGTCGAGCGGCACGCGGGCCGGGTCGCCCAGGTCGCCGAGGCGAGCAAGGACGACCTGACCCTGCTCTACCCCGAGGACCTGCCCGAACTGCCCTGAGGATCCCCGGAGTCGGCGCGCTCACCCGAGCCTTGCGGGGGCACCGAGCCGGGCCGCAGCCGGGCCAGGAGCGCCGTGCGTTCGGTGGCGAAGACCGGGTCGGCCTGATAGTCGCCGTGGCCGAGGATCGGCGCGGGCAGCGGATGGCTCGCGGTGCGGCCGTACGCCAAGGGGTCCTTGAGCGGCGCGTGATCTACGGCCGGGCCGCACTCGCCGGTCAGCCCGATCGGCCCGCCTATGGGGTCGGTCGGCCGGTGCAGATTGCGCCAGCAGTCCACCTCGCGGTGCAGCGAGGTCAGCGCGGAGGGCCCGAAGTGGGCCGGGAACCAGCGCCCGTAGAGCCGCTGCAGCGGAGAGCCGTAGGTGAGCAGCGCGACCCGCTTCCTTACGGAGGGGCTCAGTTGCCAGGCCGCGGCTGCGGCCAGGACGCTGCCCTGGGAGTGCCCCGAGATGACCAGGCGGCGTCCGGGCGTCCGGGTCCACGTGGCCATGCGCCACGTCAGGTCGGGCACGGCCCGCTCCGCATAGCAGGGCGGCGCGAAGGGATGGGCGGCGCGCGGCCAGAACGTACCGACGTCCCACAGGATGCCGATGGTGCGGCGGGCCGAGGGGTCGCGGTACGCGCGCCGGCCCCAGGTGACGAACAGTATGAAGGCGAAACCGATCACCCAGGAGCCCAGCGCCTGCGCGGTCTGCGCGGTGCCCCGGACGAAGCCCGGCTCATCCGCGAAAGCCGCACCCGGCACCTTCCCGGTGCCCCAGCCGCCCACCAGGGCCGCGAGTCCGAGGGCCAGGGTGACGGCGGAGACGATGCCGATGAGGACGGGTGCGTGGTCGGTGAGCGCGGCACGCGCGCGTGCCCCCGCGATGCGCCGGGTGCGGACGGTGTCCAGCGGCTCGTCCGGGTAGTCGCCGGGTACGTCCTCGATCTCCAGGCGGCGGCGCTGCCAGGTGCGTACGCCGAACAGTCCGACCAGGAAGACCACCACGACCAGGACCACCGGGATCACCGCCGCCTGCCAGGACAGCAGCACCGGCGGCCCCTCAAGGAGGGTGCCGCCCTCGCCGGGGGTGCCGCCGCCGTCCAACCAGTCGGCGACGCGCTGAGCGATGCCGCCGGACATCACGCCGCCGAGGGCGCACGCCAGCATCGCGACGCAGGGCCCGCCCAGACCGCGCAGCGCGGTGCCGGCCACGGGCGAGCTGCGGTAGAGCACCCGGGCCACCACGGCGAGCGTGACCACGAGGAGGCCCTGGACGAGGGCGATGCCCCCGAAGGTCTGCGAACCCGGCAGGCGTCCCTCCGAGACCCAGCCCGGGCGGTCCCAGGCCGCGTACAGGACGGCGAGGACGAGCAGGCCGAGGGCCGCGAGCGGCAGAGCCGTGATGACGGCGCGGTCGAGATGGCGGTCCAGCTTGCTCTCGCTGCGTCCCCGGCGGCACACCACCCACACCACAACCAGGGCGCCCGCCACGAGAGTTGCCTCAAGGAGCCGCCCCAGGACATCGAGGACGGCGGGGCCGCCCGCGCGGCGGTCGAACTGCGCCGCGGAGGTCGCCACGGCGGCGGCGACGGTCAGCAGCCCGGCGGCGGTGTGCGCCGCGCGCAGGCGGGCGACCAGGCGGCGGCCGTACCAGAAGCCGGGCTTGCTCAGCGCGCTGCGCCGGGTGTCCTCCTCCGGCTCGCTCTGGTGCGGCAGGGGCTGCTGGGACTCGTACGCGCTCCAGGTGCGCTGCGACAGGTACCACAGGAGGCCGGTCAGCGCTCCGGGCACCAGGGCGGCCAGCGCGAGGCGGCGGCCCGGCCGGGTCCACCAGCCGCCGCCCCCGGAGGCGTCCGGCGCGAGGAAGCCGAGCCAGGAGCGCTGCTCGGCGCACGCGCGCGTGCCCGCACATTGCCAGGCGGTCAGGTCCAGGGCGACCTCGCAGGCCGCGGCGACGAGCAGCACGGTCAGGGTGAGACCGACCAGGCGCACCAGGACCCCGTACAGGCGCACCGTCCTCTTGCGGCTGCGGGCATTGGGCCGCATCCAGTGCGCGAGGTTGACCACCATGAAGGGCAGCAGCAGGAGCCACAGGGCGCGGGCGCCGTTGCCGGAGGTCAGGTTGGACCAGACGTAGGCCTCGGGGATGGGTTTGTCCTGGTAGTCCTCGGGGCGCTGCTCGGCGTCCGCGTCGTCGGTGCGCCGGTGGACGGCGGCCGTCTTGTCGCCGGTGACCCGGACGGTGCGCGGGTCGCCGAGCATCTCTTCGGGCGTGGCTCCGCCCACTCCGTGCACCAAGAGCTCGAGGGCGGTCTCTTCCGCCGTGACACGCTCCACTGTTCTGCGACTCCCCCGTGAGTCCCGGCTGTGCTGTGCAGGCACAAGGATCGCGGGTCCGGGCGCCGCATGCACCCCTCGTCACGGAATCTCCCCGAGGTGTGCGGTCCCGACGCACGGCGCTGACGCCGCCCCGGGCCGCTGCCGGGCGGCTGTCCGGCCGTCCGAGCTGCCACGTCTGTCGGGCGCCGCCACGGCTGTCGGTGCCACGTGCGAGGATGAGAAACCTTCAGGGCACAGCAGCACGGGAAGCACCGGCAGCACAGCCCGCACCGACAGCACCTCATCGGGGGACCCCTCATGGCGGAAGGACCGGGACCGGGCGTGAGCGAGAATCAGAACCTCCTCGCGGAGCAGCGCCGCGCCCTGATTCTCGACGAGGTCAGGCGGCGCGGCGGGGTCCGGGTCAACGAACTCACCCGCAAGCTCGGCGTCTCGGACATGACGGTCCGGCGCGACCTGGACGCGCTGGCCCGCCAGGGCGTCCTGGAGAAGGTGCACGGCGGCGCGGTCCCGGTGGTCGAGGCGAGCACGCACGAGCCGGGCTTCGAGGCCAAGTCGGGCCTCGAGCTGAGCGCCAAGGAGGACATCGCGCGCGCGGCGGCGGCGCTGGTCACGCCGGGCAGTGCGATCGCGCTGTCGGGCGGTACGACGACGTATGCGCTGGCCCATCACCTCCTGGACGTGCCGGATCTGACGGTGGTGACCAACTCCGTGCGCGTCGCCGATGTCTTCCACGCGGCGCAGCGCTCGACCGGCCAGCGCCAGGGCGCGGCGACGGTGGTGCTGACCGGCGGGGTGCGTACGCCCTCCGACTCCCTGGTCGGCCCGGTCGCCGACCAGGCGATCCGCTCGCTCCACTTCGACCTGCTCTTCCTCGGTGTGCACGGCATATCGGTGGAGGCGGGCCTGTCGACGCCGAACCTCGCGGAGGCGGAGACCAACCGGCGTCTGGTGCAGTCCGCGCGGCGCGTCGTGGTGGTCGCCGACCACACCAAGTGGGGCACGGTGGGCCTGAGTTCGTTCGTGTCCCTGGAGCAGGTGGACACCTGGGTGACGGATGCGGGGCTGCCGTCCGAGGTGCGGGCCACGATCTCCGAGGAGCTGCGGCACCTGGTGGTCGCGGGTGAGCCGACGGCCACCCCTGCAGACATCTGACGGACCCTCAGCTATGGTGGCCGGGCCTGTTGAGCCGGGCGGTCGAGCCGGATGGTTGAGCCACCCCCGTCGAGCTCTCCGGGCGCCGGAAGAGTCAACGACCCGTCCTTCAGGGGGTGCGGAACCCATGGCACGTCGACTGAGCCCCGTGGGCCTCGAGTTCGTGCAGTCGGCGCCGATACGGCTGGTGTTCGCCCGCGAAGTGGCCGCTCCTCCGTCGGCGGTGTTCCACGCCCTGGCCGAGGACGTCGAGGGCTGGCCCGCCTGGTTCCGCGCGGTCACCCTCGCCCGGCCCACGGACGGCGGCGCGGGCCGCGAGATCAAGCTCATCGGCGGCACCCGTTTCCAGGAGACGATCCTCGCCGCGGACCCCGACGAGGTCTACGCGTACCGCGTGGACGAGACCAACGCACCGGGCGTACGGAACCTGGTGGAGGAGTGGCGGCTGACTCCGGCCGGCGGCGGCACGCGCGTGCAGTGGACGTTCGCCGCCGACGGCGGCGCGCCCTTCCGGCTCGCCCTCAAGGTCGCCCGGCCGGGCCTTGGCATGTCCTTCCGGGGCGCGGTCGCCAAGCTGGACCAGCGGCTCACCGCGGCCGCGGCATAACCCCTCGGCTCGACAGGGCTGCTTTCTAAGGCAGTTGCCCGATGCCCGCGAGACGCCTTAGGGAACACCCTTACCCGGTGATCAATTGGGAGACAGCGCGGGTCCTGCGCAGCCGCAACGCGGGACTGTATCTGTCCGGTGTGGTGGTGTCGGGGTTCGGCACCACCGCGATGTGGCTGGCCTCCGGGATCTGGGTGAAGTCCCTGACCGGTTCGGACAGCCTTGCGGCGCTGACCGTGTTCGCGATGTGGGCCCCGCTGTTCGCCGCGCCGCTGCTGGGCACGCTCGCCGATCGGGTGCCCCGACGGCCGCTGCTCATGTGGGTGAGCCTGGCGATGGCGGCGCTGCTGCCCGTACTCGTTCTGGTCGATTCGACGGATCGGGTGTGGCTGCTGTTCGCCGTGCTGTTCGTGTACGGAATCACCGGCACGCTGCACGAGGCGGCGGAGGCGGCACTGCTGCCCAAGGTCGTCGACCGGCGGCTGCTCGGCGATGTCAACGGGTTGCGGATGACGGCCAACGAGAGCATGAAACTGATCGCGCCACTGGTGGGCGCCGGTCTGTTCGCCCGGTTCGGCGGCGCCTCGGTGGCACTGCTCGACGCGGTGACGTTCGCCCTGGCTGCGGGGGTGTTCCTGCTGTTGCGGGTGAGCGAGGATCGCCCCGAACGGGCGCCTGGCCGGGGCGGGTTGGGGAAGACGCTGGAGGGGGCACGGCTGCTGTGGGGCTCGCCGGTGCTGCGGCTGCTGGTACTCGCCGGTTCGGTGACGATGCTGCTCGCCGGGCTGAACGGCGCGCTGATCTATGCGGTCGCCGATGACGTGCTGGGCCACGCGCCCACGTACGTAGGAGTGTTGTACGCGGTGCAGGGGGCGGGTTCCGTGGCGGCCGGGCTCGCCGCGGGGGCCTTGCTGCGGCGCGTTCCGGAGGGCTTGTTCACTGCGACGGGGCTCGCCCTGTTCGCCGTCGGCATCGGGGGTCGGGCGCTGCCGTACGACGCCACGGCCCTGGCTTGCAGTGCGGCCATCGGCGTCGGCATCCCGTGTGTGCTGATCGCGGCGTTGACGGCGGTGCAGCGGGAGACGCCGGATGCGGTCCTGGGCCGGACCTCCGCCACGGCGAACGCGCTGGTCTTCGCGCCGAACGCGGTGGCGCTGGCACTGGGGGCGGGGCTGGTGGCGGTGGTGGATGTACGGGTGATTCTGGCGGTGCTCATGGTGGTGGGGCTGAGCGCTTCTGCGGTGGTTGCCGGGGCGGCGCGGGGCCTGCGGGCGGGGAGCCTCGATTCGGGCTGAGGCAGCGATGCGTATGGCGTGTGCGGCGCCGGGGCTGGGGTGGCCCTGCTGTTCGGCGTGCGGCGCCGGCGTGGGGAGGGCCCGCTCAGCCCTGCCAATGGCCGGGGCGGCCGAGACTTGCCGGCAGCTTGGTGGTCGCGTCGCCCTTGGCCGCGTTCAGCTGGGCCTGGGTGAGGAAGATGCTGTCGGTCAGGTCGGCGCCACGCAGGTCGGCGTCGCGGAAGTCCGCGCCGATCACGTCGGCGCGGCGCAGGTCGGCGCCCGAAAGGTCGGCGGCGATCAGGTAGGCCCCGCGGAGGTTGGCGCCCCGCAGGTCGGCGCCCTTGAGGCGGGCTCCGATGAGATCGGCGCCCCGGTGGTTCTTCTTGCGGCCGGGAACCTCGGCGCGGACGAGTTCGCCGGTACGCACCAGCAGGACGTTGACCTCGCCGCGCAGCGCATCGACATCGATCTCGGCGAGCTGCTCCGCGTCCAGCCGGGTGCGCGCCTCGATGTCGTCCTGGGCCCGCCGCAGTTCGCCGTGCACGGGGCGCGCGGCGGGCAGGGACAGTGCTTCGGTGACGTACCAGAGAAGCTCGTGCAGCCGGCGCATGACCGGGAACACGTCGAACATCTGCCGTGCGCTGCCCGGCACTTCGCGCCAGCTGTGCCCGCCGAAGGTGACCTGGGAGACCTTCTGGCCCGCGCCGAAGCAGTCGAAGACCGTGCAGCCGGAGAAGCCGGAATCGCGCAGCCGGGTGTGGATGCCGCAGCGGAAGTCGCCCTGCAGGTTCTTGCACGGCGTGCCCGCCGCCTTGTTCACCGCGAAGTCCGACGAGCGGGCGAAGGGCAGGGCCACACAGCACAGGCCGAAGCAGCTTGCGCAGTCCGCCTTGAGGTCGGGGCGGTCCTGGACGAGCGGGAGCGGTTCGTGCGGCAACGTGCGTGTTCTCCAGCCGGAGGTGGGTGCTTACGCCGGGTCCGGCCAGACTCCGGTGGCCAGCAGCGTCTCTATGGCGGCGGTGTACGGGGCGATGTCCAGGCCCTGCTCCGCCAGCCACGCATCCGAATAGTACTTGTCCAGGTAGCGGTCGCCCGGGTCGCACAGCAGCGTGACCACGCTGCCCTTCTCTCCCCTGGCCACCATCTCGGCCACGATCTTCAGCGCGCTCCACAGTCCGGTGCCGGTCGAGCCGCCCGCCTTGCGGCCGATGGCCTGCTCCAGGGAGCGCACCGCGGCGATGCTCGCGGCGTCCGGGACCTTCATCATGCGGTCGATCGAGCCGGGCACGAAGCTCGGCTCCATGCGCGGGCGGCCGATGCCCTCGATGCGCGAGCCGCAGTCGCTGGTGCACTCCGGGTCGTCCTTGACCCAGCCGTCGAAGAAGCAGGAGTTCTCCGGGTCCGGCACGCAGATGCGGGTGTCGTGCTGCATGTAGTGCACATAGCGGGCCAGGGTCGCCGAGGTGCCGCCGGTGCCGGCCGTGGCGACGATCCACGCGGGCTCGGGGTACCGCTCCAGGCGCAGCTGGCGGAAGATCGATTCGGCGATGTTGTTGTTGCCGCGCCAGTCCGTGGCCCGTTCCGCGTAGGTGAACTGGTCCATGTAGTGGCCGCCGGTCTGGACGGCGAGGGCCGCGGACTCCTCGTACATCTTGCGTGAGTCGTCCACGAAGTGGCACTGGCCGCCGTGGAATTCGATGAGGCGGCACTTCTCCGCGCTGGTCGTGCGCGGCATGACCGCGATGAAGGGCACGCCGATCAACTTCGCGAAGTACGCCTCCGACACGGCGGTCGAGCCGGACGACGCCTCGATCACGGGACGGCCGGGCCGGATCCAGCCGTTGCACAGGCCGTAGAGGAACAGCGAGCGCGCCAGGCGGTGCTTGAGGCTGCCGGTCGGGTGCGTCGACTCGTCCTTGAGGTACAGGTCGATGCCCCACTGCTCGGGCAGCGGGAAGCGCAGCAGGTGGGTGTCGGCGGACCGGTTGGCGTCGGCCTGGACCTTGCGTACGGCTTCTTTGAGCCAGGCCCGGTACTCCGCGTCGCTGCGGTCCACGTCGAGCGTGGTCATGGGCGCGGGTGCTCCCGGCTGCTGTGAAGTGCTCATCGCGCCGCTCCGTGACGTCGTGGGGCCTCGTGTTCCGGTCGGTCGACCCCGGCCGGACGCCTCGATGATAGACACCTTCCACACGCTTCTCACCTGCATAAACACCTCTTTGAGGCCCCCAAAGGCACTGCTTGCGCAGAGGTCGGCAAAGCTGCCCGCAGGCGCGTTCGTACGCCGGGACGAATGCTTCCGCGCCGTCCAAAGGGGCACTGGTGCTCGAGCCGCCTGCCGGGCAGACTGCCCCCACGGGCCTGCGGGTTCACAGATGACGACGTACCGGACGACTTACCTGGGGGCGAGCGGCATGGCGGAGCCGGACTTCACGGCCACGGGCGTGCGGATCGGGCGGCGGCTGCGCTCGCTCACCCGCGCCGGGCAGATACGCATCCACGGCGGGCGACTGGAGTTGCTCACCAGTTACGGCAGCGAGATCGACAGCGCGCCACTGAGCACGGTCAGCGCGGGCAAGCCCTGGTTCGCCCAGGACGACAAGGCGCTTGCCACGGTCAACGGCAAGCGCTACTCGCTCATCCTCGGCGATCACGACCCCGCCCCGGGCGAGACGGGCCCACCGTCCGCGTTCCGGTTCCTCGAGGCGGTGCGCCGCGCGGGCGGCCACCTCTCACGCGGGTGAAGCCCGGCGTCCGGTGAGGCCACCACCTGCGGGGGCGGGTCCGCGAGTTGCGGTTCCGCACCCCCTGAGTCACCCTGGTCTCACATCACTCAGGGTTTACCGGCGGTCACGCTGTGACCCAGCCCCACCGCCCAGCAGCAGGCAGCCTCTGTGGGATCCAGGGTTTCTGAGGAGCACCGAAAGCGCTCGGCACGTTGAACGCCGTCGGTTCTTCGGTACGTTCCCCCGGATCCGAACGTCGTCTTCTTCCGGACCTCAATTCGGGGAGTCGCAGCCGTGATCAGCCAGCCAAGCAGGCACTGCACGGTGGAGCTCCAGGCCCTGCCGTCGCGGATCGGGCAAGTCCGCAGAATCGTCTCGGCGCAATTGCGCTACTGGCATCTCGATCCCTTGATCGACCGTGCCGCGCTCGGCGTCACCGAGCTGCTCACCAACGTCCACCGGCATGCCCAGCCGGACAAGATGTGCACGGTGGAGATAGAGCTCCTGCTCGACCGGCTCACGGTCTCCGTGCACGACCATGATCCCCGCATGCCCGAAGTGCACGCCGCGGATCCCTTCGACACCTGCGGGCGCGGGCTCGCCATGGTCGAGGCGGTCAGCGAGAGCTGGGGCGTACGGGCGGAGGAACCTTCCGGCAAGGTCGTCTGGTTCACGCTACCCGCGGTGTCCCCGGCCATCGCGCTGCCCGCGTACCCGGTCCACGGAAGCGTCGCGGGCGACGGCTCCGGCAAGATCGGCTGCGAGGGGACGTACAAGGACGGCCGCGACCGGGCACACCGCACGGGCGGGCGGGACACGTCACGGTCCGTGCCCGGACGGCCTGCGGCCGTCAGCTGATGGACCCGCCCCGCAGAGGGCTCGGACAGACTCCCGCCCGGTCGGCCGGCGTACGGTCGACCGGGCGGTGACATGCGCCGACGCGGCGCTCCGGGGCGCATCCGGGACTCATTCCGTGGCGATGGCCCGCAGTACATCGAGCCGAGCCGCCCGCCGCGCGGGCCGCCACCCCGCCAGTGCTCCGGCCGCGAGGCCCACCAGGGCGACCACCGCGAGCTGCACGGGCGGGACCGCGAAGGCGAAGCCGCTGTCGCTCGCGCCGTCCGCGGCCTTGACCAGGACCCAGCCCAGGAAGGCGCCGAGTGCGAGGCCGCCGGTGGTGCCGAAGGCGGCCACCAGGACTGATTCCCAGCGGACCATGGCGCGCAGTTGGGCGCGGGTCTGGCCGACGGCGCGCAACAGGCCCAGTTCGCGGGTGCGTTCGTGGACGGCGAGGGTGAGGGTGTTGGCGATGCCGAGCAGGGCGATCAGGACGGCGAGGGCGAGCAGGGCGTAGACGAGGGTGAGCATCATGTCGATGCCGCCGGCCGCGGACTGGGCGTACTCGTCGCGGGTCTGCACCTCGGGGTTGCCGTACTGCTCGGCGGTCTTGGCGACTGCCGCCTTGCCGTCGTCCATGCTCACGCCGTCCTTGAAGGTGACGGCGACCAGGGTGTCGGAGTCCTGGGCGCGGTGCGGGGCCCAGGCCTCGCGGGTCAGGACGTAGTCACCGGCGAGTTCGGACCGCTCGAAGACGGCGCGGACGGTGAAGGTCTCCTTCTTGCCGTCGGTGAAGGTGAGTTCGGCCGTGGATCCGGGCTTCAGACCGCGCTTTTCCGCTTCCGTGTCGGAGAGGGCGAGGCCGTCGGTGCCGAGGGTGTTCAGGTCTCCCTGTACGTTGCCGAGGTCGAAGCCCTTCGCGAGTGCGGTCGGGTCCGTGATGGTCAACTGGCGGCCCGCCCCGTTGACTTCGGCGACTCCCTGGCCGAGCCCGACGGCGTTCTCGACCTCGGGACGCGCGGCGATGGCGCCGGCCAGCTTGGGGCTGAGTCCGCTGCCGCCCGCGCCGAACGAAGGCGTGCTCACCGCGATGTCGCCCGCGAAGGAGCGGGACACCGTCTGGTCCATGGTGGCCTTCAGGGAGGCCCCGAAGACCGTGAAGAGCGAGACCACGGCGACGCCGATCATCAGGGCGCTCGCGGTGGCGGCGGTGCGCTTGGGACTGCGCAGGGCGTTGCGCCTGGCCAGCCCGCCCGTGACGCCGCGCAGCCTGTCGAGGGGGCCGCCGAGGACGCGTACCGCCGAGGAGGAGGCGACGGGGCCGAGGACGACGAAGGCGATCAGGGCCAGGACCGCGCCGGCGCCCGCGAGCCACAGGGAGGGGTTCGCGAGTACGCCGGTGAGGGTGATGCCCACCGCGATCAGGGCCAGTGCGGTGCCGGCGATCGTGCGGCCGCGGGAGGCGCCCGACTGGTCGACGGCGGTCTCGCGCAGGGCTGCCAGCGGGGCGGTGCGTCCGGCGCGTACGGCGGGCAGCAGGGCGGAGCCGAGGCAGACCACGATGCCGACGGCGAGGGGCAGGGCCATGGACAGGCCGCTGATCACCAAGTCGCCCTCGGGGAAGGGGAATCCGATGGCGGGGAAGAGGGCCTGCAGGCCTGCCGCGATGCCGATGCCGCCGAGCAGCCCGGCCGCCGAGGCGACGACCGCGACGACCGCGGCCTCGACCAGCGTGGAGCCGACGACCTGACGGCGGGAGGCGCCGAGCGCGCGCAGGAGGGCGTTCTCGCGGGTGCGCTGGGCGACGACGATCGCGAAGGTGTTGTGGATGGAGAAGGTCGCCACGAGCAGCGCGATGCCGCTGAAGACGAGCAGGAAGGTGGTGAAGAGGTTCAGGAACTGGCCGGAGATCATGTCGGTGTTCTCTTCGGCGGAGGCCTGACCGGTGATCGCCTCGACTCCCTCGGGCAGGACGGGAGTCAGCGCGTCGACGAGTTCCTGCTGGCTGGTGCCGGGTCCGGCGCGCACCTGGATGGACGCGGCCTCGCCGGGCTTCGGAGTGAGGTACTTCTCCGCGTCGGCCGTGGTCATGCCGGTGAAGGTGACCTGCGCCATGCCGTCCTCGCCGCCGAAGGTGGCCAGGCCGACGATCGTGACCTCGACCGGGTCCGGGGTGCGCAGGGTCGTGGTGTCGCCGATCTTCAAGTCGCCCGTCTTCGCGGCCCCCTTGTTGATGACGACCTCGCCGGACTTCTGCGGGGTGCGGCCTTCGGCGAGCCGGTAGGCGTTCAGCTTCGGGTCGTCGATCCAGTTGCCGGCGAGGGTGGGCGGGCCCTGGCCGCCGATGGGTTTGCCGTTCTTGCCGACGAGTTGGCCCGCGCCCTGGATGTTGGGGGCGGCGGCCGCGACGCCGTCGATCTGCTCGATCTCGTCCACCAGGGCGGTGGAGACGGGCCTGCGGACACCCTGCGTGTCGTCGGGCGTGGTGATCGTGTCGGCGCTGCGTACGACGGCGTCGGTGCCGCTGCTCGCGTTGCCGAACATCGTGTCGAAGCCGGCTCGTAGGGTGTCGCCCATGACGAGCGTGCCCGCCAGGAAGGCGACACCGAGCAGGACGGCCGAGAAGGTGCCCGCGAAGCGGCGCTTGTGGGCCCGCAGCGAGGAGAGGCTGAGGCGGGCCGCGGTGGCGGCGGAGCTCATGACATGACTCCCTTCTGATCGCGCGGCCCCGCGTCGAACGCCTTGAGGCGGTCCAGGACGCGCTCGGCCGTGGGGTTCTCCATGCGGTCCACCAGGCGGCCGTCGGCGAGGAAGACGACCTCGTCGGCGTGGGCGGCGGCGACCGGGTCGTGGGTGACCATGACGACGGTGCGGTCCATCCGGCGCACCGTGCCGGCGAGGAGGCCGAGGACCTCCTCGCCGGAGCGGGAGTCGAGGTTGCCGGTCGGCTCGTCGGCGAAGACGACATCGGGCCGGCCCGCGAACGCCCTTGCCACGGCGACGCGTTGCTGCTGCCCGCCGGAGAGCTCGGACGGCCGGTGGTGCAGCCGGTCGCCGAGCCCCACGACGTCGACGAGCGCGTCGATCCACTCGGCGTCGCCCTTCGTGCCCGCCAGGTCCATGGGGAGCGTGATGTTCTCCGCCACGGTGAGGGTGGGCAGCAGGTTGAACGCCTGGAAGACGAACCCGACGCGGTCGCGCCGCAACAGGGTCAGCCTGCGGTCGTCCAGCGAGCTCAGCTCGGTGTCGCCGATGTACGCGGACCCGGAGGTGAGGGTGTCGAGGCCGGCCGCGCAGTGCATCAAGGTGGACTTCCCGGAGCCCGAGGGGCCCATGATCGCGGTGAAGCGTCCGGCCGGGAAGCCGACGCTCACCCCGTCCAGGGCCCGTACCTCGGTGTCGCCGCTGCCGTAGACCTTCACGGCGCCCTCGACCCGGGCCGCGACCTCGGTGCGGGTGGCGGTGGTCAGGCCGCCGGGACCACCGATGCTGCCGTTCATGCCGCACCGCCCTTGGCGGAGCGCCGTACGCCGAACTCCTCGTTCAGGACGGTCAGCCGACGCCAGTACTCGTCCTCGTCGATCTCACCGGCCGCGAAGCGGTTGCCGAGCACGGCGATCGGCGAGTTCGCCTCGGGGGTGGCCCGCCACGGGCCGCCACGGCCCCGGCCGCGCCACACGGTGCGGCGCAGGACGGTCACGGCGCCGATGACGACGGCCGCCCAGATCAGCGGGAAGAACAGGATCCACGGGCCGGGCCCGCCGTTGCCGAAGTGCGCGAGGGTTTCCATTTCCGTCATCTCCCAGGTAGCGATTGGCGATCAGCGATTTCGTGGATTTCTCCGCGATTTCCTCGATGCCTGAAGACTCGCTCCGACAGGGGGTCCGGGTCGTCGTACGGCCAGCGGCAGTTGACGTACCTCGCCGGGAGTACGCGGCCGCATCACGCCTGCTCCCAGCGCGCAGGCGGCCTTCTGTACCTGCAGGTATGGCGTCTGTACTTACTAGTATGTACAGTGGTCGCATGACCACTCCGGAACGGCTGATCGAAGCGACCCAGGAGCTCCTGTGGGAGCGCGGCTACGTGGGTACGAGCCCCAAGGCGATCCTGGAGCGGGCGGGCGCCGGCCAGGGCTCGATGTACCACCACTTCAAGGGCAAGCCCGACCTCGCACTCGCCGCGATCCGGCGCACCGCCGAGCAGCTGCGGGCCGCCGCCGAGCTTCCGCTGAGCACGCCGGGGACGGCGTACGCACGGATCGAGGCGTACCTGCTGCGGGAGCGCGACGTGCTGCGCGGCTGCCCGATCGGGCGGCTCACGATGGACCCGGACGTGATCGTCAGCGACGAACTGCGCGAGCCGGTGGACGAGACGCTCGACTGGCTGCGCGAGCGCGTCGAAGGAATCGTCCAAGAGGGCCTGGAAAACGGCGAGTTCACCGCCTCGCTCGACCCGCGCGCGACCGCCGCCCTGATCGTCGCGACCGTCCAGGGCGGCTATGTGCTGGCCAGGGCCCGCAATTCCGCCGAGGCGTTCGACGCCGCAGCGCAGGGGTTGTTGGCGTTGTTGCGCCACGCGGCCGCCTGAGACCACCCACTGCTGCCCGAGACCACCTACTGAGGGAGTACGTCATGCACGCCATGCAGTACGAGATCACCCTGCCCGCCGACTACGACATGGGCATCATCCGCAAGCGGGTGGAGGCCAAGGGGCACCTCACGGACGCCTTTCCGGGCCTCGGCGTCAAGGCGTACCTCATGCGTGAGCGCGGCACTGACGGATCGACGGTGAACCAGTACGCGCCGTTCTACCTGTGGCGCACCTCCGAGGGGATGAACAGCTTCCTGTGGGGGCCCGGATTCCAGGGCCTGTGCGCCGACTTCGGGCGGCCCGTCGTGCAGCACTGGCCGGGAGTGTCCTACGAGGAGGGACCCTCGGCGGCCCAGTCGCCGGCGGTCGCCGTGCGGCGGCGCGTCCCCATGACCGAGTACCGGGAACTGCCGGAGTACCTGGCGGCCGCGCAGCGGGAGGCCGACCGGATCGCCGCGCTGCCGTCAACGGTGCTGTCCGCCATGGCATTTGATCCCCGGCTCTGGGAGGTCGTCCACTTCACCCTGCTGACCGAGGACCGCGACAACCTGTCGGGCGAGCGCTTCCAGGTCCTGCACACATCCGCCCCCGAGCGGGACCGGCTCCCCCACCGGAGCCACGCTTGAGCACCGTCCGCACCGTCCGCACCGTCCTCGGCGACATCGCCCCCGAGGAGCTCGGCGTCTGCGATGCGCACGACCACCTGTTCATCCGCAGCCCGCAGTTGCCGGGCCAGGAGGTCGACGACCCGGACGCGGCCGCGACGAGGCTGCGGGACTTCCGCGAGCTCGGCGGCCGCACCGTGGTCCAGTGGACGCCGTACGGAATGGGCCGCCGGCACGACGTACTGCCAAGGCTGTCCCGCGAGTTCGGCGTGCACGTGGTCGCCGCCACCGGCCTGCACCAGGCCGCGCACTACGACGCGGACGTGCTGCGCCGGGTCGGCGGGGACCTCGCCGGGCTGTTCACCGCCGAACTCACCGAGGGCATCGCGGGGTCGGCCGTCCGGGCCGGGCTGATCAAGGTGGCAGGCTCCTTCCACGGCCTCGACGCACACGCCCGCCGCACCATGACGGCCGCGGCCGCGGCCCACCACCGCACCGGCGCACCGATCGCCGTCCACCTGGAACTGGGCACCGGCGCCCTGGACGTACTCGACCTGCTCTGCGGGGAGTTGGGGGTGGCGCCGCAGTCCGTGATCCTCGGTCACCTGGGCCGCTCCCCCGACCAGGTGGGGCAGCGGCAGGCGGCCGAGAGCGGGGCGTTCCTCGCCTTCGACGGCCCGTCCCGCGCCAATCACTGGACCGACTGGCGCCTGCCCGAGGAGCTGGCGGCCCTCGCGGAGGCGGGCTTCGGCGGGCAGTTGCTGCTCGGCGGGGACTCCACGACGCCCGAGGCCCCGGGCATGCCCCACCTCCTACGGAGGCTGCGGCCGCGTCTCGAACTCACCCTGGGCAAGGACCTGGTGGACCGCGTCCTCACGGAGAACGCGGCCCGCGCCTTCGCGGTGGAGTGGCCCGAGCCGGACGCGCGGCCCGCGTCGGCGGCGTAGGACTCAGATCTGCGCGCCGAGCGCACCCAGCGGATCGTCAAGGACCGGCTGCCACGCCAACTCCGCTGCCCCCACCAGGCTGTTGTGGTCCAGGGTGCAGGCGAGGATCGGCACGCCGCCGCTGCGCCCCCACAGGCTGCGGTCGGCGACGACCGCGCGCAGCCGCTCGGGGTCGGCGCCCAGGAGTTCGCGGTGCAGGCCGCCGAGGATGATGCGGTCGGGGTTGAGGATGTTCACGAGGCCCGCGAGGCCGAGGCCGAGCCGGTCGATGAGCTGCTCGGCGGCGCCGCGTACCAGCGGGTCCGCGTACTGGGTCCGGATCAGGTCGCGGGCCTGCTGCAGCAGCGACACCTCGGGGCCCGGCTCGCGGCCCGCGGCGGTGAGGAAGGCCAGGGGGTCGGTCTCGACGTCCAGACAGCCACGGCTGCCGCAGTGGCAGGGTCGGCCGCCCTCGGGGTTGACGGTGAGGTGGCCGACCTCCAGGGCGAGGCCCGAACTCCCGGTGTGCAGACGGCCGTCCAGGACGAGCGCGCCGCCGACGCCCCGGTGTCCGGTGGCCACGCAGAGCAGGTCCCTGGCGCCGTGTCCGGCGCCGTGCCGGTACTCGGCGAGGGCCGCGAGGTTCACGTCGTTGCCGGTGAAGGCGGGCCGGTCGATGCCCGCCGCGCGGACCTGCTCGGCGAAGACCTGCCGCACCGGTGCGCCCGCGCTCCAGGCCAGGTGCAGCGGGTTGAGCGCCTGCCCGTCGGGCTCGGCCACCGCGGACGGCACGGCCAGGCCCGCGCCCGCGCAGCGCCGCCCGCTGTCCTTGAGCAGCTCGGCGCCGTCGCGTACGACCGCGCCGATGACCTGCGCCGGGTCGGCCTCCACGGTTTCGCAGCCGGGGGTGGTGGCGACGATGCGGCCGCCGAGGCCGACGAGCGCGGCCCGGTATCCGTCGGCGTGCACCTGGGCCGCGAGTACGACGGGCCCGTCGTCGGCGACGACCAGGCGGTGCGAGGGCCGCCCCTGCGCGCCGGCCGCGGCTCCCGGCTCGACGTGGATGAGGCCGAGCGCCTCCAGCTCGGCGGCGACGGCGCCCGCGGTGGCTCGGGTCACGCCCAGTTCGGCGGTGAGGACGGCGCGGGTCGGGGCGCGGCCGGTGTGGACGAGCTCGAGCGCGGGGCCGAGTGCCCCACGTCCTCGCTCCAGTCGGGTGCGGGTGGACCCCTGCCCCATGTCGTGGGGCGCCGGCTTGCCGTTCATGGAGGCGAGTCTCCCATGATCCGCACCGGGCGGGCCGGTGCCTGTGGTGACTTGGCGCAGGCCGGTCGCACGCCAGGGCCGTTCGGTCCGAGTCGTGCCGGTGTTCGACCTGTTCCGTCAGCCGGGGGCGGCCGGCGCTCGGCCGATGCGGTCAGTCCGAGTCCTTCGAGGCGGGGTCCTCGCCGCCGCGTACGACAGTGACCGGGCACGGCGCGTGGTGCGTGAGGTGATGCGCGACGGAGCCGAGCAGTGCGGCGGCGAATCCCCGGTGGCTGCGCTCGCCGACGACCAGGAGCTCCGCCCCCTCGGCGCGGTCCAGGAGGCCCTGTACCGCGCCGCCCACGTACACCTGGTGGTCGACTCGCGCGGCGGCCTCGTCGTCGAGCACCTTGGCCAGGGCGTTGTCGAGGATGCGCCGGCCGAGCTCGCCGGGGTCGAGGTCCTCGGGCCGCAGCGGGGGCGGCGCCCAGCCAGCCATGGGCTCCCAGCCCTCGGCCGGGAAGTCCACGCAGGTCACCGCCTCCAATGTGGCGCCGGTGAGCTTCGCCTGCCGTGCGGCCCAGGCCAGGGCGCGCAGTGACGGCTCCGATCCGTCCACGCCCACGACGACTTTGTTCATGGTTCGCCCGCCTCTCCTTGCTGCCGCGTCCACAGGTCCCTGTTCGCATTCGCCCGCGTACCCCATCGGGTGCCCGGTACGCAGCCAACTCTGCCCGCAGGCCGGGCCGGGGACCTGCGTTCGTCAGCCGTACGTGGCGATCACGTCGAGGAGAAGCACGATGCCCGCGCCGAGGACGCCGAGGCCTGCGGCGGCCCGGCACTTGATCCGTGGCCGGACCCTACCCGAGCCCACTGACACGCAGCGTGATGTTGAGCCGCCCGCTCAGCCCCAGCTCAGGGGGCGCGGTGCCGGCGTGGATGCGCGGTACGCCGTGGAAGGCGAGCCGGGACGGGCCGCCGAAGACGAACAGGTCGCCGCTCTGCAGCTCGACGTCGTTGTACGGCTTGGTCCGGGTCTCCGTATTGCCGAAGCGGAACGTGCAGGAGTCGCCGAGGCTGAGCGACACCACCGGGGCGTCCGTCTGCTCGTCGCGGTCCTGGTGCATGCCCATGTGGGCCGCGTCGTCGTAGTAGTTGATGAGGGCGACGTCGTACGCGCATCCGTCCGCCGCTCCGAAGCCGGTGGCGGCCACGGCTCGACGCGCCAGATCGGCGAGTCGGTGCGGCATGGGCTTGACCGGGGCGCCGTCGCCGTCGACCGCCGTACGCGTGTATCCCCGTGGGGTCCAGTGCCGGCCGAGGCCGAATTGGCGCGCCGACATGCGTCCGCCGCCCGGTGTCAGGACCTCACGCAGCCCGGCCGGCGCCTTCGCCCACTCGCGGCACGCCTCGACCAGCGCGAGTTGCCCGGGCAGGGGCAACCAGTCGGGGACGTGGACGGCGCCCGGCGCGATGTCCTGTCGGGCGCGAGGGAACAAGCCGTTCACCCGGAGGTCCCTTCAGCAGTTCGCCGGGCCGCTCAGCCGAGGACGAGCGGGAGTTTCGCGGCCAGTTCACCCAGAGCCTCCGACTCCGCGTCGGTCGGGGCGCGCCGTCCGGTGCCGATCAGGAGCGCGTCCTTGTCGGAGAACGACGCCGGGAACGCGGCCCGGGCGATCGTCTCCAGCATCTCGCGGGATCGGGCGAGTCCCTCGGCGGGCGGCGGTGGCGCGTCCGGGAGGTGGGCGGTCAGGTCGAGGTGGTGCAGCGTCCACTCCAGTACGTACGCGCCGAGGTAGTCGCCCGCGGTGAGGACCTCGTCCTGGGTGCTCACCCGCAGTGCGGGGTCGGCGAGTTGGGCGGCGCGGCCGGCGGCGGAGCCGATGTCGTCGAGGTGGAACTTGAGCAGCCAGGTCTCCTGGTACGCGGCCGCGAGGCGGACGGTCAGGGCGTCGAGCGGGTCCTCGCCGGTCGGCGGCGCTGCGGAGACGCTCCAGTAGGTCACCGCGTCGCGGGTCGGTTCGGTGGTGGCGGGGGTCGCGAGGGTGATCAGGACGTCCTGGGCGTCGATGACGAGATGGCACACCAGGTCGCGTACGAGCCAGCCGGTACAGCCGGACGGGCGCCCGAAGTCCTCGTCCGGGAGGTCGGCGACCGCCGTGCGCAAGGCCGACCAGGAGCGCGAGAAGAGTTCCACATGCGGCAAGTTGACGTCCTCCACCCTGTTCAAGGTCGAAAGCCTATCCGCGCACGGAGCGCCGGATGTCAGTCGACCGAACCGAGCAAGGGATCGACGCCCTCGCCGGGCTCGGCCTCGCCCTTCGCGCCGGAACCCTTTACGCCCGCCCCCGCACGGGTGCCTTCGGCCCAGCGGACCACGGGCCCCATCGCGTACGACGCCACCAGGAACACCCCGCCGAGCAGCAGCCACCCGCCGAAGCCCCAGCCGACCAGGAGCGCCGTGAGCACCAGCGGGCCGAGGGTGCGGGCGATGGTGACACCGGTGCCGAAGAAGCCCTGGTACTCGCCGATCCGCCCGGCCGGGGCGAGGTCGAAGCCGATCTGCCAGGAGCCCGCGGACTGCCACATCTCGGCGATCACGAGGAGCACCGACCCGGCGATCAGAATCGTGCCGGCCACGACCGGCCCGCCGTTCCCGGACAGGGCGAAGACCACGCAGGTCGCCAGCATGATCACGCCGGATTTCAGCACGGCTCGGGAGGCCGTGGGCAGGCCGGTGACGCTCTTGGCCATGGGGACCTGGAAGAGCATCACGGCACCGGTGTTGAGGATGAAGAGGGCGGAGACCAGCCACTCGGGTGCGTCCGTACGTTCCGTGATCCACAGCGGCAGGCCCAGGCTGAGCAGCGGCATCCGCAGCAGCAGCACGGTGTTGACCAGCGAGACGACGGCGTACGGCCGGTCCCTGAGGACCTCCAGTTTCGCGCCCTGCGCGGGCCCGGCGGGCGCCACCGCGGGCAGCCGCAGCAGTACGAGCGCGCACAGGACGAAGCTGACGGCGTCCACCGCGAACACCGCGAGATAGGCCCGCTTGCTCCCGGCGCTCAGTGCGTACCCACCGAGCGCGGCACCGACGGCGAGGCCCGCGTTGAGGGTCACCTGCAGATGGGCCAGCGCCCCGGTCCGCTCCTCCTTGCCCACAAGGCCGGCGAGCAGCGCCTGCCGCGCGGCCGCGAGCCCCGACTGCGCACTGGCGTACACGGTCGCGGCGACGAGGAACGGCACGAAGTCCCGTACGACCAGGAAGGAAGCGACCGCCGCACTCGTCGCCAGGGCCAGCAGCACCGCGGTCCCCCGCGGCCCCCGCCGGTCGGCAAGCCGCCCCAGCGGCACCCCCACCACCGACCCCACCGCCCAGGCCAGCGTCAGGCCGAGCCCGATCCGGGCCGGGGAGAGCCCTACGACATGGGTGAAGTAGAGCGCCGAGGTGACGTAATACGCCCCGTCACCGACGGAGTTGCTCAACTGGGCCAGGGCGAGCACCCGCTGCGGACCGGGCTGCGGCAGCAGGCCGTGCGACGCTCGTTTGGTCATGGACCTGACGATAGCCAGCACAGGGTGTTTTCGGCCAAGGAGTTCACCTTGCTGTGACCGTGCAGCTTGCGGCCCCTCGCTCGGGGCCGCAAGCCGAACCGTCCTCAGGGCAGAACTCAGCCGGGCATCGTCTCGATCCGTGAGCCGTCGACCAGATACGTGGGCAGGCAGGGCCAGTTCGGGTTGACGGGGAAATCCCAGGCGTACGCCAGGCTCGTCATCGCCAGCAGCCCGAGCGCCACCCGGCCGCGGGGTGCGGCCGAATCGCCCCAGTAGTCGCCGTAGTGATCGAGCGCCGTGGCAAGCGCCTCGTTGAAGGCGTCGTGGTCGCGGGTGATCAGGCGGTGGAAGAGGGCCACCGGCTGGTAGTCGATCAGGTTCACGAAGTCCTTGGGCGCGTGGGTCAGGCCCGCGGGTTCGGACGCCTCGATGGTGGCGACCAGCTTCTCCACGACGTCGTCGAGCGGGCGCCGGCGCAGCCAGAAGGTCTGCAGGGCGTCGATCCAGTGGAAGACGTACGCGTCGACGGAGTCGTCCTGCCGCAGCACGTCGAGCGGCACCTCGCACAGCCGGTCGGCCCGGCCCTGCTGCCGGCACACGACCGCGAGGTAGAACGCGTCGAGCCAGGCACGGGCGTCCGCGGGCGGCGCGGCCGGGACGAGGGGCAGCTGGGCTTCGATGTCCTCGCCCAGGTAACACGTCTGGGGCTGGGCGCCGCTGAACAGCGCGGAGCCGAGCTGTACGGCGGTGGCCCACGCGTCCCAGGTCTCGACCCGGTCGGCCTTCGGGTCGGTGGCGCAGTGGGCGTGGGCGAGGGTGACGGCGGAGGCGAAGGCCTCGGCGAGCGCGGCCGGGTCCTCGGCGATCCGGGCGATGAAGTCGCCCGTGGTGCGCGCGAGTTGGGCGACGTCGGGGGCCTCGGCGACCGTACGGCTGGCGAGCCGGCCGGCGCGGTCGAGGCCGACCAGGCCCTTCATCAGGGCGAGCAGGTCCGGCGGCGGCTGCACGGAGAAGCTGCGGGTGTCGTCGTCGATGACCGTGAGCGAGGTCAGCGCGCCCTTGTGCCACCAATAGACCCTCGGGGACAGCTCGCCGGGCCCGTCCTGGTAGGCGCCGAAGCCGTACGCGGCCAGGTCGTTGACGGCGTCGACCACGGAGCCGTCGACGATCGGGTGGTACGCGAGCAGGTGCCGGGTCGGCACGACGACGAGGGCGCCCGCGTCGGGCAGCGGTTCGCCGGTGACCTGCCGGGCCGCCTCGGACAGGAAGAGCGCCTTGCTCGCGACGAACGGGGAGTCGCCGTACAGCGAGTGCAGCAACGCCCGCCCCTCCACGGGCACTTCGTCGTGCTTGACGGGCACGCTCATCAGATTCCGGTACGCCGCCGCACCCAGCTCCTCGATCTCGGTGCGCGCCACGTCGGCGTCGGTGAGGATCCGTACGCTGGTCGGCCCGTCCAGGGCGTACGCGAAGACCAGACCGTCGGCGATCTGGCGCGCATAGCGCAGGTGGTCGGCCAGTTGCCCGGATATCGCGTCGGTGGGGAGCAGCCGCGCATGCGTGCCGCGCAGCAGTTCCTCGGCGCTCTCCCCGCCCCGGCTCGCCTGCCGCAGGCGCGTGAAGTGGTCCTCGACGAAGGCGGGCCAGCGGTCCTCCGGTTCCTGGCGGCACAGCAGCGCCAGGTTGTGCAGGGAGGCGCCGCCCTCGCCGAGATGGGGGGCGGCGAGTGCCCGCAGACGTGCGGCCTGGACGGCGGTCAGCATCGGCAGGTCCGGGTCCGGGGCGCCCGGCGTGGCAGGGGTGTCGTCGTGGATCACCTTGGCGACTCTACGAGCCGGGTGTCCGGCGAGGGGACGCGGGGTTGCCGACTCCCCTGCCACTGCCGCCTGGCTCTCCTACTGCCGGGCGGCGACGTGCAGTTGAGCCTCGCCGGCGCCTGGCTCACAACTGCCGACCGGCCGGTCATCTGCGTACGACATGACGAACGCCCTGCCTCATGCCCGCGACGGCGTCGCGGGCATGAGGCAGGGCGTCCACCGCAGTACGGCGAGAGGTGAGCCGCTGACGTACAGGAAGTCAGGCGTTCTTCTTGGCCTGCTGCTCGGCCTGCTTCTCCTTGATGCGCACCGTTTCCTTGCGGACGTCGGCCTGAGTGGCGCGCTCCTTCTGCAGCCACTCGGGGCTCTCGGCCTTCAGGGCCTCGATCTGCTCGGTGGTGAGGGCCTCGGTGACCCCGCCGCGGGCGAGGCCCGCGATGGACACGCCGAGCTTCGCGGCGACGACCGGGCGCGGGTGCGGGCCGTTCGCCCGGAGCTCCTGCAGCCAGGCGGGCGGCTCGGCCTGCAGGGCGTTCAGCTCGGTGCGCGAGACGGCACCCTCCTGGAACTCGGCGGGGGTGGCCTCGAGGTACACACCCAGCTTCTTCGCCGCGGTGGCGGGCTTCATGGTCTGGGCGCTCTGGTGCGACGTCATGGGTCAAGGGTATTCGAGCAAGTGCGCCCTCACCGACCACGGCGGTGCGCGGGGCCCTCGGCGTGCGCCGCCGCTGACCAGGACCGTTAACCTTGGCGGGTGACTGGCTCGGAAGATTCCCCTGCGTTCCGGCTCGGCTATGTCCCGGGAGTGACACCCAGCAAGTGGGTGCGGATCTGGAACGAGCGGCGGCCCGACGTCCCCCTGACCCTGCTGCAGGTGTCGGCCGAGGAGGCGCCCGGCCTGCTGCGGGGCGGCGAGGCCGACGCCGCCTTCGTCCGGCTGCCGATCGACCGTACGGACCTCAGCGCGATCCCGCTGTACGCCGAGACGACCGTGGTCGTGGTCCCCAAGGATCACGTGGTGGCGGCGGTCGAGGAGGTCACCGCCGAGGACCTGGCCGACGAGATCGTGCTGCATCCCCTCGACGACACGCTGGACTGGGAGCGGCCGCCGGGGCTGCCCGCGCTGGAGCGCCCGGCCACGACCGAGGACGCGATCGAGCTGGTGGCGGCGGGGATCGGGCTGCTCGCCGTGCCGCAGTCGCTGGCCCGGCTGCATCACCGCAAGGACCTCACGTACCGGACGCTGACCGACGCACCCGAGTCGCGGGTGGCGCTGTCGTGGCCCGAGGAGAAGACCACCGATCTGGTGGAGGACTTCATCGGCATCGTCCGCGGCCGTACGGTCAACAGCTCGCGCGGCCGTACGCCCACGCCGCCACAGCCGAAGAAGGACAAGGCCAAGGCGCAGGACAAGGGCGGCGCCCGGCAGAAGCCCGGGGCCGGGCGAACCGGGACGGGCAAGCCGGCCGGCAAGGGGTCGCGCGGCGGTTCCGGCGGCGGGGCCAAGGGTGGCGGCCCCAAGGGCGGGGCCAAGCGCGGCAAGCCCCGCAGGTGACCGCCACCACTTCGTAGGCGTCTGCGGCGTCTGCTTCGGCGCGCCGTCTCAGCAGGGCCTGAGGGGTGTCGCCCCTTTCCGGCATGTCCCGTCAGGACGGCTGGGCCGGCTCGCTGATCAGGACGCCGCGTCGAGCAGCAGCTTCGCGGCCGTCGCAGCTCCGTCGGTGCTGATCGTGGCCGCCACGGCCTTCGCCCGTGCGCGGGTCTCGGCGGTCAGGGCCGTCTTGAGCACGACCGACAAGGATTCGGAGGTCGGCGCCGGTCCGTCGTGCGCCGCGCCGATGCCCAGGTGGGCCACCCGACCGCCCCAGTACGGCTGGTCCGCGCCCTGCGGAACCACGACCTGGGGCACACCGGTCAGGGCGGCCGTCGTCGTGGTGCCCGCGGCTGGCCTCGGCCGGTGGTTCCGCGGCATCAACCGGGGCGCGCCGCAATCCCCCGGCGCACTGTACGTCGCCGGCGGACAGCAGTGATCACTCCCCCATCCCCGCCAATCAGCGCCGCCCGAACCGGACTTCGGCGCCTCGCGGGCGGGGCATGGTCAGCCGCCCGCTCAGCCAGGGGATCGCCTCGGGGTAGAAGCTGCGCCAGGTGTTCCCAGTTGTGGCCGCCGTCCGGCTTGATCGACGTCTTGACGGTCACACCGGTCCCCGCGACGGCCTTGCCGAACGCCTCGATGTCGGCGTCCGGCCTGTCCGGGCCCTGCCGCGAGGTCCCGAGGAACAGGTCGGCCTTCGTATGGGTGTTGCGGACGAGCCACATGGGGCTGTTGCGCTCTCGCAGCGCGGCGTCGGTCAGGACGTCGGGGTCCCCGGTGAGCGGATCCGGGTCGAAGGCCGCGCCCGCGCCGAGCACCTTCGGACACTGCAGCGGGAGCTCAGGAAGGACGTACTGGTCAGCTCCATGCCCGAGGTTCCTCACCCGCTCGCCCGCCGATACCTCTCGCACCCGGGCATCGGGGAGCTCAGTGGCCTCCGCGGCGGGGCCGGTGGGTCGCCCGAGTGCATCGCGCAGGCTCCGGCGGCGGTGCGGAACGCGGGCTCGGCACCGCCCGACCCACGTATTGAACACGTTCAAATCTGCGCTAGGCTCGCCGCGTAACCAAAGGGGGACCCGATGAAGTACGTGATTCCCGGCGGCACCGGCCAGGTCGGCACCGCCCTGCGCCGCGCCCTGACCGCGGCCGGGCACGAGGTCGTCGTGCTGACCCGGCGGCCCACCCGGGCCCATGAGATCGCCTGGGACGGCGAGACGCTGGGCCCGTGGGCCGCCGCGATCGACGGCAGCGACATCGTGATCAACCTGGCCGGGCGCAGCGTCAGTTGCCGCTACACCCCGGACAACCTGCAGGCCATGATGTACTCGCGGGTCGACTCCGCCCGGGTCGTGGGCGAGGCGATCGCGGCGGCCGCGCAGCCGCCGCGGGTGTGGCTGCAGATGAGCACGGCCACGATTTACGAGCACCGCTTCGATGGGCCGAACGACGAGGCCGACGGCGTCATCGGGGGCGCGGAGGCAGGCGTCCCGGACTACTGGGCGTTCAGCGTGGAGATCGCCAAGGCCTGGGAACGGGCCCAGGAGCAGGCCGCCACCCCGCACACCCGCAAGGTCGCGCTGCGCGCCGCGATGGTGATGACCCCCGACCGCGGCGGCGTCTTCGACGTGCTGCTGCGCATGGCCCGGCTCGGACTCGGCGGGCCCGTCGCGGGCGGCCGGCAGTACGTGTCCTGGATCCACGAGCGGGACTTCGTACGCGCCGTGGAGTTCTTGGTGGACCGGGCCGACATGACGGGTCCGGTGAACCTGGCCGCCCCCGCTCCGTTGCCGCAGCGCGCCTTCATGCGGGAGCTGCGGGGCGCGTGGGGCGTCCCGCTGGGGCTGCCCGCGACCAAGTGGATGGCCGAGATCGGCGCGTTCGTCCTGCGCTCGGACACCGAGCTGCTGCTCAAGAGCCGTCGGGTCGTGCCCGGCCGGCTGCTCGATGCGGGCTTCACGTTCGAGCACGGCGAATGGCGGGGTGCGGCCGCGGACTTGGTGCGGCAGGTACGGGCCGGGCTGGGGTCGACGGCCCGCGCAACGCACACCTCGCATACGGTGGCGCGATGACGCATCCGACGACGGCTCCGACGTCCACCCAGGTGATCGTGCTCAACGGCGGTTCCAGCTCGGGGAAGTCGGGCATCGCCCGCTGTCTGCAGTCGGTGCTGCCGGACGCCTGGCTGGCACTCGGCACGGACACCTTCGTCGACGCGATGCCCGCATCCCTCACGGCGTCCGACAGCGGCATCGACTTCGCGGCGGACGGCGAGGTGGTCGTCGGCCCCGAGTTCCGCGAGCTGGAGGCGGCCTGGATCGCGGGGGTCGCGGCGATGGCACGCGCGGGCGCCCATGTGATCGTCGACGAGGTGTTCCTGGGCGGGGCCGCCTCGCAGGAGCGCTGGCGGCGGGCCCTCGCCGGGCTGGGCGTGCTGTGGGTCGGCGTGCGCTGCGAGAGCGCGGTCGCGGCGGGCCGCGAGACCGCCCGGGGCGACCGCGTCGGGGGCATGGCGGCGAAGCAGGCGGAGCTGGTCCACCAGGGTGTGGCCTACGACCTGGAGGTCGACACCACGCACACGGAGTCCCTGGAGTGTGCGCGGATCATCGCGGCGCTGGTGAAGTGATCGAGCGCTCGGGCTGCTGATCGGGCTTGCTCAGGCGCACGGCCCGTCGAGTTCAGGTGCAGAGCCCGCCGAGCTCAGGTGCACGGCCGTCGAGCTCAGGTGCAGAGCCCGCCGAACTCGGGCGCACAGCCATCCAGCTCAAATGCACAGCCCACCCAACTCAGGCGCACAGCCCGCCGATTCCTTACGCGTCCGGGCCGGCGTCGACGACATCGCCACCGAATGCGGCGGCGAGCGCCGTGGCGATCAGGTCGGGCAGCTCTGGCCGTCCGTCCTCCTCGGCCCAGCGCACCAACGCCGTGTGCATCGCGGCAAGGCACGCGCTGGCCGCCGCCTGCGCATGGAACTCCGCGTCGGGATCGGCACCGCCTGATCGTGCGGGTCGCGAGCTGGGCCGTGCTGCCTGCGGGGCGGATCCAGGCGCTTGCCTTCGCGTCACTTCGCCGGGGTGTACGACTCCATGGCCTTCTTCTGGGTACGGGTCACCGTCTCCCTTGCCTCCTCGGGGCCAATGACAAGGAGCAGGTGATAGCGGCCGCCGATGAGCACGGCGCTGTTGCTCACGAACACCTGGCTTCCCGTGTCGGTGGCCCAGGTGAACTGCCCGTCGGCCCGCTCGGTGTCGCCGATCTTGGCACTGCGCATGCCGCTGGAGGTGGCCCAGGTCGAATCGCGGAAGGGCGCCAACTCCGGTTCGCTCTCGCGCTGGTACGTCATCGGGTCACCGGCCGTGTCTGCGGCGCGGTCCCGCCCGGGCACGACGATCAACTCGTAGTCGCCCTTGGTGAAGCGGAACTGTCCGTCGGCGTTCCGGGCATGCCTGCTCCACCCCTTCGGCACGTCGACCGCGAATGACTTCTCCTGTACGCGCACATATCCCTTGCCGGCATTCTGCGCCGCGGGCGGGGTGGCAGTGGGCCCGGGATCCGAGGAGACCGAAGGGCGCGGGGACCGCCCGGACGATCCTCCATGGGTGGGAGAGCCGGGCTCGTCCTTCAGGGCGGCGATCCCCACCGGCACGAGGGCCAGCGCCACGGCGATCGCCGCGGCCGCCAGCCACAGCCGCCGGGCGGGAAGCCTCCGGCGCTCCACGGTCGGGGCCTCCGCCCTGCCCGCCCGTTGCTCCCGCGCCGCGCCCGACACGCCCTCCGGGCCTGCCACTTCGCGCAGCACAGCGGCCACCCGCTCCGGCGTCGGCCGTTGCTCCGGCTCCTTCGCCAGCAGCTCGGCGATGAGCGGCCCCAACTCGACCGCCCGCAATACCGAGGGCGGCTCCGCCGTGACGACGGCGGCGACCGTCGCCTCCATGGAGACCCGCTGGAAGGGAGACCAGCCCTCCACCATCTGGAACAGCAGCACGCCCAGCGACCACAGGTCCGAGGCCGGCCCCGGCCGACGTCCGCCCATCCGCTCAGGGGCCGCATACGCGAGCGAGCCGACGAACTCGCCCGCGCGCGTGAGCGTTTCCTCGCCCGCGATGTACGCGATGCCGAAGTCGGTGAGCACCACCCTGCCGTCGCTGCCGAGCAGGACGTTGCCGGGCTTCACATCGCGGTGCAGTACCCCACCGGCGTGCGCGGCGGCCAGCGCCTCGGCCACCGGGAGGGCGATACGAGCCGCGTCGCGCTCGGCGAGGGCGGTCTCCCGGTCCAGCAGCGTCGCGAGGGATTCACCATGCACCCGCTCCATGACGATCCAGGGACGACCGTCCTCGATCACCACGTCGTGCACCGTCACGACCGCCGGGTGCCGCACCCGTGCGGCAGCGCGCGCCTCCCGCAGGATCCGCTCGACGCGAGAGGGCTCCTCGCCGGCGAATGCCTCCTTCACGGCGACCTGCCGGTCGACGAGGACATCGTGTCCCGCCCACACCGTGCCCATGCCGCCCGCGCCGAGCCGCCCCTCCAGCCGGTAGCGTCCGCCGATCAACCGGCCCTCAGCAGCGACCACTTCAGGCTCTCCCCCCGAAACCATGAGGGCATCATGCCCGAGCGGCACGGGTACGCGCCGCCCATCTGCCTGCTCGGCTCCCCTGCCAGGGAACGCCCTCGTACTGGGGAACGCCCTTGCTGACACCCGCCCCAGCCCCCTACCCTGACTTTGTGCCGCCACTAAACAAACTCAGGACCACCGCCCCCGGCAACCCCACGACCACCCC
This sequence comes from Streptomyces sp. NBC_01304, assembly GCF_035975855.1. Taxonomy (NCBI): domain Bacteria; kingdom Bacillati; phylum Actinomycetota; class Actinomycetes; order Kitasatosporales; family Streptomycetaceae; genus Streptomyces; species Streptomyces sp. NBC_01304. The sequence continues at coordinate 10,048,196 of NZ_CP109055.1, read as the reverse complement.
CTCGAAGCCCTCGACCTCCCTGTCCCGCCTGCGCACCGCCCTGACCGTCTTCTTCGCGCTCGACGGATTCATCTTCGCGGGCTGGGTCGTCCGGATTCCCGCGATCAAGGAACAGACGGGCGCCTCGGCCAGCGCTCTCGGGCTCGCCCTGCTCGGTGTCTCCGCCGGTGCGGTGATCACGATGATGCTGACCGGGCGCCTGTGCGGGCGCTTCGGCAGCCACACGGTGACCGTGGCCTGCGGGGTCCTGCTGCCGCTGAGTGTCGCCCTGCCGCCGCTGACGCACTCGCCGCTCACGCTCGGCCTGGTGCTGCTGGTGTTCGGTGCCGCGTACGGCGGGATCAACAAGGGGCAGGCACTAAGACTTTCCCCGATTTCGCGCTAGCGGCCACGACCGACCCAGGAGAACTCTCATGCCTGCCTCGCTTCCCGTGTCCGCGTCTGCGCGAAGGACCGCACCGACCCGTGACCTGCGGCGACTGCGTATCATCCTGACGGTCTTCTTCGCCCTGGACGGGTTCATCTTCGCCGGATGGGTCGTGCGCATCCCCGCGATCAAGGATCAGACGGGCGCCTCGTCCAGCACCCTTGGTCTCGCGCTGCTCGGCGTCTCCGTCGGCGCCGTCATCACAATGACGCTCACCGGACGGCTGTGCCGCCGTTTCGGCAGCCACCCCGTCACCGTCGCCTGTGGAGTACTGCTCTCACTGAGCGTCGCCCTACCGCCTCTCACCCACTCGGCGACGGCACTGGCCGCGGTGCTGTTGGTATTCGGCTCAGCCTACGGAGGCATAAATGTTGCCTTCAACAGCGCCGCCGTGGACCTTGTGGCTGCCCTGCGCCGCCCGATCATGCCCAGCTTCCACGCCGCGTTCAGCCTGGGCGGCATGGTCGGCGCCGGAGTCGGCGGGCTGATCGCCGGCTCCCTGTCCCCCACCCGTCACCTGCTCGGCCTCACCGTGATCGGCCTGCTCGTCACCGCCGTTGCCGGACGCGCCCTGCTGCGCCTCGCACCCCCAGCAACTCCAACTGGCCGACCCACCACAGGGAAGGCCCCGCACCGCCTCGATTCCCGCACCCGCCGACTGGTGATGGTCTTCGGCTTCATCGCCCTGTGCACCGCATTCGGCGAAGGAGCACTCGCCGACTGGGGCGCCCTCCACCTCGAACAAGACCTCAACGCCCACCCAGGCATCGCAGCCGCCGGCTACTCCTGCTTCGCCCTCGCCATGACCCTCGGCCGCCTCAGCGGAACCACCCTGCTCGAACGACTGGGCCAGACCCCGATCCTCGTCGCGGGCGGCACAACGGCCGCCGCCGGCATGCTCCTCGGCGCCCTCGCCCCCACCGTCTGGCTCGCCCTCATCGGCTTCGCCATCACAGGCCTCGGACTCGCCAACATCTTCCCCGTAGCCGTCGAACGCGCCGGCCACCTGGCCGGCCCCAGCGGCGTCGCCACCGCCTCCACCCTCGGCTACGGCGGCATGCTCCTCGGACCACCCGCCATCGGATTCATGGCCGACTGGCTCACCCTCCCCATCGCCCTCACCAGCGTCGCAGCCCTCGCCGGCCTCGCCGCACTCATCGGCCACACGACGCGGCAACGCGCGAGCGCGGGGTCGACGGTGGTCGCTCTCGAGAATTGACGCGCTCACTGCAGCTTAGGTGATGTACCAATTACCAACGGAACCTCATTCGGGACGCAGAGGCCGTGGGTTCAAATCCCGCCACCCTGACGGCTGAAATAGCAGGGCACGCAACGCCATAAGGGTTTCACGTTCCCGGGAAACACCGAACTGAACGGGCGATGCCATCGACGTACTCGCACCATGGCTTCTCTGACGACTCCGAAAGGGTCAGCTCGTCCCGCAGATACTCGAAATCCGACGGGCAGGACCGCTCACGCTTCACGGCTTCGGCCCCGCGCTCCAGGCCTCGTGCTTGAGCGAACCGATGGGTCCAGGTATCCAGACCCCCCTGGTGGTCGAGAGTGTGTTGTCGAGATCAAAGAGCGCCAGCACAGAGGCACGTTCCTTCGCTCCCGTGAGTTCTACGGTTCGGCTGTGAGGATGCTCAGTTCGCACCACCCCACGCGCGCCGTACGATCTCACGCCACGCTGCGTCCACCCGCCCGTGGCCGGGTCTAGGAGAGTGTTCCACTTCCGGGCTCGTTGGAGAGCCCTTGCCCCCTGGCAGCGCCAGTCACCCCCTCAAGGGCGTGTCCCACCCTTTGGGAACGAGGTTTCCTCTTCGGAAAATCTCCCCACATTTCAGTGTAGGGAGAATTGCTTTCAGACTGGAACCGAAGAAAGTCATTTGGCGCAGAAAAGCAGGCTGCTGTCATTATATGCACCTCGCCACCAGTACTAGGAAGCCCCAACCAGCTGAATGGTGAAGGGTTGTGCATGTCTAGCGTTGCTCCACGCATGTTTCTGAGCGTCGTAATCGACCTCCCGTATCCGTCGGAGCGTCGGTTCGACGTGGCAAAGGTGACGCGCGCGAATCCACAGTCCTCCAAGAGTTGAACTGCGCTCCGGATCGCGCTCAGGCTCGCTCGCACATTGGCAAGGCTGATATCTTTCCGCCCGCCATGAAGCAGGTCGTTCCTGGTTTCGCAAACCTTCCCTGAAACTAGCATGCGACTGATCTCGTGAAGATTCCCTAGAACAGCCTCGCGAGAGTCGTCCGTCAAGTCAAGAAACGGGATTAGGTGCTCAAATGGAAAACGCTGCAGAGATTGGTGACTTACCCAATCAGGGAACTCGGACGCAGGGCGCACGTGGTTATCTCGTTCTGCGGCCAGCCTCTTTAGCTCCGACGCCAAGCACTGGAAGCCCCGACATAGCGGGTACAGCGTGTTCTTTTCACCGAACAACAGTTCGCTATCGCCAGATCTGGATACCGCAGCCTGAAGCCACTCGAAAGACTTTTCGAGTTGTCGACTTGGTTCGAATATGAATGGTTTACGATCGTTCACGTGATCGTGAGATAGGGCCCAGATCGAGAAACACAGGGCATCTTCCAGCACGTTCTCCAATGCCGGAAAGTATGCGCCGGCCGCCTTTCTTATCTCTTCAACGGATGGCGACATGGGGCCGCCCGGCCCCATGCGTGACATTTTCTCCATCTCCTCATGATGTCGCCAAAAGTCGGCGTGCGGATCCCCGCTGGTTTCAGAGGCGAAACCAAGCTTCCAGAGAACAAGCGCGATGAAGTCCTCACTCTCCTGAGCGCCCTCGCGCAATGAAAGAAGCTCGCAAGCTGTAATGACGTTGCTTTTTCGCGCCAGTACGAGATTCTGGACTACCGTTTTCGGGGAGTGGTCCATGAGATAGTTCTCAAGACGAGCTTCCAGGGTTTCACCGCTAGCGGCCCGAAGCTGCCACTCCAACTCGTCTCTATCGGCCTCGTCCGAAAGTCGATACATGCGCTCGACTAGATTTCGCAACCGCAGGGGAGCTAGATGCATAGCTTCAGAGCGAATCCTGACCCCGTGATTTCCAATCTCCGCACTCATCCGGAAGGTGCCGAAGACCGAATCGCCATTGATCGGCGGTCGACGAATCTCAGTCCTTGGAATCTCGACTACACTTTCGTGGACTAGGGTGTCAATCCCTTGCGTTATTTCCCTGTCGCTCATCGTCAAACAAAGTTGCATGAGCTCGGCACGCCCCATTGAACCCACTATGCTCTTTGAAGGGCCCTGCAATCCGAGGGAAGCGCAAACTGCGCGGAGATCTCCCTGCGTATTATCCAGAAGCCAGGCCGTTAGTTCACGAATTTCGACTCCGGTGAGACAGTCGCCCAAAATGGGTATCAGAGTCTCACTCACATTATCCCGGGCAGGGTGTACCGTCTCAGAAAAAATGTCTGAAATGAACGATGCCCATGCACTTGGGATCTCACTGTCCCTTTGAAGGGTACGCACTGCCTGACCGCGATGCTTATTTATGGGCGCCTCTGATGCAGTCGCGAAATCAACATTGTGGATTTCGTGACAACTTACATCCCCACAGTGCAGCAGTCCGGCGTGACGCTGAGGCTGAAAGAAGCGCAACTGCTTGCTGTTGAGTAGACCGAACGGCCCGGTGACGAATTCGTGCATCTGAAAGACACCCTGGGGCGTATCCTTCAGGAAATCCAATGTATCAGAAGGATCCAATGACCTTTTCTCGGGATCCAGATTTTCGTATGCTCGATCGTACAGCTCCCGACCAAATACGAACGGGAAATAGATTGCCCTATCTCTAATTTGCTGACTGATGACGCCTTGAACCGCCGCGACATCTGTCTCTTTCACATCGACGAGTAGGTGAATCCAGGAGAATTCAAGAAAGCAGATCGCGCGTGCTTCTGGGATCGGTATCCTCTTGCGAGCAAATGCCTGAACCTTATCGTTCCCGTACGGTGTCAGCTTGATTTGGTTGTTCAGGTTGGTTGACGGTTTATAGTCTCGCGCGATCAAGCAGTAGCTCAGAAAGTCACTAAGGATGGCTAGGCGGAAAATTTTCTGCCGCTCTTCCGCATCTGAATATGCGGTCAGAAGTTCATCCTTTGTCAACGGCTTCAAGTGCGCCTCCCCAACGTCTTGAGCCTGCAACCAACCACCACGTTAGGCCTGATGCTGCTGGGTTGTGCCTGAGTTGGGAAGATTGCCAGGGGCGCCTCTTCCGTCCGTCGACTGAGTTTGTCGCGTCTTCGCTCTCTCCACAGGCTCAGCGTCCGCCCAGGACGAAGGTGCGTAGCGAGCCGCGGACGCTGCGAATCCGCCTGGCGCCCTGGAGCCCCACCTCCCCGGACAGCCAGCCATGCCTCTGCGTGGTTGGGAGGAATCTGGGAGAAGATCTTCTCCGAAGCCCCGAACGCTCACCTGCGTGAGACCACTCGAAGCCAGGCTTTTGACCTGCGCAAGTCCCGGATCGCGCAGTACGCGATCACTGCCTAGCCCTGTGGCCAATCGGGCATCGGATCAGGTGTATTGGTCATGTGCACGAGGACGACTGCAGGGCATTTGCGGTTGCCGAGGCGGGCCCCCTGCCGGCCCTTTGGGAGTGAGCAGGGAGTGGATCAAGAAGGCTGTGCCCTCTTGGGGACCACCGGATGCCACGACCTGACCCCGGGATGTCACCGGGCATGGCGCATCGGCAGTTGACGCATCTCCGGTGCTCGTGAGCTTGGTTGACCAATGGGTTTCGGCCAGCGTCTCGAAATGTCAGGCCCTTGCGTTGCTACCACCAGTACGGTCAATCAGCTCTGGCGTGAGGTACGGCCCCGAAGCATGTCGTACGGCCCGCTTGGGTGCGCCAACCCACCAGCCGAAGGGGGAACCGTCACACGTACGGAGAAGCGGTCATGGCCGTGAGTACAGGAGCCGCCAGCGGCGTCCTCTCCTACCTACTACAGGAGCAGGTAGGAGCCTTACGCAACCGGATCTCGGCCATCTTCCGTCGCCACGGCACTGCGCAAGAGGAGAGCACCGCCCTGCAGACGCTGGACGAGCACACAGCGGACCTGGCCCGGCGTGAGATCACCGAGCGCGCCATTACCGACACCTGGGCTGAGCTGTTCGCGGCCTTTCTCGATGCTCATCCTGACGCCCGGGCCGACATTGATGAACTCAAGAAAACAGCGCCGACGAAGACAATCAACATCGGGTCGCAGCACAACCACGGCTCCGGAGCCTTCATCGGAAGCGATCACTACGGCGACATCAACATCAACACCCGGGGTGACCGGTGAACACCGACAACCCAGGGCCCCCGGAGCAGCGCACTGTTCAGAACAACTACGGCGACGGTGCGTTTGTCGGCCGTGACCACCACGGCGACATCAACATCCACCACGAAATTGACCCGCAAACGAAGAAAACGCTCGCGAAGTTGGGGAAGTCGGCGCCCCAGATGGCGCGGCTACTCGAAGACGCCCTGCGGGATGGTGTCATCTCGCCTGACACGGTCAGCCAACTGTCATTGGCAGCCCGGAGTATCAACGAGGACGTCGCCCGCCAGATCTCGCGTGCCTCCTACCGGATCAACGAAGATGTTGCTCACCTGCTCACCAACGCCAGTCACGGCATCAACGAGGACGTCGCCCGTCAACTGAACATTGCTGCATCCAAGCTCAACGTCGCGGATCTCCTCCCGCTCGTCAGCCGCCTGGAAGTGGTTCTCGCTCAAGACCGTGGCGATGACCTCAACGGCCTCGTCGCTCGGTTAGAGGGCAGCCTGGTTGGGCTCAACGAGACAACCCGGGGGATCGGAGACCTGAAGACGGGCGACGGCAGCCAGATGGCCAAACTGCAGCAGGTAACCATGTCGCTCATGGAGGTCGCGAGTCGGGTCGAGGCGAGAGTGACCCCGCCCCCACCGATAGTCCTTCCGGACTGGGAAGGACGACGTCGATTCTTCGGCGCCGGCATTCTGTTCGGCATCGTCATAGCGATCCTGTACGCGAGCTTCACGTAGCAACGCTCCAGGCCGAGGAACCATGGCGGTCTCACTCGTGGTCTCGTTCGCGATTGGCTCCGCAGTTCCGTCCGGTGCCGTCCCGAAGCCTGCTTGACCTGCTGTTCCGTACGTCCCTGCACGTCCCCGGACCAAGATCCGACAACTCGTAATGCGTAGGTCTCGGGTTCGAATGCCGAAGGCGGCTCCCGGGACGAAGGAGGCCCCATCCGGTTCCGGATGGGGCCTCCTTCGTCCCGCTTGCTAATTCTCCTGCTAATCCGGGCGCTCCACTGCACGTCACCGAACGCACCTACGCGTTGCGCCAGGCTTCAAGGAATCGCTTGCGGCCTTCCTCGCCTTCCTGTGCCGCGTTGCTGGCGAGCGCGACATGCCAGGCCGCCGTTTCAGCGTCCTGGAGCCACAGCCGTCCGAGGTAGCTGGCGCTGCCAGAGAACATGCCGTTGTCCAGAGCGCCACCGATCAGCTCTGCGACTGCCTCGCGCTGCCGTTGGTCGAGCTCGGAGAAAAAGCTGAGGACACGGCTAGCAATTCCGCCTTCGTTCCCGTTGATCAGGTACTCGAAGAACGGGCCCCCCGCATTGGCGGGAACGACGTTCCAGGCAGCCTGACCTCCCGCGAGAGTCATCTCATGCCAGAACTCCCGGCCTTCAGGCGTGCCAGGCAACGGGAGCGAGGCGAAGAGGTCGACCAGGTGACCGTTCGCCGCTTGGTTGTAGGACACATCGCAGGCTGCCGCAGCAGCGATCTGCGCAACGCGCCCCGCACTCAGCCCTTCCTCGGGCCAGTCCACCGGTGTGTTGAGCTCGCGGGCGAGGTGCTGACCCAGCTCGTCATCCGCGTCTATGTATCGCCGGACGATCACAGGTTCCCCCAGTTCAGCGTCAGTTGGCGTTCTCCACCTGCCACACTGCCGAACGCACCACTGACCCGCGCCGGAGGCATGAAACAACGTCTGGAAAGCACGTGCTGCTGACTTGATCGAGTCACCCCAACCATGCATGCGACCGACTAAAGGTCGAGTACCGCCCGCAAGGCCGCATCGACGCGCGCCATCGCTTCAGAGCTCACTGCCCCAACGAGCGTGGCCCCATCGAACCGCGCCACCCGGAGCTGCTGAAGGTTCACAGCGACCGCCGTGCACGGCATCGGGTCCCCGATGACCACAGACATCGCGGTGTCCGGATACCGCCCCGAGGGATGCAGCACGATCGCGAGGACCGCCCCGAACGACTCCTCAAGGCCATCGAGCGAGACCACCAAAACACTGCGGCCATCGGCGAGCGTCCAATTCTCGCCCCGCCTCATAGGGTGTCGCCCTCGCCTGCCAGGTCGTCACCGAGGCCGAGCGCGGCGAGGCGCTGCGCGCCGTCGAGTACCGCCTGTCGGCGGGCGGCGCGCACGATGTAGGCGTTGAGCGAGAGGCCGGCCGCCTCGGCGCCCGCGCGGATCGAGGGATCTAGGTCATCGGGGATGCGCAGCGTCATCACGGTCATGCAACCAGAATAGCCACCAAGATTTGGTGGCGTCAGATGGTGGCGAAGAATCCGCGCCGGAGTGCGGAATGAGCGGTTCCGGAGAATGCCCAGAGAAACAGCCCCCAAGGTGATCTGACTCCACTAATCGGCAGGTCAGAGCCATGATCGCGCCAGAGAAGATCAGTCACTTCTAAGCACTCGCCCACGCTCAGTGCGGCGCTTAGGATCCCAGCCATGAACAGCACCGAGCACTCCTTCGACTGGCTCCAGCGGTGGTACACCGAACAGTGCGACGGTGATTGGGAGCACTCGTGGGGCATCAAGATCGGACCACTCGACAACCCTGGGTGGACGGTTGCTATCGATCTTGAGAAAACCTCGCTGGAGGACAGGGACTACTCGGCAGAGAGCGTTCGGCGCAGCGAAACTGACTGGATCTTCACCCGCGTCCAGGAACGACGCTTTGAAGCCTCGTGCGGCCCGGGCAACCTCACTGAGGTGCTCACGATGTTCCGCCTATGGGCTGAAGGCGCAAAGGCGGACAGCGGCGAAGGGGCGATGCGCGCAGGTCAGAGCGCTCCTTGTTCCCCCTTGGGTGCCTCGCCGGGCCTATGTACTGGAGGCAAGACGCTCCAGGGTGGGCATGATGTCTTTCCATGACTTCCGATGGCAGTCCCCCAGCCGAGGGTATCGAGGTCACGGTCGTGACCGACGGTGTCGCACAGGTCTTCAAATGGGAAGAAGGTGCACGTGTCGAGGTCCGGAACCTCAGTAGTGAGGTCGTGATCGAGGCAAACGCGGCAGGGCTCAGGACACTGGCTGGCCACCTGCTTACGCTCGCGACGGCCGGTGTTCCCGACGGGAGCCATCTGCACCTCGAGGACAGCAACGGCCTCGCGCGCGGATCCGTTGGGTTGGTTCTGGAGCGGAGCGACGAAGAGGATTGAGTTACCCCACCCGGGACACGGCGCGCTGCGATCGCCTGTCCGATGTGTGTTGAAGTACGCCTGATCAACAGTCCTTCCAACGCCATCGGGCAAGGCACCCCGCCCGATGTCCGTGAGCATCCAAGCGCCTTCCCGACCCGTACCCGGACGTCCGCGACTGCTTCGGGACGCTCCGCGCGGACGGCCAGTGGCTCGACATCGCAGGCAACCAGACCGTGCCAGCCGCGGCATCGTCCACGAACCGTGCGCCAGGGACGTCGACTTGATCGGCATCTCGGACGACTGGGACGAGAGCAAGTCCGACCCCGGGTTCTTCGTCCGCGTCGCGGAAGTCGCCTCCTGCGACAACGAGGAGATCCCGGCCGGTCAAGACTCAGTGCCATGGCCCGGTCGTCAGCCTCCTGACGTTCAACCTTGCACCGAGCAGCGGTCTGGGGCCGTCACCTCAACTGGCCTTCACGTCTTCGTGTTTGGTAGGGCATTGAGAGGGATCAATGTGGCGATGAACAGCGCGGCCGTCGACCTGGTGCAGGCGCTGCGACGCCCCGTGATGCCCAGCTTCCACGCGGCGTTCAGTCTGGGCGGCATGGTCGGCGCCGGGCTCGGCGGGCTGGTTTCCGGGCACCTCTCCCCCGTCCGGCACCTGCTCGGCCTCACGGTGATCGGCCTCCTGGTGACGGCGGCCGTCGCGCCGACGCTGCTGCGGCACGCGGTGCCCGTACCGCCCGAGCGGGAGCGGGCCGCGAGGGACGGGGCGCGCGGTCAGGAACGTACGGAATCCGAGGGACGTACCGAATCCGAGGGAGGTACGCATCCCGAGGGCCGCGCAGAAGTCGACGGCGGTACGCGACTCGACGGACGTACGCGACTCCACGGACGGACGCGACTCGACGGACGGACGAAGTGGATCGTCGCGATCTTCGGGCTGATCGCGCTGTGCACCGCCTACGGCGAGGGCGCGCTCGCCGAGTGGGGAGCGCTGCATCTGACGCAGGACCTCGCCGCGAACCCCGGCGTCGCGGCCGCCGGGTACTCGGTGTTCGCGCTGGCCATGGCCGTCGGGCGGCTCACCGGCACCACACTGCTCGAGCGGCTCGGCCGGACCCGGACCCTGGTCGCGGGCGGCAGCACGGCGGCCGTGGGCATGCTCGTCGGGGCGCTCGCGCCCAACCTGTGGGTGGCGTTGGCCGGGTTCACCGTGACCGGCCTCGGCCTTGCCAACATCTTCCCGGTGGCCATCGAGCGCGCGGGTGCCCTGGCCGGGCCGAGCGGAGTCGCGGCCGCGTCCACGCTCGGCTACGGCGGCATGCTGCTCGGGCCGCCTGCGATCGGCTTCATGGCCGACTGGCTGTCGCTGCCGGTGGCTCTGACGAGTGTGGCGGCCCTGGCCGCGATCGCCGCGCTGACCGGGTACGCGACCCGGCGCGTGGCCACCGCCTGATGCTCGGCGGAACCTGACGCCGCCTCGGCCGTACCCGGCACGGCCGAGGCGCGTCACGAGGCTACGGCTCGCGGACGAATTCGAAATTCCAGCCACGTCCCTCGTCGGCGGTGGACGTCAGCTCCAGCCACGGCGGGTAGACCTTGACCGGCGCGATTCCCATCGTCAGGTCGACTCCGGAAACGACGATGGTGAAGTTTCCCTGCCGCGAACCTTGGGTGATCTTCCACTGGCAAGGGGGGAATTCACTCACCCGAAGGCGGACCCTGTCGCCCTTGTGCGGGGGTGCCCCGGCTGCGTCGTAGCACAGGTATCGGGCGGGCCAGATGCGGGTGGGCATGGTGATGGAGTAGTCGTCCCCGCTGGAGCACCGCACCTCGAACTCCTGCCCTTCGTCCTGGGCGGGTAAGAGGACGACGGACCCCTCGTCCATGATGGTGAGGCGTTGCTGTTCGTCGAGGCTCATGCGGTAGATGCCGTCGGGCAGGGTTCCCATGGCTCGCTCCTTCGCCTGATGCGTGCCGCGGTCGCGGTCGCGACCGACTCCGGCCGTCAACCTCCTGCAGCGAAAGGCGGGCCGACAGAGAGCACCTCGGCCAGTGGCCAGAACCGCACCGCGCAGTGGATGCGCGGCCCCGCCCGCCTCTGCCGCCCGGCACCACGTCCTGGCCAGGGCACGCAATGTCTGTTTAGACGAACCCGCCGGTCATCAAGATTCGACGAGAACGGCCAGACTTCGCTGAGGCGTGACGAGGAAGCCGCCTCGCAGCCGCAGCCGCAGCAAGGCAGGACAGGGCAAGGCAAGGCGCGGCGCACCAAGTGCGCCGCGCCCAGGGACTGCTGTCAGAGCTGTTCCGCTCAGCCCTCGCCCTTCAACATCTCGGACAGATCCGCCACCTGCGCGGCAGGCGGGGCCGTGACCTTGACCGGCTTGTTGATGTCGAAGAAGGTCATCTTCATGTCCAGCGGACCCTCGTCCGTGGTGCCCCGGGTGCGGACCTGCTTGGCGTGGCCGTCGCCGTCGATCCACAGGTCCATGGTGAGCTTGTCGAGGCCGAGCTCCTCGTACTCCTTGAGGTTCTTCTCCCGGCTCTTGCGCACGTCGGCGCTCTTGTCCTTGAGGCTCTTGCGCATCTCGTCGAGGGTGACGGTGCCCGCGTAGTGCGTCGTCTGTACGCCGTCGACCTTCTCCTCGCCGACCAGCTTGACGTCCTCGGCGCCTTCCATCAGCCCGGCCTCGGACGCCGGGTTCTTGTCCGCGGGGCTGCCCTCGGCCGGGCTGCCGCCCTTGTCCATCCCGTCCATCGGGAACTTCATCCAGCTCTTGCCGTCCAGGTCCGGGTCGGGCTTGCCGGTACCCATGTACATGGCGTCGCCGATGATCCGGATCTGGAAGGTTTCGCCACCGCCGGTCATCTTCATCGACACGGTCAGGGGCTTCAGGTTCATCGAGGCCTCGCCGCTGACCTTGCCGCCGTCCTTGCCCGGTGCCTCGCCCTTGAGGCGGTAGGAGAAGGAGGTGAACTTCTCCGCCTTGACCACGGCCTGCTTCACGGCAGCGGCCGGCTCCATCTTCGGCGACTGCTCGGACTTGTCCTGCCCGGTGGACTTGCCGGACTTGTCATCCTTCGCGGATGAACAGCCGACAGCGCCGCCGGCCAACAAGGTCGCGGCCAGCACGGCAGCGGCAGTCGCCGCCTTCGAACGCACAGCAAACTTCATGATCCCCCCCCGGGAAACGGAACGTATGCGCGATAATTGAGCAAGACACTATCGCACCAAGCGCCCCACTCCTCGCAGCGGCCGACGACAGCCGGGCGGGATGACCTGCCTGAACTCCAGGTCAGGGTCCAGCCATTGCCCGGCCCGCGCCCGCGCTACCGGCAGGCAATCCTGCCGTCTGCGCCCGCGCTGCTTCAGTGCCGTCGTACGTACCGGTGCTTGACCCCGACCGGAAAGTACTCGGGATCGCCGGCCGGCCGGACCACCACCTCGGGCAACTGCCGCTCCGTGGGCACGTAGTGGGCGTACTCGCTGTTGAGGCGAAGCAGTTCCGTCATGATCGACCGGGCGATGGCCGCCGGGTCCGGCACCTGCCCGGGCGCCTGTTCCACGGTCACCCGCAGCCGCGCGTCACGGTCGGCGTCCTCGACCGTCTCCAGGACGAACCTCCCGCTCACCCAGCCGCTCACCGCGGCCCGTTCGAGCCCCACCGAGATGTTCTCGGGGTACACGTTGGCGCCGAAGTAGGAGACGGTGAACTGCGAGCGCCCGAAGACGTACACGAAGGGCATGGGCGGCGCGTCGGGAACATCCGCCTGGGGAGCGTCGGGATCGCCGGGAACGCAGCCCGAGGCACCCGCCGGATCGAAGCCGTGCCGGACACAGAAGTCCAGCAGCTCGTCGTGTCCGAGGACGCCGCCCTCATCGGCGATGTGGTAGCGGATCAGCGGGATCCCGTTGTCGCCGGAGAACAGCAGGGTGCCGTCGACGGATTCGAAGTACCGGCTTGCCGGGTCGTACTGGACCAGCGTGGGCAGCCTCGACTCGCCGAACAGCTCGCGGGCCGCCTCCGGTTTCCCGGCGAGGAAGCGGCGCAGGGAAACCGACAGCGGGGTCTCGTTGCCCAACACGCCCGCGTCCGCCGTGCCGTACAGCGATGCCGCGTCACGGCAGATGTCCCGCATTCCGGCGCGTTCGGCGACCAGGTCACGCCACTCCTCGCTGAACACCTCACCGGCCAGCACCAGTTTCGGCGCGTAGCGTGACCAGTCGATGCCGGCGGCGAGTCCGGAGTCGATGACGTCCTTGATGAAGGGCGGATAGCCGAGCAGCACGACCTGCTCGACGTGGCGGCCCAACTCCGGTACGACGCGCAGGATTTCGGCCTTGTTGTTGCCCGGCGCGACGACCGTGACCGGATAGCCCTTGGCCGCGAGATGCCGTACGCAGGCGGTGGTGTAGAGCCCGCCCACCCAGGTGCCGAGCGGGAAGCACACCACGGCCAGCGTCGTGCGCCCGCCCGCGCGGAAGCCGTCCCGGAAGACCTGCTCGAAGCGGGCCGCCACGGCCAGTTCGTCGGTGACGAAGCGGGGCCAGAAGGTGGGTTCCCCGGTGGATCCGGAGGACACCGCGACCATGTCGCACCCGTCGAGACGGCCGTCGCGGCACAGCTGCGGCAGCGGATGGCGGCGGTGGTAGTTCTCCTTGGTGAGCAGCGGCAGCCGACGGAAGTCGTCGAGGGTTCGCACGGTGGCCGGGTCGATGCCGCGTCGGTGCAGGAAGTCGCGGTACGCCGGTACCGATGCGGCCACGTCCCGGAAGAGGCCGAGCGGGTCCGAGGCCCGGGGCTTGCCGGCCAGAAAGGTCTGCCACGCGTCGAGCACCCGTCGGGAGCGGTCTGCGTCCATGCCCGGCAATGCTAGTGGCTCAACTCGCCCGGGCAGCCCGGGAGTTCGCCCGGCGCTGCGGGCATGAGCTGCAATGCCCGGCCTGGGTCCAGGTTCTTGCTTTGCTGTGGGGCCGGCAGGTGTCAGCCCCACAGCAAAGCGAAGACGCTCCCCCGTTCAGTCGGCCGGGCCGTCAGGGGACCTACGAGTCCAGGTTCACCCAGAGGTGATAGTTACTGGTCGTGCTGCTCCTCTTGCAGTACCAGTCGGAGTAGACGGAAGCCCTCCCGTCCGCCTCACACGCGGCCTTGGTGCGGTAGGTGCCGACGTCGGTGTACGTGCGGGGCACCGACGCACTGGCTGCAGCACCCTCTCCTGAGACGGTCGATGTCGTGCCGGTCTGGGACGGCGCGGGAGCCGCCTGTGCAGCGGCGACCGGACCACCGGCGAAGAGTGCGGCTCCCACCGCAAGGCCGGCGAACCATGTACGGGTACGCATGATGCTCCTTCAAGATCGGTGTGTGGATGAATGCATCGAGGTCGGGCTCGCCCTTCCTCGGGCCGGTCTTCGGCGTGAAGTGGCAGCGAACGCCCGCAACTGGCGCGTCCGGACGTGCCACCGGTGCGCCCCCCGAGCAGCAACCGAAGCCTGCCGATGCCTGCCGAAGCCTGCCGATGCCGAGACTGTCCGCACGGCCACCGGGCCAACAAGGCGATGCAGCGTTCGCGTCTCTTCGGAACAGCGCTCACCTGTGTTCCAAACACATGCGAACACGGCCGGTTTGGGCCGTGACCAGCCACAGCCTGTGAGGTCATGCTGAAGTAATGGGTCAGAAGGGAGACGGCATTGCCGAGCCGCCGGAGGTATCACCACCGCCCGCACTGGTCCGCACTCCAGCTGAGTTCACGGCAGCGCTGCGCACGCTCCGGCTCTGGTCCGGACTGACCTACCGCCAGCTCGAGGGCAAGGCCAACGCGCAAGCCGACACACTCCCGGCCAGCACGATCGCCACCACGCTCGGCCGCGTCACCCTGCCCCGCGAGCAGTTCGTCGACGCCTTCACCCGCGCGTGCGGCCTCGGCGACGAAGAGGTACGCCAGTGGGTCGAGGCGCGCCGCCGCATCGCCACCGCCGCGCCCACGTCCACGTCCCCGTCCACATCCACCGGTGCCGATGGCTACGCCGATCCTGCCGTTGCACCCTCCCGTGCGCCTGCCCCCATACGCCCCTCGCGGTGGCGCCGGGCGGCAGGCTTGCTCGGCGCCGCGGGCATCGGGATCGCGGGCACCTTCGGCGTGAGCGGCCTGCTCCACGACTCGTCGACACCGGCCGCCCTGCCCGCGATGCCGGTGGCCGGGCTGCGCATGCCGGCCGTGGGCAGCTGGGCACGAATCCACCCCGCTCGCACACCCGAGCTGTGCCTCACCGAAGGCAGGGACCGCACCGGCCGGTACGAGTCCGCCGTCGTCGCCCAACGCCTCTGCACGAAGGACGCCCTGCCGCAGGTGTTCCTCGAACCGCTGGGCAGGGACATCGTGCAGATCCAGTGGCACCAGCCGAAGTACGGCATCGGCTGCCTCACCGTCCTGCAGAACGGGCCGGGCCGCGACTTGCTCGAGCCCCGTGACGACTGTGCCGACGACAACCGCGCCCAACAGTTCCGCGTCGAACGTTTCGGCCCCTCTGCCGCAGCCCACTTCCGCATTCGCCCGATCATCACCAACCAATGTCTGAGCCTGCGCCGCCAAGACACCAAGGACGGAGCGGAGGCCGTCCAGGGCCGCTGCTCCGGTGCCGGCGACCAGGACTTCCTGATCGAGCTGACACCACCCCCGCAGACCACCGCCGCACATGCCCCTTCGCCACGGTGACGATCCCGTCCTGCCCGCGGCATCAGACGCACCGCGGGCGCTCACCGGTCGGCACCCCCGTGACAACGCCGACGCCCACGGTGGGCAGCGACTTCGGGCGCGACCGAACCGCACACGCATGAGTGCGATCAGCAGTGCGCAGCGGGGCATCGCCAGTTGACCCCGTGTCGGTCGAAGGCGCCCTCCACCAGACGGTGTCCCGTGCGGAACACCGTTGCCGAGTTCGGCGGGCCGGAGTCGACGGCCGCAGGCGACTCGATGGACACACGGATCCCGACGGCCGTCCCGTCTCGACGGACGCACGAAGTGGATCACCGCGGTCTTCGGCCTGATCGGCCTGTGCACCGCGTCCGGCGACGGCACACTCGCCGGGCGGGCAGCGCCCCGCCTGACACAGGACTTCCGGGTACGCGATCCGGCCCGCGGCCACCGTCCCGCGCTCCACAAACCCCCTGCCCTCAGGCCCACTTCATGCGGCACACTCCGACCATGGAGATTGCCGCTCACCTCACCCACCTCCGCCAAGCGGGCCAGTCGCTCGCCGACTTCGCCGAGGCGGCCGGCCCCGACGCCCCCGTACCCACCTGCCCCGACTGGCAGGTCCACGACCTGGTGCGGCACACGGGCGCGGTGCACCTCTGGGCCACCGCTTTCGTGGCCGAGGGGCACAAGTCGCCCCGGCCTCTGGAGGACGGGCCTGACCTGGACGGGGCCGAGCTGTTCGCCTGGTACCGCGCGGCGCACTCCGCGCTGGTCGACGCGCTCGAGGCGGCGCCGGACGACCTGGAGTGCTGGGCGTTCCTGCCGGCGCCGTCGCCGCGGGCGTTCTGGGCGCGGCGCCAGGCGCACGAGACGACGGTGCACCGGGTGGACGCCGAGTCGGCGCAGCGCGGCACCGACCGGGCGACCGTCGATGCGGCCCTGGCGGCGGACGGCATCGACGAGTTGCTGCGCGGCTTTCACGCGCGCTCGCGCAGCCGGGTGCGTACCGAGAAGCCGCGGACGCTGCGGGTGCGGGCAACGGACACGGATGCGGATGCGGATGCGGTGTGGACCGTACGCCTGAGTGAGGAGCCGCCCGTCACCACGCGCGGCGCCGACGGGCAAGGCGGAGATGCGGACTGCGAGCTGAGCGGGCCCGCGGCGCGGCTCTACCTGGCGCTGTGGAACCGGGCGCCCCTGCCGCACGTCAGCGGCGACGCCGAACTGGCCCGGCTGTGGCGGGAGAAGTCGGGCATCTGACGCACGCCGTCGACCGTCTGACACGCATCGCGGCCCGAGGTCAGGCGGGCGGTTCCGCCAGCATCCGCGCGAGCACCGCCCGCTGCAGCGGCCGTACTTCCGTATACAGCTCGCGCCCCCGGTCGGTGAGCGCCACCTTCACGCCGCGCCGGTCCTCGCTGCACATGCCGCGGTAGACCAGGCCCTCCTTCTCCAGGCGCGCGATCAGCCGCGACAGGGCGCTCTGGCTCAGATGCACCCGGGCAGCGATCTCCTGCACCCGGTACGAGGGGTTCTCGCCCTGCGCCAGAAAGTCCAGGACCTCGAAGTCGCTGGCACCCAGGCCGTGTTGGTGCAGCTCGCGATCGAGCTCACACATCGTCCTGGCGTGCACCGCGAGGATGTCCCGCCACTGGTCCACGAGCAGCCGTTCGACCTTCTTCGCCGCCATGAGCGCACGTTAGCAGAGAATCCGCCCTTTGTTGCATCGGAATTAATTTCCCTTGCATTGGATGCACGTGCATGTAGTGTGCTCCGCATGACCTCTCCGCTCAACACCCCTGCTGTCACGGAGCGTTGGACTCCCCGTCTGTGGGGCACGCTGCTCGTGCTCTGCGCCGCGATGTTCCTGGACGCACTCGACGTCTCCATGGTCGGCGTCGCGCTGCCCTCCATCGGCAGCGACCTCAACCTGTCCACCTCGACCCTGCAGTGGATCGTCAGCGGCTACATCCTGGGCTACGGCGGCCTGCTGCTCCTCGGCGGCCGCGCGGCCGACCTGCTCGGCCGACGCCGGGTCTTCCTCATCGCCCTCGCCGTCTTCGCGCTGGCCTCGCTGCTCGGCGGGTTCGTGGACTCCGGCCCGCTGCTCATCGCCAGTCGCTTCATCAAGGGCCTGAGCGCCGCGTTCACCGCGCCCGCCGGCCTGTCGATCATCACCACGACGTTCGCCGAGGGCCCGGTACGCAACCGCGCCCTCGCCATCTACACCACCTGCGCCGCGACTGGGTTCTCCATGGGCCTGGTCCTGTCCGGCCTGCTCACCGAGGTCAGCTGGCGCATGACCATGCTGCTGCCCGCCCCGATCGCGCTGATCGCCCTGGTCATCGGCCTGAAGCTGATCCCGCACAGCGAGCGCGACAAGTCCGCCGGCGGCTACGACATCCCGGGCGCCATCACCGGCACCGCGGCGATGCTGCTCCTCGTCTTCACCGTCGTACAGGCCCCCGAGGCCGGCTGGGCCTCCGCCCGCACCCTGCTCTCGTTCCTGGCCGCCGCACTGCTCCTCGCCGCGTTCGTCACGATCGAGCGGCGCTCCGCGAGCCCGCTGATCCGGCTCGGGGTGCTGCGCTCGGGCTCGCAGATCAGGGCCAATCTCGGCGCGATGACCTTCTTCGGCTCGTACGTCTCGTTCCAGTTCATGGTGACCCAGTACATGCAGTCGCTGCTCGGCTGGTCCGCACTGCAGACCGCGCTGGCCTTCCTGCCCGCGGGCGCCCTGGTCGCGCTCTCGTCGACGAAGATCGGCGGCCTGGTCGACCGGTTCGGCACCCCGCGCGTGATCGTGGCGGGCTTCGCGGCGATGGTCGTCGGCTATGCGCTGTTCCTGCGGATCAGCCTCACCCCGCAGTACGTCGCCGTGATCCTGCCCTCCATGCTGCTGATCGGCGCCGCCTGCGCGCTGGTCTTCCCCTCGCTCAACATCCAGGCCACCAACGGGGTCGAGGACCACGAGCAGGGCATGGTCTCGGGCCTGCTGAACACCTCGGTCCAGGTGGGCGGCGCGATCTTCCTGGCCGTCGTCACCGCAGTGGTCACGGCGTCCGGGAACGAGGGCTCGCAGTCGCCGCAGGACGTGCTCGACAGCTTCCGGCCGGGGCTCGTCGTGGTCACCGCGGTCGCGTTGGCGGGGCTGCTGCTCACGCTGACCGGGCTGCGCGGACGTCGTACGCAGCCGTCGCTCGTGGTCGCCAAGTCGGTACAGGACCAGGGTCAGATCCAGGACCAGGGCCAGGACGCGGCACGGGAGGAGCCGGCCGCCGAGCGCGTGGCCGCTGCCCGCGACTGAGCCCGACCACGCGGCGCCCGGCGGGTCTTCCTCCCGCCGGGCGCCGCCGACTTTCCTTGCCCGCCGCGCGCCGCGCTGTTTCACTTCCCGCATGGGGAACCGCTCACAGGCCGCGCGTGACGCCGCGACCGTCGAGATCATCTTCGCGCTGGTGTCGGCGCTGTTGGCCGCCGCGGCCGTCTTCGGCCTCGTCGTGGCACCCGCGCTGGTCTTCGATCTGTCGGGCGGCCCGCGCCACGCCCTGCTCCTCGTCGCGACGACGCTCGCGCCGGTGGTCTTCGTCGTACGTCTCGTCCGCGTGCTGTGGCGCTGGCGGGACGCGGTCCGCTCAGGGGTGTACGAGCCCGGCGGGCCGCACGACCGCCCGGCGTACCACCACCGGCCCGACGCTTAGGGGCCTCCGGTCGTACGCGTACGACTCCGGCCGCATCCGAACGGCTGGACCCCGCCTCAGCCCAGCCAGCCCGGCCGCACCAGCCCCGACTCATAGGCGAGGACGACCAGTTGGGCACGGTCCCGGGCGCCCAGCTTGATCATGGTGCGGCTCACATGGGTCTTGGCGGTGAGCGGCGAGACGACAAGGCGGCGGGCGATCTCCTCGTTCGACAGGCCGATGCCCACCAAGGCCATCACCTCCCGCTCGCGTTCGGTGAGTTCGCCGAGCGAATCGGCGGCCGCGGGCTCCTTGGAGCGGGCGGCGAACTCGCCGATCAGCCTGCGGGTCACGCCGGGCGAGAGCAGGGCGTCGCCCTCGACCACCGCCCGTACCGCACGCAGCAGTTCCTCCGGTTCGGTGTCCTTGACCAGGAAGCCCGAGGCGCCGTTGCGGAGCGCTTCGAAGACGTACTCGTCCATCTCGAAGGTGGTGAGCATGACCACCTTGACGTCCGCGAGGTCCGCGTCCGCGGTGATCTGCCGGGTGGCGGCGAGGCCGTCGAGGAGCGGCATGCGGATGTCCATCAGGACGACGTCCGGGCGTAGTTGGCGCACCATGCGGACCGCTTCCTCGCCGTCGGCCGCCTCCGCCGCCACCTCGATGTCCGGCTGGGCATCGAGCAGTGCCTTGAAGCCGGCCCGGACCAAGGACTGGTCGTCGGCGAGCAGTACGCGGATCACGGGGAGCCCTCTTTCGCTTCATGGCGCTGCGGGAGTACGGCCCGCACCCGGAAACCGCCGTCCGCGCGGGAGCCCGCCTCGATCGTGCCACCCAGCGCGGCCGCGCGCTCCCGCATTCCGGCAAGGCCGTTGCCGCTGCCACCTGCGTCGCCCCGGCTCGCGGGCCCGTCGTCGTCGACGCTCAGCTCCAGGTTCCTGCGGCCGTCGTAACGGACCACCACGCGCGCGTGGCGCGATCCCGAGTGACGTACGACGTTGGTCAGTGCCTCCTGCACGATCCGGAACGCGGCCAGATCCGTGCTCGGCGGAAGCTCGACCCGCTTCCCTTCCGTCGCGAGATCCACGGTGAGTCCGGCGCTCGCGGCCTGCTGGACGAGTTCCGGCAGCCGGTCAAGGCCCGGGGCCGGGGCGCGCGGGGCCTCGCCCGGGGCGCGCAGGGTGTCGAGGACCTGGCGGACCTCGCCGAGGGCCTCCTTGCTCGCCGACTTGATGGTGGTGAGCGCGGTGCGGGCCTGCTCCGGGTCGGAGTCGAGCAGGGCGAGGCCGACGCCCGCCTGGACATTGATGACGGAGATCGAGTGGGCCAGTACGTCGTGCAGCTCACGGGCGATGCGCAGGCGTTCCTCGTCGGCGCGGCGCTTGGCGGCCTGCTCGCGCTCGACGCGCTCCTTGGCCCACTGCTCGCGACGGTTGCGGGCGAGCTCGGCGACGGCGGCGATGGCCACCACCCAGGCGGCGACGACCAGTTCACCGCCCCAGGAGGCACCGTGGTCCGTGCCGGGCGGCAGCCAGCGGTACAGCCAGTGCGCGATCAGCAGGTGGCCGAGCCACAGCATGCCGATGGCGCCCCAGGCCGCCCACCGCCGACCCGCCACGATCGCGGCGAACACACCGAGCGCGACACAGAAGAACACCGGCCCGTACGGATAGCCCGCCCCGAGATAGACCATGGTCGCCGCGGCCACTCCGTACACGACGGGCACCGGATGGCGATGGCGCAGCAGGAGCAGCAGCGAGGCGACGAGCAGCAGCAGGCGCGCGAACACATCGAGCTTGGCCCGGTACTCGAGCTGAGCGTGCTCCGCGAAACCCGACCCCACCTGCACGAACACGGTCACGGCCAGCGTCGAGGCCCACGGCAGACCGCGCCGCTCGACCCACTCCTCCCACCGCCGAAGGGCCGCCGGCCCGTGCCGCCACGGCGCGGGCCCGCCCCGGCCGCGGAGCGGACCGTCGCCGCTGTGTGTGCGCTGCTCATCCATGCCGCCACGCTAGACCGAGCGGCTGGTGCGGGGCGTCAGCCGGGCGCAGTGATCACACGTACTCCCGGTGGAGTACCAACAGCCGCTCACGCACCGCTTCGATGTCCATGTGGTCGGTCCATCCGACACCCTGAGTCATCTGATCTGCGGTGGCGCCGAACAGTCGGCGCAGGTAGTACATCTCGCGCAGCGACCACTTGGTCGCACCCTCGATGCGCTTGCTCACCTCGCCCTTGTAGACGGGCTTGGTGGGACGCATGGCAAAGCCAAGCTCCTCGTAGGTGATGCCGACCAGCTTGGCGGCCACCTTCACCGACCGGCTGAACTTGATTTCGTCCTCGGTCAACTTCTCCGCGATCACTGCCATGCCGCTCATCGTACTTACCTCTCCATGGTTCTGCACATCTGCTTTACGTTGAGGCTACCGCATAGAATGTTGAGATTTGCTCAACAGGGTTAGGTATGTGTAGCGTTCCGGCCATGAACGACAAGCCCCCCAGCCCGAAGGATCGTTCCGCTCAGGTCCTCAAGGACTGGCGGGACGAAACCGGCGTCTGTCCTGCTCTCGGCCGGGGACCGACCCTGACCGCCGTCGCCCTGGCGGTGAAGTCCTGGGCGGACGGAAAGGGCGGACGGCACGTCGAGACGGCCTACGGCAACCTGCCCAGGGCCAAGGCGAGTGCGCGGACGGTAGCGCGTGACATTGACGAGCTCACCGAGCGCGGATGGCTGGTGGAGCTCCGCGCCCCGCGCAAGGGGGCTGGCGCCGCGTACGGCGACTGGGCGCTACGCGTGGACCACGTCCATGAGATGCACGCCGAGACCGGCGAGCAGGTCTGTATAGAACCGTCCCCGGCCCTGCTCGCTCAGCGTGAAGCCGAGCGCAAGCGCATCGCAACCCGGCGTGACGATCTCGAAGCTAATCGGCAACGCCGCCGATCTGAATCGGCACTGCCGCCGATTAAACCGGCAACGCCGCCGATTCAAACCGGCAACGCCGCCGATTACGAATCGGCACTGCCGCCGATTAGATCGGCAATGCCGCCGGTTAAATCGGCAATGCCGCCGATGAACTCCTACTCCCACCCCCCGCAGGTACTCCCTTACTCCCTGCTCCAGGAGTCCTCCACCGGCAGTGCGCCCGCTCCGCTCCCTACGGTCGCTACTACGGGCCCCTTCGGGGCTGCGTCGCCTACGGCTCCTTGCGCCACAAGTCCGGGGGCTCCTCCGGACCCCGCCCCCGGCCTACACGTACCCGTGGCTGAGCTGATTGGTGGGGAACGAGACGACCTGATGCCGGAACAGCAACCACAGGATGCGCGTGCGCACGTGAGCGCGTGGACGCCCGCCAAACGCGTCAAGCTCCCGTTCGTGGTCGCTCAATCCCGCAAGGAAGCCTCATGAGCCACTACCCGGCCCACCTGAAGCCCGGCGAGACCTGGCTGTACCGCTGCCCCCACCGCTGCGGCGCCACCACGCAGAACGGCGTGACCGGTCTGGGAGCGCACCTGGAGACCGTCCACCCCGACAAACCCTGGCCACCCGACGCACGCCCCTACGCCGTCCCCCCACCGGTTCCAATGCCCAGCCGAATACGCAGCACCAAGACCACCAGCAACGCCATACAGCCGGCACTCTTCAACCCGGAGACTCCATGACCACGCGACTCGACGTCCTCCGCCGCATGCAAGAGAAGGACTCCCGTGTATCGCTCCCGGCCTTCGGCATGATGCTGCTGCTTCTGGAGCTTCCGCCCAACGTGCGCTGGACACCGGGACCACTGAGTTCCTACACGTCGAGCAGCGAGGACGACATAACCGCGGCCCTCGACGAACTCGCCGCCGCTGACCTCATCAAAGCCGTGGCCCAGTGCCCTACATGTGGGAGTGGCTACGAGGGCTATGTGCGCGACCGACTCGACGACGACGCCGAGAAGTTCCCAGAGGAGTCCGCATGAACACCCGGCTCGAGAAGGCTGTACGGCGTTGGTGGCTGCACTCCCGCGTCCTGGACAACACCACCGCGTGCACGGTCACGTTCACCGCCCCGGACGGCACCAAGACCGGGCATCTCTTCGCGCTCCGACCCGGCCAGGAATGGACGGAACTCGCCGAGCTGGCCGCCGAACTTCGCCGCCACGACACCCACTAGGACACCGATGACCGCCCCGCGCCCCGACTACGAAACCCTCCGCACGCATCTCGACACCACCCAACGCCTGGGACGCCTCCTGTACGCCTCCCCGCACCCCGCCGCATGCGACGAGCTCATCGGCGCCCTGAAAGCCGCCCTGCGGGCCGCACAGGGCCTCTACCGGCCCACCGCCACGGGATGCCTCACCCACCCCGCAGGACCCGTCGAACCCGAACCCCAACCCGGCGACACCCGCTGCCTGCTCTGCAACGGCCGCCGACGCGGAACCCGCCCGAGGGAAGCCCGGTGAGCGGCCCGGCCTGCGAGGGCCACGACGTGGAACTGTTCTTCACCTCCGACGTCGAGACGATGCACGCGGCGAAGCAGGTCTGCCAACGCTGCCCGGTACGTGAAGCCTGCCTCGACGAAGCGTTGTCGATGCCGATACAGCACGGCGTGTGGGGTGGCTTCAGTGCCCACCAGCGGACCCGCATGATCCGCGAAGGGATCACCGCCCGATCCGCTCTAGCCCGCTTCGAGCCACAGGACGCCCTCACATGACCGCCGCCGACCGGTGGGGACTCCTCGCCCGCCACGCCGAATCCGTCGCCTGGGCCCAGACATGGCTCGACCGCATCAACGCCCTGCCCCGCCTGCCGTCCTGGCCGTACGCGGTCCAGAACATGTGCGACCGCCCCGACGACCCCCCGCCCGGCCGCCTGTGCGCATGCGGCTGCCGCGACTACCTGCCGCCCGGCATGGCCGTCTCCGCCCGCTACCGGCCCGACTGCCGCAAAGCCGTCAACCGCAAAACCGCCACCGCATCCGCCGCCCGCAAGAAAGCCGCCGCATGAACCCCCGAACCATCCCCATCACCGTGCTCATCGGCTACCAGGACTCAGACACGGCGCCCATCGCCACCGTCCACTACGACGACACCGACACCCTGACCGACGTCGTCGAGGAAACCGCCCGCGTCCTCGAAAACATCGCCAACGCCCTACGCACAGCAGCCCAACTCATCCCCCACCTCGACCAACGCCCGGAGCAGCCGTGACCATCCCCCTCGACGTCGTAACCGCCAGCATCTACCGGGAACGAGCCGTCCTCGTCGCGAACCTCGCCGCCCGCTACCCATCCGGCTACGCCTACAACGACCCCGCAGAACCTGCCTGGGCCGTCGTGTACATCCACACCCCGGCAGGCCAAATGTCGTGGCATATCGCCGCGGCCGACTTCGCCGAGTTCTTCGACCACGTGCCCCACACCCCGGACGTCGTATGGGACGGACACGACACCGACACCAAATACGAGCGGCTGCAACGTCTCACCAAGCTGGAGCAGCAGCCGTCGTGAGCGACGTCTACCTGACCCGCTACGTGTGCCCCGTCTGCCAAGGCTGCCCCCAAGAAGCCGACTGCCACCACTGCGCCCACACCGGCGTAACCGACGACATCCGGGGCTGGGAAAACCTCGCCGTCCCCCTCCCCCGCCCCCCAGCCGTCATGCGCTCACCCTGCTCCGACTGCGCCTTCCGAGAAGGCTCCCCCGAGCAAGAACACGACTACGAACTATCCGGCCTGCGCACCGGCGAGCGGGTCTTCTACTGCCATCACGGCATGAACATCATCAACGGTGCCTACCAACCCACCGCCACGCTCGACGGCGTTCCTGTCGGCTACCTGGTGTGCGCCGGATGGTGGGCCCACATCACCGGCAACCAGGGCCCACAAGCGCCCTACCGGGAGTCCCCTGCCGACCGGCAAACCGACAAGTAAGAGTTGCTGACCGCCTGCAACCCCCACACTGATTCAGCCGGACGCACCCGTTCCGGGCAACCGCGTTTCAGCCACCACGTACCGTGCGAGTGAACCCGACTCTTAACGCATACACCTAGGACAAACCAGCGCAGTTTAAGCGTTGCCAACCCCTTCACACATAAGGAGGTCTCCCGCCATGGCGCCACACATGGCTATCGAGGCCGGCAGCGACACGGATCATCTACTGCGCTGCCTGATCTCCCTCGATACGCAACACCACCGTCACTCCACTGGGACGATGCTGACGACATACGTCCTCGACTGGCAGCCCGCCCCGGGCTTCACCGCGGGCGGCATCCTCACCAGCCGCCCACACCCCGAATCCCTGCACCTGACGAGCCTTGAAGAGCTCGACTGGTACACGGAACACGTCATCGCCCCAGACCTTCCGCACACTCAACTGCAGCCATTCGACACCTATGCAGGCGCACCCGACTACCGGGTGGGCGCCGTCGTAGTCGCCGAGTTCGAAGACGGCGACATGTTCGCCCTCGACAACGCAGACGCCGGTTTCCGCCAGTTGTTCGCCGTCGACTTCACAGGCACCATCACCACCGTCCTGCACACCTCCGGCTCTTTAGAGCCACGGTGGGCCGTACAACCGCCCGGCGGCAAGTTGAAGGGCGATTCAGCTGCGGGCGTCGATTACGCGACGCTCGGCCCGCAGGTGACCGCGCTCGCCCTCGGACACATCCACGGCATCGGACGCGAAACACACTGAACCGTGACCTTGGTGGACGGTGAACAGCGGTACTGAGACCACCGCTGCTCAGCATCTACCGCACAACCGCACCGGCCCCCGCCATCCGTAGTGGCGGGGGCCGGCTGTTGTCCACCTAACCCCAGCGGCATAAACGTTTGCTATACGCAGTAGAGCAACAGCCATTTGCCACTCCACCGGCAGTAAGGGCCCGCGCCTGTGCTGGTTCGCTGGTTCATCTCAGCAAGGTGCAACCACCATGTCCGCACCGCGCCAACACCCTGTCCGACAGCGTTCGTTGAACACATCCGTGACCACCGAACTCCTCCGCGCCATCGGCATCCTCATGGTCTGCGGCGTACTGGTCTGGCA
Source organism: Streptomyces sp. NBC_01304 (assembly GCF_035975855.1). Lineage (NCBI taxonomy): Bacteria > Bacillati > Actinomycetota > Actinomycetes > Kitasatosporales > Streptomycetaceae > Streptomyces > Streptomyces sp. NBC_01304. The sequence continues at coordinate 10,021,913 of NZ_CP109055.1, read as the reverse complement.
CGACCGCCGCCTGACCCGCATCGAACGCCACAGCGGCCTACGCCGCCAACCACGCCACACCACCACCGGAGACAAGCAGCCGTGACCGAACCAGCCGGCATCGAAACCACCATGGACCGCGCCCTGTTGGAGCGCCTGGCCCAGTGCGACACGTACGCGAACAACAAGACCGCCCACATCCTGCCGAGCGAGCATGCCCCCGTCGACAAGCTGCGCCGGTTGGCGTTCACCGCGTACGCGCTCGAAGGCCACTACGTGCACATTGCCGTCACCGCACCCGACGCGGTACGGCTGCGCGACACCCTCAACGAATGGCTGACCCGCATCGGCGAAGCCGCCTGATGGCCCAACCAAGCTGTCGGTCTGCCGCTGTCATCGACCGAATCCGGCAGAACCGCAAGACCAGAAACATGAGCGTCCAAGCCCTGGCCGATGGAATGAAGCAACACGGCTATTCGACACTGCGGTCAGCCCTCGCGAACATGGAAGGCTCCCGGGTTCGCAACGTGCCCGTTGATTTGGTGTATGCAGCAGCAGCCGTGTTCAAGATCCCCGTAAGGGAACTGCTCGACGGGCCACGCTGCTCGACGTGCCAGGACACGCCTCCTGTCGGGTTCACGTGCAATTCCTGCGGAAGCACTATCCCCTCTCACCAGAGGCGCACATGACCGACTGGGCCGTCAGACGCCAGACCCTCAACGAGCAGGCACTGGCTGCCGAACTGCGCTACCGGTACGAACGAGGAGCCACCCTCGTGGAACTCGCCGAGCAGCTCCACGTATCTACCCAGCCCGTACGCCGCCTCCTCAAGCTCGCCGGAACCCCCATGCGCCCTCCAGGCCGGCATTCACGTGTCGAGCTTCTAGTCTCCCGCCTGGAGCAGCAGTGAACTGGGGTTCCGTCGGCGACTGGGCCATCGCAATCGCCATCACCGTCCTCGCCTGGTGGATCGGGAAACTCACCGCCAACACCAAAGCCATGGACCACGACTTCCGCCGCATGGCCGCCGCCACCGCCCAACTCACCGCACTGCTACGCAAGACCGCCCACCCGGCCGCCACCGCACCCGCGGACTCCTGCGACTGTCACACCACCCAGACCCTGTGCGGCCAGAACATCACCGTGCGCTGCGACACCTGCACCACCAAGGAGACCGGCCGCCAGGGTTGATCAGCGGCGCGCCTGCCCCATCGACTCCACCACCGCGACTACAACAAGCGGCATGCGCACCGCACTCCACCTCACCGCCACTGCCGGCCTCCTCGCCGCGGCCTTCGCCCCCACCACCGCCCAGGCCGCCCCGCCGCCCCCGGTACAGCTGCGCCAGGCCGTGCACCTGCTGACCGTCGCTCCCGAAGTCGAAGAGGGCTACAAGCGGACTCTGTTCCATCACTGGACGGATTCGGATCATGACGGCTGCGACACGAGGCAGGAAGCCCTCAAGGCCGAGGCAACGGGCCCGATCGTCGTGGGCAAAGACTGCAAGATCCTGTCGGGTACTTGGTACAGCTACTACGACGACACCACCGTCCACGGCGATCCCGCGCACCAGCTCGACCTCGACCACCTCGTCCCCTTGAAGGAGGCGTTCAACTCTGGGGCCGACACGTGGACTCCGGAGCGGCGTGAGGCTTACGCGAACGATCTAGGCGTGGACACCAGTCTCGTCATGGTCACCGCGCACTCCAACAGGGCCAAGTCCGACAAGGACCCGGCCCAGTGGATGCCCCCGTACGAGCCTGCCGCCTGCCGGTACATCACCGAATGGACGGCCACCAAGCTCCGCTGGGGTCTGGCCGTCGACCAGGCCGAAGCCGACACCCTCACCGACTACGCCGAAGACTGCCCGAACGTCCCGCTCGACGCCGTCAGCGCCCCCAACCACACGTAGCCAAGGAGAGGCCTTTCGGCCCCGCAGGACGGGACCGACGCCAACCCCGGACGCATGTAATACGCCCGTAAAGTCGACACCCATGAACGCCTCACAGACGCCCCAGCAGCCGCAGAACCACCCCGACTCCTCCGGCGCCCAGTGGGGAACCCCGACCGCACCCCAGCAGCCGTGGGGAGCGCCCCAGCCCCCGAAGAAGAAGATGGGCCGCGGCAAGAAGATCCTCATCGGCTGCGCCGCCGGATTCGCCGGCCTGGTCATCGCCAGTGCCGCACTCGGCAACACCGGGAGCACGGACAAGAGTGAGGCGTCGTCGAAGCCGAGTGCAGCCAGCGTCGACAAGAAGACGTCCGACGAGGCCGCCCAGCCCGAGGCTCAGGGCCATGCGGAGAAGCAGGGCCGCACGTCGTCGGGCAACAAGACAAACGATCCCCGCGACGATGTGAAGGTCGACCAGGCGAAGGGTGTGAGCGAGCACGGCATGTTCAAGGTGCCGGTAACGATCACGAATCACTCGTCCGAGCCGTCGACCTACTCGGTCCAGCTCGAGCTGGTCGACAAGGACGGCACCCGGGTGGATGACACCTACGTACTCGTGTCGAATGTCGAGCCGGGACAGACGGTGAAGGAAGAAGCGATCTTCCTGAAGGGGAAGGGCGCGGGCAGCGACGTGCGCATGGTGAAGGCGGACCGTAGCCGCGCCTGGTGATCACGGCGCGTACGCGGGGGCGTGGCCCGAGGATCGGTCCCCGCCCCTACGGGTGAACCAGCCCACTTCACCCACGACCGACGAGACATCGCAGAGATCATCCGCGGGTAACGACTGTCCCCCGCAATTGGAGTGATCATGAGCGATGACGTAACCCCCCACCGGCCCCTCTCCACCATGTCCGCCCTATCGTCCCGACTCGGTATGGGCGAGCCGAAGTTCCGCACCGCAGCCGCCTACTACAGCCACGACATCATCACCTCGTACTCCACCACGTTCACCGTCCCGCCCGCCCCTACGGGTAAGAAGGACGACGCCATGCTGTACCTGTGGCCCGGTCTGCAGACAGGTGCCGGCTGGGGTGTTGTCCAGCCTGTGTTGGGCTACGGCTACAGCAGCAACGGGTGGATGCTCCACACCACGGCGATCAGTAACCGGTTCGACAACATTGAGATCAAGCAGGGCAGGCAGGTCAATAACATCCTGCCCGGCACGGTCCTGACGGGCACGGTCACGCTGACCGATAAGGATCCGATCAGCGACCGGTACACGTACAAGGTGGCATTCGAGGGCTACCCGGACGACACGTCCGTGTCGGTGGTGTGGCCGTTTGCGGCCGATGAGGTCATGCAGGCCGTTGAGGCGTGGAAGTTCACGTCGGATGACCTGTATCCGCCTGAGCCTTTGCTGCGGATGCACAGCATCAAGCTGGTCACCGAGTCGGGAGTCGTCGACAAGATTCCGTGGACGACGGACGAGCCGGAGCGCGTGAAGATCGTTGACGGGAGCGGGTCCAACGGGACCGTGGACCTGTACTACCGCAACATCTAGCCGCGGCTCGTAGAGGGGCGTGGCCCAATCCTTCGGGCCGCGCCCCTCTACGCCCGCGGTTATAGGCGCTGGTAGATGACGACCGCATTGTTGACGGTGTCGAGAATCGCCTTCGGGGTGGCTGTCTGGTCATCGCAGATACGGGCAATGAACGTGACGGTGTGGCCGTTGAAGGTGGCGGAGAGGCCTTCCGGCTTCGCCTCATACGTTCCCTCGGTCTGTTCGTTGCCCCACTCCCCGCCACCCATCCGGTACGCCTTGCCGTCCGCCTCGAAGCTGTACGCGGGGCTGTTGACGGCAGATCCGTACGACTTGCCGACGTAGTCCGCCGTGGCCTGGCCGCATGCGGGGGTCTCGGCGAGCGCCGGGGCGGCGCCTGCCGCCTGTGCGCAGACGAGAGTGAGGGTGGCGATGAAGGCGGCGGCGGTGTTGCGCAGGTGCTTGTTCATGAGCGTGTCCTTTCCTTCGGGGTGGTGGCGCGGACATGCTTGTTACGTCGCCACGCCCGCCACCACAGCCAGCAGATGAGCGGCGGCCCGGCCAGCGTGACGGCCGTGATGTAGGCGGCGAGGACCAGCGGCCCCCATCCATAGCGCCACGCCTGCCACAACGACGTGGAGGGCCCTCCCGTCAGCAAGTCAGGAGGGCCCTCCACGGTGAACTGTGGCCGGTCAGCTCTGCTGGACGCAGCCGTGACCCTCGATCGCGATAGCACCTACCACCGTGCGGGCGTCGACGTCGTTGCACACCCACGCATGCATCGGAGTGTGATCCTGGCCTTCTTCGATGACGTCGGCGTTCGCGATGTGGCCTGAGGTGATGGGGCCGCTGCTGCAGTTCAGGCTTACCAGGCTGCTGCTGTCGGGGGTGGCGGTGACGGTGGAGCAGCCGAACGGATAGCCGTCCGCCTGGGCGGTTGTCGCCGTGGCGGTGAGTCCGATGGTGCTCATGGCGATGACGGTGAGTGCGGTCAGTACGCGGCGCATGCCGTGCCTCCTTGGGAGCGTGGGCTAGAGCAGGCCCGCGTCGAGCAGCGACGTGTTGCCGCCGGGCAGGCCCGTCGTGTTGAGGCCGGTAACGCCTTCGACGGTGTCAGCGATCGGGCCGAGCGCATCACCGGCGACGGGGATGTCTGGCAGGGCGGCGGCCTGGGCGGGGGCGGCGATGAACCCGAGCGCTGCGGCCGTGGCGGCGGCGCTGGTCAGCGCGAGAGCGGTCAGCTTGGAGGGCATCAGAGGCCGTTCGTGAGGACGTCGATGTCGTTGATGGACACGGCGCCCGGGGCCAGGAGGTCGTGGACGTGGACGGCGTTGGGGTCGAGGTCGACGTCCACGTAGTCGCCGGAGCTGTTGGAGCCGGTGTTGATCAGGTCGTCGTGGTCGACGTAGCCGGTGGCGGACGCGGGGGCGATCGCGGCGGCGAGAGAGGCGGCGGTGAGGGCGGCGGTGGCGAGAATCTTTCGGTTCATGACCGACCTAACGCGTGATCAATTTGTCCGATACGTGCGGTCAACCCACCGTCACACCAGCCCAGTTACGATCAGTTCCATGACCAATACACAACGTCACATGCGGGGTGCAGATCGAGCCACCCTCGCCACCAACCTCAAAACCGCCTACCAAACCGGCTCCTCCGTACGCGACCTCGCCCACCAACACCGCCGCTCCTACGGCTTCATCCACAAACTCCTCACCGAAGCCGACACCCCCATGCGACGACGCGGCATGCGCCCCAACAACACCGCACCCGCTGATCAATAGGACCCGCTGAAATGGCAGCCTCCAAAGCCCAGCAAGCCAAAACCGCCAAACGGCGCGCCCTTGCCGTCGACATGCGCCTAGCAGGCAAACAGTTCCAGACCATCGCCGACACCCTCGGCTACGCCTCCCCGGCCGCCGCACACATGGATATCAAGCGCGCCCTGGAAGCCAACCGGAAGCAGGTAGAGCAGGCCGCCGAAGAACTCCGTTCGGTGGAAGCCATGCGCCTGGACCAGCTCCAGGAGGCCGTGTGGGGAACGGCATTGAAGGGCGAGGTCAAGGCTGTGGAGGTGGCGTTGAAGGTCATCGACCGGCGTGTAAAGCTCTTCGGCCTGGACGCCCCCCAGCATGTTGCCCTGTCCGGCTCGAACGGTGAACCCATCCAGATCGCAGCAGTGCCGGCCGACCCCGCCGAGCGAGCCCGCATGGTCGCTGAGGCCATGGCGCGGATCGGGTCCGCGGTGGGCGGAAAGGATCCGGCCGCGCTGCTCGATGTCGATACCGATGAACTGCGCGCCCTGGAGGGCAAGGCGGCGTCTTGAACCTGGCTGATGATGTCGAGTTCACTCAGCGGGCACTGGCCTGGGACAACCCAGCATTTCTTGCGAAAAGCATTGACCGGGCGTTCCAGCTGCGGGCCCACACCCTGCACATCGGAGAAGCACTGGCCCGGCTGGGCTCGGACTATGACCGGCTGCTGATCACCACCCCGCCACGCGCAGGAAAAAGCGAGCTTGCGGCCATCCATCTGCCCGTGTGGTGGATGGCAAACCATCCCCGACACCGCGTCGTCATCGCCGCCTACGGCAAAGATCTTGCGCTGACGCACTCGGTAGCCGCCCGCCGCATCGTGCGGGAGCACGGGGCACGCTGGAACCTGACCATGGCAGAAGGCTCAACGACCAAAGCCGACTGGTGGACCACGACGGGAGGCGGCCTGCGTGCCACAGGTGTCGGCGGAGGGCTCACCGGACACGGTGCCGATCTGCTGATCTGCGACGATCCCCACAAGGACCGGGCGGAAGCTGACTCTTTGCGTCTGCGCGACGCAGTCTGGGACTGGTGGTCTTCCACGGCACTGTCCCGCCTCTCCCCCGGGGCGCCGGTCTGTCTGATCCAGACACGCTGGCATCCTGACGACTTGGCCGGACGTGTCCTGAAACGCCAGGGCCGTACCGAAGACGGCGGGCGGTGGAAAGTCATCCACCTGCCCGCGTTCGCCGACCACGCACTGACCGGCGGCGCCGATCCTCTCGGGCGTGCCCCCGGGGTTCCGCTGCCGCACCCCAAGCTCCCCGACGACACGGATCAGCTGCGCGCCTACTGGGCCGACCGACGTTCAGAATCCACGCCGCGGGACTGGGGAGCCCTCTACATGGGCAACCCGAAACCCCGTGAAGGAGCCCTGGTCACGGATGAGTTGATGGAACGCCAGACCCATCCCGGAGGATCACCCGGGGTAGTACGGGCGGCCGTGGCGATCGACCCGTCCGGCGGCGGCCGGGACACCTGCGGCATCGTCGGCGGCCACATGGCAACGGACGGACGGCTGTGGTGGACGCATGACTTGACTGCGGTGATGCCCACGGAGAAGTGGGCTCGCTTGGTCTGTGAGCTGGTCGCGGAAATTGACGCGGACCGGGTGGTCTATGAGAAGAACTATGGCGGCGATCAGGTGCGGGCGGTCATCAAAACCTCATGGGCGGCGCTCAGGAGCAGTTGGAGCCTGGCTGATGGCGATAACCCGTACGACCGGCCGGAGCCGTATCTGCACGGTGTGGTGTCGCGGAAGTCGAAGGTGTTGCGGGCAGAGCCCATCGCTCAGGCACTGGCCGAGGACCGGATCCGGCTCGGGGCGTACATGCCTGAACTCGTCGATGAGTGGTGCGGGTTCATGCCCGGATCTCCGGACAGTCCGGGACGTATTGACGCGTCGGTACATATGGCGTGGGACTTGTTGAAGGCGCCGCGGTCGGGGCGTGCGATGGGTTCTGCGGTAGGGGTGTCGACGTCGCAGGTTCCGGGTGTGGTGGGTCCGGTACGGCTGGGCCTGTACTGATACCACCACCGTTAATGATCACCCGATTACTGTGTGTTTGTGGCTAGTTCCTCCTGGCCGCCCCAGGGCCCCGGCCGCCCAGCCGACCCGAGCGGCCGGGGCCCACCCCCACCCACCCGCAGGAGGGGCCAACCAGTGCCCGACATCATCACCGCGGACCCTCACCGCGCCCTCACCCACCTCGACCCCGACACCGAATACACCATCACCGTGAGCGCCTGCCGCTACGGCCAGTGCTCCAAGCCCGCCACCACCACCGCCCGCACCGCCCCCGACGGCATCAAGCGGCTGCCGAAACCAGCCCACTTGACGGAACACGGCAAGCACACGAAGACGTCGTTCGCCGTCGAGTTCGACGCCGTCAAGGGCGTTGATGCCAAGCATGGTGATCACGGCTACGAAGTCACGGTCACGTTGAAGGGCGGCGGCGAAGCCAAGGGCATCACCGTCGGAAAGCTCGACTTCACCACCCCCGACAGGCCGTTCGCCACCCTGACCGGCGCCCAGGCCGGGACCGTCTACACGGTGAGCGTGAAGGCAGACGGCGACGGCACCAAAACGAAAACATCCGACCCCGCCACCCTCGACGTGACCACGCACGCCAACGACACGTACGGCGCGGGCGGATACGGCGACACCCCGTACGGAGGCACCGATGGCTGAAGAGCTGCCGAACGAGCCCAAGCTGCCAGCGAAGGGCGATAAGGACTGGGATTCCACTCTCAACGCCTACCTGACGTGGCTGACCGGCCTCGCAAAGGCCGCCGCCACGCAGACGGACATGGACAACGTCCTGGCCCGGCTGCACGGCATCGAAAACTATGCGGGAGCTCCCCGCAAGCTCGACATCGCCCGCCTGGAGCTGAACAAGACCTCCGCCACCGCGTTTACCGCCGTCTGGAACATCACGAGTGGCGCGGACCCGAAGAAGGGCGACAGCGGATACAAGATCACTGTCACCCCGGCCGGGCCGAAGGTCGAAAAGGTGACGAAGAAAGACTCGGCCACGGTCCAGGCCGCTGTCACCGGTTGCACGTCGGGCACCGAGTACACGTTCACGGTCTCCTCCTTCGGCACCCCGCCGAACTTCACGGACTCCGACCCAGTCCATAAGACGATCACCCCCGCCTGACATCAGGAGACCGCTATGACCTCAGACAAGGCTTTCGACGACGCACTTGACCGCCACGTCAACGACACCGGCGACCCGCACTTCGCCGCCGACTACCTCAAGGAAGCCAAGGCCAAGACCGACTATCTCGCCAAGGCCGACGCCGCCAAGGACTACGCGAAAAAGTCAGACCTCGACCCATACGCGAAGACCGAACAGATCCAACAGCTGCTGTCCCTCTACGCCAAGTCCGCCGACGTAGCGTCCAAGGGCGACCTGCAGACGGTGCTCAACAAGCTGGAAGCGCTCGACGCACGACTCCAGGGCCTGGAGAACTACAGCGAACTGCCCGAACAGATCGCTATCAGCCGCCCGGGTATCAAGAGCGTCACTGCTACCTCGTTCACTGCAGAGTGGCAGCACGCTCTCGGCACGAACACTCATCGCGGTGACCAGGGCTACACGCTGACCGTGACCCCGACCGGACCCAAGATCGGGAAGATCGTCCGCAGCGAAACGGGCTTCAACACGGATGTAACGGTGACGGGCTGCACGACCGGCACCGAGTACACGCTCACCATCACCGCACTGGGCACGCCGCCGAACTATCTCGATGCCAAGCCCGTGCAGCTGAAGGCGACCCCGAAGTGAGCGGCGCACGCGATCCGATCACGGATCACCTCGCCGATCACAACAACCCGCACCAGGTGACCGCCGCCCAGATCGATGCGGTCACCCACACGGAGCTGGCCAAGATCCTCGCCGACTACGCGAAGATCAACGACGTCGTCGCGAAGCTCCTCACGTACACGCCGATGCTCACGTTCATCCAGCACGTGGCTGACCATGCGAACCCGCACCACGTGACCGTGCAGGAAACCGGCGGCATCAGCATCCAGACCGGGGACGCCCGCTACGTCCTCAAGGGACGCCCCCTCACCGTCCCGCAGAACATCACCGCCCACGGCGCGGTGAAGGACCATGAGTTCGCGGTGCAGTGGGCGTCTGTGGTGGGTGTGGACCCCTCCAAGGGCTCCAACGGGTACACGGTCACGCTCACCCCGGCCGGGCCGGCTGTTTCCGCAGTCGACGTCACCAGCCCGGCCACGCCGTTCGTCACCGTCACCGGCGCAGCGCCGGGCACCACATACACAGTGCACGTGGTCGCCAAGGGCGACGGCACCGACCGCACCGACTCCGGCGAGGGCACCGCCACGATCACCACCAGCATGACGAAGCCCGCCGCACCGGCAGCGCCCCGCCTCGCCGGTGTGACCGCCACCCCGAACATGGTCGAGCTGAAGTGGGACGCCTACCCACACCCCGACACGATCACCGCCCTCAGGTGGGAGTGCGACGGGCAGGGCAACGGCTGGCCCATCAAGGAAACCGTTGCGAAGGACGCCACCGGCGCAACCTGTAAGCCTTTGACGGCCTTTAGGTCGGGGAAGGTCAGCTTCGCCCTGTACGCGGTCAACGGGATTCTCGACTCCGAGTCGTCGCCGGTGCTGACGATCGTGTTCCCCGAAACCCCGTCGAAGCCGGTCGCGACGTCGACCGGGCCGGGCGAGGCCACCGTGACGTGGACGTCCGGGAAGAAAGACACGACGGGCTATGACATCGAGCGCCGTAAGGACGGCGGCTCGTGGACCACCGTCCAGCACGCCACGAAGGACACGATCAGCTTCAAGAACAGTGATCTGCCGGCCGGTGACTACTACTACCGGATCACCGCGCTGAACGGCGATTCCACGATGGTGTGGTCGCTGCAGTCCGACAAGGTCACCGTCACCCCCGGGCGTACCCCGACACCGGAAATGCCGGTCGTGAAGGATGGGACGGTTACGCGCTCCGCGTTCACCGTCGACTGGGCCAAGGTGTCCGGGACCTCGTATGCGGCGTGGGCGATGCGCTCCGACGGCGTCGGAAGCAAGATTCAGGGCCAGGTCAGTGTGGAGCACGCCAAGGCGGAAGCGGCGTTCACCGGTCTGGAAGTCGCCACTGCCTACGACGTCACCCTGACCGCCACCGCCTCGGGGATGTCGCCGTCGCTGCCTGTGGTGGCGAAGAACATTTCGACGGCCCCGGCGGAGGGCTGACGCTGGGTCCGGCCCCGGGGCATCTCTTCGGCGAAGGGATGCCCCGGTGCCGTGCCGTGCTGCGCAGTGCTGTGCCACCAACCCACCGGTATCACGCAGAGTGTTCAATGCCGGATGAGCGTGGCCCACCTCAAGACTGTTTGATCACAACAAACACTCTCAGCGAATTGCGCTCTCAGCTCGGGGTTCTACGATCAATTCATGATCAATTCTTGTGAGGACTCCACAAGGCGAGTGTGTGCGGTAACACTCCAAGACCATTACCCTCAGTCGCATGGTGCTGTCGTACGCCGCCCTCCACGCCGCCCTGGCCCTCGCCCTGGCCCGCGTACTGCGCGTCCTCTCACACGACACCATCACCAACCGGCTACGCGAAACGCTCCTCACCCGACAGGTCGCCAAGACCCGCCTGGTCATGCCCGAGCGCACCGATACCGCAGCCCTCATCGACACCGCCCAAAAACGCGGCCTGTACGGCTTCCTCACCTGCGCCTGGTGTGCCGGCTTCTGGCTCACCGCAGCCGCCGTGCCCGTGCTCTGGACCTTGTCCGGCATTACTCCCGGCCCTTGGACCAGCCTTCCCACATGGGCCTGGTACGCGCTGACCGTGCTGGCCGTCTCCGAACTCACCGGCCTCATCGCCCGCCACCACCAGCCCGGCGACAAGAAGTAGAGGGGGTCTGGTTGTGGCGTTGCCGCGCCTGTCATTCCGTACCCGCACCCAGCCCGCGCAGCGCGCCACTCGCGCCCTCATCGCCTCCGCCGCACTGATCGACCAGAAGTCCATCCGCACCGCTGTGCGCCCCCAGGACTGGCAACACAAGGTGTGGGCCTACTACGACCAGGTCGGCCCGCTCAGGTTCGGTATCGACTGGAAAGCCAAAGCCTGCTCCCGGGCCCGCCTCTACATCGGCCGCGAAGACCCCACCGGCAACGGCGACCCCGAACCCGCCGACGACGATCCGCGACTGGACAGCATCCTCGCCACGCTCGCCGGAGGGCAGGCCGGGCAGTCCGAACTCCTCACCCGGATGTCCACCCACCTCGCCCTCCCGGGCGAAACGTTCCTCGTCGGCTGGGACGACTCCCAGTCCGGCACCGCGCAGTGGCGGGCCGTCTGCTCGGACGAGATCACCGTCCGCGCCGGACGCACCCTCCTTCAGGTCGGTGAGACCGAACGCATCGAGCTCGACCCCGAAGCTTCCATGGTCGCCCGCATCTGGCGCCCGCACCCGCGACAGAACTGGCAGGCCGATTCGCCCACGCGCGCCCTGCAGACCGACCTGGCGAAACTCTGCGCCCTAGACCAGCGCGTGTTGGCGGAAGTCGACTCCCGCCTCGCAGGCAACGGCATGCTCATCGTCCCCGAGTCCGCGACCGTTCTGCCCGCAAGCCCGCAGCAGGCAGCGGAGGACGTTCACGACGACCCGTTCATCGCCGAGATGACCCGCGCCATGGTCACCCCGATGAACAACCGCGAGGACGCCTCCGCCGTCGTCCCCATCGTCGTACGCGTCGACGATGCCGCTACCGGAAAGTTCGAACACCTCCGCTTCTCCACACCCTTCGACGAACGCACCGCGGAACTCGCCGAAATGGCCCTGCGGAAACTCGCCCTCGGCATGGACGTCCCACCCGAAATCATCCTCGGCATGGCCGACGTCAACCACTGGACCGGCTGGCTCCTGAACCGGCAGGCCGTAGACCTGCACGTCAAGCCGGAACTCTCCCTGATCTGCCACGCACTGACCGAAGCGTTCCTCGCGCCGATGCTCCTCGAAGCGGGCATTGATCCCGACGGCTACGTACTCGCAGCGAACACGCAAGATCTCACCGACCAGTCCACCACCATCGAAGAGGCCCAAACCCTCTACGACAAGGGCCTCATCTCCCGCGAAGCCCTCCTGCGCGAACGCGGATTCGGCGAGAGCGACTACCCCACCACCAAAGAACGCCGCGACCAACTGCTGTGGGACCTCGCCCACATCCCCCAACTTGCCCCACTCGTCCTGAACGAGTTCGGCATCGATACCTCTACGGCCCCCGCTGACGGGCCCGGCAGCGTCCAGGTGGAGCGGGCAGCAGAGGACGGCGGGCAGCTCCCGGACCGGGAGAACCGGGAGCTGCCCGACCAGCCCAGCAGGCCACCCGAACTCGAGGACGGCACCAACAAGCCGTCCGGCTATGCCGTCCTCGCCGACATGGCCGTCCTCCACGCCCTGGAGAAGGCCGGCGAGCGCAGACGGCACCGTCCTGGCGCACCGGCCACGCTGGGCCGGATGCCATCACACGATGTGCACACCGTGTGGTCGCCGAAGCACGACCAGGTCGACGACCTGTTGTCGGGAGTGTGGGACACGGTCCGTGACCGGCTTCCCCGCACGGTCGTCGACACCTTGGACGCCTACACCCGGCACCTGCTCGTCTCCGGCCTGCCGCACCGACGGCGCGCCCTGCACGCCGCGCTCAAGCAGGCCGGGCATGCGGCATGAGCGACGACCAGGCCCTTGACCGGGCGCACCGGAAAATCGGCCGCACCGAAACCACGCTGGCCAGGGCCGCCCGGCAGCTGGTGGGCACCTACCTGCAGCGCGCCCCCGACACGCTCTCTCTCCATGAGTGGACCGGAACTCCCGACGGCACCTTCGCCACCAGCCTGCCGCTTCTGGCCGCCACCCACGGCGCCGCCTCATGGGAAGACGGCGTCGACACATACATGCTTCCGCCGCTGGGCGCCGCCTACGACGAGCAGTACACGGAGCAGACCGCGGGCATGAGCCCGGACACCTCCAGGCCCCTGTTCCTCGCCCAGGTACGCAAGCGTCTGGCCGAGTCGGAACTTCCCGACCGGATCGCCGCCGCCCTGCGCGCACTGCTGGCCATGCCGCGCACCGCCAAGCGCGAGGAACAGCTCCTCGCACTGCTCAACGTCGAAGCCTGGGCGGGGTGGATCAACGCAACAGCCGTCACCGAATCGGTCGCCGGATACAACGCCGCCACCTTGGACGGGGCAACGGCGTGGCAGAAGCTCACCGGGATCCGCTCGCAGTCCCAGTGGCGCTCCACGATGGACGGCCGCACCCGCGCCGCGCACCGGATGGCGAACTACCAGACCGTACCCACCGGCACCCCGTTCCTGGTGGGCGGGGAAATGCTCCGCTACCCCGGAGATCCCAACGGCTCACCCGGGACCACGATCCACTGCCGGTGCGTGCTGCTGGAACTCGACAAGGACTCCCCACTCCTCCTGCCCTCTCCGGGCGGGTCTTCCCGAAGAAGGTGACCCATTTTGGCCACAGCACTTGAGTCCCAGGTCATCGAATACTGGGAAGGACCCTTGGGCCGCGTCGACCGCAACAGCGCTGACGGGCGCCGCCTGGCCGCCCAGAGCACACTCGACGCACGCCCGCTGCCCGTGCCGCTGTACTGGCAGGAGAAGGCCGCCCCCGGACACGACGGAGCCATCGCCATCGGGTTGATCGACCACCTTGAGTACCGGGAGGCATCGGACGGCTCCGGAGACACGGTGGTGTGGGGGGCGGGCCGCTACGACCCGATGGACGCACAGGCGCAGGCCGTTGCCTCGAAGGTGGAGCGCGGCTATCTCGGCTGGGCATCGCTGGATCTGGACCCGTCCGCGTTCGAGATCGACGAGGACGAGGACGGGCAGCTGGTGGAAGTGTTCACCGGCTGGAAGGTCGCCGGAGCCACCCTGGTCGGACACCCCGCCTTCGCGGAAGGGGACCGGATCCGCTCCCGCCGCCCCACCGACGACGACCAAGACGAAGACCAGGACGACGACGGCGCCCGGGGCGACACAGACGACGACAACGACGGCGATGATTCCGACGATTCGAAAGACAAGCCCCGAGTGGCGTCTAAGAATCCAAGGCCCAAGAAGAAGACGGCTGCCAGTGCAACACATGCCCTGATCGCCGCCGCCAGCCCCCGCACGCCCGTGGCCCCGCCGAAGGCATGGTTCGACGACCCACAGCTCACCGAACCCACCGGCATCACAGTCACCGACGACGGCCGCGTATTCGGGCATCTCGCCGACTGGCGGCGCGCTCACGTCTCCAACGGCCGCTACGCACCCCGCAGTTCAAGCGGCTACCAGTTCTTTCACCTGGGCAGTGTCCTCACCGAGGAAGGCGACACCCTCCCCGTCGGAACCATCTGCCTCGACACCCCGCACGCCGACATCCCCCTGTCCGCACACCGGGCATCCGCCCACTACGCCGACACCGGCAACGCGGTTGCCATCGTGCGTGCCGGAGAAGACGCGCACGGCATCTGGCTCGCCGGAGCCCTCACCCCCGAAGCGGACGAGCAGATGGCCGCGAAGCTACGCCGCTCCCCACTGTCGGGGGACTGGAGGGAAGTCGGCGGCCACACCGAACTCATCGCCGCCCTCGCCACGAACAACCCGGCCATCAAGATTCCACGCCAGCGGGCCTACGCGTACGGCACCAGCCAGCGCCTCACCACGTTCATCTCCACCGCCTGGCGGCCCGCGCCCACGACGACGGCGACCGTGGACACCAAGGCCCTCGCCGCGGAACTCCTCGAGGAAATGGACGCCCTGGCCGCACGCCGCCACACTGCCGCCACGCTGGCCGCACAGGTCCGCCAGACCGAAGCCGCATGGCAGAAAGCCCGCGTGGACGCCGCCCTGAAGCTCGGAGGAAACCTCTGATGGGCTGCTGCGGATCCTCACCCCGGTACACCACCCGCGTCACCCAGGGCGGAGAGACCGAGACCGTCACCCACGACGGACGCCCCGTCAAATACCGGGTGACGTTCCACGACGGCTCCAAGTCCGTCTTCGACACCTGGCAGCAAGCCGACGCCGCTATCGCGATGGCCGGCACCGGATCGTGGGAACCCTTCGACCCCGGGAACAACAGCTGATGACAGGCGCCGTCCTGTGCCGTCCGGCCGTGTGGCTGCCGCCGCACACGATCAGCCGGGAACAGACCCTCGCCCTCGCCGACGTCATGCACGCCGATCATCCGCAGCATGCGTTGGCGGCGCGGCTGATCGGCAATACGGGTGTGCGGAAGCGGCATCTGATCAGGCCGCTCTATCAGACGCTGCGCCATGACGGGGTGGAGGAACGTACGCGGGTCTTTACCGAGACGGCGAAGACGCAGCTGCCCCAGCTGGTGACTGATGCTCTCGCCAGCGCGGGGGTGGGCGCCGATGAGGTGTCGGCGATCGTGTTCGTGTCGTGTACCGGGTTCACGATGCCGCCACTCACCGCCTGGATGATCAACAATCTGGGCTTCCGGCCCGACACCACGCAAATCCCGATCGCTCAACTCGGGTGCGCGGCTGGTGGGGCCGCGATCAACCGCGCCCACGACTACGCGAACGCGCACCCCGGCTCTCACGTCCTGGTCGTCGCCGTCGAATTCTGCTCCCTCGTCTACCAGCCATCAGACATCGACGTCGGGTCGCTGCTCTCGGACGGACTGTTCGGCGACGCCATGGCCGCCTGCGTGGTCCGCGGTGACGGCAACGGGCGCGGCATGCGCCTCGTACGCGGCGCCGCCCACCTCGTTCCCGACACCGAAGACTGGATCAGCTACAAGGTCAAGGACACCGGCTGGCACTTCCAGCTCGACAAGCGGGTGCCCGGCACCATGTCGATGCTCGCCCCCATGCTCCACACGTTGGCCCAGGCCGAGCAGTGGGATGCGACGAAGCTCGACTACTACGTCATCCATGCCGGCGGCCCGCGCATCCTCGACGACTTGTGTTTCCACCTGAACGTGGATCCTGAGGCGTTCGCGAACTCCCGTGCCACGTTGGAGAGCTGCGGGAACATCGCCTCCTGCGTGGTGCTGGCGACCGCTGCCCGCCTCTTCGACGATCCCCCGGCCGATGGTGCGCGGGGCCTGTTGGCCGGGTTCGGTCCCGGCATCACCGCCGAAGCTTCCCTCTCCCTCTGGCAGGACGCATGAACACTTCTCCTCCCACGCTGCGTCTCGGCGACAACACCGTTGGCCGTATCGGCTACGGCGCCATGCACTTGACCGGCCCCGGCATGTGGGGGCCGCCCGCCGACCACGAAGCGGCTATCCGTCTCCTCAGGTATGCGGTGCATGAGGCGGGGGTGACGTTCATTGATACCGCCGACTCCTACGGGCCCGGCTACAACGAAGAACTCATCCGCAAGGCCCTGCACCCGTACCCCGAGCAGCTGGTGATCGCCACGAAGGGCGGCATGCTCCGCACCGGCCCAGACGACTGGGTCCACTCCGATGACCGGGCCCCCTACATTCAGGCCCTCGGACGCCCCGAATACCTCCGCCAACAAGTCGAGGTCAGTCTGCTGCGCCTGGGCGTCGAGACGATCGACCTGTACCAGCTGCACCGCATCGACCCGCTCGTTCCGCTGGAGGAGCAGTTCGGTGTCCTGGTCGAGTTGCAGCGGGCAGGGAAGATCCGCCACATCGGCTTGTCCGGTCAGCCTGACGTGCCGCCCGATCAGCTGGATGTGGCGGCGCATCACGCGGACATCGTGGCAGTGGAGTGCCTGTTCAACCTCGCCGACCAGAACGCCCGCCCCACCCTCAACTACGCGGTCGACAACGGGATCGTGTTCATCCCGTGGTTCCCCCTCGGGCACGGCGAACTCATCGGCCATCTCGAAGAGATCGCCCCGTACTTCGGGGTGAACGCCGCACCCCTCGCCCTGGCCTGGCTGCTGCGGGTGGCACCGAACACGCTGCTGATCCCCGGGACTACGTCGATCGCGCATCTCGACGACAACATGCGCGCTTTCGCCGTCGACCTGTCGGAGGCGGACTGGCAGCGCGTTGAGGCCCATTGCGCGAAGTTCGCCCCGTGGCGCCCCACCACCGCTACGGAGGCCTGACATGCACCCCAACGCGCTGACCCTCGCCGCCGTCTACGCCGACCTGACCGGCATCGAACCGTTCCTCGACCCCGATGTTGTGCTGCACCGGGTCGACGGCCACACGTTGACCGGCATCAAGGCCGTCGTGACGCACGAGAAGGCGCTGATGCGCCTGTCGAAGAACACCATGCGCATCACCGTCGACCACCTCACCGCAGGCAAGCACTTCGGCACGATGACCGGCACCCTCACCGCCGACCTTCCCGACCGCATCAACGTGCCGGTATGCGGCCTGTGGCGCTTCAGGGACGGGCTGATTGTTGAGCACTGGGAAAACGCCTACACCGGCACCCCGCTCATCACCTGAACGCACCGCCCGGTTCCTTAACGGAACAGAGTGCGCCCTGAACCTGGCCGAACTCACCGCCGCGCTCTTCACCGCGGCGACCACACCAAGACAAGGAGAACCATCGTGGACAGCATCAACTGGGACACCGCCATCGCAGTCGTGGTCGGACTCATCCTGTGGGATCTGATCCAGGCCGGATTCAAGGCCGGGCTCCGGCATCTGCCCGCCAGGAAGCCGGCAGAGCGCGTCGCGCCGACGTCTGGTGACGTCGACGCGTAAGACCCGGCAGAGACAGCCCCCTTGAACACCGGCAGTGTTCAAGGGGGCTGGGCTACCATCAACATCATCTGGCGGGACCCGACATGTGAGCGGGCTTCTTGCCCCATAACTGAACGTGTAGCGCGGGACCCGACTACGTGAGCGGCGCTCTTGCAACCCCCCACCACACCCCGACATGCGGGTGTGGTCGACGTTGCAGGAGACGACCCGCATGACCGTGAATATCCGGGATCTGCTCGGAAAGCTCGCCGAAGCCGACGACGCCGCACAGGCCCTCCACGACCAGCTGTCCGCAGCCGATGACCTCGAAGCCGTTCAGAAGTCGGCGACGGAAGCGTTCAAGGCGCTGCATGAGGCTGACGGCGACCGTACGGATGCCGAGCTGGTGGAGCTTGAGCAGCTTGCCAACATCATCAAGTCCGTCACCAACCGGCGTGTAGAGGCTGCCGCCCGCGCGGACCGGATCCGGAGTCTGGCCGAAGAAGTCGAGCAGGCCTCTACCCCGGCCCCGAACGCACCCACCACTCCCCCGGCGCCGGATCCGGTCACCGAAGACGCTCCGGCTGCTGACGCTGCGCCTGCCGAGACCACGCCGGTTGCCGATGAGCGGGTGCCGGTCGCGGCCGCGTCGAAGGCGGCGGTTCCGTTCGGGCGGATGCGCAACGACGACGTGAAGACCGGCACCGTTGTGGAAACCGGCTGGTCGATGATCGCCGCCGCTGACATTCCCAACACCCCGGCAGGCCAGCGCCTCACCGACCTGACGGCGGTTGCCGAGGCGGCGCAGAACCGGATGACTGCTCTGGGCCGTATCCCGTCGGGCAGTTCGGGCGTCCATATCGCGCAGTTCACGTTGGACCGGGATCCGTCGCTGGTGACGGACGGATCGTCGGATGCGGAGACGTGGAAGACGATCGAGCACGCCACCAACGAGCGGCGTCTCACGAACGGTTCGCTGATCGCCGCCACCGGTGTGGGGGGCGCACCGGCCACCGACATCTGGTGTTCTCCGAGCGAGACGATCTATACCCTGTGCCCCGACCTCGCGTCGCTGGATGGCATCGTGGACGTTCCGGCGATCACTGTGCGCCGGGGCGGGCTGCGCTGGCCGATCACCCCGTCCTTCACGGACGTGTACACGCAGCTGGGCGGCGGTATCTGGGACTGGGGCGACCTTCCCATGTCGGACCCGTCGAAGGGCCCGAACCCGGGTGGACTCCTCAAGGACCGCCCGGAGCCCGGCAAGACGCTCTTCGACCCGAAGAAGACGAAGCAGGAGAAGGACCAGGCGCGGGCTGATAATCCGAAGCCTTGCCTCGAAATCCCCTGTCCGGAATGGGCAGAGTGCAGGCTTACGCCCCGAGGTCTGTGTATTAAGACCGATATCATGCTTAATCACACGTGGCCCGAGCTGATCCGTGAGTGGATCGCCCGCCTGTTGGTCGCTCACCAGCACCTGATCAACGCGGACACTCTGGCCCGGATGGAAGCGAAGATCCCCGCATCGGAGATCTATAAGTTCGCTGCCGCCGTCGACCGCCAGCAGGCCCTGCTCAAGGGGCAGACCGGCCGGCAGATCGACCCCAAGACCGGCCACCTCGAAGACGCCGCCAAGCCTGCCGCAGAGCCGATCCCGTTCTCCGCCGGGCAGGCTGCCTACGGGCCGGGCGCGACGGCCGGACTGCTGGGTGCGATCGAGGTCATGGTTGAGGACATGCGGTACAAGCACCGCCTGTCCCGCGGCTCGACGCTGGAAGCGGTCATGCCGTACTGGCTGCCCGGCATCATCCGCTCCGACCTGGCCAAGCGGACCGGCGTTGACCTGATCGACGTACCGGATTCCCGGATCAACGCCTGGTTCACCTCGCGCGGTATCCGCCCGCAGTACGTGTACGACTGGCAGAACATCGACCCGAAGGCCACCACCTGGCCCTCCACCGCGAAGATCATGTTGTACACGGCCGGGTACTTCATCCAGGCCCGCCAGGACATCCTGAATCTCGACGGTGGGATCTACGACTCCACCCTTCTCGGGCAGAACAAGATGATCTCCCTGTTCACGGAAGAGGCGTACTGCTTGCAGACGCGCTGCGGTGACGCGCGGATGCTGCAGATCGATCTCTGCCCGAACGGCATGACGGGCGGACCCGACAACGCCGCCCTGATCTGCCCCGCAGCCTGACCCCCACCTCTAGGCCGGGGCCCCGCCTCATCGTGCATGCCACCTCCCCCCGTGGTGGCGAGGCGGGGCCCCTCCCCGAGAAGGAGGGGGTGAACACGCTGTGACAACACCACCGGCCGGACTCGACGAAATCAGTCTTGCCCCGGCCCCGCCCCGCCGCTTCGGCCTCTACTCCGCCGCTACCGTCATCGACGACGCCAAGCTGAAGCTGAACCGCGACTACTGGTGGTCTACCGACACGTGTGCCACCGGAGGTCTGTGGCCCGCGCCGTGCATCGACCCCACAGTGCCGGTCCCGGACCGCAAACTCACCCCCGGCATCGACCACAACTTCGGCCGCCCCTTCATCGCCTACGCCGGAATCGAATGTGACCGGGTCGGGTTCACCGATGCCGGCCCGCGTGCGGCGGCCCGTCTCGCTGCGTCCGAACAGACGCTGGTGGAACGGGCGTTGTGGACCGGGGATGCGGGCGCTTATCCGCATCTCGGTGAGGGCGCCGAGGACATCACGTCGTGGGCGACGATCGGCAAGGACAAGCCGCTCGGTGAACAGCTCGCCGCCGCCCTCGGACTGCTGGAGTACGCGGGCGCTGCCGCGTCGTCGGGGCAGCTGGTCATCCACGCCCCGCGCATCCTCATTCCGATCCTCGCGGAAAACATGCTGACCGTCCGCGAAGGCAACCGGCTCACCACCCCCGCCGGAAGCGTCTGGGCGTTCGGCGGCGGCTACACCGCCCCAAGCCAAGGCCACGACCTCGCCCTGTACGCGACCGGACCGGTCACCGTACGCCGCGGCCCCATCGTGCCTCTCGAGCCGCCGGGCGGCATCGATTTCCGCACCAACCTGGCGATGGCCATCCATGAGCGGGCCTTCCAGGTGGCGTTCGACTGCCCGCACTTCAAGGTCACCCTCACCAACCCGTACCCGATCGTCCCCGGCCCCGCGCCGACCGGCTTGAAGGTCGTGCCGCATCCCGGAAACGAACAGCACCAGCTGGATGCCAGCTGGGATCCAGTACCCGGCGCGGACTACTACACGGTCACGATCACCCCCACCAAGAAGGAAGGCCCCGGCGATGGCTGAGGTTTCATGCTTTGCCCCCGTCCGGGGCCGGCGTCTGCGCGCCACCCGGCTGACCAAGTGCGGCAACGTCGACTACGGCGACCTCACCACCGTGGTCACCAAGGGCGTCATCACCGTCAAGTACAGCTTCGAGATCGACGAGGGCGAAGACATCCTCGTCAAGAACTTCGCCGGTGAGACCTGCGTCGCGGACCCGGCGTGCCCGCAAATCAAGTGGATCAACGTGGAGATCGCGTTCTGCAACATCGATCCCACGCTGGTGCAGATGATGAACCCGACCTGGGTCCTGGAACGGGACGGCAAGGGCAACATCATCGGCTTCCGCGTCGACCAGAACGTGTCCTGCGACCGTGGCGCGGCCATCGAGGTGTGGACGGGCATGAAGTCGTCGGCGAAGTGTGTCGATGGTGAGGGCAATGTCGGCGGCAAGTACGGTTACCTGCTGCTTCCTTGGGTGACCGGCGGTACCCCCAGTGACATTGAGATCGGTAACGAGGCCGTCAGCTTCACGCTCACCGGGAAGTCAAAGGTAGATGCAGGTTGGGGCGTTGGACCGTACAACGTGCTGCTGGGCGCGGATGACAAGCCGGGCCCGCTCCTCGCCCCCGTCTCACCGACACAGCCCATGATCATGTTCGAGACGAACGTCGAGCCTCCGGAACCCAAGTGCGGGGCGCAGCCCCTGCACAAGGACACCCATCCCCTGGATCCGCCGACCGGCCTGAAGGCCACCCCCACCACCGGCAGCGAAGCAACGAGCCTGTCGGTCGAGTGGAATCCCGTCACCTCCGCCGAAACGTATGAGGTCACCGCAGAGGAGACTCACTGATGCCCACCGTCATCGTCGACGCGCCCACCACCAAGACGGCGATCCCGGATTTGAAGCCGGGCACCAACTACACCATCAAGCTGAAGGCCCACAGCAAGAACCGGGCCGACTCCGCCGAGGTGAAGACCACGGCCGACACCAAGAGCCTGCCGAAGCTGACCACTCCGGTGCCGGTGGCGAAGGGCACGCCGACGACGGCCGCCTTCGCCGCCGAATGGCCTGCCGTCCCGGATGCGGATGCGATGAAGGGCGATGCCGGGTACACGGTCACCGTTGCTCCGGACGACGGCCGGGTTGTCTCCAAGGTCGACGTCACCACTCCGGGCAAGCCGTCGGTCAGCGTCACCGGGGCGAAGGCGGATACCTCGTACACGGTGAAGGTCACCGCCCTCGGGGACCTCAAGCAGCACTCGGACTCCGATGAGGGGTCGGTGGCGGTCAAGACCGCGAAGCTGACCAAGCTGACTGGCCCGGATGCGGCGCAGATCGTGAAGGACGCGGAGCCGGAAGCCACAAAGCTTTCGGTGAAGTGGCCCAAGGTCGAGCACGCCAAGGCGGACGCGGCCGGGTACACGGTCATCTGCGGCACCAAGACAGAGCCCACTACACCGGTCGGCACCTACAAGTGGACCGGCACAACCGAACATCCCAAGGGCGAGTTCACCGGCCTTACCGCCAAGACCGAGTACACCGTCACCGTCACCCCGAAGTCCGGGGCAGGCGGTTACAGCGACGGGGACCCGGTCAAGGCAAAGACGCCAATCAAGACGGCGGACAGCTGACCGGCTGTGGCTGAGGCGATCGTCCCGGACGAGGACAACCAGTGGTGCGGCTGGACCGCAGACACCACATGCGCGAAACCTGATGAGTTTTTGCCGCAGGTGTGGGCCAGTGCGCTCGCCACCGCTGTAGAGATCATCTGGGCCTTGTCCGGGCGGCGCTTCGGCCAGTGCGCGGTTGCCCTGCGTCCGTGCAAGCGGTGCTGCGGCAACCCGTGCTCCACCTGTCCCGGGACCGGGTACTGGGGTTCCGGGACAGGTTGGATCCCTGCGCTGGTGGGCGGTGAGTGGTTCAACTTCCGCTGCCAGCAGTGCGACCGCGACGCATGCGACTGTGCGGCCGTCGTCTCCAAAATCGTGCTGCCGGGCCCGGCCGGTGAGATTGCCGCCGTGTGGGTCGACGGCATCAAACTTCCCGACGACGGCTCCGCGTACCGGCTCTACGACAAGCAGACCCTGGTGCGCTGTGACGGCCGTGAGTGGCCGACCTGCCAGGACCTCACCAAGTCCTATACCGAGTACGGGACATGGGCGGTCATCTACCTGCGCGGAGAGCCCGTACCGCCGGGCGGCCAGCGGGCGGTGGGGATTCTCGCCCAGCAGCTGGCGAAGGCCTGCGCCAAGGGCAAGTGCGACATCCCCTTCAACGTCACGCAGGTCACCCGTGACGGCGTGTCCTGGGAAATCGACCCCGCCCAGTTCTATGCCGAAGGCAAGACCGGCATTTCGGGGGTCGATCAGTGGCTGTCCGCCGTCAACCCGAAGCGGCAACTGCGCAAGCCCGGCGTCTACAGCCCCGACATCACCCCCGCCGGACGCGTCGAAACGTGGCCGAGTGCCGGATACGGCAGGTGGATGCGATGACCGGTCTGCCCCCACCCCTGAAATCCGACCGGCCGCTCTCTCGGATCGGCCGGATCCTCGCGCACCTGGTCACCTGCGCCTGCACCATGTTCACCAGGGCCGGGTTCGAAGTCTGCGAATGCTGCCTGCGCCATCAGGCCGATCTGCTGCCGATGGACGGATGCGGCTGCCCCTGCCCCGACCAGTCCAAAGACGGCCACCTGTGGGGACGGGTGCAGTCCATCTCCCCCCAAGACGCCTCCGGCACCGGACTGGGCCTCATCTCCGCGGACAACTGCCCCTCCGGCACGCTGAACGTCGTCATGGAAATCGGCGTGCACCGCTGCATTGCCCTCACCGAAGACGGCTCCGCACCCCCGTGTGACGTCCTCTCACAAGAGGCCTACGACTTCCTCGCGGACGAGGAACTGCTGCGCATGGCGGTGTTCTGCTGCAACGTCGAAGACCTTCCCGGCGAATACCAGCTCCGCGCCGACGCATGGCGGCCCGTGGGCCCGGCCGGCGGGTGCGCGGGCGGCGTGCTGACGGTGATCGCTACGGGTGAGGCGAATCTGATCCTGCCCCCGCTGGTGCGAGGAGTACCCCATGCCTGACCAGACCATGCCGTTGGCCAAGCCCGTGGACCGGGTCACCGTCCGTATCCGCATCCCGTACGCGGGCGCCCCGCCGGTCGGCACGGTGCTCACCAACTGGCCACTGACGCTCGCGAACCGGGCCGCGCTCGAACTCGGCCTGGTCGAAGAGATCCGGGAGGTCTGATGCCGGTCCGGGTGGTCATCAACGAGGCGGAACTGGGGCGGCTGCTGACCGCGCCCGGTTCGCCGCTTGTGACGGCGGTACGCACTGCCGGGAAGCGCGTGGAATCCCAGGCGAAGGTGAACGCTCCGGTGAACAACGGCCGTCTGCGGGCGTCGATCCGGTCGACGACGGTCGCGGTCCCGGGGCGGATCACGGCGCGGATCGGCACCGATCTTCCGTACGCGATCTATCAGGAGAAGGGGACCGGTGTGTATGCGGGCCGGGGCCCCATCCGGCCGCGGCGTTCCCAGTTTCTGCGGTTCAAGCCGAAGGGTTCCAAGGGGTTCGTCTATGCCCGGCAGGTGCGTGGAACACCGCCGGTGAGGTTCCTGGAGCGGGCGCTGCGGACGGCTTCGCCCTGGCCAGTCGTTTCCTCAGGCAACCGTTAATCGTTGCCTGAGGCGACCGCCGAGCCGGGAGGAACCCATATGCCCACCACCGACACCACCACCGCCCCGCTGTCCTTCACCACCCCCAAGAAGGACCAGAAGAACACCCCCAGCCCCATCACCTTCGACTGGGACGGACGCACCGTCACCGCACGCTGCCCCAAGAAGGCCATGTGGGCGCGCCTGGCCACCTGCGCGGCCCCAGGCTCCTCCGACGCGGAAAAGGCCTACGCCTTCGGCGTGTTCGGCGACGTATGCCTCTCCGGCGCCGATGCCGCGTGGCTCGAAAGCCGCCTGCGTGACCTCGATGACGACCTCGACTACGAGGACGTCTCCAAGGTCATCAACACGCTCATCGAAACCTGGTCCCCGGACGTCAACCGCGCCTTCGCCGCCATGGGATCCGAAGCCCCCGGACCCAACCGCGCTCAGCGCCGCACAAAGAAGGCGTGACCACCCCCGATGACGCTGCCCCCACCGAACCCGCATGGCCCCCGCACACCGGGTTCCTCGCCATCGATGTCGACGCAGAACCATACGGTCTGCCCGAACAGCCGGCGGACTGGTGGATCGGCGTGCTCTCCACCAGCGACTGGTGGGCCATCGCCCAGAAGGTGGACGGGTTCGACACCTGGTGTCTGCGCCTGGCCGACGTGGACGACGCCTTCGACCTCGACGACGTCCACGCCATCACCCTCGCTCTCGCGGAGCACGTGTGTGCACTGTCCTGGCCTGCGGCGGTACGTCTCGCGGCAAGCATCCGCGCCCAGTGGCTCCACTTCGACCCATGGGTGGCCACCGAGTGCGGTGGCACCGACCCCCTCACCATGCCGGTCCGGCGGGTGCTGGCCCTCATGTGGCATCTGCTGCGCGCCACCGTTGAGCCCGACAAGGACGGCAAGACCGAGCAGGGCATCGCGCGGCTCGAATCCCAGGTATGGGCTCCCCTCGCCCTGCCTGACAGCACAGACCTACTCGATGACCTGTCCGTCCCGGACCCGGCCGAAGAGGCAGCTTTCAGCGCCGCGATGAACCAGATGGCAGCACTGACCCGCACCTAGACCACGATCAGGAAGGAGAATCCCGGTGGCGCTCGCGACGGCGTTCGTGGAAATCCTGGCCGACACCCGAAGACTGCGCCCCCAGCTGCAGGCACAGATGCGCGCCGCCGGAACCGCCGCTACCCGCTCTTTCGACACGGCCACCCGCGCCGGAATGACAGCTGCGGCCACGACCGCGGCCACGACGTTCGGGTCCCGCCTCGGCCGGGACACCGCAACCCGTGCCGCTACCGCCGGGCGCACTGCGGCGACGGGCTTCGGATCGTCCATGCGCACCGGCCTCACCCACGCCGGAACCGCTATCGCGACCGGCCTTTCCGGCGCATGGAACACGGCCACCATGACGGCCCGCACTGCTGGCGCGCAGATCGCAAGCGCCCTCGGGACGGCTGCGTCGACGGTGCGTCAGCGCTGGTCTGCTGTCGGCACGGCCATGGCCACCGAGATCAACAAGGGGCCTTCGGCGGCGGCGAAGGCCGGATCTGCGATCAGCCGGAACCTGTCTCTCCCGGCGGCTGTTGCGACGGCCGGGATCATCGCGATGTCCTCGAACTTCGAGGCCGGTATGAACCGGGTGAAGGCGGTCACCAACGCCACCGGTCCCGAGTTCACTCAGCTCAACAACCTCGCCAAACAGCTCGGCGCCACTACGAAGTTCTCTGCGTCTGAAGCCGCCGACGCCATGGGCTTTTTGGGCATGGCCGGGTTGAAGACGAACCAGATCATGGCCGCGATGCCGTCCACGCTGCAGTTGGCTGCTGCCGCACAGATGGACCTCGGCCAGGCGGCCGACATCACGTCGAACATCATGACCGGCTATGGCTTCAAGGCCGAACAGCTCGGACGCGTCAACGACGTGCTCGCCAAGACCATGTCGAACGCCAACGTCGACATTTCGATGCTCGGCGAATCGTTCAAGTATGTCGGGCCCATCGCGAAACAGGCGGGCCTGGAATTCTCCGACACGGCCGCCCTGATCGGCCTGTTCGGCAACGCGGGCATTCAAGGCTCTATGGCCGGAACCAGCCTCAGGAACGTGCTGCTGGGTCTGCAGTCGGCCCCGGCGAAGGTGACGACCCAGCTCGACAAGCTCGGTGTCTCGCTGACCGACTCGTCGGGGAAGATGCGCCCGATGATCGACGTCATCTACGACATGGCCAAGGCCGGAATCACCGGCGCGCAGGCCACGAAGATGTTCGGAACCCGGGGCGGCCCCCAGCTTGCGGCCCTCCTGGATCAGGGGTTGCCCGCGATCAACAGGATGCGCGACGCGACCCGCGACAGCGAGGGTTCCGCGAAACGCATGGCCGACACCATGAACCAGGGCGCCAAGGGCGGCATGACCGCACTGAAGT
Source organism: Streptomyces sp. NBC_01304 (assembly GCF_035975855.1). Lineage (NCBI taxonomy): Bacteria > Bacillati > Actinomycetota > Actinomycetes > Kitasatosporales > Streptomycetaceae > Streptomyces > Streptomyces sp. NBC_01304. The sequence goes on along the minus strand of NZ_CP109055.1, from coordinate 9,994,619 downwards.
CGGCGGCCGAAGGTCTGGCCATCTCGATCGGCGAGTCCGGGCTGCTGTCTGCGTTCACGAAGGTTGTCGGCGGCCTGACGACGTTCGTGCGGTGGATGACCCGGCTGCCCGATCCGGTCAAGGCAGCCGCATCCGGGTTCCTGGTGTTCACGGCCGTACTCGGCCCTGTCATCCTCATCGCAGCGAAGATCGCGTCTGCGATCGCGGTCCTGAAGGCCGCGTTCATCGCCCTGGGGATCACCGTCAAGGGCGTGCTGATCTCGACCGGGATCGGGGCGCTCCTCGTCGCGATCGGTGTCGCGATCTACTTTGTGTGGACTCGCACCACATGGCTGCAGACAGCCTGGTCAAAGATCGTTTCAGTGGCAAAGTCCGTAGGTTCGGCTTTCGCGTCGATCGGCCGGGCAATCTGGTCCGGTCTGAAGGCCGCCTTCGACTGGATCGTGGAGAACTGGCCGCTGGTGGTCTCCGTGATCCTCGGCCCCCTCGGCATTCTGATCTCCATCGTGACCGGCAACTGGGACAAGCTGAAGGCGCAGACCGCCAAAGCCTTCCAGGCCATCGCAGGGTTGGCGAGGAAACTGCCGGGCTGGATCTGGGACGGCCTGAAGGCCATCGGCGGATACGCCGCACAGTTCGGCTCCCTGATCGGCGAGTGGACTGCGGCGGGGTGGGCGAGGCTCCGCGGCTTCGTCACCGCCCTGCCCGGCATCATCGCCGGCTGGGCTACAACCGCCTGGTCTGCGATCAAGGAAGCTGCGCCGAGGATCGCATCCGCTGTGTGGGAATGGGTCCTCACCGCCACCAGACGCCTGGGCGAAGCGGCTGTCGACATCGGCAGGGCGGTCGCCGACTGGGCACCGCAGGCCGCCCGCTGGCTGCGCGACAAGGCCATGGACATCGCCGTCGCGGTCGCCATGTGGGAGATCGAGGCGGCCCGCACCATCCGCGGCAAGGCCGCCGGGATCGCTTCGGCCGTGGCCGCATGGATTCCCGGCGCCGTCACAGAGCTGGCGAAGTTCACCGTCCGCGCCCCCGGCCTGGTCACCAGCTGGGTGGGGTCCATCACCGCAGCAGCGGCAGGCAAGGCCATGGAGATCGGCGCCGCCGTACAGGACTGGGTGGAGCAAGCGGCAGTACGGCTCGCGGAGTTCGTGTCGAAGGTGCCCGGGGTGATCGCAAGGTGGGCGCAGTCCGCCGCCGACGCGATCAGTCAGGCAGCACCGAAGATCGCCGAGAAGATCACCGAATGGATGCAGTCCGCGACAGACAAGCTCGTCGAGTGGACGGACAAGCTGCCCGACATCGTCAAGGGCTGGACCGATGCCCTCACCCGCAAGATGAGCGAGTGGGCCAACGAGATCCCCAACATCGTCAACGGCTGGGCCGATTCCCTGCAGGCGAAGCTCGTCGAGTTCATCGAGAAAATCCCCGAGTGGATCGGGAGCCTCTTCAAGTCAGACACGGAGAGCCCCGAAGCCAAGAACGCCGGAAGCAGCGCCGGTAAGGCCGTCGGCGACGGCGTGAAGGAGGCCGTCTCAACGTTCAGTTGGGGCGAAATCCTCATGAAAATCGTGATGGCATTCGCGTCGCTTCCGATCCAGCTGATGCAGGCCGGCGGCCAGGCCGCCTGGGCGTTGATCACGTCGATGATGCAGGTCATGGGGCAGCTGCCGGGAATGATCGGCCAGGTGCTGATGTCACTGGGCCCGCTGTTGTGGCAGCTGATGCAGTCCGCGTGGCAGTTGGCCGTCAGCGCGGTATCGGCCGGGGTGTCGATGGTCGTCGACTTCGTCAGCAAGCTGCCCTCCCGCATGTCGCAGATTCTGTCGTCGCTGGGCAGCATGATCGGCAGCCTCCTGCGCTCGGCCTGGCAGATCGGCTACACGGTGGTTTCGTCGAAGGTCACCGAGATCGTCAATTTCGTCAAGCGCCTGCCCACCATGATCACCGGTGCTCTGTCCGGCCTGGGAAGCGCCTTGTCGGGGCTGATGACCCGCGCCTGGGACGCAGCGAAACGCACCGTAACCTCCGCCATCACCTGGATCGTCGACAAGGTCAAGCAGCTCCCCGGACAGCTCGCCAGCATCGCCGGTCAAGCCGCCCGCTCACTGATCGACGGCGTGAAGAACCTCATCCCCTCCGCCCTCCGGAGCTTCATTCCCGGACTCGCACGCGGCGCGATCGTTACCGGCCCTACCTACGCCCTCATCGGCGAAGCCGGGCCCGAAGTCGTCATTCCGCTCTCCGCCTCCAAGCGCTCCAGACGCCAGGAACTGATGGAACAGTCCGGCCTCACCAAGGAAGCAGGCCAGATGAACCCTCGGACTGGCACACGTATCGATGTGGGCGGTATCCACATCCACACCCCGGCCCGCGATCCCGAAGCAGTCGCCATGGCCGCCGTCGCCCGCCTCGCCCGAGCCATCTAAAGGGAGCCGCCGTATGTATCCCGGATACCTGGCACTTGGCGGCGTACCCATCGTCGACAACGCCATGGCCAAACGGCTGGCGAAGCAAGCCGGCATCGGCGGATTCTGGAAATGCGCTCCGTGCCCCGCCCCCGGCAGCGACATGCTCGCCGACCCACCATGGTGGGACAAGGCAGTCCCCGCATCCAAAGAGTTCCTCGGGTTTTGGTGTCTGGAGATGACGGGCATCGACCGTGCCCCCTTCGAGCGGTCCGTGACCAGACTCGCTCACGCCGGGAGTGCGCTCGGCCCGTTGCGCATCGGTGAGCGGGAAATCGGACTGAAGCTGCGGGCCCTGGCCGCATCCGATGCCGGCATGTCGTACGGCATGTCGTGGCTGGCCTGGCAGATGAGCAACAGCGACCGCAACCCGGACACCAGTTGCGGGGGATGCGCCGGTTCCACTGCCCGCATCCTCGCCTATTGCCCCGACCCCTCGGCTTCAGCGCAGGAGCAGCGGCGTGCGTATCTGACCCTGTATGACGTGGGGCTGCTGGACTGGCCTAGCAGTCCGGAGTATCGGTATCTGTCCACCGGAGCATGTGAGGGCAGCGGCAGGCCTGTCACCGCCGAGTTCGAGATCGTTCTGGTGGCCGGGCGTCCGTGGCTGTACGCCGAACCCGTCACCCTCGCCGACCAGATGGGGTTTGTGACGCCGACCAGGTGGCCGTGTCAGGGGTGGGTGGCGCATCAGCCGGGGGTGACCGGCAATCCGATTGACTGCACGATTTCGGTGATGGACGAGTGCGTGCAGTGGACCCCGGCCGACTCCGGGATGTGCACGATTGCCGCGTCGTGCAACACGAGCCGGTCCAATGTGCTGGGGCCTGATCAGTCGACCGGTACCGGCACCACCACTTTGGGCTGGGACCTGTATTTGGCGGAGCGCACCCTCATTGACGATGACATGTCGGACCCGGAGCGGTGGACGGCCGCGTACGGGCCTGTACCGGAACGGGTTGATGATGGGCGCGCCCCGGCCGGGACGGCTCTGGAGTGGAAGGCGTGGGCGGTCGCCGAGTCGAAGACGAAAGTCGCCTACGACGGAAAAGCCCTCTACAAGGTAGAAGCGTGGCTGAAGACGTCGGTGAAGCCGTCCGACCGGGACAACGTCTTCCACACTGGGCTGGCCGGACATGACGAGAAGGGCGACTGGTGTAACACGGTCGGTCAGAACGCCTATTCGCGTCAGCACTACTGCGCGGCCTCGGGGAGGCTCGATGCGTCCTCGGAGTACCGCAAGTTCACCGGCTATCTGCGGGGCTGGGCGGAGCAGGGCACCAGTGGGCCGTCGGCGGATCCGAACAGTCCTGGCCAGATGCACAAGAACGTGCGCACCATCGGCCTGTTGTCGTATGTGCTGTACCAGTCGACTGCGACGGACGGGGCCGCCCGGATCGGGCGCTTCAGGGTGGCTGCCATCCCCAACCCGGCGAAGATGGCCATCCGGGAAGGCCGCATCGGCGTGGTCGGGGCATCAGCTGGGGCGGTCGTGCAGTGGAAGCACCCCACGATGCCCGGATGGCCCGTACGCCCCGGACATGCCGTCGACTTCCATTCGGAGTTGGGGAAAGCCCCGGATGCGATCGCGCAGATCATGTTCAAGGACGCCGACGGCAACAACGTCGGATCCGCCACCGGTCAGCCTGGCACGGGCACCGTGTCCGGGACGGCTCCGGCGGGGGCCGTGTATGCGATGCCGGAAGTCATCCTGCGCGCGAAAGTGCCGGACTGGCAGCCGGTAGGGAAGGCCGAACTCCTCGCCGTCCCGCCATCCCCTCTGCCGGGCGCATCGTGTGACCCGGACCCGTCCGCCCCGGTGCATACGGCGCCGCCGATGCTGCCCGTGCCGACGGATCCGGCCGCCTGCATCGCCACCCTCACCCCCGCCTACGCCACCACCGGCAAGGCCACGCCGGTCATGTCGACACACACCCGCTTCGCCCCGACGATCACCATCACCACCGGAGCGAAACCGGCACGGAAACTGTCCATCCGTATCTACCGGTCCAAGCCCGGCGCCACCTGCACGCCGGAAACACTCGACGAGTGTGATCTGGCCGCCACGTTCGGCGTCCCCTACCTCGGCGCCGGAACCACCCTGGTCATGGACGGGCGGGCGGGCTGCATCACCAAGACCTGCGCGGACGGCTCCGTGGACGAGAACGTGCCGGTCTACAACGACGCCGGACGCCCCATCCGCGAGTTGCCCACCTTCAGTGCGGCTGAAGCGTGGTGTGTGGTCGCGGTCGCCGACCGGGGTTCGATCGTCGACCCCGAGGCCGTGACCGCCATCGTTGATGTGTCGGCCTCGGCGATCTGGGAGGCCGCCTGATGCCCCGCGCTCTCGGATGCCCAGACACATACACGGTCGTCCTGCACTACCGGGGCGGCCCCGCTGCTGGGGTCGCGGCCGTCATCGCCGATCCGGCCGTCATCAAGTGGACGCGCACCCTCGACGACATCTCCCGCTGCGAAATCCTGCTCACGAAACCGGTCTGCGGCCCACTACGAAAGGCACTGGATCCGGCGACCGTCGTCAACCCGGAATGGGCGTACGAGATCACCCTGTACCGGGGAGATGAGGACCAGCCCGTCTGGTGCGGGCCACTCGTCGACTACCAGGAAACCCGCACCAGCCTGAAACTCACCGCAGACGACATGCTGGCCTGGCTGAAAGTCCGCCCCGTACCCCTCGACTACCGCTACACCGGCGCATCAGCACTCGACGCCACCGACCTCGCGGTATGGCTCATGCACGAGGCCTACGCCCTCGACGACCCCGCCGCGTTGGCATTCATCAAGCCCACCCCCGCCGGCATCCCCGCCACACGCCGGGGTCAGGCGTGGTGTGAGTACGCGTGGGACGGCGTCCACTCCCTCGCACAGCACCACATCGACCTCACCACCGTGGCCCGCACCATCCTCATCGGCCCCGAACAACACTCCGTACTCGGCCGCGTCCTGCGTTTGACCGAAGAAGACTTCACCGGCAGCGACAGCAGCAGCGGCCTCGTCCTGGAACGCGACGGCTACACCGCCGCCACCATGTACACCGCGAAAGCTCAAGGGTTGCAGGGAGTTGCCTCGGCGGTAGAGGACAAGCTCCCCGAAATCCCCCCGGATGACCGGGACTTCGAGCACGAATACACCTACGTCACACCCAAGCCAGACGGCCGCACCGTGAACGCCTCCACCCCGGCAAACGTCGCCACCGTCGGAGGAACCGAAACCGGCTGGCGCGGACTCGTCTGGCAGCTCAAATCCATGTCCGGCACCCGCCTCATCGACGAAGTCACCCTCACCGCACAACGGGGCCTGGCCCGCGGCCGGCACCCGCACTATCTGCGCATGTCCGGGCAGCGGCTGCATGCCCGATCCCCCGTCGCCATGGACGAGTTGATCCCCGGGGCGCGGATCGCCCTGTATCTGGATGAGACGTGGATCCGCCCCGCCCTCACCCCGCTACGCCTGACCGATGTGGTGGTCACCTTCGACGAGAACGGGGAACGGGTGGAGATCACCGCGGAGCCAGTATCGGTGAACGTCGAGGACCCCACCGACGAGACCGCCGCAGCCGACAACGACGCCCAGGACGAGGAGGACCAGCGGTGGCACGCGCCGAATCCCTAGCCGGAACCCCCGACGAACTCGCCCTCCCCGACCGCCTCAAAGAGCTACAGGAGCGGTTGGACAGTCTCGAGAATCCGGATACCGCAGTCCTGGGTGGCGGGTTCATCATCACCACGGACGAAAACAACCCCGGCGTCGTCAACTTGGAGACCGCCGACGGGAAGAAGCACCAGCTGTTCCCCCCGTTGGTGACCACCGACCAGATCAAGGAACTGTTCGCGGCGGTCACGCCGACCGTGGTCGACTTCCACCTGGCACGCGGCATGGGCTCCATCACGAAGGTGGGCAACCGGGTGTGGTTGTCCGGGCATTGCGAGCCCATCAACGCTCCTGGCTGGCACACCGGTAAGACGCCGTTGGCTGTGGTGCCGGAGGAGTACCGGCCCGAACAGCGGGTGCGGTTCGCGGTCGCCTGCCAAGCCTGGCCCAACCGACCCCCGACTACCCGTATTGATGTGGAGCCGGACGGGCGGATCTTCTGCTACTCCCAACCGGCCCTGAATACGAAGGTCGGCAAGGAGGACGTGTGGACGCGAGGCGACACCACATCTAGGGGTCACAGCCACAACCTGGGAGGCGCCAACCCCGGTAACAGCGGCAGCACAGCTGCACCTGAGCTACCGGCTCACACCCACACGATCGGCCATGGTCACAGCATCAGCGGCGGCGACCACTCCCACGGCTTCGACCGCCCCTCCACCAAGCCCTTCGTCCAAACCGTCTCCGTCGTCCAGGACGAATCACGCTACCCGAACTGGGTGGACCTCGACGGCGCCACATGGACCCTCACCCCAGCGACCGCAGAAGCCCGATAGGAGGGATGCATACCGATGCGTGGCTGTATCTCGAACGATTTCACGCTGGCCCAGGGCCGTCTCCTCGGCCTCGCCGGTCCCGTCAAGGCCGTGCGTTCGCCGGGAACGCCGTCGGGCCTGTACCGCGACCCGCTGGGCTTGCGCGTTGCCGCCGAGCCGGCCGGTGGCATCACCAGCGTCACCGGCTCGCAATCGACGGCGTCCGGGCCGAGGGTCGATGCCGGCGGCTGGTGGACGGTCCCAGCCCCCACGGTGACGGTCAAGAATCCGTCCGCGTCCCGGCCGTTCATGGTGTCGGGAACATGGTCCCTGTCGTGGTCGGCGACGGTACCGAAGACGCAGGGCGAGATCCGTATGCACGCGGATCCGGCCCTGTACCCGTTCACGCGGCCCGCGCTGGTGTCGCGGTGGCGGCCGGGTTCGATCGGCGTTCCCACGGTGTGGGCGGGCGCCATGTGCTGGCCGGTGACGGAGTGGCTGAACGGCGGGGAAACGCTGCGCCTGTACCTGAACCCGCAGGTCTGCAACGACCTGTACGTCCCGTTGGGCCTGGATTACTGCCGGGTGGTGTTCAACGGGATCGCTACGGCCCCCGACGACACGAGCAAGCGGGACAAGCGGATCGGTGAGGCGATCACGGGCGCGGCCGGGGCAACCGTTGAGGCCGCGATCACCGGCGCGTCCGGTGCCACTGTCCACGATGTTGTTGAGAACTGGAGCAAGCCGTGAAGGAAACCCCCACGCTCAAGATCCCGTATCTGACGGGCGATGACCCGAAGACCAACTGGGTGCCGTACTGGAAGCAGTTGGCCGACAAGCTCGAAGTGCTCTTCGGCCAGAAGCAGGCCGAGACGACGAAGTATGTTGCGTGCAAGCTGGGGACCGGCCCGGAGACCGGCTCCGCGTGGGTGACGCTGCCGCTCACCAAGATCGCAGGAACATCCGGGTTCACCGTCGGCGCCGACGCCATCACCGTTGTCGAGGCTGGCGTCTACCAGATGATGACCACTGCCACGGTCCGGGACAACCGGGTGGGCTCCTCGTATCTGCGCATCGGCGGTACCTCTAACACCTGGGGTGGCGTCCGGCTGAACAACACCGGTTCCATGCTGATGAACAACGTCACCGCCGCCGAGAAGATCGCCGCCGGGCAGAAGGTCTCTGTCCAGTACGCGCAGAACGGCATCATCGAGAACGGCGGCTACTTCCACATGGTGCGCCTCGGAGACCTTCCCTGATGGGCGTCCCGATCATCCCCGACAAGTGCCTGCAGCCCATGCTCGGGGTGGGTACCGAGAACGAGCTGGACGTGCGGATTGGTGACGGCGTCCGGCCGCCGCATCCGCCCGCTCAGGTCGGCGTCTACCTCGACCCCGACCTAGGGTTGTGGGCGGCACCGGCAGCGGTGACCGCGCACGGGCAGAAGACCGACACCACCAGCACCGGCACCCTCGCGGCCGGTAAGTCGATCGCCTACGGCGCCACACAGTTGAGCTTCACGAACTCTCACGCCGGAACACTGCTGGTGTCCGGCACCTACTGGGTGCACCTGCAGATGCAGCGCCAAGGCGATATCGACTCGTGGGGGCAGATCCTTGCCCGCGCCGCCATCCAAGAGAGCAGCGTTCCGACGACGGGGCCGGTCGTGGATACGTGTACGGGGATCACCGAGTGGTGGGAAACATCGTTCACGCTGCCGTTCCGCACGACCGTCCCACCGACCGGGAAGGTCACCGTGTACGGCCGGGTGTGGGCCGACTCGAAGGCATCCGGGCCGTGGGCCATCAAGCAGGCCCGCCGTGTCTTGTCCTTGACCGCTGTCACCGTCAAGGGCGGGTGAAGTCATGGCCGACGAAGTCTCGTACAACCCGGACCTGTTCGCGGTCACCAATGAGGGCGATCTGAAAGTCAGCGCCCAGCAACGCAAATGGCCCTACCCCGGCATCCCCCTCGCCGAGGGCAACGGCCTCAAGTACGACCAGGACGGCCTGTTCGTCGATCTGCCGGCCACCGTCTACGGCATGTCGTACATCCAGCATGCGGCCGATCTGTCGGGGCCGGTCGACATCCCCACGGGTGGGGCTCACGATCTGGGGCCGAAGATTCCCGCTCAGGTGTGGCGGAACCCGGGTACGCGTCCGGCCGTCGTGTCGGGCGGCTGGTCCGCGGTCATCCCCTACACGGTGACCGGCGCAACTGCCTGGTCGGGGACGACGGAGCTGCGCATGTCCGTGGCAGGCCATCCGACAACGGATCCGATCGCCCTCGCTTCGGCGAACGAAGGACTGGTCGGTGTCCTTGCGGCGTATGTACCGGTGCAGTTGGAAGTGCCGCCGGGCGGATCGTTCTCCAACGAGGTCGTGACCTGCTACGTGTCCAACACCAGCGGGGCGACGATCACCATCGACTGGACCGTCATGTTCGCCGCCCACATCCTCGAAGGGCTCACTTCCTGATGGTTTCCATGAACTGCTACGGCAAGTCGCTGACCTACAAGGACGGCGTCCTTGACGTGAAGGGTCCGACTCAGGCGGTGTGGCCGGGCAAGCAGCCGTTGAACGCCGCGAACGGCACGCACGTCGATGACGGCGGGGGTGTGTGGTCGTGGGACTACCAGATGCGGCCCATGAGCCCTGCCCGCTCCGCCCCGGACTGGGAGTTCATCAACATCGAGGGCGCCTACGCGGTGGGCGACAAACGGTACTGGCTGGGCCCCAACTATCCGTGGAACATCCATAACCCGTCGACGACCAGTGAACTGGTGGTCGTCGGCAACTGTGCGGCGAACGGCATTGCCCGCGGGTTGAAGCTCGGCGGATGGGCCGAGCCCATGTTCTGGGTGGACGAGAACCCGCCGCCATCTGCCGGGTCGAACTGGCCGCGCCTGACCGGCGCTGACGTCCAGTACTACGGGGCCGTGTTCTTCCACGGCTGCCTCCCCTTCACCATCACTATCCCGCCCGGCCAGACACGGGCCCTCAACCGAGCGGTGGGGTTCTGGGTCCGGTGGAAATACGACTGGAACCCGGGCCCCGACTCGACGGTCGACCTGACGTTCCGGACGACGGCGATCGGGTTCCTGGGCCAGCCCCCGCCCACCGGCCAGGGATCCTCCCCGGCCCGTACGGCGGCGGCGATGGCCAGGCCCATGATCTCTGTCGAACCCCCGGCGCCGTGGGACATGGAACAGGGCGACGTCGAGGACCAGGACGTGTCCGACGTCGAAGCCGTCGAGGGCGGTCAGTGATGGCGGGGCAGCGGATCTGTACCGGTCCCGCGTTCGGCACCGACAACCAAGGCATTCTGCAGCTGCGTCAGCCCCGCCCCGGCGCCTGGCCGTACGACGCGCCTATCCGGGACTTCAACGGCCTGTACGAAGATCCCACGTTGGGGGTGTGGGCGCCGCCGCAGGACCGGTATGCGATCCGCCGTAATCCTGACAACTACGAGAAGGCCAACCAGGCTGTTGTCGAGGTCCCCCCGAAGGGGATTGCCGAGTACCCCTTCGACGACATCGCTGTGACGAACCGGTCCGGGGCCCGCATGCGCGTCCACCTGCTCCTCCACATGCGCAGTTACGTGACCATGTACGGCGGTAAGGGCGTCGGCAACGTGGGTGCGATCGACGCGAAAGTCTGGTTCGACACGCAGGCCGCTACGCCCTGGCAGGAGTACGCGACCGCCTACTCAGGCGGGTTCACGTGGCGTGAATCGTTCATCGTGGACGGCTCCACGTGGGCGGAACCCGGCCAGACCCGCACCATCCACTCCGCCCTCCGCTACAGGAACGCGGAGGGCAACGTGATCCAACGGATCCAGGCGATCGAGATGCGGCCGTGCGGCATCGCTTTCGTCCCCTTCCCCCAGGCGGCCTGAACATGGCGCAGATGGACAACGCACAGATCCAGCTCTGTGTCTCCAACACGTTCACGATCAACGAGACAGCCGATTTCCAGCTGCGTGCCCCCGCCCCCGGAGTGTGGCCGTATCCGGGCGAGCTGGTCGAGGACAACGGGCTGATGGCCGACCCGCACGGCTTGTGGCTGCCCCCCGGGGATATGGGCGTCATCGACCAGGACTGGGAATCCGCAGGCGGCTGGGGCTACGTCAAACCGAAAGCGCACCGCACCGCGACATTCAAGCCGATCGTGGTCAACAACCCTTCGTGTGCGCCGATGCGCGCCGAAATCCTGCTCATGTTCCGCGTCCACGCCCACATCCCCCAATACGGCGTCGCCGTCTTCCACACCCGCTTCTGGTACGACGACGAGCCGGTACCCGGCTGGGACGAGACGCAGACGGTGTGGTCGGGCGGTTTCGACTGGCGCAAGACCCGCACGGTGGACGCCTCGATGTGGATCCCGCCGGGCCGGTCGCGGACGGTGCACTTCGAGTTCCGCTACCGCAACGCCGAGGGCGCGGCGACGCACACCGTGGCGCAGATGGAAGGCAAGGCCGTCGGCCACACTTTGGTGCCGTATCCGCTGCAGGACGAGTACGCATCCCGGGTGACACCGCCCCTGCCCGATCACGATGTGTGGATCACCGACTTCGGGGCTGTCGACACCCACCAGCCGACGCTAGAGATCGCGCAGGCGAACACGGCCGCGATCCAGAAGGCCATCGACACAATCGCCGCACGCGGCCAAGGCGCGGTGCGGGTCCCGGCCGGGAACTTCGCCATCGCCTCACGCGGCGGCACGTACGGCACGCCGATGCTGGTCATGAAGACGGGCGTCCACCTGCTCCTCGACGACGACGCGGTCATTCAGCGGGCATTCACCCCGTACCCCATGGTCGTCACCTTCGGGCCCACCGACACCTTCGGCGGGTATGACGGGCCCTCGTACTGGACGATCGAGGGCGGAACCATCGACGCCAACGGTTCGATGATGAAGGCCAAGAACTGGAACTCCCCCACCTTCGAACTCTCCCACTCACGCGGCGGCACGATCCGCGGCGTCCGCTTCCTGAACGTGTACGGCAACCATGCCGTCGACTCCACCGGCAACAAAGACCTACTCGTCGAAGACTGCCGCTTCGAGGGCTACCTGCCGCCCAACGAGGCCACTTCGGGCGAGTGGGCGGGCACCGTGTGGGGCACGCACGGCTGGCCCTACATCGAAGCCATCCAAATCGACCGCGCCTTGAAGGCCGGAGGCGCAGGCGGTGCGCACGACGGCACCCCCACCGACGGACTGACCGTCCGCGACTGCTGGACGGGCCCCTCAGACACCCAAGGCCCGTGGCCCGTGTTCGTCGGCGGGCACGCGGCCGGCATCAAGGACGGGCCCACCTACCGCAACGTGACGGTGGAGAACAACACGGTCGCCGACTACCTCGGCGCGGGTGTGCGACTCATCGGTGTGGACGGTGCGTTGATCCGCAACAACGTGCTCGCATCCAGCCACGATCACCCGAAGCTGGGGCGGATCGATGAGGGCAGCAAGGGCGCGATCATCGTGCACTCTCCGTACTTCACCGGCTGGGAATCCCATCCCACCAGCAACATTCGGATCGAGAAAAACCGCATCCAGGACAGCGGCAACCCCAACTGCCAGTACGCGGCCATCAGCATCAATGAGCCGTGGCGGCACTACAACGCCGACGGCAGCGTGCGCCTGTTCCTGGTCGGCCAGACGTGCCGGAACGTGCACGTCATGTCCAACCATGTGGCCCGCCACCAGGGCACTGCGGTCATCTCGTCGGCGCACGTTCCGGGCGTGGAGATCCGGCACAACCGGTGGCGGCAGTCGGTCCTTTCCGGCGACTCCATCGTCTCGGACGACATGACGAACGTGTCCGACAATGAGGCGGACTCCGATCAGGACGTGTGGATCAACGACGTCGGCGCCACTGCGGGCGACACCGTCACGGACGCGGTCGCTGAGGCCAACTCGCGCGCCATCCAGAAGGCGATCGATACCGTCCACGCCCAGGGCCGGGGCAAGGTCCGTGTCCCGGACGGCGTGTACTGCGTCAAGGACCAGCCTGGCAGCGGCAGGACACCAATGTTCAAGATCCGTACCGGGGTGCACATGCTCCTCGACGACGGCGCGGTGATCCGCCGCCAAGGGCATTACATGGTCGTCGCGAACTTCGACAAGAACGACACCTTCGGCGGCTACGACGGCGACTCCGGCTGGGTCATTGAGGGAGGCACGTTCGACGGCAACGGGGCCGTGGCCGCAGCCCATAACTGGGGCTACACCATGGTCACATTGTCCCACGCCGCCTCCGGAACGTTCCGCAACGTCCGATTTCTCAACCAGTTCGAAAACCACGTCATCGACTCCACCGGCAACAAAAATGTTCTCGTCGAAAAATGCCGCTTCGAGGGCTACATCCCAGGCGACGAGACCCACGACTTCCCCTGGGCGCCCGGAACGCACTGGCGTAACGAAGGCTGGCCCTACGTCGAAGCGATCCAGATCGACCACAGCTTCAAGGGCTCCGGAGCTGGTGGGGCCGCCGACGGCACCCCCACCACGGGCCTCAAGGTCAGGGACTGCTGGGTCGGCCCGTCCAACACCGCAGGCCCGTACGGGGTATTCGTCGGCGCCCACACCTACCCCGCCGCTACTCCCCGGCACACAAGCATCCTGATCGAGGGCAACACGGTCACCGACTACCTCGGCGCCGCGGTACGGATCATGCACTGCGACGGCGTGATCATCCGGGGCAACCAGTTCGCGTCCAGCCACGATCACCCCAAGGTCGGGACGCTGGACGACGGCACCAAGGGATGCATCCTCGTCCACTCCCTGGGCACGAAGGCCGCGTTCAACACCGTCAACAACGTCCTCATCGAGAAGAACACGCTGCAGGACACCGGGCGCACCGGATGCCAGTACGCGGCCATCTCCATCAACCAGCCCTACTCCCGGTACGCGCCCGATCCGACAGGCACTCAGCCTGTCGTCGACCCGGTACCGATCACCCTGACCGCCACCAACATCCGCATCCTCGACAACCACTCCGCCGGCAACTGGGGCACGAACGTCATCCACGCCGTGAAATCCCCCGCCGTGGAGATCCGCCACAACCGGTGGAGCGCAGCCCAGTCCACCCAATCCGACCTGTACGCCGAGGACATGACCAACGTGTCCGACAACACCCCCGAATGAAAGGCCCCCAGTGAACGACAACCCCGGGCCACTCCCGCCCCGCCCCGTTTACATCGGCTCGGATGTCCACTACGTATCTCGAGGATCGGCGGACGGCGTGTATCCGCCGACGTGCCGGGCCGCTGAGGTCGTGGCCGTCGAAATCGGCAGCCACGACCCATCCGACGCGCAACAGGTGTTGTTCATCAAGACCATGACCGGCCAGCACACCGAGGCCGTATCGGAGCATCAGGGCACCAGCCGGCCAGGCCGCCCCGATACGTGGGTGCACTGCACGGACACCCCTGACCGGGGGCCGAAGTTCGAGCCGGGTACCTGGCACTGGCCCACCCGACAGCAGTAGAAAACGACTTCGCCTCCTGACTGCGTTCAGGAGGCGAAGTGCGAAGCGATGACCCGGAGTTAAGGCCCGCTGTACCGTTCTGAGTGTCTAGGTCAGAACAGGAGCCAGTATGCCCGAGCAGCATGAACCTCCGAACCCCCCTCGCACATTTGGGGACCGCGTTCGCCGTGCGCGTGAAATCCGCGGCATGACTCGTCCCGTCCTCGGCGGCCTGGTCGGACGCAGCTCCGAGTGGGTCAAGGGAATCGAGAACGGCCGTCTCGGCGTTCCGCGCCTGCCCATGCTGTTGTCGCTGGCAGACGTGTTGAACGTGTCCGATCTGGCGGAGCTCACGGGAGATGAACGATTGTCTGCCTCCACGTACACCAAGGCCGCCCACCAAGCTTTGCCCGTTGTCCGTGAAGCGTTGACCACGTTCACCCTCACCCCGCCCGACACGGCGCCGCCCACGGTCGCTGAGCTCACGTCCCGGGTACATGAGGCGTGGAAGTTGTGGCACGGCCCCTACGATCACCGCACACGGATTTCGATGCTGCTGCCCGACCTGTTGGCGGACCTGCAGCACGCCTCCCACGTCCTCGACGGCATCGAGCGTCGCAAGGTGCTGGTCCAGCTCGCCCAGACCTACCATCTCACTCAGCTGTACCTGTCGTTCCAGCCGGTGCCGGAACTGGTGATGCTCACCGGCGATCGGGCCATGGCAGCCGCCCAGGATGCTGACAGTCCACGCGCCATCGCAGCAGCGGCCTGGTACATGAACCATGTTTTCCGGGATGCCGGCGAACGCCATGAGGCCCGCGTGGACCTGGCGATGAAAGCGGCCGGTCTTCTCGACCGGGACCGCTCGCCGGAGGAACAGGCGTTGTGGGGTCTGCTGCATCTCGCCGGAGCTCTGTCGTTCGCGAAGGTGGGTCGTAAGGGAGACGCGGAACGGTTCTGGGACCAGGCCGACGACGCTGCGAAAAAGCTGGGGTCCGGGTACACGCATCCGTGGCTGATCTTCGGCCGGGGGACGGTGGATGCGTACGCGATCACGATGAACACGGATCTCGTGCAGTCCGGCCCGGCCGTCGCGGCAACCGAAGTGGACGTCGAGACGATCCCGTCGGCGACCCGCCGCAGCTTCCATCTCATCGAGGCCGCACGCGCTCACCATCTGGCGAAGAACGATGTAGCGGCCGTGTCCCTGCTGAAGATGGCGCACGAAGAGTCGCCGGAGACCATCCGCTACAACCTGTTCACTCGGGGCATCGTCGGTGAGCTGGAGACGCGGGGCCCGAAGTTGCTGCGTGCGGATGCCCGCTATCTGCGGCAGAAGATCGGCGCCCCGCTCGCCGCATGAGGTCACGACAGGTCCAGTCTGTACCCCTCGGTGAGGGGGTAGCGGCTGTACCTGTCGCCGTATCCGTACGCCTTTAAGGTCGTGTCTCCACCAAGGGACGGCGTAGAGGGGCAACCGCGGTGAGCATCGTGAGCGACGAGCAGACGAGTACAGACCTTGATGTCGAGCAGTTGCGGCGTGACATCGACTGGGTGTTGGCCGTGCGCCTCAGTGTCCCCGACCGGGCCCAGGTCACCCCGAGGGCTATGCGCCTGCTCGCCGATCTGAAAGCCCTGGGCGAGCAGCTGGACGGACGCCAGCGTCTGGAAAACCGTGCCCTGTTGATGGAGGCGAACAGCCTGGCCCGGTCGGGTCCGATCCACATGTCCGATGCGGAGTTCGCCTGGCACACACAGGCCAGTGCGCGTGTGGCGCGGGCACTGGCACACATCAGCGGGGTACTGCCGTGAACAGTACTTTCGGCCAGTGGGCTGACTTTGAGTCAAAGAATGTGGGGGAAGTGAAATCAGCCGCGTCTGTCTCGTCGCAGCTGCTTACGATCACGGCTCAAAGTGGGCTTGACGTGGCGGCCGACGTGCACGAATCGCGTGTGGCGCCGAGAAAGGGGCCGGTCATGAAACAGGTCGCTTCAGTCGTCTGCCGTCACTGCCGCCGCTGCATTCCGGACGATCCCGGTCCCTGCTACTGCGGCAGGCAGCCATGACATCCGGAACGCCGCAGGAGCTGCGCATGAACTCATCGTGGTGCAAGTACGAGAGCAAGACGGTCGTGTACATCTATCGCATTCACACGGCGCCGTGCGACAACTGCCACTCGGAGACCCACGCCCGCTGCGTGTGCCCCGATGCCCCCAAGCCCCCGCCCGACGGAAGTCCAGCTCCGACGGCGGGATGAGCGCAACACCCCGGGAGTGGGCTTCCCGGGCCTGCGCTGCCGGGGGCCGTTCTCTCCTACGCCGACAGGACGGTCCCCGGCCCTCACACTCCCCGATTGTGCCGCCTGGTCGTCACGGACCTACCCCCGGCGGTGCAGGCGGGGCCGCCCCGCTCGCAGGAACCATCCGACGGCATTCGGCACCTGCGAGCGGGGCATACCTCTGCCCCTTTCCCGAGAGGGAACCAGCTGCGATGAGCGATCACATACCCCACCAGCACGAACCCGGCTGCCACCTCTGCAACGAGCAGGCGCACCGTGAAGCAGACGAGGAGCAGGCGAAGGCCGACAAGGAGGCCGCCGCCGTCAGCGGCCCGGCCATCTTCTGGGGATGCCTCGTACTGCTCGTGGTGGCCGGCCTGTGGGCGGTGTTCGTGTGGCTACTGATCCAGGTCTCTTGAAAGGAGTGATTGTGTGGCGGACACAAAGGCGAAGCAGAAGTCGGGCGGCGGCCTGCTCCTCGTAGGTCTGTTCATCTTCGGCGCCTACGCGTACTCAGGAGGCGGCAGCAGCAGCACCGACGGCAAGCGCGGCGGTGACGATGACTCTTGCCGTGTCACCAGTGCGCCCGATCCCCGCCTGACGCCCGCCGGTCTGGTCCAGGGCACGGGGGTGGTGAGCTGTTTGCGGCCCCCGCGAGAAGTGCATGTGACACTCCGCCTGCAAAAGCTCGAAGGCGGTCGGGCCGTGACCGTATTCGACGATGACCAGGAGATCAGCGGGGGTCAGATGTCGGCGAACCTCCAAACAGGAGGACCCTGCACGGAGGGATCGTGGAAGGTAGTGGTGACTGCGGTAGGTACGACGGCCAGTGGCAAGCCGGTGAACATCAAGGACGAGAGCGAGGGATGGACATGGCTGGACTGCTGAACCGCGAGGGCCTGTACGCGGCCCCGTACCTCAAAGGACTGGAGCTAGTCAGGCGTCCGGGTATCGGCTGGCGCAGAGGAGAAGGCTTCCACCTGTCCAGCCAGTCAGGCGGTGCTGGCCCCGAGTACATGGCGACGGTGGATTACGCCCCGATGGCCGAGCTCTATCTGCACGGAACCTTCGACTTCGCCAAACCGGAAGCAACTGATGCGAAGGAGTGGGATACCGCCGTAGCGGCCACTCCTCTGACAGTCGGCGAACTGCTCCTGGAAGGCCAGCGTCTGACGACCAGGCGCCGCACATTCGGCGGCTACCGCAGCGATGTCGCCGACGTGTGGGACGGCTGGATCGTGGCCCTGTACGTACCCGACGACTTCCAGGCCCGATACGGGCATGAGCCTGAGCTCACCCTGCAGTGGTTCAGCGAGGCACAGATTGAGACGATGCGAGCGCCCGTGAGTGCCGAGTGAACCGCCGCGATCTGTACGCCACGTGTGAAGAGTTCCGGGCCGTCTTCGACATCGACTGTGCGACGGATCCTGACTTCAGTACGGCACCGCCGGAGGAACACCACCACCGGATGGGCGGGCGCGGGACGCGCATCCGGCCGTCGCGCTGGTGGCAGCGGCCCTTCCAGCGACGCGCAGCCTCCGCATGAACCGGCGGCAGATTCCGATGCTGTCCTGTGCCGAGTATCTACAGGTGAGCGGCGTCGACTGCCAGGATCCGGAGCAATTTCAAACTGATCAAGAGCCGGGACATCCGGATGGACACCACGACCCGCGCTACCTAAAGCCGCGCTACCGAAAGGGCGGGACGCGGATCCAACCGTCGCGGTGGTGGCAGGGTCGTTGACGTACGTACGGGCGACCACCGTTTAGCGTTCAAGCAAATGGTGGATCATCGACAACCATCAATATTCCACCGGTGGCCGAACACCCGTCGCCCACTAGCGGCGGGTCGACTCCACGTGATGCCGCAACGCCAGAATCCACCCGGCCAACTGCTGGGCCACATGCGAACCCGCGCTCGGCGCGAACTTCAACTCGTACCCCCCACGGCCGGTCACCACCATGGCACCCGACAGCTCGGTCAGCCGCAGCGCATCGCGACGGAAGTCAGCGCCCGTCACATCAACTAGAAGCATCTGCCGGTTCACCCGCACCCCAAGACCGGCACCGCAGGCAATCAGGCGCCGGTCGGTGACGACGAGGACACCGAGCGCGCTGTGATCCTTGCCGTTGTCGTCACCCCACGCCGCACCCTCCCACACGCCCGACACGGTCTCGCCCTGCATGAGGTACGCCGTCGCCTCAAAGAAATGCTTGCGCGCCCGCGGGCCGAGATGCGCGGCCACCGCAGGAACCTCGGATGCCGGCTGATGGCCGGGAAGGGTCCATCCCTGGTAGTTGGTCGTGTGGTTCATACCTTCGAAGCTACGGTCCGGCCGGCATAAAGAGTGGGGGTCGTTTGGCCTGCGCATCAGGGCCGAGCGTCCCTTTACGCGGGGTCGGGTGTCCCGTGGTCGGCGATCAGGTGTAGCCAGACGGCATCCCACCAGGCTTCGCCGCGTACCTCGGGTTGGGTGCAGCTGGTGCGCAACAGGTCGAGGCAGATCGGACACGACGTGTCGGCGGTCGTCTCGGGCACGGCAGTCAGGCGACGTCGAAGAGGAGGCCGCGGGCCTGGGCGCGTTCGGTAGCGATCTGCTCGGCGTAGGCGGCGACCCCGAAGGCCGCGTCAAACTCCGCGACCGCGTCCCGTACATGGGTGGCGGTCACCTGGTACAGGCCGTCGCGTACGCGCTCATTGGGGTCCATGCGCAGCTGGTAGGCGGTCGTGTGGAACGTCTCGGATGTGCCGTCGGCGTAGGTGAGGGTGCGGTGCAGGGACATGTTCTGCAGGGCGATGGCGGCGGCGACCTGGCGGCCGGTGAAGCCTTGCATGTCGCGGCATCCGGGCCGTCCGCAGGTGACGGTCTGCCATTCGGGAGTGCCGCGTTCACGGACGTCGGCGAATGATCCGACGTGGCATATGGGGGCCGGAACACGGACGCCGCGCCATGTGGCGGCACTCCATGCGTGGATGGCTCCCCCGGGGCGGATCCGCATGTTCTTGCCGGTGTAGTCCTTCGCGGACGTCTCCGCGATGGCCCGTATCGGCCCGTGACTGTCGTACAGCGACGTGTTCACCATGGCCCCCTCTCCGGTATTTCTATACCACTCCAGTATGACAAGCACGCCTAGCGGATTGCTATCCGTTTCAGGCGCCGAAGCTCCGCAACGCCTCCATGGCGATACGGTCCCCGTGCTCGCCCGTCGCCGCGATCCTGAGGTTGACCCACTTCTCGAAGCGCCGGATCAGCACCTCGTCCATCGACCACTGGCCTGCCGCGACCTGCTCTTCGCCGTCCTGGGCCGGATCCCCTGCCGTCCAGACGGGATGGTTACGGATAGCTTCCGCCATCCCGCTGAGATCAGTTGGGGGTTCAGCATCGGTCGGCTCGGCTGGTGCCGTGTGCTCTGGTTCAACCCGTGGTGAAGGGGATTCCAGAGCGGCGCGTACCGAGGTTTCCAGCTCTTCGTCAGGGTCCTCGACGAGGCGCACCACAAGACGGCTCACTACCCGCTCGGTGACCTTCAGCTGATGCTCGGCGGCGTAGTCGACCAGCTCTTTGTAGCGGGCTGCGATGGCCCGTTGGTGCAGCGTTCCCTCAAGCGGGAGCAGGGCGCGCACGTGGCTGTCCGGCGGGGTTTTCTCCAAAATTTTGGAGACCACGGCGCGCATCCGCCATTCCTTGATGTGCCAATGGGCGTTCTGCGGGGCCATGTCCCACGCCTCGCGTACGTACTCGTCCCAGGTTCCGTCGCCGTCGTCGCCCCGGTACAGGCGACGCTTGTTGATGGATTCCAGGGCCATGCCGATCATCCATCGGGCGGTGCCGTGATGCTCCCGCGCCGCCTCGCAGTCTGCGAGGGTCTTGCGTTCCTTCGGCTTGAGCGCCCCGGTCGCGTCCAGTTCCTCAACGGGCGGGCGCGGGATGCTGCGCGGAGTCAGCCCTGTCTCGCGGTCGTTCTTGTCGCCGATGAACTCGGTGATGTCGACAAGCCCGACGATGCTGCGGACGGCGGGAAGGTTCGCGTTCATGCGGTGGGGTCTTTCAGATATCCGAGACGGGCAAGTTCAGTGACCAACGCGTCGTAGGGGTGGCGTCGTTCGGGTTTGTCGCAGGGGAAGCCGACCGCCGATGCGATCGCTTCCCGGCGCCCGATACGCGTGGTGAGGACCTGCCAGCCGTCAGCCCGCAGCTTGGCCGCGTACTTGTCCGGCGAACCGGAAGACGCCTGGCAGCGGTTCAGCAGCACATGCGTTGCGGGGGCCTTGCCGGTGTCCCGCATCGGTGCGGACCGTTTGATCATCTTCGCTAGTGGTGTGCCACGTTCCGGGCGTGTGAGACGGGCATAGTCGGTGCTCGTCGGCGACACGGTGACAATGACGAGGTCGGCGACTTCGAGGACCGAGTCGACAATGTCCCCATGGTTTTCGGCGTGCCCGGCGTCGACGAGGTGCACTGTGTCCCGATCCATGTGCGGATAGATTTCCTCGGCGAAGAACTGCGTATCCGCCTTCGTCACCTCGCACGGAAAGTCACCGGCGTCCCGCCCCCATGCCGACAACTGCAGGGACTCGTCGGCATCCCAGCACGCCACGGGGTAGCCGGCACGGTGCAGGGCGTAGGCGAGTAGGCCGGTGTTGGTGGTGCCGCCCATGGTGCGGGGTTTGACTGAGGCGATGAGCATGTCCGCCAGGGTAGCGGCGTTGATATGACGATTGGGCGGCCCTATCGCGGGCCCGCATGGTGGGGGTGGGCGCGCATACGCTGGGGGTGTTCAACACCCCACGATCTAGCGGCAGGTGTCCCGGTGGTTGATGCGCTGGCCAATCTGGAATTCGCCTGGGCTCCGCCACGCGCTGACCCGGGTGAGCCGGAGGTGGCGGTGCCGGATCACTATCTGCTGCGGATGACGGCATCCCTGTCGGGGACGTGGCTGGAGACCAGCACACCGGCCACCGAATTGACCGTGTCGGCGAAAGACCTGGCCGACAAGCTTCATGTGAGCCCAGGACAGAGCGTGTGGGGGCAGACGGCCGCGGTCGACGCGCACGGCGCGACAGCGGCCCTGCAGCCGGTGGAGTTCCCGGTCCTGCCTGCCAGCACCAGCCCGCTCATCGTCGGCTACGACGACCATTACGCGCAGCACAACGACCGGTACTCGTACACGCTCGCCTACTTCTTCCCCCCGCTCCATGAACCGGAGACGGTGACCGGCTATTCGGGACGGCTGCAGCGGGAAGGCACCACCGATTGGCGGGCGGCCGAAATCTACGAAGGCGGCCCGGGTCAGCCGCGACAGGCCATGTGGTATCTCGCCGATGCCTCATGGCCAGTGAAGGACGGGCAGGCCGTCACGCTGGAGTTGTTCGCCGAACGCCCCTCGGGGAAGTCACCGGCCGCAACGATCACCGTCCGCAAGCCGGGTGTGCTCGACTATCCGCGAGTGTCCAGCGGCGACGAGAACGGCTTCACCCTCGTCTGGCCTGCCGTGCCGGACGCGGTCGCCTACGAGATCAACACGCTGCAGGGCCGCTGGCCTTTCCGCCGCATGCCCCCCACCACCGGCACATCGATCCGGTTGGCGTGGCAGGACATCTGGCATCCCGGCGCCCCCGACTACCAGCATCTGGTCAAGGGCAACGGGCAGCTGCAGTTGCGTGCCCTGTTCGCCGACGGCTCCAGCAAGATCACAGGTTCCATGGAAGTGCGATGGCCGCCGCCCCCGGCCCGCCTGCACGCGGCGCCGCCGGTACCGTCACCGCCGCACTTCTGACTAGCCCCTGCTACTCCTCGGGCTCGTCGGTGCCCCGGGCCGCTTCAAGGCGCAAGCGTTCCAGGCGCACCTCGTGTTCGCGCTGAAGGCGGTTCTGCTCCGCCTCATGCATACGCTGCCGCTGAGCTTCCTCCCGGTCGAGACGCTTCTGCTCAGCATCGTGGGCGCGGTCGCGTTTGCCCTTCCACACGACCCCGCCCAGGCTCAGAGCTCCGGCCATGCTTCCTCCGATCGCTGCGCCAGTGCCCGGATCCAGTCCGAACGTGTCACTGTCTTGGGTGGTGCCGTGCCAAGTCGAGGGCCTCGGTACGGGCTTGGGCGTAGGCTGCTGTTCAGCATCTTCGTTGGTCACACAGCTGATGATGCCGCGCCCTGGAACCCATTCGGTTTCGGGGCGCTGTGCTTTCACCGCATCGAGCGGCCCCGGGCCCTACTGCTTTTCTGCCGCAGCGCCGTCCCGGGCCGCTTGATTCCACACGCGGGCGAAGTCGCCGTCACGTTTGCGGCGTTGGTACATGGCGGCTGGGGTGACCCCGGCCAACGCGCAGGCGTCCTTGACCATGCCGCCCTTACGCAGCTCGGTAAGGAACCGTTCGATCGCGTCCGGCGTGATCCGTGGGCGCTTCGGCTGCGCGTAAGCCTGGGACGCTTTGGCGACGACTTTGCAGGCGAGGGCGAAGTTGGGGTCCTGGCCGCGCCACTTCCCGGCGTTCATCGACCCGATGGCCTGTTCCGCACGGGCGGCAGGCAGACCGAGCGCGATCAGATAAAGGTAGTGGGCGCGTTCCATGCGGCCCTGCTCTCCGAGGTCGTCCGGATCGCGTCCCGCCAACGCGACCGCGAGGCGTGGGCTGGTGGCGGCGGTGTGCCACACATCGGCCGGATGCAGCTTCAAGTCCGTGAGAGCAGCCTCGAGATTTACGCCCAGGCGTAGGAGCCGTATGAGGACGTCCTGCGCCTGTTGGTCGAGACGTTGGGGAGTGCGGGTCGGCATCAGGCTGGTTGCCTGTCCTCGTCGTCGATGAGGACGTGGGAGGTGTCGACGATGTGCACGACCAGGACGATCAGCAGTCCGTCAGAGATGACGTACTCCAGGGCGAGGGTGTGGGTCAGGGCCACGCTGCGCGTGTTCTCGTCGCCGCCGATCGGCGAGGACACCTTCGTGCGGGGGTCCCGGGACAGGGTGGCCAGGCCCCGGGTCAGCAGTTCCTGCCGTTCGGCGGGGAGGCTGTCGCGTATCCGGGCGGCCTGCTCGGAGAAGATCACGTTGTAGACGGGGTTCATCACGGGGCCCTTTGGTAGTCGTGGCTTTGAGGGTAGCGGGAGGCACTGACTACGGGCGCAGTGTCGGTGGTTCCGGCTCGGAGTCGAGGCCGGCATGGGTGCAGAGCTGTGCGATGAGGCGTTCGTGCCGGGCCACGGTGGCGACCAGCTCGGCGTACGTATCAGCCTTGACCGGCATCCAGCGGTCGCCGTCCATCTGGGCTTGTGGCCGGGCCGTCTCGGCGGACGCCGCCACCATGTGGGCGGCGTCCGCGAGGGTGCTCGGGTCAGTCACGCGGATACCTGCTTGATCACATCGTCCGGGCCGGTGACGGGCTGCGCGTAGGAGCGGCCCAGGCGCATGTCATAGAGAGTCCAGCGGTCGGGGTGGTGGCGCAGTTCGAGGATGAAGACGCCTTTGTGGTGGTGGAGCAGCCAGCTGTCCGGCCACGCGGTGGCATACGTGCTGTGTCCGAGGTGGGCGAGCTGGTCGCGCATTTCCTTGGGGCTCATGCTGCAGCCTGCTCCGGCTTGGGTGTGGCCCTGTCGAGGGTCGCCTGCACGGTGGCGGCGGTGGTGCCGTCGGCATACAGGGACAGTCCGAACTGGTCACCGAGATTGACGGCACAGCGTTTGAGGGCCTGCGATTCGGCGGTCTTCATCGCCATGTCGTGCGCGTCCCCGAGACTGGGCTGGTTCACCGCATCTCCGGCCGCGTACTCCTCGAAGTGGGCGAGTTCGTTGCCGTGCGGGTCTCGCACGATGAGGCGCACCTTGGCCCGGTAGACGACTGTCCACGCGGTGAACTTCGGCCCGTACGGTTCGCCGGTCTTGTAGTTCTTCTTCTGGTGGTCGTCCTTGCGGTGCTCGGCGACCAGCTCGGCGCTGGTGGTGTACGACCAGCCGCCGAAGCCGAAGAACCGGTTCAGGTGACGGCGGATGTCCCACGCTTTCAGGTGTGACTGGCCTTGCGTCTCAAAGACTCGGTTCGGGTCGATGGGGCGCAGTAGGTAGTCGAGCTGTACGGGGTTCAGTCCGCGGCCCGTAGGCTGGGGGGTGGAAGGCTCGGTCATGCTGGGTCCTTTCGTGGGGTGCCGGTTCAGATGTCCAGTCGGGGCCGGCACCCTGTCTTGTGCGCGGTCTGCTCGGGTTAACGAGCGGACTCCGCATCCGTTTTCGTAGTTCTCAGCTTACACGCTCTCGGGTGTTTCCGCAGGTCGCCGGGCCTTCTCGTCGAGGTGGCGTCCCTCACTCTTCGCGCAGCGGCGCAGCGTCGGAAGATGGAACGCCGGGTAACGGCCTGCCTTCTCGTCGGCCTTCAGCTTTCCGCGGTTCACCCACGCATGAAGCGTGTTCAGTGAGATTCCGAGCATGGCTGCGGCGTCTGGGTAGAACACGCGCAGCTTGCCGCTGGTGGGCGACTGGTGGGGGTACGGGACTGGAGGCTTGTTGCCGTGGCGCGGCGTGGGTTTGCCCTCGTCGTCGAGGAATCCTTTGATGCGGCCGACGCGGACCACGGTGGCTTTGGTCCAGCGTGGGCGCGGCGCTTGCGGGTCGGCGGGTTCGCCGAGGTCATCGCGGGCGCGGAGGACGGCAGTGCGTGCGCACTGCCAGACCTCCGCGATCTGGGTCTGATTCAAGGTGTCGTCGTTACTGGTCATTCCTGCCCCGGGACGCTGTGATGTCGCTCTCAGCGTACGGGCAGTGTTGCGCTGGACCTACACGGACGCCTGGAAGGCGAGGTCTTCGCACCGGCACCCCTCAGACGCGCACGGGATCCGCCCGTCCCGCGTTATCCGCCGCTCATGGTTGATGCCGCTGCAGCCGCACACACAACGCGCCGCAACGTTCTTCGCCCCCGCTATGGCCGCCCGCGCCTGCGCCTCGTCCCAACGGGCCTGCGCCGCCGCCTCGTCGGCCCAGGCGCCGGCCGCGTCGCGGAGCTCGGCGACGTCGACTTCGTCGAGGAATTCGTCGAGAGGGTGGGATCCGGCGAATGAGGCGAGGTCGGCTTCGCGGAGTTCGGGGTAGTCGGTGATGAGGTCGGCGAGCAGGCGCAGAGCTTGGGCGCGGCGCGTGTAGGTGGCGGCGGTGGGGGTGTCGGTCACGGGGGCTCCGTCAGTGGGTGAAGTCGAGGTCGGGGCAGTGGCGGCGCAGTGTGTCGTGGGCCCAGTTGATGAGCTTGGACTCTTCCTCGGGGTTGAGGTCGTCGTTCCAGCCGTCGAGGTTTTCCCATCCCTTGGCGGCGATCTGGTCGCGGATCGCGGCGAGCATGGCGGGGCCTGTCAGGCGGGGCGGTAGGTCGTCGGAGCGGTATTCGTGGGACCAGGCCAGCCAGCGGACCAGTTGGGGGCCGGTCAGGTGGTGGCTGACGCGTATTTCGGTGCGCCATACGCGGTCGGCGCCGAGTCTCAGGGGCAGACGCATGCGAGGTTCCCTTCGGATGGTTGGCCGGGGCCCGGCGCAGCAACCCGCCAAGGTGTGTTGGATGCCGGACCCCGGAGATTGATGGTGCCGCCCGCCACTGACAGCGGGCGGCACGGCGCGTTAGAGGCGGATGAGGGAGGAGCGGCGCACGCAGTGCGCCGTGGGCTCTTCGGTGTCGTCGAAGCCGAGGGAGTCGCCGTGGACGCTGATGAGCTTGTAGCGCAGCTCGCCGATGTCCCAGCAGCGCCAGCAGTGGCAGGCGTAGGCGCGGAAGCGGCGACCCCGGTAGCGGGTTATGGAGCCCTCGTAGCGGACGCGGGCCGCGGGGCGCAGCGGGCCGGTTTCGCGGGGGCGCTCGCAGTGGCAGTGGTCGTCGGTGTGGCCGTGGCGGGTGATGGTGGCGGTGTCCATGGGGGGTGTTCCTTCCGGTGGGGCGGTCAGTCAGTGGTGGACTGGCAGTCAGGACAAAGTTCGGGGCAGGCGGCGTACGGGTCGAGCTGGTAGTGCGCGCCGCATATCAGGCAGTTCATGGGGGCCTTTCAGTAGCCGAGGTAGGCGGCGGTGTTGGCGTCGTCGGTGGCGCAGTTGTCGTTGCAGTCATGGCAGTCGGGGCACCAGGCGCACGAAGTGGTGGGGCCGCAGCATCCGAGGCAGTCGGTGATGATCTCGATCTCACGCTCGTAAATCTCGGTGATGGCGTTCATTGCTGCGGTCCGTTCCGTTCGCTCGCTTCGTTGCACTCAGCTTACGACATGGCGAGTCCGCAATGCAAGTCGAGCGCAACAGTTGTGACGGCCGTCGCATTCTCCGGAAATGCACTTCTCAGCTTGCGGACGGCGCAAGTGGTGCCGTAAGCTGAGTGCAACGAAGCAAGCGAACGGAACGGACCGAAATGCTCCTCATCACCCGCGCCGCAAACGACATCGAAATCGTCCAGTGCGGTGACGACTGCGAGTACTACGCCTTCCGTGACGAGTGCGAAGACCTCGGCTGGGTGTGGGACGAGGCCAACGGCCAGTGGCGCTGCGAGGACTGCCACGCCGCGTACGCCGACATGTGGGGCCTGCGCGTCTACGCCGCCTGACCTCCCCAGGGGGCCCGCACGCCGGGCCCCCTCCCAACTCCCGAAAATTCGCGCAGAAAAAGGAAGCCCACCGCCGTGATCAACCTCGACAAGACCGAGTGCCGTGACACCCGCTGCAACGAGACCTCCGCCTGGCTGGTGCGCTACGGAATGTCGGCCATGCTCCTGTGCCCCACCCACGCCGTGCACGCCACCCGCCGCCTGACCGGGGCCCGGATCATCGCCCCGGCCGCCGACACCAACCCCAGTGCCGAGCTGACCGCCTCGCTCGCCGCCGACTGCGCCTGAAGGATTCCCCGCCATGTCTGAACTGCCCTACTTCCACAACCCCGAGCCCACCCACGTCTACCGGGTCCGTGACGGCCGCCCCGGTCGCGTCCTGGGCGCGGTCAACGCTTCCGGCCACATGCGCTATGTCGCCCTCATCGACAACCCGGGCGGCGATCCCGAGCCGGGCCTGTACGGGCCGGGCGAGCTCACCCGCACTTTGCCGACGGAGAGCGGCCGATGAACGAGCAGGACTACGCCGGGCGTGCGGTACGGCGCATCGCGGACGGCCCGCACGGGCCTGTCGGGTACGTCGTCGACATCATCGACAACGCCGAGGAGACGGGCCGGGAAGCGGTTGTCCGGTTTCCCGGGGAGCCGTTCACCGAGTACGCCTTTGACCTGCTGACGCTTGAGATTGGAGCCTGACCCATGAGCATCGAACCCGCCGTCCTGGCTGAGCCCGTCCGCTTTGAAGTCGTCCTGACCGATCAGGAGACCGGGCACCAGCTCGACACCTTCACGTGGGCGCAGGACATAGATGAGGCTGTCCGGCGCATGGAGGACCACCTGGCGGCGTTTCCAGGAATTTGGGACAGCTGGACGGCCGTGATCTGGGACCCGTGCCAGGTGAACGCCTGATGCGGATCTACACGGTGCGGATCACCGAAACGTGTACGTACGAGGTCGACGTGCGGGCGCCCGGCGAGGACGAGGCCCTTGAGACGGCCGAGGAAGTGTTCTGCGAGACCGGCGGGACCTGGATAGCAACTGATGAGCGGGGCATGGAGATAGCGGCATGAGCGGCAAGCTGCAGCGGTACACGGTGGTCGGCGCGGACTGGGACTGCGCCGCCGGATATACGGCGCTGGTCGTGTTCGAGGGCCTGCACGAGGCCGTGCACCTGGACGCGGACGACGAGATATCCGGCAACGTCTGCCACGTCGAAGCATTGGACGCGGACCGGGCGATCGCCGTAGCGCTGGCCGCGAACGGGATGGACTGACCGTGTGGGACGACGAGGACATACAGGTGCGGTACCGGTGCGCACGCGGCTGCGGGCGTCACGTCGTCGATGACATCGGCCACGACGAAAAGCAAGTGGTGTGCGCATGGTGCCGGGCCGGGCACTGCTGTACCGGGACGATGTACGGCGGGGACGTGCACACGTGGTGGAAGTGCTGGAGAGACGGCGGGAAGCGCGCCGAGGGGTGAGCCGCGGCCGGCGATGTGGTGGAGGCCACATCCACCTGGCCTGAAATAGGTTCACGACGTGAACGCATCTGAGGTATGGTTGGTATCAACAGGGCGGGAGAACAGGGAGTACCGCCCCCGACAGGGAGGGGCAAAGGTGGACGAACGAAAGATCGGCCTTTACGCGCTGATCGTTTCGATCATCAGCACCTTTATCTCCCTCCTGGCCTGGCTCTTCCCCAAGAGCTAGACAGGAGGCCCCGCGTCCGCCGCACTAGCACTGTGGCGGCCGGGTGCCTCCTGCGAAACCAGCATCCCACCAAGGAGCCCCTCGTGAGCGCTTCCCGCATCGCTTTGTGGACCGGCACCGCCTGCGCCCTGACCGCCGCGGCCACCACGCTGCGCGTCTCCGATGCCCACCCCGCCTACTGGACGGCATGGGGCGCCTGCGCTCTCGCCTGGTGCGCCCTGGCCGCCACCGCCGCCGTACGGACCCGCCGGTGACCATCCCCAAACCCGATGGCCGCCCCTTGCGCCTGGGCGGCCTCTCCGAAGCCGCGAAAGTACTCGACCTCACCAAACAGGCCGCCGCCCGCGCCCTGCGCCGCCCCGGCGCGCCGGCACCGCTCGAAACGCTCGACATGGGGCCCGTGTATGACCTGGACGACATCGAGGAGTGGGACATGACCCGCAAGAAGACTCCCGGACCGAAGAGCCTGCACGACGTGCTTGAAGACCTCAACGAGACAACCGACCGGGCCACCACTGCGGTCAAGAAGCTCACCGAGACCCTGGACCAGGACGGGCGGAACGCTCAAGCGAAGAGCAGGGCGAAGACGGACTGACCGGCTGACAGTCCGCGTCCCGGGCTGTTAGCGTCGAAGTCGTCCGGGTCGCTCCCGGGCATGACCGGTTCTCCGCGCAAGCGGAGGTGAGCCGTCTGATGTTTGATCGCATCGGAACACCGGTTTCCCCGCCGACGCGGGGGTTGTCCGGGCGCGTCCCTGGCAGGCAAGACTTCGGCCCCGCCTACGCGGGGGTGAAAGGCCCTCAACTCCGGTTGGGGGCCTTCACTGTTGCCGGGCACACTGGCGGCCATGGACATCCAGCACCGGATCGGCACGACTCCCGCGCAGCGAGGCTCCCTCTCGGGCGGCAACTGCCCCGACGTGTTCGAGCTCGATACCGGAGACTGCGCCATCATCGGCACCGCCCTTGAGACGCATCCCGAAGTGCGTCCGCTCGCCGACGGAGAACGTCTCATCGTCATCGACCGGCGAACCATGCTCGACGCCCTCGCCGACCTGTAAGGACTTTCGGTCCTGCCGGCCTCGAGACTTTAGTCCCGCCGCGGAGCTATTCGGTCCAGCCGCAGTAGCAGGGGCCGGGTGGGTCGAGGGGAACGTTTCTGCGGCAGGCCGGGTTTTCGCACAGGCGTGAGGGCACGTCTTTCACGGCATGCTCCTGTCTCCCCTGCACGGGGTGAGGGCGGGGTCGTCGGGGTCGACGCCGTTGGCGATGGCCATGTCCCGGTAGTTGTCGTACAGAGGGACGTCGGAGTGCACGCTCGACAGGTCCTCACGCCACATGCGCACGCCGAGGTTGTCGGACGCTCCGCGCAGTAGGAATCCGGCGCATGTCTGGGCGCGTTCGTGCGGGGCCTGGTGGCATCCAAACGTGCGGCGTGCCAGGTCGTAGGTGGTCGGGGCTGACAGGCGGTATGCCTCGGCCGGGTACTCGCCCGGTACGGCGTCCAGGCGCCACGGGCAGGCGGGCATGCCGGGCCGGGCCGAGCAGGGTGTGCGGCGGTATGAGGGGCGTTCGCCGGGCCCGGATTCGACGGTCACGACCTGGTGGTTGTCGTCGGCCGCACGGACACGGACGATTTCCTTCACTGTGGCTCCTGGTCGTGTTCCTGAAGGTGGGCGTGTGCGCATTCGGCGAGGTGGTGCAGTCTCTGTCCGGCCAGGATGCTCACGCCCTGATGCTGGAGACGGCACACGATGTCCCTGGGTGTTCCGTGGTCGAGGCTCATGCCGACGGCGAGGAGCGACAGTGCGCGGGCCGCTTCGACGAGCACAAGGGTGATGTGGCAGCGTCTGCGTTCCGGCTCGGGGGCCTGCGGCGGCACGGTCATCGACCAGTAGTCGGCCGGGGTGTCGGCGATCGCGTCCGCTGCGTCGTGCAAGACCTTCACCAGGCCGTCACGGATCTGCTCCGGGGTCATCGGACCGGGCACGGTCACTGCGGTACCTCGTCGAGGCGCTGCTGCCGGGCGAGAGCGGCGGCCCGCTCGATGGCCTGATCGTTCGTCTCACCCTCACGGACGCGTACCGTCGCGGACCCGACGAGGCGCCCGTCGGGCCGCTCGAACGTGATCGTGACCTCAAGGCCCTCGGGATAGGTCACTGCTGCTCCTGGCGGGTGTGGGGGTTGGTGGGGCATCCGGGCCAGGGACAGTCCCGGTCCGCCTGGTAGTGGCCGTGCAGGCAGCGCGCCCGGTTGTAGCGCGGATGATCGTCGCTGCGGGGCGCCTTGCGGACGTCCCCCTTGCGTTTCACATAGCCGGGGGGTTCGTTCATCGTTTCCGGGTCGAACATCGTGATGGCGGTGAGGGCTACGTGGTGGCTGGGGTAGTCCCACGCATACTCCTCGGGCCATCCGTTCTCCGTGATCGGGCATCCGACGATCCGCCACGTGAAGATCATCTGTTTCAGATACCAGCGGCTACCGGCATGCTCGCCGAGGAGGTAGGCGCCGGTGTCCGGATCCGGGGTGAGCACGTCGGGCAGCTTCACGGCTGCTCACCGGCCACGGCCCGGATGCGTTCCTGCTGCTCGGCATTCAGACCACGGGCTTCATCGACGCCGTTCCAGGCGAAGAGGGCCACATGTCCGCGCCACGGCTGCACCGGGCCGCCCAGCATCGGGATGATCCGTTCCGCGAGCGGGTTCGGCGCGTACTTCTCGGGCATGGCGAGTGCCACATCCGCTCCGTAGCCGCGCATCACGGCACGTCCGGTCGCGTCGTACAGCATGAACCCACTGATCGCCCCGTGATGCGGGTCGACCACCGTGGCGACGCCGTACGCGGTGCCCTGCTCGAAGGTGACGTGCCCTTCTGGGTGGATGAGCGCGAACACATCTGCGGTGACACGCGGATCGTCTGCGGCCTGCTCGTGGAAGCGCTGGTACGGGTTGCTCACAGCTCGGCCTCGATGTCGTGGGGGTGGATGTGGAGGGTGTCGGCCCACTGGTGGCCGCCCATCGCGTGCGCGACCGCGTCGAGGACCAACAGCTTGTTGATGTCGTCCAGGCTCGACAGGGCGTCGCGCAGGTCGATGGGCATGCCGGCGCCGAGGGCGCAGGCGAGGCGCAGGATGCGGGCCGCGGATCCGGAGCAGATCAGCTCGTCATAGGTTTCATCCCACGGCCCGTCGTCGGCAGCGCGGCGTGGGGGGCCGTCGAGGCGGTCGAGGACGTCGCGCCATTTCACGGCCGCGTACTGCCGGTCGTCGTCCCACAGCACCAAGCCTGCGCGGTCGAGGCGGTCGGGCCACTGGTCGTGTCCGGTCAGGAGCAGGACGGCCGCCACCTGGTGGTAGACGCCCTCGGCGCCGTTGGTCAGGGCCGCATGGAGTTCGGGGGTGGTCACCAGGGGTTCCGTCCAGTCGGGATAGGGCCAATGCCGTCAACAGGTGTGGCGTCGGGCTTGGTGAGTTCGAAGGTGGGGCCGAGCAACTCGGCCAGCGCGTGCGGGGTGCGGTGTTCCCACCGGATGCCGCCCCCGGGGACCGGCAACTGCTCGGCGTAGTGCTCCTCGTCGGGGGCGCCCGTACCCGTGGGCCAGTGCTCGATAATCCGGACCGGGTCGGCCCACGGCCGGGCGCTGGTAAGGCCCCGGCGGATCTCGTCGGCCGCGGACTCAATGCTGCGCGTCGGCTCCGAAGTCTCGGTGACCACCGACACGACATCGCCGTGCTCGGTCTCCCACGTGCGGCAGGGCCGCCACACCAGGCCGGTGCCGGGCGAGAGATAGCAGATCGGGCCGGTGTCGATCAGGCGGGCGGTCACCGGCTGATCTCCTTGCCGTGCGCATTCGCCAACTGCCCGACGGCTTCTTGCAGGGCGAGGATCTGCGCGCCCCGTACGTTCTGGTCAGGGTTGAGCATCACGGACAGGCCGTCGAGGTCGAGGCC
Source organism: Streptomyces sp. NBC_01304 (assembly GCF_035975855.1). Classification (NCBI taxonomy): domain Bacteria; kingdom Bacillati; phylum Actinomycetota; class Actinomycetes; order Kitasatosporales; family Streptomycetaceae; genus Streptomyces; species Streptomyces sp. NBC_01304. The sequence goes on along the minus strand of NZ_CP109055.1, from coordinate 9,961,763 downwards.
GAGCGCTGAGGCGACGGGCCGCCCGTCTGGTTCGGTCCACGGCGGGTTGATGTGCGCGTGGATGCGGTCGGTGCCGTCGAGGAGGACCGTGGCGGTGATGATGCGGGTCAACGGTTGCGCCTTCTGGAGATGGTTGTGGTCTCGGTGCCGGTGACGCAGCCCCACCTATGGGGTGTCTTCCGGGAGTTGGGGGATGGCTGACATGAGTTGCCGCATCGCTGCCATCTGCTGCTCCTGGTGCCGGAAACGGGCATGCAGGCGCGCCATTTTCTCGAGAAACGCTTCCGGGTCGACGGTCAACTGCTGACGCAGCAATTCGACGGCTTCGGAGCCCAGTTGCTCGATGACCGGCACGTGGGCGGTGGTGCCTGAGAGGGAGGCGCCGGGGAGGGCGCGGGCGGTGGCGCGGGCAACGCCACGGTCGGATTCGATGTAGTCCTCGGTGGTGCCGGCCGAGTCGTGGCGGGCCTGGTCGCGGGCGGCAATCAGGTCCTTTTTGACGCGGTAGGTCCAGGTGACGAACCAGTGGCGGAGCTGGTGGATGGAGGCGGGTACACCGGCTTTGGCTTTGGCCCAGTACAGGAATCTGCTGGTGACGGTGTTGCCGGTGACGTAGCGGCCCAGGACGTATCCGCCCGCGGCGATCTCGGGGGCGAGTTCGTCGATGAGGAGTTGGTCGACCTGTACGTCTTCGGTCTTGTCGCCTTTGCCGTCGTGGACGGTGAGGATTCCGCCGGTGCCGTCGGGGTCGGGGAGGATGTGTTCGCCGCGCAGCTGCCCGATCTCGAAGGCCCTGAGCCCGGCGTAGAGGGCGAGTAAGGCGGCGACGTACATGGGCCGGTTGTGGGTCTTGAGGTAGTCGAGGAGCTGCAGTCGCTGGGTTTCAGTGACGGGCTTGGGGCGGCGCCTCGCACGCTTGGGGCGTTTGATCTTCGCGGTGGGATCGGGGATGCCTGCCCAGGTGGCGAAGGATTTCACGGCGGTCAGGTAGGTGCGCCGGGTGCTGGGCTTGGTGCCGCGTTCGGTGAAGAAGGCGCGGATGTGGGCTTCGGTGAGCTGGTGGGGATCGGTGAGCTGGTGGTGGCGGCAGATGCGTTCGACTACGCGGATGCGGCCGTCGATGGTGCGGGCGGCGTAGTCGTTTTCGGTGTCGTTCTTCCAGCAGTCCCAGATGTCGGGGAGTTGCATGGAACAAGCGTGCGGTTTTACATCAGCCTTATTTGCCCCGAAAAGGTCATCTGGTGTGCTTCTGGTCTGCCCATGGCCTGCGGGGCTTGCGGCGCCCTCCCCGGATGCCGCAAGCCTCTGGACAGTGGGCGTGTGCGTTGCGCTCACCGGTCACCCCCGCCCGCTATGGCGAGCGGGCCGGGCGCCATAGCGGCTGGTGGGGGTGTGGACAACTGCGGGTTTTCATACTTCCGGTGGAGTACGTCCTGCTCGGCGGGGCGCGGCGCCTCACTCAGGCCGAAGCGGCGGTGCAGTGTGCGCAGCGGCTTCGGCGCCCACCAGTTGGCCCGCCCCGCGAGCCGCATCGCCACCGGCAGCAGCACCACGCGGATCAAGGTCGCATCGACGACGATCGTCAGGGCCGCGCCGACGCCGAGCTCCTTGAGGAAGACCACTCCCCCGCTCGCGTAGGCCAGGAACGACAGCGCGAGGATCGCGGCCGCCGCGGTGATCAGGGGTGCGCTGCGCCGGATCCCTTCGCCGACCGCCCGCCCGGTGTCGCCGGTGGCCTCGTACTCCTCCTTGATCCGGGCGAGCAGGAACACCTCGTAATCCATTGAAAGGCCGTACGCGACACAGAACATCAACACCGGAATGCTCGGCTCGATCGACCCGGTCGGAGTGAAGCCGAGCAGGTCGGACAGGTGCCCGTCCTGGAAGACCCAGACCAGGCAGCCGAACATCACCGACAGGCTGAGCAGATTGAGGAGCGTCGCCTTGGCGGGCAGCAGCACGCTGCCGGTCATCAGGAACAGGATCAGATACGTCGCCGCCAGGACGAGCCCGACCGCGAGCGGCAGCCGCTCCAGGAGGACGGAGCGGAAGTCGCTGGTCTCGGCCGGGTAGCCGCCGACCAGTACGGGGACGGGGGCGCGGGTGTCCCGGACGCGTTCGACCAGGGCGGGCACATCCGCGTACATCGCGGCCTGCGTGGGCACGACGGCGAGGCGCGGCAGGCCGCTCGCGGAGGTCAGGCCGGGCTGCGGGGGCGTCGGTGTCAGGTGGCCGCGTCGGTACGTTCCCTCGGGGGCGTCAACCTGGAAGATTCCGGAGATCCGGGAGAGGTCGGCGGCGTACGCCTTCGTGTCGGCCCGCGCGCGCAGAACGACCTGAAGGGTGTCGGTGGGCTCGGCCGGGAAGGCGGCGTGGACGCGTTCGGAGGTCGTGCGGGACGAGGCGCCCGCGGGCAGGGTCCGCTCGTCGGGCAGCCCGAACTTCAGGCCGAGCAGCGGCGATCCGGCCAGCAGCAGGACACCGAGGACGGCCGTGCCCGCGGCGGCCGGCCGGCGCATCGCGGCCAGGGCGGTCCGATGCCAGAACCCGCTCTCCCGCGCCGGTTTCGCGCGCTCGACGCGGTGGCCCCAACGGGCGAGGGCCGCGGGCAGGAAGAGCAGCGCTCCGCCGACGGCGGTGAGCACGACGAGGACACCGGCGTACGCGAACGAACTGAGGAAGAAGAACGGGAAGACGAGCAGCGCGGACAGCGACACGGCCACCGTGACCCCGCTGAACAGCACGGTTCGCCCGGCGGCGGCCGTGGCGCGGACCACGGCATCGCTCTGTGGGCGACCCGCGTACCTCTCCTCGCGGTAGCGGTTGATGACGAAGAGGCTGTAGTCGATCCCGAGTCCGAGGCCGAGCACGAGCGCCAAGTTGGCGGCGAACGTGGACACTTGGGTCACCTGCGCGAGGGCGCGCAGCCCCGCGAGCGTCCCGACGACGGACAGGAGTCCGACGCCGACGGTGAGCAACGCGGCGACGGTTCGCCGGTACAGCAGGATCAGCAGCAGCAACACCCCTGGCAGGACGAGCAGTTCGGCACGGAGGAAGTCCTGCCGGGCCTGCTCGCCGACCTGCCGGGAGATCTCCTCCTGCCCGCCGACCGCGACGGTCAGTTCGGGTGTGGTGCGGGTAAGCCGGGGTGGGAGCTCTGCGAGCCGCTCGCGGGTGTCGGTGGCGGAGCCTTCGAGCCGGGCCAGGATGAGCGCGCCGGCGCCGTCGGAGCTACGCAGGGCCGGGCTCTTGCCGCTCCAGTACGAGGCCACGTCCGTGACGCCGGGCAGTCCGCGCACCTCGTCGGCGAGGGCCCGCGCGCCTTGGGCCGTCTTCGGTGCGTCTACGTTGCCGCCGCGTGCGGTGACCAGCAGGGCGAGGTTCGGGTTTCCGGTGCCGAACTCCTCGCGCAGCACGTCGGCGGCGGCCACGGACTCGGTGCCGGGCGCATCCCAGCGCGACAGCTCCAAGTCGGCCTGCGCGCCTGCCCCGTAGGCACCGAGACCGAGGAAGACGAGCAGGACGGTGATCAGTACGGCGCGGCTGTGCCGTACGAGGCGATGACCTAGACGAGTCAGGGCGGTGGGGCGGCCTTGGGGCGATGGGCGGGGCGGGAAACTTGGGGAAGACATGCCGCCCACGTTCGGCCGGGCCGCTGACCAGGCGCTGGAAGAGCCACTGGAAGGCCCCCTGGAAGATCAACAACTGTGGGGCTTCACACCGGGTTAGGCTCGGCCCATGGGTGAGGGGATGCGCTTCGAACTGCTGGGCCCGCTGCGGGCGTTCCGCGACGGCACACCCGTGGACCTCGGCCCGCCGAAACAGCGCGCCGTCCTCGCGGTGCTGCTCCTGCAGGACGGCCGGGCGATGTCGTACGACGCGCTGGTGGCGGCCGTGTGGGGCGACGAACTACCGGCCCACGTACGCAATCTCGTCCAGAAGTACGTCTCCGGTCTGCGCCGCGCCTTCGCCGACGCCGGGCCCGAACTGGCCTGGACGGGCACCGGTTACCGGCTGACCGGGGCGGCCATCGACGACCTGCGGGACCGGCGGGCCGTCCTGCGTGAGGCGGTCGCCGCGCGGGACGCCGGGGATCTTCGGCGGGCCGGGCTGCTGGTGCGACAGGCCGAGGCGATGTGGCAGGGCGATTTCGCCGAGGGCCTCGCGGGGCCCTGTCTGGCAGCCGAGCGGCGCCGGTTCGCGGAAAAGCGGCTGATGGTGTTGGAGGCCCGCATCGAGGCGGAGCTCGAACTCGGCCGCTACCACGAGTGCCTGCACGAACTGGTCCACCAGGTCGCGGCCCACCCGCTGCGCGAGCGCCCCGTATGGCTGCTGATGCTCGCCCTGTACCGCAGCGGCCGTTCCTCGGACGCGCTGCTCGCCTACGAGGAGGCGCGATCCCGCATCGCGGACGCGATGGGCGCCGATCCCGGGCCCGCGCTGCGTGCTTTGCACGAGCGGGTGTTGCGGCAGGATCCGGCGTTGCTCGGGGGCGGCTCGACACCGGTGCTGCTCGGGGGCGGCGGCGCGGCCCCGGCGGCCTGACGCGACGGGCCTACGCCCCTAACTGCCTCCCCTCTCTTGATTGTTAGCCTGCTCGGATGACTGCGATCTTCGACGAAGCCGTCCGCGCCCGCCTTGTGGCCCCCAACATCTGGTACGTCGGCACCGTGTTCGCCGACGGGGCGCCGCAGGTCAGCCCGATGTGGGTGGACCTTGAGGGAGACGGGGAGCTGATGTTCAACACCTCCGTGGGCCGGGTCAAGGAGGAAAACCTGCGCCGCGACCCCCGCGTCTACCTCTCCCACGCCGACGCCACCGACCCCTTCGACCGCGTACAGATCAGCGGCGAGGTGGCCCGCTTCATCGAGGGCGAGGAGGCACGCGGGCAGATGGACCGCCTGGCCCGGAAGTACCTGGGCAGCGAGCGCTTCGAGTGGCTGATGCCGGGAGAGGAACGGGTCGCGGTGATCGTGCGGCCGGTCAAGGTGCGGCACATCGTGGGGGTGGAGCGGTTTCGGGCCGGGGGGCCTCGTCCTGCTTCCTGAGCGTCGTGGCGGACACCGGGCCGTCCGGTCGCCGAACCAGGCGAAGTGCTCACGTGAGTGCTGTCGGGCGTGGTTCGCCCTGCGGCGGCGGTGCGGGATGACGGTCAGGGAGCCAGCTCCCGGATGAGTTCCGCGATGTCCTCGGCTTCGGGAACCGCCAGGGCGGTGTAGAGCTCGCGGGCCTGGAGGGCGTGGGCGTGGGCCTGGCCGGTGTCGTTCCGAGCCTGGTGGGCGCGGGCCAGGCCGTCGTGGGCGCGGGCCTGTTCGGGGAGGTTGCCGTGGTCGCGGGCCAGGCCGAGGGCTGCCAGGTGTTCAGTGAGGGCGCGCGCGGGTTCGCCGGCCGCCCGGGCCACGTCGCCGAGGCCGTTGAGTGTCTCGGCCTGGTCGCTGACGTAACCGAGGTCGTGGTAAAGGTCCTTGGCCCGCTGGTAGTGGGCGCGGGCCTCCTCGTAGCTGCCCGTCCGGCGGTGCATGCCGCCGAGGCCGTTCAGGACCGAGGCCTCGCCGCCACGGTTGCCGAGTAGGCGGTGCAGGGCCAGCGCGTCGGTCAGATGCCGGTGCGCGGCGTCGAGCAGGCCCTGCCGCTCGTAGACGGCGGCGAGGTTGCCCAGGACGTGCGCTTCGCCGATCCGGTTGCCGCTGTCGCGGCAGAGCGTGAGCGCGGTTTCGAGGTGATCGCGGGCGGTGGGGTAGTCGCGCTGCCTGCACAGGACGTTGCCGAGGGTGTTGTGGGCGCGTGATTCAAGGAGACGGTCCCCGCTCTCGCGGGCCAGTTGAACCGCGGTCTGCGAGTGTGTGATGGCCTCGGTGTACCGGCCCAGGCGCCAGCACTCCCATCCCAGGTCGGTGAGGGCGCGTGCCCGATCGCCGCAAGTCCGGGCCGCCTGCAGGGCCTGGGCGTGCACGGCCAGGGCGTCGGATTGGTGGGCATGGCCGAGGTAGGGCCGCAGGATCGATGCCAGGTGCCCGGTGTGGAGGGGCCAGCCGTGCTCGGCGGTGTGGCTTCCCGAGGCGATCAGGTTGGCACGTTCCGTTTCGAGCCAGACGGTCGCCGCGGCCGGATCCGCCAGGTCGACGAGCGGGGTGTCCGGTCGCGGGATCACCGGACGCTGGCCGGCACCGTAGGGGTGGATCTTGTCCATGGCTGTGCGCGCGGTGTAGAGGTAGTGGTCGAACAGCCTGGTCAGTGCGTCGTGCCTGGCTTGCTCGGACTCCGTCGCCGCCGCGGTGGCCAGGGCGTGCTCGCGCAGCAGTCCGTGGAAGGTGTACCGGCCCGGTTCGTGCTGCTGCAGCATGTGCGCGTCGAGCAGGTCCTCCAGCAGATCCTCGGCCCGGTCCAGCGTCGTGTCCGCCAGAGCCGCCGCCGCGTAGGGATCCACGTCGTGCCCGGGATGGAGACCGAGCAGGCGGAACATCCGCTGCTGGTCCTCGTCGAGGTACTGGTGGGACAGGGCGAAGGCGGCGGTCAATCCGCGTTCCGCGGTCGACAGTTCGGTCAGCCGCCGCTTCTGGTCGCGCAGCCGGCCCGCCAGGTACTGGACGGTCCAGCGCGGCCGGTTGTGCAGCCGCGCCGCCGCGATCCGGACGGCCAGCGGAAGGAACCCGCACAGCTGCAGCACGTCGAGGACGGCGATCGGCTCGGCATGCGCCCGCTCCCCGATGATCCGGGTGAACAGTTCGACGGCGTCCCTGGCAGGCAGCAGATCCACCGTCAGCGCCTCGATGCCGTCCAGGTCGGACAGGCGCCGTCGGCTGGTGATGAGGACCAGGCTCTCCGTCGCCCCCGGCAGCAGCGGCCGGACGTGGTCGGCGCTGGCCGCGTTGTCGAGGACGGTGATGACGCGCCGGCCCGCCAGTCCCGACCGCCACAGCGCCGAGCGGCCGACCAGGCCGGACGGGATCGCCTCGGCCGGCAGGCCGAGTTGGAGCAGCAGCACCTCCAGCGCCGCCTCGGGCTCCAGCGGTGCCTGCCCGGCGGTGTGCGCGTGCAGGTCGACGAAGAACTGCCCGTCCGGATAGGCGTCGGCCAGTCGGTGCGCGGCATGGACGGCCAGCGCGGTCTTCCCTATGCCGGCCATCCCGTCGATGGCCGCGAGAGTCACCACGCCGGACGCGGCGCCGAGGCGGTCGAGTTCGTCGTCGCGCCCGGCGAAGTCCGGGATGTCGAAGGGCAGGAAGTTCGCGCGCCTCACCATGGCGGGTGCCGGTCGGGGCGGGCTCGGCGTGAGGTGCAGGCCCGGATCGTCATTGAGGATGGACTGCTCCAGGACGACGAAGGCCCGTCCCGGGTCCAGCCCTTGGTCCTCGGCGAGCCTGCGGCGGAACCGGCGGCCCGCACCCAGGGCGTCGCCTTGGCGGCCCGCCCGGTGCAGGGCGAGCATCAGGTGACGGCAGAGCCGCTCTCGTAAGGGGTGGGCTGCCGCTTCGGCCGACAGCTCGTCGAGAACCTCCCGGTGGCGGCCGAGCGACAGCTCCAGCTCCATCAGGTGCTCGACTGCGGCGAGGCGGCGCTCCAGCAGCCGGGCCCGCGCATCGGCGACATAGTCGGCGTTGACGTCGGCGAACGGCTGACCGCGCCACATCGTCAGCGCCTCGCGCAGCAACACGGCGGCCTTCTCGGGTTCCTCCGCGGACGCATCGGCGACGGCGGCGTCGAACTCCCTCGAGTCGAGCTGCCCGGGCCGCGGAACGATCACGTAGCCGGACGGCCGGGTCTCCAGGACCTCCGCCGTCCCGGTGCCGCGCAGGACCCGGCGGATCGCCGTCACCGCGGCATGCACCTGCGCCCGCGCCGTGTCGGGCGGCGTCAGGCCCCAGACCGCGTCGATCAACCGGTCGGCGCTGAGGACCGTTCCAGCGTGCAGCAGCAGGTACCCCAGGACAGCGCGATGGCGGGGCGCGGTCCCGGCCAGGGGCCCGTCATCGTCCGATATCTCGACCGGACCGAGGATCGAGAACCGCACCGAACTCCCCCCGATAGCGCACCCATTGCGGACGCATCGCGAATCTATCAACCCGGGCGCCCAAGATCCTCCTCATGAACGGACTTCCCCTGATCGACCCCGAGACCGCCACCGGTGAGACGGCAGAACTGCTGGCCCTCGCGCAGAGCGCCTGCGGGCTCACCCCGAACCTGTCGCGGGCGATGGCCAACAATCCGGCCGTCCTGCGGGGTTACCTGGATTTCGGGCTCGCATTGCGGGAGCGCGGATGCCTGCCCGACGCGGTACGGCGACGGGTCGACCTGTTCGTCGCTCAGCACCACTCGTGCGAGTACGTCCTGTCGGCGCACACCTACGTCGGCACGAAGGTCTCCGGGCTGAGCGAGGAGGAGGCCGAGCGTGCCCGTCGCGGCGAGTCCGGCGATCCGCAGGCGGCCGCCGCGCTGGCCCTCACCGCGGCGCTGCTGAAGGGAGGGGAGCCCGAGCCCGGCATGGGGATCGAACCCGCCCATGTGGTGGAGATCGTCGCGGAGGTCGCCCTGGCCACGCTGCTGGTCCACCTCGCCGACGCGGGACAGGTGCCGGTCGACTGGCCGCTGGTTCGGCCCGACGACTGATTCCCGCAGGTCCGTGTCACACCTCCGGCCAGACCCCACGGATTCACCGGCGAACACCCGCGCCGGGCCGGCGTCCGGGCCCTGCCCGGATTCCCCAACAACCACCCATGAACAGGGAGTCAAGACATGAAGGCACACGTCAGCTCGATCCTTCTCGGTGTCCGGGACATGGACCGGGCCAAGCAGTTCTACACCGAGGGGCTCGGCTGGAAGATCCAGAGCGACTTCGGCATCTCGGTGTTCTTCGCATCGGACGGCGCCTCGCCGGTCGGCTTCTACAGCCGCGAAGGCCTGGCAGACCAGGTGGGCACGGCCCAGGAAGGCAGTGGCTTCAGCGGACTGGTCATGACCTACGTCGTCCGCAGTGAGACGCGGGTCGACGAGATCATGGCTGAGGCCGAGAAGGCCGGCGCCACGGTCCTCAAGCCCGCCGGCGCTCTGCCGTGGGGCGGATACGGCGCCACCTTCGCCGACCCGGACGGCTACATCTGGAGTCTCGGCCACAGCGCCCAAGGAACCGACCAGCCCTACGCGGAGTAGCCGCGATCGTCGTCTCACAGCAGTGCGGGTCGGCGGGGGCGGCCTGGAAGAGCCGGGTCGCCCTCCTACGCCGACGACCTCACCGCCCGCGTCGCATACGACGACTTGCCTACAGCCACAGGCGCGAGCATGTGCGCGCCGTCGAGAACACGAAGAAGCCCGAGACCCATCGTCCTGCCCACCCCTCCGAAGGGAAAGAGATGTCGAAACGCCTCATGACCGGCCTGTACTGGTTCCTCGCCTTTGAGTTCGCTCTGGGCGCCGTAACCAAGTTCTGGCCGGGCGACACGATATTCAGCTCGGCGTACTCCGTGAAGTTCGCCGAGTGGGGATACCCGTCCTGGATGCGCTTCCTGGTCGGTGCCCTGGAAGCTGTGGCCGCCGTCCTGCTGGTGATCCCCGACAAGCGGGCGCGCTTCCTGGGTGCCACGGCGCTGATGTTCGTGCTCACCGGCGCGGCCACCACCCACATGGTCAACCACGACCCGGCGGTGGAAAGCTGGGCCGCGCCGACCCACCTCGTCATCATGGGCATCCTCGCACTGGCCAACTGGCCTGCCGACTGGCGAGACCTCCTGCGGGCCCCCGCCCCACCGACAGGAACACCACGTCCGGCGAAGCAGGCAGCGGGCTGAGCTCCGTGGCCCGGCGGAGCGAGCCCATGCCAACTGCTTCGGGGCCGATGTACGCATGACGGGATGGTCGGTGGCTGTGGATTCGCCGAAGGCGGGGCCACAGCCTGAGACATGCGGAGGCAGGTCCGGCCGGCGTTTCGGACAGCGGTACGAGGCGCAATCCAGCATTGCCCCGCCTGTCACGCCGCCAGCACGATGGCCTGCGTGGGAAACCTGGAGGAGTTGTCGCCGGATACCGCCCAGACCGCTGCCGACCTGGTCGTGCTGATGCAAAGACTCAAAGAGCGTTCGGGTCTCACCTATCGCGAGTTGGAGAAACGGGCCGGCCGAAGCGGCAGTGTGCTGGCCCGCAGCACACTGGCCGATACCCTGCGGCGGACCAACCTTCCTCGCCCCGACGTCCTGGCCTCTTTCGTGCGCGCCTGCGGAGACGAGACGCAGGTCGGTTCCTGGCTGGGTGCCAGGGATCGGATCGCGGCGGCGCTCGCTGCTGATACCGGCACCAGGACCGATAGCAGGACCGGGACCGGTATTGAGCCGCGGCCCCCGCAAGCACAGATCAAGCGCCCCACGGCATGGCGGCCGCGCTGGGCCAAGGGCCCGAGAATCATGCTCGCCGCCCTGCTCACCCTCCCCCTGCTCGCCTTGGGCGCATGGCGATTACTGCCCAGCGGCTCGCACGGAACGGGGACACCTGCGGCCGCGACGCCCGCCGACGGCTGGGTCACCATCCGCCCCGCCCGGACGCCCGACCTCTGCCTGACCGACGGCCGTGACCGCGACGGCGCCTACGACAGCGCCGTTGCCGTCCAACTGCTGTGCTCGCAGGCCACCGTGCCGCGCACCTACGTCGAGCCGGTCGGGGAAGATCTGTACCGCATCCAGTGGCATCATCCCGAACACGGGAAAGGATGCCTGACGATCATGAGTGACGGCCCGGTGAGGGGCATGCTCGAACCTCGGACCGACTGCGCCCAGGCCACACTCTTCCGCCTGGAACCCGTCGCCGCCGGCTCAAAGGCCTTCCGGCTCCGCCCGACCACCAGCACGCGTTGCGTCGGCATCGCCGGCAACGACACCGCAGACGGCGCCGAAGCGGTCGAGGAACGGTGCACCGGCGCGGCCGACCAGCGATTCCTCATCCGGGCAAGCTGACGGCCGACGCTGCTCGTTCACCAACCCCTTGGCAGGGTGACCGGCTTGCGCAGCCACCACCAACGGGTCTCGCGGCCATCCGCCAAGGCCCGCCAGTAGTAGGCCAGTTCGGCACCGCCGTCGGCCGTGGTGACGTTCATGTATCGCTCGTCCAACGCGTCGAGCGTACGGCGGACCTTCGCGGCGACCGGGTCGGGCAGCGCCTCGACGTACCCCTCCAACTTGTCCCGCACGGTCAGGTCGTTCAAGTACTCGTAGACCATGTAGGAGTTGTTGGTCCGCCAATCCTGTTCCATGTCGCCGATGGTGACGTGCCACATGCGTAGGCAGGACACGACGCCGTGCCTCGGCAGCAGCATCTGTCGAGCGATCTCTTCGCTGACACCGGCCTGCTCGACTTGAAGCTGCCGCAGGTCGAGCAGACCCATCGCCGCGCGGTCCTCGTCGGTGAGCCGGCGGACGAGGGCGTCGACCTCCACAGATCTCGCGTTGCTCATCCGCGGACGCCCGGCCCCACCAGCCCCACCTCGTACGCCAGTTGCCCCGCCGCATGCCCGAAGAACGCCGCCCGGTCCTCGATCACGCGGTTGAACTGGCCGAACAGCTCGAAGGACACCATCCCGAACAGCTGCGACCAGGCACGCGCCAGCGCCAGGCCGGTCGCCGGTGGCAGGTCGGGGGCGATGTCGGCGGTGAGCCGCTCGGCCTCTGCGTGCACCGTCGGGGGCAGCTTCGCGACGGCCAGGCCGTCGGGGCTGCGATGGGCGTCCCGGGCGATCGAGATCAGGACCTGGCCGACTCGTGAGGCGGGGCCGACAGTGGCCTGCGGGGCGGTGTAGCCGGGCACGGGCGAGCCGTAGATGAGGCCGTACTCGTGCGGATGGGCCAGCGCCCACGCACGTACGGCACGGCAGACCGCGACCCAGTGCTCGGCCGGGGCGCCCCTGCCCCGCGTGGTCTTGGCGGCTTCGGTGCGGGCGGACTCGGCGGCCTCGCCGAGGGAGTCGTAGGCGTCGACGATGAGTGCGGTGAGCAGGTCGTCGCGGCTCGGGAAGTAGCGGTAGAGCGCGGAGGAGACCATGCCGAGCTCGCGGGCGACGGCGCGCAGGGAGAGCTTGGCGGCGCCGTCGGCGGCGAGCTGTCTGCGGGCCTCGTCCTTGATGGCGGCGGTGACCTCTACGCGGGCGCGGGCCCGGGCTCCTTGGGTGGCTCCTTGTGCGGCAGTCATGCGGACAGTCTGCCAGAGCAGTGCGCCGAAACGTGAGCGCCGACAACTTTCGAGAGCACTGCTCTTGCTTTGGCGCACCGCCCCGTGGAACACTCTTCTCAAGCGAGAGCAGTGCTCACAGTTTGGGGCGGTGCTCACGCCGGTGCTCACACAGGCTCGGTACTCACATCACTCAGCGGAGGTCACCATGTCGCAGTCCCCGTCGCAGCCCACGCCCCAGCCCTACTACCTGCAGGCCGGCCGCACCGCGAACCGCTTCAACAACTTCGTCGGCTGGCTGGCCCGCCACGGCGTCAGCCTGATGGGCTCCGCCGAACTGTCCGTGCGGGGCCGCAAGAGCGGCAACATGCAGCGCATCCCCGTCAACCTGCACACCCACGGCGGCGTGCAGTACCTGGTCTCCGCCCGCGGCCACTCCCAGTGGGTGCGCAACATGCGGGTCGCCGGCGGCGGCGAGCTGCGGGTGGGCCGCAAGGTGCGCACCTTCACCGCGGTCGAGCTCGACGAGGCGGACGGCGCCGCGAAGCTGCCGATCCTGCGCAGCTATCTGGAGAAGTGGGGCTGGGAGGTCAACCAGTACTTCCAGGGCGTGACCGCCAAGTCCACCGACGAGGAGGTCATCGCCTGCGCCGCCGACCACCCGGTGTTCCGGATCACCGTCGACAAGTAGGCGGGTCTGCGGGTTCCGGCAAGCCCCGCAGCCCCAAGCACCCCTCCCTGAGCCGGAGTTGCGAAGTTATCGCCCGTCCAGCCGAGACAGCGCCCGCCGCGCCATCGGATGGTCCCGGACGATCTCGGTGAGCGAGGTCGAGCCCCGCGTGATGCGTGCGAAGGCGTTCCACGCGGGCCTGAAACCCGTGATCGCCGCGTGCAGCAGACCGGGGCGGCGCTCGAACGCGGTCAGCATCCGCCGTCCGAGGCTCATCTCCACGCCGAGCCCCGCCTTGATGGCGAAGGCGTAGTTCAGGGCCTGCCGGCGCGCGTCCACCGCGTCGCCCGCCTCGGCGATCCGTACCGCCCACTCCCCCGCGAGCCGCCCGGACCGCAGGGCGTACGAGATGCCCTCCCGGGTCCACGGCTCGAGGAGCCCCGCCGCGTCACCGCACACCAGGACCCGGCCGCGCGAGAGCGGCGAGTCCTCGGTGCGGCAGCGGGTCAGATGCCCGGACGAGATCGACGGCTCGAACCCGGCGAGGCCGAGCCGTCCCACGAAGTCCTCCAGATAGCGCTTGGTCGCCGCGCCCTCGCCGCGCGCGGAGATCACGCCGACGGTGAGGGTGTCGCCCTTGGGGAAGACCCAGCCGTAACTGCCGGGCATGGGGCCCCAGTCGATGAGCACGCGGCCCGCCCAGTCCTCCGCGACGGAGTCCGGCACCGGGATCTCGACCTCCAGGCCGAGGTCCACCTGGTCGAGCTTCACCCCGACGTGTGCTCCTATCCGGCTGGCACTGCCGTCGGCGCCGACGACCGCGTGCGCCAGGACCGTCTCGCCGTCGGACAGGACGATCGCGACGGTGCGCCGGTCGGGCACCGCGGGGCCGTGCTGCTCGACGCGCGAGACGGTGACGCCGGTGCGCAGTTCGGCGCCCGCCTTCTGGGCGGTCTCGACGAGCTGCTGGTCGAACTCGGGCCGGTTGATCAGGCCGAAGAGCGTCTGCTTGGAGCGGCGGGTGCGGGCGAACTTGCCGTCGAGGGAGAAGGTCACGGCGTGTACGCGGTCGCGCAGCGGCAGTTCGAAGCCGGGCGGCAGGGCGTCGCGCGAGGGGCCGATGATGCCGCCGCCGCACGTCTTGTAGCGGGGTAGTTCGGCCTTCTCCAGGAGCAGCACACGGCGGCCCGCGACGGCCGCGGCATAGGCGGCCGAGGCGCCCGCGGGTCCGGCGCCGACCACGACGACGTCCCACATCTCGCCGGCCTCGTCCATCTCGCCGGTCCCGTCGTCGGTGACGCCCTCCGCGACCTCCGAGACCTCCGCGACCTCGGCGTCGGGCTGCTCCGCCGCCGCGTCAGGGGCCTCGTCGCCTGCGTACTCGCTCGGGTTCTCGCTGCTCACGATGGGCTGCCGCTCCGATCCAGCTGGCCTTGCGCCGCTGCTGTTGTCACGTCTTGTCACATCCGCTGACACGTCCACCGACACGTCTGCCGACGTGTTCGGTGACACGTCCACTGTCGCGTCCACCGCATCCTACGGCGGGCGCCGACCCGCCCCCGTTATGGGAAGATCGGCAGCGTATTCGGTGTACGAACATCCACGCCGCACACGCATACACACAGACAACGTCGCACCCACCAGGAGCGTGCCCATGACGCCGACCGAGATCGCAGAGACCGTCGCCTCGCTGATGACCCGCGCGAAGGCCGAGCTGACCGAACTGGTGGCGTTCAAGTCGGTCGCGGACTTCGAACAGTTCCCGAAGAGCGAGAGCGAGGCCGCCGCGAACTGGGTGGCCGACGCCCTGCGCGCCGAGGGCTTCCAGGACGTCGCGCTGCTCGACACCCCGGACGGCACGCAGTCGGTGTACGGCCTGCTGCCGGGCCCCGAGGGTGCGCCGACCGTGCTGCTCTACGCGCACTACGACGTGCAGCCGCCGCTCGACGAAGCGGCCTGGCAGACCCCACCGTTCGAGCTGACCGAGCGCGACGGCCGCTGGTTCGGGCGCGGTGCGGCCGACTGCAAGGGCGGCGTGATCATGCACCTGCTCGCGCTGCGCGCCCTGAAGGCGAACGGCGGGGTGCCGGTGAGCGTGAAGTTCATCGCCGAGGGCTCGGAGGAGCAGGGCACTGGCGGTCTGGAGGAGTACGCCGAGGCGCACCCGGAGCTGCTCAAGTCCGACACGATCGTCATCGGCGACGCCGGCAACTTCCGCGTCGGTCTGCCCACCGTCACCGCGACACTGCGCGGGATGACGATGCTGCGCGTCGAGGTCGACACCCTGGCGGGCAATCTGCACTCCGGCCAGTTCGGCGGGGCTGCGCCCGACGCGCTCGGCGCGCTCATCCGCGTACTGGACTCGCTGCGCGCCGAGGACGGATCGACGACCGTCGACGGTCTCGACAACCGGCAGAGCTGGGACGGGCTGCAGTACCCGGAGGACGACTTCCGCAAGGACGCCAAGGTCCTGGACGGCGTGGAGCTGATCGGTGACGGCACGATCGCCGACCGGATCTGGGCCCGCCCGGCCGTCACGGTCCTCGGCATCGACTGCCCGCCCGTGGTCGGCGCGACGCCGTCGGTGCAGGCGAGCGCCCGCGCCCTGATCAGCCTGCGGGTGCCGCCGGGCGAGGACGCCGCCGCCGTGACCAAGCTGTTGCGGGCCCACATCGAGGCGCACACCCCGTGGGGCGCACAGGTGCGGATGGAGCAGATCGGGCAGGGCCAGCCGTTCCGCGCGGACACCAAGAGCCCGGCGTACGCGGCGATGGCCGAGGCGATGGCGGTGGCGTTCCCCGGTGAGGAGATGCAGTACGCGGGGCAGGGCGGCTCCATCCCGCTGTGCAACACCCTCAACTCCCTCTACCCGCAGGCGGAGATCCTGCTGATCGGGCTGAGCGAGCCGGAGGCGCAGATCCACGCGGTGAACGAGAGCGTGTCGCCTCAGGAGTTGGAGCGGCTTTCGGTGACGGAAGCGTTGTTCCTGCAGAAGTACGCGGCCAACTGAGGCTCGGGTAGGGGTTCTTCGGGGGCGACACTGCTCACCCCGGCCTCCGGACGTCGCCAGGCCCAACACCGAGGCCCGTTCAGACAGTCGCGGAGATCTACGGAGGCCCCCGCCTGCGAAATTCTCGCCACACCAACTACGGGAGTACGCGGCCACGCAGTCGGCCCGGCCCTCAAGGATGCGCAGCCGGCCCGGCCCGCAATCACGCGAGCCGGGCCGCGCGCCTCCGCCCGCCTATTCGGTCCGCAACGCGACAGCCGTCCGAGCCCGCGCCGCCCACCCCGCCGGCAACAGCGCGCCGAGTACCGCGATGGCCAGACCACCGAGCCCGAGAAGCAGCAACTGCGGTGCCTGGAAGACCGAGATGACCGACTCGGGCAGGGTCAGGCCGGCGCTCTCGCCCATCGCGGGCATGATCCAGCGGTGCAGCAACACGCCGAGCGGCACGCCGAGGGCGCCCCCGGTCAGGCCCGTTGCCACGACCGAGGTGAGGACCATGGTGATGGTCTGTCGTGGGGTCATCCCGAGCGCCTTGTGGATGCCGAGCTCGCGGACCCGTTCGCGGGTGTCGAGCACGACGGAGTTGAGGACGCCGAGGGCGGCGACGGCGACGAGCATCAGGGTCAGGAGGGCGGACAGGGCGTTGAGGGTGACGACCATTTCGCTGCTGCCCTCGGAGCTGCCGACCTGCGCGGTCAGGCCGAGGGGGCGCAGGTCCCGGTTGAGGGTGTCCGTGTAACTCGCCGCGTCCGTGCCGGATTTGAGGGCGATGTGGTGGGCGGTGGGTGTCAGGTCCGGTTCGGCGGTGTGCAGCGTGGCGGCGTCGGTGAAGATCTGCATGCCGTCGTAGCGGGGGTCGAGGACCTCGCCGACGATGCGCAAAGTGACCGGGCCCTTGCGGCCGTTGAGGGTGAGGCGGTCGCCGACGTGCTTGCCGGTCGTGGTCAGGAGGGGGGTCGGGACAACGGCCTCGCCCGGCTTCGTGAGCCAGCGGCCGGAGACCATGGCGTAGCCGCCCCACGAGGCATCGCCGGTGAACGCGGTGACGGTGGTGCTCCCGGAGGCCCCGGCGACGGTGGCCCAGGTGGTCGCCGTGCCGTAGTGGGCGCGGGTGCCGGGCTGCGCCTCGATCGCCTTGCCCGGGTCGGCGGCCGGTTTCGTGTCGCGGGCGGCGCCCGGGCCGTGGCGTGGGCCGAGGACGCCGATGGTCACGTCGGCGGCGCCGTGGTCGCGGGCCGTCATGATCTCGCCGAGGGAGGAGCCGAGGCCCACGGTGAAGGTGACCGCGGCGGCCCCGAACAGGATCGCGGTCCCCATGGCCAGGGTGCGGGCGGGCCGCGCGAAGGGCCGGGCCAGGCCGAGGCCGACCGGACGGGGCAGCGGGAGGCGCCCGGTCAGCCGCACCGCCCAGCGGCCGCGCGCGGGACGCGGGGCGGCGCCCACGGCGAGGGCGTCGACGGTACGCAGCCGCCCTGCCCGGGCCGCACTGGCCCATGCGGTCACCGTCACCAGGCCGAGGACGCCGCCGATCACGGCCGCGTCGATCCAGGGGGCGATGCCCAACTCGGAGGTGCCGTAGGCGTTTTCGGCCTCGGCGAGGATCGGGATCGCCAGCACATGGCCCGCCAGCACCCCCACGGCCGTGCCGAGCGTCGCCGGGAGCAGCGCCTGCCCGATGTAGGCGCGCACCACCTGGGCCGGAGTGAAGCCGAGCGCCTTGAGGATGCCGATCCGACGCAGCCCGGCGCCCACGGTGGCCGCGACCACGTTGCCGACGATGAGCACCGACATGACCAGACCGAGGACGCCGAACGCGATGAGGAAGGGCACGTACAGCGCGGTGTCGCGTTCGACGTGCTTCTTCACCGTGAGCCAGGACTGCGATCCGGCCACCGCCTTGGCCGGGAGGCCCGCGGTCACGGCCTTTCGTCCCGCGGCGATCTGCGCGGCGGTGTCGGCGCGGTCGAAGCGGTAGAGCATCTGGAGTCCGGGCGCCCGGCCGGGTGGTGTCAGCGCGGCGATCTGCGCCGGGGTCACCCAGGCTTCGGCGGTCCCGGTGGCCGAACGGGCCGTGCCGACCACCCTCAGGGACGGACTGCCGGGCAGGCCGGGGAAGTTGACCTTCGCGCCCACGACCGGGAAGCCTCCGGAGGTGGCGGCGAGGACGATCTCGCCGGGCCGGTTCGCCCAGCGTCCGTCGGTGAGGGCGAGCTTGTCGACATCGCCGTCGGGCCCGGCCCGCCCGACGATCGTCATGGGCAGTTCGGGAGCCCCGCTGTCCGGCCCCGAGGCGGCCGTCGCCTTCCCCTGGACCGAGGGAGCCTGCACTCCCGGCACCGGAGGAACCGTCGCCTCCGCCACCACCGACAGAGCCGTCGTCGTACGGAACGGGCCTGCGGATGCGGCCACTTGGGCCGCTTCGGCGCCGGCCCGCAACTGTGCTTCGCCACCGGCCCCCGCGGCGTACTGCACGGACAGATGCGCGCCGTGCTGGCGGGCGAAGGCGTCGTCGAAGGGGCCGCTGGAGGCCACGAGCAGCGATCCCGCGAGGACGGATGCGGCCACGGCCATCATCGCGGCCAACGCGATCACGATGCTCTGCACCCGGCGGCGTCCCGCGCCGGAGCGGACCACCTGGCTCAGCGCGCTCAACGTACGGCCTCTGCGGGTACGTTGATGCCGTCCGCGGCGATCCGGCCGTCGACCACCTCGATGGTGCGCGTCGCACAGGTCCGGGCCAGGGCCAGATCGTGGGTGACCAGGACGACGGTCTGACCGTCGGCGTGCAGCTCGCTCAGCAGCCCGCGTACGTCCTGCCCGGAGGCCGAGTCCAGGGCGCCGGTCGGCTCGTCCGCGAGGAGCAGGGGCGGCCGGTTGATCAGGGCTCGGGCCACCGCGACGCGCTGGCGCTCACCGCCGGAGAGCCGGCCGGGGTAGGCGCGGGCGTGCCGGTCGATGCCCAGGGTCTCCAGGAGCTCCGCCGCGCGGCGGTGGGCGGTGGCGCGGTACATGCCGGCCAGTTGGGCGGGCAGGGCCACGTTGTCCGCGACGGTCAGGTCGTCGAGGAGGTTGAAGAACTGGAAGATCATGCCGATCTTGGCGCGCCGGTAGCGGGCGGACGCGGCCTCGCCGAGCCTGTCCACGCGAACGCCGTCCACGGTGACGGTGCCCGTGTCCGGCCGGTCGAGACCCGCGATCAGATTGAGCAGCGTGGACTTGCCGCTGCCCGACGGCCCGAGGATCGCGACGGCCTCACCGCGGTGCACGGTCAGCGAGGCGTCGCACAGTGCGGGCGGCCCCTCGGCGGCCGCGTCGTATCTGCGGCTCACCTCGCACAACTCGATCACCGGTGTGCTGGGCATGAGGGTCTCCTTCGGTCCGTGCGGGCTGCCCGGTCGGGCGGCCCGTTCGACGCTAGGAGCGGGCAGGCCGGTGCCGCGTCGGCAGCCCGAGCCATATCCGGTACGGCGCACGGACGAGGGGCCCATGGGGTCCTCCTTGAGAAGTAGTCGACAGGCGTACGTGACGTGATCACCGTGATCACTGGGAGGGATGTGGGGCACCCGCGCGGTCGGCGACAATTGAGCGGTGAACATGGCGTCAGTGGCAGACCGGCTGCGGGACGGGATGGCGCTGCTGCGCCGCCCGACCGGTCCGCTGCCCTGCCCCACCCGGCGCGGCCTGGTCTTCGACGCGCTGCTCGCGCTGGCCGTCGGCCTGGACGTCCTGTACTGGGCCGCGGAGAACGGCGCCGATCTGATCCACGACTCGGCGGGCGGCATCGGCCCGTTCGGGCAGCTCTCCCGCAGCGGCAGCCTGGTAGTGGCGGTGCTGCTCACCGTCTTCGCGTACGCGCCCCTCGTCCTGCGCCGCAGATATCCGCTCGGCGTGCTGTGGCTCGTGACGTGCGCCGCGGCGCTCACCCCGCCCGAGGCGCAGCGGCTCAGTTTCTACGCGGTCGTCATCGCCGCCTACACCGCCGCGGCCTACAGCCCCTACCGGCCGGCCACCCTGGCCACGCTCGCCGTGACCGTGACGGCCGTCGGCACGGACGACCACACGCGGATCATGGGCGTGATGGCGCGCCCGCCCATCGTCCCCACCCAGTACGTCCCGCTGCTCATCCTCATCCCGCTCATCTTCGCCGCCCACGGACTGCGCACCTGGAAGCTGCGGACCGCCGAGGGCCAGGAACGGATGTCCGCCCTCGAACGCGAGCAGAGCGAGAAGCTGCGCCGCGCGACCGAGCAGGAGCGGGCCCGGATCGCCCGCGAGCTGCACGACGTGGTCACGCACAACGTCAGCATGATGACCATCCAGGCCGGCGCCGCCCGCAAGGTCATGAACATCGACCCCGCCGAGGCCCACGAGGCCCTCCTCGCCGTCGAGGCCGCCGGCCGGTCCGCTCTGGCCGAACTGCGGCACACCATGGGCCTGCTGACGATGAACGCCGAGGACGCCACGGACCCGGCGGGCACCGCCGACCTCGCCCCACAACCCGGCCTCGACCAACTGGAGTCCCTGGTGGCGGGCGTACGCCACACCGGCGTCCCCGTCACCCTCACCACCACCGGCACCCCGCGCGACCTGCCCTCCGGCATCGAGCTCACCGCCTACCGGGTCGTCCAGGAAGCCCTGACCAACACCGTCAAGCACGCCACCGGCGCCCGCGCGGATGTGACCCTCGCCTACCGGGACGACCACGTGCACGTCGAGATCACCGACTCCGGAGGCAGCCCCTCCGCCGCCGCGGCGACCGGCAACGGCCACGGACTCCTCGGCCTGCGCGAGCGCCTCACCGTCTACGGCGGCACCCTGCACACCGGCCGCCGCCTCACCGGCGGCTACCGGGTCGAGGCCCGCATCCCCCTGGAGACGACGTGACCGACCCCCTGCGCGTAGTGGTCGCCGACGACCAGGCGCTCGTCCGCACCGGTTTCCGCCTGATCCTCAAGGCCGACGGCATCGACGTGGTCGCCGAGGCCGCCGACGGCGCAGAGGCCGTGGACGCGGTCCGGCGCACCCGCCCCGACGTCGTCCTGATGGACATCAGAATGCCGGGCCTCGACGGCCTGGAGGCCACCCGCCGCATCCTCACCGGCGCCGCCGACGCACCCCGCGTGATCATGCTGACCACGTTCGACCTCGACGATCTGGTGTACGCGGCCCTCTCGGCCGGGGCCAGCGGCTTCCTGCTCAAGGACGTCACCCCCGAGCACCTGGTCGCCGCCGTACGCATGGTCCGCACCGGTGACGCGCTCCTCGCCCCGGCCATCACCCGCCGCCTGGTCGAGCGCCACGCCCGCACCGCCGCTGCCGCCGACCCGGAGGCGACCGGCCTGCACCGCGACCTGGAATCGCTGACCCCGCGCGAACTCGAGGTCCTGCGCCTCCTGGCCCAGGGCCTGAGCAACGCCGAACTGGCCGGACGCCTCTTCCTCTCCGAGACCACCGTCAAGACACACGTCGGCCGCATCCTCGCCAAACTCCAGCTCCGCGACCGGGTGCAGGCGGTGGTCACCGCGTACGAGACCGGCCTTGTCCGGGCGAACGGGCAGCCGGGAACCTGAACTGCCAGGCCCACAGCCCGACTTCAGGCCGACTTCGACCCGGCGTCAGGTCAGCGAGGCCAGCGCCGCATCGAGCCGCCGGGTGGCCTCGGCGGCGACCGGCTCGAGGGCGGGCAGCCCAGTGAAGGCCACCATGGCGGCCGGGTCGAGCGCCTGCACGACGGTGGAATCGCCCTCGGTGCGCACCACGACATTGCACGGCAGCAGCAGCCCGATGGCGCGATCGGCCTCCAACGCCCGGTGCGCCAACGGCGGGTTGCAGGCACCGAGAATCAGGTAGTCCTCCATCTCATGACCGAGCTTGGCCTTGAGGGTGGCCTGTACGTCGATCTCGGTGAGCACCCCGAAGCCCTGCTCGGCCAGTGCCTCCCGGACGGCCTTCACGGTGGCGGTGAACTCACTGCGCAGGCGCACGGTGCGGTCGTAGCTCATGGTGTGGGCCTCCCTCGTGTGATGGGTGCCTGGATTCCCGTACGGCAGCGTCTTCCCGTCTGACGGAGCACGCAAGGCGAGCGGCCCGGCAACGTGCCTTGCCGGGGCCATCGAGAGCGGGTCGTTAGCGAGAAGAGAGCTGCCGATTATGCCCCCCTGCTTCAGTGATACCGCAGCGCAGGAACGGAATTTCGATTCCGCGTTGCGGAAGTCAGTGCGTCCATTGCATCTGCGCCTGACTGGCCCCGCCCCGGCAACAGGAGGAGCAACACATGACGGTCGCACCCGAGTCCGTGGAGAAGCTGCCCGGTGAGTACCGCATGGACGACTACGGGCTTTCCTACGCAGGCATCCACATCACTCTCGACCTCTGGGGGGCGGAGCACCTCGACGACGAGGACATAGTCTCCGCGGCGCTGCGTGACGCGGTCGACGCCTGCGGCGCCACCCTGCTCGAACTGAAGCTGCACCGCTTCGCACCGCAAGGCCTCACCGGGGTTGCCGTGCTCAGCGAGTCGCACCTGTCCATCCACTGTTGGCCGGAGAACGGCTATGCGGCGATCGACATCTTCACCTGCGGCGACTCCGACCCGCGCAAGGCCATTCCCGTGCTGCGCAAGGCATTCAACCCGGAGCAGGTGCAGGTGGCCGAACTGAAGCGCGGAATCAACCCCGCCTGACCCACGTCTCCCTGACTTGATCAGGCAAGCACGAGCCAACTGAGCACGCCCGACTCATGCAGTGAAAGGGGAAGCATGGCCACGAGCAAGAGGGTGTCCGTACTCAAGGAGACGCGAGCCGGCGAGAAGCGCGTCATCATCCTGCCCGACCAGGTGACGGAGTTCAGGAACGCCGGATTCGACGTGCTCGTGGAGGAGGGAGCAGGCGCGGAGACCGGCGCGTCCGACCTGACCTACAAAGAGGCCGGCGCGAACATCGTCACGACCGAGCAGGCGTGGCGGGAGAGCGACTTCGTGCTCAAGTACAAGGCGCCCGGACCGGACGAGTACAAGTACCTGCGCAAGGGACTGCGCCTCGGCGCCTTCTTCCACGCCGAAGGAAATCCGGAACTCACCTCGAGGCTCCTGGAAACGGAGACCCAGGCCTACGCATACGAATTCTTCAAGACCCCCGAAGGCATATTCCCGCTGGCCGTACCCGACAGCGAGATCTCGGGAAAGCTCGCCGTTCTCTTCGCGGCCTACCACCTGCAGAGCCACATGGGCGGCTCGGGCGTGCTGCTGGCGGACGTCTCCTACGTGAAGCCGCCACGTGTCCTCGTCATCGGTTACGGCAATGCCGGTGCGGCGGCCGCCCGTACGGCACACGCACTGGGCGCCGAGGTCGTCGTCCTGGGCACCAACCGCGAACGTCTGCGCCGCTTCGCCGCGTCCGTGCCGGGTGTCACCTGCCGCCTCAACACTCCGGACGCCCTCGAACGGGAGGTGGAGCAGGCCGACTTGGTGGTCGGAGCGATTCTGATCTCGACCTACGACACCCCGCCGATGATCGACGAGAACCTGGTCCGCCGGATGAGGCCGGGCTCGATGATCGTGGACGTCACCGTCGGCTACGGCAGTGGATACCTCCCCACGTTCCACAGCCAGACCACTCACACCGACCCGGTCTACGAACGGTTCGGTGTCCTGCACTGCAAGATCGACGCGATGCCAGGCTCCGTTCCCCACACCGCGGCCCGGGCCGTCAGTCCGCTCATCACCCCTTACCTCATCGAGCTCGGCAACTCCCTGTACGAGGGCGTGCCCGCACCCACCGCGGCGAGCGGCATGATCACTGACGGCGGGCGGATCACGCATCACGAGATCGAGCGGCACATGGTCCACGCAGACGCGGCCGCACCGGCGGGAGCCCACTGACATGGCCACTCCCTCCACTGCCACCAGCGGGCCCGTCCCCGAGGCCGGGTACGAACAGCGGGCCCGGTACTACGAAGTCGAGTACCGGACCACGGTGGACCAGGCCTTCCTGCAAAGCCTGGTCACCGACACCACCACATCGATCCTGGAGATTCCCTGCGGGGCCGGGCGCAATACGGACTGGCTCATCGCCGCCGGCCGCGAGACGGTCTGCGTCGATCTCGAACCCGCCATGGTCCGACGGGTCCGGGACCGCATCGCGGCAGCCGGGGCGAACGCCCTGGTCACCGCCGTCCAGGCGGACCTGCGGGAGCTGGACCTCGGCCGCCGCTTCGATCTGATCATCGTGCCCCAAGAGGCGTTCCAACTGGTGGAGAGCCACCAGGACGCCGAGCGTGCCCTGCGGCGCCTGGCCCACCACCTGGCCCCGGGCGGCTCGCTCCTGCTCGACCTGCACAGCTTCGGCCCCGACAACGCGCCGGGCGGACAGGGGACTTCGGCCCTTCCGGACTACTTCGACCCGGCGCTCCCGGACGGACTGCCGGTGACCGAGTGGCGCCGCGACATCGCGCCCTCCGGCTGGCTTGAGCGCTCGCGCGTGCAGCACGACGAGGGGACCCACATGCGGATCGACTATCTCTACCGGCGGGGCGAGGGCGACCGCGTACAGGAGCAGTGGCAGTCCTCGATCCGGTTGCGCCGCTACCGGCGCCCCGAGGTGGAAGCGATGGCCGACCGCGCGGACCTGTACATCGATCGGACGGCCCGGGACTACACCGGCGCCCCGTGGACGCCGGGATCGGCGCGAATGATCACGCTGTTGCGCCCCGCTTCCTCCGCCACCGACCGCCGGGAGGACTCGTGACGGACCGCCTGCTGGACCTGGACCCCACCCAACTCGCCCACTACCGCGGATACTTCGCCGACTTCTTCCACGGCGACTTCTGTCCGGGCATGGGGACCGAAGACATCCTCGACACCCTGGCCGCGTCCGACGCCAAGGGCGACTGGCTCGATCTGGGGGCAGGGCCCTGCACGCTGTTCTGGTCCATCGCCCTGTCGGACATCCGGTCGATCCACAGCTCGGACGCATCCCCCGAAGCCCTCGCCGTGCTGCGGGACGTGGTGGAGGGCGAGGAACTTCCCCGCGCCTTCGAGCAGGTACTCGAGCGGCACGGTCGCGACGTCGGGCACCTCGCCCGCATGCGCTCCCGCATGGCGGGCTACCACGTCTTCGACGCCATGCGCGCCTGGCCCGACAGCTTCGCCGAGCAACGCTTCGACCTCATCACGGAGTTCGGCCTCTTCGGCCTGTCCCCCACCACCGACGGCTACCTCGCGTGCTTCGAGCGGCTGAGCGGTCATCTGCGCGCCGGCGGAAAGGCCATCGGCGCGGACTGGATCCGCAGCGAGCCGTACATCGCCTCAGCCGGCCATGACAACACCTATCTGACCGAGGAACTGGTCGCTGCCGCCGTCGGCGCGGCCGGACTGCGGCTGACCTCCAGCCGGCTGTGCCCCATTGCCGGCGACGAGTTGTACGACGCGCTCATCGTGTGGTCGGCCGAGTCCCCCACCTGACCCCGGCCCAGGGCCACCACGCACCGACACCCAAGAGAGGACGACATGACGGCTCCCCTCCTGCCGCCCAGCCTGATGGCGACGCTCCCCGGGCGCTACTACAGCGACCCGCAGATCTTCGACCTGGAGCAGGACCGGCTCTTCCACCAGTTCTGGTACGGATTCACCCATCTCTCCGACCTGGATGCGCCGGGCAAGTACCGCACGGCCCAGGTCGGCAAGGAGAACGTGATCGTGGTCCGGTCCCACGACGGGACCTTGCGCGCGTTCCTGAACGTCTGCCGGCACCGCGGCACCCGTCTCTGCCCGGAGGAGTTCGGTCAGGTCAAGCGCAACTTCCGCTGCAGCTATCACTCCTGGACGTACAGCCTCGACGGCCGGCTCGTCACCGCCCCGCACATCGCGAAGATGCCCGACGTCGACCCGCTCGAATGGGGGCTCAAGCAAGTCCATGTGCGCGAGTACCTCGGCTACGCATGGGTCTGTCTCGCCGAGGAGCCGCCGTCGTTCGAGGACACGGTCAGCCGCACCGTGACGGAGCGGTTCGGCGATGAGGAGGCCGTCGGCAGCTGGGCCATTCCCGACCTCAAGGTCGGCCGACGCATCAGCTACGAGGTGAAGGCCAACTGGAAGATCGTCGTCGAGAACTTCATGGAGTGCTACCACTGCGCCTCCATCCACCCGGAGTTCGTCGGCGTGGTGACCGAGTACGCCAAGGGATACGCCGCCCAGCACTACGTGGGCCGCGGCATCAGCTTCGGTGAGGACGCCGAGGCGTTCACCGTGGACGGCACCGGCGGCTTCGGCAAGCTTCCCGGCGTCACGGAGGAGCAGGACCGCAAGTACTGGGGCGTCACCATCAACCCGCAGGTCTTCATCAACTTCGTGCCGGACCACGTGATCTTCCACCGGATGTTCCCCGTCGCGGTCGACCGGACGATCGTCGAGTGCGACTGGCTGTACGCCCAGGACGTGCCGGACTCCGGGCCGGAGCTGGACCATTCGGTCGAGCTGTTCCACCGCATCAACCAGCAGGACTTCGATGCCTGTGAGCGCTGCCAGGTCAACATGAAGTCCCGTGTGTACGAGCCCGGCGGAGTCCTCGTGCCGCATGAGCATCACATCGGTGAAGCCTTCCACGATTGGTTCACCAAAGCATTCGGAGCACCGTGAGCAGGGGAGCGCAGATGAACCAGACCGCCGAGGCGCCGCTGCGGGCCGGCGTTGAACCCGAGCGGGGCCACATCGCCGCCGTCTGCCGTGACTTGTTCCGGCGCGGCTGGATGCCGGGTACCGCCGGCAACGTGTCGGTGCGGGCCGGGAACCACGTCCTCATCTCGGCCAGTGGACGCGCCAAGGGCACGATGTCGCGCACCGACACCGTCGCCGTCTCGCTCGCCGACGGCGCGCCGCTCGCCGATGAGCAGGCGCGCCCGTCGGCCGAGACCTCCATCCACCTCGCCGTCTACCGGACGGTTCCGGGCGCCGGTGCGGTCGTGCACACCCACGCCCCGTACGCGACCACGGTGGCCTCGCACGGCCACGCCGCGGGCCGGGTCGACTTCATCGACTGGGAGTTGGCCAAAGGGCTCGGCGTACCCGACGCCTCGCACGTCTCGGTGCCGGTCTTCGCCAACTGGGCCGACGTCCCGCGCATCGCCCGGGATGTCGTGGCCCATCTGGGCACGGGAGCGGGCCCGGCGGTGCCCGCACTGCTCATCTCCCGTCATGGCGTGACGACTTGGGGGCGCGATCTCACCGAGGCCACCAACCGCATGGAATGCGTCGAGATGCTGTGCCGGCTCCTTCTGCTGGCCGGCAACGCCACCGAACAGAGTGAGGACATACGGTGACCCACCTTCACGTGATCCCGGTGGACCAGCCGCGGTCGGTGCAGCTGCGCACGCGGTCCGCCGAGCGCATCCGCTCGGAACTGGACGGCATCGGCGTCCAGTTCGAGCAGTGGGAGGCCCCCCGCGATCTGGCCGAGGGGGCGGACGCCGAGGCGATCCTGGACGCCTACCGGCCCCACGTCGACCGCATTTCCGACAAGGGGGGCTACCGCCTGGTCGACGTGGCCCGGCTGCGGCCCGACTCCGGTGACCCCGAGTGGCCCGCGCGGGCGCGTGCGGCACGGACCAAGTTCCTCGAAGAGCACTTCCACACGGAAGACGAAGTGCGGTTCTTCGTCGAGGGTTCCGGCTGCTTCTACTTGCACGTCGAGGATTTCGTCTACGCCATGGTGTGCACTGCCGGCGACCTGATCTCGGTGCCTGCGCGCACCGTCCACTGGTTCGACATGGGCAACAGCCCTGATTTCACTGCCATCCGCTTCTTCCAGGAGGAGGACGGCTGGGTCGGGAACTTTCTGCCCGACAGCATCGCGAGCCGCTTCCCGACGCTGGATGACCTCAACGCGGCGGTGGGGGCTGCGACATGACCGACGCAGTGGTGCTCGATGTCGAAGGCACCACCAGCGCCGTCGAACACGTCCACGCCGTGCTCTTCCCCTATGCGCGGGCCCGGCTGGCGCAGTGGGTGGCGCGGCACGGCGACGAAAGGCAGACGCGTGCGCTCCTCGACGAGGTCGACCGCAGCTGCGGCCGCCCCGCGGGCGGCGACGACGAGGCCACGGTGGCCACTCTGGTCGAGTGGGCGGACTCCGACCGCAAGCACGCGTCCCTCAAGGCCCTGCAGGGACTGATCTGGCACGAGGGGTACGTCAACGGCGACCTGTCGGGGCATGTGTACGGCGACACG
Organism: Streptomyces sp. NBC_01304; assembly: GCF_035975855.1. NCBI lineage: Bacteria > Bacillati > Actinomycetota > Actinomycetes > Kitasatosporales > Streptomycetaceae > Streptomyces > Streptomyces sp. NBC_01304. The sequence goes on along the minus strand of NZ_CP109055.1, from coordinate 9,933,719 downwards.
CTTCCCGCACTGCGCACCTGGCGCGGGCGTGAGGCGCGGATCTACATCTACTCGTCCGGTTCCGTCCAGGCGCAGCAGGACTTGTTCGCACATACGCAGTTCGGCGACCTGCGCGCGTGGCTCACCGGCTACTTCGACACGAGTTCCGCCGGCGGCAAACTGTCCACGGCCTCGTACCGGAGCATTGCCCGCAGCATCGAAACCCCGTCGGCCCGAGTGCTGTTCGCCTCGGACAGCGTGCCGGAGCTCGACTCCGCGCGGGCCGCGGGGTGGCGCACGGCATGGGTGGCACGGCCGGAGGAGTGTGGCTCGCCGAACGGCCCGGACCGTTCGCCCGCTGCGGACCATCCTCGCTATCGCAACCTGCTCGACCTGGCCGAGGAGATCGGCCGATGACCGCGGATGTCACGGTGCGCGCCGCCCGGCGCACTGCCGCATGGGGCACGACCGTGTTCACCGAACTGACCGAACTGGCACAGCGGACGGGCGCGATCAACCTCGGCCAGGGCTTCCCCGATTCCGATGGCCCGGCGTCAGTGATCAGCCGGGCCCGGCAGGCACTGGCTTCCGGCGTGAACCAGTACCCGCCCCTCGCGGGCGCGCCGGTCCTGCGGCAGGCCATCGCCCGCCAGCGTGTTCGACGCCATGACAGCTCGTACGACCCCGTCGACGAGATCGTCGTGACGACCGGTGCCACGGAGGCCGTCACCGCCGCCGTGCTGGCCTTGTGCGACCCGGGCGACGAGATCGTGGTCTTCGACCCCTGCTACGACTCCTACCAGGCGGCCGCGGAACTGGCCGGCGCGGTGTGCCGTCGGGTACCGCTGCGCCCCAGCGCCGGGCGTTTCGTCTTCGATCCGCAGGACCTGCACCGGGCTCTGTCGTCCCGCACCCGCGTCCTGCTGCTCAACACCCCGCACAACCCCACGGGCAAGGTCTTCACCCGAGACGAGTCGGACATCATCGCCGAGGTCTGCCGGCGACACGATCTCATCGCGGTGGTCGACGAGGTGTATGAGTACCTGACCTTCGACGGTGCCCTGCACGTCCCGCTCGCCGGCCTGCCCGGTATGCGCGAGAGAACCATCTCCGTGTCCTCCGCGGGCAAGACCTTCAGCCTCACTGGCTGGAAGGTGGGCTGGGCGTGCGGTCCTGCCCACCTGATCCGCGCGTTGCGGTCGGTCAAGCAGTACCTGACCTTCGCGGGTGCGGCTCCCCTGCAGGGCGCCGTCGCCTGGGCACTCGATCACGAGGAGGGCTGGGTCGCCGGCCTGCGGGAGCGCCTTCAACAGCAGCGCGATGTGCTGGCTGAGGGCCTGCGCCTGGCCGGTCTCGATGTGATCCGTGCGGAGGGCGGCTACTTCCTCCAGGCCGACGTGGCGACGGCGGGGCGGGGCGACGGCGCCCGGTTCTGTCGGGACCTGCCCGCACGCTGCGGTGTCGTGGCGATCCCGACCAGTGCGTTCGCCGGGGATCCCGAGCCGTACCGGGAGCTCGCACGCTTCGCCTTCTGCAAGGACCTCGATCTGCTCACCAGGGCGGCCCGGGCGATCGCGTCGCCTCCGGAAACCAGGTCCGCCCTGCCCCATCCATCACAGGAGTTGACATGACCAAGTCCCGGCCACAGATCGGGATCATCGGCGGGTCCGGCCTGTACTCGCTGTTCACGGACGCTCGGGAAGAGTTTCCCGATACTCCCTATGGCAAGGCCAGTGCGGCACTCACCATCGGCCGGCTGGGCGGCCGCGAGGTCGCCTTCCTGCCCCGGCACGGCCGCCACCACCAGTACGCCCCGCACGGGATCAACTACCGCGCGAATGTGTGGTCGCTGCAGGCGGCCGGTGTCCAGCAGATCATCGGCGTCGGCGCGGTGGGCAGCCTGACCCCGTCGATTCCGCCCGGCAGTCTCGTCGTACCCGATCAGCTCGTGGACCGTACGACGAGCCGCGTCCAGACCTATTTCGACTGCCCCCGCGTCGCCCACGCCTCGTTCGCCGACCCCTACTGCCCAACAGGTCGCCGCACGGCGTTGCAGGCGGCCGAGAAGTGCGGTTGGCCGCCGGTCGACGGTGGTGTGCAGGTCGTCATCGAAGGGCCCCGGTTCTCCACGCGGGCCGAGTCCCAGTGGTACGCGGCCCAGGGCTGGTCGACCATCGGCATGACAGCGCATCCCGAGGTCGTCCTCGCTCGTGAACTCGGGCTGTGTTACACGCCGTTGTCGCTGGTCACCGATCTCGATGCCGGTGTCGAGGAGGGCAACGGGGTGACCCAGCACGAAGTCATGGAGGCCTTCGCGACCAGCCTGGGGCGACTGCACGGCGTGCTCGACGAACTGGTCCCGCTGCTCGCCGAGGAGCGCGAATGCGCCTGCGCGTCGTTGCGGCCCGGCGCGCTCTGACCCGCACTCCCATCGAACAGCTGAAGGGCACCCCGTGACTTCTTCCTACCTTTTCACCTCGGAGTCCGTGACCGAGGGTCACCCCGACAAGATCGCTGACCAGATCAGCGACACCATCCTCGATGCGCTTCTGCGGGAGGACCCGACTTCCCGGGTCGCCGTGGAAACGCTGATCACCACCGGCCTGGTGCACGTGGCCGGCGAGGTCACGACCAAGGCGTACGCGCCGATCGCGCAGCTGGTGCGCGACAAGATCCTCGAGATCGGCTACGACTCCTCGAAGAAGGGCTTCGACGGCGCCTCCTGCGGCGTCTCGGTGTCCACCGGCGCGCAGTCCCCGGACATCGCGCAGGGCGTCGACACCGCGTACGAGAAGCGGGTCGAGAGTGCCGCCGCAGGTGAAGGAGGAGACGAGCTCGACAAGCAGGGCGCGGGCGACCAGGGCCTGATGTTCGGGTACGCCTCGGACGAGACGCCCGAGCTGATGCCGCTCCCGATCCACCTGGCGCACAAGCTTTCCAAGCGCCTGTCCGACGTGCGCAAGAACGGGACCATCCCCTACCTGCGCCCCGACGGCAAGACCCAGGTCACCATCGAGTACGACGGCGACAAGGCCGTCCGCCTCGACACGGTCGTCGTCTCCTCGCAGCACGCGTCGGACATCGACCTGGACTCGCTGCTCGCGCCCGACATCCGCGAGTTCGTCGTCGAGCCCGTTCTGGCCCAACTCGCCGACGACGGCATCAAGTTGGAGACCGAGGGCTACCGCCTGCTGGTCAACCCGACCGGCCGCTTCGAGATCGGCGGCCCGATGGGCGACGCCGGCCTGACCGGCCGCAAGATCATCATCGACACCTACGGCGGCATGGCCCGCCACGGTGGCGGCGCCTTCTCGGGCAAGGACCCGTCCAAGGTCGACCGCTCGGCCGCCTACGCTATGCGCTGGGTCGCGAAGAACGTCGTCGCCGCGGGTCTCGCCTCGCGTTGCGAGGTCCAGGTCGCGTACGCGATCGGGAAGGCCGAGCCCGTCGGTCTGTTCGTGGAGACCTTCGGCACCGCCACGGTCGACGTGGACAAGATCGAGCACGCCATCGCCGAGGTCTTCGACCTCCGCCCGGCAGCGATCATCCGCGACCTCGACCTGCTCCGCCCGATCTACGCCCAGACCGCCGCGTACGGCCACTTCGGCCGTGCGATCCCGGACTTCACCTGGGAGCGCACCGACCGCGTGGACGCGCTGCGCAAGGCCGCGGAGCGCTGAAGTGAAGGTCGCGATCACCGGATCCATCGCCACCGACCATCTGCTGACGTTCCCCGGGCGGTTCGCGGAACAGCTGCTGCCCGAGCACCTTGCCCATCTGTCGCTGTCGTTCCTGGTGGACGGTCTGGAGGTGCGCCAGGGCGGCGTCGCGGCGAACATCGCGTTCGGACTGGGCGCCCTGGGCCACCGAGCCCTACTCGTGGGCGCCGTCGGCCCCGATTTCGCCGATTACGGTCGCCGGCTCACCGCCCGGGGCGTCGACCTCGCGGCGGTGCGGGTTTCGACCACACAGCACACGGCCCGTTTCACCTGCACGACCGATCAGGAGGGCAATCAGCTCGCGTCCTTCTATCCGGGAGCCATGGCCGAGGCCTCCGGGATAGACCTCACCACCGTCCTGCGCGAACACGCCCCGGGTCTCGTCCTGATCGGGGCGGACGATCCGGAGGCGATGCTGCTGCACACCCGGGCATGCCGGTCTCTGGGCATCCGCTTCGCCGCCGACCCCTCGCAACAGCTGGCCCGGCTGGACGGCGCGATGTGCCGCGAACTCGTCAGCGGCGCCGACCACTTGTTCACGAACGAGTACGAGGATGCGCTCCTTCTCCGGAAGACCGGCTGGACCCGCGGCGAGGTGCTCGGCCGCGTCGGCACCTGGGTCACCACGCTGGGCGAGCGGGGGTGCCGCATCGAAGCGGCGGACAGGCCCGCCACCGAGGTCGCCGCCGTGCCCGTCGTCACGGTCGTGGATCCCACCGGTGCCGGGGACGCCTTTCGGGCCGGTTACCTGGCGGGACTGAGCTGCGGCCTGGACGCCGGCCGCTCCGCCCGGGCCGGATCCACCATGGCCGCCCTCGCACTGGAGGCGGCGGGCACACAGACGTATGAGGTCGTGCCGGAACGCGTGGACTCGCTGCTGCGCACCACGTACGGCGCAGTCGCTCCCCGGCTGAGGGACTTCGGGTGGACGGAGGGAGCACGGCCGCCGTCCGTCGCCGGATCCACACACGGATAGAACGTTCCGTCTATCATGTGCATAGAACGTTCCGTATAGTCACCGTCATGATCCTCCACCCCTCCGAGCAGGCCCCCCGGCCCTCCGCCCGCGAACGCCTGCTCACCGCTGCCGACGACCTCTTCTACGCGCAGGGGCTGGACGCCACGGGAGTCGACGCGATCATCGAAGCGGCCGACGTCGCACGGATGACGTTCTACAAGCACTTCCGCGGCAAGGACGCCCTGATCGTCGCCTACCTCGAGCAGCGCGACATCCGCTGGCGACGTCTGCTGGCCGAGACCCTGACCGCGGCCGGGCCGGACCCCCTGGCCCGAATCCGCTCGGTCTTCGAGGCGCTGGCCACCTGCCACACCGAACCCGGCTTCCGGGGCTGCTCGTTCGCCAATGCCACCGCTCAGCTGGCCCATCGCGAGCACCCGGCACGCGCCATCGTGACGGGGCACAAGGCGGCCCTGCGCACCGAGCTCGCCCAACTCGTCGACCAGGCGGGCTTCCTGAGCGCCGAGGAACTGGTCGACACGCTCCTCATCCTCTACGAGGGCGCCAGCACCACCCAGGCGCTGGGCACCGTCGAGGACTCCATCGCGAAGGCGCGCACAGCGGTGGACCGGCTCCTGGACTCCTGGCCCCGGACCGGCCGCGCGGAGGGCGTTCAGGACACCCCGTAGGACACCCACCTGTCCGGATCAGCAAACTCCCCCACACAGAAGGCGTGATGCCACGATGAGCCGTCGCAATCCTCGACTGTCCATCGCCTGGAAGGTGGGCATGGCAGGCGTCGCGGCCCAGGGCGTCACCTTCGGGTTCGCCCGCTATGGATACGGCCTCTTCCTGCCGGAGATACGCCGCCAGTTCGACCTGTCGGTCTCCCTGGTCGGAGTCATCGGCAGCGCGACCTACGTCAGCTACCTGATCGCCCTGCTGCTCGTCGGCGTCCTCTCCACCCGATGGGGGCCCCGCCCCCTGGTCATCTGCGGCGGCATGTCGGCGGCGGCGGGCATGCTCCTTGTGGCGTACGCACACGGGACCGGGATGCTGATCGCCGGGCTGGTCATGGCCGGACTGAGCCCAGGGTTCGCCTGGGCCCCTTACTCCGACGCCGTGGACCGCATGGTCCCCGTCCACCAGCGCGAGCGGGTCATGGCACTGATCCCCAGCGGCACGGCATTCGCGGTCATCATCGCCGGACCTCTGGCCATCGTCGCCCAGGGCCCCACATGGCAGTACGCGTGGACGGCCTTCGCCGTGGCCGCACTCGCCGTCACCCTCTACAACGCCCGCATCCTGCCCGGCGGATCGCACCACCACGCTCCGCGCACACCCCAACAGCGCCTCGGTCTGCGCTGGTTCGCCCGGCGGCCGGCCGTACCGCTGTACGCCACAGCACTGTCCTACGGACTGATCGGCGCGGTCTACTGGACCTTCGCCGTGGACGCCGTGTCCCAGGACCTCAAGGACAACGACCCCACCGGTCCGCTCTTTTGGACCCTGATGGGCCTGGCGGGCACGGCGGGGGTGTTCACCGGCTCCCTCATCCAGCGCCTGGGACAGCGCCGCACCCAGATGCTGCTCTTCCTCGCCATGGCCGTCGCCATCGCCCTGCTGGGCGTGGCGCCCGGGGCGATCCCCGCCGTAGCGGCCTCGGCCGTGCTCTACGGCCCGGCCTTCATGGCCGGTTCGGGTCTGCTCGCCGTCTGGAGCTACCAGGTCTTCCCCGAACGCCCGTCGACCGGCTTCAGCTCCACGGTGTTCTTCCTCGGCATCGGCACCATCATCGGCCCCACGGCCCTGGGGGTCGTCGCCGACCGCTTCAGCCTGAGCGCGGCCTTCCTGCTCACCGCCGCCATCGCGGTACTGACACTGCTCGCCGGGCCGAGCCGCCCAGTAGGTGCCGTCCGGGGCGCGGAACACGAGACGGTCGACGCTCAGCACGCAAAAGCCGAGTACCGCAGCGGGACACACAGCTGATACGTGAACAGCGCACGCCCATAGACACCACGCAGTATCAAAGATGGGAAGGAATTCTCATGACAGAGCTGCTCCATCGCGTGATGCGATTTATCAGGGACATCACCTACGGAATCGACGCGGGTCACGCGATACGCCATGGACTGAAGCCGCGGATTCCCTGCAATTCATCTCCGTGGACGAGTTCCTCTGTACGCATCTGTAACCGACGCGAAATCAGGTAGGGCCACTTCGCCCGTTTCACATCACCGCAGGCCAAGCCGCAATGGCGGCAATTTCCGCATGCCGGAACACCTTTCGCGAAACTTGCGGGACGCCACTCCCTTGTCATGACTCAAACGAGCCATACCCGTGGCGCGAACAAACTCTTGACCATGGCGACCGTCGGATGAATATGCTACTGACTGTTGCCCGGTCAACCGAAAGAGAAAGAGCAGCGAGCCGCACCACACCCGCCATCGGCAATGCGCCAGATCCAAGAAAGCGCTATGGCCCGTTTTGGGAGAACCAATGGAATTCAGGGCACTAGGCCCACTTGTCATGAATGACGCCGGAGCCTGCCGGCTCCCCTCGGCCCCCAAGACGCGCCAGCTGTTAGCGCTGTTCGTCCTGTACAACAACACTCCGGTCTCCATGGCCATGTGCCTGGAGGAACTGTGGGGCAACCACGGCCCACGGAGCGCCGTCCAGAGCCTCCACACCCGCATCATGCACATCCGGCACGCACTGGCCGCATCCCCGTCGATCGGCTCGCACGAGGGCGCCAAGCAGGCTCTGACCACCCAGCATCGCGGCTATCAACTGCACGCCGCTCCGGGCAGCGTCGACCTCCACCACCTCGAACGGCACGTCGCGGAATCACGCCGCGCCGAAGCCGCAGGCGACGAGCGCAGACTGCGGTTCGCCCTGCGCGCGGCACTCCAGCTCTGGCACGGTCCGGCCCTCACCGACGTCGAACTGGGCAGCTACCTCCAGGCCCGCGTCACGGGACTGGAAGAGCTGCGCCTCACCCTCCTCGACCAGCGCATCGAGGCCGAACTGCGCCTCGGCATGCACCATGAACTCCTCCCCGAACTCAGCCAGTTGGCCGCCGAGTATCCGGCGCACGAGAACTTCCACGCGCAGTACATGCTCGCCCTGTACCGCTCCGGCCGAGCAGCCCAGGCCCTCGATGCCTACCACCTGCTGCGAGGGTCCCTCAATCAGAACCTGGGCATCGACCCCTCACCGAGGCTGCGCGGCATTCACAGCGCCATCCTCAACGCCGACCCCGAACTGACCACGCCGCCCTCACGCGGCCGGGCACTGTCACTGGACCTGTTCAGCGCCTGACACCGAACGGAAAGGACCACCCTGGTGGAACGCTCCATCACCTGGGACAGCGGCACCATTCGCACCCTCGACCAGCGAGCTCTCCCCCATGAACGACGCATCATGCGGCTGACCACCGTCGATCAACTCGTCGATGCCATAGAGACTTTGGCGATACGCGGCGCACCTGCCGTCGGAGTGGCCGGCGCGCTCGGCGTCGCGCTGGCCGCCCGCCACCACACCGTGGACGGCCTGCTCGACCGGCCCGCCGTCCAGGTACAGGCCGAGCGCATCGCCACCGCGCGCCCCACGGCGGTCAACCTCGCCTGGGGCGTACGACGGGCACTGACCCGGCTCCCAGAAGGTGCCGACGCCGTGCTCGACGAGGCGCTCACCATGCTGGACGAGGACGAACAGGCGAACCGCGATGCGTCCGCCAGGGCCGCGCGATTCCTGCGCGAGCAGTGCGGACCGGGGCCGTTGCGGATCCTGACCCACTGCAACACCGGGCGGCTGGCCACCGTCGCCTGGGGTACGGCGCTGGGCACGATCCGCGAACTGGCGGCGGCCGGCCAGGTGCAGGAGGTCATCGCCGGCGAGACCCGCCCGCTGCTCCAGGGCGCGCGCCTGACCGCGTGGGAACTCGCGGAAGAGGGTATTCCGCACCGCCTGTGCGTGGACTCGGCCGGCCCGGCTGCCATCGCCACGGGCATGGTCGACTGCGTGATCGTGGGAGCCGACCGCATCACCGCCCGAGGCGATGTGGCAAACAAGATCGGCACCTACCCCCTCGCCATTGCCGCGCAACGCGCCGGGATCCCCTTCGTCGTCGTCGCGCCCGAGTCCACCGTGGACGTGACCGTGCTGGACGGCGCCGGCATCCGCATCGAGGAGCGCGCCGACGAGGAAGTGACGCACCACGCCGGACAGCTCATGGCACCGGTGGGCACCCGAGCCTTCAACCCGGCGTTCGACGTCACCCCTGCGGACCTGGTGACGGCCGTCGTCACCGAATCACGGACACTCAGGCCCGGCGGCGAACTGGCGGAGCGCGTCGCCGCACGCATCCAGGTCGTGGCGGACTTTCCCACACCCGGCGTCAGCTTCCAGGACCTCGGCCCGCTCTACGCGGATCCGGCGCTGGTCCGGGATACGGCCACGGCGATATGGCGGCAGTTTCAGGGCCGGTTCGACTGCGTACTGGCCCTGGAAGCCCGCGGGTTCCCGATCGGCAGCGCCGTCGCGCAGCGGGCCGGTGCCCCCCTGATCCTTGCCCGCAAGCCCGGCAAGCTCCCCGGCGAGGTCGTCTCCGTCAGCTACGGCCTTGAGTACGGGAACGATCGCCTGGAGATGCAGTCCGACGCGCTGGCTCCCGGTGCACGTGTCCTGATCATCGATGACGTACTCGCTACCGGCGGCACGCTGGAAGCCGCGGCCCAGCTGGTCAAAGGCAGCGGGGGACACATCGGCGGACTCGCCGCCATCGTCGAACTCGGCGGGCTCGGCGGACGCGGCCGGCTGACTCCCCACGAGGTCTTCTGCGTCCACGACGTCACGTGATGCGCGAACTGCATTTCAGCCCCACGGCCCGCTCGGCCACCTGCGTCACCGACTGACGCGTACTCCGCAAGCTGAACCAATCCGCCCACAGCGAAGGCCCCTCGCCACCCGGCGAGGGGCCTGCCTAGTGTCGCGCCATGGACCTCATCAAGATCCTTCCCGAGCTGCACCTGCTCCGTTTCCCCGTCGGCCAGGCCTATCTGTGGCGTGACGAGGACGAGTTGACGCTCATCGACGCCGGGGCGGTGGGCGCGGGGCCGCAGATCGCGGGCGCCGTCACGCGGCTCGGGCTGCGGCCCGTCGACGTACGCCGCATCGTGCTCACGCACTTCCACGAGGACCATGCGGGCGGCGCCGGCGAGTTCGCCGCGCTCAGTGGGGCGCAGGTGCTCGCGCACCGGCTCGACGCGCGGATCGTACGCGGTGAAGTGCCGGGCCCGGCGCCCGTGTTGGAGGAGTGGGAGCTGCCGATCTGGGCCGAGGTGGCGCCGCAGCTGCCGCCCGCGCCCGCCGAGCCGGTCGTGCCCGACGTGCTGGACCTGGAGGACGGCGACGTCCTCGACTTCGGCGGCGGCGCCCGCGTGGTGCACGCGCCCGGGCACACGGACGGCAGCATCGCCCTGCATCTGCCGCGCCACGGCGTGCTGTTCACCGGCGATGCGGTGGCGGCCTCGCCGGTGGACGGGCAGGTGATGCTCGGCGTGTTCAACCTGGACCGGGAGCAGGCCCTGGCCTCGTTCCGCGAACTGGCGGCCCTCGATACCCGGGTCGCGTGCTTCGGGCACGGCGACCCGGTGACCGAGGACGGCGGCGCGGCGCTGCGGGCGTCGGCCGACGGGTACGCCCACCTCTAGGTGCCGAGCGGAATGCCCGCCTCCAGGTAGAGCGCGGCGCCCTGTTCGCGGGCCCGCAGGGCCCAGCGCAGCCGCTCGTAGCGGACCGGTGGCAGCAGGTCGGCCGCTTCCTGTTCGCTGACGAAGCGGCAGCCGCGGAGTTCGGGTCCGGGCAGCAGCAGCCGCTCGGTGGCACCGCTGTCGAGGCGTCCGCCGTCGAACAGCAGGCGCATCCCGCCGTATCCGGGGGGCTTGGGCGGCTCCCAGTCGACGACCAACAGGCGGGGCAGGCACTCCAGTTGGATGCCGGTCTCCTCGGCCACCTCGCGCACGCCCGCGCGTGCGGGTGCCTCGCCGGCCTCGACGACGCCTCCGGGGAATTCCCAGCCCGCCTTGTACGTGGGGTCGACGAGCAGGACCCGGTCCTGTTCGTCGAAGAGGAGGACGCCGGCGGCGAGGGTCTCGGCGGTGGGTTCGGGGGTCTGCACGATGTCGCTGACGCCGGCCGCTCCGGTGCGCACGGCGTCGGCGATGCGTCGGGCGGTCTCGTGCGGCGTGAGGGCGCCGGTGTCGACGACGTACGCATCCGCCGTGAGCCAGTTCGCCAGGGCTTCGCGGTAGGGCTCGATGTGGCCGTACGACCACTGGGTCACGCGCGCCGCGAGGTCTTCGCCGGCTTCGCCGCTCTGCTCGATCGCCGTCTGCCGGGCGGCCATTCGCTCGCGCAGGATCGTTTCCGCCGGGGCGAGGAGGACATGCCGCACGGTGATCCTGCGGGAGGCGAGCCCGCCGAAGATCTCGTCGCGGTAGTCCTGGCGCAGCAGCGTCATCGGCACCACGAGCACGCCCCCGACCTCGGCGAGCAGCGCGGCCGCGGCGTCGACGACGAGGCGCCGCCACAGGGCCAGGTCCTGGTAGTCGCTCACGGCGGCGAGGCGCTTGGCGGGCAGCAGGTGCGCCAGGCCGCCGCCGATGACCTCGGGGTCGAAGAGCGTGCTGTTCGGGATCAGGTCGACCAGTTCCGTCGCGGCGCTCGACTTGCCCGCGCCGAACGCGCCATTGACCCAGACGATCACGTTTCCCCCTCTTCTGCCGGCCCGCGGTGGCCCTGCTACCGCTGGCTCTGGCTTGCCCGCTTCACCCTGCCGGGAAAACCCTGTTCCGCCGCCCTGACCGGTGACGACCGGTGCTGCGAGGATAGACACCGTACGCAATGACGTGAGGGCGAAGTCCTGTGAGGGGGAAGCGCGATGGAGCGGGGAACGGCAGGTCCGGGGACTGTGGCGATCACCGGTGCGGCGGGCAGCATCGGCGCGGTGGTGCGCAGGGCGCTGCGCGGCGAGGTGGGGCGGCTGGTCCTGCTCGACCGGGTTCCGCTGGAGGCGGAGACCGCCAACGAGGCGGTCCACACGGTCGATCTGCTGGATCCGACGGCCCTGGAGTCGGCGCTCGTGGGCGTGGACGCCGTGCTGCACCTGGGCGGCATCGCGGACGAGGCCCCGCTGCCCGACCTGCTGCAGGTCAACGTCCTGGGAACGCACCACGTCCTGGAGGCCGCCCGCAGGCTCGCGATTCCCCGTGTGGTGCTGGCCGGCAGCAACCGCGTGGCCGGTTTCTACCCCACCGCGCACCGCACCAACTCGCAGGACCCGGTGCGGCCCGACGGCCTCTACGGCGTGAGCAAGGCGGCCGTCGAGGCGCTGGGGCAGCTGTACGCGGACAAGTTCGGCCTCTCCGTGCTCTGCCTGCGCATCGGCAGCTTCGAGGAGGCCCCCAGCGAACCGCGCCACCTGGCCACCTGGTTGAGTCCGCGCGACGCCATCGGCTTCTGCCGCGCGGCCCTCACCGCCGCGCCCGCCCCGGGCTTCACGACGGTGTACGCGGTCTCCGCCAACTCACGCCGATTCTGGGAACTCCCGGCCCCCTTCGAGCTGGCGTACACGCCCGTCGACAACGCCGAGGATCACGCGGCGCACATTCCGGGAGCGGACGTTCCCGCGGATCCGACGGCCGCGCAGGCGGGGCCTTATGCGCGGCCCGAGTTCACTTTGAAGCACCTTCGCCCCTGAGGGACGGCCGTTCCTTACGTACGTTCGTCCCTGAAGCTCCATCCGTGTCTTGAGCAGCGGGGCCGCGGCGCAGGGCAAGCAGGATCAGCAGGGCGAAGGCGGCGAAAGCGGTGGCCGTGCGGGCGTAGTTGAACGCCTCCCAGCGCGCCAGGATCTCGGCGTGGTCGGCGGGTGCGGAGGTGGCCGCCCACTCCTTGATGCGGCCGTTGATGGGGACGTTGCCGAGGCGGGTGATGAGGAAGGACGCGACGGTGAGGAGTCCGGCCACTGCGGCCGACCGCCGTGCGGTGCCGCGGGTGATGACGGCAAGGGTGAGGGCGCTGAGTGCCGAGATGCCCATGGCGCCTTGCATGGTGATGCCGTTCATCTGCATCAGCTGGGCGTGGAAGTGCAGCCTCATGTCGAGCGGTACGGCGTTGAACGTGGGGACGAGGTTGGCCGCCCCGTAGCCGAAGGCGCCGGCGAGGGCGCCGGTGGACAGCAGGGCGAGGCCCTGGACGAGCCGGACGGTTGTGCTCGACGGCGTCTTCACGCGGTGGGGTTCTCGGTGCTGTGCTCGGTGCCGTTCGCGGCGTCCAGGTTGCGGCCCAACTGGTTGACGCGCCGCACCCGTCCGTCCGCGGCGACCTCGCCGATCAGGATCAGCTCCATCACCACGCGCCCGAGCTTGCGGTGGTCGGCGCTGAGTTGGCAGCGCGCGGCGAACCGGTTGCCGTCGACAAGGAGGTCGTCCACGCGCATGTCACCGGCAAGGACGTTCTTGCGGGCCGGGCGGGCATGCGCGATCAGCTTGTCTCGGGTCAGTTCCGCGCCGCCGGTCACCCAGACCGCGTCCTCGGTCAGGGTGCGGTCCACGATCTGCGCCGGATCCTCGTCGGAGAGGGCCATGTCGCGGGTGTAGTCGATGAGGAGGCGGCGTGCGGCCGCCGCAGTTATCTCTGACATATGTGTCATCTTTGAGGCGCGCTGTTAGCATTGTCAACTGTGTCAGAGATAAGGCGTCGTCGTCAGCGCTCCGAGGTCGGACGGAACCGTGCAGCCCTGGTGGCGGCGGCGATCCGCACGCTTGCCGAGCGTCCCGAAGCGAGCATGGCCGAGATCGCGTCCGCGGCAGGCGTGGCACGGCAGACCGCGTATGCGCACTTCGGCACGCGCGAGGCGCTCCTCGCCGCGGTGCGCGACGAGTTGAGCCGACGGGCGGTCGCCGTATTGGACACGGCCCACATCGAGTCCGGCACCGCCACCGAAGCCCTCGCCCGGTTCCTCGACGCGACCGCCACCTTGATGACCGAGCGGTCGGCATCCCCTCACGCGGACGCCGACTCGGACGCCGACTCGGACCGGGACGCGGAACGCCACCTGCCCGTCGAGGAACGGCTGGCGGCCCTGATCCGCCGCGGCCGCGACAGCGGCGAGTTCACCACCGACCTGGATACCGCCTGGCTCATCACCGCGACGATCACGCTCGGCCACGCCGCCGACCGGCAGATCCGCACCGGGCGCCTGAGCGCACGGGTCGCGGCACACCAGTTCCGGACCTCGGTGATGCGGTTGTACGGCGCCGACGACCCCAACCCCGCCGGGTGATGGGCGGCAGGGGCAGGCGCAGGCGGCACCACTCGGCCGCCCCCACTCGGCCGCCCCCAACCGGCGGCAGCGACAGTTGGCGAGCACACCCTCTACCGGGTGCCGGTGGCGAGTCCGGCCGGGGTCGGGTGATCCGCCGACGGCGCCTGGTCCTGCTGGGCCTTGAAGAGCGCGATGACGACGGCGATGGCCGCAGGGACCAGGACCGCGACGGCCACGGCCGGCATCCATGCCTTCAAGTCGAAGGAAGCGGCGGTGAGTTGACCCCAGCGCCCGACGGCCACCGCGGCGGCGACGCCGGCCAGGAGGCTGGTCTCGATCACGTTGAGATGTTCGTTGAGGCGCACATGGAATCCGGCAGCCATCAGGCTGACCAGGGCGATCCCGACCGCGGCCACGGGGGTGAGCCACGGCAGGGTCGTGGTCGCCAGAGGCAGGACGAGCCCGGCGGCGGCCAGCACTTCGGCCAGGCCGGTGACGACCACCTGGGAACGGGGCAGTCCGGAGAAGCCCGTCCATCGATCCAGACCGCGACCGAGGACCTTGGGGGCTCCGGCCCCCAGGAAGAACAGAGCGAGAAATCCTTGCGCGGTCCACAGAGCTACGTTCACGAACGTGTCCATCGTGGTGCCCTTCCCTTGGATGTTCGGCTTGGGCCGGTCTCGGCCCGGCACCCGTCAATGCGGATGCCGTATCATACGAGAACGATATCAACTCGTACGGGAGTCGTGCAATATGAGTTCCAAACAAGATGGGGCGCAGGGGCGCCAGCAGCGGGTCCGGACCGTCAAGGAGGCCCTGCGCGACCTCAACATCCAACTGTCGCTCCTCAACCGGCAGTTCGGCGCGCACGTGGACCTCAAGGACGCCGACTGGAACTGCCTGGACCTCATCAACCGGCACGGACCGCTCAGCCCCACGGCGCTGGCGCGCAAGGCCGGCCTGCACCCCGCCACCATGACCGGCGTCCTGGACCGCCTCCAGCGCGGCGGCTGGATCACCCGCGAACGCGTGCCGGAGGCCACCGACCGCCGCGCGGTCACCGTGCGGGCGCTCCGCGAGCGCACGCCCGAGCTGTTCCGGCTCTTCGCCGGCATGAACGCCGAGATGGACACGCTGTGCCAGGACTACAGCGACGACGAACTCGACCTCATCGCGACCTTCCTGCAGCGCACCACGGCCGCCGGTGGCATCGCCACCGACCAGCTCGCATCCGACTGACGCAGCCGTGCCCCCGAACGGCTCCGGCTGAGCCAGCACCACCCCGGCTCGTCCATCCGGGCGCATTGACCGCGGCCCCGGATGTCCTCACCATCACGGCAGGGCCCGGCTCCTAGCATCCGGCCCCATGATCCCTTCGGCCGAAACGCTCCCCCGGCCCGCCCCCGCACCCGACTCCGCGGACCCGGCCGGCGCCCGCCCGCGCCGTCGGGTGCCGCTGTGGTGGGGCTGGGCCGGGGCCCTCTTCGCCGTGTACGCCGTGCTGTCCGTACGCCGCCACGCGCTGCTGCGCTCGCACGGGTACGACCTGGGCATCTTCGAGCAGGCCGTACGGGCGTACGCGCACTTCGAGGCCCCGGCCGTGCCGCTGCTCGGGGACGGCTTCAACCTGCTGGGCGACCACTTCCACCCGATCCTCGCGGTGCTCGGCCCGTTCTACCGGGTGTGGCCCTCGCCGCTGTGTCTGCTCACGGCGCAGGCCGCGCTGCTCGCGGTGGCGGTGGTGCCGCTCGCGCGGTGGGCGCACCGGGTCCTCGGGGCGGGTGCGGCGCATGTGGTGGCGTTCGGATACGGGGGCAGCTGGGCGATCGCGCAGACCGTGGCGTTCGACTTCCACGAGGTCGTGTTCGCGGTGCCGCTCCTCGCGTGCGCGCTCGAGGCGCTGGGACGGGAGCGCTGGGGGCGGGCCGTGGCGTGGGCCGCGCCGCTGGTCCTCGTGAAGGAGGACCTCGGGATGACGTTGGCCGCGGTGGGCGCGTACGTCGCGCTGAGGGGTCCACGACGGCTCGGGCTGATCACTGCGGCGGCGGGTGTGGCGGCCAGTGTGCTCACGGTGAAGGTGCTGCTCCCGGCGGTCAACCCTGCGGGCCGCAACGCGCATTGGGACCGGGTCAGCGGTGCCGCCGAGGCGGGCGGCGCGCGGGACGGGCTCGTCTCCACTCTGGCCCACCTGCCCTTCGACGCGCTCACTCCGCAGGTCAAGCCGATCCTGCTGATCCTGGTGTTCGCCCCGACCGCGATGGTGGCGCTGCGCTCACCGCTGGCGTGGATCGCCGTGCCCACGCTCGGCTGGCGACTGCTCTCGCACCACCCCTTCCACTGGAACCCCGACTTCCACTACGGCGCGGTGCTCATGCCGGTCGTCTTCGCCGCGCTCGTCGACGCGTTGGCCCGCTGGCGCGGCGTCGACCATCCGCTGGCCCGCCGCCATGTGCGGGCGACGCTCGCGACGGTGGTGGCGGTCACGGTCGTCACGCTCCCGTCGTTCTCGTTCGGGCTGCTCGCCAAGTCCGGTACGTGGCGTACGCCGCCGCACGTCGAAGCGGCCCGCGACCTGCTGGCCAAGATCCCCGACGGGGCGAGTGTCGCCGCCTCCAACCGCCTTGTCCCCCAGCTCACTTCGCGCTGCGAGGTGGTGCTCTTCCCCGGTTATCCGGAGCCGGGCACCCACGCCGAGTGGATCGTTCACGACCGGGTGCCGGCCGACGACTGGCCCAAGCCCGAGGGGCATTGGCCGCAGTCGCTGGACGAGCAGCTGCGCGCGCTCGCCGACGCTCAGCGGTCGGGGGCGTACGACGTCGTGGCGGCCCGCGACGGGATCACCCTGCTGCGGCGCAGGTCCTGAACAGGGCAGACTGGCCTCATGTCGTCTTCTCCGCGTCGCCCCTGCCCCGAGTGCGGCCGCGATGTCGCCGTCGTCGGAGGCCGGCTGGCCCGTCATGACCCGCCCACCGGCCGGGGCGGCGCCGAGCTGGTGTCCTGCACCGGCTCCAAGCGCCGCATGACCCTCGACAACTCCCGGCCCGTTCTGGAGGGTTGGGCCCCTCCTCCGGTGCCCGGGCAGATGCCCCTGTGGTGAACGCCCGCCGCTGAATCAGTGCCTCAATACAGCTCGGCCGCCGACGGTGTGCGGGCCCGCTGCCGGTCCGCGGTGGTGTAGGCGAAGTTCAGCACCGCACGGCGCAGGCCCGGCCGGCGCAGCGGGGTGACACGGTGGGCGGTGGTGTCGGCCCGCAAAAGGTAGGCGTCACCGGGCCGGTGCGCCGCATGGCGGGCATCGGAGGTGTCGAGCGCGCCCAGGCCGCCGGCGTGCGGCACGTACTCCAGGAGCCCGCCGTCGGCGGGGTCGGCCGGTGCCTCGGTGAACAGGACCAGGGCCAGCGGGTAGTCGTCGGTGTGCGCGCCGTGGGTGTCGCCCCGCTCGTGCAGGATGTTGATGACATGCCGCTCCAGCGGATCGGCCACCTCGACGGCCGCGAGCCGGGCGACCCGTCCCAGCCAGCCGATCAGCGGCCCGTCCCGGTAGAGCCTCGGGATCAGCTCCGACTCCTGCGCGATGACGTGCCCGCCGAGGGTCGTCATGTGGCGCGGCGAGTGGTCCATGGAGGCCATGGCGAAATCCCGCCGCACCGCCAGCTTCTCCAGCCGCCCGACCTCGGTCGCGAGCGCGGCGAGCAATCCGGCGGGGACGAGCGACGGCAAGGGGAGATAGCCGTCGCGGGCAAACCGGTCGCTCAGGGCCTGGGTGTACTCGGGTAAGGACAGCACCGCCGGGCCCTACCCGGCCCGCCACCCCCACAATCCGCGCCGCCCGCTGCCGCACCGAGATTGGCCTGAAGGCACCGACACCCGAGGTCAGCGGCCGACCCGCTTCCGCACGAAACCGGCCGAGGACTGGCAGCCGGTCGCACCGCCCGCCGCCGCACCGACGCGAGCTGACCACAGCTCCCCCGTCCCCGAGATCCGCCCGGCGTACGGTGGAGGCCATGACCGCCCTCCTGCCGTACCTGATAGTCGTCGGCTGTCTGGCCCTGGTCATGGGCTTCTTCTCCTGGCTGGCCGTGCTCGTACGCCGCCGCGGCTCGGCGGGTGCCGGGATCCGCGCGGCCTTCGCCTCGCACGACGAGGCCTTCTACGGCACGGCCCATGCGGCGCACTACGAGATCCAGGCCCAGGCCGAACGCAAGGCACCGCTGCTGTCGCCGGACGACGACTGGCGACGCCGCCGCCCCACCGAGGATGCTCGGGCTGCGGCTCACTCCCGCCGGACGCCTTCTCGGCGTAGCCGTCGGGGCGTCGCCCGGTGGGCCGCCCGGCTGCGGCGCGCGGGACGCTGACCGGCCCGGTCAGCCGGTCGGGCCGAGGGCGACGGAGCGTACGCCTTCGGTGAAGTCGTCGAACGACTGCGTCCAGCTCTCACTCGGCCAGTGATAGGTCACCCGGCCCTCGCCCGGCCGGTAGTGCGCGGTGTACAGCGTGCCCAGGCCGTCGTCGTACGCGCCCTGGTACAGCGGCGGCCGCAGCATGGCCGCGACGTCCGGGCCCGCCGCACGCACGGCGGCCAGCCGCTCCTGGGTGCGGGTGAACTGCTCCTGCTCGGCGGGGACGGGACGGTCCTGGTGGTTGGCCGCGCAGGCGTCGGGGGCCTCGGTCATCGCGATGTCCGGGCCTACGTACACCGTGACGGCTCGGGCTGCGTCGACGAGGGTGACGTTCTGCGGGATGCAGATCGGGATCGGGGCGAGCTTCGCCAGGGCCTGGTCGACGGTGTCGCAGGTCTCCAGGAGGTAGCGCAGCACGATGAGGATCGCGAGGCCCGGGCGGTGCACGAAGCGGCCGCCGAAGGTGAGGGAGACCGCGAGCCCGGCGTCGTTCATGCCGTCGAGCAGGCCCCAGCCGGCGTCCTGCATGCCGATGACCGGGCGCAGGAAGTGCGAGGAGACGAGGGTGCCTTCGCAGTCGGCGGGGTTGAAGTCGTAGTTGCACAGGAGGGATTGGCGGGTGCCGATCTGGGTGCAGCCGGAGAAGAAGGGCCGTATCGCGGCGTGGGTGAGCAGGGTCTCGCCGTCGGGGCGGTCAACTTGGGCGGACAGCCGGTCGAGCACGGGGACCAGCTCGGGCAGATGCGCCTCGAACAGGGCACGGGCCTCGGTCCGGCCTGCCGGAGTGCGGCCCTCCTCGGTCAGCCAGGTCTCCATCTGAGGCCATTGGGCCTGCACATGGGCGGCCCAGCGGCCGTCCGCGCCGTCGCCGACCTCGATGGCACGGAACGTCTTCTTCTTCTTCTTCTTCTGCTGCTGCTGCTGGGCCATGGGACTCCTGGGTGGGCGCCGGACGACCGGCGAGTGGGCGGGACGTCGGCAACGTAGCGAAATTCAGGGGCAATTCACCAGAACCCCGTACACACCGCGATGGGCAGCCGCGCGCGCACTGACCCCGTCCAAAGCATTGACTATGATTCAAACCTGCCAGTAACTTCAGCGCGGCCCAGCCGAAACCCCCATCCCCACAAGGGTGTTGGGCCCAGCTCGAGCCCGCCCGTGCCGCGTTCGAAGGAGTCCGAGATGCAGCTCCGTATGCCCCTGCGCCGACTGACCACGACGATTGCCGCAGCCGGCACCGTCGCCGCCCTCGGCGTCGCCGTGCCGGCCCAGGCATCCGCCACCGAGCGGCTGCCGTACGTGGCCCTCGGGGACAGTTACAGCGCCGCGTCCGGCAACTTCCCGCTGGACCCGACCGCGCCGCTGCTGTGCGCCCGCTCTACGGTCAACTACCCGCACGTCATCGCCCGGCGCACCGGCGCCCAACTGACCGACGTCAGCTGCGGCGGGGCCCAGACCAAGGACTTCGCCGGATCCCAATACCCGGGTGTCGCCCCACAGTTGGACGCGGTGCGCGGCGACACCCGGCTGGTGACGATGACCATCGGCGGCAACGACAACAACACCTTCATCAGCGCGATCCTCGCCTGCGGCTCGGCCGGGATTCTCACCGGCGGCAAGGGCAGCCCCTGCAAGGACCTCTACGGCAGCAGCTTCGACGACAAGATCGAATCGGGTACGTATCCGGCGGTCAGGGCCGCATTGAAGGCGGTCCGGGCCAAGGCTCCGGACGCCCGCATCGCCATCATCGGCTACCCGTGGATCGTGCCGGCGAAGGCGGACCGGTCCTGCTTCGCCAAGATGCCCGTCGCGGAGGGCGACGTGCCCTACCTGCGCAACCTGCAGGGCCATCTCAACCAGGTCATCGAGCGGGCCGCCGCCGAGACCGGCACCATGTTCGTCGACATGGCGGCGGCCTCGGAGGGCCACGACGCCTGCCGGCCCATCGGCACCCGCTGGATCGAGCCGGTGCTGCCGCACGCCAGTCTCGCGGTCGTGCATCCCAATGCGCTGGGTGAGGCGGGGATGGCCGACCGGACCGTTGGTGCGCTCGGCCTCGGCTGACGCTGCGGGGGCGCGAGGAGGCGCCGTGTGCGTGAGGAGGGGGTTGTCCGTCTGCGGCGGACGATCAAGGAGAGGAGGAGTTCTCACTCCTTTCCACTCCTAAGTTATAGCTGGTGGGGGGCCTTGCGGCAAGGCCCCCGTGGTGCCGCACAATCATCGATCTGAGCCACAACCTGCGGAACCATCCTCCACCACCTGCACCCGGAGCTAATGACTTGAGTCCCGTGCCCACCAGCGCGTTCAACCTCCCCGACCGTCTCTCCCCCAAGGCCGACCCGACGCTGATCACCGATGACGAGAAGCACTTCGCGGCTATCGCGCAGTGCCTCGAGGAGTCGATCACCGAGCTGTCCGACCGCCTCGACGCCGCGCTCAAGGCGCCCGGTGGTGTGGGCCAGCAGGCGATGGACCGGGACATGGAGATCCACCGGCTGACCTCCCGGCTGCGTACGCTGCGGCGCTTCGGCCTGGATCTGTGCCTCGGGCGCATGGTCGGCGCGGACGGTGCCGACGTGGCGGACGGCACGGAGCCCGTGTACGTCGGACGACTGGGTCTGACCGACAGCTCGGGCCGTCAGCTGCTGCTCGACTGGCGCGCGCCCGCGGCCGAACCCTTCTTCGGAGCGACCCACGGCAACCCGATGGGCCTGGCCAGCCGGCGCAGGTATCGCTGGACCGGCGGCCTGATCAGCGACTACTGGGACGAGGTCTTCACCTCGGACGCGTTCGCCGGGCACGCCGCGCTCGACGACCAGTCCGCGTTCATCGCCAGCCTGGGCAGCAACCGCTCGACGCAGATGCGCGACGTGCTCAGCACCATCCAGGCCGACCAGGACGCCATCATCCGCGCGGGCTCCCAGGGTGCCCTCGTCGTCGACGGCGGTCCTGGTACGGGCAAGACCGTCGTCGCCCTGCACCGCTCCGCCTACCTGCTGTACTCCGACCCGCGCCTCGGTCACCGTCGGGGCGGCGTGCTGTTCGTCGGTCCGCACGAGCCGTACCTGGGCTACGTCGCGGACGTCCTGCCCAGCCTCGGCGAGGAGGCTGTGCAGACCTGCACCCTGCGCGACCTCGTGCCCGAGGGGGCCGCGGCGCCGGTCGAGTCGGACCCGGAGGTGGCGCGACTGAAGTCGTCGGCGGGCATCGTGAAGGCGATCGAGAAGGCCGTGCGGTTCTACGAGGATCCGCCCGGCAAGGGGATGACGGTCTCGACCCCGTGGTCGGACATCTGGCTGAGCGCGGAGGAATGGGCCGAGGCGTTCGCGGCACCAGGGCCCAGCATTCCGCACAACGAGGCGCGCGAGCAGATCTGGGAGGAACTGGTCTCCATCCTGCTGGACAAGCACGACGGCGACGATGTCTCGCCCGAGCTGTTCCGCAAGTCGCTGCAGCACGACGAGGAGTTGGTCGGCGCCCTCAACGGCGCGTGGCCGCTGCTCGAAGCGGCCGACCTCGTCGGCGACCTGTGGTCCGTACCGGCCTACCTGCGGATGTGCGCTCCCTGGCTGAGTCCCGATGAAGTTCGCACGCTCAAGCGGACGGACGCCCAGGCCTGGACGGTGTCCGACCTGCCGCTCCTGGACGCGGCACGCCAGCGGCTCGGCGACCCGGAGGCGGCACGGCGCAAGCGTCGGCACGATGCCGCTGTCGCCGCCGAACGCGAGCGCATGGCCGGCGTGATCGAGGACGTGGTCGCGGCCGACGCCGACGGTGAGGGCGCGGTGACGATGCTGCGCGGCAAGGACCTCCAGGACAGCCTGATCGACGAGAGTGCGCTGCCCGGTGCGGACCGCGATGTGCTGGCCGGGCCGTTCGCCCACATCGTCGTGGACGAGGCGCAGGAACTGACCGACGCGGAGTGGCAGATGCTGCTGCTGCGCTGCCCGTCCCGGAGCTTCACCATCGTCGGGGACCGCGCCCAGGCCCGGCACGGGTTCACCGAGTCGTGGCAGGAACGCCTCGAGCGGGTCGGCCTGGACCGGATCACCATGGCGTCCCTGACCGTCAACTACCGGACGCCGGAAGAGATCATGGCGGAGGCCGAGCCGGTCATCCGGGCCGCGCTCCCGGACGCCAATGTGCCGACCTCCATCCGCAGCAGCGGCATCCCCGTCGAGCGCGGCGCCGCCTCGGAGTTGGGCGCGGTGCTCGACGACTGGCTTGCCGCACACGCCGACGGAATCGCCTGCGTCATCGGCGATCCCACCTTCCGCCCGGGGCCCCGCGTGCGCTCGCTGACCCCTCAGCTGTCGAAGGGCCTCGAGTTCGACCTGGTCGTCCTCGTCGATCCGGAGCAGTTCGGTACGGGCATCGAGGGTGCGGTCGACCACTATGTGGCGATGACCCGGGCGACGCAGAAGCTCGTGATCCTCACGAGTTCCTGATTCCGAGGAGCTCATCCCGGCGCCACCACGATGCGGGTGGCGCCGGGCCGCGTCGAGGGGCGGGCAGGGGCGCGTCGAGCTATGGGCATGGACGCGTCGAGGGCCAGGCGCCGCCCACGATGCCGCAGTTGGTGCGGACGGCGTAGAACTGACCGAGATAGGCGTAGAACTGACCGAGATAGTGGCCGCCGGTGGTTCAACCCGAGGCGCCCAGGGTGAATTCGTGCCACCGGATGCCGTCGGCGGATATGCGGTAGGAACCATTTCCGAAGCTGTCCGACCACAGATATCCGAGCGGCGTGGTGGTCATATAGCCCGCCGGTTCGCGCACGGGTGAGGTGCGGGTGAAGGTCCGGGCGCCGTCGGTGCTGCGCCAGATGCCCTCCTCGCCGTACACCGTGAGGCTGCCGTCGTGGGCTGCGACCGGGGCTCCGAGGAGAGAGTTCAGCCCGTCGTCCTTGCCTTGCCGGTAGCGCCACACCCGGGTCCACGTACGGCCGTCGTCGTTGCTGGCATGTATCGACAGCAGGCCGTTCTTCACTTGGGGCGCCGTCCGGGGAAGTTGGCCTCGCTCCGCCGCGTACAGGGTGTCCTTGCCCTCGGCGAGTACGAAGCCCCAGGTGTGCTCGGAGGTGCCCCGCAACCGGGTCTTGGTCCAGCTGCGGCCGCGATCATGGCTCACCACGGCTGCGGGCCGCGCCGACTCGGGGTCCTTGCCGGTGACCAACAGCACGTTTCCCGTGGGGTGTTCGGCCGGCTGGAGCATGCCCTTGAGGGGTGGTTGCTCGGCCAGGACGCGATACTCGCCGCTGCCCGGCGTGATCATCACGAGGCGGGAACGTACGCAGCCGTTGCCGTCACGACCCGGCTTCAGGCAGTCGGTCACCAGGGTGCCACCCTTCGGAACCTCGGATGTGGTGCCGGTCGCTGTGGACGTGCCGGTCTTCCAGGTCCGGCCGCCGTCGCGGGTGAACCAGGTCCGGTCGCCTCGTGGCGAGGACAGGCCCTCGGCGATCAGGGCCCGGCCGGGGCCCAGGACGACGAGGTTCGACGAGATGCCCGAGTCGTTCCCGACGGCGGGCAGCGGCGACCGGCCCTGCCGCCAGGCCTTGGCTCCCTTGTCCAGCACGGCGACGAACTGGCGGCATTTCCCCGGGGATTCGTCCTCGGGGCAGTCCGCGAGAAGGGCGAACCCGGAGCCGTCCGCGGCGAAGCCGAGACTGTGGGACCAGCCCGGAAGCCTGTCCGCCGACGGGATCCGCGCCGGGGCCTTGCCCACCGTCTTGAGCGGCGCGGTGGTGGATGGCTTCGGCTCCGCCTTGCCCGGTGGCTTCCCGTCCCCGTCCGTCGCGTCAGCGCAGGCCACGAGCAGCAGCGCGAGGGCCGTCGCTGCCGCTGCTTGCTTCGCGCGTGTCCAACGGCGCTGCTTCGAGCTCTTGTCCATGAGGCCATCCGATCCGCGGTGAGTGAGCAACTGCCTCTGATACACCGCGGATCGCAGCCAGGTTCCCCTTTTCATGGGCTCAGATGCGGAATCCGATCTCCGACTTGCTCGGCGGGTGTCGGCATGCGTGCCCGGTGGAATCCTTCGGCACGTGGCCAGGAGCGCCGCACGCCAATTCTGTTGCGTACTGCCAGATGCAGGGACTACTACAGCAACCGGACTGGGTCCGACGAGCCGCAAGCCCAGTCCGAGCGTCCGAGCAGGCGTCGCGGCACCGAAGAGGAGCCCATGTCAGCCGTAGTCGTTGTCGGTGCGGGAATCGTCGGCTCCTCGGTGGCCTACCACCTGGCGTGCCGGGGAGTGCCCGTGACCTTGCTCGACCAGGGGCCGTCGCCGGCCACGGGAGTGACAGGAGACTCCTTCGCCTGGATCGGGAACGCCGGAAGGCAATGGCCCGGCGGAGCAAGGGACTTGCGCGCATCCGTTCTGGCGGACCACAGGAGGCTGGAGACCGAGCTGCCTGAGATCGCCGTCCGCTGGACCGGCTCCCTGACCTGGACCGACGCTCTGCTTCAAGGCGGGCAGAACGGGCAGCACGCACAGCCGGGGCCGGGGCAGTACGTGGTCGGGCCAAGTGACATCGCAGCGCTGGAGCCGCACCTCCAGGACCCGCCCCGGCTGGCCATTCACACCCCGAGCGACGGAGGAGTCGATCCAAGGGCGTTGGCCGCAGCACTGGTGAACGCGGCCCGCACACACGGGGCAGAAGTGATCTACGGAGCGGCGGTCAGATCGCTCAAGATGGCGGGCTCACGCGCCGTGGGAGTGCTGTCCTCGGCCGGTTTCCACCCAGCCGAGACCGTCGTGCTCGCCGCCGGAACCAACGTCACGACCCTCGCCGAACCGCTGCAGCTCGACCTGCCCGTAGCCGCCTCCCCGGCCTGCCTGGCGCACCTCACCGCACCGCCGGGGCTGGTCAGGACCATCACCGCCGGCCCGGGTTTCGAGGTCCGCGAGGTACGCGACGGACACCTCCTGCTGGTCTTTCCGCACGCCGAAGGCGACCCGGCGGCAAGGCTCGAGCAGGCCGCGCGCCACGCGCTAAGGCGCCTGCAAACGGTCTTCAGCGGCGGTGACGCATGCCGTTTGGTGGACTACCGCATCGGCAGACGCCCGATGCCCGCCCACGGACCGATCGTGGGATACGCGACACAGGATCGATCCGTCTACGTCGCCGTCATGCACTCGGCAATCACCTTGGCACCCACCGTCGGACGTCTGGTCGCGGACGAACTCGTGAGCGGGAAGCCGACCGCCGAACTGCGGCGCTGTCGCCCTCGCGGTGTGCCGCAGTGAGGAGCGCTTCGCTGCACGGACCGGGCGCTGGTGAGGGCGGCCGTAGAAATCCGCGGGATCCATATGATCAAAGCGACGGCCGCCCTCACGGGCAGCGTAATGCCCCACCCCGTAAGGCCCCGGTCAACGCCGAGCGTTGCCAGTCAGCGGGGCTCTTCCCGCCGGCTCGAGGCCGACAGCGTTCACTGATCGCCGTCCAGGTGGGAGAACAGGGCCTTGCAGAATCCAGAGTCTCCACTAAATTTAGACTGCTCTCTAACTTTATCGCGAACGGGGTACGCAGATGGAGACGGCCGAAGGCGGGCTGCGTGAGCGGCACAAGGCTCAGCGGCGCAGTCGGATCCTCGAGGCGGCGCGTGAACTCCTGCGGGACAGCCCGGAGTCGGCGCTCAGCACCGAGCGGATCGCCGAGCGGGCGGAGGTGGCCCCGGCCACCGTGTACAACCTGATCGGACCGCGCGACAAGGTCTGGGAGGCGCTCGCCACCGGGTTCATGGACGAACTCGACCGCCGCCTCGCCGTGTTGGGAGGGGGCGACCCGCGAGAAGTCGTCAGGTCGACCGTCCAGCTGTTCGTGGGCGATCCAGTCGTTTCGCGTCGCATGGTGCGGGAGTGGGAGGCGAGTGGCCTGGTGCTCGACCGCAGCCCGCTCACCCAGCTCCGCCAGGCGCTGGCTGACGTACGGACACAGGGCCTGCTGCGCGCCGACATCGACACGGACGCGTTGGCCGCCGTTGTCGGCACCGCGTGCGTGGGGGCGCTGCATCAGTGGGTCGCCGCCCTGATCGATGACGACCGGTTCCTGGCGCGTGCGCTGTTCGCGCTGGACGTCGCGCTCGCCGCGGCGGCTGCGGATCCCCACCGTGACCGGCTCCTTGCGCCGCTGCGCACCGAAGGCGGCGCGGTATGACGCCCGGCGAACTGCCGCGGCCCCGACGCTTCCTGGGCCACGGCGGGATCCTGCTCACGGCGGATGTGTGGGGCTCGGATTCCGCGCCTCCGCTCGTCCTGCTGCACGGCGGCGGCCAGACGCGACACGCCTGGGGTCGGACCGGCCCTCGCCTGGCCGCCCTGGGGTGGCAGGTCATCGCCCCGGACCTGCGCGGGCACGGCGAGAGCGGATGGTCGGCCGATGGCGGCTACGACCTCGACCTGTACGCCGAGGACGTCCGGGCGCTCGTCGCCGAACTCGGCGGCCGGCCGCTGCTCATCGGCGCCTCGCTCGGCGGCCTGAGCGCGCTGCTCGCCGCCGGAGAGGCACCCGAGGCGGCGATTCGCGCCCTGGTGCTGGTCGACGTCGCCCATCGGCCGGATCCCCGCGGGGTGCGCCGGATCACCGAGTTCATGCGCGGCCGGCCGGACGGATTCGCGAGCGTGGCGGAGGCGGCCGCGGCGGTCTCCGCCCACCTGCCGCATCGCGTACGTTCCGACAACCCCGAGGGGATACGGAACAACCTGCGGCCCCACGGCGATCGCTGGCTCTGGCACTGGGATCCACGGATGCCGGCCGGCTTCGAGGGCAGGATGGACCCGCCCGGCATGGCAGAGCGTCTGCTCGACGCCGCATGCCACACCGACGCGCCGATCCTCCTCGTCCGCGGCGGAAGCAGCGACGTGGTGCGCGACGACATCGCCGAGCAGTTCTGCGACAGGGTTCCCCATGCGCGGCGCGTCGATGTGGCCGACGCGGGGCACATGGTGGTCGGCGATCGGAACGAGCACTTCCTCGATGCCATCGTCCCGTTCCTCGAAGGGATCGCGTGAGCGTGGGACGGGGACCGGGCCTCACCCGTACCTCCTGTGCGGCGCAGGGTGTTTGAGGCGTTCGTGGCAGAAGGTGCGCGCCGGGGCGGATGCCGGGGGCGGCGTCCACGCGTGCGCCCATCCGTGCGCGGGGTGTGCGCTCCCCATGGGCGGGTTCGGCGTACGCGCCGGTGGCGGTATGTCTGAAGGCGACGTCGTTCGGCGAACGTGTCTCGCGAAGGAGTACCGCTATGGCAACCGTGGACTCGGGTCGGCTGTGCGCCATCGTCAAGATCTTGGACCAGGCGAGCATGCACCTTCGCCTGGCAACGCGCGAGCAGACAACCGCCGCGCAGTCGGGGCGGGTCGCCGCCGCGCTGCCTCCGGACCCGACCGCCTGCACGATCGCGTCCCTGCTCGGCATCTCCGAGACCGCGGCCGCCTGTGTGCGGCGTGCCCTGGTCCACCTGAGCGACGGCGAGCAGCAGCGTGCCGTCGAAGCGCTGCGGTCGGTCGGCACCCACGCGCAATGGCGAGCTGCGGCCCAGACGGCGACAGGGCGCATGCTGCCGCACCGCGTGACCACGGCGGTGCGGCTGATGCGCGGCATCAGGGGGCTGTTCACCGTGGAGACGGAGCAGGCGCTGGGCCGGGTGCTCGACCCGGCAGGTCATGCACTGGGCTGGTAAGTGACCGGCCGGGCCGCTCGCGCCTCAGGCGCTGCGCACCCACATTCCCGCCTGGTAGGGCCGCAGCGTCCCGGACGTCGGCGTACCCATGGAACGCGGGTAGTTGGTGAGCAGCTGCTGCCAGCCGCCGCCGTCCAGCTCGGCCGGCCGCTCCCACGGGCAGGGTCGGTCGGAGAAGTTGGCGACTACCAGGAGCTCGTGCGTGCCGTGGCGGCGTACGTACGCCCACAGCTTCGGGTCGTCGGGGGCCAGGTCCGTGTAATCGCCGTGGACCAGTACGTCCAGCTCCTTGCGCAGGGCGATCAGGCGCTTGTACGTGTGGAAGACGGAGTCCTCGTCCTTGCGGGCCGAAGTCGCGTTCACAAGAGCAGAGTTGGCCGCCGTACGCAGCCAGGGCGTGCCGGAGGTGAAGCCCGCGTTCGCCGTGTCGTCCCACTGCATCGGTGCCCGGCTGTTGTCCCGGGACTTCGCCGCCAGCACGTCGAGGATGTGCGTCTCGTCGAGCCCGGCCTCGCGCCACTCCTCGTACAGGTTGAGCGACTCGACGTCCCGGTAGTCGGCGATCGAGCGGTAGTCCGGGTTCGTCATGCCGAACTCCTCGCCCTGATAGACGTACGGAGTGCCCTGCATGCCGTGCAACACGATGGCCAGCATCTTCGCGCTCGGCGTGTGCAGTGCGCTGTCGCCCGCGCCGAAGCGGGAGACGATGCGCGGCTGGTCGTGGTTGCACCAGAACAGCGCGTTCCAGGCCTGCCCGTGCATGCCCTGCTGCCAGTGCGCGAACAGGCGCTTGAGCTCGATCAGGTCGGGCGGGGCGACCGTCCACTTGTCGCCGCCCGGGTAATCGACCTTCAGGTGATGGAAGTTGAAGGTCATGGACAACTCGCCGCCCGAGGCATCCGCGTACCGGCGGCAGTGGTCGAGGGTCGTGGACGACATCTCTCCGACGCTCATCAGGCCGTGGGGGCGCAGCACCTCGCGGCTCAATTCCCGCAGGTACGTGTGGACTTCGGGGCCGTCCGTGTAGAACTCCCGGCCGTCCGTGCCCGGCGCGTCCGGCAGGCCCGGCGTCTTGGAGATGAGGTTGACCACGTCCAGGCGTACGCCGTCCACGCCCTTGCGGGCCCAGAAGTGGACGACGTCCTGCGCGGCCGAACGCACCCTGGGGTTCGACCAGTTGAGGTCCGCCTGCTCCGGCGCGAAGAGGTGCAGGTAGTACTCGCCGGACTTGGGCTCGTAACTCCAGGCGCTGCCGCCGAACTTGGAGCGCCAGTTGTTCGGCGGGCCGCCGTCCGCGGCCGGCGCGCGCCAGATGTAGAAGTCGCGGTACGGGCCGTCCGCGTCCTCGACGGCCGAGCGGAACCACAGGTGCGCGGTGGAGGTGTGGTTGAACACCATGTCCATCACGAGCTTCATACCGCGCGCGTGCAGGGCGCTCACCAGGTCGTCGAAGTCGGCCATGGAGCCGTACGCCGGGTCGATCGCGCAGTAGTCGGAGACGTCGTAGCCGTTGTCGACCTGGGGCGAGCGGTAGACGGGGGTGAGCCAGACCGCGTCCACGCCGAGTTCGGCCAGATGGTCCAGGCGGCGGATCACGCCGCGCAGGTCGCCGGTGCCCGAACCCGTCGTGTCCTGGAAGGACTTGGGGTAGATCTGGTAGACGGTGCCGCTCTGCCACCAGGCGGTCGTGGTGGGGGTCGTCATGCGCTCGCCCCCTCGGCCTCGGCGAGCGCCTCACGGGCCGCGGCGCGGCGGGAGAACACCAGGGTGAGGGCGAGCGGCACGGCGATCGCGACCGCCATGGCCAGGGAGTACACCGCCCAGTACTCGTGCTTGATGGAGAGGATGCCGGGCAGTCCGCCCACCCCGATGCCGTTGGCCATCACTCCGGCGATCCCGCAGATCAGGGCCGCGCACGCGGAGCCGATCATCGCGGCGAGCATCGGGTACTTGAAGCGCAGGTTCACGCCGTACATCGCGGGCTCGGTCACACCCAGGTACGCGGACACGGCAGCCGGCACGGCCAGTTCGCGGGTCTTCCCGCGCTTGGCCACGACGATCATGCCGACGACTGCGGAGGCCTGAGCGATGTTGGACAGGGCGATCAGCGGCCAGATCGGGGTGCCGCCGATGTCCTGCATCAGCTGCAGGTCGACCGCGTTGGTGGTGTGGTGGATGCCGGTGATGACGAGCGGCGCGTAGAAGAAGCCGAAGATCACCGCGCCGATGGGTGCGAAGCCGCCGGTCAGCATCGCCTTGGCGCCGTTGCCGACGAGGTCGCCGAGCTCACGGCCGAGCGGGCCGAGCACGACGTGGGCGAGCAGCACGGTCGTCACGAGCGCGACGAACGGCACGACCACCTGGTACAGCGCGTTGGGCACGATCTTCTTCAGCCTGAGCTCGATGAACGCGAGCGTCAGACCGGCTAGCACGGCCGGGATGACCTGTGCCTGGTAGCCGACCATGGGGATCTGCGCGAAGCCGAAGTCCCAGACCTTGGGCGTCTCCTGGCCGATCGCGTACGCGTTCATCAGCTGCGGTGAGACGAGCGTGATGCCGAGGACGATGCCGAGGATCTCGGTGCCGCCCATCTTCTTCACGGTCGCCCAGCACACGCCGACCGGCAGGAAGTGGAAGATCGCCTCACCGAGCAGCCAGAGGAAGTCGTACGTCCCCTGCCAGAACTGGCTGGACTCCGCGAGGGTCTGGTCGCCGAACTTGATGTCGCCGATGACATTGCGGGCGCCGAGGATCAGACCGCCGGTGATGATCGCGAAGAGGAGGGGCACGAAGATCTCGGCGAGGTGCGAGATGCCGCGCTCCCACCACTTCATGTTCGCGCGGGCCGCCTTCTTGGCCTCCTCCTTGGAGCCGGCGGACTGGTCGCCGAGGAGCGCGGTGAGCTCCTTGTGGAAGTCCTCGACCTCGCTGCCGATGACGACCTGGAACTGTCCGCCCTGGTTGAAGGATCCCTTCACCGAGGGCAGCTTGCCGATCTTCTCGGTGTCGGCGAGCGACGGGTCGTTGAGGACGAACCGCAGCCGGGTGAGGCAGTGGCTGACCGTGGCGACGTTCGAGGCCCCGCCGACCAGCTCGACCAGCTCGCGCATCTGCGCGGTGACATCCGCTGCCGGGGCCGAGGCACCCTGCTCCGCTACTGCCATCGCTCCACCCTTGTCCTCTCCTACAGGCACACAGAGGGCTCGGATAAGCCCTGCGTAAAGCCTTGAGTAGGCAGGGGGTGAAGCGGGGAGGGCGATGGTCCTGAGTTGGCGGGTACTTGGTCGCGAAAAGGGGTGCGGGCGTGGCAGCTCAGCGCAGCGCCTGCGTGCCCACGACGGACAGCAGCTGCAGCTTTTCGTGGCTCTCGCTGCCGGGGACGGCGGTGTAGACGAGCAGGTGGTGCGACTGGCTCGGTTCGAGCAGTGTCTGGCAGGTCAGCTCCAGCGCGCCGACTTCGGGGTGGACGAAGTGCTTGACCTCGTGGGGGCGGATGCCGACCTCGTGGTCGTTCCACACCTGGCGGAACTCTTCGCTCTGCGACAGGAGCAGGTCGGCGAGGTGCGCGGCGCGGGAATCCGGGCCGCGCAGCGTGACCACGCCCCGTAGACCCGAGGCGAACATGCGGGTGAGGAAGGGGTGTTCGTCGGGGGCATAGAGCTGTCGCGTCGCCGGGTCGGTGAACCACCGGTAGCCGAGGCTGCGGGCCGGGCCGCTGTAGGCGGTCAGGTCGCCGGTGAGCGCGACGCCGAGCTCGGTCTGCCGCAGCGTCTCGCCGAGTTCCGTGACGATCTCCGCGGGGGTGTCGTGCAGGCGGTCGAAGATGCGCAGCAGGCCGGGGCTGATGTGCTCGCCGGCCGCGCCCCGCGCGGGCGGGTTGTGTCCGGCGAGCCGGAACAGGTGGTCACGCTCGTCAAGGGAGAGATGGAGTCCCTGCGCGATCGAGGCGATCATCTGCTCGGACGGCTGGGGTCCGCGCTCCCGTTCCAGGCGCGCGTAGTAGTCGGTCGACATGTGGCACAGCGCGGCCACTTCCTCCCGCCGCAGGCCGCTCGTCCGGCGGCGTCGGCCGCGCGGGAGGCCGACGTCCTCGGGTTGCAGCGACTCCCGGCGCCGCCGGAGGAACTCCGCCAGACCCGTCCGGTCGATCACCACGGGTGCCTCCTTCGTCGCTGTCTGGTGCCGGCCTCATTCCTACCGCCCGCCGCGCCACGTATCCACGCCCTACCGATCCCCCCTTGCCGAGCGTGTCGCTGTACCGGCAGGCGACGGCCGACCGGTGATCCTTCGAGAGCTCCACGGCAGGCTCCCACCTCCCCCGACCTC
The DNA here is from genome assembly GCF_035975855.1 of Streptomyces sp. NBC_01304. Classification (NCBI taxonomy): domain Bacteria; kingdom Bacillati; phylum Actinomycetota; class Actinomycetes; order Kitasatosporales; family Streptomycetaceae; genus Streptomyces; species Streptomyces sp. NBC_01304. The sequence continues at coordinate 9,901,326 of NZ_CP109055.1, read as the reverse complement.
GCCCTACACGGCTCCGGCTCCGGCTCCGGCTCCGGCTCCGGCAGCAACGACGGATTCGGTATCAGGGGATCGAGCGGCCCTGGATAGCACCGCCGGCCTCCACGACGGTGGAGGCAAAGACACCGCCACGAGGAGTGCCCCCATGCCACGCCGCCCCATCGACATCACCGTCCCCGACCTGTCCGGCAAGCGCGCCGTCGTCACCGGAGGGAGCGACGGCATCGGCCTCGGACTCGCCACGCGCCTTGCCGCGGCAGGGGCCGAAGTTCTGCTGCCGGTACGCAATCCGCGCAAGGGCGAGGCGGCCATCGCCAAGATCAGGCAGGCGCACCCCACCGCGAACGTGTCGCTGCGCGAGCTCGACCTGTCGTCGCTCGACTCCGTCGCGGCACTCGGCGAGGCCCTGCGTGCGGAGGGGCAGCCGATCCGCATCCTCATCAACAACGCCGGCGTGATGACCCCGCCCGACCGGCAGACGACCGTCGACGGGTACGAGCTTCAGTTCGGCACCAACCACCTCGGCCACTTCGCCCTCGTGGGCCACCTGCTGCCACTGCTGCGCTCCGGCCACGCACGCGTGACCTCCCAGATCAGCGTCTCGGCGAACCAGAACTCCGTCAACTGGCAGGACCTGAACTGGGAACGCTCCTACAAGGGCAGCCACGCCTACAGCCAGTCGAAGATCGCGTTCGGGCTCTTCGGCCTCGAACTCGACCGGCGCAGCCAGGCACACGGCTGGGGCATCACGAGCAACCTCTCCCACCCCGGAGTCGCCCCCACGAGCCTGCTCGCCGCGCGCCCCGAGATCGGCCGCGACCGGGACACCCTCGGCGTGCGGCTCATCCGCGGCCTGTCCGCGCGCGGCATCCTGCTCGGCACCGTCGAGTCGGCGAAACTCCCGGCTCTGTACGCCGCGACGGCTGCCGACGCCTTGGGCGCCCGCCTCTACGGGCCGAACGGCCCCGGACATCTGGGCGGCCCGCCTGCCGAGCAGAAGCTCTACTCCCGCCTGCGCAGCGCCGAGGACGCCCGGCGCGTCTGGGAAGTCTCCGAAGAGCTCTCGAAGGTCTCCTTCCCCAACGGCTGAGGTGGCTGTGGCGGTGCGACGCGTGCCGGATGGCGCACGGTGAGGACGGCCTCGACGGCACCGGAGACCGCGCCATAGGTGTGCGGGATGTCGGCGCGCCAGTGGGCGTGTTCGCCCGGGCCCGCCTCGACCGGGGCCGAGGCCGCGCCGACGCGTGCGGTGCCGGACAGGACGATGAGGTGCTCCTCGGTACCCGGCAGGTGGGCATCCGATTCCTGGACGGCACCGGCCCGGATGCGTATGCGGTAGATCTCGGTGACGGCGGCCGGATCCTCGTACCGCTCGACGAGGACCGCGTCCACGGCGCGGCCGGACAGTGGTGCTCGCGTCGGCTCGGGCCCGATCACGGCGCTGAGCGGTGCGCCGAGCCCCGTCGCGAGCGCGTAGAGCGTCTCCAGTGTGGCGTTGCGGCGCCCCGCTTCCAGCTCGGAGAGCGTGCCCTTGCCGACGCCGGACCGGCGTGCCAGCTCGGACAGGGAGAGGCCGCGCTCCACGCGCAGTTCACGCAACCGGCTACCCACCTGCTGGGCCAGGTTCACATCTCCCGCTCTCCGTAAGGATGTTGGCGATTTCGGGTTCCGCCCCTAGTGTTCCACGAACGGAACGTTCTGTTTACGGAACAAGGTGAGGACCCTCATGACCGTGTCACGCCTGCAGCACATCCCCGGCATCGGAGTGGACCTCGTGGGGGCTGCCGCCGATGCCGCTCACGACCCCGACATGCTGCGGCTGGAGAATCTCGACACCGACCTGCGGCCACCGCAGATCGCCCTCGACATCACGCGCCGGGCGATCGACGACGACGCCACGAACAGCTACCTGCCCTTCCAGGGCCGGCACGACCTGCGCGAAGCCGCCGCCGCCCATGTCGGCCGGATCGCCGGCCGCGACTACGACCCGGCAGCGGGCTGCGCCATCGTCGCGGGCGGCCTCAACGGCGTACTGAACACGCTGCTCGCCACCGTCGAGCCGGGGCAGGAAGTGGTGCTCGGCGACCCGGTCTACGCCGGACTCGTCAACCGCGTCCGACTCGCGGGCGGTGTCCCGAGGCATGTGCCCTGCCGTCCGACCCCCGAGGGCTGGCGCACCGATCCGGCCGAACTGGCCGCCGCCGTGGGCCCCGACACCGCCGCGGTCCTGGTGATGTCCCCAGCCATGCCCACCGGCGACCTGCTCGGCCATGCGCACTGGGACGCCTTGGCGCCTGCGGTGGCCGAGCACGGCTGCTGGGTGATCTACGACGCGGCCATGGAGCGCATCCGCTTCGACGGGAAGGCCCCGGAGCATCCGGCCGCGCATCCCCAACTGGCCGACCACACCATCACGGTGGGCTCCGCGTCCAAGGAACTGCGGCTCATCGGCTGGCGGGTCGGCTGGGTCGTCGGTCCGCCGCGCATCATGGCCGACATCACGCTGGTCGGCATGGCCAACGTGGTCGCCCCCGTGGGCATAGCCCAACAGGCCGTGGCCGCCGCCCTCGACGCCCCCGAGGCGGACGCAGACGTGGCCGCGGCCACCGATACCTGGCGGCGGCGCTGCGACCTGGTCCTGTCGGAGCTGGCCGACTACCCGTGCCTGCGGCCGCACGGCGGCTGGTCGCTTCTCCTCGACACCGCCGCCCTGGGCCTCTCCCCCGCCGAGGCATCGGAGCGGCTGTTCCGGTACGGGAAGGTCGCGGCGACCCCGATGACCGGCTGGGGCCCACAGGGCCGCGACCACCTGCGGCTGGTCTTCGCGAACGAGCCCGCCGAACGCCTCGCCGGACTGCGGGAACGCGTCGCGGCCGCCTTCGGCTGAACGCCGAGGGCGAATCCCGTCTGCTCGATTCGGAGCGTGATGGCGATGTGCGGCCGGTTCGCTCGCGCGAGCAAGAAGGTCACAATGCGCCGGTCCTGCCCTCGCCCAGAGCCGCAACCTCAACTCACCAGCACAGCAAGCGCAAACCGCGCGACGGGCGCGCTCGCGTCCCGCCCCGGTCGGCACAGCTGGAGATCGAGGTTCGCGCGGCCGGCGGCGTACGCCCGGAAGGTGAACGTGCGTGCTCCGGCGGCGCCCGGCGCGGTGGTGTCGCCCGGCGAGAACTGGCCCCCTTGCCCGGCGAGTACGTCCGAGGCACCGGGGGCGAGCAGCCACAGGTGGCCGGTCGTGGGGTTCTCCCGCAGTGTCACCACCACCAAGTCCCCCACCTGTACGCGGATTTCACGGCCGTGGTCGCTCTCGGTGCAGGTCACCTGTGGCACAGCGTCCTCCTCACCCCGGGCAGGCCCAATAGCACGGACCGGCACCGGACTTGAGGCCTCTTTCCGGTCATTGCCGTGCAAGGGCTGGTCGACTCGGACACAGCGGAGCAAAGTGACCACTCTCAATGGCGGCCCGTCCGGCTTCTCGGGGGAACAGAATGGCACCGCAACCGCAGCACGTGGAAGAGATCCAGCAGGCCATCGCCCGCAACAACGCCGACTGGCAGGCCGAAAGCAATCCACTGACCCGGCTGCCGCTCGAAGAGCAGCGCCGCCGCCTGGGCTTCGTCCCCGGCCCCAACGACCCGTCGCTGGCCGAACGCGAAGCGGTGGCCCTGCGCAATCAGCCGGGCCCGGGAGGTCCGGAGTCCGCCGCCTTGGGCGTGCCCGGCGCGTACGACCTGCGCGACGTGGACGGCCAGAACTACATCACGCCCGTCCGCAACCAGGGCAACTGCGGCTCGTGCGTGGCCTTCGGGACGCTCGCCGCCGCCGAGGGCACCTTGCGGGTGGCGCTGAAGAACCCGGACCTGGAGATCGACTACTCCGAGGCGCACCTCTTCTACTGCCACGCGCGCAGGGAAGGCCGCAACTGCGACAACGGCTGGTGGGTGGACCGCGCGCTCGAGGCCATCAAGAACTCCGGTGTCGTGGACGAGAACTGCTATCCGTACACGGGGGGCGACCAGAACTGCTCCAACCTCTCCGACAGCGCTCCGTCCCGGCTCACCTACATCGAGAACTGGCGCCGCTACGTCACCCCGGCCTCCATGAAGATCTGGCTGGCCGGTGAAGGGCCGCTGATCGCCTGCTTCACGGTCTACGAGGACTTCATGTACTACGGCGGGGGCGTGTACCGGCACGTGTGGGGCGAGCGGCTCGGCGGGCACTGCGTGTGTGTCGTCGGCTACGACGACGAGGGCGGCTATTGGATCTGCAAGAACAGCTGGGGCGAGGACCGGGGCGAGAGCGGGTTCTACCGCATCGGCTACGGCGAGGTCGGCATCGACGCCGAGATGTGGACCGTCGAGGGCATCCGCAGTCCCTTCGCGGTGCGCGACGCCGCCTTCGTGTCGCAGTCCGTGCCCACGGCGATGACGCCCGGACAGCCGTACGACGTCGCCGTCACGCTGCGCAACACCGGCATCCAGACCTGGACGCCGGGCCACAACTACCGCCTGGGCTCGCAGAATCCGCAGGACAACACGGTCTGGGGGCCCGGCCGCGTCGACGTACCGCAACAGGTGCCGACGTGGGGCGAGGCGACCTTCGCGTTCCGCGTCACGGCACCCGCGCAGCTGCCCGCCCACCATCAGTGGCGCATGGTGCAGGACGCCGTCGAGTGGTTCGGCGAGTTCACTCCGGACGTCCTGGTGGAGGCGGCCGGCGTGACCGTGCGCTACGGCTCCACGCTGCGCGTGCGGCACGTCGTGACGTGGGCCAATCTGCACTCCCACCCCCATCCGTACGGTCACCCGGGCTCGTCGGGGCAGCAGCAGGTCACCTGCTACGACGGGGCCGACGACAACGACCTGTGGATCGTGAAGGGTCCCGACGGGGCACCGCCGGACCACCGCGTCGGACAGCAGGTCGCACACGGCGACCTGGTGCGCCTGGAGCACGCGGCCACCCGCCGCAACCTGCACAGCCACGCCGGCATCCCCTCCCCCGTCACCGGGCAGCAGGAGGTCACCTGTTTCGGCGAGGCCGGGCAGGGCGACGGCAACGACACCTGGCGGGTGGAGATCGAGGGCGGCGGCACCTGGCAGGCGGGCCGGCAGATGCGCCTGATCCACGTCCCGACCGAGCACGCCCTCCACTCCCACCAGGGCTACTCGCATCCGGACTGGACGATGGGCCAGCAGGAGGTCACCTGCTTCGGCGAACGCGACGCCAACGACCTGTGGTTCGCCTCCGACTTCCGGGCGCGCGACGCGCGATTCGTCTCTCAGCTGGTGCCCACCACCATGGTGCGCGGCCAGGGCTATGACGTGAGCGTGACGATGTGCAATGTCGGCACCGAGACCTGGACGGCGGCCGGCGCCTACCGGCTGGGCTCGCAGAGTCCGCAGGACAACACGGTGTGGGGCCTCGGCCGCGTCGAACTGCCCCGCCCGGTCGCCCCCGGCGAGCAGGTCACCGTCCCGTTCCACGTGACCGCGCCCGCCACCACGGGCGTCACCCACTTCCAGTGGCGGATGCTGCGCGAGGGCGTCGAGTGGTTCGGCGCGCTCTCGGCGCACACGGCCGTACGCGTCTACACGACGCTGGAGGAGACGACGGTCCCCGATGCCACCGGCCTCGGCCGCAGCGCGGCAGGCAACGCGATCCGCTCCGCGGACCTCGTGCCCCACTTCAGCGGCGCCCAGGGAGCCCGGGTCGAGGTATGGAGCCAGGACCCGGAGCCCGGGGCCCAGGTACGGCGGGGCAGCACGGTGACGCTGAGGATGGTTCGCAGCGACTAGGGCCTGTCCGGCGGATCTTCGCGGACTAGCCCGCGGCGTCTGGTGCGTGCTCTCGGCGTGCGCCCGGATCGCCCTCGTACTGGACGTACTTGGGTGATTCGGGCGTGCGGCGAGAGGGCGTGCCAGGCGTCGTGGGCCCGCGAAGATCCGCCGGACAGGCCCTAGTACAACGGCATGGAATCGATCAATACGTCGGCAGGGAGTGGTTCATCCGCGTCAAGATGACCCTCTTCCGGACATTCACGGCAGCCTTTACAGTGCGAGCGCCATGTCGGCGCGGACTCTTCGCTGCGCGAACACCCCTGCTCAGCAAGGGAATTACGGGTTCCGCCGGAGTCATGCCGCAGTCACGCCTCAATGCACCATCGCCATGAGAGCGAGAGGACAACAGTCGTGATTCTTGTTACGGGTGCCACCGGCACCGTCGGTTCCTTACTCGTCTCCGCCCTCCGGGCCCAGGACCGGCAGGTCCGTGCCCTCGTCCGCAATCCCGCCAAGGCACCGGACTCTTGGGATGCGGGCGTGCAACTCGCCACCGCCGACTTCGAGGACCCCAAGTCGCTGGACGCGGCGGTCGACGGGGTCGAAGCCGTCTACGTACTGTGTGGCACCCATCCACAGATGGCCGAGTACGAGCGCCACGTGTTCGATGCCGTCATACGTTCCGGCGCCGGCCCCAAGGTGGTCCTGCACTCAGTCGTCGGCGTCGACCAGGGCCCGCCCAACGGCCGCTTCGCGGTGGCCCATGTGACGGCCTTCGACCATCTGAAGTCCTCGGGTGTCGCCGACTGGACGGTGCTCGCGCCGGGCACGTACTTCCAGAACCTCATCTCCCTTGCCTCTTCCATCAAGGCCGGTGTGCTCGCCGTGCCCGGCGGCGACGGGGCCGTCTCGTACGTGGACGGCAGCGACATCGCCGACGTGGCCGCGCACGTCCTGACCACCGACGGCCACAGCGGCCAGGTCTACACACTCACCGGCCCCGAGGCCGTCACCCACGCACAGATCGCGGCCGGTCTGGGCAAGGCGGCAGGCCACGAGGTCAGCTATCGCGATGTGGCGCCCGAACAGGTCCGCGAGGGGATGCTCGGCGCGGGCGTCGACGCCTGGACGGTCGACGGACTCCTGGAGCTCTACGAGATCTACCGGGCCGGCCACGCCTCCCGCGTCTCCGACGCCGTCCCCCGCCTGCTCGGCCGCCCGGCCCGGGGCCTCGACGACTTCGCCACCGCGCACAGCGCCGTCTTCCGCTGACCGGCGACCGGCCGTGCCGTCCCTCGTCGGCATCGTCGGCCTCGGCGGCGCGGCCGACGTGCGGCCGGTGTTCGCCGGGGAGTTGTGCGTCAGCAGTTCACTGGCTCGCCACGACGATGCAGCGCCGCAGCTCCTCGATCGCCTCGGCGGCGCCCACCACCGTCACGCCGGACGGCTCGCCTGCCGCTTCCCGGTTCCACGCCCAGCGCAGCACGTCCGCCGGCGAGCCGCTCACCGTCACGTCCGGGGCTGCGTCGCCGGGCCCGTCCTCGACGGTGAACAGGCCCGGGCCTGTGCGTATCCGCCACGCCGCTTCGGCGGCACGGATCGTGTACGTACGGCCGGGCGACGCTCCCAGAATGTCGGTGAAGTAGTCGCCCCACTCGGCGACGCTGTACGCCACGAAGACCTTGAACAGCTCGTCGATGCCGTCGACGGCGAGATCGGCCGGCACCGGCGCGACCGGCTCCCCGGTGCCGAGCTCCGCGTCGATCCGGTGGATGACCGTCTCCTGGGCCATCCGCCGGATCCAGAACCCGACGGTCGGGTCCGGGGTGTACCAGGACCCGGCCGGGTCCTGCGGTTTGCGGGCAGCGAACTCCGCGATCAGCCCGGCGTACGTACGGTCGAGCAGCGCGAGCGGTTCCTCGTCCGCCAGTTCCCGCGGCGGCCACGGGTCGGGCTCGGCGCCGTCGCGCATCGACAGGGTCTTGTGCAGATACACCTGGCCCACGTGGCGGGCCAGGTCGCCGACGGTCCAGCCAGGACAACTCGGCACCGGGGCCGTGAGGTTCGTGGCGGCGACGGCCCGCAGGCGGGCGAAGTCTGCGGCGAGGCAGTCGAGGTGGCGCGAGTTCTCCATGCCGCAGAGTTCAGCACGTGCGACCGGTCATCGTCTCCCCGATTTGGCGTACGTTTCCCGAAGCGCGGCCACGCAACAACGCCGAATTACCCGCCCTGCGGCACGCGACCGGACGGTCGGCACCTTCGTACGGCAAGGCACCGACCGTCCATCACACGGGAGTTGCCGACGGAAGTCGTCAGTCGGCGTGCGGTGCGGTCACCGCTCCGACCGGGACGTCACGGCGTACCGAAGGGCGTGCGCTCCGGTGGCCGCACCCGTGAGCCACAGCGCGGCGCTCGACCAGGCCGCGGCCGGCTCCGCGTGCTGCGTCACGGCGAGGATGCCCACGACGACCGCGGCGACGGCCCCGATGCCCAGCGCGACCGGGTCGCGCCGCAGCGGCAGAACCGGCCGCCCCGCCACCATGAGGGCGAGGGCCGAGAGGAGGACCGCTGCGGCTCCGGAGTACACGAACCACATACCGTTCATTGCCAAGTGCCTTTCCGCGCCGAGCGGTTACTTGCAGTATCCGCCGGAGTACTGGTCGGGCAGGAACAGACCTGCCGCAAACTTGATCTTGATGCACCGCTTGGCGTTCTTCGCCTTGACGGCCGTCGTCGTGATGGCGGCGGCGTGCGCGGAGACGTACACGTTCAGGCCGGGCGGCAGGGCCCAGGTGCCCATGGCCGCGAGCGCACCGTTGTCCGCGATCTTCTTGGTCTCGCCCTTGCTGAAGTACGCGGTACCGGTCACGATCCCCCAGGTGAACTTGGGGTCGGCAACGACCGGGAAGGCCGTGCCTTCGTTCGCCTCGACGGTCTGGACGATGCCGTCCCCGTCGAGGCGGTAACTCGTCTCCACGGGCTTGCCGTTGGCGTCCTTGGCCCAGGGCGCCTCGACGGTGCCGACGGTGACGCGCACGCCCTCGTCGACCTCCCGGGTGATCTCGTAGCCCCCGCGGCCGTCCTCGGACAGGTCGGCGCCGTCGGGCAGGTGGACGGTGAAGCGGTGGGTGGTGGGGGCGGCCTGGTCCTTGAGGGTGACCAGGGTGCGCGCACCGCCGTCGACGGTGGGCTGGATCGCGAGGTCGGTGGACCGGCCCGCGTCGGGGTAGACGACGGTGCCCGAACCCGCCTTGACCGCCCGCACGCCGTCCGTCACCGGGAGACCGAAGCCGAGCCGGGAGCCGTCCTTCGCGCCGGCCGTCAAAGTGCCGTCGGCCTGCTCCGGGGCAGTGACGGTCACGGCGCCACCGGGCGTCTGGATCACGGACTTCGCAGGGGTGCCGGCCGCCGGGGCCGAGGGTGCTATGTCCCCGGTGCCGGTGGCCCTCTCGACGATGTCAGCGGCCGCGGCGGCGGATCCACCGTCGGCGGGGGCCGCGGAGGCCCCGGTGGTGGCGAGGCCGAGGGTGAGGCCGGCCATGGCGGTCGCGGTGGCGATCCGGATGGTCTTGTGGTGCACGTAAACTCTTCCCTTGCGTGATACGCCAGGGGGTTGAGGCACTCATCGACGCGGCACGGCCGGAGGCGTGGAAACTTACGGCCCCCCGTCGGCCTCTTCCCCCTGTATGAACTCTCCTCATTCCGACGCCGGTTGATCACCCCGGGCCGGATGTATGGGACGTTATCGGACTGATCCACTTCTGTTCAAAGTTGAACCCTGTGTCCATGATCACCATTGATGGTGGTTTCGTTCCGCTTGCTCACGCTTCGGAATGACGGTTACGCAGCGTCAATTGCCTTCGATCCAGCGACAGAGCGGCAACCGCACGGCTCGCGCCGCACGCGCCGATGACGGCCCCGGCACGGCGTCACCGGACCGGGATCGGCTGAGTGAGGTTCACCGGATTGCCGTCGGGGTCCTGGATGTGGGCGACGCGCTGTCCCCACGGCATGTCGTTGGCGCCGCCGCCGACCGAGCCGCCCAGCGCCTCCACCCGGCCGAGCGTCTCGTCGACGTCGTCGACACCGATGCTGAGCAGGATCCGCGACACCGCCCCGGTCCCCGCGTCCGCCTTGGCCACCAGCCCGAGATCGGTGTCACCGATGCGCAAGCCGACGTAGAAGGCCGGGCCTTCCTCCGGCACCCGGAAGATCTCCTCCGCGCCGAACAATTTCGTGTAGAAGCCGAGCAGAACGTCGTGGTCGGCGGTCACGATCACTGGCTGGATGGTGGACATGGCACTCCTGTCGCGAACGGTCGTGTCGCTGGGTAGACCGGTCGAGGACGGTGAACTCATCGGCAGGACCACGCCGCCGGACGAATTGAAGCGGCGAGGAGAGCAAGTGGCCCATCCGATCAGGGCTGTTGATGTCCATCCGCTGGCGGCCCTGACCAGCTCTGTCGTCGTCTCCATCGGCGTATTGCCCTGTGCACGGTCAGCTCGCTCCATGATCCCCAGCGATGGGTGCTTCCAGCGGCCCCTACGTCGATCATGTGGCGCGTGATCACCCGGGCAGATCCTCGGTGACGCGCTCGCCCGTCACCTTCAGCCGAAGCTCAGCGCGTCGAGCCAACACGACACAGACCCCGGAGCCGGCCACGGCAGCAATCATGACCGCGTGCCACCACAGTTCAATCACGCGCACCACCGTGCCGTCTTTAAGAACACACGTCGCGTGCGGAGGGAACCAGCCTTCCTCCCAGCGGCCTGCGATCGGCCTCGCCGAATCGTCCGACAGCGTGCCGAGGGCACACATCTCGTCCATTTCGCTGGGGATCATCAAAGCGAGAGCGGCCAAGGCGTAGAAAACCATTGCGGCAACGAACAACAGTCCCGCGGCCGTCCACAGCCGGACTATCCGTCTCTCCACTGCACGACTCATTGACACCCCATCCCGCAGCCCGGATCGCTGCGCCGCCAGGTCAAGTTCCGCCGCCCCGAGTGAGAAGCTACATCGCCATGTACATGAGATGCTCCGGGTCTGGAGTGACGCTGTGGAATGGACAACTCTCGTTGCCACGCTGCTGGGTGCCGCGATCGCGATGAGCACCGCGCTCTTCGTGGAGATCCGTAAGGACCGGCGCGACACCGAGTCCGAGTGACTGAGAACGCGACGTGAGATATACGCCGACTACCTCACCGTGCTCTCCCAGGCGAGGTGGGAGCTCTCAGGGGTCGCGGGCAACCGCGACTTGGCAGACGCAGCTCGCCGCGCTGCGGCCAATGAGATCTTCGCGCGCTGCTACCAGATACGGCACCGCCTCGAGCTCTACTCCCCCGGCAGCGTGTCAGGGCCGGCGCTGACCTACTTCCGCACCCTTCGCGCCTTCCGCAACGCCATCCGCGACGGGCTGCGTGACGACGAACCCGACTCCGACCGTTACGACGCCCATGTGCGGGCGGCCAAAGAAGAGTTCGGACGGTGTCGCGATGCGATGCGGGCCGACATCAATCCGCATGGACCATCCTGAATCCGACGTCGGCCCTCGCCGGCAACCGGCGCACTCACCCACCCTCACCGCGTTCACCGCGTTCGCTGCCCCGTCTCCGCAATCCCCCATTGGGCGTACCCAAACCCACATGAGTGATCGAACGCAGCATCACGGCACGGCACCCGCAGCCACATCAAGGGCCACCGCCCTATTCGAAATCCGGTTCTAGATTTCGCCCCCGCGCACCCGTGACGGTGACAGGAAAGACCCCGTTACCCGATCACCTGTCCGCATCGCGCCCCGAGGAGCACCACACATGTACCGCTTGCATCGCCCTGCGCTCGTTCATCCTGCGTTCGAAAATGTCGCTCCTCGCTCGCGTACCTCCGCTCGCCCTGCTCACGTCTGCACCGGGTTCTTCGCCGACGGGTCCCGACCGGATACGAGGTACCTGGCATGACCGAATTCGGGAGCCTTCCCTCGCCACTGGACCGCTGGGTGGCATCGGTCCTGGGGCCGATCCACGTCGTACGCGATGCCTCCCACGCGCGGACGAACTCACAGGTATGGGAGGTGGGAAACCGCACCGTCCGCCACTTCGTGAAGGTGGCGCCTCAACCGGTCCTCTACACCCGCGAAACGCGCGCCTACCGCGAGGCCGTCCCCCGACTCGGCTACGCCAACGCCCCCTCTCTACGGGAGAGTTCGGCCGATCACCTCGCCCTGATCCTCACCGCCGTGGACGGGGAACCCCTCGACAACGAGACCTCAGACGAGATCTCGCCCGCCCGCCGCCGTGCCGCCCACGAACAGGCCGGCCGACTCCTGCGCCGCTTGCACGACGCGCTGCCCCACCACCGGGCCGAAGCCGACCCCGACCCCGTTCCCGGCACCAGCACCAGCACCGGCACCAGCACCAGCACCAGCACCAGCACCGTGAACGCCGCCGAGGCCACGGTCAGCAGCCTCGAGCAGCACATCACCGCAGCCGGCACCCAGCTCCCCACCCCCGAAGCGGACCTGCTCCGCCGCATCGTCAGCACCCTCCCCACCCTGGGCCCGCTCCCCGCCGGGCTTCGCCACGGTGACTTCCGGGAGCGCAACATGCTCTGGAACGGACATCGTTGTGCGCTGATCGATTTCGAGCGCAGCACCCCCGGGCCGCTCGCGGCCGACTTCGTGCACCTCGCCACCGACGTATGGCCGGAGCACCCCGAACTGCGGGCCGCGCTGTTCGCCGGATATGGACGCCGCCTCACCGCCCGCGAGGAACAGGCACTCCTGGCGTTCACCGCGGCGGACGCGGCCGGCGCCCTCGCCCACGGCCCGCGTCTCGGCGACGCGTGCGTGACGGCTCGCGGGCGGCGCACCGTTCAGCGGCTGACCGAGGAGGGGAGGCGATGAGCATGGACCCTCACCTGCTGATCGCGGACGTCGCCCAGGTTCTGCTGCGCCCGAGCGGAGCCGCGCTGTGCGTACGCCGCAAGCCCGATGCGGAGCTTGCGCCGGGGCAGTTGACCGTAGTGGGCGGCCACCTCCAGGCCGGCGAACCACTTGACCGCGCCGCACGGCGTGAGGCGCAAGAGGAGACCGGGGTCCATATCCGGGCCGACCAGCAGGAGTTCTGCGGGCTCGTCCATCACCACACCCTTGAGGGAAGGGACCGGATCACCGCCGTGTTCGTGGCGCAGTCCTGGACCGGTGAGCCGTACAACGCCGAACCGCACAAGCACGAAGGGTTGTTCTGGGTGTCGATGGAGAAGCCGCCACGGGACTGCCACCCGTACACCGCCGCCATCTTCCAGATGCTCATCGAAGGCCCTTCGTACCGGGCGCTGAACTGGCCGAGTGTCGGAGGCGCCCTGTGAAGAGGTTCTTCGGACGGGTGCGGATGGCCGAACCCCAGATCTCCGACGCCGAACGGGAGTTGTTCGGCGGACCGCTGCGGTACGACATGGGCTGGTCCCAACACGAGCACGCCACCCTCGACTTGACCATGATGTCCGCGCTGCGCTCGATGCCGAGCCTGGTCGGCGCGACCTTGCGCATCGCGTGGACGGCCGACCGCCGCGCCCTCGTCGCGGTCACGGTCAGCGAGATCGGTCAGGGCATCGCCGCGGCCGTCGGCCTGCTCGCCATCAACGCCGTGATGCACGCCCTGCTCGGCGGAACCGGCAGCACGGCCCAGCGGCTGCACGACCTGCTGCCCGGTCTGCTCGCCGTCGGCGCCGTCGCCGTCGTCAACTCCGCCCTGGCCGCGTGGTCGACCGCCCGGGCCGGGCGTCTGGAGCCGCTCGTCGAGCGGATCGCGACCACGCAGTATCTGGCCGCTGCCGTCTCCGTCGAGCTGGAGGCCATCGACGACCCCGACTTCCGCAGGCTCGTCGACATCGCCCAGTACGGGCCGACCTCCGCCCGCCGCATGATCGGGGCCTGTGTCGCCGCGCTGAACGGGACCATCTCGTTGATCACCACGGCCGGTGTGCTCACCGTGCTGCACCCGGCCCTGCTGCCGCTGCTGCTCCTGATCGCCGCCCCGCGCGGCTGGGGCGCCATGCGGGTGGCACAGGAACGGTACGTGTCGGTGATGAGCTGGGTCGAGCATGTGCGGGCCAGTCGCCTGATCGGCAACCTGCTCACCGAGCGCTCCGCCGCCCAGGAAGTGCGCCTGCACGCCGTCGGCAGCTTCCTGCTCGGCCGCTACCGGCGGATGGCCGAGAGCGCCGAGGCCGAACAGGAACGGCTTGCCTCCAGCAAGGCCCTGACCGAGTGGGTCGCCGCCGCACTGTCCGGACTGGCCATGGCAGCAACGTACGGAACCATGTTCTTGCTGATCATGAGCGGGCACATGAGCCTCGCCGTGGCCGGCACCGCGGTCATCGCCGTCCGCTCCGGCTCGGCCGGCCTGGGCGCCCTGGTGATGAATGTGAACCAGCTGCACGAGGAGTCCCTGTACGTACGCGATCACGGACGCTTCCTCGCCCAGGCGGCCCGGCGGGCCATCCCCGAGGGCGGAGCCCAAGTCCCCGGTCGGCTCGACCGGATCGTCCTTGACCAGGTCACCTACCGCTACCCCGACCGCGACCGCCCGGCTCTGGACGACGTGTCGCTCACGCTGGCGATGGGCTCGGTCACCGCCGTGGTCGGTGAGAACGGCTCCGGCAAGAGCACCCTGATGAAGGTCCTCTCGGGCCTGCTGCTGCCCCAGAGCGGGACCATGCGATGGGGCGACGAGGACGTCGCGGGCCTGGACCGCGCCCAGGTCTTCGAGCGCGTCACGCTGCTCACCCAGGACTTCCAACGCTGGCCCGTGACCGCCGCGATGAACATCCGGCTCGGCCGGCCCTCGCACGCCCCCTCGGCCAAGGACCTGGAGGCGTCCGTCGACTACGCCGGAGCCGGCCCGGTCATCGCCCAACTCACCGACGGCTTGCGGAGCTTGCTGGCCCGCATGTTCCGCGGAGCCGTGGAACTCTCCGGCGGTGAATGGCAGAAGGTCGGACTGGCCCGCACCCACTGGCGCAGCACCACCTCGCAGGCGGACAGCATCCTCATCGTGGACGAGCCCACCTCCGCGCTCGACCCGGAGGCCGAGATCGAGGCGTTCAATCGGATCCGCCAACTCGCCGCCCCCAACCGGGCCGTGGTGCTCGTCACCCACCGCATGTCCGGCGTCCGGCACGCCGACCGCATCTACGTCCTCACCCGGGGTCGCCTCGCCGAGCACGGCACCCACGACGACCTCATGGCCGCCCGCGGGCGCTACGCCGCGATGTTCACCGCTCAGGCCGCGCAGTACGCCCCCACTCCGGGCATTCCCCGTCCCGCGTCCCCCACCATGGCGGACCCCGCGTGACCTCGCCGGAAGAGGGTCGTGAGGTATGCCCGCACTGCTGCGGAGACCATCCCTGCTCCTGCTCGCGCCACGCCCCGACCACCCCTCACCTCTGCCTGTACGAGGCAACCGCTACCGGGAAGGACGTGCCCCTGCCATGGTCACCACGCAGGACGACTGGGACCGCGGCTACGCCGACGGCCACCGCTACCGCCCGCTCGGCGACGACGAACGGTCGCTGCTGGCCACGCATGTGCCGCCGCCTGTCGAAGGACGGGCCCTCGACGTCGGCTGCGGGGTGGGGGAACTCGCCGCCCATCTGTCCACGCTCGGCTACACGGTGGACGCCGTCGACTGGTCCGAGACCGCTCTGGCCGAGGCCGCTGCCGAGCACGGCACGACCGTCCGGTGGCTGCGCTGCGACGTCGGAAGCGAGGACTTCGAGCCGCCGCACGCCGACGGCTACGACTTGATCACCCTGCGGTTCGTCTACCCCTTCCTCCACCACCGCGATCAGACGGTGCACGCGCTGGGGCGTCGCCTACGCCCCGGTGGCGCCCTCGTGATCATCACGCCGCTCGCCGCCGACACCCCGGCCGAACGGCGCGAGATCGCACTCGACGAGGACGAACTCGCCCAGCTCCAGGACCGCTGGGCGAAGGCCGAGCGCCACGACACCGAAGGGCTGGCCTTCGTGGTCCTGCGGGGCCCGCACCGGTCCGGGCCCACACCACGGACCGGCCGCTCGACCGCCGGTTCACGACCCGTGCCGGCCGATACGTACGCCGTCCCCCGGCACCTTGACTCCACCTCGGCCAACGCGCCCCGGCAGCACCGCTTCAACCTGCTCACGCACTACTACGACCAGGTGGAGTCGGGACGCAAGACGATCGAAGTGCGCGTCGCCAACAGGAAGAAGAGTGACGTCGGAGTCGGGGACACGATCGTCTTCCGGGACCACTACCAGGGCGGCGGTCGCGAACTCGACGTCGTTGTCCAGCAGATCACCGCGTACGCCTCCTTCGACGACCTTCTCGACGTGGAGGATCCTGCACGCGTCGACCCTGACGCCTCCCGCGCCGAGCAACTCGTCAGCCTCCGGCGCATCTACCCGCCGGACAAGGAGGCCCTCGGCGTCCTGGCGTTCGCATTCGATCACCGGGCCGGGCGGCGCGGCCGGCCCCTCCCGATGGCACCCGCCGAGTACGTGCAGACCGTGCCCCATCACACGGTGTACGGCTGCCTGTATATCCGCGACGAGCACGACCGGCCGGTGCAGTTGCGCTCGGTGTACGGCAACCGCCTGTGGCAGTTCCCCGGCGGCAACACCGACGTCGTCGGCGAGGATCCCTTGGACACAGCGCGCCGCGAAGCAGTCGAGGAGACCGGACTCGAACTCGGCCACGGCACACCGCGCCTGCTGCTGACGCACTACCTGCATCCCGGGCCCCGCGTACCCCTGGGCAAGATCGGCTTCATCTTCGACGGCGGCCGCCTCACCGCCGAACAGCTGAGCCGGATCCGCCTCGATCCGTCCGAGCACGACCTCTGGGCCATCCACGACCTCAGCGAGTGGCGGCGACTGATGGGCGAGGCGGCCTTCGCCCGCTTGGACGCCGTCGAGCGAGCACGTCGCGGCCGAGGCCCGCGCTACTTCGTGACCGGCCAATAGCCCCGGCATGCGGGGGCCAATCCACTTACCGGCAAAGGGAGTTCTCGTGTCCGCCGAAGACCCCGACGCCGCCCGCTGGACCCGTCTACGGCCAACGTCAGCTGAACCGTGAGTTCATGCTCGCCCGGTGACCTCGGGACCTGCCTGAGGCCGGCCACCTCACAGCCGGCCCGGGCGCCCCGTCCGTACGCTCCAGCGCCCTTCGCTTCGGGCGACCCGGATCGGGTGGTCGAAGCACTTGCCCAGCTGGTCGTCGGTCAGCACCGTCTCGACGGGGCCCGCGGCCAGGGCGCGCCCGTCGCGCAGCAGCAGCGCGTGGGTCGTCCCGGGCGGCAGTTCCTCGAGGTGATGGGTGACCAGCACCGATGACAGCTGCGGGTAGGCGTGTTGGAGCAGGTCCATCCGGTCGACGAGCTGTTCCCGGCCTGGCACGTCCAGGCCCGTCGCCGGTTCGTCGAGGAGCAGCAGGCGTGGACGCGGCATGAGCGCTCGTGCGATGAGGGCCCGGCCTCGCTCTCCCTGCGAAAGGGTCGGCCAGCGTGCCTCGCGCCGCTCGCCCAGGCCCAGCAAGGTGATCAAGTGCCCGGCCCGTGCGGTCTGTTCGGCCGTGGGATGCCATCGGGGGACCGGCTCGACGGTGTTCGTCGCGCCGGTGAGGACGACGTCGCGGACGCGCAGGGGCGAGCGGAGCGGGTGACGCGGGTCCACATGGCCGACGTACGACCGGAGTTGGCGCATGTCGACCCGGCCGAGCTCGTGTCCCAGGACCCGTACGGTGCCGTGCGTGGGGTGGGCGAGCGCGCCGAGCAGGCCGAGGAGCGTGCTCTTGCCCGCCCCGTTGGCGCCGAGCAATGCCCAATGCTCCCCGGGGCGGACTGTCAGCGACACTTCCTGGAGGATCGGACGGCCCGTACGGATGACGCTCACCCGGTCGGCGTGTGCCACTGCGTTCGCGGGCACGGTCAGGCCTGCCGGGCACGGTTGACGGCTGCCAGGACGGCCTGGACCGAGGCCGCGAGGATGGAGGTGTCGAGCCCGGCGCCCCACCAAGTGGCCCCGTCCACACGGCATTCGGCGTAGGCGGCGGCCGGACTGCCCGGGCCGGTGCGGGTGGAGTGCTCGGCGTAGGTGACGATGTCGAGCGCGATGCCCGCCGTGCGGAGCGCGTCCGTGAGCGCCGCGAGTGGGCCGTTGCCGGTGCCCCGGTGGGCGCTCTGCCGGCCGTCGGCATTCAGGGTGCAGCTGAACTCGTGTACGCCGGGGGCGGTTTCGCCGGTGCTCCAGGCCGTCAGGGTCAGCGGGCCGCCCCCGGAGGGCGCGATGTACGTCGCGTGGAAGAGCTCCCACAGGTCCTTGTGCGTCAGCTCCTGCCCGCCGGCGTCGGCGGAGTGCTGCACCGTGCGGGAGAAGTCGGGTCGCATCGTGGCAGGCAGGTCCAGGCCGTGGTGTGTCTGCAGGAGGTGCGCCATCCCGCCCTTGCCGGACTGGGAGTTGACGCGGATGACCTCCTCGTACGTACGGCCGATGTCCGCCGGGTCGATGGGCAGGTACGGCACCTCCCACGGAGCCTGCCCGGGCGGTACGTCCGCTGCGGCGGCCCGCTCGGTGTGGTGGGCCAGGCCCTTGGAGATCGCGTCCTGATGGGTTCCGGAGAACGCCGTGTGGACGAGGTCGCCGGCGTAGGGGTGGCGCGGGTGGACCGGCAGCCGGTTGCAGCGCTCGACCACCTCGCGTACGGCGTCGATGTCCGAGAAGTCGATCATCGGGTTGACGCCCTGTGCGTACAGGTTGAGGGCCAGCGTGACCAGGTCCACGTTGCCGGTCCGCTCGCCGTTGCCGAACAGGCAGCCCTCGACGCGCTGCGCCCCGGCCAGGACGGCGAGTTCGGCGCAGGCGACGCCGGTGCCGCGGTCGTTGTGCGGGTGGACGGAGAGGATGACGGCGTCACGCCGGGCCAGGTGGCGGTGCATGTACTCGATCTGGTCCGCGTACACATTGGGGGTGGCGATCTCCACCGTGGCCGGCAGGTTGTGCACGACGGGCCGGTCCGGGCTCGCCTCCCACAGGTCGGTGATGCTGTTGCAGACGTCGAGCACGAAGTCGGGCTCGGTGAGGTTGAAGACCTCGGGCGAGAACTCGAAGCGGATGTCGGCGCCGGGACGTTCCTCGGCGCGCCGCACCAAGTGCGTGGCGGCGTCGAGGATCAGGCGGTGCAGCTCGCCGCGGGAACGGCCCAGGACGACATCGCGCCAGGTGGGGGCGGTGGCGGTGTAGAGGTGGACCAGCGTGCGGGGCAGCCCCTCGATCGAGTCCATGGTCCGGTCGATCAGATCCTGGCGGGCCGCGGTGAAGACCGAGACGGTCACGTCGTCGGGCACCGCGCCGCTCTCGGCGAGGTGGCGTACGAAGTCGAAGTCGGTCCGGCTGGCGGAGGGGTAGCCGACCTCGATCTCCTTGAAGCCCATGGTGACCAGGAGGTCGAACATCCGGCGCTTGCGCGCGGTGTCCATGGGCTCGGCCAGCGCCTGGTTGCCGTCGCGCAGGTCGACGGGGACCCACAGCGGAGCCTGCTCGAGGCGGTTCTCCGGCCAGGTCCGGTCGGTCAAGGGCAGGGCGACCCGGTCGTGCGCGGGCCGGTAGCGGTGGTGCGGCATGGCGCTGGGGCGTTGCGGATTCCACTGGGGCGCCGTGGCGGGGACGGCACCGGACGGAGTGCGCAGGGTGGGAAACGCCGCCGCAGCCGGAGAAGTTGGAGATGTCGGAGATGCTGGAGAAGTCATGAGCGGTACAACCTTCAGTCGTCCGTACGACGACCGGCGCAGCACGGCACCCGCTGCGGGGTGCCGGTCCGGTCAAGCCCCGCAGCGGCAGCCGAGAAGAAGCTGACGTGGCGACATGCCGGTACAGTAACCACAGCTCAGGTCCTCAGACAACCTGAGAAGTAAAGAAGAAGCGAAGAAGGTGTACGTCGATGCCACTGGGCTCCTTGCGGCCAACTCCCCTGGTTGAGCAGGCCGTTGACCGTCTGCGCGAGCAGATCACCCACGGCGAATGGGCCGTCGGCACCAAGCTCCCCGGTGAGAACCAGCTCGCCCAGATCCTCGGCGTGGGGCGTTCCACGGTCCGCGAGGCGCTGCGGGCGCTGGCCGAGGCCGGTCTCGTACGGGCGCGGCAGGGAGCCGGCGTGTTCGTCATCGCGACCAAGCCCAAGGAGAGTTGGTCCGCCGAGCTCCGTCAGGCGGCGGTCGCCGACGTCTACGAAGTGCGGATGATCGTCGAGGTCGAGGCCGCCCGCCTGGCGGCTCAGCGCCGCACGGACGAGGATCTCCCGGTGCTGGGCGCGGCCCTGAAGGCGCGCCGGGCGGCGGGCGCCGGCAGCACACCGGACTTCGTCGACGCCGACATCGCGCTGCATGCCGCGGTGGTCGGCGCGGCCCACAACCCGGTCCTCACCTCGTTGTTCACCGAGTTCGTGCCGGTACTGCGCGAGGGCCTGATCGACCTGGTGGAGCTGCTCGACCTGCGCGCAGGCGACCCCCAGCACGGCGACGACGGGCACGCCCTGCTCGTGGACAGTGTCGTCCGGGGCGATGCGGAGACGGCCGGACACACGATGCGTGACGAGCTCACGCAGACCCTGGCCCGGCTGCGCTCCCTCTGACGCGGCAGCTGAGCGGACGTCCACACCGGCATCTACCCCTGCATCTGCTCGAAGTGGAAGGAGCGGATGAAGCAGTCTCTCGGCTGGCCGATCGCGAACAGGACGCAGTCGAGCACGGATTGGGCGGTCAGCGGGTCGCCTGCGGTCCGGGAAGTCTGGTCCCAGGTGGGGTGGAGCGGGTCGCCGTCCATGAAGTCCGGCGGGTAGAGCGAGATGACGCGGATGCCCTCGGGGCGGAGCCGGTGGGAGAGGATGTCGGCGAAGCCGGCCTGGGCGGCCTTGGCCGCGTAGAACGCGGCGTGTGCCTGGGAGCGGTGGTTCCGGGCTTCCGCGGCCGAGGAGACCAGGTTGACGACGTCCGCCCCGGCAGAGGCGCGGAGCAGCGGCAGGAAGTGCTTGACCGTCAGCAGTGTGCCGGTGGCTCCGGAAGCGATGGTGTCGGCGATCGCGTCGTCGTCGGCGTCCCACAGGTCGGGACCTTCCAGGTAGCGGGCGCCATTGTTGATCAGCACGTCCACGCGGTCGGTGTGGGCGGTGACTCCCTCCGCGAAGGCCCGTATGGAGGCCGGGTCGGACAGATCGCAGGCGAATGCTTCGGTTTTCGCCCCGCAATCGGTCGCCACCTCATCGGCGACTCCCTGTGCTGCGGCCGGCGACCGCGCGGACACGAAAACGCGCGCACCCAGCCGACCTGCCTGCAAGGCCGCCGCTCGCCCGAACCCACGCCCTGCTCCGGTGACCACCACCGTGCGCCCGGTGAGATCCACGCGCACACCTCCTTCTGCTGCTCGTGACCGGTGTTGATCACCGTCGTGAGCGTAGCCGTGCTGTCCGGCGTGCTGCCCCTCAGCCGAAGGCCGACGCACGACGCTGGGAGCTCGAAGCTCGAAGTACGAGCAGGGACAGCCACGACCCGACGGAGTTGGCCGCAGAGCGATGAGTTCGACGAAAGCGCACGGTCTACACGTACACGCCGTAAACCGTGCACCAAGGAGGACCTCATGACCGCCAAGGCGCTACCGCCCGTCGTCGATGCCAAGACCTGGCAGGGCGAACTCGACGACCTGCGCGCCCGGGAGAAGGCCGCGACCCGGGAACTCGACGCGATCGCCGCCCAACGCCGCCGCCTGCCAATGGTCGAGATGCCCGAGTACACCCTCGAGGGCGAAGAAGGACCGGTACGGCTGGCCGACCTCTTCGGCGACAAGCCCCAGTTGATCGTCTACAACCACATGTGGTTTCCCGGCAAGGAGTGGCAGTGCCCGGGCTGCACCGGCTTCACCTCGCAGTTCACCCGGCTGGATTTCCTGCAGGTCTACGACGCACGGTTCGTCATCGTCACCCAGGGCCCCCTCGACGAAGCCATCGCGTACAAGCAGCGCGTCGGGAACAAGATGACCTGGTACTCCACCGCGAACAGTCCGTTCGGCACCGACGTGGACGCACCGCCCGGCGGCGGATTCGCGGTCAACGTCTTCCTGCGCGACGGCGACACCGTCTACCGCACCTGGCACACCAACGGCCGGGGCACCGAGCAGCTCAGTCACAGCTTCGCGCTGATCGACCTGCTGCCGTACGGGCGGCAGGAGGAGTGGCAGGACTCCCCCGAGGGCTGGCCGCAGTCACCCACCTACAGCCGGTGGGCCGGCTCCGAGGACATCGCCGGGCTCTACGGACCGGGTGCGTGAGGCAACGCCGACAAGACCAGCCCCGAGGGACATCGCCCGACCCGGGCGGCCGGCCGGCCCCGGCATCCGTAAGCGGCGGATCTCGGGGCCTGGTCATCGCAGCACTGCGGTCGTGGTCGGCGAGGCCGCCTCACCTCTGACAGAACGCCGCGCTCCCGGGGCGCCCGGGGCTGACGCCGCCGATCGTGATGTTGCCGTCCCCCGGCGCGGCTCGCAGCCGCTCGATCTCCTCCGCCACCCGCCGCAGGGACTTAGAACTCAGGGTTACGTCGCATGCCTGCCAGCCGTAACTCAGCCATGCCTGCTGAACTCGTCACACAGCGAAAGGCCCTTCAGAGGACGGACTTCATGGCGGAATTCATGGCCCCGACAACCACTGCCGCCGCCCGCACCGGCGGAAGCGGATTACCGACCCGATCGTCATCGTCATCGCCATCGCCATCGCCACTGCTCGGCTGGCCGGCCGTCGTGTCGGTGATGCTGGGGATCTTCTCGATCGTGACCACCGAGATCCTGCCGATCGGCCTGCTCACCTCGATCGGGTCCAGCTTCACCATCTCGGACGGGATGGCAGGCCTGATGATGACAATGCCCGGGTTCCTCGCGGCGATCTCGGCGCCTCTTGTCACCATCGCGACCGCACGCATCGACCGGCGGCTGATGCTGTGCGTATTCATGGCCCTGCTGGCCCTGGCCAATCTTCTGGCCGCGGTTGCCCCCGACTACTGGCTCGTACTGGTCTCCCGGGTCATGGTGGGCGTCACCATCGGCGGCTTCTGGTCGATCGGAGCCGGGCTGGCCGAACGCCTGGTCCCCGCAGAGTCCGTCGGGCGCGCCACGGCGGTGATCTTCTCGGCCGTCCCCCTGGGCTCCGTGCTCGGTGTACCGGCCGGCACCCTGATCGGAGACGTCGCAGGCTGGCGTATGGCGTTCGTCGTCATGGGCGCCCTCAGCGTCGGCGTGCTGATCATGCTGCTGATGGTGGTACCGCCGCTGCCCTCCGTCCGGGCCACCCGTCCGGATGTGTTGCGCGGCATGTTCCGCAGCGTGAGCACCCGCTTCGCGCTGGTCCTCACCTTCCTCATCGTCCTGGCCCACTTCGGGACCTACACCTATGTGACCCCCTTCCTCGAGAAGGTCACCCACGCGAGCGCCCCATTGATCACTGTTCTCCTCCTGGTCTACGGAGCGGCGGGAATCGCGGGCAACTTCCTGGGCGGCGCCATGGTCGCCCGCAGGCCCCGTCTGACGTTCGGCCTCGCCGCCGGCCTGATCGCCACAGCCACCCTTCTGCTGCCCGTACTCGGCCGGGGGAAGATCGGCGCGGCCGCCCTGCTGATCATCTGGGGCGTCGCCTATGGGGCAGTGCCGGTCTCGTCCCAGACGTGGTTCGCCAAGGCCGCCCCCGGCTCGCCCGAGGCCGCCTCCGTCCTGTTCACCGCTTCCTTCCAGGCAACGATCTCGTTCGGCGCGCTGGCAGGCGGGGTTGTCGTCGACCGCACCTCCCCGTCGGCCGTCATGACGCTCGGCGGGATCACGGCCATCCTCATGGTCATGGCTGTACTGGTCCACTTCGCGCGACGTCCGACCTGGGCGGAGTCGTGACGCGCCGCCCATTCGCCGCCCCCTCCCCACCCGACCTGCGGACGACAACCAAAGCTGTCATACGCAGGTTTGACAGTTTCTCTTGTCAATATGCCTCACGACAGGGATACTTGTCGCATGGATCTCAGGGCGATACCGGCGATACCCACCCCGGACCGGACCGACGGCGATTTCTGGACCAGCGTCATGACCATGGTCGAGCCCGCCTGGAGCGAGCTCGACGAGCGCGACTCCTTCGCCATGGACGACGACGTACTGGACGCGGTCCGCCCGTTGGCCGAGCGGATCTCGACACGCGCCCAGGCGTACCGCGCCGCCGGCAAACCCTTCGACCCGGCCCTCACCCCCGCCCCCGACGTCCAACTCGCCCTGTTGCGCGCGCTGTACGAGGCCAAGTGCGCCGTCGACCGTCTCGCCGAAAGCGCCGCCACCGTCGCCGGCCGCAGCGGTGCGAGCTACACCCAGCTGGGCGCCGCCTGGGGCGGCATCAAGCGCCAGTCCGCCCGCCTCAAGTGGCCCCACGCCGTGACCAAGAAGCCCGCCGGTGAACCGATCCCGCTCACCTATGCCGGCGGAACTGCCGCCATCCACCACGACATCGACGCCGACGCCTGGTGGTACACCGCCACCGCCGCCGACCTGCAGTACGCGGAGTCCGAGGCCGTCCACGGCACCTCTGCCGAAGCGATTGCCACGGCGACCGAGTTCCTCCTCTCCCACGCCCAGCCCGCCGACTGACCACCGCCTGGACCGACCCGGAGCGGTCCTACCGCCACACACGGCAACTCACGGAATCCGCGTGCGGCCACAGCGCGTATCTGCGAGCATGCGCCGCTGTGGAGATCAACAACCTTGCCGTCCGCCGTGCGACCGACTCCGATGCCGCTGCGGTGGCCGAGGTATGGCTGCGTGCGTTTTCCGCGGCGCTTCCGCAGGTACGCCGCGCGCATACGGACGAACAAGTCCGCTCGTGGTTCCGGGAAGTGGTCGTGCCCGGCCAGGAGACCTGGGTGGCGACAGTCGAAGGCGCGGTCGTCGGACTGATGGTGCTGGACGGCGCGGACCTGGAGCAGCTCTATCTCGATCCTCCGTGGCGCGGCCACGGCATCGGCGACCGTCTCGTGGAGCTGGCCAAGCAGCGCCGTCCGGCCGGATTGGCTCTGTGGACGTTCCAGGTCAACGCCCCCGCATGTCGCTTCTACGAACGGCACGGCTTCGTCGAGGCGGAGCGCACCGACGGCCGGCGCAACGAGGAACGGGAGCCGGACGTCCGGTACGTATGGCGTCCGGGAAAGCAAGAGCCCTAGGGAAAAGCAAGAGCCCTGAGGACGTTCAACGCCGCCTCGGCCGAGCGGCATCCGCCGACCGGACCCGCCTCGCCCCGCAGGAAGCCCCCGCGACTGCCGAGAGACAGGCCCATCGAGCCCCGAGCCGTTGCGGTCGGGCGTCTGCGCGTCCAGCCACACCGCGCATCCGGCGGCGCCATCATGATCGCCGGAGGGCCGGTCGAGCTGCTGCTCGGCGTGAACGCCGAAGGCAAGTCCCTGGAGGAAGTGGCGACCCCGCTGACCGCCGTCGAGGCTTCCAAAGGGTGCTGCTGGAAGGACAGTTGCATCGGGCACGCCGGGCCGCGAACCGCAGCCCCGTTGACAAGAACCGACCCGCGTGGCCACAGTCGCGCGATGGAGATCGACGAGCTGACCCCGGCCGAACTGCAGGTCTGGCAGGCGTTTCCGCGCGGGACCGAGGTCGACTTCCGTACGGCCCCCGGCGAAGAAGCCACCGCCGGGAGTACCTGGGGACCCGAACGCACCCTGCGCGCCGAGGTGTTGCGCACCCTGCTGCTCAACGGGCCCCGCACGGCGGGCGAAACCGCCGTCCTCAAGGTGACGGGCGCCAGGATCACGGGCCGGCTCGACCTCCAGTACGCGACCGTCGACTGCCCCGTCCACCTGTGGGCGTGCTACTTCGAGGAGGAAGTCGACCTGTACGGCGCCCAGTTGCGCCGGCTCAGCCTCGGCGTCTCCGTCCTGCCGTCGCTGCATGCCACCTCGCTCAGGCTCGATGACTCGCTGCGTATGACCCTGTGCCGGGTGCGCGGCCCCGTACGTCTGGCCGGGGCGCGGATCACGGGCGCGGTGTTCCTGGACCGTGCCCGCATCGGCGAGCCCGCTCAGGAGTCCGACGACGCACCCGCCCCGCCCGGCACGCCCGCCCCTCCTGCCCCGAACCGACGTCGCGAGGACGTCCTGCAGCTCAACGGCGCCGTGATCGAGGACCATCTCTCGGCACGCGGCCTGACCGTGCACGGCACCTTCCGTGTGCACGGCACGAGCATCGCGGGCACCCTCGACCTCGACGAGGCGCGCCTCGACTGCCCCGCAGGGACGGCCCTGCGCGGCACCCGCCTGGCGGTCGGCTCCGACCTCAAGGCCCGGTACCTGACGGCCAACGGCGAACTCTGCCTCAAGGGAGCGGCCATCGCGGGCACACTCGACCTGAGCGACTCCCGGCTCGACAACCCCACCGACACCACCCTGCACGCATCGACCCTCAGCGTCGGGGCGGATCTGCACGCGATGCGGCTCGTCTCGAACGGCCGGATCAATCTGCGCGGTGCCCGCATACCGGGCCAGCTCAATTTCGCCCACGCATCGCTTGCGAACCCGGGCGGCATGGCTCTGCGCGCCAGCAGCCTGGTCGCCGGTGAGCTCTGGTTCCGCGAGGCCCGGCCCATCCGGGGCACGGTCTCACTGCGCCGCGCCCAGCTGGATCTGCTCCACATCACCCCGGCGACCTGGCCCGACGAGGTACGGCTCGACGGCCTGACCTACACCACACTCGCCCCGCACGAGCCGGCCGAGCGACGACTGGCGTTGCTGTGGCGGGACAAGGACGGCCACATCCCGTTCTCGTACGAACAACTCACCACGGCCTACCGCCGCATCGGCGACGACGGCGCGGCCCGCACGGTCCAACTCGCCAAGCAGCGCCGGCACCGCTCCACTCTGCCGCCCTACGCCCGCCTGTGGGGATACGTCCAGGACGCCGCCGTGGGCTACGGCTTCCGCCCCGTCCGCGCTGCCGCCTGGCTGTTCTCGCTCCTGCTGATCGGCACGCTCGCCTACACGGCCGAGCACCCCCGCGCCCTGAAACCCGACGAGGCCCCGGCCTTCAACGCGCTCGTCTACACACTCGACCTGCTGCTGCCGATCATCGACTTCGGCCAGGAAAGCGCGTACACGCCGACCGGCACGGGATTCCAGTGGCTGGCCTACGCCCTGATCATCACGGGCTGGGTCCTCGCGACGACGATCGCGGCGGGCGTCACCCGCACGATCAGCCGCCAGTGATCAGGAACGTCGCGCATGCCCTCGTCACGTAACAGCGACGAAAGGTGCATATCGGGTAGACAGGGCCTCATGCGAGTACTGGTTGTGGAGGACGAGGCATTTCTTGCCCAGATGATCGCCAAGGGGCTGCGCCGGGCCGCGCTGGCCGTGGATGTCGCGGGCGACGGCCGCGAGGCGCTGCGCAAGCTCGAGTTCGGCGCGTATGACGTGCTGGTCCTCGATCGCGATCTGCCGGGTGTGCACGGTGACGAGGTGTGCCGGCAGGTCGTGGAGCAGCGGCTGCTCACCCGGGTGCTGATGCTGACGGCCGCCTCCGCCGTGCGCGAGCGGGTCGAGGGTCTCGGGCTCGGCGCCGACGACTACCTCACCAAGCCGTTCGCGTACGACGAGTTGCTCGCCCGCGTTCTGGCCCTTGGCCGGCGCGCCCGCCCGGCACTGCCGCCGGTTCTTCGGCGCGGCGGTCTGACGCTGGACACCGGCCGCCGCAAGGCCACCCGCGAGGGCCGTGAACTCCCCCTGTCACGCAAGGAGTTCGCGGTTCTGGAGGCCCTGATGCGGGCCGACGGCGGAGTGGTGAGCGGTGAGGATCTGGTCGAGCAGGTCTGGGAGGAGGACACCGGCTACCGCACCAACGCGGTCCGGGTCACCCTCAGCAAGCTGCGCGCCAAGCTCGGGGAGCCCCCGGCGGTGGAGACCGTGCCGGGCGCGGGGTACCGGATCGGGGACGGGGCGTGAGGGGGCGCGGCCTCACCGAGCGGGCCCGGCTCACCGCCTTGTACAGCGTGCTGCTCGCGCTCTCCGGTGCGGCTCTGATCGGCGTGGTCTATCTCGTCGTGCGCCACGGCCTGGACGCCCAGATCAACGCCGCCGTCACCAAGGTGGTGCCGAGGGACGGCACGGCCCAGACCGAGCCCGGTTACACGGTTCCGCCCCAGCCCCGCTCCGACGGGACCCACGACGGGGTCCAGGACTCCGCCACGCTGATCAGCGCCGCCGCCCGGGCCGCCCTCGGCCGTCTGCTCACCGTGTCCCTGCTCACACTGGCCGCCTTCGTCATCCTCTCCGTGGCCCTCGCCTGGTGGATGGCGGGGCGGGTGCTCCGCCCGGTCCGGGTGATCAGCGCGACCGCACGCCGGCTGTCCGGCGAGAACCTGCACGAACGCATCGCGCTGTCCGCACCCCCCGGCGAACTCAAGGACCTCGCCGACACCTTCGACGCCATGCTCGGACGGATGGAGGAGCTGGTCACGGCCCAGCAGCGGTTCGCCGCGAACGCCGCGCACGAGCTGCGTACGCCGCTCGCCGTGCAGCGGGCCGCAGCAGAGATCGGCCTCGCGGATCCCGACCCGGCGAATGTCGCGGAGATCCGCACGAAGCTGATCGAGACCGCCGACGAGAGCGAGCGGCTGATCGAGGGGCTGTTGCTCCTGTCGGTCGCCGACCAGGGGCGGCTCGAGCGGTCCGAGGCGGTGGCGCTCGTCGGAGTCGTCGAGTCGGTGGTGGCGGGGCTCGCGGACGAGGCACGCCGGTACGAGGTCTCCGTCGCGGTCGACGTACACGGGAAGCCGTACGACGTGGACGGGGACCCGGTCCTCGTCCACCACCTGGTGCACAACCTGGTGGCCAATGCCCTGCGCCACAACCGTCCGGGCGGCACGGTCTCGCTCACCCTCACCCCTGCCGAGCTGGAGGTTTCCAACACCGGACCGCTGGTCCCGCCGGATGTCGTGCCCCGCCTGTTCGAGCCGTTCCACCGCCTCACGGAGCGTACGCATCAGCCGGGCGAGGGGGCCGGTCTCGGGCTGTCGCTCGTGGCGTCGATCGCGCGGGCGCACGGGTGGACGCTGTCGGCCTCGGCGAACCCGGGCGGTGGGCTGACGGTGCGGGTGCGGACGGGGCCGCGATGGTAGGCCCGGGCACCGGGGGCGCCCGCGGCGGCGAGGCGCGCGGTGAGTTCGGCGGCGCCCGGCGGGGCCGCGGCGCGCCATCGTTCCAGAGGTGTGGCGAGGACCAGCGCGAGGAGATCCTCCGGGGCCACGTACGCGTGCGTCATTTCTCGTGCTCCTCTCGCGCGCTCCGTGTCGGTGGGGGGCCCGTGTCGGCACGGGCCCCCCACCGATGCCGCCAGGTGCTACTTCGACGCGTCCACGCGGCCCGCGTCGATGTGCGGGGTGTTCGCATCGGCCTTGATCGTCTGGCTGTACTTGTTGTCCTTGGAGGCGGGCTGGATCTTCTTTGCCGGCACGCTCTTCGTGCCCGCCGGCGCCTCGACGGTCTTGCTGTGCTCGGTGCGCTTGTGGTCCTGGTGACCGGCACCCGCGCCGTTCGCCGCCTGCGCGACACCGCCGAGGGCGAGGGAACCGAGCAGCACGGCACCCGAGGCGATCGCGATGCGCTTGTTGAGCTTCATGGGGGTCTCCTTGGTTCGGGCCTGATTCGGACTTGATTCGGCGTTTTTCGCCGACACCAGAACCGTAGATTTTGAGGGCATTTCCTTTCCCTCTCCCTTGTGGCCGCTCAACCGGCCGTCGCTGACGCACCGCTTACGCCCATGCGCATGCCCATGCCCATGCCGCCGATCGGGCGGTAGGGCAGTCGCGTCGCCGCGTGAAGTGGGTGGCCAGGCGCTCCGTATGACCATATTGCCGGTGTCGAATGGTGGGCCGAGCCGCGCATGCGAGCAGGCGCCCGCCTGCCTCCGCGCTCACGGACACCGCGGGCGCCCTTGAAAGGAACCCCTGGTCAAATGCGTATGCTCCGCGCCGTGATCCTGGCCGGCGTGCTGGGATTTGCCGTGCTCTCCCCCGCCGCGCCCGCCGCCCTGGCCGCTCCACTGCCGAACGACTGCCCCGCCTGTGGCGGCTTCGCCGGACTGACGTGCCCGCCGGGCTTCGTCTGCATGGATGACCCCCGAGACGAATGCGACCCCGCGAACGGCGGCGCCGACTGCATGGGCGTGTGCGTACTAGAGGGCCTTGTCCAGGGTCCGGCCCCGCAACAGGGCACGCGGATCTCGATCGCCTAGGTCGGCGTCTGGCCGTCGTGCCGCTGTGCGCGCACGGCAATGCCGTGCGCGCACAGCAATGGGGACTGGAACAGTTCGCGTTCGGCGAAGGCCCTGAGCCCTACCCCTTCGTCGACCCGAGCGTCAGCCCCGCGATGAAGTGCCGCTGCAGCACCAGGAACACGATGATCGTGGGCAGCGCCACAAGCACCGACCCCGCGGCCAGCAAGTTGTAGTCCGTAAAAAATTGGCCGCGCAGATTGTTCAGGGCCGAAGTGACCGGCAGCTTGTCGCCGTTGGAGATGAAGACGAGGGCCCACAGGAAGTCGTTGTACATCCAGGTGAACTGCAGCGTGCCGAGCGCGGCCAGGGCGGGGCGGCACAGCGGCAGCGTGATGCGCCAGTACTGGGTCCACACGCCGGCTCCGTCGACGACGGCCGCCTCGATGATCTCCTGGGGCAGGGTGCGCATGAAATTGGCCAACACGAACACGCAGAAGCCGAGTTGGAAGCCGACCTGGGCCGCGAGGACCGCCCAGTAGGAGTCGAACATCAGCATCGAGTCGGACATCCAGTAGGGCAGGTCGATGCGGTTGAACACCACGTACAGCGGGGTGACGATGACCTGTTGCGGGAGCAGGTTGCCGGCCGTGAACACCATCACAAGGACGATGCCGCCGCGCATCCGCAGCCGCGAGACGGCGAAGGCCACGAACGAGCCGAGGAAGAGCACGATCAGCACGCCCGGCACGGCGATGATCAGCGTGTTGAGGAAGTACTTGGTCATGCCGGATTCGCTGAACGCCTGCTGGTAGTAGTCGAAGGACAGGTTCTTCGGCCACGAGAAGTAGCCGTGCTCCGACGTTTCCTCGTACGGCCGCAGGGAGGCGTAGACGGCGAGCAGCAGCGGCGCGAGGAAGGCGAGGGAGACCGTCATCAGGAACAGGTGCACCCCGAAGCGGCCTGCCCGCGGGCGGCGCCGGGACGGGTCGGTGGGCGGTGCGGTGGCCGTGGTGGGCGCGGGGGCGATGCCGACGCTCATCGGTTCTTCTCCCCTCGGAGCTCCTGGACCAGGTACGTCACGACGAATCCGAGCGAGACGACGAGCAGCACCACGGCGATGGCCGAGCCGAAGCCGATGCGGCTGGCCTCGCCGATGATGTTGTCGGTGACCAGGACGGAGAGCAGTTCGAGGCCGTTTCTGCCCTTGTTGACGGCGTAGACGATGTCGAACGCGCGCAGGCCCTCGATGACGGTGATGACCATGACGATGATGTTGACCGGCCGCAGCGTCGGGAAGACGACGCGGAAGAAGGTCTGACGGGCGCTCGCGCCGTCGATGGCGGCGGCCTCCTTGAGGGACTGGTCGACCGCCTTGAGCCCGGCCAAGTAGAGGATCATGACGTAGCCGGTGTGCCGCCAGGCCGCGGCGAGCAACACCATCCAGATGTTCAGGTCTGGGTCGCCGAGCCAGTCGACGGGGTCGTCCTTGTTGGCGAGGATCGCGTTCAGTGCGCCCTGGTCTCGGGAGAAGACCAGTTGGGCGATGAAGCCGACGATGGCCAGGGAGAGGACGACCGGCATGTACAGGGTCGACTGGTAGAAGCGGCTGAAGCGCACGCCCCGGTCGATGATCACGGCGAGCAGCAGTCCGAACGGCGTGGCCACCAGGCCGAGGAAGGCCAGCCACATCAGGTTGTGCCGGACGGCGGGCCAGAACTGCGGGTACTCGGTGAAGAGGTTCTTGTAGTTGTCGGTGCCGACCCATTTGATGTCGCCGATGCCGTCCCAGCTGGTGAAGGACAGGGCGACGGAGGCGAGGGTCGGGCCCCAGATGATGAAGACCTCGATGAGGATCGGTATGCCGAGGAGCACACCGAGGACGACGAGGTCGCGGGCGGTGAACCGCCGTAGACCTCGCCGTCGGGTGCGCCGCGGGGTGGTGAGCGACACGGGCACGGACTCCCAGGGCGGGTGGGTGGGTTGAACTGCCTCAGGGACGCGGTCAGTCGGAGGCAGGGAGAGTCAGTCGGAAGCGAAGATGGTCTTCTTCTGCCGTTCGATGTCGTTGACCAGTCCGTCCACGTCGTCCGGGTCGCCGATGAACTTCGTGATGGCCGGGATCATCACGGTGCTGGAGAAGTCCGGCCGGGTGTCGCGGTCCAGGAACTGGGAGATCTGCTTGGCGCCCGACACCAGCTCGACCGCCTTCTTCTGCAGCGGCGAGTAGCCGGAGGTGTCGGCGTCCTGGTGCACGGCGATGTTGTTCGGGTCGTACTGGAGGTACGTCTCCTCGGCCTTGGCCGTGCCCAGGAACTTGAGCAGGTCCCTGGCCGCCTCCCGGCCCTTGTCGGTCTTGAGGTTCTTGCCCCTCTTCGCCATCAGGAAGCCGTCGATGGGCGCCTCGACGGCGTCCTGGCCGTGCTCGGGGTTGATGACGGGGAAGGGGAAGAAGTCGAGGTCGTCCTGCTCGTCCTTCGGGAACTGCTGGCCGGGGTGCGGCAGTCCGAACACCACCATGCCGGTCTCGCGCTTCTGCAGGCTGGTGGCCGCCTCCTGCCAGGTGCGTCCGTTGGCGCCCTTCTGGCTGTACGGCATGAGCCTGCGCCAGGTGTCGAAGACCTCCTTGACCTGCTTGCCGTTCCAGGCCTCTTCGCCGGCCATCAGGTTCTTGTGGAACTCGTATCCGTTGATGCGCATGTTGAGGTAGTCGAAGGTGCCCATCGCGGGCCAGCCGTCCTTGTTGCCGAAGGCGAAGGGGACGAGCTTGTCCTTCTGCATCTGCTTGGCGAGCGCGACGTAGGCGTCGAAGGTCTTCGGGGGCTCGTACCCGTACTTCTTGAAGACGCTCTTCCGGTGGAAGACGGCCCACGGATAGTAGTAGTACGGCACGAAGTACTGCTTGCCGTCCTCGCCCGTCGACTGGTCCTTGAGGGCCCCCGAGAAGCCCTTGAAGTCGGCCCATACGTCGCTGATGTCGTGCAGCAGTCCCTTCTTCGCGAAGAACTGCATGCGATATCCCGCGAACCACATGAAGACGTCGTCGGGCGTGCTCTGCAGATAGCGGTTGATGTTCTCCTGGAACGAGTTGTGGTCGATGGTGTTGACCGCGACGCTCCGGTCGTCCTTCGACTGTTTCTCGTACGCCTTGAAGGCCGCCCCGAACGCTTTCTTCGGCACGGGGTCCGAGGCGTTGGAGCCCATCGCGACGGTCTTGCCCCCGTTGCCCGGGCCGTCGCCGCAGGCGCTCAGGAGGGCGGGAAGGGTGACCGCGCCGGCGCCGATCGCCGCGCCCCGCAGCAGATTCCGCCGGGACATCCGATGTCCTGTCGCGCTTCCTGGCGTGACCGACCCACTGAACGATGACTGCGCCATGTCCCCCTCCTCGGAGTACAACCCAACACAACCGAACGCGAGGTTGGATCCCACTCCCAACCAGCAACAACGTCAAGGGTTCTGACGGGATATCGGACAACCGTTACCGCTTCTCTTCCAACAGACTCCAACACGGCCTACCGTAAACGCGCGTCCATGATGTGAGCACGTAAAGACCCCACCTTTCGCGATCACGGAGGAACGTAACGATGCGTCACCTTCCCGTGCGAGGCGCCCGACGAAGAGTCGTCGGAGCGCTGGCAACAAGCCTCTTGTGCACGATGGGCCTCGCGGCCCCGGCGATCGCCCACGCGCCGGACTCCCCCACGGGCACACCGGCCCCACGGCTCGACGCCGGGCCCGCCCTCACCCCGCCCATGGGGTTCAACAACTGGAACTCCACCCACTGCAGGGCCGACTTCAACGAGGCGATGGTCAAGGGCATCGCCGACCTCTTCGTCGACAAGGGCCTCAAGGACGCCGGCTACCAGTACGTGAATCTCGACGACTGCTGGGCGCTGCCCGAGCGCGACGCGAACGGCAAGCTGGTGCCCGACCCGGTGCGATTCCCCAACGGAATCAAGGCAGTTGCGGACTACGTACACACCAAAGGCCTGAAGTTCGGCATCTACACCAGCGCCGGCACCAAGACCTGTAACTCGGCCGGATTCCCCGGCGGCCTCGGCCACGAGGAGAGCGACGCACGGCAGTTCGCCGACTGGGGCGTCGACTACCTCAAGTACGACAACTGCAACAACCAGGGCGTGGACGCCAAGCAGCGCTACATCAAGATGCGCGACGCCCTGAAGGCCACCGGCCGGCCCATCGTCTACAGCATCTGCGAATGGGGCGAGAACAAGCCCTGGGAGTGGGCGGCGGACGTCGGCCAGCTGTGGCGCACCACCGGTGACATCAGCGACAGTTGGGGCTCCATGGTGTCGATCATGAAGCAGAACCTGCCGCTCGCGCAGTACGCGGGCCCCGGCCACTGGAACGACCCGGACATGCTCGAGGTCGGCAACGGCGGCATGACCCCGACCGAGTACCGCACGCACTTCTCCATGTGGTCGATCATGGCGGCCCCGCTGCTCATCGGCTCCGATCTGCGCAAGGCGGACGCGGACACCTTCGAGATCCTCGCCAACAAGGAAGTCATCGCGGTCGACCAGGACCCGCTGGGCAAGCAGGGCAAGGTCCTGTCCAGCCAAGGCGGGCGCTGGGTCGTCGCCAAGGAGATGAAGGACGGCAGCCGCGCCGTCGCCCTGTTCAACGAGTCCGCGACGGCACAGCGCATCGCGACCACCGCGAAGGACGTGGGCCTGCCGGCCGCCGACGCCTACTCGGTGCGCGACCTGTGGCAGCACAAGAGCTACAACACCGCGGGCACCCTCTCCGCGACCGTCCCCGCGCACGGCACGGTGCTGCTGCGCGTCGCGGCGGACGGCAAGTGGGCGTCGTACCCTCCGGCGACCGAACTCGCCCTGGAGGGCAGCCCGTTGGTGGAGGCCGGGAAGACGGCGAAGGTGACCACGAAGGTCACCGATCTGGGCCGCACCCCGGCCCGGCAGGTCTCGGTCGCGCTGACCGGCCCGTCCGGCTGGCAGATCAAGGCGACCTCGCCGACGACCGCGGACTCGGTGAGCACCGGCAAGTCGCTGAGCACGTCGTGGACGCTCACCGCACCCGCCGGTACGCCGACGGGCTCGTATGCCCTCACGTTGAAGGCCGCCTACCGGTCATCTTCGGGCACACGGGTGGAGAGCACACTCCCGCTCACCTCCCATGTGGTCGTCCCACCCCCGGCCGGCGCCTCACAGCTGAGTGAGCTGCCGATGCTGTCGGCCACCAACGGCTGGGGCCCGGTGGAGAAGAACACCAGCAACGGCGAGTCCGCGGCAGGCGACGGCAATCCGCTCACCCTCAACGGCACCGTCTTCGCCAAGGGACTCGGCGTACACGCGGACAGCGCCGTCGAGTTCTACGCCGGTACGCGCTGCTCCAAGGTCACCGCACAGGTCGGCGTCGACGACGAGAAGAGCACCAACGGCAGCGTCGCCTTCGAGATCTGGGCCGACGGCCGTAAGGCCGCCTCGACCGGCGTGCTCACCACGCCGGACGCCGCGCAGGCGATCAGCGCGGATGTCAGCGGGGCACAGCTGGTACGCCTCGTCGTCACCGACGGCGGGAACGGGGTCGACTCCGACCACGCGGACTGGGCGGAGGCGACGATGACCTGCTGAGCCCAACGGCCGACGGG
Organism: Streptomyces sp. NBC_01304; assembly: GCF_035975855.1. NCBI lineage: Bacteria > Bacillati > Actinomycetota > Actinomycetes > Kitasatosporales > Streptomycetaceae > Streptomyces > Streptomyces sp. NBC_01304. The sequence goes on along the minus strand of NZ_CP109055.1, from coordinate 9,865,608 downwards.
TGAGGGTGAGTTCAGAGGGAAGCGGCCGCCGCGGCCGGAGCGCCGATCGCCGCGGCCGCCGCCCCCACCAGCCCCGCATCCGTACCCGTCATCGCGGGCACCACCGCCAGATCCCGTACGAAGGACAGCGTGGCGTAGTCCCGCAGGGCGCGGCGCAGCGGCGTGAAGAGTACGTCGCCCGCCTTCGCCACTCCCCCGCCGATCACCGCGATCTCGACCTCCACGAGCGTGGCCGTGGCCGCGATCCCGGCGGCGAGGGCCTGCGCGGCCCGCTCGAACGAAGCACGCGCGATCGCATCCCCCGCCCGGGCAGCCTCGGCCACGGCGATGGCCGAGGTGTCGCCGTCGGGGCCGGGCCGCCAGCCGTTCGCCAGCGCGCGCCGGGCGATGTTGGGGCCGCTCGCGATGCGCTCCACACAGCCGCGGGCCCCGCACGGGCAGGGGTCGCCGTCCAGGTCGACGCTGATGTGGCCGATGTGCCCGGCGTTCCCGGTCGGGCCGGGGTGCAGGGCGCCGTTCAGGACGAGGCCACCGCCGACACCCGTCGAGACGACCATGCACAGGGCGTTGTCATAGCCCTGGGCCGCGCCCTGCCAGTGCTCGGCCGCGGTGATCGCCACGCCGTCGCCGATGAGCTGGACCGGCAGCCCGCCGCTCGCCGCCTCGGCGCGCTCGACCAGCGGAAAGTCGCGCCAGCCCGGCACGTTGACGGGGCTGACCGTGCCTTTGGAAGCATCGACGGGACCTGCGCTGCCGATGCCGAGAGCTCGCGCCCTGTCCCACATCGGGGCCACCGAGAGTTCGCCGAGCACGCTCTCCACGGCGCGCATCACGCTCTCGCCGTCCTCCTGCGCGGGGGTGGGGCGCTGTGCGCGGACCAGGATCCGGCCGTGGCCGTCCACCAGGGCACCGGCGATCTTGGTGCCGCCGATGTCGAGGGCGGCGACGATCTTGTCTGAGGCGCTCTGCATCTGTGTCGGATCTCCTGGTGAGAGGGACGTCCCGGTGGACGGTCCCACGGGCGGCCCGATGGAGTGTTCCATGGACGGCCCGGTGGGGCGCTGAACAGTCTCTCCGCAACTGACAACGTTGTCTAGGCTCTATGCTCGACGCCACATCCCCTTATCGATCGTGGACAGGACAGCATTCGTGGCCGAGCCCGCAAGGCGCCCCTCGGGGCCCGAGAACCTGTCGTCCCGCTACGGCAACCGTCCGACCATGAAGGACGTCGCCGCGCGGGCCGGTGTGGGCCTCAAGACGGTCTCCCGCGTCGTCAACGGCGAGGCCGGGGTCACGCCCGACACCGAGCGCCGGGTGCAGGAGGCGATCGAGGCCCTGGGGTTCCGGCGCAACGACAGCGCGCGAGTGCTGCGCAAGGGACGTACCGCCTCCATCGGCCTCGTCCTGGAGGACCTCGCGGACCCCTTCTACGGCCCGCTGAGCCGCGCCGTCGAGGAGGTCGCCCGCGCCCACGGGGCCCTGCTCATCAACGGCTCCAGTGCCGAAGACCCCGACCGCGAGCAGGAGTTGGCGCTCGCGCTGTGCGCGCGGCGGGTCGACGGGCTCGTGGTCATCCCGGCCGGCGACGACCACCGCTATCTGGAGCCGGAGATCAGGGCGGGCGTCGCCACGGTCTTCGTGGACCGCCCCGCCGGGCAGATCGACGCGGACGTGGTGCTCTCCGACAGCTTCGGGGGCGCGCGCGACGGCGTCGCCCATCTGATCGCGCACGGGCACCGGCGGATCGGCTTCATCGGCGACCAGCCCCGCATTCACACGGCCGTGGAGCGCCTTCGGGGATATCGCGCGGCGATGGAGGACGCGGGCCTGCCCGTCGACGACGCCTGGGTCTCGCTCGGCTCGACCGACCCCGAGCGGGTCGCGGGCGCGGCCGAGACGATGCTCGCCGGGACCTCGGCGGCGGCTCCGGTGACCGCGGTGTTCGCGGGCAACAACCGCGTGACGGTCACGGTCGTACGTGTCCTCGCCGGCCTCTCCCGGCCCGTCGCGCTCGTCGGGTTCGACGACTTCGAGCTGGCGGACCTGCTCAGGCCGGGCGTGACCGTGGTGGCGCAGGACGCGGCGCAGTTGGGGCGGGCGGCGGCGGAGCGGCTGTTCCGGCGCCTTGACGGGGCGCCGCTCGACCCCGAGCGGATCGAGCTGACGACCCGGCTGATCGCACGGGGGTCTGGGGAGATTCCGCTGGCGGATTAGCAGCAGGCCAAGGGTGAACTTCGGTATCCGCACGGGGTCAACTGCCGCTCCTGGTACGGGGGTTAACCCCAGACACCGCCTGGGGCAGGCAGCGACCGCACCTGGGGACAGCTGGATGGGCCGAGCCCACTTCGACTGCTGGGATGGTCCCGACCAGCAGGCAATGTACACAGAAGTGGGGACCACCATGCGCGTGTCCGGACGGCGGCGACGCACCTTGCTCACCCAGACCACCCTCGCCGCAGTTCTCCTGACCACGTCGGCCGGACTGGCGACAGCGTCGGTCGACACCGACGGCAACGCCCGGTCCGGGTCGGCGGCGGGGCCGCGCCCGGCCGATCCGCTCCAGCAGGAAGTAAACGCGATTCACGACACCGGGACGGTCGGGGTGCTCGCCGAGGTGAGGTCACCGGGCGCACGTCGCCACGCCCGCGCCGGGACGGCCGAACTGGGCACCGACAGGCCGGTCCCACGGGACGGCAGGTTCCGGATCGGCAGCGCCACCAAGACCTTCACCGCCACGGTCGTGCTGCAACTCGTGGGCGAGGGGCGAGTATCCCTCGACGACACCGTCGAGCACTGGCTGCCCGGAGTGGTCCGGGGCAACGGCCACGACGGCAACCTGATCACCGTCCGGCAGCTGCTGCAGCACACCAGCGCCCTACCCGACGTACTGGAAGACATCCCCGCGCTCAACAGCGCGGCCGGCTACCGGGCCGAGCGGCTGCGCACCTACACCCCGAAGGAACTGGTGGCGCTGGCGCTGCGGCACACCACGACGATCGAGCCTGGCACCTGGTCGTACTCCAACACCAACTACATCCTCCTCGGAATGATCATCAAGGAGGTCACCGGCCGCAGTTGGGCCGAGGAGGTGAACGCCCGGATCATCCGCCCGCTGAGGCTGCACCGCACCATTGCGCCCGGCACCGCCCCGTCGATCCAGGGCCCGCACGCCCACGGCTACAGCGCGTTCGGTACCGACACGACCGTCGACACCACGGAGTTCAACCCGAGTGCGGTCGACGCCTCAGGGTCGATCATCAGCACCACGCAGGACCTGAGCCGGTTCTACGCCGCGCTGCTCGGCGGCCGACTGCTGGCTCCGGCCCAGCTCGACGCGATGACGACCACCGTGCCCGCGCCGGAACTGGGCGGGGAGTACGGACTCGGCCTGGGCAAGCTCCCGTTGACCTGTGGCGGCAGCTACTTCGCCCACGCGGGCGGGGTGTCCGGCTATCAGACCTGGGTCGGTGTCACCCCGGACGCGAGCCGGACCGCCGTGGTGCTGGCCACGGGCGACGGGGACGAGCGCACCCTGGGGGCCAGGGGCAGGCTCGTGGACCAAGAGCTGTGCCGCGGCAAGCGGCGGTAGCCGGCGAGCCGGTCGTGGAGTCTCGTGGAGTCAGCAGATCCTGCCCGGCCCCGCGACAACCGCCCTGAGCAGGTCCCGCAGCAGATCGAAGTCGATGGACTCGGGCTTGCGGAAGCGCAGGCAGCCCTTGCCCATGTCCTGGCCGGCCAACTCCTCGGTGAAGGCCTCGCGGACGTCGCTGCGCATCAGGTAGAAGGAGATGTACTGCTTCTGACCGGCGAACGCGATCTCCGCGACGCCCGCCCGCTCGTAGGCGGGCATCCCGTACGCCATGACCTCGTCGAAGCCCTTCAGCTCCGCCCGGCACAGCTTCCGCAGCCTGGTCAGGGCGTCCCTGCGTGCCTCGGGCACCTCGGCCAGGTAGTCGTCCACGCTCTTGGCTTCGCTCTGCACCATCCCGTGAGGATATGTGCGGCTCAGCAGACCGGCAGCCCCGGCAGCGGCTGGTCGTTGTCGCCGCCCTTGATGTAGACGTCGCTGATGAAGACGTTCGTGTTGCCGCTGTCGTCGTCGGTCTTGGCCCACCACACGTTGGTCCACTGGCCGTACGTCTCGCGGCGGCCCAGGTTCTGCTGGCAGTAGAAGTAGTTGGTGCCCGCGTTCAGCGTGCCCGCCTCCGCGCCGGAGGCGGTGTAGGACTTCGAGGTCTTCCAGACGTCGCAGTTGTACTTGCCGCCGCCGATGGAGTGGCAGACCGGGTCCGGGGTCGAGCCGCCGCCGGAGCCGCCCGAGTTGCCGCCCGTGGTGGTGGTGCCGCCGTCGGAGCCTCCGGAGGTGCCGCCGCCGTCCGAACCCCCGCTGTCGGAGCCGCCGTTCGAGCCGCCGCCCGTGGTGGTGCCGCCGTCACCGGCGGGCTTGGACGCACCGCCCGACGGCTTTTCGTCACCGCCCTTGGTCGGCTCCTTCGAGGCCTCGGAGGGCTTGCCGCTCTTTCCCTGTTCGGACGGGGTGGGGCCCTTGGTCGCCTTCCCGCTCTCCGGCTCCGGGGTGTCTCCCCCGCCCGCGCCCGGCGACTGACCGCGGCGCGCCTCCGGCCCGGAGCCGCCCGGCCCGCTCAGCAGCGCATAACCGACACCCCCCGCGGCCAGTACGGCGGCCACCGCCGCGGCGACCACGAAGGTGCGGCGCCGGTGGCGCAGGTTCTGCGTCTGGGCGGTGCCGACCAGCGGCCCGTCGTGGGCGACCAGCGGGGTCTCGGTGTCGGGGGTCGGCACGGGCGCCGGGTTCGCAAAGGACGGCACGGGCGGGGCCGTACGGGGCGCGGGGCGCAGCGCCATCGTCTCGGATCCGGATCCCGCGGCGCCGGTGGCGACTTCCTCGAGCAGTTGCTTGGCGCGGTCCGCGTCGGGCCGTGCGTAGGGGTTCTTCTCCATCAGGGCCCCGAGCACGGGGGCCAGCGCGCCCGCCCTGACCGGCTCGGGCAGCGGGTCGCTGATGATCGCGGTGAGCGTCGTCCACGTCGACGTACGGCGGAAGGGAGGCGATCCCTCGACGGCGAAGTGCAGGGTCGCACCGAGCGCCCAGATGTCGGAGGCGGGCCCGGGCTCGTGACCCTGGGCGCGCTCGGGCGCCAAGTAGTCGAGGGAGCCGACGAGTTCGCCGCTGCGGGTGAGGTTGACCGAGGCGCCGTCGCCCGGGTCGTCCATCGCGGCGATGCCGAAGTCGGTGAGGACGACGCGGCCGGAGTGCTCCAGGAGGATGTTGCCGGGCTTGACGTCGCGGTGCAGGACGCCCGCCTGGTGGGCGGCGGCGAGGGCGTCCATCACCTTGGCGCCGATGGCGGCGGCCTCGCGCGGCGGCAGGGTGCCGCGCTCGCGCAGGACGTCGTCGAGGGACGGGCCGTCGACGAGCTCCATGATGATCAGGGGGCGGCCGTCGACCTCGGCGACGTCGTGCACGGCGATGACGCCGGGGTGGCGCACCCGGGCCGCGGCCCGGCCCTCGCGCTGCATGCGCAGGCGCAGCGCCGCGAGTTCGGGCGCGGCCGCGTCCGTGAACGTACGCAGTTCCTTGATCGCGACTTCACGGCCGAGGCTTTCGTCGACGGCGCGCCACACCACGCCCATGCCGCCGCGTCCGAGCTGCTCCTGGATGCGGTAGCGCCCCGCAAGGAGACGGCCGATGCCGCCTGTCTGTTCGTTCTCCCCCGAAGACACCGCTGCCCCGTTCCGTCCGTACGCAATTGAAGTCGCGTACAGACTACGGGGCAGCGGTGACGTGCTTCGACGGCTGTCGGCTCCTGTTACTGAGCCGAGTCCGTGAAGAAAGTGGCTACTTCGCGGAGGCGGTCAGGTCCGCGCGGCGCGGGCCCGAGTAGCTCTGCAGGCGGGCCAGGGTGAGGCCGGTGAGGCGGCCGACCTCGCCGGAGTCCAGGGCGCCGCAGTCCAGGCCGCGCAGCAGGTAGCCGGCCAGGGCCTTGGCGGTGGCGGGCTCGTCCATGACGTCGCCGTCGACGTGGTTGGCGTAGGCGGCCAGGCGCTTGGCGGCGGCCTCGAAGCCCTCGCGGTAGAAGGCGAAGACGGCCGCGTACCGGGTCGGGATGTGCGCGGGGTGCATGTCCCAGCCCTGGTAGTAGGCGCGGGCCAGGGCGCGGCGGGTGAGGCCGTAGTGCAGCTTCCAGGCCTCGTGGACGTGCTTGGTCTCGCCGATGGGCAGCACGTTGGTGGAGCCGTCGGAGACGCGTACGCCGGTGCCCGCGGCGGCGACCTGCATGATCGCCTTGGCGTGGTCGGCGGCGGGGTGGTCGCTGGCCTGGTAGGCGGCGGAGACGCCGAGGCAGGCGCTGTAGTCGAAGGTGCCGTAGTGCAGGCCCGTGGCGCGGCCCTCGGCGGCGTCGATCATGCGGGCGACGGCGGCGGTGCCGTCGGCGGCGAGGATGGACTGGCTGGTCTCGATCTGGATCTCGAAGCCGATCCGGCCGGCGTTCAGACCGCGGGCCTTCTCGAACTCCTCGACCAGGCGCACCATCGCGGTGACCTGCTCGGTGTACGTCACCTTCGGCAGGGTCAGCACGAGGCCGTCGGGCAGGCCGCCGGCCTCCATGAGGCCGGTGAGGAAGACGTCGAGGGTGCGGATGCCGCGGTCGCGGACCGGGGACTCCATGCACTTCATGCGGATGCCCATGTACGGGGCCGCGGTGCCGTTCTTGTACGCGTCGACGATGATCCGGGCGGCGCGGGCGGCGTCCTGGTCCTCGTCGGCGCCCTTGTAGCCGTCCTCGAAGTCGACCCGGAGGTCTTCAATGGGCTCGCGCTCCAGCTTGGCGCGGACGCGGTCGTAGACGGCCTCGGCGAGGTCGTCGCTCAGGCCGACGGCCTTGGCGAAGGTCTCGGCGTCGGGCGCGTGCTCGTCGAGCGCGGCGAGGGCCTTGTCGCCCCAGGTGCGTATGGTGTCGGCCTGGAACTGCTCACCGGGCACGTAGACCGTGTGCACGGGCTGGCGGGTGCCGGGGTCTCCGGGGTAGCGGCGCTCCAGCTCCGCGTCCACCGGGGCGAGCGAAGCACTGATGCCCTCGCTGATCGCGCCCGCGAGGCTCGTCGCCACCTGCTCCTGCTGACCCTGACCCATCCTGGACCCTCCGCCTGTTCGTTTTTCCGCTTCACGGAATCAACAATCCGCATAGCGAAGTTAATCGGCTCGACGACTTGCGTCAATGGTCTCCTGAAACGCCGCGGGGCCGCGCGGTGAAGATCACCACGCGGCCCCGGGCCTTCAACATCCCCGCAGGTCAGCGCCTGCGGTCCGATTCGGGTCAGCCCTTGCGGGTCTTGACCTCTTCGGTGAGCTGCGGGACGACCTCGAAGAGGTCGCCGACCACGCCGTAGTCGACCAGGTCGAAGATCGGGGCCTCGGAGTCCTTGTTGATGGCCACGATGGTCTTCGAGGTCTGCATGCCGGCGCGGTGCTGGATCGCACCGGAGATGCCGGAGGCGATGTACAGCTGCGGCGACACCGACTTGCCGGTCTGGCCGACCTGGTTGGAGTGCGGGTACCAGCCGGCGTCGACCGCGGCACGCGAGGCACCCACGGCCGCGCCGAGGGAGTCGGCGAGCGCCTCGATGATCGAGAAGTTCTCGGCGCCGTTGACGCCACGGCCGCCGGAGACCACGATCGCGGCCTCGGTCAGCTCGGGGCGGCCGGTGGACTCGCGCGGGGTGCGGGCGGTGACCTTGGTGCCGGTGGCCTGCGCCGAGAAGGAGACCTCAAGGGCCTCGACGGCGCCTGCGGCCGGGGCGGCCTCCACGGCGGCCGAGTTCGGCTTGACCGTGATGACCGGGGTGCCCTTGGACACACGGGACTTGGTGGTGAAGGACGCCGCGAACGCGGACTGCGTCGCGACCGGACCCTCGTCACCGGCCTCCAGGTCGGTGGCGTCGGTGATCAGACCGGAGCCGATGCGGACCGCGAGGCGGGCCGCGATCTCTTTGCCCTCGGCGGAGGAGGGGACGAGTACGGCGGCCGGGGACACGGCCTCGTACGCGGCCTGCAGCGCGTCCACCTTCGGTACGACGAGGTAGTCGGCGTACTCGGCGGAGTCGTTGGTGAGGACCTTCACCGCACCGTGCTCGGCGAGCGCGGCGGCGGTGTCGGCGGCGCCGTTGCCGAGCGCGACGGCGACGGGCTCGCCGATGCGGCGGGCGAGGGTCAGCAGCTCGAGGGTGGGCTTGCGGACGGCGCCGTCCACGTGGTCGACGTAGACCAGAACTTCAGCCATGGGACTTCAATCTCCTGCGGTTGCGAAGAAGTTGGGCGGTTGTGAAGGGGTGACTGAAGCTCAGATGAACTTCTGGCCCGCGAGGTACTCGGCGAGCTGCTTGCCGCCCTCGCCCTCGTCCTTGACGATCGTGCCCGCGGTGCGCGCGGGGCGCGCGGCGGCGGAGTCGACCGCGGTCCAGGCGCCCTCCAGGCCGACCTCTTCGGCGTCGAGGTCGAGGTCGGAGAGGTCCCAGGACTCCACCGGCTTCTTCTTGGCGGCCATGATGCCCTTGAAGGACGGGTAACGGGCCTCGCCCGACTGGTCGGTGACCGAAACGACGGCCGGCAGCTGCGCCTCCAGCTGCTCGGACGCGGAGTCGCCGTCGCGGCGGCCCTTGACGACGCCGTCCGCGACGGAGACCTCGGAGAGCAGCGTGACCTGCGGAACGCCCAGGCGCTCGGCCAGCAGCGCCGGGATCACACCGGCGGTGCCGTCGGTGGAGGCCATGCCGGAGACGACCAGGTCGTAGCCGGCCTTCTCGATCGCCTTGGCAAGGACCAGGGACGTACCGATGATGTCGGTGCCGTGCAGATCGTCGTCCTCGACGTGGATGGCCTTGTCGGCGCCCATCGAAAGCGCCTTGCGCAGCGCGTCCTTGGCGTCCTCGGGGCCGACGGTCAGCACGGTGATCTCCGCGTCGTCCGCCTCGTCGGCGATCTGCAGGGCCTGCTCGACCGCGTACTCGTCGAGCTCCGACAGCAGGCCGTCCACGTCGTCACGGTCGACGGTCAGGTCATCGGCGAAGTGCCGGTCGCCGGTGGCGTCGGGCACGTACTTCACGGTGACAACGATCCTCAAGCTCACGCCGGCTCTCCTACTGCATCGTCATTTCTGGGCTGCTGCCTTATGCCAGGCAGCATAGGCGCCTGAAGAGGCGGATTCCGGTCGGGGCGACCCGCGCTCCGATCGGAATGTTACTAGCCAGTACACCCAGTACGTACCCAGTAAGCAAGCGCTTGGAACTGTGACGTTGCCAACGCTGCGTAGTCATTCCCTGCCGTCATTCCCTCAGGGAACCGAACCGGCCCTGGTGGTAGAGCAGCGGGCGACCGCTCGCGGGGCCCGTCCCGTCGGGGTCGCCGACGACGACCTCGGCGAGCACCAGGCGGTGGTCGCCGGCCGGGACGCGCGCGACGATCCTGCAGACCAGCCAGGCCAGGACGCCGTCGAGGACCGGTACGCCGTGCGGGCCCTGGTGCCAGCGGGTGGGCTCGGCGAAGCGGTCTGCGCCACTGCGCGCGAAGGTGGCGGCGAGGTCCTGCTGGTCCTCGGCGAGGATGTGCACGCCGACGTACTCGGCCTGGGAGATCACCGGCCAGCTGGACGAGCCGGTGCCTATGCCGAAGGAGACCAGCGGGGGCTCGGCAGCGGCCGAGGAGAGCGAGGTGGCGGTGAAGCCGACCGGCCCGAGACCTTGGGCTGTGATCACCGCTACACCCGCCGCGTGCCGGCGGAAGCTGGCGCGCAGCAGGTCAGGTGAGGCGAGACGAGGGGCCGAGAGGTCGGGTGTGGCCGTCATGGAGTTGTCCTTCTGCCGATGCCGTGTGTGCGAGGTCCGTGGCTGCCCAGTGGCGCGGACAGCGCGCACTCGCATGGCGGGCGAGGTCCACATGGACGCGCTCGTACAGAAGGATTTCCGGCGGCATGCGCTCAGGCTGACGATGAGTGCTGCCTGCAGTCAAGTGCGTACCGGGATATGGGAGATGATTCACGGGCGCCCCCCGGGCGATCACACGGCCTCCCCCAGTGCGGCGATCACATCGGCCTTGCGGGGCTGGCCCGCGGCCCGGCGCACGATGCGTCCCGCCTTGTCGAGGACGAGCACGGTCGGGGTCTTCAGGATGCCGAGTTCCCGTACGAGCGCCAGGTGCTCCTCGGCGTCGATCTCGATGTGCGCGACCCCGGGGACGAGGCCCGCCACGTCGGCGAGGACCCGGCGGGTGGCCCGGCAGGGCTGGCAGAACGCGCTGGAGAACTGCACCAGGGTGGCGCGCTCGCCGAGCCGGTCGCCCAACTCCCGGGCGCCGAGCACCTTCTCGCCGTCTTGCACCTTCACCCTCCCGTCGCGCCGCTGCCGCAGCAGCCCGAACGCGCTCGCCGCCGCGAGCACCACCGCACAGACCACGAGTCCCGTCATCGCCTGCTGCAGCGTTCACGAGACCGCAAAGATTCCCGGGGTCCGCGGGCGGCTTTCGCCGGGGATGCTGAGGGTGTGAACGCAACCGACATCGCAGCCGACATCGATGTGCGCGGTCCGCGCTTCGGGGCGGCCGTGACGACCGCCGTGCTCTCCCTCGTGCTGATCACCTCCAGTTTCTGGCTGCTTGCCTGGCAGGCGCTGTGTTTCGCGCTCGGCGCGGTGGCCGGGGTGCAGCGCTCGCCGTACGGGTGGCTGTTCCGTACGGCGCTGCGTCCCCGGCTCGGCCCGGCCGTGGAGCGCGAGTCGCCCCGGCCGCCGCGGTTCGCCCAGGGCGTCGGCCTTGCCTTCGCCCTGGTGGGGCTCGCGGGGTACGGGTGGGGGCCGCAGTGGCTCGGGCTCGCGGCGACGGCCTGTGCGCTGACGGCCGCGTTCCTGAACGCGGCGTTCGCCTACTGCCTGGGGTGCGAGATGTATCTGCTGCTGCGCAGGGGGCTGCCCGGGCGGGGGTGACAGGGTGGCAAAAGGGCGGCAAAAACCCCACGTCACGGCCGTACGTGACGAGAATCTCCCGGTTCGCGGACGTCAGGGGTGGCTACTCGGCCCGCCATGGGGCACGATCTGCCCATCGCCCTAAACCTACGGGCGCGTAACTTACCGCTCGGAAACTTACACTCCGGGCGCAGAGAAGGGTCATCGCCGCCCATGGCAGAACTCGTCTACCGTCCGGTCATCGGTGCAGCGCTCACGCTCTTCAAGGCGCTGGACCTGAAGATCGACCTCAAGGGCACGGAGAACATTCCGCGTTCGGGCGGGGCGGTCCTGGTGAGCAACCACATCAGCTACATGGACTTCATCTTCGCCGGGCTCGCTGCCCGGCCGCAGAAGCGTCTGGTGCGCTTCATGGCCAAGGAGTCCGTGTTCCGGAACAAGATCTCCGGCCCGCTGATGCGCGGCATGAAGCACATCCCGGTGGACCGCAACAACGGCGAGGTGGCGTACAAGCACGCCATGGACTCGCTGCGCTCCGGCGAGATCATCGGGGTCTTCCCGGAGGCCACCATCTCGCCGTCGTTCACGCTCAAGAGCTTCAAGTCGGGTGCGGCCCGGATGGCCCAGGAGGCGGGCGTCCCGCTGATCCCGGTGGCGCTGTGGGGCACCCAGCGGCTGTGGACCAAGGGGCGTCCGCGCAACATCAAGCGCGAGCACATCCCGGTGACGATCCGCGTCGGCGAGGCCATCGAGGCGCCCCGTGACCAGTACGCGGGTGCCATCACGCGGCGGCTGCGCCAGCGCATGGAGGAGCTGCTCGAGACCGCGCAGCGCGCCTACCCCGGCCGCCCCAAGGGCCCCGAGGACTCCTGGTGGCTGCCCGCCCACCTCGGCGGTACGGCCCCGACCCCGGCGCAGGTGCGCGAGGCCGAGGCCGGCTGAGCCGCACGCCGGTGACTACTCCGGGGCGCGGACGGTGATCTGCGCCCCGGGGCTGAACTTCGCGAGCAGCTCGGCGAGTTCGGCCCCGGCCTGCTCCAGTTCCGCGACCGGCATGGGCGCGAGGGACTCGAGCAGGAAGATGCCGCTCGTGGTCTCCTCGGTGAGCCGGGTGCGCGGGCCCTGGCGCCAGTTCCAGCGCCGGCAGGTGACGCCCGCGTCGTCGCGCCAGACGATTTCCCCGGCGTCCGGGTGCTCGACGACCTGCTCCCCCGCGGCGACCGTGACGAAGTCCTCCTCGCCGCTTGCCACGACGAGCCGCATGTCGCCCTTGATGTGGTCGAGGTCCTCGCCGCCCACGGGGATCAGGTGGGCCACGCTGATCGCGTTGTAGAGGTCGACCAGCAGGTTGATGCGCGGCAGCCCGCCGACCCCTCCGTCTGCGAGCGCCCGCTTGGCGAGCGCCTCCGCGGAGTTGCGGGTGCGGTTCGGCTTGGAGCCGAAGGCGGTGTACGCCTCGCGCCAGGCCGCGATGTGCGCGTCCTCGTGCGGCGCACGGCCCGCCAGGCGCTCGGCCAGCCGCTTCGCCGCGTCGTCGAGGAGCGCCGAACTCGCCTCGCTGCTGGGCCCGTTGACGAGCCCGTGGGCCTCGATCGCGAGGTGGGTGAAGCCGGGGACGAGGGCGCGGACCTCGTCGGACACGGTCAGCTGGAGGGTCATGGTCCGTCGTGCCTCACAGTTCCGAGGGGTAGATCTGCCACAGGTGCGGCCGGTCGCGGGCCTCCTTGAGTGCGCGGAGGGCAACCGGGCTAGGTTCAGCGTACAGGACTGGATAGTCCACTTCATTGGACTCAGGATCCACGGGCCAGGCCAGCCGCTCCTCACCGAGGCGGAACTGCGCATCGACGCCCTCCGGGAGGTTCCCGCGCGGGTCCTGCCGGTGCCAGGCGCCGCCCAGGCGTACGGCGACCAGGCCGTGCAGCGAGTATCCGCTCGTGTTGTCGTCCCGCAGCCGCTGGTAGCAGAACGCCGTCGGAATGTCCTCGGCCCGCAGCAGGGCGGCCAGGGCATGGGACTTGGCGGTACAGATCCCGGTGCGCTCGCGCAGCACGTCGGAGGCGCGCCAGGTGACCTCCATCCGGCCCGAGTCCTGCGAGTGCGGGACGGCGTCGCGCACGAAATCGAAGGCCGCGTGGGCGTATTCATAGGAATCGGCGGATGACTTTGCAAGACCCGCCGCCGTCTCACGGACCAGCGGATGGTGGTGGTCGATGACATCACTGGCGGCCAAATACGCCGACAGATCAGGGTTTTCCTGGATCAGCTGCATGACGAGTGAGCATAGGAAAGCGACCGACCGGGAGTCAATGACTTTACGATCGATCGCATACCTATGCACTGCAGGAGAGTCGACGGCTACCGGGCCATCTCCTCCTTGAGCGCCGCCACGAACCGGTCCACGTCGTCCTCGGTCGTGTCGAAGGAGCACATCCAGCGCACGTCGCCGGCGGCCTCGTCCCAGAAGTAGAAGCGGAAGCGCTCCTGCAGGCGCTCGCTCACGTCGTGCGGAAGGCGCGCGAAGACGGCGTTGGCCTGCACCGGGTAAAGGATCTCCACGCCGTGCACCGCGCGCACGCCCTCGGCCAGGCGCTGGGCCATCTCGTTGGAGTGGCGGGCGTTGCGCAGCCACAGGTCCTTGGCGAGCAGCGCCTCCAACTGCACGGACACGAAGCGCATCTTGGAGGCGAGCTGCATGGACAGCTTGCGCAGATGCTTCATGTGGCGGACCGCGTCCGGGTTCAGGACGACGACCGCCTCGCCGAACAGCATGCCGTTCTTGGTGCCGCCGAAGGACAGCACGTCGACGCCCGCGCGGGTGGTGAAGGTGCGCAGCGGGACGTCGAGGGCGGCCGCGGCGTTGGCGATCCGGGCGCCGTCGAGGTGCACCAACATGCCGTGTCCATGGGCGTGTTCGCAGATCGCGCGGATCTCGTCGGGCGTGTAGAGCGTGCCCAGTTCGGTGTTCTGCGTGATCGAGACGACCTGGGGCATCGCCCGGTGCTCGTCGTCGAAGCCGTACGCCTGCCGGTCGATGAGCTCGGGCGTGAGCTTGCCGTCCTCGGTGGGCACGGTGAGCAGCTTGAGGCCGCCGACCCGCTCGGGGGCACCACACTCGTCGACGTGGATGTGCGCCGACTCCGCGCAGATGACCGCGCCCCAGCGGTCCGTCATGGCCTGCAGCGCGGTGACGTTGGCGCCGGTGCCGTTGAAGACCGGGAAGGCCTCCGCGGTGGCGCCGAAGTGGCCGCGGATCAGCTGCTGCAGGTTCGCGGTGTAGTCGTCCTCGCCGTAGGCGACCTGGTGGCCGCCGTTGGCGAGGGCGAGGGCCGCGAGGATCTCGGGGTGGGCGCCCGCGTAGTTGTCGCTGGCGAAGCCGCGTACTTCTGGGTCGTGATGCCGCTTGGCATCCGTCTTCGGCGGATTGACGGCTATCTGGTTCAAAGAGTTCACGGCTTCTCGGTCAGCCACAGACGGGTTCCGTTCACTTCCCCGGCGGGCCGCTCCCAGACGCCGGCGACGGCCTCGGCCAGCTCCTTGACGTCCGTGAAACCCGCGAACTTCGCGTTCGGCCGCTCCGCGCGCATCGCGTCGTGGACCAACGCCTTGACCACCAGGATGACAGCCGCCGACGACAGCTCCTCGGCACCCTCGGCCTTGGCGGCCTTGCGGAAGGCGTCGCCCAGGGCCAGCGTCCAGGCCTCGGCCGCGGCCTTGGAGGCGGCGTACGCGGCATTGCCCGCGGTCGGCTTGCTCGCTCCGGCGGCGGTGGTCAGGACGTAGCGGCCGCGGTCGCTGCGCTGCAGGCCGTCGTAGAACGCCAGCGAGGTGTGCTGCACGGTGCGGATCAGGAGCTTTTCGAGCAGCTCCCAGTCGGCGAGGTCGGTCTCGGCGAAGGACGCCGAGCCGCGCCAGCCACCGACCAGGTGGACCAGGCCGTCGATGCGGCCGAATTCCTTCTCGGTGCGCGCGGCCCAGTCGCGGGCCGCGGCCAGGTCGAGGAGGTCCACGGTGTCGCCGGTGACCGTCGCGCCGCCGTGTGCGTAGCGGGCCGCGTCCACGGCTTCCGCGAGGCGTGCGGCGTCCGCGTCCGAGGCGACGACGATCGCGCCCGCCTCGGCGAGCCGGAGCAGCGTGGCCCGGCCGGCGGGGCCTGCGGCACCCGCCACCGCGATCACGGCGCCGTTCAGTGCGCCGCCGTTTCCGGTCTGCGTACCCATCGTGCTCACCTCCGTGCCACGGTGGCTCATGCGGCCACCCGCTCGGCGTTCGAAGCGGTGATGCCCTTGGTCGCGGCGATCACGTTCTTGAGCTTCTTCGAAAGGGCCTCATAGAACATGCTCAGCGGAAACTCGTCCGGAAGCACCTCGTCGACGAGTTTCCGGGGCGGCAGCGACAGGTCCAGGGCGTCGGGGCCCTTGGCCCAGCGCGATCCGGGGTGCGGGGAGAGATAGGTCGAGACCAGTTCGTACGCGGCGAACCAGTGGACCAGCTTCGGGCGGTCGATGCCGGCCCGGTAAAGGTCCTCGATCTCGGCGCACAGCTGGTTGGTGACCTGCGGGGCGCGCTCCCAGTCGATCTTCAGGGTGTTGTCGGTCCAGCGCAGCACGTCGTGCTTGTGCAGGTAGGCGAAGAGCAGCTGACCGCCGAGGCCGTCGTAGTTGCGTACGCGCTCACCGGTCACCGGGAAGCGGAACATGCGGTCGAACAGCACCGTGAACTGCACGTCGCGGGCCTGGGCGACGCCCTCGGCCTCCAGCTTCACGGCCTCCTTGAAGGCGGTGAGGTCGCAGCGCAGCTCTTCGAGACCGTACATCCAGAACGGCTGGCGCTGCTTGATCATGAACGGGTCGAAGGGCAGGTCGCCGTGGCTGTGCGTGCGGTCGTGGACCATGTCCCACAGCACGAAGGCCTGCTCGCAGCGGTCCTGGTCGGCGATCATCTCGCGGATGTCGTCGGGCAGTTCGAGCCCGAGGATGCTCACCGCGGCCTCGGTGACCTTGCGGAAGCGGGCGGCCTCGCGGTCGCAGAAGATGCCGCCCCAGCTGAAGCGCTCGGGGGCCTCGCGCACGGCGATGGTCTCCGGGAACAGGACGGCCGAGTTGGTGTCGTAGCCCGGGGTGAAGTCCTCGAACTTGATGCCGATGTAGAGCGGGTTGTCGTAGCGCGTGCGCTCCAGGTCGGCCAGCCAGTCGGGCCACACCATGCGCAGGACGACCGCTTCGAGGTTGCGGTCCGGGTTGCCGTTCTGCGTGTACATCGGGAAGACGACCAGGTGCTGCAGTCCGTCGGCGCGGTGCGCGGCGGGCTGGAAGGCAAGCAGCGAGTCGAGGAAGTCCGGGACCTGGAAGCCCTCGTCCGCCCAGCGGCGCAGATCCGCGGCGAGCGCGCGGTGGTAGGCGTCGTTGTGCGGGAGCAGCGGGGCGAGCTGCTCGATGGCGGATATCGCCCGGTCCACGGCCAGTTCGGCCACCGACCTGGAAGGGGCGCCCTCGGCGGTGAAGTCGATCGACCCGTCCTTGGACTGCCAGGGCCTGATCTCCTCCACGGCATCCTTGAGCACGGGCCAGGCCGGGTGCTCCACGACCCGGGTGCTGCCGGGAGGAATCGTTTCCTCGGTAGCGGCCTGCACAAGAATTTCCGTCATGACACTTCCTCCACGGGAGAACCTCGCGTAAAGACACCGTATGCATGCGAGGTTCTCCGCCACAAGAGGGGCCTCGGGAAATTATCCTGCGCTACCCCCTGGTTCACCGCCGTTTTTCCTGTCGGTAGCCGTTGCCGCGACAGTCTCGACCACTTCCGCCACTGCGGTCGCCGCATCCTGCAGTACCTGCGGGAAGCCGAAGAATCCGTGGAACATCCCCGGGAAGTGCCCCTCCGTGACCGTCACTCCGGCCTCGCGCAGTTTCGCCGCGTAAGCCCGGCCCTCGTCGCACAGCGGGTCACAGCCGGCCGTCACGATGTGTGCGGGCGGCAGGCCGGTGAGGTCACCGCGCAGGGGCGAAACGCGGGGGTCGGTGCGGTCTGCCGCCGGGTCGCCCAGGTATTGCGCCGCGAACCACTGCATGTGCGGGGTGGACAGGAAGAACCCGGTCCCGTTCGTCTCGTACGAGGGCCACTGCTGCACCAGGTCGACGGCGGGGTAAATGAGCACCTGCAGGGCCGGCGCCGGCCCTCCCCGGTCGCGGGCGCTCTGGGCGGTGACGGCAGCGAGGTTGCCGCCGGCGCTGTCGCCCGCGACGACCAGGGCGTGCAGGTCGCCGCCGAGCTCGGCCACGTGGGCCGCGGCCCAGCGGAAGGCGGCGTCCGCGTCGTCGACGGCCGCCGGGAAGGGGTTCTCCGGGGCGAGCCGGTAGTCGACCGAGACGACCGCCGCGCCGGCGCCCCGGCAGAGCGCGCGGGCCGTGCCGTCGTGGGTCTCCAGGTCGCAGATCGCCCAGCCGCCGCCGTGGTAGAAGACGACGGTCGGCCGTGGGCCGGTGGCCTCGGCGGGGTCGGGCAGGTAGATCCGCACCGGTATCTCGGGCGCCCCTTCGGGGCCGGGGATGGTGCGGTCCTCCACGGAGCCGACCGCGGTCGGCTCCCACGGGGGCTCGGGGGTGGCGGCGAGGACGCGGCGGGCCTCGGCGGCGTCCGTGACCGTGCCGCCGAGGTCGGGGAAGACGGAGGTCAAGAGGTCGACCATGGCGCGGGCTTCGGGGGTCAGGCGGTCGGGTGCGCCGGGCGGCGGAGGGGCGGCTTCGGCGGGCTTCGCGGGGGCGGCTGCGGCTCCGGCCGGTGTCGCGGGGGCGGCTTCGGCGGGCTTCGCGGGGGCGGCTGCGGCTTCGGCGGGAACCACCGGGGCGGCTTCGCCGGGTGTCGCGGGGTCGGCTTCCAGGCTCATCGGGCTTGCTCCTCCTGCTCGTTACGGGAGTGCGAGTCGTTGCGGGAGTGCGAGTCGCCCCGGAAATGCGGGATGACCTTCTCGCCCCACTGCCGGATCGTCTCCAGGCAGGCCTCCTGCGGCACCGTGCCCATCTGGATCAGGCACATGATCTCGTCGGCGCCCGCGTCCCTGAGCTGCTCGACGTAGGCGATGGCGTCATCGGCGGTGCCGTAGGCGTGGTCCGCGTTGAAGGTGGCGGTCGAGGTGGGGCGTACCGGAATGTTGTGCTCGTGCAGCCGCGCGACCGTCTGCTCGGCGGCCTTGCGCATCTCGGCGGCCTCGTCCGTGCCCTCCACGACGGCCTCGTCCGGGATGCCGGCGCCGCCGTACCAGTGGCCGATGGACTGGGCGAAGAACCGCTGGCCTCGGATCCCGATGCGCTGCGCCTCGTCACGGTCGTCGAGCACGATCGTCGGACAGAGTACGGAGAAGTGGTCGTTGATGACAGAGGAGACGAGCCGCTCTCCGGTACGGGCCGCGATCGAGGCGTCGTAGGCGGTGCGCATCTCGGTGATCGACTCGGGGCCCGCGAAGCCCATCACGAGGGCGCCGATGCCGAAGTCGGCGGCCTGGGTGAGGGTTTCGGTGCGACTGCAGGCCAGGAACAGCGGGGGGTGCGGGGTCTGCTTCGGGCGGGGCAGGATCGGGTGCGGGTCGATGTCGATGAGCTCGCCGTGGTACTCGAGCTCGTCCTCCTGCCAGGCCTTGCCGATGATCCGCAGCGCCTCTTCGACCTCCTG
This sequence comes from Streptomyces sp. NBC_01304, assembly GCF_035975855.1. Taxonomy (NCBI): domain Bacteria; kingdom Bacillati; phylum Actinomycetota; class Actinomycetes; order Kitasatosporales; family Streptomycetaceae; genus Streptomyces; species Streptomyces sp. NBC_01304. The sequence continues at coordinate 9,846,969 of NZ_CP109055.1, read as the reverse complement.
GGTCGTGCGCTCCTTGTCGACGCCGCACAGCGAGGTCTCCTGCGCGGTGCCGCCGCGGCCCGCGCCCAGGTCGAGACGGCCGCCGGAGAGCAGGTCGAGCATGGCGGCCCGTTCGGCCACGCGCGCGGGGTGGTTGAACTTGAACGGCATGCAGACCACGCCGTGGCCTATGCGGATCGTGCTGGTCTTCGCCGCGACCCAGGTCAGGAAGATCTCCGGGGCACTCATGTGCGCGTACCACTTGAGGGAGTGGTGCTCGACCGCCCAGATCCGGTCGAAGCCCATCTGTTCGGCGAGTATCGCCTGTTCGACGCTGTCCCGGATGACCTGGTGCTCGCGCTCGACGGTCGGATCGGTCAGCTGGGCCTCGAAGATGACCGAGAACTTCACGGTGCCTCCTGGGAGTTGGGGGTCGCATGCGGGTTCCGCGCTTTATTTCAATTAGCCATATGACTAGTCGTCAGATCTCGAAGTGGCAAGAGATGCGGCAAGAGATGTGGCGAAGGGGATTGCGCGGGCCGTGTCCGCCCGCCTTCAATGCGGCCATGAGTGATCGCCGGACAGCACAGCGCCAGGACGCCGACGGCGGGGACGGCCCGGGGGCCGGTCTTCCGCAGACCGCGTGGGCCGTGCTCGGCCTGCTCTCCTTCCCCGGCGAGCGGACCGGGTACGAGCTGAAGAAGTGGGCGGACGCCTCGCTGCGGTTCTTCTACTGGTCGCCCGCCATCAGCCAGATCTACGCCGAGCTGCGCCGCCTGGAGTCCCTGGGCTACGCGACCTCGCGCCGCTCGGGCCCGGAGGCACCGCGCACCAAGCGGACGTACGCGATCACCGATGAGGGACGTGCGGCACTCGCCGCCTGGGCCGGGTCGGGGCAGGACGTGGGCGCCCCGGTGCTCAAGCATCCGCTGCTGTTGCGGGTGTGGCTCGGGCATCTGGCGGCGCCGGAGGATCTGCGGGCGCTGGTGACGGAGCATCTGGCGCGCACGAAGGGCGAGTTGAAGGAGGTACGCGACGCGCTCGCGCAGGCCGGGGGCGTCGAGGCCTGGAGCCATCCGCAGATCGCGCTGCGCTGGAGCGAGCGGCGGCTCCTCTCGGAGCTGGAGCTCGGTGAGGGGATGCTGGCGGATCTGGACGAGCTGGGCTGACCGCTCCGCGTGAGCGCTTCGCTGGAAGGCCTGGTGCGGGGTCAGCGGGGCGCCCGCAGGCCATGGCGGATCTGCGGGCCGTCGGTGGCCGGGCGCGCAGTTCCCCGCGCCCCTTGCGGGGCCTCTCGGCGGCTGCCGGTTTCAGAGCCCGCGCCACCGGCAGGACGGTTCAGAATCTGCGGGCCGTCGGTGGCTGGGCGCGCAGTTCCCCGCGCCCCTTGCGGGGCGCGTCAATCCTTGCCTGACGCGCCCACGCACGAGTGAAGAAGCTCGCGGGCCGGGTGCCCGGAACGGTAGGACGGGCGGGGTCCGTTGCCGTCCGCCAGTTGGAGCAGTGTCGAGTTGAGCACCCGTGCCGTCCTTGTCGCCGCCGTCATCACCGGGTTGATCCTCGGCATCGTCGGGGCCCGAGCGGAGCGCTCCGCTTCCTCGGAATCCACCGGTTCGGTGCGGGTCCATCGCTGACCGGGACCATTAGGCTGCGGCCTTGTCCGCGTGGCGCAGGGACCGCACCGCGCGGGGAGCCGCCGTCGACGGAAGCGAGTGAACCTTGAACTTCCTCACCATCGGTCATCGCGGGGTCATGGGCATCGAGCCCGAGAACACCCTCCGTTCCTTCATCGCCGCGGAACGGGCGGGCCTCGACCTCATCGAACTCGACCTGCACCTGAGCAAGGACGGCGCGCTCGTCGTCATGCACGACGCACAAGTGGACCGCACCACCGACGGCAAGGGCCCGATTGCCGAGAAGACCCTCTCCGAGCTGCGCGAGCTGGACGCCGGGCGCGGCGAGCGCATCCCCGTCTTCGAGGAGGTCCTGGACGCCGTCAGGCGCCCGCTGCAGGCGGAGATCAAGGACGTGGCCGCCGCCAGGGCGCTGGCCGAGGTGATGCACCGCCGCGACCTGGTCGCCCGCGTGGAGGTGCTCTCGTTCCACGACGAGGCCCTCGGGGAGATCAGCCGTCTGGTGCCGGGCGTACGCACCGCGCTGGTCGCCAGCCGTTACGGCACGGACGTCGTGGAGCGGGCGACGGCGGTGGGCGCCACCACCCTGGTCCTCAACATCCGCCGCATCACCCTGGAAGTCGTCGAGGCGGCCCGCAAGGCCGACCTGCGGATCATCGGCTGGGTCGTCAACACCCAGGAGCACCTGCGCCTGGTCCGTGCCCTGGAGCTGGACGGGGCCACCACCGACTACCCGGAGATCAAGCGGACCGGCCGCTTCACCGCCTGACCCTCCTCAGTCGAGCGGCTTGACCAGCAGCTCGAACTGCAGGTCGTCGCGCAGCGGCACACCGAAGCGCTCGTCGCCGTACGGGAACGGGACCATCTGTCCCGTACGGCGGTAGCCGCGCCGCTCGTAGTAGGCGATCAGGTCGTTACGTAGCGAGATCACCGTCATGTGCATCTCGCGCACGCCCCACTCGGCACGGACCCGGCGCTCCGCCTCCGCGATGATCACCTTGCCGAGGCCGGCGCCCTGCAGGGCGGGCCGGACCGCGAACATCCCGAAATAGCCGGCCCCGCCGCGGTGCTCCACCCGGCAGCAGGCGACGAGCTCGCCGCCCTGCCACACGGTGAGCAGCCGGCTGTCCTCCTGCTTGACCGCCTCGCGTACGGCCTCGGCATCGGTGCGCTGGCCCTGGAGGATGTCCGCCTCCGTGGTCCACCCGGTCCGGCTCGAATCACCGCGGTAGGCCGACTCGATGAGTGCGACGAGGGCGTCCACCTCGGTGTCGGCGTCCGTGGCGTCGCGGAAGGAGAGTTCGGGGGTGGCGGGGGCGGTGTCCATGGCGGCGCGGCCTTTCGATCGCTGGAGCGAGGGTGGCCCGACGAGCCTAGCGCCGCTCATGGGGGCCCTGGTATGTCCACGGGACCCCTGAGTCCGGGACCATGGTCCGATGGTTCACGTACTGAGCAGTCGTACGCTCCTGCGCCCCGTCGACCCGGACCGCAGCCGCGCCTTCTACGGCGAGGCGCTGGGGCTCGCCGTGTACCGCGAGTTCGGCACCGGGCCGGAGCGGGGCACCGTCTATTTCCTCGGCGGCGGGTTCCTGGAGGTGTCCGGGCGGGCCCCGGCCCCGCCCGAGGCCGGAATGCGGCTCTGGCTCCAGGTGGCGAACCTCGCGGCGGCGTACGAGGAGCTGCGCGCGCGGGACGTCCCCGTGCTGCGGGAGCCAACACTCGAACCCTGGGGTCTACTGGAGATGTGGATCTCCGACCCCGACGGCGTCGAGATCGTCCTCGTCGAGGTGCCCGCGGAGCATCCGCTGCGCTACCGTCCCTGACCGGGAAAAACGGACGTGCGTGCCGTGACCGGCACAAACCCCTGACCTCGGTCGACACGCCGATCACCCGGCACCTTATGCTGACCGCTCCGCCACGACCGCACAGCCCTGTTAGCGGTTGGCTGTACGACAACCCATGGAGCTCACGTTGAGGGCGAATCTCCGTTCCCGCATCGCCGCGCGGCTCGGGCGCAAATACCTCGCCAGGATCCAGAAGCACGGGATCGGTTCGACCACCATCTCGCTCCTTCCCGAACCCCTGGTGCGGCCGCTGCGCAGGGACGGCCTCGACCCGGTGGCGGAGCTGGCCGAGGCGCGGCGCACGACGCCGGTCTCCAAGGTGCCGCTGCCGTTCGCCCTCGACGCCTGGGTGGTCACCGGGTACGACGAGGTGAAGGAAGTGCTCGCCGCCACGGACGGGTTCAGCACGGACTTCACCAACCTCGCGGGCAACGCCGGCCTCGGCGAGGAGCACAACCCGGGTGGTCTGGGCTTCGCGGACCCGCCGGTGCACACGCGGCTTCGGCGCATCCTGACGCCGGAGTTCACCATGCGGCGGCTGCGCAGGCTCACGCCGCGCATCGACGCGATCATCGAGGAGCGGCTCGACGCGATGGCGAAGGCGCCGGGTCCGGTGGACCTGGTGGAGGCGTTCGCGCTGCCCATCCCGTCGCTGACGATCTGCGAGCTGCTCGGGGTGCCGTACGAGGACCGCGACGACTTCCAGCGCCTCAGCATGGCGCGCTTCGACCTGTCGGACGGCGCGGTCGCCGCGTTCGGTGCGACCTCGGACTCGCTCGACTACTTCCGGGACGTCGTCAAGAAGCAGCGGGAGAACCCCGGCGACGGACTGCTCGGCATGATCGTCAAGGAGCACGGGGACTCCATAGGCGACGACGAACTCGCCGGCCTCGCCGACGGGGTGCTGACCGGCGGCTTCGAGACGACCGCGAGCATGCTGGCGCTCGGCGCGCTGCTGCTCCTGAAGGACCCGGAGACCTTCGCCCTCATACGTGACGCGGAACCCGACTCCGACACGGTGAACGTCTTCGTCGAGGAGGCGCTGCGCTACCTGACCGTGGTGCAGCTGGCGTTCCCCCGCTTCGCCAAGGAGGACATCGAGGTCGCCGGGGTGCTCATACCCAAGGGCGACATGGTCCTTTGCTCGCTGAGCGCCGCCGACCGGGACGAGGTCCTCACCGGCGACGAGGGCGACTTCGACCCGCACCGCAAGTCCTCCGGGCACCTCGCCTTCGGCTACGGCATACACCGGTGCATCGGGGCGGAGCTGGCGCGGATGGAACTGCGGGCGGCGTTCCCGGCGTTGGTGCGGCGCTTTCCCGAGATGCGGCTTGCGGGGGCGGAGGCGGATCTGGCCTTCCGGAAGCTGTCGATCGTGTATGGGGTGGAGTCGCTGCCGGTGCATCTGGAGGGGCGCAGCTAGCCCCGGGGCTGCATCGGCCTCCCGCCTGCCGCATCAGACTCCTGTCTGCCACACGAGTTCGGCGACCGGAGCCAGGCATCACAAGTGCGGCGACCGACGCTAGGCATCCAGCGCCCGCCGCGCCGCCCCGATCCGCTCCGGCTCCCACCCGGGCCGGGGCAGCGAGGCCAACAGCAGCCGGGTGTAGGGGTGTTGGGGTTCGCTCAGCAGCTGGGCGGTCGGGCCGCGTTCCACGATGCGGCCCTTGCGCAGCACCACGGCGTCCTCGGTGACGGCGCGTACGACGCCCAGGTCGTGGGTGATGAACAGGCAGGCCACGCCCGTCTGTTGGCGGATGTCGGCGAGCAGATTGATGATCTGGGCCTGTACGGAGACGTCGAGGGCCGCGACCGCCTCGTCGAGGATCAGCACCGCCGGCTCGACGGCCAGGGCGCGGGCGATCGCCACCCGTTGGCGCTGACCGCCGGACAGCTGCCGGGGCAGGGCCGAGGCCTCGCGCGCGCCCAGGCCGACCTGGTCGAGGAGTTCGGCCGCGCGGCGGCGGGTGTCCACGTCCGGGAAGTGCAGGCGCACCGTCTCGCGCAGGGCGGCGCCGACGGGGACGCGCGGGTCGAGCGAGGAGTAGGGGTCCTGGAACACCATCTGTACGTCCCGGGCTCTGCGCAGCCGCGCCGCCCGGCCCCGACCGAGCCTGGCCCGGTCCCGGCCGCGCACCAAGACCCGTCCTGCGTCGGCTCGTTCGAGCCCGGCGATGATGCGGGCGGTGGTGGTCTTGCCCGACCCGGACTCGCCCACGACGCCGAGGGAGCCTTTGGCGGGCAGGGTGAAGGACACGTCGTCCACGGCCTGCGTGGCACCGAAGGCACGGTGCAGGCCGGTGACTTCGAGTACGGGGGCGGGCGGTGGCCCGGGGGCGGTGTCGTCGGCTTCAGTCATGGCGGTGCCTCTCTGCGAATGGTCCACGGTGGAGCTGCGCACGCCATGGGTACCGGGGCGCGGTGAGGGGACGGCGGCACGCCTGCGGGCACCGCGATCGGCGAATGCCGTCGGGCCGCTCAACTCGACGGGTAACAGGACGGGTTGGGGCGCGGGTCCCGGGGCGGGCCGGATCCCGGACGTGACCTCGGGGCCGGTTGACCCTGGTGCCGGAACGGGCCGGCCCCCGGCGACGGGGCATCAAGGCGTCGCTCCTTCCCCGAGCGTCAGCTCCGCCGCGTGATGGCAGGCCACCACCGTGCCCGCGTCCAGGGGGCGGAGCGCGGGCGTCTCGGTGCCGCAGCGGTCCGTGGCGTGGGCGCAGCGTGGGGCGAAGGCGCACCCCGGCAACTCGGTGCGCAGGTCCGGTGGGCGGCCCGGGATCGCCGGGAGGTGGCCGGGCGGCGCTTCGAGGCGGGGCGTGGAGGAGAGCAGGGCCGCCGTGTAGGGGTGGCCCGGTGCCCCGAACAGGGCGCCGGCGGGGCCGGATTCGGCGATGCGGCCCGCGTACATGACGTACACCCGGTCGCTGATGGCCGCCGCGAGCTCCAGGTCGTGGGTGACGAACAGCAGGCCGGTGCCGAAGCGTTCGCGCAGGCCGGCGAGGAGGGCCACGATCTCCGCCTGGGTGGTGACGTCCAGGGCGGTGGTCGGCTCGTCGGCGAGGAGCAGCCGGGGGCCGGCCATCAGCGCGCCGGCGATCATGACGCGTTGCAGCATGCCGCCCGAGAGCTCGTGCGGGTAGCGGCGCATGACCTGTGCGGACAGCCCGACGGCGTCCAGGAGTTCGGCGGCCCGGGCATCCGGGTCGGCGCCGCCCTGCAGCGGTGCGCGCTCGCCGCGCCCCGTGTCCGCCCGCATCCCTTCCAGCAGGAGTTCGGGGGCCCGAGCGTCCGAGCCGGCACTCCCCTGCCGCTGCGTACGCTCGCCTCGCCCCGCGTCCGCCCGTACCCCCTCCGGCAGACGTCCCGCGACCCGAGCGTCCGAGCCGGCACTCCCCTGCCCCCGCGAACGCTCACCGCGCCCTGCGTCCGCCCGCATCCCCTCCGGCAGGAGTTCGGCGGTTCGGGCATCCGGACCGGTGCCGCCCTGCCCCTGCGGGCGCCGCCCCCGTCTCCCGTCCGCCGTCAGGAGGCCGCCGCCCCGGGCACCCGTGTCGAAGCCACCCCGGCGCTCCGCGCGCCGCGCCCGCCCCGCCTCTGCCCGCAGCCCCTCCGTGAGGAAGTCGCCGATCCTGCGCAGCGGGTTGATCGCGGCCCGCGGGTCCTGGAAGACCATCGCGGCGGTCCGGGCCCGTACCCGCCGCAGCCGCTCCGCGTCCATGGCGAGGACGTCGTCGCCGGCGACCCGCACCGCGCCCGAGGTCACCGCGCCCGGCGGCAGGAGGCCGAGGGCTGCCCGTGAGGTGAGGGTCTTGCCCGAGCCCGACTCCCCCACCAGGGCGACCGTCTCACCGGCCGCGACCGTCAGGTCGACCCCGTCCAGGACGGGCCGGGCGGCGCCCGGCAGCGACAGCCTCAGCTGCTCGATCTCCAGCACGGAAGCCGTCATCGGCCCCTCCTCTCGATCCGGCGGACAACGCATTCCCTTTCCATGGCCACGGCGAGCCCGACCGCCGCAACCGCCTTCCGCAGCCCCGGCCGCCTCATCGGCCTCTCCCCGCGACCCGGTCGGCGAGGCGTTCCCCGACGACGTTGAAGGCGACCACCGTGAGCACGATCGCGGCGCACGGCAGGACCGCGCACAGCGGGCGGCCCTCGAGGATCGCGGACTGCCCCTCGTTGACCATGGCGCCCCAGTCCGGGGTCAACGGCGGTACGCCCAGGCCCAGGAACGACAGGGCGGCCAGATCGAGCAGGGCGTAGCCGAAGTTGACCGTCGACTGGGCGAGTACGACGGGCAGGATGTTGGGCACCAGGTGGCGCACGCAGATCCACGGGCCGGCGAAGCCCTGCACCCGGTACGCCGCCAGATAGGGCCGCTCCCGTTCGGCGAGGGCCAGGCTGCGGGCGAGGCGGCTGACGAAGGGGGTGTACGCGAGGGACAGGGCCACGACGGGCGCGAACAGGCCCTGGCCGTACAGCGCGACGAACAGCATCGCGAGCAGCAACCCCGGGAAGGCGAGCAGGAGTTCACTGCTGCGGGAGAGGGCCGTGTCGAGCCAGCCACCGCGCCAGGCGGCGGCCACGCCGATCACCAGGCCGAGCAGGGTCGAGAACGCGACGACACCGAGCGGCCCGAGCAGCGACGTACGGGCGCCGTGGATCAGCCGGGACAGGGTGTCGCGTCCGGAGATGTCGCCACCGAGCAGGTGGTCCGCGCCCGGCCCGCTCAACGCGGCGCCGAAGTCGACCGAGTTGGGGTCCAGCGGCGCCAGCCACGGCGCGGCGAGGGCGACCGCCACGACGAGTGCCGCGATGCCAAGACAGCAGCGGAAGAGCAGGCAGCCGCCCCCGGATCGCAGGCGGGAGAGGCCCGGACGGCGCACCGGAGCGGCGGCGGGAACGGTCTGCAGGGTCATGCCGCGCTCCTCGTGCCGAGAGCCACCCGTGGATCGAGCCAGGGATGGACGAGATCGATGACCAGGTTGACCAGCACGAACAGCCCGACCACGAGCAGCGAGACGGCCTGCACCACCGGGTAGTCCTTGACGGTGACGGAGCGGGCCAGGAACTCGCCGAGTCCGCCGAGCCCGAACGCCGACTCGACGAGGATCGTGCAGATGACCAGGCCGGAGAGGGTGAGCCCGCCCTGGGTGACGACGGTGCCGAGCGCGTTGCGCAGCACGTGCCGGCGGATGACGGTCCGCTCGGGGATGCCGCGGCTGCGGGCCACGGCGACGTGTTCCCGGCCGAGTTGTTCGAGCATGGCGGCGCGGGTGACGCGGGCGAGGACGCCGACGAAGGGCAGGGCGAGGGCGATCGAGGGCAGGGTGAGGTGGTAGAGCATGTCGAGCGGGCCCGCGCCGCTGCCGAGGGTGGGGAACCAGCCCAACTGCACGGAGAACACGGCCAGAAGCACGATCGCCGCGACGAACGACGGCGTGGCGACCGCCACCGACGTACCGACGAGGACGGCGGAGTCGAGGGCTCCGCCGCGCACCGCGCCCACCCAGCCGAGGACGAGCCCCACCACGATCACGAGGGTCGCGGCCATCGCGATGAGGACGAGCGTGCCCGGCAGCCGGGCCCCGACCAGCCCCAGTACATCGCTGCGGTACTGCACGGACTGCCCGAAGTCGCCGGTCAGGGCGGAGCCGAGCCACTTGGCGTACTGCACGGCGAAGGGTTCGTCGAGGTGGTACTGGGCCCGGATCGCCGCCAGCGCCTCGGGGTTGGCGCCGCGCCCGCCGAGCAGGAAGGTCTCGGGCTTGCCCGGCGCGAGGAAGACGGAGCCGTAGACGAGGAACGACGCGGCGAGGAGCGTCAGGACCAGTTCGGTGAGACGCCTGAGCAGGAAGCGGAGCATCAGCCTCTCGCCCCCACATCGGCCGCCCAGGGGTAGTAGAGGTAGGAGACGGTGGTCGGCGCGCCGGTGATGCGCCGGCTCTGGAAGACGGCGTTCGGGTACTCGGCGACGGGCAGGCAGATGGCCTTGTCGAGGGCCAGCTTCTGTAGCTGGGCGGTGATTCGGCCACGCTTGACCGGGTCGTACGTCGCGCTCGCCCGTGCCTCGACCCGGTCGTACTCGGGGTCGCTGAAGTGCGCGTAGTTCTCGAACTGGCCGGTGCGGAAGTTGGTGTAGATGCCGAGCGGGTCGGTGATCGACAGGTAGTAGGTGTACGGGAAGAGGTCCAGGCCCTCGCGCGCCTTGGCGTCCGAGAAGAGCGCCGTGAAGGCGTCCGGGGCGATGGTCTTCAGCTCGACGTTCAGGCCGATTCGGGTGCCCGCGTCCTGGACGGCGAGGGCGAGCAGGGAGACGTCGGGGCCGATGGGGCTGGTGGCGACGGTGAGCTTCTTGCCCTCCGCGCCGGCCTGCCGGATCAGTTTCCTCGCCGTCTCCAAGTCCCGTTTCACCGTCGGTAGTTGGCGGTAGGCGCGGTCGGTGATGCCGCGAGGTATGCCGCGCCATGCCGCGCGTGGGGCCGGCGCGCTGGTGGGGGTGGCCGAGCCGCGCATGGCGGCGCGTGCGAAGCCCTCGCGGTCGAGGGCGAGCAGGAGGGCGCGGCGTACGCGGACGTCCTTGAGGGTGCCCTTGAGGCTGGCCACGTTGAGGTTGACGGTGGTCAGTCCCTCGCCGAAGGAGAGGGTGCCGCTGTCGCTGGAGCGCAGCCGGGCGAGGCTTTCGGGCGGGACGCCGAAGGTGCCGTCGACCTCGCCGGTGAGCAGGGCGTTGGTGCGGGCCGAGCTGTCCGGCAGGAAGGTGAAGGTGACGTGGCCGGCCTTGGCGCGACGGCCCCAGTAGCCGTCGAAGCGGTCCAGGCGCAGCGACTGCCCGCGATTCCAGCGGCCCAGCTCGAAGGGGCCGGTGCAGTCGAGGCCGCCGTCCGCGGTGCCGAACTTGCGCCCTTGCGCCTTGATGCTGCGCGAACTGGCCACGGTTCCCGCCGAGTTGGCCATGGCCTGCGGGAAGAGCGCGTCAGGCCGCTTGAGCCGTACGGTCACCTGCAGCGGCCCGGTCTTGTCGATCGAGGCCACATTGGCGAAGTCCTCGTTCCAGTACGAGCCGAGCTTCGGGTCGAGGTGGCGGCGCAGGCTGTACACCGCGTCGTCGGCGGTCAGCTCGCCCCCGCCGTGGAACTTCACGCCCGCCCGCAGGTCGTACACCCAGGTCTTCGGGTCGGGGTTGCTCGCCTTGCGGGCGAGGCCCGGCTCGGTGGTGAGGCCGGGCGTCCAGCGCATCAGGGACTCGCAGACGTTGGCGAGGACGGTGTTCTGCGGATAGTCGAAGGCGTACAGGTAGTCGAGGACGGGCGGCTCCGCGTACAGCGCCCAACTGAAGCCGGATATCTCGCCCTTGGGCCTCGGCGTACCGGCGGAGAGCCGGTAGTCGGCCGCGCCCCGGGACCCCGCCGGCGTGCCACAGGCCGTGAGGACGAGGGCGAGGGCGAGCAGCAGGGCACCGGCGGCCGCGGCCCGGCGCGGGATCTTCGCCATGCGGCACGCTCCTTATGTGGTCACGGGCTCGATGAGCTGCCCGTACAGCTCGGGGCGGCGGGTCTGCAGCAGGCCGAAGTCGAGCCAGTCACGGCGCTGGTCGAGGTCGAGATCGGCGACGAGCACGGCGGGGCGGTCGCGCGGCGCCCGGAGCATCACGCGGCCGTAGGGGTCGGAGATGAAGGAGGACCCGTAGAACTCCGTACGCCCCTCTGTGCCGACCCGGTTGGGCACCACCATGAACAGCGCGTTGGCCAGGCCGTTCGACGAGATGGCCTGCTCCCACATGGGCCGGGTGTCGAACTCGGGCATGTCGGGCTCGGATCCGATCGCCGTCGGATGCACGAGGATCTCGGCGCCGCGCAGGGCGTAGGTGCGGGCCAGCTCCGGAAACCACTCGTCCCAGCAGGTCGGGAACCCGAAGCGGGCCGCGCCCGCGATCTCGACGACGGGGAACCCGCTGTCACCGGGCCGGAAGCAGAGGTCCTCGCGGTAGCCGGGGAAGGCCGGGATGTGGTTCTTGCGGGTGCGGGCCAGGAGCGTCCCGTCGGGGCCGACGCACACGGCGGTGTTGTAGCCGAGGCCGCCGTCGGCCGCCCGCTCGTACAGCGAGGCGTGCACGGTGATGCCGAGTTCGGTGGCGAGTTCGGTGATCAGGCGGGTGGTGGGCCCGTCGGGGATGTCCTCCAGGTGACGGACCGCGTCCGCGGCCATGGCCTCGTCGGCGGCGAAGTAGGGGCTGCGGGTCAGCTCGGGCAGGCAGACCACGGTGGCGCCCCGGGAGGCGGCGAGGCGGATCCCGGCGCGCAGCGCGTCGTCGTGGGCGTGCTCGTCGGACTGCCGGCGCATCTGGACAAGTCCCGTACGCAGGAAGGGGCGTTGGGGAGGTTCGAGGCGGGCCGGGGAGCCGAGGGGCGATCCGAAGGAGGTGAGCAGGTCGTACGTCACCGAGTTCTGGTTCTGGTTCTGGTTCTGGTTCTGGTTGTACGTCATGCCTCTCACGCCCCCACGCCCGGCAGGGCCTTCGGCAGCTGCTGGGTGATGCAGTGCACTCCCCCGCCGCCGTACGCCAGCGTCGGTGTGCGGACCCCGACGACCTTGCGGCCCGGGAAGGCGGAGGCGATGACGGCGAGCGCGGCGTCGTCGTCCGGGGCGCCCGCGACCGGGACGACGACGCCGCCGTTGGCGACGTAGAAGTTCAGATGGCCGACCTCGATCGGCTCGCCGCCGGTCGCCTCCGCCCCGCCGACCGTGCCGTACGCGGTCTGCGGGACCTCGATGATCTCCAGGCGGCGGCCGCGCGCATCGGTGACCGCCTCCAGGACCGCGCGGTTGGCGCGCATCCGGGCATGGTCGGGGTGGGCCGGGTCGGCCGGGAGCTGGACGATCACCTTGCCGGGGGCGACGAAGGCGCACACCCCGTCGACGTGCCCGTCGGTCTCCTCGTCCTCGAAGCCGCCGTACGGCAGCCAGATCACCTTGGTCACGCCCAGGCGGTGCCGCAGTTCGCGCTCGATGTCGGCGCGGGCCATGCGGGGGTTGCGGTTGGGGTGCAGCAGGCACTGCTCGGTGGTGATCAGGGTGCCCTCGCCGTCGACGGTGAGCGCGCCGCCCTCGAGGATCATCGGGGAGTGGTGGCGGTCGACGCCGAGCCGGTCCAGGAGCAGCGCGGCGAACTTGTCGTCGGCGTCCCACGGGTAGTGCTTCTCGCCCCAGGCGTTGAAGCGGAAGTCCACACCGGCGCGGGTGCCGTCCTCGCCCAGGACGAAGATCGGGCCCGAGTCGCGCAGCCAGGAGTCGTCGATCGGCAGCTCGATCACGCGTACGCCGTTGCCGCAGGCCGCCTCGGCCTCCCGGCCGGCGCCCGGCGCGGCCACCATGATCACGGGCTCGAACGCGGCGACGGCCCCGGCCACGGCGGCGTACTCCCGTTTGGCGGCCTCGAACTGTGTGCCCCACAGTTCCCGCCGGGTCGGCCAGGCCATCAGGCAGGCCTCGTGCTCGGCCCATTCGGCCGGCATGCGCATCATCTGGATCTCCCTTTCGGGCTGGAGCAGCAGTATTGATCGCCGCTCTTGCCCGCACTTGTCCTGAGATAGTCCCTGGCTGAAAATTCAGTCAGCCTCGGTGGCGGCTATCCTGGATGCTGACTGAAATTCCAGTCAAGGCCTGGAGAGGGCCGGATTTCGACCGCCCCCAACAGGGCGCAGACCTCAGGGAGTTGAGCGGCACCTCATGTCCGACCGCCAGGAGCTGATCATGGAAGCGGCCGTACGCGTCATCGCCCGCAGCGGCGTGCGCGGCCTGCGGGTCGAGAAGCTGGCCGCCGAGGCCGGGGTGTCGACCGCGCTGATCTACTACCACTTCAAGGACCGCGCGGGCCTGATCCGCCGCACCCTGGAGTTCGTCAGCGACCGGGCCGGCGCCTACACGGACAAGGCGATCGCCACCGCCCGGGACGCCCGGGGGGAGCTGGAGCAGATGCTGCTCATGGAGCTCCAGGAGACCGAGCAGGTGCGCGAGAACAGCACCGCCTGGGGCGAGCTGCGGGCCAGCGCGGTCTTCGAGACGGAGCTGCGCGAGGCCCTGGCCACCTCGACCCGGACCTGGACGGACGAGGTCGCCGAGACGATCCGCGCCGCACAGGACGCGGGCTGCGCACGACCCGAGACCGACTCCGAGGCGGCCGCGCAGCGGCTGACCGCGCTGGTCGAGGGGGTCAGCATGCGCTGGCTGAGCGGGTCGCTCACGTTGGAGCAGGCGCGTGAACTGCTGCTCGGGGCCATCGAGTTGGAGCTGGGGGCGCGCTAGGCGCCACGACGGGCCTGCGGCAGGGAGGGCGACCGGGCCGCCGGCTCACCTCACGCAGGCGTGTGACCCCTGGCTCGCAGGCCCGGGGCCACACGCGGCGCGGCTCAGACGGTGTACGCCGTCCAGCCGACGGTCTCGGTCGCGTGCTTGCCGTCGGCGGAGATGCCGCCGCCGTAGATCTCGTTCAAGCGGACCTTGAAGCCGGTGTTGCTCACTTCGTGGAGCCGGATGCCCGGTGTCTCGGGCCCGTTGAAGGTCTGCACCGTGACCTGCACGATGACGTCCGTCCCCGCAGGGAACGGGGTGGGGAAATCGACCCGCTTGAAGGTGTCGGTCTTGCCGCCCTGTGTCTCGGTGGAGTGCGCCGAGTCCAGGTTCACCTTGCCGCTCTGGACCATGCTCATCGCGCTGTCCCTTCCTCCGTGGCCTGCGCAGGCGCCCACAGGCGACCTGCTTGCCCCCGTCGGACAGCGATTCAAGCGCCGCAACGGCACCCCCGTACAGCCACTTTTCCGACACATCCGCACAGGTATGAGCAGGCGGCTCACATCGTCAGAAGCATGGCGCACATGCCGATCCCCATCGAGAGCCGGCACGCCAGCGCCAGCTCGACCCGGTCGCCCCAGGCCTGCCCGCCTCCGCCGCCCACCCCGGCCGTGCCCGTCGCGGTCGCCGGTGCCAGGCGGGTGCCCGAGTGCAGGACGTACGCCGCGAAGTACACGAGCAGCAGCCCGGTGACGAGCGGCACGCCCGCCGGCCCGCCGTGCCCCGCGTGCCCGCCGGGGACCACTGCCATCGCCACCGACATGTAGACCATGGCGAGCGCACCCACCAGGTGGTGCAGATGATGGGCCGACCGGCGCGCCGACCAGAGCGCGCGCAGCGCCGCGGCGCCGAACACCACGGCGTACCCGAACCAGGCCCAGCGCGGCGGTCCGGCCACCGCGGCGGGCACGGCCATCAACGCCATGCCGAAGCCCATCAACGCCTCGCCACCCGCCGTGTCCCGCTGCTGTGCGAGCGAACTGCGCATCCGCAGCAGGCAGTACGCCCCGGTCGCCGCGCACAGCGCGACGAGCAGCCACCCGGCCAGTGCCGGTCCGTGCACGGCGCACCTCCCCCTTCGACGGTTCGACGCTGTAGCTGAGAACGGTGTCGATGAGGTGATGCCCGCCAGGGTCGGAGCGCACGCGGCGCAAGGGTGTACGAGGGGGAGCATGCGGTCGCCGCCGGGCCGCACCGCGGCCGTGGCGTGCGTCACTTGACGGGCAGGCCCATACCGTCGGGTAGCGCCGCTACATAGGCTTGGGCGCATGTTGGTCCCCGTCGCCCTGCTCCTGCTCGGCGCGCTGACCGCCGTCGTGGCCCCCAGACTCCTGGCACGCGCCGAGTGGCCCGAGCGCGAACCCGTCGTCGCACTGTGGATGTGGCAGTGCGTCGTGGCCGGTGTGCTGCTGTGCTGCGCCCTGTCGATGACACTGAGCGCCTCCGCCGCCTGGCAGGCCGTACGCGGCCGGGTGTTCGCGCCCGCACCCAGTGATGTGGTCGAGGCGTACGCGCTCGGGGCGTCCGGGCCGTGGGCCGCGGCGACCGCGCTGGCGCTGGCCGCAGGGGCGGTGTGGACCGGGGCGATGCTGACCCGCGAGATCGTGCGGGCCCGCGCGCGGCGCCGCCGCCGTCGGGCCGAACTCCTCGTACGCTCCCCGCTGCTGCCCGGCGAGGAGCCCGGCACGGACCGGCTCGTCGTCCTCGAAGGTGAGCGTCCGGACGCCTGGTGGCTGCCCGGTGCCGCACCCCAACTGGTCATCACCACCGCCGCGTTGCGCCGCCTCAAGGGCCGCCAGCTCGACGCGGTCCTCGCCCATGAGCAGGGGCACGCGCAGGCGCGGCACGACTGGCTGCTGCACTGCTCGGGCGCGCTGGCGGGCGGGTTCCCGCAGGTCCCGGTCTTCGCCGCGTTCCGCGACGAGATGCACCGCCTGGTCGAGCTGGCGGCCGACGACGTGGCCTCGCGGCGCTTCGGCCGGCTGACGATCGCGCTGGCCCTGGTCGAACTCAACGAGGACCGCGGCGTGTTCGGCCCCTGCCCGACCCCGCACGCCCAGGTCCCCGAGCGGGTGCACCGCCTGCTCACCCCCGAGCCCCGCCTCACCGCTGGACGCAGGCTCCGCCTGACGGCGGCCGGGGCCCTGGTGCCCGTGGTTCCGGTCCTCGTGGCGTTCATGCCGGGGCTCAGCACGCTCGGCTAGACCCTCGGCCGCCCCCCCTACCGCCCCGGCGTACGACGCTCGTACGGGGCTGCGAGCCGGGGCCGCCCGTCGGAGCCGAAGCCCCGCCTCCGTGCGCCACTCTGGCCCGCGCACCCCGACGTCGGCGAGGATCGGCCCATGCACCCGGCACCACTGGACACCCCGCCCCGCCCGCCGTCCGCCACCTTCGGCACCGCCGCCCGGACGGCGCTCGTCCTGGCCGCGCTCTCGGCCCTGCTGCTCGCTCTGGTCGCCTTCGAGTGGCGCCCGCTCCTCGGCCTCGACGAGGACATCACCCGGGCCGCGCACCGCTGGGCCCTGGACTCCCCCGCCCTGACCCACACCCAGCGCGTGCTCAGCGACTGGGTGTGGGACCCCTGGGCGATGCGCCCCCTGTGTGCCGTGATCACAGGGTGGCTGTGGTGGCAGGGCGCACGGTGGCTCGCGCTGTGGGTGGCGGCCACGTGTGCGCTCGGCACACTGCTGCAGCAGGGCCTCAAGGCGGCGGTCGACCGCGACCGTCCGGTGTGGACCGACCCCGTGGACAGCGCGCAGTACGCGGCGTTTCCGTCCGGGCACGCGTTGACCGCGACGGTCGTGTGCGGGCTGCTGGTGTGGCTGCTCCGGGCGTACGGTGCCGGGCGCGGGGTCCAAGGCGTGGTGGGCGCACTCGCCGCGCTGTCGGTCCTCGGCGTCGGCGTCACGCGCGTATGGCTGGGGGTGCACTGGCCCACGGACGTGCTCGGCGGCTATCTCCTCGGCGCGTTCATGGTGTCGCTGGCCATGTGGACCTACGAGCGCCGGCACGGGACGTACCCGCGCCGGAACGCGACGGCGGCAACGTACGGAAACGCCCCACGGACGACACCCCCACCCGACGCACCGCCGCCACCCGGTCGCGGCAACCACGACGGCCGACTCCTTGAGCGTGCCGCCGAACCGGGGCTCCTTGACCGGGCCGCACCGGGGCACCGAGGATTTCCCTCATGACGATCATGACGATCAAGGGCGTGCTGTTCGACTTCTCCGGCACTCTGCTGCGCATCGAATCCGCCGAGTCCTGGCTGCGCGCCGTCCTCACCGAGGCCGAACTCACCCTGCCCGAGCCTGAGTTGCAGCGCCTCGCGGCGGCCCTGGAGACCGCGGGCGCCCTGCCCGGCGGCTCATCCCCCGCCTCGGTCCCCGACCAGCTGGCCGACCTGTGGACCCACCGAGACGTGGACGCGACAGGACACCGCGCGGCCTTCACCGGTCTGTCCCGCCAAGTCGAACTGCCCGACCCGCGATTGCACGACGCGCTGTACGAACGCCACATGACCGCGGCCGCCTGGCAGCCCTACCCCGACGCCCATGAGGTCCTGGCCGAACTGCGCGAGCGCGGCATCGGCGTCGCGGTCATCAGCAACATCGGCTGGGACCTGCGGCCCGTGTTCCGCGCACATGGCCTCGACGCCCATGTCGACGCGTACGTCCTGTCGTACGAACACGGCGTCCAAAAGCCCGCACCCGAACTGTTCGCGGCGGCCTGCGACGC
This sequence comes from Streptomyces sp. NBC_01304, assembly GCF_035975855.1. Taxonomy (NCBI): domain Bacteria; kingdom Bacillati; phylum Actinomycetota; class Actinomycetes; order Kitasatosporales; family Streptomycetaceae; genus Streptomyces; species Streptomyces sp. NBC_01304. Next base: position 9,829,424 of record NZ_CP109055.1, on the reverse strand, counting down.
CCTGGCCGTCGCACCGGAGCACGTCCTCATGGTGGGCGACGACCGGCGCGCGGACGCCGGGGCCGCCCAAATCGGCTGCCAGGTGCACTTCGTGGACCACCTGCCGACGGCGGAGCGCCCCGACGGACTGCGCCCCGTGCTGAATCTCGTCAAGTGAGAGGGAAGCACTCCGCTCGGGAGCCGCTACAACGGTGCCATGAAGAACAACAAGGAAAAGACGAAGAAGCGGCAGTCCTCACTGCACAGTTCGGGCATCGTCAAACGCCTCGTCCCGCTCGGCGGATCGCTCGTCATCGCCGTCGTGACCCTGCCCGACGGCACCGAGGAGAGCGCCTACCTGCCCGAACACGGTCCCCGCAGGCAGGCCAAGGTGCACGAGGGTTCGGCGGTGTGGCTGCGCACGAGCCACAAACTCATCGAGGGACGCCCCATGCGCCGGGCCCTGCCGCGCCGCGACGCACCGCCGGTGAGGGACGCGGCTCCCCCGGATCGCTTGAAGAAACCGTAGGAGAATCCTCGAGGTCCACCCGCAGTGCCGCTGGAGGACCACTTGAAGTACAAGTCAGCCCTGTGGCATGGATGTTGTAATGCGTTTACCCTTCGGTGCTATGCCACTGACCGTTCAGACCCGCGAATTCATGCGGCCCGCCACCGAGGTGAACGCGGAGATCCGCGCCCTCTGGGCGAGCAACGACGGGCGGCTCTCCCCGGAGCAGCGGACTCTCTATCTCCGCTTGGTGACGGAGTGGGCGGCGGCGGTACGCAGCGAGATCGTGGTGACGGCTGCCTGAGGGCACTTCGGGCGAGAGTGTCACCGGGCCGGGCCGGGCGCCGCTCAACGGAACGGGACCCTGCCCGGAACGGACCACTGTCAGTGCCGGGGCATACGGTCCCCGGCATGGGATTCACCTCTGCCTGGGCGATCTCCGCCCATGACGACGCCTTCGTCGCCCGCCTCGCGCCCCGCATGCTGCCGCTGCTCAGGGCCGACCACGACGATCCGCTCGCCCAGGCACGCCGGCGGCGGTGGCAGGCCCGGCCGCTGCCCGATTACCGGACCTGGTGGCGCCCCTTCGGGAACGGCAACGACCAGGACGCCGAGGACTTGACCTCATTCCGGGATCTGACCTGCCCCGGGGACCGGACGGACGAGATGTACCAGGGCGGGCCTGACGACACCGACTTCTACCTGCCGGACGACGTGTGGCAGGAGGCCGCGGACACGGACCGGATGTTCCTCTCCATCCACAGCAAGGAGTACGCGGTCGCCTCGCTCTTCCACGCCATCGGACCACGCCGCGCCGCACTGCTGCCCGGCTGGTGCGGCAACTTCCTGCTCGACTCCGCACAGTTGCGCCAGGCCCTGCCGGCCGTGGAGGAGGCGCTCACCTTCCGTCCCGAGGAGCGCGCGGCGGCCGAGGAGCAGGACTGGCTCGACTACTACGGCGACGACGAGGAGCGCGTAGTCGACGGTCCGCTCCGACAGTTGCGCGAGGCAGCCGAGGCCGGCCTGGGCGTGTGCGGGGTCTCGGTGCACATCTACTGATCGGCACACGACTGGTGGGAGGCGCGCAGTTGGTGGGCGACGCGCAGCTGGTGAATGGAGCGCAGCTGATGATGTGCGCTCATCCCGTGATCCGCCCACGCGCTCAGCTGCCGGACTGCTCCTCGGAGCGCGCGGCCGAGCGTTCGGCTACATGCTGCTCCAGCTCACGCACCTGCCGTTCCAGCTCCTGGGCCTTCGCCTCGTGCTGGTCGGCGAGGGCGTTGATGCGGGCGGTGCCGTCCTCGATGACGCGGCAGACCACGTCCACCGCCGCGTCCACCTCCTCGGGGGTCGACCGGGCCGCCAGGTCCTTCAGTGCGCTCTCCACCGCGGGCATGCCACCACGCGCGTGAACCTCACTCCAGAATTCGTAGTCCATCCTGCGATGATGCCCGACCCGCTCCTGACCCGAGGACGGATCGGGGGACGTTCACCCCGCGCGAGCCGAGTCCTTGCGAGGTCTTCTCCCATGACGGAACACCGCAGCGATCAGGAGGACCGCGTGCCGCGTGAGGGAAAGTACGCGCGCATCGAGCGCGAGCGACGGTTCCTGCTCGCCGGCGCGCCGCCACCGTCGTCGGTGACCGTCACCCGGTGGATCACCGACCGGTACCTGGAGGGCACACGGCTGCGGCTGCGGCGGGCCGAGTGTGCCGACGGCGGGGGCGTCCTGTTCAAGCTGACACAGAAGGTGCCCGCCGACCGCCCGGGCGCCGTTCAGGGCCTGATCACCAACACCTACCTGTCAGAGGCCGAGTACGCCCTGCTCGCTTCGCTGCCGGCCATGGTGCTGTCCAAGACCCGGTTGAGCGTGCCGCCGCTGGGTGTTGATGTGTTCGGCACCCCGCTGGACGGACTCGTCCTGGCCGAGGCGGAGTTCGCCGACGACGAGTCGGCGCGACTGTTCGTTCCGCCGCCGCTGTGCCGTGCGGAGGTCACCGACGACGCCCGCTTCACCGGCGGACGGCTCGCCGTGGCGGACCGGGCGTGCCTGCTGAACTGGCTTGCCGAGTACGGCATTCATCCGTAGTCACCCCTTACCGGCGCCCGACCGGACCGTCCCCGGACGGGCTCAGGCACCACTCGAGGACAGAGGGCCACGCCCCATAACCGGCATCCGGGTTCAAGTGGGCCTCCCCCACCAGGACGTCGATCGGCAGTCCGAGCGGGGTCGCGTACACCTCGGTGGCGCCCTCGGGGCAGCACGGGTCGTTGTCGGCGGCGACCATACGGGTGTGCCCGGCTGCGGTGGAGAGGCGGAGCTCGCTCGGCGCAGGTGGGGTGAACTGCGCGATCTCGGCGTGCTGTTGGACGAAGGACGGCGACGGCGGAGCGACCAGCAGGACCCGGTCGACCGGGAACGGCACGGCGTCACGGGCCACTGCGTGCAGCCACAGGGTGCAGGCCAGGCTGTGGCAGACGACCGTGGTTCGCGCCGCCCCGCGCAACGCTTCGAGCCGGGCGGTCAGTTCGGCCAGCCAGTGGTTCAGGTCCGGGGCGTCGGGGGCGGGCAGCTGAGGGTAGGCGACGGTGTGGCCGAGCGCGGCCAGGCGGTCGGCCAGCCAGTGTTGCCAGTGCTCGGCGGGGCGATGGTTCTGCCAGCCGTGGAGCAGCAGGAAGGCTTGGGCGGGCTGTTCGCCGCGCGCCTGGCCGGTCGGGGACTGCGGGGTTCGGGGCATGGTGGGCTCGGGCTTTCGCGGTCGGCGGGAGGGAGCGGGGGCGCGGCACCGCGCAGACGCTAGGTCACGTTATTTACGGCGCGAATCGCACCGAGAGTTCCCTCAGCGACAGGCAGGCAGCCCGGGTGGCTACGCGCCATCCTGAGCCCGGCCGATCATGCAGGTCCAGTTAATCTCTCTCGATGGAACCGGTAAGCAACTCCTTCACAGTGGACCTGCGCCGCCTCGGCGTACTGCGGGAGCTGGCCCGCCGCGGCAGCCTGGCCCGCACCGCCGCGGCCCTGCATCTGACGCCTTCCGCGGTGTCGCAGCAGCTGACGGCCCTGTCCCGGGAGGTGGGCGTACCCCTGATCGAGCGGGCCGGGCGCGGGGTGCGGCTGACCGGGCAGGCGCGTGTGCTGCTCGAGCATGCCGATGTGATGGCCGCACAGTGGGAGGAGGCCCGCGCCGCACTCTCGGCCTGGCAGGAGGGGCGCCGCGGCGAGGTGACCGTCGGGGCGTTCTCCAGTGCCATCACCGGGCTGCTGCCGCACGCCCTGCGTCCGCTGACCGAGCAGCACCCGGACGTCCGCATCACAGTGGTCGAGGCGGAGCCGCCGGACCTGTTCACGCGACTCGACGCCGGCGAGGTCGACCTCGCGATCGCCGTCGACTTCGCCGCGGCCCCACCGCACACCGACCGCCGCTACACCCGTGTCGATCTGTTGGTGGACACGCTCGATCTGGCCCTGCCGGCCGCCCACCGCCTGGCCCGGGAGCAGGACATCCCGCTGCGCGATCTGGCCGGCGACACCTGGATCGTGGGCGATCCGCGCAGTTGCTGCGGCGCCATCACCCGGTCCCTGTGCGCGGCGAACGGCTTCACCCCGGACATCCGGCACGCCGTCAACGACTGGCAGTCCCTGGCCGCCCTCGTCGAGGCGGGTCTCGGCGTCGCCCTCGTCCCCCGCCTGGTCCAGCCATTGCACCGCCCCGGCCTGGTGCTCCGCTCCCCCGCGGGGCCGCCGCCGACCCGGCATGTCTTCGCTGCCGTACGCGCCGGATCGGACGGCGACCCGATCCTGAGCGCCGTCCTGGAACAACTGCGGGCGACGGCCGCACGGATCAACCCGTACCCGCCCTCATCCCGTACGAGCCCTCAGCCCCTGCGCGCCAGCAGATAGGCCCGCCGGGTCTCGGCCTCCGCGGCGTAATGCGTGCGCTCCATCCGCATCTCCACCGCGAAGCCCGCCTCTTCGAGGAGTTCGGCGATGCGCGCGGGGTCGAGGAAGCGGAAGTCGACGTCCACGTCGTGGCCCCACCACTCGTCCAGGTGCCGGACCTCGGCGCCCATGTGGAACGCGACGAGGAGGAGCCCCGAGGGACGCAGCACGCGGTGCGCCTCCGTGAAGGCGCGGATCAGCTCCTCCGGCCCGAGGTGGATGATCGTGTAGAGGGCGACGGCGGAGGCGAACTCGCCGTCCTTGGCGGGCAGTTCGAGGAGGTCGCCCTCGCGGAACTCCACCTCCGGAAACCGTCGGCGGCCTTCGGCGACCATGCCCGCCGACAGGTCGATGCCGACCGTACGGGCCCCCTGGGCCGCGAGCCAGGCCGCCACGTGCCCGGGCCCGCAGCCCAGGTCGGCGACCGGGCCGGCCGGCTCCGTCTGCTCCAGGAGCGCGGTGAGCAGCGCGCGGTCCAGCGGTTTGCCGTCGAGCTCGTCGTGCAGCCGCGTCGCGTACTCCTCGGCCACGGTGTCGTAGCTGACCCGGACCGCCGCGTGGTCCGCCAAGTGTTCCGTACGTGCCGCCTGATCCCCCATGCGGATCAGCATGCCACGCAGCACCCCACTCGGCCCACGCCCGCCTGCGCCGTGCGGCACCCCCGCCTACGTTGACTGAATGAGCGTCAGATGGCTTGTCCGGCCCCTCCTTTGTGTGGCCCTCGTCCTGGCCGCAGGCCTGGCCCCGCTGCTCGTGGCGCCTGTCGCCGCGTCAGAACCGGTGCGGGCGGCGTCGATCGAGGGTGCCGCCGTCCCCCGCCTGCCCCGTCACCTGTCGGCCCGCGCCTGGCTGGTGGCCGATGCCGACACCGGCGAGATCCTGGCCGTGCACCGGCCGCACAAACGCCTGGCCCCGGCCAGCACCCTCAAGACGCTCTTCGCCCTGACGGTGCTGCCCCGCCTGGACGGCCGCACCCGGCACCGCGTCACCGGCCGGGATCTCGCCGGGATCGGCGCCGGCAGCAGCGTGATCGGATTGCGGGTCGGGCGCAGCTACCGTGTCGCGGACCTGTGGCGCGGCACCTTCCTCAAGTCCGGCAACGACGCCGTGCGGGTGCTGGCCCGGATGAACGGCGGCTGGCGCAGCACGGCACGACAGATGCAGGCGAAGGCGAGGGCGCTCGGGGCGCGCGACACGCGGGTGGTGTCGCCGGACGGGTACGACGCGCCGGGCCAGTTCTCGTCGGCGTACGACCTGTCGGTCTTCGGGCGGGCCGGGCTGCGCGATCCGCGCTTCGCCCGCTACTGCGCGACGGCGTCGGCCGGATTCCCGGCCCACCGCTCGCGCTTCCGCATCCGCAACACCAATCGGCTGCTCAGCGGCACCCACGGCGTACACCGCTACCCGGGCCTGATCGGCATCAAGAACGGCTACACCAGCCGGGCCGGGAACACGCTCGTCACCGCCGCGCGCCGGGGCGGCCGTACGGTCCTGGTCACCGTGCTGAACCCGCGCTCCGGCGTGCGCAACGGCGTCTACAAGGAGGCCAGGTCGCTCCTCGACTGGGGCTTCGCCGCGCGCGGCCGGGTCAAGCCGGTGGGGCAGCTGGCGCCCCGGCGCACCGGAAGGTAGGCCGGGGCCGCACGGCCAGGGCCTGTCTCCCCGATCTCTGTGGATCAGCCTGCGGCGTCTGGTGCGTGCTCTCGGCGTGCCGGGCGGAAGGCCCCGTCGATGGGCCGGACGTACTTGGGCTTTCGCCCGGTGCGGCGAGAGGGGGTCCCCCCTGCTCGAAGAGCTTGGGGGAGCTTGCCAGGCGTCGCGGGCCCGCAGAGATCGGGGAGACAGGCCCTAGGGCCTATCTTCAAACTCCCGTCGTCGCCCGAAGGGCGGCCCCGCGGCGTCTGGTGCGTGCGCTCGGCGTGCCGGGTGGAAGGCCCCGTCGATGGGCCGGACGTACTTGGTCTTTCGCCCGGTGCGGCGAGCGTGCGCCCGCTGCGGCAGCAGCTGATGTCACTGCGGCGTCGCGGGGCAGGCGGGAGTTTGAAGACAGGCCCTAGCGGCTGCCGGCCGTCTCCCGGGACGACCGGTGCGCGAAGCGGGCGGCCGCGGTCCGGCCGCGCCGCTCGAGGGGAAGTACGCCGGTGGCCGCGGCCAGGCCGACGGGCGGCATGTCGCCGTAGACCGTCTCGTACGAACCCTCGGGCACGGTGTACGACTCGTGCCAGATGCCCACGTGCTGACGGTTCTTGCCCTTGCGCACCTTGCCGTTGATGATCGCCCAGGCCTTGTGGTGGAGGGTGTCCGAGGCGTGGGCGTAGGCGTACAACTTCTCCTGGGACTCCCAGTACTGGACTACGTAGTACGTGCGCGGCGAGCCGGTGAGCAGGGTGTAGCCGAGCAGCCCGCGGCTCTTGTCCTTGCCCAGCGCGCGGAGCATGCGCGGCATGCTGACGAGGACCGGCAGCCAATGGTGCACGCCCCAGAAGTGGTTGATGCGCATGCCGATGAGCAGCACGGTCACCTCGCCCTCGGCGGCCGCGGTGGTCATGCCCGGTATGGGCTTGCCGGACGTGACGAGCGCCTCGGACGGGGCCGGTTCCCCGGGCAGGGCCGGCTCGGCGGACTTGTCTGACTGTGCGGCCATCGTGACTCCCGAATCTCCGGTGCACCTCGTTGGATACGCACGCTATCCAACTCGCGCATGATTGGATAGTGCCGCTGTTCAAGGAAAGGCACATGCGATGCGACTGGCGGAGTTGAGCGAGCGGAGCGGTGTCTCCACCGCGACGATCAAGTACTACCTGCGGGAAGGGCTGTTGCCCGCGGGCCACCGGGTCAGCGCGACGACGGCCGACTACGACGAGGGCCATCTGCGCCGACTCCGCCTGGTGCGTGCGCTGTTGCAGGTCGGCGGGCTCTCGGTGGCCACGGCCGGTGAGGTGCTGCGGCACATCGACGACGACTCACTGGGCCGCACCATCCGTCTCGGCGCGGCCATGTGGGCCCTGCCCGGCCCGCCCGAACCCGATCTCGCGGACGACGGCGACATGGAGGCCGCCCGCGTGGAGGTCGACCAACTCCTCGACGCCCTGGGCTGGCAGACCGCCCATGACCTGCGGACCATCTCCCCGCCCTACCGCTCCCTGGTGGTGGGGGTGGCCACTCTCCGGCGGCTCGGCTACGACTGGGACGCGGCGCTGCTTCGCCCCTACGCCGACCTCATGCACCAGGCGGCCGTCCACGACCTGGACATGACGGAGAGCCAGCCGTCGGAGGCGGAGCAGGTCGAGACGGCGATCGCCGGAACGGTCCTTCTCGATCCGATCCTGCGGGCGCTGCACCGGCTCGCCCAGCAGGAGGAGACCGCGCGGCGCTACGGCCTGTGACGCGCGGCCGGCCGCGGCCGCGGCCGAGGTCAGCTCAGCTCAGCTCAGCTCAGCTCAGCTCTCGAGCCTCAAGTCGATGTAGGGAATGGTGTCGCCGGGCAGCACATACGTCTCGATCTCGACGAACCCGCGCCGCTTCGCGAACCGCAGCCCCTCCGGGTTGCTCCCGAGGACATTGGTCTCGATCGACTCGGCGCCCAGCTCCCGCGCCCGGGCCAGCCCCCGCTCGTACATCTGCGTACCGAATCCCCGCTCCCGGTACGCGGGCAGCACCCGCGCGATCACCGTCGCCGCCGGCGACTCGCTCGTGGGCGGGCGCACCGTGGAGCAGCCCACGAGGGTGTCGCCGAGGTAGGCGACCTCCAGGTGGTTGCGGGTTGATCGCTCGCGCACGTCGTCGAGGGAGAGGAAGTGCGGCGGGATGATCAGGTTGTGGACGTGCTGCCAGTCGCGGACCAGGGCGTCCTGGACCGGGGCGGCGGCGCCCACCGTTTCAAGGCGGAGGCTGGACATCGGCCCAGCAAACCCGGGCAAGTCGCGCCTCGTCAACCAAGTACTTGCCATGATCGCCGCCGCGCGGTGAGGATGCCCGCATGACCACGTTCACCGCGCCCGACGGAACCCGCCTCGCCTACCACGTGTCCGGGGAGGGCGAGCCGCTGCTCTGCCTGCCCGGCGGGCCGATGCGCGCCTCCGCCTACCTCGGTGATCTCGGCGGTCTGTCCGCGCGGCGCCGCCTGATCATGCTCGACCTGCGCGGCACCGGCGACTCCGCGGCGCCGGCCGACCCGGCGACGTACCGCTGCGACCGGCAGATCGAGGACGTCGAGGCGCTGCGCGGCCACCTCGGCCTGGACCGCATCGACCTGCTCGCGCACTCGGCGGCCGGCGATCTCGCCCTGCTCTACGCGGCCCGGCACCCCGGGCGCATCCGCTCCCTGACCCTGATCACGGCCCGTGCCCGCGCCATCGGCGTCGACTTCACCGAGGAGCAGCGCAGGGAGGCGGCCGCACTGCGCGCGGGCGAGCCGTGGTTCGCGTCCGCGCTGGAGGCGTACGAGCGGATCCTGGCCGGGACTGCCGCCGACGCCGACTTCGACGCCGCCGCGCCCTTCTTCTACGGCCGTTGGGACGCGACGGCGAAGGCGCACGCAGCGGCCGACCTGGAGCAGACCAACGAGCAGGCCGCCGATGCCTACGCCTCCGCGGGCGCCTTCGCCCCGGACGCGGCCCGCGCCGCCCTGGCCGCGCTCGACGCCCGCATCCTGCTGCTCGCGGGCGAGCGGGACAGCGGGCCGCGCCCCCAAGTCGCGGCGGACATCGCCCGGTTGCTGCCGGGTGCGGAACTGCATGTGCAGCCGGGCGCGGGCCACTTCCCGTGGCTGGACGACCCGAACGGATTCACCCGGACCGTTACAGAGTTCCTCGGCAAGGACCAGGCGCCATCGGCGATCTGACGCCCAGTCATTTCCCCCGCGCACAGCTCTAGGAACCTATGGGCCGTCTCGCTACCCTCCGCCCATGATTTCCACGGTTGTCTGGGGTACCGGCAATGTCGGCCGCGCGGCGATCCGTGCCGTCGACGCCCATCCCGCACTGAAACTCACCGCTGTCCTCGTCCACGATCCCGCCAAGGTCGGCCGTGACGCGGGCCATCTGGCCGGGCTCGACACCGAGTTGGGGGTGGCCGCGACCGACGACATCGAAGCGGTGCTCGCCGCCGGGCCCCGGGCCGTGGTGTATGCCGCGTCCGGGGACATCCGGCCCGACGACGCGATCGCCGACATCGCGCGGGCGATCCGGACCGGGGCCGTCGTCGTCTCCCCCGCCCTCTATCCCCTCTACGACCATCGCAGCGCCCCGCCCGAGTACCTGGACCCGATGGTCGCGGCCGTCGCGGAGGGCGGCGGTTCACTGTTCGCCTCCGGAGTCGATCCGGGCTGGGGCAATGACGTACTGCCCCTGCTGATCAGCGGACTCGGCTCCACCGTCGACGTGATCCGCTGCCAGGAGATCTTCGACTACTCGACGTACGACCAGGAGGACTCGGTCCGGATGCTGGTCGGCATGGGCCAGCCGATGGACTACGACCCGCCGATGCTGTGGCCGGGCGTACCGGGCATGGTGTGGGGCGGGCAGGTCCGCCTGATGGCCCGGGCGCTCGGCGTCGAACTCGACGAGATCCGCGAGACCTTGGACCGCCGGGCGCTCGATGCCACGGTCAGCACCAAGACGATGGGCGACTTCGAGGCCGGCACCCAGGGCGCCGTCCGCTTCGAGGTGCAGGGCATCGTCGACGGCGAGCCGGCCCTCGTCATCGAGCACGTCACCCGCATCCACCCCTCCTGCGCGCCGGACTGGCCGACCCCGCCGGACGGCGTCGGCGCGCATCGCGTGATCATCGAGGGCCGCCCGCACATCGAGGTCACCGTCGAGGCCACCGACGAGGGCGGCAACCGCTCCGCGGGCGGCAACGCCACCGCGGTCGGCCGCCTGGTCGGCGCCATCGACTGGCTGGTGGAGCAGGAACCCGGACTGTACGACGCGCTGGATGTCCCGCTGCGCCCCGCAGTCGGCAAACTCGGAAGGAAGCAACGATGATCATCGACATCCCCGAGGGCCAGGAGCCGATCGGGTACGTGTGGGGCGACATGGTCCCCGAGATCGGGATGGCCGCCGCGAACTTCTCGCTGTCGGTGTACTCCCACACCAAGCTCGGGCTGCGCGAGTTCGAGGCCGCGCGCCTGGTGATCGCGAAGATCAACGGGTGCCAGTTCTGCCTCGACTGGCGCACCGAGCGGGACGACGGCGAGAAGGTCGAGGAGTCCTTCATGGAGGCCGTGGACGAGTGGCGCACCACCGACGCCTTCGACGACCGCGCCCGCCTGGCCGCCGAGTACGCCGAGCGGTACGCGCTCGACCACCACGGCCTGGACGACGAGTTCTGGGAGCGGATGACCGCGCACTACAGCCAGGCCGAGATCGTCGAGCTGAGCATGGACATCGGGTCGTGGCTGGCCTTCGGGCGGCTCAACCACGTGCTCGGGCTCGACAGCGTCTGCGTACTGCCGACGCATTGACCTGCGTACTGCCGACGCATTGATCTACGTACTGCTGACGCATTGATCTACGTACTGCTGACGCATTGAGCTGCGTACCGCCGGTGCTTTCAGCGGTACGCGGACGGGGCCGACCGGGTGCATCCGGTCGGCCCCGACTGCGTACCGGCCCCGCACAGGCCGGTACCGGAGAAGGTCACTCAGGTGACCTCGCAGCTGTCGCTCACAGATCAGTAGCGATGATCTTCTCGATGTTCCGCTCCGCGAGCGCCGTGATGGTGACGAACGGATTGACGGTGGTGTTGCCGGGGATCAGCGCGCCGTCGATGACGTACAGCCCCTGATATCCGCGCAGCCGCCCGTAGTTGTCGGTCGCCTTGTCCAGGACCGCGCCGCCCAGCGGGTGGTAGGTGAGGTGGTCGCCCCAGATCTTGTTGCTGCCGAAGAGGTCGGTCCGGTAGATCGTCCCCTCCTTGCTGTTGATCTTGTCGAAGATGGACTTCGCCATGTTGATCGAGTCCTGCTTCCAGGCGGTCTGCCAGGACAGGTCGACCTTTCCGGTGCCCGCGTTGTAGCTGAAGTCGGCGCGGCGCGTGGTCTTGGTGATCGACAGGTAGAACGAGGCGAAGGTCTCGATGCCGGTCGGCAGCGGGGCGACCTCGGCGAACGCGCCGCCCGCGTCCCAGTTGTCGATGCCGGAACAGGGGATCGTCGACTGGACGTCGCCGGTCGCGTCCCACACGTGGTTGGCCCGGCCGCACATCACGTTGCCGTTCTCGCCCCAGCCCTTGCCGACCTCGGCGCTGAGGCCCGGCAGGGCACCGGTGGCCCTGAGCTTGACCAGGAGCTTGCTGGTGCCGACGCTGCCGGCCGCGAAGAACACCTTCGCCGCCTGGACGGTCTTGGTGGCGACGGTGGCGCCGTCCGTGTTGATCTGCTTCATGGTGACGAGGTAGCCGCCGCCCGAGGCAGGAGCAACCGAAGTGACCTCGTGCAGTGGGGAGATGGTGACCTTGCCGGTGGCCTTGGCCTGGCCGAGGTAGGTCTTCGGCAGGGTCTTCTTGCCGTAGTTGTTGCCGTAGAGGATCTCCTGGGCGAGTGCCGACTTGGGGACGGTGCCGTTGTCCTCGGCCACCATGTAGGGCCAGTCGTATACGTCCGGGACGAACGTCCAGGCGAAGCCGGAGCGTTGGGCGTGCTTGCGCCCGACCCGCGAGTACTGGTAGTACGACGTCCGCTCGAACCAGGCAGGGTCGATCTGGCCGACACCGAGGCCCGAATTGGCCCTCGGGTAGAAGGTGTTGTACATCTCGTCCGCGTTGACCGTCGGCAGCACGGAGGCGAAGTTCTGCCGCTTGGGCGTGACGGCCATACCGCCGTTGACCAGCGAGCCGCCGCCGACACCGCGCCCCTGGTACACGGTGATGCCGGCGAAGTCCTCGGCGTCCAGGATGCCGGCGTACTTCGGTACGTCCTTGTCGATCGGGAAGCCGAGGAAGTTGCTGAGCGGCGCCTTGGTTCTGGTGCGCATCCAGAACGAGCGGTAGTCGGGACTGGTGACCTTTGGGTGGATCTTGCCGTCGGAGCCTGGGGTGACCCAGTCCTGGCCCATCTCGACCATCTGCACGTCGACGCCCGCCTGGGCCAGGCGCAGGGCGGCCACGGAGCCGCCGTAGCCGGTGCCGATCACCAGGACGGGGACGTTCGCGCCGTTCGCGATCAGGGACGCCGCGGCCGAGGCCGAACGAGTGGGTGCCTCGGCCGCGCCCGCCTGACCGGCCAGCACAACGGCCCCGAGAATAGAACCAGTTCCAGCGATGAAGCCTCGACGGGAGAAGCCCTTGGAGCCGCTATCATGCATGGTGGTGCCATTCATGTGACGTTCCTCACTCTCGATGGAATGGGAACAGGTTCTACTGGGGTTCGCGTGTTAAGTCACCAGTTACCCGAGGTAACTTGTCTGTAACTTCTGCCCGATCTTGTACCAGTGGCACCATTGAAGATCGCCGCCTAGCATGGCCCGGCGACAGTGGATCTTGTGTCAATGGGGGCTCGCGTGACGGAGTTTGAGGCGCTGACCGGCTCGATCGAGGAATTGCGCGGCGGACTCACCGGCTACTGCTACCGGATGCTCGGTTCGGCCTTCGACGCCGAGGACGCGGTGCAGGAGACCATGGTCCGCGCCTGGCGCAACGCCGCGCGTTTCGAGGGGCGTTCGTCGCTGCGTACGTGGGTGTACAGCATCGCCCACCGCGTCTGCCTCGACGCGCTCGCCGGCCGCGGGCGCCGGGCGACGCCCATGGACCTGTCCGGACCGACCAGCGGCGCGACCGGGCCGGGCACCCCGCTCGACGCCTCTCGGTGGATCGAGCCGTGCCCCGACGGCCGCACCTCGGCGGCACCCGCCGATCCGGCCGAGGTGGTCACGGACCGCGAGTCCATCCGCCTCGCGTTCGTCGCCGCGCTGCAGCACCTGCCGCCCAAGCAGCGCGCCGTCCTGCTCATGCGGGAGATCCTGGGGCTCTCCGCGGGCGAGGTGGCCGAGCTTCAGGACACCTCCGTCGCCTCGGTCAACAGCGCGCTGCAGCGCGCCCGTTCCACGCTCGCCGCGCACCGCACACCACCGCAGGCGGAGCGCGAGCCGGTGGCCCCCAGCGACACCCAGCAGGTACTCGCCGACCGGTACGCGGCCGCCTTCGCCGCGTACGACATGGACATGCTGGCGATGCTGCTGCACGTCGACGTCACGCTGTCGCTGCCGCCCTACCCGATGTGGATGCGCGGCTTCGACGACGTCGAGGCGTGGCTGACCGGGCCCGCGATCGGGTGCCGGGGCTCGCACCTGGTGCCGACGATGGCCAACGGGGTGCCCGCGTTCGGCCAGTACCGGCCCTGCGCGGACGGAACGGGCTTCGAGCCGTGGGCACTTCAGGTCCTCGACATCGCGGACTCCCGGATCCGGGGCATCAGCTTCTTCCGCGACACCGAGCGTCTGTTCCCGCTCTTCGACCTGCCCGACCGGGTGGCCGCCTAGGCTCGCCCGGGGCCGCACTGCGGTCGAAGCCGTCCGTCCGCACCCGGCAAGTCCGTCCGCATCCAGCAAGGGAGTCGAAGCACCATGCCCGCTCTGCCCGGCCCGCCCGCCGACCCGAACGTGCTGCACCCGATGCCCGACCAGTCGCGCGTGGTGCTGCTGCGGCCGCTGGTCAAGTCACCGTTGATCGAGGTCGGGGAGTTCTCGTACTACGACGACCCGGACGACCCGACCGCGTTCGAGACCCGCAACGTGCTCTACCACTACGGTCCCGAGCGGCTCGTCATCGGGAAGTTCTGCGCGCTCGGCACGGGCGTCCGCTTCATCATGAACGGCGCCAACCACCGCATGGACGGCCCCTCGACGTTCCCCTTCCCCATCATGGGCGGCTCGTGGACCGAGCACTTCGACCTCATCACCGGCCTGCCCGGGCGGGGCGACACGGTGGTCGGCAACGATGTGTGGTTCGGCTACCGGACGATGGTCATGCCCGGCGTGCGCATCGGCCACGGTGCGGTCATCGCGTCCGGCTCCGTGGTCGTCGACGACGTTCCGGACTACGGCATCGTCGGCGGCAACCCGGCGAAGCTCATCCGCCGCCGCCACAGCGACGAGGACATCGCGCGGTTGCTCGAACTCGCCTGGTGGGACTGGCCGTTGGACCACCTCACCGCGCATCTGCGCACGGTCATGTCCGGCAGCGTCGACGCGCTCGCGGCGGCGTCCCCGAAGCAGCCGTAGCCGCTTCGGGGACGCACGAGGGGAATGCGCGAGGGGGCAGGTGCGAGGGAGCAGGTGCGAGGGAGGCAGGTGCGAGGCGCGCCTGCTTGACGCGCCACAGCGACGCCGCGCGCTCAGACGCCTGATTCCCATCCGACCTGCAGCGCCTGCGGACCCCGGATCAACGCCCGCCGCCGCCACGGCACTTGCTCGGCCGGCACCGCGAGGCGCAGGCCCGGCAGCCGGTCCAGGACCGCGTCCATGAGCAGGTCGATCTCCAGGCGGGCGAGCAGGCCGCCGACGCAGTAGTGGGTGCCGTAGCCGAAGGACACATGGGGGTTGGGGGCCCGGTCGAAGTCGATGTGCTCCGGGTCGGGGAAGACCTCCGGGTCGCGGTTGGCGGCGAGGTAGGAGACGTAGACCGGATCGCCCGCCGTGATGCGGTGGCCGCGCAGGTCGACGTCCTCGGTGGCGATGCGCGCGAGGCCGACGGCGCTGCGGTGCGGGATGTAGCGCAGCAGTTCGTCGAGGGCCCGGGGCCGCAACTCGGGCTCTGCGGTGAGCCGTTCGAGCAGCTGGGGGCGGGTCAGGAGCAGGTAGAGCATCTGGCCGACGTTGTTGGTGACGGCCTCGCCGCCGATCTGCAGCGGTCCGGCCACGCCGACCGCCTCGTCCTCGCTGAGGTCGCCGCGGGCCACGCCCGCGCCGAGCAGCGACAGGATGTCCTCGCCGGTGCTGCCGCGCCGGGCCCGGATCGCCTCGCCGAGCCAGCCGTACAGCCGGTCCTTCACCTGCCCCGTGGTCTGCGCGTCCTGCGACGGGAAGACGATCTGGTCGGTCCACTCCTTGAGCTGCGGCCGGTCGGCGACGGGTACGCCCATGACCTCGCAGACGACCTCGACGGGGAACGGTCCGAGGACGCGTGTGGTGAGGTCGGCGGGCGGTCCCTCCGCGAGGAGGGCGTCCATCAGGCCGTCCAGGACCTCCTGGGCGCGGCCCCGGAAGCGCTCCACGCCGGCCGCGGTGAAGGCCGGTGCCACGACGCGGCGCAGCCGGTGGTGGTCGGAGCCGTCGGCGAAGGCGAGCGAGCCCGGCTTGGGCTTGAAGTGCGGGGCGAGCCGGGTGATCTGCCGTTCGGTGATCTCGTGCCGGGTGAAGCGCGGGTCGTTCGTGATCATCCGTACGTCGTCGTAGCGGGTCGCCAGCCACGCCCAGCCCTCGCCGTGCGGCAACTGGATCCGGTGCATCGGCCCCTGCTCCATGAGCTCGGTCAGGACCGGGTCGAAGTCGGTGCCGGTCAGGTCCTGGGCGGGCCACTCGCGTACGGGGGGTGTGGCCGGGCAGGTCCGTTCCGGGGCGTCCTCGATCATGTGGCTGTCTCCGTCCGTCCGGGTCTGGGGCGTCGCCGGCCGGCAGTGCCGCGCGGCTCGGCTGAAGCCGTCGCCGGTGCCGACTCCCCTTCACCGTCACGCGGGCGGCGCGGCACCTCGCGCTGGGCTACGCCGGATGGGCGCGGGCGGGGCCGGGGAGGGGGGCGGGCGGGACCGGGGATGGCGGGGCGGAACCAGGGAAAGGCCGAGGCGGGATTGCGGAGAGGCGGGGGCGGAACCGGGGAGAGGCCAAGGCTGAACCAGGGAGAGGTGTGGGCGGGATTGGCGAGAGGCGCGGGCGGGACCAGGAAGAGGCAGGGGCGGTCTCGGGGTGAGGTGTGGCGGTCTCGGGGTGAGGTGTGGCGGTCGCGGGGTGAGGTGTGGCGGTCGCGGGGTGAGGTGTGGCGGTCGCGGGGCCGACGGCCCGTCGGTAGCGCCCGATGAGCGCCGCTCCCCCGCGTTGTCCCCCCACCACGGGGCTGCGGGCCGTGCCCGTCGGCCTGCCTACCCGGAGTTGGCGGTACGTCGTGGCCGCTCCGGCCGCTCCGGCCGCGTCGGCATCACGCCGGCGCGGCCGGCGACGCGTCCTCGGCGAGCGGCGCGGTGGCGCCGGGGCTCTCCTGCCGGGGCAGCATCCGCAGCTGGAGCATCAGCGCGAACCGGGCGTCGGGGTCGGAGAGGTCGATGTCGCCGACCTCGGTCACCCGGCGCAGCCGGTAGCGGAACGTGTTCTGGTGCACGTACATCGCCGTGGCGGCGGCCGCGACGTCGCCGAACGCGTTCAGCCACGCGCGTACCGTCTCGACCAGGCACGAGTCGTGCTCCCGGTCGTAGGCGAGCAGCCGGGCGAGCGGGCCGGTCGGCCGGTCGCCGCGCTGGGCGGCGAGGTCGCCGAGTTCGAGCAGCAGTGCCTCGACGTGCACGTCGGCCATGCGGGCGACGTGGCGCGTCCCCGCCTTGGCGCGCAGGACCCGCAGCGCGCGGTCGGCGCCGCCCCGGGAGCGCGCAAGAGCGGTGCCGTCCGGGGCGGCGGGGCCGATGCCGATCAGCGGCTTCCGGCGTTCGCCGATGCGCTTGAGGAAGTCGGCCCCGACGCGCGCCGCCCGCTCCTCGGCGTCGTGCTGGTGCCGGGCCACGGGCAGGATGCCGTACGCCACGTCGCCGATGAGTGCCGCGGCGGCGCGGGGGTGGACGGCACTCAAGTGCATGGCGAACGCGTCGGCCAGGCGCTGCCGTTCGGCCGTGTGCCGCGCGTGCAGGGCGGCCGAGGCGGGCTCCTGGGACGGGGAGCGGTCGGGTGCGGCCAGGGCGAGGACGACGCCCGCCTGGTCCGCCAGGCCGAGCCGGTCCAGGGCCTCCGCCGCGCCCGGCCCGCCCTCGAGGACGGTGCCCACCAGGTCGGCGCGGAGCCTGCGCTCCACGTCCGCCCCCGCGCGCTGGCGGAGCATGTGCAGCGCCACCAGCTTCGCCGCGTCGCACAGCGCCTGGGTGCGCTCCGCGCTCAGCGGCGCGTGCACGGCGGCCCAGATCGAGCCGAGGATCTCGTCCCCGGCGCGCACCGCGATGGCGACCCGCGGCAGGTTGAACTCGTCGCTCCCGACAGGGTCGACCTCGACGGGCTGATCGCTGCGGTACAGCGACCGGAAGACGCCGCGGTCCTCCAGCATCCGGGTCAGGCGCTCGGGCACCTGGCGCCCGAGGATCGTCTCCACCCGGGAGGGGTCGGCCTCGTCCTGGCGGCCGGAGAAGGCGAGGACGCGGGAACTGCGGTCCTCGATGGTGACCGGTGCGTCGAGGAGCGCGGCCACCGCGTTGGCCAGGGCGAACAGGTCGCCCGACGGCATGCCGCCCAAGGTCTGCGCGCCCACCTCGCCGACATCGCCCTCGGCGAGCAACGACCGCAGCAGAGAGGCGAGTTGCGCCCAGGACGCGCCACGGGTGAGGGCGAGGAGCGCGACCCCGGCCCGCTGCGCGGCGGCCGTGACCGCCGCGTCGCAGGGGGCGGGCGCGCGCACCACCAGGGCGGCGGCGCCGGCCGCGCCGAGCTCGGTGAGCAGCCGGGCGGTCTCGGCCCCGTCGTGCACGCCGACGCCGAGGACGAGCGCCTGGCGGGGCAGGACGGGCTCGTCGAGCGGATCGTGGATGACGACGCCGCCGATGGCGTCCGCCTTCTCCGGGTCGCCGCAGACGAGGTCGAGCAGGGTGGTGCCCAGATCGTCCAGGACGCGGCCGAGGCCCGCTCGTGGTCGTTCGGTCACGGTGGCACGCTCCCCTCCGGCCTCAGGTGCGGCTGTCACGGCCGTGGTTCGTCGGCCAGGACGGGATTGTGGCCATGGTTCGTCGGTCAGGACAAGGGTTCGACGGGGACGGGATGTGCCGGGCGTCCGCCGCGGTGAAGTCGTGGACGCGGCGGCCGCCCGTCACAGGGCGATCCATTCCGTGCTCACCGTGACCTCTTCGAGCACCTCCGGTACGGGTTCCACCCCGAGCCCGGGCCCGCTCGGCACCACGAGATGCCCGTCGTCCAGGACGAACGGCTCGGTGATGTCGGTACGGAAGTAGCGGCCGGACGCGGAGGTGTCGCCGGGCAGGGTGAAGCCCGGCAGCGCCGCCAGGGCGACGTTCGCGGCCCGGCCGAGGCCCGTCTCCAGCATTCCGCCGCACCACACCGGCACACCGTGCGCGACGCAGACGTCGTGGATGCGGCGGGCCTCCAGATAGCCGCCGACGCGCCCCGGCTTGATGTTCACGATGCTGCACGCGCCCAGGGTGATCGCGGCCGCGGCGGCCCGGGCCGAGGTGATCGATTCGTCGAGGCACACCGGCGTCTCGATCACCTTCGCCAGCTCGGCGTGGCCCAGGATGTCCTCTTCCTCCAAGGGCTGTTCGATCAGCAGGAGTCGGAAGGGGTCAAGCCGGGCCAGGTGCCGTGCGTCGGCAAGGGTGTAGGCGGTGTTGGCGTCGACCTGCAGCAGCAGGTCGTCCCCGAAGTGCTCGCGCACGGCCCGCACCGGCTCGATGTCCCAGCCGGGCTCGATCTTCAGCTTGATGCGCCGGTACCCCTCCTCGACGTACGAGGTCACCGCGTCGATCAGTTCCGGCAGGGAGTCCATGATCCCCACCGAGACCCCGCACGGCACGCGGTCGTGCACCGCGCCGAGCTCACGGGCCAACGGCACGCCCAGCGCCCGCAGTTCGGCGTCCCACACCGCCATCTCCAGCGCGGCCTTCGCCATCCGGTGGCCCTGGAACGGCGCGAGGGCCGGGGCCACCGCGTGCACGTCCAGGCGCTCGCACGCGCCCAGTGCCGGGACGAGGAAGCGGCGCAGCACGTCGGCGCAGCCCGCGGCGTACTCGGAGGAGTAGCGCGGGTCGGCCATCGCCACGCATTCGCCCCAGCCCTCGGATTCGGTGCCCACCGCGCGCAGCAGCAGCGCGGCGCGTTCGGTCTGGGTGGCGAAGGACGTGCGGAAGGGTGCCACCAACGGCAGCCGGATCTCGCGGAGTTCGATTCCGGTGAGCTTCACTGGACTTCTTCCTTTCGTACGAGGACGTACCATCCGGCCCGGTCGAATCCCGCCACCCGCCACCCCTCGGCGAGCAGCCCGCCCAGGGCCTCCCGCAGCGCGGAGCGCCAGTCGGCCGCGCACGCGGGATCGCTGCGCCGCAGTTGCTCGATGTCGTGGGGCACGGCCACCAGGACCCGCGATCCGTCGGCGCGGCCCGGTGCGGGCCTGCCCTCGGCCGTGACGCCCAGGGCGACCGCGGCACCGGGGGCGGCAACCGTCCGCGCGGGACTCCCGTGGCAGGCGGCGGCGACCTCGGGGGCGGGGAGTCGCCAGGTGACGAGGAGGCGGTCGGTGTCGTCGGCGCCGTTGATGCCGTCGTTCATCACGCCGTAGAAGTTGGGCAGGTACTCGGCGGGTTCGGCGGCCAGCTTGCCGATGTTGAAGTAGGCGTTGCGCCGCACCAGCGGGTCGAAGGTCCAGGACACCTGTGTCGTGCCGCGCCGCAGCGCCCAGGAGCGCTGGTGCACCTTGAGCGCGAAGCCAACGCTGCGGCCGCGCGTCTTGCCCGCGACGCCCGCGATGTGGCTGTGCAGCGCCCCGTGCGGCGGCGGTCCGAAGAAGCCGATGCAGGCGCCGACCAGTTCGTCGTCGTCGAAGGCGGCGGCGACGTAGTTGCCGGCTTTGGTCATCGCCCGCAGCAGTTCGGTCGTCACCAGGGGGTTCTCGCCGCCCGGCTGCCAGATCCCGGCGAAGAGGCGGCATACGGCGTCGAGGTCGGCGAGTTCGGCGATGGTGCGGACAGTGCAGCCCGCCGCGCGGGCGGCCGATGCTGCCGCCGTGGCGGCGTCGTCCGTGGGGCGGGGCACGGCGAGCGGGGTGTCCGTCATCGGGCGGACCCGCCGAGGAGGTCGTCGACGAGTGCCGCCAACAGGGCCGTACGAGCGGGCAGTTCGGCAAGCAGGACATGCTCGTCGTCCGCGTGCGCGCCCCCGCCCACCGCCCCGAGCCCGTCGAGCGTGGGGGTGCCGACACCGGCGGTGAAGTTGCCGTCGGAGGCGCCGCCCACTGCGGCGGCGGTCAGCGGCCGCAGGCCGAGCCGGCCGGCCAGTTCCTGTGCACGCTCGAAGAGCGCCGCCGAGGAACTCGCCGACAGCGGCGGCCGGTTGGGGCCGCCCGTCACCTCGACCACCGCACCCTCCACGGCCGGCCGCAGCGCGCGCAGGGCGTCGTCCACCCGTGCCTGCTCGGCGGCATCACGGATGCGTACGTCCACGGCGAACTGTCCTTGCGCGGGAACGGTGTTGGTCGTGGTCCCGGCGCCGAGCAGGGTGGGGGTGACCGTGGTGCCGGCGGCCGGGTCGGCGAGCGCGGCGACGGCGAGGATCTGGTGGGCGGCCTCGACGGTGGCGTTGACCCCGCGTTCCGGTTCGAGGCCCGCGTGCGCCGCCCGTCCCCGCACCCGTACCTCGTAGCGCGAGACGCCCTTGCGTTCCGTCTTCAGGGCGCCGCCGTCCGCCGACGCCTCCAGCACCAGCGCGGCGACGCAGCCGGCCGCCTCCGCCTCGATCAACTCCCGCGAGGACGGCGAGCCCAGCTCCTCGTCGCCGGTGACGAGCACGCTGACCCCGTCGACCGCGCCGAGGGCCGCCAGGGCGTGGAACGCCATCACGAGTCCGGTCTTCATGTCGAAGCAGCCGGGCCCGCGCAGCACACCGTCGCGCACCGCGCAGGGATGCGTCGCGAGCGAGCCGAGCGGCCACACCGTGTCGTGGTGCCCGAGCACCAGGACCCGCCGCGGGCCGTCACCGAGGCGCCACCGCAGATGCGTACGGCCGTCGAGGACGATCACTTCCGGAGCCGCACCGAGATGCGCGGTGCCCATCGCCGCGACCACGGCCGCGCTCGCCGCCACCGCGTCGAGATCGGCCGACGGCGACTCGGCCCGTACGAGCCGCTCGATGTCGGCGGTCATCGCGGGCAGCGCGGCCTCGAACCGCGCCACGGACAGACCCTCCACGTCCTCCACCGAGGAACCCTTCACGTGCAGACCTCTCATGTCATTTCGCCTTCGACCCACGTCAGTTGACCCACGTCAGTTGACCTTCGGCGTCGCGCGGACGCCGTGGTGCAGATATCGCTCGCCGGTCGGCAGGCCGTAGAAGGTGACGGGAATCCAGCTGCGGGTGCCCGGCGGGCGCACCGCGAACCGGCCGTCGGCGACGGGCACCAGGTCGAACTCCTGGACCGGCTCCGGCATCAGGTGCGCGAGCGGCCCGGTGACGGTCTGCCGCAGCCGGGGCCCCTCGGCGCCGGCCAGGATGTCGATGCGGGTGCCGGCCCGCTCGTAGTGGCCCAAGTGCCGCTCCACGTCCACCTCTACCGGTTCTGCGGGCGGCTCCAGCGGGGGCGGCATGTCGACTCCGGCGAGGTCCGCGAAGATCTCGCGGAAGAGTTCCAGGTACAGGTCGTGGGTGGCGCCGCCGTTGGTGAGGAGCACGACCGCCAGGTCCTGGTCGGGCAGCAGGCGCAGGAACGCGGACTGGCCCAGGGTGTTGCCGTCGTGGCCGATGAGGCGGTGGCCGTCCCAGTCGAAGCGGATCCAGCCGAGTCCCCAGGAGTCGCCGAGGGTGTGGGCGTCCGGCAGGTCCACCTCCCGGCGGGTCATCGCCTCGGTGCCGGACTGCGACAACACGCCCTGGCCACCGGCCAGATGCATCCGGGCGAACGTCAGCACGTCGGCCGCCGAGGCGGTGATCAGGCCCGCGGGTCCGGCGGAGCGCGGCAGGCCCCAGGCCGGGACCGGCCGCGGGTCGGCGTCGCCCTGCGCGTCGTGCCCCATCGCGGCGCGGAAGCGCAGCGCCTCCTCCGGCAGAGTGGTGGTGTGCGCAAGGCCCAGTGGCTTGCTCAGCCGCTCCTGCAGGGCGCGGTCCCAGCTCAGGCCGGTGAGCTTCTCGACGATCCGGCCGAGGAGCACGTAGCCGGAGTTGCAGTACGAGAACGTGGCGCCCAGCGGATGGTTCTGCGCGGCCCGGCCGAGCTGGTCGACGTAGCGTTCCAGGCAGTCGTCGCCGCGGCCGGTGTCGGTGAAGATGTCGCCGTCGATCCCGCTGGTGTGCGTGAGCAGGTGGCGTACGGTGACCTGCTTCGCGGTGGCCGCGTCGGCGAGCTCCAGCCCCGGCAGTACGTCGGCGACCGGCGCGTCGAGGTCGAGGAGCCCCTCGTCGACGAGCTGCATCACGAGCGTCGCGGTCCACACCTTGGTGATCGAACCGATCTGGAAGAGCGAGTCGGCGGTGGTCTCGACGCCGGTGTCCTTGTTCAGCACCCCGTGCGCGGCAAGAACGGTCTCGTCGCCGCGCGAGATGCCCAGGACCGCGCCCGGCACCCGGTGCCGGTCGGCGAGTTGGGCGAGCCTTCGTTGCCAGTGCGCGGTGTCCGACGGGGCGGGCCCGGGTTCACCGGCGTACTGCTCGACCCAGTCCGTGATGCGGCGGTTGAGGTCGATGCGGTGGGAGGGCGGACCGTTGAGGAGGAACAGGTGCGAGCCGCCCGGGTAGAGCACCAGGCGGGTGGGGACGCCGCGTTGGCGCAGTGCGGTGAACCACTGCTCGGCCTGTCCCGCGGGGCAGAGGTCGTCGGCGGCGCCGTGCAGGATCAGCGTCGGGGTGCGGACCTGGTCCACCTGGCTGTACGGGGAGAGTGCGGCGTAGCGTTCCCACTTCTCCCAGGGGAGGCCGCCGAGTTCGGCGACGGCCAGCGCGTGGGCCTCGTCGGAGGTGCCGCACATGCTGGTCAGATCGCTGACGACGCCCCCGGCGACGGCCGCCGCGAAACGGTTGTCGCGGCTGGTGAGGTAGCAGGTCATGAAGCCGCCGTAGCTGTATCCGGCGACCGCGAGCCGTTGCGGATCGGCGATTCCCTCGGCCACCAGCGCGTCCAGCGGCTCAAGGAGATCAGGGGCATCGGCTGTCCCCCAGGCGCCCACGGCGGCCGTGAAGAACTCCTCGCCGTAGCCGTCGCTGCCGCGGGGGTTGAGCAGCAGCACCGACCAGCCGCGTGCGGCCAGCACCTGGTGGTAAAGGTGGATGGAGTCGGCGGCGGCGTTCCAGGCGTTGTGGGGTCCGCCGTGAATGTCGAGAAGGAGCGGCGCGGGATAACCCGTACGAGCCGGATCGCGCAGCAGCCACCCCTGCACTGTCGTACCGTCCGAGATCGTGAACTCCCGCTCCTCGTGCGCGAAGAGCTCCACGTCCGACAGCCGTCCGCCGTGCGCGGTGTGCACCTGCTCGGTGCCGGTCGCGAGGTCCACGGTGGCTATTTCGCCGTACGAGCCGGGCGTGGCCAGCACGAGCGCGGCGGTCCGGCCGGACACGGAGAGCCCGGAGACCACACGCCCGGCGCCGGCGGCCAGCGGACGAGGAGCACCGTCCCCGTCCTGCGTCGCGTACAGGTGCGTACAGCCGCGGTCGCGGACGCAGAACAGCACCGTGCCGTCGGCGGTCGCCCGGGGCAGGGCGCCCGGGTAGCCGAGGCCGCCCGGCATCACATTGCGGTCGAGTGCGGCGGCGAGATCGACGGCCGGTCCGCCGTCGAGCGGGGTGCGCAGCAGGCCCGCATGCCCCACCTCGGTGTCGGCACGGCCGACGACAAGCAGCGCGCCGCCGTCGCCGGTCCAACTCACGGCGTACGCCATGCCCTCGCCGGTGCCGACGCGTCGCGGCTCGGCCCCCGGGCTCGCGACGTCGACCACGTACGCGGCCGAGCGCAAGGTCAGATCGGCGTCTTCGTCGCGTGCCGCGGTGAACGCCAGGCTGCGTCCGTCGGGCGACCAGGCGGGGGCGCCGGCCTGCCAGTCGCCGCGGGTGATGCGGCGGACGGTGCGGGCGGCGACGTCGAGGACGTGCAGATGGCTGCGTACGGCACGCAACAGGCCTGAGCCGTCGGCCTTGTAGCCCAGACGGTCGGCGACGACCGGCGCGTCTGCGGCGGCCTGGGCAGCGCCTTCGACCGGGGCTTCGTCGTCGACCGGTGCCGTGAAGGCGATCGCGGCGCCGTCCGGGCTCCACACCGGCGCCCCGGCACCCAGCGGCAGGCTCGTCACCTGCTCCGGCTCACCGCCGTCGGCGGGCAGCAGCCACAGCTGGGCCGGGCCGTCGTCGCCCCGTCCCCTCAGGAACGCGGTCCACCGGCCGTCCGGCGACCAGGCCGGCGCGGTGTCGGCGGTGCCTCGGGTGAGGGGGCGGGCCGCTCCCCCGCCGGTCGGCACCGTCCACAACGCGCAGTGGTCCCGGTCGTCTTCGCGGTCGGCGCTGCGCAGCACGTACACGATGCGCGTGCCGTCCGGGGACAGGGACGGCTGTTCCGGCAGGTCGAGGGCGTACAGGTCGTCGATGCCCAGGCGTCGGGTGGTCACGGTGTGCGGTCTCCTTACTGATGCGTCGAGTCCGGCGTCGTTTCGGCGCGCAACCCCCACATGCTCACTCCCCACTTCGGACACCGAACCGCTCATGTCTGGAAGGTAGGGCAGGCACTCCGGCACCAGCTTCGTCGTGGGCGACAAGGTGGGCGGGGCGAATTCGTCCGGGATGACGAATCAGGGGGGCATCACCCGGCCTGGACATCGTGTCCGCAGTGTGAGACGGCGTTGCCCTGGCCCTGACACCGTGCCAACATCCGCGCCATGCAGCGTCGGCTCATTATTAGCGGCAGCGTGCCGGCACCGAGGTGACCTGGAGGCGACCCCTCCCAGGCGGCCCACCGCCCGCACGCAGACCTCTCGCATTCCGCGAGGGGTCTTTTTGTTTTCGTCGTACGGTCGGCGACCTGGACAGGACAGGAAGCATCACCCATGACAGACAACGCCGTTCACGCCACGGGCCGCCAAGGCGCCCTCTTCGAGCTGCTGTCCTGGCGGGTCATCACGGAAGACGGCCCTGACACCTCGGGATGCGCCGAGGCGACGGTGAAGCTCCAGGCCCGGGGCAAGCGCGCCATGGCCACCGCGGAGGGCAACGGCCCGGTCAACGCCCTCGAGCACGCGCTGCGCCGGGCGTTGCAACCCGCGTATCCCGAGGTGTCACGCTTCGAGTTGGTCGACTACGACGTCCGCATCGTGGAGGGCAGTGGCGGTGGCGGCACCGCGGCGAAGACCGGTGTCCGGGCCGGTTTCAGCGACGGGCGGCGCGTATGGCAGGCGGAAGGCGCCTCGCACGACCTGCTCGCCGCGTCGTGCGACGCCCTCAAGCAGGCCCTCACATATGGGTTGTTGAGCACTCGACGCGGGGCCGGCGGGCTCGATGCGGCCGTGCTCCCTGATGTCTCAGCGCTCCCTCCGGCGCCGCTCGCACAGCAGGCGACCTGCACGCTCACCGTGACGCTCCGGGACAGTCGAGCAGCGCTCGGCAGGATTGCCGCCACGCTGCGCAGCGTGCCTGTCATGGCGCTGACGTACGCGGGTTCGGAGGCCGCATGGGCCGTCGTGGAGGTGCAGGTTCCAGGGGCCGAAGCGGCACGTGCGTGCGCCAGGCTTCGACGTATGGTCGATGTCCTGACCGTCACGAGTTCCGGCTCCGGCTGAGCTTGTGCGGCCTGGAAGGCTCCCCCCCCCGGATCCCGATCCCCGATCCCCGATACCGCGCCGGCCGCTCATGCGGGGCGAGTTGGCGGTGACAGTGTCAGGTCAAATCGGCATACAGCTTGAAGCAGGCCCTCATAGCGGACCATTCTTGACACCATGAGCCTCGCCTCCGCCTCCTTCGACATGCCCGCCACGGGTGACTACGCCCGCGATTGGGCATTGGTCGATGTGGAGACCTCCGGGCTGATGCCGCGGCGGGACCGGGTGCTGTCCGTCGCGGTGGTCACGATCGGGCCGGACGGCCGGCAGACCGGGGAGTTCTCCACGCTGCTCAACCCGGGATGCGATCCGGGGCCGGTGGAGGTGCACGGGCTGACCGTCGAGAGGCTGCGGGGCGCGCCGACCTTCGACCAGGTCGCCGGGCGGATCTCGGAGATGCTCCAGGACCGGGTCCTGGTCGCCCACAACGCCCAGTTCGACTACGAGTTCCTGGCCCACGAGTTCGCCCGTGCGCGGAGGTGGCTGCCGGTGTCGCAGCGGCTGTGCACCCTGGCCCTGAACCGTCAGGTGGATCCGCCCACACGTGACATGAAGCTGGGGACGCTGGCCGCCCACTACGGCATACCGCAGCAGCGGGCGCACGATGCGCTGGACGACACCCGGGTGCTGGCCGGGATCCTGCGGGCATCGCTGCGCGCGGCGGCGCGGCTCGATCTGCCGCTGCCCCTGGTGAGCTGCCCGCCGCGGGCAGAGTCCGCGTTCACGCCGCAGCCGCCCAAGACGCCCTGCGCCTACCGCAATCCGGGACGGTTGACTCCTGGTGGACCGCTGCGGCAGGGCATGAAGATCGCGATCACCGGAGATACCGCCCTCGCCCGGGCGGAGCTGACAGGGCGAGGCGTCGCCGCCGGGCTGAACATGATGACCTCCGTCAGCCGGTACACCAGCGCGCTGGTCACCAACGCGCCGGCATCCGGTTCGGCGAAGGCGCGGCGCGCACTGACTGAAGGCGTGCCGGTCATCGACGAGGACACCTTCCTGCGCCTGCTGTCCGACGTGCAGGACGGGACGGCCCATGAAGCGACAGCCGCCGTCGTGGTCGCCCCGGCGATCGAACCGGACGAAGGGCGAGCCGGGCCCGTCGGGCCCTCGTCCCTCACGGCATCCGGCGCACCCGCCGCACCCACCCCGGCAGTCGCCGCTCCGACCACGGCCGCGCCCGTCGTGCCCCTGCCCGCCCCGCGCCGGGCAGAGCCTGCGGTCGCCGCCTCGGACGAGCCCCTGTCCGGGCATCGGGTGCTGGTGCTTGGCGGCGTCCATGCCGATGCTGTGGCGGCCCGTACCCGCGTGGTCGAACTGGGCGGGTCAGCAGCCATCAACCTGTCCGCCAGCGTCACCGATGTCGTGCTCCTGCCTCGCGGGGAGGACGACCGGCGCATGAACCGCATCACCGCCATTGAACTCCCCGTGCACGACCGGGACTGGCTCACGTCTCCGACCACCGCCGACCAGGACGCCGTGGCCGTCCGGGCGAACGAGCCGCACGTGATGCCGAGGGGCGGCGTCATCGACCTGCCCCTGCCGCACGGCGCCCACGCACCCGAGTGGTACGTCACCGCGAGCTGGGCTCCGCAGGCCGACTGCGAGATCGACGTCGTCTCCTTCCTCCTCGACGAGGACGAACAGGTCACCGCCGACGAGGACTTCACCTTCTACAGCGCCCCGGAGAGTCCTGACGGAACCGTGCGCCTCCTCACCGGGGGCCCCGCCGAACAGACCATCGCCATCGCTCTGGCCTCGCTGCCGCCCGCGACCCGCAAGGTCGTCGTGGCAGCGGCCATCGACGGCGCCACTACGTTCGGGACGGTGGGCGCGATCCAGATCGGTGCGGCCCTCGGCAGCAGCGGATCCCCCCTCGCCCGGGCCACCCTGGACGCCGCGACCACCGAACGCACCATGCTCCTCGCCGAGATCTACCGCAGAGGCCCGGTCTGGCGCCTGCGTGCCATGGGCCAGGGCTACGACCACGGCCTCGACGGCCTCGCGCGCGGATACGGGGTCGACATCACCGACTGAGGTATGGGGTCGACATCGCAGACTGAGGCTCCTGTAGCACGAACCACAACCGACTACATGGCGGCGCAATGCCGCGCCGCAGCGGCCACAAAGGACTCCATCGCGGTTCGGGAGGCCTCCCCTCTCCGATGCAACTCTCCTGTGTCGGACGCCTCTTCGATGACGATGGAGACCTCGAAGGCATCCGTTGCCAGGCGCACGACGGCGTCGGGAACACCGGCGAGCCGGAGCCGCAGGAGGCGGGATCTGCTCAGGGTGCGCGCTTCGAAGCAGGCGTCCTTCGCCTCGCGATAGATGTCATTACCCGTTCCGTAGTCACGTCTGGTGGACCAACGCCATATCTGTCGGCGGCGGAGCTCGACCAGGGCCTCCGCAAGATCGCAGATGGCCTCCTTCTGTTCTTGCCGATGATGCTCCTGGCGTGCGAGTGCGGCAGCACGGTCGGCGTGCCGGCGCTGGAGGACTCCTGTGACGATGGATCCGCCCAAGGTCCCGAGGACAGCGATCAGCGCAACAAGGACAGCATCCATGGCAGCAAGTGCAGCACCCTGAGCCCCTCCTGACGAGACCACGTACCATCGCCCCGCACCCGCCGAGCCGTTGGTACGCCTAAGCCCGGCCCCGCCCGCCGGCAGTCGGCAATTCCGCGTGGAAACGGAACCGGTCCGCACGGTAGACCGCCCGGTTCAGATCGCAGGGCCACCCCCGCCCATCGGAATGCAACGTATCGGTGTGCAACACCGGTGCCCCCTGCCCCAGTTCGAGGAACTCCGCGTCCTCAGGCGTGACCAGCGCCGCGTACACCGCGTGCCGGGCATGCCGTGGCGCGGCGCCGCGCTCCGCGAGTGCCTGGAAGAGGGAGGCCGAGGTGAAGTCCAACTCGTCCAGGCCCGGGGCGAGTCGGGCCGGTACCAGGCTGTGGCTGCGGCTGACCACCAGGCCGTCGAGGCTGACGACGCGGTCGAGTTCGAAGATCTCCGCGCCCGGCTGGATCGCCAGGCGTTCGGCCTCCTCGAAGGACGCGGGCCGCAGTCGGGCCAGGAGCACCCGGGCGGTCGCGGTGCGGCCCTGGGCCTTCGCGTGTCCGGAGATCCCCTCGAACGTCTCGGCGGGGTAGCCCAGCGTCGACGGGTCCGGCACGACATGCCATCCCGCGCGTTCCGCCGACGTGACGACGCCCTCCGACTCCAGGACGTGCAGGGCCTTGCGCAGGGTGACCCGGCTGACGCCGAGCCGGTCGCACAGGTAGCGCTCGGAGGGCAGCCGGGCCCCGGCGGCGAAGTCGCCGCTTTCGATGGCGGCCGCCACCGCGGCGCGGGCCTGCTCATGGACGGGCCGTGAGCCGTCCCGCACCACACGCGGCAGGTCCGGCGAACCGGTCGCGGTCATCTGCTCACCATCCGAAGAAGCCGGCCAAGCCAAGGAAGCCAGAGAAGCCAAAGAGGAATGCGCTGGTCCAGTATCGGCCCCTGCCCGCCTCCAGGCCTTTCGACCCGGCAATCGAAGCCTCTGCGACACTCCCACCTACGGACCTTCGCCCCATATTGGCCCGCCACCTAACAAAAGCAGACATCCCACCTACTCATCTCGGACTTATTGGCGTATATCTGGTTCAGGTCTGGTCTACATCTGGTGCAGGCCGACCCGGACGCCGCCCACCCCCTCAGTCCCCTGGCGGCGCCCATGCCACCAGGAGGAAGTCAATGAGTACGGCCACGACAGCCGGCGCCCCCGCCCCCGCCCCCGCGAGGAAGAAGCGCGGCTCCGGATTGATGCAGGGCATGCAGAAGGTCGGTCGCAGTCTGCAGCTGCCGGTTGCCGTGCTGCCCGCGGCGGCGATCCTGCTGCGGCTCGGCCAGGACGACGTGTTCGGCAAGAACGGGCTGCACTGGGGCAAGGTCGCCACCGTGTTCGCCACGGCCGGTGACGCGGTCTTCGCCAACCTGCCGTTGCTGTTCTGCGTGGGTGTGGCGATCGGCTACGCGAAGAAGGCGGACGGATCCACCGCGCTCGCCGCGCTGGTCGGCTTCCTCGTCTACAAGAACGTACTCACCGCGTTCCCCGTGGCCGGCTCGGTCACCGAGGCACTGCCCAAGGGCACGCCCCAGGATCCCGGCGTGCTCGGCGGCATCCTGATAGGCCTGGTCAGCGCGATCGTGTGGCAGCGCTTCCACAAGACCAAGCTGGTCGACTGGCTCGGCTTCTTCAACGGCCGCCGGCTCGTCCCGATCATCATGGCCTTCATCGGCACCTGTTTCGGCGTCCTGTTCGGTCTGGCCTGGGGGCCTGTCGGCAGCGCGCTCGGCTCGTTCAGCGAGTGGCTGATCGGCCTCGGCTCGCTGGGTTCGGGCATCTACGGCGTGTTCAACCGCGGTCTGATCCCGGTGGGCATGCACCAGTTCCTCAACACGTTCTTCCAGCAGCAGGTCGGCTCGTTCGCCAAGGGCGACGGCTCGATCGTGCACGGCGAGATCCCGCGCTTCTTCGCCGGTGACCCCACCGCGGGCCAGTTCATGTCGGGCTTCTTCCCGATCATGATGTTCGGCCTGCCCGCGGCCGCCATCGCCATCGCGCACTGCGCCAAGCCGCACCGCCGCAAGGCCGTGCTCGGCATGATGGTCTCGCTCGCGCTCACCTCGTTCATCACCGGCATCACGGAACCGATCGAGTTCACGTTCCTGTTCATCGCCCCCGCCCTGTACGTCGTCCACGCGGTCCTCATGGGTCTGTCGATGGCGATCACCTGGGGCCTCGGGGTCCATGCCGGCTTCGGCTTCTCGGCCGGCGCGATCGACTACGTACTCGGCTGGAGCCTCTCCACCAAACCCTGGCTGATCGTCCCGATCGGCCTGTGCTTCGCCGCCGTCTACTACGTCGTCTTCCGCTTCGTCATCACCAAGTTCGACCTGCCCACACCGGGCCGCGAACCCGAGGACGAAGAGGCGGGCAGCGCGGCCGCATAGCGGCCCGACAGACCGCCCCGGCCGGCCCTCTCGTACGGGAGGACTCTGGACAAGTGGGACCGCACGAGGCCCAAGGACCGGTCGAGGCGTACGGACACCCCAGCGATGGGCCGCTGGGGTGTCCGCGCTTTCCGCCCCGCACGAACGGTGGACGTCACACCCCGACCCCTCTTTTGAACACGTTCAAGACAGGGGTAATGTGCAGCTCATGAGCGAGCAACGCGCCCTCCTGCGGCGTATCCGCGTCTGGTTGGTCTTCTTCGTCGTGTGCCTGGCACTGAGCGGAGTGACGGCGTTTCCCCTGGTCCATGAACTGCACTGGACCGAGGACCTGTTGAACGCCACCGGAATCGGCGACCAGCTGCCGGGGCTGCAGACCTGGATCGAGCGGGTGCGCGCCGGTCTCGACAGCGCCGACGCCGACTACCCCTTCCTGCTGTACGGAACGGACTGGCTGGCCTTCGCCCACCTCGTCATCGCGGTCGCGTTCTACGGCCCCTACCGCGACCCCGTACGCAACATCTGGGTCGTCGAGTTCGGGATGATCGCGTGCGCGGGCATCATCCCGCTCGCCCTGATCTGCGGGCCGATCCGCGGCATCCCCTTCTGGTGGTCGGTGATCGACATGTCCTTCGGGGTGTTCGGAGTCGTGCCGCTGTACATCCTGCGCCGCAAGATCAAGCGCCTGGAAGCGTTGACGGGGGCGTACGCGACACCGGCCCAGCCCCCGCTCACTCCGCAGCCGAGCGCCCGCTGACCCCGGCGCCGGTCCCACCGATCTCGCCGGTCCCACAGATCCCACCGGACCCTCTGATCGCGCCGAGCCCGTCCAGCTCGGCGCCGATCGCGTCCCGCAGATCGTCGTGGCGCGGGCCCAGCGCGAACTCCTCGTCGGACCAGCGCTCTTGCGGGTACCACCACACGGGCCCGCGCACCACGTCGGCGGGCTCCCAGGCGTAGCGCGGCCACACATGGGCGTGCAGAAACCCGTCCCTGTTGCCGAGGATCTCCAAGTTCACCCGCAGGAACGCCGGATCGAGCCGTCGGCAGGCGCGCTCCACCGCCTCGCCGAGGCGGTCCAAGTCCGCCAGGAACGCGAGGCGCCGGGCCCTCGGCAGGTCCGAAAGGCGCTCCACCCGCGGGTCGTCCGCGAGCAGCAGCGCATAGCCGGGCAGGAACTGTACGTCGCCGATCACGGCGAATCCCGCCTCAAGTCGCCTCAGTACACGGGGGTTCTCACCCCGCAGCGCACTGCCGATCCGGTCCGCCCGCCAGCCCTGGGTCTCGGTCATGGTGCCCAGCATGGCCGTATCGCCATACGGGCGAGATCAACGGTCCTGCCCGCGAAAGGCATACTGGCGCCTTTGGATTGATCATGCGGGCCGGCCGTGCGGACCGGTCCTCGGCGATGTGTGCAGGAGGAAGCGTGGTGGACCAGGCAGCCGCGACGACGGCCGGCTTCAAGACGGTCTTCGAGGTGGGCGCTCAGTGCGCGGACCAACTCAGGCTGATCGAGGCCGACTTCCAGGAGGCGATCGCGCCGGCCGCCGCGGACGGCTTCGCGTTCGGGCGGATACAGGCCGCCGCGACCGGTGTTCCGGACGGCACCCTCGTCCGGATCATCCCCGGCTTCGGGCTGCAGGAGACCGCGCGGCCGCACGTCATGGTCCTCACCCTGACCGAGGCCGTACGCCAGGCCCTCAACCAGCCGTTCGCCAACGCCGCGTTCTGGGACAAGGCCGACGAGGCGCTGCGCGGCGCCTTCCTCGGCCTCGGCGACCAGGTGGGTGCCCCGCACTTCCTGCCGCGCCCCGCGGCGGACACCGCCGAGCCCGCGGAGACGTCGTACGACTACAACTTGCTGTTCGCGCTGCAGGACGAGGAGACCGAAGGGCAGCTGTACGTCATCGCCTTCTGCATCCACGTGACGCTCGGCCGCACCCTCGACGAGGTCCTGAACCTGACCCCCGACGACGTGTCGCGCTGCACGCTGCGCCTTGACGCGTTCAGCGTGCGCCAGGCGGTCGTCTCCTGATCATGGGCATGATGGCCTCATGACAGAGATCATCTTGATGTCCGACGCGCGGGTCGCCGCCGTGCCCGTCCAGGAGTGCGGCGAGCCCCTCGTCGATCTGCGCGCCGAGGGGTCGCTGCTCGTCGACACCCGTCAGCCCGCGGACGAGGCGGGCTCCTTCGCCTTCCTGCGGGAGGGTGTCCTCGACCGCCTCGTGAAGGCCGAGGCGGAACTGCCGGACGGGCTGCGGCTGCTGTTCGTCGAGGGCTACCGGCCGCTGTCCCTGCAGCGCAGGTACTTCGAGGAGTACGCGGCCACGCTGCGCGGCGAGCACTCCGACTGGCCCGGCGAGCAGGTGCACGCGCAGGCCAGCCGGTATGTGTCGCCGCCCGAGATCGCCCCGCACAGCGCCGGCGCGGCGGTCGACCTGACGCTCGCCGACGCACAGGGACGCGAACTGGACCTGGGCACCCGGATGAACGCCACTCCGGAGGAGAGCGCCGGCGCCGTGTACACGGGCGCCACCAACATCAGCACGCGGGCACGGGCCAACCGGGAGATCCTGGGGGCCGCACTGCACTCGGCGGGATTGGTCAACTATCCGACCGAGTGGTGGCATTGGTCGTTCGGTGACCGCTACTGGGCGCTGCAGACCGGGGCCTCTGCCGCGCTGTACGGGCCGCGCGAACTCGACTGAGCCCGCACGGCCCGGGGCCGTCGGCGCGTGGGCGCCGCTATCGCGTGGCCGCCGCCGCCTCGGGCCGTGCCACCTCGCTCGCCTGCTCGGCCGCGCGCCGGGGACGTACCAGGATGAGCACCGCCACCGCGGCGAGCAGGCCGATCACGCCTGCCAGGAGCGCGGCCCCGTTCAGCCCGGAGGCGAAGGCGCCGCGCAGGGCGTCTTCGGGGACGCCCGCCCGCCGCAGCTCACCGGCGCCGCCGCCCGCGAGGGCGTGGGCCTGGCCCTGGGTGAGGCTGTCCTGCATCCGGGCGGTCAGGACCGAGCCGAAGATCGCGACGCCGAAGGCATAGCCGAGCTGGCGGAAGGTGTTCATCGCGCCGCCCGCCATCCCCGCCCGCTCGGCCGGCACCGAGGACAGCGCGGCGCCCGCGAGGGCCGGGGCGACCAGTCCGATGCCGACGCCCGCGAGCACCAGGCCCGGCAGCAGCGCGGTCCACGAGGAGCCCGCACCGAGGACGCCCTGAGCGAGGGTGCCCGCGCCGATCAGGGCCAGACCGCCCCCGATGCTCAGGCGCGGCTGCACGCCGTGCAGCAGTCGACCACCAACTGCCGACGCCACAAAGGCCGTTGCGGCCAGCGGAAGCACCGCGAGGCCGCCGTGCACCGGGCTCATCCCGAGCACCGTCTGCAGCCACACCGAGGTGTACGGCAGCACGGCGAAGGCGGAGGCGTTGTAGGCGAGCGCGGCCGCCATCACGCCCACGAAGGCGGGCGTACGGAACAGCGAAAGGTCGATCAGCGGCTGGGCCGCCCGGCGCTCCACGAGCACGAAGCAGAGCAGCGCGAGGGCGGCGAGCGCGAAGGTGGTCAGGGTGCGCGTCGAGGTCCAGCCGGCACTGCCCGCCCGCACCACGGCGTACGTGGTCAGGCCCGCGAAGCCCGCGAAGGCCACGGTGCCCGCCCAGTCGATCCGGCCGCCGCGCGGCGCCCGCGACTCGGGCACGGTGCGCCGGGTCAGCCAGATCGCGGCCACGCTCACCGGCAGATTGACGAAGAAGATCCACCGCCAGCCGGGCCCCTCGGCGAGCAGCCCGCCGACCACCGGGCCGAGCGCGGCTGCGGCTCCGCTGACCGCACCCCACAGGCCGAGCGCCACCGAGCGGTCCTTGCCCTGGTAGACCGAGCCGAGCAGCGGCAGCGTCGTCGCGAACATCCCGGCCGCGCCCAGGCCTTGGACCGCGCGGGCGGCCACCAGGGCCTCGGGCGACGAGGCGAGCCCGCACGCCAGCGAGGCCGCCGCGAACAGCGCGACCCCGGCCACATGCAGCCGGCGCCGCCCCAGCAGATCGGCGGCCGCGCCGGTCCCGAGCAGCAGCGCGGCAAGCGCCAGCGCATAGACGTCGATGACCCATTGCAGCTCGGACAGCGACGCGCCGAGCGCGTGCGCCATGTCCGGCAACGCCACGATGACGATCGTGACATCCAGCAGCAGCATGAATGTCCCCAGGCAAACCGCGGTGAGCGGCCCCCACTTGCGCATTGTCTTCTCCCTGTACGGCGACACGTATGTCTCGGTCGGTAAGGCGATACGTCGGTCGGTACGGCCCGGCCGCCCGCCGAGGCCCGGCCACCGAAGTCCGGCCACCGAGGCCCGCCCGACCACTCCCGTACGATCGAATGCGTACGACCCTTCTCCCCAGCCAGCAGCGCCCCAGCGACGGAATCCGACATGAGAGGTGGTCCACGGCGTGGAATCCAACGGATTCGATGACCTCGACCTGAGGCTGCTGCACGCCCTGGAGGTCGATGCCCGTGCCTCCTTCAGCAAGATCGCCGGTGTGCTCGGTGTCTCCGACCAGACCGTCGCGCGGCGCTTTCGCAAGCTGCGGAGCGAGGCCGGGCTGCGGGTGGTGGCCGTGCGCTGCGCCTCCGCGCGACCCGGCAACGAGTACTGGATGCTGCGGCTGCGCTGCACCCCGGAAGGCTCGACGACGATCGCCGAGGCACTGGCGCGGCGGCCCGACACGACCTGGATCGGGCTGACTTCGGGCGGCACGGAGGTGGTCTGCACCACCCGGGCCCGAAGCCGGGACGACACCGACGAGCTGCTCCTGGGCAAGCTGCCGCGTACCCCGCACATCGTCGAGATCCGCGCCCACCAGATGCTGCACCGCTTCTACGGCGGCCCGTCCGGCTGGTTGGCGAAGACCGGTGCCCTCACCAAGGACGAGGCCGCCGAGCTCTCCCCCGGGCCGCATCCTCAGGCAGGGCCCGCGGTGATCGCCGCGCAGGACGAGTCGCTGGTCGCCGCGCTGGAGGAGGACGGGCGGGCCACGTATCCGGAGTTGCAGAAGGCGACGGGCCGCTCCGAGTCGGCGGTCAAGCGCCGGCTCGCCCAACTGATCGGCTCGGGCGCGATCTTCATCGATGTCGAGTTCAATACCGAGTACTTCGGCTTCCGCACCTCCGCGATGCTGAGCATCACCGCCGCGCCGCGCTTCCTGAACACGGTGGGCGAGGCGCTCGCCCGGCACGAGGAGATCGCCTACGCCGCGGCGACCACGGGCCCGTCCAACCTGATGGCGGTCGTGGTCACCCGGGACTCCGCGCACCTGTACGAGTATCTGAGCGAGCGGCTCGGGATGCTCGAAGGGGTCGAGCACGTCGACACGATGCCGTTCCTGCGGCGCGTCAAGCAGTTGACGTACCGGCAGTTCCGCGGCTAGCGGTCAGGGCTGGCCGGCCGCCGCTTCGGCGTCCGCGGTGGATCCCGTCCCTGCCGTGTCCGCGGCGTAGACGTCCTTCACCTTCACCTCGGTGACGCCCCGGCCCTCCGGGAACACGGCCCGCCAGTCGCCGATGACGTGCAACTCGTCGGTGCCCATGGCGCGTACGACCGTGAGGCCCTCGTCGTATGCCTTGTACGCCTTCATCCAGAGGTTGGCGAACGCCTGGGAGCGGATGATGTGCATCCAGTCCGGCCGGTACAGCTCACGGTTGTAGTTCGACTCCCCCATCGTGGAGACGAACTTCGAGTACATCGCCTTCACGTACTCCAGCGTGACGTCGTCGCCCTCGGCGAGGGCGCCCTCGCGGGCGTCGCGCAGCGTCATGCGGAACTTCTCGAGCAGGCCCTCGGTGGAGCCCGAGGTGTACGACTCGTGGATCACGGGCGCATCGCACAGCCCGTACTTCGCCGTGGCCAGGCGCTGCAGCAGTCGCAACGTGGGCTCGGTGACCCACAGCGGGCCCGGCTCGTCGCGGGCGCCGATCGGGTTGGGCAGGATCGCGTCGTGGTCCCAGTCGGGCGGCGTGATCAGGTGGAGGCCGGCGCGGCGGCGGTCGAATTGGTTGCCGACCGTGTGCTCCAGGGCGCCGAGCGGCAGGTGGGTCTTGAGGGCCGACAGGTAGGCGCCGTTGATGTCCAGGGCGGTGATCTCGTGGGCGCCGGGCGGGAGTTCGGGCCGGGTCCACTTGGGCCGGGCCTCCCAGATCTCGTCCGGGCCCTTGGCGGACTTCTTGCGCACGATGTCCGGCATCGGGGGGTGGGCGATGATGTCGTAGCGGGCGCCCTTGCGGCAGGCGTCGAGCAGGATCATCGCGTCCGGGATCGCCCGCTTGACCAGGGCGGCGGTGGCCGCCTCCACCTCGCCCTCGTGCTTGGCCAGGGCCGCTTCGACCGCCTCGCCGATCAGGTCGGGCATGTCGGAGGAGGCCTGGAAGGCGCGGCGGGAGGGGGTCGGGGCGGGCTGGTCGGGGCGTTTGCGGGAGGGGGGCGGGCTGGCCGCCGAGGCCTGGGCGGGCTGCTTCGGGGGTTCGGGCGTGGCGGCGACATGCTCAGCACCGGCTCCAGCTCCCGCACCAGCACCAGCACCAGCACCAGCACCAGCACCAGCAGGTGCGATGCCCGATGCGGCGGCGCACTCGTCGGACGTCAGATGCTGGGGGAACCCCTCGACCTGGTCCACGGCTGGTTCCCCGCACAGCACGCACGGCGCCGCCGCTGCCGCACCCTCGGGGGCCGGTCCCGGTACGGCGCCCTGGCCCGCCCGCCCGCCGACTTCGGCTTCCGCTTCCTCTTCCGCTTCGCCTTCCGCGCTGTCCGGCGCCTCCGGCCGCAGCTTCGCGCGCAGTCCGTCCAGCAGGTACGCGTACTTGGTACGCACCTCACCGCTGGGCTCGCGCCCCGACTCCCAGCCCGCCAGGGTCTTCGCGTTCACGCCGAGCACCTGCGCCAACTGGGCCTGGGAAAGCCCCGCTTCGAGACGCAGTGAGCGCCGCTCCTCGGCGGGAGGCAGCGGCTCCTCCTTGGACACCGAGGCCAGCAGCGCGTCCAGTGCGCTGAAATCCGTCATCGGCTCGTCCTGTTCCTCTCGCCCTGCGGGCACGGTCGGCCCGCCACCAGGGCGAGCGTATCCCCCGCACCGCACACCTCCGGTGTGGCCACCGCGAGCGTCGCCGGGCCGGCTCCTACTCGCCGCCGTCGGCGCTCCCGCTGCTGCTCCGGCTCTTGCGGGAGCTGCTCGCCAGCGCGCCCGCGACGTGCGTCACGACCGAGGCCACACCGAGCGTCCCGGCCGCGACCAGACGGACCCAGCGAGGGCCCCCGCGCTTCGCCCAGAGCACGCAGACACAGCCGGCGACGGTGAGGGCCAGGACGGCAAACAGCACCAGAACAGTCATTTTCCCTACCCTTGAGCACGTACGAATCTCGTGATCATCTCAGACCGGGAAGACGACGGTTCCGGTGCTGCAGTTCCGTTGCTGGTGCCGCAGTTCCGTCAGGCGGGCAGGTTCTCCTCGATCGCGGCCACCAGCTCGGCGGCCTCGGGCTCGGTGCGCGGCCGGAAGCGGCCCGCGACCTCACCGGCGGGGGTGAGCAGGAACTTCTCGAAGTTCCACTGGATGTCCCCGGCCTCGCCCTCCGCGTCCGCCTGCTGCGTCAGCGCGGCGTACAGCGGGTGCCGTCCGGCGCCGTTGACGTCGGACTTCTCCAGCATGGGGAAGGTCGCGCCGTACGTCGCAGAGCAGAAGGTGGCGATCTCCTCGGCGCTGCCGGGCTCCTGCCCGCCGAACTGGTTGCAGGGCACCCCGAGCACGGTGAACCCGCGCTCGGCGTACTGCTGTTGCAGGCGCTCCAGGCCCGCGTACTGCGGGGTGAGACCGCACTTGGAGGCCACGTTCACCACGAGCACCGCCTTGCCCTTGTAGGCGGCGAGCGACGTGGGCTCGCCGTCCAGGGTGCGCAGCTCGATGTCGTACAGGCTCATCAACTCTCCTCGGTCGGGCGGTCCGGCGTTCTGCGTTCGGCCGTTTCCAGTGTGCCTCGTGATGTGATCGGTCCATGCAATCACTGCTGGCCGCCATGGAGCAGAACCTCGCCCACCACGCCTGCCATCTGCACGAGCGGCTGCCGGGCGCGCGCGTCGACCGGGGCGATGACCTGCTGATCGCCGACAGCGGGCTCGCCGACGACACGTTCAATGTCGTCGCGGCCGCCCGGTTCGCGCCGGACATGGCAGGGGCGCGGATCGACGAGACCGTGCGTCGGGTGCGCGCCACCGGTCGGCCCTTCTCCTGGTGGGTGGGCCCCGCCTCGGCCCTGGCGGACCTGTCCGCCCGGCTGGCGGACGCCGGACTCCCGGCGTCCGAGCACGAGACGGCGATGTGGGCCGAGCTGGCGGACGACGCCGTCCCGCCGCGCCCCGACGTCGAGGGTCTGAGCATCGAGAGGGTGCGCTCACTGGATCAACTCGCCGACTACGCCGCTGTGTTGTCCGCCAACTGGGACCCGCCCGCGGCCACCGTCCGGCGCTTCTTCGCGTACGCCTCCGAGGGGGCGCTGGCCGCCGGGTGCGCGGCCCGCCACCTCGTGGGGTACGTCGGGCGGCGCCCGGTGGCCACCGCGGAGGTGTTCGTCTCCGCGGGCGTCGCGGGGATCTACAACATCTGCACCCTCGCCGGACAGCGCCGGCGCGGCTACGGCGGCGCCCTGACCCTGGCCGCGCTGCACACGGCGCGGGAGCTGGGTGTGCGTACGGCGGTGCTGCAGGCCTCGGCGGACGGCGAACCCGTCTACGAGCGCCTGGGGTTCCGGGCCTGCGGCCGGTTCACCGAGCACGCACTGCTGCCCTGAGCCGTGCCGGGAGGCGGGGGCGGACC
This sequence comes from Streptomyces sp. NBC_01304, assembly GCF_035975855.1. Taxonomy (NCBI): domain Bacteria; kingdom Bacillati; phylum Actinomycetota; class Actinomycetes; order Kitasatosporales; family Streptomycetaceae; genus Streptomyces; species Streptomyces sp. NBC_01304. The sequence goes on along the minus strand of NZ_CP109055.1, from coordinate 9,789,445 downwards.
GGGCGGACCGGGCGGACCGGGCGGCGCCATGGTGGTGGGGCCGGTTCTCTGTCACCGTGGCGTCGTCCGCGCCGCCCGCCGCGACCCGACCCCGGAGGCCGTACGGTGACCACCCCAGGCATCCCCGCGACCACCCCAGACACCCCCGCCCCGGAGCAGGACGACCTGCTCGCCGACGCCCGAGGCCTGCTGCCGGGCATCGTCGCCGTCCGCCGCACCCTGCACCGGGCCCCCGAGCTGGGCCTGCACCTGCCACGGACGCAGCGAACCGTGCTGGACGCCCTCGAAGGGCTGCCGCTCGCGATCAGTAAGGGCAAGGGCCTGACATCCGTCACCGCCGTCCTCGACGGTGCCCGCCCGGGGCGGACGATCCTGCTGCGCGCCGACATGGACGCGCTGCCCCAACACGAGGACACCGGCCTGGAGTTCAGCTCGGAGGTGCCCGGTGCCATGCACGCCTGCGGGCATGACGCGCACACCGCCATGCTCGTCGGTGCCGCCCGGCTGCTCGCGGCCCGGCGGGAGCGGCTCGCGGGGCGCGTCGTGTTCATGTTCCAGCCCGGCGAGGAGAGCGGGGGCGGGGCCCGGCACATGATCGACGAGGGCGTACTGGGTGACGAACCGGCCGCTGTGGACGGGGCGTTCGCCCTGCACATCAGTTCGCGGCAGGACAGCGGCACCCTCGGTCTGCGGCCGGGCCCGGCCCTCGCGTCGGCCGACCTGGTGCGCCTCACCGTGCACGGCGGTGGCGGGCACGCCTCCGCACCGCACCTGGCCCTCGACCCGATACCGGTCGCCTGCGAGATCGTGCAGGCCCTGCAGACGATGATCACGCGTACGGTGAGCGTCTTCGATCCGGCGGTGCTCACGATCACCCGGATCCAGGCCGGCACCACGACCAACATCATCCCCGAGACCGCCGAACTCCTGGGCACCCTGCGCACGTTGACCCCGGACACGCGCAGCACCGTGCGCGGGCGCATCGCCCGGCTCGCCGAGCACATCGCCGCGGCGCACGGCGCCACGGTCGACATCGACCTGACCGAGGGCTATCCCCCGCTAGTCAACGACGCGGGCTTCACGACGCTCGCCACCGAGACCGCGACCGCCCTGCTCGGCGCGGAGCGCGTCCATCACGTGGCCGATCCGGTGATGGGCGCCGAGGACTTCAGCTACGTCCTCGAACGCGTCCCCGGCACCATGGCGTTCCTCGGCGCACGGCCACCGGGCCGGACTCCGGAGCAGACCCCGGACCTCCACTCCAACCGGGTCGTCTTCGACGAGGACGCCCTGGCGACGGGGGCGGCGGTGCACGCGGCGGTGGCACAGGCCTTCTTCGCGCAATCAGGCCATCCCAAATAGGGCCATCAGGGCTGTACAGCAGCCGAGTTGACCGGCCTCAAGGGCGTCCACGGGCCGTGCTGTGGTGGCGTACGACATCGATGGACACCGCGGCCCGCGCATGCTCGAGGACGTCCTGCACGGTCCCCAGGAACTCGCGCAGCTGCTGCTCACCGTCGACGATCAGGACGGAGCACGGCCCCCGCGGGGCGAAGTGTGCGGAGTCCGCATGGTGGAGGCCGCCGCCGGGCCCGGAGCCCTCGAAGTCGTGGAAGACACTGGCCCCGGCCAGACCCGCGCGCAGGGCGCGGTGGACGAGTTCGGCGTACGCGGGCCGGTCCTGCCAGAGCGTTGCGCCGTCGAGCCGGACGGTGAGCCGGGCCACCGCGTCGTCGTCGCGCCTGGGCATCGGCCACCTCCTGACGCAGGTCAACGTACTGCCGCCCGAAGCGAGCGAACAGCGGCCGCGTACACAGCAACACCCAATCTGCACAGGCCTGTTGAGGCTCTACCCACCCAGGTAAATCCTTGGATCAGCGCCCGGCTCCAAGGCACCATGGCCCCCGCACCGCATTCCACACGGCACCCATCAAGGGAGATGCAGGATGAGGTCGAACCAGCTCGGGCGGAGCACGGTCCAGGTCACCGAGCTCGGCTTCGGCGGCGGCCCGCTCGGCGGGCTCTTCGCACCGCTCGACGACGCCACCGCGGCCGGCGCGCTCGACGCGGCCTGGGAGAGCGGCATCCGCTACTTCGACACCTCGCCGCACTACGGCATAGGCCACTCCGAACGCCGCACCGGCGAGCTCCTGAGCGGCAAGGCCCGGGCGGACTTCACGCTCTCCACGAAGGTCGGCCGGCTCCTGGTCCCGCAGGACCCGCAGGGCCGCAGGGACGAGTCCTTCGAGGTGCCCGCGACGCATCGCAGGGTCTGGGACTTCAGCCGCGACGGCGTCCGGCGCAGCGTCGAGGACTCCCTGACCCGGATGGGCGTCGACCGCATCGACCTGCTCCTCCTGCACGACGCGGAACGCCACTTCGAGGACGCGCTGCGCGAGGGCCACCCCGCGTTGGCCGAACTGCGGGCCGAGGGCGTCGTCGGCGCCATCGGCGCGGGCATGTACCACCCCGGCCAACTCGCCACGCTGGTCAAGGAGTCGGACGTCGACGTGGTGATGCTGTCGGGCCGCTACACCCTCCTCGACCACAGCGCACTCGACGAGCTGCTGCCCGCGTGCACGGACCGCGGGGTGTCGGTGCTCGCGGCGTCCGTCTTCAACTCCGGGCTGCTCGCCACGGACCGGCCCGCGAAGGACGCCCCCTTCGACTACGCACCCGCCGGCCCGGAGCTGGTGCGCCGCGCCCATCGCCTCGCCGACGCCTGCGAGGCGCACGGGGTGACACTGCCCCAGGTGGCGATGGCGTTCCCGCTGCGGCATCCGGCCGTCGCCGGGATCGTGGTCGGGATGCGGACCGCGGACGAAGTCCGGCGCAATGTCGCGGCGTTCGGGGCGCCGGTCCCGGACGGGGTGTGGGACGACCTGCGCGGCGAAGGGCTCCTCGACGAGCGGGCCCCGGTGCACGGCTGAGCACGCGAAGGGGCCGCCCTGCCCGGCAGGACGGCCCCTTCCCAGGCTCTAAGGCCGGGCGGACTGCGTACGACTAGCGGATCGGCATGCCCGAGAGCGTGCGCGCGATCACCAGGCGCTGGATCTCGCTGGTCCCCTCGAAGATCGTGTAGATCGCGGCGTCACGGTGCATGCGCTCGACCGGGTACTCACGGGTGAAGCCGTTGCCGCCGAGGATCTGGACCGCCTGGGCGGTGACCTTCTTGGCGGTCTCGCTCGCGAACAGCTTGGACATCGAGCCCTCGGCCGACTCGAACTTCTTCCCCGTGGTCGCCATCCAGGAGGCGCGCCACACCAGGAGGCGGGCGGCGTCGATCTGGGTGCGCATGTCGGCGAGCTGGAAGGCGATGCCCTGATTGTCGATGATCGGACGGCCGAACTGCGTACGGGACTTGGCGTATTCGAGGGCGTAGTCGTACGCGGCACGCGCGGTGCCCACCGCCATGGCGCCGACGGCCGGGCGGGAGGCCTCGAAGGTGGCCATCGCCGCGTTCTTCACGCGCTCGCCGCCGCCCGCCTTGGCCTTCTCGCGGGCCCGGGCCAGGCGCTCGTCGAGCTTGTCCTTGCCGCCGAGCAGGCAGGAGCCGGGGATGCGCACGTCCTCCAGGACGACCTCGGCGGTGTGCGAGGCGCGGATGCCGTGCTTCTTGAACTTCTGGCCCTGGGACAGGCCGGGGGTGTTCGGCGGCACGATGAAGGAGGCGTGGCCCTTGGAGCCGATCTCGGGGTCGACCACGGCGACGACGACGTGGACGTTGGCTATGCCGCCGTTCGTCGCCCAGGTCTTGGTGCCGTTGAGGACCCACTCGTCCTTGGCCTCGTCGTAGACGGCGCGGGTGCGCATGGCCGCGACGTCGGAGCCCGCGTCGGGCTCGGAGGAGCAGAAGGCGGCGACCTTCACGTCGTCGGCGTCGCCGTACATCTCGGGGATCCAGGTGCCGATCTGCTCCTCGGTGCCGTTGGCGAGGACGCCGACCGCGGCGAGGCCGGTGCCGACGATCGACAGGGCGATGCCGGCGTCGCCCCAGAACAGCTCCTCCATCGCCATCGGGATACCGAGCCCGGTCGGGTCGAAGAACTGCTGGGCGTAGAAGTCCAGGGAGTAGATGCCGACCTTCGCGGCCTCCTGGATGACCGGCCAGGGGGTCTCCTCGCGCTCGTCCCACTCGGCGGCCGCGGGGCGGATCACATCGGCGGCGAATCCGTGGAGCCAGTCCCTGACTTCCTTCTGCTCGTCGTTCAGCTCCATGATGAACTCGGCCATGACGGTCCCCTCCAGCACTTGCACCTTGTTACTTGCGGTAACGCGAGTCTGTTACCCGCCAGTAGCGGATGTCAACTCCCGGTCGCGCGTTCGATGAGTTCGATGGAGAAGCGGTGAAGGGTGTTACGTTGCGCGTGCGTCACGGAATCAGCAGGGCGGGGAGAAGTGCAATGGACACGACACAACGGACCGATCAGGAAAGGTCGGCCGAGCGTCGTCGCCGCGAGCTGCTCGAAGCCGCGGACCGCGTGGTGCTCCGCGACGGCCCCGGCGCCTCGATGAACGCCATCGCCGCGGAGGCGGGCATCACCAAGCCGATCCTCTACCGCCACTTCGGCGACAAGGGCGGCCTGTACGCGGCCCTCGCCAAGCGCCACACCGACGCACTCCTCGACTCCCTGCGCGCCGCCCTCGACGCCCCGGCCGAGCGCCGCGAGCGCGTGGAGGCGACCCTCGACACCTACCTCGCGGCGATCGAGGGGGCCCCGCAGGTCTACCGCTTCCTGATGCACCCGGCGGAGGGCGCCTCACAGTCCGAGCAGAACGAGCAGGGCTTCGACGTCGGCCTGCACTCCGCTCCCCTGCTGCGCCGCCTCGGCGAGGAGCTCGCCAAGGTCATCGCCGAACGGGTCGACCTCGGCCCGTCGGGCGAGCAGCTCGCGCGGGTGTGGGGCCACGGCATCGTCGGCATGATGCACGCGGCGGGCGACTGGTGGCTGGGCGAACGCCCCTGCTCCCGGGCCGAGTTGGTGAACAGCCTCGCGGATCTGCTGTGGGGACGCCTCGCGGCGGCCGGGGACATCGCGGGCGGTCCGGGCTTCTGATCCGGGGCTGTTCGGGGCGAGTCCCGCCTCAGGCCGGCACGTACCGGATCACGCGTCTCGTACGGCCTCTTCTTCTACGTTCCCGAGTCGGCTTCTTCTACGTTCCCGAGTCGGCGTACGTCGATGTCCGCGCCCCACTCGGTCTTCCGCGCGGCCCGCAGCACCCTGCCACGCCGCCAGGAGCCCAGGCGTTCCGGGTAGATCCGCCCGTCCAGGTGGTCGCACTCGTGCTGCAGGCAGCGGGCGAACCAGCCCTCTCCCACGATGCGTACCGGCTCCCCGAGCAGGTCGACGCCCTCCACCACCGCGTGGTCGAAGCGCGGCGTGGCCGCCTCCAGGCCCGGCAGGGAGAGACAGCCCTCGGGGCCGCGCACCGTGAAGCCGTCCGCCTCGACCAGGCGGGGATTGATCACATGCCCGAGGTGGCGTCGATCCTCGTCGTCGGGGCAGTCGTAGACGAACACCCTGAGCGGAACGCCGACCTGGTTCGCGGCGAGGCCGACCCCCGGGGCCGCGTACATCGTCGCGAACATGTCCTCGACCAGGCGGGCCAGGGACGGGCCGAAGTCGGTGACCTCCTCGCACGGTGCGTGCAGCACGGGGTCGCCGAGCAGGGTCATGGGCCGTACGTGTCCCGAGCTGCCCGGGATGGAGCCTTGTCGCATGGCCGTAAGGGTACGTTCCGGACCTCACTCGGCCACTGGGCGGTGCCGCGGTTCGGGCGCCGCCCGGGACCTCGATAGGCTGAGGTCACACCAGTGCCGGGCAGGCGCGGCGCCGGAACGCAAGGAGGAGCTGGAACGATGGCAGGACACCCTGGCAGTGCGGACCCGCTGTCGCCGCGGGCCAAGCTGGCCGTGACGGCAGGCAAGGCAGCCGCGGCGGTGTCGCGCGCCGCGGGACGCGGCAGCGGATCGGTGATCGGCGGCCGGGTGGCGCTCAAGCTCGACCCGGACCTGCTCGGCCGGCTCGCCCAGCACCTCGACGTGATCCTGGTGTCGGCGACGAACGGCAAGACGACCACGACGCGACTGATCGCGGAGGCGCTGCGCGCCGCGGGCCCCGTGGTCTCCAACGCGCTCGGCGCGAACATGCCGGCCGGCATCACCTCGGCGCTGGCCGGTGGCTCGGACGCCAAGTACGGCGTGATCGAGGTCGACGAGAAGTACCTGGCCGGAGTGGCCCGCGACGTCGACCCCAAGGCGATCGCGCTGCTCAACCTCTCCCGTGACCAGCTCGACCGGGCCGCCGAGACGCGCATGCTCGCCGAGAAGTGGCGCGAGGGCCTGGCCGGTTCCAAGGCCGTCGTCATCGCCAACGCGGACGACCCGCTGATCGTGTGGGCCGCCTCCTCCTCGCCGAACGTGGTGTGGGTCGCGGCCGGTCAGGAGTGGAAGGACGACGCCTGGTCCTGCCCGTCCTGCGGTGGCGTGATGCAGCGCCCCGGCGACGACTGGTTCTGCGGCGACTGCGGCTTCCGCCGTCCCGCCCCGAGCTGGGCGCTCAGCGGCGACCACGTGCTCGACCCGCACGGTTCGGCCTGGCCGATCCACCTTCAGCTGCCGGGCCGCGCCAACAAGGCCAACGCCACCAGCTCGGCCGCCGTCGCCGCCGTCTTCGGGGTGCCGCCGCAGGTCGCCCTCGAGCGCATGTACCAGGTGCAGGCCGTCGCCGGACGCTATGACGTCGTCCAGTTCCAGAACCGCGATCTTCGTCTGCTGCTGGCGAAGAACCCGGCGGGCTGGCTCGAAACGTTTTCCCTGATCGACCCGCCGCCCACCCCGGTGATCCTTTCGGTGAACGCGCGCGGCGCCGACGGCACCGACACCTCCTGGCTGTGGGACGTCGACTACACGCGGCTCGCCGGGCACCCGATCTTCGTCATCGGTGACCGCCGGCTCGACCTGGCCGTACGCCTCGAAGTGGCCGGCCTGGACTTCCGGGTCTGCGACACCATCGACGAGGCCGTACAGCTGGCGCCCCCCGGGCAGATCGAGCTGATCGCCAACTACACCGCGTTCCAGGACGTCCGCCGCCGCGTCGGCAACTGACGTGTGACTGACAGGGTTAAGGACACATGAGCATGAGCGACAACAGCCTGCGTCTGGTCTGGGTCTACCCCGACCTGCTGAGCACCTACGGAGACCAGGGCAACGCCCTCGTCGTGGAGCGCCGGGCCCGCCAGCGCGGCCTCAACGTCGAGCGCTACGACGTACGCAGCGACCAGGCGATCCCCACCTCGGGCGACATCTACCTGATCGGCGGCGGTGAGGACCGCCCGCAGCGCCTGGCGGCCGAACGCCTGCGCCGCGACGGCGGGTTGAGCCGCGCGGTGGCCAACGGCGCGATCGTCTTCTCGGTGTGCGCGGGCTACCAGATCCTCGGCCACGAGTTCATCAACGACCTCGGCCAGCGCGAGCCGGGCCTCGGCCTGCTCGACGTGGTCTCCACGCGCGGCGAGGGCGAGCGGTGCGTCGGCGATGTCCTGGCCGACATCGACCAGCCGCTGGGCCTGCCTCAGCTGACCGGCTTCGAGAACCACCAGGGCATCACCCATCTCGGCCCCTCCGCGCGCCCGTTCGCGCACGTGCGGCTCGGCAAGGGCAACGGCACGGGCGACGGCACCGAGGGCGCGTACAACGACACCGTCTTCGGTACGTACATGCACGGCCCCGTCCTCGCCCGCAACCCGCAGGTCGCCGACCTGCTGCTCAAGCTCGCGCTCGACGTGAACGCGCTGCCGCAGGTCGACGACCGCTGGTACGAGGCGCTGCGCGGCGAGCGCATCGCGGCCGCCACTCAGCCCGCCTAGAGCGGGCCACAAGTGAGCTGAGGCACGCTCGTACGGTCCTCCAAATCCAGGGCCTGGACTGCGATTCGGCCCCGTCACTTCGCACTAGTAGGGTGACGGGGTCTTCGCCGGACGACGTGGTCCGGTACATCCGCCCACGTTGCAAAGGTTCTTGGGCCATGCGTATAGGCGTCCTCACCTCCGGCGGCGACTGCCCCGGCCTGAACGCTGTCATTCGGTCGGTCGTGCACCGCGCCGTGGTCGACCACGGCGACGAGGTCATCGGCTTCCACGACGGGTGGAAGGGCCTCCTCGAGTGCGACTACCGCAAGCTCGACCTCGATGCCGTCAGCGGCATCCTCGCCCGCGGCGGCACCATCCTCGGCTCCTCGCGCGTACAGCCCGCGCATCTGCGGGACGGCGTCGAGCGCGCCAAGGGACATCTCGAAGAGCTCGGCCTGGACGCGATCATTCCGATCGGCGGTGAGGGCACCCTCAAGGCCGCCCGCCTCCTCTCGGACAACGGTCTGCCGATCGTCGGCGTCCCGAAGACCATCGACAACGACATAGCGGTGACGGACGTGACGTTCGGTTTCGACACCGCCGTCGGTGTCGCCACCGAGGCGCTCGACCGTCTCAAGACCACCGCCGAGTCCCACCAGCGCGTCCTGATCGTCGAGGTCATGGGCCGGCACACCGGCTGGATCGCCCTCAACTCCGGTATGGCGGCGGGCGCCCACGCCATCGTCGTGCCCGAGCGGCCCTTCGACATCGACGAGCTGGCCAAGAAGGTCGGCGCCCGCTTCGAGGCCGGCAAGAAGTTCGCGATCGTCGTCGCCGCCGAGGGCGCCAAGCCCCGCGAGGGCTCCATGGAGTACGACGAGGGCGGCAAGGACATCTACGGCCACGAGCGCTTCGCCGGCATCGCCCGCCAGCTCTCCATCGAGCTGGAGCAGCGCCTCGGCAAGGAGGCCCGCCCGGTCATCCTCGGCCACGTCCAGCGGGGCGGCACCCCGACCGCGTACGACCGTGTCCTCGCCACCCGCTTCGGCTGGCACGCCGTGGAGGCCGTGCACCGCGGGGAGTTCGGGATGATGACCGCACTGCAGGGCACCGACATCGTGATGGCGCCGCTCGCGAAGGCCGTCGAGACCCTGAAGACCGTGCCGGACGAGCGGTACGCCGAGGCCGAGTGCGTCCTGTAGTACCCGATCCACCTGAGCAGTTCGAACCGCCCCCGGCCGAAGCTTCGGCCGGGGGCGGTTCTACTCTGGGTCCGGACAACCGGCACGAATCAGGAGTCAGCGGATGGATCACAGCGGGCACGGCATGGACATGGACATGGATCTGCCGCCGTTCACGCTGGGGCGGGGCCTCGAACCGTCCATGGACGCCTTCTTCCTGATCGGCTGCCTCGCGGGGCTCGCCCTCTACGGGTGGGGCGTGGTGCGGCTGATCCGCCGCGGCGACTCGTGGCCGGTCGGGCGGAGCATCGCCTTCGTCATCGGCGTGCTGACCATCGCGCTCGTGATGTGTACGAAGCTCAACGACTACGGCATGGTCATGTTCAGCGTGCACATGGTGCAGCACATGGTGATCAGCATGCTGTCGCCGATCCTGCTGCTGCTCGGGGCGCCGATCACGCTGGCGCTGCGGGCGATGCCGGTCGCGGGGCGGGGGCGCCGCAAGGGGCCGCGCGAGCTGCTGTTGATGCTGCTGCACAGCCGCTACATGAAGATCGTGACGCATCCCGCGTTCACGATCCCGATGTTCATCGCGAGCCTGTACGGCCTCTACTTCACGCCGCTCTTCGACTTCCTGATGGAGTCCAAGCCGGGGCACATCTTCATGATGGTGCACTTCCTCGCGGTGGGCCTGGTCTTCTTCTGGCCGATCATGGGCGTGGACCCGGGGCCGCACCGGCCCGGCTATGTGATGCGGATGCTGGAGCTGTTCGCGGGCATGCCGTTCCACGCGTTCTTCGGCATCGCGCTGATGATGGCGACCACGCCCATGGTCGGCACGTACATGCACCCGCCCGCCTCGCTCGGCATCGACCCGCTCGCCGACCAGGAGGCGGGGGGCGGCATCGCGTGGGCCTTCTCCGAGATCCCGTCCGTGGTCGTGCTCGTGGCGCTGCTGTTCCAGTGGCGCAAGTCCGAGGAGCGCGAGGCACGGCGCTCGGACCGCGCCGCGGACCGCGACGGCGACAAGGAGCTCGAGGCGTACAACGCCTATCTGCAGTCGTTGCACGCCCGCGGGCAGTAGGCGCCTGCTGGCAGTGGGCACCTACGGGCAGTAGGCGCTCAAGCAGGCTCGGCGGGGCGGCTCAGGCGGGCTTGGACAGGGCGATGGCCGCCGTGATCAGCCCGAGCACGACCCAGCCGAACCACAGCCAGCCGTTGCTGCCGAGCGCCACCGTGTAGGCCGTCACCACGACGAGGCCCCCGACGGTGAGCACCCCCATCGTCTTCGTAGAACCGGGCATCGCGACACCCTCCTCCCACCGGTCGGACACCTGCGTGCCCGCACCGCGACCAGGAGTTCATCGTCCCTCGCGAAGACCCACTTCCGCTAGCGTCTGCGCATTTCCACGATCCGAGAACGACCGGAACGCGATCAGAACGCGAAGACCGGGCCGGTGGCGGCGGTCATCGCGCAGGCGTTGGGGAACGTCTTGTGCCAGGCCAGCGGGCGTCCGCGATGGGTGCCCGAGGCACTGACCGTGACCGGGTCGAGCTGCAGCGTGCAGGCGCCCGGGGCGAGGGGCAGCTTGTCGAAGTCGCCGCGTACGGCGTCGAGCGCGGCGCAGGCCTGCGCGGCCTTCGGGTGCGGGGTCGGGTTCGGCGGGCAGCGCAGGAGGACGCCGCGGATCCAGGTGTTCTCCGACCCGGACACGGTCAGGAACAGGCCGCCGCCTCGCGGGGCGGCGTCCGCCTGGGCGGGTGCGGCGGGCACCAGGGCGATCAGGGCGGTGGCGGCGAGCGTGGCTAGAGCCGAGTGGGCTGAGGGGCGCATCCGAACCTCCGGGGTCGTGCGTGTACCGGAGGCCAGGCCACCCCTGACCCCACGGGTCGACAAGGTGACGCGCCGGGGTGTCCGTCGTACGGGGGCGGGGTGAGGGCCGGACGGACCGTGTCGGGTGGGGCCGGGCTGTGGCGGGTGAGGCTGTGCGGGACCAGGCTGCCGGGTGAGGCTGTGCGGGACCGGGCTGCACGGGTCCTGACTGCACGGGAACGCCACGTGGGGCCGGGCCGCACGGGACGGCTCGCTATGCAGGGCCACGCCGCACGGGACCTGACTGCACGGGAACACGCCGCATGGGGCTGGGCCGCGCGGGACCAGGCCGTACGAGGTCGGGCTGCGCGGAAAGGCCACACGGGACCGGACTGCACAGGATCGGACCGTACGGAACCGGCTGCACGGGACCAGGCCGTACGGGAAGGCCGCACGGGACCAGGCCGTACGAGATCGGGCTGCGCGGAAAGGCCACACGGGACCGGACTGCACAGGATCGGACCGTACGGAACCGGCTGCACGGGACCAGGCCGTACGGGAAGGCCGCGCGGGACCAGGCCGTACGAGATCGGGCTGTGCGGGAAGGCCACACGGGACCGGACTGCACAGGATCGGACCGTACGGAACCGGCTGCACGGGACCAGGCCGTACGGGAAGGCCGCACGGGACCAGGCCGTACGAGATCGGGCTGTGCGGAAAGGCCACACGGGACCGGACTGCACAGGATCGGACCGTACGGAACCGGCTGCACGGGACCAGGCCGTACGGGAAGGCCGCACGGGACCAGGCCGTACGAGATCGGGCCGTGCGGGAAGGCCACACGGGACCGGGCTGCACGGGATCGGGCAGTGCGAGAGCGGCTGCGCGAGACCGGGCCGTGTGGGGGCCGGGCGTGTGGATTCAGGTCACGTCTGTTCTGTCGTGTCGTCCGGCCAGATTCCGATGTGGTCGGGCTCCAGCTCCAGCATGACGCGGTCGTGCATGCCCAGCGCCTCGGTGTAGTCGGCGGGGAGCTGGAGGCGGCCGGCGCGGTCCAGCATCGCGTACTCCCTTGCCACCACCGCCTCCTGGCCCGTCGTCGCGTCGACCTCGGTGCGGCGCAGGGTCTCGGTGGAGGTGCGGCCGTCGCGGATGGCGACCGTGCGGCGGACCTCGGTGGCCACCTCCTGGTCGTGCGTGACGATGACCACCGTCGTGCCCAGCTCCTCGTTGGCCGTGCGCAGCGCCGCGAACACCTGCTCCGCGGTGTGCGAGTCCAGCTCGCCGGTGGGTTCGTCGGCGAGCAGCACCGACGGCTCGTTGGCCAGCGCCACCGCGATCGCCACACGCTGCTGCTGGCCGCCGGACATCTGGTGCGGACGCCGGTCGCGGCAGTCCGCGACGTCGAGGAGCGCGAGCAGCGACTCGGCCCGCTCGGCCTTCTTCTTGGTGCGGCCGCGCAGCTGCATGGGCAGCGCCACGTTCTGGACGGCGGTCAGATACGGCAGCAGATTGCGGGCCGTCTGCTGCCAGACGAAGCCGACCACCTCCCGCCGGTAGCGCAGGCGATCCTTGGCGCCCATGGCGAGCAGGTCGCAGCCGGCCACCTTCGCCGCGCCGGCGGTGGGTTCGTCCAGTCCGGCGAGGATGTTCATCAGGGTCGACTTGCCACTGCCCGACGCTCCGACCAGGGCCATCAACTCGCCCTCGCGGACCAGGAGGTCGAGGCCCTGCAGGGCCTGCACCTCCACGCCGTCGGTGGAGAAGATGCGCACCAGGCGGTCGCAGGTGATCAGCGCGTCGTGGCCGTACGCGGGCCGGTCGCGGCGGGCGGCCGCCCGGCGCTCGAGGTCGCTGAGGGTGACCTCCGGTGAGGACACGGTCTCGGTCATCGGGTGTCTCCTGCCCTGAGTTCGGTCGTTGTCGTACGCCGGGTGGTGACCCAGGCCTGCACCGTGGCCACCGCCGACGCGATCACCACCACGGCGAGCGCGGGCAGCAGCAGGCTGAGCAGGTCGGCGCGCAGCTGTACCGGGCCGAGTGAGGCGAAGCGTCCCGGGGCGGACAGGGCCAGGCGGTCCAGCTGGATGCCCGGCGCCATCAGCCGGATCGCCGCCCAGCCGACCAGGGCTCCGCCGCTCGCGGCGAGGAGCGTGCGCGGCAGGTTCTCCAGGACGAGCAGGCGGCGGCCCTGCCGGCCGGTCAGGCCCATGGTCCGCAGCCGTCCGAGGAGCGTGGTCTGCTGAGGACCGGCCTGCAGCAGCGAGAGGAGCAGCGCGAGGAGCGCGTATCCGGCCCCCGCGACCACGGCCAGTGCGTAGATCCGTTCGGCGCCGCTCTGCACGGGCGAGGCGACGAAGCCGGCCCGCTCGGCGGCCCGGGTGGTGACGCTGACCGGGACACCGGCCTTGCCTGCCGCCGTCCGCAGGGCGTCGACGGACACCGAAGGGCCGGAGATCAGGAGCGTGTTGGGGCTGCTGTGCGGCACTCCCGCGGCGTCGACCACCAGGAACTCGCCGCCGTCGGCCAGCCCCGGTGTGGTGTCACGGACGGACCGCACCCGCACGTCGAACTGGCCGGTCCCGGGGCCGACCCTGGCCTCCCGGCCGCCCAGCCGCTCGGCGACACCGGGCGAGGCCAGCGCGGGCAGCGCCCCGGAGGACCTGCGCAGGTCCTCGGCCCGGAAGGCGCCGAGGCCGGTGCTGCGGGCGAGCCGCGCGTACGAGGCCGGGTCGACGGCGAGGAGCGTGACGGTCTCGGTGCTCGCATCCCCCAGGTCCAGGGTGAAGTCGCGATGGAGGGGGGCCACGTCGTCCACCCGGGGCAACGCCCGCACCTGATCGGTCAGCTTGTCCGGCAGCGGATCGGCCGAGCCGATGCGGGCGTCGGCGCCCACCGCGGTCAGCGATGCCCGGTCCCGGGCGTCGTCGATCCCTGCCAGCACCGAGCCGCCGAACGCCGCGGTGGTCAGGGCAAGCAGCAGCGCGAGGAGCGGCAGGGCCGCGGCGGACGGGGAGCGGCCCGCACGGGCAAGGGACAGGAAGCCGATCGCCCCGCGCCGACGCGCCACCGGAAGCGCCGCAAGACGCAGGGGCAGCGGATACAGGCGTACGAGCACCAGCGCGGCGATGATCCCCACCAGGACGGGCGCGGCACTGAGGAGTTGGTCCACCTCGCCCTCCGCCACACCCCGGCGGCGCAGTGCGGCGACCGCGGCCACCGTCAGCACCAGGACCGTCACCTCGGCCACGATGCGGCGGCGCGAGGGCCTGGCGCGTACGAGGTCCTCGCGCTCGCCGTGCAGCCGGGGCCTGCGGTGCAGCACGGCGGCCCGAACCGGCAGCGCGGCACAGGCCACGAACGCCACCGCGGCAGAGGCGAGCAACGGCGGCAGCGTCCGGCCCTCGGACGTGGCCACGAAGGCGAGGAAGCAGCCGACGGCCGCGGCGGGCAGCACGGGCACGGCGGTCTCCGCGAGGAGCCGTCCGGCGATCCCCGCGAGCGAACCGCCGCGGGAGCGCAGCAGGGACAGCTCCGTGTGCCGTCGCGCGGCGGCCAGACCGCCGGCCATGAGCAGGACGACGCCGGCGACGCTGCCGACGCCGAAGGATCCGACGGCGACCACCGGCCGGATGGCGGAGACGACGTCGTCGAATTCGACGAGGGTGTTGTCCAGGCTGGTGTCGGTCTCCAGGCCCGGTGAGACGGCGGAGCGCAGGCGGGCCTGCAGCGGCCCGTTCTCGAAGGAGGCGATCGCCGACTTGATGCGGGGCACGTCGGTGACACCGAGTCCGGACGGATCGGGGGCGATGCGCCAGTACACCTCGGTCTGCGACATCACCGACAGGAGTACCGGTGCCGCCCCGGACGGCAGGAGCAGCGCTCCGTGCCAGTACGGCATCGGCGGCTGCCCCGGCGTGTGCAGTTGGACGGGTGCGCGCAGGACCGGCTCGACGGCCCAGTAGCTCTTGGTCGGGTGCACGGGTTCGACGATGCCCGTGATCTTCACGGTGAGCGGGTCCGGGGTGCCCTCCCGTGGCACGTGGATGGTCGATCCGACCTTGATGTGGAGGACCTTGGCGGTGGCCGAAGTGACCGCGGCCTGCACCTCGTTGGTGTCCGGGCCGACGGAGCCCGCCGCTGCCGTGGGCAGGCGCCCCGACTTCAGCGTGGAGTGTGCGGCGAGCCCGGCCGGGGCGCTGAGCGTGAACACCGGGGATCCGCCGTCGAGGGCGGGCAGCCACGTGTCGCTCGCTTCCGCGGGGTCCGGGATCCGCACGCCGAAGGTGGACTGCGCGGAGTCGGCACGCAGGGCCGCTGGCAGCCGGTCGAGGATCTTGCGGTAGCGCTCGTTCAGATTCCGCGGACGCAGCGCGTCGATCTGCTCGTTCGGGTCGGCATCCAGGTCGTTCAGCGGCTGGTCGGTCAGTTCGATGACGCTCTGCTTCGGTGGCGCGACGCGCACTTCGTGGCGCAGGCCCCGGCTTTCGTACGTGTCGACCGCACGCGGGAACGCCGCGGCGAGGAACGAGGTGACCAGGACCAGGAGCATCAGTGCGGCGGTGGGCCCGGGGGCGGTGCGCAGCCGGGTGCGGACCCAGGGAGCAACAGCCTTCATCGCTCGCCTCCTTGGACGCGCAGCGCCGTCGCGGGATCGCCGCGGCGCAGGGCGAGGACGGCCACGATGAGCGCGGGCGCCGCGGCAACTGCTGCGAGCAGCAGGGCGACCCGGCCGACGGGCAGTTCGACGAGCACGCCCGGTACCGGCTGGGCGGCCTGTCCGGTGAGCACGATCAGCGGTACGACGGCCCGGGTGAGGACCGCGCCGAGGGCCACCCCGATCACGAGCGCGAGCCCGATCAGGAGCGACTGTTCGGCGGCGAGGAGCCGGGCCAGCTGCCGTCGTGGGGTGCCGAGCGCCCGGAGCACCGCGAACTCCGCCGCGCGTTCCCGTACGGCGCCTGCCGTACTCACCGCGAAGCCCACCGCGGCCAGTGCCGCGGCGACCAGGGCGACGGCGAGCAGGGCCGTCTGTGGGCCTGCGCCCAGCGGATCGTCATGCAGCTCCTCGGCGATCTCGTCGCGTACCTGGATCTGACCGGGGTCGATCTCGGCGCGGTCCCGCAGCTCCGCCGCGACCTGTGCCGCCTTGCCGGGCTTGGTGAACAGCCACCACTCGGTGGGCGTGACCACGGCGTCGGGGCGGGTCTCGCTCAGCACCCGGTTGACGGCCCGGAGATCGAGCAGCATGGCGCCGCCGTCGGTCGTGGTGGCCTTGGTCCCGGCCGGATCGGGTCGTCCGAGGCCGGGCCCGGTCGTCGGGACGCCCTGCAGGACGCCCGCGATCTTCACCTTGACGGGCTTGCCGGACAGCGGGACTTCGACGACGGAGCCGGTCTTCGCACCACTGGATTCGAGGAAGCGCGGCGTCACCAGCGCGGCCGGCACCACGGGTTCGGCCCGCGCGGCGGCGACCCGGACGGTGACGGTGCGCTCGGCGTCCCACCGTTCGTCGGAGATGCCCGTACCTGTGTGGTACTTGACGTCCAGCGGCGTGCCGGGCGTGGCACGTACGTCGGTGACCTTCGGCGCGATCTCGTCCCCGCCCAGGGAGTTCGGCTCCGGGCTCACCGTGGCCTTCCCGTGCCAGCGCGCATCCTTCGGCGTGGACACCTTCTGCGCGCTGCCGTCCGCTCCGATGGCACGAATCTCCCCGATGGTGAGCCGCTTGGGCAGCACCCGTTCCGGATAGCCGGCTTCCTCGAACTCGATCGCGGTCAGCGTCAGCGGACCGGCGGGCTTGCCGACCGGGGCGTCGGCGGCCGCGTCCAGGTCCAGCGTCAGCGTGTGCGGCTCGCCGTCCGGCGTCAGGCCGTCCGCGAACAGCTGGTAGGGCACTCCGTAGCGGTCCTCGGCGGTCACGGTGAGGCCGTTGCCGGCCCTGACGCCCGGGTCCTCGTCCGGGCCGCGCAGGGTGATGTCGAGGTCGAGGCGCGCCGTGTCGGCGGGCAGCAACAGCCCGGTGGGCGCGGCCTTTTCGGGGCGCAGTGCCGCAAGCAGCCTCGCCTGGTCGCCCTGGGCCAGATCGTCCCGCATGCGCAGGTGCGGCCCGGCGGTCGTGGTGTCGAGCGCGAGCAGGGTTGCCCGGCGTCCGCCGGACAGCCCCACCTCGCTGCGGGCGGCGGGCGCCGCGGCCCGCAGGCCCGCCAGCTCGTCGTACGCCCCGCCCTGGCCGAACGCGGCGCCGCTGCTGCCCAGCACTCGCACCGGGGCGCCCGCGCGGAAGTCCGCCTGGTCGTCCTGCGAGCGGTCCCAGGACGCGCCCTGGCCGAGGGCGAGCATGCCCATCGCGACGGCGAGCACGAGCAACAGCACCGTGCCCGCGCCGCGCAGCGGTCTGCGGCTGAACTGCCAGCCGGCCAGCGAGACGGTGAGGCCGCGGCCGCCGACGGCGTGCCGCTCGGCGAGCTTCGCGGCCGGCGGGAGCAGTCGCAGGGTCAGCACGGTGCCGGCGAGCAGGGCGAGCGCGGGAGCGACGACGAGCAGCGGATCGATGCCCAACTCGCCCTCGCGGTCGCCGCTCAGCGCGCCGCTGTCCAGTGTGCGCCGGTCGAGCTGCCAGTAGGCGACGGCGGCGATGACCAGGAGTCCGACGTCGGCTCCGGCCCGCAGCGGTGCGGGCAGCGCCCGGGTCCGGCCGTGGCCGGACCGGGCCGCGGTGAGCGCCGGACCCACCACGGCCAGCGCGCAGGCCAGCGAGGCCAGTACGCCGACCAGCCAGACCTGCGCGGTCAGCGAGGTGTCGAGGTGCAGCCCGATCCGGGCCAGGAGGCCCTGTCCGGCGAGCAGCCGGGTGAGCGGACCGGCGAGCAGGGGCGCGCACACTGCCGCGGGCAGGGCGAGGAGCAGCGCCTCGACTGCGGCGAGCCCCGCGATCCGGCCGCGCGAGGCGCCTCGGGCCAGCAACACCTCGTTCTCGCCCGCGCGTTCGGTGCTCAGCAGCCGGGCCACGAGCAGCAGCGCGTACGCGGCGAGCAGCACCAGCTGCAGCGAGACGATGAGCAGGGTGGCCCGCGACACGAGCAGGGCGCGTTCCAACTGGTCGAGCACTGCGGGGAGTTGGGTGGTGGCGGAGACGCTGCCCTTGAGCGCGGGCTGCGCGTCGAGGAACTTCAGGCCCTTCTTCGCGGTGTCGCGCAGCGCGTCGATCCGGCCGGCGCCGAGCGTGCCGTAGTCGGCGGTGGCCAGCCAGGCCGATCCGGCGTGGCTGATCCGGCCGGAGTCGAGGACGGCGGGGTCGGTGAGCAGCGGCCCGTACAGCGTGAAGGAGTCCTTGCCCACGCCGCGTCCGCCGAGCTCGTCGAGCTGCCAGTACGGATCGTTCCGGTCGGCCGGGCGGTAGGTGCCGGTGACGCGGATCCGTACCGCGGGGCCGTGCAGCCGGTCGGTGAGGCGCAGCACTCGCGGACCCGGGGTCAGTTTCAGCGCTTTCGCGGCGGCCTCCGGCAGGGCGACGCCGAGGACGCCGTCGGGGGCCGAGGTGGGCCACTCGCCTGCCGACAGGCGGACCTTCGAGCGGTCCGCGACGGCGAACTTCGTCAGGTCCGGTTCGCCCTTGCGGGCGGCGGCCGTCTGCAGCGCGCGGGGCAGTGCGTACGGCCCCGAGGTGTCGAACTCCTTGAGTGACACCGGGAGTTGGTCGAAGGTCTGGCGCGCTCCGTGCTGTGCGGCCCGGGTGGCTTCGGCGCGGTCCGCCTCGGCGTTGTCGGAGGTGATGACCAGCGAGGCGGCCGCGGCGTTCCGGGTCTGCAGGGCGTGCCGCAGCCCGGCGTCCCCCACGGATCCGGCGAAGGCGGCGAGGGTGGCGAGTACCGCCGTGGTGAGCAGCACGGCCAGCAGGGCCGCCGTGAGCAGCAACCGGTGTCCGCGTGCGCGGAGGAACACAAATCCGGTCACCGGTCTCCCCCGAAATATCCCTGTGGGCGCGCCCCCGAAAGCCCTTTCGGTCGGGATGTTTTCAGACACGACCGGCGGAAGACACCGCTCCGCCCGATGACTTGATCGAATTGTGACCGGATTCCGGTGCTGCCGTTCCGGAATCCGGCTGCCGTGTCGGCCGCGCTTCCGGCGCGTTGGAGGCCCCGGACCGCTGGTCAGGAGTGCTCGACGATGACCCCGTCGTTGAGCTCGAGCACCCGGTCGGCGAGGCCCAGGAGCTGGGTGTCGTGCGTGGCCACCAGCGCCGTCACGCCCTCGCTGCGCACCACGGCGCGCAGCAGCTCCATCACGGCGAGGCCGGTCTCCGCGTCGAGCTGACCCGTCGGTTCGTCGGCGATCAGCAGGGCGGGCCGGTTGGCGAGCGCCCGGGCGATGGCGACGCGCTGCTGCTGGCCGCCGGAGAGCTCGCCGGGCCGCTGAGCCGCCTGATCGGCGAGGCCCACCAGGGCGAGGAGCAGTTCGACGCGCTGTTCGCGCTCCTTGGGATCGGTCTTGCGCAGCCGCATGGGTACGCCGACGTTCTCGGCGGCCGACAGGATCGGGATCAGGCCGAAGGACTGGAAGATGAAGCCGATCCGGTCGCGGCGCAGCTCCAGGAGACCGTCCTCACCGAGCCCGGCCAGATCGGTGCCGTCGACGGTGATGCGGCCCCCGTCCGGGGTGTCGAGCCCGCCGACCAGATTGAGGAGCGTCGTCTTGCCGGAGCCCGACCTGCCCTTGAGCGCGATCAGTTCGCCGCGCGGGATCTCGAAGGAGACACCCCGCAGGGCATGGACCGCGGCGGCTCCGGCACCGTAGGTGCGGTGCAGATCCGTCACCCGCACCATGGGCTCGGCCGCCCTGTCCGCCGTGGCGGTCGCTCCGGCTGCGGTCTGTGCGCTGGTGTTCTCGCTCATGAACGGCCCCCCATGCGGAAATCGATGCGGATCAGTATGTGCAGGCCCGGGCCGCCGGGCAATGGCCGGTGATCAGGGCCGTTGGCAGAACAGCTGGGGAATCACGGGACTTGGTCCGGCAGGACACGGTTACAGGCACCCGCACCTGCGCCTACACTGGCGCCCTCAGATCCCCCCTTGACCTGCGAGAACACCGCAGTTGAGCCGGTGCGACAGAGTTTCGGCACAGTGTTGGCCGAGTGAGGAGCGACTCCCGTGTTCTATTACGTGCTCAAGTACGTACTCCTTGGTCCGCTGTTGCGGCTTATGTTCCGGCCGAGGATCGAAGGGCTCGAGCACATCCCGGCCACGGGTGCGGCCATCGTCGCCGGCAATCATCTGTCGTTCTCCGACCACTTCCTGATGCCGGCCATCATCAAGCGCCGCATCACCTTCCTGGCGAAGGCCGAGTACTTCACCGGCCCCGGCATCAGGGGCCGGCTGACCGCCGCGTTCTTCCGCAGCGCGGGGCAGATCCCGGTGGACCGCTCGGGCAAGGAGGCCGGGCAGAACGCGATCCGCGAGGGGCTCGGGGTGCTGCGCAAGGGCGAGTTGCTCGGCATCTACCCGGAGGGCACCCGCTCGCACGACGGGCGCCTGTACAAGGGCAAGGTCGGCGTCGCCGCGATGGCCATCAAGGCGGGCGTGCCGGTGGTGCCCTGCGCGATGATCGGCACGTTCGAGGCGCAGCCGCCGGGGCAGAAGATCCCGAACTTCCGGCGGGTGACGATCCGGTTCGGCGAGGCGCTGGACTTCTCCCGGTATGCGGGCATGGACAACGAGAAGGCGGCGCTGCGGGCCGTCACCGACGAGATCATGTACGCGATCCTCGAGCTGTCCGGCCAGGAGTACGTCGACCGGTACGCGGCCGTCGTCAAGGCCGAGGAGCAGGAGGCGAAGGCCGCGCAGGCCAAGAAGTTCCCCAAGCTCCCGCTGAGTTGATCCGCGCAGAGCGAAACGGAACGGCCTGGTGAGGGCCTGCCCCGTCGTCGTACGGTCCGGTCATGAGTCATGCGGTGGTCATCGGAGCGACGGGGCAGATCGGGCGGGCCGTGGTGGCGGCCCTGGCGGCGGACGGCTGGGAGGTGACGGCCGCCTCCCGCGGGGGCGGCCGCAACGCCGAGTGGCCCGACGAGGTGCGGGCGGTGCGCCTGGACCGGGCGGACGACGCGGCGCTCGCCGAGGTGATCGGCGCCGGCTGCGACCTGCTCGTCGACACGGTCGCGTTCGGCGCGGACCACGCCCGGCAGCTGCTCGCCCTCGCCGACCGGATCGGGTCGGCCGTCGTGATCTCCAGTGCGGCGGTGTACGAGGACGCCAAGGGCCGCAGCTTCGACACCCAGGCCGAGCCCGACGGATTCCCCGAGTTCCCGGTGCCGATCCCGGAGACGCAGCGCACCGTGGCCGCGTCCGACGCGACGTACGGCACCAGGAAGGTGGCCCTGGAGGAGGCGCTGCTCGCGGCCGGCGACCGGCTGCCGACGACGCTCCTGCGGGCCGGGGCGGTGCACGGTCCGGGCTGCCGAACCCCGCGTGAACTGCACTTCGTCAAGCGGGCGTTGGACGGTCGGCCGGTACGGATCCTCGCCTTCGGCGGGGAGTGCCGGTTCCACCCGATCAGCGTCCTGAACATCGCCGAGCTGGTGCGCCTCGCGGCCCGCAGGCCGGGGTCGAGGGTGCTCAACGCCGGGGATCCCGAGGCGCCGACGATCACCGAGATCTCGGCCGCCGTGGACGCCGTGCTCGGCGTGGAGAGCGAGCTCGTGCTCGTCGACGGCCCCGCCCCCGAGCCGACGGTCGGCGATACGCCGTGGAGCACGGCCCATCCGCTCGTGCTCGACATGAGCGCCGCGGAGCGGGAGTTGGGCTACCGGCCGGTGACCGGGTACGTGGAGTCGCTGCCCGCGACGGTGGCCTGGCTGGCGGCCGAACTGGGCGGCAGGGGCTGGCGTGAGGCGTTCCCGAAGATGGCGCAGAGTTACGATCCGGACGGAACCCACGATCTCTTCGACTATGCCGCGGAAGACGCCTGGCTGGCGCGGCGGGAGGCCTGAGTTGAGCGCGCAGGAGCAGGGGCCGGGACAGAGGCAGGAACAAGAACAAGAACATGTGCAGTACGCGAAGCTGATCGGCCTGCTCGACGAGCGTGGTGCGCAGTACCGCCTCATCGACCACGAGCCCCAGGGCGCCACGGAGGCGGTGAGCGCGCTGCGCGGCAACGAGATCGCGCAGGCCGCGAAGTGCATCGTCGTCCTGGTGAAGGTCACCAAGAAGCAGAAGAAGTACGTGCTCGCGGTGGTGCCCGGCGACCGGCGGGTCGACCTGGGCGCGCTGAAGGGCCTGTACGACGGCGTCTACGCGGGATTCGCCACGCAGGAGATCGCAGAACGGCTCGCGGGGAGTGTGAGCGGGACGATCCTGCCGTTCTCCTTCGACCCGGAGCTCGAACTCGTCGTGGATCCCGCACTGTTGGAGCACGAGGAGCTCTTCTTCAACGCGGCCCGCCTCGACCGGTCGATGGCCCTGCGGACCTCGGACTACACGGCGATCGCGGAGCCGCGCACGGAGTCGATCGCGGGCTGAGGCATCCGCGTACGGGATCGTGAGCAGGTACGCGACGAACGTGAGCAGATACGCGAAGGGGGCGGCCGGTGCGAAACCGGCCGCCCCCTCGTCATGCGTACGCCTCGATCGCTACGGCGCCGGGGTGGCGTGCGGCTCGCACGTCACGTCGCGGCTGTCCGTCTTACCCGTGAGCAGGTAAGTGTCGACCTTGGTGTTGACGCACGGGTTGACCAGGCCGGTCACACCGTGCGAACCCGCGTTCTTCTCAGTGATCAGGCGCGAGCCCTTGAGCCGCTTGTGCAGCTCCACGGCACCCTCGTACGGGGTCGCCGCGTCACGCGTCGACTGCACGATGAGCACCGGCGGCAGGCCCTTGCCGGACTTCACCTGAACCGGGGTCTGCTGCTTGACGCCCCAGGTGGCGCACGGCAGGTTCATCCAGGCGTTGGCCCACGTCATGAACGGGTGGTCCTTGTGCAGCGCCGTGTTGTCGCGGTCCCACTTCTTCCAGCTGGTGGGCCACTTGGCGTCGGTGCACTCGACCGCCGTGTACACGGCGTTGCTGTTCTCCGACGCCGCGTTGCCCGCGGTGTCGGACATGTCGGGCGCTGCCGCGTCGACGAGCGCCTGGGTGTCACCCGCGAGGTACTTGCTCCATACGTCCGCGGTCGGCACCCACGCCGAGTCGTAGTACGGCGCCGACTGGAAGAACGCGATGAGCTCCGCCGGACCGACGACGCCACCGAGGGGGTTCTTCTTGGCCGCGGCGCGCAGCTTGACCCACTGCGCCTCGACCTTCTCGGGGGTGTCGCCGATGTGGAAGGTCGCGTCGTTCTTGGCGACCCACTTCGTCCAGTCGTCCCAGCGCATCTGGAAGGCGACGTCCTGGTCGAGGTTGGCCTCGTACCAGATCTTCTCCCGCGACGGGTTGACCACACTGTCGACGATCATGCGGCGGACGTGCGTCGGGAAGAGGGTCGCGTAGACCGCCCCGAGGTACGTGCCGTACGAGACGCCGAGGTAGTTGAGCTTCTTCTCGCCGAGCGCGGCCCGGATGACATCCAGGTCGCGCGCGGTGTTCGGCGTCGTCATCTGCTGGAGCATGGCGGCGCCGGTGCGCTCCTTGCAGCCGTCCGCGTACTCGGCGGCGAGCTTGCGCTGGGCGCGCTTGTCGGCCTCGGAGTCCGGCACCGGGTCCTGCTTCGGCGCCTTGACGAACTCCTGCGGGTCGATGCAGGAGATGGGCGCCGAGTGGCCGACACCGCGCGGGTCGAAGCCCACGAAGTCATAGGCCTTCGCCGTCTTCTCCCACAGCGGGGCCTTGGTGGTGACCCGGCGCGGGAAGCGCATGCCCGAGGCACCCGGGCCGCCCGGGTTGTAGACGAGAGCGCCCTGGCGCTCTTCCTTCGTGCCCGTGTTGCCGATACGGTCGACGGCAATCTTGATCTGCTTGCCGTACGGCTTCGCGTAGTCGACCGGAACGCTGACCCAGCCGCACTGGATGGGCTTCTCGAAGCCCCAGTCCGCGGGACAGTCCTTCCAGTCGATACCCGTCTTGGCCGCGCGGGCAGCCGCGATGGCTGCGCCGTGCGCTGCGGGGTCCGTGCGGTGGCGGGTGTCGGCCTGCGCCGACGGGATCGCCATCGCGCCCGCTATGAGGGTCCCCGCGAGCAGAGTGCCGGCCGAGCCGAGCACTGCAGAGCGTCTCAAGAGGTACCTCCCTCAGATCGTTTCGGATGATTCACGGGATCCTTTCGTCTGCGGGGTACCTGACAACAGAGCGGGCTGGGGTTCTTTGCCAATCCGATAACCGGAGGCAGGTGTCGCGCTCAGCGGGCAGTGCACCGGCCGTGCGGCGATCGGGGCCGGGAGTCCGGGCTCAGGGAGCGAATCCGCGTTCAGGGAGCGAACGAGTCCGCGTCGGCCCGTTCCCAGTCCCGCGCCCAGGACTCGGGGGCGTGCTTCAGGAGTTGGCCGTCCTCCAGCCACTCGTACAACTCCTCGTAGGAGCGCACCTCGCCGGAGGCCTGGATGCGGCGCAGCAGCATGTGGGGGCGGAGCCCGGCCGGGTCGTCCACGCCCATCGCGGCCATGATCTGCTGCGCGCTGCGTACGGTGGCGTGCTGGTAGCGCTCGACGCGCAGCGACTTCTCGCCCACGTCGAGGGCGCGGACCCGGCGCGGGTCCTGGGTGGCGACGCCGACGGGGCAGGTGTTGGTGTGGCAGGACTGGGCCTGGATGCAGCCGACGGCGAACATCATGGCGCGGGCGGCATTGGTGAAGTCGGCGCCCTGGGCGAGGCGTCGGACGATGTCGGAGCCGGTGGCGACCTTGCCGCTGGCGCCGATCTTGACGCGGTCGCGCAGCCCGGTGCCGACGAGCGCGTTGTGCACGGCCATCAGGCCCTCGGTGAGCGGGGTGCCCAGGACGTCGGCGAACTCCAGGGGCGCGGCCCCGGTGCCGCCCTCGGCGCCGTCGACGACGACGAAGTCCGGGGTGATGTCCTCGGCGAGCATCGCCTTGCACAGGGCCAGCACCTGGACCCGGGTGCCGACGCACAGCTTGATCCCGGTGGGCTTGCCGCCCGCGAGCTCCCGCATCCGGGCGATGAACCGGACGAGTTCGCGCGGGGTGGCGAACACCCGGTGGTACGGCGGGGAGATCACCGTCTCGCCCTCGGGCACGTCGCGGATCTCGGCGATGGTGGCGTCCACCTTGCCGGCCGGCAGCACACCGCCGATGCCGGGCTTGGCACCCTGGGAGAGCTTGAGGGAGACGCACTTGACGTTCGGGTGGGCGGCCTTCGCGGCGAACTTTTCCGGGTCGAAGTTCCCGTCCTCGGTACGGCAGCCGAAGTAGCCGGTGCCGATCTCCCAGATCAGGTCGCCGCCGTGCCGCAGATGGAACTCGGAGATCCCGCCCTCGCCCGTGTCGTGCGCGAACCCGCCCGCCGCGGCGCCCTTGTTGAGCGCGAGGATCGCATGCGAGGACAGCGCCCCGAAGCTCATGGCGGAGACATTGAGCAGGGCCATGTCGTACGGCTTGGTACAGCCCGGCCCGCCGACCCGCGCCGTCGGCTGCCGCTCGGGCAGGGGCCTCGGGACCATGGAGTGCGTGAGGAACTCGTAGCCCTCCTCGTAGAGGTTGCGCTCCGAGCCGAACGGCTCCTCCGCCTCGATGCCCTTGGCCCGCTGGTAGACGGTGGAGCGCACGTCGCGGTCGAAGGGCCGCCCGTCGTGGTTGCGCTCGATGAAGTACTGCTGGAGCTCCGGTCGCAGGTCCTCCAGGATGAAGCGGGCGTGCCCGACGAGGGGATAGTTGCGCAGCACCGAGTGCCGGGTCTGCGCGAGGTCCCAGGCGCCGAGCGCGGTCAGCACCAGGGCGGGCGCGGCGAGCAGCCACCACCAGGGGGACAGCGCCACGGCGAGACCGACGACGGCGAGGGCGATGACGACGACGACGGCGAGGAAGCCGAAGCGGCCATATCGGAGAATCTTGCGGAACATGGTCATGGTGCGTCCGAGCATGGCGCCGCCCGCCACGCCCCCGTCGGCGCGGCCCGCGGCGGGGCGGGGTCCCTTCACCTGTTCGGCGGGCGGGACCGTTGCCCAGTACCCGGCCGGGCGCCGCCCATTCCGCCGTCACGCCGCTCGGAGCCCGTTCAGCGGCTCTCAGCAGTGCAGGGTGCGGGCCGCCTCGTCGAGGACCCGGCGCAGGCGCAGCGCGTCGGGGGCGACGGCCGTGACCAGGGCGGCGGGTCCGGCCAGCGGGGTGAGGGACGCGGTGTCGCCCAGCGGCCGGCCCTGCGGCGGCGCGTCTTCGAACTCCGGCTGTACGACGACGAGTTGGCCCACGGCTCGATGCCCGGCCAGGACGGCCGAGCCGTCCCAGCCGCCGGGTGCGCCCGGCCCGCAGGCCAGCTCCTGGTCGAGCAGCACCCGTCCGGCGCCGCACAGGGTGAGGCGGCTGGTGAGGGTGCCGGGGGCCTCGCCGGTGCGGCCGAGCACCTGCTCCTCGCGCAGGACCAGCCGGGCACCCTCGGCCAGCTCGACCCGTGTCGTCACCTGCAACTCGCTGCCGGCCGCCGAGATGAGCTGCTCCGGCATCCAGTGCAGTTCGGCTCCCGCACCGACGTACAGCCGTACGTCGTAGTGGGCGGGTGCGCCGTGCTGTCCGGGCAGGGCGATGGTGGCGGCCGCCGAGCCGATCCGCAGCCGGGCCCCGGCCTCGACCCGCACCTCCACGCGCAGGCGGTCGCCGCCGAGCGGCGCGCTCATCGCGCCGACCAGCATGACGCGGGCCTGCCCCGCCTCCCCCCGGGTGCGGCGCACCGCGAGCGGACCGGAGCTTTCGAGCACGGGCAGGGCGGTGCCGCCGCGGCCGTCGGGGCGGGCGGTGATGCGGGCGGTGGCGGCGATCCCGGGCGAGGCGGCCGGCACCAGAGCCTCGCTGTCGGCCAGGACCGTGCCGGCACTCACGCGGCGGTCCAGGCGGCGAGCCGCTCCCGCACCCAGGCGGCGACCTGACCCACGCCGTCCTCGGACCTCAACGACTGGAAGACGACCGGGAGTTCGGCCCGCTGCTCCTTCGCGTCGCGCGCCATCCGCTGCAG
Source organism: Streptomyces sp. NBC_01304 (assembly GCF_035975855.1). Lineage (NCBI taxonomy): Bacteria > Bacillati > Actinomycetota > Actinomycetes > Kitasatosporales > Streptomycetaceae > Streptomyces > Streptomyces sp. NBC_01304. The sequence continues at coordinate 9,762,490 of NZ_CP109055.1, read as the reverse complement.
GTCCGAGCCGACGTACGGCGCGAGGTCGGTCTTGTTGACGACCAGCAGATCGGCCGTGGTCACGCCGGGCCCGCCCTTGCGCGGAATGTCGTCGCCGCCCGCGACGTCGATGACGAAGACCTGGGCGTCCACGAGCCCCTTGGAGAAGGTCGCGGTCAGGTTGTCCCCGCCGGACTCCACGAGGATGAGGTCGAGCGGCCCGGCCTCCTCCTCCAGGTCCTCCACGGCCTCCAGGTTGGCGGAGATGTCGTCGCGGATCGCGGTGTGCGGGCAGGCGCCCGTCTCGACGGCGGTGATCCGCTCGGGTGGAAGGACGGCCTCGCGCAGCAGGAACGCGGCGTCCTCGCGGGTGTAGATGTCGTTGGTCACGACGGCGAGCGACAACTCGGCCCGCAGGGCCCGGCAGAGCGCGGCCACGGTGGCGGTCTTGCCGGATCCGACGGGCCCGCCGAGCCCGATCCGCAGGGCGCGCCGGGTGCCGTCGGCGCGCAGTGCGTCGGCGCTGTGGGTGTGGCGCTGGGGGTAGGTGGTGGGGTGGTCGAGGTGCATGGTGCGACTCCCGGGTGGTTCGGTGGTGCTCGGGGTGTACGCCGGTGAAGTTCAGGTCCTACAAGGCGACTTGCGAGGCGTTCTACGAGGCGAAGAGGCGTACGGCCCAGGCCGCGTGAGCCTCCGCACTCACTTCGAGGAGGGGTGCCGAGGCGGCGGGCAGGACGTCGACGCCTTCGGACAGGGCCCGCCGCGCGGCGTCGGCCGCGCGCTCCGCGACGAGGTCGAGCTCGGGGGCGAGGCGGGCGAGGACGGCCGTCGCGTCGAAGGGGTCCAGGCCGAGGAGACGTACGGTCGCCGTGGCCGGACCGCTGACCGCCTCGTAGACCGAGGCGTACGCGGCGTCCAGGGCGTCAAGTCCCGCCGCCCGCGCGGCCGTTCCGAGCACCACGGGCTGATGCGCCCCGCGGGGCCGGGCGGCGGCCAGCGCGTCCAGTTCCGCCGAGGGCCAGGCGGACCGGGCGGCCCGCATCATCTGGCGCCCCAGCTTCCGTCCCACGACGCGCAACGCGGCCGACGGGGTGCGTGCGTCCGCGGCCGCGTCCACCTCCAGCGGGTCGACCCCTGCGGCGGCCGCCGCGGCCAGGGCGGCCGAGACCAACCCCGCCGTGTGCAGCCGCCCCCGGCTGAACGCCTCCAGGCTCGCCGCGTCCGTGATCCGCCCCGCGGCCACGGCGGCCTCGGCCCCACCGGAGTGGGCGTGCCCACCGGCGGGGAAGCGGCCGTCGGCCAGGACGAGCAGTGCGGCTCTGCTCATCGGCGTACTCGAAACTCGTCGACGCAACAGTCGACGTAAAACCCGGCGGCGTACGCGCTTCGCTCGCGGTACTCGTGCACAGAACTCATCGCCATGGTCCGCCGCTCTCAGAAGAGGAAGTAACGCTGGGCCATGGGCAGTTCGGCGGCCGGAGCCGGTTCGACGAGCTCGCCGTCGATGGTGACGGCGAAGCTGTCGGGGTCGACGAGGACCCGCGGCAGCGCATCGTTCTCGCGCATGTCGGCCTTGGTGACCCCACGCGTGGACGAGATCGCCCTGAACTGCTTGCCGAGGCCGAGGCGTTCGGGCAGGCCGTCGTCGAGGGCGGCCTGCGCCACGAAGTTGAGGGAGTTCGCGGCGGGCGCCCGGCCGTGCGCGCCGAACATGGGGCGGGGCAGCACGGGTTGCGGGGTGGGGATGGAGGCGTTCGCGTCGCCCATCTGCGCGTACGCGATCTGCCCGCCCTTGATGACGACCTGCGGCTTGACGCCGAAGAACGCCGGGTCCCACAGGACCAGGTCAGCGAGCTTGCCGGTCTCGACCGAGCCGATCTCCCGGTCCATGCCCTGCGCGAGTGCGGGGTTGATCGTGTATTTGGCGACATAGCGACGGGCCCGCAGGTTGTCCGCGTGGATGTCGCCGGGCAGGAAGCCGCGCCGCTTCTTCATCACGTGCGCGGTCTGCCAGGTCCGCAGGATGACCTCGCCGACCCGCCCCATGGCCTGCGCGTCCGAGGAGATGATCGAGACGGCGCCGAGGTCGTGCAGGATGTCCTCGGCCGCGATGGTGGAGGGCCGGATCCGGGACTCGGCGAAGGCCAGGTCCTCGGGGACGGCGGGGTTGAGGTGGTGGCAGACCATCAGCATGTCGAGGTGTTCCTCGACGGTGTTGACGGTGTGCGGGCGGGTCGGATTGGTGGAGCTGGGCAGGACGTTGGGCTCGGAGACGACCGTGATGATGTCCGGCGCGTGCCCGCCGCCCGCCCCCTCGGTGTGGTACGCGTGGATCGAGCGTCCGGCGATGGCCGCGAGGGTGTCGGCGACGAAGCCCGCTTCGTTGAGAGTGTCCGTATGGATGGCGAGTTGGGCCCCGCTCTCCTCGCACACGCCGAGACAGGCGTCGATGACGGCGGGGGTCGCCCCCCAGTCCTCGTGAATCTTGAACCCGAGGATGCCGGCGCGCAGTTGGTCCCGCATCGAGGCGCGCGACATGGTGTTGCCCTTGCCGAGCAGACCGATGTTGAGCGGCGTGGAGTCGAGGGCCTCGAACATCCGGGCAAGGTGCCAGGCGCCCGGCGTGACGGTGGTGGCCTTGGAGCCCTCGGCCGGTCCGGTGCCGCCGCCCACGAGCGTGGTGATGCCGGCCGCGAGGGCGGTGTCGGCGATGGTCGGCGAGATGAAGTGGACGTGCGCGTCGACGGCGCCGGCGGTGAGTATCTTGCCGTTGCCCGCGATGACTTCGGTCTCCGGGCCGATCACCAGGTCGGGGTGGATGCCGTCCATGGTGTCGGGGTTGCCGGCCTTGCCGATGCCGGTGATCCGGCCGTCGCGGATGCCGATGTCGGCCTTGACGATGCCCCAGTGGTCGAGGATCACGGCGCCGGTGATGACGGTGTCGGGGGTGCCCTCGGCGCGGGTGACGCAGGACTGGCCCATCGACTCGCGGATCACCTTGCCGCCGCCGAACACCGCCTCGTCGCCGGAGCGTCCGGGGCCGCCGCAGCGGTCCTCCTCGACCTCGATGAGGAGCGAGGTGTCGGCGAGGCGGATGCGGTCGCCGGTGGTGGGGCCGAACAGATCGGCGTACGCGGCACGGGTCAGTTCAGCCATCGAGGGCACCTCCGGTCTCACCGCGCAGGCCGGGGACCAGGCGAAGTCCGGCCAGGGGTATGAGTTCTACGTCGACGGGGATGCCGGGCTCGAAGCGGACGGCGGTGCCCGCGGCGATGTTCAGGCGCTGCCCGCGGGCGGCGCCGCGGTCGAAGTCCAGGCCGGGGTTGGCCTCGGCGAAGTGGTAGTGGGAGCCGACCTGGACGGGCCGGTCGGCGGCGTTGAGGACGGTGAGGCGGGTGACGGGGCGGCCCTCGTTGATCAGGACGGGCGCGTCGGCGAAGAGGATCTCTCCGGGGATCATCGGCAGGACTCCCCCGTCAGGCGATCGGCTCGTGGACGGTGACGAGCTTGGTGCCGTCCGGGAAGGTGGCCTCGACCTGCACGTCGTGCAGCATCTCGGGTATGCCCTCCATGACCTCGTCACGGGTGAGCACCTTGCGTCCGGATGCCATGAGTTCGGCCACGGTGCGGCCGTCGCGGGCGCCTTCGAGAATGTGCGACGTGAGGAGCGCGACGGTCTCGGGGTGGTTGAGCCGCAACCCCCGCGCCCGTCGCTTCTCGGCCACATCTGCGGCCACATGGATGAGCAGTCTTTCCTGCTCATGCGGGGTCAGTTGCACGGCGTGCACCTCACTGTCGGCGTCACTCATCGGACGCAGCGGGACAGTAGTCGGCATCAAGGCGCCTTTGACCTGACCTTTTCCGTCCCACCGGAAGACATTGCACGCTAGTGCCGAAGTTTTTCCGGCACGTTAACTTGCCTTGGGCTCCTTCATAGAAATCAGGCCCCTCAGCCCCTCCTGCAACAGCTCCACCGGCGCCTCCCCGAACAGCGCCTGCTGGGCGGCGAATCCCTGCGCCACGGCGATCATCGTGCGGGCCACGCTCTCCGGGTCGACGTCGTCCCTCATCAACCCCGCTGCCTGATAAGCCCGGACGATGCGCACCCAGGCCGCACGCACCTTGTCGAAGCCCTCGCGAATCACCGCGGACAACTCGTCGTTGCGCAGCGTCTCGGTCCACACCTGGATGATGAGCCGGGGGAATCCGGCCTCCCCCTCGTACTCCATGCCGCCGCCTTTGCCGAGGACTTCGCTCATCACCCGGCCCAGGAGGACGTCCGGCGGCGGAGGCGGGCTCTCCTCGGCGGCGGCCGCGAAGGCCCCTTCGATGAGGCCGAGCACTTCCTCGACGATGGCCCGGATCAACGCCTCCTTGCCGCTGAAGTAGCGGTAGACGGCGCCGGCCGAGAGGTTCACCTCGCGCAGGACGTCCTGCATCGACGTGGCGTGGAAGCCGCCCCGCGCGAAGCAGCGCGCGGCGCCGTCGAGGATCTGGCGGCGGCGGGCGTCGAGGTGTTCCTGGGATACACGAGCCATGCGCTCAACGTAAAACGAACATTCCTTCTTGACAAGCGAGCGGGGCCGAAGCACAGTGTCGGCACGACATAAAACGAACGATCCTTCGCTATAAAACCCTCGCAGCCCACGCGCTCAGTACTTGGAGAGGCGTCATGTCTTCCGCAACATCCGCACCCCCGGCAGCCCGGCGCATGGCCGCGGTCGTCGTGCTGGTCCCCGTCATCGTGGCGTTCGCCCTGTGGGCCTTCGCCTGGCCCGCCGCACGTACCGCGCCCCGCGACCTGCCGCTCGGCGTGGCCGGGCCCGCCGCGGCGGCGAGCGGGGTGCAGCACGGGCTGGAGGAGCGGGAGGGCGCGTTCGAGATCCACCGGTACGCCGACGAGGCCGCCGCCCGCGACGCGATCGAGGACCGGACCGTATACGGCGCGATCGTCGTCACCGAACGCGGGCCGAAGCTCCTCACCGCGACGGCCGCGAGCCCTCTGGTCGCCCAGCTCCTGCAGCAGGCCGTGAGTGCCCAGGCCACCGACGGGGCCCCGGTGGCGACCACCGATGTCGTGGCCGCCCCGGCGAAGGACCCGCGCGGCGCGGTGCTCAACTCCAGCCTGCTGCCGATGACTTTGGCCGGGATCGCGGCCGGCGCCGTCGTCACCCTCCTTCGGCTGCGCGGGCTGCGCGCGGCTCTCGCGCTGCTCGGTGCGGCGGCCTTGGTCGGCATCGTCGCGGCCGCGCTCACCCACAGCTGGCTCGGCGCGCTGACCGGCAACTGGTGGGCCGAGGCCGGGGTGCTCGGCCTGACGACGCTGGCCGTGTCCGCCACGGTGGCCGGGCTCGCGGCCCTGATCGGGCAGGCGGGGATCGGGGTCGGCGCTGTGCTCTGCATGCTGCTCGGCAACCCGTTCTCCGGGATGACCTCCGCACCCGAGCTGCTGCCGGCACCGGGCGGGATGATCGGTCAGTGGCTGCCGCCGGGCGCGGGCGGCTCGCTGCTGCGGTCCGTTTCGTTCTTCGACGGGGCCCGGGCCGGGGGGCCCGCGCTCACGCTGGGGCTGTGGGCGGGGGTCGGCCTGGTGGCGGTGCTGGTGGGCGGGGCGCTCGGGCGGCGGCGGGCGGCGGCCACCTCGGCATCGGCCGCTGACTCCGATGCCGCTTCGGCCCCCACGTCCGCCTCCGCCTCCGCGGAGCGCGCATCGGTGGGCTGAAGCCCGCGGGTCATGGACCGGCCGTGCGTTCCCCGCTGTAGCGGACGGGGGCGCACGGCCTTCTTGTATATGCGGCGCCCCTCTTTATGCGCGGCGCCGCTCCTTGCACGCCGCCGCCGGGATCACCGCAGCGCCGCCGCGAGGAGCCCCCGGATCTCTCCAGCCCTACGAGGCGTCCGGCCCCCGGTGCTCCGCCGCGATCCCGAAGCGCTGGCGCCGTTCGCCCGCAGCGGACGGCGCCGAGCCGACCGTCGACACGGCGCTGATCACCTGGTCCTCGACCGGCTCCGCAGCCTGCTCGAGTCGTTCCAGGTCAGCGGCCGACACGAGGGCCACGAGCGGTTTGCCGTGGCGGGTGACGACCACTCGTTCATTGCCGTACACCACGCGGTTGATGAGGTCGGCGAGCTCTGCTCGTGCTTGCGTCACCGGAATCTCGTAGGCCATGCTCCCCATCATAACGTCATGTACGTCCTGTACATTTTTTACAGAGCTCGACCGAGAGGAGCAGCACGCCATGAACCGCCCCCCGCGAGCCGCACACCAGGGCCCCTCCGCCCGCTACGTCCTGCCCGAGTTCTCCGAGCGCACCAGCAGCGGACTGCGCACCCTCGACCCGTACTCGAAGCTGCTCGACGAGCGCATCGTCTTCCTGGGCACCCCGATCGACGACACCTCGGCGAACAACGTGATGGCGCAGCTCATGCACCTCGAACACGCCGCACCGGACCGGGACATCTCGCTCTACATCAACTCCCCCGGCGGCTCCTTCAGCGCGATGACGGCGATCTACGACACGATGCGGTACGTCAGTTGCGACGTGGAGACGATCTGCCTGGGCCAGGCCGCCTCCGCCGCGGCCGTCCTGCTCGCGGCCGGCACCCCCGGCAAGCGGCTCGCCCTGCCCGGCGCCCGTGTCCTGATCCACCAGCCCGCGTTCGCGGAGCCGGTGCAGGGCCAGGCCGACGACCTCGCGATCCAGGCGCATGAACTGCTGCGCACGCGCGCCCTGTTGGAGGAGATGCTGGTCCGGCACACCGGCCAGTCCCCGGAGCGGGTCACCGCGGACATCGAGCGGGACAAGATCCTCGACGCCCAACAGGCCAAGGAGTACGGCCTGGTGGACCGGATCGTCGAGAACCGCAAGTCGTCCGGCACGCTCCTCGGCTCGAAGTGAGGCGTCGATGCTGCCACCGGAACTGCCCGATCTGCCCGCGCTGACGCGCGCCGAGGGCGACGTGGTGGACCGCTACCTCGAAGTGGTCGACCTGCTCGGCAGGATCAACCCCGCGCGCGGCCGCGACACCTACGGCGGGCTGCGGGCGGCCCAGGCCCTGGTCGCCAAGGCCACCGCCCTGCGGGACGCGCTGACCCTGATGCATCAGCGGGGCGAGGCCGAGGTGCACGCGCCGACGCTGGCCCGGGCCATGCGGGTACTCGACGGGGAGCGCCGGGCGGAGCGGGTCATGGTGCCGCCCGATGCCGCGAGTTGAGCCCCCGATGCCCCCAGTTGAGCCCCGGCCGCTCCTTCTGGGGCGACTCCGCCGTCCGCGACCCGGCCCGGAGTGACCAGTTCGGCTCGCTCGTATGGCGTAGTCGATGATCTCCCGGCGAGCGCAGCGGAGTTGCGCCGGGCGCGTACGCAGCGGGCGGAATGGGACGTTCCGCTGCAGGTGCAGCCGTCCTCCGACCCCCTCACCCAGGGGGCAAATCGCTGTTGTCCACCCGAACAGGTCAGCCGTGAGGAGCCTCACATAGCGCCGATTCGGCTCGGAATTACCGGCACTGTTGCGTCAAGATCCCTTCCGACGACAAGCCCCCGCCACAGCGGCGGGGCGGTCCGGGCGGACGCCGAGTCCTGCCGCCGCCCGGATGCCAGGTCGACACGGTGGACCGGCAGGAGTGGAGGACCCGAGCACGACGGGGCGCAACCGGCCCCTTGGGGTGAAGTCGCGTGCACGGCCCGGCAGTTGCTGCCGGGGCGGGGACGCGGCCGGGCGACTTCGTAGCCCGAATCCGACAGGTCATCCTTCACAGGCGGTTGACGAAGGGTTGCGCATGACTGCGCTGAAGTGTGTCCCGTCGCTGCTGACCAGGGCCGGCACCGCGTCCGCCCTGACGCTTGTGGCGGTGGGCAGCACGATCGTGGCTCCTGGCCTCGCGGCCGACGCCGAGGCGGCCTCACCGGCCGGCAGGGCCTTGCAGATAGCGGCATCGAAGAAGGGATCGCCCTACAAGTACGGCGCGGAGGGCCCCCGGCGCTTCGACTGCTCGGGGCTGACGCTCTACTCGTTCAAGAAGGCCGGCAAGAAGCTCCCACGCACCGCGGCCCAGCAGTACAACAAGACCAAGCACATCTCGAAGGGCAATCGCCAACGCGGCGACCTGGTCTTCTTCCACTCGGGCCGCAGCGTCTACCACGTCGGCATCTACGCCGGTAAGGGCAAGATCTGGCACTCCCCGAAGCCCGGTACACGGGTCCGCCTGGAGAGGATCTGGACCAAGAGCGTCTGGTACGGCAGGGTGCGCTGACCAGCGCGAACCACCCGCTCCGGCCTGGCCAGGGCTCCTCGGCGGCACTAGGTTGACCAACCGTCAGCCCGCTTCTCAACGAGCCCTGCGAGGCCCCATGTCCTACCTGAACCCGGTCCGGCACATCACCGTCGACGCCCATGACCCGTACACCCTCGCGCAGTTCTGGTCCGCGCTTACCGGATACCGGATCACGGACGACGACGAACCGGGGGACGCGGAGGTGCTGCTCGAGTCCGGGCAACCGGGCGTGCCGGGGCTGCTGTTCATCCGCGTACCGGAGGACAAATCCGCGAAGAACCGGCTCCACCTCGACATCCAGCCGCCCACGGGCACGCGGGATGCCGAGGTGGAGCGCCTGACCGGTCTCGGCGCGAAGATCTTCGAGGATCACCGCACCGCGGACGGACTGGGCTGGGTCACGATGACCGACCCCGAGGGCAACGAGTTCTGTGTCGAGCGCAGCGCCGTGGAGCGCGGACTCGCCTGAACCCTCCCTCGTGGGCCGTCCCGGCGGGCCTCCTTCAGCCGAGCAGCGGGGCGATCAGGAGGGACGCACCCAGGGCGACGAGCGCGGTCCCGCTGAACGCCTCAATCGCGCGGGCGGTACGCGGCCGGCGCAGCCACCGGCCGAGGCGGTCCACCAGGAGCGCCACCGCCTGGAACCACACCGCCGCCAGCCCGACGACGATCGCCGCGAGCAGCAGGGTGCGCGGCAGGGGCGGGCTGCCGGCGGGCACGAACTGCGGCAGCACGCTCAGGAACGTGATGGACGCCTTCGGGTTGAGGGCGTTGGTGAGAAAGCCCTGCCGCAGACTCAGCGCCGCGCCCAGCGGCTCGCCACTCACCTCGAAGGCCCCGCTCTCCCGCTTGCGCAGTGCGGACTGCAGAGCTCGCAGCCCCAGGTAGAGGACGTACGCCCCACCGATCAGCTGCAGCGCGCGGAACAGCGTGGGCACCGCCGCAAGGACCGCCGCGACCCCGCCGACGGCCAGCGCGGTGTGCACCAGGAGCCCGGCCGCGATCCCGGCGGCGCAGGCGGCGCCCGCCCGCCGCGAGACGAGGGCGTTGCGCACGACCACGGCGAAATCCGCACCCGGCATCGCGACCATGCTCAGGGAAATGCCGGTGAAGGCGAGAAGTTGGGCGTCCATGCCTTCGACTCTGCCTGCTGCGAGCCTTCAGCAGGTATTTGCGATCTTGAGGGTCTGCCTAAAGAATCTCTTTATGTACGATCCCACGCGCCTTGCCGCGCTCGTCGCGGTCGCGGAGGCCGGGTCCATCACGCGGGCCGCGCAGCGCCTCGGCTATACGCCGCCCGCGCTCTCCCAGCAGCTGGCGAAGCTGGAGCGGGAGGCGGGGGCCGCGCTGCTCGTACGGCATCATCGCGGGGCGCGGCTCACGGCCGCGGGCGAGCTCTTGGTGGCGCGGGCCCGGACGGTCCTCGACGAGATGGACCGGGCGCGGCACGAGCTGGCGCGGCTGACGGGGCTCTCCGGGGGCCGGCTGCGGATCGGCACGTTCCCGACGGCGGGGATGCATCTGCTGCCGCCCGCGCTGAGCGCATTCCGACGGGCGCATCCCGACGTGGAGTTGGCGATCAGGGAGTACGAACCGCCGTCCGGCGTCTCGGCGGTGGCGAGCGGCGAGTGCGATCTGGCGCTGACGCACGCGTACGAGCCGGGCGAGCCGGAGCCGCTGCCGGCGGCGGTCGCGGCCGAGGTGCTCCTGGTCGAGGAGCTGGTCCTGGTGACGGCGCCGGGGCACGCCCTGGCCGCCGGTACGGGCCGCCTCCCGCTCGCGGACCTGGCCGGCCAGCCGCTGATCAGCATGGCCCCCTCCCACCCCCGACGCCGGGGCGTGGAACGGGCGTTGGCGGAGGCGGGGGCGACGCCGTCGGTGGTCGTGGAAACGCCGGGCTACGCGGTGGTCTGCGCCCTGGCCAGCGCGGGCCTCGGCGTCGCGGCAGTCCCCGAGATGGTGGCCCGGATGGCAGTCGCCCCGGTCGGCGTACGCCGCCTGGCGCCCGGCGACCTGCGCCGCACGATCTCCCTCGTCCGCCGCGCCGACGCCCCGAGCCCGGCCGCGTCCACCCTCCGGGCCCTACTCCGGGGAGCGTTCGGCCGCCCGACGGGGGCCTAACTCGCCCCGTGGGCCGCTAAGTGGGGGAAACGGGGCACCAAAACCGGGACAAACCAGACGCAAAAGTGCCCCTTATCCCCCACTTGACCATCACCCGCCCTCCGCCGGTGCCGCCGGCCGGCCGTCCCCTCGCCCGCCGACCCCCGGCCGCCCTCGGTCGCCCGCCGCCCCCGGCCGCCCCCGCCGCCCGCTCCCGCCTGCCCGCCGCCCGCCGCCCGCCGCCCCGCCCGCCGACGGCCTCCGCCCCGCCAGCCGCCTCCGCGCCCCGGCCACCCCGGGCCGCCCCCGGCCACCCCGGCCTCCGCCCCTCCAGCCTCCGCGCCACCCCGCCCCAGCCGCCCCAGCCGCCCAGCCGCCGCCCGCCGCCGCCCTCCGGAACCCCCGCCCCCTCACCCCTGAACAGGCACCGACCAAGGCAGCGCGATCCAGACGGTCTTCCCGCCCTCCGGCGTCGCCCGGACCGACAGCTGCCCGCCGCACTCCTTCGTGAGCCAGCGGATGATCACCATTCCCCGGCCGTTGTCCTGCTGGACCGCCGCGGGCAGCCGGCGGGGGAAGCGCGGATGGCTGTCGGTGACGCCGATCCGCAGCTGCTCGTCGCGGTCGAGTTCGAGGTCCACGGTGAACGTGGGCGACTGGCCCAGGGTGTGCTGGACGGCGTTGGTCGCGAGTTCGGAGACGATCAGCCTTACCGTGTCGGCCACTTCGGCGTCGTCGGGCAGTCCCCACTCCGTGAGCACTCCGCTGACGTATTTCCGTGCCGCGGACACCGAGGCGGCATCGCTCGGCAGAGTGACGGATGCTTCCTGATGATCTGCCATGGCGACGCTGTCCCTTTCCCACCGGGGCCGGGCTCCGGCAATAGCCGATGAACGAGCAACCACGGACGGCCCCGGACTGGTGCTTCGCGCCAGACTGCCACTACCTAGTCGGTCACGGTGGCCGATCCCCCAAGATATGCATATATCTGTCGCTCGAAGCGGTGAACTCTGCTACGGAAGACCGTATTTGCGAGGCAGACTGACCCATCGAAGTTCCACCGACGCTTCAACGATGCTTCAACGACGCATCAACGACGCATCAACGACGTTCACAGCCTTGACCGGAAGGAGCCAGGGCATGCAGTACGGTCCCGCGGTACGCCGTCGCAAGCTGGGTGCCGAGCTGCGTGCACTGCGCGGACGCGCGGGGCTGACCAGCGGCGCGGCCGCGGAGTTGGTCGGCTGGCACCAGTCGAAGGTGAGCCGGATCGAGACCGGGCGCAGCGCGGTCAAGTCCGCCGATGTGCTGTTGCTGCTCGACGCGTACGAGGTGAGTGATCCCCAACTGCGGGCGCTGCTCGAGGCGTTGGCGGGCGCGGACGGCGACAGTGCGGCCCGGCATCAATGGTGGCACGCCTACAAGGCGTTACTGCCGCCCGCTTACCGGGACTTCATCAGCCTGGAGGCGCAGGCCTGCCGGATGCGCACCCTGGAGACCTCTGTCGTGCCGGGCCTGCTGCAGACCCCCGACTATGCGCGTGCGGTGACCCGGGCCGCGCTGGACGGGATGCCGCAGGACCAGGTCGACTCACTGGTGGAGGTGCGGATCGCCCGGCAGGAGGTGCTGCGCACGGATCGCCCGGATCCGCCGCTCGAACTGGCGGCGATCCTGGACGAGGCGGTGCTGCGGCGGCCGGTGGGCGGGTACCGGGTGATGACGCGGCAATTGCACTCCCTGGTCGAGGCGGGACGGCTCCCCCATGTGCGGCTGCACGTGCTGCCCTTTGCCGCCGGGGCCCATATCGGCCTCACGGGGCCTTTCGTAATCTTCTCCTTTCCGAACATTGCTGATCTGGATGTGGTTGTTCTAGACCACTTGACGAGTAGCCTCTACCTCGAGCGGAAAGAAGACCTCAAGGACTACAGCGAGGCCTTCACCTCCCTTCAGGAGCACGCTCTTTCGGCCGAGGACACGTTGGATTTCATCGCCGGGATCGGAGACGGCGCGTAAGGAGGCACCATGTATGCACTGCCTCGGTACGTACCCTCAAGCACTTCCCTGAACGACTCCAGCACTTCTCTGAACGAAACGACGCACAGCGCCTCTTGGCTGCGCAGCAGCCGCAGCACAGGAATGAACAACTGCGTGGAGGCCTGCGGCCTGCATGCGGGCCCGCTGGCCGGGCTGCTCGCGGTACGCGATTCGAAGCGCACCACGGGGCCGGCCCTGCTCTTCCCGCCCACGGTCTGGAACGCCTTCCTCGACGCCGTCCGAGGCGAGGAGTTCTGAAAGCTCCCAGAGCTCCCAGAGTTCCGGGAGTTCCCAGAGTTCCGAGCGCAAGGTGACGCCTACGGGGCGGTGCGGACGATCGTCCGCACCGCCTCTGCGATCTGCGCCTCCGTGAGGTCCGCGCGGGCGGTGAGCCGGAGCCGGGAGATGCCGTCGGGCACGGACGGCGGCCGGAAGCAGCCGACGTAGAGGCCTGCCGCCCGGCAGTCGGCCGCCCACTGCACGGCCTGCTCGGGCGAGGGCGCGCGTACGGAGACGACCGCGGCGTCGGGACGTACCGCCTGGAGCCCTGCCGCCGCGAGCTGCCCGTGCAGCGCCGCCGCCACCTCGCGGGCCCGCGCCGCCCGCCCGGGCTCGCGGCGCAGCAGGCGCAGGGCGGCGAGGGCGGCGCCGGTCGCGGCCGGGGCCAGGCCCGTGTCGAAGATGAAGGTGCGGGCCGTGTTGACCAGGTGCTGGATCACCTTCGCGGGGCCGAGGACCGCGCCACCCTGGCTGCCGAGGGACTTGGACAGGGTGAGCGTGGCGACCACGTCCGCGTCGCCCGCGAGCCCCGCCGCGTGCGCCGCGCCCCGGCCGCCCTCGCCGAGGACGCCCAGGCCGTGCGCGTCGTCGAGGAGCAGCCCGGCGCCGAACTCCCGGCAAGTGGCGGCCAGTTCGGGCAGCGGGGCCGCGTCGCCATCGACGGAGAAGACGGAGTCGGTGACGGCGAGGGCGGGCCCGCGGTGACCGTCGAGGGCCTTGGCGAAGGCGTCGACGTCGGCGTGCGCGGCCACCGAGGTGGCTGCGCGCGCGAGCCGGCAGCCGTCGATGAGCGAGGCGTGGTTGCCCGCGTCGGAGACGAGCAGCGAGCCGTGCGGGGCGAGCGCGGTGACGGCGGCGAGGTTGGCGGCGTACCCGGAGGAAAGGACCAGGGCCGCCTCGAAGCCGCAGAACTCGGCCAGCTCCCGCTCGAGTTCGGCGTGCAGCTCCGTGGTGCCGGTGACCAGACGGGAGCCGGTCGCGCCCGCGCCCCAGAGCCGGGCGGCCCCGGCCGCGCCCTCGGTGACCTCGGGGTGGTGGGCGAGGCCCAGATAGTCGTTGCTCGCGAGGTCCAGCAGGTCCGAGGCTGCGGGGCGCGGGCGCAGGGTGCGGACCAGGCCCGCGCGGCGGCGCTGCTCGGCCTGCTCGTCGATCCAGCCGAAGGGGGCCTCGGCGGGTTCCTGGTCTGTCGCCTCGCGGTGCATCGGCCGTCCCTCGGGTCCTGGTGCCTGATGAGCACGTGCTTTTGTCGGCAGTCAACAGACCCTAGCGGCGCGACCGCCTGGTCAGGGTGTGGCGATACCCACACCTCGGACGCGATCTCTTGTGAGGTTCCCACTTGGCCGGGGGCGGGGACGTAAGCCAGGATCTGACCTCATGGACCTGCTGAACACGCTGGTGGACAAGGGGCTTCGGCGCGAGCTGCCGACCCGCGCAGAGGCGCTCGCCGTGCTGGCGACCTCCGACGACGAGCTGCTCGATGTGGTGGCCGCGGCCGGGAAGGTGCGCAGGCAGTGGTTCGGGCGGCGGGTGAAGCTGAACTACCTGGTGAATCTGAAGTCGGGGCTCTGTCCCGAGGACTGCTCCTACTGCTCGCAGCGGCTCGGGTCGAAGGCCGAGATCCTCAAGTACACGTGGCTGAAGCCGGACGAGGCGTCCAAGGCCGCGGCCGCCGGTGTCGCGGGCGGCGCCAAGCGGGTCTGCCTGGTGGCGAGCGGGCGCGGCCCGACGGACCGCGACGTCGACCGGGTCTCCAAGACCATTGAGGCGATCAAGGAGCAGAACGAGGGCGTCGAGGTGTGCGCCTGCCTCGGTCTGCTCTCCGAGGGCCAGGCCGGCCGGCTGCGCGAGGCCGGGGCGGACGCGTACAACCACAACCTGAACACGTCCGAGGGGACGTACGGGGACATCACGACCACGCACACCTATGCGGACCGCGTGGACACCGTGCACCAGGCGCAGGCCGCGGGCCTGTCGGCCTGCTCGGGTCTGATCGCGGGCATGGGCGAGAGCGACGACGACCTGGTCGACGTCGTGTTCTCGCTGCGCGAGCTCGACCCCGACTCGGTGCCGGTCAACTTCCTCATCCCGTTCGAGGGCACGCCGCTCGCCAAGGAGTGGAACCTCACGCCGCAGCGCGCGCTGCGCATCCTCGCGATGGTCCGCTTCGTCTGCCCGGACGTGGAGGTACGGCTCGCGGGCGGGCGCGAGGTCCATCTGCGCACGCTGCAGCCGCTCGCGCTGCACCTGGCCAACTCGATCTTCCTCGGCGACTACCTGACCAGTGAGGGCCAGGCGGGCCAGGCGGACCTCGACATGATCGCGGACGCCGGGTTCGAGGTGGAGGGCGCGGGCACGGTGACGCTGCCCGAGCACCGGGCGGACGCGATCGCGGCGGCCGGGTGCGGCTCGCACGAGTCCGGTGCCGGGTCCGGTGGCTGCGGTTCGCACGAGAGCAGCGGCTGCGGTTCGCATGCGGGCGGGGGCTGCGGGCCGTGCGGTCCGGGCGCCGCCGACGAGGATTCCGCTTCGGCCCAGGACGCGGCCCCGGCCCCGGCCGAGGTGCCGGCCGCGCGGACGGACCTGGTGGCGGTACGTCGCCGGGGCGCGGGAACGGACCTCGCACCCAATGCCTGACCAGCTCCCCGCACAGCACCTTCCCGGACTGCCTGGGCTGCCCGTGCACGACCTGCTCGCCCTCGACCGCAAGCACGTGTGGCACCCGTACGGACCGATGCCGGGCCGGCAGGAACCCCTCGTGGTCGATTCCGCTTCCGGGGTGCGGCTGCGCCTCGCGGACGGCGCCGAGCTGGTCGACGGCATGTCGTCCTGGTGGTCGGCCATCCACGGCTACAACCACCCCGTGCTCAACGACGCGGTCCGTGGCCAGCTGGAGAAGATGAGCCATGTGATGTTCGGCGGGCTCACGCACGAGCCCGCCGTGCGGCTCTCGAAGCGGCTTGTCGACATGTCGCCGGACGGCCTGGAGCATGTCTTCCTCTGCGACTCGGGGTCCGTGTCGGTCGAGGTCGCCATCAAGATGTGCCTGCAGTACTGGCGCTCGCTCGGTCGGCCCGAGAAGAAGCGCCTGTTCACCTGGCGCGGCGGCTATCACGGCGACACCTGGCAGCCCATGTCGGTGTGCGACCCCGAAGGCGGCATGCACGAGCTGTGGTCGGGGGCGCTGCCCCGGCAGGTGTTCGCCGACCCGCCGCCCGCCGTCTTCGACGAGGCGTACGCCGAGCTGCTCCGTGAGCGGATCGGGCGGTACGCGGACGAGCTCGCGGCGGTGATCGTGGAGCCGGTCGTGCAGGGCGCGGGCGGGATGCGCTTCCACTCCCCCGAGTACCTGCGGGTCCTGCGCGAGGCGTGCGACGCACACGACGTGCTGCTCGTCTTCGACGAGATCGCGACCGGTTTCGGCCGCACGGGCGCGCTGTTCGCGGCCGACCATGCGGCGGTGAGCCCCGATGTGATGTGTGTGGGCAAGGCCCTGACCGGCGGCTACATGTCGTTGGCCGCGACCTTGTGCACGTCGCGGGTCGCGGACGGCATCTCGCGGGGCGAGGTGCCGGTCCTGGCCCACGGGCCGACGTTCATGGGCAATCCCCTGGCGTGCGCGGTCGCCGACGCCTCGCTCGGCCTGCTGCTCGCCCAGGACTGGCAGACCGAGGTCAAGCGGATCGAGACCGGCCTGCGCGACGGGCTCGCGGAGGTCGCTGAGCTGCCGGGGGTCGCCGATGTGCGGGTGCTCGGCGCGATCGGCGTGGTCCAGCTCGACCACCCGGTGGACATGGAGGCGGCCACGCGGGCCGCGGTGCGCGAGGGCGTGTGGGTGCGGCCGTTCCGCGATCTGATCTACACGATGCCGCCGTACGTCACCGGGGACGGGGATCTGGCACGGATCTGCCGAGCGGTGCGCTCCGCTGCCGTGCGAGGTTGAGTCGGTCTTTCCCGGCTTCCGGAACCGGTTCAGGACTCGGTTCAGGACTCGGTTCAGGACTCGGTAGTTCGTCATCTGCAGGCCGGTGGGGGCCGTTCGCGCAGTTCCCCGCGCCCCTGCGGGGCACGGGATACGGCAGCTTTACGAAAGGCAGGACATGGCAGTACTCGTGATCAGCGGGACCGGGACCGAGATCGGCAAGACAGTGACGACCGCCGCGGTGGCCGCGGTCGCGCTGCAGGGCGGGAAGTCCGTGGCCGTGGTCAAGCCCGCCCAGACCGGGGTGGCGCCCGGCGAGCGCGGGGACGCGGAAGAGGTGGTGCGGCTCGCCGGGGCGGTCACGACGCTTGAACTCGCCCGCTACCCCGAGCCGTTGGCGCCCAACACCGCGGCCCGGCGCTCGGGCATGGCACCGGTCCGGCCGCAGGACATCGCCGACGCGGTGGCCGAGTTGGCCGCCTCGCACGATCTCGTGCTGGTCGAGGGCGCGGGCGGCCTGCTCGTGCGGCTCGACGACGAGGGGGCGACGCTGGCGGACGTGGCACGGCTCCTCGACGCGCCGGTGCTCGTGGTGGCCGCGGCCGGCCTGGGCACGCTCAACATCACGACGCTGACCGCGGAGGCCCTGCGGGCACGGGGCCTGCGCCAGGCGGGCGTCGTCGTGGGCAGCCTGCCCGCGGCACCGGGGCTCGCCGAGCGGTGCAACCTGGAGGATCTTCCGGTGGCGGCAGGGGCCCCGCTCCTCGGCGCACTGCCCGAGGGCGCGGGATCCCTGGACCCCGCGGACTTCCGGGCGCGGGCGGGCAGTTGGCTCGGGGCGGAGCTGGGCGGGAGCTGGGTCCCCCTCAGCCCGTCCGGCGTTTGAGGACACCGCCCGCAGGGCGGAAGGGGGCGCAGCCTTACGGGAAGGGGCGGGGAGGGGCAGAAGAAGGCACCGACCCCCGGCCACGTACCCTCAACGCCATGCGAGCCCGTATCGACGAGATCGTCTTCGACTGCGCCGACCCCGCAAAGCTGGTCCGCTTCTGGGCCGCCCTCCTCGGCGGCACCCCCGTGGACCGCAGCGCCGACTGGTCGTACGTCGACGTGGAGGGCTTCACCCGCCTGGCCTTCCAGCGCGTCCCCGAGGGCAAGACAGTCAAGAATCGCGTGCACCTCGACCTGGACGCCGGAGACATCGCCGCGGCCGGCGCCGAAGCCGTCGCGCTGGGCGCGGAGTTGACCGGCGGCGTCGTCACCGATGCGCAGGGGTCGTTCCAGGTGCTGCGCGACCCCGAGGGCAACGAGTTCTGTTTCGTTGCCGTCTGACGGGTCATGAGGTCCCGGGCGCGGGCACAATCGCGGTATCCGCCCCGCCCGCGCAGGAGGGACCAGCACATGTCGCCACGCAGCCCCAAAGTCCCGAGGGACGCCGTCCACCACCCGCTGTTCGCCCGCTTCTACGCCTGGCAGAGCGCGAGCGCCGAGAAGGTGATCGGACGCCACCGCGAGGAGCTCCTCGCCGGGCTCAGCGGCCGGGTCATCGAGATCGGCGCGGGCAACGGACTCAACTTCGCCCACTACCCGTCCGCCGTGTCCGAGGTCGTGGCGATCGAACCCGAGCGGATGCTACGGCAGTTGGCGGTGGAGGCCGCGTCGCGCGCCGAGGTGCCGGTCGATGTGGTGCCGGGCGCGGCGGAGGCCCTGCCGGTCAAGAGCGAGGCGTTCGACGCGGCGGTGCTCTCCCTGGTGCTGTGCAGCGTGCGCGATGTGTCGCGGGCCCTGGCCGAGGTGCGGCGGGTGCTGCGGCCGGGCGGTCAGCTGCGCTTCTTCGAGCACGGCCGGGCCCCGGCGGGCCGGGGGATGATCGCCGCGCAGAAGGGCCTGGACCGCACGGTGTGGCCGCTGCTGTTCGGCGGCTGCCACGTGGCGCGGGAGCCCCTCGACGCGATGGAGGCCGCGGGGTTCGGTCTCGGCGACTACCGGCGGGTCATGGTGCCGGAGAAGGGCCCGCGGCTGCCTTCGTCGTTCTGCGTGCTCGGCTCGGCGATCCGACCGCCCGAAGCCCGGGAGACCGAGGTCCCGAAGAGCTAACAGCGCCCTGGAGCCCCGGACCTCAAAGGCTCCACCTCCGCAGCTCCGCCGCGATCTCCCGCACCCCCGCCGCGCCGTCCTTCACCAGGCGGGCCAGCTCCCGCACCTGCTCGGGCGTCGTGGCGACCTTGAGGCCGCTGGCGACGAGATAGGCGTACGCGACGGCCGAGGCGAACATGGCGTTGGAGCGTTCCAACGCCGGGATGTGCAGCAGTTGTTGCAGCAGGGCGGCGGCCCGCGTGTGCGGGTCGTCGTAGACGGGGGTCCCGAATATCTCCGCGTCGTGTCGGCTCACGGCGGCCACCAGCGAGCCCCAGTCGGTGACTTGAGGGTCGGACGGTGTCTTCTGCTCGGCGATCATGAGGAGCCAGGCAAGGTCGATCTTCAGATTCAACGCCGGCCCTCGCGCGGCGCCCGCTCGGGGCCGACCGGCGACCGCCCAGGCCGGGCCGATGGCGGCTCCGCCTCCGCGAACTCCTCGGCGAAGACCGTCTCGTACTGCTTCATGAAGTCCGCGGCAGCGTCGACGAACGTCTGTCCCAACTCGCCAACGTCCTGCCGGACGAGCTCCTCGATATAGCGGTTCACACTCATGCCCCGCGCCAGCGCGCGCTCGCGGGCCGCTCTGGCGGTCTGTTCGTCGACGCGTACGTTCAGCTGAGTCTTGGCCACACTCTCAAGCTAGCGCCGACGCGCTAGCACCGGCAAGGGCAGCCCGGAACGGGATCCGGGTGCCCCTTACACGCGTCTCAGGGTACCGACCTGGGAGGGATACCGGTGGACCACTGGATCCCTCTACTCTCTCTGCTTGTACGGGAGTTGGGACGGCCTGGAACCAGGGGAGGCGGCCTTGTCCACACCTGCTGCAGAGAGTACCGGCGGCCTTGCCGGGGCCAATGGGACAGCGGCGCGAGCCCGAGGGCTCACCAAGGCGTACGGCACCGGTGAGACCACCGTGCTCGCGCTGGACGCGGTCGACGTGGACATCGCGCGCGGCCGGTTCACCGCGGTCATGGGGCCCTCGGGCTCGGGGAAGTCCACGCTGATGCACTGCCTGGCCGGGCTCGACTCGGTGTCCGCGGGGCAGGTCTGGCTGGGCGACACCGAGATCACCGGGTTGAAGGAGCGGCAGCTGACGCGGCTGCGCCGGGACCGGATCGGCTTCATGTTCCAGGCCTTCAACCTGCTGCCCACGCTCAGCGCCGCGGAGAACATCACGCTGCCCATGGACATCGCGGGCCGCAAGCCCGACCAGGCGTGGCTGGAGCAGGTCATCGACACGCTCGGCCTGCGCGACCGCCTGAACCACCGGCCCGCCCAGCTCTCCGGCGGCCAGCAGCAGCGCGTGGCGTGCGCGCGGGCGCTCGCCTCGCGGCCCGAGCTGATCTTCGCGGACGAGCCCACGGGAAATCTCGACTCGCGGGCCGGCCTGGAAGTGCTCGGCTTCCTGCGCGAGGCCGTCGACCAGTTGGGCCAGACCGTCGTCATGGTCACCCACGATCCGGGCGCGGCCGGTCACTCGGACCTGGCGCTGTTCCTCGCGGACGGGCGGATCGTCGACGAGATGCACCGTCCCACCGCCGAGGCGGTCCTCGACCGGATGAAACGCTTCGACAGCCTGCACGCCGCGCCGCCGCACCAGCGCGACGGCACGCCCCTCGAAAAGCCCGCCCCGCCCGCCGCGCCGGTCGGGCCCACCGCACCGGCCGAGGCCGCCAAGCCCACCGAACCAGCCGAATCCACCGGGCCCGCCGCGAGCGACGAGAGCTGAGGCCGGCGTGCTGAAGGCAACCCTGCGGAGCTTCTTCGCGCACAAGGGGCGGCTGATCCTGTCCGCCCTCGCGATCATCCTGTCGGTGGCGTTCGTCGCGGGCAGCCTGATCTTCTCCGACACCGTGAGCCGCACCTTCGACCGGCTCTTCGCCTCCACTTCGGCGGATGTGGCGATCGGCCCGAAGGAAGGCATCAAGGAACAGATCCCCTCGGGCATCACCCCGACCGTCCCGGCGTCCCTGGCCGAGCGCGTCGCCGACGTGGAGGGCGTCGCCAGGACGGAGATCGACGCGGGCGTCGAGAACCTCACCGTCGTCGACAGCGAGAACGAACCGGTCGGCTCGACCACCGGCGCCCCCACCATCGCCACCAACTGGAACGTCACCGAGCGCAGCCCGGTCAAGCTGACGGACGGTCATGAACCGCGCGGCGAAGGCGAGGCGCTCCTTGACGCCGACACCGCGGACAAGAAGCACGTGGACATCGGCGACACCCTGACCGTGCTCGCCAAGCCGGGCTCCTTCAAGGTCGAGATCGTCGGCATCGCCACCTTCACCACCACCAACCCCGGCGCGGCCCTGGTCTTCCTGGACACCCCGACCGCCCAGACCAAACTCCTGGGCAGCACGAAGAAGGCCACCAGCATCGCGGTCGAGGCCGCACCCGGCGTCAGCGACGAGCAGCTCAAGCAGAACCTCGCCGCCGAACTGGGCGCCGAGTACAAGCTGGAGACCGCCGACGAGCAGGCCGAGTCGGCCGCGGCGGACCTGGGCAGTGCGCTGGACGTCATCAAGTACGTGATGCTCGGCTTCGCCGGGGTCTCGGTCCTGGTGGGCATCTTCCTGATCGTCAACACCTTCTCGATGCTGATCGCCCAGCGCACCCGCGAGTTGGGCCTGATGCGGGCCCTGGGCGCCGACCGCCGCCAGGTGCGCCGTTCGGTGCTCACGGAGGCGCTGCTGCTCGGCGCGGTGGGATCGACGCTGGGTCTGGCCCTGGGTGTCGGTCTCGCGCTCGGCCTGATCGAGCTGATGGGCCTGGTCGGGATGAACCTGAAGTCGACCGAGATGGTCTTCGGCTGGGTGACTCCCGTCGCGGCGTACGCGGTCGGGGTCGGGGTCACCTTCGTCGCGGCCTATCTGCCGGCCAGGCGGGCTGCCCGGGTCTCCCCCATGGCGGCCCTCGCCGACGCCGAAGTCACCGGTATCGGACGGCCGTTGACGGTACGCGCGATCGTGGGCGGCGTCGTCGGCGCTGCAGGTGCCGCCGCCCTGGTGGGCTGCGCGGCCAGCGACGACACCTCCAATGCCGCGTCCCTGCTCGGCCTCGGGGTCGGCCTGACCCTGATCGCCACGGTGATCGCGGGCCCGCTCCTGGTACGCCCGGTGATCAAGGTCCTGGGCGGGGCGTTCCCCGCGCTGTTCGGCTCGGTCGGCCGGATGAGCCAGCGCAACGCCCTGCGCAATCCGCGCCGCACGGGCGCCACCGCGGCGGCGCTCATGGTGGGACTCGCCCTGGTGGGCGGCCTGTCGATCGCGAGCGCGTCGATGTCGAAGTCCTTCGACCAGCAGATCGACCGCACGCTCGGCGCCGACTTCGTGGTGCAGAACCAGAACTTCATGCCCTTCCCCGCCGAGATCGCCGACAAGGTGAAGGGCGTCGACAGCGCCGGCCTCGTCGTGCGCCAGCGTTTCGCGCCGGTCGAAGTGACGCTGCCCGACGAGAAGAAGGTGCGCTCGGCGGCGGGCGCGTTCGAGAAGGGACTCGACGACGTCGCGAAGATCACGTACGTCGACGGGAGCACCCGGGCCGTCCTCGCGCCCGACCGGATCGGCATGGACCGGAAGTTCGCCACCGAGCACGGCGTGCAGATGGGCGACGTCCTGCCCGTGGAGTTCCCGGGCAAGGTGAAGGCCAAGCTGACGGTCGCCGCGCTCACCGACAACGGCATGGCGAGCGGGCCCGGCACCGACGGCGGGTTGTTCGTCGGGCTCGACACCGCGCGGAAGTACCTGCCGGACGGGCAGGACTCGGCGCTGTACGTGAACGCCGCGGACGGCGTCCAGGCGGACGCCCTGCGCAAGGACCTGGAGCAGGTCCTCGACCCGTATCCGCAGGTCCAGGTGCGTGACCAGGCCGACTACAAGGAGCTGATCCGCGGCCAGATCGCCGTGATGCTCTACCTCGTGTACGGCCTGCTCGGCCTCGCCATCATCATCGCCGTGCTCGGGGTGGTGAACACCCTCGCCCTGTCGGTGGTGGAGCGCACCCGGGAGATCGGTCTCCTTCGCGCGATCGGCCTGGCCCGGCGGCAGTTGAGCTGGATGATCCGCCTTGAGTCGGTGGTGATCGCCGTGTTCGGCGCGGTGCTCGGCCTCGGGCTCGGGCTGGTGTGGGGCTTCGCCATCCAGCAGGTGCTCGCCCTGGAGGGCATGACGGCGCTGGCCCTGCCGTGGACCACGATCATCGCGGTGGTGCTCGGCTCGGTCGTGGTCGGATTGGTGGCGGCGCTGCTGCCGGCCGCGCGGGCGGCGCGGATGAACGTGCTGGTCGCGATCGCGCACGAGTAGACGGACAAGGGCATACGTGAGGGGCGTACGGCAGATGTGATGTCTGTCGTACGCCCCTTGCGCATGCGGTCAGTTGAGGGCCCGCCGCAAGAACGGACCGGCTACTGCTCGGGCTTCCACAGCGTCGCCGTCGTCAGATAGGTGGGCAGCGCGCTCCCCTTGGGGCCGTCCACGTTGATCTGCCGGATCCACAGGTGCGCCACCGACTTGTCGGCGGTCTCGATGCACAGGCCCATGTTCTGCTTGAGCACCGAGTTGTCGCGGAGCTTCTTCAGCGGGATCGGGTTGGGCAGGGTGCTCGCACGGGCGGTCTTGCGGCACTCACCGGGGGTGGGGAACTCCTCGGTGGTGGTGTTCATGATGTTGCCGTTGGTGGTCTGCAGACCCTCGAGCTGATCCGGGACCTCGCAGGCGTGGTAGGCGAGGGCGCCCAGGAATTCGGCGGCACTCATGTTGCCGGGGTGCGTCACCTTGAAGTCGTTGTCCACGTCGATGATGTACGTGTCCGCCTTGGCGTCGCACTTCATGTTGTAGCCGCCCGACGCGGGCTTGGGGCCCTGCAGCGTGACCGAGGTGTCCTGCAGGGTCAGCCGCCAGCCCTCCTCGGTCTTCACGTCGCCCACGGGTTCTTCCGTGGGGTCCTGGTTGCCGCCGGCGGCCGGGGTGGTGGGGGCCTGGCCGCTGCCGGGCGACTTGTCTTCGCCCGGCCGGGTCGTGGCGTTCTGCTGGTCCGCCGAGTTGTTCTTGTCGTCGGATCCGCCGTCCTCGGCCAGCATCTTGTAGCCGAACACGGAGCCGCCGCCCACGACGAGGACACCGGCCACGGCCGCCGCGACGAGCACGCCGGTACGGCGGGGCCTGGGCGCGGCCGTGGAGGTGGTGGCCGCGCCCGCGGCGGGGCCACCGGGGGGCGGGGCCGGGGAGTAGGCGGGGGCCGCGGGCTGGGCGTAGGGCTGGGCGGGATGCGCGTACGCGGCCGGAGCCCCCTGGCCCGGTACGCCCTGACCCGGAGTGCCGGGTCCGAACGCCGGGGCGCCGGGCGGCTGTTGGGGCGGAGTGCCCGGGGCGGCCGGGGACGCCTGCGTCGGCAGCCGTGCCTGGTCGGCCGCGGCGGCGTGCAGATGCATGGTCTGCTCCTGCTCGGCCACCTCCTGCGCGACGCCCGCCGGCAGCCACCAGCCGTCGCCGCGTGCGAGGCCGCCCGCACCCGCCACCGCGTGGCAGTGCTCGACGATCTCGGCGGGGGTCGGCCGCGCGGCCGCGTCCTTGGCCAGGCACGACTCGACCAGGCCGCGGATCTCCTGCGGACAGCCGCTCAGCTCGGGCTGGTTGGCGACGATGCGGTGCAGGATCGCCTGCGAGGGCCCGTCGCCGTACGCGTGCTGGCCGGTGAGCGCGAAGTGCACGATGAGGCCGAGCGCGAAGACGTCGAGGGCCGGGGTGATCTCGCCGCCCATGGCCTGCTCGGGCGCCATGTAGGCGGGGGTGCCGAGGGCCACGCTGGTACCGGTGAGGCCGGCGGCGTCGGCGGCACGGGCGATGCCGAAGTCGATGACGCGCGGGCCGTCCGCCGCGAGCAGGACGTTGGACGGCTTGAGGTCGCGGTGCACCACGCCGGCACCGTGGATGGTGACCAGGGCCTCGGCGATGCCGCCCATCAGCTTGAGCACCGACGCGAGGGGCAGCGGACCGTGCCGGCCCACCGCGACGGAGAGCGGCGGCCCGGGAACGTACGCCGTGGCGAGCCACAGTTCACTGCCGTCGGTGCGGCTGTCGAGGACCGGCGCCGTGTAGGGCCCCTGGACCCGGCGGGCGGCCGCCACCTCCTGGGTGAACCGCTGCTGGAACAGCGGGTCCTGCGCGTACTCGCGGCGCACGACCTTCAGGGCCACGGGCTGGCCGCCCCGCGTGTGCGACAGATAGACCACGCCCATGCCGCCCTGACCGAGACGTGCCTGGAGGCGGTAACCGGCTATCTCCCTGGGCTCGTCCGGAGCCAGTTCTTCCATGGGTGTGGGCCTCCCCGCTCGTTGGAGTGGACATGATACGAACCGCAGTCCCAGGCGTCACAGGCGCCTCACCCACCCCGTGCGGGGACCGCGGCACGATGGCAGGATCGGGGGACAGAAGCCTTCAGGGGACACTCAATTCACGTACGGGCAGGGAGAGTTCATGCCGCGACCGTTCCGTTTCGGGATCAATATGCTCAACGCGTCGACCGAGGCCGATTGGCGGGCAAAGTGCCGCAGGGCGGAAGAACTCGGCTATGACGTGATCCTCGTCCCGGACCATCTGGGGATGCCCGCGCCGTTTCCGGCGCTGGTGGCCGCGGCCGAGGCCACCGAGCGCCCGCGGGTCGGCACCTTCGTGCTCAACGCCGGATTCTGGAACCCTGCTCTCCTGGCCCGCGAGGTGGCCACCACGGACGCGCTCACCGGCGGCCGGCTCGAACTGGGCCTCGGCACCGGTTACGTCCAGGCGGAGCACGACAGCGCCGGGCTGCCCTGGGGAACGCCGGGCGAGCGGGTCACCCATCTGCAGCGCACCATCGAGGAGTTGGACCGGCTGCTCGGCTCCGACGAGCACCGGCCGCAACCGGTCCAGCGGCCCCGTCCGCCGCTGCTCATCGGCGCCAACGGCGACCGCATGCTCAAACTCACCGCCCGGCACGCACAGACCGCCGCCTTCCCGGCGGCGCGCACGGACGGGCCCGGCGGGAAGCTGATCCCGCTCAGCCCGGAGGAGCTGGACGAACGCGTCGCCCGCTACCGGGAGTTCGAGGCGGCGGCCGGGCGCAGCGAACCCGCCGAGCTGAATCTGCTCCTCCAGTTCGTGGCGATCACCGACGACCCGTCCGCGGCGGTGGCGGATCTGGCGTCCAGACTGCCGGACCTGACCACGGAGGAGGTCCTCGCCCTGCCGCTCACCCTCGTCGGCACCCGGGACGAGGTCATCGACCAGGTGCTGACGCTGCGGGAGCGCTACGGATTCTCGTACCTCACCGTGCTAGACGACTTCATGGAGGCCTTCGGCCCGGTGATCGAGGCGCTGCGCGGCAAGTGAGCGTCGAGGCCGGGGGTCGTGTCCGCATACCGGAAACCCGCGCCGCGGCCCCCGGCCCGGTGATGGGATGAGCGCATGACAGATCTGCGCCTGCGTTCCGCCACCCCCGCCGACCTCGACGCCGTGCTCGCCTTCTGGAAGACGGCCGCCGAGGGCACCAGCATCAGCGACGACCGCGACGGGGTGGAGCGGCTGGTCGCCCGCGACGCCGAGGCGCTGATCCTCGCCGAGCGCGACGGTGAGCTGGTCGGGACGGTCATCGCCGGGTTCGACGGCTGGCGCTGCTCGCTCTACCGGCTCGCGGTCCACCCCGGCCACCGCCGGCAGGGCATCAGCCGGGCGCTGCTCACCGCGGCGGAGGAGCGTTTCGTACGTCTCGGCGGGCGGCGCGGCGACGCGATGGTCCTGGTGGACAACGAGACGGCGCACCAGGCCTGGGGGGCCGCCGGCTACCACCCCGAGGAGCACTGGCGGCGCTGGGTGAAGCCGCTCACCGACTGAGCGACACCGCGCCCACCGACCCTCGCGCCCCGGGGCCGGCAAAATTGGGCGCACTCTACTTTGCCCACCCTTTACCATGGTGGGACCAGCATCCTTACCAATGAAAGGTGTGAGCGTCCGCCCATGGGCGAGCCTCCCAGTACCCGATATCGCGCACTCACCCCCGCCCTGGCCGATCATGGGACGGAGGTGACCCGATGACCGAAGTGCTTCTGCTCGCTCTGGCTCTGCTCCTGACGCTGGCCTGCGGCATCTTCGTGGCCGCCGAGTTCTCCCTGACGACGGTCGAGCGCTCCACCCTGGAGCGGGCCGCCGCCGAGGGCGAGCGGGGCGCCGACAGCGCCCTGAAGGCCGTGCGCAGCCTCACCTTCCAGCTCTCCGGCGCCCAGCTGGGCATCACCGTCACCGGCCTCGTCATCGGCATGCTCGCCAAGCCCTCGCTCGGCAAGATGCTGGCGGGGCCGCTGGACGCGCTCGGCATGTCCCGCTCCACGGCCGAGTCGGCCGCGCTGATCCTCGCCACCGTGCTCTCCACCATCATGCTGATGGTGATCGGCGAGCTGGTGCCGAAGAACTGGGCGATCTCCTCGCCGCTGGCGGTCGCCAAGCGGGTGTCGACGGCGCAGCGCTGGTTCAGCGCCGCCTTCCGCCCGCTGATCCGCCACCTGAACAACACGGCGAACCACACCGTGCGCCGCTTCGGCATGGAACCCGCGGAGGAGCTCGCCTCGGCGCGCGGCCCGCAGGAGCTGGCCGCGCTCGCCCGGCACTCCGCCAAGGAGGGTGCGCTTGAGGCGGACACCGCCGAGTTGTTCGTACGCACCCTGAATCTGGCCGACCTGACCGCGGAGAACGTGATGACGCCGCGCGTACAGGTGATGGCGCTCGATGTGCAGGCCACCGCGGAGGACGTCGCCTCGGCGACCCGCGCGACGGGCCTGTCCCGCTTCCCGGTGTACCGGGGCAGCCTCGACTCGGTCGTGGGCGTCGCCCACATCAAGGACGTGCTGGCCATTCCCGCCGAGCGCCGAGCCCGCTACCCCGTCTCCGAGCTGATGCGGGAGCCGCTCCTGGTGCCCGAGTCGCTCACCGTGGACCGGTTGCTCGACCGCATCTCCGGCAAGCGCACGATGGCCGTGGTCATCGATGAGTACGGCGGTACGGCGGGCGTCGCCACCCTCGAGGACATCGTCGAGGAGGTCGTGGGCGAGGTCCGCGACGAGCACGACCCGCACGAGACGCCCGACCTGGCCCCGGCCGGTGAGGACGCCGAGGGCCGCCGCCTCTATTCGGCGGACGGCGCCGCCCGTACCGACCAGCTGGAGAAGATCGGCCTGCGCGCGCCCGACGGCCCGTACGAGACCCTCGCGGGTCTGGTCGCCGCCGAGCTGGGCCACATCCCCGCCGTCGGGGACGGGGTCGAGGTGGCCGGCTGGCGCCTGGACGTCGTGGACGCCTCCGGCCGACGCGCGGCCCGTGTGCTGCTGCACGCACCGGCCCCCGAGGACGAGGACGTACAGGAAGAACACGGCAGGCAGAGCAGGCGCGAGAAGAGGAACGAGAGCAAGAACGCGAGCAAGAGCGAGAACTCGGACGAGAAGAAGGAGGGCAAGCGATGATCGCCATGCAGTTGCTGATCGGCCTGGCGACGCTCGTCGTCAACGCCTTCTTCGTCGGCGCCGAGTTCGCGCTGATCTCCGTACGCCGCAGCCAGATCGAGCCGCACGCCGAACAGGGCGACCGGCGGGCCACCAGCGTGATGTGGGGCCTGCAGCACGTGTCGCACCTGATGGCGGCGGCCCAGCTCGGCATCACGCTGTGCACGCTGATCCTCGGTATCGTCGCCGAGCCCGCGATCGCGCATCTCCTGGAGCCCGCCTTCCACGGCATCGGGATGCCCGAGGGGCTGATCCACCCGATCTCGTTCGTGATCGCGCTCGCCGTGGCGACGTATCTGCACATGCTCCTCGGCGAGATGATCCCGAAGAACATCGCCCTGGCCGAGCCGGTCCGCAGCGCGCTGCTGCTCGGCCCGCCGCTGGTCGCGGTGACCCGGGCGCTGCGCCCGGTGATCTTCACGATCAACGCGTTCGCCAACGCGCTGCTCAAGCTGCTGCGGGTGGAGCCCAAGGACGAGGTGGAGGCGACCTTCTCGGACGACCAGCTCGCCCGCATGGTCAAGGACTCCTCGGACGCGGGCCTCATCGACGACCGCGCCCAGGAGCGGCTGCACGACGCGCTGGAGCTGGGCCGGCGCCCGGTCAAGGACGTCGTCCTGC
Organism: Streptomyces sp. NBC_01304; assembly: GCF_035975855.1. Taxonomy (NCBI): domain Bacteria; kingdom Bacillati; phylum Actinomycetota; class Actinomycetes; order Kitasatosporales; family Streptomycetaceae; genus Streptomyces; species Streptomyces sp. NBC_01304. The sequence goes on along the minus strand of NZ_CP109055.1, from coordinate 9,733,624 downwards.
CGCTGGAGCGCCTGGTGTACGCGCGGGTCGGGGTGACGCCGGAGCAGCTGGAGGAGCTGTCGGCGCAGTCCGGGTTCTCCCGCTTCCCCGTCGTGGACGACGGCCGGCGCATCGTCGGCTATCTGCACATCAAGGACGCCCTGGAGGTGACGCCGCGCGATCTGCCGTTCCAGGTACGGGACATGCGGCCGATCGCCCGGGTGCGGGAGGCCACGCCGCTGGACGACGTGCTGACCGCGATGCGGCGCAGCCGGACCCATGTGGCGGCGGTGCTCGGCGAGGACGGCCGGCTCGCCGGTCTCGTCACCATGGAGGATGTGCTGCGGGAGCTGTTCGGACAGCCCGCCTGATCGGACCTGTTGGGGGTGGACCGCCTTGAGTCAACTCGTGCTGCGCGAGGTGTCGTTCGGCTATCCGGAGCGTCCCGTGCTCGAGCATGTCTCGCTGTCGGTGCGGCCGGGTGAACACGTCTGCGTCATCGGCGAGAACGGCTCGGGCAAGTCCACGCTCCTCGACCTGATCGCGGGCCGTGCCGTGCCCGCCGAGGGCGAGGTGGCGGTGTCCGCGGACGGCGGCACCGGCCATCTCGCCCAGACCCTCGCGCTGCCGCCGCATGCCACGGTGCGGGACGCGGTGGACGAGGCGCTGGCCGAGCTGCGCGACCTGGAGCGGCGGATCCGGGCGGCCGAGGAGTCGCTGGGCTCGGCGTCCGCGCGCCAACTCACGGAGTACGGCGATCTCGTGGCGGCCTTCGAGGCACGGGACGGCTATCGGGCGGACGCCCGCCTGGACGCGGCACTGCACGGTCTGGGCGCGGGACATCTGGGGCGCGAGCGCAGCCTCGGCTCCCTGTCCGGAGGCGAGGCGGCACGTCTCGCCCTCGCCTGCGTCCTGGCTCCGGCGCCCGAGCTGCTCCTCCTCGACGAGCCGACGAACCACCTCGACGCGGCGGCCGTCGGCTGGCTGGAGGAGCGGCTGCGCGGGCACCGGGGCACGGTGGTCGCGGTGACCCACGACCGGTTGTTCCTCGACCGGGTCGCCGGCGCCATCGTGGAGGTCGACGGCGACCGGCGGACGGTGGCCCGGTACGGCGGCGGCTGGTCCGGCTACCTCGCCCAGCGCACCGCCGAACGGCACCGCTGGGAGCAGCGCCACCGCGAGTGGTCCGACGAGGTGGCACGCCAGGAGCGGATCGCCGAGAGCTCGTCCGCGCGCCTCGCCACGGGCTGGCGGATGAGCGAACGGACCGCGTTCACCAAGCACCAGCGCTCCGTGGAGGGGCAGATCTCCGGCGTCGTGCGCAACGCCCGCGAGCGGCTGCGCAGGCTGCACGAGGACCCCGTCCCCCGGCCGCCCGACCCGCTGCGGTTCGCCGCCGATGTGGAGGGCGGCGCGCATCCCTTCCTCCGGCCGGTCGAGCTGACGGACATCGCGGTGGGCGAGCGTCTGGCCGTGGCCGCGCTGCGCCTCGAACCGGGTGCGCGGCTGCTTGTCACGGGGCCGAACGGAGCGGGCAAGTCGACGCTGCTCGGCGTACTCGCGGGCACGCTGGAGCCGGACCGGGGCACCGCCCAACTCCCGGTCCGGGTCGGCCATTTGCCGCAGGAGGTGCCGTACGAGGACTCCCCCTCGCCCCTCCTTGACGCCTTCGCGGCGGGGCTCGGCGGGCTGCCCGAGGACCATGCCGAGCAGTTGCTCGCGCTCGGGCTGTTCCGCGAGGAGGACTTCACCGTCCCGGTCAAGGGCCTCTCGGTGGGCCAGCGCCGCCGTCTGGCACTGGCCCGCCTGGTGACCCGCCCGGCCGACCTGCTGCTCCTGGACGAGCCGACGAACCACCTCTCCCCCGCCCTGGCGGAGGAGCTGGAACAGGCACTCGCCTCGTACGCGGGCACGCTGGTCGTCGTGTCGCACGACCGGAGGCTGCGGGAGCGATTCCGGGGCGAGCGGCTGGAGTTGGCGGGCGGGCGGCCCGTGCGCGGCCAGACCCTCCCCTAGGGATTGACCGCCCCTCCCGTGGTCGCCCCTCCGGCCGGCTGCGGCTCGGCCGCCTTGCGCGCGCTGAGGCCGATCGCCGTCAGGACGGCGAGCAGTGTGGCCATGCCTGCCGTCGAGAGGGCCGCGACCCAGTCGACGTCGAGGAGGTTCGTCGCGCCCGCCGTCAGCACGGCGACCAGTGCCTGGGCGAAGGTGCGCACGGCACGCTCGGCCGTGTCCTTCCAGAATGCGGCAGTCCACATGGCGGGCCCCTCTCACTCGGCACCCGCGCCGTGCGGGCCTGCCTCCGGCATACCGCTGGGGCAGGCCGCTGCACAGGGTGGCGTCGCCAACTGGGGGTACGGCACGCGCTGTTGGGGCCAGGGCGTGTCCGGCGGATCTTCGCGGAAGAGCCCGCGGCGTCTGGTGCGTGCTCTCGGCGTGCGCCCGGATCGCCCTCGTACTGGACGTACTTGGGTGATTCGGGCGTGCGGCGAGCGGGGGCACCCCCGGCCGGAGGCTGGGGGCGCGTGCCAGGCGTCGTGGGCCCGCGAAGATCCGCCGGACAGGCCCTAGGGGGCGTCTTGCGCCTGCGCCGCGACCCGTAGCCGCGCGTACTCCTCGGCCATCGTCGCGGCCGTCCAGTGCGCGTTCAGGCCGCTGGGGTTGGGCAGCACCCAGACCCGGCTGCCGCCGACGGTGCGCTCCTGCGGGCCGATGCCCGCCTTCTTCTCGCCGAACGCCGCGCGATAGGCGGTGATGCCGACCACCGCGAGCCATTCGGGCCGCAGGCGCCCGACCTTGGCGTCCAGCAGACGGCCGCCCTCGACGTACTCCTCGGCGCTCAGCTCGTCGGCGCGGGCGGTGGCGCGGGCCACCACGTTCGTGATGCCGAGGCCGTACGCCGGCAACTCGTCCTGTTCCGCGGGCAGTAGCTGCCGTGGCGTGAACCCGGACAGGTGCAGGACCGGCCAGAAGCGGTTGCCGGGGCGGGCGAAGTGGTGGCCCGTGGCGGCGGAGAGGAGGCCCGGGTTGATGCCGCAGAACAGGACGCGAAGGCCGCCCGCGACCACGTCGGGGATGACGCGGTCGCGGGCGGCCTCGAGTTCTTCGCGAGTGAAGCGGGTCAGAGGATCGCTCCGGGTGTGTAGGCCGCGGCCTCCGGGTACTGCTTCACGATCTCCTCGATGCGCGCGACGACGGCCGCGACCTGGCCGCCCGCCGCACCCGTGAAGGACAGCTTGTCGGCCATGAGGGCGTCCAACTGGGCGCGGTCCAGCGGGATGCGCTCGTCGGCGGCCAGCTTGTCCAGGAGCTCGTTGCGCTCGGCGCCCTGCTCGCGCATGGCGAGGGCGGAGGCGACGGCGTTCTCCTTGATGGCCTCGTGCGCGACCTCACGGCCCACTCCGCCGCGTACGGCGCCCATCAGGACCTTGGTGGTCGCGAGGAACGGGAGGTAGCGGTCGAGCTCGCGGGCGACGACGGCCGGGAAGGCGCCGAACTCGTCGAGCACGGTGAGGAAGGTCTCGAGCAGGCCGTCGAGCGCGAAGAACGCGTCGGGCAGCGCGACCCGGCGGACCACCGAGCAGGAGACGTCGCCCTCGTTCCACTGGTCGCCGGCCAGCTCGCCGGTCATCGAGGCGTAGCCGCGCAGGATGACCATGAGGCCGTTGACGCGCTCGCAGGAGCGGGTGTTCATCTTGTGCGGCATCGCGGACGAGCCGACCTGGCCGGGCTTGAAGCCCTCGGTGACCAGCTCGTGCCCGGCCATCAGCCGGATCGTCTTGGCGAGCGAGGACGGGGCGGCGGCCAGCTGGACGAGTGCGGTGACGACCTCGTAGTCCAGGGAGCGCGGGTAGACCTGGCCGACCGAGGTGAAGGCCTGCGAGAAGCCGAGGTGCCGCGCGATGCGCTGCTCCAGGTCGGCGAGCTTGTCGGCGTCGCCGCCGAGCAGGTCGAGCATGTCCTGGGCGGTGCCGACCGGGCCCTTGATGCCGCGCAGCGGGTAGCGGCCCAGGAGCTCTTCGACGCGGCCGTACGCGACGAGGAGTTCGTCGGCGGCGGTCGCGAAGCGCTTGCCGAGGGTGGTGGCCTGGGCCGCGACGTTGTGCGAGCGGCCGGCCATGACGAGCTCGCCGTACTCGGCGGAGAGCTTGCCGAGGCGGGCGAGGACGGCGACCGTGCGGCCCTGGACCAGTTCGAGGGAGCGGCGGATCTGCAGCTGCTCGACGTTCTCGGTGAGGTCACGGGAGGTCATGCCCTTGTGTACGTGCTCGTGGCCGGCGAGGGCGTTGAACTCCTCGATGCGGGCCTTCACGTCGTGCCGGGTGATCTTCTCGCGCTCGGCGATGGAGGCGAGGTCGACGGTGTCGAGGACGCGGGCGTAGTCGTCGAGGGCGGCGTCCGGCACCTCGATCCCGAGGTCCTTCTGGGCACGCAGCACGGCGAGCCAGAGCTGGCGCTCGAGCTTGACCTTCTGCTCGGGGGACCACAGGGCGGCGAGCTCTACGGAGGCGTAGCGGCCGGCCAGGACGTTCGGGATGCGGGGCTTAGCAGCAGTCACAGTGGGCCAGTCTACTTGGCGGTTTGCGCAGGTCGGCGCGGCGGGTTGTTCGTCGGAAGCTACGAGGGGACCTCCTCCAGCCCGTCCGGCATTTCTCCAGCCCGTCCGGCGTTTGAGGACAGAGGCCGAAGGCCGATCCGGGGGTCCAGGGGCGAAGCCCCGGTCGTCGAAGACTTACGGGAAGGGGCGGGGCGGGGCGGGGAAAATCAGGCCCGGCGCCAGCCAGTCACCGGCCCCGGATCCGCATCGTCGGCCGGAGTGATCCAGAAGCCCTGCCCCGTCGCCGCGTCGAACTGCGCCCCACTGCGCCCGTCCCCCGACGAGCGGCCGGTCAGGCGGCGCCCTATCCACGGGCCGAGGTGCTCCCGGGCGAAGCGGGCGTCGGCTGCCCGGCGGGCCGTCCAGCCGGGGCGGACCGAGGGCGGAAGGGCGGCCCGCCAGTCGTCCTCGGGCTCGTATCCGAGGGTCTCCCAGACCGCCTCGGAGACGCGGCGGTGGCCCTCGTCGGTGAGGTGCAGGCGGTCGACGTCCCACATGCGCTGGTCGCCGAGCACGGTGTCGTACAGGTCGACGACGACCGCGCCGTGCTTGGCGGCCAGCTCGTCGACGTACGAGAAGAGCTCTTCCATACGCGGCCGGAACCGCGCCTGGACCGGGCCCTCCCGGCCGGGGCTGCGCATCAGGACGAGCTGCTTGCAGGACGGGGCGAGCTTCTCGACGGCCTCGCCGAGCAGGGCACGCACCCGGCCCATGTCGCACTTGGGGCGCAGGGTGTCGTTGAGGCCGCCGACGAGGGTGATCACGTCGGCGTTCATCGCGGCGGCGACGTCGACCTGCTCGTCGACGATCTGGCCGATGAGCTTGCCGCGCACGGCGAGGTTCGCGTACCGGAAGCCGGGCTCGACGCGCGCCATCTTGGCGGCGACGAGGTCGGCCCAGCCGCGGTAGGAGCCGTCGGGCAGCCGGTCGGACATGCCCTCGGTGAAGGAGTCGCCGACCGCGACGAGACTGGTGTAGGTGGCATTCATCTGCATGGCGGAGTGATCGTATCCGGTGCGGGTGCCCGGTGGCGGCTTCAGGGCGGGTCGACCGTCGTCGCCACGGCAAGCAGCTGGAAGGGCAGCTCCCGGTCCTGCTGGCCGACGCCGAGGGCTATCCAGCGGCCGTCGCGCTGCCACAGGTGGAGGTTGGCGACGGACATGCTCAGCTCCGACCAGGGGTCGGGTATGTGCTCGCCCGAGGCACTTCGGGTGGCCAGGCTCCAGAGGCTGAAGATGTCCGGGGGACCCCAGCGCTCGGTGAGCACCAAGGCGAGGGCGGTGAGCTCCGCGTCGTACTGCTCCTCGACCTCCTCGACCAGAGTGAGGTCCTCGTCCCAGAAGTCCTCGCTGGTGAGCAGCTCCGCGATCACATAGCCAGGGCCCCACGAACCGGCGGAAGACCTGCCGCGCTCCTCGGGGAGGTCCCGGGTGCGCAGCAGGTCGACTGCGGCTAGGTGATCTGCGGTGGTGCTGCTCATGGCCCCAAGTAAACCGGCTGCCACTGACAATTGGCTGTCCGTCAGGCGGGCTCGGGGCAACGCCCGGTGCTCGGGCGGGGGTTCGGCAGCAGGGCTCTCAGGCGTCGCGGCGGCGCAGCGACCACCAGCCGGCCAGCAGGGCGGCGGCGGTCCAGGCCGCGGTGACGGCCAGCCCGGTCCAGGGGCCGAGGCTGCCCACCGGGTCCTGGTGGAGGATCTGTTGGCCGGCGCGGTCGGGGAAGTAGTCGGCGACGCCGCCCGCCACGTCGCCGACGACGAAGGACACGATCAGGATGAAGGGGATCAGCGTGCTGAGGACGGCGACCCCGCTGCGCAGCACGGTCGTGAGCCCGGCCGCGAACAGGGCCATCAGGGCCAGGTAGACGCCCGCTCCGACGCAGGCCCGCAGCGCGCCCGGATCACCGAGGCCGATGGCGTACTCGCCCATGAAGGCCTGCCCGGCGAGGAACGTGGCGAAGCTGGTGACGAGCCCGACGACCAGGGCGAGCGCGCCAACGACCGCCATCTTGGCCGCGTAGAAGAGCGTTCTGTCGGGGACCGCGGCGAGCGAGATGCGCAGGGCGCCGTTCAGGTACTCGGAGGACAGGGCGGTCGCGCCGAAGCTGATCGCGGCAATCTGACCGAAGTTGAGCGCGTAAAAGGCGCTGAACACGGCCTCGAAGTCGGCGTTGTCGGCCTCCTCCTGTCCGATCGTGGCCGTGGCCAGGACGGTGATGGCCAGCGTGACCGCGAAGACGCAGATCAGCGATCCGGCGGTGGCACGCAACGACTTGAGCTTGATCCACTCGGAGTGGAGCACGGCGGTGGTCGACATCTCAGGCCTCCTGAGCCAGGGCAGCGGTGGTGGGGCGCGAGGCGAACTGCGCCTCGTCGGCGGTCAGCGCGAGGTAGGCCGCCTCCAATGTGGCCTCCTCCGCGGCGAGTTCGAGGATGGGGATGCCCGCGCGGGCGGTGAGTGGGCCGATGTCCTGCACGCGCGCGTTGCCGACGATCCAGCGGCCTTCGTCGTCGCGTACGAGGCTGTAGTCCTGTGCCTCGAGCAGGCGCTGCAGGGCGGCGTCGTCGGAGGTGCGGATCCGGACCCGGGGCTGCACCTGGGCGTCGATGAAGTCCTGCATCGGGGTGTCGGCGAGGAGCCGGCCGCGGCCGAGGACGACGAGGTGGTCGGCGAAGGTGGCCGTCTCGTTCATCAGGTGGCTGGAGACCAGGACCGTGCGGCCCTCGCGGGCGAGGCGGCGCATCAGTTCGCGGATCCAGATGATGCCCTCGGGGTCGAGTCCGTTGGAGGGTTCGTCCAGCATGACCACCTTGGGGTCGCCCAGCACGGCGGCCGCGATGCCGAGACGCTGGCGCATGCCGAGCGAGTACGTCTTGATGCGCCGCCCCGCCACGTCCGCGAGGCCCGCCTCCGCCAGGACTTCGTCCACCCTCCGGAAGGGGATGCGATGGCTCGCGGCCAGCGCACGCAGGTGGTTGCGGGCCGTGCGTGAACCGTGCGCGGCCTGGGCGTCGAGGAGGGCGCCCACGTGGTGCAGGGGCTGGTCCAGCTCGGCGTAGGGGCGGCCGCCGATGGTGACGGTGCCGGACGTGGGGCGGTCCAGGCCGAGGGCGAGGCGCATCGTGGTGGACTTGCCGGCGCCGTTCGGGCCGAGGAAGCCGGTGACCCGGCCGGGCTCCACGGTGAACGTGAGGGAGTCGACGGCACGGGTACTGCCGTACTCCTTGGTGAGTTCACGGACCTCGATGGTGGCGTCGAAGGTGGCGTCGCTGCTTGTCATGGCTTCAGCCTCGCGGCCGGGCCGGGTGCGGGGCCTCCCCCGGCGGTGGAGACCGTTTCCCCCGTGCGGGGGAGCCGGTTGTCAGTGCCCGCTGACAGGATGGACGGATGCCTGACCTGCACCGACCAACCCGGCCTTCGGCACTGCCGCGCAAACTGCTGCGCGCCCTGCTGCGGCCGGTGACGCGCGCCGTCACCTATACGCGGTGGCTGCACATGCTGGTCGGTGTGGCCGTGGTCGTCATCTCCGGGTTCGTCTTTCCCGGCTCCTCACCGGTGAGTTGGATCCTGGCCGCGCAGATCCCGGTCCCGTTGCTGCTGCTCGCGGCGACCGTTCCCGCCATGCGTGTCGCCGAGGGCATACAGGCCCGGATCATGCTGCTGCCCGGCCCGCACGCGCGCGTGCAGGACGGGACGGGCGTGCGGGGCGCCGCCGGCATCGTGGCCCTGCCCTCCGCCTCCTGGCGCGACCGGGCGCGCACCGCGGTCTGGCTGGTGCTGCGCCTCGAAGTGGGCGGCGCCGTCGGCGTCGTCACGGTCCAACTCCTCGCGCTCTCCCTGGGGCTCGTCGGGGCCGCGACCGGTCAGGTCGGCGACACGGCTTCGGTCGTCGATCCGGCCGGAGACCACTGGGCGTACGGCCTGCTCGTCCCCGTGGTCCTGCTCGCCCTGATCCATCTCATGGCCGGCGCGGGCGAGTTGATGACCATGGCGGCCCGCCGTCTGCTCGGCCCCTCCCCCGCCGAGCGCCTCGCCGACCTGGAGGAGCGCACCGAGCAGCTCCTGGAGCGCAATCGCATCGCCCGCGAACTGCACGACTCCATCGGCCACGCCCTGACCGTCGCCGTCGTCCAGGCGGGCGCCGCACGCGCGGCCGGCAGCCCGGAGTTCACGGACCAGGCCCTGGGCGCCATCGAGGAGACCGGCCGGGCCGCCCTGGAGGACCTGGAGCGCGTCCTGCTCGTGCTGCGCGAGGCGGAGCGGCCGCCGAGCAGCCGGCCCACGCTCGCGGACGCGGACCGGCTGCTCGACTCGGCGCGTACGTCGGGCGCGAAGGTCGACGCGGAGGTGTCCGGGCCCATCGAGCAGGTGCCGGGACCGGTCTCCCGCGAGGGCTATCGCATCCTGCAGGAGGCGCTGACCAACGTGCTGCGGCACTCGGACGCCGAGGCGGGCGTACGGGTGCGGATCGCGGTGGCCGACCGCCGCCTCGATCTCCTCGTCACCAACCCGCTCGCCGGGGCCGCCCAGGGGCCAGGCTCCGGCAGCGGTCTGCGCGGCATCCGGGAGCGGGCGGCGCTGCTCGGCGGGCGGGCGCGGACCGGGCCGCACGAGGACGAGTGGCAGGTGCACGTCGAGCTGCCGATCACCTGAACTACGCTTCCGGGGTGCCGGTCACAGTCCTCCTCGTCGACGACGAGCCCCTAGTACGCGCGGGCCTGCGGGCCGTCCTCGACGCGCAGCCCGACATCGAGGTGGTCGGCGAGGCCGCCGACGGGGCCGCCGTGATCCCGCTGGTGCGGCAGCTGCGGCCGGACGTGGTGGCGATGGACGTACGGATGCCGCTGATGGACGGAATCGAGGCCACGCGCGCGGTGCTGCGCACCGTGGACCGGCCGCCGAAGATCGTCGTCGTCACGACCTTCGAGAACGACGAATACGTCTACCAGGCCCTGCGCGCCGGAGCCGACGGGTTCCTGCTCAAGCGGGCCAGGCCCGCCGAGATCGTGAACGCCATCCGGCTGGTCGCCGAGGGCGAGTCGCTGCTGTTCCCGGCCGCGGTGCGCTCGCTGGCCGCCGAGTACGGCAATGCCCGGGCCCGCGCCGACATGGACCGGGCGGCGCTGACCGACCGGGAAGCGGCCGTGCTGCGGCTCATGGCTCGGGGCCTGTCCAACGCGGAGATCGCCGGGCAGCTCGTGGTGGGCACCGAGACGGTGAAGTCCCATGTCAGCGCGGTCCTGGGCAAGTTGGGGGCGCGGGACCGGACGCAGGCGGTCATCGCCGCGTACGAGTCTGGGTTCGTGTCGCCGGGCTGAGGCGGCTCCGTCATCCGGGCGCGCGGGTGTGTGGCGCGTACGGAGCCGCTGTGCGCGGCCGGTGCGAAACGGAGCGCCCGGCCCCGCTCGCCCCACCCGGCACTCGCCGCAGCCCCGTGCGGCGAGTACGATCCGCCCCACACGCACGCGAGCTGGGAGGACGGGACGTTGGGGCGGTTGACCGGCGGGGATCCCTCTCTGCTGCGGCGGATCAATTCGGCGGTGGTGCTGCACGCACTGCGCGGCGCCGACTTCGCGACGCTCACCGAGATCACCCGGATCACAGGCCTTTCCCGGCCCACCGTGGAGGGCGTGGTCGAGGGGCTCATCGACGCCGGGCTAGTCGTGGACAGCCCCGCCGAGGAGGGCACCGCCCGGCGGCAGGGGCGGCCCGCGCGAAGGTTCCGGTTCCGCGCCGAGGCCGGTTATCTGCTCGGCCTGGAGATCGGGCCGCATCGGGTCGCCGCGGCCCTGTCCGACCTGGACGGACGAGTCCAGGGCACCGGACAGCGCGAGGTCGACGAGACGGCGTCCGCGGACGAGCGGCTCGACCGGCTGCGCGGCGTCGTCGCCGATCTGCTGCGCCGCGCCGGCATCTCCCGCGACGCGCTGCGGGCCGTCGGCGTCGGCACCCCCGGCATCGTGGAGGCGGACGGCACGGTACGCCTCGGCACGGCGCTGCCCGACTGGACGGGGCTGGCCCTGGGCGAACGGCTGCGGCGGTCCTTCAAGTGCCCGGTCCTGGTCGAGAACGACGCCAATGCCGCGGCCGTGGCCGAGCACTGGAAGGGCGCGGCCACCGAGTCGGACGACGTCGTGTTCGTGCTCGCGGGCCTGAGCCCGGGTGCCGGCGCGCTGATCGGCGGGCGCCTGCACCGCGGCTACGGCGGCGCGGCCGGCGAGATCGGCGCCCTGCACCTGCTCGGCCGCGAGGTCACCCCGGAGTCGCTCCTCTCGACCACCGACGAGCCGCTGCACCCGCTGGACGAGCAGGCCGTGACGGAGGTCTTCGCGCACGCGCGGGAGGGCGACGAGCGGGCCCAGGCGGCCGTGGAGCGCTACATCCAGCGCCTCGTCCACGACGTGGCGGCGCTGTCGCTCGCCCTCGACCCGGAGCTCGTCGTCATCGGCGGCTGGGCGGCCGGCCTCGACGGCGTACTCGAGCCGCTGCGCCGCGAGTTGGCGCGCTACTGCCTGCGCCCGCCGAGGGTCGCCCTGTCCCGGCTCGGCGAGGCCGCGATCACGATCGGCGCGCTACGCCTCGCCCTCGACCACGTCGAGGAGGAGCTCTTCGCAGTGGAGGGCTCGGTCACCGGCCGCCGCTGACGCGTCGGTTGGCGAGTGGGGGGAAAGGGGCACATTTGCGCCCGATTCGCCCCGCTATATCCGCCCGCTTTCCCCCACTTGCCGATTTAGAGGCCGGTCCCGGCTCCGCTTCCCGGCCCGGCCCGGCTCGGCCCGGCTTCCCGGCCCGGCCCGGCTCGGCCCGGCTTCCCGGCCCGGCTCCGCTCCCCGGCACCCCTCGGCCCGGCCCGGCTCCCCAGCTCCGCCCTCCGACCCTCCCGGCCCGACCCGCCCCGGCCCGACCCGCCCGGACCCGACCTGCCCGACCTGGCCCGCCCGACGCGCCCCCCTCAGGAAGCCCGCCGCTCCTGCCCGTGGTCGATCTGCACGTCCCCGCTGTCCCCGAAGGTCAGCCGGCAGGTGTCCGCGCGGTACGTCGCGACCGAGACGGCCGCGGTCCGGCCCTGCGCGAAGTACCGCGTCGTGACGAGGAGGACGGGGGCGCCGGGCAGCCGGTCCAGCTGCTTGGCGTCGTCCGCCCGCGCCGAACCCAGCTCGACCGCGCGGTCCTCGCCCTCGAGCCCGAGGCGTCCCAGCTCACGAAGGACGGCACGCGCGCGTGCGGGTCCGCCGGGCGTCTCTATGGCCGAGAGCTCGGGCACGGAGGCGGCGGGAACGTACAACAGCTCGGCGGCGACGGGCTGTCCGCCGCTGACGCGGGAGCGACGGACGGCGTGCACCGGCTCCTGCGTGCCGCAGCCGAGGAGCTTGGCGACCGCGGCGGGCGGCGCCGTCTGCACGCAGTCGGCGGGCTGCCAGTCGTCGGTCTCGCCCGGCCAGGCGTTCTGCGCCGGGCCGACCTCGACGCCCATGCGCGGCGGCGCGACCGTGGTGCCGACGCCGCGGCGGCGCTGCAGCCGGCCCTCCAGCTCGAGCTGTTCGAGAGCCTGGCGCAGGGTGGCCCGGGCCACGCCGAAACGGGCGGCGAGGTCACGCTCGTTCGGCAGGATCTCCCCCACCGTGAACTCGGAGTCGAGCGCTTCGCCGAGAACGGTCTTGAGGTGCCAGTACTTCGGCTCCGGCACCGATTCGAGCTGCGTGGTCCCCACCCTTGCCTCCGCAATCGCCGTGCATCCATGGGCAGAACAGCCCGGCGGCTTTTTACGTGCCCTTGTTTATTAAAGGTTCCTGCACTATCTCAGCGACGATAGGGCCGCCCAACCCCTTGGTCAAGACCAATCCTGGGTCCGATGCGCGACATGAAGACACTCTGTCGCAAGCCATTCACGGAGTGTTCTTACGGCCAACGCGCATGAGGCCCCCACCGGGAGCGGTGGGGGCCTCATGTGCATCTGCCGCGCAGGCGCGGCCAGTTGGGCTGCCGGGGCTAGGGCGTGTGTCGGAAGTCCCTCCTGCCCCGCGACGCCCGGCACGCACTCTCGCCGCACCGGGCGAAAGCCCAAGTACGTCCAGTACGAGGCCTTCCGCCCGGCACGCCGAGAGCACGCACCGGACGCCGCAGGGCCCGCCCTCCGGGCGGACGGAGGGACTTCCGACACACGCCCTAGTGGGGCACGAGGGACTGCAACTTGTCCGGGTTGCGCACGATGTACAGGCTTTGGATCTGGCCATCGACGACGTCCACCTGGAACACGCTGTCCGGGCGGCCCGCGGAGAGGACCAGGATCGCGGGGCCGCCGTTGAGTTCGACGAAGCGGATCTCCATGTCGGGGATGGGCTTCTGGGCGGCGCCGACCAGGAAGCGGCCCACCTTGTCGGCGGACTCGATGACGCGCAGCGGGGCCTTGGACTTGCCGCCGCTGTCGCCGACGAGCCGTACGTCGGGCGCGAGCAGGGACATCAGCCCTTCCAGGTCGCCCCCGGAGGCCGCGACGAGGAACCGCTCGGTCAGATCGCGGCGTTCGGCCGGGTCCACGTCGAAGCGCGGCTTGCGCTCGTCGACGTGCTTGCGGGCCCGGCCCGCGAGCTGCCGCACCGCCGCCTCGCTGCGGTCGAGGGTCGTGGCGATCTGCGCGAAGGGGAAGCCGAAGGCCTCGCGGAGCACGAACACCGCGCGCTCCAGGGGCGACAGGGATTCCATGACGACCAGGACGGCGAGCGAGACGGACTCGGCGAGCACGGCCTGCTCGGCGGTGTCCGGCACGGTGTACCCGAAGTCGGTGGCGAGCGGCTCGGGCAGCCAGGGTCCGACATAGGCCTCGCGCCGCGACTGCACGTGGCGCAGCCGGTCGATCGCGAGCCGCGTGGTGATGCGCACCAGGTACGCGCGCGGTTCCTTGACCTCCTCGCGGTCGGCGGCCGACCAGCGCAGCCATGCCTCCTGTACGACGTCCTCCGCGTCGGCCACGCGGCCGAGCATGCGGTAGGCGACGCCCGTCAGGACGGCACGGTGTTCCTCGAAGGCATCTGTCACGCTGTCGGTTTCCACCGTGCCATCCCAGCCGACGATCCCCCGCTCTGTCCAGGCGGAATGAGTGCGTCCCGGAGCACAATGGCCGCGTCGGGCCGCCCGACGGGCGGCACATCCCGGTGCGGAGGTGGACATGCGGTACGCGGTTCTCGGCACGGGCCAGGTCGGATGCACGCTCGGCTCCAAGCTGATCGAGCTGGGCCATGAAGTCACCATGGGCGCACGGCAGAAGGACCACGAGGGGGCGTTGGACTGGGTCGCCCGCAGCGGGCCGCGGGCGAGCTGCGGCACCTTCGCGGACGCCGCCGCCTTCGGCGAGGTGGCGTTCCTCGCGGTCGAAGGACGGTTCGCCCTGGACGCACTGCAGGACGCGGGCGAGGGGAACCTGGCGGGGAAGGTGCTCGTCGACGTGACGAATCCGATCGTCGTCGACAGGAGGGGGCTGCACATCTCGCCCGTCGAATCGGACAGTGCGGGCCAGCAGGTACAGCGGGCCTTCCCGCAGGCGCGCGTGGTGAAGGCGCTGAACACCGTCAATCACCTGATCATGGTCGATCCGGCCCTCGTTCCCGGTGAGCACCAGCTGTTCGTCTGCGGGGACGACACCGCGGCCAAGGAGCAGGTCACGGCGCTGCTCGGGGAGTTCGGGTGGCCGCCGCACCGGGTGCTCGACCTGGGCGGCATCCGGCATGCGCGCGACACCGAGATGATGATGCGGGTGTGGCTCTCGCTGATGGAGAGGTTCGGGCACGCGGAGTTCAACTGGGAGGTCCGGCGGGCTCGTTGAGGCCGGGTTCCGAACAGGGGGCTCGTTGAGGCCGGGTTCCGAACAGGGGCTACCGGACGGTAACGGTTACTGACAAGCTGTCTACAACGGTGCCGTCCGCCCGGCGGTCCCCGTCGCCCTGCCCGAGTCCCGCTCATCGAGGAGCAGCATGCCGCCCACCGCTTCCGTCAGCTCCTTCGAGATCGACACCCCGCGCGGGAAGCAAACGGCGTCCGTCGCGTATCACCGCGCGGGCCTCGGCGAGCCACTGCTCCTGCTGCACGGCATCGGCCACCACCGGCAGGCCTGGGACCCGGTCTTCGGCATCCTGGCGGCCGAGCGGGACGTCATAGCCGTCGATCTGCCCGGCTTCGGCGAATCCCCCGCACTGCCCGACGGAGTGGCGTACGACCTGTCGACGGTGGTGCCCACACTGGCCGCGCTCTGCAAGGAGCTGGGCATCGAACGGCCGCACGTGGCAGGGAATTCACTGGGCGGGCTGCTGGCCCTGGAGCTGGGCCGGGAGAACCTGGTGCGGTCGGTGACCGCGCTCTCACCGGCCGGGTTCTGGACCCGGGCGGAGCGGCGGTACGCGTTCGGGACGCTGCGCGGCATGCGGATCGGGGCGAGCTCGATGCCGCTGCCCCTGGTCGAGCGGTTGTCCCGCTCGACGGCCGGGCGGTTCGCGCTGACCAGCACCATCTACGCCCACCCGGGACGGCGTTCACCCGAGGCCGTCGTCGCCGAGACGCTCGCGCTGCGCGAGGCGACGGGCTTCGAGCAGACCCTCGCGGCCGGGCGCGACGTGCTCTTCCGCGACGACGTTCCCGGCATCCCCGTCACCATCGGCTGGGGCACCCGGGACCGGCTGCTGCTGCGCCGCCAGGGCGTTCGGGCCAAGCACATCATCCCCAAGGCGCGCCTCGTTCGGCTGCCCGGCTGCGGGCATGTGCCGATGCACGACGATCCGGCGGCGGTGGCGCGGGTCATCCTCGACACCTCCAAGTAGGGCCTCCCCGTAGGACCTCCCAGTAGGTCGGCGCGCGGCCCGACGGGTGAACGAGCCGTGCGACGGGTTCCCTTGAGTGCGGGGGCAGTTGTTCACTTGGGGTTTGCGTGCGCGCCGTGGCGCATCGTTAAGTGTGGTCCGGCACGCCTGTCCCACCCGCACTACCGAGCCCGCCCCGAGCCGTCCCTGGAGGCGCATCCATGTCCGCAGGCCCCAAGCCGAGCCCGCACCCCGCCCGCCGCTCCGTGCTGCGCGGCTCGCTCGCCGCGTCCGCCGCCCTCGCCCTGCCCGCGCTCGGCGGGGCGGCCGCGCCGGCGCTGGCCCTGTCGGGTCGGCCGAGGGCCGAGTGGGGCGTACAGGCCGGTGATGTGACGGCGCATTCGGGGCTTGTGTGGGTGCGCTCGGACCGGCCGGCCCGGATGGTCGTGGAGACGTCGGCCACCGAGTCCTTCCGGAATCCGACGAGATGGCAGGGGCCGCTGCTCGGCCCCGGCACCGACTTCACCGGTACGACCCGGCTGCGCGGCCTGCCGCCCGGCGAGCAGATCCACTACCGGGTCAGGCTCGCCGACCCGGACGACCCGCGCCGCACGGGCGAGCCGGTCACCGGCACCTTCCGCACCACGCCGGTCAAGCGCGGCGAGGGCGTCAAGTTCCTGTGGTCCGGGGACATCGCGGGCCAGGGCTGGGGCATCAACCCCGACCTCGGCGGCTATCGCATCTATGAGGAGATGCGGAAACTGAACCCCGACTTCTTCCTGTGCAGCGGGGACAACATCTACGCCGACGGCCCGATCCAGGCCAGTGTCACGCTGCCCGACGGCCGGGTGTGGCGCAACATCACCACTGAGGAGAAGGCGAAGGTCGCCGAGACCCTCGCGGAGTTCCGCGGCAACTTCCGCTACAACCTCCTGGACGACAACCTGCGGCGCTTCAACGCCCAGGTCCCGTCCATCGTCCAGTGGGACGACCACGAGGTGAAGAACAACTGGTACCCCGGCCAGATCCTCACCGACGACCGCTACACGGAGAAGGACGTCGACGTCCTCGCGGCCCGCTCGCTGCGGGCGTTCGGCGAGTACTTCCCCGTCTCGACCCTGCGCAAGGGCGACAAGGACGGCCGGGTCTACCGGGTCCTGCGCCAGGGCCCGCTGCTCGATGTCTTCGTGCTCGACATGCGCACGTACCGCAACGCCAACTCCCCCGGCCGGCAGACCGACGACCCGGTCGGCATCCTCGGCGCCGAGCAACTGGCGTGGCTGAAGCGGGAGCTGAAGCGCTCGCGGGCCGTGTGGAAGGTGATCGCCTCCGACATGCCGCTCGGCCTGGTGGTGGGTGACGGCGCGACGAACTTCGAGGCGGTCGCGCAGGGTGATCCGGGCGCGCCGCTCGGCCGTGAGCTGCAGCTCGCGGAGCTCCTTCGGCACATCAAGCACGAGCGGATCACCGGCACGCTGTGGCTGACCGCCGATGTGCACTACACCTCGGCGCAGCACTACGACCCGTCGCGGGCCGCGTTCAAGGACTTCGCGCCGTTCTGGGAGTTCGTGTCGGGCCCGCTCGCGGCGGGCGGCTTCCCGGCGGTGAAGCTGGACGGCACCTTCGGGCCCGAGCAGTCCTTCATCAAGGCGCCGACGCGGGCAAACGTTTCGCCGATGGAGTCGCCGCAGTACTTCGGCGAGGTCGACATCGACGGCGGCAGCGGGGAGCTGACGGTGCGGCTCCGCCAGGAGGGCGGGGGCGTGCTGTTCACGAAGGTGCTGCAGCCGGGCCGCGTAGGGCAGTAAGTGAACGGCAAACATTAAGAAACCGGACAGATGACCTCTTAACCGATCAGTCACAAAGCGTTCGTGATCACGCAACACCGATCGATCAGAGTGCGTCTATGACTGATGTGACGTCTCTGAAGAAGCAGCACCGCCACCACTGGCGGCGGGACCTCGTCGAACTGGCCGCCCTGTTCACGGCCGTCTCGGTGGCGGACACCCTCGCCAAGACGGTCGTACGGGGACCGAGCGGCCCCGTCATGCTGGTCGC
This sequence comes from Streptomyces sp. NBC_01304, assembly GCF_035975855.1. NCBI lineage: Bacteria > Bacillati > Actinomycetota > Actinomycetes > Kitasatosporales > Streptomycetaceae > Streptomyces > Streptomyces sp. NBC_01304. The sequence goes on along the minus strand of NZ_CP109055.1, from coordinate 9,716,204 downwards.
GTCCGCGATCGCCCTGCTGTTCACCGCCGGGTTCCACACATGGTGGGCCCGGCGCCACAGCCATGCCCCTCCGGCCGATCCCGAAGCCCTCAAGCCGCCCGTGGTCGCATCTGCCACCGGCGCGACGACGCTGTGGCGGATGCGGACCACGGTGCGCGACGAGCCGGGCTCCCTGGCCGCCCTGTGCGCGGCCCTGGCCGGTCTCGGCGTCGACATCCTGAGCCTGCAGACCCATCCGCTGGCCGAGGGCACGGTCGACGAGCTCCTGCTGCGCGCCCCCGAGGACCGCGGCGCCGCCGACCTCACCCGGGCCGTCGCCGCCGCGGGCGGCAGCGGCACCTGGATCGAGCGCGGCGACGCCCACGACCTGGTGGACGCCCCCACCCGCGTCCTCGGCCTCGCCACCCGCACCGCCCTGGACGCGGCCGAACTCCCCCTGGCACTGCGCCAGTTGCTGGGCCGCTGCACCATCCGCTCACTGCCCGCGACCTCCCCGACGGGAGCGCGGCGCCCCGACGGGAGCGCGCCGGTGGAAGGCGTTCTGGACGGTACGTCGATGAAGCTGAGGGACCCCGCGGGCGGCACGATCACCGTGGAACGGCCCTATCTGCCGTTCACGCCCACCGAGTTCGCGCGCGCCCGCGCCCTGGTCGAGCTGGACGCCCGGCTCGGCCCGCGCATCCCCCGCAGCCAGGACATCCTGTCCCTGCCCGAGGGCCCCGACATCACGGTCCGCCGCGCCGACACCGCGGACGTCCGGGCGGCCAAGGCGATGCACGAGCGCTGCTCCCGGCGGACGCTGAGCCTGCGCTACCACGGCCCCGTGGGCGACGCCGACCGCTACCTGGGGCATCTGCTGAGCCCCCGCTACGGCCGCACCCTCGCCGTCCAGACCGCGTCCGGCCGCATGGTCGCGCTCGGCCATCTCTTGTGGGACGGCGACGAGACCGAGGTCGCCCTGCTCGTCGAAGACGAGTGGCAGCGCCGTGGCATCGGCACCGAACTCCTGGGCCGGCTGGTGGCGTTGGCCGTGGAGGCGGGCTGCGACAGCGTGTACGCGGTCACGCAGGCGGCCAACACCGGGATGGTGGCCGCCATGCGCGGACTCGGGCTGCCCCTCGACTACCAGATCGAGGAGGGCACCCTCGTCATCACGGCCCGGCTCGACGGGGCCGGGGCCCCGGCCGCCCCCGCCCCGGCCGCGTACGACGGAACGTACGAGAGCAATTGACGGCGACGTACGGGATGAGCCGACGTACGAGATGAACTGACGTACCCGGTGAACTGACCTCTAGGAGAAGCCGAGCGCCCGGTCCAGATCGCCCCACAGGTCCTCGACGTCCTCCAGGCCGACCGACATCCGCAGGAGCCGGTCGCTCACGCCGGACGACCTGCGGTCCCCGGCGTCCACGATGCGATGGCTGATGGACGCCGGGTGCTGGATGAGCGTGTCCACGCTGCCGAGGCTGACCGCCGGGGTGATCAGCCGCACCGCGGCGATCACCTCGTGCGGATCGCCCGCCACCTCGAAGGCGATCATCGCGCCGCCCAGCTTCGGGTAGTGCACCCGGCTCACGCGCGGGTCCACGGCGAGGCGTGCGGCGAGGTCCGCGGCGGTCGCGGAGGCGGCGCGCATGCGGACCGGGAGGGTGGACAGGCCGCGCAGGAGCAGATAGCCGGCGAGCGGGTGCAGGACGCCGCCGGTCGCGAAGCGGACCTGGCGCAGACCGCGGGCAAGCTCCTCGTCGCAGGCCACCACGCCGCCCAGGACGTCGCCGTGGCCGCCGAGGTACTTGGTCGCGCTGTGCAGGACCAGGCGAGCGCCCGATTCAACCGGGCGCTGCAGCACGGGAGTTGCGAAGGTGTTGTCGGCGAGCAGGGGCACCGAGCCGCAGGAGTGGGCGACGGCCCTGAGGTCGAGCTCCTTGAGCGTCGGATTGGCCGGGGACTCGACGACGACCAGGCCGGTGTCGGGGCGGATCGCGTCCGCGATGCCGGCCGGGTCGACCCAGGTGACCTCGGTGCCGAGCAGGCCCGCGGTCAGCAGATGGTCGCTGCAGCCGTAGAGCGGGCGGACCGCGACCACATGGCGCAGGCCGGCGGCGGCACGTACCAGCAGGACCGCCGTGAGCGCCGCCATGCCGCTGGCGAACGCGACTGCGGACTCGGTGCCCTCCAGGCGGGCGAGCGCCGTCTCGAAGCGGGCGACCGTGGGGTTGGAGAGGCGGCCGTAGACGGGCGGGCCGTCGTCGAGGGCGCCCGTCGCGGCGAAGGCGTCGATGCGGGCGGCCTCGCCCCGGCTGTCGTACGAGGGGTAGGTGGTGGACAGGTCGAGCGGCGGCGCGTGCAGACCGAGGGAGGCGAGGTCCTCGCGTCCGGCGTGCACGGCCTCGGTGGCCAGCGACCGGGGTGTGGTCGCGGCGAGCGTCGGCCGGTGAGCCTCGGCCGCGGTGTCCGGGACCGTGGCGTCCGGGGCTGCGGCGTCGAGCGAGGCGGAGTCCAGGGCTGTGGAGTCCATGGCTGTGGTGTCCATGGTCAAAGGCTGAACGCAGCACGGGATCCTGGCGCGATATCCCGTGCTAATTTCGGCCAATGGCCGATTCTGTCGAACTGGACCCGGTGGACCTGCACATTCTGCGGCTCCTGCAGAACGACGCCCGGACCACCTATCGCGACCTCGCCGCCCAGGTCGGTGTCGCCGCCTCGACCTGTCTGGACCGGGTGGCGCGGCTGCGCCGCTCCGGAGTGATTCTCGGCCATCAGCTGCGGGTCGATCCGGTGCGGCTCGGGCGTGGCCTGGAAGCGCTGCTCTCGGTGCAGGTCAGACCGCACCGGCGGGAGCTGGTCGGGCCGTTCGTGGACCGGATCAGGGCGCTGCCCCAGTCGCGGGCGCTGTTCCATCTGACCGGGCCCGACGACTACTTGGTGCATGTGGCCGTGGCCGACGCCGCGGAGCTCCAGCGCCTCGTGCTCGACGAATTCACCGCGCACCGTGAAGTGGCGCGCGTGGAAACCCGGTTGATCTTCCAGCAGTGGGACTGCGGGCCGCTGATGCCGCCGGGGGCCGAGGATCGGGAGAGCGCCGACGGCCGAGTTCCGGGGACCGCCGAGAGCTGAATCAAGTGACGCGGAGCCGGTCGTCGTACGAGTATGGCCGCATGTCAGACACCATGCGCAGCCCGCTGCCCCGCCAGGTCGCCGACGCCTACGTCGACGACCTCATCGCCCTCGACCCGATCACCGGCACCTTCCTCGGCGTGGCCGAGAGTTCGGGGAAGCTGCCCGACTTCTCCCCGGCGGGCGCCGAGGCGCTCGCCGATCTGGCCCGCGCCACGCTGGCGCGCCTGGACGAGGCCGAGAAGGCCCCGGGCGGCGACAGCCCGGTCGAGCGGCGCTGCGCCCGCCTGCTGCGCGAGCGGCTCACGGCGGAGCTGGCCGTTCACGAGGCGGACGAATCGCTGCGCGCGGTCAGCAACCTGCACTCGCCCGCGCACGCGGTGCGCGAGGTGTTCACGGTGACGCCGGCCGAGACGGACGAGGACTGGGCCGCGATCGTCGCGCGGCTGCGCGCGGTGCCCGTGGCGCTCGCCGGCTACCGCGAATCCCTCGCCCTCGGCCTGGAGCGCAAGCTGTACGGCAGCCCGCGGGCCACCGACACCTTCGTCGGGCAGCTGGCCTCCTGGTCCGGCGAGGGCTCGGCGGACGGGCGAGGCTGGTTCGAGGGGTACGCGGCGGCCGGGCCCGAGGCGCTGCGCACCGAGCTGGACGCGGCGGCGGGCGAGGCGACCGCGGCCGTGGCGGAGCTGCGCGACTGGATGCGGCAGGTGTACGCGCCGGCGGTGGCGGGCGCCCCGGACACGGTCGGCCGGGAGCGGTACGCGCGCTGGTCGCGGTACTTCAACGGCACGGATCTCGATCTGGACGAGGCGTACGCGTACGGCTGGTCCGAGTACCACCGCATCCTCGGCGAGATGAAGACGGAGGCCGAGAAGGTCCTGCCGGGCGCGGCGACGCCCTGGGTGGCGCTCGCGCACCTCGACGAGCACGGTGCGCACATCGAGGGCGTCGACGCGGTGCGGGACTGGCTGCAGTCCGTGATGGACGAGGCGATGGACGCGCTCGACGGCACGCACTTCGAACTCGCCGAGCGGGTACGGCGAGTGGAGTCCCGCATCGCGCCTGCGGGCGGCGCCGCCGCGCCGTACTACACGCCGCCGACGCCGGACTTCTCGCGGCCCGGCATCACCTGGCTGCCGACGATGGGCGAGACCCGCTTCCCGGTCTACGACCTGGTGTCCACCTGGTACCACGAGGGCGTGCCCGGGCATCATCTGCAGCTCGCGCAGTGGGCGCACGTGGCCGAGGACCTCTCGCGCTACCAGGCCACGGTCGGCATGGTCAGCGCCAACGCCGAGGGCTGGGCGCTGTATGCGGAGCGGCTGATGGACGAGCTGGGCTTCCTCACCGACGCGGAGAAGCGCCTCGGCTACCTCGACGCGCAGATGATGCGGGCCGCCCGCGTCATCGTCGACATCGGCATGCACCTGGGGCTGGAGATCCCGGCCGACTCGCCCTTCCACCCCGGTGAGCGCTGGACCCCCGCGCTGGCCCAGGAGTTCTTCGGCCTGCACAGCGGCCGGCCCGCCGACTTCGTGGAGAGCGAGCTGGTCCGCTACCTGTCCATGCCGGGGCAGGCCATCGGCTACAAGCTGGGCGAGCGGGCGTGGCTGCTCGGGCGCGCCAACGCCCGTGCCGCGCACGGGGATTCCTTCGACGCGAAGGCGTGGCACATGGCGGCGCTCTCGCAGGGGTCGCTCGGGCTCGACGATCTGGTGGAGGAGCTTTCGGCGCTCTGACGCACACCTGGGGCCCGCTCCGGATCCGGCCGATCGGCCGGGTTCGGGGCGGGCCCTTCGTCATGCGCGAAGTCGCGGGTACGCAGCCGCTAGCCGACGTCGTCCGCGCGCAGAACCAGAGCGAGCAGCCCAGGGAACCGCGCCTCGAATTCCTCCGTACGCAGCCGGTTGATCCGCTTGGCCCCTTGATCGCGCTGCTCGACCAGGCCCGCACCGCGCAGCACGGTGAAGTGGTGGCTGAGCGCGGCCTTGCCCACCGGCACGTCGAAGCTTCCGCAGGCCCGCGTCCAGTCGTCGCTGCCCGCCAACTCCCTTACCAGCGTGAGGCGTACGGGGTCGGCGAGCGCGGACAGCGCGGCGAGGAGGGAGACGTCGTCGGGGTCGGTGTGCACCGGAGCGACGCGATGCCCGGCGGCCGTGACCGCGCCCTTGCCCTCGGTCTGATTCGCCATGCCTTCCTCCTTGCAGAGTGTTCGATGAGAATCATACACTCCGAGTGTTCGCTTTTCATTGAACACCTGCCACGCCTATCGAGAGGTGCGAACTGTCATGCGCGCAGTGCAGATCCAGGAGTACGGCGGCCCCGAGATCCTCAAGGTCGTCGAGGCCGGGGTTCCCGAGCCCGCGCCGGGCCAGGTCACGATCGACGCCGCCTACGCGGGCGTGAACTTCGCCGACCTCAAGGCCCGCAGCGAGGGATACCAGGTGAAGTCGCTGCCGTTCCGGCCCGGCCTGGAGGTCTCCGGCCGGATCCGGGCCGTCGGCGAGGGCGTGACCGGTCTGCGCGTCGGGCAGGAGGTCGCGGCGTTCACCGGCAGCGGCGCCTACGCCGAGGTGGTGGCCGCCGACGCCGCCGCGACCTTCCCGCTCCCCGCCGGCATCGACCTGCGCACCGCGGCCTCACTGCCCACGGTGCTGCCCACCGCGCACGCCCTGCTGCACGAGATCGGGCGGCTGCGGGCAGGTGAGACCGTCCTTGTGCAGGGCGCGGCCGGCGGTGTCGGCACGGTCGCCGGGCAGTTGGCCCGGGCGGCGGGCGCGGGCGCGGTGTACGGCGTGGCCTCCTCCGCGGCCAAGGCGAAGTACGCGCTGGAGCACGGCTACGACGAGGTCTTCACCGCGGACACCTTCCCCGAGGAGGTGCGCCGCGCCACCGGGGGCCGTGGGGTCGACCTGGTCCTCGACCCGGTGGGCGGCGACACCTTGCGCCAAGGCCTGGACGCGCTGGCGGTGTTCGGGCGTCTGGTCTCGTACGGCAACGCGAGTGGTGCCGAGCCGTGGCAGGTCGGCCGGCCCGAGCTGTACCCGCAGGGGCGCTCGGTCGCCGGGTTCTCCATTCTGACGCTGGCCCAGGTGGCTCCCGAGGCGCTGCGGTCGCTCGCCGAGCGTGCCTTCCGCACGGTCTCCGACGGGACGGTGGCGCTGCCGGTGACCGCGGAGTTCGCGCTGGACGAGGCGCCCGAGGCCCATCGCCTCATGGAAGGGCGTGCCTCCACGGGCAAGTTGCTGCTGCGGATCGGCGGCCGATGATGGCGGTGAAGAGGATCCTGGTCGTCGGCGCGGGCGCCACCGGAGGGTTCTTCGGCGCCCGTCTCGTCCAGGCGGGACAGGACGTCACCTTCCTGGTACGTCCCCGCCGGGCCGCCCTGCTGCGGGAGCGGGGCCTGCGCCTCACCGGGCTCGGCGAGGATGAGGTGATCGCTCCGCGCCTGGTCACCGCGGCCGAACTGGATGAGGCCCATGACCTGGCAGAGCCACGTGACCTCGCCGACCCCTACGACCTGGTGCTGCTCTCGGTGAAGGCCACCGCCCTGGAGCAGGCCATGGACGACATCGCACCGGCGGTCGGCCCGCGCACGGCGATCGTGCCGCTGCTCAACGGCATGGCTCATCTCACCGCGCTCACCGCACGGTTCGGCGCTTCGTCGGTGCTCGGCGGCGCCGCCAAGATGATCACGACGGTGAACGGCGACGGGGACATCGTGCGCCTCGCCCCCTTGGCCGTTCTGGACATCGGCGAACAGGACGGTCGCCCGTCGCCGCGCACCGAGGAGATCCGCACGGTGTTCGCCGATGCGGGGATCGAGGCGGGCGTGGCGGCGGACATCGTCGCGGCGATGTGGCACAAGTGGGTGTTCATCACCACCGTCGCCGCCGTCACTTGTCTGATGCGCGGCACCGGCGACGACATCGGGGCCGTCCCGGGCGGTGCCGACTTCGCGGCCGGTGTCCTGGCCGAGTCGGCGGCGGTGGCAGGTGCAGCCGGTTTCCCCGTACCGGAGGAGCAACTGGCCGCCACCGCACGGACGGTGACCGGCAGGGGGTCGTCGCTGACCGTGTCCATGCATCGCGATGTGACGGAGGGCCGCCCGACGGAGGTCGAGCACGTCCTCGGCGACTTCCTGGCGCACGCCCGTACCCACTCGGTCGCCACACCGCTGCTCGACCTGGCCACCCTGCACCTGCGCGTCCACCAGCACCGCGTGGAGCGGAGCACGCCCGCGCGGGCGTGAGCCCCGCCCCTCCTGCAAGGGCTCAGCGCCGGAAGCCGCCCTCCGAGTCCAGTACGTTCCCGGTCAGCCACTCGGCCTCGTCCGTGGCGAGCCAGGCGATCAGACGTGCCGGATCGTCCGGCATCCCCCACCGCCCGGCCGGGAACATCCCCGCGATCCCGTCGTACGCGTCCCCCGACAGGTAACCCGTGTCCACGGGGCCCGGGTTGACCGTGTTCACCGTCACCGCGAGCTCCGCGAGGGCCGTGGCGAGGGTGCGGGTCGCCGAGGCGAGCGCGCCCTTCTGGAGTGCGTACGCGATCTCGCCGGGCATGCCGCCCGCGATGTCCTGCCCGGACGTCATCATCACCACCCGGCCGCCCGGCGTACGGGGCGGGAGTTGGGCGCGCAGCCGGGCATAGGCCTGGACGAGGAGGATCACCGAGCGGGTGTCGACGTCCCAGTGGCGGTCGAGCATCTCGGCGTCGATCGCGTCGAGTTCACCGTCGGAGCCGCTCAGCGCGTGGTTGGCGACGAGGATGTCGATGCGCCCGCCGAGCGCCTCGGCCGCGGTGGCGACGAGCCGGGCGGGTTCGTCCGGGTCCGCCAAGTCGCCCGGTCCGTCGAGGACTTGGGCCCCGGGAACGGCGAGCGCCTCGCGGACCGAGGCGACCACGTCGTGCGGTGTGTCGGCGCCCCACGGCTGGGCGGCGTCGTGCGGGACGTGGTGGTGCAGATAGACGCTCGCCCCGTACGCGGCGAGCCTGCGCGCCACGGCGTGCCCGATGCCGTCGCGCCGGCTGGCACCGGTGACGAGGGCGGTGCGGCCGCGCAGCGGGTGGGGGTCGCGGCGGAGTTGGTCGGTGGTGGGGTGCGACGGCTTCGGCATGGCGATCATGCTAAGAGCCCGTACCGGTATGCGACTCCCAAGCCGTGACACCCAGTTCGTCCCCGAGTCCCAGCTTCCCCGTCCGCAGCACCGAGAACTTCGAGCCGAAGATCACGCCTTTGTCGGGCCCGCGCCGATAGGTGGCGAGGGTCCGCAGCGGTTCCGGGCCCGGCTTGGCTCCCGTGTCCTGGTCGACGAGGGTGACGGCGCAGCGCACGGCGAGCTTGGCGAAGGCGAGCGCGGTGTCGCCGACCTCGATGTGGCGGGCCAGGTCCTCGCGGTGCGGCTCACTCCAGCCGTCGACCACGATGTTGGGACGGAAGCGGCTCATCGGCAGGGGGTCGCGGCCCGCCTCGGTGATGCGCCGGTTGAGTTCGTCGAGGCTGGCCAGGGAGATCATGTGGAGGGGGCTGCTGTCGGCCCAGCCCGAGGTGCCGGGGGTGAGGCCGTCGGCGATCCGGTCGTGCTCGGGCGGTACGCGTACGAGCCGGCTGTCCTTGCCCAGGAAGTCGGACAGCCAACGGGCGACGGCCGCCCCCTGGTCGATGGCGCGGAACGGCTCGCCGAACAACTCCACGTCGCCGCGCGCCGATTCGAGGTCCACCGCGACTTCCAGGGGTTCCTGCCCCGGCGCCCGCAGCGTGAGCCGCTCGCCGTCGGGGCTCGGCTCGGGCCGGATCAGCGCGAGCCGGGGGTCCCTGCGCTGGCTGCGGAACACTCCCCCGGTGTCGGTGACCATGAAGCTGCGGTCATGCGGCAGCCCGGCCGGGGTGAGCTGGGCCTGGGATACCCGGACCCCCGCGCACCCTTTGACGGGATAGGTGATCAAATCGACGACGCTAGCCATGCGATCACACTAACCGCCGCCCCGCGCCCCCGACTTCTGCCGCTCCCCCACCCGTCGCAGCAGCAACCCGGCCGCCCCGGCGGTGAAGTACATCAGGATCCCGTACACCGCGGCCGGCACCGCCATCTCGGTGCTGTCCAGGAGGGACGGGCTCAGCGCGATGGTCAGGGCGAGGGAGGTGTTGTGCATGCCGATCTCGAAGCAGGCCGCCACCGACTGCGCGTGCCCCGCCCGCGACACCCGGGCCGCGCCGTACCCCGCGGCGAGGGAGACCACGCTGAGCAGCGCCGCCACCGGACCGACCTCGACCGTGTACTCGCCGACATTGCCGCGCTCGGCGAGCAGGGCCGCCACGATGATCACGGCCAGGATGGTCAGGCAGAGCACCTTCACCGGGCGTTCGGCCCGCAACGCGAAGGCCTCGCGGCGGGCGCGTACCCACATCCCCACGGCCACCGGCACCAGGATCAGCGCGAAGACCTGGACGGTCTTGGTGAACTGCAGCCCCACCGAGTCGCCCGACCCCGCCGGGTCGAAGTGGTCGATCGCCAGGTTCACCACCAGCGGCAGCGTGACGACGGCGAGCACCGAATTGATGGCCGTGAGCGTGATGTTGAGGGCCACGTCGCCGCCGAAGAGATGGCTGTAGACGTTGGCCATCGTGCCGCCGGGCGACGCGGCGAGCAGCATCATCCCCACGGCGGGCGCCGCCGCGAGCCCGAAGGCCTCCACGAGGCCGAAGCAGACGAAGGGCAGCAGCACCAGCTGACAGCCGAGCGCGACGGCGACGGTCCGCGGATAGTCGGCCACCCTGCGGAAGTCCGCGACGGTGAGGCTCATGCCGAGCCCGAACATGACCACGGCGAGCACGAGCGGCAGCAGGACGGTCACGAGGGGAGAGTCCACCCGGCACAGCCTGAGGCCGGCCGGCAAAGGAGTCCAGAGCCATGCGCGCAGGAGGCCAGGCCCCCGCGGGGGTGTACCCAGCACCACCCCTGACTTGGGGACGTACGCCCAATGTGCCCGCCCGCCCCCGCCCGTAGCTTCGTAATCGAGGCGCGGACAGTGCCCGGCACCACAGGAAATGCCTGGCAGAGAGGGATGGGACCATGTTTCGTCGATCGAGCAAGAGCGAGCCCGCGAGGCGCAGTTCGGAGGCTCTGCGCCTGGTGAAGGTGAGCAAGACCTATGGCGGCGGGGAGACCGCCGAAAGGGCAGCCAATGCGGTGACCGCGCTGGACGGCGTCACGCTGAGCCTGACCGCCGGAACCTTCACCGCCGTGATGGGCCCGTCCGGTTCCGGCAAGTCGACGCTGCTGCAGTGCGCGGCGGGCCTCGACCGGCCGGACAGCGGCATCGTGGTGGTGGACGGCGAGGAGATGACGGGCGGCAGCGAGGCCGCGCTGACGAAGTTCCGGCGCCGTCGGATCGGCTTCGTCTTCCAGCAGTACAACCTGCTGCCCACGCTCACCGTCGCGCAGAACACCACGCTCCCGCTGAAGCTCGCGGGCCGCCGCATCGACCACGGCCGGGCGCGGGAGATCCTTGCCCAGGTCGGCCTCGGCGACCGGCTCGGGCACCGCCCCGACCAGCTGTCCGGCGGCCAGCGCCAGCGCGTCGCGATCGCCCGCGCCCTGGTCACCGAGCCGAGCGTGATCTTCGCGGACGAGCCGACCGGCGCGCTCGACACCCGTAGTGCCCGCGAGGTGCTTCGGCTGCTCCAGGAGGCGGTGCGGGTGCACGGCCGGACCGTGGTGATGGTGACGCACGACCCGGTGGCGGCCTCGTACGCGGACTCCGTGCTGTTCCTCGCGGACGGCCGGATCGCGGGCGAGATGCACGCGCCGACGGTGGACGCGGTGGCAGAGCGCCTGGCGCACCTGGGCGACGTCGTCGCCGGCCCGCAGGACAGCAACTCCTACGACACCTCGATGGGGGTGTGAGCCATGTTCGCTCTGGCCATGCGGTCCATCCGGCAGCGGCCCGGCCGCTTCTTCGCGACGCTGCTGTCCGCGTTCCTCGGTGCCACGATCATCATGACGTTCAACTCGCTGCACGACACGGCGTCCGGTGCGGGCGTCGACAAGGTGAGCGCGGAGGCGCTGACCACGTCGGCGAGCGTCGTCGGCGGCTACGGCACGCTGCTCGTGTTCTTCGCCGTCGCCTCCACACTGACCGTCAATGTGCGCCAACGCTCTGCCGAGATCGGCCTGTTGCGCAACACGGGGGCGACCCCGGCGCAGATCAAGCGCATGATCGTGGGCGAGGCGGCCGTCGTCGGTCTGGTCGGCGCGCTCCTTGCGATCGGGCCCGCGATGTTCGCCGGGCAGGCGCTGCTCGATGTGTTCCAGGACAGCGGCCAGGTCGCTGCGGGCGTCGACTACAGCTTCGGTCCGATCGCCCTGCTCTCGGGCATCGACGTCACCCTGCTCGCGTCGGTGGGCGCGGCCTTCCTCGCGGTGCGCCGGGCCACGCGGGCGGCGGCCGGGATCCAGGGTCAACAGCGGGGCCGGGCAAGGAAGTTCTTCACCTACTCGGCCCTCGTCGTCGGCGCCCTCGGGGTGTGCTCGACCTTCGCGTTCGACGCCGACTTCGAGGCGCTGATGGCGGCCCCGGCATACGGCACGATCCTGCTCTCCGTCGGCTTCGCCCTGCTCTCGCCCCAGCTCCTGCGCGCACTCCTTGCCCGCCTGGAGGGACCGATCACGGCCCTGGCCGGCGCGAGCGGCTACCTGACCGTGCACAACATGCGGCAGCGGGCCGGGCAGTTGGCGGGTGTCCTGATGCCGCTGATCATGTTCACCGGTCTCGCGACGGCCACGCTCTACATGCAGGCCGTGGAGAGCGACGCGATCAAGGCATCGGGGCTGCCGAAGTCGATCGACGCGAAGAACCTCGAGACGCTCAACTTCGTCGTCGTCGGCATCATCGTCGCCTTCTGCTGCATCATGCTGATCAACACCCTGTACGCCGCCACGTCCTACCGCGGCCGCGAATTCGGCCAGCAGCGGCTGGCCGGGGCCACGCCCGGACAGGTCCTGGGGATGGTGGGCGTCGAGAGTCTGGTGCTGACCGTGACCGGGGTGTTCTTCGGAACGGTGGCCGCGCTCGCGGGGATCCTGCCCTTCACCATGGTGCGGACCGACGCGGTCTGGCCCGGACAGGGCCTCGGGATCTGGCTGACCGTGGTCGCTGTCGCTGCTGCCGCGACGCTGGGCACGAGCCTCGGAACGGCCCGGCGGACCCTGCGTACACCTGCCGTGGAGGCGGTCGCGCTGGCGGCCTAGTGGGACGTACGTACCTGAGGAAGGGCAGCCGCGGCGGGCGGCTGCCCTTCGGTGTGCTCGCTGCACCTCACGCCGTGCGGGGCGTTGTGGCGCATGTCAGCAACCGCAGTTTTCCGAGTCCACGGGGGCGGTCAGCGCGTCCTTCTCGCGCTGGGCCGGGCCCTCCCAGGTCTCGTAGGCGAAGCCCTCACGGGCCCAGTACTCGAAACCGCCGAGCATTTCCTTGACCTGGTAGCCGAGCTGGGCGAGGGCGAGCGCGGCGCGGGTGGCGCCGTTGCAGCCGGGGCCCCAGCAGTACGTGACGACCGGGACGTTCTTGTCGAGGAGCTGCTCGGCCTGCTCGGCGATGAGCGCGGTGGGCAGGTGGATCGCGCCGGGGACGTGGCCCTGGTCCCAGGACTCGGTGGAGCGCGAGTCGAGGACCACGAAGCCCGGCTCCGCGTCGGCGGCGAGGGCGGCGGCGACGTCGGAGACATCGGCGTGGAAGGCGAGCGAGGCGCCGAAGTAGGCGGCGGCCGCGGCGGGCGACGCCGGGGCGACGCGGAGGACGGGGTTCTCGGCGGTGGCGAGCTGCTGTGCGTTGTTCGTCATGCCCATAAATCTATGGCCAGCGATCATCACAGTGAAGGGACGATCCACGGCAGCCCTCTTGCTTCACCGGGGATTCCCCTGCAGTCTCTGCGCCATGACCGCGTATTCCCCTGACGCCACCGACTGGCGCATCCTCGAAGTCCTGCAGCGCGAGGGCCGGGCCAGCTTCGCCGAGCTGGCCCGCGCCGTCTCCATGTCACCGAGCGCGGTGACCGAGCGGGTGCGCCGCCTGGAGGAGGCGGGGGTGATCCAGGGGTACGCGGCGGTGGTCGACCCGGACCGGATAGGCCTGCCCATCCTCGCCTTCGTGCGGCTGCGCTATCCGAACGGCAACTACAAGCCGTTCCACGACCTCGTCGAGGTGACCCCGGAGATCCTGGAGGCCCACCACGTGACCGGCGACGACTGCTTCGTCATCAAGGTCGCGGCGGCCTCGATGAGCCACCTCGAAGAGGTCTCGGGCAAGATCGGCGCCCTGGGCTCGGTCACCACCAGCGTCGTCTACTCGTCGCCGCTGCCTCGGCGGGCGATCGGGCACTAGCCGGCTAGGGGGCGACCACCGGCCCCTCCACCCCACGGTCCGACCGCAACAGCCGCAGGAACGCCTTCAGCCCGGTGATGATCTCCTCGTTGTCCGTCAGCCGGTCCACCGTGTCCTCGAACTTCCTTGTCAGCGCGGTGAAGCGGCGGTCGGATTCGTCGGCACGCTGGTACGCCGTCATCGTCAAGGCGTCGTGGGCGCGGCGGAGTTCGGCCAGGGCGCGGTACTGCTCCTCGGCCTTGTCCTCCAGTGTCCGCAGGCCGGTCAGGGTCTGATCGACCTGTGCGCGGAGCTCGACCACGTCCTCGCGGGGATACTTCACGTCCCGCAGGAGCAGGCCGAGGCGCCGCCTGAGCTGGTCGAAGTAGGCGCCGGCCGGGCGGAAAGCCGTACTGAGCAGGAAGAATCCGGCGAACCAGTAGCCGAGGGCGCGTCCGGCCAGGAGCCCGGCGGACAGCGCGGCGGCGGCCGTGACCAGGTGGCCCGCCACGGCGACCCGCAGCATCATGCGGGCGATCCGCCGGGCCTCGACGTCGCGTTCCGCGGAGACGACGAGGCCCTTCTCCCTGCTGATCCCGATCTCGGCGAGGACCGCGTGCGCGCGGAAGTAGAGGTTCCAGGGTGTGGTCAGGAGCAGGAGCAGCCACAGCAGTCCGAGTGCCGCCGCACCCACTCCCAGCACCAACTCGGGCGGCGCCCCCACGGCGTACGCGATCACCAGCGCGACAACCGCGGCCCCCGCGACCACGAACGCCCCCACGACCTTGTTGCCCATGCCGCCTCCCCCGTTCGCCCGATGCTGCGGCCATCGTCCCGTCGTCGGCGGTGTAAGGCATGAGTATCGGTACTCAGCTCGGCCACCGGGCGGGGACGCAGGCACACACGACGCGACGCCCTGCTCCTGCTTGACCTGACCGGGCCTCGGTCGGTCGCACCGCGCCCGGCCGACGGGCCGTGCGGGGGTCCGGCGACGGATCAGGCCCCGGTTTCCCGCTGCCTGACCACCGACCCCGCCCGCCCCTTCACCACTTCCAGCTGCGCGAGGATCCGGCGGCGCAGGTCGGCGACGTGGCTGACGATGCCGACGCTGCGGTCGCGTTCGCGCAGCGAGTCGAGGACGTCCAGGACCTCGTCGAGGGTCTGGTCGTCGAGGCTGCCGAAGCCCTCGTCGATGAAGAGGGTGTCCAGGCGCATGCCGCCCGCCTCGTCGGTGACGACGTCGGCGAGGCCGAGGGCGAGGGCGAGCGAGGCGAAGAAGGTCTCGCCGCCGGAGAGGGTCGCGGTGTCGCGTTCGCGGCCGGTCCAGGCGTCGACGACGTGCAGGCCGAGGCCCGAACGACCGCGTCCCGCGCGGTCGTCGGAGTGGACGAGGGTGTAGCGGCCGGACGACATGCGCTGCAGGCGTACGGTCGCGGCGGCCGCCACCTGTTCGAGGCGGGCGGCGAGGACGTACGACTCCAGGCGCATCTTGCGCTCGTTCTCCGCCGAGGTGCCCGCGGTGAGTGCGGCGAGCCGCGCCACCTGGTCGTGCTCGGCGCGCAGCGGGGCGAGATCGCGGGCCTCGCCGGCCGCACGGCGGGAGAGCTGGTCGAGTTCGGCGCAGCGCCGGGCGGCGGCGTCGCGCGCGGAGCCGGCCTCGCGCAGGCGGCGGTCGGCTCTCTCGGCGGCCGACTGGGCGGCGGCCGGATCGGCGGGCGGGAGGTGGCCCGCGGCCGTGGTGTCGGGTTCGGCGAGGGCGGCGCGTACGGCCGCTTCCTCCTGTTGCCAGGCGTCCAGGCGGCGTTGCAGCTCGCGGTGTTGGTGGTCGTCGAGTACGGCGGTGGCCGCGTCCTCGGGCGTCTCGAAGCCGGCCCGGTAGGCGGCGTCGGCGAGCCGGGAGTCGGCGTCCTTGCGGCGCTGCGCGGCCTCTTCGGCACCCCGTACCGCGTCGGCGGCCTCGGTGAGCAGGGCGGCCTGCCGGTCGAGCTGGTGGGCGCGGGCGGCGACGCTGTCGGCGGCGCCGCGGGCCTGGTCCAACTCGGCCTGGAGCTGGGCCCGTTCGCGGTCCAGCGTCTCGCGCAGGGTGGTGCGGGACGCGGCGCGGGTGGCGGCTTCCTGCTGGGCGGCGAGGCGGCGGTCGCGTTCGGCCTCGGCGCGGGCAAGGGTCTCGCGGGCGGCGGCGAGTCCGGCGGCCAGGCCTCGGACCTGCGCGTGTTCGGTGCTCAACTCCGCTACGGAGGAACCGAGTTCGGCGGTGCCGGCATTCCCCGCAGCCGCGGCGGAGGCGGCGAGGGATTCGCGTACGCCGGCCAGCGCGCGCTCGGCCTCGGCGCGCTCCTCGTCGGCGCCCCGATAGCGGGCGAGGGCGGCCTCCTCGGCCTGCCGGTCGACATGGCCCGGGATCTTCCGGGCGGGCGCGGGGTGTTCGGCTGAGCCGCAGACGGCGCAGGCCTCGCCGTCGCGCAGCCCCTCCGCGAGCTCCGCCGCGATGTGCTGGAGCCGCTGTTCCTTGAGGGCGAGCCAGTGCTCGTGCGCGGCGGCGGCACCCTCGCGGGCCGTGACGGCCCGCTCCTGGGCGGTCTCGGCCTGCGCGGTCAACCGGTCGCGGCGGCGGGCCGCGTCCAACTGCGCCTGCGCCTGGTCCAGTTGGGCCGCAAGGTGCTCGCCGCGGGTGGCCGCGTCCTGGGCCTCCTCGATGCGGTCCTGCAGGGTGCGGCGCGTGTCGTCCCAGCCGTCGAGCCAGGCCCCGGCCTCCTGAAGGACCTCCTGGTCCGCGCGCTCCTGCCGGTCGTGGGCGGCGCGCTCGGCGGCGAGTTCGCCGAGGCGCTGCTCGGCGCGGCGGGCGGACTCCAGCCCGCCGAGCTCCTCAAGTGCCTTGCGGGCGGCGGCAGTCAGGCCCGCCGCCCCCGCCCCGGCGAAGCTGTCGGGCAGCCTGCCGCAGGCGTGCTCCTCAGCGGCGGCCGCCCTGCGGTGCTCCGCCTCGGCGTCGGCGCGCAGCCGCAGCGCGGGCACGACGGTCTCGGCCTTGCGGCCGCGCTCCATCCTGGTCTGCAGCTCCTGCAGTTCACCGGCGCGCTCCTCCAGCCGGGCGGCCCGCTCGCGGGCCTCGGCGAGGCGGCGCTGCAGGCGATGCGTCTCGCGTACGCCGTCCAGTTCGGCCTGCGCCGCCACCTGCGCGGACTCGGCCGCGTCGGCGGCCACACGGGCGACGGCAAGGCGCTCGCGCAGCCCGGACCTGGCCTGCGCGGCCCAGATCAGGACGGCACGGGCGAGGCCGGGTTCGCCGGGCGTGACGTCGGGCAGCGGCAGTTCCGCCGCGTCGCCCGCCGCCTGCTGCATGCGGTGCGCGGCGGCGAGCAGCCGGTCGTCGCCCGCCTTGACCCGGGCCTCGGTGCCCCGGCGCAGCTCGGCGAGCCGGTCCTCGACGGCGGCGAAGCGGCGCGTGTCGAAGAGCCGGCCGAGGAGCTTGCCGCGGGCTTCGGCGTCGGCGCGCAGGAAGCGGGCAAAGTCGCCCTGGGGCAGCAGGACGACCTGGCAGAACTGCTCCTTGCTCATGCCGAGCAGCTGCGTGATCTCCTCGCCGATCTCCTGGTGGGAGCGGCTGAGGTCCTTCCAGGCCCCTTCGGGCGCGTCGTACTCGCGCAGCCAGGACTGTGCCTTCTCGGGCGTGGTGCCGGTGCCGCGCCTCTTGGGGCGCATCCAGGCGGGCTGCCGGGTGATCTCCAACCGCCGCCCGGCGACGGTCAGTTCGAGGCATACCTCGGTGCGGACGTCGACGGCGGCGTGGTCGCTGCGCAGGGTGCCGCCCTGCGTCTGGCGGGCGCCGGGCACGGAGCCGTACAGGGCGAAGCAGACGGCGTCGAGGACGGACGTCTTGCCGGCGCCGGTCGGCCCGTGCAGCAGGAAGATCCCGGCCTCGCCGAGCGCGTCGAAGTCGACCTCCTGAGTGCCGCCGAACGGCCCGAAGGCGGCGACGGTCATCCGGTGCAGCCTCATCGGGCGACCTCGCGCAGGGCCTCGTCGGCGCGTACGGCGTCGAACGCGTCCTGCAGCACGGCCCGTTCGCCCGGCTCGGGCCCGGCGCCGCCGCGCACATGCCCGACGAAGTCCTCGGCGATCTCCTGGTCGCTGCGGCCCTTGAGGCGTTGTGCGTACGAGGCGACCGGGTCGGCGTCGACCCGCTCGGGCTCGAAGGCGAGGCTCAGGACGTGCGGGAAGCGCTCGGCGAGGCGGGCCATGGGATCTGCCGGTCTGGTCGCGTCGGTGAGGGTGGCCTCGACCCAGCTTTCGGTGTGTACGTCGAGCGCCGGGTCGTCGAGGAGGTCCGCCAACTTGCCCGCGATACGGGCGAGTCGGCGGGGCACGGGGCAGTCGACGCGTTCGGCGGCGAGCTCGCCGTCCGGGCCGAGGTCCACGAGCCACATGGTCTTGCGGTGGTGCTCCTCGGAGAAGGAGTAGGCGAGCGGCGATCCGGAGTACCGCACCCGGTCGGCGATGGTCTGGCTGCCGTGCAGGTGCCCGAGCGCGGCGTAGTCGACGCCGTCGAAGATCCCGGCGGGCACGGACTCGACGCCGCCGACCGTGATGTCGCGCTCACTGTCGCTGGGGCTGCCCCCGGTGACGAAGGCGTGCGCGAGGACGACGGACCTGGTGCCGTGGGGACGTACCGCCAGGTCCGCCCGCACCCGCTCCATGGCGGCGCCGAGGACCGCCTCGTGGGAGGGCTTGGCCACCTTGAACTCGTCCTTGACCAGGGCGGGTTCGAGGTACGGCAGCCCGTAGAAGGCCACGTCGCCGTGGGCGTCGGCGAGGACGACGGGTTCGGCGACACGGGCGGGGGACGTCCTGAGGTGGATGCCCGCCTTGTCGATGAGGCCGGAGCCGACGCCGAGGCGGCGCGCCGAGTCGTGGTTGCCGGAGATCATCACGGTCGGCACGCCGAGGTCCGCGAGCCGGTGCAGCGCCTCGTCGAAGAGCTCGACGGCGGCGAGCGGGGGCACCGCCCTGTCGTAGACATCACCGGCGACGAGCACCGCGTCGACCCGCTCCTCGCGCACGACGGCGACGAGGTGGTCGATGAAAGCGGCCTGGGCGTCGAGCAGATTCACTCGGTGAAATGCCCGCCCCAGGTGCCAGTCGGATGTGTGCAGCAGCCTCATGATCCCCGAGAGTATCGGGCCGTACGTCGTGCTCTCAGCCGCATCGGGATTCACGCCCGGGGCGGTGACCACCGTCACCGCCCCGGGGCACCACGCGCGAGGGCATGCCGATTTACGATCGGGAAGCTATTGACCGGGGAGGGTGTTGTGGCGCAAACGACAGGGCCGGTGGGGGCCTGGAAGCCGGATGCGGGTGGTGCGACGCCGGAGCGGGATGCGGGTGGTGCGACGCCGGAGCCGGACAAGGTCCATCGGCGCCAGCGGATCCTCGTGCTGGTGGCACTGGCGACCGCCGTGCCGGGACTCCTCCTGGGCGGCTTCTCGTACTTCGGCGCCGTCCACATCCTCGTCGCGCCGTGGATCGCCCTGCCGCTGGTGACGCGGCAGCCCCGGCGCTTCCGCTCGATCTGCCTGGTCACCGGGCTCGCGCTGATCGTCGTGGGGGTACTCGGGCTGCTCCTGGGCCTCTTCGTCTACGTGCCGGCCGCGCTGGTGCTGCTGTGCGCGACGGCCGATCCACGGAGCTCGCGCGTGCGCTCCCGCATCGCGGTCGGTGTGGCCGGAGGTGTCGCCGCCCTGATCGCCGTGCTGGTCGGCTGGGTGTTGTGGAGCGTCACGCTCCGCGACACCCACACCTTCCGCGCGGAGCTCGACGCGGACGGTGCGGCGGCCCAGGCGAACGGCGTCGGTCCGCCACCCCCGCCGTACGACTACCGCCTGGACACCATCGGGCACGGGGCGAGCAACGTGTACGTGCTGAGCAGCGACGCGGGCTCGTTCCTGCACGTGACCTACCCCGAGAGCATGTCCGAAGCGAAGCAGGACCAGCTCGAACGCTTCCTCGCCGACCTGCCGGGAGTCGCCCACGTCGAGCAGTGCTCACCGAGCGACTGCTGAGCCTCAGACGTCCCCGTACGCCTCCCCGCCGAGCTCGAACTCCGCGGTCCCCGCCGTCGCGTCGGCGAGCCAGCCGCGGAAGGCCTCGACGTCCGCGTCCGGCAACGCGATGTCGATGGCGACGGCCTCGCCGTACCGCACGTCGCGCACCTCGCGCCCGGTCGACCGCAGATCGTTCTGCACCTTGCCCGCCCGCTGGTGGTCGACGGTCACGGTGGCGAGCCGGAAGCGGCGTCGCGTGATCGTGCCGAGCTGGTCGAGCGCTTCGCCGACCGCTCCCCCGTACGCCCTGATCAGTCCGCCCGCGCCGAGCTTGACGCCCCCGAAGTAGCGGGTGACGACCGCGACGACGTACCGCATGTCGCGCCGGGTGAGCATCTGCAGCATGGGCAGGCCGGCGGTGCCGCCTGGCTCGCCGTCGTCGCTCGCCTTCTGTACGGACGCGTCGGCGCCGATGACGTACGCCCAGCAGTTGTGGTTCGCGGACGGGTGTTCCTTGCGGATGCGCGCGATGAACTCCTGCGCCTCCTCCTCGGTGGCCGCCGGTGCGAGGGCGCACAGGAAACGCGAGCGGTTGACCTCGGTCTCGTGCACGCCCTCGCGGGGCACGGTGCGGTACTCGTCCTGCATTCCGCCAGCGTATGCGCACGCGGCGGACCCGCCGACGTCAGTGCGCCATGACCGGACCGGCCGCCGGGTCCGGACGGCCCGCGGGCAGCAGCAGCGCACCGAGCGCGGCCACCGCGGCGGCGATGATCGCGCAGGCGGTGAAGGCGTTGTCGAACCCGCCGGTGCCGACCGCGCCACCGGCCGCCGGGCCCTCCAGGCTCGCGCCCGCGACGGTCGAGATCACCGCGACGCCGAGCGCCGCACCGAGCTCGTGCGCGGTGCCGACGAGGCCCGATGCGAGGCCCATGTCCTGGTGGGGCAGGCCGTTCATCGCCGCGGTGGTGGCGCACACGAAGCCCGTGCCGAGCGCGAAGGAGAGCAGGGCGAAGCCGGGTACGAGCTCCGTCCATACGTTGCTGTCCTTGTCGAGGCCCGTCAGGAGGTACGCCCCCACGGCGGTCAGCGCGAAGGCCGCGGTCCCCGCCGGGCGCCAGCCGAGCCGGCCCACCAGATGGGAGCCGAGGTGGGCGCCGAGCGTGATCGCGACGGCGACCGGCAGGAAGGCGAGCCCCGTCTTGAGGGCGCTGAAGCCGAGCACGTGCTGGAGGTAGAAGGAGGACAGGAAGAAGCTCGCGATCAGCAGCCCGGACGCGGCGAGCATCACCGCGCCGCCGCCGACCAGGGAGCGGCGGCCGAACAGGGCGAGGCGGACCAGGGGTTCGCGGACCCGGCGCTCCACGGCGACGAACGCGAGGGCGGCGAGCGCGGCACCGAGCAGCGGCAGCCATCCGGCGGGCGCGCCGAAGCCGTGGTCACGGGCCTGGACCAGGCCGAAGATGAGCAGCCCCGGCGCGGCGGTGAGGGTGAGCGCGCCGACCGGGTCGAGCCCGCCATGCCGGCCCGAAGGGGCCACCAGGGCGCGGGAGTTGCGCAGCAGCGCGGGCACTCCGAGCAGGGCGACCAGGCCGACCGGCACGTTGATGAAGAACACCCACTCCCAGCCCGGCCCGGACACGAAGGCACCGCCGAGCAGGACGCCCACGGCGGATCCGGCGCCGCCGATGGCGGCCCAGATGCCGAGGGCCTTGTTCCGGTCGGGGCCGCGGAAGAACGTGGTGACGAGCGCCATCGCGGCCGGCGACATCAGCGCCGCCCCGACGCCCTGCACGGACCGGGCGGCGATGAGCGTGCCGCCGCCGGGGGCGAGGCCGCAGGCCATGGAGGCGACGGTGAACAGGGTGAGCCCGGCCAGGAAGGTGCGCTGCTTGCCGAGCGCGTCCGCGAGCCGGCCGCCGAGCAGCAGGAGGCTGCCGAAGAAGAGGGTGTAGGCGGTGACGACCCAGGTGAGACCGGACCCGCCGAGGGAGAGCTCGGCGCCGATGGTGGGGAGCGCGACGTTGATGACGGTCACGTCGGCGATGAGCATGAACTGGGCGAGACAGAGGAGGGCCAACAGCCGCCAACGGTGCGGGAGTTGAGGACTCTCGTCGTGGTGCGCATGCGCGTGAACAGAAGGGTGGGCGTGCTCGGCATCCCGATGCGTAGTCATGAACTGAACAGTACAGTTCAGCTCACATGAACTCAACCGTACAGTTCAGTAATCGGTACGCTGCCCTCATGACGGAGCACATGGCCAAGCAGCCGCCCGCCGGGCCGCGCGCCGAGAAGAAGCGGAAGGCGATCGTCGACGCGGCACGGGAGACCTTCCTCAAGGAGGGGTTCGCGGCCGGCATGGACCGCATCGCCGCGGTGGCGGGCGTCTCGAAGGTGACGGTCTACAACCACTTCGGCAGCAAGGAACAGCTGTTCACGGCCGTGATCGCGGACGCCCTCGATGCACCGGTCGGCGACACCCTGATCACCGCGCTCGACGGCCTCACCGACGCCGACGACCTCCGGGCCGCGCTGGTCGACGCCGCACGGTCCTGGGTGCGCGCCGTCCGCGACAACGACGACATTCTGGCCATGCGCAATCTCGTCGCACGCGAGCTGCACCGCTTCCCCGAGCTCGGCTCGGCCTGGCAGCAGCACACCCCGGGCACCCATCACCCGGAGGTCGCGGCCGCGCTGCAGAAGCTGGCCGACGAGGGCCGGCTCATCCTCCCCGACCTGGAGGTCGCCCTCCTCCAGCTGTATTCGCTCGTGCTCTTTCCGCACCTGGTCTTCAGCGCGTACGGCACCCACATCGACGCCGACCTCACCGACCGGCTGATCACCGGGGGCGTGGACATGTTTCTGGCCTTCTACGGCCCGCGTTGAACAGGACGACGAACGGATCCGTACCCGAGGAGTGACGCGGCAACTGCCGGCTCGGGCCGGACCGGTACAACTCCCCGCTGGACCCTCTCGCCGCGTCTCGCGGAGAGGAGGGACGCACGCCGTTCAGCCGGCACGCTCCGACCGGAGCCGGACCCGCACGGGGGCGGGCCCGGCTCCGGTTCGGCACGTGGTCCCCGCACCATAATTCCCGTGCGCGGCCCGGCGGCTTCTCCCTACACTCGCTTTGCGCACCGCGAATCGGATCCGGTGCCGACCGAAGCGACGCATGCGAACCAGGGGGGCCGAGCCGTGCGAATCCGCGCAGCTGTCCGCGTTCCCCGTTCCGTCGTCCGTGCCCGCTACGACGTGATCCTGGTGTCTTCGTCCGCTCGGCGCCGGCTGCGCGGCCGTCGCTGAAGCTCCGTGACGTACACCTGATTCCCGTCTGACAGTTCCACCGTCTCCGAGGGCCCCTGCGCGCCCTCGTGCGGGAAATCCCGGGAAAGCTCCGTCCGGACATCGCGCTGCCCTTTTCCCGCTCTGCACCATCGCACCGAAAGGCCTCGGGCCGTGCGCACCAACCTCAACCTCCAGCGCCTGACGACCAGTTCCCTCGCGAGCGTCCGGAATCTCGGCATTCTCGCCCACGTCGACGCGGGCAAGACCACGCTCACCGAGCGGATCCTGTACGTCACCGGCACCACCCACAAGAAGGGCGAAGTCCATGACGGCACGACGGTCACCGACTTCGACACCCAGGAGCGCGACCGTGGGATCACCATCTTCGCCGCGGCCGTCAGCTGCGCCTGGGACGGGCATCGGATCAACCTGATCGACACCCCGGGCCACGTGGACTTCGCCGACGAGGTGGAGCGTTCGCTGCGGGTGCTCGACGGGGCGGTCGCGGTCTTCGACGCCGTCGCGGGCGTGGAGCCGCAGAGCGAGTCGGTGTGGCGGCAGGCCGACCGGTACGGCGTGCCGAGGATCGCGTTCGTCAACAAGCTGGACCGGGCCGGCGCCGACCTCGACACGGCGGCCCGGTCGATCAGGGAACGGCTGGGCACGGTCCCGCTGGTGGTGCAGCTGCCGATCGGCCGGGAGGGCGACTTCACCGGCGTGATCGACCTGCTGCGTCTGCACGCCCAGGTCTGGGACACGCAGAGCGGAACGTATGAAGTGACGCCTGTTCCCGAGGAGTTGCGCGAGCAGGCCCGGCAGCGGCGGCACGTCCTGGAGGAGGCGGTGGCGGAGCTGCATCCGGGCGCGCTGGAGGAGTACGTCGCCGAAGGCGCGCTCTCCACCGAGACGCTGGCCTCGGCGCTGCGCGACATCACGCGCGCCGGCGACGGTGTGGTGGTGCTGTGCGGGTCGGCGTACCGCAACTGTGGTGTCGAGCCGCTGCTCGAGGCCGTCGTGGCCTATCTGCCGTCGCCGCTGGACGTTCCGGCGGTGCGCGGCACGCTCGGCGACGCCGTGCAGGAGCGTGACGCCGATCCCGGGGCGCCGTTCGCCGGGCTCGCGTTCAAGGTGAACGCGACGGCGACCGGGCGGCTCACGTACGTACGCGTGTATTCCGGAACGATCAGGAAGGGGGACGGTGTGCTGGACGCGGGTGCGGGGCGCACCGAGCGGATCGGCCGGATTCTGCGCGTACAGGCGGACCGGCACGCGGAGTTGGAGCAGGCGGTCGCCGGGGACATCGTCGCCGTCGTCGGCCTGAAGGGCACACGCGCGGGCAGCACTCTGTGCGCGCCCTCCGCGCCCCTGGTCCTGGAACCGCCCGCGGTGGCCGCCGCGGTGGTGTCGGTGGCGGTGGAGGCGCGCAGGCGGGTCGACACCGGCCGGCTCGCGACGGCGTTGGCGCGACTGGTCGAGGAGGACCCGTCGCTGGCCGTCCGGACCGATCCGGAGACCGGGCAGACGGTGCTCTCCGGCATGGGTGAGCTGCATCTGGAGGTCGCGGTGGAGAAGATCCGCCGTGCTCAGGGTCTGGAGGTCGGCGTGGGACGCCCGCAGGTGGCGTACCGGGAGACGGTCGTCAGCGGGGTGTCCGGTCTGGTGTACCGGCATGTCAAACAGGACGGAGGTGCGGGCCAGTTCGCCCATGTGGTGCTCGATGTCGAGCCGCTGGAGAGCACTTCCGACGGCGCCGCGGAGGGCTTCGAGTTCCGGTCCGCCGTCGTCGGCGGACGGGTGCCGCAGGAGTACGTGCGCGCCGTGGAGGCCGGCTGCCGGGACGCGCTCGTCGAGGGTCCCCTCGGCGGGCATCCGGTGACCGGGGTGCGGGTCACCCTGACCGACGGGGCGACCCATCCGAAGGACTCCTCGGAGATGGCGTTCCGCACGGCGGGCCGCTTCGCGCTGCGCGAGGCGCTGCGGACGGCGGTGACGGAGCTCCTGGAACCGGTCGTCGAGGTCACGGCGACCGTGCCCGACGACGCGGTGGGCGGCGTCCTCGGCGACCTGGCGGCACGCCGCGGCCGGGTCTCGGGGCAGCTGGCCCGGTCCGGCACGGCCGTGCTCACGGCGCGGGTGCCGCTGGCCGAACTGTTCGGCTATGCGTCGTCCCTGCGTGGGCGCACGCAGGGCCGGGGCACCTTCACCACGCGGGCCACCGGGTACGCCTCGGTGCCGGCCGCGGTGGCCGGGAAGGTCCTGGCCCGGTAGGTCCTGACCCGTCAGGTCCCGGCGCTCAGCGTCGCGCCTGGATCAAGGCATGGGTTCCGCTGGTGCGCCAGCGGTTCCCGTGCCGCGCGACGAGCGCGGCCACCGCGCTCGCGTCGAGGCCGACGATCACGTCGGACTTCAGCGTGCGCAGGGCCGCGACCGGGCCCGGGAAATAGGCCGTGCGCGCGGTGAACGGGCTGGTGGGCGGCCAGAGTCGGTCGCCCACCAGGCGCCGGTAGTTGAGGTCGCCCTTCATGATCGTCAGCGTGGCGGCGGCGAAGTCCTGGCGCAGGTCGTCGGGCATCTCCGCGTAGGGCAGGGGTGCGCAGGAGAAGGCGTGCGCGCGCACGGTGAGGCGACCGCTCGCCATGTCCGCCCAGAGCCGCTCGCCGACCGCTGCGGCCGTACCTTCGGCCTGCTTCAGATGGCGCAGGCAGTCGACGACGTCGGCAGTGGTGGCATCGGAGACGTAGTACGGGGACGGCTTGACGTGCAGGACGACCTGCTCGGCGTACTCGTGGCGCAACAGGTGGTCGACGAGGAGCAGATCGGGCACGAGCTCGCGTCCGGCGTTGTCCGCGACCAGGCACACCTTGTTCGGGCCGCCTGCCGGGAGCAGCGACCACAGCACCTCGGAGTCGTCCGCGACCATCGGGAATTCGGCGCCGTCCGCCGCGCCCTCGCCGCCGGCCACCATGCGGAAGCCCAGGTCCGCCCGGTTGCCCCAGAGCGAGCCGTGCAGCAGGGCGCGGGCCTGCTCCGCCTCCGGTCGCAGGGCGAGCCGGTCCAGGGCCGCCAGCTCCGACTCGGCCTCGGGGGTGCGCAGTTCGGCGAGCTTGAAGGGCCGGAAGGGGTCGATGCCCTGCCAGGCGCCGCCCGGCTCGAAGTACCCGACCGCTTCGAGGAGTTTGCGATAGAAGTAGCTCTCCGCCCACAGGAACGGGGCGTCGTACCAGGACCGGCCCAGCCGGCCCCGGTCCCAGGCCGCCCACTGCTCCCGGTCGGGCGCATCGTCCCGCAGGGGCTCCATCACGCCCTCGGTGCCGGACTTGAGCAGGGCGTCGAGCGCCCGGTGCTGCTCGGGGCCGTACGGCTGGGCCGAGCGCACCCGGGCGATGAGCGCGGGATGCCGCTCGGCGAAAACGCCGTGGGCGAAGGACGCGGGGTCGCTGCTGACGATGACGGGGGCGTCGGCCCGGGCATCGGCGCTGTCGGGCACGGCTCGGGCATGGGCGTTGTCGGGCATGGCTCGATCATCTCCCAGGGGCGGTCCGGGCCTACGCCTGTTCGGGCGGTGCGACCAGGGTGCTCGACTGCTGTGCGCGCCGCAGTGACCCGGCGATGAATCCGTCGGCCTTCAACTCCTCGACGACGCCCCTGAGGAACCGCACGGTCTCCGGCCGACGCACCTTGGTCGTGCCCACCGCCTGCCGGATCTGCATGAACCGGTCCTGGATCAGGCGCAGTTCGGGATGCCCGGCCACGTACTCGGTCATCGGCTGCCTGATGCCGGCCGCGACCTCCAGCCCTTGCTCCAGGAACACGTCGACGCCTTCCTCGCCCCGTACGACGCTCGCCCGCTGCAGCGTCCGCGTGAGGAACAGGTCGTAGGCGGACCCGCGCTTCACGCCGATCCGCACCCCCGCGCGGTCGACGTCCGCGGCCGTGGTGAGGTCCGAGCCGCCGGGCACGGCGTACACCCCCTCGATCACGACGTACGGCGCCGTGAAGGCGACCTCGGCCTCCCGCGCGGGGTCGACCGCGAGGAAGCAGAGGTCGGCCTCGCCCTGTGCCATCGCCTCGTACGACTTGCGTGCCGCGTCGAAGCAGAGCAGCTCCACCGGCACGGCGAGGCGGGCGCCGATCTCGCGTGCGATGTCGACGGTCACGCCCGCCGGTTCGGCCGGCGTGCCCTGGGCCAGGACCGGGTTGCCCAGGTTGATCGAGGCACGCAGGGTGCCGGTGGGCGCCAGATCCTCGGCGATGGCGGCAGTGGAGATCGTCATGGGCCGCAGTTTAGAAGGGAGCCTTCCCTTGCGAACCCGCCCCCGGCAGGGGCACCGCGGCGGTGGCGTTGTGCGTGAACCCGCCGCCGTCCTCGCTGGTGAGCGGCGTCTTGGGCCGGTGTGCGGCGAGGTGCTGCAGGCCGCGGTCGACGTCGGCGAGGAACAGATCGGCCATGTCGTGCGTGAAGCCGTGCCGCAGGACGGCCCGCATGATCGTCTCGTCGCCGCGGTCGTCCGGCAGGGGGTAGGCCGCGACCAGCCAGCCGCGCGCCCGCAGCCGGTCGGAGAGGTCGTACAGGCTGAAGTCCTGCCCGCCCGCGAGCCCCCAGGAGACCGCGGTGATGCCGCGCTGCGGATCTCCGTCGTGGATGACCTCGAAGGGGCCGGCCTGGGCGATGCCCTGGGCCAGGTGCCGGGCGACCGAGTAGATGGCCGTCTGCAGGCGGGTGTAGCCGATGCGGCCGAGCCGGATGAACTCGTAGTAGGAGGTGATGGCCTGGCTGCCGGGGCGCGAGAAGTTGAGGTTGAAGGTGGCCATGTCGCCGCCGAGGTAGTTGACGTTGAAGACGAGCTCTTCGGGCAGGTCGGCGGCCTCGCGCCAGATCGCCCAGCCGGCGCCCAGGGGTGCGTGGCCGGTCTTGTGCCCGGAGGCGTTGATGGACTTCACCCGGGGCAGCCGGAAGTCCCAGGCCAGATCCGGTGCCGTGAACGGGGCGAGGAAGCCGCCGCTGGCCGCGTCGACATGGATGGGGATGTCCAGACCGGTGCGGCGCTGCAGTTCGTCGAGGGCGGCGCTGACCCCGGCCACGTCCTCGAACAGGCCGGTGAAGGTCTGGCCGAAGGTGGGGACGACCATGATGGTGTTCTCGTCGCAGTACGCCGCCACCTGGTCCGGATCCATCGTCAACCGGTCGCCGGACAGCGGGATCTGGCGGATCTCCACGTCGAAGTAGCGGGCGAACTTCTCCCAGCACACCTGCACCGGACCGCACACGAAGTTCGGCGTGCCGGTGCCGCCGCGGGCGCGCCAGCGGAACTTGGCGGCGAGCCCGCCGAGCATCGCGGCCTCGCTGGAACCCGTGGTCGAGGTGCCGCGGGTGCTCGCCGGGTCCGGGGCGTGCCACAGGTCGGCGAGCATGCGCACACAGCGCTGCTCGAGTGCGGCGGTCTGCGGGTACTCGTCCTTGTCGACGATGTTCTTGTCGACGGTCTCGGCCATCAGCCGGCGTGCCTTGTCGTCGATCCAGGTCGTGCAGAAGGTCGCCAGGTTCATGCGCGACACCCCGTCCAGCATCAGCTCGTCGTGGACCAGCTGATAGGCGACGTCGGAGAACATCTCCTTCTCCGGGAAGCCCTCCTTGGGCGCGCCCCCTCCCATGGCGGGGACGGCAAAGATGTCCTCCAGGCTCGCGTCGTCCGACATGAGGCTCCTCCCGGGAGAATTCTCCGAAGCGCTGCTTTGCCACGTTAAGAGTCCTGAGGTGCGGGCGCATCGCGGACGGCCCGGCCGGGGAATCCCCGGCGCACCCCCGTCGTTCCTCATCACAGCGAGTCCCCGCCTCACGAGTCCCTACCTCATTTGGAGTCAGCCATGTACGGGAGCCCGGAAACGGTCCGCAAGATCCTCACCGACGGGGGCGACACCTGGGCGATCGTCGGCCTGTCGAACAACGAACGCCGTGCCGCGCACGGCGTCGCGGATGTCCTGCAGCGTTACGGCAAGCGCATCGTGCCGGTACACCCCAAGGCCGAGACGGTCCACGGCGAGCAGGGCTACCCCGACCTCGCCTCGATCCCCTTCGAGGTCGACGTCGTCGACGTGTTCGTGAACAGCGACCTCGCGGGTCCCGTCGCCGACCAGGCCGCCGCCATCGGCGCCAAGGCCGTCTGGTTCCAACTCGGCGTCATCGACGAGGCGGCGTACGAACGAACCCTGGAGGCAGGGCTCGACATGGTCATGGACCGCTGCCCCGCCATCGAAATCCCTCGCCTCGGCTGAGCACCCTCTAAGGTCGGAACAGCCCTGCGTGGGCAGGACTGCCGGGGAGGGGGATGGCAGGAACCGTGCTGGACGGAACGGGTCGGACGGCCGGGCCGGGTGCCGAGGGCCCGCATGGCCGGTGGCGCTATGCCGTACTCGCCCTGGGCATCGCGCTCACCCCGGACGAGGACGGCATGTCGCCACGGCTGGGGCTCGACATGCTCGAGGAGGCGCCCGGGCACGCGCAGCGGGTCGCCGATGCCCTCGGCCACTTCCGCTACGAGAACCTCCGGCCCGAGCTCCCCGACCCGGCGGATCACCGGGCGGCGATCGAGGCAGCGGTGACGGCCAAGGACATCGACGTCCTGGTCGTGCACATCGTCGGCCACGGCGAACTCGCCGAGAACCGCAGCGAGAAGCTCTACGTCCTCGACCCCCGGGGCGAACGGCTCACGGTCCCCGTCACCCACTGGATCGAGCTCATCGAGGACCACCCCGGACGCCCCCGGCCGCTGACCCTGTTCATCCTCGACGTCTGCTACGCGGGCCAGGCCGCGGTGGAGTCCTGGCACGCGCGGCAGGACGTGACGGAGCGCCGTGCCTGGGTACTTGCTGCGACGGGGGCGCACGAGCAGGCGTTCGGATACCGGTTGAGCCAGGCCGCGGCGCAGGTGCTGCACCGCTACCGGGCGGGCGAACTGCGGACCGACCCCTCGCTGCCGCACATTCCGCCGAAGACCGTCTATCAGGAGATCGAACGGGTTCTGAGCCGTCTGGTGGACCTGGACCAGGGACCTGTGCAGCGCATCCTCACCAGTCTCGTTCCCAGCCACGTCGACGTCGACCTGCCGTTCTTCCCCAACCCGTCGCACGGGGAGCAGTTACGGCCGGGCGCGGCCGTCCGGCTGCCCGACGACGTGCCGCCCGAGATCGCGCGACTCACCGAATGGGCGGGCGACCCCGAGCACTTCCGGCGCCGGGCGTCCGGCGGCCATCCGGTGGCACGGGAAGGGGAGTACGGCTACTTCTCCGGCCGGGAGCGAGAGGTCGCGGAACTCGCGGAGTGGCTGGATCGTGGCGGCCCCGCGCTGCGGGTCGTCACCGGCAAGCCGGGGGTCGGGAAGTCGGCGCTGCTCGGCGTCCTCGTGTGCGCGGCGCATCCCGCGCTGCGCAAGGCCACCCGGGGGCTCTGGCACCATCTGCGCAGCCGGCCCGGCGAGAACGACCGCCTGCTCGTCGTCCACGCACGGCGGTTGACCCTCGACCAGCTGGTCCGCTCCCTGGAACAGCAGATCCGGGCGGTCCGTCCGGCGGCGGCAGCGACCACGGGGTCCGCCGCCGACCTGGGGCCCGCGGCGTACCTCGCCGGACTCGTCGCCGACACCCGCGACGGCGTCCCGCTGACCCTGGTGATCGACGCTCTCGACGAGGCCGAGGAGCCGCAGGACATCGCGTCCGTGCTGCTCGTGCCGCTGGCCCGGCGGGCCTTGGAGGATCCGGAGCTGCTCCGGATGGTGATCGGAGCCCGCGCCGAGGACGGTCTGCGGGAGCTGTTCGCACTCGCCGGGCAGCGTGGCCTGGTCACCGACCTGGACGCGATCCCGGCCGGGCAGGTACGCGCCGGGGTGCGCGAGTACGTGGAGAGTCTGCTGGAGCACGACACTCCCTACGCGGGAGGCGCCCTGCGCGAGGTGCGCGGCGCGCTGGCCGACGGTGTGGCCCGGCGCCTGACCGCCGGCAAAGCCGCATCGCGCGACCGGTCCGGCTCGGGCCCAGGCTCCGGCTCCGGCTCCGGCTCCGGCTCCGGCTCCGGCTCCGGCTCCGGGCGGGACGACGAGCTGGCGTGGGGCGAGTTCCTCACCGCCGGGCTGTACGTCCACTACCTGTTGGCGACCGGCCAGTTGGGCGCCGGAGACGGGGACATCACGGCGGCCCGCAGACTGGGACTGCGGGCACCGCGCAGTCTGCTGGAGCTCCTGCGACTCGACCTGAGGCGCCACTTAGGCCAGAGCGACCTGCTGCCGGTGCTGACCGCGCTCGCCTACGCGCAGGGGCGCGGCATGCCGGAGCGCGTCCTGGCGGACGCGGCACGGGCCTTCGCACCCGGCCCGGACGACGGTCCGCCGGTGCCGGCCAGGGAGCTGCACGTGCTGCTCGACGGACCGGCCCGCTTCTACCTGAGGCGCGACGTCGACACCGACGGCACCACCCTCTACCGGCTGTTCCACGAAGGCCTCGCCGACCAACTGCGCACGCTGCCCCCCGCGTTCCCCACCCCGGGAGACCGGGGAGAGCCGACGCAACAGGAAGAGCCGCAGGGGAAGCAGGAAGAGCGGCAGGGGAAGGAGGCGTCACCATGACCTCCGCCGACGCCCCGGCCGCCGACCGGCTCTTCCAGCGGCTGCGGCACGTCGTGCCCCGGGACGGGGCGGACCGCCCGCTCTGGCACCTTGCCGATCCCTACCTGCTGCGCCATCTGGCCCGGCATGCCGTCGACGCGGGCAGCCTGGACTCGCTGCTCGCGGAACCCGGATTCCTGCTGCACGCGGAGCCCGAAGCGATCGGCGCGGTGCTGCACGAGGCACGCTCGACGCAGGCGCGGCTCAGCGCGGCCGTCTACCGGCACTCCGCCACCCTGCACGGCGCTCCGGCCGAGCGGGAGCGCAGCCAGCTGCTGACGCTGGCCGCCGAACGCCTCGGCCACCGCGAGCTGCGCGGCGAACTGCCCGCGGACCGGGACTGGACCGTGCGCTGGGCCACCGGGCAACAGGTCTCGACCGCCCTGCTGCGCTCGGTGCCGCTCGGCCCGCTCCGGGTGCGTACGGTCGCCGCGCTCGAGGACCCCGACGGGCGCCCGGTCGCCGTCGCACTCGGCACCAACGGCTCGGTGACGCTCTGGGACCTCGCCACCGGTGCCCCGCTGCGCGAGCGTCCCGGCCGCAACGATGACGCGACGGCCCTGGCCATGGCCGGCCCCTGGGCGGTGATCGGCACCGCGGGCGGCGCGTTGTGGCGATGGGACGTGCACCGGGGAGGCCGGCCCGACCGTCTCGGCGGCCACGAGGGCGAGATCACCCATGTCGCCGTGCTCCCTTGGGAAGGTGACGCTCTCGTGGTCTCCGTCGGCGCCGACGGGACCATGCTCGTGCAACTGCTCGCCCACCGCGCACCGCCCCGCCAACTGCCGGGGCAGGTACACCGGTTGGGGGCGCTGACCGCCTTCGGCCACGACGGCCTGGCATACGCGATGACGTGCACCCTGGACGGTGCCATCACCGTCCATGACCTTCGTACGGGCGACATCAGGAGTACGGCCCGCAGCCGTGGCGGGCCGATCCGGAGCGTCGTGGCAGTGGCAGAGGCAGAGGGAGAGGCGGACCGGCCGCTCGCCGTCGTCGGTTCGGCGGACGGGTCGGCTTCGGTCTGGGACCCGTTCCTGGGCCGACTGCTCGGCGCGCTGCCCGGGTCGGGCGGCGGCTCGCCCGCTCTCGCCGCTCCCGGTGTACGGGGGCAGGCGCTCGCCGCCGCCGGGGGCGCGGACGGTCAAGTGCGGGTGTGGGACGTGTCGTCCGGCCGGTTGCGGCAAGTCCTCACGGGCCACACCTCGGCTGTCCGCGGCATCTCCGCCCTGCACATACGCGGCACCGGGCATCTGGTCACCGGCGGCGACGACGGCACCCTTCGGTTGTGGGACCTGGCGGCGCCGGGACCCCGGAAGGAGCCCTCCGGGCACACGGGGCAGGTACGGGCAGTGGCCGCGTGCCCCGCCTCGGACCGTGCGGTGAGCGCGAGCGACGATGCCACCGTGCGGGTGTGGGAGCTGTCCACGGGCCGCGTGACGGCCACGCTCACCGGACACACGGACTGGGTGCGGTCGGTGGCCCTGACCCGTCTCGACGGGCGTGCCTGCGCGGTCAGCGGAGGCGACGACGGCACGGTGCGGCTCTGGGACCTCGCCGACGGCAGCACGGTGCGCGTGCTCAGCGAAGCCACCGGCGGTGTGCGCCGCGTCGTCGTCGCGCCGGTCGGCGGGCGGCCGTGCGCGGTGGCCGGATGTGCGGACGGGACGATACGGCTGTGGGACCTGGCAACGGGCGTACTACTCAGCGGCATCTCCCCGGGTGCCGGGGCGATCTGGGACGTGGCGGTCGTCGCTGCCGGCGACCGGGCCCAGGTGATCGGCACCCATCTGGACGGATCGGCGCAGGTGCACGACCTCGTGCTCGCGGACACCGGGCACTCCCGACGCTCGCGGCGCTCCCGGCGCCTTCCGGTGCGCGGATGGCCGCGTGTGGTCGCCACCCTGTCCTGGCAGGGACGTCCGCTGGCAGCCGTCGGCTGCCACGACGGCACGGTCCAGGTGTGGGACCTGGCCTCGGGCGAGGCGACGCACCTCCTGTCCGGGCACACCCCCCTCGTGCACACCCTGTCCGCCACCGACGTCGGGGGCCGACCGCTCCTGGTCACCGGGGACGACCGTGCCCTGCGGGTGTGGGATCTGACCGACGGCACCTGTCTGACCACCCATGCACTGCCGGAAGCGGCGTACGCCCTCGACGTCCTGCCGGACGGAACGGTCCTGGTCGGGATGGGCCGTGAGGTGGCCGTCCTCGACATATCCCCTTTGCTGCGGAGGCTTTGATGACCGAGAGTTCCGCCGTCGTTGCTCCGCTGGCCGTGGTGGCGGTACACGGTGTCGGCAACAGCTTCGGGCGTGGCCTGACCATCGCCCAGCGCGAAGAGCGGCGGCGCCTCCGGGCGACGGCCTGGACGGGGCACCTGGCCGCCGGGCTCGACGTCGACCCGGAGCGTCTGGATGTCGACTTCGCCTACTACGCCGACAGGCTCGACGCCGCCACGGGCCCGCCCGCACAAGGGCTCGGCCCCTCCCAGGTCCTGGCGGATCCGCTGGCCCAGGAGATGATGGAGAGCTGGGCCGGTGCGCTGGGCATGAGCCGTCCGCCCGCACAGGGCCATCTGACGCTTCCGGTACGCCAGTTGACGTCCTGGATCGCCCGACGGTTCGACCTGGCGGAGGGGCCGTTGCGGATCTTCGTGCAGCTGCTCTTCGGTGAAGTGGCCACCTATCTGCGGGCCGTCGACGGCAAGGAACGCGTCGCGGCACGCGACGAGGTGGCCGCGCGGATCGTGCGACACCGCCCTCGGGTGGTCGTCGCGCACTCCCTGGGGTCGGTCGTCGCCTACGAAGCGCTGCATGCCACGCCGGACGCCGGCGTCGAGCTGTTCCTGACCCTGGGGTCGCCGCTCGCCATGCCGGGCGTGGTGTTCGAGCGCCTCGACCCGGCTCCGGCCGGTGCGTCGCCGGCGGCCCGGGGAATCCGGCCCGCGGGCGCGGCACGCTGGGTGAACCTCGCCGACCCCGGCGATCCGGTGGCTGTCCCGCCCGGGCTCGCCAACGTCTTCGACGGCGTGCACCTCGACCACACGAGCGTGGTCGGCGCGCTGTTCGGTTTTCACCATGCCAAGAACTATCTGCGCAGCGCCGTGACCGCGGCCACGCTTTCCCCGTACCTGGACGCCCTGCCGCACCGGCACGGCAGGGGCGGAAAGGACGAAAGGGACGGCGAGGAAAGCACGACTCCTTAGCGGACTGCCGCCGACTCATCGGACTGCCCGCCGACGCCGCGCCGTCGCGCCTCGTCCACGCGCCGGCGGCGAGCCGGCTCTAGGGTGCCCCTGCCAGGGGGGATCACTTCCCCGAGGGAGAGCCGTGGAACAGCCTGCGCCGCAGGGCGTGTCCGGTCCGACAGTGCGGAGCACACCGCCGAGCGCCGGGGCCGTGGCCCTGCGTATCGCGCTGGCCTGTGCGGGCGCGCTGCCCGCCGTCGTCCTGCGTCTGACCGGTGCGGAACTGTCCGCCGGCGCCGCCGTGGCGGTGTTCGGGCTGGGGGTGCTGTGCTCGGCGCTCCTGCTGATGTGGGCCGCGGAGACGGCGCGCGCGGACATGGCGGGGGCACTCGCCCTGGCGCTGCTCGCGTTCATCGCGGTGCTGCCGGAGTACGCCGTCGACCTCTACTTCGCGTACGTCTCCGGCAGCCGCCCCGAGTACGCGGCGTATGCGGCGGCCAACATGACCGGCGCGAACCGGCTGCTCGTCGGCGTGGGCTGGCCGCTGGTGGCCCTGGCGACCTGGCTCGCGGTGCGCCGCGGGAAGTCGCCGGGCGGGCAGGCCGTCATCGCCCTCGAACCCCATCGGCGCATCGATGTGGCCTTCCTCGCCGTGGCCGCGGTGTTCGCCTTCGTGATGCCGCTGACCAGGGAGATCGGCTGGTACGTCGCGCTCCTGGTGATCCCCTGGTACGGCTACTACCTCTACCGCATCGGCCGGTGCGGCTCCACCGAGTTGGAGGACCTGGAGGGCGTGCCGGCCCGCCTCGCGGCGCTGCCCAAGGTGCGGCGACGTACCGCCACGGCGCTGCTCTTCGCCGGCGCCATTGCGGTGATCTTCAGTTGCGCGGAGCCGTTCGCCAACGGCCTTGTGGATGCGGGCAGTTCACTCGGCATCGACCGGTTCCTGCTGGTGCAGTGGCTGGCCCCGCTCGCCTCCGAGGCGCCCGAACTCATCGTCGCCGTCGTCTTCGCCTGGCGGCTGCGGGCCAGTGACGGTCTGGGCGCGCTGCTTTCCAGCAAGGTCAACCAGTGGACCCTCCTGGTGGGCTGCCTGCCGCTCGCGCACGCCCTGGGCGGTGGCGCCTCGTCGCTGCCACTGGTGACCCGTCAGGTCGACGAGGTCGCGCTGACCGCCGCGCAGACCGCCCTCGCCGTGGCCGTCCTGCTCGATCTGCGCTTCCGTCCGTGGCAGGCGGTGGGGCTGCTCGCGCTGTTCGCCGTGCAGTTCGCCCTGCCGGACGAGTCGGCCCGCCAGGTCCTGACGTACGTCTACCTCAGCCTTGCCGGCGTTCTCGTCATCACCCGGAGGCGACAACTCCCGTCCACGGCACGGGCGTTGGGCGGCCACATTCCGGGCGATCCGCACCATGCGGTCGGCTCCGGCTGAGCCCTGCCACCCCGCGACCACCCCCCGGTCTCCGCTCGATGACCGCTTGGTAGCCTGCGGTCGGATAGTTCCGATTTATACCCACTGGAGGCGCTGTGTTGCGCAATGGGCTGGAGCCCTGGCATGTGCTGATCGTCGCGCTCGTCGTCATCGTGCTGTTCGGCTCCAAGAAGCTGCCCGAGACGGCCCGCGCACTGGGCAAGTCCATGCGGATCTTCCGGAGCGAGGCCCGGGCCATGAAGCAGGAGTCGGGGACCGAACGCTGACCCTGGCTTCGATGCCCTGGCCGTACGGCCCTGTCGTCCGGTCAGGCCACGTCCACGACGAGGTGGTCCCAGGTGCCGCTCACGTCCATGTAGCCGGAGGTGAAGCAACCGACGACGGCCTCGGCGAGGTTGGTCGACAGCTCCCAGTCGGCCGTGGCGTGGACCTTGCTGCCGTCGTACAGGCCGTCGGTGACGACCCCTTCGAAGACGGCGCCCGTCGCGCCGAGCCGGGCCGTGCCGCGCACCTTGCTGACCGGCTTGGCGTCACCCCGCCCCGGGACGCTCCACCGGATGGAGCCCGTCAGTTCGGCGTTCGGGATGCCGAGGGCGGGCAGGCAGGAACCCTTCCCGTTGCCGGAGAAGGAGATTTCGGCGGCCGACACGCTCTGTCGAGGGTCGGTCGAGGTGCACCCCGTGGTGAGGCCTGAGCCGGTCCACGTCTGCTGCCTGTTGCCGAACATGAGGCCCGGCTTGAGGCTCATCCGCACCACACCTCCGTGGCACGAGACGCCCGGGTCGACCGGGACCGGGTCCGCGGCGTCGGCCGCGGGGGCGGCCGACAGACCGGCCAGCAATGCGGCGGCCAGCGTGCCGGCGGCCTTGCCGAGATGGGTGCGCACGGTGGCGGCTCCTGGTGTGGTGCATCGTGGCGGGCGGTGCGAGGGCGGCGTGCTGCCGGCCTCGTGATCAGTATTCGCAGCGATCCCCGCCTTGTCGCGCCGAGCCCAGCCACCCGCGGGACGGGAGCAGTTCATGTTCCGCCGCGGCTGCGCACATCCGATCCGGTGGCCCCGGGCGCGAGTTCGGGTCCCCGCCGTGCGGTGGACCCTCCGGGCCTGCTCAACGGCCATTGTCAGTGCCACGCGAGAGACTGACCGGTCAAGGACTCGAGGAGGAGATTTCGATGACGGATCTTGAGCGCACGGCCGCCCAGGCATATCTGCGCCTCCTGCAGTGCGCGCGTGCGGCCCTGGCCGACGCCACCCATCCCGAGGCCGCGCTGCCGCTGCTCGCGGTGCCGCTGGCAGAGGCCGACCGGGCGTTGCAGGCCGGCGGTTTCGCGGGCAACGAGTTGGCGCTCTTCCGCATGGTGGGCGAGTTGTGCGTGCCGGCGGACGTGGCGGCCTCGAATTGAGCGGCAGGCCGGCCTTCGTCCGGTGGGCGGCGGTCAGTCCCCGCTGTCGTCGGCGACCTCGGCGACCCAGCCGTAAGGAAGCTCGCCCCCGTCCACCGTGACCGCTTCGACCGTATGGGTCTCCGGGTCGATGTCGGCCTGCACGCCGTCCCCCTCGAAGCGGGGGAAGCCGCTCGCACCGAAGTCGCCCGTGGCGGCGACCGTGGCCGAGCGCAGGGCGCCGCCGTGGTCGGTGTGGCCGTCGGCGTCGGTGAGCTGGGGCTTCAGCAGGACCGTGTAACGGGCGGGCGTCGCGCTCGGACTCATGATCCGAGGCTAGTGCCGGGCGCACCGGGCCGCCTGTCGTCACCGGCCTGGCCGCGCCATGTTCCCGGCACCCGGTGCGCCCGGCCGCCTTTCCTCGCCGAGGCGGGCTTGGCACCGGATGCGCCCGGACCGCCCGTCGTCCGCGACCTGTCCACGACACGACGTGGCCGGCGCCCGGCGTGGCTGTACGCGCACGCGACCAGCACCGGCTCCGCCCAGCCGACCGCCATCCCCGACCCGGCCCGACCCCGCCACGTATCCAGCACCGGCCACGCCCGCCCCGCCCACCTGGCAGGACACCCCCACCCCCATCGGGCCACCATCAGTCGCCACCCCGCCCCACGTATGCCAGCGTCGAGTACACGGCGGAGTCGACTGAGCGGAGAGCCACATGCGCGGCACAGCACGGGATTTCGCCATAGACGTCGGCAGCGCGACCTTGCGGGTCCTTTCGGCCCACGCCGAGTCCGTGGTGCGGATACCGGCGATAGCCGCGGTCGACCCCGACGGCCGCATATGTGCCCGCGGTTCCCGCGCCCTGGCCGTGCAGGACCGCCGCCCCGACGGACTGCGCGTGGTCCGCCCCGTCGCCCACCGGGCGGTGGCCGACACCTCCGTCGCGGCCCAGCTGCTCCGCACCGCCCTGCGTGACGCCGCCCCGCACAGCCGCACCCAGACCGCGGGCGGCACGGTCTGCCTGCCGGACGACGCGGGCAGCGTGCAGGCGCAGGCCCTGCTCGATGTCTGTCACGGCGCCGGACTGCGCCACGTACGCCTGGTGCCGAAGTCCCTCGCCGCGGCCGCCGGAGCCGGCATACCCCTCGACGAACCCGCGGGTGCGCTCCTCGTGGACGTGGGCGCGGACCGGACCTCGGCGGCGATGCTCTCCTTCGGAGACGTGATCTCCACCCGCGGAACCGCGGTGGGCAGCGCGACCGTCGACACCGCCCTGATGCGCTTCCTGCGCCGCCGCCACGGGCTCGTGGTCTGCGCGGCGGAGGCCGAGCGGGCCAAGGTCCGGATCGGCGAGTCCCTGGCGACGACCGGCACCGTCCCCGTGCACGGCCAGGACCTGCAGCGGGGCCTCCCCGACACCCGGAACGTTCCGGCCGCCGAGCTCGCCCGCGTCGCTCGCGACACCTTCGAGGGCATCGCCCGGATCACCCTCTCCCTGCTGGCCGACAGCCCCGCGGAGCTGGTGGACGACGTGGTCGACCGGGGCCTGGTGCTGTGCGGCGAGGGCGCCCGGCTGTACGGCCTGGAGGACCACCTGAGGGAGCGGGTGAACATCCCGGTCCATGTGCCGGATCACCCCGGTGACCTGGGGGTACGCGGCGCCTGGCAGGTGGGGACGATCTGAGCTCGGCCGGCTCGTCTTGGAGGGAAGCCCCAAGCCCCGGCCGCATTTCTCGGAGGATTCGCCCGGTACCGCGAGCCTCGCGATCATGCTCAAATCCCTGTCAGCACCAAAGAACCTGCACCAAAGAACCAGTACCAAGTACTGAGCACCACCGCACAGCACCTACGGACCGGGATGCACGTCAGTCCCGGGGCGGCCCTTCCTTGAAGAACCGGGGCCGGACGGCGGGGGGCGCTTCCCACGAGGGGAGGAGCGCCGGACGCCGGGCGTACGGGATCTGTTCTCACACGGACCCACGTACCCGGAGGCACACCACCATGAGCAAGCACATCCTCGCGCAGAACCAGTACGGCAAGGCCGAGAACCGCATCGTCAAGGTCACCCGCAAGGGCAACGACGGCTCGTGGGCCGAGATCCGTGACCTGAACGTATCGGTGGCCCTGCGCGGCGAGTTCCGCGATGTGCACCTGACCGGTGACAACGCCAACTGCCTGCCGACCGACACCACCAAGAACACGGTGTACGCGTTCGCCAAGGAGCACAGCGTCGAGTCCCCCGAGCAGTTCGCGATCCTGCTCGCCAAGCACTTCGTGAACTCGCAGGACCCGATCCACGAGGCGCAGATCCGCGTCGAGGAGTTCGCCTGGGAGCGGATCTCGGTGCCGACGCGCAAGGAGCAGCACTCCTTCGTCCGCAAGGGCCAGGAAGTGCGCACCGCGCAGGTCACGTTCAGCGAGTACACCGGTCAGCTCCAGGTCATCTCCGGCCTGAAGGACCTCACCGTGATGAACTCGACGAACTCCGAGTTCCACGGCTACATCAAGGACAAGTACACGACGCTGCAGGAGGCGTACGACCGCATCCTGGCGACGAAGGTCACCTCGCGCTGGGCCTACTCGGGTGTGGCCGCGGCCGACGAGTCGACCGACTGGGACGCGCAGTACAACAAGGCCAAGCGCCACCAGCTGGAGGCGTTCTCCGAGACCTACAGCTACTCGCTGCAGCAGACGCTGCACGCGATGGCCGACCGGGTCCTCGACAACTGCCCGAAGGTCAACGAGGTCCGCCTCAACCTGCCCAACAAGCACCACTTCCTGGTGGACCTCGAGCCGTTCGGCCTGAAGAACGACAACGAGGTGTACTTCGCGGCGGACCGCCCGTACGGCCTGATCGAGGGCACGATCCACCGCGACGGGGTCACTCCCGTGATCGCGACCAGCGACTGGATCGTGGCCTGATCGCCCAGCCCGCAGACTGAACCCCGCTGCCCCGACTCCCCTCGGTGCGGCGGGGTTTCTGCTGTCCGCCGACGGGGTGCCGAGGCCGATTCTCCTGCTGACGGGTGCCGATGCCGCTTCTCCCGCTGACGGGTGCCGATGCCGATCCAGCTGCCGACGCGGCGGCGATCCATCAGTAGGGCGACCTGAAGTAGGGCGAGCCGGCCGGTTCCTGGCCCGTGGCCCGGTCCGGCCGCGGGGCGGCCGCGCTCGGCCGGTCCGAAGGCGCGCTCAAGTCGACCAGGGCGCGCAGCCGTTGGACGCCCCGCAGCACCTCGGTGCGATTGCCGGCCGTCTTCATCCAGGCGGGCAGCCGGTCCAGCATGCTCATCGCCGGCCAGCCGGTACGTTCGCGCAGACCGGCGGCGACGTACTCGTCGAGCACGTCGAGGTGGCGTGCGTTGTACGCCCACAGGACCTGGCCGCAGCACGGGACCTGCAGCCACAGCGGGAGACCGAAGAACGGCTCGTCGGGCCCGCCCAGGGTGATCCCGACCAGCGCATTGCCGCGCCGCTCGGCGGTCCACTCGCGCATCGCACCGCACCCCGCGCACACCAGTCGCCTCGGCCGGTACAGCAGCTCCGTGTCGTAGCGCAGCTCGGGGAGCCCGGGCCGGGGCACGACCGAGGCCCGGCCGCCGCAGCGCGGGCAGACCACGAGCAGCAGGTCCGCGTAGTGGGCGAGCCCGCGCCGGGAGTCCTGAAAGCGACCGTCGTGTCCCATGCGGCCTGAGCCTAGACGGCCTCCACCCGGGCCGGCACATGCTTGTGCCACGGCGTCCCCGCCACCGGATCGCGGTGGTGCAGCGACGTCAGCTCGTTCGGCGCCACCCCGACCACGCCGTGCTCCGGGTGGTCCACGCCGAGCCCGTTGGGCAGCGAGATGTGTCCGGAGCGCATGGTGTCCGTGACCTCGACCACCACCCGGGCGCTGCCCCGTTCGGTGACGACCCGCGCAAGGGATCCCGTGGCAAGTCCCAGTGGCGACGCGTCGTCCGGGCTCATCCGCAGCGCGCCCTCGGCGTCGCGGCGGCGCCAGGTCGGGTCGCGGTAGATGGTGTTGGCGGTGAAGGAGCGCCGCTCCCCCGCCGACAGGACCAGCGGGAAGTCCCCGGACTCGGGCCCGGCGGCCTCCGGTTCGCTCAACGATCGCAGCCAGTCGGTGAGTTCGGGAATCCCCACCGTGAAGCGCCCGTCGTCCCGTCGCACGTACGACCACACGTCGTCCCACTCGTCGACGGTGAAGGTCACTCCGGCCGGCGTCGCCAGGATCGCGTCGAACAGCTCGTCCCCGTCCGCGAACCCGGCCCGCCGCACCCCTTCCGGGTACGTCATGGCACACAGCTGGGCGAGGCCCCACACCGGCGCCGCCGCCCGCTGCCCGTCCGGCAGGGCCTGCCCCAGCGTCTCGTACAGCAGATACGGGGCGATCCCGAGCAGCCCCGGCTCGGCGCCGACCGCGTCGAAGAAGGCCTGCCCGAACGCCCCCCGCGAGGTGTGCGCGGCCGACGTGAGCCGCGTCTTCAGCGCCTCGTCCGCAGCCGAGAGCAGGCGCAGCAGCCGTGCGTAGATCTCCGGCTCGGGCAGCGTGCCCGGCAGTGGGTCGAGGACGGGTGGCCTCAACTGGAA
Organism: Streptomyces sp. NBC_01304; assembly: GCF_035975855.1. Lineage (NCBI taxonomy): Bacteria > Bacillati > Actinomycetota > Actinomycetes > Kitasatosporales > Streptomycetaceae > Streptomyces > Streptomyces sp. NBC_01304. Next base: position 9,674,153 of record NZ_CP109055.1, on the reverse strand, counting down.
GGAGTTTCGCGGAAATTCGGAGTTGAAGAAGGTCGCTTCCCACTTCTCGAACTGGCTGGCCGCGGGCAGCACGTAGTCCGCGTGCCGGGCCGTCTCGGTGAACGCCACATCGACCACGACCACCAGGTCGAGCGCGTCCAGTGCCTCGACGAAGGACTTCGAATCGGCCAGGGAGTGCGCCGGGTTGGCGCTCTCGATCCACATCGCGCGGAGCCGGTCGGGGTGCTCGGTGAGGATCTCCTCGGCGATGGAGTTGCAGGGCACCAGGCCCGCGATGATCTTCGCTCCGGTCACCGGCGTACGGCTCCCCCGCCCGCCCTTGCCCTTGCCTCCGGCCGAGGGCCCGGTGAGCGGGGCGAACGCCGAGTGCAGGTACATGGTGCCGGGGCGGCCGAAGTTGCCGGTCAGGATCCACAGCAGCTTGTTCAGATACGACACCAGGGTGCTGTGCGGGGCCTGTTGGGTGCCCAGGTCCTCGTACGTCGTCACCGACGCGGCCGTCCCGATCCGGCGCGCGGCGGCTCGGATCAGCTCCTCGTCGACGCCGCAGCGGGCCGCATAGTCGGCCACCGGGACCTCGCCGATCGCGCCGACGACGTCCTCCGTCCCGACGGTGTGCTCGTCGATGAAGGCCCGGTCGAGCAGCTTCTCCTCCACCAGGACGGCGAGCATCGCCGCCAGGCACCACGCGTCCGTCCCCGGCCTGACCTGCAGATGGATGTCGGCGAGCTCGGCGGTCTCGCTGCGCCGCGGATCGAGCACGATCATCGTGCGGGCCGGGTCCTTGGCGATCTCGCGCAGCGTCGGCCGGGCGCGCGGGAAGCTGTGGGACTGCCAGGGGTTCTTGCCGAGGAAGACGACGACTTCGGATTCCTCGAAGTCGCCCTTGGTGTGGGCGCCGTACAGCTTGCCGTCGACCCACATCTCGCCGGTCTTCTCCTGGGCGAGGGCGTTGGAGAAGTAGCGGGAGCCGAGCGTCGACTGCAGGGCGCGGGTGTGGAGCCCGCCGAGGTGATTGCCCTGCCCGCCACCGCCGTAGAAGAAGATCCGCTCCCCGCCGTGCAACTCCTTGACCGCGGTGAGGCGTTCGGCGATCTCCGTCAGTGCGGTGTCCCAGTCGATCTCCTCGTACGTGCCGTCGGCGCGCCTGCGCAGCGGGGAGGTGAGGCGGTGTCTGCCGTTCTGGTAGTGGTCGAGGCGCAGCGCCTTCTCGCAGGTGTAACCGGCGGACGCGGGATGGTTCTTGTCGCCGCGGATGCGGGCCAGGCGGCGGCCGTCCAGCTGGATCTCGATGCCGCAGTTGCACTCGCAGAGGATGCAGGCGGACGTACGCCACTGCGTGGAGGAGTTCACTGCGGAGGAATTCGCTGCTTCGGTCATCTGGGCACTCCCGGCCGAGTAAGTCCTGTAGAGCAACTTACTGGACGGTATCGGGGTGGGTCCCGTTGAACAACCCTCTATCGTGGACCGGGTGAAGCGAACTTCCCTTGCGCACTGGCCCTGTTCCATCGCCCGCACCATGGACCTGCTCGGCGACTGGTGGACTCCCCTGGTGCTGCGCGAGGCCTTCTACGGGGTGCGGCGCTTCGACGACTTCCAGCACTCGCTGGGCCTGGCCCGCAACACGCTGACGGTCCGGCTGCAGCGCCTGGTCGAGGAGGGACTGCTCGAGCGGGTGCCGTATCAGCAGCGGCCCGAGCGGTTCGAGTACGTCCTCACCGACAAGGGCCGGGACTTCTACCCCGTGCTGATGGCCCTCACGGCGTGGGGCGACCGCTGGCTGTCCGGTCCACAGGGGCCTCCGGTGACGCTGCGGCACGAGGAGTGCGGGCACACCACGAGTGCGGTGGTGGTGTGCGAGCACTGCGGAGAGCCGCTGAAGGCCGGTGCCGTACGCGGGGAAATGGGGCCGGGGTTCCCGGAGCGGCTGGCCCAACGCCCCGATGTGCGCGAGCGGTTCGGGGCGCGGCCGGACAGCGCCTGAGGTCAGCCGGCCGCGACGCCGAGCCCGTCGAGGACGACGGCTCCCGGAAGCTCCGCGAAGAGCTTGCCGGGCACGATCAGCTTGCCGCGCCGCCGGCCGCTGCCGATCAGGACGTACGGGGAGTCCACGACCGCGGCGTCCACAAGCAGCGGCCACTCGGCGGGCAGGCCGATCGGCGTGATGCCGCCGTACTCCATGCCGGTCTCGCCGGTCGCGAGGTCCATGGGGGCGAACGAGGCCTTGCGGGCGCCGAGTTGGCGACGTACCGCACCGTTGACGTCGACCCGGGTGCGGGAGAGCACCACGCATGCGGCGAGGCCGGTCTCGCCGCCGCGCTTGCCCGCGACGACCACGCAGTTCGCGGACTGGTCGAGCAGTTCGGGGCCGTAGTGCTCGACGAAGACGGCCGTGTCGGCGATCTCCGGATCGGTGTCGACGTACACGATCTGCTCGGCGGGTACGGTGCCGCGCCAGTGGCGGACCGCCTCGGCGACCGGAGGGGTCAGCAGGTCGAGGCAGTCGGGGGCGGGCCGGGCGTCGTCGAAGTTCCCAAGTGGTGCGCGCATGACGGCACGTTAACAACGCCCGCCGCCACGCCGCCCGGGTGTCTCAGCGGGCGAGCGGGGCGCCCGGGGGCGGACGGCTCAGCGGGCGGGCGGGATGGACACGGCCATCGTCATCTCGACCGGGTCCTTGCCGTCGTTGCGGTAGCCGTGCGGCACGTTCGCCTCGAAGGTCGCGGACGTACCGGCCGGCACCGCGTGGTCCACGCCGTCCACCGACAGCGTGAGTTCGCCCGCGGTGACATGGAGCAGCTCGACCGTGCCCGCCGGGTGGGCGTCGGACTGGCTGCCGTCGCCCGGCATCAGGCGCCAGTCCCACAGCTCGAAGGGGCCTCGCGTCTCGGTGCCGACCAGGAGCTTGGTGTAACTGCCCGCGTCCGTGGACCACATCCGGACGGCCTGCTCCTCGGGCACCAGCCTGACCTGGGAGCCCTGCTCGTAGTCGAGGAGCGTGGTGATGCTGACGCCCAGCGCGTCGGCGAGCTTGACCGTGGTGCCCACGCTGGGATTGGTGCGCGCCTGCTCGATCTGGATGATCATTCCCCGGCTGACGCCCGCACGGGCCGCGAGCGCGTCCAGGGTGAAGCCGCGTTCGCCGCGCCAGCGCTTCAGATTGCGCGCGAGCGACTGCGTGAGCTGATCGAGGTCAGACACATCCCGTCCATTCAGTCCAAGATTTTGGATGACACAGTCCACTGCACTGAACTACTGTGTGGTGAACCGGAGCGTACCGAAGCGTTCAACACACTGCACTTTACTGCGAGGTCTCCCGATGACAGCCATCTTCGCCCTGGCCACCAGTCTCCTTTGGGGGCTGGCCGACTTCGGCGGCGGGCTGCTGACGCGACGCATCCCGGCCCTCACGGTGGTCGTGGTCTCGCAGTGCGTCGCGGTCGTGGTGCTCGGCGGAGTCGTCGTGGCGACCGGCGGGTGGAGCGAGTGGGGACCGCAGTTGTGGTTCGCCGTTGCGGCCGGCGCGGTCGGTCCGGTGGCGATGCTCGCCTTCTACAAGGCCCTCGCACTCGGCCCGATGGGCGTCGTCTCGCCGCTCGGCTCGGTGGGTGTCGCGGTCCCCGTGGGCGTGGGGCTGATCCTGGGCGAGCGGCCCGGCCTGCTGCAGTACGGCGGCATCGCGGTGGCCGTGGTCGGCATCGTCCTCGCGGGCGGACCGCAGTTCCGCGGCGCCCCGGTGCAGCGCCAGGCCATCCTGCTCACGCTGCTCGCGGCATTCGGCTTCGGGGCGGTGATGGCGCTGATCGCCGAGGCGTCCACCAACCTGACCGGGCTCTTCCTCGCCCTGTTCATCCAGCGCGTGACCAACGTGGCGGCGGGCGGCGCGGCCCTGTTCGTCTCCGTGAAGCGGGGCGCGAGCGCCCTGCCCGAGGAGGGCGGCATGAAGGTGATCTGGGCCGCGCTGCCCGCACTCGCCTTCGTGGGCCTGGCCGATGTGGCGGCCAACGGCACCTACTCGATGGCCGCGCAGGCCGGTCCGGTCACCGTGGCCGCCGTGCTCTCCTCGCTCTACCCCGTGGTCACCGCACTGGCCGCGCTCGGCCTGCTGAAGGAGCGCCTGAAGGCGGTGCAGGCGGCGGGCGCGGGGCTCGCGCTGGTGGGCACGGTGCTGCTTGCGAGCGGCTGAGCGCGCGTCATCGCCGGGCGGGCGGGCGACGTAGGACCTGAGCCGGCAGCGTACGACCTGAGCGGTCAACGTACGACCTACTGGCCTGCCGCTGACCCGTCCAGGTCCTCCAACTCAGCCAGCGCGAGCAGCTCTTCGGGCGTGATGCCTTCCGGGATCGGCACCGGCGCCGGCGTACGCAGCGGCGGCTGCCAGCCCTGTTCCGCGTCCCAGGTGCGCACGACCCGGGCGGGCGCCCCGGCCACCACCGCGTGGTCGGGGATCTCGCCGCGGACCACCGCGCCCGCCGCGACCACGACATTGCGGCCGAGCCGGGCGCCCGGCAGGATCACCGCGTTCGTCCCGATCCAGCAGCCCGCGCCGATCTCCACCGGCTCCATGCGGGGCCACTGCTTGCCGACGGGCTGATGCGGATCGTCGTAACTGTGGTTCGTGGACGTCACGTAGACATAGGGGCCGAAGTAGCAGTCGTCCCCGATCGTCACCGTCGTATCGGCGATGACATGGCTGCCGCGGCCCAGCACCACGCCGTTGCCGATACGCAGGATCGGCTCGGGCCCGAGGTCCAGATCCGGCATCATCCCCGCGGTCAGCGTGACCTGTTCGGCCACGATGCAGTGCCGGCCCAGCTCGATCCAGGGCTCGCCGAAGACGGTGCCCTGCGGGAAGGCCAGCTTGGTTCCCGCGCCGATCGCGGCGAAGCGCAGCCGGCCGGGGCGGTCGGCCGTCACCGCACCCGCCCGCTGCACCCAGCGCCAGCCGGCCTGGACGGCACGCGTGACCGCACGGCCGCGCCAGGCGGCCAGAGAATCCCGCCGCGCGGCCAGAGATGAGAACGTGTTCCTGTCCTTCGGCACCTGCACACGGTACTCAGCGCGGCCCGCACCCAAGAGTGCGGCGACCTGTGATCTTCACCCCACCGCTCCCCCGGCCGCCTGCGTCGCTTACGGTTCCCTCAGGCGCGACGGAACTCGGAACTTGAGAAGCAGGAGCACGTCATGGCAGAGCAGGCGTTGATCGCGGGGGTCGGCGGCAAGGACCCCGAGGTGGACGGGGAGGCGTTCTGCGCGCCCACCTCCGTCGTGGTCGGCGACGTGACGCTGAAGCCGGGTGCCAGCCTCTGGTACCACGCGGTCCTGCGCGCCGACTGCGGTCCGATCGTGCTCGGCGCCGACAGCAACATCCAGGACAACTGCACCGTGCACGTCGACCCCGGCTACCCGGTGACGATCGGCGAGCGCGTCTCGGTCGGCCACAACGCGACGGTGCACGGCTGCACGGTCGAGGACGACTGCCTGATCGGCATGGGTGCCACGATCCTCAACGGCGCGGTGATCGGCGCCGGTTCACTGGTCGCGGCCCAGGCCCTCGTCCCGCAGGGCATGCAGGTGCCGCCGGGCTCCCTGGTCGCCGGTGTGCCCGCCAAGGTGCGCAGGCCGCTGACCGACGAGGAGCGTGAGGGCATCAAGCTCAACGCGCTGATGTACACCGAGCTGGCCAAGCAGCACCGCGCCGCCCACGAGGGCTGAGACCCCGCCTACTCGGCGGCCACGGGCGGCGGCAGCGTTTCCGCCGCCCGCGCCGCCGAATGCGCCTTCTTCGTGCGGCGCTTGACGTACAGCATCGAGGCCAGGCCGATCGCCACGGCGAGGGCGAGTCCGGCCCAGGAGAACTTCTTCAGCCAGGACTCCGCGACGACCCCGATGTAGTAGATGACGGCCGTGGTGCCGCCCGCCCACAACACCCCGCCGAAGACGTTGGCGACGGCGAACTTCCAGTACGGCATGCGCAGTACGCCCGCGAGCGGGCCCGCGAAGATCCGCAGCAGGGCGACGAACCGGCCGAAGAAGACGGCCCACATGCCCCACTTCTGGAAGGACCGCTCAGCGGTGGCGATGTGCGCCTCGCTGAAGTGTCTGGGGAACTTCTTGCCCAGCCAGGCGAGCAGCGGCCGGCCGCCCTTGCGGCCGATCGCATAGCCGATGGAGTCGCCGACGATGGCTCCCGTGGTGGCGCAGGCGCCCAGGATGAACGGGTCGATCTCGCCGTTCTGCGAGGCCAGCAGCGCGGCGCTGATGAGGATGATCTCGCCCGGCAGCGGAATGCCGAGGCTTTCCACTCCGATGACCACCCCCACCAGGATGTAGATGCTCACCGCGGGTACGGTCTCGAGCCACTCCTGGACGTGCAACGCCGGTCCTCCCTGTGCCTGTGCTTCTGCCCGGCGTGCGCTTCCCCCGGGTCCTGTCGTCACATTCCCGTCCGTCCTGTGAGTGGACGACGGAACAGGACCCCGCGCACGCCGGGCAGCCTACTGGATCACACGGTGTCGGCCGCGTCCCAGAGGTCGCACAGGTGCTCACGGTGCACGGAGGTGCTGATCACGCTGGATCCGGCGGAGGCGGTACGCAGCGACAGAACGCGTCCGCCGGGTCCGTCGGGCATGACCGGCCCGCCCTCGGCGCGCGGCGGTCCGCCCTGGATGAAGGAGCCCCAGTACTGCACCATCTGCCGGGCCAGGACCCGCTGCTCGGCGTTGAGCGGAGTCTCCAGGCCGAAGTGCTTGAAGAGGTACTGCACTTCGTTCACGTGCGTCGCGCCGAAGGCGAACTTCGTGCCCATGTTCCGCAGCGAGGCGAACGGCGGCGAGGTACGGTCCGCGAACTCATAGGCGTACACCTTGCCGCGCCCGGCCAGGGTGCGGTCGAGGCGCAGCGCGGGGCAGGCCATCAAGTGGTCGCCGATGGCGGTGCCGTACGCGAGGCTCGGCGAGGGATACGAGGCCAGCGGATAGCGGGCCAGCGCCTTGCCGCCCTGGACCGGCCCGAACTGCCGGGCCAGCGCCGCCGGATACTCCTGCGCGGTGAGGGGCTTGCCCTGGGCGTCGTACTCGCCGAAGGCGAAGAGAGTGCCTTCGTCCTGGTTGGCCCCGTTCATCACCGGTACCCCGGCCGCCGCGCCGCGCGCGAAGGCCCGCGCCGGCTGCTCGGGCAGGAAGTCGCCGCCGACCACGCCCGCCCAGCGGAATCCGGCCTGTGCGTCGAGGATCTCCTTCGCGGACTTGCCGCGCAGGCAGGCCAGGGAGGCCTTCGCGTCGCCGCCGGGCGCGGGGCAGCCCAGCTTCGCGGCGAAGGCGGCCCCGTCGGCGACTGCCTGCTTCTGCTCGCGGGCCGCGCAGTCGCCGTACGCGCCGCTCTGGATGATGCCCGCCCGGTGGAGGCCGCGTGCGGTGGGCGAGGCGAGCTGGGTGCAGACGGAGCCGCCACCCGCGGACTCGCCCGCGATGGTCACGCGCCCGGGGTCGCCGCCGAAGCGGCCGATGTTGGTACGCACCCAGCGCAGCGCCGCCTGCTGGTCGAGGAAGCCGTAGTTGCCGGAAACCCGGTCGGGCGCCTCGCCGTCGAGGCCCGCGGTGGCGAGGAAGCCCATCGCGCCGAGCCGGTAGTTGACGGTCACCACGACCGCGCCGGTCCGCCGCGCGAAGGTGTCCGGCACGATGTCCTCGCCGGCGCCCGCGACGAGCCCGCCGCCGTGCAGCCACACCATGACCGGGCGCCGCACGGCGCCGTGCCCGTCCGGGCTGTAGACGTTCAGGTCGAGGCAGTCCTCGGTGTGGCTGGGCTGTTCATAGCCGGGGTCCCAACTCCGGGTCTGCACGCACCGGTTGCCGAACCCGGTGGCGTCCCGTACGCCGTGCCAGTCCTTCGCGGGGCGGGGCGCCTTCCAGCGCGACTTCCCCACGGGCTGCTGGGCGTAGGGGATGCCGAGGAACTGTCGGCCCTCGGCGGTCGCCGCGCCGCGGACCAGGCCCGCGTCGGTCGCCACGACCGTCTGGCGGGGCGGCGACGCGGAACCGGCGGCCGCCGCGGGGGCCGGGGCCCCGGCGACGAGCAGCGTGGCCACCGCCAGCGTCGCCGGGCGCCCCCAGGAACGTAGGGCCGTACCGGATATGAGGGAACGTATCCGACCGCTCATGACCGGCCACCCACCTTCGCCTGGGCCGTCAGCCGCAGATCCGTCGACGAGGAGCCGATGCGCACCTCGCGGCGCCCGGTGCCGAGCACCCAGTCGTGCCGCTCGGCGTCCCACGAGGACAGCGAGCGCCTGGTGACATGCACGGTGACCCGGCGCCGCTCCCCCGCCCGCAGCTTGAGCCTGCGGTATCCGGCGAGGGCCGACTCCGGTTGATCGAGGGTGAGTTCGGGCGACGGTGCCAGATAGATCTGGGCGACCTCGATGCCGGTGCGGTGCCCGGTGTTGCGCACGGTGAAGCCGACCGCGAGCCCGTCCCGGGTGGCGTGCACCGTCGGGTCGGCGTACGCGAACGTCGTGTAGGACAAGCCGTGTCCGAACGGGAACAGCGGCTCCACGCCCTCGGCGGCGTACCAGCGGTATCCGACGTGGATGCCCTCCGAGTACTCCTCGCGACCGTCGACGCCGGGATAGCGCCCGGGGTTGCCGGCCGTCGGGTGGCCGGTGTCGTCGGACGGGAACGACTGGGTCAGGCGGCCCCCGGGATCGGCGTCGCCGAAGAGCACCGCGGCGGTCGCGGCGGCGCCCTCCTGGCCGGGGTAGTACATCTGCAGCACCGCGGCGGTCGCATCGAGCCAGGGCATCGAGGTCGCGGACGAGGTGTTGAGGACGACGGTGGTGCGGGGGTTGGCCGCGGTCACCGCCTCGATCAGGGCCTCCTGGTGGCCGGGCAGGGCGACGGTGGTGCGGTCCTGGCCCTCGGTCGCGTCCTCGTAGGCGAAGAGCACCACGCTGTGCGCGGCCCGGGCGTCCGCCACGGCCTCGGCGACGTCCGCGGCGCGGGTGGCCCCGGTGACCCGACGGAGGCGGAAGATCTGCCCCTCGCCGCCGCCCTTCGCGGTGATCTTGAGCGTGTGCTTCCCGGCGGGCAGCTCCAGTGTCTTGCGGCGCACCATGAGCCCGTCGGGTGCGGCGCTGACCAGGCCGCCGCTGAAGTACTCGCCGTATCCGGGCAGTTTGGGGAAGAGTTCCGCGCCGTCGAGCAGCACTTCGGGGCGCTCACCGGAGTAGTGGATGACGAACGTCCACTCGTCCTCCTTCCCGATGTCGATCGTGCCGTCGAAGGTCCACGTCTCGTTCTTGCCTACGCCGTGGCCCTCGGGGTCGAAGCCCCTGGGGCTGAAGGCGCCCTTGGGGATGGGCTTGCCGAACAGGTCCTCGCCGACCGCGTACGAGACGTCGGCGCCGCGGCCCGCCCGCTTGCGCAGCGCCTGGAGCGGGCTCTCGGCGCGGTCGGGGATGACGTGGGCGCTGCCGCCGCCGCTGACGAAGGGGACCTCGCCGGTGGGGCCGATCACGGCGATGCTGCGGGCGGCGCGGCCGGTCAGCGGCAGGGCTCCGCGCTCGTTGCGCAGCAGCGTGGCGCCGGCCTTCGCGATGTCGAGGGCGACCGCGGCGCCCGCCTCGGGGTTGCGGGAGGGACGGTCGGGGGCGCTGCCGTCGAGCAGGCCGAAGCGGTCCATGACGCTCAGGATGCGGCGCACCGAGCGGTCGACGTGGGCCTGCGGGACGCTGCCGTCCTCCACCGCCTTCTGCAGGGCCGGGCCGAAGTGGGAGTCGTCGGGCATCTCCATGTCGAGGCCCGCGGCGATCGCCTGCGCGGTGCTGTGCGCGGCGAACCAGTCGGTCATGACCCAGCCGTCGAAGCCCCAGCGATCCCGCAGGACGTCCGTGAGGAGCGGCTTGCTCTCGCAGGCGAAGGTGCCGTTGACCTTGTTGTACGCGCCCATGACCGAGCCCGCCCCGGCGGCGATGGCGGCCTCGAAGCCGCGTAGCTCGGTCTCGTGCATGGTCTGCTCGCCGACCCGCACGTCGATCGACATGCGGTCCTGCTCCTGATTGTTCATCGCGAAGTGCTTCACCGTCGCGATGAGCCCCTCGCCCTGGATGCCCCTGATCTCCTGGGAGACCAGGTCGGCGGTGAGCAGCGGGTCCTCGCTGAAGGTCTCGAAATTCCGCCCGGCGTACGGGGTGCGGATCAGGTTGCACATGGGCGAGAGCAGCACGTCCTGGCCGAGCGCCCGGCCTTCCCTGCCGATGACCTGGCCGTACGCACGGGCCAGCTCGGGGTCGAAGGCGGAGGCGAGCAGGACGGGTGCGGGCAGTGCGGTGGCGTGCTCCTGGACGCGGACGCCGGCCGGGCCGTCGGCGAGGCGCATGGGCGGGATGTTCAGGCGGGGGACGCCGGGGACGTAGCCGGCCTGGCCGAGGGCCTGGGGGTCCTGGGCGCCGTGCAGCAGGGAGATCTTCTCGACGAGGGAAAGCCTGGCGATGAGCGCCTCGACACGGCGGCCCGCCGCCGGGCCCTGGCCGTGGGCGTGCGCGGCCGCGTGCGAGGGGGTGGACAGGCCTGCGGTGGCCGCGGCGGCGACCGTGATGGCGCCGCCCATCAGACGCAGTGCGGATCTCCGGGACACGGGGTCGGACATGAGCCGTCATCACTCCTTCTAGGCGCGGGCACAGCGGCGTGCCGGCGTTCGGCCTTTGAACGCACTATGCGACAAGACCGACTTGACACACCGTTAGACACCACTTGTTGCGCCGGAAAGCTATGACCGGCATTGACTCGTGTCAACGAGTTGAACAAACAAGTTGAACGGGAAATGACAAATGCGCCGGTCGAGCCTTCAAGGCTCGACCGGCGCATGGGCCGTGGGCGGTGCTGTCGTCCGCGGTGGATCAGCTGTCGCGGTGGATCAGCCGTCGCGGTGGATCAGCTGTTGGGACGCAGGGTCCACACGACGGTCATCTCACCCGTCACGGCGCCGTCCTCGCGCTGGATGGCGATGGCGACGGGGAATTCGGGGCGCTCCCCCGCGTCGAGCTCGGCGACGACATCGGCGATCGGGCGGCCGAGCGTCGCGGTGGCGGTGACCGGCCCCATGGCGAGCTTCTTGTACGCGATGTCGGCGCGCACGGCCAGCGGCACGGCCCGCGACAGCTGCTCCCCGAAGGCGGCGAGCACGATCGCCCCGCTCGCGGACTCGCCCAGGGTGAACATGGCGCCGGCGTGCGGTCCGCCGACGTGGTTGTGGTAGTCCGCCTGGTCCGGCAGCCGTACGACGGCACGCTCGGGGGTGGTCTCGGCGAACTCGAGGTTCAGGGTCCGGGCCATCGGCACGGTGGCGGCGAGCATCTCGCCGATGGACATCTGGTCAGCGCTCATGACACCGGATGTTACCCATGAGTAATCACTCTTGGCCATCCCCGCCGGATTCCGATTCCCGCCACTTCGCCGGCGCCTCCCCGACGCCGCTTCGCCGCTTCGTCCGCGTTCGTACGCAGCTGGGGTGTCCGGGTGGTCACAATCGGGGGCGGCCGTGGCAGCCGATACCGGCCACCTCTATCGTTACTCGCCATGTGGCCAGGACAGCAGCCGCCCGGGGGCGAGCAGAACCCGCAGGACCCGAACCAGAACCCGTACCAGCAGCCGGGGTACCAGCAGCCCAACCCGTATCAACAGCCGGGCTATCAGCAGCAGCCGGGCTACCCGCAGCAGGCCGGCCAGCCGCCTCAGCAGCAGCCCGGCCAGGCACCGCAGTGGAACGTGCCCTCCATGCCCGGCACTCCCGCGCCCCCGCCCGCGCAGGGTGGCGGCGGCGGCCGAAAGAAGACCACGGTCATCGCCGTGGTGGCGGCGGTCGCGGTCGTCATCGCCGCGGGTGTCACCGGATATCTGGTGCTCGGCGGCGACAAGGACAAGAAGGACGACGAGGCAGGCGGGGGCGGCGGCAAGAAGCCCACCTCCTCGGCACCCAAGTCGCCGACCGCCGACCCGACCGAGGAAGAGAACTCGCGCGGCAACAGCCCCGACGTCAAGGCGGTCGTTCCCGGCTGGCAGGTCGTGGTCAACCCGCGCCGCGGCGTCGCGTACGACGTTCCGCCGGGCTGGGTGGTCGCCAACCCCGACGTGAACACGCAGTACAGCGATGACAAGGACCCCGAGAAGGTCCTCATCACGCACTCGGGCACCGCCAAGCTCAAGGACGATTGGTGCACGTACCACGACGACGAGGACGACGAGGAGATCACCACCCACCTCGCGCAGGCAGGCACCAAGGGCGCCAACGGCGCCAAGAACACCGGGGAAGCCGCCGAGAACGTGGTCGGCTGGTGGATCTACGCTCCGTACACGCAGCCGGACGACAAGAACATCGAGATCGGGAAGGCCAAGCCCTTCACGAGCTCCTCCGGTCTCAAAGGCAGTATTTCCTGGGCCAAGTCGACCAAGGTGAAGACGGACATGAAGTCCTGCACCACCAACGGCAAGGCAGTCTCCTTCGCCTTCAAGAACTCCGACAACGACTACACGGTCTGGAGCCTGTACGGCGTCGCGGGTGTTGAGGACGAGCTCGACAAGGCGACGATGGAGAAGATCCTCGGCAGCGTCCGGCTGTCCGGCAAACCGCAGGGCTCCTGACGGGCCGGGCCTGTTGCCGCGCCCCGGCCGGTAAACCGTTTGGCGCGGCCGAAGTGCAGCGGCGATAGTTCTCCGGTGACCGAAGCCCCCTCCCCCCGGCTCCGCCTGCCCTCCTGGGCAGGCCGCAACTACACCCTGCTGACCGCCGCCGCGGTCGTGACGAACCTGGGCAGCCACGGTGCGTTGATCGCGGCGGCGTTCGCGGTGCTCGAGTCGGGCGGCAGCGGCGGTGACGTCGGCCTGGTGGCCATGGCCCGCACGCTGCCCCTGGTGCTGTTCCTGCTGATCGGCGGGGCGGTCGCCGACCGGCTGCCGCGGCATCGGGTGATGGTCGCCGCCAATGCCGTCAACTTCCTTTCGCAGGGCGTCTTCGCGGTCCTTGTCCTGGCCGGCGATCCGCAGCTGTGGCAGATGATGCTGCTCACCGCCCTCGGCGGCGCCGGGCAGGCCTTCTTCAACCCGGCCGCCGAGGGCATGCTCCTGTCCAGCGTCAGCGGTGAACAGGCAAGCCGCGCCTTCGCGTTGTTCCGCATGGCCATGCAGGGTGCCGCCGTCGGCGGTGCCGCGCTCGGCGGGGCGATGATCGCGGCGATCGGGCCGGGCTGGGTGCTCGCGGTGGACGCGGCGGCCTTCGCGGTCGCCGGGGCACTGCGGGCCTTCCTCGTCGTGGCTCCCCTGACCAGGAGCGAGGCGGGCGGCGGCCTGCTCGCCGACCTGCGGGAGGGCTGGCGCGAGGTGATCGGGCGGGCCTGGCTCTGGTCGATCGTGCTGCAGTTCTCGGTCGTGGTCGCGGTCGTCGGGACCGCCGAGGCGGTGTACGGGCCGCTGGTGGCCCGCGATTCGCTGGGCGGCCCGGCCCCTTGGGGGCTTGCCCTCGGCGCCTTCGGCCTCGGCACGGTCGGGGGTGCGCTGCTGATGATGCGCTGGAAGCCGCGGCGGATGCTGCTCGTCGGCACGCTGTGCGTGTTCCCGCTCGCGCTGCCCTCGGCGGCGCTCGCGGTGCCTGCCCCGGTGGGTGTCCTGGTCGCGGTGATGTTCGTCAGCGGCGTCACCATCGAGGTGTTCGGGGTCGCCTGGATGACCGCGCTGCACCAGGAGATCCCGGAGGACAAGTTCTCCCGGGTCTCGGCCTACGACTGGTTCGGCTCGGTGTCCCTCGCACCGCTGGCCATGGCCCTCGCGGGCCCCGCCGAGACCGCGTTCGGGCGGAGCAGCGCCCTGTGGGGGTGCGCCGGGCTCGTCGTCCTGGTGACGGCGGCGGTGCTCCTCGTACCGGACGTGCGCAATCTGACCCGGCGCACGAAGGAAGTCACCAAGGCCGCCCCGTCCCCGGCGGCGCGACCAGCCGACGCGGTGCCGGCCGGTTCAGCCGATGCTGAAGGCGCCGTCGGGCGGCTCGGGTGAGGCCACCGCGTCCTCGTCCTGCACGGGCTTCGCGTCGCCGATGAGGCGGCGCAGCCCGGGTCCGTGCTCGACCCGCGCCGGGAAGGCGTCTGCGGCGCAGCGGCGGCTGAGCGCGGCGATGTCCGGCTCGTGGTGGGCGGCGACGAGCACCGCGTTGCCGAAGCGCCGGCCGCGCAGGACGGCGGGCTCCGCGATCAGCACCAGGTAGGGGAACACCGCCTGGAAGTTGGCCAGTTGGGACCGCAGGAACGCGAACGGCGCGCTGTCCGCGAGGTTCGCCGTATAGACCCCGCCCGGCCGCAGCACCCGCTCGGCCTCGCGCGCGTAGGTCAGCGAGGTCAGATGCGCGGGCACCCGAGAGCCGCCGAAGACATCGGCCACGATCGCGTCGGCGCTGTCGTCGGGCGCGGCCTCCAGCCAGCCGCGCGCGTCGGCGCCGTGCGTACGGATGTCGAGCGCGGGGTCGACCGGCAGCGTCTCGGCGATCAGCGCGAGCAGCCCCCGGTCGGCGTCGACGACGTCCTGCGCGGAGCCGGGCCGGGTGGCGGCGAGATAGCGGGGCAGGGTGAGCGCACCGCCGCCGAGATGGACCACGTCCAGCGCCCGCCCGTCGTCGGCCGCCGTGTCCAGGACATGGGCGAGGCGGCGCGCGTACTCGAATTCGAGGTACGTCGGATCGTCCAGGTCGACATACGACTGCGGCGCCCCGTCCACCGTGAGCAGCCAGGCCCGCGCCCGGTCCACGTCGGGCATCAGCTTGGCGGTGCCGTGGTCCACGGCGCGCGTCACGGGTATCGGTTCGTCCACCGCTCCATTGTGCCGCTCGTACGTTCTCGGGGAGCTCCCGGGGAATTCCCCGGGGGTGCAAAGCCAGGCTCTCAGCCCGTCCAGACCTTGCCGACCTCGTCCACGTGGGCCGGAGCCTGGGCGAGTCCGGCCCGCGCCGCGGGGGCGCGGCGGGCGGGGTCCAGGACGTTGCGGCCGAAGGCGCGGCGGGCCTCGCGGGTCGGGGTGATCAGGGTGACGCGGGCCCCGGCGGCGGCCAGGGCCGCCGCCTGCTTGGCGGGGGTGGGCAGCGGGCCGCCGCCCAGGGCCAGCGGGGCGACGATGACGACCTTGGCGTAGCCGGCGGCGAGGTCGGCGTTGGCGGAGGAGCGGATGCCGCCGTCGATCCAGCGGCGCCCGTCGATGGTGACGGGCGGCCAGACGCCGGCCACGGCGCAGCTGGCGGCGACGGCGTCGACCAGCTTGACGCCGCTGTCGCGGTCGATGGCCCTGAACGCGCCTGTCGCGGCGTCGACGACGGTGATCACGAGGTGCTGCTCCTCGGGCCAGTCGTGCGAGAGCAGCCGCTGGGCGAGAACCGCGAGCCGGGCCGACTCGGGTGCCGTCCGGGTGGCGAGGGCCATCCTGCCCAGGTGCCTGCCGTACGCCTCCGGGGTGCGCGAGCGCAGCGCGTTGAGGGCGTAGCGGGCGAACATCCCGGCGCCCATGGATGCCGCGATCTCGCCCTTGGGGGCGGCCAGTTGGCGCTCGTACAGCGCGTCGAGGCCGAGCCGGCCCGAGGTGATCTGGGCGCCGACGACCGCCCCGGCGGAGGTGCCGATCACGGTGTCGGCCGTGCTGAGGTCGAGGCCCTGGTCGGCCAGGCCGCGCAGGATCCCGATCTCCCAGCCGATGCCGGTGAGCCCGCCGCCTCCGAGAACAAGTGCCGTGTCGCCCATGTCCGCTCCTTCTGCGCGCCCGGTCTGCGTACGTGCTGCGTACGTGCTGCCGAGTATGCAGAGCGGGCGGCGGAACGGAACAGATGGCCTGCCCGTCCCCCGCTCTGGCCGACTGGCGGCCCGGAAGACCGCTGATGGGCCATCATTCTCCGGTAGGCCTTCATCTTTGTTGCCTTACCGGCCGAGGGGGGATGGGCGGCATGGCCGATGAACTGATCGATCCGGTGCTCACCGTGCACCGGTTGTCGCGTTACGGGCCGCCCCGCTTCCCGGCCGCCCGCGCGGACCGCGCCCTGGTCTTCGTCGACTCGCAGGGTGTTTACGACTCGTACATGCCTCCGGAGCGACCGTCGCGCGTGCGGGTCGCGGCGAATCGGTATGTCGCCGTGTACGAGGTGGATGTGGGCCGCCATCGGTTCACGGCGGACCTGCGGCTTCCGTCCGCCGACGGCGCCCTGGAGTTCGACGTCGCGGTCGAGGCGGGTTGGCAGGTGACGGATCCGGTCCGCTTCGTGGCGAGCGGGGAACGTGATGTGCCTGGGCTGCTCCTCCGAGAGTTCCGGTGCGCCGCGCTGCCGGTCACGCGGCGGTTTTCGGTCGATGACAGCGACCGAGTGGAGCGGCAACTGCTGCGTGAGCTCGCCGAGTTGGAGCGAATGGGCACTGACTACGGCCTCGAAGTGATCTGGCACCCGCGGCTCCGGACGGAGCGGGCGACGCCGGCCCGGGAGCGTGACGTGCGGCCCCTTTCCATGGAGGAGGAACGGGAGGTGCCTCCCCGACGGATGGAGGGGCAACGGGAGGTGCGGCGCGACAGCACGCGACGGGAGGCGCAGGACGCAGCGGACGAGCGGCTGCAGCAGGAGCGGATCGCCGCCTACGAACTGCTTCTCGACCAACTCGCGCAGGGCGACGACGCGGGCTCGTTCCTCAAGCACTCGAGGGACGACCGATACATCAGCATCGATGACCTGCTGGAGCGGGACACCGCACCCGACGCACAGCCCGAGCCCCGACGGCTCGTCGCCGAGCTCGCCGAACAGGCGCCACCCGGCCGC
The DNA here is from genome assembly GCF_035975855.1 of Streptomyces sp. NBC_01304. Classification (NCBI taxonomy): domain Bacteria; kingdom Bacillati; phylum Actinomycetota; class Actinomycetes; order Kitasatosporales; family Streptomycetaceae; genus Streptomyces; species Streptomyces sp. NBC_01304. The sequence continues at coordinate 9,657,329 of NZ_CP109055.1, read as the reverse complement.
GAGGTGCCATTGCAGGTGCAGGTCACCCGCGGAGGCGGCGGCCCCGGCGTGGCGTTGCGCGGGTTCGCCCTGCCCGCTCAGGGGGCCCGGCTGCTGATCACGGTGCATGCCCCGGGACTCCTCGCACTGGGCGATCTGCAGCAGGAGTTGACCGTGAGCGCCGGCAAGGATTCGGACGTGCTGCGGTTCGGTCTGCGTACCACGAGGACGGGGTTGCACACCGTCACGGTGCGGGCGTTCCACGGTGGGTCGTTCCTCGGGGAGATCCGGGTCCAGATCTCCGTCGAGGCCGATGTGCCCGCGCGGGACGGGCCGCCGCGCGGTGCCGCCCTGGACTCGCTCGCCTTCGACCCCGGGGAGGCGACGCTGCAGGTACTCAAGGCTCAAGACGGCACGTACAGCTTCCAGTTGCTCAGCGAGACCAGCTACGCCCCGGAGTCCTTCCGTCTGCTGGCCGGCGACCCGGAGCGTGCCACGAAGAACATCTACCAGGAGCTGCGGGACACCGCTGCCGCCGCGGGCGGTGGCGCCGACGCGCGGCGGGTGCGGGAGCGGCTGCGCAACCTCGGGGTGTCGTTGTGGGGCGACGCGGTGCCCGACGCGGTCCGCCGGCAGTTCTGGGAGGAGGCCCACCGCATTCGCGCCCTCACGGTCCTCGGCGAACACGACGTGGTGCCGTGGGAGTTGCTCTATCCGCTGGACGGCGACCAGGAGGGCGAGGGGTTCCTCGCCGAATGGCTGCCCATCGTCCGCCGCGTCTTCGGCCAGGACCGGGTGCGCGAACTCGCCCTGTCGCGGGCCGCGTTCGTGGTGCCACCGGGGTCGCCGCCCGAGGCGGAGCAGGAAGTCGCCGCGCTGCGCGCCAAGTTCGGCTCCACGATGGCCGACGGCGGCACCCTCAGCCGCCGGTCCGAGGTCCAGGACCTGGTCAACAGCGGGCTGGCCGGGCTGCTGCACTTCGCCTGCCACAACTCCTTCACCGAAAGCGGGTCCCGCGTCGCCATGGCGGACGGCCGGTTCGACCCCATGGACCTCGCGTACGCCCGGCGGGCGGGTGCGCTGCGCGCCACGCGGCCCCTGGTGTTCTTCAACGCCTGCCGCAGTGCGGGCCAGATCAGTTGGTACTCGGCGAACCTGGGGTGGGCGCCGCAGTTCCTCAAGGCGGGCGCGGGCGCGTTCGTCGGCACGCTGTGGCCGGTGCGTTCGGACTCGGCCCTGCAGTTCGCCGATGCCTTCTACGACCACCTGGTCACCGAGCGGCTGCCGCTGGGCGAGGCCTCCATGAAGGCGCGCCAGGCCATCCGCGACCACGCCGGTGACCCGACCTGGCTGGCGTACGCGGTGTACGGAAGCCCGGCGGCGCGGGTCACGGCGGGCTAGGGCCTGTCCGGCGGATCTTCGCGGAAGAGCCCGCGGCGTCTGGTGCGTGCTCTCGGCGTGCGCCCGGATCGCCCTCGTACTGGACGTACTTGGGTGATTCGGGCGTGCGGCGAGCGGGGGCACCCCCGGCCGGAGGCTGGGGGCGCGTGCCAGGCGTCGTGGGCCCGCGAAGATCCGCCGGACAGGCCCTAGGGCCCTGCCGGGCCGCGGGCGGCACGTCACTCCTGGCGCATGACCTTGCCGATGGACGCGGCGACGTCGGGCAGGTCCCAGTAGGCGGAATGGGTCCACATGCCGGTGCTCGCCCGGTGGGCGACGGGGATGTCCACCGGGGTGGTGCCGTCGTGCAGTTGGAAGACCTTGGCGGCGGCGAACGCCAGCACGTCGAGGGGTTCCCAGAGATTGGTCCAGCGCCCGAGCGAGGCCGGCAGTTCCACCGGCGCGCTGCCGCCGTAGGGGCTCAGCTGCCCTCCCCTGGGATCGCACACGTGGAAGAAGGCGGCCTGGGAACCGAAGGTGACCAGGGACTCGGTCCACAGCGGGACGGTGGACGTGGCCATGTCGACGGCGATGACCCCGCCCAGGCTGTGCGCCACGATGCGTACCGGCCGCTCGGGACCGCGCCCGAGGCCGGGGTCCACCTCGTCGATGACTTGCCGGACCCGGGCGTGCACGGCATCTCGGTGGCGCTGGTAGACGAGCACGTCGCCGAGGAAGCGTGTGGTGCCGGGGCCGAATCGGCTGCGTACGGCGTGGTTGAGGCGTGCGCCCACCGCCTGCACGGCCGCGCCCGCCACTCGGTCCAGGTCGCGCAGCCGACGCCGCACCAGGGAGCGGAGGCGGCCCGGGTCGTCGGATGCCGGGCCGCGCAGCCCGTCGTACGGGTCGTCCGTGCCGGTCGCGGTCTCGTCCAGGAGCGCGTGGGCGAGGGAGCGCCCGGTCTCGCGCAGCAGGGCGGCGTCGTCGGTCCGGCACAGCCACTGGGTGCCGGACCATGCTTCCGCCAAGTAGTCGAGGATGTCCTCCGCGTCGAGCCGGGAGCCACCGCTGCCGCTGTCGCGCAGGCCCCCGCCGTCCTCGTCGTCGCCCTCCGCGTCGAGCTGTTCCCGCAGGGCGGCTTCGATCTGCGCCAACTGGCGTTGCCTGTCTACCGGTTCGGGGAAGAGGGACGTGGCGAACGGGTCGTCCAGGGAGACGGGGGCAGGCTCCCCGCCGTCGCGCAGGGTGTCCGCGTCGGCCCGGTACGAGGGCAGCGCGGCGTCGATGAACTGCTCCTGCGCGCCGAGGTCGCCCCAGTGGACGGGCACCATCTCGACCTCCGCCGCCGCGCTCAGCGCGGTGACGGCCGAGGCGAACTCCTCCCGGTCACGGTTGGCGACACCGTGGATGACGAAGACCGGATCCTTCACGTACTTCTCCTTCTACGTAGTGCTGTACGCGGTGCTGTCCGTGGTGGTGTGCGCGGTCGCGGCCGGGCTGCCGTACACGGCGTAGGCCAGCCAGGCCGGATCGCCGCCGTGCAGATCGCGCACCGCTTGCCGGGCCGCGAGCGAGGCCTGGCCGAGCGGCTGCCGGCCGGTGATCAACCGGTCGTAGAAGGCCTCGGCGAACTGCAGCGCGGACCGCGACCGCACGGGCCACAGCGTGCCGACGAAGGCACCGGCCCCTGCGGTCAGGAATTGGGGAGCCCAGCCCAGGCTCTCGCCGAACCAGTCGATCTCGCCGGCGCTTCGGCAGGCGTTGAAGAACACGAGCGGCCGATGGGCGCGCAGGCTGCGCAGTTGCGCGGCCGACGCCAGGTCGATCGGGTCGAACGGACCGTCGGCCATCGTGACGCACGAGCCGTTGCCGGTGAAGGCGTTGTGGCACGCGAAGTGGAGCAGACCGGCGTGCCCGCCCTCGATCAGCGCCGTCAGCGCGGCCCGCTCGGTGAGCACACCGGCGTCCGCCACCGCCGCACCCAACCGGGCCCGGAGCGCCTTCACTTCCTCGCCCGTGTCCTCGGGTGAGCCCGGGGGAACCACGAACGCGACGCCCGGCAGGCTGAGTTCGCGCACCCTGTCCTGCCCGAACACCCGACGCACCACAGGCAGCCATTCGGCCAGGAAGCCCTTGTCCTCGCGCCCTTCGTTCAAGGGGTAGAGCAGCTCCCAGGGGACGATGTCGTGCTCGCCGAGGACGGTGAAGGCCGTGACCCGGTCGGCCTCCTGCCAGAACTGCTGCTGCACGGCCTGTGGGACGGCGGAGGTCCACAGCTGCACCCCGTGATTGCGCAGGCGGTCCCGCAACCGCGCCGCGTCCCCGTCGCCTCCGCCCGCGGCGGCGGCCCTCGCCGCCTTCCGCAACTCGGCGTAGATCTGCTCGGTGGCCTGGCGGGGATCGCCGGCCCGGAAGTGAAAGGTCTCCGGCGCGTAGAACCTCTCGCTGATCAGCTGGAAGCTGAAGGTGCCCGCGGCCTCGTCCTTCAGCACCTGCAGCGTGATCTCGCCCGGGTCGAAGGCCATGGAGGGGAGCGCCGCGTGGCGCTGTGGCCCGTCGCGCGTGACGCTGTCGTGCCCCACCGAGATCTGACAGCGGACCTCCCCCAGGAACGTACCGCCGCGAAAGGCACGCACGGTCACCTGGTGCAGCCCCGGCCTCGGGGCCTTCAGCCGGAACCGCAGGACGTCCGAGTCCTGGCCCGGCAGGACCAGCAGCTCCTGCTGCAGCTCGTCGATGACCACCAGGCCAGGAGCGTGCAGGGTGATCGACACCCGCGCCCCGGCGCGCGGTACGTAGAAGGACCTCAGCTGCACGCCCCGGTCGTCGCCGCGGACGATCTGCACATGGAGGGGCACCTCGCGTCCGGGCGAGGTCTGCTCGGGCAGCTCGGCGACCAGCCGGCGCGGCTCGGTCGAACCGCCTTCGGTGCCCAAGTCCTCTTTGGGAGGGGCTGGTTGGGGCGGCTCGATGACCCAGTCGGCCGTCCGGGTCCGCCTCCAGGAGACGCCTTCGGCGTCGGCGTCGTCCGGGCTGTCCGCGTCGCTCACGTGGCCGGTTGCCCGTTCGGGGGTGCCGCCGGCGGAGGCGACTCGGTCCGGGGCGGCCGCGGGAACGATGCCCGTGTACCAGGCACGTGGCTCGTGGACCATGGCGAACTCGCCCGTGTGCTCCGGCTCTTCCTCCTCCGCCTCTTCCTCCTCCGCATCCGCATCCGCATCCGCCAAGTGACCGGCCGCTGCCTCCGCTTCAGGCAGGTGACGGGTGCGTTCGGCGGTGTCGGGCCGACGCTTCCGCCCGCGGTCGCCCGCCCCCGAAGTTGCCGCTGCGCCATCCCCGCGGCCCTCCTGCGCCTCCTTGATGACCGCGATCAGTTGGCTCTTCCGCAGCCGGGCGACGCCCCTGATCCCGAGCCCCGCCGCGACCTGCTGCAGCTCCGCCAGCGTCAAGCCCTCGATGCCGCCGGAGCGACGTCGCCGCCGGTTGTACGGAGGTACGTCGACGCCCTGGCCGTGCTGGACGCGCGCGATGTCCTCGGCCACCAGCGCCGCGAGGTCGAGGTACGCCTCGCGGGTCTTGGGCCGCATCATGTCGAGATCGACCTCGTCGCCGGCCGCGAGGTGCTCGTCGAACGGCACCACCTGCACGGCACGGCAGCGGGTCGCGAAGTGCGCCACGATGTCGTCGACCTTCAGCATCTTGCCGGTCTCGCGCACCCCGGAGATCACGGTGATCGACCGCTGTACGAGATCCGCGAAGCCGTGCGCCGACAGCTGGTCCAGCAGCGTCGACGCGGAGCTCGCGCCGTCCACGTACGGGGTCGCGATGATGATCAACTGGTCGGCCAGGTCGAGCACTCCGCGCATCGCGCTGTGGAGGAGACCGGCGCCGAAGCCGGTGAGGATGATCGGGTACTGGCGGCCGAGTACATCGAGCGCGCTGCGGTAGTCCTGGTCGTTGAAGGCCGTCGAGACCGCCGGGTCCACCTCATTGGCGATGACCTCGAGCCCGGACGGCGCCTTCGAGGTGAAGCGGCGCGTGTCCGCATAGCTCGTCACCTGAGGGATCGCCTGCACCAGGTCACGGAGGGTGGCACCGGTCTCGCGCCGCACCCGCCGCCCCAAGGTGCCGGCCTCCGGGTCGGCGTCGATCGCGAGGATCCTGTCCGGGCGCTCGGAGGCAAGTGTGGCGCCCAGCGCCAGGGTGGTCGTGGTGATGCCCACGCCGCCCTTGAGGCTGAGCACCGCGATGCGATGGCCGGACATCACCGGCGTACGGATCAGCTCCAGCTTCCGCTGGCGCTCGGCCGCCGCCTGCCCGGCACCGAGCCCGAAGCGCGACGAATCGCGGCTGCCCTCCCGCGTCGCGAGCCGGCTGCGCAGCAACCGGTCGGACGCGAGCTCGACACCGCCGTCCTGATGCGGCGGCCGTCCGGCCGGGGCGACGTAGAGGCCCGAATCACCCCAAGTACCCTCCTGCGATCGGGAGTTGGCCCCGCCACCGTCCCCCGATCCCGCCTCACCTTCGCCCCGGCCGACACCCAGCCCGGCGGCGACCGCCTCTCCCGTACGCCGGTGCGTCAGGTAGTCGACGACGGTCCGGTGAGTCCGGCTGCCTTCGACGGCGCGCACGCGCACCTCGGTCAACGACTCCCCGAAGAGGCGACGGAGGTCCGTCACCGGGACCTGTACGTCAGTGATGTCGACGATGTTCGTCCAGGCGAGCGAGGCATCGCCGGGCCAGGCCCCCGTGGGGTCCGGCGTGGGCTGCAGACGGGTGAAGATCTCGTTCAGGCCGAGCGTAGAGCCCAGCGTGACCAGGGCCCGCACACCCGGAGCGCGTACGGCACACAGGGCTTCGTACGCGGCGATCGAGCCGATGCCGTGGGCCACCACGACCTCGGTGTCGTCATCGATCTCGGCCAGGACCCGCTGCCGGGCGACCTCGCGCAGTTCGGCGCTCCGCAGAAGGCGGAGGCCCTGCTCGATCCGAAGATCGCCGAAGTGAGCCAAAGTGAAGTCGCCCAGCGGCAGTTCGGGCGCTCCAGCCGCCGCCAACCCCACCGACAGGGCGGCGTGCCAGCCCATCAACAGGACGTCCCCGCGCGGGAGATACGAAGGGTGCCCGTCCACGCCGACCACTCTTGCCATGTCGCTCCCCCGATGCGGCCCCACCAGCACCACCCACTCTACGAGCGGCACGACGGCCAAGGGCGTGAACGCCCGAGCCGCCGCTTCGTTGGGTGCCGGACCTGCGTACCCGCAGACCCGGCACCCACCAGGGCCGGACGGTTCAGCCGAGAACCTGTGTCACGGTCCCGGCACCGACCGTCCGCCCGCCCTCACGGATCGCGAAGCCGAGCCCCGCCTCCAGGGGCATGTCGCGGCCGAGCTCGACCGTCATGGTGACGGTGTCGCCGGGCCGGGCGACGGCGGCCTCGCCGAGGTCGACGTCACCGACGACGTCCGCGGTGCGGAGGTAGAACTGCGGCCGGTAGCCGGTGGTGATGGGCGTCGAGCGGCCGCCGTCCCGCGTCGGCAGGACGTACACCTGCGCCCTGAACCGACGCGCCGGCGCGATGCTGCCGGGCGCCGCCACGACGTGCCCGCGGCGCACCCCGTCACGGGGCACCCCGCGCAGGAGCAGCGCGACGTTGTCGCCGGCCTGGGCGCTGTCCATCGGCTTGCCGAAGGTCTCCAGGCCGGTGACGACGGTCTCGGTGTCCGCACCGAGCACCTCGACGCGGTCGCCGACCTTGACGACGCCGCGCTCGACGGCGCCCGAAACCACGGTCCCCCGGCCCGTGATCGTGAAGGTGTTCTCCACGGACAGCAGGAACGGCGCGTCCACATACCGCTCGGGCATGGGCACGTACGTGTCCACGGCGTCCAGCAACGCCTCGATGGAACTGGTCCAACGTGGGTCGCCGTCAAGGGCCTTGAGGCCGGACACCCTGACGACCGGTACGGTGTCGCCGCCGTAGCCGTGCGCGGAGAGCAGGTCGCGGACCTCCAGCTCGACGAGGTCGATGAGCTCGTCGTCCCCCGCGTCGGCCTTGTTGAGAGCGACGACGATGTGGTCGACGCCGACCTGGCGGGCGAGCAGGACGTGCTCGGCGGTCTGCGGCATGATCCCGTCGAGCGCGGAGACGACGAGGATCGCCCCGTCGAGCTGGGCTGCTCCGGTGACCATGTTCTTGATGTAGTCCGCGTGGCCGGGCATGTCGACGTGCGCGTAGTGGCGGGTGTCGGTCTCGTACTCGACGTGGCTGATGTTGATGGTGATGCCGCGCTGGGCCTCCTCGGGGGCCCGGTCGATGCGGTCGAACGGCACGAAGGTGCCGGTGCCGCGGTCGGCGAGGACCTTGGTGATGGCGGCGGTCAGGGTGGTCTTGCCGTGCAGGAAGAACCGCTTAACACACACCCCTCAAGGGACGTGGAAGCCGTCTGCCTGCACAGCTAGGGGTCACCCCGTGGACATTGAGCGCCCATACGACGGATGCGGAAAGTGCCTTGTCGGCGTGCGCCGCCTCTCCCGCAAGACTGACGCCACATCAAGCCCGGAACGCCAGAGGGACCACGTCCTTGCCGTCGTGGAGGCCGTGGGCGGGCACGTGATCGCATGGGCCGACGACTGGGAGGTATCCGGCGCCACGGACCCCATGACGCGCCCCAAGCTCGGTCCCTGGCTGCGGAACGAGATGGGCCCGTACAACGGGATCGCCGGTGCCGCCGTTGACCGCATTGGCCGCAACCTCGTGGACTGCTTGAACACCGGCTACATGATGCGGGATACCAACAAGCTATTGATCACGTACGGGCACGAAGGCCCTTGGGATCTAAACGACCCGAACGACGAAAATCAGTTCATTGCGCAGGCGTGGGGCGCACAAATGGAACTGCGCAGTATCCAGCGCCGGAATCGCGACCAGTCGCAAAAGGCCCGCAACACTGGACGCCCGCACGGGAAGCCGTCATACGGCTTTGAGTACGTCCGTTTGACGCCGAACGGCAAGGTTGACCATGTGCGCCATTCGCCCGAGTCGTACGCGCAAATCACGAACGTTGCACAGCGCATCGCCAAAAACCCCAAGCGAATTACGCCATGGTCCGAGGCCGCACGCCTCACGCGGGAAAAGGTACTGTCCCCCAACGACTACTTGCGCGTTCTGTACGGCAAGGAACCCAAGGGGTCACCGTGGCACGGTTCCACTCTCCGCAAGATGCTCCGCAGCAAGGCAGCGCTGGGCTATCTCATGCACGGCGAAGCGCCTGTTATGGGTGACGACGGAAAGCCGGTACGTCTACCGGGAGCTAACGGTGAGCCATTGGCGGGACTGTGGGACTACCCCATGCACCTTGCCTTGGTCGCGATACTTGACGACAACGCACAAGGTCCCTTGCCCGCTCCTCGCGCCCCGAAGGGTTCCCGTCTCCTATCCGGCCGCATCTTGTGTCCCGGCTGTGGGTATCGCATGCAAGTGAATGCGTCCGGAAGACCTAAAAACGGCGACAAGCGCAAGACCTATGCATGCGTTGCGCGTGTGCGAGGCTTCCCCGGCGCCGAGAACTGCCGACCTGCGCCCACAATTACGGCATCAATCCTGGACGCCTCCGTCACAGGGTGGTTCCTCGCAGAGTGGGGTGAGGCTCAAATCATGGAAACCGTCTACGACCCCGGTAACGGAATTCCTGAGCGAATCGCAGAGGTTAAGGCGGCGCAGGAGCGGCTACGCGCTGACCGTGAGGCAGGGCTCTACGACTCACCGGACGATGCCGAATGGTTCAGGTCTCGGTACGCGCAGATGACGGCCGAACTGTCTGCACTGCGCCAAGAGCCGATACGTGAACCCGGCATGACCAAGCGCCCTACCGGCCGCACCATTGAGGACGACTGGAACAAGGCCGCCGACGATGCAGCACGACGCGAAATCCTGGAAGAGTTCGGAATCATGGTCACGGTGTGGCCCGAGGGTTCGCCCCGCCGTTGGTACGCCGCATCCATTCAGGGGCCCGAAAGGGGAGACGGCACTTTCTAGCGCCACAAGGCGGCAAAGGTCGCGTAGGGCAGACCAGTGGGCCCCGTTCGGAGCGATCCGGGCGGGGCCCTTCGCTTACCCCCAGGAAGCCATAGGCGGGCGTGTGAGCGGCTCTCTGCCCCTCCGTGGGGCGCGAGCACCCGAAAGGCGGCAGACGGGCGCACAGAGGGGATCACGCCAGCGCACCCAATAGCCGGAACTGAGCACTCCGGTTTAGCCGGTAATCCATATCTTACGATGCGTCAGCAATGGAGCCTACGGCCGCCGACCACCACAGCGGGAGGGGTGCCAGCACTCTAGAACGAACCAACATCCCTCTAGCCCCTCTCTGACCAGGACTTATGTTGTGAGTGTTGATTTCAGATAGAGAAGTAGGTCAGCTATAGGCACTTAGAGGGGAAGCCAAACCCACTCCCAGGAACAGCACTTGACACACAGCGCCGCCCCTCCCTCGCTGTCAGGCCGCTTAACCCACTCACCTCGTAGGTAGTGGAGAACTCGCGCGCAATTCATCACCCAGGCGCGCCGATCACCCCTCAATGTTCAGGGGTGGTCGCTCCCGCCTCTTGCGGCGGCATCCGCAATTTCCCCTGAACTTCGGTGAGCTTGGGCCCGCATACGGTGCGGCGCACTTCTCACCAGGAGCCCCCTTGTCTGCTGCGGTCTATGCCGAGACCGAGCGAGCAAGGGGGCTTTTTCATGCCCTGATTGGAATTCTCATGTCCGCTGATCTCCTGAAGGCCGATGCGCGTCACGCCTTCGACCAGTACCGCACGGGCGCTGTTGCTGGCCCGTACACCGCCCTCGATTCTCACCGCCTATTTGCGGTTGAGCTGCTTTGTGATGACCTCGTGACGGCCGACGATGTACGCGAATCGGTTCACGGCCTTATCGCTGTGCTCAACATCGTGACCGATTACCGCAAGGCGCAGCCGACCGACACCGTTCTTTCTGAGGGGGTCTGACAATGGCGAACATTCTTGCCACTACTGATCTGGTAGCCCAGACTGCTGCTTCACTGCTCAAGGCTGAGCTAGTTCTAGGTCGTCTGGTCTTCCGCTCCGTCGAATCCGAGTTTGGTGGTGGCCGGGGTGAGTGGGTCCGTGTGCGAGTGCCGCGTGTGATTGAGGCTCAGCCTTTTACCGGATCGACTTCCGCTGTCACCAAGTCGCTTGATGAGCAGACGGTTCAGGTCAAGCTCACCACTCACGCAATGAACGGCGTTGAGCTGACCGCCAAGGACATGACGCTGAACGTCGAAAGTTTCTCGGCTCAGGTCCTGGCTCCACAGGTCGCCGGTGCGGCCAAGCTCATTGAGAAGACGATTGCCGGTGTGATTCAGCCGACTATCAATGCTGGCACACTGACGATTGATCCGGCGAATCCGCGTGATGCCGTGACCGAGGCAGGCGAAATTCTCGACACTCGGGAGGTTGACGCCAAGTCGCGTGTCCTGGTGGTGGACCCGAAGGTGAAGCGGGCTCTACTCATGGACCCGAACCTTTCGTCGGTTGATTCTGCTGGTTCGCCATCCGCGCTGCGTGACGCAATCGTGGGCCGCCTCCATGGCTTTGATGTCTACATGACCCCGTACATCACGGGCGCCGTCGCTATGACTCGGGAAGCATTCGCCGCTGCCATTGTCGCGCCGCGTAAGCCCGAATCGGCTCAGGGGGCGTCGGCAATGGACGACAACAACCAGGGTTATGCAATGACTTGGTGGATGGGCCTTGACGTTGAAAAGCGCCAGGAGCGCAGCATTGTTGAGGCGTTCGTAGGCGCAACGGCTCTGGATGCTCAGCGCGCGGTTGGCCTCAAGCTTGCGGCCCCGGCGGTGATGAAGACGGGGGCGAAGCGTGGATGAGACTGAGAACGCTTCGGAGGCGCCGCAGGAGCCCGCTGTGAGCCTCCCTGAGGCCCCGGAGGTGGAATCGGTCACCGAGATTGGTTCCGCCCCGGAGGCGGGCATTGAGGGCCCCTCGCTGGATTCCCTCCGGGCCGAGTTGGAGCAAGCCTCTACAGCGCTCCGTACTTCTGAGGATCTACGCCAGCAATTGAACACTCAGTTGGATGACGCCGAGGCCCGTGTAAAGGCCGCCGAGGTGGCGCTAGAACGTGAGCGCGTCGCCCGCCGATTCAGCCTGCCGGATGAACTGGCCGGGTTCCTGCGGGGCGAGACTGCGGAAGACCTTGCGGCGGAAGCCGAGACCCTTTCCAGGTTCGCCCCGGCGAATGGTGGCGTTCTCGGTGCAGGAGGGCTTGACCCGACTGACGGAGCCAAGGGCGGATTCGCTAGCAAGATTGCCGCACGGGTCCAGCGTGATAACCGGGACCGGTTCTCATGAGCCGTGAGACAGACGCTGCCTCACTGGCTTACCAAGAGGCCCAAGTGGAAGTGTCCGCGAGCCTGTTGGAAAGGGTCGCGTCCTGGTGGCGCGGCCTTACTCCGCAGCGTGCGGCCGAGGGTTCTTCCGCTGTGACGCGGGAGTTCCTCGCAATGGTCGATGACTACCGCTCCCGCTCGTACGCCGAAGGGGTCAAGTACCACGAACAGATACGGCAGTTGGCCACAGCCGACCCCGTTTCGGATGACCTTTGGGGAGGCCGGGACCGGGACGCCGAAGCGGCGCAGGCCAAAGCGTCGTACTACGTGCACACTGCACCAGTCCGAAAGGAACTCCAGCGCGGACGGCTCGACGATCCGGCATTCCTCGCTGACCTCAACGAGACGATGACCAAGGCCGGGCGCAACCTCGCATTGGACGCCGGGCGGCTCGCTGAGTCCGGGGGCCGTGACGCGCTGGCCGAGGCCCGAGAGAATGACCCGGATGTGATCGGCTGGTACCGCAAGACCGACGCCGACCCATGCGGATTCTGCGCGATGATCGCAAGCCGGGGTGCGGCCTATTCGGACTACATGGAACCGGATCAGTTCCACCGTGGATGCCACTGCCAGACGCTGCCCCTGTTCGAGGGGGTCGAGATGCCCGCCGAGGACGCAGCCAAGCGGGACGAGTACCTAGTGCGCTGGAATACGACGGACGGCAGTGGAGCCGATCAACTGAGGAACTTTCAGCGGGAGTTCAACGAGGAAAGGCGGCAGCGCCAGGAGGCCGCTGAAGCGGCGCAGTAATTGACGACCGTTCGCTGTAATCATGCTTGCATCTGTGCGCCTGTGCGTGGCCGCCTTGCATTCAATGGTGACTTTCAGCGCTGGAAGGGGTGGCCCGGTACCCCTTTTCGCTACCTTTCCAGACCGCAGGGTCCTGGCACCTGACTCCCGCTACGGGATATGGGGTCGTCCAAAGCCCCTTGGACCGCAGTTGAACACGGATCGTGACGCAATCCCGCTGGGCCACCTTCGGATTTCGGCGCTATTCCGGCCGGCCGCGAGGCTCACCCCAGGCGCCCCAAGGGTTTCGCCGCCTTCGATCCGGTGGCACGGACGACTGTACGATGCATGCGGGCGGCCGTGAGATTCTGCGCGCCGCATCCGCCAACCACCCCTGAACGTCAAGGGGTGCTCCAGACCCCCGATGGCCGCGCGGCTGTCGGGGGCTTCTTGCGTTCCTAGCTTCCGCTCGGGAGGGCTTTCAATCCCTGGTACGCCTCTCGGAGATCCGAGGCTTCCGGGAGTTGTCGAGTCTCAACGGCCTTGACAACTTCTAGCGCGCGCCAGTGATTCGAGGGGACAATGCGGCCGGACAGTATGGCCCGCTGCGCCGAGTTACATGCCTCGTCTATCCGGTCACCACCGAGCAAGGCCAACGCCAAATCAATATTGGCTGACGCGACCCGGCGCGGCCATTTCTCTACGTCGTCAGCGGGGGCAAGTCGCGCAATGACTTCCCGCGCGTATCCTTCCGCCGCCGGATCTCCGACCCAAGCCAGCGTTGTTGCCGTGTACGCCAGCGCCTTACTGGGGTCGTACTGGTAGTGGTGCTCCGTGCCTTTCCGTGGAACGAGCGAGGAAGACATGCGCTGCACACGTTCAATGGCTGCGTAGGTTCCGGGGCCTTCACCGAGGCGCGCGCTCGCCCTACCCTCTTGCGCTGTCGCCTGAATGGCAACCGAACTCCCGACCGGCGCTAGCTCCTGAGCAATCTTCGACAGCTCTAGCGCGCGGCCATACTCGCCATCCGTGAGGACACGCCAAGCGTCCGTCTCGTAACACCACGCCTCAATTTCGCGGTGCTCGGCATGTTGCGCGAGTACTGCCGCTGTCTGCAAACGGGCCGTAGCCGCGTGCTCCTGGTTCAGGTCGATATGCAGCGTGGCTCCCAATAGCTGGAACCATCCGCCGACCACGTAAAGGCGGCGCTGTTCCGCAAGCGTCATGCGCGCATCCATTAGATGCGAGACGTAAGCCGAGTGTTTGCGGACCCGTTCCAACAGTTCCTGTGGCGGGGAGACCGGGTATTTCATAGCCAATTCATCGAACGCCTGTTCTAGGCGATTCAATGTCTCCTTGCCCACGTCGCTTGCCGATACCCGCCGAGCCAGTTCGAGAGCATCGAATTCATCGTCACCACCCACAGGCGCAACAGCAAGCCAACGGCCGGGAGGTTGCGGCGGCGCGTATGCGTCGGGAACTAGCAGCGCGTCAAGTTCATTCGCCGTAACGGCCAACGCCTTAGCGATCTTTGGTCGCTGCCACGGTTGCGGACCGCTGCTTCCTTTCTCCCAACGCTGCACTGTTGAGCGGTCAACGCCAACCGCTTCCGCGAATTCCTCTTGATTGAACCCACACGCTTTCCGGCGCTCCGCCAACCTCCGCCGCCTGCTGGTCATCGTGGCCGGTCCTCCCTAGTGCGCATACGTCTTCCCTGGTCAGCGTAGCCAGTGCTGCCAGGGTGCGGCGGAACTGCGGCCTTTCTGCCGTGGTACTGGCCCAGTCGACGCGCTTCTGTAGGTCAACAGCCCACATCAGTAACGGACTTGATGAATCAAGCGGGATGGTGACCATGGCGAGGCAAACGGCGCAAGAGCGGCCCGTAGATCTTCCGCTCAGACTGGACGGCGACCCACAGCCGGTAGACGGCTGCACCCTGTGCGCCAACCTCGTAGATCAGCGGACGACGGCAAAGGCGAACGGCGACCGGTCCAAGATCTCGGACATCAACGTCAGGATGCGGCGCCACCTCAAGGACGCCCACTGATGACCACACCCGCAAGAGCCCCCAAGCGGCCCGCTGAGAGCCCGTTACCGGCCCCGAAGCTAGTCAGCCTCATAGACGGCCCAGACAGCCCGTACGCGGACTCTCCGGCCGGTTGGTGGGATGAGTACGGCGGGGCCATGGACCGGCGGTCAGGGGTGGTCTACATACCGCCGGGCGGCACAGGGCATGCGTGTCCGTTCCCGTGTGGTGAGTGCCAGATCAGGGGGCGTCAGTGATCACCCCGCTTGACCTCAAGACCCCGCGCCCTGGCCCGATCAACCCGAACACCTGTCATGTGTGCGCGGCGCTACGGGCCTTGGTCGTCAAGGCGGCACGGGAACTGAGCGCGGACGGAGTAAAGATCATGGTTCAGGCCATGCACGTTCACATGATCTACGGGCACCCCACCGACCGGCGCTCAGTGGGGCAACAGTGACGCGATTACGTGACCGCGTGTACGCGCTGGCCGGTCCTCTTCTGATCATCGCCATCAGCGCGTCATGCGGGTTCGTGATCGGCGTAGCCGTCGCAAGACCACACCCATAGACCCCCGCCTCTCAGCGGTGAAGGGCACGCGCAAAACCAACCCCACGTGAGCGCGTGACCCGCTGAGAGGCGGGCTCAACTGAACAGGGAGACACCGTGATTCGTGCACGCAAGGCATTACAGCTCGTGGCGATACCGGCGCTGACCCTCGCGCTACTCGGTGCGGAAGGCGGTTGCGGGTCGGAGGAGTCGACGCCGGACGGCGTGACGATCCGTGGCAACGTGCTCTTGGGACGCTGTAGCCATCGAATATCTGCGCCGTACGTCGATCAGCAAGACGGAAAGATCAGGGGCTATGCCGACGTGAAGTGCCGAGAGGCGGTCATACGGCACACGATGACCATAGGGATACAGCGGCGGAACGCGAACGGCGCATGGATCCAGCAAGGCAACATGACCTATCCGAACGCACCTGCGCTCAACGCCCTCAAGAAGGGCACGGTGGGGATCGCCTGTGTCCCGGGGGTGTACCGGACTACCCTCAAGGCGTTCGCTCAACTGGTGAAAGAGCCGGACGGCAAGGGCGACTCGGGAGAGTCCGAAAGCCCGTCCGTCACGGTCGCCGCTAAGGACTGTGGATGAACGACGAACCCCGCCCCGTTGGAACTCGCCCCGAGCCTGAGTTCGCCTTTGACCTTCACCCCACGCGACCAGCGACCCCCAGCGATCACGTGCGTCGATGGCGCGGGCGGGCCCTGGTCCTCACGGCCGTTACGGTCACCGGGTGGGTCGGGTGGCGCTGGCTCCGCGCAACGTAGAACCCTCACGAATGGCCCCGGTTCGGCGCTCCCTGCGCGCTGGCCGGGGCTGTTTGCTCTCCCCACTTGGTACGTGGCGCCTTAGGATGGGGTTAGCGGGTCTTGCCGTGGTCGACGTGCCCCATCGTGCCGATGTTGACGTGTGGCTTGGTGCGTACGTATGCCGTCTTGGGCATGGCAGTTCGTTCCTTCTGGAACTGGAAGCTGGTGGCCTTCCGCGCCGGGTGTCAGTCGGCTCGCGCGGAGGGCGGGGACCCCTGGGTCTGGCCGACCCTCCCCCTGCGGGGTCCGCCGGAGTGTCCGGGGAGAGTCAGCTTCGGACGCCGTCGAAGGCGTCGGGCAGCGCATCGGCTGCGGCATCGGCTGCGAGGAGACCGGCCGCGGGACCGGCAAGCAGATCAGCGGCCGGGAAGTCCGGGAAATCGGCAGCCTGAGCAGCGTCCGCGACTGCGGACGGAGCTGCGAGGAAGGCGTGCCGGAACATGCGACCGATCATCGCCGATCGGCCGGGGCGGGTCGAATGGTTTTTCCCCGCACGGGAGTTGACCGACGACTGTGAAGTGGTTCACACCGACGGACTGTCACGGTCTGCCGCTGCGAGGTGTCTCCATGGGAGAACAAGAGCGAACGTGGGAGCCGTTTGATGCCTGAGGATGCCGAGAGAGCCGAGGATGCCGAGGTCGCGGAGAACGCGGAGAACGCGGAGAACGCGGAGAACGCGGAGAACGCGGAGGGTGCCTTCACGGAGCACCGGCCCCTGCTGTTCACCATCGCGTACGAGATGCTGGGCAGCGCCGCCGACGCCGAGGACGTGCTGCAGGAGAGCTATCTGCGGTGGAGCGCGGTCGATCCGGCGAAGATCGGGCATCCGCGCGCCTACCTCGTCCGGGTGGTGACCCGGCAGGCCCTCAACCACCTGCGCGCCGTCCGGGCGAGGCGTGAGGACTACATCGGCACCTGGCTGCCCGAACCGATCCGCACCGCTCCCGAGGTGAGCGACGACGCGGTGCTGGCCGAGTCGGTGTCGGTGGCCATGATGCTGGTCCTGGAGACGCTGAGCCCGGCCGAGCGCGCGGTGTTCCTGCTGCACGACGTGTTCGGCTACACGCACGGCGAGATCGCCGCCTCGATCGGCAAGACCGAGATCACCGTCCGGCAGATCGCGCACCGCGCACGCGGGCACGTGCACGCGCGGCGTCGCCGCTTCGAGCCCGACTCCGCCGCCACCCGCGAGATCGTCCGGCGGTTCCTCCTCTCGACCTCGACCGGCGAGGTCCAGGCGCTGATGGACCTGCTGGCGCCGGACGTCGTGCAGATCTCCGACGGCGGCGGGAAGGTGTCCGCCGCCCGGCGTCCGATCACCGGGCAGGGCGACGTCGCCCGGTTCGTCCTCGGCGTGGCCCGCACCGGCATCACGCCGACGACGCGGATCGAGTACGCCACGTACAACGGCATGCCCGCGGCCCGCTGCCTCACGGACGGCGGCCTCGACTGGCTGCTCGCGTTCGAGATCCAGGAGGGGCGGATCACCGCCCTGTACGTCATGCGCAACCCGGACAAGCTGCACCGTGCCCACACCGTGCGCCCGCTCGACAGAGGAGCACACCCACGGGGCTCCCTCTAGTCGCGGGCGCCCTACGACTCCTCGGCCCCTACGTTCTTCAGCGCCTCGCGCACCGACAGCGGGGCCAACCGGTCCCGGTGGGCCGCGACGAAGGAACGTACCGCCTCCGCATCGGTCTTCGCGTACTCGCGCAGACACCAGCCGATGGCCTTGCGGAGGAAGAAGTCGGGGTGGTCGGCCCGGCGCAGGCAGTAGGCGAAGAGACGGTCGGTGTCGGTGGCCGACTTGTAACGGAGCTGGTGGAGGAGTGCGGTGCGGGCGACCCAGAGATCGTCGTCCTCGATCCAGGCATCCATGTCGGCCCTGAGCTTCGGGTCCGCCACGACCAGACCGCCCACGACGTGCGAGGCGAGCGCGTCGACCGTGTCCCACCAGGAGACCGTGGTGATCAGGTGCCGGGCGACCGGCAGGAAGCCGGAGGAGGAGCGCCGGACGTGGCGGCGCAGATAGTCGACGGCGAAGTAGTGGTACTCGCGCTCGGGCAGCTCCCAGCAGCGCAGGGCGATCGCCGTGCAGTCCGCCTCGTCGGGGCGGCCGGTGCCCTCCAGGACCCGTCGGGACAGGGCCCGCCGCTCGGGCGACATGATGCCGAGGAAGGGGGCGACGCCCTTGAGATAGGCCTGCACCTGCACGGCCCGCTCCGGGTCGGCGGCCGTGGGGTACAGCGCGACCAGGCGGTCGAGGACGGTGTCGGCGAGGGCGCTGGGCGGCACGGTGGGGTGCTTGGCGTTCACGCTCCGCACATTACGGCGCCGGGCGTCCGAGCCTCATGTCCCTGGTGCCCGAGCCTTCTGTCCCTGGCGCCTGAGGATCATGTTCCGGGTGCCCGAGGCTTCTGTCCCTGGTGCCCGAGCCCCATGTAACCGTCGGCCGACAACGGTCACGCGTGCGTCACACGTACGACCGCATTACGGCGATCACACACATACGTCGGCTAGTCTCCCCGGATGCTCGAGCAAGCCACCCGACCGGCCCCCGCCCCGGCCCCCGCACCCGCGGGGCTCGGCGTGCGCTGCGGCCGCGCGTTGCTCTCCCCCTGGTCAAGGCTCTCCCTCCTCGTGGTGCTCCTTGCCGGCGCCGGGACGGGCGTGCTGCTCTTCGAGCCGCAGCGGATACTCCAGGACGGCTGGCCCCCGCACATCAACGGCGCGGCGGCGGTCGTGGTCTTCGCGGTGGCGTACGGCCTGTGCACGGCGGCGTTCGTGCCGCGTCCCCTGCTGAATCTGGCCGCCGGCGCGCTGTTCGGTTCGCAGGCGGGGCTCGTGGGGTCGCTGGCCGGGACGGTGCTCGGGGCGGGGATCGCCTTCGGGCTCGGGCGGGTGCTCGGGCAGGACGCGCTGCGGCCGCTGCTGCGGGGGCGCTGGGTGCACGCGCTGGACGGGCAGCTGAGCCGGCACGGCTTCCGCTCGATGCTGGCGGCCCGGCTCTTTCCGGGCGTGCCGTTCGCCGCGGCCAATTACTGCGCGGCCGTCTCCCGCATGCGGTGGGTGCCGTTCCTGGTGGCGACGGGGCTCGGCTCGATTCCGAACACCGCGGCGTACGTCGTCGCCGGCAGCCGCGCCGCGACGCCCACCTCGCCCGCCTTCCTGATCGCGATGGGCTTCATCGCGGTGACGGGCCTGGCCGCGCTGGTGGTCGCCTGGCGCAAACGGGATCGGCTGCGCGGGCGGGTTCCGGGGGCGCCGGAGCGTTCCCGGTGCGGGCGTGACGGATGCTCCGGACATGACGGGTGCTCCGCGTGCTCCGGGCGGCAAGTAGCGTGACGGGCATCGCTGCCGTCCGCCGGCGGTAACGGGTACGCCCCCATCCGGTTCCCGCGGGTCCGTGGGGCGAGCCGGGGCCAGCTGGGGCGAGCCGGGGCGAGTCACGGTGCACGGGATTGCCCCAGGGGGCTTCACAGCGCTGATCGCCGCGGACGGTACGCTGCCCAGCGACGGCCACGGCCGAATGACCACTTCCGCGCTCCGTCGCCCCCGCCACGCGCGGACCGACGAACAATCAGATCCGGGACGGCACAAGCCCCATGAGCTGGTTCGAATCACTAATCCTCGGACTCGTCCAGGGGCTCACCGAGTTCCTCCCCATCTCCTCGAGCGCCCATCTGCGCCTGACAGCCGCGTTCGCCGGGTGGCACGACCCCGGTGCGGCGTTCACGGCGATCACTCAGATCGGCACCGAGACCGCCGTCCTGATCTACTTCCGCAAGGACATCGCACGCATCGTCTCGGCGTGGTTCCGCTCGCTCACGAACAAGGAGATGCGCGGCGACCACGATGCCCAGATGGGGTGGCTGGTGATCGTGGGCTCCATCCCGATCGGTGTCCTCGGCGTCACCTTCAAGGACCAGATCGAGGGCCCCTTCCGCGATCTGCGGCTGATCGCCACGACGCTCATCGTGATGGGCATCGTCCTCGGCGTCGCCGACCGCCTCGCCGCCCGGGACGAGACCGGTGGCCGCCACCGCGCGGTGAAGGACCGCAAGTCCCTGAAGGAACTGGGCGTCAAGGACGGCCTCATCTTCGGCCTCTGCCAGGCCATGGCGCTGATCCCCGGCGTCTCCCGCTCCGGCGCCACGATCTCCGGCGGCCTCCTCATGGGCTACACCCGCGAGTCCGCGGCCCGTTACTCCTTCCTGCTCGCGATTCCGGCCGTACTGGCGTCGGGCGTCTTCGAGTTGAAGGACGCGGGCGAGGGAGGTCATGTGTCGTGGGGGCCGACGATCTTCGCGACGATCATTGCGTTCGTGGTGGGGTACGCGGTCATCGCCTGGTTCATGAAGTTCATCACGACCAAGTCGTTCATGCCGTTCGTGTACTACCGGATCCTGCTCGGCATCGTGTTGTTCGTGCTGGTGGGGACGGATGCGCTGAGCCCGCATGCGGGGGAATCGGCGGGCTGAGGGCGGGCCACACAGGTAGCGCTATCTAGCATTTCCTAGCGCCTGATTGCAGCACCACGCCATGATCATCTCCCACTTGTCTCCCACTCATCTCCCACCGGGGAGGCGAGATACGCTCCCCTAGGGCGTGTGCGTCCGCAAAGCAAGGGATGATGCGAAGGGCCCGCACGGCAAGCTGACGCTGTTGGTTGATTCGGGCCCGGTTGCTTCGCCCCGTCGAGCTTCCTTCGGCTCGCCGGGGCGAAATGCTGCGAAGTGGCTGGTGCGGGTGCGGGCCCGTGGTGTGTCGGTGAGGTGGGCGTCGATGCGGGCGAGGTTGATGGCGGCGCCGGTGAGCTGGTGCTGAAGGCTGGTCTTCGCGAGACCCTTGTAGCGGGATCTGCGCAGGCCGCAGCGCCCGACGCCTTGGGAGATGGTGCCCTTGCACCACGTCCTGCGCCTCGTACTGGTCGCCGAGCATCACGTACAACTGCCCGGTCAGCCTGGCCGCCGTTTGCGCATAGAACTCCTCGGCGGTCAACAACAGCTCCCGGATTGCTTCGTTCACACAGGGCATACGCCCGGGAACTCGCATCCGGACGACACCGCACACAAGGAAACAGCGTGACCGTCATCACAGCGGCCGTATGCGGTCGGCGAACCGGCCTCGTCACCCTCGCGATCGTCCACGGCGACGCAATGGGGTCGGGCCACATGGGAGTTGTGGCCCGGCCCTGTTCGCAGACGATCGGATGTCACCTAACCCACGCCACGCCCGGAGCGCGCGTCCAGCTTGACGACGTACCTTGAGCGACTCTGTCGGGGATCTTGAGATTCCCGGGCGCGGTCGCGTGATCAGCGGGCATGCTCGGGGTGGTCCCGAAGAGTCGTGCAGTAGTCGAGGTGCCCGATGTCCGTCCGTCCCCGCTCCGGTGACCAGATCCCGTCCCTGACCGCGCGGGTCGCGCGGGCCAGCAACCCGAGCGGCACGACGGCGATGTGGGTGAGAGACCGGCTGGACGGGCTCTGGCACGACGAGGACTTCGAAGTCTGGTATCCCCGGGACGGCCGCCCCGGGTTGTCGCCCGCGCAGCTCGCCACCGTCTGCGTGCTACAGTTCGTGCTCAATCTGTCGGACCGGCAGGTTGCGGAGGCGGTGCGCTGCCGCATCGACTTCAAGTACGCGCTTGCCCTGGAGTTGGATGATCCAGGCTTCCACCACAGTGTGCTGTCCGACTTCCGCGATCGGCTCGGCGAGGGAGACCGGGCCGACCGTCTTCTCGACCTGGCAGTGCAATGGTTGAAGGAAGCGGGGCTGGTCAAGGCGCGCGGACGGCAGCGTACCGACTCCACTCATATCCTTTCCGCTGCCCGGGAGTTGACCCGGCTGGAACTGGTGACCGAGGCGGTGCGCGCCGTCCTGGAAGAGCTCGCCCGCACCGCTCCCGAGGTGCTCGACGAGGTGGTCACCGCCGAGTGGGGCGAACGCTATGGACGTCCCGTGCGGATGAGCAGTCAGCCCAGTCACCCCATCGCCCGCCTCACCCAGGTCGGCGCCGATGCACGCACTCTGCTCGAGCGCGTGCGTGCTCGCTTCCCCGGGCGTGACACGGGTCCGAGGGTGGAGGCGCTGCGCCAGATCATGGTGCAGCAGTTCCTCGTGGATGCCCGTGGCCGGTTGCGGCCGCGCACCCCGCGGGACGGCTTGGTGCCGCCGAGGGTGCGGATCGAATCGCCCTACGAGCTCAAGGCCCGCTGGGTGCGGCGCGGCAACACGCGCTGGACGGGCTATCTCGCGCATGTGACCGAGACCTGCGACGAGGCCGGCACCAACGTGATCACAGACGTAGCCACCGTGGTGTCCGCCGCCGACAGCCAGGCTCTGCCCGGCATCCACACCCGTCTCCAGCGCCGACGGAGCTTCCCGCCCAGCACCTGGTCGACGATGGATATCCCTCCGCCGTGCTCATCGCCCAGGCCGCCCGCGAGCATCAGATCGAGCTGGTCGGCCCAGTCAAGTCCGGTAATTCCTGGCAGCGTTCGAAGCAGACCGGTTTCGCCCGGGAGGACTTCGCCATCGACTTCGAAGCCGCCCGCTCTCGCTCCGTATGTCGTGGTCCGGTTTCGTCCCCGCCAATGCGCCCCTGCCCCGACCGGACTTCCTGCACCACCGGCAGCTCGGGCCGCACCGTCAACTTTCTCCCCCAATCCCTCCACGAGCTCCAGGTCCGAAACCGCACAGACCAGCAGGACCCCGTATCGCGACGCCTCTACGCCTCCCGGTCTGGCGTCGAGGGCACCGTGAGCGAATTCGTCAACGGCCACCGCATGCGCCGCTGCCGCTACCTCGGCCTGGCCAAGACTCAATGCCGGGAAGTTTGAGCCCGGGGCGAGTTGTCAACCGGTTCGGCGAAGTTGGTCTGGTGGGGCGGGGCTCCGCGTAGGACGGGAGTCGACCAAGACGCCGTTCTTCGAGGAGCCCCTGTGGTTCAGCCTGGCATGGCCGCGCGTGCGTGTATCGGTGGTGAAGCGGCTTTCGCCGCCGGGCATTTGGGAGAGTTGACGCAGATCATCTCGCCGTCACTGGTGGATGCGGTGCTCGAGAAGACCGGACGGGTGCAGTCCCGGGTGCGGAAGCTCCCCTCGCGGGTGGTGGTGTACTTCGTGCTGGCGATGGCGCTGTTCACCGAGTACGGATATCGGGGCGTGTGGGCCTGCCTGGTTGCCGGGGCGGGCCTGCCGGATGTCGATCCGTCGGCGGCTGCCCTGCGGCAGGCCCGGCGGCGGGTCGGCTCAGCGCCCCTGGCCGCGCTGTTCGACGAGGTCAAAGGAGCCGCCGCGGTTGGAGACACCCCGGGTTCATGGTGGAGAGATCTGCGGGTGGTGGCCTGGGACGGCACCGGCCTCCAAGTCCCCGACAGCCCCGAGAACCTCGCGTTCTGCGGGCGTGCCGCCGGGAAGTTCGGACTGGGCGGGTTCCCGCTGATGCGGCTGACCGCGCTGGTCGAATGCGGGACCCGGACCCTGATCGACGTGATTGTCGGCCCCTGGAAGCAGTCCGAGAAAGACCAGGCACTGTTGCTGTGCCGGGCGCTGGGCCCGGGCATGCTGCTGTTGGCCGACCGCGGCGCCAAGGGGGTCCCACTGGCCTGCGCCGCCGCCGCGACGGGCGCGCACTTATTGTGGCGGACCAGCACCGACCGACTGCCGCCCGTCCTGCATCTGCTGCCCGACGGCAGTTATCTGTCCATGGCCACCAGCCAGAACGAGCGAGCCCGCCTGGCCCGTTGGACCCGCCACCGCCGCGGCATCCCACCACAGGCTCAGGGCCTGGCGCTGCGGGTGATCGAGGCCACCGTCACCGTCCGCACCCCCGGCCGACATCGCCGCACCACCCATCTCCGGCTGATCACCACACTGCTTGACCACGAGCAATACCCCGCCGCCGAACTCGCTGAGCTCTATCACGAACGGTGGCAGGTGGAGATCGCGTACTTCGGTTTGAAGGTCACTCTCCGCGGCGCCGGACGCGTGCTGCGGTCGCAGACCCCCGACGGGGCGCGGCAGGAACTCTTCGGCCTGCTCATCGTCTACCAGGCCGCCCGGCTCATCGCCGCCCAAGCCGCCGACCGTGCCGGCACCGACCCCGACCGCATCTCGCTGACCGTCACTCTGCGAACGGTCCGCCTCACCGTCCTCACCGCAACCGGGACCACCGGTACCCCCGGCACGCCACCAACTCCCCGGATCCGACAGGCTATCCTCCACCCCCGCGAACTGGGGCCGGAACACCGCAGACTCCGCATCCTGCCCCGCCGCGTCAAACGCCCGATCTCCACCTTCGCCTACAACGCAACGCGAAAAGACCCGCCCATCCTCAACCCAGAGATCGTCATCACCATCGGCCTACCCGCCGATCTTCCACGTCGCCCTGTCTAACTTCCCGGCATTGGGCCAAGACTCATGTCCAGCACGTGTTGACCGCAATCGCGGTCAACATCGAACGCCTCAGCGCCCAGGAACCCGAAGCCTCCACCTACCGTCCGCGTCCACCAACGGCGTTCCAGCAGTACCTCGAAATCCACGGCCTGCCCCGGGCGCTCTGGTGGCGCCAGGGTAAGACCTTCGAGCCTCAACATCCCCGACAGAGTCGCTCACTGCGCCTCACCTCGTCACCTTGGTCCGGGCCGGTGCTCGCTTCGAGAACGGCCACCTCGTGGAAAGACCCGAGGGTTCTGCCGCAGCGTGACAAGAGGATGCACTTGTTCACGAGCTTTCAACGCGTTCACGCAACCAGGCGGCACACCCTCTATGGCTCACCGGGAAGCTGCTGATTCCCTTGAAGGCCAGCGTGCTGCAAAGCCAGTCACGTGCTCGCGGAAGCCGTCTTCGAGGAGTCCACATGCTTGCCGAAGTGTCCCTGCCTTTTTCCGGCAGCATCAGCAGCGACTGCGACGCCGCCCGGCAACGTAGCATCGCCTGGGGTCGCCGGCACGGCCTGATTGTCACCCCGGCTGACGAACGGCGATATCGTGCGGCTGATATTCCCGATCTTATGGCCCGCTGGCTTCCCCAGGCGCACGGCACTGCGCTCGACCTCGGCGTTGATGCGCTCACCTTTGCGGCACTTCTCGACGATCAGTTCGATGGCGCTTGCGTCGACGATCCTGCCGTGGCCACTCGTGCGCTCGCACCACTGCAGCAGGTCCTCGACTCGAACCATACGCCCAGGGACGCTAGTCCACTCGTCACAGCCTTTGCCGACGTCTGGCAGCGCCAAGCGGCTGGAAAACCTCACTATTGGCAGCAGCGTGCCGCTGTCCACTGGCGCTGGTTCTTCGAGGCATTCGTCGAAGAGTCCAGCATCCGCAGCGGCGCAATCCCCATGAGCATCGAGGAATACCTGGCCCTGCGCCGCAAATCCGGCGTCGTTGCCATGATGGTTGACCTGATCGAAGCGGCCTACGGGTTTGAAACCACGCCCCGTGTCCGGGACGTCCCTCTCATCCAGGACGTGCTCCGCATCGCGATGGACCTTGTCGACAGCATCAACGATCTCTTCTCCCTGGCGAAGGAAGAATCCCGCGGCGATGTCCACAACCTCGTCCTTGTCATCCAACGCGAGAACGGCCGCACGCGCGAGCAGGCCCTAACCGACGTTCGAGCAAACATCCAGCAGTGGTGCCAGGACTTCACTCAGGGCCAGGAACGCCTCGCCGCTGCCTGTGCCCATCTCTCGTCGAGCGAACAGTCTTGCACGCGCAGCCTCGTGAACGGCATGTGTGACGCCATCGGCGGTTTCCCCCACTGGAGCCGTCGTAGCGGCCGCTATAGCCAGCTCGTCCCTGTCGGCCAACCCGCCTACCGTGCATGCCTGTAGAACCAACTACCTGATCACACCGATCCACAACGCTTGACAGTTGCTCCGGCCACGTCAATCAGCATGGGTACGCGAGCTCCCTCTTCTCGGAGCGGACCCAGGCCGCCTCGGACCCGCTGGGTGCACGACGAACGTCCGCCCAGTGATAGAGGGTGCTGACCCGCATCTCCAGCAGTGTTCCAGCGTTCAATGAGTATGACAGATAGTCAATACGTAGCGGCACTGCCCCGTCGCCTCGAAGAGCACCGCGAGGCTGTGAAGAGAGCGCACGAGGCGTGGGAGCAGGCCCAGGAGTTGGCCTCGAGCATGCCCCGTCTCGTCCAAGCCTGCCTGGCGGCAGGGTCGTCCAGCGACGCGGTGGGCTAGAACACGGCGTTGCCCTCCATATTGCAGGTCTTGAGGTACTGCTTCCGGGCTTCCTCCGTGGGCAGCAGGCCGAATTGGTCCAGCCAGGCCATGTGTGCTGCCTTGACTTGGTTCACGACCGGGTTCTGCCGGTGTGGGAAGGGGATGTCCCACACCGGCCACACCACGGTGTCCAGCAACTTCCGGTCGATTTCTTCTCCTCGGAGGTTCTTCTGCTTGCCTGCCTTGAAAGGGTGGCGTGTACTCGGTGGGCAGCTCACCCCGTCCGTTTCACTGCGGCCTGTCCCCGGTCGCGCAGCGCTGCTACGACCGGCGGCGGGACCGGTGCCGTGTTCAGTGGACGTTAGGTCCGATCTTCCTCGGTTCGTGATCGCTCAATCGTAAATTTGGTGCTTCACCGATCTGATGAGGTGTCGGCCCGGCGATTAGCGGACCCGTCCCTCGTGATCATCGACACCCAGTCCGTCCGCGCGGCTGCCGGTGTCCCGAAGACCACGACGGGACTGGACGCCAACAAGAAGGTCTCGACCGCAAGCGGGGCTGGCCGTCGACGTGTTGGAGCTGATCGTCGGCGTCGTGGTGCTGGCCGCGTCCGCCCACGACAACGCCGTCGGCACAGCCCTGCTCGACCAGGCCGCCGAGCAGGGGTGCTCTTCGTGCTGGTGTTCCCGATCCGCCAGCCCGGCCCGACCGTGTTGACCTGTTCCTGCACCGGGGATCACGATCGCCCCCGTGAGGGGAACGGGTCTTCAGCAGAGGCCTGTCTGGTCTCTGGACTCTGCCACCTGTTCCGGTAGATGGAGCGGAACACGTGACGGCGCAGGAGCTTGGTGGGTGAGGTGGTAAGGCTGATGATGCCCCAGAGCGTGGCTGCGACCCTAGGGTCGGCTGCTGCGGCCTTGAGGACTGCCTCGAGGCAGGTGGCGATTGCACGTTTGGTCAGCCGATGCCCTGTGGGGACTTGGGGCAGAGTGGAGTCCGCGAGCATGGTGATGGCCCAGGGAATCCGTATGGCTTTGCCGGTGGCTCGGTAGTACCTTCGCGGCAGGTCTCCCGTCCCGTAGCGTAGGCAGTCGCGCAGCGCTAGGGCTTCCATGGCCGCCACGGTCATTCCGGTGCCGTAGATCGGGTTGAGGCTGCAGACCGCGTCGCCGATGGATAGCAGTCCGTCGGGCAGTCGACGGAGTTGGTGGTAGCGGCGCCGGATGACTGCCGGGTAGCCGAAGGTGGTGATGGGGCCGACTGGTTGGGCGTTTCGCAGTGCTTCCCAGACGTCGCCGGGCGCCAGTTCCTGTGTGCGGGCGAGGAATTCCTCGGGCGAGGTGGGCGGGTGATGGGCTGTGCCGTACCCGAAGAGGGAAAGCGCCCAGATGCCATTTTCCTGGGCAAAGAAGGCGAGGCCGCGGGGGCGTGCGATGGTGGCGCCGACGGCCACGCCGCGGTCGGTGCCCAGGCAGTCGGGAGGCAGTCGGTAGCGGCAGCTCGCATATCTGACGTCTACGCGCACACGGTCCTCGGTCGGCCTCGTGTAGCCGAGGGCCATCAGCCATGCGGCGCCCCGGCCCGAGCGGCCCAGTGCGTCCACCACGAGATCCGCCTCGATGCTGCGGGCGGTCGCGTCCGGGGCTGTGGATACCACCTGGACACCGTTGACCGTGCCACCGTGCGACAGCAGGCGGGTGGCTTCGTGCCGGTCGAGCAGCGTGACGTGAGGCAGGGCCGAGACCCTGGCGTGAAGACGGTTCTCCAGGAACGGGCGGCTTGCCATCACGAAGTGGGACCCGGTGGGCACTTGCCGAAGAAGATGGCCGAAGAAGATGACGCGCATCTGGGTCAGTGCCTGCGCGGGTGTGGCGCCGGCATCGGTCAGCTCGGTCAGGAGACCGGGGAAGAGTTCCTCGAAGACTTCCGCGCCGCGCAGGGCGAGCCCGTGCAGGTGGGTGCCTTGGGGCACGCCTTTGCGGGTATGGTCGCCCGCGGCAGGCGGGTCGCGTTCGATCACGGTGACGTGCTGGAAGTGATCGGCCAGGACTCGAGCAGCACACAGGCCCGCCACCCCCGCCCCCAGGACTACCGCGTGTTCCCTCTGCGGGCCGTGGTCAGCGCGGGCCGTCGCTGTGGATGACTTGTTCCTGGCGGGCTGTACGGAGGAAGGCATCCCTCTATCTCCTCGTTTCTCCTAGGTTTTGCTCCGAAAATGAGCTGATCGACGATGGGGTCAGAATCCAGCGAGGCCCCTTGGCTGGCATCTTCATCGCGCGCTAAGGAGGCGTCTTGGCATCGGGCGGCCAATGAGCAGCCAGCACCTTCACCACCTCCCTGCCAGCCCTCTGGGATTTCATGGAGGAACGGCAATGCTGCTCGTTACGAGCAGGCAATACCACGTGGTGTAGAGCAGGTACGTCCGGTGATCGCTAGCTGGGTCGCGGTATAGCAGGACGCGTGCCGCCGCGATCCAACTGACTGCGGCCAGCAAGCCCTCGTATGCTCTCAGGCTGAGTGAAATATCTGAAGTTCCGCCGAAGATCCAGTAGTGGACGGCCACCGGAAGGATGGACAAGCCGATCGCTGCGAAGATCCGAGTAGGCCACTGCCCAATAACCATGGGGAGAGTTCGCCGGTTATTCTCGAAATCGCCGGCGATGTCGCGCAAGTCTTGCACCGACATCACCAAGTTGAACAGGAAGATGATGGCTGCGATTACCCTCCATCCACTCTTGGTGAGCGGGCCAGAAATCTCCCACGCGGCTGCAAGCTGGGCGAAGGTAGCGATTGCGATGCAGAGGTTCTTTCCATACCAACGCCTCGCCCATCCCAGATGGTTATAGAGAACGGTCATGGCGGCCCACAGCGCCGTCCACTCGGGGATTCCCAGTAAGACACCTAGGGCCATATACAGAGCGAAAACGCACCACCAGCGCAGGAATGCGCCTCGCAAGGAGATTTTTCCTGTGACCAGAGGGCGGTGAGGTTTGTTCAGACTGTCTTCCGCGATCCCTGTAGTTTGATTGGAAATGCAGAACAGATAGAGGGCCAGCCAGAAATAGCCCAGCGCAGCACCTTCCGATTCCAGCAGATCTTTCCAATCCCCACCGAGACTGCGCCATGCCGCACTGGTGAAGAGCATGGGCGGCAGGAGCATGGAGGAGGCATCCCCGCCGATGAATCGCCAACTCAAACAGATTTCGAACCAGAGACGGCGAACGGGTCGGCGCCATTCGGGTACCACCGGATTGGGTGCTTCCACCGGCCCGGCGGGGCTTCGCGAGTTCGATGATACATGCACCGAATAGGTGTGCGCGTCTCTAAAATCACTCTGCGGCTCCGGTTGTTTACCTACTGACACACGTTTTTCGGTGGCAACTTCTCGCGGTGCCGAAGTATTCGCTTCCCGCGCCCGCGTCAAGAATCCCGCCAGAGGTCCGGTGAGCGGATTCGTCATTAGCGGCTCTTCCTGTTCTGGACGGGATTATCTTCCTCGGCCACCCCCACAGGTTCCTCCGGGATGATCCTGATGGCTTTTCCCTTGTAGGACATGCCGAGGTCGGCTTCGCGGGAGCGGCGGAGGTCCTTGGGAAGCGAGAAGGTGATGGACTCGTCGGCGGTCTTGACCGTCTCCACGTCCTCGTAGCCGCGGGCGGCCAGCCACTGAAGTACGCCGTCCGCCAGGACCTCGGGGACGGATGCGCCAGAGGTGACACCAACGGTGGAGACGTCCTCCAACCCGGCTTCGTCGATTTGGTCGGCGGTATCCACAAGGCGGGCGGCCGGGGCACCGGCACTATGCGCGACCTCGACGAGCCGGACCGAGTTCGAGGAGTTCTTGGAGCCGACCACGATGACCAGGTCGGACTCGGCGCCGATCTGCTTGACGGCGATCTGCCGGTTCTGGGTGGCGTAGCAGATGTCGTCGCTGGGCGGCGAGATGAGCTGCGGGAACTTCTCCTTGAGGGCGTTGACCGTCTCCATTGTCTCGTCGACGGAGAGGGTGGTCTGGGACAGCCAGACGACCTTCGACTCGTCCCTGACCTCGACATTGGCGACGTCACCCGGGCCGTCGACCAGGGTGATGTGGTCCGGCGCCTCACCCGACGTGTCGATGACTTCCTCGTGGCCCTCGTGGCCGATCAGCAGGATGTCGTAGTCCTCGTTTGCCTCGAGGGCGGCCTGGGCCATCGGGCCCACCGGCACCAGGAGGACGTCCAGAGGGCGGCCGGGGCTGCGGTGCAGGATATCGAGGCCGTCGATGCAGGCGACTGCTTCGATGTCGTTTCCGGCGGGGGCTTTGGGCAGGCGCAGCAGGGTGGGCCCGTCGTGTGTGTCCACCGCTGATCGCAGCAGGCTCCGGAGCCGGGCCGGATCGCGCGGGGCGGCGATCCGCAGGCCCGGCACCACGGGGAGCAGGGACAGGTCCCACATGCCGTGATGACACGGCCCGTCGGGGCCGGTGAGGCCCGCCCGGTCCAGGACAAAGGTCACTGGCAGCCGGTGCAGAGCCACGTCCATCAGGACTTGGTCGACGGCCCGGTTGAGGAAGGTGGCGTAGATCGCGACGACGGGGTGGAAGCCGCCCATCGCCAGGCCGGCCGCACTGATGACGGCATGCTGTTCGGCGATGCCGACGTCGAACACCCTCTCCGGGCATTTCTGGGACATGGGGTTGAGGCCGGCGGGCCGCAGCATCGCCGCTGTGATCGCGACGACGTCCTCGATCTCGGCCGCCACCTCCACCAAGGCTTGGCCGAATACGCTCGTCCAGGACTCCGCGCCGGAAGTGGTGACGACCGGGCGGCCTGTGGCGGTGTCGACGGTCCCCACGGCGTGCAGGCAGTCCGCCTCATCCTGCTCGGCCGGGGGGTAGCCCTTGCCCTTGACGGTCATCACATGCACCACCACAGGGCGGCCTATGGCGCGCGCCCGCCGCAGCACGGCTTCGAGTTCGCTGGTGTTGTGCCCGTCGACGGGCCCGAAGTAGGTGAAGCCAAGCTCGGTGAACAGGTTCTGGCACGCCTCAGCGCCCCCGCCCTGTATCAGGGCCGCGAGGTGATGGGCCAGGGCCCCGGCGGTGGGGGCGTAGGAGCGGCCGTTGTCGTTGAGCACCACGATCACCGGCTGCTTGGGCGCACCGCCGATGTTGGTCAGGGCTTCCCACGCCATGCCGCCGGTCATCGCGCCGTCGCCGATGACGGCGACCACCGCCCGCTCCCTCTGGTCGTTCAGGGCGCGTGCCTTGGCCAGGCCGTCGGCGTACGACAGGGCGGTGGAGGCATGCGAGTTCTCCACCAGGTCGTGCACCAACTCGCCCCGCGACGGGTAGCCGGACAGGCCACCTGCTTGCCGCAGCGTGTCGAAATCCTTACCGCGCCCGGTGATCAGCTTGTGTACGTACGCCTGATGGCCGGTATCGAAGACCAGCGCGTCACAGGGCGAGTCGAAGACCCGGTGCAGAGCCAGGGTCAGCTCCACCACGCCCAGATTCGGCCCCAGATGCCCGCCTGCCGCGCACGCCTTCTCAATCAGGAACTCCCTGATCTGCCCGGCCAGAGCAGGGAGTTCTCCGGCCGGTACATCCCGCAGCGCCTCCGGA
Organism: Streptomyces sp. NBC_01304; assembly: GCF_035975855.1. Classification (NCBI taxonomy): domain Bacteria; kingdom Bacillati; phylum Actinomycetota; class Actinomycetes; order Kitasatosporales; family Streptomycetaceae; genus Streptomyces; species Streptomyces sp. NBC_01304. Next base: position 9,625,634 of record NZ_CP109055.1, on the reverse strand, counting down.
TCAGCCATATCGGCCAGATCGGCTAAGCGGGGCACGGTATCTGGTGGGGCAGTCATCGGGCTCTTCCTTCGCCGGGGTCCAGGGCAGGCGTGGCCGATTGCGAACCCAGCGCCCCCGCCCGTAGTTGCAGGCAGCCGGTCGCCGGGTACAACCAGTGCACCGCCCCGGCCCCGGACCGCACAGGGGGCCGGGGCAGTGAATGCGCTGCAACCGATGCAACATTGCGCGCTTGTGAAAAGCTGGCGGGGACGGTCCGGTTGACCGGAAACCGGGGAGGAGAACACCCGCCTGCGGGCCCTGCTGGCGGAGGCAGACTGGAGCGGCGCCCAACTCGCCGCAGCCCTGGGCAGGTGGCCGCTGAACACGGGCAGCAACTGGCATGCGACCGGTCGATGGTCTCGCGCTGGCTGTCGGGCACCACCCCGCGGCCACCGGTTCCGGCGCTGATGCTGGCAAACAACGTCACAGCCACTCACGACGACGTCCGAGGCTCGGGGACACGGTCCGCTGCGGCGGCGAAGGGCGTGCGCTGCTGGGGCGCCACTTGGTACGCCTCGGAGGAGAGGTAGCTGGTGATCCGGGCGGGCCCGCGCCGAGGATGCACCAGGCTGAAATACGGGATGAGACCGACGCCGTCGGACAGCCGCCGTGTCACCAGGGCCGTCAGTGCCCGGTCCAGGACGCCGTGGCGCATGCCGTAGTCCTGTAACATCTGCACAGCACGATTGCGAACTATCTGGTCGTCGGACAGATAGGCGCGCACCGGCACGTGGACGGTGTAAGCGCTGGGCAGGCGGCTATCGGCTGCCGTGTAGGAGTAGCAGGAAATGACGGGCAGTCGGTCGAACCGGTCCACGCCAGCGGCCTGGTAGCAAAAGGTAGCTATGGCCTCGGGGTGGGGGCCCGGCATGAGCCGCGCGGCATCGATAATATCGTCGAGTGTGGCGTTGGGGTGCCGTTGGTAGACCTTCACTCGCGGATCACCCCATTGGCCCACATCGAGCGCGAAGAAGAGGAAATCTTCCCCCTTGGTAGAGCCGAGTGCCGCATGCTGACGCGCCGTCGGGTAAGCCTCGCTGAACCCCAGCCGGGCCAGCGCATCCTCGACGACCTCGGCCGCTCGCATCGGCCCATGGGCCAAGGGGTTGAGGTAGACCTTAAATCCTGGATGGCCGCTAGGCCGCAGCTCCGCCGCACACCACAATGCGAAGGGCCCCTGCGCCGCTGGCGGAAGAAACAGATCGTTCAGAAGGTCCAACTGGTCCAGCCGTACCCCCCACGCACTGGTTGCCCGTTCCAGCGCACACAGCCCCGCCCGCCCACTGCCCGCCCAGGTAGTCGCCTGACAGCCGGGTTCCACCAGCACCCGCAACAACGGAGCCGCGTCCGGAGAAAACGAGAGCGAGAACTCCACAGGTGTGTGGTCGTCGGAGACGAACGAGCCTGAGGGAGCACCAGAAGATAGCGGCCGCCGGGCCGCCGGGCCCAGCAGTTCCTCCACCATGCGCCGATAGGTATGGCTGTGACCACCGACGTCGGCGATTTGCAGCAGGCGTCGAAGCTGCTGGGAGACATGCCCGCCCAACAGCGACGCATGGTGATTGGCTTGCTGCCTCATCACCGCCTCCCGACCGAAGCCGAGATGGGCGGATCACCGACGATCAGGGCCTCGATCACTGGCCAGACGGCGTCCATCCCCGCAGTCCGGCGCGGTGTGCAACAGCGATGTCGCACCGTCGGTCACTCCTCGTCCGTCATATCCAAGTGCTGCTGACCACCCGGCCCGGGGGGTAATGGGGGGCAGCCACCAGGGGCCTCGCTCGCCCGGTACGTTCCATCGGTGCGACATCGGCTTGTAGTTGCCTTCTCAGTGGCCAAGTGCTGGAGCATCGAGGCAGTATCGGAACAGCACGTCGTCTCGTTGCTGAAGAGCCTCAGCGATGCTCCGAACTGCGGCCGTTGCCCGTTCGGTTGAGGGGCCACCAGCGGGTTCCAGAAGGTTGTATGCCCCGTCAACCGGCCACGCTGAGAGATCGGGAGCACTGAGGAACGGCAGGGACAGCCCTTCGGCGTCTTGCACAGCACGTCCAAGTCCAGCGAGGGCATTGTTGAAGGCAATACTCAATGCGGAAGCCGCGGCAGCGGCCCAGAGCCGAACGTTGATGTCGTCTGCTGTGAAGTGCCGCGTCAGCGTGGCGTGTAGTGCCCTCACCGGCTCTGTACCTGGTTCCAGGAATAGGTAACGCAGGCAGTCCGTCGCGCTCCACTGCAAGTGACCGTCCATGTCGAGGTTCTGCCAGTCAGTGAACAGCGAGGCTGTCGACGGGCCGATAAGCCGAGCCAGCGTGCCGACCCTCCGCTGAGCATGATCCAACGGACGACGGAAGGGCAGCGTGTGGTCATACAGCGTACGCCGGGCGCAGACGTCGAGGGCAAGAGCCGGCATGAACCGACGCAACGCGGCGAAACTTGCGCTGTGGGCGGCTTCGCGCAGATGCAAGGTGAGCGCGGAACGTTCGGCCGACGCCACAAGCTCAGCGAGGGCTTGTGCGGTTGGACCGTGCGACGGGTGGAGCGTAGAACTCTGACACCACGGATGCGCTTTTGTCAGCGTGGCGGCCTTGGAGTCTTTCGGTGACGTGTCGTGGGCGGTCGAGATATCCGGTAGACCAGTCCGCTCAACAGCATCCTGCACCAGCCGCATCATCTCGTACCCCAGGTCATCGAGGATCCTGAAAGTTTCCGTGGCGGCGGTCGTGACTTGGGCGCGGCGCTGCTTGTCCAAGCGTAGTCCGGCAAACGCCTCTTCGTCACTGGTCATTGTGTGGCCGTTCTCCAGCGTCAAATGGTGGTCTCCCCAGAAGACGAGTTCCTTGCCTGTGCGTTTGCGGTACTCGAGGGCCAAGGGTGCCGTGTGCCGGAACAGCCCGTTACCAGATGCTTCGATGGCCTCGACCACAGCGAACCGCGCGGCTGGATCTTGACTGTGGATGACGAGTGAGGTGAGTTCGGCGATCGCTGCACGCAATTGGGCAAGGTCGGGGTGTGTGTAGAGGAAGTCCATCAGTCGCGGAGACGATCCGAAGTGCTGCTCCCATCCCAAGGTCGAAAAATCCTTCACGAACAGCTCGGAGTGAGTCATATCTTCCGCGGCATGCTGGTTGAGTACGGTGCGGTGCCGGTCCCCGGCCGCTTCATCGCCATAACTGATGTGGTAGCGATTCAGGTCGGAGAAGTGCATGACAAAGGGGGCGGAAAAGATACCGAGCCAGAGCTTCCTCTCAACGTCAGATTCGCTCTCCCTGAGCCATTTCAGCAGGGGGTTCTCCTCGAAAGAGCGCCCCATTGAATTCATCAGCATCAAGACGGACTTCATCTCAATCTCCCCGAGGTCGACAATTCCTCTGTCAACTATTTCTTAGCTACCGCGATCAGGCAGCCCGCCTCTATAAATGTGCGGAGGGGGTGGGAACGGGCTCATCCTCCGAGGAATACTCGTCGCCTCCTTCCCAGGGGTCCCGTGCGGGCGGTCCCGCAACGACTAGCTTCCCAACCTTGAGTAGCGGGGTACTTGACCAGTGCACCGCCACTCGAGCGCCCCGCACAGAGGGCCCAGGCGGGCAATGCCATGCACAGCATGCAACCTTGCGCCCTTGTGAACGCCCCGCGATGTCGGAGAGCGTGACGGGCAGGCGTGGCAAGCCGGAAGAGAGGGAGTGCGGCATCGTGGCACGGGCTCCGAACAGCGCATTGCGGCGGCTGATGGGCGAAGCCGCCCTGAGTGAGGTCCAACTGGCTGCGGCGGTGCGCAGGGTGGCCGCCGAGCACGGGCAGCAGCTGGTGTGCGGGCAGTCGTCGATCTCGCGCTGGCTGTCCGGCACCCGCCCCCGCCCACCCGCTCCCGCCTACCTGCTCGAAGCGCTCTCCCGGCGCCTCGGCAGACCGGTCACCCCCGCCGAGGCGGGGCTTTCAGGAGTTCCGGAGGGTGATATTCCGTTTCTGGCTACGGAGTTGGAGCGGTCCTGGGATGCTGATGCGGTGCGTACTCTCTCCGCTCTGGTGCGGGCCGAGTTCGATCCGGCCCGGCGCCGCTTGCTCACGACCGGCGTCTACAGCCTCGCCGCCCTCGCCTTGCCCGGCCTGCCCCCTCTGGCCGGGCAGCCCCGCCCTCGTGCTGATGAGACGGCCCCGATACCGGCCCGGATCGAGCAGATGGACGCGATGGCCCGCCGCTTCGCGGACGCGGCCCAGGCCCACGGCGGCGGCCACGTCCGCACCGCCCTGGCCGCCTACCTCACCCACCCCGTCACCGGATGGCTGCACAGCTCCGCCCCTGAACCCGTCCGCCGCCAACTGCTCGCCAGTACGGCCCGCCTGACCCTGCTGCTTGGCACGATGACCGCGGACGACGGCGCCGACGCGCTGGCCCAGCGCTACCACCACTGTGCGGCTCGCCTGGCCACCGATGCAGGTGATAGGGCCGTCTTCGCGATCACTCTGCGGTCGATGGCCACCCATGCAAGCGACCTGGGCCACCACACCCCTGCCGTCTGGCACCTGTCCGAACGGGCTGCCGAGGCCGCCCGCGGCGGCGCCCCACGCATCGCCCGCGCCTACGCCCAGGCCCACCTCGCGGTCGCCGCCGCCCGCCACGACCGGCACGCCGCACTGACCGCGTTGGCCACCGCCGAGCGTCTCCACGAACAGGCCGACAGCAGCCCCGGCCCGTTCACCGCGTACCCCCTGGCGGCCCTGCACTACCAGCGCGCCCAGACCCTCACCGCCCTCGGCGACCTGCCGGGCGCGATCGGCGCCTACACCGCCTCACTGCGCCTGCGCACCGGAGCCGAACGCCACGCGGTCACCCTCACCCACGCCCGCCTCGCCGAAACCCTCCTGGCCCGCGGCCACCTCGAGGCCGCCCTCACCCACTGGTCGGCCTTCCTCGACCACTACCCCCACCTCGATTCTGCCCGCGCCACCCGCCACCTGCACGCCCTGCGTCAACGTCTCGTCCCCCACTCCCGGCACAAGCCCGCCGCCGCCGTCCTGAACCGGGCCACGGCGCTGCGCTGAAGCGGCCACGACCGCCGCACGGTCGAACGGATCTTCCACGATCAAAAACATGCCCGATGAACTGGCGTCGGTCCCGCAGGCGCGACAGCACCACAGACATGTTCATGCGCACGCCGCAACCCGCGCGGTCTCGCTCCAGAAGCAACTCCGTTGGATTCTCGGCGAGAACTACTGGGACCCCTCGACGAGATCAGCTTCCGACGCGGTGGCCGGGGAAGGCTCTTGAGGGTCCGTCATGACCCCGGATCTTCGCACAACGCATGTCTCGGAACCCTCTCTTCGCCTGTTTGAGTGCGAACAAGTTCTGCGAGCGAATCAGCCCATTGGCGATCTTCGGCCGCCGGTAATTGATCTTGTTCGGGTAAAGGGTCGTTCGTTTGTGAGAATCACCGGAACTTCGCGACGCTGGTGCGCTCCGGCGCCAACTTGAGACGCAGGGTGAGACGACCTGGCTGACCTGTGCCGGGCGCACGACCAGATGGATACGTGTCTTCACGCGCTGATAGCTGCGCCCTTCTCAACGCGGTGCTGCTCGGCTGTCGTGGAGGGTATGCCTGAATCCAGCGCGGCACGCGCGACAGCTGAACCCACATCAGACGTAGGGGCCTACATGCAGCCGGTCGCGGTGATCGGCATGGGGCTCCGTTTTCCCCCGGCTCTCGATTCACCGGAGGGTCTCTGGGAGTTCCTCATGGCGGGCGAGCGCCATGTCGGTGTCGTTCCCCGCAAGCGTTGGGAGCCCTATGTCTCGTCCAGTCCTGAACTGGAGGCGCTGCTCCGCTCGGCGGTGCAGCGTGGATCGTTCCTGGAGGACATCGAGGGATTCGATGCGAACTTCTTCGGGATCTCGCCGCGCGAGGCGCATGTGATGGACCCGCAGCAGCGCCTTCTGCTGGAGGTGGTGTGGGAGGCACTGGAACGCGCGGGTGTGCCGCCGCGCAGCATCGCCGGCAGCGACGCGGGGGTGTTCATCGGGACTGCGGCCAGTGATTACGGGCGGCGCCTGCTGGAGGACCTGCCGAACGTCGAGGCGATGACGATCACCGGGAGCCACCACTACGCGATCCCCAATCGCGTTTCGCACCTGTACGACCTGCACGGGCCGAGCATGGCGGTGGACACCGCCTGCTCCTCCAGCCTGTCCGCGATCCATCTGGCGGTGCAGAGCCTGCGTACCGGCGATGTCCCTCTGGCGCTGGCCGGCGGTACGCATCTGATGACGGGGCCGGCCCCGTTGCTCGGGCTGACCGCGTCCGGGACGACCTCTCCCGACGGGGTGAGCAAGCCGTTCGATGCGCAGGCCGACGGATACGGCCGTGGGGAGGGTGTCGCCGTCGTGGTGCTCAAGCGCCTGGCCGATGCCGTCACGGCGGGCGACTCGGTGCTCGCCGTGATCGCGGGCAGCATCGTCGCCCAGGACGGCTGGACCAACGGCATTATGGCTCCCAGCAGCAGCGCCCAGGCCCGGATGCTGCGCAGGCTCTACCGAGGTGCCGGAGTTGATCCGGCGACGGTCGACTACCTGGAGGCGCACGGCACGGGCACTGCCGTCGGTGATCCGATCGAGGCGACTGCCCTTGCCGAGGTGATCGGCGCGGGACGGGAGGCCGGAAATCCCTGCCTGATCGGGTCGTTGAAGTCCAACATCGGTCACCTGGAGGGCAGTTCCGGTGTGGCCGGCCTGATCAAGGCGGTGCTCTGCCTGCGGGCGGGCCTGATTCCGGCGATGGAGTCCTTCTCCGGTCAGCTCAATCCGGCGGTCGACTGGGACGGCAGCGGTCTGCGAGTGGTGCACGAGGCCACCGAATGGCCGCAGCATGACGGGCCGCGACGTGCCGCGGTCTCCAGCTTCGGCGCGGGCGGCACCATCGGCCACGTACTCCTGGAAGAAGCCCCCGGACAGCACGTGCGGCCGCCGGAGGCGGGGCGGCCACAGTACGCCAGCACCGGTCAGGTGCCGTGGGTGTTCCCGCTCTCCTCGATGTCGGCGCAGGGCGTGCAGGCCAACGCTGTCCGTCTGGCTGACTGGCTCACGCGGACGCCCGATGCCGAACTCGGTGCGGTGGCGCACACCCTGGCCGTGCGCCGCTCGCATCTGCCCTGGCGTGCCGCGGCGGTGGCTGGCACACACGAGGAACTCGACCGACGGTTGCGGGCCATCGCAGCAGGTGAGGGATGCGGCCGTGCCTTGTCCCCGTCGGCACGACTGGTGTGGGTGTTCTCCGGCCAGGGCGCTCAATGGGCGGGCATGGGCCGTGAACTCGACGCCACCGAACCTGCCTTCGCTCAGGTCGTGGACGCGGTGACGCCGGTGTTCGTCGACGAGCTCGGCTTCGCCCCACGCGATGCGCTGGCGCAGCACACGCTGGAGGGCATCGACCGTATCCAGTCGCTGTCGTTCCTCATGCACGTGGCGCTCGCCGCCACGTGGCGTGCGCACGGCATCGAACCGGCCGCGGTCGTCGGCCACTCGCTGGGCGAGATCGCCGCCTCTGTGGCCGCGGGTGTCTTCAGTCTGGAGGACGGAGCACGCCTGGCCTGCCGCCGGGCCCGCCTCATGCGCGCCGCCGAAGGGCACGGCGCCATGGCTCTCGTCGGCGCCCCACCGGACGAGGTGGCACAGCGGCTGGCCGGGCGCGTTGATGTGACGATCGCGGTCTACGCCTCCGCCGAGTCCACCGTCATCAGCGGCGACACCGACGCGGTGAACGAGCTGTGCGCCACCTGGCAAGCCGAGGGACTGTTCGTCCGCCCGGTCAACAGCACCGTCGCCTCGCACAGCTCCCACATGGATCCGCTGCTGCCGGCGATCGCGGACGCGGCAGCAGACCTGACCGTCCACCCGCCGAAGATCCCCCTGTACAGCACGGCCCTTGACGATCCCCGCACGAGCGCCCCGCGGGAAGCCGCCTACTGGCAAGCCAACCTGCGCAACCCCGTCCACTTCACCGACGCGGTACGCGCCTCCGCCCAGGACGGACACCGCGTCTTCCTGGAGATCTCCAGCCACCCCATCGTCAGCCATTCCGTCCTGGAGATCCTCGGCGAGTTCGCGCCGCCCGAGGAGACCGCGGTGGTCTCCACCCTGCGACGCCAGGCCGGAGGACAGCACCAGATCCTCACCTCGCTCGCCGCCCTGCACTGCGCGGGCGCTCTGATCGACTGGGGCCATCCGCGCTATGAGGGCTCTCTCGTCGCGCAGCTGCCCACCACCACCTGGCAGCACCGGCCCTACTGGGCCGACACACCGATCCGTCGCGGAGGCCACGCCCCGGACACGCACAGCCTGCTCGGCACCGCGACACCCGTCGCCGGCTCCGCAACGCAGTGGCTGTGGCAAACCACCCTCGACGCGGACCGCCGCCCCTACCCGAACGAACACCGCGTCCACGGCGTCGATATCGTCCCCGCGGCCGTCCTCGTCAACAGCTTCCTCGCCGCAGCCCGGCACATCGGGCAACCCGCCGTCCTCAGCAGCATCGCGCTGCGCACCCCTCTGCCGGTCGCGCCCCGACGCGACGTGCAGATCGTGCTGCGCGACGACGGCCTGTCCCTGCTTTCGTGCCTGGCGCCCGAGAGCCCCGAGGACACGTCCGGGGCGACACACTCGAGTTGGCTCACGCACACGACCGCGCGGTTCGACGACGCCGACAGCTCCGACGGTTCCACCGCGACGGTCGCCGAGGACGGCGACGGCAGCTGTGACGAGGCCCTCGACGGTACTCAACTCCTGCAGCTGCTCAGCCCATTGGGCGTGGAGGGATTCGGTTTCCCCTGGGACGCCGGTGAGCTGCGCCGCGGACCTGATCGCGTGATGGCGCGCATGAGCGTGCCCCCGCAGAGCGCCGACGCCGCTACCGACTGGGCGCCTGCCCTGGACGCGGCCATGACCGTCACATCGCTGCTGCTATTGGGCGACAGCGCGCATCGCATGCCGACCCGGATCCAGCGGCTCGCGGTCCACGGGGAGCCGCCCACCGACTTCACGGTGCGAGCCCGCATCGACCATCAGGCCAGCACCATCGACATCCATGTCACCGACGCCGCCGGCCAGCCCGCGATCGAGGTCACCGGCCTGTACTTCGGCGTCCTCGAAGCCCACGGACCGGCCGCGCAGCACCCGGCCCAGCCAGAGCGCATCACGCACCGCCTCGCCTGGCGCCCCTGGCAGCAGCCCGACACCCCTACCGCAACCCAGAAGATCGTCGTGCTCGCCCCCGGCAACGGCCACCGGGGCAGCAGCCCTCTCACGGACAGCCTGCGGACCGCGCTCGACGCCCAGGACACGCCGTTCACGGTCGTAGCCGGCATCGACAAACTCCAGGCCCGCCCCGAACTCCTCACCCCCGACACCGCCGTGCTGCTGGTGCCGCAACCCGCCAGCGAGGACGCGGCCGACATCGCCGACCGCGTCGAAGCCAACACCTGGGCCCTGCTGGAGAGCGTGCGCCACCTGGCCGCCCTGCCGCCCCACCAGCAGCCACGGCTGTGGTGCGTCACCGGAAACGTACGTACCGGCTCCGGCGCGACGGCCCTCGCCCAGGCCCCGCTGTGGGGCGCGGGCCGCGCGGCCGCCGGCGAGCACCCTGAAGTGTGGGGCGGAATCCTCGATCTCAACCCGGACGACCCTCCGTTGGGCACCACCTTGCTCTCCGCGCTCGCGCACCCGTACGTGGAAGACGTCTTCGCGCTGGCACGGAACACAGCCGACGTTGCCCGGCTGGCGCCCCTGGAGGGGGGCACAGCCCCGTGGAACGCTTGCCGACCCGACGCCACCTACCTGATCACCGGCGGCCTCGGCGGGGTGGGCAGGGAAGCCGCCCGCTACCTCGCCCAGCGCGGAGCACGACGACTCATCCTGCTCAACCGCACCCCGATGCCGCCACGTTCCCAGTGGGACACCGCCGAGGACGAGGCAGTACGGCAACGGATCACCGCCGTACACGAACTCGAAGCCATGGGTGCCACCGTCCGCCTCCTCACCGCCCACATCGCCGACCGCCAGGCCACCGAACACGCCCTGGCCGACGCACTGAAGGACCTGCCCGCGATCCGCGGCGTCGTGCACCTCGCGGGTGTCAGCGAAAACCACCTCATCTCCCGGCTCAGCCGCTCCTCACTGCGCACCGTGCTGAAACCGAAAGTCGACGGGGCACTCACCCTCCACGAGCTGTTCCCTCCCGGCACCCTGGACTTCTTCGTCCTGTTCTCCTCCACCGGCCAACTGATCCGCAATACCGGCCAGGCCAGCTACGCCGCCGCCAACGCGTTCCTCGACACCTTCGCCGCCTACCGCAACGCAGGTGGGCACCACGACTGCCTCACCATGGCCTGGCCCGGCTGGCGGGGCCTGGGCCTCTACGCCACCGCGACCGGCATGTTCCAGCAGGAAATGGCCGCCAGCGGCACCGGAGACGTCAGCGCACAAGAAGCTTTCCGCTGCTGGGAACTGGCCGCCCAACACCAAGTGTCCTACGCCGCCGTACTGCCCCTGACCGGCAGCCCGACCGGCACCGCCCCACTGCCGCTGCTGTCAGAACTGGCCGCGGCCACAAGCCTCCAGCCGGACGCCGAAACAACCGACCCGGACAACCCCACCGACCTCAGCCAGCTCTCACCCGACGAACTCCATGTCTGGCTCACGGACACGGTCTGCCAGCACGTCTGCCGACCTCTCCAACTGGCACCCGAAGACATCGACCACCGACGCCCCCTGCTCGAAATGGGCCTGGACTCCGTGACAGCGCTCACGATCCGCACCCGCCTCGAACACAGCCTCGGCCTCAGACTCCCCGCCACCCTCCTGTGGAACCACCCCACCGTGACCGCACTCACCAGCCACTTCCAGGACCTCCTTCTCACTGCTCAGGACTGACCTACCAAGACCGCCTGGGTGCGGTGTCCCGCCCCAGGCGGTCCCTACGGCAACAGCACACAGCGACCGCAACCCTCGCCGCGAAACCCGGCCCGCCGCGCATCCCACAGAGCTGCATGGCGCCCGTGAGCGCGGCACCCGTTCTGGAGGTGACCATGACCAACCGGGCGATGATCCAACTTTCCGGCGGACCGCCGACCTTGTCCGACAGCCGCCCCACCCCGTGGTGCAGGACCAGACGCGCATGACGCTGCCGTGGAGGAACGGCTATGAACACTACGCGTTCGACGAGGCCGCCTCACACGCGTCAGGCAGGTCGGTCTACCGCTGGATCTATCACACCGACAGCGCCGAATAGCACCCTGCCCGGGGCAGTGCCGGCCAAGATGGCCACGACTGGAGGGCCGGGAGAACTGCCCCAGAATCTTCTCCTCGCGGTCCTCACTCCGGGGCAGGAGCCACGACCATGGACCGCGTCGTGAACTCCGCGCAGCGAGCGCCCGCCGTTCCCTTGCCTACGGGGCTGCATCTGTCCGGCAATCTCGCAGGCCGCGGCTCTGCTCCGCTCGCTCGGGCGCTCCTCCCGCCTGAGCTTCAGGGGACACGAGAGCGGCCCGACCGTGACGAGCTGACGACCGTGACGCTGCTCTTGGGCCTCGTCATGTGGCGCACCCCGGCGCGGCCCGTCGTGCCAGATCAGCGTGCACCTGGTTGATGTCACCACCAACTCCGCCGCCACCCTCACTCCCGACCAGGGCGGACGGCAGGTCCGCGAGGGCGGGCCGCTGCGGGTGTGGGAGCGCATCGAGCACGTCCTGGACGCCCATGACGCGGCCGGGTAGCCGGGGCTGTGGAACGCCAAGACCCTGCACCTGCTGCAGATGCTCGATCCGGTCGACGACACCTACCGCCGCCAGATGGGCAAGCAGCTGTCCGTCCAGGAGTCCCGCCAAACCCTGGCCCGCGACATCTGCCACGGCAAGAAGGGCACCATCCACCAGGCATACAGGCAGGGGATGGAAGATCAACTAGGGTCACTTAGTCACGTTTTGAACGCAGTTATCCTGTGGACGACGAAGTACATCGACGCCGCCGTCCCCCAGCTCCGCGCCGAGGGCCACGAGATCAAGGACGTGGCCCGCCTGTCCCCGCTCAAGCACAAGAACCTCAATGTCCTGGGTTCTCTCGCTGGTTTGACGGTGTTGCTGATCTTGCTCTCTAGGGTCCCCGAGGGGGTGTTGGAGAAGGCTCAGTTCGGGGCTCTTCGACTGGGGGCCAGAGAGATGGAGTGGACGTTGCCGAGGAGTTCATCTCGTTCTGCGGTGATGCGGTCGAGTTCGGTGGAGAGCTCGTTGACGATGTGTGCGTAGAACTCGGTCAGTGTCTGCCGTTCGGCATCGGCAGCCTTCAGGCGTGTGTTGTCTTCCTCCAGCTCGCTGATCTTCTTCTTCAGGGCCGCGACGGGGGGTGGGTCCTGGGCGAGGAGGCGGACTCGGGCCTGAAACTGCTCGGCGAGGTCGCGGTGCTTGTGGGTGAGGAGCCAGCGTTTGATGCCCGCCTCAGCGGCGAGTTGGACGATCGTGAGTTCGCCCGTGGACCGCAGTGGGGTGCCGTCGAGGAGCCGGTCGACGGCTGCTCGGATCGCGTCGCGCTCGCCGGTCTCGGCCGCCGTCACTGTGTGTCCGGACGAGTGCGGTCGTGGTCCGCAACGAGCGTGATGAGCCGGGCCAGCTCGTGCCGCTCGCGTTCCTGGCGGGGTGCGGGACTCAGTGGATCGTCCACGAGGTCTTCCAGCTCGACGATCTGGCCTTGGAGGACGGTGATGTCGCGGTCGGTGCGGGCGATGTTCTGGCAGCCTGGCTGGCAGTCGGTCAGATCTGGCGTCCGTCGGGAGCTTTCGGTGCCGCCCAGTCGGCACTTGGCCTTCGCCGGGTCGAAGACGCAGGTCATGCCCTTCCCTTCGTGGATCTGCAGTGCCGGATTGTCGAGGAGATCTCGGGCCTGGCGGGTGCTGGTCAGGACCCGTCCGGCGAATTGCCGGGATACTTGGTGGACGCGCTGGTTGTAGGCGGGGGCGGCGGGTCCGCTGACGTGTTCGCCCGCGCGGAGACGGGTCTCGGCGTCGGCGAGCTGTTCCAGGCGTAGTAGCCAGGTCTCGAAGGCGTGCTCGTCGGGGAACCCGGAAGCGTAGGTCCCGCTGTATCCGAGAGTTACTCCGACGTGGAGATGGCCGTACTGAATGGCGCCGGCGACCAGCCCGCGGGGCTTCCTGACGATGTGCCAGGCCAGGGTCCGTCTGAAGCGGACCGGGTAGTACTGACGGCCGCTGGGATCGGGCGGGACGCGTTCGTCCCGGCCGGTGAGCGTGCAGTAGTCGTCGATCCATGCCGTGAACCAGTCGGTGAGCCGGGTGTCGAAGAGCGTGGTGGGGAACAACAGATCCCGGTCGTGCAGCTGTTCCAGTACGGACACCGCGTCGGCGACCTGTCGCACCACCACCCACGGATCGGTGCGTTCCTCGCCTTCGGGCTTCTTCTGTCCGCTCGCGTCGACGGCGCCCTTCCACTTGCGGCCCGTCATCAGCCAGAGGTCGGCGGCGGGGTCGTGACGGATGCAGCCGCGCCGTAGGGAGAGCACTTCCCCGGGTCTGGCCCCCGAGAGGTAGGTGACGATGATCGCGCAGGCTGTGGCCAAGTGACGAATCAGATGTGGGGCCTCGGTGAAGGTGATTGGCCGAGGTCGCCAGGGTCGGCCGTCGAACTGGCCCTGGATCGGGGCACGCAGGTAGGCGGCGTCCGCGAGGGGCAGGCCGCTGACGGCCAGGGCTGTCTTGTTCGCGTTGCGGTTCAGCCAGTGGGTGGGGCAGTTCAGGATCCGGGCGAGGTGCTGACGGTCGAGGACCGGCTGTCCGTCGGGGCCGGGCTTGCCCGGCAGGGCCGTGCCCTCACGGGTCATGCGTCGCAGGAGTGAGTCCAGATCGGTGTGGAAGGCGTCGGGAGTGCGCGGGTCCTGGTGACCGCCGTGGCGGTGCCGGGCAGTGAAACTGCGGGGCACCAAGGCGACGTACTCATCGCGGGCGACGAGGATGTCGTCGGCGAAGTCGTGGACGAACCGCAGGGACCACAGCAGTAGTCGGTCGATGTTCGCCGACGGAATGCGCGGGGTGCGGTTCTCTCCGCCGCGTCGTTTCCGGCCGATCAGTTCATTGGCGTCCGCTCCTTGCCAGGGCGGAGACTCCGGGAGCCGGTCGCCGGGCGGCAGCACTTCACGCCACGCCCACAGCCGCCGGACGGCGATGATCCGTTCACCCAAGGTGTCGCGGGACAGACCGCTCTCCCGCAGATCGGTGAGGTAGGCGTCCAGGTCGGCATGGCTGACGCCGGCCAGCGCGGAGATGCCGTGGACATCCAGCCAGACCAGGAAGGAGGTCAGCGACGGAAACCCGCTCACGACGGTGCGGACGGACAAACGGGTGTTGGAGAACCGCCGCAGAGCCGGCGAGTCCAGGCAGTTCAGGAGCTGCCACACGTAGGTCTTGGCCGTCCGCCGCAGAGGCTCGCGGATCGCGGAGAAGTTCAGGCTGGTCGCCGAGATGTGTTCCTCGAACAGAGCAGGTGTCAGCTCCCAGCGGTCCTCGGCGAGCACCGACAGGATCGCCGTGTCCGTGCCGGGCCTGACTGGCCGATTCAGCAGGACCGGAGTCTCGGGGCGAAGATCCTCGGCGAGGGCCGGCAGCGCGCGTGCGTACTCGGCGGTCATGTGTGATCCAGCTCTCGGGCCAGGAACCGCTCGGCCAGGCGGCGGTTGGTGTCGGTCGCCGCAGCTCGGGCGCGGGTGACGGCGGCGTCCGGATGCCGGGAGATCAGCTCGGTCAGTTGCGTATGCGGGAGCGCGAACCGTTGTGCCCACCGCGCCGGCGGCATCTCAGCGCGATGAGCGTCCAGACCGTCGAGGACGACGATCTGCACCGTCAGATGCTGTGGCGTCGCGCGGGCGCATGGGCAGTCCAGGCAGCGCATGAACGAAGCCCGGCACGGTTGTCCCTGCGGCGCGTGCGGGCCGCCGCGATGGTCGACGCAGGCTCCGAGCACTGTGTCCAGGTCCCCGGCGAGCATCTGCTTCAGGACGGGGATATCCACGCCGTAGCGGGCGGCGACCTTCTCCGGATGCTCGCGGGCGAGCTCCAGATCGGCCGCGTCCAGCACGGGCATCAGCGCGCTGGCCTTGGCCCGTACGACCTGATCGTCGAGAACCCGCGCGACGAGCTGCTGATAGGCGGTGATGTTGCCGCGGTCCCGCCCCAAGTACTCGTTCGCCAGGACCTGGTCGGTGTGCGCGACGGCCTGCTGTCGCTGTTCGAGGACGGTCAGCCGCATCCGCGGCAGGCTGACCTCTCCGTCGCGCGGCAGCGCGGATGAGGACGGCGAGGAGGAGAGGCTGGCGCGGTTGCTCCACTGGGCGATCGCGGTGCCGAGCGTCCCCGCGCCGGGAAGCCGCCCGGCCTGGAACCCCTTGCGGCCGCGGACGGCCAGCAGTCTGTCGCTCCCGGTGATCCGCCGTGCTGGTTCTGTCAGTTCGCGTACCAACAGAAAGACGCCGAGCGGTGTGTGCAGTTCATCGCGGGTGCTGACGGCTTCCTCGGGCGCCCCGTCCTTCTCGCCGGTGCTGAGCCAGTCGGGCAGGTCGGCCAGGACGACCGGCATGTGGCTGCGGTGTCCCCGGCGGGGTTTGACCAACTCGACGATGGCGTTCGGGGTGCCTCCCGCGTCGCCGTCGGGGCGGTGCACCGCTGCCGGGGCGTCGATGATGGTGCCGCCGTTCTGTCCGGTCAAACCGACCAGCAGAACGACGAACGGCATGGCCTCGCGCCAGGTGAGATGGACCATGGCGATCAGATCGTTGATCTTCCAGTACTTGGCCAGATCGTGGGGCAGGTAGCGGTGGCCGTTGCGGCAGAGAAGCCGGGGAACATCCCCACTGGTCTCAACGCCGTCCAGGACCTCTCCGAGCTTCCAGCGTTCCGCTTCACGCTCGCCGTCGACGGCCCCGGACCGCCACTGGTCAAGAAGCTGGCGGTGCTCGCGGATGCGGGCCGCCGTGGCACGGGCCTCGCGGCGAGCCACGGCCATGATCTGCCGGAACTCCTCGGGTGTGTAGCTAAGCACCGTCGGGGTGCGTGTGAGCGATCACGAAATTGGTTCAGGCCGCGATTCCGTGATGACTACGGCACCTGGTGGTCCGATGCTTACGGCACACTCATGGCATGCTCGACAACACCCTTGTACTTGCGACTGGGGTCCTCACCGCAGTGACAGCACTATCGGCAAGCTGGGTGACCAGCCGGGGAGCGATACGGACCGCACGTGTCAAAGCCCAATCCGAAGCCCTCGAAGCGCGTCATGACCGACTCGGAGATTCACGGCGAGCTAGTTACGCGGTCCTCCTCAATTACGTCATCGACATGCGATGGCAGCTCATTGCTGCGATGAACTTCGTTGGGGCCGGCGATGCAGCCGCCGCAGACGCGATCATGCGCACCAGGAACAAGATGGTTGCTGAGCTGCATCGTCACGAGACAGCCGTCCTCCTGGAGGGCCCTCGAAGCCTCAATGCCGTGGCATCTGCTCTGACTCACGCAGCGGTACAGCTCATGCTGGACATGGAAAGAACACTGAACGGCCCTCAGCCATCCGACATGGAAACGCTGCTCGCGCCATCCATGGATCGGCTCAGTCACGCTACAGATCGCTTCATTCAGAGTGCCCAAGACGTCCTTGGCACTGCCTAACCGGAGCGCGATTGGGCTTGATCCGCTTTGACGGACATCCGAGATCAGGGGTTCCGCCCCGGGAGGATGAGGCCCGAATCCGCTGGCCTCCAGCAGCGACCGGCCCGCCGCCGGCGCATTTGTGCCGGCGTCTCAGCGGTGTCGAAGTCTTGCCGGAGGAATCTGGCGAAGGAGCGAATCAAGGGCAGGTCACGCCGCTCGGCCTGGTGATGGCGTATTTTGAAGATTGATTCTGACCGTGATTGCGTTAATTCGGGGTCATGATCGAAGCAGAATGCGGGTGCGCAGGAGGCGGAACGAGGCGCGGCCGTACATGGCCCGCTTGATCGTCTTGATGCGATTGACGTGGCCTTCGACGATGCCCGAGCTCCACGGGAGAGTGAGGCCAGCGGTGACGGCATCGAGGTCGAGGCACAGGCCCTGCGCGAAGGACAGGATGGGGCTCGGGGCGTCGTGTTCAGCCTGGCGTACCCACTCCAGTAGCTGGTGGCCGCGCCGGTGTTGGAGCAGGTCGTGGAAGGCGCGGGCGAGGTCGCAGGCCCGGGTGATGTCGGGGCATGCCAGCCGTACTTTCAGGAGTTGCTCCTCCTCACGGGGCTTCAGAGCGCCGCGAGGCAGCATGATCCATGTGGTGATCTTGCGTGGGCTGGGGACGGCTCCGCGGGCGGGTTCGACGGTCCCGGTCCTGAGGCCGGCCACGTAGCGGCGTACTGGCAGATCGCTGCCCTGGTAGCCGCGTTGGCGGATCTCCCGGAAGAGGTCGGTCGGGCTGGTCACGCCGTCGGTGAACCGTTCGGTCAGGTAGGCGGTGTACGGCTCCAGCACGCCTTTGGGGCGCCCGTGCCGGGCGGACGCCAGCAGCTCGTCGAGGTCGGTGTCGCGGAAGCGGCGGACGGTCTTGCGGTCCAGGTGCAGGCGGCGGGAGATCTCGGAGACGGAGCATCCTTGCCCGAGCAGACGGTGGATGTCGGAGTAACGGTCGACGGTGCGGACAGCGATCTTCGTGGGTGGCAGAGTCGGCGGAGGCAGGGGGTTGATGATCCGCCGGGGCTCTGCATCGCGGTCGGCTTCGGCTTGTTTGCGCAGGCAGGAGCGGTGCTGGTGACATGTCTTCTCGACCGCGGAGGAGAGGTTGTTGAGCAAGTGCCAGCGGTCGGCGATCTCCTGGGCATTTGGCGCTGCTTGGCGCACGGCGCTGGAGTAGGCGCTGGCCCGGTCCCTGCAGATGATCTCCGCGCCGGGGTGTTCGCGCAGCCAGGTGGTGAAAGTCGCCGCGTCCCGGTCGGGCAGGACGTCCACCACCCGGGCCGCCTCAATGTCGACCAGGACAGTGCCGTAACGCCAGCCCTTGCGGAAGGCGAACTCGTCGACTCCCAGCACCCGGGGCGCCTGTTCGGGCACCACCGGGGCCGTGAGCAGCCCCAGCAGGTGGGTACGGCCGGCGGGTAACTGGAGGACCCGGCACAGGCGTTCACCGGGACGGCCGCCCAGGAACGTTGCGATGGTCTCCATCCATCGCCGCAGGCCGACGCTGTTGCGACGGTACCGCTCGCTCAGATCCGGCACCTGCTCGACGAACGTCCGCCGCTGGCACGAGGCCCGCTCACAGAAGAACCGGCGCACGCTGAGCCAGATCGCCAACGTCCGCCCCACCACAGGGCGTTCAGCTACCCGGCGCACGTACCGAGAGTGAACACGACGCCCCCGCCAGCCGCAGTCCGGACAGACTGGCGGGGACCCGCACGACGACGCCTCGACAGCGACTCTCTCCGCGCTGACGTGCACCGCGGTGACACGCACATCGATCCCGGGAAACAGCACATCCTCGATCGCCACGGCCCCCATACCTGGGCAATCCCCACGAGAAACGTTCCCGCAGTCGCACGACGACCAGGGGATTCACGCAATCGCAGCCAGAACCAATTACGTGATCGTTCACAGTGCGGTCTCGGTTGATGCCACCACTGCGAAGGGCCGCGCAGAAGGCATCATCGACCCCGTCCATAGCCCGCAGTGCCCGTTTGACCCCGTTGACGCGCTGGGCGAGCGTGCGTTGCCCCGCATACGTATCCCGGTATCCCTCCAGATGAGCAGGGAGTAACTGGCCCGGGGCCGACGGCGGGACGGGCAGCGTGGACAGATACTCGGCGAAAGTCTTCAGCCCGTAGTAGCAGCCGGCCGCAGTGCCAAGGCTCTTGCAGGTCCCCGACGGACCGGTGCGACGGTCGAAGGCTGTGGCGAACGCGACCTGTATGTCCCGGGCCACAGGCAGGACCGTGAAGTCGAAGTCCTTGCTGCGGCGGCCGTCCTCGCTGGTGACCTGGACCGTGCAACGGCCCTCGTCCAATAGCAGCCGGACTGGCGCGCGGTAACCAGCCGTCGGCAGCGCGGCCGGACGTCCCCTCACCGGTGTCCTTCGCCCTCGGCCAGCGGATCCGCCGCGACCTTGGGATGCTGCCTCCAGACCTGATCCAGCAGGGCGGCGACCGGGACCCCGACCGTCTGTTCCAGCAGCAGCTCGACGTCCAGATACCGGAATGGCTCCAAGTACACGTCCATCGTCGTTGTGACGCTGCGATGACCGAGCATCGTCTGCACGAGCTGCCAGGTATCGCCGAACTGCACCCGGAAGTCCCGCAGTTCCTCGCCGTCCAGGTGGGCGAACCGGGCGTCGTAGAGCAGTTTGCCCACGGAATACCAGCGCAAGACGAAGGAGTGGCGCAGCCGGTGAGCCGAACATCCGAAGCCATCCAGCCCCATGGCCGCGATCCGGGCGTTGGCCTCGGTGAACGTGTGCTGCCAGCCGTGCGGGGCGCGCGGCAGGCCGTCCTCGTTCAACCACACCGCCAGCGGTTCCAGCCCGTACTCACCCTCGCGGAACAGCCGCTGCCGCATCTGCGGATCCAGGGTGTCCAGCGACACCGAGCTGACCGCCCCTGCTCTGTCGCGCATGCTCAGTCGCCGGCCGGCGTGGACTCGCACGACGACGAGCGTGCCGGGTACCTGGACATACCGGCCGTGTAGTTGAGCCCGGCGAACCGCCCTGGCCCGGGCCCCCTCGAGGTAGGACAGCACACCGATCAGGGCGGGCTTCGGCAGCCAATAGCGCCGTCCCAGGCCGCCCTTGGCGCAGGCGTCCGCCAACCACCGCGTGGTGAAGGCCCGGTCCGGGTCGTCGCCCGGCAGCTCGATGTCCAGCACACTGGCCCACTCGCTCAGCCGCAGCCCGGTCTCGAACAGTCCGTCGGCGAACGCGGCGTCCCGTTGTTCGCCCCGCCCCCGCCAACGCGGGTCTTCCAGCCCGTCCAAGCCGAACCCGCGCAGCCCGATGTCGCGCCAGCGCCGGTAGCCGGCCGGGGTGAACCACTTCACGTCCCGGCTGCGGATCCCCACCGGACCGGCCGCGATCTCCTCCACCGAACCGCGAGGTGCGGGCGCCCGCACCTCGCGCATCTCCACCGGGCTGACCGCCCCGTGGTGGCGTGCGGCCCAGTCGTAGAAGACGTTCAGCACCACCAGGTCGCTCTTGAATGTTCCGGCCGCGACCCGTCGTGGGTTCACCGGATCTGCCATCCGCCAGAACTTGAACGCCTCCACGTCGGCGGCTACCGCCTGCCGCCAAGAACGCCCGCGTACGGCCAGGAAGTTCAGCCACAACCCCAGCACGTACGCGTACTTGCGCCAGGTGTCACGGTCCCGTGCTGTCATTGGATACGACGAGAAGAACGCGTTCACCCGCACATCCGGCTTGCCGTCCGGACCCAGGAGGAACGGCTGGCCCGGCCGCCGGCCGTGCGCACGCAACAGCTCGGGCAGTCGCGCCGCGAACTTCCTCGCGAGTGGGTCAGAGAACTCCGGCCAGCGCCGTTCGGGATCGGAGAAGCACACCCGCCACCCCGCAGAAACACCCTCGGTGATCACCGCAGCAACGTAGCGTCAGGCCCCTACGCGATGTGCAACATCACATGCGACAACACCCGAACTGGGTAGAGAACCTGGGCCGGTTCGAGCTGGATATGAACAGCCGTCTCGACCTGGACCTTGCGGCCACCGTGCCCGGCCCGCGCAGTCCACAAGGCGAGTCAGCCGACGCCCCGAGCTGAGCTGACGAGGACACCGTCGACCTCGACGATGGCGAGTGACAGCCCCGGAAGCCAGATCGGCCCCGGCGCTGTCCCACGGGGGAGGGCAGCGCCGGGGGGCCGTGCGGTGGTCGTGGCCGTTTCAGCGCAACTGCATGGCCCGGGCTAGGACGTCTTGGGTGGGCCGGTGGCGGGTGTGGGGGGCGAGGTTGCGGCGCATGGCGGCGAGACGGCGGGCGGTGCGGGCGGAGCCGAGGTGGGGGTAATCGTCGAGGAAGGCCGACCAGTGGGCGAGGGCTTGGTCGAGGTGGCCGAGACGCAGGAGGGTTTCGGCGAGGGCCGCGTGGGTGAGGGTACGGGTCTGGCGTTCGGCTCCGGTACGCAGACGCAGTGAGAGGGTGTAGGCGCTGATTGCGCCGGTGAGGTCGCCGAGGGCGGTGAGTGTCTGGGCGCGCTGGTAGTGCAGGGCCGCCGGGGGGTATGCGGTGAACGGTCCGGGGGTTGTGTCGGCCTGTTCGTGGAGGCGTTCTGCCTGGGCGAGGACACTGAGGGCGGTGCGGGAGTCGTGGTGGGCGGCGGCCGTGGCGAGGTGGGCCAGAGTGTAGGCGCGGGTGATGGCCGGGGCGCAGCGGGCCACCTCGGCGGCACGTTGGGAGAGGTGCCAGACCGCGGGGGTGTGGTGGCCCAGGTCGCTGGCGTGGGCGGCCATGGACCGTAGGGCGATCGTGTAGGCGGCCGTGTCGCCGGCGTCGGCGGCCAGACGCGCGGCACAGCGGTGGTAGTGCTGGGCGAGGGCGTCGGCTCCGTCGTCGGCGGTTATGGTGCCCAGCAGCAGGGTGAGGCGGGCGGTCTGGGCGAGAAGTTGGCGGTGCACCGGCTCCGGGGCGGGGGTGTTCAGCCAGCCGGTGACGGGATGAGTGAGGTAGGCGGCCACGGTAGCGCGTACATGTCCGCCGCCATGGGCTTGGGCGGCCTGCGCGAAGCGGTGGGACATCGCCTCCATCTGCTCGACCCGGGCGGGTAACACCGTCGCCTCATCGCCGTCCGGACGCTCTCGGCCGGGCAGTCCGGCGGCATCGGGCAGGGCGAGGGCGGCGAGGCTGTAGACGCTGGCGGTCAGCAGGCGGCGCCGGGCCGGATCGAGATCGGCCTGGGCCAGGGTGGCAAGAGTACGCACCGCATCAGCGTCCCAGGACAGGTCAAGCCCTGGAGAGGAAACCGGAATATCTGACTCCGACAGGCCTGCTTCGGCTCCGGTGACGGGCCGGCCCAGGCGCCGGGAGAGTGCCTCGAGCAGAAATACCGGTGCGGGCGGGCGGGGGCGGGTGCCGGACAGCCACCGGGAGACAGTGGACTGTCCGCACGCCAACGGTTGCCCGTGCTCGGCCGCCACCACCCTGACCGCCGCGGCCAGTTGGGCCTCGCCCATCCCGGCCTCGTTCACCAGCTCGCGCAATGCCTTGTTCGAACGCTGTGTGACCATCTCGCACCCAGCCTTCCGGCCGACTCTACCCGGACCAGTAAGGCTCCTCGCCGCCGTGGGGCGTTCACAAGGGCGCAAGGTTGCAAGGTGTGCATGGCGTCGACCGCCCCAGTCCTCTGGGCGATGGCCCTCCTACGGCGGTGCACTGGTTTGGCACCCCCCCGCCGGGACCTGTCAGGCCCGGCCGGGGTGCGTGTGCCTAGGGCTGCCCCGGACCCCGGCGAGGGAGACCTCATGACGACTCCGTCCCTGCACGCTCAGACCGTCGACCTCGCGACCCTGCAATCCCGGGTCGACAGGGTGCTGCACGACTTCCTCGCGACCAAGACGCACGGCGCCGAAGACCGGTCCCTGCCCGTGGACGTACCCGTGGTGTTGCGGGACTTCCTGGCCGCAGGCGGAAAGAGGCTGCGTCCGCTGCTCTGTGTGCTGGGCTGGCATGCCGCCGGCGGGCAGGGCGACGACACGGCCGTGGTGCAGACGGCGGCGGCGCTGGAGATGTTCCACGCCTTCTGCCTCATCCACGACGACATCATGGACAACAGCGACACCCGCCGCGGCCGGCCCACCGTGCACCGCCAGGTCGCCCTCCGGCACGGCCACGACCATCTCGGCACCAGCGCGGCCATCTTGATCGGCGACATGGCACTGGCCTGGTCGGACGAACTCCTGCACAGCACAGGCCACCCATCCCACCGTCTGGCCGCCCTGCGCCGGGTCATCGACGTCATGCGCCAAGAGGTCATCTACGGCCAGTACTTGGACCTCATGACCCCGCTCGGGCCGATCACCGACCATGAAGCGGCCCTGCAAGTGATCCGCTTCAAAACCGCGAAATACACCGTTGAGCGTCCCCTGCACTGCGGAGCAACCCTCGCCGACGCCGGCCCGGACCTGCACACCGCCCTGTCGCGCTACGCACTCCCGCTCGGGGAGGCCTTTCAGCTGCGCGACGACCTCCTCGGCGTCTACGGCCGACCCGACGACACCGGCAAGCCCGTCCTGGACGACCTGCGCGAGGGCAAGCACACCGTCCTGCTCGCCCTGGCCGCCCAACGAGCGGACACCACCCAGAGAAAGCTCCTCGACACCTTGGTCGGCACCGAAGACCTGGACCACGACGGCGCCGCCCGCATACGCACGGTCCTGGACGCCACCGGCGCCCGCGCCACGGTCGAAGACATGATCGCCACCCGGTACGCCAGTGCCTTGGCCGCCCTCGACGCCGTCCCCTGCCCGCCACCGGCCACTGCCGCACTGCAGCACATCGCCGACCGACTCGTGGAGCGCACCTCATGACCCGCCGCCCCGCGCGGACGCCATGCAGGGATCGATCGCGCCATCACCACCGTCGAGAGGGCCCCTCAACTGCATGGGCCGAGAAAGCACCGTGACCATCTGTCAATCCTTCTGTGCAGAAAGAAGACGTAAAACGGCGCGACATTAGTTCCACTGAATACACCGGCGAAGAGCATCACTTGTGGAGGCGACGATGACCAGTACATCGGCCTGCGGAGCACATAGGGGATTACCGCCCGGCCCATCCCTCAATGCCGACACTTGGAAGGCAAGCGAACGTGACCTGATGGAGCACCTTCGGGAATTCTGCCGCACCTACGGCCCGGTGTTCACCGTCCATGCCGAAGGCAGGCGGCCACGCGTCTACGTTGCCGACCCTCAGGCCATACAAGACATATTCGTCCGCCATCAGGAAGACCTGGAGGGCCTTGGCCCCAGCATGTTCAAGGCCCTGGTGACCGATCGATCGGTCGCGTACCTGAATGGGCATGTCCATCGAAAGACCCGGCACCTGCTCGGCCATGCGCTCGAAGCCCACGACCCGAGTCTTCGGGCTCGTACCATCGCGCGCATTGTGGCCGACGAATCAGATCGTCTGGAACCGGGTGTCGAGAACCCGCTGGAGCACTTCACCAACCGAGTCACGCGTGGTGTGATCCTGGAAATCACTTTTGGCCGGCTGTCCAGTGACATTCATTTGAGGGTGCTCGACTCGCTCGACCGAGCCATGACCAGTCTGCACGAACAGCAGAACACGCCCTCGGCCTCCTGCCCCGAATCTGGCGAACGCTTGCCCGCCTCGTTCTCTGCGGCACTCGCGGATCTCGACCGGATCCTGCTCCTGGAAATAGTGCGGCGCAGGACTGACGAGACACGACAAGACTGTGTCGTCAGCCGCCTGCTCTCCTCGTCCACCGCCACCGGCAAGCTCACGGACCAGGACATCGCCCTGCACGTGAAAACGCTGCTGGTATCCGGGCATGAGACCACTTCGGCCGCCCTGGCCTGGGCCCTGCTTCACCTTTCCCTCAACCCGGTGGTGCTGGACGCTCTGCGACAAGAGATCACCGCTGAGCTCGCTCCCGAGGATCTCCTGCGGCTTCCCTACTTGAATGCTGTGTGTCTGGAAGTCCTCCGGCACAGCGCTCCCGTACCTAATGGCGGCGCGCGCGAGGTGGTGAGGGAATTTCATGCTCAGGGCTACTTGTTCCCGCCAGGGACTGAAATTGTGCCTGCCATTCATCTGACACATCAGAGGGAGCAGACCTTCGCGAACGCATGCGCCTTCGCCCCCAAGAGGTTCCAAGGGGTGCGCTACGGACACAGCGAATTCCTTCCGTTCGGTATCGGCCCCCGACACTGCTTGGGTGCCACCCTGGCCCTGCAGGAACTCCGTATCGCAGTCGCCGAAATCACCCGCCGGGCCGACCTTCATGTCGTACTGCCGCGCGGCGAGATCATGCCCATCTCCATGGGCCCGACCCAGCGTCTGCCGAAGGACATCGCGATCTACAGGTCACAGCCTTCAACGATCGCTCCACGACGCCGCACCACGGCACTCAACATCGGGAGTCAAGTCCATGAATGACAGCATGACGGACTTCGAGATGCCTGCCCTGTTCTGCCCCATCGAACTGGTACAACACCCTCAGGTCGACCTGATGGAGAAGGGTTTCATCGACTGGATGGACCGACTGTGTCTGGCGCCGACCGCCGAGCGCCGACAAGAGCTGATCGACATCAAGGCCTCCGTGTTCGCCGCCGCCATCACCCCATGGGCGCCCACCGAGCGGCAACAGTGGCTGACCAACTGGCTCTACTGGTACTGGGTTCCGGACCGATCCTCCGATGTCGGAGACAGCAGCCGGCGGACGGCGGACTTCACCCGCCTGTGCTTCGGGATCGACCGCGCGATCAGTTCACCTGGTTCCCTGCGCAATATGACCCCGACCCAGGCTGCCGCTGCCGAGGGATCTGCGGCATTCCAACGGCTCGGTACCACCGCACAGTTCCGTCGCTGGCGAGACGCTCAGCGAGGATTCCTTTTCGGCCTGATCCACCAGGTCGCCAACTCCGAACAAGGGTGCATGCCGGACGTCGACGAGTACCTGCTTCAACGGCAGATCACCGGTGCGACCCTTGCGACGGTCCCCATGCTGGAGATCGTAAGCGTCGAGGAAATCCCGCCCACCGTAATGGAATCCCCAAAGGTTCGGGCCCTGACCGAGATGTCGGCGATGCTCGTCGGCCTGGACAACGACATCTACTCCCACCCGATGGAACAGCAGCCTGAGGGAAACCAGCAGAACATCATCAACGTGCTCGCCTTCCACCAGGGCCTGACCAAATCCGCGGCGATCGCCGATGCGGTCGCACTGCGCGATCGCATCATGCTCCGCTTCCTGCAGCTCAGCGAAACAGTTTCGGCTCGCGAAGGACAGCCGCTGCAGCTGTACGTCACCGCGCTGCGGAACTATGTGCGTGCCAATCTTCATCTCGGCCAAAACCCGCGCTACCACCAGTACTTCGCTGACGGTCCTGAAACCCTCCGCATCACCGAAACCACCGAGACGCCCTCGGGGCCACTGCCGTACCCGAGCATCTCCTGGTGGTGGACCATGTGACGCCTTCGCGCCCGGACAAGTAGGACCTCGGGCTCGTTCGGACAGACCGGGCCGAGCCCGCCAGTGCGACCACGAATTACGCTGATACCTCCGAGGTGCAACCATGACCACAGCAGATTCCTACGACCACGAAGTGGCCGTTATTGGTGCGGGCCCGGGTGGCATTGCAGCCGGGGCGATGCTGCAGCAGGCAGGAATCCGGGACTTCGTCATCCTGGAGCGCGCCGATGAGATGGGCGGCAGCTGGCGGGACAACACCTACCCCGGGATCTGCGTGGACCTCCCGGCACTGGCCTATCAGTACTCCTTCGCCCGGAACGCCAGGTGGACCCGGCTCTATCCCGGAGGCGCCGAGGTCAGGTCCTACCACTTGGCCGTGGCCGAGCGGTTCGGTCTCCGCCGCCATGTGCGATTGAGTACCGATATCGCACGTGAGGTATGGGACGAGGAACGGCATCTGTGGAAGCTGCACACTGCAGACGGCCGGGTGATCACTGCCCGCTTTCTGATCAGCGCGGTAGGGGCATTCCTCAAACCGAGGGAGCACGTCGGCATACCTGACATGGACAAGTACCGAGGGAAAATCCAACGACCGGCGAGTTGGGACCACTCCTTCGACCACACCGGCCTGCGTGTCGCGGTGATCGGAACCGGCGCCAGCTCGGTGCAGATCACTCCCTCCATCGCCCCCGCCGTCCAGTGGCTGCAGGTCTACCAGCGCACCCCGGTCTGGTGCCTGCCCAAGTACAACCCCGAGCTGCCCCCGTGGTTCCGGAGAGCTCTCGCCATACCAGGGGTGGCTGCGGCTCTGCACGGCGGAACCGCTCTCATGGCCGGTGAAATACTCACCAGGCTTCTCAGCAGTGTGCCGCTTGAACGGGCCGGCCCCATTCTCCAGCGTGCCGACGACGCCGCTAAAAGGCGGTACGCCGCGTATGTGCGCCAGGTGGTCAATGACCCTGAGACAGCCCGGCAACTCGCCCCCTGGTACGGCCCCATGGCCAAGCGTCCGACCTTTTCCAGCACCTACCTGCAGGCCTTCAACCGGGACAACGTCCAACTGATCACCGAGCGGATCGAACGCTTCACTGAGAAGGGCCTGCTCACCGCCGATGGCACCGACCATCAACTCGACATGATCGTGCTGGCGACCGGCTACGAAATGTTCTCCGACCCTGAAAGCTATCGGCCGGGGACAATCACCGGTCGCAACGGCTTCGACCTGAGTACGTTCTACAACGAACACCGACTACAGGCATACGAAAGCACTGCCCTTCCCGGTCTGCCCAATCGCTGGATGCTGATCGGCCCCTACTCATGGACCATTGCTGGCTATCACGTCTTCATCGAGACCAATGCCAGGCACGCAGTCCGAGCCATCACAGCGGCCCGCCGCCGCAGAGCGACCGCCATGGAAGTACGCCAGAACGCCCACGACGCCTATGACGCAGAGCTGCGGAGGCGCGGCGAGGTGATCAACTACTACTACACCGTGCTGAACAAGGACGTGCGCACCTACTACGTCAACGCACACGGTGACACCCCCTTCTTCAGGCCTTCCAGCCTCATCGAAGCGCGCTGGCACGCCCGCCACTTTCCCCTTGACGACTACACCTACGGTCGATTGGGATCTCTGTCCTGATTTTGGAAGAGCCGAAATCGGGCGTTCACAAGAGCGCAAGGTTGCATGGCGTGCATGGCACTACTCACCTCGGCCCCTGGAAGGAAGAGCTGCGCAGCAGTGCACTGGTGATACCCCACCGCCCGGGCTACCGAGCCAGGCACTGGGGATCGCCAGCCCCGGACCCCGGCTAAGGAGATACCCCGATGGCCACACCAAGTTCCCTGATTGCCCCGGTGGCTTCCGCCGGACGGCCTGCAGCAGGTGCTCGTATCGCGGGCCTGGGCGTCTACCGGCCCAGCACCGTGATCTCCAATGAAGAGGCGGCCGTCGCCGCGCAGGTGGATGCCGACTGGATCGCGCAGCGGGTGGGCGTGCAGGAGCGCCGCTACGCCACTGCGGGCGAGAGCGTGCTGTCCATGGCCGTGGAGGCCGGCAGTAAAGCCCTCGCGGACGCGGGAGCGACCGCCGAGGACGTCGACGTGGTGATTCTGGCGACCTGTTCGATGCCGTCCTCGATGCCCAACGGGGCGGCCTCCGTCGCGGCGGGCATCGGCTGCCGGTCAGCGGCGGGCTTCGACGTGAACGCCGCGTGTTCCGGGTTCAGTCACGGCCTGGCGGTGGCCGACGCCCTGGTCCGGGCAGGTGTGGCAGGCGGGGTGCTGGTGGTGGGCTCGGAGCGGATGAGCGACTGGGTGGACGCGGGGGATCGCAACACGGGGCCGATCTTCGCCGACGGTGCTGCCGCCGCGCTCGTTCTGCCCAGCGACCAGCCCGCGATCTTTCCCGTGGCCTGGGGCAGCGACGGTGACCAGGCCCACCTGATCGCGATCTCCGCCGTAACCGGCCACATGGAAATGGCGGGCCGCAAAGTCTTCCGCTGGACCACCACATCCCTCAACTCCGTGATCGATGAGGCCTGCCGGCGCGCCGCCATGGCGCCCGCCGATCTGAAGGCCTTCGTGCCGCACCAGGCCAACCTGCGCATCATCGACGCCCTCGCCCAGCACATCGGCTCCCCCGGCCTTGTCACCGCAACTGATCTGACGGACGCCGGGAACACCTGCGGCGCCTCCGTCCCGCTGGCCTTCCACGCGCTACGCCAGTCAGGACGCGTACACAGCGGTGATCCGGTGCTCCTGTTCGGCTTCGGCGCCGGTCTGACCTACGCCGCCCAGGTCGTGCTGTGTCCCTGACCGGCGCGGATCCCCCGTTCAACACCGTTTATCAGCAGGTCACTTCGCAGATTCCTGGAGGAGTCATGAGTACGGACACGAGCACGCTCGCCTGTGTACTGCGCATCGTTGCCGTCGTTGCCGATCGGCCCGTCGAGGCCGTTCAGCCCGAGCAGCGGCTGTTGGAGGATCTGGGCCTGGACTCGCTGCAGATCACCGAAATCGCCCAGAAGATCGAGAACGAAGTGGGTCGCCCCATCGACGACGATCTCCTCAACGCGGACGGGGCCACCGTGGCACGGTGCGCCGAGATCGCTGCTGCGGCTTGATCCAGCCCGCAGAGCACGCGCCGCACGGTTGGCCTCGCGGCGCCCCTCCACGAGCAAGCAAGCAATCGAGTTGGACCTCGGGAAACACCCGACCTCGGAAAGGGAACGCGCCATGACCTGCGCCCCCTACTCCCCGCCCGCTGCCAGAGACTTTGCCGGTCTGCACACGTGTGCCGAAATCATCCGGGACATCTTCCTCGGTGTTCGCTGTGCCGCCAACGCTGCCAACGCTCGCGACGCTGCCGATGTCGCGGTCTCATGCAACGTGCCGTCGCACCCCCATGTTCCTTGCAAAGCGGCGTAGACATGATCCAGCAGCAGTCGGGAGCCTTCAGCGCTGTACAACTGCCTGGCTTCCCTGGGCCGTACGATCCGGGGCTACGCTCCGGAGCCGGGGGAGCTCACGGCAAGGCGATCCTGCTGGGCGAGCACGCTGTCGTCTACGGAGCGCCCGCCGTGGCCGTGCCCTTGCCCGCCTTGACCTGCACCGCCAATGTCACCCTCACCGGCGAACCCATCGCAGGTGAGGCCCGCCGCCACTACACGCCCTTCTCCATACCGGCGGACGGCGCCGCGTTCCCGGCAACCGGCGTGCTGCCGCCCGGCCTGTGCCTGCTGATCGACACCGCTCTGCGCCAGGCCCGCCGGCTCGACGTGCCCGGAGTGGACGTGCTGGTGGAGAGCAACATCCCTTTCGGCAGGGGCCTCGGTTCGAGCGCCGCCTGCGCCCGCGCGCTGATACACGCCCTCGACCATCTGCTGCAACTGCGCCTGACCGCCGCGGAGGTCTTCGACTACGTCCAGATCGCCGAGACCGCGGCGCACGGTCGCGCCTCCGGCATCGACTCCCTTGCCACCGGGAGCACCCGGCCTGTGCTGCTGTCGGACGGGTGCCCCAGCACGCCACCCGTCGGCACTCAGGCCTGGATCGTCGTGGCCGACAGCGGCAGCCCCGGCGACACGAAACAGGCTGTCGGCATGCTGCGTGCGATCTTCAACGAACACCCCCGGTGCCGCGAGGAGTTCCTGGCGCGGTCGACATCTCTGACCAACCAGGCGCTGCGTGCCCTTGAGCAAGGCCAGTTGGAGATGCTCGGCCGGCAGCTCACCGACTGCCACGCCTTGCTGGCGAAGCTCCAGCTGAGCACCGACGGCGTGGATGACCTGGTCGACGCGGCCCTGGCCCACGGTGCCCTTGGCGCCAAGATGACCGGTGGAGGTCTGGGCGGTTGCATCATCGCGCTCGCCGACACCGCAGCCGCGGCCGACGCCCTGGCCGCCAGGCTCGACGAGCGCGACGCGGTGCGGACCTGGACGGCCCGGATCGAGTCGGGGAGGCCCGGATGAGGGCCGCGGC
The DNA here is from genome assembly GCF_035975855.1 of Streptomyces sp. NBC_01304. Classification (NCBI taxonomy): domain Bacteria; kingdom Bacillati; phylum Actinomycetota; class Actinomycetes; order Kitasatosporales; family Streptomycetaceae; genus Streptomyces; species Streptomyces sp. NBC_01304. The sequence goes on along the minus strand of NZ_CP109055.1, from coordinate 9,594,925 downwards.
TGCGGTGACGGCTGTCGCCCATCCGAACATCGCCTTGGTCAAGTACTGGGGGAAACGCGATGAGCGCCTCGTCGTGCCGCTGGCCGACAGTCTGTCCCTGACCCTCGACGCGTTCCCCACCACGACAAGCGTCCAGTTGCGCCCAGACGGTTCGCGGGACGTGGTCGTCGTCGACGGACAGCCGGCCACCGGCGAGGTGCTGCGCCGCATCACCGGCTTCCTGGACGTGCTGCGCGCCCATGCGCGCAGGCGCGAGCCGGCCCGCGTCGACACCCGTAACACAGTCCCGGTAGGAGCCGGCCTCGCCTCCTCCGCCGCCGGGTTTGCCGCGCTCGCCCTGGCTGGCGCCGGCGCCTACGAGATCGGCCTGGACGCCACCGGGCTTTCCCGCCTCGCCCGTCGCGGCTCCGGCTCGGCCGCCCGCTCCGTCTTCGGCGGGTTCGTGCTGTGGCACGCGGGCCCTGCCGACGCCGAAGACGCCGACCTCGCCTCGTACGCCGAGCCCCTCCACGATGCCCGCGTGGACCTGGCGATGGTCGCGGTGCTCCTGCAGACCGGTCCCAAGCCCGTCTCCAGCCGGGAAGCCATGCGCCGCACCGTGGCCACCTCCCCGCTGTTTTCCGGTTGGCTCGCCGCAAGCCGCACGGACATCACCGCGATGCGCGCAGCACTGGCTGAAGGTGACCTGGCCACCGTGGGGGAGATCGCCGAACGCAACGCACTCGGTATGCACGCCACCATGGAAACCGCGAGCCCGCCCGTCGCCTACCGCACCCACGCCTCCCACCAAGTCCTCGACCACGTACGCCGGATGCGGGACCGGGGCGAGCAGACGTGGTCGACGATGGACGCCGGCCCCAACGTGAAAGTCCTGTGCACGGCCGTCGACGCACAGCGCATCGCCGCCGAACTCGGCGAGATCACCGGCTGCCTCACGGTCGTCGCCCGCTCAGGGCCCGGCGCCACGGTGACGACGGGGGTAGGCACATGAACCCGCCGGTCACCCGCCGGGCACCGGGCAAACTGCTGATCGTCGGCGAGTACGCCGTCCTTACCCCCGGCCGGCCGGCCCTCATCACAGCCATCGACCGCTACGTGACCGTCACCGCGTGCCCTCCTCTGCATGCTGATGTCGAGCTGGTCACCGACCTCGTGGACCATCCCGTGGCGCTGTACCGCAGCCGTGACGGACTGCGCCCGCACCAGCCGCACGACGCGGTCCATACCGAGGGCACGCTCGCGCATCTGATCTCCGTCATCGAGACAACCGACCGGCTCCGTGCCGAGTCGGGCCTTACACCCGTACCGCTGCGGCTGACCGTACGCTCGACGCTGCACGAGAACGGCACCAAGATCGGCCTGGGCTCCAGCGGTGCGGTCACCGTCGCCGCCGTCCACGCGGTCACCGATTTTACCGGCATGTCCCTGGGTGCCGAGATGCGTTTCCGTCTCGCGCTGCTTACCTCGATCACTCTCGACGTCCGCGCCTCGGGCATGGATGTGGCCGCCGGCACCTGGGGCGGCTGGATCCGCTACAGCCCGCCCGACCGCCAGGTGCTGCACCAACTCATGCACACCGGCGGCATCATCGCGGCCCTGCGCGCCTGCTGGCCCGGCCTGTCGCTGAGAACCTTGACGCCCCCGTCCACCGTGTCGCTGCATTACGGGTGGACGGGCCGGCCCTCCTCCACCACGGCGAAGATCGGCCACCTCCAGCACACCGCGTGGTGGCACAGCGATGCCCACCGCCGCTTCTGCGCCCGCAGCGCCCAGTTGACCGACGTATTGGCCCACGCTCTCGACCGCGACGACCCCGCTGCTGTTCGAGCCGCCGTCGATGCGGCTCGCTGCCTGCTGCGCAGCTTCGACCAGCAGACCGCGCTTGGCGTATTCACCCCCGCACTCACCGCACTGTGCGACGCGGCCCAGGCCGCCGGCGGAGCAGGCAAACCGTCCGGCGCTGGCGGCGGGGACTGCGGCATCGCCTTCCTGCCGCACGCCGCCGGCTCCGAGGAGCTCCACCGCCGCTGGGCCGTTGCCGGCATCACACCGCTGAACCTGCGTACCGCGACGCCACAGTTCGCGAGCCCGCCCTCGCGCATCGGACCGCACCCCGACAGCGCGCTGCCCACCCCTGGCACACGGATCACAAGGACCGCCCCATGACCGCGACACGCAAGGACGACCACGTCCGCCTGGCCGTGGCCCAGCACCAGACATCACCAGCCGGCCAACACGCCCCCGCCCAACAGGTCGGCGGTTTCGATGACGTCCACTTCACGCACCACGCTCTGGCCGGCACCGACCGCGACCGGGTAAGCCTGCGCACCTCGTTCGCCGGCTGGACGTGGCCCGTGCCGCTGTACATCAACGCCATGACCGGCGGCAGCCGCAAGACCGGCGAGATCAACCGCGACCTGGCCATCGCCGCCCGCGAGACAGGCCTGGCCATCGCCACCGGTTCGATGAGCCCCTTCCTCAAAGACCCCGCGTGCGCCGACACCTTCACCCCGGTACGCAAGCAGCACCCGGACGGCTTCGTGATGGCCAACGTCAACGCCAATGCCACGCCCGAGCAGGCCCGCCGCGCCGTCGGACTCCTGGACGCCGACGCCCTGCAGATCCACCTCAATGCCGTCCAGGAGATCGTGATGCCGGAAGGCGACCGGTCTTTCGGGCACTGGCCCGCCGCCATCGAGGCCATCGCGCAGGCCCTGGATGTGCCGGTCATCGTCAAGGAAGTTGGTTTCGGTCTGAGCGGCCGCACCGTCGCCCGGCTCGCCGGTCTCGGTGTGGCTGTCGCCGATGTGGCCGGCCGCGGCGGCACCGACTTCGCCCGCATCGAGAACGGCCGGCGCCCGCACGCCGACTACGCCTACCTCGAAGGCTGGGGCCTGAGCACCCCCGCCGCCCTCCTGGACGCCCACGGCAAAGGGCTCCCGCTGCTGGCCTCCGGCGGTGTACGCCACCCCCTGGACGTGGCCCGCGCCCTCGCCCTCGGCGCTCGTGCGGTCGGCGCCTCGGGCCCCTTCCTCGCCACTCTCGTCAACGACGGGCTCGCCGCACTCGTCGACGAACTGACCACCTGGCTCGAGCAATTGACCGCACTGATGACCATCCTCGGCGCCCACTCCCCCGCCGACCTCGCCGACCTCGCCGACATACAGGTCAGCGGCGCCCTGCGCGAGTTCTGCGACCACCGCGAGATCCCGCTGCCGCAGCCCAAGGAGGACAGCCAGTGACCACCCGGACCGGCCCCACCCACGTCACCGCGGCGGTCACCGCCCCGGATGGCGCCACCCCCGTTCCCACCCGCTGGGTGGGCCCGCTGCGCATCAGCGGCAATGCCGCCACCGGCGAAACCCGCGTACCGCTGGCCACCTACGAATCCCCGCTGTGGCCGTCGGTCGCCCGCGGAGCCCGCATCTCCCGTATGGTCGACGGCGGAATCCGCGCGACCCTCGTCGACGAACGTATGACCCGCTCCGTCCTCCTCGAAGCGACCGACGCCCAAGCCGCACACGCCGCGGCATGTGCCCTGGACGGCCGCCTCGAAGAGCTGCGTGCCCTCACCCGCACCACCAGCCGCTTCGCCGAACTCCTCTCGGTACGCCACGAGATCACCGGACCCCTGCTGTACGTACGCTTCGAGTTCGCCACCGGCGATGCCTCCGGCCACAACATGGCCACCCTCGCCGCCGACGCCCTCCTCACCCACCTGCTGGCCCACCTACCGAACGTCGGCTACGGGTCGATCTCCGCCAACTACTGCACTGACAAGAAGGCCACCGCCGTCAATGGCATCCTCGGCCGCGGCAAGAACGTCACCGCCGAGATCCTCATCCCCGGGCAGATCGTCGCCGACCGGCTGCGCACCACCGCTGCGAAGATCGCCCACCTCAACGTCACCAAGAACCTGGTGGGCACCCTGTTGGCCGGCGGCATCCGCTCGGCCAACGCCCACTACGCCAACATGCTGCTCGCCTTCTACCTGGCCACCGGGCAGGACGCCGCCAACATCGTCGAAGGCTCTCAAGGCATCACCTACGCGGCAGACCGTGACGGGGACCTGTACTTCTCCTGCACCCTGCCGAACCTGATCGTCGGCACGGTCGGCAGCGGGAAAGGCCTCCCCACCGTCGAAGACGCCCTCGCCCGGCTCGGCTGCCGCGCGGAGCGTCCGGTCGGCGACAACGCCCGCCGCCTCGCAGCACTGGCCGCGGCCACCGTCCTGTGCGGCGAGCTCTCCTTGATGGCCGCCCAGACCAACCCCGGCGAACTCATGCACGCCCACACCCGTCTCGAGCGCTTCAACGGAGCACCCCATGCCCACTGACCCCACCGAGGTGATTGTCGGCATCCACGACCTCACCTTCGCCACCACGAGCCTCTGTCTCACCCACGAGGAACTCGCCCGCCACACCGGCGCGCCCGTGGCCAAGTACCACCACGGCATCGGACAGACGGCCATGAGCATCCCCGCCCAGGACGAAGACATCGTCACCATGGCGGCCGACGCGGCCGCACTGCTCATCGAACGCCACGGCAGCGACAGGATCCGTACCATCCTCTTCGCCACCGAGACCGGCATCGACCAGTCCAAGGCCGCCGGCGTATACGTCCACTCCCTGCTCGGCCTGCCCCCACACATCCGCGTCGTCGAACTCAAGCAAGCCTGCTACGGCGCCACCGCCGCCCTCCAACTCGCATGTGCCCTGGTGCGCAGCGACCCCACCCAGCAGGTGCTCGTCCTGGCCAGCGACATCGCCCGCTACGACCTCGACAGCCCCGGCGAAGCCACCCAGGGAGCCGCTGCGGCAGCCATGCTCATCACTGCCGCTCCCGAACTCGTCGAACTTCACGCCCCCTCCGGGTTGTTCACCCGCGACGTCATGGACTTCTGGCGTCCCAACTACCGCGCCACCGCACTCGTCGACGCCAAGTTGTCCCTCGACACCTACCTGGACGCCGTCGACGGCGCCTGGCACGACTACCAGGCGCACGGCGGACTGCCCTTCGAGAAGCTCCGCACGGTCTGCTATCACCAGCCCTTCACGCGCATGGCACACAAAGCCCACCGGCGACTCGAGCGAACCGCAGGCATCGTGGCCCCTCTCCACACCACCGACGAGGCAGTCGCACCCACCACCACCTACAACCAGGTGATCGGCAACAGCTACACCGCGTCCATGTACCTCGCTCTCCTCGCCCTCCTCGACAGCGATACCGAGCTCGGCGGCGACGCCATCGGGTTCTTCAGCTACGGCTCGGGCAGCGTCGCCGAATTCTTCACCGGCACCGTCAGCCCCAACTACCGCACCCACCTGCGCACCGACAGCCACCGCACGCGCATCGCCCGACGCGAGCCGATCAGCTACGACACCTACCGCAACCTGCGCGCCCGCGCCCTGCCCACCGACGGCACGCCCCACGAGGTGATCCGCCAGACACTCGGCCGCTACCGCCTCGCCGGAATCCGGCACCACCAACGGCAGTACCAGAGGGCGCCTCGGATCCCTGCTGTGGTCCCTGCGCTCCAAGCGCTACGGCCTACTGAAGATCCGCCATCTTGAACTTGCTGGTCACGGAGATGGCACCCGCCTGATTGGAGGACACATGAACCCTCATATGGAGATGATTCCAGGTGCCGGCCGGGGTGCCCGGATGCTCGGCCCAATGTTGCGGCGCACGGCACGGCCGGTGCTCAACCGCACCCGGCTCACTCCACGCATGCTGCGCTTCGCGCATCTGTCCGACTATGCCGGACTCGCTCTGCGGCCCCCGCGGGGTACCCGGACGCAATCGGTCCCCTTCGCTCGCTTCGCAGCAGAGCTGGTGCGGGGTCCGCGCGTTTACGCCTCCGGCCGAGTGATCCTCTACTTTCACGGTGGCTGCTTCTTCTGCGGAGGGCTGCGTACATACCGTCAGTTGGTCGCCCGTGTCTCCGTGGCCGTCGACGGGCCGGTCCTCTCCGTCGCCTACCGCAAGCTGCCCGCGGTCGGCCTCGGCACGTCGGTGGAGGACTGCCTGGAGGCCTACCGGATGCTTCTGGACCGCGGGTTCGGCGCCGACCAAGTGGTGTTCGCTGGAGATTCGGCCGGCGGCTGTCTGGCCTTCGCGACGGCACTTGCCGCAGCCCACGAGGACCTACCCGTCCCGGCCGGTATCGCGGTGATGTCACCGTGGGTCGACCTGGAGTGCCTGTACAGCGCGGACCATCCCAATGCGAGCAGCGACCCGTACCTGCCCGTGCAACTGCTGTGGAAAGTGGCCCGGTTGCTGTCCGCCGACCACAGTCCCTTCCTGCGGCTCCTGGAGGCAGACCTGGCGGCGCTACCGCCGACACTCATCCAGGTTGGCTCCCTCGAAGTGCTGCGCAGTGACGCGGAGCTGATGAGTGAGCGTTTGGCCCGGGCGAGTGTCGGCGTTCGGCTGCAGATCTGGCAGGACCAGGTGCACGTTTTCCAGCTCTTCGCCGACGTCGTGGCCGAAGGGCGCCGAGCAATTGAGGAGATCGGTGCGTTCGTCCGCGCTGTCACCGACGGCACGCGAGCCCATGCTTGATCCGGGCTTGGCTGATGTCCGGGAAATGCGCGATCAGCGCCAGGGCGGCGCCATCGTCGTCGTTGCACTATAAGAAAATGGTGTGCTCGACCCAGCACTATATGCTCCCGATTGGAGAGGGTTGTGATGAATCCAGGAAATCTTCGAGGCAAGGTTGCCTTAATCACCGGCGCGGCGTCGGGAATCGGTGCTGCGACGGCTGATGCATTTGTCGCTGCGTGTGCAAAGGTCACTGTCGTCGACATTGACGAAAAGGCCGGGAAGGACTTGGTGTCCTCCCTCACGGGAAAGGGTGGAGAGGCGTTCTTCGCCTGTGCGGACGTCACCTTCCGCGCACGATGTCGAGGCGGCAGTGTCGGCCACAGTTCAGCGGTTCGGCCGACTCGACTGCGCGGTCAACAACGCTGGCATTGATGGGATGGCAGGCCCATTGCATGAGTGCTCCGAAGCGAACTGGGAGCAGGTCATCAACGTGGACCTCAAAGGCGTCTGGCTCTGCCTGAAGCATGAAGTGCGGCAGATGCTCCAACAAGACTCAGGAGCCATCGTCAATATCTCGTCAGCTGCCGGCCTTACCGGATTCTCCGTGGGTTTGGCTGCCTACGTCGCGGCCAAGCACGGGGTCGTAGGACTCACCAAATCCGCGGCGCTCGAGTACGCGACCAGTGGAATTCGTATCAATGCCGTGTGTCCCGGTGTGATTCGGACCGCCATGCTCGACCATGCCATCAGAGAAGGCGCGCTGACCGAGGACGCAGCGGGCAGGATGAACCCTGTGCAACGACTCGGCACCCCGGCCGAAATCGCCGAGTCAGTGATATGGCTCTGCTCCGACGCGGCCTCCTTCATCACCGGTCACGCCATGGCAGTGGACGGAGCCCTGACAGCTGGAATTCCGACCCCGTCGTAATCCGAGCCGAGTGTCAGAATCGTTCGTCACGACGGGCGATGTGAGCCGGATCGACGCGTACTTCGACGCCGTGGACATCGACCCCGACCGCGAGTTCAACCCCGGAATGGCCTCCGTTGCGCGTCGGCAGGTCGAGCGGATGCGGATGCTGGAGTGGGAGCTCACGGGGAAACACCCGAGCGACATCGCCCCCGACACCGAGTGATTCTCGAAAACGTTCCTTTGCCCGAGCAAGATCAAAAAGGAGAGTCCGGAGGTCACTCAGAACCGGATCGGGTCGCAGAATCCGTTGTCGCTCAAAAGTGCCGGGAGGGCAGTTCTGCGACTTGAGTTGTGCGAAAATCCGGACTCATGACGGACCCTCAAGAACCTTCCTCGCCCCCCGGGTCGGAAGCCGATCTAAGGCTTGTCCCGTAACGCAAGCGACTGCTGAGGTGTCAGTTCTGTTCTATGGACTGCGGGTTGCTCGGGATGAATGATCTGGACATGTCCATGGACGAACCACTCTCCGAAGCTGACCTTGATGCGATGACCGAGCGGGCTGATGCCGCGTCGCCGGGACCTTGGGTTCCCTGGCTGGAGACGCGCGGAGCGACAGGTGGCGAGAGCTTCATCCAGGTCGATCCTGACCTTGCAGAGCAAGATGATGAGATCTATGTCCGCCGGATCGTGGGCGCTCGGCAAGTGCTCGGCCCTGATCGTCAGTTGGATGCGGATCTCGACTTCATCGCGGGGGCACGCCACGACGTACCCCGCCTGATCGCCGAGGTGAGGCGCTTGCGGGCCCTGCTCGGGGAGACCGACTCGCAGGACTGACATGCGCCACTGGCACGTGGTGAGATCCTCGCCGCGTGTCTCACGTGATCACCGCAGCGGAACCGTCCTGGATAGGCCCCTTCAGTGGGTTGAGTCCGCGCTCCTTCGGCAAGCTGGTGAGCGCGCTCCGGCGTGAAGGCGTCGACGACGCTCGCACGGGCCGGCCCTGGGGACTTCCCCTGGCCGACCGGGTACTCCTGCTTACCGCGTACTGGCGAACGAACCTGACGCTGAGGCAACTTGCACCGCTGTTCGGCGTTTCGAAATCGTCGGCAGACCGCATCATCGCCCACCTCGGCCCGCTCCTGGCGATACGGCCGCGCCAGCGGTTCCGCAAGGACACCGTGCTGATCGTGGACGGCACCCTGGTGCCCACCCGCGACCACACGGTGGCCGAGCAATCGAAAAACTATCGCTACTCCACGGCTCATCAGGTGGTCATCGACGCCGACACCCGCCTGGTCGTGGTGGTCGGCCGGCCGCTGCCGGGCAACCGTCACGACGCCCGCGGATGGGCCGAGTCCGGCGCCCAGGCCGCCGTCGGCAACACTACGACCATCGCCGACGGCGGCTACCAAGGAACCGGGCTGGTCATCCCGCACCGCCGCCGCAAGGGCGAAGAACTCCCGGCCTGGAAGAACGAACACAATCGCTCTCACAAGCAGGTCCGGGCCCGCGTCGAGCACACCTTCGCCCGCATGAAGGGCTGGAAGATCCTGCGTGACTGCCGACTCAAGGGCAACGGCGTTCATCACGCGATGCTCGGCATCGCCCGTCTACACAACCTCACCCTCGGCGGATAGACGAACAGGCGGCACAGTAGCCGACCTTGCCCCCTCGCGACTCCAAGATCAGTTACGGGACAAGCCTTAGTCGAACGCCATCCGTGCCCCAAGTGCAAGGCGGCTCCCGGCTCGCCGTGCCGCTCGCGCTCCGACGCGGTCGCCAGCGCCTACCACACCGGCCGCTTCACCAAGGTGCCGAAGCTCGCGAAGGAACTGCGGGTGCAGACACCGGCCGACCGCGGGCCCGGCCAGCCCTGGCGGCCCGGGGCTCCGGTGCCCGCGGCCGTCGACCCGGACCTGCCGAGCGCGGACATCCGCATCGGCTACGCGCGTTGCTCCACGCTCGGGCAGGAACTCGACTCACAGCTGGACGCGCTCGCCAAGCACGGCATCGAGCGAGACAAGATCTTCAGCGAGAAGATCAGCACCCGTATCAAGGTCCGCCCCGCCTTCGAGGAGGCCCTCAAGACCGCCCGAGAGATCAAGGCCCACGCGCCGCACTGCCGGGTCCTGTTCACGGTGTACGAGATGAAGAGGCTGGGGCGGGACGCGGCCGAGCTCACCGCGCTGGCCGACCATCTGACCGAGCACGGCCTGGTGCTGGAGATGCTCGCCGGACCGCTGCCCGGCATCTACGACCCCACCGGGCCGGGCAAGCTCCTGTTCGGCTTCTTCGCGGCGATGGCGGAGACCGAGCGGGAGACCATCCGCGAGTCGACGCTGGAAGGGCTCGACACCGCGGCCCGCAAGGGCAAGTACGGCGGCCGGCCCCCGGTCATCACCGACGACATGCTGCACACCGTGCTGCGGCGCAAAGCGCTCGGCGAGTCCGTCGAGCAGATCCAGCCCGACCTGATCATCCCCACCGGCAAACGCAAGGGGCAGAGCCCATCCGTCGCCAGCATCTACCGGGGCCCTCGCCGAACACGAGAAGGCCCGCGCATACCCCGAAGCCATCGAGTCGGCCCGCGACGACTTCGCCGCCCTTCAGCAGCGGGGCCGAAGCCCCGTGTAGCTACTCAGTGTTACTCGCCACTTGGCGGCAGCTATACGAGAACTGGGCCTACATCCGCGACAAGACCCTCGAAGGCCAGGAGACCGCCCGCACCAACGGCAAGGCCATCGGCGGTACGAAGGTCACCGACGAGGACATGCTCGCCACCGCGCTCCGGCTGCGCGACGAGGAACATCTCTCGCTACGCGAGATCGCCTCCCGCCTTGTCATCCGCACCGGAAAGAAACGTGGCCGGCACCCCGCCCCGGCCACCGTCATGCGGATGCTGCGCGAACACGACGAGCAGACAGCCACAGCCACTCTGGAGCCCACGGCCTGACCTGGGGCTCAGTTCTTAGCGTAGTTTTTTCGGCGAGGACTACTGGGACCCCCACCCCTTCACGTCGCCGGTGAGGTAGCGGACGGCGAGGTGACGGGCATGCCCGCCGCCGAGCTCGGAGGCGGCATCGCCGAGCGTGGTGGTCATGGTGAACGACCGCTCACCTGGAGGAAGTTGTGACCCCCACCCTGACCCGGCCGGAGCCCGAACACGACGTCGCCGAGCGAGCCCGTCAGATCCTCGGCACCTGGCAGGCCGACAACGAGATGAAGGCGCCGGCCCATCGAATTCGACCTCTCACAACTGCGCCACCTCGACTACACCTGCCGCACCGCCTTGGAATCCTGGGCAGACCGGCAGGACACCGCCATCGCCGCCCTGACCAGAGTCTGACCGCCCCACCGGGGCAGGCAGTCCCTCCGTTCCAGAACTTGGCGTTGACAGACGGACAGGCCGTCGCCGGGTGTGTGTCGTCTGGTCGCTGTGTGGTACTCAACAGCAGATGTTTTCGGCATGATGCTCATGCGGCCCGGCACCACAGTGAGTCATCAGCACCAGGGGGAAAGCATCGACCAGCATGGATCACCAGGATTCGCGATGGTTCTTCCTGACCAACCACGCCCAGGTGCTGCTGACCATCGCCCAGGTGCCGACCGCGCGGCTGCGGGAGGTCGCAGCCGCCTGCCGGATCACCGAACGCACTGCCCAGCGCATCGTGGCCGACCTCGAACAGGCCGGTTGTCTGAGCCGGAAGGCGTTCATGCAGATAGACGCAGCCCATACCGCAAGCTGGGGCCGATCGTTCGTGTGAGCGATCACGAAATTGGTTCTGGTCGCGATTCCGGATGATGTTGGCGATGCTCACTCGGGGAGGTGAAGCCTGCCGGTTCTGCACCGTTGATCTCCGCATGGTGCTCTATGTGGGTGCGCGACCGACTGGACGAGCTGTTCACAGACGAGGACTTCGCCGACTGGTTCCCGGCCGACGGACGCAAAGGGCTCTCACCAGTCCGATTGGCGATGGTCTCGGTCTGCAGTACGCGGAGAACTTGACCGATCGGCAAGCAGCCGAGGCCGTTCGCTGCCGTCCTGACTGGAACTATTGCCTCGGGATGGATCTCGACGACCCCGGCTTCGACTTCTTGGTGCTCAGTGAGTTCCGTGCTCGGATGGCCCAAGGTGACCGGGCGGATCGGCTGTTGGCCGTGATGGTGGACCACCTGGTGGCGGCCGGCCTAGGCCGTTTCTGATGGCTCTTGGACGGTGTCGTGTAGCCAGATGGCGATGGCGGCGACGGTCAGGGTGCCGTTGAAGATGTAGTCGCGTTTGTCGTACCTGCTGGCGACCGCACGGAACTGCTTCCACTTGCTCACGCATCGCTCGACGGCGCTGCGGTGGCGGTACTGGTCCTTGTCGAAGGCTGGGGGACGGCCGCCCGCCCGGCCTTGCCGGCGGCGACGCTCGCGCTGGTCACGGGGCTGGGCGATGGTCGCCTTGATGTGCCGACGCCGCAGGTAGGCGCGGGTGTCGCGGCTGGAGTACGCCTTGTCACCGCGCAGGCGGTCTGGGCGGATGCGGGGGCGGCCCGGCCCGCTCCGCCTGATGCGCAGGCTCTCCAGCACGGGGACGAGCATGGGGTTGTCGCCCCGCTGGCCGGGCGAGGTCTGCCAGACCAGCGGGCGGGCCCGGTCGTCGGCCAGCAGATGGACCTTGCAGGTCAGTCCGCCCCGCGAGCGCCCCAACGCCTCACGCCCATCTGCCTCCACACGCGCTCCGCCCCTTTTGCGGGAAGTCACGCGGCGGCTGATGCCGGGCCCCCGCCGCATGCTGATGCGCCCGGCACGAGGTGGAGTCGATGTTCACCGCCCACTCAGCGCCCTTCTGCGCGGAGCGGGCCAGCGCCCCATCCGGGCCGGACGCATCGGCCTCGATCTGCAGCTCGGCCAGGATCCGCTGCCAGGTTCCGTCCGCCGACCAGCGGCGATGCCGCTCATACACGGTCTGCCAGGGCCCGTATCGCTCGGGCAGATCGGGCCACGGCACCCCAGTGCGGGCCCGGTACAGCACTCCGTTGACCACCCTGCGGTGATTCGCCCACTGCCCACCAGGGCTGCCGTTCACCGGCAGCAACGGCTCAACCACTCGCCACTGCGCATCAGTCAATTCATGGCGTCGCACCATACGACACGCATGCCCAGCCCCAACGCTGATCCACCCACCCAGCAAGAGCCATCAGAAACGACCTAGTCAATCGGCACCGACGGATTCGGGCCGACTCGACTCACGTCCTCGCAGCGGTGCGGAAGTTGAACCGGGTCGACCTGGTTACGGACGTGGCGAATTCCGAGGAATGAAAGAGCGGGGCCCGGGCGCCCGGCATCGGGAATGGGTCACATTATGCGCCTGGTCATAGTTTTCTGCTCTGATGCGCGCCCTGGCACAAGGTGGAAGCCACCATGCGCTCTATCCGGGGTGTGCCCTATGCACTCAAGCTACACCCAATGGTTGGTGTGCGCTGGACAGCTGATCCACATGCCTGCACTGCTCTCGCTTCTGCGTGGCGAGTGGCCGCCATGCTCGGCGGGCGTTCACGATGCGGCAATGCACACCCTCATCCGTAATCGAAGGCAGCGACAGGCGGTCACGCTGCTGTGCGGGCTGACCGCTCTGCTGGCCACGGCCGCAGCTCCAGCCCGGCTTGACACGGACCCGGCGAAGGTCCGTCTCGAAGAGAACAAGGACTACGTGGGTTCGGGCTTCGCGCTGCCGGGCCAGAAGCTCACCGTGGCGTACAACTTCTTCAACGATGGTCCTGCGACCGCAGATCGGATCGTCGCTGAGGGATGGATGCCCGAGGGCCTGTCCCTGCTCGCCACCAGCGCCGGTCCCTGCTCCGAGCCGGAGCCAGGCCTGCTGCGCTGCGAGCATGCAGGGGTGAAGCCCGGCAAGGGACCGTACGACTATGCGTTGCCCACTTTCCAGGTCAGCAAGGACTACACGGAACCGCAGATCACGTTCGGTATGAACATGACTTCGTACGTCAACGGCGAGGTCTCTGACAGTGCTCATCTGGCCAAGCGGTGGAAGATCGAACAAGCGGCCGCCTACGCGGCCCCGGATGAGACGTCCTTCCCACAGAGCCGGCCCGGACCTGGCAGCCGCTGCCCTCGTCCGAGGCCGAGCGCAATCGGCTTGGCCGCGATCAGGAGTGGCCCGACTACCGACCGACCGGCTTTTATCTCAATCCCAACCAGGACTTGAGGATCGACGTGGCGCCTTACGCTGACGGCACCCCTGCTCCTCAAGTGGTCGTTGGTAACCCTGGTCTCATCGACACCCGCACAGGGAAGGACCTTCCAGCCCCAAGGACATACGACCTCGAGTCCGGTACGAACATCATCAGTGACTACGCTGGCGGCCCCATCAACCTCGGGTACGCCGACGACAGGCCCTCGGCTCACCGACACCCGGTGACGGTGACCTTGGGCGAGGCCGCCCATCCCATTCCGTACTACGTGCTCGGTGAGACCACCAACGAGCAGTGGCGCGCCATGCTGGCGGCCAGCGCGAGCCCGTACGCCCAGTTGGAGAGCGGCCGGGTCTTCCTGACCGTGACCCGGAAGACCGCCCTCAAACATGTCGGGGCCAGCCAGGACGAACTGCTCAAGACCTACGACGCACTCAGTGAGGCAGAGGATGCGATCGGCGGCGTGGGCAACAACGCGGCGGGCGCCGTCCCCTCCAGTCCGTTGCGACAGCAGATCGTGGAGTACCGGGCGAACGGCAGCGCCAACGCCGGTGACCACCGGGTTGCCTGGCCGACCAACTGGAGCAGCGAGGCCTTGCTGACCGCGAAGGGCCTCAATACATCCTGGGGTATGTGGCACGAGATGGGCCACCAGCGGCAGATGGCCAAGTGGAGCTGGGACGCGATGCAAGAGCTCACCGTCAATATCTATGCCCTCGCAGCGGACCGCCGGCTGCCCGGAACTCAAAACGAGCACGCGACCCCAGAGGAGTGGCAGAACGCGCTCGCCTATCTGTCTCTCCCCTACACTCAGCGCGACTGGGACGACGCGGGCGGCGACGAGATGCAAGGCAGCGAATACCACTTCGGCCGGTTCACCATGCTGGAACAGCTGCGCCTGCTGTTCGGTGATGCGTTCTACCACCGTCTGCACGCCGTGTCTCGGCCGACTACCCCGCAGGCGGCAGGTAGTAACGCCGCCCGTAAGCGCCTTTTCATGGTTCAGGCGAGCAAGGCGGCGGGTCGTGACCTCACCGGGTACTTCACAGCCTGGGGGCTTCGTCCCGATTCGGGAACTCGGCAGGGCATTGCCGCACTCAAACTGCCCAAGGCCCCTACAGACTGGTCCCGCATCGCCGTGTACAGCCAGGGCCAGCAGTTGGCCAACGCAGCCACTGGGCAGTGCCTAACGGCCGGCGCTCCGCGTGGCGCCGTCACTCTTGCCCCGTGCAGGACCACCGCTACCCAGCAGTGGAGTTTGACCGCAGCATCAGGCGGCACTCAGCAGTTGGTCAACAGCGCCTCTCGGCAGTGCCTGGCCGTCCCGAACGCCTCCGCCAGGCCTGGTACCGGACTCCTGCAGATGCCCTGCGGCCGTGGGGCTGACCGCCAGTGGCGCCTGGGCACCACCAGCGACGGTCAGTCCCACCACGAGTTATTGTCAAATCCTGTGGATCTGATCAACGCGGTCGTTCCATCGGAGCCTTGTTTTGGTTCCCTCGGGCAAGAGCGGTCGAATCCGGTCTCACAGAGCGGCGTTCGCCTGCTGCCTGGTGAATGAGCTGGTAGCTTCCGCGACATGATCGACCACAGAGACAGCACGGCTCTCCGGACGCTGGTGACCAACGCCGACGCCGAGAGCGGCATCCTGCTGTTCGGCATCACGCCGCCGCGTCTGAGCACCGCTCCCGAGCGGATACGGGAGATCACCGCGGCCACGTTGGCACGGTTGGACTTCCTCGACCTGGACGGTCTGGCGCTCTACGACATCGACGACGAGAGCGACCGCAATCCCGCGGAGCGGCCGTTTCCGTACCTGCCGACCATGGACCCCGCCACCTACCACGCGGAATACCTCGGCGAGTGGAACCGCCCTGCGGTTATCTACCGGTGCGTCGGCAAGTACCCCGAGGCGGAGCTGCGGACTTGGCTGCAGATGGCCGACACGGACCGAGTGCTCAGCGTCTTCGTCGGTGCGGCCTCGAAAGACAAGACGGTGCGGACCCGCCTGTCCGAGGCGCAGGCCCTGCGCCGCGACGTCCGCCCGGAGCTGCTGCTCGGCGGCGTCGCCATCACCGAGCGGCCCGACGAGCATCTGCGGCTGCTCGCCAAGCAGGAGGCGGGATGCGCGTACTTCATCTCGCAGGTCGTCTACAACGCTGACGCGGTGAAGAGCATGGTCTCCGACTACTACTACGCCTGCCGCGAGCGGCGGCTCGCACCCAGGCCCGTCGTGTTCACGCTCTCGGTATGCGGCTCGGTGAAGACGCTGACGTTCCTCAAATGGCTCGGAGTCGACGTGCCACGCTGGATTGAGAACTCGCTGCTCCATGCCGACGACACCCTGGCCGAGTCGTACGAGCACTGCTTGGCCAACGCCCGTGACCTGGTCGCCTTCTGCCGCAGGCTCGGCATGCCGTTCGGCTTCCTCGTAGAGAGCGTCTCGATCCGCAAAGTCGAGATCGATGCCTCGGTCGCCCTCGCCGGCGAGGTGAGCGGACTGCTCGGGCGCGGTCGACCATCCGTATGAGGCCAGCCATGCACGTGCAGGTGTCAAGTCCTCTGATCATGACGTAGCTCAGGCTGCTGAGACTTCCTCGCGCTCGACGAGGACTCCCTTCTCGAAGCGGGCTCCGACACGGACCAGGTAGACCAGGTGAGGCGCGTTGACCGCGCGCCATCGGGCCTGGCCGGACTCGACGAGCTTGAAGACCATCGCGAGGGCAGCGGCCGGGCTGCCGGCCCCGCGGGTGACCTTGGTTCGAAGCTTGACCGTGCTGAAAGTCGATTCAATCGGATTTGTCGTGCGTAGATGGACCCAATGCTCCGCGGGGAAGTCGTAGAACGCCAGCAGTTCGTCGACCTCGCCGGTGATCTTCTTGACGGCTTTGGGCAACTTCGCCCCGTACGCCTTGTCGAACGCCTTGACCGCCTTGTCCGCGTGCGTGCGGTCCTCAGCGTTGTAGATCTCCTGGAGAGCCTTCTTCGCGCCGGGCTGCGCGGACCTCGGCAACGCGTTCATGACATTGCGGGTCCTGTGAACCCAACACCTCTGGTGCCTGGCCTGCGGAAACACCTCCGCCAGTGCCCGCCACAGGCCCATCGCGCCGTCACCGACCATGAGCATCGGGTCGCGCATGCCGCGTCGGCGGGAGTCCCGCAGCAGGTCGGCCCAGGACTCGGTGGACTCGCGCAACCCCTCGGCGATCGCGATCAGTTCCTTGGTGCCGTCGACGCGGACGCCCATCAGGACCAGGAGGCAGGAGTGCGTCTCGGACAGGCGAATCTTGGGGTGGACGCCGTCGGCCCAGACGTAGACGTAGTCGGATTCGGCCAGGTCACGGCGCTGGAACTCGGCGTGGTCAGCGGTCCACTGCTTCGTCAGCCGCGTCACGGTGGCTGGCGACAGGCCGGCCGAAGAACCCAGGAACTGTTCCATTGCGGGCACGAAGTCGCCGGAGGACAGGCCGTGGAGGTAGAGCAGCGGCAGGACCTCGCTGATCTTCGGGGACTTCCGGCACCACGGCGGGAGGATCTTCGAGGAGAACCGCTTGCGCTCACCGGTGGCCTCGTCGACGCGCTTGTCGTTCACACGCGGGGCGGCGACCTCGACGGGCCCAGCGGCTGTGGTCACCGTTCGGGGACGGTGCCGGCCGTTACGGACCATCAGTCGGCGACCGGCCTCGTCCCGCTGCCCGGCGAGCTCGGCTATGCACTGGTCAACTTCCGCCTCCAGTGCGGCGGCTAGCATCCGCCTCGCGCCCTCCCGGACGATCTCGTCAATCAGGGAACCGGCCTCGGTGGTGCCGTCTTCGTTGACTACGCTGAGCACGGGCGTGCCTTCCCGACCCGGGTTCGCAGCGCGGGCCTACTCGGTGACTTGACGATCACTCACTCGGGAAGGTACGCCCTTCGTGCGTCCTCCAGAGGAGCCGATCCACAAGTCCTGAGCATTGCTCGTCCACCACCCTTATCAACGGCAAGAGCCGTCAATGCGCGACCGCCGTCAAGACAGGGTCTGCCGTGACACAGTCGCCCTGCTCAGGCAGCGCAGCACTCCAATTCTGGAGAATCCGGTGAACAGAACTGCACTGCCGGAGGTTGCGGCACGAATGTGGTACTGGCAAAGAGGCAGGATCGGCGAAGCGGGGGCGCGGTGCTGGTACTGCTTGGGCCCAGCGCAGTTTCACGCCTCATCACACGTCGGTGGCGTGGGTGTAGTGCTGAAGGCGCACATGTAGCACCACACCCATATGCAGGAGGTCCCGCGTGGAGCCACATGCTGCTCCGGCCGCCGCGGGGCCGCCCGTGACGTGGCACCGCCGGGCCTCAGGAAGAGGTCCCGGCGGTGCTTTCACGAGGTGTCCGCGGTGTGCGGACTCAGGGTCAGCCCACGTCCACCGTCACGCTGTTCCAGGTGCCGGTGGCGTCCGTGTAACCGCCGAGGAGGCAGTGCGCGGCGCCCGGGATGATGTTCGCGGCGATGTCCCAGTCGGCCGTGGCGTGCACCTTGTTGCCCTTGTACGCGCCGTCGGTCACGACACCCTCGAAGTTCGCGCCGGACAGCGTGAGCTTCGAGGTGCCCTCGACCTTGGAGGTGAGGATCTTGCCGTTGACGTACCAGCGCATGACGCCGGTCATCGTCGCGTTCGGGATACCGAGCGCGGGGACACAGGACCCCTTGCCGATGCCGTTGAACGAGACCTGGACCGAGGCCGGCGCCAGCTTGGAGTCGCTGGACGTACAGCCGGAGCTGGTGCCCGCGCCGGTGAAGGACTGCGTCTTGTCACCGATGCCGAGACCCGGCTTCATGCTGATCCGGGCCATGCCGCCGTAGCAGCTCACCCCGGCGCCCGCGGTGCCGTCGCCGCCGGCCTTGACGTCGACGGAGTCCTTGACGGTCTTGTCGCCGTCCGGGTCGCCCTTGGTGCCCACGCCCGTGGTGCCTTCGACCGTGCCCGACACGTCGTTGCCGACCGCGGTGGTCACCTTGATGGGCGGGTACTGCTTGCCGGGCTGCAGCGCGTCGTCACCGGTGCCGGGGCGGGTGCAGGTGACGGTCTGGCCGTCGATCTTGCAGTCCCAGCCGGCGCCCTGGGCGACCTTCGGCACGACACCCTCGGGGAAGGTACGGACGACCTTGACCGAGTCGTGCGTCGGGCCCGCGTCGGGCGCGTTGCTGACGTCGATGTTGAACTCGGCGGGCTTGCCCGCGACCACATCGCCGACCGGCTTGGTCACCACGGACAGGTCGGGCTCCTTGGCCGAGGCCGGGATCACCGAGACGGTGTCCTTGACCGGCGGCTTGGTGTCCTGGCCCGGCGTGCCGGCCTCGGTGGTGCCGGTCAGGTCGCCCTTGGCGCCCTTGTCGACCTCGGTGTCGACGTTGATCGGCGGGTAGTTCTTGCCGGGCTGCAGCGCGTCGTCGCCGGTGCCGGGGCGGGTGCAGGTGACGGTCTGGCCGTCGATCTTGCAGTCCCAGCCGTCACCGTTGGCGGCCACGGGCTTGACGCCCTCGGGGAAGGTGCGGACGACCTTCACCTCGCCGGTGGTCGGGCCCGCGTCGGGCGCGTTGCCCACGCCGATGGCCCACTTGGCGGGCTTGCCGGCGACCACGTCACCGACCGGCTCGGTGACCACGGACAGGTTCGGGTCCTTGGCGGCCGGGTTGACCTTGGTGGTGTCCTTGACCGGGGTGGTGTTGGGCGCGCTGGGCGTGGTCACCTGGGTGGTGCCGTCCAGGTCGCCGGACGCGTCGTCGTCGACGTCGGTCTTGACGTTGATCGGCGGGTAGTTCTTGCCCGGGTCCAGTACGTCGTCGCCGGTGCCGGGGCGGGTGCAGGTGACGGTCTGGCCGTCGATCTTGCAGTCCCAGCCTTCGCCGGCCGCCTCGGTGGGCTTGATGCCCTCGGGGAAGGTGCGGACGACCTTCACCTCGCCGTCGGTCGGTCCGGCCTCCGGCTTGTTGGCCACGTCGATCTGGTACTCGGCGGGCTCACCGGCGGTCACGTCGCCCTTGGGCTTGGTGGTGACCGTCAGGTCCGGGCCCTTGACCGGGGTGACGCTGACCGGGCTGGTCTCCGGCTTCGGGTCGGACTCGCCCGGGGTGGTCGCCCCGGAGGTGATCTCCTTGTCGCCCTTGGCGTCCTTGGCGACCTCGGTCTTCACCAGGACCGGCGGCTTGGCGTCGCCCGGCTTGAGGGCGTCGGGGCCGGAGCCGGGTCGCTTGCAGGTGACCGTCTGGCCCGCCACGGAGCAGTCCCAGCCGTCGCCGGAGGCGGAGACCGGCTTGATGCCCTCGGGGAAGGTCTGGGTGGTGACGATGTCGCCGTGCGTGGGACCGGCGGCCTTGGCGTTGCTGGTGGTCATCTCGAACTCGGCCGGCTCGCCCGCCTTGACCGGGCCCGTGGGCACGACCTTCGTGACGAGGTTCGGCTCGATCGTCTCGACCTTGCCGTTCCACAGCTCGTGGACCGCGGTGGAGTCGCCGGTCGAGGCCGCGACACCGATCCGGAGGGTGTCGGGGACCTTCGGCTGGCCCTTGATCTCGTCGAGGTCGACGGGCTCGATGACCTCGCGCGGCTCAGTGCCGTCGTGGAAGTCGATGTGGACCGTGACGACGCCCTCGCTGGACAGCTCCACGATGGCGGTACGCCGCGCCTCGGCGCGGTTGGTGGCGCCCGGAGCGGCCAGCTTTCGGCCCGACTTGTACGTCGCGACCATCGGGTTCTTCACGCTGGACGCGCCACGGATCGTGATCGAGTTGCCCGTACGTTCCGACAGGCCACCCACGGCACCCGCGTCGTTGTGGGAGTCCGTGAAGTTGCCGTAGACGTCGAGGCCGATACCGAGATAGCCGCCCTCGATGCCGACGTAGCCGAGACCCGAGCCGTTCTTGCCGGACTTCGTCGGCATTTCGGCAGCGCCGTCGAGCAGCATCAGCGCGATGCCGTCGGCCGGGTCCCCGGGCTCCATCGGGTCGTAGATGCCGAAGTCGATGCTGAACTTCGTGCCGCTCCGGGTCGTGATCGGGTTCTTCGAGATGGCGTAGCCGTTTTGCAGCTTCTTGTTCGACGTCAGCCGCAGTGCGCCCTGCCCCGGCTTGTCGCCGACCTTCTCCTGGCAGCCCTCGAGCGGCTTGGGAGTGGCGGTCGACGCCGTCAGACAGGCCCAACCGGTGGGGTCGCCCTCCTTGTAGGGCCCGCCGTACCACTTGGTCTGGTCGACCGTGGGACCGGTGAAGGGCTCGTTGGCGATCACTTCCGCCGTGGCGGACTGCGCCGTGACGAGGGACAGACCCATGGTCATGGCCGTGACCAGTCCGAGTGCCGCAGTGAGCCGGGGAGGTCGCGACCTCCCCCGGCGCTCGCGACAGTGTCCGATATCCACCATGTACCTCCTCCAGAAACGCGACAGGGTCTGCCACACGTATCCGATTAGTCACGCTACGTACGTACTGAGTTGCAGAACGTAGTGATGCGCGATCATCGGAACACCGCGACGGACTCCCCGCGACCCCTCGAAGCCCAAAGGGGTGAACGCCAGTTACCCGCTCGGTCCGGTCAAGTCCCGTATGGAATGCGCGAGTTGGGGAAGCGCAAAGGCTTGGCACCGACCGTGACGGTCGGCGCCAAGCCTTTGGGGGTGCTGGGGGTGGATCAGGCCACGTCGACCGTCAGGGTGTCCCAGGTGCCGGTCGCGTCGGTGTAGCCGCCGGTGAAGCAGCCCGCGACGGCCTGGACGATGTTGGTCTCGAAGTCCCAGTTGGCCGTGGCGTTGACCTTGTTGCCCTTGAACGGGCCGTCCGTGACGACGCCTTCGAAGGTGGCACCGGACAGCGCCAGCTTGGCCGTGCCGCGGACCTTGCTGACCTGGTTGTCCAGGTCGACGCCGGCCATCGTCCAGCGGATCGCGCCGGTCATCTCGGCGTTCGGGATGCCGAGCGCGGGGAGGCAGGATCCCTTGCCGGTGCCCGTGAAGGACGCGTTGGCCGAGGACACCGACAGCTTGGAGTCGCTCGAGTTGCAGCCCGAGGTCGTGCCCGCGCCGGTCCAGGTCTGCGCCTTGTCGCCGAAGGTGAGGCCCGGCTTGATGCTGATCCGCGCCGCGCCGCCGTGGCAGGTCACGCCGGCGCCGACCGTCGGGTCCGGGGCGGCGGTCGTGACGGCCTGGGCGGAGGCCGGGGCCAGGGCGACGAGCAGGGCAGCGGCCGGTACGGCTCCGGCGACCTTCTTGAGCATTGCGTGCATGGTGATTTCTCCTGCGTCTGTGCAGCTGAGGGCGTGGTACGTACCGACCACGCATTCAGTGTTCGCACAGAGTTACGATGTGCGCACGTTAAGTGGCCTACGGGAGTGGCATAGAACGAGGATCCGGCCGGAAAACGGCACTCCCTGGCGCACCCCGTGGTGATACTTGGTCGTGATCGCGAGCAGAGCGTGCCCCGCCTCACCACTCCAGTAGGGCGACGTCATGGGCCCCCTCGGGGTGGCGTACGGCTCACGCAGGGTCTAGTGAGTCATGCTCAAGCTGCACTAAGGTCCTCACCCGCCTCGCGTGCCGCCTTCCCTGGCGGATGTGGTGGCCGTCGGACATTCACCAACCGGCGGCCACTCTCCCTCTCGTAGCGTCGATCGAGGCGCTGGCTTTGAGATCTCCCAGCCGATTCGCTTCCCAGGCAATCAACCGTTGGTTTAGAGGTCGTTTTCACCTGGTTTGCGTCGGCCCATGCGTCTCTTTACTTGTCCTGGGTCTCACGCCGCCAGTGGCCCTGGTGGAGCGCACCCGCTGCTGGGCATCCGGTCCAGCCGGGGCTCCTATCCGCCGGTCGATGCTCTCCTGGAGCCGTCGAGATTCCTTGGCGTGACGGGCGTCCATCTTGCGCAGGTCGTGGGCGGAGGTCCAGGCGCATTGCCGCCGGGCCTGGAACGGCTCAGTACGCCATTGCAGTGGTCCGCAACCACTATCAGTTACTGAATCTCGCTCTCGGGGAGGTTCTCCTCGTGACCGTGGAAAACGCATCCGCTCCCCCGTCGACCCGGCGCCCATCCGCCGAGCGAGCAGCCGCACTGGCCATCCAGCACCTTCTGTCCCGCCAGGATGCTCAGGGCTGGTGGAAGGGTGACCTCGAGTGCAATGTGACGAGCGACGCAGAAGACCTGCTGCTGCGTCAGTTCCTTGACATCCAGGACAAGAAGACCACCCACGCCGCCGCTCGCTACATCCGTGGCCAGCAACGCGAGGACGCGACCTGGGCCACCTTCCACGGCGGACCGGGTGAGCTCTCCACTACCATCGAGGCGTACGTCGCACTACGGCTCGCCGGAGACGCGCCCGACGATCCGCACATGGCTGGAGCAGCCGCGTGGATCCGCGCGCACGGCGGCATCGCCGCGAGCCGGGTGTTTACCCGGATCTGGCTCGCATTGTTCGGCTGGTGGAAGTGGGACGACCTGCCGGAGCTGCCGCCTGAGGTGATTTTCCTGCCCAAGTGGTTCCCGCTCGACATCTACCACTTCGCCTGCTGGGCCAGGCAGATTATCGTGCCTCTCACGATTGTTTCCGCCAAGCGCCCCGTACGACCCGCGCCCTTCTCCCTT
Organism: Streptomyces sp. NBC_01304; assembly: GCF_035975855.1. Classification (NCBI taxonomy): domain Bacteria; kingdom Bacillati; phylum Actinomycetota; class Actinomycetes; order Kitasatosporales; family Streptomycetaceae; genus Streptomyces; species Streptomyces sp. NBC_01304. The sequence goes on along the minus strand of NZ_CP109055.1, from coordinate 9,571,670 downwards.
AACGAGCTACATACTGACCCGCGTCTACCCAATCCTTCCAGACGGCTTGCTCCCGTGAACAGTTGGGACGGCTTCTTCCAACGCCTCGACAAGGCTCTACACGCGTATCACAAGGTGGCACCACGCCGACTGCGCAAGGCCGCCATGAGCAGGGCGGCACTCTGGATCATCGAACGGCTAGAGAGCGATGGCTGCTGGGGTGGTATCCAGCCGCAGGCCACGTATTCATTGATCGCCCTCCGTGTGCTCGGTTACCAACTGGAACACCCGGTCATGCGCGCGGGTTTGGCATCGCTGGACACTTTCGCGGTCTGGCGCGAGGACGGCGCCCGCATGATCGAAATCGCTCAATCACCGGTATGGGACACCAGCCTCGCGGTCTGCGCGCTCGCCGACGCGGGAGTCAATCCCGATCATCCGGCACTCGTCAAGGCCACCGACTGGATGCTGGGGAAACAAATCCTGCGGCGCGGCGACTGGGCCGTACGCAGGCCCGGTCTCGATCCGGGCGGCTGGGCATTCGAGTTCCACAACAACAACAATCCCGACCTGGATGACACCGCGGAGGTCATCCTCGCATTGCGCCGCGTCCAGCACCCAGACCCGGTGCGTGTTAGCGCGGCCATCAGGCGCGGCGTGCGCTGGAGCCTCGGCATGCAGTCTGGGAATGGCGCGTGGGGCGCCTTCGACGTCGACAACAACAGCTCATTGCCCGGCAAGCTACCGTTCTGTGATTTCGCCGAGGTCACCGACCCGCCGTCCGCCGATGTCACCGCGCACGTAGTGGAAATGCTCGCCAACGAGGGAAGATCAGCTGACCCGCGCACCCAGCGCGGCATCGAATGGCTTCTCACCGAACAGGAGCCTTCCGGCGCCTGGTTCGGCCGCTGGGGCGTCAATCACGTATACGGAACCGGGGCGGTGGTACCCGCGCTGATCGCTGCGGGGTTGCCCGCAGCACATCCCGCGATCCGCCGCGCCGTCACCTGGCTGAGGTCCGTGCAGAACGACGACGGGGGCTGGGGCGAGGACCCGCGCTCCTACCTCGACGAAGATTGGGTCGGACGGGGCACCTCCACTGCCTCCCAGACCGCCTGGGCGCTGCTCGCCCTCCTGGCGGCCGACGAGCGGGAGAGCGAGGCTGTTGAGCGGGGTATTGGGTGGATCACCCTGGCCCAGCGCGAGGACGGCACATGGGACGAGCCTCACTTCACAGGGACCAGTTTCCCTGGGGACATGTCGCTCAGCTACCACCTCTACCGCCAAGTCTTCCCACTCATGGCACTCGGCCGCTACTTGCGTGCTGTACAGCAGGGACAGTCCGTCTGCGGCACCTCGGATCTGCCTCGATAGCACGACGCTCGTCAGTAATGTCCTTGAGGAGCCTCATGGTTGCCCCTACCCTCCCGCTCCATCCCGTTCCTGGCCCGCGTGGGCTGCCGCTGATCGGGAACCTCCTCGCCTACGGCAGCGACCCCCTGGCTTTCCTCACGCGACTGCGGGACGACTTCGGGGACGCTGTGACCTGGTCGTTTGGACCGTGGCGGAGTCTTCTCATCTCACACCCCACACACATCGGGGAACATTTCGAAGGCATCGGACGGAGTTACCGGACCCTCGCCCCTCCCGAGACCCTCAAACGGGTGATCGGCAAGAGCGTACTCACCAGCCAGGACGACGAATGGCGTCGCAAGCGGTCCCTCGTCCAGCCTGCTGTCCGCCCTCGTCAGGTACGCGGATACGCCACCACGATGGTCGACTGCGCTGAGGCACTCGCCGACAGCTGGAAGGACGGTCAACGGGTCGACGTAGTGCGGGAGATGTACCTGCTCATGCAGCGGATCGTTGCGCAGACCCTTTTCGGCAACGACATCGGCAAGCAGGCTGACACCCTCAGCACTGCGTTGTCCGCCGCTCTGGCAGAGATCGGGAGAGAGGTGCGGAGCATCAGCCTCCTCTTCCCTCCCTGGGTGAGCACTCCGGCGCGACGCCGGATGCGCACCGCGACCGCCACGATCAACACCGAGATCCACCGCCTCATCCAAGACCGGAAGAACGCAGCAGACCGGACCGAACCTCGAGACGACCTCCTGAGCAGACTCCTCGCGGCTCGGGACGAAGACGGCCTGCCGTTGTCCTCCACAGAGGTACGGGACGAGGCAGTGACGCTCTGGTTCGCTGGGCAGGAGACCACTGCCACCACGCTGACCTGGATCTGGCATCTCCTGTCGACACACCCCACAGCACGGGCTGTCCTCACCGAGGAACTGGATCGGGTACTGGCCGGACGCCCTCCGGCCTTCGACGACTACGAACGCCTGACCTGGACCGAGCAGATCGTCAAAGAGGCACTGCGGCTCTACCCACCCGGCTGGGCGCTCGCCGCAAGAGCCCAGGAAGGCGCATCCTTGGGCGGTCTCCCGGTCCGTGCCGGCACGACCGTCTGGTGCAGCCCGTGGTCCCTACACAGAGACCCCCGCTGGTTTCCCGACCCCACGGCCTTCCGTCCCGAACGTTGGGACGTCGATGCCCCGCACATGGTACCCACCCACGCGTGGATTCCATTCGGAGGTGGTCAACGCATCTGCCTCGGCGCCCGGTTCGCCATGGTCGCGGCAGTAATGACAGTCGCGACTCTGGCGCAACGCTTCCACATCGACCTTGATATCGCCCCGGGCGGGGCTGCGCCCGTGGCGGGCCTAACGCTCACGCCGACCGGTCCCCTCCACGCCACCCTGCACGCCGTCAGACCACTGACGGCAGGGCGCTGAACCGGATCATCGGTTCGATAGGCAGATTGCTCGACCACCCATGCGCCCACAGGGTTCGGGCACTCCCGAAGCTTCCCCTTGATCGTGGACACCTGGAGACTGGGACATGAGGTTCCAGAGGAAGTAGTGCCAGGTGGGAAGTAAGAACAACCGCAGCAAGCGGTATCCCGAGGAGTTCACGCGGGATGCGGTCGCGCTGGTGGACTCCACGGGCCGCACCGTCACCGAGGTCGCGCGGGACCTCGGGGTGAGCCCCGAGTCGCTGCGGGGCTGGTACAAGCAGGCCTGCGCCGACCGCGGTGAGGGCCGGCCCGGCGAGCTGGCGAGCGAGGAGCTCAAGCGGCTGCGCAAGCAGAACGCTGAGCAGGCCAAGACCATCGAGGTGCTGCGAAAAGCCGCGGTCTTCTTCGCGAAGGAGAGCGATCGGTGAGCGCGATATACGCGTTCACCGAGGCGGAGAAGACCACCCATGATGTTGCTTTCCTGTGCCGGCTGCTGAACGAGGCCCGCTCTTCGTTCTACGCCTGGCGCTCGGCGGCGAAGGCCCGCGCCGCGAAGAATGCGGCCGACAGCGCCCTCGCGCACGAGATCGCCGTCCTGCACATAGCTTCACGCAGGACCTACGGGGTCCCGCGCATCCATGCCGAACTGCGGCGCCTGGGACGGCGGATCAACCGCAAACGTGTCGAGCGGATCATGCGTGAGCACGGTATTCAGGGTGCCCATCGCCGCCACCGGCGCTCGCTGACCCGGCCGGACAAAAGGGCCCGCCCGGCCCCGGACCTGATCGGCCGCGACTTCCACGCTGACACTCCCGGCACCAAACTGGTCGGTGACATCACCTCCCGACGGTCGAGGGCTGGCTCTCCCTCGCCTGCTGGCTGGACCTGGCCACCCGCGAGGTCGTCGGCTACGCGATGGCCGACCACCACCGCGCGAGTCTGGTCGTCGACACCCTCAAGACGGCCTGCCAGCAGCGTCGCCCCGCCCATGGAGTGTCTTCCATTCGGATCGTGGTTGTCAGTACACCAGTCAGCAATTCGCTGCTCTGGCCGCCGAGTTCGGCATCCGGCTCTCGGTCGGTCGCGCCGGTCAGTGCTGGGACCACGCACTCGCCGAGTCGTTCTTCGCCACCATCAAACGGGAGTTGCAGTTGCTCGACAGCACTGCCTGGCAAAGCCGGGCAGCCGCCCGCACCGCGATCTTCGAATTCATCGAGGGCTGGTACAACCTGCACCGACTGCACAGCAGCCTCGACTACCGCAGCCCCGCCGACTACGAGACCACACTCGCGGCCTGACCACCACACCAATCGTGTCCGTCAAAGCGGAACAAGCTCACGCCATGGCTGGTTCAGTAGTGGGGTCAGTGGGAGGGCCGGGGCCCGGCGGCGCGGCGGAGCCGGTTGGCGATGGCGAGGCCCAGCCCTTGCTCTGGCGGCAGGGAGGCGACGATGAGGTCGCACCCTTGCTGGTCGAGGTCGCGCAGGAACCCGTACAGCTCGCGCGCGTAGGCGGCCATCGAAGAGGGGACCGTCACCACGGCGTGCGCCTTCACCGGGACGTCGGCGAGGGAGGGGGGAAGGAAGACGCCCGTCTGGTGCCCGCGTTCCAGCGCGAGCTCTGCCTCAGCGATGACGTTCTCGGGCTCGACGAGGATAACCCGTGCACGCGGTGCGTAGTGAGAGGGATGCTGGCCCGGCACTCGGACGCGGCTGGTCGAGTCGACTCCCAACGGGCGCCCCAGCACCGCCTCGAGGTCCTCGCACGTCACCCCGCCGGGCCGAAGAATGGTCGGGATCTCGCCTGTGGCATCGACGATGGTCGACTCGACACCGACCTCGCAGGGCCCGCCGTCCAGCACGAAGTCGACCCCGGGACCGAGTTCCGTACGGACATGGTGCGCGGTGGTGGGGCTGACCGAGCCGAAGCGGTTGGCAGATGGGGCCGCGATCCCGCCGCCAAAGCCCGCCAGCAGCGCGAGCGCGATGGGGTGGTCAGGCACGCGCACGGCCACCGTCTGAAGGCCACCCGTCACTTCGAGGGGTACCCGGCGACTGCGCCGCAGGACCAGCGTGAGGGGCCCCGGCCAGAAGTGTTCGGCCAGCAGGCGCGCCGCCTCGGACACATCCTCGGCCCAGTCGACCAACTGCTCCGCGCCACCAATATGGACGATCAGCGGGTGGGAAGGAGGGCGCCCCTTGACCTGGAAGACGCGCGCGACGGCGGCAGCATCCTCGACATTGGCACCCAGCCCGTAGACAGTTTCGGTCGGAACGGCCACCAGGCCCCCGGCGCGCAGCACACCGGCCGCCGTATTGATGTCCGTGGTTTGTGCCGTCACCCTCGTGATCCCTTTCACTGTCTGCTCTCCATCTTCCGTTGGTCTCGTCGGTGCATAACGACGAGCCAAGGCCGAGGCATCGCGCGGGCCCGCCCGTACCACCGGCGGACAGGCCCACAGCGGGTACGACTATGCCGAGGCAGCAGCCCTGCTCAGGCCGTGGGAGGCCACCACCTGGGCGCTGCCGTCGGCGAGCCGATAAGACAGGCCCACCACGGCGAGGCGGCCGGCGGCCACCTTCTCGGCCAGGCCCCGGGAGCGCTCCAATAGCAGATCCACGGTTTGCCGAATGTGCTCGGCCAGGATCTCCTCGTCCCGGCCGCGTCCGGCGGCGCGGGCCGCCAGCACACTCGGGGTCACCCGCTCGACCACGTCACGGACGAAGCCGGTGGGCACCTGGCCGCCGTCGGCGGCGTCCTTGGCTGCCGCTATGGCCCCGCACGAGTCATGGCCCAGAACCACGACCAGCGGGCAGTCCAGCACGCTCACCCCGTACTCGATGCTGCCCAGCACCTCCGAACCGGCCACATGCCCGGCCGTACGGACCACGAACAAATCCCCCAGCCCCCGGTCGAAGATGATCTCGGCGGCCAGCCGGGAATCGGAGCACCCGAACATTACCGCGAAGGGACTCTGAGCCGGTGCGGTCTCGGTGCGGCGTGCTGCGTCCTGGTTGGGGTGCTCCAACGAGCCGGTGACGAACCGCTGGTTGCCGTCCAGCAGCATCTCGAAAGCGTCATCGGGAGTCGGCGTCAGCATCTCAGTCATGGCCGCAGGGTACGGCCGGCCCAGCAAGGGCACACAGCCGGGTCGACCGTACGCGCCTGTGCCGACAGCACCCAGGCACGCTGGGCGATGCCGCCCTCGGCCACCTTCGCCCGCACCGCGGAGCTGCTCAGCCTGGCACTCGGTCAATCCGCTTGGACACAATGCCGTTGGGCAAGATCCAGGCCTTGGGCCTCCCCGTGCGGGCAGGCGACGCTCCGGCTGCTACGGCATCTACCGGTGCCGGGCAGCAGGTGACCGAGTAGCCACTGTCCGGCGCGGGTGAGTCACCCCTACGCTGCGAACGGACGGGAAGCTGCCTGTCCTCCCGGAGGGGGTCGGCCAGGGCCCAACTCCCGCGGTGCCCAGGGGCCGGGAGGACGCCGCGCCGGAATCCGTGCAGGAGGACGCGCTCCGGCGCCCGGGGATCGCCGCCGACCGGATTTCCGGCGACGATCCCCGGATAGCCGGGAGCCCCGACTGCAGCGTCGGGACGGAGCCTCCCCGGCGCCCGCGCAGCTGTGCGGCCCACAGCTCGTGAGCCCCGAGCCGATCTCGCAGCCTCACCGGGCAGCAGGTCTCGTCACAGTTCGGTCGAGGACTCTCGGTACTCCGCACTGGGTACAGGCAGCCTCAGAGAATGGAGCAGAGGGGGCTGCTGAGCACGATGAATGACCGCCAGGGCCAGCGGTGGACGTTCCTGACCAGCCACGCCCGGGTACTGCTGGCCATCGCCCGCGACCCAAACATACGACTGCGCACCATCGCCGCCCGCTGCGAGATCTCCGAGCGCACCGTGCAGGCCATCGTCGTCGACCTCGAGCAGGCTGGCTATCTACACCGGCAACGCACCGGACGCCGCAACCAGTACACGCTCCACCTTGACCGACCACTGCGACACCCCGCCGAAGCCGGCCTGACCGTCCGCGCCCTGGTGGTACTCGCCAAGCACGAGCCGTCCAGCGCCGACGACAGCCATGCCCACCCCACCCGGGCCGCTCAAGCGTCGAGGACGGCTTCCACGACGGCAACGGTGCCGTAGACGGGCGGGACCCAGTCAGTGCCAGTCATCGTACGTGGCCAGCCTCGCCGCCAGCGCGTCACTGGGCACCGGCGCCGGAATCGCCCAGGCCCAGGACGGGGCCGAGGCGGTCAAGCGCGTCCACAACGCCATGCAGATAGCCGATCCGTCCAACCCAGACGCCTTCTGCACGATTGGCGCGGTGGGCACGGACGACTACGGGCGGAACATCGCCATCTCGGCGGGCCACTGTGGGGGCGGTCCGATCGCCGATCGCAAGATCCACGACAACAGCTACCCCGTCTATGACCGACGGGACTTCGCATTCGGCCCGATCGGGTACGTGCGGTACTTCAAGAGCCCCGAGGGCTCGATGACTGGACACCCGACCAAGGACTACATGGTTATTGAACTGGTCTCGGACATCACGCCCTCGTCGCAGGGGCCGACCCTCAAACAGACCGGACAGCTGGAAGTCCCCGGCGAACAGCCCAGCCCGATCGCCCTGAGCCCCGCACGCGCCGACGAGCGCCTGCTGGGCGCCGGTCTCTTCGACAACAACGAGCTTGTAGTTTCTGGCCAGTTGGGCGTCTGGTACGGCCGCATCACGAACAACTCAAGCGGCTCTACCTTTTTGTCCGGGAAGGTCCTCCCGTTCGTAGGGTGAGGGCACCCAGGGGAGACGGGTGTGGCTTTCAGGCGGCTGCCGTTCGTGGCTTCCAATGCTTTGCCTCCCGTCTCCCCACGACGACTCGGCCGCCGATTGGGAAGTGCGAATGTGTCGCTGTGTAGAGCAATGCCGGCGAGGTCGTCCGTGGTACGCACTGCAAGCACGACCTGATGGAGCATGATGAGCCGGATATGGGCGGGGACCGACTGCGGCAAGAGCCACCACCACACGCTGGTCCTGGACGCCGAGGGCGAGGCGCTGTTGTCGCGGCGGGTGGCCAACGACGAGCCCGAACTCCTCGACCTGATCGCCGACGTGCTGGCGATCGCCGACGGAGGCCACGTCACTTGGGCCATGGACATGAACGGCGGCGAGCCCGCCTTGTTGATCGAGCTGCTGCTGAACCATGGCCAGGAGATGGTCTACATCCCCGGCGTCGCGGTGAACCGGGCCACCGACGCCTACCGAGGAGAGGGCAAGACCGACGCGCGGGACGCGCGCGTGATCGCGGACCAGGCCCGGATGCGCCGCGATCTGCAGCCGATCCGCCCCGGTGACGAAGCCGCGATCGAACTCACGCTGCTGACCGAACACCGTGCCGGTCTCGTGGAAGGCCGCACCCGCACGATCAACCGGCTCAAGTCTCTGCTCAACCGGATGTTCCCGGCCCTGGAACGAGCCCTCGACATGGGCACCGTCGGCGCTCTGGTCCTGCTGAGCGGCTACCAGAGTCCGGCGGCGATCCGCCGCACAGGCAAGCGGCGCCTTGCGACGTGGCTGCGTAACCGCAAGGTTCGCACCCCCGAGGCCGTCGCGGCCAAGGCCGTGGAAGCCGCCGAGCGCCAGCACACCGCTGTCACCGGGGAGAAGGCCATCTCGAAGATGGTGCACACCCTGGCGAAGGAGGTGATGGCCCTCAACGAGAAGATCGCCGAGACCGACAAGCTCATCGAGGGCCGGTTTCGTGAACACGAACTCGCCGAAGTGATCACGTCTGTTCCCGGGATCGGCCCGACGCTGGGCGCCGAGTTCCTCGCCGCCGTCGGCGGCAGCCTGGACGGCTTCCCCACCCCGGACCGGCTCGCGGCCTTCGCCGGAGTGGCACCAGCACCGCGGGACTCCGGACACGTCAGCGGCAACCTCCACCGGCCGACGAGATACCACCGGCGCCTGCAGCGTGTCTTCTACACCTCCGCGCTCGTCAGTATCCGCTGCGACGCCAACTCGCGCCGGTTCTACGACCGCAAGAGGGCAGAAGGCAAACGGCACGTCCAGGCCGTCCTCGCCCTCGCGCGCCGACGGGTCAACGTGATCTGGGCCCTCATCCGTGACCGACGGTGCTACACCGTCACACCCCCAGTCACTCACGCCACTTGACTTCCAGATTGGGAAGCATTTACCAGTCCCACGCCCCTCACGAGGCCGGCGACTCCGGCGGCCCGACCATCTGGCACGTGCCCGGAACCCCCTACCCGGCCGAGGCCAACGGCTTCCAGGCAGAAGGGCCCTGGGCCGGCATCACCAAGGCGCGCATCCTCGGCCTGCCGCCCTACGTCTACACCAGCTCGGCCAATATCCTCGCCGACTTGCGAGCCCGCGACGCCGCCGACACCGCTGACGTCTACGGCGCGGGCTTCGAAGTCACCACCAATCCCTGACCCCGCCAACGCGGCAGGCCGTCGGCCCGCCGCCCTGGCTGGTGAACAGTGCGCTGAAATCTCCGGCTCGGGGCGGTTCGGGCCAACGAGCATCCACATGGCGATGGCCATCAGGGCTGCCGCCCGATACCGACCGTCAGGCAGGTGGTCCGCGGACCGCGCCAGCCCTCCGTCTGCTTACGCCCCGACTCAGAGCCCTCTCACTGAGCCACGAGCTTCGCGGGCCTTCGGGCAGAGCCAGGTTGGCGCGACCACGTCACCCTCGCCTCCGTCGCCGCACCTTCTGCAGCCTGCAACGACTGAATCGCTCCCCAAAAGAGACGGCACCGGCCTGGGCCTCAGTCTGCGGCGAGGTGATCGCGCAGGTGGCAGATGGCGTCGCAAGCTGGATACCCGGCGGTCTCCACGGCTGGCGGAGTGACGTGCCGGAGGCGCTCAAGAGCGGTGTGCACTCCTGAGGACCGGCACGCCTCTCGAACCATGGATTCCAGTGATGCGTCCCCCGAATGTTCGCCGTCGCTGACAGCGGATGGCTTCTCCGGCCTCGTTCATGGCTGTCGTGAACTGCATACGCCTCCGGCGCACTTCGAGTGCCCGACTGGAAAAGTCCCTCCGCCACCGGTTCCGATCCGCGATGAGCATGGCCGCGATGCCGATCGCGGCGCCGATGGAGGTCGACAACGCCCAGTTCCAGTCCATGCGCATCAGCGTCACCACAACCGTCCGTCACTGTCAGGCGGGCACAGATACTGTTCCTGACAGGACCTCAACACTCAACGCCGCGGACAGCTTCGCGAAAGGCGCCCACGCCGCCTGGCCCCGGCCTACCTGACGCACTGATTCTCAGCCTCTGTCTGCAGCGGAAGGGTCCGCTGTGCAGCAGCTGAACGCACCAGGCCCGGCCCACATAGGCTCCTATCGTCTGATCGCTCGCCCGGGCGAGGGCCGCATGGGCCTGGTCTATCTGGGCCGTGACGCCGGCGGACGAGTCGTCGCCGTGAAGGTCGTACGGGGCGAGCACGCGCAGAACCCTCGCCTCACTCCTTCCCCAGACCACGGTCCTGGCCTCGCTCCGATGGCGGAGCCGGCCCGCACAAGACTGGTGGCCGCACCGTTCCGGCGTCGGACGCGCCCACTGGCCCCACCGTCAGGTCCGCCGGGGCGGCTCGTGCCTGTCGTGCTGGACGTTAGGGAGCGAGCCCGACACATCCGGTTCCGCGACGGCGGCGACTGCCGCAACATCGGCCGACTCTTGCCAAGCGTCCTCCCATAGACCTGCCACCGCGCCTGGTGCGGAGCATGATCCGGGGTATGAATGAGCACCGGCATGGCACGCCGTCGAGCGGCCTGCCTCTGCCTACAGATGCCCGGCAGTACGCCCGCTGGTCGCGCGTCGGGCGTCTGCTGGGGTCGCGTACCGGGGATTGGATCGCGGTCGCGCTGGTCTTCTTGCTCAGCCTGCCCAGGGTGCTGCTCCGCCCTGAGGATCCCGGTTGGAATCCGTGGTTGAACTGGCCTCTCGCGGTGGCGGCGCTCGGGACACTCTCGCTGCTCGTGCGGCGCCGGTGGCCGGAGGTCCCGGCGGTCGCCGGGCTGATCGTCCTCGCGCTGACCTCGGACGACGCGCTCCTTCGCTTCGGCGTCTATGCGGTGGGCCGCTACCGGCGGCTGCGCTACGCGGCCTGGTTCGCGGTCGCGGTTGTTTTCGTCCGCCTGTTCATCGTCGTCTTCATCGTCGACAAGCACTCAAATGCGGCTATCTGGGAGCTGATGCTGCTCACCTTCAGGTACTCCTTGATGAGCGTCCTGGGCCCAGCCTCGGCCGGTGCCGTGGTCCGTGCGTTCCGCGTGGGCGAGCTGCTCTCCGCGTTCCGTGCCCGCCTCGACCGCGAGGACGCCCTGGCCAAGGCCGAGGCGGCGGCCGAGCAGCGGGCCGAGCAGGGGCGCCGACGGATCGCCCGGGACGCGCACGATCACGTCGGGCACGAGGTGACCTTGATGGTTCTGCAGGCCAATCTCCTGTCCGCGCACGCACCCGACGAAAGGACCCGGACGGCAGCGGAGGACCTGGTCGAGCGCGGGCAGCGCGCCATCCAAGAACTGCACAGCATCGTGGCGACCCTGAAGGAGCCCGAGGTAAGACCCTCCTCGCCGTCCGACGTGCGGCGCATCGAGCGGCTTGTGGAGGAGGTACGCCGCAGTGGTGCGCCGGTCCGCCTCGACCAGCAGGACTTCGAGGACCGTCTGCTGCCGCCCGCAGTGGCCGAGTTCTGCTTCCGGGTGGCTCAGGAGGGACTGACCAATGCCGTCAAGCACGCGCCCTGCGCCGACGTCCTCGTGACCGTGGCCGCCGACGACACCTCCGCCGCCGTCGCCGTCCGCAATGGCGCGCCCGTCCTCGCCCCCGGCGCCCACGCGCAGGGGGGTGGCAACGGTCTGGAAGGCCTCGCCGAGCTGGCGGACCGGCTCGGCGGCGAGCTCACCTGGCGCACGACACCGGACGGCGGGTTCGAGGTGCGGGCCAGGGTGCCGCGTAAGACACCCGGCTGAGCGATCCCGGGCGACGTACGACACGGCGGGCTACAGGATGCGCGCCTTCCTGCACCCGGCGAGCATGAGAGTGACGCCGAGGTGACAGGGAGTGTGCGATGCCGGTCAATGTGCTGCTGGTGGATGACGAGCCGCTGGTCAGGGCCGGGATCAAGGCGCTGCTCGACACCACGGACGAGATCCAGGTGATCGGCGAGGCAAGCGACGGGGCCGAGGTCGTCGACCTGGTCGCACGGCTGCGGCCCGATGTGGTCGTCATGGACGTCAACATGCCCAAGGTCTCCGGCATCACCGCCGCCCGCCGGCTGCAGGACCTGTCCCCCAGACCCCGCATCCTGATGCTGACCGCGCTCGGCGACGACGAAAAGGTCGCGGCGGCGTTCCGGGCCGGAGCGGACGGCTTCGCCCTGAAGAGCACGCGTACCGGCGAACTGATCCGGTCGGTGCTCGCCGTCGCGGAAGGCGATCCCGTGGTGCCGCCGGAGATCATGCGCCTGATGATCCGGCGAACCGTCGAGCAGGACACCCCCGAGGTGGCCGAGGCCCGCAAGCGCGTCGCCGGCCTGGGCGGGCGGGAGCGGCAGGTACTCGCGCTGCTCGGCAGCGGGGCGAACAATGCACGGATCGCCGAGGCGCTGTTCATGGCCGAGGGCACCGTCAAGGCCTACGTGTCACGGGTGCTCGCCGAGCTGCACGTGGAGAACCGGACGCAGGCCGCGCTGCTGGCCCACCAGATCGGGCTGACGCCAGAGGAAGCGGAGGAGCAGCCTACGGCTTGAAGTGCGGGCCCCGCACGGCTCGGACGGCGGGTCCGCGCGGCCTGGAAGAACGGCCCGAACGGCGGGGATGACTGTCTTGAGCGGCGTTCAAGACTTTCGTTGAGCCACGCAAGACACAAGTGACCATTTTCGGATATTTCGGACGGGCATTCTCTTTCACGGAGCGCATTCGCAGTGCACTCATTCCGCACCGCTCGTGGAGGAGAGACCATGTCCCGCACCACCCCCTGCACCCCCCGCCCCGCCCCCCGTCCCGCGAACCTGCCCCGGCTGGCCGGCCGCATCGCCTTCGTCCTCGGCACCCGCACCGAGGCCGCCCGGCTCGCACCCGTCCTGCATCAGCTCGGCGACGCCGCCGCGGTCGTCCACACCGGCGAGCACCCCGACCCGCTGCTCGCCGCCGACCTGCTCGCCGAGTGGGGCCGCACCACGCCGGACGTCGCGCTCGCGGCGGCCGGCCGCAACGGGGGTGAGCGGCTCGGCCGGATGGTGACCTCGCTCGGTGGCGCCTTCGCCGAGCACCGACCCGCCGCGGTCGTCGTCCTGGGTGGCAGTGTCTCCGCCGCCGCGGGGGCGCTCGCCGCGCACGGCGCCGGAATACCCCTCGTCCACGTGGGCGCAGGGGCGCGCAGCCACGACCGCGGCGAGGCCGCGGAGCACCGCCGCGTCATCGCCGACCGGCTGGCCGACGTACTGTGCGCGGTGACTCCCGAGAACGTGACCCAGCTGATCGACGAGGACTACGATCCGGACCGCATCGTGCTGACCGGTTCCACTGTGGTGGAGTCCGTGACGCGCCGGATGCCGTCGCCCTCGCGGATCGCCGAGCTCATCGACGTCCTCGGCCTGGACCGCGACCGCTATGTCCTGGCTACTCTTGATGACCCTCGCACCACCGACGACGCCGAGCGGCTGAGCATGTCTCTCTGCTCGCTCGGTGACGCACAGGACGGCGGCCACCCGGTGGTGCTCGCCCTACGGCCGGGCACCCGCGCCGCGGTGGTGCGGCACGGGCTCGGGCCGCTGCTGGCCCGGCTGCGGGTCCTCGACGCACCCGACGAGCAGTCCTTCCTCGCCCTGGCACGCCACGCGGCGCTCCTGGTGACCGACTCGGGTGCGGTCCAGGAGGTGGCGACGGTGCTCGGCCGACCGCATCTCGTGGTGCGTACCTCCACCGAACTACCTGAATCCTTTGGGGAGTTCGCGGAACTCACGGCTCCCGACGAGCTTGCTTCGGCGATACGCCGCCACCTTGCCCGGCTGCCCGAGGCGCTGGACCGCCTCGCCGAGGTCGCCTCGCCGTTCGGTGACGGCCTGGCCTGTGAGCGCATCGCCGAGGTCGCGCTGGCGGCCGCCTCGCGCGGGGGCGAGGATTTGCGGCCCCGGCGGGCGCTGCCCTCCCCCGAGGCCCTGGCTGCCCGGCGGCATGGCCTGGTGCCGGATGCCGTGGTCGACGCCCACATCAGCGCGTGAGCGGGCAGCCGGCCCGGCACCCGGTGCGGTCGCATGCGCTCAAGTCCGGGTCCGCGGGATGGCTCGCCATCGGCCTGCTGACGGCCGGAGTGCTGCCCAACCTGCTGTGCGCCGAGGCGACTTCAGCGGGCCCACTAGTGGCGATGGCCTGTGTGACGGCCGGAGTGACCCTGTCCTTCCGCAGCGCTTCAGCACTCCTCGCCCTCGCGCTTGTCGCCGATGTACTGCTCGCCGCGCGGCACGGCTCCCTCGACGAGTTCCGCGGGTTCGACATCGAGGCCGCCGTACCGCTCGGCACCGCGGTCGGGCTCTACCTCAACCGCCTCGTGGGCCAGTACGGCCGCCGGATGCACGCGGTCAGCGCGGTGGCCGAGGAGGCACAGCGGGCCATCCTGCCTGCGCCCCGGAAGCGGCTCGGCCCGCTCGCCGTCGCGGCCCGCTACCAGGCGGCCCAGCGCGAGGCGCGGATCGGCGGCGACCTCTACGCGGTGCAGCACACCCGGTTCGGCACCCGGCTGCTCATCGGCGACGTACGAGGCAAGGGCATGGACGCGGTCGGCGCCGCGTCCGTCGTGCTCGGCGCGTTCCGCGAGGCCGCCGACGAGGCCGTCTCACTCCCCCGTCTCGCAGACCGCCTCGAGCACGCACTGCTGCGGGAGGCCGCACACGACCACGGTGAGGCAGGCGTGGAGGGCTTCACCACAGCACTCCTCGGCGAGGTCACGCCCGACGGCACGACAGTGCGCCTACTCAACCGGGGCCACCCCGCGCCCTACCTCCTGGACGGTGACGATGTACGCCCACTGCTGCCGGCCGAGCCCGATCTGCCGCTCGGCATGGGCCGGTTGAACGACCGACGTTCGGTACCGGACACGTATCCGCTGCCGTACGGGGCCGTCCTGCTACTGATCACGGACGGCGTTACGGAGGCACGCGACAGCGGGGGCGCCTTCTACGACCCCGTCGAGCGCCTCGCCGGTCGCGGCCGGTGGGACGCCCCGGAGACCGCCATCGACGTCCTGATGGACGACGTGCGGCGCTGGTCGACCGGCAGCACGCACGACGACATGGCAGTGCTCGCGGTGCGCCGGGTAGACGCCCCGCCCGTGGTGGAGTGCCCGCTGCGCCGCCTGACCCTGCGCAGATACGGGGCATCGCGACTAGTCCGCCTACAGTGCGGCAAACGCGTGTGACCTACCCGCACGAACAAGCACAATGGCCCCACAAGGCCACGCCACAGTCGACTACAGTCACGTCCCAGCCGCACCTGCAGCGACTGCCGGCTGGAAGCACCTGCTTCCCGCGCCGCCGCGCCAGCGAAGATTTGGGCGAGCTGACACGGATCATTCTGCTGCGACTGGCGGACTCAGCGCTCGCGAAGACCTAACGGATGCAATCGCTGGTGCCCAAGTTCCCCTCGCGGGTGACCACTTCGCGCTGACGATGGCGCGCCGAATACGGATATCGAGGTGCCTCCTGGGCTGACTCGTTGCCGGGGCAGGCTTGCCGGATGTCGATCCGTTGGCGGCTGTCCCGAGGCAGGCTCGACTGCGGGTTCTACGACGCACCGCTGGCCGCACTGTCCGACGAGGACAAAGAGGCCGTCGAGGCGGCGGCCCCGAATCAACCTGGAGGCCACCGACACACGCCGCGCTGCTCGCCGCCGCATCCTGGCTCTCTCCAAGACGACCCACCTACCTCGGGAAGCCCCGCGAATCGCCGCCCACTCGTTCTTCGAGCTCGCGTGTGTTTCCGGACCAACAGCCCGGCGTATCGGCCGAAAGTCCGGTATAAGTCATGAACCATGGCGGGGAATTGGCCTCCACCTAACGGGCCGAATGGCCCGAAAATACCTGCCAAGAAGTTCCCAAAGGAAAGTAAAGGCACTGGTCAGCTGAGTGCCTACACTGCTAGTACACGACAGCGGCAGGCAATCGAAAGCTCTTCCGCTTGGAAGATCTTCAACTCCTTCGCCATCATTGGTCCCGGACTTGTGGCGACGAGCTAGGACGTATTCCTCCTTGATCGAGGATGTGTTCCAGCTCCGATCGGATTCACCTCGGGCCATAAGGCGGCCCTCCTTTCATGCAGACAGCAGACCCTGGACTGCCGCGAAACCCCTGCCCCGTGGCCGGTAACACCAGCCACGGGGTCGTGGACCGGAACACACTGCACCAGCCCGGCCTCGATGGGCCGTGCCCTGCCCACTCACGGAGAAAGAGAAGGACAATCATGGGGACGAGTGGAACTCTTGCGCCGCCTGCGCTGAGCGCTCCGCCCGCCGGCATCGTCTCGCCGCCGTCCGACGTGGAGCTGTACGCCTATCTCGGACCACAACGGCGCTGGGTGCTTACGTGCATGTCCGCCGCGTACGTCTTCGCAGGCACGACGCTCTTCCTGTTTGCGATGCGCACACCACTGCTGTTCGGGTTTCTGGCGGTTCTGGCAATGAACAGCATTGCCTGGTTTCTGGCTCTCATGGACGGGCAGAGCAGGCGTCGCGTGCGCAAGTCACGCCACGTTGCACTCGTGCGCCGGTGGGAGCCGGCTGTCATGCCGAGCATGGACGTCTTCCTGCCCTCCTGCGGCGAACCCCTCGATGTGCTGCGTAATACCTTTCACCACGTCTCACGGCTCGAGTGGTACGGGAGGCTGCGAGTGTGGGTCCTGGACGACGCGGGCTCGCACGATGTCCGGCTGCTCGCCGCAGAGTTCGGGTTCGAATACCGCAGCCGCCCCAATCGCGGATACCTGAAGAAGGCCGGGAACCTCAACTACGCGCTTGGGCAGTGCGATGGGGAATTCATCACGATCTTCGACGCGGACTTCTGTCCTCGGCCGGACTTCTTGTGGCACCTCATGCCGTACTTCGATGACCCGGGAATCGGCATCGTGCAGAGCCCGCACTGCTTCGACACGGGGCCCGAACAGACCTGGATCGAGCGGGCATCGGGTGCGAGCCAGGAAATCTTCTTCCGCTGGCTGATGCCGTCGCGAGATGCCAACGGAGCCACCATCTGCTGCGGCTCATGCGCTGTTTACCGTCGCTCCGCGCTCGACATCATCGATGGCTTCGCCAAGATCGAGCACAGCGAGGACATGTACACGAGCTTCGCCATGCAGGAGAACGGCTTCAGTACCAAGTACGTCCCCGTACAGATCGCCAAGGGCTTGTCCCCGGACACGCTGTCCGCCGCGGTCAATCAGCAGTACCGGTGGTGCTTGGGAAATCTGCAGCTCATGGCGAGCCGGCGCTTCTACCAGTTGAAAATGCCGTGGCGTGCGCGGGTCGGCTACTTCAGCGGCTTCGCCAACTACATCGCCCAGGCCATCAACGTGTTCGTTCTGCCGCTACCGATGGCCATCATGTACTTCTCCGCGCCTGAGGACATACGGGCGTGGCACATTCTGCCTCTGTTGGTGCATGCCTGGGTGTTCCTCGTACTGCTGCCCTCAGTGGCCACGACCCGCTGGCGCTTCGAGGTCTTCAGGGGAACCACGCTGTTCTGCCTCGCTCATGGGGTGGCGCTCGTACACCTGCTGAAGGGGCGGCACAGCGAGTGGGTTCCGACCGGCGCGGCGGGACGGCGTTCCCCGCTCGCCCACACGGTCAGCAAGATCGCGGTCTGCTGGTTCTCGGTGAGCAATCTGTTGCTCGGCGGGGGCGCCGTCTACGCGGTGCTCCACACAGGCCTGGTGCACATGTGGAGTTCGTTGATCTTCGTGGGCGCCTATGCCTGCATCACGGTGCCTCTGATCCGCGAGGCCCAGCTCGCCCTCCGTCCGTCTCCCGTCCGTGCAAGGAAATCAGCGTGAACCACTCGCGTAGCTGGCATAGCGGCCTCGCCATCACCTCAGTACTCATCCTCGTCGGGTTCCTGGCCACCGGCTGGGCCGACCCCATGATCGACTGGCTCACCTCATGAAGCTGCCTTTCCGAACCGAAGTCGAGGGCCTGCGGGCCGTCGCGGTCCTGGCAGTCGTCGGATTCCACGCCGGCGTCCCGTACTTCAGCGGCGGATACGTCGGAGTGGACGTCTTCTTCGTCATCTCCGGATTCCTGATCACAGGCCTGCTGCTCAAGGAGATACGACAGACCGGGCGCGTACGCATCTCTGAGTTCTACGCACGTCGAGCGCGCCGCATCCTGCCCTCGGCGGCGGTGGTCCTTGCCGCGACGCTGGTCGCAGGCTGGTTGATTCTGCCGCCGCTGCGGCACCCCGATCTGGCGTGGGACGCCATCACGTCCGCTCTCAACGTCGCCAACTGGCAGTTCATCGGGCACAACACCGACTATATGGCGGCCGGGCAAGCGCAGAGTCCACTGCTGCACTTCTGGTCGCTGGCGGTGGAGGAGCAGTTCTATCTGCTGCTCGCCCCGCTGCTGTGGCTCCTGGCCCGCTACTTCCGTCGCCTGATCGCCCCCGTGCTGATCCTCGTGACCGCGGGATCGTTCGTGCTCAGCTTGTACTGGACCCAGCTCAACCAGCCTCTCGCCTATATGGCCTCCCCCGCGCGGGCGTGGCAGTTCGGACTTGGCGGCCTGCTCGCCCTGCTCGCGTGGGCGCCGCGTCAGACGCGTAAGAGGCCCCGGAAGTTTCCCGCCCACGCGCTGGGAATTCTGGGCGTGGGAGCGATCGGCGCTTCCATCGTGCAGTTCACCTCCAAGACGCCGTTCCCCGGCTGGGCGGCTGTGCTTCCCACCCTGGGTGCGGTGGCCGTGATCTGGGGCGGCGCCTCCGGGGTCGTCGGCCGGCTCCTTTCCGTCAAGCCGATGCGGGTGATCGGTCAGGTGTCCTTCGCCTGGTACCTGTGGCACTGGCCGGTCCTCACACTGGCCGAGGCCGCCGCCGGAGAGCTGTCCTGGCCCGTCAAGACCGCCCTCGCCGTGTCCAGCCTTCTGCCGGCCTGGCTGACGACCCGATTCGTCGAGCGACCGTTGCGGTACGCGCGCGGCCTCTCCGTCGGTGCTCGTCCCGGTCTCAATTTGGGGCTTACCGCCACGATCCTGCCGGTTGTCGTCGCCCTGACAGTGGGCAGCAGCTCGCTCAACGCGATGGCCACCGATGTGACGAACCTGCAGCTGGTGGGGGCGAAACGCGGCCCCAGCTTGGTCACCGAGCCCGTGCGCGAAGGCGGCCCCGTGCCCGCCCCCTTCCACGCGGCGAAGGACTTTCCTCTGACGCCCGGCTGCCAGGTCGGCCCCGAGGGAACGACAAGCCCTAAGTGCCTATTCGGCAACACAACCTCACCGGACCGCATCGTGCTGTTCGGCGATTCCCACGCGACCGAGTGGTTCCCCGTAGCCGAGGCCATCGCCAAGCGGCACAACTGGTCCGTGGAGGTCCTCACCAAATCGGGCTGCCCAGTACCGAAGATGGACGTGTACAACCCGCAGCTCGGGCGTACGTACACGGAGTGCGACACCTGGCGTGCCAACACGCTGCAACGCATCAGCGCGGAACCCAAACCTAAGATGATCATGGTCGGTTCGCTTAACCAGTACGACCCTCCCGAGGCCATGGCCGCCGGTTGGAAGCAGACACTCAAGACCCTTACCGCCACCGGCGCGCCCGTCGTGTACCTCCGGGACCACCCCATCCCGGGCAAGGACATTCCGGCGTGCGTCTCGGGTGCCGCCGACGATCTCTCGCAGTGCGCGTTCCCGGCCGCGAGCGCCTTGCGACCGGACCCGGTCGCCGACCATCCGCCCAAGGGCGTGACCGTGGTGGACGTCGTCGATGCCCTCTGCCCGCCTGGACAGATGTGCCCGGCGGTCAAGGACGGCATCCTGCTGTACCGCGACAACTCACACCTGACCAACACTGCGGCCACGCTGCTTGCCCCTCGAGTGGAGGAGCAGATACGACGCCTCAGGGTCCTCGACTGACCGTTCTCGGGGAAGTGAAGGCTGCTCACTTCCCCGAGAACACCACTCAGGGGGCTTGCAGGGGCTGTATGCACAGCACCTCCCCGAGTTGTGACCACCCGGACAGTTCCTGCCCAACTCAGCGGTTCCCACGGCAACATTGGATGCGAAAATGACAAGGTTCCGATTCCTGGCAACTGTCACGCCGGTCCTGCTTCTTGTGGGTGCGGTCTCCTGCTCGAGCACCGCAGGGAGCGTGGGACAGGGTTCGTGGCACAGTATTTTCCGGGACGATTTCGACGGCCCGATGGGGAGCGCCGTATCTTCCTCGAACTGGCGCCACGACCTGGGGTATTGCTATCCGGGCTGCCCTGCCGCGAACTGGGGGACGGGAGAGATCGCTCGTCACACGGACTCCACGAAGAACGCGTCCTTGGACGGCTCGGGCCACCTGGCCATCACGCCCTGGCGGGAGCCGGACGGGTCCTGGACATCGGCCCGCATCGAGACCCGGCGATCCGATTTCGCCATTCCGGAGGGCGGCACGCTCCGCATGGAGGCGTCCCTCAAACTTCCTGCTGTCGACATCACGACCGGCAAAGGGTATTGGCCCGCCTTCTGGGCCATGGGAGAGCCAATTCGCCAGAGCGGGTACACGGGCTGGCCGCAGTGGGGCGAAGTCGACGTCATGGAACACATCAACGGCAGACCGGAAATCCACTCCGCGCTGCACGCAGGACACCCAGAGACGAACCAGAACCTCGCCTCAACCCCGTTCGAGTGCTCGGACTGTGATGACAAATTCCACCTCTATGCCGTCGAACTCGACGCGCACGAGGCGCGGTACTACGTCGACGGCAAGGTGCATCATCGCGTCACCGAAGAACAAGTGGGAAAAACTGTCTGGAAAGACGCCACTCAGCACAGCTTCTTCCTGATTCTGAACGTCGCTGTGGGCGGCAGCTGGCCCAGCCAACTGGGCGGCGGACCCGATGGCACCACGGTCGACGGAAAACCCATGCTCGTCGACCATGTAGCCGTGTACACGCGGAAGTAGACGGCTCGCCTCCAATTACCGCAATCGGGGGCAGCGCAGGCGAACGGCACGTACTGAGCTCTTTCAGCGTTGCCGCTCGAGTGTGAGGACGGGCTTGGCGATTGATGTCATTCGATTCGGGCTGCATCGGGCTCTGCGGAAAATGCGCCAGGACTTGAGGCGGGCCACACCCCGCTCGACCGGCGCTCTGGCCTGAGCGAGTGCGCGGTTGACGGCGAGCTGGGTCGGTGAGAGTTCGCCGTTGGGCGGGCGCCGGAGCGCCGTGGTCACCCACGAACCGCCGCCTGTGTAGGCGCGGTCGGCCAGGATGGGAACGCCCTGGCGCTCGCAGATCCGGATGATCCGGTGGGAGCGGGCCGCGGTGAGATCGTGAGCACGGCCAGGTAGGGCCGGTGAGATCCACAGCAGCTGTCCGGCCGGGTCGGTCACGACCTGGACGTTCACCCCGTGGCGGCGGTGTTTGTGGGAGTAGTCGGCCCGGCCGTCACCGACCCGGTCGCACTCGGCCAGGGTTCCGTCGACCAGGACGTGGCCGGGCTCGGCTTCACATAGGACACGCAGCAGTCCAGGTGCACGGTCGGCGAGGAGACTGACCACCGAGGCGATGTAGGCGTGTGCCGTGCCCACCGAAATCCCGAACCCGGCGGCGAGCTGGGCGAGGGTGTCGTGCCGGCGCAGGTACACCAGCCCGACGAGAGCGCGTTGGTGGGGCGGGAGCTTGCAGCGACGGTCACCCTCGCGGGTGACGATGAGCATGGTGACCCACTCGACGAGCGCATGCGGCAGGTCGAGTGCGGCAGGATAGGAAACCAACGAGGCTCCTGTGCCAGCGAGTTGAGACTTCGAACACCTAATCCCTTGATAAGGACATCCCCAGGGAGCAGGTGAGGCTCGGGATGTTCGAGTGCCGGATCGTGACATCTACGCGCAGCCGGGCGGTCACGCCTCAACGTAGACCGGGTGCACGGTCTTGGCGCGTGGTGGTGGCGGTTGCGGCGCCAGACGGACGCTTTTTGAACACTGGGCAGCTCATGCCTCGAGGGAGACAAGCGGCGTCTGGCGTCTCCGTGGCCCCTACCCAATTGGCAGGAGGCGCTGGCGGTCGTCGGCGCTGGGCAGACCTCTAGAGCCGCCCCGGTTCCAATGCCTCGAGCTAGAACGAGGCTGCCCAGCGCCGTCGAGCGTCAACACCCACACCCTTGATCACTCGTTGGTGTTGGTGGTGCGAGCCCACCGCACGGTGACCTCTCGTTACGCCCGAGCCGCCTGAGTTCCTGCGCAGACCGGGGCCCGTGGGGTGCGCTGGTGCCACGAACGGCTTGTGAGGTGTCGGCCCGGCCCTTCGTGGTTGAGGC
The DNA here is from genome assembly GCF_035975855.1 of Streptomyces sp. NBC_01304. Classification (NCBI taxonomy): domain Bacteria; kingdom Bacillati; phylum Actinomycetota; class Actinomycetes; order Kitasatosporales; family Streptomycetaceae; genus Streptomyces; species Streptomyces sp. NBC_01304. Next base: position 9,549,359 of record NZ_CP109055.1, on the reverse strand, counting down.
CTGGGATTAGGTCGCTCGCGTGGCCCGCATGCGCTCGTAACCAGCGCGAACACCAGCACATCGGGAGGGGAAAGCCTTGATCTACTGCGGCATCGACTGGGCGGAACACACGCACGACGTCGCCCTGGTCGACGACACCGGCCAGTTACTGGCCAAACGGCACATCACCGACGACGCGGCCGGCTACAAGATCCTGCTGGACCTGCTCACCGAGCACGGCGACAGCAGGGAGAACCCGATCCCGGTCGCGATCGAGACCTCCCGCGGCCTGCTGGTCGCCGTCCTGCGGACCGGCAATCGCCAGGTGTTCGCGATCAACCCGATGGCCGCGGCGCGCTACCGCGACCGGCACTCGGTCTCACGCAAGAAGTCCGACCCCGGCGACGCCCTCGTCCTGGCGAACATCCTGCGCACCGACATGCACGCCCACCGGCCCCTGCCCGAAGACTCCGATCTCGGCCGTGCGATCGCCGTCCTCGCCCGTGCTCAACAGGACTCGCTGTGGAATCGCCAGCAGCTCGCCAACCAGCTCCGCTCCCTACTGCGCGAGTACTACCCGGCCGCCCTGGAAGCGTTCGCCACCTGGGCCAATGGCCTGTGCCGCCCCGAGGCCCGTGAACTCCTGAGGGCAGCTCCTACTCCCGCTCGGGCCGCGCGACTGACCCGCACTCAGCTCCAGGCCGCCCTCAAGCGAGCCGGCCGCAAGCGCGGCATTGAGGCGGAAGCCGAACGGGTCCGCGACGTCTTCCGCGCTGAGTGGGCCCACCAGCCGCCGCTCGTCGAAGATGCCCTCGGCAAACAGATGCTCGCGCTCCTCGTCCAGCTGGAAGCGGCCTGCACCGCCGCCGATGATCTGGCCAAGGCGGTGGAAGAGCAGTTCCCTCAGCACCCGGACGCCAAGATCCTGCTGAGTTTCCCCGGGCTCGGCATCCAGCTCGCCGCCCGGATCCTGGCAGAGATCGGGGATGACCACACCCGCTTCGCCGACGCCCGCGGCCTGAAGGCGTATGCGGGCTCCTCGCCCATCACCAGGGCCTCCGGCAAGAAGTCGTCCATCACCCGGCGTTGGGTGAAGAACGACCGGCTCAACCACGCCGGCTACCTCTGGTCCTTTGCCTCACTCAGGGCCTCCGCCGGAGCCAACGCCCACTACCGCCGACGACGCGAGATTGGCGATTGGCACGCGGCCGCTCAGCGCAACCTGTTCAACCGCATGATCGGCCAGCTCTACCACTGCCTCCAGCACAGCAAGCTGTTCGACGAGAGCGCCGCGTTCCCCGCCGAACTTGCCGCCGCCGCTTGACGGCATAGCAACGTGAGGTGTCTCCCTCAACGGCACGGGAGCCTCGTGCGTTGCGTGCCCCGTCGCCCTCACCCGATCAGTGGCCACTCTGAATATGCTCACTGCCCGAGGCACGCAGATGTCTCCAGCCTGCCAGCAAGCATCACAGACTCCGCTCCGCCTGGGCAGCCGATCAGTGGGACACTGCGACGAACAATTATCCCAACTTGCCGGGGTCAAAGCCGAAATCATCGCCCTCGGTGTTGGCACGGAAGGTGCGCTTGGAGATCGGTCCGCTGTCGATGCGCCAGTCCGACTCCTTCTTCAGGTTGAACCAGACGAAGCCAAGCACGTCATCGCGCGCGGCAACGCCTTTGAACAGGTCGTTGATATCGGCGGGCTTGCGCTCACCGTGCGCGGACGCCGTTTCGGGGATGATGAAAGGCTTCTTGGTGAAGGTCCGCACCTGGGTCATCGTGGGCCCGAAGAGGGTCTGGAAGGTGCGGGGACCGTTGTCGACGTAGTAGCCGATCACGCCGACCCAGTCCACATACTCGTCTCCGGGCCAGTAGGGCTTCAGCTTGACGTCCGGCATCGGATAGATGATGTTCGGAGACCAGGTCCAGATGACCGTGGTGGCCTTCTCCTGCTCGAAGATGTCGTGGATGTGCTTCCACGCCGCCACGAACTGCTCTGCGGTTGCCGTCTTGGCACCCCACGGGTACCAGTGTCCGTTCATCTCATGCGCAAAGGTGATGCCGACCGGGATGTTCAGCTCGCGCACGGACTGGGCGTACCTCCGGATGTAATCGTCGCTCTTACCTGCCGCGATATCGGCAAGCGACTCTTTGAACGGCTCCCAGGAGATGAACGGCAGCGCACCCTTGTCCCATACGTCCATGGCATGTCCGGCGTCGAAGCCGTCACCCCAAGCGGCGTAGTAGGCGATGAGGTTGGGCTTCTTCCCAGCAGCCTCGGCAAAGTCATCAACGGGCTTCATCGACGCCGGAACCCCCTGGGCTGCCATCCCGAAGTACTTCTTCCCGGGGTGAAGCAGCGGCTTGATGTCATACGGCTCCGCGCCCGCGCGCGAAGCCCCGTCAGCCGCGGACGTCTCCGACGTCCCGGACTCGTGGCTGTCCTTCGAGATGGCGCCACAGCCGGTGGCGGCGAGGAGTAGGGCGCTGGCAGTGAGGGACAGAGCGGTGGTGCGGATGCATTTCACGGGGGCAGGCCTTCGAGGTACAGGGCTGAGAAGAGGGGGGCGCACGGACAACGCATTTCCTGTGGAATCCCAGGAATTCCGAGTCGACAAGCGCACTCTCACAATGCGTGACCGAAAATTCAGCTTAGGACATAGGGCCTCACGCCGCTACGGGAAGGAAGTCCCAGAGCTGAGGACCTTAGCCCTTTACTGCGATCATCCCCCACTTCTGGCGTGTCCGTCGCCGTAGGGCTCGCGCCCCGTAGGCGATCCCGTAGTACGTCTTCGTTGTACGTATCGAGCGCGACGTAGGCCGCCCACTCATCCCCTTGACCCGCCTCATTGGCGGATGCCTCGCCTCCCGGAAGTTGCCCGACTCGCTAATTCAGAGCTGAACAGGACGCGAGCACCGGTTTCAGGTGTCGTTCCGATGGGTGTTTTCTTGCGCCGCTGGAGGATTGGGCTTAAAGCAATCAAGCCTTGGCCATATCGTGCGGGTCTTGCGGTGCGAAGCCCTGGACACCTCCGAGCTGCCACCGCTTCCCTGGCATGCTGTTGTCCCCTTCGGCTTTCACCTCCAGGTAAGCCAGGTAACCCAGGAATGTTCCTCCAAATTCCCTATCTTGGGCTCCTGAATGACGTCAGGCATGTAAGGCAAGTAGGGTAGTGCTGTACTTGCCTTACTGGTATCCAAGGGGTGTTACTGCGCTTGAACTTCCAGCGAGGCATCCGTCGATGAGGTCGCGGCGGTATTGGATCGTGCGCAGGCCGCGCCTGACGGTCTGGACGAGGTGCTCTGGAGTGGTGAAGGCGACGTTGCTGAGCCAGCCGCGGCGCAGTAGCGACCAGATGCCTTCGACTGGGTTGAGATCGGGTGCGTAGGAGGGCAGTTGGTGGACGGTCAGCCAGTCCCGGTCGGTGATCCAGGTGCGGAGCCTGGCGTCCAGGTGGACGTTCAGGTTGTCCCAGATGAGCACGATCGGCCCGCCGAGTTGCTGGTGGGCGACCTGCAACAGGTCGCGGTAGTCGGTCCAGGCGAAGCTCTTGCGGCCATCGCGCCGGCCGTCGTCGCGGCGGGGCCGGCGCGCTGTAGCTGACGTGAACACCGCTGTCGGCCACGACCTGCCGCACCGGAGGCGTGCACATGCGGGCGGTGTGCCGGTAGTCGCGGGCCGTGCGCGGGCTCAGGCTGATCTCGTCGCAGTACTGGTCCAAGGTGCCCTCGGGGCCGCCCGGGGCCGTGACGCCCAACAGCTTGTCGCCGATGCCGAGGCGGTTCTGGCAGCCCTCGTTCATCAGCCGCCGGCCTTCGCGCACGTCCTGGTCTGTGTAGCTCATACGGATGTCCCATCGCAGCCAGTTCGACAGGCGCACAGTAATCAGCCGAAAACATAAAATTCCGCACGTAACTGGCGGTGAATACAGTCGAGTTGACGCCGCCAGTGTCCTGGTCTGCGGTGCAGGTGCGTCACCGTGTTCCGCGGGGTTCACTCGGGAGAGTGGCCGGTTGCCGCTGTGTCGCTGTGCCCGCTTCCCCGATGGCCCGGGATGCGACGGGGTTCGGCAGAGCGAGGCTGCGGCCGTCCTCGCAACTGGTATTCATCCAGACCCCGGTTGCCGACGCCGCGCAGACGGATACGCCCTAGGGCCCCGCCGCCCCTACGACGCAGGCACAGGCACAGGCACAGGCGGGCAGGGGAGACGCTCAGTCATCGCCGGCCTTGACCTCTTTGCGGCGTGGATCTATGGGCATTCGGAGTTTGTCGGTAATCAGGACGTTTGCCCTGACCGTTCGAGGACTTTCGGCACGTTGCACCCAGGACCGGAAGACGTACATGCTTTGCGGATACTTTACTGACGCCATAAGTCGACATGGGCGTCCGATGCGGCCCTATCAAAGAACACGAGGCTCAGGAAGTGCATGCAATTCAAAAGCAAGCGAAGAGCAGATAGGAATGGCGCAGGAGCGGAAGGTAGAAAAGGGACGGGGTGGTGACACCCATTCGCCTGCGCAGCGGTTCCAGTGGGGGCTGCCTCGCTCTAATGTCTGACGATTGGAATGCCGTACCCGCCGCACTCGGCGACTGCACTCACCAAAGCTGCACCGCAGCATAGTTGTGCCACTCAGGTCCGGTTCCAAAATATCCGACCGGCGCGCTTTGGCTGAGGGCTACCACCGCATCCACCGCCAGCCACGGACCACCTCCACCACCTGTGCCGAGCATGACTCAGGCGCTACCGAAGGGAAAATCATGACCGCCATAACTCCATACTCGAAACGGGCGACGTTGGCAATACTCGCCAGCCTCCTCGCCGCAGGCTCGGCCATGACCGGAGCCTCGGCCGAAGCGGCGCCGAGTGCCAAGTCAACCCCAACCGCGTCAACGCAGCCCCCAATCGGCAAGCCCGTTAGCCTGATGGCCAGCCACAGCGGAAAGGTCGTCGACCTGGCGCCGAACCCATCGGGGGATACTCGAAGGGTGATTCAGTACACATCAAATGGCGGGAACAACCAGGCCTGGCTTATGGAGAGCGCCGGGAGCGGCGTGCAGTTCAAATCGAAAGACAACGGCAAGTGCATTACCATATCAGCAAAGGCTGGCAGCGGTGATCCAGTCGACGAGCTGACCGACGGGAGGTGCGGATCGGATCACTCTCAATTCAAGCTGGAGCCGACTGGTGGTGACACTTACATGATCGAAAGCCTCAAATGGCCGGGAATCGTACTCGATGTAAGCGGCAGCAGTATGGCCGACGGCGCCAAAATTGAACCCTACGCCAAGAAGGGCGGAGCCAACCAGAAGTTCAAGATACAGTCTTCTGAAGGTCGGCCCAAGATGTGGGACTACTCGCCTGGTGCGCGACTGGGGATCGAGGGGGCTCCCATCGCTGGGGCGACGTTTGAGTCGATCATCTACAATGAGTCGGCCGAAACCTACACGCGGACGGGTTTCAATGAGAAGGAACACGTCAATCTCGACGCCCCGGACGAGATAGAGCCGGGACAGGTTGGCATCCTGCAGATTCGCTCCGACAACCTTTGGACCGGCCCGGAAGGTTCGGTGAGCTACCGGAGTAGGAGTGGCAATGAGGTGAAGGTCAATTGGGATCTCCCGCACGTCGGCGCCAACAAGTACACCGTCAAGACTACCGGCATTAACGTCTCCGCTCGAGACCAGAACGACAACAGGTTCAGCGTATCCCCGGGGCAGAGTCATTACGCAGAGGGGAGTTCCTTCGGTCCCGACACCCGCGTCTTCACTGCTTTCACGATCGGCGGGTTGGCACTCGAAGGTGGACCAAAGCCCTCACGCGGCGGCAAGTGCGAGGCCTATGCCAGCGCCGTCAATCCCGGATTCGATTGGAGCATCATCGCAGCCAACCTGAGCGACAAACAGCGCGCCTGGCTGGAAGCGCTGACCAACACCACAGACAAGATCGATTGGGCTCCAAACGCACCGTGGTGGGCGACGGGTGATGGGCAAGCCGGCGCAATGATCGGTGCAGCGATCGGCGGGATCATCGCCGGCTGTGACCCGTGGACGTCCTCCGGTCGATAGAGGCACCATCGCATTGAGTTGGGACGGCCTGCGGGTTCCGGCGATCGCCGTCCATCTGGGCTGTCACCACAAGACGGTCCGCAAGTGGCTGCACCGCTTCACGGACACCGCATCAAGAACGAGCTCGACTACAGCCGCGGCCCGGAGAAGACGTGGGTCTACGGCGGGCTGCGGGTCCGCGACGGCATCGAGGTCACCACGACCGCCGCCTCCCGCAACAGCGTCAACTACCAGCAGTTCCTGCAGTTTGCCCCTCAATGTCACGCGGGCCCGTCCTTGGACGGGCCCGCACTTGCGTCAGCCGGTGTCGACGCTGCTGATCAGGGACCGTCTGGCTGCTTGCGTGGGCGGTGCGGCTGGCGCCGTTGCCATCGGCGGGCCAGCCGTTCCCGCCGGGTCAAGCGCGGCCCGTAGGTCAGCCCCGGCTCGGCGAGGCTGCTGGTGTGAACGCGCTGGCGGCGAAGCGGGTTAGCAGTCATTCGTGGTGTCCAAGGTCGAGCTGGTGCCGGAGGGGGTGACGGTCTGCTGCTTGCCGTCCTTGACGAAGGTGGCCCGGACATTGGTCTTGATCCGGTACTGGCCGGGATCACAGAAGTATCGCAGGGACACGGTGAAGCGGCCGGGCGTTTGGCGGCTCTCCTTGGGATCGCCTACCGGGTGCCAACTGCCCTTCGCCTTCCGGTACTCGAGCTGGACGCGTATGTAGTGCGAGGTGGGTCTGGTGGTGCAGTTGACGGTCACGCTCGCGCTGACCACCTTGCGGGCCACGGACATGCCGTTGGCGGTCGAGCAGCCTCCGGCATAGCTGCCGGTGGAGTCGCAGCCAGTCAGAGGGACGAGCACCAGCACGGCGGCCGGGGCGAGCATCATCTTGCGCACGTGGTCCTCCTGGATGTGGGTACTGTGCTCGGTCATGGACGGCGCCCCGTACATCGACCCCGACGTCGACCCGAGCCGGCCGGTGTGCGGGATCTGCCCGTCCAAGCGGCTGCCGCGGGACAGGTTCGTGGTCTACGACCGGCCGAACCGCGAGTGCCCGTTCAACCCGGACGACGGCTTCCGCTACACCGCCGCCGGACTCCCGGACATCGCCGAGGGGACTCCGGCCTGCGTTCACCCGCACAAGATCGGGCTGGAGCCGGACCGGATCGCACCGGAGTACACGCCGGAGCCCCCAGACGACGAGGCGGCTACGCCGCGGGGGCGAAGTCGATGGCGACTGTTTGCCCGCGGTCGGTGACACCGATCGACGCGTACTTGCCGTCGAGGATCTTCCGGCGCCGTTCGGCCTCGTCGGCGTCGATCCAGTACCGCTCGTTCACCGCGCCGAACGCGGCCCGATACGCCTGGTGCGTGTAGTCGCCGATCTGCCACGGCGTGTCGTTGACGTGCTCGTTCACCGTTGAGTGCACGAACCGGATCCCGGTACGTTCCTGGACTCGGGACAGGGCGGTGAACTGGGCACACAGCGCGTGAGAGGTGACGTCGACCGGTACGGGTACGGGGATTTCGGCGGCGAGCTCGTCGCCGGTCATCTCGTAGACGGCCGACTTGAGTGCCATTACCTTCAGCGCGTCGTCCAGAAGTTGCTTGGCGTCCCTCTCGACGCTGCAGTTGCTGACGATCGGGCCGCCGTAGAAGTCGTCCCAGTCGTTGGCGTACTTCGCGCAGCCGTCCAGGACGGCCTGCATTTCGCCGTCGGCCTGCCAGGTGCCCAGGATCTGACGGGCCCTCTCGGCGATCTTTTCAGGTGCCGGCCTCACGAGGGTTACGTTCATGGGGTGTTGCTCCTCTCGCATCGAGTGGTGCAGGTCAGGGGGGTGCCAGGGCGGGGGAACCGGTGACGCCCCGGCACCCGGGGCTTCGCCCGCCGACAGGCGAAGCCCGGCCCCTGCCGGAAGGCAGGGGAGCTTTTAGGGGTGTTCGGCCAGGTAGAGCAGGCCGCCCACAAGGGCGATGCAGAACAGCACGTAGGCGATGACGGCCAGTCGCTGCCGCATCAGGTCTGCCGTTGTCCGGCGGCGTAACGGGCCAGGTAGGAGGCGGACTTGGCCAGCAGGCGAAGACCAACGGCCGGGTCCTGGTCCAGGTCTGCTGCCACCGCGCGGGCATGGCGGACGGTGTCGAGGACGATGTCCTGCTGCCTTGAGTCGGCCAGGCTGCGGCCGTAGTTCTCGGCTGGGTCGGCGAGCAGGCCGATGTACTCGCGCAGGCGCCGCCGCAGCTCGTCCGTGGTGGGGCCGGTCGGCCGCGCGCGGGACAGTACCAGGGCCAGATCCACGTCGCGGGGCAGATCGGCCATGCTCACACGGGCGGCATTCACGACTGCTCCCTCATCGGTGGGGGTGCAGCCGCCCGCCGGGAGGAGGACGATCAATCCCGGCGGGACCGCTGCCTGTGCGCACACCGCGCAGGGGGTGGGAGGAGGCCGGGCCGACCCTCACGGCCCCGGCCGGACCGTCGCGGTGTGGACTTCAGTCAACTGCCGGGTACAGCAACGCAATAGGACCCAAGATGTAACCCCGCGTAGTCCTCTGTAACCCTTGGGAGGGGGCTCACTGATGATGGACCCGGGCGAGCAACACCTCACGGACGCCATCCGTCAGGCATGCACCGAACGGCGCTGAGGGCCCTCCAAGCTCGCCCGTGAACTCGGGCTCGCCGCCGGCCGCGGGCCGAACGGCATGACGCGGCAGTACGCGCGCAAGCTGCTGATCGGCGAGCGCAGTCCCGGCGAGACGTGGATGCCCGCCGTGCTGCGGGTCTTAGGTACTGTCTGGAGTCCAGATCATGACTGCGGTGCGATGCTGCGGAGCCAGAGCATCGCACCGCACAGATGCAGTCCGGCCTCGTAGCTTTGCGGGGTCTTGTCGAAGCGGAACGCGATACCGCGCCAGTTCCGCAGCCGATTGATACACCGCTCCACAGTATTGCGTTCCTTGTACAGCTCCGTGTCGTAGCCGACGGGCCGGCCGCCCTTCGAACCGCGCTTCTCGCGGTTGGCCGCCTGGTCCACTTTCTCCGGGATCACCGCGCGGATCCCGCGTCGCCGCAGGTAGCGGCGGTTGGCTCGTGAGGAGTACGCCTTATCGCCAGCCACCGCGTCCGGTCGGGTCCGGGGACGCCCGGCCGGTCCACGGACCTTTACCCGCTCAAGGACCGGAACGAATTGCGGGCTGTCGCCGGCCTGTCCGGGTGTGAGGACGAACGCCAGCGGGCGGCAGCGCCGGTCGGCCGCCAGATGGATCTTGCTGGTCAGCCCGCCCCGGGAACGCCCCAGCTCGGCGGCCTTCAGACGGGCCCGGTGCCGTCGACGGCGCTCCCGCCGCTCGGCCCGCGCTGGATCGTCGGGGCCGCCGTCCCGGGGGTTATGCCCCTTTGCTGGAGCCCCTTTTCCTCCTCGACGGCTTTCTCCAGGGCTTCGAGTTGGACCGGGTCCAGGGCCATCCCTGCGGCGTGGTGGTGGGCCCGGGCGGTCGCCGAGTCCACACTGACCAGGCCCAGGTCTGCCTGGCCACGGGCGGCAGCCTCGGCGATCACGGCCTCCATCAGGTGCTGGAGGACACCCCGCGTCGCCCAGATCCGGAAGCGGTCGTAGGCGCTCTGCCAGGGCCCGAACTCGCCCGGCAGGTCCCGCCAGGGGCTGCCGGTACGGAACCGCCACATCACCGCGTTGAAGTGTTTCCGCAGGCCGGGTATGGGTCCGACCGCGGCGACCGGGAGGTGGGGCTCGATCAGGGTCCACTGCTCGTCGGTGAGATCGCCTCGCGCCATGGCTGACGGCTTATCAAGGCAAAACCCCATCGCGCAGGCGATTTACCGAACTCGCGATCTGGACTGTCAATGGCCTCTCGATCGTCCCCGCTGGCGGCCTCAGGGCATCCCCGCTGGTGGAAGCGTGATCGCCCCACTCGCGGCCAGATAAATTCCCCGCCATCGGTTGGTGTGGATTAGCTGAAGGGCTTCACCCCCTTTCCGGTCGTGGCTTCGGTGAACCGAAACGAATCACCCTGAGTGACCGTGACGTGAGCATGGTGAAGTAGCCGGTCGACGGTCGCGGTGGCCAGGGTCTTGGGCATGATCTCGTCGAATCCGGACGGATGGAGGTTGCTCGAAACCGCGATCGAGCGTCGTTCATATGCGGCATCGACCAGGCGGTAGAAGCCCTCGGCGGCGTCCTCGGAGACGGGCAGCAGGCCGATGTCGTCGACGATGATCAGGTCTGAGCGGACGATTTTCGCGAGGGCCCGGGCGATGGAGTCGTCCGCGCGGTGCCGGCGGACCAGCATTCCCAGGTCCTCGATGGTGAACCAGGCGACGGTCAGGCCGGCTTCGACCGCGGTCTGCCCGAGGGCCTCGGTGAAGTGCGACTTTCCCGTCCCCGACGGTCCACAGATACAAAAATTCTCCCGTCGGCCGACCCATTCCAGACTCTTGAGGGCATCCTGAGTGGCCCGCGGTATGGACGACTTGGTCTCGTGCCAGTCGCCGAAGGTCTTGCCGGTGGGGAACCCGGCCCGCTTGCGGCGAGTGTGCAGGTTGGCGCGGTCGCGGCCGGCTGCTTCCTCGGCCAGCAGGACGCGGACGACCTCGGCGGGATCCCAGCGTTGGGCCTTCGCGGTGGGGATGATGTCGGTCAACGAGCGGCGGATGTGTGGCAGTTTGAGCCGCTTGGTGAGCTCGATGGCCTCGGCGAGCGGGTCGCCGTTCGTGCCTAGAACGGTGCGGATCGGGGTGGCCATCAGAGCTGGTCGCTTTCGTCGTACTCGGAAAGATCAGGAGTGCTCGGGTCGGTGGCGCCGAGGGCGGACCAGGCCGAGGTGCCGGGCTGCAGCGAGTGGGTCTCGCTGCGGCGGACCGGCTCGGTCAGCCCGTGGACGGCCTGGTAGTCGAGGATCGACAAAAGGTCCTTGTCCGCGAAGCGGGAAGTGACCGCGGCGGTGCCGAGTGCCCGGTCAACTTCCGCTATCGAGTAGAGCTTCGAGAGCGCGACGGCCTCGGCCATCTTCGCCTTGATCCGGCGAACCCCGGCCGCCCCGGCCTCGACCAGCCAGCTCGCAGCACCTGGCCCGAGCTGGAGGAACGCAGCCTCCTCGGCGGAGGTCGCCCTCGGAGTGCGGTCCCTTTCCTTGTCCTCGCGCGGCGGGTAGTGGGCATCCTCCAGGACCGGCGAGCCGGGCTCGCCGCGCGGGTGGCGGGCGACCTCGTGGGCCGAGCCGGTCTCGTCGACGGCGGTGACGATCAGCTCGTCGCCGTGGAAACGGGCCCAGACCCGGGTGTCGATCAGCTCGTGCGGGACCGAGTAGCGGACCGCGTCGACCGAGATCGTCGACTCCCAGGTCACCCGGCGGGTGGTGCCGAACGCGGCGGTGAACGGCCGCCTCGGCAGCGGATGCAGACGCTGTTGTTCCTCCGCGAGCCGCTCGACCGGTTTGCGTCGAGTCGCTTTGTGGGTGCGGGAGTTGACCTCTTCGCAGAACTGCCGGCAGGCGGCTTCCAGCTCTCCGAACGTCTTGTATTGCTCGCGCAGATTGACGTCCCGGGGCACCAGATCGGCCTTCGCGATCTTCACCGTGGACTCGGAGCCACCCTTGGTTTCCGGGTCCGCCGGCAGGCACGTACGAATCGTCGTGCCGTAGTGCCTCGCGACCTCGACGATCTCCGGGTTGCGGACCGCGATCCCGGCGACGTGGTCGATCGTGACCGTCTTCTCGTTGTCCGTGAGGACGTAGGCCGGGACCCCGCCGATCCTGCGGAAGGTGGCGTCCAGACATGCTGTGATCGTCGGCAGTGTCTTGTCCCAGATCGGGATGACGACGCGGAAACGGGACCAGGCCACCCATGCGCAGAACAGTGTGGTCTTGCGGCCCTTGATCACCGGCCCGTCGCCGAAGTCGTACTGAATCCAGAGCCCCGGCTCGGTCACCCACGGCCGATAGACCCTGCGAAGACCGGCCCTGAACTGGGCTTTTGCCTCGGCGACCGTGCGGCGGGTGGTGCGTTCCCCGCCGGTGAAGCCCATCGCGGCGATCCTCTTGTGGACCACGTCCGCGCGGATCCGGCCCTGCGAGCGGACCACCAGTTCCTCGATCTTCGGCAGAAAGTCGTCGATCGCCCTCGCCCGGTGACGGCGCTGGTCAGGATGCTGACCGGCCGCCCGCATCTTCACATAACGGGCCACCGTGTGGTGGTCGCACCCGGCCAGCTCGGCCGCGGCACGGTAACTCCCCGTGAGGTCGTACGCCTCAAGGATTTCCATGATCTCCCTGCTGTTCTTCACCCGCTCCAGCGTCGCCGAGCGGGACTACTCGGGGCGAGCGGGGAGAAACCGTGGCCGTACGCGGGGATTCCCGAGGCCACAAAATGCGCCGTATTTGGCCGCCACCGGGGAGCTTACGGAGGCCGCCGTCAACTGGACTCCAGACACTACCTAGGGCTTGATCCCCAGCTCGTCAATACCAGCGCGCCTCCCGCGCCGACCGTCGATACCGTGGCATCAGTCTTGGCTCTTGGGAGGAGTGACGTGGACCGTCGGAACTTTCTTACCGCATCCGGCGGCACCGCCCTGTCCTTCCTCGGCGTCCCCGACGCCGACGCCGTCACCCGCCGCGTCGCCACCGTCTCCCCCACGGCCGTGAGGGTCGGCCAGGGCGAAGTCGACGCCATCAAGACCATGGTCAAGACCCTCGGCGACAGCGCCGCCGAGTACGGCGGCGGACACGTCAAACACCTCGCCGTGCGCTACCTCACCGACAACGCCGGCCCCTGGCTGCAGGGCCGCTACACCGAGACCGCCGGACGAGCCCTGTACGCGGCAACCTCACAACTCGCCCACGTCATCGGATGGATGGCCCAGGACGAAGGCGACGACAAACGCCACCAGGCCCTCGCCCGCCACTACTACGCGCACGCCTACCGGCTCGCCGACGAGGCTGGCGAGCCGGAGCTGGCCGCCACTGCCCTGCGCGGTCTGACCGTGCACGCCATCAACCTCGGCGCCCGCTACCGGGCCGAAGCCATCGCCCTGGCCGAGAAGTCCATGGGTTACGCCAAGCACCTCACCGACCCTCGCGCCGTCGCCTACTACCAGTCAACTCTCGCGGATGCCGCAGCCCTGGACGGTGATCACAGACTCGCCACCAAGGCCCTGTCCGCCTCCCAGACCCAGATCGAGCGGACCGCCACCGCACCGCCCGGCGACTCCTGGGCCAGCCACTTCTCCATCGGACGCTGGGCATACGCATCCGGGATGACCCTGGCCAAGATGGGCGACCTCCCCAGCGCCCGCGAACACCTCCACGAAGCCCTCGACCGGTACGGCCTCGACCGGCGCCGCACCCGCGCCAGCGTCCTCGGTCACCTTGGCGAGATTCACCTCCGCCAAGGCGACCTCGACGGAGCACTGGCCGTGTGGGAACAGTTCCTCGACTGCACGGATGGAGTCCAGCCCGTACGCGTCCGCGACGCCGCCGAAGACCTACGCGTCCGACTGGCCCGCTACCCCGACGACACCCAAGCCCGCGAACTGTCGGGGCGAGCCGGACGCCTACTCGCCAGTACTGGCTAGCAATCAGTGTGCGTCGCGTCACATGCGCCCCGCGCCGGGCATCGGCATGAACTCGGTGTCCATCATCTTGGGCATCTAGATGGCCGTCTTGGACATCACGATGGCCGTCTTGGCGATCTCTCCGAGCGCCGCAGGTCAGCGAACTACCCGCCCGGAACACCCTGATTCGTTCCGAGGCACGGGTATAGCGTACGCGTCCCACGTATGCATGACTCGTGTCTCTGACCTGCGGCAACTGGAAGATTTTCCACCACGGACTCTGCTGCCTAAGCGAGTTGGGGTGTGGTTTGCTTCTCCATGGCGAGAGTCCATCGGGTCTCTCGGTCTCAACTCCGGGCAGAGGTGCAGTTTTCCGACCCTTGCATGTGGGGCCGGAAGTTTCGGCACCCGGCCCGAAGGGGCTCCGGGCACGGCGAGTCCCAAGTTGAGATATGGGGGTGCCCTGTGGGGCGCTTCTTCCGACGTAGGAAGTACCCGTGGTGGGCCTGGGCCTTCATCATCGTTCCGGCGATGGTGACAGCGCTCGCGAAGGCCTTCTACTGGGGGTGGCGTCTGTGGGATTACGCGCAGGCCACCGGCCCTTGGTAGTAGCCAAGGGCCGACGACCTAACACATGAGAAACGGCACTGGAACCCCCGCTGGCCAGCAAGCGGTTCCGGCGTCCAGGGCCCTCGTACCTGCCAGGTACGAGGGTTCCGTCGTTCTCATCTCTAGCACTCGATGCACTAGAGACGGTGTGCCCACACCATTGCATGGCCTAGGCCATGGGCGCTACCGCCGCATAGCTCGTACCGCGTCCTCAAGCTGGTCGTGCCGCCCGGCAGTCAATCCCGCTCGCCACAGGGGCCCAGCACGGTGGACATCCGCGTAGACCATGCCCAGGAACTGCCCCTCGTCGTACGCACCCCAGGCCGGACCTTCAATGTCAGCAGGTCGGACGAACTGCACCGTCCGCCCGTCTATGTCCCGCGTGAACAGGTCTTCCCATTCAGCCGGGTCCCTGAGACCCACCGCTGCCCTTCCCGTCATTGCCGATCGAGTGCCCCCACGGTAGTCGCCGCACGATTGGGCCACTGCCCGAAGTACCGCATGGACGCGCACGGTTCACCCCGAACACCCGCTGTGCAAAACCCTGGATTCCCACGCTCTCCGCCGAAGGCACCCGCGTGACCCTCCTGCCGGGTATGGGTGTTGCGGAACCTGTTGGGAAATCAATCGTGCAAAACCCTGCTACGGGAGAGACTTCCGCACTAGGGTCGTGGCCATGGATCTCGGATATGCGCGCGTCAGCACCTCCAAGCAAGACCTCACCCGCCAGATCGACGCGCTCAACGCGGAGGGCATCGGCGACGGGCAGATCTGGGTGGACAAGAAGACCGGCGCCACCGTCCAGCGCGACGGCCTGGCCGGCGTACTTGCTTACGCCCGCCCCGGTGACACCGTGGTCGCCCACACCCTCGACCGGCTCGGCCGCAACATCCGCGAGTGCCTCAACCTCATCCACGACCTGCGCGAACGCGACATCAGTGTACGGACACTGGCCGACCCGATCCGCATCGACACCCGCGACACCAGCGGCACCGGCGAGATCGCCGTGCTCATGCTCGCGCTCTTCGCGCAGATGGAGCGCGTGTTCACCCGGGAACGTGCCGCACATGCCCGCTCCGTCGCCGCCAAGACCGGACGTCGGCCGGGGCGGCCCCGCAAGATGACCGACGACCAGGTCCGCCGCGCCAAGGCCGCACTGGACTCCGGGGACTCCCTTGCCGCCGTCGCGGCCGACTACGGAGTGGATCGCTCCACCCTCTACCGCCGGGTCGAAGACCTGCGCGGCCCAGAGGAGTTGCGCTGCCGCGCTTGCGGGGCCGTCATCCTCGCTCCTGAAGTCCCCTGCCCCAACTGCGGCGATGACGACCCCGCACCCGTCGCGCGCTCCGCGTACGACGAGGCCCATGCCGAGGACCCGCCGGAACCTGATGACCACGGCGGCCTCGCACGCATTGGTCGCCCAACCATCGCCCCGGGCTCACTCGCCGACCATCAAAGGTGATCCGTTGAGCATTTGACAGCGGGCCCGCCTAACCTTAGTAGCTGCCCTTCTTCCTCGCCGTGTTGAGGGGCCGTTGACCTGCGGCACGGCATATGCCACTCCTGGGCGCCTCCTAGATCGCATCAGGTTCCTACTGCCATGCTGAGGTGCATGGCCGACGAGGATGAGTTCGATCTTGCCGTGGTGGGGGCCGGCCCGGCCGGTGCAGTTGCCGCCTTTTTGGCAGCTAAGCAGGGTCGGCGAGTCGCGCTAATCGATAAGAGAACCTTTCCACGCGACAAGGTATGTGGGGACGGGATTTCTCCAGCCACTGTGACAATGTTGCGCGACCTTGGGCTCGCAAGCGCGCTGGATGGAGAGATTCCAGTGAGCACCATTGATATTCGTGGTCCAGACGGGGCGCGATTGAATGGCCCGCTACCAAGCGCCAATGGCCTCCCAGTCGAAGGCTTCGTAGTTCGTCGAATCACGTTCGACCACCGCCTCTACCGGGCGGCGGTCACCGCTGGCGCAATTGACCTAACAGGGCATAGCTTCGTAGCGACCTCCATTAGTGAAAATTTCCGCGTCGTCACTCTTAAGGATAAAAGGGGAGCGGGAAAGCGGCTCCACGTGAAGGTCCTTATCGGTGCCGATGGCGCATACTCAAAAGTTCGTGAAGCTCTAGGGGAACGCCCCGCGCGGAAGGCCGAGCTGGGGATTGCGATGCGCGGGTACGCTGTCTCGCATGACTTTGATATGGATGGGAAATTTGGTTCGCAACTAGGGCTTGAGTTCAGCCATCACACGCTGCCCGGGTACGGGTGGATATTCCCAACCGGTCAAGGATCGGTGAATGTCGGAATCGGTGTGTCGGTGCTAGATCTACGAAGCAGGAAGCTCAATCTTCGAAGCATGCTGGACGACTACTATAAGCTGTTGAAAGAACGAGGTGTTCAGCTTGGCGAACTAAGGGATGTCAGGTCCCATTGCTTACCGCAAATCACCAGCATGCCAAAGCTATCCCACCCGAGAGCGGTACTCATTGGCGATGCGGCCTCAATGATCAATCCGGTGAGCGGTGAGGGGATCGAGTACGGAATAGCCGCTGCGAAACTTCTCCTAGATCGCCTACCGCTAGATCTGACTGCATCCGATATTCAATCGCACCTGAACGACTTCGAGAGAGACTTCAGAAGGAAGTACCGCGCACATTTCCTGTCCTCGCTGGTGGCCTATGTGCTGCTGCGAAACCCTTCTTGGTCTTCAATCGTATTGACTGCAGCTCGGCGAGATCCCAAAGTATTCCGTGACAGCTTGGAGCTCCTCTTCGACTCGGGTCGAATCAAGGCGTCAACGACACTGCGCATCTTGAAGTCTGGTTGGCGTCGATGACGACACCCCCTGCACCGAGCCCCGCACCCGCACCTCTAGTAACTAAATTCAGTCCATTCGTGACGATCCCAAAACATTTGAGCACCGCGCTATTTTCTGGCGGCCGCACAGCGGAACGGATATGCAATTTTCTCATCTTTTCCCTCACGCCAACCGGGTTGTTTTGGTTTTGGTTCCTTACGGATGTGCGACATGAAATACCAGAAAAGCTATCCGACCTCCACATCGCGATGCCTCTCGCCGCACTGTGGATCACACTGGCCCCTCTACTGATGCAACAGTCGGAGTACATGGAGCGAGATATCATCGAAGCCTTTAATCGCGAAGGGCCGATAAATGGCTGGGCCATGGCCGACATTCAGAGAAAGCTCCACTCCGCGGATCGCCTCTACTATAAGTTAGTTACACCATTAGCGATCTCTGCACCTGTAGCGCTAGCGCTTTCTCTGCCGTCGCTGCGTTCCGTGATTTCGGTCGACTCCACATGGAAATATGTCGCCGGAGTAGTCGTAATCTTTCAAGTTGGATTCACTTCAGCTACCGGCCTGTGGGGGGTCATAAAGGCCATGATGGCGGTGCCTCTAGCCGTCAGGACGGTACGTCTCAGGTGGTCCGCTTTCCGCTCTTCAATATCACCGCTGGCCGATCTTACTTATTCTTCGCTGCAGAAATTCGGCGTAATGTTCAGCCTCGGCGCCCTGTTCGTGCCGGCGCTATATGTGGTCCGAATAGAGCTTAACCCTGTAGCTCAGGTCGTAGTGTTCACCTTTTCGGCGTTCTTGCTATTTGGGGGACTGTGTTTCTTTGCCGTTCCGGCGATCTTCTTTTCCAGGATGATGGAAAGGCATAAACTTGAAGTGCTTGATCGACTCGCCCCACCCATCGAGAGCATTCTTGAGAAACTGCAGCGAATAAATACATTATCAACCGATGAGGCAATTCACCTCAACTATAGCTTGAAGGCACTTCTTCAGGCGCGCTCGGAAATGGCGTCACAGAGTTCACTGCCGCCCTCTTTTAGGCTGCTCGCGCGCAGTGCGACAACGTTGATCCTTCCGATCGCGATCGCACTAATTCAACTGTTCGGCTCTAAAGATTGACCGGACCTCCAGCCGGAGCTCAGCCTCGATCCACCGCGTGAATTCTGATCACGGGCATCCGGCGGGGTTTGGGGTGTTTCTTCCAGGGCGTGGCAGTGGTGATCGCCGGGTGGGCCGTCCCGTGGTCAGTTGCAGCGGGGGAGCTGACCCTCGTCGTACGCGCCCCAGGCCGGATCTTCGATGTCAGCAGGCCGGACGAACTGTACCGTCCGCCGTCCATGTCCCGTGCGAACAGGTCTTCCGATTCAGTCGGGTCCGTGAGAGCCCGGCTGCCCCTCCCCGTTCTCGCCACGACGATCGAGCACCTCCACGGTAGACGCCGCGCGGGTTTCACTCATACATGCCTAACTTGCCTTACAGGCACCCAACCTGCTGACCTGTGAAGACAGTTGACAGCACTAGATAACGTCCGTCCTAAGTGAGTTGGGGATACAACGAAGCGCCTCACGGCGCGCAGGAGCCGAAGACGGTGCGCCAGGGGATGCCGAAGTCGACGGGCACGCTTCTCCACTTCACGCCGTTGTCATTCACGTAGCGGATGGCGTCGACGATATTTCGGCGCGGATGCTGGATCACCTCGTAGGCGTCCGGCGTCGATGCCAAGATCCGGTGCACCTAAGGAGACGCCTTCCTGGCGCTGGCCCTTCGGCCACCGCGCGGCCACCCACCGATACGTCCGCACCGTGCGGAACGACAGGCCTATCGCCTCGGCGAACAGGCGCAAGGAGCCCTCGACGCCCAGGTCGTCGTCCTCCCCCGAGCATCATGTTCCCGCCATGCGCACGCAACGGAGCGATCTCCAACGCGATATCACCCAGACGAAATTGGCACCCCGTCGTCACCCTGACCAGCTGAACCGACTGGTCCACCAGATCATCAGACCCTCACACGGCACCCTGCCGATCCCCTGGGCCACGACGAACACTCCCCAGACAGACCCGAAGGGCCGACACCTCACCGGCCACAGAAGCTCCGGCCCGCAATACCCGACAGGCTCCGCCCGTCCACCCCAAGGTCACTACAAACGACCGTAAGTACCCCGGGCCACACCCCTAGGGGTGTGGCCCGGGGTACTTCTTCGTCGCCGCCGTCGACGGCCACCTGCTGCCGTTCCCCTACCCACGGGGCGCGCGTAGGACAGCCCGGTCCGGTCGCCGTAGCAACCGTGCTGCCCAGTGGATGTGACCGTGATGTCAAAGTCCTCTCGGGCAGGGAGTCCGGCCGAGTGGAGCTGGGACATCTCACCGGCCGCGAGGGCATCGAGGCGATCTGCCGCGACCGGGCCGGCGCCTACGCCTCGGTTCCTCCGCCGCGGCATCGCCCGCTACGCGCCCTATCTCAACTGTTGCCCGGCGTTGAAAATGCTCATGCTGGCGGCGTTCACGATGCCGACGATCTCTAATGGCGACGCCCCGCCAGGGGGTGTCCTGGCGGGGGCAGTCGTCGGCACGGTGTCGTTTTCGTCGGCGAGGTGCCGGTGGTGCTTGCGCTCCTCCTGGATCCCTACTTGGTCTTGGTGAGGGTGGCGCGCATGGAGGGGATGAAGCCGCCTTCGCCGTCGGGCATGTCCGAGTCGCAGGTGATGGTGCCGTCGGCGTTGAGGGTGCGGGTCATCCGGGCCGGGCCGGTCATCACCAGGGAGTCGCCGGCGAAGTCGCCCACGTAGGTGCTGTCGGCGTCGTCCCAGGCGCCGAAGCTGTTGAAGTAGTGGCTGCGGTACTGGCCCTTTTCGGCGTCGTAGTCGAAGAACTCGTAGCCCGAGTCGACGATCTTCTGGCCGCCGACCTCGAAGCCGCCCTCCCAGCGGTGGACCAGGAAGAAGCCGCCTTCCATCCACTCGAAGGTCTCGGTGGAGGTCATGTCTGCGCCCGGCCCCATCGGGGTGTCCTCGGTGCGGCCGTCCATCCGCCAGGTGCCGACGAGGAAGTCGAGCTTCTTCAGCTCAGGGGCCGGGGTCGGCATCTGGGGTTCGGTGTTCTCGGGCATGTCCGGTCTCCTGTGGTGAATACACCGGTAAAGGCGCTTTTGGGTCTTCTTTCCAGTGTGGGGCAGTAGGTCCCGGACGCATCGGTCGATCGGCCATACCTTCCAGGATTAAAGGACTGCGCATGGCTGCCCGAAGTGATTCAGTCGCCGACCACCTCGCTGGCAGAAGCGGCTGGTGTGTCCGACTCTGGGATGCCGACGGCAGGCTTCTCGCGAGCAGGTCCCGGGGCTACTGGAGCGCCATCAGCGTCGGACGGTGCGACTGGCGGGCCAGATATCGGAGGTGGCGCGGGAGTTATGCGGCTGCGCGGCCGCTCGTCTTGCCCGTGTCCTGGCCGCATCGGTGTCCCGCAGTACAGCGCTGCCTCCTCACCGATCCTCAGCGTCTGCGGCCGAAGGAGACCATCCTGCTAGAGAAGGTCACCGCAGCCTGCCCGGAGACGACCGAACTCGCCACGCTCGTAGGCTGATTCGCCGCCCTACTCAAACCCGCCGAGGGCAACGATCGGCAGCTCACCAAGTGGATTGCCGCTACGAGGGCTGCCGCCCCTGCTCCCCGGCGCGGCCCGGGCCCGCGGTCTGTGAGGATCTTCACTCGAGTTCGGCTCGGAACTGGGGTAGGAGCATGAAGCGCGGGGGGGTGGTACTCGGGGGCGACTTTGCCGTCGCGCCGCGCGTGCGGCAGGCGCTTCGGGCGGGCACGGAACAGGTGGGGCAGTCGAACTGTTCGACGGCGGTGGCCGGTTCGGCGAGCTGGCTCATGTTGCAGAATCAGTCCCACTCCGAGACGGCTTGATCAACCGCAGAACGATCCATATCTGTGAACGATGTTGCGTCACCTTCGGCTATTCATCGCGGGGCGAGGGATTGCAGATGCCGGCCAAGAGACGGGTGAGGATGGCGGTGCCGGCCAGGGTGAGGACTGACTCTGGGTGGAACTGGACCCCGGCGACCGTGGGTCCGCGCAGTGCGTGGACGTCCCCGGTGGCAGGGTCGCGACTCAGTTCGACTCCGTGGTGTCGCGCCAGGTTCTCGGCGCGGGTGTCGTCGGCGCGGGCGGTGAAGGCGTTGTAGAAGCCGACGCGTTCAGGGGCACCGAAGAGGTCGATGGTCAGTTGGGCGCCCTGGTACGGCAGGGGCTTGCGGATGAGGGGCAGGCCGAGGGCGTCGGCGAGGATCTCGTGGCCCAGGCAGATGCCGAGCACCGGGCGGTGTGCGGTGAGGAGTTGTCCGGCGAGTCGGCGCAGCCGGGTCATGGAAGGTGAGGTACTGAGTGGGTTGCCGGGGCCGGGTCCCAGGATGACCGGCCCGCTGTGATCGGCCGCTTTCTGGGGCAGGCTGGGATCGGTGTGGCCGATGGTGGCTACGGTGTGGCCCAGTGCGCGTAGTTGGTGGGTGAGCATCGTGGTGAAGGCGTCTTCGGCGTCCACCACCAGGATCGACAGCTGGTGCGGGCCGGCCGGGTGTGAGTGGGCTGTGGTGTCCAGCCAGAACGGAGCCAGGGCGGTGCGCCGGACGGCCAGAGTCCGCTGGACGTCGCGGTCGTCGGCGAAGTGCCGTGCGGGGGCGGGGGCGGGGGTTTGGGGGGCGGGTTGCCGTGAGCACAGTGCGGTGAGCAGTCCGGCGGCTTTGGCGTGGGTTTCGGCGACCTCGCCTTCGGGGGTGGAGTGGCGAACCAGGGTGGCGCCGACGCGGATGACGAGTCGGCCGGTGGGATCGATGTCGGCGGTGCGGATGAGGATGGGGGCATCCAGGGTGCGCCGGCCGATCTGGTCGCGGCCGATGAGGGCGAGTGCGCCGGCGTAGTAGCCGCGTCCGGTTGGCTCGTAGCGCTGGATGACCCGGCAGGCGTTCTCCAGCGGTGAGCCGGTGACGGTGGCGGCGAACATGGTGTCCTTGAGAATGTCGCGGACGTCGCGCCGGGTGCGGCCGCGGATCGTGTACTCGGTATGCGCCAGGTGCGCCATTTCCTTGAGGGACGGCCCGGTGACACGGATCTGATCGTGCGCGATGTTGCACATCATCTTCAGTTCCTCGTCCAGGACCATGGAGAGTTCCTCCCGCTCCTTGTGGTCGGTGAGAAACCGCTGAAGTGCCTGGCGGGTAGGCCCGGTGGGAGGGTAGCGGTGGGTGCCGCTGATCGGGTTCATGGTCACGGTGTTCCCGGCGACCTGGACGTGCGTTTCGGGGCTGGCGCCGATCAGGGTGCGCTCGCCGGTGTGGACGAGAAATGTCCAGTAGGCGCCTCGTTCGGCGATCAGGAGACGGCGGAAGAGGGCCAGGGCCGTGCGCAGGGTGTAGCCGGGCAGGCGGGTGGTGATGTCACGGCGGATCACGAAGTTGGCGCCTTCGCCGCGGCCGATCTCATCGGCCAGGACGCGTTTGACCACAGCGGCGTAGGCCTCGTCGTCCGGGAAGACGGCGAGTTCTTCCATGGGCACGTCCACGTCCACGTCCGGCAGTACCGGCAGGAGCTCATCGAGGGGCAGCGCCTGCTGGTGGGTGATGGTGAGGACCTGCAGGGGGGTGTGGTCGTCATGGCAGGCGAAGCCGCGTTCGCTGATTTGCCGGTACGGCACCAGAACGAGCACGTCGTGCTGCTCGCTCTGCGCCGCCGCGGCCGGTGCCTGGTCGGGCAGTGCAATGTCGCCAAGGGCGGCGATCTCTTGCACGGTCCCGGTGAGCAGTTCGACCGTGGGGCTGGGTGCGCCGTCGGATCCGCTGCGGCGCAGGAGCGCGAAAGGGGGCGCCGAGAGCGCGAGCAGCTGCTCGATCCGGGAGGCTGGGGTGGGCTGTGGCGGGGTCATCGCAACTCGCCTTTCGCCGGTCGCTGGAGCGGGACGGGCCGGTTGGGCTGTGCGGAACGGGAGACTTGCTCCGGTTGCGGCGGGCGATGCCTCAGACAGAGATCGGCGACGTGGAAGGCCAGGTCGAGAGCTTGCCGGTGGTTGAGGCGAGGGTCGCAGCCGGACTCGTAGCGGCTGTGCAGGTCGGCTGGGGTGATGGGGTGGCTGCCGCCGAGGCATTCGGTGACATCGGTACCGGTGAGTTCGACGTGGATGCCGCCGGGGTGAGTGCCGAGTTCGCGGTGGACCTCGAAGAAGCCGGTCACTTCGTCCAGGATGTCGTCGACATCCCGGGTCTTGACCTTGTCCGCGGTCACCTGGGTGTTGCCGTGCATCGGGTCGCACACCCAGACGACGGGGCTGCCGGAGGCGGTGACCTTCTCTACCAGGCCGGGGAGTTTGTCGCGTACGTGGGATGCCCCGAAGCGGGTGATGAAGGTGAGCCGTCCCGGCTGCTGGTCGGGGTTGAGTTTGTCGATCAGTGCCAGCGCGTCGTCGGGGGTCGCGGTCGGACCGAGCTTGACCGCGACAGGGTTGCGGATCGAGGCGAAGTACGCAACGTGCGCGTGTCCCAGGCCGCGGGTGCGGTCACCTAGCCACAGCATGTGGCTGCCCACGTTGTAGAGAGGGCCTGCCGTGCGCCCGGCGCGGGTCAGAGGGGCTTCGTAGTCCAGGAGCAGGCCCTCGTGGCTGACGAAGAACTCAGCCGCGTACGCACGCTGCGGTGTGGCCCCGCAGGCATCCATGAACCTGAAGGCCTGCTCGACCTGCCCGGTCAGTGCCGCATAGCGGGGATGCGACGGGGAGCAGGCCGCGAAGTCCTGGTTGCGCAGGTGGACTCGGCGCAGGTCGGCCAGCCCATTGCCCAGGAAGGATCGCGCCAGGTTCAGTGTCGCCGCCGACGCCTGATAGGTGTGCAGGAGCCGTTGCGGATCTGCGGTACGCCCGGCTCGTGTGAACTCCCGGGCGTTGACCGCGTCTCCGCGGTAGGCGGGCAGGGTGATCCCGTCGCGGGTCTCGGTGGGCTGGGAGCGCGGTTTGGCGTACTGGCCGGCGAGGCGTCCGACCTTCACCACCGGCAGCGCGGCGCCATAGCTAAGGACGGTGGCCATCTGCAGCAAGGTGGTGATCTTGCTGTGGATGGTGGCGGCATCGAGCTGAGCGAAGGTCTCCGCGCAGTCGCCGCCTTGGAGCAGGAACGCCTCGCCCCGGCAGGCGGCGGCCAGCCGCTGGGTGAGCAGATCGCATTCCTGGGCCAGTACCAGCGGCGGACTGGCGGCCAGTTGATCCCGCACGTGCTGCAGGGAGACCGGATCGGGCCAGCACGGCTGCTGCTGTGCGGGGCGGCTGACCCACGTCAGTTCTGGGGGATGCTCGATGTGCATGGCGGTGCCTTCAGGTTGTAGGGACCAGCGGGGTGGCGAGCACGCGGGTAGTGGTGACCCACCGCTCCAGGAGTGCGGCGGCGGCTCCTGAGTCGATGGCGGCTGCGGCTGACGGCAGGTGTGCCGCAAGCCGCTCGGTGATCGGCTTCGCGGCGGTATCCGCGGGGTCGGTGACGGCGAGGGTGGCCGCGGCCGACAGCAGTACGGCATCGCGGATGGGCCCGTCTGCCCCGGACAGCAAGCTGCGGGCAACGCCTGCGTTGTGGGCCGGACCACCGCCCCGCAGATCTTCAAGGGCCGCGCGGGGGATGCCGAGATCGAGCGGTTCGAGTTGCTCGCGTCGGACCTGCCCCCCGGTGACGGTCCACACCGTTGAGGTGCTGGTGACGGTGAGTTCGTCCAGGCCGTCGTCCCCGTGGAAGACCACGGCCGCGGTGCCGCGCCGGGCGAGGACCCCGGCGAGGAGAGGGCCGGTGGCCGGGTCGGCCACCCCCACTGCCTGTGCCTGGGGCCGGGCCGGATTGGTCAGCGGGCCCAGCAGGTTGAACACGGTAGGAACGCCAAGGGCCCGGCGGGTCGCGGCAGCGTGTTTCATCGCCGGATGGAACAGCGGAGCGAAACAGAAGGCGATGCCGGCCTCCCGTACACTCCGTGCGGTCTGCTCGGCGGACAGGTCCAGCGTGACGCCGAGTGCTTCCAGCAGATCGGCGGACCCGCAGGCCGATGAGGCCGCCCGGTTGCCGTGCTTGACGACGCGCGCCCCCGCACCGGCCGCCACAATCGCGGCCATGGTCGAGATGTTGACCGTGTTCGCGTGGTCACCACCGGTACCGACGATGTCCACCGTCGGGCCCTCGACGGCGACGGGCACGGCATGGCGTTCCATGGCCGCCACCAGCCCCTCGACCTCGCTGAACGTTGCCCCCTTGGCACGCAGCGCCACCAGGAAGCCGGCCACACGGGCCGGATCGGCCTGCCCGCGCAACACCTGTTCCATCACCCAGGTGGCGCCGTCGACAGACAGGTCACGGCCTGCCAGCAGCTCGGTGAGCAGCCCGGGCCAGGTGGGCTCGGCAATTGCGGTCATGAGTAGCCTCCTCGGCTGGAGTTGGCGATAGGGGATGGGGCGGACCGCACAGCAGCGGCAAGGTCGGCGGCGAAGTCGCGCACCGCACGGATGCCAGTGCGCTCATCGGGCGCGTCCAGCAGCCTGCGCACGAACGCCGAGCCGACGATCACCCCGTCCGCGAACTCGGCTACTTGGGCGGCCTGTTCAGCGCCCGAGATGCCGATGCCGACACACACCGGGAGGTCGGTGACTTGACGCAGCCGGGCCACCAACCGCCGGGTCTGGGCGGGCACCAGCCCGCTGCTGCCGGAGACCCCGGCGACACCGGTGGCGTAGACGAACCCCCGGCAGGCAGAGGAGATCAGCGACAGACGCTCCTGGCTGGAGGAGTGCGCGGCCAAAAAGACCCGGCCAAGCCCGTTGCGGTCACTGGCCGCCCTCCAGCCCTCCATGTCGCCTGGCGGCAGGTCCGGGGCGATCAGCCCACAGCCCCCGGCACTGGCGAGATCGTCAGCGAAGCGCTCAACGCCATAGCGCGCGATGGGGTTCCAGTAGGACATGCACACGGCCGGCGTCCCGGTCGCGGCGACGGCACCGACGGCCTCAAATCCATGTGCCACGCACGTTCCTGCCCGCAACGCGGCCTCGACCGCACAGCGGATGGCAGGGCCGTCCAGCACCGGGTCGGAGTGCGGCAGACCAACCTCGACCACATCGACGCCGCCCTCGACCATGGCCTCCATGGCCGCAACCGATCCCCGGACGCTGGGGTAACCGACCGGCAGATATCCGATCAACACCGCACGCCGTTCCGCGCGTGCTGCCGCGAACACATCCGCGAGCTGAGGAACTGGTCGCACTCGCTTCTCGAGGCCCGTCACCATGACAGGCGCCCCGCACCGGCACTGCCGCTCTGCGGACGGCAGCCCTCCGGTGCAGCAGGCAGCGAATCCGCCTCGCACCTGCCAGCCGACACCAGCTGCGCCACCGCGTCTCGCGGATCGGGGGCGGTCGCCACATGTGTGCCTACCAGCACGGCGTCAGCTCCCGCCGCCGCCAGGGCCCGGACGTCGGCGGCGCCTTGGACTCCGGACTCCGCTACGCGCACCACATCGTCCGGGATGCCGGGGGCTAGCTCGGCGAAACGGCCAGAGTGCACCCGGAGGGTGTGCAGGTCCCGGGCGTTCACCCCGATCACCCGGGCACCCGCATCGAGAGCCCGCTCCACTTCGCCGGCGTCATGGACTTCGACCAGCGCGGTCAGCCCCATCGCATGGGCTCGCGCCACCAGCGTGGAAAGCGTCGGCTGGTCCAAAGCAGCGACGATCAGCAGGACCAGATCCGCGCCGTGCGCCCGGGCCTCCCACAACTGGTACTCATCGATGATGAAGTCCTTGCGCAGCACCGGGATATCCACTGCGGAGCGCACCGCGTCGAGGTCAGAGAGATCGCCGCAGAAGTACCTCTGCTGCGTCAGCACGCTGACGGCAGCGGCTCCTCCGCACTGGTACGCGGCCGCCAGTGTGGCCGCATCCGCGGATGGAGACAGGGCACCCTGCGAAGGACTGGCCCGCTTCACCTCGGCGATCACCCGCACCCCGTCCGCACAGCGCAGCGCGTCCAGCGCGTCACGACGAGGAGGGTCCGACAACGCCTGGCGGACCAACACTTCCAGCGGAACTTGCCGCTTCCGGGCGCGCAGTTCACCGCGGACCGAATCCAGAATCGTCGCGAGCACGTCCACCGCGTCCACCTCCTCCAGAGGGGAATCACTCCAGGCGGCCTGGTCTGTGACGCCGGGGCGGTCACGGGTTGAAGCACTCATCGGGCATTTCCCTCTCGCTGGGGGCCAGGGCAGGCACGGTCGATCGAACCCGGCAGACTGCGTTCGTTGTTGACGGCGCGCAAATGCCGGGTACAACCAGTGCACCGCCCCAGCCCCTGGCTACACAGGGGGTAAAGGCAGTAAATGCGGTGCAACCGGTGCAACATTGCGCGCTTGTGAAATGCGGATGGGGGCGGTCCCACTGCCCGGATCCATGGAGGACAGGACGTGCCAAAAGCGCCCAACACCCGCCTGCAGGCCCTACTTCATGAGGCAGAGTGGAACGGTGCCCAACTCGCCGCGGCCCTACGACAGATGGCCACCGAGCACGGGCGGCAGCTAGCCTGTGACCGGTCGATGGTCTCGCGCTGGCTGGCCGGCACCACCCCCCGGCCACCCGTCCCGGCGCTACTGCTGGAGGCGCTCTCCCGGCGCCTGCGGCGGCCCGTCGGCGCGGTTGAGGCGGGCCTGTCCCGCGCCCCGGCCGAGGTGTTCGACCTGTCCTGGGAGGCTGACCCGTTGCGCCGACTGTCCCGACTGACGAGCGCCGACCTCGACCCCGGTCGGCGCCACCTTCTGTGCGCGGGGTTGTACAGCCTGGCCGCCCTGGCCATGCCCGCCTCCTGGCCGCCGCGCGAGAACCCACCCACCGGGCCGCCCCCCGGCTTACCCCGCGCCACGGGCCGGGCGGGTCGGGCTGAGGTCGAGCAGATGCAGAGCATGGCCCGCGTCTTCGCCGAGGCTGCCGAGGCCCACGGGCCGGGCCACGTACGCACCGCGCTGGCCGCCTACCTCCACCATGACGTGATGGGGCACCTGCAGGACCCCGCCACCGAGACCGTGCACCGCGGCCTGCTGTCCGGGGCCGCTCAGCTGACCGTGCTGCTCGGCAGCATGTGCGCGGGCAGTGGCGCGGACGCTCTCGCCCAGCGCTATCACCACACCGCCGCCCAACTCGCCGCCGAGGCCGGCGATACGGCCACCTTCGCCATCGCGCTGCGCACCATGTCCGCGCACGCCCACGACTTGGGCCACCACACCCCCGCCGTCCTCAACCTCGCGCAGCGTGCCGCAGACGCCACCCTCCACGCCGCGCCGATCGTCGCCGCTTACGCCCAGGCCCACCTGGCCGTCATGCAGGCCCACCACGACAAGCACGCCGCTCTCGCCGCTCTGGCGACCTCCGAGCACCTCTACGAGCAAGCCAACAACACGACCCCCGGCCCGTTCGCCCACTACCCGGCCGGCGCCCTGTACTACCAGCGCGCCCAGACCCTGGCCACCCTCGGCGACCGGGCCGGCGCCACCGGCGCACTGACCACGTCCCTGCGCCTACGCACCCCCACCGAACGTCAAGCCTCCGTTCTCACCCGGGCCCGGCTCGCCGAGATCCTCCTCGCTCAAGGCCACCTCGACGCCGCCCTCACCCACTGGCAGACCTTCCTCGACGACTACCCCACCCTCCGCTCCACCCGCGTCACCCGCCGCCTTGAAACCATGCGCCGCCTCCTGAACCCCCACAGCCGCCACCACGCCACCACCCAACTCCTCACCCGCGCCGCCAACTTGCACTGAGACACCAGGCGGCACGGTGTCACCGTCAGCGGCGTCGGAGAGTTCGGCAGCATCCTGCTCGGCAGTCACTGCGGGCAACGGCACCACGGAAGCGAGAATGCGATCGAAAGGATCTTGCATGATCGAAAAGATTCCCTACTCCTGAGGTCTGACTCAGAGGACTCGCCGACCCAGAGTGCATATTCATGCAAATTAACCCAAATCCATGCGGCGAGGTCGAGGCTTCGGATGACCAACGGCGGGGGCATTCGGTACGGACAGCCGCTGAGCCCACTGCCGCGTCATGAGCGTCCTCTGCACCTACAACTCCTCCACCGGAGCAAGAGCTGTTCCAGGCAGACGAAGAGCCGATTGCTCTCCGGGGTAAATTCAGTGTGTTCGACAGCAAGCTCTGCAGCTGTCTCACGCATGCCGATCGCCATCCATGACTGTGGGGCCCAGGCTGCTGGGCCCCACAGTCGTTCACGTGACGTCGCCTCAGTGGGGGCGGCGCCGGAAGCGGACCACGAGGGGTACGCCGGCGAGGAACAGGATCAGGGCGATGCCGCCGACCACGTACTCACCGGTGTTGGATCCGGTCTCGGCCAGGTGGGGCGGGTCGGTGGGGTGCTCGGGGCCGACCGGAGGGATCACCGGCGGGGTGGTGGCCGGACGGGTGACCGGTGGGCTGACGGGCGGAGTGGATGGAGAGGGCGGGTCCGTCGGGGCCGGGGGGTCCGTCGGCTGTGGCGGGTCTGTGGGCTCCGGCGGGTCCGTGGGGGTCGGCGGGTCGGTGGGGGTCGGGGGGTCTGTGGGTTCCGGCGGGTCCGTCGGGGTGGGCGGGTCCGTCGGCTTGGGCTTCGGCTTGAGGCCGGCGTCGACGGTGCGCTCGTGGGTTACTGCTGTCAGCGTGCCGTCGTCGTCCTGCACGGCCTTCAGCGTGACCGGTCGGGTGACGCCGTCGGTGTCGGCGTTGGAGTCCTTGGCCGCGTCGCCCGATTCCTGGGTGGTGAACTCGTGCTTGTCCGGGGCGGGGTTGTGGAACGTGACCGTGTAGTCGCCGGGGCGCAGGCCCTCGAACAGGTACTTGCCGTTCTCGTCCGTGGTCGTGGTCAGCGTGGTCCCGTCGCTGGACTTGGCCTCGACCTTGGCTCCCGCGACGGGCTTCTCGTCCGCGTCCTGGATTCCGTCGCCGTTGGCGTCGTACCAGAAGTAGTCGCCGAGCGAGCCTGCCACCACCTTGACCGTGGCGTCGCCGGACTGGACCGGCAGGGCGAGGCCGTTGCTGCGGGCTCCGAACTTGTTGGTGTAGACGTTGCCGTTCTTGGCTCCCTTGGTGGCCAGCTGAAGGGCGTACTTCTCGCTGGCGCCCGCTGCGAGCGGTCCCGGCCACAGGATCCGGAACCCGGTGGCCTTGGCCAGAGTCGTCGGGCAGCCGCTCGAGCCCAGCTGGGCTTCGGTGCACCAACGGGTGGCGCCACCGGCTGCGTTGGAGCCGTCCTTCGGGTCCAGGTTGATCTTCGACGGGTCCGCGCTGGTGTATGTCAGTGTCGCACCGGAGGCCACCTGGGGAGCTGCGGCCAGTCCGGCCGTGCCGTCGAACTTGGTGGCCGGGGTGCGATCGTCACCGTTGTACGGCAGTACGTCGATGACGTCGATGCCGGTCATGGGGCGTGCGCTGCGGTTGGCCAGGGTCATCTCGTAGGCGAGCTTGTCGCCGGCGATCTCGACGGGGACCGGCGCGGTCTTCTCCACCGCGAGGGCGGAGCCGTGCGCGATCTGCAGGGTGGAGGTCGCCTTGCGCTGCTGCTCGGGGCTGGCGTCGGTCGGTGTGGCGGCGATCGCCTGGTTGACCACGGAGGTTTCCGGGGCCAGCGAGCTGGCCCTGACCTTGAAGGTGATCGGCGCGATGTCCTCGTTGACCTTGCGGTCCTTGAGGACCCAGACGATGGTGGTGGTGCCGTCCGCGTTGGGCGTCACGGACTTCGGGGCGATCGACGGGTCGCCCGCGTACTGGATGTGTTCCGGCAGGATGTCGGTGACCGTCACGTCCTCGGTGGCCGCGCCGGTGGCCTTGGAGGTCAGGCTCGGGTAGAGCGCGTAGGTCGCGCTGCCGCCCGCGGTGATCTGGTAGCTGGGCTTGTCCGGGGTGGTGGAGGGCGTGGTGCCCGGCTCGACCAGCTTCTTCTTGACCCTCACCAGCGCGCCGGTGATGGTCACTCGGTCCGCGGCCAGGCCGGTGGCCTCGTCCGCGTCGCCGCCGTCGTGCGACCACTTGGTGGTCTTGAGGTGTCCGAAGTTGCGGACCCGGGTGCCGTCTGGCTGGCCGCTCTTGATCTGCAGGTTGGTGTAGTAGAAGCCTTGCTTGAGTCCGCCGAGCGTGCCGACGAAGCGGACCTTGCCGACTGCGGCGGCGCCGCCGGGGACCTTTGTCGGGTCGTCGAACCAGGGGCCGTCCGCGTCGTCGCAGGTCGCCTTCTGGATCTGGTCGGGGCCGCTCCAGTTCGCGGCCGCGTACTGGATCTTCACCCCGTAGCCGGTGTTGGTGGCGAAGGAGTACTTCCCGTTGTACGAGACGATCGTCTGCACCTTGTTGTCGAAGGTGTCGCACGCCGTCAGGGAGGCGATGTCGGTCGAGGTCTTGTTGTTGGCGTCGACCCGGCTGCGGATCCGCTCGCTTGCGGTGACGAAGCCGTCGCCGGAGTGCGGGGCGGCCGCGGTGCCCGGGGTGCCGCCGTCGATGCCCTCGTATCGCTTCGCGAGGCCGGCATCACCGGCGACGATGAGGTTGGTGACGTACTCGTTGTTCGCCAACGGCTCTTCGTCCGGGCCGTAGTTGGACTGGCCCGAGACGCTCGTGGGGTCGAAGTTCGTGTAGGCGTTGGTGACCTTGACGCTGCCGCCGGGTGCGTTCTTGCCGGCCGCGTCGATGTCCTTCTGCGGGATCCAGATCCGAATGTTCCCGGCGACCACGTAACCGGAGTTCGCGGGCAGCGCCGTGCCGTTGGAGGCCTTGGTGGGCAGGTGCATGGCGCTGGTGTCCGCACCCGCGATGGTCACACCGATGTTCTGGCCCGCGCCCGGCTGGCTGCAGGAGAACGTGCCGCTGTCGCTGACCGCGTTCGCCGTGCCGCCCTTGCCCAACGGCATGTAGCCAGCGCCCGTCTGCGGAGCGCACGCGGGCTCCGGACCCCAGTCATAGAGCAGCGCGCCCGGTGAGGCGCCGCCGGCCAGGAGCTTGGAGATGTCGTCGGTGAAGCTGATGGGCGACGTCACGGCCTCGGCGCCCAGCTTCGCCGGGTGCGAGGGGTCGTCCTGCGGCTTGACCTGGACGGTGACCGGGAACTGGTAGACGACGCCCTTCGACCCGTCCTTGCCGGTGGCCACGGACTGGGTGAAACCGCCGTCCTTCTTGCTCAGGTCCAGCTTGGGCGCGGCCGAGACCGTCACCGGCTTGGCCGCCGCGGTCTTCGAGGGGGCATTGTCCGCGCTGACCGTGGCCGAGACCGGGATCGTGTCGCCGTTCTTCGCCTTGCCGGTGACCCGCAGCATGACCGGAACGCTCTGCGTCTTGTTGGTCAGACTGCCGAGATTACAGATGAGCTTGGCGCCGTCGATCTTCGACCCGGCACCGGTGCACTCATTCGGCAGCTGCAGCCACTCGGTGTTCGGCGGGGCATTCACGGTGAACGTCTCGTTGGTGGCGGTGCCGCCGATGACGTTGACATCGACCTTGTACTGGACGGTGTCGTTCGTTCGCACCACGCCGTTCGTGGCGCTCGAGTCGAGCCCCGGTCCGTCGGAGCCGGTGAAGTTGCCGCCTCCGTCCTTCACCACGGATACCGCGACGTCGATGACGGGTGCTGCTGCCGACGTCGCCCCCATGGTGGGCAGCCCGCTGACGGCCACCACCCCCGCTGTCATGGCCGCCCGCGCGATGGGGCGGCCTCTTGGACGCTGCATGCTCAACCTCTCGTACGGACTCTCCGCTTGCCTGGAGAGATGTACATGCAAGAGCGCTCAAGACAGCACAAAGCCACCCTCCATCAAAATAATGATGATCGGTTACCACTCGTCCGGCTCAGTGGAATTGCGCATACGAACCCCGCACTGTGTCGCCAGGACCAGCCTCACTTGCCATCAGAATCGCTCGACGCCTCCCGACGGGAATACGCGCGCGACCTCCGAGGAGTCATTCCACCAGCGGATCCCCCAGAAGCCGATCGATACACTGGCCCGCCCCCGCCTGGTAGGACTGCTCGTAGCGCGCATCCCCCAGGGTGGCGAAGAGCCGGTCCACGGTCTGCTGGTGTTCTTTCCAGTAGTAGCGGGTGGCGCGCAGGGACATGCCGTGCTCCTTACGGAGTGCACTGGCCGCGCCCTCCAGCTCGGCTGCCAACTGCTCCTGTCCCGGCCGGGCCGCCATGATGCCGGACAGGACATGGGCCACGACGGCCATGCCGTACGGGTCGCCGTACTCCTGACGTACCTTCAGCGCCGCTCTCGCGTGCTTCTCGGCCGAATCGACCTCCCCGCTCATCAGGTCGACGATCGCCAGCACATAGTCGCCCCAGGTCGCGTTCCAACCGTCCGACCGGCGACGGCAGCTCTTCTGAATGGCAAGGGCGGCGCGGCGGGCCACCTCCGGCTTCGTGCGGGACCGGGCGGCCGCGCTGGTCAACCTGATCATGTCGGCTCCCGGACCGAAGGGCGCCTCCTCCGGCATGAGTTCGAGTGCATCTCGAAGGTGTTCCGTGGCTACGTCGGTGTCGTAGGCCAGGGTGGCGAGCGCACCGTGCACATAACAGGCGTATGCCCGGTCGGCGTCGTCGGCAGGACCTTCCATGGCTTGGTCCATCTCCGGCAGCAGGGTGTGGGCAGCCGTCAGATCGTCCTGGAGCAGCGCCAGCCATGCGCACACCCACAGCGCGCGTGCCCGCGCCGGGGTGGGTTCCCTCTCCACGGCGAGGGCCGCTTCGAGGAAGTGGCGTCCCTCTCGCATACGGCCGCCGGCCACCCACAGAAACCACAGGTCGGTGAGGAGCGTCAGCACGCCCTCGCCGCCTTCCGGATCGAGCAGGGACTCCTCCACCACGGACTCCAACTCATCCCAGTGGTCGGTCATCCGGCGCACCCACTCGACCTGCTGGCCGCTCCGCCACCCTGCTTGCGCGGCGCCGGCCATCCGCAACGCCCATGACCTACGGGCCAGTCGGGATGCCGTTGCCTCCTCGCTGCGCGCCAGATGCGTGGCTCCGTACTCCCTGAGTACCGCGAGCAGACGGTAGGAGCCATTGCCGTGATCCTGAAGCACGGAGCGGCGCACGAGCCCATCCAGCGCGTCGCGCAGGAGGTCCGAGGGAAGCAGCCTTTCATCGCCGCAGACCTCTGCCACCATCGCGAGGGTAAAGGGGCCGACAAACACGGAGAGGCGGCTCCACAGCAACCTTTCCTCAGCCGTGCAGAGGCGGAAGCTCCAGGCCAGCGCGTCGTTAAGACTCTGATGGTGGGCGGGTGCGGCAGTGGCCCTGCGCAAGGCTCCCCAGCCGTCCAGGCGGTCGAGGAGCTGACTGACCGTGAACGAACCCGCGCGGGAAGCAGCCAGTTGAAGCGCCAACGGCAGCCCCGAAAGGCGGCGGCACAGCTCGGCGACATCCGCTGCGGAACGGTCGTCGAGCCGGAAGGCCGGATCGGCCATGGCCGCGTAGTACGCGAAGACCTGCACGGACGGCGCTTCACTGAGCGATGACCCCTGGGCGCCCACGTCCGGCAGGTCCATCGGCTCCAGCGGATACTTTCGTTCCTGCCAGAGGTCGAGAGCCTGGCGGCTCGTGGCCAGAACCCGCAGCTTCGGAGCCGCCGGCAGGAGCGCCTGCAACCAGGCACCACACTCTGCGATCAGATGCTCGCACCCGTCCAGGAGCAGCAGCAACTCCCGCTCGGCAAGGCTCGCACAGACCTGCACGGAGGACGCCTCACCAGGATCGAGGCCCGCCACGTGGACGAAAGCTGCTGCGAGTTGATCCGCTCCAGACATGGCATCCACCGACACCACCCGTACCCCGTCAGCGAATTCACCAGCGAGCCGGGTGGCGACCTCGGTGGCGAACCTGCTCTTCCCCACCCCCGCGGGACCCACCACCGTCACCAACGGACCCCCTCGCGCCATGGGCAGCAGGTCCGTCAACTCAGCATCCCTGCCCAGCAGTTCTACGAGCATTGCGGGCGGAATACGCGGCTGACTGCCAGACATGCGACTCTGCCATCCCCTTGAGTTCCATTACCGTACGAGTTGCTGAGCGTACCGTCCGTAGTCGAACTCCCGTGAACTCTTTAACAGCAATGCCCTCTACTTTGCGTGGAGTTGGCAGTTGAACGGATACCAGGGGCGGTGTCCGGTAACTGGTCGACCAGGGGCGCTCGGGAATCTGACCGAGGCGTTCCCGCCGTAGCTGCTGGACGTGGTGCTGACCAAGACGTAGGTCCGTGAGGCGCGGGTGCTGCTGCTGAGGCTGATGCGCCCGACGTGCCGTCCGTACCTCTCGGCACCAACGGCTGCCTCGCGGGGGAGGCCGGACTACCTGAGTCCCATGACGCGATAAGCCAGATCATCACCGGGACGGGGCCGCAGAAGCAGGCCGTCCCGCACGCGCCGGAGCTGGTCAGCTTCTCGGGCATGGAGAGGCGCAAGGCACTTCCTGCGCACCTCCAGGCCGCACGGGAAATCGCAGCGGACACCGGCGCGCGCTGCTCATCGATCACGAAGCAGGACACGTAGTACTTGCGAATTCGCCGTAGCGTCGCGTAGCCGACGAACGCGGGCAAAACCGCCCAGGGGAGCTGCCCCCAGTTCACCTGCAGAGGCGCCAGGGCAGTGAAGGCCATCTGCAGTGCCACGGCGGCTTTCCCCTTTGGCATGTTGCGCAGAGGGAGGACCAGAATCGACGGGCGGCGCAAAGAGGACCAGCGCAGAGCCGGGACGCGCAGGCCAGGTACCCGATGATCAACCCTCGCTCATAATATTTCGGGTACCTCGCGTATGCGGCCACCATCCCCGCTCCCAGCCCACACGGTCAGGTCTGCCCGCAGCACCCCTTCAGCGCCCCCTGGCCCTATCGGTACACCTTTCCGGGCTCGGCGGTGCCCGGAGCGAGCAGCGGCGGCACGGTGACGAAGGTGTAGCCGCGCTGCTTGAGCTCATCGATGATGCCGGGCACCGCGGCCACGGTGCCCTTGTATATGTCGTGGAGCAGGATGATGCCGTCGCGGTCCGCCTGTCCCAGGGTGCGCTCCTTGATCAGGCCGGAGTCGTTGGTGGAGTAGTCCTTGGCGGTGGTGCTCCACAGGATCTGCGCGAGACCGAGTTCCTTGCAGATCTTGGCTACGTCTTCGTCGGTACGTCCCTGCGGCGGGCGCATGAGAGTGGGCTCCTTCCCCGTCAGCTTCACCAGCTCCCGCTGGGTCCGCTCCAGCTCCTCCCGCACCTGCCCGGCGTCCACCTCGGTCAGGCGCGGGTGGGTCCAGGTGTGGTTGGCGACCTCGTGGCCCTCGTCCGCGATGCGGCGGACCAGATCGGGGTGACGGTCGATGTGCTTCTTGCCGAGCAGGAAGAAGGTCGCGGGCACGTCCTTCTCCTTGAGTACGTCGAGGAGCTTCGCGGTGTACGGGCCAGGGCCGCCGTCGAAGGTCAGGGCGATGCACTCGGCCTTGGCGCAGTTCACTGCGTCCGGTGCGGCCATGCCCTGCTGGACGGGCTTGGCCCGGGCGTCCTTGGGCGAGACCGTCTCCATCGAGCAACCGGTGAGCACGAGGGCCAGGGACGCTGCGGCTGACAGCGCCGCGGTGAGCGTCTTGCGGCGCGAGGCGCGGTGCTTCGTCATCAGCCCTGCATCTCCTGGTGGGCGGCCGGGGCGGCGGAGCGCAGCGAGCAGTGGATCGCAAAGACACCGGCGGCGAAGAGAACCAGGCGCCAGGCGTAGGTGTCGTACGACCACAGGGCGTCGATGGACGGGTAGAAGGTGCTGTACGCGCCGGTGTATCCAGTCACAGCCAGCGTGATGCCGACGATCAGCAGCCAGATGTTGCACTTCATGGGGGTCCGACCTCCTGGGTTGCGGGGGTGCATTTGCTGTCGTCGACGCTATTCGCGCAGGCCAGGAGGTTGATCGTGCGAAGGGACGGGGCGGTACGACCAAGGTATCGGCAGCACTCATCCCAAAGTCTCGGATAGCAGGAGCAGTGCTTCCGTCGTCCCGTGAAGGTCTGCCGGTCGTTTACATTCGGTGGATATGCGTCATTTTCTCTCGCGGGAGCGAGGTACCGATCTGGCCGTCGTGGTGGTCACGGGCGCGCTCGTCTGCGCCGCATCCACGGGCTGGAGCCAGAGCTTTTCGGCGTACCCGAGCCTCGCGAGCCGCCTCCCGCACCTTGCATCGCTGCTCCCGGCCTTCCCGGCGGTGGCGTTGGCGGGCGTTCTGCTGCTGTGGTGGCGCCGTCGCTGCCCGGTCCTGATCGCTATGGTTCTACTGCCGACGGCGATGGCCGTCTCCGCGCTGGCGCCGGCCGCGCTGGCGGCGCTGTATGCCGTCGCCGCGTACCGGCCATGGCGTACGACGGCGTGGGCGGCGGCCCTCGCGCTGCTCCCAGTGCCCTTGGCGCTGGCGGAGCGGGGCCTGATCGGCGTCGGCGTCCAGGTGCCGGACGCCATCGCCGCCCTGCTCGGCATCACCCTGATCACCGCGGTGGTCGGATGGGGCCTGCTGGCCGCCGCCCGCGGTGAGCGCAGCGCCCAGGCGGAGCGCGAGGCCGTGCTCCGCGCCGAGCAGGCGCAACAGCATGCCCGGGAGGACATCGCCCGCGAGATGCACGATGTTCTCGCCCACCGGCTGTCGCTCCTGAGTATTCATGCCGGCGCCCTGGAGGTGGCTCCGAATGCTCCCGCCGCCGATGTCCAGCGAGCGGCGGGGGTGATCAGGGACAGTGCGCACCAGGCCCTGGAGGATCTGCGCGAGATCATCGGCGTACTGCGTGCCTCATCGCTGACCACGTCGGGCGCCGACAGGCCGCAGCCCACGCTCATCGACCTGCCGCAACTGGTCGCCGAAGCACAGCAGGCGGGAATGCGGGCTCAGTTGGAGCTGGCGGCTCCTGCCGCGACCGACGTCCCCCCGGCCACCGGCCGTACCGCGTACCGCATCGTGCAGGAAGCACTGACCAACGCACGCAAGCACGCCCCGAACGCCCCCGTGACGATCACTGTCCACGGTCGCCCCCCGCACGGCCTGACGATCGAGGTCGCCAATCCAGTGCCACCGAACGGTGCGAACGTGCCGATCCCCGGCGGCGGACAGGGCCTGAGAGGCCTCATGGAGCGGGCTTCCCTGGCCGGCGGCAGGCTCACCTACCGCCATGGCACGGAGTTCCGGCTGAGCGCGTGGCTGCCATGGGACGCGACGACTCAGCTGTCCTCACCCGCCCACCGGCCTCCCGCCGTGAAGGAGCCCGCATGAACCCGGCCCCCGTCCGGATCCTGTTGGTGGACGACGACCCGCTGGTCCGCGCTGGACTACGCATGATCATCGGCAGTGCCCCCGACCTGGAGGTCGTGGCAGAAGCCGGTGACGGCAGCGAGGTGCTCCCACTGATCGCCCAGCACCGCCCCGATGTACTGCTCATGGACATCCGGATGCCGACCATGGACGGCATCGCCGCCACCCAGGCACTGACCCGGCGCCCGAACGCGCCGCAGATCGTGATGCTCACGACCTTCAACACCGACCAGCATGTACTGCGCGCCCTGCAGGCGGGCGCGGCGGGCTTTCTCCTCAAGGACACTCCGCCCGCGACCCTGATCGATTCCGTACGCAAGGCCGCGGCCGGTGAACCGGTCCTATCACCTGCCGTGACCCTGCAACTGATCGGCCAGGTGAAGACGGGATCCGGCCACAACCACCCTGCCGAGGCCGCCGGTTCACGCCTGGCAGCACTCGGCGAGCGGGAACTTGAAGTCGCCCGCGCCATCGGTCAGGGCAAGACGAACGCGGAAATCGCGGCTGCCCTGTACCTGAGCATCCCCACAGTGAAGACCCACGTCTCGAACATCCTCACCAAACTGGACCTCACCAACAGGGTCCAGATCGCACTGATGGTCCACCACATCGAGCGTCGATGAACCAGTCCCGAGCAGAGAACCAAAGCATCTTGCGGTGACACCTGACTGGCACTCCGCGGATCATCGCAAGCCGCCGTGCCCGACGCGGCCTGGACGACCCGCTTGGGCAACCG
The DNA here is from genome assembly GCF_035975855.1 of Streptomyces sp. NBC_01304. Taxonomy (NCBI): domain Bacteria; kingdom Bacillati; phylum Actinomycetota; class Actinomycetes; order Kitasatosporales; family Streptomycetaceae; genus Streptomyces; species Streptomyces sp. NBC_01304. The sequence goes on along the minus strand of NZ_CP109055.1, from coordinate 9,510,273 downwards.
TTGGGCTTCGCTATGTCACCGGTCAGCGCTGCCAGTTCGGGGCGGGGGTTGCCCCGCCCCGACACTCGGCCGTCAGGCTATGCGTCAGGTGCGGACTCCGTCTTCTCGGACTTCAGGGCGACCTTCCAGTACTGGGAGAGCGAGGGGGACGTGCCCCACATCGAGGTCGGCACCACGTAGACGTCGTTGAACTGACGGTTGCCCTGCAGGGCGAGTGCGTAGCCCGGGTAGGCCCTCGGTATGAGCGCGTAGCTGTCGGCGTCCTGGGCGATGGCGTCACTGCCGTGCACCCGCAGCAGCTGCCACTGCTGCTTCGCGCTCTTGTCGGACTGCTGGAGGCGGGGGTAGTCGGAGGCGCTGCTGCCCGCCGTGAGGCAGTGGCCGTTCTCGTAGCTCTTGATCAGGAAGTACCCGCTTTCGGGAGCGGCCTCGATGTGCCAGAGGTGCCCCAGCAGACCCTTGTCCTTCTGGACCGGATCGAGGTTCCAGATCTGCACGGCCTGTCCGATGTTGTCGTTGTAGTTGTCGGTCTCCAGGTAGGTGCCGGTGACCTCGTGGATGAACATGTACGGGCCGGTCGACGTGCTGTTCATGAAGATGCTGGGCACGGGCGGTCTCCTTACGCTCACACGAACGCTGGGGCAACATCGGGCCGGACGCTACCTTCCACACAGCCCGCCCGAAACAGACCAAATCAGCCACTGCGGCCTCGATTGTCCGGCATAGCCGCTTACCAGCCGAAGCCAGAACGACCGGATCCTCCTACAACTGGCTGACCGATGACGTCAGAACTCACATGAAGTGCTACCGAGTCTTAGCCACGAGAGGCGACAAGCTCGCGGTCCGCTACGAATCGACCGTGCTCGCTGCGGCCATCAACGAGCGGCTACGGCATGCTCACCCACCACAGCCGACAACCACCATGTCATCCTCCGCGCGACAGTTGGGCCAGAGCCTTGAGCATCCTCTGCCAAGCGTCACCAGATGCACTCGCGCCTTAGCTTGCGGGGCGGCCTTCGCCCAGGAAGCCGTGCTCGGCCTGGGGGTAGTCGGTCAGCTCATGCCGCACACCTGCCCGCTGAAGGCACTGAGCCAGGCGCCGCCACTCGTCCGCGGAGATCAAGAAGTCCTGCCCACCGACAAGTCCGACCAGCAGCGTGTGGCGCCCGGCGAGGGCCGCAGCGCCCGCGGGTGTCAGGGGCGAGAGGCGGTTCGGGCTCAGCCAGCGGGATCCCGCCGTTCCGGGACCCCCTGCTGCCACGTGGCCCGCAAGGCCAGCTGGTGCCCAAGGAGCCTTGCGCGCGCTTCCGAGCCTTCAGTGCCTGGCTCTCTGCATTGTGTGCTCGCGGCGACCAGCAGCCTGTCACGCTGGGTCGCGGCGGTATACCGCTGTGTCGCGAAAGCAGGGGAGGACGACCATACATGGCACAGGAACAGAACAAGATGCTGTGGGACCGGTTCAATAAACTCAACGCCGACGGGACCGGTGTCAGCCAGAAGGACGTGCGTGCCCTTCTCGTGGACGAAGGCGGGTTGAAGCCGGAAGACGTCGATGCGCTCCTGCGTGACGTCACCGGGGGGACCGACGCCCGGATCACCGCCAGGAACTTCGGCGCCATCGTCCCGAAGCCTGCAGGGACGCCGACGGAGCAGGTGCAGCGGATGCAGGACGAATTCAAGGCTCTCGACACCGACGGCACCGGGATCACGGAGACCCAGCTCCGCCAGCTCCTTATGAACTGGGGCTCCGCGCTGACCTCGCCGGAGGTTGATGAGCTCCTGAAGGAGGTCGTCGTGGACAGCGAGGGGCGAGTCACTTACGACGCGTTCAACGACATGCTCGTCACTGGCTACCCCCTCGCGTCGGAGTAGCGGCCGGACTCGCATGCCACCCCGCCCCCGCCCCTCCGACCACGGCGGGGGCGGGATTAGGCCTGGACCGACGCGACAGCCTGCGAACGCGACGGACACACGCGATTGACGTCCGGACGGGGCCATCGGAACCCCGGTCCCGGGGACTGTGCCGCAGATCATGGATCATCCACCAAACTTCGCAACACAGGACAAACGCGAACAGACGGGGGCATGACTTCCCTGTTGAAGCCGCGCGAGTCGAGCGACCAGCCATCCGGGGGCGGCCAAAAATTCGGCTCATCGCACCCCGGACCCTCGCCGCCTTCGCCCGGATAAACCAACAGCCATGAGGGTCCAACAGTTCTATTTGGGCAGCGAATCGGCGCCTGGGCCTCACCCGCCTGCCCGCCCGCCGCGCGCCCAAGAGCACGGCGTGTTTGGCTCCGTTGGTGACCTTCGTTCAGGTCAACCCCGCCCACGAAGCTGGTAGGTGACATCGTGTCGATTCCCGTACGCGCGAGCAATGCCTTGGTGGCGCTGGGGCTCGTGGCCGGCGCCACCGCGCTAGCGGTGACCGTTCCCGCGGCCGTCGCGGCCCCCCGAATCCATGCGGCTGTGGACCCCTCACCCACTCCGGCAGATGCTGCGAAGGAGGGCGAGCTGGTCAGGCAGGAGACGTTCGCCGAGGTCACCGGGGAGTCCCCCGTCGTCCCGCACGATGTGGAGTCTGCGTCGCCGGAGGCTCTGGTGCCCGAGCCCGAGGTCGAGCCCGCCGACGACTTCCCCGACCTCCCCGACGGGCCGTTCAGGGAGGAGACCTTCGCCGAAGTGACCGGTGAGGCCCTTGTCGTCCCGCACGTCATCGAGGAAGCCCCCACCACACCGGACTCCTCCGTCCGTTGAGCCGCCGCTCCGCTGCCGTACCGCCCCAGGAGAACGTCATGGCACCACGACTGAGACACCTTCTGCCCGCCGCCATCTGCACCGCCCTGCTGTCAGCCAGTGCGTTGCCCGCCACGGCCGACCCGGCCGGCCCCGGTTTTCCGGACGAGCGCACCTTCGCCGAGGTCTACGGCCTCTCGCCGGCCGATGTCGAAGCGGGCAACGCGACATCCCTCGGACAGCGCGCCCCTCACGTCAGAGTGGTCCCGCCCGCCGAACCCGTGGTGGAGCCGGACCCCGAACCCGAGGCGGAGACCGACGAGGACGGCAACACCGTCACCGCCTTGTCCGTGACCGACTACATCCGGCACTGGCAATGGGACCGCAACGCCCAGAAGCAGATGGATGACGTGCAGCGGGACGCGCTCTCCAACGGATGCGTCGGCCTCACCATCCTCAACAGCCACGCCCCCTACCGGATGCCGCCCGGCACCCTGGCCTTCGCCGAGTACGACAAGGACCGCGCCGAGCGCGGCGAGCAGCGCTACCTCAAGCACAACCCGGACGAGGCCGAGCAGGCCAACGCGTACGGCGCGAAGATGGGATTCAGCCGCTCCGGTGGCTTCGCCCGCGCCCGGGACGTCCGGCTAGCCCTCAACGAAGCGCTCGAGCAGTCCCGGACCATCGACGAGTACCGCACGCACGTCAAGGCGGACGAGACCCTCAAGGGCGTCAAGAACCTGGACTCGGCCCTGGTCAACAGCTCGCACTGGACTCCCCAGGGCATGAACCCCTCCAAACTGCGGGCCGTGATCTTCTCCAAGCGCTTCTGGAGCGAGCAGGACCTCGACGCCACCAAGGAGCAGCGCGAGCTCGGTGAGGCCGACGCCTTCCTGCCCGACCCGGAGACCGGTCAGGTCGACATGCGCAAGGACCGCAACAAGGCCCGCCCGGGCATGATCAATTTCGACTTCGGCTTCTACGGCGCCCAGACCGGCTCCAAGGGCCGCTGGATCCACGCCAACCACGCCAATCTGGCCAACCGCCCCATGAAGATCTACAAGAGCAACTTCTCCAACTTCACCCGGTACCTGGGCGACTTCGACCGCCAGGTCTTCGCCATCGCCTTCGTACCGAAGGACTCCGCGAACCTCGTGGACGAAGAGTGATCAGCCGCCCCAGCACACCCACATCCGATTCCAGGAAGAGAGTCCCCATGCGTACGTCCACGCTCGCCCGCGGCATCACCACCGTCGCTTCCCTCGCCGCCTCCCTCACTCTCGCCGCCGGGTCCCCGGCCTCCGCGGACACCGCCGGCCCCACCCCCGTGCGGTACCAGATGCTGAGCTGTCCCTCCTTCGACGCCTGCAAAGGCACCGTCGACGGGATGATGTCCAACCCGAACATCAGCATGAGCATGAAGGGCGGCGACCCGGCCATCTACTTCACCTGCGCCGAGGGCCAGTTGAAGTCCTGCGACGCCACCCTGAAGGACCTGGGACGCTGGAACGGCACCAGCTTCGCGCCGAAGCCGGTCAAGGCTCCGGTGAAGCCCACGAAGTAGCTCGTACGGGCCCACACCACCCGCACCCGGCCGGCACGAAACAGGCGCGTGCCTCGGCCGGGTGCGAGTTGCGGGGCAGGCGAGGTCGACCAGATCGCGATAGTCCTCGCTCCAGGGGTCCTCGTCCGCGTCCGGCAGCAGCAGGACCCGGTCGGGGCGCAGCGCGTCGATGGCTCCCTCGTCGTGCGTGACCATCACGATCGCTCCGGGCCAGGAGCCGACCGCCGCGACAACCTCGTCGCGTGAAGCGGGATCGAGGTTGTTGGTCGGCTCGTCCAGGAGCAGCACGTTGGCGCCCGAGTGGACCAGGCCGGCCGGCGCGGTCGCCAGCCGGCCTGCATCTGTCCGCCTGCGCTGAGCACGAGTGTGGCCCCGCACAAAGCAACTATGCGAACGATGGGGGAATCCCGCCAAGGTCGGCGAGAACCCGAGTGTAGTGGTCGGCGAAGTCGATGCGAGTCACGTCCTCGTACCGCACCTTGGACGTGGTGCGATCCCAATGAGCAGTGTTGTCGATCTCCTGCAGCCGCACCGACTTCTTCCCGAGGCACGCCACCTTGCCGATGAGCGCAAGGTCGGGGTCCATGTCCTCCATGAGCACTCCGACAAGGTTGTGCCGGCTCCCCACCTGGCCCAAGAGACTGCGGGTGCTACCGAGAACGAGGCGCTCGCCCGGCGGCGCCGGCGGCGGCCAGGTGCCGTGCTTCTTCATCCAGCGACGGTGAAGGTCCCGCTTGCCCCGTGTGCGTACACCGGTCACATCCCGAGTGCGCACCAGGCTGTAGCCGTCCAGCATCGAGTCCGTGACCAGCAGCAGGAGCGTCCAATCCCGGTTCGTCGCTAGGACGAAGCCGTGCAGGTGGTCGTCCGGAACGAGCTCCGCGCGCCACACCCTCGCTACGAAGCCTTCGTCCGCGGCGCGGCGCAAGCGCCGCCGTTCCACGTTCATACCGTCAGCATTCGCCATGACAAAGGATGCCGCAAAAGATGCTGCAACAAGACGCAGGTCAGCAGGTTCCTGATGCGGCCCTTGCGGAAGGCCCGGTAGCTGCCTCTGCCCGACCAACGACAGCTTCCTTCTGGAGGTAGCCGCACGAAAGTCACTGGCTCCAGCAGCGGGCCGCCTCCATCCAGGTGGCTCTCCAGGCGGCGTAGCCCGCGCGCCTCTAGCGTGGCCGTATGTCTGAGTCCGCGGTCCGCGTCGCCCCATGGTGGCGACCCTGTGGGGAAGCGCTGGTCCTGAGCGTGGTCTTGGCGCTGGCCTGGCTGGCCGACGAGATCGGCGGCTGGGTGGACTGGCGTCCGGTACTCATCGCGATCGGTGCCCTGCTGTGGGGGCTGCGGCGCGCGCCCCTGCTCGTCATCGCCGTCCTGCTGGTGCTGGCGCAGTTGATTCCGCTGAGTGACGGCTACAACGGTATCTGGACCGGCCAGACGGTTCCCGCCGTCGCCATGTTCGCGCTCGGCACCACGTTGCGCGGCGGGCGCGCGCTAGCCCTCGGAGTGCTGACAGTGGTGCTCGGCCTCGTCGGCTGGTACCTGACGGGACCCGATTGGGAGCACTCCGTACAGGAGGCAGAGTACTTTTGCTTCAACCTCGTCGCCTTCTACGTCGCTCCCGCCCTCGGCGGCCGGGCCTGGAACTACCGGCGCGAACTGGCCGCCGCTCAATCCGCGCGTGCCGAGGCGTTGGAGCGAGAGCACGAGATCCGCACCGAGCAGGCCAGAAGCGCGGAGCGGACGCGTATCGCCCGGGAAATGCACGATGTCATCGGCAATCGGGTCGGCAACATGGTGATGATCGCGACCACGATGCACACCGTGCAGTCCCGGCCGGAGGGCGACCCCGCTGTCGCGGCCGAGGCCGAGCTGATCCGCGGTGAGGGCAGGGCCGCTCTGCAGGAGCTGCGCGAAGTCCTCGGGCTGCTCTCGGCGACCGCCTCTCCCCCGCCTACGGTGACCGATCTCAACGAGCTCGTCCGATCCGCCGCGCGGGCCGGCGGTACTCGTATCGGCTTCACCGTGGACGGGCACCTGGACACGCTGCCTCCGCCGGTCCTTCGGGCCCTGTATCGCATCGTGCAGGAGTCGCTCACCAACGCGGCCAAGCACGCTCCGGGTGCGCCGGTCGGCGTGCAGATCGCCTGTCGGCCCGTCGGCGTCGAACTTGAGGTCATCAACGGGGCGGCAGCGCGAGCCAGGGACGAGCAGTCGGCGGCAAGCGGTGGCAGCGGTCTGACCGGTGCGCGGGAGCGAGTGGCCGTCCTCGGCGGTAGCCTCCAGACACAGATGCTGCCCGACGGCGGGTTCCGGCTGCGCGCCTGGCTTCCCGTCCGAATCACCCGCGCCGCGACGGGTGAGAGGAACGACGACGCCTCATGAATTCTCGGATGATCAATGTGCTGCTCGCCGACGACAGCACGATCATGCGGCGGGGCCTGCGCACCACCCTGGAAGCAGTCGGCGGCATCCACATCGTGGCGGAGGCCGGGACAGGCGTCGACGCTGTCGAGAGTGCCCGCAGGTATCTGCCCGACGTGGCACTGGTCGACGTCCAGATGCCCGGCGGGGACGGCATCACCGCCACCCGCCGGATGCTGCAACTCCCCCGCCCGCCCGGCGTGATCGTGCTGACCACGTTCGACTACGACGAATACATCAGCCAGGCGCTGCGGGCCGGCGCCGCCGGCTTCCTGCTCAAGGACAGCCCACCCGAAGAGATCGTGCGCGCGGTGCGCCTGGTGCACGGCGGGCACGGTGCCATCGATCCCCAGGTCACCCGTCGGGCCGTCGGCCTGCTCAGCGATCCGCCGCCCCGTCTCGCTCCCGTCGAGCAGGATCGTCTGGACACGTTGTCGGGGCGCGAACGGGAAGTCCTGAGGCTGCTCGCGGGAGGGCTGGCGAACGCGGCCATCGCCGCCGAGCTCCACACCAGCGAATCCACCGTCAAGGGCCACGTCAGCCGCATCATGACCAAACTCGGCGCCGACAACCGGGTCCAGGCCGCACGGATCGCCTATCGAGCAGGCCTTGACGAACCGGACGGCGGAAGCTGAATCCTCCGGTTCCTGTGTAGGGAGATGCCACCGATGGCCGCACCGACAGCGCCGAGTCCGGCCATCACCCAGGCCCGGAGCCGGGAGCCGCCGCGCCTCGTGGGGCTTCCCACCCCAAGGAGGCTGCCTCACCGTTCGGTGCCCGGGCGGGGGTTCTCCTCGAAGTAGTCGGCCATCGCGAGGTCCAGATACCGCTTCATGGCGCGATCCTGAGCTGGAGACGGCTGGACGGTCGCGGCGCCCATGGCCTGGGCCCCCAGCATGAGACCCCGCTCGTCGACCTCTTGGACATCCAGCTCGGCAAAGCGGACTCCGGACGCCTCCTCCTCGGCTTCCACTGCGGCGCAGTGTGCTGCCATCCCCTGGGCCCAGGCCTCGATCCGAGGGTCGTCGACGTCCGCGTCTGCCAGCTCGTCGAACCGGGCGCTCAGCCGGAGCGCTTCCGCATTGAGGTGTGGGCGGCCGGCCAGGAAGGCGTCGGCCTGCACGCTGCCCAGAGCCGCGCCGACGCCGTGGGTCGCCTCCAGCAGGAGCAGGAACCCCTGCTCCTGCTCACTCGGGACGTCGAGGCCACCGGCCTTGTGGGCGGCAGCCACCTCAGGGGTGAACAGCCCGATCGCACTGCCGAACTCGCGGAGGCGGGCCACCGCCGCCCGCTGCTGCCTCAGCTGTTCCTCCTTGGCCGCCAGGATGCGGTCCAGCTCGGTGAGGAGCGTCTGGACCTGCTGGTCATCGGTGGCTTCGGCGGCCTCCTTGACGGCCTCCAGGCTCAGCCCGGCCGCGGCCATCCGCTGGACCCAGAGCAGCCGGGTGATCTCTTCCATGCGGTACGCGCGGTTGCCCGCGCCGTCTCGGCCCGGCTCGGGAACCAGGCCGATCTCGTGGTAATAGCGGATGGTCCTGGGCGTGAGGGACGTCAGCTCGGAGACCTCGCCGATGGTCAGGGGCTTGTCGTGGAATCGGTTCGTGCTCATGCAGTACATAACAGCGCATTCCGTAGCGTCACCTACAACGCAACGCGATCAGCGGCCGTGTTCCGAGGGCCCGGTTACCTTCCGTCGAACGTGGAGAGAGCCTCGATCACATACCTCGCCTGCGCCTTGACCGGCTCAGGGACTCCATGGAGTTTCTTGATCGCCTCTTCAAGGGCCTTGGCGTCGACCTCGATGACCTTGAGGATCTCGCCATAGTCGTGATGACGGACCCCCTTGTAGTGGTTGGCGTGACGCAGGCGATTCTGCTGCCGCCGCGTGCGTCGTCCCGATCGCTGGGTGCCTTTCCGGCCAAGAACGGAGAACGGCGACTCACCTCATCAGCGCCGCTGCCATGATCACCTCATGACTTACAGCAACCCCATAACTACGCTCACCCGCAGGGCAGTTGGCCGACTGCTGACGTCGGTGGGCACTCTGACCGCGGCACTGCTTCTGATCATCACCGCTGCGCCTGCCGCGCACGCGGTCATCGGCGGCTCACCCGCCGTCGCCGGCCAGTTCCCCACCATCGTCAGCGTGCAGAAGAACGGCAAGCACTTCTGCGGCGGCAGCCTCGTCAGAGCCGACTGGGTGCTGACCGCGGCCCAGTGCGTGGACCGGGCCACGCCGAGCCAGTTCAAGGTGACCGGAGGGCTCCTGGGGCTGGGCAACACCGTGCCCGGCGTGACCGAGACCCGCGAGGTCGTCCGGATCGTGAAGCACCAGGGATTCAGCGAGTCCAACGCCGTCGACGACATCGCCCTGATCCAGCTCAAGGCGCCCATGCTCAACCTCACCACCGCCGCCCTGCCCACACAGGGTCAGAAATTCACCGGCAAGGCGACTGTGGCCGGATGGGGAAGTACTTCCCAGCCCACACCAAGGCCCACGTTCCGCCACGGCCCAGCCGCCAGCGCCCTGCGCTACGTTTCCGTTTCGCTCCTCTCCGACCCCGAGTGCAAGCGGCAGAACGGCGCCTCGATCCGGCCCGGGATGATCTGCGCCGGTGATCCGAACGGCGGCAAGGATGCCTGCACCGGCGACGCGGGCGGCCCCCTCGTCCACAACGGCAAACTCGTCGGCATCGTCTCCTGGGGCAACGGCTGCGCCAACCCCGGCACCCCCGGCGTCTACACCGAGACCGCCCGCTACCGCACCTGGATCGACTCCAAGCTCGCCTGACGCCCACCACCGGCAACTGCCCGGCAGAGCAACACTCCCTGGAGCATCGGACGAGCCTCTCCCGCAGCCCCGTCGACGGGGCTGCGGGAGCGAAGTTCTTGCCTCAGCCCACCTCGGCGGTCACCGTCTGCCCGGGCGCCACGGACGGCGTCACATAGCTGTACGTCGCCCCGTCCACGGTCTTCGTCTTCGCCGCACGGGCCTGTCCGTCGACCTTGATGGTGGTGTGCGTGCCGGGGAAGCGCGCCTCCCACGTATAGGCCGCCGCGCCGGACGTGTTGGTGAGCGTGGACTTGGTCGCGCCGTCGTGGCGTACGGAGAAGGTGTTGCCCCCGACCTGCAGGTCGTCGATCTTCAGCCAGTCCATCCCGGCCGGCAGGCGTGACTGCGTGGTCAGGGTGCGGGCCGGTGCGTCGGGCGTGATGCCCATGAGTCCCTCGACGGTCTGGCCGAGGAGGGTGAAGGAGACCTCCGGGTAGTCGCCGTTGGTGCCCTGCTTGGCGTTGACGTGCTGGATGTCCTTCTGGTCGTAGACGTACTTCATCCACTTCCAGGCGGTGCCGGAGCGGTTGTTCTTGAAGAACGTGTCGGGGAGATACGTGATCGCCTCGATGTTGGACGGCTTCCCGGAGCCGCTCGCCTGCTGATCGATGTAGTCGAGGTAGGCCTCGCGGCGGGTGCCGGGGTCGAGGAGCTGCTTCATCGGCATGAACCAGCTGTTCTCCTTGCCCCACCCGGTCAGCGCCCGCCCGTCCGTGGTGTAGCCGCGCACCATCGAGGCGCCCGAACCGGTGCCGCTCCAGGTCGAGTTGAAGTACGCCTTGAGGTCCTTGGCTTTCGTCTCGTACGTTGCCGCGAGGGCGCTGTCGCCCTTGCCGCGGGCGAGCGAGGCCATCGCCAGGTAGGCCTGGTACTGGGAGCCGATCGCGTCGCCGGCCTCGGCGAGCGGCTCGTCGCTCTGCTCGTTGTAACTGGCGGCGCCCTGGAAGATGCCCCGCCCGGTGCCCTCGGCGACCTTCACCGAGCCGTTGTCCTTGATCGAGTCGTGCAGGTCGACGAACTCGTTGGTGGCATGCCGGTAGAAGTCCCACAGTGCGGGGTCGTCCACATAAGCGCGGTCGCCGCTCCAGCGGTACGCCTCGGCCGCCTTCTCGACGAGTTCGAAGGTGGCGGGGACCTCGCGCACGAAGTCGGTGGGGCTCTTGTAGTCGATGGACAGGTAGGTCTTGGCGTCGAAGTTGAGCGCCCACACCGGGTAGTACTTGTGCTCGGCGGTCGCGGAGGCGGCGTAAGAGCGGAGCATCGCCTTGTTCTCTGCGTTGAGTCCGAGCACACCGGCGCCGGACAGCTGGTGGGCCATGTCGCGGGAGTAGTAGCCGCTGCGGTTGGCGTATCCCGCCCAATAGGAGGCGGCGTAGGTGCCCGTGCCGGTGCCGCTGGTGTTGCGTTCGTCGACGTTGAGCGGGCCCTGGGTGCCGGGCAGGTGGACCCAACTGTTGGCCTTGCGCTTGGACCAGTTGAACATCTCGACGATCTTCGGGTCCGAGGAGCTGACCTTGGGGTCGGCCGGGGACGAGGGCGAGACCATGAGGTCGTCGGAGTTGATCCATCCGTCGCCGGACTCGAAGGCGATCTCCAGCTTGTCGCCGGTCTTCAGGGCGATCCGGCTGAGCGTGTGGCGGCGGTAGTTGGCGGCGCTCGGCAGGGTGAGCGAGGCGGCGACGGTGCCGTTGACGCGGGCGACGTACTTGCCGTTCGCGCCGCCGGTCGCGATCCAGGCCGAGACGTCGTACGTGCCCGGTCCGGTCGCCGTCACCGTCTGCGTGACCTTCTTGCCCGCGCCCGCGTCGAGGTAGATCAGCTTGGTGCCGCCGTGCGGGTTGTTCGGGGCGACCCCGGTGCCGGCGGTGAACTGCCAGCCCGTCGCGCCCTGTTCGAAGCCGGGGTTGGCGACCGTCAGCAGCGCGGGGACCGCGGCCTTGTGGGGCTTCGCCGAGGCAGAGCCGCTCAGCGTCAGGGGCGCGAGCGGGACGAGCAGCGCGAGTGCGGACAACAGCGACAGACGTGCGGGACGTGCAGGCCTCATCGGGAACTCCCGGACTGTGGGCGGCGACCGCGGTCCTCACTGACCGGGGCGGGCGGCACGCTAGCAACGCCCTCAGAATGCTTGCAATGGATCCGACAGCATCAATTGCACTGACAGACAGAAAGTTTTCACTCAACTCTTGCAAGTCCCCGAAGGCCGCAGCTAGCGTCCCGTCCCGTCAGCTTCCGCAACGGTGTGCGAGCAGGGTGGGGACAGCCATGGAACTTCAACGTCGCAAGGTGCTGCAGATGGGCGGCGCGCTCGCCGCCGCGGGCGCCGGGCTCACCGGCCTGACCGCCTGCTCGGGCACGGGCGACGCCGGTGCCTCCGGCTCGGCGGGCGCCAAGGACAAGGGCTCGATCACCGTCTGGTCCTGGCAGGGGCCGGCGGCCGAGATGAAGGCCCTCGTACCGGAGTTCAACACCAAGTACCCCGACATCAAGGTCACCGTCGAGGACATCGGCAACCCTGCGATCTGGGACAAGATCACCACGGCGATGGCGGCGGGCGGCGACGGCCTTGCCGACGTCCTGCACATCGGCGTCGACTACCTGCCGGGCTACGCGGAGAAGTTCCCTAACGGCCTGGCCGACCTCGGCGAGCTCGGCGCCACCCGCCACAAGGACGCCTTCGCACAGGGTATGTGGCAGACGGTCTCCCCCAAGGGCTCGAAGGTCAACGCCCTTCCCTGGGAGGCGAATTCGGGGGGCTTCTACTACCGCACCGATGTCTTCGAAGACGCCGGGATCGACGCCGGTTCGCTCCAGACCTGGGACGAGACCATCGAGGCCGGCAAGGAGATCAAGAAGAAGACCGGCAAGTTCCTGCTCGGCATCGACAAGCCCGCCTCACAGGCCGACGCCGCCAATTTCTTCCAGATGCTGCTCCAGCTGCAGGGCGCCTTCTACTTCAATCTCGACGGCGAGATCACGCTTGACTCTCCCGAGGCCGTGAAGGCCATGACGATCATCAAGAAGATGAACGACGCCGACCTGGTCAGCGATCTGTCCGGCGGCTGGAACGCCCTGATCAGCTCCATCAAGAAGGGCACCGCGGCCGTGCTGCCCTGGCCGACCTGGTTCGGCGGCATCATCGAGGAGACCGTGCCCGACGAGGCCGGCAAGTGGGGCGTGCGTCTTCCCCCGGCCGTCCGCCGGGGCGGATCGCAGGCCGCGACCGTGAACTCCACCCATCTCGCAGTCGCAGGGAGCAGCAAGAATCAGGCCGCCGCGTGGAGCTTCATCGAGTACGTCCTGACCCGCCCGGCCTCCCAGGTGAAGATCTACAAGGGCAAGGGCATCGCCCCGGCCCTGATGAAGGCGTACGACGACGCGGTCTTCCATGAGCCGTCGAAGTTCTTCAGCGGCCAGAAGAAGGGTGAGATCTTCCTCGAGGCGCTCAAGGCGCCCCAGTCGGCCTTCAACTACACCTCCGACTACGCCCGTGCGCTCAAGCTCGTCACCGACGCCCAGTCGAAGGTCCTGCTCAAGGGCGCCGACCCGGCCAAGGTCCTGGCCGACGCCGCCGACCAGCTCGGCAAGCAGACCGGACGCAAGGTCGTGCGATGACCGCCACGCTCGTCCGCAAGCAGGCACCGCCCGGCGCCCCGGCCAAGCAACCGGCAAGGCGGACCGGAAGGCGCCGCAATCTCGCCCCGTACCTCTTCATCCTGCCCGCGCTGCTGCTCTTCGCGGCGTTCAAGCTGTACCCCATCGCCTGGTCCTTCGTCCTCAGCCTCTACAAGACGATCGACGGGGTCGACACCTTCGTCGGCGGCGACAACTACACCCGCCTCCTCGACGATCCGCTCTTCTGGACGGCCCTGAAGAACACCGGGATCATCCTGGCGGTCCAGGTCCCGGTGATGCTGGCCCTCGCCACCGGTCTCGCGGTCGCCCTCAACTCGACGCTGCTGCGCGGCCGTTCCGTCTTCCGGCTCGGCTTCTTCATGCCGATGGTGACCGGCCTGGTGGCGTACGGGATCATCTTCTCCGTCCTCCTCAACAAGGAGTACGGTCTGGTCAACTGGCTGCTCTCGCTGGTGGGCCTGGACGGCGTGCCGTGGCTGACCGACCCGCTGTGGGCAAAGATCTCCCTCGGTCTCGCGCTGACCTGGCACTACACCGGCTACAACGCGGTGATCCTGCTCGCCCGTCTGCAGACCATACCCGGTGAGCTGTACGACGCGGCGGCGGTGGACGGCGCGGGCGCCTGGAAGTCCTTCCGGCACGTGACCCTGCCGGGCCTGCGCCCCGCACTGCTGCTGACGACGGTGCTCTCCACGATCGGCACCCTGCAGATCTTCGACGAGCCGTACATCCTCACCGGCGGCGGCCCCGACAACGCCACTCTCACGATCGGCGTGTACCTGTACCAGAACGCCTTCAAATACTTCGACTTCGGCTACGCCTCGGCCATCGCCTACGCGCTCGCCGTACTGATCGGCATCCTCGGAGTGATCCAGTTCAAGGTGCTGGGAGACAAGTCATGAGCACGGTCCACCCCCGCACCAGGGGCCGGGGCATCCTGCTGACCTCGGGCCTCGCCATCGTGCTCGCCGCCGTCGCGCTGCCCTTCTACTGGCTGGTGATCGCCGCCACCCACAGCTCCGAGGACATCTTCGACAGTCCGCCGCCGATGCTGCCCGGCGGACATCTCATGGACAACCTGGACAGCCTGCAGACCTCCGCGCAGTTCGGCCAGGTGGTCGTCAACTCCCTGCTCATCGCGGTGATTTACACGGTGTGCGCCGGGGCAGTGTGCACCCTCGCCGGATACGGCTTCGCCAAGTTCCGCTTCCGGGGCCGGGAGGGTCTGTTCGGGCTGTTGATGCTGGGTCTGGTCATCCCCGCCCAGGTCACCCTGGTACCGCTGTTCAAGATGATGGCGGAGTTGGAGTGGCTCAACACCTATCAGGCCGTGATCATGCCGAATCTGGCGCTGCCCTTCGGGATTTTCCTGATGCGTCAGTCGATGGCCGCGCTCCCCGACGAACTGCTCGACTCGGCCCGGATGGACGGCTGCGGCGAGCTGCGGCTGTTCATCAAGGTCGTCCTGCCACCGATGAAACCGGCCCTCGCCGCCCTGGCCATCTTCCTGTTCCTCTTCCAGTGGAACGACTTCATCTGGCCGCTGATCGTCCTGCGCGACGGCGCATCCTTCACCATCCCGGTCGCCCTGGCCTCCCTGCAGGGCGTGGACAACACCGACTACGGCGCGATCCTCGCCGGTACCGCCATCGCCGCCATCCCGATGGCACTCGTCTTCCTGGCGCTGCAGCGCCACTTCGTCTCCGGCCTGCTCGCCGGCGCGGTGAAGGAGTGACTGTGCACACGCTCATCGACGACGCCCCCGAGGCCGTCACCACGGCAGGTCTCGCACCGGCCCCCTTCGAGCCGCTCCTGGACGGCGTACGCATCGCCGTGGTCGCCCCGGACGCCTCCTGGCAGCTGGGCGAACCGCACGACGGCGTAAGGATGTTGACCGTACGTTGCCCGGGCGCGCCCCTCGAGATCCGGCTGTCCGTCCCGCTCGGCGACGCCGCCGGGTACTGGCATCCACAGGGCGGCTGGCAGCGCACCCTGCTCGCCGACTGGGCCGGCCGCTCCGAGGTCTCCCTGGTGGACGCGGCGGCCGCCGGGTGCCTCTACGACCACACGGGGGCCACGCTGTTGACCTTCGCGGCGGCCGACCCGGTGCGGGAGGCGTCGCTGCGGTTCGGGGTGTCCGAGGAGAGCGACACCCATGTCGTGCACCTGAGGCTGCCCGCCTCGAAGGAGCCGCACGAGATCGCCTTCGTGCCCCGCGCCGCCTCGGTGGCATCGGCGCTGCGCGTGCTGCGCGGCTGGTTCGCGGAGCGGATCGTCCCGATGCCGGTGCCCGAAGCCGCGCGTACGCCCGTCTACTCCACCTGGTACGCCTTCAACCAGAACGTGTCCGCCACCGAGGTCGAAACCCAGGCCACGCTCGCGGCCCGGCTCGGCTGCGGGGTGCTCATCCTCGACGACGGCTGGCAGGAGCTCGGCAGCGGCCGGGGCTACGCCGGGTGCGGGGACTGGCGGCCCGACCGGGCCAAGTTCCCCGACTTCACCGCACATGTGGAGCGCGTACAGGAAACGGGTCTGCGCTATGTGGCGTGGATCGCGCCGCTGCTGCTCGGGCCGAGCGCCGCCTGCTTCGACCGGCTCGCCTCCTGTGCGCCCGCACCGGCCGGCGCTCCGGGAGCGTACGTCCTCGATCCCCGGCTGCCCCAAGTACGCGCCCACGTCGTGGAGTTGTGCACCCGCCTCGTCGCCGAGCACGGGCTCGACGGGCTCAAGGTGGACTTCCTGGACGAGGTGATGGTGTACGCGGGGAGCCCCGAGTGCCCCGCGGGGGCCGACATCCCCGATGTGGGCCTCGCGATGACCGCGCTGCTCACCGAGCTCCGCGCGGCACTGGAATCCGTACGGCCAGAGGTTCTCCTCGAACTGCGACAGCCCTACACCGGGCCAGGGATGGCCCCGTTCGGCAATATGCTGCGCTCCTTCGACTGCCCGGCCGACGCCACCGCCAACCGGGTCCGCACCCTGGACACCTCACTGCTCGCAGTGGGCGGGGCCGTCCACTCTGACATGCTCCTGTGGGACCGCGACGCCCCGGTCGAAGCGGTCGCAAGGCAGCTCATCGGTGCGCTGCACTGCGTCCCGCAGATCTCCGTACGTCTCGACGAACTCTCCGAATCCCACCTGAGGACGGTGGAGTTCTGGCTGCGGCAGTGGAGCGCGCACCGGGAGCTACTCCTGGACGGCGAGGTGGAACCAGGCCGTCCGGACGAGCTGTTCACCGTGGTGCGGGCGGCCGCCGCAGGCCAGGCGCTGATCAGTGTGCACAGCGACCGGGTCGTCCCCCTCGATCTTGCCGCCCACCAGCGGTTCACCCTGGTCAACGGCTCCCCCACGGACCGGATCGCGGTCGAGGTCAGAGGCGGTGAGGGCTGGACGCAAAGCCTGGTCCACGGCCCCGACGGCCGTATGATCGAGGGCCCGCTGCACTTCCTGCACGAGGGACTGCAGTCGCTGCCCGTGCCGCGCGGAGGACTGATCTCGCTCACCGTCTCGGAAGGACCACGATGAAGGTCGGCATCACCGAGGTCGCAGTGCGGGCCCAGGTCAGTGAGGCAACCGTCAGCCGGGTCATCAACCGGCGCCAGGGCGTGGCCAAGAAGACCAGGGACGCCGTCGAGCAGGCCATGACCGAACTCGGCTACGAACGGCCCACCCAGGGCCAACTCGTCGCCGTCGTCACAGAGTTCGTGTCCAACCCCTTCTTCGCGGACGTCGCCGAGCGCATTGAGTCCGCGCTAGCACCGCACGGCCTCAAAACAGTCCTCTGCCCCGCCTTCCCCGGCGGCGTACAGGAACGCGACTTCATCAACTCCCTCGTGGACAAGGGCGTCGCCGCCGTCGTCTTCCTGTCCGCGTCCAACACCATCGAAGGCGCCGACACGGAGACGTACGAAATCCTGCGCGCCCGGCGCATTCCGTACGTGGGCATCAACGGCGAGTTCACGGACGGCGTGCCCGCCCCCGTCTACTCGACCGACGACGCCCTCGCCGCCGAACTGGCCGTCGACCACCTGTACCGCCTGGGCCACCGCACCATCGGCATGGCCTCGGGCCCGGCCGGCAACCACCCCGCCGACCGGCGCGTCCAAGGTTTCCTCACCTCGATGGCCAAGCGCGGCGTCGAGGACGCCGAACGCCTGGTGATCCGGCAGTCCTACACCGTGGAGGGCGGCCAGGCGGCGGCCGGCACCCTGCTCGGCCTCGGCGCCACAGCGATCGTCGCGGCCAGCGACTACATGGCGCTCGGCGCGATCCGGGGCATCCGGCGCCTCGGCCGCTCGGTCCCGGACGAGGTCTCGGTCGTGGGCTACGACGGCACGATGATCACGGAGTTCACCGATCCCCCGCTGACCACGGTCCGCCAGCCCGCCGACCGCCTCGCCCTGGAGGCCGGCCGGAGCGTCCTCGCCCTCGTCGGCAATCGCGACGTGCCCACCGGCGAGCTGCTCTTCGATCCGGAACTGGTCATCCGCTCGACGACGGGGCCGGTACCGGAAGTGGCCTGACGTGACCGCTCGATGCGGGCAGCCCGCCCACCCTGGGAGACGGTGGACGGGCTGCCTTCGTGGAGGTGCGAAGCGTTACTTCTTCTTGCCTCCACCGGGACGGTTGGTCAGGGTGATGTCGAGTTCGCCGGTGCGCTCCGAGACCGTGCGCGGTCCGTGGATCGCCGCCGCGCCACGGGGCAGGACGTAGCCCTCGGGGACAGCGGTCTCCCGCACGTAGAACTACCCGTTGCCGGTAGCGTAGAAGGTACACGTCTCCTTGAGATCGGTGGCGCAGCCGGTACCGATCCGGATGTCGGCGTTCTTGCCCGAATACTGCAGTCCGGCCTTGCCGCTGGACTCACGCCACAGTTCGAACACCGCGCCGTGCAGTCGGGCACCTGTCCTGGCGTCCTTCTTGATCACGGTGATCTTCTTCGTGACGGGCGTCGTGGTGGTGCAGTTCTTGTCGATGACCCCGGCCGCGCGGTTCATCGGCACCGGACAATTGGTGTTGCTGGAGCTGGTGATGACGTTGGTGAGTTTCCTGTCACCGGCCGGGCGGACGGCTGCCTTCACCGGGTAAGTGACCGTGACAGTCTTGCCCGCGGCGACGTCACCGGTCCGACTCAGCTTCGGCTTCTTGTAGGCGACCTTGCCGGAGCTGGCCTTGGCGTCCTTGTTGTAGGTGCCGTCGTCGAGGACCTTGGTGAGGTCATCGTTGAAGTCGGCTCCAGCGTAGTCGGTGGAGCCCGGGTTGCGCAGGGTCACGGTGTAGGTGACCTTGCCGCCGGGTGCCACCTGCCGGGGAAAGCCGTCTTGTTGACCATGAGCCGCGGCTCCTCACCACAGGTGAGCCCCCGACGCACGGAGATCCCCCGGGCGAGGAGGCTCCGTTCCCTGCCGACCGCCAACGCGAACTGCGGATTAGGCCCCGCGCACTCCCCCCTCAACCCCCGCGACGCCCAGCGCGTCCGCAATGAGCACCAGTTCCCCCGGGGTGAGGTCCCCCCGCTCCACAGCCGCCCGATTCTCTTCCAAGTGGATGGCTGTGGATGCCCCGCTAAGCACGGTGGTGACTCGTGTGTCGTGCAGCAGCCACGACAGGGCCAATTGCGGCAGGGACTGGCCACGCGTCTGCGCAATGTCAGCCAGCATCTCGACCGCCTCGTCCTGAGAGGTGATGACAGGGAACGTAGGCGAGGTACTTACAAGGGCTCCGTGGGCGAGTGGCGCCCCAGCCACCAGCCCTACGCCATGCTGAGTGAGCACGTCAAGGAGGCCTTCGGTCACCCACTGGTTGAGCAGGGAGTACGAGGCCTGGCACACGGCCGGTGGGGATCCGAGGTCCGCGAGGATGGCGGCGGCCCTGTTCAAGGTGGCGGGAGCGTACCCGGATAGTCCCACGTACAGGGCCTTGCCCTCATGAACCGCCGTGGCCAAAGCCTCCATGGTTTCCTCGAGTGGGACCCGGGGATCAGGGCGGTGAGCGTAGTAGATGTCGACGTACTCCAGGCCGGTGCGGCGCAGGGTGGCGTCGAGGGAGGCGCGCATGTGCTTGCGCGAGCCAAACCCCGTGAGCGCGGCGAGGGACGGGCTGACGGAGACGATGAGCTCGTCGCGCCAGGGCCGCAGGCCAGCCAGGACCCGGCCAAAGTTCTTCTCAGCAGCACCCTGCGGGGGGCCGTACTGGGGAGCAAGGTCAAAGTGGGTGATGCCTCGATCGAAGGCGTGGTGGATCAGCGCCGTGTGGTTCTGGAACGGAGAATTGTCGCCGAGGCTGCGGGACAAGGCTAGCGAGAGCGCCGGCAGGTGTAAGCCACTGCGACCGCAGCGGCGGTGCGGCATGTGGGCGTGACGGTCAGGGGCCGGGGTGTGGGGGGTGAACGTTGTCATCGCGCTTCCTCACGATTCAGGTCATGGGACTCGGCCTTGGGGCTTGGAGCTTGGATCGGAGACTTGGGGCCTCGGCCAAAGGAACCGGGACCTGGTATCGCCGCATCAACTTCGCTGCTTGCCAGGAAAGTTGATGCGAGGCGGTGGGGCGTGCGGGACTTGAACCCGCGACCGGAGGATTATGAGTCCCCTGCTCTGACCAGCTGAGCTAACGCCCCATGTCTCGTTCCGTAGATGGCGTCACGTGCGGTGCAGGCGAATGGGTGGCCAGCGAATACTCTCGGGGCCGGCGGCTGTGGTGTAGTGGGCCAGCGTGACACCGCTACGGGCCAGCGCTCGTTGACATCTCGGGCAGGGACGAGCCATGCGCGGGGTGCCGGCGGAGCCAACTCGGGCCACGTACGCCGTGGCACCCCTGGGGTTAGCTGCCTTACGGAGGAGAACTTCCTCTGCGTGGAAGGTCGCGTGTCGGAAATCGGTCGCGGGATGATTTCTGGGGCGGTTGTACGCGTGGGCAAGGACCCTGCCTCCGCGCACGAGCACTGCTCCGACGCGGTAGTGGCAGGACGATTTTGCGGCGCACTTCAGCGCGAGTTCTAGGTAGGAGATCACGTGAGCGAGGTGGGAGTCGAACCCACAAGTCCCCTGAGGGACAGCGGAGTTTAAGTCCGCCGCGTTTTCCGTTTCGCCACTCGCCCGGAGCCAGCACCGTCGCACTTCAGAGGAGAACGGAACCGGCCGTGGAGCATAAGGCCATCATTGGTGGCAGTCCCAGACTGCACTGGTACGCGAGGCTGGTGGGCCCTCGTCCGGCGCGAACCGGGAGCAGCCTTCGCGGGTTGAACCACACCCGAACCGCGCACCGTGGAATCGTAGGTCCCTTGCCGGACTTCGACCTGGGGCGGGGGGCACGCCCTTCGGGCTCTTCGTGCGGGGGTGCCGCTGGCCGGCCCGCTGGACGTCCCGTGCGTGTATGAGGGCTGCATGCCAGGACGCCGTCTTCGGGTGACGCTCGATAAGGCGGGCGCGCCATTTGGCACTTGTGCCGCCGAAGAGGCCGAACGGTATGCGCTCATCCAGTGCATAGGCCAAGCACTCTGTGCTGACCGGGCAACGGTTGCACAGCTTTCGGGCCTTTCCTTCTGCCGCCGTATTCAACGTGAAGAAGAGTTCAGTATCGGCACCCTCGCAGGCTGCGGACAGAATCCACCTGCGATCACTACTGTTTCCGGATATCACTGGCTCCACAGCAACTCCCAGGTCTTTTCCGTGGGGATTCCGTCTGCTTGAGCGCCCCTCAGTCCGTGGTCCAACTGGAAGCACGTACAAGCGTGGCGAATGTGCTCGTCCCAACAGCGCGCTTCGTCCACGTAGTCGTGCCACTCAGCGGTCTTGTCCGGCAGCCGGCCGTATCGGGCTGTGCGCTGGGCCGTAAGATATCCATGAGCGACCAGTCGCAGCCGGACCATAAGAATCCATACATTGGCGTGGTCGTCCCCAAAGATGTCTCTACCGGGGAAGCCCGGGGGCGCCGCCGTTCTGGACGTCCAGGACACGCTGGGGTGCGATGGGTGGTGGACGTCTTTGCCTTCGCCGTTGACCAGCACGTCCCAAGTCGCCCGGTTCATACGGCCACCAGCTCTGCGCCCACGCCAGCCCTGGGCGCGCTGGAAGAGCGCACACGCCTCCCGGTCGTCCTCACTCCACCCCTGCACGAGCACTGGATGATGCGAAGGCGCATACGCGCCTCTGTCAACCAGCATGGAACGCACACAGGCGGTGTATGCATTGTCCGAACCTGCGGTAAAGAAGCAGCGTCCGGGGAATACAGTGAGGTCAGGGAGAGTGGGACGGGCGGCTCTTACCACCGTCACTCCCTGTCGATGACGCGGCCAGATGCGGCCGGCCAGAGTCGCGGTACGTGCGAGGAACATCATTGGAGCACTCCTGAGAGGCAGGAGGGGCGTCGGCCTTGGGAGGTATCGGGCGCCCGGGATGGATGGGCTCGAAAGACGGGCCTTAAGCAGAGTCGCCATATGGCGTGTCGGGCGGCGAGGGTGTTCTCCGCGGCCGATCACCGCGGATTGCCGGCGAGCCGCTCGCTCAGCGCGGTCCGGATGCGCGAGTCGAGCCCAGCCACGAACATGACCATGTCCCAGCGCTCGATGGCGCGCACCTCCGGCTCGCTCCAACTCTCGGCGGCCTGCAGCCTGGCCGCATGCTCGAAGGCCAGCAGGGCGGGGCCCCGGGGGCTGTTCTCGGACCCAACGGCGTAGCTCCAAGGGCCACAGCCGTACGCACTGGCCGAGGAAGTAGCGTCGCACCGACATACGTCCTGACCGCCAGCCTGTACCTGCCAGGGCGCGGCGACGCAAGCGACGAAGGGCCAGAGCGGTCACCATGCCAATCGAATCCGCCAACTCCTGGCGGCTGTGGGCCTTGGTGGGCGGCAGCGGCGCGGCACGGCCGGTCAGCCGACGCACTCGGGCGGCGATGGTTCCGCCGTCGGCCGAGACCCATAGGGCGCCCAGCGCGTGCCGGGCGAGGTCCTCTTCAACCTCGGCCCATTGGTGCGCCTGGTCGGCGCCACGGTAGAGCAGGTCAGATACGTGCTGGTCCAACCCCGAGGAGCAGGGGCGGAAACTGGTACGGATGGCCGGACGCCATAAGGGGACTGCGCCTGATGCGCACTCAGTGAGGCTGGCAGGTTCCCTGCTGCGGTGGGTCCGCACACGACGGTTCCCGGGCTTCACCTGGGTCGAGGGCCCGCCCGACTGGGCGCGCTTCCCGCATCGCGAACAAGGATTACACAGGGGCATGGAAATCCTCCTCTAAAGGGGTACGCGCCTTCGGTGTTGGCCGGGGCGGCGTGTTCCAAGAACAGCACAGTTATCGCCGCGCATGCGAGTAACTGATTGCACCTCAGAAATGAGCGTTATCGTACTCCGAATCTCAACTCCAGCTACTTTTAACGACGTTGAATTAACTCGCGGGCCCTTATGTCCTCCTCGGTAAACGGAAACCCTGAGCCGACTGAGGTAGCGAGACCCATAGGGAAACTTCCGCCAGTCATCACCGACGGGACAGATTGGTTGGCCGTACGCTTGGCTGGTTGCCCGTGTGCAACCAGCCGCAGGGCCCTCCCTCGGCTCACGCATCACACCGAAGAGCGCCGATCGAGTGGACTGCCCTCGAATTGCTCGCCCACGGCTACTGCGGCATCCAAGGATTCCTATAGGTCCGCGTGAAGCACATGCGCGGCGAATACAGAGGTGCAGTACTGGGCGTCGCCCACGACTCCCAACTGCCCGCTCAGAACCCTGAGAGTGGAAGGCGGACATCTGATGCTGACAATATGCGTGGCGCTAGTCGCGATTGCGCTGCTCTCCACCCACATCTGGGGTGGCCTGGAATCGGTTGATCTGCCTGCCGCTGCTATAGGGCGGGTACGGACCGGCTCAGATCGGGTCACCATCGAGATGTCGTACAGGACATGTGGCAGACCTGGCCGCCTCGTCGTCACACTGGTCGATCTGGACCGCCCTCGTGCGAGCGGCTCCGCGGTCGTGTCGGTGAGCGGTGCGGGCAGGATCACGGTGGCCATCGGTGATGGCAGCGGCATTCCAGTCAAGCCCGGCGGGCGCACCGCTGTGTCCGCAGTACTCATCGGCGAGAATGGACGCACACTGGCTCGTGACTCGGTGACCACGTCCGCAGAGT
Source organism: Streptomyces sp. NBC_01304 (assembly GCF_035975855.1). Classification (NCBI taxonomy): domain Bacteria; kingdom Bacillati; phylum Actinomycetota; class Actinomycetes; order Kitasatosporales; family Streptomycetaceae; genus Streptomyces; species Streptomyces sp. NBC_01304. Next base: position 9,486,968 of record NZ_CP109055.1, on the reverse strand, counting down.
GACCCGCCAGACGCCGACGATTGACCTGCTCATACGCATGGGGTCGGTGGACTGCGTCTGCGGCACTGCCACTCCGTGGAGACCAGGAGGAGTGCACTCACATACGAGTAGGGGTCCGGCACCCGCTGCGCGGCATGCCGGACCCCTACTCGTACACCCACCGAAGCTGTCGAATCACCGACAGGTCCTCCCGTGTCGGTGTGAGGTCTCAGGGCATGCTTCACCGTTTGTGCTCTGGGAACGCTTGACACGTTCGGCTGATTGTCCGTCCATCTCTCACTCAACAAGGCGGCCAGCGTGGTTCGTTGACGTTCGTGGATCCGCAGCAGTTGACCGAGTGCTGGTACCGCGCCGTTCGTGAAGTGCTTGGTAGGTCGCCGGTCGGGCAGGTCGCTGCCGGTACGGCACGTCCCGCCAGGCGCTGCATACCTGGCTGGCGGCGACGGTTTGAGCAGGAGTGCCTGCCCGATCTTGCGGACCGGTCTCGCCGGCCGCGGATCAGCCCTACTCGGTTGCTGGCCGAAGTCGAGCGATGATCTGCCGGCTGCGGCGGCAGCACCCTCGGTGGGGTGCTCGGCGGATCGCCCACGAGCTCGGTGGCCGTGGCCTGGAGTCGGCGCCGTCGCGGGCGACGGTGCACCGGGTGTTGTCCCGCAAACGGCCTGGTGCGTTCCCAGGAACAGCAGCATCCACGCAAGTACCGCCGCTGGCAGCGTGAGGCACTGATGCAGCTGCGGCAGATGGACCTGGTCGGCGGGGTGCCGTTGGCCGACGGGCGGGAGTGCAAGATGGTCACCGGAATCGATGACCACTCCCGGTTCGTGGTGGTCGCCTCCGTAGTGACAGTGCCCAGTGCCCGCGCAGTGTGCTCGGCGTTCACCGCGGCGATGCGCCGGTACGGGGTGCCCTTCGAGGTGCTGACGGGCAACGGCAAGCAGTCCACCGGCCGCCACACGCGCCCGCAGCCGGTGGAGGTGCTGTTCGAGCGGATCTGTCGGGAGAACGGCATTTCCCAGCGGCTGACGAAGCCGCGTTCGCCCACGACCACGGGCAAGATCGAGCGTTTCCACCGGACCCTGCGGGAGGAGTTCCTCGATTATGTGACGCCATTCGAGTCGCTCGTGTCGGCTCAGGAGGCGGTGGACTGACAGCTACAACCATCACCACCCGCACCAGCCCCTCGAGATGGCCACTCCGATGAGCCTGTTCAGACCGACCCGCTCAGACAGGGGTGGCGATGACCTTGACGGCGCGGTGCCGGATCTCGCGATCAATGTGATCGAGCCCCCGGTCCTGCCGCCCCACGGCACGGCGATCGAGTTCGACATCCGGGTCCCGCCCAGCGGAGCCCTCACCCTCATCTCCAACAAGCAGTGCCTCAGAGTCCACCAGGCCCTCGCCGGAAGGACTTTGTCTGTCTAGGCCAACCAGCGCACTATCCACCTCCTCCTGGACGGGCACCGAGTCACCTCCGTCCCTTCACGTCTGCTGCCGGAGGACCTGGCCTACCTGACCATGCGCCACGGCCCCCGGCCCGCAGGGCCCGAGCCCGTCGCTCCGGCTCTTCTCCGGTCGAAGGGGACTGTTGTTCTCGCTGCCGGACAGCCCGTCGAAGTCGACCGGAAAGTGAACCGCGACGGGCTCGTTGCCATCGGCGGCCTCTATCACCAAGTCGAGTTCTCCCTGGCCAGACGCGTGATCGCAGTCCGTCTGGACGGGCACTTGATGCACGCGATCGCCGACAACGCGCTCATGGGCACCTGGCCTTGCCCTGTCCCCGCAGATCAACTCGGCAGACTCCGTCGAGCTCGCACAGCCGCCACACCGCTGCCTCCACCGCCGTTGCCAACCGGGCTGATTCGAGCTCAGCACAAGGTCTATGCCAGCGGCCGGATCATGGTCAATCGCCAGTTCATCAAGCTGGGTCCGCGGCATGCCGGGAGATCGTCACCATCGTCATCGAGCACACCCACTACCGGATCTTCCACGGCGAAGACGAGCTCGCGGTCAGGCCCTTCAAGAACACCGGCCCGATCACTCGCCTCTACGTCAAAGGAATGGGCAAAAAGGAGAAGCGTCAAGCAACTCCTGACGACAAGCCGTCAACCATGTCCTGAGACCAAACGCCGACAGGTCCTCCCGTTGCCGGAGGACATGAAGGTCAAACCCTGTGCTTGTCCATGGGCTCATGCAGGCCCGGCACATAGGCATCAGCGTACGAGTCATGACTCGGCATCAGTGTGTACGCGGTGGCACCAGCCTCCTGTTCAGGCTTCCAGGAAAAGCGGTTGAAGTCTCCAACACGGGCCCAGCAGTCCGAGCGCAGCAGCTGGACAGCGCGGTGGTCGTCCTCCAACGGGTCGACTGGACCCAGGTGCGCCCGCGTAAGGGCCAGGGTGCTGGCGTACAGCTGCGCGGTCCAACTCCCGCTCTCGGGAGCGAGATCACACAGTGCCTTCGAGAGCTCCTGCCGCCCGGTCTCCTGGGTGTCCATCGAGAGGGACCAGTCTCTGTTGGCCTCCTTGGCACCCACTACGGACGTGGCCACCGCCGGCGCTCTCCCTTGCGTGGTAAGCAACGCAGAGAGCGCAGACAGGGCCACAATGCCCATAGCCTTGGCCATGGTGACCAGAACGCGCTTGACGCTCAGAGCCTGCCTGATGCGTTGGATACACCCCGTGCGGGGCAGGGTGGCCACGGGTGCGTTTCCGGAGTGGTTGTGGGGGCTACTGTCGTTGATGTTCATGACTGGTCTCTCCGATCGTGGAACGGATGGGGGAATGAGGGTGCGACTGGTCGCGTGGGGGGGGTGCGGATGGGCTCGAGCAGGGGTGGTGACGGCGCCCGTCAACGTTGCGCTGTGCGCCGGAGTTTTAGGCGTCTCCCTCTGGCTGCCGGCGGAGCAGAGTTCAGGCGGCGCTCAAGGTAGCCGTCCCAGCGGTGCCCCAGCCTGCAGCGCGCTGAGGCATCGCCGGGGATGCGGCGGATCCGCAACCGCGTACCTCAGGTGTGCCCTAGGGAACAGCCCTCACAGGGCCTCGAATCTCGCCGCTGAACAACTCATCAGTAAACACGCCCAGGGCCCGGGCAATCCGCCACGCAGTCGCCGGTCGTGTACCACGCTTGCCCCGCAGTAGCAGTGAGACGAACGCCTGAGAAGCTTTGGCCTTTACCGCCAACGTGCGCTGCGACAGTCCCTGAAGGCCCATCACTTCGCGGAAACGGTCTGCATCTTGGACTTTCACGAGAACCTCCTCGGACGGGTCACTGCGCGTCGTGTGTCGCGCCGATCCCAGGTGACCACTGTTATCAAGGTGTGCGCACAACAAGATGTCACCGGCATTGCATGGCGTTATCGACCTAATCGGCCTACGAAAGGGCGAGTTCCCGGCAGCATCCGCTGTGGGGTATGCGTGTAAACCCTGAAAGTCATTGGTGGCCCCTGCTGCGAAAGAGGTCCGGGGGCGGGTGGTGTAGGTGGGCTCGGTCATCATCGTTGCCGAAGGCCTGATGGTGCCGATGGCCAGAGCTCAGGCGAATGCAAGGCGATATGCGGACGTGGGCTCCCGAACGCTTGGACTGAACGCTTCGTCACAGCGAGCGATGCTGTTGGCTCGGGCGGTTTGAGCGTTGGCCCCACCTTCGAACTTTCAGCTGTCCTGGGATTCGTGGAGCCACCTGATACCCGGACGAACTCCGGGAGCGCGCGATCCGCGAGGTCCGCTCCACCGGCAGGGCGGTTTCAAAGTCTGACTGATCATGTGTCTGTGCAGGTCAGTTGAGGCCGATGAGGTCGAGTGGGCGCTGGAAGGGGGCGTAGGACATGTTGCGGAGTCCGGCGGCGATGTTGGTGTGGCCGGCCGTTCGGAGTTGGTTGATGGCGAAGCTGCGGGGGGCCATGTTGTCCGGACCGCGGCCGCTGCGGACCTTGGAGGCATCCTCGGCGAAGGCCGTATCACGGACGAAGTGAAGCCTGTTCTCGATGGTCCACTGCGAGCGGATGATCTTCGCGAGTCGCTGAGGTGACGGCGGCCATGAAAAGGTCCCCATAGGCGGCCATTTAAGGCCCCACTGATGGCCACGGGATTCCCCGCGTACGGCCAGTTCTCTCCCCGCTCGCCCCGACAGGTCCTGCTCGGCGACGCTCGAGCGGGTGAAGAACAGCAGGGAGATCATGGAAATCCTTGAGGCTTACGACCTCACGGGGAGTTACCGCGCCGCGGCCGAGTTGGCGGGGTGCGACCACCACACGGTGGCCCGTTATGTGAAGATGCGGGCCGCCGGGCAGAACCCCGCCCAGCACCGCCACCGGACGCGAGCGATCGACGACTATCTGCCGAAGATCGAGGAACTGGTGGTCCGTTCGCAGGGCAAGGTCCGTGCGGATGTGGTCCATAAGCGGATCACCGCGATGGGTTTCGCGGGCGGGGAACGCACCACCCGTCGCACGGTCGCCGAGGCGAAAGCCCAGTTCAGGGCCGGTCGGCGGCGGATCTACCGGCCGTGGGTGACCGAGCCGGGGCTCTGGCTTCAGTATGACTTCGGCGACGGCCCGGTGATCAAGGGCCGCAAGACCACGCTGTTCTGCGCATGGCTGGCCTGGTCCCGTTTTCGGGTGGTCATTCCGATCTGGGACAAGACGCTGCCGACGGTCACCGCGGCTCTGGACGCCACTTTCCGCAGGCTCGGCGGGGTTCCGGCCTACGTTCTGACGGACAACGAGAAGACGGTCACCACCGATCACGTTGCCGGGATCGCGGTCCGCAATCCCGAGATTGTCGAGGTCGCCCGGCACTACGGCACGACGATCAGAACGTGTCTGCCGGCGGACCCGGAAACCAAGGGTGGCTCCGAGTCCACGGTGAAGATCGCGAAGGCCGATCTGGTGCCCCGGGACGTCAATCTGCGCGAGCAATACAAGACGTTCGGAGAGCTGGAAGCCGCCTGCCGGCAGTTCTGCGAAGAGGTCAACTCCCGCACCCACAAAGCGACTCGACGCAAACCGGTCGAGCGGCTCGCGGAGGAACAACAGCGTCTGCATCCGCTGCCGAGGCGGCCGTTCACCGCCGCGTTCGGCACCACCCGCCGGGTGACCTGGGAGTCGACAATCTCGGTCGAAGCGGTCCGCTACTCGGTCCCGCACGACCTGATCGACAGCCGAGTTTGGGCCCGCTTCCACGGCGACGAACTGATCGTCACCGCCGTCGACGAGCACGGCTCGGCCCGCGAGGTTGCCCGGCATCCGCGCGGCCAAGCGGGCTCGCCGGTCCTGGACGACGCCCACTATCCGCCGCGCGAAGACAAGGAAGGCGACCGCACCCCGAAGGCCACCTCCGCCGAGGAGACCGCGTTCCTCCAGCTCGGCCCGGGTGCTGCCAGCTGGCTCATCGAGGCCGGGGCGACCGGGGTTCGCCGGATCAAGGCGAAGATGGCCGAGGCCGTCGCACTCTCAAAGCTCTACTCGATAGCGGACGTTGACCGCGCCCTCGGCACGGCCGCGGTCACTGCCCGCTTCGCGGACAAGGACCTTCTCTCGATCCTCGACTACCAGGCTGTTCACGGCCTGGCCGAGCCGGTCCGCCGCAGCGAAACCCACTCGCTGCAGCCCGGCACCTCCGCCTGGTCCGCCCTCGGCGCCCCCGCACCGAGCACCCCTGATCTTGCCGAGTACGACGAAAGCGACCACCTCTGATGGCCACCCCGATCCGCACCGTTCTCGGCACGAACGGCGACCCGCTCGCCGAGGCCATCGAGCTCACCAAGCGGCTGAAACTCCCGCACATTCGCAGGTCGTTGACCGACATCATCCCCACCGCGAAGGCGCAACGCTGGGATCCCGCCGAGGTCGTGCGCGTCCTTCTCGCCGAGGAAGCCGCCGGTCGCGACCGCGCCAATCTCCACACCCGCCGCAAGCGGGCCGGGTTCCCCACCGGCAAGACCTTCGGCGACTGGCACGAGTCCAAGTCCTCCATACCCAGGCCCACTCAGGACGCCCTGAGAAGCCTGGAATGGGTCGGACGCCGCGAGAACTTCTGCATTTGCGGGCCCTCGGGAACGGGAAAGTCGCACTTCACCGAGGCTCTCGGGCAGACCGCGGTCGAAGCCGGCCTGACCGTCGCCTGGTTCACCATCGAGGACCTGGGGATGCTGGTCCGCCGGCACCGCGCGGACGACTCCATCGCCCGGGCCCTCGCGAAGATCGTCCGCTCAGACCTGATCATCGTCGACGACATCGGCCTGCTGCCCGTCTCCGAGGATGCCGCCGAGGGCTTCTATCGACTGGTGGATGCCGCATATGAGCGTCGCTCGATCGCGGTTTCGAGCAACCTCCACCCGTCTGGATTCGACGAGATCATGCCCAAGACCCTGGCCACCGCGACCGTCGACCGGCTACTTCACCATGCCCACGTCACAGTCACTCAGGGTGACTCGTTCAGGTTCACCGAGGCCACCACCGGAAAGGGAGTGAAGCCCTTCAGCTGACCCACACCCTCCGAGGGCGGGGAGATATCTGGCCGCCGTTGGGGAACTTCTACTGGCCGTCAGTGGGGAGAACTACTGGCCGCCTCTGGGGAGAACTACATGGCCGTTGACACTGGCGAGGCTTGTTGGCTGGTCAGGTCGGTGATGACGTAGACAGTTTCGCGGCTGCGCTTGCCGGTCTTGGTCCGGGTGCGGTGGCGTACGACGCGGGCGACCTGGACGGCGTGGGGGAAGTCGACGCCCAGGTCGGTGACGGTCAGGGCCTGCACGACGCGGGTTTCCTTGCGGCCGTGCCCGGTGGTGCGGTCGTAGTACTTCGCGGTGGCCTGCTGCCAGGGCAGGCCGTGGAGCTGGGCGTACAGGCCCGGCTGGTTGCGTTTCACGGTCAGTGCGTAGTGCGCCTGCTTGTCCTCGACAAGGAAGCGGGCGTGCTCCCGCTGGGCATGCAGGGCGTCGGCCGTCACGGTCGCCCCGCGCAGGTCGAAGGGCGCCAGCAGATCAGCGAAGCAGGTGATCTCGTTCGTCTTCTTCGGGACCCGCAGCTGGGTGACGGTCATTCCCTTGCCGGTGATCGCGGCCAGCAGATGGGCCGCCGGGCTGTCATCGGTGCGCGAGCCGCGGGCAGTCTTGCCGTCCACCGCGAGGGTGTCCGCTCGGGCCGGATCGTATCCAAGCAGGTCGGCGAGTCCTCCGGGGCAGACAGCGTTGATGATCCGGCGGATGGTCGCCGCACTCGGCGCGACCCGCACGGCGAAGGCCGTCGTGGTGCGGGCACGGAGTCGGGCCAGAGCATCCTGAGGGGCATTCGCTGCCCATTACCCGATCGCGGCGAACGACTTCGCGCCGGTCAGCACCGCCGAGTGGGCCGTCAGCAGCACACTCACGAACGGGTGACGCCTCCCGCGACGGCCCGTGGATCCGCCAAGGTCGCCAGCCGCTCGGGCAGGTCCGTGATCGCACGATGCTGACGCGACGGCGACTTGACCAGACACACGGTGGGGGCTGACGGCACATCGAAGCTCCATCGTGTGAAGGCGACTTGGCAAGGTCACCTGCACAACGGAGCCTCGTCGCGCGGGCCACGGCCCCAGCCGGCATCACCACGCCGCCGTGGTCTGCACACCTACAAGATCAACCCGACTTTGAAACCGCCCTGGCTCCACCGGCCGCCCTATCGCGCGCGTCGCGAAGGACCTGAGCTTCCATAAGGAAGCCCTGCGTGGCTGGGTCCGCCAGGCCGAGGCTGACCGGGTGAGATGACCAGTGCAAGGCGGCCCCCCGGCTCCCCGTGCCGCTCGCGCTCCGACGCGGTCACGTGCGCATACCACACCGGCCGCTTCACGAAGGTGCCCAAGCTGAACAAGAAGCTGCGAATCCAGACGCCGGCCGATCGCTCGCCGGGGGCAACCGTGACAGCCCGGCAAACCGGTCCCCGCTGCCATCGCCCCCAACTGCCGAGCGCAGGCATCCGCATCGGATACGCCCGTTGCTCGCACCTCAGCCAGGACCTCGACTCACAGCTCGACGCACTCGCCAAACACGGCATCCCCCGCGACAAGATCTTCAGCGAGAAGATCAGCACCCGCATCGAGGTCCGCCCCCAGTTCGAGGGCGACCTCAAGACCGCCCGCGAGATCAAGGCGCGCGCCCCGCACTACCGCGTGATCCTCACGGTGAACGAGATGAAACGACTGGGGCGCGACGCAGCAGATCTCACCGCCCTCGCGGACCATCTGACCGAGCACGGCCTGGTCCTGGAAATGCTCGTTGGTCCCCTTGCCGGGATCTACGACCCCACTGGACCCGGAAAGGTCCTCTTCGGATTCTTCGCAGCGATGGCCGAGACCTAGCTCGAGGCCGTTGGTGAAGGTGTGGAGGCCGGGCAGGTCGTCGGCGCGCACCGCCTTGATCCATTGCGGGAGCTCGTTGCCCTGGAGATGGGTGAGCGTCTTCCCGAACGCGCGGACGTGACCGGTGGGGGCATCCAGTTCGGGGTAGCTGGCGAAGTCAGCTTTGAGCTTCAGGCGCTCGCTCTCCGGCAGGGTGTCGGGGTGGGTCAGGATCCATCCGGTGACCGTGCGCGGGGACGGCGGACGGGCTGCCGGTAGAGCGGTCAAGGCCTGCTCCTCTCCCCCCATACCACCGCCGGTCGTTCGATACCCCATCGGTCATACGCCGCCACGGTGTACGACTCGGCTCGCCCGGGCGTCGCGTCGCAATACTCCCTGGTGGCCGGCCCCACAGACTTGATGTACTCACCGTTCCGATAGATGCGATAACCCACCACCGGATCGGACGAACGGGAGTCCCCGGCTCTCCAACTCACCTGTGCCCGGCAGGTCTCATCCCCTCGGACCATAACGCGGCCAGGCGGCGACGGAGGTAGCACAATGTGTCCTCCTTGTCCGTGGGGCGACTCGCGCCGCGTCTCAGCGCGAGGCCATGCGTAGTACTCATAAACCCACGCCGGTACGAAGCCAGCAGTCCCACATCCTCCAGGGGGGCCGACCCTGCGCGGAACACAGTGCCGGATGATGCCGGCGAATCGGACGGTGCCATTGGCCAACGGCTGCCAGACTGGCCCCCCCGAGTCACCGCTCGCGACCATCTGGCCTCCTTGCGCTGCCGAAAAGTAGCACTCCTGCAGACCTGCGGTGCAGTCCTCGTCGAGCTCACCGCACCGAAATCCACCGGCGTCCTGTGTGGCCTGAGAGAAGCCGGAGTGACACACCCAGCCGTCAGCCGGCAGGTCGGTGGCATGTCCGTTCTCGGGCCTCCCCGTCGCTGTGAGAGTGACGACCGCCTTCTCCGGGAGGGTCACAACTCCGCCCGGCAGAGGCACCCGCGCGGGCTGGCTAGCGATACGCAACCGCGGGGGCAGCGGTCGCGTACCGGCATGGACCAGGGCGATGCCAGGGTGCCGATCGGTCACTGTCCCGTCGGAGCGGACAGTCCCGGTGGTGTGCGATACCGAGCCCAGCGTCTGCCGGTCCTCGGTGGTGATGTCTTGCACGGCAACACCCACAGGGTGCGCGACATGGCCGACGCTTAGCAGGTAGTAGTGGCCGTTCCGGTAGTACGCGACCCCGAGCGAGCCCGAACCCGCATGATCGACCGGGCCCTGCGGCGACCAACCCATGACGCGGGCCGGCCCCGCATGCGCCGCGGCGTCGGCAGGCGCCACCTGTGCCGGACTGTTCAGCGGAGCAAGTGGCGCATGCGGGACGAACAACGTCAGAGAGAGTGCCGCAGCCAACAGTAGGACCAGCAGCCCGACTTCGACTCTCGCCGCAGGAGTACGCAATGCGTCCTGGAGGCCTGTGGCCAGGATCCGGATCATGGCTGATTGTTGATATGGGTCTCACGGCGCGTGATGTAGGCCCACCGCAGGAGCAGTACACCGCCCACTACGAGCACAACGACCAAAGCGATCTTCCACGTGATCGCCAGGAGTCCCGTCGCCGCAAGCGGCGGCCTTGGAGGCGTCCTATACACGCCGAAGATTCCCCTTCCCCGTCTTCGGCGAAGTCTTGCCGTCACGCGTGCCTCTTAGCGGGAACGCCAGACGTACACCGAGCAGAATGCGCAGGTTCAGCAAGAGCGCGGCAACCAGCATGACCATCATGAAGATCGGCCCGGAGAACGAATGAGCCCACCCGAACCCGGTCTCCCTTCCCCACCCCATCGTTCCGAGCCCGATGATGAGCAGCCGCCCAACATTGGCGGTCAGCAACAAGGCGACGGTGCCAGTTGTGGCGAGCAGCAGCCGCACCGCACCCACCCTGCGAAAGCCCGCGAACAACGCGCCCACCAGCAGCGTCGGGATGAGGATCAGGCGGGTGCTGCACCCAGCATCGAGGTGAAGTCCCAGCGCGTTGGGTGTGCCAAGGCCGAAGTAGAACGTGGCTTGGTCGGGCACCAGCAAGGTGTCACCGTCCAGGACCGTAGCGGCAACCGCGTGCCCCAAGCGCGCCTCCATATCGGCCCACCACTCCCCCGCGACGAGCAGTTGCCCGGCGAAGAGCAGCCACAGCACTGCCCACACGGGCCCTGATCGGCCGCCTGGTCGGGGCGGTGGCGGTGCCGTCTGCGCCTCGCCGGAACCCGATAGCGCGACCTGCCGCTCCGTCGCCCAGTACGTACTTGTCATCAGTGAACGGGCCTTCCCTCAAGACTTGCCGGGACAGTTGTTTCCAACTGCGGGGGAACGGGACAGGCTCCCGCATCGACGAACTCACAGACGGCTCTGGCGATGTGCTCCCCCGCTCTCCCGTCTCCGTACGGGGATGGAGTGGCGGCCAGGCGTGCCGGCAGGTCACGGTCATCCAGCATCTGCTGCGCCATGCTGTAGAACCCGTGCCTGCCGGGGACCAGCCGCGCGAATCCGGCACTGACAGACTCCGGTCGCTCCGTGGACTCTCGAACGACCAGCAAGGGCTTCTTGAATACCGTGCAGTCTTCCTGGAGCCCGCCTGAGTCCGAGATCAGCATGCGCGCTTCCCGAGCGAGAGCCAGATAGTGCGGGTGGCTCAGCGGCGAAGTGTGTCCAACCCTTGCTAGCAGTCCGCCGAGGCCGAACGCCTCCACTCGATCCTTCGTGCGTGGATGGAGTGGCAGCACTACCGGAAGGGGCAGCCTAATCAAGTCGCGAAGGATGGTCGCCAGCACTTCCGGACGGTCGACATTCTCCGGACGATGAAAGGTGGCAAGGATGAACCCTCCTGGTACCAGGGCTCGTTCAAGGAGGATCGCGGCGCGGCGCAGGCCGTCCGGCATGAACCGCATGTTCGCGTCCACGCCGGTGTTGCCCGTGAGTCTGATGCGCTCCGGCTCCACGCCCTCGGCCAACAGATTCTCCACAGCCTGTGACGTGGGGGCGCAGTGCAGATCGGTCACTGCTCCGGCGACAATCCGGTTGATCTCCTCGGGCATGGCCCGGTCTCGGGACCGTAGCCCGGCCTCAACGTGTACGACTGGGACCCCCGTGTAGTGCGCCGCCTGGGCTGCCGCACTCACTGTGTTCGTGTCGCCTTGGACGAGCACAGCGGCCGGCGCTTCCTTCTCATACCAACCCGACAGTTGGTCGATAATCCGGGCCATCTGCTGAGGCCGTGAGACGCCACCGACGCTGTCCAGGCGTAGAGCAGGCTGCGGCAGACCGAGCGTCCTGAAGAACGTATCCGTGAGGTCCGCATCGTAGTGCTGGCCAGTCCACACCACTCTCGCCCGAGTTCCCAACGCATGCACCACGCTGGCCATTTTGATGATTTCCGGGCGCGTGCCCATCACCACGTCGAATGTTTCCCTAGGGAGCATACGATTCAATTCCCCGTCCACGATCGACCCCCGCAGAGCATCATTCGTGGATAATCTCGATCCAGTCAACCTGACGCAAGGAACCCGCTCAGAACAGCGAACACGCCACCCAATTGCCGGAACGCATACCCCTACCGGACACTCAAGGATGCTCAATGGACGTACTCAGCAGCGCAATCATCATCTCATTGATTCTTGCGCTTCTGTTTCTGGTGTACGTGACCATTCTGGTCACAGCCTTCGTCAAGCACCGCCCAGGAGAACTCGGCAACCCGCGCGACTACCAATGGCACTTCATTGTGCCGTGCCTCAACGAACAGGCCGTCATTGGCAAGACTCTCGACTATCTCCTCTCGTCGTTCCCTCAGGCCCGCCTCTGGGTGATCGACGACGGATCGGATGACTCAACGCTCGAGATCACGTGCGCGGGACGGGCAGGCGGTGGCCGCATCACAGTGCTCCAGCGCTCCCTGCCGGATGCTCGGTGCGGCAAGGGTGAGGCGCTCAACTATGCCTACCAGCAGATCAGTCAGCATGTGGGAGATGCGGACAGGTCCAAGGCCGTCTGTGTCGTGGTCGACGCGGACGGAAGGCCCTCCTCGAATCTGCTTGATGTGTGCTCGGGACCGGCATTGTTCGGGGACGCGCAAGTGGCTGCAGTGCAGGTCGAGGTCCGCATGAGCAATCGGTACAGAACAGAGCCACTGCCGGGCGAAAGCGCATTCGCCAACTGGCTAGGGCGCACCTTCGTCAGGCTCCAGGACATCGAATTCCGAGGCCCCATCTCCGCCATGCAAATGGTGCGCAAGTTCACCCACACCGTGAACGTGGGTGGAAACGGTCAGCTGGCCCGGCTCGCCGCACTTGACTCCATCGACGGCAGGGGGGGAAATCCTTGGGGCAGGGCCCTGCTGGAGGATTACGAACTCGGCCTGCGTCTCATGCTCAACGGCTGGCGCAATGCCTACACCATCGACAGCTGGGTGGACCAGGAAGCCCTCTATTCCTTGGGGGCCTTGATTCGTCAACGTACGCGTTGGGCCCAGGGGTCCATGCAGTGCTTGCCGTATCTGCGCCAAATCTGGTCCTGCCGGCACTTCACGAACGCAGGGCTTGGCGAAGTCAACTACTACCTTGCCCAGCCCTGGCTGCAGTTGATCGGCTCCCTCGCCTACCCGCTTCCTGTACTGGCCTTCATGTCGAATGCCGCGCTCTACCCTCTCTTCGTGCGCCGCTACCTGGAAGACGGCGGCGGTCTGGTCCTCGCGCTCTACATGGTACTGGGGCTTGCGGAGTTCGCTGTCTGGGGACTGCTCTATCGCTGGCGCAGTGAGCGGTACCTCGGCTGGTGGCAGGCGCTGGGATACGGTTTCGCACTCGTGGCCTACAACTACCTGGTATACGTCATCGCTTGGCGTGCCCTCGGACGCGTCCTGCGCCGCCGTGACGGCTGGGTGAAGACACAACGCATCGACGCTCTGCCCGCCACCTCAGCCTGAATACGAGTGTGCCGCTGCCCGCATCGGGCAGCGGCACACATGATCGAGGGCTACCGGCGACTTCGCACAAACCAAGCGTTGCTGTTACGCCCGCTGCCGAACCACGATGATGCTGGTGCGGATGCCTTCTTCTGGCGAGGAAGTGCAGCCATCTGCGAGCTTGCGCCCGGCTCCGATCCGATCCCAAGGGACGTCAATACTGTGGCCACGAGGAGAGGTCCCATGAGGGTCAGCCCATACAAGGTGAAGATCATGTGCTTGTCCAGGTCATTCGACCCGTCCGTGACCATCACCGCCCAGAACTGGACAACCGTACTGGCCGCGAAGACCACCACTACAGCCGCACCAGCTCGCGCGGCCAAGGGCGAGCGCCGCCTGAACACCGTCACCGCCCCGAACACAGCAGCACCGAAGACCAGCGGTGGGAACACGAACCAGCGGATCGGCCGCATGAAGGTGAGCAGAGGCTGCACCAGACAGACCCGGCATTCCTTCGCGTACGGTCCCGCCCCACTGTCCGCCAAATAGTTTCCGAGATAAGAGGCTCGCGTCCGGGTGAGACCCACCATTCCACGGTCGGCAAGGCCTGCCAGCCGATCCGGATGGTTGAGGTGGAATGACACCAGATCCGCCGTACGCAAGTGAAGCATCTGTTCATACTCGGGACTCCAAACTAGCGGAGCGGTAAGGATGTTCTTCCCGCTGTAGCGCTCCCAATTGGGGTCGAGGCCGAGATCCGCCAGGTCCTGTCGCGGAGTGGGGCTGTTCGGAAGGATCTCCACAAACAGCTGGTGGAACGTGTAGATCTCTCCAAGGTGCCGTGCCTGCATCCCCTGGAATTGCACCGTGACCGCCAGGAGTCCGACGGAGATGAGCGCGGCGGGACCCCGGCGCAGCACGGCCCCGAGCCTGGACGGACGCACCGGCCCCTTCTGGCCAGCGGCGTCCTCGCCAGCGTCCCTCAGCCGTTGAACCCAGTGACCAGCCCACGGGAAATGTGCGGGGCGCAGGAACAGCGCGAGCAGTGTTCCCACGAGGTAGCTGGCCGTCTGAGTCTTGTCCGCGATGCACCACAGAGCCGCGAACGCGACCAGCAGTATCGCTCCAACCGTGGTACGCCGGCCGCGCAACATCCGGAACAACGCCGCAATGAGGAAGAGGGTGCCGAGCAGGCCTGCCGGCTCACTCAGGGGCGAGATGAAGTACGTCGCAATGGTGCTGTCAAGGACGACCAGCGCCATCCCGATGACGACGACGCCACGTAGCCACACAGCGAAGGGCATCACCATGAAGTTCACAGCGATCGCTACGCCAAAGATGAGTGCACAGAGGATACCGAGCGCTCTCAGGTCGAGTGCTGCCTCCGAACCGAGGAGCGGGGTCAGCGCTTTCGCACCCAGGAGCAACAGCGCCTGAGTACTCAGATACGGCTCGCCTGTGCCACCGGCGCTGCATGCCTCCCCGTACCAGGTGAACTCCTCGTAGTAGGGATTCGCGTACGCCCACCCGGGCACCCCATCCGGCATGGGTGCAGGGCGTAGTCCCAGCTGGCAGATCAGCCGGTGCCCGTCGCCATTGTCGGCCAACCCCACCGCGCCGCCCGCGAACAGTCGTAGGAGCATGGCCAGGCACGCCAGGCCGCCAAAGATCAGAGCGACCTTGGCATGGGAACGATGGACAGTGCTCATGCCATTCCCTTGTCTTGGGCCCCCGCCTTCGAGGGCACCGAGCGACCCTGATGGTAAAGACTTCCTCTGATGGTCTTGCCCTCAGCGGCAACAACGAGCCAACAACGAGCTACTCGCGGATGCTCTGTCTGTTCCGTCCCTGGGAGTTGAACGTGAAGCCGGACATCCCGCCGCTCCGTCAACCCAGCCCCCAAATAGCGCACCGCTGCAGCGCGACACCGCTCGTACGAGATGGCTCGGATCCGCCCCCGTCCCAGCCTGCCGATGTCAGGC
Source organism: Streptomyces sp. NBC_01304 (assembly GCF_035975855.1). Taxonomy (NCBI): domain Bacteria; kingdom Bacillati; phylum Actinomycetota; class Actinomycetes; order Kitasatosporales; family Streptomycetaceae; genus Streptomyces; species Streptomyces sp. NBC_01304. The sequence continues at coordinate 9,471,709 of NZ_CP109055.1, read as the reverse complement.
CCGAACACCACTGGATCGGACACGAGCTCCCGGTCGTGAAATTCGGAGCACTGGATGTCGGCACCGCCGTACCGGCAGTGTCGCAACTCCGGGGCGCCCGCTTCTCTGAGTAGCGCGCCCTTCAGCGATCCGGAACGGGTGCCAGGCATCTCCGCTCCGGGCACACCGACATCGCACCGGACGGTGCGCTCTCCGGCGTTCCACTCCTTCGCGGTCGGCACGACTGTGTGCAGATACGGCCGGTACGCGGGCGTCGCCTGGCCCGCACCCAGATAGCCGTTGACGTCGTGTGCGGCACACGCTGTACGCGCTTCTCTCAGCAACCAGTAGGGGCTGGGGCGCTGCTCCTCCGCCGCCACCGCCCCGTGCAGCTCGGCAGTCGCATACGTCTCCAACTGGTGCGGCGCTGTACAGCGCACGGCCGGCGAGGTGTCGCTGGGGAAGGCCGGCAAGTAGAGTGCCGGATCCGGCAGAGACCGGCACGCCCCGATGGTCCAGTCCGTACGGAAAGACCCGGCGCCCAAGCCAAGAGTGCCCAGCGGTTGCGTACGGTCGCAACCGCTCAGGGAAAGCAGCACGGCGGCCAGCAACACGCTGACCGCCGTACGTTCCGCTCTCACAGGCCCTGCGCCACTTCGGCAGCCACCCGCAGCCACGCCCGCCGAGTGGCCGGCTCCAGGCGGCCGAAGTCAACGAGCCCTCCGCCTGCGAGTTCTGTGTCAAAGGGCACCGGCACCACGATTCGGGTACGGGCGCTCAACTCATCCTCAGCATGCCACAGCTGAGTGCGGGTCTGGTCCGGGCTGGGAGTGATGACCGTGACCGCCCGGCTGACCACCTCCCCCAGCCCACGGGAGTTGAGGAAGTCGAGCATCCACATCACCGACCGGAGCGAATCCTCGTGCGGCCGGGTAGTGATGACCAGCTGATGGGAACTGGACACCACGGACAGCCAGTTGTCCACCCGGATATTGTTGCCGGTGTCAGCGATCAGAACCTTGTAGAAGCGCGACACGATGTCGCGCAGCAGCCAGAAGGCTTCCTCCGTGAGCACCTGATCGGTGTCGGGCGACTCGCCCGACGCCAGCACATCGAACATGGCCTCCGCCTGTGGCTGCACGTATGGGGCCAGCTCCCCCACCCGCAGGTCGGGCCGGTTCAGAGTCGCCAGAGCACCCAGCATGTCGGCGAAGTCGGCGGCGCCCTTGGCCCTGCGCGTGCGCAGCCCCAGGGTCCCCCATGCCTCGTTGCAGTCCATCGCCGCGACGAAACCCCCACGCAATGTGCCCATTACCGTTGCCAGGCAGGCCGCGCCGGTGGTCTTGCCGTCACCACCCTTGGGTGACACCACCGCGATCTGACGGAAGCCCGCGAAATGCGTGCGGACGTCAGCGATATCGGCACGTTCCGGCCGTTCCGCGGTGAGGGGTACAGCTGCGGCGGCCTGCTCTCTCTCCGGATCCGCAGCACGGCGGCGAAGACGGCTCCACACGCTGGTCGCCTGCTTGCTGGCCAACGGCGCGGACGCTTGGCGGGCGACGGGAGGGCGAGCCACCGGCGCGGCCGGCTGCGGACGTACATGATTCGGGGCAGCGACCGCGCTGGCACTCGGCTCCGAAACGGCACGTGGACCGCCTTGTGGCGGGAACGCCGCTGTCTGCTGCGGGGCCGCTGCAGACCATGGTTCATGCTCATGCACCGAGGCTGAACGCCCCCTGAGCGGAGTCGCATGGCCCCCTGTACGGGGAGACGAAGCTGCTGCGATCGTCGTGGCAGGGGCCTCAGTGGTACCCCTTGGCCACGCGGGCTGTCCACCCCTGACGGCCCACGGCGGGAGGTCCACCCCATCACAGAAGGTTTGCTGGGATCCCAGGGCGGCTGAGCGCTCCTCTCGCTGCGGCTGTCCCACATCCGAACTCTCATGAGCCACGCACCCACATGCGCATCCTGTCCCTGCGGTCCGCTCCTGCTCAGGACCCCCGCGGGCATGCCCAGCGCCTACCCCAGGAGGCAAGGCCGAGTCCTGCTCCGAGGTGCCGCCTGATTCCGCGGCGAAGGGCGTCGCACGCTGGGAAGTGTCAAAGATTTTTACCATTGCCCCTCCTTTTCTGACTCGATGCTATAGATCAAGAAGAGAGGCGATGCCAAAGTATGCACCACTACGCCCCAATTACCGCTTCCGCAGTAATATTCATAAGTCATTCCAGCGGAAATGGGCCAGCCTGCGCAGCATGCACGGAAGGCCCCCGCCGCACGTTCGGGGGCCTTCCGTGCGCTACAGGCTATTTCAGACACTGAGGTGTGCGGAGCGCTTGCGCCACCACATCAGCGCACCGCCGGCAAGCGCAGCACCCGCCGCCCCTACTCCGACCTCCGGACTGACCATCGGCACATCGACGGTCGGCACGTACGGCTTCGTGGCCGTGGCCGAGGTCTTGATCGTGAATGGCATCACATCCTTGGTGTGTTCGGGCCAGGTGACCTTGCCGTTGTTGAGCACCGTGTCAGCGGGAGCGCCCTCGACCACACGGAGCTTGATGTTCATGGTGACGTCGATACCCGGCAGGAAGTTCTTACCGCTCTCGCCGTTGTTCACGTGCTGGCACACGATTTTGTCTCCCTCTACCGCATAGTTGAGGGAGGGAAGCGTCGTACAGTTTCCGACAGTCCCGCTGTATGGCCCCTGGAACCACTTGAGGGGCACAGTGGTCTGGCCATAGGCCGGAAGCTGAATAATCAGAGTTCCTTCGGAGGTTGGCTCCTTGATCCTCATGGCGAAGTTGGACTCCACCTGAGGACCTCCAGGCTTCGCAATGTCAGCCGACTGATCCTTCAGTACGACCGAGTCCGGGCCGCCGTCCGCCTGCGCCGCGACCGGAGAGAGCAACAGAGCCCCCGCCGCGAGCGCCCCGGAGCAAACAGACCTGACTGCCATTCTGTTACTGATCACCTTGCTTTTCCTTTCCGAGTTCCCTTAAAGCGCGGCCCACGATGGCCCCGACCCAAGAATCGCGGTGCGCTTGATCATCACCGCCTTCAATGTCCAGCAAGGAGGAAATGAATCGAGCGTCAACACGCGGGAGGCAAAACCATCCGGACCAAAGGGGTGAATCTTTCACGTAGTTGGCGGGTGCATCCACCCAAACGGATCAGGCTGCCGCAAAGCCCGACCCCCGGCGGGCCAGACGCCTAAAGAGCAAGGCACCGCCGAACCCCACGACCGCGAAGGCCGCTGCACCCCACTCGAACATCGGGACCGGGGCGACCGGGACGGCCGGGAGCGCGGTGACGGCGACGCCTCGGACACTGGGCTTGCCGCTCGCGTAGACGGTGAACGGCGGCGCCAGTACCTGCTCGTTGACTTCGGCGTCATCAGGCATCATCGCCGACACCTGGAACTCGGCAGCTGCGCCCGAGTTCAGCGGCGTCGTCGGGGTGCACACCGCGGGGTCAGCCGATGTGCACCCCCAGCCCACAGGCGCCTTGATCCCACTCGCGCCTGCCGATCCACGAGGGATCTCGACCCTGACACCCGACGGGACGGGGGCGCTGAACTCGAACCTGATCGTTGAGTCCACTTTCGCTCCGGGAACGGCCGCGGCCGGCTTGGCAGTTGTGGTGATTGTGATGTTCTCGAACGACGACACGTCGGCCATGGCCGGACCGGCCATGGCTACGGAACACACGACGGAAGAGACCGTCAGCATGCCCACTCGAATTGATCGCATACTTTTCAGCCTTTCAGAAAAGCCCGATAGGTCGGAGTCAGGAGCCCCTGCGACCACCACAACTTGACGCACTATCGGACTTTCTTCGGAACCGACTCCCATGGCAGGGACGATGGGATGTGAAGGACAGGCTCATCCATACATTCATCCGGTTTAGGTTCCCTGCTGGACTCTTAACAAAGAAGAAGGATTACCCGGCTGGTCGAATCTCTATACGCCTCCCGTGGTCATCCTCCGGCGCGTCCACAATCAAGATCAGCCCGTGCCTCAGAAACACGCCAAAGTGACGACCGCTGGGCGGCATTCCATGCGGTCCAGCCCTCCTCGTTCACCCCGCCAAACAGGAAGAGCTCCGTGTCGTCTCTGAAGTCCCCTCACCCCCTCAGCCGCATCACACGTGCCGTGGGGTGCGCGATGACCGTCGGTCTCCTTACCTCCGCCTTCACTCCCCCCTCCGCAGCGCAGCCCACGGCTGCCGCAGCGGTGACATACGAGCAGGTGACGATCTCCTGGAACAGCCCTTACGACCTCGACAAGGGCGGCAACAAGAAAACGTTGCCCCACTGCCTGGGAACGGATGACAACATTCATCTGATTGCCTCAGTCAATTGCCGCGCCGCCAAGCACGTCTTCGAGAAGGTGCCTGGGCATACATGGACCAACGGGCCGCAAGGCGCAGTCACCACCTTCACTTTGCGCGACCCTGAGAACAGGAACAGGTGCGTCACCTGGCTCGCTGACGGCCCCCGCCTCCTCGACAACTGCGGCTCGCCGTCCCTGTTTATGCTGCAGACAGCTCCGCGGCAGACCACCACGAATGACACCGTAGGCAAGGAGAGCGGGCATAAGATTCTGCGCGTCTCCAACACTGGTGCGGCAGAGGGTGACTGGCAGGCGCCCTGTATGACCCACCAGTTGGACGGCAAGCACTCGCCCGTACTAGCCAGGTACGATTTCAACAGCGACGGGTATCCGACCTGTGCGGTCGTGGACGCCGCGACGGTGCGGACGGTGGACATCCCAGAGCCGAAGCCCGCGAGCGTAACCTTCAGCAAGAGCGCCACCCCGTCCAACCCCAAGCCTGGCGACAAGGTCAGCTACACCCTGACCGCGAAGAACTCAAGCCCGGACACCGACGCCACCGACGTCTCCTTCCAAGACGACCTCACCGGCATCCTCGACGACGCCTCCGCCCCGGCTGACACCAAGGCCAGTGCCGGCACCGTGACTGGCCCCGACGGGAGCAACAAGCTCACCTGGAAGGGAACGCTGCCGAAGAACGGCGGTACGGCCACGATCACATACAGCGTCACTGTCAAGAACCCCGACACTGGAGACCGCACCCTCTCCAACGTGGTCGTCTCCGACGCTCCGGGAAGCAACTGCAAGACCGGATCCACCGATGCTGCGTGCAAGACCAATACGCTTGTGGAGAAGGAACCCCTCAAGCACCTCGAGGTCACCAAGCAGCGCACCCCGAACCGGTTCAAGGCCGGCACCGTCATCACGTTCACTGTGACCGCGCGCAACCCCAACGCCGAGCGCATCGAGAACGCAAGGATCGTAGACGACCTGTCCCGCCTGCAGCAGGTGGCCGACCTGCAAGCCAACAGCCTCGCTAGCAGTACGGGCTCAGCCCCCACCGTCACCGGATCAAAGCTCACCTGGGCCGGCCCCATTGACGCCGGCCAGACTGCAACGATCAAGTACTCGTTCACCTACCGAGCCGGCTCCAAGGGCTCCCCGGATAACGGCGTGGTGACCATCGAACCCTGACCCTGAAAGAATCCAAAGCGTCGTGCTGCACGCGCCCGTCAAGACGCGGGCATCAGTACATCGGAGCCCCCGCAATGGGTCTCTTGTTGTTAGGTGGGCCGCTCCGGGTTCGATAGAGCCGCCGAACCCGGAGTGGTTCCGTCGAGGTCGAAGGCACAGGGACGCCGGGTGCCAAGCTCCAGATCAAGAGCACCGGAGGCGAGTGGATCGACCGCAACAGCGTAGGCGCCGACGGGAAGTTCTCCTTCGCGAGCGGCTACTACGAGTCCGACGGCGTAACAGTTCGGGAGATCCGCAACGGCAGCGCTTCACCCTCATCGGCCAAGGTTGCCCTGAAGTGGGCACGGCCGCAGATCACCAGCGCCAAGCGGGCCAGCAGCGGCCGTTATGACCTGCAGGGCACTGGCGTTCCCGGCACCCAGGTGAAGGTCAAACACAACGCCACCGGCTACTACACGCAGACGACCGTCAACCCTGACGGTACCTGGCAGGCAGCCGGCACGGGCTATACCGCCGACGCGAACGGAGCCGTGGTCGCGCTTACGCCAACGGCATATGGTCGAACGACTCAGCCCGGGTCCCCTACCAATAGAGATTTCAGGGGGGCACCGAAGGTCTGACCCGAAATAGCCCCTATTCGGCGGGTGTGTCATCCCTGTAGGGGTGACACACCCGCTCAAACCTCCTATGCAAGAGTTCTCATCGATTACGCCTTGAATCGTCCTGAAGGGCGAAACAGGGACCTGGAGTGCCCAGGCCACAGGCTGCTTCTGCAGGCCTCCGGTCTGTACCGTCAGGCGTTGGCGGATTCATCGGGGTGGGTTGCCCGGTGGACTACCGCGGCGAGCGCTCCTCCGACCAATGGGGCGAGCAGGAACAACCACAGCTGGGTGAGCGCGGGGCTCCCGGCGAACAGGGCGGGGCCGAGGCTGCGAGCGGGGTTCACGGACGTGCCGGTCAGAGGAATGCCCACGAGGTGGATGACGGTGAGGGAGAGGCCGATGGCGAGTCCGGCGAACCCCACCGCGGCGACCTTGTGCGTCACCGCTAGGACCACAAGAACCAGCAGGCAGGTGAGGATGACCTCGGCCAGGAAGGCGCCGCCGGTGTTGATGTGGACGGCGGAGCGATCACCGAAGCCGTTACTGCCGAACGCGCCGTGAGTCTTGATGCCCGGGACCTGCTTGGCGACCAGTAGGAGCAGGGCCGCGCCCGCGACACCGCCGAAGAACTGGGCGATCCAATAGGCGACCGCGGTCTTCAGAGGGATCCTCTTTGCGAGCAACACCCCAAGTGTCACAGCCGGGTTGACATGGCAGCCAGAGACAGGCCCCAGCGCGTAGGCCAAAGCCAGCAGCGTAAAGCCGAAGGCCAACGCGATCCCCAGGGTTCCGATGGCGTCGCTCGCCAGTACCGCAGAACCGACGGCGAAGACGACCAACAAGAGGGTCCCGAGAAACTCCGACACGATCGAACGCGACTCCACGATGTTTCTCCTTACGCGAGAATTCCCCGAGAATCTCTGCCGTGAGCTGGGTCAACGGGCGGAATCCTGCCTTTCCTTGGAGGCAGAGCGGCGCCGGTGCAGCGCGATCGCGCTACCCGCACCGACGATCGCCGCCGCAGCGAACGCGAGTGGCAGGTCCGATGGGCCCGACGAGGCAGTGTCGGCAGCGTGCACCGCGCCACCGCTCGCGGCACCCTTAGGTGTGGCCTTCAACGCGCTGGGGGACTCGCCGGAACCGGCGCCTGCCTCGCTGGCCGCAGGCGTCTCGTTCGGCTTCGGGGTGCTCGCGCCGCTGGATGATGTGCCGCCCTCCGTGCTCTTGCCGGGTTCGGGGGACTTGGAGGCGCCGTCCGAGGCACCGTCCGAGGGCTTCGCCGATGCGTTCGCCGATGCGGAGGGGGACGCGGACTCGTCCGGGGCGGCGTCGGCCTTGAGCGCGCTGCCGTCCGCGCCCACCAGGTTCCAGCCCTTTACGTCCTGGCCCTTGGGCTCGTTCGGCTGGTCGTCCTTGAAGTAGTAGAGCGGGTGCGTGTTGTAGATGACCTGGGGCTTGTCGGCGCCCTCGGGGTTGTCCTTGGTCTGGCCGGTGTCCCCGTCGACCCCCTCGGCCTTCGTCGGGTAGCCGATCGCGGCGGGCCAGTTGGTGGCGCAGTCGCCGGTGCAGTCAGGGGTGTCGGCCTTGTCCTCGGCGCGGAGGTAGAGGGGGTTGCCGTCCTTGTCGGCGAGGGCCTTGCCGGCCGGGGTGTCGATGAGCTTGAGCTCGCCCGGCTCGGTGGGCTTGTCCACGGCGAGCGCCTGGCCGGCGGCGCTGAGGGTGATGAGGATCGCCGCGGCTGCGGCGGAGCCGAGCGTGGCAACGGTCCGGGATCCGTCCATGGAAGGCTCATCCTTTTGAAGATCGACTTACCCCCTTTGGCCAGTTGATCCGCATCACGCTCGCACCGCCATCTGTATCGGCCATGCGGGTGACGGCAGCACGTCCCAGCACCTTGCCACAGGAGCCATGGCCCGTAGGTCTCTGATGCTGACATCGACAGTCAGCCGGCTGTTGAGACAGCTGGCCTCAGCCACCACGATGAGCCCTTCGAGGGAGCGGCCCGTGCCGGTCAAGGGCTATGCGACAGATGTGGGGTTCACTACCGCTGTGTGTCCGATCCCACGACCCTCGGGCACGGGGACGCTCCACGCCGCTTTGCGGTGCCTCCCAAGCCACTGGGCGGCGTGGGGCTTGGTCGGCGTGACCTCGAGCCCGCGCAGTCCACACCAGGGAGTGCCTGATTTTTGGCCCTGTCTCGCATGCGGGATGCTGCGTAAGAAGCCTTGCCCCGCTTTCCCTGCGGAACCCAGAGCATCTGCCGGGTCAGGTCCACACAGACCACCTTGCACGGGCGCACCGGGCACTTCTTAGCCTTGTTGGGGTCCTTACCAGCCTGCACGATCAGCATCGTCCGGTAGGCGGGAAGGTCTACCTCGCCCCGTGCGGGCGCAATGTTCCTGTGCCAGCCCCAGATAGGCCTCCACCTGCCACGCGACGGCCTCAGCGGGTGCAACCGCGACGCCACTACCACAGGGGTCAGCACAACGAGCACGAGGATCGCAGCCGCCGTGCTCCACCTGGGCTCCTCATTCCAATTCATCGATTTGAATTCATGCGCCCCATTCATACGCTCGGGCACATCAGACGGCACGCCGAGCGGGCCAAACAGACGTCAGCGCGGATGCCTCGCAGAGCGCAATCCCGGCCAGATGACCGAACAGCTGAAAGAAGAGCATGCGTGCAATGCGCTTCAGGTTCCGTCGCGCTCCTCAAACCCGTCACCACCGGACAGGCCTCCTTGACCTCAGCGCGGCACAACGCTGAACATCTCAGTCATGGCAATCATGGGCGTGCTCCTCGACTTCTCAGGAACCATCTTCCGCATGGAATCTTCCGAATCCTGGCTGCGGGCCGTACTGGCGGATGCCAGGATCCCCATGCCCGAGCCGGAATTGCTCCATCACGCGGCACAACTGGAGGCGATGGGAGCGCTGCCGGGCGGCGCTCCGCTCGCCGTGGTGCCCGACCACCTTGCCCACCTGTGGGCTGCCCGCGACGAAAGCGCCGAGCACCATCGGGTGGCGTACACAAGCCTCGCCCAGCAAGTGGCCTTGCCCGGGACCGGCCTCCATGACGCCCTCTACGAGCGTCATATGACGCCTGCGGCATGGCACCCGTACCCGGACACCGCCGAGGTGCTCACCACACTGAACCTACAAGGTATCCGTGTCGGCGTGCTCAGCAACATCGGATGGGATCTCCGGCCGGTCATCCGCGCCCATGGGCTCGATGACTACGTGAACGCATACACCTTGTCGTACGAGCACGGCATCCAGAAGCCTGATCCCCGACTCTTCCGAATTGCCTGCGACTCAATCGGCGTCGCCCCTCATGAGGTGTTGATGGTCGGCGACGACCGACGCGCGGACGGCGGAGCTGCGGAGCTCGGCTGCTCGGTCCACTACGTGGACCATCTGCCGGCAGCGGAGCGGCCCCTAGGGCTGATGCCAGTACTCGACCTCATTGGCCAGCAGCACTGACGGCAGCCATAGCGAGCCTCAACGGTCCAAGCCGCAGCACCCCTTCCCACGGACCCGACCGGCCCTCGGAATTGCGAGGAACCGGAATGCGGGTTTGCCTTGAGCGTTGGCACCTCGGGAAGAAGGCGGAAACGACCAGCATGCCTGGCAACGCCGGCGGAACTGGCCAACATCGCGGTGCTGGTTCTCGCGGCCTCGGGTTTCGTGGTCACACTGGTGAGATACGTCCGTGACTGGCCCGGTGACCGAATAGACAGCTGGTGGCCACTTGCAGCGTGCGGCACTCTATTCCTGGTTGCCGCGATCTTCACCTGCGTTCGCCCCTTCTCCCTCCGCCACCACCGCACTGTGGCCGCTTCCACACTTGGCGGCGTTGTGGATCTCGTGGCCGGGCGAGATCTTTCCGCTGTGATCACCGCTCACCACGTTCCAGGTCTTACCTATGCCGGTGGCGAAGACCACGGAGCCGAAGCAAACTCTTACCTAAGGGCTGTCCCGTTTAACCATGTGAGCTGGGACGTTGACTGACGGTACGGTCGTTGCGTGGAGTCCGAGAAGGTGCCCCAGTGTCCGCTGCACGGGCCCGGCGAACGTCCTGAAACCCTGGTCGGGCGGCGACTGGTGAGCGTCTTCGCCGCGTGGCATTGGAGCGCAGACGAGGCAGCGGAAGATCCGCTGGACGTGTGGCTGATCGACGACCAAGGCAGCTCCGTGCACATCACCACCGGCTCGGACGGGTGCCTGGTCGTGGAACCCTCAAGCCCGCACGAGGGATACGACATGGACGGCTGGGGGCGCGTCGAGGTAGGTCCGGTTGGTGATCGGACGCCGTTTGCCGCCCGCCTCGGGGAAGACGTCCTGGCGGTGAGAGAAGAGTTCGAGCCCAAGACCGGCCGCATTGCACTCGAGGTCGTCTTCGCCACCGGCCGGGTTCGTTGCGACAGTTGGGCTGGTGACCTCCGCCTTACGGAGTGAGGTTTCGCGTCCAGTTTCACCTGGTCACGATGTGATGATCTTGATGTGGCTGGTGTGATCACGGCGTCCGAGCCGTCCTGGATAACCCCCTTCACCGGGCTGAGCCCGCGCTGCTTCGGCAGGTTGGTGACCGCGCTGCGGCGCGAGGGTGCGGACGCGGTTCGGCGGGGTCGGCCGTGGGGCCTGACGCTGGAGAACCGGGTGCTGCTCGTGACGGCGTACTGGCGCACGAACTTGACGATGCGCCAACTCGCCCCGCTGTTCGGCGTCTCGAAGTCGGCGGCCGACCGGATCATCGGCCATCTCGGCCCGCTTCTCGCGCTGCAGCCCAGGAAGCGGTTCGCGAAGGACGCCGTGCTCATCGTGGACGGCACGCTGGTGCCCACCCGCGATCATGCGGTGGCCGAGCAGTCGAAGAACTATCGCTATTCCACGGCCCATCAGGTCGTCATCGACGCCGATACCCGCCTGGTCGTCGTGGTCGGCCAGCCGCTGCCGGGCAACCGGCACGACGCCCGCGGCTGGGAGGAATCCGGCGCCAAGGCCGCCGTCGGCAACACCATGACCATCGCCGACGGCGGCTACCAGGGCACCGGACTGGTCATCCCGCACCGCCGCCGCAAAGGCGAGGAACTCCCTGCATGGAAAGAGGAACACAACCACGCCCACAAACAGGTCCGCGCCCGCGTCGAGCACACCTTCGCCCGCATGAAGAGCTGGAAGATCCTCCGCGACTGCCGTCTCAAAGGCGACGGCGTCCATCACGCCATGCTCGGCATCGCCCGCCTGCACAACCTCAACCTCGCCGGATAAGCGCAGGGGCGGCACCGCGACCAACCCTGCCCTCCGCCGACTCCAAGATCGTTACGGGACAACCCTTAGACCGCAAGAACTCAGCCGCTGTCGGACATCGGATACCCACCGGTGTCCTGGTCCAACAGGTGCAATTCATCGACGCACATACATTGCCGTAGACGGATACCTATGGCAACGCCTCGACAAAGCCGTGCCGGCAGGATCACGCGGGGTGGTCTTCCCTGAAACTCAGGACTCATACGCCGTCAGGGAGGCGTGCTCACAAACCGTAGGCTGGTATTTCCAGGCTAAACTGCGCCAGACCTTCGACTACAGTCACTACCCCTTGATAAGCAGGACGTCTGGCTACCTCACTATAATTGGGGAAACAATCGAATCCCCAAACTGCACTCCTTGGGCTGCTCTTCATGGCAACATTGTGGGCCTTCAACTCCGGTTCGCCGTAAGCCCACGCCCAAATTCGAGTCTTGAGTAACGGTACAGAGAGTCCTTCCCCCTTAGCCGGCAATTCTGGAGCATTCCTCCTGCCGCTGATCGATAGCGATACGCGTTCATTATTTCCTGATTACTTTAATGGGCATCACCTCGTGCCGCTCGGGACTCCTCTCACGCAGGAGGAGGGGACTGCACACATCGCCCTATGAGCGTCCTGATGCGCGACTAAGAGGACGTTCCGTTTGAAGACGGGATAGTTCATGGGTTGTGCCAAGTTATGGGTGTTTCGCCGGTTGCTCGTTTCGCGAGGTTCGAGATCATCGCGAGGCGGATCATGCTTTCGGAGTGGGCGGGTTTGGTCTCGTAGTCGCGGGCGAGCCGACGGTGCATCATGATCCAACCGAAACTTCGCTCTACTACCCACCTTCGCGGAATCACGGAAAACCCTTTGACCTGCGGTTTCCTGGGGACGACATCGACATCGATGCCGAGGGTGGCGCCGTGCTCGATGGCCTGAATCTTGTAGCCGGTGTCGACCCACGCCTTCGTGATCGTGGGGTGGTCGGCGGCAATCTGGGTGAGGAGCTGCTTGCCGGCCTCGTTGTCGGAGACGCTGGCCGCGGTCACCATGACCAGCAGCAATAGGCCGAGGGTGTCGACGACGATGCTGCGTTTGCGGCCCACGATCTTCTTCCCGGCGTCGGTGCCCTGAGTGTCGGTGGGCACGCTGGTGGCGGTCTTGACGCTCTGGGCATCGATGACGCAAGCGGTGGGCTCGGCAGTACGTCCTGCCTGCTCACGGACCATGCGGTGCAGGTGGAGGCCGAGTTTCTCGATGGTGCCGTCGGCGGTCCAGGCGCTGAAGTAGCCGAACACGGTGGCGTGCGGCGGGAAGTCGTGGGGGAGGTAGCGCCAGGGGACGCCGGTCCTGTTGAGGAAGAGGATCGCGTTCATGACTTCTCGCAGGTCAGTGACCTTCCCGCCGAGGTTGAGCGAGGTCTTCTGCCGCTCGGCCCGCCAGGCCGTCAAGGTCGGCTCCATCAACGCCCAACGGGCATCGGAGAGATCACTCAGGTACGGCTCGCGCTGCTGCGAAGAGGTCATGGGACTACTCATGCGCGAGGCCGCCAACCGGGCATATCGCTCGATCGAGCGAGGCAAAAGCCAGCTTCCGGGGCGTATTCGAACCGGACAGAAGCTATCGGTGGGAAACGGGGTGAAGCGCAGGATCAGGCGTGCTGCAACTGGTGAGACATATCGCGTGTTCTGCCTGTACACGGCGAATCCCGGCGCGGCCCAACTTTCCCAAACACGCGCATAGATGACACGAACGTCCTCTGAGAGGTCGTTTTCACCTGTAGAGCCTGTTTCATTCCAACATGCACCTGTGGCAGGGCACGGCTTGACGGACGTCGGGTGCGGAGGCGCTCCATGCGCCGCCTGGGAGGCCCGACTTGTCGGTCTCACCCTGCGAAGCCTGTCTCATCCCAAGACATGGGTCGATGCCCTACCTGTGCAGCGGAGGCGCACCTGGAATCGACATGCGTGAGACCCAGGACAAGTAAAGAGACGCATGGGCCGACGCAAACCAGGTGAAAACGACCTCTAAGGGCCACATCCGATCCGGCCCACCGTGGCATAGATCCCTGAGCTGGCGGGCGAACATGCCGACTGCATCCGTGCGGATGGAAGTCTCGAAACTCCCGTCGCCCCCCACCCACCATCCCCCATCACCTCTTCTCCCGGCGCCAATCACGAGGCGCCCCGGGCAGATCGCATCGTTACGCCACACGGGTTACACGCCGAAACGTCTGTTGCAGATTGAAGGCTGAGGCGACAGTCTTTCATTCGCACGACCAGCACATCCGCACCCACAGCCATTTTTGTTAGATCCGCGCATTCTTGAAAGGCTAATGAAATGACAGAGGATCTAGTTCGACTCAAAGCAACCCACGCGATAAGTTCACACGGACAAGACATGCACCACAAGGTCCGCAGGATATCCACTACGTGCAAAGATAAATGGTATCGGCAGGTACTCGTCTTCGAACTATTTGAAGAATCCTCGATCGACAAACACAACAGGAGTCGCGTCATCAGAATTAGCACCAACGGGACCGCTCTAGATAATGGATTCTGGGCGCAACATCAGCAGGAACGTAATTTCTGCGAATATATTCTCAATATCTACCCTGCAGGATGGAGTAAAGAGGAGGAGTCGAAGCCGGGGCGTCAGCCCAAAGAATCGTGGGTACTTACCGACTTTTCACCGACAGTACAGAATAAGACATATGAAGTCGGCACATCGACCAGCATTGGTGCGAGTTTGGGATCTTGCGGAGATATGCCCACTGGAGGCGTTAGCACGGGAACCACTACCTCGAGTTCTCAGCCCATCTACGGTTACCAACTCGCATCCAGGGTCGGGGAAAGCGGAGATCACTGGGTGCAGTGGAGCCTTAAGGGTAAGGTCACAACCAAAGATCTGCCCGGCCCGCTCACTCTAAATGAAGGAGTCTTCAAGCCTCGCTACGAAGCGATATTTACCCTGGACTCAGGTCGCTCCGCGGAGCGGTATACCGCGTTTGAGACCGTGGCCACATGCAAGTACGGAAAGGTCTACGACTGGTCAAAGGGGTCAGAATTTGAAGTGAGGGCAACCTATTGCATAGGGCAGAGGTACATTGTTGATTGGCAGGAGCAGGAGGTGTACGCCGTCGACCCTATGACAACGTCAACTTCCGGTAAAACAGATTTCCCAAATTTGGCGCCGCCGGCCGAACCTACTGTGGATATCAGTGACAGGTTTTCATATCGCCCTTTGTCCCCCGTTGGAACATCCCTGATCGCAAAGAGTAACGCCGAAATTACAGTTCCAGCGGACAGACTTCTCGCTTATTCTGGTGGATTCACGATCGGGTCGACAGCAGGCAGTTCCGGAACCCGCTGGGTAAACTCCAAGAAGGCGGTTCAAGTTGAGAATGCAACCCCGCTAGTATGGATTACACCGGAGCGATATCGAGGAGGCTTCATTACCCATATGGCCAAGGATTCGGCTGGGGTTAAAGTTACGTCATTTGACACTGCGCAAGACGCTGGCATTCCTGAGGTACCTGACGGAATTTGGCAGAAGAATGAAATTACTCCGATCGCCCTTTGGGCCAATGGCACCTACTCCCTAGAAGACGGTCTAGCCGACAACGGCCTGCACAGTTTTTCCCCTACAACGACTGCTGAGACTCGCGGGATAACTGCGGGGTTTCTTTCCGGACCTGCTGGTAATGCTGGACTCGGCCGCGGGTTTCTAGTCAAATCAGGCGCCCTCTTCGGCTGCGACGGAATTAAACTAATTGATTCCAGTTCAGAAGAGTGGAAAGTTAGCTGGAAGGGACTTGCCCACCCGGTCTTCGATGCCATCGCGCAGGCGCTGGGAACGCCTGTACCCACCTCCATGGCTGGGATATGGGACCCAAATCATGACCCCTGTGTCTTCATGTTCGCCGACAACAAAGTTGCCGCCCTCAATCTCAGCACTCTGGACACTGGAACTCCGATGCTATTCAGTGCAGATTGGGTCGACCTAGTCCGTGGAACTGCTGGGACCAAGTTCGCTGGAGATATTAGCGTATCAAGCGCAGCAGCTAAATTTGTAGGGTTGCGAGAGGACTATCCAGTGAGTGGATATGTGCCCCTCAAGGGCGGGACCTGGTGCTTTACTCACCCCGTCTACAGTGCCACTTAAACTCTATACCAAATAATAACCATTCCCGTCGACCTCAGCGAAGGGGTAATTAAATGAGCACCACAAAGGCAACCCATGTCGTAAGCGGGCATGGGCGTGACATTCGACAAGTCGTTCGCCGCATACAGACCCAGCCGGATTCCGAGAAATGGTATCGCCAAGGTCTAATATTCGAACTCTTCGAAGAACCTGCAGCTGACACGAAGCATCAGGCGCGCAGTGTCCGTATCAGCACTCACGGGACGGCAGTCTCTAATGCTTGGTGGCTAGACAATAAGAATAATAGCGAAAATAGCTACCAGTGCAACTTCGCTGGGTACTTCATGGAAATAAAACCGATGGATTGGGATACGAATGGCGAAGAGTATCAAAAGCCGGGATCCTGGAGGCTTATGGATTTCTCGCCTACTGTTGGCAATAGGGCTGGCAACTTATCCACGTCAACCACCTTCGGGGGAAGTGTTGGCTTTTTCGGACCTGCGCCAATGGCGGCTATCAGCTTCAATCAAACAACGAGCTATTCATGGCCTGCCGATGAATACACTCTCAATACTTGGGTATCCACAGGAAGCGGTGCTGATCGCGACGCGGTGAGCTGGAAGCTCACGCGTACCGGAGATGCCGAGCCAGCTCTAATACATGGGGCATTCAAGCCGCACCTCGAAGCCATATTTTCCCTATCTTCAGATACGCTTCCCCGGCGCTATTCGGCATTCACCGTAACAGTTGAAACGGTTCACGCGAAAGGAAGTTCAAAAGAAGGGACGAAGCGGCGATTCATTCAGCATTACGCTATCGACTGGCAGGAAGGGGAAGTATACGCACTCGGTAGGATGCTGGGGGGCGCTCCTGAGGTACAGGCCAAACCTGTCGTTTCGGCCATGCTAAACAAGCCGGCGGTAACAGTTCGTGACCGCTTCTCTTATCGTTCTCAGTCGCCGATCGGAACGTCCACACAAACTAAGGACGAAACTTCCGAAGTTGTTGTGCCGGATGGATGGGTTCCTGCCTACAAAGATGGTTTTACTGTGGGGATGGTTGGTAAGGCCGCTACTTTCGACGTCCCTCATCAGTGGATTGCATCGAAGAGGGCTGTGCGTCTCGAGAAGGAATATGGAAGCTCACTGGTCTGGATTTCCCCTGATACTTACACAGGTGGGTTTGCAAGCTGTAAGGACGGAAATGGCGAAGGCGCAGTCGTCTCGTTGAACTCCATGAAGAGCCTTGGAATACCTGAAATCCCTGACGCAATTCAGCTGAACCAGACTGGTGAATCGTATGCCTTTTGGGCTGACGGGACGTACCCGCTAAACAAGGCCCTGACCGACCGCAAGGTGCCGTCATTCGATCAATCCCCAGCGGCCGGGAAGGGAATCACGGCAGGCTTCTTCTCGGGGCGCGACCAGGGTAAGGGTTTTGCGATTGTCGATGGTATTTTCCGTTGCTACAACGGTAGCAATAAGGAGCATGATACTGAAATGGAAGGGCGGAAGGTAACGGTAGAGGGGGTCAAAGATCCCCTCCCAGTCCTCGATGCAGTGAAATCCATCCTCGGTACGCAAGCGCCTGATTATATTGTTGGATTCGATAGCAATGATGGTGCAGGCGTCTTCTTCTTCGCCGGCGACCGGGTTGCGGCTCTCAACATGAAGGCGCTTCTCTCCGGCGCCGGAGTGGTGTATAGGACCATTTGGCCCTCTCTTATCAGCGGAACTTCGCAGTTCACTACGGGATCAAAAGCCACCAAGGAAGATCCCCTCCTAAAGACCGTCGCCAAGAAGTTCTGCGGGCTCCGGCCAGACTATCCGGTCAGTGGCTATATTTGCGTAAATGAAACCGATCACTATTTCTTCCATCCTGCCGATAGCGGGATCTAACCAACTGGAGCTACTTGAGGTAGGGACCGGGGACCTATTGCCCGGGTCCCTGGTCCCTGCCGCTAGTTCACGCTTATGTGGAGGAATGCGATGTCTACCCCTACCCCGCCTGTGACACCTACCCCGCCTGTAACACCTACACCCAAAACCCCTCAGGTGAAAAAGTTTACGTTCTTAGTTAAAGACCCTGACCCGCAGATAGCTAATGATCCTGGGGGGGTTGTGACGGCTTACGAGCTAAGTAGCGGGATTGCCTGGACGGAATATTCGGCTAAAACCCTTTTCGAGCAGCTTGGTCTCAAGAGCAGGTTCCCGCATCTGTACGAATCTGGCGGTGACTTTCAAGCGCTACTGGCGGCGAGAAACTCTAAGTTTGGAACATTTACATTCGAGCAGTGGGTGAATCGATCGTTTGATTCCCTTAAATCCCTAAAGTCAGTGGCGCGAGATCGCAGATCAGGTCCAGCGTTTCTCGAAACGATTTCCCATCTACTGCCAATCCCTAAGGAGTTCAAGGACGACACGAACGCGAAGCCTACAATTGCGGAGCTCATGAAATCAACTCGAGAGGCTTCCAATTTCTTCAAGCCCACAAAGGAAGACCCCAATAGCCCCAATCCAGTCCGGATCCTAATTGTTAACGGCGGTAAGTCCATGAGAGCCGCAGAGGTGATCCCTCTAGATGCTCTTGCAGCCGGCGACGGACACGGTTCGGCATGCGTTCTTGTACTTCCGGAAAATTCGTTACTCGAGCAAGAAGGGCAGCTCCAACCTGAGGCTTTGAATCTTGCATTCCAGCTGCGGGAGGCTGTCTCGTGCCTGGGAGGACATTATTCCGAAGCTGAATATAAAGCCCCTGTAGATGGCGACGGCAGCGAGGCAATCGCCACACGGAGCGAATTTGAAGCTCTGGGCAACTTCTGGACGATGGACTGCGAGTTTGGCAATATCGTAGGTAGCGCATGGAAAACGAGTCACGCCTTAGGTGGCAAATTTCAAAAGCACCTAAAGGATCTCAAAGGGCTCGCAGCAGCGGAAGCCGACTTTGCTGCTGCCTACGGCGCTCTCGCCGATAATCGCCAATCGGCTACATTATATAACGAACGACGATTCACCGGCTACTTCAACCTTGAGCGCGGTAGAAGTAATGCGCAACTAAAACCCCGGAGTTTCCCTCGGAGGGCGACAGGTGAAGGTCTCGTCGTAGATTACCTTGCCCCAAAAGAAGGTGTTGCCGCTATGGGGCCCATGCAATATACCAATCCACACACCTCATACGCATGCGGCGAGCTGCGAGCGAGCAATATTCTCTGGGAGCGGATGACATGTAAGATCACCACGCAGGCGAATACGGCGCTCGATAACACCTTTACGGTAACTCTTGGGAAGCTGATTGGTGTCTTCACTGGTGGAGTTGGTGGAGTGGCGTGTGCTGGGATCAGAATCGCGATAAAGCTTGGTGCCAGGATCGCAGATGCCTACGGCAACCCTGTCGATCCACCTGGAGTGACGGTCTGCGCTCCCGGCACAGGCGACCATCCAGGGCTTGCGATTAATGCGCAGATTAACCGAATCGATCGTGGATGGCTCTCATATCTGGACAGCCACAAGACAAATGAATCGTATGCAGCGGGTCGGTCGATGGAACGGGCAGCGAAGGGGTGGGCTCCTTACGCCCCTCGGCTGCTAATGATGACCGCCGAAGTGGCAAAGACTGCTGTTGATGTCGCATCCCTGGTTGGTACTTCAATTGACTCTTCCGGTGTCCAATATACGGCATCAGGGTTCGGTGACGGGTTGCTGAATCCAGGTGGAATTCCTGTAAACTTGGAGGATCTGGGCGAGTTCCTTATGGAAAGCGGACTGGCGCAAGGTGTTTACGAATCTGCTGTCTCGAGTGCGGACTTCTCCGGATTCAATCAGGGTGCGGGCAGTGGACTGGCGACGCTCGGAGACACGGCGGTCTGGCAGCCAGTGTCTGGTGCCGTAATGGACACTGCGACGGACTATCTGGCGCCCTTGCATGGCGTGCTAAGGCTCTTTGCTGCCGCAGCAGGGTTGGGTAGTAGTGCGATAGGTCGAATGAACAGGACAATCGACAAACTGTCCCCCACTACGCCGCAGTTGAAAGCGCGATACTTTGAGCCCTAAATGAATGCAGGCGGGCTGGGGAGGGGCTTCGTAGTGCTACCCGCCCTCCCCACCACGGCGCTGGATTCCCACTTGAAGCCTCGGCGTGGTGGGGAGAATTCCTTGTGGGAGGTCTCAACTGACGGGGCATTTCACGCCCGAGCAAGCAGACCATCCCAAGCCATTCACAGACGCGTGCTGGTCACCTTGGTGGTCGCAGCGTCCCACACGATCAACCCGCCTTGGAACCGCTGATAGACGCCCTTCTTCGGAAGAGCCTTACCACCAGTCGGCTTGCCATCGCTCACAGGCAGTTGCACCGGGTCGGTCAGCGGGTAGCCGAACGCGCCGCGCTCGTAGCTGAGCTTGCCCCACTCACGCAGGAAGCCGCCCCGCACAGGGTGGGCCCCGCCGGCCTTGGTCCAGTAGATGTTGCCGTCCTCGAAGGGCTGGACGATGCCGCCCTTGAGTGTCTTCTCCGGGCCCGTGGGGCAGCCGAGGTTGCTCTTCTCCGCGCCCCAGGCCCGCCACTTGGCGTCGATCGCGCCGCGGGCGGCCACCGAGCAGGCGAAGGAAGCCGTGACGGTGTGGCTGCGCTTGACGATCAGTGGGAGGGGGATTCGCTTGCCGGCGTCAGCGCCGTCGACCGTCCAGCCGGTGAAGACCCGGTACGGGCCGGGCTTGGCGCCAAGGACGACCGAGTCGCCAGTCGCGTACGGACCGGGCTGGGAGACGGTGACCGTGCCCGACCTCGGCAGCGGGGTCGTCTTCGTGGTGAGGGTGTGCGTGCCCCGGGCGAAGACCGCGACCAGGTCGAAGCTGGCGTCGACCTGCAGCGGGATTCGCGCGGAGGTCGATAGCTGGCGGCCGTTCACCCGCCACTCCTGGAACTGGTAGCCCCGGTTCGGGACGGCAGTGGCATTGACCGTTTCGCCGCTCATGTACGTGCTCTGCTGGGGCTGAAGCTGGATCTTGCCCGCGCCCGCCGGGCTCACGAGCGGGGTTACCTTGTACTGGTGCGGGACGGGGGCGAACTCGGCGACCAGCTGGCGGTCCTTCGTCATGGCCACCGCGAGCGGGGTGTGGCTGCCGATGGTCTTGCCGTCGAGCTTCCAGCCGGTGAAGGTGTAGCCGTCCGCCGGGCGGGCCGTGACACTCACCTGTGCGCCGTCGGCGTAGGGGCCTTGAGTGGCAGGGATCGCGGTGCCACCGCCACGCGGAGAGGTCTGCACGGAGAGGCTGAAGCGCTGCGCGGCCTTGGGTGGTGTGCGGTAGGCGGCCACGATGGGGGCGGTCTGACGGAGCACGGAAGCGTTGTCGTGCCGGGCGTCGCCCAGCGGCTCGCCTTCATTCTTGTTGATCGTGTTGGAGTACTGCGGGATCATGTGGCACTTCCAGTCGCACGCCGAACCGTAGGCCATGATCGTGTGGAACTTCTTGCTCGGCGTCACCCAGCCCCGGTTCGCCGGGTAGTGCGGATTCAGCGGCGCGTTCGCCTCGTTCTTGTCGTCGTGCTGCAGCGCGAGATTGTGGCCGATCTCGTGCGCCAGGGTGCCGTTGGAGGTCATCGTGGCGACGTCGGCGGCCGAGTAGATGGCTTCCGTGGTGTGCTTGGCATCGGGTGAGCCGGTGTAGCTGCCGATGCCGCCGGTGTACAGGCCGTGCGGATTGCTGGGCGAGGGCTTCGGCTTGGGCACGTCGGAAACGATCGTGACCAGGTCTGCGTACGTCTTCTCGCGTACGTCGCGGACCTGTCGTCCCAGTGCTGTGGTGCGCTGGGACATCTCCCGCCACATCGCCGCGGCGTCCTCGGAGCCGGTGAACCCCTTGGCTTCGAAGGTGTGGGCGAAGCTCACTCGGGCGTTGACGCCGCTGACCTCGAGGGCCCGGTTCATCTGTGCCTCGGCGACCGCGATGGCGGCCTTCATACCCAGTTCTCCGCCCTTCTTGGCTGCGGCGTTCGGGGTGTAGCCGACGGCGACGTCGATGTACGTCATGCCGTCCGGTTCAGCGCGGCGTCGTGTCCCGGCCGCGCGCGGGGCAGTGGTTTCCGGGTGGTCGAGGCGGTGGTGGGGCCGGTCGTCCCCCAGGTCGGGGAACGCGCGGGCGTCGATCTCCTCGACGGTGCTCACCCCGTCGGAGTCGGCGATGATCTCGTAGTCGAGGTCGCCCTGGTCCACGTGGCCCGACACATGGATGGGCCCGTCCGAGCAGACACCGGTCACTGCCAGGTCGACTCCGTGTGCGGGCGCGCCCCGGACATGCCCGGACCAGGTGAACAGGTCGGCCTTCGGGTCGTGCAGGACGTGTGAGGCGACAACGTCGACCGCCACATCGGGGAAGAGACGCAGCGTCCCCTCGTCAACGGCACCGTCGTCCTTCTCGCAGAGTTCGGCGAAGTCGTCCGCTGAGGTTTCCAAGGTGCCGGTGCGCAGTACCCAGGGCCGGTCGGGGTCGGGCCCTCTGGCACCCGCCAATACCGCTTCGGCGTCCGACAGTTCGGGTCCACCGGGCATTCCGGCAGACGCGGTTTGCGTCTGCGCAAGGCTCAGCGAGACAGCCATTGCCGTCGCCGCCGAGCAACTCGCGAGCCAGGCGCTTCGTTTCATCAGAGGGGCTCCTTGACACTGCCGCACACTCGCATGCAAGACGTTTTGTCTGTTGTGTGCGGATCGGGACAAGGATTACGCGAGACACTTGCACAGCGGCGCGGCTGCAGGGCCTGTCGCCTCAGATTCAGCCTGGCGAGCGGCGCCGGAATGGCCGTACAGGGCGGAAGCACAAGTCTGCCGCGGCCACACAACAGGGCTGGTGGCGGCCGAGCCAAGGGGGTGACTCGCGAAGGCTGAGGTGCCTTGTGCTGGGTGGGGAGCCGCTGACCTTGGCGACGACTCCGGTGGCCACGTCGCCGAGCTTCATGTTGCGGTTCTGGGAGGCGCGGCTGAGGATCTCGAAGGACCGATCGGCGGGACAGTGTTGCTGGGCCATGATGATGCCCAGGGCTTGGCCGATGACCGTGCGGGAAGCGAGGGCGGACTGCAAATCGTCGTTGAACTGGGTCTGTTCGGCGATTTTGATGGCAATGCCCAGATCACCTGCGGCGTAGCCGGCGAAAGCAGCAGCTTGGTCGCGGACTGGAATGGAGAAGCTGCCGATTTCGGGGGCGTAGAGGCTCATCACGCCGGTGGTGCGCTGGCCAGGCGGTGTCAGAGGCAAGGAGAGCGTGCTGCGTGAACCGTTCCGGGTTCGGTAGTGATCTCAGATGTCGGCTGTGATCTGGGGTTTCGTGGTTGCTTGGTAGTAGTTGGCTTCGTATTCGACGGGCGGGATGTGCCCGATCTCGCCGTGGAGTCGGCGGTGGTTGTACCAGTCGATCCATTCGGCGGTGGCGAGTTCGACGTGCGCCAGCGTCTTCCACGGCCGTTGCGACTTGATGACCTCGGTCTTGGACAGGCCGATGATCGACTCCATGAGCACATTGTCGTAGTCGTCACCGACCGAGCCGATAGACAACGCAATCTGGGCCGCGTCGAGGTGTTCGGCGAAGCGAAATGACGTGTATTGCAGCCCGGCGTTGGAGTGATGCACCAACTCGCCGGGAACGGGCGGCCGGCCATCTCGGTCGCGCTGCCACAGCCTCATGTCCGGTGCATCCAGGACGAGTTGAATCTACTTCGACATCGACGCGGACCAGCCGACGATGTGGCGCGAGAACGTATCAACAACGAAGGCGACATAGACCATGCCCGCCCAGGCGGCGACGTGCGTGAAGTCGACCACCCAGGTGCGGTTCGGCGCCGTAGCGACGAACCCGCGGTCCAGGCGGTCGGGGCCCTGGCCGCGGCCGGATCGGGCATCGTGGTGATCACCTTCTTGCCGCGGACGGCGCCGATGATGCCAATCTCGAGCATCAGGCGCTCGGTGGAGCAGCGGGCCACCTTCTGGCCCTGGCGGTTGAGCTGACTCCAGGCCTTCCTCGCACCGTAGCCACGGTAGTTGGCCTCGTAGACCTGCTTGATCTGTTCCTTGAGTTTCTCGTCCCGCACGGACCGAGGCGAGGGCGCCAACTGGCATTTCCTCAAGGCGAAGTAGGTGGCAGGGGCGATCTTGCAGCCGTGCTCGGTGAGCACGCGGCAGATTGTCGGCTCAACGCCACCGAAGCGGTCCCGGTGCTCGTCGATGAACGCTACGAGCGTGTGTGTGGCCGGTCGAACTCGGCCGTGAAGAAGCTCGCCGCGGCCTTCAAGATCTCTGACACCGACGGCCATCGCACCCTCCCCCGGTCGTCACCTACCTGGAGAGTCCCGCGATAGCCGTTCCACTCCCCACACCTCGCCCAACCAACCGTCCACAGGCAGAGAACAGGGATGAGAGCGTGTCGGCGACGCCTGAATTGTGGCTCAGTCCCTCTTTGTGTGGAGGGTGACGCTGGGTGAGTGGAGGTCAGGCCAGGAGGACTCGCTGGAGTTGAAGGCTGGCGCGTCCGTACATCTGGCGTTTGAGCATCCGGTTGTTGTGGCCTTCGACGACACCAGAGCTGTAGGGCAGGCTGAGCCCGGCGACCACGGCGTCGAGGTCCTGGCCGAGGCCGGTGATGAACGTATGCAGGGCGGGCAGATCGTCGTCTTGGACCCGGGCGATCCACTGCGGAAGGTGCTGTCCGTCTCGCTGGTTCATCAGCTCGGCGAAGGCCCGGACGTGGTGGGCGGTCCGCTCGAGGGCCGGGCAGCGGATCAGAATGGTCTTGAGATGCTCCGACTGCTCTGCCGTGAGGCTCGCGGGATGGCGAGTGATCCAGCTGGTCACGTTCCGCACTGACGGTGGCCTGCCGGGTTGTTGGTGAGGGAACGCGTCGCGCAGTCGACGGACGTACTTGCGGACAACAACGTCGCCACCTCCGAATCCTTGCTCACGGAGTTCCTCGAACAGGCGAGTACCGATGGTCTGGCCTTCGGCCCACCGCTGATGCAGGAACGGCTTGTAGGGGTCCAGGATGCTGGAGCGTCCGGTCCACTGTCCGACCAGCAGCTCATCAGGGCCAGCCGCGCGGGCGAGACGGCGCACGGTGTTGCGAGCAAGCCCCAGCCTGCGACCGATTGGACGCAGTCCCATCCCTTGGGCGAGCAGTGCGTGAACGGCAGAGTGCCACGGTGCGAAGTTCGCCTGCCCCGAACCCGCCACCTGGCCGGCCCCGGACGCCGTCCATACCTGCGCGGACGATCAGTACGGCGCGGTGACCGTTCGGCTATGGCATCGTCTGCATGCCAAGACCCAGCAGCACGACGGACACGGCAGCCGCGGCCCTCGCCCGATCATTCCCGGCACCCTGATCCAGCTCACCGTCGACCGGCTGCCTGGCCGGAGTAGGGCACCCAAGACCTTGTGGCTGTGGTGGACAGGACCCTCCGGGCACATGACCTGCGAACCAGCACTCACAGGGATAAAAGCGAAGCTGAGACCGGCCGACCTGGATGCCCTCAGCTTGAACGGTTCCGGCCAGCGCGTCCAGGCCCACTCCGGCGGGAACGTTGGTCCTCGGCATTCCGGCGTTTGCGCCCGTACCCGGGCCGGTCCCCGAGCCCGTCGGTCCTGAGTGTTGAACGGGTGGAGCCACTTGCGGACCCTCTCGTGGTGGCGGCTCAGCGCGTGCGCGATCACCGGAACGTTCCGTCCGTCCCAGGTCAGCACGATGATCCCGCCCGCAGCATCCAGTCAGTCCGCGCATGCCTCGCCCCGGCCCTCCTATGGACCTTGCCCTCCTCCGCCCCCTCCGACGTCGGACGGGCGACAGCAACCTCGGTACAGCAACTCGCCCCCGAGAAGCCTGAATCGGCGCCGGGCACCACGCCTACCACGCCAAACAGGAATCCAGCCGCAGCTTCCCTCTGCGCTAGCTGTCAAGGCCGTCACGGTCATCGCGAAGAATGGGCTCATCGGATGGTGATTCAAGGTGATAGGTAAGCGAATTCCTTGTATGGGCCCATCGGAGATGCCGGGGAATTGGTTTACGTCGGGTGGTACGGAGGGCTCAGTCGGTTGGGGTCACGAATTGGCTGTACCGGCAAATCGTGTGCGAGCGGCGGGATCTGTAGTCATCAGGTGTGGATGATCTCCAGTACGGGATCGGACATGGCTCAACTCCCTGCAGAGAGTGATGACCAGGCACATGCGTCGCCGGCAATGCGATACCCCGCGTGCAGTACGCAGCGGCGATGACTTTGACTGTGCAGTTGATTGACCTTCCCCTTGTCCGACGCTAACCCACTCGCGTAGAGCTAGATAACAGCAACTAGTGACACAAGAGAGATAAGCCGCGTGACCAGTGATAACTGTGATCATCTGTGGCCATCTGCACAACTCGCGGACCACCGCCGTCCCCAAGGAGGCCTGCCATGCACGTAAAAGAGCCAGACCGTTTCAGAGAATTGATGCGGCTGCAGAACTTCTCGCAACGCACGCTTGCTGCTCGGGCGAAGGTCTCTCAGGCCTTCATCTCTCTGCTGCTGCGAGGCAAGCGCGGTACCCGCGCCACGACCGCATGGCGCATTGCCCGCGCTCTGGGCGTACTCACCGACGAGTTGTTCGCCGGGGCGTCAGGGCCTCTGAGTGTCGTGGATTCAGGCCAGTCCGCAACCGCACCCACAGCCACGCCCTCCGTCAAGTCCTCGATGGCGTCCGCGCTGGAGACCTCCGCGTTGTCCAACCCCAGGAGACGCCGCGCCGCACCCAGAAGGGCGTCCCCCACCGCCCTTGTCGCGGCCTGACCTTGCCACCCCAGCCTCCGATAGGAGTCACCATGCCTGTCCAGCTGTCCTGCCGCGCACCGCAGCCGCGTATTGACGCCCCAGTGATGGCTCTCCATGCAGAGCGAGCAGCACATGCCGCACGAGCCTCAACCGGAACCTACGTTCTCTTCGGAACGTACAACACGGCACTGGCGAACCGAATCGTCGCGCGGGTCAAGTCGGGCGGCTACCCCGCCTTCTCTCAAGGCCTTTGGGATGCAACACGTCGCCGGGGTGAAGTCTGGATCATGTACGTCTGCTGAAGCCGACCCTGGTCCGACCTGCCCAAGACCCTGTAGGGCTTGCTGATTCGCGCCCGCAACTCTCCAAACGAAAGGCCCATTCATGAACGGCTTTCAGCCCTCTGAGCACCCTCCTAGAAGCCCTGTACCCGGCCCTGCGCACGCGCGCCGCCCCCACTGGAGCGTCCAGGTGCTGCGCATTGCCGCCGCAGCTCTGTGTGTTGTCGTTCTCTCCTTCTGCTCGGCACTGCTCGGAGCCCATTGGGACGCCCCCGAATCGGCGACCTCGGCAGGCATGGCAGGCCCTCAAGCGCTCGTACACTCCAACCGGGACTGGAGTGCCTCGATGAACACGGTCGGAAGCAATCAGGCCCAGCTGTCGAAGTTGCTGTGCAACCTTGCCCCCGAGGACGGGAACTGGACCGCGCACCTCTACAGCAACGCCCTCGCGCTTACCCGCATGCACCTCGGTGCTGGCACCTCGGAAGAGGATGCACGTCGCACCCATCGACTACTGGAAGGCGACTGTTGGTCGCGGCTTGGAGATTTCAGCCGCTTCATTTACACGCCAGATCGCACCTTTGCCGGCCCTGCCGCACGTAGTCCCGAGTCCGACACGGGGCGTCGGCCCCAGGGGGACCCCCTGCTCGGATCTGCGAACCGGGGTGACCAGAACACTTCGGATGCGCGCGGCGACGGCGTGGACCCTGGGGCGCGAAATGGTGCGAACCGTGCGACAAGAGTCCCGAGATGAAGCGCATGCTCCTCCCTGGGGGCCGAAGGCCTCAATGCGCCAGCGGGACTTCTTCAATCCCAATTCCCACTGAGCAGGAGCGTTCTTTCGAGTTCAGCGGGCTGGCGGGGCGTCAAGGACCGGTTCCGGGAGGGTGCGTCAACCATGGGTGCATCTACGGCAATGGCAGTAGGCACGGGCATTGGCCTGGGTGGCGGCTGCGCCAGCGCGACCAGGTCAGCGTGCCGACACCGCGATGCGGGGCCGACAACCGTCAGTTTGCGCCAGGTCTCCCCCACGGTGAGTGGGGCAGGCCGACGGTGTCGCTTCTGCCGCCCCCTCATTACCGTTTTCGATCGACGTGGTGACCCTGGACGCCAGGAGGCATGAGCGAGCAGCGCCAGGATGATGTGCCCGTACCAGCCCGGATAGCGCCGCACTTCGTGCTCGTCGAGGCCGAACTGGTCGTGGCCCTTGGCACTCTGGAAGCACTTCTCGATTGCCACGTGGAAACCGGCGACCGCCACCAGCTTCTCGACGGCGGTGCCGACGGCTACGTAAGTAATGGACGATATCGGTGGGCCTGACTCCGTGGTGTAAGCCGTGGGCAGTGCACGATGCGGGGAAGATCCTGCTGGATGTGGCCCTGCCGGTCGCGCTCGGCGGGGGCTGCCTGGCTGATGTGGGCATGCTGCGGCGAGCCGGCCGTGTTCGGCGCGGTGGCCTCCGATCCCATCGTCTCCCGCCTGGTCGATGCCCTCGCATCGGCCGGGCCGAGGGTCCTGGCGGCGATCCGCAGTGCACGGGCGCAAGTCCGTGAACATGTCTGGACGTTGGCCGGGATGGCGACTCCGGACGCGGGCGGGCAAGCGATCGTGGACATCGACGGCGTGCTCGTGCTAGCCCACTCCGAGAAGCAGGACGCCACCGCGACCTGGAAGAAGACCTTCGGGCACCACCCGCTGATGGCCTCGCTCGATCACGGAGCGGGCGGCAGCGACGACCCGGTCGCCACGCTGCTAGGGCCCCGGAACGCGTGCAGCGACACCGCTGCCGACCACATCACCACGACCCAACTTGCCCTGTTGGCTTTAACGCTGCCATCCGGCCCCACTTCTCCGGCTTGCGCTGGACCAGCACAAATCGGACAGGCATGGTTCCGGTCGCATTCGGACCCGCCACTCATCAGCCCTGTTGGCATCAACTGGGGCCCAGTGAAGCCGGAATCGAACGGTAGCTTGGGTCCGAGTCGGGCCGGAAGAGGTGGGGCCAACTGCACCGTTAAAGCCACCCTGTCCCAGCTGCCGAAGAAGTACCAGCGCGGACGCCAGACACTGATACGTACCGATTCCGGTGGTGGCACACACGACTTCGCGGTCTGGCTCGTTTAGCAGAGCCGGTGGCTGTCCTACTCGGTCGGGATGACCATCACCGACGCCATCCGTCAGGCCGTTCTGCGCGTTCCCGCCTCTGCTTGGACGGTGGCCGTCGAGCCGGGTCGGGAAATCTGTGACGGCGCCTGGGTCGCCGAGCTTGACTGCGACGTCCTCAAGGGCTGACCGAAGGGGATGCGGCTGATCGTCTGCAAGGAACGACCTTACTCTGGAGCCCGGTTGCGGTTTACCGACGCCGACGGACTACGCCTGGCCTGCTCCGTCACCAACACCACCGGCGAGAAGATCGAAGCCCTGGAACTGCGTCTCCGCCGACGCGCCCGTGCCGAAGACCGCATCCGAATCGCCCGCACCATCGGCCTGCGCAACCTGCCTCTCCACGACGCTGCCCAAAACCAGATCTGGCTGGAGATCATCCAGCTCGCGCTCGACCTGCTCGCCTGGATGCCCGGGAAGACCCGGCTCTGGGAGCCATGCCTACTACGGCTCCGCCTTTTCGCTGCCGCCGCCCAGCTCGTCACCACCGCCCGTCGCAGGCACCTCAGATTCGACCGGCACTGGCCCTGAACCGACGTCATCACCAGCGCCCTGGCCGAGCTGAATCCCCTCCCGACCCCCGACTGACCAACAGACCTCCGTCCCGACGAGAAGCACCGCCCCGCCGGAGCCGTGAAACCCGGCGCCCACCCAACGCGACAGCCGGGCGATCAGCGCGCCCGCACCCGGCACAACAAACAGAAACAGCTCACCAGTTGACCGACCCTGTTGGCGAAGTCCTGGCGCGTAGCGTTGTCGGCCCCCCGAGACAGGCTTCTCGGGGGCCGGTGTCGTGACAGGTTGGAGTCGACAATGTCGTTGCGGCCCAGGAGCGCGGGTGACGTGCCGTCGGAGACTGATCGAGTCGCGAAGGCTGCGTTCCCCAAGGGGAGTCTGGCGATGCGCGTCCGCGATGAGCTGGGGGATTTGTTCGCCGACGAGGAGTTCGCGGGCCTGTTCCCCATGCGAGGTCAGCCCGCCTGGTCACCGGCGAGGCTTGCTTTGGTATCGGTGCTGCAGTTCGTTGAAGGGCTGCCAGATCGCCGTGCGGCCGAGGCGGTGCGGGGGCGGATCGACTGGAAGTACGCCCTGAACCTGGAACTGACCGACCCTGGCTTCGATTTCTCGGTGTTGAGCGAGTTTCGGGCACGCCTGCTCGCCGGTGGACAGGAGGAGCGGCTGTTGCATGCCGTGATGGATGCCGCAGCTGCAGTGGGGTTGTCGCAGCACGGTGCCCAGGCTCGGACGGACTCCACTCATGTACTCGCCATGTTGCGGCTGCTCAACCGCCGGGAACTGGTGGGTGAAACACTGCGCGCGGCGCTGAACGCCTTGGCCGCGGCGGCGCCCGACTGGCTGGTGCACCGGGTTGAGGCGGAGTGGTTCGACCGTTGCTCCAAGCGCGTTGAGGAGTACCGCCTGTAGACGTCGTCCACAGAGCGTACGGCACTTGCCGAGACGATCGGTCGAGACGGGATACGGCTGTTGCGCGGTCTTCGCGCCGAAAGCTCCGGGGTGGCTGCGGCAGATCCGGGCTGTGGAGGTGCTGGGGCAAGTGTGGGTCCAGCAGTACCGCACCGACGGCAGCGGCCGCCTGCGGTGGCGGGGCCCCACGGAGCTCCCGCCGGCTGCGGTGCGGGTGGAATCGCCCTATGAGTTACAGGCACGGCGCAGCATCAAGCGCGAGACAGCGTGGCTCGGATACAACGTCCACCTCACCGAAACGTGCACGCGAACAACGCCGCACTGATCACTTAGGTGGTCACCACGCCGGCCACCGTTCAGGACATGGAGGTGACAGCAAGAATCCATGCCGACCTGGACAACCGCGGCCTCTTGCCTGCTGAACACCTCGTGGACACCGCCTGCATGGACGCCCAGCTAGTAGTCGCCGCCCGCGCGTACGGCACGGAGATGTTCGGCCCGGTTCGTACGGACACCACATGGCAGTCCGCCAACAACGGCTACACCGTTGATGACTTCAACATCGACTGGGAGCACCACCAGTTGACCTGCCCAAACGGACGCACCAGCCCACCCTGGCGGGAAACTCAACGCCGTGGTGACCCCATGATCCGCGTCCAGTTCTCCGCCCTGGACTGCATCCCATGCCCGCTTCGCTCACGGTGCACTCATTCAGCGCGCTACCGGCAGCTCACGTTGCTTCCCAAAGCCGAGCATGAGGCCCTGGGCCGCCTCCGCGAGGAACAGACCACGACCGCGCGGGAAGAACGCTACACCGTCGTTCACAACCCGTCCGGGAGTTGACCAAGGGAAGATCACCAACAGCATCCCGAATATGAGACAGGGCCGTTAAATTGACAGGCCCCGATCCGACACTCACACGGATGAAGGCCAAGCTAAAGGGTGATTCCGTGGTGGCGCAGCCAGGGAATGGGGTCGATGCCCGAGCCCAGGTATGGGGTGATGCGGATCTCGAAGTGCAGGTGCGGACCTGTGGAGTTACCGGAGTTGCCAGACAGTGCGATGGGCTGTCCGGCTGCGACGCGCTCGCCGGCTCGCGCGTGCAGCATGGACAGGTGCGCGTAGTGGGAGTAGTAGCCGTCTGCGTGTTGGATGAGCATCTGGTGGCCGAATCCGTCACCGCAGGATGCTGAGATCACGGTGCCTGCCCCCACGGCTCGTACCACCGTACCAACGGCTACTGCGAAATCCTGTCCGGTGTGTCGCCGTTTCCAATGAGGGCCAGCAGATGAATAGGGAGCGGACAGTCGATACGCAGCCACTGGTGCCACCCATGAACTCGGTGAACGACGCGCTGCGTGGGAAGGCTTCGCGTGGGCGCAGCCCTTTCCTGTGGACAGCAACGCCGCGTGGTCATCGAGCCTGGCTTGCTCGCGCTCGAGGCGGGTCAACAGTGCTTCAGCGCGTTGAAGTTGGGCCTCTACCGTACGTTTGGCGACTGCCTGACGTGTCCTAGTGGCGTTCAAGGCGTTCAGATTCCTCGCTGCGGCTAAGGGTTGTCCCGTAACGATCTTGGAGTCGGCGGAGGGCAGGGTTGGTCGCGGTGCCGCCCCTGCGCTTATCCGGCGAGGTTGAGGTTGTGCAGGCGGGCGATGCCGAGCATGGCGTGATGGACGCCGTCGCCTTTGAGACGGCAGTCGCGGAGGATCTTCCAGCTCTTCATGCGGGCGAAGGTGTGCTCGACGCGGGCGCGGACCTGTTTGTGGGCGTGGTTGTGTTCCTCTTTCCATGCAGGGAGTTCCTCGCCTTTGCGGCGGCGGTGCGGGATGACCAGTCCGGTGCCCTGGTAGCCGCCGTCGGCGATGGTCATGGTGTTGCCGACGGCGGCCTTGGCGCCGGATTCCTCCCAGCCGCGGGCGTCGTGCCGGTTGCCCGGCAGCGGCTGGCCGACCACGACGACCA
Source organism: Streptomyces sp. NBC_01304 (assembly GCF_035975855.1). Classification (NCBI taxonomy): domain Bacteria; kingdom Bacillati; phylum Actinomycetota; class Actinomycetes; order Kitasatosporales; family Streptomycetaceae; genus Streptomyces; species Streptomyces sp. NBC_01304. The sequence goes on along the minus strand of NZ_CP109055.1, from coordinate 9,439,569 downwards.
GGCGGGTATCGGCGTCGATGACGACCTGATGGGCCGTGGAATAGCGATAGTTCTTCGACTGCTCGGCCACCGCATGATCGCGGGTGGGCACCAGCGTGCCGTCCACGATGAGCACGGCGTCCTTCGCGAACCGCTTCCTGGGCTGCAGCGCGAGAAGCGGGCCGAGATGGCCGATGATCCGGTCGGCCGCCGACTTCGAGACGCCGAACAGCGGGGCGAGTTGGCGCATCGTCAAGTTCGTGCGCCAGTACGCCGTCACGAGCAGCACCCGGTTCTCCAGCGTCAGGCCCCACGGCCGACCCCGCCGAACCGCGTCCGCACCCTCGCGCCGCAGCGCGGTCACCAACCTGCCGAAGCAGCGCGGGCTCAGCCCGGTGAAGGGGGTTATCCAGGACGGCTCGGACGCCGTGATCACACCAGCCACATCAAGATCATCACATCGTGACCAGGTGAAACTGGACGCGAAACCTCACTCCGTAAGGCGGAGGTCACCAGCCCAACTGTCGCAACGAACCCGGCCGGTGGCGAAGACGACCTCGAGTGCAATGCGGCCGGTCTTGGGCTCGAACTCTTCTCTCACCGCCAGGACGTCTTCCCCGAGGCGGGCGGCAAACGGCGTCCGATCACCAACCGGACCTACCTCGACGCGCCCCCAGCCGTCCATGTCGTATCCCTCGTGCGGGCTTGAGGGTTCCACGACCAGGCACCCGTCCGAGCCGGTGGTGATGTGCACGGAGCTGCCTTGGTCGTCGATCAGCCACACGTCCAGCGGATCTTCCGCTGCCTCGTCTGCGCTCCAATGCCACGCGGCGAAGACGCTCACCAGTCGCCGCCCGACCAGGGTTTCAGGACGTTCGCCGGGCCCGTGCAGCGGACACTGGGGCACCTTCTCGGACTCCACGCAACGACCGTACCGTCAGTCAACGTCCCAGCTCACATGGTTAAACGGGACAGCCCTTAGTTGCGCGGTTCGCAGTTTTGACACCTCAGCCCGCATCACGCGGTACGTGGCGAGGGCACTCCGTTCCCCGGACCGGATTAGCTGAAGGTTGTTGAGGAAGCCCTGTGGTGATGGCGCGAGCAGCAGCCGGACAGTGGGTCCGAGCACGCCGGTCTGGTACTGCTCTCTGGCCGTCGCGCCGATCCGCTGACGCAGTAGGGCGATTCGGGCGGTCCCACGAGCAGTGTCCTGGGCGAGGTGTCGGGATCTGGTGTGCTGCACGGCGGCCAGCCTGTCAGCCTTCTCGTATTGTGCAGTGGCGCGGGCTGCTGCCTCGTACAGAGCGTCGACGTCTCGTGCCGCTCGGCCGAGCCGATTGCGGGGGTCGTCTCTCTCATCCGCGAAGGCAGAGGAAGGACTGCAGAGCAGCAACGTAGCGGCGAGCGAGACCATCAGAGTGCGGGCCGACGGGCAGGACAGGAAACAAAGGGTCGCCATTCAAGCGATGATCGAGCCTGCCGCTGGTAGTTCCTCGCGGACACGCCACGTGTCGACATGATGGGATGTTTCTTCTTGAACTGGGGAAATCCCAGCTGTAGGTTTTGCCCCTATTTGTGGACATCTCTTAAGGGTCGGATCGTGGGATCCGAGTCGGAGGTGTCGTGGTGGGTGCAGTGCGGTTTTCGGAAGGGGTTAGGCGGGACGCGGTCGAACTGGTGGCCTCCACTGGCCGGTCGATCAACTCGGTGGCCAAGTACCTGAGGGGCAACACCGAGTCGCTGCGCAAGTGGGTGCGTGCGGCAGAGAGTTCCCAAGCTGATCGAAGGCGTCCGTCCCGACACCGGGAACGGAGGACCTCCTTCTTTTGCCTGCGACTGTTACCGCACCGTCCCCAACCTTGATGTCCTGAACGTCGCTCACATCATCCATGGCGCCTGGGGAGTTGAGGCACTCAACGGCTTCCTCACCGTCGTCTTCGCCGCTCGCGAACGGACCGGCGAGCCCGAGAACCGCGAGCCACGTAAGCACTCCCAGGTCCAGTGGGTCGTCGCCGACGCTATCCCCGAGGACTTCGTAGACACCACTGCCAGCGCCCTCCACCGCTACCTCAATGGTTATCTTGGGCTCCTGAATGACGTCAGGCATGTAAGGCAAGTAGGGTAGTTCTGTACTTGCCTTACTGGTATCCAAGGGGTGTTAGGCACGTTGGCTACGTCTGCTGTCTTGTACCGGCACTACCGGGCTGAGCGGGCCATATCGGGGGATGGCTCTACGCAGTGGGTCGTGGTCGACGAGTCTTTCGAGCTGCACTCCGAAGCGTGCGCGTGGTTGGCGGGACTCAAGGGTGGCGGCCGGGCCTACAACACCCAGCGCACGTACGCGGGCCGGATCGCCCTTTACCTGTCGCACTGCGCCGAGAACGGGGTCGACTGGACGCGGCCGAGCCTGGCCCAACTGATGGCGATGATGCGGTGGTTGGTAGACGAGCCGCTGCCGCCGAAGGGGCGCCGCCCGAACCTCGAGCCGCGCTTTCGTGACAAGGGCACGGCCAACAAGATCATGGGCTCGGTCGGGGAGTTCCTGACCTGGTCCGCGCTTCAGGGCTGGGTGCCGCAGACCGTGGTGAGTCAGCTCGTGCAGCCGAAGTTCCTGCACTATGCGCCATCCGGGTTCGATCCGGGCGAGGACGGCCAGCACCGCACGATCAAGGCCCGCAGGATCAAGTACCGCGTCGCGGTGCCGGGTTACGAGTGGCTGTCCGACGATCAGATCGAGAAGGTTCTCGACTGCACGACGCACGCCCGCGACCGTTTTCTGGTGGCTCTGCTGGCGGTCACCGGAATGCGCATCGGTGAGGGCCTGGGGCTGCGCCGCGAGGACATGCATTTCCTGCCCGATTCGACCTTGCTGGGCTGCCGCGTTGAGGGCCCGCATGTGCATGTGCGGCGGCGTCTGAACAGCAACAACGCGTATGCCAAGTCGCACTATCCGCGGTGGATTCCGGTGGAGGCTCAGACGGTGGAGTTGTACGCCGCCTACCGCTTTGAGCGCGATGCGGTGGAGGAGGCGGAGGGCTGCGACATGGTGTTCGTGAACCTGTTCCGTGCCCCGCTGGGCGAGCCGATGAAGTACCCGAGCACGTATGAGCTGTTCAAGCGGCTCGCAGCCCGCGCTGGCTTTCGTGCCCGGCCGCACATGCTGCGGCACTCGGCGATCACCCGGTGGCTTCGGTCAGGGGTGGACCGCGACGTGGCCCAGAACATGGCTGGGCACCAGTCGCCGTCGTCGATGGACCCCTACACACGCAACTGACCAGGACAAGCGCGACGCCGTGAAGCTGGTGGCCGCCAAGAGGAAGGAAGCCCGCACGTGACGGTGTCCGGCAATGTCGTCCCGCTCCACCAGGTACGGCGGGACGCCGGCCAGGCGGCGAGCGTTTTGCCGCCGAAGATCCTCACCGAGTGGACCGCGTGGCTGCAAGAGCGGATGGAACCGGGCTGGCGGGCGGGCGAATGGGACGGCGAGGCCCGCCTGTTCACCGGCGATGTCCATCACGCGGGCACGGCCGTCTACCGCTGCGATGTGGCTGCCTGCGACGCGCTCACCCGTATCCGGCGCGGGCTCTGCGCCAGCTGCGAGAAAGCCCACCGTGCGGGCGAGGTGGGGCTGAAGGAGTTCAAGGCCGCCCACGTACCCGACCGTAATCGGGTGATTTCCGGCGAGCGGGCCGAATGCCGTGTCGCCCGGTGCCCGCGGGATTCGCTCCTGTGGGGCCTGTGCAACGCGCACGGCTCGCTGCGGCAGAAGGATCTGCAGCGTGATTCCGGCTCCGAGCTCGAGGCATGGGTCGAGCGGCAGACGCCGTATCCGCCGTCGCCGTCCTGCCTCGTCGCGGGCTGCCGCTACGACGCTCGGGCCGCCTTCGGGCTGTGCGGCATACACCAGGGCCGCTGGAAGAAGGCCACCGCCCGAGGGCCGCGGTCCGCGCCGTCAGCTGTGTGGCTGGATCAGCAGGCGCCGTTCATGAACGTCCACCAGTTCTCCCTGGCCCCGCTGCATCCGGTGGCCCGTCTGGAGATGCTGTACGCGCTGCAGCAGCGTGACGAACGCGGCCAGAAGATCGACCCGGCAGCCGTGCGGCAGGCGGTCTCCCATCTCGCCGAGAAGACCGACTCGATCGCCACCGCGACACCTGCGCAGTTGCCGGCCGGAACGCAGGCGAACGTGGATGCCCTGATCCGCGAGACGCACCGCATCCTGCGCTTGGCATACGACCGCTTCGAGGGCGTCGACCCGACCAGCAGGGACGTGCTCGACCTGGCCGAACTCGGCGTCAAGAGCACGCGGGGAGGCACCACCCAGCGCTCGATCGGCCTGGACCTGACGAGGCTCCGCCAGCCCTGGCTGCGGCAGATCCTGGTCACCTGGATCGCCGAGACCAAGCCGAACACCACCGAGGTCCGGCGGGGCCTGCGGGTGTGCGAGGTCGTGGGCCGGGCCCTCGATCTGAGGCCCGGCGGCGGCATGGACCCGGCCAGGCTGGTGTTCGCCGACATGAACGCCGTGGTCGACACCTTCCGCGTGCTGCCCAAGCTGGACGGCAAGCCCATGTCGAGCAAGCAGCGCGGCACTCTGCTGTCGTTCTTCTTCAAGATCCTCGACTACAACCGGGCCGCGGGGCACCTGGACGGCATGTCCGCGAGCTTCGCGCGGCACTCCAGCCACGTCATCAAGGCCGAGGAGGTCGACGAGGACGATGTCGGCAAGGCCCTGCCCGAGTCCGTCATCGACCAACTCGACGACCACGCCGACCTCCTGGGTGAAGGGGTCACCCACGGGAAGATGACGCCCGCGCAGGTCCAGGCGATGTTCCGCGCGGTTTACGAGCTGCTGCGGGACACCGGACGGCGCCCGTACGAGATCGCCGAGCTGCGGACCGACTGCCTCGAATACGTCGGCGGTGAATGGCTGTTGGTCTGGGACAACCGCAAGGGCCGTCGCCTGAACCGGCGACTCGAGATCGAGCGTGACACCGTATCGACCGTCCGTACCTGGCTGGACGTGCGCGACACGCTCGACCTGCCCACGGGCAGCGAGGACTTCCTGTTCCCGCCTGCCGGGGGGAACGGCAAGCTCCGTCACCTGCTGCCCGAACAGATCTCGGCGATGATCCGCAAGTGGGCCGACAGCATCCCGGTCCTGCTGTCCGAGGAGTTCGGCCGGGACGGCAACCGGGTGCCGTTCGACCGCGGCTTGATCTACCCGTACGCGTTCCGGCACTCGTTCTGCCAGCGGTACGCGGACGCCGGGGTGCGGATCGAGGTGCTGCAGGAACTCATGGATCACAAATCGGCACAAACTACCCAGCGTTACTACCGGATCAGTCACAAGCGGAAGCGGGAGGCGGTCAACGTGATGCGCCTGCGTACCGTGGACCGCAGGGGCAGGTCCGCGCCGATGGCGTCGGCGACCGCATACGAGGCACGCTCGGTGGCGGTGCCGTTCGGCAACTGTACCGAACCGTCCAACGTCAAGGCGGGCGGGAAGGCATGCCCGATCCGCTTCCAGTGCGCCGCATGCCCCTTCTACCGGCCTGATCCGTCGTATCTGCCGGCCATCGAGGACCACGTCCGCAAGCTGAAGGCCGACAAGGAGACGGCGGTCATGATGGAAGTGGACGAGTTCGTCGTGAAGAACCTGGACGACCAGATCGCGGCGTTCAAGGGGACCGCCGCCACGATGCGCAAGCTGCTGGAGGCCATGGGCCCCGAAGAGCGCGGACAAGTCGAGGAGGCCTCGGCGGTCCTGCGCAAGGTGCGGGCCGCCCAGGGGCACGGCTCCGCCGTGCCCCTGGGCATGCCGGGCTTTCCCGGCCAACGCGACGGGAGCACGGCATGAGCAAGGAACCTCGCACCTCCGGCGACGTCCTGCGCCAGAGCCGGAAGAAGGACAGCCAGACCAAGCGAGCCAAGGTGCTGGCCACCCTGGATGCCATGAAGGCCGGGGGCGAGACAGTCAGCTTCAACTCCGTCGCCCGCACGGCCGGGGTGTCCAGGTGGCTCGTCTACGCCGAGGGCGTGCGCGAGCACGTCGAGGCCGCCATGAAGAGCCAGACCAAGTCCGAACGCCGCACCAAGCAGGCCGGCCGGGAGCCTTCCGCGGCGAGCCTGGCCACCGACCTGGCTCTGATCCGCGAGGAGAACAAGGCCCTGCGCGAGGAGCGTGACCGCCTCAAGAAGGCCATCCAGCGCTCGCTGGGCGCCCAGCTCGACCAGGCCGGGACCAAGGAGCTGACCGAGCGGGTCAACGAGCTCCTGACGGCTGTGGAACGGCTCGCTGTGGAACGCGACGAGATACGCGCCGACCGCGACGATCTCAAGGCCAGGCTCGCCGAGGCCGAGGACGATCTGGCCGCTGCCCGTGAAGCGGGCAAGCGGATGCTCAAGCAGATCAACCGCGTCTGAGGCGACGTGAAACAGAGTGCGGCCCGGTGGCATCAGCCGCCGGGCCGCAGGCACATCGTTGGCCAGGTCAACCGGACGCGGTTGAGGCCGACGTGGTGGGCGCCGATGCGGCCGGCGTCTCCACGGTCATCTCAGCGATCTGGGTCTCCAGTTCCGCGATCCGTTTCGCCAGACGCCGGTTGGTCCCCTCCGTCTGGACGACCTTCGTGCCCAGTCGCTCGACTCCGCTGATGGTCCGCATGCTGCCCTCAGCGGCCTGAGCCATCTGCCCGAAGGCTTCAGCGTCGATGCTGTTGGGATTGCTGGCCTCGAAGATGCAGGCACGGCGCATGTCGCTCATCTTGGTGACGGTCCTGCGGCAGGCAAGCAGCGCGTCCAGTGCGCCGTATTCGTCGCCCTGGCCGGACCGGTGGAAACGCGTCACCATTGCCCCGCGTCGAAGCGGGTCACGGGAGTACATGAACTGTTCCAGGCGGTCGCCGAGTTCGTGGGCGGCGATCCGGGCTTTGGGCACCGCCCGACGCAGGCGGCCGTCGGGGATGCCGGTACCTCTGGAGATGTCCGCGTAGGACAGTTCACGGCCGGGGTTGTGCTTCAGCCACAGCAGGACGTCGATGGCGTCCTGCACTCCCCGGGTGGGGGCGTCACTGTCGTGCTTGGGACTCACCGAAGCTTCTTCTCACTCTCGTCCAGGAACGCTTGCAAGGCGTCGTCGTTCAGCGCGGTATAGGGTCCGGCGGTCAGGTCACGGATGAAGGCGATGGCCGCTTCCGAGGCGGCACACAGGTCGGTGATGGCCCGGCTCCGCTCCCCGGTGAAGTGCACCTGGTGGCGCTGCAGCAGCGACAGCGCCCGCAGCGTGGCCAGGCGGACTTCGGTCATCTCGGTGAACACCTGCAGGGCCACGTCCGGCTCGGCCGCCTGCCTCGACGTGGCGAGGACCGCCCGCTGAACCGCCACGGCCTCCGCGTCCTGGGCCTGGCGGTCCGGGGATTCTTCCCCCCCGTCGTACTCGCGGTCGGCTTCCTCGGCCGCCTGTCTGGCGGCCGCATGGTCTTCGGTGTCCGCGCGTGCCTGACGCCGCTTGAACTCCGCAAGGGCTTCCTCGGCAGTGGTCCGGGCGGTTTCGTCGGCCAGGATCGCGGTCTTGAGTGCCTTCGGCTGCTGAGCCACATGGACCGCGGTAGTCGGGGAGATCCCCGCTCGTTCGGCCTCCTGCTCGATCGACTTCCGCCGCTCGCCGCTGTTCATCCGGGCTTCGTAACTGCGGTAGTAGCCATGCTCGCCGAAGAAGGGGGTCTCCTCCTCATCGGGCAGCTCTACCTCAAGCCCCGGGGTCAGCTTGTGGAACGCGGGAACGATGCCATCCGCGGTCGCACGCTTCCATGCCTCGTGGAAGGCCATGATCCGCTTGGCGGTACTTCCCGACCGGCGGGCGAATTCCCGAGCGCTGATGCGCCGGAAAGTGTTTCGGCCGAAACGCTTCGTGGACTCCTGTCCGAATCCAACCCCGTTGTTCTCGTCGGGCTCGACGCGGCGGGCGATCAGAAGGGCTCGGGCCCAGCCGCCCTTGCGGTCATGGGCGGCGAACTCCTCGATGTCAGCGTTGAGACGGTCCTCGCCGTCGTCCTCAGCCGGGTCCATCACACGCCCACCAGATCCGGGGTGGCGGCCTGCTGGCCGCCGGCGACGGTGGTCGCGTCGTCCTTGACCCTGACCCCGATCCACTTGACGAGGACTTCTGCAGTCCCGAGCGCTTGCATGCAGGCGGCCGTCTGGGCGTCGGTGAAGTCCAGGACGGTGGACGGCGGGTATCGGTGCATGAGGGCGGTGATCTGGTCGCTCAGCCGCACCAGTTCCCGGGCCAGGGCCTGGGACTTGCTCGGCTTGTCCCCATCGCGGTCGATGCGGCCCTCGCGGTCGCGGCGGCGCTTGTCGTCCATGACCCGTTTCACCGCGTCACGGAAGGCGTCGTCCTCTTCCACCAGTTCCCGCAGCACCTTGTCGCGCTCCAGGGGAGGCAACGAGCCCAGGTACTGGGCCACGTTCATGGTGCTGGCGGGGTCGGACAGATCCTGCAGCGTCGGCCCCAGACCCAGCGCACGGCGGTACGAAGCAGCGCTGATCCGGTCGGTGCCGGCCTCGCTCGCCTCCTGCAGCATCGAGCGCAGGGTGTTGTAGCCCTCGTCGTACGGCTTTCCGGAGGGAGCCAGACGGGCGCCTTCGCGAAGCGCGCTGTAGCTGACGTGGACACCGCTGTCGGCCACGACCTGCCTCACCGGAGGCGTGCACATGCGGGCGGTGTGCCGGTAGTCGCGGGCTGTGCGCGGGCTCAGGCTGATCTCGTCGCAGTACTGGTCCAAGGTGCCCTCGGGGCCGCCCGGGGCCGTGACGCCCAACAGCTTGTCGCCGATGCCGAGGCGGTTCTGGCAGCCCTCGTTCATCAGCCGCCGCCCTTCGCGCACGTCCTGGTCTGTGTAGCTCATACGGATGTCCCATCGCAGTCAGTTCGACGGCCGCGCAGTGTAATCAAATGAACGCGATGCGTTGACGCCTTAACTCGTCTTCAGTGGCGCCGAGTTGACGCATCGGGCCTTCCTGGTGCGGCTTCGCCGCACCAGGAAGGCAGGTCACTGACACCTGCACGAGGGACAGGCTTGCCCTTGTTTCCCCGCCTGGTGCCGGGCATCGGGAAGGTGGCCCGCCGGGACGCAGGCGCGTACTACCGTCGGTCCCCATGGACACTGAGCCCCCGTGCAGCGACAGCTCCGGCGACGACCGGGCTATCTACAATCATCACGGTCCGTGTGAGCGGCCAGGCGGCGCAGAGACTCCGCCGTGGCGCCGAGATCCGCAAGCGGCCCGTCGAGGAGATCGCGGCCAACTGCGTGAGCGATGAGATGCGACGGCCGGTGTACGACATGCTCTACCGCAGCGGCGACGACTACGCGGCCACTCAGGACGGGCTCGCCAAGCGCCTGGCGCTGATCGTGCGGGACCTGGGCGCCCTGCCCGCCTCGGCCGCCACCGAGGTCATCGCCCTGGCCGCGGCTGAGCAGGGCGGCCCGCTGCCCGACGAGTGGCGTGAGCGGGTGCTCGATCAGCTCGCCGAGATGTGGCAGGGCCGCACCACCGAGTTCGGCAAGCGGCCGGACGGCTCCGTCGGCCCGCTGGACGACGTCAAGGTCCACGCCCTCGTCACCCCCGCACAGTGGGACGCCCTGGGCCGCATCGGCGCCCCCGGCAGTCTCAACAGCGGAGCGCAGAAGGCCCTGGAGACGGGAATCAAGGCCCTGGACCGCTGAGGTCCCGCTACTCGGCCGTGTGGCCGGCCGGGGCGGCCGACGGTGATCTGGGAGTACGGCAGGTATCGCAACTGGCCTGCATCCAGGCCAGGTCGCCGTCAAGGCGGATGCGGCCCGGGCCGCCGCAGGTTTCGCAGGTGTGCTCGGAGGCGGTCTCGGCCGCGTCGGTCAGGGCGGTGGCCCGGTCGGCGAACTCTCCGTCGAACTCGCCGTCCTGGAAGCGGTCGCAGGCGGTGACGCGTAGGCCGCCGAACTTCGTGCCGAACGATTCGATGCGGTACTCGGCATCGAGCGCGAGCAGATCACGGTGGAGCTTTGCGAGCAGGGCCCCGCGCGTTGATGGAGTCGGCGAAGGGCGCAGACGAGACCAACACCGACTTCATCGACGGCTCGGTGGAGGTCCGAGCGAAACGCAAGAAACTGATCACGGAAGCAGGTGCCGAACTGTTCTGCCTGATGGACGAGTCGGCGCTGCGGAACGTGGTCGGCAATGCCGAGATCATGCGGGACCAGTACCGGCAGATCGCCGAGCTGGCCCGGCTCCCGAACGTGACCGTGCGGGTCATCCCCTTCTCGGCCCCCGCCTACCGGGTGACCTCGGGAGGCTTCACGGTCCTGGACTTCGACCGCAAGGACCTGCCCGGTCCGGTCGTGTCCATGAGCACCGTCTCCTCCGCGGTGCAGGTGGTGTCGAAGCCGAAGGTGGTCAAGCAGTTCGGCCGCCGTCTCGACTTCCTCGCCGGCGGGACTCTGCCCGACCACGAGACCCCGGCTCTACTGGAACGATTCGCACGAGAGGTCTGATCACCATCAACACGCACACCGACACCGGCCGCCCGTACGGCGAGTGGTTCAAGTCCTCATACAGCAGCGAGCAGGGCACCGAATGCGTTGAAACGTGCCCTCAGCCCGACACCGTCCACGTCCGCGACTCCAAGCAGAACACGGAAGGCGGCCCGCACCTCAGCTTCCCCCTGGCCGCCTGGACCTCGTTCACCAACCAGATCGCGGGCCGCCCCCGAGTTACCTTTTAGACGGCCCCGATGATCTTGGGGCTCCCGGCCTTCTGGCCCGGCATGACTATGTCCCCCTGTCGACCATGACCCGGGGGGTGTCACCGGGCCGGAAGGCGCCGGTAGATCGCTAATAGGGGCAAGAGCGCCGGTCAGCTGGCAACGCTCTTCGTAACGTGGTTGCCGAATGTCGGTGCCGTGCCTTGGCCGGGAACGCAAGACCCTCATCGGAGGAAGTACGTGATCGACACCCGCGACGTGGCCGTTTTCCTCGGCCTGGACGTCGGCAAGGGCGAACACCACGCCACCGGCCTCACCCCGGACGGCAAGAACGTGGTCGACAAGCCGCTGTCGAACAGCGAGCCGAAGATGCGGGCCATGCTCGGCAAGCTCACCAAGAAGTACGGCCGGATGCTCGTGGTGGTCGACCAGCCTGCCTCGATCGGGGCTCTGCCGCTGGCGGTTGCCCGCGATGCGGGCTGCGAGGTCGCCTATCTGCCGGGTCTGACGATGCGGCGGATTGCGGACCTCTATCCGGGCGAGGGCAAGACCGACGCCCGCGATGCGGCGATCATCGCGGACGCCGCCCGGACCATGCCGCACACGCTCCGCTCCATCGAGCTGACGGACGAGACCGTCGCGGAACTCCAGGACCGGAGCAAGGATCCTCATCGACGTCGGTGACGGAACCGCATTCCCCACCGCCGGACACCTCGCCGCCTACGCTGGGCTCGCCCCCGTCACCCGCAGATCCGGATCCTCGATCCGAGGCGAAAGCCCGTCCCGCCGAGGCAACAAGCACCTGAAACGGGCCTTCTTCCTCGCCGCGTTCGCCTCGCTCTCCGACCCGGCATCCAGGGCCTACTACGAACGGAAGAAAACCGAAGGGAAACGCCACAAGCAGGCCCTGATGTGTCTCGCCCGCCGCCGCGTCGACGTGCTCTTCGCGATGCTCCGCGACGGCACCTTCTTCCAATCCCACACCATCCCCCAAACCGCCTGAACTACGACAGAACAACCGCCCCGCCCCTTGACGAAAGAGATAGGGGCACCCCCCCCGGCGTAGGAGGGGCGCCCCGCTTCACCTTGACCCTATTCATCGCCAAACCGGCCGGGCCCAACACGGGCCCGGCCGCTTCATTTCAACCAGATGTGACCTGCAGAGCCCGTATCGCGTCCTCGAGCCGAGGGTGCCGCTCGGCGGCCGAGCCGGCCCGCCACAGCGGCCCGCCACGACTGGGCTCCGCGTAGACCATGCCGAGGAACCGGTCCCCGGCGTACGCGGCCCACGCCGGGCCATCGACATCAGCAGGTCTCACAAACTGCACTGCCTGTCCGTCGACATCTCGCGTGAACAGGTCCGCCCACCCGGTTGGCTCCGTGAGCGACACTGCCGCCCCCTCCCTGTACCCGCCTCGGACGATCGACGCCCACGGTATCGGCCGAGCTCTACGGATCGGTGATCGTGGACATCGACGGGGTGCTGGTGCTCGCGCACTCCGAGAAACAGGACGCCACCGCGACCTGGAAGAAGACCTTCGGCCATCACCCCCTGCTCGCCTTCGTCGACCACGGCCAGGACGGTTCCGGGGAGCCGGTGGCCGCCCTGTTGCGGCCGGGCAACGCGGGCTCCAACACCGCGAGCGACCACATCGAAGCCACCGGGCTCCCCTGGCCCAACTGCCCAAAGCCTCGCGGCGAGGGCGGCAGGCGCTGATCCGCACCGACTCCGCCGGCGGCACCCACGCCTTCCTTGACTGGCTCTCCAAGTCGGGCCGGTGGCTGTCGTATTCCGTTGGAATGACCATCACCGACGCCCTCCACCAGGCCGTGCTGAAGATCCCCAAGCGGGCGTGGACGCCGGCCTACGACGCGGGCGGCACCGAACGGCCCGGTGCCTGGGTCCCGGAGATCACCGACATGCCCGACCTGACCACCTGGCCCAAGGGGATGCGGCTGATCGTCCGCAAGGAACGGCCGCGCCCCGGCGCGCAGTTGCGTTTCACCGACCTCGACGGACTAGGGCTGACCTGCTTCGCCACCAACACCAAAGGCGGCCAGCTCGCCGAGTTGGAACTGCGTCACCGCCGGCGAGCCCGCTGCGAGGACCGCATCCGCAATGCCCGCGACACCGGCCTGCGCAACCTTCCCCTGCACGACACCGCGCAGAACCAGATCATCTGGCTCGAGATCGTCTCCCTCGCCCTCGACATCCTCGCCTGGATGCCGATGCTCGCCCTGACCGGCGACACCCGCCGCTGGGAACCCAAACGGCTCCGCCTGCGACTGTTCTCCGCCGCCGCGCAACTCGTGAACACCGGCCGCCGCCGCTGGCTCCGCCTGCCCACCCAATGGCCCTGGACCGACGTCATCACCCAGGCAATCGACCGGATCCAAGCCCTGCCGAACTCCGGCTGACCAGCCACTTCGATCATCCCGACAGACGCGAGAGCCGGGCCCTCAACCTGCCCCGACCCCGAAAGGACCGCACCACACAAACGCAGAGTCCCCATCAGCGAACTGACGAGGACTCATTAATGGTCAAGGCTAACACTCGCGCCCCACCCTGTCAATCTGATCGACTGGAGGGACCTTTGCCCCTGTTCAAAACAGGCCTTTTGGCCCGGGATTTTGACGCCCAAAAACCTGCATGCTTTGGACCTGCTTTGCGAAAGCTTGACCATATTTTATTGATTCAAGGGTCGGACAGAGCAGACGTGTGCCGAAATTCGAGAGCGCGCGACCCAGTAGCTACAGAAGGAGATGCCATGATCGCCATGGCTCCATATGCAAGGCGCGCAGCATTGGCGGTCCTTGCCAGCCTGATCGCAGCCGGCTCGGCTGTAAGTGAGGCCTCGGCCTTTACGGCATCGAGTTCACAGTCGTCGGCTTCACCTGCGGCAACCCAACAGGACTTCATTGGGATGCCGCTCCGAATCAAGCACAATGCGGACGGGCGAGTTCTCGACAAAATGCCTGATCGAGTCGCACTGCATGCCGGCCATGGCGGCGTCAACCAGCAGTGGACCCCTCTTGCCGCGCCTGGTGGCAGCGTGTTGCTCGAGGTCGAGGGTAGATGTCTCACTTATGACCAGGAACTAGATGGCACTGGCCGCTCGCTGCACCACGCTACTTGCGACAGTGGCGACGCCAAGCAGCAATGGAAGATCGCGAATGATAAAGACGGGAAGTTCCGCATCAAAAATGTCGCCCGGGGTGATAGCGAGTCACTAATGCTATGGAACGATGCCACCGGCCTCCTGGCGATGAGGAAAGATGCCGACTGGAAAGAGCATGTGTTTCAGTTCGATATTGATGTAACTCCCTCGCTTCCCGAGTTCGGCAAGAATCTGACGATGACGGCTATCCATAGCGGCAAGGTCGTAGATATGGCGCCGAACCCTCTCGGTGACAGCCGCAATGTAATTCAATTCGAAGCCACAGGCGGAGATAATCAGGCCTGGAAGGTAGAGCGCACCGGGAATGGAGTGCAGTTCAAGTCGAAGGAAAATGACGGCTGCATAAAGTATTTCAGTAACGCTTCTGATGTCTACGCAGGAACCTGCTCCGAATGGGGTCAATTCAAGTTGACATCCCTTGGGGGTGATACCTATACCGTGGAAAGCAACGACCAGACAGGCAGAGTGCTCACCGTTCCTGATAACAGCATGGCCAACGGAACCAAGCTCGAACTCTTGCCTAAGACCGGCGGAGCCAACCAGAAGTTCATGATCAAGGATCGCCCCACGATGTGGGAGTACTCACCCGGCGCGCGACTGGGGATCGAGGGGGCTCCGGGGGCGGATGGCACCTTTGAGTCGCTCATCTACAACGAGTCGGCCGAAACCTACGTGCGGAAGTCCTTCAATGAGAAGGAGCACGTCAATATCGACGCCCCGGACGAGATCGAGCCCGGGAAAGTCGGCATCTTGCAGGTTCGCTCCGACACACTGTTCACTGGGCCGGAGGGTTCGGTGACGTACCGGAGTAGCAGCGGCAAGGAGGTGAAGATCAACTGGAATCTTCCGACCGTGGGCTCCAACAAGTACACCGTCACGACCGCCAACGTTTCCGTCTCCGCCCGAGACCAGAACGACAACAGATTCCATGTGCCTGCAGGGCAGAGCCACTACGCCGAGGGAAGCTCCTTTGGCCCCAACAAGCATGTCTACACCGCTTTCACGATCAATGGTTCGCCGCTTGCTGGCGGCCCCAAGCCTCAACGCGGCGGTAAGTGCGAAGCCTATGCCAGCGCGGTCCACCCCGGATTCGACTGGAGCATCATCGCGGCCAACTTGAGCGACAAGCAGCGGGCCTGGCTCGAAGCACTGACCAACACAACAGACAAGATCGAGTGGGCTCCAAACGCACCCTGGTGGGCGTCCGCTGACGGACAGGCCGGCGCCGTGATCGGTGCAGCGATCGGTGGCATTATCGCTGGTTGCGACCCATGGACCTGATTTCTCTCCTGGAGCACGCACGGTCCTCGCCGGAATGCTGAGGTGCATGGCCGACGAGGGTAAGTTCGATCTTGCCGTGGTGGGGGCCGGCCCGGCCGGTGCCGTTGCCCTGCTCGCGCGCAGTGCGACAACGTTGATTCTTCCGATCGCGATCGCGCTAATTCAACTGCTCGGCTCTAAAGATCGACCCGACCTCCAGTCGGAGCTCAGCCTCGATCCACCGCGTGAATTCTGATCACGGGCATCGGGCGGGATTGGGGGTGTTTCTTCCAGGCACGGGCAGTGGTGATGGCCGGGTGGGCCGTCCGTCCGTGGTCAGTTGCAGGCGGGCCGGCCCTCGTTGTACGCGCCCCAGGCCGGCTCTTCGATGTCAGCAGGCCGGACAGATTCAGTCGGGTCCGTGAGAGCCCGGCTGCCCCTCCCCGTTCTCGCCACGACGATCGAGCACCTCCACGGTAGCCGCCGCGCAGGTCTCACTCATACATGCCTTACAGGCGCCCAACTTGCTGACCTGTGAAGACAGTTGACAGCACTACCTCAATGGTCGCGGACCAGAGGTGTCGCTCGACGGGTGGCACCGGTAAGTGCCCCTTCCCAATTCCGAGGAGGCCACTGTGAGCCACGGACTCTCCCCCGCCGCGCTGCGATGCCTGCAGGCTTTGGTCGCCGATGGCGACGGGGCCCTGTGGGTGGACGTGACCGATGTCGACCGAACAGCGACCAGCACGCAGGCGTGGGAGATACTGGAGGCGGGACCGGCCGTCTGCGGGTGCTCGTTGTATGGCGCTAATCAGCAGCCGCCGGAAGCGGAAGTAGGCGTCCCAGGCTGGACCGGGGGAGCGCGAACGGCCGTTGTCGGCGACGGCTAAGAAGTGCCCCTGGCCACACCCGTAAGGGTGTGGCCAGGGGCATCGATGGTGCTTAGTGCCTGACGGTCTTGAAGTCGTCAGGTGTGTAGATGTGCAGTGCGTCTACCCCGAAGCCGTGCCAGGCGGCGGGGTGGTGGGTGTCGGTCATCTTGACGGTGAGGGTGTGCATTCCGGCCGTGAGTTCGTGGGCTCCGAGGTTGACGGGTGCGGTGGTCACCTTGGGGCCGTAGGCGTCGAAGCGTGCGCCGACGGTCTTGCCGTCGATTGCGTAGGTGACGCCTCCGAACTCGGGCGCGCGGGTCGTGACCGCGTTGAATGAGTACGTAGCGTCCATGGGAACGGTGAAGGCGTAGTCGACCTCGTTCCCGATCTGGATGTGCCGGACTACTGACTGGTGGTCGCCGGACCAGGCGACGCCGCAGCAGTTGTACTGCATGGGGGCGTCGACGGGAGACTTGACCGCGGTGAGTTCGGACTCGTACGTGCCCAGCTCGGGCAGTACCTTGACGATGTCGACGCCGGCTTTGTGGCCGCTGGATGCGGCGTTCTTGCCGCTGATCGTGAAGGTCAGAGAGTGGGTGCCCTTGGTGAGTTCATGGACGTCCAGGGCGACAGGCTTGGTCGTGGTGACGGCGCTGTACCCGTCGAACCTCTCGCCGACCTCGGAACCGTCGAGCTTGTAGGAGACGGTGCCGTAGTCGGCGGCGACCGTCTGCTGAGTGCCCAGGGAGTACCAGCCGTCCTCGGGGACATCGAACTTGAGGGTGAAGTGGTCGCCGTTCTTGGTCGCGTCGAAGCGGGATTGGGCGCCGGCGGACCAGTGCATTCCGGGGTGGTCCTGCTGCCGGTGGACGGGTGCTGTGTGGTCGGGGGCAAGAGTCAGATGCTCGGCCTCCGGGTCTAGCTGTGGGGTGAGCTGGATGTAGTCGATGCCGGCCTGGTAGCTGGCGGAGGAGGCGTTCTTGCCCACGACCGTCATGGTCAGGCTGTGGTTGCCGGGTGCGAGGTCCAGGGCTCCGAGCTGGGTGAGGGCGCGCGGGGCGACCTTGGTGCCGTACTCGTCCAGGTTGCTGCCGACCTTCTTGCCGTCGACAGCGTACGAGACGATTCCGTAGGCGGGGGCGACAGTGTCCCGGACAGCGATGCCGTAGCGGCCGGTGGCTGGTACGTCGAAGTCCAGGGTGTACTTGCCACCCGTCGTGTGGTTGTCGAAGAGCACCTGGGCGCCGCCGGACCAGCTCACACCGCAGCAACTGTTGACCTGCTTGCGGACGGTGGCGCTGGCGTTCTTGGCGGGCAGCAGGCTCTCGGCTTCGATGTGCCGGGCCGTGTAGGAGAGCCCGGGCGCGATCTTGTTGTTGTCGAAGACGAAGCTCAGTTCCGAGACGGGCGACTGGTTCCCGGCTCCATCGATCGCGTACACCTTCAGCGTGTGCCGGAAGGTGTCCTCGAGATCGGCCGGAATGGCGACCTTCAGGGTGCCGTCGGGTTCGGCGTTGGTACGCATGGTGGGCTGGTCCTGGTCGAACCCGTAGCGGTAGGCGACGACATCCTTGTCCCCGTCCGGGGTGAACGCCATCTGGTGGAGCTTCTTGTCCTGCGTCAGTTGGGGCTTCTTCGGCGCGGTGGTGTCGACAGTGAAGTAGCAGGAGACCGTGAAGGCCGAAACGGCATGTCCGTCCTCGGCACGCACCGCCCAGCGATAGCTGCCATCCGGGATGGTCGCGGCCGGGACGTGATGGGAGGCGATCGAGCCGCTGGTCACCTCGATGGGCTGGTTGACGATGAGGACGTTGTCGCTGTTGCGGTGCATCTGGAAGCGACCCGTGACCTTGCCGCCGTCGGGATCGCTTACCTTCGCCTTCAGCGTGACCCCGGTCGCCTTGCCCAGCACGGCGTAGGGCGCCTTGGTGGTGCAGGGCATGGCCGGATCGGTGGCCATGTCCGTGGGAACGTTGGGGGGTGTGGTGTATTCGGTGCTGAAGGCCGGATTGTTGTCGAACTTCTTCCAGCCGTAGACGTCGGTCTCGCTGGTGGAGCGCATGCCGAAGGTGACGGTGTTCCACTTCTCCTTGACGACGTGGTCGCGGACAAAGTCGGTGATGTTGTATTCGATGCCACCGGCCGGACAGTCCTTGCTGCTCCAGCCCTTGGCGGTGTTGATGCTGCCGAGCTTCTGGCGCCAGGTGGGCTGCTTGTTCCAGGTGGTGGTGGAGGCAATCGCGTTGGTCCACCACAGTTCGACCGGTCGTGCGCTGCACGACCATGAGTACTTCAGGTCGATGCGGTAGGTCGACTTGATGACGGTCTTGCCGTGCAGGCCCTTGGCGTCCATCTGCCAGAAGCCGCGGCTGGTGCCTCCGGTCTCGTTCTCATGCCCAATGCGCATGATGTTCTTGAGCCCCATGGAGTCGGACTCGTTTTTGTCCCAGTACGTCGTGGTCGGGAACCGCTTGTCGACGCGGGCCCAGTGCTGTCGTCCGCCTGACCACCAGGGGTCGATGAAGACCGGGAAGTCGGTCTTCGGGGAGTGCAGCATCCCCTGATCCGGGGTGATCTCCAGGGCGTCCTCGGTGAGGCGGGTGCCCATGGTGGCGTGGGTGGCACTGTCGTCTGGGGAGAACGCCTTCGCCGATTCGACGTCGTTGGGCGATGTTGTCGGTGCGCCACCGTTCTGGGCGCGGGGGCTGTCCGGGCCGGAGGAGTCCCACATGCGGGGCGCCGGGGCGGCGAACACCTGGTTGCCTTGCGCATCGGTGATACCGAGGTTGCCCTGGGCGTCCTTGGTGACATCAAGGATGCCGGTGTCCATGGCGAATCGCAGCCGGTCGAGGGCGGGGTCCTGCGCTGCCTGCGGGGTATGCACGACCAGTACCTGGGACGCCCCGGACACGCCAGCACGGATCTTCAGGTCCACGTCCGGCAGGACATCTCGGTACGTCGCCGTGTCACCTTCGAGCTGAGGCTCGGGCAGCGGGGCCGGCCACCGAAGGGTCAGCTTTTCATCGCCTGAGCCGAGTTGCAGCACCGGTGCACTACCGCCGCCGGAAAAGGCCATGGCGCCGGGCACTGCCTTGGGGCCGACGGTGCCGTCCGCCCGCTTGGCCAGATCGGTGTCGATGGGGACCCAGCGGCCGGCCTTACGGACGCGCACCGGCAGCGAGTACTGCTCATGCGTGAAAGTGCCGGACGGGTTGGCGAACACCTGCGACGTTTCGGTCCGCTCCTTGAGCACCTCGACCCGGCGTCCGCTGGCGCGGGCCTTCGCCAGGGCCGTCGTCTCGGCGGAGACGGCCGCCTGGCCGCGGGGTTCCGGGGGGTGTGGCGTCTGATCGGCCAATGCCTCAGCGGATAGTGAGGCAACTCCGAGGCTGGCCGCGGTGGCCAGTGCGATGGCTCTCAGGAGCGGTCGGCTGTCGCGAGGGTTCGGTGGTCTGACGGTGGATGGCATAGCCGTCCCTCGGTCATGGGCGAGAGCCAGTACGCATGCGTCCGGCCGTCACCTAATCGATATCTGACGCCCTGTAGCTAACCGCTAAATGCCTCCAGAAGCTGCGATTTTCGGGCATAACGCGCACTCATTCGTTACTGAAGCCCTGTCCGGGTCGGGACCTTCGACCTCATTACTTTCCTTTTACCTTCTTTACGCTCCCTTGACGGCCCGTTTTGGGTCGACTGTTTCTGTCTGCAAACTGATAGGGAGCTGGTGTGCGTTCGTCGCCCTGGCGCCGGCAGCGGTTGTTCCGCGGCTCGAGTCCGAAAATGTCCCGCATAGCAAGGCGTCGCTGGATACGCGCTGTTGCTGTCGCGGTGTGTACGTTCTTCATGGTGGCCGCCTTTGAGCCGGTCGCGTTGGCCGCGAAGAAGGCGTTCAACCTGCGGGATACGCAGGATGAGAAGCTGGTCGACGGCAAGCCTGTCCCGACGAAGAAGTCGGATGTCAAGGACGATGTGCCGGGCAAGTCCTGGAAGCAGGCGCCGGATGTCACCTGGCCCAAGGCGGAGAAGAAGGCGGCCGAACTCGAGCAGCCCAAGACCCGCAGCGGCAAGAGCGGGGCTCAGAAGCTCACCGTCGGCGGCCTGCCCGTGACCGTCCAGCAGGTGGAGGCGCCGACTCCGGCTGCCGACCCCGCAAAGGACGGCAAGGCCAAGGACGACAAGGCCAAGGGTGCCGACGCCAAGAGTGCGGACGACGCCAAGGCCAAGGCGGAGCAGGCAGTCAAGAGCGGCGACGCCGAGGACGCAGACAGCGCTGCGAGCGACGATGCGGACGCAAAGGAAGAGGTTTCAGAGGAGCCGGCCGAGCCGGTTGCTCCGCAGCTGTCCGTAGCCGTCCAGAACCGTGACACCACCCGCAAGGCCGGTGTCGAGGGCATCCTGTTCACCGTCACCCCGGAGAAGCAGACCCGCGACGCGGGCCTGGGCAAGCTCGCGGTCGACGTGGACTACTCGGCGTTCAAGCACGCCTACGGTGGTGACTGGGCCAGCCGTCTGACCCTGGTGCAGCTCCCGGCCTGCGCGCTGAACACGCCGGACAAGGCCGAGTGCACCACCGGCACCCCGGTGGGCCAGTTCAAGCACGACGAGGTCAAGCACCGTCTGAGCGGCGAAGCGACGGCACTGGCACCCAAGGGTGCCAAGACCGCCGACGCGGACGCCTCGATGGTGTTCGCGGTGCGAGCCGGGGCATCCGGTTCAGGCGGTGACTACCAGGCGAGTTCGCTCTCCCCGTCCGGCTCGTGGACCGCGGGCGGCTCCTCCGGTGACTTCTCCTGGCAGTACCCGATCGAGACGCCCCCGACCCCCGGCGAACTCGACCCCGAACTGAACCTGGGCTACTCGGCGCAGAGCGTAGACGGCCGCACCGCCGCCACCAACAACCAGCCCGGCGCCGTTGGCGAAGGCTGGAGCCTGACCAACGGTGGCTTCATCGAGCGCGCGTACCAGAGCTGCACCGACGTGACCGGCTCGAACGCCCCCAAGAACTCCGGCGACATGTGCTACGCCAGCGAGAACGCCACGATGTCGCTAGACGGCCAGTCCACCGAGCTGGTCCGCGACGACGCGACCGGTGTGTGGAAGCCCGCCAACGACGACGGCTCCAAGATCGAGCTGCTCAAGGGCGCTGACAACGGCGACACCGACGGCAAGCACTGGAAGCTGACCACGGTCGACGGCACGCAGTACTTCTTCGGCCGCAACAAGCTGCCCGGCTACACGGACGGCAAGGAGCAGACCAACTCCACGCTGAACGTCCCGCTGTATGGCAAGGATGCCGGCAAGAAGCACGCCTGGCGCTGGCAGCTCGACCACGTCATCGACGCCAACGACAACGCGATGGTCTTCTACTACGGCAAGGAGACCAACCACTATGGCGCGCTGCTCAAGCCTGCCAAGGTCGCCTACGACCGGGCCGGCTACCTCAAGCGCATCGAGTACGGCCACCGGGCGGGCTCCGAGTACACGGCCAAGGCCCCGGCCCGCGTGAACGTCACGTCCGCCGAGCGGTGTATACCCTCCGCCGACTTCGACTGCTCCGAGTCCAAGTTCACCGAGGCCAACGCCAAGCGCTGGCCGGACGTGCCGTTCGACCAGTACTGCGCGCCCACAGCCAAGGACTGTGCGGGCAAGCACTCGCCGACCTTTTGGTCCACCAAGCGCACCGTGAAGATCGCCACCGACGTCCTGGACGCCGGCGCGTACAAGCCGGTCGACACCTGGGACTTCCGCCACGACTACCCGCACTCGGGTGACGGCACCCAGTCCGCCCTGTGGCTGTCGGGCATCACCCGCACCGGCCACACCGGTGGATCCGCCCAGAAGATGCCGGAGATCGCCTTCTCCGGCCAGCAGCTGGCCAACCGCGTCGACGGCGACGAGGGCATCGCCCCGTTCGTCCGCTACCGCAT
This sequence comes from Streptomyces sp. NBC_01304, assembly GCF_035975855.1. NCBI lineage: Bacteria > Bacillati > Actinomycetota > Actinomycetes > Kitasatosporales > Streptomycetaceae > Streptomyces > Streptomyces sp. NBC_01304. The sequence goes on along the minus strand of NZ_CP109055.1, from coordinate 9,417,608 downwards.
CAACGCCATCAACAACGAAACCGGCGGTGTCATCGGCATCGGCTACTCCGAGCGCATGTGCTCGGTGACCGCCAAGAAGCTGCCGACCGCGGACGACTCCAACGGGATGCGCTGCTACCCGGTGAACTGGTTCCCGTCCGGCCAGCCCGAGGGCCCCGACGGCAAGCCCAAGCCGTACAAGGACTACTTCCACAAGTACGTGGTCACCGAGGTCATCGAGAACGACCTGGTCGCCGGCAGCCCCGCCGAGATCACCAAGTACGAGTACGTCGGCGACGCGGCCTGGCACTACGACACGGCCGAGTTCACCAAGGCCAATCAGCGCACCTGGGGCAACTGGCGCGGATACGAGCGCGTGAAGACCCGCAGTGGCCAGGGCTCCGACAAGAAGTCCCTCTCCGAAGAGGTCTTCTTCCGAGGCATGCACGGCGACAAGCTCGCCAACGGCTCGACCCGCAGCGTTCAGATCGCTGACTCCGAGGGCAACAAGGTCACTGACCACGACCAGCTCGCAGGTAAGGCGCGCGAGACCAAGGAATACAACGGTGACGGTGGAGCGCTGATCGAGACCACTTCGCACACACCCTGGCACAAGGGCGCGACGGCGACCCGTAAACGACCCGGCACCACCGACCTGACCTCCTTCCAAGTCAACGAGGGAACCGAGCGCAACCGCACCCTCGGCGAGGGCGGGAAGTGGCGTGCCTCGCAGACCGAGTCCAAGTACGACGAGTACAACCTGCTGACCGAGGTCAACAAGCAGGGTGACGGAGTGCCGACGGCGTGCACGCGTACCGAGTACGCGCGTAACGGGGCCAAGCACCTGATGGACCTGACCTCCCGTCAGGAGACCGTCTCCGTGGCATGCGGTGCCTCGGTGGAGCGGCCGAAGCACGTCATCTCCGACGAGCGGACCGTCTACGACAACAAGACCTTCCGCGCGGCCCCCGACAAGGGCGATCCGACCCGTGTTGAGGAGCTCACTGGCTACTCCGGCGCCACGCCGCAGTACAAGGTCGCCGCGATCGAGAAGTTCGACTCCTTCGGCCGCACGGTCGAGAAGACCGATGGCCTGGGCGAGACCACCAAGACCGAGTACTCCCCGGCCACGGGCCAGATCCCGACCAAGGTCACCACGGTCAATCCGCTCGGCCACACCCAGACCACCGAGCACGAGCCCGGCCGTGACAACCCGGTCAAGGACACCGACGCCGACGGCAAGGTCACCGATCTGGCATACGACCCGATGGGCCGTCTGACCAAGGTGTTCCTGCCGGGTCAGGACAAGGCCAAGCCGAACACCGAGTACACCTACCTGATCCGCAAGGACGGCCCCTCGGCGGTCACGACCAAGACCTTGCAGGACGACGGCAGTTACACGGTTCTGAACGAGCTGTACGACGGCCTGCTGCGTCCGCGTCAGACCCAGGAGACCCGTGCCGACCTCGGCCAGACGAGCAGTGCCCGTGCCGGCCGTGTGGTCACCGAAACGGTGTACGACTCCCGCGGCCTGGTGGTGAAGGAGTCGGGCCCGTATCTGAACGGCACCAACCCGAACACGGAGCTGCTGGCGACCCCGGACAACCAGGTCATCCGGCAGACCGTCAACGAGTACGACGGTGCGGGGCGTGCCACGGCGCAGATCCTGTACAGCCTTGGCACAGAGGTATCCCGGTCCAAGGTGGAGCACAACGGCGATCGGACCACGGAGATCCCGCCGACTGGCGGCACCGTGAGCACCAAGATCACAGATGTGCTCGGACAGGTCGTTGAACTGCGCCAGTACAAGGGGCGAGAGGCCACCGGTGAATTCGACGCCACCAAGTACGAGTACAACGCGGGTGGCGAACTGGCCAAGGTCATCGGCCCGGATGGGGCCACGTGGACGTACGAGTACGACGAGCGCGGCCGCAAGGTGAAGGACAGCGACCCCGACCGGGGCGTCACCACCTACGCTTACGACGACAACGACCAGATCGTCGGTGTCACGGACGCGCGAGGTGAAACCCTCGCCTACGCCCACGACAAGCTCGGCCGCAAGACGGCCATGCACAAGGGATCGCTGGACGGCGAGAAGCTCGCTGAATGGAGCTACGACAGCCTCGCCAAGGGCGAACCCACCAAGTCCACCCGTTTCATCGACGGACAGGCATACACGACTGAGGTCACCGGCTACGACGACCAGGGTCGGCCCACTGGCTCGCAGATCAGCGTTCCCGGCAAGGAGGGCAAGCTCGCCGGCTCCTACGGGTTCGGTACCGAATACACCGCCACCGGTGAGCTCGCCTCACAGCAGCTCCCTGAGGCAGGTGGTTTGCCTTCTGAGAAGCTCACCTACAGCTACGGCAAGACCGGACAGCTCACGGGCCTGAAGGGCGAGACGAGCTATCTCTCGTCAATGAAGTACACCCCGTTCGGTGAACTGCAGCAGTACCAGCAGGGCACGAGCGGGCAGCGCATCGTCCGTACCAACACCTACGACGATGCCACCCGTTGGCTGAAGAAGTCCTACACGGATCGTGATGCACCGGATGGTGCCGAACCGTCGCTCAGCGCTGTCGACTACAGCCACGACCTCGCAGGCAACGTCACCAAGATCAGCGACCTGCAGGACGCCACGACGCGGGACACCCAGTGCTTCCGCCACGACTACCTGCAGCGCATGACCGATGCCTGGACCACCTCGGGCGAGGCGTGCTCGGGCCCCACGGGCGCGAGCGGTCCGCAGCCCTACTGGAAGTCGTATGCCTACGACAAGTCCGGTAGTAGGCTCAGCGAGACCGACCACCTGGCTGAAGGAGGCCCGCACACCCGCAAGTACGAGTACCCGGACGACAAGAGCAAGCACCCGCACGCTCTGACCGAAGTCTCGGCCAAGGCTGGCCAGACGGCTCCGGACACCTACGAGTACGACGCAACCGGCAACACCACTCGTCGTAACGCAGACGGCATTGACCAGAAGCTCGAGTGGGACGCCGAAGGCAACCTGACCAAGGTCACCGAGAACGGCCGCGTCACTGAGTACGTCTATGACGCCGAGGGCGAGCGCCTGCTGCGCAAGACCCCAGAAGGCACCACGCTGTACCTGGGCGGCACCGAGGTTCTGCTCGAGCAGACCACGCAGAAGCTGTCGGGCACCCGCTACTACCACCATGGTGAAAACGCGGTGGCCCAGCGTGACAGTGAAGGCGACGTCCAGTTCCTTGCAGCCGATCACCATGGCACGGCGTTCCTTGCCATCGGGGCCATTGGAGCGATGGGAGTGACTCGCCGCTCCCTCGACCCGTTCGGCGCGGATCGCAATGGGGCCTCTGTCAACTGGCCCGGCGGTAAGGGCTTCGTCGGCGGCACCATCGATGCCAGCACAGGACTGACACAACTCGGAGCCAGGGCGTACGAGGCTTCCACAGGGCGATTCCTGTCGGTGGATCCGATCATTGATCATCAGAAGCCTCAGCAACTTCACGGGTACGCCTACTCCAACAACAACCCAGCCACCTTCACCGACCCCGACGGTCTCTTCTTCAAGAAGCTCTTCAAGAAGGCCAAGAAGGCCGTAAAGAAGGTCGTCAAGAAGACCGTCAAGGTCGTCAAGAAGACGGTTAAGAAGGTAGTCAAGGAAGCCAAGAAGGTAGCCAAAAAGGTCGTCAAGGACGTCAAAAAAGCGGTCGCGGTGGCGAAGAAAGTAGTCAAAAAAGCCGTTACGAAATCCATCAAGGCCGTAGCGAAGGTGGCGAAGAAGACCGTCAAGGCGGCAAAGAACGTCGCCCGCGCGGTAGGGAAAAAGACAGGGCAAGCATTCTCAAGCGCGAAGAAGGCGGCGTCCGGTGCCAAGAACTGGGTCACTTCAGGAGACTGGAAGAAGACAGCTGCCAGCGCTGCCGGCAGCTTGGGGAAGATCAGCACTGGACTCGGCGTCGTGGCTTCGGTTGTCACCCCCTTCGCACCCCAGCTCGGGGCTGCGCTGGGAGCGGCATCTCTTGCGACGGGCGTAGCGAGCGCGGGTCTGTATGCGGCCACGGGCGATTGGAAGAGTGCTGGTACTGCCGCTGCAGGAGCTGCGCTTGCGGTAGCCGGCGGCGGCGCCGGTAAGGCGGTAGGCAGTACAATTGGAAAAATCGCCGGACCGAAGATCGGCAATGCCGTCGCCGGCGGAGTCCTCGGTGCGATGCCTGCCAAGGGTGCTGGACGTGCCTTCGTCGGCATGACTGGCAAGTCGTATTCCGCTGCATCGCAGAACATGGTTTCGGGTGCAGGGAAGATCGCGGCCGCTACCCCTGCGAATGTCTGGGGCATCACCACCACTGACTGGTGATTTCACCGGACGCCCCCGTTTGAAGCGCCGTTTCGGTGCAACCTGCGGCGCCTGATCCGAGGATCAGGCGCCGCAGGCCCCAGCCTGAGTAAGGAACAATGGATGAAGTTGGCTGAAATCCCGGTGATTTTGATGATTGCGATCACCGTGGCATGCATGGGAGGGTTTATTGCGGTATGGATGCCTCTAATGCCGAACCGCTCATACAGGCTGAAGGTGCTCATTGGATGCGGATTCGGCATACTGTTCCTGGTGGCATCATCGGCCATTAAGGACTTTAGCGTCCAAGTCGCTGCAGCGTATTACATCATGGCAATGCTGGCCCTCATTGGGGGCCCTTGGGGGAAGCGTCGCGAAATTGCCAAGATGATACGAGTGGAATCGAAGGGTGATAATTTCGATGATCCTCGGCTCGTTCGGAGAGTGGTTTTTCAAATCATTGCCGCAGGTGCAGTACCGTTCATTCTCCTCTCCGTGATCTTTACGGACTTTTAAATGAGGGGGGCCTCATGGAATGATGCAAAGGATTCCGGGAAAATGACTGATGTGCGGATGCGTAGAGAGTCCGCTATTGCTCTGGTCATGATCGTGGCCGGCGTTGGCGGCGCCATTGGGTCAGCTATCCGCGGCGATGGCGCTTTGATCCCGCTGGGCCTCTCTGCGCTGGCACTTTCGGGCTTGCTCAAATATGTGCGCCTGCGGACTTCGTGAGGGGTGCTCGCTCAGAGTCACACAAAAGCCCACCCAGTTAGGGCTTTGGGTGATTCCTGCCGGTCTACCCGGTGATCGGCAACGACCAGCCGCTCGCTGCATACCTCCTGCTGTGCGTGGAGCCATCAATGAGAATGCCCCTGAACGTGCATATCGATGTACCCAAGCGCACATGGCATGCCCCGGCGAAGCAACTCGGGCTACACGCCACAGCCGTCACTGACTTGGGGAAGATGACCCTCAGTCGAGGTCTCGCGGTCGACCCTGGGATCCAGGGTGTTGCCAACGGCTGGGAGCAGTGGACGTTCGCATCCTCCGGGAAAGTGGTGCTGGTTCTAGATGATGCCGTGATGCCCGGAGCTCCTCTGCTGAAGCGTGTGAAGCAGGGAATCCACGGCTCGGCTGACGGCGCCCCGTTCACCCTGACAGCGAAGGGCGCGATTCGTTCCAGTCAGCGCTCCGTGGAGTTCCGCTTCGCCGCGGCGGCCTTCCGCATCGGTAGCGAAGGCGGGCGTCTCACCGCGACCCGCTCGACTTCTTCGGGCCAGCTTCATGTCGCAACCCGAGCACGGGGCCTCTGGGTGACAGACAGCCTCGCCGAGACCGAAGTTGCGATGCTCGCAACCTTCGAACTCGCCGGCTTGGACCATTTCCTCGGGTCCCCACTGGTGGAGCTACTAAATCTTCGCCCTTGATCTCAGATCAGGGGGTAGCCGTGCAGCTGCTGCGGCCAAGTATGTGAGACTCACGCTCGATGCCGGCGGTGCGACCATGGGCTGGGCCGCCACCGGGGGGGGGCGTCAGATATCAGGTCCTCTCTTCAGGGAAATAAATGCGTCTGGACTCCATTCCTGTCTGGGTAATAGCGGTTGTGGCAGTCATCTGCACGGTGATTCTTCTCTCGATGTTGATCACCGCAATGCCGAACAAGGGGCAGAAGGTGCAGGTCTGCGTTGCGCCCATCCTTGCTTTCGTCTTTGCGATGGCTTCCGGATCGATGAAGGGCTGGTCCACTCAAGTGAGTCTGTCCTACTTCTCCTGCGCAATGGCCGCATTTACTTTGGGGATCGCGGGGCATCGAAAGGAGATCTACGAGAACGCCAAGGATCAGGCTGTGCATGGAGTCAGGAAGGGGAACAAGGGATCAACCTGGATTACTGTGCAGGTGATCGCTTCCCTTGCCGTTCTGTTTGGCCTGTGTTTCTACCTGTTTGAGGACTTCTGAATCCCGGGCAATCCGGTGGCTCGTTGACGTTGGACTGCATATCGGTTGCCCGGCGTCATAAAGTCCTGACCAGCTGAGGACTTTAGTCCTCTCCAGTTCGCGGTCGCTCCCTTTATGCTCGCTTTAGGTTAGACCTCGTGAGAGAGGGCTGAGGACACGATGGGTGAGCACATGCGCAGCAATGAGGAGAGCCGGGGGAGTTCCGAGGTGGCTACGCATCGGGCCGCACGGTCCTCACACCGCCGCAAGGTTTTGGTCGGCGCCGCCGCGGCATCTGCGCTCGCGCTGGCCGCCGGTGGTGCGTGGTTGCTGTTCGGCAGTGGTGAGGATGGCCCGAAGCCCAAGCCGCTGGTGCTGCCCGCAAACGTCTCGGGCACGCAGGGCACGGTTGTGACCCAGGGTAAGTTGGATGCTCAGCACACCATCCAGGTGTTCATGGACCCGCGCTGCCCGGCCTGCGCGTCCACCCAGAAGGTGCTCGGCAGGACTATCCGTGAGCTCGCCGACAAGGGCACGCACAAGGTCGAGTACCACTTTGTCGCGTTCACGGACAAGTCTCTCGGCGGCACCGGCTCCAAGCAGGCTCTCAACGCTCTGGGCGCCGCGGCCAACGAAAGTCCGGAGAAGTTCCTCGACTTCGTCACCGTGCTGTATGAGAACCAGCCGGCCGTCCCTCGTGACGACAAGTTCTCCTCGTCCGAGACCTTGTTGAGGCTCGCGGACAAGGTTGAAGGGTTGCGTACCCCGGCCTTCGAGAAGGCGGTCAATGAGCTGACGTATGAGCCGTGGGCGGAGAAGGCAACCAAGGTGTTCAAGGACGCCGGAGTCACTAGCACCCCCACGGTCCACCTGGACGGCCACCCGATTACAGTGCTCCAGCCCGGCGGCCAGCCTGTCCCGGTCAAGAACTTCACGCAGCAGGTGACCAAGAGCGCATGAGCATGCAGAAGCCTCCGACCTCTTGGACCAGATGGGCCCTGTGCTGGGCTGCTGTGCCCCTCTTTACCGTGGGCCTGGCTGCCGCGGTCCCCTTCGCATGGCTGTCCGGCCGTAGCGGCCGAGTGCAGTACGGATTGTGGGGCGGTGGCTACAGCCTGGCTGCGTTGGTACTGGCCTGGACCACGCCGGAGGGTGAGGAGCTCTACGTTCAGGACTGGTGCCTCATTGCCGTCGCGTTGGCAGCCACCGTGCACCTGGTCGCGGCCATCCTCAGGGAACCTCGCACCACCGCAGCGACTTCTGCCCCCGACTCGCCGTGGGCTGTAGAGCCCGGTGCCGCGCGACGCGTTGAGGCCAAGCGCATTCTGGCCCAACTTCCTGATGCGGCCAGGATGCTGGCGATCGGGCGCCCCGACCTCAAGGGCGTGTACGACGATGGAGGGCTGGTCGATGTGAACACTGTCAGTGCTTCCGTGCTCGTGCGCTACCTCGGATGGACGGAAGGCGAAGCCGCCCGCGTGATCGAGGCCCGTGCCGCCCAAGGCGGTTCCCTCCGCGACGCCCGCCACCTGATGACAGCGGCCAGTCTCTCGGAGGTGCGAGTGGTGCCCGTGCAGGAGCGGCTTGTTTTCTCGCCATGAATACGGCCGACGGCGATCGAGCCTGAATCTGCGGAGCCGTTCCGCGGGACTGGCCGATGCATGGGGGAAGTGGGAGGGCTGGGGAGTGGCGCGGCATCGGCTTCCTCCCGCACCATCTCGCGGTGGAGGGAAAGGATCTGGGCGCCAGACGCTTGCTGCCGTGCGGCGTTGGACGAGTAAGCCACGACGCAGGCTGGCCCCTCGGGATTTTGTGCCGAATTCGGGTCGGATGTTCTTTCCGTGCTATCTCGCCTTCATGCTCTGCGGAGGCGGCATCGGGATGCTGTTCACGCCGGGGCAGTCGTCCTGGCTGGGCGGATTGTTGGCTCTGCTCGGGGGCATCTCCTTGACGGTTGCGATCGCTCTCTATCTGCGACGTCCCGCCGGGCATGACTGACGCATTGATCAGGCGTCAGCGGCAGTCCAGTTCTCCATCGGCAAAGGCTCCATCAAGCCGGCTGCCTCAGGCGGGACTTACGTCCCCCCGTGGGGGACGTAAGTCCCTGGGGGTAGTTGATTGCACCCCTTTACGCTCGGCTTATCAGCGCGTGGTGTTCTGACAGATGCGATTACAACTGGCCGTCTCACCACGAGTGTTCGTTACTCGTTGGAGAAGAAGAGATGGATTGCCGTTCACCCCGCTGGCCGCGTCGAGGGCGCCACCGTGCCACAGGGCCGCAGAGGCAGCAGAATCTCTTGGCCCAGGCTGGAGCATCTCGTGCCCGAACCCTGGGAATCATTCGCCAGATGCTGTGCCTGGCGGTCCTGGCCGCGGCACTGACCACGGCTGGAGTGCAGGTACCCACCGCAGACGCCGAGGAGTCTGCTCCCGGACCGGGCAGTCCGCAAGCGCAGCCGCGGGGCGACGGCCGCCTCGAGCTGCCGGGGCTGACGACGGACCCGCCAGGGATGCAGGACGGCGAACTGCCCGACGGTGCGGCCGAGATACCGGGTACGGCCCTGGACGCCTACCAGGGGGCCGTGACCGCTGTGGCGGAGGCTCTGCCGGGCTGCAAGCTGCCGTGGGAGCTGGTCGCCAGCATAGGCCGGGTCGAGTCGGTGCACGCTTCGGGATATGGGCTGCGCGCCGACGGCACCACCGAGAAGCCGATTCGCGGGCCGCGCCTCGACGGCAACGGCTTCGCCCTGATCCGGGACACCGATGGCGGCAAGTGGGACGGGGACACCGAGTACGACCGGGCTGTCGGGCCCATGCAGTTCATCCCCTCCACCTGGGCCGAGTGGGGCGCCGACGGCAACGGCGACGGTGAGCGCAACCCCAACAACATCTATGACGCGGCCTTGGGCGCGGGCCTGTATCTCTGCGCCGGAGGCCGGGACTTGTCGAAGGACGAGGACCTGGACAAGGCAGTGCTTAGCTATAACCGCTCGCGGGAGTACGTCAATACGGTCCTGGGCTGGATGCGTACCTATCAAGGCGGCGTGCACGAGGTGCCCGACCCGTCGGCCACCGACGACTCCAGCAGTGAGACGCCGGCTCCCTCGCCTTCGACACAGACGGCGGGCCCGAGCGCGCCGCCCAGCTCACCGTCGAAACCGGCATCCCCGAGCAAGCCGCAAGCTCCGAACCAGCCCGGTACCCCGGATGGAACGGAGGGGGCGAACAGGCCATCGACGCCTCCCGCTGCCGTGGTCACACGGCTCGAACCGGTGGGTGACGGCTCCTTGGAGGCTGAGGCCGGAAGTACCTTCGCAGTCCGCCCTCAGGTGCGCGCATTGAAGAGCGACGGGACCGTAGTGGCGCACAAGCTAGTGATGTACGAGATAGCCGGGGCCACCGGTGCACGCTTCGACGGTGGACGCAGGCAGGTCACGGTCACTACCGACGGGCGAGGTATCGCCACTGCCCCACGCCTACGCGCGGGTGATCAGCCCGGTACGTTCACCATCCGGGCCAGCCTCGGGCAGCTCCCGGATGTGACCTTCGACGCCACCGTCCGCCCGCGCCCCACTCAGGTGGCAGACCAGCTGATACGGATCACGGACGAGCCGCTGCAAGCGCCGGCAGGCGGGTTGTTCGATGCGCCGCTGCACATCCTGGCCACTGCTGCGGGCAAGCCCGTCGCCGGCGTGCGAATCACTGCTTCCTTGGAGCCCGTCGAGGGCGGTCCGTTCTTCAAGGAAGAAGGCGCTGCGGGCCGGGCGGCGCACAGTGTCGTCCTGGACCCACCGGGTGCGGATGGCCAGGTGGCCGTTCCCGAGATTGCGGCAGGCGATCACCCCGGTACGTACACGCTCGTACTGACCACCCCGGAAGGTGTCCGGCTTGAGATCCCGCTGACCGTCACCGAAACCGTCCAGTAGGCCACATGGCACATCACAACTGCTCCGACGGCCTCCTGGGCAGTGCACCGGTGCCGCGACCGGCTGGACGCGGGCGCCACCGGCGGCCTGGACGCCCTCGCCTGCGTACGCGCCGAAGAACGAGCCGGCGTGGGAGGCCGTGGGCGTTGCTGGCACTCATTGCCACCGCATACCCGGTCACCGTGGCAGAGACCACCGGGCCGGCCATGGCCACCCCCGGCACGACCGCCGTCGCCGTCGCCGATGCCCGAACGGCCAAGGTCGGCGCGCTCTTCCGCGGCGGCCTGGAAGGCAAGCACTTCTGCACCGCCTCCGTGGTGGACAGCCCACGCCGGGACCTCATCGTCACAGCCGCACACTGCGTTGGCGATGACCATGAGGAGCTTGCCTTCGTGCCCGGCTATCACGACGGCCAAGCTCCGCATGGCATATGGGCGCTGGAAGCTGTTCATGTCAGTGGGGCGTGGTCCAAGGACAGTGATCCCGAGGCCGACCTGGCCTTCGTGCGCCTCGCGCCGCTCGAGGGCCGGGAGATCCAGGATGTCGTAGGAGCGGCGCCCCTGGGCAGGGAGGAGGACGCGGCCCCGGTGACGGTGGTCGGGTATCCCAACTCCAGGGAGGCCCCTCTCACATGTACCAACGTCATCGCAGCACATGGGGCGATGCATCGGCGTATCCACTGCCCGGCCTACTCCTCCGGCACCAGCGGCAGCCCTTGGCTCCATCCCACCGGGGCGATCGTCGGCATCCTCGGTGGCCATGAGGGCGGTGGCATCCTGCCGGACATCTCCTATGGCACGGTGCTCGACGACCGGGCCATGGAGCTCTACCAACGAGCGGTACAACAACGATGACTACTCGCGAAGTCGATGGCTATCGTCGTACGTTCGGCCCGGCGTCGGGGTGGACGTATAACGGCCCGTATAGCGTGTCGAACTACCTGTTTGCTGAGCGGACTTACTGCTCGACAGGCTGTCGCAGAGTCGTTGAACATCACCGCGGGTACCTGTGCCTCGGGCCCGGCAGTGGGCTTGAGCGCATCGACCACCGGGCCGAGCGCGCTGTACATACGCGTTGCCTCGGGCTTGTTGGGTCCCTTGAACCATGGTCGTACGCATCTCGTTCGAGATTTCGCAGGTACGCAACGAGGTCCGTTCCAGTGAGCTCGAAGGTGAAGATCTTGCCCTTTCGGCGCACCACGGTGACGTGATCGAGGTTTTCGTACGGCTTGGTAGCCTGCTAGAGGTCCTTCGTACAGATGATCCGGCACCGTGTGACGCCTGCCGCTTTCAGGAGACGCTGCTCACGCCCAGGCGGCATCTTCCCGCTGCCGCACCCGCTGAGAAGCGCGGCTCCGGCCACGGCGATCCCGACCACTGATGCCACTCTGGTGAACCTCATGCGGCGCTCAGTTCGGCCCGGCAGCGGTCGGCCTCGATCGGTGCGGCGAGCGTTTCGGCTGCGTAGCCGTTGCGAAGGGGCCGACCGAGGCCGGGACTGACCGTTCCGTTGCCCGGCCTGCTGATCCCGACTTCGCCGAGGATCCTGGTCATGAGCTTTCCGAGCTCCTGCGCGCGGATTCCGAGCGCAGCGGCGAGATCGGTGCTGTGCATCGCTCCGCCGGCCTTGACCAGTTCTCGTTGTGCGGGGAGCAGAGGGAACGGCACGCCATGCTCTGCATCAGCGTCTTGCTGGACCGGGACGCCCTGGGATTGGCCAGGCCGCGAAGGGCTTTCGGCCTCCGGCTCGTCGGTGCACAGACTGCTCTGGGGTGACGCGGTGGGGACTTTGTCAACGCGATGGAGGGTCCTCGCGGCCTGGATCATGACGAGTCGGACATAGCCCCCTGCACGAGCCAAGCGACAACTCGCGCAGCGTCGGCCTGAATCAAGCAGCCCGCCTCCAGGAGATCGCCCAGGCCGTCAGCCCAGACCGCGTGCTGACGTGCGTCAGCACGAGCCAGCTCGGTCCATGCCGTCTCACGCTGGTCCAGCCGTTGTTGGTACTCGTCCACGGAGAGGACCTTAGAGACCCCGTCGTCGTGCGCTCTCACGCCGATCGATACATCGTCTACGTCCGGAGTTGCCTGGTCAGACAGGGTGCGTGGGACCGCGTGATCCAGGCGATGACGAGGCATGGGGGTGCCATCCGCACGCGCACCGCCCCAGTGCCTGTCCGGTAGGTCGGTGAGACTCGTTGGACAGGCCCCAGGATGCAGTGCTCAGGCGGAGTGGCCCAGGAAGAAATTCGTCAGGGCTGAAGCGATGCCGGCCGGGTCCTTCTCCGGTCCGAAGTGGTCGAGTTTGGGGAAGACTGTGAGTTCGGAGTCGGGCAGGAGGTCGTGGAGGCGGGCGGCGGCGCGGCCGGGTCCGGTGGTCTTGATCTCCTTGCTTGCCATCAGCAGCACGGGCTGGGTGAGCTGGGCGTACTTGGGGAAGTCGTTGTCCCTGGCCGCGATTTCGGCGTGTTCGGGGATGGCGCCGGGCAGCAAGGTGTACTTCTGTAGCCGTTCTGGCTTCTTTGGCCAGCGGGATGATGAGGCGTAGTAGCCAGCGCGGAGCCTTGCCGCTGGTGGCGGGGTTGACGCCTTGGATGAACGTCAAGAACGCCTCGAGCGGCTTGCCAGCAGCGAGCTGGCGTCGGCACTCGTCGGCCCAGCCGATCGGGATCGAGCCGTCGATGGACACCCCGGGCTCGTAGACGGCCAGGCGCTCGAAGGGGGAACCGCCCAGCGCGGCCTCGAGGGTGGGGAAACCTCCAATGCTGTGGCCGAACACGAAGCGGGCGCCGGTGGCCGCGCGGACGGCTTCGATGTCCGCGCATTCGACGGCCGCGCCGTAGGCATCCCCCTGCGGACCGCTGGCTCCGCGCCCGCGGCGCTCGATGATGTGCACCGTGAACCGGTCGGCCAACACGGCGGCGAGCACGTCGAAGTCCGCCGCCAGTACCAGCACGCCGGGCACCACCACGAGCCCTGGCCCGGTTCCCACACTGCGGTAGCCGATGCTGGTGCCGTCGGCGGAGAGCACCTACCCGACCGCGACGTCCCGTTCCATGACACGGGTAACCATGCTGTCCCCTGCTCAAACGATCAACAGAAGAGCGAACAGTGCACGCCACCAGCGCAAACGGAATGATCTTTCCACCGTGCGGGAAGGCGGGGCACGCTGGTGAGACCCCTCCTGAGTGCCTGATCGACGCCAACTCGAAGCAGCAGGGTGGGTGTTGGCCGACCAGCGACTGACCGTGCCGTTCGTTCTACGGCCTGAGCCACAGACACAGGGCCGCCACGGTCACGGTGCCATGGAACACGTACGCCCTCTTGTCGAACCGGGTGGCCCCAGCCCGGAATCCCTACATCGCATTGTTGGTCCCACTCCGCCTCGTGCGCCGGTAGGTCTACTTGTCGAAACCCGTAGGGCGTCCACCCCTTGCTGCCGCGGCGCAGCCGGTTGCCCTTCTGGTTGGCCGGCTCCGGGATGGTGTGCTCATCTGCCGCCGGCGCAGGTAGCGCCGGTTGCGACGTGAGCTGTATGCCCGGTCGGCCCACAGCATGTCGGGCCGCGTGCGCGGGTGACCGCCGCCTGGCCCCGGAACCCGGATACATGCCAAGAGTTCGAGCAGCTGTGGCCCATCGCCCCACTGCCCTGGCGTCACCAAGACCGCGAGCGGCCGTGTGCCGCCCTCACTCGCAAGATGGATCTTCGTGGTGAACCCGCCGCGTGAGCGGCCCAGCGCCTCGTCAGCTCGGTGACGGACGGGACGAATGCGCCTGCCCTGAGTGCGCGGAGCGCGATGGCGTGCTCCTACAACGTGCTGATGAGCCCGGCAGACACTCGAGTCCGCCTCACCACGTAGGACACGGTCTTAAACAATCCAGGGGCAAACCCCAGCAATACCGCTGCCTGGTCGCTTCAGCGGGAGGATCGCCTTAGCTTGGGATCGTGAAGGATCTTCTGATCGCCTTGGCGAGTGTTACCGGCCTGATGGCGCTGATCAATTTCACCCAGATCTTTCTTGGGCATCAGCTGATCAAGCCGTCAGCCAGCCGGCGCTCCCCACCTCAGCTGCGGGCGGAATCAGCTGCTGCCGCGCTGCAGACGCCCTTTGCTGCTCTAGCATGTCTGCAGGTGCTCTGGGGACAGCTCCCTGGGCGCTTCTGCCTTCGATCGGAGCCTATTTGGCACTTCGGCGAATTCGCAAGTACTACGTGTCCCGGGGCTGGCCCCTTCACGGCTAGCTCGAATCCAATTCACATCCCCAGCGACCCAAGTACCGGATGTGGTCCAGAACTAATCCTGGCCGCCACAGACACCCTCCCGACCAACTGAAGTGTTCGACGTTTCCTTGGCGCACACGTGTCGCGATCTCAGTGCCTACTGACCGCACGAAGGGCTAACAAACTCTGCGGACCAATTCCTCCGCCTGCTGCCACGAGAATGACTCCGCCCCAGAAGCGCCCATGGCTCGGGGCCATGCTATCGCCACGGCCTGAACCAAGGGTGCACTTCGAATGGTGCACCATCGACTTCCAGTACGCCGTAGGGCAGTGGGGTCTCCACGGTCATGGAGACTGGAATGTTCCCCGGAATTTCGAAGGCGCCACTATCGTAGACGAACTCATAGATCGGCAAGGTCCCAACGCCCGCCTCGTCACGGATTTCCCACCGTCGCACATCAGAGAAGGCGAGATGGAATCGAAACCTCTCGCGCCCCTGCTGGATGAATCCGGGGACGATCAGTCTCCCTGCCTCCTCTCGAACTTCGTCTACGAGGATTCTCTGGTCGTGGAGTTCCAGCGTGAGCTGTTCCGCATCCACCTGCTTCCCAGTCATCTCCTCTTCCCTCTACCTCCGCGGAAGGGACGGTGGACATAAAAGCGTTTGCTGTGATCGGCACCCTTCCGGCCCCCGCGCATAGCCGTACGCCAGGTGCTGCACCCCGTGCAGCAACAGCGCGAGCAACGCCCCCGCAACCCCGGCACCCAACCCCACCAGCACGGTCACGACCCCGAACCGGACCGACCCCGCACCTCCGCGATCTTCAAGGTACACAGACCGCACTGTAGCCCAGAACGGGCAATTCGAACTCGGGGTCGCTCGGGAACGCTGAAGCGCCCCGCCCGGCAAAGCCGGACGGGGCGCTCGTGCGCAGGTAGACCGTGTGGGACTCGAACCCACAACCAATGGAGTGAAAGTCCTGGAGGGGGCCGTCCGGATCAGTCCGGGCGGTTCTTCTCTGTCCGGAGTTGCCTGGTCAGAGGGTGTACGCGGTACCACGTGACCTACGTCGTGACGGGGTTTGGGGCACCGTCCGCTCACGCAGCGCTCACGCATACGGTCACCCATCGACCCCATGCCGCCTGCCCGTTCACCGCACCTCGAGACCGGAATCCGTAGTTGTTTCGCTGCCGGTTCGCTACAGCGGGAGGATCGCCTTAGCTTGGGATCGTGAAGGCACTCTTGATTATCTTGGCGAGTGTTGCCGGCCTGATGGCACTGATCAATTTCATCCAGATCTTTCTTGGACATCAGCTGATCAAGCCGTCAGCCAGCCGGCGCTCCCCACCTCAGCTGCGGGCGGAATCGGCTGCTGCCGCGCTGCAGACGGCCTTCGCTGCTCTGGCGTTTCTGCAGGTGCTCTGGGGGCAGATCCCCTGGGCGCTTCTGCCTTCGACCGGGGCCTACTTGGCGCTTCGGCGAATTCGCAAGCATTACGTGTCTCGCGGCTGGTCCCCTCACGGCTAGCTCGAAACCGACTCAAGCAGGCTGAATCAGCATTGCCACCCGGCCGCCACCGACGCGCTCCCGACAGGCTGGATCCTTCGACACTTCCTTGAGCAGCGCGAATTGCGATGTCAGCGTCTACTGACCGCCCGCCAAATGAAAGGTGAAAAGCTCTGCAGACCAATTGCCCCGCCTGCCGCCATCAAGATGAGCCCACCCCAGCAGCGCCAATGACTCGGGTCCATGCTGTCGGATACCGAGGACGCTCCCAAATAGATGGTCACGATTGCAGTGAGAGCGTTCCACGGGTCCCGCTTGCGGGACTGCGCCGGCGGCTCGCTAGGCTCTCCAACCGCCCCTTCTGATGCTGCGCCTCCCAGAGGACGTGGCGTTGGCCTGCTGTGCTGGACGACAGCGGAGACACAGGCCGCCACCGTGACAACACCCGCACACAGCAGCGCCGCCTTCCACTTTCCATCGTTCATCGCTGCGGTGACGCCGGAGAGGACAGCCATCAGCGCGACGGAAGCCATGCGGGCGAGGATGGTCCTACTTTGCTGGTGGATGGAGTTCACACAACACCCTTCCTGTGGCTAGCGAACCGCTGGATTGGCCACATCAGCGTCGCCGATGTCCGGTGTGGCGGGTGTGTCCGCCGCTGTGGTGGCCCGAATAGTGGTGGCCACCGGAGTGGTGACTGATGTGCGCAGTCCCGTGATGAGAAGAGGTGTGGTGCCCAAGACCGCGCCCCCAGGACGTGTGGTGAATATATGCACGCCCCAGCTTTGAGCCCCATTTACGGATGTAGCGGATACCAGTGCTCCAGAACCTGTTTCGGGCGCTAACGAGTGACACGCCTCCGTCGCTGGTGGCGATCAGGTCGCCAGCGAGGTCCTGGAGGTGGCGGGTGACGCTCGTGTTCTTCTCGGCTCCCTTCAGGAGAATGTGAGCCCGCTTCGGCAATCAGGCTACGCATTTCAGAGTTGGGCCATTCGCTCGATCTTAGAGACATCTTCTTCTGGGGCACCGATCTCCCTCGCCCTTTCAAGCACAGCATGCAGCCGTCGCGCCGAAGCGCCATTCTCTGCCAAAAATTCCGCATAGCCGATGGGAGCCAAGACGTCCCCTGCATCCAAGGATGCCCGATAGTTCTGTTCGGCCTGTTCCTTCTCGCCTCTCAGTTCGTGATAGACGGCAAGGTTCAGATATGCGTCAGTGCAGCCATCTTCGATGGCATGGTGATATTGCTGAACCGCTTCTCCCTTGCGGCCCAATTCATTGAGATACAGCGCGTATTCCCAGTGTCCGGATGGCTCTCGATTGTCGATGGCAGCGAGGAAGCTCGATTCGGCATCCGCCTCCCTGCCCTCAAGTTCCGACAGGAAGATTCCGTACTTGACGTGCGCCTCTGGCAGGCCATCGGTGACAGCCTGGAGATAGCACTCCTCGGCAGCATCCAGCTGTTCCGATTCCTCGTAGTGAAGGGCCAGATCCAGGAGAGCGCTGACCTCGCCACTTGATACGGCACGTTGCCAGAATTGGATGGCAAGTTCACCGTTGCCGTCTTCGCTGAGGGCGCGGGCATAGTTCACCATAGCTTTCGTATCGCCAGCCTTGATTCCCTGGAGAAGGAACTTCTTCGCTTCTTCCTTTCTCCCGAGCGAGCCAAGGTGTACGGCATAGTTATTTGGAGCGTCCGGGTCATCCTGCTGGAGCGCCTTGAGGTACCAATGTTCTGCTTCCAGCCGGTATTCCAGGTGCTCTGCCAGGGTGTCGGCCAACTGGAGAGAGAACCCTGGCACGCCCAATTGCGCTTTCGGTAGCAGGATCTTCACTGCGTCCTGTGTATGTCCCATGTCCTCCAGTACGCCCGCGAGTGCCAACTCCGCACCTTCTTCTTGGTTCGCCAGAGCGGACCGGAGAACGGGTTCGGCCTCTTCGTACCGCCCCCAGGAGGCCAGGAAGGTTCCGTAGGCCCACTGGCTGCGGGGGATTTTGCGGGTGACTGCGTCGAGGAGGAGGTCCTGCGCGGCGTCGAAATCGTCCTCGTCGTTGCTCAGTCTCAAGGCCTGTTGGAGTGCAGGGTCTAGATCTTGCATGTCAGGCTCCCCAGTGGCTACTTGCGCTTGTTGCGGTTGGGCTTCCAGTCGTGTCTGCTTTGCTTTTTCCACCCTCCATGACGGTCACCCTTTTGGTGAACCTGCTTCGTCCGTCCCTTGCTTCCATTGCTGGTACTGGTGTGCTCCTTCTTTCCGTTCACGCGGCCCTGCTGTGACCAGTTCTTCTTCTTGGCGCCTCTGAGGACGATGTGGTGTGAGGCGGCGTGATGGGCGGCCGCGGACATGTGCGCGGCTTGTCGGCGGATGGCCTCTGCCATGGTGTGGGCGGAGCCGCTGAGGCCGAAGTCGTAGTGGTGGCTCGTGGTGGTGCCGGAGTCGCCGCCCCCGAGGTGGATGGGGTGATCGCGCAGGTAAGACGCGGCTGCGAAACCAGCGCCGATGGCTGCCGCCCCCAGGGCGTAGGCGGCCCAGGCTTCGCCGATGCACGCGTCCCAGAAGCACTTGCCGTCGAGGTCTGTTTCGTTGACCGGGTCCTGGTTGACGTAGTCGTAGGCGGTAGCGCTACCACCGGGGATGGGGTCCTTTTGCAGGAAGCGGCCGAGGGCGGGGTTGTAGAGGCGGGCGCCCATGAGGAGGTCGCCGGTGGGTGTCTGGGTGGAGCGTTGATAGGCGCCGAGCCAGCCGTAGCGGTGGGCGGTCTGGCCGTCGGTGGGCGCGCCGTATTCGTCATAGGTGCGCACTTGCGCCTGGTCGCCCGTGCCGAGGGTGAGAGTCGTATCTCCGTGCAGGTCGGAGAATTCGAGTTGGGTTTGCGCTCCGTCGTTGCTGGCGATCAGATCGCCGGCGAGGTCCTGGAGGTGGCGGGTGATGCTTCCTGAGGCTTGGTTGAGCGTCCAGGATGGGGCGTCGGCGTTGTCGTTGTAGTGGTTGACTTCGCTTTGGCCGTTGCCCCAGCTGTTGTTGTCCTTGGTCTGTGTCGTGGCCGTGTGGCGGCGCCCAAGGGGGTCGATGTCCCATGTGGTGCGCAGGGCGTTGGTCTGCTGCTGGCGGACGAGGTCGTTGGCGTAGAACGCGGTGGTGATGCCGGGTTGGGTTGTGGTGTTGCCGAATTCGTCGTAGGCGTAGCCCTTGTCGGCGAGCCGGTCGGCACTGTCGTAGGCGTGCTTCTGTGTAGCGCTGGGGCCTGCTGTGCAGTTGCCGTCGAGCGCGGTGTGGCTGTTCTTGGTCAGGCGGTTGCTGTTGTTGTCGAAGGTGTACTCGTGGGCGGTGCACCGTCCTACGGGATCCAGGTGTTCGCTGCGGACCAGGCGGCCGTCGGCGTCGTAGCGGTAGTGGCGAAGGCCAGTGACGTCGGATCCGTGGCTGGCCCACTGGGCGTGCGGACCGGGCAGTACGGTCTCAGCGGTGATGGTCTGCTGATCCGTCGTGCGCTGGTAACTGCGGCCTGTCGCGGTGCCGGTGGGGTCGGTGGTGTCGAGCGTAATGATGTTGCCGGGCAGTGTCTGCTCGGTCAGCGCTCCGTCGTCGTCGTAGCGTCCGGTGATGGTGCCGAACTTGTCCGCGGTCATGGAGGTGGCCAGGCCGCGGGGGTCTTTGGTGGTGTCGTAGGTGTAACTGGTGACGGAGGGCGCGCTGTTGGTGATGCGGGTGGGGCGATCGAGGCGGTCGTACTCTGTGTGCGTCACCGCTCCGTCGGCATCCGTGTAAGACACGGTGCGGCCCAGCACGTCGTATTCGGTGTGCACGCTCTTGCCGTCCGCACCGATGGCGGTGGCGCGGCCGGTGTGCGGGTCGTAGGTGAGGGTGCGTTTCCCGATCGGCGTGCCTGTATTGGCGGTGAGGGTGACGGTGTGAGGGCGTTCGGCTGCATCGTGGACGCTGACAGTGGTTCGGGTAGCGCCGTTCGCCGCTGCGACCTGCTTCACCGGGTGACCGTAGTAGTCGTACTCGCTGCTTACATCGGGCAGTTCCCGGTGGGCGCCGGCGTCTGCGGGGGCAGCGTGGCGGGTGCGGCAGGGCAAATCGGCCCATTCTGGGCGGCCGCTGCAGGATGTGGATCCGGTGGCGGTGTAATAGTCGGTGAGTGTGGTGCCGGCGTCCGTGCCGCCGGATTTGGGCATGGTCGACTGGATCGGCTTGCCCGCGGCGTCGTAGCTGGTGGTGCGGGTGATGGCCAGACCAGCGGGGTCGTGGACGGTCTTGGTGACCACACCCTTGGCCCAGTCGTAGGCCGTGGTGGCGGCGCGGGACTCGGCCATCTGCCCGGGATGGCCAGGCAGTTCCAGGCCGGAGGTCTCGGTGGTGGGCAGGTCCTTGACCGGCACTCCGGTGGTCGGTCGGCCTTGGTCGAAGGTGCGGTGCACCCAGTCGCGTGCCTCGACCACCATGTTGGCCTCGGCATAGACGCTCTTGGCGCTCTGGAAAGCGTGCGGAAGCAGCACGGCGTGCATGGGGCCGCGGCTGTCGATCTCGCGAAGTCCGTCCGCGCTGTAGGCGGAGGTGTGGGCGAGCTGGTGGGCTCGCTCGCTACTGGTGGTGGTCTTCGGGTTCAGGCCGAGTTCGATCAGGCGCTGCTGGTTGGCGGCGGAGGCACCCAGGGCCAGGGTGCGGTTGCCGGCGCTGAGTGAGTACACGGTGTTGCCGAACCGGTCGTAGCCGGTGGTGGTGAGGTGGCCTCCTGGTTCGAGGTAGTTGGTCTGACGCCCGGAGGCGTTGATGTAGGAGACGTCAGCGCGGTGGTAATCGGCCCGGCTCAGGTGGTCGCCGGCGTGGGAGGCGGGTGTCACGTCGGCCGGGAAGATTGCGGTGGCGTCAGTAGGGGCGTCGCTCTGCCCCCAGCCGCTGACCTTGGCGGGTGTCATCACCACGGGTGCGGAGGCTCCGTTGAGTGGGACGTTGTAGACGACCGAATCGACGGCGACGCCGTCGGTCTCGGTCTTCGACCCCGCCTTCAGGGCGGGCCTGGAGACCTTCAGCAGCATGCCCTCGCCGGCCGTGGAGGTTTCGGCTGCCCGTCCGTAGGTGAACGTGTAGGGCTGTTCACCCGGCGGGATGACGCCGGTGATGCGCTGTGCCGCGTCGTAGCGGTAGCCGGTCTTCAGCCGCGCGGTCAGACGCGGGTCCCAGGTGGAGTACAGCCGCTTGCTGACGCCGTAGGCGAACGCGGCAATCGCGGTGGGGGTCGATTTGGTGGCTCCGGGGGCGGTGGCCCACAGCCGGATTTGCTTCACCTGTCCGGTCATATCGCCCGTGTGCCCGGGGGTGGGGTCCGCGGTCGTGCTGGTGGCGTAGACGTACTCCAGGACGCGGCAGCCGCGCGTGGCAGGCGTCTTGGCACACACGCTCTGCTTCGCCGCTGAGGTGGGGGCGACGATGTACTTCGGGCGAGCGAGCGTGTGGTGGTTGACGATGACCGGCTCGTAGACCATCTCAGTGGTGGAGTCCTTCACCGGCCGCTCGCTGGTGGTCATCAGCCAGGTGGAAGCCTGAGGGCTGGCCTTCTTGAAGGTGGTCTTGATCCCGGCGGTGTCCGTGAGCGTGAAGGACCCCGACTCCGATCCGGTGAGAGTCAAGTCCTCCGACCCAACCTCGGGCTTCCAGCCATGGTCGGTCCTGGTGAAGTCGATTCCGTCACCGTCGGCGAACATGACCTGCACAGATGAACCGGAGGTCTTACGCACCGAGGTATAGGCGGCTCCAGTGGTTTCTGCAGCGCTGCCGGGCGCCCAGCCCGGCCCGAACACCTCTGCCAACCCGAGCTGGTTAGCCGTC
Organism: Streptomyces sp. NBC_01304; assembly: GCF_035975855.1. NCBI lineage: Bacteria > Bacillati > Actinomycetota > Actinomycetes > Kitasatosporales > Streptomycetaceae > Streptomyces > Streptomyces sp. NBC_01304. Next base: position 9,395,895 of record NZ_CP109055.1, on the reverse strand, counting down.
ACATGCCGCCGGGAAATCGCGGTGCGCTCCGCGCTCACCCCCCAGGCTGTGGCGTCGGTGGCGCTCAGCGTGTACGCGCCGGTGAGCAGGTTGACCGTGCCGGGGCCGATCTCGGACTGAGGAGCGGTGCCCGCATCCATGTCGAGCACGAGGTGATGCGGGTCGGAGAATGCTCCCTTGCCGCCGGTGAAGTGGGCCCGCACCTGAACCGATCCGTCCTCAACCAGGGTGTCGGCGACGGTCCAGGTCAGCGGCGCCGGATGCCCCTTGGCAGCCGCGATGGGCCAAGTCACCGCGCCGCCCGCAGCCGTGCGAACGTGCTTGGCCGGGATCGTCGCCCAGTGGTCCGTGGCAGCCCGCCGGTACTGGTACTCGACGTGCGTATGCTCGGCCTTGCCCTGCGCGTTCAGTGCGGCCCGGCGGGCAGTGCGCTCGCCTGCACCGGGTGAGAGCAGAGCTGCTCCGGGGCCTGCGTTGAAGACGTAGCCCACGGCCTTGGAGGGCACACCGGCCCGGTTGACGGCACGGACTTCAAGGGTGTGCTGACCGCCGGAGACGGCGATCGGCAGCTGTGAGGGCTCGTCCGGGTCGACCACGTGGGCGGTCCAGGGGCCGTCGTCGATGCGGTAGTCCACGGCGTAGGTGTCCGAAGTGACAGAGATCTTCCCCGCGTACAGGCCGTGCGCGTTGATCTTGCCGCCCCAGCCGTGGTGCGGAAAGTCCGTGGAGCTCACCTTCGGCAGCGGCGCGGCGGTGTGATAGACGTGGAAGGTGGAGCGGGCCGACCAGCCCGACCAGGCATGCCCGTCGAACGCCCGCATCCGAAAGCCGTACGTGCCGCCCTCCTTCAGCAAGCCGTGCGTGACGCTCCAGCGGGCCCGCTGTCCGGAAGCGACACCGTCCTGCTCGTGCGTGGTGAGCACCTTGTTGTTCGCATCGGCCAGTTCGAAAGCGACCTTCTGCAGCTTGCCGCCACTCCCGCTGGTCACAGTCCCCGAAACCTGCGGGGTCAGACTGCTCACCCACCGCCTTCCGATGGTGGTCCGCCCGGGCATGGCCAGCAGGTTGGTCGGCGGCTGCAACCCCGGGGTGAGAGTGACGACCAGTGTCGGCGGGTGCGCCCCATCAGCCGAGCTGAAGCGTTTCCAGCCCTTCGCGTCCGTCTCGTCCGTGGCCCGCAGCCCGATGCCCGCCGCGGCCGGCCCCTTGTTGGCCCACTGCTGCACCAGCGGTGTGACCTTCACCCCCGACCACCCACCGGGACAGTGCGCATCCCCGCCCTTGGTTTCCGTGGACGACGCGATCTTCTTGATCCACTTGGGCTGGCGCGTCCACCGTGTGTCCTCGTCCGCCAATCCGGACTCCCACACCTCCCACTCCCGTGGCTCGCACGTCCACGAGTGGTGGTTGAACAGCCGCAGCTCCGCCTCGATGATGTGCTTGCCATGGACCTGCCGAGTGGGGAACGACAGGAACGAACGTGCGATCTGCTTCGCGCCGTTGTTGCCGAGCTTCAGCTCCGGCGAGTCCGACTGGTCTTCCGTGTAGCCCTGCTCCACGAACGTGTCGAACGAAGGCCGCAGACTGATCCCAGGGTCGATGGTCACCGGGAACTTCGTACCGGGATCCTGCACATAGTCATCTGCCAGCCGGTAACCGATCTGCGCCGTGTCCCCTTCCTCATTGACTGACGACTGAACGTCCAACATGGCGGAATCCGTCGGCTCCTGGGACTGGGGATGCACCTGGGCATCCCAGCCCGTCGGCGCCCCGATCACGCCCAGCCGCCGGCTCTTCTCATCCGTCAGCAGATGCGAGCCGTCCGCCTGCTTCTCGATGCCGAGCCCATCGGCCCGCACCGTGACCCGGACCTCGTCGAGAGCCTGCGCCGCCTTACGGTCCCGGATGATCAGATAGTCCTCGAACCCGGTACGCGTCGCCTCCACCACCAGGTCCACACCCGGTCGCACCGACTTGTACGTCGCCCGCTGCCCGACAAGTTCCGGCTCCGGCAACGCACCCGGCCACTCCAGCGCGACCCTGTCGTCACCGTCCACCAGCGACGCCAGCCTGCTCGAGGTCCCCGATCCCTTGCCGGAGAGAACCAGCCCTCGAGGGTGCGCCACCGGCGCGACGGAGCCATCCGCTTGGCGACGCAGATTCAGATCCACGTCAACCCAGGCGTCACCGCGGCGAAGACGCACCGGACCAGACGCCTCCTCCACCTGCAGTCGACCATCCGGATACGCCCATACCGTGGAGGTCTCCGAACGCGCTGAAAGAGCCTCGATCCGCCGGTCCTGCAACCGAGCCGTCAACAACGCCGACGCCTCGTTCTCCGCCTCCGCAGGCCCCGACCGCTCCTGCCGTTCGGACGGCATCGAGGCTGGACGTGCCAGTGCAATCGCCCCGGACTCCCCCACAACCAGCGCCGCCTCCACCCCCATCACCAACGCCACAAACATGGCCAGGCGGGCCACCCGACGCCGCGGCCACACACGGGCACGCAACGAAAGCGACGGGAACGAAGACATGGCAGCGCCACCCTCAGCATCCATGGATCAAGGAAAGTCACATGACGCTAGAGCGATGCAGCAGTCGGTTCATATGATCAACACGCTTTCCGGTGTCGACTTCACCCATTTCGACCACGCCGGACCTGGTTCATCACCCTTCTCATGCGTGGGCTCAGCGGCCCGCACCCCCGCACGCCAAACGGCGGGCGGACCGGCCGGGACAGCCGGCGGGCCGATTCGGCAGAACCTTCGTGAGTGGGCACCGCACCAAGGTCGCAATGGGTCCTCAGCGAGCGCTGATGCCTTCGCCCCGTGCAGGCTGCGGAAGGCGAATTCCACGGCTCCTCGGTTGCGGTCCTTGGGCCGCAACCGGGGCGGAGCAACAGTGCGGCTCAGCCGCTGGCTGCGGCCAGCTCGTAGCGCACGCCCAGGGCCTTCAGCATCTGCTGCTGCTCCGCGGGTAGTTCGGCGTCCGAGACGACCAGGTCGAAGTCGGTGAGCGGGGCAAGGCGGTAGAGGGCCTGGCGGCCGAACTTGGTGTGGTCCACCAGCAGGACCTTGAAGCGCGCCGCGTCAAGCATGGCGCGCTTCACCACGATGTTCTCCTGATGCTGGAGGTAGCAGCTGCCGGCGTCCACGGCCGCCGTCGACATGAAGGCGATATCTGCACGCAGCGAACGCACGGCGTCCGCGGTCGTCGTGCCCCAGAAGGCGCTGAAGGACGGGTGGTAGACCCCGCCCAGGCCGATCACCCTGATGTCGCTGTCGTCGGCGAGGTCGTTGATGACCTGCAGCGAGTTGGTGATCACGGTGTACGCGCCACGCGAGGACAGAGCCTGGGCGAGCGGCCGTACGGTGCTGGAGTCGTCGATGATGACGGCCTGGCCCGGCTCACTGACCGAGAGCGCTGCGGCGCAGATCGCCTCCTTGGCCTCGACCATCTCGTTGCCGCGCCAGCGGGTGTTGGACTCGTAGAGGGCATTGGGCGCGGCAGTGGCACCGCCCCTCACCTTCCGGAGCCAGCCTTGCTGTTCGAGGGTGTCGAGGTCCCGGTGGACCGTCATCTGGCTGACGCCGAGGTCGCGTACGAGGTCGTCGATGCTCACCGAGCCCTCGGCGAGAACCCGGTCGGCGATCTTCTTGCGCCGGTCCTTGGGGTTGAGTTTCTCCGATTGCTCGAGCACGGCCTTGCTCCTGTTCGTCTACCGGACAAGTCTAGGCGTTGCCTTCCCCCACGCCGTGGGAAGGGGGAACGCGGGCGGCCCTTCACCCCCCACAGGGAAGAGCCGCCCGCGAGCTCATTGCTGGGGCAGCACGACCGCCTTCACCGCCGTCACGTCTCGCGCCCCCACCGTCAGCGCCTGCTCCGCCTCGGCCAGAGGGAACCTGTGCGTGACGAGTCGGTCCAGGTCGACCTGGCCGGACGCGACCAGGTCCAGTGCGGTGGGCCAGGTGTTGGCGTACCGATAGGTGCCGGTCAGCTCCAGCTCATAGCTCTGGATGCGTGCCACGGGCAACTCCATCGACCCCCCGCCCATGCCGACGAGCACCACCCGCCCGGCCCGCGCCACCTGCCTGATCGCCTCCGGCACGGCGGGCGCGTACCCGGAGCATTCAAGGAGCACATCCGGCGTGAACCCAGCGTCGGCCAGTGGCGTTCGGGCCACGTTCACGGTGTGTGTGGCCCCCAGCTCGCGGGCCAGCTCAAGGCGGAGCGCGTTGACATCGCTCACCACTACTTCCGACGCCCCGAACGCCCGCGCCACCTGCACGGACACCAAGCCGATCGGTCCTGCCCCGGTGATCAGCGCCCGGTCCCCCGGCGCGATCCGGGCCTTCTGCGCCGCCCATACGCCCACGGACAGTGGCTCGAGAAGGGCCGCGGCCTGGTCCGAGACCTGCTCGGGCACGACGTGCGCGAAGTCCTCATGCGCGAGGGCGTACTCGGCGAAGGCACCGGCGGCCTCGCCCGGGACCGCGAAGAAGTGCATCGAGAGGCACAGGTTGTAGCGGCCTTGACGGCACTCGCCGCAGCGCCCGCAGGGCGTGCCCGGCTCGATGGACACCCGCTCGCCGACGACGCGCCGTGTGACGTCCGCGCCCACCGCGACGATCACGCCGCTCGGCTCGTGGCCGAGCACCAGAGGGCCGTCGACGGTCCATTCGCCGAGCTTCCCCTCTTCGTAGAAGTGGACGTCGGAGCCGCAGGTGCCGACCGCCAGGATCTTCACCAGGAGCTGGCCCGGGCCCGGCTTGGGCACCGGCACCTCTTCGATGCGCAGCTCGCGCGGGCCGAACTGGACGGCGGCACGCATGGTGTCAGGAATATCGGTGTTGTCGTGCTTCATGAAAGTTCAGCCCTTCGTCCCGAGTGCGGTGCTGACGGAGGCGAGGAGCTCGGACCAGGCGTCCTGGAACCGTTCCACACCCTCCTTCTCCAGCTTTTGCACCACCTCGCCATAGGAGCTGCCTAGGTCGGCGAGGTCCGCGAGGTGCTGCGCGGACCTCTCGTACGCGTCGCTGACGGTGTCACCGGTGATGACCGCGTGGTCCGCGGTGGCGTCGAGGGTGGCCTCCGGCATGGTGTTGACCGTGTCGGGGGCGACGAGTCCGGTGACGTACATCGTGTCCTCGTACGCCGGGTTCTTGACGCCGGTCGAGGCCCACAGCGGCCGCTGCACATTGCCGCCCGCGGCCTGCAGCTCCATCCAGCGCTCGGTGTCGGTGGACTCCTCGTACGCCTGGTAGGCGAGCCGCGCGTTGGCCAGTCCGGCCCCTCCGCGCCGGGCCAGTGCCCCCAGCGTGCCCAGCCTTTCGAGCATGGGATCGATCTCCGCGTCGACCCGCGACACGAAGAAGGACGCCACGGATTCGATGGTGGACGTGTCGATCCCGGCGGCCAGCGCCCGCTCCAGACCTGCCTGGTAGGCGTCCAGTACGTGCCGGTAGCGGTCGAGCGAGAAGATCAGCGTGACATTGACGCAGATGCCCTTGCCGATGACTTCGGTGATCGCCGGCAGGCCCGCCTCGGTCGCCGGAATCTTGATCATCGCGTTGGGCCGGTCGACCAGCCACCACAGGTGCTCGGCTTCGGCGACCGTGGCCGCCGTGTCGTGCGCGAAGGCCGGGTCGACCTCGAGCGAGACCCGGCCGTCGCGGCCTTCGGAGGCGTCGAAGACAGGGCGCAGGACGTCGCAGGCGGCCCGCACGTCCGCCGCGGTGATCATGCGAACGGCCTCACCGGGGGTGGCACCGCGGGCGGCCAGCTGGGCCAACTCCCGTTGGTAGCCGTCCCCTTCCATGATCGCCTTGTGGAAGATCGACGGGTTCGTGGTGACCCCGGTGATGTGCTTCGTACGCATCAACTGCGCGAGGTTGCCTGACACGATCCGCGACCGGGACAGATCGTCGAGCCAGATCGAGACTCCCGCGTCTGCGAGCGCTTCCAGATTCTTCATCGCCGGGCACCCTGGAGAGCCGCGCGGGCCGCGTCGACGACGGCCTGTGCGGTGATGCCGTATTTCTCGTACAGATACCGGTAGTCGGCGGACTCTCCGTAGTGCTCCAGGCTCACCACTCTGCCTTCGCGCCCGGTGATCCGGTGCCAGCCCTGCGCGATGCCGGCCTCGACGACGACTCGCGTGGCCACGGCCTCGGGAAGGACCGACTCTTGGTAGTCAGCGGACTGCTCGTCGAACCACTCCAGGCACGGCATCGATACGACCCGGGTCGGGATGCCCTCGGCCTGCAGCACCTCCCGTGCCTGCAGGGCCAGTTGGACCTCGGAGCCGGTCCCGATCAGGATCACCCACGGCTCGCTGCTGGAGGCTTCGGCGAGTACGTAGCCGCCGCGCGCCGCGCTGCGGGTCGCTTCGGCGTCGTACACGGGAAGGTTCTGCCGCGACAGGGCGAGCCCGTGCGGGGCGTCGTGCCTGCGCAGCAGCTCCCGCCAGGCGGCGACGGTCTCGTTGGCGTCGGCCGGGCGGACTATGTTGAGCCCGGGTATCGCGCGCAGCGAGGCGAGGCGCTCGACGGGCTGGTGGGTGGCGCCGTCCTCGCCGAGGCCGATGGAGTCGTGTGTCCAGACGTAGGTCACCGGCAGCCGCATCAGGGCTGCCATCCGCACCGCCGGACGCATGTAGTCGGCGAAGACCAGGAACGTACCGCCGTGCACGCGGGTGTTGCCGTGCAGGGCGATGCCGTTCATGACGGCGCCCATGGCGTGCTCGCGGATGCCGTAGTGGAGGGTGCGGCCGTACGGGTCCGCGGTGGGCAGCGGATTGCCGGCGGGGAGGAACGAGGAGAACTCGTCGATGGTGGTGTTGGTGGACCCGGCGAGGTCGGCGGAGCCGCCCCACATCTCCGGGATCACCGGGCCGAGGGCCTTGAGCACCGCGCCCGATGCCTTGCGGGTGGCGATCTCCTGGCCCGGCTCGAAGACCGGCAGGGGCTGCTCCCAGTGCTCGGGCAGCTCACCCGCGCGGATCCGGTCGTACGCCGCCGCGCGCTCCGGGTTCACCGCACGCCAGGCGGCCAGGGCCTCGTGCCACTCGGCGTGCCGGACACGGCCGCGCTCGCCGATCCGCCGGGCGTGCGCGAGGACTTCGGGGTCGACCTGGAAAAACTGGTCGGGGTCGAAGCCCAGCAGCACCTTGGTCGCGGCCGCCTCCGCCGCGCCGAGCGGGGCGCCATGTGTGGCGGCGGTGCCCTTGGCGTGCGGGGCAGGCCAGGCGATCTCCGTGCGTACGGCCACGAGGGAGGGCCGATCGGTCTCACGGCGGGCGTCGACGAGGGCGGCGTACAGCGCCTCGATGTCGACGTTCCCGTCGGGCAGCTTGTCCACGCGGACGACATGCCAGCCGTACGCCTCGTGCCGCTTGAGCACGTCCTCACTGAAGGAGACCGCCTCGGTGTCGCCCTCGATGGTGATGCGGTTGTCGTCCCAGACCAGGACCAGGTTGCCCAGGCGCTGATGGCCCGCGAGCGAGGCGGCCTCCGCGGCGACGCCCTCCTCCAGGCAGCCGTCGCCGGTCAAGCACCAGATGGTGTGGTCGAACGGGGACTCCCCCTCCGGCGCGTCCGGGTCGAACAAGCCCCGCTCGTAACGGGCGGCCATCGCCATGCCCACCGCGTTAGCGATGCCCTGCCCGAGCGGCCCGGTGGTGGTCTCGACGCCCGGGGTGTGCCCGAGCTCCGGGTGCGCGGGGGTGCGGCTGCCCGCCTTGCGGAAGGCCTTGAGGTCGTCGATCTCCAGGCCGTAGCCCGACAGGAACAGCTGCGTGTAGAGGGTGAGGCTGGAGTGCCCCACGGACAGCACGAAGCGGTCCCGGCCCGCCCAGTCGCGATCGTTCGGGTCGTGCCGCATGAGCTTCTGCTGCAGGACGTACGCGACCGGGGCGAGGCCCATCGCGGCGCCCGGGTGGCCGTGGCCGGCGTGCTGCACGGCGTCCATGGCCAGGACGCGTGCGGTGTCGACGGCGCGGCTGTCGAGATCGGTCCAGTCGAGGACGTCGGGGGTGCTGCTCGTGGTGGTGATACTCACCCTGGATCAGGGCTCCTTCCCAGGGGCGTACGAAGAACTGACGGAGGCGTCAGAGGTGCTGTGGAAGCGTCAAGGCTGAGGAACCGCTGGACAATTGATGAACCGTCAGGCTTGAGAAATCCTCAGACAGCGTGCGGAACCGTCAGGCGGCGTGCAGGTGGCGGAACTCGACCCGCTTGATCTTCTCGACCTTGGGCGCGCTGCTGCCGCCCGCGAAGTCCGAGTCGAGCCAGTGGTCGAGGCAGACCAGGGCCATCTCGGTGCCCATGGTGCGGTTGCCGAAGCAGGCGATCTGCGCGTCATTGGACTTGCGGGCCCGCTCGGCGCTGTACGGGTCGGGGATCTGCGCGGCCCGGATGCCGGGCACCTTGTTGGCGGCGATCGCCATGCCGATGCCGGTGCCGCAGACGAGGATGCCGCGGTCGTAGCGGCCCTCGGCGACATACACGGCGACACGCTCAGCGACGTCCGGATAGTCCTCGTCCTCGCGGGCGCTCAGGTCGGCGATCTCGTGGCCGAGGCCTTCGAGGTGTGCGACCATGGCGTTCTTCATCACGATGCCGGCGTCGTCGCAGCCGATGGCGATGGTGGGCTTGGCCTTCATGTCTGTGGCTCGCGCATCCGCGGCGGTGTTCATGTCGCCTTCTCCTGCTGGATAGTTGCTATCTCTTCGATGACCTTGCGCAGGCCCGGCACGTCGTGAGCGAGGCGCCCGAGGAACAATCCGTCGACGGCGCCCGCGAGTTCGCGCCAGGTCCCGGGGCCGGCTGCACCCCCGTAGATCAGTCGACCCCGGACGGCATGGCGGCGCAGGCAGACACGGATGGCGGTGGCCATCTTCCGCACGTGCTCCGCGGGGGCGGGACGGTGGGCGCCGATGGCCCAGACGGGCTCATAGGCAATGACGACCTCGCTGTCGGGTTCGGCCCCGGCGAGCGCGGCCCGCACCTGGGTGAGGGTCTCCTCGATCGCAGTGGGCAGGTCCTCGCCCTGCCGCTCGCCCGCACAGATCACGGGGACGAGCCCGGCTCTGGTCACGGCGCGCACCTTGGCGGCGACGATCTCGTCGGTCTCGCCGAAGTGACGGCGCCGCTCGGCGTGCCCGATCTCGACGTACCGCGCGCCCAGCTCGGCGAGCATCGGCGCGGAGACCTCGCCGGTCCAGGGCCCCTGCTCGGCCCAGTGCACATCTTGGGCGCCGTACGCGATGGCGGTGGGGCCGAGCAGCTCCCGGGCATCGGCGAGGGCGGGAAAGGACGGGGCGACGAAGAGGTCGACGGGGCGCGGCAGCAGAGCGAGTTCCGCATCCAGCCCCGCCACCGCTGCGAGCCACTGCCGGGTCTCTGCGAGTCCGAAGTAGAGCTTGAGCGAGACGCCGACCAGCGGGCGGACCGCAGCCGTCGAACGCTCAGCCGACTTCTCGGAAATCACATCATTCATGATGGACAAGACGTAATCATATGAGAAGTTCTCAAGGCAAATCGTGACTTTCTCATTTCTGATGTTACGTTGACGAGGTCCCTGGAAGGGTTCCCGACAAGGTCCCACCGAGTATCAAGCGCCACGGAACAGAACTTTCGTACTCATTTCTCATGATGTGCCGCCCGTACCCTTTCTGTGATCATCACTGCGATCCGCACCATCGAGAGACCGGCCATGAAGAAGCTGATTAACACCCCCGATTTGGTCGTTCCCGACGCGCTGCGCGGCATGGCCACGGCCCATCCGGAGCTTTCTGTGGACGCCGAAGCCCAGATCGTCACGCGGGCCGGCGGAGCTGTGCCCGGAAAGGTCGGGGTCGTCTCGGGCGGCGGTGCTGGGCACGAACCGATGCAGGTCGGTTTCGTCGGTCGCGGCATGCTCGACGCGGCGGTCTCAGGACCGGTCTTCACCTCGCCGGTTCCCGACCGCATCCTGGAGGCGACCAGAGCAGGCGACAGCGGTGCGGGCGTCGTACACATCATCAGCAACTACACCGGTGATGTGCTCAACTTCCTGATGGCAGCGGAAGAGGCCGAAGACGAGGGCATCAAGAGTGCGCAGGTGATCGTCGCCGACGATGTGGCGGTCAAGGCCGACGGCACCAACGCCGGACGCCGCGGCACCGGCGCCGTCCTCCTGGTGGAGCGGCTCGCGGGCGCGCTCGCCGAGACCGGCGCCTCGCTCGCGGAGGTGGCCGCTCTTGGGCAGCGTACGAACGATATGTCCCGCTCGTACGGCGTCGCGCTCACCTCCTGCACCACCCCCGCCAAGGGCACCCCCAACTTCGAACTCGGCGCGAACGAGATCGAGCTGGGCATCGGCATCCACGGCGAGCCAGGGCGCGAGCGCCGCGCCGTCACCACCGCACGCGAGATCGTCGAGGCCATGGTCGGGGCGATCCTGGAAGACCTCCCCGAGGCAGCCGGCGCACCCGTCATCGCGCTGATCAATGGGCTCGGCGGAACCCCGCTGCAAGAGCTCTACATCATGCACGCCGAGCTCGAGTCGGCCCTTTCCCCGCGCGGCATCACCATCGCCCGCTCCCTTGTGGGCAACTACATCTCCAGCCTCGACATGGCCGGCTGCACGATCACACTGTGCCGTGCCGACGAGCAGATGCTCGCGCTGTGGGACTCCCCCATCCACACGCCCGCCCTGCGCTGGGCCTGCTGAATCCTTCCGCACGCACATACGCACGCACGCGCTTGCGCATCCTCGACGCCGGAGCCCCCATGCCCTTCGACCTGAACACCGCCTACTTCCGCCGCTGGCTGCACCGCACCGCACAGGTCGTCAACGAACAGAGCTCGCACTTCACCGACCTGGATGCCGCGATAGGTGATGCCGACCACGGTGCGAACCTGGATCGTGGCTTCACCGCTGCCGCGGCCGCAATCGCGAAGGACGAACCGGCCTGCCCCGGCGCCCTGTTGACGACCGTCGGCTCGGTGCTAACCAATACCGTGGGCGGGGCTTCGGGACCGCTGTTCGGCACGGTACTGCGCCGCATGGGCAAGAAGCTCGGCGAGGCGGAGACAGTCACCGCCGAGGCGCTGGGTGAGGCGCTGGCCGCCGCGCTCGCGAGTGTGCAGAGGCTCGGCGACGCGGTCCCCGGCGACAAGACCTTGGTGGACGCGCTGGCCCCCGCGGTGGCCGCGTATGCCACGGCGCTGGAGTCCGGCGCGAGGACCGAGGACGCGCTGAGGGCAGCCGCTGTCGCCGCACGCGAGGGCGCCGAGGCCACCGCCGCTCTCCAGGCCCGCCGCGGCCGTGCCAGCTACCTCGGCGAGCGCTCCATCGGCCATCCCGACCCGGGCGCCACCTCCACCGCGATCATCCTGACCGCACTGTACGAGGCCACCGACCGCGACGTGTGCAGCACATCCGCCCCTCAAGGCAGCGCCCGCGCCGAGGAGGCGTCTCTCGACCGGACAGCTCCGGACCGGGTGGGCATCGTCCTCGTCTCGCACAGCCGCGAAGTTGCCGCCGCCACAGCCGAGTTGGCCAAGGCCCTCACCGGCATGGACGACCCTGCGCCGATCGCCGCGGCAGGCGGGACCGAGGACGGCCGCATCGGCACCAGCGCCGAACTGGTCCGCCAGGCCCTGAAGGAGGTCGACGGCGGCAAGGGGGTCGCAGTCGTCTGCGACATGGGCAGCGCCGTGCTCACCCTGAAGGCACTCCTCGCCGAAGGCGGCCTTGCCGACGGCGTACGCATCGCCGACACCCCCTTCGTGGAAGGCGCCGTCGCGGCCCTCGTCACGGCCTCCGTCGGTGGAGACCTCGACATGGTGATCGCAGCGGCGGACGACGCCCGTGGCTACCGCAAGATGTGAGCTGCACTGACGCACCCGCACACCGGGCCCCAGCCTCTCCTTCCTGGACCGGTCACTGCCCGGCCCACAACCCCGATCATTTCCTCGCCAACAACTGGCACCCCCGGCAACGACCGTTCAGCCGTCGCTACGGTGGCCTGATGATCACTCCTGATGAGGGCGGATGACAGAACGAATCCCGCAGTCCGGGCATCCCGCCGACGCAGGCGACCCTCACATCGACGGAATGTTGGTGCGCCCGTACGTACGTGGACCGGCCGATCCCAATCCACACGTATCCGGTGCACCGGGTCCGCTGCCGATCCCGCCATCGCTGAGTCAGGAAGACACGGCGCGTGTCGCTGATCCGCTTGTCCCTGACACCTCCAGCGAGATGCGCGGACGGCGTGCGTCGCGTCCGTTGCCACGCTGGCGGGCACCTGCCCTGTGGGTGGCCGCCGCCGGGACGGCGACGACTTTCGTGCTGTGGGCACCCCCGGACAGCGATCAGCCGTCATCTGCCGTACCTCGCCCAGGGCTTGCCTCCCCCACGGAGCCGGAGCCACAGCCTCCGACCTCTGCCGATGCGTCCTCCGGAGTTCCCACTGGCCGGGCGTCGGCTCCCTCGGCCTCCCCCTCAGCCGATACACAGCGGACTCAGTCCGCCCGACCGAGCTCTACCCCTTCGCCGTCCGCGCCTCCTCCGGCCGACTCCGCGGGCATCCTGCGACCGGGGGCCAAGGGGCCTGCTGTGGCACGCCTGCAGAGCCTGCTGTACGACCAAGGCAAGACGTACCTCATCCAGGACGGCCACTATGACTCCGACACGGAACGAGCGGTTCACGAATACCAGCAGGAGAACGGGATCACCGGCGACCCTGCAGGTGCGTACGGGCCGGCCACCCAGGCCGCTCTCGATCCCACGAGCTGACCTGCCGCCCTCCGACGTGCCGATTGGGTGGTCCACTCGGGAGCTCCCAACCCGACTGTACGGATGAGCAGTTGGCGAGCCATACGAATAGATCAAGTTTCAGGCAGGCGGGTCCGCGACCAAGATCATCTGTGTCGGCCAAGCGCTCCCCGCGCTGGGTGAAGTTCCCCCTGAACACGGACAGCGGGGGTTACGCGGGGGGTGCTTCTATCTGTTCGGTCAAGGTCTGTGGACTTGGTCAGGCTGTTTGTTCGTGTCCGGGTTGATAGAGGGTGCGGTGCTTGAGCATGGCGTGCAGGACGTCGACGCGGCGGCGGGTGAGGCAGATGAGGGCTGCGTTGTGACGCTTCTTCTCGGCACGCTTCTTGTCGTAGTAGGCCCGCAATTCGGGACTGCTCAGCGAGGCGAACGAGGCGAGGAACAGGGCCCGTTTGAGCATTTTGTTGCCGCCGCGGGGTGGTCCTTCACCGCGGATGGAGGTTCCCGAGCGGTGTGTGGTGGGGGTCAGTCCTGCGTAGGAGGCCAGGCGGGCGGCGGTGGGGAACGCGCTGGCGTCGCCGACCTCGGCCAGGATGCGGGCGCCGGTCCTGACCGCGACCTCAGGCATGGAGGTCAGGACCTTCGCGAGAGGGTGGGCCTCCAGCAGGGCGGCGACGCGGGCTTCGAGCATTTCCCGGCGCTTGAGCAGCACCGCGAGGGACTCCGCCAGGCCGGAGACGATCTCGGCGGCCGAGGAGGTGCCGGGAACCTGCACGGTCTGCTCGGCCAGCATCGTGTTCGTAGAGAGCGGGCCTCACCCTCGAGCACACAACGCCTTCTCCTGAACTGGGGCTCTGTGCACCCAGCGCGCGACAAGATGTGCTCGGCCGTCTCACTCAATCCAGTCGACGCAGGGCATGTCGAGGCGAACGACCGACTTCGACGAGACGGGTAAACGGTGAGCCGTCGCAGCCGAATGTCGCTCCGTGTGCCGAATACAGTTCGCTACAGCGAGTACTTCAGACCCTACGCTGAACATCTGGTGGCCAACGCGCCCTCAACGCCCTTCACCGACCGAATGAGTAGGTGTACGGAGCGTCGGTTGCGGTGTTGATTCGAATATCCGCCGTGACGGTATGCGGCACCTCTTGGCTGGGGAAGCCGAATCGCAGCGTGACAGTCTCTCCGGGACTTACAGACACGACCTCCTGTTCCAGAGGGTCTTCGGGGCGCTCGATACGCTCAACCGGCTTCCCATCAACCTTCCATTCCACACGGGTTTCATTAACGAAGCGAGCCTTTTCCCCCGAATTGTGAATCTTCAGCTCGATTGCGTAGTTGATTCTCCCCGTGCCAGTCATGTCTGGCGTCGGCTTGAACTCCTTAGGTGCACTGGGGGTGATCTGGAGGCCATTCTCGAAAGTGACGGTATCCTTGCCGAAAGTCGCTGGATGCTGCCGCGAAACCGGGATTTGCTCGTCCCCCTGACGAATACGCGGGAGCCCAGCAGACACGTCCTCCGCCTTGTGCGACGGCCCGAGCGCGGCAATGGCCCACACGACGCCCGTAAGGACGGCTACCGCACATACGACCAGCGCCAAGTTCACTGCACTAAAGAGTCGTCGCCGCGGGGGGGTAGGGAAGACCGGGGGGTTGTTCCACTGCGGTTGCGGGCTCTCCATGAAGTAGCTCCGACGGTCGGGGGTTTGCTGTCAACTACAGGTCAGTTGTTCGTCGCACATAGAAACAGTGCATGCGGGGCCCCGCCTCTGAGGCCCCGGGCCTCAACTGTCATTTCTGAGCCATTGGAATTCCCCACCGAGATGTGAAGGTCCTACAGATGAATCCATGCGTGACGCAAACCTCCGCACGGAAGCGTTCCTCAATATCCGTCACGCGTTCTTCGGTTTCGATTCTCCCATTGTGCGAACGAATGCGGAGCTCTACGCGTTGGCGGTCCTGCCATCTGACGCTTTTGATGTCGGCGTGGAGGAAGTGGCTGACCGCGTACGAGTGGAGCTCTCTGAGCGGGCGGGGCCAGCCGTCGATAATGCTCTTGTGCCAGGGGAGCTCGTGCCATACGTGTCCAAGTGAGTGCCACTTGGGCGTATGGCTCGACGTGTGACGATGGCTCTGGGTGATGTGGTGCCCGGATCTGGTGTTGTGATGTCCGTAGCTACGAGCGGCGTGATGCGTGGCCCCGCGATGGGGCCGGAGACCGTTGAGGTCGAATTCATCGACGGGGTCTTGGTTGGAGTAGTCGTAGGCGTTGGCGGATCCCCCAGCCACCGGGTCGACTTGCAGGAAGCGACCGAGGGCGGGGTTATAGAGGCGGGCGCCCATGAGGATGTCGCCTGTGGGGGTCTGAGCGGAGCGTTGGTGAGCGCCGAGCCATCCGTAGCCCGCCGGTGACTGGCCCTCGGCGGGGATCCCGTATTCGTCAAAGGCTCGGACCTCTACGTGGCTGCCGTCGCTAACGGTGAGGGTAGTGTCACCGTGCAGGTCGGGGAGATTGAGCTGGATCTGTGTGCCGTCAACGGTGCCGATCAGCTCTCCGGAGAGATCCTCGACGTAGCGTGTGATGCCCCCAGACGTCTGATTGACAGTCCAGGCAGGACTGTCGCCATTGTTGTCGAAATGGTCCAGCTCGCTGGCGCCCTTATCCCAGGAGCCGTTCTCCTGTTTTGTCTGGGTAGTGGCCGTACGACGTCGGCTGAGGGGGTCGAGGTCCCACATGGTGCGCAGCGCGTTGGTCTGCTGCTGGTGGACGAGGTCGTCGACGAAGTAGGCGGTAGTGATCCCACCCGGCTGGGCTGTGATGTTGCCGAACTGGTCGTGGGCGAAGCCCTTGTCAGACAGTCGGTCGGCACTGTCGTAACTGTGCCTCTCGGTGCTGGTGGTGCCGCTGCCACACTTGCCGTCGAGGGCAGCATCGGTGGTCTTGGCCAGGCGATTGCTGTTGCTGTCGAACGCGTACCCATGGACCGTGCACGGGCCCGCCAGGTCGGCATATTCGCTGCGGGCGAGACGCCCGTCATTGTCGTACAGGTACCTGCGATGCCCAGTGTTACTGGAGATTTGGCTTGCCCATTGCGCGTGCGGACCGGGCAGCACGGCCTCCGAGGCGATGGTCTGCTGATCAGCGGTGCGCTGATAGCGCCGGGTGGTGGGGGTGCCGGCCGGGTCATATGTGTCAGTGGTGGTGATGCCGCCGGGGAAGGTCTGCTCGGTCAGCGCGCCATCGTCGTCATAGTGACCAGCGATGGTGCCGAACTTGTCCTCAGTTACGGAGGTGAGCAGGCCACGGGGGTCCTGATTGGTGTCGTAGGTGTAGCTGGCGGTGGAGGGAGCGCCGTTGGTAACCCGGGTGGGTCGGTCCAGTCGATCGTATTCCGTGCTGGTGACCGCGCCGTCCGCATCGGTGTACGAGACAGTGCGGCCGAGGGCGTCGTAGGCCATGTGCACGCTCTTGCCGTCCGCGCTCATGCCGGTGGGGCGGCCGGTTGCCTGGTCATAGGTGATGGTCCGAGCGCCGATAGCTGAACCCGTGCTGGCGGTCAGCGATGCCGTGCGGAGTCGCTCCGCTGCGTCGTACACGGACGTTGCGGTGCGGGTGGCGCCATTTGAGGTCGCGGTGTTCTTGACGGGGTTGCCGTAGTAGTCGTATTCACTGCGCATGTCGGGCAGTTCGCGGTTGGTGCCTGCATCCGCGGGTGCGGCATGCCTGCTGCGGCAGGGTAGGTCGGCCCATTCGGGGCGGCCGCCGCAGGAGGTCGAGTCGGCTGCGGTGTAGTAGTCCGTGAGTGTGGTGCCGGCGTCGGCACCGCCGGATTTAGGCATGGTGGACTGGATCGGTTTGCCGGCGTCGTCGTAGCTGGTGGTGTGGGTGATGGCCAGGCCGTCGGGGTCCTGGACGGTCTTGGTGATGGTGCCCTTGGTCCAGTCGTAGGCGGTGGTGCCGGTGCGGGTCTCTGCCATCTTCCCGGGATGGCCAGGCAATTCCAGGCCGGATGCCTGGGTTGTGGGCAGGTCCTTGACCTTCGCACCGGCGCTCGGCCGGCCCTCGTCGAAGGTGCGGTGGTTCCAGTCGCGGGCCTCGACCACCGTGTTGGCATCGGCGATGACGCTCTTGTCTGCGCCGTGGAAGGCGTGCGGCAGCAGGACGGCGTGGAGCGGGCCACGGGAGTCGAGTTCACGCAGGCCGTCGGCGCTGTAGGCGGAGGTGCGGGAGAGCTGCTGGGCGCGCTCGGCGCTGGTGGTGGTCTGTGGGTCCAGGCCGAGGTCGATCAGGCGTTGCTGATTGGCTGTGGAGGTGCCGAGGGCCAGGGTGCGGTTGCCGGCGCTCAGGCTGCGCACCGTGTTTCCGAAGTGGTCGTATTCGGTGGTGGTGAGGTGGCCACCGGGTTCGAGGTGGTTGGTCTGGCGTCCGGAGGCGTTGATGTAGGAGACGTCGGCGCGATGGTAGTCGGCCCGACTCAGTTGGGCGCCGTCGTGGGAAGCGGGTGATACGTCAGCGGGGAAGATCGCTGTGGCATCGGTGGGGGCGTCGCTCTGACCCCAGTTGCTGATCTTGGAGGGGGTCATCGCCACAGGTGCGGGTGGTCCGGTCAACGCGACGTTGTAGACGACCGATTCGGTCGCCGTGCCGTCGGTCTCGGTCTTCGATCCCGCCTTCAGGGCGGGCCGGGAGACCTTCAGTAGCATGCCCTCGCCTGCCGTGGAGGTTTCGGCTGCCCGTCCGTAGGTGAACGTGTAGGGCTGTTCACCCGGCGGGATGACGCCGGTGATGCGCTGTGCCGCGTCGTAGCGGTACACGGTCTTCAGCGCCGGGGTGATCCGCGGGTCCCACGCCTCGTACAGGCGCTTGCTGATGCCGTAGGCAAAGGCGGCGATGACAGTGGGGGTGGATTTGGTCGCGCCGGGGGCGGTGGCCCACAGCCGGATCTGTTTCACCTGGCCGGTCATGTCGCCGACGTGGCCGGGGGTGGGATCGGCGGTGGTGGCGGTTGCGTAGACGTACTCCAAGACCCGGCAGCCGCGGGTGGCCGGCGTCTTGGCGCAGACCTCCTCCTTGACTGCGGAGGTGGGGGCCACGATGTACTTCGGGCGAGCGAGCGTGTGGTGGTTGACGGTGACCGGTTCGTAGACCATCTCAGTGGTGGAGTTCTTCACCGGCCGTTCGCTGGTGGTCATCAGCCAGGTGGCGGCCTGAGGGCTGGCCTTCTTGAAGGTGGTCTTGATCCCGGCGGTGTCGGTGAGCGTGAAAGTGCCCGCCTCCGAGCCTGTGAGCGTCAGGTCCTCCGAGCCGACCTCGGGCTGCCAGCCGCTGTTGGTGCGGGTGAAGTGGATGCCGTCACCGTCAGCGAACATCACCTGCACCGAGGAACCGGAGGTCTTGCGTACTGAGGTGTAGGCGGCGCCGCTGGTTTCCGCGACGCTGCCGGCCGACCAGCCCGGTCCGAACACCTCCGCCAGCCCCAGATGGGCGGGGGTGACGTGGCGCCGGGAGACGGCAGTCCGCTCGGCGCTGACCCCCCAAGCTTGGGCGTCCGTCGCATTGAGGGTGTAGGCACCGGTGAGCAGATTGACCGTGCCGGGGCCGATCGCGGGCTGCGGGGCGGTGCCGGCGTCCAGGTCCAGCACCAGATGGTGCGGGTCAGAGAAGGCTTCCTTGCCGCCGGTGAAGTGGGCCCTCACCTGTACCGAGCCGTCCCCGCCCAGCGTGTCGGCCACCGTCCAGGTCAGCGCCGCCGGATGCCCCATCTTGGCCACGACCGGCCAGGTGACCGCGCCGCCGGTGGTGGTGCGCACATCCTTGGCCGGGATCGTCGTCCAGTGATCGGTCACCGCCCTCCGGTACTGGTATGCCACGTGCGTGTGCTCGTGCTTGCCCTGCGCGTTCAGAGCAGCCCGCCGGGCGGTGCGCTCGCCCGTTCCGGGGGAGATCAGTGCCGCGCCGGGGCCGGCGTAGAAGACGTAGTCGACAGCCTTGGAGGGCACACCGGCCCGGTTGACTGCGCGGATCTGCAGGGTGTGTTTTCCGCCGGAGACTGCGATGGACAGCTGCGAGGGCTCGTTGGGCGCCACCACATGTGCGGTCCATGAGCCGTCGTCGATGCGGTAGGACACCGCATAGGTATCCGCGGTGATGGAGAACTTCCCCGCGTACTGGCCGTGCGCATTGAGCTTGCCGCCCCAGCCGTTATGGGGAAAGTCGTGCGAGGCCACCTTCGGCAAAGGTGCGGGGGTGTTGTAGACATGGAAGGTGGAGCGCACCGACCAGCCCGACCAGACATGCCCGTCGAATGCTCGCATCCGGAAGCCGTAGGTGCCGCCCTCCTTCAACACGCCGTGCGTGACCGTCCAGCGGGCCTGCTGCCCGGAGGGGACGCCCTCCTGCTCGTGCGTGGTCAGCGCCTTGCTGTGTTCATCGGTCAGCTCGAAGGCGACCTTCTGCAGTTTGCCGCCGCTGCCGCTGGACACCGTCCCGGAAAGCTGCGGGGTCGCAGTGCTCACCCAGCGCCGGCCGATGGTGGTGCGGCCGGGTACCGCCAGCAGGTTCACCGGCGGCTGCAACCCCGAAGTCAGCGTGATGACCAGGGTGGGCGGGTGCGCGCCCTCGGCAGAACTGAACCGCTTCCAGCCCAGCGAATCCGCCTCGTCCGTGGCCCGCAGCCCGATACCCGCGGTTGCCGGCCCTTTGTCCGCCCACTGCTGCACCAGCGGAGTGACCTTCACACCCGCCCAGCCGCCCGGGCAGTGCGCGTCCCCACCCTTAGTCTCCGTCGAAGAGGCGATCTTCTTCAGCCACTTGGGCTGGTTGGTCCAGCGAGTGTCCTCATGGGGCACCCCCGACTCCCAGACCTCCCACTCCCGTGGTGTGCAGGACCACGAGTGGTGGTTGAACAGCCGCAGCTCCGCCTCGATGATGTGCTTGTTGCGCACCTGCTTGGTGGGGAAGGCCAGGAAGGAGCGGGCGATCTGCTTGGTGCCGTTGTTACCGAGCTTCAACTCCGGCGAATCCGACTGGTCCTGCGTGTAGCCCTGCTCCACGAAGGTGTCCAGCGACGGCCGCAGACTGATCCCCGGATCGATGGTCACCGGGAACTTCGTGTCCGTGTCCTGCACGTACGCATCCGCCAGTTGATAGCCGATCTGCGCCGTATCGCCGTCCTCGCTGACGGAGGAACGCACCTTCAACTCAGCGACATCCGTGGGGTCCTGTGACTGTGGCTGGACTTCCGCATCCCACCCCGTCGGCGTCTCAATCACGCCCAACTGCTGGTCCTTGGCATCTACGAGTACGTGCTCGCCGTCCGCCTGCTTCTTCACGTCCAAACCGTCGGCGCGGACCGTGAGCTGGACCTCGTCCAGGGCCCGGGCCGACTTGCGGTCATGGACGATCAGGAAATCCTCAAAGCCCGTACGGGTGGCCTCCACGACCAGGTCCACACCCGGCCGCACCGCCTTGTACGTCGCCCGTTGCCCCTCAAGTTCGGGCTCCGGCAACACCCCCGGCCACAACAAGGCCACCGACCCGTCGCCATCCACCAGCGACGCCAGCCTGCTCGACTTCCCGGAACCCGCACCGGACAGCACCAGACCTCGCGGATGCGCCCCCGGCGCCACGGAACCGTCCGCCTGCCGGCGCAGCGTCAAATCCACGTCCACCCAGGCATCGCCCCGACGAAAGCGCACCGGCCCAGACGCCTCCTCAAGCTGCAGCCGTCCGTCCGGATAAGCCCACTCCGTCGACGTCTCCGACCGCGCGGACAGCACCTCGATCCGCCGGTTCTGCAACCGAGCCGTCAGCTGCGCCGAAGCCTCGTTCTCCGCCTCCGCAGGACCCGTCGGCTCACTCCGCTCGGCCGCCGCCCCAGCAGGATGCGCCAGAGTAAACGCACCGGCGTCACCCACCACCAGCGCCGTCTCCAGACCCATCACCAACGCAACCGACATGGCCAGCCGGGCCACGCGACGTCGCGGCCACAAACGGGAACGCAACGACAGCGACGGAAACGAAAGCATGGCGACGCCACCCTCAAAGGAACCGGGAAGTCACAGAAAGTCACCATGAAGATACAGTCGAGCGGCGATCTATTTATCTGAGCAACGCGCGCCCCAGATCGAATCACCCATTTCGCGCACACGGGGCCACTTGCTACGGGCGCATATAGACCCGCCACCCGAGCCTCTCTCGATCCCCCGAGCTGACCAGCGCATCTCTCCAGGGCAGCTGACTCGCCTGATTCTGGGGCACCTACGACTACCTGCGGCCGCCGCAGGAGGGGACCTTGAGGCAGTGCCGCAACCACCGGCGCCCTCGAGGGAGATGGCGCTCCTCGGCCTAGTCAGCACCGTGCCCGGCGTGACCGAGACTCGCGAAGTCATCCAGATCGTGAAGCACCAGGACTCCAGCGAGCACAGCGTCGTCAACGACATCGCCCTGATCAAGCTCAAGGCGCCCATGCTCAACCTCACCGCTGTCAACCTGCCCACACAGGGTCAGAAGTTCACCGGCAAGGCAACCGTGGCCGGTTGGGGGACGCACTTCCGAGCCCACACCAAGGCCCACATTCCGCTACGGCCCGGCCGCCGGCCCGCTGCGCTACGTTTCCGTGTCGCTCGTCGCCGCCACCGACTGCAGGCGGCAGCACGGCGCCTCGATCCGGACCGGGACGACCTGCGCCGGTGACCCAAACGGCGGCAAGGACGCCTTGCATCCACCCCGACGAGATCACCTACCAGCGCCACGTGTCGGCGACGCCTGAATTGGGCCGTCGCCGACAGCCACGGTCACCTCCTGGGCGGTACTGCACAAGAAGAGCTGTGGGATGTCCAGCAACGGCAGCCACCGGGCCGTTGAGGGGCACTAGGTTCATAACAGCGCAGCCGCGCCCTCGTTTGCTGTCCGCGTCACTCGCTCTCCGGTGCGCGGCCGGTGATGAACGACAGAGGTCTGCGGTAGGTAGATCCCAGACCGGTCACCACCCCCGTGGTGGGACCGGGACCGTACTTGATCCGGCTGAAGTAGTTCTTCGGCACGAGTACGCGTTCGCCGACCCAAAGCGGCTTGTCACCTCGCCAGCGATACGCGTATCCGATGACCTCGCCCCCCACCTCCACCCCGCCACGGTAGGAGCACGACAGCACCGACCACACGCCAATCAATGTCAGTCATCTCCCTCACTGCCGCCCGCCTGACCAGGCCCGTTCCCGAGCACTGGCGCGAACCACAACCACCCATCCTCACCGCGCCGAAGTGCATCCGGCTGAGTGGACATCCCTTTCGCCTGCGGCCGCTCACCGAGACCGCCCTCTGACCCGTCCCGCTGGCAGCAACCACGAACAGCACGCCACCACCAGCCTCATGACCAGGCGCACCGGTCTCGAGCACGACACCAGACCCACCACCTGTTTTCGGCAAGGTATTTCGGAGCCGCCGGGGTATCGAGATCGGGAGCCACTTGTGCCCTTGAGAAAGACAAGTTGGATGGTCCCGCTTGGCGATTCGCCAGGAGAACGCCCCATCACCTGATCGAGTGACTCCCGGCAGTGTCCTCCGGAGTGCGCCGGGCGGCGGCCAGCACGTTCACCGGCGAGCATGTACCTATGACACTCGTCGATACGCTTGCCCGTGTGGATGTGGACCTTGCCGCTGGCCGGGTCCCCGTGGCGCGGCAGCGTTTGCAGGGCCTGGTGTCCTCCTTTCCGCGGGACCTCATGCTCAGGCGCCGTCGGGCAGAGGTCTACCGGCTGTGCGGGGACTTGGCGGAGGCCGGGCGGTGGATGTACCTCGACGCCGATCGTGACCCAGCGGAGACTGCCGCGTTCGAGGAGCGGTACAGCACGCCGCTCCGGCGGATGCGGGCGTTAGCCTGGCGCGAGCCCGAATCTCTCGCCGCCACCGCGTTCGCAACACAGCAGCTGGCAGCGGCGCGCAAGGCCGCCTCGGAGCATGCTGGCCGCCCTGTCGACTGGGACGACCTTCCCCTCGACCTCGATCACGATGACAAGCGAGAAACCAGCCGGGACACGTGGGCTGGACGCCTCGTCAGCCTCAGCATGGCCCTGATGGTGCTGGGGTTCTTCGCGGTCTGGGTGATCAGCTTCATCTCCTTCGTGCGTTGGCTCCCCTGGAAGTAGTCAAAAGGCCGCCAGCGACCCTGCCGTCACAGGCCTGAAATCACGAACCAAGAACATGCGGCCATTTGCCTCAACACCAAAAGCGACCTAACGAAGACCGGAGGCGCTTTAGGGTCCACCATCACCCCTGTCCACAGCAGGCATGACCACCACCGCGACCACTTCTGCACTCACCTGCCCGAACCTGCTCACCGCCGGCTCAGGCCCTCCCGTCCCACCTCGGCGCCCCCAGAGCCAAAACTCAGGTTCACAAGTAGCTTCTCAACACGGTGGGCGCGTCGGCGACTTAAACCTTCGACGACATCCCGAAGGACGGCAAGTACACGCTGAACATGCCCTACGGCATGCCCGGCAAGAAGATGTCCACCACGCTGTCCATCGACGGCACGGCGCAGGACCGCAAGCTGAACATGGACACCTTCGGTTACGGCCCGGAAAGCAACGGGGAAAAGGGCTGGACCAACACCAGGACCAACAGCTGGACCAACATCGTCCTCAACAAAGGCGCCAACACCATAAAGATCTCCTGCGAGCAGGGCGACAGCCGTGAAGTGAACCTCGACCAGGTGTCGTTGGTGAAGGGCTGGCGTTGAGGCACGGCTACCGCCGACGTACCGACCCGACCTACGGCAGGGTTGCGTTGCCTGCGGCGAACCCGCCGATCAGGGCGGCGGCTAGAGACAGCCACCGAAGGGGGCGCTCCGCCGCGCGGGTGTGCAGCAGAGCTGCGGCGGCCTGACCGGTCGCGGTCGGCAGTAGTACTCCAGCCAAGCCGAGGAAGAGCACCTCGAGCTCAGGCCGGGCGACCACCATGCCGCCCAGCACACCGGCCACAGCTGCCACCAGGCAACCGAACGGAAGTTGTTCGCCAAGGCGAGGCCAGGCGACGCGGTCGCGCCGCTCCTGGGCGGAGCGGCGCGACCGTGCCATGAGGTGGCCGCCAATGATGATCAGTTGCGCAAGCAGCACAAGCGTGAAGATCAGCAGATGCGTCCTCGGTTCGGTGGATGAAGAAGAGGCGTTTACAGGCTGATGACGCCCGCGACAGCTCCTCCCGCTATACACACGACCCAGCCGGCCAGCGGCCGCCACATGGTGGTGGCCGCGAGGGCTGCTTGGGCGGGGACGACCGTGCCGATAAACAGCACTGAGCTGACGGTGCCCCAGTCGGTACGCGCTCCGGTGACGGCCCATCCGATGGCTGCCGCAGCGAGGGCCACGGCGAGGTGGCTATAGCGGAAATCGGTCAGTTGGGGGTAGTCGCTGGGGCGCTCCAGGCGGCGGCGGACGATCCGATAGCGGATCATCAGGCCTATTTCTGCGAGCAGGACCGCCATCGCGATGACTTCGATGAACATCATGACGCCTCGGGGGTCAGAACTTGCAGGCGCTCTTGATCGGGCCGATGCCCAGGATCGTGGCGATCATATTGCGGAACTTGTTGGGGAGCTTGCGCTTCTTCTTCCACTGCATGATCAGCTTCGCGGTCTTCTTGAAACCGATCTTCTTCACCAGGCGAATGGCCACGGCGACCTTCGCGGACGACCCTCCAGGCGTCCACATCGCGACGAACGCCGCAACGGACGCGGCGCACTTGATGATCTTCTTGGTGGTCGACCACCAAGACGGGTCGATCACGATCGGGAACGCCGAGTTCGCATCGAATTCGACATGCTGAACGAGCTTGTTCCCTACCACCTTGTAACTGGTGGGGACATCATTGCCCTTGGCGTCCTTGGCCCACGGGGCCTCGAAGAATCCGGCGGCATCCTTGCTGTCATCGTCCGGAAGGATCGACACCGACCCGTCCTCTTCGTGGAACTTCGCGTGGAACCCTGCCGGAATCTGGATTCCGGTTTCGTAGTCGCGCGGGGCGCTGCTGTTCTTGAGGATGTTCAGCGTGCGGGAACCGCCGTCGACCGTGGGCTGCACGACCGTGTCCACCGGACCGGAGGATGTGTAGACCACATTCCCGCCGATCTGGGTGCCCTTGGTGGTGGCCTGGGGGACGGTGAGCCGGTAAGGCATGAACTCGTTCTTGATGTCCACCGGCTTGTTCTGGCCGTCCCACGGCACGCTGACCGTGTTCTCCTCTGTGGCCGCGATGGAGGCATAGGTGCCGTCCGAGGATGTGGCGGCCGTGATGTCGGCGGCCTCGGAGTACAGGTTCGCCAGCCCCAGGGCGTTTTCCGCGGCGGTCGGCTTCCACGCCGTGTCGACGTAGAACTTCACCGAGGGCGACCAGCCGGTCGCGTAGTGGGTGCCGTCGTAGGCGGTGGTGCGGAAGCTGTAGGTCTTGCCCGAGGTGAGCTTCCCGGTCGGAACCTTGATCGAGGCCGTGGTGTTGGCGTGCACGGACGGCGCGTTGATCGTGGTGACGACCTTGCCGGTGGCGTCATCGGTGATCTCGAAGGTGCCCTGAACGCTGTCGTCGGCGTTGCTGTCGGTCATCGACGCGCGCAGGGTCGGGGTGGTGGAGTTCACCTTGAAGATGCCGCCGGACGAGATGAACGGCGTGCCGGCCTGGAGGTTGGTGCCCGCACCGGGGCGGTAGTTGTGGGTGACTTCCAGCGTGGGGATCTTGCTCTGGTCCGTGGCGTTCGCGGAGTAGAACCGCTTCCAGGCGTAGGTGTCGGACTCGTTCGCCGCCTTCAGGGCCACCGAGCCGGTCTCGGCCTTCGCCGAGGACCAGGTCTGGGCGAGCTTGGTGATGTCGGCGTTCACCCAGCCCGGGTTGGTGCCGGGCTTGGTCTGGGTCGAGGTGGCCATCTTCTCCTTCATGGCCGGCTGCTTCGTCCAACGGGTGTCCTTGTTCGCGGGATCGGCCGCCCACACCTCCCAGCCGCGCGCCTCGGCGGACCATGAGTGGTAGTTCCACAGCTTCAGATTCGCCTTTGACACCAGGGCATCGGCGAACGGCGAGGTGCGGAAGGTGATGAAGGAGCGGGCGGTGCGCTTGGTGGTGCCAGCGGAGTCACCGGGCCAGCCGAGCTTCAGGTCCGTGCTGGCGGACTGATCGGTGGTGTCACCGCCCTGCACGAAGGTGTCGAACAGTACGTCCAGTACGTCGGCCGCCGGGTCGATCGTCACCGGGTACTGCGTCGAGGGGGCGCTCAGCCACGTGGTGTCAGGGGTGAGCGTGAGGGTGACGGTGTTGCCGGACTGGGCCACCTTCATGTCGACCCGGCGGCTGTTGGTGCGCTCCAGCGACTTCGGGTCCTGCTGGCTGTCCCACATGGTGGGTGCGGGCATCACCGCGGTCTTGTCGCCGGACGAGTCGGTGAAGGTGACGGACCCGTCCGGGTTCTGGGTGGCCTTGGTGCCCTCGGGGACAGTCATCGGCAGCACCATCGGTGCCCCGTCGGTCGGGGCCTTGTTCAGACGCAGGTACTGCTCGAATCCGGTGCGAGTGGCCTCCACGACCAGGTCCCCGCCGGGGACGGCACCCTTGTAGGTGGCGTGGTTCCCGTCCAGCTGCGGGGCCGGGAGGCCGCCCTTCCACTGCAGTGCGAGCTTGTCACGGCCCTGGCCGAGGGACACCAAGTCCCTTGCCTGTGAGGGGGCAGCCTTGGCGACTTCCTCGATGGACTTGGGGAGCGTCCCGCTGCCACCTGCCAGCTTCAGATGCTCCGGGTGCGCAATTGCCTCAACGCCACCGTTCTTCGCGCGCTTGAGGTCCAGGTCGATATCCACCCACTGACCGTTCTCGATCATCCGGATCGGACCGGCTGCCATCTCGGTGGTCAGGGTGCCATCGGGGTTGGCGTAGACGGTGTTGGTCTCGGTACGCATCTGCAGGACCTCGACCTTGCGGTCCTGGACCGCCGCAGCCGCCAGCGCCGCCTCGACAGATTCCGCTTCCTTGATCGGGTTGCCCGCGAAGGCCCTCAGGGCCTTCTCCAGCTCCGCCTCCTCCCGGGCTTCTTGCTCGTCGGCCGCCGTCGACTGGGTGTCCGCGACGGCAACGTGCGGGGTGGAGAGGAGGACCGCGCCGGCGGTCAGCATTGCTATGCCTGCGACCGCGATCGCGGAGGAGCGACTGGTGCTGTTCAAGTGCATAATCCCGAGGTTGTGCCACCTGACTCGACGTCAGAGTGGCGAAGGTCGAAACGGAGTGCTTCTGGCTTGAGTTACAGCATTGCCCGGTGCATGCGGCAAGGGGAGAGCGCAAGCGCCGGGCAGCAACTTTGCCAAATCTTGGCAGACGTGGCACTTGAGCGGAAGCGGCCTGTGGATACGGATTAAACTCAGGCCTTCAGTCCTGAACTAGGTCAATCACGCCTTTCCTGAGCGTTTTGACGCTTCATCGGGAAATTGTCTCGATCAGCACACTTCCCCCTCACCCTTCGGCCTCACCCCTCACGCAGCTCGAACCAGACCCGCTTGT
Organism: Streptomyces sp. NBC_01304; assembly: GCF_035975855.1. Taxonomy (NCBI): domain Bacteria; kingdom Bacillati; phylum Actinomycetota; class Actinomycetes; order Kitasatosporales; family Streptomycetaceae; genus Streptomyces; species Streptomyces sp. NBC_01304. The sequence goes on along the minus strand of NZ_CP109055.1, from coordinate 9,368,597 downwards.
CGACCGGCTCGGCCCCACCGATCCATGTCACGCCCCAGCGGTGGGCCAGGCCTTCGAGGAGGAGTAACCCTCTACCGCCCTCGGCGTCGGGCACAGCTGCACGGGCCCGGGTGTCAACGGCCATGTAGTTCTCCCCAGAGGCGGCCAGTAGTTCTCCCCACTGACGGCCAGTAGAAGTTCCCCAACGGCGGCCAGATATCTCCCCGCCCTCGGAGGGTGTGGGTCAGCTGAAGGGCTTCACTCCCTTTCCGGTGGTGGCCTCGGTGAACCTGAACGAGTCACCCTGAGTGACTGTGACGTGGGCATGGTGGAGTAGGCGGTCGACGGTCGCGGTGGCCAGGGTCTTGGGCATGATCTCGTCGAATCCAGACGGGTGGAGGTTGCTCGAAACCGCGATCGAGCGACGCTCATATGCGGCATCCACCAGTCGATAGAAGCCCTCGGCGGCATCCTCGGAGACGGGCAGCAGGCCGATGTCGTCGACGATGATCAGGTCTGAGCGGACGATCTTCGCGAGGGCCCGGGCGATGGAGTCGTCCGCGCGGTGCCGGCGGACCAGCATCCCCAGGTCCTCGATGGTGAACCAGGCGACGGTCAGGCCGGCTTCGACCGCGGTCTGCCCGAGAGCCTCGGTGAAGTGCGACTTTCCCGTTCCCGAGGGCCCGCAAATGCAGAAGTTCTCGCGGCGTCCGACCCATTCCAGGCTTCTCAGGGCGTCCTGAGTGGGCCTGGGTATGGAGGACTTGGACTCGTGCCAGTCGCCGAAGGTCTTGCCGGTGGGGAACCCGGCCCGCTTGCGGCGGGTGTGGAGATTGGCGCGGTCGCGACCGGCGGCTTCCTCGGCGAGAAGGACGCGGACGACCTCGGCGGGATCCCAGCGTTGCGCCTTCGCGGTGGGGATGATGTCGGTCAACGACCTGCGAATGTGCGGGAGTTTCAGCCGCTTGGTGAGCTCGATGGCCTCGGCGAGCGGGTCGCCGTTCGTGCCGAGAACGGTGCGGATCGGGGTGGCCATCAGAGGTGGTCGCTTTCGTCGTACTCGGCAAGATCAGGGGTGCTCGGTGCGGGGGCGCCGAGGGCGGACCAGGCGGAGGTGCCGGGCTGCAGCGAGTGGGTTTCGCTGCGGCGGACCGGCTCGGCCAGGCCGTGAACAGCCTGGTAGTCGAGGATCGAGAGAAGGTCCTTGTCCGCGAAGCGGGCAGTGACCGCGGCCGTGCCGAGGGCGCGGTCAACGTCCGCTATCGAGTAGAGCTTTGAGAGTGCGACGGCCTCGGCCATCTTCGCCTTGATCCGGCGAACCCCGGTCGCCCCGGCCTCGATGAGCCAGCTGGCAGCACCCGGGCCGAGCTGGAGGAACGCGGTCTCCTCGGCGGAGGTGGCCTTCGGGGTGCGGTCGCCTTCCTTGTCTTCGCGCGGCGGATAGTGGGCGTCGTCCAGGACCGGCGAGCCCGCTTGGCCGCGCGGATGCCGGGCAACCTCGCGGGCCGAGCCGTGCTCGTCGACGGCGGTGACGATCAGTTCGTCGCCGTGGAAGCGGGCCCAAACTCGGCTGTCGATCAGGTCGTGCGGGACCGAGTAGCGGACCGCTTCGACCGAGATTGTCGACTCCCAGGTGACTCGGCGGGTGGTGCCGAAGGTGGCGGTGAACGGCCGCCTGGGCAGCGGGTGAAGCCGCTGACGTTCCTCCGCGAGACGGTCGATGGGCTTGCTCCGAGTCGCGCGATGAGTGCGGGAATTGACCTCCTCGCAGAACGCTCGGCAGGCTGCTTCGAGCTCGCCGAAGGTCTTGTATTGCTCGCGCAGGTTCACGTCCTTCGGGACCAGATCGGCCTTCGCGATCTTCACCGTGGACTCGCTGCCGCCCTTGGTTTCCGGGTCCGCCGGCAGACACGTTCTGATCGTCGTGCCGTAGTGCCGGGCGACCTCGACAATCTCGGGATTGCGGACCGCGATCCCGGCAACGTGATCGGTGGTGACCGTCTTCTCGTTGTCCGTCAGAACGTAGGCCGGAACCCCGCCGAGCCTGCGGAAAGTGGCGTCCAGAGCCGCGGTGACCGTCGGCAGCGTCTTGTCCCAGATCGGAATGACCACCCGAAAACGGGACCAGGCCAGCCATGCGCAGAACAGCGTGGTCTTGCGGCCCTTGATCACCGGGCCGTCGCCGAAGTCATACTGAAGCCAGAGCCCCGGCTCGGTCACCCACGGCCGGTAGATCCGCCGCCGACCGGCCCTGAACTGGGCTTTCGCCTCGGCGACCGTGCGACGGGTGGTGCGTTCCCCGCCCGCGAAACCCATCGCGGTGATCCGCTTATGGACCACATCCGCACGGACCTTGCCCTGCGAACGGACCACCAGTTCCTCGATCTTCGGCAGATAGTCGTCGATCGCTCGCGTCCGGTGGCGGTGCTGGGCGGGGTTCTGCCCGGCGGCCCGCATCTTCACATAACGGGCCACCGTGTGGTGGTCGCACCCCGCCAACTCGGCCGCGGCGCGGTAACTCCCCGTGAGGTCGTAAGCCTCAAGGATTTCCATGATCTCCCTGCTGTTCTTCACCCGCTCGAGCGTCGCCGAGCAGGACCTGTCGGGGCGAGCGGGGAGAGAACTGGCCGTACGCGGGGAATCCCGTGGCCATCAGTGGGGCCTTAAATGGCCGCCTATGGGGACCTTTTCATGGCCGCCGTCACCCGGGGCTGGCCCCTGACGTCGGCGTCCGGGACCGCGATGAGTGTGCTCTCGGCCGCAATGTTCACTTCGAGATGGATGGCCAGGGCCGTTGTGTGTGGAGATTGACGTTCGTGACGACCTCAGAGGCCAAGAGCCGTGCTACTTCGACGAGTTCGGGATGTCCGGTCGCGTTCAGCAAGGCGGCAACCGTGTCACGGCATGCCTTCGGGCTGGTGCGGGAGTTACTGCTGGATTCCTCAAAGGCGGTGCTCGAAACGGCGTCGGAGGGTGCGTGTGGGTGGGGCTGGTCGGCCCCAGATCCAGGGTTTGGCAACGGGCGTTGAGCTGGGCGGTTGCCACGGTGGTGACCTCGGCGATGTCGTCAGGACCGCAGAAGGAGCGTCCGGCCAGCGCGGCCTTGCGGAAGATACGCCACCAGCCTTCCTGCAGGTTCAGCCAGCAGGCCCCGACCGGGATGAACGCGTGGAAGATCCTCGGATGGTCCTCGAGCCACTCGCGGGTGGACTTGCTGTCGTGGGAGGACAGGTTGTCGGTCACGATCCAGGTCGGCCCGGCCGGGTTGGCGTCCTCGATCTTCTGGAGGAACTGCTGGTAGTTGACGCTGTTGCGGGAGGAAGCGGTCGTGGTGATCTCGATGCCATCGCGCACCCGCAGCCCTCCGTAGACCCAGGTCTTCTCCGGGCCCCGGCTGTAGTCGAGCTCCGCCTTGATCCGGTGCCCGTCCGGTGACCAGCCGGGCGCGGGCGCAAAGGCGCGCGGGATGACCGGCCCCAGCTCGTCTGCGCATGTCACCGTGACGTCCGGCGGCGGCTCGGTGTAGGGGCCGACGATCCTCGTCCTTTTGGGGCGAACTCCGCATCGCGACTGCTGGTCCAGGTGCGGGTGCGGCGCCAGCGCACCCCCTCGGCCAGTAGTGTCGGCGAACCTGGGACCGCCCCACCTGGATGCCCTCGGCCCGGGCGATGGACACCAGGTGTCGGCGTCCAGGGTCCACTCCTCCGGCCCGGTCACATCGGCTGCCCACAACTCGTTGGACGGCTGGATCTCCAGTCGTCCGGGCGGGGTCAGCTTGACCAGCGCGATGATGCGGGAGCGTTCGTCCTCGGTGATCCGGCGTTCGCCTCCGCAGCCGGGCCGGTCGCCGAGTCCGTCCAGGCCCTGAGCGTTGAACCGGTTCAGCCACTTGCGGACCGTCTTGTGATGGCAGCCCAGCCGCACCGCGATCACCGGCACGCGCAGGCCATCCCAGCTCAACGCGATGATCCTCGCCCGCAGGATCCAATCGGCCGGCGCATGCCTCGCCCCAGCCAGCCTGCGGACCTTGCTCTCCTCCGCCACGTCCGAAGCCGGACGGGCCAACAACAACTTCGGCACAGCAACTCGCCCCCGAGCAGCCCGAATCAGCACCCCGCGCAACTACGCCTACCCCGCCAAAGAGGAATCCAGCACTACCTCGCCTTGGACCGCCACCGGACTTCTCTCGTTCTGACCCGGGTCCCGCCTCCGCGAGATCCGGGCGGCTTCGATCTCTGACAGATCAGTGGCTCCGATTGGCGGCACGCTGGGTGATCCGCCGCCGGGCGAACGAAGGCCGCCTGTGACGATGAGCAAGCCGACACTCCGCCGCCGTAGCTGATGGGGCATCAAAATCCGCTTGGCGGGTGATAGTTGGTTAAGCCTTCACCAAGCGCGACATATTTTCAGATCATGCGCGCCCTGCGAAATGAGTGACCACGGGGCGCTAATCACGATCTGAAAGGGCGCAATGTCCTCCACGACCGACGGGCCGACGCAAGAGCAGCAGAACCAACAAGGCGGAGCTCCGACGCACGCCCAGGTCCTGTCGGGAGGCGGGCGCCCGCGCCCGTGGAAGCCTAATCAGCTCCTCACCCCCGAGCGGCAGCGCCGCCGCACGCTCGCCGTTCGTGGCGCCCTCGCCGCCGGCGCGCTGAGTGTGGGCACGCTGGGCTGGTCGGTCGGCGAAGCGCTGACCTATCCCGGGGATGACAGCGTTGCGGCCCGGTTGGCGGGGTGGGCTCGTGAGCACCAGCTCGGTGTCGTGGTCGACGAGCTGGAGAACATGAAGTACGACCTCGACCCGCCCAAGGTCGGCGGATCCCTCTCCGGCGAGGCCCTGGCCCGGATGGGGGCCACCTCCTCCCCCGTGCCCGCGAAGAAGACGGACGTGACGCTGCGTGCGCCGATGCGGCCGCTGGTCACGCCGAAGCTGCACGGTGAAGGCGTGTGGCGGGTGCTCGCCACAGCCAAGGGCCGCCCCATCGTGCAGGGCACCTACGTGCGCCCGGACGCCGAGCACACCTCCTACCAGGCCGCGATCGCCTGGATGAGCGGCAAGCACACCCGATACCAGCTGCACCCCGGACTGCGTGAGCCGGGCGAGGAGTTCAAGACTGCGCCCACCATCGTCAAGACCAAGCGCACCCACCTGGTGGCCACCTGGAACGGCGGCTTCAAAATCACCGACGGAGGGTCCAACGGCGGCTTCCACCTCGACGGGAAGACCGTAGGCGACTTGCGCAAGGGCGCTGCCTCGGAGGTCTTCTACAAGGACGGCTCCTTCGACGTCGGCGTGTGGGGCAGGGACGCCAGGATGACCAAGGACGTGGTCGGGGTGCGTCAATGTCTGGAGCTCATGGTCGACAAAGGCAAGGTCGTCGAGGACATCGACGACGACTCCAAGTGGGGCGCCACCGACCAGAGCCGCATGTTCGTCGAACGCTCCGGCGTCGGCGTCACCGCCCAGGGCGACACCATCATGGTCGTCGGACAGGCCCTCTCGGCCCGCACCCTCGCCGAGCTCATGCAGCGCGCCGGAGCGGTGCGCGCCATGCCCCTCGACATGAACCGCGCCTGGCCCTCCTTCATGAGCTACAACGCCAAGCCCAACCCGAAGAACCCCAAGCCCACCAACATCCTCGACTTCGAGAACCCACCCACCCGCTACTACCACCAGGCCACCCGCGACTTCGTCGCCGTCTACGCCCGCTGAGAGGACCGCACACCGGCCTCCGGACACAGCCCCTCAGATAGAGCCGCCGGGGTGTGTCAGTGCCCCGGACACACCCGACGCGCCTTTCTGACCGTCCGTCATTGCCGAGCGCCGGTCTGGGTGGGCCGTATGGCCGCCACGGTCAGGCCTTCGAATTCGATCAAGATGCGGGCGTCTCGTCGCGGCCCGCGCTCTTCTCGGCGCCTGCTTCCACAACTGCGCACGCCCGGACGCGGCGACCGGTGAGGCGGCCAGCACCGCTACGCGGAGGAACTCGGCGACCTAGCCGTCGCCTACCTCCTCACACCGGACCGCCGGGACACCGCACGCACCTGAGAGAGTCCGTTCGCCACCGAGGAACTCCAAGGCCATGATCAATGCATAGTTATCACGCGGCATTGACGTGCAAATAGCAGCGGGTGTCGGCGTACTCGCCGAAGTGGCTCTGGCTAGATTTTCGTAGCCGGAGATCATCTCTGGGCGAGGGTCGCCCGGTCCGCATAGCGGGAACCACCTGACTGTGCCCTGTTGAACTGACGTCTCTGTTACCGCACTTAGCGAATGTGCTGGTGGTCTCAGTCGATTCTTCTGGCCCTGTACTGGTGGTCCTGGCCCGGACGAGGGCAGGTGCTCCGGCGGAATGTACGGGGTGCGGGACTTGGAGTGAGTGGTTCCACAGCCGCTACGAACGGCGCCTTGCTGATGCAGCTGTTGGTAGCCGCCAGGTCCGGATCGACCTGAGCGTGCGCCGTCTGTACTGCGAGAACCCAGCCTGCCCTAAAACGACCTTTGCCGAGCAGGTGCCGGGACTGACCGTCCGCTACCAGCGGCGCACGCCGCTACTGCAGCAGGTGGTCGAGGCAGTTGGGGTCCTGCTGGCGGGCCGTGGCGGGGCCCGGATGCTGCAGGTCATCCACGTCGCGCTCTCCCGGTGCACCGTGCTCGCCCAGCTGATGAGGGTGCCGCTGCCGCCGCTGGTCACGCCGCGGGTGCTCGGCGTGGACGACTTCGCGCTCTACGGCGACTCCTTCGGCACCCTCCTGGTCGATGCGACCACCCGTCTCCCGCTCACCCTCTGGGAAGGGCGGGACGCCGAACAACTCGGCCGATGGCTGCGCGAGCATCCCGGCGTCGAGGTCGCCTGCCGCGACGGCTCGCTCACCTATCGGCAGGGAATCACCTCCGGTGCTCCTCATGCTCTGCAGGTCAGCGACCGATTTCATCTCTGGCAGGGGCTGTCCCGGCAGGTCCAGAAGATCGCATCCGCCCACCACGGCTGTCTCTCCTCCGCAGTTGTGGAGCCGAAGCCGGCACCTGCTGAGGTGCCACCCGAACCTGCAGCAGACACTCCCGCCGACCGGCATGCCCAGCGGCTGTTCGAGGCCGTGCACGCACTCACCGACACAGGCCGCTCCTTCAGCAGCATGTCCCGCGAACTCGGCCTGGACCGAAAGACGGTACGCAAATACGCCCGAGCCAACACCTGGCAGGAAGTCGTGCGTCGGCCTCCCCGACGCACGACCGCCCTGGACCCGTACCTCGACTATCTGCAACAACGCTGGGACGAGGGCGAGCACAGCGCGACGATCCTCCACCAGGAACTCCTGACCAAGGGCTACTTGGGGCACTACCAGAGGGTCACAATGGCCGTCGCGCCCCTGCGCCTCGGCCTGCCGCTGGACGAGCCACGCGAACGGCCGCCCTCCCCGCGCGAAGCAACCCGCTGGATCATTACCGCCCCCGACCGACACACCCCGCACACCGCCCAGCGTCTGCACCGGCTCCTCAACCACTGCCCCGAACTCCAAGTCGCCCACCACCTGGTCCGCCAGTTCGCGGCCATGCTCGATACGCGCGACGCGGCCCTGTTGCCAGACTGGCTCGACCAGCTCACCGCCAGCGGAATTCCGCCCCTCGCGAGCATGGCGAAAGCCCTGCGCGAGGACCAGCACGCGGTCATCCAGGGGATCGCCACCCGCTACAACTCTGGCGTCAATGAAGGCCGCATCACCGACGTCAAACTCCAGAAACGCCTCATGGCGGGACGGGCCGGCGTCCCCCTCCTCCGTCACCGCGTCGTACTGATCGCCCACCTACGCCGCCGCTATGCGGACCGGGCGACCCTCGCCCAGAGATGATCTCCGGCTACGAAAATCTAGCCAGAGCCACTTCAACGAGTACGCCGACAGCGGGTCAGGGCGGGTGCGGGCAGGACCGGCGTCGCCACCACCCAAGGGTTCTTCGACCACGCCCCTCGCAGCGCCGTCTGGACCACCGCGGCGGAACAGCCGGGGACGACCCACCGCGGCCGCTCTGGCACCGTGTGCTGGAGCGCCCCCACAGCGACACGCCCGCAGAAGCCCGGGCAGCCGCGGGGGTGGTCGCGTCCGTCATAGCCTGATCGCGTACGCGCGGCGGCCAAGGCCACGGGGTCACGGGTGACGACAAAGGCAAAGCAACCTGCGGGGACCTCCCGCCGTACGGGCAGGCGCGGGTCAGCGGTGCCCCGCAGCCCGGCTCGAGGAGTCCATGGCAGACGAACGCCCTATGGATACAGACGACTGCGCCCGGGCCCTCATCCACACTTGTGAGGTCAAGGTCATAGTCGGCGAGGGCAAGGTGCTGGGTGAGCTGCTGCGGGGTGTCCACGCCGACTACTTCTCAGAGGATCCACCTCCGCTTCCCTTGGGTAAATTCGTGGATGACAGGGCCGTGAGCCTGGAGATTGCCCGCGCCCGGATGGGTCTGGAGGGGCTTAGACGGGGATCCTCCGAAGTACTGGTGACGGCGGTCCCGCAGCCTCTTCGCGATAGTGCCCCCGGGAGTGGTGTAGCCGGTACCGCGCATACTCGGAGCGGAATCGGACATCATGCCGGACGTGGAAGCCTGGGAAGACCCCGCCGAGCTACGCATCCAGCTGGATGTGGCACTGGAGGAGAACGCAGCACTGCGGGAGGAGAACCAGCGCCTGCGCGCCCTGCTGGGACCGGCCGCTCACGCGGTCCCCTGCTGGGACGATCCGTCCCGCGCGCTGCAGCTGCAGACGGCAGCGCATCCGGACACTGAGGTGGTGCCGGTGTCACCGTCCGGCCTGCCCCGCGCGGACGCACGCTCAACCGTGGAGGCGAAACTCGCCCTGTTCAAGGCTCTGTTCACGGGCCGCGCCGACGTGCACGCCCGCCGCTGGGTGTCCAGATCCGGCAACACCGGTTGGAGTCCGGCGGAGACCAAACGCCCCTGGCAACGACGTGCCGGGGAAGAGCGCGGGTTGCTGCCGCTGACCGACCGTGTCCTCATCGAGCACCTCAGCCGCCCCGAATCTGGCTCGGAAGACGTGCATATCGGGCTGTACCCGCTGCTCACTGACGACACCTGCCGGATTCTGGCCTGCGACTTCGACGACCAGGACTGGCGCGGCGACGCAGCCGCCTACCATCACGCCTGCCGAGCAGCCGGAGTCCCGGCGTACGCGGAGATCTCCCGGTCCGGCGAGGGCGCCCACGTATGGACGTTCTTCACCGAACCCGTCCCCGCCGGTCTCGCCCGGCAGTTGGGCGCCGCACTGCTGCGCGACGCCATCACGGCCCGCGAGCGGATGTCCCTGGCCAGCTTCGACCGATTCTTCCCCGCCCAGGACCTGCTGCCGACCAAGTCCTCCGGCAACGGCAGCTTCGGCAACCTGATCGCCCTGCCCCTCAACGGCACCTGCCGCGAGCGCGGCACCACCCTCTTCTGCGACCCGGCGACCTGGACGCCTTACTCCGACCAATTCGCTCACCTCTCCCAGATCCAGCGGCTGAGCAGAGGCGAGGTCGAGGCGCTGGTGGACACGCTGCAGCCGGTCGAGGTCGGCCCGCAGGCCACCCTCGAAGCGATGCCGCCGAAACCGCGACGTACCGCTCTCGGCAAGGCACCCGAGGAAGTCGAGGCTCGGCTGAGTGCCATGCTGGCCATCGCCACTCAGGGCCTGCCCGCCCCGCTCCTGGCGGCACTCAAGCACCTGGCGAGCCTGCACAACCCGGATTTCTACAAGAAGCAGAAGATGCGCTACTCGACGTTCGGAACACCCCGGTTCGTGATGTGCTTCGACGCGAGCGACCCCGACTGGCTGCGCATCCCCAGAGGACTGGCCGATCGAGCAGCCAACCTCATCACCGCGGCTGGCGGCACCCTGCGCGTCGACGACGCGCTGCCCACGCACGCGGCGATCAGTGCACGGTTCACCGGCGAGCTCACCCCGGTACAGGCCAAAGCCGTCGGCGTGATGACCGAGCACACCACCGGAGTTCTCGTGGCCCCGCCCGGACCGGCAAGACCGTGATGGCGTGCGCGCTCATCGCCCAGACCTCGCAACCGGCCGCGATCATCGTGAACAAGGCCGAGCTCCTCGCCCAGTGGCGCGAGCGCCTGGCCACTTTCCTCGACCTGGGCGAGCAGGAGGTCGGCTCGCTGGGCGGCGGCAAGGACCGCCGCGGCGCCGTGGTCGACCTGGTGATGTTGCAGTCCCTCGCCCACCGCGACGCCCCCGACCAACTGCTGGACGGATACGGCCTGGTGATCGTGGACGAGTGTCACGCGATCGGGGCGCCGGCCGCCGTGGCAGCGGTGAACAAGGCCGCCGTGCGACGCTGGGTGGGCCTGTCCGCCACGCCCTACCGCGCGGACCAGATGGACGCGCTCATCACCATGCATTGCGGCCCTATCCGCTACGAGATCGACGACCAAACCACCTTCACCAAGCACCTGATCGCCCATCCCACCGCCTTCACCACCGACGAGACCGGCGACGACGGCGTCTCTTTTCAGGCCCTGTACGGAGAACTTGCCGCCGACGAGGACCGAAACGCCCAGATCGCCGCGGACATCGCGGACGCCGTCCGCCGCGGCCGGCACAGCCTCGCCCTCAGCAACCGCATCGAACACCTCCACCGCCTCACCGACGCGCTCCACCGCCACGGCATCCACCCGATGCTCCTGCACGGACAGCTCGGCCAGGCCGAGCGCGCCGCAGTCCGTACCGCGCTCGACGCCGAAGACACCGGCCCGATTGTGCTCCTGGCCATCGACAAGGTTGCCGGCGAAGGCTTCGATGCGGCCCGCCTCGACTGCCTTTTCCTGACCAGCCCGTTCCGCTTCAAGGGTAAAAGCATCCAGCAAGTCGGCCGTGTTATGCGCGAATTGGAAACAGGGAAGACCGACGTCGAGGTCCACGACTACGTCGACGTGGACGTGTCTCGTCTGGAGAGCATGCATCATCATCGACGCCGCGTTCTGGCCCGCCGCGGCTTCACCATCCGCACCGCCACTGGGTCCTCCGCTGCCCAGGGACCGACCCCGACACCGCGCGACGGCCTCGTCCCCATCCAGAAGCCGCATCCGGGGAATCCGACCGTAGCTGAAGTCCGCTCGTGGGCCCGCGGCAACGGCCACACCGTCCCTGACCGAGGGCGCCTCCGTGCTGACATCTGGACCGCCTGGCACGCAGCCCACCCCACATGACACACCCAGAACGAACGTCACAGAACTAGCGGTGGTTTGTTAGACCGGGCGGTAGAGGTCAAGAGGTCTGCCGGTGGCGACGATGTCGAGCGGGGCCTGGAGCTCGGCGGGCGGGGGCCTGGTCGTCCAGGCTCGCCAGTAGCGTTGCAGCGTGGCCCAGGGCGTCAGCCAGCCACGGACGGCGCGGATGGCCTGGGGCCAACAGGCCGCCTGGGGCCGGTGGGGTGGCTGTGTGCCCCCTCTCTGGAGCGGGAGCCGACTCCGGTTCGCCGGCGGGTGGGTCGGGGGTGAACCAGGTGTTCCAGCAGAAGCTGAACGCGCAGTTGACCAGGGTCTGGTGGCGGCGGATGGCGATGTCGGAGCGGACCTGGAAGTCGGCCCAGCCGAGTTCGTCCTTGACCTGTTTGTAGCTCTGCTCGACCCAGTGCCGCAGCCCGTAGATCCGCACCACCTCGGTGAGATCGGCGGCCGCATGTGGGCTGTGGGCCTCACGGGGCGAGCCGGGCCTAGGCAGGTTGGTGGCCAAGTACCAGGTGGACGTCTCGGGCAGGGTGGCCGGGTCGGTGGTGGCCACCACCAGCCGGACCACGCCATTGGGTCCCCACCAGGTGGAGGTGCGTCCGTCGCGGAAGGCGCGGGTGATCGGCTGCCAGTCGCCGGGCTGGTGGGGGCTGTGCCAGGCCAGTTCACGGGCGGCGTCCACCGGCCGGAAGGCGTCCTTGTACTGCCAGGTGCCGTGGCCGCGTTTGAGGGCCATGACGAACGGCAGGTGAGCGTCCCCCAGCTCGGCGCGGAAACTATTGTGGTCGCCGTAGGCGCAGTCGGCGACGACCGCCCGGAACACCACGCCCGCCGTCTTCGCCGCGCGGGCCAGGGCGGCTCCGATCTGCAGCTTGGTACGGAAGGCCGGATCGTTCTTCCCGCCGGGGAAGTGGTGGGCGGGGGTGTAGGGCACCGCGTGCAGCGGGTAGTAGAGGCGCTCATCCGCCCAGCACGTGGTGACCGTGACCACGCCGCGGTCGATCTTCCCGACCGAGCCGAGGTACTGCTTGCCCACGTGCGCGGTCGCCTTCCCGTCCTTGCGGTCGCCCGAATCGTCGATCACCAGCACCCCGCCCGGATGCGGAGCGGTCGCCGGGCCAGCCAGCAGCAGCTGAAGCCGGCGGGCGTTGACCGCGTCCTGGTCCCAGGTCGACTCGGACAGGAAGAACTGCAGCCGCTGCACTGCCGCGTGCTGGGCTCCGATCACGGGTTCCGTACCGGCCAGGCAGGTCAGCGTCTTGTTCCGGTCCCGCGGCAGATGCAGCCCGGCCAGATACTCCCGAAAGCCCCGCCGCTGGGCCAAGGTTTCGAAGAGATCATCGAAACTCGCGGCGTACGCTTCCAGTGGACCCGGCGCAGGCGGACATGGCAGTCGCTTGGTCATCTCAAGCTCCACGGAGGCGAGTTGAAGCACTCACCTCCGGCGTACTGCCACCACGTCCCGCCGTCAACAAACCACCGCTAGCGCCATTCCCAGCGGATGCCGAAGATACCCGGCGGGTGGTCGGTGACGAGCATGTGAGCCGGCCGGCCGCGCTGGCAGATCAGCGGCATTGACGTGTTATCGGGCGCGCCGAGCCGGGGTGCGGCGAAGCTGAAGCACCGCACGGGAACGGCCTGCGGGTGGAACCGGACCCGGAGCAGATACTCCCGGGCCGGGTTACGGAACGCCCGGTAGTAGTAGTCCGGCGGCTCGCCGGTGGCCGGAAACTCGAACCGGTACTCAAGCAGGAACACGTCGCCGCGATCGAGCCGACAGTCCAGTAGCAGTTCGGCGACGGCGATCCCGGCCGCCGGGTCGGTGTGGCGCCGGCCGATTCGACAACTGTCGGCAGCAGCGATCTCGGGCACTGGCCCGTCCTCGGCGTGGAAGAATGCCACGCAGGCGTCGACTCCGTCGACCAGCGTGGTAACCACCTGGTGCACCTCGATCACCTGGTACCGGCCGGTGCCGTCGATGGTGGCCCGCTCGTGCACGCTGACCGCCCGGTACCGGTGCTCGTCGGCGTCGCGGACCTCGGCGAGGATGCCGTCCAACCGAGCGTGGTCGTCGAACAGCGCGTCGTAGCGCACCGAGCCCGGCACGTGCCCGAGCCAGCGGCCCCGGGGCCGACGCGGGCCGAGCAACCGGAGCAGCGAGTCGGCCGGCAGTTCCAGGAGCTGCTCCAGACCGCGCAGGGCCCGCAGCGAATCTGGTCGCTCGGGTCGGCTGCGCCCGGTCTGCCAGTTGCTCAAGCTCGAACCACTGATCCGCAGCCGGGCGGCGACCCGCTCCAGGCTCAGCCCGCTGTCGCGCAGCGCACACTGGACAGCCAGCTCGAACGGCCCGTCGCGCAGGATCCGGGCCAGCTCGGCGCTGCTTCGCGCCTGATCCTCGGCCATCCGCACCCCGTACGTTCCGCCACAGTTTTGCCACCCCTGCCACAGATTTGCCCGACGGCGTCCCGGCGCCGTTCCGCACTCCCGGGCCTGCCGCTTAGTGTCCACCACCCCATACGCACCCGTCGATAGGAAGCGGCATGTCCCGTCGCATCTTGCCCATCGTGCTCGCCGTCGTGCTCGGCCTGGGCTTGGCCACCCCGGCGCTGGCAAGCCCACAGACCGGCCTCGCCCCGTTGTACGCGACGGGAGCCGACGAGGTTCCCGGCCGCTACATCGTGGTCCTCAAACCAGGGACCGCGCTGGCCAGCCCGACCGCCACGGCCCGCGCCGCCGGCGGCAGAGTCCGCAAGGAATTCAACGCCGCGCTGCACGCGTTCAGCGCGGACCTGCCCGCCGCCGCCCTGGACAAGGTTCGCCGCGACCCGGCGGTGGCCTACGTGCAGGCCAACCGGATCCACCACCAGGAGGTACAGGCCGGCGGGACCCAGCCGGGCGCACCCTGGCACCTTGACCGGATCGACCAGCGCCAGCTCCCTCTGAGCGGCAGCTACACCTACCCGGACGACGCGGCCGGCGTCAACGTCTACGTACTCGATTCCGGGGTGCGGGCCACGCACACCGAGTTCGAGGGTGGCCGGGCCACCGGGGTATACACGTCGATCAACGACGGCAACGGCACCAACGACTGCGCCAACCACGGCACGTTCGTGTCCAGCCATATCGCCGGCAAGACCTACGGCGCGGCGAAGAAGGCCACCATCAAGGCCGTCCGCATCCTCCACTGCGACAACACCTCGTCCGCCGAGGAGGCTGTCGAGGGGATGAACTGGACGGCGGCCAACGCCGTGCTGCCGGCCGTGGCGAACATGAGCTACCAAAGCGACAACGGCATCACCGACCGGGTCCTGGACGACGCAGCCAAGGGCATGATCGACAAGGGCATCCTGCTGGTGCTGATAGCCGGCAACTTCAACAAGGGCGACTGCAACAACTCGCCGAAGGACCCACGGGCGATCATCATGGCCGCCTCGACGAAAACCGACGCCCGCAACACCGGCGCGAACGCGTCCAGCTACGGCTCATGCGTGACCGCGTTCGCGCCCGGCGCCGATGTGACCGGGGCCGGCAAGGACAGCGACACCGCGGCCCTGACCGGCTGGTACGGCACCTCGTTCGCGGCACCGCTCGCCTCCGCGACGGTGGCGCTCGCGGTCCAGAAGAACCCGGCGCTGACCATGGCCCAGGCCAAAGACCTCATCATCGCGAACTCCACCAAGGACGTACTGACCAACATCGGCACCGGCTCACCGAACCGGCTGCTGTTCGTCGGCTCCGGCTCCACACCGCCCGAGAGCTGCACCGGCCAGAAACTGCTCAACCCGGGCTTCGAGTCCGGCCCTGTGACGTGGACGACGACCCCCTCCGTGATCGACAACGGCACCAAGCAGCCGGCCCGCACCGGCTCCTACAAAGCCTGGCTGGACGGCTACGGCAGCACCCACACCGACACACTGTCGCAACCGGTGGCCATCCCGGCGGGCTGCAAGGCCACACTGAGCTTCTATCTGCACATCGACACCGCCGAGACCGGCACCAAGGCCTACGACAAGCTCACCGTGCAGGTCGGCTCGACGACCGTGGCGACCTACAGCAACCTGAATGCCGCCGCCGGATACACCCTGCGAAGCTTTGACGTGTCGTCCTTCGCCGGTCAGACCGTGACGGTCAAGTTCACCGGGTCGGAGGACTCATCACTGAAGTCGTCATTCGTCATCGACGACACCGCACTGACCCTCGGCTGACCGCGAACGGCCGCCGCCCCCGATGGAGACAGCGGCCGTTTCGACGGGACTAGGTCGTTTCTGATGGCTCTTGCTGGGTGGGTGGATCAGCGTTGGGGCTGGGCATGCGTGTCGTATGGTGCGACGCCATGAATTGACTGATGCGCAGTGGCGAGTGGTTGAGCCGTTGCTGCCGGTGAACGGCAGCCCTGGTGGGCAGTGGGCGAATCACCGCAGGGTGGTCAACGGAGTGCTGTACCGGGCCCGCACTGGGGTGCCGTGGCCCGATCTGCCCGAGCGATACGGGCCCTGGCAGACCGTGTATGAGCGGCATCGCCGCTGGTCGGCGGACGGAACCTGGCAGCGGATCCTGGCCGAGCTGCAGATCGAGGCCGATGCGTCCGACCCGGATGGGGCGCTGGCCCGCTCCGCGCAGAAGGGCGCTGAGTGGGCGGTGAACATCGACTCCACCTCGTGCCGGGCGCATCAGCATGCGGCGGGGGCCCGGCATCAGCCGCCGCGTGACTTCCCGCAAAAGGGGGCGGAGCGCGTGTGGAGGCAGATGGGCGTGAGGCGTTGGGGCGCTCGCGGGGCGGACTGACCTGCAAGGTCCATCTGCTGGCCGACGACCGGGCCCGCCCGCTGGTCTGGCAGACCTCGCCCGGCCAGCGGGGCGACAACCCCATGCTCGTCCCCGTGCTGGAGAGCCTGCGCATCAGGCGGAGCGGGCCGGGCCGCCCCCGCATCCGCCCAGACCGCCTGCGCGGTGACAAGGCGTACTCCAGCCGCGACACCCGCGCCTACCTGCGGCGTCGGCACATCAAGGCGACCATCGCCCAGCCCCGTGACCAGCGCGAGCGTCGCCGCCGGCAAGGCCGGGCGGGCGGCCGTCCCCCAGCCTTCGACAAGGACCAGTACCGCCACCGCAGCGCCGTCGAGCGATGCGTGAGCAAGTGGAAGCAGTTCCGTGCGGTCGCCAGCAGGTACGACAAACGCGACTACATCTTCAACGGCACCCTGACCGTCGCCGCCATCGCCATCTGGCTACACGACACCGTCCAAGAGCCATCAGAAACGGCCTAGTGCCGCATCAAGCAAGCGGACGCAGTTCCTGGAGATCTGCCGCTACCTGCGCACCCTCTACCCACCCGAGGTGCGGATCGCGATCGTGGCCGACAACTTCTCCCCGCACCTGACCACGAAGAGATGTCAGCGGGTCGGCACCTGTGCGACGAACAACGTCGAGATGGCCTACACCCCAACCAACAGCTCCTGGCTGAACCGCATCGAGGCCCAGTTCACGGCCCTGCGCTACGTCACTCTCGATGGCACGGACCACGCCGACCACAAGGAGCAGGGCAGCATGATCCGCCGCTACATCATCTAATGGCGAAACCACCATGCCGACGACCGGCGCCTACGCGCCGTCGTCGACAGGGCAAACGTTGCTTGATGCGGCACTAGATCATTCCCCGTAGAGGGTGGGCAGGTCGACGAGGAGGATGTCGTCACGGCGGTCGGCCAGGTCGATCAGGTCGGGGTAGAAGCCGTGCAGGGAGTACAGCGCCAGCGTGGCGCTGCCGGTGTCGTAGCCCTGGTCTGCGAGCAAGTCACGGATCCGCTCCAGTCGTTCGAGGTCCCCGGTTCCCCGGCGGGCGGCAGTCGCCTTGGCCTCCCCGATGAGCGCGATCTTCGCCCGAGGAGCCTGCGGGCGCTCGCCGGCGGCCAGCGCGATGACGTCGACCTCGTGCTTCGTACGGGCGGCCTGGTCGGCGACCTCGGTGGTGCCGACCGGGCCGGTCAGCCCGCCGGGCAGCAGGGTGTGGGCGTAGCGGCGGGTGAAGGTGCGGGCCAGGTCCTCGAAGTGCGGGCCGAGGATCTTGGAGTTGAAGGTCGGGGCGGCCTGCTGCCACACCTGCTCGGCGAAGCCCTGCTCCACAGCGGCGGCCTGGGGCAGGGTGATGAGCTGGTTGAAGCGGATGACGGGGTCGGCAAGCGTGATGACGGGATGGCGGGAGCGCAGGATGTCCTGCTCCCGTTGGATGTAGCCGGTGGATTCCAGCACCCCTAGGGGATGGGCGACAGCATTACGCGGCCGCTCCAGTGCCGCACCGATCTTGCTGGGGGTCGTGGCGCCCTGGGCGATCGCGGTGAGGATGTCGTAGTACAGCGTGTGCTGCGTGATCCGCGGGTCCTCGCGCAGCAGGTACTCGGTCTCGGTCCGCGAGTACACCGCGCGGCCCGGGTCGAGGAGCGTGTGGGCGAGCCAGGCGTCGAAGCCGTCGTCGGGGTGCGGACGGGCGGCCACCGGCCGGTAGCCCGGGGCACCGCCGAGCACCGCATGCACCTTCAGCGCGGTCAGCGGATCGATGATCTGCCAAAAGGCCCGGCTGTCGCGGTAGTCGAAAGCGCCGAGGCGCAGATCGACCACTGCCCGGCCCCGTAGCGGCTTCGCGCCCGACAACAGCTCGTGCATGACACTCATCGCGGAACCGCACAGCACCAACCGCGGCCCCGGGCCCGCACCGGCCCTCACGCCGCGCTGCCGCTCGTCGTACAACTGCTGGAGCAGCCCCGGGATCTCCGGCGAGTGCTGCAGCAGATACGGCAGCTCATCGATCACCAGCAGCGGGTGCGGCGAGCGGGCCGTCACATCAAGAGCGTTGGACAGCACATCACGCCAGTCCGTCAGACGCAGACTCCCCTGCCTCAAGCCGGCATGGGCGGCGACCGCATCACTGAACCTCTGGATCGCCGGCAGCCGCCCCTCTTCCCGGACGGCCGTGACATACAGGCCACCGACCTGCTCGGACAGCGCCTGCAGGAGATACGACTTCCCGTGCCGCCGACGCCCCGACACAATCCCCAGCCGCATCGCCGGATCCGGATCGGCGAGAAACTCCGCGAGCAGTACCCACTCCCGGTCCCGGTCAACTACATCCCCAGGCTTGGCCAGCAGACGATGCTCCATCACGCCTCCCACATACCAACTGCGACTGATTCCGTCTAAGTCTACTTCGACGAAATCAGTCGCACCAAGATTACCCCTGACTGCCACCGCAGCTCCATCACAGCAGGGCCTAGGAGATCAACCAGGAGACGACCCAACCGGGCAATCCCCCAAAACAACCCACCCACTGGTCGCGCAAGTCGATGGCCGACCACAGCGGCCTGTCGAAGTCCACCGTCGGCCGGATCTGGAGGAAGTTCCAGCTCAAGCCGCATCTGTCGGACACGTTCAAGCTGTCGACGGACCCGCTGTTCGTGGAGAAGGTCTACGACGACGTCGGCCTGTACTTCAACCCGCCCGAGGGCGCGGTGGTGCTCTCGGTGGACGAGAAGTCGCAGATCCAGGCCCTGGACCGGTCGCAGCCGGTGTTGCCGATAATGCCCGGTATGCCCGAGCGGCGCACGCATGACTACGTCCGCAACGGTCTGACCACCTTGTTCGCCGCATTCGACGTCGCCACCGGCGAGGTCATCAGTGCCCTGCACCGCCGACACCGGGCAGCGGAGTTCAAGAAGTTCCTGATCAGGATCGACAAGGAGGTCCCCGCACACCTGCAGGTCCACCTGATCGTGGACAACTACGGCACCCACAAGACCCCCGCGATCAGAGCATGGCCGGCCAAACACCCCCGGTTCCAGATGCACTTCACCCCGACCGGCTCCTCCTGGATCAACCAGGTCGAGCGGTGGTTCGATTTCCTGGCCGACCAGATGCTCCGCCGCGGCGCACACAAGAACGTCCAGGCCCTCGAAGCCGACATCCGGGCATGGATCAAGGACTGGAACGAAGACCCCAAGCCGTTCATCTGGACCAAGACGGCAGAAGAGATCCTCGACTCCCTCGCCCACTTCTGCCGACGGATCTCCGGCGCAGGACACTAGCGGGCTGGCCTCGATGGCCGCTCTACGCCCTCGGTGTCAGACCCGGCGACTACCTTCACTCCATGACAGACATGGATCGCCGCCGCCGGCGCCGCCGCAGGCTGCTCATCCTGGCGCTCCTCGCCACAGTAGGCGGCCTGGTGGTGCTCACCGCGCTCGACCAGCTTGGGAAGGACCGCGCGGGTATCATCGCCGCGTCCCTCAGCGTCGTGGCCGCCGCTGCCGCGTGGGAGGCAGCCGGCCGCGCGAGCGACACGGCCGAGGAAGCCCGAAGGACAGCGGAGATCATGGCTCGGATTGAGCGGGAGCGGTGGCCCGCCGAGTTCACCCCGAAGTTCGAGTTCACCCTGACCAAGGAAGGCGACCACGCCGCCAAGCTCCTCGTTCACCTCGCCCGGACGCTATCGGCCGCCTGGACTCCGCCACCGTCCGGGTCGGGAATGACGACTACGACCACACCCCGACCCAGCAGCGGCTGGGGTACACCGACCCGAACGGTCCCGCCCCGGAACAGATCGCCCGCGCAGGTCTGGGGCCATTCCGTCTCCGGCCCCGGATCAGCGCGGCCGACGAGCATGGTCGAGAGCTGACCTTTACCGATCTCCGGGTAGGTCGTGGCCAGCTTCTCGCGCTGGACCGGACGCATCCGGGGACCTGGATGCGGGGAAGGACGTACGACTCCTGGCAGCAGGAGTACGAGGGACGGCCCTTGCGTCCGCTCTTCACCTGTCGCCGGGGCAAGGAGACATGGGAGATCGCCCGGACCGTCGACAATCCGGACTGGCGCTCCGCCGGCCCCTCCGCGTCTTAGCTTTCCCCCCTCGGCGGATAGCGGCGGATTGTCGGTGCGGGACCCTACGCTTTAGCCATGCCCTCCTCCAAGCCTCTTGTCCAGCTGCGCCCCGCTGCTGCACTAATCAACGCGCGGATTCGCCGGCTCATGGAGGAGCCCGACCTCCCCATTACCGACGCACGCAGGAGTACCAGCGACTCCTGGTCGAGTGGGGCGAGGCGACACAGGCCGACCTGGTCAAGGCCGCGTGACGCACGCGCGCCCCGCCGACTGGGCGGGTCCTACTGAAGTTGAACTGGTGATGTTGGCGCCGAGTTGATCACCTTGGTGTGCCGGCCCGACCCCGCGAGTGGCACCAGCCCTCGTAGTCGCAGGACCCACGGGTACGAACCAGGGCTCGGGTGTGTGCCGTCCAGCTGCAGACCCAGGCTTCTCCGGTCGACGTTGACTCGTCGGTCAGCGCGCAGCCTCACTTCAGGCATCGTCCGGAAACGTGCGCACGGCGTTGCCCAGCTGTCAGCGCAGACAGCCGAGGAAGAACTGGCGGCGAGGGCACCACCCTTTGGCTGCCACGGTCACGAACAGCGAGACTCTGATCGCTACCCATGGCGCGCTCATCCGGGCACAGCGAGGCAGTTGCTGATGTCACGGTTGACCACCGGTTCGCTCCGGGGCCAAGGACTCAAAATCTCCAATGTCTACCCGGCCCCTCGGGCAGTCTGCGCATGCCCTCAGGTCAGCGCAGGCCATCTGTATCGTCGTACTCTTCGCCGACTGGAAGTGGCCGATGGTCATCCCTCGGGGTCTCGCTGTACATGACTGAGGAGACCGCCCCGTCGTATGCATCGTTAAGGCCGTTCCCGCTTGTGCCGAGCATGTGCTCCCAGTCAATTCCCATGCTTACGAGCCTATCTGCACTGCTCAAGGGCATCGGCGATGCGGGACACTGCGACCCTGCGGCTGAACAGCCGGGAACTACATCTGCTCGACGGATCTATGGGCCCGCGGTCAGCCGAAGGCCAACCAGGACAATGAGCTGCTCGACGCCGCAGTCACGCCATCCGAGCCGGCGCCATCGACCTGCGCTCCGCGCACGGTTCACCGGTGGGGCGCACTGGTGGCGGCCTCTACGACAGAAATGCCTGTGCGCGTCGACGGACGATCATGCGGCAGCCGTACGGGGACCAATTCGGCGCGCATGTCTCCGGCAGCGCCAGCCATACGGGGCTGATCAGCAGCGAGGACCCCGTCATACGCTCCCCGCCACGGGCGACGCACCTCATTCAAGGGACGCGCAGATCCAGAAGACCGGCGTGAGCGGCAACGCGCTGCACGCGATGCCACACAGGCGTATCGACGAGGCCCGGATAGATCTTCGGCATACGGCTTCCACAGTCTGCGAGCTGGTCATGTCACTCAGGCCAGGCGGAACGGCGCGAGCCCGACGAGACCATGCGGACCGGCCGGTGGCGGAAACCCGAGACGGTGAACGTCTACGACCGCGGGTTCAACCCGGCTGCCCGCAACAGCGTCATGCACCCGGGTCCGCGACTCCCCCGGCCGGCTTATTGCGGACACCACGCATTCGGGCGTCGAGAGCGGCCTGCGTCTCGGGCTCGAGTTCGCAGTCGCCAGCGGTTTCAGGGTTGACGTTCAGGGCGTGGGAGCGGAAGGCCTCGCGCTCGGCCGAGAGTTGCTGGATGGTCTGGGTGATCCGGTGGATCTTTTGGCGCAGCCTCTCCCATTCCTGCTCGGCGAGGACGAGCTCGGCGAGCTGATTCTGGATCTCTGCCTCGTTCTCGCGGGCGTAGTTGTCGCTGACCAGGGTGATCAATGGGACCCCGAGAGCCTCGGCAGCGGTGATCGCCTCGTCGAGCCTTACCGCGCGGGTCTGCTGCTCGATGCGCGTGATGGCGGTGGAGTCAACGTTCGTGCCGAGCAGTGCGGCCATACGGCGCGCCAGCTCCGCCTGGCTGATGCCGAGGCGTTCACGTTCTTGGCGAAGTCGGCGGGCGAAAAGGTCCCCGGGCAGTGGGTTCATGTCGTTTTGCCACTTCCTGGTCAAGATCACGATCGACGGGGTACACGAGGCTGCCGCCTCGAAATCGATCAGGCCGGCGCCGCAGCAGTGCTAGGGCCGCAGATTACACATCCCACACTGCGGATTCCACAGGAACCCACCACGGCCCTGCAACTCTGCGCAGCGATGCCGATTGACCTCGTTTCCGAGCATCTCTCGACCCTCCATTGATAGACCTTTCAATGCCTCTTCGATTCGTCATTCGAATGGGGTAGATTGACTGTGGTGGATGCACACGTATACGAGCCGACGAGAGGGGCAAGGCAGCGTGTCAGCCGATCACTCCGCCTTCTATCACTACCCGATCAGACGAGCGAGCTGCGCTTGTCGCCTTGCGACTCACTGTCATGTCACCGAATGACTCGAAAGGCGAGAGGGAAGAACCGTGACGAAGATCTACGAGTCAGCCGTCCTCACACAGGCCTCTCTGCTGAGTGCAGCCTGGGACCTGACCAGTTTTCTGCAGAACGCCAAGTTCCAGGTCCAGTTCTGGGGCGGCCTTCTGCTCATGCTGCTCGGTGCCGTCGGCCTGGTCTGGGGAGGCGTGCTCCTGATCAAGAAGCTGATGGCCAACCCGCAGTCCGCGGGGCAGCAACAGGGCTGGGGCACGATCGCGCTCCTCATTCTCGTCGGCGGAGCCCTGAGTACCGGCGGGTGGTCGCTGATCTGGACGGTCGGTTCCGGCGGACAGCAGACCATCACGGACCTCGGCGGCGGCACGGTGATCGCCCAAAGCGCCGATCCGTTCAACGGATTCCTGAGCGGTCCTCCCAAGTAGGACACAGCCGCAGAACGTGCACACGACCGGGGACAGAGGCGTCGAGCGAACCGGGTCGGTTGAGGTGCAAGACCTCCTCCGGCCCGGTTCGCCGTATCCGGGGTCCGCAGCGCGCTGCAGGCACGAAAGAGAGCAGAACATGGGGATCAAGGACAAGGCGCTGGCCTTCAGCAGGAAACTCAAACTCGACTCGCACCACGCAATCGAACGCTTCGGGGTGTTCTTCGGCGTCTTCGCGGTCACAGGCGCAATCGTGATCGGCGCATCGGCTGCGTCGGCGTACCAGGCGGGGCGTGACTCGCTGTCGCAGACGGCCCTGTACACCAGCGACTTCAAGACGTCGAAGACGAATCTCGACGGCACCGTCGACGGGATCTACACCAACGAGCGCGGCGACAAGGCGCTCGTGATGATGCACTTCAGTCCGACCGCTCAGATCTCGTACAACGCCGCGGACTACAGGGCGTTCCTGCTCGGGTCGGACACCTCACTGAACAGCGAGCCGGTCAGCACCAGCGGGATCAAGGGCTCCTTCTACGCCTTCGGTTCGACCGGCTACGTCGGGATTCTCCTCAACGCCGACCGGCCCTTCGACCGTCAGGTGCTGAACCTGACGGTCCGTGCGAATGCCGAACTCACCACGCCCGGAGCGGAGCAGGAGCACAGCAACGGCAAGCTGGCCGATGACGAGACCTTCTCCAAGTACGACCAGTGGCGGGTCTTCTTCAACCCCGGCGCATCCGAGGTGCAGAAGATCGCGGCTCTCGACGCCGCGGCCTTCGACCCTGCGCAGGCCTACTACGAGGTCGCGCTCAAGGGACGGGAGGCGGAGGCCAGGGATGCCCTGGACCGGAAGCTCGTCGAGATGCGCGCGAATCTGACGCAGATTCAGTCGTACACGTCCGACCTGCAGACGACGAAGATCGACGGCTTGTTCCTGCGTCCGCCGACCGTTCCGGTCTCGATTGCAGCCGACAAGATCACGGGTGTGCCCGCGGCCAAGGCCGAGGACGGTGTCTCGACGCTGGCGCTGCAGACCAAGCACGTCGTTCCGGGCGGCGTCGGCCTCAACTGGCGTGCGGGCAACGTCTACGACGGCTACCTCGACGCTCTGGTGCCGGCCGGTCAGAGTCACGCGCAGTTCTTCACCAAGAAGCGTGACGAGGGCTTGGATCCGACGAGCCAGCAAGTCTCGGACATGCGGTGGATCCTCTCGGACGGCAGCAGCCTCACCGAGGACTACCAATCCTCTGACGTGACGATGCGCCCTCTCATGAACATCATGAACAACCTTTCACAGGCGTATCAGAACTATTCCAGGAACAAGGCGCAGTACGAGTCTGATCTCTCGCTTGACCTGCTCCGACTGGATGTGAGTCTGCGGGACGTGCAGTCCAACAGCACCATTCGCGACGACAAGGGTTTCCTCACCACGCTCCATTGAGTGCGGCGAGGAAGTGACGCACTCCCGCTATCAGACATTGCCCCGGAAAGGAAAACGACATGGCCACCGGGAAACCGAATCGGAGTCCCAGGAAGGGGACGGCGAAGGAGCGGCCAAGCACGTCGGTGGGTCAGCGAGTGCCCCGGCAAAGTCGCGGAGCCAAGAGCCTCGGCTCCAAGGAGAGCGTCGAGAAGGAGGCGAAATGACGGGCAAGGCAGGCGTGCCCAAGCAGCTCCCTGGGCCGGGAACTGCCTCTTCCGGCGAAGCGGCCGGTGCCGCGAAGGCCGGGGCGAAGATCAAGCAGGGCATGAACGGCGTCGCCGGGAACATGGCCGGAGGTGCGGCCCAAAAGGCGGTCGGGGGAGACGGCAGCAGCGCGACCCGCCGTCACGCCGGGCGTTACGCGGGAGCTGCCGTCTCCGGTGCAGTGGCCGGCGCACAGGCCGGCGGGCTTCCGGGAGCCGCCGTCGGCGCAGCCAAGAACGTCGGCGTCGAGGGGGCCCAGGACGCGATCAAGGGCGTGTCCAAGATTACCGGGGGCGGCCCGGACGCCAAGCCGGCCGATCAGCGCGAGCTGGGTGCCGGCGGCACGGGATACAGGCACGGCGCGTCGAAGGATGACGAGGGCCTGGGCTCGAAGGCGGCCAAGGGTGCCACCGTCGGCGGTGGCGCGGCTGCTGCCCCGCCAGCCATGGGTGTGGTCATGGCCATGGCGTTGCTGAACTGGCTGAAGTCCATGTTCTTCGCGGCCATGGCGATGGCCGTCAACGCGGGGAAGCTGCTGTGGACGCTCATCGTCAACATCGTCAAGGCAGTTGGTCATGCGATCGCTGCGCCGTTCATGGCACTCGGCGGCCTCATAGCCAAGGGGGCCGGCGCGATCCTGGGTGTCACCGTCACGGCGACGATGACCCCTGTAGCGGCAGTGATATCGGGTGTGGTCGCGATGACCGCCACCGCGGCTCTGCTGGGCACCGTGGTGCCCGGCGTCCTCAACTCGACGGCGCTGACCGAGGGCGGCATCGGCGCGAACGGGACAGGGTGCGTCGTCAACGCGGGTGGTGCCGACGACGGTTCCGGGGCCGCCGTCTCTGCGGACGCGGAGAAGAACGCCAAGGAGATCTACTCGGTACTCAGCAACTGGGGGATGCCGAAGGAGAACATCGCAGGCGTCATCGGCAACTGGGCGCAGGAGTCCGGGATCGACCCGACGAGTGTGCAGAACTTCCCCACGGGGGCGTATGCCATGACCGCCAAGAAGGCCAGGGCCGCACAGAACACGAACAACGGCATCGGTCTCGGGCAGTGGACGTTCGGCCGCAACACGCTGCTGCGCCAGTACGCGAAGCGCAAGGGCGTCGACTGGTTCACGGTCAAGGCCCAGCTGGCCTTCATGGTCGATGGCGACAACCCGGGCGACGTCACGGTCTTCAAGGACATGCTCAAGGAGTCGCAGGGCTCGCCGCGTGCGGCGGCACTGCACTTCCACGAGAAGTGGGAGCGCTCCGCCGACGGGTCGGCGGGGCTCACCGCACGAGGCGACAACGCCGAGATGTGGTTCGGCAAGATGAGCGGCTGGTCGGCTGACAGCTCGTTCGTGGGCAGCGTCGAAAACATCGTCGGCGGGATCATCGAGAACGTCAGCAACGGGATCAACACAATCCTGGGCAACTGCACCTCCAGGAACGGCAGTTCCGTCACGCTGAAGGACGGCGGAATGACACAAGATCAGGCCCAGGCCCTGGTCGATCTTTTCAACAAGAAGGGCGACAAGTTCCTGGACGACCGGTACGGCCCGAACGGCGGGCCGGGCTCCTGCGACGGCAACCACGCCATGAACTGCGTGTCGTTCTCGACCTACTTCGTGAACAAGTACACGACGTTCCAGACCTACCCGTCCGGTGACGGCAAGGAGACGGCGTACTCGATCGCGAGGGAGACCGGCAAGCAGATGTCCTCGACTCCGACGGCATACTCGGTGGGCTCCGGACCGGGCTCCACCGCCGTCGGCCACACCCTCGTGGTGCTCGGCGTGCAGGGCGACAAGGTCATCGTCGGCGAGGCCGGCTACTGCGCTTACATGGGCCGGGTTCGCGTCGACAGCGCGGCACGCCTGGCGGACGAGGGCTGGAAGTTCGTGGACATGTCGGATTCGATGCTCCCCACCGACAAGGTCAAGAAGGCCTGATGCGCGGCGTCTGATCGGGGAGCGAGAAGCCGGGTGATCCGGGCACCGGCTTCTTCATGTCAAATACAGCCCCCTGCGTACCGACTCCGCTTCCCGAGCCTTTATCGAATGGATTCAGAGTCGGACTCGAATCCCTTTGCGGATAGACTTGAGTCGTTTACGAGAGCAACACGGAGTGAGGGGTGTGATCCGTGACGACAGCCCATGACGAGTCCGATATTGCGGTCCCCGGACAGGAGACCGGGCCGATGCCCGAGGCGAAGCCCGCGGCAGCGAAGACGCGCAGGAAGGTCACCGGAGCCGAGCTCGAAGAGTGCTTCGCGAGCTGGACAACGCGCCAGCGCGAACGAGTCCAGACACGCGGCCCGGAGGGCACCGCGCGCCTGGTCCGGCGCAGTCTGACGGCAGTGATGGGGGTCGGGATCCTCGCCCTGGTCGTCGCCACGGGCGTGGCAGGCGAGAGCTTCAAGGCGAGCACGGCGGACAACGAGGCTCGGATCGTCCAGCTCAAGGGGCAGCTGGACGATGCCCGGCCCACGCCTGTGAAGGAGGACGCCCGGGCACAGCTGTCCACGCTCGCCGAGGCTGCAGCCGCCGACGCGAAGAAGGTCGCGGCTGGGGAGCAGACCTTCGCCGCGCTCTACCACCAGGCCGGCGTCCAGCCCAGCCCGAACAACGGGACCCCTAACCAGGCCGCATTGGAGATCATCGAGCACCGCCGGGACATGGCAGCGCTGTTCAGCAAGGACTCCTTCCTGGTCAGCGACAAGGAGGCCTACAGCACCTCGTCACTGACGCCGTTCGATGCGACCACCGAGATCGATCCGCGCCACGCCTGGTACATCCGCTACGCCGGCCGGAGCGCAGCAGCCCCGAGCACGTACGCGTGGAAGGTCGAGACGGTGATGCCCAATCTGGGCGTGAAGGGAGGCTCGGGCGCGACGAACCAGGCGAAGGTCGTCTGGCTGTGCCGGGACACGAAGAGCGGCGAGGTGCTCACCTGGGCGAGTGCGCGCTATGTGCGCGACGGCGCGACGGGGGCCTTCGACCGCTTGATGCTCGTGGTGACCGCCGCCGGGGCTCGGCACGAGAACCCCGCGATCAAGATGCCGGCCGGGCCAGAGATCCCTGAGCTCGGCGGTGCGGGCACACAAAAGAAGGGCGGGACGCGATGACGGAGCAGACGGCAGCACCCGTGCGGCGGGGATTCTTCCGGCACAACCGCTCGGCCTTGGTGACGGCAGCGGTCCTCACGGTCGTCGCGGCGGCTTCCGGTGCGACCTGGAGCAGCCAGCATACGGCCCTGGGCAAGCAGGAAGCCCAGATCAAGGACATCGGGGAACAGGTGGCAGGTATCCGGAAGAAGAACGCCGAGCAGGTGAACGCGGACGTCATGGCGGCCCTGGGCGTCAGCCAAAGCCGGCTGAGCGCCGACGGTGAGCGCATCAAGTCGCTGCTCTCGACGGCCTTCACATGGGATTCGGGACAGAGCTACGAGGAGGCGCGCGAGAGCCTGAAAAGCCGGTTCGGCCTCACCGAGAACGAGACGTTCCTGAAGTCGTTCATGCCTGCCTCGAGGTTCAACGAGGACTCCCGTGGGCGGCGTTACTACTACATCGACACGGCCGGTCTGAACTCGGCCCTTGGCGCGGATCCGGACATCGAGGTCGTCGACGTCAAGGCGGGCATCTACAGCTACGCCGTCCTGGCCGACGTCGAGGCCACCTCCGACGCGGTGTCCCAGAACAAGGCGAGCAAAGCCAGTGTCACGGCGCACCGGCACGTGCTGCTCTTCGTCACGGTCGACGCCCAGGGCAAGGTCTCGAGACTCTCCGGCGTACCCGCGAGTGGCAATACCCGTCATTCCAAATGATACCCGCCCCCTTTTTGACTCATCCTGTCGATAGAGTCGTCCTGGTATTCGAGTGAAACGGCGAGTTGAGGGCCAATGGCATCGACACAGGCCAGCGAGTCGGGCGGTGGCGCAGTGCGCAAGACGCGCTTCGTCGCGACGTCCACACCCTCGCGAGAGGGCGCGGACACTCCTGAGCAGACCGACCCCGCTGGTGGACGGCGCAAGCGCAGCCTCGTGGCCGGGGTGAGCATGGGGGTGGGCGCACTGGTGTGCTTCGTGCTCTCCGCGGGGTTCTCCGGCGGTCACAGCGCGGTGAGCGATACGGCAGCACCGGAGATCTCCTCTCTGCAGGAGCAGATCAGGACCGCTGAGGCGAAGACGGCGGCGCTGCCGAAGGCCGACGACGCCGAGCGTGGTCTGGCCGCGGCCCTGACAGCCGCTGGTCAGGTCGCGAAGCTGCAGAACGACTACCGCTACCTGACGCCCCGTGTGGCGGCGGACGGCGGCACGCTCGACATGGCGACGCCCCAGTCGACACTGCGCAACCTCACCCCCTACTTCGCCCCCTCGGTGCACCAGCCAGACCTCGGGCCGTGGTACCTCCTCGCCAGTGACAAGGACGTGGCGGCAGGCGCCGGGATCCCGATGAGCTTCGACTCCGGCTTCAAGTGGGTCGCCCAGGTGCCCCACCTGGTCAACGACGACAGCACCATCACGGTGACCTGGCTGGCGATGGAGACCAGGACGGGTGCGGGTGAGAGGCCGGCGGTGCTGGCCTGGGCCCGCGCCGATTACGACCTGGTCCGCCGGGCGTTCGTGAACATCCAGACCGGCACGACGGCCACCGGCGAGGCCTTGAAGCAGGAGGTGAAGGCACCGTGAAGGAGGAGATCAGGGACACGCTGCGCCAGCGCGCCGGGAAGATCCTGCTCGGCGGCACCGGGGCGCTGCTCGTTCTCTCGGTGGCCACGCTCGGAGCCAGCCTGCTCAGCGACGGTCCTGCACCATCGGACACCCAGGCTGATTCGGTCGTCCAGAAGCTCGAAGGCAACCTCGCCAACGCCCAGGCCCAGCTCGCAACACGACACACCGCGCTGCTGGTTCAGCTGCCGGGCATGGACATCGAGCGGGTCAACCGTGACAGGACGACGGGCCGGTCCCTCCTGCTCAGCCTCACCGGCAGCTCGGCGTCGACCCGGACCGTCAAGGAGCAGCAGGCACTGCTCGACGCGCGCTACGGCTTCCTCGACCACCAGTCCCGGGTCCTCACCGAGTTCGTACCGCAGTGGATGACGGCAACCGGAGCCACGAAGGGCACCGGGCCGACGTACAGGCTCGCAGATCTGGACATCGATGTGAGCCGGGTGCAGGGCCAGAACTACTCCTACACGGGGATGGCCCGGCTCGACCCCGTCCACGTCGGAACGGATCAGAACAGCGCCGCCAAGAGCGAGTTCGCGGTCTTCACCTACTCCACCTCTCCCGACGGCACGGTGACGTCGCTGGACGCCTATCGGGCCTCCGACAAAACTCGCGGCACCCTCGCCGCCGCCAGCGGGGAACAGCCCTCCCCCAAGCCGGCCGGGTGAGCACAGCGCCCACCGCTTCAGCACGCATCCCACAAGACCCCGACGAGACGTAAGGACGCGAACATGCCGACCCAGACCCTGGAGAAGACCGAGACGACCGCCCCGACGAGCACGGCCGCGACAGCGAAGAAGACCACGGCGAAGCCCGTGAAGGAACACACGGATTCGAAGCTGCGCACCGGATGGCGGCGTCTGGCCCCGAAGAAGGAGACCGGCAGGTTCTCCGTCGCGCTGTGGGCGGGGTTCTTCCGGGTCATCGTCCTTCTCGCCGACTACCTGCTGGCGTTCATCACCGCCACGGTCGTCATCCCGCTGCTGGGCGCATGGCTGCACCAGCGCTCAGGTGCATCCCGGGGTGCACTCAGCGCGGACGGCACCATCGCCATGTGGCTGCTGCCGCTCCTCTTCCTGGTCGCACTGCTCGCCGCGGGCGAGTTCGTCGTGATGCGCCGCATGTGGCGCTGGGCAACGCGGATGACCGCGAAGATCCGGGACGCCCGGGGCGAGGCGACCGGGGCCGACGTCACACCGAAGTCCGCGACCAGGGCCAGCGACCGGAGCAAGACCAGCCGCAAGAGGAGCAAGTGATGCGCACCGCGGGACTGACGATGAACGACGTATGGGCCCACCGTGTCCTGCGTGAACGGGGAGTGGAGACGTACCGGCTGGAGGGGGTGGCCGCCGAGCTCGGTGTCATGGTCGAATCGCTCGACCTCAAGCACCGGGGCAAGGAGGAGAACTACCGGCCCTATCTGCACATGACGGGCGAGCTGCGCTCGGTCACCCCGGCCGCGGCCCTGCCGTTCGGTATCTCCCAGGTGACCTACTCCCCCGGCCAGGGCGAGAAGGTGGACGCCTTCTACGAGTTCGATGACCAGCAGTTGGTCGTGCTCGCCGGCAAGGGCTACTTCACGAGCGGCTTCACCGTGCCTGAGCAGATCACCGGGATCGAGTGGGAGCTGCCGGCCACCGCGGACATGCTCGTGCTCGCTCCGTCGGGAGCGCGGACGGAAGGTGATGTGCCCGTGGTCTTCACTCAGATCCACGGCATCGGGGGCCTGGAGATCGATATCGAGTCCAGCGGCTACGACCTCGCGGGCTACTTCGCCGACCACTCCAAGGACGGCGCCTCGCGGGCTGAGGCTGTGGTCGATGTGCGCGGGCTGAAGGCACGTGCGGACGCGATCAACTCGCTGTTCACCGAGGACGAGCTGGGCCTGGACACCGAGGCCCAGCAGGTCGTCGCAGTGCCCGCGCCTGATGCAGCGCCGGTTGCTGACGGTATGAGCGCGCGTCTGCGGCAGATCGAGGCGGATATCGCCGCTGAACGGGAGCAGTACCAGAGCGAGCGCGCGAGCACTGAGGGCACCACGGAGAACCTCTACAAACAACGCGTGGCACCGGCCTTGCAGACCGGCGAGGAGCAGGAGGAGCCGCTCGCTCCCCCGGTCCCGGCCCGTGAGGCGCAGCGCGACCCGTCACTGGATCTCTCGGAGCTGGAGGAGCAGGAGCAGGAGGCCCGGCCGCGTGAGGTCAAGCCCGCTCCCGATCTGGACGAACTCAAGCACCAGGTGACCCGGCGCGCAGCCGATCTGGCCTTCGGCGAGGACGGCGGACAGAGCCTGGGGTCTTGACGGACAGACCGGGCATGGCGAGCGCGGCCCCAGTTGCTGGCGAGCAGCAGCCGGGGCCGTAGTGCATCGGTACCGGGACAGGAAGGAGGGCGACGGTGGGATTGAAGCAGGACATCATCGTGGTCAACGAGTTCAGTGTGCCGCTGCCCGGCGGCAAGGGATCGCGCGGCGCGACGCCGGGCGACTACGTCACCCGGTACATGGCGCGCGAGCAGGCGACCGAGTCGCTGGCTCCGATCCAGCGCTTGCGCACTGACGACTTCATCATGCGCTACATGGCGCGAGAGTCGGCCGTCGAGCGCGCCGGTATTTCGCGGCGTGCGGCGAAGCATGAGATGCGCCAGGCCCAGGGGGCCGGTGGCGTGGCCTTCGGCTACGGCTCGGTCTCCCTCTCCGACGAGCAGCTGCGCGCGGCAGGCAAGGACATCCAGCAGCACTTCGAGAACGGCAAGACCGTCCTCAAGACGGTGCTGTCCTTCGACGAGGAGTACCTGCGCAAGCACAAGATCGTCGACGAGGACTTCCACTGTGAAGCCCGCGGCGACTACCGCGGCCACATCGACCAGATGAAGCTGCGCATGGCGGTGATGCACGGTCTGGAGCGGATGGGCTCGGGCACCAGCGGCTTCGACGACCTGCGCTACGTCGGGGTCATTCAGGTCGACACCGAGCATGTGCACTGCCACCTGGCCATGGTCGACGGCGGCCAGGGCCAGGTGACGAAGAACGGTACGCAGCGCGGCAAGCTTCTGGACCGGCACAAGTCCAGGCTCCGTCGCGGTGTTGACGCCTGGCTCGATGAGAAGCAGGCGGTGGCTCATATCTCCAGCGCCGTCGGTTACGAGCGGCGCAATGTCACCACCTTCATCAAGCGGTGGGCGCACGAGCGGATCCGCTCCGAGTCCCTGCCGCAGTTCCTGCTCGCCTGCCTGCCGGCAGAGCGCGCCTTGTGGCGCGCCGGTTCGGATGACGCCCGCATGCGCAAGGCGAACCAACTGGTGACCGAGCTCGTGATGGAGCAACTCGACCGTGCCGGGTCCCCGATGCCTCAGGCCATGGAACGCATCGTCGACTACGCCAACAAGCGCCGCGCGAAGGAGTCTTTGAGCACTAAGCAATGGCAGAAGCTGGTCGAGCAGGGGCGTACGCAGATCATGGAGCGCGCCGTCAACGGCGTCTACCAGATGCTGCGGTCCATGCCTGAGCCGGAGCTGTGGGTGCGCACGCCGATGCTCGAGGTCATGGGGATGGACTACCAGCAGATGGCGGTGCTCGCCGCGGACCGTCAGGGCGAAGACGAGAACGCCGAGGCCGACTTGGTCTCCTTCGGATTCCGGCTGCGCAGCTATGCCTCACGCCTGCGCCATCGCCGGGAGAAGGCCGCGGTCTACCGCGATCTCGTGCGCCAGTGGGAACAGGCCGAAAAGGCCGGGATCGCCGCCGAGGACTCGCGCCCCCTGTACGACTTCTACCGCTTCGAGGAGAACTACCACCGGCAGCTGATGAGCAAGTACCGGCACTTCCTGCCCTTCCTCGGGGACGCCGGCCAGTGGTACAAGCAGCAGCAGGACGTGGCGACCTACGGCCAGCGGCTGCTCTCGCTCATGGCGTTGCGCGCGGATGCCTCCCTTCAGCGGATGAAAGACCCCGAGGAAGCCGAGAACCTGGGCCGGACAATCTACGACCAGCCTGGCGGCCGGCTCCTGACTGAGGGCAAGCGTGGCCGGGCGGTGCTGGACGCGCGTATCCGGACGATGAAGCAGTCGTACGACCAGAAGGTGGACGGCCTGCGGGACGATCTCGCTTCCTTCGGCCTGGTGCTGCGCGTGGGATCGAACGCCGATGGCCAGGCCGGTACGCGGACCGACGCGGTCAGCACGGACTTCAACATCGCCACCGGTGCCGCGTTTGACTTCGACGCGGTCAAGGCC
The DNA here is from genome assembly GCF_035975855.1 of Streptomyces sp. NBC_01304. NCBI lineage: Bacteria > Bacillati > Actinomycetota > Actinomycetes > Kitasatosporales > Streptomycetaceae > Streptomyces > Streptomyces sp. NBC_01304. Next base: position 9,335,015 of record NZ_CP109055.1, on the reverse strand, counting down.
CTGGACCTGCACCACCTGGGATTCGACTTCGTCACCGACGTCGAGATCGGGCCGCAGACGCGCCAGGCCTTCGTCGAGACGGCCAGGGAACGCCGGCGGCTGCTGCTGGCGGCGATGGACTACCTGGACCAGTCCGGCCAGACCGCGGCAATTTCCGATCTGCCGGTGGACGATGTCGCGGCGATGGCACGGATCTCCCGGGAGCTGACGCCTCACCAGGCAGGCGAGGAACCCGGCACGCTCGTGCTGCGCTCCCGGATCGCGCAGCTGCGCGCCGAGCGCGAGCAGACCGAGCCGGTGCGGCGGTCCCAGGCTTCGTCGCTGGACGCCGGCCTCGCCATGCGGGTCCAGGCCCAGGTCGAGCAGGCTGTGACCACGGCGGACAACGCAACGGCATTCGACTCGCAGCCACACTCCTACTCAACTGACATACAGCGCGAGTCGAGAGACTAGTCACAAGCCTTGCCCAATACCCTATAGGAGTATTAGCGTGAAGGGCATTCGACAGGAGATCAGCATCCTGTCCGGACTATGCGACTGACGTGGCCGACTTGCCGGACGGCCGCCGGAACAAACAGAGGAAGAGACCATGGCAGTCCTCAAGGGCAAAGGCTCGATGACCGGAGTCAACCTCATCGCGAAGGTCTACAAGAACGGCGTCACCAAGGACGGCAAGTCCCAGTACGCCGACGTCCAGCTCGACGCCCGAGATCCGCGCGGCCCGGAGCAGACGAATCTGCACCTGAAGTCCGACCGGATCCAGGGCAAGGACGGCAAGGCCAGCTACAACAACGGCGCCCCATACTCCACCGGCCAGATGGAGGAGATCATCAAGGCCGCGGGCCCGAACACCGAGCCGATCCTGAACAGGGACGGCAACGAGGTCGGCACCGTCTACGGCTTCAAGGGCAACGTGATGCCCGCGACGCGCGGAACCGGCCTGGTGGTCAACACCAAGTCCGTCGAGGCCTCCGAGTTCAAGGTCGACGACAAGACACTGGACAACCAGTTCACATCCATGCGAGCCGCCCGCACGGCACGAGCAGCAACCAAGGAGACCCAGACTCCTACCCCTGAGGCTAAGCAGGAGCAGGCCGCCGAGGTCGACGAACCGGCAGTCGGCTGAGACCGAGACCGAGACAAGCCTCACCAGTAAGCGAGCCGCCAGCGACCGGAACACGGAACGAGAGGCCCCGGAATCCCATTCCGGGGCCTCTCGTGTTCCCATTTATCGACCTGTCGAATTCCATTGATGATAGGATTTTGACTGATTTTTCAGTTGAACCCTCAGTCCAGTCGAGAGGTCTTGCGCGGCATGTTTCACGAGGCACAGCTCGATGAGCGCTACCCCCTCCTGTCTAAGCTCTCGGAGCCGCTGAAGAAGGCCGAGCGCGACATCGTCGGCCGTGAGCACGAGACGATGCAGTTGCTGGCCTCCATGAGTCGGCCCGAGCTGTGCAATGCCCTCCTACTGGCCGAAGCGGGCAGCGGCAAGACGGCTCTGGTTCAGGCCACGATGCTGGTGGACGAGGACCGCCTCTACCTGGAGGTGGACCCGGCGCGCATGATCTCCGAGGCGGGCAACGCCGAGAACATGGCCGCGAAGCTCAAGGGCTTCTTCGACGAGGCCGAGGACTTCGTCAAGGACGAGAAGCACGAACTGGTGCTCTTCATCGACGAGTTCCACCAGATCATCCAGCTCTCCGACGCTGCCGTTGAGGCGATCAAGCCGGTCCTCGCGGCCTCGGGCACCCGAGGCATCAGGATCATCGCGGCGACGACCTACGAGGAGTTCCACAAGCACATCTCGCCGAACCAGCCGCTCGTCGAGCGCCTGCAGCGCATCAACCTCAACCCGCCGGACCAGGCGACGACCATCAAGATCCTGCAGGGCATGGCCGAACGGTACGGCGTGGCCGGCGAGTTCTACGACGACCACATCTTCCGGCAGATCTACGAGTACACCCAGCGCTACATGCCGGCCAGCGCCCAGCCGCGCAAGTCGATCCTCGTGCTTGACTCCATGGTCGGCTGGCACCGCCTGACGCACCGGCCGATGGACCGGGACCTCCTCTCGGACGTGCTCATGGAGTCTCTGAACGTGAACGTCGCCTTCCGGGTCGACGGCGCGAAGATCAAGCAGCAGCTGGACGCCAAGGTGTTCAGCCAGGACTGGGCGACAGGCGCGGTCGCGCGTCGCCTGCAGTTGTCGGTGGCGGACCTCAACGACAAGGGCAAGCCGATGGCGAGCCTGCTGTTCACGGGCTCGACGGGAACGGGGAAATTCTGCATCGACTCGACGCAGGTCCCTGTCTACTCGAGCGACGGCGAGACCACCTGGAAGCTGCACGGCGACCTGGTCCCGGGCGACAGAGTGTTCGGCCGCCACGGTCGCCCGGTCGAGGTGCTCGGACACTTCCCGCAGGGCATGCAGGACGTCTACCGGGTCACGCTCTGGGACGGCCGGATTCTCGACGTCGGAGGACCGCACTTGTGGACGGTCTACACAGCCAAGCAGCGGTCAAAGAAGCATGCGGGCCAGGACGTCGCGCCGATGGTCCTGAGCACGCGGGAAATGGTCGAGCGTGGGGTCGTGCGGACCTACCCCGGCGACTCCCGGGAGGATCTGAAGTTCTTCATCCCGGCGAACGGACCAGTGCATTGGCCGGAGCAGGACTTCGACGTCGATCCGTACGTCTTGGGTGTCCTCATCGGCAACGGGTGCCTCACCGAGACACAGCTGACGCTCTCGTCCGACGGGGACGACGCCGACCACACCGTGTGGACGGTGGGCGAATGGCTTGGCTCGCCGCCGAAGTCGTACGGACACAACTACAGCTGGGTCTTCCCGGTCGGCGTTGGCCCGGTGGAGGGCCGCCGCGATGCGCTGCACCAGACGAAGGACGTGCTGGCCTCGGTTCCCGGTCTGATCGGTGCGCGCTCGGCGGAGCGCCGTATCCCTAAGAAGTACAAACACGGATCGGTAGAGCAGCGGTGGGCGCTGGTGCGGGGCCTTTTCGACACTGACGGATCGATCGGCGGCTCGAACGGCCGCTTCAACGTCACGTACTCGACGTTCTCCAAGGCACTCGCAAAGGACCTCAGGGAGGTGCTGTTCTCGCTCGGCGTCTCGAACACGATCACATCGTGGATACGCACGAAGGAGGGCGGGCGCGAACGGACCGAGTACGGCGTGCACGTGAAGGCCGGCAACAAGGACAAGGCCCGGTTCTTCTCCCTCCCCCGCAAGCACGAGATCGCACTGCGGGCGGTCATCGAGACCTCGGGACGTCAGCGCGTGAAGAAGTTCGACATGGTCGGCATCGCGTCGATCCAGAAGCTGCCGGAGCAGCAGACCTCGTCGTGCATCTACGTCGACGACGAGGAACACCTCTACCAGGCCGGTCAGTTCGTGGTCACACACAACACCGAGCTCACGAAGCAATTGGCACGACTGCTGTTCGGTGACGACCAGCGCCACCTGATCCGGTTCGACATGACGGAGTACGCCGAAGACTCATCGTTCGCGGCGTTCCGTTCCGAGCTCACCAAGCGCGTGTGGGACATCTCCCACGCTGTGCTGCTTTTCGACGAGGTCGAGAAGGCCTCGCCGATGGTCACGCGCGTACTGCTGCAGGTTCTCGATGACGGCCGGCTCAACGACGACAACAACCGCGAGGTGAGCTTCCTCAACACCTACATCGTGCTGACGACGAACGCCGGCTCGGAGATCTACAAGGACATCGCGCGGTACGCGGCGGACGACACCGGGTCGGGCAAGCAACTACTGGAGTACGAGAAGCTCATCCGCCGGTCGATCTCCTCGACGACGGGCGACAACCGGTTTCCACCCGAGCTGCTGGGCCGTATCGACGCGATCGTGCCTTTCCAGCCGCTGTCGCTGTCCACGCAGCAAAAGATCGTGCGGAACAAGCTGCGCCAGATGGTGCAGGAGGTGTTCGTCAAGCACGACGTGCGGGTCGACGTCGATGCGAGGGTCCTGCAGTACCTCATCGAGGACAAGGGCGACACCGACTCTGACGCCGGCGGTGCACGTGCGGCTGTGGCGAAGCTGACCGACGAGGTCACCACCACGGTGGCGACCTTCCTCAACGAGCACCCCTCGGAACGACGGATCCGCATCGACGTCGTCGGCGACCTGGTCAGTGACGACAAGAACCTGCTGAGTTCCGACGCCCACGTCGAGATCAGCGCGGCGCGATGAGCCGCTCCAGGACGAAGGGAACCCATCGATTCACCAATCGACTCACCAGCAGGCGCCCCATTCACGCCCTATTGTTACCTATCTCGACAAGAGAGCGATAAGATACTCACATACCAGGCGAACTGTGTTCTGTTAGCGGAGGGGTCGAGCATCAATGGGCATTCTGAGTACCGCTGCGGGAAGCCATAGGAAGGAACGGAAGAAGAAGCCAGATGAGCTTCTGGCCTCCGTGGTGAGAGAGACGGCGATTCCGGCCGCGGTCGAGCTGCTGCGGTCAAACACGCGGTTCGTTTTTCCCAGCGGTACGGCCTGGGTGATGCTCGTGCTTGCAGCCGACTCGATCGGTGGCTTGAGCAAGCGGCACAGCCGGGACGAGGCGAAGGGCTCGATCATCGAGCTCATCAGCTCGGACCAGATCCGCACAGTGGCCACGGCGGAGATGCTCGAAGAGGAGGTCTTCGGCATCATCCCCACCGACGAGACTCTCGCGCGCATGGAGGAGTACTCGCTGCTCACCGGTGCCGCCTACGCCTGGGCCGTCGTGTGGCAGAAGGCCAGCGGCGACCTGCTCGTCGATCTGGTGAACGACGCGACCTTCGCGCAGGCGCGCTCTGTCTCTGCAGGTGCCACGAGCCTCGAAGAAGCCGTGGGCGAAAAGGCGTGGGAAGAGCACAGCGGCCTGGTCGCCGAGGCTGGAGCCACTGCCCCCACAGCCCACGGGCAGGACGAAGGGGACGCGATCTTCGACGAGATCCCCGGTGCCGAGAGAGCTGACGAGGACCTGTACGGCGAGCCGTTCTTCAGCGACATAGTCGGCGATGATGAAGGAGCGGACGCGCCCCTGTTCGACGAGGGCGCCGCAGGTATCGACGACGCGGGCACCGTCGCGGTCGAGTCGGAGCTGGACCACGACGGCGACGAGGTGGCGGTCTTCGAGGGTCTCGACGAGACCGACGCCGGCTACGACGTCGAGGAGGGCTATCAGGAGGCCGGCGACACGGTGCTGCTGGCCGATCAAGCGCAGGTGCGCGACGTCATCGCCCGCCGGTTCCTCTCCGAGGAGCTGGACCTGGACGTCCGGCTGGATGAGTTCAACGCGACCTTCGCCATCGGCGCGCCGGTCGTGCAGATCGCTGTGCCCGAGGGTGCGACAGAGTGGCTCGGGGACCAGGTCGGCCAGCTCAACCGGCAGGCCAACGCGGACCTGATGCAGCTCCGTTCCGCGCACGAGGATGAGCTGCGTGCGCTCTACGTCAATCTCATGTCGGCGCACACCGAGCAGGTGATCCGCGATGTGGCCACCGACCGCGCGGGCTCCCGGTACAGGCTGCTGAAGGATGCCGCCGAGGCCGAGCACCAGCAGCGGCAGGCGGAGAAGGAGGACAGGATCCGGGCCCGCCGGGCGGAGATCGCCCAGGAGTACGAGTCGCAGGCCTCCAAGGTGGCCCAGCAAGCGGCGCTCTCGGCGGAACTGCAGTACAAGGAGCGCAACCGATCGAGGATGGAGCGCGAGCAGAGCGACTCCGCCGCCGGGATCGAGCGGGGCATCGAGGACACCCACGCGCACAACCGGCAGGAGATCCTGCGGGTCCGGCGTTCGGACGCGGCGCTGAAGATGCAGACCGGGCAGACGCGGATCTTCGAGGTGCTGGCCGAGCGGCAGTCGCAGTACCTGGCGGCCGAGGAAGAGTGTCTGAACCAGTGGAAGTCCGAGATCCAGCGGATCGTCGACGACAACCGCAAGGCCGACATCGCCCAGTCCGAGACGCTGGCCGAGCACCTGCGGACCACGGACGAGGTCGGCGTCCTGCGCCGGGAGCAGCAGGACCTCCTGGAGTCGGTGCGCTCTGAGCACACCAGCCGGATCCGGCGGCTGGAGGAGGAGCTCGAATACAACCGCAAGGGCGCCATCATGCAGATGACGGCGCGGGACACCGAGTGGCAGCACAGCCTCGAACTGGAGAAGGAGCAGACCAACGCCCACATGGAGCGGGTCACCGACCTGCTCCAGCAACTGTCGACGATCGAGGGCTCCGTGGCCAGGCGGTATGAGGAGCGCCTGACGGAGATGCGGGCCAAGCAGGAATTCTTGGCCAACGAGCTGACGAAGTCCTCCGACATGCAGAAGAGCTCGGACAAGATCTTCGTCGTCATGATCGTCACGCTCTTGCTCCTGTTGGGTCTGGTCATCTTCATCGTCGGGGTGGTGGCCCGTTGAGCGGGCCGGTCATGACCGCCGGGGTGATCTGACGGCGCATGGGGTGCATTCCCCATGCGCCGTCGTCATCTGTGCAGGCAGGCGCACCGGACAGCAGGACAGCACAGCGAGCGATGCGTGGGAGTAAGGGATCACGATGACCACGAGCAGGCGGAAGGCAGCACGGCCGAAGGCGAGCAGCTGGGACAAGATCTCGGCGCGGGCGCCCAGCGAGACGCTGACGAACCGAGATGTGTACGACAACCAACAGCTGGACCGCAGCACGTTCCTGACCTTGAGGTCGACCAGACCGGGCATCATCGTTGCGGTGATCACCGGCGTGCTGGTGACCATCGTCGCCTGGGTCTTGTACTCGCTCATCGCCGCGGGGGTACTTGCGGCGGGCGCGTCCGTGGGTTCGGGCGTGCCCGGCAACGGCACCGGCAAGCCGAGCGCGTACTACGTCCAGGACACCACGACGGGTGCGGGCGGCTCGGTCGTGAAGTGCTACCGGCCCCTGGTCAAGGACGGCACCCCGGACGTGAAGGCGAAGTGCTACTCCAGTGCCGAGGCTGTTCCGGTCCCCAGCTGGTACACCGCGGCGAAGGACGCAAAGCCCGGCGCCGAGAGGCAGGCTGAGCCCAACAAGAGCGCAACGACCATCAGTGAGCAGCTGGCCGACGTCTCGGGGTTCAAGCTCTTCCTCACGCTCGGCTCGGGGCTGATGGTCGCCCTCATCATCGGCACGTGGTTCTCGCGGAGGGTCGCCGCGGCGAACCTGATGAACACCACGAGCGACATCAACCAGTACCAGAACGACCAGCACATCGCCCTGCCGGAAGAGATCCAGCAGAACTACGACTGGTTCCCCGACGCCGGCGCTCACTCGAGCGTGCAGGTCAGCTCGATGCTCAGCCACATGATGCTCAAGAAGAAGGGCCTGGGCACCGTCGAGGTCACCCAGCGCGCCGACAAGGACGTCATCGACGAGCAGGGGAACCTCGTCTACTACGCCGGCGAGGTCATGGACGACGACGAGGGTGACCCGCTGACGCAGACCCTGCCGATCATCGACGAGGACTTCGGCGACAAGCTGTTCGAGGCATCTGGTCTCCCCGATGACAAGGCCCTGCGGCAGAAGTACGACACGACGCTGATCCCGTACAACCCGGACGGCAAGAACCGGGACAAGCTCGGCTTCGGGTCGGACACGTACAAGACCGTCGCTGCCCTGATCAAGGAAGACTGGACGTTGCCGGCGTACGAGGTCCAGCGCCCGGCCGGGGCGTATGTGGTCGACACCGCACCGGTGAACACCATGGTGCTGGCCATCACCCGAGCCGGTAAGGGCCAGACGTACATCGAGCCGGTCATCGACATGTGGTCGCGGGAGAAGAAGCCCTCGAACATGGTCATCAACGACCCCAAGGGCGAGTTGCTGGTGAAGAACTACGTTCCCCTGGTCACACGCGGGTTCGAGCCGGTGCAGTTCAACCTGATCAACTCCATGAAGACCGACATCACAAACCCCCTGGGGCTGGCAGCCGACGCGGCGCGTGAGGGCAACTTCACCAAGTGCGCGCTGTACGTGGAGAACATCGCCGGGATCTTCTTTCCGCTCGACGGCGGCGAGGACCCGGTCTGGCCCAATGCCGCCAACAACGCCTTCAAGCGCGCGGCCTACGGACTCATCGACTTCTACCTGGAGGAGGAACGGGAGCTGCGCAGCGCCGCAGCCGTGCTGAACATGGACCCTGCACTGCTGGAGCAGAAGCTCGATGACCTCTGGGGCAAGGTCACGCTCTACAACTGCTACCAGCTCTTCGTGCAGATGACCTCGAAGAAGATCAAGAACCCCGAGGCCGAGCTGGAGAAGCGGGTCAAGGCCGGCGAGTTCGAGAACAACGAGGACGCCCTGGCCGAGGAACAGGAGAAGGCCGCGGCCCAGGCCTTCATGTGGGAGGGCAAGGCCGATCAGGACATGCTCAGCCTGTACTTCAACGCGAGCGAGGAACTGCCCCGCAACAACATGCGCACGCTGGTGGGCAATGCCCACAACGCGCTGCGCTCGATGGCCGGCGCGGAGAAGATGCTGGCCTCGGTGTACGGCATCGCGATCACCGCCATGTCGTTCTTCACCGACCCCACGATCTCGACGCTGACCTCGGGCAAGCCCTCGCAGAACACCGACCTGGCCGGCCTGAGCTTCCCCCGTCGCCTCGGCGTGCGCTTCGCACCGAACTACGTCAAACGCGACCACCTCGTCGGTCAGCAGGCCGTGTGGTCGGCGTACGCAGACCCGATGTTCACCGAGAACCTGGGTGAGGACTTCGAGCACGAGGAGATCGTCGGCCGCGAGGGCTGGGCCCGGTACAACTTCAAGGGCACATTCCCGAGCGACGAGGCCTGGCTCAAGCTGGAGCTGGTCAACCCGCAGACGAAGATGCTGGTGCGCACCTTCTACTTCAGCTTCACGAAGAACTACCAGGTCTCGCTCAACGGCCGGCACTACGTGGTCGAGCCGGTGACGGGCAAGAAGATTGTAAAGAACGGCGTGATACGTGAACTGAAGCCGGTACGTGAGGGTGACACCCGGGACGGGAAGATCATGTCCTTCCAGGTGGGGGACACGCTGTACCCGGACACGCGACTCGATTTCTCCGGCGGCGGCAACCCGGAGAAGGTCTCGTATCAGGCCCGGGCGTTCACGCAGACGCTGTCGCGCTACTCGGAGTCCCCCAAGGCCCTGTTCCTGGTGACTCCGCCTCACCTGATGAAGTACGCGAAGCTGATCCTGATCCTGGTCAAGCAGCTGTTCGACGTCAGCGCCGACCAGGCGTACATGACGAAGTCGGACCAGAAGCCGCTCTACCGCACGCGGTACATGCTCGACGAGCTCGGCAACCTGCAGTCGGAGGGCAAGGGCATCGACGGCTTCGAGACAATGCTCTCCATCGGCCTGGGCCAGGAGCAGCAGTTCACGCTCATCCTGCAAACCCTGCAGCAGCTGCGCGACGTCTACGGCGAGAGCGTCGACAAGATCGTGCAGGGAAACACGTCAAACATCGTCTTCTTGAAGTCCACGGACGATTCGATGATCGAGACGCTCGAGAAGATGAGCGGCAAGACGCACCGGTCGTACCGGGACAGCAAGCAGATCAGCCAGGATCTCGACAAGGTCATCGGAGGCAAGACCGAGGGCCGGGTCACCTACACGATGAGCACCAAGGAAGAGCCGCTGATCAGCTACAACGACATGGCCTTCCTCTCGCCGCGCAACTCGATCGTCTTTAGGGCCGGCGACGCGCCGATCTGGAACCGTAACCAGACGATCCTGCCGATGTCGCACCGGCTGCTGGGGAACACGATCAAGCACCCGGGGCACACGTACTCGCTGCAGACGATCCCGACGCTGTCCAGTGCCATGGACTTCGACGTACGGATGAACCAGCCGGACTTCGTGAAGATGCTGGACAAGCGCATGCGGCAGGCGGTCAAGGCCGCGGACGCCAAGGCGCAGTACAAGGAAATCTACGGCTACCAGGAGGTCGACATCGAGCGCCTGGACCCGGATGTCTACGCCGACGAGGTCATGGAGGTCATCACGACGATGACCACGGTCGACGAGGGCCAGGACCCAGGCTCTCCGGTAGTCGTCGACCCCGACGAGTACGAGGGGATGAGCATGTTCGACGAGGACCAGTTCATCGAGAACGTCGAAGTCGGGGTCGCGGTCGCCGAGCGCCAGGCGGTCAGCGCCGAGCGGCAGCGCCTGCTCTACGCCGAGGGGACGATCAGCAAGGAGATGCTGGTCAACCCCGACGGCTCGGCAAAGGTCAAGAGCCTGGACATCGAGATCGGCGAGGCCTACAAGTCGGCGCAGACCGAGCTGGAACAGGATCACGAGCACTTCGCGGTCGGCGGCGACGGCGAGCTGCGCAGCGCCGATGGGTCGCAGACGTACATCAGCCAGATCCGCTCGGACGCGTACGCCCATGCGGCTAAGCGGATCAACGGGCATGTGAACGACGCGGACTCGCGGGTGTTCGCGGAGCAGGACGTCACCGAGGAGGACTGGAAGTCGCTGGCGACGGTGAAGGTCCACTCGGCCTTCTACCAGTACCTGGCTTCGCTGCCGAGCTGGGAGGTGCTGGCCGACGGCCGGTTCGACCGGGCCATGGCCATCGAGATGAACGCGAAGTAGCCGGCGGCCACTTGGGGCCGGCGAAGATCACGACCAGTGCCGGGGCCGTCTCTCGACCAAGAGAGACTGTCCCGGCACTGGTCTTTCCGAATGAGCTCCGACCTCCTTTGAATAGGCAATGTATGCTCTATTCACACTTATGTAGCCCCGAGCTTCCACAGGAGGCTGATTAGCCATGAAGAAGGCACACGGACTGCGCAGGTACTTCTACGAGTACGTCTACTACAAGGCAGTCGAGCAGGCCCGCGATCAGACTGGACAGGTCATTCCGATCTCCCAGGCCAAGGCGATCCGCGCCCGGGTCGACGAGATCCTCGGCCAGCGGGGCACCGCGCTGGCCGATCCGCGCCTCGGCGTCACGGACTGCCTCACCGCCATCGACCGGGCATTCACGGACAAGGTGTCCGGCTACGAGCCGCAGTTCGGTGACCATTCCCCGCAGAACGAGCTCTACCAGCAGTCGCAGCAGGAGTTCACCCGCGCCACCGGCGTCGGCGCCCAGGCCGACCGAAAGTCGGCCCGGCTGCCGATCAGCCCCTACGACCCCGACTGGTCCGAACGCGCCACCGTGAAGCGCGCCGGGACCGCGCTGGTGTACCTGCCGGACGAGACGATCGCACGCGTGGCCGACGGCGAGGTGGAGACCCTGGCCGATCCCCGGCGCGGGAACATGGTGCTCTGGCGCATCGACGACGAAGGCAAGCCCTTCGAGGGCGGCCGAGCGATGACGAACGATGACGCCGCCGGGCTCACCGCCCTGATGGACAAGATGAGCCGGCAGGAGTACGACCAGGTCCGCGCGTGGGTCGTCGACGGCGGCCGGGATCCCCAGACGAACCGTGTCGACCGCAACCGCTTCATGTCCCAGCGCGCCGTGGCACGCTCGGCAGCACTACTCGAAGAGCTGAAGGCACAGGGCGTGTCCTACGCGGTGATGCGTGACCGCGAGCCCGGGCAGATCAAGGCGAAGATCGCCGGAACCGGCATGGAGATCCGGCTCACCGACACGCGCCAGGAGGAGTACGCCGGAGCCCGGATCTATGACAACGGCACCGTACTGCGCTACTCGACGAACTACCGGGTCCCCGGCGGCATGGCGATCCACTCCCCCTCGCCGGCCCAGGCCGTGTCGCTGCTGCGCTTCGCCCAGGGCCACCGCATCGAGCGCACGGATCTTGTGGGGCACGCCGTCGGCGAGACCGGCACGACGCACCAGGAGCGCGGCCGTGGCCGCACGGTGGTGGATGTACCCGACAGTTACCACGTCGACCGGGAGTCGATGTTCGTGGTCGGTGACTACGTGGCGCCCGGCGAGTCCGGTCCCCGGCCCGGGGCGAAGGTGATGCTGCGCCGGGACGCGAAGAACCGCTCCCTGCCGACCTTCTTCGTCGACGCCGAGCCCGCTGAGGCCTACGCCAAGGCCGCCGTCGAGAGCGCGCGGGAGAACCTGCAGGCCGCTCTCGGCGTCGAAGACCTGATCGCTCGCGCCGAGGCCGAGCTGGAGCGGACCGGCGGACAGCTGGATGCGATCGAGCCGCCGGAGTACTCGGCTGACTTTGAGGTCGCTGCGATCCAGCGCTCGTACTGGGACGTGCTCACCGGCGCGCACAGCGATCTGCTGCGCCCGGGGGCGACCGAGGACATGTACCGGGAACGGCTGGAGGAGATCGGCGAGTTGCAGGCCGGGGAGGTGCCCGAGATGGGCAACTTCGTCTACAGCGGCACCGCCGTCGAAAAGGTCCGCCAGCACGCTGAGGACGTCCCCTTCGAACTCATCGGAACCTGGGAGTCACAGCCCCACGACGTCGACGGCGAGTGGGTCGATCAGCGTTTCGACCCGGACCGGGTGGCGCGGTACATGACCAGCCCCACCGGGCAGTGGGCGAACCTCGACAACCTCGCCTCGGCGCTACGCCGTTGCCAGATCTCTCCCGACGAGATAATGGGCTCGACCTTCCAGACCACCCGGTTCAAGGACCGGCTCGTCCGCTTCGACGCCAAGCGCTCCGTGCCGATCGCCGATCACGAATCCGCGTTCATGCGGCGCATCGGGGCCACTGTGCGCGAGAGCATCGAGCGCAACGCGGCGACGGTCTCTGAGATCCTGCTCGACGAACAGGGCGTCATCCGCTGGAGTGGCGAGAAGGTGCGCCGTGACGGCAAGGGGGCTCCGGTCTCGGGTGAGATCGGCCAGGTCTTCGACGTCGGCGAGTACGGCGAGATCGCCACCGCCTTCGCCAGCGGGGAGAACGCTCTGGTCGTGCCGGGCTACGAGGCCACGATCACGGCCCAGACTCCGGGTGAGGCGCCGACCTCGGTTGAGGAACGCACGCGTCTGCGCGGCTACGAGCAGCTCATGCACGAGCGCATCCAGTACCAGATCGCCGGCGACCTCATCGCCGGGCGCAGCGAGGTTGGCGATCCTTCCTCGCTCAACGCGGTCTACTCGCAGCTGTACGGCACGAAGCACCCGGTCGACTTCATCGAGCGCGCCACCACGTACCGGCTCGACGAGTCCACCGGCGAGACAACCAAGCACCTGGACGAGTGGACGGCGGCGATCCTGCAGACCGAGGCGCGCCGTGTGCGCTACTCCAACGAGATCAAGGCAGGCTCGACGGTCTACGCCGAGTACCGGGCCCACCGCGACCGGACCGACCCGGCTGACGACAACCGCTTCGACGCCTGGCGGCTCACCGGCGGGCGGAACATGACGGTACTCACCGGCAAGGACCGCAACAACATCGCTGCGCCCAGCGGCTACTTCGACCCGGTGATGACCGGAGGCGCGACCAACCAGGGCATCGTGCGGTACCTGACCGCTCAGGCCCAGGTCGGCGCCGACGGCCGGATCGTGCCGGGCGACGAGAGCGTGGCCGGGCAGCGCGCGCCGCTCATGGCTCTTCCCGAGCTCGAGACTCTGCGGTACGACCCGTTCGACCGCCAGCAGATGACGGCCTCGACGATCATGCAGTCGTCTGAGGTCACCGCGCCGGCGAGGACGGCGCTGATGACCTTCGGCGGCTGGACGGCTGATGACCCGATCGTGGTGTCGAAGGAGTTCGCCGAGCGCCACCGCATCCGCGGGGCCGGCGGCCGGGAGCGCGATCTCGTGGTGGGTGACAAGATCGCGGATCTGCACGGCAACAAGGGCGTGATCTCGCTGATCGTCGACCGGGACATGCCGCAGCAGGACGCGCAGGAACAGGATGTCGTCGAAGAGGTCAACTGGTTCCGGTCCAACCCGGGCCTGGACGTGGCGATGAGCCCGTTCAGTCTGATCTCCCGGCGTAACGCGGGCTCGGCGCGCGAGCTGATGAACGGGAACGTCTTTGACCTGCGCTCCCCCAACGGAGAACTGCGGCCGGGTGCGCAGGGCGAGATGCGCTTCGTGGTCACGCATATGGCCGTCGACGAGAAGACGAAGATCTACGACGACGAGCAGGTGCGTGCCGGCAGGGGCCGTAAGGCCTCCTCGCAGCTGGCCTGGGCACTGCAGTCCCAGGACTGCCCGGCAATCATGCGCGAATTCTACGGCCACAACAGCGGGGCCGAGTCGAACCTGCGCGAGTACCTGTTGGTGACCGGTATGGACATGGAGGCTGACGGCACGCTGCGGGTGATTGGCCAGGCCGAGGACCTCGACGAGCGCCTTGAGCGCCGGTTCATCCCGATGCCCGAATTGCTGCGCACCCAGCCCCGCAAGGAGGGCCAGCTCCCGGGACTGAACACCACGGCGATGCGCAAGTCCTTCGGCGATCTCATCGGCGACCGCGGCGGCGACATGGAGATCCCGTTTCCGCTCACGTATCCGACCGGTGAGCAGACCGAGACGGTGAGCGCGAGCTCATGGAAGCTGCCGGTGATGTCCTCGCATCTGCGCAGCGGCCAGGAGTTCGAGGACGGGTCCTCCGTCACGCACGACTACACCCGCAGTTACCAGGACGTCTTCGTCGAGGCCTGCCGCTACCGCTACATGACCGAGCAGCTGGAGGGCCAGGGTCTGTCAGCGGAGAAGCGCGCCGAGGTGCGCCGCGGCATGAGCGAGTCGGTCTCGCGCGCTCAGCGTGCCTTCGAGGCGATCACGACCGACGTGCAGAACCGGGTACTCGCGGGCAAGAACAACATCTTCAAGACCGGGCTGATGGCCTCGCGGCTGACCGACTCGGCGACGATGGTGTGGACCGCGGACCCGCGCCTCGACGTCGACCAGGTGGCGCTCAGCTCGGTCAAGGCCGAGCAACTGGGGCTGGCCGAGGGCGACCACGCGCTGGTGTGGCGTGACCCGGTGCTCCGTGACGCCGGTGTGCGCTACATGCGGGTCGCGCTCGACGACCGGCTCACCGGCGCCGCGATCAACCCCGTGATGGACGCCTGCTTCGACGGCGACTTCGACGGCGACGCCGTCGCCGTGGTGAAGCTACACAGCGAGGCCGCCAAGGCGGAAGCCCTGGCGAAGCTCTCGGTGCCGGCCAACCTGCTGGACACCGGCGTGGTCAAGGGCGACGGCTCGCACCCGCTGGCCATGCAGGTCTCACTGGACACCCAGGTCGCGCTCTCCAAGGACGCCGCACTGGCCGACGAGCTGGAGAGCTCGCGCAGCGAGGCGAACCGGCTCAGACTGCAGGCGCTCACGGGCGCAGAATCGCCCGAGGACATCACGCTCGGCCAGCAGGTGGTGGCGGAGGAGCTGAGCGCGCTGTACCGCCAGGCGCAGCGCGGCGAGTTCGGCGCGGCACTGACGTTCTCGGATCGCGAGGCGCACCTGCAGAGCGTGCGCGAGGTCTGCGTCGAGACCGGCGCCAAGGGCAGCGAGAAGAAGCTCACCGACTACGCCCGGAACCTGGGCGATACGCAGGGCACGCCCGGCATCACGCAGGCCGACCAGGAAGCCTCGATGTTCGCCACCGCGATCAAGGCCCACGGCACCGGCCTGGGCGGCTCGTTCAGCCAGCGCGCCGTACGCGCACTGCGCGGTGAAGACCTCAAGGCCGTCCTGGAGGTCACCTACCCGGTGACCCAGTCGATCCTGCAGGCCAAGCACGACGCCGCCGAGGCCCGACACAAGTACGCGATGCTCCAGGGCCCCGGCCGCGAGCTCTGGAGGGGCCGCAGCATCGAGCACGTCGGACCCGGCCAGTGGCGCACGGCATTCCTCGACGGTGAGCCCGTCCAGGCCACGGCCGAGGAGTGGGAGAAGCAGTTCACCGAGTTCTACAAGTCCAAGGAGGGCTTCGGCGTCACGGTCAACCCGGACTACGTGGCACGTGTGGCCAGTTCGCTTAAGGACCCGAAAACCGGGCTCATCCGCAACCTCGAAGAGGACCCGTCGCTGGTCGGCACCGTGATGGACCGGATGGCCTACGGCGGTGACTTCGAGGCGCTCGTGCAGGCGGCCAAGAACCGCGAGAGCGTCTACGACGGCGAGAAGAACGAGCAGTTCGCGTCCTCGGGGACCCACAAGGCCCGCGCTGAGATGTCCCGGCAGCTCGATCAGCTGGGCTCCGCCCAGGCACACAGCCTGGACAACGCTGTGATTGCCGTCGATGACTCGGTGGTCAAGCGCGACGTGATCTCTCAGGACGCAGGGGCCTCCCGCACACGCGGCTCACATCGCCGCTCCGCGCATGCCGTGGGCGCGGGCGCGTCGCGCCCGCTCTACACCCCGAGCATCGAGATCGACCAGCCGCACGGCAACGACGACGACTACGGGCTGGGGCACTGAGATGGCACAGCACAAGGACCCGGGAACAGGCCCCGCGGGCCGCCGGCGCGCGACCAAGGAGCTTCCGGTGGATGACGATCGGCAGCAGGCCGACGAGCCGCAGGGCAACCCGCGCTTGGACAAGCCGATCGACGCCGAAGTGATCGACGAGCCAGGACATGAGGACGCAGACGGTTCACGCGCCTGGCGCGAACGGCTCCGGGACCGCGCCCGCGGGTTCTTCGGCGCGAAGACCCAGGAGCGGATGGCCGACCGCGAGCACGTGCACCGGATCGACGTCGACCGGGCCGAGGACCAGACCGAGAGCCTGGACCAGCGCGAGCAGCTGCTCAAACTCCGGGCGGAGACGCGGCTGGCCGGCGAGAAGTACATGGCCTCGCTGCGGGACTCGAAGCTGCTGGTGCCCGGCTTCAACGACGAGGAGCGGACGCAGGAGCTCGGCGTCATGCACCACGTCTACATGCAGATGATGATGCAGTCGTGTCTCAAGCCGCTCTCGCGCGGCGTGAATGCCAACTCGATCATCCAGGCCGCCGGCATGGTGATGACGATGCGAATGCTCGCCCCGGACTTCAAGAAGGAGATGGACAGCCACCTCCAGCCGCTCAAAGACAAGATCCAGGAGCGTATCGGCACCAGGGCCCGCGGCATGATCGCTTCTGCTGAGAGCGGCATCACGCACCGTCAGCGGATCTTCAGGGACGTACCGAGCGACGCCCGGCGCGAGCGCCTCATCGGCAGCACCGACCCGCGTGACCACCTGACGGAGAAATGGCGCAAGCGCTTCGACGCCATGCAGCACCGTGAGCGCGGCCACCGGGAAATGTTCACTCCGGATTCGGCAGCCATGACCGAAGTCGCGCTCACGGAGAACGCCTTCTGGAAGATGCGTGAGCCGGGCGTGGACGCCGGCCTGATCCGCGAGAGCTACCGAGCGATGCGTAAGCGGCTGCACGAGCAGATGCGTGAAGACGGCCTCGAGCGCCAGGATGTCGTTCAGCGCGCGCGAATGATCATCGGCGAGCGGATGGAGTACGAGCCCGAGCTGCGCACGATGTTCAACGGCGTGGCCCACGGCCGGATCGTCAAGGCCCCTGCGCACGAGGAACGGATCGCTGGCTCGGACAGAGTCCGCACGGTCTGGAGCGGGGAGTTCGACGACCAGCTGGGCCAGCGACTGCCCGAGGACGGGATGTTCACGCTGCGCCGGCCCATGGCCGCCGACGCCCACCAGATCCAGCTCGCCGAGACCATGAAGACCTCAATGCTCGACGCGATGGGCCGCGGCGACCAAGAGGGCTACGAAGGCAACATGCTTGGCTACCTGGTGGGCTTCGCGGCACAGAAGCAGGGCCTGGACACCAGCGGGCTGCCCGACATGCTCCAGCACCGCTTGGACCAGTCCGAGGTGATGATCGCGAGCATGGGCATCGACGGCCTGCCGCCCGAAGAGCAGCAGCGGGTCTACTCCAACGCCTACCTCGACGCACTGGAGGCAGTGAACGAGAAGTACCCCGATCTCGAGGCCGAGCTGAAGCGGAGCCTCGGGGAGAACTGGCAGCAGACGCTGCAGACGGCCGTCGACGACCCGGGCGCCTTCTTCGAGGAGCAGCGGCTCAGGCCACAGTCACGCTCGGCAGGGCCATCGGCCGAGCAGGAGGCAGGCCCGCAGAACGAAAGCCCGGACGCTGAGGCCGGTACAGAGGAACACCAGCCCGCCTGAGGGCGATCCGAGAACACGAACAAGGCGCAGGAGGACGGGTCATGAGCCAGGAACAGGATGAAGGACAGCAGATCAGGATCGGCTCGCGTTTCGCGCGGATGTTCGGCTATGTCACGCCGGAGGACAGGAGCCGTTGGGAGCAGCTGCGCGCGCAGAACAAACCGCACGTCAGCGCGGTCAAGCAGGCCGGGCAGGCGGCGCTGGGCTCGATGATGGAGTTCGGGGAGCGCAACATCGGCGCGAAGCTCGATGCGGCCCACCGCGTAGCGGCGCAGCGGCAGTTCGAGGAGTCCCACGACAAGGTCGTGAACCAGCACCGCGATCCAAACACGCGGAACATCATCGAGTCGGTCGACTACGAACCCAAGGACGACCGGGAGGAGATCGAGCCGGATCTGGAACTCTGACTGAATGGTTCACGACAAGCGTGGCAAGTGGCACTCAATAAGCCTTCTACTCCTTCTGCACTCGCGACTGTCTTCGATAGACTGATTCCCGAACAAAGCCGAGGCATGATGGACGACAGGACAAGGTGTGGGTATGGAGACGACGACGAATCCGCGTGTCAGTAAGCGCGAGTTCATCTCTCGGGTCGCGGCTCGCAGCGGGTTGCCGGCCCGAGTGGTGAACAACGTGTACGAGTCGCTGCTCAGTGAACTCACGGGCGCGGTCAGCTGCGGGGAGACCGTCGTGCTCACGAGCTTCGGCCGCTTCTACCGACAGGACCACAAGGGCCACAAGGTCCGCTTCGGCAAGAGCGACATCGACGACTACGTGGTGCTGAAGTTCTCTGCGTCGAGCAGTGTCAACCGTCGGCTCGGCGGCAACGAGGACGAGATGTCACCGGAGACCTACGGGATGAACAAGGATGCCGACGAGTTCGAGAATGTCATTGAGGAACGTGAGCTACGGGCCGCATCGTAGGCACTTGTGCTGTGACACCGATCTATGACCGCGTGCCATCGAGCCCGGCACTCCGCCGCTGCCGCACACCCAAGGAGCCGAGTATCAGCGACTTGTCCGCCCGCGCCGACCACAGCAGTACCCCGGACCCCCTGCGCAACGTGCACCTGCGGCTGGTCGCGGAGGAGTCGATACCCGAGGAAGCGCGAGGGCAGTTCAGCTACCTGCAACCGCTGGCCACAGACCTCATGGCGGGCATCGCCCTTGACATGCCCGACACCGTCCGTGTCCTCGATGACCGCGACGTGGCCCTCGTTGAGTGGGACACTCTCGCGGCTGCCGCACGTGCCAACTTGCTCAGCGCTCCGGTCAACTACGACACCGTCGATCTCCCCGATGGCGCAGTCCTCCACATCCTCGGGCACCCGGAGTCGGTGTTCGCGGCCAGTAAGGTGCTCGTCTTCGACGAAGCGGTGAAGGCCGCCGACGGCCCCGAGATACCGGACGAGGGCGTGCTGCTAGTCGTCCCGAACCGGCACAACTTGGTGTTCTGCCCGCTCAACGACAGACACGTGGCCGAGGCCGTCAACGCCTTGGCGCAGTTCGGGCAGGGCGCCTACGAGGATGGCCCCGGACGCCTCTCCCCCCGGGTGTTCTGGTGGCGCACCGGCACCCTGACATCGATCACGCACTTCGACCAGGAGAGTCGGACGATGAGCATCGCGCCGCCCGACGAACTCATGACGATCATGCGCCGCCTCGCCGGTGCCGCTCGCTGAGGTGTGCCCGCACACGTCGGCCGAGCGTGGGACCTGGGTGTGGTCCGCCGCGCTCTGCGCCGACGGAGTTCTGCGGTATCCATCTATTCCAGGTCGTCCAAGTCTGCGCATGTTGTCCGTCAAGGTCGATGGCCAGCAGAAAAAGAGAACCTCCGTGATGCACACAGGCATCGCGGAGGTTCTCTCTATGGCGGATGGGACGAGCCCAGCGGTGAGACTCAGCCGTCGGCGATGGCGAAGATCAGCACGAGCACGATGCCCGGGATGATGACCACGCCGGCCCCGGCAAAGAGGTGCTCCACCCCAGTGGCGAATTGTTCCAGCCCATGAAGTCGTTCCACAGGCCGGCGACGGTGCTCGCGATCGAGGTGAAGAAGCCGGTGACCCATCCGACGATGACCGCCAGACAGACGCCGCCGATCAGACCGCGGGCGATGACGGCGCGAGCGCTCTTGAACATGGCACCCCGTCCTACTTCCGCTCCTCGAAGAGTGAGTAGTACAGCCCGATGTGCGGGATGACGAGGGCAGCCAGCACAATCCACGCCCGGCGTGGGTCCTCGATCACCCAGCCGATGAAGTTCTTGACGGGCCCGACGTGGGCCAGTGCGGGAGCGAGTACTTCAGTGCGGAAGATGATGTGGTAGATGCCGTAGGCCATGCCAAGGGCCAACGCCAGTGCGATGCCGCGCCGTACGAAGAGGGCGGAACGAGAACTGATCCGCCGGCGGCGTCCCGTGGCTGCGCTGGACTGGGGTTCGGCATCAGGAGCAATCGCCTGAGTCTCTGGCTCATAGTCACGCATCGCCGCCATCCTGCAGTTATTGACTCGCCATTACCATCATTCCATGAGTAGGCAATCAATCATGAACGAGATCGCGTTCGACAGGTCAGTCAGGCTGGAGGTCGGGCTCGCTCGATGAAGGGGCGTCGAAGCCAGCAGTTGTGCGCTGCCGGGCCCGCGAAGGATCCGCGATCGGTTCGCGCTGAGCGCGCAGCTCGGCGAGGGTGAGTCCCGTGGGCCGGCCGAGGCGCTGCCCGGCGATTCGGTACACGTTGCTGTTTTGCCGAGCGCCGATAGCAACGATCTCGCGGCGGGTGATCCCGTCGGGACGGCTTGGCCGGATGTCCCGGGAGACGATCCGCAGCGGCGGCTTCTCATAGGGATCGGCTCCGACGTAGGTCGTGTCGCAGTCGGACAGGTCCGCGAAGTGGGGGTTGTGGTCGAGCGGCTTCGTAGGATGGCGACGCCCGTTCAGGCGATGCAGCATCACGATGGTCGCTTCGAGCAGCGCCTCCTCCCTTCCGTGCGGCTTCTTCAGGGCTCGCTGGTTGAGCTGCTGAAGGTCGGCGCGAGCTCCGGGACTGAGATGGACCTTGATCCGGAGGCTATTCGCCATCATCGAGCGCCTTGCGGATCAACACCTGCGCCGGCCCTCCGAGTTCGTCGCCGAGCTCGTCCAAGGTCATGCCTGGTTCACCGGAGGCGTCGGATTCCTGGATGCGGCGCCGCAGCTCGCCCTGGAATGCGCTCTCTTCGCGGATCGTGCCTGCATGGTCGTGCTTCAGCAGACGCACGAACGCCGCGAAGGGGACGATCGCGGCTTCGGGCTTGCTGTTGTCGCCGAAGAACAGCGGCTCGATCTGGCCGCGGCGAAAGAGGCTCAGCAGCGCACCGAGGTCCTCGTGCGTGATCTGATCGGTCGGGACGACATTGACGGAGAACTTCGGGAGCTCGGCATCGGGAGCGCCGTTGCGGTGACTGTTGTCATTGTTAGTCATAGATCCAGTCTAATCATTAGCGAATGACTTGTCATTGCCTCATATACGACGGTGCTCACCGAGTCGATAGAGGAGCTGAATGGAGGTTCGTACCGACCGTGAGAGACGGAACCGACGAGGAAAAGAAGGGGCCCGTGCCTCCGTTCCGCAGGGTGCGGAGCCAAGAGGCACGGGCCCGGATTGCTGGATGCGGCACAGAGGGCCCCGTCGTCGACCTGCCGGCCGACGGTGCCGCTACCCGGCGGAGGCTGAGCAGGGTCCCGGAGATGAACGGAACGCAGACGGCACCGAGCGCGAGGCCGGTGATCGCGGCTCGTTGAGGGCGAGTCGGTCCGCGGCCTCAACGGCGGCGCGCCGCGTGGCGGTTGCGGTCTGCCGATGCCCGTAGGCGGCGCCGGCGTTGCGGGTTGGGACAGCATCCGCCCCGGGTCCCGCGTTCGCATTCACCGCGGCATTCGAGCGGCCGGCGGTACGCATGGTGCGGATGCGTAGGCTGATGTCTGGCTATTTGCGCGGGGTAGCGGGCTCGGCTCTCCGGGCGGACGGGGCTCATGCGCCAGGTCCGAACAGGGTGCGGAACAGGCGGTCGCCGGCCTGTCTCATCGGCCGGTCGAGGAGGCACGGTCCGGCGACGCACAGCGGCACCGTGCACGCGGACGTCACCGGTCCCTCGGGATCGCGGCCGTGGTGAAGACGGAACGCGATCCGGTAGGCCGAGACGGTCGTCCCCTTCCAGGGGAGCACCGGGCTGCCGTGGGCAGGCCCGGTCCACAGGACGTGCCCGCCGTCGGTGAGCTGGAGCCGCTGCTGGAACGCCTCCTCCGCCGTGACGGCCGGCGCGATCTTCGTGCGGTCGTCGATGGCGGGGTTCTTGTCGAGGTACTTGCAACGGGCGCAGTATGCGGTGCCGTCCGGCTCGAACCGTCCGTGCTCGGCCCGCTCATGCCCGTACTTGCACCGGCCGGTGAGCGGGCCGGGGTGCAGCTTGGCGCGCGCTTCACGGCGGCCGGCTTCGTCGTCGTCATGTGCCGGCTCAACGCAGTGCTTGAGTCCGCATTCGGATTTGACCTGTCCGACCGGATCACGTCCGGTCCGGATCCGGAACGCGATTCCGGACGGCCTGTGACTCGTGGTGCCGATTCGCATGACGGGAGTGCCGCCCCGGCTGGCGCGCGGTCCGGTCCATTCGCGGTGGCCGCCCTCGACGGGCCGCGCGTACAACTGCCACTTCTCTTCGGCGGTGGGGTACTGCGGGACGTGGACGGGGATGCCGGACTCGTCGCGGATCCGCCGGATCCGGCCGCGGTCCGCTCGGAGTTCTGCGGCGATGGCGTTGACGGACTTGCCCTTTTGGAGGGCGGTGATGATCTGTTCGCGGGTGGCGTTCTGGTACACGGTATCCCTCCAGAGTTGTGTCCGGTGGGCGCAGGGAGGCCGGTGAGGGCTGTGACGACGGCGGCGTACACGATGACGTCCATTACGGCCGCTCACCGCCTGTAGCTCCGGCGGACCGTGCGGTCCTCGGTGCGGTGCTCGCACCGGTCGCCGTGGCGTGCCCCTCCTTGTCGAGGCTGGTGCTTCAGTCGGCTCTGCGGTGGAGAGCCGGGGAACTCGCACGCGACGGAGACCAGGCTCGCTATGTGCTGTGTTCCGTGCGGGGAGGCGAGGCAGGCCAGGCCCTTCGGACTGCACTCTCGTCGCCGTACTTGGGCCATGCCCGGGTCCAGTCGACGACGGGAGCGTGGACGAGCTGTCCGTCCTGGATGATCCAGTTGAAGCGGTCGGCCAGACTGTGCTTGCCGAACACGGCGAAATCGGCGTCGAACAGCTCATCGGGCACGGTGGGTTCAGGCATCGGTGGGCTCCTCTCGGCTGGTAGTGGGCCCCGGCAGCGCCGGGGCATCGAATGACGCGACTTCGATGGAGGACTCGGCACCCGTCAGCCGGACGACCTCCAGGACGTGGGCCTCGATGTCGGCGCGGGCCTGGGCGACGACCTGCTCGCCGGCTTTCACGAGCGAGTCGACGGTGAACTGGGCGTTGCCGCCCGCACCGGCGACGGCGTGCTCCAGTGCGTTGAGTGCCTCCTTGGTGGCCCTCACGCCCTTCTTCTCGTGGATTGCCTCGTGCAGTGCCGCCGTGGCGGCCTTGACATGGGCGTACATTCGGTCGGTGACCTCGCGGACCTCCCGCAGGTTCTCGGCGGTGCGGGGCTGATGCGGGATCTCGGGCACGAAGGTGTCGCGCTCGGTATGCCGGATGGTCACCGGCACGCCGCTGCCGAGACCCATGGAGGACACAAGCGAGCCCCACTGCGCGAGGCTCATCTCGATCTCCACGAGCTCCTGGCCTGGATGGACCCAGTCGTGGTTGAGGTCGCGTTTGCGCGTGGCCTGGCGGACGGACAGCGAGATGGTCTCGTTGTGGAGCAGGTCGGACTGGAACAGCGACCGGCCTGAACCACTTCTTCGCGTCACGACCGCGACGCCGAAGGCGGGGTGGATCTCACCACCGTGCTCCGCGTCGATCGCTGGGTCCTGGGTTGGACGGCGGCTCATGCTGGCACCGCCTCAGGGGCCTCAGCCTGCCAGGCCTGGCGCTCGCGGTAGAGCCGCACGGCCAGGTCGACGCCATAGCAGGTGAGCAGGAACTGGAAGTCGTAGCCGCGCAGGTCCCACTCCGCGGTGTCCTCGCCGAAGATCTCGCTCTGGTCTTGGAGCCGCTTGTGTGCCTCGGACTCGCTGTCGGCATCCGACTTCGCATCAGCGAGGATCTCAGCGGCGCGTTCGGCTGGGGACTTCCGCTCGATGGCGATATCGGCAAGTTCGTTCCAGTCGTGCTCCTTGGTGAGCCGATCAAACTTCCCGCCCGAAAGGTCGTCGGCGCTCCAGAGGCGGTCTATGGCAGCCGCGGCGGCGTCGCGGCACTGACGCGCGAGCGTCGTGTCGGTGCTCGGGTCGAAGTGCGTCGTTCTGGCCTCGGCCATCCAGTGTGTCCTCAGGAGCTCCAGCTGCGCTGCCTCGTCGAGCCGACGCAGGTTATGGAGCTGCTTTAGCAGCGTGAGTTGTCGCTCGTGGAATGTCTGCGCCTCGTCGCCGAGCTCCTCGTGCTCCGCCAGGTGCTCACACACCAGCTGCAGGAATACGTCAGCGTCGTACCTATTCACCTCGCGCGAACGGCCGCCGCAGAACTTCTGGGCCCAGTAGCGCACGTCGATGCTCGGCGCGCCGCCGGAATAGTGGTCGCGGTTCCGCTTGGAGATGTCGAAGAAGTCGATCATGTCTTCGAGGCGGGTGAACATGTAGCCGTCGGCGATGTCGCCAGAGGTGGTCAGGTGCCCCGGCCAGGTGGTGATGTCCCAGGACCACATGCGCGTGCCGGGCTTCTGGATCCGCAGATGGCGATAGAGATCGTCATCGTGGAGCATCATGAGCTGGTGCTCGGCGGTTTCGCGCAGGAACGCCGCATAGGCATGGGCGTAGGGGTTGGTCGGCTTGGTCATGATGAGTGTGCTGCGTTTTCTCTGACGTGTGGCGGGATGGTGGATGGCGGTACGTACGTCGGTCAGCAGCGCGCGGCGCGCAGCCAGGGGCATGGTCATGTCGAACCCTTCAAGGAAGTGGTGGGGCCGGGGCGGTGCGCCCCGGCCGAGAGGGTGGTCAAATACGGCGCAGCTCGGCGATCAGGGCCGCGTGCCGGTCCGGGTCGCGCGGTGACAGCGGGAAGGCGTGGCGCTCGCTGCGCTGGCCGGTGACGGGGTCGATCCGCACGGCGACGACCATGCCCACCGGTGCGCCGTCCAGCGGGCGGGGCTCGGTCACCTCGAACCGGTAGACCGCGCTTCCGATGAAGCGGGACCAGCCGCGTGGGGAGTTCGGCACCGGCTGCCGTCCACCGATGGGGAACAGCCCGAAGTCGACTGCGGCCAGCGTCAGGGCGTTGCGGGTGACGTACAGGGCGCGGTAGGCGACCGCCCGGCCTACAGCCGCGTCGAAGGCGTACTTCGCTGTGTACGGCAGCAGCAAGCGCAGCTCCCCGCCCCGCTTACGGTGGCGCCGCAGCGCCCGCAGGAACTCCTCCAGCAGCGTCACCCCGGCCTGGTAGGCGGCCATCCACGCCATCCGGTCGATGTCGCCCGGCATGGTGCTCTCGTGGCGGGTAATGCACCGGCCGACCATGTTGAGCAGCGCGGCGACGGCGGGATCGTCACCCGGGGGCATCTCGGTGCGTTCCACCCCCATGGCGTCCCACTCGTTCTCGAAGTCGTCGAGCACGCTGAACTCTTCACAGTCCACCGCGGCGCAGAGAGCACTGTCGGCGGCGTTCAGGGCATTGGCGCTCTGCTCCCCCAGCGCACCCATCGGGAAGTCGCACAGGGCCCGGGACAGATACAGCAACCCCTGATTGCTCATCCTCAACTCGACACCTCGAACCCGGCGTTGGGCAGCGGTGATCAGCGATCGCAGTTCGGTTCGGGTAGCAGTGGTCATGGCGGAACGTCCCTCCAGAAAGGCGGCAGATCGAACGGGGGCACGGTGCGCCCTGCGCACGGTCGTCACGAAGGCGGCCGAGGGCAGGGAGCAGCGGGCCGGCGCGGCCCCCGGGGCAGGCCTCACCCCGAGGGCCGGGCGGCGCATTACGCCTGGTTGCAGTCCGGGCAGATACCGGCGGGCTGCTCCTCGTGCTCGATGCACATGGACTGCCAGGTGTAGAACGGCTCGTCGGCCGGGGCGCCGTCCTCCTCGTTGATGCGGGCGCACTCGTTGGCGGCCGCGACCGCGCAGTTGTACGCGTCCACACACCCCTCGTCGCTGAACACCTCGACCTGTTGCGGGGAGGCGGCGAGCACGTCGGCATGACGAAGCCGGGGCCTCCGTGGAACGGAGACCCCGGCTTGTCGTACGGGGCTCAGCTGACCGGCACGCTCCACAAAGACTGTGTCATGGTCGTTGTGGTCCTAGTCCTTCAGTCGACGCGGGCGAGCCCGGCCCGGGCACTAGGCCGTTTCTGATGGCTCTTGGACGGTGTCGTGTAGCCAGATGGCGATGGCGGCGACGGTCAGGGTGCCGTTGAAGATGTAGTCGCGTTTGTCGTACCTGCTGGCGACCGCACGGAACTGCTTCCACTTGCTCACGCATCGCTCGACGGCGCTGCGGTGGCGGTACTGGTCCTTGTCGAAGGCTGGGGGACGGCCGCCCGCCCGGCCTTGCCGGCGGCGACGCTCGCGCTGGTCACGGGGCTGGGCGATGGTCGCCTTGATGTGCCGACGCCGCAGGTAGGCGCGGGTGTCGCGGCTGGAGTACGCCTTGTCACCGCGCAGGCGGTCTGGGCGGATGCGGGGGCGGCCCGGCCCGCTCCGCCTGATGCGCAGGCTCTCCAGCACGGGGACGAGCATGGGGTTGTCGCCCCGCTGGCCGGGCGAGGTCTGCCAGACCAGCGGGCGGGCCCGGTCGTCGGCCAGCAGATGGACCTTGCAGGTCAGTCCGCCCCGCGAGCGCCCCAACGCCTCACGCCCATCTGCCTCCACACGCGCTCCGCCCCCTTTTGCGGGAAGTCACGCGGCGGCTGATGCCGGGCCCCCGCCGCATGCTGATGCGCCCGGCACGAGGTGGAGTCGATGTTCACCGCCCACTCAGCGCCCTTCTGCGCGGAGCGGGCCAGCGCCCCATCCGGGTCGGACGCATCGGCCTCGATCTGCAGCTCGGCCAGGATCCGCTGCCAGGTTCCGTCCGCCGACCAGCGGCGATGCCGCTCATACACGGTCTGCCAGGGCCCGTATCGCTCGGGCAGATCGGGCCACGGCACCCCAGTGCGGGCCCGGTACAGCACTCCGTTGACCACCCTGCGGTGATTCGCCCACTGCCCACCAGGGCTGCCGTTCACCGGCAGCAACGGCTCAACCACTCGCCACTGCGCATCAGTCAATTCATGGCGTCGCACCATACGACACGCATGCCCAGCCCCAACGCTGATCCACCCACCCAGCAAGAGCCATCAGAAACGACCTAGGGGGCTTGTCAAGATCCTGGGTGCGTCACGCGGTGGCGCGATGGAGACAGCGGGCCAACTGCAGGACCTTCTTGGCACAGTCACAGCGGTCGAAGGACACGCGGCGAGCACCGGCCAATGTGCGGCCAGTACTTCGGCGACGTCCTGGCGTCGCCAGGAGCCGGCACAGAGCAGAAGGTGTGATGGTCACCATGGCGAATCCCCAGAAGAGACAGGCTTGTTCGGGCGATTCGGCATCAACTCTGCGGGCCGGTGCCCGGATTGTCGTCGGGAGGCTCCAGAACATCCGCCGCCGTGATGTCGCCCCGGATCAGCAGGAGGGTGACAGCGTGGGCCCGGTCATGCGTGCCGGTCTTCTTGTAGATGCGTTGCAGGTGGGTCTTGATCGTGTCCTCGGAGAGGCACAGGTCCGCGCCGATCTTCGCGTTGGACATGCCGCGCGCCGCGCGGACGATGACCTGTTTCTCGCGGCCGGTGAGCGGATGTGTCAGCGAGGGTGGGAGCATCCCCTGGTCGCGCAGGCATCCGAGCCTGCCCCGGTGGAAGGCCGCCTCCAGGTGGGGCATAACGGCCTTCAGGTAGGTGGCGGTGACGTTGCGCGGCGACAGCCAGGCCGCCCGCGTCTTCTCTGTGGCGTCGGCCAGTTCGTGGGTCAGTTCCTCGCACCAGGTCGGGGGGCACGTCTGGGCGGATTGGGCTGAAGGCATGTCAGCGCTCCTTGCGCTTACGGATCTTCGAGAAATGGTGGTCGCGCGTGAGCATCAGGTCGGCCTGGGCCCGACCCGCCTCGGGGCAGCGGATTGACCGCGCCGGACGCATGCGGCGGCGTTCAAGGGGTGGCGCCGTCCAGGCGGTGGACGCAGCGTTCGGGGACGACGGCGAATTCGCGGCGTCCGTCCAGGTCGAAGACACATGTGCAGCGGTTGGGCCACTGGGGGAGCGGCGGCATGAGCAGTAGGCCTTCGAAGTCGGCGTATCCGGGGGCTCCGATGATCTCGACTCGGGGGTATATGCGGTCGGTCATCGGGCGTTCTCCTGGCAGTTGTCGCAGTCGATTTCGTCGTTGAAGACGATCTGTTCGCCGGTTCCGGTGATCTCGTCTTCGGCTGTGTCGCCACAGTTGTCGCAGCGGTAGAAGGCTTGGGCATCAGTCAGTCGCATGGGCATTAGCTGGTCCACTTCGTGTGGGGGTCGAGGCGGTGGAACAGGGTGGTTGCCCAGAGGGTGAGAGTGGAGACTTCCTCTCGGGTGAGGTCGTCGTTCCAGCCGTCGAGGTTGTCGGTGCCGTTGCGGGCTATTTGGTCGCGGACCGTGGCGAGGGTTTGGGGGCCGGTGAGGTTCGGCAGCTGGCCGTCGAGGTAGTCGATGCCGGACCAGGCAAGCCACTGGATCAGTTGGCCGGGGGTCAGGTGGTGGCTGATGCGGATTTCGGTACGCACGGCGCCGTCGGGCTGACGGCGAAAGGGGAGACGCACGGGCGGCACTCCTGGTCGATGGTGTTGGCCGGGCCCCGGCAAGCCGCCAGCTCGAGAATCCGGGGCCCGGAGTGTGATGGTGTCGCCCGCCACTGAAAGTGGGCGGCGTATTCCATGTCGGCGGTGATCTGGGCGCGGGCTTCGGCGTGCGTGTACATCGGTGTCCTTATCGGACCAGATACCGATCAAGGCATGCGTGACGCCGTCCCGGACGGAGCGATGTGCGTCGGGTGGTCAGTACTTCTTGCGCCGGCGCGCGAGACGCCATCGGCAGAGGGGGCTCGGCACGCGATTGGATTTCCGTCGGTTGTGCCGGCGGCAGAGCAACTGGCCGTTCCACAGTTCAGTCGGCCCGCCACGGCTCCAGGGGTGTACGTGGTCCGCTTCGGAGCCGGGTGCCAGGCACCGGAACCAGAGGGGCGGCTTGTGCTCGCACCGGCCGTTCGCCTGGCGGATGAGCTGCTGCTTCTGGGACCAGCTGTAAACCCGGATGGGGTCCCGCCAGCGCCGTTTACGGCTGACGCCGATGGCGAGGCACAGGATGCCGAGCGCAGCGACGGCCAGGCAGGCGAGCAGCACAGTCGGATCTGGCTCCATGGCACTCAGGGCAGGTCGTTGCCGATGGAGATCAGCTCAGGCCCGGTCGGCCAGCACGGGGCCTCGGAGTCGATG
Source organism: Streptomyces sp. NBC_01304 (assembly GCF_035975855.1). Taxonomy (NCBI): domain Bacteria; kingdom Bacillati; phylum Actinomycetota; class Actinomycetes; order Kitasatosporales; family Streptomycetaceae; genus Streptomyces; species Streptomyces sp. NBC_01304. The sequence continues at coordinate 9,305,322 of NZ_CP109055.1, read as the reverse complement.
ACCGTGACGAGACGGGCCTTGCCGAGGCGAGAGTTGACCCCGCAGTCTGCTGCGCCGGGACCGAGATAAGAGACGATGCGGTACTTGGTCATGGTCGAAGCCTGCTTTCTGCGCAGGAACGCGTGAGCCGGACAGTGCACCGCCGAGGGGACCGGAGCGGCTCCCCGGCGGTTCGGATGGGTGTTTCCTCAGAAGTCGATGGAGTACTTCGGGGAACGGCGCAGGATCGCCGTGGCAGCACGGAGGTCCCTCTCGTCGCCGGGCGACCTGTCGTCCTCATCACGGAGGTCGGTGAGCGTGAAGGCACCATCCGGGAGCTGGTAGCCGTCCTCGGACGGGACGGCGTCGCGCATGCGGAACTGCAGCCCGGTGTCGGTGTCCCAGTCGTTGATGGTCTGCAGACTGTCGCTGTTGAACAGATCGACACGGCCATCGAAGACATCGGTGTCGCCGTTCTTCCAGGTGATGTGGGCCTCGATCCGCGAGCTGTCGTCCTCGCTGCGCTTGATGTTCAGGTCACCGATCACCTCAGCGAACGACTCGCCCAGGCGCAGCTCGAAGGCGATCGCCCGCAGGTGGTCGAAGTTGATGTCGTACTTCCGGGAGAAGTCGACGATCTCGGCCACCTGCTTCTCGGCTACTCCGGGCACCTGGTCGCGCAGGTAGGTGGCCACCGTCTCGGGCTCGGGGTAGGCAAAGCGCATGTGGTAGTGGAAGCGGCCTGGGCGGTTGAGCATGTAGTCGTTGACGTGGCGCAGTTCGTTGACCGACAGGACGTAGAGGCGCTTCGTCGTGCTCAGCCCGTCGAACAGACTCAGGAACTGATTCTGCGACCCGTCGTCCTCGTCGTTGGAGAAGATCTTCTCGAACTCGTCGAAGACGACGGCGACTTCGCCCAGTTCGTCCAGGAAGGCGGCCAGTCCCGGCGTGTTGTGCTGCACGAGCACAGTGGGCAGGTGGTGTTCCTCGCGCATCCGCTCGGCGAGCAGGCGGAGCATGAGGCTCTTGCCCATGCCCTTGTCGCCGGAGAGGATGACGCCGAGCGAACGGTCCATGGCGCAGTAGCCGGTGACGATCCGCTGTACGCGGGAGGCGTGGCTGCCGTAGACGGTCTCTTCGGTGGATGCCAGCGACTCCGTCTGGCGCAGGCTGTAGCCGGTCATCTGAGAGAAGGCGATCGTGTAGGTAGCCACGGGAAGATCAGCGAAAGTCTGCACGGAGTCCCCGTAGAGGCGGAACTCTCCGCCGGAGGCAACGATCGTGGTTGCGGGCATGAAGGCTCCTCGCTTTCGCGGGAGTTGAGTGGGTGAAGAAGGCGGCGGGGCGGCGGAGCAGCGACACTCAGCGGATCGGAAACCCGATGTTGCCCTGGGCTAATGAGGGGGTGCTCCGGGGAGTTGGGCGGCTCGGCGATGCGGCCCTGGCGGGCGCCGAGTGAGACGTCGACGAAGGTCTGGGAGCGACGGAAGAGACGGCTTCGCGTGAGGATGTGCGTTCCGCTGGAGAAGCAGCCTCTTCGGCCCGGACCTTGGCGTCGTCGTCGAGGTGTGCCGACTCTTTTCGCTGGGCCCGTTGTGGGCGTGCGGGGCGATGCTTGGCTCAGTGGGTCAGAAGCTCGTCGAGGAAGCTGTCGATGTCGACGAATTCAAACTCCCGGCCTGCGGGGACGGCCTCGAAGGTCTTGGCCAACCATGCCTCTACGGAAGCTGCCGGTCCTTCAAGGCGGGCGTATCCGTGGGTAGATTCCAGCTCGATGCTGAGGCAGCGGTCCTGGTGAGGGCCGATCGGAGTGATCTTCACGTCGCCGATACCGACGGGCTCAGAGAGGCCCTGGGCGAGCAGTTCCCGGGCGAACGTCCACTGGACCACATAGTCGGGCGTGACGTCGAAGGAGAAGTGCACCGCGTACGGGTCAGTGTTCTTGAAGTACAGCCGCACGGGGACGAATACACACGTGTCCGGGTCGACCACGAGCGTCATGCGGATCTTCAGTTCCATGCAGGGAAAGCCCATGGGCGGATTCCTGTTCTTCGGCGGAAAAGCTTGGTGGAAGCGGCGGCAACGCCCGGCGATACTCGAACATCACCGTCCCGCCGAGGCCGCTGTGCGTGTCGGACGACACTCAAGATGCCTATGTGGGCGGCGAGTTGCGGGCATGCTGTGTGCCGACAGATTCGGACACATGCCTGCAGGTTGGGAGCGTTCGTCGGCGGCGGCACTTTGCCGATGAGGAGGGCATGCGAAGGCCCTCCCGGAGATCTCTTGGCCGAGTCCGGGAGGGCCGTGACGCGCGCGGCCAGGCGCTGCTCGTCGGCGAGCACGATTTCGGGGATGCGCCCCGGCGCAGTGAAGAAGTGCTCGGCGAGCGTCTCGCCGGGGCCGTACTCGGTGATTACCGAGAAAAGCGTCTTGGGGGCCGTGCTCTTCTTCGTGGTGGCACTCGCATAGAGCTGGACGCCCCCAAGGAGGAACCAGCCGGGTACCTGGCCCAACTCGGCGTGGTAGCTGGTCCAGATCTCCCGGACGGGACGGCGGTCCAGGCTCTCGTCGAGCAGGACCACGTGCCCCGTCACCTCGATGCTGTTCCAGCGGGGCGCGGCAGCACCGTCCTGGAACCGCGTACGTGGGCGTCAAAGATTTTAGATTCCCGCGTTCTGCTTGGCGAACGCCAGTACGGCAGTGTCGTCGCCCTGGCTGCCGAGGCGGCCGGCCTTGTCGACCAGCGTGGCGGTCCAGCCGTCGATGAGGTTGCCCGCCGCGTCCCGGTTGATCTTTCCGCTGGCGATGATGTTGGCGGTTGCTCCGGCTCCGAGGGTCGGCATCAGCTCGTCGAGCAGTACGGCAGAGCCCTGGTTGCTGGCGTCGTAGACGTTGAGGGAGACGTTCTGAGCCTGGTCGAAGTTGGTTCCGAGCTTGTAGGCGAACACCGCCACTGCCCACTCGCTCACCCACGCGGGAAGGCTCGTCAGGTTGAGCGTGATCGTCTCGTCATCACCGTCGCCCTCGCCGGTCTGGTTGTCTCCGGAGTGGACCGCCGCGCCGTGCACTGGGTCCATGTTGTGGCCGATCACGATGCGCTTGGGCTCGCCGTCGCGGTAGAGGATCAGCGCCAAGTCGAGGTCAATGTCCTTCTGCCCACCGCCCAGGTTGATCTTGCCGCCGGTCTTGAGCGCGAGCTTGCGGGCGAAACCGGACTGCTTGGCGGTCTTTCGATCCCAAGCCGCGCCGAACACCAGCTTGGTCACGCCGTCGAGCGACGAGTCGACGCCCTTGCGGAAGTTGATGGTCATTGTTCGAACTCCTTCTTGAAAGTGGCCTTTTGCCGAACACGAAGGCCCCTGTTCTGATCATGACGATCTGGAACAGGGGCCTCGCTGCGTCTTTACTGCTCTTCCTCGCCGGGCGAGAATCCGTCCCTGCGGCATGGTGTGTGACGGCGGTTGGTCAGACGGCCGCGGTGACCGCGGAGCGGTCGTCGGCGCTGCCGGGAGCAGCGCTGTCGTTGTCATCCAGGAGGTCCGGATCGAGGCCGAGGGCGCGAGCGGCGTTCTTCTTGTCGCGCTCGGTCAGAGCCGTCACGATCTGCTCGTAACTGCTCTGGATCGGCGGGTTCCTCACGGTGCCGTAGCCGAGTACGTATTGGCTGTTCATGGCACGGGTGAAGGCGACGTAGAACATCCGCTTGACGTCTTGGGTCATCTTCGTGTCCTCCCTGTAGAGGACGACAGCGTTGTCGAATTCGAGACCCTTGGCGCCGTGGATCGTTGAAACGACCAGGTCGGCCTTGGACTCGAGGTTCTTCCGCTTACGTTCCTGGTTCTTCTGCTTGTTGATATTCAGCTTCTGCTGGTTCCGCTGAATCTCGAAGGAGAGCAGGTTGTCGCGCAGCCGGTCGAAGAACGCCTCACGTGTGAGCGTGCTCTGGTGGCAGAGCACGACCCAGCCGTTGATGGCCGTGCTGTTCTCGATCCACCACTCCGAGATCGTGCGCAGGATCGCCTTCTCGACGTTGGCGTTGGCAGCGTTCTTGGTCAGCTTGTCCATGTTGTCCTTGATCCCCTGGGAGACCACGAACGGGGCGCTGGCCGGTGGTGCCTGCAGGACGTCGTTCCAGAAGAGCTTGATGTACTTCGAGAAGATGTCCGTGGCGTAGACGCGATCGCTGACCAGAGAGGCGACCCGGCGATTCGGGTAGCGCTTTTCGAGTACGTCCTGGATCAAGGCCACCTCGCGGCGCGAGTAGGCCAGGAAGGCCACCTGCTCGCCTCGGTCCAGGCACTTGTCCACATAGTCGGGGATGACTGTGTTGCGTACGATCGCCTGCAGGTCCTGGGTGACGAACCCGGTGAGTCGGGCCACCTCTCGGTACTCCAGGGTGACCTTCTCCTGGAACGAGTCGGCCGTGGGCATGGCGAGCGAGTTCGCCTGCAGTTGGATGTTGGCGAACTGATTGGTCTCCAGTCCGCCAAGCACGACGTTCGCGAAATCCAGGATCTCCTGGTTGCTCCGGTAGTTCGTCGTGAGCTTGAAGGTCGCAAAGACCCCCGAGCCCTCCAGCGTATTGAGCGCGCGCGGGTTCGCCGAGCGGAACTCGTACAGCGTCTGCGAGGCGTCGCCGACGATGAACAGGGACTGAGCATGCTTGGTGATGTACTTCAGCACGTAGATGAACTCGAACACGCTATTGTCCTGCACCTCGTCGATGATGAGGTACTTCGACTGCACGTGGGCCGGCTCGGCCATGTCGTCGATCTTCTGGTAGCAGATGATGATCTGCAGCTCCAGCGACGTCTGCTCGATGCGGTCGAGCAGGGCGATCACCTCGTCGAAGTGGCCCTCAACGAAGGTGTTCAGCGCCGTGAACGCGCCGGTCCTGTTCTGGTCGACGTCCAGCAGGCGGTGGCGGAACATCGCCGCGAACTGGTTGTTCGGGTAGAAGATGTCGATCGAGTTGATGATCGTGTCAATTGCCGAGACCTTGTGCCTCGGGTGGTTCATCGAGTAGATGTCGATGATCATCTTGGCGATCGTCATCGAGCCGACAGCCGGATTCTTCTCCGTGATGTTGTCGGCGGCGGCGTTGGTGAACGAGAGCACCGTGATGTCCGAGGCGGGGACGCCGCAGGCTTCGAGGTACTTGATCCGTTCGAGGATCACCGTCGACTTGCCGGTGCCGGCTCCCGCCTGCGTCATCACCAGCGGCTCGTGCGTGGTGAGCGCGTCAAGCTGCTGCTTGGACAGGTGGGGCGGCAGATTCACCGGCGTGGCCGGGTGCGCAGGCACGATCAGCTGTGGCTTCATCTGCTCCAGATGGTCGAGCGTGTGGTTCATCAGCAGGCTGAGGTTCTGCTTCGACAGCTTCGCGGCTATCTGGCCCGCGAAGGTCGCCTCCACCTGCTTGTGGATCTGACGGTAGGCCTCCAGCGGGACGTTGTAGTTCTCCAGGTAGCGCAGCTGGACCGCGAGCATGTTCAGCTGCTTCTCCGTCGGGCTCGCGGGCATGTCCTGGATGTAGCGGCAGACCTCGTCGGCAATCGTCTCGGAGTCCCAGACCCGGGCCAGGCGCGTGATCCGCTCGTAGATCGAGTACTGGCGCATCCACTCGTCGAACTCATCGCCGAGGTTGGAGCCTGTCAGGCCGGTGGACGTGAGCACGTCCTGGACGTAGACACGGGCGTTCTCCAGCGGACTGGTGTCCCACTGCAGGAAGACGGCGGCGTTGCGGTTGCCGTAGCCCACCGAGCGCGAGACGGCAGTCGCGTACTCCTCCTCGGGCAGCCCCTTCTTGAAGAAGTACAGCTCCATCCGGTACTGGATGACGAGGTCGCGCGTGGACTTGCCGCCTGACTTGTCCTCGTACAAGACGAGAGCCTGCGGGGTCATGTCGAAGACGACATCCCAGTCGTCGAACTGGCTGGACGAAGTGTCCACAGCGAAGCGGTCGTCGGCGTGCGGGCCCGCCACGGTGAAGGACCCACCGGCGTTCAGGGCGCGGCGTGTGATCGGCGCGAGCGGGACCGGCGTCGTGGTGATGTCGTGCTGCGTCGAGCTCTGCTTGACCTCGATGTCAGTGGCCACGGCATAGGCGGTGTTGGTGGCAGTGTTGATCGGCAGCAGGGACTCGTTGAGCAGACCGATCTTCTTGCCGTTGCCGGTGAGCTTCGAGGAGAAGAACTTCGGGTCGACAGCCTTGTGGGCAACGGCAATGGCCGAGAGGTCGAGGTCATCAAGCAGAACAGGCATGTCGCTGCCCTTTCTTCAATGGGTCAGGATGCGGATTGAGAGAGAGCAAAATTCCTGTCGCCTAGCAATTGAGGCAAGGCACGGATAGCCGAATACCCGAAGGCGAACGAGAGGTGCAGCGGCAGGACTGGGGCATGGGCGCAGGTACGAACACGGGCGGGGCTCGTCAGCTGACGAGCCCCGCCCGTGTTCCTCTCAACCCACCCGTCAGGGGCCGTCAGGCCCCTGAATCCGGGGTATGTGGCGAAGCCACACCCCGGACACCGCGCGCTACCCAGGCGCGCGGTCGTTCATCAGCGGCAGCCCATCTCACTGCGAGGTCGAGTCCGAGCGCCGGTCAGAACCATCGACGGCAGCATCGCCGACATCGAGATCCCAGGGACAGGCCGCGACGAGGGATCCTTCGGAATCGACCTCGATCAGGCCGAGCATGAGGCCCAGTTCGCGGAGTTCATCGGTGCTCCGAACACGGGTGGTGAGGTTCGCTCGGGCCGCGGCGGAGAGTTCCATGGCTTGCTTTCGGTGCTCTTGGAGCAGGGGTTCGGGGAGCATGGTGGACATGGCTGTTCTCCCTTACTGGGGGGGGTGAGGACGCGGAGGGCGTAGAAGAACCGGGATTCAGCCCCGGATGCACAGCCGGGTGGAGAGGGCGCGGGCTGGTGACGCGACCGACGGCGTGACGATGCGAGGAATTGAACGCACCGTCGCTCAGGGCGAATTGGACGCCAAGCAGGTGGTCCTGAGCCGGGAGCGCTCGGCGCGGGGCTGATGACGGGGGCTGGGGCTAGGTTCGGTCGGGGATGATTCGTACGGTGCGGCGGGAGTCGGTGGCGCGGCCTCGAGGTCCGTTGGTGTGGGGCTTCACGCGGACGAGGACGGGTGTGCATTCGCCGCCCGCTTCGATGATCGCCCGGTGTTGGTGTGGGTTGGGGCAGCGGTTCTGCCATCGCTCGCCAACCTCCCAACGGAGTGTGTCCTCCTTCCACTTGGCTCCAGTGCTGTCGGTGGCGGTCGGGTGGGGCGAGGTGGCGGGAGTGTGGGCGGGCTCGTGGATGATGCGGATGGCCCGCTTGGGTGGGGTGGGGGTGGCGCCTTTGTTCTGGCGGCCGCGCGGTGGTGTGTTGTGGTCGGGGGTAGTGAGGTTGGGGACGTGCACCAGGTGCTCGCCGGCGTCGTCTGCGGTGTCCGGGGCGGGGGTGGGCGGTCGCAGGTCCCAGAAGGCGAGGAGGAGCGCCAAGACGGCTGCTGGGTCGGGGGCGCCGAACGGGGCGGGGTTGCTGTGTCTGCTGAGGATGTGTTGGTGGAGCGTGACGACGCTGTTGGGGCAGTAGAGGGTGCGGGGCAGTTTGGTGGTGGCGGCAAGGAGTGGTGGCAGGCGGGTGGGGATCAGTTGGGTGGTGGTGACGGTCTCGATGTCGAGGGTGAGGTCCCTGCCGGAGCCGGTCATGTGCCAGGCGAGGCCGTAGAGGGGGTGCAGGTCGTCAAGTTGGATGGGGGTGGGGAAGTAGACGAGTCCGTCCGGGACGAGGGCGGTGGCTTCGAGATTGGTGGCGTGGATGGGGGCGCCGGACAGGAAGGGATGGTTGATGAGGCGCTGGCCCATGCTGTGGGGGGCGACCAGGGTCTCGGGGGTGCGGTAGGCAGCGGCGTTGCGGGCGCAGAGGTTGAGGAAGTAGGGGATGCGGGCCTCGGTGAGGTCCTGGGATGAGGTCGTGTTGTACATGGTTTGCAGGAGGTCCATGCCGCGTGGCAGTTTGCGGACGGGTTTGCCCCAGATCTCGGCGAGTTGGGCGCGCATCCGTTCCGCGTGAAGTGCGCAGACTTCGTCGCTGGGTGGCGGGGCGGGTATCGGGGGCTGTGTGGTGGTGCGAGTCATCAGGGCTCCATGGGGGTTACAACCGAAGCCCCTGTGCTGGGCGGGGCCGGTGGGGTGTTGGCGGGGGTGCCGGAACCGTGGAGCACCTTGAGGTAAGGCGTGCAACAACCGGTGGGAGAGGATGGGTTGTTGCCGCGTGGGGTGGGGGGGTATGGGTACAACCCGCCCGGGTGGACGGCTCTGTGGGTGCAGCCGCCTCTGGACACCCCTACGGCCACTCAGGCAGCAGCTCTTCCTCGGGCTCTGGCTCCGCTATGCGTTTGACTTCGATTGAGAAGCACTTCGGCCTCCCGCCGCACAGGTCAATGGACGCCTCTGGTTTCAGCTCATCCACCTGCGACTCGATCCATTGTTTGACCGACTCGACGTGATGGACTCGACAGTCGCCGTGCGTACGGCAGCGCACGCTGATCGGGTCCAGCGCGCACGAGCCGGTTCCGAATTCCTCCATGCCGGAGATCACGACTCCGGGATGGTCGGTCAGGAACGAGACGACATATCCCGCGACGCCGTCCGGCCACTCGAACTCAGCCTTCTCAGCACTGAGTTGTCGGCTTGTGGCTATCCCTTTGACCGTGCGCCACTGTTCCCACGTGGTGGTGACGCTGAACATCCCAGCCTCCTTCAGGAATCGAGTAGATCGCGAAGATGCACCGGGCATGGCTCAGTGCACTCGTGATGCCGCTCTCAGCATTCGTGGCCGCTCGCGTGGCTTTTCCGAAGGCCGTCGGCGGTTTGGATGAGGGAGCTACGGCCCTCCCCCTTGACATGAAAGAAGGAGAGGGCCGCCCTCAGTCGTCCGACGGCGATGCCGAGGCTGTGCCGCCGGTCTGAGCGGCGAGCAGACAGTCCTCGATCCAGGAACGCACCGCCTTACGAGCCGGCCGCGCGCCCTGGGAGTCCACGTAGGTGGCCTCCTCGATGGCGCGCAGTTCGTCTTCGGGCATCGACACGGGCAGTGCCTGGGCCAGCCGCGGCTTGGCCTCGGTGATCCGTTCACGCTGCCGCTCGTAGTCGGCGGCCATGATCTGCCGGTAGGCCGGCCTGTCGATGGGGTTGAATCCCACGACCAGTGAGAACCGGCCCAGCAGCTCGGCGTCGAAGAACTGCTCCAGTGCCTTGTTGAGGCTCTGGTTCGAGATGGTCCTCGGGTTGTTGCCGAAGCCGATCATCTTGCCGTCGAGCGAATTACGGGCGGCGTTGGTCGTGCAGATGACCAGGGCCTTGGAGAAGTCCAGCATCCTGCCATGGGAGTCGCGGATGTAGCCTTCGTCGAACGCCGAGAGGAACAGGCGCTGCACGGCCTTGTCGGCCTTCTCGAACTCGTCGAGCAGGACAACCCGGTGAGGGTTGGACTCCAGCGTGTCGAACGGGAGCTCCTGGTTGGAGTCCGATCCGATGTAGCCGGGAGGTGCGCCGATGATCCTCGACGTCGACGATTCGCTGTGGAATTCGGTCATGTTGAGGATGATCGGCTCGGTGCCGGTCGTCTCTTCGGCGATGATCTTGACCGCTTCGGTCTTGCCCACGCCCGATGCCCCGGCGAACAGCCACGTCGTGGGTGTCTTCGTCGGGAACAAGTCGAGCTCCTCACGGGCCAGGCGGTCCGTGAGCGTGGTGAGCACGTCGTCCTGGCCCTGCAGGCGGCTGGTGAGCGTGGCGCTCAGCGCGGCGACGTCGAGGTCCTTGCGCTGGGCGTTTCCGGTCATCAGGCGCTTGGCCACATCGAGCACACGGGTGCTCGTCAGCGGCACCTGCGGGATGGACCGCAAGGTCTGCGCGAGTGCCGTGTCGCCGGCGTTCTCGGCCTGGACGATGAGCTTCTTCTGCTCCAGGACCCGGTCAGCCATCGCGCGGTCGAGCAGGGTGATGGCGTTGTCCGGCCGGTGCTGGCCGGCCCGGGAGTTTGCTTCGGCGATCTGCACCACCGAGGCCAGAACGTCGTCGGAGACCCCGATCTGGTGACGGTAGTGCGCCATCAGGCCGGGGCGGACCGTGGTCATCACGGCCAGCGTCTGTTCCTCACTCAGCTCGTCGACGATGAGCCGGGTGAAGCGGCGGGCGAAGGCCGGGTCCTCGTCGAAGGCCCGAGACTCGGTGCTGGTGGTCGCGCCGATGACGGACATGTCACCGCGGGCAAGGGCCGGCTTGAGGATCTGCGAGATCTTGCGGCCGACTGCGTCGCCATGGCTGCCGGACCCTCCGGTGATCTGGTGGATCTCGTCCATGAACAGGATGGCCTTGTTCTTGGGATCCGAGGCGAACTCGACGATCGCCTTGACCTTCTCCTCCAACGAACCGACGACGCCGGTCCCGGCGATGATGTTGGTGATGGGCAGCTCGTAGATCGTATGGTCCTTGAGCTGGTCCGGGATGAGGGCGTCACCGAGCGCGATGCGCCGCGCGATGTCCTCGACGATCTTCGTCTTGCCGACGCCGGCGGAACCGACCAACAGAGCGTTGGGCTTGGTCTTGCTGATGACCACCGAGAGGACCTGCCCGATGAGCGTGTCACGGAACATGGTCGGATCGGCGTTCTTGAACTTCTCGTTGTAGTCGACGAGGAGCTCCTTGACGTCGTCGGCGCTGCCACCGCTGGACGGCAGTCCCACGGACGGCACCTGCGGAGGGAAGCTGCCGCCACCGCCGTTGCCCTTGTCGTCGTCGGAGCCGCCGGGTGTGAAGTTGCTGAGACCCACCGGGTCCTCCTTCGGTGCGGGTCGCTCGGCGTGGTGGCGCGCTCGGTGGATGCGCCACGGTGTCCCCGAGCAGGGATATGAATGGGTGAGAGGGAAAACCAGGGGTCGTAAGGAGCGGCGCCGCGCAACCAACACCCCTGGCTGACACCGCTCTTGGCGGTTCTTGGCGGCAGCGGGATCAGACGACCATGCCGAGAAGCCTCTGCCGGATACTCGGGTCGATGTGCTTCATCGAGTCGGCGTAGCGCTTGGCCAGGTCCACCATGGTCGGCCAGTCCATGGCGGAGCACGGCGCGTAGTACAGGTTCTTCGGGTGGTCCTGACGCTTGGACGGCGGCGACCACTCGAAGTCGGTGATCATGAGGGAGAGCCTGCGCTGGCGCACCGGGCTGGCGTTGATGTACTGCCAGATCTGCATGTACTCGGTTCCGCCCGCGACTTTCGGGATCCTGCGGAACTCCTTCCAGATCTGAGCCGTCGACTTGTTCTCCGTACGCAGCATCACCTCCTGGGACAGGAGGTGGCTGAACGAGTTGAAGTACAGGTTGATGTTGAGCTTCTTGGCGATCCGGATGAGCATCATGACCGCCTCCTGGTAGTTCTCCTCGGAGATCGAACCGGAGGTGTCGATGTAGATGTGCAGGTCGGGCATGTACTGCACCGAGGTGATCCGGCCGGGCTTGTTGAAGTCGTCCGGGTTGCGGCGGTTGGCCTTGAGGAAGGTCGCCATCGTCGTGCGGAAGATATTCTGCGACTTGTTGACCTTGCCCATCCGGCGCAGCACACGGGTGATGTCCCTGAACAGGTCGAGCTTGCTCGGCGGCTGCTTGCGGAACGCCACCTGGGCGCTGCGGCTGCCAGGCTGGCCCGGTTGCTGCCTGGCTCCCAGGGCGGCGGCCCGGGCGGCGGCCCGTGGCAGCGACGTGAGCTTGGACAGCGACGTGTTCGAGACGACCTTCACCGGCGAAGCCAGCGACTGGTTGATGAGGTTCCACTCCCCCGTGATCTTCGCCGCGGTGGCTCGGGCGTGGGCCTCGACGTTGACCAGGACGAGGGCGCGCGGGCAGAACAGCTCCCCGGCCGTGAACGGCAGAACGCCGGTGTCCAGTGCGGTGTTTTGCTGGCCAGCCTGGGCCCGCCGCTGCTCGACGTAGTTCATGAGCATGTGCACGAGCACGCGGGCGAAGGAGTGCTCATCGTTGGCGTCAGCGTCGTCCTTGCGGACCAGCAGCGACTCGGTGAGGCCCTTGAGGGACAGGGCCGTGAAGTCATTGAGCAGCTTGGTGGTGGCCGCCGGCAAGGCACTGGCTATCGCCTGCGTCTGCTGGGACAGCCAGATCTTGAAGTCGTCGAAGGCGGCGGAGGACTGGAACCAGAACCCGAGAGTGTCGGGGTGGAAGGTGTAGGCGATCGAGGCGAAGAAGGCGCTCTCGTCACCGGTCCCGGCCAGCAGAGCCTTTGCGGCCGGGAGGACATCAGCCTGCGCGGTGTAGAGCACCCGCGGGGAGGGCGCGGGCATCTTGTTCTGCTGTCCGGCCTGGACGGCGAAGAGCTCGGCGACCGGCAGCGGTGTGCCCTGGTCGAAGTTGACCAGGGTCTGCCCGAGCAGCTCCTTGACGGTCTGCTCGCTGGCCGCGTTCAGCGTGTCGCCAAGGCAGCTCAGGACCAGATCCGGGATGTCCCCCGTCAGATCAGCGCCCTGGGCGTCGGTGATGCCCGCCGGGGTGTTGCGGTTCAACGGCTCCAGCAACGGGTCGATGAGGGTCTGCTGGATCGCCGGCATCGGGTCGTAATCACCGGTGCACGAGATGGTGTGCAGTGCGTCGAGTACGGCCGGCTTCTGGTTCGTGACGGTGATCGTCATGGATCGTGGTCTCCTTCTGAGGACAAGGCGTCGGCAAAGCGCCGCCGGTGGCGGGGAGTTGCAGCAAGGACTGCACTGCGGCAGTCCCCCACCACCGGTGAGCGAGCGATCAGAGGAAGGCCGAGAGGACCGGCTTGACATGGTTGACGATCGGAGTGTCGTTCCCCATGAAGGCCTCCAGGTTCTGACGGTCGATCTGCTGGCTGGTCACCATTTCGATGAGCGTGCGGGTGTGCCCCGGCTCGATCTGGGTCACGGCATGGGCCAGCTGCTCGATGAGGCGCGCGTTGTCCTGGCTCTCCTTGAGCGCGTACAGCAGCGACCCGGACTTCTCGTTGTCGGTCAGCGTCGCGACGACCGCGGCCATGTCGGTCACGGTCGCTGCGGCCTTCAGGCTCTGGTAGCAGTTCGGCTTCGGGACGTTCACGCGGTTCTGCGGTACGCCGCCGGCGTTGCTCGCCAGGTCCTGGGCGATGGTGGCCACGAGCTGCGTGGTGAACATGGTGTCGCCGACGTAGGCCTCGATGGCCTCGTTCAGCAGCGAGGTCTCGCGGTCACCGATCTGGATCGGGGTGGCCAGGTACTGCGCCAGCTGCTGCGGGTCGGCCGCGTTGAGCCACTTCGACAGGTTGTCGATGGTGCGCGGCGTGGTGAGCTGGTTCATTTCCTCGCCGCCGTCGAACAGATCGGCCATCGTGACGTTGCCGTTGTCATCGTCGTCCTGGCCGTCGGCCACGATGGCCTCAGGCGTCGACTTCTGGAAGATCAGTCCGGGGTACTGCGTGAGCACCGTCTTCACCCAGGGGTTCATGTTGTCGCCGAGGACGGACATGAGGGTGGCGGCGTCGGGCTCGACGTGGAAGATCGCGAAGCGGGACAGGCTCGCCTCGTCGAGCGAGGTGACGTTGCCCTTGTCGTTACCGGCCACGACGATACGGACGTTCTTGGGCAGCTCGACGTATCCCATGCGGCGCAGCGTGACCAGGGTCAGCGCGCCGGAGGTGACGTCGGAGGTGGTGCGGTTGATCTCGTCGAGGAAGAGGATCGGCCACTCACGCGGGTTCTTCTCGGCGTAGTCGATGCACTCCTGGATCACCTGGTGCGGGTAGAAGACCTGCTTGTAGCTCTGCGTGCCGTCGTCCTTGGTGTACGGCACCAGACGCGCGCCGGTGAGGTCGGCCTTGTCGGCGAGCTGGTTGCACGGCAGCGTGAAAGCCTGCGTGCCCATGGAGTAAGCCAGGTCCTCGACGAAACTGGACTTGCCGATGCCGGGTTCGCCCATGAGAGCGGGCGTCGCACCGACCTCGAGTGACTGCTTGATCAGGGTCGTCAGGGTGTCGTTGAACTTCATGTCGATGTCTTTCTGTCCGCGGGTGAGGAAGAGAGAAGGCGAAGGGACGCCAAAGGACGGCGCCGCGGCTCTTGGCGCCGCCGAGGCTGGATAGGCCGTGAACGGTCCTATGGCGCGGGCCGCGCCGTCAGAGCCCGGCGGAGACCCGCACTCCCGCCACGGGTGGCAATGGAGCCCCGCTGCCCATCGCCACCCGATCGCGCTCCGCGCGATCCAGCACTGCCCCCCGCCTGCTGTCGGCCCCGCCGCAGCACACATCACCCGCCCCACCCGCCGCCGGAAGCATCGGATGAACCAGGGGCAGATGCGACAGCGCACGGAGCGTCAGTTGTCCGACGAGGAACGGGCCTCTCGGTCGGCCACGAGTGCGGCCGCCCGGTCGAGGAGGAAGGGCCGGCCGTTGCGCCGTTCGCTGTGCTTGGGGCGCGCGGGGATGACGTCGAGCGCCGCCTTGTAGAGCAACCACGCGGCATCGCCCGGCGAGTACTCGACACCGAGAGCGCTGTAGGCGCGCAGTTGCGTCCGCATCCAGCCGTAGAGCGACGCGAGAAGCGAGAACTCCCAGCGGGACATGTCGTGGTTGAAGTCTCCGGGATCCCGGAGCTGACGGCGCGCACTGGCCAGGGTCTGCTCGACGATGGCCTGCGAGTACGGGATGTCGGGCATGTCCTCGGCGGTGTCGACAGCTGATGCTGAAGCGCCGGAGCTCTCGCGGGCGTTCACGGCCAGCTGCGCGTAGAGATCCTCGATGGAGGCGAAGGCCGGTGCGTCAGTTGCTGCGGTGAGGTGAGCGGCGATGCGATCGGGCACCGGCTGGCGCGTGAACGTCGACCAGTGGTCCAGGAGCAGCTCGTACCAGCCGTGTTCCTCACGCAGGACGCGCTTGCCGGCGGCCACGGGGAAGTCATGGAAGTTCTCCGGCAGCGGCATGACGAGATGAAAGCCCCGGCCGGACATCGACAGCTCCGAGTAGAGGATGCCCGGCAGCCGCAGCAGGTCCGTGGCCACAACCGGCGGGCAGTCGGCCTCAATGTCGAGGACGAGCAGACCGTCAGTCTGGGCTTGCAGATAAAAGGCGGTGTTCGCGGCGTTCGGAATCGCCACAGTGAGTTCGTCGAGGGTGAGCAGGCAAGTCTCGTCCAGAGCGAAGGCCCCGCGCAGCGGGCCGGCGTGCTGGCAACTGGAGGTGCAGCCGGCGAGCAGGTGCCGTACGTCGATCGGGGCCTTTCGCTTCTGCGGCTTGGCGGGATCGCCGGGGGCCTCTTCCCCGATCTGTCCGGAGATGGTCCACCGACAGGCACTGGCGAGAGTGCGGATCGCGCGGTTTCCGTAGAACTGTGAGAACCAGGCATGGGGGTCGGCTGGAGTCATCTTGGGACACACGCTTTCGATCAGAGGCGTCAGGAGAGGAGAGAAAGACAGGACCCCCGTACCGCACGGATGCGAGTACGGGGGTCTCATCGATGGCCAGCATGGATCAGCTTTGGTAGGTGATCCCCGCCTGCTGGGCCGAACCGGAGCCGTTCCAGGGGCCGGTGGCCATGGGAGAGCCGACGGCCGAACCGGCGTCCTTGAGAGAGGCGTTCTCGGCCTCCAGGCGCGCGAGCTTCTGCTCCAGGGGCTCCTGCTGGGCAGGATCCGGAGCAGCAGCGGCGACGGGCGCAGCCATGGCGCTCGCCGGGTCCTGAGCCTGCGCGGCCACGGCCGCAGGTGCGGATGCCGGCTGCGGGGCCGGGAAAGACAAGCCCTCCTCCACCTCGGTCGCCACCGCAACCCCGGCGGCCGGGGCAGCACTGGCAAGAGCGGCCTGAACGGGGCGCGGAGTGCCGTTCAGCACGATGCCACGCGCAGCCAGCTCAGCCTGGTCGACGCCGCCGGCGTTGTAGTAGCGCGGCGCCTCGTGAACGATTACCTGCTCGAGGGCCAGGCCGCGGTTGTTGAAGTTCTTCGGCTTGTAGGTGCGCAGCACGAGCGTGACGTCGAGGCCCTGCGCCAGCTCCCGGCCGGACTCGTCCTGGTCGTAGGTGCCGTCGCCCTTCGAAGAAGGGATCGCGATGACCGGCAGGGTGCTGCCCTTGGAGTCGATGGAGTAGTTGGACCCGGTTTCCGGCCGCTTCGGGGAGTCGTAGCAGCGCTCGGAGACGAACTTCTCTTCGAGGGTGGGGTTGTCCGGATCAGCGAACTGGACCTCGGCGTGAATGATCGTCGCAGTGGTGTGCGGCTTGCCGATGGGGTTCATGCCGTTCTGCGTCTTGCGCTGGTCACTCGCAACGAGCTCCGCGCCCTCGATGAGGCGGGCGAGGACGGCGAAGCCAAGCTTCCCGCGGATGAAGACGTTCTTGCCCTCAGTGATGTGGCTGGCGGAGACGGAGTAGTTGGCCATGGTGATGCGATTCCTTCGTTCGGTCTGACGGTCTGACTGTCGGGGGTTCGGGGGTTCGGGGGCGCATTGGCGGGCTATCGAGTGGCATTCAGACTGCGATTCGATCCCTTATATTATCAACTTAAACTCAGCTATGAGTAGAATGTCCGCGCCGTACCTGAATGGCAGTACGCGTTATTCAAAGAGGAGCTGGAGCAGGGATGACGGCTACGGTTCAGGGGAGGGCGGGGATGGCATGGAAGCCGTCGGCGCAGATGAGAGCATCTGCCGGGAGTCATGCCGGCCCGATGGGCTTCGGCAATGGACCCGTCATCACCGCTTGCGTCATGGCCGGCGGAGCGGTGCGCTTCGCCGGATGGGGCCTGGCGGAGCTCGCGACGTCCGACGGCGGCTTCATCCAGGCGCTGCAGGGCAATCACGCCCCGGTCGAGGCACCAGGGAATCCCGGCGAACAGAACGCCGGAGGCGGCAGCGCCCAGCAGCCGCGCGAGGGCGGCACGGGGAAGCTGGACAAGAGCAGGGCGAGTCAGGATCCGGCGTCCGGTCGCGGCGACGCGGACAAGACCAGCGGATCGGGTGCATCGGCCGAGGCGAAGCCCTACACCATCAAGCCAGGCGATACGCTCACCGCGATCTCGGGGACGACGGGGGTGCCGATCGGCATTCTGGCCGAGACGAACAAGATCCAGAATCCGGATCTCATCTATGCAGAGGCGTCGCTGCTCATCCCGCCGGTATGACGACCCAACAGGGCGGTACTGCCGCGTGCCGAGCCTGGTTCGATGCTCTGATCACTACGAGGCGGTCAGAGCATCGTCTTCTTTTCAGGCGTGGTCTCGCCGCAGTGGACACCGGCGCGGCCACTGCGGAACTTGACCGTGAGGTCACCATGCTCAGCGGTTGGCTCATAGTTGCCGTTCCGGGAAGTCGGTAGACGGTGTCGAGGACGAGCCGCGTGGCCTCGTAAGGTTCACCGCGAGGTGTCACCCGGGACCGGCGTGAGCCGGTCCACGACATGTCTCCCCGTACAGCACTCGGCCTGGGGCGACGCCCGGATCATCTGTGCTGATCCCCCCTGGTGGCGGAAAAGGCAGCGCAGCAACAGCGTCAGAGATCGGACGACCCCGTCGGCCAGGCTGCCGACGGGGTCGTCTGTTGTACGCGGCCGTGGTCTATCATGCCGCATCAGTGTCACCGGACTCACCCCGGCCAAACAGGAATCCGCGGACGTCACCGTTCTTCATCATGTCCTGCAGATGCGCCAGGAACACCGCGCGCTGCGTGGCCCGGCGATCGGCCAAGGGGTCGTACTCACGGAGCACATTCAGGTTGACGACCCAGCCGTTCTCACGGGAGATGGACTGCTCAAGCTGAGAGTGCGGAACGACGTCCATGTCAGTGAAGTCATGGTCGAACTCGGGCGCGATGTCGAGGTGTTGATGCGGCTCGTCGGTGTAGAGCGTGTCGACACCGACCCGCTGGCCAGCCTTGTCGAATGCCACGAGGAACACACGGTCTGCCCTGGTGGTGTTGTCGACGTGGACCGCTGCAACGTTCGCGTCACCGATGAAGCTCGTCTGCTCGAACCGTTCGTACACGCGGGCACGAGCCTCATGGCACCACATGATGCGCCTGGCTTCATTGAAACCTTTGAACTCGTCAGAGTTGGACGCTTCGGGGTGGGGGTGGATCATCGGTGCGCTCCTTCATATGCGGTGGCTCCAACCACCTTCCAGCGCCCGCCTCCTGGTGCGTGCAGCGGTTCACCGCCGCGGGCTTTGTCGGCTTCTCCGTGGGCAGTTTCGGCCTGAGCCTCAGACGAGGGTGAAGCCGACTCGTCCGGAGGCGAGAACGAGGACGTCCACCGGCGTCGCGGGTGCGCTCATCGGTCACACCGGGACTGCTCTTCATTGCATATGTGATTCACCCTCATGTTCCTCCGCGACTCAAGTGACCATAGTTTTCACTGGTGTTGGCGAGAATATCCAGCGTCCGGCAGTTCCGAACGGGTGACAGATGCACAAATGCTGACAGCAAATCTGTGACGGATGCACATCAAGGCGGATGTGTCCGTGTCCCGATGCACACCCGTGTGGCGCAGGCCCATCCCGGCAACCGCTCTCAGGCCGCACGGGACGCGGTGCGAGCGGGGCGTGCGTAGTCGGGCATGGGCAGTTCGGTGAGGATGTGCAGAGCCAAGGCGGCCTGGAATGCCCCGGTTCGGTTGCGGAACAACTGGGTCGGGATGACCTCTTCGCAGCGGCCGAGGTACTTGCGGATCGTGTTGGGGTGCAGGTCCAGGGCGCGGCTCAACGGTGGTCCGATCTTGCCGTCGGCGGCGACCCACTGTGTCAGGGTGCGCCGCAGTTCGCTGTCGAGTGGGGCGAGGAACTGTGCTGCCCAGGTACGGCAGGCTGGGGTGTCCAGCACGGCGTGCAGGGAGGGCGCGGGTCCGTCCGGTGGCGGGTCTGCCGGGAAGGTGACCAGTTCCAGCGCCAGGGCAAGGACCGCGCAGTCGCCGAGACTGCCGAGCTCGACGCCGAGGCGCGCGGCGGTGTCCCGGCGGTGGGCGATGGCCGTGTTGCGGTGGACCACGGGGCTCGCCATGCGGGCCGCCTCGCCCGGGCCGAAGGCCAGTGCGTTGCCCACCAGGCTCGCTACCGACTGGCGTTGGTCCGGCGGAAGGTCGAACAGGGGCCGCAGGAACTGCGCGGCCCACTGCCGGGCGTCGTCGGTGAGGACCTGCGTCAGCGACAGGGTGCCCGGCGCGGTGGCGGTGCGCCCGGGCAGGCTTCGGGCGGCGGCCAGGGCCCGCAGCGCCTCGCCGTACGCCCAGGCGGTGCGGGCGATGGGGACGGCGCGGGACTCGCTGAGCAGGCAGTTGCGCCACTGGGGGCTCTTGGTGAGCGTCTGCAGGGTGTGCAGGACGTGCTGCGTGTGGCCTACTTCAGGTATCGGAGCCACGATGATCAAATGGTCGACGTAGGCCGGGCACTTGATCACCAGGCACTGGTGCCCCAGCTCCCGGTGGCAGCGCGCCGCAAGCGCATCCCGGTCCCGGCGCGGCCCCTGCAGCAGGTAGATCTGCACGTGGGTGCAGGAGGCCAGTTCCTCGAGCAGGTACGCCGCGTCCTCCTGAGCGCGTTCGGTGCAGCTGTCCATCAGCTGCCGGAAGATGTTCATGCGCATGCGTTCGGCGAGCTGCTCACTGCGCCCGTGCTGTGCGTGCAGGGCGGCGAGGTGATGCTGCACACCAAGGGTGGCGGCCGCATGCTGCAGCAGCCGGGACTGGGACGCGTTGAACGCGCTGGGTCGGCGGGCGATGAGTACCGGGTGCGGCGCGGTGATGCCCGCGGCATGGAGCTGGATGTGTGCCGACTCGTCCTGGGCGCTGACCGGGCCGGGCCCCCCCGCGCGCAATCGCGCGACCAGGTCGTCGAGACCGCCGAGCCCGCTGTTGTCCGGACGGTTCCCGGCGCCGACAAGCGTGCCGTCGGGTTGGACCAGGACGGCGGTGCCCTGGACGCTGGCACCTGCGGCCGCGACGAGGTCACCGGCGGTGTCGGCGGGTCCGCTGGCGAAGTGCCGTACGGCGGTGAGCATCGCTTCGAGGTGCTCGGTGTCGACGTTCGCTTCCCGCTGGCATCGGTGACGCAACTGTTCCAGGAGCTCGATGGCTGCCTCACTGCGGGACAGGGCCAGCAGGGGCAGCCCAGCCTCGCGGGCGGCCCGCCTCAGCAGGGCCAGGACCTGAGGCTGCTTGTCGTGGTGCCCCGCGCGGGGCACCAGCAGGAGGGCTTCCGCGTCGAGCGCGGCCGCCGTGCGCAGCGCTGCAATTAGTGTGTCCGGATCGTGCATCCAGGCCGCGTCGGACGAGATGAGCAGCACGATCCCGGACAGGGACTCGCGGGTCGGGGGGTCCGGCAGAAAGAGGTCGGCCGGCCACATCCCGAGCACCTCCCTGTCCTTCTTGTCTGGGAGGTTGTGGTCGGCGAAGCACAGGGCCGGGCCTGCGAGTTGGGTCAGTGCGTCCACCGTCAGCATCACTACCCCCGTGTGATCGTGCGGTCGGGCCAGGACTGGCTGGCCACCGGGACGGCAGGCAGCAGTCCGGTGCTCGCCCGCACGGTCGGCATCCGGTGCCGATGGAAGATCGGTAGGGTCCGTGGTGGTGCGATCGGCCGGGGTTGGGTCGGCGTCCGTGCCCCTGGTGGCTGCGCACGATCCTGACGCCTACACGTTCGACTGTCAACGATCGTGAACACTCGATTCAGGATTGTGGACAGCGTCTGGCCGTGCCGCTCAATTGCGGCTAATCTCCGGGCAGTTCCTTGCCCGATCCAGGCCTGACCGAGGGAGAACCACTGGTGAGCGACGGGCGCACTCCCCTCACCATCACGCTCGAGCGCCTCGACGGGCTGCTCGGCGAGCTCGGCCTTGCCCGTGATGAGGTCCTCGACCTCGACGAACTCGCCTACAGGACCGGCGTTCACCCCCCAGACCTCACCGCCCTCCTTGAGCGTAGAGAGGTCGCCGACGAGGACGTGGGCGAGCGCGCACGCAAGCGGT
This sequence comes from Streptomyces sp. NBC_01304, assembly GCF_035975855.1. Classification (NCBI taxonomy): domain Bacteria; kingdom Bacillati; phylum Actinomycetota; class Actinomycetes; order Kitasatosporales; family Streptomycetaceae; genus Streptomyces; species Streptomyces sp. NBC_01304. The sequence goes on along the minus strand of NZ_CP109055.1, from coordinate 9,284,337 downwards.
TCAAGTTCCTTTACGAGACCCGCAGGACGGACAGCGGCGAGCTCTACGCCCAGGACTTCATCGCGCGGGAGATCGGCGTCAGTCGCGGCTGGATCAGCGCCCTCCTCCACCAGGGCAAGGAACCCAATATCCGGCACGCCGAGAGGCTGGAGCGCTTCTTCGACGTACCTTCCGGGTTCCTGGTGGCCCCGGCCCGCCAGGCCCTTGACCGCGAGCTGCGGCCGATTCTGGAGAACCTGATCAGCCGCCTGCCCGTGACCGGGGGACCGCTGGCCGCGGTCGCGGCCAAGCACGGCGTGCGGCACTACGCCCTGCGCCAGAAGATCGACCAGTTGCCCCCGCAGCAGATCTCGCTGCTGTCTGCGATCGTTGACACCATGCTCAAAGAGGACGGAGGCACGACGGACGGCTAGGTGGTCCAACGGAATTCGGACGCCCCTCCGTCGCTCTTGCGAATCGCCCTCAATGACCCGCTTGCCTGTGAACGCCCCTCCCTCATGTTGTTGCACATCAAAGGGCTGATCTGGCCAGTTCGGCGCCGAATGAGGGATCGTCCACTGGAGCAACGAGGAGCACACGCCGCCGCATTGTGGTCGAGAGCAGGGGGAACACTTTGATACCGCGTACGGCACTGCGAGCCTCCCGATGAGGGAGAGCGGCCTGTACATACCCGCGGCGCTGCTCACGCTGGCACTGATGATGAAGCTGCCGGCTCTCGTGAAGCGCCGCAGAGACCCCCAGTTGTGGTGGGTGTGCGTCCTGCTTCTCCTGGGGGCGAGTGTCTTCACCTTCGCTGCGCCGCCGACGATCCGCGCCGTCAACTCCGTGTCCGGTGTGTCCAATCTGGCCGCGCCGTTCGATTACTCGCTGATGACGGCCCTGAGCGCCGCGTGCTTCATTCTGCTGATCCGCTGGCACGGCGGCCCTGCACTGAGCGTGCGCCGCGCGACTGTGCTGTGCGTGTGGGTCTGTGCCGCCGTCATCACCGGCGTGTTCGTGCTGTTCTTCCTCGGCGACGCCCCGGTCGAGCAGGTGCAGGAGTTCGACACCTACTACGCGGCGGTGCCCTACCTCCGCGAAATGATCATCTTGTACCTGTTGGCCTCCGGTGCCGCGTTCTGCTGGATGGCCGCGCTCTGCCTGCGGTGGTCGAGGCAGGTGGACGGATGGCTGAAGGGTGCGCTGATCACCCTTGTCGTCGGCTACGGCATCACAACGGCGTATGCCGGGCTCAAACTGGCGGCTGTGGCTGCCCGGTGGGCCGACAGCGACTGGGACGACCTCAGCACCTATACCGCCCCCGGGGTGGCTGCGCTCGGCGGCTGTCTCGCCAGTGGCGGGTACCTGCTGCCGCTGGCCGGCCCGCGGGCCGTCGGCGCCTGGCACAGCTGGCGGACTTACCAGCTTTTGGGGCCCTTGGTGAAGGTGCTCAATTCCGCGCCCGCGCACGCTGCCCGGGCGGTCCCCCTGTCGCTGTGGGCCTCCCCCAGGTTGCGCCAGACCAGCCGCGAGACGGCGGTCCACGACGGGCTGTTGCGGGTGGGCCCGTTCCTGGACCGCGTGGTTCACGGCAAGGCCCGGGCTGCCGCACTGCGGGCAGGCCACGGCGACCGCGTCGCGGACATCATCGCCACCGCAGCAATGATCACTGCTGCGGTTCGGGCCGAGGGGTGCGCGGGGGCGGACGAGGCCGTCGCTGCCGCTGAGCCCGAGCCGGTGTTCCGCCCGAGCGACGAGGACCTGCTGGAGATCTCCCGCGCCATGAACTCAGCCATCCCGGCCGCCTATCGCACGGCAGCCGTCACAGAGAGACAACACGCATGAACATGTCCAGCCGGAACGCCAGCGGCCGTCGGGTCGTCATCATCGGTGGCGGCCTGACCGGGACGCTGGCCGCCGCGGTCCTCGCGGAGCACGCCGAGCAGGTCGTCGTCATCGAGCGGGACCCACTGCCCGAGGGACCGCTGCCCCGGCGCGGCATGCCCCAGGCGCAGCACGCCCACGTGATGTGGTCGGGGGGTGCGCGCGCCGTCGAGCGGATTTTGCCGGGCATCCTCGATGAGTGGATGGCCGCGGGTGCGCGGCGCATCCCGCTGCCGCAGGCCCTGGTCTCCATGACACCGCAGGGATGGTTCCGCCGCTGGCCCGTCGAGATGCAGTTCCTGATCTCCTGCAGCCGCGATCTGCTGGACTGGTGCATCCGCCGCCGCGTCCTGGAGTTGGGCAACGTCACGGTGCGCGAGCAGAGCACCGTGAGTGCGCTGATCGGTGATGCGGGCCAGGTGCGGGGGGTACGCCTGGCCACCGCCGGGCAGGACGCCGAGGACCTGCACGCTGATCTTGTCGTCGATGCGAGTGGGCGCGGCACCCGTGCGGTCAACTGGCTGGCGTACCTCGGGACCGGTCCGGTGCACGAGGAAGAGGTGGATTCGGGCGTCGCCTATGCGACCCGGATCTACAAGGCTCCCCCGGGCACCGACAACTACCCGCTGGTGAACGTCCAGCCCCTGGCCAACACCGGGCGGCCCGGCCAGGGCACCATCATCGCCCCCATCGAGGACGGCCGGTGGCTGGTGACGCTGTCCGGAACGCGCGGCGGCGAGCCCACCAGCAACCCCGATGAGTTCGAGGCCTTCGCCCGTGGTGCGCTGGGTGTACGGGATCCCATCGTCGGTGAGCTCATCGCGCACGCGGTGCCGGTCAGCGACCAGGTGCTGATGTCCCGCAGCACTCGTAACCGGCGCCGCTTCTACGAGAAGCTCCACACTCCGGACGGGTTCCTCGCGCTGGGCGATGCGGTGGCCACCTACAACCCGGTCTACGGGCACGGCATGTCGGTGGCAGCGCTGAGCGTGGTGGCCTTGAGTGAACAGCTGCGCGAGCACGGCCTGATGGCGCCCGGGCTGTCGCGCCGGGTGCAGCGTGCGGTGGTCGAGCCCACCGACATGGCCTGGCAGATGGCCACCGGGCAGGACGTCCTGTATCCGGGGGCCACCGGGACCCCGGCCACCGGCGCGGCCCGTGCGGTGCAGCGCTACATCGACCGTCTGACCCTGACGGCGACCGCGCGTCCGTACGCCACCGAGACGCTCCTGGAGGTGATGACGCTGTCTGCTCCGGCGACGAAGCTGTTCAACCCCACCGTGGCGTGGACGGTGCTGCGCGGACCCCGCCGTCCCTCGCTCAGCGTGCCCCCCTTGAGCCCCGCGGAAAAGGCGGCCGTTTCCGCCGGGCCGCTCGGCGACCGGCGAGGGCCGGATCGTGTTGCTTAGCGCCGTTTCTGTGGCTCTGGGAGGCCCACATTTTGCGGCAGGGGCTCAAATTGGTCTGGAGGTGATGCGTGGGATGACGCATCGTGGGGCAGTTAGGGAGGCCCGGCGCCCCAAAGAGGCGGCGCCTGGTCCGAGTTGGATCGCGACCGTGCGGAGTGAGTAGTGAGAACAGGGAAGCAGATGCGCAGTCTGCGCTCGGCACTGGTCGACAGCATCGTGCTGCCCGCCCCCGCCACCCCCAAGGCGCTGTTCGACTCTCTGTGCACGACGTTGAGTGAGCGCCGCGCCCGGCCCGTGCGCTGGCGTGCGGTGGTCTTTCCGCTGCGGACGGTGAGCGGGCTGTGGATGGGGCTGGAGGACCGTGACCTCATCGCGGTCGAGCGGAATGCGGATCCTCTCCTGCAGCTCATGATCTTCGGTCATGAGGTCTGGCACATGGAGGCCGGGCACTGCGGCGGCCATGGGGAGGGGGCGTCGATTGCCGCGCGGCTGCTCGCCGACGAGCCCGGGATGGGCGACGTGGCGGCAGCCTTGCGTGTTTCCGCCCGCACCGAGTTCGCCCGCGACGAGGAGATGGATGCCGAGATGTTCGGGCTGGAGCTGGGCACCGAACTGCGTGCCTGGCTGGCGCCCGTCGACGGACGGAGCAAGGACCTCGGCGAGCTCGCCGGCCGGATCGCCGCGTCCCTGAGCGGCCGGCGCCGGGGCTCCGGCTAGCCACGAGCGTCGTGTCTTCTTCCACCTCCGTTCCCGCGGGCTTTGGCGCCGCCCTTGCGGCGTCCTTGCCCACCGGGTCGTTTCCGGCTGCCAGCAGGCGGCCGGACCTTGACGTCAGGACCTGACATGCGCGGCCCGGACTACTACCTGCCGGCTCTGATCCTGTGGACCGGACTCGCCTTCAAAGTTCCTGCGTTGCGCCGCGATCGGCGCGAGCCGACCCTGCGCGCGGTGTGTGCCGTCCTGCTGCTGGCCGGCGCCGGGTTCGCGATCGGCGCCCCGCCCAGCATCGCCTTGATCAACAGGCTCACCGGGGTGCCGAACTTCGCCGCCCCGCTGACCTACTCGATCGTCACCGCGTACTCGGCTGCCTGCTTCATCCTGATGCTGCTGTGGCGCGGCGGTGAGGCGCCCCGGCTCCGCTCGCTGGTCCGCCGGTGGACCCTGGCCTACGCACTGGTGTGCGTGGCGCTGTGGGCGCTGTTCGCCGCCGGCCGGGCGCCCGTCGAGCAGCAGCGCAACTTCGACACGTACTACGCGCACACGCCGTTCATCCGCGAGATGATCGTGCTGTATCTGACCGCGCATGTGACCGCGGCGCTGGTCACCACCCTCCTGTGCTGGCGCTGGGCCCGACTTCTGCAGGGCTGGCAGCGCGCGGGCCTCATTGTCATCACCGCCGGCTGGCTCCTGAACCTGCTGTTCGGCGTCGTCAAGTCGACGGCGGTGGCGGCCCGTTGGGCGGACCAGGACTGGGACGCGATCAACACTTCGGTGGCTCCGATCATCGTGTCTCTGGCCGGAGCCCTGGTGGCGGCCGGTTACCTCCTGCCGGTGCTCGTGCCGACCGCGGTCGAAACGCTGCTCGGCTGGCGCACCTACCTGCAGCTCAACCCTCTCTGGCACGCACTGGCGGCCACGGAGAACTGGAGCACCTACCAGCCGCGGCTGTCGCGCCTGGCCTCGCCACGGATCCGTCTCGTCAGCCGTGAATCCTCCCTCCAGTACGGGCTGCTCCGGCTGGCCCCGTATGCCGACGAAGCCGTCCGAGAGGACGCGTACGACAGGGCCCGCGCCGCAGGTGCATCGGAGGTCGAGGCCAAGGCCGTCGGGACCGCGGCCATGGTCGTGGTGGCCGTCGACCGATTCGGTCGCGCCGTGGAGGACGAGGGCGATCCTGTTCTCGAACAACTCGCCTCGGACACCGCCCAGCTGGTGCGGATCGCGCGCGCGATCCGCACCTCTGCGGTGGTCACGCAGATCGTCAGTGAGTACATGCGTGCGCCAAGCAAACCGATCGCTGCCCCGCGCGGTGCGGCGGACTCCGGGGAACGGCTGACCTAGGTGTCGGGTGCCGCGCATCTATCGAGCAATTTCAAGTGTGCTTACGGCTGACTGAAAGTACACTTGCGATCCCGCTGGGCGACCTCATACGTTCCAGAGGTTCCCTTGCGCCCATCCAACCCCTGGGAGACCACCCGGTGAGCGACACCCGCGCCACACTCGCCGAGACCCTGCGGCAGATCAACACCCTGCTGGGCGCCTCGGCCCGGCAGCGTGAACAGGTGCTGAACGTCGCATCCTTGTCCCAGGAGACGGGCATCGCCGCCCCGACCATCCAGGCACTGCTCGACGGCCGCCGCGCACCGGACGAGGATTTCGACGAGCGGATGCGCGAACGTTTCATCAACCTGCGCACGACGCGCCTACGCGACGACGGCAAGCCGTACTCCTACGAGGAGATCGCCACCTCCTTCGGCAGAACGGGGGCAGCGCTGCGGGCCTTCGCGCGCGGCGACATCAAGTCGCTGCAGGCCGAGACGGCCGCGGGAATCGAGCAGTTCTACTTCGGCCGGGCCACCGCCTATCTCTCGAGCGACTCCGTCCAGGTCCTCGACGGCGCGCTGCAGAACGTCCTGCACCTGCTGCAACGGGAGTTGGACCCGCTGGCTGGCGTCATGGAGAAGCACGCCGTGCGCCACATGGCCCTGCGGCGCGCAGAAGGGCTGCCCGAGGCCCAGTGGAGGGTGGTCGAAGCCACCCTGAATGCGCTGCTCGACCAGGTCGAGGACGACCAGTGATCGGGCACGGCCCGGCTTGGCCCGCCCACCCTGCGACACGTATCCCGCCACACAGCGCGACGCCCCGTACCGGCTGCACCGGACGCAGGGGCGCCATATCCCAGAAAGCCGAGGAAGCACGGTGAAGCTCGACGGGAGCAAGCGGACAATGCGCCAGTTCAGCGAGAAGTTCGTCGCTGAGGTCGCCGAACTGGTGCGCCCCGTCGGCGATGCAGCGGACGACATCTTCACCGCGGTCGCCGCTGTGGCCAGCAGCCGGCGCGGTCGACCCGTGCACCTGCGCAAGGTCGCCTTCCCTCCGAGCGCGGTTAGCGGCGTGTGGCTCGACCTCGAGGACAAGGACATCATCGCCGTCCAGGAGAACACCGACCCGGAGCACCAGTGCGTCATCCTGGGCCACGAGCTGTGGCACATGTTCACCGAAGGCCACCACAAGCATGAGACCGGGACGGCGACGCGCGCACACAGCCCCGGCTCCCACCAGGTTCAGGAACTCGTCGACCTGCTGGTGACCCAGCTGCCGCGCGACGACAGCTCCCCCGGCCGCCTGCACGACGCGGTCCTGCATTACGCGACCCGCACCGACTTCGACCAGGACTGTGAACGCCAGGCAGAACGGTTCGGCCTGACGTTCGGCACCCATGTCACCGCGCTGCTCACCGAAACTGCCCTGCACGAAGCGGACGGACTGGCAGGCCGCATCGAGGCGTCCTTGGGCCACCGCGGCTTTTGGACCTGACATGCACGCAGCACCGATACGTCGCGCACCCCGTGCGCCGGCTCCTCATCTGACCGGAGAACCACCGCGTATGAGCCTGCACCAGCAGCTTCCTCACCCCCGCACCGGCCACGCCGGCACGCCATGCTGACGGACAACATCGCGTTCTACGTCGGCGCTGCGGCTCTGTTCGTCGCGTGCCTGGTCAAGGTGCCCTCGCTGCTCCGCTCTCCCCACGACGCCCTGCTGCGCTCGGCCTGCGCCCTGCTGTTCGTCGGCGGCTGCGACCTGCTCCTAGTCGCGCCGGACACGATCGCCACGATGAACCGGCTCACCGGCGTCACCAACTTCTCCGCTCCGCTGGTGTACATCATGCTCAGCGCCTTCTCCGGGGCCAGCGTGGTGCTCCTGGTGAACTGGCGTGGCGGGCAACCGGACCGGACACGGCGCACCTCCCGGACCTTCGTCACCGTCTACAGCCTCGTCATCGCGGCGATCGCCGGACTGTTCTGGGCCGGCAGCACTCCCCGCGAGGAGCTCGTCGATTTCGACACCGTCTACGCCACGACTCCCTACATCCGGGAAATGATCGTGCTGTACCTGGTGTCGCATGGTGTCGCCTCCACCATGGCGTCCTTGCTGTGCTGGCGCTGGGCCGTCGAAGTCCGCGGGACCTTCCGCGTCGGTCTGCGGATCCTCGGCACCGCCTACGTGCTGCATGTCATCTACGACGTGACGAAGATGCTCGCGGTGACCGCCCGCTGGTTCCACACCGACTGGGACGTCCTCAGCCGCGATGTGGCCCCCGTGGTGGCCGCCCCCTCGGCCGTCCTGGTCGGCACCGGATTCCTGCTGCCGCTGCTCAGCCGCCGCGTCTCCGACACCCTCGAAGCCATCCGCCACCTGCGGCTGTTGGCCCCGCTGGCCAGCGAACTGGGCACCGTCACCCACGACAGCGCCCACCACATCGCCATCTCCCGCTGGTCGCCGGCCGTCCGGCTGCGCCTGACTCAGCGCAAGACGTCCATCTCGGACGGCATCCTGCAGCTCAGCCCATACTTCGACGAAGAGATCCGCACCGCCGCGTTGAACGCCTCCCTGGCCCGCGGCGACAGCGAGGACCAGGCGCGCGCCGTCGCCGACGCCGCTGTGCTTGTCGCGGCCGCCGGCTCCCGCAGGGCTGACCCCGATGCCGCAGACGCAGCACCGCAGCCCGAGGTCCTGAGGGTGGGCGAGCGTGACCTGCTGCCCCTCGCCCAGGCCCTGTCCTCCCCCGTCGTCCACGCCATACGCCAGCGCACCCCCGCGCCTTAGCAGAGAGCAGCCGGACATGAGCAAGCTCCCTTCCACGCCCCTCGGGCACACCCGGGCGGTTGTCCTCGGCGGCGGACTGGCCGGCATGCTGGCCGCGGCCGCCCTGCGGCACGCCGTCGACCAGATCGACATCATCGAGCCACACGCCCTGCCCGACCAGGTCGCTCCCCGCACCGGCCTGCCCCAGGCGCGCCACGCCCACTCCCTCATGGAAGGCGGCGCGGAGGCCATCGATCAACTCCTGCCCGGAACCCTGGAGTTGCTGTGTGCTGCCGGCGCCAACCGGATCCCGCTGCCCACCGGCATGGTCGCCTTCTCCCCCGAGGGCTGGTACCGCCGCTGGCTCCGCGAAAGCCACTACGTCATCGCCGCCAGCCGCGACCTGATCGACCACACGGTGCGCCAACAGACCCTGAAGCACCCGGGCATCACCGTGCACACCGGACACCGCGCCGTCGCCCTGGTCGGCAGCCGCCGCAAGGTGACCGGCGTACGGGTGGAAGACCCCGCCCACCACACCCGGGTGATACCTGCGGACCTCATCATCGATGCCACCGGCCGCGCCAGCCGCACCCCGCTCTGGCTGAGCGACCTGGGCATCCCCCGCATCAAGCACGACAAGGTCGACTCAGGCCTCGCGTACGCCAGCCGCACCTTCCAGGCCCCCTCCCCCACCAAGGGCTGGCCCATCGTCACCGTGCAGGCCGACGCCCGCACCGAACCCGGCCAGGCCATCACCATCCTGCCCATCGAGAACGACCAATGGCTGGTGAGCCTGTCCGGCACCCGCAGCGGGCAGCCCACCTCCAACCCCGACGACTTCCTGCCCTTCGCCCGCGGGCTGCGCCACCCGGTGGCGGGCGAACTCCTCGCCCACGCCCGCCCGATATCCGACGTTGCCCTCACTCACAGCACCGCCAACTCCCGCTACTACTACGAGCGAGCTTCCGCCTGGCCAGACGGCCTGATCGTCCTCGGCGACGCGGTGGCCGCGTTCAACCCGGTGTATGGGCAGGGCATGTCGACGGCCGCCCTGGGGGCACTCGCCCTGCGCACCGCCGTCCAGCAGCACGGAGCACAGGCGACCGGTCTCGCCCGGCGGGTCCAACGCGCCATCGCCCGCCCGGTGAACACGGCATGGGCCCTGGCCGTGGGCCAGGACATCCACTTCCCCTGCACCACCGGCAAGACCCCCAACGCGGCCGACCGCATCGTCCAGGCCTATTCCCGCCGACTGTCCTACACCGCGACCGGCAACCTGCACGCCGCTATCGCTCTCACCGACGTCATCACCCTGCGCACATCGCCAGCCCGGCTGTTCCGCCCTGACGTGGTGTTGGCTGCGCTCCTCGGGCCCGGGCGCCCGCAGTTGACTGGGCCACAATTCAGTGCGAGTGAACGCCATGCCCTGCCGCATGCCGAGGGTGACCGCGCCGATTAGACGGGGAGGACGGCCGCTCGTGAGGTTCGCGATGTTCGCGTGGCACGTCCGTCCTCATGATCAGCGTACTGGCGACTCCGGCGACTCCGGCGCCTCCGACTCCTCATCGGCGGCGAGCGCGGCCCTGCCTGCGTCCATGGCGGCCTGAAGGTCGAGCCGGTACACCCCGTACCGCTTATCCACCGACGTGCACAGCGCGTGCCAGGTGCTGGCCGTGGCGTCGGTGAGGTTGGCAGGGATCGCCGACAGCATGTCGTCCGCCTCGGTCGCGATCGGCTTCTCAACGCCGTTCACGTTGTACGTACGCGACACGTGCCGCTCATCGTCGTTCGAGCCCTCATCGAGGCGGACCGAAGCTGCGCCGGGCCGGTACCGGGTAGTGACGTGCCCGATGTACGCGGCCGACAGCACCGCCACCGCATGCTCGTCCAGGCCCTCACACAACAACGCATCGATCACGGCGAGTTCGTCATCAGTGGACGTCTCGGCCTTCAGTGCCGCGCGCTCTTCCGCGCCCTTGCGCAGCGCTGCCGCCTCCGCCTCGGCCTTGGCCTCCGCATCGGCGGCGGCCTGCGCGGCCTCAGCTTCCCCAGGCCAGGTGTCTCCGGCGGACAGCCAGCGATACGGCCCGTTCCTCATGGCCGTGTGCTTCGTGTCGTTCTCCGGCTCAGTGACGGCGCCGATGCGTACGGCCTGAGACCACAGGCGGAATGCAGCCTCACCCTCATCGGTGAGACCGAACCCGCGCACACCAGGGGCGACGGCGTACACCTGCACGAACCCGGCCAGCCACAGACCCGCTGCACGCCTCTTGTTGATCTTCGCAGAAACGTCCGCCTTGTCAGAGGAGACGTCAAAGGCGGTGAACCCGTCGGCGGTCTCACGCACCTTGCCCTCACGCATCCAACCGAGAGCACGCCGCTGGCCCCGGCTGAAGTTCAGCGACTGGGCGGCGTCGATGTCATCGGGAGTCATGGTGTCGGCGTCCTGCGCGGCATGCCGGTCCAGGTGGAGGCGGGCCGCGTCGTCGGCCTCATCACGGGATGTGTACACGTACGCGGCGGAGATGTCGGCCACCGGGTCGCCGTACTTGTTGAGGGCCATGGAAACGGGGCCGTGCCGGTCGCACTCGGCTACCCACTTGGTCTCGCGGACGTTCAGCGCGACCGCCCGCGCGGGGGCCGGCGTGTTGTAGGCGTCTCCCGAGGCAGGGACGTCGGTAGCCCGCTCACGCCGCATACTCGCCATGTCGGTGTGTCCTTCCGTGTCGTTGTCGTGGTCCTGCTCAGTCCTGCTGTGCCCTGTTGTCGTTGTCGCCTGGAGGGAGGGCGGGGAAGTCCTCGATGCCCCGCCCTGCCAGGTCCCGGCACTCCCCGCACCGCCACTCCAGCGGCCAAACCCCCCGGCAGCACCGGCGCGGGGCGGTGCGCTCGGCTTGACGTCCTGCCTCACGGCGGGCCTCCCGGCGGTCCCGGATCCGCGCCCGCCTTATCAGGGCCTCGGTGCGCTTGCGGGTCTTCTCGGCCTCGACGGCCGCCTGCTCCGCGCCCTTGCGCGCGACGGCCCGGCGGCGGCGTTCCTCACCACCCCCGGGAAGCACCGGCAAGGCGTGCGCGTCCTGCCCGGCGTGGCTGTCCCACTGGCGGGCGCGGCGGGCCTTACGAACCGACGCCATGACGTCGGCCTCATCGCGCAGCACACCCGGCCCGGCAGCCTTGGCGAGCCTGAGTGCCTCGTGTCCGTCCTCCGTCGCTACGACCAGGCCCGAGGCGTGAAGCGCGAGGTATCCGCAGCGGGCGAGTAGCCACACCCGCTCACCCTTGACCCGCCGCCCTGTACGCCCGTCCGAGTCGACCGTGCAGAACCCGGAAGCGTCGGCTTTCAGGCCACCGGCGACGGCCAGCCGCACCGTGTCCACGAACGCGGCGCACCAGCCGAGAACGGCCATGGCCCGCGCGGCGTCGCTGTCCGGACCCTGCGAGCCAGCCGTGATCTGGGAGCCAGCTGCCAGCGCCAGCCGGGGGCGGGGGGCCGCCCCGAAGAGGGCGGCCGTCGTCTTGCTGCTCATCAGACCCTCCACCCAACGCGAGCGGAGTCTTCCCTGTTGGTCGACGTGTTGGAGCGGATCGAGCAAGGGTGGCTGCGTGCCGGGTTGGCGTAGGTATTGGGTGCCGAGGGCCTGTCCGACGATCTGGTCGAGCGACGTCGGCCGCATGCGGGCGGCCAGGGGCTGATGGGTGGTGGTTGGCACTGCTCAGCCCTCTTTCTCGGGGTTGTCGCTTTTCTTCCGGACGCGCCACTCGGCGACCCATTCGGGGGTGGCCGGCCCGGACGCGATACCAGCGCGTCCGGGCCGGTCTGCTGCGGTCACGGGGCGGACACGGAGGCGATGCTGTGGCCGGGGCACCAGATGCCGGGACGGTCGGCCCACTCGTGAGCGTCGTGATAGTCATCGTGGCCACACGGCCGCGTGCTGGTCTCGGGCTCCTCGGTCTCGGGCTCCCCGTCGGGGCCGGCGAGGTCTTTGCGGAGGACGGCGGCCTGTTCCTGGTCGAGCTCCAGCCAGTACGGCTCCCCGTCCGGCCCGGACAGCATCACGACCACGGAGTCGTCGTCGCCCCACTGGACGTCGTTGAGGCCCCAGCGGAGCGGGGTCGGGTTGTCAGCGTCGACAATGGCGGTGGGGTTTTCGGCGACGAGTCCGGCGGCGGTGGCCGACCGCAGCCAGCTGACGGCCTCGTTGGCGAGGAACTCGCGCATGCTGGTGTCGAGCTGCTCCCAGGGTTCGGCGAGGGTGGGGCCGTAGCCGTTGCGGTAGCGGGATTCGGCGAGTTGGGCGGCTCGGGAGTCGGTGGTGGTCATGTGTCTCCTCAGGTCGCGGTACGGGCGGCGATCAGCGCGGCAACGAGACGGGCGTGGGCTCGCTCACGGCGGGCGCACTGCTCGCGAAGGGTCCGACAGGCGGCGGTGAGACGGACTCGGCGCTGCTCGTTGCGGGCTGCCAGCCAGTCGTAGATAGTCGTCGAGTCGAACCGGATGACCTGTTCGGGCGTCAGGCTCAGGAGCCATGTGGTTCGGATCGCGTCCTGGTCATCCTCGTCGAGCTGCTGCTCGCGGATCGGGCTGGCCTGGTTGTGCACGGGGTCTCCTTGGTGTGCAGGCCGAACGGAACCGGATAGACGAGCGGAGAGTCACGTCAGTTGGCGGTCCAGGCCCAGTGCGGAGCGCAGCAGCTGGCGCAGCCCGCCGCGTCGGTCGTCAGCCGCTCGTCGTCGGCCATGTGGCTGACCTCGTCGAGGACGCCCTCCACCGCGGCCCGCAAGGTGTACTGCTCCCACCGCAGTCGCGCGTCTCCCCGGGCGGCGGTGAGCGTGCCCGTGCACTCGCGCTGGCGTTCGGGCGTTCCCTGCTCATAGCGAGGAGCGCAGCGTGATCGTCAACGTTCTTGGGCGGGTGGGGCCGGTGGGTGAAGGGGCTGCACGTTCCTGGGTGTCCGGCGCCGGACTTGCAGTCGAACGGGATCGGGCGGCTACGGCCCTTGCGGCAGACACGGGGGCTCATGGCGTGCGCCTACGGCAGCACGGCGCGGAGCCCGTTGGTGAGCAGGGCCACGGCCGCAGACAACTCGCGGGGCGTGGTCAGCGCGTCCATCTGAGCGGCAGCAGCCGAACGGCTCTGACCAGCAGCGGCATTGAGTGCCGCCTGAACGGCGTGGCGGACGGTTTCCGTGACGCACATCTGGACTTCGGTGTCCTCCAAGTCGGCAGCTGTGACCTGCCCGCGCCCCATGAGGCGGTTGGTCCTGGAGGCGACATCAAGGGTGGTGAGCGCGTCGTCGTCCGCCGTGGGGGCGAGAGCGGAGAGGTTCGCGCCGCCGAAGGCAGTACGGAAGCGTGACGGACAGTGGGTGTGAAGGTCCATGGCGAGCTCGGCGGCGAGGCCGCGGACGGCTACCAGACCGTAGGTGTTGGCCAGTTGCGTCATGAGTCCGAGCGCTGCGTGAAGATCCCCCTGCCTGAGGGCCATCAGGTAGGCGTCGGTGACGGTGCGTATGAGCTTCTCGGGAAGCGCGGTACTTGACACGGTGTTTTCCCTGTTCGGGTGTTCGGGTGGCTGGGCGTCGACGAACTCGCAGGTGATGGGGTTGTCCGAGTCGTGTCGGTCATGAGAGCGCTGCTCCCTTGAGCTTCATGTTGGATACGGCAGCTGGCTGGGGCCAGCAACGAAACTGCCGGTGGAGCTGGGCTGGTCGTTCCAGCACGGCCCCACCGGCAGGCGGGTGTTTCTTTGGGTCCCGAGCCGGCTGCGCCGGCCCAACGCTTGCGCTTCAAAGCGGGTCTTCGAACTACCCATCGTGGTCACTGAGGTCGATCACCACTGATTGGCCCGTCGCGGGGGCCGTCAGTAGTCCAGGAGCGGGCCGTAGTGGTGGTGGTGACCGTCGATGGCTTCCTGGATGTCGGCTTCGGTGAGGCCGCACGCCTCGGGCGAGAGCGTGCCGTCGTAGAAGTCGATGGCGATGTCCAGCAGCACGGCCAGCAGGTCCTTCAGGTCCCGGGGGGCCAGGGTCACGGTGTGGTGGGCGCTGCCGGGAAAGAGCTGCTCGGTGACGAGATGGGCCAGGCGGTGCCAGGCCGGATCCGGTCGGCCGAGGAGGTCGGCGCACAGGCGGCGGGCGATCGCGGTGGAGAGGGTGACGACCGGCGCGGCGAGCATGACGTTCGGCCGACAGCGGTAGGGGCCAACTGCGTGCTCCTTGGGTGTGGTCGGGCAGGACAGGACGTCGAGCGAGTCGAGCGCTCCTGCAGGAACTCGAATCCCGATCCCGGCTTGAACGACCAGGTGTCTTGCGTACATGGACGGCAGGAGCCAGGTCACGCCGTGTGTCAGACCTGCGTGGTGGTCCGCGTTGCCGGGGGGTTGGCACTCACGAACTGGAGGAACCAGTCGGGGATCTGCCCCAGCTCGGCGTGGTAGTGCGTCCATATCTCCCGGACGGGAAGCCGACGCAGGCGCCCGTCGGGTAGGACCATCTGACCGGTTACCTCAATGCTGTTCCAGCGGGGCGTGGCGTCGCCGTATTGAAACCAGCGGACGCGCAGCCTGACGGGCCGGACGGTCTCGCTGTCCTCGCCGTCCTCAACGGTGAAGTCCGGGCCGCACCGCCCCTGCCATACCTTTTCGTACGTCCGCTGCGGCGGCTTCGCCGTCATCGCGTCGTCGTACTGCACCACCTCGTCGAACCGCTCCACACGCAGCGAGGGTGTGAACTGGGCGAGTTCGGACGGCTGGTCGGTCGGCTGCTCCATGTGCTGCTTCCTTGTCTATGCCGAGCGGTCGGCCGCCCGGCGGGTACCGCTGGGGGGCCGGAAACGATGTCCTGGCCGTCTGGCCGACCTCCCCGTCTCCATTGCTCGCGCGTGGAGGACAGGAACGTAGGCGGTTACGTGGGTCCACCCCCGCTCCACGGCAAGGGCGGACCGGTGTGCGCCGTCGCGCAGGCCCTCGCCGGGCAGGACCACCACCGGCGGCACCTCGTGCGCGTCGGCGTCGAGCCCAGCTTCCAGGGGCGTGAACCGGTCCTCGGCGTCGTTGGCTTCCAGCTCCTCCCGCGTGTACAGGAGCCCGATCTCGTCGATCGGCACTCTCGCCCGGATCAGTTCGGTGTCGAGGTCGTCGTCCCCGTACAAGTCGAATCCGATGAGGTCGGCGGCCTCGCCGAGGGTGAGTGTCGTCCGCCAGGCTGCGCCCCACGTTGGTAGCTCAGCGGCATGGATGGTCTTCATACGTCGCCCCCTTCTGGTGTAGTGACTGCGCGGAGCATCTGCTCGGTGCGCGGTGTGGGGCCGCGCGGGTTCCCTATCCCGTCCCGGCGGGGCAGGGCCACCACTCGCGGGGAAGCGGTGAGTTGAGTGTTCCTGCGGGGATTCGAACCCCGATCTCCGGATCCGCAGTCCGGTGTTCTTTCCGTTGAGGAGCGAGCGCGCGTGTGGTGCGCGGTGGTGCGTACCCTCGGCGGGATTCACCCGCGGTCTCCCCCTTGAGAGGGGCGAGCGAGCCAACGGCGCGCCCTGCTTCATCGGCTCCCGAGGTTGCGGTCAACCCTCCTTGGGGTGTTCGTCAATCGGCTGAACGGTGTCCAGATCGACGACCTGGCCCACGCGAAGGGTGTTCAGTCCGCGCAGCATCGCGATTTCACGCTTGCGCTCCGCGATACCCGCTGGGCTCAGGGGCCGGCCGTCCTGCCTGAAGTCACCCTCTTCGAGCATCTGCTCCAGCGTGTTCTTCCACTGGTCGACCTGGTACTGCTTGATCTTCTGCGTGCGGGCCATGGGTCAGTCCCCCTAGAAGGGCGTGATGTGGCTTGGATGCTGTGCGTGATGGTGGAGTTAGGCGCGGGGGTTCAGTGCCATATGCCGGCGCAGGCTCTGCCCTGCGCCGGCGAGGACGTCAGTGACCTCCTTGGGAAACGTCACGTAGACGAAGTCGAGGGACGTCACCTTGTCGAACAGAAGCATCACGGCTTCGTGGCGCGGGATGCCACGGCTCATGAGGTAGAACAGCTCCTCTTCGTCGAGCACTGGCTGCCCTCCGAGCGAGTTGAGGGTCGCTTCGGGATCCGACGCGAGCTCCATCGGGCGGTCGGCGACGACGTACTCGTGCGGCCACAGGTGCAGGTCTCCCCAGGGCGTGGCGATGACCGCCTGCTTGGGGTACACCTTGGCGGCCTGCTTGCCGTGGCCGACGGTTATCGCGCCGGAGTTCAGCTGGTGCGGACGAGCACGCCACATCGACAGCTCGGGGACGCGGAACCTCGAGCGCAGCTCGGTCATCGGCTCCTCGACCACGATGATCCACGCGCCCTCCTCCGGGACGGCCTTGCCGTCCTGCTCGGGGAAGTACAGCGACGGCTCAGCGCCGATGGAGGCGGCGATGCTCCAGCCGTCGTCGGCGTGCTCCTCCATGGCGACGAGAGAGCGAATGTGCGGGGCGGCCTCGGTCAGAGAAGTCATGGGGTCCTGTCTGTCAACGTTCGTTGGTGCGGAGCAGCAGATCCGCGGGGAAGTCGCCGGCGCCGGGCGAGACAAGGGCGACGAGACCGTCGGTGCTGATCCTGACGATGGTGTCGGTGCGCCCGGCGATGCCATCGGTGATCGAGAGTGACCTCGCCGCGATGCGGTCCGCCGTCGCTCCTTCAGGGATCAGCACCGAGTCGCCGGCGCGCAGTGGACGGCCGAAGTAGTCGTGGACGGAGTCTGGTTCCGCGTCGGGGAGGGAGATCTTTTCGCACCCGGTGAGCTGTTCGACCACGGCCTGCGGGATGACCAGTGCTTCGCCGAAGGTCACCTGGGTCTCGTCGGTGCTGCCGACGTAGACGATCAGCGGTTCACCGTCGTCGGCGAGCCGGGTCACCCGGCCGATCGCCAGGGACGCGCAGGACTCGTAGCCCTTGCCGATGCCGGGCTCGGCGACGATGACGTAGTCACCGGGCTTGGGTCGGTCGGTGTTATGGAACATGTGTGGGCTCGATTTGGATGTGCGGGGCATCGATGCTCATGACGGGCCTCCTTCCGGATCTGCGAATTCCGTGATCCGATCGAGCAGACCACCGATGAGGCTCCAGAGCTCGTCGTCGTTCTCGTGCTCGGCCAGCCACTCGGCTGCCTGCACGAACTCGTCGTCTGCGCGGTCGCGCAAGGCGTCCGCGAGGGCCCGCGGTACTGCGTTGTCCCAGACAGCAGGCACAGCCCCGTCGACGATGTCGATGGCGCTGCGGACGTGTTGCTTGCGCTCAAGCAAGTCCGCGCGCTGGGTGCTGCGTTCCTCGAAGCGGGCGAGGTGCGCCGCGCAGCAACTGTCGAGCGGTCCGGGCTGCTCGGTGTCCCGGTAGGAGCTGAGGTACCGGTCCATCTCGGCGGATCTTTCGTACAACGCGTCGAGGAGGACGCTCTGCTGGCGTTCGGTCAGCTCGATGCTGATGGTGGGTTGAGTGGCCGTCATCGCGAAGCCTCTTTGTGGTCGGACGCCACGCCCTCGGCACAGAGCCTGACGAGCATGTCCATGCGGTGCCCGCCCCAGTGGACGGTCCGCTGACCCTCCAACTTGACGGTGATCACCGGGGTCTGCTGGTAGTCGAGCTTCTCAGTGACGTGGCGGTAGGTGTCTGGTTGGCGGCCGATGCGTGTCCCAGCTGGTGCCCTGAGGGGCCTCATCGGTGTCTTGCCCGGGGCATCGGCGATCAGCGTCGTCCTCCCGTCTGTCCGGTGGCTGCGACGCGTCATACTCGGTGCATCACCAGGACTCGGAAACGCCACTGACGAGACGTCGATGGGCAAGAAGGGAGCGGGCCGGGTGCACGAACACCCGGCCCGCTCCGGTATCGATCCCACACCCGGGTCGGCTATGCCGGCCCAGACCCCCGAGGCCGGCGCCCGTAGGGTGCGAAGCCGTGGGGGTCACGCTGTCATCCAACGGAACGTGACGCCAAGTGCTTGTTCCACCGGAGGGCGGTGATCTTCTTCATGAGGGAGTCCTCTTCTCGATCATGCATGTTCGGTGAGCGGTCGCCGCAGCGACGGCCCGGCTGTGGGATCACAACCGGGCCGTCGCTGAATGAGTGCAGGTCAGGCCCGCTCGGAGGCCCAGAGGTCGTTGAGGTCCTCGCGGATCTCTTCCTCCAGGGCGGCGAGAAGCGCCTGTTCGGCGTTGAAGTCCCCGGAGACGGCCTTGATGAGGTCGTCCTGGACCTGCTGCTTGCTGGCGAGCACCGAGGGCATCCGCTCGTCCTGCGTACCCTTGGCGATGAGCCGATGGACGGTCACCGGCTTCGTCTGGCCCGTACGGAAGAGCCGGCCGTTGGTCTGCAGGTAGTGCTCGAGCGAGAACGGCAGCGTGTACCAGATCAGCGTCGAGCCGCCGTGCTGCAGGTTCAGGCCGTGCCCCGCGGCGGCGGGGTGGAGCAGCATCACAGGGATCTGTTTGGCATTCCACCGGCGGACCATGTCGCGCGAGCCGTCGAAGGCCTGTACGTCGATGCCGGCCTTCCGGAGCCGCGTGAGCAGTTGCTCCTTGTCGGACTTGAAGTGATAGGCGATGAGCACGGGTTCGCCGCCGTTGTTCCGCACCAGGTACTCGGTCATCTCGATCTTCTTGTCGTGGATGACCTCGTACCGGCCCTTCGTGGCCGGGTCGTCAGGATCCGCGGTGTAGAGCGTGCCCGAGGCGAACTGCATCAGCTTGCTCGTCAACACCGCCTGGTTCGCGACAACGATCGATTCGACGCTCTGCGTCAGCTTCCCGTCATCAGCGGTGTAGGTCTGCACGATGTCCAGGACCAGGTCGCGCTTGAAGTCCTTGTAGGCCTGGAGCAGGTCCGGCGGGAGCGTGACATTGACGTTCTGGATGGTGAGCGCCGGGAGCTGCAGGTTCGTGTTCTGCGCGCTCATCACCAGGTGCGCGATGGCCTGATGGATCTCGGCCTCGGCGTTCGCCGTGGGGATCCACTTCGCGGGCGTCATGATGCCGGGCACCATCTTCGGCGTGAACCAGCGGTCGCGGTACGCGGTGATGTTCTGCCCCAGCGTCTGGCCCTGGTCGAGCAGGTAGACCTGGCTCCACAAGTCGTGGAGACCGTTCGGGCTGGGCGTTCCCGTGAGCTCGATGAGACGGTTCATGGCCGGCCGTACCGCCGCCAGGGCCTGGAAGCGCTGTGAGTCGTGCGACTTGAAACCCTGAGACTCGTCGATGATGACGGTCTGGAAGGGCCAGATGATGGTGTTCTGGCCGTTGATGTTCTGGACCGGCAGCTGGTCGACCAGACCGAAACGGCACTGAGCGCAGCCTGCGCCGGAACAGGTACGGCAGTCGTAGGCTTCCCACGTCACCAGGGCCGACTTGAGCAACTCCTGAACCCAGGCGCGGATTTTAGCCTTGGCGGGGACCCGCTTGTTCACGCTATTTGCTGCCAGAGCACGATACTCGTCGATCAGCTCGTCTCGGCCCAGCGGCCCCCGCGCCTGGAGCAGGCCCAGGATCGCCGTGGCCTCCGGTGAGATGGCCGGGGCAGGCACTGCGCCTGGCATCGGCGTGAGCAGCTTCGTCTCCTGGGAGGGCTGAGTCAGCAGCTCCTGGTTGATGAAGTACATCGTCGGCCGATCGGTGGCGACCTCCTGGAAGCGTTTCAGGCGCCTGGCCCTGGAGAGCTTCCTGTCGTTCTCGTCGACGATGAGCGACTTCGTCCGGATGGGGAAGCCCCACTTCTCGATCTCGTCGATCCAGGTGGAGCGGGCGATCGCCACGGGCGCGATGACGAGGATGTGGCCCATCGGGCGGACCGTCTGCAGAACACAGAGGGTCGTAAGTGTCTTGCCGGCCCCGATGTCGAGCCACGCGCCGGCGAAGGGGTGGTCAACGAGGAAGTTGTGGATCTGCTGCTGATGCGGCATCAGCGAGATCGGGGACGGAGCAGTAGCCGTAGTCATGTCGCTGGTCACCCCTTCTCTTCGAGCGAGTGGTCAGACATCTCATCTCGTTTGGTGTCAAGCGGATGCGGGTTGGGGGTGGGCGTGGTGGGCCCAGGCGGTTGCTTCGTCGTAGTGGGCAATCACGGCGGTCGTCGTGGTATGGCGCAAGCTGGTTAGACGGCGGGGCTGCTGCGGTCGGCACGGATCTCGTTGATGTGACGCGCGATGCGGTCGGGGACGGTCAGACCGAGCGCGCGGTATTCCTCGGCGCAGTAGCGGGCGAACTCGGCACCGTGAGCGTCTATGAGCCGACCGACAGCGATCTCCCCAGCGTGGTGGCGGAGCTCTTTCACGGTCGCGCCGGCTGCTGCGGCGATCTCCACATCCCGGCGCCGGTAGTCGTTCTTGCGGAACGCGTCTGCGTGGACCACAGCCCGGAGCCGACGGCATTCCTTGAGGCGTAGGTCGATCGTGTTGCGGTAGCTGACGGTTCGCTTGCGCCAGTTGTGGGCTTCGAGGCTCGTGTCGTGCTTGCGGTCCTTCAATTGCATGTTGACGTCGTCGATGAGTTGGCCAAGGTGACGCTTCCAGCGGCGCAGGTTGAGTTCGTGGCGCAGCACAGCACGGTCTGCGCGGGTGCCTTGGCTACGGAGGTCGGCGACGACGATCTCACGGAAGTCGATGTCGGGCAGGGACGCCACGTGCTCGACGTCGGCGCGGTCGGCTTCGTCTGCGGTGAGGGGTGCTTCGACGGTGTTCTTGGTGAGGTGCCACCAGGTGCAGACGCATTCGTAGGGTGCGAGTTGGAGGTTGGCGCGGATGCGGACGCGCCGGCTGGCGTTGACGGCGGCGGCTCGGGTTGCGAATCGGGACTTGGTCGGATGCGGGCAGTCGGTCATCGGTGGGACTCCTTCCGGCCGTTGAGGTCAGGCGGCGTCAGAGAAACATGTGGGGTGCGCCCACGGCGGCAGCGAGAAAGGCTCACGTTGATGCCAGGCGTTGGTGGCGGTATGGCCGTTGAAGATCAAACGCGGACGCGACCTGCCTTGCGAGCTCAAGGACGGTGCCGAAGTCGAACCGCGGGCGGCCGATGTCCTTGGTCTCGCACTGCGTCGCTGGGCCACGGCTTGGTACTTGCGTGTCATGGCGCTGCTATCTGTTGATCGGATGGAGACTTGAGGAGGTGCGCGATGAAGAGGTCGACGCTCGGCTTGTCGTCGACGACGTGAACCTCGGCCCCGTGGCGGCGAAGCTTGGCGTGCGTGAGCTGTTGCAGTTTCCGCAGCTGACCGCCGGGGCGCTTGACCTCGACGAACACGGTGCCGCCGGGGGCGACGACGACCCGGTCGGGCACTCCCCCGCGTGCCGGCGAGACGAATTTCAGGCACAGGAAACCGTGCTCCCGGCACTGGCCAAGGAGGTAGTCCTCGATGGTGCTCTCGCGCGTGCGAGCCATCAGCGCCGTGCCGTCCCGTCCGAAGAGGCCGTCGGCACGCCGTACTTCAGCTCACCGGGCTCGACGAGGCGGAAGCCCGTGGAGTGCTTGTGCATCCGGGAGACGCTGATGGTCGAGCGCCTCGTGCCGTAGTGGGCGCGGACTCGGGCCCTGCCGCTTTTGACGAACTCGATGACGACGCGGCGCTGGTTCTGCCGGGTGTCGAGGTCCTCCCAGATCTGGCCCCTGCGGACCAGGATGCCCTCGCGGGTTGTGTTCTTCTCCTGCTGGGCATGGGCGTCGCCGTCCTGGGTGGAGGTGTCGGTCGGCACGGCAACGGGCGCGAACTCCTTCAGGGACGATTCGACTTCGGCCGTCAGAAGTCGGATCTGACCGTCCTTGCCGAGTTCTGCGTACGCCATTATTTCTCCTTGTTTTTGGATCGCCAACCGGCAACCCAGTCAGGGATATGTACGGGGCACCACACGTCACCGTTTCGCTGAAAAAACCATCCAAGATTCTGGGCTCTCTGGTTGTCCCATCGACTACCCACCATGAAGAACTGTTCACATTGCTCGAATTTGCATTCCTTCTTCACGGAATAGGCGTTCATCGCCCCCCAACTCTCTTGTTTTGGCAAGCCGAACTCGCCTTCAATCTCAATTGAGACTCAAAATGTATGACTTGGGTGATGCAGGCGCTGATCAGGCGGCGTTCTTCCAGTTTTTGGTGAAGGTCTCGTCGAGCATCAGTGTGTAGATGTCGAGATCGAGCGCCCCGATGAACTGCTCGACTCGGGCGTCGGGCAGCGTGCGGAGGTCGTCGTTGACGACGATCACCGACCAGTGAGGGTCGATGCCATTGATCCGCCGGATCACGACGTCCTGGTCATCGGGCAGCAGCGTGAGGCCGTCGGAGGTGCTGGCCTCGCTGCGGTTCTTCGCCCACCCGTGGTGGCGCAGGATCTCCAGCGCGATCGGGTCACGTCGCATCCCGGCGCTGCCGGACTCGCGCCGCTTGTTCTGGCTGGCCGGGTTCACCTTCCATGCGCCGGCGTTGTGCAGGCTCACGGCACCATCGGTGCCGTCGTGGACGATGAAGACCCGGTTGACCATCTGCAGGGCCCGCGGGTTCACCAGCTGCGCATCGGCGTCCTCGTTGTCGTCACGGTCGGGCCTGGCGTTGACCGGGTCGGCAGCGAACGGGTAGGTGATCGATCCACGCGAGGCAGCGAGGACGTTCTGGAACAGCAGCAGCGTCCACACGGGATCGGCCGGGTCGATCGCCTCCTCGATCATCTTCCGGCCCAGCACGGGATCGAACGGCTCGGCGAGAGCCCCCTCTCCCCTGCTGGCGACGGTCTGCAGGTAGCGGGCCAGGGCGAAGTCGATCACGGCCGGGTGGGCCAGCGACTTCGTCGGGGTAGGACCCGCGTTGCAGGCCAATGTCCCGCCGGAGGCGGTGATGATCAGGCTGTCGGCGACGCTCCGGTTCTCACTGGGCGGCTCCAGCTCGAGCCGGTTGTTCGAGTCCTTGCTGATGAGGAACATCAGTTCCGGCTCGATGTCGATGCCGATGGCGGCCTGCTGCTCGGCGAGCACCCTGTTGTTGGTGGTCTCATCGAAGCCGTTCTCGCCGCCGACAACGGAGTAGAGGCCGTCGGTGTTCGTCGAGATGATCCGCGCGCCGGCCAGCGTCTGGGCCTGCCCGATCCGCCAGCTGAACAGCTGCCCGATGATCCGCATCGAGATGGTGCGGTTGTTCATGCGGATCGGGGTCCGGTGCGCGGCGTCAGCGGCTCCAGAGGCCGAGTTGAGGATCAGCTTCGTGCCGTTGCGCAAGGTCGTGAGCCGGGCTTTCTCTTCGGCGGAGATCCCAGGCTTCTTCATCTCGAAGCCCAGTCGCTCCTTCTCGAAGAAGATCGTCGTGTAGCGGTCCTCGCCCAGCTCAGGGTTGTAGAACGCCTTCATGTTGCGCAGCAGGTTCGGGTAGTAGCTCGTGAAGTCCTCGTGGACGACGAGCCCTGCCGAGGTCCGTGCGAACTTCGGGTGCAGTTTGGTGGACTTGTCGGCCTTCGCGGTGAACAACGCGGGTGCCTTCTTCGCCGGCTCATCGCGATAGACGGCCCTGACCGTCGAGGTGACGGCCAGGACTATCTTGCCGTCGAGCACGGTCCCGTCGGCCAGGCGCACGTGCATCGCCTCGGTGTCCGGGCGCTGAGTGGCCAGCAGCTGGGCCGGATCCGGCACTTGGGCCTGGGCACGCGCGAGTTGTCCGGCCTGGTCCGGGTCGTCCTTCTTCGGCTTGCGGTACTTCACCTTTTCCGGGTCTGAGCCCAGCAGCACGAGCCGCTTGTCGACGGCCGTTCCGTCGGGCAGTGCGAGCAGGTTGTGCTGGCGCTTGGCCTCGGCGACGAAGTCCTTCGCGTCCGGGTAGAAGTGCCTGGCGAGGCCGATCATGGCTGCCTGTTCCCGATGCTCGAAGAAGTCGGCGTCGAAGACTGCCATGTCCGCTTCCGCGCCGTGGATGCCACCTGTGCTGAACGTGACGAAGCAGGACGACGGGGAGGCGTCACGATGGAAGTAGGGCACGTTGTTCGGCGTCTTCAGCAGGTCACGCAAGGACTGGGCCGGGAGGCCGAACAGGTCGCGGTACTCCTCGGAGTCATTGAAGTTCCGCCCCTCGATCGAGCGGTAGTAGGCGACGACCTGCATGAACTGGCCGTGGGCCTTCGCCTGTTCAGGAGTCACGGCTGTGTTTCTGGCAGGGTCAGGGGCCACGTTCTCCTCGAAGAAGCGCACGCATTCGTCGAGCACGTTGACCTGGGAGATGCCCTGCTTCTCGGCCACCTCCTTGGCCGGATAGAGGAACGACACGGCCTCGATGTCGTGCAGCGAGGTGTACGGCGCGAGGATGCGGCCGACGAACTTCGCCGAGGACGAGTCGATGGTCAGGCGGTCCCGACGCACCGAGCCGTTCTTGGCGTAGACGGTCTCGGAGTACTGCGCCAGCAGGCCGGCCTTGAGGTCGAAGTTGCTGGCGTAGGCCGGGTGTTGGAAGAGCTGGGCCAGGCCGAGGCAGTCGGAAACGTTGTAGGCCAGCAGCTCGTAGAGATCCTCGATCGTGGCGATCGAGGTGCCGTGGCTGAGCTTTGCGGACTCCTTGATCTGGCGGCCGAGTATCCCTAGCAGGCGCTTGAGACTCACCTTGGTCTGCAGCTCGTTGAGACGGGCGACGTCCAGGTGCCGGCCCGAGTGCATCATGGCCCGCCGGATCTTGGCGGCCGGGCCATCCCAGCCGAGGTAGCGGGGCATGTACTCGATGTGCTCGTTGAACAGCTTGTCGTTGTGCTCGCGCATCTCGCGCGCGGTGGTCGGCTGGACGAGGCGACCGGAGTGCGGAGCCGGGAAGGTCTCCATCAGGTACAGCGCGAGCATGGTCATGTCGTAGTTCAGCGAGTTGTACCCGGCCAGGAACGGGTGCTTCAGCGGGTCGTACTCGGGATCCGTGTCGCAGACCGGGCGCAGGCTTGCCGGATAGGACGAGACCTCGCTGCGGTCGTTGACCTGGTCTGCGTTCGAGAGGCCCATCAGTTCGGCGAGGCGGAGGTTGCCCCGCTCGCCGCGCAGGTTCCACAACTGGACGCTCACCGCGGGCAGGCCCGGGTTGGAGCGCACCACGGCTTCATAGAGTGCCTGCGGGTCCACGGCATCGGAGAGCTGCTGGTCGTCGGCGAGGAAGAAGATCTCCAGGTCGTCGACGGCTTTGCCGGACCGCGGGGTGTAGGCGCACAGAGTGAAGACGTCCGCCAATGACTCGATGTCGTAGAAGGTAAAGAGCGACTTCGAGGCCGTGACGGGTTCTCGCTGTGTGGTCATGGTGGGGAATCTCCTTTCGTCGGTCCGCCGCTCACGGCCAGCACCTGGGGGGCGGGGAAGCACGCGTGTCCTCAGACGGAGTCGTTGGTGACCCGCTGCTCGCACGCGACGTCGGACATCGCCGTGGTCAGGCAGCCTTGAGCCAATTCGGGGTGCAGTTACGGCGGTTACGGGGTGCGTCGGTGACGTTGACGACGCGTCCGAGGATGGCTCGCATCACTGATCACAGTCCTCGGAAGTCATTTGTAGTGCGAGCGCACCGAATTTCACTGCGAAGTTCGCGACGGCTCGCTGCGTCAGTTCTTCAACGCTGCCGTATCCGGCCCGGCTTAGGCGCCTGAAGGTATCCAGGGTGCGCTCGTCAATCTCGATTTCGATTTTGCGCATTGCTCTCACGCTTTCGGTGGGCAGCGGCGGTTTATTCGACGGGTGCGTCAGTGGTGTCGCCCGCCGGGGCGGATGCGCCCGTCTGCCGGAGCAGTCCGCGGTAGTTGGCCTGCAGCGTCGGCTGGGACTTCTTCTTCGGGTCGCTGCCGGTGTAGCTCGGGTGCGACCACTTCTTCAGCTCGTACTCGGCGATGAGCACCTCGGGGTCGCTCATCATCCGGCCGGGCCGGATCTTGCGGTTCTTGTCCGGGCAGTGCCACAGGGCATCCGGCCGGACGATCGCCACAAGGTCAGTGATGAACTGCTTGTTGCTCACCGGCGAGCCCGACGGCGAGACGTCCGCGAACCAGGCCTTGTACAGGTCGTAGAGAAAGGTGAACGGTGCCAGGTCCCAGACCAGCCGCTCTCGGAACTCTTCCCAGAAGGCGCGCACGGGGTCGTTGACTTCCTTGTACTCGGCCAGGACCTCCTTGGTGGCCACCGGCTCGGAGAGCTGGTAGTAGTCACCTGGAGATGACGCGCCGGCGCGGTTGATCGCGTACCAGAAGACGTACTCCAGAACCTCGCGTCGCTGGAGGTAGTCGTCCTTGATGTACTTCTTCTCGGCTCCGGTGAAGCTCTTGGTGAAGGGCACGAAGAGCTGCCGGCGGTAGAACGACTCGGACTTGTCCTTCACACGCGGGAACTCGTTCAGGCACTGGACCATGAAGCCGAAGAACTGGTAGGCGATCGGCATCCGGTACTTGCGGTTGATCTGGATAACGTCGTTGGTCACGATCGCCTTCAGGTTGGCCGCCTTGTCGATGAAGGTACCGACATCGTTCTCGTCGACGATGATCGCGTTGGCGCGCACCAGCGGTTCGAGCGCGAAGTCCTTGCCGAAGTCCGAGAGCGGAATCGAGGTGTGCGCGCCGCTGCCGACGAGGTTGCGCATGAGCGCGCAGAGCGTGCCCTTACCGTTGTTGCCCTGCTCGGAGTAGAACCAGGCGGTCTTGCCCCAGCGCACGTGCGGCCGGATGATCGCGCCGATGATCTCCCAGATCAGGTCGGCGAGGCCCTCGTCACCGGGCCGGTCGAAGAGCTCTTCGATCCAGGCGACGACTTCCCAGTCCCCGTCCTTAGAGTGCGTGATGACCTGCTGCGGAGCGTCGTCCACGTAGTCGACGTCGTTCTTGGTCAGCAGCACGATGGCGGGGTCGAATGGGTACACCTGCTTGGGCTCGAAGTGGAAGTCCTTGC
Source organism: Streptomyces sp. NBC_01304 (assembly GCF_035975855.1). Classification (NCBI taxonomy): domain Bacteria; kingdom Bacillati; phylum Actinomycetota; class Actinomycetes; order Kitasatosporales; family Streptomycetaceae; genus Streptomyces; species Streptomyces sp. NBC_01304. The sequence goes on along the minus strand of NZ_CP109055.1, from coordinate 9,257,392 downwards.
CGAAGATCGTGAGGTTCAGCGGCTCGGCACCGTAGAAGACGATGCCGTTGCGCGCGGCGATGAAGTCGCGGTTCGTGCTCTGGTGCCGACGCGGGCCGTCCTCCCGCAAAACGGCCAGGACCTCGGCGAACTCCTTGAGGGTCAGCTGGGTGTTGTACATGCGCGCCGTGGTGCGGATGTCGTCCTCGCTGGTGGTGTACGTCCCCCGCGCGCGGCCCGCGGCCTGGTACATCGCCAGCAGGTCGTACTCGCGGTCGGTGTCCTTGGCGTTGGGCGCGATCCGGATGACGTGGTGCAGGCGCAGGAGGATCTGCGCGACCTGCCAGTACGTCAGGTATCTCGGCAGGGGGTACTTCTCTGCGGCCGCGGCCGCCTTGAAATTCTCGGCCTTGACGACGCCGCCCACGATCGCCAGCAGCTCCTTCTCCAGTACGCGGGGCGCCGGAGGATCGGTCGGCTCGACCTGGTCGAGGTAGGCGGCGGTGACGTGGGTGACGATCTCGTTCTGCGGAGCCATGTCGTCGCGGTTCGCGAAGTACCCCATGACGCGGGCCAGGATGTCGGCGACGGGGTTGGTGCGCGGTTTGGCGTTGGAACCGGCGGCAGGTACGGACATGAGGGCATCAGGAGGCGTCATGCTGCTGCTTTCTCGATCGTGATCGAGTTCCTGCCGGCGATGTGTGGGAAGCCGGTTGGACTCGTAATCGAATGGAACGTGACCTTGACACTACGCCATTCGAATACCCTGTCGCAACGATTGAACCACTAGTCAACAAGGGAGTTGATCGAGGTCTCAAATAGCAAGCACTAGAGGACGGAAAGGTTGCCGGCAGGGACTGGAGAGAGCTCGGCCGCCACGGTCACGCCAAGCGCGTCGCGAGCCCTGCGGAGCCGCCGGCTTCTCGCACTCGACGACGCACCCGCGGGCGGCGTGAGCCGCCCGGCCCGTGGTCGGGGTCCGCGGGAGTTCTTCTGACCGGCCATGCCCGCCGCTACCAGAGCCTTGATGGACGCCCTCCAGGGGGATCCCGAGAGCCGCTCGCCCGCATACCCCCTAGAGGTCACCGAGTGCGTACCACTTGACGTGGTACACCTGTTTCCCCAGGTCAGAGCGGGAATTTCGGGAGTTCAAGAGCAAGATGTACCACGTGGCATTTTCTACGTGGTACAGGTGTTTGCCCAGGTCAGGCGGTGTTTACATACCCCCTGTACCACTTGTACCAGGAAATAGGGCCCAGTTACATGCGCGAGGGAGCAGGCTGGCGATCCGGGACCGGAGCCATCCGGATCACCCCCGAACACGTCCCCTATGTAAACGGTCAGAAAAACGCGGTACTCGTGGTACATCGACGGAAAACGCTGGCTGACCAGGCAAAACGCCGTACCACGCGGGTTATCCCACGTGGTACACCCGATACAGGAAAGAGCCTCGCGGACAGGCCTTTTCCCAGGTCAGGCAGGGTTTCAGGGGTGTACCACGTTAAGTGGTACACCCCTGGCGGCCCGGAAGCCCTCAACCCCCTGGCCGGCGACCCGGACTCCGAGGTCCGCGACTGGGCCACGACCGGGCTCGCGAGCACCCCCGCCTTGGCGACCAAGTCGAGGCGGACTTCCGCGCCGAGCCGCTGTGCAGCTCCCAGGCTGCGCGGCCGAGCCCCAGCCAGACTCTGGATGCAGCATGGAACATCCTTGGCCGCCCCAGGGCCCACAGGAGGCTCCTGGCGTGCCATCCGGTCGCGAGCCCGAACCCCGACCGAGTCGTTCACCCGTGAGATCCACTAGGGAGCGATAGACAATTGACTAGCATTCACGACCCATTGCGAGTGATGTGCGACAGCTGCTATTGTTGACGCCAGGTGATCAATGTTGCACTGGAACGTGGAACCAAAGAGGCCGGAGAGCATCCCCGTGGGAAGGGAGCTCTCCGGCCTCTTTGCATGTGCTGATGACTGCATGTGGTGGATGGCACGCATCACCCAAAAATGACCGCGCTGGGGGACTCGGAACTGCGGCTACGGGATCGCTCGTCTGATTCGACGACGTAGAGGATCTCGTAGGAAATCGTGGTGTTGAGGTTGAGTCGGTTCTTGCTCCGACTCTCCTCCATCGTGATCTTGCGGAAGCCGCGAACGGTCTCAGCGCGACCGAAGAACCGGCGCAGCCTCGAGTCCACGCGCTCGCGGGCCTGTTCGGCCGTGACGCCCATGTCGGAGACAACGAAGACATGCGTGTGACCGCGATCGAAGGAGGGCTTCTCACCAGTGTCGAGGTCCAGGCGGATCTTCGCACGGCTGATGTCGAGCGGGTCGGGACGGACGAGTTGTCCTTGTGAGTCGTACGTGCAGGTGCTGACGATGGCCATGGTGAGATCCTCTCCTTCCTGGCGAGTACGACTGAACAGCAATTTTCAGTCATACCCCCGGTGACCGGATCACCCCGGTCACCACGAGCATGCCCTCCGCCCGATGACCGGCGCCTGAAAGGCCGCCGGATCCTACGGGGAGGGCACCATCGATTTCCAGAACAGGCTGAGGGTCTCACTCATCGCATCGCGGACTCGCCTCCCCCACCCTGGACTGCGCCAGGTGCGGCCCCGCCGGCGACCCGCCGGTAGAGCCCCAAAGCACAACCAGCGAAGGCCAGATACAGGCACGCCGCGGAGACGGGGTTCGCCAAAGCGCCGAGCGCCTGCGCCGGAACGAGGGCCGCGGCGAGATTGAAGCCCAGGTGCAGGAGCACGCAGGGCCACAGCACGCGCGTGCGTTCGTAGACCAGGGCCAGGAGCACTGCCAGCGGCAGGGTCGAGGCGAACTGCACGGAGTTGCCGTGCACCAGGCCGAACATCACCGCGGTGACAAGCGTGGAGACGACGATGCTCACCCGCTTGCGCAGCAACGGGTAGATCAGCCCTCGGAACAGGGCCTCCTCCCCCACGGGGGCCGCGACCAGGGTGAGCAGCAGGGTCGCCAGGGCTCCGGCCGCGTGCCTGGTCTGGTTCGAGGCGTCGAAACCGGCGGATCCGACCGTGGCGTAGATCCACAAGGCCAGCGACTGGCCGGCAAGAAAGGCCAGGACCCCGCAGCCGAGGACAGTCCTCCCGAAGTGCGGGATTGCCGGCCTCGGCCGGAGCCCCGGCGCATGCGCGAGCCAACGGGTCCGCTGGATCCTCATCGAACCGACCAACACGACCACGAGCATGCCCAGGACGGTGGTCGCGACGGTCGGCTCCCCGACGAGGAGGACTGCGATGGCACCGAGACCGAGGTAGACCGCGACGGCGGCGAACGGCACGAGGACGCACCACCCGATGCTGAGCAGCCGCGAGGTGATCGGTGGAGTCGTCAAGGTCTCCTCCTCCGTGGGTCTCAAGCAGCCGTGGTGATCTGCTCGTTGATGACGGCCTGGACGCGGGTGTCACCGCGGAAGGTGTTCAGCTGCAGCGTCGCCGTGAAGCGCAGCGTCCCGAGCGCGGTGCGGCTGGCGCGCTGCACGAAGCCCTGAAGCATGTCGAACTTCTCCTCGGCGATGTTCCACCACAGGCAGGACAGGCCGGACCGGGTGACCAGACGCAGGTGCTGCGATTCGGATCCGATCCGGTCCACACGCAGGCCCAGAGGCTCGATAGCGATCTCGACGACCGGTGCGGTGAAGCCGTGCCCGAAGGGCTTGAGCCCCTCGGTCCGGCGCACCAGCTCGAACAACGGCTGCAGGTCTTCGAGGCCGGCGTCACAGTCGGCGTCCGGGCCGAGCACGAGGTCGCCGTTCGGGCCATCGGTACTGACGGCGAGCTGGGCGGCCTGGGTGGCTTCCCGCAGCACGGTGACGAGGTCGCCCAGCTTCTCGGCTTTCGCGACGCGGACACCGCAGGCCTGCTGGTGCCCGATGGCGCTGAGTCCGTCGTGTGGTTCCAGGCTGGTGATGATGTCGAACCAGCCCGGCGCGCGACCGGAGCCGCTGACGGAATCGCCGGGGCCGACGGGACGGTTGATGACGACGACCGGGTGCCCGTTGCTCTCCATCATCCGGTTGGCCAGCAGCCCGTACATGCCCGGGTAGGCGTCCGAGAAGTACACCCACGGGGCCAACGGCTGGTCCCCCGTGGCGATTTCTTCGATGTGTCCGATGACCAGCTGCTTGCGCAGCTCGTTGTTCTCGATCACCTGGTGGGCGGCCTTGAGCTTGACGTCAGCGCCGGCGGCCGTGAACACCGCGAAGCACGGCTCAAGCGGGGCCCCCGTACGCCGCGGGCTGTTCATCGCCGGGGCGAGGTAGAAGCCGAAGAAGCCCTCGTCGAGGTCGTCGACGTCTCGGATCTTGCCGATCTGCGCGAAGGCCTTGAGCACGATCGCGAAGCCCTCAAAGGCCCGGAGGAAGACCGGGTGGTGCGGCTCGGTGCGCAGCAGCTGCATCAGGATCGACTGCTCGATGTCGATGGCATCGGGGTCAGCGTCGAACCCACCCCAAGGATTGGGGATCGTCTTCGGCGCGGCGACGCGCAGCAGGCGGGCGATCGAGATGGCGTCGCGCACCAGCTGACGGTTCTCGTACAGCAGGGGCATGACATCGGAGACGGTGCCCAGGCCGGCGAACAGGCGCAGCAGGCGGATCTTCCAGAGCTTCTCGGGCTGGTGCACGCGGGTGTAGGCCTCGATCACCTGGTAGAGCACGTGGGCACCGCAGATCCCGGTGTGGGCGTAAGTCTCGTCGATCCGGCACGGGTCGACGGTGATGTCCGCAGTCGAGCCCGGCGCGAGCTCCTCGTGGTGATCGGTCACCAGTGTCGTCCAGCCCAGGGCGCGCGCGGCGGCGATACCGCGGCGGGAGTTCACTCCCCCGTCGCAGGTAAGCAGTACCCGGGTGTCGGGCCAGCTCGCGTGGATCTCGGCGATGTCCTCGGGCGTGAGTTCGTGGCCGCGGCGGTAGTCGGGCAGGTGCAGCTCGACGTCGAAGCCGAGCTCGGACAGGCCGGCGTAGCCGAGGACACCGGAGGAGATGCCGTCCATGTCGAAGTCGGGAGCAATGGTGATCTTCTTGCGCGTGGCCCGGGCGTCATGAAGGGCCTCGACCATCTCGGCCAGGTCCAGGAGCTCGTCGTGCTCGGCGGACTCGATCTCCTTCAGGTACTGATCCGACCACCCCCTGCGCCGGCACAGCAGCTCGAAGAGGTCAGTGCCCTCGTCGGTGAGCGAACGGTCATCGACGGTGTGGAGCATGGACATGACGGAGGCCTCTCGATCGGGGTCCTTGGCGGGTGGAAAACCGGGGTATGCAACACCCCTCCAGATTGCTGCGATTTTAGCAGCCCCATTCTCCACTTCTGCTGATTTAGCAGTCCCCCTTGGGTCTCATTCAGGCTCCCAATGGACACTTATCCCGAATGGCCGCGATAGACTTTCCAAGGTCCTTGCGCATCAGCTACTCTCGCTGGTATGGCCATTCGAAGCATTGTCGAGTCAGATCTCAGCGGTAAGCCGGATGCGGCTACCGTGACCTTCGGCTTGGGTGATACCTGGTACGAAGTCGACCTCACCGCCGAGGAGCAGAAGGACCTTGAGAAGGCGCTGAAGTCGTATCTGAAGGCCGGCCGGAAAGCCGGACAGTCGGCACCCAAGAAGCGAGTCGTGCCCGAGACGACTGCCGAGGAGCGCGAGCAGATCCGCGACTGGGCCAAGAAGAAGGGCCTCGAGTTCGCGGAACGGGGACGCATCCCGAAGAACGTCATGAAGGCCTATGACGAGGCACACGGCATCGATCGGAGCAAGTAGCGCTGACCTTGGTGTGCGCCTCCCGGTCCGCTCCTCCCCTCCGTCCCTGAAAGGCCCTGCAGCACACTGCAGGGCCTTTCGTGCGTCGTCAGAACGGCGGCAACGACGGATGGAGCACGGTGGCCGCCTCGATCCCCGCAGCTCGCGCGCGAGCTCTGCAGTGGATCGTGCCGTGCGAGAAGTGCCCCGGCGTATGCGGCATGAGCTGCTCCTGGTCTCGCTGCGGGCATCCGGACTTCCGGCAGAGGTCGAGGAAGGCCGTGCACAGTACCTGAGCCCCGGCTTCGCGGAAGACCTCGGCGGCGTCGACCATCTCCTGGTTGCGCTGGAAGCCGGCCCGCTTCCCATGAGCCGACCAGGCGGCGGGGAAGGTGCGGATCTCGAAGCCGGCGGCCCGCCACAGGCGCTCGGCCATGGCGTCGGCACCTTCGGGGCAGTGCCCGGAGAAGAGCACCGGCCGAGTGACGTTCTCGGGACCCCAGTCGCGCCAGGCGTCGTTGAACGTCTCCCGCATGCTCTTCTCGTCGTTCCAGCTGCGGGAGCCGGTGCCGAGGACGACATGCGAGAACGATTCTGGAATCATTTCAGCAATCATTCGGTCCTTCTCTCCTTGTGACTCGGCGGTGTGTCCAGCTCTGGGTCCGAGATCTGTGGGCACGATGTCCGGGACAGACATGGCGGCCTGTCGCTGACTCATGCCGACCGACTGGCACCCGGGCTCGATGACGGCCAGGTCTATTTCCCGGTGGAGCTCGACGCGGATGGTGCACATCCCGTCACCGCTGCGGAAGACGTGCACGGTGACGACCTCGCCGTTCTCGCCGGAGCACATCACCTCGGCGACGGCTTCGCTGTCCGCTTGCCACAACTTCGGCTCGTAGCGGGGCCAGTGTCGTAGGGCGAGATTTCGGGCTGGGACTGCGTCATGGCGGTGCCTCTTGGTGGGCTCGGATGCAGGTGGTGGCGAGCATCGAGTGCGGACTCGGGTGGGGTCCGCGTGATCGCGATGTTCGCCCCAGCTCCCGTGCCAGCTTTGCTGGCTGACGACTCGGAAGATCTTGCTGGCGTGATCTGCCGAATCGTCGCAACGGGTCATCGCTCCTTGTCGGCCCAGAGCCAGGCGCGCAGCGCCAGGCGATCCGCCACTGCTGCGCCCTTTGCTGCTGTCCACATCTGTGGACAACAGCAGCGGGGCAGTGGCGGGTTCTCGTCTCTCAAGCGCAGCGCTGGGCATAGCCGGAGGGAGCTCCAGCGACCGACGGACCGGCGAGCGCAGCGAGCGGTGGAACCCGTCGGCTATGCCGACTAACGCGTCCTCGGAGCGCAGCGGAGAGGGCGCGTTATCAGGTTCCCTTATGCCCTTGCTCCCTTGCCGTCCGTCTTCGCCGTTCCACGGCTGGAGCGTCAGCGGAAGCCTGGGACATCAGGCGAATCGGCTCGTACCCCTTGGACCCGTACCCCTCCCCTTCTTCCGCGCAGCGGGGGTACGGGTCGCGTCGCTTCGCCTGGTCATCGCGCCTTCTGGTGGTACGGCTGTTTTGCCGTCCGTGATACGGCCGTACCCCCGTGCTGATCCGTCCCTGTGAGGCACGAACGAGGGCGGGGGTACGGGTCTGCTCCTGGCGGGGCGCAGACCCGGTTCACCGCTCTGCTGCCGCAGGCGGCACAGCCTTCGCCGCGCAGCGGATCCGCCCTTTCGCGACGCAGTCGCTCCGGCTGTGACTGGCGCTTTACTCGACCGCTCGTTGCGGCGGCGCAGCCGTCATCGGCCTCGTCCGTCGCGTTGTGCCGGCTGCACACCTCGCTTCTCTCTGCTGCCGCGGAGCGCGCCGGCACTTCGTGCACCGCGTCCGAGGCGGGCGTTCCGTGCTGTGTCGACGACGCACGTTCCGGCCCCGGTCTGTGTCCCGTTTCGCGCTTGCGCGGCGAGCCCGGGGCAGTCCCTCGTGGACGCATCAGAAGAAGAGAGACCCGACTGCTGCGAGCAGCTGCCCCCCGGGTACAGCGAGCGGCTCCAGCGTCATCGGGTTGTTGTCCTCTTCCTCCAGGGGCTGCTTCCGCGGCATTTGCTGCGGAAGCACGTCATTCCTCGCACGCTTGAGCGTCGCCGAGCAGGACTGCCTGGGGCGAGTGGGGAGAAATCTTGGCCGTACGTGGGGCAGACCGTGGTCGGGTGGCCCGGGGGAATCGCACCCCCGGGCTCCCACAGATCCGTACGTGACAGTCTCCCGTCATACGGCTCTTGTCGCTCTGGTCACTTGACGGCCGGTTTCACCCAGATCCAGTGCGCGAAGTACCGAGGTCTCCGGGCTGCGGCTTGCGCCATCGCCCCACGGGCCTTTCGCAAGGTCCCCGATCTCCTGTACTTCTTCATGATCCACCGCAACAGATAGGTGTTGATGCGGTCGAGCACGGGCGTCAGCTCGGTGTGGTAGAAGGCCCCGTAGTAGGACATCCAGCCCCGCACGATCGGATTGATCATCCGTGCGAGGTCCGCCTCCGTGCTGTTGATGCGGCGGTGCAGTCGCCAAGACCGCACCGTCGCGCTCATCTTCTTCAGGGCGTCCCTGCTGACCGCGGGAAGGAAGGCAGTGAACACCACGCCGTCCTTCCGCTGAGCCGACCTCGGCCGGAAGGTGTACCCCAGGAACGTGAACGACACCTGCTCGAACGAGCCGCGCCGGTTGCTGTCCTTGCAGTACACGATCTTCGTCTTGTCCGGGTGCAACTCCAGCCCGACCTCGGCCATCCGCTCATGCAGTGCGGCCAGGACCTTTCGAGCCTGGGACGCGGTCGAGCAGTGCACCACCGCATCATCCGCATAGCGTTCGAAGGCGACTCCGGGGAACTCCCGGACCAGCCAGGTGTCGAACGCGTAGTGCATGAACAGGTTGGCGAGGACGGGCGAGACCGATGACCCCTGTGGGGTTCCCCGGTCTCTGGCCAGCAAGGACCCGTCGGGCAACTGCAGTTCGGCGGCCAGCCACCGCCGCACATACAGGACCACCCAGCGGGCGTCGGTGTGCGCCTCGACAGCCTTGATCACGAGGTCCCACCGCACGCTGTCGAAGAACTTCCGGATGTCCAGATCAATCACCCAGTCGTACTTCCAGCAGCGTCTGCGGCAGGATCCAACCGCGTCCAGGGCCGAACGATTGGGGCGATAGCCGTAAGAGTCAGGGTGGAACACAGGTTCCACCCGCTCCCCCAGGTGCGCGGCCACCACCGTCTGCGCGATCCGATCAGCGACAGTGGGGACCCCGAGCACACGCGTACCAGCGGCACCGTGCACCTTGGGAATCTCCACCGCCATCACCGGTGGTGGGAAGTACGTCCCGGAGGACATCCGGTTCCAGATCTTATAGAGGTTGCCCCGCAGATCCTTCTCGAACTCCTCAATGGACACCCCGTCCACCCCCGGTGCTCCCTGATTGCCCTTCACCTTGATCCAGGCGTCCCACACCTCCGACTGGGAGATGTCGAACGGCTTGCCAGATGCTTTCAGCTGGCCCATCAGGCTCCTCCCAGAGCTCTGGTTGACGAGACGAAACAGCCACGAGCGACCCGGCCCCTTCGCTCCACCCCCATTACAGGGGCTTCGGCACTACTACGAGCCGGTCCGCCGGCGCGCTCAGCCCGGTACTCGAAGTCCCTACGGGGCACTCCCGACTCGGGCACTCCCGGGTGACCGCGCTGCTGCACGCGGCCATGCCGAACACGCCTTCCCACGTTCCACACGAGAGCGGCAGACAGGTCTCACGTCACCTCTACGCCGGACGCCGCCCGGCCAGTCGACGGGCTCCCGCCGGGCTTATTCCGGGATCAAGAGCTTCATCCCGGTTTTGACGCCATCTGACTATTTTCGACGCCTCATCAGTGATCGTCTTCCCTGTCCCCACCTGACGCCATCACGGGCGCCTTTTCCCCCATCGCTCACCACGACGGTCTTCAGCCAACGCAGCATGAGGGCGGTTTGGAGCCTCCCCCCGCAGGGCGGCTCCGAAGGGCCAGACCTTCATCTCCCGTGCAGCACCACGAGATTGGTGCACTTCATCACCTACATGCCGTTCACCCTTCTCGTGTTCGTGGCACACGACCGTGGCCACAGATTGCGCTACCTGCGACCGCCTACGGGGACTTGCCAGCACCGGCCGACGGTTCACCGACGGCTGCACTGGTCTTGCTCCACCGGCGTTCCGTACAGCTGCGCCGCCGTGCATGGCGACGGGCTACGGCGTGGGGCACAGACAGGCTTTCCGACCCCATAGAACAGCAATGAAACAGCGTCTCCCTCACGCCTCCGAGATGACCCACCAGTACACGAATAAGACTCGGCGGGGACACCGATAAGACGCCGACTGATGCCAGTGTCCCCCTTGGCGTTCCGCGCGCGTCCTCACAGCGTCTCGCACGCGCCCCAACAGTGCCGCACCCGCGTCGCGTACAGAGCTTTCCGAGGACTCATCTGCGCAGGGATGCCCGGTGGCGTCCCTCAGGAGACATGATCGGGGCGCCACACGGACACCGCTCGTACTCCACTGCACTCCTTCTCGATCAGTGCCGATACCGCAGGTGTCGCGCGGGCGTCCCGGGTGAGCACTTGCCGCGTCGCAGGTGGGGCCCGTAGGCGCATGACACCGGAGGCGTGCGCGCGGCCGCCTGATGCGGGGCACTGCAGTGTCTCGCAGGCGCCCCCGTCGACACTCGACAGGGACACCACCGGCACTCGACTGGTGTATCGAATGAGGCTTGCATGGGACTCGATAGGAGCACTAGAGTGAAAGCTGATCGCGATTCACATTCGAGATGAAACGCGAAGGGCGGTGAGTCCACATGACAGAGCAAGAGACATTCGGCGAACGGCCGGATGAAGTGCAGGAGCGAGCGGCAGGGCGAGGTGAGCACAGTGGCGAATCAGCCGGGTGAGCCTCGGAAGGTCCGCTGGACTGTGCCCGCCGCCGACACCTCGGTGATCGAGTGGCTTGATCAGCAGGAGAACATCTCTCAGTCGCTGCGACTGCTCATTCGGGAGTCCATTCAGCGCGACGGATACACCGACGTCTACTACAAGCCCGTGGAGCAGTTGCCGCGTCGCGGCCGGCCGCCGCTGGAGAGCACCGAACAGCACGAGGACGACGAGGCCACAACCGATCGCCGTCCGGTTCAGCCGCAGCCCGTGGTCGCTGACCAGGCCGACACCGTCGTCGAGACCGCAGCACCAGCGCCGGTCGTCCGGCCCGGTCCGGTTCCCGCACCGGTGGAGACGGCCGAGGAGCCCAAGGTAATCGCCCCCGGCCCAGCGCCGGAGCCTCCGAAACAGGCGTCCATTGACGAAATCATGGCGAGTACTCGGAGCTGAGTGACGCGGTGAATTTCCCTTTTCCAGGCAGACGACACAGACACCGAGGGATCGAATTCATGAGCACAAGCACCACTGGCATCATCACTCTCACCGGCGGAATCGACGTCGGCAACGGCTATGTCAAGGGCGTCATCCAGAATACGAAGCTAGGCAGTTTCGACGAGATCGATCTGCCCAGCGCGGTGGTCTCGTCTTCCCGTACCTTGCCGAAGATGCCGCTCCCCGACTCGGATGCGGCCTCCGTACTGGCCGGCGACTTCTACAACCAGATCGACTGCTCGCTCACCACTCCCCTGGTGGCGGCGTCGGACCGCCGGATTTTCGGCCGGGCGGCGCTGAGTGTGCGCGGCTCGAAGTTCACCGAGTTCGAGGTACTGGGCAAGCACTCCAAGGCTGATCAGGAGCTGAGCAAGGTCTTGGTTTTGGGCGTCTTCGCCGCGAAGGCCCTGCGCGACTACGTCCTCGAGCACGGCTCGCTGCCCGATCACGAGCTGCGCGTGCAGGTGCGTGCCGGTCTGGCGCTGCCGATCTCCGAGTTCGTCGCGCGCCGTCACGCCTACGCCGCCGAGTTCATCGGTCTGCTGGGCAGCTCCGATTCCGCGGTGCATCTGGTGACGATTAAGAACTTCAGCACCCCGGTCTCGGTGCGTCTGCAGTTCGTCGACGTCCAGGTGATGGCCGAGGGTGCCTCCGCGCAGTTCGCCATCACCGACAAGGGTGAGCCGCTCGCCCAGGCGCTGCTGGACGATCTGCGCACTCGTGACGCGTCCTTGGTGGAGGGTGTCTCGGCGTCTGACCTGGTGGCGGTGCAGCACACCATCGGCGTCGACGTCGGCGAGGGCACCGTGAACTTTCCGGTGTTCACCGACGGGAGGTTCAACCCTGAGGCGGCTGCCACGCTCGACGAGGGCTACGGCACTGCGCTGATGAACGCCATGGAGCGCATGAGCGAGTCGGACGCCACGCTGCAGTTCTCCTCCCGCAAGCAGCTGGCGGACTTCCTCCACGCAGAGCCGTCCGTGCTGGTGAGGAACCGTCACCAACGTGCCGCCGGCTTCGTCGAGGACGAGGCCGGCTACCTGGTCGACGAGATCGTCTCCTCCTTCGGTGACGTCCTCTCTCAAGCCGGCGCAACGACCGAGGTCGTCTACGTCTACGGCGGTGGCTCGGGACCGATCAAGCATCTGCTGCACCCGGCGCTGCTGAAGGCCGCAGGCGACGTGCCCGTGCTCTACCTCGACTCGAGCTACTCGCGGCACCTGAACCGCGAGGGCCTGTACATCGCGGCGCGCCACGTCGAGCAGCAGTCCCTTGCCGCGAAGCCCGCGGGCAAGCGCGGCAAGGACGTGGCCTGACCCGTGAGCCGCTGGAGGACTCCTGTGGCGGACGGCATGGGCGAACAGAGCGGCAGGTGCGCGAGCCGCGATGAAGCCGATGTGCGCGAGGTCGGGTGGAAGAAGACCGCCCAGACCTATCAGAGCATCCCTGTCCGCTCCGAGCCGTAGGGAACGTCATGGTCAACCCGTTCGTCCCGCCCATCGACCTCAGCCACCTGCCGAACTACCGGCAGACCGACGTGCGTCCCCGCCGCGCGGTGTTTCTCGGCCGTGTCTCCACCAAGGACCGGCAGCTTCCCGCCTCCTCCATCCCGCGGCAGGTCGTCCTCGCCGCCGAACGCCTCGACCCGGGTGAAGAGTTCATCGCGCACTTCTGGGATGTCGAGTCCGGCATGTTGCCAACGCACTTGAGGGGCCTGGGACCACAGGAAATGTACGACGGGCTCGGCGTGCCGACGCCCCGGGACGGCGGCCTCCAGGACCTCGTGGACCGCGCCGAGCAGATGGGCGTCACGCACGTCCTGGCCGAGCGCTCCGACCGCGTGGCACGCGCCATGCTGACCAGCCTCACCGTGGAGCACGAACTGGAGCGCCTCGGGGCAGAGGTGATCTACGCCAACGAACCGACGGGCGGCACCGAGTCCGGCCGGCTGCGCACCCGCAGGTACGGGCAGGCCGAGGCGGAGATCTACCGGGCGACAATGATCGAGATGTCGATGGGCGGCCAGTACCAGCACGCGATCAACGGCTGGAACCACGGCTACCCGCCCTACCCCTATGTTGCGGTGGTCGACGAAGACGCCCCTGTGCGGGGGCAGGGCCGGTTCGGTGAGATGCGGCCGAAGAAGAAGCTCGTCCCGCACCCCGACGAGCGCCGGTTCGACGCCGCCCGGGAGCTGTGCCGCCTCCGGCGCGAGGAACACCTGAAGGGCACGGACATCGTCGCGATCCTCAAAGCAGAGCCCGACCGGTACCCGATCGAGGGCGAGTGGACCTACAACAGGGTCGAGGGTCTGGCCGCGAACCCGAAGCTGACCGGATATCAGGTGTACAACCGGCGGGCGAGCCGCACCGGCCGCGACGGCGCCTCCAAACTCAACCCCATTTCCCAGTGGGTGTGGTCGCCGAAGGCCGTGCACAAGCCGGTGGTGAGCCTGGAGGAGTGGATACAGGCCCAGGAGGTTACCGCGGGACTGCGCGCGGGCGTCGAAGGCGGACCGCTGCTGCGGATCCGTACCGCGGCCTCCCGGCTCGGGCTCACCTTCACCGCGGTCAGCAGCAACGCCACGCACACGCTGTACCGGATCGGGAAGCGGCAGATCGCCCTGCCCAACCCGGTGCCGGACACGCTCGTCCAGCAGGTCATCGAGGACATGGGGAGCGTGGAGTGAGCGAGATCATCATGGGCCATGCCCACCGGCGCGGCCGGACCTGGGTGACGTACCTCGTCGAGCACAGTGTGTACGCGCACGGGCGGACGCTGAAGGCGACGGAGGCGAACGCCGTAGAAGGGCTCGCACTCGTCGGCGTGAGGGCAGCGGTCACGCTCACCCCGGTGACACCGGAGCTGGAGATGCTCCGGGCCGCCGACGACACCCGCCAACAGGCCCTGCGTGCTGCGGTGTACTCCCTTGCCCTGCGACGTACCACGCTGCGCGATATCGCCCTGGCGACACGGGCACCGGCCTGGCTGGTGAAGCAGCTCCTCGCCGAGCAGACAGAGCAGGACGACGCACAGCCTCCTGCGGAATCAGCCACGACAGTTGAGGGCGCCGAATGACTCACGGATACCCGTACGGATTCCCGCGGCCCGCCGCTCAGGGTTCCTGGAATCTGCGCGTCTTTCCTTTACTTCCGGAGGGCCGCTGTGTCGTCCGGGCCTCAGAGGCTCCGGTCGTTGTGGTGCCGGGCGTATGAGCACCTACCGCGAGATCGTGAAGTTGCTGGCGGCGAACACCGGCGCGAAGCGGATGAGCGAAGTCTTCGACAACTTCGTCGAGATGGCGGCGCTGGCTCTGCGCAATGCCGTGGACGTCCGCAGGAGCGAGGTCTGGGAAGCACGCGAAGAGCAGTACCTCCAGATCGCCGGCAGCTATAGCCGAACAGAGCTGGGCCGCTTCGCGCGCGCCCTGGCGCTGGTGACCGGGGAGATGGAGCGCGATCCGTGCGACGTACTGGGCCGTCTTTACATGGAGTTGGAGCTCGGCAACGAGCGGCTCGGCCAGTACTACACGCCCTACGAGATCGCCCGGCTGATGGCCGAGCTGCAGATCGACTCGGTCGTCGAGCAGGTACAGCAGGACGGCTTCGCCCATGTGTACGAGCCCACCTGCGGCGCGGGCGCGTTCATCATCGCCTTGTCGGAGGCGATGCTCGATCACGGCCTGAATCCGCAGACGCAGCTGCACGTGACGGCAGAGGACATAGCACCGCAGGCCATGCACATGATCTATGTCCATCTGACGCTGCTGCACATTCCCGCGGTGGTGCGCCGTCGCGACGTCATCACGCTGGAGACGTTCGACGCGTGGCCCACTCCCGCCCATGTCCTGGGCAACTGGAGTCACCAGCTCAGGGTGGCCCGGGCGGTCGATGGATCACGGCGGATGGTCATCGCCCCGCCTCAGGAGACCGCCGGACAGCCCGCTGCCGCCCTGGAGGTGCAGCGATGACGCGATGACGATCACGCAAGAGCCAGTTTCCCTGTCGGCTCCACTTGCCGCGCCGACCGCAGCGGCGACCGGTGCTCGCCCACTGGGCGGTGCGCTTCACCCTTCCATTTTTACGCCCGGAAAGAGTTCAATATGACCTTTGGTCCCTCCAGTAACCCCTATGGTCCGCATTCTCCGCAAAGTCGCCGCGGCTATTCGCAGCAGGCGCCGCAGTACGGCTACCCGCATCAGCCGTACTGGGCGCATCCGTCAGCCGGAATACCCGGGGCGCCGGGGCCGGTGCTGCCGCCACTTGCCCATTGGGGGCAGCGCGTCGGGGCGTACCTGCTGGACATCGTGATCATCGCGGGACCGATGTATGCAGTCGGTGGCATCGGGATCGCGGTCAGCGATGACCCGGATGGTGAAGTCGTAGGAATTCTCTTCCTGATCGGGTTCCTCTACACCCTTGGAATGGCCATCTTCCAGCTCCGCCAAGAAGGAAAGACCGGCCAGACGATCGGGAAGAAGGTGCTCGGCATCAGCCTGCGCCGGGAGTTCGACGGCAGCACTCTCGGCTTCGGGATGGCCTTCGTGCGCAAGCTCGCCCACTTTCTGGACGGTCTCCCGTGCTACCTCGGCTGGTTCTGGCCTCTGTGGGACAGCAAGAGGCAGACCTTCGCCGACAAGGTGTGCAACACGGTCGTCATCAAGGTCGGCAAAGGCTGACACCCGAAAAGGCCGAACCCTGTGGTGCATCGGCGGCACGTGACCTTCCTGGTGCTCTAGGGTTGGCGCCTGCCCCGGCGCCGTTCTGGCGCCGGGTCTCGTGTTTGCTGGGCGGCTCGGTCTCGACGGCCGAAGGACCGTGCTTCGTCAGGTCTGGGTGGCTACGGTGGCCGGGTGCGGATGGATCGTGAGTACGCCGCGAATACGTTCGTCGTGATGACGATGGAGCTCTCCCGCGAGGCCAGCGGGTTCACCGTGGCCTCGGTGGCCGCGCTTGGCGTACGTGGTGACGGCTGGCAGCCCCAGTGGCGCGTCCACGCTCGGGTAGGCACCGCCCCGGAGGCTGCTTCGGGGGCGGACGCACAGATCGTCTGGGCAAGTTCGGCCGGCAGCGCCTTGGCCGCAGTCGAGCAGAAGATCACGACTGCTCCGCATGTCGCGGTGACCCGGCTCGGTGGGGGCAGCGTCGAGGCGGCCATGGTCCGGGCCGAGCGCGCATCGTGTCCGCGCTTGGCGTCGCTGACAATGTGGGACGCCCTTCGCCTGGCCCAGATTTCCTGCCCCGCGGTGACAGAGCCGTCGGAGAGCACGCTGGCGGCCGCGCTGCGCGTGCCGTATCCGAAGCGCGGGGCGCCTGTTACGCAGATGGTGTGGGCGCTGTCGCAGATGTGCCGTACGAGTATCGAGCAGGGTGTGATCGCGGGCCGGTGCTCCGGCCCAGTCCAGGAGCGCCTGTTCGACGAGTAGGACGGCTTCGGCGTGACCAGGTTTGCAGGTCGTCGGGCTGTCTCGTTTGGCTGAATGCCTGTCGTTGCCGGGCGCGCCCGAGGGGTGCGTCGGTAGGGTCCGCGAGTGCTCTCAAGTCTCAGGTTCGCACTCTTTTCTCAGCGACGTTTCCGGCTCCTGGCCTCAGCCCGATTTGTGTCGGTGCTGGGGAGTTCTTTTGGGCCGATCGCGGTCTCGTTCGGTGTCCTGCAGTTGCACGGGGGTTCGCCGGGCGCCTTGTCGCTGGTGTTGGCGTGCCAGGCCCTGCCGCAGCTGGTGTTCGTCCTGTGGGGCGGGGTCCTCGGTGACCGGGTCCGGTCCCGGTTCCGGCTGGTGGCGTGGACCGAGTCGGCGGCGGCGGTGATCTGGCTAGCCCTCGCGGTGCTGTTCGCCGTCGACGGGCCGATCGTGTGGATCGCCGTGCTGGCTGCGGCGGGCGGCGTGACGCGGGCCTTGTTCAATCCGGCGCTGGAAGGCGTGGTCGTCGATGTTGTCGAGAACAAGGCGGACCGGCAGGAGGCCAACGCGCTGCTGAAGGTCGCGGTGAACACCGCGAAGTTGCTGGGCATGATCCTGGCCGGTGTCGTGGTGAGCCTGGTGGGTCCGGCGGTGGCGCTGGCCCTGGACGCCGGTTCATTCGCCGCGTGCGCACTGCTGTTCACCGTCCTGGGCCGCAGCACGCCGGACCGGCCGGTGCGATACAAGACGTCGGCCTTCGCGGATCTGCAGGACGGGTGGCGGGAGTTCACCCGACATGAGTGGTTGTGGGTGACCACGGGTCAGTTGACCGTGGTGATGGCGGTGGTCAACTCGGTTGCCGGGCTGCTGGGTCCGATGATGGCCGTGCAGTACCTGGGCGGGGCGTGGGCATGGTCTCTGGTAGTGGTGGCGCAGGTTGTCGGGCAGATCGGCGGTGCCGGGTGGGCGGCGCGATTGCGTCCGGCGCGGCCGATGCTTTTGGCGACGGTGTGCACCGCCGGGGCGGCGCTGCCCGCGCTGCTGCTCGCCATGCGCGCTCCGCTGCCGGTGGTGCTGGCCGGGGCGCTCGCGTACGGCGTGCTGTTTGACGTGACGATGGTGATGTGGCGGACCTGCCTGCAGCAGGAGGTCCCCGACGATGCGATCTCCCGGGTCAGCTCCATCGACCTGCTGGGGTGCCTGGCCATCGCTCCCATCGGCCTGGCGGTCGTCGGCCCACTGGCCGCGGTCTTCGGGCCCGGCCATGTCGCGCTCGCTTCGGCGGTGCTGGTGGTCGCGGCGGTCGGGTGTGCGTTGCTGTCGCGCGATATCCGCACCCTGCCCGGCGGCGGGACGCCGCGCGGCACCACAGCGCAGGCGGCCGCAACCCCGGCCTGAGCATCTCGCAGCCCCTCAGCCCTGCTCGCCATGGGCGAGAAGGACGGCAACGGCGTGGCCGGTGCTGACGGGCAGCACCGAGGAGGCAAGCCATCCCGGGGCGATCACGGCGAGGCCCGGCTCGGCCTGCAGGGTCAGGGCCCGGCCCCAGGGCAGGCCCGGGACGGTTGCCAAATCGCAGCCGGCACGCGGGTCGTGGAGGCAGATCGCCCCGGAGCGGCTGTCGCCGCCTGGGCCTTCCACAGCCAGGTAGCACCAAGCCGACCATGCAGCGTTGCCGTACGTGAGCGGGATGCGGTGCCCGGCCGACCAGACCTGCACCCGCAGCCGCACGGTCCCGCGCGGGCCGGTATGGATCTGCAGGGCCAGGCCGTCGAAGACAGCGCTCGCCTGGGCGGAGTCGAGAACGGTCTCCGCCTCGAGATCCCGGCATCCACTCGCGGCCGACGTGCGCAGCTCGCGGCCGAGCAGCTGCTCGTCAAGGTCCGGGCTGATGGTGCCCAGCCACAGACGAGTTGGCCACGCTTTCTCGACCGTGTCGTTCGGCACCACGGGGGCGGGCAGCATGTCGTGGAGGGTCATCGTGCCGCCTCCATGGAGATGTTGAAGGCGATGCACAGTCGTGGTGTCTCGGAGTTGTGGGGTGCGACGCCGTGCCGCAGCCACGAGGGGAACGCGATCAGCAGTCCGGCGTGCGGGACCACGGCGTGCAGGGCGGCAACGTCAGCGGGTGCGGTCGCGGCCCGGGCGGGGCGCGGGTCGTGGAGTTCGAGCGCGCCGGTCGCTTCGGTCGCTTCGGT
Source organism: Streptomyces sp. NBC_01304 (assembly GCF_035975855.1). Lineage (NCBI taxonomy): Bacteria > Bacillati > Actinomycetota > Actinomycetes > Kitasatosporales > Streptomycetaceae > Streptomyces > Streptomyces sp. NBC_01304. Next base: position 9,238,627 of record NZ_CP109055.1, on the reverse strand, counting down.
GGTGCGCAGGTAGTAGACGCCGGAGACGGCGCTGTCGTGGTGGGCGTGCACTTCGTGATACCCGCCAAGTTGGTAGTGGACGGCCCAGGCCTCGGCGCTCAGTCGCGTGTCGGGTCCGGCCTGGGTGACGGCGAGTGCGGCGTCACGGATCCAGCCGTTCAGGGCGGTGATGGCGGGCAGCGGCCAGGTCAGCAGATCGGAGGCGGACTTGCGGGCGTGCGCGGCACCGAGCGTGATCGAGGGATCGGCTGCCTCACGCGCCAGGATCTGATCGGCCAGGGCCTCAGTGTCCTCTCCGGTGGGGGTGGTGCGCAGGTAGATAGGGGTGGGCCACATGTCCTGGCCGGCGCCCCGGGCCTGCCAGCCTGCCTGTGTGTGCGTGGCCATCACCTGGCTCCGGTACGGGTGTAGACGGAGATGTGCTGCGTGGCTGAGGCGGTGATCGGTTGGCGGTGCCAGTCGGCGTACCGGTCAGTGAGGGTGAGACCGGCGGCGGTCGCGAGGAGGTCCAGCTCAGAGAGGTGGACATAGCGCATGACGACGGGCAGCAGCCGCATGCCCTGGGCGTCGAAGCGGAGCTCCTGGAACGTGAAGACCTGGGTGACCGGGTCGTGGGTGGTTGCCGACAGGCTGAGGTGGGTGTCGGTGAGGTCGCGGATGGCGAGCTGCTGGCGCCCGGCGAGCAGCCCGGGTGCGCGCGGGATGGTCGCCTCGATCACGAAGTGCCCGCCGGGCGCGAGGGCTTTGGCGGCCCGGGCGAGGCATTGGGCCTGGCGCTGCTGGGTCATGAGGAAGAAGAAGCTGGAGAAGGCCACGTAGATCAGCGCGAATTGCTGGTCGCCGGTGTCGAGTTCGGCCATGTCGCCGGTGTACGCCTCAATGGGGGCGTCGCCGCGGTTGGCTTCCAGTTCTTTGATCATGTCCGGGGAGGCGTCGATGCCGGTGACGGTGACCCCGTGGCGGGCCAGGGGCAGGGCGATGCGGCCGGTGCCGACGGCGAGTTCCAGCGCAGGCCCGGCGCCGGCGAGGGAGGCGAGGAAGTCGGCGGCGGGGGCGGGGTCGCGGTCGTGGTGTTCCGCGTCGTAGTGCGGCGCCCACTGGTTCCACAGCCGGGCCTGCTGGTCGAGGTACTCGTTCACGAGGAGGTCTCCCGAGTCGTCGACGGCTGCTGCCCGGTCCCAGGGGCGATCCTGGGACCGGGCAGCAGCCAGGTCCGTCAGTGGTCGGTCGCGGGGGCTTTGGTGGGGTCGAGGAAGATCTTCTGCGCGCGGATCGTCCCGGTGACTTCCTCGGTGCCGGTCAGGTCGCTGACGTTGCCTTCACCGTCGTCGATGCCGCCGCGGGTGAGCTCGATGGTGACCCTGGCGGACAGGGCCATATCTTCCTGGACAGCTCCCTCGTGCATCGCCGCGGCTCCGACGAGGCCTTTGGAGACCAGGCTCAGGACGTGCTCGATGTCGTCGTCGTTGAGTGTGATCCCGGCGATGTTCGCCCGTTCCTCGGGGGTGGTGAAGCGGGTCACTGCGGTGGGGTCCATGCCTGCCTCCCGGTCAGGGTGGGGGTGGATGGTGTGACCGTAGGCCCGGCGGGGACCACCCGCCCAGCAACAATTCCCCCTGGTACGGCGGGATATGGGGGCTTTTGACGGGCGGACGTGCAATTGCAGCGTGGCCGTCGCGTCTCCCGCTGCACGGGGCTTGCGGGGGACGCTCGGGACGTGCCCGGCGGCGGCCGGGCGGCCGACGGAACGGAAGGGCGCGCCCATGCCCGCATCGCGCACCGCACACCCGCTCATCGACACCGGCCCCGAAGCACAGCATCTGCTGGCCGCGTTTTACACCACTGCGCGCGCCGGCCACCTGGACCGGCTCGCTGGCGGCGGGGGGCCGCTCGGCTTCGACATCACCACCGCATGCCAACTCCACGTGCTGCTGTCCATGTTCGGCTGCGACGGGATCGTGGAGAGCGGCTGTCACCTCGGGGACACCACTGACTACCTGTCCCGGGCCTATCCCGCTCTGCCGGTGCGCAGCTGCGACCTGGACCCGGGCCGGGCGGCGTTCACCCGCCGCCGGCTCGCGGGACGCTCCAACGCCGAGGTCCGGTGCGGGGATTCAGCGCTCCTCCTGAAGGACTTGATGGCGGGCATGGAACGGCCGCTGGTGTTCCTGGACGCACACTGGAGTTCTGTCTGGCCGCTGCGCGCCGAACTGGGTGTGCTTGAGCAGCGTGCGGCAGTGGTGGTCGTCGACGACTTCGACATCGGGCACCCCCGGTTCGGCTTCGACTCGTACGAGGGCGTGGTGTGCGGGCCGCAGCTGGTCGCCAAGGCACTGCCCCACTTGGAGCGGATGTTTGTCGCCGACCCAGAGGCCGACTACCCGTTTCCGTGTCTGCAGACCGGGCGGCGCAGCGGAACCGGCATCCTGCTGCCCAACCTCGATGACACGCTGCTCGCCGGACACCCGTACTTCGCCGAGGTCCCGCTGCGCCCGCTCCCGGTGTTGCCGACCTGGACGTCGACGCCGTCGGCTGCGGCGGTGCGGTCATGCTGTTGAGCTCCAGCGTGCGCTCCTGCCCGGCTGCCGAGACGTACGCGCGGGCGTGGCCGGTGGCCCGCCGGCTCGGGGTGACACGGGTGACGGACGTGACGTGGCTGGACCGGATCGGCATCCCGGTGGCGGCCGCGGTCCGCCCCGAGGCCGCCCTGGTGGTGGTGACCGCAGGCAAAGGCCGTCACCGGGATGAAGCACGCACCGGCGCGCTGATGGAGGCCATCGAACAGGCCGTGGCCCAGCAGTGCGCCTCCACCACACCAGTGCGCTGGGCTTCGGCTCGCGAGGTCGCCGACGAGGGCGGCCCCCGCCTCGGTTCCTGGTGTCCGCGCCTCGAAGTTGCGATCGACGTTGATCGACCGCTGCCGTGGATCACGGTGGCGGATGCGGCCGGGGACGGGCGGGAGTTCGCCGCGCCCGCCGAACTTGTCCTCACCCCCTGCCCTACCGAGGCCACCACTGGATTGCTCGGGTCGACCACCACTGGGCTCGCCTCGGGCAACACCCGGACCGAAGCGGTACTTCACGGGCTGTGCGAGGTCCTGGAGCGCGATGTCACCTCGCTGATGAGCGTGGCCGACACCTCAGCCCTCGTCGCCCCCTCCACACTGCCCGCAGGCCCTGCCGAGCTGTACGCACGGATCCGCGCGGCCGGGCTCGGGGTGTGGCTGCGCTGGCTGCCCGCGCACGGCGGGCACTACATGGCCGCCCTGGTCGACGACCCGGACCGGGCCCATCCGCTGTACTGCAACGGCGGCTACGGGTTCCACCCGCTGCCCGAGATCGCCGCGGTGCGAGCCCTGTCGGAGGCCGCCCAGTCTCGTCTCACCTTCATCCAGGGCTCCCGGCACGACCTGCCTGAGCACTACGCCGCCTTCACCGTCATGCCGCCCCGGCAGCGCAACGACTTCCGGCGGCGGCTGCTCGACCGCTACGCCCGCCCGGCCCTAACCGCGGCCTTTCCTGCTGGTGTTGTCCGGGAGCCGGTGTCGTCGCAGGCGCTGCTCGACGGCTTGCTGGGTTCGACGGAGGCTGCGGGACTCGGGCCGGTCGGGGTTCATGACTTCCCGCCGCTGGCCGCGCCGTTGCACGTTGTGCGGGTGGTGGTCGCCGGTGCCGAGCACTTCACCCCCCATACCCGCCGGTTCGGGCCCCGCCTGGCGGCGCACGCACGGAGCACCCCATGAACCCCAACTCCCCCGGCCCGGATCCCTGTGTGGAGGTGTTCGTCGGGCCCACCGCCCACGGTCTGCCAGCTCGGCTACTCGGGCAGTGGCGTGTCCGTGTGCATCCGCCGGCCCGCCGCGGCAGCATCCACGCCCTTGTCACAGCAGGGCCGCCCGGGCGCATCGCCTTGGTCGACGGGCGGTACGACGACGTCCCGGCCGTCGGCCACCGTGAACTCCTCGACGCCCTCGCGGCCGGATGGCACGTCACGGGCCTGGGTTCGATCGGCGCGCTGCGCGCGGTCGAACTCCGCGGGTACGGGATGCACGGATACGGCCGAGCCTTCGAGTACTTGACCGCCACCGGGGCGCCCGATGACGAGGTCGCGTTGCTGCACGGCCCCGCACCCGACTACCGGCCGGTCTCCGAAGCCCTGGTTGATCTGAGGGCCTTCGCCGACCACCTGACCGTGGCCGGGGTCCTTGACGCGGACGAGGCCACCGCGGTGATCGTGGATCTGGGAGCGGTCTGGTTCGGGGAACGCACCCTGCCCGCCTTCTGCCAGTCGGTCGCCGATGTCGCCGGCTCCAGCGCGGCCGCGGCGGTCCGCGAACGGCTTCCCCTGCTGCCCCAACTGCGTATCAAGACTCGCGATCTGCGCGACTACCTCACGGAGCACCCATGGACACCACCACCGATGTCATCCCTGTCGTACCCCGGCACTGCGGCGGCTGGCCCTTCGTCGACCCCGGCCTCGACCGACAGCGCCTGCTGACGACCGTGGCGTGCCTGCGCCTGACCCGCCGCGACGGCCCACTTACTGCCCGCCCGGCACCAGCCCACCTCGCCGAAGTCCTCAACCCCGGGGAAGCGCTGCGTATCCGTGCCCTCGACCATCCCCGTTCGCTGCCCGGCGGCCCGCTAGCCCCCGAGCAGCAACAACAGGTGGACGAGGCAATGGAGTCGATCATCCGGGCTGAGCCGGGCTGGGCACCGCTCCTGTCCGCCCTTCCGGTCCGCTACGTGAGCATGCCGGCCGAGCGGCGCGGTATCAGCGCCTCCAGCTTCGCCTGGCCCCAACACGTCCTGCTCTCCGGGCGGGCCTTCGCCACCATGCCGGTCCTGGCCGAGCAGGTCCTCCACGAACACTTCCACCAGTGGCTCTACCTGTGCGAAGAGCTTGCCGCACTGCACCACGACGGCTGCACGGATCGCTTCACCCTGCCCTCGGGCACCGGGAACCGGAGCCCGGGCGAGGTCCTCGGCGCGACCCACGTGGCCACGGGGCTGCAGCGCCTGTGGCAGCACCTGGACGTCCCTCCGTCTGTCCGTACCCGACGGCTCGATGACTTGGCCGGCTATCTGAGCGGCTGCCGCGCCCTGCTGGACGAGATCCGCCCGTGCCTGACCGCGGACGGGCACGCCCTGGCCGAACGGCTGTTGGAGGCCTCCGCATGACCACGTCCGACGTACTCGACCACGCCGCCTTGTGGGAGACCCCGCTCTACACCCAGAACATCAACCCCGATCCACAGGTCAACGCTGCGCTGCGCGACCTGGTCATGGACCGCACCAGGACGGCACCCAATTCCGCGGTGGGCGTGCTGAACGCGGACAAGACCAGCTCGGATCTGCTGCGCTGGGACCACCCCGCGATCAGTCAGCTGCGCGGCTGGATCCTGGACGCCGCCGACGCCCTCAACGCGCACGCCGGCACCGGGCAGGACTCCGACGGCCAGGCGGCCGCGATGGTCGCCGAGGCCTGGGCGGTCGTCTACCGGCCTGAGGGCCTCCACATGCTCCACAGCCACCACGACGCCGCCTGGTCCGGCGTCTTCTACGTCTCCACCGGACGGATGGAGAAGGACACCGGGCTGCTGCAGTTCGTCGACCCGCGCCCCGCGGCCGCCGCCCGCGAACTCGACCGCAGCCCCCTGCACACCGTCACGCCGGTCCCCGGTCTGCTCGTCGCGTTCCCGGCCTGGCTGCGGCACTGGGTCACCCCCTATCAGGGCGACACCGAACGAATCGTGATCGCCTTCAACGTCGGCTTCCGCGATCCCGCTTGACCCGTCCGTCCCTTGCATCCGTACCGGGAGAGTCCATGCCCATCACCGGCCTGTGGCCGACCTCCGTACACATCGCCCAGCTCAACGCAGCAGGCCTGTCCCGCATCGCCGCCAACCCGGAACTCCTGCCCGACCTGCTGCCCACCGAGCATCCCGGGCACCGGCTTGGCTTCAAGAGCCACATCGAGCGGTGGGAGGGCGGATTCCATGCCGGGCTCCGCCACGGCAGCGGCACCTGGTGCACGCTCCTCGTACTTGAATCCCACCCCGAAGGCGCATCCCATCATTCGGGGGCGGTGATCGTCCATGATCCCCGGTCCGGCGCCGCCAACGTCGGTCTGCCCGGCCTCCCATGGGGTAGGCCGCTGACGCTGCCCACCCGCGTCGGGCTGCTCGCGGTGCTGCCGGGCTGGCTGGCCTGGCAGGTCGCTCCCGTCCGCGCTGACGAGCACCGGACGGTCCTCATCGCGGATTCCAGCTGACTTACCGGCCCGCCCGCCGAGCTCGCTGGTCAGGCCGCAACACGCAACGACCCACGTCCGGCGCGCTGCCAAAGCACCTCGAACTGTGCGGTGGCGCGCTCGTGGCTGTCCGGCCTCAGCCGCAGCTCACCGGAGGGGTGCTCTGCGCACGTCACGGTCATTTCGTTGTTCCCGAGGACGGCCTTAGAGAACGCGCCGAGTGCGTAGGACCGGGCCGCCTGGCGGGCGGGCAACACCCGAAGGTCTACCGCAGCTGCCTTGAGGTGGGCCCACTGCTCGCGCATCACCGAGGCGTCGCCGATCCGACCGTCATGCGCCAGCTCGCCGAGCAGAATCCGAACCGGAGCCTTCCGTGCACGGAAGAACCGCTGTTGGCGCAGGCTCAGCAGCCACAGCCGGCGGTCTGCCTCCTGCTCGCTCACCTCACCGAGTAGTTCCCGGGCGTAGCAGCGTGTGCGCAGGACGGCGGGGATGACGTGCGGGGCGTAGATGAAGGTCAGCCCGGCCGCCTCCACATCCAGGTAGTCGCGCAGCGCCGCATCGGCGACGTCCGCGAAGGAGTGATAGGTACCTCGGCCCTGCGCGGCCACAGCGCGGCTCAGCAACAACTCCCCCACATCATCGGAGGCTTCGTAGAGGTGGGCCAGTCGCTGAACGTCCTCGATGGCCGAGCGGTGGCATCCCGCCTCGATCCGGCACAGCTTGGAAACGCTGATGTACACGCGGTCCGCGACCGCCTTCTGGGTCAGGCCCCGGGACAGGCGCAGACGCTCGAGATGGGCTCCCAGCAGAAGGCGGGCGATCGTCGCGTTCGGCTGCAGTGCGCGGATCTCGGACACAGAGCCCTCCATGCCGTCGGCGGCCCCGGCCGGCCGCACGGGGGCGCTCTCGCCCGTGCGGCCTCTGGGCCTCCTTCATGACAGCGCCGCATCAAGAGCCCTGGAAAGATCTGGAAATGGGGCGTTGGTGGGACCTGCGGTGGTACTCAGGTGGTATCCAGCTGGGACCCGCCCAGCTCAGGGGGCATCGAGCAGCCTGAGAACGGTCTGATGGTAGATCGCATGGACCGTGGGGAGTTCGGCCAGGTGCGCACGCTCGTCGATGCCGTGCAGGCCCTCGTAAGGCACCCCGAAGCCGGCGGTCGTCGGGATCTCACCTTCACCGGCAAGGAGGTTGCCGATGTTCGACGGCCCGGCCACCTTGGACCGCACGGATACCCCAAGGGATGCGGCGGCCTGGATCAGGGCGGCCGCAGGCTGCTCGTCGGGCTGCAGTTGGAACGGCGGCCAGGACTCGACGATGTCGACGTCGATGTCCTGGGGCCCGGGCAGTTCCGCGTCGAGCTCGGCGATGGCCTTGCGGAGCAGGGTCTCGGCGTCCTGCGCGTCGAAGGATGGTGTCGTACGGATGTCGAGGTTGAGGTCGACACGGTCCGGGGAGACCGAGAATCCCTGTCCTCCGTGGAAGGCCGTCACCGATACCTTCGGCGGCAGCGGGAAGCCGCCCTGCTCCGGGGAGCCTGGCAGGTCGGCGGCGTCGAGGAGCTGGACCAGCCGCGCGGCCCGCGTGATGGCGCTCGTCACCTTGCGGCTGGAGCCGGAGTGGCCGGAGGGGGCATGCACCGCGATGGTCGCCCGCCACAAGCCGCGGCCGCCGACCACGACTTCGTCCATTCCGGGGTAGCCGATCATCACTCCGGCCGGATGGTGCGCTTGCGGGTCGCCGAGGTAGGCGCGAGCGCCCCCGAAGTGACCGGTGTGTTCGTCGACGTCCAGGAGGACCGCCAGCCCTCCGCGCAGGTCTGCGGCCTGCGCCTGCAGGTCGGCAGCGATGTGGCAGAACATCGAGGCAGCAAGCTTCGAGTCGGCTGACCCTCGGCCGAGCAACCAACCCTCCTGTACGTCACCGGACGTGGGCGAGAACGTCCATGCAGTGTCGTCGCCGAACGAGGCCGTATCCAAGCAGGCGTCCAAGGTCCACCAGGGCCCCGGCCGCCCTCCGGCGATCTCCACCAGGAGACCGACGAGTTGGTCGTCATCGTCGTACAGGCGCCGGTGTGGCACACCACGTCCAGCAAGCCAGTCCTCCAGCACGGTGAGCACCGGCCCGTACTCGTCGATGCCGCCACGGCTGGGCCGCCTGATCAGCTCCTGGGCCAGCTCAACCACGGATGCTGTTTGCTGGGTGGCGTGGGCCACCAGGTCTTCTGTCACGCTTCTCCTCGCCCCGGTCCACTGTGCCGAACTGGCAGTGCGCGTACGGCCTGCAGTGTCTCAACCGGCCGTGCAGAGGCAGACGCCTCCCGGCCATGCTGCACCAACCCCACCGCGGCCTCCCGCCCCAACAGCACCCCGCAGTCGAAGCCCTCGGAGCCATTCAGACTTGGCAGCGGCACGACGGCTGCGGACTCCGAGGCGACGAAGTGGCGCTCCATCGCAGCCTCCGGCTCCACGATGCCGATGTGTAAGGTCTTCACGCCGTTGCGCCGCTCGCTCGGGTCCCTTAACTCCAGCAGCCGCACCAGATGTTCGGACAGCGCCTGATGCCGAGGCGGCCCGTACAGCACACGAAAATGCAGCAGGTCCGGCTGCTGCGCCACGGCTGTCTCGATTGCAGCCAGATATGTCTTCTCCCGGCTCCGGGACCCGGTGACCACCAGATACTCGCGGGCCTCCGAGACCACGGTGAGCATCGCCTCAAGCAGGTCGGTGTACCGGGTCAGGACCCGTACCACCACCGCCGTGCCCGCCGCCTCCAGCACGCTGGCACTGTCCCGGCCGTCCTGATGCGCGAACAACACCTCGGTCGGCTCCCTGAACACCTGAGAGCAGGCACGGCGGTTCGGCAACCCGGTGCGCTTTCGGCCCGACTCCCAAGCGCTATAGAGGCTCGCATCCGCCGAGCCGCCAGCGATCTCGTTCACCGCGTCGGCAGCCTGCTTGAGCGTCCAATTGCGGGCAAGACGGGCTCGCCTGAGCCCTGAGCCCGGAGCTGCATCCCGCATCACAATTCCCCCAAGGTCAGTATGCGGCGGCCTCGGTCCGCCCAACCTTCCTGTACCCCCGAAGGATCCCTCAGCAAGCACGGCTCTATAGGCGGGAGGATGTCCTGTCCCGGCAGCATCGGCTAAAGCAGTCCCCCGCCGGGACACCTTCCAGTGTCCAACACCCGCACAGTGGCCGGCGGGACCCGGGCGCTCACGAAACGGGACCGCTGCCGAGTACGAGCACCGCCAGAAGTTGGAGAAGTAGAAGCACCGTCGGCCGCCGGCGAAAAAAAGAAGATCCCCGCGGAGCCATGCGCTCCGCGGGGATCTTCGGCGTTCAGGGTGGGTGTCAGGCACAGCGTTCGATGCGTGTGGCGCCCGAGTCGTCCTGAAACCCGGTGGCCAGGTCGTACCAGAACCCGCTGCCCAGTCGGACCAAGGTCCTTTCCTCCCGACCTCCCCAGCCGGGTATGGCGGGGACGTCGCGTCGGTCGAGGACTACGGCCGTGCAGACGGTCTTCCCGGTGTTCTCGTCGAGGCTGTTCTTGACGACGACCTTGTCGCCGACCTGAAGGTTTGCAAGATCATTCGTGTTGATGGTGCTGGTGCTCATGGCGCTGTGCTTCTTTCGGATCGGATCTGGACTGCGGTTTCAGTTCTGGGTCGCGCCCATGAGCGCCTTCTTCGCGCGGTGCTTCTCGGCAAGAGCCCGAAGGGCATGCAGGAGGATCCACCAGTACACGCCGCTGAAGGCCATGCTGATGATGATCGGCGTGTACCGACCGGTCATGACACAGAAAACTGCCGCCGGTGCGATGACGATCACGTTCGTCACGACCATGAGGGTGAGCAGGACCCGGCCGATCGTCTTGGCGGCGCGGTCGCGCCACGTCGAACCCGCGGTCCTGGTGGTGGCGTTCATGCGCTGGGTCCTTCCTCGATGATGTAGATCTTCTCTGCGACGTAGGCGTCGTTCTGCCCCTCGGCTGCGCTCTCGACTTCATGGGAGATCTGGCTGATCACGGGAATCAGCGTCAGCCGGTCGATCGGGTAGGCCGTGCGGATGGTGATCACGGCGGTGGTGACGCTGGCAGCAGACGGGAACCTCACGTCGTCGAGCTCCGCGTGTGCGCCACGGATGCTGTAGCTCGCCGCGATGGGCACCGTGTGCCGCGGCATCCCCGGCATCTGCTCTGAACGTGCGTGCAACGCGGCGCTCACTGCGCCATGAACATCAGCGAACTCGCTGGCGTGCAGGACCACCGGCGCAGCGTGCTCGTAGCCCGCCGCCACCTCGAAGGCGACCTTGGCGGCCTCGACGGCGTGCGTCGGACAGTGCGGTCCCGGGTAGACCTCGTCTCGCCCCGTCATCTCGGAGCACAGGTGGCAGTGCGCGGGCCCCAGGTCCGGAACGCAGTCGCAGCGCTTGTGCTCCGTCCGTCGGGGATCAGTGGGTTCGAGGGGCTGGCTCATGGCTGTACTCCTGGCGCTGGACGTGATCTTTCGAAGACCAGACCGGATCAGCTCCGCTGATCAGACAAAGAGAGACCCCTGCCCAGCGAGCATGATGCTCAGCAGGCGGGGGTCCTGCGGAGTTCAAGGAACCGGCGGGCGGCTGGCCGTTCGGATCGACCTGCACCAGGGGCGGGGGCGTTACGGCGCCGTCCTTGCGGCTCGGTGCACCCCGGCGTGGCGCACCGAGCTCGTCCTGCGAGAGCAGGCCAACAGCTCCGCCACCGCGGGTCGGCGCAGGCCGTGGGGGGGCTTGAACGAGGCGTGCACGTAAGTCTCCGTGCAGCAATCTGACTCAGTCCCAGTAGGCGGGGGCCAGGACCATCGCATGACGCAGGGTCAAGGGGCTAGGTTCTGCATGCTCTGGGCAGGTGCCTCCTTCAGGAATTCTCGGATCGGCATCCAGCGCGGCACATCAGGCTGCTCGCCGACAGCGTTAGGGTCGATGGGTTTGATGTGGTGATACGCCTTGCCCGGCAGCCAGAGGGCTACGCCGTCCTCGACCCCGATCAGGAGAGCCATGTAACCCATCTCCACAGCACTCTTGGAGATCCGCTCAGCGAAGGTGCTAAAACTGTCCACGAAAAGCCTGCCCTCGAGGTCACGGCCGAGCGGCTGGGGCTTCTCTCAAGGTCGAGTGGGGTCGTCCAGCCATAGCCAACCGTGTGCCCCCGGGCGCTCGCTCAGGCTGAGTACGGTGTCGACGATGTCCCAGCCGGGGAGGTCGGCGACGGTGGCGTGGCGCTCGGTCATGGAGTTCATCCTGTCCTACCGGGGTGAAAGGGAGCCAGCGAGATCAGGATGACCGCGGGCGCCCAAACTCGTCTTCATCAGCCGCATGCTTGTCCATCGCTGCAGAGGGCGCCGTGTGGTGATCAGGCTCGGCGTTCCCAGGAAAGGGAAGAGACGTTTCGAAGGCGGCCCCGCTACCCGCGCTGGCCTGCTGGAGCAGACCTTTGTTCAAGCCCCGCCGTGGGGGCGGGGTTCAGCGCAAGCCCATGCTGGCCTCGATCACGTCGCCCTCCGGCTGCTGGTCCTGCCAGCAGGGCTCGCACGGGTCGCTCTCGGAACACTCCAGGCGGGGCTGGCCGTTGGGGCACAGCTCACCGGCAGCCGCCCCTGCGGGCTGGGCGGGGGTTCCGCCGGTACGGCACTCGCACGTGTGGGCGCAGCGCTCACAGTCCTTGCAGACCTGGTGCGGACAGCAGCCGCAGGGGAGGAACCGGTTCGGCGGCAGAGTGCAGTGGTGCGAGGCCTCTGCGGCGGCGGCAGCCTCGGCGCCCTGGTTGATTGCGTCGCGGGTCTGTGCCGTCACGGCGTGGACGGTCCACGCGCTCCGGCCCACATCGGTGATCCTGTAGCCGTTCCCGTCTTCGGTGTACGCGGCGAGCCCGGACCTGACGAGGTCGCGGCAGGTGTTCAGCGTTCTGGTGCAGAATCCGCGGTAGGGCGCGCGGGCCAGGTCGCCGAGCACTGCCCATCGGTGCCTGGTCATCGGGTACCGAGTAGTGGTGGTCACGGTGATGTCAACGAACGTCTTTCCGGCGCGGTCGAGAGCAGTGGTCTGCACGGTGAATCCTCTCTTCTCTCAATGTGGATGTGTGGTACGCGTGTTGGACTCGCAGCCTGTCGCTCCGGGGCCGCGCTGCGCGGCTGTGCCGTCAGTAGCCCTTGCGGGCGGCGGCCTGCTCGGACGCTTCGGCGTCACGGGCGGGGACGGTGGCGAGGAGTTCTCCGGGGCTCGCGGCGCTGGCGAGGAACTTGGTACGGGCCTGGTCGGCGTACAGAGTCCACACGTCACCGCCCATCCGGGGTCGGTAGGAGAGCTGCCAGAACCGGCGGTTGGCATAGCAGATCCGCCAGGAGCGCGGGCTGGACGGGTGCGCGCTCACGCCGGCCGGAAGGTCCGGCAGTTCCGGCGCGGGACCGTACGCGCGGTCGATGTAGGCGCGGTGTTCGGCCGTCGCCTCGATGGCGACGCGCACCGTGTGCGGCCACCGGTGCCCTTTGGGCAGCATCGGCGCCCATTCCTTCCACTGTGCCTCACTGCTCGCGCTGTCGGTGTGCGGCGTCCAGGCCAGGCTGGGCACGTAGTTGAAGCCGAGCCGCGTCAGGTGCCACTCGGCGGCGGTCTTGAGTCCCTCTGTGTTCGCGCCGACGGTGATGGTGTCCAGGTAGATCCCTGCGGGGTCGTTCTCCCGCCCGGCCGCGCCTCTCTCCGTGAGCGGGATCATGTGGCGTTCCGCCGTGCTGCCCTCTGCGGTCATGAGCCGCAGCGTGGCGCCCCCGCCGGCGAGCGGGTACGCCATCCGGATTTCCGCGACGGTCGGCAGGGCGGCGAGTCGGCCCGCACGCATCCGCTCCAGCCGCTCGGTCATGGTTGCCAGCACCTGGGAACGCTCGCCGCCGGCGGGCGAAGGGGTGTCGAAGTTGTGGGACATGCGGGGTTCCTCCCGGAGGTTGCTGGCTGGTGGGTCTGAGTGCTCCCCGGCCCGATCAGACGGCAGCCGTCTGCGGCGGGAGCTGGTGCTCAGAACGGGGCGCCGTTGTAGGGGCGGACGAGGTAGAGGCGGTCGTCGTGTACGGCCAGGCGCTCACCCTCGCCCATCTCGAACGTGGAGACGTCGGCCCTGTGGCCGCAGCCGGTGGCGGTGCACACGTAGACCGGCCGGCCTTGGGTGTGCAGGCCGGGGACGGGTGTGTAGCCGCCCCAGCCGCATTGCGCGCACACCTGCGGGCCGAACTCCTCGGACCCGATCACCATTTCGCCGGTGTGCTTCTCGGCCGCCCGCTTTGCTTCCTTTTCTCGCCGGTCGCTGCACGTGGGGTCGCCGCACGGGCGGTGCCCGATCAGGCCGTCCGTGGACGCATGGCGGATCTCGATGAGGCCGTAGTCCTGGCACGAGCCGCACAGCGGCTCCGGGGCGTGCGGCTGTTCACCGTCCATGCACGCGGTCCTGTTGGACGAGTCGTACCAGGCACCCTGTCCGTCGGCCTCGATGTACTCGATTTCGTGGGCGCAGTGCAGACAGGTGCTGGTCTCGGCGATGGTGCTCATCTTCCGTGGTCCTCCCAGGAGTTGGGTCGCACGCCAGTCGGTCGGCCGGCGGGGGGACCTCCTGTCACGTGCCGCTGGTAGGCGTCCCAGACTTTGGCGGTGTCCAAGCTGGGGCCGGTGGTGTAGCCAGTGGGAGAGGATGCGTGCGCCCACGTGCCGTGTGCCGTGACGACTTCCCGGTATTCGGTGCGGCTGGCCGGGTGCGATGCGATGGTGACCCACTGCGCGCCGGCCAGGGACGGATAGGCCGCCAGGTGGGCGGCGACGGCCGATGCCATGGCGTCGGCGGCGGCCGTGGCGGCGATGTTGGCGGGCGTCTCGGTGAAGTCGCAGTGCACGTGACGGGTGTTGAAATCGTCGGTGATCACAGCGCTGATGCCGAACAGTCCGGCCAGTGGCACGTCGTAGCCGGACACGGCGGGGCGGTCGGTGTGGGAGTGCGCGTCGATCCACACGTTCGGCTGGCCTGGGGCGGTGGTCACTAGGGAGGCGCTGGGCAGGCAATGCCAGGGCTTGACCACGCGGAAGGTGACACCGTGCGCGGTCAGCGCGGCTTTGAGGATCGCGCCGGTGCGCTCGGCGGCGGCAGGGGATGTCTTGCTCAGGTCGTGGGGCCAGGAAGTCATGATGTACCTCTTACATCTTCAGGTCAGACGGGCTCGGAGGCCCAGGCCTGGATCGCTTCCGGGAAGAAGGCTCTGCCCTCCCAGGCGAGGTGCCAGGCTTGGCAGTAGTAGTCGAGCTTTTGGAGCTTCATCGCGGTCATCGCCGGCCGGTCGGGCTCGGCCGCAGCGTGCTTCTGCGGGAAGTACTCAGCAACGTCGAAGACGGATGTCTGAGACTGAGCGATGGTTCCGGCCTTCGTTCCGCTTCGGTCACCACCAGTGCCGGAACAGGTAGTCGCCGCGCGGCAGTTCGCCGCGGCGGATCAGATCGGCCAGGACTAGCCGTAGCGACGGCGAGAAGGCGCGATCGGCGAAGACCCGGTTCTCGAACACTACGTTTTCAAGGTCTTGCGTCGCCGGTGGGTTCGCTTCGACGGTGGCTGTGCTGATTTCGTCGGCGACGCGGATGCTCAGCCAGTAGACCAGCTCCGTCATGCCGGTCTTGAACGCGCTCTCGCCGGTGCGGGAGTCCCAGCCCAGGTAGATCTTGGCGTCGTCGAGGTCGCTGAGTGCCTGCAGGTAGTCCCCGTCGGAGGCGAGCTCGTAGAGCTTCACGCTGTCATTGCCGATGTGTTCGTCGTCCCGCTGGCATCCGCGCAGCGAGCTGTACGGCTTGCCGTAGACGCGCTCGGCGATGGCCTCGATCGCAATGTATCCGTTCCCGGCAGTCACATATTCAGCGTGTGGTTCCAGCATGTAGATGCTGCGGGGCGTGTATTCGGGCGCATCGGGCATGACGGGGCCTCCTATGTGCGGTTCGGTGATGGTTGTGGGGACGAGCCAGTGCGGCTCAGTGCTCGCCTCGCAGGAGGTCCGCCAGGGCCTGAGCATGTGCATCCCTGGCTTGTTCGACGGCGGCCTGCTCCTGGAGGGAGTGGATCGCCTCCCCCGCCTGGATGCGCTCGTCGACGGCGTCCATGGTGAGAATGACGGCAGCGAGTTCGAGCTGGGAGTCCGCCAAGCGACGCTTCAGCTCCGGGTGCCGCTCGGACATCACGCCCAGCCGGCGGACGGCGTCGATCTTCTGCTCTTCACTGACAGTGGACATACCCGAACTCGCTTTCTGTGGGGTGGCGTTCAGGGGCGTGGGGTCAGGCACAGAACGCAGCGCCACGAAGGCGAGGAGCCCCCGCACGGCGTGATCCCTGCGGGGGTGACGGTGCGGATGCGTTGCGCTCGTGGGTCAGACCTGGGCCGGCACCTCGGCGAGGTCGATCCTCTGGCCGCGGGCCAGCTCGGCGGCCGTGACGACGATGCGGTAGCCGCCGACCGGGTAGCTCGGGTGGTCGGAGAACACCACGGCGCAGGTCCAGGAGCCGGAGTGACGCTTGCGCGGCAGCGACTTCTCCTCGACGCCGTCGGGCAGGAGGTCCTCGCGGAATTCGATCGGCACCACGACGACGCGGTACGGCTGATCGGTGCGCGGCTGCTGCCAGGGCAGCTCGACGACCAGGTCCTTGGGCCAGCCTTCGATGGTCACGGGCAGGGTGGACAGGTAATGGTTGATCGAGCTCTTGGGGGCCTGGGCCAGCCGGGCCTGCTCCTGCTCTGCGGTCTCGATGAAGCCGATACGGCTGAGAAAGCTCATGGTGATCAGTACTCCTGCGTCAGTGGCTTGCGCTGGGCCCGGACCGCCGGCATGGGTTCGAAGAAGGCGAGCTCGTCGAGCTCACAGCGCACGCCGTGGATGCGTGCGGCCTCAAGGTCGGCGAGGTCCGGGTGTACGAGGTTGCCCGTCGTCAGCCAGTGGACGAACACCCCGGTGTCGTCAATGCGGTTCCGCGAATGCCCGACGATGATGCCGATGCTTCCGGGGACCGCGCCGAACTTGCACTCAAGGTAATCACTGGCCTCGGCGAGGGGCGCGTAGCTGCCGACGGCGGGCCAGACGCGTTGGCCGGGCCTGTCGCCGTGTTCCTTGGCCTTCGTTCCCCATCCGATCAGGTCCGGCAGGAGGAGCGCGAGCCCGATCGTCGCGAGGGCCGCGGCGAAGACGGTGAGGAGGATGGGTAGGCCGGGCATGGCCAGAAGCGTGTTCATCGGCGTGGTCTCCTTGGAGATGGCAGCGGAGGTGAGGAGGAAAACAGGGCGAAGAAGCCCCTGGTCAGCGCGTCTCGCTGTAGCCGCACTCGGAACACGTGTGCGTGACGTTCGCGGCCTTCTTGCTGCCGCAGATGCCGTAGTCGTTCGACTCCATGTCGATGGCGCAGTTCGGGCAGTTCATGGCTCGGCTCCTGACGTGACGAGGATGTTCTTCAACGTCAGATCCGGATCAGCTCCGCTGATCCCTTTGACCCCCGCTGCCTTCACGGGACGAGTAAGGCGAGCCATGAGGAAGAAAAAGCAGCACCCCGGCACAGCTGCTGCCCAAAGGCAGAGCGTGCACCGGGGTGCTGAGGAAGCCGGAGCCGCGGAGATCTCCAGGGAAGCGCCGCAGGGATCAGCTGCAGCACTCAGGAATTGAACCTGTTCCGTGGCCGGTCTGCACGGTGTGCCCACTGGCGCACGCCGAGGATCAGAAGGCGCACTGCGGATTCGAACCGCTCCGTACAGAAGTCCGTGGTGGGCCTGTTGGAGCAACTGCCTTACGGCTGACCGGAATTCCTCGAAGGTGACGCAACTGCTGGTGCCTGGCCTCGCAGGGTTGTTCAGGCGCCGCGCAGCGCCCCGGAGGGAGCAAGGGGCATGCCACTGATGGCGGGCACGGCCTTGGGTCCGCCGGTGAGGGCGTGCCCCTGCGGCATGGTCGTGCTGGCCTGCCAGTGCGAGACCCGCCCCTCCGTCGTGCGGGCCGGGTACACGTACCGTGCACCCTCCGCCGGCAACTTGGTGGTGTTCATGGAGTCCATTAGCGTCCCGGCGACCACCTCGCCGCACTCCGGCACGCATACGGCAGCCTCCTGCCACACACCCTTGCCGCTGTCCTCCTCCGCGGGCAGCGTCGTGTACACGAGGAGCCGCTGGCTCGGGGCCTCGGTCCACCACCGGCCGCTCAGCACGGTCCCAGCAGCCGGCTCCAGTCGGACGCCCACGATGCGGTCCGCCCGCACCCACTGGTCGCTGATCCGGACCCAGGTCGCGGCAAGTTGTGCTGACATGTCGTTACTCCTTGTGCGCGAACGTCGCCGGACGGACCCCTGGGGGACCGCCCGGCTGCGGTGAAGCGGCTGCGGCATTGTTGGCGTCGACCCGGCTCGTGGGGTGCGCTACTTGCCTCGCCTGCCGATGAGGTTGATACGGACTCGGGACTTGGGCACGCGCGGCCCTTCGTGTGGTGAGGGTGATGGGGGCCCGTTTTGTGAACTCGGCCAGGCCTGCCGGGAGGGGTGAAGTTCTACAGATCGTCAAGCGGTCGGAAAGGGCAGCTGCTCGTCCTGCACAGCACTGGCGTGCGCGACGGCCGGGGCGGCGGCTGCAACGGGAGCAGCCTGGGCCTGCAGGTTCTGGTTCTGGGCCTCGGCCTTGGTGACGCGCTCGGCCAGGCGGGCCTGGGTGGTGGCGCGGGACTCCAGGAAGGAGATGTTCTGGATCTCAAGCTTGACCTCGAAGACCTCGCCACCGGTCTTGGTGTAGCGGTTCAGGCGGGGCTCGTAGCTGAGGCCCACCAGGTCACCCTTGTGCACGTGGGCGAACGGCCCGATGCCCTGAGTCTCGGCACGGACGAAGGCCTCGAAGGGCAGCGCGTCGGAGATGCGGTTGCCCTGACGGTCGGTGTAGCCGCGGTCGACGAAGGCGGTGAGCATGACCTTCTTCGAGCCGTCCTTGTTCCCGAAGACCTTCGGGTCGTTCGCCAGGCGGCCGATGACGGATGCGGTGCTGTTCGGGTTCGACATGGCGGGTTCTCCTTGAATACAGCGCAGCGCCCGGATCGACGTCGTCGTCCGCGCGCAGTTGGGTGGGTTGTTGAGATGTTCAGTTGTCTGTCATGCCACCATCCGGATCAGCTTCGCTGATCAGATGATGTCCTCTTCCAGTGCTTCTTCCGAATCTGACGGCGGCCTCCGTAAGCTCCCCGGTGGCGGCCAAATACGGCGCATTTTGTGGCCTCGGGAATCCCCGCGTACGGCCACGGTTTCTCCCCGCTCGCCCCGAGTAGTCCCGCTCGGCGACGCTGGAGCGGGTGAAGAACAGCAGGGAGATCATGGAAATCCTTGAGGCGTACGACCTCACGGGGAGTTACCGTGCCGCGGCCGAGCTGGCCGGGTGCGACCACCACACGGTGGCCCGTTATGTGAAGATGCGGGCGGCCGGTCAGCATCCTGACCAGCGCCGTCACCGGGCGAGGGCGATCGACGACTTTCTGCCGAAGATCGAGGAACTGGTGGTCCGCTCGCAGGGCCGGATCCGCGCGGACGTGGTCCACAAGAGGATCGCCGCGATGGGCTTCACCGGCGGGGAACGCACCACCCGCCGCACGGTCGCCGAGGCAAAAGCCCAGTTCAGGGCCGGTCTTCGCAGGGTCTATCGGCCGTGGGTGACCGAGCCGGGGCTCTGGATTCAGTACGACTTCGGCGACGGGCCGGTGATCAAGGGCCGCAAGACCACACTGTTCTGCGCATGGGTGGCCTGGTCCCGTTTCCGCGTCGTCATCCCGATCTGGGACAAGACACTGCCGACGATCACAGCATGTCTGGACGCCACCTTCCGCAGGATCGGCGGGGTCCCGGCCTACGTCCTCACGGACAACGAGAAGACGGTCACGATCGACCACGTCGCCGGGATCGCGGTCCGCAACCCGGAGATCGTCGAGGTCGCGAGGCACTACGGCACGACGATTCGTACGTGCCTGCCGGCGGACCCGGAAACCAAGGGTGGCTCCGAGTCCACGGTGAAGATCGCGAAGGCCGATCTGGTGCCCCGGGACGTCAATCTGCGCGAGCAATACAAGACGTTCGGAGAGCTGGAAGCCGCCTGCCGGCAGTTCTGCGAAGAGGTCAACTCCCGCACCCACAAAGCGACTCGACGCAAACCGGTCGAGCGGCTCGCGGAGGAACAACAGCGTCTGCATCCGCTGCCGAGGCGGCCGTTCACCGCCGCGTTCGGCACCACCCGCCGGGTGACCTGGGAGTCGACGATCTCGGTCGACGCGGTCCGCTACTCGGTCCCGCACGAGCTGATCGACACCCGGGTCTGGGCCCGTTTCCACGGCGACGAGCTGATCGTCACCGCCGTCGACGAGACCGGCTCGGCCCACGAGGTCGCCCGCCACCCGCGCGGCGAGCCCGGCTCGCCGGTCCTGGAGGATGCCCACTACCCGCCGCGCGAGGACAAGGAAAGGGACCGCACTCCGAGGGCGACCTCCGCCGAGGAGGCTGCGTTCCTCCAGCTCGGGCCAGGTGCTGCGAGCTGGCTGGTCGAGGCCGGGGCGGCCGGGGTTCGCCGGATCAAGGCGAAGATGGCCGAGGCCGTCGCGCTCTCGAAGCTCTACTCGATAGCGGAAGTTGACCGGGCACTCGGCACCGCCGCGGTCACTTCCCGCTTCGCGG
Organism: Streptomyces sp. NBC_01304; assembly: GCF_035975855.1. NCBI lineage: Bacteria > Bacillati > Actinomycetota > Actinomycetes > Kitasatosporales > Streptomycetaceae > Streptomyces > Streptomyces sp. NBC_01304. Next base: position 9,218,647 of record NZ_CP109055.1, on the reverse strand, counting down.
ACAAGGACCTTTTGTCGATCCTCGACTACCAGGCCGTCCACGGGCTGACCGAGCCGGTCCGCCGCAGCGAGACCCACTCGCTGCAGCCCGGCACCTCGGCCTGGTCCGCCCTCGGCGCCACCGACCCGAGCACTCCTGATCTTTCCGAGTACGACGAAAGCGACCAGCTCTGATGGCCACCCCGATCCGCACCGTTCTAGGCACGAACGGCGACCCGCTCGCCGAGGCCATCGAGCTCACCAAGCGGCTCAAACTGCCACACATCCGCCGCTCGTTGACCGACATCATCCCCACCGCGAAGGCCCAACGCTGGGATCCCGCCGAGGTCGTCCGCGTCCTGCTGGCCGAGGAAGCAGCCGGCCGCGACCGCGCCAACCTGCACACTCGCCGCAAGCGGGCCGGGTTCCCCACCGGCAAGACCTTCGGCGACTGGCACGAGACCAAGTCGTCCATACCGCGGGCCACTCAGGATGCCCTCAAGAGTCTGGAATGGGTCGGCCGACGGGAGAATTTTTGTATCTGTGGACCGTCGGGGACGGGAAAGTCGCACTTCACCGAGGCCCTCGGGCAGACCGCGGTCGAAGCCGGCCTGACCGTCGCCTGGTTCACCATCGAGGACCTGGGAATGCTGGTCCGCCGGCACCGCGCGGACGACTCCATCGCCCGGGCCCTCGCGAAAATCGTCCGCTCAGACCTGATCATCGTCGACGACATCGGCCTGCTGCCCGTCTCCGAGGACGCCGCCGAGGGCTTCTACCGCCTGGTCGATGCCGCATATGAACGACGCTCGATCGCGGTTTCGAGCAACCTCCATCCGTCCGGATTCGACGAGATCATGCCCAAGACCCTGGCCACCGCGACCGTCGACCGGCTACTTCACCATGCTCACGTCACGGTCACTCAGGGTGATTCGTTTCGGTTCACCGAAGCCACGACCGGAAAGGGGGTGAAGCCCTTCAGCTAATCCACACCAACCGATGGCGGGGAATTTATCTGGCCGCGAGTGGGGCGATCACGCTTCCACCAGCGGGGATGCCCTGAGGCCGCCAGCGGGGACGATCGAGAGGCCATTGACACGAATCAGATGTGCTGATCGAATGCCTTGTCATTCCGAGTCCCGAATCGGCTTCGCCGATCAGACTCACGTTCTTCGCTGATCTACCGGCCACTCCCCCGACCTGGACCTCCGAGGTGATGCCCGGATGCCTCGCAGTCCGGCTTCTAACTGGCCTGTTCTGGCGGTATCAGGTCCATTGCGAAGACGATGAGAGCGCCTACGAGGAACGGCCCTGGGGCAATAAGGTGCGGGAGTCCTCACAGCGTCACCCGGTGGTCTCGCTCTTCTCTTGATGTGGATTGGGGACGCCCACGGGCGCGATCAGCTGATGCCTCCTCCGCTTTCGCATGCCCGTGGGCCTGGAGCACGAGCGATACGGCGGGTCGGCAGGTGGGGGATTCGAACCCACGAAGCGATCGCGCCCGTGGGCGAGGGGACGCTGATGCGTCTGCAGATCTGCTTCCGGATCGACTGCGTCGATCCAGTTCAGTCACTGACCGGAAGCTGTGTGCGATACAGCTCGCTGATCCGGGCAACGACCTCAGCCGGAACTCACGGCTACGCGCACATCGGTGATGTCGGCGATGTCTCGTGCGCAACAGGACTGGCCGGACACGGCAGGGCTCGTCGGCAGGTCAGGCGCCGCTGCCACGCAGCTGACCTATCCTCCGCGGTGGCGGCTTGCCCGCGAGGCGGTCCTCGGCGCCCCCGCAATACCGCTGGAGGGACACATTGAACTCGACCGCGGCTCCGTTACACCACGGTGGCCATGCACCATTCGGCCCTGCGTCGTTGATGGTGACGTCGGGTTTCTGCGCCCCTGCAGGTCCTTGCCGCTGGTGCGGACGGCCGCGGGTGAGGTTCGCTATGTACACGAGTGCGGCCGCCCGCGAACCTGAGCCTACGAGAAAGAAGGGAATGACCTGCGTCTGCGGTCCACTGGTGACGCGATGTAATGCTGATGAACCAGATTCTGCGGCACCTCCTAGAGTCGGTCCATGACGGCCAACGAGTTCATGGAGAAGCACAGCGAAGTGCTCAGCAAGACCTTGGACGGCTACCGAAGGCACCTCGTGAACGAGCCAACCAATACACGGGCTGCCACGATGCCCGACGTGCGCGACCAACTCCTGGCAGAAGCTGAGGCGATCACAGCCGCCCAGCAGGACCTCCGTCAATTCGAGCACGTTGCGCCAACGAGCTGACCCACCCGGCTCTAGACACCGAGGCGAAACGGAAGCCGTCGTACTCGACACAGGAGAAGGGGGCGAACGGGAGCCCCACAGCGCGCTCGAACCCCGCGATGACCACGGCCGTGGACTCGGTGATGTGACGCGGCCCTCTGCCTGGCGCATGCCCGGCGGTGGCCAATTCCCCTATGACGGCCATGAGTTCCGCGCGGAGGACACCCCACTCCGGGCCGCCACCGTTCTCGGTGGCGAAGAAGGCGTACGTCCACATGTCGTTGAGGCTGCGGTGCAAGTCGGACGCGGCTTCGCAGACAGGGGCGGCGGTGTAGGCGCCGAGGGTCATGCGGGCCTTGGTGGCGATGGCGTTCGGGGTGCGGGGGTAGGTGAGGCGGGGCATGGCATGTTCCTTTCTAGCGTGGTCGGTTGCTCTCCGGCCGAAGTGGAGCGGAGTGCACCGCGCGGGGTGCACCCCAGGGGTCTCAGGGCTGGGAGGGGCGCGGCTGGTGGGTCAGTGGTGGTGTTGGGGTGTGGGGTGGTGTGGTCCGAGCTCGGGTGGTGCGTTGTAGTCGACGTCGGGTTCGGGGGGTATGGGGTCGCCGTTCTCGATGTCGGTGCAGTAGCCATCGAACACTTCGGCGGGAGTAAGGGGTTCGGGGATTCCTGCGTGCAGGCGCCAGCCGTAGACGCGGTCGGGGGTGTTCGGGGTAGCGGTGCGGACGATGAGGGCTCCGGGCCGGGCGGCAAGGCCGAGAGCGAGGACGGTGGTGAATTCGAGGGCTTCGTTTTCGTCGAGCTGGACGACCCCGTGAGTCTCGGTGTCTGCCTGGAGGTCGGTGATCAGTGATTCCTGTGCTGCGCGGATGTGGCACACCAGGTGATGTTGGCCGGGGGTGGCGGTGTCGAGAATGCGGGTGAGGAGTGTCGTAGCGCGGGCGAACGCATCGCGGCCGAGGTCGGTGCCGCAGGAGGCGCAGTCGCCGAGTCGGGCCAGGAGGGTGGAGGAGTACTCCCAGGTGGCCTGGCGTGCTGCGCCGTTGATCAGGTCTGACAGGACGCCGGTCAGGGGTTCGCCATCGTAGAGGAGGGTCGGACCGATTGGGGCGGTCTCGGCGGTGAAGCGGCTGCGGCTGGCAGGGCTGTCGGGGTTGAGATGGGCCTGAGAGCAGTACGCGTCGTACTCCTGCGGGTCGAAGAGCGTGAGAGTGGTGTGCATGCCTTGGGCAGTACGGGTCTTGAGGAGGTCTTCGACGGCTGCCAGGTAGGTCGGGTAGTCGTCGAAGGCGAAGCTGGGGTAGCGCCGCATGGCGAGGAAGTCCTCCTCCTCGGCTAGGACGCCGAGGAGGCCGGGTACCTCGCGGCGCAGGATGCGTCGCAGTGATCGGGCGGGTTCGGGTGGCGCGGTGGCTGGGTTGAGTCCGTCACGAGGCTGCCTCTCCTGTCTCCTGGGTGCAAATGGTCATTGAGACTCCTCTCGGGCATAGCAAAAGCGGCCCACCCGAATCGGTGAGCCGCTGAGCTGCTGTGGTGTCCTTGGGTCTACCGCTCCTGTTGGCAGAGCCCGTTGTCGATCAGGTACTTCTTGTCGGCAGCGAGCTGCCGGATCTTCTCGGTATGGCTGGATCTGGTCCTGGCCCGTGCCGCGGCTGTGTCCGTGATGATCCTCATCGCGGACTGCCACTCTTCCGCACTGCCTTCTGTCTCGTGCGCCTGCTGTAGTCGTCCGATCAGGCGGTGGGACCGCACCAGATCCTGGGCCAAGTCGCTCGGTGCGGGAAGCGGCATGTGGTGGAGGCTGCTCCACGGCGCGGTGAGCAACTCCGCCGAGCTGACGACGACGGTCTTCACTCGCTCGTTCATCGTGGCCTCTCAGGGGAAGCAGGCTACGGACTCGTACGACTTCTCGGCCTCGACCCGAACGTTGTGTGCGAGCTGTCTATCGAACTGCACGTCCGTCAGCTTCGTCGTGCCGTCGGCTGCGGCCATGCCGACGTTCTCACTGACCTCCTCGACCGCGGTGAAGCGCTGCTCGCCGGCGTCAGGGTCCCAGCGAGAACACCGGACGGCGCCCTCCCACATCCGGATGCGGACCCACACCTTCTCGATGTTCCGAGTGGTGATCTTCTCGATGCCGACGATCCGCAGCATCTTCGCCAGGTGCTCCTGCACGTCGCTCACCGGTGCCCCTCCTGCTCGATGATCGCGGCCAGCGTCAGCTCGGCCCACTGCTTCTTGACGTTCTCTGCTCCGAGCCTGGAGTTCAGGTAGCCCTCGTGCGGGTTCGGCACGTTCTCGCGGATCGTCATGCTGCCGATACGCGAGCCGTCGCTGAGGCTGAACCGGCGGCCGTCGAACTCGGTGTACTCGCACGCCTCGGTCGACTCACAGTTGCAGACGCTCGTGATGCTGTCGGCGAAGATGCTGTTGGCCACAAACCTGTTCTCGTAGTGCTTCGTGGCGAGTTTGGCGCGGATCTCGCCGAACACCCACGGTGACGAGTTGTGTTGATCGGCGTGCTCCTCCAGGAGGACCACGTCCGTCTTGCGCTCCGCGGTCTCGTCCTGCCTCATGCCGCCGCGCGGGGCCCGGTAGTACCAGACCACTTCGACCGTTCGAGCCCTGCTCACTTCTCCTCTTCCTTCCAGCAGATACGCAAGATCTTGCCCGTGCTCACGCCGGTGCACGTGATGATGTGAACGGTCTCTCCGTTCGGCCCCTCAACGTCGAAGGTGCGGCGGAGGTAGCCGTCGTACGTGTCCTCGACGTAGGAGTTCCGGAACTGCCTCTCGGTGACGACGTGGGGGTAGCCACCCTCCGAGTACGGCTTGGCCATGAAGATCCGGCCGGCCGAAGCAAACCCTGGAATCGGCGCCCAGGTCTTGTCCCACGCTTGCCACGCCTGGTGGACGGGCTCGCCGTTCTCGTCGAGGCGTATACGGATCAGCGGGAACCCGGGCCAGCGCAGTCCGTCCACCCCGTGTTGGGCCACGCAGTCGTCGCACCAGGGGTAGCCGCCTGCGTAGACGTGGGAGGGGACGGCCAGACCGTTGCCGCACTTTGTGCAGTGGGTGTATTTCCCTGCTCGCGGTGCCTGTCCCTTGGATTTCGCGGTGCGCCGCAGTTCTACGGCGCGCGCACGGAAGTACTCGGCGTGTCTCATGGCGGGCTGCCATCCGCCAGTCGGGTTGGCTGCCAGGCGGCACTTTCGGGCCGCTGCAAGCTGCTCTCGCGCATACGCGATACACATGTTCGCGCGTTGCGCCTCGTTGTACCCCAATTCCCCTCCTCTATTGAATTCGCATAGCTGGGTGCCCCGTTCCGGGATCGGACCGGAACCGCACCCACGTTCACTGTGCGCACGGGACCACCTTCAGATTTCAGTTGTCCCCGGGGGCGGTACGAGTGGGATGTTCGTGCGGCTCGAAGCCCTCGATGATCTTGCTGTAGGGCTCGGTCCCTGTGTGGGCCTTGAGGCATGCCCACAGCCCGGTCTCCGGCGTATCTGCGCTGCCGACCGCGGAGTGCCGCACCCTCACCTCGTACCGGCCGTCGTCGCGCTGCTCGAGGTAGCCGATGCCCGCCCCAAGCCCTCGGGTGTTGAGGTCGACGAGGAAGTCTCCATCGTTGATCGGAACGAGGGAGACCAGCGCCCCGTGCTTCGGGAGCAGTTCGGGGTTGAGCGGGCGGGGCCTGTCGATGGGATTGGTGCGGTCGGACTGCTCGGGGGCCTTGAACCAGTACAGGAACTCGGCGGCCAGGCGCTCGTTGCCGAAGCCGTGCACCGCGCCCTGCCTACCGGTGAGGCCGGCGTGTTCGGCGACCCAGCCGGCCCCCTTGGTCTTGTAGGTGACGCCGAGGGCCTCGCCGGTGCTCTGCAGGGTCACGCGCAGGCGGTATTCGTTGTCGGGGTCGACCTGCTCGAATTCGAAGTGTGGTTGCATCCCTTGTTCTCCTACTCGTTGATGAGGGTCTGGAGCTTGACGCGGCTGATCGGGCCGAACGCGTCGCAGATGGCGCCGGTGGTCTCGGCCCACGGCCACAGGCCCGGGACGCGGAGGACTTCGCTGATCGCGCCCTCGGGGGTGTAGAGGATGATCAGCTCTCGGGCGGTGATGTTCGTGTGGCCGGGTGTCCAGGTGGCGAATGGTTCGGCCCCGGAGTCCGTCATCCGGCCGTGGAAGTAGAAGACGGCCTGGTCGTAGGGGTCGAGTTCAGGGTTGAGGATCTCCGGCTCGGGGCGGCCACGGTTGGGCAACTTCACCGCTCCGAACCGGCGGCCGAGCAGGTTGTGCCGTAGGCCGTACTCGCGGTCGCGGAACATGAAGTAGGCGCTGTGCTGCGCGTCGTCGGTGACCACCCGCCAGTCCTCGATGTGCATGTGGAGGTAGTCGACGGCGTAGTCCCACCAGAGGCGTGCGGATTTCGCGGCCCACACGTCGAGGGGGTCCTGGAAGGTTTCGCGCGGCTGGTGCAGCATGGTGATGAACTCCGGGCGGCCGGAGCAGCCGTTGGTCTGAAATCGGAACCACGTCGGGCTGCCGGTCGTGCCGCAGTCGAAGCACCGGGCTTCGTGGTCGGGGTCCTTGACCAGCCGGTGTCCTTCGATGATCTCGATGAACGCGCTCTCCGTCATGTGCACGTGCAGCGGCACGAGTCGGGCCTTGAGCGTGGGGCGCCGAGCAAAGGACTCGCCGCACGGCCTGCAGACGGGGTCCATGAACGGCTCTCGCGTGCCGGTCTCACCGTCGCGCATCGAGCCCAGGAGCATGTGGGTGGCCTCACCTGTACATGGGTCGTCGGCCGGAGAGATGGAGGAGGGGACGGTGGAACAGCGCATGACGCTCCTATGAGGGAAAGACCGTGGGCACGGCGGGAGTTGCGGCTGCCTCGGCGGATGCCTCGATGTCGTGCACCTCTGCGCACAGCTCACAGATGAACCCGCCAGGCACCTTGTACTTCCGGGTATTGGGAACGGGTCCTTGACCGTCGCCGAATGCGCTGGGGCATTCGCCGTTGGTGCAGTAGAAATGACTCTGAGGTTCGGGCTCGGGCCCGCCGTCCGGCCACTCGGGGCCGACGTAGACGCTGCAGGTCATGCGCCCGACTCACACCGAGGGGCGCCGATGAGGTCACCGTCGTGCCCGGTAAAGCCGCAGCGCCGGCACTTCCATACGAACGCCTTCTGCTCCTCGTCGTCGAACCAGGGAGCGGTTTCGCGGGTGTTGACCAGCCGATGGCCACGGAAGATCCTCAGACCGTCCTCGTCGCGCTTCTCGTAGGCGTCCACGCGCGGCATACGCACGCTCAAGTCGCCCGCCCGCCAGAACTCGAAATCGGCCAGCCACGCCGCGTAGGTGCCGGGATCACGCTCAGGCAGTTCGGCGGACAGCTGCTCGAAGTCGAGGCGGCGCTTCTCGGCCTCGCCCTCGGTCGTCGGCCGGAGATACTCGCCCATCGGGCCCTTGCCCTGCGGGCCGTAGTCCTTGATCGGAGCACCCGGCGTGGACTGGTATGCCGCGTGCTGGAGGTTGAGCATCAGCGTCTGCAACGTCGCGCGCATCAGTCCTCAACCTCCCCGTCCGCGAAAACCGCAATGGACAGGGCACCAATCCGCTGGAGGTGTTTGCCGAGCGATGTGGCGTGCTCCGCCAGGTGGTCGCCGGCCTCCTCCGATGCAATGTCGCCCTCGCGGACGCCGAGGAACTGGCCGTAAAAGCGGCCGTCGTAGTGCCGTTGACGCGTACGGTGCACGACCGTCCAGCCTTCGGGGCCAAGGGTGTTCTTCATGGCAGCTCCAGAACTGGGACGAGGTTGCCGACCCACACCAGGAGCGGTCTGCCGCCGGTTGCGGGTCGGCAGATGAGGTAGCCGGTGTTGTAGCCCTCGTCGCCGTATTCGTGATCGACTTGATGGAAGCCCAACACTGCGTAAATCAGGCCCCGTTGTCTGGCCAGCGCTCCCACCTGGATTCCGCATTCGGAGGTCCAGTGGTCGGCGGAGTAGTACGCCAGCCATGGGTCGCCGATATCTGCTGGCTGCATGTAGATTCCCTCGTGCCCGGGGTCTGCTACCAGGTTCGAGATGTCAGTAAGGACCTTGTCATCGGCGTCAATAATCTCGGCAATGTACGGGAACTTGACGCCTGCGCGAATTGCTGCTGCATCCTCGTCGAGGAATTCATGCAGCGGGTATGCGTCGGGCTCGTCGGGGTGCTGTATCCGGACGCGGATCCTAGGCTGCGCTGATTTCACGCGACTCCTTCGTGTCGTCAGTCTTGCCGGTCGGGTTCGGGTAATAGGACTGGAGTCTTTCGATCTTGGAGATGCGCCCCGGCCATGCCCCCACGTGTCGTAGGCAGTCGAGGTAGAGAGTGAGTGATGCCCAGCTCTCTCCTCGGTGGGCCTCCGTCATGTAGGCATTCCAGCGAGACAGGAGGTCCGAGCACTTCGTGGTAACCCAGCCGCTGTTGAAGTGAATTGTTCCACCGGGAAAGTAGACGTAGATCTTGCAGCCGCACGGAAGCAAGTACGTGCCTGTCGTTCTCTCGATGTGTTCGGCCTTGATGTGAGCCACGCGAGCTCTCCTCTCGACGTTGCGGATAACGCTGAGCACCGGGGCGGGAATCGAATCCGTCGAATACCGAATAGGGGGACGGCTTTCGCTGCTCGTCGGCCGGGCCGGCCATCAGGCCATGGGGCGGAACTTCTGCTGGCCTGTGACGGGGACCTGGTGGGTGTGGGGCACGTCCGCCGGCACATCGATGCCGCAGGTGGAGCAGGTGAACAGGTGTTTCTCCCACGGCTGTTGGCAGTAGAAGCACCAGTCGCCGTCATAGGCCGGAGTGGGCATGAGCACCGTCGACCGCCCGTTCGGGGTGAGGCGTACGGTGTCGTAGCCGTGGGGGTGCAGTGCCGCGGCCTGGCGGACGTTGTCCTCGTCGATGAACTCCGGGTGCGAGAGGCCCCATTCGCGCAGCGTCTGCGCGACGGTGCGGGCCAGGGTATGCGGCAGCTCGTACGAGTCCCGCACGTACCGGGTCAGCGCTGTATGCGTCGGAGACTTCTCCCCGAGCACCAGCCGCTTGCCGCAGTTGTCCCCGGTGCACCGCTCGTCGGAGATGCTGCCGGTCTCCCCGTCCGGAAGCTCGGTCAGCTTGGTCTCGCACTGCTGCTCCGTAACCGCCTTCGGAAAGTCGTCGGAGTCGTAGGAGCGCTCGTCATCGAAGTCAATCTTGAGGTTCTGTGCTGCGCGGCGGATCGCATCCTCGTGCGGCTTGCCGTTCTGCACCTTGATGCCGTTCGCGCGCAGCGCCTTCTTCGTGCAGCTCGGACACAGGTTCTCGGCCTGGTAGGTGTAGCCGACCACTCCACCGATCATGTTCAGCCCTCCTGCTTCTCGGTGCTGAACTTGATCCACGAGCCCTGGAAGGAGCCGAACTCCGCGCCGTCCTCGATGCGCATCAATCCGCGCGTCCCGGCGACGAGCCAGCCCACGTGCCGGGTGCCGTGCTCTTCGGTCGTCCCGACCAGGCGGTGATAGCCGATCAACTTTCCGAGCTTGGTTATCTGGGCTTCCTTCAGCAGCAGGGCCTCGTCGACCGCAGGGAAGACATCGCGTTCCAGGTGCTCTCGGATCGCCCTCAGCAGCGGGCCCATGGAGTCGTACGAGGGCTCCGGCGTCTCGAACCCGCATGCGCACATACCGGCCCAGCCCTCGTACGAGGGCAGCCTGTCGAACCGGTGAACGCCGGTCTCGGTGCCGCCCACGATCAGCTGCTTCTTGGTCTCCCGGGCGTACTGCGCACCGGGAAGGTCGTCATCCATGCCCAGCTCGGGAATTTTCGGCATTTCAGGCAGCCACCTTTTCGACGTTGTAGGTGTAGGGCTTGTTCGTGGTCGAGTCGGTGTAGATCCCGGCCTCGCCCCATGTGATCGGCGCCGAGAACTCCCGGCCGTCCTTGAAGAGCGGAGTGCCGCGTTCGAGGACCTTGGCTTCGAGGGTCTTCTCCGCGACGCGCAGGTGCATACAGACCTCAGACCAGGGCATCGTCATCTGGACTCGGTCGCCGATCTCCAGGTCGATTCGGTCCCACTCCACTGTTCCTCCCTCATAGCTGCCGAGATGCGACAGCCTTGGGCGCGACATTGCTGATGCGCTCTGGACTGTCGTTGGTTCAGCCGCCGGTTGTGATGCGCGCGCTGCCTGCATGCGTGACGAATAGCTGCCGGGAAATCAGGTCTCCACATTCACGGGCCTTCATCCGGTGGCGGGGTCGTTCTTTACGGGTTCGCGCCTTCATGTGACGCACACAGCGTTAAGCGCCGGGATCCAACTCGTCGGAGTTGAGGCGCGGTTCGAGTTCTATGTACCGGGCTGCGGTGTCGGCCCATTGGCCTGGGTGCTGGTACCGCTGGAGCGTGGGGAAGAACAACGGGCCCGCATCAGTTGTCGGGCACAACGATGCCGTCCGGATACACGGTGTGCGGTCGGCCGGCGAACCCGCTCACGTCCTGCGAGACACGGCCGCGCCACTCGAAGCCCGGCTGCTCCTTCGGCAGCCACCGCAGATACGCCACTGCGCTCGCCCTGAACGCGTACGGCCGCCCGGACCATCCGGTCGCCTGGACCTGGAACGCCGGTTTCCAGTTCTCCCACTGGCCACTTGAGCCGACGGGGCGCCGCTGCTGCTGCATGCGGAAGACGCTTTGGCCGTCGCGAGCGTCGGCCTCACCGACCTTCCAGCACACCATCCGGTCAAAGCTCTCCCCGAAGAGACCCTTCGGATTGATGCAGGCGCAGCCGGTCTGCCAGTGCTGGCCATGATCGTCAACGAGTCGGGATTCACTTCGGACATCACGCGGTCGCACACCGAGGATCAGGTAGTGCGTCGTCGACTCCGGTATGGATCCGGTCGCGGCGCGGCGGTACACCAGCTCATCGCCCTTGACCTGAATCGACATGCCCATTTCGGCCCGGCTGATAGGGCGTTTCCCATCCCATTCGTACGGAAGTCCTGGTCGACCCATGAAGTTCCCTTCTCTACGCCAGAGCGTCGGCAGACCGACACCAGTGGCGGCCCGAGCCGAAGCAAGAGCAGTCACGGCGAGCAGGCCTCCACAGAACGAGACGAAGAAGCCCACGAGCGGCCGCCCAGCAGGGGGCCACCCGTAGCCGACACGCACACGACGTGTCACAGCGCCCTCCGGATCAACTCCGTTGATCCCCGAGAGCCGAACAGTCCCGCAGGCGCCCTGTGCGCCCGAGCCCTGCCCGGTATGCCCTCAGCGACCTACTCACAGTCGACTGCCACTCAATAAGTGTTTCGATAAGATACCCTCAAAGGCCAGTCGATTCAATCAGACTAGGCGGCAACAAGAGAGGTGAAGTGAGGAGCGATGGCGACCTGGATGACGAGTAAGGCCACGCCTGCGGGTGCAGCACTGGCCGTGGCCGCGGGCGTGCTGCTCGCCGGATGCTCCAGCAGCGACGGCCGCACGACCCAGGCGCCGTCTGCGCCCAGTCCGACCACGAGCCCCGTCAGGGTCACCGACAAGGACCTCGACAAGGCCCTGGACAAGCTCGTCTTCCAGGGCGCCAGGAGTCCCAGGAAGGACGGCGGGGCTTGCCTGCTCAGCGCGGCGCGCAAGGCGGGAATGCCGCAGGAGGCGCTGGCCTACATCGTCAAGACGGACAGCGACGACACGGGTGGAGTCATCGGCGGACTGAACAAGGTGAGCGAGGACGGCGCCGTGCTCCTGGCCTCGCGGTCGCTGCGCGAGAACTTCGACGCGTGCGTCGACAAGGCTGTACTTCCGGACGGCAGCAGGGCCAAGCCTCAGCGCTATGCGCCGCCGAAGGGAGCCGCGAAACCTGCAGCTGGCAAGCCGAATCTGAGGCCGGCTTACCCAGTCCGCGCGGATCAGCCGGTCAGCTCGCCCCTCGAGCTGACCAAGGGCCTGGTCTCCATGTTCTCCTCCTACGCCCGAGACGAGGGCCAGAAGAAGACCTACACGGCAGCCGGCCAGTGCCTGTCGGCCTTAGCGTACGACGCGGGCTTCAGCCAGGAAGCGCTGCACTTCTTCGCCAGTGGCGCGCCCCTCGGCACCGGGTCGATCGTCGAGTACTTGCCGAACGACAAAGACAAGGCGATCTGGCAGTCGCCGAAGTTCGTCCAGGGCCTCGTCGACTGCACGACGAATGCGACGCCGACATCCACACCCAGCCTCTGAGTCGGCGTCCATCAGGCCAGGCGAGGGTAGCCGCATGGTCCGCAACAGGTATCCCCGACCGAAAGGAAGGGGATCGGGCAGGTCCATCTGCTCCGCGATGTCCCGCCAGGGGCACCAACTGAGCGCAACTGCGACTCTGCCGGCATTCAACCAAGCGCACAAAGACCACAGATGGGCTATCCAGTAACGCTGATAAGCCGCCTCTTCAGGCCAGTAAAGCAAGCCAAGGAGACAGCGCTCATGACCGCCATGCAGGACCTGGAGAAGACGACACAGTCCGTGCCCGGCACGAAGAAGAAGCCGCCGGGCCCGACGCAGAGCGGCAGCAGTGGGCGCCATGGCATGTTCATCCGGCTGGATCCGGACGACAAGCAGCGCGCGCAGTACTGGGCTGACAAACGCGGATTCTCCTCGGTGAACGAGTACGTGGCCGAGGCAGTGGTCGAGAAGATCCGGCGCGAGAACCTCGACTACGAACTGCCGACCCTGGAGATCGCTCGGCTCAACGAGCTTGTCGACCAGGTCGCGGCACTGGCGACGAACGCGGCGAACCTCGAACGCGTCGTCACCACAGGCTTTGACTCCCTCATCGGGCTCACCCGCGGTGACAACTACCTCCTGGATGCCGAGGACGGCGAGCTCGGATGAGCCAGGACTTCGCGGAGATGCTGGAGGCGGCCACACCCACCGCCGAGGTGATGGATGTGGACACATCCTTCCTCGACGCCTACCGGCGCGGCGGGCGCGAGGAACTCAAGCGCGTCCAGGACCAGACGGCGCAGCCTGAGCCTGCGGTGGCAACGCCCGAGCCGGAGGCGCAGCTCGATGAGGCTGGCGACGTCGACTCCCCACTCGAGGCTGAAGATCTGCAGGCCGGTCCGGGTGATGACGCCGAAGCAGATCGCCTGGACCTGGAGCCGGACCGCGAGCCCGACGCCGGCGACTCCGAGCGGGCCGGCGGATCCAGTCAGCGCGGTGGTGCCGGCGGTGGACAGAACAGCGCTGACGGGGTGCTCCCGGGCGGTGTGCCGGCGGGCCCTGCGGCTGATGTTGTTCCGGTCCCCGGGGCACAACCGGACGTCGCGGGCGCCGCTACAGCCGAAGTCACTGCCCATGACGTCGTCGCCGCACCGGATGAACCCGAGCATGTAGGGCTCGGATCGCTGCAGCTCACCGATCATCAGGACGCCGCGCAGAGTGCGGCCTCGAAGGGCGGATCAGACAGCTCAGCCGAGACCGCCGTGCTCCCCCACTCGGGCTTCCGGCTCAGCGGCGGGCAGAGCCAGCCGCACATCAAGGCGCTGCCCGAGAGCATCATGAACGCACTGCGGGAGCAGCTGCGAGCAGCCGCAGTCCGCGAGTTGGGCGTGAGCGACAGCGCCGCTCGGGAGTTCAGCCGGCGGCTGAGTCAGGGAACTCTGGTGACGGCGTTCCTGCTGGCTCAGCTCGACCTGAGCCTTGACGCCGATCCTGCCACCGAGCGCGCCGTCGAACTGTTCCGCTCCCGCGACCCGCTGCTGGGCAGCGTGGTGGCGCGCCTGGCGAACATCGAGGCCGGTGAACGCGAGCGGGACGGACTGCTGCGCAAGCTACGCGACGAGCTGGGCGAGGTTCGCCAGACCAGCGCGGTGGTCGAGCAGGCGCTGGCGTACTCCATCGCCGACCGCACGGAGAACTTCCTGCGGGGCTCGCACAACCTCCACGACGCGCCGGTCACGCACAAGGAGGCGCTCTACTTCCGGGACAAGGCCCGGGAAGCGACCAGGAAGCAGATGAAACTTGAACGCGAGCAGGAAGGACGGCCTATTCGGTGAGACACAGGTGGCCGAGCCGGACGACGAGGCGAAGGGCGTAGTCGTACTGATCTCACTGACCGTGGACATCTCCGGCACGCTGCGCGGCGGTTCGGGGCGCCCCTGTCATCGGTCGAGCAGCATGCCGCCAGCAGTTCGCTTCACGCCCGCACAACCACTCAACACCCTTTCCGTCGCCATTCAGACTCTCATTCAAGCCTCCTTTCCGAGTAGACTCACACTCGCTTTCAAGTCAACGGCAAGAGGGAGTCGGCATGGTCGCGATCGTGGTTGCAGAGAAGCCGAGCGCAGCGAGGAACATGGCCAGCGCCCTCGGCGGGACGAAGGGCAGCCACAAGGGCACGGCGTACGAAGTGGCGACCCTGCGGGGCCATCTCTATGAGTTCGCCCAGCCTCATGCGATGGTGGACTCCTCGCTCGCGGACGCCTATCAGAAGTGGGATCTGGGCAACCTGCCGTGGAACCCGCGGGATCTTTCGTGGAAGCGTGAGCCGCAGAAGAACGTCTCAGACGTCATCAAGGCTCTGCGGGCGGCGCTCGGCCGCGGCGACGAAATCGTCATCGCCACGGACCTGGATCCGTCCGGCGAGGGCGATCTGCTCTTCTGGGAGGCAATCGACGAACTCGGCTTCCACGGCAAGAAGTTCAGCCGTATGGAGTTCACCGATGAGTCGAAGGCTTCGCTCCAGAAGGCCTTCGAGCAGCGCCGGCCCGTGAAGTCCATGCAGGACGAGGGTGATTACCGCAAGGCGATGTACCGCTCGCAGTGGGACTTCCTCTCCATGCAGTTCACCCGTATCGCCACGGCGATGGGCCGCCAGTCCGGCCAGGACCTCGTGCTGCGCCAGGGACGGCTGAAGTCGGCGATGGTCTCTCTCGTCGGCGATCAGCAGAAGGCTTATGACGCGTACGTCAAGAAGCCGTTCTTCCAGAACCGCTTCCGCGACGAGAACGACGTCATGTACACGAACCCTGATGAGCCACGGTTCGACCAGAAGGGCCAGGTGCCGCAGCAGTACGGCCCCTCCCCTGCCGTCCTGGACAGCAAGGCGGGCAAGAAGACCCCGCCGCCGAAGCTGCTCGACCTCGCCTCCCTGTCTTCGATGCTCGTCGGCAAGGGCGTGAAGGCGAACCTGACGCTCTCGACGTACCAGAAGATGTACGAGGACCAGGTCGTCTCGTATCCGCGCACGGAGGACAAGACGATCACGCCGGAGCAGTTCAATGATCTCGCCCCGCTGGTCGACAAGATCGCCGCCGTGGCCGGCGTCGACGCCGGGCTTCTGACACGCCGTCAGCCCCGGTCGACGCACGTGAAGTCTCAGGGTGCGCATGGCGCGAATCGTCCGGGGCCGAAGGTGCCCTCCTCGCTGGACGAGGTCGAGCACAAGTACGGCAAGGCCGGACGGCGCATTTACGAGATGCTCGCGAAGAACTACCTGGCCATGCTCGCCGAGGACTACCTCTACGAGCAGCAGAAGGGCCACGTGGAGAAGTACCCGGACTTCATGGGCATCGCCAATGTGCCCAAGAGCCCTGGCTGGCGCGCCGTGTTCGATCCCGACGCCGGCGACGACACAGCCGAGGGCGATGAGAACGAGTCCGGCAAGGGCCTGGGCCGGGCAGCAGAGCCGTTCACCTTCGAGGGCGCGAACAAGCGCCCCGAGCATCCGACGATGAAGTGGCTGATGAAGCAGCTGGAAAAGCGCGACGTGGGCACGGGCGCGACCCGCACCTCGACGTATTCCGAGGTCACCAACAGCCGGGCGAAGTACCCGCTGCTGACGGAGAAGGGCCGGAAACTCAGGCTGGCACAGGCCGGCGAGATGAGCTGGCGGCTCCTGCCGGGCACGCGCATCGGCGACCTCACGCTCACCGAGAAGGTCTACGCCGACATGCGCGACATCGCCGCCGGGACGGCGACGGCCGAGGAGCGCCTGGCCGTCGTCGCCGACTGGGTCCGTGAGGACATCGCGACGATGACGCAGAACGCCGCGTCCATGCGCGCCGAGTTGGGCCTGAAGGAGGAGATGGTCACTGCGCGCGCCGAGGGTGTGTGGCAGGCCGCTCCGGGCGGCCCGAAGAAGGTCGCCTTCAAAAGGATCTGGTCGGGCCACGAGTTCAGTGACAGCGAGGTGGCGAAGCTGCTGGCGGGCGAGACGATCGCCTTCGGGGCCACGAACAAGGCGGGCAAGCCCTACACAGCCACCGGAGCGCTCGGTGTCGGCGACTACAAGGGCCGCAAGTTCGTCGGGTTCCAGCTGGAGGTGCCTGACAAGCCGACGAAGTGGTCCGGCCGGACGTTCACGCCAACGGAGGTCACGGCGCTCCTGGCGGGCCAGTCACTGGAGATCGACGACTTCGTCAGCGCAAGGACCGGTAAGACCTTCGGTTGCAAGGTCAGCTGGGACGCGAAGGCCAAGAAGACCGTTCCCGACTTCGGTTCCGGCGACGAGCCGCCGAGGTCCTGGTGCCAGGTGACCTTCACCGATGCGCAGCGCAAGGACCTGGCAGCCGGCAAGACCATCCAGGGCACGGGGTTCGTCTCGGCAAAGGGCAAGACCTTTGACGCGAAGGTCGCATGGAAGGAAGAGGGCGGTAAGAAGAAGATCGTGCCCTCGTTCGGCTGACGCCCAGCTAGCCCGTGCCGCAGGAGCCAAGAAGATCTTGACTAGGCGGGCCTGCCCGTCGCCACCCAGAGGCGACGTTACCCCAAGGCATGCAGTTGAAGATGACCGCGGGGCCGGTAGGCCTCTTCGAGTCATGCGCAGGCAAGCCCCGACGTGATGCTGACCCACGAGACATCGCCGGTCCCGCGGTTGCGGCGGCTCGGCGACGACCGTAACTGACAGCCCGGCGACTCGACGTGCGCACGCTCTCGCCGACCACGAACCGGCCAGATCACGTTATTCACTGGGCGCTTTGATCACACCGTACAGGCGCTTTCGGCGTTCGATCCGGCCAAGGAGATGCCGCGCATCGCCAGGCTCCGTCACTTCCGGCACTCGGAGCAGGCGGCGCGCGATGAAGTGCCCGCCCGCCAGGAGATCTTCGAGGGGGACGGTCACGAGGGGACGGCGAGGCGGTTGCGAGGGCCTGCGGCATGGCTGCTCTGCCAGCCGTTCAGACGGCACCCGATGGCCCGGAGTCGCCAGCCCAAGCCATCCAGCATCCGATTCGAGCACCTTTCGCTACGATTCGAATAGCCTATCTAAGTTAGGATGTCATCTACACGCCTCTCAGGTATGAGGACTTTTCGATAGACCAGGCAATGGCCATTGCGGTTGCAGGGGGAGATGAGAGATCCATGGCGAAACTGTCCTACAAGGTGCCGAGTTCGCTGAACAGGAGCTTCCTCGACTACGAGATCACGCTGAGCAAGGGCGGCTGGGCGGCCAGGCCCTCCCCGATCAAGCAGCTGCTCTTCTTCGGCGGCGGCATCCTCGCCCTGCTGTGGTTCAGCACGTCGACGTTCGTCGCGAGTTCGGGACCGGTGGCCATCACGTTCTTCATTCTCTGGGGACTGGCGGCGATTGCCTACTTCGGCGGACTGGTGAAGACGAAGGAGCTGCGCATCATGCGCGTCCCGGCCCTCCTGGCTTACCTGCCACGGAAGGCCCGTCACGTTCTTACGCGCCGCAGCTCGAACCCCACGGACTTCAACTCGATCGCCGGCGTCGACGGGATCGACGAGGACGGGCTGATCCGCTTCTCCGACGGCGGCAAAGGCCGGGTCTACCTGGTCGTCGGTTCGGCGAGCTATCTGCTCTTCGACGAGGACCGGGTCAGGATCCTCGACCGGGTCGACTCCTTCTGGCGCAAAGTCGAGACGGCCTGCGAGCACTGCTTCATCACGACGAAGGAGCCGCAGCGGGTCTACCACCAGGTGGCGAACCTGGAACGGCGCAACCAGGCCCTGCAGGTCCGCGACCCCGATCTGATCGAGCTGCAGAACGAGCAATACGACATTCTCGCGCAGCACGTGGGCGGGAAGTTCACCTCGATCCACCAGTACCTGCTGCTGAAGGGCAAGAACGCCGGCGCACTGCGCAAGGGGCACCAGGTCCTCCAGGCCGAGGTCGGCGGCTCGGCTCTGATGATCAAGGAAGCCGCGATGCTCGACCGCGAGGAGTCCATGCCGATGCTCAGGGTCTTCTACCAGGGCATCGACGACGAACTGCTCAAACTCGAGGCGTCGCTGAACTGACCAGCGCCAGGCCGGCCACCACGACGAGCAACGAACGAAGGACACCATGGCGCTGATGACAAAAGTCCGGGCACAGCTCGGCATTCCGGGGAAGAAGCCTGACGAGACGAACGACACCGCGGAGCCTGTGGTCAATGATCCGCGCGCGGACGGTGCTGCTCAGGATGAGGGCACACCGGACGCTGCGCCGACGGACGGCGCAGCCGATGAGTTCGCCGGGCCGAAGCAGAACTGGCGGCAGCGGCGCCGGGAGGTGAAGCACCTCCAGGGCACGTTCGACGCCTACCCTCACCTGCTCGCGCTGAAGGCGAAGGAGAAGTACCTCTTCCGCTCCGACTACTTCGAGGTCGACAGCTCGGTCGCCTGCGTCCTGGCGTACTTCCACGACGACGCCGCGCACGACAACTTCGGGGCTTTCTGGGGCATCGACCGGATCCCGGACGGCCTGGACGAGCGGGTCACCGCCGTCGTGCTCGAGCAGGTCAAGCGGATGGATGAGAAGTGGATCGACTCGTACATCAAGCAGTCGGAGAAGCTGGACCGGCTGGATGCGAGCGAGCAGGAGGAGACGGGCACGACCTCCTCCAAGCGCAAAGCCGCGAAGATCTCCGGTGACCTCGGGATCACGATCAGCGAGATCCAGGACGGTGCGGGCTACCTCTCGGTGCACAACCGGCTCTTCCTCAAGGCCCCCGATCTGGCGGCCCTGGACGACACGATCGACCGGGTCACGCGTCTGTACATCGACCGGTTCGGCACGCTGAAGGCTGCGCCCTACGCCGGCGAGCAGCGCCAGGAGCTCTCGGGCCTGTGGAAGAACAACGAGAAGAAGAAGGGCAAGGGCTTCCACTTCACCTCGACCGAGCTGGCGGGCTCATACTCGCTGGTGACCAATGGCCTCAACGACCGCGGCGGCGAGTATGTCGGCTACATGGTCGGCGACGTCAACAACAGCGCCGTGCTCATGGACGTCAACGCCTACGACCACCACGCGATCGTCGCCGATGCCACGCTCAGCGAGTACCTCGACCGCCAGCGGGTGGCCAACATGTGGTGCTCAAAGATCTCTCAGGCGGCGCTGCTGAACAACGGCCAGGTCGTCCACCTCATCCTCGACGGAGCGAACCTCGACAAGCTCGGTCCGAAGTTCGAGCGGCTCACCGCGCGCGTGGACCTGAATCAGGGCGATGTGAACATGTTCGAGATGTTCGGCGAACAGGAGGACGAACTGACTGTCTTCTCCGCCCAGATGGAGAAGCTCAAGCTGATGTTCGAGCAGCTCTACGAGACCAGCGACGGAGCGATCGGCTCGATCATCCGCAGCGCCCTCGAAGACACGGTGACCGACTTCTATGTCGAGCAGGGCATGTGGCGGCACAACGCCAAGGAGCAGCGTCACCGCCTGCGGGTGGTGAACATCCCGCACACCCAGGTGCCGCGTCTTCAGATGTTCGTCTCTTACCTGGCAACCGCGCACAAGGCGCTGCTGAACTCGAGCAAGACCGACCCGGACCAATTGCGCGCCTACAACGTGCTCAGGGGCATCGCCAACGCGATGCTGAGCACCAACGGCGACCTATTCAACAACCACACGGCCTCGGCCGTGGACGGGGTCCGTGATTCGCTGCGTGTGGTCTATGACTTCTCACGGCTCATGCGCCGCGGCAAGGGCGTGGCGATGGCACAGCTGGTGAACATCGTCGGCTTCGCCGTCGGCAAGCTAGGGCTCGGCGACACGGTGATCATCCACGGCGCCGAGCACATCGACGACCGGGTGAAGAAGTACATCAAAGACCAGTTCGACCACATGCACGAGCGCGGCGGCCGGGTGGTCTACAGCTACAACGACGTCGACAGGATGCTGGCCGACAGCGACTTCAACACGTTCGACGCCGCGGACTACACGCTCTTCGGCCCGATGCGCGACGCCGCGGTGGCGGAATACCAGAAGCAGCTACACCAGCGGATTCCACCGGATCTCGCCCAGCTCATCACGACCAAGGGCGAGAACCTCACGTACCTGCGCCGGGGCGTCTCCAACGTGGTCTTCCACCTGGACCTGGCACTGGGGATCAACCCCTACCGCGAGGCCCAGCGCAGGCAGGTCCGATTGGAGGCGGTCAGGGCCGAGCATGCGGCGCGGATGGACGCGATCATGCACGACAAGCCGGCGCCGGGCGCGAACCTCACCAGCGTCCGCAAGCACAGCGAGGGCGGCGACGGCGAGACCGAGGCAGGTCAGAGCGACGAGGGCAAGCGCCGCGACGGCAAGATGAGCCTGCGCCAGCCCAAGGACAGCGTCAGGCGTCCGACCAAGAAGCCCAAGCGGAAGAAGCTGATCAAGGCATGAGCGAGGTCGGTACTGGTACGGAGGCGAGGAGCAGGGGAACGACGATGAGCGGGATGATCACGTCGGTGGCTCGGCTGCGAGCCTGGGCCGGCCAGGGCGGTGGCGCAGCCCGCCAGGGCAGGCTCGCGCGCGGGCTCGCCCTCGTGCTCCTGACCGCGCTGTTCGTGTCGGTCCTCATCACGGCGACCTCTTCGCCTGCGTCCGCGGAAGACGGCTGGGCTGATCTCGCTGCTCAGAAGGAGCGCGACAACTACAGCCTCTACCAGCTGGCTTCGAATGCGAGCTCGTACTTCAGCGAGAAGAACTCGCCGTCGAACGACGACGGCATGCACGAGAACTGGAAGCCGGTCACGAGCAGTCCTGCTTCGGGCGGTTCCATGCTCGGCTACACCGACCCGGAGTTCAGCCTGGGCAACATCGTGGGATGGTTCTTCGCCGAGGTCTCAGGATCCTCACAGACCGTCACATACAAGACCCTGGCGGCGAAAGACGACAAGGGCAAGGCGAAGTACTCGGGCATGCTCGACTACGCGCACTTCGGGGCGGCGAACGCTGACCTCGGCCTGGACACGATGTCCTCGGGCATCGGCGGACAGATCGTGAGCGTGATCGGAGGCTCCGTCATCTGGGTCTTCTACGCCCTGGCGCTGGCGGTCGGCACGCTGTTCTACGTCATTATCCAGTTCCTAAAACTCATCAACCCCTTCACGTGGTTCTACCAGGCGGTCAGCGCGGTCAATCCGACCTTCGCCGACGGGATGACGGGAGGTGACACCGGAGGCGGCGCGCTCGCAGGCCTCCAGGACTGGATCAGCGGCTGGTACGGCCTGCTCGTCGACATCTCCTGGCAAGCGCTCGTGCCGGTCTTCATCGGCGTCCTGCTCATCGGCCTGGTCATGTTCAAGAAGATGGACCGCGGTTCGGCGATCAAGAAGCTCATCGTGCGCGTCGTCTTCATCGGCGTCGGCCTGCCGCTCGTCGGCTCGATGTACACCGGCGTGCTCGGCAAGTTCGACAACTCGGTTCTAGGCCAGCACGCGGGTCCGACGCGCGTCGTGCTGAGCACGTACGTCGACTTCGAGGCATGGATGATGAACGACCGCCTCGGGATCCCCGACCAGGCCACCGTCGCCTGGAAAGGCGACCAGGCGAGCTCCGAGGCGATGATGTCGGTGCGCACGAGCGCACTCGCGATCAACAAGCAGTCCCACGGAGCGACGTTCAACGGCATCGCCATCGGCACGAAGGCCGACGACGCCGAGTCGGCCTGGAAGGACGGCACGGTCGCCGTCGACACCGACGCGTCCGATGACTTCAAGGCGGTGTTCTCGACCTTCGGAATCATCGGCAAGTACATCGGCAGCAACGAGATCGCAGCCTCCGACTTCGAGTCGGGGATCAAGAGCTCGATCACGCAACTGAACGAGGACGCTGACACCAAGAAGAGCTGGTTCGTGGACAAGGGCAGTTACGGCGACGTAGAGAAGTTCGGAGAGGAGGACGGTCCCAAGCCGGTGGATCACCCGGTGATCTCGACCGACAGCACGGGTCTGGCTTCCTCCCGTCCCGGGAAGAACTCGACGGTCTTCACTACGACCGGGACGAAGAGCAACTGCGGCTTCACGGTGGGCAAGACGCCCTCCTCGTGCAACCTGTCTCCTCTGGCGGCGTACAACTACCTCAACACCGGGTTCGGCCCCAGCTCGCTGAACATGTACAGCTCGAACAACGCCACGTCCGGGTTCACCCGCGAGAGCCACATGGCCGTCAGCCAGGTGGGCACCGGCCCGGCGAAGTTCATGTACTGGTCCAACGCCGTAACGGTCCTGGGCTCCATCGTCCTGCTCGGCTTCTGGTACGCAGTCGGCATGCTGGCCGGCTCGGTCAAGCGGATCTTCAGCCTCGTAGCGGCCGTGCCGTTCGCGACATTGGGCGCGATGGCCGCGATCGCCAAGGTGATCGTCTACTCCATGGCGCTGATCCTGGAGGTCCTCGTCACGCTGTTCATCTACCAGTTCGTCTCGGAGTTCCTGATCTCGGTCCCGGACATCATGGCCGGGCCCTTGTCGAGCTTCATGAGCCCGGACGGCCTTTGGGGCAGCGCTGTGCTCGGCGGGACCATTGTCGTGATCCTGACGCTCATCTCGTCGCTGCTGATCATGGGCATCACCTTCGCTCTGCTGCGGGTCCGCAAGACGGTGCTGCAGGCGATGGACGAGGTGGTCACCAAGCTCGTGGACAAGTTCCTGGAGACCAACACTGCGCCGACGCCGGACAAGGGCGGGCTGATGCCTGCTCTGGCCGCAGGTGCAGGGGCCGGCGCGGGTATGGCCATGGGCAACAAGCTCGCAGGCGGGTTCAACCGCAAGATCAGCGGCCCGGCGTCTCCGAGCACGGGCAAGCCTGCGGGCAAGACGGCGTCGACGAACGCCGGCGGTACAAACGGTGACACCACGGCGCTGGCTTCTGGCAAGCAGGCGCTGGCCCTGGAGGGCGGCGACGAGGGCGGCCCGGGCGATCCGAACAGCCCGGCACTGTCCGGCGGTCCTGGTGGCGGTGGCTCCGGTGGCGGTCCTGCTGGTGCTCTGGGCACGTCCGGGCAGGGCGGCGTTCTCGGCGACAAGGGCGGTCCGCTGCAACTGACCGGCGGCGGAGCGGGCAGCTCATACTCGGACAAGCAGACGGCACAGAATCTGAGCACCCAGGGCGGCCTGTCGAATCTCGGGTACACCTCGGACGGCAACAGGGTCATCCCCGGCGAGGTTCTCGCCTCGTCCACGAAGCCGCCAAACGCTCGTGGCGGCGCTGGTTCTGTCCCGACCAGCGGACGCCATAAGGCCGTCACGGGTCAGACGGGCTCGGCGCAGTCCGGCACAAGTGCCCCGAGCCAGCAGAGTTCCTCGGGCGGAAATCAGCCGACCGCATCGCGGCACTCCAGCGGTGGAGCTCAGGCGTCGACGCCGCGGGCTCAGGCTCCCCGTCCACGTTCCCGTCCCCGTCCGCTCCGGGTTGCCGATCGAGCCCCTCAGAGCATGGAGACTCCGGAGCCGCAGCAACGGCCGGGCGGTGGTCTTCGCCGGGGCCGACGCGAGAAGCCGCAGGACTGACAGAGCGAGCGTGGAGGACTGACGCACCCGGTGAGGGCGACCATTGCGACAGTCCTCACCGGGTGCGGAGTCTTGTACACGGCAGGAGGAGGAGAGGTAAGCACATGAGGATCGGAGCGAGGCTTCGCGGCGAGTTCCCACGCGGGTGGTGGCGCTCGACGCGATGGTGGATCACCGGGACCCGCGACCTGGCACTGAGCACTGCGGCGGCCGTGGCCACCGTGGTGTTCGCCGGCGAGATGATGCGCGCTGTACGGCATCGCGACGAGCCGCGGACCCTTGCCCGCCCGTCTGGCACGTTCGAGAGATACACGGCCAGTCTCTTGATCAACAGCGCAGGCTTGGTCGCTCTGCTCATCATGACGATCGAGGACGGTCTACTCGTGGTGCTAACGGCGTTGCTGACTGGGTGGTGTCTGCTCAACATCGTCATCAGTGCCACGGTGTTGGTCGTGGTGGCCCAGTCGAGGATCCGGCAGCCGGCAGCATGGGCTAAGCTTGATTTCGTAGAGCAGCACGCACCGAGGTACGGCCGGCCGCCGGAGACGATTGAGGAGTACCGGGCGCAGCAGCTCCAGGATGTGGCATCCGGGAAGATCCGAAGTTCTCCACGGTGATGCCGGGGGACGGCCTGCTGTCCGTGCAGGCCGCCCTTCCGGGTGAGCGGGGCGAGTGCGCCTGTCACCGTCCCAGCTGCGGGGCCGTGGGCGTCCTCGAGCCATCGTTCGGGCCGCCCGCTAACCTGCCCGACTCGACCAACGCGGCCCGCTGTTCGATCAGATGCCGGGCGATCGTGAGCCTGAAGTCGACACTGCCCGACTCCTCGTAATGCACGGTGAGTTCCTCCGCTACGGTCCGGCCCACCCCACCGGCGACATAGTCTCCACGCCGTTCGTGTTCATGGGCTCGATCGCGGCAGCCTCGCTGTCCTGGAGCAGCTGCGTGCCCTTGAGCCGGCCGTCGTCAGCGGCCACGGGCCGATCACCGGCGCCGAGGTCATCAACGAGAACCTGGCGTACCTGCGCTGGGTCGACCAGCTGGCGGCCGACGGGATCGCCGCCGGACGGACCCCGCTGGAGACGGCTCAGCGCGCCGACCTCGGACCGTTCCAGGAGCTCCCAGAGACGGAACGGATTGTCGGCAACCTGCACCGGGCCTACGCCGAGCATGATGGGCAGCTCTTGGGTGTCCATCTACCGATCGGCGGGCCTCTCACCGACTTGATTGCCTTCAACAAAGGTCGGCCACTGCCCTGCACCTTGCAAGGCTTCGCATGTGGCGGACCGGCGGATGCTGTCACCAGAGAGTCTTCGGGCGTCACCAGCGGTAGGCTGCGATCACCCTTGGGTGCAGCAGTACGAGAACGGTCCGGTTCCCCCCTCATACGGCGTGGGGGGAACCGGACCGTCGTCGTCGGTGAGATCAGATGTCGAAGTTCCCTGCGCGTACGTTGCCGATGAAGGCGGCGAATGAGGCAGGGGGCAGCATGAGAGCCGGGCCGGTCGGGTGCTTCGAATCGCGGACAGCGATGCCCTCGTGCGACTCGATCACGTCGGCGACCTCGACGCATTGGCCAGCTTCACCGCCGCTGTACGACGACTTGCGCCATTTGGCTCCAGGCAGGTCTGTAGCCATGAAGGTCTTGTTCACTTGAGCTTTCCTTCCAGGTACTTGCTGATGAGATCCCGTGACTTCTTCTCGGGAAGTGCAGCGTCGGCGGACGCCTTGAAGACGCGTTCCAT
Organism: Streptomyces sp. NBC_01304; assembly: GCF_035975855.1. Classification (NCBI taxonomy): domain Bacteria; kingdom Bacillati; phylum Actinomycetota; class Actinomycetes; order Kitasatosporales; family Streptomycetaceae; genus Streptomyces; species Streptomyces sp. NBC_01304. The sequence goes on along the minus strand of NZ_CP109055.1, from coordinate 9,192,954 downwards.
GAAGTGGATCTCGTCCGCTTCTTCGCTGTGCGTGCCGCCCATGGGGTTGTCCACGCTGACGACCGGTACCCAAGGGTGCCGGAACGAGAGCACAGTCATCGCCCCATTTGATCCGTGCCAGCAGTGGGCGGTGAGCGGCAGGATCTGGATAGTGATGTTGGGGAGGTCCGTGAGGTCGAGCAGCTTGCGCAGCTGCTCGCGCATGATGGCGGGGCCCGCCTCGAACTGGGCGAGGAAGGCCGACTCCGGCACGAGTGCCTGCAGTTCGACGGGGTTCTCTGTACGCGTCAGGATCTCCTGACGCGCGAGACGGACCGAGACGAACATCTCGACGGCATCCGGCTTAATCGACACAGGAGTCCTGCCGAGCAGTTCCCGCACGTAGCCCGGCGTTTGGAACAGCCCAGGGATCACCACTGGGTGATAGGTGCGGATCTTGCTCGCGCGTGCTTCGAGCTGCACGAAGTCGATGAGAGATTCGCTCACCCTGTCCTCGTAAGCCTTCCACCAGCCGTAGCCTCCGCCCGCCGGCTCCTCAGCAACTTTGGCCACCTCGTCGATGCCGTCGGGGTCATCGATGCCGAGCTTCCCGCAGAACGTTCGTACGTCGTCACCTGCGATTCGGTACAGGCCACGCTCGATCCGGCTGAGTTTCGTCGTGTCCCATCCCATCAGCTTCGCGGCGTCACCAGACCTCATATCGCCGCGCCAGCGCCGGAGTTGGGCGCCAACACGTCGTCTCATGACGGTCGGCGTCGCGCGCTTCTGAGTCATGGGCGCAGTGTCGCACGTCGTCGACGCGTCGGACCATGGGGATACCCGTTCGGTCTTTTCGCGGATTCTTACATCGCTGTTGCGATCTGACCGCCAAAAGGAGCAAGCTAATCGCGGCAGGGGATGTGACTGCGCATCAAGTCACACCCATGCCATCACTCTGTGTGGTGGCGTAACTGCTGGAACGCGGTCGGCGGCCCCGGCCGAAACGGCCCGTCCGCGTCCCGTCAGGGCGGAGCCACGAGCCCTCATCGACGGAGAAATAGATGCGCGCGAGTACCAGCCGACCGGACACCTCGTGGATGGACGCCGAGAACGAGTGGGAACGCCAGCGATGCCCCAACCCGGCCTTACGGCCAGGCCTCGGTTCTCAAGGCCTGTACCTGCAGCAGTTACGGGTGTCCTACAACCGGCACTGGCGAGACACCCTCCCGAGCCCGAACCGGCGCCAAACCCGTTACGTGGCCTACGCGTTGAACAACTCTGGTGGGGTCGCCGACGATGATCTGAGCGTCGTACGCAGGCACGTCGAATCCGTCAACGGTGTCGTCGCTTACGAACTCACCGACACCTGCGCTGCGCCCCTCAATAGACGCTCCGGGTGGGCCGAAGCGGCCCGCCTGCTCTCCCTCGGGTTCGTTGACGGGATCGCCGCCGTCGACCGCAGCGCGATCAGCCTGCACGACGTCGAGTACGAGGGTGTCGTGAACTGGATCGGCCACCGCCCCGCGCTTCTGGCACTGGCTACCCCCGAGGGCGCTACTTGAAGGGCTCCGGCCCGCCCGCGGAATCCGGCCACTGACGAGTACGCCGAGCCTGTCGTGTCCGCTCCGCACCCCTCTCCGACCCCCTCGCCGAAAGGTCCGTCGTGAATGCCGTCGAGCAGCCCGCAGGACCGGGCCCTTCGCCGCGGTCTGCCGGGCGGCCGAAGACCATTCCCTGGATGGCAGCGTGGAGCGGGGAAGCTCCCATCGAAGGACCAGTCGCCCTGCGGGCCCCGGCTCAGGGTGGCGGCATCCAGTACGAAGACGAACTCCCGTCCGACCGTGGTATGCACGGCGAACTTCTGCACCGTGGGCGCCGCCCCGCTCCCCAGGGCAAGAGGGGCAAGCCGCAGTACGGCAAGACCAACCTGAACCGGCAGCGCCGCGCCATGAGGAAGCTGCTCTGCCACATCGGCGGCGGCCCCGCAGACCGCAATGAGCTCGGCGTGCTGTGGCTCCTGGATAACACGGTGGCCAACTGTGAGGAGGGCTGGCCGGAAAACGAGATCACCGTCCACCCGCCGGTCTGCCTGCCCTGCGCGGCCAAGGCCGTGGATGAGTGTCCCGAACTTGAGAAGAACGGTGTCACCGCGGTCCGGGTCCGCGACCCGCGCTCCTACGGCGTGCACGGCAGCCTCTACGCCCTCGATGACACAGCACCCTGGTCACCGTTCCCCATCGAGCTGGAGAGCACGCTCACCGTCGCGTACGACGATCCCCGGCTCAAGTGGATGCAGGTCGGACAGTCGGCCCTCTACCTCGTCGGGTGCACCGTCGTGGACCTGCAAGCCGAGCTTCAGGCGGCCGGCCTGCGATGACCGCCTCCCGAGAACACGAAGCTGCCCCAACTCCCCATCCAAGGACCGTGATGTGCACCCACCAGCCTGCCTGTCCGACGGCAGACTCCCCCGGCCGTGACGCCGCCCACGCAATAGCGCATAAGTTCGAGCAGGGCTGGGTGCTTTTGTGCAACGGCGTCCTGTTCTTCGCGGACACCGGGGAGTTGCTGCCCAACGGGCAGGTCATCGCCCCGCGCCGCACGAGTTGGGCCGGGGCGCCGGTGTGACGGCGCTCGACGTAGTGACGTCCCTCTACCTTCGCCAGCTGCGCCAGAACCTACACATGACCCAGGACATGGCGACGACGCGTGCGATCTCCGGCCATCACGAGTCGATGCTCAGCCAGATCGAGGCCGGCACAACCCCCCTGGAACCGTCCGTCGCCCGGGCACTCCTACTCACCTACGGGCTCGGCGCGCGATCCGTGGAAGGGTTCCTGACTCTGCTTGCACGCGCGCAGGACGAGGGGCACTCGGTCTTCGACGACGGCCCTGGCGCGGGGCATCGGCTCGCCCTGTGCGTACGCCATGCCCGCGGGATGCGGATCTTCAGCGCCTTTGCCGTCCCGCAGCTGCTGCGAACCCGGGCGTACGCGCAAGCCGTACTCGCCAACCCCCTGGGCGATGACGCCTGGCCGCCCGCGGTAATGATCGCGCCGCTGTCGGCCGTGGACGGCCGCAAGATCACAGTCGTGCTGGAGGAAGCTGTTCTCCGGCGGCCGTACGGCGGGGCCGCCGCGATGGCGGACCAGCTCGCGCGCCTGCAGCACGCGGCCCGCAGTGGGATCGCCCGAATCCTGGTCGTGCCCTTCGCCGCAGGGATCGCCCCAGTCATCCACGGCACCTTGTACGAACTCGACCTGGGAGATAGGGAGTTGTTCGCCAACGAGGGCCTGTACGTGCGCTATGCCAGCGGCTCGAACCACGGCCGCACCTGCGCCCTTCACCTCGACCGCGTCGAGGCCGCGGCGCTCCCGCCCCAGCAGAGCCTTGAACTCATCGAGGCCGCACGCCGCCAGTACACAGACCACCCCGCTGATGGGGTGCACGGCCCGGAGCTGCTCGACAGGCACAGCCCCGGGACAGCGGGGAAGGGCGGCCTTCCCTCCCCGACTGCCCTTCCCCGCTGAACCACCACCAGCACGCCACCCGCCACACGCGTTCCTGACCGGAGAGTTCATGCCTCCCTTATTGCGCACACGCCACAGCTGGCAGCTGGGCTTCGGCGTCACACCCTGGCCCGAGCGACCGCCGGGCCCACTTGATTTTGTCCGAGTCCGCATCAGACTCGGCATGGCCGCGATCGAAGACATGATCGACACCAGCGACCAGGTCGGGCCGCTGCTGTGCTGCTCCCTGCACCTTTGCCTGATCGTGCCGGTGAAAGGCGGCACCGCAGACGTATGGAAAGCCGCGCACTCCGAGTGCGAGGCCGGACCCGCGCCGCGGTGCACGACACAGCACCTGGATTCGCGGTGCCCCAACCGGTTCTGGGCTACCCCGTCGGCCGAAGTCGCCAGTGACCTTACCGATGCCGCGGCGCTGCACCACCGACTCAGCCTGATGCGCACCCGGATGCGGGACGCGGACCGCCACTCACTGGGTGCACGCGCCGGAGAACTGTGCCATGACTGACCACCGCCGTCCGACGCAACTGCGCCGTCGATCCTTGGCGTCGGCACCGTTGGCCCAGGCTTCGCTGCGCGGGCTCACCCTTCGGCCGACGCTGGCGACGGGGGCTCTGGCCAGCCTCGCCTGGGCCGCACATCACGCTGCGCACGCTCCTCTCGCCGTGACCGTCTCCGGTACGGCCCTCGCGTGGTGCGGGCTTGTGTGGCACAGCGTTCGTCGTGCCGATGCCGCCTTCAGGGGCACCCGCGGGCACCTGGAGTATCTGGTGCAGGCCGTCGCGGGCCTGCGCACCTCCGTCGCGGCGGCCGTGGAGCGTGTGGAGCAGGGGGACCTGCCCGGCGCGGCAGCCCCGGCATTTGCTGGTGAACTCCCTGCTGACCCGGCCCTGGCCATCGAGCAATTGCTGTTCGTCGTACGCGGTGAGCTGGACCATGCGATCCGCCGTGCGGCGCAGGTCCAGCAGCAGAACATGCTCGGTGAGCGAGCACAGACAGAGCTGCTGCGGACCATCGCGCAGCGGCAAAGCGCCTTGGTGAGCCGGACCCTGGAGGCCCTGGACAAAGCGGAGGCCAGGATCGAGGATCCCGACACCCTCCACGACCTCTTCCGTATCGACAATCTGGTGACGCGGCTCAGGAGGTCGACTGAGAACATCGCGATCTTGGGCGGGCAGGGCGTTCCCGGTCGTCCCCGCGAGCCCTTGCTGGTCTTTACCGTGCTGCGTCGGGCGGTTGAGGAGATCGAAGGGTACGACCGCGTTCGAGTCGCGCCAGCCCCTGACAAGCTGTCCTTCCCCGGGCACGTGGGCCCCAGCGTGGTGCATCTCCTGGCCGAACTCCTCGAGAACGCGGCCCAGTTCTCCGACTCGCGCACCTTGGTGCGGCTGGCCGCGGCCGAGGAGCAAGGAGGCGGCCTGGTGATCTCCGTCCAAGACCAGGGCGTGTCGATGGAGCCCGCGCAGCTCCACCAGCTGAACCAGCAACTGGCCGCGCCGCACACCGTGGACGTCTACGCCCGCCTCAAGGCGGGCCGCATCGGCCTGGTGGTCACCGGGCAGCTCGCACAGCGGTTCGGGATCCGGGTCGAGTTGTACGCAAACACCAAAGGTCGCGGGGTGAACGCGTTCGTGCTCGTCCCCCGGACCGCCTTGCTGACCACTCCCCTGCCGGCAGAGGTTGCGCCCGCGCCGACCGCCTGGCCTCCGCACCAGGGCCGCTCCGAACTGGCAGCCCACCTCGACCACGTCCCACCGGCGCCGGCGGCCCAGGCGGCGCACCTGCTAGCGGGGGACGCTCCTGAGGGGCGCCCACACAAGGCCGAAGTTCCAACCGTGGGACGCAGCCCGCTTCCCCGGCGCCCGGCCTCTGCTGCCCCCAGTCAGGCATCAGGGCCTCCCGTGGCTGCGCCCGGATCAAGCAAGGGCCCCACGCCAGGGCTCTTTGCCGACTTCCGTGCGGGATCCCGCACGGAGCCGTCTGGCGGGGCCTAGCAGTGACGTCCCCTACTTCTCACCTGGAGATTTCCATGTCACAGCACACCACCGAGTTGAGCGTCCTGGGCCAGATGCTGGCCGACTTCGGCGAGCGTATCCCTGGGGTGACCGGCTCCGTCCTGGTGACGGCCGACGGCCTGGTCCACGAGTACGCCGGGATCGAGGAGATCGACGCGGACCGGCTGGCCGCGGGGGTCAGCGGGATCGCGGCCCTGGTGAAGGGGATCTTCCAGGGCATGCCGGGCCAGGTGCAGCAGACCGTCATGGAACACGACGGCGGCAGCCTGTTCATCATGCGGGCGGACGGGCCGGAGCAGGTCCGAAACATGGTCGGAGCAGTGCTTGCCGTGCGCACCAACCCGACGGCGGATGCATCCCTGGTCGGCTACGAGATGCTGCAGTGGATCGACCGGATGCGCACGCACCTACACAACCCTGTCCGCAGCACGGAGAGCCCCTCTGCACCCGGCGCGCCGCGGCCGGTCCAGTGACGTGGTCGGACCCCACCATGACGCTCCAGCCGTGGCGGACGGCTCGAAGCTGCGCCCCTACACGCTCACCGGCGGACGCACGCACGCCGACTACGCCCTGCAGCTGGACACACTGCTGGCCGCCCGGCCATCGCCGGCTGAGGTCGACCTCGGGCCGGAGGGCGAGCGGATCCGCCTGCTGTGCGCGACCCCACAGGCGGTCGCCGATCTCGCCGCGTGCCTGGGCCAGCCCATCCAGGTCGCCAAGATCCTCGCCAGCGACCTGCTCCACGCCCAAGCCCTCGTCATCGCCGACTACGACGTCGGCCTGCGCCCCGACCGACAACTCCTGGAGGATGTCCTTGCCGGCCTACGCAAGATCTGAGGCCACACCCCCACGCGTCCACAAGGCCAAGATCGTTGTGGCCGGTGGGTTCGGCACCGGCAAGACGACCTTGGTCGGCGCGGTCAGCGAGGTCAAGCCCCTGCTCACCGAGGCTCCGATGACGCAAGCCAGCGAAAGCGTCGACGCCTTGTCCGGGGTGGAGTCCAAGACCACTACGACCGTGGCCATGGACTTCGGAAGGATCACCCTCCCCACGCCGGGAGCCGCCCCGGACATCGTGCTGATGCTGTTCGGCACCCCAGGGCAGGACCGATTCCATCACATCTGGAACGACCTCTCCCACCGCGCAGTCGGCGCCGTTGTGCTGGTCGACACACGACGCCTGACCGACGCCTTCGGCATCGTGGCCTACTTCGAAGGCCAGCAACTGCCCTTCCTCGTCGCGGTGAACTTGTTCGACAACGCTCCCCGCTACCTGCTCGACGAAGTCCGTGAGGCCCTGCGCCTGGACGCGAGCGTGCCAGTCATCGCCTGTGATGCCCGCGACCGTCAGTCCGTCCTCAACGTCCTCACCAGCCTTGTCCGCCATGCCCTCATCCGACTGCCTGCCTCCCCGCACCCCGTCCTCGGAGTCCGCCGATGATCCCCGCCCGTGGTACCCCAGCCGCCGACGCCCGTCTCCACTTGCTGAAGCAGTTCCGTCTGGACTGCATAGACCCGCAGCTGGACGCGTTGGCAACGGAGTTGGCGATCGAGGCCGGCACTCCGTACGCGATGGTCAACGCCTTCAACCCGGCCACCGGCCGGCAAGAGTTCGTCGGACTCTCGGCACCACCAGGCAACGGGCTTCCACAGGTGGAGCGCTGGTTGCCCCCTGACTGGGGCTATTGCCCCGAGGTTGACCACTTCCCTGTTGAATTAGCGTGTTGAAGCTGATCAAGAGGGGTGTCTCGTCGGGTGAGTTGGCGTGTGTTCTGGGTGCCAAATGACGCGGTACGACGTGGTGTGCGGAAGTCCGTGCTGGAGGGGTGGGAGGACCTCCCGTCTCGCGAGGATGCGGTGGGGGTACGGGCTGGCGATCCGATTTTCTTGTCTCCGGATTTCCGGGTGGATCCGCTGCTGTCTCTGTACGTGCAGTCGCGTCCTTTCAGCGGGTACACGGTCGAGACGAAGCGGAACTACACAACGGATATCGCCCTGTTGTTGACCGCGCTGTGGTCCCGAGGGAAGACGTGGCTCGAGGCGACGTCGAAGGATCTGGAGAATTACGAGGACTGGCGCCGTTTCGCTTCGGCGAACCCGGACCGTATTGGCGGCTCGAAGTGGGACCGGGAACTGTCCGCAATCATGAGTTTGTACTCGTGGGCGAAGAAGGCGGGCTATCTCACGCGCAATCCGGTCCTCATGAAGCAGGTGCTCGGGCGGAACGGGGAGAGCCTGCTGGTCCCCGAGCAGAGGGCGGATGACGCCCGACCGAGCAACGTGCACTGGCTGACGCCGAGGACCTGGCGCCGCTGGATCGACGTCGGGCTTCGCGGCCATACCCGTGAGGGGGCGCCGGAGCCGGGCTGGGTGGGCCGGCTGGAGGACCGCAACGTGGCTTTTGCTCGGACGTTAGTCTCCTCGGGCCTGCGGCTGGGCGAGGGCAGCTCTCTGCTGACGTTCGAGGTTCCGAAACGACGGCTGGGCGGCGGCCGTTACTACCGCGGCCAAGTCGCCGCCGAGGTGACTCGGTCGAAGAAGCAACGCACGTATTACGTCTCCTCCGAGGCGATTGGGGACGTGGAGTCGTACGTCGCGTCGTCGCGGGCCTGGGCGGTGCGGAAGGCTCAGAAGGCCGGCCGTTATGACCGTCTGCCCGAGATGCGGATGCTGTTGGAGGTGACCCGGGGGCTGAAGCCGAAGGTCCGTTGGTGCGATCGGAACGGTGTGATCGGGGAACGGGAACTCAACCTGCTGACTTGGCAGGAGAGGACGCTGCTGTTCGAGGACAGGTCGAATGGTCCTGAGCCGTTATGGCTCTGGTTGAACGAGCGCGGGCTGCCGTTCGAGCCGTCGTCGTGGGAGAGCGTCTTCCGCACGGCGAACGAACGCTGCGAGCGAGTACTCACCCCGCCCGAGCACCTGCGGAAGGACCCGCACCAGGTCTTCGCGCCCTACGCGACCCCGCACGCCGCCCGGCATTCTTTTGCCCTGTTCATGCTGGTTGTTCTGAACCATCTGCTGGATCAGCGCTACGGACTGACTCCGGAGGAACGCCGGGATTTCCGTCTGCTCTACGGCGATCCGTGGTTCATGGTCCAGAATTTGCTGGGTCACGCCTCGCGGGACACGACGGTCAAGCATTACCTCGCGCCCGTCGCGGATCTGCAACTGCGGGCGATGCTGGCCACGGCCGAGGATCGCATCGAGGCGCCGATGCCCGAGCTGGATGCCGTCTTCGCCCGCATCGCCCGGGAGTCGGAGGGCATCCAGGACATCGACGACCGCATGCAGCCCGCCACAGGCGGTGCCGCATGAGCCCGCGCGGACGCCGGGCGTCCTTGCCGCCGGCCGACCACGTCCGCCCCGAGCCGCTGAGCTCCAACGGCCTGGTCGTGCACCACTACAACAGGGAACAACGCGTTAAGGAGTACGACTTCACTACTCTGCCGGTCGCCGAGCCGATGCAGCGCTCACTCGCGATGTTGTTCGCCGCACAGTGCACGCCCCATCGGTGGCGGTCGCACGGCTCGTCGAAGATGTATTGGCGCCAGCTGACGCTGTTCTCGTCGTTTCTGGCCAAGCAGGATCAACCTCCTGGTGACCTCGACGAACTCACCGGCGCCTTGGTGAACCGATGGTGGCAGAGCCTGTCGAAGACTGCCGGAGGCTGCAACACCTTCGACTACACCGCCCGCCTACTGCGCGGTGACGACCGGTTGCAGTCAGGGCCGGTGGCCGACGCCCTGGCCAGGCGGGTCCCGCGGCCGAAGAGTCAGACACAGTCATACGCCGAGGCGGAGTTCGACCAGATCAGGACGGCGGCCCGGCGGATGTTCCGGGCTGCACTGTTGCGGATCGACGAGAACGCTCGTCATCTCGACCGGTGGCACCGGGGAGATTTCCCCCGAACCAGCCAGGACTGGATGGTCGGCGAAGCCCTGGAGCACATCGCTCGCACGGCAGATGTCCCGCGATACGTCCGCGGAGGCGACAAGAAGCGGGAGCCCCTGGCCTATTACCGGAGGATCCTGGGTGGTGGCCGGGCCGAGAACACGTGGCAGCGGCTGTTTTTGTCGCGGATGGAGGCGACCGCGCTCGGCATCCTCTTGCTGGCCGAGTACGGCTGGAACCTCTCCACCATCGACCGGGCCAACGTGCCTCAGGCTCTGCCGGATCAAGGCGAGGACGGCCATCCCACCTATCGGATTCCGGTGGAAAAGCGGCGTCGTGGTGCTGGCAACTACTTCGAGACCAGGAACGTCACCGACGACGGCGCCGACTCCCGCGGGCGTCTGGTCACGCAGGCCCTTCAGGCCACCCGGTTCGCCCGCGCCGCAGTCGAGAAGCTCGCCCCCGGCACCGACCTCTTGGTCGTCTGGCGCTCGAACCGGCCCGACCGCGACCGCGAGAATAGGGACCGGCATCCCTCAATCGATGTGTTTTCCTTCGGGCTGTCTCACGACGATGCCCAGGAATGGGCCCAGCAACTGGGCTTCACGGGCTCGCCGTTCCAGCGGGGGCGGCGGACGGTTGTTGCGGTCGATCGGCGCGAGCCCACCCAACACAATCAGGACACCCATGACCGCTCATACGCGCTCGTCGACAAGCGCGTCCAGGCCGACGCGATCGAGGTCATCGCGAGCGGGGCCGAGGACGCCGCAGCTCGAGCCCGCACAGCGGTGCTGCTCGCCCAGCTGACCGACGCGCCGGACCCCGAGCACACGGAGACCGCCACGGCGGACTGCTCTGACTTCGACCACGGTCCCTACCCGGCACCGGACGGGGGCTGCGGCGCCTCCTTCCTGATGTGTCTGGGCTGCGAAAACGCGAGCGTTCACCCGGGGCATCACCCCCGCCTGACCCACCTGCACCACGCACTCGGCAACCTCCGCTCGGTTCTGCCCACTCGCACCTGGGCGAAGGACTGGGGCGATGCTCACGCTCAGCTAGATGACCTGAAGGTCAAGCTCGGCGACGGGACGTGGGAACAGGGTCTTGCCCGCGTCACGGACGCCGACCGTGACCTCATCGACCTGTTGCTGAACGGAAGCCTCGACACGTGACCACCGCACCTGAGGTTGACCCTTATTGCCTCGCCCTGCCCACGCCCGCCACGCTCGTGGTTCCCGGACACCGCGTCGTTGCTGTTCATGCTCATCTCAACAACCAGTACGCGGATCCGGTCTGGTCCTTGGCCCCGCTCACCGACAAGCCGAGCGCGACCAAGACCACGATCCTTTGGAGCAACTGCCCTCCGGTCTTCCAGGACGAGATACGACTGATCGCCTGGACCATGATCAACGGCCAGCTCAGACCCACATACGTCAAAGAACGAGGCAACCGGTTCCGCTCCCGCCTCGGCGGCGAGCGCACCGCCGAGACGGTGCGCGACTGGTCGCACTTCGCGACATGGCTGACCAAGCGGGACATCACTTCCCTCGCGTCCTGCAACACCACGGTGCTGCAGGAGTACGCCCTGCACCTGAACGAGAAGTACTCCCGCCGGGACCGCGTCGAACGCATCCTGGGCGCCTTGACGCGGCTCTGGGCCTTCGGTGAGCTCTCCGCCCGTCCCACCGGCATCGCCCGGCCGCCCTGGGACGAGTTGGGAGTGGACGATTACCTCCCGGCCGCGACCTCCACCGGCGGGGAAAACAGCGTCGAGCCCATCGCCGAACAGACCATGGGCCCTCTGCTTGTCTGGGCAATCCGCATGATCGACGACTTCTCGGCGGACATCCTTGCCGCCTGGAATGAAGTCCAGCGGCTGCGGGACATCGCCCGCACCAGCCGCGCGACACCAGAAGGGCGAGCCGCCCTGGCCGCCTTCTTGACCCCGCTGCTTGCTGCCGACGCCCCCTTGCCCAGTTCCCTGAACAATGGCCAGCCGGGCCTCGCCCGTCACTACATCGGCGGCCTCACCGGCGCTTCCAAGAACGTCATCGACCAGTTCGTCCGGAAGCACGACCTGATCGCCGCAGTCCACCGCCGACCGGGCCGCTGCCCACTGGCCACGCCCGTGACCGGCCGCATCAACGGCAGCCCTTGGCGGAAGGAGATCGACTTCAGTGAGGGCGCGAGCCTGATGCGGCACCTTGGAACAGCCGCTTTCGTGGCCCTGTCGTATTTGACTGGAATGCGGCCCGATGAAGTTCTCGGGCTGCGGGCCGGCTGCTGCCCCGACCCCGCCCCGGGCCCTGACGGGACGGTCGGTCGGCACTTGATCCGCGGCCACGAATACAAGACCGCGACTGACGAGGACGGCAATCACGCTCCCTCCGGCGCCGAACGCGAAGTGCCCTGGGTCGCGATCACTCCAGTCGTCAACGCCATCCGCGTCCTGGAGCAGATGGTCCCCGCGGGCCACCTGTTGTTTGACCACCAGGCTCACGACCTGCTCGCATCTCGCGCGGGCACCGGCTCTCTGAAGTCCGATGCCCTCCGCACCCGGATCGAGGACTTCATCGTCTGGGCAAACGAGGAGGCAACCACCCACGGCGTGATCCACGAGGTCATCCCGCCCGACCCTCACGGCAACATCGGCATGGAGCGTTTCCGGCGGTCCCTCGCCTGGCACATCGCCCGCCGACCGAACGGCCTGGTCGCTCTCGCGATTCAATATGGGCACCTGCGGACGACCTTGGTCTCAGAGGGGTACGCATCCCGCAGCCGCGGCGGCATCCACGAACTGGTCGACATGGCGACGGTCCTGGCCGTCGCCGACACCGTTGCCGAACTCCACGACGCCCTCGAAGCCGGTGAAGGCGTCTCCGGGCCTGCGGCCCGGAGGGCCATCAGAACTGCCGCTCAGGCGCCGCGATTTGCCGGAACCACAATCAACGCGATCACTGCCCGTCGTCTCCTGGAGAACGACAGCGAGATGATCCACGACAATCCGCAAGCCCTCCTGCTCTGCCACTACCGGCGCGAACAGGCCCTATGCCACCGCGATGACGTCAAGGACACCCCCAGCCTGGACCACTGTGTTCCCGGCTGCGGGAACATCGTCCGCACCGATCAGCACGTCGCCCGGATCCGCGAGCGAGCCGATGCGCTCGACAACCGTGCCGCCAGCACCCCCCAGCCAGTTGGCGACCGGCTGCGAGTCAACGCCACCAAACTCCGGGCCATCGCCGACCACCACGACCGCACCCGCGTCACACTTCAGGAAGCCTCATGACTCCCGCCCTCGATGAACGCGACCGCATCCGCGACGCCATGGAGCGCATCCTCGCCGGAACCCCGCAGGCATCCAACGGAGCCCTCACCATCGTTGCCCTTGCCCAGGAAGCCGGCGTCCCTAGAAATGCCCTCACCCAACGGCACCTCGACCTGAAGAACGAGTTCTACGAACACGTCAAAGAACGCGGAGCGACACCGGACGTCGAGGCCCGCCTTCGCCAGAAGATAGTGAAACTCAAAGAGACGATCTCCAACAAGAACAAGGAACTCGATCAACTACGAGCCGACGTCCCGGCACTCATCCGAGTCGTCAACCAGCTCACCCTGGAGAATCAAGAACTCCGCGAGACACTCATGGACTCCCGCTCGAATGTCGTCCCGATCCAGCGCAGGCAATTCCGCACGGACGAGTGACAGCGCGGCTCACAGATCTCCGGGGCGGGGCACCTCCGGCGCCCCCCCCCCGACCGCGAACAGCCGGGCCCTCCGGGCCCTGAAGATCTCAACACGCTGACTTGACAGGGATGCCCACCGCACCACGGCCCTGGTCCTGCCCACCGTGTACGTCATGCCCCGCTTCGCGGTGAATCCGGTCGTCGACAAACTCGGAATACAAACCTACGCAGGGGCTCCCCTCATCTACGAGAGCCCCGACGGACGCGGCAGCGACGTCTTCGGCACCGTCTGCTTCGTCGGGCTGGACGTCAGAGACAAGTCCACGGGCCAGGCCTCGCGGACCCTGATCAAGAAGTACCGCGACCGCGTGCTGCAGCTCGTCTGCGACCGCGCCCACCTGCGGCTCCCGTAGTCATCGCCTCGCCGACAACACCCCCGGGTGTTCCAACAGATGGGGAAATTCAGTGTCCGAGTTGTTCCTGACCGACAGCCACCTGCAGCTCCGTGACGAGGTGCGTACGTTCGCCGAGGAGGTTGTCGCACCCCAAGTCGCGGACATGGAGGCCAGCCAGGACATCGAGTACGAACTGGCCCGCCAGATCGCCCGGCGCGGCTGGGTCGGCGCCACCATCGGCAAGAAGCACGGCGGGATGGCCGCCGGCCACCTCGCCAAGACCCTCATCATCTCGGAGCTCTCCCGGGTCAGTGCCGCGATGGGCGCGATGGTGCAGGCCTCCCAGCTCGGCACGGCGAAGATTCTCCATTTCGGGAGCCACGAGCAGAAGGACACCTTGCTGCCGCGGATCGCCGCCGGAATGTGCCTGCCCACGATCGCGGTCACCGAGGAAGGATCTGGCAGCCACGTCCTCGGCATGCAGATGACCGCCGAACGCGACGGTGACTCTTACGTCCTCAACGGTTCCAAGGTGTTCGTCGGCAACAGCCACATCGGCGATTTGCACGGCGTCGTGGCCCGGACCGGCGAAGGCTCCCGAGGACTGACAGCGTTCCTGGTCGAGTCCGAGCGGCCAGGGCTCACCCTGCCCGAGCACCGCCGGACGCTAGGCTTGCACGGATTCAGCTTCGGCGAGCTGCAGTTTGCCGACTGCCGGATTCCCGCGTCCAGCCGGCTCGGTGATGAAGGCCAGGGCGTGGAGGTCGCCTACTCCTCGAGCGTCCTGTACGGGCGCGCGAACCTGACCGCCGTCGCGCTCGGTATCCATGAGGCGATCCTGGAGCAGACCACTCGCTTCACGGAAGACCGGATCCGCTACGGCCAGGCCCTGCATCAACTGCCCACCATCAAGCTGAAGGTCGGGCAGATCCAGTCACGCCTTATGACAGCCCGCCTCGCCGCGTACCACGCCGCTCACCTCCTCGACGCAGGCGAGCCCTGCGACGCCGATTTGATGAATGCCAAGCTCATCAACACGGAATCCGCCCTCGATTCCGCCCGCGCCGCCATGGAAATCCACGCGGCGGCCGGCCTGATGACCGACAGCCCGCTGGAGCGCTACCTGCGCGACGCCTTCCACATCTTCGCGCCCGCCGGCACCTCCGACATCCAACTGTTACGCCTGGCCGAGGTCGCCCTCGGCCAGGCCAAGAGCCCGTGGTCGCAACGCCTGTCCGCCGCCAAAACCCCTGCTCTCACCTGACCTTGTGGAGATCCACGTGCACGATCGCGTTCCTCCACGGCTCGGCCGTGCCCGGAAACCCATCCGTCCCCGTCCGCCGTGAAGGGGCTCAAGCCCCCGACCTGGCCGATGTCAGGGAAGCGCGGCACGCGCCGCGCTTCCCTGACATCGGCCACCCCTCAAAGTCGTTGTTGCCGGTAGATGGAGCGAACACGCTGTGCTGATGGATGTCAGGGAACACGAGGAGACCACCCGGCCGCGCACCCCGCAGTTCCGGGTCACGCTGAACTCCCGCTGTGGCAGGTTCTGCTTCTTTTGCCGTCCCTCCCGGGAGGCGGTCGCCACCACGAAGAACACCGAACTGCACCCCGTCCAGCTCCTGGCCGTCGCCCACGAGGTCCGGGCCCAGGGCGTCGACAGCATCAAGCTGACCGGCGGGGACCCAGCTCTGTACGGGCGCGATAACCGTCTTCGGCGCCGCCAACTGCCAAGTCCGCTACAGCAAACACCCGCGTACCGGATTTTCCCGCCACGTGGACGCAACCTCCAACCGCACACCGTGCAACCGCGAGGTCGTCGACTACGTGGTGGCCTGGCGTGAGGGACAAGGACACCGCGTGGTCGCCATCCGGCCCGGTGGCGGTGCCGATCTGTTCGACGGGAACTTCGTGCTGCGAGCCAGGCACCCCTGGTCCGGGGACATCCGGCTCGGCGCACCCGTTGAGATCACCCAGTTCGCTGGGCGGGACGCACAGGGTCTGGAGTCGGGTATCTCGCTGGGGCCGAGCGTCGCCGATGCCGCCGCCGGCCGCACGCGGGCCTACGACGCCTGCCTGGGCGCCTCGCCGTTCCGCGACGAGCGATTTGCCCGGACCCTGGTCGGCCTGCAGGGGAGGGAATTAGTGCTCCAGGTCCTCGACGGCGCCCCCAAGACGCAGTTCTTCCGTGGCGCCACCCCGCAAGAGACCGCCATGGCCTGTGCGGCCGCCGGATTCGACCCGGCCGGCATGTACCACCCCGACGGCGGGGCCTCGTCCAAGATTGCCTACCTCGATCGCGCCACTGCTCGGGTGGTCGGCAGCATGCACTACCTCCAGTGGCCCACCAGTAAGGCCGGGCCCTTCCGCTGGAAGGGGCTGGACGGGCGGGTCCTTCGCAGCGCCCTCGTACTGAGGGCCCACTCACACCAGGAGCGCCGGTGACATACGTACTGATTGTCGTGGCCCATCCCGACGACGCCGAGATCGCCATGGGCATGCGCATCCGTGCGTACGCCGACGCCGGGGCGCGCATCCGCGTCCACTGCCTGAGCACGGGCACACCGGGTCCAACCGGGGCGGCGGAGCGGCCTGAGGAGTGCCGGGCCGCCGCGGCTGTCCTGGGTGTCGACGCCTACACCTTCGCCGACATCCCAGACAACCAGTTCGTGGAACGCCGAGTGGAGATCAACGCCGGTCTGTTCGAGGTATTCGCCGAAGGACGGCCAGACATCGTCTACACCCACTTCCCCGACGACCAGCACCTCGACCACAGCATCACCGCACAGGAGGTCACGACGGTCGCCCTGCGCGAAGCAAACGACCTCTGCTACCTCCGCTCCCCCTACAGTGTCGGCTTCGAACCCAACAAGGTATTCGTCGGCACCAAGAAGCTGCTGCAAGCCAAGGACGCCGCCCTGAAGTGTTTCGCCTCGCAGTCCCAACTCGACATGGACGCCTTTTTGATAATGGCCGCAGTCGCCCACCGCCAGTACGTCCACCACAGGGTGGTAGAGCGCTTCCCACCAGGATCGGAATACACCGAGCTCTTCCGCACGGCGAGGCAGATCGAGTTCGCGGGCCGAGAGGACCTCCCCATCGCCCGGCAGCCCGCCGCCTGTCCGCCACGTACTCAGGAGCAGCAGCCATGATCGTCTGGTTGAACGGCGCATTCGGTGGTGGGAAGACGACGACGGCCGCCCTGCTCCGTGCACGGTGTGACGGCAGTGTCATCGCCGACCCCGAAAGCATCGGCGATCTCCTGCGCACCACTTTGAATCAGCACCCCTCACGTAGGCGGGACTACCAGGACTACCGCATGTGGCGGGTCCTGGTCGCTGCCCTGTGCCTGGAGCTCGACCGATACACGCACGGCGGCCCGGTGATCGTGCCGATGACGCTGCTGCGCCAGGACTACGCCACGGACATCTTCCAGCAGCTGGAAACGGCGGACATCGAAGTGCGCCACCTGCTGCTGCACGCCGACTCCGCGACCATCGCCGACCGCATCAGGTCCAGCATGGAGTTCCCCGGAAGCGAGGAGAAGAGCGAGCAGGTCCGCCAGTTCCGGCGCAGGAAGCTACCTGACTATGTGCAGGCCTACGGTGCCTGGCTCCATGGGGGCGCCGAGGTCATCGACACCTCGGGCCTTAACCCCGATCAAGTTAGCGCGCGGGCCCTCGACTTGCTGCGGTCTTCGTGAGCGGCGTGGAGGCCGGTGGGATAGCCCCCTCAGGTGTTTACCAGCCGCGCCTCGGCGCAGGGACCAGCAGGACTGGGGCATCCCGCGCACCCCGGCATCGGCCCCGGTCTGCCCTTCTCGACACGCCATCGAGCACGGCGTGCTACCCGCACGCGTGACACTGGACACCGAGAGGGCGTGCGCACGCTTCAACGGCCACCTGCCCACCCACAATTACCGTATTTGTAGCCCCGCAACGGGGTTGCCGGCCTTCGGAGATAGACGACGTTGGACAAGCAACGCTTGAGCGCCCGACGGGCTTCAGCCGGCGTCTTACCTTCGGCGATCTTGCGCCGGTAGTAGTCCTGGCCGCGGCCGCCGTCACGGATCTGGCAGATAGCGATGATGTGAAGTGCGCTGTTCAGAGCCCCGTTTCGTTACTGGCCACCTCGGCGGATCCGCACTCTGATGGTGCAGTTGGACGTGATGTCCACGGGGTTCTGCGCTACCTGCGTGGTGCGGCAATCAGCTGCGTTGGTTGCAGTCCTTGGCCATCAATGCCTTCGCCTGGTCGCTGTCGGCGGGGACAAGCTGAACCTGGTCGATCGAGTAGGTGAAGGTGTACCCGAGTGTGATCATGCTGTCCGACATCGAGATCGAGCCGGATCCCGGGTCAGTGCCTGTCTGGTCGGAGCCGTTGACGTCGTCCCAGAGCACACTGGTCCGGCCGTTGTTGATCGTGCCGGTCGAGAGGACCTGGTACTGGCCCTTGCCGGTCTTACCAGCCTTGACGATCGAGCCGTGCTTGATGTCGTCGAGGGCCGTCGTGGTCAACTGGCACTGCTGGTCGCCAGCGGTGACGTCGATGTACGTGATCTTGTGGCCGTCGACGGCTGCAATGCCGCCGTGGGCCCCGTCGGTGATGGAGATGTAGGCACCGTCGAAGCTGGAAGCCTGGCTGCTGCTGGGGCTCTGTGAGGAAGCAGCATCGCTGCTCCCGCCGCAGGCGGTGAGCATGAACGCGCCCCCGGCCAGGGCCGCGGTGGACACGACAATTTTGGTCCGCGTCGCAGGCGCGGTCCTGGTGGTCTTCATGGCGTTCCTCCTTCGTTCGTTCTGGATGGTCGGTCGGGTTCAGCTCTGCGGAGGTTGGGTCGGTGGCATCTGCGGGATTGCAGACGCCTGACGCGACGACAGCCGTGTTGCAGATTGCTATACCAGATGTACCGCCTAGCAACAGAAGGCCAGTCAAAGTCGCCTATGGATAGGGCCTTTGACTGGCCAGGACTCAGGCGTCAGGCCTCTTCTCGGAGATTGCTGAGCCGATGCTCAGTCAGCGCCAGCGCAACCTCGGACTGATTGAGCGCATGCTCGCCGTCCTGGATGCGCCACTGCAGGCGCTGCACAGGCGGGGCGTCAGCTTCTTGGAGCGCCAGGTCGCCGAGCTCGCGCAGCTCCGCGTACGCAGCCTGTAGCTGCTCCTCATGATGTGCCGACCGGACTCTGATGCGGGCGAGGCGTTCTTTCCACCAGTCCACCCGCGACTCGCGGTCGAGCGTGGTCTTCCCTTCGAGCCAGGCGCGGAGCTCGAACTGGTCGACGTCGCCGGGGAGACCCGTAGCAAGGGGCCCCTCAGGCTCCGGCATGTCGATGGGAATGTGCGACAGCAGCACCGCGGGGGTCGTGTCGAGCGCGTAGGCGATCGCGACGAGGTCGTCGACGGTCACGGGGCGAGCGCATCGCTCCATCTCCGCAAGGGCGTCGGCCGGGGTCGGGTGATCGAGCATCCGGAGCACATAGGCCAGCTCGTCGATGGTCAGCTCGCGCAGCTGGCGGTAGTGGGTGATGGCGTCGGACACAGCAAGGGACGTGGGAAGGGGCGACGGCATGCGTCGATCATAGGCGCGCTCGGCGCGGCCCCCAGGCGGGTTGCCACATAGTCCTGAGCCGTCGCCACATAGACGCACGGCAGATTCCGGAAGTCGTAGCCTCCGCGCCCCCTCAGGCCGAGGGCGGGTGCGGCAAGAGGCGCAGCTTGGCGAAGAGGCTCAGGTCGGTCTTGCAGTCGCAGCCAGTTCTGCACATGTCCCATGCAGCGGCACTCATTGAGTCGCAGTCAACTTCCTATTGAATAGAAGGCTGACTCATGATTCGATAGGATGGCAATAGGCGCTCGGTTCACTCTATACAAGGCGGGCAATCATGTTCGGGGACGACTCTTCCGCTGATTGCGACGCGGTCGTGACCGAGCACGCCTCCTCGCCGAATCGAGTGCGGGTCTCCACCGCCGCATCTCGCGCCGTCTCGTTTCGCCCGATTCCCATGGAGGCCATTCAGGTTGGAGCCGCTGTCGCTGCATCCATCGCCTTGCGGCGCGGCGCCACGACGACAACTCAGGCCTCGGTCGCATGCCGGAGGAAGGCCGCATAGAACCGCCGGCGTCTCGCCCCGTCACCCATGTCCCCACCCCATGAATTGAAGGGATCCCATGCGACTTCGTGCTCCCGCTCGACTTGCCACCACGGCCACGCTTGCCCTGTCGGTGACCGCCGGCGTAGTCGCGACCGCCCCCGCCGCGCACGCAGTCGGCGAGCACTCCAAGTGCACGGTGAACTGGAGCAACGGGGAATCCAGCACGGTCCGCAAGAACGGCTGGAACCTACGAAGCGGCCCCGGCACCGGATACACCAGCCGCGGGTATCTCTTCCGCGGCGACCCGGTGAAGCTCCTCTGCTCGAGGGGCAGTTGGGAATACGTACAGCTGTCGAAGACGTCGAAGAGCGGCCTGCCCCCGGGTACCAGGGGCTGGGCCCACCGCAGCGGCCTCGGCGGCCTCGCCTGAGCCCCACCCGCGTCCCGGGCGCACGACCCGCGCCACGCCAGCCCCCGGACTAAGACCGCGTCACGGCCGCCAAGTACGCGCCAGATCCCGTGCATCTGCGCCACGCGCGCCACTCGCGCGCTCTGGAGCCGCCAGCTCACAGCTGGCCGCGCACCCTTTCACCTCCACCTGAAGGAGCACCATGCTCGCCTTCAAGCGCACCGCCGCTGCCGCCCTGATCACCACCCTGGCTGTAGTGGGAGCCACATTCGTCACCACCACCACGGCCTCCGCCGCGTCCAGCTGGAAGTGCGAAGACAACTCGCATGAAATCGACGACAACAACTACGACGGCCCGTGGCCCGACAACTGGGACGTCACGGTCAACACGTGCATCAAGCGGAGTGGGTCGTATGTGTACGTGAAGTCCCACGTCTCGTGGGATGGCCCGACATACGGGCAGGTCGACGACTCGGGGATCTTCGATTCGGCGCACTTGACGCTGCGGATCCGAAACAGCAAGCGCCACAAGACCTTGACGTACTACGGCATCGAGCGGGCGTTGGAGAACTCGAACTCGAACGCGAATTACAACGGGTCGTACGACACCCGGACTTACAAGTGGAGGGCCGGCAGCTACCGGACGCATGTGGCTCCCACGCTGTACCTGAACTGGAACAACGACGGTGATGGCGACCGGGGGCAGGGCTTCGCCTGGACGAAGAAGGTCTAGCCGTCGCGGAGCGTCAGCGATGCCCGGGCCTCGCTAATGCTGCCCCGGCCGTGGCGTACTCGCCAGGCCCGTGACGGCTCCCGACGACTCCGCAACGCCGATCCCCTGCGCGCTGCGCGGCCCGCTTGCCGAGCCACCAACTGCCCCATCTCCCCTTGCCCTGACAGGAGTGCACGCTGTGCGCCTTCGTCCCGCCCTGATCCGGACCGCGCCCGTCGCGGTCGCCCTCGCTGCCGCCGCTGTCACCCTGGCTCCAACCCCGGCGCAGGCCGCAGCCCCTGAATGCAAGACAACTAAGCGCGAGCCTCCGCTGCCGAACAAGCCGGATGTCGACCTCAAGGTGCGCATCTGCGTACGCCTGGACCAGGCGAGCTCCGGCTATCGCTGGTACGAGGCGTACGTGGACCGCGTCGACTGGGACGGCACCTCCTTCTACACCGGCGGCAAGCGCTTCAACAGTTTGCGGATCAAGGTCCGCCTGGAGCACAACAACGACTCCAAGGACTCGGCCACCGAGAACGTCACCAGCGACGTCAACGGCTCCGAAGCGGACTACCGCAAGGCGTTCGCCGACAAGGCGAGCGTTCGCACCCGGTCGAAGCAGTGGACCGCGGACGGAGTCATCTCCTTCGACGCGGCCAACGACGGCCGCGGCACCCAGACACGCCAGCTGACCGGCACCAAGTCCGTCACCTGACCCGGGTCTGCGCCCCGAGCTCCGCCCCCTGCCCCGCCCTGATCGTCGTCGGCTCACGAGCCCTCGGCGCGAGTTCCTCAATGCCCTGAAACGAACCAACTCACCTGGAGATTCTGTGATCGACATCAGGAGAAAAATCGTCCAGCGCACGGCCATCGTCGCGGCCACGCTGGCCATGGGCGCCTCGGCCTCCCTCGTCTCGGCCCCCTCCGTCATGGCGTCGCCCGCGAGCGTCACGGCGATGCCGTGCAAGCCCGGGAAGTACTACCAGGTCTACCGCGGCGCCGGCGTGAACATCCGCTCCGGGCCGAGCACCAGCCATCGCAGCCTCGGCCACCTCTACAAGAACGACTGGGGTAAGAAGGTCGACAGTAAGCGCGGCTGGATCAAGCTGAAGCTCGGCAAGCGCTCCAAGTCCGGGCTGCCCAAGGGCACCACCGGTTGGGTCGCCTCGACGTACCTCTCGGACTGCGTGCCGACGCAGACCAGTTGAGCAGCCGCCGATGCCCCGTTGAGCGCGCGGCGCCGACCGGGCTCGCCGCATCTGCCACCGGTCAGCACCCGCTGATCCCCCGTCCGGACGGATCATCCCCCGCCCGGACGGTCCCGGCCCAAGGACAAGGCTTGTCGTCCCTGTGACAAGCCCGGCCGCGCTCGACCTGGTTCTCGAGCGCTTCCTTGGCCAGTGAGGAGGCGCCGCCATCCCCGGCGGCGCCTCCTCTCCCCCGCTTCCCCATCCCCCTTGCCCGGCGCCCGGGACCCGTCAGACGCCGAGACCACACCGCTGAAGGCCCGTGACCTCTCCCTGGAGCGCCTGTGTCCACCACCGTCTTGCGCGTGACCGAATCGGCCCCTGTCCCCAGAGCGCCCCGCTGGCCTCCGGCGATCTGGGCGCTGCTCGGCGGCACATTCGTGGTACGCGCCCTTGGCTACAGCTACCCCTTCATGGCCTACCACCTGGCCGAGATCCACTTCAGCACGCAGAGCATCGGCCAGATCCTGGCGACCTTCGGCGCAGGCTGGCTGGCTGGACAACTGCTGTGCGGCTGGCTGGCCGACCGGATCGGGCGTCGCTCGACGCTCGTTGCGGCCATGCTGCTGGCCGCACTCGTACTTCCCCTGCTGGCCGCGGCCCGGGCACCGATCGCCGTCTACGGCGGAGCCTTTGTCGTCGGGCTCGTCTACGACGCCCCCCGGCCAGTGGTCTCCGCCGCCATCGCAGACCTCATCACCGAGCCTGCACGACGCGCCAAGATCAACGCCGCCCGCCACTTCGTCATCAACGTAGGCGCCGCACTCACCGGTTGCGTGGGCGGCCTCCTCGTGAAGCCGGTCGGCATGACCACCCTGTTCTGGGCCAACTCGGCTGCCTGCGTGACGTTTTGCGCTATCGCCCTGCGATACCTGGATCGAGAACAGTGCCGGGAAACGGCTGCACGGGGACGTGGGTGGGGCCGGGCGGCGCTGAGGGACGGCCGGCTGTGGCTGCTGTCGCTGTCGAGCCTGGCCACCTTGACCTGCGCGGCCGCCCTCTTCTCTGCGTTGCCGATGTTGATGTCCGAGGACGGCCTGGACGCCTCGGCCTACGGGCTGACGCAAGTGGCCAACGCGCTCACGGTCGTTGTGGCCACCCCGCTGATGGCGCCCTGGTTGAGCCGACGGGCCGACACCGGAGCCCCCATGGTCCGACTGCTGGCGCTCAGCGCGGTGCTGCTCGGGGTGGGCATGGGCAGTGCCGCACTCGCCAGCACCACTCTCGAGTACAGCCTCGCGGTCATGCTCGCCGTCCCCGGCGAGATCATCTTCTTCGTTTGCGCGGACAACATCCTCAACCTCATCGCCCCCGCCAGCGCGCGCGGCATCTATCACGGCGCCTGGGGCACCACCCTGGCCGGCGCCGTGATCGTGGCCCCCGCCATGACCGCCTGGGCGCTGGGGCACGGCGGCAAGTCCCTGGCCGCCGCCTCGATCTTCACGGCGGGCCTGCTGGGCGCGGCCCTGTGCCTGCCGCTGGCCGCGTTGCTGCATCGCTGGTCGGCGCCGCCCGCACTCCCGGCGAGTCCCGCGGCCTGGAAGCCGAAGGGGGCGGACCTGTGACCACCCTGGCGGGACCAGCGCGTCCCCACGATATGGCCGGAGCCACCATCCCAGACGTCGCCCGTGCGACAGGGTCCGGGCCGGTCGCGGCTGTCCGGTACCGCGAGGTGCTGCGTGTTCCGTACGCATCCCGGCAGCTGGCCGGGACGCTCATTGGCCGCCTGCCCACCGCGATGGCTCCGCTGGCGATCCTCCTCGGCGCCGCCAAAGAGGCCGGCCACGGGTCAGCCGCCGGACTTACCGCGATCTTCCTGCTTTCCAACGCAGTTGGCGGCCCGGTGAGCGCCCGCTTCGTCGACCGCTTCGGGCAGACGGGCACGCTCGTCACCGGTGCCGCCCTCAGCGGCGTCGCCTTCATCTCACTGGCCGTCGGGCCGTGGCACATGGGGTGGGTGCTCGTGGCGGTCTCGGTCGCCGGAGCGGCCCGGCCGCCCCTGGACGCGGCGCTTCGGGCGTTGTGGGGAACGGGGCCAATGATGCCCACCCGCGGTCATCGGCGAGTGGCCCTGTCGTTGGATTCGGCGACCCAGGAACTGATCTATGTCGTCGGCCCGCTGTTGGTGGCTGCCCTCACCATGGCGGCCTCGGTTTCCGGGGCGCTGCTGGTAACCGCCGCGCTCGGCCTGGCGGGCACCGCCATGGTGGTGAGCACGCCGCCTTCCCGTTCCTGGGCGGGCAAGTCCCGCCCCACCCGAAGGGGTTGGCTCGGCCCGCTCCATTCCCCGCGCCTGCGGGTGTTGTACCTGGCCATGGTGGGAGTCGGGTTCCCTATGGGTGCACTCACACCTCTGGCAATGGAGGCGGCCGACCGCTTCGCCGCCCCGGCGCTGTCCGGAGGACTCCCGGCGGTGCTGTCCGTAGGCGCGGCCCTCGGCGGCCTCGCCTACGGCTGGCGGGTGTGGCCAGGCAGTACGGACCGGCACCTGCTCGTGCTGTCCCTCGCCTTCACCCTCGGCTGGCTCCCGCTGGCTGCAGCGGGCAGCTCCACGACCGCCTTGGCCGCGATCGTTCTGCCCGGCCTGGCCATGGCCCCACTGCTCGCCGGCGCATTCGTCGAGACCAGCTCGTACGCCCCGCCCGGACATGTCACCGAGGCGCATGCGCTGTTGGTGGCTGCCCTCGACGTGGGGTGCGCGCTGGGCGCCGCCGTCGCCGGACTCCTCCCGACCATGGCGCTGCTGCCTGCCGGCGCGACCGCGGCCTGCCTCGTCCTCGTCACCGGCGGCCGCCGGCCCGCGGCCGACGCCCCCTCCCGCCCACCGGTGGCTGAGCCCGCCCTTTCAAAGGAGCTCCTTACGTGAGCCCGTTCCAGCTGACCCGCACCTTGCCCGAGGACGCCACCGACACCGCGCTGCGCGCCGACGTCCTCAACGGACTGCCCCAGAGCCTGAAGACGCTGCCGCCCAAGTGGTTCTACGACGCCCGGGGCAGCGCGCTCTTCGAGCAGATCACCGCCCTGGACGAGTACTACCCGACGCGCGCCGAGCGGGAGATCCTGCTGGCCCGTGCCGACGAGATCGCCTCGGTCACCGGGGCGCGGACCCTGATCGAGCTGGGCTCCGGCTCATCGGACAAGACCCGCCACCTGCTGGATGAACTGCCGGACCTCGACATGTACGTGCCGGTCGACGTCAGCGAGAGCGCCCTGGTACAGGCCGGGCGGGCACTGGCCGCTGAGCGTCCGGCGCTGCGGGTGCACGGACAGATCGTCGACTTCACCACCGGGCTGCTGCTGCCCCCTACACAAGGCCCGCGGCTGGTCGCGTTCCTCGGCGGCACGCTCGGCAACCTGCTTCCTGCGGAGCGGGCGGTATTCCTCAGCTCCGTACGGGAGTTTCTGGAGCCTGGAGACGCGCTGCTGCTCGGCGTGGACCTCGTCAAGGACGAGTCGGTGCTCCTGGCGGCGTACGACGACGCGGCCGGGGTGACGGCGGAATTCAACAAGAACGTGCTGAGCGTCATCAACCGCGAACTCGGCGCGGACTTCAACACCGACGCCTTCGTGCATGTCGCCTGGTGGGATGCGACGAACGAGTGGATCGAGATGCGGCTGCGGTCCCGCAAGGCCCAGACCGTGAAGGTCCCTGTCCTCGATCTCGCGGTGGACTTCGCGGCCGGCGAGGAGATGCGCACCGAGATCTCCGCCAAGTTCCGGCCGTCCGGATTGGCAGCCGAACTAGCGGCCGTGGATCTCCAGTTGGAGCACTGGTGGACCGACTCCCTTCAGCGCTACGGCCTTGCCCTCGCAACACCGGTCACCGCGCATCCCCGTCCCTCCCGGTCCTCAGCCGCCGGCAGCGAGCTGCCATGAGCCACTCCAGCCTGCACCTCGCAACCAAGGACGGTGCCGCCATGCCTCCCGCCGCCATTACGAAAGGCACGCACATGAACAGCACCGACATGACGTCCACACGGCCCACGGCCCGGCGGACCCGACGGCTTGGAATCGCGGCCGCGACGATGGCCATGGGAGCGGCCGCCACCCTGATGGCCGCGCCGTCCGCGAGCGCGGTCGGCTCCTCGGCCTGCAATGCGGGTGGCGCCATCGGGAACTGGAAGACGATCAAAAGCAACGTCAACCTCCGCAACGGGCCGGGCACCGGCTACTACTCCAAGGGCCAGCTCGCCAAGGGCACGGTGATCAACATGAAGTGCACCTGGCTCAGCAAGGACGGCAAGAAGTACTGGTACTACGGCAAGGTCCGCACCGGCTACCACAAGGGCGCCTGGGGCTGGATCTCCTGGAAGTACGCGGCCATCGCCTGACCTCCGCCCGGCGAGCGGACCGCCCTCGGGCCCAGGGGCATCCCACGAGACCGCGCCAGCAGCGTCATTGCCCCCGGGTCGGCATGCCCGCCTCCCGCCACTTCAACAGCAGCCACCCGGCCCGCCGCCACTCCGGGCGCGCCGGGCCACGCCCCCGAGGGGCGCTCGCACGCCCCTTCCCCGACCAACGTGAACGGAAGTCTGCCCATGAACGTGCCCGGCCCCGGCCGAAGCTCCAGCAGGACGAGCCGCGACCTGCACCCTTACGGCCTCAACACACGGCAGGAGCAGCCCACTTGGACCGATGAGCCTGGGCCGCTGCTGGTGGTGCTGGGCGCCGGGAGCCGCATCTGGCGCGGCTACACCCTCGAGCACATCGCTGCACGCCACCCTGTCGCCCTGCTTGATGCCAAGCCGCCGCAGTGGGCCCGCGACCTGGCCGACACCACGCTCAGCGTCGACCTTGCCGACCGCGCCGCCGTGACCAGGGCCGTGCGCATGCTCGCCGACGGCCGAGGAGTTGCCGGAGTCCTCACCTACGCGGAGAACCACGTCGAGCTCGCCGCGCAGCTGGCCGAACAGTTCATGCTCCCCGGCAACACCCCCGCCGCCGTTGCCGCCTGCCGCGACAAATACCTCACCCGTTCCCTGCTCGCCGCCGCGGGCGTTCCCTCCGCCCGCTCGTACCTGGTGACGAGCGCAGAGACCGCCGTCGAATACGCCGTACTGCTCGACGGACCAGTCGTCATCAAGCCGCGCTCCCTGGCCGGCAGCGCCGGCGTCCACCGCGCCGACACCCCCGAGCAGGTCCGCGCCGCCTTCGAATCGGCCAAGTCAGCGGGACTGTTCGGCATCGAGCACACCGGAACCCCCGGCGTGCTGGTCGAGGAGTATCTGGACGGACCCGAGATCAGCGTCGAGTGCGTCGTCCTGGGCCACGGCACCGTCCACATCGCGGCGGTCACCCGCAAGTACCTCGTCAGCGAACCCGCGTTCCTGGAGAGCGGCCACCTCGTCGACGCCACCGACCCCCTCCTGGCCGACCCGCAGATCCGTGACGTCGCCCGGGCCGCTCTGACCGCAGTCGGCATCACCAGCGGCGTCATGCACGTCGAGATGCGCCTCACCGGGCAGGGCCCCCGCCTCATCGAGATCAACGCCCGCCTGGGCGGCGACCTCATCCCGCACCTGGTCCACCTGGCGACGGGCCTGAACCTCCCGCAGATCACCGCCGACCTCGCCATGGGCGCCGACCCCGAACTGGTCCCCAGCCAGAGCCAGTCCGCCGCCGTCGAACTCTTCTACCCGCCCGTCGCCGGCCAGATCACGACCATGACCACCCGCATGACGGCGGCCTGGCTCGACCGGTTCACCTGGACCGCAGACCCCGGCGACCACGTCACCTCCGGAGACCACGCCACCGTGCGCGACCGCATCGCCCTGGCCGTCGTCACCGGTCCCGACCCGGACACCTGCCTCCAACGCCTGCGTCAGGTCGAAGATCGCAACCGCATCCACATCCAGCCCGCCATCACCACCACCGCCTGCGTCGCCTGACTCTGAGCCCCACCCGATCACGTCCCAGGAGCATCACGCCATGGCCCTCGCCGCCCCCGCCCCCACGGCGGCCCCGCCCGCGCACCGCAGCGGGACGGCCGCCGTCATCAGCCCTGCCGGCGCCGGCGACCTGTACCTGCCCGCGCTGGCCCGGCACGGCTGGAACACCGTGGCGGTCAGCACGCCTACCGCCCGCCCGCCCGCCGACACCGACGGCTACCTCAGGCACCTCACCCACCGCGGCGGCCTGCGCCGCACCGCCGCCCGCCTCGCTCACCTTGGCGTCCAGGCCGTCATCGCCGGATCACCGGCCGGCGCCGAACTCGCCGACCGCCTCGCCGACCGCCTCCACCTGCCTGGCAACGCCCCGGAGAGCGCCTACATCCGCCGCGACACCGGCTTCACCACCGCCGCGCTCCTCGACTCGGGCATCACCGCCCCGCGCAGTATCCGCACCTCCCGCCTGGCCAACGCCCTGAAATGGGCCGCCTTCACTCAAGTGACCGGACTCGTCCTCCAGCACCCCAACCCTGACCACCCACACCCGGCGCGCTACTGCCGCACCCCCGACGACATCGCCTACGCCTGGGCCCACCTCCGGCACTCCACCAACCAGCCACTCGTGCTGCGCGAACACCTCACCGGCACCCAGTACCGCATCCACACCCTGACCGGCCCCGGCCCCGACGGCAGCCCCGAGCACTCCATCAGCGCGATCTGGTCCGAGATCCGCACCCCCGACCAACAGGTCGTCCGCACCGACCTGCTGAGCCGGCACGGGCTGCTCGCCCGTGCCCTCGCCCTCTACACGATGCGCGCGCTCACCGCCCTGGGCGTGCACTACGGCCCCGCCGACGCCACGGTCACCTTCATCCTCGACCGCGGACCAGCCCTGCTGTCCCTGCGCACCAGCCCCCACGCCGACTTCGCCTCCGACGTACTGCGCCGGGCCACCGGCCACGACCCCATCCGGGACACCGCCCTGCTGCTCACCGCCGGCCAACGCTACGAAGCCCCGCCGCAGCGACGCGCCCACGTCACGAAGGTCGCACTCCTGCCGCGACGCGACGGAGCGCTCGACCCCGCGCTCCTGCGCACCATCACCACCCTGCCGACCGTGGCCGCCACCACCGACCTCCACGCCAACACCCCAGTCCGCGCCGGCCAGATCGCCGGTCGGCTCCTCTTGGTCGCGAACGACAGCCGGGCGATCAACCAGGACCACCAGGTGATCAGGGCCTCCGAGAGCATCGGCCTCTACGGGAGCCCTCCATGACACCACCAGCCATGACGCCTCGCATCGAGCCCGCCAGCTCGAGTACCGCGGCCGCCCGCACCCCCCGTGAAGCAACCCTCAGGAGGAAACAAGTGCCCTCTCGCCGTACCCCAGTCCGCTCCGCGCAGTCCCGACGGCTGCAGCGCCTCGCGCTGGTCACCATCGCCGTGGGCACCGCGGCCGCCGTTGCCGCCTGCGGACCCGTCAACGAAGACACACAGGCCAGCGACCAGGGAAACAAGCCCAGTGCCACCGCCAGCCCTGCCCCGAAGGGAGCCGTGAGCGAGGCCCAAGCCAGCAAGATCCTCGACCGGTACGTGTCGGTCAACAACCGTGCGAACAAGGCGCGGGACGCGAAACTCCTCGGCACGGTCGAAGGCGGGCAGGTCTACGAGCAGAGCAAGGCCGACTACACCGAGCTCAAGACCGGGACGGCCGAGGAGCGTCAGAAGTATGGGAAGCCGTTCTACTACCAGCAGCGCCGCTACTACATACCCGCGGGTGCGGACTGGTTCGCCGCGCGGGCCGTCGCGAAAGGCCTCAGCAAGGGCAGCAGCCCTT
Organism: Streptomyces sp. NBC_01304; assembly: GCF_035975855.1. Classification (NCBI taxonomy): domain Bacteria; kingdom Bacillati; phylum Actinomycetota; class Actinomycetes; order Kitasatosporales; family Streptomycetaceae; genus Streptomyces; species Streptomyces sp. NBC_01304. Next base: position 9,163,271 of record NZ_CP109055.1, on the reverse strand, counting down.
CAGCGCTGCTGATATTCGACCAGGTCGACGGTTCCTGGAAGCTCGTGGCGGCGGTCCGCACCGAAGACCTCCCTCAAATCGACACGAGCCGCAGCGGCCTGGCCACAGAAGTCTCCGCCACCCACACCTCGGGGACCCTCGCCCCGGACAGCGTCCGGCACGCATTCGAGGACCTCTTCGTCACGGGCGGCAAGCAGACCGGCTCCAAGCTTTCCCACACCACGGCGGTCGCCAAGAGCGCCCTCAAGATCCACCGTGACCGCAACAGCGGGAAGAACTCCCGCTTCGCGACCACGACCTACGCCGAGATCGAGCCGCGCTTCACCCGCACGTACTCCCTGAGGCTGAAGGGCGGCGGGGCACTGACCGTGTCTCCCACCGCCCACAAGAGCACGTACGAACTCAAGCCCGAACACGCGATGGACTACGACATCAGTCCCAACACGGACGAGTCGGTCTTCAACCCCCTTCCGCGTGACGCGGTCGTCAACACCTACGAGGGCATGCTCATCGCCCGCCTGCCCGAGTCCGGCACGGCATCGGTGATCGGCCGCGAGTACCGGATGGTGGACTCGCAGTGAGCATGCGCTTCGAGATGCCCGCCCTCCCCGAGCACGAGACAGCGGCGCTGAGGGTCGAGCGAGACCGTGCACTGTGCGTCTTCCTGCACAAACGCCTGGCGGAGGTCGCGGCCCATGGCTGCGGCGCAGAGATCAAGGCTTTGGCCGGCATCGAGGACGCCCTCGCCGAGTTCGAGACCCGGCACGCGCCCCTCCGGGACCCCTCCGGCTACTTCGGCGGCCAGATGGATGCACTCGGCTGGGTCCTTCGGTGTGTGGCATTCAGCACCTTTTCCCGACACCCCGAGTTCCAGGACGGCTTCCGCCCCGACGCGACTGTCACACCACCCATCGACGTGAAGGCACACCGATGACTCAGCAGCCCTATCCCAGCTACCCGGCCGCCCAAGGCGGAGCACCCTACGGAACAAATGCCGGATACCCAGGACCGCACGCCGGCTGGCCCGCTCCCGCCCCGGGAATCGGCCCGTGGCCCCCCGCACCCGCTCTGGGGTGCACGGTGTGCGGCGCCCAGAGCTTCACGCACACCGTCGTCCGGGCCCACCAAGGCCTCCTCTTCTTCATGCGGTTCATCAAGGTGGACGAGGCGCTGTGCCGGACTTGCGGCATCGAAATGATCCGGACGGCGACGACCCAGACGCTGTGGCAGGGCTGGTGGAGCCCGCTCTCGCTGCTCCTCTTCGCGCCCTTCGCCCTCCTGTCCAACCTCGTCTCCTACCGGAAGGTCCGAGCCCTGCCTCCCCCGGAGCCGGGCTACGGACAACAGGCTCTGGACGAAGGCAGGCCGGTCCACAAGCGCCCCCTCGCATACGTCGGCGTGCTGCCCGTGCTTTGGCTCGTGTGGTTCGTCCACGGCATGGCCACCCAGTCGATCTGACCGGCGGCTCCACCGATCCGGACGACGCCCAAGGGAGACAAGCAGATGACGTATCCGCGGTACGGCCGACGCCGGCGTCCTGCTCGCAGCAGGCGGCGCACTGCTCATCTTCCACAGAGCGAGCCACGTCTGCCCATGTGTCAAGTCCGCGGCGCCGCAGCACACCGCGCCCATCCCTACGGCACCAACCCAGAACCTACCCGGCCCATCCTCAAGTAGGGGGCGCAGGCGGCCAGCTCGGTCTTCCACAGCCTTAGCCGCGCGTCGTTCGACCCGCCGGCATCTGCGGTGATCAGCAGCCGCCGAGCCTGCGGATAGGCAGAGCTCCCGACCTGGGTCCACCAGCCACGGATCGAGGCGACCGCGAATGCTCCGGTGTACGCCCCGATCCCCACGTTCACCCAGCCGGTGTTCGTCGCCAGGTCGTAGACCCCGTAGGGCGCCGCCTTGCCGAGCTCCCGATCGGGGAAGTCATGCACGGACACTTCCTCCCGGCGTCCGGCGGGGGCCTACTCGGCGCCGCCGTTGGCAAAGTTCCCGATCAGCTCCTTCTTGCAGTCCACGCTGATCGCCGGATCCCCGGCAGCGGTGAACGCCGTCATCTGCTCGTTGATGTACCTGAACTCTGCGTCCCGGTCGGGATGTTGCCTACCCTCCATGGTCTTGACGTTGCCCCGCAGCGAGTACCCCTCAGCCTTGAGCAACCCGGCCACTGTCCGCGCCGAATCCGGATGACCGCCCTCGGTCAGTGCCCCAGCCAGGTGCGCAGTCGACTTGGTCGTCCAGCACAACGGCGACATCGGATCCCCCGGGTCTCGGGATCGACCAGCTCCCGCTGGGCCGGCGTCAGCCCGGCATCGAGATCGGTCACCGCCGGGCGGCCACCACCGGGCCCGCGCATCCGGCCGTCCGGCGCCACAATCGCGACACCGGAAACACCCAGCTCAGCAGCCTCCGACCCCAACCACAACCGTCGTTGCCGCTCGTCCAGAAACGGGCGGATCCTCGTGAATCGCGAAGCGATCTCGCCCTCAGTCAGCACCCTGCGGGCTTACCACAAGTCAGCAGGGGACTTCTCGGACATCACCACGCAGTTCTCGCGCGAGCCCTAGGTCGTTTCTGATGGCTCTTGCTGGGTGGGTGGATCAGCGTTGGGGCTGGGCATGCGTGTCGTATGGTGCGACGCCATGAATTGACTGATGCGCAGTGGCGAGTGGTTGAGCCGTTGCTGCCGGTGAACGGCAGCCCTGGTGGGCAGTGGGCGAATCACCGCAGGGTGGTCAACGGAGTGCTGTACCGGGCCCGCACTGGGGTGCCGTGGCCCGATCTGCCCGAGCGATACGGGCCCTGGCAGACCGTGTATGAGCGGCATCGCCGCTGGTCGGCGGACGGAACCTGGCAGCGGATCCTGGCCGAGCTGCAGATCGAGGCCGATGCGTCCGACCCGGATGGGGCGCTGGCCCGCTCCGCGCAGAAGGGCGCTGAGTGGGCGGTGAACATCGACTCCACCTCGTGCCGGGCGCATCAGCATGCGGCGGGGGCCCGGCATCAGCCGCCGCGTGACTTCCCGCAAAAGGGGGCGGAGCGCGTGTGGAGGCAGATGGGCGTGAGGCGTTGGGGCGCTCGCGGGGCGGACTGACCTGCAAGGTCCATCTGCTGGCCGACGACCGGGCCCGCCCGCTGGTCTGGCAGACCTCGCCCGGCCAGCGGGGCGACAACCCCATGCTCGTCCCCGTGCTGGAGAGCCTGCGCATCAGGCGGAGCGGGCCGGGCCGCCCCCGCATCCGCCCAGACCGCCTGCGCGGTGACAAGGCGTACTCCAGCCGCGACACCCGCGCCTACCTGCGGCGTCGGCACATCAAGGCGACCATCGCCCAGCCCCGTGACCAGCGCGAGCGTCGCCGCCGGCAAGGCCGGGCGGGCGGCCGTCCCCCAGCCTTCGACAAGGACCAGTACCGCCACCGCAGCGCCGTCGAGCGATGCGTGAGCAAGTGGAAGCAGTTCCGTGCGGTCGCCAGCAGGTACGACAAACGCGACTACATCTTCAACGGCACCCTGACCGTCGCCGCCATCGCCATCTGGCTACACGACACCGTCCAAGAGCCATCAGAAACGGCCTAAGGCTGGGGCCGCCAGTCGGCTCCAGTTCCTGACCAACGCGCGCACAGGATGCGATCACACAGGACCCAAGGGTCTATTCCACGGTGCGGCGTGCCCACCAGCGTGCGACCGAGGCTCACGTACATGGCCAGCTACAGACATTCAGGAGCTAAGGGATTCAACAAGAGGACGATAGCGCTCGACTGCGTGATTAAGTAGCGACTTATCTCAAGCACAGGAAGACTTGATTGACGAGTTGATACGCCAGTCACTAGGCTTTCAGAGTGAGCTTCGATAGGCGAACTGGAGCGCCACCCATGAGGACTTGACACACACCAGGAACCGACTCGACATCATCGCTGCAGCACAGCGTCGGCAGTGCCGCAGCCGCAAGGCGCACTCCGCGCTGACACGCAAGGACCAGCCGTCTGCGAGTTCGTACAAGTTCCTGCGCTCGCTTCATGTCCGGGTGCCTACCAGCTGACGAAGCACCCAACCAGCCCGAGACGGAAGAGAGGTGCCATGACTAGTCCGGAGGCAAACTGCACCGGCGCCGACCGCAAGGCCATAATCGAGGCAGCCATTCAGGCCCTTGAGCAGGGCGAGGTGATGCTCACCCCACGGGAAGCGGCCCGCGCCATCGGCTGCGGCGAGAGGTGGCTTCGAGATGGGGCCAACCATCGCGGCTTCCCTCACCACCGCTTCGGCAAATTCCTGCGGTTCAGCCTCCAGGACTGCCGCGAAATCCGGGAGATTCACCGTGAGATGTCCCGGCCGTCGGCGCTGGCCAAGGCCCGCCGCCGCAAAACCACTACACGTAAGTCCACTGGCAGCGGCCCGGCTACGCCAGCCACCGTCCGGTTCAAGCCCGCCGCGTGAGGTGATCCCTAAGGGTATGCCGCGACCGGCAGCCTCACCCCGACTGGCTTCTCCCAGACGAAGGAGCGCATAGGCCGGCTCGCTCCGCCGGACCCGTGCTGACGTGAGAGAACTCCCGGACCAGGGCGGGTTTTCCCATGCCCGGCAACCTGCTCGTCACCCCAACGCGGCTTCCGTGACGCACCAAGTGATGGTGTGTCCGTTGCGGACGGTCCGAGTCATGGAGGTATCCCGGCCGTTCCACGCCAGGATCCGGGCCGCGCCCAAGGGGTGCATGCCTGATCCCCGCAGTCCCACACGCCGCAACACATCTGCCTTATTCAACTGCCGAACCCTGCCCCTACCGCCCCGAAAGAGAGACACCTGATGCCCTACATCGAGTGGCGCGGCAACTTCTGCCGCGTCCGCTGGAAGACCGGCCGCATCAAGCCGAACGGGAAGCCCGAGTACGACAGCCAGGGTGGCTTCACCGACGAGGAGGTCGCCTACGAGTACGGACTGGACCGGGAATCCGACGTTCGCAACGCGCGCTATATCAGCCGCCGCGACGGAAGCATCCTCATGTCCACCTACTGCCCCAAGTGGCTGAGGACGCAGGACGTCGGGCACCTGCGATGGCGAACGATCGACGGCATCCTGCGCAACCACATCGTGCCCTTCTGGGGCGAGACCTCCGTGGGCGACATCAAGGCCTCCGACTACCGCGCATGGAGTCTCCATTTGGACGCCCAGCCCGGTGTCGGTAACGCGTACGCCAGAGAGATTCGGCTCGTGTTCAGCATGATCATGGACGATGCGGTCGATGACAGCCTACGGGCCGAATCGCCGGTGAAGAAGAAGTCCCGACGCGGCAAGTACACGAAGAAGCCCCGGGAGAAGAAGCAGGACATGCAGATAAGGGAGGTGCACCAACTCGCCCTCAATGCACTTACCTTCTGGGGCTTCGCCGGTTATGTCTTTTTCCTGACGATGCCCTTCACGGTCATGCGGCCTGCCGAGCTCTACGCTCTGCGCCGCGAGTTCTGCCACCCGAACTGGCCGGCCTCAGACCCCGACCTTGAGCGGCGGAAAGAAGCCCTGGAGCGCTACGGGCCAACGGCACTGCCCGCGCTCCGCGTCCAGTGGCAGTTCCAACGCGAGTTCGGCAAGGGACCGGTGAAGCTCTTCCCGCCAAAGTACGAGTCCCATCGAAATCTCTCCCTCCCCGGATTCCTTGCGGAACTGCACACGGCGCTCCTCGCCAGCCATGATCACGAGTATCTGTTCCCGGCCATTGGCGGCGGGTTGCTGGCCAACGCAAACTTCAGCTACTACTACTGGCAGCCGGTCTCGCGCGGTCGACCGGCCTCCGAGGAGTTCAAGAGGGTTCGCCTGGGCCAGCCCCAGCTGGTCACCTCCCGCCGCCCCCTTCCGGAGGTCTCTGCGACCGCGTACGCCGGGAAGCGGCTGTACCTGCTTCGTCACGGCGGCAAGGAGTGGTTGGACGAAGATCGACACAGTCGCATCGCCGTTGAGACCCGCATGGGCCACGAGGTCGCCGGCGTGGAAGGTCTCTACTCGCACGTTACCCTGACCATGGAGCAGGAGATTGCCGATTCGCTGCAAACCAGGTGGCTGCGCTTCGTGGCCAGCGAGGGAGAACACTGGAAGGTGCCATCTCCCACTGCTCTCCCATTCGATCTTGAAGAGTGGTGGAAACAGCAGGTCGAAGCCGCTCAGGACCTCGACGCATGAACTGGTTCATGAAGTTCATCACGACCAAGTCGTTCATGCCGTTCGTGTACTACCGCATCCTGCTCGGCATCGTGTTGTTCGCGCTGGTGGGGACGGACGCGCTGAGCCCGCACGCGGGGGAATCGGCGGGCTGAGGGGGGCGAATCACCGGCCGCGGACAGCCCGAGCCGTCGACGCTCAGGCCGGCGGCCATGACCGACCTTCTGCGGGTACAGAACGGCGGCAGCGTGGTGGACCGGTTCCGCGTGTTTCCCACCAGCAGTCCGACCTCGTGGAGCGAAGACCACGTCCCCTTCGAGGACTTGATGGGCATCGGCGTATGTGAGGGGACGATCTCGCTGCTCGACACCCCGTACCCGGTCAAGGAGTGGCAGCTGCCCTCGCCTCTCGCGCTCCTGTCCGGCGACGGGCACTTCTGGATCGCACTGGACCACCGGATGTACGGCCCCGACCGCGAGCCCACGGTCACCTGGTTCGACACCGACGACGGCAGCGAACTCGCCCTGGCCGCAGACTTCCGCGCATTCGTCGAAGGCCTCACCGACAGCCGGCGGTTCGACGACCCGTTCGACGGCGACACCGCACCCGCCTGACAGCAATACTGTGCGCATGCTGCTCCCGCCCGCCCGCGAGAAGGCCGAACTGCTCGAAGTCGTCCGCATCACCGACCCGGCGCGGCACATCAGGTCGGCGGACCTGACGGGCGATGTCACCGCGATCTGGAACGCGGCTCAGGCCGAGCAGACCCTGGCACTGATCGGCGAGCTGCCGGAGAGCGAACTGCACCGCTGCTTCTTCCCGGGCTGGGGCGTCCGCGCGCACAGCTCCACCGATCTGCTGTTCAAGATCGCCTTCTGCTTCCGCTGCCATGGTGCCCGCCTGTGGGGAGCAGCCGTTTCCCACGGGCAGGACGGCATCCACAGCTTCGACCCGGACAGCCCTGCAGCCGTCGAACTGCTGCGCCGCTTCCGCGACTCGGCTTCGGGCCGGGAGTAGCTGCTTCCGTGTACGCCCAGGAGATCGTGTACACCCAGGAGATTGGGGAACGCGGCGGATCCGAGGTCAGCGCACCGGGAAGCCGTAGGAGTAGCCCTGCTCCTTGAGTCGGGGAAGGAGTCGGCGCAGGGCCTCGACGGTCTGGGCGCGGTCGCCGCCCGCGTCGTGGAAGAGGAGGGTCGGCCCGCCCGGGAGCTCGCGCTCGACCGTGGCGACGATGGCGTCCGCGCCCGGACGCTCGAAGTCCTTGGAGTCGACGTTCCAGCCCAGCGGGCGCATGCCCCGGGAAGCGGCGAGTTTGCGGCTGTAGGGGGTGAACGCCCCACCGGGCGCCCGGTAGTACATCGGCCGGACGCCGCCGGACGCCTTGGTGATCATGCGTTCGGCGTCGAGTATCTGCTGCGACTGGTAGCGCTGGGACTGCTTGTCCATGGCCGTGTTGTGCGACACCGAGTGGTTGCACAGTCGGTGCCCGGCCGCGACCACCTTCTTCACGAGGTCCGGGTGGGCCTGCGCCTGCGTCCCCACCATGCAGAACGTGGCCTTCACCTCGTACTCCCGCAACAGGTCGAGCACTTGAGGGGTCCACACGGGGTCGGGGCCGTCGTCAATGGTGATGTTGAGACCGCGCGCCCCCGCCTCCGAGGCGTGCGCGATGGTCGCCGCTACCGGCTTCACGCGCGGCGCCTTCGGCTTGGGGGACGCGTCGCCCCCGGTACCGGCCTGCGCGCTCCACACCGAGGCGCCGGTGGCAAGCAGCGTCACTCCGAGCGCTGCCCCGACGACCTTGCCGTACCAACCCCGCCCACCGCCGTGCCGCGCCATGTCCGCCCCATTTCACTGCAGTTCCTCGCCGATCCCCTGGCCACTTTGCGACCAACTGTCAGGACGAGACAGAGCCGCCGACGGATCCGCCTGTTACCGATCAAGGACAATTCCGGGAGAGAGCACGGACAACTCCCCGCGAGCGGCGGCCGGAACGTACCGATTCGCCCGGCCCCCGACCTCTCGGACCGTTGCTCGGCACGCCCATGACCTGCGATGATCCACGACCCGCCCACGACCACGACGGAGAGGCCAGACATGCGATCCTTGCGGCCGGGCAGGCTCGGCAGCACGTCCGGCCGGAGCAGGACACGCCGGCGCATGTCGCTGCTCGCCGCCCTGGGCATCGCTGCCATCTCCGTGACGGGGTGCGGTGGTTCGGCCGATGCGAGTGCGGGACTGCCGGTGCGGTTGGTCAACGAATCGGCAAGGGACGCTCACGTGGTCGGTTGTCCCGGGTACGGGAAAGCGCGGTGTCGTGGTCATCGGGAATGACGACACCTCGGGCGGCGGCTCCTACTTCGGGTGGGACGAGGAGCGCGCATGGCCTGTGACGTACAAGGTCGTCGTCCGGGGAGTGGAGTCGACCTGCCCGTTCATCGACCCCGAGCCGGCCAAGTCGGAAGGCCCGGACGCCATCGGCACTCGCGACATCGTCTACGTGGTGGACAAGACCGGGAAGTGCGTCGCGGGCCCACCGAGCATGGACGACCTCTGACACCTGCCGTACGCGAGTCGCCGTACGCGAAGTTCAGCGGGAGCCGGGACGCGAGGCGGCCAGGGTCTCCCGCAGGACGGAGTACGGCGGGTCGGCGATGAGGTAGAAGTGGTTGCCGGGGACGCCGACCTGCTGGACCGGCTCCGTGCTCAGCGCGCTCCACGGACGGAGGTCCGCGTCGTCGTCCTGGTCGCCGACGATGGTGGTGACCGGACACGTGAGCACCGGCTCGGGCGTCATGTCGTAGTGGTGGAACATGATGCCGTCGGCCATCAGATACGGCATGACGATCTCCTGGAAGATCGGGTCGGCCGCCATCTCCGCGTCCGTACCGCCCATCCTGACCAGGTCTTCGAGGAGTTGGTCGGGGTCCTCCTCCGGCCCGTCGAGGTCAGGCAGCGGGGCGTCCCGGGAGCCCGAGGCGAAGAGGTGGGCGAGGTGAATGCCCCGGTGTTGCAGCGCGCGCGCCGTCTCCAGGGCGATCGGAGCGCCCAGGCTGTGCCCGAAGAAGGCAAGCGGCAGATCCGCCAGCGGTTCCAGCGCGTCCGCGATGCCGGCGGCGAGCTGCACGAGGTCGTGCGGAGGTTCCTCGTCGAACCGGTCGGCGCGCCCCGGGTACTGGACGGCGTACACCTCCGCCTCCGGCAGCGACTGTCCCCAGCCCCGGTAGAAGGCGGCCGAACCCCCGGCGTGCGGGAAGCACACCAGACGGATGCGCGCGTCGGGGCGCGCGGTGTCGCACGCGAGCCAGCGTGAGGTGTCCGTGGTCACTGGCCTGCTCCTCTGCGGGCGCGCTGCTGGCGAAGTCTGGCGGTACGGGCTCTTCGGGCGGCCTCGGCGGAACCGGTCGGCCCCGCCTCCTCTCCCTGCTCACGACTGGCCCGGATGAGCGCGGCCTGCGCCGACACGGTGGTCTCCTGGAACAGGGCGACGATCGTCGGCCGCATCCCGCAGTGCCGCTCCAGTGCTTCCTGCAACTGGAACATGGCCAGCGAATGGCCCCCGAAGTCAAAGAAGTTGACGTCCAGCGGCACCGTGGCCACGCCGAGCACTTCCGCCCAGGCGGCCGCCACCTGGGCGGTGAGCGGCTCGCCCGAGACGGGCGCGGCATCGGACCGGGCGGCGGCGGCAGCCGGCTCCGCGGCGAGCGTCCGCAGCAGCGCGCGGTCGAGTTTGCCGTTGAGGTTGCGCGGCAGCTCCGGCAGCACCCGCAGTTCGCCGGGCACCATCACCGGGGGCAGCTTCTCCGCGAGGGCGCGGCGCAGTGCGAGCGGGTCCGCGTCCTGCGCGGAGGCGACGAAGCCGATCAGGCCCGTCCCCTGTGCGTCGGGCAGCACGACCGCGTCCTGGACGCCGTCGAGCAGGCACAGGGTCGACTCGACCGCACCGAGCTCCACGCGGTGGCCGCGGACCTTGATCTGGTCGTCCTTGCGGCCGATGAAGTCGAGCCGGTCCCCGTCGGTCCAGCGCACGATGTCGCCGGTCCGGTACATGCGTGCGCCCGGCTCGTCGGCGAACGGGTCGGCGAGGAAGACCGCCGCCGTGGCCTCGTGGCGGCCGAAGTAGCCGCGGGCCACCCCGGCCCCGCCGATGAACAACTCGCCCTCCACGCCCGGCTGTACGGGCCGCAGCTCGCCGTCGAGTACGTAGAGGCGGGCGCCCGGGACCGCGCCGCCGATGCTGACCGGTCCGGTGCCGGTGAAGCGGTGGAAGGCGGCCCATACGGTCGCCTCGGTGGGGCCGTACTCGTTGACCAGGTCGACCACCGAGGAGTGCACCGCGAAGTGCCGGTCGGCCAGCGTCTGCGGCAGGGCCTCGCCCGCCACGATCACCTGGCGCAGCGAGGCCAGCGGGGACGTACCGGCGCGTTCGGCGGCGTCGAGCAGCAGCCCGTACAGGGTGGGCACGCAGAGGGTGCGGTCCACGCGATGGCGGCTGACGAGGGCCACCAGCGCTTCGGCGTCGCGCAGTTCGTCCGCGGTCGCCACGACGAGGCAGCCGCCCGCGTGGAGCGTCCCCCAAATGCCGGCGACCGATGAGTCGAAGGCGAGCGGGGAGAGCAGAAGGAAGGTCGGGGTCCCCGGGTAGACCATGAGGCGTGCCCGCGTCGACGCGGCGAGGTTGCGGTGCTCGACGATGACGCCCTTGGGCTCGCCCGTACTGCCCGAGGTGTAGATGAGGTAGGCCGGGTCCGCCGGGCCGGCCGTGGCGGCGAAGGACCCGTCGCCGGGGCCGGAGTTGGCATTGTTCTCGGCTGCGACTGCGGCTGCGGCTGCGTCTTCGGAGTCGGCGTCGGTGAGCCCGGCGTTCGGTTCCTCGGCGGGGAGGTTCGCGACCGTCACGACGGGCACCTGGGATCCGGCCGTACGAGGCTGGGTGTGCGCCGTCGTCACGACGGCCTTCACCTGCGCGTCGTAGAGGATCGTGGCGAGCCGGGCGTCCGGCTGGGCCAGGTCGATGGGCACGTAGGCGGCGCCCGCGCCCAGGATGCCGAGCACGGACGCGATCATCGCGGCGGAGGGCTCGGCGAGGAGGGCGACCCGGTCTCCGACGCCGACCCCGGCTGCGGCGAGGCGGTGGGACAACTGCCGGGCCCAGGCGATCAGTTCGCCGTAGGTGACGGCGGTGTCGCCGCACCGCACGGCGACCACCTCGGGGCGGTCCAGGGCCAGTCGGGCCACCGCTTCGTGTGCGGGAACGAAGGGTATTTGTGGCAGTGGTTCACCGGCTGCCGAGGCAATCGCCAACATGAAGAAGAACTCCCAAAGCTATCAGCGGTATCCCTGCGGCCTGTTCGCAGTTTATGCGCTTCGGCGGGGCCGATTACCGCTATGCAAACGAACTCTGCTGTGTGAGTCCGTCAATTGCTCGGTCCGGATTAAGGAATGGGAATGTGCGGCCTCTGCTGTTACGCGTGGCCGCTCCCCGGCTGCGATCATAGGAGGGCGGATTAGACGATGCAATGGACTTGTACGAGGCGGTAGTTGGCCGAATCAGCTTTCGTCGCGGACTCGGCGGACCACTTCGATATGCCCGCTCAGCGTCCGGCGGGCCAGCATCTCGCGCACCGGAACACGGATCCCGAAGTCGCTGTTCACCTTGCGGATGAGCCTCGTGATGAGCAGGGAGTCGCCGCCCTGCGCGAAGAAGTCGGCGTCCGCCGGGACCTTGTCGTGGCCGAGGAGCTCCGCCCAAATCCGGGTCACCCCCTCCGCCGGGTCCGGCGGGGCGGGGCTCTCGGGTGCCGCCTGCTCGGGCGGCGCAGTGGGGGCCGGAGTGCGGCGCGGCTCCGTCGCGGGTGGGCCGAGCTCTTCCGGGGCACGCACTTCCCGGGCAAGGGCTTCCGGTGCCACCGAGGAAGGTCCGGCGAAGGGGTAGCCGGGCAGCCTGGCCCTGCGCCCGTCGCCGGTCAGGCCGTCCAGCGCGACCGGCTGGCCCAGGGTCCACAGGGCTCCGACGCCACTCAGGGCCGCGGACCCCGGGGCGTCCTTGACCTGGTCCAGGGCGATGGCGGGGATACCCGCCGCCTCCGCCATGGGTGAGAGGGGCCGCCCGGGACCGATCTCCACGGCCAGGGCGCCCGGCACATGGCCGGCCAGCGCGTCGAGGGCGTCGCCGAACAGCACCGACCGCCGGACCTGCGTGACGAACATGTCGCGCGGGAATGCGGTTCCGGCCGGGGCGACCTGTCCGGAGACGTTGAGCGCGATGGGCAGGGTCGACGGCCGGAGCGCGACCCGTGCCATCGCCTCGGTGAGCACGGGCAGCGCGGGCTCGATCAGCCGCGAGTGGCCCGCGTGGCTGTAGCGCAGCCGGCGTACGAAGAAGGTGTCGCCGAGGCGCCGCAGGTATTCGTCCACCTCGTCGACGGGGCCGCCGAGGACGCAGGAGTCCGGGCCGTTGACCGCGGCCACGTCGAGCTTGAGTCCCCACTCCTCGGCGAGGGCGAGGGCCTGCTTCACGTCCGTCCCGATGGCCAGCATCGCGCCTTCGGGGCAGTCCTGCATGGCCTTGCCGCGCGCCGTGATGAAGGCGGCCGCGTCCGCGAGGCTGAAGACTCCGGCGACGGCGGCCGCGGTGATCTCGCCGGAGCTGTGTCCGCAGACAGCGGCCGGCCGGAGCCCCAGGTCCTGGAGCGCGGTCGCCGCCGCGTGGCCGACCGCGAAGAGGGCCGGCTGCGCCAGTGCGGGCCGGTTCAGCTCGTCGGCCGGGAAGTCCGGGTCGTACAGCGCCTGCCGGATCCGCTCCGCCTGCGGGGCGGCGAAGGCCGCCAGGCACTGGTCGAGCGCCCGCCGGAACCCGGGCAGAGCGGTGAACGACTCGGCCATGCCCGGGCGTTGGGTGCCCCCGCCGGGGAAGAGGAAGACCACCGGGGCGGGGCCCGTCACCGGCGCGGCACCCCGGACCACGCCGGACCGCGCGGCGAGGCGCTCGGCGACCTCGGCACTCGTCCGGCCGGTGACCACGAGGCGTTCACCCAGGGCGAGTCGACCGCCCGCCAGGGTGCCGCAGACCTCGCCGAGGTCCGGGTCGTGGGCCTTGAGGTGGGTGGCCAGCTCGTCGGCCATGCGGTCGAGCGCCGCGGGCTCCGCCGCGGAGAGCAGGACCAGACGCTCACGCGGGGCCTGCGTCCCTTGGGCGCCGGGTTGCCGCGGGGCCTCCGATCCGGAGACGAGCGTGGCCGGCGGCCCGACGGCGAGCGTGACCGGTTCACGTACGGCCTGCGCCCCCTGAGCGCCTGGTTCACGCGGGGCCTCCGCCCCCGAGACGAGCGTGGCCGGCGATCCGGCGGCGAGCACGACTGGTTCACGTACGGACTGCGTCTCGAAGGCGGCCGGTACGCGCGGGGCCTGCGTCTTCAACGCAGCCGCCCCGCCCGGGCCCCGGGCCTCCGGAGCAGCCGACTCGCGCCCCGGCGCCTGCTCGATCACGACGTGCGCATTGGTGCCGCCGATCCCGAACGCGCTCACCCCGGCACGCCGCGGCAGCTCCCCCTGCCAGGGCGTGGCCTCGGTGGGTATGTACAGCGGCCAGTTCTCGGATTCCAACAGCGGATTGCGCTCGGCGAACCCCGCGACGGGCGGGATCATGCCGCTGCGCACCACGAGCAGTGCCCGGATCAACGCGGCGACTCCCGCGGCGGCGTCCAGGTGGCCGACGTTGGCCTTCAACGCGCCCACCGCCACGCTGCCCGGCCGGGCCCCGGCCCTGCGCAGGGCGGTGCCGGCCGCCGCCCACTCGATCGGGTCGCCGATCCGGGTGCCGGTGCCGTGGGCCTCGAGATAGCCGATGGACCCGCCGTCGACCTCGGCGGCGCTCAGCGCGGCGTCGATGACACGTTCCTGCCCGGCGGAGGACGGGGCGTAGTAACCCGCCTTCGTGTTCCCGTCGTTGTTGATCGCGGAGCCCAGGATGACCCCGTACGGCTCGGGGTCGTCCCCGGTGACGTCCGAGAGGCGGCGCAGCACCACGGCGCCCGCACCGGATCCGGCGATCACCCCGTCCGCGTCCCGGTCGAAGGCCCGGCAGGCACCCGCCGCGGACAGCACGCCGCCCGGCGTGTGCAGATAGCCCACCTGGGGATAGCCCAGCCCGGCCCCCACCACGAGGGCCTGGTCGCAGTCGCCGCTGAGCAGGGCCTGCACCGCCAGGTGGACGGCCACCAGCGAGGAGGAGCAGGCCGTCTGGACGGCGAACGCCGGTCCGTTCAGGCCGAGTTTGTACGCGACGCGGCTCGCCATGAAGTCCGGCTCGGTGCCGTGGATCACGTCGTCGAGGAGCCCGGGGTCGAGGTGTCCGCCACGGACCATGGCGCGCATGTAGCCGCTGCCCGTCATGGACGCGTAGACGCTGGTCACCGCCGTGTCCTCGCGGGGCGCGACCCCGGCGTCCGCCAGCGCGTTCCAGGCCACCTCCAGCATCCAGCGATGCTGCGGGTCCATCAGCTCGGCCTCGCGCCTGCGGATCTGGAAGAAGTCGTGGTCGAAGCGGTCCCAGTCGTCGAGATGGCCGCGTACGGGCACGTAGTCGGGGTCGGCGGCCAGCGCGGCGGGCACTCCGGCGGCGAGCAGTTCCTGCTGCGTGTACCGCTTGCTGTGCACGCTCCCCCGGAGCTGGGAATCCCACCAGGCGTCGATGTCACGAGGGCCGGGGAACCGCGCCGCCATGCCGGTGACCGCGATGTCCAAGGAACGATCCCGACTCGTCACAACGTCCCCCGTCATCCCGTGGGAAAACGGATATTCCATCCGAGTTCCCTCCGAAGTCGCGCTGATGGCGCGTGAATTGAACGGCCGTCGGTGGTTCCTCGGACCGCTCTGGGATCATTACACAACTCGCCGACCGGCGAACGAGGTGCGGTCCGTCTTCGCATTCGCGACGAAAGGCTGCTCAACTCCCTTCAGGGAAAAGAAGACTGGCAGGAATCGGTACGGCATGGCACCGTCGTAAGCTCCTGATGTGGTGCTCCAAACCCCTCATTGCTCGAAACCTCTCCAAACCTCTCCAATCCCGGATTCCGAAGGGAGTCGACGTGCTGCAGTCGAATACCGCGTGGGCCGCAGAACTTGCTGGGGATTCACCGGGAGAAGGACTGCATGACGTCTTCGCAGGACACGCCCGCGCGCACCCGCGGCACATGGCCCTGGTGGCCCCGGACGCACGGATTTCCTACGGCGAATTGGACGCCCGCGCCGAGGAATTGGCCCGCCGGCTTGCCGCCGCGGGCGTCGCGCAGGGGCACCTCGTGCCGATTCTGCTGCCGCGCTCCGTCGACATGGTCGTCACGCTCCTTGCCGTCCTCAAGCTCGGGGCCGCCTACGCGCTGCTCGACGCGGACTGGCCGCCCAGCCGCCTCCAGGCGGTGGTCGACCAGCTCCGGCCGCCGCTCGTCGTCGCCCGGCCGGGCGTGGTGGCCGAGTTGTCCGCGCCGCTGTGGACACCGGCCGACGGCATGACGGGAGCAGAACCCGCCCGCCCCTCAGGCCCCGCCCGCTCCTCAGACCTTGCACGACCCGAGGTCGCCGTACGCGGCTCCGACGCCTGCTCGGTGTTCTTCACCTCGGGCACCACGGGTCGGCCCAAGGGGGTGGTCACCCCGCACCGGGCGACGGCGCGGCTCTTCCGGGAGGGCACCTTCGCGCGTTTCGACCGGGACACGGTCATCCCCCTTGCGGCGGCGCTGCCTTGGGACGCGTTCTCCCTCGAACTCTGGGGTGCGCTGTACAACGGCGGCACCGGCGTCCTGATCGACGAGCCGTTCCTGACGGCCGAGGCCCTGCGCGCGATGGTCGCCGGCCAGGGGGCGAACACGGCGTGGCTGACCAGCAGCCTGTTCAACCTGATCGTCGATGAGGACCTGGCGGCGATGGACGGCCTGACCCAGGTCGTCATCGGCGGCGAGCGCCTGTCCGCCCGGCACGTCGCCCGCTTCGTCGACCGGTTCCCCGACACGGCCCTGCTCAACGGCTACGGCCCCGTCGAGAGCACGGTGTTCGCCACCACGCACCGCATCACCGCCGCGGACTGCACCCGGGACGGCGGCATCCCGCTGGGCCGCCCGGTGCCCGGCACCGCCGTCTTCGTCCTGCTGGGCGACCGCCCCTGCGCGCCCGGGGAGCCGGGAGAGATCTGCGTCGCGGGCGACGGCCTGGCCCACGGCTACCTCGGCGAACCTGCCCTCACCGCCGAGAAGTTCACCCATGTCGACATCGACGGCGAGCAGGTCCGGCTGTACCGCACCGGGGACCTCGGCACCCGGGACGACCAGGGCGTCATCGAGTACCGCGGGCGGATCGACCGGCAGGTGAAGATCCGCGGCAACCGCGTCGAACCGGCCGAGGTGGAGCGGCAGATCGAGCACCTGCTCCCGTACGTGGCCGACTGCCGCGTGGTGCCCCGCTGGAACGAACGTGGCAACGTCCACGAGCTGGTGGCCTTCTGCCTGCCGAGCGGGACGGACGACATGCCGCCGGGCGTACCGGCGATCGCATCACCGGGCGTACCGGCGATCACACCACCCGCCGTACCGGCGATGACGCCACCGGACGAACCCGAGATCCTGGCGATCCTCAGCCGCCATCTGCCCGCCTACCAACGCCCCGCCGCCGTCGTCTTCGTCGACTCCTTCCCGCTGACCGGCACCGGCAAGCTGGACGACCGCGCCCTGCTGGTACGCGTACCCGAGGCGCCTGCCGAGAACGAGCAGGGCCCCGTCGAAGACCCGCTCGTCCGCCTGGTCGCCGAGGAGTTCGCCGCCGTACTGGGCACCCGTTCCGTCCCACCGCACGCCTCCTTCTTCGAGCTGGGCGGCACCTCGCTGGGTGCCGCCCGGGCGTGCACACGGATCGGCAAGCGTGCGGGCCGGCCCGTACCGCTGTCGATCCTGTACGAGTACGCGTCGGCCCAACATCTCGGAGAATGGCTGCAGTTGGCGCGTACCGCGACTGCCGAGCAACCGGCGAGCGGCGAAGTCCCGCTGACCCCCATGGAGTTGGTCTTCCTCACCCGCCACCTGACGGCGCCGCACGACCGGTCCGGATACTGCCTGATGACGTGGCAGCTGGACGGGCCGCTCGACCAGGACGCCCTGGAGTCGGCCGTCGCCGCCGTGCACGAGCGGCACGAGGTGCTGCGTACGGCCTTCCAGGTGGATCCCCGGCCGCACGCCGAGGTGACCGACATCCCCGCCCCGCCCCTGGAACTCCTGGACGCCCGACCGACGGTGGACGACGCGGTCGACGCGATGCGGCAGCTCTTCGACGAGCCGCTCGAACCGCTGGACGCCGACGTGTGGCGCACCGCGCTGGTGCCGGTGTCCGACACCGGCAACTGGCTGTTCGGGCTGTTGGTGCACCACATCGCCTTCGACGGCCGGTCGGAATCCGTCCTGGCGCGTGACCTCTCCGACGCCTACGCCGGACGTGAACCGCGCCCCGCCCCGCCGACCCTGGCCGAACGGGCCCGGCTGACGACGGCGGCCACCGCCACGACGGACGCGGCAGGGCGAACGGAGGGCATACGCAGGGAACGCATACGGGACGAGCTCCAGGACGTACCCGAGATCAATTGGCCCGAACGGCCCGACCCCCGGGAATCCGGGACCGCGCACCTCGACGCGACCGTCCCCACGGCCATGACGGCGCGCCTCGACGCGCAGGCCGCGGCACTCGGCGTGAGCCGCTTCGTGGTGCTCCTGTCGGCCTGGGCGGACACCCTGGCCGAGGTCTGCGGACAGCGGGACTTCGCGGTGGGCGTGCCCGTCGCCGAACGCACGGTCCCGGAGCTTGAGCAGAGCATCGGCTGCCTGATCAACATGGTGCCGGTGCGCCTGCGCGGCAACGCGGTGGGCGGCGGCGAGGACGGCATCCGGGAGACCGGCCGGCTGGTTCACCAGGCCTTCGGCCGCAGCGACGTCCCCTTCACCGACATCGCCCGAGCCGTCGCACCGGCCACGTCCGGGCGGCCGCCGGTGTTCCAGTCCCTCTTCGCCCTCCAGGACAACCCGCCGCCCCGGCTCGACCTGCCCGGCGTCACCGCCACGCATCTGCGTCAGCCGTACGCAGCCCTTCCCCTGGAGCTGCACCTGGAGGTGTGGCCGGACGAGGACGGCGCGCTGGACGCGGTGCTCTCGTACCGGCGGGCCGCCGTCACCGCGGCCACCGCACTGACCCTGCTCAAGGGTTTCCATGACCGAATCGCCCTGATCGCAGCGGGAGTTGCGCCGTGACCGTCTCCACCTACACCCCTGCCGACCTCGTCGACCCGGACCTGCACGCCTCCGGGGAGGTGCACCGGCTCTGGCGCTGGATGCGGGAGCACGCCCCGGTCCACTGGCACGAGCCCGGCGCCCTGCCGGGCTTCTGGTCCCTCACCCGGTACGAGGACGTCCGGCACGCGTACCAGAACCCCGGCGTCTTCAGCTCGGCGCACGGCGTCCTGCTGCGGCCGACGGAGCTGGGCGAGGACCCCGGCAGCGGCCTGACCATGGCCCTGACCGATCCGCCCCGGCACCGCGCCCTGCGCGGGCAGGTGGCCGACCGGTTCACCGAGCGGTGCGCCCGTTCCCTGGCGGACGAGATGCGCGCCGAGATCCACCAAGTCGTCCTGCGTGCGGTGGAGTTGGGCACCTGTGACGTCGTTCACGACATCGGAGCCCGGCTCTCCAGCTACAACATCTCCCGACTGCTCGGCGTACCGCCCGAGGACCGCGAGCAGCTGCTGACGTGGAGCACCGAGGCGTTCGAGTCCGGCAAGCCCCTCACCAGCCACGTGCCGCTGATGCGCTACTTCATCGACATGATGTACGCGCGGATGGAGACGCCGGCCGACGACGCGATGGGCATGTTCGTCAACAACGAGGTGCAGGGTGACCTGCTGACCGAGACGGAGATCCTGCTCGGCGTCGAGAACCTCGTCGGAGCGTCGGAGAACGCGGGGCTGTCGATGGCCTCGGGAGTCCTCGCCCTCGCCGAACACCCGGAGCAATGGCAGCGGTTGGCGCGGGAGCGGGACGGCGACTTCGTCAGGACCGCGGCGGAGGAGGTGCTGCGCTGGACGAGCAGCGCCACCCACAGCATGCGAACAGCCGTACAGGACACGGTCATCGGGGATCAGCGCATCGCCGCCGGGGACCGGGTCGTGCTGTGGATTCCCTCGGCCAACCGGGACGGGTCGGTGTTCACCGAACCCGACCGCTTCGACCTCGGCCGGCAGCCCAATCGCCATCTGGCGCTGGGCACCGGCGAGCACGTCTGCATCGGGAGCACCATGGCCCGCCACCAGATGCGGATGCTCCTGGAGACACTGGCGGAGCTGGTCACCGTGGTCGAACCGGCCGGAGCCGCGGAGCCGTTGCGCTCGATCACGGTGAACGGCCCGGCACACGCCCCGGTGCGCCTGGTCGCCCGCTGAGTCAGGCCTTCGCGCTCTCCGTCGGCGCGGGCGCGACCTGCTCCGGGATCCGCTTGCTCTGCGCCCAACGTACGGCGAAGGGCGCGGCCAGGCCCGTCAGCGCGAACAGGGCGCCCAGGACGTACCAGCCGGGACGCCCCCAGGTGATGCACAGCGAGATGAGCAGCGCCGGTCCCAGCGCGTCGGCCAGCCCCGCGCCCAGGCCGAACACGCCCAGGTACTGGCCGGTGGCGTGCCGCGGGGCGAGCGCGAAGGACACCTCGAACCCCGCGGCGGAGTACCAGAGTTCACCGATCGTATGGATCACGGCAGCGGTGAGGAGCAGTGCCGCGGCGGCCCACCCCGGGACGCCCGCGGCCAGCGAAATCAACGCGCAGGACACGAAGAAGGCCACGCCCGCCCGGCGGTAGGCGCCGCCGCCGGCCGTCGGGGAGTCGATGGTGCGGCTCGCTCGCACCTGGAAGGCGATGACGATGAAGGTGCTGGTGAGGATCGTGCCCGAGATCAGCCAGTGCGGGGCGGCGGTGGCACCGACGAGCCACAGCGGGATGCCCACGGTGAGCACCTTGAACTGGACGGCCATCATGCCGTCGAGGGCGGTGAGCACCAGGTAGGGGCGGTCACGCACGGCGGTCCAGCGAGGGCCGGCGACGGCGGGGACCGGTGCGACCGAGGGCAGGAGCAACAGGATCGAGGCAGCGACCACGAAGGCCACCGCATTGCCGATGACCATGAGTTGATACGCGGTGAGCGAGCCGACCTGGACCACCCAGCCCGCAAGCACGGCACCGAGGGAGATGCCCAGGTTGGTCACCGCACGCAGATACGCCCGGAACTCCTGCGGCCGGTCCCCTCCGTAGTGCCTGATGAGCGGGGAGCGCGCGGCCACTGAGGCCGTCCTCGCCCCGGCGGCCGCGCAGACCGCGAGCACGAACGGCCAGAAGCTGTCCGCCAGTACGAACCCGGCCGTGGCCAGCGCCTGGACGGCAAGGGTCGCCGCATAGACACCGCGCGCCCCGTACCGGTCCGCCAGATGCCCGACGGTGACCCCCAGGGTCAGCGCGACGATCCCGGCCACGCCGAGCCCGAGTCCCACCTGCTTCGCCGAGAGGTGCACCGCCTGGGTGAAATACAGCACGCCGGCCGTCAGATAGAGGCCGTAGCCGATGGTGTAGACGAAGTTCACGGCCGCGAGGACCCGTTGCGGGGCGCTGTCCGGTATCAGGCGGGGCATGCAGGAAACTCCACGTCACGGGTGGGAGGCAAGTGCCGCAAGCTTGTTGTGCGCCACGTCCAATATCAAGAGCGGCGGATAGCGAGAGCGGCGGACCGCAGCAGACCTCCCACGGCCCGTCGCTACGATCATGGCCATGACGGCACCAGAACCGACCATCGTCGCGACCTCCGGCGGACACCGCCTCGGGGCTCGCACCCGGGTGCAGTTCGACTCCCTGGTGCATCACGCGGTCGACCTCTCCGGTGTGCACGGCCGACGCCCCCGGATCATGTACGTCGGTACGGCCATCGGGGACGCCGAACACTTCGCGTCGCGCATGACCGAGGCCGCGCGGGTCGCGGGGTTCGACCTGACGCCGTTGCACCTGTTCCCCATGCCCAACGTGGAGGACGTCGAGGGCGCCGTGCTGGAGCACGACGTCGTCTGGGTCATGGGCGGCTCGGTGGTCAATCTCCTCGCGGTGTGGCGGGCGCACGGCCTGGACGCCATCATGCGCCGCGCCTGGCAGGCCGGGGTCGTGCTCAGCGGGGTCAGCGCCGGATCGATCTGCTGGTTCGAGGGCGGCGCGACCGACTCGTTCGGGCCCGAGCTGCGCCCCGTCACCAACGGCCTCGGCCTCCTGCCGTACGCCAACGGCGTGCACTACGACTCGGACGCGGGCCGGCGCCCGCTGATCCACCGCCTGGTCGCGGACGGCACCGTCCCGACGGCGCACTGCACGGACGACGGAGTGGGCCTCGTCTACCGGGGCACGGAGCTGGTCGAAGCGGTCACGGAACTGCCGGGCAAGGGCGCGTACGTGGTCCGCCCCGAGGGCGACAGCGCGGTGGAAGAGCGCATCGAGCCGCGGCGCCTGCCCTCCTCCTCACCCTGATCCGGCGCACCACCGCATGAACCGCACGGACCGCGGGCGGGGTCATCACCGCCGCTCCAGCTGCAACTTCAGCCCCTCAGGCATCAGCGTGAGCCGTTCCACGACCCGCAGCCGGTAGTCCGGCTCGGGCCGCAGGTCGTACCGGCGCAGCAGCAGCCCCAGCACCAACGTCGCTTCGTGCAGGGCGAATTGGCGGCCGATGCAGGCGCGGGCGCCGGTGCCGAACGGCTTGAAGACGTGGCCGGGCCGGGCACGTACGGCCGCGGGCGCGAACCGGTCCGGGTCGAAGGTCTCGGGCCGCTCGCCCCAGGCAGCCGGGTCGCGGTGCAGCATCGCGGTGAGGACCAGCGCCCAGGCGCCGCGCCGCATCGGGTGGACGCCGCCGAGCGTGGTGTCCTGCCGGGCCTCGCGGGCGAACGCGGGGGCGGTGGGCCACAGGCGCATCGCCTCGTCCAGGATCCGGCGTACGTAGCGGAGCTTGGCGACCTGTTCGTACGCGGGCTCCGCCACGTCGCCCCAGATCTGGTCCACCTCCGCCTGGGCGCGGGCCAGGATCTCGGGGTGCTGCGCCAGGTAGTGGAGGGCGAACGACAGGGCGCCCGAGGTGGTTTCGTGGCCGGCGACCAGGAAGGTGATGACCTGGCGGCGGATGTTCTGCACGGACAGGCGCTCCCCGGTGTCGGGGTGGGCGACCTCCAGCATCCGGTCGAGCAGGTCCCCCGAGCCCGGCTCGCGCGCGCTGCGGCGGGCCGAAATCACCGCGTCCACCGTCTCGTTGAGGTACGCCGTATCGGCGGCGTTGCGCCGCTCGGCGCCGCGAAGGAGCAGCGGGGCGAGCACCGGCGGCACGACGTTGCGACGCTGGGCGTGCGAGAGCGTGCCGATCATCGCCCTGACGAAGGGGTGCGGCCGCTCCCGCTCGAAGGAGCCGAAGTCATGGCCGAAGCCGGTGCGCGAGATCGTCTCCAGGGTCAGCTTCGTCATGTCGCCCGGCACGTCCACGGCGTCGCCCGCCGCCTCCCGCGCGTCCCAGCGGCTCATCAGCTGCCCGGCCACCTCCAGCATCAGCTGGTGGTAGCCGGCCATCGCGTCCCGGCTGAACCCCGGCGCCAGAATGTCGTGCGCCAGCTGCCAGTTGGGCTCGTGGTTGTACGCCGTGAACAGTCCGTCGCCCGCGACCGGCCGCAGATTGGCCACGCCCAGACCGACGTGCTTGGCGAACCGCGCCTCGTCGGCCAGCTCGGCCGCCAGATCCGCGCCCCAGACGAAGACGATCTCCTTGCCGAATCCCTTGCGCCGGAAGATCGGGCCGAGGGTCCGGGCGATCACCATCGAATCCTGCACCGGCGTACGGACGTTGGCGCCGATCACGTCACCGATCAGCGGGATGCGGCGCGGCGGATGCGGGATGCGCCCGAGCTCCGGCCAGCCGAGCTCCGCACTGCGGAATCCGCGCGGCTGCGGCGCACCGCCCGGGCCGGCCCCCGGACTCCCCTCGCCCGCCGCACTCCCCGCCGGCTGCGTCAACTGCGCCATCCGAGCCATCTCCCTTGTGCCGCAGGGCCGTTGGGCCTTGTTGTACGTGGATTCAATAGCGCCTCCCAGTGTGCTGCCGCTATTGAATCCACGTCAAGTAAGGTGCTGCCATGGCCGCGAAGGAGCGTGAGGCGCAGGGCGGGGCGGCACACACCCGCACGCGCCGCCGGCTGAGTACCGACGAGCGCCGGGAGCAACTGCTGACGGTGGGGGCGCGGCTCTTCGCGCAGAATCCGTACGACGACGTGTGGATCGAGCAGGTCGCCGAGATCGCCGGTGTCTCCCGCGGGCTGCTCTACCACTACTACCCGACCAAGCGGGACTTCTTCACCGCCGTGATCGAGCGCGAGAGCAGACGCATGCTGCGCCTGACCGCGGCCGCCCCCGGTGTCCCGGTCCTGGAGCAACTCGGCACCGGCCTCGACACGTTCCTCGACTACGTGGCGACCCACGCCGAGGGCTTCCGGGCCTTCCACCGCGCCGAGGCCGCGGGCGACCCGACCGTGCGCCGCGTCTACAAGGAGGGCCTGGCCGCCCAGGAACGCCAGATCCTCGCCGCCCTCGCCGCCGACCCGCAGACCGCGGGCGCCACCCAGGACCTGCCCACCCTCCGCCTGGCCGTCCGCGGCTGGCTGGCCTTCCTCGTCGCGGTCTGCCTGGAGTGGCTGGAGGAACCGGGGCTCGCCCGCGAAGAAGTGCGCGACCTGTGCGCGCGGGCGCTGCTCGGGGCGATCACGGTCTGAGGAGAGCGCGGACCGAGGTTCCGCGCGTGCCGGAGAAGGCCGACACTGCCCTGGTGAACTGTGCGGCCCCGCAGGCACTTTGGAGTCATGGAACTCATGGTCTCGGTCAAGGACGGCGAAGTATGGGCGGACGACTCGGGCGGGAGCGGTCTGCCACTGGTCCTGCTGCACCCCGGAATCGGTGACTCCACCATCTGGGACAAGCTCCTGCCGCACCTCGTACAGAACCACCGGGTGATCCAGTACGACGCACGCGGCTTCGGCCGCTCCCCTGCACCCGCCGCCCCGTACTCCCAAGCCGCGGACTTGGCCGCCGTCCTCGACCACTTCGAGCTCGCCCGCGCGGTCCTGGTGGGCACCAGCATGGGTGGCGCCACCGCGCTGAGCCTGGCCGTGGGCGACCCGGGCAGGGTGGCTGGGCTCGCCCTGTTCTGTCCCGGGGTCACCGGATACGAAGGGCTGGCCGCACCGGAGTTCATGGCCCAGGTGGAGGCCTTCGCCAAGAGCGGCGACATGGACGGTCTCCTTGCGCTGTGCCTGCGCACCTGGGGCGCGGCCGGTACCGGCGACGACCCCGAGGCCGTCGCCCAGCTGCGCGGGGCACTGCCGAGCTGGTTCACCACCCACCCGCATCAGGTCCCGGACCCGCCCGCCTTCGACCGGCTCGGCGAGCTGGCGGTCCCGTGCCTGCTGGCCCTCGGCGAGCAGGACCAGCCCGAGGTGGTCCGCTGCAACGAGGAGATGGCCGCGCAGATCCCGGGCTGCCGCCTGGTGCGGATGCCGGGCTGCGACCACCTGCCGACCCTGCGCGCTCCGGAGGCGGTGGCCCAGCTGATCCTCGAGCTGTGCGAGGGCGTGCGCTGAGGTCCCGCCCGACGGCGGGCGCCGGCCGCCCGCCGTCGGCGTGGGCCGGACCGTACGCGATGATGTGCGCATGATCAGACCCGTGCGTATCGCTGTGCTGCTCGCGCTGCCGTTGGTCCTCGCCGCGTGCGGCAGCGAGGTCGCCGGCGGCTCCGGTGACTCCGGCAGCTCCGGCGGCTCGGCTGAGCAGGCCGCGGACCGTGGGGAGCTCGAAGCCCGCGCGCAGGCGATCCAGGTGGCGATCGAGAACGTGTACGTGACCGAGGTGCCCGACTTCACCGTGGCCGAGCAGTCCGTGGGCGTCATCGGGGACGACGGCTTCTCGGCCACCTACGTACGCCGGGACCCGGCCGCCCAGATCCAGCTGTCGGTCGACCGCGGCACCGTCGACGCCACGACCTGCCCGGGCTTCGGCGGCAGGGCGGCGGCCGGGCAGGCCACCTGCGAGAAGGACGGCAAGGGCTGGTACAGCAGCGGCAGCGGCCGGCACGCCTACCTGATCCCGGTGACGGGCCGCCTGCTGAGGCTGAGCGCGGACCGGGCCGCCGTCGAGCGGGACGCCCTGCGCCGAGCCGCCGAGCAGGCCCACCCGGCGAGCGACGCCGAACTCACCGACGTACTCCCTCCGTTGCCCGAGAACGCCCCGACCGCTCCGGTGGAACGCGGCGACCTGCCCCCGGAGGGCGACGGGGCACCCGACAACGGCGTGGGCGTCGGCGGCTGAGCCACCCGCCGAGCCCCCGGCCTAGGGCGTGTCCGGCGGATCTTCGTGGAAGAGCCCGCGGCGTCTGGTGCGTGCTCTCGGCGTGCGCCCGGATCGCCCTCGTACTGGACGTACTTGGGTGATTCGGGCGTGCGGCGAGCGGGGGCACCCCCGGCCGGAGGCTGGGGGCGCGTGCCAGGCGTCGTGGGCCCGCGAAGATCCGCCGGACACGCCCTAGTCCGCGCGCCCCGTCGCCGCCACGGTCACCCCGAGCCCGATCATCGCGAGCCCCCCGGCCCCGCCCACCATGCCGAGCCGCCGCGGCGACCGGGCGAACCAGCCGCGTGCCGTGGCCGCGGCCAGGCCCCACACGCTGTCGGAGGCCAGCGCGATCGCGTTGAAGACCAGGCCGAGCAGCAGCATCTGCAGCATCACGTGTCCCTGCTCACGGTCGACGAACTGGGGCAGCACCGCGGCGAAGAACACCATGGTCTTGGGGTTGGCCACGCCGACCAGGAACCCTTCCCCCAGCGTGCGCAGACCGCCCCGCGCGACCGAGTCCGGGTCGGCGAACGCGGCCTGCAGCGCACCCCGTCGGCGTACGGCCTTGACCCCGAGGTACACCAGATACGCGGCGCCGACCAGCTTCAGCAGCGTAAAGACGAGGACCGAACGCTCCACGACGGCCCCGACGCCGAGCGCCACGGCAAGGACGAGGACGTACGCCCCGAGGGTGTTCCCCACCACGGTCATCAGCGCGGCCCGGCGGCCCTGCGCCAGCGCCCGGCCGACCACGAAGATCACGCTCGGGCCGGGGATCACGATCAGGAGGAAGGACATCGCCGCGAAGGCGAGCAAGCGATCGGTGGAGATCATGAGGTGCTGCCGTCCGTAGGCTTCATGCGCCGCAGCGTATAGATCGGCCTTTCGGCCGACACCTGGTTTTCCCGTGCCCTTGTACGCTCCATGAAGTGCGGAGCGAGAACATCACCACGACCCTGAGGGCACGTACCCGGCCGCTGGTCTTCGGCGCCCTCGGGCTGCTCGGGCTCTGCCTCCTCATCTGGATCGACAGCTGGGCCGACGCGCGCCTGGCCAACTTTTTCGTCGTGCTCTGGGCATCGGGCGGCGTCGCCGTGCTGGTCGGCGGGATCATCGTGCAGTGCCAGAGCATCCGGCAGGACCGCGTCCCCCGACCAGGACGGTGACATGAGCCACGCACCCCACCCCGCCCACCTCGCCGACGACACCCGCTACGCCTCCATGCCGTACGAGCGCTGCGGCCGCAGCGGTGTGCTGCTCCCCCGGTTCGCGCTCGGGCTGTGGCACAACTTCGGCGACGGCGACCCCCTGGAGCGCCAGCGCGCCGTGCTGCGGCGGGCCTTCGATCTCGGGATCACGCACTTCGATCTGGCCAACAACTACGGCGTTCCGTACGGCAGCGCCGAGGCCAACTTCGGCCGGCACTTCCGCGCCGACTTCCGGCCGTACCGTGACGAGCTGTTCCTCGCCACCAAGGCGGGCAACGAGATGTGGCCGGGCCCGTACGGCGAGGGGGGCTCGCGCAAGCATCTCCTGGCGAGCCTGGACCAGTCGCTCGCGCGCATGGGTGTCGAGTACGTCGACGTGTACTACTCGCACCGGCCCGACCCGGACACTCCGCTCGAGGAGACGATGGGCGCGCTGGCCACGGCGGTGCGCCAGGGCAAGGCGCTGTACGCGGGGTTGTCGAACTACAGCCCCGGGCAGACCGTCGAGGCGGCCGCCCTGCTGGCCGACCTGGGTGTGCCGCTGCTGCTCAACCAGCACCCGTACTCGCTGCTGAAGCGGCAGGTCGAGGGCGGGCTGCTGGCCGCCTCCGAGCGTTCCGGGGCAGGCCTCGTCGTCTTCTCGCCGCTCGCGCAGGGGCAGCTCACCGATCGCTATCTGCACGGCATTCCGGCCGATTCCCGCATGGCCACCTCGCGGTTCCTCTCCTCCACCGCGCTCACCGACGAGCGGCTCGTGCTGCTGCGCGCCCTCGACGAACTGGCGCGTGGCCGCGGCCAGTCGCTGGCCCAGCTGGCGCTCGGCTGGCTGCTGCGCGAGCCGCGGGTGACCTCGGTGCTGGTCGGCGCGAGCAGCGTGCGCCAGCTGGAGCAGAACCTCAGCGCGCTGGACTCCCCCGCGTTCGGCGCGGACGAACTCGCGGAGATCGACCGGCTGTCGCTCGCGGCGGGCATCGAACTCCCCGGCCGCGCCTGAGGGTCCCGTTCGAGTCTGATCGCTGCACGGCTCTTGGCTGTGCGCCCACAGGCGGCAACACTGACCCGATGACACAGCGCGTGGACCTTGCGACCGTGATGGACCAGCTGGCCATCGACGCTTTGATCACCGACTACGCGGGCGCCGTGGACGACAGTGACTGGACCGCCTACCAGGCCCTGTTCAGCCCGGACGGCCGCGCCGACTACAGCTCGGCCGGCGGCATCGAGGGCGGCGCCCGCGAGGTCGCCGACTGGCTCGCCGAGACCTTGCAGATGTTCCCGATGCGCCAGCACCTGATAGTGAACCGGAAGATCCGCTTCGAGATCGTCGACGGGAACGTCGGGGACACCGCCCAGGTCCGCGCCGACTACTACAACCCCATGCGCATGGACCCCCAGGGCGCCGACCCCGACTTCGAGTGCGGCGGCAGGTACACCTTCTCCGTCCTGCGCACCCGGGTCGGCTGGCGGGTCACCCGGGTCGTGGTCCAGGAGAAGTGGCGCCGCATGAGCGGCCAGCTCGCCGGGGGCTGACCCGGGGCCGCCGCAGGAGAAGTGGCGCCGCATGAGCGGCCAGCTCGCCGGGGGCTGACCCGGGGCCGCCGCCCCGGCCCGACGCGCCCTGTCGGAGATCGCGAACGAAGCGCACACTGGCCGTGTACGGACCGAGCGTCGTCTGGGGCATGGGAGGCGCGGCATGGGCCCAACCGAAGACGACGGGGCCGAAGGGGCCGGCAAGCGGAGCCGGGCCGGGGCGCGGCTCGCCTCCCCCTGGTGGCGCGGCACGGCCGCCCTGCTCGCCGGGGCGCTGCCCGCCCTGGCCTTCCCCGAGCCGTCCTGGTGGTGGTTCGCGTACGTGGCCCTCGTGCCCTGGCTGCTGCTCGCCAGGTCGGCCCCCACCGGGCGCCGCGCGGCCCTCGACGGCTGGCTCGGCGGCCTCGGGTTCATGCTCGCGGCGCACCACTGGCTGCTGCCGAGCCTGCACGTCTTCACCGTCGTGATCGCCGCGCTGCTCGGTCTGCTCTGGGCGCCCTGGGGCTGGCTGGTCCGGCATCAGCTCGGGGAGCCGTCACGGGCCGGTGCCGCGGCCGCCCTGCTGGTGATCCCCGCCGCCTGGCTGATGGTCGAACTGGTCCGTTCCTGGGAGGGGTTGGGCGGCCCCTGGGGGCTGCTCGGATCGAGTCAGTGGCAGGTCACGCCCGCCCTGCGGGCCGCGTCGATCGGTGGTGTCTGGCTGGTCAGCCTGCTGATCGTGGCGGTGAACACGGGCCTCGCCGTACTGATCGCGATCCCTTCGGCCCGGGTCCCCGCGGCCGCCGGGGTCGTCGCCACGGCCGTCGTCACCGGGGCGATCTGGATCTGGGCCCCGACCCCGCACCGTGAGGGCCGGGCCCGTATCGCCGTCGTGCAGCCCGGCGTCGTGGACGGCATCGGCGGCGCTGACCGGCGCTTCGCCCTGCAGGAGGCGCTGACCCGCACCCTGGCCGGCCGGCACCCGGACCTCGTGGTGTGGGGCGAGTCCAGCGTCGGCGACGACCTGGCCGAGCGGCCCGAGCTCGCGCGGCGCCTGGCCCGGCTGTCCCGGGACGTGGGCGCCGAGATCCTGGTGAACGTGGACGCACGCCGCTCCGACCGGCCCGGCATCTACAAGTCGTCGGTCCTGATCGGCCCGGACGGACCGACCGGCGACCGCTACGACAAGATGCGTCTGGTCCCCTTCGGCGAGTACATTCCGGCCCGCGCCCTGCTCGGCTGGGCCACGTCCGTGGGCAAGGCGGCGGGCGAGGACCGCGTGCGCGGCACCCGGCCGGTGGTGATGCCGGTCGCGGGCGGCCTGAAGATCGGCCCGCTGGTCTGCTTCGAGTCGGCGTTCCCCGACATGAGCCGCCATCTCACCCGCGAGGGCGCCCACTTGCTGCTCGCCCAGTCCTCGACCTCGACGTTCCAGGGCAGTTGGGCCCCCGAGCAGCACGCGTCCCTCGCCGCGATCCGGGCCGCCGAGAACGGCCGCCCGATGGTGCACGCCACCCTCACCGGCGAATCCGCGGTCTTCGGGCCCGGTGGGGAACGCATCGGCGAACCCCTGCGCACCGACGAGAGCGCGGCCGCGGTCTACGACGTCCCGCTCGCCACCGGTCTGACGCCCTTCGCCCGGCTCGGCGCCTGGCCGGTGTACGGGGCGCTCGCCGTCCTCGCCGTGCTGTGCGCGGTCGAGGGCCTGCGCGCGCTCAGGCGCCCTGCCCGGCGCTCTCCAGAGCTCGCTCAAGGACCCGCTCGCACAGCTCATGGGTCGCCAGCGCGTCCCGGGCGCTGAGCACCTTGCCCGCGCGTACGGCGTCGAGGAAGGCGTGCACCACCTGCTCGATGCCGCGCTGCCTGGCCACCGAGACCCAGTCACCGCGGCGGCGCACGCTCGGCTGGCCCTTGTGGTCGACGATCTCGGCGAGGTTGCGGACCTCGCGCTTGGTGTCCTGCCCGGACACCTCGAGGATCTCCTCGGTGGAGCCGGAGAGCCGGTTCATGATGCCGAGCGCGGTGAATCCGTCCCCGCCCAGCTGCAGCACGACGTGGTGCATCAGGCCGTCCTTGATCCGCGCCCGCACCCCGATGTCGTCGATCGGCCCCGGCGCCAGGAAGCGCAGGGTGTCGACCACGTGGATGAAGTCGTCCAGGATCAGCGAGCGCGGGTCCTCAGGCAGCCCGACCCGGTTCTTCTGCAGCACGATCAGCTCGCGCGGGTGCTCGACGCACTGCGCGTAGCCGGGCGCGAACCGCCGGTTGAAGCCGACGGCGAGGCTGACGTTCCGTTCCTCGGCGAGCTCCACGAGGCGCTCGGCGTCGGCGAGTTCGTACGCGATCGGCTTGTCCACGTACGTCGCCACACCGGCCTCGACCAGCCGCGTGACGATCTCCGGATGGACGGCGGTCGGCGCGTGCACGAACGCGGCGTCGAGGCCCTGGGCGAGCAGCGCGTCGAGATCGGTGTGGCACTGCGCTTCGGGGATGTGATGCGTGGCCGCGACCTGGGCGAGGGTGGCCGGGGTGCGGGTCTGCAGATGCAGCTCGACGCCCGGGATCGTGGTGAGGACCGGCAGATAGGCCTTCTGTGCGATGTCGCCGAGCCCGATACAGCCGATCTTCACGCGCTTCTCCTTGCCTCCGGGACCCCGGCGCTCACGCCTGGCGGCCGGACCCCACCTGTCCTGTCTGTCCTGTCGTTGCAGCATACGTGGCCTGCGGGGGCCGCCAGTCGATGACGGATTCCATCGACTTGATCATGAAATTCGGACCGAGACGGGAGACGGAGGCGATGAAGGCGTTGCGGACGGCGCCGAGCGCGGCGTTGTCCAGCATCTCCAACTTGGCGGTGCGTACGGCCTGTTTGACGATCGCGCCGGTGCGCGGGAGGCGTTCCTCCGTGTACGTCGCCAGGTCGAGGTCCGCGGCCGAGCGGGCGTGATGGGCGAGGACGACGGCGTCCTCGATGGCCTGGTTGCCGCCCTGGCCGAGGGTCGGCGGCATGGCGTGCGCGGCGTCGCCGAGCAGGGCGGTGCGGCCGTGGTGGTAGGCGGGCAGCGGCTCTGCCATGTGCCGGACGTCGTTGCGCAGGATCTTCGCCGGGTCGGCGGCCTCGATGATCGCCGGGATCGGGTCGTGCCAGCCGGCGTAGAGGCGAGCGAGCTCGGCCCGCTCGTCGTCGTGGGCACGGCCGCCCTCGGGGGTGACGGCGGCGGCGTACGCGTAGATACGGCCGCCCTTGAGCGGGTGCGTGCCCCAGATGCGGCCGCGGCCCCAGCTCTCGTGCGGCTCGAAGGAGAGATCGGGGGCGTCGAGCACGATGCGCCAGGCGGTGAAGCCGGAGTAGACGGGCCCCGGGTGGTCGGGGAAGAGCACTTTGCGCACGCCCGAGTTGATGCCGTCGGCGCCGATCACGAGGTCGGCCTCGAGCTCTTCGCCACCGGTGCTGACGACGGCTCGGCGGTCGGCGCCGCCCGGGTCCACGAGACGGGCCGCGGCGGAGGTGCGCAGGCAGCCGGCCGGGAGGGCGGAGGTGAGGATGTCGACGAGTTCGGCCCGGTGGACCGCGATGAGTGAACCGCCGAACCTCGCCTGGATCGCCGCGGTGCTGGTGCGGGCCAGCCAGCGACCGCGCGCGGTGCGCATTCCGCCGTCGCCGGCCCAGCCGGCGAGGTCCCTGACCCGGTCGCCGAGGCCTATGACGTCCAGTGCGCGCTGGGAGTTGGGGGCGAGGCCGATGCCGGCGCCGACCGGTTCGAGGGAGGCGGCGCGCTCCAGGACGGTGACGCTCCAGCCCTGCTGGTGAAGTGCCACGGCCGCGGTGAGGCCGCCGATTCCGCCGCCGATGACGATTGCGTGTGACATGACTTCTCCCTCGAACTACAGGTGTAGTGGCGATGTCTCGACCGTACTACAGATGTAGTGCGGGCGGGTAGGGTGTTCCTCATGGCCGTACGCATCTCCGGCGCCGCCCGCGCCGAACTCATCGCCGACACCGCCCTGGCACTGCTCACCGAGCGCGGCATGCGAGGGCTGACGCACCGGGCCGTCGACGAGCTCGCCGAGCTGCCCCAGGGGTCCACGTCGAACCACGCGCGCACCCGGCTCGCCCTCCTGGAGGCGGCGGTGCGCCGCCAGGCGGAGCGGGAGGCGCGGGTCCTCACCCCGCAGGAGATGCCCGACCCGGCGGGCGGCCTGGAGTCGCTGGCCGAGGGGCTCGCGGTGGCGCTGCACCGGTCCGTGGCCGAGGAGCGGGACCTGGTGGTCTCGCGCTATGAACTGGCCCTGGAGGCGACGCGCAGGCCGGAGTTGCGGGCCTATTACGACCGGGCCGGCGCCCAGTTCCGGGAGCCGCTGACCGCGCTGCTGCGGGCGGCGGGCTCGAAGGACCCCGAGCGGCACACGCTGTCCCTCGTGGCCTGGTGCGACGGCCTGATGTTCTCGTGCGCGGCGGGCTCGTTCCACGCGACGACGCCGACCGTGGAGGAGCTGCGGCTGGGGCTCTTGGAGTTGTTGCGGGGGATGCTGGGGGACTAGGGCGTGTCTTCAAACTCCCGTCGTCGCCCGAAGGGCGGCCTTGCGGCGTCTGGTGCGTGCTCTCGGCGTGCCGGGTGGAAGTCCTCGTACTGGACGCACTTGGGCTTTCGCCCGGTGCGGCGAGCGTGCGCCCGCTGCGGCAGCAGCTGATGTCACTGCGGCGTCGCGGGGCAGGCGGGAGTTTGAAGACAGGCCCTAGGGCCGCTCTCCCCGCCGGGGCGGCGGCCGGGCGTCACCCGTGTGGGGCAACGTGCGCTCGTCCGCACCCCCAAAGCCCTTGTGACACAGCAGAGTTGCGCGGGTGCATCGAACGACGACCTCTGTGGCTCTGCTCATCACGGTGGCGGCCTCTGCCGCCGTCTCCGGCTGCGTCTCCGTGCGGGCGCCGGCCTCGCCGGATCACCGCGCTCCCGCGGCCGCTTCCTCGCCGAACGGCGCGCCGCGCGCCCAGCGCGAGGCGGAGCCGCAGATCGTGCAGGCCCCGGCCCGGGAGGCGCTGGAGCTGATCGAGCCGGCCGGGGACGGGCGGGTGCGGGAGGAGCAGGTGCGGGAGGAGCGCACCACGGCTTCCTCGCCCGCGAAGGGGCGCGCCCCGTACGGCGCGGGAACGCGCGGGGCCGAAGGGCGCGGCGAACACGGGGCCGGAGCGCGCGGCGACGTCACATCCAAGGGCAACAACGGGGCCGACGGCGGCAGCAGGGCCACGGGCGGCACCGGCTCGGGCCACGCAAGCCCCGGCTCCCGCCCCGCCCGACCCCCGTCGGCCGCGCCCGCCGCCGGCCCCGATGTCTGCGGCCTGGGCGAGCAGTACGGCGACTGGGACCCGAACAGCCCGCAGGCCCGCATCTGCCGTGACACCTACGGGAGTTGAGCCCACGGGAGTTGAGCCGACGGCGGCCGGCGAGGTCTCCCCGCCACGACGGCCCGTGCCCTACCCCAGCTCGCCCTCCAGCCGGGTGATCGCCGCCCTGATCCCGTCCCCGTACGCGTCGTCGCCCAGCGCCCCGATCGCGGCCCGCGCCTGCCTCAGGTGCTCCCGCCCCTCGTCCCTGCGGTCCAGCTTCACGTAGTCCGCCGCGAGGTTGAGGTGCAGTGACGGGTAGAAGCCGCGGACCGCGAGCGACTGGTGGTGTTCCTCCACCCGCTCGTCGGTCAGCACCTCCGCCGCGGTCAGCGCCCGCAGGTCCCAGGCCAGTTCGTCCGCGGGATCGTCCTGTGCGTCCGCCATGAAGTGCGCCAGCGTGCAGCGGTGCAGCGGGTCCCCGGTCTCGCCGATCTCCGCCCACAGGTCGAGGTAGCGGTCCCTGGCCTCTTCCCGGTCGCCGGCGTGGAGCAGCATGGTGACCTGCCCGATCCTGGTCATGACCGCGTCCCCCGCCGCCTGTTCCTGCTGCTCCGCCACTGCGTCCTCCATGTCGGTCGACCACGCCCGTCGGGCTGTTCCGTCAACCAGGTTCGTCAGACCATCGCCGATCACTGATGACGCTAGCTGGCAGCACTGACAATCGCGGGCAGGCGCGGGCCCACACCCGGGGCCCGCCCGGCCGTTCGGCCCCTGGGGCGCGTGTCGGAAGTCCCTCCTGCCCCGCGACGCCCGGCACGCCCCCACTGCCTCAAGAGCGTGGGAGGTGCCCCCGCTCGCCGCACCGGCCGAAAGCCCCAGTACGTCCGGTCCATCGACGGGGCCTTCCGGCCGGCACGCCGAGAGCACGCACCGCGGACACCAGCTTCCCCCAAGCGCTCGGCTTCGCTCGAGCAGGGAGGTGCCCCCCTCGCAGCGGGCGCAAGGCCCGCCCTCCGGGCGGACGACGGGACTTCCGACTCACGCCCTAGGCGTCGGTCTCGGCCAGATTCGGGATCCGCCAGTCGATCGCCAGGTGCCCTTGCGCGGCGACCGCCTCATTGATCTGGGTGAAGGGCTGCGAGCCGAACCACTTCTTCGCGGACAGCGGCGAGGGGTGCGCGCCCTTCACCACCGCGTGCCGCTCGGCGTCGATCAGCGGGAGCTTCTTCTGCGCGTAGTTGCCCCACAGCACGAACACCGCCGGGTCCGGGCGCTCGGCCACCGCGCGGATCACCGCGTCCGTGAACTTCTCCCAGCCCTTGCCCTTGTGCGAGTTGGCCTCGCCGGAGCGGACCGTGAGCACCGCGTTGAGCAGCAGGACGCCCTGCCGGGCCCAGGGCATCAGATAGCCGTTGTCCGGGATCGGGGTACCGAGCTCGGCCTGCATCTCCTTGTAGATGTTCCGCAGCGACGGCGGGGTCTTCACGCCCGGCTGCACGGAGAAGCACAGACCGTGTCCCTGGCCCTCGCCGTGGTACGGGTCCTGCCCGAGGACCAGCACCTTCACCTGGTCGAACGGCGTGGCGTCGAGCGCGGCGAAGACCTCTTCGCGGGGCGGGAAGACGGGCCCGTTCGCGCGCTCCTGCTCGACGAACTCGGTGAGCTCCTTGAAGTAGGGCTTGTCCAGTTCCTCGCCGAGCACCTCGCGCCAGGACTCGGGGATCAGCGCTGAGTAGGTCGGGTCCGTCACGTCAACAACCTCCGGTGTGCGGTCACTTCTCGACCACAGAACTTACCTTCGGCCACTGACAGCGCCGCGCCCGGCCGGGGTCGTGCAACCCCGGCCGAAGCCGCGTACTACCAGCTGGTCTTCCGTTGCAGCTCCCACATCATCATGATCGTCGACGGGTCGAGGGCCCGCTCACCGCCCGCGATCTCCTCGCTGGCCGCCACGTACTGCTTGCCCTGCCACAGCGGCAGCAGCCGCGCGTCCTTCACGAGGATCTCCTGGGCCTGCCTGAACGCCGGGATGACGTTGGCCCGCTTGGCCTCCTGCCTGGACTGGGGCAGCAGCTCGTTGACGATCTTCGGGAGGTTGTACGGCGTGCCGAGCACGTTGTGCTCGCCGACGAAGGGCGCGATGAAGTTGTCCGGGTCCGGGAAGTCGGGGAACCAGCCACGGCCGAACACCGGGTACTCGCCCTTGGCGTACTCGCCCTGGTACACCTTCCACGTGGAGCGGCTCTTCAGCGTGATGTCGAAGAGCTTGGACTTCTCGAGCTGGCGCTTGATCTCCTCGAACTCCGGGCGCGTGACCGAGCCGTACCGGTCGGTCGTGTACCAGAGCGTCAGCGGCACCTTCTGGTTGATGCCCGCCTCAGTAAGGATCTTCTTGGCCTTGGCCGCGTTCGGCTTGCCGAAGGTGTCGAAGAAGCCGGTGGTGTGGCTGGCGACGCCCGCCGGGACCATCGAGTACAGCGGCTCGACGGTGTCCTTGTAGACGTTGTGCGCGATCGCCCCGCGGTCGACGACCTGCGCGACGGCCTTGCGGACGGCCGGGTTCTTCGTCCAGGTGTCCTCGGGGTTGAACACGAGATACCGGATCTCCATGCCCGCGCCCTCGACCAGTTGCAGCCCGGCCTCGGGGTCGTGGGTCCTGAGATCGACGATGTCCTGGGCGCCGAGACCACGGAACGTCACATCGATCTGCTTCGCCTTCAGGGCGTCGACCATGCCGGCCGAGTCCTGGAAGTAGCGGATCGTGACGGCGCTGTTCTTGCGGTCGGCGGGCCCCTTGTAGTTCTCGTTCTTGACGAGCACGGCCTCGAGCGGGCGGGCGTCCTTGTCGTCGGACACCTTGTAGTCGTCGAGGGCGTAAGGCCCGGAACCGGTGAGCTCCGTGCCCGTACGCAGCTTGTCGGCCGGGTACTCGGCCGGATCGACGATCGACATGGCGGGTGTCGCGAGCACGAACGGGAAGGTCGCGTCCGCCTTCGTGAGGTGGAAGGTCACCTCACGGTCGCCCTTCACCTCGACGTTCTCGAGGTTGGAGATCATCGTCCCCGGCAGGCCGGGAGGCGCGTCCGGAGCATTGGCGATCTTCTTGGTCCGGTCGAAGGTGTGCTTGACGGCCTTGGCGTCGAGCGCGTCGCCGTCCGAGAAGGTCAGACCGTCACGGATCTTGCACGTGTACGTCTTGTTGGTGTTGTCCTCGAACCGGCAGCTCTCCGCCGCCTCGGGCTCCGGCATGGTGCTGCCGGTCGGGAAGCTCATCAGGGTCTGGAAGACGTTCCGGTACAGCTCCCAGGAGCCGTCCCAGGCCCCGGCGGGGTCGAGCGTGCTCGGCGCACTGGTGGTCCCGACGACGATGACGTCCTCGCCGTCGGCCCCACCGGAGGGCAGCAGTCCGCATCCAGCAAGGAGGGATACGGACGCAAGTGCCGCAGCGGCCCGCAGACATCGGGTCCGGTTGAACACGCGCACGCTCCTCGATCGGCCTTGCCAAGGGGTTGGCAGACCTTACCGCAGTGCCCCGCCGGTCCAACCCCTAGGATCGGCAGGGCACTTGATGTGCGGGAACGTCTCCTACGGGAGACTTGCGCGGGGTTCGTCACCGACGCCCGTATTGGTCCTGCGGCGCGCAGCGGATCAGCCGACGCCCGCGTTCAGGAAGATGCCGCCGTCCACGACGAGCGTCTGCCCCGTGATCCAGTCGGACTGCGCGGAGGTCAGGAACGCGGCCGCGCCCCCGATGTCCTCCGGCACGCCGAGCCGGCCCAGCGGGTACGCCGCTGCCGCCTCCTCCTCGCGGCCCTCGTACAGCGCAGCCGCGAACTTGGTCTTGACGACCGCGGGCGCGATGGAGTTGACCCGCACCTTCGGCGCGAACTCGTGGGCGAGCTGCACGGTGAGGTTGATCATCGCCGCCTTGCTCATGCCGTAGGCGCCGATGAACGGCGAGGGCGAGACGCCCGCGACCGAGGCGATGTTGACGATCGCGCCGCCGTTCTCGGACTGCCAGGCCCGCCAGGTCTGCTGGGCGAAGCCGAGCGCCGAGATCACATTGGTCTCGTACACCTTGCGCGCCACATTGAGGTCGAGGTCGGCCATCGGCCCGAACACCGGGTTCGTACCGGCGTTGTTGACCAGGAAGTCGACCCGTCCGAAGGCCTCCATCGCGCGCTCCACGGCGACGGCCTGGTGTGCCTCGTCGTGCGCCTTGCCGGCCACGCCGATGACCCGGTCGGCGCCGAGCTTCTCGACGGCCTCCTTGAGCGCGTCCTCGTTGCGGCCGGTGATGCACACCCGGTCGCCGCGGGCCACCAGGGCCTCGGCGATGCCGTATCCGATGCCGCGGCTCGCGCCCGTGACGAGCGCGGCCTTCCCGCTGTCCTGCACCGTCATGTCCCTTGTCCTTAGCGTTCGTTGAGGGGTGGTCGTCGGGGCGTCAGTTGAGCGGGCCGCCGGCGACGTACATGACCTGCCCGGAGACGAAGCCCGCCGCGTCGCCGGTGAAGAAGGCGATGGCGTTGGCGATGTCCTCCGGCCGGCCGACGCGCTGCACCGGGATCTGGGAGGCGGCCGCGACCTGGAAGTCCTCGAAGCCCATGCCGACGCGTTCGGCGGTGGCCTTGGTCATCTCGGTGACGATGAAGCCGGGGGCGACCGAGTTGGCGGTGACGCCGAACTTGCCGAGCTCCTTGGCGAGGGTCTTGGTGAAGCCCTGCAGACCGGCCTTGGCGGCGGCGTAGTTGACCTGGCCGCGGTTGCCGAGCGCGGAGGACGAGGAGAGGTTGACGATGCGGCCGAAGCCCGCGTCGACCATGTGCTTCTGGCAGGCCTTGGACATCAGGAAGGCGCCGCGCAGGTGCACGTTCATGACCGTGTCCCAGTCCAGGGCGCTCATCTTGAACAGCAGGTTGTCGCGGAGCACGCCCGCATTGTTGACGAGGATCGTGGGCGCGCCGAGCTCGGCGGCGATGCGCGCGACGGCCGCCTCGACCTGCGCCTCGTCGGACACGTCGCAACCCACCGCGAGGGCCTTGCCGCCGGCCGCGGTGATGGTCTCGACGGTGTCCTTGCAGGCGGCCTCGTCGAGGTCGATGACGGCCACGGCGCGGCCCTCGGCGGCCAGGCGTACGGCGGTCGCGGCGCCGATGCCTCGTGCGGCGCCCGTCACGACGGCTACCCGCTGCTCGGTGGTGGACATGCTGGTTCTCCTCGCCCTTTGGATTGCGGCCCCGGCGGTACGCCCTCAGGTGAGCGACCGCTTAGTACCCTCAGCAGACGAGACGCTAG
Organism: Streptomyces sp. NBC_01304; assembly: GCF_035975855.1. NCBI lineage: Bacteria > Bacillati > Actinomycetota > Actinomycetes > Kitasatosporales > Streptomycetaceae > Streptomyces > Streptomyces sp. NBC_01304. Next base: position 9,124,310 of record NZ_CP109055.1, on the reverse strand, counting down.
AAGCCCTGGCACCCGGTGTCAACGGCCCACCGGATCCCAGGGCTTCCACAAGCCTTCAGCAGCGCCTGTTCAGCGCACAAGCAGGTCGAGCAGCCGCTCGACCTCGGCCTCCGGATCCAGGGTGAGCCCGGTGTGCACCGGGCCGGGCTGGACCACGGTCGAGCGGGGTGCGATCAGCCATCTGAAGCGCCGCCCGGCGTCGTCCCGGGCCGCCTGCCCGGCCGCCTCGCCGCCGTGGCAGACGCCCTCGACGGCCCGCAGCGCGGCGCGTACGCCCACGACGTCCGCGTCCGGGTCCAGGGCGCGGAGCTTGCCCTCGTCCAGGTGCGTACGGGCGGCCACGAAGGTCTTGTTGCGGCAGTAGACCAGCACGCCGGCGTTGAACATTTCCCCGCGCTCCACGCGCGGGACGACGCGCAGCACCGCGTACTCGAAGACGTCGCGCTCAGTCACTGGCCGTCCTCGCTGTGCGTGCGGTCGTTCTTGGTGGGGTGCGGCCAGGCGGGGAGGTGGTCGGTGAGCCAGCCGGGCGCCTTCTGCGGCTTGCGCTCGGTAAGGGGCGCCAGGCTGATCCGCTCGACGAGACCCTGCACGCGCGCGTGCAGCACATCGACGTACGCGCGGCGCAGCTCGTCGGGGTGCTCGAAGCCGGGCTCGTCGACCAGCCACTCGTCGGGCACGTCGGCGGCGACCGAGGCGAGCAGTTCCTCGGTGACCTGGGGCGCGAGCGCGTCGTGGGCGGCTGCGACGTCCGGGGCGAACCGCGCGAGCACGTGGTCGGAGGCGTCGTAGGGCTTGGCCGCCGAGGCCCCGGCCGTCTTCCAGTTGTGGTGCCAGATCATGCTGGCGCCGTGGTCGATGAGCCAGGGCTCGCCGTGCCAGACCAGCATGTTGGGGTTTCGCCAGGACCGGTCGACGTTGTTGATCAGCGCGTCGAACCACACGACCTGCCCGGCCTCACCCGCCGCCACCTCGTAGGCGAGGGGGTCGAAGCCGATCGACCCCGGCAGGTAGTCCATCCCGAGGTTCAGCCCGCCGCTCGCCTTGAGCAGTTCCTGCACCTCCTCGTCGGGCTCCGAGAGCCCGATCACGGGGTCCAGCTGGATCTGCACGAGTTCGGGAACGCGCAGACCGAGCCGGCGCCCGAGCTGCCCGCAGATGACCTCGGCGACCAGGGTCTTGCGGCCCTGTCCGGCTCCGGTGAACTTCATGACGTACGTGCCCAAGTCGGACGCCTCGACCAAACCGGGCAAAGATCCACCCTCTCGCAGGGGTGTGACATAGCGGGTAGCAGTTACTTCCGTGAGCATTTTCCCAGGCTATACGGCCGACAGAGCCCGGTAACCCGAGGTACGCCCCGGGAGTTGCCAGCCACCTCACAAGTGGCCAGGCGTTGACACTGGGGAGTATCTGGGGAGTTTCGCCACCAGAACCACGAGTTCCGCCTGCGCGGCGAGGTCCAGACGCCGCTGGAGGTGATCCGCTCGGCAACGTCGACCGCGGCGGAGTTGCTGAACCTGACCGGGGAGATCGGGACATTGGCCGTGGGCGCGCACGCGGACCTACTGGTGGTGGACGGAGATCCGTTGGCGGACCTCGGGGTTCTGGCGGAGCCGAAACACTTCCGCCACATCATCCAGGGCGGTGCGGTGGTTTCCGGGACCTGACGCCGGAGGAAACCGGGCACCCCCCTTCACCCGGCGCTGCCCTCGACCGGTCCGCCCTGCGGCTGCTGGGGCAGGCCCGCCCCGACTCGCACGGCGATCTCACGCAGCCAGATGTGCGCGGCGTCGTGCGTATGCACGGGATGCCACCACATCGCTTCCTGCAGGGGCACGGCCTCGTAGGGAGGTTCCACGACGCGGACGGGGGCGATCGGTGCGAGCAGGCGGGCGAGCCGTGCCTGGACCATGGCGATCCGCCGGGTGCCGGCCACGAGCAGCGGCAGCAGCTGGAAACTGTCGACGGACACCTCCACACGCGGCTCCACCCCGAGCATCCCGAGCTGGCGGACGGCCGGTGCGTCGTACGTCCGCTGGTAGGTGACCCACGGCAGGTCCGCCAGGTCCTCCCTGGTGAGCCGGTCCGCGACGGACGGGTGGTCATCAGCGATCACGAAGACCCACCGGTCGTCGTAAAGGTCGGTGGCGGGGAAGTCGCTGATCACGCCGTGCGGCATGAGCAGTCCATCGACGGTGCTGAGCAGGGTCGTGGTGTCGTCGACCACGGTGGGCGGTGTCTGGGTGAAGCGCAGCCGGACGCCGGGGGCCACTTCGTGGACGACGCGGGCGAGTTCGGCGCCGAAGACGGCGACGGCGTAGTCGGAGGCCACCAGCTTGAACTCCCGGCTCTCATGTGCCGGGTCGAACGTGGCCTGGCTGGCGAAGAGCCTCTCGATGACGTCGTAGGCGGTGGAGGTGCGTTCGAGCAGGACCTGCCCGAGCGCGGTGCGTTCGTAGTGGCCGCCGACCCGGGAGAGCAGGTCGTCGTCGAAGTGCCGGCGCAGCCGGGACAGCGCGGCGCTCATGGCGGGCTGGCTCAGTCCGACGCGCTGCCCGGCACGGGTGACGTTGCGCTCCTCCAGCAGGGCCCGCAACGCGACGACAAGGTTGAGGTCCAGACGGGCCAGATTCACGGGCTTTCCCTTGCTGTACGGCGTCGGACAGCGCTGACCAGCAAACATCTGGCAGATGGATGGACGCTATCCATACAATCGATTTCCCTGATCCTCGGTGGCGGGTCCAGATTAGTCCCACCGCAATCAGGAGGACATGCCCGTGAAACCCGCTCCCCCATCCGCGCCCTTCGCCGGCCCCTTCGCCCTCGCGACGCTCTCGGCCCCGGACGGCCCGACGTTCCCCGCCCTGGTCACGGCCGACGAGCACGTCGTCGACCTGCGCGACGCCCTCGGCGAGGAGCAGTTGACCGTCCGCCGCCTCCTGGAGGACTGGCCGGCGGTACTGCCCCGACTGCGGGCCCTGGCCGACGACGGTTCCGTAGAACGCAGGCCGCTGGCGCAGTTCCGGGCGCACGCGCCGGTCGAACCGCGGCAGGTGTTCCAATCGGGTGCCAACTACCGGCAGCACGTGATCGATCTGCACGTCGCCCACCGCGCGCCCGGTGACGACCGGCCGGAGGACGAGCGGCGCGCGGAGGCCGCCGAGATCATGGACCGGCGGGCGAAGGAAGATCTGCCGTACGTGTTCATCGGTCTGCCGAGCGCGATCACCGGCCCGTACGACGACGTCGTACTCCCCGGGTGGGCCGAAAAGCCGGACTGGGAGCTGGAGTTGGCGGCGGTGATCGGCCGCCCGGCGCACCGGATCTCCGTCGACGAGGCGCTGGAGTACGTCTCCGGGTACACGATCGCCAACGATCTGACCGACCGCGCGACCGTCTTCCGACGCGACATGCCGCAGATCGGCACCGACTGGCTGCGCAGCAAGAACGCGCCCGGTTTCACCCCACTCGGCCCGTGGATCGTGCCCACCGAGTCGATCGCCGACCCCGACGACCTGCGCCTGGTCCTGAAACTGAACGGCGAGACCATGCAGGACGAGTCCACCAAGGACATGATCTTCAACGTGGCGCGCATGGTGTCGTACGCGTCGCAGAGCGCCCGACTCCTACCGGGCGACGTGGTGTTGACCGGATCCCCCGCCGGCAACGGTATGCACTGGGGCCGGCTGCTGCGCGACGGCGACGTGATGGACGGCTCCATCACCGGGCTCGGCGCCCAGCGCACCCGCTGCGTAGCAGAGGTGGCGTCGTGACAGCTCCCGACCGGACCGACCCGGAGGGTGCGATCGCCGGGGCCGCCAAGGCGTACTCGAACTGGGGGCGTTGGGGCGAGGACGACCGGCTCGGCACCCTCAACTTCCTCGACGAGGCCAAGCGACGCGAAGGCGCCGCGCTGGTACGGCGGGGCGTCAGTTTCTCCCTCTCGCAGAGCTTCGACATGGACGGGCCGCAGAAGGGCTGGCGCCGCCGTACCAACCCCGTACACACGATGCTCGACACGGGCACCGACGCGGCCCTCGGCAACCAGGGCTTCCCGCACGGCCTGGGCGGCGCGGACGACGTGATCGCGATGCCGCTGCAGTGCTCCACGCAGTGGGACGGGCTCGGCCACATCTTCGACCACGGCAAGGCGTGGAACGGACGCCCGGCGGAGCAGGTCGTCACCTCCGACGGCGACCTCGTCACCGGCATAGAACACATGGCCCCGTACGTCGCCGGGCGCGGCGTCCTTCTCGACGTGGGCCAAGTGGTGGGCCTGGACGGCGAGTTGCCGGACGGTTTCGCGATCACCGAGGAGCATCTGACCGCGACCGCCGAGGCGCACGGCATACCAGTCGGCCGCGGCGACATCATCCTCGTGCGCACGGGACGGCTCGCGCGGGCCCGGCGCGAGGGCTGGGGCGAGTACGCGGGCGGCCCCGCACCCGGCCTCTCCTTCACCACCGCTGGCTGGCTGCACCGCACCGAGATCGCCGCGATCGCCACCGACACCTGGGGCTTCGAGGTCCGCCCGAACGAGTTCGAGCACGCCTTCCAGCCACTGCACCAGGTCGCCATCCCCAACATGGGCCTGCTCATCGGCGAGATGTGGGACCTGGACGCGCTGGCCGCCGACTGCGCGGCCGACGGCCAGTTCGACTTCTGGCTGACCGCCGCTCCGCTGCCGATCACCGGTGCGGTCGGTTCGCCCGTCAGCCCCATCGCCGTCAAGTAGTACTCGGCCTCCCTGAGGGACAAAGGAGTTCCCCGTATGAGCACAGCCCGCACGGTTCTCGTCATCGGCGGTGGCGCGGCCGGCAACGCCGCGACGATTCTGCTGCGCCGCGCCGGGATCGCGGTCGATCTGATCGAGGCCAAGGACGACTGGAACGCCACCGCCGGGTCCGGCATCACCCTCCAGGGCAACGCCCTGCGCGTGCTGCGCGAACTCGGCGTGTGGGAACAGGTGGAGAAGTCCGGGTACGGCTTCGCCGCGGTCGGCATCACCGCCCCCGACGGCACCGTCCTGCATGTCGCCGAGGACCTGCGCACCGGCGGCGACGACCTGCCCGCCACCGTCGGCATGCAGCGCCCCCAACTCCAGCGCATCCTCATCGACGCGGTCCGCACCAGCGGGGCGACCGTCCGCCTCGGTGTCCGGGCCACCTCACTGGAGCAGTCCGCCGACGGTACCGGCGTCACCGTCGCCTTCGACGACGGCAGCCAGGGCCGCTACGACCTGGTGATCGCCGCCGACGGTCTCGGCTCCGCCACCCGCGCGGCCATCGGCATCACGGACGAACCGGAACCCACCGGCATGGCCATCTGGCGGATCGCCGCACCCCGCCCGGCCGGAGTGACCCGCACTGACCTCGCCTACGGCGGCCCCGCCTACATCGCCGGCTACTGCCCGACCAGCGTGAGCACGCTCTACGCGTACGTCGTCGAGGCCAACCGCGACCGTGCCTCCATCCCCACCACGTCCTACGCCGACGAGATGCGTGCCCTGGCACAGCACTACGGCGGCCACTGGGCCGAGATCACCGCGCACATCACCGACCCGACGCAGGTCAACTACACCTGGTTCGACCGGATGCTGATCGAGGGCTCCTGGCACCGCGGCCGTGTCGTCCTCGTCGGCGATGCGGCGCACTGCTGCCCGCCCACCCTCGCCCAGGGCGCGGCCCTGTCGATGGAGGATGCCTGGGTCCTCGCCGAGATGCTGACCGCCGCCGACGCCTGGGACGACGCCCTGTTCCAGGCGTACTACGAGCGGCGGATCCACCGCGTACGTCCCGTCGTCGAAGCGTCCGTGCAGATCGGCCAGTGGCAGCTCGACGGAGTCCGCGACGCTGACATACCCGGGCTGATGGGCCGCACCATGACCATGCTGCGGGAGCTGCCGTGACGACCCCGCCCACCGTCGACGTGCACGCCCACGTCCTGCTGCCCCAGATCGAGGCACTGGTGGACGGAATGCCGGGCCACGCCGAGGCCAAGGCCCTGGAGGCCCGCCGCAACGGCCCGGACGCTCTGAAGGTCAACGGCCCGATGATCGGCGAACGCATCGCCCGGCTCACCGATCCGACCGTCCGCCTCGCAGTGATGGACGCCCAGGGTGTGGACATCCAGCTGGTCAGCCCCTCCCCTTCGCATTACCACTACTGGGCCGACGAGAAGACGGCCGAGAGGGTGTACCGGCTGGCCAACACGGCGACAGCAGCGCACTGTTCGGCCGCCCCCGACCGGCTGCTCGGACTCGGTCTCGTACCGCTGCAGCACCCCGAACAGGCGGTGCACGCGCTCGACCACGCCCTTGAGCAGGACCTGTCCGGGGTGGAGATCTCCAGCCACGCACCGGGGCGCGAACTGTCCGACCCCGCCTACGAACCGCTGTGGGCACGGGCCCAAGAGACCGGGGCGATCGTCTTCCTGCACCCCTTCGGCTGCACGCTCGATGCACGCCTCGACCGGTGGTACCTGTCCAACTCCGTCGGCCAGCCCACCGAGAACGCCGTCGCCCTGTCCCACCTGATCTTCTCCGGCGTCCTGGACCGCCACCCCGACCTGAAGATCATCGCGGCGCACGGCGGCGGCTACCTTCCCACCCACATCGGCCGCGCCGACCACGCCTGGACGACCCGCTCCGACGCCGGGTCCGGCTGCGCCCACCTGCCCAGCAGCTACCTCAAGCGTCTCTACTTCGATTCGCTGGTCCACGACCCCTACGTGCTGCGGGAGTTGGTGCGCGTCGCGGGTGCCGATCGGGTGCTGCTCGGCTCCGACTTCCCCTTCGACATGGGCACCGACGACCCGCTCGGTGCCCTGCGCACCGCCCGCCTGTCCCACGCCGACTTCGACGCGGTGCGCGGCGGCAACGCGGCCGCCCTCCTCCGGAAGGACTGATCCCCATGAACGGACGTCTGCTCACCCACCTGCGGCACGTCGACCTCGCCGTGCCCGACTACGACAAGCAGCTCGACTTCTACTCCGGCGTCTGGGGCCTGACCAAGGTCGCCGAGGACTCCGGTCTCTCCTTCCTGGCCGCCGAGGGCTCCCCCGAGCAGTACGTCGTACGGCTGCGCCAAGCCGACGAGAAGCGCCTCGACCTCGTCTCGTACGGGGCGGCCTCAGCGAAGGACGTGGACACGCTCGCGGAGCAACTCCTCGCGGGCAACGTGCAGTTGATCTCGCAGCCCGGGAAGGTCGACACCCCCGGCGGCGGCTACGGTTTCCGCTTCTTCGACGTCGACGGCCGCACCATCGAGGTCTCCGCCGACGTCGAGGTCAGGCAGCACCGCAAGATCGAGGAGAAGGAGGCCATCCCGGTCAAGCTCTCCCACGTCGTCCTCAACTCCCCCGACCTGAACCGGACCCGGGAGTGGTACGAGCGCCACCTCGGCTTCGCACTCTCCGACACACTCTCCTCACCCCACATGGGCGAGGTCATGCACTTTATGCGGATCAGCAACCAGCACCACTCGATGGCCATCGCCAAGGGCCCGCACACCGCCCTGCACCACATTTCCTTCGAGATGCGCGGCATCGACGAGTACATGCGCGGCTCGGGCCGCGTGCTGCGCGCCGGGTTCAAGAAGGTCTGGGGCCCTGGCCGGCACATGGCTGGCGACAACACCTTCACGTACTTCCTCGACCCGCACGGCAACACCGTCGAGTACACCACCGAGCTGGAATGCCTGGACGAGGACACCTGGCACCCGCACGTCTACGACTTCTCCAAGCCCGAGGTCACTGATCAGTGGGGTACGGCGAACGCGATGAACGAGATCGTCGCCAAGGAGTCCTTCAACGACCCCGACCGCGGCGTGTTCGTCGCTCCGCCGGTCTGATCCCACCCCGAGTTCCGGGGGCGCGGCGGCCGTGTCCATGCCCTGACTCACCTCCGCGCCCCGGCCCCTCCTCGCGCCAGGAGTCCTCATGCGATTCGCCACCTACGTACACCAGCACCGCACCCGCGTCGCCGTCGTCGAGGAGGACGGCACGCTCTACCCGCTGCCCGGCATCGCTTCTCTCACCGAGCTGATCCGCTCCGGCGGCGGCCTGCCCGCCCTCCTCGAAGCGGGCGCCGCCGCGCTCGACGTACCGCCGGGGCCGCATGTCTCCCAGGTGCGGCTGCTGCCCCCACTCCAGCCGTCCTCCGTACGGGACTTCGTCACCTTCGAGGAACACGTCGAAGGCGTACGCAAGGCCGTGGACGGCGTCGCCGGAGTGCCCGAGCAGTGGTACGCGGCGCCCACCTTCTACTTCACCAACCCGCACGCGACGTTCGGCCCACACGACGACGTCCCCGTGCCCCCGGGCTCCACCGCCCTCGACTACGAACTCGAAGTCGCCGCCGTCATCGGCCGCGAGGGCGGCGACCTCACGCCCGAGCAGGCCCGCGACCACATCATCGGCTACACGATCTTCAACGACTGGTCCGCGCGCGACCTCCAGTCTGCCGAGATGAAGGTCGGCCTCGGCCCCTGCAAGGGAAAAGACACCGCCACCACCCTCGGCCCCTATCTCGTCACGCCCGACGAACTGGAGCCGTACCGCGACGCCGAGGGCTTCCTGCGCCTCGCCCTCACCGCCTCCGTGAACGGGCAGGTCATCGGCAAGGACCTGCTCTCCAACATGAGCTGGACCTTCGAGGAGATGATCGCCTACGCCTCCCGCGGCACCCGCGTCGTCCCCGGCGACGTCCTGGGCTCCGGCACCTGCGGCAACGGCGGCTGCCTGGCCGAACTGTGGGGCCTGCGCGGCAAACAGACCCCACCGCCGCTGAAACCCGGCGACACCGTCACCCTCACCGTCGAAGGCATCGGCACGGTCTCCAACACCGTGGTCACCGGCGCCGCCCCGGTCGTCCTGCCCACCGGCCGGCGCCGCTCCCGGGAACGGCCGTGAGCGACCTGCGCCCCAAGCGGCTTCTCGGCAAGGTCGTGGTCGTCACCGGCGCGGCCCGCGGTCAGGGCGCCGCCGAAGCCGAGGCGCTCACCCAAGAGGGCGCCCGCGTCATCGCCACCGACGTCATCAAGGCCACGGGCATCCGCCCCCTCGACGTCACCGAAGAGGCACAGTGGGCCCAACTCGCCGCCGAGCTTAGGGAGTCCTGCGGACAGATCCACGGCCTGGTCAACAACGCGGGCATCACCTGGCGCGCCCGCCTCGACGAGGTCCGGGCCGCCGACTTCGCCCGCGTGCACGCCGTCAACGTCACCGGCCCCCTCCTCGGCATCCAGCACCTCACCCCGCTGATGCCACCCGGCGCCTCCATCGTTAACGTCGGCTCGTCCGCCGCGCTCACCGCCCACTACCCGGTCGCGTACACGTCCAGCAAATGGGCGCTGCGCGGCCTGTCGAAGGCCGCCGCGCTCGAACTCGGGCCGCGCGGCATCCGCGTCAACACCATCCACCCCGGCTTCATCGAGACGGAGATGACCGCGTCGGCCGCCCCCGCCTTCCGCGAGAGCAACCTCCGCGAGACCCCGCTCGGCCGCACCGGCACAGTCGACGAGATCACCCCGCTCGTCACGTTCCTGCTCTCCGACGACGCCTCCTTCATCACCGGCGCCGAGATCCCCGTCGACGGCGGCTACACCGCCCACGGCGGCGCCAAGTCGATCTCCGACGCCCTGCGCACGCAAGCCGGATCGTAAAGAGGGCGGATGGCGAACCCGCCCTCGTCGCCAACAAACATCGGTGAAGCCGGGGCATCGCACCATCGCCCCTGTATCGGGCAGATGAAGGAGCGCAACGCACTCCACACGGTGTAGCAGTAACAGCCTCAAAAGTAGGTCGAACATGTTCACCGGAACTACAAAAGGGCAGGTCAGATGCCCTTCCCGAATGGCTCTAGAACAGCAACACACTCAACATGCGATGCCATCGGAAGTACATGGACCCGATAGCGAACCGCCCGCTCTGCACTTCACAGTCCACGCCGATGTTCCGATCCGTAAGGGCTCCAGCCCCGCAGGTGTGGCTTGAGCTCGTCTGGCGTCGGTTCTCTCGGAGTCGGTATCTCCGGTAGCCGGTTCAAAGGGTCGATCGACTGCGTGAATTCACGTGCCCATTCAAGCCAGCGGCCGGCCGATTCCAGAGCCGACTCGTCCGCGGTGCCGCACAATTGGGCAAGGCAACGCTCGAGAGCATCACAGTAGGCACCAAGCACGGCGGCCTCCTGCCAGCGTCCGGCCTGATCGCGCAACAGCACGCCGAGTTGATCCCGGACGGCTCTCTTCTTCGCCTCCTCCATAGCCGCCTGCCACCGAGCCTCACGCGCCGCCCTTGCCTCCTTATCGTGCTCCAATCGCTGAGCCTCCTCCAGGGCTCGGGCCTCGACCTCGCCGAGAATGACCCCCAACGCGTCCTCAAGTACCCGGGCCTTCCGATCTCGCCAACGACCCGGGCGAACTGACCGACCGTGGTCAAGTTCGATGACGAGACGCTCGGAGCGCTCCGGATTGGTGGACTGCGGGAACTCCTGCCTGACGGTGACCGTGCACGTGAAGCCGTCGACAACTACCTCCACACCGCCCTCGCGCCACGAGTAGTAGGACGAAACCCGCTTCACCACATACCCTCGCCGCACCGCTTCCGCCGCCAACCCCTGCAGCATCAGGAGCGTCCGGCGGCGGAGTGCAGACGGCATCACCAGCTGATCCTTGTTGCCCCGTATCGCAGCCACGGCCGGGTGAATCGAACTCAGTCGCGTCGGGACCGGGACCATCGATGAGGTGTCTGACGGCTGCTGACTCCTTGAGTTGGGATGCGCGCCATCAGCAAGGTAGAACACCCAGCCACGCGCCCCGAGCCGGGCCTTCTCGATGCGCCTGCCTGGCGGTTCCAGACCATGCCGCTTCGCGTAATCGACGACGCGCCGCCACTCCGCGACTTCGTCATCATCAGGGTCGGCCAGGCGCACACGCCCGTCGTCAACCAGACGCTGTACCAATTCCTGCGCCTTCGCCCGCCGGGCACGAGCAATTGGACGCTCACCGTGAGGCGTCGGACCGCGTTTGCCCCGCCCACCTGCTTTCACCGATGCCGGCGGCCCAGCTGACACCTCGTGAACGTCAACCCTCTCGAACGCTGGATCCTCGGGGTGGTGGCCTTGTTGGAGGTAGAACCGGCCTGCCTCGGTGACCTCCGCGCGGCCGGACCCGCCGCCTCTGGCGAGCATCAGAAGCCCCCGATCGCGTAGGGCATAGGCCGAGCGCCAATCTCCGGGCGCCCAGGCTCCAGGTCTTTCTCCGGCCTCGACGCGTCCGAGAAGTGCGCGCTGCCGTTCATTCAGGGCCGACCACCGGTGCACGACACCCAGTATGGCCCGCCGCTGCGGGAGGGCAGGCGGGCGGCGACAATTCGGGAGCGGCGGCAGTAGATCCAAGAACTTCAGGACGCCAGGGAGAGCATGCTGGAGTGCGCCCGTCGGCTCAGCATGAGGCCGAACACCGTCAAACGCTATGCCGCGCCGACCGCCTGGTCCGCTACATCAACTCAGTCGTATCGAAGGCGACCACGCCGTCTTGTCCCGCGCGCGGTCACCCAACTGCTGACCGCCTACCCCATCCGCCTCGACGAAGCCCAGCAGGCCCTCATCGCCCAACCAACCGGCGCCTGACGCCAGATGACGGCCATCGCCACCCAGTTCGGCAGCCTCCCGGGCCTGCGCATCCCCGTCGAGGGCAATGACCTGCACCTCACCGGCTGGATCACCGAAACCCGCGCCGCCGACCTGCCATTGCCGCGCCCCTCCGTCAACGGCCTGAATTTCGCCTGGAAGAGCAAAATTCCTCGTCCTGGCCGGGAGGGAAGGCCGAGGCGGGGCCGGGGAGTTGGATCCCACCTGCGCGCGGCGGCTCCACACGGTGCGGGCCACCGAACCAGGTACTTTCCCGGCGACGGCGTGACTCGAGCCGCGAGTGGGCGGAAGCGCGGTCCGTGCAGGTTCCAGCCGATGGCCAGGCCGGCAGATGAACGCTACTGGGGGTGATTGGCCGCGAGGTCGTTGAGGGCGCCGTTGACGACATACCAGGCGACGTTGAGGGTGTCGCGGTCCGGCCTGTGGTCCTCGCGGAACTCGCGGTGGGGATGGACAAAGTTGCGATAGTCGCGCAGCGTATGGCTGAAGCTGGTGACGTCCGCGTCGATCCATCGTGCGCGCGAGCAGATGTCGATCAGCTCCCCGAGGTTGATGCGTTTGAGGTCCCGCTGACTCAGCAGTGAAGCGTCGCGTTCTTGGACGACCGTGAGGAGAACACCTTCAAGCAGTGAGCCGAGCATGATGACGGCGGCGATGTGAGCACCATTGGCGAAGCACGTCCGGGCTTCGTCCAGGCGATGTTGCAGCAGCTGTGCCATACCCCCGTCGGTGATGATGTCGGCCATCGTGGCCTTCAGTTCGACGGGGGCCTGCTCTCCCGGGTGTCCGAGCGAGGGATCGCAGACCACCAGACGGGGACGGCCGCCGGGGTTCTCCAGGCGCCGGCCCTCATGGACGAGAAAGGCGTTGACCGCTTGGAGGACCTTGGCCAGTTGGTGAGGCTCCTCGTAGTACTCGCGGGCATCGGCCAAGCGCAGGAGAACCTGCTCCATCGCGGTGCTGTCGGCACGGCGTTCGGTGAGCCGATCCAGGGTCCACTGACTGCGGGACTCGCCGTCGAAGTCGAGGACATCGAGCCAGCCCGCATTCGCGAAGAAGCGGATCAGATCGCGAACACCGCGGTAGTAGAGGTGGTCGTCGCCGCAGATGACACGGGCTAGTTCTTTGAGCGTGTTGGTATCCAGGGCAAGAGTGTCGTTGCCCGATGCAAAGGTCATGCGCTCTCCTCCAGGTCCTCTGGGCTGCCGCCTGTGTCATGGCTGGAAACATTGCTCAGCTCAATGGCGTCATCGCTGCGGTCGTCGCGTGGCGAAGCGCTGCGGGAAACGGACGATTGCTCGCCAGTGCCAGCGTGACTAACGTCGTCGCTGCCAAGCACGTCGTCCTCGGCGCTTTCCTCGATGTCGGGGAGGTTGAGGGGGTTCCACGCGGGCATGTCCTGGCGCTCCGTCGTCGCAGGCGCGTATTGGGCGGGATGTATCTCCAGGCGATTCAGTTCGTCCCACAGCCCAGCGAGTGCCTCCTCCGAGTCGAAGCGGAACTCACTTTCGGGGATGCGGTAGAACTGCCAGCCCACCCTGCGTAGTTCACGGTCGCGCTGGTGATCGCGTTCGATCTGTTCACGCGTGGTGTCGTGGAAATAGGCGCCGTCGCACTCCACGGCAAGCCGTCCGCGGGCGCCGACGACGACCAGGTCGATCTTCTTGGTGCCCGCCGGGAATTGCGGTAGGACGTGATATCCGAGGGCCTTGAGGCGCAGGTAGACCTGTTGTTCGAACAACGACTGGAACGGTGCCTGTACGACATCGGCAGACACGAACCCGATGTCGTGTACGGCAGCGAGCGCTGCAGGCGGGTTGTGCATGTAGGTGATCAGGTTCAGGCGGATGTCTTTAGGCTTGAGGCGGTCAACCGGTACCGAATGGAACAGCCACATCTGATCTTGGGCGCGGCTGGCGGCGACGTTGTAAGCCTGTTGTTCGCTGCGGGCACCGCCAGCGATCCTTTTGGGGTCGGTGACCACCATGGACAGCAGGATCACGTGGCGCTCGTCGCCCTGGAATGAGGCGGCGTTACCTACCTGGATACGGTGCCGTTGACGCACGGCCGGAGCGATCCGCTGTTCGATCAGCACCTGAATATGCTTGATTTGGCCGAACCCTTGCAGGACGATCACGCCGATCGTCTTGTCGCGGTAGATCTCGTCCTCGGTGAGGCGCTCAAGGATGTCCACGACGGCTTCTGCTTCCATCGGGTTGTGGATGCGACTCTCGTGGCCGACCGTCGCCGCATCCTCGACGTAGGTGACACGCAGAGGATCCAGCCGTTCACCCCCGTACTGGCGAAGTGGCAGCAAAGAGTGGTCGTAGAAGGTTCCCGACGACCAGTTGATGATCTCCGGGACGCAGCGGAAGTGTTCATCCAGGCGGATGACTTCAGGGAAGAACGAGGTGAGCAGGCCGTAGAGGTTGGTGTGCGGCATGTACAGCTCGCGGACACCGGAAGGCATGTCATGTAGATAGGCGGCGAGTTTGTCCCGGATGGCCTGGTGGCGGCCGAAGCCGGTGGATGGGGGTGAGCACTGCTTGTCGTCTCCAACGACGATGACGCGCGGCGCGAGCCACAGCAGGAACAGAGCATCCATGCTGGCCTGACTAGCTTCGTCGACGATGACGACATCGAAGCTGTTACGGCCGGTCTGCACCATTTCGGCGACATCCGCGATGGGCATGACCCAGGCCGGGACGGCGCCCTGAGCAACCCGCATGCGTTCCTTCGCGGCGGCGCGCAGCCGGTCGGCGCTGCGGCCTGTACCGCGGCCGAGGTTGGACATGTGAGTCTGGTACATCTGCAAAGCCGACCGCTGCTCGGGGGTCATGTTCCTCAGACAGTGCAAACGGCCCCAGGTCGCAGCGAGTTCACCGGTGATCTCCTCCAGCAGGGCTTCTTGCTCGCCGAGTTCCTTGTCCAGACGCTGCTCCAGGCCGGGCGTGCGGCGAACGGCGACGAACTGCGCGGCACGTGCCCATGCCCAGGCGCGCTCCATCTGGGCCAGCTGCACGTCCCATTGCGGGTCATGGGCTTGTTCCAGCAGGCGGGCAGCGAGCACCGGGTGGGGGGTGCGGATCTGCTCGAGCAGATGGCGACAGCGCCGTCCGCGCGCATCCCGTTGGTGAGCGGCGTGCAGGTCGTCGACGGCCTTGATGTAGGCGGCGGAGTCCTGTTCGCGTAGCGCAGCCGCGAGGGCTCGCGCCTCTGGGGCCGGCGCTTGTCCGGCCTCGGTAGCGGTCAGGTGCTGATCCCAAAAGACGAGCTGGGCAAGGGCGTCGTCAGCGGCACGCCGGTGGGCCAGTGCGCCCGCCGCGTGGGTGAGGATCTGCCAGGCGGGGCGTGTGGTCAAAGCAAACCTGACGCCCTGGCCGACGAGGAGCTGGTCGATGCTTTCCCTCGCCTGAGCAAAAGCGGAAATGTGCTGCAACTGCGTCTGACGGTGGGCCAATTCCGCGAGGAGCACCTCCAGGTCTCCCTCGGGCAGGGGCGCGTTCACCTGCTGCCAGCGCACCGCAACGACGTCCAATGCGATGTGGGCGCGCAGATATGCCAGGACGTGGATCAGATCATCAGTGGTGCGCGGACTCTGCCCGTCGATGCTGCACAGGGTCAGGAGGTCGTTGGCGTTCTTCTGTGCGCGTGAAGCGAGCGACATCATCCGCTCGCGCACCCGTGGTTGGCCCTTGGCCTGCAGATGCTCGAGGAGGTCCTGCCCGAAGGTGACCATGCGCCCGGCCAGCGGCATGTCAAGGTCGTCGGGCAGGTGTACGCGCCGCATTCCGACCGAGTCGAGTGCGTGGCGCGCTTGGGTGATGTAGTCGGCGGTGTCCTCAACGCGCTTCCACAGCTGCGTCTGGGCCCGTGCCAGACGCTGGGTCAGCGCATGGGTCTCCCACCAGGTGTCCTCCCAACGGGCCGCGTCGGCGGGAAGGCCCAGGTGGTGCAGCGCGATCGCCGCGTTGTCCAGGTGCCGTGTGATGTCATCGGTCAGCGAGCGGTCCAGGCTGGCGAGGATGTCGCGCAGCTGCACGGTCTGTTCATCCAGGCCGTCGGATATCAGGCGGCTCGCGGCGAACGTCTCTTCGACCAGATCAGAGGCCGGCACCTCCTCGACGGCGGGCAAGGCACCGCCTGTCCGGGGTTCGCCGGCGCCCTCGCGCAACAACACCAACAGTTCCTGGGCCTGCTGCGCGGACAGCGGCGGCTGTTCGGGCGCATTCTCGGCCGGGGCACCGATCCACTCCAGTGACGGCCGGTGGTCCTGGACTTGCTGCACGATCTTGGCCAGGGTGCCGTCGTAACCGGGTGCCACGCCTTGGTGGCGGTACTCCTGCTCGCGTACGGACAACAGCTGGTCGGTGAGCGTGCCGATGCGGCCCCGGATGTCGAGGCGACGCTTGGTCAAACGGTTGATCTCCGCCTGCAGAGTCTCAGCATCCGTGCTCGCCACCTGCGTGGTCAGCGCTGTCACGGTTCGCTCCAACTCGCTGATGCCGCTCTCACTGCGGGTGGAGCTGAGCAGCAGCACACACAAGTCCCGCACGGGTTTCGGAAGTTTGTCGCGCAACACAGCAAGCGGCTGGTCACGGGCGCTGGTGACCAGGACGCGCTGACCCTCCGCGAGCAGAGCCGACACCAGGTTGGCGATCGTGTGCGTCTTGCCCGTGCCCGGCGGGCCCTGCACAACCACGCCGGTGTCCTTCTGCAGCCGGCGCAGCACCCTGCGCTGCTGCTCGTTCGTCTTGCCCGGGAAGAGTGGATCATCGCGAAAGAGCGGGGCCTGGCCCACGCCGTGACCGTCCCATGCCGCGCGTTCCTCGGCGCTGAGACCGTCCAAGACCATCTGGGCCAGGCCGAGGGGTGCGTACTCCTCCGCTGCAATGGTCTCCGCGATCTTGCCGTACAAGCGGAGCAGGGCGTTCAGATTCCGCGGCCGCATCACCAATGCAGGCGCATACGTCACCCGCGACACGGGCTCGTCCGACTCAGGCGGCTGCCATCGGGCGCTGAAGGCGATCCGATGCTGATACGCGCGGTCTTGCCACTTGGACAGCAACTCGACCGTGTCCGGGTCCAGTGGGTGCACGGCACTGGCGGCGATGTCATCCCCCAGGACTGCGGACTGCTCGCGGATCCAGCCGTCCCCCGAGTCCAGGAAGTCCTGGTCCTCCAAGCGCATTGCCCCTTCCGCGGACAGCCGCACCGTCACCTCGGCAGTACCGCGGTGCACTGATGTCTCGACGCGCTGGACGAGCAGATGCCGGTGCACCACGTCCTGCCCCGGCTTGTTCCACGTCAGCAAGCCCACGGCCAGAACCAGTTCGACCCGGTCATCCTCCAGCGCAAGCCGCTGATGCCAGGCATAGACCATGTCATACAGGGCACGCAGCGACTGCTCACGGCGCTCTTTCGCCGCCCAAGCCCGCCAACGGTCCAGCCACGGTCCGTACGCGCGCAGGACCTCAACCGCCTCATCACGGGAAATGACGGCCGGCTCATCGTCCCGGGCCTGGCCTGCAGGTACCGGCAGCCTGCTGTGCGCTGGCCCCTCGTCAGCCAGCGGCGGATCATCCGCGTCGGGGTTCAGGCACACCAGCGGATCTACCCAACCCTCAAGGAGCTCCGGAAGATCCGGTGGCGGCTCCTGCGGAACGTGCTTGAGCTGCAAAAGCACGCCGTCTTCACGAGCACCGGGCTTTCGGATCTGGTCGGGCAGATCCGAAAGCCACAGCCGTTCACGGCCACGACTACGGTCATCCCGCTGGCGCTGATGACTGCTACGCACCATCTCCTGCAGAAAGTTCACCAGCCCTGTGGTCCTCGTCAGGACATCTGGATCTGCAGCATGGCGACGCAAGGCGTTCATCGTTTCCCCTCCGCGTGGTGACGAACGCTCCAGGATGAGGTAGCAGCCTGCAAATGCGCCCGAGCTTCACGCAGGATGACCGAATTTCGACTGCACGTTGTAGCCGTCCGGTCCCTAAAAGTCACCCACCCTGCCGGAGGCTTACGCGGACCGGCGATATCCAGAGGCGCACACGGAAGGGTCGCCCTGGACCCGCCGGTCGAGATCACGGGTCCGGGGCGACCGCATCAAGGAGAACCTGCAGCTCGAACAGCGAGGCTTGTCGGTACGGGCCAGCCTCCACTGCTGAGGATGGGGCCGGGGCAGGCCAGGAGTCGACGACGCGTAAGGCCCTGGCTCCCGCATACCCCCTGGCGATCACCCAGCGTGCTGACAACAGCAGGGGACTGCGCCGCCTCGCCCCTGGTAGCGGCGGCTTTCGCTGGGGAGGATCTGGGGAGTTTGCGCCCCCTCTGGGGAGCGCGTGGGGAGGATCCGCTGCATAACGCTGCACGAACATGAACCGCCCTGAAAGACGCATCCCTGCAGATCAGCCATGGCGCAGGCGGCATTTCCGCAGGTCAGCGCCCCCAGCTGGACGACTTCATGACGTACGTGCCCAAGTCGGATGCTTCGACCAAACCGGGCAAAGATCCACCCTCTCGCAGGGGTGTGACATAGCGGGTAGCAGTTACTTCCGTGAGCATTTTCCCAGGCTATACGGCCGACAGAGCCCGGTAACCCGAGGTACGCCCCGGGAATTGCCTACCGCCTCACAAGGGGACAGGCGTTGACAATGGGGAGTATCTGGGGAGTTTCAGCCGAGGTCGCCCGTGACGTCAGGGCGGCACGGGGCCCGGGCACGGAGCTGACCTCTTCGCTACACCTGACCCTCTCCCACCCCAAGAAGGTGGGACAACGGTCGGACCAGACGCCTCAGACGATCCACTCCACCTTCGAGCGAGCATTGCCCTACGCCGTGCTGTGAGTCAACGCCCGGCACTGTCTCCTGTCAACGAACCGATATCCGCCGGGAGTTCTGGACGGGCAGCCGAGGCCGTTGGGTCGAACGGAGCCTCGGCGGGGGCTTCGCTCCGCACGGTCGCTGGTAGGACCTTGTCCTCCCACCAGGACAGGCCCATCACGGTACCGAGTAGAACGAAGGGGACCAGAAGGACAAGCGCGTACATGCGTATCGCCTGCTGTCGAGAAGCGTGCGATGGGGCGGTCAGCGTGTTGCTGCCCGCACGGGGCGCATGGAGGCTGGGCCGGACGGCGTGGCGACGGCGAGGAGGCACGTGCGGGACGCGGTGGGGTTCCGGGGCCGATGCGCAGGGTGCGCTCCCGTGCGGGGCGCGATAGCTGCTCGGCGCTGCCGGGGGCCGGGGCGGCATCGTGGAGATTAGCCGCTGCCGTTTTTGCCGGACAGGTGCCAAGTGGCCATCTACGCCGGAAGGTAAGCGTTGACGTCGGACGGTATCTGGAACCTTTGGGCAGGACTACGCTGTGGAGTGAAGCCCCGGCCCCCGGCAGCGATGACCATTCCCCGAGCTCTCGCCTTCTTCCGGTTCTCGGCTTCGCCTGAGCGGAGGAGATCCCGCTGAGCAGGGACTCTCTCGCTTCGGGAGGCCCGCCGTGATCCTGTTGTTCGCCGTCGTCGTCATGATCCTGTTCGCCTTGGGCTTCCTCGATGCCCTGTGGTGGCTGGCCGCGGCCGTGCTGATCTTCGGGTACCTCTACTTCGGCCTGGGCGGCGCCGGCAGACGGCACCGTGGCGGTGATTCCGAGTACGGGCAGTACCGGGACGACCGCGATCACGAGGAACGATTCGACCGCCGCTACCGGCGCCAGCGCCGAGGTCGCTGGATGCGCCAGGACCGCCGCGACCGACAACAGCACGGATAGGCAGGCGTCATGAACCGGACGGTCAGGACACGAGAAGAGCGATGGGCGTTGAAAGCCGACGTGGTCTGGGGGCATGTGGACCTGGCGCCCGCCATCGTCATGCTCCGGGCGGAGAACGACACTCTGCGGCGAGCCCTGGCCAGCCACGTGGTGATCGACCAGGCGCGCGGCATGGTGATGGCGCTGGCTCCGTGCTCCCGCGGTGAGGCCAGGAGCCTGCTGGTTGACATGGCACGGCAGTGCGATCTCAAACTCCGCGAAGTCGCCGTCGGCCTGGTGGCCACCTCCGACGGATACCCGCTGCCCACACAGCTGGACGTGGCGCTGCGCCGTGCGCTGCGGCGTCTTCACGCGGCAGAGCGCCGATGACCCCCCGCACCGCCCGCAGGCCAAACCTCCATCGGGGCAGGTCATGATCAAGACAGCTGATGTCCGCGAGTGGCGCGACCGCAAGGTCGTGGACCGCGAAGGGCACAAGATCGGTGTTCTCGAAGCGGTCTATGTGGACACCACCACCGACGAGCCCGCCATGGCCACCGTGCGGACCGGGCTGCCGACCCGGCACCGGCTGCTCTTCGTCCCGCTCGACGAGGCGACCGCAGGCCCCGACTATCTGAAGGTTCCCTACGCCAAGTCCCTGGTGGGCAAGGCGCCTTCGATCGGCACGGACGACATCCTGCCCGCCGGGCAAGAGGCAGCGATCTTCCAGCACTACGGCCTGGCCTATCAGCCCGGCGCGGCGGGAGAGCGGCAACTTGCCCGCCGCTGAACCGTTCGGCCCGGGCCACCATGACTTGCGTTGCGAGGTACGCAGCATGCATCAGGCGATCGCACCCCATGAAGTCCAGCGGGCCTCGGCACATGTACCGGCGCCGGGGACGGCCGCCCTGCTCACGGAAGTCGTCGAACTGCGCGCCGCGAAGGATCAGTTGAGTCGGGCCCTGGCCAGCCGCTCCGTGATCGACCAGGCGCGCGGCATGGTGACGGTCCTGGCGCCGTGTTCCACTGAGCGGGCCTGGGGCCTGCTGGTGGACGTCTCGCAGCACTGCAACGTCAAACTCCGGGACGTGGCAGAGGCCCTGGTCGCCACGGCCGAGGGCGAGCCGCTCCCCGAACAGATCCGGCGCGAGCTGCGCCGGGCGCTGCGGCGCCTCCACGCGGCCGACCGGGCATGAGGGTTGACGGCTTCAAGAAGCGGCACCGGGAGCTGTTGTTCCAACTCGCCGGTGCCTTCGTCCGCCGCCGGCTGTCGAACGCCCCTGTCGGGTTGCCCGCCTCGCGGATCGCAAACCCTCACCGACGGCTGAGGAAGGGCCCGGACGGCTCGCCACCGACGATACCGGAGCCGGGGCTGTCGGCGGCCTCGCCGCGGTGGTAGTCGACAGGCATGCCGAAGATGTCTTCCGATGCCGCGGACCGTTCGTCTCCTGTGATCCGGCTGCGCCGTGCGATCCGTGATTCGCCGGCCGGGCGGGGCTGGAGGCGGAGTGGCGACGTCGAACTGGGGCCTCGGGCCCTGGGGTTCGCGGCGCTGGGATTCCTTGCTCTGGTGCCGCTGCTGATCGTTGTTTCCGCGACCGCTCCGGAGCGTGGGCGGGGGTTCGCGACGTGGCTGGGGGACGGGCTCGGTGTGTCGATCGCCGCCCGGGAACACATCCGGCAGTTGTTCTCCCGGCCCGGGCAGGTGCTGCAGACCACGACCGCGTTCGGTCTCGCCGCCCTGGCCGTCTTCGGGCTGTCCTTCGCAGCGGTGATGCAGACCGGCTACGAGAAGGTCTGGGAGCTGGCCTCGGCCCGCTGGTACGCGCGGTGGCGGCAGGTGCTGTGGCTCGCCGTACTCATCGGCTTCCTCTACCTGTCGGCCACCACCACCCTGTGGCGCCACTCGGAGGTCGGAACACTGGCCGCGATGCTGAGCACCGTCCTGTTCTTCTGGTGGTCGCAACGGATCCTCCTCGGCGGTCGGATCGCATGGCATGCCCTGCTGCCCGGCGCGGTGGCCACGGCACTCGGGCTTCTCGGCCTGCGGGTCTTCTCCCGCCTCGTGTTCTCGCCGTTGATCGCCTCCAGCGTCGTTACGTACGGCCCCTTCGGAACCGTCCTGGTGATCCAGTCCTGGCTGGTCGGCGTGGGTGTCGTCGTCTTCGGCGGGGCGCTTGCCGGTCGTGTGCTGCATGAGGAACTGCCCCGCTTGGCCCATGCCGTGCGGCAGCGGACGCAGAGACGAACCTGATGCCGGCACAACGTGGACCTCCCCGATCCGCGACTGATCCGTGGCTTTCGGGCAACTCACCTGGACATGGCCGAGAAGGCGTCCCGTACGCCGCGCGACGAGACCAAGTTGGAACAGGCCGACCGCAACTACGGTGAACCGCTCCAGGAGTTGCGGATCATCCAGACCGGGGTCCAATTCCTGTTCGCCTTCCTGCTGACCCTGGCCTTCACACCCCCGCTTCGCCACCCTCGACACCCCCCAGCGTGCCGTATACATCACCACGCTGCTGCTCGCCGTGCTCGCGGCGGACCTGTTCACCACGCCGGCCGCGCTGCACCGCACGCTGTTCCAGCGCGGGGCCAAGCCCGAGATCGTACGGACCTCCTCGCGCCTGGCCGGGGCTGGCATGAGCGTGCTGATGCTGGCCATGACCGGTTCTGTGCTGCTCGTCGTCGACGTCGTGCTCGGCCGGGTCGAGGGAGCGGTCGCGGGGAGTGCGACGGTGCTGGTGTGCGGCGGGCTGTGGGGGCTGCTGCCGCAGCTCGTCAGAAGGCACGCCGCGCGAGCCGCGGCCCGGGCAGCCTGCTCCCCGGCAGTAGACCCAGGCCGAGAAGTGCCGCGGGTCCCCTAGTGACGCCGAGCGCATCGAACTGGCGGCCAGGGGAACTCGTGGACGGCGGGCATGTACTCGCACCCACCGTTGGGGGAGGACATCGTGGCGTCATCTCAAGCACGCGGGAAGCGGCGGACCGCAGGCGCCGCAACCCGGCGCTCCGCGGAGGATCAGACGCTGTCCGCCGCAGGGCGGGCGGGGTTCGCGGCGCGCGGCGTCGTGTACGTCCTCATCGGCGCCCTGGCCGTACAGATGGCCGTGGGCACCGGCGGGAAGTCGGCAGACCGGCAGGGCGCGCTGGCGAAGATCGCCGAGCAGCCCTTCGGGAAGATCATGCTGTGGGTGCTGGCCGTGGGCTTCGGCTCCATGGCGCTGTGGCGAGCCTCCCGAGCGGTCCTGGCCAGGGGCCCGCACCGGAAGACTCCCTCGCGGCTCCTCGACGGTGGCCGGGCGCTGTTCTACGGATTCATCTGCTGGGCCACCGCCATCTACGCCGCAGGCGGCGGGCAGGGCTCCAGTGGCAACGCCAAGTCGAAGGACTGGACAGCCTCCGTGCTGAAACTCGCCTACGGCCAGGTGCTGGTCGCCGCCGGGGGATGCCTCCTGATCGGTATCGGCGTGGTGCTCGCGGCACGGGCGGCGATGCGTAAATTCCTGCGACAGCTCGACACCACCGCCATGTCCCCCCGCACGCAACAGATCGTCACCGGCCTTGGTATCGGCGGTGGTGTGGCCCGCGGCATCGTGTTCGCAGCGGCCGGCATCTTCATCCTGATCGCAGCCATCCAGTTCGACGCCGACGAGGCCAAAGGCGTCGACGCCACACTCCGCAGCTTCACCCAGACCCCGATCGGGCCGTGGCTGCTCGTCGCCGTCGCGATCGGACTGATCCTCTTCGGCGTCTTCTCCTTCGCCTCCGCGCGCTGGCGCCGCCTGTGAAAACATCCCTCAACCAGCTTGGGGTGCACAGATCCGGACCGGCTCCGTGGCCCGGCCTGTCGAAGGCACGAAGTCACTAGGGCGCCGGCAGGTACACGGTCAGCGCACGCGGCGACTTGTCGAGGATGAGAGTGCCGGCGCTTGGGCTGACTTCCCCGTCGCGGGTGTAGTCCCCCATCGGTCCCACTGCGTCGATACGCAGCCGGGTCGCGGTGGTGGCCTGGTAAACGCGGGACCGGGCGAGGGTTCCGGTGAGGAACGCGGTGATCAGCCGGGTGCGGGCGAAGGGGTGCCTGCCGTCGACGATGCGGATGTCGAGCAGTCCGTCGTCGAGGCTGCGGCGGTAGGAGGGGGCGAAACCGGCCGGTTCGTAGCGGCTGTTGCCGGCAAAGAGCAGCCATAGTCGGCGGCGTTGCCCGTCAATGTTGACTTCGTTGGGTGCGCCGTCGGCGAGGACGCGCAGGAGGCCCGTGCAGAGTGCGGGCCACTTGCCGAGGCGTGCCTCGCGGGCTTCGCGGGCCCGGACGAGTTCGGCGTAGACGCCGATGCTGAAGGTGTTGAGGAAGTACATGCCGGGGCCGTCGCCGGTGACCCGGCCGAGGTCGACGGCTCCGCCGCAGCCCGCCTCCACGGCATCCGCGGTGGACTTGAGCGTCGGCAGCCCGAGATCGGTGGCGAAGTGGTTGAGGGTGCCGCCGGGGAACACGGCCAGCGGCAGTCCGCTCTCGGCGGCCAGGACCGCCGCCGCGTTGACCGTCCCGTCGCCGCCGACCACACCGAGCGCACCACCCTCCTGGGCGAGCACGTCCTTGGCGGCCTGGCCGAGCACCAGATGCAGATCGACGCCACTGTCACAGACTCGTATCTCCGCCTGCGGCAAGAGAGTTCGCAGTTCGGCCTCTGCCGGGGTGTCGCCGCCCGCGCCGTTGTTGACGACTGCGATCAGCCCGCGTCCTGCGGGGAGCGCGGGCACGGGGACGTTCGGCCGGGCGGCGTCGGCGGGCTGGTCCACGTGCAGCGGCCACCAGCGACAGGTGGCCACCGCCATGCCGATTCCGACCGCGACGCCTTCGATGACGGCGGCCGGCGAGCGAGGGCCGATGCGGGCAGCGGCTATTGCGGCGGCGAGGGGGGTGAGAGCGGCTCCCGGCCAGGGCGACTCCAGCACCGCGGCGGTCACGAAAGCAGCGGCAGCGGCCGAGTGCCCGCAGGGGGGCGCCTTCGTGAGGTACTGCTCGGAACTCGGTCGGCCCGACATCGACCTGGCGGTGATGGCAGCGGCGGCGGAGGCCAAGGCCAGTGAGCCGGTACCGCGCAGGGCGGCGCGACGTGCACGGGGGTTGCCGGAGGCGGCCATGGCGGCCGCACCGGTCAGCCACGGTAGCCAGGGGTGGGTCGAGACTATCTGTGCGACGTGCCGTGTGCCGGGTACGCGGAGGTCTCTCATGCCCGCCGGGTACCCGCCACGACGACGAACACGCGGTCGGCCGTCCGCCTGCTGTGCTCTCGGAGGTGCTGCCGGGTGCAGGCGTCCAGCTGTCATGCGGATGCCGTACGAGACCTCCGCCGGGCCGTTCCGTTTGGTGCCGCCGGCCGCGGCTACCCGACTGTGCACAGCCCGACGTGCGGGCTCATCCACCGGAAGGCACACCATGTCCACCGGTTTCCTCATCGCCCTGCTCGTGGTGGTGGTCCTCATCGCCGGTCTGCTGGCCGTCAAGTTCCTCGTGGGCAAGGGCGCGAGCGGACTGCGCCGCCGCTTCGGCCCCGAGTACGAGCGCACCGTGGCCCAGTACGACGGCGACACCACAGCGGCCAAGAAGGACCTCGACGGCCGGATCCACCGCCACGGCAACCTGAAGATCCACCCTTTGACGGCCGAGGCATACGACCAGTACGCCGCCGAATGGTCCTACGCCCAGGAGGAGTTCGTCGACGACCCCGCCAAGGCGGCGGCCCATGCCGACGGGATCCTCAGCGGGCTCGCCCGCGAGCACGGCTTCCCAGCCGACCCGTACCGGGAGCAGCTCGCCGCTCTCTCGGTGCACCACCCGCAGCACCTGGAGAGCTACCGCCGCCTGCACGCGGCCGTCCACCGCACTGACAAAGGCCAGGCCAATACGGAGGAGCTGCGCGAACTTTTCGTGCACGCCCGCGCCTTCTACGACGACCTTGCCGGCGAGCGGCCCGGGGACCCGGACACCCATCACGACGCGGATACAGACGACAGCGACGAGCCCGAGCGGCGCCCCTGGGGGACGCTGCGGCGCCGCGACACCAGCCGAGGGAGCACACCGTGACCGAGCCCCAGCAACCCGAGCCCCCGCAGTTCGCGCGCAGGCCCGATCCTCAGGAACCCATGTCCATGTCGGAGCCCCGGCAGCCCACTCCCGCCGCGGAGCCCGGCACGGCACTCCCGCCGGGGGAGTGCGACAAGCTGCAACTGCGCCTCCATCACGCCGTCAACGGCTTCGTGGACGCACCACGGCCCGCGGTCGAGGAAGCCGACGCGCTGCTCGGTGAACTCATCGCCAAGGTCGGCCAGATCCTCGGCGAGCGCCACGCCATGATGCGCGAGTCCTGGCAAGACGCGACCGGCGATTCCGTCACCGAGGACCTGCGTACCGCACTGCGCGAATACCGCAGCCTCGCCGAACGACTCCTGCGCCTCTGATCCGGGTCCACCCCGCGTCCGAGGAGTCCACCTGGCCCGCGGAGGATATGGCGCAGCCCGTTTGAGTGCGCCACACGGGGGAACTCGCCCGTCGTGCTTCAGACCGGAGGCACGCCCGTGGGAGCAGCTGACGCTGCTCCCCAGCGCGCCGCGGTCCACACGCTCCCACGGTGAGGGACACCACCGACCGGGGAGACACGTGCCCATGACGTACACACCCGCGCAGAGCACCCGCGGCGCACGACGCACCCACCCCCACGACGACAGCCCGGACACCACCGCCGCGTTCGCCCGTATCGCCGCCCTGCCCGACGGCCCGGAGAAGTCCGCGCTGCAGCAGGAGGTGGTGTGTGTCTGGATGCCGATGGCCGTACGCCTCGCCCGCCGGTACCAGCATCGAGGCGAATCCTTCGAAGACCTCGTCCAAGTCGCCCACCTGGGCCTGGTCAAGGCGGTCTCCCGCTTCGACCCGGAGCGCGGTGCCGCATTTCCAAGCTTTGCCATACCGACGATCCTCGGCGCAATGAAACGGCACTTCCGGGACGGCCTCTGGGGGGTCCATGTGCCGCGACACGTACAGGAGTTACGCATGAAGGTCAGGGCCGCGAGCGGGGAAATGGGCTGCTCGCTCGACTCCCGAGGGCCCACGATCCAGGAGATCGCCGCGTACACGGGCCTGACCGAGGCCGAGGTGCGCCTTGGACAAGGGGCTCTGGAGAGCTTCGCCCTGCTGTCACTGGATGCGGGGCCCGTCTTCTCCGCGGATGGCCGTACCTTGGCCGACACTCTTGGTGATGTCGAGCCCGGCTTCGACTGGATCGTCAACCGTGAAGCCCTTCGGCCGCTGCTGAAGGCGCTGCCCGAACGCGAACAGAAGATCCTCTACCTGAGGTTCTTCCGCGAGATGACACAGCGCAGCATCGCCGAGCAGTTCGGCATCTCCCAGATGCACGTCTCCCGCCTGATCAGCGGCACTTGTGCGCGCCTGCGTGACCAAGTGATGGCCGAGACCGACGGGCTGCAGAAGGCTTCCTGATGTCAGCCCGAGTACGAGGGCAGGCAGGACCCGGCATCCCGGGTTCGCCACACCACGAAGACCGAGACGCTCTCCGTCGCGGGGCCAGGTTCACTGTCGGCGGCCGTCCAGGCGGCGGGGGTCGGGCCAGTGCACATCGGTGGCCCAGCCGAGTCGTTCGAAGAGGCGGATGGCGGCGGCGGTCGGGTCGAGCTGGCCGCGGTCGACGCCATGCCGGGCGCAAGTGGGCTCGGCATGGTGGAGGTTGTGCCAACTCTCGCCGAACGAGAGGAGCGCCAAGGGCCAGAGATTGGTCGCGCGGTCGTGGCGGCGGGTGCGGAAGGGGCGTTCGCCGATCATGTGGCACAGCGAGTTCACGCTCCACGTCACATGCTGGAGCAAAGCGACCCGGACAAGTCCCGCCCACAGAAGGGCGGTCAGCGCATCGTGCAGGGTGCCGCCGATGGCCCAGCCGATCGCGAACGGCAGAGCCAGGGAGATCACGCACAGGGCAGGGAATGCACGCGCGAGGGCGCGCGTGGAGCGGTCGGCGAGCAGGTCGGGCGCATAACGGTCGGCCGGGCTGGAGTCGCCGGCGAACAGCCAGCCGACGTGGGCATGGACCAGGCCGCGGAACTGACCTCGCACGCCGGTGCCGTAGCGGAACGGCGAGTGCGGGTCGCCCGGCCGGTCGGTGAAGGCATGGTGGCGGCGGTGGGTGGCCACCCAGCCGATCACATCTCCCTGAAAGCTCATGGACCCGGCCACGCCAAGCAGGAGGCGCAGCGCGGGGGCGGCGGTAAAGCTCCGGTGGGTCAACAGCCGGTGAAAGCCCACCGTGATGCCCAGACCGGTCAAGACATAGAAGACGACGGCCAGTACGACGTCGACAGGACCGAGCACATTGCCCCACAGCACCCATCCGGCCAGCACCACCGCCAGGAAGGGGAAGGCCACGATGACGGCGGTCGCCGCCAGCTGCCATCGCGCGCCCGGCGTGCGGAGCAACGGCGCCGTACGGGGAAAGGGCGATGTCCCGTCGTATGCGGGCCTCGGCGGCACCGGCCGGATCTCGGGTTCTGCGTGCAGGGACATCCTGGACTCCTCGACTCGTAGCAAAGACGACGCGGCCGAGCTCCAGGGCTGCTCACCATGACAAGGTTGCGATCACTCTGCTGCTTGGCGCGGCGACGGGGCTATGCCGTGAATGCCGGGGAGAGCGTGGTCGCCGCCGTGGAACGGGTGGAGGGCGGGGAGCTGTCGCAGTGGACGTCTCCCTCAGCGCCGGCGTCCACGGCCTCGGCCCCGGGCAGCCCATCCGGACCCGACACCGCCCGAGTGCAGCGCGAGGAGGGCAAGTCCGACGAGCATGAGACTGGTCGGACTGAAGATCGCCTCGGTCGACGTCTCGGTGACGTGAATGATGAAGGCGATGACGAAGAGCACAGCCGCTGCGAATGCGAGCATCTACCTACTCCTGCCAGGGGGGCGATGCGCCCCAACCCACTGGCGAGGTCTGCGTCGCTGTCGGCCGAGTTCCCCCGTATCAGGCAGTCATTCGGGCGCTCCCAGGTTTCAATTCGGCCATCGGGGCGAGTCGTTGGCTATGGCCAGACGCTACGGCGGAAACCCCGCGGGGACGGCTATCCTCCTCATCGCGGACATCGCAGCACTGATCCTGATCCTCTGGATCGCCCTCTTCCTCCTCGACGCGAACACCGCCAACAGCGCGGTGGACTGGATCCACGACGCGGCGAACTGGCTCTCAGGCTGGTCGCGCAACCTGTTCACCATCGAGTCCGACAACTGGCGCACCGTGGTCAACTACGGCCTGCCCGCACTCGTTTACCTCCTGATCGGCCACGCAGTCGCCGGACGCGTCAACCGGGCCTGACGCCCACTTCGTCCTCGCGCCACCGATCCCTGACACATTCGGCCAAGCGACGGTGTTCAGTCGTCCAGGCCGGCGAGGGGTTCGGAGTCGTCGATGAACGCTCGGGCCACATCGGACAGGCGCCGGTTGTGTGCCCGGGCGTAGCCGCGCAGCGCGCTGAAGGCTTGTTCCATGTCGATGTTCTGGCGTTCGGCGAGTTTGCCCTTGGCCTGCTCGATCAGTACGCGGCTGTTGAGCGCGTTCTGGAGCTGTTCGTTGAGGATGGTGCTGCGATGGGTGGAGCGTTGCTGCAGCAAGCTGATCGTGGCGACGTCGGCCAGGGCCTGGGCGATGGAAGCCTCGAGCGGGTCGAAGGGACCCGGGGCGGCGCGGAAGAGATTGAGGGCGCCGACGACCTCGTCCCGCAGGCGCATCGGCACGGCCTGGACCGCGTAGAACCCGCACAGGTCTGCTGCCTCGGTGAACCGCGGCCACCGCTCGGTCTGCGTGCTCAAGTCCGCCACGGTCACCGGCACGCCGCTGTGGAAGCACTCCAGGCAGGGGCCTTCGTTGCTTTGGATCTGGAAGAGTTCCAGGAGGCGTACCTGCTCGTCGGAGGCGGCCATGACGCGCAGTTCACCGTTGTGGTCGGCAAGCAGGACGCCGGCGGCGGTGACGTCGAGCATGCCCACGCACCGGTCGGTCAACAGGCGCAGGAAGTCGATCAGGTCGAAGTCGGCGACCAGGTTGTCGGCCAGTTCGACGAAGGTTTCGGCCAGCAGCTGCTCATTCATCGGTCACACCCTCGATCGACTCTAGTACGGCCCCCACAAGGCGGAAAGTGCAGCGCAGCGTCTTCGCCGGACCGCGCGAGGTTGTCAGCCATCGTCATCGCCCGGGTCCGTGTCATCAGTGAGGTGAAGCCTGTGGGCCACCACATCGGCGGCGACATCGGAGAGACGGAGCTCGTGGGCGAACGCGTAAGCACGCAACCGGATGAAGGCTTCCTCGATGCCGATGTCGAGCTGGACCATGAGCGCGCCGGTGGCCTGGTCGATTTCGGCCCGGTATCCGCCCAGATCCTCAGTGTCTTCGTGCGCGGTGCCCGTGGTGGGGGGTGCTCCTGTCGCGTCGATCTGCGTGCCGAGCAGGACGAGGGTGGCCGTGTCGGCGAAGGCCAGGGCATCGGCCAATTCCTCCACGTCCAGCGTGCCGGGCACGTCGGCGTACAGATCGAGGACTCCTGGGCTGATCGCACCGATCTGCAGGGGGAAGGCGAAGACCGCGCGCGCCCCGGCCTCCAGGGCCGCATTGGCAAACACCGACCAGCAGTCTTGCAGTTCAGCCGCGCGTAGATCTGGGGTCAGGACGGCGCGCTGATGGGTGAAGGCATCCACGCAGGGCCCCTCGCCGAGAGTGAGCTGTAGTTCCTCCAACTGCTCACTGATGTCGTCGGTGCTGCACAGGGGATAGCTCGCCGCACTCTTGGACATCGCGGACACCCCGGCTCCGCTGACCGGCAACGCGACCACCGCTGCCGTGCACACGTCCATCACGCCGACCCGTCCACCTCGCTGGGCCGCCTGTTCGGCGACCAGCAACTGGATCCGGACCGACCGGCCGTTGGACCTCATCCGGGCCACCGGGTCCAGGCATGGTGGGCAAGCCCCTCCAGCCTCTGGGTCGTCCGTTCCCCGACGGGCAGCACCAGCACCCGGAACACCGTGGGACCGGCAGGACGCCAGATGTCGCCGAGGTCCCGCCATCCCCAGGACCGTATGGAATCGAGAGCAGGACGATCTCCCTGAGCCACCAGGGTGACGCCCAACGACGCCTGGTGATCGGCAAGTATCCGCTCCTGTAGACGGCCGGCCACCTCCAACTCCTGTGCATGTGGGCGGACCAGGAGATGGGTGACCGCGAACACACCGCCGGACTCGGTGAGTTGCTCGACGCTGAGCGGCAGTGCGCCGTCGAAGCCAAGCCACCAGGAGCCGTCCCTGCGGACCGGATATCCGAACGCGCACCCGGCCAGGTCCACCGTCTCCGCGATCACCATGGCGAACCCCGGCCGCCGGGCATCGCCACTGAGACAGCTCAGGAATTCGAGGCGGCTGCGACTGCGGAAGGACTCGCTGGGAGGTGCCGCACAGGACTCCTCGTACAGGTCGGCGAGGTCCTCCCGCATGTCTTCTGCCAGCCAGCGGTTCACCCGACGTACACGCACTCCGCCCTTGGCGGGAGATCCCTCGCTGCCGGGCTTTCGTGACAGCCCTCGACCGGGCCGGGCCTTCACAGCACACCGCCCGAGGCGGCAGGCGCGACGGGGGCGAGGCGGCGCAGCGTCTCGAAGCACGGCACGGGCAGCGTTGCCGACATGGGTGCGGGAACGGGGTTTGGCAGGAGAGCCGTTGCCGGGGTGGGCGCAGGGCTTGAGAGGAGGAAGGTGCAGCGGGCGAGGGTGATCATCCGGGTCAGCATGGGTGGCGGGTAGTGCAGCTGGAGCGAGCCGCCGGCCGTGCTGATCTGCTGAGCCGTCTCGATGAAGGCGTTGAGGCCGGTGCAGTCGCAGAAGATGACGGGGGTGAGGTCGATGTCGAATGTGCGGATGCCGTCGCGCAGACATCGCTCCAGCGTCTCGCGCAGCAGGGGTACGGACTCCAGGTCGATCTCACCGGACAGGGTGATCAGGGCCCGGGTGTTCCGGTCGTGCCGGTAGACGTTCAATTGCGGTAACGCCATGGCGCCTCGGTTCGCAAGACCCGCCGGGCAGTTGCAGCACGACGGAGCCGGGGTTCTCGGGCACCGGGCGTGCTCTCGGCGGGGTGTAGGTACGGCGGAGGCAGGTGGAAGGCCGGTCCAGTAGAAGAGGAACCCGCCAGTCCCCCAGGGGGATGCGTCAGGTGAGGGGACGAGCAATCCGCTACCCGCAGCCATCCGTTGGAGCAACAACGAGCCGCCGGGGTCTGGGACGTCCACCGCTGAGCATAGTCCCCGTAACGTCCCGACGGGGTGGCCAGAAGTCGAGTACGCCGGGGTGCCGAAAAGGAATGTGGCGCCGTGCGCGCATATTCGGTGTCCAGCAAGGAACTTGGACCTGCAGGGCGAAACACGGCCGTCGGCGGCCACCCGGGTACGCCAGGCAGTGGAGCGCCCCAGGAGGTGGCTTCCGATGACGGAGCCGAACAGTTCCACCCTGCAGAAAGCCAAGCCTGATGAGTCCGGCACCGGCAGGGGCACGATCCTGCCGGCCGCATCTGAGCTGCAAGGCAAGACGACCATCGCGGACGGAGTCGTGGAGAAGATTGCTGGGATTGCCGCGCGGGAGGTTCCAGGAATTCACTCCCTGGGCGGCGGATTCACCCGCACCATCGGCGCGATGCGCGACCGGGTCCCCGGCGGACGCGCGAGCGTGGGACGCGGCGTCAAGGTCGAAGTCGGCGAGAAGCAGACCGCCATCGACCTTCAGGTCGTCGTGGAATACGGGATCAGCATCACCGACATCGCCGCAGAGGTCCGCGAGAACGTGATCGGCGCGGTGGAACGGATGACGGGCCTGGAAGTCGTCGAGGTGAACATCGCGGTCAACGACGTGCACCTGCCGGACGACGACGAGCCGGACGACGGCGTGAGCCGGGTCGAGTAGCTCCATTCACGCCGACGCACACGCGCGACCACTGGGCGGCGGTCGCGTGTCGCGGGCTCGTCGCTCGAGGTCGAAAAAGACGCGCTGCCGGTGGCTTCGCCCCAACCGCATGGGGACCCGCGCCCCGGAGAACCAAAGATGGCGGCGTCATATATCCGCCTGGCGATCACCCACCGTACTGACAACAGGCAGGGGTTTTCGCCTCGTCTCCGCTGGTAGCGTCGCCTTTTGCTGGGGAGGATCTGGGGAGTTTCCACCCCTCCGGGGGAGCGCGTGGGGAGAATCAGCTGCATGAACCAGCACGAACGTGAATCGCCCTGAAAGATGCATCCGCGCAGATCAGCCATGGTTTTGGCGGCATCTCCGCAGGTCAGCGCCCCCAGCTGGACGACTACATGACGTACGTTCCGAGATCGTCGGCCTCGACGATGCCGGGGAGCGAGCCGCCCTCACGCAAGGGCGTGACATAGCGCGTCGCTGTGACTTCGGTGAGCATCGCCCCAGGTTACTGCCGGGGCAGGGGGTGTTCGATCGGCCGGCGATCTGCCTACATTGCCGCGATGGAATCGTCTGCGCCCATCGATCGCTTTCCTCTTCAGTTCGCCCGCACCCGCCGGTTCTCGCTCGGCACTCCGCGTGCCTTCACGGTCTCGCCCGACGGGGAGCGGGTGCTCTTCCTGCGCAGCACCGGGGGCGAGGACCCGGTGAGCCGCCTGTGGGAGTACGACGTCGTCTCCGGCGAGGAGCGCATGCTGGCCGACCCGTCGGCGCTCGGCGGGAACGGCCCGGTCCCGGAGGCCGAGCGCATCCGGCGCGAGCGGGCGCGCGAGTTCTCCGACGGCGTGGTCGGGTATGCCGTCGACCGCCACGCGCGCGTGGTCGCGTTCGCGCTGGGCGGCGCGCTGTGGGTGCTGCCCGCGGACGGGCCGGGCCCGGTCCGGGTCCCCACCGCGGGGCCGGTGGTCGACCCCCGCCCCTCCCCGGACGGCTCGCTGGTCGCGTACGTCACGGGCGGTGCGCTGCACGTCGTACGCGTCGACGGCACGGACGACCGGCTGCTCGCGGCGCCGGAGGCGGACGACGTGACGTACGGCCTGAGCGACCACACGGCCGCCGAGTCCCTGGGCCGCCCCCGGGCCCATTGGTGGGCGCCGGACGGCAGCGCCCTGCTGGTCGCCCGCGTGGACACGTCCCCGGTGCGGCGCTGGTACCTCTCCGACCCGGCACATCCCGAGCGGGCGCCCCGCGCGATCCGCTTCCCGGCGGCCGGCACCGCCAACTCCCGTACCAGCCTGCACATCCTCGGCCTCGACGGCTCCCGCACCGACGTACGCATGCCCGAGGAGCCCGCCGCCGGGACCCACCCCGAAGGGGTCTGGACCGACCCCGCCTTCGAGTACGTCACCACCGCGGCCTGGGACGGACACGGCCCGCTGATCTCCCTGCAGACCCGCGACCAGCGCTCCGCCTGCACCTTCGCCGTCGATCCCGCCACCGGCGGCTGCGAACTCCTGCACCACCAGCGCGACTTGGCGTGGGCGGACCAGCTCCCCGGCACTCCGGCCCGCACGGCGGCGGGCGCGCTGATCGTCCCCTGGAGCGAGGGCGACTCCCGCGGGCTGCGCGTGGGCGAGGCCCGCACACCGCACGGACTGCAGGTCGGTGAGGTGCTGTCCGTCGCCGGGGACCGCGTCGTGTTCACCGCGAGCGAGGAGCCGACCGAGGTCCATTCGTGGTCGTACGCTCCCGACGAGGGCTTCGTCCGGATCAGCGAGGAGCCCGGCGTGCACTTCGCCGAGCCCGGCGGACCCACCCTCGTCCTGGACAGCCTCACCTTCGAAGGGCGGCAGGTCCGGGTCCGGCGTGACGGCAAGGCGACCGGACAGATCGCCGTACGCACCCAAGAACCTCTGGTCAAGGCCGCGCCCCTGCATCTCAGGCTCGGGGAGCGGGAGTTGCGCAGCGCCCTGTACCTGCCCACCGGGTACGCACCGGGCAGCGGGCGGCTTCCGGTGCTGCTCGATCCGTACGCCGGGCCCGGGCACCGGGTGGTGCTGCGCGGGCGGACCTGGAGCGCGACGGTGTCGCAGTGGTTCGCCGACCAGGGCTTCGCGGTCCTGGTGACCGACGGGCGGGGCACTCCCGGGCGCGGCAGGGACTGGGAAACGTCCATCCACGGCGACACGTTGGGGCCGGTCCTCGAGGACCAGGTGGACGCCCTGCACGCCGCCGCTGAGCGGTGTCCCGACCTCGACCTGGAGCGGGTCGCCATCCGCGGCTGGTCCTTCGGCGGCTTCCTCGCGGCGGGCGCGGTGCTGCACCGGCCGGACGTCTTCCACGCCGCCGTCGCGGGCGCCCCGCCCACCGACCAGCGCCTGTACGACACCTTCTGGAAGGAGCGGTTCCTCGGCCATCCCGATGTCACCCCGGAGCACTACGACCGCTGCTCGCTCGTGCCGTACGCGGACCGGCTGACCCGGCCGCTGCTCCTGATCCAAGGGCTCGCCGACGACAACGTGGTGCCGGCCCACACGTTCCGCTTCTCCGCCGCGCTGCTCGCGGCCGGGCGCCCGCACCAGGTGCTGCCGCTGGCCACGGCCACGCACGCGGCGAACGGGGAAGGTGTGGCCGATGCGCTGTTGCTGCACCAACTGGACTTCCTGAAGACTGCGTTGAACCTCTGAAAACGTTGAGGATTTGAACATCTCCGATGCGCCACCCGTACGACACAGCAGACGAAGCAAGCGCCTGAACCGTCAAGGGGAGAGCAGCATGACCGTTTCACAGGAGTCGGCACCGACGGCCGCGCAGGAACCGGCGCCGCCGGAGCGCGGGCCCCGGCCCTCCCGGCGCACCGTCGTCGCGGCGGCGGGCGCCGTCGGACTCGCGGCCGCCCTCGTGGCGTGCGGCGACTCCGAGGAACCGAAGGCCGGAACCGCGCCCACCGGCGGCGCCAAGGGCGAGCTCGCCAAGACCTCGGACATCCCGGAGGGCGGCGGCAAGGTGTTCAAGGACCAGGGCGTCGTGGTCACCCAGCCGTCCGCCGGCGAGTTCAAGGCGTTCTCCGCCGAGTGCACCCACAAGGGCTGCCCGGTCAAGGATGTCGCCGACGGCACCATCAACTGCGTCTGTCACGGCAGCAAGTACGACGTCGCCGACGGCAGCGTGAAGGACGGCCCGGCACCCCGGCCACTGCCCGCCGCCAAGATCACCGTCACCGGGGACTCCATCCAGCTCGCGTGACGCGTTGCCGGCTCGCCCGGCTCATCGCCGGCTCGCGTGATGCGTTCCGGGCCCACGCCGCGCCGGCCATGGGCTCGCGCGGCGCGCTCAGGCCCGGGCGGCCCGGCGCGGGTGCTTCCAGGCGGTGAGCACATCGTCGCTGGTCAGCACGGTGGCGACCAGCGAGAGCGTGTTCCGGACCAGCACCGGGGTGTAGTCGGCGGGCACCCCGGCGATGGCATCCGCCGGTACGACGGCCGTGTAGCCGAGATTCACCGCGTCGAACACGGCGTTGGGTACGGCCACATTGGACGAGACCCCGGTGACGATCAGGGTGCGGCAGCCGAGGTTGCGAAGGAGCGCGTCGACGTCCGTGCCGGCGATGGGCGAGACGCCGTGCAGCCGGCGCACCACGAGGTCCTCCTCCGCGACCTCGATGGGCGGCGCAATCCGTACCGCCTTGGTACCGGACAGCTGCTGCACGGGCAGCCGCGCGGCGGCCTTGAAGAGCCGCGCGTTGTGGTTGGCGCCGCGTCCGTCGGGCCGCCGCTCGGCCACCGCGTGCAGCACCTGTACGCCCGCGGTGTGCGCGGCCGCGACGAGGCGGGCGACATTGCCGAGGGCCCCCGACTCGCGGGCCACCGCGGCAAGTTCGGGGAGCGCGCTCTCCGTGCCGACGACGCCCTGCTGGCACTCGACGGTGAGCAGCACGGTGGTGGCGGGGTCGAGGAGTTCGGCGAGGGCTTCGGTCGACGGCATGGGTCCCCCTGGCGAGTAGGCGGCACGCGGACGAGTGGACGGCGCGTGGGCAACGGGTGGCACGCGAGATCCGCGCGAGGGTAACCCCCATTGCGTACCGGCGGAAGAGACCGCATTCTTTTCTGACGCACAGTCAGAACCTGGTTCGCGCCGGGCCGTCGCCGTACGTCGCCACAAGGGGAGAGCATGTCCGTCACACAGCGCAGGGGCCGCAAGATCATGATGACGCCCGACGAACTGGACGCCTTCCTCACCGAACAGCGCACCTGCCGGGTCGCCACGATCTCGGCCGACGGCGCCCCGCACGCGAGCACGCTGTGGTTCACCTGGGACGGCAGCTCGCTGTGGCTGTACTCGATCACGCGCAGCAAGCGCTGGGCCGATCTGCGCCGGGACCAGCGGATCGCGGTGGTGATCGACTCCGGCGAGGAGTACGGCGAGCTGCGCGGCGTGGAGCTCTCGGGGACGGTGGAGTTCGTGGGCGAGGCCCCGCGCACCGGGGAGCCGTGCCCCGAACTCGAGGAACCGGAGCGGGTGTTCGCGCGCAAGAACTTCGGGATGGACACCATGCCGCACGACGGCCGGCACGCCTGGGCCCGTCTGACGCCGGACTCGATCGCCTCGTGGGACTTCCGCAAGCTCACGGTGCTCCGCTAGGGCTTGGCTCACGGATCACTGCTCCGTCAGGGCTTGCCTCACGGTTCACTCCGCCGTGAGGGCTCGCCCTCACGGATCACCCCCTGGGCAGATCTCCATCCCCCACGAGTGCCCCCGCGCCCCGCAACGCGTCGACCGCCGCCCGGATCGAGGGCCGGCGGTCGGCGTCCGCGCGCCACACCACGTACACATGACGCTTCATGCTCTGCCGCACCCGCACCACGCTGACCGCCGGCGGCAGCACCCCCCGCCCGAGTCGCGGCGTGACGCAGACGCCGAGACCGGCGGCCACCAGGGCGAGTTGGGTGTGGTGCTCCTCCGCGTAGTGGCAGATGCGCGGCTCGATGTCCTTGGCCCGCAGCGTGTACATCAGCCAGCTCTGGCAGTACGCGCCCTCCGGCCAGGAAATCCAGTCGTCGTCGGCGAGTTCCTCGAGGTCGATCTCCGCGCGCCCCGCGAGCGGGTGCCCGGCGGGCAGCATCACATCCGCCGGGTCGTCGAGCAGCGAGGCCTTGGCGACGCCTTCCGACACGGGCAGCGGCTTGTCGTACCAGTCGAGCACGACGGCCAGGTCCAGATCGCCCCGGAGCACGGCCCGGACGCCGTCCTCGGGCTCCAACTCCTGGGAGCGCACGCGCAGTCCGGGATGCCCGGCACGCAGGGCGGCGAGCGCGACGGGGAACAGGCCGCGCGCCGCCGTGGGGAACGCGCCGATCCGCAGCTCGCCGACGGCCTGGCCGCGCTGCGCCTCCAGGTCGGACTGGGCCAGCTCGACCTGCGACAGGATCCGCTCCGCGTGCTCGGCGAGGAGCCGGCCCGCGTCGGTGAGCCGCACCCCGCGGCCGTTCTTGGCGAGCAGCTGCTGGCCGACTTCGCGCTCCAGCTTGGTCATCTGCTGGGACACGGCCGAGGTCGTCACGTGCAGGCCGGCGGCGGCACCGCTGACCGAGCCGTGCCGGGCCAGGGCGTCGAGGGTGCGCAGGCGCTCCAGGTTCAACATGTAAGCAATGCTAAGCGATCCCTCGTAATTAATCTCGCTTGTTCTACGAAATGGACTGCGCCATCGTTGGGGTCATGACCACGCCAGTCGCCGCCCCCGCACCCTCCTCCACGGCCTCCGCATCCACCCCGACCGCACCCCCGGCGTCGGAGCCGGCGCCGCGCCGCACCTCCCTGGACTGGCGGATCCGCTTCGCGGTCCTCTCCCTGATCTGGGGCTTCAGCTTTCTGCTCATCAAGGTCGGCACGCACGGCTTCGCACCGTTCCAAGTCACCTTCGGGCGGCTGCTGTTCGGCACGGCGGTACTGGCCGTGGCGCTCCTGGTCAAGCGGGACCGGCTGCCTCGGGGAGTGCGCACCTGGGGGCATCTGACGGTCGCGGCGTTCCTGCTGAACGCGCTGCCGTTCTCGCTGTTCGCGTACGCGGAGCTGACGATTCCGTCCGCGCTCGCCGGGATCTGCAACGCCACGTCGCCGCTGTGGGGCATGGCGCTGTCGATGGTCGCGCTGTCCGAGGACCGGCCCACCCGGCGCCGCGTCGCGGGGCTCGGGCTCGGGTTCATCGGCGTGCTGACGGTGCTCGGCGCCTGGCAGGGCTTCCACGGCCTGGACTTCGGTGGCACGGCCATGGCCCTGCTGGCCTCGCTGAGCTACCCGATCGGCTGGATCTACGTCCGCCGCACGCTGGCCGGCACCTCGAACTCCCACCTCTCCATGATGAGCGGCCAGCTGCTGGTCGCGACGGTCCAACTGGCGGTGGTGACCCCGCTGTTCACCTCGATGCCCACCCGGATCCCGGTCGTGCCCCTGCTCGCCGTGCTCGCTCTCGGCGCCCTGGGCACCGGCCTTGGACTGCTGTTGCAGTACGGCCTGGTGGCGGAGGTCGGGCCGACGACCGGCCAGATGGTCACGTACTTCATCCCGGTGATCGCCACGGCGGCGGGCGCGGCCGTGCTCGGCGAGGCGCTGACCTGGTCGATGCCGGTGGGCGCGCTGATCGTCATCGCGGGGGCCGCACTGTCCCAGTCGAAGGCGCGCTCCCGGACCTGAGAGCAAATCGACGGCACGCGCGGGTGCACAACGCACACACGCGCGTGGCTGCGGCCGCGTTGAGCTCAGCCCTCACACATACCGGCGCCCGGCCCCGGGCCCCACCGCAGCCGCGACGGCATCGGCCAGCGGCTGCATGTCGTCAACTCCCAGCAGGGACACGGTGATCCGCACCCCGGGTGGCGCGCTCATCCGGAACCGCGCCCCCGGCACCACCGCCCACCCCGCGTGCAGCAGCCGCGACACGGCCCCCGTCTCGTCGGGCACGGGCACCCACACATTGAGCCCGCTGCGTCCGTACGCCGCGATCCCGCGCTCCGCGAGCGCCCCGATCAGGGCGTCCCGGCGCTTGCCGTACTCCCCCGCGACCGCGCGCGGATCCACCGCCCCCGACGACCACAGATGCACCACCGCGTCCTGCAGCAGCCGGCTCACCCACCCCGGCCCGAGGCGCTGCCTGCCGCCCACCCGGTCGAGGGTGAGGGCGTCGCCCGTGAGCACGGCGAGCCGCAGGTCCGGCCCGTACGCCTTGGCGACCGAGCGCACGAAGGCCCAGCGGTCCCGCCCCTCGGCCAGGGGATGCAGCACCTGGTCGACGATGCCGTGCCCGTGGTCGTCCTCGATGAGCAGCACTTCCGGATGGGCGGCGAGGACGGAACGCAGGGCACGCGCCCGCGCGCCGCTCACCGCGGCCCCGGTCGGGTTCTGCGCGCGGTCGGTGACGATCAGGGCCCGCGCCCCGTCGCGCAGCACCCGCTCGACGTCGTCGGCCAGCGGCCCCTCGTCGTCGACGCCGACCGGGACGGGCCGCAGCCCGACGGCCGAGATCAGGTCGAGGAGGCTGCCGAAGCCCGGGTCCTCGACGGCGACGGCATCGCCCGGCTTGAGATGGGCGGCGAGGACGCGCTCGATGGCGTCAAGGGCCCCCGAGGTCACGGCGATCGGCCCGTCGGGGACGCCCTCCGCGTCGAAGGCGGCACGGGCGAGACGGGCCAACTCGGGGGCCACCGCGGCCTCCCCGTACTGCACGGGGCTCTCGTCGCTCCGCTCGGCCGCCGCGGTGAGCGCCGCGATCAGCGAGGGCAGCAGCGCGGGATCCGGGTTGCCCTTCGACACATCCCGCACACCTGCGGGAACGTCCACCCGGATGTGCTCCCGGGCGGTGCTGGCGGGCCGTGGCCGTACCCGGCTGCCGCGCCGTCCCGCCGTCTCGATCACCCCGCGCTCGCGCAGGGTGCGATAGGCGGCCGCGACCGTATTCGGATTGATCCCGAGCTCCGTCGCCAACTCCCGCATGGGCGGCAACAG
This sequence comes from Streptomyces sp. NBC_01304, assembly GCF_035975855.1. Classification (NCBI taxonomy): domain Bacteria; kingdom Bacillati; phylum Actinomycetota; class Actinomycetes; order Kitasatosporales; family Streptomycetaceae; genus Streptomyces; species Streptomyces sp. NBC_01304. Next base: position 9,083,928 of record NZ_CP109055.1, on the reverse strand, counting down.
TTGCCCGGGTTCCAGGTCTCCGCGGCCGACCGCGCCCTCGACACTGGCGGCAATCTCTGCTGCGCGCCGCCCTGCGATCCGATACTCTCCTAGCACAAAATTGAGTATGCACTAGTGCAATGGAGTTCGCAATGACCGCGGCGCAGGACACCCACGCGACCCCCGAGGGCCAGGACGCCTACCCCGTCACGGACCGGAACGTCCCGGCCCGCTACCGGGACCGCGCCACGTACGACCGCGAGTCGGTGCACGCGATTCTCGACGCGGCCTACCTCTGCCACCTCGGGTTCATACGCGACGGCGCCCCCGTGGTCCTGCCGACGCTGTACGGCCGCGTCGGAGAGCGCCTGTATGTGCACGGCTCCACGGGCTCCCGCCCGATGCGCGCGGCGGGCATGGCGGACCCCGGGCTCAAGGTGTGTCTGACCGTCACGCACATGGACGGTCTCGTGCTTGCCAGGTCCGCGTTCAACCACTCGATCAACTTCCGCTCGGTGGTGGTCCAGGGCGTCGCCCACACGGTGACGGACCGCGACGAGAAGCGCATGGCCCTGGACGCCCTGGTCGAGCACGTGGTGGCCGGCCGCTCGAAGGACTCGCGGCCCGCCAACGCCAAGGAGCTGGCCGCCACCGCCGTGCTGCGCCTGGACCTGACCGACGTTTCGGCGAAGATCCGCGACGACGACGCGGACGACGACCCGGAGGACTTGGACCTCCCGCACTGGGCGGGCGTCGTCCCGGTGACCCACGGCTACACCGCCCCGGTGCCCGCCGCGGACCTCGCCCCGGGCATCGAACTCCCGGACTACCTCAAGGCCTTGTGATGCTCATCCACCCCTGGGACGCCCCGCAGGACGACGCCGAGTGGCAGCACTGGCTCGCCGCCCACGACTTCGGCCAGCTCGCGGTGAACGGCCTGGACGGCGCACCCCCGCACGTCCAGCCGCTGCACTTCGCGTACGTCGCCGGGCACGGCGGCGCGTACGGGGAGGTGCTGACCCACCTGGCCCGCCCCAACCCGCTCTGGGCGGCAGTGGAGACGAACCCCGAGGTGCTGCTCAGCGTGGTGGACGACTACGCCTTCGTGCCGGGGCCGTGGCAGGCACCGCCGGACGGTCCGTCCGCACACGGCGTGCCGACCAGCTTCTACGCGGCGGTCCAACTGCGCTGCACCGCCCATCTCGTGGACGATCCGGCGGCCAAGGCCGAACTCCTCAACCGCCAGGTCGGCCACTTCCAGCCGGAGGGCGGCACCGCCCCGGCCGCCTTGGGCGAGGCGCCGCACGGCCGGCTGCTCGCCGGCATCCGGGGGCTGCGGCTCGAAGTCACCGACGTACGCGCGAAGTTCAAGTACGCGACGCACAAGCCGCAAGAGATCCAGGACCGGATCGCCGAGGGCCTGGCCGCCCGGGGCGGCGCACTGGACCTGGCCGCGGGGCGACAGCAGCAGCGCCACAGGGACGCGGCAAGCGCGACCTGACAGCACCCCGCGCGCGAGGCACGCGCGCGTGAAGCCACATGGGCCACTACGCGCGCGTGCAGGGCGATTGAGCAGTCGACGGGTGGCCGTCCTCAGCCGGGGACGGCCACCCGTCGCGTTCCGCGCCCTCAGCCGAGCAGGGCCCGCCGCCGTGCCGCCGCCGCGTCCCGCGTCTCGGCCACGGCGAGTCCGGCGACCGCCGCGAGCATGAGCAGCGTCCCCGCCACGGTGGCCACGGTGAGCCGCTCCCCCAGGACCGTCACGGCGATGACCGCCGCGCTCACCGGTTCGAGCAGCATGATCACGGACACGGTGGCGGACCGTACGGCCGCCGCTCCGGCGAAGTAGAGGGCGTACGCGAGGGCCGTCGGCACGGCGGCGACGTACACCAACAGCCATAGCACGAGCCCCACTTGCTCGGTGTGCGGCAGCAGCCCCTCGGCCATGCCCAGCGGCAGCAGGCAGACGGCGGCGACCCCGAAGGTCCACACGGTGGTGGCGTACGCGTCGGCGCCCGCGCCGTCACGTCCCCACCATCGGGTCAGCAGCGTCATCAGCGCATACCCGGCCGCGGAGAGCAGCGCGAGGACGACACCCGTCGGCCGCACCGACGCACCGTCGTCCCCCAGGACCAGGACGGCAAGACCGGCAAGCGCCCCGACGACCGCGGCAAGACCGCCCCGCCCCAGCCGCTCGCCCAGCGCGAGCCGCGCCCCGAGCGCGATGAGCACGGGCCCGGCGCCCAGCGTGACGACGGTGCCGACCGCGAGCCCCGTCAGCTGCACGGCGGCGAAGTAGGCGGTCTGGAAGACGGCGAGCGCGACTCCGAGGACGACGACGCGACCCACTCGTACGCGCCCGCCCACGGCCCGCCGCCGGCGCAGCGCGCCCACGGCGAGCAGCAGGGCGAGACCGCCCGCGCACCGCCAGAAGGACAGGGACAGGGGCCCGAGGTCACTGGCGCTGAACACCAGGGAGGCGGCCGCACCGGCGGTGCCCCAGGCGGCGCCGGCGACGATCAGATAGAGCAGGCCGCGCCCGACGGACAGGACGGGCAGGGCAGTTGACTCCGATGAGCCATGGCTGGACAACACATTCGACGCGTTCGACACGTGACTTCTCCGCGGATGACAGGAATGGATGACTGTCGTCTGCGGGCAGCCGGAACCCGCTCGGGTACTGCCCGAGCCCGGTCTGCGTAGGTGTGGCCGCCCGCGTTACGCGGCAGGAGGCGGAAGCACGAGTGCGTGGGAATGCATGATCACGATCCTATGCGGTGGGCCGGGCGGCGGACAACGTGTCATTCACCGCATCGCCCTCGCCCCGAAGCGCACCCTCGGCCGCCACGGTGCCATCCGGCTCCGGCCCGGAAGCGATCGGTCCTGAAGCGACCGGCTCGGAGGGCGACTTGCCCGGCGTCGCGGACTGCGCGATCAGCGCGCCCAGCAACACCAGGCCGCCGCCCACGATCTGGGGCGCCGCGAGATGTTCGCCGAGCATGATCCAGGCCAGCACGGTGGCCACGACCGCTTCGAGGCAGGACACCACCGAGGCGACCTGCGGCGAGAGCCTGCGCACGGAGAAGACGCCGGTGCCGTACGCGAGAACGGTCGCGATGAGCACGATCCAGCCGAGCAGCAGCAGCCCCGCGACCTCGGTGCCGTCCATGCTCGCGGTGCCCGTGAGCACGGACCATTCCATGCCCCAGGGCCGGGCGATGACGGTCAGGACGACGGTGCCGATGAGGAGTCCGTACGAGATGACCCCGAGCGGATTCGGCGCCTCGGCCCCCGCATCGCCGTCATGGTCGCCCAGGATGAAGTAACCGGCCTGGCAGACGGCCGCGCCGAGGCCGAGCAGCACCCCGATCGCGTCGAAGCTCAGCCCGGACCACACCTCGACCACCGAGGCGAGCCCGCCCACCGCGAGGACGACACCGACCGCGGCGGCCCCCGAGACCCTGCGTCGCTGCACGAACCGGATCCAGCCGAGCACCAGGGCGGGCCCGAAGTACTCGATGAGCAGGGCGACGCCCACCGGGATGCGGGAGATCGCGGCGAAGTAGCAAGCCTGCACACCGGCGACGGCGAAGAGCCCGAACCCGACGAGCAACGCGGGCCTGTCCACCACCAGTCGGCGATGGCGCCAGGCGAACGGCAGCATCACAAGGGCGGCACCCGCGACCCTGAGCCACACGACATGCAGCGGGTCGAGCCCCGCCTCGATCAGCGGCTTGGCCGCGACACCGGAACCACCGAAGGCGAGAGCCGACACCAGGGCAAGCCCCAGCCCGAACCCGCGCGTCGTCTTTACCGGATTCCCCTGAATCCCCTGAGCCTTGGACACCGCCACATCATGCCAGCCACCGTCATGACCGTCACCCCCGATACCCCTGACATCTCACCCCCCGAGACGCAACCCGCACCGCCTCACGAACCCAGCATCCTCAACCCGCCCGACACATCCCCTCAGCCCGTCCGGCGCTTCCCTTCAGCCCGTCCGGCGTTTGAGGACAATCTTTTGAAGCCGGCGGCAGCCTTACGGGAAGGGGCGGGGAGGGGAAAAATCAGCCCCTCCGGCCAGGAGCGGGGGCCCGGGGGCAGCGCCCCCGCGACCTCAACCACACCCGACCCACACCCTCCGAGCCCGACCTGCAGCAACCCGCAACACAGCTAGCCCGCGATCCCGCGCACAACATCCCCCGCCTCAACCCCACCCCGTCGAAGCACCTCAACCGCCCGACACTCCCCATCCCTCACAAGCGCCGCCAAAAGATCAAGCCCCGACGCCCGCACATCCCCCCGCCCCCGCGCAAGCAAAAGCGCCGCCGACATCGCGGAAGCCGCCGCAGGCGACCACCCGGCCGCCTCCCGCACGACGGGCACCGCACCGGAATCCTCGACGGTGCCCTGCCACCTCAACCCGTAGCCGATGCTGCGCTGCACGAGATACCCGAGCAACCGGGCCACTTGGTCGCCGCCGCCCACGCGACTGAAGACGTCCCGCACCGCGGGCTCGTACTCGAGAAGGGAGTGCAGCAGGTGCGCGGTGTCGATCTGCCCGTCCCCACCACGCACCGCCCGCCTGCGCGCACCGGCGACCACCGCGGCCAGCTCGGCACTGAGCTGCGCGTCAGGTTCGGGGTGGTCTTGACCGGTTCGTGCGCTCGGCCGGGTGGAACTCTGCACATCCCCCACCCCATCAGCATCCGGGGCCGGAAACATCCCCGCCGGGAAGCATTCGGGCGTCCCACGCAGGTTGGGCATTCATGTACGAGTTCTCCTCCTTACGGATGAGATCGCGCCGATCCGAACCGAGGGGCGCGCGCCGCCTTGCTTCGCTCCCCCTGCGCAACCACGACACCCATGGCGCTCGTCCCACCGGACACCCGAGCAATCCGTACGCAAGGCCCGCACCCGGGTCCAACACCCGTACCCGGACAACGCCCACACCCGGGCCCCGCACGCCGCCCGCCTGCCCGAAGGACCACGACCCATGCCGCCCGGACCGCCTCGCACCGCCCGCCCGGCGGCGCGACCTGCCCGGACTCGCGAGGAATACGACTGCTGGCTGGTCTCCCTGCCCGCCATCGACGGCAAGCAATATGTGTACCGCGTCTACGCGCCGGCCGACGCCCTGCTCGCGGACCTGTTCTGGGAGGCGTGGCACTGCCACGACGAGGCCCGGTTCCCGCGCGCCTCCGACCTCTTCGACGCGGCGGTCATACGCCGCATCGGCCCCGCACACCAACCCTGAGCCGCAGCTCCACAATTCCTGACGGGTCGTCAGTCTTGTAACTTCCGGGCCCCACGACTACGTTCCGCGACACCGTAGCTGCGCGGACGCCGCAGCGCCCGACGAGAAGGGGTGGTCGCATGGCCGAAGTGAGCGCGGAAGCACGCATCGAGGCGCCCGCCGAGAAGGTCTGGTCAAAGCTCACGGACCTCTCCCTGTACGGCGAGTGGAGCACCACCCACACCGGGTTCCCCAAGGGCGCCCCCACTTCGCTGGAAAAGGGCGGCACCTTCGAGGAGAACATGAAGCTGATGGGCTTCCCCGCGGAGGTCACCTGGACCGTGGAGGAGCTGGAGACGAACAGTACGTTCGCCATTCGTGGCAAGGGCCCGATGGGGGTCAACGTCGGCACCAAGTACACGCTGATCGCCGACGGCGAGGCGACCACGCTGCGCATCGACGGCGAGTTCACCGGCGCGGCCGTGTCCCTGATGGCAGGCAAGCTGAAGGACTCGGCGACGGCCGCCCTGAACGAGTCGCTGCGCAAGTTCAACGGCCTGATGGGCTGACGAACGACCTTTGGCCTACGCACCCACCCCGGGTCGCACATGACGACGGCGCCCCGCGTGCATCACGCGGGGCGCCGTCGCGTCCTCGTCGGTCGGCCCGGGCGCGGCCCGGCCGGCCTCAGTCCTCATCGGCGAGGATCAGATACAGCTTCTTGCGGGCGTCGTTGACGACCGTGAGCGCCTTCTGGCGCTGCTCGGTCGAGCCGGTCTTCCAGACCTGGCCGAACGCCTCCATCAGGCCGAAGCCGGCCTGCCGGATCTCGTTGGCCGTCTCCCAGTCGATGCCGCGACCGGCGTCCTCCCAGGGCGCGTCCGGGCCTTCGTCGGCCGCGGTGCGGCCGGCGTCGGTGAGTGCGAACAGCTTCTTGCCGCCCTCGCTCTCACTGGTGATCAGGCCCTCGTCCTCCAGGAGCTGCAGGGTCGGGTAGACCGATCCCGGGCTGGGCTTCCACGCCCCGCCGCTGCGCTCGGCGATCTCCTGGATCATCTCGTAGCCGTGCATCGGCCGGTCCTTCAGCAGGGCGAGGATCGACGCGCGTACGTCGCCCCGTCGCGCCCTGCCGCGACCGCCGCCGCGACCACGTCCGCCCCAGGGGCCGCCGCCGGGTCCGCCGAAGCCGGGCCCGAAGGGACCGAAGGCGCCGCGACGCCCCTCGAAGTCGCCCCGCTCGCCTCGGCCGCGCGGGCCGGGACCGCCGGGTCCACGACGTCCAAAACCATGCTCGTGTTCGTGTCCATGGGTGCGCATGGCAACCACGTCCTCTCAGTGTTGTCATTGATTGATGGAAGTTCTATCGCGGTCGATCTTTGACCGTTCGCGATGGCTCAACGATATATCGGAACTGTTCGGCTGGCAACCCCCGACCGACAGCCCGCCCCACAGCCCGCCCCGAAGAGAACCGGGCCAGATATCCGAAATTGGCCTTGGCCTGCGCCTTCGCAGTCGACCTACCGTCGGTGACATGCGGATCCGAATCGTCGACGCCTTCACCGACCGCCCCTTCGCCGGCAACCCGGCCGGGGTCGTACTCCTCGACACCTTCCCTGCGGACAGCTGGCTCCAGCAGGTGGCGACCGAGGTCAACCACGCCGAGACCGCCTTCGCCCACCCGCTCCCCGCTGGCGGCGAGGCCGACTGGGCGCTGCGCTGGTTCACCCCGGCAACCGAGGTGGACCTCTGCGGCCACGCCACGCTGGCCACCGCGCACATCCTCAGATCCACGGGCGCGGCCCGCGGCACCATCCGCTTCGCCACCCGCGCGGCCGGAATCCTCACCGCGACCGCGAACGAGGACGGCTCGATCACCCTCGACTTCCCGACCGCCCCGCTCACCGAGGTCGAGATCCCCGCAGGCGTGGCCGAGGCGCTCGGTGCCGAGCCGGTGGCGACGTACGACACGGGACCGCACTGCGGCGACCTGCTGATCGAACTCGCCGACGAGAAGACGGTCCGCGCCCTCACCCCCGACCACAAGGCCCTGGTCCAGCACTCCGAACGGGGCATCATCGCCACCGCCCGCGCCGAAGACCCCACGCGCGGCTACGACTTCGTGTCCCGGGGCTTCTTCCCCCGGGTCGGCATCGACGAGGACCCGGTCACCGGCAGCGCCCACACCGCGCTCGCCCCGTACTGGTCCCCGCGCCTGGGCAGCGACGACCTGACCGGCCTGCAGGCCTCGGCCCGCACGGGCCTCGTCGGCACGTCATTGCGCGGCGAACGCACCTTGCTCACCGGCCACGCCGTCACCACCGTCGACGGCGAGCTGCTGGCCTGACCCCTCCCGCGCGGGGCAACGGCGCAGGACAACCGCGCATGACAAAGGGGGCGTACGAGAATCCCGTACGCCCCCACAGTCGTTCCACGCCGCGGCAGCCGCCCAGCCGCCACCGCACCGCCTCACGCGGTCGGGAGCCACCCCACCTTCCCGGCAAGCAGCGCGTACCCGACGAACGCCCCGATGTCGAGCAGCGCATGGGCCACCACCAGCGGCCCGACCCGGCCCCAACGCCGGTACAGGAAGACGAAGACGACGCCCATCACCATGTTCCCGATGAACCCGCCGATGCCCTGATACAGGTGGTAAGAGCCACGCAGCACGGAGCTCCCCGCCATCGCCGCCATCGGCGACCACCCCAACTGGTCGAGCCGGCGCAGCAGATACCCGACGACGATGACTTCCTCGACCACCGAGTTCTGCACGGCAGACAGCACGAGGACAGGGAACTTCCACCACACGTCGGGCAACGCCTCCGGCACCACCGTGAGGTTGAACCCCAGCGCCCGGGCCGCCAGATAGAACGCGATCCCGGTGCTCCCGATGCCCGCCGCGATCAGCGTCCCGCGCCCCAGGTCGGGCCACGGCCGGGTCCGGTCGAAGCCGATCGAGCGCAGCCCGGCGCCCTCCCGTACGAGCAGGTGGGCCACGAGCGCGACGGGGACCAAAGCGGTCGTAATGCCGAACAATTGCCAGGCAAGATCAAGCCACGGACGGCCCGGCGCGGCCGACGCGTTGAGGGTCGCCGCCTGATCCTTCAGACCACCGGGTTTGGTGAGGGAACCGACAAAGCTGATCAGCGCGGACACCCCGCTCGCACCGAGCGAAACGGCCAGAACGAGCAGCGTCTCGTCCCGGAAGATCCGCCGTGAGAGCCGCTCACCAGAGAAAGATTCAGCCACTTGCCCGCCTTTGCCCGCACACCTGCGCTCAGTTGTTCAATCGCGCCTCATCGCCATCCTCCCCCCGCTAGGGTCTCGAATGCAGGTACGAAGATCTTGCGCGACAAGCCGAGGGGGACAGTACGCCACAAAGCGGCGTACACCCCCTTTTCCTTGTTTCTCTTGACTTGCTCATCTGGGGAGGGGCACTACCGCCATGGGACGTCACAACATGCCCGACCGGCACGCGACAGACGGGTCGCGGCCGAGCCCGCGGGCACGCCGCCGGACTGTGGCCATCGCGACGGTCCTCGTACTCGGCGTCGCGACCGGCACGGCCGTCGCCGTCCGCAGCGGCCTCCTCGCCTTCGAATCCGGCTGCGGCAAGGACGCGGTGCGCATCGACGTGGTCGCCTCGCCGGACATGGCCCCGGCGCTGAAGTCCGCCGCGGACTACACACACGACGAGGACGTCACGTCCGACGGCCGCTGTCTGGATGTACGCGTCACCGCACGCGAGGCGTTCAAGGTCGCCGACTCCCTGCGCTCGGGCGGCGGCGCGTCCGAGTACGAGGTGTGGGTGCCGGACTCCGACCTGTGGGTGGACCGCGCCGGCCTGGGCGGCGGCGACGTACCGGTCACGTCCGTCGGCAACATCGCCTCCAGCCCGGTCACGATGGGCATGATCCCCTCCGCCGCCAAGTCCCTCGGCTGGCCGGACAAGAAGTACACCTGGGCCGAGTTGACGGCCGCGGCCACCTCCAAGGACAAGCTCCGCCTGGGCGCCGCCGACCCGGCGCGCAGCGCCTCCGGCCTGCTCGCCCTGACGAGCATCGCCGCCTCCGCCGAGCAGGCCGGCGGCAAGGGCGCCGAAACCCAGGTGGCGGCGACGGCCGAGATGCTGGCGCAGCGCACCTCGGACAGCGACGCACAGGCCCTGGAGACGCTGGCCCGCGACGACTCCGGCACGGAGCAGGGCAATCCGCGCCGCAACCAGGCCCTGGTCGTGTCGGAACAGGCGGCCTTCACCCACAACGCGCAGGCAGGCAAGGACGGCAGCCTCGAGCTCTTCTACCCCAAGGACGGCGCACCGCAGCTCGACTACCCCTTCGCCCTGGTCGACGAGGTCAGGCTGAGCACGGACGAGAGCCGGGCCGCGCTGCGCTTCATGACGTTGCTCGGTGAGGATGCGGGCCAGCAGATCCTGCGCAAGCACGGCTTTCGCACCGGCAGCCACGAGCCGTCCGACCAGCTGATCTCGGCGGCCGGCGGACGTGAGCCGCAGCCCTTCGCCTCGGCGTCGGCCGAGGCTCCGTCGCCCAAACAGCTCGACGAGACCCTCGGCATGTGGACGATCACCGTGCAGAGCGCGCGGCTCTCCGTCGTCGTCGACGTCTCGGGCTCCATGGGCCAGACGGTGCCCGGACGCGGCCAGTCCCGCCTCCAAGTCACCAAGTCCTCGCTGATAGCGGCGCTCGGCCGCTTCACGGACGAGGACGAGGTGGGCCTGTGGCGGTTCTCCACCAAGCTCGACGGCAATCGCGACTACCGCGAGATGGCGCCCACCAAGCGTCTCGGCGACCGGGTGGGAGGCGAGTCCCAGCGTGCGCGCCTGACCAATGAGTTCGGCAAGCTGGAGCCGGTCGTCGGCGGGGCGACGGGCCTGTACGACACCACGCTCGCCGCGTACAAGCAGGCCCAGTCCTCCTACGTGAAGGGCAAGTTCAACTCCCTGGTCATCCTCACCGACGGCGCCAACGACGATCCGGGATCGATCTCGCGCAGCGCGCTCGTGGCCCAGCTGAAGACGCTGTCCGACCCGAACCGCCCGGTCCCGATCATCGCGATCGCGGTGGGCCCGGACTCGGACAAGGAAGAGGTCAAGCAGCTGGCCAAGGCGACCGGAGGCTCGGGCCAGCAGATCGACGACCCGGCCCAGATCCAGGCCGTCATTCTGAAGGCCATCATGGCGGCCGGCCAGAGCTGACGGCCCGTCCGGGCATGGCGGGCAGCCCGGGCAGCCCGGGCAGTGCGCTCACCTCGACTGCACGACTCCGTCCGGCACCAGCCCCACCGGCCACAGATGCACCGGTTCTCCCGTGTGCATCAGTTCGCAGTAACGCCGCGTGGTGGCCGCAAGGGCGACATCGCGCTCGAGGCCGCCGTCCAGCGCCTGGTGATAGGTCGCCACCTGCCACGAGGCCCCGTTCTTCTTGCGTCGGCACCGCCCCTCGATCACCCCGAGGAAGTGGTCACGGTCGGCGGGCTCGACACCCCAGGCGTCGAGCCCCGCCGCGGCCAGCGGCAGCAGTTCCTCGCGCACGAGATCGACCGCGGGCCTGCGCGCCGTGCCGCCGAACCGCCCCGGACGCGGCCACTCCAGCTCCGCCTCGATGCCGTACCGGCACGCCTCGTCGAAGTTGGCGGCGGCAGCGCCGAAGGGCAGCCGGGTCCACACCGGCCGGCTCTCCTCGGCGAGCGCCCGCACCAGGCCGTAGTAGAAGGCCGCGTTGGCGATCACATCGGTCACCGAGGGCCCGGCGGGCAGCACCCGGTTCTCCACGCGCAGATGCGGTACGCCGTCCGCGATGCCGTACACCGGCCGGTTCCAGCGGTAGACGGTGCCGTTGTGCAGCACCAGCTCCGCGAGGCGCGGCACCCCGCCCTCGTCGAGGACCCGCAGCGAGTCCTCGTCGTCGCAAATGGGCAGCAGCGGCGGGAAGTAGCGGAGGTTCTCCTCGAAGAGGTCGTACGCGGAAGTGATCCAGCGCTCCCCGAACCAGGTGCGCGGCCGCACCCCCTGCGCCTGCAGCTCGGGCGGGCGCGTATCGGTGGACTGCAGGAACAGCGGCGGCCGCGACTCGCGCCACAGCTCGTGCCCGAACAGGAAGGGCGCGTTGGCCCCCACCGCGATCTGCACGGCGGCCACGGCCTGCGCCGCGTTCCAGACATCGGCGAACCGGCCGGGAGTGACCTGCAGATGAAGCTGCACGGAGGTGCAGGCCGCCTCGGGCGCTATCGACGCGGAGGTGCAGATCAGCCGCTCCACACCCTCGATGTCGAGCGCGAAATCCTCGCCGCGTGCGGCCACGATCTGATCGTTGAGAAGGGTGTAGCGGTCGACTGCGGAAAGATTTCCGGAGACGAGATCCTGCCGCGCCAGGGTCGGCAGAATCCCGATCATCACGATCCCGGCGGCCACCTCGTTCGCTTTTCGATGGGCATAGTTGAGGCCGGTGCGCAGCTCCTCGGCCAGCTGATCGAAAACGCGACCGGACAGTCGGTGCGGGGCTATGTTCACTTCCAGGTTGAACATTCCGAGTTCGGTCTGGAAATCATGGCTCGCGATCCGCTCGAGAACTTCCGCATTCATCATTCTCGGCATCCCGTCCGGCCCCGCAAGATTCAGTTCTATCTCCAGCCCCATCAGATTCTTGGGCCGGTCGAACCGCTGCTCCTCCAGGAGACGCCGCAGCCCCGCCAGGCACTGCTGCAGCTTCCTGCGGTACCGCTGCCGATCGGACAGGTCGAACCCACCTGCCACGACCTTCTCCCCCATCGAAGTGTCCCTCCTCGATTGGGCAGCCCGCTTCGGCCGCTGTGTCACCGGGGATGATGCCCAGGCAATGTGATCGATAACGCCCCGCACCTGCCCACTCACGAGTACGCTCAACCCCATTGCCGCCAGGCACATTCACGCGGCATGCGGCACCCCGCAGATGCACTCGAGATGGCGACTGGTTTAAACGCCGACGAGAATCGGCCGACCCCGCCGAAAACAAAGCACGAGGTCATACGGGCTGGCCCACGGAAAATCGGGAGAAACCCCGCATCTCCAAGTCCGAATACCGCCTTGCCGGCAATATCCCGGACAGCTAGACGAAACACTGCCTGAACACACGTCGTATAAACTCCGCGAACGAGGCAGAGAGTTGGCGTTCGCGGAGTATGCCCCCGCCCCTCTGACCCCTAGAGCAGACAGCGCCGTCCGCCCTGCCCACGATCGCCCCGCTCCACCCAGCCTGTCGAAGTGAGAGGCACCCACCATGCCGCTGCATGTCCCCCCGGCTCCCGCGCCCGCCCTGCGCAGCGTCCTCGCGGCACTCGGTTCTCCCACCGCCGTGCGCGAGGCCCGCACCCCGTCCCTGCGCAACGCCCAGGGACCCGTAAGCCCCGAACTCCCGCTGCCCGTGCACGTACTGGACCGGATCACTCCACTCGACGTCCCGCCACGGACCAGGCTCGCCGGCTGGCGCTTCCTCATCCGCAGCGGCGACCGCGCGGTGGCCGCGGGCGACACGATGCTGACCCCGGACGGCTGGGCCTTCTCGCACTTCTTCGAGGGTCCGTACGTCGCCGCCACCGAACGCGCCCTGCGCCAGGCGGAGACGATCCCCAGGCACTACCAGCCCCGCCTACTCTCCGTCCCTGAGCTGTACATGCTCACCCTGTGGCTGCACGGCGACACCGGCGCCGACGGCGGCGAGGGCACCCTTCAGCCCTCGGACCTGCTGGTACCCCTCGCCCCCGCCCCGCCCGGGATCGCCGCGCACCTGCCGCACCGTGCGGCCGACCTCCTTCCGGTCCTGACCCACCGGCTGGCTCCGGTCCCCCTCCTCGGTTCACCCGCCTGAGCGCTCTACTCCCACGTGCCCCGCGGCCCGCCCCGGCCGCGGGGCACCGTGCTGCCAAGGGCCGGCCACGTACGAGTGAAGGACCATCCGGACTAGCCCCATCCGGCCACCCCGAACCACCCGTCTGGGCAGTCGAGTTGGACTGAACCGTCCGCACGGGTGACGCGTCCTTACCGGGTGAAGCGAGCTGCCGGGAAATCCCTGCGGATTGGCGCCCGTAGGGCAACACTGGGAGCGCACCGACTGATACGGGGGGCGGTCATGAACACCGCATCGAGCCGCAGGACACTCACCACAACGCAGCGAAAGAAATCATCCATGTGCCAGCACCAGCCACCATGCCCCACAGCCGACTCCGCCGACCGGGAGGCAGCGCTCCTCATCGCGCACCACCCGGAGCAGGGCTGGAGCCTTCTGTGCAACGGCGTCCTGTTCTTCGAGGACACCGGTGAGCTGCTGCCGGACGGGCAGATCATCGCCCCGCACCGGCCGCTGGGCACCGAATCGGTGGTACGCGCGGCGTAAGCCACGCCTGTACGAGAAGGGCCGGCCCGGAGAAATCTCCGAACCGGCCCTGACGTATGCCCGGGGACACGTCCCCGCAGGGCCCGTCAGTTCTCGTACGCATCCAGGGGCGGGCAGGAGCAGACCAGGTTCCGGTCGCCGTACGCCTGGTCGATGCGGCGCACCGGCGGCCAGTACTTGTCGGCCGCGACCACTCCGGCCGGGAACACGGCCTCCTGACGCGTGTAGGCGTGCTCCCACTCGCCGCCGAGCACGGCCGCGGTGTGCGGCGCGTTGCGCAGCGGGTTGTCGTCCGCGGGCCACACGCCCGAGCCGACCTTCTCGATCTCGCCGCGAATGGCGATCATCGCCTCGCAGAAGCGGTCCAGCTCGATCAGGTCCTCGCTCTCGGTCGGCTCGATCATCAGCGTCCCGGCCACCGGGAAGGACATGGTCGGCGCGTGGAAGCCGTAGTCGATGAGCCGCTTGGCGATGTCGTCGACGGTGACGCCGGTCGCCTTGGTGAGCGGCCGCAGATCGATGATGCTCTCGTGCGCGACGAGCCCGCCGGGCCCGGTGTAGAGCACCGGGTAGTGCGGCTCGAGCCGCTTGGCGATGTAGTTGGCACCGAGCACGGCGACCTGGGTGGCGCGCTTGAGCCCCTCACCACCCATGAGACGTACGTACGCCCACGAGATCGGCAGGATTCCCGCCGAGCCCCACGGAGCCGCGGAGATCGGCCCGACACCCGTCTCCGGGCCGGCGGCGGGCTGCAGCGGGTGGTTGGGCAGGTACGGCGCCAGGTGCTCGCGCACACCGACCGGACCGACACCGGGACCGCCGCCGCCGTGCGGGATGCAGAAGGTCTTGTGCAGGTTCAGATGCGAGACGTCGCCGCCGAAGTGCCCCGGCTTGGCAAGTCCCACAAGGGCGTTGAGGTTGGCGCCGTCCACGTAGACCTGACCGCCGGCCTCGTGCACCTGGGCGCAGATGTCGGCGACGTGCTCCTCGAACACACCGTGCGTCGAGGGGTACGTGATCATCAGCACGGCCAGCTCGTCGCGGTGCTTCTCGATCTTGGCGCGCAGGTCGTCGTAGGAGATCTCGCCGTCGTCGGCGGTCTTGACCACGACGACCTTCATGCCGGCCATCACGGCGCTCGCGGCGTTGGTGCCGTGCGCGGAGGACGGGATGAGGCAGATGGTGCGCTGGGTGTCGCCGTTGGCCCGGTGGTAGCCGCGTACGGCGAGCAGACCGGCGAGCTCGCCCTGCGAGCCGGCGTTGGGCTGCAGCGACACCTTGTCGTACCCGGTGACCGTCGCGAGCTGCTCCTCCAGCTCACGGATGAGCGTGAGGTAGCCCTGGGCCTGGTCGGCGGGCGCGAAGGGGTGCAGGCCGCCGAACTCGGGCCAGGTGACGGCCTCCATCTCGGTGGTGGCGTTGAGCTTCATCGTGCAGGAGCCGAGCGGGATCATGCCCCGGTCGAGCGCGTAGTCACGGTCGGAGAGGCGCCGCAGGTAGCGCAGCATCGCGGTCTCGGAGCGGTACTGGTGGAAGACCGGGTGCGTCAGGAACTCGTCGCCGCGCAGCAGGCCCTCGGGCAGCGTCTCGTCGGTGCTCGCGTCGAGCGCCTCGATGTCGGCCTCGGTCCCGAAGGCGGCCCAGACTGCGGCCAGTTGGGTACGCGTGGTGGTCTCGTCACAGGAGACAGAGACGTGGTCGGCGTCGATCAGGTGCAGGTTGACCCCGCCCTCACGGGCGGCGGCGACGACCTCGGCGGCCCGCTCCGGCACCCGGGCGGTCAGGGTGTCGAAGTAGTTGCCGTGCACGATCTCGACGCCACCGGCCTTGAGCCCCTCGGCGAGGATCGCGGCGTAACGGTGGGTGCGGCGCGCGATGTCCTTGAGGCCCTCGGGCCCGTGGTACACGGCGTACATGCCGGCCATGACGGCGAGCAGCACCTGGGCGGTACAGATGTTGCTGGTGGCCTTCTCCCGGCGGATGTGCTGCTCGCGGGTCTGCAGCGCCAGGCGGTACGCCTTGTTGCCGTCGGCGTCGACGGAGACCCCGACGAGGCGCCCCGGCAGGCTGCGCGCGAACTTCTCACGGACGGCCATGTAACCGGCGTGCGGTCCACCGAAGCCCATCGGCACACCGAAGCGCTGCGAGGTACCGACGGCGATGTCCGCGCCGAGCTCGCCGGGCGAGGTGAGCAGGGTCAGCGCGAGCAGATCGGCGGAGACGGTGACGATCGCACCGAGCTCGTGGGCCTGCTCGATGAGGGGCTTCAGATCGCGCACGGCGCCCGAGGCACCGGGGTACTGCAGCAGCACGCCGAAGACGCCGCGCTCGGCGATCTCGGTCGGAATGCCGGCGGACAGGTCCGCGACGACGACCTCGACGCCGGTCGGCTCGGCACGCGTCTCGATCACGGCGATGGTCTGCGGCAGGGCGTCGGCGTCGATCAGGAAGACACCGCCCTTGACCTTGCCGACGCGGCGGGCGAGCGCCATGGCCTCGGCGGCCGCGGTGCCCTCGTCGAGCAGCGAGGCACCCGAGGTGGGCAGCCCAGTCAGGTCGGCGACCACGGTCTGGAAGTTGAGCAGCGCCTCGAGGCGGCCCTGCGAGATCTCCGGCTGGTACGGCGTGTAGGCCGTGTACCAGGCCGGGTTCTCCATGACGTTGCGCAGGATCACCGGCGGCGTGAAGGTGCCGTAGTAACCGAGGCCGATCATCGGGGCCAGGACCTGGTTGCGGTCCGCGAACGCGCGCAGCTCGGCGAGGACTTCGGCCTCGGTGCGCTCCGCGGGCAGTCCGAGGGCCTCGGCGCTCTTGATCACATCCGGGACCGCGGCCGCGGTCAGCTCGTCGAGCGAGCCGTACCCGACCTGGGCGAGCATCTTGGCGCGCGCCTCGGCATCGGGGCCGATGTGGCGCTGCTCGAAGGGGATGCCACGCTCCAGCTGGGCGAGCGGAATGCGGTTGGCGGTCATGAGTGAGGCCTCCTGGTCGATGCGACCTGCGAGGGGTACCACGGCGCGGGTACCCGGACGGCCTCCCCCTCTGTCATCTCAACCTGAGAGTTTCGCCGGCCCGCCAGGCAAAACCAGGCATGCCGACTTGCACCGTCGGTGAGGAGGGGATTCGAACATTCCGCCCGATGCCCGCCCTGCTTTCCAGAGTGACCTCGCCCGCGCGGTACAGGGGCCTGAGAGATTCCGGGGAGGAGTTGCTCCTTCGGCGCCCCCGGTGATGGCCGGGGAACTCTCCCGCACGGGGTCAGCAGCTGCGAGCCAGCCTACCGTGTGCCCACCTACCTGCGAGGACCACCCGGACAGCGGATCAACCTTCGAGTGGCCGTCACCCAGAATGTGCTCTTTTGTAGGGGATACGGATGGTGTGACGTGTTGGAGGGACCGTGCAGACCGATATCGATCCCCGCAGCTTGATCGGACGCAAGGCGTACGACCGCAAGGGCACCAAACTCGGCACGGTCGACGAGGTCTACCTCGACGATGCCACCGGCACCCCGGAGTGGGCGGCGATACGCACGGGCCTGTTCAGCAGGGACGCCTTTGTCCCCCTGGAGCCCAGCGAACTGGTCGAGGGAACACTGCGTGTCCCGTTCGAACGCGCCCTCATCAAGGACGCCCCCGACTTCGGCGTCGGCCGCCACCTCTCCCCCGAGCAGGAACTGCAGCTCTACCACCACTACGGCCTCGACGTCGCCGCCCCCGCCGAGACCCCGCCGGACCGCGACTTCGGGCGCATCGCCGGCTCCGAGGAAGCCTGACTCCCCGCTCACACGCCCGCGAGGGGGCTGCTGGGGACTCACCCCCGCAACGCCCACCCCGGCGCCGCACGCCGTCGAAGGTCAAGCCCCGGTACGCGCCTTCTCGACCACGTCCGGCACGGCGACCAACGGCAGCGGCTCGGCCGGCTCCAGCTCAGGATCATCGGTCCTGAAGGTCCGCACCCGCCCGGGCACCGACCCCGGCGTCTCGAACCGCACCGTGACCCGCCCCAGCCCGCTTCCCTGCACCCACCCGTGCCCGAACTCGCCGTGCCGCACATCGTGCCCGGCATGCCAGCGCCGCTCCGCGGGACCCGCCTCCGGCTCAGCGGAGCCCTTCCCCACGTCGTCCCGCTGCGTGTCCTCGGCCGACGTCCCACCCCCGCGCATCCCGTTCTCCTCGTCCCCCTGGACCATGAGCCCGGACTGCACCTGAGCCTGCGCGAACAGATCCTCCTGGGTGTAGTCCGCGAGCCCGCTGACCCCGACCCCGAGCAGCCGCACCCCGCCCGTGGTGTCCACTGACTCCAGGAGCCGAGCCGCCGCCTCCCGCACCACGGCAGGGTCGTCCGTCGGCCCGCGCAGCGTCTCCGACCGGGTCAGCGTCGAGAAGTCGTACCGCCTGACCTTCAGCACCACGGTCCGCCCGGACCGCTCCGCGGCCCGCAACCGCTGCACACACCGCTCCGCGAGCCGCGCCACCTCGAGCCTGACCCGCACCCGGTCGTGGATGTCCACGTCGAAGGTGTCCTCGACCGAGACGGACTTGGTGTCCCGCTCGGCCACCACGGGCCGCTCGTCGTGCGCCAGCGCCATCGCGTACAGATGCCCGCCGTGCGCCTTCCCGAGCAGCCGTACGAGCTCGTCCTGGCCCGCCCCGGCGATCTCCTCGATCGTCGTGATCCCGGCCCGCCGCAGATGGTCCCCGGTCGCAGGACCGACGCCCGGCAGCGTACGCACCGACATCGGCCCGAGCAGTGCCCGCTCGGTGCCCGGCTCGATCAGCCGCAGCCCGTCGGGCTTGGCCTCCTCCGAAGCGATCTTCGCCAGCATCTTGGACGCGGCAAGTCCGACCGACCCGGTCAACCCCGTCACGACCCGTATGTCCGCCCGCAGCCGCTCCCCCACCGCCCGCGCCGAGGCCTCGTCCCAGGCCACGTCCCCGGCCTCCAGGTCGACGAAGGCCTCATCCAGACTCAGCGGCTCGACCAGCGGCGACAGCTCCCGCAGCAACGTCATGACCTGCTCACTGATCTCGCGGTACAGCCCGAAGCGCGGCACCAGATAGGCGGCATTCGGTGCCAGCCGCCGCGCCTGCCCCATGGGCATCGCCGAATGCACCCCGAACCGACGCGCTTCGTACGAGGCCGTCGCGACCACCCCACGCGGCCCGAGCCCACCCACGACCACGGCTTTTCCGCGCAGGCTGGGCTTGGCTGCCTGCTCCGCGGAGGCGAAGAAGGCATCCATGTCCAGATGCAGAATCGTGGGCGCCGATCTCACAAGACCGATGCTGCCCTACGCCACTGACAATGCCGCCGCTCGCGCGCTCACCCGGCGCGGTTGCGCCGCCGCGCCAGCTCGTCGGCGGGGTTGTGGCCGACCAGCGTCTCCCCGGTGTCCACACGCTCGCCATGGAGCTGCGACAGGGCCGCTTCCACGTCCCGCCACACCACGCCCACCGCGATCCCGAAGATCCCCTGACCGCCCTGGAGCAGGTCGACGACCTCGTCGGGCGAGGTGCACTCGTACACGGTCGCGCCGTCGCTCATGAGCGTCAGCCGCTCCAGGTCGGCGAATCCGCGGTCCCGGAGGTGCTGGACCGTGGTGCGGATGTTCTGGAGCGACACCCCGGTGTCCAGGAACCGCTTCACGATCTTCAGAACGACCACGTCGCGGAAGCTGTAGAGCCGCTGGCTCCCCGACCCGTACGCGGGCCGGACGCTGGGCTCCACCAATCCGGTGCGCGCCCAGTAGTCGAGCTGACGATAGGTGATCCCGGCGGCGGCGCACGCCGTCGGTCCCCGGTAACCGATCTCCTCGGACACCGCACCGTCGCTGCCCTGCACCACCGCAGGCAGCTTCGGAGCGTGACCGGCCGCATTGCCATGGAGCGGATACGGACCGCCCACCCCCAGACTCCGTCCGGGGCCCCCTGCCGTGCCGTCGCCGCTGCTTCTCACGCCGACCTCCGTCCTTGACCTGCCTTCTCGACGGTAGGCAGTACCCAGGAGCACGTCAACGAACGCCACGCTCGGCACACCGAGTGATAATCACCCTGAGAGTGGTTTCCCGTGCCCTACCGCGGGGAAAGGCTAGCCGAATGGTCCGACAGGCCCGTTTGAGCCGAGATGCTCACTGGCTGTTGGTACCGAAGTCCTCGGGCGAGATCTGGTCGAGGAACTCGCGGAATTTCTCCACCTCGTCCTCCTGCTCGTCCGGGATCGCGATGCCCGCATCGTCGAGCACCCCGTCACTGCCGTAGATGGGGGTTCCCGTGCGCAGGGCCAGCGCTATGGCGTCGGAGGGCCGGGCGCTGACCTCGACCCCGCTGGCGAAGACCAGCTCCGCGTAGAACACGCCTTCACGCAGGTCCGTGATCCGCACTTCGGTGAGCTCCTGGCCCACGGCCTCCAGCACGTCCTTGAACAGGTCGTGCGTCAGCGGCCTGGCTGGTGCCATGCCCTGCTGTGCGAAGGCGATCGCGGTCGCCTCCCCTGGTCCGATCCAGA
The DNA here is from genome assembly GCF_035975855.1 of Streptomyces sp. NBC_01304. NCBI lineage: Bacteria > Bacillati > Actinomycetota > Actinomycetes > Kitasatosporales > Streptomycetaceae > Streptomyces > Streptomyces sp. NBC_01304. Next base: position 9,063,825 of record NZ_CP109055.1, on the reverse strand, counting down.
TGGGGAGGTATCGATCGCCTCCCACTTCACGCAGGAGCACGATCGGTTGGTTGGAGGGCATTTCGACCCGGACACCGACAACGTCGAGCTCATTCACACAGCAACCCTAGGACCTGCGCGGCAGGTTTGGGTAGTCGGGTACCCGCTGAGTGCCTACGGGCGTACCCTGAGCGCCGCCTGCACAAGAGCGGCATGCAGCCGTCCCGTGAGTCCGGCAAGCTCCTGGGCCCGCGCCTCGGCACGGGTCCTGGTCTGCGGATTGCGGTGCCGGCGCAGCGGCGCGAGCACCTGATCGACCAGACCCGCCTCGCGCTCGGCCGATGCCTTGATCCCACGAAGATGGCGCGGTTCGATGCCGAATCTTCCGAGCTCCGCCACGAGTTTGGCGATCTGCACGGCCTCGATGTCGTAACCGTCCTCGACCGTGGGAGCGATGAGCCCGTACGACTCCCATTCGTCGAGTGCTTCCTCGCCGACCTGGGCCGCCGCCAGGAGCTCCGCACGACCGACCCGGGCGGCGGTCCGCGCCTCGGCCTCGGCCGCCTCGCCGGAGTCATCCAGAGTCGCGCGCTGCTGTTCCGCGGGCAGCGGCGGCGCCTGCTCACCGCGCTCCAGGGCGTCGAGGTGCTCCCGGATCACCTTCAGCGGCAGATAGTGGTCACGTTGCATCCTCAGCACCTGAGCGAGCCGCTCTACGTCCTCAGGGCTGAACTTCCGGTACCCGGACGGTGTGCGTTCCGGCTCGACCAGGCCCTCGGCCTCCAGGAAGCGAATCTTGGAGATCGTGACCTCGGGGAATTCATCACGCAGCAGTGCGAGCACCGTGCCGATGCTCACCTGACGGCCGTCCGCGGTGGCGGTGCCGTTTCCGGCACCGCCCCTCGGTTCTTGAAGCATGGACCTTCCCTGGCGGGTCAGATGCCCCGCTGGCTCGCGTAGAAGACCAGCCGGTACTTGCCGATCTGGACCTCGTCACCGTTCGACAGGGCGACCGAGTCGATGCGCTCCCGGTTGACGTACGTACCGTTGAGGCTGCCCACATCGGCCACCGTGAAGTGTCCGTCCGCACCGCGGCGGAACTCCACGTGACGACGCGAAACGGTCACGTCGTCCAGGAAGATGTCACTCTGCGGATGACGCCCGGCCGTGGTCAGCTCGCCGTCCAACAGGAAGCGGCTGCCCGAGTTCGGCCCGCGACGCACCACAAGGAGCGCGGAACCCATCGGCAGCGCGTCGACGGCCGCCTGGGCCTCCGGCGACAGCGCCGGCGACTGGGTCTGCCCGGTCACCTCCGCGTCATAGGCCTCGAGGCCCGAGATGGAGATGGTCGAGGTCGTTTCCGACGGCCGCTCGGGCATGGCGCCCGCCCGCAGCGGTGCCCCACAGTTGGAACAGAACCGGCTGGCCTCGGCGTTGCGGTGCCCGCACCTCGTACACACCGGCATGGACGGATCCTCCTGCCGCGGCTGCCCCGCGGGGGCATTGGACGCGTACGGATCGGAGGGAAACTCTCCACCCGTACTTGAGGTTGATGGTTCTCCGAAACCTATGCGGCCGGAAGCGGCAGGGTCAACAGAAGACGCGCCCTGTCCGCCCGAAATGTCACCACCGGGACCGCCGACCTGGTCGCGGAAGAGCGGCCGCTCGCCACTCTGCCCCTCGGCGTCCCCATGCCGCGGAGCGCGGTGCCGGGCGGTGGCGTTGCCACCCTCCTGGCGCGCGCTCTTGCCGAACAACTTCTGAAACAACTTCACGGGCGATTCCCCTTGACCGAAACAGACCCGCCCGTGGGGCAGGACGAACCGTGACTGCACACACCGGCACACGCAGCAAACACAGACATCCTCACAACGTCCGCATCCACCGGACAGTTTCCACCACGCACCACACTTCTGATGCGCCGACCCCCCGCAACCTCTCGTCCTTGCACAACAGCCCTCATCCGCCCCCGCCTCACTGGGAAGACGACTGAGCGTAGTCAGGACGATTCGCCCGTCGCAAGGCATCTACGACGATCTTCTCACCACGCGTCACGGACACTGTGGCCTGCTCCTTCTCCAGCGTCTGCACCACCCCGCCAGGGATGTTGAGCGCCGGCTCCAGGTCCTGCGGCTTGCCGATCACCTTGAAGGTGTAGGGCGAACTGATCTTGCGTCCGTCCACCCTCACCCCACCGTCCGCGTCCTCGAGGTAGGTGTTGGCCACGACCCGGACATCATCGACCTGAATCGCCTCGGCACCGGCGGCGCGCAGCTCCTGGATCGCGTCGAGCAGCATGTCCGCCTCGACCGCTCCCTTGCCGTCGGTGATCGTCAGCGTGATCCCCGGCCCTTGGGCCGCCACCGTCCCTGCGAGCACACCGAGTTGCCGCTCCTTCTCGACCGTCTGCTTGCGCGCCTCCTCGGCCTGGTCCGAGCTGTTCTCCAACTCGGTCCGCTGGTCGTCGAGGCGCTGCTTCTCGTCTTCAAGACGCTGCGTACGGTCATCCAGTTCATCGAGGATGCGCACAAGATCTTCCTGCCGCGCGCCGCGCAGCGCACTGCTGTCGCTGTTGGAGCGCACCTGGATGGCCAGGCCGAGCCCCAGTACGAACAGCAGGAGCGCCACGATCAGTTGGGCACGCGACACCCTGGGCGGCCACAGACTCTTGAACAGCCGCTGCCGACCCGTGACCCGCTCCTCGCCCGCCTCCGACTGCTCGGCGGCCTCGGGCATCTCAGCGGCCTCGGGCGTCTGATCGTCCTGCGCCGGCGTTTCGTCGCTACTCATCGGCCTCACGCCCGGAAGACATGCCGGCGGATCGCGGCGGCGTTGGAGAAGATCCGGATGCCGAGCACCACCACCACACCCGTGGACAACTGGGCACCGACGCCCAACTTGTCTCCCAGGAACACGATGAGAGCCGCAACCACCACATTGGACAGGAACGACACCACGAAGACCTTGTCGTCGAAGATGCCGTCAAGCATCGCCCGCAAGCCTCCGAACACCGCGTCGAGTGCTGCCACGACGGCGATCGGAAGATACGGCTCGACCACCGCGGGAACCTCCGGCCGGACGAACAGTCCGACCACCACTCCCACGATGAGGCCCAGTACGGCGATCACGATGTGCCCTTCCCTGCTTTCGGCTCTGCGGTGCGAACGATCAGGCTCGGCGCGGCAGGCAACTGCATGTCGCCCTCGACGGAAATGCCCGTCCTGATCCCGAAGTTCTCCTGCAGCGCATGCAGGTACTGCCCGTCGGCGCTGTCCTGGAACGTGGTGCTCAACTTCTGACCGTCCCCCACCGCAAGGACCGTATAGGGCGGCACCAAGGGCTTGTTGTCGACCAGTATGGCGTCACCCGCCGCCCTGATCGCGGACAGCGCGGTCAGCCGCTGTCCGTTGATGGCGATGGCCTCCGCACCGGACTGCCAAAGCCCGTTGACGACTTGCTGCATGTCCCGGTCGCGCACCCGGCCGTTGTCGGAGAAGCCCGAACTCTCGCGGGGTCCACCGCCACCCGACTCGGTCTCCTTGGCGTCGTTGACCACCAGCTTCACACCGGGGCCGTGCACCTCCGTCGCTCCCGAGAGCAGTGCCACCAACTCCCCCTGGTCGCCCCCGTGCTCCTCGAGCGCCGCACGCTGGCGCCGCCCGACGTCGTCACGCAGCGCGTCGATGTCGTCCTCGAGCTTGTCGGCCGCGGCCGTCTCCCGCTCGATCCGGTCGATCAGCTCCTGGCGCTCCTTGGCAACCACCGGTGCCGATATCCGCGCCTGCGCCGCTCCCACGGTCACGACCAGCGCGGCAAGCACCAGACCGGCCGCCAGACCGAGCTTGGCCCGCAGGGTCCGCGGAAGTCCGCCCTCCCCCAGCGCATCCTTGCGTGCGGCTGCCTCGGCATAGCCGTCGTCGAGGCTGTGGTCCATCACATTGGTGAGCAGCGACATCGAAGCGTCCGGGCGCGCGGGGCGCGAGTCGGTGCTCCGTACGGGGGGCTGCTGCGGCATGCCGCACATCGTCGCACGTCGGGGGCCATACCTCCGAATGGCCGCACCGGCGTGCCGAACAGCGGGCCCCGAGGCCGCTGTCCGGCACGCCGCGAACTCAGTGTCCGGCGCTGTCCACGACCACCGACCACTCGTCCAGCAAAGCCTGCGCCGACGCATCGTCCGGCCCCTCGGCCCACAAATGCGTCACGGCCTCGGCCGGGTCCGGCAAAACCATCACCCAACGCCCATCGGCCTCGACGACCCGCACACCGTCGGTCGTGTCGACGGACCGCTCCCCGGCAGCTTCCACCACCCGCCGCATGACCAGGCCCTTCACAGCCCACGGCGTCGCCAGATCCCGACGCAGCACATGCGCCCGTGGAATCCGCGCGTCGATCTGGCTCAGCGTGAGCTGAGTCCGTGCGACCAGCCCAATGAGCCGAACAAAAGCGGCACTTCCATCGAATACGCTGCTGAACTCGGGAATGATGAACCCGCCACGCCCGTCCCCACCGAAGATGGTCGCCTCGTCACGCCCCACCCGAGTCAGATCGTCCGGCGACGTAGTCGTCCACTCCACCTGCGTACCGTGGTACGCGGCCACCTGCTCGGCAATCCGCGTCGTGGTCACCGGCAACGCCACCCGCCCACTGCGCCGCTCGGCGGCGACCAGATCGAGCAATACGAGCAGGGCCCGGTCGTCCTCGACGATCCGCCCCTTCTCATCGACCAGCGACAGCCGCTCGCCCACCGGGTCGAACCGCACCCCGAACGCCGCGCGCGCAGACGCCACGATCTCCCCGAGGCGCACCAGCCCGGACCGCCGTGTATCAGCGGTCTCCGTGGGCCTCGATTCATCCAGCCCAGGGTTGATGGTCAGCGCATCAACTCCCAGACGCCCCAGCAGACTGGGCAGCACCAGCCCCGCGCTGCCGTGCGAGGCATCCACCACCACCTTGAGCCCGGAGTCCGAGATCCCGGTGGTATCGACATTCCGCAGCAGCGACCCCGTGTAGGAGTCGTAGACGCTGGACGGAAAATGCAGATCCCCGATCTCCCCGGGGAACGCCCGCCGGTACTCCTGACGCGCATACACCCGGTCCAGCTTGCGCTGCCCGCCCTGCGAGAGATCCGCCCCACGCTCGTCGAAGAACATGATGTCGACGGAGTCGGGCACCCCCGTCGTCGTCCGGATCATGATCCCGCCGGCACTACCCCGCGCCGTCTGCTGCCGGGCCACCGGCAGCGGTACGTTCTCAAGATCGCGTACGTCGATGGCGCTGGCCTGCAACGCCGAGATCACCGCCCGCTTCAGCGCCCGCGCACCACGGGAGTGGTCACGCGCGGTGGTGACGGTGGACCCCTTCTTGAGCGTCGTCGCGTAGGCCCCCGCCAATCGCACAGCGAGCTCGGGCGTGATCTCGACGTTCAGAATGCCGGACACCCCACGCGCACCGAAGAGATGCGCCTGCCCGCGAGACTCCCAGATGACAGAGGTGTTGACGAAGGCGCCGGCCTCGATGGTCTTGAAGGGATAGACGCGTACGTTCCCTTGAACGATCGATTCTTCACCCACGAGGCACTCGTCACCGATGACGGCACCGTCCTCAATACGGGCGGCCCTCATGATGTCCGTGTTCTTGCCTACGACACACCCGCGCAGGTTGCTGTGCGGACCGATGTAGACGTTGTCGTGGACCACTGCCTTGTGTAGAAATGCCCCGCTCTTGACGACGACATTGGACCCCACGACGGTGTGCTCGCGAATCTCGACGCCGGCCTCGATCTTCGCGTAGTCACCGACGTACAACGGCCCACGCAGCACAGCATCAGGGTGCACTTCCGCACCTTCTGCAACCCACACACCGGGCGAGATCTCGAAGCCGTCGATGTCGACGTCTACCTTGCCCTCGAGCACATCGGCCTGAGCCTTCACATAGCTCTCGTGCGTGCCGACGTCTTCCCAGTAGCCCTCGGCCACATATCCATAGACCGGCTTCCCCTCTTTCATCAGCTGAGGGAACACGTCGCCCGACCAGTCGACAGGGACATCCGGCTCGACATAGTCGAACACCTCGGGCTCCATCACATAGATGCCCGTGTTGACCGTGTCCGAGAAGACCTGGCCCCAGGTCGGCTTTTCGAGGAACCGCTCGACCTTGCCCTCTTCATCGACGATGGTGATGCCGAACTCAAGAGGATTGGGCACACGCGTCAGACATACCGTGACGAGCGCACCCTTCTCCTTGTGGAAATTGATGAGCTCGGTGAGATCGAAGTCGGTCAGGGCATCACCGGAGATCACGAGGAACGCGTCGTCTTTGAGTGCTTCCTCCGCGTTCTTCACGCTGCCGGCAGTGCCGAGTGGCTTCTCCTCATTGGCATAGGTGAGTTCCATCCCGAGCTCTTCGCCGTCACCGAAATAGTTCCTCACCAACGAGGCCAGGAACTGGACGGTCACAACGGTCTCAGTAAGCCCATGCCGCTTGAGCAGCCGCAGCACATGCTCCATGATCGGCCGATTGGCCACGGGAAGGAGCGGCTTGGGCATGCTCGAGGTCATAGGGCGAAGGCGCGTGCCTTCGCCTCCGGCCATCACGACGGCCTTCATGTCGGAAGCGTCCTCCTTGAAGAGACGACTGTCTTGCCGACTTTGCCCGTCCAGACAGGCCCGCTCAGATCAGGTGCGGACCACCAGCCGCTCTACGGCCGCCGAATCGGCAGGTTCAATCGGCCTTGGCGTCCGCCTTGACGAGTCGGCGGACCTGAACCACGTAGAGGATCCCTGCCCACCAGTAGAGCGTTGTACCCCATCCGGCGAACGCCCATCCGAAAATAGCAGCGGGTGTCGAGATCCACCAAGATGCGTCACTGAGAAGGAGCAGGGGGAACGCGTACATCAGGTTGAAGGTCGCGGCTTTGCCGAGGAAGTTCACCTGCGGCGGCGGATACCCATGACGCCTGAGGATGCCCACCATCACCAGGAGCAGTAGTTCACGGGCCAGCAGTAGAGCCGTCAACCAGACAGGCAGAATCTCCCGCCAGGTCAGGCCGACCAACGTGGAGAGGATGTACAGCCGGTCCGCGGCGGGATCGAGCAGCCGGCCGAGGTTGCTGATCTGGTTCCAACGGCGGGCCAGCTTGCCGTCGAGATAGTCGCTGATCCCACTCAGCATCAGCACGAGCAGCGCCCAGCCGTCACTGTTGGCGTCGGGGCCTTCGAACACCGGCCTGAGGATCAACCACAGGAAAAGGGGCACGCCAACGAGGCGCGCCATGCTGAGGATGTTCGGGATGGTGAGGACCCGATCAGTCTGAACTCGGGTCTCCTGGACCTCCACCCGGGGGCCTCCTGTGGGAACGTGCCAACGATGCCCCATGACTTTACCCTCCGTGCCGACGTTCCGGTACACAGGGGGCGTCCAAGTGTCCAGCCCTTACCCCTAAACGCAGGAAACCCCCGCACCATAGGTGCGGGGGTTTCCCTTTCATCTAAATTTAGTTCGGCGGCGTCCTACTCTCCCACAGGGTCCCCCCTGCAGTACCATCGGCGCTGTGAGGCTTAGCTTCCGGGTTCGGAATGTAACCGGGCGTTTCCCTCACGCTATGACCACCGAAACACTTTGAAATTTTGAACCGATGCCTCAACCCCCCATGGCCTTAGGGGGGAGGCGTGTTGTTCGTTATTTCAGAACTAACACAGTGGACGCGAGCAACTGAGGACAAGCCCTCGGCCTATTAGTACCAGTCAGCTCCACCCCTTACAGGGCTTCCACATCTGGCCTATCAACCCAGTCGTCTACTGGGAGCCTTAACCAATCAAGTTGGTGGGAATACTCATCTTGAAGCAGGCTTCCCGCTTAGATGCTTTCAGCGGTTATCCTTTCCGAACGTAGCCAACCAGCCATGCCCTTGGCAGGACAACTGGCACACCAGAGGTTCGTCCGTCCCGGTCCTCTCGTACTAGGGACAGCCCTTCTCAATATTCCTACGCGCACAGCGGATAGGGACCGAACTGTCTCACGACGTTCTAAACCCAGCTCGCGTACCGCTTTAATGGGCGAACAGCCCAACCCTTGGGACCGACTCCAGCCCCAGGATGCGACGAGCCGACATCGAGGTGCCAAACCATCCCGTCGATATGGACTCTTGGGGAAGATCAGCCTGTTATCCCCGGGGTACCTTTTATCCGTTGAGCGACGGCGCTTCCACAAGCCACCGCCGGATCACTAGTCCCGACTTTCGTCCCTGCTCGACCCGTCGGTCTCACAGTCAAGCTCCCTTGTGCACTTACACTCAACACCTGATTGCCAACCAGGCTGAGGGAACCTTTGGGCGCCTCCGTTACTCTTTGGGAGGCAACCGCCCCAGTTAAACTACCCATCAGACACTGTCCCTGATCCGGATCACGGACCCAGGTTAGACATCCAGCACGACCAGAGTGGTATTTCAACGACGACTCCCCCTGAACTGGCGTCCAAGGTTCAAAGTCTCCCACCTATCCTACACAAGCCGAACCGAACACCAATATCAAACTGTAGTAAAGGTCCCGGGGTCTTTCCGTCCTGCTGCGCGAAACGAGCATCTTTACTCGTAGTGCAATTTCACCGGGCCTATGGTTGAGACAGTCGAGAAGTCGTTACGCCATTCGTGCAGGTCGGAACTTACCCGACAAGGAATTTCGCTACCTTAGGATGGTTATAGTTACCACCGCCGTTTACTGGCGCTTAAGTTCTCAGCTTCGCACACCCGAAAGTGCACTAACCGGTCCCCTTAACGTTCCAGCACCGGGCAGGCGTCAGTCCGTATACATCGCCTTACGGCTTCGCACGGACCTGTGTTTTTAGTAAACAGTCGCTTCTCGCTGGTCTCTGCGGCCACCCCCAGCTCAGGAAGCAAGTTCCTTCACCAGTGATGGCCCCCCTTCTCCCGAAGTTACGGGGGCATTTTGCCGAGTTCCTTAACCATAGTTCACCCGAACGCCTCGGTATTCTCTACCTGACCACCTGAGTCGGTTTAGGGTACGGGCCGCCATGAAACTCGCTAGAGGCTTTTCTCGACAGCATAGGATCATCCACTTCACCACAATCGGCTCGGCATCAGGTCTCACCCTTATATGTCATCCGGATTTGCCTAGATGACGGGCTACACCCTTACCCCGGGACTACCACCGCCCGGGCTGGACTACCTTCCTGCGTCACCCCATCGCTTACCTACTACAAGTCTGGTTCGTCGGCTCCACCACTTTCCTTTCCCCGAAGGGTCCGGAACGGCTTCACGGACTTAGCATCGCCTGATTCAGTATTGGGCGTTTCAAAGCGGGTACCGGAATATCAACCGGTTGTCCATCGACTACGCCTGTCGGCCTCGCCTTAGGTCCCGACTTACCCTGGGCAGATCAGCTTGACCCAGGAACCCTTAGTCAATCGGCGCACACGTTTCTCACGTGTGTATCGCTACTCATGCCTGCATTCTCACTCGTGAACCGTCCACAACTCGCTTCCGCGGCTGCTTCACCCGGCACACGACGCTCCCCTACCCATCCCAGCGGGCGTTGGCCCTATTGCTGGAATGACACGACTTCGGCGGTACGCTTGAGCCCCGCTACATTGTCGGCGCGGAATCACTAGACCAGTGAGCTATTACGCACTCTTTCAAGGGTGGCTGCTTCTAAGCCAACCTCCTGGTTGTCTCTGCGACTCCACATCCTTTCCCACTTAGCGTACGCTTAGGGGCCTTAGTCGATGCTCTGGGCTGTTTCCCTCTCGACCATGGAGCTTATCCCCCACAGTCTCACTGCCACGCTCTCACTTACCGGCATTCGGAGTTTGGCTAAGGTCAGTAACCCGGTAGGGCCCATCGCCTATCCAGTGCTCTACCTCCGGCAAGAAACACGTGACGCTGCACCTAAATGCATTTCGGGGAGAACCAGCTATCACGGAGTTTGATTGGCCTTTCACCCCTAACCACAGGTCATCCCCCAGGTTTTCAACCCTGGTGGGTTCGGTCCTCCACGACCTCTTACAGCCGCTTCAACCTGCCCATGGCTAGATCACTCCGCTTCGGGTCTAGAGCGTGCAACTCAATCGCCCTATTCGGACTCGCTTTCGCTACGGCTTCCCCACACGGGTTAACCTCGCTACACACCGCTAACTCGCAGGCTCATTCTTCAAAAGGCACGCAGTCACGACTGACAGCACAAGTGCTGCCAGCGACGCTCCCACGGCTTGTAGGCACACGGTTTCAGGTACTATTTCACTCCGCTCCCGCGGTACTTTTCACCATTCCCTCACGGTACTATCCGCTATCGGTCACCAGGGAATATTTAGGCTTAGCGGGTGGTCCCGCCAGATTCACACGGGATTTCTCGGGCCCCGTGCTACTTGGGTGTCTCTCAAACGAGCCGTTGACGTTTCGACTACGGGGGTCTTACCCTCTACGCCGGACCTTTCGCATGTCCTTCGTCTACATCAACGGTTTCTGACTCGTCTCACAGCCGGCAGACTGTGAAAGAGAGATCCCACAACCCCGCATGCGCAACCCCTGCCGGGTCTCACACGCATACGGTTTGGCCTCATCCGGTTTCGCTCGCCACTACTCCCGGAATCACGGTTGTTTTCTCTTCCTGAGGGTACTGAGATGTTTCACTTCCCCTCGTTCCCTCCACATGCCCTATGTGTTCAGGCATGGGTGACAGTCCATGACGACTGCCGGGTTTCCCCATTCGGAAACCCCCGGATCAAAGTCTGGTTGACGACTCCCCGGGGACTATCGTGGCCTCCCACGTCCTTCATCGGTTCCTGGTGCCAAGGCATCCACCGTGCGCCCTTAAAAACTTGGCCACAGATGCTCGCGTCCACTGTGTAGTTCTCAAACAACGACCAACCACCCGTCACACACCACTTACGCGGTGCTTCACCGGGGCCGGCACTGAAGACAGCCATACGGCCGTTACTTCAGATACCCAACAGCGTGCCCGACACTCCTTGCCTGTTCCTCTCGCTTTCCACGCCGAAGCAGTACTTGCGACCAGAGCAGGTCAAGTGTGCCGAATAATCAACGTTCCACCCATGAGCAACCACCGTCGAACGTGTGCCGACGTAATGGCCCTGGACCACCAAGCAAGCTTGGCGGCCTAGATGCTCCTTAGAAAGGAGGTGATCCAGCCGCACCTTCCGGTACGGCTACCTTGTTACGACTTCGTCCCAATCGCCAGTCCCACCTTCGACAGCTCCCTCCCACAAGGGGTTGGGCCACCGGCTTCGGGTGTTACCGACTTTCGTGACGTGACGGGCGGTGTGTACAAGGCCCGGGAACGTATTCACCGCAGCAATGCTGATCTGCGATTACTAGCAACTCCGACTTCATGGGGTCGAGTTGCAGACCCCAATCCGAACTGAGACCGGCTTTTTGAGATTCGCTCCACCTTGCGGTTTCGCAGCTCATTGTACCGGCCATTGTAGCACGTGTGCAGCCCAAGACATAAGGGGCATGATGACTTGACGTCGTCCCCACCTTCCTCCGAGTTGACCCCGGCGGTCTCCTGTGAGTCCCCATCACCCCGAAGGGCATGCTGGCAACACAGGACAAGGGTTGCGCTCGTTGCGGGACTTAACCCAACATCTCACGACACGAGCTGACGACAGCCATGCACCACCTGTATACCGACCACAAGGGGGGCACTATCTCTAATGCTTTCCGGTATATGTCAAGCCTTGGTAAGGTTCTTCGCGTTGCGTCGAATTAAGCCACATGCTCCGCTGCTTGTGCGGGCCCCCGTCAATTCCTTTGAGTTTTAGCCTTGCGGCCGTACTCCCCAGGCGGGGAACTTAATGCGTTAGCTGCGGCACCGACGACGTGGAATGTCGCCAACACCTAGTTCCCACCGTTTACGGCGTGGACTACCAGGGTATCTAATCCTGTTCGCTCCCCACGCTTTCGCTCCTCAGCGTCAGTAATGGCCCAGAGATCCGCCTTCGCCACCGGTGTTCCTCCTGATATCTGCGCATTTCACCGCTACACCAGGAATTCCGATCTCCCCTACCACACTCTAGCTAGCCCGTATCGAATGCAGAACCGGGGTTAAGCCCCGGTCTTTCACACCCGACGTGACAAGCCGCCTACGAGCTCTTTACGCCCAATAATTCCGGACAACGCTTGCGCCCTACGTATTACCGCGGCTGCTGGCACGTAGTTAGCCGGCGCTTCTTCTGCAGGTACCGTCACTTTCGCTTCTTCCCTGCTGAAAGAGGTTTACAACCCGAAGGCCGTCATCCCTCACGCGGCGTCGCTGCATCAGGCTTTCGCCCATTGTGCAATATTCCCCACTGCTGCCTCCCGTAGGAGTCTGGGCCGTGTCTCAGTCCCAGTGTGGCCGGTCGCCCTCTCAGGCCGGCTACCCGTCGTCGCCTTGGTGAGCCATTACCTCACCAACAAGCTGATAGGCCGCGGGCTCATCCTTCACCGCCGGAGCTTTTAACTCCCTGCCAGGAGGCAAGGAGTGTTATCCGGTATTAGACCCCGTTTCCAGGGCTTGTCCCAGAGTGAAGGGCAGATTGCCCACGTGTTACTCACCCGTTCGCCACTAATCCACCCCGAAGGGCTTCATCGTTCGACTTGCATGTGTTAAGCACGCCGCCAGCGTTCGTCCTGAGCCAGGATCAAACTCTCCGTGAATGTTTTCCCGTAATCGGGATGACACCACGAGAGCGGAACAACCAGGAGGAATAGTCCCGGTCGTTCACAGCGTCCTCGCTGTGTTTGCCTACCAACCGGTGTAGATCGGCAGGACTTTTTCAAAGGAACCTCATCCCCAGCCAAGATTGGCCGTGGACGGGGTATCAACATATCTGGCGTTGATTTTTGGCACGCTGTTGAGTTCTCAAGGAACGGACGCTTCCTTTGTACTCACCCTCTCGGGCTTTCCTCCGGGCGCTTCCCTTCGGTCTTGCCTTTCCGACTCTATCAGACGCTTTCGGGCCTGATTTCCTCGGTGCTTTTCAGGGATTCGCTTTCGCGCTTTCCCTTTCCAGCGGTGCTGACTCTATCAGGCCATTTCCGTCTCCCTGACCAAGTCTCTGCGAACATGCAGAACCCAGATCCGGAGATAGGATCGATCTGATGGATGCCGCCGAGACCTCGCGCTAGTGCGCCGTGCGGTCTCAGGCAGGAGTACGACAGTACATGCCGTGCGGAGCGGACGCAAATCGTTTGTGGTGCGTCGCTACGTCTGTCAACTGGGACCAGTTGTGCGGAACCGGGACTTCTTATGACTTACCCTTCTGAACAGTGCGTCGTCCAGGACAGGCAGTGACGGCGCTTATGACTCTCCACCCCCTGGGAGGCTCCCCATGACGACCGTGACGGCCCCACTCCCCGGACGTGCCATCGGGCTCACTGCTGTGCCCGACCCGGTGTTCTCCGGAGCGATGGTTGGTCCCGGTACGGCAATTGATCCCGCGCGTGAGCCTTCGGAAGCCGTTGCTCCCGTCGCCGGCATCGTTGTCTCGCTTCACCCGCATGCCTATGTCGTCGTAGACGACCAGGGGCACGGTGTGCTGACGCACCTTGGTATCGACACCGTTCAGCTCAACGGCGAGGGCTTCGAGCTGCTCGTCAACAAGGGTGACACCGTGCAGCGCGGCCAGGCCGTGATCCGGTGGGACCCCGCTGCCGTCGAGGCGGCCGGGAAGTCCCCGGTGTGCCCGATCGTGGCGCTCGAGGCCACGGCCGAGGCCCTGTCCGGCGTCGTCGAGGACGGCGACGTGAGGGCGGGCGACGAGCTCTTCAGCTGGCAGTGACGTCAGCGCCGCATTGGGCGGCGGCAGGTACGACTTCCATCGCGGCGGCATGGTCCGTCGCATCTATCGGAGACGGGTAAATGGAGACAACGCTGCGAGGCGTCGGCGTGAGCCACGGTGTGGCGATCGGCGAGGTTCGGCACATGGGGACGGCGGTCTTGGAGCCGCCGGCCAAGCAGATTCCCGCGGAGGAGGCTGAGCGCGAACAGGGGCGTGCTCGCCAGGCCGTGGAAGCTGTGGCGGCAGACCTGATTGCGCGCGGCAATCTGGCTGGTGGCGAGGCTCAGCACGTGCTCGAGGCCCAGGCGATGATCGCTCAGGACCCGGAGCTCATGGCTGATGTGGACCGTCGGGTCGCTGTCGGCAGCACCGCTGAGCGCGGTATCTACGACGCGTTCTCGCACTATCGCGAGCTGCTGGCCGGTGCCGGTGAGTACATGGCCGGGCGCGTTGCCGACCTCGATGACGTGCGGAACCGGATCGTGGCGCGGCTGCTCGGTGTGCCGATGCCCGGTGTGCCGGACAGCGACGAGCCGTACGTGCTGATCGCGCGGGATCTTGCCCCCGCCGACACGGCGCTGCTCGACCCCGCGCTCGTCCTCGGGTTCGTGACCGAGGAAGGCGGGCCGACCAGCCACAGCGCGATTCTCGCGCGAGCGCTGGGGGTGCCTGCTGTGGTGGCGCTGCCCGGTGCCGGTGAGATCGCCGAGGGCACCGTGGTCGCGGTGGACGGCAGTACCGGTGACATCTATGTGGACCCGAGTGCCGAGAAGCGTGCCGAGCTGGCCAAGGCCGCGGAGGAGCGCAAGGCTGCGCTCTCCGCGTCGTCCGGGCCCGGTGCGACCTCCGACGGTCACAAGGTGCCGCTGCTCGCCAACGTGGGTGGTCCCGGCGACGTGCCGGCCGCCGTCGAGGCGGGTGCCGAGGGCGTCGGTCTGTTCCGTACGGAGTTCCTCTTCCTGGACGACAGCAAGCAGGCGCCGTCTGAGGAGAAGCAGATCGAGTCGTACCGCAAGGTGCTCGAGGCCTTCCCCGAGGGCCGGGTCGTCGTGCGTGCGCTGGATGCCGGTGCCGACAAGCCGCTGGACTTCCTGACGCCCGCCGATGAGCCGAACCCGGCGCTCGGCGTGCGTGGGCTGCGCTCGCTGCTCGAGCACCCCGAGGTCATGCGTACGCAGCTGACCGCGCTGGCCAAGGCCGCCGAGGGGCTGCCGGTCTATCTCGAGGTCATGGCCCCGATGGTGGCCGACCGGATCGATGCCAAGGCGTTCGCCGATGCCTGCCGTGAGGCAGGGCTGAAGGCGAAGTTCGGCGCGATGGTGGAGATTCCGTCCGCCGCGCTGCGTGCTCGTTCGATCCTGCAGGAGGTCGAGTTCCTGTCTCTCGGGACCAACGACCTGGCCCAGTACACCTTTGCCGCCGACCGTCAGGTCGGTGCGGTGTCGCGGCTGCAGGACCCGTGGCAGCCGGCGCTGCTCGACCTGGTGGCGATGTCCGCCGACGCCGCCAAGGCCGAGGGCAAGAGCTGTGGCGTGTGCGGTGAGGCCGCGTCCGACCCGCTGCTCGCCTGTGTGCTGACCGGTCTTGGTATCACCTCCCTGTCCATGGGTGCGGCGTCGATTCCGTACGTACGGGCCACGCTGGCCAAGTACACGCTCGCCCAGTGCGAGCGTGCCGCCGCCGCGGCGCGTGCTGCGGACACCGCCGACGAGGCGCGGGCGGCCGCGCAGGCGGTGCTGTCCGGCGAGTGAGCCGAGCTGTTCCCGAGGGGCGTTCCACCCGTGTGGTGGGACGCCCCTCGGGCGTTTCAGTGCCGGTGGTCCTCCTCGTCCGGGCCGAGGTCGGGTGGGGTGCAGTACTCGACGCCGGGCTCGGGTGAGACCAGGTCGCCGGTCTGGCTGTCGGTGCAGTAGGCGTCGAAGACTTCGGCTGCCGTCAAGGCGTCCAGTCGGTCGCCGGTGAGTCGCCAGCCGTAGACCGTGTCCGGGGCGTCGGGTCGGTTCGTGCGCAGGACCATGCCGCCGGGGCGGGAGGTGGCGATGCCGGCTGCGAGGACCGTCGTGAACTCCAGGGCCTCGGTCTCGTCCAGTTGCACACGTCCCGGTGCGGAACTGTCGACGTGCAGGGCCGCGAGGAGGGCTTCGGAGTCGATGGAGATGCTGCACACGAGGTGGTGGCTGCCCTCGGCGGCGGCGTCGAGCACCCGGCTGAGCAGATGTGCGGCGCGGGCGAAGGCGGCTCTGCCGATGTCCTCGCCGCAGTCCGCGCATGCTCCGATGCCGGCGAGGAGGGTCTGGGCGTACTCCCACGTGGACTGTCGGACGGCTTCGTCGATGAGGTCGGGGACGAGGGCGCTCAGGGGTCGGCCGTCGTAGGGGACGGTCGGGCCGTCGGCCGCGAGTTGGGCGGTGTAGCGGGCGCGGACGGCCGGGGTGTCCGGGTCGAGGGCGAGGTCGGTGCAGAACTCCGCGTAGTCCTCCGGGTCGAAGAGCGCGACTGTCGTGTGGCGGCCCTCGGCGGCGAGGGATCTGAGGAGGCCTTCGACCTCGTGCAGATAGGCGGTGTGGTCGTCGAATGTGAAGGTGCGGTAGCGGCGCATCGCCGTGAAGTCCTCGGAGTCGGCCAACAGGCCGATGGTTCCGGCGACTTCACGGCGCAGGACGCGTCGCATGGTGGTCGGTTTGGTGCGCGCCATCGTTCCCCCTGTGCAGCACGGTTGATCAGTGCTCACTCAGCGTAGGGGGAGGTACTGACAACGTGACGTCAGGAGCGTTCGCGGGCGATCTCGGCGTAGAAGCGCAGCAGTTCGAGGTTGTCGACCGAGCCCGGGTTCACGGCCTTCTCCAGCGGGGTGCCCTGCAGGAGGCGCTTGACCGGGACCTCGATGCGCTTGCCGGTGAGGGTGTGCGGGACGCCGGGGGCCTCGATGATCTCGTCGGGGACGTGGCGTGGGGAGAGTTGTTCGCGGATCGCCTGCTTGATGCGGGTGCGCAGGGCGTCGTCGAGGACCGCGCCGGGGGCGAGGTGGACGAACAGGGGCATCCAGTAGCCGCCGTCGGGTTGTTCGATGCCGATGACGAGGGATTCGCGGATTTCGGGGAGGCGTTCGACGGCCTCGTAGATGTCGGCCGAGCCCATGCGCACGCCCTGGCGGTTGAGCGTGGAGTCCGAGCGTCCGTGGATGACGACGGAGCCGCGTGAGGTGAGGGTGATCCAGTCGCCGTGCCGCCAGACGCCGGGGTAGGTGTCGAAGTAGCTGTCGTGGTAGCGGGCGCCGTCGGGGTCGTTCCAGAAGTGGATCGGCATGGACGGCATGGGGTTGGTGACGACGAGCTCGCCGACCTCGTCGGTGAGGGGCTTGCCCTGGGGGTCCCAGGACTGGAGGTCGGTGCCGAGGCAGGGGGCCTGGAGTTCACCGACGTACACCGGAAGCGTCGGGACGGCTCCGGCGAAGCAGGAGCAGACGTCGGTGCCGCCGCTGACCGAGGCGATCCAGAGGTCGTCGCGGACCTCGTCGTGCAGCCAGCGGAAGCCGTCGGGCGGGAGCGGAGAGCCGGTGGTGGCCACGCACTGGATGCGGGAGAGGTCGAAGTCCCGCGCGGGGTGCACGTCGGCCTTGCGGCAGGCCATGACGTACGCGGCGGAGGTGCCGAAGAGGGTGGCGCCGGTGCGTTCGGCGATGCGCCACTGGGCGCCGGTGTCCGGGTAGCCGGGGCTGCCGTCGTACAGGATCACGGTGGTGCCCGTGAGGAGGCCGGAGACGAGGAAGTTCCACATCATCCAGCCGGTGGAGGTGTACCAGAAGAAGCGGTCCTCGGGCCCCAGGTCGCAGTGCAGGCCGAGCTGTTTGAAGTGCTCCAGGAGGATGCCGCCCTGCGACTGCACGATGGCCTTGGGCAGGCCGGTGGTGCCGGAGGAGTAGAGGACCCACAGGGGGTGGTCGAAGGGCACCTGCTCGAAGACCGGGTCGGTGGCGGAGGACGTGAGGGCGGACCACTCCAGGGCGCCTTCGGGAGCCTCCGTACCGAGGAGCGGGATGTGGACCACCGCGCGCAGGGTGGGGAGTTCGGCGCGGAGTTCGGCGACGGTGTCGCGGCGGTCGTGTTCCTTTCCGCCGTAGCGGTAGCCGTCGACGGTGAAGAGGACGACCGGCTCGACCTGCTGGAAGCGGTCCAGGACGCTGCGGGCGCCGAAGTCGGGGGCGCAGGAGGTCCAGACGGCGCCGACGGCGGCGGTGGCGAGGAGGGCGACGACGGACTGGGGGATGTTGGGGAGGTAGCCGCTGACGCGGTCGCCGGGGCGGACGCCGAGCGTGCGGAGCTCGGCGGCGAGGGAGCCGACCTGGTTGCGGAGCTCTGACCAGGTGACGGGCTGTGGCTCCTGGGACTCGTCGACGTACAGGAGGGCCGGCTCGTCGGGGCGGTCGGCCGCGGTGCGCAGGGCGTGCTCGGCGTAGTTGACGGTGGCGCCCTGGAACCATTGGGTGCCCGGCATGGAGCGGTCGCCGAGGACGTGCTCGTACGGGCTGGAGAAGCGGATGTCGAACCAGGCGACGACCGCTTCCCAGAAGGTGTCGAGCTCGGTCACGGACCAGCGGTGCAGGGCCTCGTAGCCGCCGTCGGCGGGGGCGCCGTACCGCTCGGCCGCCCAGGCCTGGAAGCGGGTGATCTGCGCGGCGGCGATGCGGGCGTCGTCGGGCTGCCACAGGGGCTGCGGTGCGGCGGTGGACACGGGGCGGCTCCCAAGCTGTACGCGGTGTGTGCGTCGCCGCGCGCACGTGCGGGGGTGTGCGCGTGACGTGGCTGGAAGGGACGATGCCACGTGATCGACTTCCGCACCAGGGTGGGCCTCACATGGTCCGGGTCGTGAAGATGTGGGCCGGGCACGGGTGAACGGCAGTTGAACGCCCTACGCGCGCGTGCCGTGCAGTGGCAGGGTGAGCTGCATGGACGGTCGTGACCTGGTGCGTTCGGTGAAGGTGGTTAAGGCCGTGAAGGCGATCGGCGTGATCGGAGCGGCTCAGGGGCTGCGGACCGTGCGTTCGGCATGGCGCAGGCGGCGGGCGGACTCGGCGGGGCTGCCCGCGCGGGGTGCCGAACGGGCCCGTGTGCCGGGGCCGGTGACGGGGGTCGAGCCGGGGCCCGGCGGTGGAGTGGTGCGCTTCGCGCAGTCCGAGCTGCGGGTGTCGGTCACCGGGGGCGGTGCGGTGTTCTGGGGCTGGGACGGGGCCGGGCCCGCGCCCTCCTACGCGCTGGTCGACCAGAGTCCCGAGCCCGATCCGCGGGCCGAGCTGGAGCCGGACAAGGACGGCGGCTGGCGGGTGGTGTCCGAGCGGGTGATGGTCGTGATCTCGCGGCACGGCGCGGTGGAGGTGTGTACGCCCGGTGGTGTGATGCTGCGGCGCGAACTGCCGCCGCGCTGGTGGGAGCCGGTCGGCGGGGGTCCCGCGAGGTGGGTGCAGCGGTCCGAAGTGGCCTCTGACGCGCGGTTCTTCGGGCTCGGTGGGCGGGCGCGGGGGCCGAGGCTGCGGGACGGCGAGTACCGGTTGTGGAACACCGATCCGGGCGGTTCCTTCGAGCCCGGGGACGACCCGCTGTACATCACCATGCCGGTGCAGCTGGTAGTGGCCGACGCGGGCACCCATCTGGTGTTCCACGACAACACCTGGGACGGGACGGTGACGCTGCGCGAGGGCGAGGAGGGTGCCGGGTCGGGGCACGACCGGGCGGGCGGCAGCGAGCTGCGGATGGACGGCGGGCCGCTGCGGTGCTGGGTCGTGGTGGGGACTCCTCCGCGCGTGCTGCAGGCCTGGACGGCGCTGACGGGGGCGCCGGCGGTGCCGCCCGCGTGGGCGCTCGGTCACCATCACGCGCGGTGGGGATTCGGCAGCGAGAAGGAGGTCCGGCGGATCGTCGCCGGCTACAAGGAGCGTGAACTGCCGCTGGATGCGGTGCATCTGGACATCGATCACTACGACGACCACCAGGTGTTCACCGTCGATCGCCAGGCCTATCCGGCGCTGCCGCGGCTGGCGGCCGATCTGGGCGAGGACGGAGTGCGCCTCGTGTCGATCGTCGATCCTGCGGTCAAGGGTGAGCAGGGCAATGCTGTGTATGACTCCGGGCGGGCGGTCGACGCGTTCGTGCGGGATGCGCGCGGGCGGCAGGTGCGGGGCGTGGTGTGGCCCGGGGAGTCCGTCTATCCGGACTTCACCGCGGCGAAGGTGCGCACGTGGTGGGGCGGGCTGTACGAGGAGCGGCTCGGGCAGGGCTTCGCCGGGTTCTGGCACGACATGAACGAGCCGGTGTCGTTCGCGGCCTTCGGGGAGCCGACGCTGCCCCGTTCCGCGCGGCACGATCTGGAAGGGCGCGGGGGTGATCATCGCGAGGCGCACAACGTGTACGGGCTGTGCATGGCGCGGGCCGGGTACGAGGGGGTGCGCCGGCTGCGCCCCGACGAGCGGCCCTTTCAGTTCTCGCGCTCCGGGTGGGCCGGGATGCAGCGCTACGGCGGGACCTGGTCCGGTGACGTGGCGACCGGCTGGCCGGGCCTGCGGGCCTCGCTGGCGCTGGTGATGGGGCTCGGGCTGTGCGGGGTGCCGTACTCGGGGCCCGATGTGGGCGGGTTCGACGGGAGTCCGTCGCCCGAGCTGTATCTGCGCTGGTTCCAACTGGGCGCCTACTTGCCGCTGTTCCGCACCCATGCCTCGCTGCGGGCCGGGCGCAGGGAGCCGTGGGAGTTCGGCCCCGAAGTGCTCGAGCACGCGCGCGTGGCGCTCGACGAGCGGCGCCGGCTGGGGCCGTATCTGATGACGCTGGCCCATCTGGCGCACCGGACCGGCGCCCCGTACGTACGTCCCCTGTGGTGGTGCGCGCCGGAGGACCGGGCGCTGCGGGACTGCGAGGACGCCTTCCTGTTGGGCGATGCGCTTCTGGTGGCCCCGGTCCTGGAGCGTGGCTCCGACCGGCGGGCGGTGCGGCTGCCTCGGGGGCGCTGGTACGACACGGTGACGGGGCAGGCGTACGAGGGTCCTGGGCAGGTCCTGTTGGATGCGCCGCTGTCCCGCATTCCGGTGCTCGCCCGCGCGGGGGCCGTACTGCCGGTGCGGGGTGCGGACGGCGGGGTCGAGCTGGAGGTGTGGGCGCCCGCGCGGGGGCGTACCGGCTCGGGGCTCGTGGTGCGGGACGGCGGGGACGGGTGGGAGGTGCCGCCCGTCGAGCGGTACACCTCGCGGTGGCACGAGGGCCGGGTCGTGGTCGAGCGGGACCAGGAAGGGGCGGAAGGCGTGGCCGTCGGGGTCGAGGTGCCGGTGGCCGTGCGCGGGCTCGGTGCGTGAAGGGCAGCGGTGCGTGAGGGGCGTTACCGCGGGCTCGGTGCGTGAGGGGCGTTGTCAGTGGGTCCGCCTAGGCTCGGCCGCATGAACAGCACCACGCCCAGCGCACTGATCGGCACGGTCATCCGGCGTGCCACGGCCGCCGACGCCGAGACCCTGACCTCCCTCATGCTCAAGTCGAGCGCATATCAGGGGCAGTACGCCTCGATCCTGGAGGGCTACGCGGTCACGGCCGAGTACATGGCCCGGCATCTGGTCTTCGTCGCGGCGGACGGTGCCGGGCGGGTGCTCGGCTTCTACTCGCTGGTGTGCGAGCCGGCGGAGCTGGACCTGGCGTTCGTGGCCGACGACGCGCAAGGGCTGGGAGTCGGGCGGCAGTTGGTGGAGCACATGCTCGGCGAGGCGCGGGCCGCCGGCCTCGACGGGGTGCGCGTGGTGTCGCATCCCCCGTCGGAGGAGTTCTACCGGCGGCTCGGCGCGCGGCGGACCGGCACGGTGCCGCCTGCTCCGCCGAAGGTCGACTGGGTGCGGCCCGAGTTGTGGTTCAGCGTCTGAGGGACGGCGTACGCACTGCGGTTCAGCGCGCGACGTTCGCGTACCGGCCTGCGAACCACTGACGTACGGCGATCGTGTGCAGGGGGAAGCCGAGCTGCCCGGGCGCGCGCAGGACGTGCCAGCCGTCGGTCTCGGCGGTCGGCGTGGGCGGGGGCAACTCCCCCGCCGTGCGCGGTGGGAGGAGGCCGAAGAGGAGCAGGTGGCCGTCGGGCGAGCTGAGGGCGTCGGCGAGGCGGACGTCGCCCATGGCGGCCTCGATGCCGGTCTCCTCGTGCAGTTCGCGGACGACCGCGCGGCGCCAGTCCTCACGGTGGTCGACGAACCCGCCGGGCAGGGCGACGGCGCCGCGGGCGGGGGCGATGGTTCGGGTGATGACGACCAGGCCGACGCCCTCCGCCGTGCCGGGGCTGTCCGCTCCGGTGCCATCCGCCCCGGAGACGTCCTTTCCGGTGCCGTACGCGACGGGCAGCAGCGCGACGGCCACCGGCAGGGGGTTGCGGTAGGCCACGTCGCCGCAGGCCTGGCAGGTGCGGGGCCAGCCGGTCGCGTCCCCGTAGGGCGCGCCGCAGGTCGAGCAGTGGGAGTGCTTGTGGTGCGCAGAGGGCGTCGCAGGCGTCAAGGACACGCGCGGACCGTATCCGATCTCCCTTCCCCGGCGGGCGGTTGACTGGTAGACCCAGCGGCCATGAGACGACTCACCGCCGCACTGCGGACCCTCGCCGTCACGGCCGCCACCCTGCTCGCCGTCGGTGTCGCGCCCGCGCCTGCCGCCCAGGCGAAGCCGGAGCCCAAAGCGCCCAAGGAGTTCGTGGCGCTCAGGGATGTGGACCCGACGATCATCCAGGAGATGCGCTACACCACGGTGCACAACTTCGTGGGCGAGACCGTCGACGGCTACCGCAAGCCGATGTGCATCCTGACCGAGCCGGCCGCGAAGGCCCTGCGCGGTGCGCAGCGCAAGCTGCTGCGGAAGGGCTATTCGCTGAAGGTGTACGACTGTTACCGGCCGCAGCGGGCCGTCGATCACTTCGTGCGCTGGGCGGAGGATCTCCAGGACGAGCGGATGAAGCAGGAGTTCTATCCCCTTGTCGACAAGTCCAGGTTGTTCGAGGACGGTTACATCGCCGCGAAGTCCGGGCACAGCCGTGGTTCGACCGTCGATCTGACCGTGGTAAAGCTGCCGGCGGCGCCCACGCGGCCGTACGTGCCGGGTGAGCCCCTGGTCCCCTGCTACGCGCCGCAGAGCGAGCGGTTCCCGGACAACTCCCTCGACATGGGTACCGGGTTCGACTGCTTCGACACGCTGTCGCACACCGACGACCCGCGGATCGGCGGCGTCCAGCGTGCCAACCGTGACCTGCTGCGCAATGCGCTGACCGAGGTCGGGTTCGTCAATCTGCCCGAGGAGTGGTGGCATTTCACGCACAAGCCCGAGCTGTTCCCCGACACCTTCTTCGACTTTCCGGTGGCGCGACGGTCCCTGACCGGGAAGTAGGGAGAGGTAGAGAAGTGACACAAGGGTGAGGGCGGCCGGGACCACCCCCGTGGGTCCCGGCCGCCCTCACCCTTACGCTGACGCAACTGGGCCGTATCCGGTTCTCCGTTGACGCATTACGGTTTCGTTCATGGAGCGGACTTTCGATTCATTCGAGGAATTCTGGCCCTACTACGTCGCGATGCACTCCAAGGCCGCGACCCGCTGGGTCCATCTCACCGGCACCCTGACCGGTCTCGCCGTCACCGTCTACGGCCTGGCGCGCGGGCGCAAGCGCTATGCCGCCGCACTGCCGTTGATCGGGTACGGCACGGCCTGGCCCGCGCACTTCTTCATCGAGAAGAACAACCCGGCGACCTTCGGGCATCCGGCCTGGTCGCTGCGCGGCGACATCCAGATGATCAAGATGATGCTGGCCGGGCGCGACAGCGAGCTGGCCGAGATCGCCGGGAAGTGGCTCGCCGAGAACCGGTGAACCCCCGGCCTGTCGACTGCGGCCCCTCCATGGCACACTTCTGACGTTCCGTCAGATCCAGTGCCGGGGAGGGGCCTTGTCGCGTAAGCGGACACCAGTGGTGGCCGATTGGTTCACCGAGGAGACGGGGGAAGGGGCCGATTTCCGGCTGCTCGGCACGCGGTGTGCCGACTGCGGGTCCGTCTTCTTCCCCCGCGAGGATACCTTCTGCCGCAACCCGGGATGCGCGGGCAGCGAGCTCGCCGAGGTCCCGCTGTCGCGCAGCGGCCGCGTCTGGTCGTACACCGACGGGCGCTATCGGCCGCCCTCGCCCTACGTCTCCGACCCGGACCAGGAGTGGGAGCCGTACGCCCTGGTCGCGGTGGAGCTCGAGGCCGAGCGCATGGTCGTGCTCGGTCAGGGAGCCCCCGGCGTCACGACGGCGGACCTCGCGGTCGGCATGGAGGTCGAGCTCGTCCCCGGTGTGCTCAACGAGGATGCCGAGACCACCTGGACGACCTGGCACTGGAAGCCGGTGAGTGAGTGATGGCCCAGAAAGTGCAGGACGTGGCGGTCCTCGGTGCGGCGATGCACCCCTGGGGCAAATGGGGGCGCAGTTTCGTCGAGTACGGCACCAAGGCGGCCCGTGCCGCGCTGGCCGACGCCGCGGTGGACTGGCGCGACGTGCAGTCGATCGTCGGGGCGGACACGGTGCGCGGCGGCTACCCGGGCTACGTCGCGGGCGCCACCTTCGCCAAGGCGCTCGGCTGGCAGGGCGCGCGGGTCACCAGCGTGTACGCGGCCTGTGCCTCCGGGGCGCAGGCCATCAACACCGCGCGTACGCAGATCCTTTCGGGACTCGCGGACGTGGTGCTCGTGGTGGGCGCGGACGCGGCGCCCAAGGGGTTCTTCCGGCCCGCGGGCGGCGATCGCGCCGACGATCCGGACTGGCTGCGCTTCCGGGTGCTCGGGGCCACCAACCCGGCGTACTTCGGGCTGTACGCGCGGCGGCGGATGGCGCTGCACGGCGACACCCTGGAGGACTTCGCGCAGGTCAAGGTGAAGAACGCGGCGGCCGGGGCGCTCAACCCCAACGCCCGCTACCGCAAGACGGTCACCCCGGACGAAGTCGCGGCCTCCGCGGTCGTGGCCGACCCGCTGCGGCTGCTCGACATCTGTGCGACCTCGGACGGCGCGGCCGCCCTGGTGCTGTCCAGCATGGACTTCGCGCGCCGGCACGGAGCGGCGGACCCGGTGCGGATCCGGGCCGTTTCGACCGTCACGCCGACCTATCCGCAGACCGTGCTCGACCTGCCGGACATCGCCACGGACTCGGCGGTCGCCGTGGAGCCTTCTGGGCGTACGTTCCGCTCGTCGATCGCGCACGCGGCGTACGAGGAGGCCGGGATCGGCCCCGAGGAGCTGTCACTTGCCGAGGTGTACGACCTGTCGACCGCGCTTGAGCTGCAGTGGTACGAGGACCTCGGGCTGTGCGGCGAGGGCGAGGGCGCCAAGCTGCTGCGCGAGGGGGCCACGGCGCTCGGCGGGCGGATCCCGGTCAACGGCAGTGGCGGGCTCGCGTCCTTCGGTGAGGCGGTGCCGGCCCAGGCCATTGCCCAAGTGTGCGAGCTGACCTGGCAGTTGCGCGGCACCGCGGGCGAACGGCAGGTGGCGGGGGCCCGGGTGGGGATCACCGCGAACCAGGGGCTGTTCGGGCACGGGTCGTCGGTCATCGCCGTACGGTGAGGGCCCACGCGGCAACGTAGAGGCGACCCCGACGTGGGAGCGTAGGGCCGAATTTCACTCGGCGTGATCGCCCGGGAAGTCTCCGTGAACAGCGCATGAACTGGGCCCCGGCGCCTGTCGCCGGGGCCATCATGCTGCCGTGCCTGCCTGGACGGACTCTCTCCGCTTCGCCTTCCAACCGGTCGTCAATCTGACGACCGGGACCGTGGCAGCGCTGGAGATACTCGCCCGTCCCGAGCACGGCGACATCCTCGCCGAGGCCCGGCGCGACCCCGAACTCGACGGCGCGCTCGCGGCGTTCGCGGTGCGGTCGGCCGCCCGGCAGGAGACGCTGCTGCCCCTGCACGTGAACGTCCACGCGGGAACTGCCGCCGATCTGGGCGGACTTGCCGCGCTGCGGGACGCGGTGAAGGAGGCGGGGCGACTGCCGTGGGAGGTGACCGTCGATCTCGGCCCGCCGTTCACCCACGTACCGCATCGAGCGCTTCTTGAAGCCGTCGAGGCGCTGCGGGGCGAGGGGTTCCGGATCTGTGCGGACGGGGTCGGGGACGGGGATCTGCCGCTCAGGCTCCTGGTGGATCTCGCGCCGGAGCTGGTCAAGCTCGATGCCTCGCTGCTGACGCGGCTGCCCGCCGTGCACGCGATGCGGGCGCTGTGCGAGCAGGCGGGGGCGCTGCTCTGCGTGGAGGGCGTGGAGACCGAGCGGGAGTGTGCGGCGGCGCGGGTGGCCGGGGCGCAGCTGGCCCAGGGGGATCTGTTCGCGCCGCCGGCGCGGCGGCCCGTGGTCGATGTGTACGTTCCCGCGTCCGATGCCGCGCGGACTTCCGCCTCCCGGTCGGGGCCCGCGGTGCGGCAGTTCGTCCGGCCGGCGGCGCTGCTCCCGGTGGGGGCCTCGGCCGGGCAGGTGCGGGATCTGCTCATGGGGCCCGCCGAGGTGTCGGGGGTGCTGCTCATCGATGCGGCGGGGGTGCCGGTGCGGGCGGTGGACCGGGACCGGTTTCTGCTGTCGCTGTCGGGGCGTTACGGGCATGCGCTGTACGCCGACCGGCCCGCGGCGAAGCTCGCCGACGGTCCGCGTACGGTCGGCGTCGATGCCACCGCGTGGGAGGTGCTCGACGTGCTGGCCGACGGGGAGCGCAGCCGTACGGGCGACGACGTGGCCGTCGTGGACCGGGACGGGCGGTGCGTGGGGGTGGTGCGGCTCGCCGATCTGGTGCGGGCGCTGGCCGAGAGCCGGGTGGAGGAGGCGGCCGGGCTCAATCCGCTGACCAGGCTGCCCGGTTCGGACGCGATCACCGGTGAGGTCGACCAATGGATCGCCGAGGGGCGGCACTTCGCGCTCAGCTGGCTGGACGTCGACCGGTTCAAGCAGGTCAACGACGTGGCGGGGTTCGCGGCCGGCGACGAGCTGATCCGGGGCGTGGGCGAGGCCCTGCGGCGGGCGGCGTCCGGGGTGACGCGGGTCGGGCACATCGGGGGCGACGACTTCCTGGTGCTCGCGGAGCCGGCGGGGCTCGATCCGCTGGCCGGGGCGGTGCTTGACGCTCCGTGGTCGGCGGGCGGGCGCCCGGTCAGTCTGTCGCTGGCCACGGTGGACTGTCCGCCGGGCAGTGTCAGTGATCACCGGCAGGCCGCGGCGTGGCTCGCGCCGCTCAAGCAGGCCGCGAAATCGCTGCCCGGGGACAGCTGGGTGCTGGGGCGCGCGGGGATGCCGGGCCACCAGATCAGGCGTGGTTCCGGGGGCGCGCCGGCCGGTGCCGGGTGTGGTGCGGCGGGGCACGGCACCGGTTAACCGGTGCCGTCCGCGACCTTGACGCTCCATCACCAGCGGTGAACACTTCCGGGTGTCAGTCGGCATCGCCGCATCTCAGCACCTCGCGGCAGCACGCCGCTCAGGGTCCCTGCCTGCGCCAGGACTTGGCAGTATTCCGGTCAGCGGGCCATCCCCCACGGGCGATTCGGCTGCGACGGCACGCTCGTCACGGACGCCGGGCGGGGTACGGGAGACCCCTGCCTCAGGCCGACGTAGCCATGGAACGCACCCTGCACGGAGGACCGGGGCGCAGAGCCTCGGGCGAGGGCCTAGGAGCCGCCATGAGCAATGGGGACATTTTCGTCGGTGAGCTGATCGGCACCGCCATTCTGATTCTGTTCGGCGCCGGCGTGTGCGCCGCCGTCACTCTCAACTTCTCGAAGGCGAAAGCCGCCGGGTGGGTCGTCATCGCCTTCGGCTGGGGCTTCGGCGTGCTGGCTGGCGCCTACACCGCCGCGCCGCTGTCCGGCGGGCACCTCAACCCGGCGGTGACGGTCGGCGTCGCCGTGGACACCGGGGAATGGAGCAAGGTACCGCTCTACATCCTGGGCCAGATGGTGGGCGCCATCCTCGGTGCCGTGCTGGCCTGGCTGGTCTACTACGCGCAGTTCCAGGCCAACAAGGACACGGAGACCGCGCTGCCCACCCTCGGCATCTTCTCCACCGGTCCGGAGATCCGGAACCCGGTGGCCAACCTGATGACCGAGGTCATCGCGACGATCGGGCTCGTCCTGCCGATCCTGGCCTTCGGCAAGAACGACGGCATCAGCATCGGCCAGATCCAGGGCCAGGACGCCGGAATCTACGGCTCCGGCATCTCCATCCTGCTGGTCTCGCTACTCGTCGTCGGCATCGGCCTCTCGCTCGGCGGACCCACGGGCTACGCCATCAACCCGGCCCGCGACCTGGGCCCGCGCATCGCCCACGCCCTGCTGCCCATCCCCAACAAGGGCGGTTCCGACTGGGGTTACGCCTATGTGCCGGTGGTCGGACCGCTCGTCGGCGGCCTCCTGGCGGGCCTCATCTTCAACGCAGCCTTCTGACGAGCCCGTTCCCGTCGCCCGCTGCCACGGCTTGCGGGCGACGCCTTCGGACGCAGCCTTCTGACAAGGGGTAGCACCATGCCGGATCAGAAATACGTCGCAGCCATCGACCAGGGCACCACCTCGAGCCGTTGCATCATCTTCAACCAGGACGGCGCGATCGTCGCCGTCGACCAGCGTGAGCACCGCCAGATCTTCCCGAAGCCGGGCTGGGTGGAGCACGACGCCACCGAGATCTGGTCCAAGGTGCAGGCCGTCGTCGCCGGCGCCCTCGCCAAGGCGGGCCTGCGCGCCGAGCAGCTCAGCGCGCTCGGCATCACCAACCAGCGGGAGACGACGGTCCTTTGGGACCGCGCCACCGGCAAGCCCGTGCACAACGCGATCGTCTGGCAGGACACCCGCACCGCCGCCCTCTGCAACGAGCTGGGCGGCACGGACGGCCAGGACCGCTTCCGCGACGCCACCGGTCTGCCGCTGGCCAGCTACTTCTCCGGGCCCAAGGCGGCCTGGCTCCTGGACAACGTGCCGGGCCTGCGCAGCCGCGCCGAGCGGGGCGAGATCGCCTTCGGCACCATCGACTCGTGGCTGATCTGGAACCTCACGGGCGGCACCCAGGGCGGCGTCCACGTCACGGACGTCACCAACGCGGGCCGCACCATGCTGATGAACCTCGAGACCCTGCAATGGGACCAGTCGATCCTGTCGGCCATGAACGTCCCCGAGGCGGTCCTGCCGGAGATCAAGTCCTCGGCCGAGGTGTACGGCAACGCGGTCGGCCAGCTCTCCGGGGTGCCGGTCGCCTCGGCGCTCGGCGACCAGCAGGCCGCGATCTTCGGGCAGGCCTGCTACGACACCGGCCAGGCGAAGAACACGTACGGCACCGGCAGCTTCCTGCTCCTCAACACCGGCAACCGTCCGGTGCCCTCGAAGAACGGGCTGCTCACCACCATGGGCTACCAGATCGGCGGCGAGGCCCCGGTCTACTGCCTGGAGGGCTCCATAGCGATCACCGGCGCTCTGGTGCAGTGGTTCCGCGACCAGCTCGGGATCATCCGCAGCGCCGACGAGATCGAGCCACTGGCGGCGAGCGTCGAGGACAACGGCGGGGCGTACATCGTCCCCGCGTTCTCCGGCCTGTTCGCGCCGTACTGGCGCTCGGACGCCCGCGGTGTCATCACCGGTCTGACGCGGTACGTCACCAAGGCGCACCTCGCCCGCGCGGTGCTGGAGGCGACCAGCTGGCAGACGCGCGAAGTCGTCGACGCCATGTACCAGGACTCGGGCGTGCACATCACGACGCTCAAGGTCGACGGCGGCATGACCAAGAACAATCTGCTGATGCAGCACCAGGCGGATGTCCTCGGCGTGCCGGTGGTCCGGCCGAAGGTGTCCGAGACGACGTGTCTGGGTGCGGCGTACGCGGCCGGGCTCGCGACCGGCGTGTGGAACGACACCGACGAGCTGAAGACCCACTGGCAGCGGGACGCCGAATGGTCGCCGCAGATGGGACAGGCGGAGCAGGAGCGCGAGTACCACAACTGGCGCAAGGCGGTGGAGAAGAGCTTCGGCTGGCAGGAGGACGGCGACTGACCTTCGTCCCGCCCGAGAGCTGCGGCCCGTACCCCGGTCGGCGGGGGTACGGGCCGTTGCCGTACCTCAGGAAGGTCAGCCGGTGGTCGCAGGCTCGCGGGCGGCCGCGGCCGTGGCCATCGCGTGCTGGACCACCGTGATGAGGACCGACTTGACGGACTCGCGCTCCCGCGCGTCGCACAGCATCACCGGCACGTCCTCGTCCAGGTCGAGCGCCTGGCGCACGGTGGCCTCGGGGTAACGGTCGGCCCCGTCGAAGCAGTTGACCGCGATCATGAAGGGGATGCCGCGCCGCTCGAAGTAGTCGACGCCTGCGAAGCAGTCCTCGAGCCGCCGGGTGTCGGCGAGGACCACGGCGCCGAGGGCGCCTTGTGCCAACTCGTCCCACAGGAACCAGAAGCGGTCCTGTCCCGGCGTGCCGAAGAGGTACAGCACCAGGTCCTCGCGCAGGGTGATCCGCCCGAAGTCCATGGCCACGGTGGTGGTGTTCTTGGCCTCGACGCCGTGGAGATCGTCGACGGGCCTCCCTGCCTCGCTGAGCGTCTCCTCGGTGCGCAGT
Organism: Streptomyces sp. NBC_01304; assembly: GCF_035975855.1. Lineage (NCBI taxonomy): Bacteria > Bacillati > Actinomycetota > Actinomycetes > Kitasatosporales > Streptomycetaceae > Streptomyces > Streptomyces sp. NBC_01304. The sequence goes on along the minus strand of NZ_CP109055.1, from coordinate 9,033,461 downwards.
GGCTTGATCTCGCTGACCGCGCCGACGAGCGTCGTCTTGCCGACGCCGAAGCCGCCGGCCACCAGGATCTTGAGGGTGACCGGTTCGACGGGTGCCTTACGGCGTCCAGCGCGCCCGAGGACCATGGCTCTCCACTCCTGGTTCACCGCTCTGTGGTGCGGATGTGTGTACGGAACACCTGTGTGACGTGCGGGAGTTCCGGAGAGACTCTAGCGGCGGCGAGATTCCGCTTCACTCGGGGTGGCCGATGTGGCCGGATCGGTTCCCTGGCTCCGGGACGCGCGGCCGTAGCCGCCGCCTCCGGGTGTCTCGATGACGAGTACGTCGCCGGGGCCGAGCTCCACGGAATCGCTGCCGTCGAGTCGTACGACGGTGCCGTCCGTACGCTCCACACGGTTGGCCCCGAGGGCCCCGGGCAGGCCGCCTGCCATGCCGTAGGGCGCGACCCTGCGGTGCCCGGACAGGGTCGACACGGTCATCGCCTCCAGGAAGCGGATGCGGCGCACCGCGCCGTCGCCGCCGGGCCAGCGGCCCGCTCCCCCGCTGTGGGCGCGTACCTCGAACTCCTCGAGGAGCACGGGCAGTCGCCACTCCAGGATCTCGGGGTCGGTGAGACGGGAGTTGGTCATGTGGGTCTGCACGACGGGCGCCCCGGGAAAGCCGTCGCCCGCGCCGGAGCCGGAGGCCACGGTCTCGTAGTACTGGAAGCGGTCGTTGCCGAAGGTGACGTTGTTCATCGTGCCCGAGCCCTCCGCCTGGACCTTCAGGGCGCCGTAGATCGCGCCCGTGATGGCCTGCGACGTCTCCACGTTGCCGGCGACGACGGCCGCGGGTGGTGCGGGCGCGAGCATGCACCCGCGCGGGACGACGATCTTCAGGGGGCGCAGGCAGCCGTCGTTGAGCGGGATGTCGTCGGCGACGAGGGTGCGGAAGACGTACAGGACGGCCGCGTTCACCACGGCGTAGGGGGCGTTGAAGTTGCCGGGGAGCTGCGCGGACGTGCCGGTGAAGTCGATCGTGGCGCTGCGGGTGGCGCGGTCGACCGTGACGCGGACCTTGATGGTGGCGCCCAGATCGGTCTCGTAGGCGTACTCGCCGTCGTCGAGGGCGTCGATGACGCGGCGTACCGCGTCCTCGGCGTTGTCCTGGACGTGCTTCATGTACGCCTGGACGACGTCGAGCCCGAAGTGGCCGATCATCTTGCCGACCTCCTCGACGCCCTTGGCGTTGGCGGCGATCTGGGCGCGCAGATCGGCGAGGTTGGTGGCCGGGTTGCGGGACGGGAAGGGCGCCTCCGTAAGGAGGTCGTACGTCTCCTGCTCGCGGAAGCGGCCGCCTTCGGTGAGCAGCCAGTTGTCGAAGAGGATGCCCTCCTCGTCGATGGTGCGGCTGTGCGCGGGCATGGAGCCGGGCGCGATGCCGCCGATCTCCGCGTGGTGGCCGCGGGAGGCGACGTAGAAGAGGATTCGGGTGCCGTCGGCGTCGAAGACGGGCGTGATCACGGTGACATCGGGGAGGTGGGTGCCGCCGTGGTAGGGGTCGTTGACGGCGTACGCGTCCCCTGGGCGCATGGTCGAGGCGCGGCGGTCGATGACCTCCTTGACGCTGGTGCCCATCGAGCCCAGGTGGACGGGGATGTGGGGCGCGTTGGCGACCAGGTTGCCGTCCGGGTCGAAGAGGGCGCAGGAGAAGTCGAGGCGTTCCTTGATGTTGACCGACTGGGCGGTGGACTCCAGGCGGGCGCCCATCTGTTCGGCGATCGACATGAAGAGGTTGTTGAAGACCTCCAGGAGGACCGGGTCGGCCGTCGTGTCCGCCTCGGGGCCGGTGGGGGCCTCGGTGCGGTGCATGATCAGGTGGCCCTCGTCGTTCATGGCCGCCTGCCAGCCGTCGTCGACGACCGTGGTGGCGTTCGCCTCGGTGATCACGGCAGGGCCGTCGATCCGCTCGCGCGGGGGCAGTTCCTCGCGCCGGTGCAGGGGTACGTCGTGCCAGGTGCCGCCCGTGTGCAACCGCGCGTGCTGCGATCGCTCCCCACGCGCGCGTAGTTGCCGAAGTCCGGTCAGGTCGGGCGGGTCGGTGACACCCGTCGCCTCGATGGAGAGGGCTTCGACGACGATCGGGCGGTCGAGCGCGAAGGAGTACGTGGCCCGGTGGTGCTCCTCGAACTCCTCGGCCATCGTCTTCGGGTCAGTGAGGGCCACGGTGAGGGCGGTGTCGGTGCCGTCGTAACGGAGTTGGGCGCGGCGGGCGATCTCGATGCGGTCCTCGGGCACGTCCTCGGCGAGGAGTTCGGCGCGGGCCGCCTCCTCCAGGGCGTCGGCGGTCTCCTGGACGCGGGGCATGGACGCCGGTTCCAGGGGCGCCTCGACGGACTGCTCGCGCATGGCCGTCGTATCGGCGAGACCGATGCCGAGCGCGGACAGGACGCCCGCCATGGGCGGGACGAGGACGGTACGGATGCCCAGCGAGTCGGCGACCGCGCAGGCGTGCTGGCCGCCCGCGCCGCCGAAGGTGGTGAGCGCGTAGCGGGTGACGTCGTGGCCCTTCTGGACCGAGATGCGCTTGATCGCGCCCGCGATGTTGGCCACGGCGACGCGCAGATAGCCCTCGGCGACCTGCTCGGGGGTGCGGTCGTCGCCGGTGCTCTCGCGGATCTCGGCGGCGAGGGCGGTGAAGCGGCCGCGTACGAGGGCGTCGTCCAGGGGCTGGTCGCCGTCCGGGCCGAACACCCGGGGGAAATAGGCGGGTTGGATGCGGCCGAGCATCACATTGGCGTCCGTGACGGTGAGCGGGCCGCCGCCCCGGTAGCAGGCGGGCCCGGGCGCCGCGCCCGCCGAGTCGGGGCCGACCCGGTAGCGGCTGCCGTCGAAGTGCAGGACGGAGCCGCCGCCCGCTGCGACCGTGTGGATGTCCAGCATGGGAGCGCGCAGCCGGACGCCCGCGATCTGTGTGGTGAAGACCCGTTCGTACTCTCCCGCGAAGTGCGAGACGTCCGTGGAGGTGCCGCCCATGTCGAAGCCGATGACCTTGTCGAAGCCCGCGCGCTGCGACATGCGCGCCATGCCGACGATCCCGCCGGCCGGGCCGGACAGGATGGCGTCCTTGCCGCGGAACTGGTTCGCCTCGGCCAGGCCGCCGTTGGACTGCATGAACATCAGCCGTACGCCGTGGAGTTGGCCGGCGACCTGGTGCACATAGCGGCGCAGAACGGGTGAGAGGTAGGCGTCCACGACCGCCGTGTCGCCGCGCGGGACCAGCTTCATCAGCGGGCTGACCTCGCTGGAGAGGGAGATCTGCGGGAAGCCGGTGCGGGCGGCGAGCCTGCCGATGGCCTGCTCGTGGCCGGGGTGCAGATGGCTGTGCATGCAGACCACGGCGAGGGCCCGGATCCCGTCGTCGTACACGCTCTTGAGCTCCGCGGCGAGGCTGTCGAGGTCGGGCGGGGTGAGGACCGTGCCGTCGGCGGCGAGGCGTTCGTCGACCTCGATGACGCGCTCGTAGAGGAGTTCGGGGAGGACGATCTCGCGGGCGAAGATGTGCGGGCGGTTCTGGTACGCGATGCGCAGGGCGTCCCGGAAGCCGCGGGTGATCACGAGGGCGGTGCGTTCGCCCTTGCGTTCCAGGAGGGCGTTGGTGGCGACCGTGGTGCCCATGCGGACTGCGTCGATCCGGGCGTCCTCGATCGTGCCCGGTCCGGGTGCGCCGCTCGGTCCGGGTGCGCCGCTCAGGAGTTCGCGGATGCCCGCCACGGCGGAGTCGCGGTAGCGGGAGGGGTTTTCGGACAGGAGCTTGTGGGTGACGAGGCGGCCGTCCGGGCGGCGGGCCACCACGTCCGTGAACGTACCGCCGCGGTCGATCCAGAACTGCCAGCCGGGTGTGGTCCGCGCGTCTGTCCCTGTCACGGGGATCTCCTGCTCGCAGGCGGTCGCCGGGCGGTCCGGGCGCCGCTGCTCAGAGCGCGCGCAGACCGCTGATCACATCGCGCAGGATACTCTCGTCCGGCAGTTCCGCCGGGGGGACGGGGCGGGTGACGTGCACCAGTTCGTCGGCCACGAGATCGCCGATGAGCACCCGGACGACCCCGATGGGCAGGTCGAGCTCCGAGGCCAGTTCGGCGACGGACTGCGGGGCGCTGCGGCACAGTTCGACTATGTCGACGTGCTCGGGCGCGAGGGTCTGGTCCGCCTCCGGGTCGTCGGCGTGCGTCTGGGCGACGACCACCGCGATCAGGTCGAGGCGGTGCTGGCCCGCGCTGGTCGTGCGGCCGCGCGTCATGGCGTACGGGCGCACCACCGGTCCGGCGTCGTCGTCGAACCAGTGGGCCCCGTTGCCGGATATCCCGGTCTGGCCGGCGGCATCCTCAGCAGTCATGCCATTTCACTACCCTCCGGCGGGCAGATCGGTGCGCGGAGCGGTGGCCAGATGTGCGCCGACCCGCTTGACCAGCAAGGTCATTTCGTAGGCGACCAGGCCGACGTCCGAGTCCGCGTCGGAGAGCACCGCCAGGCAGCTGCCGTCACCGGCCGCCGTGACGAACAGGAAGGCGTCGTCGAGCTCGACGACGGTCTGCCGGACCCGGCCCGCGTCGAAGTGCCGGCCGACGCCCTTGGCAAGGCTGTGGAAGCCGGAGGCCACGGCGGCCAGGTGCTCGCTGTCCTCACGGCTCAGGTTCTGCGAGAGGCCGGTGGGCAGGCCGTCGCCGGAGAGCACCACCGCCTTGCGGATGCTGGCCACGCGCGAGACCAGGTCGTCGAGCAGCCAGTTCAGCTCGCCGGTGGTGCGGCCTGCGGTTCCTGGGGTGGTGTGTGGTGCGGTCATCGACCGTCCCCCTCCGGTGTGGTGCGGTGTGGTGCTGTGATTTCTTCGGCCGGTTCGGCTGGCTCGGCTTCGTCGGCCTGTTCAGCTTCGTCGGCCTGTTCAGCTTGTGCGGCTGATTCGGCTTCCGTGGCTGATGCGGCTGCTTCGGCGTCTGCGGTTTCGGCCGGGGCGGCGCCAGGGTCGGTGGCGTCGGAATCTGCTGTGGTGGCGTCGGGAGCAGGGCTCGCGAAGGGGCCGTCGGAAGCGGGCGGGGCCTCCGGTGCGGGAGCGGCATGCGGGAGCGTGTCCGCCGGGCCCGTGTCGGCCAGGTCTGTGTCCGCCGGGCCCGTGCCCGCCAGGCTCGTGTCGGCCAGGCCCATGTCCGCCGAGGCGGTGGCCGTGTCCGTCGACGGCGAGGTCTCGCCGTTGTCCCTGCGACCGCGCTGCCAGCCGCGCTGCAGCGAGGCCATCCGGCTGCGCACCTCGTCCGCGTCACGCTCCTCGGGAGCCTGCGCGCGCACCGGCTCGCGCTCCTGCGCGTCCTTCAACTGCGGGGCCAGGCTGGCCTGGCGGACCCGGCGGGGCAGGTTCGCGGTCGGCACGTCGATGCCGCGATCCGCCGCAGCGGCCGTCCGGTCCGGCGAGTCGCCCCGCGTGAAGTCCGCCGTGGTGGCGGCCTGCGAGGTCGGTACGGGGTCCACGGCGGGCCCGGCTTCCGAGGCGGGCGAGCGGCCGGGCGCGGGCTCGCCGGGCTCGGCTGCCGGGCGGGGCCGGGTCTGCGGTACGGGCCTGCCGTGCGAGCTCACGAGCTTGGGCGTCCGGCTGCGGCGGGGCAGCGGCACCGGTCCGGAGCCGCTGCCGGCGCCGCCCGGCTCCGGCCCCGTGCCGACGGAACGTACGGGACCTCCGGGGCGCCCCAACGGCTCCAGCCGTCCGGCGCGATCCGGCCGGGCCGACTCACCCTCCGCCCCGACCGCGTCGCGGGCCTGCTGGTGCTCGCCGCGCGGTCCGGTGCCCTCGGGCATGTGCCGGCGCGGTCGGAACAGGCCGCCGCGCTCGCTGTCGGCGTCGTCGAGGTCGCCCAGATCGTCCAGTCCGGCGAGCCTGCTCACGCCGCGCCCCGTGGTGACCGGCGCCTCCAGCTCGACCGGCCCGTCCAGGACGGACGCCGCAAGCCCCGGCAGGGCGACCGGCACCTGCGACAGCTGCGCCGCCTTCTCGCCCGCCACCTCGCGCCCGCGCGGGTCGACGACGCCGTCGAGCCGCAGGCCCGCGCCGTCCGTGTCCGGGGCCTCGGTGAGCAGGGCGTCGGGGATGAAGACGACCGCGGTGGTACCGCCGTACGGCGACGGCTGCAGGGAGACCCGGACGTTCTGCCGCTGGGCCAGCCGGCTGACCACGAACAAGCCGAGCCGGTCGGTGTCGGACAGCTCGAACTCGGGCGTCTCCGCGAGCCGCAGATTGGCGTCGAGCAGCGCCTCCGCCGTCATGCCGAGGCCCCGGTCGTGGATCTCCAGGGTGAAGCCGTTGGCGACCCGCTCGCCGTGCACCTGCACCGCGGTGTGCGGGGGCGAGAACACCGTGGCGTTCTCCAGGAGTTCGGCCGCGAGGTGGGTGAGGTCGGCGACGGCGGGCCCGGTGACGGCGATGCGGGGCAGCCGGCGGACCTCGATGCGCTCGTAGTCCTCGACCTCGGCGACCGCGGCCCGTACGACGTCCATCAGCTGGACGGGCTTGCGCCACTGCCGGGACGGGGAGGCGCCGGAGAGGATCACCAGGCCCTCCGCGTGCCGCCGCATGCGGGTGGTGAGGTGGTCCAGGCGGAACAGGTCCGCGAGCTCCTCGGTGTCCTCGGTGCGGCGCTCCATGGTGTCGAGGAGCGTGAGCTGCTTGTGCAGCAGGACCTGGCTGCGCCGGGCGAGGTTGACGAAGACCTCGGAGACGCCGCGCCGCATGCCGGCCTGCTTCACGGCGGCCTCGACGGCGGCCCGTTGCAGGGTGTTGAGGGCCTGGCCGACCTGGCCCATCTCGTCCTTGTCGTACTCGAGGCGGGGTGCCTCGGTCTCGACGTCGACCTGCTCGCCGGCCGCGAGGCGGCGCATCACGCTGGGCAGCCGGACCCCGGAGACCTCGTGGGCGTCCTTGCGCAGCCGGGTCAGGTCACGGACCAGGCCGCGTCCGATGCGTACCGACAGACCCAGCGAGAAGAGCAGGGCGAACAGGCCGAGGATGCCCGCTCCGGCCGCCTTGAGGAGGACGCCGATGGCGTGCGGCTGGACCCGATCCTGATAGCGGTCGCCCGCGGCTGTGCTGAGTTCGGCGAGGTCGTCCAGGACATCGGTCGCCGCCTTGTCCCAGCGTGCCGGGGTGATGCCGCGCGGCTTGCCCGGCTCGGACTCCAGGACTCTCTCCTCGGCCTGGAGCAGCGGGGTGGTGGCGGGGCTGCGCAGATAGCGCTGGTAGCGGTCGCGCTCGTCCGTCGGCAGGACTTCGAGGCTGATGTCGACGCGGAGCTGGCGCTGGGCCACGAGGGCGGAGGCGAGCCGCAGTTGCTCGATGTCGAAGTTGTCGGACACCAGGGCGGCGCCGACCAGCGCGTCCTCGCGGGAGAGCAGCTCGCGGGCGCGGGCGAGGCCGACCAGGGCGCGGCCCTGCTTGTCCATCTCCACGTCGTCCAGGCCGTGCAGGGTCAGCAGGAAGCTGTAGCAGGGGTCGATCAGGTCGCTGTAGTGGTCCAGGGTCCGCGCGGCCGTGATCGCCTTGGGGCCCGCATCGACCGACTGGCGCAGCGAATCGACCTCGCCGAGCCCTTCGATGATCGAGTCGAGCTTGGCCGCCGAGTCACCGGTCAACTCGTCCCGGACGTCCGGGTCTTCGGCATTGGCGCGGATGTGGTCCACCAGTTCATCGGTGGCGGCGCGCTGGGTGCGGAGTTTGTCGGGTACGTCGGAGGCGCGTGGGTCGGCCAGGTAGGTGACGCTCTGGCGGCGTTCCTCCTGAATGAGCCGGACCAGGTCCTCGATCGGATAGCCGACCTCTTCGACGATGAAGGACACGTCGAGCAATTGGTCCGCCTCGCGCCAGGTGAAGGCGGTGGCAACGCCCCAAATGGCGGTCAGGGAAAGCAGCGGCACCAGGAGCAACGCCACGATCTTCCGGCGGATGGACTTCCCGCGAAAGCGCATGGCCTCCCCCAGCTCACCCCCCGTGACCGGGGGTACGTCAATAAACGGCGTGAGCCTACTACTGCCACATGAGCAACTCGAAGGCACGTCCGGTCATCTCCGGTCACTTTTCGGCCGAAGCATGCAAGGCTCGTCATGAGTTGTCCCCTCTTAATCGGAGATTGCCGCCTCGTATGTGGCACAGGCCACGGAGCGCCATCTCGCCATGCGGCGGGTCCAGTTGGCCGGAATTCGTCGATACGGGCGCACGATGTGGGAGATCAGGCCTCTTCGGGGAATCCGAAGGGGGCAATGGAGGGTGAATACAGGCCCTCTTGCGGCGAATCCGGCGAATGGGCGCGGGCCGATGCGTGCGGGCGCGCGCAGGCGTGTGCAGGTGCGTGCACGTGCGTACTTACGGCCGGAATCCCACCCGCACCCTTGGGTCGCCGGGAATCTTTCGGTCGCTCCATTCGTCCTGCCAGTACGGCAGTTGTCGGCCGGTATGGCAGTTGGGCGCAGTTGAGCGGGGAATAAACCGGCGCAAGCCGGGCAGTCACTGAGGAGTCGGGCGCGAGCGCACCGGGGGCGGTCGGCTGTGAGGCGGCGGGGAGTGACTTGGTGATGGTGTCGGCAGAGCAGCATGTGCCGTCAGTGGGGCAGCGAGGTCCCGCGGCGGAGCCACGGGACCGGGAGCGGCAGTTGTGGGTCGAGGAACCCGCTCTTCGGCGGCGGCTGCCCGACCCGGTGCGTACGGCCGCGGTCCGAGCGGTGATCATCGTGGCGCTGACCATGATCCAGGCGATGGTGGCGTTCCTGTCCACCCTGGCCGGGTCGTGGCTCGCCTTCCCCATGGTCCTCAGCAGCGTGGCCAGCACGGTCGTGGCCACCTGGGGCGTGCTCGACGTGTGGGTCACCCGGCAGGTGTGGAACCAACGGCACGGCGTGGTGTCGATGCCGAGCAGCACGGCGCGCGGGCTCCGCAAGGAGCGCCGCAGGGCCCGCCGCGCGGCCCGGGCCACGGCTCGGGCGCGGCCAGCTCCCGGCGGGCACCTTTCGCAAGCCTGATCACTGGCCCGATCACGGGCCCGATCGGGGTCCGGTCACAGGCTTGCGGCTGCCGCCTGCGACACCCCCATGTCCGCCTCCCCCGCCCGCAGTTCCCTGCGTACGCGCATGAAGGGCCGGGGCCGGTCCACCGCGAGCACCGCGGTCGTACGGCCCGCGCGCTCATAGCGGGCGAGGAGGCTGCCCTCGGCCGGGGAGCCCTCGGCGATGCGGACGCCGTCGCCGGGTCGGCGGCGGCCCGCGAACTGGATGCGGGCTCCGTACTGGTCCGACCAGAAGTACGGCACACCACGCACGGCCTCGACGGTACGGCCGGCCAGGAGGTTGCGTACGGCCACGGCGGGCTGCTCGGTGGCGCTGGTCCAGTGCTCGGCACGCTCCCCGCCGACCCTCGCCACATCGCCGACGGCGACGACGTTCGCCAGTGCGGTGACACAGCCCGCATCGCAGGCGACGCCCCGGTCCAGGTCCGGTGCGGCGAGCGGGGAGTCCTGCAGCCAGGCCGTGTTCGGCGCGGCCCCGATGCCCACGACGACCAGGTCGGCGGGCAGCCGGGCCCCGTCCGCGAGTTCCACGGAAGTGACCTCGCGCGGGCCGTGCAGCGCCGCCACGCCGGTGCCGCAGCGCAGGCGGACCCCACGCCGCTCGTGCAGCCCGGCGCAGAACTCGGCCATGTCGGGGCCCAGTTGGGGCAGCAGCGGCAGCCGCGCCGCCTCGACCACGGTCACCTCATGGCCGAGCGCGGCGCACGAGGAGGCGGTCTCGGCCCCGATGAAGCCGCCGCCGATCACCACGATCCGGCGGGCGCCTTCATGCAGTCGGTCCCGCAGGGCGCGGGCGTCGTCGAGCGTGCGCAGCAGGTGTACGCCGCCGAGGGGCGGGCCCGGCAGCGGCCGGGCACGGGCCCCGGTGGCGATGACCACGCCGTCCGTGTGGACGGTACGCCCGTCGGCCAGGACGACGTCCCGCGCGCGGGCGTCCAGACCGCGGGCGGGGACGCCGAGAAGCCACTCGGCAGCGAGGTCGGCGAGCTCCTCCGGGTCGCACAGGGCCACCTGTTCCTCGTCGGGCGGGCCCGTGAGGTAGCTCTTCGACAGCGGCGGACGGTCGTACGGCAGCCGGCCCTCCGCGCCGATCACGACGAGCCGGCCGTCGAACCCCTGCGCGCGCAGGGCCCGCACCGCGTACAGGCCCGCGAGCGAGGCGCCCACCACGGTGACCGTTCTCATGCGGCGCTGCCCTCCTCGGCGGCCGGGCGGACGCAGATCATGCCGTCGATCACGGCCACCTGGTGGGTGCGTACGGGCCGGCGGGCGGGCAGGCAGGTCGGCTGCCCCGTGCGAAGGTCGAATGAGGCGGCGTGCAGCGGGCATTCGACCTGACAGTCCTCCAGCCAGCCTTCGGACAGCGAGGCGTCCTGATGGGTGCAGGTGTCGTCGATGGCGTACAGCTCGCCGTCGGCGTTGAACACGGCGATCGGCGGTGCGGTGTCGAGGCGGACGGATTCGCCTTCGGGGAGGTCTTCAAGACGGCAGACGGGTATCACAGGCCCCCCTGTGTCAGAACGGGATGTGTCAGTACGGGATCACGACAGTGTCAGTACGGGATTCACGAAAGGACGGGATGCACGACCGTTCGGTAACATCGTGTTGCGTATGACGCGTCAACGCGCGCTGTACGCAACAGAATCCGGGCGGGAGGCGAGCCGCGTCAAGCGCTTCCCGGCAATGCGTCCCGGACCGGCCCCTGAGGCGGTGGGAACTGACCTATGACTGGCAAGAGCGACAGCAACGGCAACACCCGCAACAACGGCAGCTCCGTACAGTCCGTGGACCGCGCGGTGAGCGTCCTCGAAATCCTCGCCGAGCTGGGCGAAGCGGGCGTCACGGAGATCGCCGACGCGCTGGAGGTGCACCGCTCGACGGCGTTCCGGCTGCTCGGCGTGCTGGAGAACCGCGGCCTGGTGGGGCAGGCCCAGGATCGCGGAAAGTACTTTCTGGGCGCGGGAGTTCTGCGTCTGGCCGGGGCGGCCGCGGTGCGCCTGGACATATCCCAGGAGGGTGCCCCGGTCTGCCGGGAGCTCGCCGACGAGCTGGGCGAGACGGTGAACATCGCGGTCCTGGACGACGATGCCGCGGTCAACATCATGCAGGCGCGCGGGCCGTCCGCCGTCACCGCGCAGAACTGGCTGGGCCGGCGCACCCCGCTGCACGCCACCTCCAGCGGCAAGGTCCTGCTCGCCCATCTGCCGACCACCCTGCGCGAGGGCCTGCTCGCGCGCAGCCTGCCCCGCTTCACCGAGCACACGGTGACCGGCTCCGCGGCCCTGCGCACCGAGCTGAAGTCTGTCACGGAGCTCGGATACGCCCAGGCCAGAGAGGAGTTGGAGGTGGGCCTGACGGCCGTGGCGGCGCCGGTGCGGGCGCACGACGGCAAGGTCATCGGGGCCATCAGCGTCTCGGGGCCGGTGTACCGGCTGACCGAGGACCGGCTCGACCAGCTGTCCGAGCGGGCGGTGGTGGTCGCCGGGGACCTCTCGCGGCGGATGGGGTACGGATTCTGACGGATCGTCGAGGACGCGGGGACGCACGACGCCGGGCACGTTCCGGCGGAGCACCGGATGGACGGATTCCGGCCAGGGCGGTGCGCCTTTTACCCAGGCTTAACCCGGCGTCCCCGACGGCCTCTTGACGGCCTGGCACCGCCGTTCCCACTATGTCTCTCATCGCGCAACACGGCGTGTAGTGCGCAACACCCGATGGTTCGCAACACCCGATGGTTCGCAGCACCCGATGGTTCGCCGCACCCGTAGGTGCCCGACGGCCGTAGGCTCGCAGCGTCCGTAGGTTCGCCATTCTCGAAGGGGGTGGGCATTGTGTCGTACGAGGTCCGCGGTGTCGTAGCGGCCAAGAAGGGTGCGCCGGTCGAGGTGCAGACGATCGTCGTCCCCGACCCGGGCCCCGGCGAGGTCCTGGTGGACGTGCAGGCCTGCGGGGTCTGCCACACCGATCTGCACTACCGCGAGGGCGCGATCAACGACGAGTTCCCGTTCCTGCTCGGCCATGAGGCGGCCGGCACGATCGCGGCCGTCGGCGAGGGAGTCACCGACCTCGCACCCGGCGACTACGTGGTGCTCGCCTGGCGCGCCCCCTGCGGTCGCTGTCGTTCGTGTCGCCGCGGCCGCCCCTGGTACTGCTTCGACTCGCTCAACGCCACCCAGCCCATGACCCTCCTGGACGGCACCCCGCTCTCCCCCGCCCTCGGCATCGGCGCCTTCGCCGAGAAGACCCTGGTCGCGGCCGGCCAGGCCGTGAAGGTCGACCCGGCGGCCCGCCCCGAGGCGGCCGGCCTCATCGGCTGTGGCGTGATGGCCGGCTACGGCGCGGCGGTGAACACCGGCGGGGTCTCCCGCGGCGACACGGTCGCCGTCATCGGCTGCGGCGGCGTCGGCAACGCCGCGATCGCGGGAGCCTCCCTCGCCGGCGCCCGCCGGGTCATCGCCATCGACATCGACAACGCCAAGCTGGCGGGCGCCGAGCGCTTCGGCGCCACCCACACCGTCAACTCGCGCGGCACCGACCCGATCGAGGCGGTGCGCGAGCTGACCGGCGGCTTCGGGGTCGACGTCGCGATCGACGCGGTCGGCCGCCCGGAGACGTACAAGCAGGCCTTCTACATGCGCGACCACGCCGGGATCATGGTCCAAGTCGGCGTTCCTGACCCCGAGATGAAGATCGAGATCCCGCTGATCGACGTCTTCTCGCGCGGCGGCGCCGTCAAGTCGTCCTGGTACGGGGACTGTCTGCCGACCCGCGACTTCCCCATCCTCATCGACCAGTACCTGAGCGGCCGCCTCGACCTCGGCGGCTTCGTCTCGGAGACGATCGCGCTCGAGCAGGTGGAGCAGGCGTTCACGAAGATGCACCACGGCCAGGTGCTCCGCTCGGTGGTCGTCCTGTGACGACGGCGGGCCGGGCGCGCATCGAACGCGTCGTCACCTCGGGGACGTTCAGCCTCGACGGCGAGACTTTCGACGTCGACAACAACGTCTGGCTGATCGGTGACGACGAGGAGGTGCTGATCGTGGATGCGGCGCATGACGCGCACGCCATCCATCAGGCCGTGGGCGGCCGCGGGGTCACCGCGATCGTGTGCACGCACGGCCACGACGACCACATCGGCGCGGCGGCCGAGCTGGCCGCCCTGACCGGGGCGCCCGTCCTGCTGCACCCGCAGGATCTGCAGCTGTGGACCGCGGTCCACCCGGACCGCAAGCCGGACGGCGAACTCGCCGACGGACAACGGCTGTACGTCGCCGGGATCGAGGTCCAGGTGATCCATACGCCCGGCCACACCTGGGGCAGCTGCTCCCTCCATGTGCCCTTCCTCAACACGGTCTGCACCGGCGACACCCTGTTCCACGGCGGCCCCGGCGCCACCGGCCGCTCCTTCTCGGACCGCCCCACCCTCGTGACGTCCGTGCGCGGACGCCTCCTGACGCTGCCCGCGGACACCGTCGTCCGCACCGGGCACGGCGAGGACACCACCATCGGCGCCGAGCGCGCCAACGTGCCGACCTCGTAAGGCAAGACGCGCCAACGTGCCGACCGCATAAGGCAATACGCCTCATACACGCATACGCCACTTGCTCCCCACCAGCACGAGGAGGGGTATGTCCAGCACGCCTGAAAACACCGCAGGTCCCCGGGTGGTCGTCATCGGTGCCGGCATCGTCGGCTGCTCCCTCGCCGACGAGCTCACCGCCCGCGGCTGGACCGATGTCACGGTCCTGGAGCAGGGTCCGCTCCCGGCCCCCGGCGGTTCCACGTCCCACGCCCCCGGCCTCGTCTTCCAGACCAATCCGTCGAAGACGCTGACCGAGTTCGCCGCGTACACCGTCGAGAAGTTCGTCGGGCTCGGCGCCTTCCGGCAGGTGGGCGGCCTGGAGCTGGCCACCACCCCCGAGCGCTGGGCCGATCTGCACCGCAGGGCGGGGCTCGCCGCGTCCTGGGGCGTACGGGGCGAGCTGATCACCGCGGCGCGCTGCAAGGAGCTGTGGCCGTTGCTCGACGAGTCCCGGGTGCTCGGCGGATTCCTCACCCCGGACGACGGGCTCGCGCGAGCCGTGGAAGCCTCCCGAGCCCAGATCGAGCGGGCCAGCGGGCGGGGCGCCCGCTTCCTCGACCGGCACACCGTGACCGGCATCGAGCAGTCGGACGGCCGTGTCACCGGCGTCGTCACCGACCGCGGCACCTTCCCGGCCGACCACGTGGTCTCCGCGGCCGGATTCTGGGGCCCGGTGATCGGCCGGATGGCCGGGGTCGACGTGCCGCTGCTCCCCCTCGCCCACCAGTACGCGAAGACTTCGCCCCTGCCCCAACTCCCCGCCGGTGACGGGGAGGCGTCCCGCCCGATCCTCCGGTTCCAGGACCGCGACCTGTACTTCCGCGAGCACCACGACCGCCTCGGCATCGGCTCGTACGCCCACCGGCCCCTGCCGGTCGACCCGTTCGCCGTGCCCGCCTACGACGACGCACCGGTCATGCCGACGCGAATGCCTTCGGCGGCTCCCTTCACGCCGGAGGACTTCGCACCGAGCTGGGAAGACTGCGCCTGGCTGATGCCGGATCTCGCCCGGGCCGACGTCGACGAGGGCTTCAACGGCGTCTTCTCCTTCACTCCGGATGGCATGCCGGTCCTCGGCGAATCCCGTGACCTGCGCGGATTCTGGCTCGCGGAGGCGGTGTGGGTGACGCACTCGGCGGGCGTCGCGCGGGCCGTCGCCGAGTGGATGACCACCGGGGACCCCGGCATCGACCTCCACGAGTGCGACCTCACCCGCTTCGAGGACGCCCAGCGCTCTCCCGCCTACATCGCCGAGCGGGGCGCACAGCAGTTCATCGAGGTGTACGACGTCATCCATCCCCTGCAACCGATGGACCGGCCCCGCCCCCTGCGGGTCAGCCCCTTCCACGCGCGCCAGGCCGAGCTCGGCGCGTACAGCCTCGAAGGCGGCGGCTGGGAGCGCCCGCACTGGTTCGAGGCCAACGCCCCGCTGACCGCCGGGCTCGAACTGCCGGACCGGGACGCCTGGTCGGCCCGCCACTGGTCGCCGATCGCCGCCGCCGAGGCGAAGGCCACGCGGGAGCGGGTCGCCCTGTACGACATGACGCCGCTGCGGCGCCTGGAGGTCAGCGGGCCGGGCTCGCTCGGCTTCCTGCAGTACATGACGTCCAACAACCTGGCGAAGAAGCCGGGTTCGGTGACGTACACCCTGCTGCTCGACGAGCGCGGAGGCATACGTTCCGACCTGACCGTCGCCCGGCTCGGCAAGGACCGCTTCCAGGTGGGCGCCAACTCGCCCACCGACCTGGACCGGCTCCTGCGGCACGCGCCCGAGGACGTGCAGGTACGCGACATCACGGCGGGGACCTGCTGCGTCGGCGTATGGGGGCCGCTGGCAAGGGAGTTGGTGCAGCCGCTGACGCGCGACGACTTCTCGCACGCCGGGTTCGGGTACTTCCGGGCCAAGGAGACATACATCGGTCATGTGCCGGTCACCGCTCTGCGGCTGTCGTACGTGGGTGAGCTGGGCTGGGAGCTCTACACGAGCGCCGATCTGGGGCTGCGGCTCTGGGACACGCTGTGGCAGGCGGGGCAGGAGCTCGGGGTGGTCGCGGCCGGGCGGTCGGCGTTCAACAGTCTGCGCCTGGAGAAGGGCTATCGGGCCTGGGGCCAGGACATGACGAGTGAACACACGCCGTTCGAGGCGGGTGTCGGGTTCGCCGTGCGGAAGGACAAGGGCGACTTCCTCGGCCGGGACGCGCTCGTCGAACTGGGCGAACCGGTGCGGAAGTTGACCGCCCTGACGCTCGACGATCCGGCCGCCGTGGTGCTCGGCAAGGAGCCCGTGTACGTCGGTGGGACCCCTTCCGGATACGTCACCAGCGCCGCGTACGGCTACACGCTCGGCCGGTGCGTCGCCTACGCCTGGCTGCCCGCGCTGCCCTCCGGTACCGGCGTACACATCGAGTACTTCGGCGAGAAGGTGCCTGCGACGGTCGCCGATGAGCCGCTGTTCGACCCCAAGATGACCCGCATCCGGCGATAGGGAGGCCTCATGGCGGCGACGTATGACGTGATCGTGCTCGGGCTCGGCGGCATGGGCAGCGCGGCCGTGGACCAGCTGGCGGCCCGTGGCGTGCGGGTGCTCGGGCTGGAGAAGTTCGGGCCGGTGCACAGCCGGGGGTCCAGCCACGGCGGATCGCGGGTGACACGGCAGTCGTACTTCGAGGACCCCGCGTATGTGCCGCTGCTACTTCGGTCGTTCGAGCTGTACGAGCGGCTGCAGGAGGACACCGGACGACAGGTCGCCACGCTCTGCGGGGGCCTGATGCTCGGGCGGCCCGACAGCCGCACGGTCGCGGGCTCCCTGAAGTCGGCCACCCAGTGGGACCTGCCGCACGAGATGCTGGACGCGCGGGAGATCAGGCGGCGCTTTCCGACCCTGACCCCGGGCGACGAGGACGTGGCGCTCTTCGAGCGGCGTGCCGGGCTCGTACGTCCGGAGAGCACGGTCGCGGCGCAGCTGCAGCTCGCGACCCAGGCCGGGGCCGAGCTGCACTTCGAGGAACCGGTGACCCGGTGGGAGCCGTACCGGGACGGAGTGCGGGTGCACACGGCCGAAGACACGTACACCGCCGGGCAGTTGGTGATCTGCCCGGGAGCCTGGGCGCCGCAGCTGCTCGACGACCTCGGGGTTCCGTTCAGCATCGAGCGGCAGATCATGTACTGGTTCCAGCCGGCGGGCGGCGTCGACCCCTACCTGCCGGAGCGGCATCCCATCTACATCTGGGAGGACACCGAGGGCGTCCAGATCTACGGCTTCCCGGCCATCGACGGGCCGGACGGCGGCGCCAAGGTCGCCTTCTTCCGCAAGGGCAGCATCTGCACCCCGGAGACCATCGACCGGACCGTGTACGACCACGAGGTCGATGCCATGGCGGCCCAGTCCGCGCGGCTCCTTCCCACGCTGCCGGGCTCCTTCCTGACCGCGTCGACCTGTATGTACTCGACCACGCCCGACGAGCACTTCGTGATCGCGCGCCATCCGGCGCATCCCTCGTCGGTGACCGTGGCCTGCGGGTTCTCCGGGCACGGCTTCAAGTTCGTGCCGGTGGTCGGCGAGATCCTCGCCGATCTGGCGATCGAGGGCACCACCGCGCACCCCATCGAGCTGTTCGACCCGAGCCGGCTGAGCGCCGCGCCCGTCTGAGAGGCAGTCGCTCATGACGACCCAGCACATACCGGGGACGGCCGCACCCCTTCCGGGTACGGCTGACCCTCTTCCGGGGACCGCCGGACACACCGGGGCTCCCGCCCAGGCGCCCGACCCGAGCCTGATCGCCACACTGCCGGGGCACTTCTACACCGATCCGGGGATCTTCCGGCAGGAGCAGGACCGGATCTTCGAATCGCTCTGGTTCTGCGCCGTACGCTGCGACGACCTCGCCAAGCCGGGCGCGTTCCGGACCGTGCAGATCGGCCGTGAGTCGGTGGTCGTCACCCGCAACCGGCACGGCGAACTGCGGGCCTTCCTCAACATCTGCCGGCACCGCGGCGCCCGGCTGTGCGTCGAGGCGGCGGGCGAGGTGCGGCGCAGTCTGCAGTGCCCGTACCACGCGTGGACGTACGACCTGGACGGCAAGCTGATCGCCGCGCCCAACCTGACGAGCATGGCGGACGTGGACCGCCGCGCGTACGGGCTGCGCCCGGTCCAGCTGCGCGAATGGCTGGGCTATGCCTGGCTCTGTCTGGCCGACGAACCGCCGTCGTTCGAGGACACGGTGATCGGCGCGGCCGTGGAGCGGCTGGGCGATGTCGCGTCCCTCGACCGCTATCGCACGACGGATCTGGCGCTCGGCAAGCGCATCACGTACGACGTGAAGGCCAACTGGAAGCTGATCGTCGAGAACTTCATGGAGTGCTATCACTGCGCGACCATCCATCCCGAACTCACCGATGTGCTCCCGGAGTTCGCGGACGGCTTTGCCGCGCAGTACTTCGTGGGCCACGGCGCGGCGTTCGGCGAGGGGGTCAAGGGCTTCACCGTCGACGGCAGTGCCGGGTTCGGGCGCCTCGACGGCCTCCTCGACGAGCAGGACCGCCGCTACTACGCGATCACCGTGAAGCCGACGGTGTTCGTGAACCTGGTGCCGGACCATGTGATCCTGCACCGGATGTTCCCGCTGTCCGAGGACCGCACGGTCGTCGAGTGCGACTGGCTGTACGCCCCCGAAGTTCTGGCCTCCGGGGTCGACCTGTCGCGGTCCGTAGAGCTCTTCCACCGGGTGAACGTGCAGGACTTCGAGGCCTGCGAGCGCACCCAGCCCGCGATGAGCTCCAGGGCCTACCGGCAGGGCGGGGTGCTCGTGCCGTCCGAGCACCACATCGGCGGATTCCACCGATGGGTGACCGAACGGCTCTCGCTCACGTCGTAGCCGGCGAGGGGGCGGGGTCGGAGGCGGGTCCGGGGACGGAGGTCGCGGCGGGCCGCTTGAACATGCGGGTCGCCGTGATCTCGCCGTGCACCGTCTCGCCGTCCGGGTGCTCCTGCGGCAGTCCGGGGCGCAGGTGCTCCTCGACGCTGATGTACTTCAGGCCCGCCCTGAGGTCCGCGTCGTTCCTGAGCCGGATGACCAGCGGGAACTCGGCGAGCGCCGTGGTGTCGAACAGCCCCGTCGTGTAGAGGAGTTGGACGCCGAGGGCGTCGGCGACGGCCCGCTGGAGTTCCAGCAGATACGTGGCGTTGGCGCGCCCGATCGGGTTGTCGAGGAACAGCGTGCCCGCGTGCCGGTGCTTGTCGCGGCCCCGGTCGTTGGACCGCAGCGCCGCCATCGTGCAGTACAGGGCGATGGCAGCGGTGAGCAGCTGGCCGCCGGAGAAGACGTCGCCCATCTGCCCGACCGGGACCCGCTCGGCGCGCAGCACGGCGTCCGGCTTCAGGATCTCGACGGCGATGCCCTTGGGTTCGAGGGCGGCCTGGACTCCCCGCAACAGCAAGGACATTCCGTCCCGCTTCATGTCGGAATTCTTCTTCAGGGCCGCCTTGGTGGCCTCGTCCACGACCACGCCGAGCCGCTCGGCGAGCGTCGCCTGGTCGGGCTCCTCGAAGCGGATCCGCAGGAACTCCTGGCCCGACCACTCGCCGAGCCCCTCCGGAAGACGGGAGAGCCGCTGCGCCGACCTGAGCGTGGCGAGCGCCGATTCGACCAGGCCGCGCAGCCGGTCGACGATGCTGTCCCGGTTGCGCTCCAGCTGCTCCAACTCGTCGGTGAGCACGCGCAGTCGGGGCGCGAAGGCCTCCGCCCACTTCTTGGCGTGCTCGGGCAGCGCGGACGCGGGCAGTTCGCGGATCTGCTGGCGGGCCGGGGTGCGCACCTGCTCGTAGCGCGTGGAGTTGGCATGCCGTACGAGGACGTCACTGGCCTCGCGCACCGCCGCCTCGGCCGTGCTGAGCTCGGCGGCGCAGCCCCGCAGGGAGCGGCGGGTCTCGGCGGCGGACTGCCGGGCCTCCTCCAGGGAGCCGGGGTAGGGCTCGGGCTCCTCGGTCGCCGCTGCCTCGTCGCCGGAGTGGTGGTCCCTGAGCAGGTCGCGCAGGAGGGCCGCGGTCTCGTCGAAGCCGCCCGCGCCGTCGTCTGCGGTGCGGTGGGCGTGCAGGAGTTCGGCGTGCGCCTCGCGGGCCACACCGAGCGCCTCCGTACGGGAGTTGAGCTCGGTGGTGGCGGTGCGCAGGAGCGTCTGGGCGTGCTCGGCGTCCGTGGGCACGAGCTCCTCGGGGAGCTCGGTGTGCGCCTCGCCGTCCTCGGGGGCGTGCCGCTCGGCCTCGCCACGCAGTCGGCCGAGCTGCTCGCTGGCGGTGGACGCCCGGGTCTCCAGCATCTGCACCAGGGACTCGGCGCGGGCCGCGGCGGCCTGCCGGGACGGGCCGTCGGCGCCGTCCGGCCCTTCCAGGAGCTGGGCGGCGCGCGTGCGCACCTTGTTGCTGAGCCGGTCCAGTTCGGTGAGCGCGGCGCTGTCGTCGCTCTCGGCCCGGGCCTGCTCGGCCCGCAGGTCGGCGCCGACGCCGACCTTCTCGTAGAGCTGGGACGCGGCGCGGTAGGCCTCGCGCAGGGCGGGCAGCGGGGTCTTCTTCGGAGCGTCGGCCTCCGGGGAGTCCGGGGCCTCTTCCGGTACGTCGTCGGGGGCGCCGGCGACCTCCGCGCGTTCGGCGCGCAGGGCGCGCGACGTACGCCGGGCGTCGTCCGCGGCACGCTGGGCGGCGCGGCGGTCCTCGTCGGCGGCGCGGGCCCGGTCCAGGCAGGCGGTCGCCCTGGCCTCCGACTCGACCGCGTCGTCGGCGAGTTCGCGCAGTTTGACCTGCCAGCCGGCCCGTTCCCTGAGCCGGAAGGCGAGGCCGGCCAGGGCGTCGGCGACGCGGCGGGCGCGCTGGGCGGCGTCCTGGCGCTCGTCGCGCACGCGGGCGGCGTCGGCGGCTGCCTCGTCGGCCTCCGCGCGGGCGGTGCGGGCCTCGGTGAGCTCGGCCTCGGCCTCCTCGGCGAACTCGCGGGCCGCACCGGCGGCTCGGGCGAGTTCGGCGAGGCGCCCGGCGGGGCAGCCGGTGCGCCAGGAGCTGAGGCGGGCGGCGAGCTCGCGGTCCTTCGCGAGGCGGGCGGCGAGGGCCCGGATCTCCTCGTCGCGCCGGGTGGCGCGGGTGCGCAGGGCTTGGCGCTCCTCGTCGGCGGCGTGCTCGTCGTGCATGGCCGGGTTCGGCGGGACCAGGAACACGTCCGTGTCGCCGCCCGCTTCGGCGGCCGGGGCCGGGGCGATGAGTGCGGCGGCCGTGCCGACGGCCACGGTCGAGCGGGGCAGCAGGGCGGCGCCGGTCAGCACCTCGCGGGCGCGGGCGTGCGTGGCGGGGTCGGTGATGACGACGCCGTCGACGAGCTCGGGCCGGGCGGCGAGCACACGCGCGTGGTCGGCGGGGTCGACGGCCTGGGCGAGGTAGCGCCAGCCGGGCAGGGCGGGGATGCCGTGCTCGCCGAGGTATTCGACGGTGGCCAGGACGTCCGGGCCGGGCGGGAGCAGTCCGCCGTCGCCGAGGGCGCCGAGGATGCGGGAGTCGTCCGCTGCCGCCGTGCGCAGGTCGAACAGCTGGCGCTCGGCGGTGTTGACGCCCTGCTCCAGAACCTCCCGCAGCTCGTCCGCGAAGCGGTCCAACTCCTCGCCGGTGAGGGGGGTTTCGGAGGCGGGTCGCAGCGGCGGGGTCACGGGGCCGTCGGATTCCGAGCGGGCGGATTCCGTGCGGACGGTACGCGGCTGGGGCACGGCCCCGGCTCCCCCGTCGCCCGCCCTGTCCGCCGTGCCCGGCAGGCTGAGCAGATCCGCGAGACGCTGTTCGGCGGCAAGGGCCTCGGCGGTGCGGTTCTCCGCCGTGTAGGCGGCATCCGCGGCATCCGCGGCGTCGGCCGCGCGGGCCGCGGTGAGTTCGGCGCGGGCCTGGGTCGCGGCGGCTTCCCTGGCGCGGTCGGCCGTCGCGCGCGAGGCGTCACGGGCCGTGTCCCAGGCGGCGACCGCGGTCTTCTCGGCGTCGCTGGCGGCAAGGGCGGCGCGGGCCGGGTCGGCGTCGGGTGCGGTGTCGTCGAGCCAGCCCGCGCGGACGGCCTCGGTGGTCTCCTGCTCGACCTCGGCCAGACGCTGCTTGAGGTGGCCGACCTCGCTGCGGGCGCGCTGGGCGTCGGTGGCGGCGATGGTGGCGTCGTGGTGCGCGGCCTCGCCGACCTCCTGGAGGGCGGCGGAGCGCTCCTCCTCCTCGTTGGCGAGCCGCTCGCCGTCCTCGGCGGCCGTGTGCAGGGCGCGTACCAGGTCGGCGGCGGCCTCGGCGCGGGCGGCGAGCGCGGGGGCCGCGTCCCGCTCGGCCTCGCGGATGGCGACGGCCACGCGCGCGGAGCGGTCGGCGGCGGCACGGTGCCTGAGCACGGCCTCGGCGGCCTGCCAGGCGGAGTGCAGGGTGCGGGCGTCGGCGAGCTCGCGCTTCTGGGCGGCGGCGGCCTTCTCGGCGGCGGACAGCGCCAACGAGGCGTTGCGGTAGGCGAGTTCGGCGGCGATCAGGGCGCTGCGGCCGCGGGACTGCTCGGCCTCGGTGACGGTGTGCGCGGCGGCGGTGACCTGCTGGGCGAGATCGGCGGCGCGGCCGCGCTCCTGGACGGCGCGGGCGGACAGGCGACGGGCCAGGCCCCGGGTGCGCCGCTCGGCGGCCGCGTGCACGTCACGCGCGCGTGCCCTGGTCTCGGTGCCCTCGACGATGCGGGTGAGCAGGTCGACCGAGCCTGCGGTGAAGTCGCGTTCGGCGATCAGCTCGGCGCGTCGGCCCAGCTTGTTCCCGAAGCCGCCCACCAGGTCGGCGAGCCCGTCGGTGTCCCTGGTATCGGTGACCGCGCGAAGGAGCAGATCGGTGAAGTCGGAGTCCTTCTTGACGGCGAAGAGGCCGGCGGCCTCGCCTTCGTCGGCGTTCATCTCGCGCTGGTAACGGAAGAGTTCGGGGTCGAGGCCCAGGTCGCCGAGGTGTTCGTTCCAGCGGTCGTGGATCTCTTCCCAGTGCACTTCGAGGTGCGGGTACGCCTTGACCGCGTCGGTCAGTGCGTCCCGGAAGCCCTTCATGGTGCGGCGCCGGCCCTGCGCCCCGGAGGCGCCCTCGGCGACGGGACGTACGGCCGTGGACTCGGCGACCGGCAGGTTGTCCAGGCTCAGCCCCGGGCCGGGCTGGAAGGAGTACCAGGCCTCGGCGAACTTCCGCGGGTCGTTGGAGACCTGTCGCCCGCGCCACTCGCTGACCTTGCCGACGACGACGCACTCGCCGGTGAGGGTGTGCTGCCACTCCAGGGCCACATGCCCGCAGTCGTCCGCGAGCAGGAACTTGCGCAGCACACCGGAGCTGGCGCCACCGAGGGTGTTGCGGTGGCCCGGCAGCATCACGGAGAAGATCAGCTTGAGCAGGACGGACTTACCGCCGCCGTTCTCCAGGAAGAGGACCCCCGCAGGGGCGGGGCGGCGCGGCGGGCCGGTCGGCTCGTCCGCGAAGAACTCCGCCTGGGTGGGCGCGGGTTCGGGCACGGCGCTGCCCACTCCACGCAGGTCGAGCACGGTGTCGGCGTAGCGCGCACCGGCGGGGCCGATGGAGTAGAGGCGGATCCGGGACAGCTCGTACATGGCGGCGGACTCTCGTCGTGTGTCTGAAGTCGGCAGGAAGTCTGGGCGGGGCGGCGGGCGTTCAGGCCCGGTCGGCGGCGTCGGCGTGGAAGGGAAGTCCGGCGCCCGCGACGAGTTCCAGATCCTCCCCGTCCGTGGCGGGCACCAGGCTGGCGCTGCCGTCGCTCACCGGCACGATGCCGAGTTCGAGCAGTTCGGCCATGGCGGCGCTGCCCGCCATGTCGCGGACCTGCAGCTGGTAGCGCGCGGTGGTGCGGTACGTCCCCCCGGCGTCGTCCCCCGTGCGCTGCAGGAAACCGGAGTCGGTGAGGAAGGCGACGGCCTTGGCGACGATGCCGGTGGTCGACCCGGCGAGGCGGCGGGCGTCCTTGGTGGCGCCGGTGGAGCTGCGCCGCGCCCAGATCCGCCAGCCCGCTTCGAGGCCGGGGGCATCGCTGGCCGGGTCGGTGTTCTCGCCCTGCTCGTCGGCGCGCTCCTCCAG
Source organism: Streptomyces sp. NBC_01304 (assembly GCF_035975855.1). NCBI lineage: Bacteria > Bacillati > Actinomycetota > Actinomycetes > Kitasatosporales > Streptomycetaceae > Streptomyces > Streptomyces sp. NBC_01304. The sequence goes on along the minus strand of NZ_CP109055.1, from coordinate 9,009,701 downwards.
CCGGTGACAGGCCTGGCGCACAAAGGCATCGACGCCGTTGACGGTGACCCGCCCGATGTACCCGTCGTCGGCGAGGTCCTCGGGCCGCGGGAACGCCATGGCCGCGACCGCGAGATGGGCGAGGCCGTGCAGAAACCGGTCGGCGGAGTCGGAGGCGGCCCGCCGCGCGTAGTCGCCCATGCGGACGGCGAACACCGAGTCCTCGGCGGCGGTCACCGCCATGCCCGCACGGGGCGAGACCTCAAGCACGACCAGCCCGAGCCCGGTCGCCACGGCATCCGCGAGCCGCGCGAACGGCGGATCCTCGCGATACCGCCTGAGCAGATCGGCGTACTCGACGTCCCGCGCGGGCTGCAGTTTCGGCTGCAGCCCGAAGGCGACGAGCCGCGCGGCGTCGGCGGCGTCGGCGGGGGTGATGGCCGCGGGTGCGGAGCGGGCTTCGGGCTCACTCCACGCGGTGCCGTCTGCGTGGTGGTCACTCACGGGCGCTGCTCCTTGATCACGTTCATCTTCATGTTCGGGCCGATATCCAGCCCGTCCGGCGTTTGAGGACCCGCCCGAAGGGCGGGCGGCGTCGCAGACTTTCGGGAAGGGGCGGGGTGGGGAAGAAGAATTCTCACGCCGCCTCCGACCGATCCGCAGCCATCCCTATGGCATCCAGCAAAGCCGTCCCCACGATCAAGTCGGCCCCGCCGAACTCCGGATCATCCAGCTCAACCCCGTCATCCACGGCGAACAAGAGCTTCGACTCCCCTTGCCGGTACGCAGTGCCAACGGGCGGACTGGCCGCATGCACTGCCAACAGCGCCACCAGATAAGGAAGTTCGGGATCGAGGCGCCGAGCCTCGGCCAACAGCCCCGACAACCGCCGCGGAGCGTCATGCTCCAGATCGAGCAGCTCCATCGCGGAGGCAAGCTGCTCCTCACTGAACCGACTGTCGTCAGGCGTGGCGATCAGATCGGGCTCGGGCATCTCCACCCCCAGGTGCTCGCGCTCCATGGGCGGCGTGAGCAGCATGTCGACCAGATCCCCGACCCGCACGGACGCGGGCGTCCGAAGCCCCGTCCCGCGCGCGAAGAACGCGTCGGTGACCCGGATCCCCTGCTCCACGGGCAGCGGAAGCACGGGCGCGACGAGCTGCCCGTACAGATCGAGCCCGGCGCGCGCGGAGGGCGCGGCGAAGGCCTGCCGGTCCTGCTCGGCACGGAACAGCGGCCCCGCTTCGAGGAGTCGGGACTGCAGCTGCGTATGGCGTCGGATGCAGTCCTTCACGATGTCGACGAGCTCTGCCGCGCGCCGCTTGTGCTCGGGGTCCTCGGCCTCGTCCCGCGCCTTGCGAATGTTGGTCAGGATCGCGTTCTCGTGCCGGTACCGGTCGGCGACATGGTCCAGCGCCTCGGCGATCATGTCCGGCACGGCTTCCAGCCAGTCCACCGCGCGAACGTTGCGCCGCGTGGCGTCCAGGGCCCGGCGCAGCGTCTCCGAGTACTGCACGGTCCGGTACCGGGCCTGCTCGGCGGCGAGCTGGGCGTCGGCGAGCCGGCCGCGGCTGATCAGCACCTCGAGCTTGACCTCGGCCGCGATCTGCGCGCTGGTGACGTCGGTGTCGAGGGCGCCGACGAGCACGTTGACGGCCTCATCCGTCGTACGCAGATAGACACCGCCCCCGTAGCCGGGCACCTCTTCGATCAGCTTGAAGTCGTAGTCACGGCGCACGTAGGCCCCGTCCGGCGAGAACGTGCCGTACACCGCGCGGAAGCCGCGGTCCACGCTGCCGACGTTGATCAGGTTCTCCAGGACCCAGCGCGCCACCCGCTCGTGCTCGGCGACGGGCCGCTGCGGCGCCTGGGCCGCGATGCGCGGGATGAGCCTCGTCACTATCTGTTCGTGGTCGGCGCCCGTGTCGAAATCCATGTTCAGCGTGACGAGGTCGATGGCGGAGAGCGCGACCTCCGCCATCGCGTACACCGAGTACTCGCCCGCGAGGTTGGCCTTGCGCACGTCGAGGTCGTGCAGCGGCGCCGTGCAGGCGAGCGCGCGCAGGCGCCGGGCCAGGCCTTCGTCGGCGGCCGGGCCCGGGGCCGGAGAGGGGCCGGTTTTGGCCGGGGCAGGTGCAGTCACGACGGAAAGATTAGGCGCTCCCACTGACAACGGCCGAAACGACGCAGATCAGACGGGGCTCGGCCCAGTGCTCAGGCGCCGCTCAGGTGCTGCGCGTACGCCTCGATCACACGCTGCCTGGAGTCGTCCAGGTACTGGGCGAGGAGCCGCCCGGCCCCGGCCCGGTCGCCGGCCTGCAGGGCTTCGAGGAGCTCCTGGTTCCGGCCGAGGTAGGGCTGGTGCAGGGTGTGCGGGTCGTCGACCAGGTGGAAGGCGAGGCGCAGCTCGGCGAAGACGCTGCGCATGAGTTCGTCGGTGCGCACGCTGCCCGCGAGGGCCACCAGCTCCCGGTGGAAGTGGATGTTGGCGGTGCCGACGCCCTTCCAGTCGTGGGCGCGGGCCGCCCGCCTGCCCTCGGCGACGGCCGCCGCGAGCCGGGCGAGGTCGTACGGCGGCCTGCCGAGGCCACGGACGACGGCGCACTCGACGAGCAGTCGGGTGCGGTAGATGTCCTCGACGTCCGCCACGGCCAGCTTGCGCACGAAGACGCCGCGGTTGAGCTCGTGCACGAGGAGTCGCTCGTGCGTGAGCAGCCGGAAGGCTTCCCGCAGTGTGTTGCGCGACACCTTCAGCGCGCCCCCGATGGCGGCTTCGGAAAGCTGCTCCCCCGGTTCGAAATATCCGTCGGCGAGCCGATTGCGCAGGATGTCCGCCACGCGTTCCGCCGTGCTGGTGCGGCCGAGAAGTGCACGGTCGTCGACCAGTTCGCTCATGCCCGAATTCAAGCGCAGATACAAGAACGAAACAACAGGGGTATTGAGGGATCGTTCAACAATCCTCTACCTTGTCGAGCAACCCGCACGAACTCTCAAGCACCCTCCTCCCACTCCTGCGAGGTGCACGATGAGTACGACCCCTCCGCCCGAGTCCGAGTCGGCGGTGGCCCCGGCCCCGCCCGAACCCGCCTCCCCCGACGGCCCGTTCGCCTGGTTCCGTGCACTGGGCCCGCAGGGGCGGCGCGCCTTCGGTGGCGCGTTCGGCGGCTACGGCCTGGACTCCTACGACTACTTCACACTGCCCTTGACCATGGTGGCGATCGCCGCCTACTTCGGGCTCGACAGCGGCCAGACCGGCCTGCTCACCACGGTCACGCTGGTGGTCTCGGCCGTCGGCGGGGCGCTCGCCGGCATCCTCGCCGACCGCGTCGGCCGGGTGAAGGCTCTGATCATCACGGTGAGCACCTACGCCGTCTTCACCGTCGCGTGCGGCTTCGCACCCAACTACGAGACCCTGCTACTCTTCCGCGCCCTGCAGGGCCTCGGTTTCGGCGGCGAATGGGCGGTCGGCGCGATCCTGGTCGCCGAGTACGCCTCGGCCAAGCACCGCGGCCGCACCCTCGGCGGCGTCCAGAGCGCGTGGGCGGTCGGCTGGGGTCTCGCGGTCATCGTCTACACGCTGACCTTCGAGTTCGTCGACCCGGACACCGCCTGGCGCGTGATGTTCTGGACCGGTGCGCTGCCGGCGCTTCTCGTCATCTACGTACGCCGTCATGTCAGCGACGCCCCCGAGGCGGCCGAAGTGCGCCGCAAGAGCGCCGAGAAGGCCCCGCTCATGGGCTCGTTGGCGGCGATCTTCAAGCCCGGCACGGCCCGTGTCACGCTCTTCGCGGTGCTGCTCTCGACGGGCGTCCAGGGCGGCTACTACACGCTCGCCACCTGGGTTCCGACGTACCTCAAGACCGAGCGCGGCCTCACCGTCGTCGGCACCGGCGGCTATCTGTCCGTACTGATATCCGGCGCCTTCCTCGGCTATCTCACCGGCGGCGTGCTCACCGACCGGCTCGGCCGCAAGAACAACATCGCCCTGTTCGCCTTCCTGTCGGCGCTCTGCATCCTTGCCTTCTCACAGATACCGAAGGGCGACAACGGCCTTCTCCTCGTGGTCAGTTTCCCGCTCGGCTTCTGTATGTCGGCGATTTTCAGCGGCTTCGGCTCGTTCCTCAGCGAGCTGTATCCGACGGCGATACGCGGCACGGGGCAGGGCTTCACGTACAACACCGGCCGTGGCATCGGGGCGGTCTTCCCGACCCTGGTCGGCTTCCTCGCGGACAGCTGGGGTGTCGGCGGCGCCCTGATCTTCGGCGCCCTCGCCTACGGCATCGCCGTGATCGCCCTCTTCGGACTGCCGGAGACCCGTGGAAAGGAGCTGCTGTGAGCCGTACGCGCCTCAAGAGCGCTCCCCCGGGCCGCGCCGAGTACCGCAGCCCGGCCGAAGCCCGGGCGGCCTTCCGCGCGGGTGCCACGGGCACCACGGCGGGCCTGCTCCCCGGACACACCCAGGCCAACCTGATCGCGGTACCCGCGGACTGGGCGTACGACATGCTGCTGTTCTGCCAGCGCAACCCCAAGGCCTGCCCGGTACTTGACGTCACCGACGCCGGATCCTGGACGACACCGCTCGCCCCGGGCGCCGATCTGCGCACCGATATTCCCGGCTACCGGGTCTGGGAACACGGCGAACTCGTCGCCGAACCCACCGACACGCGCGCGTACTGGCGCGACGACCTGGTCGCCTTCCTGATCGGCTGCAGCTTCACCTTCGAGGCGGCGCTCCTCGACGCCGGGGTGCCGATGCGCCACCTGGAACAGGGCCGCAATGTCGCCATGTACGTCACCGATCGGCGCTGCCGCAGCGCGGGACGGCTGCAAGGGCAGTTGGTGGTGTCGATGCGCCCGGTGCCGCCTGACCGGCTCGCGGCCGCGATCGAGGAGTCGGCGCTGCTGCCCGCGATGCACGGCAGCCCGGTGCACTGCGGCGACCCGGCCGGGCTCGGCATCCGGGACCTCGACCGGCCGGACTTCGGCGACCGCGTGGACGCGCAGCCGGGCGACATCCCGGTGTTCTGGGCCTGCGGCGTGACCCCGCAGGCGGCGGTGATGGCGTCCGGGCCGCCGTTCGCGCTCACCCACGCGCCCGGCCAGATGCTGATCACCGATGCCCGCGACGAGCGCTATCGCGTGGCCTGACCCCGCAACGCACAGCCCACGGCCGACAGTCGACAACGGACAGCCGACAACCGGCACCCCGCAACCACAGAAGGACGCACCTACGCACATGACCCGGGTTCTGATCGATCTCAACGCCGACCTCGGCGAGGGCTTCGGCCGCTGGCAGCTGACCGACGACGAGCAGCTGCTCTCGGTCGTCACCAGCGCCAATGTGGCCTGCGGCTTCCACGCCGGGGACGCCGCGACCATGCGGCGGGTCTGCGAGATGGCCGCCGCGCGCGGGGTGCGGATCGGCGCCCAGGTCTCGTACCGGGATCTGGCCGGCTTCGGGCGGCGGGCGATGGATGTGCCCGCCGCCGAACTGACCGCCGAAGTGGCCTACCAGATCGGCGCGTTGGAGGTCTTCGCGCGAGCCGCCGGCACGCGCGTGTCGTACGTCAAGCCGCACGGCGCGCTCTACAACCGGGTGGTGCACGACGAGGAGCAGGCGGCGGCGGTGGTCGACGGCGTCCTGCTGGCAGGCGGCGACCTGCCGCTGCTCGGCCTGCCCGGCGCGCGGCTGCTCGAGGTCGCGGCGAAGGCCGGACTACCGGTCGTGGGCGAGGCGTTCGCCGACCGCGCGTACACCGACGCGGGCACGCTGGTGCCGCGCACCGAGGAGGGCTCCATGATCACGGAGCCGGACGCGGTCGTGGAGCGCTCGGTCGGCCTGGCCCGCCGGGGCCGGGTCACTTCGCACGGCGGGCGGCAGGTGGACGTGCGCGCCCGCTCGCTGTGCCTGCACGGCGACACCCCGGGCGCGGTGGACCTGGCCCGGCGGGTCCGCGCCCGCCTGGAGGCGGCCGGCGTCGGCGTGGCGGCCTTCGTATGAGCACTCAGACGGCCGCCGCGATGCGGACCCTGGAGGTCGGCTCCCGCGCGCTGCTCGTCGAGTTCGACAGCCCGACCGAGGCACAGGCCCTGCACGCGGAGCTGCTGCGCCGCCGCGCGGACGGCGAACTGCCCGCAGTACGGGAGATCGTGCCCGCGGCCCGCACAGTCCTGCTCGACGGCCTGGACGACCCGCGCGGGCTGGCCGCCCGGATGCGCTCCTGGAGGATCCCGCCGCTGTCCACGCGCGCGGGGGACGCGATCGAGATTCCGGTGCGGTACGACGGGCCGGATCTGGCGGAGGTCGCGCAGCTGTGGGGCGTCCCGGTGGGGCAGGTGCCGCGGATCCACTCCGAGGCCGAATTCCGCGTCGCCTTCTGCGGGTTCGCACCCGGCTTCGGCTATCTGACGGGGCTGGCGGAGCGGTACGCCGTGCCGCGCCGGGCTACGCCGCGCACCTCCGTACCCGCCGGATCGGTCGCCCTCGCGGGCTCCTACACGGGCGTGTACCCGCGTTCGTCCCCCGGCGGCTGGCAGCTCATCGGCACCACTCAGGCGGCGCTCTGGGACCACGCGCGCGTGCCCGCGGCTCTGCTGTCGCCGGGCAGCCGGGTGCGTTTCGTGCCGGTGGAGGGGCGATGACGGACCGGGCTCTCTGCGTCGTGCGGGCGGGCGCGCTCACCACCGTGCAGGACGAGGGCCGCCCCGGCCACGCCCTCCTGGGCGTGCCCCGCTCCGGCGCACTCGACGCGCCCGCGAGCCGCCTGGCCAACCGCCTCGTCGGCAATCCGGCCGATGCCGCGACCCTGGAGACCACCCTCAATGGCTGCGCCCTGCGGTCGCGTTGCGCCGTGACGGTGGCGGTGACCGGCGCGCCGTGCGCGGTGACGGTCGACGGTCGTCCGGCCGCTTGGGGGGCGCCGGTACGGGTGCCGGCGGGGGCGCGCCTCGAGGTGGGTCCCGCTGTTCGCGGCGTACGTTCCTACGTCGGCGTCGCGGGCGGGATCGCGGTCGAACCGGTGCTCGGCAGCCGCGCCACCGATCTGCTCTCGGGCCTCGGCCCGGCCCCGCTCACGGACGGCACCGTGCTGCCCCTGGGCGCGGAAACCGGCGTCCACGCGCGCGTGGACACGGCCCCGCAGCCGGGCCCGCCCGCCGCACTGGTGCTGCGCATCCTGCCGGGACCGCGCGCTGACTGGTTCACGCCCGCCGCCCTGCGCACGCTCAGCACGCGCGCGTACCGCGTGTCCACGGCCTCCAACCGCATCGGCCTGCGCACCGAAGGCCCCCCGCTGGAGCGCGCCGTCCCCGGCGAACTCCCCAGCGAGGGCATGGTCCTGGGCGCGGTCCAGGTACCGCCGGACGGCCGCCCCGTGGTGTTCCTGGCCGACCATCCGACGACCGGGGGCTACCCGGTGGTGGCCGTGGTCGAGGAGACCGACCTGGCATCGGCGGCCCAGGCGCCGCCCGGGACACCTCTGCGCTTCGTCCCGGTCGGACGCCGGGGGGTGAGCGGGGCGGCGGCCCGGCCCGCTCCGGGCCCGCTCGGTCGACTGTCCGCCGCCCCCGGTCAGCACAGCAACACCACCTAGCCCCCGCCACTCGAGCCCCGAATCCGGCGCCCCAACCCTCAAGCCACGTCGACCACTTGAGCCACACCCGTCGACAGCCCGGCCAGCGCCGCCGACACCGCCTGCGCCGCGCGCAGGTCCAGCCGGGCACTGGTGCCCCGGGCCAGGTGCCGCAGCTCCTGTGCCGCGAGCCCGAGCAGCTGCGGCAGCAGATCCGTGCAGCGCCGTGCCACCCAGCCGGTACCTGCCGTCGCCAGCCACAGCACACCGGCCGACCGGGTCGGGGGCGGCTGCTCCGGCGTCAACGAGGGTGGCGCGCCCAACTCGCGCCCCGTGGCGGCGAGTCCGGCATGGAAGCGGGCGGCCAGGAAGCGATGCCCCCGCTCCCCCGGATGCAGCCGGTCCGCGCTCCACATGGCCCGGTCGGCCACCCAGTCGCCCTCCGCGACATGCACATGCACCGCTCCGTAGCGCTCCGACAGCGCATGCACCACCGCGTTCACCCCGCGCTGGCGCCGGGCCAGCGGACGGCCCAGAGCGGCCGGCAGGCCGAGCATGGTGCCCGGGTCGGGCAGGCACGCGGTGAGCAGCACCGCGCCCCGCGCCGTGCAGCGCGCGTACACCTCGTCGAGGCGGGCGGCGACGGCGTGGAGGTCGAAGGTGCAGCGCAGGGTGTCGTTGACGCCGACCACCACGGACACCACATCGGGCCGGAAGGCGAGCGCGGCGGGCAGTTGACGGTCCAGCACGTCGTGCGACTGGGCCCCGCTGACCGCGAAGTTGCGGAATTCCACGGGTACTTCGCCCGGGCCGAGCCCCGCGGCGAGCAGGGCGGCCCAGCCGCGCCACGCCTCACCCACGGGATCCCCGACCCCTTCGGTGAGCGAGTCCCCGAGCGCGGCGAACCGCACCGGACGGGTCGCGCTCATGCCGCGCCCTCCCGCCTCGGCCGGGCGCTGTCGGCACGTACCGACAGACCGCCGTGCACCACCGGCGGCCCGTGCAACCCATGCACCACGGGCACCTCGTGCGCCGCCAAGAAGCCGGCCACCGCCGCTTCCCAGCCAAAACACTCCGCACGCGCGCGTGCCGCATCCCGCCGCACCCGCTCGGGCTGCGCGAGGAGCCCCTCGACCGCGTCCGCGAAGCCCGGCCCGGAGTCGCCCGCCACACCCCCGGCGGCGCCCAGAATCTCGGGCAGGGCGGAGGACCCGCTGGCCACCACCGGCGTCCCGCAGGCCAGGGCCTCCAGTGCCGCGAGCCCGAACGTCTCCGCGGGCCCCGGCGCCAGGCACACATCGGCCGTGGCCTGCAATGCGCCGAGCCGGGCTCGATCGCCCACGTGGCCGAGGAAGTTCACCGCCAACCCACGCGCGCGTGCCCGCTGTTCGAGGCGACCCCTCAGCGGCCCGTCCCCGACGACGACCAGCCGGGCCCGCACCCCGCGCTCCCGCAGCACGGCCACCACGTCCAGCGCCGTACCGGGCCGCTTCTCCACGGACAGCCGCGAACAGAGCACCAGCAAGACCTCGCCACGGCCCGCGTACCGAGCCCGCAGCCCCGCATCCCGCAAGCCCGGATGACTGCGTACGAGATCGACACCCAAGGGCGCCCGCACCACGTTGCGCGCCCCGATGCGGACGAACTCCCTGGCCGCCCACTCCGTGGTGCACAGGACACGTGAATAGGCATGGGCGGTACGGGAGTTCAGCGCGTCCGCGGCCCGGCGGGCCGCGCCCGTGGGCAGGCCCCAGGTGCGGAGCACGCCGTCCGCGGTCTCGTGGGACACCATCACGGAGGGCACCCTGGCGCGCCGCGCCCACTCGCCGGTCCAGCGCAGCGTGGTGCGGTCGGAGACCTCCAGGCGGTCGGGCGCGAGGCGCTCCAGAATTCCTGCCAGAGCCCGCCGGTCGGCCAGCACGCGGTAGCCACCGGTCCCCGGCAGCAGCGGCCCCGGCAGCGTGATCACCCGCCCCTGCCCGGTGTGCCGGTCCGATGCCCGCTCCCCCGGCACGATCAGCACCGGCTCGTGCCCCGCCGCCAGATACCCGGCACCCAGCTCCCGCAGCGCCGTACGCAGCCCGCCCGAGGCCGGGGCGACGAAGTTCGCCATGCGCACGATCCGCAGCCCGGACTTCACGAGAACACCCATGCCGCCCTCACCTCCCGCACACCGGGGACCTCGACGCAGTGCTCGACCAACAGATCCCCCACCGCCCACCGGACCCGCCCCACCTCAACGGCCCGCGGCCCGGCCCTCCCATCAGCCCTCATGCCGCCGTCACCTCCCGCGCGTCCAGAACCTCCACGCAGTACGCGATCAGCCGATCCCCCCACCGCTCGCCGATCCCCCACCGCTCGCCGGTTCCGCCCCGCCACAACTGCCGGCAGCCCGGTCGTCGCATCAGCCCTCACCACCCGCGCCGCAAGGACATCGCCGTAATGCTCAATCCGCCGACCCCTCAGCGCCGGCCAGGCCCGCCCCGCCTCAGAGACGCGCAGCCCGGACTGCACGGAAGCCCTCATGCCGCCCTCACCACCCGCGCGTCCAGAACCTCCGCATAGTGCTCGATCAGCTGATCCCCCACGGCCTCCCAGGTCCGGCCGAGCACCGCGGCCCGCCCGGCCCGCCCGTACGCGGCCCGCAGCTGCGGATCCGCCGCGAGTGCCCACACCGCATCGCGTACGGCGGCCGCATCCCCCGGTGGGACGAGCAGCCCGGTCCGGCCCGGCGCGACGAGGTCGAGCGGGCCGCCCGCGGCAGGTGCCACCACGGGCACCCCGCTGGCCATGGCCTCCTGCACGGTCTGGCAGAAGGTCTCGTAGGGCCCGGTGTGCACGAAGAGGTCGAGCGAGGCGAAGATCCGGGCGAGCTCGGAGCCGGTGCGCCGGCCGAGGAAGACCGCGCCCGGCAACTGCCCGCGCAGCGCGGCCTCGCTCGGCCCGTCGCCGACGATCACCACGCGTACGCCGTCCAACGAGCAGGCCCCGGCGAGCAGTTCGACCCGCTTCTCCGGGGCGAGCCGCCCCACGTAGCCGACGACGAGCTCGCCGTCGGGCGCGACCTCCCGGCGCAGCGCCTCATCCCGACACGAGGGCCGGAAGCGGACGGCGTCCACGCCACGGGGCCACAGGCTGAGCCGGGGCACCCCGTGCGCGGCCAGGTCGCGCAGCGCGGCCGTCGACGGAGCGAGGGTGCGATCGGCGGCCCGGTGCACGCCCCGGATGCGGCGCCAGGCGGCGGCCTCACCCGCACCCACGTACGTACGGGCGTATCCCGCGAGATCCGTCTGGTAGACGGCGACGGCCGGAATGCCGAGCCGCGCGGCAGCCGTCATGCCGCGCACGCCGAGGATGAAGGGGCTTGCCAGATGGACGAGTTCGGCCCGGTGCGCGCTCAGCGCGGCGGCCACCCGGCGGCTCGGCAGTGCCACCCGCACCTGTGGATAGCCGGGCAGCGGCAGCGAGGGGATGCGGACCACGGGACAGGGTCCGGCGGTGTGTTCCTCGGCTCCGGCGGCCATGGCCGGAGCGATGACGAGGGGGTCATGACCGCGCCTGACCAGGTGGCGGGCGGTCTGCACGGCGCAGTGCGCCACGCCGTTGACGTCGGGCGGGAAGGATTCGGTGACGATGGCAACACGCATACCCGTGTTGTCGTCGGCCGCGGCGTGGCCGCGTCAACGTCGATCTTTCCTGGCGAGGAACGTCCCATGAGCGTTCCGGGCCCCTGGCGGGCCCGGCAGCCATCGGGCGGTGGTCCGCTTCCTGAACTGCGCCCGACCAGCAGGGTCCGGCCCCTTTCCGGGGCACTTCAGCGGCTCAGGCGTCGGGCCCGATCCGGCTGCGTACCGCGGTCTGCACCTCGTCCTCCTCGGCCGGATCGGCGGCCAGGCGGCGGAGTTGGTCGACCACGCGGGCATCACCGGTCTCGGCGTGCCGTGCGGCGACCTCGCGGGTGGACTCCTCGCAGTCCCACAGGCATTCGACGGCGAAGCCTGCGGCGAACGAGGGGTCGGTGACGGCCAGGGCGCGTGCGGCGCGGCCCCGCAGGTGCGAGGAGCCGGTCTCGCGGTAGACGTGGCGCAGGACGGGCGCGGCGATGCAGATGCCGAGCCGGCCGGTGCCGTCGACCAGGGTCCACAGGGTGGGGGCGTCGGCGCCTTCGCCTCGTACCGCCTCGCGCAGTGCGGCGAGGACGAGCGTGGCGTCCTGGGCGCCGCCCCGGCAGGCGAGTACCCGGCCGGCCGCGGCGCCGAGCGCGTCGGGTCGGTGCACCCAACTCCGGGCGCGGTCCACGGCGTTGTCGCCCTGCATCCGCTCGAAGGCGTCGACGGCGGCGTCCACGACAGCCGAGGTGCCGTCCGAGACGGCCGTCTCGATCAGATCCAGTACGTCGGGATCCTCGGTGTCGGCGAGGTAGCGCAATGCCGTGCTGCGGGCGCCGTCGAGTCCGTTGCGGGCGGTCTCGATGATCTCGGGCCGGTTGCGGGGGCCGGCGACGGCGGCCAGGCAGCGGGCGGCGGGCACGTGCATCCCGGCGCCGCGCTCGACGGCCTCCTCGGCCCAGTCGAAGACCGCGCGGACGCTCCACCCGGGTCGTGGCCCGGTAGGTCGCATCTGCCGCTGCCACTGGTCGAAGGAGCCCTGCTCCTTCGCCGACCGTACGCGGGTGGCGACGGCCTCGCGCGGATCGTCGGCCCACAGCCGCCAGGGCCTGGGCTCGAAGGCGTCGCGCACGGCCGCGGCGAGCTCGGTCTCGCCCTCGGGGGTACGGGGGAATCTGGCAAGGACGGGTTCGGCGAGGGCCCGCAGGCCCGAGTCGCCGTCGCGCAGGGCGAGTTCGTCGAGGGCCCAGGCCCAGTTGCTGCCCGTGGCGGCGTACCGGCGAAGGAGCGCCAGGGCGTCACCGCGGCCGTAGGCGGCGAGGTGGCCGAGGACCGCGAGCGCGAGGCCCGTGCGTGACTCCTCGGTGTCGAGCACGTCCTCGGCGTCGAACAGGTGACGTTCGATCTCCTCGATGCCGCCGTGCAGATCGAGGTAGAGCCGTGCGTAGTACAGCGAGCGGTTCTCCACCTGCCAGTCGTGGCGGGGGTCGTTCAGCACACAGTGGTTCAGGGCGGCGAGGGCCTCGGCACGAGGCGCGGTGAGCGCGTGCAGTGTGCCGTCGCCCCGCCCCCGCTGGAGCAGGCCGAGCAGCGTGCCGCTGGGCGCTATGACGGTGTCGAACATGGAATGAGCCTCACATCAAGCTGTCGACGCAACAGGGGGGATCGCGATTACCTGCCGGCGCAACAACACGTGCGGCTGCCCGTCGTCTCTTGCTTGTTGCCACTCATCTTTCGCTGCCTCTCGTCGGGGGCCCGAGCGGGCCGTTCACGGTCCGCGTGCTGCGGCATCTGCCCAGCGGTCGTGTCCGTGAATCACGTCGTCATGATGACCCAGCCGTTCCGGCCACCGCGACCAGATTTCCGGCGCCCCCCGCGCCCGGCCTTCACCTGCCCCCCCGTGCGGCGCCTCAGTGGGCTCCGAAGAGCTCCAGGAGCTCGGCCTTCTGGAACATCCGGGCCGTGTCCACCGCCGACGGCGTTCCCGCGGCCGGGTCGGCGCCACCGGCGAGCAGGGCCTTGATCACGGCGTCCTCGCCCTTGAAGACGGCACCGGCGAGCGGGGTCTGCCCCCGGTCGTTGGCGCGGTTGGCGTCCGCGCCGCGCTCCAGGAGGGCACCGACCGCCGCGGCATGGCCGTGGTAGGCGGCGAGCATGACAAGCGTGTCGCCCTTGTCGTTGGTGAGATCCACCGGCACGCCCGCGTCGACGTACGCGGCAAGCGCCTCGGTCTCGCCCTGCCGCGCCAGATCGAAGATCTTCGTGGCGAGCTCCACGACCTCCGGATCGGGTGCTTCAGTCATCGGCAGGTCCCACCTTTCTTGGTTCTCTCGGGGCGTATGTCATGCGTACGTGCTGCTCACAGGCTTGCCGACCGGTGTCGGCCGTAAGAGTGAATCGCCAGAGTACTGCCCGCCCGAGCACATGACGGGAGACGACCGAGGCAAAGATCACCTCTGGCACGTTTTCCCCTTCGCAGATGGCTCAACCACCCTCGACCAGTCGGGCGAAACTTCCCGAAATTCACCCAGTTGCACCTTTTATCTTATGGATACATGCTGTGAGCCTGGAAGAACTCATGGTGACTGTCCCCCCGCTACCAGGAGAACCCTCATGATTCTGTCCATCTCGGGCGTCGTGCTGCTCGGAATCATCGTCTTCCTCTTCTTCCGGAAAGACGGACTCAAGGCCTCGCACGCGCTGGTCTGCGCACTGTTCGGGTTCTACCTCGCGGGCACGGCCATCGCCCCGAGCATCAAGGCGGGCGGCGCGAGCCTGGCCAGCCTCCTCGGCGGAATCAAGTTCTAGGAGAACGTGTGGCCAGGCGACCACTCCCTCGCATTCTGACCAGCGGCAGCGCATCGATCGCCCGAGGCAGGGCCTCGATCACGCGCAGCCGGGAGCTGGCGCGTACGGCCGCCGACAGCGCCACCGATGTCCTCCACCCGCTGATCACGATCACACGCGGACTGCGCCGCCTCGCCGGAGCCGGGCGGCGCAAGTGGACCGAGACCCCCAAGGACCGGCGCGGTCCACTGCTGTTCCTGGTGGCCTCGTGCGTCCTCGTCGTGGCGCTCATCCCGTACGGTCCGATCCTCGCGCTCGTCTCCCTCATGGGGGCGGCCGCGTGGAAGGGCCGTGACGTCCGCGAAGAGGAGCCGACGGGTCCCGACGAGGCGCAGACGGCACGGCTGCAGGCGCTCTACGAGGCGCTCGTGCCCTACTTCTCGGTGGCCGAGGACCCGAGCCCGCTCTACGCCCACGGCGGCGAGTGGGACAAGGCCTTCGGCGACTTCGCGTTCGACGGGAACGGCCGCATCACCAGCCTGGTGCTGCGCTACCCGGCCTACTTCACCGATGGCGAGGCCTCGTCCCGGGCCCGCATCGAGCAGCTGCTGCACGCCAAGTCGGGGCGGGGGCGCGAATACCACTTCGCGTGGGACGAGGAGGGCAACCAGCTCTCCGTCACCGTCCTGCCCCCGCTGCCCACGGACATCGCCGCCCAGCGGTTCGTGACGTCCCCCGGCGAGACCGTGCTCGGCTTCACCGACGGGACCGCCGTGCAGCGCACGCTGCCGGTGGCCGACGGCGACGACCGGCGCGATGTGCCGCCGGTGGTCTGGCGCACCGGGATCCGCTCCACCGAGCCTCATCTGCTGGTCGTGGGCCAGCCGGGCAGCGGCACCACGACTCTGATGCGCTCTATCGCCCTGCAGGCCCTGCAGCACGGCGATCTGCTGATCGTCGAGGGCAGCGGAACGGGTGAGTACGCCTGCCTGACCGGCCGCAGCGGCGTCCTCGCCGTCGAGTGCGGACTGGCCGGGGCGCTCGCCAGCCTGGAATGGGCGGCGCACGAGACCGAGCGCCGGCTGATCGCGGCCAACCGGGCCCGGCAGGCGGGCCAGGCGCCGCCGGAGGACACCCGGCGTCCGCTGTGGATCCTCCTCGACCGCCCGAGCGCGCTCGGCCACCTGGCCGCGGCGGACGGGCGCAGCGATCCGCAGGCGCTGCTGCAGGTGCCGCTGCGGCACGGCAGGGCGGCCAATGTGACCGTCGTGGTGGCCGAGCAGTTCGACAGCGTGGACGCGCTCAGCGATGCGGTACGTCAGCACACCCGCGCGCGCGTGGTGCTCGGCCCCGCCTCCCCGGCGCACGTCCAGGCCGTGCTCGGCATCGAGCCGCACACGACGCCCACGCCCGAGGTGCCGCCGGGCCGGGGCTACGCCCGCCTGGGCACGGGTCCGGCGCTCCGGCTGCAGGTCCCGGCCACGCCCGACCCGTTCGACGACGCGACCAGCGAGGCCCACCGGCAGGCGGTCCTGGAACTGCTGCCGCCGCACAGCGGGCCGGTGGCGGATGCGGAGCCCGCGGTGGTGGCCGCGGAGGGCTGAGCGAATCCGTCGGCCGGTCCGGGGTGTCCGAGGACCCCCCCGGACCGGCCGCTTCACGTCACGTCACGCCACGAACGTCCGCGGCTCGGCACCCGTCCCCGCCCCGGACACCACCAGCCGGGCAGCGGCCGCGAGCCGCGACGCCGCCTCGTCGGCCAGCGGCCCGCCCACCGTGAACGGCAGCCGCACATACCCCTCGAAGGCCCCGTCCACCCCGAACCGCGGCCCCGAGGGCACCCGCACCCCGACCCGCTCCCCCACCTCGGCAAGGCGCGACCCTGACAGCCCGCCCGCGCGCACCCACAGCGTCAGGCCGCCGCCGGGCACCTCGAACTCCCAGTCGGGCAGCTCCCGGCGCACCGCGGCGACCAGCGCGTCCCGGTTCTCCCTGGCCTGGATCCGCCGAAGGTCGACCGCGGCCTGCCAACCCCCCGTACTGAACAGCCAGTTGACCGCGAGCTGCTCCACGACGGGCGTACCCAGGTCCGCGTACGCGCGCGCCGCAACCAGCGACCGGACCACGTCGGGAGCCGCCCGCACCCAGCCGATGCGCATCCCCGCCCAGAAGGCCTTGCTCACCGAGCCGACCGTGATGACCGTGGAACCCGCCGGGTCGAAGGAACAGACGGGGCGCGGCAGTTCGAGCCCGGGATCGAGCCACATCTCGGACATCGTCTCGTCGACGATGAGCACCGTGCCCGCCCCGCGCGCCGCGTCCACGAGCTGGCGGCGCTGGTCGTCGTCCGGCAGCGCCCCGGTCGGGTTGTGGAAGTCGGCGACGACATAGGCCAGTCGGGGCGCCGCGTCCCGCAGCACCTGCCGCCAGCGGTCCAACTCCCAGCCGCTCAGCCCCTCCGCCATGGCCACGGGCACAAGGCGGGCGCCGGCCGCGCGCATGAGCTGGAGGATGTTGGCGTACGAAGGCGACTCGACGGCGATCCGCTCACCGCGCCCCGCGAACAGATGACAGATGGCGTCGATCGCGCCCATGGCCCCGGTGGTGACCATGATCTGCTCGGGCATCGTCGGAATGCCGCGCTCCGTGTACCGGTCGGCGATCATCTGGCGCAGCGCGGGCAGCCCGGCCGGGTAGTCGCCGTGCGTGTGGGCGTACGGCGGCAGCTCCTCGAGGGCGCCCTGCACGGCCCGGGTGAGCCAGGGCTCGGGGGCGGGCAGGGCGGCACAGCCGAGGTCGATCATGGAGCCGAGCGACTCGGGCGGCAGCGGTTCGAGGCCCCGCGCGGGCAGCGGATTTCCGGCCGGGACGGCGGTCCAACTCCCGGCTCCCCTGCGCGACTCCAGGAACCCCTCGCCGCGCAGCGCCTCGTACGCGGCGGCCACCGTCGTCCGGCTCACCGTGAGCGCCTGCGCGAGCTCGCGCTCGGCGGGCAGCCTCGCGGCGACCGGGACACGGCCCTCGAGGACGAGGAGCCGGATGCCGTCGGCGAGGGCCCGGTAGGCGGGCGGGCGGCGGGTGCCCGGGCCCGCGGGACGGTCTTCCTGTGACTTGATGAGTCGGGCAAGCTGGGTGGAGCCCACCGCAGAAGTCCACTGCGCCATGTCGACCAGTCCACCTTCCTCAAATTGGCCATGGTTGGCCACACATTCCAAGCCACAGAGTGGCATGGGTCGGGCCACTCACACCATCAGGGGGCACACCTTGTCCGCATCCGGGACCGCAACAGGGGCCACACCGACCCCGCCGCGCTCACGGCTCACCCGTCGTCTGCTGCAGCTGTACATCGGTCTGGCCCTGTACGGCGCGAGCTCGGCGCTGCTCGTACGTTCCGGCCTCGGCCTGGAGCCGTGGAACGTGCTGCACCAGGGGATCGCCGAGCGGACCGGGATGACCATCGGCGTTGTCTCGATCTTCGTCGGGGCTGCGGTCCTGCTCCTGTGGATTCCGCTGCGCCAGCGGCCCGGCCTCGGCACGGTCTCCAACGTCTTCGTGGTCGGCATCGCGATGGACGGCACGCTCGCGCTCGTTCCGGACGCACACGGTCTGGGGCTGCGCATCCCCCTCGTGGTCGGCGGCATCCTCCTCAACGGCGTCGCCACGGGCCTCTACATCTCCGCCCGTTTCGGCCCCGGCCCCCGGGACGGCCTGATGACCGGCCTGCACCAGGTCACCGGCCGCTCGATCCGGCTGATGCGCACCGCGATCGAGGTCGCGGTGGTGGCCACGGGCTTCGTACTCGGCGGCACCGTCGGCATCGGCACGGTCGCGTACGCGCTCGCCATCGGGCCGCTCGCCCAGCTCTTCCTACGGATGTTCGCCATCCCCTCGGCGGACGGCCGCAGCACCGTGGTCGCCGCCTCGCCACCGAAGCGGGCGATACTGCGGCGGTGAGCCCGCGCATACGCCACCCCTATCTGGACCACCCCGGACCGCTCGCCTTCGCCCATCGCGGCGGGGCGGCCGACGGCCTGGAGAACACCGCGGCCGCCTTCCGGCGCGCGGTCGACTCCGGCTACCGCTATCTGGAGACCGATGTGCACGCCACGGCCGACGGCCGGCTCGTGGCGTTCCACGACGCGACCCTCGACCGCGTGACGGACGCCGGCGGCCGCATCGCCGACCTGAAGTGGAGCGACGTGCGCCACGCGCGCGTGGCGGGCAGTGAGCCCATGCCGCTCTTCGAGGACCTCCTGGAGGCCTTCCCCGAGGCCCGCTGGAATGTCGACGTCAAGGCCGAGCCCGCCCTTCACCCCCTGCTCGACCTGATCCGCCGCACCGGCGCCTGGGACCGCGTGTGCGTCGGCTCGTTCTCCGAGGCCCGCGTCGCCCGGGCCCAGCGCCTGGCCGGTCCGCGCCTGGCGACCTCGTTCGGCACCCGGGGCGTCGTGGGCCTGCGGCTGCGCTCGTACGGCATCCCGGCCGCCCTGCGCCGCTCCGCCGTGGCCGCCCAGGTGCCGGAGAGCCAGTCGGGCATCCGCGTCGTCGACCACCGCTTCGTGAAGACCGCGCACGCCCTGGGTCTGCAGGTGCACGTCTGGACGGTCAACGACCGCGAGCGGATGGCCGCCCTCCTCGACCTCGGGGTGGATGGCATCATGACCGATCATCTCGGCACTCTGATCGAGGTGTTGAAGGAGCGCGGCGCCTGGGACTGACCCCGGTACCGGGGCGCTCGGGTCACGGGGACGGCAAGGGGACACGGGTGGGCGCGGACACCGTGGGGGCGACGGCTGAGGAAGGCGTCGCCGAACGGCGGCGGGAGCAGCGGGGCTGGTACGTCTACGACTGGGCCTGCTCGGTCTATTCGACGAGCGTGCTCACGGTGTTCCTCGGGCCCTATCTGACGTCGGTCGCCAAGGCGGCCGCCGACGCCGACGGCTTCGTGCACCCCCTGGGCATCCCGGTCCGCGCAGGCTCCTTCTTCGCGTACTCCGTGTCGGCGTCCGTGATCCTGTCGATCTTCGTGATGCCGCTGGCGGGTGCGCTCGCGGACCGCACGGGCCGCAAGAAGCCGCTGCTCGGAACGGCCGCCTACGTGGGCGCCGCCGCGACGGCCGGGATGTTCTTCCTGAGCGGCGACCGCTATCTGCTCGGCGGATTGCTGCTGATCGTCGCCAATGCCTCGCTCGCGGTCTCGATGGTGCTCTACAACTCCTTCCTGCCACAGATCGCCGAACCCGAGGAGCGCGACGCCGTCTCCTCGCGGGGCTGGGCCTTCGGCTACGCGGCCGGCGCCCTGGTCCTCGTACTGAATCTGGTGCTCTATTCGGCCCATGACAGCTTCGGCCTGTCCGAGGCGGCGGCGGTACGCATCTGTCTCGCCTCGGCCGGCGTGTGGTGGGGCGCCTTCACCCTGGTGCCGCTGCGCCGTTTGCGGGACCGCCGAGTGGCCGCGCACGAGGACGCCGCTCCGGTCGGCAGCGGGTGGCGGCAACTGATGACGACCCTGCGGGACATGCGCCGGCATCCCCTCACGCTGGCGTTCCTGCTGGCCTACCTCGTCTACAACGACGGCGTACAGACGGTGATCTCGCAGGCTTCGATCTACGGCTCGGAGGAACTGGGCCTGGAGCAGACCACGCTCATCGTCGCGGTGCTCCTCGTGCAGCTGCTCGCCGTGGCCGGGGCGCTCGGCATGGGACGACTCGCCCGGGTGTACGGCGCCAAGCGCACAATTCTCGGCTCGCTCGTGGCATGGACGCTGACGATCGGCGCGGGTTACTTCCTGCCCGCCGGGGCACCCGTGTGGTTCTTCGTCCTGGCCGCCGGGATCGGCATCGTCCTCGGCGGCACGCAGGCGCTCTCGCGCTCGCTGTTCTCGCATCTGGTGCCGCAGGGCAAGGAGGCCGAGTACTTCTCGGCGTACGAGATGAGTGACCGGGGCATGAGCTGGCTGGGCCCGTTGATCTTCGGTCTCACGTACCAGCTGACCGGCAGTTACCGGGACGCGATCGTGTCGCTTGTGGTCTTCTTCGTCCTGGGATTCCTGCTCCTGGCACGGGTCCCGGTACGGCGAGCGGTGCAGGCCGCGGGCAATCCCGTGCCGGACCGGATTTAGCCCCGGAAGGCAAAGGCCGGTAGTGTACGCCTTTGGCCTGCCAGGCGGAGCGTTACTGCACGTTAAAGAAGGCGAATCGCTGGGTGACATCTGCTTGCCAGATGTGACAAAGCGGGCGCTGGTGGGTACAACAAGGGGCGGCTACGACGGCGAGCATTACCCGTAACGGGAATCTTTCACGCCGACCGGACGTTGACCGGATGACGACGACAGCGACACCTGTCCTGTGGGCGACAAGCCCGGGAGGCACGATTCATGAGTGAGCGAGCTCTACGCGGCACGCGCCTCGTGGTGACCAGCTACGAGACCGACCGCGGCATCGACTTGGCTCCGCGCCAGGCCGTGGAGTACGCATGCGAGAAGGGCCATCGCTTTGAGATGCCCTTCTCGGTGGAGGCGGAAATCCCGCCGGAGTGGGAGTGCAAGGTCTGCGGGGCCCAGGCACTTCTCGTTGACGGCGATGGTCCCGAAGAGAAGAAGGGCAAGCCCGCGCGTACGCACTGGGACATGCTCATGGAGCGACGCACTCGCGAGGAGCTGGAGGAGGTCCTGGCCGAACGCCTGGCCGTCCTGCGCTCCGGTGCCATGAACATCGCGGTGCATCCGCGCGATACGCGCAAGAAGTCCGCGTAAGCCTGGCCGGCGACGGCGAGGTCTCAGCAACTGCCGGAGGGCGGTCCACACCTGGTGTGGGCCGCCCTCCGGCAGTTTTGCGTTCGCCTCGCGTTCGTAGTGGGGCTGGTCCCGGCGTTCGTAGTGGGGCCGGACCCGCGTCACGACACGGGGCTCCGCCCCGGCCCCCGCTCCTCAAACGCCGGAGGGGCTGATTTTTGCCGGACCTGCGGATGTGCCCCGGAAGGCGGCAGATCCAACCCAGAGGGGGAGGCGAGATTCCCGGGCGGACGGAGCCAGAGAACCAGCTTGACCGCTTACGGCGTCAGCGGCGGGCGCGGGCCCGGCTCCTGACGGGGCTGTGTGGCGTCCTCGCGGATGACCTCGCCCTGGACGACCTTGCCGTCCGGGCGGTGGATGCGCGCCTGCTGGAAGGCGTTCTCGAAGCTCCCCGGGGTCGCTGTGCTGAGCTTGCGCTCGAAGGTGCGCTGCGAGTACTTCCCGACCACCTTGCGGACCGGCGGCAGCAGGCAAAGCAGGCCGAGCGCGTCGGAGATCAGGCCCGGCAGCATCAGGAGCAGACCGCCGAGCATCGTCAGCCCGTTCCCGGTGCCCCGCTCGGGGGCCGTGGGCGGGACGCCGCTCTGTGCCTGCTGGAGCTGCTCGCTCAGGGTCTTGAAGGCCCGGCGGCCGGCCCGCTTGATGACCACGCTGCCCAGCACCACGCCCGCGAGGAGCAGCAGGAACACGGTCAGCCCGCCCGCGGCCGAGGCGACCACGGTCAGCAGCCAGATCTCCAGCACCAGCCAGGCGGCGATGCCGAGCGGCAGGAACGTACGCAGGCGGGAGCGCCGGGCCGGGCGGGCGTTCGGCGGCGGGGTTCCGGTCGTCATGACCCCAGTGTGCCGCGTAGGGCATCCGTGCGGCGTAAGGGGGTGATCATTTCGGGGGGCCGCCGGTGGGATCAGCGAGCGGGCTTCTTGTTGAGGGCGCGGCTCACGCGGCCCACGCGCTCCGTGACGCCCCAGGCGGTGACCCGCCACAGCGCCTCGACCAGGATGTCCTTGCTCATCTTGGAGTCGCCGTGCTCGCGCTCGACGAAGGTGATGGGCACCTCGACCACGTGGAAGCCGGCCTTGATCGCGCGCCGGGCCAGGTCGACCTGGAAGCAGTAGCCCTGCGAGGCGACCTGGTCGAGCCCGAGGCCCTGCAGGGTCTCCTTGCGGAACGCCCGGTAGCCGCCGGTGACGTCGCGCAGCGGGACGTCCAGGAGGGTCCGCGAGTAGAGGCTGCCGCCGCGGGAGATGAACTCGCGCGACTTGGGCCAGTTCACGACCCGTCCGCCGGGCACCCAGCGCGAGCCGAGCACCAGGTCGGCGCCCTTCAGCGCGGTGAGCAGCCGGGGCAGCTCCTCCGGCTGGTGGGAGCCGTCGGCGTCCATCTCGACGAGTACGCCGTAGCCGTTGTCGATGCCCCACTGGAAGCCCGCGAGGTAGGCGGCCCCAAGGCCCTCCTTGCCCCTGCGGTGCAACACGTGGACCTGGTCGTCCTCGGCCGCCAGCTCGTCGGCGAGCTTGCCGGTGCCGTCGGGGCTGTTGTCGTCCGCCACAAGGATGTGCGCCTCGGGCACCGCGGCCCGGACACGCCCGACGATCGGCTTGATGTTCTCCGCCTCGTTATAGGTCGGAATGATCACCAAAGCTGTGCCGAGCGGGCCGTACTGCCGCTCCCCGCCGTCCTTCACTGCTGCCCCTTAAGTCCGTACGCAGAGGGTCCACCATAGTGGGAGCGCCCTCGGGAGCAGCAGCTCCGGGGGTGGGGGTGTCGAAAGAGGCGGGCAGCCGCACGGAAATGCGCGTCGCGCGAAGTGCTGCGGATCGGGGCCCGGTGCCCTTCGGGCCGACCTGGGGCCCGCTGGCTGCGGGTCGACCGAAAGCCGTTGTCTACTGAGCGTCCGGGCCCCACCCGGGTCCCACCCGCCGGCCGGCGCGATCTGCCATGGTCCCCGAGCACGGGCGCTGGACCTGGCTCCCAGTGGTGGTGCGCCGGTGCGGCGCCCCACCCCCATGGCCCAGCGGTGTTCGACGGCTGCGTGCAGGTTCTCCGGTCGGACGTCCTGTGGTGGACCCGGCCGAACCTACCGGCCGCGGTCCGCCGTCTGTCAACAGTCGCCCGGCCTGCGGCGTTTTGCTCAATCAGCAGGTCAACGCGGAGGAAAACGCAGGTCGCGGATCAGCCCGGGACGTCAGCCCCGGGCGTCACGCCACTCTTCCGGATCACTCGTCCGGCCGTACGAAGACCGTCTGCCCGAACACCACGGTGCGCAGGCAGACCGGGAGTTGGCCGCCCGGGGTGAGGTCCGGCAGGCCCGGCGTCCCCGAGCGGGGGTCCGTGGACCAGCGGGCCACGCGGTCGTCGGGGGCCTGCACCACCAGCTCGTCCGCGCGCCACACCGCATAGTCCGCAGGCGCGCCCGGCACCAGGATGCCGGCGTCGTCACGGCCGACCACGCGCCAGCCGCCGCGCGTGTGGGCGGTGAACGCCGCGCGTACGGAGATCCGGTGCTCCGGCGTGTGGTGGAAGGCGGCCGCCCTGACGGTGCCCCACGGGTCGAGGGGGGTGACGGGGCTGTCCGAGCCGAAGGCCAGCGGAACGCCCGAACGCAGCATCACCGCAAAGGGGTTGAGGGTCCGGGCACGTTCGGCGCCGAGCCGCTCGGCGTACATGCCGTCCTCGCCGCCCCACAGGGCGTCGAAGGCCGGCTGGACGGATGCAGTGAGGCCGAGCTCCGCGAAGGCCGCGATGGTCTCGGGGGTGAGCATCTCGGCGTGCTCGACGCGGTGCCGGGCGGCGCGGACGCGGGGCAGGCTGACCTTCTCGGCGGCGGCGCGGACGCCCTCGACGACGGCGGTGACGGCCGCGTCGCCGATCGCGTGGAAGCCGGCCTGGAGGCCCGCCTCGGTGCACGCGACGACGTGCGCGGTGACCGCGTCGGCGTCGAGGTAGGCGGTGCCGGTGTGCGGCGCGTCGTCGTACGACTCGTGCAGGCACGCCGTGTGCGAGCCGAGCGCGCCGTCGACGAAGAGGTCGCCCGCCGCGCCCAGGGCGCCCAGTTCGCGGATGCGGTCGGCGTCGGCGGCGCTCGTGACCTGCTCGGCCCAGTAGCCGACGACGCGCGGGCCCGGCTCCTCGGCGGCAAGCCGGAGCAGCCCGGTGAGGTCGTCCTCGCTGGAGATGTCGGGGCCCGCGCACTCGTGCACCGAGCCGATCCCGAGGGATGCGGCGTGCCGCAGCGCGGTGCGCTGGGCGGCGTCGCGCTGGGCCCCGCTGACGGAGCCGTGGGCGGCGGCACGTACCGCGTGGTGGGCGTCCTGGGTGAGCGGTGCGTCGCCCTCCCAGCCGGCCTTGTCCGTGATGCCCGGGACCTGGTCGAGCAGGGCCGTGGTGACCACGGCGGAGTGCACGTCGATCCGGGTCAGGTAGAGCGGGCGGCCCTGGGCCGCCTCGTCCAGCTCGGCCCGCGACGGGGGCCGCCGCTCGGGCCAGCGCGCGGCGTCCCAGCCGTGGCCGAGGAGGACCTTGTCCGTCGGGTGGGCGGCGGCGTGGGCGCGTACGAGCGCAAGAGCCTCGTCGAGGGTGCGGGCGCCCGACAGGTCGAGGCCGGTGAGGGCGAGGCCGGTCGCCGTGGTGTGGACGTGGGCGTCGGTGAACGCCGGGGTGACCAGGGCCCCTTGGAGGTCGACGACCTCGTCGACGCCGTCCGAGAAGGCATCGGCGGCGCCTTCGGAGCCGACCCAGGCGACGTGGCCGCGCTCGACGACCATCGCGGTGGCGAAGGGGTCGGCCGGGCTGTGGATGTCTCCGCCGCGCAGCAGGACCGTGCGGTGGTCCGGCTCGGGAGGTGACGAAGGTGCGGAGGGGGTGACGCGCTGACTCATGGGGACCAGTCTGGCGCCTTCGCGGCACCGGTCCGTCCCTGGGGTCAGACCTGGGGCGGGCGCGCCTCGTACGGCGTGGACAGGACGACCGTCGTGCGGGTGGAGACGCCGGCCAGCGAGCGCAGCCTGGCGAGGAGGTCCTCCAGCTCCAGGGGCGTGGCGACGCGGACCTTGAGGATGTAGTTCTCGTCCCCGGCCACGCTGTGACACGCCTCGATCTCCGGCACTCCGGCGAGGCGTTCGGCGATGTCGTCGGGGGCGCTCGGGTCGAAGGGCTTCACCGAGATGAAGGCCGTCAGGGGCAGGCCGACGGCCTCGGGGTCGACGACCGCGGCATAGCCGCGGATGACGCCCCGCTGTTCGAGCCGGCGCACCCGCTGGTGCACGGCCGACGTGGACAGGCCCGTGGCCTTGCCCAGGTCGGTGTAGCTCATCCGCCCGTCCTTGACGAGCAGCTGCACGATCTGACGGTCGAGCTCCTCCATATGGCAGAACCTACAGGGCCGTGATCCCCGCGGACACCCGGGATCCGTACGGGCGAAGGTCCTTGGCGTCCCGGCGCAGCGGGGTCGAACGGCCGTTGTCCCGCTCTGGGGGTGATCGGACCATGTTGTACGGGCCCGGATCGACGGGCGGTACGGATGCCGGGAACGGCCGAACTGTGGGAACTCGAGGAAGCCGATGACCAAGCAGCGTGTGGCCCTGATCGCCATCGTCGCCCTATTCGTGGCGTGCGTGGGCTTCATCGCGTTCTGCGCGGAGCAGTACGCGGCCGTCGCCGGCGGCATCTGACCTCGGACGAGGCGCATCCGGCGGGCCCGCTCCGGGGTGGATCTTGGGTGGGTCTGTCGGCATCTGCAAGCAGCATGTGACGAACACCACAGGGCTGTTTCGGTGTGGGGCCGAACTGAGTGATTACCTCTGTGGCGTGGCGGGAAATGCTTGCTGTGGTCGAGGCCGCAGCGCCTTGTCGGCCCACCTGAGGGGGAGATCCCATGCAGAGTCTTAAGCGCCCCGGTCGCTCCGGTCGAAGTCGGCAGCACACCGCGGAGAACGCGGTCGAGCCCGAGTCGGAGGGCGTCGAACCCGGCGCATCCGCGGACGACGAGCTCGACGCGTACGACACCTTTGAGATGTACCGGGTGATCTGCCCGGACTGCGCTCAGCCCATCGCCCTTCTGGCGGACGAGGAAGTGCTGCCCGAGCACGCCAAGTGCCCCACTCCGTGGAACCCGTTCGGCCTGCAGGTGTGCTCCGGCACCGGCCGCCTCGCGGACGACGCGGAGCCCGCGGACGAGACGATGGAAGTCCAGGAGCAGGACACCGCCCTGCTGTTGACGCTCCCTCAGGGACTCGACTGGCGGACCCAGCCCTTCTCGCACGTGGGCGGTCCGGGCTCGCGCCCCATCAAGGTCACGCAGATGCGCCGCGCGGCCTGACGGCCGGCGGCGCACCCGACTGCGTACTTCAGCTCCGGCTCAACTCCAGTAGCTGCCCTGCACCATGGCCGCCAGCGAGGCGTGGTGCAGGATCAGCTTGTCCGGATCCTCCGGGACCGCGACCTCACCGAAGTGCACCTGCCGGTAGGCGACGCGCAGCATGACGACGGCGTGCCGCAGTGCGGCGTACAGCGTGTAGAAGTCCATGTCGCGCGGGGTGTGCCCGGTCAGTTCGGCATACCTGCGCTCGATGTCGTCGCGGCGCAGGAAGTCCGGCAGCCCCTCCTGGCCGAAGCTGACGGTCAAGTCCTGGAAGAAGCGGTGCAGATAGATCGTCCAGCCGAGGTCGACCTCGCGCGGGGCGAGTGCCGCCATCTCCCAGTCGAGGACGGCGGCCGGTTCGAAGCCGTCGTAGATGATGTTGCCGATCCGGGCGTCGCCCCAGTTGAGGACCGCCTCACCCTCGTCGTCGGGCCAGACCTCCTCCAGCCGGTCGAAGGCGGTCTCGATCAGAGGTGAGGCCGGGAGGTCCTTCACCACCCAGGCGTAGTAGGCCCGTTGGGCCGCGACATGACGGCGCAGCGTGCTGCCCTCACCGGGCAGGGCGAGGAAGTCGGCCTCGGTGACGGGGAATTGGTCGTGCAGCGCGGCGAGGACGCGGATGCTGGCCTCCTGCAGTCCGGCGCGTTCCTCGTCGCTCGCGGAGTGCAGCCAGTTGCCCTCGTAGGTGTACGGCATGACGTCGGGCGGCACGCGCCCGTCGACGCGCTCCATCACGAAGAAGGGCGCCCCGAGCGGGCCGGGGTCCTGCTCCAGCCAGCGCACCCGGGGCACCGGCAGGTCGGTGTGCTCGGCGACCAGGCTCATGGTGCGGTACTGCCGGTCCAGGTCGTAGACCGGGAAGATCGTGTACGCCGCCGGGTCGGCGGCGACCCGCAACGCGCAGGCCCGCAGCGGTGGTTCGGGGTGCTCGATGTCGAAGAGCAGGGTCTCGCTGGACATGCCGTTGGACTCGGGGACGGTGACTCCGGTGACCTTCGCGCCGGGCAGCCTGCCGTCGAGCCAGGCCGTGAGGCGCTGGGCGAGCTCCTCCGGGTCGCGGGTGGTGGTGCGGGGGCGGGGTGCCGTGGCCATGGTCGGACTCCTCTCAGGAACGCGGGCTCAGGGGGCGACCGAGTCGAAGCCGGTGAACCCGCTGGGGTCGTGCCGGCCGAAGCTGCCGTGCTCGAAGATGCCGTAGCCGATCCGCCCGTCGAGGGTGAACCGGGCGGCGTGGTCGATCACGCCGTACGCGGCCATCGGATGGGCCGACGGATCGGAGAGGTCGTAGCTGCGCCGGTCGCTCCAGCCGCGCCCCTTCCAGGTGCCGTGCTGCCAGTCGTCGGAGGGCGGATAGCCCGCGCCCACCGCGAGCGGGGACGAGGTGAGGACCTCGACGCCCAGCTCCAGGGGCTTGCGGTCGCGGTCGGTGAGGTGGATGACGGCGCGCTCGGGGTGGCGGCTGCCGGAGCGGTAGGCGATGTCGGCCTGGGGCCAGCCCAGTTGGACGTCGCGTTCCCCGTTGCGTACGAGCAGCGCCTCATTCAGCGTGCGGTGGCCGTCCGCGTCCTCCTGGACGATCACCATGACGAAGCGGTCGTCGAAGCGCATCGGCACCCAGAGCCAGTGGAAGCCCTCGGTCCGGTGCTCCTCAGCGCCGCGCCCGCCCTCCTCGCCGGGGATGGGCCGCACGCCCCAGCTGCGGTCGCGGGTGCCGGTCCACTCGCCGCGGGCGACGGGTATCTCCTCGCCGCCGATGCGGATGACGCCCTCGACGCTGCCGGCCTGTACGAAGCGGCGGCCTTCGAGGGTGAGGCGGTCGCCCTTGTGCTGCACGTGGTGCGGCTCCCAGGCGGCCGGGAAGTCGGCGCTCCAAGTGATGTCGTACGAGAGCGAGTCGGGCCCGTCGGCCTCGCAACTCAGGCGCAGTCGCTTGAGCGGTTCCTCGACGGTGATCTTCAGCGGGCCGACCGCGAGGTTCATGCGGTCCTCACCGAGGGCGTCCGAGGCGCGTACGGCATGGAGCGTGTCGCCCCTGCGCAAGGTGGCGTAGGCGTCGATCACCCCCATGTTGGGGTAGACCCCGAGGCCGAGGATGAGCAGGGCCCGGCCCTCGTGGTCGAAGAGGTGGAAGATGCACCGGTCGTAGGCGTTGCGGTCACCGGTGGCGACGTACTTCATCGACAGCGGGACCTGGTGGACCGGGTACTCGTCGAGCGGGACCGGGCGGTCGTCGGACACAGCAAACCCTCCCTGGACGCACAGTGGTTGGCGTCGCACGGAGGAGTACGCGGGCGTACCGGCCCCCCGGGCGGCGGAGTTGACGGTACGTCAGATCTCCGCCGGGAGGCCATACTCGTGTCACCGGTGGCTGCACACGGTCACGCGGTGAACTGATGGGCGAATCGGGCGGGCGGTGACTCGCCGCCCATACGCGGCGTTTGCCGGGCATGACCACCTTGCACGAGGCCATCGGCCGGCGCCGGCGCACCCTCTATGTCCCCACCCCCGGAGAATCGGTTCAGCAGGCGCCTGCCAGGCACGACGCGGGGCCGGACACCCGGCCCTCCGATCCGCCCATCTACCGGGATCTGCTGCACCTGTGGGCGAGCAGGGGCAAGACCCTGCCGGGGCGCCGCGACCCGGAGTGGGCCAGGCTCACGGCGCCCACCGTGCGGACGGGACAGTTCGGCTCGACCATCCCGTTCAACCTGCCGCAGGGGCAGTTCAGTGCGAGCCAGGGGCACTTCAGCGCGAGTCGGGACCCGCTAGGTGACGTGCGATGACCATGCGCTGGATCTGATTGGTGCCCTCGACGATCTGCAGCACCTTGGCCTCGCGCATGTAGCGCTCCACGGGGAAGTCCAGCGTGTAGCCGTACCCGCCGAGCACCTGGACGGCGTCGATGGTCACCTGCATCGCGAGGTCCGTGCAGAACAGCTTGGCCATCGCCGCCTGGCGGGAGAACGGGCGGCCCGCGTCGCGCAGCCGGGCCGCCGCGAGGTACAGCGCACGGCCCGCCTCGATCTGGGTGGCCATGTCGGCCAGCATGAAGCGCAGGCCCTGGAAGTCGGCGATGGGGCGGCCGAACTGCTGTCGCTCGGTGGCGTACGCCAGCGCCTCGTTCAGCGCCGCCTGGGCCACGCCGATCGCGCAGGCCGCGATGCCGAGCCGGCCCGAGTCGAGGGCGGACAGGGCGATGGCGAAGCCCTGGCCCTCCTCGCCGATGCGCCGGGCGCCCTGGACGCGGACGCCGTCGAAGTGCAGCTGGGCGGTGGGCGAGCCCTTCATGCCCATCTTCTTCTCGGGGGCCGCGGCGTTCAGCCCCTCGGCGTCGCCGGGCACGAGGAAGGCGGAGATGCCGCGGGCGCCCTCGCCGCCGGTGCGGGCCAGGACCGTGTAGAAGTCGGCCAGGCCGCCGTGCGTGATCCAGGCCTTGGTGCCGGTGATCACCCAGCTGTCGTCGTCCCGCACGGCCTTCGTGCGCAACGAGGCCGCGTCGGAGCCGGAGGCGGGCTCGGAGAGGCAGTACGCGCCGAGCAGTCCGCCGCCGAGCATCGCGGGCAGATGCTCCGCCTGCTGCTCCTTGGTGCCGTAACCGGCGAGGGCGTGGCAGGCCAGTGAGTGCACGCTGACGCCGAGGCCCACGGTGAGGCGGGCGGCGGCGAGCTCTTCGAGCACCTGGAGGTAGACCTCGTAGGGCTGGTCACCGCCGCCGAACTCGGAGTCGTACGGCAATCCGAGCAGGCCGGACTCCGAGAGCAGCGTGAAGACTTCGCGCGGGAAGTGCCCGGCGTCCTCCTCCTCGGCCGCCTTGGGCGCGATCTCGGCCTTGACGAGCTCACGCACGAGCGCGAACAGGTCTCTGGCCTCCTCGGTGGGCAGCTGACGTTCCACCGGCTGGTGCGGCGCGCGGTCTGGCATGGCGGGCGCTCTCCTCCTGTCGGGCACTGCGGCGGACGCGGAGGGGTATGGCGCCGTCGCCGTCGGACTGCTCGGCCGAGGTCGCCTTTCCGGGTCACGGAACCGGGCTGACCAGCGGCTGTGCGCTGTGAGTATGCCCGATCCAGGACCTCTCGTCACCGGTTCACGAGCGTTAACTCGATTACTTTTCGAGGTCGGCCGGACCGCCCCTCCAGACGCGCGGCCCAGGTCTTCAAATTGGTCCGAACCATTGACCGCACTGGTCTAGTCCTTCTACTGTTCCGGCCAACGCCTTACCCCGTTCATGTCAAACCCCCCACGCACGTCCTCAGCGCAAGGTCGAACAGCACTTCCCCCTCTCCCTCCCCCACGAGGAGACACGATGCTCAGACCGCACCGCCCGCGCCTCAGGGCGCTCCTGACCGCCGCGTGTTGCGCCGTGCTCGGCGCCGGACTGCTCGCCGGAGCAGGCACCGCGGGTGCCGCCGACCGGTCCCAGTCCCCCACCGCCGAGGCGGCCGCCGGCTCCAAGGTGATCGGCTACTTCACCGAATGGGGCGTCTACGACCGGAACTACCACGTCAAGAACATCGAGACGTCCGGTTCCGCAGCCAAGCTCACGCACATCAACTACGCCTTCGGCAACGTCCAGGGCGGCAAGTGCACGATGGGCGACTCCTACGCCGCGACCGACAAGGCCTATGACGCGAGCGGCAGCGTCGACGGCGCTGCCGACACCTGGGACCAGCCGCTGCGCGGCAACTTCAACCAGCTGCGCAAGCTCAAGAAGCTCCATCCGAACCTGAAGGTCCTGTGGTCCTTCGGCGGCTGGACCTGGTCGGGCGGCTTCACCGAGGCCGCCAAGGACCCGGCCGGCTTCGCCAAGTCCTGCCGCGCGCTGGTCGAGGACCCGAAGTGGGCCGATGTCTTCGACGGCATCGACATCGACTGGGAGTACCCGAACGACTGCGGGCTCTCCTGCGACACCAGCGGCAGGGACGCCTTCAAGAACGTGATGTCGGCGATGCGCACGGAGTTCGGCGGCGACCTGGTCACCGCGGCCATCACCGCCGACGCCTCGGACGGCGGCAAGATGGACTCGACGGACTACGCGGGCGCCGCCCAGTACGTCGACTGGTACAACCCGATGACGTACGACTTCTTCGGCGCGTGGGCGGCGCAGGGCCCGACGGCCCCGCACTCCCCGCTGAAGTCCTACGACGGCATCCCGCAGCAGGGCTTCAACTCCGATGCCACGATCACCAAGCTCAAGGGCCTCGGCATCCCGCCGGCGAAGCTGCTGCTCGGCATCGGCTTCTACGGCCGGGGCTGGACGGGCGTCACGCAGAAGGAGCCGGGCTCCGCCGCCACGGGTCCGGCCGCGGGCAAGTACGAGCAGGGCATCGACGACTACAAGGAACTCAAGTCGAAGTGCCCCGCGAACGGCACGGTGGCCGGGACCGCGTACGCCCACTGCGGCACCAACTGGTGGAGCTACGACACCCCGGAGACCATCGCCGGGAAGATGGGCTACAAGAACGAGCAGGGTCTCGGCGGCACGTTCTTCTGGGAGCTCAGCGGCGACACGGCGAACGGTGAGCTGATCAACGCGATCAACTGAGCGCACGGGCAGAGCACTTGGGGCGGGGAGCCGACCGGTTCCCCGCCCCTCTCGCGCGACCTCAGGCGGGCTCCGGCGAGGGGCATTCGGGGACGAACTCCTCGATGGTGTCCAGGGTCCTGCGCAGCGTGCGTACGAGCAGGTCGCGCACCGTGTCACGGTCCGGGTCGCCGTCGTGCCCCAGCCAGTCGAGCGTGATGGCCTCCACGCTGCTGAGCCAGCCGATCAGCGCGAGCCTGGCCAGACGGGGTATCCGCCGGTGGCCGTACGCACCCTCGGCGATGGCCCCGATCAGCTCCTCGCGCACCGCGTCCCGGATCGCCATGACCTGCGAGTCGAAGCCGACGCCGCCGGTCACGATGGTGCGGTACGCGGCCTGATGGTGCTCGGCGTAGCGCAGATAGCCGTCGATCGTGCGATGCACCCGCTCCGCGCGCGGCAGCTCGGTGTCGCTGCCGGCGCGGGCGACCAGCTCGGCCACCGACTCCTCGACGATCGCGAGGTAGTAGCCGCGCTTGGACTTGAAGTAGTAGTAGATCAGCCCTTTGGCCACACCTGCCTGCTTGGCGATGTCGTCCATGGACAACGCGTCATAGGAGGTGTCGGCGAACAACTTCCGGCCGATGGCGATGAGTTCGGCGCGCCGCACCTGGGAACGTTCGGTGCTTCCGCGCTGTTGACTAATATTCAAATTGCGCCCTAGTCTCCAACTGCCACGGGATTTCCGCAGTATGGCAGAACGCCCGCCACCTGCGCCGATGAGTCCCGTCGGAGCTCCACCACGCACTCCCCCTTACGCACGTGGACGACGTACGGGAGGAACCAGTGAGCGAAGCGGGACAGACGCGCGAAGCGGGAAGCACGCGCGCAGCGAAACGGCCGGCGGCCGTGGGGAGAACCAACTGGAAGAAGACCGCGGTCGTCATGATGCCCGCGGTGCTCGCGGTCGGCGCGATGGCCTCGGTGATGGCCGAGGGGGCGCTTGCCGCCTCGTTCGCGGTCTCCGGCACCAGCTTTCAGGTGTCGTCGGGGAAGCTGTCCAGCCAGGGCCTGTCGTCGTTCGTGCAGACGGACCGGTCGGTCGACGGCAAGGGCCACCCGGTGGCGCTGCTCGGGATCGGCGACGCCACCCTGTCCGACATCTGCCAGGCCGCGGAGGTCAAGACCCCGCTCGGCACAGTGGTGTTCAAGCTGACGGCGGGCGGTGAGGCGGGCAACGTGACGGCCAGCAACCTCATCATCGACGGCGAGGACCTGGTGGGCGACGCCCGCTTCGGGACCGCGCAGATCGGCCGGGACGCCTCGACGCTGGACGAGGTCGAGGGCGTCAAGGGCGAGGCCGGGAAGTTCGGGCTGCAGGCCGGGGACATCGAGGTGGCCGGCGTACGCTCCCACGCCTGGTCGGCGACCGGCGGGAACTTCCGGCTCAAGGGCATGAAGCTCGACGTCAGCCTGGACGGCAAGAAGTGCTTCTGAACTTCCGCTCCGGCGATCCCGAGGTCGGGGGCGGCTGGCTGGACCGGCGGCTGCCGGCGCCGGATCAGCGCCGGGTGCTGCGCAGATGGCGCCGGACCCGGCCGTTCTGGGGCGGGCTGCTGCTGATCCTGGGCGGGGCCGAGCTGCTGCTCATCCCGCTGTCGCCGCTGACGGTCCTGGTGAGTCTCGGGCTCGGCGGGATCGCGGCGATCGGGATCGGGCTCGCACTGATCGTGGCCGGTGTCTTCCTCTGGCTGATGCCGCAGGCCCGGCACTACGTGAGCATCAACGCCCTTATTCTGTCGGTGCTTTCGTTCGCCGCGACCAATCTGGGCGGCTTCCTGGTGGGCATGCTGCTCGGCATCGCGGGCAGTGCGATGGGGTTCGGCTGGACTCCGGTGCCCGAGGGCGAGGAGGACGCGGCGAAGCGGCCTTCGGTCCGCGACGGGCAGGGCACGCGGACGCTCGGGGTGCTGCTGCCGGTGATCCTGCTCGCGGCGGTCTTCGGGCCGGGTGTGGGACGGGCCGAGGCGGCTCCGGCCGGCTCGATCATCGCGCCCGACACCCCGCCGTCCGTGACGACCACGCTCTTCGCGCCGGAGGGCTTCTCGTTCTCCGAGGTGCGCGAAATCCCCACCTCCAAGGGCCCGTTGAAGGTCATGGTGCTGCGCATGAAGGCGGCCTCGCTGACGGACTACCGGCTCAAGACGCGGGACGGGCGCGACGAACTCGCCCTGGGCGCCGACACCTTGGAGCTCAGCGGCGATGTGACGCTCTATCTCACCAAGTTCACCGGCTGCATCGAGGGTCTGCTGTGTGTGACGTTCACGCCGGACAAGCTGCCGGTGCCGCCGGTGATCCCGCCGTTCGTCTTCATGACGGACGTCAAGGCCGAGCAGGCGCTGGTCACTTCGGATCTGATCGTGGCCGGCGGGCTGACCCTGGGGGCGTCATGAGCTCGGACCCCAGGGGCGTCATGGGCAAGGGCCGTAAGACCGGGCGGGGGCTGCTGTGATCCAGATTCAGGCCGCGCTGTTCTGGGCGTACGCCGCCGGAGCGACGTTCGCGCTGGCGGCCGGGCGGCAGCTGCAGATCTGGGAGCGGCTGAGCGTGGGCGAGGGCCCGCGCACCCGCAGCCGGGTCGCCAACCCCTACCGCACGCTGACCCTTCTGTTCGCCACCGTCCTGATGGTGCCGACCGGCATCTTCATGCTGTGGCAGAACCCTTCCTGGGCGACCATGCAGGTGGCCGACGGACCGGGCGGGATCTGGGCGGGCTGGGTGCTCTTCTACGCGGGCGGGATCCCGATCGGCGCCCTCCTCGGCTTCGAGGTGGCGCAGATGCTGGTCCTGGTCGGCGCGGGCTACTGGGCGTATCTGCAGTGCGTGGGCGGCTATTTCCTGCTGTTCGGCGCGCTGATCCACGGCTGGGACGGCAGCGGCTACGAGCGGTTCTTCTCCACCAGCGACGAGGACTTCGCCAACTGGCCCAAGGACACCATCGTCAACAACGTCCTGGACTTCCTGACCTCCGGGACCTTCCTTGCGCTGCTGCTCTTCGGCGCCGGGGTCATCGGCACGATGCTCGTCACCGAGATCGGCTGGCTGCTCGAAGGCTGGTCGCTGCCGGGCGCCGACGAGGACCGCAAGGTGCCCCGCATCGTGGCGATCGCCATCGCGGCGGCGGGCGTCTACGGACTGCCGTTCGTCGGCGCGCTCACCGCGAGCGTGCTGATGCGGCTGCTCGGCGGCTGGCTGGGCCTGCTCGTCTTCGCCGCGCTCGCCGGTTTCGTACTGCTGTCGAAACGGTCACCGGTGCGCTGGCTGTACGGCCTGGTGGGCATTCCGGACCGGCACTGGACGGCGTCCGGGGACGTGATCGAGGACGGTCAGGAAGTTACGGCAGGCCCGCCCGCGTAACGGGGGTTACAACAGGCCCGCCTGCGTAACGGGTGTCAGAGCAGACCCGCCTGCGTGACGAACATCGCGAGGACGACCACCAGGGTCCAGCCGAGCACGTGCTCCAGGATCTTCGGGCCGACGTCCTTGGGGCCGCCGGTGCGCGCCTTGGCGTACTCGGCGACTTCGGCAGGGCTCTTCGCGGTGGTGGCATGCATGGCTGTCTCGCTCACGGTGGTCCGGCAGTGGTGTCCCCCCACTGGCGTCATACCTGTTCACCATGCCAGCAAGGCCATGCCCCGGGGTAGAGACGTTGGTCACCACCCCGGGGGCCACAAGCCGAGCTCAGCGCACCCCGACGGCCGCCAGGGCCTTGCGCTGCGCGGTGTTCGGGCGGGCCGGGAAGTACAGGTAGCAGACGCCGCCTGTGCCGGAGACCACCTTGCCGGTCGCGTTGTAGCGCTTGGTGCGGAGCCAGATGTTCTCCCACTCGCGCCGCTTGTAGACCCGGCGCACCGCGTCGTTGCTGGGCGAGGCGGGGTCGTTGGCGATCACGTCGCCGTCCGCCGTGAAGCCGATCACGGTCATCAGGTGGCCCGCGGTGCCGTAGCCGGCGCCGGTGAGCTCCTCCTTCAGGAACGACTGTGACGTTATGGCCGGGATGCCGGCCGCGATCAGCCGCTCCAGGTCGGTGAGCGAGCCGAGGCGGGTGACGACGCCCTGCATGTCCTTGTACGTCGCCGCGTAGGCGGCGTTGAACGGCCAGTTGCCGCAGCCGTTGTACTGGTAGTCGAAGGTGTAGCGGGCCGCGTGGCAGACCTGCGGGTCGGCGAAGTCGGGGTTCACCCAGGCCAGGTCCTCGGCGGTGGGCTTACGGCCCCAGTACTCGATGATCATCTGCGAGGAGGTGGGGCTGCACCAGGCCTCGCCGCCGTTGTCGTACTCCGGGTACTGGCCGACGTGGACGTTCTGCGAGTAGCGCGGGACCTTCAGCTCCTTGGCCAGGTGCGGCGTGGAGGCGGGCACCGTGAAGCGGTCGGGGACGTCCGAGCCCATCGCGCCCAGGCGCCACACGGTGGGCGAGGCCTTGCTGCCCGGCTTGCGGTAGAGGGTCAGGCGCAGCTGGTACGAGACCAGGCGCAGGCCCGTCGCCGGGTCGTCGATGGCGAAGGTGTCGGTCCAGATCGTGCTCTTGTCGTCGGTCTGGTCGTCGACCGAGGTCCGCTTGATGTCGGTGTCCTTGGCCGCCCAGCGCCCCATCACGTACCAGGGGGTCCTGGTCCCGTCGCTGTACGTTCCCTGCAGTTCGACCAGGATCCAGGTGCCGTCCGGGGTGCGGGCGTTCCAGGACGCGATGACCTCGGTGGAGGGCACCGCGAGCTTGTGGGTGGGCCCGGTCCAGGTGGCGTACTCCCAGGTCGCGGTCTGCCCGGTGTGCGGGTCGGTGTAGTCGGTGCGGCCCGCGGGGGCGGCGATGGCCAGGCCGGGGCGGGCGCCGGCGACTGCCCGGGTGCCCTTGGCGGTGCCGGAGCGCCAGTCGTTGTACGAGGTCCAGAAGCGGTTGTCCACGAGTCGGCCGCTCCCGGCCGGGGCGCCGGCCGGGGCGCTGCCGGGCGCCGGTGAACTTCCGGGCGCGGCGGCTGCGGGCGACGCGGCGCCGGCTGCGGCCGCCGCGAGGGCCACGGTGAGCAGGGTTCTGCGGGACGGGCTGGGTGTGGAGCTGGTCATGGGCGGAGCCCCCAGAGGTCGTGTCCGGACGGGGCGAGCATGCGGCGAAGCGGTCCGCCGCAGGCGGCAGGTGCACGTCAGTGGGGCAACTATTGCCGGTCACGGCGGACTTCTGCCAGCACTTGGGGTCGCGTCCTCGCACCAATATTGGCGTGGACCACTGGCTTAGGCTGGCCGTGATGAACGAGGACACCCCGCGGATGGACGAGCTCACCCCGCGCCCCACCCCGCTCCCCCGTCTCGCCGCCGAGCTGCGCGCGCTGCCGCCCTCCTGCGGCCCGGTCCGGCTCGTCGCCGTCGACGGGCACGCGGGCTCCGGGAAGTCCACCTTCGCCGCCCGGCTCGCCGAGGCGTTCGACGGGGCGCCGGTGCTGCACCTGGACGACTTCGCCACCCACGACGAGCTCTTCGCCTGGACGGGGCGGCTGCACCGGCAGGTGATCGAGCCCTTCTCCCGCGGGCGGGCGGCGCGGTGTGCCGCGTACGACTGGGAGCTGCGGCGGTTCGGCGCCGAGCGCACGGTCGAGGCCGCGCCCGTCGTCCTGGTGGAAGGGGTGGGGGCCGGGCGGCGGGAGCTGCGGCCGTGGCTGGCGCGGCTGCTCTGGATGGATCTGCCGGCCGAGGCGTCCTGGGCGCGGGGCAGGCATCGGGACGGGCCCGCCCAGAGCGAGTTCTGGGACGGCTGGGAATCGGCGGAGCGTCGACACTTCGCCGAAGACCCTTCGAAGCCCTTTGCCGACTCTTTGGTGCGGCAGTGCCCGGAGGGTTTCAGGGTGCTCCCGGGACAGGATGAAACGCCGAATGGGGCGGAAGCCGTCACTCCGCGTGACGACCCGTCGGCGATGCGCTGAGACGGCGGAAAACCGCTTCCGAGAGTCCCTCAACTCGGCTTGACCCGGGGGTCGTACAGGACTTACGTTCTGAATGTGCGGTCCTTCGGGATCGCCCGCAGACGCGAAGCCCCCGATTGTTCCCCCGTGATCGGGGGCTTCGTTCTGCCCTTTGTCCGTTTTAGCGGCGCTCACCGACGCGCTTCGCTCACCCTCGGTGACGACTCAAGTCCCGTTCTCCGCTTGCCGAACCTCGATGATCCATGGCGCGGCACCCTTCGGTCGACGGCCCCCTCGCAGGTACGATGCCTCTCGGTGCGACCTTCATCACTGATTAGGGGCGGCATCGGATCAACTCCCTTCTGTGGCAAGACGGTTGGGCAGTTCGACGGATCGGCAGTTCGGCGAACGCCGCCGGCGGGCACTCGCCCGGCGGCACACCACGGGGGCACGGTTTGTGGGGGACGTGATGGACTTCGGCACGCAGGGCTCGTCGGCCCCGGCCGACCTCGCCTGGCTGCGGGGCGTCGATGCCTACACCATGGGCGCCTATCCGCAGGCCGAGGAGGAGTTCAGGGCCGCGGTGCGGATGGACCCGGGCATGGCCGACGGCTGGCTGGGGCTGCACGCGCTGCGCATCGACACGACGACGGCGCTGTTACGGATGTACCGGCACCGGGACCGCTTCGGGGAGCAGCGTGCCCGGCACCGACGCACGCTCAACTCCTGGTACTGGCTGGGCTGGTGGGTGCAGCCCGTCCTGGAGTCGCCGCGCGACCTGCTCCTCGCGCACGCCTCGCACTGGCTCGACGGACGGCACGTACCGGAGCTGGACCGGGCGCTTGCGGGGCTGCCGCCGGTGGACGCGGATCCGCAGGTGCGGTTCCTGCACGCCTGCCGCTCCTATCTGGTCAAGGACTGGGATCAGCTCGTACGGCACACCGATCCGCTGATCGACGACGCCGTGCTCGGCATCGAGGCGGGGCTCTTCGGCGGGATGGCGCGGGTGCGCCTGGAGATGTTCGGACAGGCCGAGCCGCTGCTCTCGGCCGCGCTGATGCGCTGCCGCAGCGAGCAGCCGCAGCGCAAGGAGCTTCGCTACTGGCTGGCCCGCGCGCACGAGGGCACCGGGCGCAGCGCGGCCGCGCTGCCGCTGTACCGGGCCGTGCACCGGGTCGACCCCGCCTTCATGGATACGTCGGCGCGGCTCGCGGCGATCGCCGAGTACGACGGCGCCGAGGGCTTCGACGAGGCCGCCGACCTCGCCTCCGTGTCGCTGACCGGGGTCGGCCAGGACCTGGCGGACTGCCAAGAGGCGGTCGACGGGGTGTACGGCGGCGGCGATGTGAAGCTCGGCACCGAGCCGGATCCGGCCACGGGCGCGGCGCCCGCCGAGACCGAGACCGTCCGCGAGAAGGCGATCCTCCCGGTCCAGGCGGGCCCGCCCGTGCTGCCCGCCGGGTCCGCGGATCCGGCACTGTTGCAGGAGGCGCTGTCCGAGCTGGAGCGGATGGTGGGGCTCGAGCCGGTCAAGCGGCAGGTCAAGGCGCTCTCCGCGCAGCTGCGGATGGCGCGCCTGCGGGCGGGGCAGGGGCTGCCGGTGCAGCCGCCGAAACGGCACTTCGTCTTCTCCGGGCCGTCCGGGACGGGCAAGACGACCGTGGCACGGATCCTCGGGCGGGTGTTCTACGCGCTGGGACTCTTGGGCGGGGACCATCTGGTCGAGGCCCAACGGGCCGATCTGGTCGGCGAGTTCCTCGGGCAGACCGCGGTCAAGGCGAACGAGCTGATCGACTCCGCGATCGGCGGTGTGCTGTTCGTCGACGAGGCGTACGCGCTCTCCAACTCCGGTTACAGCAAGGGCGATGCGTACGGCGACGAGGCGCTGCAGGTGTTGCTGAAGCGGGCCGAGGACAACCGGGACCACCTCGTGGTGATCCTGGCCGGCTATCCGGAGGGCATGGACCGGCTCCTCGCCGCCAACCCCGGGTTGAGCTCGCGCTTCACGACCCGGGTGGACTTTCCCTCGTACCGGCCGTTGGAGCTCACCTCGATAGGGGAGGTCCTTGCCGGGGAGAACGGGGACGTGTGGGACGAGGAGGCGCTCGACGAGCTCCGCTCGATCAGTGGGCACGTCGTCGATCAGGGGTGGATCGATGAGCTGGGGAACGGACGGTTCCTTCGTACGCTGTACGAGAAGAGCTGTGCTTACCGGGACTTGCGGTTGTCCGGGTATCCCGGGGCACCCGGGCGGGACGATCTGGCCACGCTTCGGCTGGCCGACCTGATGCAGGCCTATGGCGAGGTGCTGTCGGGGCGGGGGCCTCGGGGATCTGCTGGGCTTTAGATTTTCCCCTACCCGCCCCTTCCCGAAATTCTGCGAAGCCTTCCGCCCTTCGGGCGGTGTCCTCAAACGCCGGACGGGCTGATTCATGCCGGCGGCAGCCTTAAGGGAAGGGGCGGGGAGGGGGAAAATCTCTACCCCGCCAAAGCCTCCTCCGGCGCCTCAGTCCGAGGCTCCGCCAAGCGTGGCAAGGGGCCCGGTGAGCGGTGAGCGGGGTCGCGGACCTCGCCGACCAGGAGTTCCAGGACGTCCTCCAGGGCCACCAGGCCGAGCACCTTCCCCGAGGCGTCCGCCACCTGCGCAAGGTGCGTGGCCGCGCGGCGCATCACCGTCAGGGCGTCGTCCAGGGGGAGCTCCGCGCGCAGCGTGGCCATGGGGCGCCAGATCTGCTGGGGGACCGCGCGGTCGTCCTCCTCCAGGTCGAGGACGTCCTTGACGTGGAGGTAGCCCATGAAGGCCCCGCTGTCCGCGCACACCGGGAAGCGGGAGTAGCCGGTCCGCACCGTGAGCTCCTCGATGCGGCGCGGCGTGACCGAGGGGTCGACCGTGACCAGCGAGGCACGGGTGAGGAGGACGTCCGTGACCGGGCGGGAGCCCAGCTCCAGGGCGTCCTCCAGGCGTTCCTGCGCCTCCGGTTCGAGGAGCCCGGCCTGCCCGGAGTCCTCGACCAGGCGCCCCAGTTGGGCGCTGGTGAAGACGGCCTCGACCTCGTCCTTGGGCTCGACCCTGAAGAGCCGCAGGATCACCCGCGCGCAGGCGCCGAGGGCCACGGTCACCGGGCGGCACAGCCGGGCGAAGGCGACCAGGCCGGGGCTGAGCCACAGCGAGGTCTTCTCGGGCGCGGCCATCGCCAGGTTCTTCGGGACCATCTCGCCGATGACGAGGTGGAGGAAGACGACGGCCGCGAGGGCGATCACATAGCCGAGCGGGTGGATCAGCCCAGTCGGCACGTGTGCCGCGTGGAAGACCGGTTCGAGCAGGTGCGCCACCGTCGGTTCGGCGACCGCGCCCAGCGTCAACGAGCAGACCGTGATGCCGAATTGGGCCGCGGCCATCATCTGCGGCAGATGCTCCAGGCCGTACAGCACCCGGCGCGCGCGTGCCGACTGTGCGGCGAGCGGTTCGATCTGGCTGCGGCGCACCGAGACCAGCGCGAACTCGGCGCCCACGAAGAAGCCGTTGGCCAGGACGAGGAGGAAGGCGAAGAGGAGTTGCAGGAGGCTCATCGGACGGCCTCCACGGCCTGTCGGTCGAGGGTGGCGTCGGTCCGGGCCGGCGCGGCGGGCACGGTCCTGACGAGGCGGACCCGCTCGGCCCGGTAGTGCCCGACCTGGCGCACCGCCAGTTTCCAGCCCGGCAGTTCGGCCCGGTCGCCGGGCGCGGGGATGCGGCCGAGCAGATCGGCGACGAGCCCGGCCACGGTTTCGTACGGCCCCTCGGGGACCTCGAGCCCTATGCGCAGCAGCGTGTCCACGCGGCAGCTGCCGTCGGCCTCCCATGCGGGCCGGCCGTCCTCGGCCGGTGCGACGGCGAGCTCGGGTAGATCGTCCTTGTCGTGCTCGTCGCGCACCTCGCCGACGAGTTCCTCGACGATGTCCTCCAAGGTCACGACGCCCGCCGTGCCGCCGTACTCGTCCACGACGACGGCGATGGGCTGCTCGCTGCGCAGGAGTTCGAGCAGCGGCTGCACGGGAAGCGTCTCGGGCACCATCAGCGGGGGCAGTGCGATCCGGCCCACGGGCGTGCGGTGCCGTTCCGGTCCGCGTACCGCCAGGGCGTCCTTCAGGTGCACCATGCCGACGATTTCGTCGATGCGCTCCCGGTAGACGGGGAAGCGGGACAGGCCCGTGGCGCGGGTCAGGTTCACGACGTCCGCGGCGGTCGCCGAGGACTGCAGCGAACTGACCTTCACGCGCGGTGTCATGACGTGCTGCGCGGTGAGCTCGGCGAGGGAGAGGGTGCGGACGAAAAGGTCCGCGGTGTCCGCCTCCAGGGTGCCCGCCTGCGCCGAGTGCCGGGCCAGGGAGACCAGTTCGCCCGGGGTGCGGGCGGAGTCCATCTCCTCGGTGGGCTCGACGCCGAGGGCACGTACGAGACGGTTGGCGACGGCGTTCAGCGCGGCGATGACCGGCCGGAAGAGCCGCGAGAAGAGGTGCTGGGGGCCCGCGACGAAGCGGGCGACCTGCAACGGGTGGGAGATCGCCCAGTTCTTGGGCACGAGCTCGCCGATCACCATCTGCACCGCAGAGGCGAGCAGCATGCCGACGATCACGGCGACGCCGGAGACCGCTCCCTCGGGTATGCCGACGGCCGTGAAGGGACCGGCGAGCAGCCGCGCGAGGGCGGGCTCGGCGAGCATGCCGACCACCAGCGAGGTGATGGTGATGCCCAGCTGGGTCCCGGAGAGCTGGAAGGACAGCTCACGCAGCGACTTGACGACGGTGCGGGCCCGCTTGTCGCCCTCGGCCGCGGCGCGCTCGGCGTCCGGGCGCTCGACGGTGACGAGGCCGAACTCGGCCGCGACGAAGAAGCCGTTGGCCAGGATCAGCAGGAAGGCTGCCGCGAGGAGCAGAAGTGGAATGATCATGCCGCCGCCTCCGGTGAGGGGGCGGCGCAGGTACTACCGGACTGTCCGTCCATTGCCGGAGAGGGTCACTCCTCGGGTAGCAGGTACCCCGGGCGGGTCGGGGGCGGGCCCGAGCGGGGTCGGGCACCCCTTGGGTGCCCTCGTCTCCAGATTAATCACGAACGGGGCCGCTGTGTCAGTGCTCCCCGCCGGGTTCTGCGTCAGTGCGCGCCGCGGTCGCGCAGCACTGCGCGCCGCAGCCCGGCATCAGTGCTCGCCGCGGTGACGCATCAGTGCTCGCCGC
Organism: Streptomyces sp. NBC_01304; assembly: GCF_035975855.1. Classification (NCBI taxonomy): domain Bacteria; kingdom Bacillati; phylum Actinomycetota; class Actinomycetes; order Kitasatosporales; family Streptomycetaceae; genus Streptomyces; species Streptomyces sp. NBC_01304. The sequence continues at coordinate 8,966,915 of NZ_CP109055.1, read as the reverse complement.
CGCTGCCGTGTGCTTCCGCGAGCGCGCGCAGGGCGCGTGCGTCGCTGATGGCGCGCTGCTTGGCGATGCCGGGCTGGATGCCCATGGCGGCCAGGCTGGTGCCGTCGGTGAGGTTGAGGAACACCCACGGGTCGCCCGGACGGAGGTTGACCTGGACGATCTCCGCCCAGGCCAGGCGCCGCCGGCTGGTGAGGTTCACGACCGTGACGCCCGCGTCGTCGGCGACGACCTTGGGCCGGGAGAGCAGCACGAGCACGCCGAAGAGCAGCGCGCCGGTGAAGATGAAGCTGATCCGCTCCCCCGGGCTGAGCGTCTCCAGGATGAGTGCGACACCGGAGATGACGACGAACATGACGACGCCGACGGTGAGCAGGACGGCGCGCGTCCGGTTCGGCCGGAAGGTGACGGGCAGGGCAGGGAGGTCAGACATGACGTGTCCTGAATATCCGGGATCGATCGCCGGTCAGAGGCGGCAGGCGTGGATGGCCGTGGTCAGGATGGCCCGCGCGCCGAGGGCGTACAGGTCGTCCATGATCCGCTGGGCGTCCTTGGCGGGGACCATGGCGCGCACGGCGACCCAGCCCTCGTTGTGCAGCGGCGAGATGGTCGGCGACTCGAGGCCCGGGGTGAGGGCGACGGCCTGCTCCAGGTGCTCGGCACGGCAGTCGTAGTCCATCATCACGTACGTCCGCGCGACCAGGACGCCCTGCAGACGGCGCAGGAACTGCTGCACCTTCGGGTCCGCGGCGTCCCCGGCTGCCACGCCCTTGCGCCGGATGACGACGGCCTCCGACTTCATGATCGGGTCGCCGAAGACCTCCAGGCCCGCGTTGCGCAGCGAGGTGCCGGTCTCGACGACGTCCGCGATGACCTGGGCGACGCCCAGCTCGATGGCGGTCTCGACGGCGCCGTCCAGGTGCACGACGGCGGCGTCGACGCCCTGCTCGGCGAGGTGCTTGGCGACGATGCCCTCGTACGACGTGGCGATCGTCTTGCCCGCCAGGTCCTCGATGCCCTTGACGGTGCCGGGCTTCGCGGCGAAGCGGAAGGTGGAGCGGGCGAAGCCGAGCGGCAGGATCGGCTCGGCGTTGGCGCCGGAGTCGATCAGCAGGTCCTCGCCGGTGATGCCGATGTCGAGCTTGCCCGCGGACACGTAGATCGCGATGTCCTTGGGGCGGAGGTAGAAGAACTCCACCTCGTTGGCCGGGTCGACGAGGACGAGCTCCTTGGACTCCTTGCGCTGCTGGTAGCCGGCCTCATGGAGCATCGCCGACGCAGGTCCGGAGAGTGAACCCTTGTTGGGGACGGCGATGCGCAGCATGAGGTCAGCTTCCTTAGTTCGTACGTACGTTGGGGAGTCGGGCGCCTGCGGGTGTCGGCTCAGAGATGGGCGTACACGTCGTCGAGGGAGATGCCGCGGGCGACCATCATCACCTGTACGTGGTACAGGAGCTGGGAGATCTCCTCGGCGGCGGCTTCCTTGCCCTCGTACTCGGCGGCCATCCAGACCTCGGCGGCCTCTTCGACGACCTTCTTGCCGATCGCATGGACACCCTTGCCCACCAGCTCGGCGGTGCGCGAGGTGGTGGGATCGCCGTTTTCGGCCTTGTGCTGGAGCTCGGTGAAGAGCTCCTCGAACGTCTTCTTGGACATGATGCCGCTCACTCTACGCGTCGATCCGGTCCCACTCAGCGCCAGGGCTCGGAGACGGTGCGCAGGATGGTCGCGGTGGCGACGGCCGCGGTGACCGCTTCGTGGCCCTTGTCCTCGGTGGAGCCCTCGATGCCGGCGCGGTCCAGGGCCTGCTCCTCGGTGTCGCAGGTCAGCACGCCGAAGCCGATGGGGACGCCGGTGTCGACGGAGACCTGGGTGAGGCCGCCCGTCACGCCCTGGCAGACGTACTCGAAGTGCGGGGTGCCGCCGCGGATGACGACGCCGAGGGCGACGATCGCGTCGTAGCCGCGGCCCGCGAGGACCTTGGCGACGACCGGGAGCTCGAAGCTGCCGGGGACGCGCAGGACGGTCGGCTCGTCGATGCCGAGCTCGTGCAGGGCGCGCAGGGCGCCGTCGACGAGGCCGTCCATGACCTTCTCGTGCCACTGGGCCGCGATCACCGCGACCCGCAGGTCGCCGCAGTTCTTCACGCTCAGTACGGGTGCGCCCTTGCCGCTCACGTGCTCTCTCCTCAGTAGTTCTGTGAAGTGTTCTGAAGTTACGGGTTCAGGGGTGGTTCAGCTGGTGGCGTCGAGCCAGGGCAGGTCGTGCCCCATCCGGTCCCGCTTGGTGCGCAGGTACCGCAGATTGTGCTCGCCCGCCCCGGCCGGCATGGGCTCGCGGCCGTTCACCGTCAGTCCGTGTTCCACGAGGGCCTCGGACTTGTCGGGGTTGTTGGTGAGCAGTCGTACGCTGCTGACGCCGAGGTCGACGAGGATCTGGGCGCCGGCCGCGTAGTCCCGGGCGTCGGCGGGCAGGCCGAGCTCGAGGTTGGCGTCGAGGGTGTCGCGGCCGCGCTCCTGGAGCTCGTACGCGCGCAGCTTGGACAGGAGCCCGATGCCGCGTCCCTCGTGACCGCGCAGGTAGACGACGACGCCGCGACCCGCGTCCTGGATGCGTTCCATGGAGGCGGTCAGCTGAGGGCCGCAGTCGCAGCGCAGCGAGTGGAAGACGTCGCCGGTCAGGCACTCGGAGTGCATCCGGACCAGGACGTCCTCGCCGTCGCCGATCTCGCCGTGGACGAGGGCGACATGCTCGACCCCGTCAGTGGCGGAGCGGTAGCCGTACGCGGTGAACTCCCCGTAGGCGGTGGGGAGTTGGACGGCGGCTTCGCGGCGGACGGTGGGCTCGGCGGTGCGGCGGTAGGCGATCAGGTCCTCGATGGAGATGATCGTCAGGCCGTGCTTGCGGGCGAAGGGGATCAGCTCGGGCAGGCGGAGCATCTTGCCGTCCTCGCCGGCGATCTCGACGATCGCTCCGGCGGGACGGAGGCCCGCGAGGCGGGCCAGGTCGACGGCGGCCTCGGTGTGGCCGTCGCGGGCCAGGACGCCGCCGGGGCGGGCGCGCAGCGGGAAGATGTGGCCGGGGCGGACGAAGTCGGCCGGGCCGGTCTTGCCGCTCGCGAGGAGCTGCAGGGTGGTGGCGCGGTCGGCCGCCGAGATGCCGGTGGTGACGCCGTGCGCGCCGGACGCGTCGACGGAGACCGTGAAGGCGGTCTTCATGGACTCGGTGTTGTCGGCGACCATCTGCGGCAGTTCGAGCCGGTCCAGCTCGTCGCCCTCCATGGGCGCGCAGATCAGGCCGCGGCACTCGCTCATCATGAAGGCGACGATCTCGGGGGTGGCCTTCTCCGCGGCGATGACGAGGTCGCCCTCGTTCTCGCGGTTCTCGTCGTCCACGACGACGACCGGGCGGCCCGCCGCGATGTCGGAGATGGCCTGCTCGATGGGGTCGAGGGCCAGGTCCTCGGCGTTGTCGGTGCTGTACCAAACCGGGGCAGTGGTCATGCCGGGGCTCCTTCCAAAGCGGGCTGCTGTGCGGCGGCGGCGCGGGAGCGCAGCCACCAGTCGCGCATGCCCCACAGGACGAGCGCGCCGTAGATGACGTAGACGAATCCGGAGAAGGCGTAGCCGTTGGCGAAGTTCAGCGGGACGCCGACCAGGTCGACGAGGAGCCAGGCGAACCAGAACTCGACCATGCCGCGGGCCTGGGCGTACATCGCGACGATCGTGCCGACGAATATGTACGCGTCCGGCCAGGGGTCCCAGGACAGCGACGGGTAGGCCTTGAAGAGCATCGCCACGGCGACGGTGCCGGCGGCCGCGGCCGCGAGCATCAGCCCGCGCTCCTTCCAGGTGGCGAAGCGCACGGCGAGCGTGCCGTCCTGGGCCTGCTTCCTGCCGCGGGTCCAGGCGAGCCAGCCGCCGGCCGCGACGACCATGACGACGACCTGCTTGCCCGCACTGCCGGACAGGTGACCGGCAGCGAAGGCCGCGAAGAGGATCAGGCCGGAGACGAACTGGGCCGGCCAGGTCCAGATCGAGCGCTTCCAGCCCAGGGCCAGCGCGACGAGACCGATCGTGTTGCCGATCATGTCGGACCACTTGATGTGCTGGTCGAAGGCCGTGAAGGCCTCGGAGTTCAGCCAGTCGAGTGCGCTCACTTGGTGTCCCCCGGGGTGTTCGCGCCGAGCAGCCGCTCGACGTACTTGGCGATGATGTCCACTTCGAGGTTCACCGGGTCGCCGGACTGCTTGATGCCGAGCGTGGTGAGCGCGAGGGTGGTCGGGATGAGGCTGATGGTGAAGTAGTCGGCGGCCGCTTCGACCACGGTGAGGCTGACGCCGTCGACCGTGATGGAGCCCTTCTCGACGACGTACCGCGAAAGCTCCGCGGGCAGCGAGACCTTGACGATCTCCCAGTTCTCGGAGGGCGTGCGGTCGATGATGGTGCCGGTGCCGTCCACGTGCCCCTGCACGATGTGGCCGCCGAGGCGGGCGCCGAGGGCGGTGGGGCGCTCCAGGTTGACCCGGGAGCCCGCTTCGAGGGCGCCGAGGCTGGAGCGCTTGAGGGTCTCCTCCATCACGTCGGCGGTGAACCAGTCGTCGCCGTACTCGACGACGGTCAGGCAGACGCCGTTGACCGCGATGGAGTCGCCGTGCGCGGCGGCCTCGGTGACGACCTTGCCGCGCAGGCGGAAGCGACAGGAGTCACCGAGCTGCTCGACGGCGGTGACCTCACCCAGTTCTTCGACGATTCCGGTGAACACGGTCAGCTCTCCTTGTGCGCAGGGGTGTTGGGGACGGCGGTGATGCGGATGTCGGGGCCGATGCGTACGGTCTCGGTCACTTCGAGGCGCAACGCGTCGGTGATGGTGGTGATTCCGGCGTCGGCGAGGGCGGCGGGGCCCGCGCCGAGGAGTACGGGGGCGAGGTAGCCGACCACCCGGTCGACGGCTCCGGCGGCGATGAAGGCGCCGGCGAGGGTGGGGCCACCTTCGAGGAGGACGGAGCGGACGCCGTAGTGGTGCAACTCGGCCAGCAGGGCCGGGATGTTGATGCCTCGGCCGTCCTTGGCGCGCGGCAGGCTCCAGAACAGACCCGCCCCCGTCTCGGAGAAGAACTCGGGGCCCACATCTTCGGCCACGACCACCACCGTTTCGGCGGTGTCGTCAAGCACGCGCGCGCCGGGGCGCACCCAGTGGGCCTCCGTGTCGACGACCACCCGCAGCGGCTGCGCCGCGCCTTCGATCCCGCGCACGGCAAGGTGTGGATCGTCAGCACGCATCGTGCCCGAGCCGACCACGACCGCGTCCGCCTCGGCCCGCAGCCGGTGGACGTCGGCCCGCGACTCGGCCGAGGAGATCCAGCGGCTGGTGCGGTCGGCGGCGGCGATGCGGCCGTCGAGGGTGGCGGCGTACTTCCAAGTGACGTACGGGCGGCCGGTCTTGAGGGAGGTGAGCCAGGCGATGTTGCCTGCCCGCGCCTCGTCCTCCAGAAGCCCGCCTGCTACGTCGATCCCGGCCGCACCCAGTGTCTGTGCGCCGCCGGTCGCGGTGGGGTTGGGGTCGGCCACGGCGTAGACGACGCGGGCGATGCCTGCCTCGATGAGGGCCTGCGCGCAGGGGCCGGTGCGGCCGGTGTGGTTGCAGGGTTCGAGGGTGACGAGGGCGGTGCCGCCGCGGGCCTTGTCACCGGCCGCGCGCAGGGCGTGGACCTCGGCGTGCGGGCCGCCGGCGCGCTCGTGGAAGCCCTCGCCCACGACCGAGCCGTGCGCGTCGAGGATGACGCAGCCGACGACCGGGTTGGGGCTTGTACCGCCGAGACCGAGCGCTGAAAGCGCGAGCGCGCGACGCATGGCGTCGAGCTCTGCGGCTGCGGTGGGGGCCACCGGGTCCTCCTGCCTCATAGGGCACGGACTCCGGGGCCTGTCGATGACGACAGAAGTGAACGGACGTAGAGCACTCGGTGATCGGCAACGCCGGACGGCGGTCGTCCACTGATCGCGGACAAACCGTCGGCGGCGTACACGAAAATTGATCGTGCTCGTCCGCCGCGCACTGCCTCCCATCCGGACTTTCACCGTCGGTCCAGGAATTTCACCTGGTCAACCGGTCACTGGAGGTGACCGGGTCGCGGACTGTAACCGCCGGTTCGGAATTACACCGACCCCGGAGTGCGCTGCTTTTGGTACACGGTCAGTGTGCCACGCCTGATCGTCGGCCATGCGGGTGACCGTCTGTGGGCTGGCTCACAGCGGGTTCGCGTTTCACTTCACGGACCGCCGGACGGTACCTCGGCATTGGTCCATACCTATTGACGCTCTGGTCTAGTCCTTTTATGGTCTGCGTCACCTCCGAGGAGTCGGCCGTCCGGTGTGCGCACGCCGGGGGCCCTGCCCTGTTCGTCGTGCGACACCGAGCCTCCCCAGGAGGAACCGACGTGCACTCCCCCACCCGCGCCAGAGCCATGCTGCTCGGCGCCGGCGCAGCGGTCGCCGGACTGCTCCTGAGCGCCCTGACCGCGACCTCCTCGCAGGCCGCCGAGGACGATTCCTGCCGGCCCGACGGGCTGTACAAGACGCCCGGCGTGGCCGTCCCCTACTGCTCCGTCTACGACTCGGCGGGCCGCGAGAAGATGGGCGACGACCACCAGCGTCGTGTCATCGGCTATTTCACCGGCTGGCGCACCGGGAAGAACGGCGAGCCCGCCTATCTCGCCTCGGACATTCCGTGGGACAAGGTCACCCACATCAACTACGCCTTCGGTCACATCGGCTCCGACAACAAGCTCTCGGTCGGCGCGGACGGCGAGAAGAATGCCGCGACCGGCATGACCTGGCCGGGCGTAGCGGGCGCGGAAATGGACCCGGCGTTGCCGTACAAGGGTCATTTCAATCTGCTCAATAAATTCAAGAAGCAGCACCCGAACGTCAAGACCCTTATTTCGGTGGGTGGTTGGGCCGAGACCGGCGGCTACTTCGACGACGACGGCAAGCGGGTGAACTCCGGCGGCTTCTACTCGATGGCCACCAACGCGGACGGCTCGGTGAACCAAGCGGGCATCGACACGTTCGCCGACTCCGCCGTCGCGTTCATCAAGAAGTACGGCTTCAACGGCGTCGACATCGACTACGAGTACCCGACGACCATGAAGGACGCGGGCCATCCGCTCGACTGGTCGCTCGCGAACGGCCGCCGGGCCGGGCTTGTCAAGGGCTATGCGGCGCTGACGAAGTCGCTGCGCGAGAAGCTGGACAAGGCGGGTGCCGCCGACGGCAAGCACTACATGCTGACCGTGGCCGCGCCCTCTTCCGGCTATCTGCTGCGCGGCATGGAGACCTTCCAGATGCAGAAGTATCTGGACTACGTCAACATCATGTCCTACGACCTGCACGGCGCATGGAACGAATACGTCGGGCCGAATGCCTCGCTCTACGACGACGGCAAGGACTCCGAACTCGCCGCCGCGGGCGTGTATTCCACCTCGCAGTACGGCGGCATCGGGTATTTGAACACCGACTGGGCCTACCACTACTTCCGGGGCTCCATGCCCGCCGGACGTATCAACATCGGACTCCCTTATTACACAAGGGGATTCAAGAATGTGACGGGCGGTACGGACGGGCTGTGGGGCAAGGCTTCGAGCACGACGTGCCCGGCCGGGTCCGGGCTCACCAAGTGCGGTGACGGTGCCGTGGGCATCGACAACCTGTGGCACGACAAGGACGACAACGGCAAGGAATCCCCGGCCGGTTCCAACCCGATGTGGCACGCCAAGAACCTGGAGAAGGGCGTCGTCGGCGACTACGTGACGAAGTACGGCTTCCCCGCCGACACCAAGCTGACCGGCACCTACGTCAGGAAGTACGACTCGACGCTGGTCGCGCCCTGGCTGTGGAACGCCGAGAAGAAGGTGTTCCTGTCCACCGAGGACGAGCAGTCGGTCGCCGCCAAGGCCGACTACGTGGTCGACCAGGGCGTCGGCGGCGCCATGATCTGGGAGCTCGCGGGCGACTACGACTGGAACGCCGGCAAGGGCCAGTACGAGATGGGCGACACGCTCACCACGACGATGTACGACAAGTTCAAGTCGGCCTCCCCGTACGGCGCCAAGCGCTCCACGATCGATCTGCCGGGTGAGGCGCTCGACATCGACGTCAGCTTCGGTCAGTTCCCGCTCGGCGACTCCAACTACCCGATCAGCCCCAAGCTGAAGATCACCAACAACACGAAGGCGACGCTGCCGGGCGGCACGGAGTTCCAGTTCGACTACGGGACCTCGGCGCCGAACAACGCCAAGGATCAGTCGGGCTTCGGCACGACGATCATCCGCAGCGACCACACCGGCTCCAACGCCGGTGGCCTGAAGGGCACTTACCACCGGGCCTCGCTGAAGCTGCCGGCCTGGCAGACCCTGGCTCCGGGGGCCTCGGTCGAGCTGGACTTCGTGTACTACCTGCCGGTGTCCACGCCGTCCAACTGGACGGTGAGCTTCGGTGGGAAGACGTACGGGCTCGCGGGCGATCTGACCCGTGGGGCGACCGTGGTGGAGCCGGGGTCGGGCACGGGCTCGCCCTCCCCGTCGGGGTCCGCATCACCGTCCCCGTCCCCGTCGGGCGGTACGGGGGCCTGCACGGCCACGGCCTGGAGCGCGAGCTCCGAGTACGGCGGCGGGGCGCTCGTGTCGCACAAGTCGCACACCTGGAAGGCCCAGTGGTGGACGAAGGGCGAGGAGCCCGGCACCACCGGGGAGTGGGGCGTCTGGCGGGACCAGGGGGCCTGCTGACACCGCGCTCACCCTGACGACCCGGCGGCGGGATGCCCAGCCCTTGCCCCGCCGCCGGGTCTCCCTGCCCGGCCCGGCGGTCTCGCCGCCCGGCCCGGCGGTCTCGCCGCCCGGCCCGGCGGGAAACGGATTCCCGGTGGATGTCACATTTCCCGGGGCTCATCCGGTCTTCACTGGTGACAGGACTGTCGACAGGCCGGCGAACGACCCAGGAGAACAGCGATGAGCACGATTCTTGTCACCGGTGGCACCGGAACCCTCGGCAAGCCGCTGGTGCGGCGGCTGCGGGACGCGGGGCACGAGGTCCGCGTGCTGAGCCGGCACTCGGACACCCACCCCGTGGACCTGCTCACCGGCGCGGGGCTCGACCGGGCCACCGCGGGGGCCGAGGTGATCGTGCACTGCGCCAGCAGCCCCACGGGCGGGGACGACAAGGCCGTACGGAATCTGATCGAGGCCGCCCGCACGGCCGGGGTGCGGCACCTGGTGTACATCTCGATCGTCGGCGTCGACGTCGTGCCGCTCGGCTACTACAAGGCGAAGCTGCGGGTGGAGCGACGACTCGAGGAGTCGGGGCTCGGCTTCACGATCCTGCGGACGACCCAGTTCCACGATCTGGCGCTCACCTTGGCGGGGGCGCTGGCGAAGCTGCCGGTGGCGCTGGTCCCTTCGGGCGTACGTCTGCAGCCGATCGCCACCGATGAAGTGGCCGCCCGGCTGGCCGAGTTGGCGCAGGCGGAGCCCGCCGGGCGCGTGGCCGACATGGGCGGGCCCGAGGTGTTCGAGCTCCGGGACCTGGTGGCGGCGCGGCTGCGGGCCGGCGGGAAGCGCCGGCCGATCGTGAACGTACGCCTCGCGGGCAAGACGTACGCGGGGTTCCGGGCGGGCGGGAATCTGACGCCGGAACGGGCCGTGGGGAAGGGGACGTTCGGGGAGTTCCTTGCGGAGCGCGCCGGAAGCAAGGCGGGCAGCGGCGCCTGACGCGCCGGCCGGGTCAGCGCCCCGGGCCGAACAGCTCGTCCTGCGCCGAGTCCCGCGCCACGAGCAGCGCCCCGCGCAGCACCGCCGCCCCACCGAGCGTGCCCGCCCGTACGTCGGTGGCCAGCGGCGACATGGCCGCGAGGCGCGCCTCGACCCGGGCGGCGAGCGGCGCCCCGCCGGCCCGGCCGACCTCGCCCCCGAGCACCACACAGCCCGGGTCCAGGACGGCGGCAACGGACGCGGCGCCGAGGGCGAGCCGGTCGGCCAGGATGTCCAGGAAGGCGGCCCGCGCCTTCACCTCGGCCTCGTCGCGCGCACGGGCCGCACCGGCTTCGTCGCCCGCGCCCGCCTCGGCCACCTCACCGGCCTCGATGACCTCAACCGCCTCGCGTACAACAGTCGCAGCGCCCAACTCCCCCTCCTTGCCCGCCGCGAACAGCCCGTGCTCCGCCGCGAGTTCGGTGATGGCATGCGAGCCGACCAGCGAGTGGAAGCCCCCCTCGCAGCCCGTCGCCGAAGGCAGCCCCACCGTGCCCGGCACCGGCAGGAAGCCGATCTCGCCGGTGCCGCCCGAGGCGCCGCGGCGCAGGCTGCCGTCGAGGACGACCGCCGCGCCGACCCCGCTGCCGAGCCAGAGCAGGACGAAGGTCTCCCGGTCGCGGGCGGCGCCGTCGCGCTGTTCGGCGACGGCGGCGAGGTTCGTCTCGTTCTCCACCAACACCCGGGCGGGCAAGCGCTGTTGAAGGGTGCCGATGAGGCGCCGATGCCAGGCGGGCAGTCCGGAGGAGTCGCGCAGTTCGCCGGTGGCGGGGTCGATCAGGCCGGGCGCGCCGATCCCGACGCTGTGCAGCCGTACCGCCCCGGCCTCGCGCGCGGTGCGCTCCAGGAACGCCACGGCCCGCCCGTCGGCGGATTCGGCGCCGATGCCCTCCTCGACGGGCAGCCAGTCCTCCGCGAGGACCGCGCCGACCAGGTCCGTGACGACGACCCGGACCCCGTGCGTACGCACGTCGAGGGCGGCGAGGTGCGCGCGGTCCGCGACGATCCCGTACAGACGTGCGTTGGGCCCGCGCCGCTGCGCCCCCGCCTCCCCGACGACCGTGATGAGTCCCGCGTCCTGCAACCGTTCCACGAGGTCGGCGACCGAGGGCCGGGAGAGTCCGGTCAGCTCCTTGAGCCGGCCTGCCGTCAGTGCGCCCTCGCGCTGCAGCAGGCGCAGGGCGAGGCGGTCGTTGATGGCGCGCGCGGTACTCGGCGATGCGGGTGGCATACCGGGGATCCTTCCAGGCGGGCGGCGGGGCCGGGTACAGGGGCTCCGGGCCGGGCGGCGAGCCCCGGTCGCGGCAACCCACTATTTATCAGGCAGGGTTCCTGATAGTTTACGCTGCGAAGCTTGGGAACGTACCGCCGGGGAGGGCATTCGTGGGTGAAGTCATAGGCAGGACACGGGAGTTGAGGCGTGCGCGGATTGCCGTCGCCGCCGTCTTCTGTGTGCACGGGTCCGTGACCGGATCCTTCGCGACCCGGGTGCCCTGGATCCAGGACCACGCGGGGGTGAGCGCGGGCCAGCTCGGCCTCGCCCTGGCGTTCCCGGCGATCGGCGCCTCGGTCGCGATGCCGCTCGCGAGCGCGATCAGCCATCGCTTCGGGTCGCGCGGCGCCCTGCGCGGCCTGCTCGCCCTGTGGACGCTGGCGCTCACGCTGCCCTCGCTGGCCCCCAATCTCCTCACGCTGTGCGCGGTGCTCTTCGTGTACGGGGCGACCGCGGGCCCCTCCGACGTCGTCATGAACGCGATCGGGGTCGAGGTCGAGAACCGGCTCGGCCGCTCGATCATGTCCGGCCTGCACGGCATGTGGAGCGTGGGCGCCCTGATCGGCTCGGCGGGCGGCACGCTCGCCGCGCACCTGGGCTCCGATGCCCGGCTGCACCACCTCCTGGCCTCGGCCGTCCTCACGGTGCTCGGCCTGCTCGCCTGCCGGGGCGTCCTGGACATCCACAGCGAACCGGAGGCCGAACCCCCGCCGCGCTTCGCGCTGCCGCCCAAGTCGGCCCTGGTCATCGGCATGGTGGGGTTCTGTGCGGTGTTCGCCGAGGGGGCGAGCCTGGACTGGTCGGCCGTGTATCTGCGGGACATCCTCGACACCTCGCCGGGCGTCGCGGCCGCCTCCACCACGGCGTTCGCGCTGACCATGGCGGTGGCGCGGCTCGCCGGGGACAAGGTGGTCGACCGGTTCGGGTCGGTGCGGACCGTGCGGGTGGGCGGGGGCCTGGCCACGGCGGGCGGGCTGCTTGTCGTGTTCGCCGGGCATCCGGTGGTCGCGATGGCGGGGTTCGGCCTGGTCGGGCTCGGCATCGCGGTGGTGGTGCCGCTGGCCTTCGCGGCGGCGGGGCGCAGTGGGCCCAATCCCAGTCAGGCCATCGCGGGCGTCGCGACGATCACGTACACCTCGGGGCTCATCGCACCCTCGGCGATCGGCGGGATCGCGGACGCCACCTCGCTCGTGGTCTCGTTCGGCCTGGTGACCGCGCTGGCCTTCGGACTGCTGCTGTGCGCGGGGGTGCTGCGTACGGCGGGAGGCACCCGGCCGAACGAGAAGGCACCGGCCGGCCAGGCGGGGGCCCCGGCGCAGCCCTAGGGCCTGTCTTCAAACTCCCGTCTGCCTCGCGACGCCTGGCACGCTCCCCCAAGCTCTTCGAGCAGGGGGGACCCCCTCTCGCCGCACCGGGCGAAAGCCCAAGTACGTCCGGTCCGTCGACGGGGCCTTCCACCCGGCACGCCGAGAGCACGCACCAGACGCCGCAAGGCCGCCCTTCGGGCGACGACGGGAGTTTGAAGACAGGCCCTAGGGCCCTTCTGGCAGACCTCCGGCAGAAGGGCCCCGGCCCGGCCTTGACCAGGGCGGCCCTTTCAGCAACGTACGACCGCGGGTCAAGCCTTTTCGCCCGTGGCGGCCGGTGCCGCCACGGGCTTGGCCGTGCCCGCCGTGCGCGTCCGGCGGGTGGGCAGGCAGGCGATCGCGCCGATCACCACTGCGGTGAGCGGGATGGCCATCCCGGCCCGGACGGAATCCGCGTGCCCGGCCAGTGCGGCACCGGTGTCGGCCGGGTCCGGGAGCCTGCTCTGCAGGAACAGGCCGACCACGGCGACCCCGAGGACGGCCCCCAACTGTCGGACGGTGCTCAGCACTCCGGAGGCCGCGCCCGCCAGTTGGGGTCGCACCCCGCGCATCGCCACCGTAGCCATCGGGGAGATGAGCAGTCCGTTGCCGCATCCGATCACGACGAGCGGCGGCACGAAGGCCCACCAGTCGGCGCCCGTGTCCATCACCGGAAGGGCCAGGGCCATCCCCGCGGCGGTGAGGCCGAAGCCGGCGAGCAGGATGTGCTTGCCGTCGAAGCGGTCCGAGAACCGCCCGGAGAACGGGGCGAGGACGGTGGAGATCACCGCGGCCGGGGCGAGGGCGAGGCCCGCCTCCAGCGCCGAGAAGCCCAGGACGGACTGGAAGAACATGGTCAGCAGCAGCATCAGCGCGATGACGCCGAGCGAGACCGAGGCAGCGACCACGTTCATGGCCGTGTAGTCGCGGTCGCGGAACAGTGCGAACGGCACCAGGGGCTCCTGGTCCTGCCGCCGGCGCTCGTGCCGCAGGAACCAGTACGCGATCCCCGCGGACAGCATCAGCAGGGCGATGATCCAGGGCGCCCAGTCGAAGCGCTGCCCCTCCATCAGCGCGAAGGTCAGGCAGAACAGCCCGCCGAAGGCGAGGGCGATGCCTCCGACGTCGAGGCGGTGCCGTCGGCTGTTGCGGGGATCGGGCACGGCCAGCTGGGTCAGGACGAGCGCGGCGAGACCCACGGGTACGTTCACCATGAAGATCCACTGCCAGCCCCGGGCCGTCACGAGGAGACCGCCGAGCGAAGGTCCGGCGACGGCGGCGATGCCGCCGACCGCACCCCATATGCCCATCGCGGCACCGCGCCGTTCGGCCGGGAAGATCACCACGATCATGGCCATGGTCTGGGGCAGCAACAGCCCCGCGCCCAGACCCTGCAGGGCCCGGGCGGCGATCAGCTCGGCCGGGTTGCCCGCCAGGCCGCAGGCCAGGCTGAACACGGTGAACACGGCGATCCCCGCGGTGAAGAGCCGCCGGGGCCCGTACAGATCGCCCAGCCGTCCCGCGGCGATCAGCACCACCGCGACCACCAGGACGTAGGAGTTGACCGCCCAGAGCACATCGGACAGCGGCGCGTCGAAGTCCTCGACGATGTCCGGGACGGCGATGTTGACGATGGAGATGTCGAGCATCGTCAGGAAGAACCCCAGCGCGAGGACCACCAGGCTGACCCAGGGGTTGCCGCGCCATCCGCCGGGCGCCGGGGGGCCTTGCGAGGTCGCCGTGGGACCTTGCGGAGCTGTCGGGGGGCCGTGCGGACCCGTCGCGGAGCTCACTCGTCTCTCCACACCGTCGGGGGGACCTTGTTCGTGCGGTCCACTCTGTCCACCTGTCCCACGCGGCGTGCTCCGATCGCTCCGGGATAGCGGCTGTCGACCGCGGCGAGGTGGATGAACCCCGCGGTGAGGTGGGCCCGCACCGCATCGGGGTCCGCGTCACCCGCGTACTGCAGAGTCAGCGCGGACGCCGACCGCAGGGAGTCATTGCTCCGGGTCAGCACCAGCTGGGCCTCCTCGACACCCGCCAACTCCCGGGCGTGGGCGAGCACTTCGCCGACGCTGAACAGCGCGCTGCGCAGGCTGACCGAGTCGTCCGCCCGGCCGAGCACCCGCAGCGCGTCGGGGCGCCCGCAGCGGCAGGCGGCGGGGCCGATCCGGTCGCCGAGCCGGTAGCGGACCGCGGGCACGGTCCAGCCGTCGCCGCGTCTGGTCAACAGGGCGCCCTTGTCCTCCAGTTCAAGGACCTGATCGGGCATCAGATGGAGCACTTCGAAGTCGCACTCCGGTGTCGCGGTGGCCATGACGTACGTCTCCACCGAGCCGTAGTTGCCCCAGTACCCGGCATCGGGAAAGGCCTTGAGCATGGTGTGGTGCTTGGCGTCGGTCCAGGGCTCGGCCATCCAGATCACCACGTCGACCGGGAGGCTCGCCCCTGCCCGCAGCACGCCCTCGGCGAAGTCCGCGAGGGCGGTCGGGGTGCCGGCCAGGGCGTTCAGGCCGACCTCCTCGAACATCGGCAGCCAGCGCCCCACGTCCTCGGGGGCGAAGGGCCCGGACGGCATCACCGTGCAGTCGCTGCGCTCGCTCAGCGTCTGCATGTAGTAGTGGGAGGCCCACATCCGGCCGGGGTTGAAGAGGTTGAGCAGTACGTGGTCGGGGGTGAGCGGCCGCCACTCGGTCAGCAGTCGTCCGACCGCCTGGCCGTACGGCACATAGGTGAGCTTCGGCCGGCCCGTGGTGCCCCCGCTGGACATCAGTGCGGCGCCCTTGCCCCTTGCCGCGGCGCGCGTGACGGCCAGGATCTCGGCGGGGCCGGTCACCGGCAGGTCCTCGAGCCGGGCGGCACCCGGCGGCACCGGCGCACCGCCCCGGTGCTGCAGACCCTGCGCCTGGGCGAGGACGTCCGCCCAGGCCAACTGCCCGATCCTGGCTGCGACCGCGCCCATCAGGCGGCGCTTTCCCGCTGCTCGACCCACCGGGCGTGCGCGGCGACGTACGCCCGGAACCGGTCCTCGATCACCCGGCGTTGGATCTTGGCGACCTCCTCGTCCGGGGCGTAGCCGACCGCGCCGTCGGGCTCCACCTCGGACAGCCAGAACTGCGTTCCGTCCCACAGGAAGTCGGCCGCGAAGTAGGGCATGGGCAGCTGCTTCGCGAGGTAGGCGAGGGCGTCGGTCAGTTCGGGCGGCACGGGCACGTAGTCGAAGGTGCCGCCGTTGGCCGTGTTCGCGGTGAGCGCGGCGCCCTGGGGGATGCGGCGCAGCACCGTGTGCGGCTTGCCGTCGATGACGTACACCCGGAAGTCGTCGACGCCCTCGCCGAGATAGGGCTGGACGGCAAGCGCGGTGTCGGCGCCGCCGGCGAGGCCGATGAGCCCGCGCAGCTCGTGCATGCTGTGCGCAAGGCAGACGCCCGTGCCCATGCCCCAGTAGGCGGGCTTCACCAGGAGCGGGAACTCCAGGTTCGCCACGGCCGGCGCCCAGTGGCCGCTCGGGGCGTCCCGGCCGGCGCCTATCCGCACGGTCGGCACCCGGGGTACCGGGCAGTCCCGCAGGTACAGCATCGTCGCCATCTTGTCGGTGGTGATGTACGAGTACTTGGGGTGGATCGGCAGGTAGAACCCGGCCTGTTCCAGGATGGAGTAGGCGAAGAGCTGGTTGCAGACCTCCTGGACCTGGTGCGGCAGCGACCACAGGGAGGTGACGAGGATGGTGTCCTCGGGCGTGATCCGCTCGCCGTCGAGGAAGATCCTCGGCTCCCCGTCCCCGATCGCCTCGACGGTGATCGCCTCGGCCTTGTGGAGCGACATGCGCAGGCCGACGTCGGCGGCGATCCCGGTGTACTTCGTCCAGACGGCGTTGTCCTCGGCGGTCCGCTGGCGCAGCGTGCCGCGGTCGGGGTAGATCCAGCACAGCCGCTTGGCCTGGTGCCCGGCGGGGTCGGTCATGGCCGCTTTCACCTTCCGCTTCCGTCCGTGTGGTTCGGGTGGCTCGGGTGGCTCGGGTGGCTCGCATGACTCGCGTGGTTCGTGTGGTTCGCGCGGTCTTCGTGGCTCAACTGGCTTGCGGGGCTTGCTTCGAATGTCCGGATGGCGGTGGCGAACCGCTCGGGTTCCTCGAGGAAGCAGAGGTGCCCCGCCGTCTCGATGACTTCGAGGCGGGCCACCGGGAACGCCTCGGCCAGCCAGGCGCCGACCTCGGGCGGGTAGACCGCGCTCCGGCCGCCGTGCACGAGCAGGGTCGGCAGGGTGAGCGCCCCGACCCGCTCCCGCCAGTCCTGGGCGAGCGCGTCCGCGAGCAGACTGCGCAGTGCCGCCGGGTCGCAGGAGGCGCTGTGGGCGAGGAGTTCGGCGACGAGTCCGGGGGCGGGCTCACTGCCGGTGGCGAAGGAGCCGTGGATCAGGTTCGTCAGGAATCCGGCGGGATCCTGGATGGCCGAGGCCACCAGGTCCTGGCCGCCCTTGCGGTCCAGGGAACCGAAAGCCGCGTACTCCCACCCGTCTTCGTCGATCAGCCGGGGCGACTGGTCGACGGAGACCAGGCGCCGGACCCCGTCCGCGCCGAACCGCTCCAGGTAGGTCCAGGCGAGGGTGGCCCCCAACGACCAGCCCACCAGTGTGAGTTGATCGAGGCCGAGGCCATGAATCACCCCGCGCAGCTGTACGGCGGCGCTCTGCAGGGTGGGCTCTCCCCTGCCGCGCGGGGTGCGGCCGTGGCCGGGCAGGTCCACGGTGACGACGGTGTGGTCACGGCTCAGGTCGGCGACCGCCCGGTCGAAGAAGGCAGCGGTGGCCCCGAGGCCCGGAATCATCAGTACGGCGGGCCCCTCGCCGTGGCGTTCGTAGTGCATCAACGGGCCCCCGCCAGTGCGAACCGCGCGCGCAACTGCGGCTTGTCGATCTTGCCCACGGGGGTGTGCGGTATCGCGTCGACCAGGTGCATCGTCGCGTCCAGTCCGTGCTCGGCGAGTACGTCCCGGGCCGCCTTGAGGACCGTCTCCGGATCGGCTTCCGGTCCGGGGCACAGGGCGAGCACCACGCGGTTGAGGTAGGCGCCGGGCTCGACGGGCAGCGTGGCCGCCTCCGTCCCCGGGCAGGCCTCGGCGATCTCCGCGTCCACGGCCGGGGCCAACACCGGGCCCTTCGGGCCGGCGAGGGCCTCGTCGACCCGGCCGAGTATCCGGAACGCGCCGCCCGGCAGCCGCTCCGCGACATCGCCGGTCCAGAACTCCCCGTCGCGGAACGTGCGGGCCTGTGCCCCCGGGACGTGTGGATAGCCCTCGCTGGTGCAGTCGGAGCGCAGCACCAACTCGCCTGTTTCCGAGCTCTGTTCGGTCAGCGGCTCGATGCGTGCGCCGACCTCGCGCACCGCGGTCATGGCGAGGCGGGTCTGCACCTCGTCCGCCATGTTGCCCAGGGCAAGGCCGAATTCGGTGGATCCGTAGATCTGGCGGATACGGATCCCGAGGACGTCGTCCGCCTCCCGCACGGTGGCGGGGCCGAGGTAGGCGCCGCCGCACAGCGGCCGGCGCAGCGCGGAGAGATCCACCCGGCCGTGTGCGCGGGCGGTCGCGATCAGCTGGGTGTAGTGCGCGGGCAGCGCGCTCATCACGGTGACCCGCTCGGCGGCCAGCCGCGCCAGGTGTGCGGCGGGCGGCGCCTCGGGGTCGGCGAGGACCAGGCGTGCCCCGCTCAGCAGCGCGGCGAAGACATGCAGGTCCGTGGCGTGGGCGACGTCCAGGGGGTGGCGGCAGTAGTAGACGTCGGCGGCGGTCATGCCGGTGTCGGCGAGCCAGCGGCGCCGTTCGGTGACGAACTTGTCCTGGCGCCAGGCCATCATCTTGGGGAAGCCGGTGGAGCCGGAGGTCCACAACAGCCGGAAGACAGCAGTGCGTTCGCTCTCCTGCGAGGCGGAGGAGGCGGAGGCCGCCGTGCCGCTGCCGGGTGCGTCGACCGTCATGCTCCCCGGCGCATCGCCCTGCGCGAGCCGCCGCCCGGCATCCGCGCGGCATAGCTCGTCAAGGCCCACCACGGGAAGCGACCCTTCCGGTACGTGATGGGGGCGTTCCGCGACGAGCAGGACCGGCTCGGCCTGGCGCACCGCGCGGGCCGACTCCTCCTCGCTGAAGTCCCGCATCAACGGTACGTACCGCGCGCGCAGCCGGGCGACCGCGAGGATCAGCGCCACGTAGCAGGCGCTGTTGGGCAGCGCGAAGGCCACCGCGTCCCCCGCGCGCACCCCGCGGGCGTCGAGCGCGCCGGCCAGCCGGTCGGCGAGCACGATGAGCTCGCCGTAGCCGACCGGGGTGCCGTCCACGTCCTGGATCGCGCACACTTCGGACCGCTGCCGCGCAATCTCCCGTACGCCGTCGTACAGTTCGGCGCTCATGCGGCGGCCCAGGCCGCGTAGGTCCCGAACCGCCAGTCCTTGGCCAGACAGTCGACCTGGGCGAATCCGGCCTGGCGCAGCCACGCCAACTGGGCCTCCAGGTCGGCACAGATGTCGAGCTTCATCCGCTCCCGGCCCGCGGCCCATTCGTGGGCGGGGCACTCGGACCGCAGGACGTGCGCCTCGTGCAGCTGGTCGTAGATCGCCTCGACGGCGTCGTCCGGCCCGGCCAGCTGCTCGACGTTGACGAAGATCCCGCCGGGCACCAGGACTTCGCGGATGCGCCGGAACAGGTCCTGCTTCGCCACGTGTTCGAGGTGGTGGATGGCCAGGCCGGAGACCACGGCGTGGAACGGGCCCTCGGGCAGCGGGTCGAGCAGGTCGGCGACCAGCGAGGTGACCCGGTCGTTTCCGGCGAATCTCTGGTGTGCCTTCTCCAGCATCACCGGCGAGTGGTCGAGGAGGGTCAGTTCGGCCTGGGGAAGGCGGCGCAGGACCGCACCGCCGAGCAGTCCGGTGCCGGCGCCCAGGTCGAGAATGCGGGCTCGGGCGGGCACGGTGCCGACGACCGCGTGCACGGCGCTGTCGTAGATCAGGTCGAACGACGGAATCAGGTTGCGCCGCATCGCGTCGAACGTCTCGGCATTCCAGATTTCCGCTGTGCCGGCCCCAGTTGTGCCGGTCCCAGTTGTGCCGGTCCCAGTTTCGCCAGTCGCAACTGTCCCGGTCCCAGTCGCGCCGGTCTCAGGCGTGCCGGTCCCCATGGTGCTGGTCCCAGTGGTCATGTCGTGGCTCCGCATCGTCAGCTGAAAGATTCGTCACGGTCTTTCGTCCACCGACCCCGCAGCGATCCGCTCGGCCACCACCTCGGCCGGTGCGGCGGCGAACTCCCGGCCCATGACGGCGTAATGGCCGGAGCCTTCCAGCACGCGCGGGCGCCGCCACGCCCTCGATCACCTCGTCGCGCGGCACGAGCCCGGTAGATCCTGGCCAGGTCATCCGGTGCTGCGACGGCCAGGCGGAATGCCAACGGGTACCGCGCGCATGGACAATCAGAAGTCTGGCGCGCACCCCATGTGAGCCACTTGAATGTGCCTTGAACGCCCCCACTGCCTCCCCTCGGGGCGCAGGATCCTCAGCCCGAAGCGCGGACGTCGTTGTCGTACTCGCTGGTGCCGCCGTCGAGGAGGGGCGACTGATGGGTGCCGGCGGCCTTCGAGAGCCAGCGCAGGGCGTGATAGCCGGTGACCACGATCAGGGTGCCCAGGGCGATGCCGCTCAGCTCGAAGTTGTCGCTGAACTTCAGCGACACGCCACCGATGCCGATGATGACTCCCGCCGCGGCCGGAACCAGATTGAGCGGCTGGGTGAAGTCCACCTTGTTCCGGACCCAGATCTGGGCGCCGAGCAGGCCGATCATGCCGTAAAGGATCACGGTGATGCCCCCGAGCACGCCGCCGGGGATCGCCGCGACCAGTGCGCCGATCTTCGGGCACAGGCCGAACAGCAACGCGAAGCACGCCGCGGCCCAGTAGGCCGCCGTCGAGTACACACGGGTCGCCGCCATGACGCCGATGTTCTCGGCATACGTGGTGGTCGCCGGTCCGCCGACGGCGGTGGAGAGCATCGTGGCGGTTCCGTCGGCGGCGATGGCCGTGCCCATCTTGTCGTCGAGGACCTCGCCGGTCATCTCGCCCACGGCCTTCACATGGCCGGCGTTCTCCGCGATCAGCGCCACGAGCACGGGCAGCGCCACGAGGATCGCCGAGGCCGAGAAGTTCGGGGCGTGGAAGCTCGGGAAGCCGATCCAGTCGGCCTTGGCGACACCGCTGAAGTCGATGCGCCAGTGGTCCGTCACCTTGCCCGAGCCGTCAGCCGAGTGGATCTTCCCCGCCGTGCGGTCGAGGACCCACGACAGGACGTACCCGAAGACAAGACCCAGGAAGATCGCGACACGCGCCCAGAACCCGCGCAGCACCACCAGGGCAAGCCCGGTGAAGAACATCGTGGCCAGCGCCGTCCACTGGTCCTGCGGCCAGTACGTGCCCGCCGTGACAGGGGCGAGGTTGAAGCCGATCAGCATCACCACCGCGCCGGTCACCGCAGGCGGCAGTACCGCGTGGATGACCTTGCCGCCGACGATCTGGATGATGATGCCGCAGACCGCGAGGGCCGCTCCGACGACGAGCAGGGCGCCGGTCAGCGTGCCCGCGTCCCCGCCCTGACCTGCGATGACCGCCGCGACACCGACGAACGAGAGCGAGGAGCCGAGATAGCTCGGAATGCGGCCCCGCGTCATCAGCAGGAACAGGATGGTGGCGACACCCGAGGCCATGAGCGCGAGGTTCGGGTCCAGGCCCATCAGCACCGGAGCGACGAAGCACGCGCCGATCATCGAGACGACGTGCTGCGCGCCGAGGCCGGCCGTGCGCCCCCAGGTCAGCCGCTCGTCCGGCTTGACGACCTCGCCCGGCGCCAGGTGCTTGCCATCTCCGTGCAGCTTCCACCCGAAGCCGGCCATGTCCACTCTCCGATCACCCTCGCCCTGCACGCCGCAGGGCCAGGTGATTAAAGTCGATCACCACTTCGGGCACAAACCGAGCCCAGAGGGGCCGAGTGAATGAATGATTCCGGCAGGCGAGTGGGGGGCCGGGCCGCTGCCCACGCCCCTCGCGAGAGGGCTCAGCCCCCGGTCACCAAGTCATAGGCGTAGCCCGGCGTGAAAGTCCCCGGGGCGCCCTTGCAGCCGTCGGACTCGCCGGGCAGCTTCACCCACAGGTAGGCGTCGATGCGCGCCTCGCCGGTACGCAGCGTCGGCGGGCGGCCGATCTTGCGGCCGTCCGGGTCGCACCACTCGCCGGCTGCCGGGGCGCCGTTGCCGTTGCGGCTGGTGTCGATCACTGCGCCCAGGCCGGAGGGGCCGCCGAGGGCGGTGAGCACCGCGCGGGAGTACGCCACCTCGTCGCCG
Organism: Streptomyces sp. NBC_01304; assembly: GCF_035975855.1. NCBI lineage: Bacteria > Bacillati > Actinomycetota > Actinomycetes > Kitasatosporales > Streptomycetaceae > Streptomyces > Streptomyces sp. NBC_01304. The sequence goes on along the minus strand of NZ_CP109055.1, from coordinate 8,945,126 downwards.
GTGCGGTGGAAGTTGGAGACGTTGGTGAAGATCCCGTCCGACGAACTCGCCGACGCCGCCCCGGCCTTGCGCAGCGCCGATGCCTGGGTGGCGGCCGGGTTCCAGCCCGAGTGTCCGGCGTCGTAGTACACCTTCGCCCGCGGGTTCGCGGACTTCAGGGCGCGTCCCGCGCGGGCCAGCGAGGCGAAGCGGTCGGCGCGGTCGCCGGCCGAGAGGCAGTCGGACTGGGCTATCGAGTCCGGTTCGAGGATCACGATCACCTCGCGGGAGCCGAGGCCCGCCGCGAACCTGTCGATCCAGCCGTCGTACGCCGCCAGGTCGGGCGCGCCTCCCTCGGAGGCCCCGCCGCAGTCCCGGCCGGGTATCGCGTACGCCACGAGCACGGGGACCCGCGTGCCCGCGGCCGAAGTGACCGCGCGTACCCGCGAGGTGATCGTGTCCGGTTCGTAGTCGGCGAACCACACGGCGGCGGGCCGCTCCGCGATGCGCTGCTCGATGAGCGGGCGGCGCGGATCGTCGCGGTTGGCGCGGACCCAGTCGAGCACCTGGGAGTCGGTGTGCCGGTACAGCGAGGTGCTCACCGGCGGCGCGCCCGTCTTCGTCGGCTTGCTCTCCGGCTCCTTCGAAGAGGCCTTGGGCGAGGGCGACTTGGTGGTCTGCGACGGCGAGGGTGCGGGCGAGGGGGACGCTGTGGGCACCGCGGGCAGCGGGTTCATGGTCGGCGACTGCGATTCCTTGGGCGCCGCCTCGCCGTGCTCGTTGCCGCCCTGTACGGCCGACACCATGCCGGCCGTCGTCCCCACCGCGACCACGACCGACGCGGCCGCGGCCATGGCGTGCCTGACGGCCGTCCGCCTGCGCTCGCGGCGCTCGGCGCGACGCTCGGCACGACGCTCGGCACGACGCTGCGCGCGTAAGCCTGACACGGTGCGCTTCCCCCCACGGATGCTGTCAACTGCGGTACCCCTGCCCGACCGTTCCCCCGTTTCGGGGAAGCTCCCGGCCCGGCGGACCCCGTGCAAGGCTAGGCCTGGGACGCTGCGTGCATGGCGCAGTCGGGGCAGCTCGCAGGCAGCACGGTCAGCACGTACGAGGTCGACACGGTGCTCGCGCGGATGCGCGCGCTCGGCGCGAGCTGGCCGCGGACGGATGGTGTGGCCGTCTTCAACCAGGTCTATCTGACCGTCACCGAAGAGGTCGACCGCTCCCTGGACGGCGGCGCGTTCCGGGACGTCAGAGCGGCCGCCGCGCTGGACGTCCGGTTCGCCGAGCGTTATCTGTCCGCGGTCGACGCGGCGGCGAGCGGGCGCCGGCCCGCCGCCTGCTGGCGCCCGGTGTTCCAGTACCGGCGCCATCCCGGCGTACGCCCGCTGCAGTTCGCGCTGGCGGGCATCAATGCGCACATCGGGCACGATCTCGCCCTGGCCGTCGTGGACACGTGTCGTACGCTCGGCTGCGAACCCGTCGAGCTTGAGGGCGAGTTCGACCGCGTGGGCGATCTCCTCGTTTCGCTGGAGGAGCGCATCCGCGAAGATCTGATGCCGGGCCCCGACCTGTTGCAGGTCGCCGATCCCCTGACCCATCTGCTCGGCTCGTGGAGCCTGGAGCGGGCCCGGGACGCGGCCTGGTCGGCGGCGCGGGTCCTGTGGGGGCTGCGGGAACTTCCTGAGCTCGCCGAGGAGTTCAGGGAGCGGATGGACGCGGGGGTCGGCCTGGTCGGACGGTGCCTGCTGACGCCCTGGCGCTGAGCGGAGCCCCTGGCACACCACCCGCCCCTGGCGTCGGGCGTCCGCTTCGCCTTGGCTGTAGGCCAGTTGGTGCCCGCACCCGTCCGGAACCGGACCACCCCAGGAGGCCACGTATGGCGATCAAGCTCGGACTTTCCCTCCCCCAGATGAAGCAGTACGACATCGGCCGCGACATCCCCGCGATCGCACGGGCCGCCGAGGACATCGGCTACGAAAGCGTGTGGGTCTTCGAGCGCGTGCTCTTCCCGACGCCCGCGACCCAGGGCCTGTACGGCATCGAGGGCCTGCCCTGGCCGGAGCAGTACCGCTCGGTGGCCGAGCCGCTGGTGTCCCTGACGCTGGCCGCCGCCGCGACCGAGCGGGTCCGGCTCGGCACGAGCGTGCTCGTCGCCCCGCTGCACGTCCCGTTCGAGCTGGCCCGCTCGCTGGCCACCCTGGACGCGGCGAGCCACGGGCGGGTGGTGGCGGGGCTCGGCAGCGGCTGGTCGCTCGACGAGTACGCGGCCCAGTCGCCGACGCCGTTCGCCGAGCGCGGCGCCGTCCTCGACGAGGTGCTGGACGTCTGCCAGGCGGTCTGGGGCCCGGACCCGGTCTCGTACGAAGGCAGGTTGACCACGATCGCGCCCTCCGAGGTCGGCCCCAAGCCGGCCCGCCCGATCCCGGTGCTGCTCCCCGCGAACAGCCCGCGCGCGGCCCGCCGCCTGGTGGACCGGGCGGACGGCTGGATGCCCGGGGCGATGGGCGCCGAGCAGCTCGCGCAGGGCTGGTCCGGACTGCAGCAGCTGGCCGCCGAGCGCGGTCGTACACGGCCCATCGAGGTCAGCGTACGGATCAACGCGCGGTACACCGAGAAGCCGTACGACGGCGGCGACCGCCAGCCCTTCCAGGGCAGCGCCGAGCAGCTGGCTCAGGACCTGGCGGCGCACGCCGAGCGGGTGCCGGGCGAGTACTTCTTCGATCTGCAGGGCCAGGCGCGGGACGCCCAGGAGCTGAAGGACGTCGCCGCCGCGGTGTTCTCGGCGGTGCGGGCGGCCGGGATCTGACCCCCGGCCACCCCTGACCGACGGACCGGTCAGTCCTCGGGCAGCTCCACCGGCGCGATCTCGTCGTAGACGTCGCCGGGCCCGGGGTTGGCCGCGTCGGTCGCCCCGCCGAACTGGTGCATGACGCCCCACACGGCGTTCAGCGCGGTCTGCACGGCGCCCTCGGCCCAGCCGGCCGTCCAGGAGATGTCGTCGCCCGCGAGGAAGAGCCCGCGCTTGTCCTCGGGCAGGCGGTCCTGCATGAAGTGCGTGAACAGGCGGCGCTGGTAGCGGTAGTGGCCCGGCAGGTTGGCCTTGAAGGCGCCCATGAAGTAGGGCTCGTTCTCCCAGGACACGGTGACCGGGTTGCCGATGATGTGGCGGCGGATGTCGACCTTCGGGTAGATCTCGCCGAGCGACTTGAGCATGACCTCCATACGCTCGTTCGCCGACAGGGGCAGCCACTTGAGGCTGTCGTCGCACCACGTGTAGGAGAGGCAGATGACGGCGGGCTTGTCCGGGCCGTCGTCCAGGAGGTAAGTGCCGCGCGTCATACGGTCGGTGAGGGTCATCGACATGACGTCGCGGCCGGTCTCTTCGTCCTTGTCGAGCCAGAACGGCCGGTCGACCGGGACGAAAAGCTTGCTGGACTCCATGTAGTGGGTCCGCTCCATCGCCGTCCAGTGGTCGATCGGGAAGAGCGAGTCGTCGCAGGCGATCTTGGAGAGCAGCATCCAGGACTGGGCGGTGAAGATCGCCGCCTGGTAGGTGCGGATGTCGCCGGAGGCGTCCGTGACGGTGATGCGGTTCCCGGCGGTGCGGTGCAGCCGGGTCACGGCGGGCTTGGGCTCGCCGCCCTCGTGCAGCGACTTCAGGGAGGTGCCGAGCGCCCAGTGCACGATCTTCTGCGGCTCGCGCTCCCACATCCGCAGCGGCAGCTGCTGGGAGCCGCCGACGATGCCGCGGTGGTGGTCGTCCGCCTCGGTGTAGACGACGCGCAGGATCTCCAGGATGGAGTTCGGGAAGTCGGTGTCCCAGCCGCCGGTGCCGAAGCCGACCTGGCCGAATATCTCGCGGTGCCTGAAGGACTTGAAGGCCTCGGACTCGCAGAGGAAGCCGTAGAAGGTCTGGTTGTCGAGCTTCTCGACGAGCTTCGACCAGATCTCCCGGATCTTCGGCACGTCGCGCTCGCGCAGGGCGCGATTCATGTCGGAGAAGTCGGCGCCCTCCTCCAGGCAGGCGTTCCACGCGTTCATCACGTCGCGGTAGACCTGCGGCAGGTCGTCGACGGTGGTGGCGTAGTGCGACTCGCCCTTGAGGTCGACGACCGTCGAAGGGGTGGACTCCGCAAGGGGGTTGGGGAACGGCTTGGTCTCCAGGCCCACCAGGTCGATGTAGTGCTGCAGCGCCGTGGACGAGGGCGGGAAGCGCATCGCGCCCATCTCGGCGGTCAGCTCGGGGTCGCACCCGTCGAAGCCGACCGTGCGCAGCCGGCCGCCGATCTGGTCGGCCTCGTAGACGACGGGCTTGAAGCCCATCTTCATCAGTTCGTACGCCGCCACGATGCCCGAGAGCCCGCCGCCGATGACCGCGACCTCGGTGCCGTGCTCGGTCGCGGGTATCTGACCGAGGCCCGCCGGGTTCGCCAGGAAGTCGTCGTACGCGTACGGGAAGTCCGGACCGAACATGGTGATCGGCGGCTGCGCGTCGGTGTGCGGGACGGCGGTGGGCACCGTGGACGTCATGAGGGCGGACTCCTTGCAGGTACGGCAGAAAGAGAAGGGGGAGGAAGCGGGGAGGCTCAGACGAGGGAGGAGTACAGGCCGGGCCTGCGGTCCCGCAGATACGGGTTGGTCTCGCGGGACCGGGCGAGGAACGCCGGGTCGACGTCCGCGAGGACGAGCTCTTCGTCGCGGCCGGCCCGGGCCTTCGCGATGCCGTCGGGCCCGGCCAGGGTGGACAGGCCGACGAACTCGAACTCGCCCTCGGGGCCGGTGCGGTTGACGTACGCGACGTACATCTGGTTCTCGAAGGCCCGGACCGGGATGACCGCCTCGGCGACGAACTGGAAGGGGTGCATCTGCGCGGTCGGCACCAGGAGGAGGTCGGTGCCGGCCAGGGCGTGCGCCCGTACGTTCTCCGGGAACTCCACGTCGTAGCAGATCATGATGCCGACGCTCAGGCCGCCGACCTCGACCTGCACGACGGGCTGGTCGCCGGGCGTGAACTGCTCGCGCTCGAAGCCGCCGAAGAGGTGCGTCTTGCGGTAGTTGGCGAGCGAGGTGCCGTCGGGGCCGATCAGCTGGGCCGAGTTGTAGACCTGCTCGCCGTCGCGCTCCGGGTAGCCGTAGAGCACGTGCAGGCCGTGGTGGCGGGCGGCGATCTCGCCGATGGCCCGGGCGCTCGGCCCGTCGGCGGGCTCGGCGAGGCGCTGCACGTCGTCGCCGATCGCGTACCCGGTCAGGAACATCTCGGGGCAGACGAGCACCCCGGCGCCCGCCGCGGCGGCACGGGTCGCGGCCGCGTCCAGGATCTCCAGATTCCGGGCGACGTCACCGGGTCGTCCGGAGCTCTGGAGCAGGGCGGTGCGCAGCGGGGGCATGGGCAGACCTCGACGGTACGAAAGGGGTGTGCGGGGACGCTTTGACGGTACGGGCCCGCGTGGCAGCGGGACAAGGCGCGACCGTTGCGCCTGGACGGGCGATCCATTGCGCGTCGGGGTGCGGGGGCGGCGATTCGTTGCGCGGGGGCATCGCCCCTGGTCCGGCGGGGCCCCGAGCCCTGGGGCTGACGGCGTTTCCCCCGTGCGGCGGAGGCCGTGACCGGTCCGTGGGACGACGTGCCGAAGGGGCTGTTCGCGAGACGGTGATGTCGCCCGGGAGGTCCGGGTGAACGGCCCGAACACGGAGGATTCCCGTGCGTCGTACAGCTCTCACTCGTACTCGTGTCGCTGCCCTCGGAGCCGCACTGCTGATCACCGCCGGGACCGCGGGTGCCGCCGTCGCCCACGGGGGTGGGGACGGCGGCACCCGCACCGAGGCACGGGAGGCGGCCGCGCTCACCGGGACGGCCAAGTTGTACCGGGCCACCACGGAGGATGTGACCTTCACCTTCGACGCCCACCTGGCCGCGAAGAACAACATGCGCCCGGACAAGGCGACGGGCACCTTCAGGTTCGTCCACCTCGACAAGCCCGGCGGCAAGGGCGGCTGGGCCGAGGGGCGCATCGACTGCCTGGTGACCGGCGGCAAGGTGGCGACGGCGACCGGCATCATCGAGCGGACGAGTCCGGGCCTGATGGCCGGCGCCAAGGGCGGCCGGGTCGGCTTCTCCGTGCACGACCTGGGCAAGCACGACCGGCTGGGCTACAGCTGGGCCGCAAGCGAGACCGGTGGGCCCGACGGGACGAAGAACCTGACGAAGTGCAACAGCGCCGCCCCGTTCGAGCAGGTCAAGCGCGGCACCGGCGACTTCCACGTCGTGCCGTGGAAGCTCGAGTATCCGACTGGCGACGTCAACTAGGCCGGGGCCCTCGAAACCGCGCCGGGCCCCGAAACTAGGCCGGCGCCCCCGACGAGAACCGTCGCATCAACGGCGACAGCACCAGCACCGACTTGGTGCGCTCCACGAACGGCTCCCCCGCGATGCGCTCGAGCACCCGCTCGAAGTGGCGCATGTCGGAGGCGAAGACCTGGACGATCGCGTCCGCCTCACCGGTGACGGTCGAGGCGGCCGCGACCTCCTGGTAGCGCTCGAGGCCCTTCTTGATGGCCTCGGGCGAGGTGTTGCTCCTGCAGTAGATCTCGATGAACCCCTCGGTCTCCCAGCCGAGCGCCGCCGGGTCCACCCGGACGGTGAAGCCGGTGATGGCCCCGGTGGCGCGCAGCCGGTCGACGCGGCGCTTCACCGCGGGGGCGGAGAGCCCCACCAGCTGGCCGATGTCGGCGTAGGAGCGGCGGGCGTCCTCGGCGAGGGCGTGCACGATGCGTTCGTCGAGATCGTTCAGCACTGCGGGCGGTTCACTTCTCTACTTCAGGCAGCTTCCGTGGAAGCGGGAGCTGCGACTGCCAGACGGGAGCGGCGCATGCCGTAACCGAAGTAGAACACGAGGCCGACGGCCATCCAGACACCGAAGACGATCCAGGTGATGGAGTCGAGGCTGAACATGTTGTACGCGCAGAAGCAGAAGCCGAGCACCGGGAAGAGCCAGCCCAGCGGCACCCGGAAGGTGCGCGGCATGTCCGGGCGGGTCCGGCGCAGCACGATCACGGCGATGTTGACCAGGGCGAAGGCGAAGAGCGTGCCGATGCTGGTGGCGTCGACGAGCTTGCCGAGCGGGATGACCGAGGCGAGCACACCGCAGAAGAGCGACACGATGACGGTGTTCACGCGGGGCGTGCCGGTCTTGGGGCTGACCTTGCCGAAGACCCGCGGGACCAGACCGTCGCGGGACATGGCGAACAGGACGCGCGTCTGGCCGTACAGCACGGTGAGCACGACGCTCGCGATGGAGATGACCGCACCGGCGGCGAGCAGCGTGCCCCAGAAGGACTGGCCGCTGACGTCGTTCATGATCTGGGCGAGCGGGGCCTTGGAGCCCTCGAACTTCGTCCAGTTCCAGGCGCCGACGGCGACGGCCGCGACGAGGACGTACAGCGCGGTGACGATGATCAGCGACAGCATGATCGCGCGCGGCAGGTCGCGCTGCGGGTTCTTGGCCTCCTCACCGGCGGTGGAGGCGGCGTCGAAGCCGATGTAGGAGAAGAACAGCGAGGCACCGGCGGCGCTGACGCCCGCCATGCCGAGCGGCATGAAGTCGGCGTAGTTGCCGGACTTGAAGCCCATGAAGCCGATGGCGCAGAACAGGATCAGGGCGGCCATCTTCACCACGACCATGATCGTGTTGGCGCGCGCCGACTCCTTGGCGCCGCCGAGCAGGAAGACCATGGCGAGCAGCACGACGATCAGGCCGGGCAGGTTGATGATGCCCGCGCCCTCGCCGGGCGCCGCGGAGAGCGCCTCCGGGATGGTGACGCCTATCGTCCCGTCGAGCAGTTCGTTGAGGTACTCGCCCCAGCCGACGGCCACGGCCGCGACGGACACGCCGTACTCGAGGACCAGGCACCAGCCGCAGACCCAGGCGACGAGCTCGCCCATCGTTGCGTACGCGTACGAGTACGAGGAGCCCGCGACCGGGATGGTTCCGGCCAACTCGGCGTACGAGAGCGCCGAGAAGAGGGCGGTGAGCCCGGCGAGCACGAAGGCCAGGGTCACGGCCGGACCGGCCTCGGGGACGCTGTCGCCGAGCACCACGAAGATGCCGGTGCCGAGCGTCGCACCGATGCTGATCATGGTCAGCTGCCACATGGAGAGCGAGCGGCGAAGGGACCCGCCCTCACCCTGTCCACCCTCGGCGACCAGCACGTCTACGGGCTTGCGGCGCATCAGCCGACCGACTGTGGTCGGCCGTCGAGGGGCGGTCTTCGGCGGGGCGGCGCCTTGGTCGAGCACGCGGTTGGCTCCTTCATCGCTGCGGGGCGAGGTCATCGCTGGGAGGCGAAGACGGGCACCACGGCGGCCCTTTCGGACGAGGGCGCCGAGCAGGCGGTCCCCGTCTCGAGTTGTTACAGCGCCAGACCTTACGGCGATCTTGTTCACTTGCGTAATGCAGCAACCTTGCGTCTGGCGACAAGATCGTTGCGTACCCCTTGGAAATACGGGAGTTCGTTGCGCACCACCTTTCGATCGCTGCACGAACGTGACCATTGACACATCACGGACCATGCCGCATCCTCCTCGCCGCCCATGCGGAGCACCTTTCGAAATATCGAAACCCGAGCATCAGGAGGCGGCGGATGGACCTCGACGTCCTGTACGAGATCGACGTGCCCAAGCCCTGGAACGGCCCGCACCCGCACGGCCAGCGCGCGGCCGAACAGCGCGCCTACCGCGAGGCGGTGGAGCAGATCCGGCTCGCCGACCGGGTGGGCTTCCGCACGGTGTGGGCGGTCGAGCACCACTTTCGCGAGGGCCGTTCGCACTGCCCCGCGCCGGAGGTGCTGCTCGGCCATCTCGCCGCGCTCACCGAGCGGATCAGGCTCGGCTTCGGCGTGACCCTGACCCCCTTCGGCTTCACACCGCCGCAGCGGATAGCCGAGAAGGTGGCAGCGGTGGACGTACTCTCCGGGGGCCGGGTGGAGTGGGGCACGGGCCGTTCAACTCCCATGGAACAGACGGCCTTCGGGGTCGACCGCGACCAGTCCCGCGCGGACTGGCGCGAGGCGATCGAGATCGTCACGGGCATGTGGCGCGAGGAGTACTTCGCGTACTCCTCGCCACGCTTCACGTTCCCGCGCCGGATGGTGACGCCGAAGCCGGTCCAGGACCCGCACCCGCCGGCCTGGATGGCGGCGACCTCCGCCGGATCCGCCGAGGTGGCGGGGGCGAGCGGCCTCGGGCTGCTGTCCTTCTCGATCATGCAGCCGCTGGAGAAGATGGCGCAGCAGGTCGCGGCGTACCGCGCAGCCGCCCGAACCCCTGAGCCGATCACCGACGTGGCGACGAACCGCGTCAGCGCGTACACCCTCGTCCACGCCGCCGAGAAGCCCTCGCTGCGCGTCTGGGACTCGGTCGCCTGGTGGTACAGCAACCTCGCCCAGTTCACCCTCGACTGGGAACTCCCGCACCTGTCGCCCGCCGAGCGTGAGCGGACGTTCCCCTTCCTGAACCCGATCCTCGAAGGGAACGTTCCGGTACGGGAGTTCAACGACGGGGACATGATCCTGATCGGCGACGCCGAGACGATCGTCCGCAAGGCCAAGCACTACGCGGACCTCGGCGTGGACCAGCTGATCTGCTACGTCCAGTGGGGCTATCTGGAACACCAGGAGATCCTCAGGACCATCGAGATCCTGGGCAAGGAAGTCATCCCCGAGCTGGCCGCGTACACCCCTCGGCGGCCGGCATGACCCTCGACGACACCCCCGTCCCCGACTACCCGTCCCTCTCCCGCCTCGACGGCCGCGGCTTCGTCCTGCTCGGCGCCGGCAACGGCATCGGCCGCCAGACGGCGCACGCGCTCACCGCGGCGGGCGCGCGCGTGCTCTGCGTGGACGTCGACAAGGAGCGCGCGGAGGCGGTGGCGACCGAGACAGGCTCTCTGGCGTACGTCACCGACGTCACGCGGCGAGAGTCGGTACGGTCCCTCTTCGCGGACGCCGCACGGGAGTTGGGCGCCGTGAACGGCGTGGTCGACATCGTCGGCATGGCCCGGTACGCGGGCCTGTCCGAGCTGGACGACGAGGCCTGGCACTGGCACTTCGACATCGTCCTGCGCCATGCCTGGCTCGCCGTGCAGTACGGGGCCGAGGCGGTGGCCGCGTCCGGTGGGGGCCCGCTGGCGTTCGTGGCATCGGTGTCGGGGCTGACGGGCGCGCCGCAGCACGCGGCGTACGGGGCGGCGAAGGCGGGGCTCGTGTCGCTCGTCCGGTCGGCGGCTGTGGAGTACGGCGGGCGCGGGGTGCGGGTCAACGCGGTGGCACCGGGCGTGGTCTGGACGCCGCGGGTGGCGGGCCTGCTCGGCGACGAGGGCAGGCGCCGCAATGCGGAGAACGCACCGCTCGGGCGGGTCGCCGAGACCTCCGACATCGCCTCGGCCCTGCTGTTCCTCGCCACACCGCTTTCGTCGTACGTGACCGGGCAGACGCTCGTCGTGGACGGCGGGGTCGGCGTGAAGTTCCCCTATCCGACGATCGGGGGCCCGCGATGAGCACTTCCGTGAACGAGTTGCTGCGCGGGGTCGGCTGGTGCCAGGACGGCCGGGTGCTGCGCGCGGACCCGGCGGACCGGGACCGGCTGCCGGGCGACACCTGGGAGCGGGCGACCGTACCGGCCGGGGTACGCCTGGAGTTCGTGGCACGCGGGGCACGGGCGGTGGAGATCGAGTACGCCGCCTCGGAGCCGCTGCCCGCCGATGCCTACCGCCGGCTTACGCCCGCCTTCACGTTGCTTCGGGGCTCGGAGGTGATCGCGGAGTGCGGGGCGGAGCCGACGGGGAGGCGCGTGGTGCGCCTCGAACTTCCGGCTGGGGGCGATGCGTTGGGGGTGGCGGCGGAGGGGGTGCGCCCTGCGGGCGGCGGGGCCTGTGCCCCGGGGGCCCCGGGCGGGCCGGGCCGGACGGTTGGTCCGGCTGGCCGGGACCCGGGTGGTGCTGTCCTGGGCGGCCCTGACCCCGATGGCCGCGCCCTCGGCGGCCCTGACCAAGGGGGCCGCGTCCCGGGCAGCCCAGCCCCGGGCGGTCTCGTCGCCCCGGCCGGACCCGAGGCCGTGTTCACCCTTCACCTGCCCGAGGTCCTTCGCCCCGTCCTGTACGAAGTCCGGCCCCTCGGCGGCACCTTGTCGCCCGCACCGGCCCGCCCCCGCTGGCTCGTGTACGGCGACTCCATCTCCGAGGGCTGGACGGCCTCCCGGCCCCATCTGGCCTGGCCGGCCGTCGCGGGGCGGGCGCTCGGGCTCGACACGGTCAACCTCGGGTACGCGGGCGCGGCACGCGGCGAGCTCGCATCGGCCCAGCAGGTGGCGGGGCTGCCCGGCGATCTGATCACCCTCGCCTTCGGCACCAACTGCTGGAGCCGGACGCCCTGTTCGGCACCTCTGCTGTACGAGACGACTCGCGCATTCCTCACCCTCGTACGCCAATCCCACCCGGACACCCCGCTCCTGGTCCTCTCCCCCGTCGTGCGCCCGGACGCGGAGGACAGCCCGAACGCGCTGGGCGCCACGCTGTCGGACCTCCGCGAGGCCATGGAGCGGGCGACCAACGACGCAAGGGCGGCCGACAAGCACCTGGCCCTCCTGCCCGGCGGCCCGCTCCTCGGCGCCGAGCACCTGGCGGACGGCGTCCACCCGGACGACGCCGGTCACGCACGGATGGCCGCGGCGGTCACCTCGGCCGTACGCGGCGCCTTCGGCCCGCCCGGCGGTTGATCAGCCCGTCCAGCGTTCGGCGGACAGGGGATCCAGGTCGCGCGCGCCCGGCCCCTGCCCGTCGCTCAGCCCGTCAGTTTCAGCATCGCCGCCTCGTCCGCGCTGCCCGGCTCGGCCTGGTAGACGACGAGCCGCTGGCCGCCGGAGCGGGCCAGCGGCATCACCTCGTACGTCAGGGTCATCCCGCCGACCTGCGGGTGCGCGAAGGTCTTGGTTCCCCCCTCGCGCTCACTGACGTCGTAGCGCTCCCAAATGCGGGCGAACTCCGGTGACTTGATGAGGAGTTCACCGACGAGGGCGGTCAGCTCGGCGGCGTCGGGGTCGACGCCGCTGACGGCCCGCAGATGGGCGACGGACTTGGCGACGGTCTCCTCCCAGGGCTGGTAGAGCGTGCGGCCCACCGGGTGGAGGAAGAGATAGCGGGGGATGTTGCGCTGCTCGGGCGGCCAGTCCCACAGGCCGGGGAGAAGCGCGCGGCCCGCCGGGTTGGCGGCCAGGACGTAGCTGTAGCGGCTGGCGACGTACCCGGGCATCGGGCTGACCGCGTCCAGCATGCGCAGAACGGACGGGCGGACCGTGCGGTCGTCGGCGGACCGGGGTTCGGTGAGGCGTCCCGAGGCGAGCTCGGCGAGCTCGTGGAGGCGTTCGTGGGCGTCGCCGGTCAGCCGCAGGACGCGGGCGATGGCGTCGAGGACGGCCGGGGAGGGGTTCGTTTCGCGGCCGCGCTCCAGGCGCGTGTAGTAGTCGACGCTGACGCCCGACATGGTGGCCAGCTCCTCGCGGCGCAGGCCGGGGGTGCGGCGGATGCCGCCGCCCGCGGGCAGACCGGCCTCCTGCGGGGAGACCAGGCCGCGCCTGGCCCGTAGATACCGGCCGAGTTCCGTACCGCTGCCGCTGCCACCGCCACTGCTGCTCATCGGACCAGTGTCCCCCACACGCATTTGTGCTGGGGGGCCGTGCCACACCCAGGAACGCGGCGCCCCGGTGAGCCGCGGTCTGCCGCGCTTCGCGGGGGCGGCGGACAGTGGTCACCGGATGCGGGCGGCCCGGCCGCCGCGGACCCAGGGGGCGCACGACGCCGGACCGCGGCCGCGACGACCGGGGCCGCCTGCACCTCGCTCGTCCAAGGACGTGGTGTGCCGGAGGTTCCGGCGCCGCGCCGACTGCGGGCCGCACGGCCGGACCGAGGCCGTCGGCGCGGAGCGGCGCCGTACACCACCGCGACGGACCTGCTCCCGCCTGCCCGTCCGCCGACTGCCCGGAGGTCCCACCGCCATGACGTCCACCATCAGCCCACCGCAGGTGACCACCCCGGTCCGCCCGGCCAGCCCACTGCCCACCCTCCTCGCCTCCCTCCTCGGTTTCACCGTCATCACCATCGACGTCTCCGCGGTCAACATCGCGCTCCCGTCGATCGGTTCGAGCCTGCACAGCGGCATGACCGGCCTGCAGTGGGTGGTCGACGCGTACACCCTGATGTTCGCCGCCCTGATGGTCTCGGCCGGCGCCCTCGCCGACCGGGCGGGCGCCCGCCGCGCCTACGCCTGGGGCGTCGCCCTCTTCACCCTCGCCTCCCTGCTCTGCGCCCTTGCCCCCGGCATCGGGACGCTGGTCGCGGCCCGCGTTCTGCAGGGTGCGTCCGCCGCGATCGTGATGCCGGCCTCGCTCTCCCTGATCCGCCAGGCGTACGACGACCCGCGTGCCCGCGGCCGTGCCCTCGCGATGTGGGCGGCGGGCGGTTCGGTGACTCTCGCGATCGGCCCGGTGATCGGCGGCCTGCTCACCGAGTCGTACGGCTGGCGCGCGGTCTTCCTCCTCAACCTCCCGGTCGGCCTCGCGATCCTTGCCCTGCTCCGCCGAACCCCCCGCTCCCCGCGCCGCCCCGCGCCCTTCGACGTGGGCGGACAGCTGACGGCCGTACTCGCTCTCGCGAGCCTCGCCTTCGCCGTCATCGAGGGCGGCGCGCAGGGCTGGACCAGCACCCCCGTGCTCACCGCACTCGCCGTCGCGCTCCTCTCCGGCCTGGCATTCCACCGCATGGAGTCCCGGCACCGCGCCCCGATGGTGCCGCTCGAGCTGCTCCGCTCCCGCCCGGTGGCCGCCTCCCTCGCGGTCGGCTTCACGGTCAACGCCTGCTTCTACGGCGGGATCTTCCTCCTCGGCCTGTACTGCCAGCAGCTCCTCGGCCTGTCCGCGACCGCTACCGGCCTGGTGTTCATGCCGATGGCCGTCCTGGTCACCGCCATGAACTTCCTCTCCCCCCGCCTGACCGAGCGCATCGGCCACCGTCCGGTGATCGTCGGCGGACAGCTGGTCTTCGTCCTGTCGATGCTGGCCCTGCTCCCGCTCTCCGCGACCACCCCGATCTGGCTGCTCCTCGTCCTCCTCATCCCGCTCAGCACGGGCGGCGCGATCCTCGTCCCCGCCCTGACCGGCCTGCTCATGAACAGCGTCCCGGCCGAGCGCACCGGAACCGCGTCCGGCGTGTTCAACGCCGTGCGCCAGACGGGCGGCGCGCTGGCCGTGGCCCTCTTCGGCGCGCTGATCGCCCAGGACGGGACCGACTTCTCACTGGCCGGCCTGCGGACGGGCCTGATCACGGTGGCCGCGCTGCTGCTCGTCACGGCCGCGCTGTCCCGGTGGCTGCTCCCGAAGCGGTGAGGTACGCGAATCGCCCCTCGGTGATCACCGAGGGGCGATTCGCGTACCCAGAACCGGGACTCGGCGCCCCGGCCCGCCGACAGGGGCGGCGCGCTCCTCACCCGGCCGTCCCGACCGGCGGCCGCCCGCCGCCGATCTCCTCACCCAAAACCCCCGCCACGGCGCCGAGTTGCTCCGCAAGTCCGACGAGGCGCTCCCCTGTCAGCTCGGGCAGCCCGGTCGCGGTGAGCGCGAGGGCGACCGTCCCGTGCTGGTCGAAGACGGGCGCGGAGAGGGTCGCGAGCCGGTACCGCTCGCCCGGCTCGACGGCGAGCAGCTCATAATCCTCACCGAGGGACGCCACCAACTCGGCTACCCGTGACCGCAGTTGAGAATCACGAGGCCGGTCCGACAGCCGGGCCAGCGCCTCGCCGAGCGCGGTCCGGGCGGGCGTGTCACGGTTCGCGGACCAGCCCCGGCCGCGTACCGCCGCCATGGCCGCGTCCAGATGTTCCGGCAGCACCACCCCGGCCGCCGTCCGGTCCAGCCACCGCCGGATCTCCCCCGACCCCGCCCCCGACCAGGCGAGGAACACCTGCCCCAGCGGCGGAAGCAGCGGCAGCCGCTGCCCCGCCCACACCTCGGGCGGCCGCCCCGCGGCCCGCCCCTCCACGGCAAGGACCACGATGCTGTCCCCGGCGACCGTGCTCACGACGCACGCGATCCCCGACTCGGCGGCGAGGGCCCGCAGTTCAGCGCGCGCCCGGTCGACGACACGATGCCGGGTCAGCGCCGCATGCCCCACGGCGACGAGGGACATGCCGAGCCCGTACGTCTTGCGCCGTGGATGACGTACGAGATACCCGGCATCGACGAGCGCCTGCAGAACAGACAGCAGCGACGCGAGATTGACGTCGAGCGCCTCGCTCAACTCGCTGAGCGAATACGACTGTTCGGGGTGCGCGGCGAAGTGGTCGAGCACGGCGACTGCGCGGCCTGCGGCGAGGGCTGGACGTACCACGGCCCTGATCGTACGGAGACGATCAGGGCCGTGGAAGGGATAAACCCGGCCCCTCCGGCGTTTGAGGAGCGGGGGTCCGGGGGCGGAGCCCCCGCGCCACGCGCCGGCCGACGCCCACCGTCAAGCGATCGCCGGCCAGGCACTAGCTCCAGCTGGCGTGCAGCGGCTTGCCCTCGGCGTAACCGGCGGCCGACTGGATGCCGACGACGGCCTTCTCCTCGAACTCCGCGAGGGAGCCCGCACCGGCGTAGGTGCAGGAGGAGCGGACGCCCGCGATGATCGAGTCGACCAGATCCTCGACGCCCGGACGGGCCGGGTCGAGGTACATCCGCGAGGTGGAGATGCCCTCCTCGAAGAGCGCCTTGCGGGCACGGTCGTACGAGGACTCCTCGGAGGTCCGGTTGCGGACGGCGCGCGCGGACGCCATGCCGAAGGACTCCTTGTACGCGCGCCCCTTGGCGTCCTGCTGCAGGTCGCCCGGGGACTCGTAGGTACCGGCGAACCACGAACCGATCATGACGTTCGACGCACCGGCCGCAAGCGCCATCGCGACGTCGCGCGGGTGCCGGACGCCGCCGTCGGCCCAGACGTGCTTGCCGTACTTCTTGGCCTCGGCCGCGCACTCCAGGACCGCGGAGAACTGCGGGCGGCCCACACCGGTCATCATGCGGGTGGTGCACATGGCGCCGGGGCCCACACCGACCTTGATGATGTCCGCGCCGGCCTCGATGAGGTCCTTGACGCCCTCGGCGGCGACGATGTTGCCCGCGACGATCGGAACCTGCGGGTCCAGGCCGCGGACGGCCTTGATCGCGGCGATCATCGACTCCTGGTGGCCGTGCGCGGTGTCCACCACGATGGTGTCGGCGCCGGCGTCCAGGAGCTGCTTGGCCTTGCCCGCCACGTCGCCGTTGATGCCGACAGCGGCGGCGATGCGCAGCTTGCCGTCGGCGTCGACGGCCGGGGTGTAGAGGGTCGCGCGCAGGGCGCCCTTGCGGGTCAGGATGCCGACGAGCTTGCCGTCCTTGTCGACGGCGGGGGCGACCTTGCGGTGCCCGGCGTCGAGCTTGTTGAACGCCTCGCGCGGGTCGATGTCGGCGTCGATGAGCAGGAGCTCCTTCGACATGACCTCGGAGAGCTGGGTGAAGCGGTCCACACCGGTCAGGTCGGACTCGGTGACGACGCCGACCGGCCTGCCGTCCGCGTCCACCACGACACCGGCGCCGTGCGCCCGCTTGGGCAGCAGCGACAGCGCGTCGGCGACGGTCTGGGACGGGGCCAGGATGATCGGGGTGTCCAGGACCAGGTGACGGGTCTTGACCCAGGAGATGACCTCGGTGACGACCTCGATCGGGATGTCCTGCGGGATGACCACGAGGCCACCGCGACGGGCGACGGTCTCGGCCATGCGGCGGCCGGCGATCGCGGTCATGTTCGCCACGACCAGCGGGATCGTGGTGCCCGTCCCGTCGGGGGCGGACAGGTCCACGCCCTGCCGGGAGCCGACGGCGGAGCGGCTCGGCACCATGAACACATCGTCGTACGTGAGGTCGTACGGCGGCTTGATGTCATTGAGGAAACGCACGTGCAGAACATCCAGTCGTTCGGAGGTGACCCTCGGGCAGGTCAGCCGAGGAAACGCACGTACTTCATTGTCCCATGCCGCCGGGATTGCGCCGCCCGGACGGATCGTCCAGGTGTTGCCCCTGCCCGCTCGTCCGATCCTCCAAGGGAGGGCCATCCGATCCTCCAAGGAAGGGCTAGCGGCCGCCGCCCCGCCGCACCTGGGCCGCCTTGCGCGCCTCCGCGAGCTTGCGGGCCTCGCCGGACTTGCGGGACTTGCCGCCGCCCTTGCCGCCGGTGCCGCCGCTTCCGCCACCGCTGCCGCCGGTTCCACGGGTGGCGTCCTTGCTGGTGCCCAGGCCGCGGAAGGGGAGGTTCGTGTTCTTCGGCTTGGGTGCGGCCGCGCTGTCGAGCGGCTTGCCGGACGGGGCCTTGGCCCCGGTGATCCGGCTCAGTTCCGCCTCGCCCGAACGCACCTTGGTGGTCGTCGCCTCGATGCCGGCCTCGGCCAGCACGGTCGTCATCTCACGGCGTTGCCCGGACAGCACCAGCGTGACGACGCGGCCGGACTCACCGGCCCGGGCGGTGCGGCCGGCGCGGTGCAGATAGTCCTTGGGGTCGGTGGGCGGGTCGACGTTGACCACGAGGTCGAGGTCGTCGACGTGCAGGCCGCGGGCCGCGACATTGGTCGCGACCAGAGCGGTGATCTGGCCGTTCTTGAACTGGCTGAGGGTCTTGCTGCGCTGCGGCTGGGACTTGCCGCTGTGCAGGGCCGAGGCGTGCACCCCGTGGGCGCGCAGATGCTTGGTGAGCAGGTCGACCGAGTGCTTGGTGTCCAGGAAAAGGAGTACGCGGCCGTCGCGCGCGGCGATCTCCGTGGTCACCGCGTACCGGTCGGGGCCGTGGACGACCAGGACGTGGTGTTCCATCGTCGTGACGGCGCCCGCGGACGGGTCGACCTCGTGCACGGTCGGGTCGTGCAGGTACTGGCTGACCAGGGAGTCGACGTCGCGGTCCAGGGTGGCCGAGAACAGCATGCGCTGGCCGTCGGGGTGCACCTGGTCGAGCGCCTCGGTGACCTGCGGCAGGAAGCCCATGTCGCACATCTGGTCGGCCTCGTCGAGGACCGTGATCCGCACCCGGCCAAGCTTGCAGGCCTTGCGCTCGATGAGGTCGTGCAGCCGGCCGGGCGTGGCCACGACGACCTCGGCGCCGTCGCGCAGCGCCGCGACCTGCCGGCCGATCGAGATGCCGCCGACGACCGTGGCCATCCGCAGCCGCAGGGCTTCGGCGTACGGGGTGAGCGCCTCGGTGACCTGCTGGGCCAGCTCGCGGGTGGGCACCAGGACCAGGGCGAGCGGCTGCTTGGCCTCCGCCCGCCGGCCCGCGGTGCGAGTCAGGAGTGCGAGGCCGAAGGCGAGCGTCTTGCCCGAGCCGGTGCGTCCGCGGCCCAGGACGTCGCGGCCCGCGAGGGCGCTGGGCAGGGTGGCCGCCTGGATCGGGAAGGGCTTGGTCACGCCGAGTTCGGTGAGCTTCTGCAGCACCTCGGACGGGAGGTCCAGGTCGGCGAAGGAGTCGACCGGGTTCGGGGAAGTGACCGGGGAGTTGACCGGGGGGTTGTCCATGGAGCGCCTTCCGCATGGGGAACGTAGCGAACCGGACGTGCGGAATCCCCAGCAATCACGACCGTGCAAACGTGTGAGGCTAACACGGGGGCGGGCACGGGCCCCGTTTCACCCGTCCCCCGAGCAGCAGCGCGGCGAGGCCACCTGCAGCGAGCGGCGTCAGCCCGGGCAGCCTGTGCCACCACTTCGGCAGCTTCGACGGGCTCGCGGCCGCCCTGTACACGAGGCCGAGGCGGCGAGGTTCGCGGCCGTCGTCGCGTGGCTGCGGCGCCCCGCGTCGAGGCCGGTGACGCGCCCGCGCACAAGTGGCGAATTCTTCCGGAGAGTTGATCCATTTCCGCTTCACCGGCGGCACACTGGACGCCACAGCGATCGGGGCGGCAGCGGGGAGCGGGGGCGCACGTGAGGAAGCCGTACACCGACAGCGTGGCGCTCGCCCTGGGCCTGGCCCGGCTCGAGGCACGCGCCGGGCGTGCGGACCGGGTCGAGCCCGAACACCTGCTGCTCGGCCTGGCCAAGCTGTGCCGCGACGACCTCGCCGAGGTGCTCGGCACCAGCAGCCTGAGCCCGACGCGCCGCGACGCGGTCCGGGCGAACGTCAAGGCCCTGCGGCGCCGCTTCGCCCTGGCCAAGGTGGACCCGGTGGTCTTCCGCCGCCGGCTGCGCGCCGCCCTCGCGGCCGACGGCACGCCGGCCGCACCCGCCCCGGCCGCCGTGCCGCAGCGGAGCCGGGCGGCGCGGCGGGCGTTCACCCGGGCCGAGGAGCTGGCCGCGAACGGTCCGACGGGGGCGGTCGATCTGCTGCGCGCGATCCTCGAACTGCCGCTTCCCACGGCGGCACAGGTGCTGCGCGAGCTGGGCGTCGAGGATCCCGGCGCCGCGTTCTTCCCCTCCGCTCCTCCTCAGAAGGAGCGTCCGGATCCGGGCGTACGCCCCCACGCATCGGGCGTACGTCACCACGAAGCACCCCCCTCGGAGCCGGGCCCGGCCCCACGGCAGCCCGCCGCCCCACCCGGTCCGGAGCCGCTACCGACCCCCGCCCTCGACAAGTACGGCCGCGACCTGACCCGGCTCGCCCGCGCCGGCAAGCTGCCCGAACTGGTCGGCCGCCGCGAGGAGTTGCGCACCCTGGCCCGCGTCCTGGTCCGCCGCCGCAAGGCCAACGCGGTCCTCGTCGGGCACGCCGGAGTCGGCAAGACCAACATCGTGGAGGGCCTGGCCGCGCGTCTGACCGAGCCGGGGGCACCCGCCGAGCTGGCCGGGGCCCGGGTGGTGGAGCTGTCCATGGCGGCACTGCTCGCCGGGGCGAAGTACCGGGGAGAGTTCGAGGAGCGCCTGGAGGAGGTGCTCGCCGAGGCACGCCGGGCGCCGGAGCTGATCGTGTTCATCGACGAGCTGCACACCGTGCTCGGCGCCGGCGGCAAGGGCGCCAGTGACGCCGCGAACATCCTCAAACCCGCCCTGGCCCGGGGCGACTTGAGATGCATCGGGGCGACGACACCGGGCGAGTACCGACGCGACATCGAGTCGGACCCGGCCCTGCAGCGCCGCTTCGAGGTGATCTGGGTCGACGAGCCGTCCCGGGACGAGGCGGTGGCGATCCTGGAGCGGCTGCGCGAGGCGATGGCCGCACACCACGGAGTGGAGATCGACGCGGACGTGCCGGCCGCGGCCGTCGATCTGGCCGTACGGCATCTGCCCGAACTCCGGCTGCCCGACAAGGCGATCGACATGCTCGACCAGGCGTGCGCGGCAGCCCGCATCGCGACGCTCAGCCCCGGCCCGGTGCTGCGCGCCGCCGTCCGGGTGCGGCACTCCGACATCGCCGCGGCCGTCGCCGCCCGGGCCCGGCTGCCGATCGAGCGGATCGCGGCGGGCGAGGCACAGCGACTGCTCGGCATGGAGGAGCGGCTGCGGCAGCGGGTCATCGGCCAGGACCACGCCGTGGAGGTCGTCGCCGACGCGGTGCGCACCGCGCGGAGCGGGCTCGGCGACCCGCGCCGGCCCGTCGGGGTGTTCCTGTTCGCCGGGCCGACCGGCACCGGAAAGACCGAACTGGCCAAGGCGCTCGCGGAGTTCCTCTTCGACGACGAGCGACGGCTGATCCGTATCGACATGTCCGAGTACAAGGAACGCCACTCGCTGTCCCGGCTGCTCGGCGCGCCGCCCGGCTACCTCGGGCACGACCGCGAGGGTCAGCTCAGCGGGCCGCTGCGGGACCATCCGCACAGCGTGGTGCTCTTCGACGAGGTGGAGAAGGCGCATCCGGAGGTCCTGGACCTCTTTCTGCAGATCTTCGACGAGGGGCAGTTGACCGACTCCCGGGGCCGGCGCGTCTCCTTCACCGAGTCGGTCGTCATCCTCACGTCCAACCTCGGGGCGCGGCAGGCCCCGGAGCCCGCCGGGCGGCCGGCCCCCCTCGGCTTCGCCCCACCGGACCGGGCCGGCTCCCCCAGCGCCTCCGACCCCTCGAACGCCGCCGACCGGATCCACGCCGCGCTGGCCCGGGAGCTGCGGCCCGAACTCCTGGGCCGCATCGGGCAGATCGTCGTCTTCGAGCCGCTGGACGGGGCGGCACTGCGCCGCATCCTCGACAAGCTGCTCGACGGGGTACGGGCCCGCCTCGTGGACCGCGCCCTCTCGCTGGAGCCCACCGAGGCCGCGTACGACCTGCTCCTCAGCGGCGCCGTCGGGGCCCGCTCGGGCGTCCGTGCGCTGGAGCAGGCGGTCGAGCAGCAGCTCGTCCGGCCACTGGGGCGCGCCCTGCTCGCCGGGCGGTTCGCCGACGGCACGACGGTGCGGGTCGATGCGATGGACGGCGCCCTCGACTTCTCCGGATCCGACGCCGTCAGTGCCATCCGACCCCAGCCGTGAAAGGCAGCCACCGCACCATGACGCCCCAGGCCACCGTCACCCTGTCCCTCGTCAAGGGGCGGCTCGACCCGGCGCAGTACGTGTTCGACGAGCGCACCACCTGTGTCCTCGGCCGCAGCAAGGACTGCTCGCCGCGCCTGCCCAACGACGAGCACCACGACACGGTCTCGCGCCACCACTGTCTGCTCGACATCAACCCGCCGGACATCCGCATCCGCGACTTCGGCAGCATGAACGGCACGTTCGTCAACGGCAGGAAGATCGGCCAGCGCGAGAAGGGCCAGACGCCCGAGGAGGGCGCCGCCGTCCAGTACCCCGAGCACGATCTGGCCGACGGCGACGAGATCCGGCTCGGGGACACGGTGTTGCGGGTCGGCATCCGGGCGCCCCGCACGCTGACGCTCGCCCACTGCGCGAAGTGCGGGCGCGAGGTGGGCCCCGAGATGACCGGCCGGACCGGTGAATTCCTGTGCGCCGACTGCCGGTCGGAGCCGGACGCCGTGGCCCGGCTGCTGCTCGACCTGGCTCGCAGCGGGCGCCGCCCCGAGCTGGCCCCGATAGCCGGCTACGAGGTGCTGAGGGAGCTCGGCCGGGGCGGGATGGGCGCGGTCTATCTGGCCCGGGACGGATCGAGCGGCCGGCAGGTCGCGTTGAAGGTGATGCTGCCGAAGGTCGCGGCCAACGCCGACGCACGGGCCCGCTTCCTGCGCGAGGCCGAGCTCACCGGGGCACTGCGGCACCCGAACATCGCCACTCTGTACGACTCCGGATTCGCCGACGGCACCTTCTACTTCACCACCGAGTACTGCACCGGCGGCAGCCTGGACCGCCTGCTGCAGCGCAGGCGCGGCCGGCTGGCCGAGGGCGAGGCCGTCCGGATCGCCGTACAGGTCCTCGAAGGCCTGGAACACGCCCACGGCCAGAGCGTGGTGCACCGCGATCTGACCCCCTCCAACATCCTGCTGCAGGACGACCCCGACGGCTCCACGACGGCCAAGGTCGCCGACTTCGGCATCGCCAAGGCCTTCGACCAGGCCGGTCTCAGCGGGCTGACCCGCACCGGATCGACCGCGGGCAAGCCGCACTTCATGCCCCGCCTGCAAGTCGTCAACTTCAAGAAGGCCCCGCCCGCCGTGGACGTGTGGGCCCTCGCGGCCTGTCTCTACCACGCGCTGACCGGCCACACTCCGCGCGACTTCCCGCGCAGCAAGGACCCGTGGCAGGTCGTCCTGCAGTCGCCGCCGGTGCCGATCCGCCGACGCGAGCCGGGCATCGGGCGCGAGCTGGCCGACGTCGTCGACCGGGCGCTGACCGAGCAGCCCGCGATCGGCTTCGAGAGCGCGGGCGAGCTGCGCCGCGCACTGCTGCCGTACGCGGACTGACCGAGGCGGGTCACGTGCCGGACGCACCAGACGTGGCGTACCGGACACACCGACACTTACGTACAGCACGTATCGGAAAGGGAGTTGGGCCGTGGCCGACTGGCAGATCGGTGAGGTGATCGACGGCCGGTACCGGGTCACCAAGGTGCACGAGCAGGGCGCCATGGGCCTGGTCCATCGGGTCCGGCACCTGGAGTGGGACACCGACCTGGCGGTCAAGAGCCCGCGCGCCGACGTCTTCCAGGACGCGGCCGGGCGGGCGCGGTTCGTCGCCGAGGCCGAGGCGTGGGTGTCGCTCGGGCTGCATCCGCACATCTGCGGCTGCTTCTACGTCCGCACGATGGACGACGTGCCACGGGTCTTCGCGGAGTACGTCGACGGGGGCAGCCTGCGCGACCGGATCGTGGACCGACGGCTGTACGAGGGCGGACCGCGCCCGGCCCTGGCCCGCATCCTCGACCTCGCGGTGCAGTCGGCACGCGGGCTGGAACACGCGCACCGCATGGGCCTGGTGCACCAGGACGTGAAGCCCGCCAACATCCTGGTCGGTGACGGCATCGCCAAGGTCACCGACTTCGGCCTGGCCCGGGCCGGCGCGGGCCTGCCCGGTGTGACGCTGCCCCAAGGGCCTTCCGGGGCAAGCCTGTTGGTGACGAACGGCGGCCTGACCCCGGCCTATGCGTCGCCGGAGCAGGCGATGGGGCGGCCGGTGGGGCGGCGCAGCGACCTCTACAGTCTCGCCGTGTCCGTCCTGGAGATGTTCGTCGGCGAGATCACCTGGGCCGCGGGGTCGATCGCCGGGGAGGCACTTGCCGGCCTGCGCGAGGACGGCGAGTGCGCGGTGCCGCTGCCCGGGCCCGTCGCCGACCTGCTGGCCCGCTGTCTGGCCGTGGACCCGGCCGACCGGCCGGGCTCGATGACGGAGCTCGCCACCGAACTCGCCGAGCTGTACGGGCAGTTGACCGGCACCCCCTATCCACGACAAGCCCCGGCCGCCGCCGAGCTGCGCGCCGACGAGCTCAACAACCGGGCCCTGTCCCTGCTGGACCTGGGCCGGACGGAGGAGGCCGAGGCCGCGTTCGCGCGGGCCTCGGCCGCCGATCCGCACCATCCGGCGACCGCGTACAACGCGGGGCTGCTGCGCTGGCGGCGCGGCGAACTCGTCGACGAGCAGCTGACCGCCGCCCTGGAGGCGGCACAGGCCTCCGCCCGCGACACGGTGTCCGCCCGCCACCTGCTGGCTCAGGTCCACCTGGAGCGCGGCGACCTGGACGCGGCTCGCGCGCTCCTCGACGAGGCCGGGCGGGAGCGGCCCGGCGACCCTGACATCGAGCGGGCACTGGCCACAGCTCGGGCGGACCGGGCGGACCGGGCGGGCGACGCCCGGATTCTCGGCAGCCGGGAGACTCCCTGGCAGACGTACCCGTCCTCGCGCATGACGGACCGGGACCGGCTCAGCAAGGCGATCCACCTGCGCATCGGCGCGGACGGCGCCTCGGTGCTCTCCGGCAGCTGGGACGGCACCGTACGACTGTGGGACGTGGCGACCGGGAGGTGCCTGCGCACGATCCAGGCGCACGAGAAGCCGGTGCGCTCGGTGGACCTGAGCCGGGACGGGCGGGTCGCCGTGTCCATGGGGCTCGACCATGCCCTGCGCTTCTGGGACCTGGCCGACGGCACCGCGCTGCACGAGTTCGAGGTCGCCCCCACACCGCGCGGCGGGGTCGAGCTGTCACCGGTGCGCCTGACGCCCGGCGGACGGGCCGTGCTGGGCGGGACGGCCACGGGAGACGTGGTGGGACTGCACCCGGGCGGGGCCACGCTGAAGGCCACCAACTCGTCGGGACGTACCGATGAGCCGGTGTCCGCGCTCGAAGTGAGCCCGGACGGCCGCCACGCCCTGGCCGGCGGAACCATGGGCACCCTGCAACTGGTGGACCTGGCCGCCGGCACGTCACGCCAACTGAGCGGTG
Organism: Streptomyces sp. NBC_01304; assembly: GCF_035975855.1. Classification (NCBI taxonomy): domain Bacteria; kingdom Bacillati; phylum Actinomycetota; class Actinomycetes; order Kitasatosporales; family Streptomycetaceae; genus Streptomyces; species Streptomyces sp. NBC_01304. Next base: position 8,920,293 of record NZ_CP109055.1, on the reverse strand, counting down.
GGGCACGGGAGTTCACCTGGTCCCTGTGCTTCAGCACCGACGGCCGCCGCGCGCTCAGCGGGCACAGCCGCTCGATCCAGCTGTGGGACCTGGAGTCCGGCCGGTGCCTGCGCACGCTCAACGGCGCCTTCCACGGGGCCGACTCGCTGGCGATGAGCGCGGACGGCCGCTACGCCCTGGTCGGCGGGCAGGACTTCACCGTCCGCTTCTGGGACCTGACCACGGGCCGCTGCGTGCGCACCTTCCGGGGGCATCGTGGGCCGGTGAGCGCGGTGTGGCTCTCGCCCGACGGGCGCCACGGCATCTCCGCCGCGCAGGACAACACGGTCCGGGGCTGGGAGCTGCCCGGCCGCTACGTGGCACCGCCCCAGCTCAGCCGACCGCTCCCGCCGACCGAGCTGAACGTGCTCGGCCGGCAGGTGGACACCCTGGTCGCCGAGGCCGAACAGGCCCTGGCGGACGGCGAGGTGGCGCAGGCCCTCGACCTGCTGGGCCGGGCCCGCGCGCTGCCCGGCCATGAGCGTTCGCCCCAAGTCCTGGCTTCCTGGCGGCGCCTGGACCTGCGGACCACCCGGGTGGGGCTGCGCTCGGGCTGGCTCGCCCGCGAACTGACCGGGCACACCGCCTACGTCACCCGCCTCGACCTGTCGTCCGACGGCCGGCTCGCCGCGTCCGCGAGCGCCGACCGCACGGTACGGCTCTGGGACGTCGAAAGCGGGCGCTGCACCGGCGTGCTGGAGGGCCACGACCACCTCGTGGAGGAGATCAGCCTGAGCCCGGACGGCCGGCGCCTGCTGTCCCTGGGCCGTGACCGCACGGCCCGCCTGTGGGACGTCGCCACCGCCACCTGCCTGCGGGTGCTCGACGAGGGAGCGTACGGCTCCTCGGTCCGCCTCCTCCCGGACGGCCGCCGCGCCCTGATCGGCGGCCAGGGACGCCGGCTGCGGCTGTGGGACCTGGACGAGGACCGTCAGGTCAGCTCCTTGGAGGGCTTCGACCTCTCGATCAACGCGGTGTGGACCTCCGCCGACGGCCGCCTCGCCGCCACCGGCGGGGACGACAGGACGGTCATGCTCTGGGACCTCGACAGCGGTCAGTGCCTGCGCACCTTGACCGGGCACACGCGCGCGGTGATGTCGGTGTGGCTGAGCCCGGACGGCCGCCACGTCCTGTCCGGCGGCGACCACCGTGAGCGCGCCGTCCGCCTGTGGGACACCGCGACCGGCAGCTGCCTCCAGGTCTTCGAGAGCTACACGTCCTTGGGCGCCCGGCTCACCGCGGACGGCCGCTTCGCGGTGTGCGACAAGTCGGGCGCCGTCGAGCTGTGGGACGTCACCACCGGGCGGAGTGCGCTGCACCTCGACCAGAAGGGCGGCCAGGGCCTCTCGGGCGTCGTCCCGACGCCCGACGGACGGTATGTGCTCGCCGGGGACTTCGACGGCACCGTACGGGTGTGGGAGCTCGACTGGGAGCTCGCGCTCGACGACGACCCCCGCTGAGGCCGAACGGGCCGGGGCTCACTCCAGCGAGGCGCTCTCCAGGACCAGGTCGGCCTCCGGCTGCTTCCCCTCCCGGGCCGCCATCCCGATGCCGAGCAGGAAGGCCGAGCGCTCGTCGTCCACCGAGACGAGGGTGAACCGGAGCCGAGCCGAACGGCCGTCCTGGTCCCGCACGTCGAGGGCCACGGTGTGCGCGGGGCGGCCGCTCACCTTCACCGCCCGCGACTCGTCGAGCGAGGGGCGGCTGTCCGGGAAGAAGAACTCCGCGTTCGACCGCGCCGCGCGCTCCGCCTGCAGCCGCAGCTCCGACGCGGATTCGGCCGGCGGACCGGCCTTCCCCGCGAGGACTGCGCCCTCATCTCCCTTGCCCTGCCGCGCGATCGAGGAGGTGAAGGCATCGATCAGATCGCCCTTGTCGCTGCGCTTCCAGCCCTCGGGTATCGCGTACGAGATCCCGCTCGCCCGGTCCGTGACCCGCGGCCGCCCGGCCAGGGCGGAGCCGTCCTCGTCACGGGTCAGCCACCACGCACCGGCGGCGCCCGCCGCCAGCACGAGAACGAGCGCCGACACGGCGACGACAAGGGCCTTGCGACGCCTGCGCGTCGGCGGGGGCGGAGGCGGAGGCGGAGGCGCGGGGTGGCCGAGGCCGACGGGCGGGTACGGCGGCGGACCGGGCTGCGTGGGCATCTGCGGACCGGGCTGCATGGGCGTCGTCATGTCCCCCAGCATTCCGGCGACTTGAGCCCCCGCCCTGAGCACCCCTACTCAGCCGGGTACTCAGATCACCTCCGCACCCGCCACTCCCCTAAGCCCGTCCCGGCGCTCCCACCAGATACTTGGCCAGCCGCTTCTCCAGCCCCTCCCGGCACTCCGGCCACTCCGCTGCGATCACCGAATACATCGCCGAGTCCCGCAACTGCCCCTCCTCACCCACCACTCGCGAGTCGGCCCAGTTGCGCAGTACGCCCTCGAAGCGGGCGCCCAGCTTCTCGATCGCGGCGCGGGAGCGGGCGTTGCGGGCGTCGGTCTGGAGGTCGACGCGGGCCGCGCCCCAGTTCTCGAAGGCGTTCCGGAACAGCAGCAGCTTGGACTCCGCGTTGATCCCGGTGCCCTGGGCGGAGGGAGCGAGCCAGGTGTACCCGAGCTCGACGGCACGCAGTCGAGCTCCGTCGGTCGTCGGCCGGGGGGTGCAGAAGGACGTGACCCCGACCGCCCACCCCGTGGCCCCTGCCACCTGTGCGTAGGGGGCGAGCTGCCCCTCCGCCGCACGCGCCAGATGTGCCTCGATGTACGGACCGACCTCGGCGGCCCGGGGCACGCGGGTGTAGCCGTACGAACTCCGGTTCTCCTCCGCCGCCTCGGCCAGCTCCGGCGCATGACGCGCGGCCAGGGGCTCCAGGCGTACGAGTTCGCCCTCCAGCACCGGTCCCACAAGCCTGAACCCCATGAACGGCCACTCCCACCCCTAGACGATGTCGATCACCGAACCTAGAGGCGCACGGCCACCGGTGTCACTCGGTTTCCGCCGCCCCCGAAGGGCTCGGCCCCTGGCCGAGGGCCAGCAGGACCTGCAGCTCCGTTTCGCCGCCCCGCCAGTGCGCCACCGCGTCCGCGAAAACCTCCTGCGCGATGTCCCAGTCCCGGGGTGCCGCGTCCGCATAGCCCTGCCATCCGGTCACCACGAGGAGCCGCCCGCGGGCGGGCGCCGCCCAGGAGAGATCGGTGAGGCAGTCGGCGAGCGCGTCCCAGTTCCGGCCGAAGTAGTCGGGCAGATCGAGTACGCGGGCACAACGGTCCATGAACGCGGCCTTGTCCCCGACCCCGTCGAGGTCCAGGACCACCGCGCGCCAGCCGATGGCGCGCACGGCGGCGAGTACGGGGGCGAGCGCGGTCGCCGGACCGGCCGGGCCGAGAGTCATCGCAGGACCGCCTTGAACGTCTTGTAGTGGTCGTCCGTGTAGTAGAACTCGCCGCCCTTGCCGGTCACGATGCGGCGGGCACCCCGGTCCCGCTCGCGGGGCGTGCGCACGGTGTACTCGCGGTAGTAGCCACGCTTCTGCCCGGGCAGTACGCGCTCGTAGTTGCCGAAGGTCGAGCCGTCCTTGTCGTACCGGAAGGGCCCGCCCTCGTCGATGAGCCGCAGCATCTCGCGGGCTTCGGCCGGCAGCTGGTCCTGAGCGATCGTGGCCATGCCCTTGGCCCAGCCGGGGGCGTTCGCGGCGGCGGTGGCCGAGGGGGTGCTGCCCGGCTTGTCGCTCTTGGCCGAACACCCGACGAGCAGGCCGGTGACCAGCAGCGCGACGCAGGCCAGCAGGGTGGCGGACAGGCGCAGGCACCGGCGGAACATGTGATCGATGCTGCCACAGATCCCCGCCGGCCGACGGTCGGGCACATCCAGGCACAGTCCGGGTACGCCAGGCGCGGTCGGGCAAATTCAGCGGTCGGCAAAAATCAGCCCCTCCGGCGCTTGAGGAGCGGGGTCCGGGGCGGAGCCCCGTGGCCCCCAGGTGGCAGACCAACCTTCGCATCGCCCCCTCACCCCCTGCGCCCGCACAGGCACTGCGCCACCATGAATCCATGCTTCTCGTCGACGTCGCCCGCACTTCGCAGAAGATCGCCGCCACCACGGCCCGCTCGAAGAAGACCGCCCTGCTCGCCGACCTGTTCCGCGAGATGACCCCGGCCGAGGCCCCGCTGGTCGTCAGCTACCTGTCCGGCCGCCTCCCCCAGCGCAAGATCGGCGTGGGCTGGACGGCCTTCAAGGAACCCCCGCCCCCGGCCGGCCGGGCCACCCTCACCGTGGCGGGCCTGCACGACACGTTCGACCGGATCGCGGCCGTCGCCGGCAAGGGCGCCCAGGCCGAGCGCAAGCGCCTGGTCCAGGAGCTGCTGGCCGCGGCCACCGAGGACGAGCTGCGCCTGATCTTCGGCCTGGTCGGCGGCGAGCTGCGGCAGGGCGCCCTGGACGCGCTGGCGGCCGAGGGCCTCGCGGCCGCCGTCGGGGCCGAGCCCGCCGCGGTGCGCCGGGCGGTGATGCTGGCCGGGCGCCTCGACGTCGTCGCACAGGCGCTGATGGCCGAGGGCGTGGCCGCCCTCGACGCCTTCCGGCTCGATGTCGGCCGCCCCGTCCAGCCGATGCTCGCGAAGACCGCCAAGGACGTGGACGAGGCCCTGGACCTGCTCGGCCCCTGCGTCGTCGAGGAGAAGCTGGACGGCATCCGGGTGCAGGTGCACCGGGACGGCGAGAGTGTCCGGATCTTCACCAGGACCCTGGACGAGATCACGCTACGGTTGCCCGAAGTGGTCGCCGCGGCAAAGGAGTTGGCGTCCGACCGGGTCGTACTGGACGGTGAGGTGATCGCCCTGGACACGGCGGGACGGCCGCGCCCCTTCCAGGACATCGCGGGCCGAGTGGGCTCCAAACTGGACGTCGAGGGAGCCCGGGCCGCGCTCCCTCTCTTCCCGGTCTTCTTCGACCTGCTCGCCGTGGACGGGCGCGACCTGCTCGACCTGCCCGCCCGCGACCGGCACGCCGAACTGGCCCGCATCGCGCCCGAGCCACGCAGGGTCCGCCGCCAGCTCGTCGACGACCCCGACGACGTACAACAGCGGGAATCCGCCCGGCAGTTCGCAGCCCGCACGCTGGAGCGCGGCCACGAGGGCGTCGTCGTCAAGGCCCTCGACTCGCCCTACAGCGCGGGCCGCCGGGGCGCGTCCTGGCTGAAGGTGAAGCCCGTACACACCCTCGACCTGGTCGTGCTCGCCGCGGAGTGGGGACACGGGCGGCGCACCGGAAAGCTGTCCAATCTCCACCTGGGGGCGCGCCGTTCGGACGGCACGTTCGCCATGCTGGGCAAGACCTTCAAGGGCCTCACGGACGCGGTCCTGGCCTGGCAGACCGGGAAACTCCAAGAACTGCGGACGGACGACGACGGCTGGGTGGTGCACGTACGCCCCGAACTGGTCGTGGAGATCGCCTTCGACGGCGTACAGCGCTCGCCCCGCTACCCGGAGGGCGTGACCCTGCGGTTCGCGCGCGTGGTGCGCTACCGCGAGGACAAGACGGCGGACGAGGCCGACACGGTCGAGACGGTCCTGGGCCTCCTTCCGCCGACAGCACGAGCAGGGGAGGAACCATGACCACACCCACCCATCCGCCGGAACCGGGCCGGATCGCCGAACTGAGGGCCCGGGGCGTGCACGGCGTGGCCCTGACCTGGGTCGACAACGCGGGCCTGACTCGCGTCAAGGCCGTCCCCCTCGACCGCCTCCCGGCGGCCGCCGAGCGGGGCGTCGGCATGTCCCCCGTCTTCGACATCTACCTGGTCGACGACTCCCTCACCGCGAGCCGCGACACGGGCGGCCCGGACGGCGACCTCCGCCTCGTCCCCGACCTCGGGCGCCTCACCACCCTTGCCGGGCAGCCGGGTTGGGCCTGGGCGCCGGTCGACCGCTTCGAGCAGGACGGCCGCCCCTACCCGGGCTGCCAGCGACACTTCGCACGCCGGATGACGGCGCGGGCCGCCGAGCACGGCATCGAGCTGCGCATGGGGTTCGAGACCGAGTGGGTGGTGACCCGGGACGGACGGTTCGCCTGCTCAGGACCCGCGTACGGCATGACGCGCCTGGTCGAACTGTCCGCCTACGCCGACGACTTGCTCACCGCGTTCGCCGCACAGGGCGTGACCGTCCTGCAGCTTCATCCCGAGTACGCCCCCGGACAGTTCGAGATCTCGATCGCGCCGTCCGACCCGGTCACGGCCGCCGACGAGGCGGTCCTGGTACGCGAGACGATCCGCGCGGTGTCCCTGCGGCACGGCCTGACTCCTGCCTTCGGCCCGGTCCACGACCCGGACGGCGTCGGCAACGGCCGCCATCTGCATCTGAGCCTCTGGCGGGACGGGCGCAACCTGTGCGCGGGCGGCACCGGACCGTTCGGCATGACGGCAGCGGCCGAAGCGTTCCTGGCCGGCATCCTGTCCGCGCTCCCCGAACTCCTCGCGGTCGGCGCCCCCTCGCCCGCGAGCTATCTGCGCCTCCAACCCTCCCGCTGGGCAGGCGTGTTCCAGTGCTGGGGCCTGGAGAACCGCGAGGCCCCGCTCCGCTTCATCACGGGCGCACCGGACGACCCGACGGCGGCGAACGCGGAGGTCAAGTGCTTCGACCCGGCGGCCAACCCCTACCTGCTCGTGGGCGCGGTGATCACAGCAGGCCTGACCGGCCTCACCGCCCAGCAGACCTTGCCACCACCGATCACCGGCGACCCGGCGCCCCAACACCAGCCCCGACTCCCCACCTCACTCCCCGAGTCCCTCACCCACTTCGAACGCTCGACACAGCTGCGCACCGCGATGGGCGACATGCTCTTCGAGGCATTCGCAGCGGTGCGGTCAGCCGAGGCAAAGCTGTTCGACGGCACATCACCGGAGGCCTTGGCGGCGGCCACACGGGAGCGCTACTGATGCCTTCAGCCTGTCCGCTGCCCTCCCCTTCAGCCCGTCCGCTTCCCTTCTCTTCAGCCCGTCCGCTTCCCTCATCAGCCCGTCCGGCGTTTGAGGACAGAGGCCGAAGGCCGATCCGGGGTCTAGGGGCGAAGCCCCAGTCGTCGAAGACTTACGGGAAGGGGCGGGGAGGGGAAAAATGCACCCACAAACACACCCGCACCTGATCGACCACCACTGCCACGGCATCCTCCGCACACCCCATCCCCGCCCCACCTTCGAGGCATTCCTCACGGAGTCCCACGCCCCAGCAGCCGCAGGCACCACCTTCTTCGACACCCAACTCGGCTTCGCCGTACGCCGCGTATGCCCACCCCTCCTGGACCTGGACCCACACGCCCCACCGGAGGTCTACCTGGCCCGCCGCCACGAACTGGGCCAAGACGAAACGGCCCGCCGCCTGCTCGGCGCGGCAGGAATCACCGAGTACCTGGTCGACACCGGCCTCCCCGGCAACCTGACCACACCCCAGGACCTGGCCACCCTCAGCGGCAGCCCAGCAACCGCCCGCGAGGTCGTAAGACTGGAATCCCTGGCCCAGAAAGCCGCCGACGAGGCAAAGGACGCGCAGTCCTTCCTGGCCACACTCGCCACCACGATCCAAGCGGCAGCGCACCACGCCGCCGCCTTCAAATCCATCGCCGCCTACCGCCACGGCCTACGCCTGGACCCGGACCCACCGACCGAAGCCGAAACTCACCGAGCGGCAGCCGCATGGCTGAAGGAACGAACCCACGGCGCCCGCCTGCACGACCCGACCCTGCTGCGCCACCTGCTCTGGTCGGCCGTCGCGACCGGCCTGCCGCTCCAGCTGCACACCGGCTTCGGCGACCCCGACCTGCGCCTGCGCGACGCCGACCCGCTGCTCCTGACCGACTTCATCCGCGCGGCGGCCCCCACCCCGCTGATCCTGCTGCACGGCTACCCGTACCACCGCGGCGCCGGCTACCTCGCCCACGTACATCCGCATGTGTACGCCGACTTGGGGCTCGCCCTGACCCACACCGGGGCCCGCGCCGAGGCCGTACTGGCCGAGTTCCTGGAACTCACGCCGTTCGGCAAGCTGCTGTTCTCGACGGACGCCTACGGGCTGCCCGAGCTGTACGTCGTCGGGGCGCAGCTCTACCGCGAGGCGCTGGACGCCCTGCTCACCCGCTGGGTGGATTCCGGCGCCTGGTCGGCGGCCGACGCCGAGCGGGTGGCCCACCTGATCGGCGCCGGCAATGCCCGCAGGGTCTACTCGTCCTCGGGTCCGTCGGGGTCCGCCCGCTCCAGCGCGGGACGCGGGGCCGATCCGGCGGACAGCAGATAGTCGGCCGCCGCGGTGTCGGTGACCAGGCTGGTCACCAGGCCCGAGCGGAGGACCGCGTCGATCGCGGACGCCTTGCGCCGCCCGCCCGCGATGGCCACGACCTCCGGGATCCGGCGCAGCCGGTCGGCCTCGACCGTGATGCACCGCTCTCCCAGGTCGCGCCCGACCCTGCGGCCCTCGGCGTCGAAGAGGTGCGCGGACATCTCGGCGGCGACGCCGAGCGAGGCGTAGTGCGCCCGCTCCTCGTCGCTGAGCATGTCGTGCACCGTGGAGATCCCCGGCTCCCAGGAGCCGATGGACACGGCGGCGACCGTCACCTTGTCGAAGTACTCGAAGGCGCGGGCGATCCCGGTCTGGTTGCGCAGCGCGGCGGCGGTGGCCGGGTCGGGAAGCAGCATCGGCGCGTAGATCGGGTGCGCCTCGCCGCCGGAGACCTGGGCGGCCCGCCGGACGGCCTCGACGGAGCCGCGCTCGGCGGTCCCCGCGTCGTAGACGCCGGTGAGCTGCACGACCGTGCACGGGGGCAGGCGGTCCAGGGCGGCCGCCATGTGGATGGTGGAGCGGCCCCAGGCGAGACCGAGGACATCGCCCTCGGTGACGAGCTCCCCGAGCAGGTCGGCGGCGACCTCGCCGAGGTTCTCCGGGTCGGGCGACTCGTCGGCGGACTCGGCCGCGGCCGAGGGCGACTCGACGACGACCGCGTGCCGCAGGCCGTAGCGGGCCCTGAGGCGGTCGGAGCGTTCGGCGTCCAGCTCGGCCGGGACCCGGATCTCGATGCGTACGAGATCTCGCTCGAGCGCTGTCTCCAGGACCCGCGCGACCTTGAAGCGGCTGACGCCGAACTCCTCCGCGATCTGGATCTTGGACTTGCCCTCGAGATAGAAGCGGCGGGCCATGGCCGCCGCCTGCACCAGCTCCGCGGGTCCCATCCGCAGGGCTGGCCGACCCTGCGACATGCCAGTCACGGCGATCTCCTCACTGCTGTTCACACGCTTTATCGAGGCGAGCCACTGGGCGACTCGCCGTTCATCCTCGCAGATCCGGCGGGGCTTGATCAGTCCTGCTGGGCCGGGTCATGTGCCTGGCCGCGCTGTGTTCATCTCCATGTGGCACTCAGGACGCACACGCGACTACGCAGCGCACTCGAGCCCGCTCAGTGGCGGCAGGCCCAGGCGGCGTTCCCCGTCGTGGCCTCGGCCTTCTCGCGCAAAGCGCGCACGGCGGCGGCCGGGTCGTCCTTGCCGTACACCGCGGAGCCCGCGACGAAGACGTCCGCGCCGGCCTCGGCGCAGCGCTCGATGGTCGAGTCCGCGACGCCGCCGTCGACCTGCAGCCACAGTTCAAGTCCGTGCTTGGAGATCAGCTCACGGGTCCGGCGGATCTTCGGCAGCATGATGTCCAGGAAGGCCTGCCCGCCGAAGCCCGGCTCGACCGTCATGATCAGCAGCATGTCGAGCTCGGGGAGCAGATCCTCGTACGGCTCGATCGGCGTCGCCGGCTTCAGCGCCATGGACGCCCGGGCGCCCTTGGCCCGGATCTCGCGCGCCAGACGCACGGGGGCGGCGGCGGCCTCGGCGTGGAAGGTGACGGAACCGGCCCCCGCTTCGACGTACTGCGGTGCCCACCGATCGGGGTCCTCGATCATCAGGTGGCAGTCCAGCGGCGTGTCCGTCGCCCGGCTCAGGGACTCTACGATCGGCACCCCGAGCGTCAGGTTGGGCACGAAGTGGTTGTCCATCACGTCGACATGCAGCCAGTCGGCGCCTTCGACGGCCTTGGCCTCGTCGGCCAGGCGCGCGAAGTCGGCGGACAGGATGCTGGGGTTGATCTGAACTGCCATGCCCCAAGCCTGCCATGCCCGGCGACCGTTACCCGCCACGGTGCCCGCCGAGGGCGTCCGAGGTCCGTCCCGCACGGTCCGAACGCTCCCCGGATCATGACTTGTCGTGCCATTCTGTCGACCTGCCGGGCGAAGGCACTCTGGGGGGCGTCATGCCGGACGCGCAGAAGGACGGGGCGGATCAGCGACGGGGCGTCGCGTGGCTGGTGTGCGGGCCGCGCACCAAGTGGGTGGTGCTTGCCCTGTGGATCCTGGTGATCCTGGGAGCCGCCCCGCTGGCCCAGAAGCTCACCGACGCGCAGGACAACCAGTCCTCGTCGTGGCTGCCGAGCAGCGCCGAATCGACCAAAGTCCTCAAGGAGTCCGAGGACTTCCGGCCCGAGTCGATTCCCGCGGTCGTCGTCTACGCCCGTGACAGCGGCCTCACCTCGGCCGACCGGGCCCGGATCGACGAGGACGTCGCGGCCCTCAAGAAGCTGGCGGAGCACAACGTCCTGGGCTCCAGGACCCAGGGCCCGCTCCTCGACGACAAGGCCTCCCCGAAAGCCGCCCAGCTCTTCGTGCCGATCCTGATGGACGAGAACGGCTGGAAGGAGCTCACCAAGGCCGTCGACGCCATCAGGGACGAAACGGGCGGCAGCGAGGGCGGGTTGGCGGTCCACATCACCGGACCCGGCGGCACCAGCGCCGACTTCTCCGAGGCCTTCGAGGGCCTCGACACGACGCTGCTGTTCTCCGCGCTCGGTGTGGTCGTCGTGATGCTCCTGATCACCTATCGCAGCCCCACGCTGCTGCTTGTCCCGATCATCGGCGTGGTCGGCGCGCTGACGACGGCGCAGGCGCTGATCTATCTGTTCGCCGAGCACGCCGATCTGACGGTCAACGGGCAGAGCCAGGGCATCTTGACGGTCCTCGTCTTCGGCGCGGGCACGGACTACGCCCTGCTCCTCGTCGCCCGCTACAAGGAGGAGCTCCGCCGCCACGAGGACCGGCACGAGGCCATGGCCCTCGCGCTGCACCGGGCCGGACCGGCCGTCCTGGCCAGCGGCGCCACCGTGGTGGTCAGCATGCTCGTCCTGATGGCCGCGGAGATGAACTCGACCGCGGGCCTCGGCCCGGTCGCCGCGATCGGCGTGAGCATCGCACTGCTTGCCATGCTGACGCTGTTCCCGGCCCTCCTGGTGATCCTCGGCCGCTGGATCTTCTGGCCGCTGCACCCCGACTTCGGCTCGGCCGAACCCACCGTGCAGGGATTCTGGGCCCGCATGGGGCAGCGCATCTCGCACCGTCCGCGCGCAGTGTGGGCGGCGACCGCGCTGGTCCTGGCCGCGCTGGCACTGGGCCTGACTCAGCTGCGTACGGAGGGAATCAGCAACGCGGACGCGTTCACCGAACGCCCCGACTCGATCATCGGCCAGGAGGTCCAGGCCAAGTACTTCCCGGCGGGCAGCGGCGACCCGCTGGTCATCGTCACCGATGCGGGCAGCGCGGACGCGGTCGCACGGGCCGTCGGTGCCACCCGCGGCGTCGAGCGGGGTTCCGTGGCACCGGCGCAGGGCAGCAAACCCGCCTACGAAGGCCGTGCCCTGCTCGAAGCGACCATGACCGATCCGAGCGACAGCCCGGCGGCCCGCAAGACCGTGGAGCGCGTACGGGACGCGGTGCACGACGTGCCGGACGCTGATGCGAGGGTCGGCGGCGGCACCGCCACGTTGCTCGACATGGAGACCGCGACCACGCACGACAACTTCCTGATCATCCCGCTGGTGCTGATCGTGGTCCTGCTGATCCTGATCCTGCTGCTGCGCGCCCTGGTCGCTCCGCTGCTGCTGATCGCGACGGTGGTGCTGTCGTTCGCGACGGCGCTCGGCCTGAGCGCGCTCGCCTTCCGCCATCTCTTCGACTTCGCGGGCGAGTCCACCGACTTCCCGCTGTTCGTCTTCGTGTTCCTGGTGGCGCTGGGCATCGACTACAACATCTTTCTGTCGACGCGGATCCGCGAGGAGGCGGGCCGCCAGGGCACCCGCCCCGGCGTCCTCACCGGCCTGGCCGCCACCGGCGCGGTGATCACCTCGGCGGGCCTGGTCCTCGCGGGCACCTTCGCGGTGCTCGGCACCCTGCCGATGGTCGCGTTCGCCGAGCTGGGCTTCGCGGTCGCGCTCGGCATTCTGCTCGACACCTTCGTCGTACGGTCCATCCTGGTGACCTCGCTGTTCCTGGACGTGGGCGCCAAGGTGTGGTGGCCGCACCGGCTCTCGCGGGAGGACGGCCGCGGCGCCGAGGAGCCGGCCGAGCTGCCCTGACGGTCGTGCTCAGCTGCCCTGGAGGATGGTGGTGCAGAGCAGGGTGGCACCGTCGTCGACGACCCAGGCCCAGTACCGGGTCTGATCGCCCTGCACCCGTCGGCAGAGGCTCGCGTCGGTGCCCTTGGACGTGTTGTAGACGCCGGTGATGTGCATGATCTGGTTGTACGGGACGGGCACCTTGTGGTTCCGGTCGCAGTTCGTGGCGGTCAGCGAGCCCAGCGAGATCGAGTCGCCCGACTGCTCGCCGAGCATGCAGTAGTTCGCGTGGTAGATGCGGCTGAGGCAGAGCTTGCGGGTGTCGCCGCCGGTGCTGACGGAGGTGTAGCTCCAGGAGCCCTTCCCGGTCCCGCCGGCGCAACTGCCGGCGTTGGTGCCGGTGACCTTGACGAGCGCCTGGTCGCTGCCGCAGGACACGGCGCCGGGCGGGACCTCGGTGCTCCACTCGATGACTCCGGAGCCGCCGTCGCCGGTGTCGTAGACCGTGAGGCAGTCGCCGGGCGAGACCCGCTTGAAGGCCAGCTCGGTGGCGTCCGCAGCGGGCGTCGGACTCTCCGACGGCTCCGCTTCCTCCTCGGTGGTCTCGTCGTCGGTCGTCTCGCCGGATCCCGCGTTGTCGCCGGAGGTGCCCGTCGTGCTGCCGCTGCTGCTCGAACCGCCGGAGCCACCACTGCCGGAGCTGAGCCCGGAGGTCGTGGAACCGGTGCCACCACTGCTGTACGTACCGCTCGACGAGCCGCTCTGCGAGCCCGCGGACGACCCGCCCGCCTCCTTCGCGTCCCACGGCTTCCACACGAGGAGAACGATCGCGAGCACCACGAGGACGGACCCCACGACGCCGGACGAGGCCTTGGACCCCGACGTACGGGTGGGCGTGGGCGGCGAGATGACCACGGGCGGCACCTCCCGCTCACGCCGTTCCCGCTCTTCCCGCTCGCGCCGTTCCCGCTCCCTGCGCCGCCGAAGCAGCCGCTCCTGCTCGGCCTGCTCCCGCCGCTCCGCGCCCTCGCGCTCCCGCCGTTCCCTCTCCTCCCGCTCCCGGGCCTGCGCCTGCGCCGCCTGCCGGGCCTCTTCCTCCCGGCGGGCCCGCGCACGCCGCGCCCGCTCCACGGTGTCCACGTCGGTGGGCCCGAGCCCGCGCAGCAGCGCCGTGAGCTCGTCCCCGGTCGCCGCGGGGCCGCCCTCCTGCAGGGCCCGCCCGTAGTCCGCGTACTCCTCGATCAGCCCCCGCCAGGCCGTCGGCAACCGGCGCGCCCCACGGCGCAGGGTGGTCGTCCGGCTGACGCCATCTCTCAACTGGCCCAGCACGGCGCCGAGTTCGGGCCGCTCCCCCGGCTCGGCGGCAAGGCAGCCACGGATCAGCGGTCCGAGCTCCTCGGGCAGTCCGGTCAGATCGACTTCACCGCGCTGTACGAGCGTGAGGAGGCGGATCGGCTCGTCGGCGTCGGCGTACGGCACCCGCCCGACCGCCAGATAGAAGAGCGTGGCGCCGAGCGAGTAGACGTCCGACGCCTCAGTGGACTGCTCGGCACGCGCCTGCTCGGGCGAGGTGAAGGCGACGGTGCCGAGGGTCAGCGACGTACGGGTGATGTCGTACGCGTGCGAGATGCCGAAGTCGATCAGCCGCGGCCCGTCCAGCGGCAGCAGGATGTTCTGGGGTTTGACGTCCCGGTGGACGATGCCCTCGCCGTGCAGCACCGAGAGCGCCTGCACGACGCCCGCCCCGATCCAGCACACCGCGGGCGGACCCAACTCCCCCTGGTCGCGCACGAGATCGGACAGCGCGGGCGCGGGAATGTACTCGATCGCCATCCACGGCCGCGCGGCCTCGGGGTCGGCGTCGATCACCCGTGCCGTGCGCGGCGACTGCACCCGCTTCGCCAGCTCGACCTCACGGGCGAACCGCCGCCGCCCGGACTCACCGACGACGCCCTCGGCGAGCAGCGTCTTGACGGCGACTAGCGCCCCGTCGACGGTCGCCGCGCCCGCCGTGGCCCTGGCCAGGTAGATCCGCCCCATGCCCCCGGTGGTGAGCCGTCCGAGCAGCTCGTAGGGGCCGAGCCGTCGCGGATCCTCGACGTCCAGCGGCTTGATTCTCATGACGGCCATGCGGTGCCACCCTCCCCGTGCTCCCCGCCCAGCACCACCGGTCAACCAGTGTCACGGCAGGGGGAGTTGAGCGCCAGTGGGTGGCGCGTACACGCGAAGGGGGCGACCGCAGGGAACGCTCAGGCGGTGCGTCGCAGCAGCGCCAGATACATCGCGTCGGTTCCGTGCAGATGCGGCCACAGCTGTACGTCGGGTCCGTCGCCGAGCGCCGGTACGTCGCCCATGTACGGCCGGGCGTCGATGAGTTCGGCCCCGCCGTGCTTCTTCAGCACGTCGTCCACGACCACGCGGGTCTCGGCCAGGTGCGGCGAGCAGGTCGCGTAGCCGACGACTCCGCCGACCCGGACCGCCTTCAGCGCCTCGGTGAGCAGGGCGCGCTGCAGCGGCCCGAAGCCTTCGAGGTCGTCGGGGCGGCGCCGCCAGCGGGCCTCGGGACGGCGGCGCAGGGCGCCGAGTCCGGTGCAGGGCACGTCCATCAGGACGCGGTCGAAGCTGCCGGGCTGCCAGGGCGGGCGGGTGCCGTCGGCGGCGATGACCTGGTACGGGCCGGGGTTGCCGGCGAGCGCCTGGGCGACGAGGCGGGCGCGGTGGGGCTGCTTCTCGGACGCGAGCAGCATGGCACCGCGCTGACTGGCCAGACCGGCCAGCATCGCCGCCTTGCCGCCGGGACCGGCGCAGCCGTCGAGCCAGCGCTTGTCGGCCCCTTCCACGGGCGCATCGGCGAGGGCGAGCGCGACCAGCTGGCTGCCCTCGTCCTGCACTCCGGCCCGGCCCTCGCGCACCACGTCGAGGGCGCCGGGCTCGCCGCCCTCGGTGAGCCGGACGGCATACGGCGACCAGCGGCCGGGCAGCCCCGTCTCCTCGCCGACCACGTCGAGCAGTTCGTCCCCGGTGATCCGGCCGGGCCGGGCGACGAGCGTGACCTCGGGCCGCTCGTTGTCGGCCTCCAGCAGGTCCTCGATGCCCGCGCGGCCGCCACCCAGGGAGTCCCACAGCGCCGACACGATCCACCGCGGATGCGAGTGCACGACCGCCAGGTGGTCCTCGGGGTCCTCGTCGTAGGGCGGTGCGACCTTCTCCACCCATCCATCAAGATCATCAGCGGCGATCTTGCGCAGCACGGCGTTGACGAACTTGGCCCGCCCGTCCCCGAGCACACAGCGTGCGAGCTCGACACTGGCCGACACGGCGGCATGCGTGGGAATCCGCGTCCCCAGCAACTGGTGTGCGCCCAGGCTCAGTACGTCGAGCACGGGCGGGTCGACCTCACGCAGCGGCCGGTCCACACACCGCGAAATGATGGCGTCGTACGTTCCCTGCCGGCGCAGCGTCCCGTAGACGAGCTCCGTCGCGAGGGCCGCGTCCCGGCTGTCGAAGTCACCCTTCTCGCGGGCCTTGCGCAGCAGGGGCGGCAGCACGAGGTTCGCGTACGCGTCCCGCTCGTCGACCGCCCGCAACGCCTGGAACGCGAGGATCCGCACGGGGTCCTTCTGCGGCCGACGATGGGGCCTGCCGGGCTTGCCGCCTGGCTTACGGGGACGACTGGGCTGCTGCTCGCTCACGAAAAGGTGCTCCGGCTCTGGATTGGAAATCCTCCCAAGCCTACGTCGCCCCACCCACCGCGCACGCCCGGACCACCAGGGCCCGGCTTCTCGTGAACAGGGGTGTCCACCAGCGGACCGGCGTACTCGCGCAGACGGTGCCCCGCACTGCTACGCCTCCCCCGCCCTGCGAGCACCCCGCCCGCCGCGACTGCCGCCCTCCCCTCCCCATACCCCGCGTGCAGTCGTGCCGCAGCGCGTCCCCTCCCATACCCTGTGGGCAAGTCGTGCCGCAGGGCGTCCCCTCCCATACCCTGCGGGCAGTCGTGCCGCAGGGCGGCACGGGTGGGCGCAGGCGAAGGTGCCGCACGCCGTGAAAGCAGGGGCCCGGGGGCCGGCCCCGAGCAAGCCCCGGTGCCGGAGCACCAGAACAACCCCCGCCGGGCACCGAGTGCCGAGACCTAGCCCCCCACAACCTCGCCGGCGGCGATCCGAACCCCGCGAGCCCAATCCGCGGCCCGCATCGGCTTCTTCCCCTGCGGCTGCACCCACAACAACTCAACGGCATGGGACCCGGTCCCGACGTACACATTGTTCTTGCCCACATCCAGCGCCCCGGGCGCAAGATCGGCACGATCGGCGACCAGCTGCACGGCAATCAATTTCAGCCGCTCCCCGCGGAAAGTGGTCCACGCCCCGGGCGCCGGGGTACAACCCCGGACCACCCGATCCACCCGCATCGCAGGCGCGGCCCACGACACCTGCGCATCCTCGACATTGATCTTCGGCGCGAGCGACACCCCGTCCACCGGCTGCGGCACCGCCTTGAGCGTGCCGTCCTCGATCCCGTCCATGGTCGCCGCGAGCAGCCCGGACCCCGCGAAGGCCAGCCGGGTCAGCAGATCACCGCTCGTGTCGGTCGGCCGCACCTGCTCGGTCACGGTGCCGTACACGGGCCCGGAGTCGAGCCCCTCCTCGATGAGGAACGTCGAGGCGCCCGTGATCTCGTCCCCGGCCATGATCGCGTGCTGCACCGGCGCGGCCCCCCGCCAGGCGGGCAGCAGCGAGAAGTGCAGGTTGACCCACCCGCGTACCGGCACATCCAGCGCCACGCGCGGGAGCAGCGCGCCGTACGCCACGACGGGACAGCAGTCGGGCCCGATCTCCCGCAGTCGCGCCAAGAAGTCCTCGTCCCGCGGCCGGCGCGGCTTGAGCACCTCGATCCCGGCCTCCTCGGCGCGCTGCGCGACCGGGCTCGCGACCAGCCGACGGCCGCGCCCGGCGGGCGCGTCGGGCCGGGTCACGACGGCGGCGACCTCGTGCCGGTCGGAGGCGATCAGGGCGTCCAGGGCGGGAACGGCGACCTCGGGGGTGCCTGCGAAGACCAGCTTCATAGGTGGGCGACTGCCTCTCGGGCGGGGACGTGACGAGCAGCGCACCAGTCTATGGGCCCGTACCCGAGAGGCCACCGCCGCAGTGACGTACGCCTGCTCGACTCCCGTACCCCGGGGCGCACGATCGGCCGCGCGCCCTGCGCATATGCCCTTACGCCCCTGCACCGTGACCACAACCACCGCTGGCGCGTTGGTCAAGAAAGAGTTGACCGAAACGGGCCGCTGACGGCGGCCCCTGCTATTGCCCCACCCATTTGCCCCATCCTTTATATCGCCGGTTCGAGAGGCTTGTTCATGGCCGACCACGCAACCCACGACGCTCAGGCAAGGGCCAGCCTGCACCTGTTGGTGCGGGACATCGAGCGGGTCCGCCGGCAGGTGGACGCCCTGCGCACGCTCACTGCCCAGCTGGGCAACGTCTACCGGCCGCGCCGCTCCGGGCCCTCCACGGGCTTCGTCGTGTACGGGCGCGCTCCCGCCCCGACCGTCCGTCTCGCCCAGGAGCTCCGGGACAGCGTCGAGACGCTGGTCACGGCCGCGGTGGACTTCGACCGTTCGCTGGGCTTCTCGTGGGACGCGGTGGGCTCGGCCCTGGGCGTCACCAAGCAGGCGGTCCATCGCAGGTATGGCGCCCGCCGGGCGACCACCCAGGCCGCCGCCGAGGCGGAGCGCGCGACGGAGACCACCCCGAGCACCCGCCCGGTCCCCGTCGGCTCGACCCTGCCGACGGTCCCCGCGGCCCGGGCGATGCCCACCCAGCCGACCGCAGGCAGCCCCGTTCTGCGCGACAGCCCCGTCCTGCGCGACGAGGCCCGCCCCGGCGCCTTCCCCGGCCCGCGCAACGGCTGACCCCCGGCAGCAGCACGCCGACGCTGCTGCCGCGGGCCTGCCCCGGGCTGCGCATGCCCCCGCCCAATCCCCCAGGGCGGGGGCATCCGCATGCTCGGCACCGACCGAGCCAATCAATCAGGGCTCACCCACGCTTCTTCAGACCCGCCCGCGCCTCTACAGCCCGCCCGCGCTTCTTCGGACCGTCCACGCTTTCTTCGGACTGTCCGCGCCTCTTCGGACTGTCCGCGCCTCTTCAGCCCGTCCGCGCCTCTTCAGACCACTCGCGCCTCTACAGCCCGCCCGCACCTCTTCAGCCCGTCCGCACCTCTTCAGCCCGTCCGGCGTTTGAGGACAATCTTTGAAGCCGGCGGCAGCCTTACGGGAAGGGGCGGGGTGGGGAACCAAAAAACCCGATCCCCCACCTTTCGCCGACTCCCGAGCTCAACCCACCCGCGCCCCCAGCCCCACTCACCCAATATCCGGCGGATCCACCCGAACCCGAACCGCTTCCCCCTCGGCCCGAGAGCCCCGCGCCATCCGCCCCGCCTGCGCCACCTTCAGCGCCGCCGCAAGCACCGCACCACCCCCGCGCGGAACGCGGATCAGCGCCCGCTCCCAGAGCTCGCCCGGCGGCGGCCCACCCACCCGACGGGCCCTCCCCGGCTCGGTCACCGGCAGCGGCACGGGCCCCAACACCTGGGCGTCCGCGGGCATTTCGAGTTCGGCCAGGAACTCCGCCACGGCCTCGGGGCGCCCCGAAACCGCCGCCATCCGCGACACCGGCGGGAACCCCAGCTCCGCCCGCTCGGCGAGCTCCCGGACCGCATGCCCCACCGGATCCCAGCGCACCAGCGCCTGCACGGGCCGCAGCGTCGGCTCCGCCACGACCACGACCGTCCCGCCCGCGCCCTGGGGACGTACCAGCGAGGCAGCCGCGATCCAGCGCCGCAACGCGTCCTCGCCCGCCCGCAGATCGGGCCGGCCCACCATCGCCCAGCCGTCGAGCAGCAGCGCGGCCGCGTAGCCGCCCTCGGCGACCGGCTCGGCGCCGGGCGTCGACACCACGAGGGCGGGCGCGTCCGGCACGGTGTCCAGGATCTGCTCACGCCCCGACGTACGCACCGGAACAGCCGGGAACGCCCGCCCCAGCTCCTCCGCCGTACGCCGCGCTCCCACGACCTGGGCCCGCAGCTTGAAGCCCCCGCACTCGGCGCAGTGCCACTCGCCCTCCGGCCGCCCGCACCAGCCACAGTGCAGCGGCCCGGCATCGCGCGCCTCCAGCGGCCCGGAACAGTGCCGGCAGCGCGCGGGCTCGCGGCACCGGTCGCAGGCCAGCCGCGGAACGTACCCACGGCGCGGCACCTGCACGAGCACCGGCCCGTGCTTGAGTCCTTCCCGCACGACCTGCCAGGCCAGCGTGGGCAGCCGCGCGGCCCGCGCGGCCTCGTCCCGCGCCAGATCGGTGTCGCCGACGGTACGCACCAGCGGTACGGCCCCCCGCAGCTGATCCCGGTCGGCGTCCAGCGGCAACGCCCAGCCACTGTCGACCAGCTGAGCGGCCTCCACCGTGCAGCTCCAACTGCCAAGCAGGAAAGCGCACTTGTCGAGCGCGGCCCGCAACAACAGCACATCGCGTGCGTGCGGCTGCGGTGCGTGCAGCTCGCTGTGGCTGCCGTCCCCGTCGTCCCAGATGGCGACGAGACCAAGATTCTGTACGGGTGCGAACATCGCGGCCCGCGTCCCCACCACGGCCTTCACCGACCCGCGCCGCACCGCGAGCCACTCCCGGTACCGCTTCTCGGGCCCCGCGTCGGCGGTGAGCAACGCATGCCGCCCCACGCCGAGGACCGCACTGAGCGCGGCATCGACCCGGGCGGCGACCCGCCCGTCCGGCACGACCACCAGCGCGCCCCGCCCGGAGGCGAGCGTCGCGGCGACGGCCCGCGCCAGCTCATCGGCCCACTCCGGCCCCGGCAGCGCATTCCACACGGCACGCGGCGCCCCACCCTCGGCGAGCGCCTGCACAAAGGCGGGCCCCCGCCCATACCTGGCCCAGGTCCCCGCCTCGGGCACCGGCGGCGCGGGCAGCGGCTCCGGCGAGGGCTTGCCCTCGGCCCGCCCGTTCCGCGGAGGTATGGCCAGCTGCAGGACATCGGCCAGGCTTCCGGCATAGCGATCGGCCACGGCCCGCGTCAGCCCGAGCAGTTCGGGGCTCAACACCCGCTCGGGCGACACCACCTGGGCGAGCGCGGCCAGCGGCCCCGAGTAGTCCGACTCGGCAAGCCGCTCGACGAGGAACCCGTCAATGAGCCCACCGCCCTCGCGCCGCCCGCCCCGCACCTGATGCCGCCCGGCCCCGAACCGCACCCGCACCCGCACACCCGGCTGGGCCTCCGCGTCGAGCTCCTCGGGAACCGCGTAGTCGAAGTACCGGTCGAGATGCAGCACGCCCTTGTCCACGAGCACCCGCGCGACCGGCAACTCCTTGGCCAGCGCGGCCCCCCGCCAGGTCCGCGGCTTGGCCCGCGGCACATTGGCCTTGCGCACACTCTCCCGAATGAGCGCAAGCTGCTCGGGCGGCGCGACAGACTCCTGCGCGTCACCGTCCGGCTGTCCGTTCTCGCTGCTCACAGCCAAATTCCTACCAGACGACACTGACACCGGTACGCGCCCGAGATCCAATCGGCCACGGATGCGCCAGAGGCGCAAGGGTTTGCCTTGGGCCGCTCGGCCACGCCGGTCCCCCAAGACCGGCGGCGGGATTCGAACCCGCGGGGGACGTCAGTCCCCGAACCAGAAGTATCCGCCGCCTTCGCACCGGGCGCTCCGGTGTCAGGTTCTCCCGAGTTCAGGGCGGCAACGGAACTGGCCAGAGGCCGGACAATTTCCACGCGCGTCACGAGGACGCGCTCCATCGAAGTAACCGTGGCCTGCGCACCGGGAGATCAACACTGTAGACCCGAACTCCCGCACGCCGCCAAGCAATTGTCCGGGCACGACTGCGGCCCCGGACCACCAGGTCCAGGGCCGCAGCGGCAGAACTCAGAACTCAGAATCCGAAACCAGAACTCGCTTACAGACCGGCGGCCTTGCGCAGCGCGTCCACGCGGTCGGTGCGCTCCCAGGTGAAGTCCGGGATCGCACGGCCGAAGTGGCCGTACGCGGCGGTCTGGGCGTAGATCGGGCGGAGCAGGTCGAGGTCGCGGATGATCGCTGCCGGGCGGAGGTCGAAGACCTCGGCGATGGCGTGCTCGATCTTGTCCACGTCGACCGTGGCGGTGCCGAAGGTCTCCACGAACAGGCCGACGGGCTCGGCCTTGCCGATCGCGTAGGCGACCTGGACCTCGCAGCGCGAGGCGAGACCCGCGGCGACGACGTTCTTCGCGACCCAGCGCATCGCGTAGGCGGCCGAGCGGTCGACCTTGGACGGGTCCTTGCCGGAGAAGGCGCCGCCGCCGTGGCGGGCCATGCCGCCGTAGGTGTCGATGATGATCTTTCGGCCGGTCAGGCCGGCGTCGCCCATCGGGCCGCCGATCTCGAAGCGGCCGGTCGGGTTGACCAGCAGGCGGTAGCCCTCGGTCTCCAACTTGATGCCGTCGTCCAGGAGCGCCTTGAGCTCGGGCTCGACGACGAACTCGCGGATGTCGGGCGCGAGCAGCGACTCCAGGTCGATGTCGCTCGCGTGCTGCGAGGAGACGACGACCGTGTCGAGGCGGACGGCCTTGTCGCCGTCGTACTCGATGGTGACCTGGGTCTTGCCGTCGGGGCGCAGGTAGGGGATGGTCCCGTTCTTGCGCACGTCGGACAGGCGCTTGGAAAGCTTGTGCGCCAGGTGGATCGGGAGCGGCATCAGCTCGGGCGTCTCGTCCGACGCGTACCCGAACATCAGGCCCTGGTCGCCCGCGCCCTGCTTGTCGAGCTCGTCCTCGTCGCCCTCGACCCGCTTCTCGTACGCGGTGTCGACGCCCTGCGCGATGTCCGGGGACTGCGCGCCGATGGACACCGAGACGCCACAGGAGGCGCCGTCGAAGCCCTTCTTCGAGGAGTCGTAGCCGATCTCGAGGATCTTGTCGCGCACCAGCTGCGCGATCGGCGCGTACGCCTTGGTCGTGACCTCGCCGGCCACGTGCACCAGGCCGGTGGTGATCAGCGTTTCCACGGCGACCCGGGAAGTCGGGTCCTCCCGCAGAAGCGCATCGAGGATGGTGTCGCTGATCTGGTCAGCGATCTTGTCGGGGTGACCCTCGGTCACAGACTCCGAGGTGAAGAGACGACGGGACACAACGCTCCCTGGGGTTGCAGCGGCTGCTGGCTGATCATTGGCGGACCGGCCGAGAGCTGCGCTCGGCGTCGGTCCTCGACCAGTTTATCGGTCGCCTCCGTCAGCTGGACCACATGTCTCGCTACTTGGGAGGCTGTGACCTGCAGCACCGCGTCTCAGCGGTACGACGATCGCCCTCCCCCGGGTCCCACTCGCCCGATTTTCCCGGGTTTGGGGCACCCGGAGGAGCGAATATCGCCTTCACTCGGGGGAGGGGCCGCCGCGTCAGCCGAGGCGGCCGGCCACCAAATCCCACACGGTGTCCGCCAAGGCTTCCTTGGGTCCGTGCGGAACGGGCGTCTCGGAGCCGTCCGCGCCGAGCACCACGGCCTCGTTCTCCTCGGACCCGAAGGTCTTGCGCTCCCCCACCTCGTTCACCACGAGCAGGTCGCAGCCCTTGCGCTCGAGCTTGCTCCGGCCGTTCGCCAGTACGTCGTCGGTCTCGGCGGCGAAGCCGACGACGACCTGGCCGGGGCGGGCGCGGTCGGCGGAGATCTCGGCCAGGATGTCCGGGTTGCGGACGAGCACGATCGGCTCCGGCTCCTTGCCGTCCTTCTTCTTGATCTTTCCTGTCGCGTACGTTTCCGGGCGGAAGTCCGCCACGGCCGCGGCCATGACCACGGCATCCGCGTCCGAGGCTGCCTTGAGCACCGCCTCGCGCAGTTGCACGGCGGTCCCCACGTGCACGATGTCGACGCCGGCCGGATCGGGCAGGGCGGTCGTGTTCGCCGCGAGGAGCGTGACGCGGGCGCCGCGGGCCGCGGCGGTGCGGGCGAGGGCGTAGCCCTGCTTGCCGGAGGAGCGGTTGCCGAGGAAGCGGACCGGGTCGAGGGGCTCGCGGGTGCCGCCCGCGCTGATGACGACGTGCCGCCCGGCGAGGTCCGGCTCGGCGTGGCCGCGGGCCAGCACGCGGCGGCAGACCTCGAAGATCTCGCCGGGGTCGGGCAGCCGGCCCTTGCCGGTGTCGACGCCGGTGAGGCGGCCGACGGCGGGCTCGATGACGACCGCGCCCCGGCGGCGCAGCGTGGCGACGTTCTCCTGAGTAGCCGGGTGCTCCCACATCTCGGTGTGCATGGCGGGTGCGAAGACGACGGGACAGCGCGCGGTCAGGAGCGTATTGGTGAGCAGGTCGTCGGCGAGGCCGTGCGCGGCCTTGGCGAGCATGTCGGCGGTGGCGGGCGCGACGACCACGAGGTCGGCGCCCTGGCCGATGCGTACGTGCGGAACCTCGTGGACGTCGGACCAGACCTCGGTCGAGACGGGGTGCCCGGAGAGCGCGGACCAGGTCGCGGCGCCGACGAAGTGGAGGGCGGAATCGGTGGGCACCACTCGCACGTCGTGCCCCGACTCGGTCAGCCGGCGCAGCAGCTCGCACGCCTTGTAGGCGGCGATCCCGCCGCTGACCCCCAGCACGACCTTGGGCTTGCCCACGATGTCTCCCCTGCTTTCGGCGCCGCAGCGGCCCTGCAACGGCCCTGCATGCGCAACGTACGTTCCCATGACACACCACAGGCCCGGCAGTCGCTCTGCCGGGCCTGGATGGGAATACTGGAAAATCTCAAACGACTACTGAGCCGGGCCCTCAATGGCTTCCGAGGTCAGCAGACCCGCGTTGATCTCGCGAAGGGCGATCGAGAGCGGCTTCTCGTGGACGTGGGTGTCCACCAGCGGACCGACGTACTCGAGGAGACCCTCACCGAGCTGCGAGTAGTACGCGTTGATCTGGCGGGCACGCTTGGCCGCGTAGATCACCAGGCTGTACTTCGAGTCGGTGGCTTCGAGAAGCTCGTCGATCGGCGGGTTGATGATGCCCTCGGGCGCAGTGATGGAAGAGGACACGCTCTACCTTCCGAAGAATGGAAAAAATCAGACGACGTCGACCGGACAGTGGGTCAGCGTCGATCACACAACATTCATCAAGGCTAGCAGCTCACGAGCTACGTCCTCGACGGAGGTATTGACCAGGGTCGTATCGAACTCCGCCTCGGCGGCAAGTTCGACGCGGGCGGCCTCGAGGCGGCGCTCGATGACCTCGGGCGCCTCGGTCCCGCGGCCGGTGAGCCGGCGGACCAGCTCGTCCCAGCTGGGTGGGGCCAGGAAGACCAGCTGGGCCTCGGGCATCGACTGACGGACGAGCCGGGCACCCTGGAGATCGATCTCCAGGAGCACGGGTTCGCCGTTGTCCAGCCGCTCCAGGACGGCGTTGCGCGGGGTCCCGTAGCGGTTGCCCGCGAACTCCGCCCACTCCAGCAGGTCGCCGTTGGCGATCAGCTTGTCCATCTCTTCGTCGCTGACGAAGAAGTACTGGACGCCGTGCCGCTCGCCCGGCCGCGGCTTGCGGGTGGTGGCGGACACCGAGAGCCAGACCTCGGGGTGTTCCTTGCGCATATGAGCGACGACCGTGCTCTTGCCGACCCCAGAGGGGCCGGAGAGCACGGTCAGCCGCGGACGTTCACTCATGCAGCGATTATTCCAGCTTCCCGGGAGTGCCCGAGACGTCAGGCGGCGCCGCCGCCGAACTCGCGCTCCAAGGAGGCGATCTGGTTGGACCCGAGGCCGCGAACACGGCGGCTCTCGGAGATTCCGAGACGCTCCATGATCTGCTTGGCGCGGACCTTGCCCACGCCGGGAAGCGACTCGAGGAGGGCGGAGACCTTCATCTTGCCGATGACGTCGTTCTCCTGGCCCTGCTTGATGACCTCGTGGAGCGAGGCGCCGGAGTGCTTGAGTCGATTCTTGACCTCGGCCCGCTCCCGGCGAGCCGCGGCGGCCTTTTCGAGCGCGGCTGCGCGCTGTTCAGGGGTAAGGGGCGGAAGAGCCACGCCTACGTCACCTCGGTTGTCGAACTGTCGGATACGGACCGGTGAGGAACCTATTCGCCCCACACCAGGTGAGCAACGAGCGACGCGCTTGCCCGTGCACTCTCGACGGAGACTAGCGGCCAGGGCCGCTCCAGTCAGCGAGAACAGCGGAAAAGTCCTGGTCAGCCTCTGCTGAACTATACATATCCGGCATAACGCCCCGGATTTGGGTCTCCGAAGGGCGTTCGACGGCGACAAATCGACGTCAGGAAGTCGCGCGGGAAGCCTCAACTGGGCATGTGCGCACGACCCACGGCGTCCTTGAACGAGCCGATGGAGTGCTCGGCGAGGGCGTTTCGGAGTTCTTCGAGTACGCGTACGGGGGCCGAGGGGTCGTTGAAGATCGCTGTGCCCACCGCGACTCCGGAGGCTCCGGCAAGGACGAATTCGAACGCGTCGCGGCCCGTCGCGATGCCGCCCATCCCGAGGATCGGGACCTCGCGGACGGAGCCCGCGCGCATGGCTGCGTACACCTGGTGGACGCAGCGCACGGCGACGGGACGTACGGCCGGTCCGGACAGACCGCCCGTGGTGCCCGCGAGGGCGGGGCGCAGGGTGTCGGTGTCGATGACCATGCCGAGCAGCGTGTTGATCATCGAGAGGCCGTCGGCGCCCGCCTCCGTGCAGGCCGCCGCGATGTCGGCAATGGAGGTCACATCAGGAGTGAGCTTGGCGTAGACGGGCAGCTCGGGGTCGGCGGCGGCGCGCACGGCCTTGACCGTCTCGTACGACGACGTGGGATCGCAGGCGAAGACGAGGCCGCGGTTGGCCACGTTGGGGCAGGAGATGTTGGCCTCGATGCCCACGACGCCCGGCTGTCCCTTGAGGCGGGCGGCGGCCTCGGCGAACTCCTCGGTGCGCTCCCCCGCGATCGAGACGAGGACGCGGGCGCCGCGCTCGGCGAGCCAGGGCAGCTCTTGCTCGACGAAGTGGTCGATGCCGGAACCCTGCAGGCCGATGGAGTTGAGCATGCCGCTGGGGGTCTCGGCCATGCGCGGGGTGGCCCGGCCTGAACGGGCGTACGGCATGATCGTCTTGGTCGTGATCGTGCCGAGCTCGGCGAGCGGGACGAAGCGGTCGAGCTCGCGGCCGTAGCCCGCGCAGCCGGAAGCGGTGCTGATCGGGTTGGGCAGGGTCACGGTGGCGCCGAGCGGGGCCGACATGTCGACTTCGTGGGGCTGGATCATCGCGTCGGCTCCTTCGCGGTGTGCGGGGTCATGGCGGCGGCGCCTTCGACGTCGGGCGGCAGCGTTCCGGCGTCGTCCCAGCGGACTTTCGTACCGTCGAAGACCGGCCCGGATGTGCAGGAGCGAAGGAACCGGGTGACCCCGTCCTCGTCCCTGACCGGCAGCACGCAGGTCATGCAGACGCCGATCCCACAGGCCATGGCCTCCTCGACGGCGGTGTGGCTGCGGGCACCGGCAGCAGTGGCGATGTCGGTGACCGCGCGCAGCATGCCCATGGGGCCGCAGGAGTGCACCTCGGTGGCGCCGAGGACGTCGATCATCCCGGGGAGCGGGTCGGTGACCAGTCCCCTTTCGCCGTACGTTCCGTCGTCGGTGACGACTGCGACGTGCGGGGTGAGCGCCCGGGCGAGCTCGACCCCGAAGAGCCGGTCCTCGCTCGCGGCGCCCAGTACGAAGCCGACCCGGCCGCCGCGCTCCAGGATCTGCTCGGCGAGCGCGAACATCGGGGCGCTGCCGTAGCCGCCGGCGACGAGGACGGCGTTCGTCGGGCCTTCGGGGAGCGGGAAGGGGGTGCCGAGCGGGGCGATGAGGTCGACGGTGTCGCCCACGTGGTGGGCGGCCAGCGCCTTCGTCCCCTTGCCGTGCTCGGCGAAGACCAGCTCGATGGTGCCCTGGTCGGGGTCGGCGCGGTGGATGGAGAAGGCGCGGCGCAGCAGCATGGCGGAGTTGCGGCCGCCGATCGCGAGGGCGGCGAAGTGCCCGGGGGCGACGTCGCGGGCCGCCTCACCGGCGCGGAGCACCAGGTGGTGGTAGGCGCCGACGGGGTCGAGGGCGAGGATCTCGGCTCGCGTTTGCACGGGGCGCTGGGCGCTGGGCCGGGGCGGCACGGGGTCTCCCTGAGCGTGGTCGGATCCCCCCGATCCATGATCGACCACCAGGGGCCGCCCCGCCTGGGCGCCAAGGGCCTGGGCGGCCCGGGCCAAGGTCCCGAAAGGGCTGAGTTTTCCCCACCCCGCCCCTTCCCGTAAGACTGCCGTCGGCTTCAAAGACTGTCCTCAAACGCCGGACGGGCTGATTCATGGTTGATGAATCAGCCCGTCCGGCGTTTGAGGACAGAGGCCGAAGGCCGATCCGGGGTCCGGGGCGAAGCCCCGAAGCCGTCCGCAGGACTTTCGGGAAGGGGCGGGGTGGGGAAGAGTCTCTAAGCCCCAGCCACAGCGGACCGGATCTCCTCCGCGAACTGCTCCGCAGAAGCCCGAAGCGCCGCAACATCCGGCCCGTGCCGCAGCACCCCCCGGCTCACATTGGGAACGACGTTCCCGACAACCGATCCGAACACCGAAGGAAGGTCCGCAGGCGTAGCCCCCTGCGCCCCGATCCCCGGCGCCAGCAACGGCCCGTTGATGTCCAGGTCGTACGACGACAGATCACCGAGCGTCGCGCCCACAACGGCCCCGAAGGAACCCATGGGCGACGCCCCGGCGTTCTCGGAGGCCAGATGCGCCAGCATCGTCGCCCCCACCGACCGCCCGTCCGAGCGCACCGCGTGCTGCACCTCGGAACCCTCGGGGTTGGACGTGAGCGCCAGCACGAACAGCCCCGCCCCGCTCTCCCGAGCCAGCTCGACCGCAGGCCGAAGCGATCCGTACCCCAGGTACGGAGACACGGTCAGCGCGTCCGAGAACAGCGGGGAGTCCTTGCTCAGGAAGGACTCCGCGTACGCGGCCATGGTCGAGCCGATGTCGCCCCGCTTGGCGTCCATCACGATCAGCGCCCCGGCGGCCCGCGCCTCCTCGACCGACTTCTCGAGCACCGCGACACCCCGCGACCCGAACCGCTCGAAGAACGCCGACTGCGGCTTGAGCACGGCGACCCGGTCGGCCAGCGCCTCGACGACCGTGCGCGAGAAGCGCTCCAGGCCGTCGATCGTGTCGGGCAGGCCCCAGGAGTCGAGCAGTGCGGCGTGCGGGTCGATGCCGACACAGAGGGGCCCGCGCTCGTCCATGGCCGCACGCAGCCGGGCGCCAAAGGGGTCCAGAGTCATGCTGCTGCCTTCTTCCTGTCCGCGTCGGAGACGCCCGCGCCGACCGCCTCGGCCAGCGTGGCGTACGGGCTGTTGTTCAGGCGGGCCGCGAGGCCCTTGTGCATGGCGCGCATCCAGAAGGGGCCCTCGTAGATGAAGGCGCTGTAGCCCTGCACCAGGGTGGCGCCCGCGAGGATCCGCTGCCAGGCGTCCTCGGCGTTCTCGATGCCGCCGACGCCCACCAGGGTGATGTCGTCGCCCACGCGCGCGTAGAGGCGACGGAGGACCTCCAGGGAGCGCTCCTTCAGGGGCGCGCCCGACAGTCCACCGGTCTCCGCGGTCAGCGCGGCGTCCGACTTCAGGCCCTCGCGCCCGATCGTGGTGTTGGTGGCGATGATGCCGTCCAGGCCGAGTTCGACGGCCAGGTCGGCCACCGCGTCGACGTCCTCGTCGGCGAGGTCCGGCGCGATCTTGACGAGCAGCGGGACGCGGCGCCCCTCGACACTGGCGTCGGCCGCCTCGCGTACCGCCGAGAGCAGCGGCCGCAGGTGGTCCACGGCCTGCAGGTTCCTGAGCCCCGGGGTGTTCGGGGAGGACACGTTCACGACGAGGTAGTCGGCGTGCCGGGCGAGCCGCTCGGTCGACTGCACGTAGTCGCCGGCCGCTTCCTCCTCCGGCACGACCTTCGTCTTGCCGATGTTGACGCCGACGGTCGTCCTGAAGACCTCACGACGGGCGGCGAGGCGTTCGGCGACCGCCGCCGAGCCCTCGTTGTTGAAGCCCATGCGGTTGATCAGCGCACGGTCCGGGACGAGCCGGAAGAGCCGCTTCTTGGGGTTGCCGGGCTGCGCCTCGCCGGTGACGGTGCCGATCTCGATGTGGTCGAAGCCGAGCATCGTCATGCCGTCGATCGCGACCGCGTTCTTGTCGAAACCGGCCGCGAGCCCCACGGGTCCGTGCATGCGCAGCCCGAACGCCTCGGTGCGCAGCTCCTTGTAGCGGGGCGCGAGGGCGGCGGCAACGAACGTACGCAGCACGGGAGTCCGGGCCGCGAGCCGGATCCAGCGGAAGGCCAGGTAGTGGGCCTGCTCCGGGTCCATCCGCTTGAAGACCAGGTTGAAGAAGAGTTTGTACATGAGAGGAGTCCTCGGTCGGGCGTCGGGCCTTGCCGCAGCTACCAGCAGGCCTCATGAAGAGGGGGACACCGTTTCCGGTGTCCCCCTCCTGGGCTGCTAGTCGCGGGCCGCGGTCAGCTGCTCGGCATGTTCCTGCAGGGAACGTACGCCCACATCACCGCCGTTGAGCGCGTCGATGCCCTGGACGGCGGCGGCGAGCGCCTGCACCGTCGTCAGGCACGGCACGCTGCGCGCCACGGCGGCCGTACGGATCTCGTAGCCGTCGAGGCGGCCGCCGGTGCCGTACGGGGTGTTGACGATGAGGTCGACCTCGCCGTCGTGGATGAGCTGGACGATGGTCTTCTCGCCGTTCGGGCCTTCGCCCTCGCTGAGCTTGCGCACGATGGTGGCGTTGATGCCGTTGCGGCGCAGGACCTCTGCGGTACCGGAGGTGGCCATCAACTCGAAGCCGTGGGCGACGAGTTCACGCGCCGGGAAGATCATCGAGCGCTTGTCCCGGTTGGCGACCGAGATGAACGCGCGTCCCTTGGTGGGCAGCGGGCCGTACGCACCGGCCTGCGACTTGGCGTACGCCGTGCCGAAGACCGAGTCGATGCCCATGACCTCGCCGGTGGAGCGCATCTCCGGGCCGAGGACCGTGTCGACGCCGCGGCCGTGGATGTCGCGGAAGCGCGACCACGGCATGACGGCCTCCTTGACGGAGATCGGCGCGTCCATGGGGAGCGTGCCGCCGTCGCCCTGCTTGGGCAGCAGGCCTTCCTCGCGCAGCTCGGCGATGGTCGCACCCAGGGAGATCCTGGCGGCGGCCTTCGCCAGCGGCACCGCGGTCGCCTTCGAGGTGAAGGGGACGGTGCGCGAGGCGCGCGGGTTCGCCTCAAGGACGTACAGAATGTCGCCGGCCATCGCGAACTGGATGTTGATCAGTCCGCGTACGCCAACACCCTTGGCGATGCCTTCAGTTGAGGCCCGCAGCCGCTTGATGTCGTAGCCACCGAGCGTGATCGGGGGCAGCGCGCACGCCGAGTCGCCGGAGTGGATGCCGGCCTCCTCGATGTGCTCCATGACGCCGCCGAGGTAGAGCTCCTTGCCGTCGTAGAGCGCGTCGACGTCGATCTCGATCGCGTCGTCGAGGAAGCGGTCGACGAGGACCGGCCGCGAGGGGCTGATCTCGGTGGACTCCTCGATGTACGTGGCGAGGCGGGCCTCGTCGTACACGATCTCCATGCCGCGGCCGCCGAGGACGTACGACGGGCGTACGAGGACGGGGTAGCCGATCTCGTCGGCGATGGCCTTGGCCTGGGCGAACGTGGTCGCGGTGCCGTGCTTCGGCGCGGGCAGCCCGGCCTCGGCGAGGACGCGGCCGAAGGCGCCGCGGTCCTCGGCGGCGTGGATGGCCTCGGGCGAGGTGCCCACAACCGGAACGCCGTTGTCCTTGAGCGCCTGCGACAGACCCAGCGGGGTCTGGCCGCCGAGCTGCACGATGACACCGGCGAGCGGGCCCGCCTGCTGCTCGGCGTGCACGATCTCGAGGACGTCCTCGAGCGTGAGCGGCTCGAAGTAGAGGCGGTCCGAGGTGTCGTAGTCCGTGGAGACGGTCTCAGGGTTGCAGTTGACCATCACGGTCTCGTAGCCCGCGTCGCTGAGCGCGAAGGAGGCGTGGACGCAGGAGTAGTCGAACTCGATGCCCTGGCCGATGCGGTTCGGGCCGGAGCCCAGGATGATCACCGCGGGCTTGGTGCGCTTGGCGACCTCGTTCTCCTCGTCGTACGAGGAGTAGAAGTACGGGGTCTTGGCGGCGAATTCG
Organism: Streptomyces sp. NBC_01304; assembly: GCF_035975855.1. Taxonomy (NCBI): domain Bacteria; kingdom Bacillati; phylum Actinomycetota; class Actinomycetes; order Kitasatosporales; family Streptomycetaceae; genus Streptomyces; species Streptomyces sp. NBC_01304. Next base: position 8,888,631 of record NZ_CP109055.1, on the reverse strand, counting down.
GCGGCGCAGGTGTCGACCGTCTTGTAGACCGGGCGGACCCCGAGCGCGTGCCGGACCTCGCGCACGACGTCCTCGCGCAGGCCGCGGATCTCGGCGATCTGGGCGTCGGAGAAGCCGTGGCGCTTGGCCTCCATAAGGAGGTCGGCGTCCAGGCGCTCGGCGGCGGCGAGCTCGTCGGCGACTTCCTTGATGAGGAAGAGCTGGTCGACGAACCAGGGGTCGATCTTCGTGTACTCGAAGATCTCCTCCTGGGTGGCGCCTGCGCGGATCGCGTTCATGACGATGTTGATGCGCCCGTCGGTCGGGCGGACCGAGAGCTCGAGGAGCTCCTTCTTGTCGCCGACCGGGCCGACGAAGGAGAACTGCGAGCCCTTCTTCTCCAGCGAGCGCAGCGCCTTCTGGAAGGCCTCGGTGAAGTTGCGGCCGATCGCCATGGCCTCGCCCACCGACTTCATGGTGGTGGTGAGGGTGGAGTCTGCGGACGGGAACTTCTCGAAGGCGAACCGCGGGGCCTTGACCACGACGTAGTCGAGGGTCGGCTCGAAGGACGCCGGGGTCTTCTCGGTGATGTCGTTCGGGATCTCGTCCAACGTGTAGCCGACGGCCAGCTTCGCGGCGATCTTGGCGATCGGGAAGCCGGTCGCCTTGGAGGCGAGAGCCGAGGAACGCGACACACGCGGGTTCATCTCGATCACGATGACGCGGCCGTCGACCGGGTCGATCGCGAACTGGATGTTGCAGCCGCCGGTGTCGACGCCGACCTCGCGGATGATCGCGATACCGACGTCACGCAGCCGCTGGTACTCGCGGTCGGTGAGCGTCATGGCGGGCGCGACGGTGATCGAGTCGCCGGTGTGCACGCCCATCGGGTCGAAGTTCTCGATGGAACAGACGACCACGACGTTGTCGTTCTTGTCGCGCATCAGCTCCAGCTCGTACTCCTTCCAGCCGAGGATGGACTCCTCCAGGAGCACCTCGGTGGTCGGCGAGAGCGTGAGGCCCTGACCGGCGATGCGGCGCAGCTCCTCCTCGTCGTGCGCGAAGCCGGAGCCGGCGCCGCCCATGGTGAAGGAGGGGCGGACGACGACGGGGTAGCCGCCGAGCTCCTCGACGCCCTTGAGGACGTCGTCCATGGAGTGGCAGATGTACGAGCGGGCGGACTCGCCGTGCCCGATCTTCTTGTTGACCTCTTCGACGACGCCCTTGAAGAGCTCGCGGTCCTCGCCCTTGTTGATGGCCTCGACGTTGGCGCCGATGAGCTCGACGTTGTACTTCTCAAGCACACCCTGCTCGTGCATGGAGATCGCGGTGTTGAGCGCGGTCTGGCCACCGAGGGTGGGGAGCAGCGCGTCGGGGCGCTCCTTGGCGATGATCTTCTCGACGAACTCGGGGGTGATCGGCTCGACGTACGTGGCGTCGGCGATCTCCGGGTCGGTCATGATCGTGGCCGGGTTGGAGTTGACCAGGATGACGCGCAGGCCCTCGGCCTTGAGCACGCGGCAGGCCTGGGTGCCGGAGTAGTCGAACTCGGCGGCCTGGCCGATGACGATCGGGCCGGAGCCGATGACCAGGACGGACTGGATATCGGTGCGCTTAGGCACGCTCGGCCTCCATGAGGTCTACGAAGCGGTCGAAGAGGTACGCGGCGTCGTGCGGGCCCGCGGCCGCCTCGGGGTGGTACTGGACGCTGAACGCCGGCTGGTCGAGGAGCTGAAGCCCCTCCACCACCTGGTCGTTGAGGCATACGTGAGAGACCTCGGCCCGCCCGAAGGGGGTGTCCGAGACCTTGTCGAGGGGCGCGTCGACGGCGAAGCCGTGGTTGTGCGCGGTGACCTCGACCTTGCCGGTGGTGCGGTCCTGCACCGGCTGGTTGATGCCGCGGTGGCCGTACTTCAGCTTGTAGGTGCCGAAGCCGAGCGCGCGCCCCAGGATCTGGTTGCCGAAGCAGATGCCGAACAGCGGCGTCTTGCGCTCGAGCACGCCCTGCATGACGGAGACGGGACCGTCGGCGGTGGCCGGGTCACCGGGACCGTTGGAGAAGAACACACCGTCGGGGTTCACGGCGTACACGTCCTCGACCGTGGCGGTCGCGGGCAGCACGTGCACCTCGATGCCGCGCTCGGCCATGCGGTGCGGGGTCATGCCCTTGATGCCGAGGTCCACGGCCGCGACCGTGAACTTCTTGGTGCCGATCGCGGGGACGACGTACGTCTCCTTGGTGGCGACCTCGGCGGACAGGTTGGCGCCCTTCATCTGCGGGGCTTCCTTGACCCGGGCGAGCAGCGACGCGTCGTCCGCGACCTTCTCGCCGGAGAAGATGCCGACGCGCATGGCGCCGCGCTCGCGCAGGTGCCGGGTCAGGGCGCGGGTGTCGACGCCGGAGATGCCGACGACGCCCTGCTTGACGAGCTCCTCGTCCAGCGAACGCTGGGAGCGCCAGTTGGACGGGACGCGGGCGGGGTCGCGTACGACATAACCCGCGACCCAGATCTGGCCCGACTCGGGGTCCTCGTCGTTGACGCCGGTGTTGCCGACGTGCGGCGCGGTCATCACGACGACCTGGCGGTGGTACGACGGGTCGGTGAGGGTCTCCTGGTAGCCGGTCATGCCGGTGGAGAACACGGCCTCGCCGAAGGTCTCCCCCACGGCCCCGTAGGCGCGGCCGCGGAAGATCCGGCCGTCCTCCAGGACGAGTACGGCGGGAGCAGCTTTCTTTTGAGAAGCGGATCCCCTTGTGGAGGTCGTCATCGTGCGGCGCCTTCCGTCGTTTCGGTGTTGATGATCATGGAGTTGATGGCTTCGACCCAGGCCGCGTGCTCGGCGGCGTGGTCGGAGCGGAAACCGGAGTCGATCAGCTTGTCGCCGTGCGCCCAGGTGACGACGAGCAGACCGCCCTCGGCGAGGACCTTGCCCGCGATGCCCTTGTCGAGGCGGGCCTCGCGCAGCGCCGCCGCCGGGACGAAGAAGTCGTCCGCTCCGGGGCGTACGACCGCGAGCCCTGCGTCGGTGAGCGTCAGCTCGGCCCTGCTGCGGGTGCCGAGACCGTGGGCCACGATCCGGTCGAGCCACTGCCCGGCCGTGGTGGACCCGTGGTACCGGCCGCTCAGCTCAAGTTTCGCCGGGCCCGGCTCGGACGGCACGGCGGGAAGCTCGGGCAGGTCGCCCTGGAGCGATCCGCGCCACTTCCAGCCCTGCCGCATCAGCCAGTACACGAACACGACGAAGACGACGAGCCCGATGCCCCAGGCAGCGCGCGCCGGCCAGTCCGTGACCTCCTGGGACTTCTCCCCGGCGGCCGTGTTGACCAGCAGCGATGTGCCGATAGTGCTGAAAGGTGTGCTCACGCCAGCTTCCCGTCGATGACCGTTGCCCGGCCCCGCAGGAAGGTGTGGGTGACGCGCCCCGGCAGCTCACGGCCCTCGAAGGGGGTGTTGCGGCTGCGGGAGGCGAAGCCCGCGGGGTCCACGGACCCACGGTATGCCGGATCGACCAGCGTGAGGTTGGCGGGCTCACCTGCCGAGACGGGACGGCCGTGGCCCTCCAGGCGGCCGATCTTCGCCGGGTTGACCGACATGCGCTGGGCGACGCCCGCCCAGTCGAGCAGCCCGGAGTCGACCATCGTGTGCTGGACCACGGACAGCGCGGTCTCCAGGCCGACCATGCCCATGGCGGCGGCGGCCCACTCGCAGTCCTTGTCCTCGTGCGGGTGCGGGGCGTGGTCGGTGGCGACGATGTCGATCGTGCCGTCGGCCAGCGCCTCGCGCAGCGCCATCACGTCGGTCTCGGTGCGCAGCGGCGGGTTCACCTTGTAGACCGGGTCGTACGAGCGGACCAGCTCGTCGGTGAGCAGGAGGTGGTGCGGCGTGACCTCGGCGGTCACATCGATGCCGCGGGACTTCGCCCAGCGGACGATCTCCACCGAACCTGCGGTCGACAGATGGCAGATGTGCACGCGGGAGCCGACGTGCTCGGCGAGCAGCACGTCGCGGGCGATGATCGACTCCTCGGCGACGGCCGGCCAGCCACCCAGGCCCAGCTCGGCGGAGACGATGCCCTCGTTCATCTGGGCGCCCTCGGTGAGGCGGGGCTCCTGCGCGTGCTGGGCGACGACACCGTCGAAGGCCTTCACGTACTCGAGCGCGCGCCGCATCATCACGGCGTCGTCCACGCACTTGCCGTCGTCGGAGAAGACCATGACGCCGGCCGCGGACTCGTGCATCGCGCCGAGCTCGGCGAGCTGCTTGCCCTCGAGCCCGACGGTCACGGCGCCGATGGGCTGCACGTCGCAGTAGCCCGACTCGCGGCCGAGGCGCCAGACCTGCTCGACGACGCCCGCGGTGTCGGCGACGGGGAAGGTGTTGGCCATGGCGTGCACGGCGGTCCAGCCGCCCTTGGCGGCGGCCTTGGTGCCGGTCAGGACGGTCTCGGAGTCCTCACGGCCGGGCTCGCGCAGGTGGGTGTGCAGGTCGACGAGGCCCGGCAGGAGCACCTGGCCCTCGGCCTCGACGACGGTCGCGCCCTCGGCACTCAGGCCCGTACCGACGGCCTCGATGGTCTCGCCGTCGATCAGGACGTCCTGCGGCTCGCCACCCAGGACCTTCGCGCCACGGATAAGGATCTTGCTCATGGTTACTTGTTCTCCGAATCGATGGGCCGGGCGTGGGTGACGGCGGGCTCGTTGCCGCCGAGAAGCAGATAGAGGACCGCCATGCGCGTGTGGACGCCGTTGGCGACCTGCTCGATGGCGGTGCAGCGCTTGGAGTCGGCGACCTCGGCGGTGATCTCCATGCCGCGGACCATCGGGCCGGGGTGCATCACGATGGCGTGCTCGGGCATCTTCGCCATGCGGTCGCCGTCGAGGCCGTAGCGGCGCGAGTACTCGCGCTCGGTCGGGAAGAACGCGGCGTTCATCCGCTCGCGCTGCACCCGCAGCATCATCACGGCGTCGCTCTTGGGCAGCGTGCTGTCCAGGTCGTACGACACCTCGCACGGCCAGCTCTCGACGCCGACCGGCACCAGAGTGGGCGGCGCGACCAGCGTGACCTCGGCGCCGAGGGTGTGCAGCAGGTCCACGTTGGAGCGGGCGACCCGGCCGTGCAGGATGTCGCCGACGATCGTGATCCGCTTGCCCGCGAGGTCCTTGCCCAGGCCCGCGTCCCGGCCGACGAGCCGGCGGCGCATCGTGAAGGCGTCGAGCAGTGCCTGGGTGGGGTGCTGGTGGGTGCCGTCGCCGGCGTTGATCACTGCGGCGTCGATCCAGCCGGAGTTGGCCAGGCGGAACGGTGCACCTGAGGCGCCGTGCCGGATGACGACGGCGTCGACGCCCATCGCCTCCAGGGTCTGCGCGGTGTCCTTGAGCGACTCGCCCTTGGAGACGGACGAGCCCTTGGCGGCGAAGTTGATGACGTCCGCGGACAGCCGCTTCTCGGCGGCCTCGAAGGAGATCCGGGTGCGGGTCGAGTCCTCGAAGAAGAGGTTCACGACCGTACGTCCCCGAAGGGCGGGCAGCTTCTTGATCGGCCGGTCCGCTACCCGGGCCATCTCCTCGGCGGTGTCGAGGATCAGGACGGCGTCGTCGCGGGTGAGGTCGGCGGCCGAGATGAGGTGACGCATCATCTGTGTGGCTCCATGCGGTGCGGTGTCTTTTAAAGAACCGGAAGTTTCGGGCATGCGAGCGCGCAGCGGCGCTCTCGGGGGTCGTAAGACCGAGTGCTACTGCTCGCCGGCCGGTGCGGTCGGCTTGTCGCCGAGCAGCACGGTGTCGCGACCGTCCTCCTCGGCGAGCTGGACCTTGACCGTCTCCCGCAGCGACGTGGGGAGGTTCTTGCCGACGTAGTCGGCACGGATGGGGAGTTCACGGTGTCCGCGGTCCACCAGGACCGCGAGCTGCACGGCGCGCGGACGCCCGATGTCGTTCAGGGCGTCGAGGGCGGCGCGGATGGTGCGACCCGAGAAGAGCACGTCGTCGACGAGGACGACCAGGCGTCCGTCGATGCCTTCGCCGGGGATGTCGGTACGGGCCAGCGCACGCGGCGGGTGCATCCGCAGATCGTCGCGGTACATGGTGATGTCGAGGGACCCGACCGGGATCTTGCGACCGGTGATTTCCTCGAGCTTGGCGGCGAGCCGCCGGCCGAGAAATACGCCGCGGGTCGGAATGCCGAGAAGCACCACATCGTCGGCGCCCTTGGCGCGTTCGACGATTTCGTGTGCGATACGGGTCAATACCCGCGCGATGTCGGGGGCCTCGAGAACGGGCCGGGCGACACCGGATTCAGCTGCTGAAGCGTCCATACGAAACGGACCTCCTTCTCCGCCTCACGGGACGGACCTTAAAGGACGTCGAGATTGCGCCACCTACGGTACCAGCAAACGGCAACGCCGCAGATCACCCCCCTCGTAAGGGGCGGTACGGACCATTCGGCTTGACGCATCCAAGTAACGCTGCGTAACCTCACAGTGAGTTACCAGTCTGCGTCCGGGGAGCTATATGTCCAGCGAATACGCCAAACAGCTCGGGGCCAAGCTTCGGGCCATCCGCACCCAGCAGGGCCTTTCCCTCCACGGTGTCGAGGAGAAGTCCCAGGGACGCTGGAAGGCGGTCGTGGTCGGTTCGTACGAGCGCGGCGACCGTGCGGTCACCGTGCAGCGCCTCGCCGAGCTGGCCGATTTCTACGGCGTCCCGGTGCAGGAGCTGCTGCCCGGCACCACGCCCGGCGGTGCCGCCGAGCCGCCGCCGAAGCTCGTCCTGGACCTTGAGCGCCTTGCCCACGTCCCGCAGGAGAAGGCCGGCCCGCTGCAGCGGTACGCCGCCACGATCCAGTCCCAGCGCGGCGACTACAACGGCAAGGTGCTGTCGATCCGCCAGGACGACCTGCGCACCCTCGCCGTCATCTACGACCAGTCGCCCTCGGTCCTCACCGAGCAGCTGATCAGCTGGGGCGTCCTGGACGCGGACGCGCGCCGCGCGGTCGCCCACGAAGAGGCCTGACGCCGCTTCAGCAGAAACGTGCCGCCGGGGTGGCCGGAACCGAATCGGTTCCGGCCACCCCGGCGGCTTTTGCGTGCGCCGCGCGAGGCGGCCTTCTGCGCCCCGCACGAGGCGCGTGGGGCGGATGAGGCGCGCATACGTCGACGGGCCCGCCACACACGCGTGTGGCGGGCCCGTCGACGCGAGCAGCGGGCTGCTAGGCCTCGTCCCTCCGAAGGGTGGGCTTGAGGTCCTTGAAACGGCCCAGGAGGCCGTTGACGAAGGCCGGCGAGTCGTCCGTGGAGAACTCCTTGGCGAGCTGTACCGCCTCGTCGAGGACGACCGCGTCGGGCGTCCCGTCGACCCAGATCAGCTCGTACGCACCGAGCCGCAGGATGTTCCGGTCGACGACCGGCATGCGGTCGAGCGTCCAGTCCACGGCGTACTGCGAGATCAGCTCGTCGATGCGGGACGCCTTGGGGGCGTACCCCTCGACCAGCTCCATCGTGTACTCGCTGACCGGCGGCTGGCGCGTGTCGGTCCGCGAGTGCCGGATCCAGTCGGCCAGCACGGTGACGACGTCGGTGCCGCGCTGGTCGGCCTCGAAGAGGATCTGGAAGGCGCGCTTGCGGGCCGTATTGCGAGCAGCCACGGTTAGCTGTTCACCCGGCCGAGGTAGCTGCTGTCACGGGTGTCGACCTTGATCTTCTCGCCCGTGGTGATGAAGAGCGGGACCTGGATCTGGTGGCCGGTCTCCAGAGTGGCGGGCTTGGTGCCGCCGGTGGAGCGGTCGCCCTGGACGCCCGGCTCGGTCTCCTGGACGACGAGCTCGACGGAGGCGGACAGCTCCACGAAGAGCACCTCGCCCTCGTGCTGCGCGACGGAGGCGGTGAAGCCCTCGATCAGGAAGTTCGCGGCGTCGCCGACAGCCTTGCGGTCGACCATGAGCTGGTCGTAGGTCTCCATGTCCATGAAGACGAAGTAGTCGCCGTCCATGTAGGAGAACTGCATGTCGCGCTTGTCGATCGTGGCCGTCTCGACCTTGACGCCGGCGTTGAAGGTCTTGTCGACCACCTTGCCGGAGAGCACGTTCTTGAGCTTGGTGCGCACGAAGGCCGGGCCCTTGCCGGGCTTGACGTGCTGGAACTCGACGACGGACCACAGCTGGCCCCCGTCGAGCTTGAGCACAAGGCCGTTCTTGAGGTCGTTCGTGGAAGCCACGGTTGCGGATCTCCTGGACTGAAACTGGTGGGACCTAGGGTGCGCACCCCAGCGGGCTAGAGCGCGAGCAGCTCCTTGGTCGTAATGGTGAGTAGCTCGGGTCCGCCGTCCGCCTCGGGGCGTACGACGAGCGTGTCATCGATCCGGACGCCGCCCCGGCCCGGGAGGTGGACCCCCGGTTCGACGGTGACCGGCACACAAGCGTCCAGTTTACCCATGGCCGCGGGCGCCAACTGCGGGTCCTCCTCGATTTCGAGTCCCACACCGTGTCCGGTGGCGGCCGGGAGCCCGTCGGAGTAGCCGCCGGCGTCCAGGACTTGGCGGGCAGCGCGGTCCACTTCGCGGTACTCGACGCCAGGTGCGAGGGCCTCCCGGCCGGCCCGCTGAGCGGCGAAGACCAGGTCGTACAGCTCGATCTGCCAGTCCGCCGGGGTGGTCCCGATGACGAAGGTCCGGCCGATCTCGCAGCGGTAGCCCCGGTAGGAGGCGCCCAGGCAGACGGAGAGAAAATCGCCCTCCTCCACCCTGCGATCGGAGGGACGGTGACCTCTGCGGCCCGAGTTGAGGCCGGTGCCGACCGAGGTGGGGAAGGCCGGGCCGTCCGCGCCGTGGTCGACGAGGCGGCGCTCCAGCTCCAGGGCGAGGTGGCGTTCGGTGCGGCCGACCAGGATGGATTCGAGGAGCTCGCCGAGCGCCTGGTCGGCGATCTCGGCGGCGATCCGCAGCGAGGAGATCTCCTCGTCGTCCTTGACCACGCGCAGCTGCTCCACCGCACAGCCGAGGTCCGCGAAGCGCAGCCGGGGCGCGACGGAACCGAGGGCGCGGTGCCGGGCCACGGTCAGGTGGTGCTCCTCGACGGCGAGGGAGTCGGCCCCCTGGCCCGATGCGAGGTCCGCGGCGGCCACGGCGGCATCACCGCCCGGGGTCCCCAGGACCTGCAGCCGCAGCGCCTCGTCGGGGCGGCCCTCGGTGGGCTCCCCGGTGGGCGGGCTGCCGCACAGCAGGATGTCCTCGCCCGGCCCCAGCAGGAGCACGGCTCCCTGGGGCGCCGCGCCCGCGAGATAGCGGACGTTGGCGGGGCGGGAGACCACCGCGGCCGCGCTGCCGCCGGTCGTGCACTGCTCTCTGAGCCGCTCACGGCGTGCCGCGTAGACCTCTGACATGACCCGAGCGTATGAGCTGCCGCTCGGAGGTGGCTGGTTGTACGCGTCCGACTGGGGGTGGCACTCATGTCTGCCCGCAGGGTGGGGCTACCAGCTCGGCGGGCTCGCGATCGACCTGGCCAGTACGTCGTCCAGGACTCGCGCCGTCGTAGGCACGTCATAGCTCGAGTTGTCGATGATCGGCAGCCCCGACCCGTACCACCCGGCCATCCGGCCATGGATGCGAGCCACTTCCTCGTTCGTCAGCCGACGATTCCCGCTGCGCTGCGCATTGCGCTCCAGGACGATCTCCAGGCCGGGCAGCAGCACGACGGGCAGCAGACCGGGCCCCACGTGCCGCTTCCAGCCGCCGAGGCCGACCACCGGGCGGTCCGGGAAGACCGCGTCGTCGAGGATGCAGGAGATGCCGTTGGCCAGGAAGTTCCGCGCCGCGAAGCCGCAGGTGCGGCGGGCCAGCCGGTACTGCGCCTCGGAGTGGTCGTTCCAGCCGGACTGCGGGTCGGCGAAGCCGGAGCGCACCCACTCGCGTACGTCATCCAGGCTGATGTGCGCCGTGGGGACCTGGCGGTGCTCCGCCCAGTACTTGGCCACGGAGGTCTTGCCGGCGCCGGCGGGGCCGATGAGCAGCACCGCGAGCGTGGTCGCGCCGGTGTCGCCCTGCGTGGAACCCTGCGGCAGCTGAGGCACCGCGACCGGAGCGCCCGACGGGAGCCTGATGTGGCCCGTGGTGTCGGGCGAGGGGGGCACCGGGGCATGCGGGGGCGGGGGTGCCTGGGCGGGCCGGGGCGCCGGGCCGTTGAAGCCGGGAGCGGGCGGCGGGCCCGCGGCGGGCGCGGGTCGGCCAGGGTGCGGCCCCGCGGCGCCCGGATGGGGTGCGGGTCCGGGGTGATGTGCGGCCGGGGACCAGCCGGTGGCCGGTCCGTGCCCCGGCTGATGGGGCGGCGGCAGCGGATTCCCCACTGCGTGCTGCATCCGGTGCCACTCCGTCTCGTACAGGCAACTGGCGCTGGTAGCGCGGAACTCGGCGAACAGGTCCGGCGATCAGGTCCTTTACCGAACGGTACCGTCCCCGGCCGCCGTTGTGTGAACGGCCGGGGACGGACACAAGTGCCCGGTCAGGCAGAAACCTCGCCATAAGCGGCAAGCAGAACGGCCGGGTCGGGGCCTTCCATGACCACCGGCTTGCCCAGTCCGTCCAGGACGATGAAGCGCAGCAGGTCGCCCCGCGACTTCTTGTCGACCTTCATCGTCTCGAGCAGCTTGGGCCACTGGTCTCCCCGGTAGGTCAGCGGCAGGCCGACCGATTCGAGGACCGTGCGGTGCCGGTCGGCGGTCGCCTCGTCCAACCGACCGGCCAGGCGGCCGAGTTCGGCGGCGAAGACCATGCCGACGGAGACGGCAGCACCGTGCCGCCACTTGTAGCGCTCGTTCTTCTCGATGGCGTGGGCGAGCGTGTGACCGTAGTTGAGGATCTCGCGCAGGCCCGATTCCTTCAGGTCGCTGGAGACGACCTCGGCCTTGACCCGGATCGAGCGCTCGATCAGCTCGGCGGTATGCGGACCGGCCGGCGTACGTGCCGCCGCGGGGTCCGCCTCGATCAGATCCAGGATCACCGGGTCGGCGATGAAGCCGGCCTTGATGATCTCCGCGAGGCCGGACACGTAGTCGTTCACGCCCAGCGAACCGAGGGCGGACAGGTCGCACAGCACGCCGGCCGGCGGGTGGAAAGCGCCGACGAGGTTCTTGCCCTCGGCGGTGTTGATGCCGGTCTTGCCGCCGACCGCCGCGTCCACCATCGCGAGGACGGTCGTCGGCACGGCGATCCAGCGCACACCGCGCAGCCAGGTCGCGGCCACGAAGCCCGCGAGGTCGGTGGTGGCGCCGCCGCCGACACCGACCACGACATCGGTGCGCGTGAAGCCGGACTGGCCGAGCGCCTTCCAGCAGTACGCCGCCACCTCGGCGGTCTTGGCCTCTTCGGCGTTCGGCACCTGGATGGCGACGGCCTCGTAGCCCTGCTCGGCCAGGTCGGCCCGGATCGCGTCACCGGTCTCGGCCAGCGCCTCGGGGTGGATCACCGCGACGCGCTTGGCCTTGGCGCCGATCAGCCCGCCGAGCTCGCCGAGGAGCGAGTGTCCGACCAGGACCTCGTACGGATCACTGCCCGCGCTCCCGCCGACCTGGATCCGGGTGGGTGCCTGCTCCGTCATGCTTCCTTCAACTCCAGTGCGTCGAGGACCGCTTGGGCGACCTCTTCGGGGGTGCGTCCGTCCGTGGCGACGACCACGCGGGCCACGTCGGTGTACAGATGGCGGCGCGCCTCCATCAGCTCGCGCCACTGCTTGCGCGGGTTGGCGACGGTGAGCAGCGGGCGCGCGACGTTCAGGCCGGTGCGCTTGACCGCCTCGTCCACGTCCATCGAGAGATAGACGACCGGGTGCGCGCCGAGCAGCTCCCGCGTACCGGCGTCGAGGATCGCCCCGCCGCCGAGGGCCAGCACTCCGTCGTGCCCGGCGACGGCGGTGCGTACCGCCGCGCGCTCCAGCTCACGGAAGTGGGGCTCGCCCTCCTCGATGAAGATGTCCGAGATCTCCCGGCCCTGGCCCGCCACGATGTCCGCGTCGGTGTCCCGGAAACCGCAGCCCAGACGCGCGGCGAGCAGCTCGCCGACCGTCGACTTGCCGACGCCCATGGGCCCGACGAGGACGATCCGCGGACCCGCCGAGGGACCGGTCATCGGATGTGGAGGTTGTCGAGGTACGACTGCACGTTGCGCCGGGTCTCCGGCACGCTGTCGCCGCCGAACTTCTCGACGAGCGCGTCCGCGAGGACCAGCGCGACCATCGCCTCCGCGACGATGCCGGCCGCCGGGACCGCACACACGTCGGAGCGCTGGTGGTGGGCCTGCGTGGCCTCACCCGTGGCGACGTCGACCGTGGCGAGCGCGCGCGGGACGGTCGCGATGGGCTTCATCGCTGCGCGTACGCGCAGCAGTTCACCGGTGGTCAGACCGCCCTCGGTGCCGCCCGAGCGGCCCGTGGAACGCCGGATGCCGTCCTCGGTGCGGACGATCTCGTCGTGCGCCTTGGAACCGGGCACCCGCGCCAGGTCGAAGCCGTCGCCGACCTCGACACCCTTGATCGCCTGGATGCCCATGAGGGCGGCGGCGAGGCGGGCGTCCAGGCGCCGGTCCCAGTGCACGTGCGAGCCCAGGCCCACCGGCACTCCGTACGCGAGGACCTCGACCACACCACCGAGGGTGTCGCCGTCCTTGTGGGCCTGGTCGATCTCCGCGACCATCGCCTTCGAGGCGTCGGCGTCCAGGCAGCGCACCGGGTCCGCGTCCAGCTTCTCCACGTCGCCGGGCTTCGGGTACACGCCGTACGGGGCCTTGGCCGCGGCCAGCTCCACCACGTGCGACACGATCTCGATGCCCGCGGCTTCCTTCAGGAAGGAACGGGCCACCGCGCCGAGCGCCACCCGGGCCGCCGTCTCCCGGGCGCTGGCGCGCTCCAGGATCGGCCGGGCCTCGTCGAAGCCGTACTTCTGCATGCCCGCGAGGTCCGCGTGACCGGGGCGGGGCCGGGTCAGCGGGGCGTTGCGGGCCATCGTGGCGAGCTCGGCCGGGTCGACCGGGTCGGCCGCCATGACCTTCTCCCACTTGGGCCACTCGGTGTTGCCCACCATGACCGCTACCGGAGAGCCCATCGACAGACCGTGCCGGACGCCACCGAGGAAGGTGATCTCGTCCTGCTCGAACTTCATCCGCGCACCGCGGCCATAGCCGAGACGACGCCGCGCCAGATGATCTGCCACCAGCTCGGTGGTGATCGGGACGCCGGCGGGCAGACCCTCCAGGGTCGCCACCAGTGCGGGTCCGTGGGACTCCCCCGCGGTCAGCCAACGCAACCTGCTCAACGGTGCTCCTCTGCTCGCGCCTGGTGCTGCGATCTCGACGGCGCGACCGGGTGCGCGACCCTGGCCCGCCTGCCTAAATACTCCCATGCCGCAGCGGGCGGCCAGGGCGCTGGTCCAGCAGGCGGGACGCCCTCGACCGAGCCCTGGTCAATCCTGTGCCTGCTGACGCGGCTGCGGCTGCCCGTTGGCAGGATCCTGCCGCGGGGCGTACTTCCCGAGGTGGTCCGCACCCTGCCCCTGGCCGTACCGGGCGGCGGCGTGCATCGGCTGCCCATTGCGGGCGGCCCGGCGAAGGTCGAGCCTCCGCTTGATCTTCACGACCCACGACGCCACGACGGCGAGCAGGACGAGGGCGATGAAGGTGATCTGGATCCACTCGGGCAGAAACCCGAGCAGACCGTCGAAGACCTTGCTGCCGACCGAGGCCTGCGGCAGACCTGTGTCCATGAATGCACTCCCCCCACTGGAATGTGAACGGAGCGGATCCTGACGGGCCTCAGCGCGCGGCCAGCGCCCGCTCCCCCGCCTTGCGCATGGCGTCCAGCGGAGCCTTCGGCCGGCCCGTCATCTGCTGCACCTGCAGCACCGCCTGATGCACCAGCAGGTCGAGCCCGCTGACCACCGCGCCGCCGAACATCGACCAGCGTGCGGCGAGCTCCGTGGGCCACGGCTCGTACAGCACGTCGAAGAGCGTCCCGGGCCGCTCGGGCACGTGCTTCGCCAGGTCGTCCGTGGTGCCGGCCGGCGTGGTCGCGATGACGAGCGGCGCACTCAACGCCTGCTCCGCATCAGCCCAGTCGGCCGTGCGCACCTCCACGTCGAGCCGCTCGCCCCACTGCCGCATCTCGTCGGCGCGCGCCTCGCTGCGTACGTACGCGACGATCTCGCCGGAACAGATCCGGGACAGCGCGGCCAGCGCGGACGACGCGGTCGCGCCGGCGCCCAGGACGGCCGCGGACTCGACCTGCTCGATGCCCCGCTCGCGCAGCGCGGCCACGATGCCGGGGATGTCGGTGTTGTCACCGCTGCGCCGACCGTCCGGCCCGAAGACGACCGTGTTCACCGCCTCGACCGACGCGGCCGTCTCGCTGACCTCGTCGAGCAGCGGAATCACCGCACGCTTGAGCGGCATGGTCAGCGAGAGCCCCGCCCACTCCGAACCGAGCCCTTCGAGGAAGCCGGGCAGCGCCGCCTCGTCGACCTCGAAACGGTCGTACGTCCAGCCGTCCAGGCCCAGCTCGCCGTACGCGGCGCGATGGAGCACCGGGGACAGCGAGTGGGCGATCGGGGAGCCGAGGACGGCCGCTTTGCGCGGTGCACCGCTCACTGGTTCTTCTTCTGTTCGTCGAGGTACTTCTGACGATTGCGCTCGTGCTGCGCGTTCGTCTCGGCGAAGAGCGTCTCGTTCGCGTTGATCGAGACGAAGTAGTACCACTTGCCCTTGGCCGGGCTGAGCGCCGCCTCAAAGGCTTCCTTGCCCGGGTTGCTGATCGGCCCGGGCGGCAGACCGTAGATCTTGTACGTGTTGTACGGATCCTTGATCTTGCGCAGTTCGTCGACGGAACCGGTGGCCAGCTTGGACTCGCCCTTGAGGTAGTTGACCGTGGAGTCGAAGTCGAGGAGGCCGGCGGTCTCCGCGTTGCCCGGCACCATGCGGTTGTACACGACCCGCGCGATCTTCTCGTAGTCGCTCTTGTTGTTGCCCTCGGACTGCACGAGGCTGGCGACCGTCAGGAGCTGAAGGGGGTCCTTCACCTTGAGTTCCTTGGCCTTGCCCTCGAGGTTGTATCCCGAGTACGCCTGCTTGGCGTCGTCGACCATCTTCTTGAGGATGTCCTCGGTCTTCATGCCCTTGGCGACCGGGTAGCTGCCCGGGTAGAGGAAGCCCTCGAGCGGGTCCTTCACATCCTTGTGCGGGTTCTTCGCCCACTCCGGAAGGCCGAGTTCCTTCCAATGTTCCTTGACGTACTTCCTGGTGGAGCCCTTGGGCTGCTCGAGGCGCTTGTCGATCTGCTCGTAGACCTGGTTGTTGCGCCAACCCGGGTTGACCATGAGGTTGTTGCGGCTCTTCGGGTCGAGCATCATCGTCACGGCGGCTTCGCCGGACATCTCCGTGTTGAGGAGATAGACGCCTGCCTGGATCGACAGCCCCTTGGGGTCCTTCGCCTGGGCGTTGACGAACGCGTCCGCACTCTTGACGACGCCCTTCTCCTCGAGCAGGGAACCGATCTGGGAGCCGCCCGCACCCTTGGGGATCTCGACCGAGACCTGCTTGTCGGCGTTGCCGTTGCCCTCGTAGTCCGCGGCCGAACCGAACCGGTCTTGGTAGAACTGGTAGCCGAAGTAGCCGACGCCACCGAGGCCGCCGGCGAAGACCAGCGTCACCACCAGGCAGGCGCAGCCGCTGCGGCGCTTCTTGCCGCCCCGGCCGCGGCGTTCACTGCGGCCTCGACCACGGCCGCGACCGCCGCGCGGCGGCTCGTCGTCGTAGTCGTCGTCCTCGTCGTCCCGGCCGCTCGCGAAGAACGCGTGCTCGCCCTGATCGGGACCCGGGTCCCAGTCGGGGTTCTCGCGGGGCGCCTCGCGGCGGCGGCCCGGGGGCTGCGGCGGCGGGTAGGCGTCAGGGGTGTTGTACGGGTCGGGGCGCTCGGCGTCGTACGCGGCGGGCTGGCCGCCGTACGGATCCGGGCCCGCGCCGTACGCCGGCTGCTGGCCGGTGTCCCAGCCGCCGTTGTAGTCGTGCTGCGGGTAGCCACCCTGCTGCTGACCGCCATGCTGCGGGTACCCACCCTGCTGGCCGTCATGCTGCGGGTAGCCACCCTGCTGCTGGCCACCGTACGACTGCTGCGGGTGCGGCTGTTGAGGCTGCTGCGGATAGTACTGCGGCTGGCCCCCGTACGGACTTTGGCCGCTCGCGGCCTGCTGTCCTCCCCATCCCTGGTCCCCGAACAACGGGTCCTCGGGATGCCACGGTTCGGAGCCGTGGCCCCGGCCATACTCAGTCATCGATCCCCTACGAGCCGCGAGGCGGCAGCCGCTGAGCACCTACGGCAGGGCAGCCGGTCCGCCTCTTCTGCTGTGCGGCAGCTGTTCGAACGCCACCGCATCGCGCGGAACGTTACCGTATCGCGATCAGATGACCACTTCGACGCCCTCGCCCGGAGCCTTGCCTGACGCCCGTTCGGACTCCAGAGCGTTCTGAAGGATCACCACAGCGGCAGCCTGGTCGATGACGGATCGGCCCTTTTTGGACTTCACGCCCGAAGCGCGAAGGCTCTGACTGGCCGTCACTGTGGTCATCCTCTCGTCCACGAGCCTCACCGGAACGGGTGCGATGCCACGCGCCATCTCCGCTGCGAAAGCACGCACCTTGACGGCGGCCGGGCCCTCGCCCCCGTTGAGGGAGCGAGGGAGTCCGACGACGACCTCGATGGGTTCGTACTCGTCAACGAGCTGCTTGAGCCGCCGGTGGGCGGCCGGGACGTCGCGTCCCGGCACGGTCTCCACCGGAGTGGCGAGGATCCCGTCGGGGTCGCACGAGGCGACCCCGATCCGGGCGTCCCCGACGTCGATCGCGAGACGGCGCCCGCGACGGGCCAGCGAAGACATCAGGCGGTCTCGCCGACCAGGCGCTCGACTGCGGCCACGGCGTCGCCGATGGCCTCCGGGTTCTGGCCGCCGCCCTGGGCGACGTCCGGCTTGCCGCCGCCACCGCCGCCGAGGGTCTTGGCCGCGGTGCGGACCAGGTCGCCGGCCTTGAGGCCGCGCTCGCGGGCCGCCTCGTTGGTGGCGATCACGGTGAGCGGGCGGCCGCCCGCGGTGGTGAAGAGGGCGACCACGGCCGGGCGGTCGCCCGGGATGCGGCCGCGGACGTCGAGGACCAGCTTGCGCAGGTCGTCGGCGCCGGTGCCGTCCGGCACCTGACCGGTGACCAGCGCGACACCGCGTACGTCCTGAGCGCTCGAAGCGAGACCGGCGGCGGCCTGCAGGACCTTCTCCGCGCGGAACTTCTCGATCTCCTTCTCGGCGTCCTTCAGCTTGCCGAGCATCGCGGAGATCTTCTCGGGCAGCTCCTCGGGACGTCCCTTGACCAGCTCCTGGAGCTGGGCGACGACCGTGTGCTCCTTGGCGAGGAAGTTGTACGCGTCCACGCCGACCAGCGCTTCGATGCGGCGTACGCCGGAGCCGATGGAGGATTCGCCGAGCAGCTTGACCAGGCCGAGCTGGGCGGTGTTGTGGACGTGGGTGCCGCCGCACAGCTCCTTGGAGAAGTCGCCGATGGTGACGACGCGGACCCGCTCGCCGTACTTCTCGCCGAACTCGGCGATGGCGCCCTGCTTCTTGGCCTCGTCGATCGACATGACCTCGGCCTGGACGTCGAGTTCACGGGTGAGGACTTCGTTGATCTTCTGCTCGACGTCCGTCATCACGGCCGTGGGGACGGCGGACGGCGAACCGAAGTCGAAGCGGAAGCGGCCGGGCTGGTTCTCGGAACCGGCCTGGGCGGCCTGCGGGCCGAGCGCGTCGCGCAGCGCCTGGTGCGTGAGGTGCGTGGCGGAGTGGGCGCGGGCGATGGCGCGGCGGCGGGTGATGTCGATGGTGGCCTGCGCGGGAGCGCCCAGGGTCACCTCGCCGACCTGGACCGTGCCCTTGTGGACGTAGACGCCGGGGACCGGCTTCTGGCAGTCGCGGACCTCGACGACGGCGCCGGAGTGCAGCTTGATGCGGCCGGTGTCGCCGATCTGGCCGCCGCCCTCGGCGTAGAACGGGGTGCGGTCGAGGACGATCTCGACCTCGTCGCCCTCGGTGGCGGCGGGCGAGGGCACGCCGTTGACGAGGATGCCGACGACCTTGGACTCGCCCTCGGTGGAGGTGTAGCCGATGAAGTCGGTGGCGCCGGCGTTGTCGGCGATCTCTCGGTAGCCGGACATGTCGGCGTGGCCGGTCTTCTTGGCCTTGGCGTCCGCCTTGGCCTTGTCCCGCTGCTCCTGCATCAGGCGCTTGAAGCCGTCCTGGTCCACGGACAGGCCCTGCTCGGCGGCCATTTCGAGGGTCAGGTCGATCGGGAAGCCCCACGTGTCGTGGAGCAGGAACGCCTTGTCGCCGGCGAGGACCTTGCCGCCGCCGGCCTTGGTCTCGGTGATGGCGGTGTCGAGGATGTTGGTGCCGCCCTTGAGGGCCTTGAGGAAGGCGGCCTCTTCGGCGATCGCGACGGTCTCGATGCGCTTGCGCTCGGTGAGGAGCTCCGGGTACTGCTGGCCCATCGTCTTGATGACCACGTCGATGAGGTCGGCGACAACCGTGCCGGTGGCGCCCATCAGACGCATGTTGCGGATCGCGCGGCGCATGATGCGGCGCAGCACGTAGCCGCGGCCCTCGTTGCCGGGGGTGACGCCGTCGCCGATGAGCATGACGGACGTACGGATGTGGTCGGCGACCACGCGCATCGAGACGTCGGAGTCGTGCTTGTCGCCGTAGCGGACACCGGTCAGTTCGGTGGCCTTGTCCATGACGACTTGCAGGGTGTCGGTCTCGTACATGTTCTGTACGCCCTGCAGGATCATCGCGAGGCGCTCGAGGCCGAGGCCGGTGTCGATGTTCTTCGAGGGCAGGTCGCCGAGGATCGGGAAGTCTTCCTTCCCGTCGCCGGCGCCGCGCTCGAACTGCATGAAGACCAGGTTCCAGATCTCCACGTAGCGCTCGTCGTTGACCGCCGGGCCGCCCTCTTCGCCGAACTCGGGGCCGCGGTCGTAGTTGATCTCGGAGCAGGGGCCGCAGGGTCCGGGGACGCCCATGGACCAGAAGTTGTCCTTCTTGCCCAGGCGCTGGATGCGCTCGGCGGGGACGCCGATGACGTCACGCCAGATCGTCTCGGCCTCGTCGTCGTCGAGGTAGACGGTGATCCAGAGCTTCTCCGGCTCCAGGCCGTAGCCGCCGTCCGCCACGGAGCTGGTGAGCAGCTCCCAGGCGTACTTGATGGCGCCTTCCTTGAAGTAGTCGCCGAAGGAGAAGTTGCCGCACATCTGGAAGAAGGTGCCGTGCCGGGTGGTCTTGCCGACCTCTTCGATGTCCGGCGTGCGCACGCACTTCTGCACGCTGGTGGCGCGCGGGGCGGGCGGCTTCGTCTCGCCGAGGAAGTACGGCTTGAAGGGGACCATGCCGGCGTTGACGAGCAGCAGAGTCGGGTCGTCCGCGATGAGCGACGCCGAAGGGACGACGGTGTGCCCGCGCTCCTCGAAGAAGCTCAGCCAGCGGCGGCGGATTTCAGCCGACTCCATCAGTGGTCCTCATTCCGGTTGTACGAGTACTTCGCGTTGTTGGGCTTGCTGTGGTGGTTCTCGATGGCCGCGAGCCTTCGCTGCGGCGGGAGTTCGGGCGGGCCCTGGTCGTTCAGGCCGAGCGCGTCGTTGAGTTCGTCCTCGCGCTGGGACATTCCGTCGCGGACGTCGAAGGCGAAGTCCTTGAGCTTGTGCCCTGCCTCGATCGCCTTGTTGGCGGCCTGGGCCGCGAGGCTCTCGGGAGTCAGCTGCTTGAGCTTGCGGTTGACCTTGGTGGTGGCCCATACGCCGGCGGCTGCGCCCGCGGTGAACCAGAACGTACGGCGGAACATCGCTGCGTCAGTCCTTCTTCCGGTTCCCGCGCTTCCCGGGGGCACCGCGGCGCGCGGACGGCACCGTCCGGCCCACGATCACGGTACGCCTCGGCGCCTTGGGCGGCATGTCGTCGGCGTCCGGCGCCGCCTTGCGGCTGATCGCGCGGCGTACGCCGTACCCGAACGCGGCGACCTTGACCAGCGGGCCGCCGAAGGTGGAGGCGACGGTGGTGGAGAGCGCGGACGCGTTGGAGGTGACTTCCTGGACGTCCGTCGCGATGGCGTCGACCCGGTCGAGCTGGGTCTGTGCGGAGCGGACCGTGGCGGATGCGTCTGCGAGGAGCGGGACGGCCTGTTCGGTCACGTCCGCCACCAGCTTGGTGGTCGCCTTGAGCGTCTGGGCCAGCCTCACCAGGGCGACGGCGAGGAAGGAGACCAGGATCGCCCAGAAGACGGCCACCAGGATCCCGGCCACCTCTCCACCGGTCACGCTGCACCGCTCTCTGCTCGTTCGGGCTTGCTTCAAGTCTTCTGGATAAGTAGTGCCCCGACCCTATCGCGCCGGGCCTCGGACTCCGTACCGCATTCCCGTCCCCGGCGGGGGCAGTTGCCCGATGCGATTGTACGGAGCGCATGCGGATCAGTACGCTCCGTTCTTCATGCGACGCTCTCAGCGCTCCGAGCCCGGCGAACCTGCCGACTTCGACGACCATCGCCCTCGCCCCGAGGGCAATCTCCCTGCCGAATTGAACGCCTTTGTCGGGCGTGCGGCCGAACTTGCCGAGGTCGAGGGGCTGCTGGCCGAGGCACGCCTGGTGACGCTGGTGGGCGTCGGCGGTGTCGGCAAGTCACGGCTCGCGCTGCGGGCGGCGGCAACCGGGCAGCGGAGCTTCCGGGACGGCGCCTGGCTGCTCGAACTGTCGGCGGTACGCGATCCGGGACTGGTGGCGTACGCCCTCGTCGAGGCTCTCGACCTCACGGACCACACGGGGCGGGCGCCACGCGAGGTGCTGCTCGAACAGCTCGCCGGGCGCCAACTCCTGTTGGTCCTGGACGGGTTCGAGCATCTGGTGGACACGTGCGCCCCGCTGGTGCGGGAGCTGCTGCGGAGCTGTCCCGGTCTTCGGGTGCTCGCCGCGGGCCGGCGTCCGCTGACGGTCGAGGGCGAGCGGACACTCACCCTCGGCCCGCTGCCCGCGTCGGACGCGGCCCGCCTTCTCACGGAGCGGGCGGCGGCGGGGTCGTCCGGCTTCGCCCTCGGCGCCGCGAACGAGGCGGACGTCCTGGAGGTGTGCGAGCGCCTGGACGGGATTCCGCTCGCCGTGGAGCTCGCGGCGGGTCGGCTCGGCGCGCTCTCGCCGGCCCAGCTCCTGGCCCGGCTCGACGACAGGTTCCGGCTGCTCACCGGGGGCAGCCGCGGGGCGTTGCCGCGGCATCAGACGCTGCGTACCGCCATCGGCTGGAGCCATGAGCTGTGCCGGCCGGCGGAGCGGCTGCTGTGGGCGCGACTCTCGGTGTTCTCCGGGCAGTTCGACCTGGAGGCGGCCGAGTATGTGTGCGGCGGGCACGGCATCGATGCCGAGGACGTGCTCGATGTGCTCGGCGCGCTCATCGAGCAGTCCGTCGTGGTCCGCGAGGACGCGGCGGCCGGGGCCCGCTACCGGATGCTGGACACGGTGCGGGCGTACGGCCAGGAATGGCTGGAGGCGGCGGGCGACGGCGCCCGGATGCGCAGGCGGCACCGCGACTGGTACATGGGCCTGGCCACGTGGTGCGAGCTGGACTGGTTCTCGCCGCGGCAGGCCGAGGTCGCGGCGCGCGTCGAGAGCGAGCTGCCCAATCTGCGGCTCGCCCTGGAGTACTGCCTGACCGAGCCGGACGAGGCGCATCTGGGCCAGTATCTGGCGGGCACGCTGTGGTTCTACTGGGTCGGCTGCGGCCGGCTCTCGGAGGGGCGGCACTGGCTGGACCGCAGCGTCGAGCTGGACGGCGACAGCGATGAGGCCGACGAGTACACGGAGTCGCGGCTGAAGGCCCTGTGGGTGCTCGGCTATGTGGCGATCCTGCAGGGCGACACGGTGGGCGCGCTCGCGGCGCTGCAGGAGTGCCGGGACGAGGCCGACCGGACGGGAAACGCGGTGGCGGCGGCGTACGCCGTGCATCGCACCGGGTGTCTGGCGCTGGTCTCGGACGACATGGAGCGCGCCGAGCAGCACCTTCGCGATGCGCTCGCCCGCTATCGGGAGGTGGGCGAGCTCAACAGCAATGTGCTGATGGGGCAGGTGGAGCTCGCCATGTCCCTGGTGTTCCAGGGGGACTTGGTGAGCGCGCTCGCGCTGTGCGAGGAGGTCGACGAGATCTGCTCGGAGCACGGGGAGAGCTGGACCCGGGCCTATGCGCTGTACGTCCTGGCGTACGCGGCGTGGACGCGCGGCGAGCACGGGCGGGCCAGGGAGCTGCTGCGTGAGTGCATCGCGATCGACCACGCCTTCCACGACCTGGTGGGTCTGGTCCTGTCGATCGAGCTGCTCGCCCTGGTGACCGCGAGCGAGGGCGATCCGGCGGAGGCGGCGGTGCTGCAGGGGGCGGCGTCCCCGGTGTGGGAGTCGGTCGGGCTGCCGCTGTTCGGCTCGGGGTACTTCAGTGCCCCGCGCGCCCTGTGCGAGCAGCAGGCCGGGGAGCTGCTCGGCCGCGAACGCTATGAGAAGTGCGTACAGGAGGGTCGCCGGCTGACGCTCGACGAGGCCGTGGACCGTGCGCTGGCGGTACGCGTGCGTCGGCACACCGCCCCCGGTCCGGGGCGCATCGCACCCCCGAGGCCCGCCCCGGAGGGCGCGGACATGCGAAAGCCCGCCGGCTCCCCCACCAAGAACGGCGGGGAAGCGGCGGGCTGACGCGGAGGGCTACGCCTCGATCGGCCGGTGGGGCCTGATCAGCGGGCGTAGTACTCGACGACGAGCTGCTCGTCGCAGATGACCGGGATTTCCTTGCGGTTCGGGTCACGGTCCAGGCGGAAGGCCAGGGCCTTCAGGTTCACCTGGAGGTAGCGCGGGGTCTCGCCGTCCGTGTCGTAGCCACCCTCGCGGGCAACCTGGAAGGGGTGCTTCTCGCGGCTGCGCTCGCGCACGGTGACGACGTCGTCGGGACGGACACGGAAGGAAGGCTTGTCGACCTTCTTGCCGTTGACCTCCATGTGGCCGTGGACGACCATCTGGCGGGCCTGGTAGATGGTGCGGGCGACGCCCGAACGCAGGACCAGAGCGTCGAGGCGGCGCTCGAGCTCGATGATCAGGGCCTCACCGGTCTTGCCCTGGACCTTGCTGGCGCGCTCGTAGGCACGGACCAGCTGCTTCTCCGAGATGTCGTACTGAGCGCGGAGACGCTGCTTCTCGAGCAGACGGACCTTGTAGTCCGAGTTCTGCTTGCGGCCACGGCCGTGCTCGCCCGGCGGGTAGGGGCGGGCCTCGAAGTACTTGACAGCCTTCGGCGTCAGCGCAATACCGAGCGCACGCGACTTCTTGACCTTGGGACGCGACTGGTTAGGCACGTTCTCCAGACCTCCGTAGTAGGTTAGGTAAGGTTCACCTTAGTTAGGGAGATCGCATGTCTCGCCGTGGAACAACCACACACGTCACGGACAGCACAGAGACCGACGCCGACTCAAGGGGCATCGATATGACGGAGGTCCGATCAGATCGTGGTCAGCCGCGTCCCAGCGGGCTTGAAAACACTCGGATGCCGTCAGCAGCCGAACGCACACGAACTCTCGTACAGAGTACATGCTCCGGAGTGCTCCTCGTCCCGGGCCTGGAGGGCACCCGCCCCGAGCACCTGATGGCCGACGAGCGGGCGGTGGGCCCGGACGGCGACGTGTTTCTGGTGCTGCCCGCCGATTCCCCGGTGGTGCGGGCCGCGACGCACGCCCAGGACGACGAGCTGTCCGCCGTGCTGGAGATCACAGATGTCGCACCGGTCTCCGTCCCCCAGCGTATCCGGGGCCGCGCCTGGATCTCGGGCTGGTTGACCCGGCTGCCGGGGATGGCCCAGCCGGGGCGGATGATGCTGCGGCTGGAGGTGGGCGAGGCCTCGGTCGACGACCTGTGGGGGGCCTCGACGGTGGAGCCCGAGGACTTCGCGCGGGCTCATGCGGATCCGCTGCACGCACAGGAGACGGAGCTGCTCCAGCATCTGCACGCGGTGCACGGCGAGCACGTCCAGCTCCTTGGCGGGCTGCTCGGTGAGCGGGCGGCGGAGCTTGCCGAGGGCGGGGCGGTGCCGCTGGCGCTCGACCGGTTCGGGCTGCGGGTGCGGTTCAGGGCGGCCCGGACGGGCGGCGTCTTCGATGCGCGCTTCGACTTCCCGGAGCCGGTGCGGGATGTGGTGGAGTTGCGGCGGGCGATGCATCAGCTCTTCGAGGCCGCGGCGCACTGAACTGCCCCGGGCAGGGCGTCACTTGGGGCAGGCGGCGAGCAGGTCCTGCAGGGCGAGCTTCTCGGGTGCCGTGACCGTCAGCTTGTACTTGGCTTTGATGCCGGTCCAGCGGCGCCCGTACTCGCACCAGTACTCCTTGCGCGGCTTCCACTTGTCGGGCGTCTGGCTGCTCTTGAGCTCATTGGTCGCCTTGTCGACGGCCAGCAGTACGTCGAGGTCGTTGGCGTAGTTGAGGCGCTGCTGCGGAGTCCAGGCCCAGGCGCCGGCCCGCCAGGCGGCGCCGAGGGCGACGATGTGGTCGGTCTCGATCTGTGAGGCGCGGCGGTAGTAGTAGGGGATCTCCTTGCCCGTGTACGGGTCGTGCAGCATCCCGGAGATCACGACGCAGGCGTTGCGGTCGCCCTCGCGCATGTCCTTCAAGTCGCGTCTGAGCACGTCGTCGCGGGTGTCGCAGCCGTTGCGGCCGCCGGGTACGCCGTCGACCTCGTCGGACCAGGTCTCACCGAATTCCGCCCGCTTGTACGTCTCCCAGTTCTTGCCCCAGGCGACCTGCAGCTTGGCCAGTTGGTCGCGGGCCGCGGCTGGGCTGGGCGGGAAGCCCTTGCTCGCCAGGGTGGGCGAGGGAGAGGGGGTCGGGCTCGGCTTGGGCTGCGGGGTCGGCTTGGTGCCGGGGGGCGGCTTGGTGGCGCCGGGCGGCAGGCTGAAACGGGCGTCGGCGCGCTCTTGCTGGAGCGGGGTGCAGGCCGCTGCCGCGAGGGTGACCACCATGAGCAGGGCTGCGGTGACTCCGGCCGCTCTTGCTCCCATGGGCCGAGCCTAGGTGCGGGGCGAGGGTCCCGCTCGGCAGATGCGCCCCGCAGGGGCGCCCCGCAGGGGCGCGGGGAACTGCGCGACCAGCCCCCACCGGCCCGCAGCCGACCAACAGACCTCTCAGGGCCTAGGGCCTGTCTTCAAACTCCCGTCGTCGCCCGAAGGGCGGCCCCGCGGCGTCTGGTGCGTGCTCTCGGCGTGCCGGGTGGAAGCCCTCGTACTGGACGTACTTGGTCTTTCGCCCGGTGCGGCGAGCGTGCGCCCGCTGCGGCAGCAGCTGATGTCACTGCGGCGTCGCGGGGCAGGCGGGAGTTTGAAGACAGGCCCTAGCGCTCATCGCCCTGAGCATCCGACACCGGCTTCGCACTGCGCCCCTCGCCCGCAAGGCGTTCCCTCACCCTGTCCGCCACGTCGGCGTACCGCGCCTCGGCCCCGTACCGCGTGGGTTGGTAGTACCGCTTGCCATGGATCGTGTCCGGCGCATACTGCTGGGCCGCGATCCCGCCCGGCACATCGTGCGGATAGACATACCCCTGCGCATGCCCCAGCTTGGCCGCACCCTTGTAGTGCCCATCCCGCAGGTGCGGTGGCACCGGCCCCGCATGCCCCTTGCGTACGTCCTCCAGTGCAGCGCCGATCGCCATCGTGGCCGAGTTCGACTTGGGGGCGAGCGCCAGCGCGATCGTGGCGTGGCTGAGGGTGAGTGCGGCCTCCGGGAAGCCGATGAGGGCGACCGCCTGGGCGGCGGCGACCGCGGTGGGCAGTGCCGTCGGGTCGGCGAGGCCAATGTCCTCGCTGGCCGAGATCATCAGGCGGCGCGCGATGAAACGGGGGTCCTCGCCCGCCTCGATCATGCGGGCCAGATAGTGCAGCGCCGCGTCCACGTCCGAGCCGCGGATCGACTTGATGAGGGCGCTCGCCACGTCGTAGTGCTGGTCGCCGTCCCGGTCGTACTTCACCGCCGCACGGTCGACCGACTCCTCCAGGGTCTGCAGGCTGATCTCCTGCTCCCCCTTGGCGAGGGCCGATCCCGCGCCCGCCTCCAGGGCGGTGAGCGCACGGCGGGCGTCGCCGCCGGCGATCCGCAGCAGGTGCGCCTCGGCGTCCTCGGGCAGGGTGACCGCGCCGCCCAGCCCGCGCTCGTCGGTCAGTGCCCGCTGGAGCAGTCCGCGCAGGTCGTCGTCCGTGAGCGATTCGAGGGTGAGCAGCAGGGAGCGGGAGAGGAGCGGCGAGATGATCGAGAAGTACGGGTTCTCGGTCGTGGCCGCGATGAGCGTCACCCAGCGGTTCTCGACCGCGGGCAGCAGGGAGTCCTGCTGGGCCTTGCTGAAGCGGTGGATCTCGTCGAGGAAGAGGACGGTCTCCTTGCCGTGCCCGCCCATCGCGCGGCGGGCGCCGTCGATGACGGCCCTGACCTCCTTGACGCCCGCGGTGATCGCGGAGAGCTCGACGAAGCGTTTGTTCGTGGCCTTGGAGACCACGTACGCAAGGGTCGTCTTGCCGATGCCGGGCGGGCCCCAGAGCAGTACCGAGGACGGTCCGGCCGGGCCTCCCTCGCCCTCGCCGACGAGGCGGCGCAGCGGTGAGCCCGGCTTCAACAGGTGCTGCTGGCCCACGACTTCGTCCAGGGTGCGCGGGCGCATCCGGACCGCGAGCGGGCTGCTCGCCGGGTCCTTCTCCTGCCGTGCTTCGGCCGCTGCGGTAAAGAGGTCGGGCTCCACGTCCAGAACCCTATGTCACCCCACTGACAACGCCCCGACCACCGAAGAACCCGCAGGTCAGCAGCTAGTGGGGCGATGCTCAGCTGGTCCAGAACTCCCACCAGCGGGTCAGGATCAGCATGCCGATGATCCCGATGTGCAGCACCGGCAGGACCCAGGTGAACTCGTCGAAGAAGCCACGCAGCCAGCCGGGCGCGGCCAGCAGACCGTTACGGACATTGTGCGAGGTCACGTACCAGAACATGATGATCGTGGCGACCCACGCCAGGCAGCACCACAGGCACAGCGAGTTGATGTTGTAAAGCGACTGGTACATCAGCCAGGTGCAGAACCCGACGCCGAACAACATCCCCGCGTTCAGCGTCAGCCAGTACCAGCGCGGGAAGCGGGCCCGGCCGAGCAGGCTCATTCCGACGCCGATCACGATCGCGTAGGTGACCAGGCCCAGCATCGGGTTGGGGAATCCGAAGACCTCGGCCTGCTCGGACTTCATGATGTTGCCGCAGGACACGATGGGGTTGAGGCTGCAGCCCGGCGTGTAGCTCGGGTCCTCGAGCAACTTGATCTTGTCGAGGGTGATGACCCATGCGGCGAGCAGTCCGGCCGCGCCGGTGATCACCAGCAGGATCGCGAGCGCCCGGCTGCCGCCGACGCTCCGCGGGACGCCGGTCTCCTCGTTGTCGGTGGAGACGTCGTTCGCTGTGGTCGTCTTGCTCATCACGCCGATCCATCGCTTCTGTTGGCCTGCGGGGCAGGGTCATTGTGCCGCACGCGCGTGTGTGTCCACCGTTCGATGGACATAAGGAGGTACGGCCGACGGTCCCGGAACGTCTCATTCGGCCAGAGCCTCTAGGCATGACCACACACACGACAGACGCGGAACTCGCGGTCGACGTCAGCGGATTGCGCAAGCGGTACGGCGACGTGATCGCCGTCGATGGCATCGATCTGGCCATCCGGCCCGGCGAGGTCTTCGGCATCCTCGGGCCGAACGGCGCGGGCAAGTCCACCACGGTGGAGATCCTGCAGGGCAACCGGACGCGCGACGCGGGCGAGGTCACCGTGCTCGGTGCCGACCCCGCCGCGGCGACCCGCGACTGGCGCTCGCGCGTGGGGATCGTCTGGCAGGACGAGTCGGCGCCCGCCGAGTTGACCGTACGAGAGACGGTGCGGCATTTCGCCCGCTATTACCCGAAGCCTCGTGACCCGGAGAGCGTCATCGACCTGGTGGGCCTCGGGACGAAGGCCGGCAGCCGGGTCAAGGCACTCTCCGGCGGTCAGCGGCGACGCCTCGATGTGGCACTCGGTGTGATCGGCGGCCCCGAGCTGCTGCTCCTGGACGAGCCGACGACCGGTTTCGACCCGGCGGCCAGGCGGCAGTTCTGGGAGCTGATCCGGATGCTGGCCGCCGAGGGCACCACCATCGTGCTCACCACGCACTATCTGGAGGAGGCCGAGGCCCTCGCCCAGCGCCTCGCGGTGATCGCGGCAGGCCGCGTGGTGGCCGAGGGCGAGCCCGCCGAACTGCGCCACCGCTTCGGCACGGAGGCCACCGTCGAGTGGACCGAGCACGACGGGGCCCGGCGCAGCGAGCGCACCGCGACCCCGACCCGCACGGTCGCCGAGCTGACGGGGCGCTTCGACGGCGAGATCCCCGGCCTGCGCATCGGCCGCCCCACTCTGGAGGACGTCTACCTGCGGCTCACGGGGCAGCTCGACGACGTACACGTACCGGAAGATCAGGCAGATCAGCCGCTGGAGACCACCGGAGCGGAGAGCGCGCGATGACCACGACGACCACGGACGTACGCTCCCCCGCCCGCGCCACCGACCGGCGCCTGCCCGGTGCCTGGAGCATCGGGCTGCAGCGTGGCGCCCTGGAGCTGAAGCAGTTCTTCCGGCTGCGTGAGCAGGTGGTCTTCACCTTCGCCTTCCCCGTCGTCTTCCTGTTCCTGTTCGCGTCGATCTTCAAGGACGATGTGCGGGGCGCGGGCATCACCGCCTCTCAGCTGTACGTTCCCGCGATGATGGCCGCCGGCATCATGTCGACCAGCTTCCAGTCGCTCGGCATCTCCATCGCCATCGAGCGCGACGAGAAGGTGCTGCGCCGGCTGCGCGGCACTCCGATGCCGCCCGCGGCGTACTTCCTGGGCAAGCTCTGGCTCGTGCTGGTCACGGGGCTCGCGGAGACCGCGGTCCTGCTGCTCGTCGGCACCACGCTCTACGACGTGGACCTGCCCGGCGGTCCGGAGAAGTGGCTGACCTTCGGGTGGGTCTTCCTGCTCGGGCTCACCGGCTGTGCGCTGCTCGGCATCGCGATCAGCTCCGTGCCGAAGTCCGGCCGGAGCGCCACCTCGGTGGTCGTCCTGCCCTTCCTGGTGCTGCAGTTCATCTCCGGGGTGTACATCGCCATCGACACCATTCCGGACTGGATGCTCAACATCGGCGCGCTGTTCCCGCTGAAGTGGATGTGCCAGGGGCTGCGCGGGGTGTTCCTGCCGGAGTCGGCGAACGTCCTGGAGCAGGCGGGGAGTTGGGAGTACGGCCGCATCGCCCTGGTGCTGGGGGCCTGGTGCGTCGGAGGATTGGTGCTGTGTCTGCTGACCTTCCGGTGGAAGAACCGGCGCGACGGATGAGCGAACCCTCCGGACCGCGCGACTCCGATGTGTACAGCCGGGTGTGGCGCGGCTGGGACGCCTACTTCGCGACGGTGTGGCTGGGCACCGTGGTGTTCGTGCTCGGCGGGATGTCGGTCGCTCCGCTCGCGGTGCGGATCACGGCCTGTGCGGTGTTCACGCTCCTGGTGCCCTGGTATCTGTGGGCCGGGCGGCCGGTCCTGCTCTCCCTGGGGGAGGACCGCCGCCTGGCGGCGCGCTACATGGCGGTCGCCGTCCTGATCTTCGTGCCGGCCACCGTGCTGGCGCCGGAGACCCGGCTGGCCTCCTTCGCCCTGATCCCACAGTGCTTCATGGCCCTGCACGACCGCCGGGCGCTGGTCGCGGCCGCCGTCGTCAATGTCCTGCCCGTCGTGGGCTGGGCCGTGATGTGGCGGCCCGAGGGCACCCTCCTGTTCTTCAACTGCGTCTCCGCAGCGGTCACGCTCGTTTTCTCGATGGTGTTCGGTCTCTGGATCATGCGGATCATCGGGCAGAGCGAGGAACGGGCCGCGCTGATCGCCGAGTTGGACGCCAGCCGGGAGGAGAACGCCCGCCTGTCCGCCGAGCGCGGGGCGCTGGCCGAGCGGGAGCGGATGTCCCGCGAGATCCACGACACCCTCGCGCAGGGCTTCACCAGCGTGCTCATGCTGATCCAGGCCGTGGACGCCGAGCTGGAACACGACGCCGCGGGGGCGCGACGCCACCTGGACCTCATGGCCCGGACGGCCCGGCACAACCTCGCCGAGGCCCGCGCCCTGGTCGCCGGCCGGGCCCCCGCCGACCTGGACGGCGGCTCACTGCCCGACGCGCTGCGCAGACTGGGCGCACGGCACGACGCCCAGGTCGACATCACCGGCGAGGCCCGGCCGCTGCCGCCCGGCGTCGAGGTGGTGGCGCTGCGCGCCTGCCAGGAGGCGCTGGCCAACGTGCGCAAGCACGCCGGGTCCGGCGCCGGGGTGTGGGTCCGGCTGGCGTACACGGAGGGCTCGGTGACGCTCCGCGTGCGGGACTCGGGCCGCGGCTTCGACCTGGGGCTGCCGCAGCAGGGCTTCGGGCTGCCGGGGCTGCGGACGCGGGCCGCCGAGGTCGGGGGCACGGCCGAAGTGCTCGGGGCACCCGGCGAAGGGGTCACCGTCGTCGTTCAACTACCCTTGCCCGCCACCGCCGTTGAGGGGAGCCGCGCGTGATCCGCGTCCTGCTGGCCGACGACCATCCCGTCGTACGCGAGGGCCTGCGCGCCATGCTCACCGCCGAGCCCGACCTGCAGGTCGTCGCCGAGGCGGCCAACGGCCCGCAGGCCGAGGCGCTGAGCGTCGAACTGCGCCCCGACATCGTCCTGATGGACCTGCGCATGCCGGGCGGCGACGGCGTCGACTCGATCGAGCGGATGGCCGCGGCGGGGCTGCCCTGCCGGGTGATCGTCCTGACGACGTACGAGACCGACCGGGACATCCTGCGAGCCGTCGAGGCGGGCGCGGCGGGCTATCTGCTCAAGGACCTGGCCCGCGGCGAACTGGCCCAGGCGGTACGGGCCGCCGCGCGCGGCGAGACCGTCCTGGCCCCGTCGGTCGCGGCCCGCCTGGTCGACCAGCTGCGCACCCGGCCGGAGCGGCCGCGCCTGTCGGAGCGGGAGACGGCGGTGCTCCGCCTGGTCGCCGAGGGCTGCACGAACGCGGACATCGGGCGGCGCCTCTACATCGGCGAGTCCACGGTGAAGACCCATCTGCTGCGCGCCTTCGGCAAGTTGGGCGTGGACGACCGGACGGCGGCGGTGACGAGCGCGATGCGGCACGGGCTGCTGGACTGAGACATCCGTTGGACCGCGACACCCTCGGCATGCCGAGGGGGCCCGGACCATGTCGGTCCGGGCCCCCTCGGTGACGTACGGCAGAACTCCGCGACGTACGGAAAGACTGACGTCAGGCGAGCTTCGCCGTCAGCTTCGCGACCACCGCGTCCAGCGCCACGGCCTCCTGCTCGCCGGACTCCATGTCCTTGAGCTGGACGACGCCCTCGGCGAGGTCGCGCTCGCCGGCGACGAGGGTGAAGCGAGCGCCGCTGCGGTTGGCGTTCTTCATGGCGCCCTTGAGTCCCTTGCCCCCGAAGGAGAAGTCGCTCGCGACCCCGGCCTTGCGCAGCTCGGTGACGACGCCGAAGAGCACGCGCCGCGCCTCCTCGCCGAGCGGCACCGCGAACACGCTGGTGGCCGACGGGATGTCGAGCTCGACACCCTCCGCCTCCAGCGCCAGGACCGTACGGTCCACGCCGAGCGCCCAGCCGACGGACGGCAGCGAGGGGCCGCCGATCATCTCGGACAGACCGTCGTAGCGGCCGCCGCCGCCCACCGCGGACTGCGAGCCGAGACCGTCGTGCACGAACTCGAAGGTGGTGCGGGTGTAGTAGTCCAGGCCGCGCACCAGCTTCGGGTCGTCCTCGAAGGCGACGCCCGCCGCCGTGATCAGCTCGCGCACCTCCTTGTGGTACTCCTTGCACGCCTCGCACAGGTAGTCCTGCAGCAGCGGGGCACCCACGAGCTGCTTCTGGACGTCGGCC
This sequence comes from Streptomyces sp. NBC_01304, assembly GCF_035975855.1. Classification (NCBI taxonomy): domain Bacteria; kingdom Bacillati; phylum Actinomycetota; class Actinomycetes; order Kitasatosporales; family Streptomycetaceae; genus Streptomyces; species Streptomyces sp. NBC_01304. The sequence continues at coordinate 8,856,595 of NZ_CP109055.1, read as the reverse complement.
CGCTTGTCGTCGAGGACCCGCAGCGGGTTGATCTCGGCGCGGCGCAGCGTCTCCTCGTCCAGGTCGAGCCCGCGCAGGAAGTCCTGCAGCGCGGTCCGGTAGACGGGGCGGCACTCCTGGTCGCCCAGCGAGTTGAGCAGGATGCGGAAGTTCCGCAGGCCGAGCGTGCGGTACGCCTGGTCCGCCAGGATGATCAACTCGGCGTCAAGGGCCGGGTCCTCGGCACCGATGGCCTCGGCGCCGACCTGGGAGAAGTGCCTGTAGCGGCCCTTCTGGGGGCGCTCGTAGCGGTAGTACGAGCCGGAGTACCAGAGCTTGACGGGGAGGTTGCCCGCCTTGTGCAGGTTGGCCTCGAGGGCCGCGCGCAGCACGGAGGCCGTGCCTTCGGGGCGCAGGGCGAGCTTGTCGCCGCCCTTGGTCTCGAAGGCGTACATCTCCTTGGTGACGATGTCGGTGGACTCGCCGACACCGCGCGCGAAGAGCTCGACGTTCTCGAAGCCGGGGGTCTCGATGTAGCCGTACCCGGAGTTGCGCAGGGGCGCCGCGATGGTCTCCCGTACGGCGAGGAACTTGGCGCTGTCCGGCGGGATCAGGTCGTAGGTGCCCTTGGGGGCCTGAAAAGTGCTCACGAAAATCTCTCGTCACATTCCTCGTCGGGGAGCCTGCTGGTGTGCAGCTCCCTGGCCGGCGGCCACCTGCCGCAGGTACGGGTTGGTGGCGCGCTCCTGGCCGATGGTCGTCTGGGGGCCGTGGCCGGACAGCACCACGGTCGAGTCGTCGAGCGGCAGGCACACGCGGGCCAGCGACTCGAGGATCTCGGCGTGGGAGCCGCCGGGCAGATCGGTGCGTCCGATGGAGCCGGCGAAGAGCAGATCGCCCGAGAAGAAGACCGACGGGATGTCGGCCGCCTCGGGCATCTGGAAGGTCACCGACCCCTTGGTATGCCCGGGCGCGTGCGCGACGGAGAAGTCGAGCCCGGCCAGGCTCAGCTTCGCGCCGTCGGTCAGCTCCTTGACGTCGTCCGGCTCCCCCACGGTCAGCTCGCCCATCAGCGGCATCCCGATGGAGCGGCCGAGGGCCTTCTCCGGGTCGCTCATCATGTACCGGTCGTCGGGGTGGATCCAGGCCGGTACGTCATGGGCTCCGCACACCGGGACGACCGAGGCCACATGGTCGATGTGGCCATGGGTGAGAACGACGGCGACGGGCTTGAGCCGATGCTTCTTGAGTGCTTCCTCGACGCCCTCGGTGGCCTGGTGGCCAGGATCGATGATCACGCACTCCTCACCTGCGGCCGGGGCGACCAGATAACAGTTGGTCCCCCAGGCCCCTGCAGGGAACCCGGCAATGAGCACGTTCGTCCTTAAATGTGGTCCGGCGGGAGATTGCCGCAGCTCGGAAGCCTGCAACAGCCAAAGCCTACCGGCGCGGCTCGTCACACAGCGAACCCATATACGGTACGGGGCGAGCCCAGCAAACTCGGTCGGACACGATCACGAGACGTTCGGTCGGACACGATCACAAGACGTACGAGGAGTAGACCGGTGGTCACGAACGATCAGCGGCGGCGGCAGCTCGCCCGGGAGAAGTTCGCGCGGCAGCAGCAGCGGCGGGAATCCGCGCGCCACAAGGCCCGTCGGCGCAACGCAGTGATCGCCGCGTCCGTCGCCGCGGTCCTGGCCCTGAGCGGCGTGGCCCTGGCCACCGACGCCTTCAAGGGCGACGGCAAGAAGGACACCGACGCCGCCGCGTCGCCCAGCCCCTCCCCCTCGGTCAAGGACCCGTGCGCGAAGCCGGCCGAGGGCAAGGTCAAGGAGCTGAGCTACAAGAAGGAGCCCGAGCTCAGCATCGACAAGTCGGCGAAGTACGCGATGGAGCTCGACACCACCTGCGGAAAGATCGGCATCGACCTCAAGGCGGATGCCGCGCCGCACACGGTGAACTCGTTCAACTTCCTTGTGAACAAGGGCTACCTGGACCACACCAAGTGCCACCGCCTCACCACCGAGGGCATCTACGTCCTGCAGTGCGGCGATCCCAAGGGCACCGGTACGGGCGGGCCCGGGTACACGATCCCGGACGAGAACCTCAAGGACAAAAGCCTCAAGGGCAACATCTACCCGGCGGGCACGGTCGCCATGGCGAACCAGTACAACGCCCAGGAGGGCAAGGGCCGCAACACCGGCGGCAGCCAGTTCTTCCTCGTCTACCAGGACAGTCAGCTGCCGCCCGACTACACACCGTTCGGCACCATCTCCGAATCGGGCATGAAGGTCCTGAAGAAGATCGCGGGAGCCGGCGCCGCGGCACCGGACCCGACCACCGGCAACACCGCGCCGAACGCGACGGCGGTCATCAACAAGGCGACCGTACGCAAGTCCTGAGCGCCGGCCGGGCAAGTTGGCTCGCGCTGGATGCGGACAGCCGCCCTGCGCTTCGCCTATGTTGGCGTTGTGCAGGGCGCCTGTCGGTTGCCCGATCAGAAAACTGTGGACGATGCCCCGGGGCCGACCCCTCGCGCAGGCATCATGTGGAGGAGGCGCTGTGAGCAGCGACCCGTGGGGCCGCGTCGACGAGACGGGGACCGTGTACGTGCGTGCGGCCGACGGAACCGAGCGTGAAGTCGGTTCCTGGCAGGCCGGCAGTCCTGATGAGGCCCTCGCCTACTTCAAGCGCAAGTACGACGGCCTGGTCGTTGAGATCGGCCTCCTCGAGCGCCGGGTGCAGACGACGGATCTGTCCGCCAAGGACGCGACGGTGGCCATCGACCACCTGCGCGAGCAGGTCACCGAGGCGCACGCGGTCGGCGACCTGGACGCGCTCGGCAAGCGGCTCGACAAGCTCGTCGAGAAGGTCGAGTCCCGTCGCGAGGAGCGCAAGGCCCAGAAGGCCAAGCAGACCGACGACGCCCGGCACTCCAAGGAGGCGCTGGTCGTCGAGGCCGAGGAGCTGGCCCAGAGCGAGCAGTGGCGCTCCGCGGGCGAGCGCCTTCGGGCGCTGGTGGACACCTGGAAGGGTCTGCCGCGCCTGGACCGCAAGTCGGACGACGAGCTGTGGCACCGCTTCTCGCACGCCCGGTCCGCCTTCTCCAAGCGCCGCAAGGCGCACTTCGCCTCGCTGGACGCGCAGCGCGAGGACGCCCGCAAGGCCAAGGAGAAGCTGGTCGCCGAGGCCGAGTCGCTGTCGAACTCGCAGGACTGGGGCCCGACGGCCGCCCGTTACCGCGAGCTGATGACCGAGTGGAAGGCCGTGGGCCGCGCCCAGCGCGAGCACGAGGACGACCTGTGGAACCGCTTCCGCGGCGCCCAGGACGTCTTCTTCACGGCCCGCAGCTCGGTGTTCGCCGAGCGGGACGCGGAGCAGGGCGAGAATCTGAAGCTCAAGGAGGAGCTGGCCGACGAGGCCGAGAAGCTCCTGCCGATCACCGACCTGAAGGCGGCTCGTGCCGCGTTCCGCGCGATCAACGAGCGGTGGGAGGCCATCGGCCACGTGCCGCGCGATGCCCGCCCCAAGGTCGAGGGCCGGATGCACACGGTGGAGCGGGCCCTGCAGGAGTCCGAGGAGTCCGAGTGGCGCCGTACGAACCCTGAGGCGCGGGCCCGTGCCGCGGGGCTCACCGGTCAGCTGCAGGCGGCCGTGGACAAGCTCACCGGCCAGATCGAGCAGGCTCGCGCGCAGGGCAACAACTCCAAGGCGGACAAGCTCCAGCGGGAGCTCGACGGCCGTCAGGCGCTGCTGGACCAGGCGCTGAAGGGCCTGGAGGAGTTCGGGGGCTGACCCTGGAACCCGGTACATGTGAGAGGGGCTCCCGTACGCAACGTACGGGAGCCCCTCTTACGTGTGTCTGCTGCTAGGGCCTGCGCGCCGAGGTCACCCGGTACACGTCGTACACGCCCTCCACGCCCCGTACCGCCTTGAGCACGTGCCCCAGGTGCTTGGGGTCGCCCATCTCGAAGGTGAAGCGTGAGGTGGCCACCCGGTCGCGGGAGGTCTGGACGGCCGCCGACAGGATGTTGACGTGCTGGTCGGAGAGGATCCGCGTGACGTCCGACAGGAGCCGGGAGCGGTCCAGGGCCTCGACCTGGATGGCGACCAGGAAGACCGAGGACTGGGTGGGCGCCCACTCGACCTCGAGCATCCGCTCGGGCTGCTGCGACAGCGCGTCCACGTTGACGCAGTCCGCGCGGTGCACCGAGACGCCGGCGCCGCGCGTGACGAACCCGACGATGGGGTCGCCGGGCACGGGCGTGCAGCAGCGGGCCAGCTTGACCCACACGTCGTCGACGCCCTTGACCATGACGCCCGGATCGGCGTTGGAGCGGCGCTTGTTGCGGCGGCTGCTGACCGGCGGTGAGGTCTCGGCGAGGTCCTCGTTCGCGGCGTCCTCGCCGCCGAGGGCCTGGACGAGCTTCTGCACCACGTTCTGCGCGGCGACATGGCCCTCGCCGATGGCCGCGTACAGCGAGGAGATGTCCGGGTAGCGCATCTCGTGCGCGAGGGTGACCAGCGAGTCCCCGGTGAGGATCCGCTGGATCGGCAGGTTCTGCTTGCGCATGGCGCGGACGATGGCGTCCTTGCCCTGCTCGATCGCCTCGTCGCGGCGCTCCTTGGAGAACCAGGCGCGGATCTTGTTCCTGGCCCGCGGCGACTTGACGAAGCCCAGCCAGTCGCGGGACGGGCCCGCGCCGGCCGCCTTGGAGGTGAAGACCTCCACCAAGTCCCCGTTGTCCAGGGTGGATTCGAGCGGCACGAGCCGCCCGTTGACCCGTGCTCCTATGGTCCGGTGGCCGACCTCGGTGTGGACGGCGTACGAGAAGTCGACGGGTGTCGCTCCGGCCGGGAGCGCTATGACGTCGCCCTTGGGGGTGAAGACGAAGACCTCGTTGCGCGACAGGTCGAAGCGCAGGGACTCGAGGAATTCGCTCGGGTCCTCGGTCTCCTTCTGCCAGTCGAGGAGTTGGCGCAGCCACGCCATGTCGTTGAGGTGGTCGTCCTTGCCGGCCTTCTTCGGTACGTCGGTACGCACCTTGGAGGCGCCGGCGGACGGCTCCTGCTTGTACTTCCAGTGCGCGGCGATGCCGTACTCGGCGCGGCGGTGCATGTCGAACGTACGGATCTGCAGCTCGACAGGCTTGCCGTTGGGGCCGATCACCGTCGTGTGCAACGACTGGTACATGTTGAACTTGGGCATCGCGATGTAGTCCTTGAACCGGCCGGGGACCGGATTCCATCGCGCGTGCACCGTGCCGAGGGCCGCGTAGCAATCGCGCACCGTGTCGACAAGTACCCGAATACCCACCAGGTCGTAGATCTCCGCGAAGTCACGGCCGCGGACGATCATCTTCTGGTAGACGCTGTAGTAGTGCTTCGGCCGTCCGGTGACGGTGGCCTTGATGCGGGCGGCGCGCAGGTCGGCCTGTACCTCGTCGGTCACTATGGCCAGGTACTCGTCGCGCTTGGGGGCCCGCTCGGCGACGAGGCGCACGATCTCGTCGTACATCTTGGGGTAGAGGATCGCGAAGGCGAGGTCCTCCAGCTCCCACTTGATGGTGTTCATGCCCAGGCGGTGGGCCAGGGGCGCGTAGATCTCGAGGGTCTCGCGGGCCTTCTTCTCCTGCTTCTCCCGCTTGAGGTAACGCATGGTGCGCATGTTGTGCAGGCGGTCGGCGAGCTTGATGACCAGGACGCGCGGGTCCTTGGCCATGGCGACGACCATCTTGCGCACGGTCTCGGCCTGTGCGGCCTCGCCGAACTTGACCTTGTCGAGCTTGGTGACGCCGTCGACGAGCAGGGCGACCTGGTCGCCGAAGTCGCGCTTGAGGGTGTCGAGGCCGTACTCGGTGTCCTCGACGGTGTCGTGCAGGAGCCCCGCCATCAGCGTGGCCGGATCCATGCCCAGCTCGGCGAGGATCGTCGTCACGGCGAGCGGGTGCGTGATGTACGGGTCGCCGCTCTTGCGCTTCTGGCCGCGGTGCCAGCGCTCGGCGACCTGGTAGGCGCGCTCGATCTGGCGGAGCGTCGAGGTCTCGATCTTGGGGTCGTTGCTGCGCACTATCCGCAGCAGGGGCTCGAGGACCGGGTTGTACGGGTTGGAGCGCTGCACGCCGAGGCGGGCGAGGCGGGCCCGGACGCGGTTCGAGGAGCCGCCGGAGCGCTCGGTCCTGCCGGGGGTCGTCGGGCGCATCGCGGGCGCGGAGGAGACCGAGGACGCCGTGGAGCCGGTCCGCTCGGGCTTCTGCTGGGGGCGCGCCGGCTCCGCCGACGGCTCAGTGGTCGGCTTCGGGGCCGCCTGGTCGCTCTTCGCGGGCGTGGCAGCGGGCGCCGCGGCCTGTCCGGCCTGCTGGTCGGGCTTGGCCTTGGCGGCGATGGGCTGACGGGCCTCGTCTGGCAAGAGCGCTCCTCATGCAGGTTCCGGCTCCCCCGATCAGGTCCGGAAAGCCCATGGTATCGAGCCATGCGGCCGGGCTCGCGCGGTGGCGGGAGAGAGCGGGGAAAACGCAGGTGCCACCGGGTCGGCGGGGACACCTCGAGTCACCGTACGTATCGCTATTCGACGGTACGCGACGTGACGGTATTCCGGCGGTCGGGCTCCGTGTGCGATCGGCGGCCCGGGCTCCGTACCCCGAGCGGTGCCCGCGTACGCGAACGGGCGCCCCGGGAGGTGAATCCCAGGACGCCCGTTCTATGGCATCGCCTGTCCGACCGGAGCCGGATCAGCGGGCTCAGATGGTGATCAGCGCCTCCAACGGCGCCCCGGACAGGGCGCCTTGGAGCCTTTCACGGCCGCCGAGGAAGCCCAGCTCCATCAGCACCGCCACGCCGGCGGTCTCGGCCCCTGCTCGCCGGATGAGCTCCAGCGAGGCGCCGGCCGTGCCGCCGGTGGCGAGGACGTCGTCGATGACCATGACGCGGTCGCCCGCGGCCAGGTCCTCGGCGTGCACCTCGATCTCGGCGGAGCCGTACTCCAGGTCGTACGTCTGCGACAGGGTCGCTCCGGGGAGCTTGCCCGCCTTGCGGACCGGGATGAACCCGAGGCCCGCGCGCACCGCGACCGGCGCGGCCAGGATGAAGCCGCGCGCCTCCAGGCCGACGACCTTGGTGGCGCCGTGCCGGACGCAGAGCTCGGCGAGCGCGTCCGTGAGGGCCGAGAAGGCCTCCGGGTCGGCCAGCAGGGGCGTGATGTCCTTGAACATCACGCCGGGCTGCGGGTAGTCCGGAACGTCCCGGATGCGGCTGAGCAGCAGCTCCTTGACCGCGGTCATCGGCGCTTGCCCGAGGGACGGCCTCGGCCGCGGCCACGGGACTGCGGCTGGGTGCGGCGCTGGCCTACGACGGAGCCCGCGCCGGCGGTCTCTCCGTCCTCGTCGTCCTCGACCGTGTCCTGCGGCTCGTCCTTCTCGAACGACGTCTGCCCGCCCTCGGCGGAGTCGCCCTTGGCTGCGGCCGCCGCGCGCTTGGTGAGAATCCGCTTCTTCAGCGCCTTCATCTGCGGCTCGCGTTCCTTGAGGTCGGCGACCAGCGGAGTGGCGATGAAGATCGAGGAGTACGCACCGGCGGCGAGGCCGACGAACAGCGACAGCGAGATGTCGTTCAGCATGCCCGCGCCGAGCACACCGCCACCGATGAACAGCAGGCCCGCCACCGGAAGCAGCGCCACGACCGTGGTGTTGATGGACCGCACCAGGGTGCTGTTGATCGAGCGGTTGGCGACTTCGCTGTACGTCCAGCGGGTCTGCTTGGTGATGTCCTTCGCCTGCTCCTTGAGCGAGTCGAAGACCACGACCGTGTCGTACAGCGAGTAACCGAGGATGGTGAGCAGACCGATCACGGTGCCCGGCGTGACCTCGAAGCCCACCAGCGCGTACACACCGACCGTGATGGTGATGTCGTGGATCAGCGCGACCAGGGCCGCGATCGCCATCCGCCACTCGAACGCGATGGCCAGGTAGATCACGCAGAGGACGAGGAAGACCGCGAGGCCCGTCCACGCCTTCTTGGCGATCTGCTCGCCCCAACTGGGGCCGACCTTCTCGGCGTTGATGTCCTTGACGTCGACCTTGAACTCGTCGGCGAGCTTCTCCGAGACCTTGTCGGCCTGGGTCGGGCTGATGCCGCCGATCTGGATGCGCAGGCCGTCCTTGCCCACCTTCTGGACGATGGCCTCGTGGCCGGTGACGTCCTTGGCCACGTCACGGGCCTGGTCGGCCGTCGCCGTCGTCTTCGGGATGGTGTAGACGGCACCGCCCTTGAACTCGATGCCCATGTTGAGGCCCTGCACCGCCAGGGCCACGATGGCCGTGATGGTGATCAGGATCGAGACGCCGTACCACATCTTCCGCTTGCCGATGAAGTCGTAGCCGACTTCGCCGCGGTAGAGCCTGGCGCCGAGGTTGCCGAGCTTCGACATCTCACGCCTCCTTCGGGTGGTCGACGGGAGCGGTGGCGCGGCGGGATCGTCGCAGCGGGGGCTTGGCGCCCAGACGCTTCGGATCGAGACCGGACCACTTGTGGCCGTTCGCGAAGAATTTCTTGCGCGCCAGGATCGTCATCAGCGGCTTGGTGAAGAGGAACACCACGACGACGTCGAGCAGCGTGGTCAGGCCGAGCGTGAACGCGAAGCCCTGCACCTTGCCGACGGTCACGATGTAGAGCACTGCGGCGGCCAGGAACGACACGAAGTCGGAGACCAGGATGGTGCGCCGGGCACGCGGCCAGGCCCGCTCGACCGCGGGGCGCAGGGTGCGGCCCTCGCGTACCTCGTCACGTACGCGTTCGAAGTACACGATGAACGAGTCGGCGGTGATACCGATCGCCACGATCGCACCACAGACGGCCGGCAGGTTCAGCGCGAAGCCGATGGCCGGGCCGAGCAGGGTCATCAGGGCGTACGTCAGGACCGCGGAGGCGAGCAGGCTCAGGAGCGCGATGAGCGACAGGCCCCGGTAGTAGAGCACCAGGTAGATGATGACCAGCGCCAGGCCGATCGCGCCGGCGATGAGACCGGCTTCCAGCTGGTCGCCGCCCATGGCCGCGGTGACGGTCTGGACGCTCTGCACGTCGAAGGAGAGCGGCAGGGCGCCGAAGGACAGGATGTTGGCCAGGTCGTCCGCGGACTGCTGGGTGAAGCTGCCGGAGATCTCCGCGTTGGCGTCCAGCGTGGTGCTCACGCTGGGGGCCGAGACGACGTCACCGTCGAGGACGATGCCGAACTGGTTCATCGGCGGCGACTGCGTCTTGAGCTTGGTGGTGATGTCCGAGAACTTCTTGGCACCGCCATCGCTGAACTTCAGCGTGACGATCCAGATCCCGCGCTGCTGGTCGAAGACGGCCTTGGACTGCGTGACGTCCTTGCCCTCGACCGCGGCCGGGCCGAGGATGTACTTCAGCCAGGTCTTGCCGTCCGAGCTCTTGCCACAGGCGACCATCGGGTCTTCGGGCTTGGCGTTCTCGCTGACCTTGGTGCGGGTCTTCTCGTTCGAGCAGTCGAGCGCCGCGAAGTCCTTGTTCAGCTTGTCGGCCGCCGCGGACGCCGAGGGGTCGGGCTTCGGGGTCTCCGAGGCCTTCGGGTCCTTCTCGTCCTTCAGGCCGTCGGTGACGGCGCGGCCCTGCGGAGTGGCGCTCGCCGACGGATCGGTCGCCTTCTCCCCGGAACCCTCGTCCTTCTTGCCGTCGTCCTTCTTGCCGTCGTCCTTGCCGCTGTCCTTGTCCTTGCCGGACTCGGACGGGCTGGGCGAGGGGTCCGGCGACTTCGCGCCGACCTCTTGCTTCAGGACGGGGCGGAAGTACAGCTGGGCGGTGGAGCCGACCTGTTCCCGGGCCTGCTTCTCGTTCGTGCCCTTGGGGATGTTGACGACGATGTTGTCGTCGCCCTGGGTCTGGACCTCGGCCTCGGACACACCAAGACCGTTGACACGGCGCTCGATGATGTTGACCGCGGTGTCCATGTTGGCCTTGTTGACCGCATTCGGCTTGCCTGGCTGAGACTTCGCCTGGAGCGTGATGCTCGTGCCGCCGGCGAGGTCGATGCCAAGTCGCGGCGTGGTGTGACCGGAGAGGAACATCCCCCCGGTGAGCGCCACCATGACGATCAGGATGAAGGCCAGGGATCGTCCCGGCCTGCCCTGGCCACCCTGCGGCCGGCCCTTCTTAGGTGCTGCCACCTTCTCGTTTCTCCCTGTCCTACCGTCCGGAACCCATTACGCGCCGTGGACGGCCATGAAGTGGTGTCGAGAAACCGGGCGAAGCCAGCACGCCCCGAGGGCCGTGGCACGCGCTCTCGCGCGCGGCCACGGCCCTGGGTCGTGACTACTTCGCGTCGGCCTCGCCGTCGGTCTTCTTCGGCGCTGCGTCGGCTGCGTCGTCCGCGGACTTGGCCGCGTCGTCCCCGGCGTCGGCCGAGTCCGCGTCCTTCTTGCCGAAGTCGACGGGGGCGTCACCGGAGTCGGCGGCGGGCTCGTCGGTCTCGGTCAGCGAGGAGGCGTCGTCCGGAACCACGTCGTCGACCTTCGGGTCGGCGTCGATGCCGTGCACGAGACGGTTGTACTCCTCGTCGTCGAGGACGGCACCCACCGCGTTCTTCGCGTAGATGGCGTGCACGCCCGGGGCGACCTCGAGGGTGACCGTGTCGTCACTCATCTCCTTGACGACCGCGTACATGCCCCCGATCGTGCGGACGCCGGTGCCGGGCTGCATCTCGTTGCGCATCTGCGCCGCCGCCTGCTGCTTCTTCTTGGCGGAGCGGGTCATCAGGAACATGGCCCCGATGAGCACGATGAAGGGGAGGAGAGCTACGGGATTCACGGGACGAGTTTCCTTCGCACGACCGCGCTGGTGAGCGGCCTGATCTTTGGGGGTTGGGCACGCTGCCCGAAAGGCAGCGTCGGCGGAGTCTAAGCGAGTCCGCACCTAAGGAACAACGCCCAGCATGGCACCGCAGTTCCTGGCCGGGCGAGCGTCCGCGCCGTCACGCCCCGAACAGGTCCTGTTGTCCGGTTCCGCCGCTTCCGTGCGCCTGGGGCGGCACGAGACCCAGGTGCGCCCAGGCGGCGGGTGTGGCCACCCGCCCGCGCGGGGTGCGGGCGAGGAGGCCCTCGCGTACCAGGAAGGGCTCCGCCACCTCCTCCACCGTCTCGCGCTCCTCCCCCACCGCGACGGACAGGGTGGACAGGCCGACGGGGCCGCCGCCGAACAGCTTCAGGAGGGCCTGAAGAACGGCCCGGTCCAGACGGTCGAGGCCGCGGGCGTCCACCTCGTACACCTTGAGTGCGGCGGCCGCGATCTCCTGGTTGACGAGGCCGTCGGCCTTGACCTGGGCGTAGTCGCGGACACGGCGCAGGAGGCGGTTGGCGATGCGGGGTGTACCACGGGAGCGGCCGGCGATCTCGGCGGCGCCGTCGGTGTCGATCGTGACGTCGAGCAGGTCGGCGGAGCGGTGGATGACGCGCTCCAGCTCGGCGGGCTCGTAGAACTCCATGTGCGCGGTGAAGCCGAAGCGGTCGCGCAGCGGCGGCGGCAGCAGGCCCGCGCGGGTGGTGGCGCCGACCAGGGTGAAGGGCGGCAGCTCCAGCGGGATGGCGGTGGCGCCGGGGCCCTTGCCGACGATGACGTCGACGCGGAAGTCCTCCATCGCCATGTAGAGCATTTCCTCGGCGGGCCGCGACATCCGGTGGATCTCGTCGAGGAAGAGGACCTCGCCCTCCTGGAGGGAGGACAGGATCGCGGCCAGGTCGCCGGCGTGCTGGATCGCCGGGCCGGACGTGATCCGGATCGGGGCCTCCATCTCGGCCGCGATGATCATCGAGAGGGTGGTCTTGCCGAGGCCGGGGGCGCCGGAGAGCAGCACGTGGTCGGCGGTGGCGCCGCGCTGGCGGGCCGCCTTGAGGACGAGGTCGAGCTGCTCGCGCACCCGCTCCTGGCCGACGAATTCGGCCAGCGACTTGGGGCGCAGGGCGGCCTCTACAGCCTGGTCCTCGCCGTCCGCTGCGCCTCCGACGAGCCGGCCGTCGGTGGCGGCGTCGGTCGGCGGTGCGGTGTCGTCCCAGTTCACGGTGGCGTGCCTCGCGTTGATCGTCGGGCGGGTCGGTCAGGGGTCGGGCGGGGCGTGCTCAGCGGGTGCGGTTGAGGGTCTGCAACGCGGCCTTCAGGAGCTGGCCCACCTGCGGGGTGCCCTCGGCGGCCTCGGCCTGCGGGGCGACGGCGGTGACCGCTTCGTCGGCCTCGCGCGTCGCGTACCCGAGCCCGATGAGGGCGGCGTGCATCTGGTCGCGCCAGCCCTGGGTGACGGGCGCGCCGATCGCGGGACCGGTGCCGAGGGGCTCGCCCAGCCGGTCCTTGAGCTCGATGAGGAGCTTCTGGGCACCCTTCTTGCCGATGCCGGACACGGACGTGAGCGCCTTCTCGTCGGCGGTGGCCACGGCCCGGCGCAGCGCGTCCGGGCTGTGCACGGCGAGCATGGCCTGGGCAAGGCGGGGCCCCACCCCGGACGCGGTCTGCAGCAGCTCGAAGGTCTGGCGCTCGTCGTCGTCCACGAAGCCGTACAGCGTGAGCGAGTCCTCGCGTACGACAAGAGAGGTGGCGAGCTTGGCCTGCTGGCCGATGCGCAGCCCGGACAGCGTGTTCGGCGAGCACTGGACGGCCATGCCGATGCCGCCGACCTCGACCACCGCCGAGTCCGGGGCGAGGGCGGCGATGGGGCCGCTGACGAAGGCGATCATGCGGTACGGCCTTTCGATGCGTGGGCTGCGTGCAGCGCTACGGCTTGCTGGAGTCTGTTCTGCGCGGGCGCGCGCCAGATGTGACAGATGGCGAGTGCCAGGGCGTCGGCGGCGTCGGCCGGCTTGGGCGGTGCGTCGAGGCGGAGCAACCGGGTCACCATGGCGCCCACTTGCGCCTTGTCGGCGCGGCCGCTGCCGGTGACGGCGGCCTTGACCTCGCTGGGGGTGTGCAGGGCGACGGGGATCCCGCGGCGTGCGGCGCAGAGCATGGCGACCGCGCTGGCCTGGGCGGTGCCCATGACCGTGCTGACGTTGTGCTGGCTGAACACCCGCTCCACGGCGAGGACTTCGGGCTTGTGCTCGTCGAGCCACTGCTCGATGCCCTGCTCGATGGCAACGAGGCGGTGGCCCAACTCGGCGTCCTTCGGGGTGCGTACGACGCCGACGCCGCGCATGGTCAGCGGCCGTCCCGCGACGCCCTCGACGACGCCGACGCCGCACCGGGTCAGCCCCGGGTCCACGCCCAGTACGCGCACGCCCTCTCCCCCAACTTCGATCGCCAGTTATCGAATGTGCAGGCTATCGGCTGGCACTGACAAAGCGGCGGGCCGGTGGGGGTGTGTCCCCACCGGCCCGCCGTCGTGCGCTGTCGGGCTTACGCGTCGACCTTCTCCATGACCTCGTCCGAGACATCGAAGTTGGCGAAGACGTTCTGCACGTCGTCGCTGTCCTCGAGGGCGTCGATCAGCTTGAAGATCTTGCGCGCGCCCTCTTCGTCGAGCTCGACCTGCATGGTCGGCACGAAGTTGGCCTCGGCCGAGTCGTAGTCGATGCCGGCGTCCTGGAGCGCGGTGCGGACCGCGACCATGTCGGTGGCCTCGCTGAGCACCTCGAAGGTGTCACCGAGGTCGTTGACCTCCTCGGCACCCGCGTCGAGCACCGCGCCGAGGACGTCGTCCTCGGTCTGCTCGCCCTTGGGGACGATCACGACACCCTTGCGGTTGAACAGGTACGAGACGGAGCCCGGGTCGGCCATCGATCCGCCGTTGCGCGTCATGGCGACGCGGACGTCGGAGGCGGCGCGGTTGCGGTTGTCGGTGAGGCACTCGATGAGCACCGCGACGCCGTTGGGACCGTAGCCCTCGTACATGATCGTCTCGTAGTCGGCGCCACCGGCCTCGAGGCCGGCACCGCGCTTGACGGCGGAGTCGATGTTCTTGTTCGGGACCGAGCTCTTCTTGGCCTTCTGGATGGCGTCGAAGAGGGTCGGGTTACCCGTGGGGTCGGCGCCGCCGGTCCGCGCCGCGACCTCGATATTCTTGATCATCTTCGCGAAGAGCTTGCCGCGCTTGGCGTCGATCACGGCCTTCTTGTGCTTCGTCGTAGCCCATTTAGAGTGGCCGGACATCTGCCTGTCTCCTTCGCGTAACCAATTCTGCGTCGTTCGCCAGAGATCCTACCGGGATCCCGTCACCGGGCGGCGCGCACCATCTTCACGAACAGCTCGTGGACCCGGTGGTCGCCCGTGAGTTCAGGGTGGAACGAGGTGGCGAGGGCGTTGCCCTGGCGCACCGCGACGATGTGTCCGCCGTGCTCGGCGAGCACCTCGGCCGTGGCGCCCACGGACTCGACCCAGGGCGCCCGGATGAAGACGCCCTCGACGGGGCCCACGCCCGAGACCTCGACGGTCGCCTCGAACGACTCGTTCTGCCGCCCGAAGGCATTGCGCCGCACGATCATGTCGATGCCGCCGAAGGTCTCCTGGCCCGAGCGCGGGTCGAGGATCTTGTCGGCGAGCATGATCAGGCCCGCGCAGGACCCGTAGACGGGCATACCGGCGTGGATACGCTCGCGCAGGGGCTCCATCAGGCCGAAGAGCGTGGCCAGCTTGGAGATGGTCGTGGACTCGCCGCCCGGGATGACCAGGCCGTCTACCTCGGCAAGTTCCTCGAGCCGCCGGACCGGCCTGGCCACGGCGTCCGCCGCGGCCAGGGCGATCAGGTGCTCCCGTACGTCGCCCTGGAGAGCCAGGACTCCGATCACAGGTGCGTCAGTCATCGGTGCTTACCAGCCACGGTTCGCGTAGCGCTCGGTCTCGGGCAGGGTGTCGCAGTTGATGCCGACCATGGCCTCGCCCAGGTTGCGGGAGGCGTCCGCGATGATCTTCGGGTCGTCGAAGAAGGTGGTGGCCTTCACGATGGCCGCGGCGCGCTTGGCCGGGTCGCCGGACTTGAAGATGCCGGAGCCGACGAAGACGCCCTCGGCGCCGAGCTGACGCATCAGGGCGGCGTCGGCGGGGGTGGCGACGCCACCGGCGGAGAACAGGACGACCGGGAGCTTGCCGAGCTCGGCGACCTCCTTGACCAACTCGTACGGGGCGCGCAGGTCCTTGGCCGCGGCGTACAGCTCGTTGTTGTCGAAGCCGCGCAGGCGGGCGATCTCGTTCTTGATCTGGCGCATGTGGCGGACGGCCTCGACGACGTTGCCGGTGCCGGCCTCGCCCTTCGAGCGGATCATGGCCGCGCCCTCGGCGATGCGGCGCAGGGCCTCGCCCAGGTTGGTGGCGCCACACACGAAGGGGGTGGTGAAGGCGAACTTGTCGCTGTGGTTGACCTCGTCGGCCGGGGTCAGGACCTCGGACTCGTCGATGTAGTCGACGCCGAGGGACTGGAGGATCTGGGCCTCGACGAAGTGGCCGATGCGGGACTTGGCCATGACCGGGATCGAGACGGCCTCGATGATCTCTTCGATCATGTTCGGGTCGGACATGCGAGCCACGCCGCCGTCCTTGCGGATGTCGGCCGGGACCCGCTCCAGGGCCATGACGGCCACGGCGCCCGCGTCCTCAGCGATCTTCGCCTGCTCGGCGTTGACCACGTCCATGATCACGCCGCCCTTGAGCTGCTCGGCCATGCCGCGCTTCACGCGCGCGGTGCCGGTCGCGGTGGGCTCGGCGGGGGTGGTGTTGGAGAGCGTGCTGGACACGGGTGACCTCACTGGAGTGAAGAAGGATGCCTACGTTCCTCAGCCAACTCCTGCGACCAGTCCACATCAAGGGCCAATGGTGAGGCGGTGGATCATTTTTGCCGGGCGAAGGATCGAAACCGCAGCTCAGGGCCGTGGCGGCTAGGTTCCCGGGCGGTCCGCCAGCGCCGCAGGCGGCTCGTCGTCCATCTCGAAGGCCATCGGGAACGGTGCATGCCCGGCCAACCGGAACCACCTGACCTTGCGGTGCCGGCGCAGCGCTCGCGCGGCGCGCACCGCGTCGTTGTGGAAGCGCCGGGCCATCGGCACCCGACGCACCGCCTGCGCCAGCTCGCTCGCGGCCTCCTCGCCGCCCGGTGCCTCGCGCACCGCCTCGACCTGGTCCTGCTCGGCGAACACGGCCCGCAGGGCCTGGCTCAACTCGCTCTCCGCGACTTCGCGCTGCTCCTCCTCGGCCTGCCGAGCGGCGTGCGCGGCCTCGTACAGGACGATCGACGCCGCCGGATCGAGCACCCCGGAGGTGGCCAGCTCCTGGGCGACCGAGGCGCGGCGCAGCAGTTGGGCGTCGAGGGCGGCGCGGGCGGCGTCCATGCGCGAGTGCAGCCGGTCGAGCCGTCCTGCGGTCCAGCTCAGGTAGAGGCCGATCGCGAAGAGGGCTACCGCGATCCAGATCAAAGTGGAGGTCACGGGCGGCAAGGCTAGTCGAGCCGGAACACCACGGAACACGCGTCCCACGACTCGGCGCGGGCGGGAGGGCCGAGCCGGTCACCTGGGCAGGGACGACGGCGTACGGCCCGATGCACTCCTCGGGCGTGTACGGGTCCCGGTCGGCGGGCGCGGCCGACTGCCGAAGCCGCCCGGACCGGCAGCTCCTCCTTCGCCCCGAACAGCGTGACGTCGTCGTGCGGCGCCGCAGACCTGCGGCCCGTGTCCGACAGCTCAGTCCCGCATGTCAGTCCCGCATGTCAGTCCCGCATGTCAGTCCCGCATGCGCGCGAACCGCGCCCGCAGCCCCGGCCGTTCGTCGGCCGCCACCGCCGCGGCCCCGTCCGTCACCGTCTCGTACACCGACAGGATGTCCGCGCCGACCGTCGACCAGTCGAAGCGCCGCACGTGCGCGCTGCCCCGCTCGCTCAGCTCGGCGCGTCGTCCGGGGTCGCCCAGAAGGCGCACCGCCGCGTCCGCCAGCGCGTCCGCGTCCTCGTTGGCGAACAGTTCGCCGGCCGCGCCCTGGTCCAGGACCTGGGCGAACGCGTCGAGGTCGGAGGCGAGCACGGGCGCGCCCGCGGACAGCGCCTCGACCAGGATGATGCCGAAGCTCTCGCCGCCGGTGTTGGGGGCGACGTACACATCGACGCTGCGCAGCAGCCGCGCCTTGTCCTCGTCGCTGACCATGCCGAGGAACTCCACCTGGGAGCGCATCTCCTTGGGCAGGGACGCGACGGCCTCCTCCTCGTCGCCGCGGCCGGCCACCAGGAGCCGGGTGCCGGGGCGTTCGGCGAGGATCTTCGGAAGGGCCTTCATCAGGACGGGCAGTCCCTTGCGGGGCTCGTCGATGCGGCCGATGAAGCCGATGGTGCGGTCGTCGCCCTTGGCCTGCCAGTCCGGGTTGGCCTCGGCCTTGGCGAAGAAGTCGACGTCGACGCCGTTCGGGATGGTGACCGCGTCGCCGCCGAGGTGCTCGACCAGGGTGCGACGGGCGTACTCGCTGACCGCGATGCGCGCGCTGATCTTCTCCAGGGCGGGCTGCAGGATCGGATACGCGGCGATCATGGCCCGCGACCGCGGCGTGGAGGTGTGGAAGGTCGCGACGATCGGCCCCTGGGCGGCCCAGCAGGTGAGCAGGCCTAGCGACGGGGAGGCCGGTTCGTGGATGTGCACCACGTCGAAGGTGCCGTCGTGCAGCCAGCGGCGTACGCGGGCCGCCGAGAGGAAGCCGAAGCTGAGGCGGGCGACCGAGCCGTTGTACGGCACCGGAACGGCGCGGCCCGCGGAGACGACGTACGGCGGAAGCGGAGTGTCGTCGTCGGCCGGAGCGAGCACGGAGACGTGGTGGCCGAGGCGGATGAGGTGCTCGGCGAGGTCGCGGATGTGGAACTGGACGCCGCCCGGCACGTCCCAGGAGTACGGGCAGACGATGCCGATCCTCACGACGGGTCCTTCTCGGGGCCGGGAGCCTTGGCAGGGTCCAGGTCGGCGAGCCACAAGCGCTGCAGCATGTGCCAGTCCTCCGGGTGGTCGGCGATCCCCGTGGCGAAGGCGTCGGCCAGCGCCTGCGTCATGACAGACGTCTTTTCGGCGCGGGTACCTGTTTCTGGCATGTCGACGGGCGGATGGATCCGGCCCTTCATGATCGGCGTCTCGTCGTACCAGAGCGTGACGGGCAGCAGGATCGCCCCGGTCTGCTGCGCGAGCAGCGCGGGCCCGGCCGGCATCCGCGCGGTGTCGCCGAAGAACTTCACCTCGACGCCCGCAGCGGACAGATCACGGTCGGCGACCAGACAGACCAGGCCGCCGTCGCGCAGCCGCCGCGCGAGCGTGCCGAAGGCGCTGCCCCCGGTGTGCGGCAGGACCTCCATCCCGAGGCTCTCGCGGTAGGCGACGAACCGGTCGTACAGCGACTCGGGGTCGAGCTTCTCGGCGACCGTGGTGAACGGCGTCTCCAGCTTGGTGGTCACCCAGGCGCCAGCCAGGTCCCAGTTGGCCAGGTGCGGCAGGGCGAGGACGACGCCCTTGGGCGAGGCGAGGGCGTCGGTCAGGTAGTGCTCGTCCTTGCAGTCGAAGCCGCCCCGCATGCGGTCCTTGCTCCAGGACGGCAGCCGGAACGACTCCATCCAGTAGCGCATGTACGAGCGCATCCCGGCCTTGGACAGCTCGGCGAGCCGCTCCGGGCTCGCATCGGGCACCACGCGCGCGTAGTTGGCCTCGAGGCGCTGGATGCCCTTGCCGCGCTTCTTCCACGCGATGTCGGCGATGGTCCGGCCGAGCCTGACCGCGACCGGCTCGGGGAGCTTCTTGACGGTGCTCCACCCCAGGGCGTACGCCCCGTCGACGAGCTTGTCCTTCACACCGCTTCACTCCCCTGTGCCGCGGCGGCGTCGGCCTCCGCGGACTCCCTGCGCACGGTCACCACACGCTGGGCCAGCGTCACCAGGCTGCCCACGGCCACGATCCACAGCGCGATCGGCAACAGTACGTCGATACCGGGTACCCCGAACTTGTGCAGCCCCGCGAGGCCCGCGGCGACCAGCGAGATCACCAGCCGCTCGGCGCGCTCCACCAGGCCGTTGACCGCGACGGGCAGGCCGATGGCCTCGCCGCGCGCCTTGGTGTAGGAGACCACCTGGCCGCTGGCCAGACAGAAGATCGCGACCGCACAAAGGATGTTGTCGTCGCCCTGGCCCGCGTACCAGAGCGCGAAGCCGCCGAAGATCGCGCCGTCCGCGACCCGGTCGAGCGTCGAGTCCAGGAAGGCGCCCCAGCGGCTGGAGATCCCGGCCTGTCGCGCCATGTTCCCGTCGACGAGGTCGGAGAAGACGAAGAGCGTGATGACGATCGTGCCCCAGAAGAACTCTCCCCTGGGGAAGAAGACCAGTGCACCCGCCATCACACCGGCCGTGCCGATCAGCGTGACCGCGTCGGGGCTGACCCCGCGTCGGAGCAGGAACGCGGCGAACGGTGTGAGGACACGCGTGAAGAATGCACGCGCGTACTTGTTCAGCATGGCCTTCGAGCCTCTTCCCAAGGGGGGTGGCGTGCCGTGCGGCCCCTTCGGCCACCGGCTGGCCCATCGTAGTCACGGACCGGCGCACTCCACCTCGCGAGCCCCCGCAGCGCACGCCAGGATCCCCCGCCGCGTGCGATCGCGTACGACGTATGGACGCACCGTGACGCGAGTGGAAAGCTCGAAAGCACCGCGGGCGTCGCCGGAGCCGCCACCACACGCGGATTCTCGCGTGTCCGCGCCCTCTCACCTCACCGTGCAACGAAATCGGGAGTCATCCCATCGGGAGGCACAGAATGGGCGACAAGGCAGGTGCACATCCCGGAGCCGCCGGCAGGGCAGCTACGGCCGACCATCCGCAGTCCGTACGGAATGTGGTGCTGGTCGGCCACTCCGGATCGGGCAAGACGACCTTGGTGGAGGCCCTCGCACTGACCGCGGGGGCGGTGAACCGGGCGGGCCGCGTGGAGGACGGCGGCACCGTCTCCGACTACGACGAGATCGAGCATCGCCAGCAACGCTCGGTCCAGCTGTCCCTCGTCCCCGTCGAGTGGGACGGCATCAAGATCAATATTCTGGACACTCCCGGATACGCCGATTTCGTCGGGGAGTTGAGGGCCGGTCTGCGAGCCGCGGACGCGGCCCTTTTCGTCGTCTCGGCCGCGGAGCGCGCCGAGGGCATCGGCGGGGCGACCCGCATGGTGTGGGACGAGTGCGCGGCGGTCGGGATGCCGCGGGCCATCGTCATCACCCATCTCGAAGCGGCCCGGGCCGACTTCGACCAGATGACGCGGACCTGCGCCGAGGCCTTCGGGGGCGACGACCCGGACGCCGTACTGCCGCTGTATCTGCCGCTGCACGGCGAGCAGGGGCCCGACGGGCACGCGCCCGTGTCGGGGCTCATGGGACTGCTCTCCCAGCGGGTGTACGACTACTCGTCGGGCGAGCGGAAGGCGTCCGAGCCGGGCGAGGACCAGCTGCCGCTGATCGAGGAGGCACGCAACCGGCTGATCGAGGGGATCATCGCGGAGAGCGAGGACGAGTCCCTCATGGACCGCTATCTGGGCGGCGAGGAGATCGACTTCAGCACGCTCGTCGAGGACCTGGAGCGGGCCGTCGCACGTGGCATCTTCCACCCGGTGCTCGCCGCCGCACCCGCCGCCGAGGGCGCCAAGCAGGGCCTGGGCACCGTCGAGCTCCTCGAGCTGATCATCGGCGGGTTCCCGACGCCGCTCGAGCGGGAGGCGCCGACGGTCACCACGCCGCAGGGCAAGCCGCGGCCGGGCGTCGGCTGCGATCCGCAGGGCCCGCTGGTCGCGGAGGTCGTCAAGACGTCCTCCGACCCGTACGTGGGCCGGGTCTCGCTGGTACGCGTCTTCTCCGGCACCCTGCACCCGGACGAGACGGTGCACGTCTCGGGGCACGGGCTCGCCGACCGCGGGCACGAGGACCACGACGTCGACGAGCGCATCGGCGCGCTGTCCTCCCCGTTCGGCAAGCAGCAGCGCGCCCTCACGCAGGTCATCGCGGGAGACCTCGCCTGTGTGGCCAAGCTCAGCCGCGCGGAGACGGGCGACACGCTCTCGGCCAAGGACGACCCGCTCCTGATGGAGCCCTGGAGCATGCCGGATCCGCTCCTCCCGCTCGCCATCCAGGCGCACAGCAAGCCGGACGAGGACAAGCTCTCGCAGGGCCTGTCCCGGCTGGTCGCCGAGGATCCGACGATGCGCCTGGAACAGAACCAGGACACGCACCAGGTCGTCCTGTGGTGCCTGGGCGAGGCCCATGCGGACGTCGCCCTGGAGCGGCTGCGCAGCCGGTACGGGGTCCAGGTGGACGTCGTGCCGCACAGGGTCTCCCTGCGGGAGACGTTCAGCGCGAAGGCGGGTGGACGCGGCCGGCATGTGAAGCAGTCCGGCGGCCACGGCCAGTACGCGATCTGCGAGATCGAGGTGGAGCCGCTGCCCGGCGGGTCCGGCATCGAGTTCGTCGACAAGGTCATCGGCGGCGCGGTGCCGCGGCAGTTCATCCCGTCGGTCGAGAAGGGGGTACGCGCCCAGGCCGCGCGCGGTGTCGCGGCGGGCAATCCCATAGTCGACGTACGGATCACGCTGCTCGACGGGAAGGCGCACTCCGTCGACTCGTCGGACGCCGCGTTCCAGACGGCGGGCGCGCTCGCGCTGCGGGAGGCGGCGGCGGAGGCGACGATCCATCTGCTGGAGCCGGTCGCCGAATTGCAGGTCCTGGTCGGCGACGACTACGTCGGTTCGGTGATGAGCGATCTGTCCGGCCGGCGCGGCCGGGTGGTCGGCACCGAGCAGTCGCCGGGCGGGCGCACGCTGGTGCGGGCCGAGGTTCCGGAGATCGAGATCGGCCGGTACGCGGTGGATCTTCGCTCGCTGTCGCACGGCACGGGACGGTTCAGCCGGGCGTACGCACGTCATGAGCCCATGCCCGCGCAGTTGGCGTCGAGGATCCGCGAAGAGGCGGAGAAGCACGGCTAGTTGAGGCAGCCGATGAGGCGTCGATCCGACGCCGATCGGCTGCCGATGGGGCGCTGATCGGGCCAAGAAGCCCCGCTCCGGGGCGACCCGCCGCCCGCCCGGCCCGTGCCGGGCGGGCGGCATTCCGTCATGCGGCTGAAGCATGTCAGTGGGCCCGGATACATTTGATGATCTGCAGCCTGGTGCGGCCAAGAGGTCTGCCGGGTAAGGAAGTCGGGAAAGGCCGCTGCAGCGGCGTTGCGGCGATGGGGGCAGCAGTGGCGGACGATGTCTTCGATTTCAGGCCCGGGGCGCAGGTGCCGCTCTCCGGCGGCGCGGGCGAGACGGCGGCGACGCATGCCCTGGCCTCGGCCGCGTACCGGGACAGCGACATCGACGAGATACTCAAGGCCAACAGCGAGTGGCACAAGTCCGAGGTGAAGAAGGGCAAGTTGTCGCTCTTCAAGCCCGACCTGGGCGAGGCCTTCTCGCGGTCCGTGCAGGTGCGGATGCTCGGCGGGGCCCGCAAGCCGCTGATCCAGTCCTTCGGCACCGAACCGCAGGCCGTCGTCGAGCACTGTCTGGCCGCCACCCGCATCCGCAAGGAGCGCGACACCCGGCTGACCCTGGTGACCGGGGTGTTCGGCGTGCTGTTCCTGCCGGGCCTGCTGTTCTGGCTGCTCGTCTTCCAGGCCAGGCGCTGGATAGGCGACATGAAGGACAAGCGGCAGCAGGCGCTGATCACGGCGGTCGTGGTCGCCGCGATCGGCGTGGGCGTCGTGCTGTTGATCAAACTTCCGGTCCGGGGGCTGCTCGGGATCTATCTGCGAGCGATGTTCCTGGCCCCGATCATCGGCTGGTTCATCGCCAAGGAGATCTGCGAGCGCACCGCCAAGGATCTGCGGGCCCGTTGGGACAGCCTCCTCGCCGGTGGTGGCATCGGCGCGAAGATCCCGGAGGCCGTGCCCGGCAGCCCCGGCGAGACGGCGGCCGAGCGGCTGCGCCAGGGCCTGGCCCGGCTCACCGCCGAGCAGCAGTCCAACTCCGTGTTCTACGCGGGGCCCAAGGGCATATTGGGCATGGGCACCCGCTGGGGCAGCTGGCAGCTGGCCGAGGACCTGGAGCCGCGCGAGGGCATGGCGGAGATCCACCCGTTCCGCAGCTGGGACGTCATACGCGCGGTGCACGACCAGCTCCGCATGCTGGAGCGCGGCCCGCTGCACACCGGCGGCTTCCCCACGCCTTCCATACGCCACTGGGTGGTCTCCCCCGTGGGGGAGAACGCGAAGGAGGTCGCCCGCCCCAAGGGCGCCGACGTGGAGTCCTTCCAGATCAAGGGCCACGAGATACAGCGCATCTGCAACGAGCAGCAGTTCGGCAGCGGCGACCGGCACTACCTGGGCGTGCAGTTCCGGCTCTGGGACGGCCAGTTGATCATCACGATGCTGATCACGGTCACGGTGCTGCACCACACCCTGCGCATCGAGGTCACCGGCCATGCGCTGGGTCCGGTGAACCCGCTGTTCACGACCAAGCCCAAGCCCAAGGTCAAGGAGGTCCCCAAGACCATCAAGTTCTGGGAGACCCGCGAGGCCAAGCTGCCGCTGATCGAGGCGCAGGACGTGGTGCGCCTCGCGGCCCGCGCGCCCTTCACCTGGTATCCGCCGATCCTGGACTTCCTGGGCGGCAAGCTGGTGCTGCCCGAGCCGTTCGGGCTGCGGCACGCGTGGGCCGACAAGCCGTGGCGGCACCGCTTCATGGCGGACGACGCGCTGCGCGCGGCCACTCCGGTCCTGCGCGTGGTGCACGCCTCGGCCATGAAGGTGCTCGAGGAGAACGGCGTGGACACCGCCAAGTTCGGCAACCGCTCGCTCATCCTCAGCGGTCTGGTGCAGGACCCCACGCCGAGGAAGGCGGACGTCTACGACGCGTAGTTGCTGCGCAGGCCGGCAGGTGTCCTCTGCAGGCGCAGGCAGGCTGGTGCGGCGCCGGCTCGTAGTGCGTCATCTGCAGGCCGGTGGGGGCTGGGCGCGCAGTTCCCCGCGCCCCTGCGGGGCGCTCCCCTCAGCGGGCCCGATCAGGAGCTACGCCACCGGCCAGGCGTCCGCCAGCATCTTGCGGGTGTCCGCGAGGAGTTGGGGCAGCACCTTGGTGTGGCCGACGACCGGCATGAAGTTGGTGTCGCCGCCCCAGCGCGGCACGATGTGCTGGTGCAGATGCGCGGCGATGCCGGCGCCGGCCACCGTGCCCTGGTTCATGCCGATGTTGAAGCCGTGGGCGCCGGACGCCGTCCGCAGCGCGGACATCGCCTGCTTGGTGAGCTCGCCGAGCTCAATGGTCTCGGGGCCGGTCAGCTCGGTGTAGTCCGCGACATGGCGGTAGGGCACGACCATCAGGTGGCCGCCGTTGTACGGGTACAGGTTGAGCACCGCGTACACGTGCTGCCCGCGCGCGATGACCAGGCCGTCCTCGTCGGACATGGCCGGGATGGAGCAGAAGGGACAGCCGTCGTCGGCCCCGGGACCGCTGGGCTTGTTCTCCCCTTGGATGTACGCCATCCGGTGCGGGGTCCACAGGCGCTGGAACGCGTCCTGCGTCCCCACTCCGATCTGCTGCTCCGGCTCAATCGTCATGTTGAGCAGCATATGACTTCACCTCGCCCGACCATGCAAAGGCCCCCGAGGTGAACACCTCGGGGGCCAGTGCTTACGAATTCGCTCAGACCTGAGCGCGGTCCTCGACGACCTTCGCGATCTTCGCGAGGGCGTCGTCGACCGGAATGCCGTTCTCCTGCGAACCGTCGCGGTAGCGGAAGGAGACGGCGCCGGCCGCCATGTCCTCGTCGCCCGCGATGATCATGAACGGCACCTTCTGCTTCTGCGCGTTCCGGATCTTCTTCTGCATACGGTCCGAGGAGGCGTCCACCTCGACCCGCAGGCCCTGCTTCTTCGCCTTGGCGGCGAACTCCTGCAGGTAGGGGATGTGCGCGTCACCGATCGGGATGCCGGTGGCCTGCACGGGGGCGAGCCAGGCCGGGAAGGCGCCCGCGTAGTGCTCGAGCAGCACCGCGAAGAAGCGCTCGATGGAACCGAAGAGCGCACGGTGGATCATGACCGGCTGCTGCTTGGAGCCGTCCGACGCGGTGTACTCCAGGCCGAACCGCTCGGGCTGGTTGAAGTCGACCTGGATGGTCGACATCTGCCAGGACCGCCCGATCGCGTCCTTGGCCTGCACCGAGATCTTCGGCCCGTAGAACGCGGCGCCGCCCGGGTCCGGCACCAGCGGAAGGTTCTGCTTCTCGGCCGCCTGGCGCAGCGCCTCGGTGGCCTCCTCCCAGACCTCGTCGGAGCCGATGAACTTGTCCGACTCCGGGTCGCGGGTGGACAGCTCCAGCTCGAAGTCGTCCAGGCCGTAGTCGCGCAGCAGGTCGAGCACGAAGGTCAGGAGCGAGTCGAGCTCCTGCGGCATCTGCTCCTTGGTGCAGTAGATGTGCGAGTCGTCCTGGGTGAAGCCGCGGGCCCGGGTCAGACCGTGCACCACGCCCGACTTCTCGTACCGGTACACCGTGCCGAACTCGAAGAGCCGCAGCGGCAGTTCACGGTAGGAGCGGCCGCGCGCCTTGAAGATCAGGTTGTGCATGGGGCAGTTCATCGCCTTGAGGCGGTAGTTCTGCCCGTCGAACTCCAGGGGAGGGAACATGCCCTCGCCGTAGTGCGGCAGGTGCCCCGAGGTCACGAAGAGCTCTTCCTTCGTGATGTGCGGGGTGTTCACGAACTCGTAGTCCGCGTCCTCGTGCTTCTGGCGCGAGTACGCCTCCATCTCCCGCCGGACGATGCCGCCCTTGGGGTGGAAGACCGCGAGACCCGAGCCCAGCTCCTCCGGAATGGAGAACAGGTCGAGCTCGGCACCGAGCTTGCGGTGGTCGCGCTTCTCGGCCTCGACCAGGAACTCGAGGTGCGCCTTGAGCTCCTCCTTGGTCGGCCAGGCGGTGCCGTAGATGCGCTGCAGCATGGGGTTCTTCTCGCTGCCGCGCCAGTACGCGCCGCCCGAGCGCATCAGCTTGAACGCCGGGATGTTCCGGGTGGTGGGCAGGTGCGGGCCTCGGCAGAGGTCCTTCCAGCACAGTTCGCCGGTCTTGGCGTCGAGGTTGTCGTAGATGGTCAGCTCGCCGGCGCCGACCTCCGCGTCCGCGCCGTCGGCGGCCTGGGCGGCGTTGCCCTTGAGGCCGATGAGCTCCAGCTTGTACGGCTCGTCGGCCAGCTCGACCCGGGCGTCGTCGTCGGTGGTGACACGGCGCGAGAAGCGCTGCCCGCGCTTCTGGATCTCCTGCATCTTCTTCTCGACGGCCTTGAGGTCCTCCGGGGTGAAGGGCTTCTCGACGTCGAAGTCGTAGTAGAACCCGTCCCGCACCGGCGGGCCGATGCCCAGCTTCGCCTCGGGGAACAGCTCCTGCACGGCCTGCGCCATCACATGCGCGGTGGAGTGGCGCAGGATGTTGAGACCGTCTTCCGACGAAATCTCGACGGGCTCCACCTCCTCGCCGTCCCGCACCTCGTACGCGAGGTCCTTCAGCTCGCCCGCGATGCGCGCGGCGACGATGGTGCGCTCGCCGGCGAAGAGCTCGGCTGCCGTAGTCCCCGTCGTCACCACGCGCTCTTCCCGCTCGGAATCGCGATGGATGATCACACGGACGTCTGACACCGGTCTCTCCTGCCTGAAGGTGAATGCGTCGCCTCACACGTGCGCACGCAGGAGGAATCGTACCGAGCCGACCACGCCGTTCGCGAAACGGTTAACCGGGGCCCTACTCGCAGCTCCCGTCCTCCCCGCTGCAGGCCTCCTCGAAGAAGTCCAGGTTGTCCTGCAACGACTTCATCATCCGGTCCCGCTCCGCCTCGTCCACCTGCACCGGCATCACCTCGGACGCCCCCGTCAGCCGCCGGAACCCGCCCCTGCTCTCCAAGCGCCCGTACACCCGGATCGGCAGCCCGACCAGATGCGCACTGCCCGCTATCCGGTACGCCTCCTCGTCGAGGGTCATCCGTACGTGCGGCACATCCGCCCCGGCGATGACCCGCATCCGCACCGCCCCGCTCCCCCGCGGCCCCTGCCGGCGCATCCGCACCACGGTTCCGGTCAGCCGTACCGGCATCGAGGGCTCCGAGTGCCGGTAGCGCGCGCTCGCCTCGCGCAGCACCGCAAGGTCGCCCGCCGAGAACTCGACCACCTCGGGCCGCGGCGCACACCCCTCGGGCACCCCCGCCGCCGGCGCCCAGGCCACCTCGACGCGGGCCCCCTCGGTCCCGCGCACCAGGGCGACAAGGGCCTCGATCAGCTCATGGCTCACCCCCGCCTCGACCGCCGAGTCGAAGGCGTCCATCCCGCCGGTCGCCCGCTGGTAGTCGACCGCCTCCCGGGCCGCGTACAGCGCCTGCGAGAGCCGCACCACCAGCGGCCGCCCGCCCTCCACCGGCACGAAGGCGGTCAGATGCCGCCCGTTCGGCGCGGGGCCCACCAGCACGTTCGCCAGGGCCGCCGCGGCGGGACGCCGATGCCGTGCCCCGTAGTACCCGGCCCGCCCGCGCACCGCGAGCGCCCCGGCGAGCAGCATCTGACGTACGGCGGAGCGCAGCTGTTCCTCCACGGTCCACGCCGCCGCCCCCGCGGGCCCCTGCGGCACATCGCGCTCCCAGCGGATCTCGTCGCTGGGCACGGCGAGGCCCACCAACACCTCGCGCGCGGACGGCGCCGCACTGCGGGACAGGGCGAGCAGCGCCTCGCCGAGCAGGTCGTCGCTGTCGGGGAAGGCGCGGCTCTCCGGCACCAGCAGGCTGGTGCCGATCGCCCCGCCGGGCGGCGTCCAGCGCGCATAGCGCCCGGCCGCGCCGCCGCGCCGCCGCCAGCCGTGCCGGTCGAGCAGCGCGCCGAGGACGGCGGGGTCTACCCGCGTAGGTTCAGGGCTCACGGCGGCCCAGGAGGAGGCGTCCTCCACCGGGTGCGGCCGCAGGGGTTCGTCGATCGGGCGGTGCTGCATCAGGGTCTCCCTCCCGTCCCGACGCGCGTCATGATCTCGCAGAGCGCCCGGTCGTCGAAGATCCGGGCGGTCGACATCCGCACGGTGGTCCGGTGCCGTCCCCGCACCGGGTGTCCGGCCAGGTTGGTCCAGTAGCAGCAGTGCCGCAGATCGAGCCGGTCGTGACTCGCGCGCAGCCAGTCGTCCGGCGACCGCGGCACCAGCATCACGACCAGGATCTTGTGCACCGAGACCGGAGTCCGGGCCAGCTTCACCAGATGCGCGTTGTCCAGCGTGAAGGAGAAGGCGGGCCCCGGGGGGTTCGGCGGTATCTGGTAGGTGCACTTGAGCTGCACTTTCACGGTGACTTCGTCGTCGACCGTGTGCCCGGAAGCGCTGTGGCTGACGTGCCAGTCGATGCCGTTGTCCGGAAAGGGCTGCGAGAGCGAACATCCCGCCGCGGCCGCCACGGCATGCAGATATCCCACCTGAAGGGTCTCCATACAGGCGGTGGTGGCGAGTGTGCCGCGCAGCGGTGCGATCCGCTCGGGCAGCAGCCCACCCTGTTCGGGCTGCGCGAGCGCCATGGCGAACAAGCCTTCCGGGCTTGGCAATTCCTCGTACGTGACGGAATGCGATCGATGATTCCCCGCGACGGCCCGCCCAACTCGACGTCCCGTCACCTGTGTTGTCACCGGTCGGCGTAGTGCGCAAACGGCCCGGGTATCACCAGCTGGGGCAGGGGATCGAAGTTCATCTGCCGGTAGTGAACGAGGAGTTGCATCACCATGACCAGCTGGTACGAGGGACCCCTGGCCGCATTCGATACCGAGACCACCGGCGTGGACGTCGAGCACGACCGCATCGTGTCCGCCGCGATCATCGTCCAGGACTGCACGGGCGGCCGGCCGCGCGTCAGCCGCTGGCTGGTGAATCCGGGCATTCCGGTGCCGGCCGGGGCCACCGAGATCCATGGCCTGACGGACGACCACCTGCAGCGCAACGGCCGCTGGCCGGCTCCCGTGGTGGAGGAGATAGGCAGGGAACTGGCCGATCTCAGCGCCACCGGCCGGCCGCTCGTCATCATGAACGCGCCGTTCGATCTGACGCTCCTGGACCGCGAGTTGCGCCGCCACCGTGCCTCGTCGCTCGCGAACTACCTGGAGAACCATCCGCTGTGCGTGGTGGATCCGCGCGTCCTCGACAAGCACCTGGACCGCTACCGCAAGGGCCGTCGCACCCTGACGGATCTGTGCGAGCACTACGGCGTGGAGCTGACCGGCGCACATGACGCGGCCGCCGACGCCCAGGCGTCGCTCGATCTCGTACGGGCCATCGGGCGTCGTTTCGCGTCCCGCCTGGACCGGCTGACCCCGGCCGAGCTGCACACGCTGCAGGCGGTGTGGCACGCGGCCCAGGCGCGGGGCCTGCAGGCGTGGTTCGCCCGCAGCGGCACCCCCGAGGCGGTCGACCCGGCGTGGCCGCTGCGGCCCGACCTGCCGGCGGCGGCCTGACCCGTCCACGTACGCGCAGCGACCGACGTGGACGTACGCGCGCACAAAAAAAGCCGGTCCGTCAGTGACGGACCGGCCTTTCCCAGGTGGGCGATACTGGGTTCGAACCAGTGACCCCTTCGGTGTGAACGAAGTGCTCTCCCACTGAGCTAATCGCCCGGGAACGCACCGAACAATACAGGTCCCGGCGGCTTTCCTTCAAACCCGATTCAAACGCCGTTCAGGCCCGGTGCAGGTACCGGAGCAGGCCACGCCTCCCGCTGCGCATCATCAGCGCGTGGTTGAGCAGGAACACCGGCCGCCCGGGCACGGCGAGGCGTCGCATCAGCGGGCGCCGCACGTCCACCTCCTGCTCGTACACGGCACGCGCACCGCCGTTGAAGGCGCCGATCGTCCAGCGCGCCCAGCCGTCGAGATCGCCGGTGGCCGCCACTTCCAGCACCCCCGCCGCCGGATCGTGCACCTGCTCCCGGACGGTCACGACCAAGTCGTAGGGCAGGAAGGAGCGGATGCGGACGAAGCCGCTGCGCTCGTCGTGGCGCGCGGTCTCGCGGACCTGCGGCCACCACGACGGATAGTCCTCGACGCGTTCGAGGGCGGCGAAGACGGCGTCCGGGTTCGCGGGCAGGTCCCAGACACTGCGGAAGCGGTAGTGGCACCAGTCCATGGTCGTCAGTGTGCCGGGTCGCACCGGTACTCAGGCCGATCTGAGTAGGCCGGCTCATGTCCGGCGGCATGACCGGGACCACACTCGGCAGCATGACGACCTTCCCGCCACCGGCCGAGGAACTCCGGATCCTCGACCACGAGCTGGCCCGACTCGACGCCCGCCGCGCCCAGTTGCTCCACCGCCGGGCCTGGCTGCTCGGCGCGCTGCGGGCACAGGCCGCCGGTCCCACCCCGCCGCGTCCGCCGTTCGCCGCTCCCCCGCACGCACAGCCCACGCCGGGCACGCCGCCCAACGTGCAGAACGTGCTGCTCACGCTCGGCGGAATCCTGCTGACGATCGCCGCGATCGCGTTCACGGTGGTCAGCTGGGGCCACTTGGGGATCGGCGGCCGTTCGGCGGTGCTCGGCGCGGTGACGGTTGCCGCGCTCGGTGTCCCGGCGCTGCTGCTGCGCCGCGGCCTGCGGTCGACGGCGGAGACGGTTGCCGCGCTCGGCCTCGCGCTGATGGTCCTCGACGCGTACGCGCTCCACCGCGTGGCACTTCCTGAGGCCGACGCCGTGGGCTACGCGGCGGCGGCATCCGCCGTCCTGGCCGGCCTGTGGGTTGCGTACGGCCTGGTCATGAGCGATCTGCGGCTGCCGCTACCGGTGGCCGTCGCAGCGGCTCAACTTCCGCTCCTCCTGTGGGGCCTGGCGGACGGCGCGGGTCCGCGCACGCTGATCGCCGTGCTGCTGGTCACGGCCGCCGGGGACACCTTCGTCGCGCTGTGGGCGCGGCCGCTGCCGGTGCGCGTCGTGGCGTTCGCCGGTGCCGTGGCCCTGGGCGGCTGGGGCACGGCGAGCGCGGCGGGTCTCTCCGTCACGGCGCAGGGGCCGGACGCCGCGGCGCGGGCCGGGGTGCTGCTGTTGCTTGCCACCGCGATCGCGCTGCACGCGGCCTGGCGGGCCGGTCGTGCCGACTTGTCGACCTGGTGCGGCGCGCTGGCCGGCCTCTCCGGTGTGGCGGCGGTCGGCGGCGTACTGCGGACGGTCCTCGACCCGTCATGGCTCGTCCCCGGCTATCTCCTGTGCGGCATCGCGGTGTTGGCCCTGGCCCTCACCGCACTGCCGCGTCCGCTTCGCCCCGGCCTGGTCTGCGCCGCGGGTGCGGTGACGGGCGCGGCACTGCTGTGGGCGCTGCCCACGGCCGCCATGTCCCTGCTGGAACCGACCACTTGGCTCGGCCAGGTCTGGTCCGGCTCCCCGGAACTCACGCACGCCGAGGTGGCGGGCGTCCCCGGCCTCGCGGTCCCGGTCACCCTGCTCACCGTCGCGGGCACCCTGCTCGCCGCACACCGCCTGATCCCACCGGGCCCGGCCTGGCGCACACCGGCCGCCTGCGGGGCGCTGGCCCTGCTCTGGTCGTCCGCGACCACGCTGCCCGCGTCCCTCCAACTCCCGTACGCGGCCGGGCTGTCCCTCCACCTGACGCTCGCCGCGCTCGCCCTCGCGGCAGCCGTCCGGCTGTCCGGCACTGCCCAGTCCGGCACCGCGCTGGCCTGCGGCCTGGCATCCACGCTGACCGCGTCCTGCCTCGCCCTCGCCACCCGCCCGGCGACCTTCGCGGTGTTCGGCGTCCTGCTGGCCGCGTACGCGGGAGCCGCATGGCTGTACGCCGAGGGCGCACGCCGCGCCGTACCGGCCTGCGTCGCCGTGGGCTACGCCACCGCGCTCGCCGTGGCGGTGCCCGCGGCCCTCGAACTCCCGGCCCACGGGATCGCGTTGACCGTCCTGGCGGTCCCCGCCGCGACGGCCCTGCTCGGCGCGCGCCTGACGGGCCGCGCCGCGGGCCTGCCGGTCGAGCTGTCCGGCGCCGCGGCCGCGGCGCTCGCCATCGGTCTCGCGGGCCTCGACGCCCCGATGCTCGCCCTGGTCCTGGCCCTGGTCGGGGTCATCGCGGCGGGAACGGCCCTGCGCCCCGAGCGGCGCCAGGTCATGTACGTCTCCGGCGCCCTGTTCGTGGCCGCCTCCTGGGTCCGGCTCGCGGCCTGGGACATCGGCAGCCCGGAGGCGTACACCCTCCCCGTGACCGTCCCCGCCCTGTTCATCGGCGCACTGCGCAGGCGCCGGGCCCCGGAGACCTCCTCCTGGACGGCCTACGCCCCAGGGCTCGCGGCAACGCTCCTGCCGAGCTTGCTCGCCGCCTGGGGCGACACGCACTGGCTCCGTCCGCTCCTGCTGGGCGCGGCCGCCCTGCTGCTCACGCTGGCCGGGTCCCACCACCGGCTGCAGGCCCCGCTGGCGCTCGGCTCCGCGGTGCTCGCCCTGGACGCGCTGCACGAGCTGGCGCCGTACGTGGTGCAGGTGGTCGGGGCGCTGCCGCGGTGGCTGCCGATGGCGCTGGCCGGCCTGTTGCTGCTCGCCGTGGGGGCGACGTACGAGCAGCGTCTGCGCGATGCCCGCAGGATGCGGGACGTGCTGGGGCGCATGCACTGAGCCGTCGTATCGCCCTCAACGCCGGACCCGGAAACGACGAAGGTCCGTGAGACTCGGAGTCTCACGGACCTTCGCTTCAGGGTGGGCGATACTGGGTTCGAACCAGTGACCCCTTCGGTGTGAACGAAGTGCTCTCCCACTGAGCTAATCGCCCCTGCGGCACGGAGAACATTACCGCATGTCAGTGGGTGCCCCCGACCAGCCTCCCCCAGGTCAGCCGCCCATCGGCCGACGTGTCTCGACGAGTCGTCACTCGTCGATCTTCCACGGCATCACGATGCCGAACTTCCACACGTAGACACCGACCAGAGCGGCGACGATCACCAGACCGATGGTGGTCAGGATGATGTTCCGGCGGCGCACCCGCGGATCCAGGGCCCGCTGCGTCGCCTCGGTCACCTTGCGCTTGGTCCAGCGCAGCACCAGCTGCGCCCAGACGAACTCGGTCGCCCAGATCGCCATGCCACCGAAGATCACGAGCCAGCCCGGCCCCGGCAACGGCAGCATGACGATGCCCGCGCCCACCACCGCGAAGCCGACTATGAAGACGCCGACCTGCCAGCTCAGGTGGAGGGCCCTGCGCGCCTGGATGAACTCCGGCGCCCGCGAACCGAGCTCCGCATCGACCTTCTCGATCTTCGTTTCCGATTCCGACGGCTCAGCCGCTGCGACGGCCTCATTCCGCTCGTCACTCCCCGTATTCATACGGCCTGACATTACCGGAGAGAAACGGTTCACCGGAATGGACGCACGCCCAAAGCGCACAGTCGGCCGTATGAGCGACATAAACTCCCCCAAATCCCTCAGAGGGGTTTACAACGGCACCGTAGGTGGCATGTCGATTTCGCCGACGTGCGAATCCCCGAGCGCACACTGAGCGAAAGGCCCTGGCGCTTATGAACACCACGGTCAGCTGCGAGCTGCACCTGCGCCTCGTTGTGTCGAGCGAGTCCTCACTGCCTGTACCCGCAGGACTGCGGTATGACACGGCCGATCCCTATGCCGTGCACGCAACCTTCCACACCGGAGCGGAGGAGACCGTCGAGTGGGTTTTCGCCCGCGATCTCCTCGCCGAAGGCCTGCACCGGCCTACCGGCACCGGTGACGTCCGTGTCTGGCCGTCCCGCAGTCACGGTCAGGGCGTCGTATGCATCGCCCTGAGCTCCCCGGAGGGCGAAGCCCTGCTCGAAGCCCCGGCGCGGGCCCTGGAGTCCTTCCTGAAGCGGACGGACGCCGCCGTGCCACCCGGCACCGAGCACCGTCACTTCGACCTCGATACGGAGCTGTCGCACATCCTGGCCGAAAGCTGAGCGAGGTCGGCCGACCCGAGAACAGCCCGACGCCGTCCGACTCGGGGCGACGGCGCGGGCCATGACAGCGGCTCAATGAGCGCTGGAGAACGGCACAACAACTGCTGGACCAATCGCATACAGTCACCGGCGCCGTCGCCGCAGGGTCCATTCTGCGGGGACGGCGCCGGTGCGTGCGCGGGGCGAGCGGCTAGCATCGGGCCCCAGAGGCGGGCGCAGGCCCGCCGGGCGAACGCCCGACCGACCGTCGTCCGGCCAGGGAGCAAATCGTGCTGATCACCCATGACACCCGGTGCGCGCTGGACGCCGTGGTCGATCTGGTGAACTCCGCGGCGGACGCCGACAAGGCGGACGGCCTTGCCGACGTCGCGGGTCTGCGGGAGTTCGTGCTGCGGAACGACATCAGCGACGTGGGCGTGCTGTCGGAGCACGACCTGCCGGCGGTGCGCCGGGTGCGCGGGCTGTTCGCCGAAGTCTTCGCGGCCGCGGAGCCGCGGGCGGCCGCACAGTTGATCAATGAGCTGGTGGCGGCGGCCGGCACGACACCGCGGCTCACCGATCACGACGGCTACGACTGGCATGTGCACTACTTCGCACCGGGCGCCTCCGTCGCGGACCACCTGGCGGCCGACTGCGGAATGGCGCTGGCCTTCTTCGTGGTCGCCGGTGAGCAGGAGCGGCTGCGGCGGTGTGAGGCGCCGGACTGCCGGCGGGCCTTCGTCGATCTCTCGCGCAATCGCTCCCGGCGCTACTGCGACAGCCGGACCTGCGGAAACCGGCTGCACGTGGCGGCCTACCGGGCCCGCCGCAAGGAAGCCACACGCTGATCCTGCCCCGTCCCGAGAGCAGGGCACGGGTTGGGCACGCAATGCACGGGATTCAGCGAACTCCCGCCGATAGTGGGCGTGTTGGTCGCTGGCGATGGCCCGGCTGCGTCATCATCGCCCCGAGATGCAGGACACTTCACCGGGGCAGGCCCCCGCACCCACGGCCGCGCCCACCACGCCCACGACGCCCGAACCGCGCGGCTGCCTCTTCGCGCTCTCCCAACCACCCCTGATGATCTTCCTCGGGGTGATCGGCTGTCTGCTGCTCGCGGCAGCCGTGCACGATCTTCTGCTGCTGTGAGCGGGACCTTGCCGACCTGCCCTCGTACCGGGGCGGCCTAGATTCCGTGCTTCTTCAGGATGGCTTCGATGTCGGAAAAGTCCTCCGAGGGCGCGGCTGCCTTCGGCCTTGCCGCCGTCGGCGAGGGCGAGCGGCCCGCGCCCAAGGACGGCGCGGACGCGGTAGGGGCGACCGCCTCGCGCTGAGCCGCCCGGGCCTCCTTGCGCTCCTTGCGGGTGCCGCCCGTGCGTCGCTCCACGGCCCGACTGGTCATGAAGAGCACCCAAGCGATCCCGAGCACTCCGAAGCCCACCCAGGTGCTGGGCTTGAAGACCAGGTCCGTGACCCACTCGACCACGCCCGTCATGACGAGACCGACCGGGACGAGGGAGTACGCCGCGATGCGCGTCGCGGCCAAGAAGCGCTTGCGGTAGGCGGTGATCGCGGCGATGCCCAGGCCCGCCGCGGACACAGCGGAACAGACGGTCTCGGCAAGCATCCGGTCCTCCAGCGGTGGGGTGCCTCGGGGAATACGTCCCTTCCATCCTGCACCGTCCGGGCGGCCCGCGGCCACGATCCGGTGCGACCTCAGGGAGAAGTCCGGGTTCGGCTCCTCCCCAGGTCCGGGTTGGGACCGGGCCCCGGCGGCTGGGAGACTGGGCCCATGAGCGACTCCACCCCCTCAGGCCCTGCCCGCCCCGTCGTCCTCGACATCTGGTGCGAGCTCCAGTGCCCCGACTGCCGCACCGCCCTGGACGACGTACGCGCGCTGCGCGCCCGGTACGGCGACCGGATCGAGCCGCGGCTGCGGCACTTCCCCCTCGAGAAGCACAAGCACTCCTTCGCCGCCGCACAGGCCGCAGAGGAGGCCGCCGAGCAGGGGCAGGGCTGGCCGTTCGTGGAGGCCGTGCTCGGGCGCGTGGAAGAACTCGACAAGCAGGGCGAGCCGTTCCTGGTCGATACGGCCCGCGCGCTCGGCCTGGACGCCGAGGAGTTCGACACCGCCCTGATCGACGGCCGGCACATCCTGATCGTGGACGCCGACCACGCCGAGGGCAAGGCGATCGGCGTCACCGGCACGCCGACCTACGTCATCGACGGCGAGCGCCTTGACGGCGGCAAGAGCCAGGACGGTCTGCGCGAGCGCATCGAGCAGATCGCGGACCGGCTGCTCGCCGAACAGGGCTGAGCTCAGGACTTCAGGAAGCCCGGCGCTTCAGAGCAGCGACTTGTACAGGAAGTACGTCACCGGCCGGTAGCCGAGCGACTCGTACAGGCGCAGCGCCGGAGTGTTCCCGGCGAAGACGTTGAGGCCGATCCGGTCCGCGCCCCCCGTGCGGGCCTCGGTCTCGGCGAGGAGCATCAGGGTGCGGCCGTGGCCCCGGCCCCGGTGTTCCTCGCCGACGAGCACGTCGTACACGTACGCACCGTCGTCCCGCATCGACACCCACAGCGTGCCCACGGCCGCGCCGGCGTGCTCGAGGACACGGAACACGACTCCCGGCGTCCGCAGCCCGTTGGGCAGTGAACTCGCATGGTCCGCCTCGGACTTGGCGTGCGCCTCGGCCTCCGGGACGCCTCGCTCGATCCAGTCCTGGGCGTACGCGACCTTCCCTTGTGCCAGCCAGGTCGCGTACTCCGGCTCGGTCATCGGCCGTCCCACGCTGCCCGGAGGCAGGGACGGCGGCCGCTCGCCGAGGGGCTTGGCCATGTGGCGGTTGCGCTCGACGTAGCCGAGCGCCGTGCCGAGGGACAGCGCGGCCGTGGCGTCCGCGGGCACGGCCACTTCGACCCGCTTGCAGCCCCAGCCGCGCAGGACCTCCTCGGCGGCGAGCGCGGCGACGGTCCCCCGGCCGCGCCTGCGGTCGGGCTCGTCGATGGCCAGCGTGCGGATCTGGCCGACCGTCGGGCCGAACACGGGATGCGTGGCGAGCACGGTGGTGCCGACGGGGCGGCTGTTCACGCACACCTGGTAGGGGCGGGAGCGCACCTCGCCCGCTTCGCGCTGTATCGGCCCGGTCGGCCGCAGGGTCGTCGTCATCACGGGCTTTCTACCCGCTGCGGGGCGTCCCGTCATCCTGATTGGGGGCCCGGAAGCACGGGTTACGGGTCGATGTCCGCGGCGGCACGCTCCTCGAAGGTCCGCATGGCCTTCGTGGTGACCGGGCCGGGCGTGCCCGGCAGTTCGCGGGAGTCGACGCGGTGCACGGGCTGGATGTCGCGCAGCGAGGACGTCACGAAGACCTCTTCGGCGCGGTCGAGCACGTCGAGCGGCAGGTCCGTCTCGTGGGCGCCCGTCCATTCCACGGTGAGCGCGCGGGTGATGCCCGCGAGGCAGCCGGAGGCGAGCGGCGGCGTGTGCAGTTCGCCGTCGAGCACGACGAAGACGTTGGAGCCCGTGCCCTCGCACAGCTGCCCCACGGTGTTGCCGAACAGGGCCTCACTGGCGCCCCGTTCGCGGGCACGGGCGAGCGCGACGACGTTCTCCGCGTACGACGTGGTCTTGAGGCCGGCGATCGCGCTGCGCTCGTTGCGCGTCCAGGGCACGGTGATCACGGCCGTGCTGTCCGGCCGCCGCGTCGCCTCGCCGAGCGCGACGATCAGCGTGGGCGGCGCCTCGCCGCGGTCCGAGCCGAGCGGCGAGAGGCCGCCGGTGAGGGTGATGCGCAGGCGGCCGTACGCGAGCGGGTTGGCCTCGAGCACGGCGGCGCAGGCCCGGCGGATCTCGTCCAGGTCCGGTTCGGGCAGGCCGAGGCCGCGCGCCGAGCGGGTCAGACGGTCGAGGTGGCGGGTGAGCGCGAAGGGGCTGCCGTCGACCGCCTTGAGCGTCTCGAAGAGCCCGTCACCCACCGTCAGGCCGTGGTCGAAGACGGAGACCCGGGCCGCGTCCTCGTCCCGCAGCCCGCCATTGAGCCAGATCTTCACGTGCCGTTCCCTCTCGTCGGGTCGTACGTCCCCGACGCTACCGCGAGCAGCCGGGCCGCCTTGAGCTCGGTCTCCTGCCACTCCCGCTCGGGGTCCGAGCCCCAGGTGATGCCCGCGCCGGTGCCGAACCGCAAGGCGCCCGCGTCCCGGTCGATCCAGAACGTACGAATGCCCACGGCCAGCTCCGCAGCCCCCCGGTCCGCGTCGACCCAGCCGATGCCGCCGCAGTACGGACCGCGCGGCGCCGTCTCCAGCGCCTCGATGATCCTGAGCGCGCTGGACTTAGGGGCGCCGGTGACGGACCCGGGCGGGAACGTCGCGGCAAGGAGTTCGGGCCAGCCGGCGCCGTCGGCGAGCTCGCCGCGCACCGTGGACACGAGGTGGACCAGGCCGGGGTGCTTCTCCACCACGCAGAGGTCGGGCACGGTCACGGATCCGGTGGCGCAGACCCGGCCGAGGTCGTTGCGGACCAGGTCCACGATCATCACGTTCTCGGCGTGGTCCTTGTCCAGGAGATCCGCCTCGGTCCGCCCGGTCCCCTTGATCGGCCCCGACTCGACGACCCGCCCGTCGCGGCGGAGGAACAGCTCCGGCGAGGCCGTGGCGATCTCCACGCCGTGGCCCGGCAGCCGGATGGTCCCCGCGTAGGGAGCGGGGTTGCCGCGGGCGAGCAGCGCCGTCAGGGCGTCCACGTCGGCGCCTTCGCCGATGGGCGCGGACAGCACCCGGCAGAGGTTGGCCTGGTAGACCTCGCCGGCCGCGATGTGCTCGCGGATCCGTCGTACGCCCGAGGTGTACGCGGTGTGGTCGAGCGATGTCGTCCAGTCATGCTGCGCAGGTCCGCGCCACTGCCCGGGCGTGGGCTCGGGAACCGGGGCCTTGCGTACGTCGCCGAAGCGGGCGCAGACGAGGCGGCCCTCGAAGTCCGCCGTGACCGCCCAGAAGCCGGTGGAGTCCAGGGCGGCGGGATCGCTGGTGACATCGCACAGATCGGTGGCGACGAGGCCGCCGAAGCGCGCCATGGGAGCTAGGTCGTGCACGGCTGTGAGTCTATGGCCGGTGTCAGGAGGCCGCCCTGGGCCGGTGTCAGCTCAGCACGCTGCGTAAACGCGTTTTTGTGCTGGCCCCGGAATCCGCTAGAGTTCAACACGTCGCCGGGACGCGGAAGCGGGCCGGACGGACAAGCGGACGTAGCTCAGTTGGTAGAGCGCAACCTTGCCAAGGTTGAGGTCGCCAGTTCGAACCTGGTCGTCCGCTCAGGATGTGGGGGATCTTCCCGAACCCCTACGCTCCTGGTGGAGTGGCCGAGAGGCGAGGCAACGGCCTGCAAAGCCGTCTACACGGGTTCAAATCCCGTCTCCACCTCCAAGCGCGATTAGCTCAGCGGGAGAGCGCTTCCCTGACACGGAAGAGGTCACTGGTTCAATCCCAGTATCGCGCACGCAAGACAACTGAAGATCTGGTCCGCAAGGATCCCCGCGCGATTAGCTCAGCGGGAGAGCGCTTCCCTGACACGGAAGAGGTCACTGGTTCAATCCCAGTATCGCGCACGCAGTTCGCACCACCGCAGTACCGGAGTTCGCACTTCGATCCCCGCGCGATTAGCTCAGCGGGAGAGCGCTTCCCTGACACGGAAGAGGTCACTGGTTCAATCCCAGTATCGCGCACCAGCACTGAAGCCCCCGGCCTTTCGGCCGGGGGCTTCTGCGTGCTCAGGCGAGCGGCTCAGGAGGAGAAAAGCATCCGGCCGAAGCTCTTCTGCCGGTGGCCGTGGCCATAGTGGCCGCCGCCGTGCTGCGGCGAGCCCCAGGCGGGGGCCGGGGCGGCCGGGTAGGCCTGCGGGGCCGGGGCGGCAGGGTACGCCTGCGGGCCGGGCGGCGGCGGGGCCTGCTGCTGCCACTGCCCCTCGAGCCGGGTCAGCGACTCGAGCTCGCCGTAGTCCAGGAATATCCCTCGGCAGCCGCTGCACTGCTCGATCTGGACGCCGTTGCGGTTGTACGTCTGCATCGGTGCTCGGCACTTGGGACACTGCATCTTCGGCTCAACTCCTCGCCGGTCGGTACGCCTTCACCGGGATCTGTGCCCGGCTTCGTTCCCTCGCACCCTACTTGGGGGCACCGGGCGCCAACTGCGGTGGGAGTGCCGCAATACGGTCACAGGCGTGCACCACGGCCAGCTCCACGTCGTCCAGCTCACGGGACTCGGCCCGGGACTTGGCGATCGCGAGGGCCGCGGTCTGTACGGTCAGCGCCTGCGCGGCGGTGTCGAGGGCCGGCCAGGGGTCCCCGTCGGCGGGCACCGCGGGGCCGCCGGCCGCGCGGTACGCGCCGAGGAAGCGGGTCCAGGCGTCCGGGTCGAGGAGGCCCGCCGCGTACCAGGCGGCGGGGCGGGCCAGGTCCCAGGCCGGGGCGCCGAGGCCCAGGTCGTCCACGTCGATCAGGAGCCAGGCTCCGCCGGGGGTCGGGTGGCGAACCAGCTGGCCCAGGTGGAGGTCGCCGTGGCACAGGGTGGTGGCGTGCGGCATCGGGGCCTCGGCGCGGGCCCAGGCCGGCAGCGTCGACCAGGCCCCCTCGACGGGGGCGGCGGCGGGGTGCGGGCCCGCCTTGCGCATGCGCGCGACGGCGAGGGCCGCCTTGACGGGGCCGCGCATCTGCGGGACGG
Source organism: Streptomyces sp. NBC_01304 (assembly GCF_035975855.1). NCBI lineage: Bacteria > Bacillati > Actinomycetota > Actinomycetes > Kitasatosporales > Streptomycetaceae > Streptomyces > Streptomyces sp. NBC_01304. The sequence goes on along the minus strand of NZ_CP109055.1, from coordinate 8,816,016 downwards.
GGCCGGGGAGTTGGGCGGTGGGCGTGCGGTGCAGTCGGGCCAGGAGGGTGGCGGCCTGCTCCCAGGGGGCCTCGTCGGGTGCCTCGGGGTCGACGGGGGTGCCGTGCGGCCAGAACGAGACGGCGCGGCCGTGCAGTTCCGCCCCCGGGATCGCGAGCGGAGGCAGCAGGATGCCCGCCAGGGCGGGGTGCGCGGCGACCGCCGTACGCACAGCCAGCTCCGACCGGTCCGCGTCGGGGGCGTGCGCCTTGGCGACGATGTCCCCGTGCCGGACGACGGTGCCGTCGTGCCGGTCGGCGAGGACGGTGGCGCCCGCGCAGTCGCAGGACTTCGCCCCGCGATGCACCACGCCCCGGGCACTCGCGCTGAGTCCCTCCAGGACCGTCGTGGTCACGGCTCCCCCTGCGGTCGTACGTCACTGAAACTCCCGCTGAGCCTACCGTCGGGGCCAATTCAGCCCGTCCGGCGTTTGAGGACAGAGGCCGAAGGCCGATTCGGGGGTCCGGGGCCGGAGCCCCCGTTGCGCTCCGGTGGGCGAACCCCACCTGACGGCGGGGCCAGGACATGGCAATGCCCGCGCAGCGAAACCGCTGCGCGGGCATTTCTTGCCGTCCGCCGCACCCCCGTCCCCACGGGGTTTCATGGCCGGATGTCCCCGCCCGGACCGCTCTTCCGGGCCTGGGGTCGCCGCTCAGCGCCCCAGCATCACGCCCACGGACGACGCTTGTGCGACCACCGCGTCCCAGCCGCCGAAGACGACCACGAGCAGAGCCGCCAGGGGAAGAACCATGATCGTCGCCACCAGTGGGTGTCGCCGGGTGCCGGACGGGCGGCCGCCGAACGCGGCGTATGCCTTGCGTCCCTGCGTGCGGATCATCGTCCGCGATGCCGTGTCGGCCATGGTCCCTCTCCTGTCGTGTTGGCAAGCGGCGGGTGTCTGACCTCGGGGGACGAGTGCTGCACCCGCCGCTTGACTTCAAATCTAGGGGTCGGCGGCTCCCCCGGCGTCATGCCTTCGTACTGAATGCCGGGCCTCCCGCAGGATGACCCCCACCCCTATGACGTACTCCCCTGGGTGGAGAGGAAGACCTAGGTCTTGGGGTCTTCCCGGAGGGGTCGCTGTGCTGCGACCTCAGAAGCGTCCTCCCGCGGCACCGGTTGCTCCACCAGCGCGAGCACCCGGGTCGCCATGAACCGTGCCGTGCGCACCACGGAGCCACTGCGGGTGACTTCGCTCACTTCGACCACCCCCCTGCGCACCGCCGTCTCCACCCGGCGGCCCGCCCTGCTTGCCACCACCTCGTACGTACGCGTCGTGTCACCTGCGTCCACGACTATCTCCACGCGGTCACCCTTCATGAACCCAATCCCCCTTCTACGGCGGACCGTTGAGGACCCCAACACCCTCAAAAGCCCTGCGTCCCCGGTCTTCTGACCACTCTTCAATTCTCCCACCCGGCACTGACAATCGATCGGCCGCCGAAGGCGCGGCCTATGCACGCGCACGAGCACGGAAACGTAAGCTGTGGCTCGTCAATCGGTCAGGGCAACAGGGCGACAGGAAACGGGATGGCGATGATGCGGCTCCGGCGCGAGGACCCGCGTGTCGTCGGCTCGTTCAGGCTGCACAGACGGCTGGGCGCCGGTGGTATGGGCGTGGTCTATCTGGGCTCCGACCGGCGCGGGCAGCGGGTCGCGCTCAAAGTGATCCGGCCGGATCTGGCGGAGGATCAGGAGTTCCGGTCGCGGTTCGCCCGTGAGGTGTCGGCCGCGCGCAGGATTCGCGGCGGATGCACCGCCCGGCTCGTCGCCGCCGATCTCGAGGCGGACCGGCCGTGGTTCGCGACGCAATACGTTCCCGGGCCCTCGCTGCACGACAAGGTGGCGGAGGAAGGCCCGTTGACCGCGGCCGAGGTGGCGGCGGTCGGCTCGGCGCTCTCCGAAGGACTGGTCGCCGTGCACGAGGCCGGTGTCGTACACCGTGACCTGAAGCCGTCGAACATCCTTCTGTCGCCCAAGGGTCCGCGCATCATCGACTTCGGCATCGCCTGGGCGACCGGTGCCAGCACGCTCACGCACGTGGGCACGGCGGTCGGCTCACCCGGCTTCCTCGCGCCGGAGCAGGTGCGGGGCGCGGCGGTCACTCCCGCCACGGATGTGTTCTCGCTGGGGGCGACGCTCGCGTACGCCGCGATGGGTGACTCGCCCTTCGGGCACGGCAGTTCCGAGGTCATGCTCTATCGCGTGGTGCACGAGGAGGCGCAGCTGCACGGGGTGCCGGACGCGCTGGCGCCGCTGGTGCGGGCCTGCCTGGCGAAGACGCCCGAGGACCGGCCCAGCACCCTTCAACTCTCCCAGCGGCTCAAGGAGATCGCGGCCAGGGAGGCGCAGGGCCTGACCGACGCCCGGCCGCCCGCGCCCCGCCGCGAGCAGCCGCAGGAGCGGAACACCGAGCGCTCCGACGACTACGCGGCGCAGCGCACCCGGCGGGCCCAGTCGCCCACTCCGCCGCCGTCCCGCCCCAGTGCCTCAGGTACGTCCCGCCCCAGCGCCTCGCGCCCCGGGCAGCGCCCGCCGGCGCCCAGGAACACCGGCCGCTCGGGCAGCCGTCCCGCGCCGCGCTCCACCAACGGCCGCCCTGCTCCGCGTACGACCGGTACCGGGCGGCGCATCCCTGCCAATCCGCGGCTATTGCGGCAGCGGCTGATCGTCTTCGTCGTGGTGACGCTGCTCGTGGCGCTGGGGATCGCGGCGGCGCAGGGCTGCCAGGGACCGGCGAAGGGGCTCGGGCGGCTGACCTCGGGGCAGGGAGTGCACGAGGTGTCCGGCTCCGGCGAGCCCGGCAACGTATCCGGATGAACGTATCCGAACAGCGGTGTACGCGGCCGGGCCACGGGCCGCTTCAGGACTGCGGTCGGCCTGCCGTCACCGCGTAGAACGCGACCGCTGCCGCGGCACCCACATTGAGCGAGTCGACGCCGTGCGCCATCGGGATGCGCACCCATTCGTCGGCGGCGACCAGCGCCTGCGTGGACAGGCCGTCGCCCTCCGCGCCGAGCATCAGGGCCACCCGGTCCATGCGGTGCGGGGCCATCTCGTCGAGGGTCGAGGCCTTCTCGTCCGGGGTGAGGGCGAGCAGTTTGAAGCCCGCCTCGCGGACCGTCTCCAGGCTCTTGGGCCAGGATTCGAGACGCGCGTACGGGACGGAGAAGACCGCGCCCATGGAGACCTTCACCGAGCGGCGGTAGAGCGGGTCGGCGCAGTCCGGGGAGAGCAGGACCGCGTCCATGCCGAGGGCGGCTGCGGAGCGGAAGATCGCGCCGATGTTGGTGTGGTCGTTGACCGATTCCATGACCACGACCCGGCGGGCCGTGGTGAGGAGGTCGTCGGCCGAGGGCAGCGGCTTGCGCTGCATGGAGGCGAGCGCGCCCCGGTGCACGTGGTAGCCGGTGACCTTCTCGGCCAGGTCCGGGCTGACCGCGTACACGGGGGCGGGGAGCTCGTCGATGACGTCCCGCATCACGTCGACCCACTTGGCCGAGAGCAGCATGGAACGCATCTCGTAACCGGCGTCCTTGGCGCGTCTGATCACCTTCTCGCCCTCGGCGATGAAGAGTCCTTCGGCGGGTTCGCGCTTGCGTCGCAGTTCTACGTCGGTCAGGCCGGTGTAGTCGCGCAGGCGCGGGTCGTCGGGGTCGTCGACAGTGATGAGATCAGCCACAGGGTGATACTGCCTTGTCCTGGGTGCGGTGCCAACGGCTCGGCGGGGATTGAGTTACCGCTGGTTACGGAGGTGCGGGCGGGGGTCAGGCCGTGGCTTCGGGGTCGGCCTGCGAGGTGGGGCCCACTTCCACCACGTCGCCGATGACGATCACCGCCGGGGGGCGGACCTCTTCCTTCGTGACGGTTTCGGCGACCGTGGCGAGGGTGGCATCGACGCGGCGCTGGGTCGCGGTGGTGCCTTCCTGGACGAGGGCGACCGGGGTGTCGGGGCTCTTGCCGCCCTCGATGAGCTTGGCGGCGATCGCGCCGATCTTGTCGACACCCATCAGGACGACGAGCGTGCCGCGGCCCTTGGCGAGGGCCGACCAGTCGACGAGGGAGCGTTCGTCGTCGGGGGCCACGTGACCGCTGACGACCGTGAACTCGTGGGCCACGCCTCGGTGCGTGACCGGGATGCCTGCGGCGCCCGGCACGCTGATCGAGCTGGAGATGCCGGGCACGACCGTGCAGGGGATGCCCGCCTCGGCGAGCGCCTGGGCCTCCTCCATGCCGCGGCCGAAGACGAACGGGTCGCCGCCCTTGAGGCGGACCACCGACTTGCCCGCCTTGGCGTGCTCGATCAGGGCGTTGTTGATCGCTTCCTGGGCCATGAAGCGGCCGTACGGGATCTTCGCGGCATCGATCACCTCGACGTGCGGCGGGAGTTCGGCGAGCAGGTCGCGCGGGCCGAGGCGGTCGGCGATGACCACGTCGGCCTCGGCGAGCAGGCGGCGGCCGCGGACGGTGATCAGGTCGGGGTCGCCGGGGCCGCCGCCGACCAGGGCGACGCCGGGGTTGCGGGTGCGGTGGTGCGGGGCGACCAGCGTGCCGTCGCGCAGGCCCTCGACGACCGCGTCGCGGATGGCGGCGGTGCGGCGGGGGTCGCGGCCTCGCACGTCCGTGGTGAGGACGGCGACGGTTACCCCCTCGCTGTGGCCGGTTGCCGGGGTGAGGGCGGTTGCCGCGTCGGCGTCGTCGGAGCGGACGCACCAGACGCGGTGCGCCTCCGCTTCCGCGCTGGCCGCCTCGTTGGCCTCGTGGTCGCTGGTCGCGATCAGGGCGTACCAGGCCTGGCCCAGGTCCCCTTGGGCGTACGCCCGCTTCTCCCAGCGGATCTCGCCGGTGTCCGCCATCGCCTCGACCGAGGGTGTCGCCGTCGGGGAGATCATCGTGATGTCGGCGCCCGCTGCGATCAGTGCCGGGAGGCGGCGCTGGGCCACCTGGCCGCCGCCGAGGACTACTACGCGGCGGCCGGTGAGGCGGAGGCCTACGGGGTACGCGGGGTGCTGGGCCATGAGCGGGGCTCCTCGTGCGGGAGGCGTGCGCCGCTGCGGCGGTGGAGCGGCTCTTTGACGTGGGGCTTTGGGGTGTTGTGGTGCGGGTACAGGGTACGGCGCGGGGTGGGGATCTTTCCCCACCCCGCCCCTTCCCGAAAGTCCTGCGGACGGCCTGGGGCTTCGCCCCCAGACCTCCGGATCGGCCTTCGGCCTCTGTCCTCAGACGCCGGACGGGCTGATTTGGCAGCCCTACTTCTCGGTGACGCCCGCCGAGTCGAACGTCGCCACCTCGTGCATCGCCCTCGCCGCCGACTGCACCACCGGAAGCGCGAGCAGCGCGCCCGTGCCCTCGCCGAGGCGGAGGTCCAGGTCGACCAGAGGGCGCAGGCCCAGCTTGTTCAGGGCTGCGACGTGGCCCGGCTCCGCGCTGCGGTGGCCCGCGATGCAGGCCGCGAGGACCTCCGGGGCGATGGCGCGGGCGACCAGGGCCGCCGCGCCGGCGCTGACGCCGTCCAGGATGACCGGGGTGCGCAGGGAGGCGCCGCCGAGCAACAGGCCGACCAGGGCGGCGTGTTCGAGGCCGCCGATCGCCGCGAGGACGCCGATGGGGTCGGCCGGGTCGGGCTGGTGCAGGTCCAGGGCGCGGCGTACGACGTCGGTCTTGCGGGCCAGCGTCTCGTCGTTGATGCCCGTGCCGCGGCCGGTCACCTCGGCCGGGTCGGCGCCCGTGAAGACCGAGATCAGGGCGGCGGACGCGGTGGTGTTCGCGATGCCCATCTCGCCGGTGAGCAGCGCCTTGTTGCCCGCCGCGACCAGGTCGCGCGCGGTGTCGATGCCGACCTCGATGGCTGCCTTGACCTCCTCGCGGGTGAGCGCGGGGCCGGTCGTCATGTCGGCGGTGCCCGCGCGGACCTTGCGGGGCAGCAGGCCCGGCGTGGCCGGGAGGTCGGAGGCCACGCCCACGTCGATCACGCAGACCTCGGCGCCGACCTGGTTGGCGAAGGCGTTGCAGACCGCGCCGCCGCCGAGGAAGTTGGCGACCATCTGGCCGGTGACCTCCTGCGGCCAGGGCGTGACGCCCTGGGCGTGCACGCCGTGGTCGCCCGCGAAGATCGCCACTGCGGCGGGCTCCGGGATCGGGGGCGGGCACATCCGGGAGAGGCCGGACAGCTGCGCGGAAATGATCTCCAGCATGCCGAGCGCACCGGCCGGCTTGGTCATGCGCTTCTGGCGCTCCCAGGCCTCACCGAGCGCCTTGGCGTCCAGCGGGCGGATGTTGGAGACCGTCTCGGCGAGCAGGTCGTGCGGGTCCTCGCCGGGCAGCGCGCGGCGGCCGTACGTCTCCTCGTGGACGACCCACGACAGCGGGCGGCGCTTGGACCAGCCGGCCGACATCAGTTCGGGCTCGTCCGGGAACTCGTCGACGTAGCCGACGCAGAGGTAGGCGACCACTTCGAGGTGGTCGGGGAGGTCGAGGGTGCGGACCATTTCGCGCTCGTCGAAGAACGACACCCAGCCGACGCCCAGGCCCTCGGCGCGGGCCGCGAGCCAGAGGTTCTCGACGGCGAGCGCGGAGGAATACGGGGCCATCTGCGGCTGCGTGTGCCGGCCGAGGGTGTGCCGGCCGCCGCGGGTCGGGTCCGCCGTCACCACGATGTTCACCGGGGTGTCGAGGATGGCCTCGATCTTCAGTTCCTTGAACTGCTTGGCGCGGCCCTTGGGCAGCGACTTGGCGTACGCATCGCGCTGGCGCATGGCCAGTTCGTGCATCGTGCGCCGGGTCTCGGCCGAGCGGATGACCACGAAGTCCCAGGGCTGCGAGTGCCCCACGGACGGCGCCGTGTGGGCCGCCTCCAGGACGCGGAGCAGCACCTCGTGCGGGATGGGGTCGCTGCGGAAGCCGTTGCGGATGTCGCGGCGCTCACGCATCACGCGCAGCACGGCTTCGCGCTCGGCCTCGTCGTAACCGGGGGCGGGGCTGCCTGCGGATTCGGGCGTCTCGGAGGAGGGGGTGACGGTGCTGATGGGGGTGGTGCCTTCGGTGGTCTCGGGGTCTTCGGCGGTGTCGGTCGTGGCGGTGGGCCCGGTCGCGGCGATGGGGTCGGTCGCGGCCGTGGGGTCGGTGGCCTCGAAGGTTTCGGGCTCATCGCTCTCGCCCTCGGCGACGGGCTCGATGTGCGCGGGCTCCGGCTCGGCCTCGGCCTCGTCGGCGATCTGCGCGGGCTCGCCGCCGTCCCGGGGCGCGGGCACGGTGGCGGCCGGTTCGTCGCTCTGCTCGATCGGCTGTACGGGCTGGTCAGTCGCCGGTACGGGATCGGGCGCGGCCTCGTCCGCCGCTTCGGCCTGCACTGCGGCTTCGGGGGCGAGCAGGGTGCCGGACGCGGGGGTGGTCTGCGCCGCCTCGGGCTCCGGGGCCGGGTCGGCCGCGGGGACCGGCTCCGGCGCCTCGGCGGGACCCTCCTCGGGGGTGGCGGCCGCGGCCAGGCGCAGGGCGTGCGGAGGTGTCGGGGCGAGGTGCGGCGTCGACGGCACCGTGCCCTCGACCGGCACGAACTGGCCCATCGGCTGCGGGTCCTGCGCTTCGAGGGCCGGGGCCGGGAACGCCTCGGCGGGGGGCACGGACAGCGGGATCGGCTCGGCGAAGGCGTCGGCGTCGACCTCAGCTTCCGCTTCGGCCGGTCGGGGGCCCTCGGGCTGCGGCGCGCCCGTGAGGAGGGGCTGCTGCGGGGTGCCGAGGTCCTCGGGGAGGCCGGGGAACCGGGGGCCTCCGTGCGAGGCGTCCGGGACGAGCGGCTGCGCGGCGTCCTGGTCCTGCGCACCGGACGGGACCTGCTCGGGCTCCGGTGACTGCGGCACGTAGGACGCCTCGACCGGGGTGTGCCCCGAGGTGTCCGGCGCGAGCACCAAGTGAGGCGCGGGCTCCGGGTACTGAGAGACAGGTGTGGCGTCCGGGGCGGGTGTGGCCAGCGCGACGTCGGGGACGTGCGGGGCCTGCGGGACCCCTGGGACGACCGTTTCTGCAGCCGGGACCATGGAGCCGGGCGCGGACTGCTGCGAGGGCTGAGATGCCTGCGGCGACTGCGGTGTCCACGGGGTGGCGCCCTGCGGCGGGATCTCGCCGAGCTGCGGTCCGGGCAGTCCGGCGCTGTCGTCGCGCGGGATGTCCAGGTATTCGGGGCCGGTGGTGGGCGGACCGGGCCTGCGCATCGGGATCGGGGTCGGCGGAGTGCCCGCGGGGCCACGGTCGGCCAGCGAACGGACCGGGCTCGCGGCGACACCGGACGCCGGCGGGCCCATGTGCAGGGGGCGCCTGGCCGGAGTGATGCCGGGCTGCTGAACGGCCTGCGCGGGGGTGACGTGCGGGGCGGGCGACGGGCCCGGGACGCGGACGCCGCCGAGGTCGACCGATCCGCTGTCACGGCCTGCGGCCTCGTGCGGTCCCGGCTCGAGCGGGCCGTGCCCGAGGACAGCCGAGGACGCCGACGCGGCGTGCTGTGCGGCGGCGTCGTACTGCATCGCCTGCACCGGCTCCGGAGCGGACTGCGCCGAGGGGTCGTAGGAGAAACTCGAAGACGCAATCGGCGCCACCGGTGACTGCATGACCGGCTGCCCCGGTGCGGCGAAGCCCTGCTGCCCGACCACCTGGCCGGGCAGGAGCGGCTGGCCGTCGGTCCAGGCGCCCTGGGCGCCCGGCATGAGGAGGAGGTCGTCGTCATCGGCGGGCGTGCCCGCCGGGTCGGAGAAGGTGTACGCACCCGGGGCGGGAAGGCCCGGCTGCTCCACCGTGCCCGCGTCCTGAGGCAGTCCCTCACCCGGGACTTGGCCGGTGTCGGTCATGCGTACCCCTCGCCCATCGGTCGTGCTCTCCTTCGGCCGGCTCGCCCGGGGCGGCACGTCGACAACCCGCCCACCCCATGGACAAGAACGAGCGCGCGTGCCGCGCGGCACGGAACCGACTGTCGACAATGCGCCAAAACGTCAAAACCATTGTCTCGGCCGGACCACCGCCGTGGTGGAAGATCCGCCACGGCCCGCTGTGGACTGCGCCACGTCGCGCGTCCTCCGATCCCTGCCGTACCACACACACCCCAAACCGGGCGTGTTTTCCGGACATTGACGTACGAAGCGACGAACGCCCGGGAGCAGTACAACGATCGGCCAGCTTACCGCCCGCCGTGGCGCCGCAAGGTCATGGGGCCCGAAACGGCCCGCCCGTCGCCCGGCCACCACCCCTCATCGAGGCGCTTCGCGCCGCCCCTGCAGATCTGCGGTGATGAGAAATGCCACGGCGCGCTCCCGTTCCGTCCACGCGCGCGTGTCGAGTTCCACGGTCTGCAACAGGGCGCATTCGACGGCGTATCCGTGCTCGGTCAGGTCGCGGCCGATCAGCTCGGCCTCGTCGCGGGTCGAGGCGTGCGTCACGATGCGCTCGGGCCTGCGGTCCGCGACGGCCGAGACGACCGCGGCGCCGCCGAGCCCGACCCGTACGACGTCGGGTTCGGGCAGGTCTTCGAGTACGTGCGGGGCGGTGCCCCGCAGGATCTCCAGCTGGACGCCGAAGCGGTTGGCGGTGCTCGCGGTGCGCTCGCAGGCGGCCGGGTCGCGGTCGACGGCGATCACGGCCGCGCCGGACCGGGCCGCCTCGGTGGCGAAGGCGCCGCTGCCGCAGCCGATGTCCCAGACCAGGTCGCCCACGCGGGGGCCCAGGTGGGCGAGTTGGGCGGCGCGCAGCCGGTTGTTCTCGCCCTCGCCGAGCTCGCCGCCGTACGCCGCGGCGGGCAGGGCCCAGCCCCGGGGGCGACTGCCTGCGGGGTCGCGGCCCGCGATCCAGCCGGTGTCCTGGGTGACCGGGCCGCCGATGACGATGACTACGTTCGGGTCGCGCCAACTGTGGTCAGCGGCCTTGTCGGAGGTGAGGACGGTGACGCGTTCGCGGTCGGTGCCGAGTTCCTCGCAGATCACGAAGGTGCGGTGGACGTTGCCGAGGAGGAGGGCCAGTTCGGCGGGCCCGGCTCCCGGTGACGTGAGCACGGCGACCTTGGTGTGGGCGCGGCAGACGTTGACCGCGCGGCGCAGCGTGCGGCGGTGGGCCACGACGATCTGGGCGTCGTCCCAGGGCATTCCGGCGCGGGCGAAGGCCTGGGCGACGGCGGAGACGGCCGGGACGACTTCGACCTCGAGGCCGTGTTCGGGGGCGCGGAGGATGCGTACGACTCCGAAGAAGCCCGGGTCGCCGTCGGCCAGGACGACGGCCGTGCCGCGGTGTCCGGCGATGCGGCGGGCGGCGAGGGAGACGCTGCCGAGCCTGATCCGCTCGGCGCCGGCCGGGACCTCGGGGAGCGTCAGGTGGTGGGCCGCCCCGGCGACGAGCGTCGCGGCGCCGAGGGCGGAGCGGGCCGCCGCGGTCAGGGGTGAGCCGTCCCAGCCGATCACCGTGACGCGGTCGGCCATCGTCGTCAGTCTCCCGGGGGTTCTCGCAGGTAGTCGGTGGGGTCAGGGCCCGGCGCTGCGGGCATCTGGAGCGTACCTGGTGGAACGGAGAAGGGGCCGAGGGGTTCCCCACGGACGGCCCGGCGGCCGTGGGGCGCCGAGCGGTCGCGGAGTTCCCGGCGCCCGGGAGTGCAGAGCGGTCAGTTCCACTCGGAGAACGCGGTGTATCCGGACGCCTCGGCGAGCTCGTCGGCGACGCCTTCCAGGTCCTCGGGGAGCAGGCTCCACAGGATGAGGTCGGTGCGCTGGTCGGTCAGGGTGCCGTCCTCGGACCTGGTGCGCGCTATGAAGGCGTTGCGCAGGACTCCCTCGCTGATGCAGCCGATCTTCTGGGCGACCTGCTGGGAGGCGGTGTTGCCCGCGGCCGTGCGCAGCTCGATGCGCTCCAGGCGCTGTTCGCGGAAGAGCCACTGGGCCGTGGCGAGCGCGGCCTCGGAGGCATAGCCCTCGCCGCGGGCCCAGGGCGCGATGATGTAGGAGATCTCGGTGGCACCGAGGCGCCAGTTGGTGTTGGTCAGTTGGACGATGCCGACCAGGCGCTGGGTGAGGAACTCGGTGACGGCGAGGTCGAGGCCGCGGCCCGCGATGCGCTCGGTGGGCGCGTACTCGTTGATCCAGCCGAGCGCGGCGGTCTCGGTGTAGGGCTGGGGCACGGCGGTCCAGGCGGCGACCATCTCGTCGTTCATCATCTCGGCGAAGGCAGGGGCGTCCGCGTCTTCCAGCGGGCGCAGCACAAGGCGCTCCGTGCTGATGGAGATGTCCGGGAACATCCGGTCGGCCTTCGTCATCGCACTGCTCCGTCACTACAGGCTGCTGAAGTGCTCAGCATGCAGCATGACGAGACACAACTGCACCACGGGGCCCGCACCTTGGCAGGTGCGGGCCCCGTGGTAAGCGGCGCGTTGTGTGACGTACCGTCAGGAAGCGGTGGCCGTCAGGAAGCGGTGGCCGTCAGGACCGAGCCCTGGTACTTCTCCTCGATGAACTTCTTCACCTCGGGCGAAGTCAGCAGCTTGGCCAGCTTCTTGACGCGCGGATCGCTCTCGTCGCCCTTCTTGACGGCGAGAACGTTCACATACGGGTTGTCCTTGGCCGATTCCAGAAGGATGGCATCCTTCTTGGGGCTGAGGCCCGCGTCGAGCGCGTAGTTGTTGTTGATGACCGCGGCGTCCGCGTCCTCGAGGGAGCGCGGCAACTGGGCCGGGTCGAGCTCCGAGAAGGTGAGCTTCTTGGGGTTCGACGCGATGTCCGCGGGGGTCGCGGTCTGCCCGGCGTCCTTCTTGAGCTCGATGACGCCCTCGGAGGCGAGCAGTTGGAGCGCCCGGGCCTCGTTGGTGGCGTCGTTCGGGACCGCGACGGTGGCTCCGGCCGGAAGCTTCGTCACGTCCTTGACGCCCTTGGAGTACACGCCCATCGGGGGCAGGTACGCGCCGGTCACCGGCACCAGGTCTCCGTTCTTGGACTTGTTGAAGTCGTCCAGGAACGGCTGGTGCTGGTACAGGTTGGCGTCGAGGGAGCCCTCCTGGAGCGAGGTGTTCGGCAGGACGTAGTCCGTGAACTCCTTGATCTCCAGGTCGAGGCCCTCCTTCTCGGCGAGGTCCTTCTGGATGTACGCGAGGACCTCGCCGGCGGGGACGGCGGTGGCGCCGACGACGAGCGCGCCGTCCTTGCCACCGCTACCGCTGCCCTTGTCGGCGCCGCACCCGGTGGCCGCAAGGGCCAGGCCGAGTGCCGCGGCGACGGCGGGTATCGCCGACTTCACTGACTTGCGCATGTGCGCCCCTCCCCTGCTTGTCCGCGGCTCTTAGAACGCCGGGAGGACGGCGCCGTCGAACTCGTCGTCGATGTACTTCTTGACCTCGGGCGAGTTCAGGAGCTTGATGAGCTTCTTGACCCGCGGGTCGTTCTCCTGGCCCTTCTTGACGACCAGGATGTTGGCGTACGGGTTGCCCTTGGCCGCTTCCTTGATCAGGGCGTCCTTGGCGGGGCTGAGCTTGGCCTCGACGGCGTAGTTGCCGTTGATCACCGCGGCGTCGACGTCGGGCAGGGCGCGCGGGACGGTTGCCGCCTCGACCTCCTTGAACTGGATGTTCTTGGGGTTCTCGGCGATGTCCTTGGGGGTGGCGTCCAGGCCCGCGTCGGCCTTGAGCTTGATGATGCCGTTGGCGTCGAGGAGCTTGAGGGCGCGGCCCTCGTTGGTGGTGTCGTTCGGCACGGCGACGGTGGCGCCGCTCTTCAGCTCGTCGATCGTCTTGAGCTTCTGCGAGTAGAGGCCGAGCGGCTCCAGCTCCACGTCGCCGACCGACACCAGGTTCGTGCCGTTCTTCTTGTTGAAGTCGTCGAGGTAGGGCTTGTGCTGGAAGAAGTTGGCGCCGACCTCGCCCTGGTCGGTCGCGGTGTTCGGCAGGACGTAGTCCGTGAACTCCTTGACCTGCAGGTCGAGCCCGTCCTTCTTCGCCAGGTTGTCCTTGACGTAGTTCAGGATCTTGGCGTGCGGCGTGGGGCTCGCGGCGACGATCAGCGGACCGTCGGCCGAGGCGGAGCCCGAGCCGGACTTCTCCGAGCCGCAGGCGGTCAGGCCGAGCGTGAGCGCTCCGGCGGCGAGGACAGCGGCGGTGATCTTGGCAGTGTTACGCACGAAAAGTGCCTTTCTCCATGATGGTGCTGGTGGTGCGACCCCGCAGACGGATGTGCGGGGGCGGGTCAGGAAGTCTTGGGGCGGGGTCGGGTCAGGACGTCTTGGTGAGTTCGGGTTCGGCGGCGGCCGCCGGCGCCGGGACGGGCGCATTGCGCAGGAAGCGCAGCTTGGGGACGGTCGAGCCACGCCCGCGGCGGGACAGGGAGCGGGCCGCGTAGTCACCTGCGAACTGGATGACGGAGATGATCACCGCGAGAATAGCGACGGTTATCCACATCAGGTCGGATTCGAAACGCTGGTATCCGTAGCGGAAGGCGATGTCACCCAGACCGCCCGCACCGAGCGCGCCGGCCATGGCCGAATAGCCGATGAGCGCGACGATCGTGGTGGTGGCGCCCGAGATCAGCGACGGCAGGGACTCGGGGACGAGGACCTTGCGCACGATGGCCCAGGTGTTGCCGCCCATCGACTGCACGGCCTCGACGAGGCCGTGGTCGACCTCGCGTACGGACGTCTCGACGAGCCGCGCGAAGAACGGGATGGCGCCGACGGCGAGCGGCACGATGGCGGCCTCGCGGCCGATGGTGGTGCCGACGATCGAGCGCGTGAAGCCCATGAGCGCGACCATCAGGATGATGAAGGGCATCGACCGCGTGATGTTCACGACCTGGCCGATGACCTTGTTCACCAGTGTGTTCTGCAGCAGCCCGCCGCGGTCCGTGAGGACGAGCAGCACGCCGAGCGGAAGCCCGCCGACGACGGCGATGACGGTCGCCCAGCCCACCATGTAGAGCGTGTCCCAGAAGCCCTGCTCCAGCAGCGGCTGCATCTCCGACCAGGTCACTTGGCGACACCTTCCTTGACGAGCTCCTTGGCGAGCGCGGGCTCGGGCACGACCGACTCGCGTCCGGCCACGTCCACCTGGAGGCCCTGCTCGCGCAGGAAGCCGATCGGCACGACGTTGTCCTCGAAGCGGCCGGGCAGCTCGATGCGCATGCGGCCGACCTGCTTGCCCGCGACGGTGTCCATCGCGGCGCCGAGGATCGAGATGTCGATGTTGTACGTACGCGACAGCTGGGAGATGACCGGCTGGGTGGCGGCCTCGCCGTGGAAGGTGACGTCGACGACGGTGCGGTCCTCGCCGGTGGCGTCGCCGCTGACCGGGAAGAGCGCGGCGGCGAGCTGGGAGCCGGGGGTGGCGAGGAGCTCGTTCACGGTGCCGGACTCGATGATCTGTCCGCGCTCCATGAGGGCGGCCGAGTCGCAGACCGACTTCACGACGTCCATCTCGTGCGTGATCAGCAGGACGGTCAGGCCGAGCTGCCGGTTGAGGTCGCGCAGGAGCTGCAGGATCGAGCGCGTGGTCTCCGGGTCGAGGGCGCTGGTGGCCTCGTCGGAGAGCAGCACCTTGGGGTCGCCGGCCAGCGCGCGGGCGATGCCGACGCGCTGCTTCTGGCCGCCGGAGAGCTGGCTCGGGTAGTTCTTCGCCTTGTCGGCGAGGCCGACCAGGTCGAGCAGTTCGAGCGCCTTGCGGGAGCGCTCGCGGCGGGTGACGCCGAGGATCTCCAGGGGCAGCTCGACGTTGTCCTGCACGGTGCGCGAGGACAGCAGGTTGAAGTGCTGGAAGACCATGCCGATGCGGCTGCGGGCCTCGCGCAGCTCCTTGCCGGCGCGGGGGCCGCGGCCGGCGAGGGCGGTGAGGTCGACGCCGTCCACCGTCACGGTGCCCGAGGTGGGGCGCTCGAGGAGGTTGACGCAGCGGATGAGCGAGGACTTGCCGGCGCCTGACTGGCCGATGACGCCGTACACCTCGCCCTCGCGCACCTGCAGATCGACGCCGTCGAGGGCAGTTACTTCACGACCGCGTGAGCGGTAGACCTTGGTCAGGCCGGAAGTGGTGATCACTGGGGTTTCCGTCACTGTCGAGTGCGCGGCGCGAAGTGGGCGCCGGGCACGGGGCATTCATCTTCGGAAATCCGGGCACGGTTCTCGCACTGTGGTCGGAACGAGGGGTTCCGGAGAAAGAACATGGCGTGCGCGGGGCAGGCTCGGTCCGGGTGCTTTCCAGCAGGCCGGAGGCGGGCTCAGCGGTCTCGCTTCGGGGCGCGGGACGGTGGTGCGGGGGCCCTCAGAAGGCGCACATTCGACACATACAACGAGCACCGGGCGTCATCATCGCCTCGGTCGCAAGGGTGCGGCTGCTCGTCGTGGTCATGGACCAAGTAAAGCAGACAGGCATACGAGCCGATCGAGGGTGTCCGAATAGCGGACGCTCACTCCTCGCGATACGGACACGCGCGTCGGGCGCTCAGCCCTCGACGGTGATCTCCACGCCACCGGCCGTGGCCTGCGCGGACACGGCCGACAGGTCGCGCACGACATGGTCCGCGACGAGCTCGTGGGCCTCGTGCGTTGTGGTCAACGCCACGGTTGTCATGCCGGCCGCACGGCCCGAGGCGAGCCCCGCGGGAGCGTCCTCGAAGACCACGCAGCGGGCCGGATCGACGCCCAGGCGCTCGGCCGCGAGCAGGAACGGCTCCGGGTCGGGCTTGCCGCGCGTGATGTCGCCGGCGGCGATCATGACGGGGAAGTCGACGCCGATCTCGTGCAGCCGGGCCTCGGCGAGCGGCCGGGTCGCGGAGGTGACGACGGCCCAGCGGTCGCTCGGCAGCGAGCCGAGGAGCTCCTTGGTCCCGGGCAGGACGACCACACCGCCCGGTACGTCCTCCACCTCGAGCTGCTCGATGCGGGCGAGGGCCTCGGGAATGCGGTCCGCGGGCAGCAGGTCCGCGATGATCTCGACGGCGGGGCGGCCGTGCAGCTCGACCCGCTCGAAGTCCTCCTTGGTGATTCCGTACTCCTCGGCCCAGCGCGTCCAGCAGCGGAACACCGACTCCATGGAGGAGATGAGGGTGCCGTCGTTGTCGAACA
Organism: Streptomyces sp. NBC_01304; assembly: GCF_035975855.1. NCBI lineage: Bacteria > Bacillati > Actinomycetota > Actinomycetes > Kitasatosporales > Streptomycetaceae > Streptomyces > Streptomyces sp. NBC_01304. The sequence goes on along the minus strand of NZ_CP109055.1, from coordinate 8,799,918 downwards.
GGAGGGCTTCGGCCTGGATCTTCATGGCATCGACCCTACGTGCGTACCAGGGGGCGCGCGCATCGGGTCTTTCGTCCCGTATTAGTGTTCGCGGCATGCTTGACGCCCTCACGATCGCGACAGGAGCAGCCGCGCTCGTACTCGCCGCCTGGTGCGGTTTCGCCGCCTACCGGGACCAGCCGACCAAGGACTGGCACTTCATCGGCATGGCCGTGGTGACCTTCCTGGCCCTGGTCCAACTGGTCGTGGGCGTCGTGCGGTTGGCGCAGGGCGACAAGCCCGAGCAGGGCACGACGATCTTCGTGGCGTATCTGATCGGCTCGGCCGCGTGCATCCCGGCGGCGGGCTTCCTGTCGCTGGCCGAGCGCACTCGCTGGGGTTCGGTGACGGTCGCCGCGGGCGCGCTGGTGCTTGCCGTCCTCGAGGTGCGGCTCTATGACATCTGGGGAGGCTGAGATGGCACAGCAGGACGCCGCCGGGGCGAAGCGCACCCGGCTGATCAGCGGGCCCGGAATCCTTCTGGTCTGGCTGTACGGAGTGATGGTGGTCGGCGCCGTGTCGCGCTCCGCGTACCAGATCGCCACGGACTTCGAGCGGGCGCCGCTCGCGTACTCGCTGTCCGCCGTGGCGGGTCTGGTCTACGGCTTCATCACGTACACGCTGGTGCGTGGCGGCGAGAAGGCCCGCAGGGCGGCGCTGGCGTGCTGCGCCGCCGAGCTGGTGGGTGTCCTGGTCGTCGGTGCCTGGACACTGGCCGATCCCTCCGCCTTCCCGGACGCCACGGTCTGGTCGGACTTCGGGATGGGCTATCTGTTCATCCCCGTGCTGCTGCCGCTGACCGCGCTGTACTGGCTGCGGAAGGCCGGGACTCAGGCGCTCGCCGCGTAGGCGGCGGGCTCCGCGTCCTTGGCCAGGGTGACCAGGGTCAGGCGGCCGCTGACCTGCTCGCTCCTGACCGGCAGATAGCCGTGCTTGCGATAGAGGATCAGGTTGCTCTCGCTGCGGTGGCCGGTGAACAGCTGGTAGTGCTTCACCGCGCCTGCCGTGCCGAGCTTCTCCTCTATCGCGTGCAGCAGCCGGCCGCCGAGGCCGTGCCGCTGCATCCGTGGGTGCACGATCAGCTTGTTGATCCGTGCGGTGCCGTCGCCGTCCACGGCCCCGCGCACCGACGCCACCACCTCGTCGCCGAGCCTGGCCACGAGGACGCAACCGCTGGTCAGCTCCGCCTTGATGGATTCGAGTGACTGGGTGAGCGGCTCGATCGAGTAGTCGCCGTACAGTTCCGCCTCGCTCTGGTAGCAGAGGAACTGCAGTTTCAGGATCTGCTCGGCGTCCTGCTCGGTCGCCGCAGAGATGGTCACGCTCATGCCCATGTGTGCATGCCTCTCGCTCACCTGTCCACCGGTTGCCTTTCCCGCACCTTTCCCCGCACCGCCCGAAAAGACACCGCGGGAGCGGCAACCTCCGCCGCGAGCATTCTGCGCAGGCATCCCAGGCATCGGGAACGTTCCGGCCCCAAGCTCCCCTGTGAGATACCCAACTCCCCTGCGATTTCCCGGTAGGTCAGGTCCTCGGGGGACAACAGCGCAGCCATGAGGCGGGGGCAGCGTCCGGGCAGCCGGCGCACGGCCGCCCGGACGGTGCGGCGCCGCTCGGCGCGCAGGGCGAGGCGTTCGGGGCCGGTGTCCGCGTCGGCCGCGGGCTCGGCCACGTACGGGAGTTCACTGCGGTGCGTACGCCGGACCCGGCGGGCCTCGGCGCGCACCGAGCGGCGCAGCCACCCGGCCGGGTCGGCGGGTGGCCCCTCGACGTCGAGCTGCTCCAACAGCCGCAGCCACACCGCCTGTTCGAGGTCGTCCGGGTCGATGCCCGGCGCGATCGCCTCCGCGGCGGCCTCGGCCGCGAGGAGGGGGCGCAGGGTCAGGAGCAGCTCGCGGTCGTCCGCGTACGTCGTCTTCGCACTCGTCGTCATGCCCGGCGGGACGAGCGGTGCGACCCGGGAGGTTGCCGTGCGGGGCGTAGTTCACCCCGGCTGGTGATCCGGACGTGGCGCGGGTGACGGTGCGACGCCGGGGAACCGGGTGGCGCAGGCGACACCGATGAGGGCAACTCCCGCGAGCAGCACGGACGTCGGGCCCATCATGGCGGCGAAGTCCCCGCGGGCCACGAGCATGGCGGCCGCGGCGACGCCGAGCGTGGGGCCGATGTTCATCGCGGTCTGCTGGAGCCCGCCGGCCACCCCGGCCTCGGCCACGGAGGCATGGCGGACGATCACGGCGGTCGCGGTGACCATGACCGCCCCGAAGCCGGCGCCCACGAGCAGGAAGCCACCGCCGATCCCCACGGCGGACGCTCCCCGGTCCAACTGCGCGAAGAGCAGGATGCCGCAGCCGATCAGGCCGGCCCCGGCGCCGGACACGCGGCGTGCGCCGAAGCGGCGCTGCAGCACGATGCAGACAGGGGCGCCGACCACCATCATCACGGCCAGCGGCAGCACGCGCAGCCCGCTCTGCAGCGGGTCGAGCCGCAGCACGTCCTGCAGGAAGTACGTGGCCACGAAGAGCGTGCCGAACATCGCCGCCGACGCCGAGACCAGCATCCCGAGCGCCGGGACGACCGGTCCCGAGCGCAGAACTCCCGGCGCCAGGAGGGGGTTTGCCGTACGCAGCTCGTGCCGGGCGAAGGCGCCCCCCGCGGCGATCACGACGAGCAGCCCGACCACGGTGGTCGGCGTCCAGCCGGACTCGGGCAGTGCGACGAGGGTGTGGACCAGGCAGGCCAGCGTCGCGGCGAGCAGGAAGGCCCCGGGCAGATCGAGGCCTCGCCCACGCTCCCTCGGGGGCTCCGGGACGCGCACCACCAGTGCCAGTACGCCGACGGCGAGCGCGGGCAGCACATTGAGGAAGAACACCGCCCGCCAGCCCCAGTGCGCCGCGAGCACCCCGCCGACGATGGGCCCGGCCGCGGCCGCCGCCCCGATCGCGCTGGTCCGCACGGCGATGGGCATGCCGAGCCGGTCGGGCGGATACGCGGCACGCAGCATGCCGAGTGTCGCCGGTTGCAGGAGCGCGCCGAAGACGCCCTGGGCGATGCGCAGGGCGATCACCCAGCCGATGCCGGAGGCCAGCCCGATGCCGGCCGAGGTCGCGCCGAAGCCGAGGATGCCCAGCGCGAAGATCCGCTGGTGGCCGTACCGGTCGCCGAGTCGTCCGGCGAAGACGAGCAGGCTCGCCACGGCGATGAGGTAGCCGGTGCTGGTCCACTGGACCTGAGCGAAGGAGGCGTCCAGGTCGCGCTGCAGCAAGGGCTGCACGATGGTCAGGACCGTGCCGTCCAGGGCGACGATCACGGCGCCGGTGATGCTGCCGGCGAGGGTCAGACACTGCAGGCGCGAGCCGCCGCGCGGGGCACGTATGCCGCTCATGCGGTGTCCGGGCCGAGGTGGGCGTCGAGGGCGGCATCGAGCAGCGGCCCGAAGTCCTCGGCGCCGGAAGCGAGTTGAAGGCTGCGGGATGCCCACAGCTGGGCGATGCCGTGCAGGTTGGCCCAGAGCGCGGCGGCGGCGACCTCGGGCGCGGTGCCGGAGCCCGGCCTGGCCTGCGCCACCAGGTCCACCAGGACCCCGAACAGCGGCAGGCTGCTCTCGCGCAGGCCCAGCCGATTGCTCTCCAGGAGGTCGTGCCGGAACATCAGCTCGAACATGCCGCGGTGGGCGAGCGAGAAGTCGAGATAGGCACGGCCGAGCGCGGCGAGCTGTGCGCGCGGGCCGGCCTCGGGACCGTCGGCCAGGGTGGCACCGACGGTCTCGGCCAGCTCCGCGAAGCCCTGCCCGGCGATGGCGGACAGCAGCTCGACGTGGGTGGGGAAATAGCGGCGCGGGGCTCCGTGCGAGACCCCGGCCCTGCGGGCGATCTCCCGCAGGGTCAGGGCCTGGATCCCGTCACTGGCCAGCAGTTCCACGCCGACGGCGACCAGCCGGGCGCGCAGGCCCGCGTCTTCTTGGACAGCACTCATAGACACTGTCTACCAGGATGGGTAGACAGTGTCTACTCGGTGCGGCCAGTGTCCACTCGGCGCGGTCCGCAGGCTCAGCCCTTGAAGTCCGCGGCCGCGAGCAGCGCCGTGTCCGCGTTGTCGGAGAAGATCCCGTCGATCCCCGTGTCGAACCAGACCTTGAAGGCGCCGAAGGCGTCCCCGTACGCGTTCGGGTCGGTGCCCCGGCGGAACTCCAGCGGCAGGAAGCTGTTCTCGTTGCGCATCGTGTACGGGTGCAGGATCAGGTCCGCCGCGTGCGCGTCCGGCACCAGCGTGGTCGGCTGCGTCAGCTTCCCCGCCGCGTCACGCGGAATGATCAGGTCGAGGGTCGGGCCGATGCCCTGCGCGTACGAGGCGATCCAGCGCAGCCCCTCGGGCTTGACCAGATCGGCGACGGTGCGGGGGTCGCCCGCCTCCACGAAGTCCCAGGGCCGGGAGTTCGCGGTGGACAGCAGCACCACCCGCGGGGCGTCGACGAGCTTTGCCAGCTTCTGGATGCTGCTCGGCTCGAAGGACTGGAGGAAGGTCGCCGAGTTCTTCTTGTGCCGGCCGTACCGGCGCAGCAGCTTGGCCAGGGGCTCCTCCAGGCCGAGGCCCAGCTTGCGGAAGTAGGTGGGGTGCTTGGTCTCGACGTGCAGCCAGACCCGCTTTCCGCGCTTCTTGCCCTCCTTTTCGGCCCAGCGCAGGACCTCCTCGAAGGTGGGCACGTCCCAGCGGCCGTCGTAGAGGGTGTTGCGCTGCCGGGTGCCGGGGATGCGCTCCTTGGCGCGCAGGGTCTTCAGCTCGGCGAGCGTGAAGTCCTCGGTGAACCAGCCCGTGAGCGAGACCCCGTCGACGGACTTGGTGGCCTTGCGGTCCGCGAACTCCGGGTGCGCGGACACATCCGTGGTCGCGGTGATGTCGTTCTCGTGACGGCATACGAGATGCCCGTCCTTGGTCGGCACCAGGTCCTGCTCGATGACATGGGCGCCCATGTCGAGTGCCAGCTGGTACGAACCCAGGGTGTGCTCGGGCCGGTAGCCACTGGCGCCGCGGTGCCCGATGACGGTGGGTACCGGCAGGTCGCGGTAGCCGCCGTGGTCGCCGCCGCCGTTGCGTTCGTCGGCTCTCGCCGTGCCGGTCAGGGCCAGGGTCGAGGCGCCCGCGCCGAGGACCGCTGCCCCCAGCACGGCGCGCCGCCCGAGCCCGTTGCCCGGCTGCTCCTTCTTGCTGCTGCCCTGTGCCATCGGGTTCCCTCCGCCGAGATGTACCTGTCAAAGCGAGTGCCCGATGCTAGGGCGCTGTACGTGTCGTACGGGAGCCCCTGGCACCAATGGAGGACCAACACAGCGCAAATGCACGTCAACACTGCGTATCCATGTGATGAACCCGATGTGCAATCCGCACGGGGCCGCGAGTATCGTCCTCACCTGCTAAGACTTCACCCCCCACCCTTGACACCGGAGGACTAGTTGTCCCGCTTTGCGTTCATCAAGGCAGTGCTCGGCCCGGTCCTGCGCCTGATGTTCCGACCGCGGATCGAGGGAGCGGAGAACATCCCGGGCACCGGGCCCGTGATCCTCGCCGGCAATCACCTGACGTTCATCGACTCGATGATCATGCCTCTGTCGCTCAAGCGGCAGGTCTTCTTCATCGGCAAGGACGAGTACGTCACGGGCAAGGGGATCAAGGGCCGGGTCATGGCCTGGTTCTTCACGGGCACCGGGATGATCCCGGTCGACCGTGACGGCGGTCGCGGCGGTGTCGCGGCGCTGATGACCGGGCGCCGGATCCTGGAGGAGGGCAAGGTCTTCTCCATCTACCCGGAGGGCACGCGGTCGCCCGACGGGCGGCTCTACCGCGGGCGTACGGGGATCGCGCGGCTCACGTTGATGACCGGGGCGCCGGTCGTGCCGTTCGCCATCATCGGGACGGACAAGATCCAGCCTGGTGGGGCCGGAGTGCCGCGGCCGGGCAAGGTGACCGTGCGGTTCGGCGAGCCGATGGAGTTCTCGCGGTACGAGGGCATGGACCGGGATCGCTATGTGCTGCGTGCCGTGACCGACTCGGTGATGTCCGAGGTGCTGGCCCTGTCCGGGCAGGAGTACGTCGACATGTACGCGACCAAGGCCAAGGCCGCGTAATTTTTCCCCACCCCGCCCCTTCCCGAAATCCTCCGGAGGGCGGGGTGGGCCGAGGTCCCGGGGGCTGCGCCCCCACCCCGCCCCTTCAGGAAGGGGCGGGGTGGGGGATGAATCAGCCCCCAATGATCGCCCGCGCAGCGTCCACCGCGTCGCCGATCGGGATCGCGAAGCCGATTCCTATCGAGCCGCCGTTGCCCTTGCCGTCGCCGTCCTCGTCGAGTTGGGCGATGGCCGTGTTGATGCCGATCACCCTGCCCTCCGCGTCCACCAGCGGGCCGCCCGAGTTGCCGGGGTTGATGGAGGCGTCGGTCTGCAGGGCCTGTTGGCTCTCGTCCTCGCCGAGTCCCACCTTGCGGTCCACTCCGCTGACGATGCCCGAGGTGACCGTTCCGGCGAGGCCGAGCGGCGAGCCGATCGCCAGGACCGTGTCGCCGACGGCGGGCTTGTCCGTCGACTTCGTCGCGAGCTTCGCCGGGATCAGGCCGCGCGCGGTCTCCGCGTCCAGGACCGCCACATCGCGCGCCGGATCGGTGCCGAGCACCCGCGCGGCGATCCTGCGCCCGTCCTGAAGGACGATGAACGCCCGCGAACTGCCGTCCACCACATGCGCGTTGGTCAGGACGCGCCCCTGCTCGTCGAAGACGAACCCCGAGCCCCGGCCGTCCTCCGTCTCGACGGACACCACACTGGGCAGCACCTGTGCGGCCACCTCGTCAAGGCCGGCCGGCTTGGACGGCGGCTTCGTCGGTGACGCCGACTGCGTGGGCGAGCGGCCGGGCGCCACGGGGTCCTTGTCGCCGAGCGCGCCGGCCGCGTACCCCGCCCCGGCCCCGGCGAGCAGTGCGGCGAGCACCGCCGCGAGCAGGGGGCGCGGAGTCCGGGGCGGGCGGGGCGGCTTGGGCGGCGGGGCCGCGTAGGTCGGCCCCGGATACTCGGGAACGTACGGCTGCGGCTCGGGAGCGTACGACGACTGCTGTGGCAACTGCCGAGTCGGCGGCGGGTAACCGTACGACTGCGGAGGCGGCCGGTGCGCGTGTGGCGGGGGTGGTGACGCGGGCCCGTCGTGGCCCGGCGGAAGGGGCCGGTCGGGCGGCGGGACGGGACCGTACATCTCGCCGTAGGTCTCGCCGAAGCCGGGAACTCGGTTGTCGGGCACGGTCGTTCCTCCTCGTGGGAGTTATTCCCCGAATGCCGCGCATGAGCCGTCCGAAGACAAGGACGACAGGGCCCGGCGGAGGGTTCTCACCCACTTGTGCCCGAAAGTTCCGAAGCGTCAGAGTTCCGTACGTCCGTCAGTGATGCGCGATCCCGTCCTCCAGCTTCTGCCCGCGCAGCAGGAACCAGGCCGTGATCGCCGTGGCGAACAGCACGGCCGCGGCCACCCCCGCCGCCGTCTCGAAGCCGCTGGTGAAGGCGTCCTGCGCCGCGGAGAGCAGCGCCGAACCCTGCTCCTGGGGAAGGTCCTTGGAGGCCTCGACGGCCCCGCCGAGCGAGTCTCGGGCCGCCGAGGCGGTGCCCGCGTCGACCCCGTCGGGCACGGTGAAGCCGCGGTAGATGCCCGTCACGACGGACCCGAGCAGCGCGATGCCGAGCGCGGCACCCAGCTCGTACGCCGTCTCGGAGACGGCGGAGGCCGCGCCCGCCTGCTCCTTGGGGACGGCGGTGAGGATGACGTCCGCGGTGACGGTGAACGCGAGCCCGGCGCCCGCGCCGCCGACGAAGAGCGCGAGGCACATCATCAGGGCCGGGGTGCTCGCGTCGAGCAGCGTGCAGGTGGCGAGCGCGAGGCCGATGGCCGCGAGTCCGCCGGACACGGCGAGCCGTACGGAGGCCCGGCGGGCGATCACTCCGGCGCACAGGCCCGTGGCCACCGCGCCCACCGCGGCGGGCAGTTCGATGAGGCCGGCGCCCAACGGCGAGCGCATCTGCACCAGTTGCAGGAACTGCGAGAGGAAGAAGACCAGGCCCGACAGGCCGAGGATGGTCAGCAGGTCGGCGAGGACTGCGCCCGAGAAGCCCCGGTGGTGGAAGAGCCGCATGTCGAGCAGCGGCGAGGCGAGCGTCAACTGCCGCCTGGCGAACCAGATCAGACAGGACACGCCGAGCACCGCCGCCACCGCGATGTCCCAGCGGAAGCCGTGCACCGCCGCCTCCTTGACGGCGTACACCACGGCGACCATCCCGATGAGGGAAAGCAGGACGCTGAGCAGGTCCCAGGGCCCCGGGGCGGGGTCGCGCGACTCCGGCAGGAGCTTGATGCCGACGACGACCAGGATCGCCATCACGGGCAGGTTGATCAGGAAGACCGAGCCCCACCAGAAGTTCTCCAGGAGCATGCCGCCGACCAGGGGGCCGACCGCCGCGCCGGCCGAGGCGGCGGCGCCCCAGATGCCGATGGCGACGCTGCGTTCCTTGGGGTCGTGGAAGATGTTGCGGATCAGCGCGAGGGTCGACGGCATCAGCGTCGCGCCCGCCACACCGAGCAGGGCCCGCGCGACGATCATCATCTCCGGGCTGGTGGCGTACGCGTTGAGCACCGAGACGCCGCCGAACGCGACCGCGCCCACGAGCAGCAGCTTCTTGCGGCCGATGCGGTCGCCGAGGCTGCCCATGGAGACGAGCAGGCCCGCGATGACGAACGAGTAGACGTCGCCGATCCAGAGCAGCTGCGTACCGGACGGCTTGAGGTCCTCGCTGAGGAAGGGGGTCGCGAGGCCGAGCACGGTCGCGTCGACGGCGACCAGGAGGACGGCCAGGACGAGTACGCCGAGGGCGAGCCAGCGGCCCCTCTGGAGTCCGGCGGAATCGGCCTCGGCGGACTGCTGCTCGGTGCTTGTCACTTCTCCACGCTCCGTCGGGCGCCGCCGAGCAGCAACTCGGCGACCATGTACTGGAAGTCCTTGGCGGCGAGCCGCCCGTCCTGCACGGCCCAGGCCCCGGAGCCGATCAGGCCGTACAGGGCCTCGGTCAGCCAGGCCGGGCTGAGGTCGATCCGGAACTCGCCGGCCTCCTGGCCGCGCCGGAAGAGAGCCGAGACCCGGTCGTCGATCCGCGACCAGCCCTGATGCATCTCGTCGCCCTCGAACAGCTGGTTCTCGGTGACGAGGAAGGCCAGGAAGCCGGCGACCGGCTCGGCCTGCGCCACGAGCCGTCGCACGGCGTCGACGGCAGGCCCCTCGTTGAGCCGGGCCGCGTCGAGGGCGGCCTCCAACTGCCGTATCCCGAGCTCCTCCAGCGCCCGTACGAGCGCATCCCGCCCCGCGAAGTGGCGATGCAGGGTGGCCCGGCTGATTCCGGCCGCCCGCGCCACCTCGTCCATCGTGGCAGTGGCCTTGCGGGTGAGGAGGGAGGCCGCGGAGCGCAGCACTTGCTCTCGGTCGACTGACATGAGACGACTATAACTTGATTGAGACAATGCCGTCTCAGTCAGTACGTTGATGAGTCACCACCGGGTACGCAAAAGGGGCTCGGCCACCATGAAGATGGCCAAGCCCCTCAAAAGGTTCCGCGTCCTCCCGGGCGGCCTACTTCTTCGCGTCCGCCCAGCCCCGCTGCACCGCCAAGTCGGCCTTCACCTCGGCCAGTTGGACGGCCACGGCCGACGGGGCCGTACCGCCACGGCCGCTGCGCGAGGCCAGCGCGCCCGGCACGTTCAGGACGGTCCGCACCTCGGGCGTGAGGTGCTCGGAGATCTTGGCGAACTGGTCGTCGGTGAGGTCGTCGAGCTCCTTGCCCTCGGCCTCTGCGACCTTGACGCACTCCCCCGCGACCTCGTGCGCGACCCGGAACGGGACGCCCTGCTTGACCAGCCACTCCGCGATGTCGGTGGCGAGCGAGAAGCCGGCCGGGGCCAGCTCCTCCATGCGCTCGCGGTGCACGGTGAGCGTGGCCATCATCCCGGTGAAGGCGGGCAGCAGGACCTCCAGCTGGTCGCAGGAGTCGAAGACCGGCTCCTTGTCCTCCTGGAGATCGCGGTTGTACGCGAGCGGGAGGGCCTTGAGCGTCGCCATCAGGCCGGTCAGATTGCCGATGAGGCGGCCGGACTTGCCGCGGGCGAGCTCGGCGATGTCCGGGTTCTTCTTCTGCGGCATGATCGAGGAGCCGGTGGAGAAGGCGTCGTGCAGGGTGACGAAGGAGAACTCCTTCGTGTTCCAGATGATGATTTCCTCGGCGATCCGGGAGAGGTTCACGCCGATCATCGCGGTGATGAAGGCGAACTCCGCGACGAAATCGCGCGAGGCCGTGCCGTCGATGGAGTTGCCCACGCTGCCGCGCTCGAAGCCGAGGTCCGCGGCGACGGCCTCCGGGTCGAGGCCGAGCGAGGAACCGGCGAGCGCACCCGAGCCGTAGGGTGACACGGCGGTCCGCTCGTCCCACTGCCGCAGGCGTTCGGCGTCCCGGGACAGGGACTGGACGTGCGCCAGGACGTGGTGGGCGAAGAGGACCGGCTGGGCGTGCTGGAGGTGTGTACGGCCCGGCATCGCGACGTCCGGGTGGGCCTCGGCGAGGCCGACAAGGGCCTCCTGGAGGTCGGCGATCAGGCCGCCGATGATCCGCGCGTGGTCCCGCAGGTACATCCGGAACAGGGTCGCCACCTGGTCGTTCCGCGACCGGCCGGCGCGCAGCTTGCCGCCGAGGTCGGGGCCGAGGCGTTCGAGGAGTCCCCGCTCGAGGGCGGTGTGCACGTCCTCGTCGGCGATGGTGCCGGTGAACGCGCCGCTCGCCACGTCCGCGTCGAGCTGGTCGAGCCCGGCGATCATGCGCTGCAGCTCGTCGGCCGTGAGCAGCCCGGCCTTGTTCAGCACGCGCGCGTGGGCGCGGGAACCGGCGATGTCGTACGGGGCGAGCCGCCAGTCGAAGTGGACGGACGCCGACAGCTTGGCGAGGGCCTCGGCGGGCCCGTCGGCGAAACGGGCGCCCCAGAGCCGGACGTCACCGCTGTTGTTGCTGCTCACTGCTGTGCTCCTCAAGGCTACGGGTGTGCGGCCGCCTCCCCACCCACGGACGAGGAGGCGGTGTGAACGCTACTGCTCAGGCCAGGTCGCGGCGGGCCGCGATCTTCGACGACAGGCTGTGGATGTCGATGAAGCCGCGGGCGGCGGACTGGTCGAAGGTGTCGCCGGTGTCGTACGTGGCCAGGTTGAAGTCGTAGAGCGACTGGGGCGACTTCCGGCCGGTGACGACGGCGCGGCCGCCGTGCAGGGTCATCCGGATGTCGCCGGTGACGTGCTCGTTGGCCTGGCTGATGAAGCCGTCGAGGGCCCGCTTGAGCGGGGAGAACCACTGGCCGTCGTAGACGAGTTCGCCCCAGCGCTGCTCGATCTGGCGCTTGTAGCGGGCGAGTTCGCGCTCGACGGTGACGTTCTCGAGTTCCTGGTGGGCGGTGATCAGTGCGATCGCGCCCGGGGCCTCGTAGATCTCGCGGGACTTGATGCCCACCAGCCGGTCCTCGACGATGTCGATGCGGCCGATGCCCTGGGCGCCGGCCCGTTCGTTCAGCTGCTGGATGGCCTGGAGGACGGTGACGGCCTTGCCGTCGACGGCGACCGGGACGCCCTGCTCGAAGGAGACGACGACCTCGTCGGCCTCTCGCGGGGTCGCCGGGTTCTCGGTGTACTCGTAGACGTCCTCGACGGGCGCGTTCCAGATGTCCTCCAGGAAGCCGGTCTCGACGGCGCGTCCGAAGACGTTCTGGTCGATCGAGTACGGCGACTTCTTGGTGGTGGCGATCGGCAGGCCCTTGTCCTCGCAGAAGGCGATGGCCTTGTCCCGGGTCATGGCGTAGTCGCGGACCGGGGCGATGCACTTCAGGTCGGGGCCGAGGGCGGCGATGCCGGCCTCGAACCGCACCTGGTCGTTGCCCTTGCCGGTGCAGCCGTGGGCGACGATGCCGGCGTCGTGCTTCTGGGCGGCGGCCACCAGGTGCTTGACGATGGTCGGCCGGGACAGGGCGGAGACCAGCGGATAGCGGTCCATGTAGAGGGCGTTGGCCTTGATCGCCGGGAGGCAGTACTCGTCGGCGAACTCGTCCTTGGCGTCGGCGACTTCGGCCTCCACCGCACCGCAGGCGAGGGCGCGCTTGCGGATGACGTCCAGGTCCTCGCCGCCCTGGCCGACGTCCACGGCGACCGCGATGACCTCGGCACCCGTCTCCTCGGCGATCCAGCCGATGGCGACGGAGGTGTCCAGGCCGCCCGAGTAGGCGAGTACGACGCGCTCGGTCACGGGGTCCTCCTTGCGGGCTCTCGGTGCGGTCACGGTGCAATCACTGTCATGCATGAGTATGCATTCCACTGCATGATTCGTCAATCGAGGATTCGCCTCATGGGTCCACGTCGCGGATTTACTTAGACACGCAAACGATCTCCGTGATAATCCTTAGGCATGGGAAAGACTTACGACCGCATCGACGGCCGCCTGCGCACCTTCATAGAGGCCCAGCCGATGTTCTTCACCGCGACCGCCCCGCTCTCCGGCGACGGCACGGTCAACCTCTCCCCGAAGGGCCTGACCGGCTCGTTCGCCGTCATCGACGAGCTGAGCGTGGCCTATCTCGACTTCGCGGGCAGCAACGCCGAGACCATCGCCCACCTCCGCGAGAACGGCCGCATCACGCTGATGTGGTGCGCCTTCCAGGGCCCGCCGAACATCGTTCGGGTGCACGGCCGCGGCGAGCCCGTGTTCCGGGACGACCCCCGCTTCGCCGAACTGCTCAAGCACTTCCCGGACATCGACCCCAGCCCGCACGGACTGCGCGCGATCATCGTCGTGTCGGCCGACCTCGTCCGCGACACCTGTGGATACAACGTCCCGGTCATGACGTACGACGAGGACCGCGACCTGCACGGCAAGTTCTTCGGCCGCAAGGACGACGCCTCGCTGAGCGAGTACTTCACCAAGAAGGAGCACATCGCGCAGAGCATCGACGGCCTGGCGGGACTGCCGCTCCCGCTGCCGCCCAGTAGCGTCTGAGCAACCGTCCCTCTCCCTCGGGGGTTGCCATGGCCGTCGCACCGGCCGCTTCAGCCGTACGTGCCGGTCTCGCCCTCGCTTCGGTCCTGCTGGTCACGGGTGCCGCGCACGGTGCGCCGCCGCTGCCGGAGCGGATGGCGGACACGGGCGGCGGCAGCCAGCTGATCACCGCGGTGGCACCGCGGGCCGGGTCCACCACCGGGACGCTGACCTGGTGGGACCGGCGCGGTGGGCGGTGGGTGCGGGTGGGGAGCGCGCCGGCCCGGTTCGGTTCGAAGGGGCTGGTCGAGGGGGCCTCGCGCAAGCAGGGCACGAACACCACTCCGGCGGGGCTGTACGACCTGCCGTACGCGTTCGGCGTCAAGGCCGCGCCGGGCGGGACTTCGGCGGCGTACCGGCGTGTGCGGCAGAACTCCTGGTGGTGCCAGGACAACCGGTCGCGGGCCTACAACCGATGGGCCGAGCCGCTGCCCGCCGACTGCCGCAAGAAGGAGTCCGAGCATCTTGTCGACTTCGGCAGGCAGTACGCGTACGCCCTCGTCATCGGCTTCAACTACGCGCGCCCGGTGCACGGCCGGGGCGCGGGGATCTTTCTGCACGTCAACGGGCGTGGGGCGACGGCCGGTTGTGTCTCGGTGTCCGGCGACGCGATGCGCCGGATCCTGACGTGGGCGAAGCCGGAGCGGGCGCCGCACATCGCGATCGGCACCCGGTCGGGGCCGATCGCGATCACGCGCTACTAGCGAGCGTTTTGGGCGAGCCGCAGCAGATGGTCCGCCAGGGCCTGCCCGCCGCTCGGTTCACGGCTGATCAGCATCAGCGTGTCGTCGCCGGCGATCGTGCCGAGGATGTCGTGCAGTTCGGCCTGGTCGATCGCCGAGGCCAGGAACTGCGCGGCGCCCGGCGGGGTGCGCAGGACGACGAGGTTGGCGGAGGCCTCCGCCGAGATCAGCAGCTCGGCGGCGAGCCGCCGCATCCGCTCCTCCTTCGCCGACTCGCCCAGCGGTGCGCGCGGGGTGCGGAAACCGCCCTCGCTCGGGACCGCGTAGATCAGGTCGCCGTCGTTGTTGCGGATCTTCACCGCGTTCAGCTCGTCCAGGTCCCGCGACAGCGTCGCCTGCGTGACGGACAGGCCGTCGTCCGCGAGCAGCTTCGCCAACTGGCTCTGGGAGCGCACCGGTTGCCGGTTGAGGATGTCCACGATCCGGCGGTGGCGGGCGGTGCGGGTCTGCGGTACGGCGGGTCCGCCCTGCTCTGCGCCGTGCTCGTTGTCCTGCAGACTCATCGTCGTCTCATTCTCCGGATCATGCTCCGGATCGTCCGTCCCCGTGGGCCGCGAGGGCCTTGTCCAGCACGCCGGGCAGGGCCTGGAGGAACGTGTCCACGTCCGCGTCGCCGATGGTCAGCGCCGGCATCAGCCGGATGACATCGGGCGCGGGCGCGTTCACCAGGAAGCCGGCGTCCTGAGCCGCCTGCTGCACCTGGGGCGCCAGCGGCTCGGTGAGCACGATACCCAGCAGCAGCCCCGCACCACGGACATGGCCGACCAGGGAATGGCCGGAACCTTCAATTCCGTTGCGGAGCTTCTCGCTCTGCCGCTTCACGTTGTCGAGGAGTCCGTCGGCGGCGATGGTGTCCAGGACCGCCACACCGGCCGCGCAGGCGACGGGGTTGCCGCCGAACGTGGTGCCGTGCTGGCCGGGCGAGAGCAGGTCGGCCGCCTTGCCGAAGGCCGCGACCGCGCCGATGGGCAGGCCGCCGCCGAGTCCCTTGGCGAGGGTGACCAGATCGGGCTCGACGCCCTCGTGGGCCTGGTACTCGAACCAGTGCCCGGTCCGGCCGATGCCGGTCTGCACCTCGTCGAGGACGAGCAACGTGCCGGTGGCGGCGGTGATCTCGCGGGCCGCCTTGAGGTAGCCGGGCGGCGGCACGACGACGCCGCTCTCGCCCTGGATGGGCTCGATGAGGACGAACGCCGTGTCCTCGGTGACCGCCGCGCGCAGTGCCTCGACGTCGCCGAACGGTACGTGCGTGACATCGCCGGGCAGCGGCTTGAAGGGCTCCTGCTTGGCGGGCTGTCCGGTGAGCGCGAGGGCGCCCATGGTGCGGCCGTGGAAGCCGCCCTCGGTCGCCACCATGTGGGAACGCCCGGTCAGCCGCCCGATCTTGAAGGCGGCCTCGACCGCCTCCGTACCGGAGTTGCAGAAGAAGACCTTGCCGGGCCGTCCGAAGTGGTGGAGCAGCCGCTCTGCGAGCGTGACAGTCGGCTCGGCGATGAAGAAGTTGGAGACCTGGCCGAGGGTCGCCACCTGGTCGCTGACCGCGCGGACCACCGCGGGATGGGCGTGGCCGAGGGCGTTGACCGCGATGCCGCCGACGAAGTCGAGGTATTCGTTGCCGTCGGCGTCCCAGACCCGGACGCCCTCGCCGCGGACCAGGGACATCTTCGGCGTCCCGTAGTTGTTCATCAGCGAGTGCTGCCACCGCTCGGCGAACTGTGCGTTGCTCATGCTTCCCCCTCCGCGTCGGGCACGACCATCGTGCCGATTCCTTCATCCGTGAAGATCTCCAGCAGGATCGAGTGCTGGACCCGGCCGTCGATGACGCGGGCGGTCGTCACGCCGTTGCGTACCGCGTGCAGACAGCCCTCCATCTTCGGCACCATGCCGCTGGCCAGCTCGGGCAGCAGCTTCTCCAGCTCGGTCGCGGTGATCTTGCTGATCACGTCGTCACTGTTCGGCCAGTCCTCGTAGAGGCCTTCGACGTCCGTGAGGACCATCAGCGTTTCGGCGTCCAGCGCCGCAGCGAGTGCCGCAGCCGCCGTATCAGCATTGACGTTGTAGACATGTCCGTCGTCCTGGGAGCGGGCAATGGAAGAGATCACCGGGATACGGCCGTCGGCGAGCAGCGCCTCGATGGCCCCGGTGTCGATGGCGGTGATCTCGCCGACCCTGCCGATGTCGACCAACTCGCCGTCGATCGTCGGCTTGTGCTGGGTCGCGGTGATGGTGTGCGCGTCCTCGCCGGTCAGGCCGACCGCGAGGGGGCCGTGCTGGTTGAGCAGGCCGACCAGCTCGCGTTGGACCTGGCCCGCGAGGACCATGCGTACGACGTCCATGGCGTCCTCGGTCGTGACGCGCAGACCGGCCTTGAACTCGCTCACGATCCCGTGCCGGTCGAGGGCCTTGCTGATCTGCGGGCCGCCCCCGTGCACCACGACGGGCTTGAGGCCGGCGTGGTGCAGGAAGACGACGTCCTGGGCGAAGGCGGCCTTGAGCTCCTCGTCGATCATGGCGTTGCCGCCGAACTTGATGACGACGGTCTTGCCCTGATGACGGGTCAGCCAGGGCAGCGCCTCGATGAGGATCTGCGCCTTGGGCAGTGCGGTGTGCTTGCGGGTGCTCATGAGGTGATGGGTCCTCGGGTGGTCACTCGGACCAGCGCGTCGTCAGGACGAGTAGGCGCTGTTCTCGTGGACGTAGTCGGCGGTCAGGTCGTTGGCCCAGATCACGACGGGCTCGGCGGAGCCGGCCGCGAGGTCTGCGGTGATCTTGACTTCCCGGTAGCGCATGTCGACGAGGTCGCGGTCCTCGCCGACCGAGCCGTTCTTGCAGACCCAGACGCCGTTGATGGCGACGTTCAACTGGTCCGGGTCGAAGGCCGCCTTGGTGGTGCCGATCGCGGAGAGGACCCGTCCCCAGTTGGGGTCCTCGCCGTGGAGGGCGCACTTGAGCAGGTTGTTGCGGGCGATGGACCGGCCGACCTCCACGCCGTCGGCCTCGCTCGCCGCGTTGATGACCTCGATCCGGATGTCCTTGCTGGCGCCCTCGGCGTCGCCGATCAGCTGGCGGGCCAGGTCGTCGCAGACTTCGCGTACGGCCTCGGCGAACTCCTCGTACTCCGGGGTGACTTCGGAGGCACCGGAGGCGAGCAGGAGCACGGTGTCGTTGGTCGACATGCAGCCGTCGGAGTCGACCCGGTCGAAGGTGAGCCGGGTGGCGTCGCGCAGGGCCTTGTCGAGTACGTCGCTTTCGAGGGCGGCGTCCGTCGTCAGGACCACGAGCATGGTGGCGAGGCCGGGGGCGAGCATGCCCGCGCCCTTGGCCATGCCGCCGACGGTCCAGCCGTCCTTCGTCACGACCGACGTCTTGTGCACGGAGTCGGTGGTCTTGATGGCGATGGCGGCCTTCTCGCCGCCGTGCTCGGAGAGCTGGGCGGCGGCCGTCTCCACGCCCGGGAGCAGCTTGTCCATGGGCAGCGTGACGCCGATGAGACCGGTCGACGCGACGGCGATTTCCCCCGCGTTCTGACCCAGCACCTCGGCGACCTTCTCGGCCGTGGCGTGTGTGTCCTGGAAGCCCTTGGGTCCCGTACAGGCGTTGGCGCCACCGGAGTTGAGGACGACGGCGGAGACCTGACCACCCTTGATGACCTGCTCGGACCACAGGACGGGGGCGGCCTTCACACGGTTGGAGGTGAAGACGCCCGCGGCGGCGAGGCTCGGGCCGTTGTTGACCACGAGGGCCAGGTCCGGGTTGCCGTTCTCCTTGATGCCCGCGGCGATGCCACAGGCGCTGAACCCCTTGGCGGCGGTGACGCTCATGGCGCGACTCCGATCGTGGAAAGCCCGGTGGTCTCGTCCAGACCGAGGGCGATGTTCATGGACTGCACCGCGCCGCCGGCGGTGCCCTTCGTCAAGTTGTCGATCGCGCTGATGGCGATGATCCGGTGGGCGGCCTCGTCGAAGGCGACCTGGATCTGCACGGCGTTGGAGCCGTAGACCGAGGCCGTCGCGGGCCACTGCCCTTCGGGCAGCAGGTGCACGAACGGCTCGTCGGCGTAGGCCTTCTCATAGGCGGTACGTACATCCTGCGCCGTGACGCCCGGCTTCGCCTTGGCGGAGCAGGTGGCGAGGATGCCGCGGGCCATCGGGGCGAGGGTCGGCGTGAAGGACACGGTGACCCGCTCGCCGGCGGCCGCGCCGAGGTTCTGCATCATCTCGGGGGTGTGCCGGTGGCCGCCGCCCACGCCGTACGGGGACATCGAGCCCATGACCTCGGAGCCGAGCAGATGCGGCTTGAGGGCCTTGCCCGCGCCCGACGTACCGGTGGCGGCGACGATCACCGCTTCGGGCTCGGCGAGCTCGGCGACGTACGCCGGAACGAGCGCGAGCGAGACCGCCGTCGGATAGCAGCCGGGCACGGCGACCCGCTTCGACCCGGCGAGCGCGGTGCGCGCGTCCGGCAGCTCGGGCAGGCCGTAGGGCCAGCTTCCGGCGTGCGTGGAGCCGTAGAACTTCTCCCAGTCCCCCGCGTCCTTGAGCCGGAAGTCGGCGCCCATGTCGACGACGAGGACATCCGGGCCGAGCTGCTCGGCGACCGCGGCGGACTGGCCGTGCGGCAGGGCCAGGAAGACCACGTCATGGCCGGCGAGGACGTCGGCGGTGGTCGGCTCCAGGATGCGGTCGGCGAGCGGCAGCAGGTGCGGCTGCAGCGCACCGAGGCGCTGCCCGGCGTTGGAGTTGCCGGTCAGGGCGCCGATCTCGACGTCCGGGTGCGCGAGGAGCAGGCGGAGCAGTTCCCCGCCCGCGTATCCGCTCGCTCCTGCGACTGCTGCTCGTACTGCCATCGGACCCTCCTAGTCGATGGCATGACTATACGTAGCGATGCAGGGTTATGCAAAGCGTTTCGGATGGCGGGCGATCAGGGCGAGCGGGCCGCCGGACGCTTGGCCCTCGGCCCTTGGCGCCTGACGCTTGGCGCCAGGGCCGCGCGCATGAGTTGGCGAATTCGCGCCCCGATGGCCGAAGTTGAGTGCTTCAGTTGGATCTCGTAAGGAATTTGACCGCATTGACGCCACCGATCGCATACCTGGCGCCATTAATGGCTCGCCATGGCGCCACCCATGTGCCATAATGGAGACACGAAGACGGCGGCGCCGGACACGGCGTACGAATCACGAGGAGCTCATCACCATGGCCATCACCCTGACCGACCAGGAAAAGATCACCCTGCGGACCGCCGCGTACGGCGCCGTCACGCTCCTTGCCGCCGCTGACGCCGCAGGCTCCCCCCACAAGATCGCCACGCAGGGCTCCATCGCACTGGCCACCGCGACCGGCCCGGTCGGGCACATACTCGCCGAGCGGACGAAGATCGAGAACCTGGACGGCAAGTCCACGGCCGACATCGCCGACCGTGTGCTGCCGGCCCTGACCGAGACCGTGGGCGTACTCAAGAAGCAGGACCCGGCCGAGGCCGACAACTTCCGCAGCATCCTCACCGTCGCCATCGAGTCGGCCACCCAGAACCGCAAGGGCCAGCCCAGCCCGACCGTGGCCGAGATGACCCGCAAGATCAACGAGGCCCTCGACGCCGGCTGATCGACGCCGTCTCGCCGACACCTCTTGCCATGCGCGAGGCCGGACAGAACCCGAGTTCTGTCCGGCCTCGCGCATGGGCGGTACGTGCTCAGGCGGTGGCTGCGCCGAACCACTTGGGCAGCGCGTCGAGCAGCTCCTGCTGGTCGTCGCCGGCCCACGCCACATAACCGTCCGGCCGCAACAGCACGGCGGGCACGTCCAGTTCCTCGCTCACGTCCACGACGTGGTCGACGCGGTCCGCCCAGCCCGCCACCGAGAGCCGGCCGGTCTGGTCGAGCAGCAGGCCGCGGCCCTCGTGCATCCGCTCGTAGAGGCGGCCCTGCTTCAGCTCCACGTCCCGTATCCGGCGGCCGAGCAGTTCATGGCCCTCGCCGAAGTCGTAGCTGACCCCGATCGCAGTGATCATCTCGGTCACGTACCGGTTCACCTCCTCGAAGTCCATGAGCTTCGAGAACAGCTCGCGCAGCGCGGTCGGGCCCGGCTCGGAGCCGAGCAGCGTGATCTGTGCGCGGGTGTTGTCGATGACGCGGGCGCCCACCGGGTGCCGTTCGGCGTGGTAGGTGTCGAGGAGCTCCTCCGGCGCCCAGCCGTGCACCGCGGCGGCCAGCTTCCAGCCGAGGTTGAACGCGTCCTGCACACCGAGGTTGAGCCCCTGCCCGCCGGTCGGCGGGTGGATGTGCGCCGCGTCGCCGGCCAGGAACGCCCGGCCGACCCGGTAGCGCTCGGCCTGCCGGGTGGCGTCGCCGAACCGGGACAGCCAGCGCGGCGAGTGCACGCCGAAGTCGGTGCCCGCGAACGCGTGCAGCTGCTTCTTGAAGTCGTCGAGGGTCGGCTCGGTCGCCCGGTCCTCGGCCACACCGTCGGCGGGCACGACAACACGCCACACGCCGCCCTTGCCGGAGTCGGACGGGGCCAGGCCGAACCGCAGCTGGGTCTTGTGGACTTCCGCGGTGGCCGCGGTGATCGTCGCCTGATCCGCGGTCACCTCCATCTCGCCGAGCAGCGTCTCGACCGTGGCGGCCTCGCCGGGGAAGTCGACGCCGAGCAGCTTGCGCACCGCGCTGCGGCCGCCGTCGCATCCGACGAGGTAGCGCGAGCGCAATTGCGTGCCGTCCGCCAGCTCGACGCTCACTCCGTCGTCGTCCTGGCTCAGGGCGACCACCGTGGAGCCGCGCCGGATCTCGGTGTCGAGTTCGAGGGCACGCTCGTTGAGGATCTTCTCGGTGAGCGGCTGCGGAGTGGCGACGCCGAACGGGTGCGCCGTGTCGAGGCGTTCGGGCCACGGCTTCGCGATGCCGCCGAAGAGACCGCCGACCGAGAACTTCTCGCTGACCGCGAGGAACCGGTCGAGCAGACCCCGCTGATCCATCATCTCGACGCTGCGTGCGTGCAGACCCTGCCCGCGGGACTGCGAGGTCGGCTCGGTCAACTTCTCCAGCACGACCACGTTCACGTCGTGCAGTCGCAACTCGGCGGCCAGCATCAAGCCGGTCGGCCCGCCGCCAACCACGATCACGTCAATCATCAAGAGTGTCCATTTCCGCAGGTCCTGGCGTTGAGTTGACCATTCTGCGGTACGCCCTGGGCCTTGCCGCAAGCCCCCTGGTGCGCTATAAGTTGAGAGTGGCAAGGAGCGAGTTTCCTCCTTGCCTTTTCTCTTGGGTCTTCAGAACTTCCCGGCGATCAGGGCGACCAGCAGGCCGATCAGGACGGCCGCCGTCATCGCAGCAACGGAGTACGCGGCCCGCAGCGCCTTCCGCATGCTCGCCGGCCGCTCCTCGCGCCACCCCAACTCCTCGGCCACGCCCCGGATCAGCCGATGCCCGTCGGCCGACGAGAAGGTGTACCACTCGGTCCCGCCCACCGCGCGGTGTCGGGTCCTGTACACGCTGCGCCCGACGGACTTGTGCACGCTCTTCCGTCTGCCGCCCGGCCAGTACTCGGTCGTCAGCACCACGTCCGTGATCGTGAAGACCCGCTCGGCCGCCGCGAGTTCGACGCGGTACGTCCACACCGTGCTGGTACGCCCCGGCTCTTGGACATCGATGGTCAGATCGAATCCGCTCGCCGTGAGGGCCATCCGGTACTGCGTCCCCGCGACCGCGTCCCGCACCCGCGCGCGCAGCTCCTCGAATTCCCCCATGGCTCCCATGGCCTCACACGCCAATGCCCGGCGCGGGCCGCCCGGTGAGCAGGGCCCGCATCATGGGCTCCGGCAACGCCGGGTTGGCGGCGGCATGTTCGCTCAGTTCGTCGTCGCCCAGGAGCACGGTCAACCGGCCCTCCGGCAGCCGGGGATGGCGGGCCGCGCCAGCGCGGACGGCCGGGTCCGGGTCGCGGGTGAGGCGGTCTGCGGTCTCCGGTGCGAGGTCGGGGTCGAGCAGGGCGAGGCGCCGTTCGTCGGGTGCCTCGGCGTCGGCGAAGCGGGGGCCCAGGCCCTTGACGGGGAAACTCGGGTGCTCAAGGAGGAGATCGCGGGGCCCGCCCCGCTGCTCCAGGTAGCAGCGCAGCAGCAAGTCCGGCGGGGGCTCGGGGTGGTTGTGGGCGAGCAGGAGCCGTACGCCCGGGTCGTCGTCCCGCGCGAGCAGGGCGACGAGCTCGACGGGGAGCGCCGGATCGCGGGCGGCGCGGCGGCGCAGCAGCGGGTGGCGGGAGCGGGCGTGGGCAGCGGATGCCGCCGGGTCGGGGACGGCTCGGGCGTGGTGCTCGCAGGGCCCGAACTCCTGGTCGGTGTCGACCTCGTAGGCGATCGACGCGCGCTCGACCTCGCTCAGTTCGGGCCGCAGGGAGACAGCGGTCCGCACGTGCGGATCCGGGTCACGGGCAAGGGTCGTCACGTGTACGGGGTCGAGGTCGGCGCGGCGGGCGAGCTCCAGCCTGACCTTGCGGTCGGGGTGCGCGACCAGGCCCGCCACGACGTCGGGCGGAGTGCTGTGGTTGTGGGCGAGCACCCACGGGTGCTCGGGGTCGGGGTCGCTCAGCAGCCAGTCGACGACGCGCGGCGAGAGCCGTCGGTTCACCAGGATGTGCGTCGACCAGTGACGGCGGGGTGGCGGCAGCGGACCGAGGGCGCGCTCATTGGCCTCGGCATCATCGGGCGCCAGCACTTCCTGCACGCGCTCCCGCACGCCGGGGTCCGGGTCGCTGCGGAGTGCCGCCCGTTGGTCCTCGGACAGGAACGTCCACACGTTGACGGCCATCCCTCGCACCGAGGCCAGGGCATGGTCGGCGTACGAAAGTTGGAATGCGAAGGGGATCTGCCGGGAGGCAAGCAGCTCGCTCACACATTCGTTGTCGTACGTCGTCAGCATCCGGTCGATCACCCGGTCGGGCAGCGGCCGGACGGGCCTCGTCCGGTCCGGGCGGCCGGCGAGGCGGGCCCGGACGAGCCAGTCGGGATCGTCGACGAGCCGTCCGCGCACCTCTGGGTCGACGAACGGGTTGCGGGCCAGGGCGGCCCGTACGCCGCTCCGTGGATGCCCCACGATCGCGGCGATCACCGCCTCCGGGAAGGCCTCGCGGCGTCCGGCGAGCGCGGGCCACGTGCTCTCGTACTCCGGTTCAAGGAGCCGCAACAGCAGGTCTGCCGGGGCGGCGGAGTTGATGGCAAGGCCGTCAAGCAGCGCGGTCATTCCTCGTCCTCGTCCGGCTCCCGGAAGGGGACCGGATCGGCCACCCACCCCGCCGTCAGTACCAGGCGCGAGGCGCGATGGACGGTCAGGAAGCCGAAGGGGCGGTCGAAGGCGGCCTCGATGCGGCGGACGGTGTACCGGGGCGGCGGTGGCATGCTGCCGGGCGCGGCACAGACCACCGACAGGGTGGCCGCCTCGAAGCCCTTGGCGTCGAACATCGCGAGACCCGCCTGGGCGGCCGAACCTATCGCCAAGGGCTCAGGGCCGATCCCCGGGAAGTGCCCACGGGAGGTGTCCATGGCTGTCGCGAGGCCGAACCGGGCGGGGTCCGCCAGCAGGTCGTGGGCCGCCTCGACACGGAACGGGACGGTGCGGACGACGAGTTCGGGCTCGGGAGTGCGGCTGCGCTCGTCGGTCACTCGCAGCCCCGGGCCCGGCTCGCCGGTGGGCAGCCGGTCGCCCGGGATCACTGCGTCGGTACCGGAGAGTGTGCGGATGCCGCGCCCCAGCACCTGACCAGGCGTCATGTCCGGTGCGCCCAGGACGAGATGGACGTCGATGCCCGCGTCACCGAGCACCTTGAGCACCGTCAGTGGCCCGTCCGGAGTGTGCGCCACACCCACCCGGTCGAGGAGCGAGGTGGTGCGGCCGAGGCCGAGGAGGTACCGCCCCTGCCAGGGCCCCTCGGCGGGGACCAGCTCCGTCTCGTGGAAGGGCTGTAGCCAGCGGGTCCGTACCGCCTGTGCCGCGGCCAGCACGAGTTCGGTCGCCTCGTCGATGGCGACGGGCATGCTGCGGATCAAGCCACCGGTGTGCTCCTCGGCCCAGCTGTCGAGGCGCTTGCGGTCGGCCACCGGGTCGCCGCTGAACGTGCCGTGGGTCCCTGCGGGCAGCCCGGCGGTCCAGGCGGTGTGCAGCGGCAGCGTGCCCTTGGTCCAGAGCCCGAGCGCGGTGCTCACGCCCGGGACCGATGCCACCGCTTCGAGGTATCCGCGGGTGGCTGCGGCGGCCTCGTCTGCCGACAGCCCGATCGCGTCCGACAGTTCGGCCCGCGCCGGACCGTCGGCCACGTCCGCGAGGAGGGCGAGGAGCGGCCAGAGACTCGTGGCGGACAGGACGGTCCCACCGTCCACCGGCCCGGTCGTGGCCCACCGTTCGGTGAGCCGGTTCATCGCGCGTACGGAATCTGCTGCCGGCTGCATTGCGTCCCCCTGGTCCCCGCCCCGATCAGCCGTCACTATGCCTTGCGGCCGGCCCTCGCGGCCACGTCCTTTGCCGCCACCCCTCACATCGGCAGAGAGCGCAGCCTGACGGGTCCGGCGGGCCAGGCCGCGTCCTCGTGCAGCGGCCTCACCATCGTGTGCAGCGGCATCGTCACCACGCGGTCCTCCGGCTGTTCCACCCGTACGTCGCCGTCGAGCGCCTGAAATCCAAGGCGCCGGTACAGCGCCACGAGCGGCGGCCGGCAGAACAGCAGCGCATGCCGTGGCCCCATGGTGCGGGCGTGCGCCAGGGCGGCCTCGACGACGCTTCGGGCCAGGCCCCGGCCGCGTACGTCCGCAGCGACCGCCACCCCGCCGACCCCCACGACCTCGGTCGCGGACCCGCCGACGGATATCGGCAGCCGGCGCAGGCCCGCGTGGGCGATCAGGCGACCGTCGCGGGCCCTGATGCCGAAGTGCTCCTCCTTCGGCAGCCAGGTCAGGCCGGTCCCGGCGACCTCGAAGGGGTCGGGGCCGGCGCCGAGGATCTCGGCCAGGTCCGTCTGCGTATAGGCCGGAAGGCGGACGGGAGTTGGGGCGGTCGCAGCGTGGTCCTCAGTCATCTCCGCATGATCTTCTACGTCCCCGCCGCCCGCCAAACGCGACCACGTCCCCGCCACCCGTCACCCGCGACTACGTCCCCGCCGCCCGCCAAACACGACAGCCGCGCCCCTCGTGCGAAGGGGCGCGGCCGGGTGCCTGCGAGGAGGGTCAGGCCTGGACGAACTGCCAGAACTGGAGCGGGCTGCCGTGGAAGGGCTCGTTGAAGAGCTGTGTCCCCTCCTTGGGCTCGGGCAGGCTGATCACGCCGTCCTGGTACGGGAACGCGATCCGGAACTGACCCTCACCGACCGGCTCGATCGACCAGGGCAGCGGAGACGGCTGGGCGGCGATCCGCGGCGGGTAGATACGGAGGAACCCGAGGCCGAGGAAGGCCTCGCCGCTCACCGAGCTCTTGATGATGAACTCATTGACGTCGTTGATCGTCGTGATCTTCCACTTCTGGCTGGGCTCCTTGGTGAGCGGGAGCGCGACGATCGGGGTGTTCGGCTCGGAGCTGGCGTGGAACAGGTCGATGTACAGGTCGGTCATCGGGTTCTTGATCAGGTATTCGCCGTCGGGCAGCAGAGCCATGAGAACTCCAGGTGAGATGGAGAGAGACGGTGTACGGGGACCGTGCTCGCCGAGCCCAAGAGGCCGGGGCCTTCGGCTCGGGCGGTCTCACCCTAGGAGTCACAGATCAGCCCAGTAACGGGCGTTTCAGGTCTACTCAGGAGCATTCAACATGGCTGGGAAGTAAGGGGAGTTGAGGCACAAATCACGCCGGTTTCAACGCGGACATGGCCGACAGGCCACGCACCCGGCGCTGAGGCCCACGCCGGCTGTCAAGGGCCGTCCCCGGGACCGCGTTCGCGCGTCGGCCACCACCCGCCCGGGCCCCACGACCAAAACCGCCCCGGCCGGGTGAGCCCGGCCGGGGCGGTGAAGGTGAGCGGGGTGGGTCAGGCGAGCGTGGCGAGCGCCTGGTTCCAGGTGGTGGACGGGCGCATGACGGCCTTCGCCTTCTCCACGTCGGGCTGGTAGTAGCCGCCGATGTCGGCCGGCTTGCCCTGCACCGCGAGGAGCTCGTCGACGATCGTCTGCTCCTGCTCGGTGAGCGTCTTGGCGAGCGGCGCGAAGGCCTCCGCGAGCTGGGCGTCGTCGGTCTGCTTGGCCAGCTCCTGGGCCCAGTACAGGGACAGGAAGAAGTGGCTGCCGCGGTTGTCGATGCCGCCGACGCGACGGGTCGGCGACTTGTCCTCGTTGAGGAAGGTCGCCGTCGCGCGGTCCAGGGTGTCGGCGAGGACCTGGGCGCGGGCGTTGCCCGTGGTGGTCGCCAGGTGCTCGAAGCTGGCCGCGAGCGCGAAGAACTCGCCCAGGCTGTCCCAGCGCAGGTAGTTCTCCTTGACCAGCTGCTGGACGTGCTTGGGGGCGGAGCCGCCGGCGCCCGTCTCGAAGAGGCCGCCGCCGTTCATCAGCGGGACCACGGAGAGCATCTTGGCGCTGGTGCCCAGCTCCAGGATCGGGAACAGGTCGGTGAGGTAGTCACGCAGCACGTTGCCGGTCACGGAGATGGTGTCCTCGCCGCGGCGGATGCGCTCCAGCGAGAACTTCGTCGCCTCGACCGGGGACAGGATCTTGATCTCCAGGCCCTCGGTGTCGTGCTCCGGCAGGTACGCGTTGACCTTCTCGATGAGCTGCGCGTCGTGCGCGCGGGTCTCGTCGAGCCAGAACACGGCCGGGGAGCCGGTGGCGCGGGCGCGGGTGACGGCCAGCTTGACCCAGTCGCGGATCGGGGCGTCCTTGGCCTGGCAGGCGCGGAAGATGTCGCCCTCGGCGACCTCCTGCTCCAGGACGACGTTGCCCGCGGCGTCGACGAGGCGGACGGTGCCGGGACCGTCGATCTCGAAGGTCTTGTCGTGGCTGCCGTACTCCTCGGCCTTCTGCGCCATCAGGCCGACGTTCGGCACGGAGCCCATGGTCGACGGGTCGAAGGCGCCGTTGGCGCGGCAGTCGTCGAGGACGACCTGGTAGACGCCGGAGTACGAGGAGTCCGGGAGCACCGCGAGGGTGTCGGCCTCCTGGCCGTCCGGGCCCCACATGTGGCCGGAGGTGCGGATCATGGCCGGCATCGAGGCGTCGACGATGACGTCGGACGGCACGTGCAGGTTGGTGATGCCCTTGTCGGAGTCGACCATCGCGAGCTCGGGACCCGCGGCGATCTCGGCGTCGAAGGACGCCTTGATCTCGGCGCCCTCGGGCAGGGCGTCCAGGCCCTTGAGGATGCCGCCGAGGCCGTCGTTCGGGGAGAGACCCGCGCCCGCGAGGACCTTGCCGTACTTCTCGAAGGTCTTCGGGAAGAAGGCGCGTACGACATGACCGAAGACGATCGGGTCGGAGACCTTCATCATCGTGGCCTTGAGGTGCACGGAGAACAGCACGCCCTCGGCCTTGGCGCGGGCGACCTGCTCGCTGAGGAAGGTGCGCAGGGCGGCGGCGCGCATGACGGACGCGTCGACGACCTCGCCCGCCAGGACCGGCACGGACTCGCGCAGGACGGTGGTGGAGCCGTCCTTGCCGACGAGCTCGATGCGCAGGGCGCCGTCCTCGGCGATGGTGGTGGACTTCTCGGTGGAGCGGAAGTCGTTCTCGCCCATCGTCGCGACGTTCGTCTTGGACTCGGGGGTCCAGGCGCCCATGCGGTGCGGGTGGGTCTTGGCGTAGTTCTTGACCGACGCGGGGGCGCGGCGGTCGGAGTTGCCCTCGCGCAGCACCGGGTTGACGGCGCTGCCCTTGACCTTGTCGTAACGGGCGCGGACGTCGCGCTCGGCGTCGGTCTTCGGGTCGTCCGGGTAGTCGGGCAGCGCGTAGCCCTGGCCCTGCAGCTCGGCGACGGCGGCCTTCAGCTGCGGGATGGAGGCCGAGACGTTCGGCAGCTTGATGATGTTGGCCTCGGGCGTCTTGGCCAGCTCGCCCAGCTCCGCGAGCGCGTCGTCGATGCGCCTGCTCTCCTCGAGGAACTCCGGGAAGAGAGCGATGATGCGGCCCGCGAGGGAGATGTCACGGGTCTCCACACCCACGCCGGCCTGGGCGGCATACGCCTGGACCACGGGCAGGAACGAGTGCGTCGCCAAGGCGGGCGCCTCGTCAGTGTGGGTGTAGATGATGGTCGAGTCAGTCACCGGGTGCTCCGCTCCACGTCCGTCTGTAACATTTCTCGACATCAAGATACCTCGTTCGAAGAGCTCTCCGGACAGGGGCCCGTGGTTCGTTCTCCGGATGCCCGCCGACTGCTCCCGCGGCGGGTCTCCGGATACTCCCGTGGACGTACGGAAGGTGTCTTCGGCGGTACGACGCTTCGGCGGGCCCTCGCCGGGATGCTGATCGGCATGGACCTGACCGAACGGACTCCGGCACGAGCGACATCCGGGACGACCTGGCCCCGGGCGGCCGCGGCGTGGTGGCGTGCGGCACACCCCGGCGAGCGGCTCAGCTGTGCGGTCGGGGTCCTGCTGATCGTCTCCGGCCTCTTCCACCTGCTGGTCTTCGCGGTGGACGGCGGGCCGTGGACGGGACCGGTCTCGTGGCGGAAGCCGGTCACCTTCGGGCTCTCCTTCGGTCTGACGCTGATCGCGACCGCCTGGGTGACCTCGTATCTGCGGATGAGTGCGCGCACTCGCGCCGTGCTGCTCGTCCTCTTCGCCGCGGACTGTGTGCTCGAGGTGGGCGGCATCACGCTGCAGGCGTGGCGCGGTGTGCCCTCGCACCTCAACATGGAGAGCGCCCTCAACTCCACGGTGTCCATGGCCCTGGCGGTCGGCGGCGGCCTCCTGGTGGTGCTGCTCTCGGCCTTCGCGGTGATCTCGTTCCGGCGCAGGCCGCAGGGCCCGGCGGGGATGCCGCTCGCGCTGCGGGCCGGGTTCGCGATCCTCCTGGTGGGGCTCGCTTCGGGGGCCGCGATGATCGCGCGGGGCGTGACGCTGACGAAGACGGGGCACCAGGCGGACGCGTACGCCTCCACCGCCTTCCTCAAGCCGCTGCACGGGGTGAGCCTGCATGCGGTCCTTGTCCTGCCCGCGCTGGCCTGGCTGCTGACCTTCACGCCGTGGGGCGAGCGGACCCGGCTGCGGATCGTGCAGGGGGCGGTGGGCTGCTATCTGGTGGCCGTGCTCGCGGCCGGGGCTTGGGGCGTGGTGACGTACTGACGCACCTCGAAGACGAAAAAGGCCTCGCCGACTCCCTGCGGCGAGGCCTCTACGGCACGTGCTCAGACCCCGCCGTCAAGGCGCAGGCTCCACCGCCCGGCCTGGCCCGTGACGGAGACGGCCGACAGCGGGCGGACGTCGATGTTCCAGTACGTCGCCGGGGGAGCCTTGAGCGCGTAGACGAGCGCGGCCCGTACGACGCCGGGCTCGGCCACTGCGACGATCCGGCCCCCGTCGTCGGCCGGCCGGGTGTCGAGCCACCGGCCGACGCGCGAGATGAACGCGAGCAGCGACTCCCCGCCGTGCGGCGCGAGGCGCGGATTGCCGAGCCAGGCCTCGACCGCGGCCGGTTCGCGAGCCGTCACATCGGCCAGGGTCAGACCGCGCCAGCGGCCCATGTCGCAGTCGCTCAGGGCGGGTTGGGCCATGGGCGCGAAGCCCAGGGCGTCGCCGGTGGCGCGGCTGCGCGGGGTGGGTGAGCAGTAGCGCAGTTCGGCGGCGCCGAGCGGCACCAGGGCGTGCGAGGCCCGCTGCACCTCGTGCCAGCCGGCCTGGTCGAGGGGCCGGTCGTCGTCGAACCGCTCGGCGAGCATGGAGGAGCTGCGAGCGGCGGCTATGAGGGTGACCCGAACGTGCATGCGGCGATCGTGAAGGGAGAGGCTGCGCAGGTCAAGGGGTGACTTTGTGAAGCCTGCCGCCTCTTGCCCGGCTATTGGAAGCCGAGCGCCATCCACTTGTCCGGATCCTCGAGCACCTCGAAGCCGATCTTCTCGTAGACCCCGTGCGCGTCTCCGGTCGCCAGCAGGATGCGCCGCAGCCCGTACGGCTCCAGCTCGTCCCGGACCGCCTCGACCAGCGCGGTGCCGAGCCCCTTGCCGCGCGCCGAACGGTCGACGTAGACATCACAGAGCCAGGCGAAGGTGGCCCGGTCCGTGACGACTCGGGCATACGCCACCTGCTCGCCCGAAACCGGGTCGTACGCCCCGAAGTTGAGCGAGCCCGCGAGGGCGGCGTCCTGCTTGGCGCGGCTGCGGCCGAGGGCCCAGTACGCGTCGGTGGACAGCCAGTGGTGGATGCGGGCCGGGTCGAGGCGGTCGGGGTCGGCGGAGATCACGTAGTCGCTCATGGGGCGAGGCTCGCAGCTGCCGGGCGGCCGAGTCGAACCGATTTCACCGGTCGTGACGAAGGCGACTTCCCGGCGAAGCCCTTCAGCGCAGCACTTCGTCGCACGCCTTCCGCAGCCTGCGCACGCCCTCCCCGATCTCCGCCTCCCCCGCGAGCCCGGCGAAGCTGACCCGGACGTGCCCCGCGGTCGGCTCGGCCGCGAAGTACGGCCGTCCCGGGGTGATGGCGACGCCCGCGCGCAGAGCCGCCGAGACCAGGGCCCGCTCGTCCGCCACGTCCGGGAGGCGCAGCCACAGGTGGTACCCGCCGGACGGGATGTGGGGCAGGGCGAGTTCGGGGATGTCACGCAGCAGGGCCGAGGTGAGGGCCTCGCGGCGGGCGCGCAACTCCCCCGCGACGGTGCGCAGATGGCGGTTCCACGCGGGCGATCCGACCAGTTCGAGGGCCGCTTCCTGCAGCGGCCGTGACACGAAGAACTGGTCGACGACCTGGATCGCGCGCAGCCGCTCCAGGACCGGGCCGCGGGCCACCAGGGCGCACACCCGGAAGCTGGGCGAGGTCGCCTTGGTGAGCGAGCAGACATGGACGACCGTGCCGTCCGGGTCGTCGGCGATGAGCGGGGCGGGCAGCGGTCCCGCGTCGTCGTGGGCGAGGCGGCGCACGAAGTCGTCCTCGAGGACGAAGGCGCCGAACTCCCTTGCCGTACGCAGGATTTCGGGGCGCCGGGCGACCGAGAGCACGGCTCCCGTCGGGTTCTGGAACAGCGGCTGGCAGACGAACACCCGGGCGCCGGTCGCCTTGAAGGCGGCGGCGAGCAGCTCCGGGCGTACCCCGTCGGTGTCCACCGGCACCGGCACGGGCCGCAGTCCGGCCGCCCGCGCGATCGCCAGCATGCCCGGATAGGTCGGCGACTCCACCAGGACCGGCGCCCCCGGCGGGGCGAGCGCCCGCAGCGCCGTGGTCAGCGCCGACTGGCCGCCCGACGAGATCAGCACCTCGGACGCGGTGATCGCACCGCCGCAGCCCCGCGCGAACCACTCCCGCAGTTCGGGCAGCCCTTCGGTGGGCGGCCGCCCCCACGCTCCGGGCCGCCGTCCCGCGCGGGCCAGTGCGGCGGCCATCGCGCGCTCGGGCTGCAAAGTGGGGTGCAGATAGCCGCCGTTGAACTCGATCACCCCGGCGGCCGGCACCGCCAGGCTGACCAGGACCCCGGAGGCGTCGACCGCGCGCGGCACCAGCTCGGCCGCGCTGTCCGCGCTGAGTGCGACCTCCTGCCAGGACGTGTCCCCGGCCTCCGGTACGGTCGCCCGGGCCTCGGCCCGGAAGGCGCCGGCGCCCGGCCGGGTCACCACCAGGCCCTCGGCGGCCAGTTGCGCCAGGGCCCGGGTCACCGTCACGGGGCTCACCCGGAATCGCTCGACGAGGGCCCGACTGGACGGCAGCTTCCCACCTGGCGAGTAGCGGTTCAGTTCCGCTCGCAGGAGTTCTGCCAAGTCACCCACGCTGCTACGCTGTTGCATGACAGCACAGGATAGCGCTACTCGCCCTAGCACGATAGCGGTTGCCCCCACGGCCCAGCCCACCGCCCGACCCGCCGGCGCCACCCAGGCCGCGGGCACCCTGCAGGCCATGCTCGGCGTGATCGCGTTCTCGCTCACCTTCCCCGGCACCGCCTGGGGCCTGGAGGGCTTCGGCCCCTGGTCCCTGGTCTCCCTGCGCCTGTTGCTCGCCGCCGTCATCGCGGGCGGCTGTCTGCTCGCGCTGCGCATCCCGCTGCCCGACCGGCGGCACCGGGCCGGGCTCGCGGTGGTCGCGGCCGGGGTGGTGCTCGGCTTCCCGATGCTGACGACCCTCGCCCTGCAGACGTCGACGACCTCGCACGCGGCCGTCGTGGTCGGCTTGTTGCCGCTGACCACCGCGGCCCTCTCGGCGCTGCGCACCGGGGCGCGCCCCTCGCGCGCCTTCTGGGTGGCCGCGTCCGCCGGGGCCGGCGCGGTCATCGCCTTCACGATCTCGCAGAGCGGCGGCGCGCTGTCCAAGGCCGACCTCTATCTCTTCGCGGCGCTCCTGGTGTGCGCGGCGGGCTACACCGAGGGCGGGCGGCTCGCCAAGGTGATGCCGGGCTGGCAGGTGATCGGCTGGGCCCTGGTGCTGTGTCTGCCGCTCTCCGCCGTCGGGGCCGTCCTCGCGCTGCAGGTCGAGCCCGCGCAGCTCACCGGGCACAGCGTGGTGGGGGTGCTCTGGCTGGCGGTGGGGTCGCAGTTCGTCGGCCTGGTCGTCTGGTACCGGGGCATGGCTTCCATCGGCATTCCCAAGGCCAGCCAACTGCAGCTCGCCCAGCCCCTGTTGACCCTGGTCTGGTCGGTGGGGCTGCTCGGCGAGGAGCTGCCGGTGGCGGCGCCGCTGACCGCCGCCGCCGTACTGGTCTGCATCGCGGTCACTCAGCGCTCACGGAGCTGAGCCCACCGGGCCCGGGCCGTGGGCTCCGGCAGCGGACCCTGCCTGCACCCACTGGGCCGGACTGCGAGGGTCCCAACCGCCCCCACCCGCCGTACACTTGCCGCCACGGATCGCTACCCCGGATCAGTCGAGGAGGCCACTCCCGATGCAGGCAAGTGTGGGCGACACGCTCCTGGTGCACGGCCGGATCGTCGGGCAGCACGATCGGGTCGCGGAGATCGTGGAGGTACTGGGCGACAACGGCGCTCCCCCGTACCGGGTCCGCTTCGAGGACGGGCACGAGGCCCTGATGTCACCGGGCCCCGACACCGTCGTACGGCGTCACCACGAGGAAGCCTAGGACCAGGAGGCACAGGGCCAGAAGGTGCAGAACCTCAGGGCCTGCCCGCCGGATCGTCCTGATAGTGGTCGGCCACGACCCGGGCCATCGCCCCGAACGGATCGGTCGCCACCTCACGCCCCGAGAAGTACGCATGCCCGCGCACCTGCGGCAGTTCCTTGGCCAGCGTGAGGTGCCGGGAGAGCTCGGCCGGGTCCTGCCAGGGCGCGGGCTGGGCCGGGTCGCCCGCCTTGTACAGGGCCTCGCCGAGGTAGAGGCGGACCCGGGTGCCGCGTACGACATCGGCCCACCAGGGGGCGAGCTTCGCGTAGTCGGCGACCTCGAAGCCGATGTTCCAGTACAGCTGCGGCACCACGTAGTCGATCCAGTTCCGCTTGATCCACATGCGGACGTCGGCGTGCAGATCGTCATAGGTCTGGACGCCCGCAGCCGTGTCCGAGCCCAGCGGGTCGGACGCGCGGTTGCGCCAGACCCCGAACGGGCTGATCCCGAACCGCACCCCCTTGCGGACCTGCGGGATGCGCGTCGCCATCTGCCGCACCAGCTGGTCGGTGTTGTGCCGCCGCCAGGCCGCACGGTCCGGGAAGCCCTGCCCGTGGCGGGCGAACGCGGCGTCGTCGTCGAAGACCTGCCCGGCCACCGGATAGGGGTAGAAGTAGTCGTCCCAGTGGACCGCGTCGATCGGGTAGCGCCGGACCGCGTCGAGCATCGCGTCCTGGACGAAGCGCCGGACCTCGGGCAGACCGGGGTTGTAGTAGAGCTTCCCGCCGTACGGCACCACCCAGTCCGGGTGCAGCCGCGCGGGGTGGGTGGGCGCGAGGCGCGTCGGGTCGGTGTGGCCGGCGACGCGGTAGGGGTTGAACCAGGCGTGCAGTTCGAGGCCGCGCTTGTGGGCCTCCGCGACGGCGGTGCCGAGCGGGTCCCAGCCGGGGTGCTGGCCCTGGACGCCGGTGAGGTACGCCGACCAGGGCTCGAAGGTCGAGGGCCACAGGGCGTCGGCGGTGGGGCGGACCTGGAGGATGACGGTGTTCAGGCGGCGCGCCACGGCGGTGTCGAGCAGGGCGATGAGCTGGGCGCGCTGCTCGCTCGCGGGCAGGCCCGGCTTGCTCGGCCAGTCCCGGTTGGCGACGCTCGCCACCCACATCCCGCGGAAGTCCGGCCTGCGTCGCTTCCCGGCCAGGTCGACGGACTCCGCTGCCGCGTCCCCGGCGAGCGTGATCCCCGAGAGCGCCGCGACGGCCACTGCCCCGAAAACTCTGCGCGTCATACGCACGGTATGCCTCCCCCTGCCCGTGATGTCCTGCGATAACGGACACAGCATGACGCCCCGCCCCGTCATGCACCAGGAGGCGCGGAGTACCGTCTGGTAGCAAGGGCAGGCTCCGGAACCGTACGGACCTGCCTTTCAGCAAGCGGGGGTCCTGCCGGACCGAAAGATCAGCGAAAGGCACGATGTGACCGACATCGAACGCGTCGGAGTGGTGGGCTGTGGCCAGATGGGCGCGGGTATCGCAGAGGTCTGCGCCCGTTCCGGACTGGACGTCAAGGTGGCCGAGACCACCGGCGAGGCCCTGGAGATCGGCCGTACCCGGCTGTACAACTCCCTCTCCAAGGCGGCCGAGCGCGGCAAGATCACGGAGGAGGAGCGCGACGAGACCCTGTCCCGTCTGAGCTTCACCACCGACCTCGGGGAGTTCGCCGACCGGGACCTCGTCATCGAGGCCGTCGTCGAGAACGAGCAGGTCAAGACCGAGATCTTCCAGGTACTCGATCAGGTGGTGACCCGGCAGGACGCGATCCTCGCCTCCAACACCTCCTCCATCCCGCTGGTGAAGCTGGCCGTCGCGACCTCGCGGCCCGACCAGGTCATCGGCATCCACTTCTTCAACCCGGCCCCCGTGCAGAAGCTGGTGGAGCTGATCCCGGCGCTGACCACGTCGGAGGGCACCCTCAGCCGCGCCCAGGCCATGGTGGAGAAGATCCTCGGCAAGCACGCGATCCGCGCCCAGGACCGTTCGGGCTTCGTGGTGAACGCGCTGCTCATCCCGTATCTGCTCTCCGCGATCCGGATGTTCGAGTCGGGCATCGCCTCCCGCGAGGACATCGACAACGGCATGGAGCTGGGCTGCGCCCACCCGATGGGGCCGCTGAAGCTCGCGGACCTGATCGGTCTGGACACCGTGCACTCGGTGGCCGACTCGATGTACGCCGAGTACAAGGAGCCGCTGTACGCCGCTCCCCCGCTCCTCCAGCGCATGGTGGACGCGGGCCGGCTGGGCCGGAAGTCGGGCTCGGGCTTCTACACGTACTGAGAATCCGGTACGCGTACTGACGACCCCGGTCCGCGTACTGAAAAATCTGCGAACGTACGGGTATCGAGTGATCCTGTGCGTCAGCCGCTTCAGTAAGCGATTTCGGCCACTCTCCGTATCGATCCAGCCAGAACCGGCCGGTTTCACCGGGCCCGGCGCCGCTTTTCGGGCGCCGGGCCCGTCGCGTTCACACCGGGGTGTGACCGCTGGACTCGCATATGCCCCACGCACACGCTGCCGTCCCCCCGACCTGGGGGAGTTGACTGACCGTGCGCATAAGGGTGTGGCACGAGTGAGCGCCACGCGCGACCTGCCGTGACTGGAAAGGAGTGGAACTCGTGACCACCGACCCGGAGCTTCCCGTGGTCCTGGAGGAACACGCAGAGTTGCGACGCACCGTCGAAGTCGGCCTGGCCCAGGTCGACGGCAGGCTGGCGCTCGTCACGCAGCGAGTTGATCAGAGCACCAAGGACACGGAGGACCTGTGCACACGGGTCGCGGCCCTCGAGCACAGCCGCTGGCCCCTGCCCACCATCGCCGCCCTTGCGGCCATCGGCGCGCTCGTGGTGGCGATCTGGCAGGCCACCGGCCACTAGGTGAAGCGGCCACTCGCGCCACCTAGCCCACCTGTCCCAACTCCGCCTGCCCCAGCCTCAGATGGTGCAGGAGCAGCAGCGCCGCCGCCATGTTGGCGGCCGGGACCTCGCCGCGGCACACCATGTCGGGGACGAGCTTGAGGGGAACCCACTCGCGCCGGTCGGACTCGAAGTCGTCCTCGGGGTAGCCGATGTACGTCCCCTCGTCGGCCCAGTAGATGTGGTGCTTGGCGTCGGTCAGCCCATTGGACGGCTCGACGCTCATCAGATGCCGCAGCGGTCCCGGCCGCCAGCCGGTCTCCTCCTCCAGCTCACGGGCGGCGGCGACGGCTATCTCCTCGCCGTCGTCGACCACACCCGCCGGCAGCTCCCAGCCCCAGCTGTTGGTGATGAAGCGGTGCCGCCAGAGCAGCAGGACCTCATTGGCCTCGTTGACCACCGTGGCCACGGCGACCGGCCGGAGCCTGATCAGAAAGTGATCGAGATGCCGTCCGTCGGGCAGCTCGACATCCGCCAAGTTGACCTGGAACCAGCGGTTTCCATACACATTTTGTTCGCTTAGTTTCGTCCACTGCACGGTTCTGCCACCTTCCGCCGAGATAGATGGCAATATCGCAGCAGCGGGGCGAGGTCACAGCGGTACGCGCAGCGCTCCGTCGATGAGCGCGGCTGCCTCGGCCGTGCCCGAGCAGCCGTTGCGTACGAGATGTTCACGTACGGCGCGGAGCCGGTCGCGAAGCCGCTGGGATTCCATCCCCCGTGCCTGTTCGGCCATTTCGACGGCAGTGGCCACCGCCCGATCGGCCTCCCCCTGACGCAGTTCGACCTGGCTGAGGATGGCGAGCCGGTGCACCCGGCCCCGGTCGTGCGCCGGGGTGTCCACCGCCGTGGCCGCATGCTTCCGCGCGGCCACCAGATCGCCGAGACTCAACAGCGCTTCCGCCACTTGTACGTTGACGAGTCCGGGCTGCACATACCCGGTCTCGTCCGGCTCATGGCTGCGGTGGATCCGGTCGGCCGCGGACTCGGCCCGCCGGATGCAGGACAGCGCGCTGCTGCCGTCCCCGAGATGCGCGTACGCCTTGGCCTGCATCGCGTACAGGTCGGCGGCGAGCGCGGGCGTGATGTGCCGGCCCGCGGCGCGCAGCGCGGCCTCCGCGAAGGCGACGGCCTGCCGGTGCTCGCGCATGAACAGCGACTGATTGACGAGCAGGGCTATGACGTAGGCGCCAAGTCCCCGGTCCCCACTGGCCTTTGCCAGGCGCAGCGCCTGGTGGAAGTAGCGCTGGGCGAGGCCGTGCGCATCCGAGTCGTAGGCGCAGATTCCGGCCACGGCGACCAACCCGCCGGTCGCCCGGTGCAGTTGGCGTCCGGTGGCATCGGTGTAGCAGCCGCGCAGGAGGGGCGCTGCTTCGGTGTTGAGGAAGCCGACGATGCGTACGCGGGTCGCGACGCCGCCCGTCTTGCGGTACATCTGCTCGTAGTGCGCCCGGGCCGAACGCAGCATGTCGATGTCCGACATGCTGACCCGGTGCCGTCCGCCGCGCGAGACGTCCACGTCCTCCGGGGGGTTCTCCCACTCCCACACCGGCATCACGGCGGGGGTTCCGGTCACGGCGGGGGCGCCCAGGATGTGGGGGCGCTGCTGCTCGTCGGAGCGCCACAGCGCGGTGGCCCGCTCGACGAAGCCGGACAGGGTGGAGCCGCCGCCACCGGGCTGGCCCGCGGGCTGTCCCGGTACGCCGAGGCCGATGTCGTCGAGGGTGACGGAGCGCTGCAGCCGCCCGGCGAGCACCTCGCAGATCAGGTCGGGCACCTGGCCGCGCGGCCGCTGGCCCTTCAACCAGCGGGCTACGGCCGTGTGTTCGTACCGTAACTCGAGGGCTCTCGCCTTCCCCGCCTGGTTGACGTGCGCGGCCAGACCGGCATGGGAGATGCCGGCCTCGTCCAGGATGGCGTCGAGCAAGGTGTTGGGCTGCATTTCGCCCTCCGGTGGCTCGGTGCCGCCCAGCCTAATGGAGCTCTCTTCACACGGGGTGTGAACGGAGTGCCCTCATCCGACGCCCACACGCACTGCCGCGCCGGGCGACGAATCGGTTCACTGTCTGCATCCGGCTCCCCTGGGCTGGATCTTCTGGCCTCGCCAGAGGCGGCCGGGCCGCCGGCTCCCCCTCGTACAGTGCGGCGGTCCAACTCGCGCCGTCCACCCGGCTGCCTGCCGAACTCCGTGGCCGGGTGGAGGGCGCCGGCCGGGCAGAATTCAGCCCGTCCGGCGTTTGAGGACCGGGGGCCGGGGCGGAGCCCCGTGACGTGAGCGGGACGGACCTCACGTAGCAGTTCGGGCCCGCCGCACCACGCTCGGCTCACTCGGCTGCTGCGGCACCCGGCGCCGGTCGTTGCGCAGCACCAGCAACGCCACATCATCAGAGAGGCGGCCCCCGGTATGCCGGAGCAGCTCCGCGTGGACCATGCCGATGACCGACTCCGGTGCCACCGGCGCCCTGCGTACCGCCTCGGCCAGCGCCTTGTGGAGCGGGAAGAACTGTCCTTCGCCGTTGCGGGCGTCCTCGACGCCGTCCGTGTGCAGGAACAGCGATTCGCCGGGGCGCAGCCGGCCGCAGTTCCGCGACGGCAGTTCGGCGGGCAGCGGGAAGGCGCCGAGCGGCGGCAGCGGGTCGCCGCCCGCGAGCCGGGAGACCCGGCGGCCGAGGCGGTACGGCCAGGGATGGCCGCAGTTGAGCGCGCGCATCTCGCCGTCCGGGCGGATCTCCAGGAGCAGTACGGTGACGAACTCCTCGGCGAGCGGGCTGTCCGGATCGGTGCCGCAGGACGCCGGGTGCTCGGAGCGGGAACGTTCACGCAGATGCCGCTGCATCGCGCGCTCCAACCTCCTTAGCACACCGCAGAGTTCGACCTCGTCGTGCGCGGCCTCGCGGAAGCTGCCGAGGACGGCGGCGACGGTGCCGATCGCGGCGAGCCCGTGCCCGCGCACGTCCCCCATGACGACGCGCACGCCGTGGTCGGTGGCGACGGCCTCGTACAGATCGCCGCCGACGGCCGCACCGCGGTGCGCGGAGAGCTGGCCCGCGGCGATCGCGAGCCCGTCCAGGCGAGGCGGCAGCGGGCGGAGCAACACGCGCTGGGCGGCGCCCGCGACCTCGCGGATCTGGGCCAGTTCCTGGAGCAGGGCCCGGCGGACGCCCAGTATCAGACCGGTGCCGACCGCGAAGAAGACCGCGCTGGTGGCGATCCGTGCTCCCAGGCTGTTCTGCTGGGCGAGCGGGCAGGCGAGTTTGTACGTGATCGCGACGCCGCCCCACAGCGTGGGCAGGGCAAGCGTGAACGCACGCTTGACGCGTGAGGTGTCCGTGCGCCCGGCGTGGTCGCCGTGCCCTGTCCAGAAGTCTTGGAGCCCCTCTCGGAAGGGAGTCCAGGACTTCTTGATGCGGATCATGCCGATGGCCTCCCTAAGGCCTGTTCCAGCGCGCAGGCCGGCCCCTACGGCCGTGCCGATTCTGTCGATGACCTGAACCAGCCGGGCCATAGAGCCCGCACTTCTCACTCGAACGAGTGAGGGGCGCACTTGGTTGTCCAAGTGCGCCCCTCACCAGGGACTTTGCGCTTGCGCGCCGCGCCGTCTCAGCGCCGGGTGGTGCTACGCGCCGCGCAGCACCGCGCCGGTGATCTCGGCCGTCTTGGCAACTGCCGCGTCACGGGCGGCAGTTGCCTCCTCGACGGTCAGCGTGCGGTCCGGCGCCCGGAACCGCAGCGCGAAGGCCAGGGACTTCTTGCCCTCGCCGACCTGGTCGCCGGTGTAGACGTCGAACAGGCGGATGGACTCGAGGAGTTCACCCGCACCGCCCTTGAGGAAGTGCTCGACCGCGGCGGCCGGGATCCCCTCGTCGACGACGAGCGCGACGTCCTGCGTGGCCACCGGGAAGGTGGAGATCCTGGGCGCCTGCAGCACGCCGTCGCCAGCCCGCTCCAGGAGGTCCAGGTCGAGTTCCATCGCGCTGGTCCGGGCCGGCAGGCCCATCGCCTTGACGACGCGGGGGTGCAGCTCGCCCGCGTGCCCGGCGAGGGTCTTCACCCCGTCGATCACGACGGACAGCTCGGCGCACCGGCCCGGGTGCCAGGGGCCGTACTGACCGTTGTCCACCATGAGGTCGACCCCGGCCTCGCCGGCCACGGTACGGGCCGCCTGTACGGCGTCCGCCCAGTCGGCCGGACGGCCCTTGCCCCACCAGCCGGCCTGTTCGCGGGCGCCCGCGAGGACGACCGCGACGTGCCGCGGCTGGACCGGGAGGGCGTCGCTGAGCTTGCCGAGCTCCTCGTCGGTCGGGCGCCGGTCGACGGGGAGGCGGACCGCGGCGGTCTTGCTCTCGGCCGGCTGGAAGACCAGACCGGTCTCGAAGAGCGCCAGGTCGTGGCTGCCCCGGCCGTCGTTGCGCCGCAGCGCGGACAGCAGACCCGGCAGGAGCGTCGTACGAAGAGCGGGCTCCTCGTCCGACAGCGGGTTGACCAGCTTGACGACGCGGCGGGCCGGGTCGTCCTTGTCGAGCTGGAGCTGGTCGAAGACCTGCTCGCCGATGAACGGGTAGTTCAGCGCCTCGACGTACCCGGCACCGGCCAGCGCACGGCCGATGCGGCGGTGCGTGCGCTGCCGCTCGGTGAGGCCCAGGCCCGCGGGGGGCTTGGGCAGCGTCGAGGGCAGGTTCTCGTAGCCCTCGAGCCGGATGACCTCTTCGGCCAGGTCGTTCGGGTCGGTCAGGTCGGGGCGCCAGGACGGCACGGTGACCGTGAGGTCGTCCTGCCCGTAGACGTCACAGCCGACCTCCTGGAGGCGGCGTACGACCGTCTCGCGGCCGTAGTCGACGCCCGCCACCTTGTCCGGGTGGTTGGCCGGGATGGTGATGGTGTGCGGCGCGGAGGGCGCGATGACCTCGGTGACGCCAGCCTCGGCGGTGCCGCCCGCGAGCAGCACGAGCAGGTCGACGGTCCGCTGAGCGGCAGCCGAAGCGGCCTGCGGGTCGACGCCGCGCTCGAAGCGCTTGGACGCCTCGGACGCCAGCTTGTGCCGCCGCGCGGTGCGCGCGATGGACAGCTGGTCGAAGTGCGCGGCCTCGATGACGACTTCGGTGGTGCCCCTGACCTCGCCGGTCTCGGGGTCCGTCTCGGAGTCGGCGATCTCGGTGTTGGCGCCGCCCATGACGCCCGCGAGGCCGATCGGGCCGCGGTCGTCGGTGATGACCAGGTCCTCGGCGTCGAGGACGCGCTTGGTGCCGTCGAGCGTCGTGAACTTCTCGCCCGCCTCGGCCCTGCGCACACCGATCGCACCCTGGATGCGGGAGCGGTCGTACGCGTGCAGCGGCTGGCCGAGCTCCAGCATCACGTAGTTCGTGACGTCCACGGCGAGCGAGATCGGGCGCATCCCGGCCTTCTGCAGCCGGCGCTGCAGCCAGATCGGGGAGCGCGCCTCCGGCGCGAGACCGACGACGGTGCGCGCGGTGAAGCGGTCGCAGCCGTGCGGGTCGCTGATCTGCACGGAGTAGCCGTACGAGTTGGGCGCGGGCACGTCGAGCAGCGCGGGGTCGCGCAGCGAGATGCCGTACGCGGTGGCGGCCTCGCGGGCCACGCCGCGCATGGACAGGCAGTAGCCGCGGTCGGGCGTGACGGCGATGTCCAGGACCTCGTCGACCAGCTCCAGGAGCTTGATCGCGTCGGTGCCGACCTCGTGCTCGGGCGGCAGCACGATGATGCCGCCAGAGCCGTCGTCACCCATGCCCAGCTCGTCGCCGGAGCAGATCATGCCGTGCGAGGTCTTGCCGTACGTCTTGCGCGCGGCGATCTTGAAGCCGCCGGGCAGCTCGGCTCCGGGCAGCACCACGACGACCTTGTCGCCGACCGCGAAGTTCCGCGCGCCGCAGACGATCTCCTGGGGCTCACCGGTGCCGTTGGCCTGACCGACGTCGACGGTGCAGAAGCGGATGGGCTTCTTGAACTCGGTCAGCTCCTCGATGGTGAGGACCTTGCCGACGACCAGGGGGCCCTGGATGTCGGCGCCGAGCTTCTCGACGGTCTCGACCTCGAGGCCCACGGCCACGAGCTTCTCCTGTACGTCCCGGCCGGTCTGAGTCGCCGGCAGGTCGACGTACTCCCGCAGCCAGGAAAGCGGGACCCGCATCAGATCTCCATCCCGAACGGCCGGGTGAACCGGACGTCACCCTCGACCATGTCTCGCATGTCTTCGACGTTGTGGCGGAACATCAGCATCCGCTCGATGCCGAACCCGAAGGCGAATCCGCTGTACTTCTGCGGGTCCACGCCGCACGCGATCAGCACGCGCGGGTTGACCATGCCGCAGCCGCCCAGCTCGATCCAGC
The DNA here is from genome assembly GCF_035975855.1 of Streptomyces sp. NBC_01304. Lineage (NCBI taxonomy): Bacteria > Bacillati > Actinomycetota > Actinomycetes > Kitasatosporales > Streptomycetaceae > Streptomyces > Streptomyces sp. NBC_01304. The sequence goes on along the minus strand of NZ_CP109055.1, from coordinate 8,757,551 downwards.
CCTCGCTGCCACAGGTGCGGCAGGCCTTGTCGGGGTTGCCGATCGACTCGCCACGGCAGACGTAGCAGACCATGTCCATCTCGGCGGACGGCTCGGTGAACGGGAAGTAGTTCGGACGCAGCCGGGTCTTCATGTCCGGGCCGAAGAGCGCCTGGACCATGTGGTCGAGGGTGCCCTTCAGGTCCGCCATGGTCAGGCCCTCGTCGATGGCGAGGAGCTCGATCTGGTGGAAGACCGGGGTGTGCGTCGCGTCCAGCTCGTCGGTCCGGTACACACGGCCGGGGCAGACGATGTAGACGGGCGGCTCCCGGTCGAGCAGCGCGCGGGCCTGCACCGGAGAGGTGTGGGTGCGCAGCACGACACCGGACTCGTCGCCGGAGGTGGCCTTTCCCTCGGGGGAGGTTCCCTCGACGAAGAAGGTGTCCTGCATCTGCCGGGCCGGGTGGTCGGGCACGAAGTTCAGGGCGTCGAAGTTGAACCACTCCGCCTCGACCTCGGGGCCCTCCGCGATCTCGTATCCCATGGACACGAAGACGTCCGCGACGCGCTCCATCATGGTCGTCAGCGGGTGCCGGGCGCCGGCCGGGACGCGGTCGTACGGCAGCGTGACGTCCACCGCCTCCTCGACCAGGACCCGGGCGTCACGTTCGGCCTCGAGCTCGGCCTGACGGGCCGCGAGGGCCTTGCTGACCACGCCGCGCGCCATGCCGACGCGCTTGCCGGCCTCGGCCTTGGCCTGCGGGGGCAGGGCGCCGATCTCACGGTTGGCGAGAGCCATCGGCGAGGTGCCACCGGTGTGCGCGGTCTTGGCCTGAGCGAGCTCGTCGAGGTCCGCGGCGGCCGCGAAGGCGGCGAGCGCCTCGGCCTGCATGCGCTCGATCTCTTCCGGTTTCAAGGCCTCGACCTCGACCGGGTCGTACGACTTATTAGGTGCCGACATCTCTTCCCGTGCTTCCGATTGGCTGGCTGGGGGTCCCCGCGACAAGACAACGCGGACACAAACGCGCCAATGGTCGAGTCTAACGGGGTGTGGGAATACGAATGTGCCCGTGGGCAGCTGAGCGGGCGCCCGTGGGGGTTTTCCGGCCGGGACCGATCAGTCCTTGAGATATGCCGGGGCCGCCACGGGCAACGTAAATCGGAACTCGGCGCCACCGGCCGGGCCGCGACCGACGGTGATCGTCCCGCCGTGCACCTCGACGATGCCCTTGACGATGTACAGGCCGAGGCCGGTCCCGCCGCGCTTGCTCCCCCGCCAGAAGCGGGTGAAGACACGGCCCATCGACTCCTCGGGGATGCCGGGGCCCTCGTCGCTCACGGTGACTGCCGTTCCTTCCGCCTGGTGGGGACCCCGCGGCTGGTGCTCGAGGTCGGGGCCCTTGGGGGGCGTCGCTGCCGCCACCTCAATGGTGACGGTCCCCTCGCCGTGCCGCACGGCATTTTCCAGGAGGTTGCTGAGCACCTGGTCGATCTTGTCCGGGTCCGCCCAGAGATCGGGCAGCGGCTGCTCGATCCGTACGAGGAAGCGGTCGGGCGACTGCCCGGCGGCCACGTGCGCCTGGATGTGCCGGCCGACGGCCGCCCCGATGTCGACGGGCTGGCGACGCACTTCGAGGCGCCCCGAGTCGATGCGGGAGATGTCGAGGAGTTCGGCGATGAGCCGGGTGACCCGGTCGGCGTCGGCGTCGACGGTCTCCAGCATCAGCTTCTTCTGGTCGTCCGTGAACCGCTCCCACTTGGCGAGCAGGGTCGCCGTGAAGCCCTTGACGGAGGTGAGCGGCGAGCGCAGTTCATGGGCGACGGTCGCGATGAGCTCCGCGTGGCTTCTCTCGGTACGCCGACGGGCTTCGGTGTCCCGCAGACAGACGACGAGACGGCGTACGGGCCCGGTCGGCCGGGTGCGCACGTAGCGCGCCGAGACCAGGACCTCGCGCCCGCCCGGAAGCAACAGATTGCGCTCGGGCTGGCCCTTGCGCGTGGCCAGACCGCCGTAGGGATCGGTCAGCCGCCACCAGCGGCGCCCCTCCAGGTCCTCCAGCGGCAGGGCCCGCTCCAGCGGAGCGCCCATCGCGTCCCGCACGGGCACTGCGGTGATCCGGGCCGCGGCGGCGTTGAAGGCGATGACCCGGCCGGACTCGTCCGCGACGACCAGGCCGTCCGGCAGGTCGTCCGGGTCTATGCCGAGTTCGCCGAGGTCGGTGAGGTCACTGCGGTCAGCACGGGGCGCGGGGGGACGCGGAGCGGAACTGCGCGCTCCCCTGGGCCTGCTGGTGCCGACACTCATCCCCGTACCCCACCTCTCGACGTGTGCAGTGGGCCCCCGAGCCCGTCAGACTACTAGCTGAGGGTTACGGAACAGACCCCCTCAGGGCGTAGAGATACCTGCCCGCTGTGCACGAGCTGAGGCATACAGGCACACAGCGGCGGCCGTGGCCAGGTTGAGGCTTTCGGCCTTCCCGTGGATGGGCACGCGCACCACCGCGTCCGCGAGTGCGCGGGTCTCCTCCGGCAGGCCCCACGCCTCGTTGCCGAAGACCCAGGCGGTGGGGGTGCCCATGGTGCCCTTGTCGAGCTCGGCGTCGAGGTCGTCCTCGCCCGCGCCGTCGGCGGCCAGAACCCGAACTCCCGCCTCCCGCAAGCCTCGTACGGCCTCTTCGACGGGAACGCCGACGGCGACCGGCAGATGGAAGTGCGAACCGACCGACGCCCGTACGGCCTTGGGGTTGTAGAGGTCGACGGACGCGTCCGTGAGGATCACGGCGTCGGCGCCCGCGGCGTCGGCGCAGCGCAGCACCGTGCCGGCGTTCCCGGGGTCGCGGACGTGCGCGAGGACGGCGACCAGCTTGGGCTTCGCGGCGAGGATCTCGGCGAAGGGCGAGTCGATGAAACGGCAGACCCCGACCATGCCCTGCGGGGTGACGGTCGTCGAGATGTCGGCGATCACGCTCTCGTCGGCGAGGTGCACCCGTGCTCCCGCGTCGTGCGCGCCGCCGATGATGTCGGCGTATCGCTCCGCCGCCTCGGGGGTCGCGAACAGCTCGACCAGCGTGGCCTCGCCGCCGAATCTGTGCCCGGCCGCTTCCCGTACGGCCTGAGGACCTTCCGCGAGGAACAGTCGCTCCTTGGTACGGAAGTTCCGCTTGGCCAGCCGCCGGGCGGCGCTTACGCGCGACGAGCGGGGAGAGATCAACTCAGGCACGGCACCCATGAAACCAACCTCGGGGGAAATCGCCCCTGAAAGGGGCGCGGGGAACTGCGCGACCAGCCACGAACGACCCGCGGACGGCGAACAACAGACGACGGCAGACGAGTATCCGAACACGGACCCGGGCCCGAACATGAAGGGACCCGCGGGCCACGAGGGCCTGCGGGTCCGTTCGGGTCCAGCTCAACGCACCGATCAGGCAGCAGCCTTGGGCGCGTTGACGTCGGCCGGAAGCGCCTTCTGGGCAACCTCGACCAGCGCGGCGAACGCGTTGGAGTCGTTGACGGCCAGCTCGGCGAGGATCTTGCGGTCCACCTCGATGTTGGCGGCCTTCAGACCCTGGATGAGGCGGTTGTACGTCATGCCGTTCTCGCGGGCAGCGGCGTTGATGCGCTGGATCCACAGCTGACGGAAGTCGCCCTTGCGCTTCTTGCGGTCGTTGTAGTTGTAGACCAGGGAGTGGGTGACCTGCTCCTTGGCCTTGCGGTACAGACGCGAACGCTGACCGCGGTAGCCCTTGGCGGCCTCGAGGATCGCCCTGCGCTTCTTGTGGGCGTTTACTGCCCGCTTGACGCGTGCCACTTGTTAACTCCTTGTAGCGGGGCCGTGGTGGGAATCACACGGCCCGATGTCGAATAGGTCCCGGTCCTGGCGTCCGGCCCCCGTTGCCGGGGGCCGCGACGTCACTTGCCGAGAAGCTTCTTGATCTTCTTGGCGTCGGCCGGGGCCACCTCGACCGTGCCGGTCAGCGAGCGGGTCTTCTTGGACGACTTGTGCTCGAGCAGGTGGCGCTTGCCGGCGCGCTCACGGAGCACCTTGCCGGAGCCGGTGATCTTGAAGCGCTTGCTGGCACCGCTGTGCGTCTTGTTCTTCGGCATAGCGCCGTTCTCTCCTCGTCAGTGGCGCTCCCCCGGTCGGAACCGGATGGCGGGAACGTCAGTTGCTATCGATTGTCATCCAAGGCATGCGCCCCGGATCAGGCCTCGGCGTTTTCCTCGGCAGGCGCCTCGGCGGCGACTTCCTCGGCGGGCGCTTCAGCGGCGACGTCCTCGACGGACTCCTCCGCGGCACGGTCCCGGCGGCTTTCGACCGCGACACCGGCTGCTTCCACCTTGCGCGCGGCCTGGGCCTCGCGAGCCTCGGCCATGGCCTCGGTCTTCTTCTTGTGCGGGCCGAGAACCATGATCATGTTTCGGCCGTCCTGCTTCGGGTTCGACTCGATGAACCCAAGCTCCTCGACGTCCGAAGCAAGACGCTGGAGCAGTCGGAAGCCCAGCTCCGGGCGGGACTGCTCACGACCACGGAACATGATCGTGATCTTGACCTTGTCACCCTGCTTGAGGAACCGGACGACGTGACCCTTCTTGGTGTCATAGTCGTGCGGGTCGATCTTCGGCCGGAGCTTCATCTCCTTGATGACCGTGTGCGCCTGGTTCTTGCGCGCCTCACGGGCCTTCATGGCCGACTCGTACTTGAACTTGCCGTAGTCCATGAGCTTGCAGACGGGCGGACGGGCGTTCGCCGCCACCTCGACCAGGTCGAGGTCGTACTCCTGAGCAAGCTCAAGGGCCTTGGCAAGCGGAACAATCCCGACCTGCTCGCCGCTGGGACCGACAAGTCGCACTTCGGGAACGCGAATCCGGTCGTTGATGCGGGGCTCGGCGCTGATGGATCCTCCTCGGTAGCACCACGCGGCGGTCTGGCGGACTGCCGCGTAACGTCTCTTTTCGTGAGACCAACCGCGCCGGCGCACAAAAAATGCCCCGGACGATCACAGACGGGGCTCCATCACTACCGGAGCACCGCCGCGACGAACGCGGGGCGCAGAAAGACAGCCGCTACGCATGACGCGGGCCGTCTGACCGGTGACCCGCCGCCTTTCCAGGCGGCCAGGTGGGAGATCGGAGCCTCCACTTGTGGGCCGGGCCGCATTTTTACGTGCGTGTCCGGCCGGTCGTTACACAAGGTTAGCAGGTCCCCGGTGTAGGGGCTAACCGCCCGGAGCCGTCGGGCTCCGGGCTCTGCGGCGGGCTCAGCCGAAGACCGGACCCGTGTACTTCTCGCCCGGGCCCTGCCCCGGCTCGTCCGCCACCAGGGACGCCTCGCGGAAGGCGAGCTGCAGCGACTTCAGGCCGTCACGCAGCGGAGCCGCGTGGAAGGAGCTGATCTCCGTGGCGCTCGCGTCGAGGAGGCCGGCCAGCGCGTGGATCAGCTTGCGGGCCTCGTCGAGGTCCTTGTGCTGGTCGCCTTCCTCGGTGAGGCCGGCCTTGACGGCGGCGGCGCTCATCAGGTTCACCGCCACCGTCACGATCACCTCGACCGCGGGGACCTCCGCGATGTCGCGGGTCATCTCGTCGAAGTCGGGGTTCTGGGCGGTGGGGGTCGTGTCAGTCATGTCCACACCTTAAGTGCGCGCCGCGGGTCGTCCGGCCAGGGGTTCCTGCCGTACCAGCAGTACGCGGACGGGTCAGGGCTTCATGCCCGTACGTAGACGGGCTCGCCCGGCGGCGTCGCCTCGGCCGGGAGGAGCGCGAGGTCGAGGCCGCGCACCAGGCGGGCCCGCAGCGTCTCGTCGGCGGCAAGGGCCTCGGCCACGCGCCGGGCGGCCTGCGCCGGAACCGCGTCCGGGCCGAGCACCAGGGCGAGGGTGCCGTCCGCACGGCCCGGGCCGAGGTGGGCGCGGAGCACCGTGGGCTCGGCGGCGACCGCGGCGCGCACGGCATCGGTGACGGCGGGGTCGGCCAGGGGGTCGGTGGAGGTGCGGCCCTCCGCGAGCGCGAGCAGGGCGGGCCGGGACAGCTCGTACGCGACCGGTCCTGCCAAGTCGAGGACGATCGTGTCGGCCTTCTCGTGGACGGCGGCGCGCACGGCCTGCTGCATCGGGACGGCGACGGGGCGCGCGGCCGGGTCCCACAGGGCGAGGGCGTCGGTGGAGGTGAAGGCGGGGAGCGCGGTGCGGTCGCCGGCCTTGAGGGTGGGCACCGCCATGTCACTGGTCTTCTCGCGGCGCAGGCCGTTCTCGTCGACCTCGACCTCACCGAGGACGGCCACCACCGGGACCAGGAGACGGGCGCCGGGCAGGGCCGCGAGGATCTCGGCCTCGGTCTCCGGCGTGCGCTGCCCGGCCCAGGCCGCGAGGGCCGCGCTCAGGCGCGGGTCCGCGGAGCCGTCGTCGTCGGAGAAACCGGAGTCGGGAATGTTCTTGTTCGCCACGTTCACCGACCCTACCTGGGGCGCCGTACGCCCCGGCCCGAGCGGTCCGCCGGGGTCCGGCTCAGGGCTGGTCGCGCCGGTCCCGCCAGAGGCGACCGCGCCACAGGGCCACCGCCGCCACCAGGAAGACCGCGCCGACGCTGCCCGCCAGAGGGCCCACCCATGCGGCGGGGCCGTCGTCGCCCCGGTCCGCGTCGGGGCCCGAGCCGAAGTACTCCTTCTCGTAACCTGCCTTCCGCAGGCCGGACTTGACCTTGCCGCCCGCCTCGATCGCCGCGGCCGGGTCCACCAGGCCGTAGCCGAAGGAGTCGTTGCGGCCGCCGGCGGGGGCGTCGCGGGCGGTGTCCTCGAGGAGCTGCTTGATCTCGGCGGGGCCCAGGTCGGGATGCGCGGCGCGGACGAGCGCGGCGGCGCCGGAGACCATCGCGGAGGCGGCGCTGGTGCCCCAGCCTCGGTAGTACTCGCGATCCGGGTCGGCGATCATGATCTCGTGGCCGGGGGCGCTCACCGTGGCGTACCAGCGCCGGGTGGAGAAGTCGGCCCGCTCGCCCTGCTGGTTGATGGCGGTCACCGCGATGACGCCGGGGTACGCCGCCGGGTAGGAGACGTGGTCGCCCTTGAGGCCGCCGTTGCCGGCCGAGGCCACGACGACGACGCCCTTCTTCAGCGCGTACTGGACGGCGGCGTCCTCGGACGGCTCGGGGTGGGCGGACTCGCTGTCGTCGCCGAGCGACATGTTGATGACGTCGGCGCCGTGGTCGGCGGCCCAGCGGATGCCGTCGGCGAGCGCGCTGCCGCGGGTGGCGCGGGCCTTCTTGCGGTCCTTGTCGCCGTCCTCGAGGATCACCCGGACCGGCAGGACCTTGGCCTTGGGCGCGATGCCGAGTACGCCGTCGCCGTTGCCCTTCCCATGGCCGTGGCCCGCGATGATGCCGGCCATCGCGGTGCCGTGCCGGGCCCAGGCGTCGTCGCCGCGGCGGGCGCCGAAGCCGACCATGTCCTTGCCGGTGAGGACGTTGCCCTTGAGGTCGGGGTGGGTCGCGTCCACGCCGGTGTCCAGGACGGCGACGGTGATGTCCTCGCCCCGGGTGGTGCGCCAGGCCTCGGTGGTGTGCATGGCGTCGAGGGCCCACTGCTGGGCGCGGATCGAGTCGGCGTGCGCCGACGTCGACGGCAGCAGGGCGAGCGCGGTCGCGGCGAGCAGCGCGGCCGGCCCGCGCAGGCGCCGGGCTCCGGTGGTCATGAGGACTCCTTCGACGCCGCCGTCGCACTCTTGCGCAGCTTGCGCTCCACCTGGTCGGCCAGGCCCTGGGCCTCGTGGCCGAGGCCCGACTGGGCGGCGGCGCTGGTGGCGCCCGTGACCATGGCCTGCGCGGCGGGCTCCGGCTCGTCCACGGTGCGGCCGTCGGCGAAGCCGGAGACCGCGAAGACGACGACGGGCGCGTCCGTGAGGACGGACACGGACCAGGACGCGCGCTGCTTGTTCCCGAAGTGTTCGGCGACGGTGCCCTTGGCGGCGTACGTCCGGGGCATCAGGTCGTCGCGCTTGTCCAGGCCGTCCTCGGCGAAGCGGGTGCGCAGCGCGCCCATGGACTCGGCGTCCGCGCTGGTGAACAGCAGGCCGACGGTGGTGACATGGCTGCGGGTGGCGTCCGTGTAGGTGGCGCGCAGGACGCGTTGGCAGCCGACCGGGCGAAGTGCCTTGCGCAGCAAGGGGTCGAAGACGTCGGTGCAGCCGCTGTCGGGGGCGACGGCGATGCGTGTCCACTGCCGGTCTGCGCCGCCGGGTCCGGCCCGATCGCCCTTGATGACGGGCGGGAAGAGGGTGTCGACGGGTTCGTTGTGCCAACTGCCGCCCGCCGTCTGGAAGACGGACCTGGCGTTGGCCGGGTCGTCGGCGTCGCCGGTGAGCCAACTCCCGGTCACCGCACCGCTGATGAGGCCGAGACCGAGGACGACGCAGGCGGCGACCGCCGCGATGCGGGGTCTGGTACGCGGACCGACGGGGCGCAGCTGGGTCGTGCTGTCGTCGAACGTCAGGGGTCGCCCGAACACGATCGGCTTGCCGGCGCCCGGCCGCGGCGTGAGATCGACCGCGCCCACGGCACGGCGCCGGGTGGGCGCGGGCCTGGCCGGCGGGGGTACCCGGAGCGGACGCGGCGGGGTCTCCGGCGGGAGGGCTCCGAGGCCGCTGCCGAGGGTGGTCCGCGCACCGGGCGCGGGCGGGACGGGCCGCAGCCGCGTGGTGGTCTCGGCGGGCGCCTCGCCGGGCAGGCCCGCGCCCTGCGGCGGGGTTCCGGTGTCCGTCTGCGCAGGTGGGGCGTCCGGCATGCGCGGCGGCGTCGCGGGCCGGGGCGGGGTGCCGTGGGCCGGTGCGTTGCCGGCGGGCGGAGTCCGGGGCGCTCTCGACGGCCGGGCGTCGGGCGAGGTGCCGGGCCGGGGGCCGCGCGGCTGGGCGTGCCGGCCCGGGGTGGCTGGACCGGGCTCCCGGCCCGGGGCGGAACGGCTGGGCGGGACCGGCGCGCTGCGCTGCTGCGGCGCGGGCCGGGCGGGGGGCATCGGGTGCGCCCCTGTCCTCCCCTGGGCGGGCGGAGCGGGACGAACCGGAACTGCTCCTGCTCCTGCTCCTGCTCCTGGGACCTTCAGGCCGGTCTGCGTCGGCGGGCTCGTAGGCCGCGGCGGCACGCGGGGCGGAAGTGGCGACGCCTCGGGCGGCAGCTCACCCTCCAGGACACCGGCGCTCGCCCCGGCGGGCTCGGCGGACGGTACGGGCGGCTCGTCCGGCAGGCGCGAGGCGGGGTTCGGCGGAGGCGGTGCGGAGGGACGCGGCGGAACGGATGCGCGCTGCGCTTCGGTGCTCATCCACCCCCCGTTCCTGAGCCTGCTCCGTACCACGGGCCTCGCGCGACGGCTTCGCGATCACCTTTGCGGACAGGCCCGTTCCTTCCTTGCGTGCGCGTCACTCTACGGGCTTGTGCAGGTCGGACGGGAACCAGTCCCGCACCGTCGGGCGATCTGTCCGGATCATCCCCCTACCCTTGGGTAATCGCGTCTGGCAGGCTTCGGCCATGACAGCCCGAGCAGCCGACCGCGCCCGCTACGACCGGGCCACCGCCCACCTCGACGCGCCCGTCGCGATCGTCGATCTCGACGCCTTCGACGCGAACGCCGACGATCTCGTCCGCCGGTCCGCCGGGAAGCCGATCCGGGTGGCGTCGAAGTCCGTACGCTGCCGGGCGCTGCTCGAACGGGTCCTGGCGCGCGACGGGTTCGCGGGCATCATGTCGTTCACGCTGGACGAGTCGCTGTGGCTGGCCCGCTCGGGCTTCGAGGACGTCCTGCTCGCCTACCCGTCCGCGGACCGTGCCGGTTTCGCCGAGCTGACCGCCGACCCCAAGCTCGCCGCCGCGGTGACCGTGATGGTCGACGACCCGGCGCAGCTCCAGCTCATCGACGACGCCCGGGACGGCGGCCGCGAGGAGGTCCGGGTCTGCCTGGAGCTGGACACCGCGCTGAAGCTGCTCGGCGGGCGCATCCGCATCGGGGCGCGCCGTTCGCCGCTGCACTCTCCCGCCCAAGTCGCGGACCTGGCGCGCTCGGTGGCGCGCAGGCCCGGCTTCCGGCTCGTGGGGATCATGGCGTACGAGGGTCACGTGGCCGGTGTCGGCGACGCCCTCGCGGGACGTCCGGTGCGCTCGCGCGCGATCCGCCTGATGCAGTCCGCGGCCCGCCGTGAACTGGCCGCGCGCCGGGCCGAGGTGGTGCGCGCGGTACGGGCGGTCGCGCCGGACCTCGAGTTCGTCAACGGCGGCGGCACGGGCAGTGTGCAGCACACTGCCGCCGAGGACGCGGTCACCGAGATCGCGGCCGGCTCCGGCCTGTACCTGCCGCGCCTCTTCGACAACTACACGTCGTTCAGCGGCCGTCCGGCGGCCCTCTTCGCCCAGCCGGTGGTGCGCAGGCCGGGCGTCGGCGTGGTGACGGTGCTCGGCGGCGGCTACCCCGCGTCGGGGGCGGCGGGACCGGACCGGCTGCCGGTGCCGTATCTGCCCGAGGGACTCGCGTACGACCCGCAGGAGGGCCCCGGCGAGGTGCAGACCCCGCTGCTCGGCGCGCCCGCCGACGATCTGCTGCTCGGCGACAAGGTGTGGTTCCGGCACGCGAAGGCCGGCGAGATGTGCGAGCGGTTCGACACCCTGCAGCTCATCGAGGGCGACCGGGTGACGGCGACCGTGCCCACGTATCGCGGCGAAGGGCGCACGTTCCTCTAGGGCGTGTCCGGCGGATCTTCGCGGAAGAGCCCGCGGCGTCTGGTGCGTGCTCTCGGCGTGCGCCCGGATCGCCCTCGTACTGGACGTACTTGGGTGATTCGGGCGTGCGGCGAGAGTGCGTGCCAGGCGTCGTGGGCCCGCGAAGATCCGCCGGACAGGCCCTAGCCCTACGGGCTGTGGCGAGCCTCAGCGGCTCGCCTTGATGCCCGCCGTGATCTCGTCCATCTTGTCGAGCGGCGGCCCGTCCGGACCGGCGTCGAAGGCGAAGCGCACCACGACCATGGTGCTGCCCTGCGGCGACGGGAAGGCCAGGGACTGGGCGTAACCGCCGGGCCCGTCCGCCGTCTTGACCTGCCAGCGCACGAAATACCCGGAGGTGCCCGCCACCTTGACCGGGCCGGCGTCGACCTGCTTGTGCGACTTCATGCCGTTGAAGGGCCTGCGGCCGATGTAGTCACGGTCGAACGCCTCGCCCGCGGCCTTGGAGATGTCCGTCTCGGCGACCTCCTTCGCGGTGTCGCCGTCGCTCTCGGTGGCGGTGCGCGTGGTGACCGTGCCGCGGTAGCAGAACGAGCCCTCGCCGGGGCAGTCGTAGTAGCCGTCGACGGTCATGGCCAGCTCCTTGCCCACCTTCAGCTCGGGCTCGCCCCAACCGTCGGGGATGGGCAGGGTGATGCCGTTGAGCTGGTCGTCCAGGACCTTGGGGTCGCCCTGCGGCTTGGCGTCCTCGGACGCGGACGGCGAGGCCGAAGTCGACGGCCCGGCCGACGTGCTGCTGCTCTCCCCGCCTGCCTCGGGGCCGGTGCCGCCGCCGTCCTTGCCGAGGACGACGACGCCCGTGACGATCGCCGCGACCAGGACGACCCCCGCCACGGCGGGCGCGAGGACCTTCGCCAGGCCGCGGGAGCCGCCCGGCTCGACGGGCCCGGCGGGCGCGGGCTGCGGGTAGTGCTGCGGCGCCTGCGCCTGGGCCTGCTGCGGGGACCGGCTGTGCTCGGTCCACGTGGTGCCGTCCCACCAGCGTTCGAGGGACGGCACCGACGGGTCCGGGTACCAGCCGGGTGGGGTCGACATGCTCATCGGGCCACCCTAGGCGGTCGCATTCGGCTCAGTACACCGAGTCCCGCTGGTCGGGCACCACGCTGCCGTCAGCGCGCCGGACCGGCGCCGCGGTGCCGTCGGGCTCGGTGTACCCGGTGCTGGCGCACGGGTACGGGTCGGCCTTCTGCTTCTTCGGCTGGAGGAACATCGGGTTGACGATCCAGCGGCCGTCGCTGTTGTCGTACGCGCGGCACATCAGCTCGTTCTTGTTGCGGTTCAGGACAAGGCGCAGGGCGGTGGCATCGCGTAGGAAGGTGATGTCGGTGTCGGAGTCGCCGGCCGCGAACACCTGTCGTTTGCCTGCGGGTTGGAGCTTCTCGGCGGCGGGCCCCTCGACTCCGAAGATCTCCTGGTTGATCCAGCAACGCTTCCCGTCGATGTACGTGATCATCGCGTCGTCGCCGTCCTCGACCGTGCCGCAGCCCTGGAGGTGCTCGGTGAGCCGGCCGTGCGCGGTGACGTTGCGGATGCCGATGGCGTGCGAGGCCTTGATGCCGACGCCGCGCGCCCAGACGTCGACGACGGGCTCGGGCGAGGCGGAGGCGATCCATACGTCGAAGCCGGCCTTCTTCAACGTACGGATGAGGTCGCGCTGTTGGTCGTAGTAGCGCACCCAGCCGGTCACCTTGCCGGTGCCGACCTGCTGCTCCGCGCCGATCGGGGCGGCCAGGTTCTCTTGCCTGGCCTGTGCCGCGAATCCCTTGACCTGCGTCGGGGTCCAGCCCTGCAGGAGCTGGGCGAGCCAGGCGTACTGGGGCTCCATGCGGCGGTGGTCGAAGCCTGCGAAGGCCGTCTCGCCGGTGGTGGTCTCGCCTTCGGCGTAGACGGCGAGGATTTCGTCGGCGCAGGGCACGTCCGTGCTGGTGGGCAGGGTGCGTGCGGCCTGGGCACAGGCCTTGCCCAGGGCGTCGGCGGCTTCCGCGGTGAGGTAGCGGCTGGTGCGCTTCCAGTCGCCTGCGGGTGGGGTGCGGAGCTTGTCGTTGCGGAGCAGCCAGTACATCGTGGCGTCGCCGACGTCATTCTTGATGACGGTGTTGTCCCAGTCGAAGACGGCCACGGGCTTGCCGCCCTTGCGCGGGGTCTTGCCGCACTTGCCGTACTCGGCTATCAGCTCGTCGAGTTGGGCCTTGTTCTTGCCGTACCAGCCCTGGTCGATGGTGAGTGTGGGGCACGGGTCGTCCGGCTTGGCGTCGGCTGCCTGGGCCGTGGCGAGGATGCCTGCGGCGAAGGCGAGCGCGGTGGCTGCGGCGAGCCAGTAACGCTTGGGTCTCATGGGGTTCTCCTAATGATTTGTCCCCCACCCCGCCCCTTCCCGTAAGGCTGCGCCGCCTTCCGCCCTGCGGGCGGTGTCCTCAAACGCCGGACGGGCTGATTCATCAGCCATGAATCAGCCCGTCCGGCGTTTGAGGACATCAGTGACCGTCGTTGAAGCCGGCGGCAGCCTTTCGGGAAGGGGCGGGGTGGGGAATGAATGGACCTAGACCGGCGTGACGTACGCGCCCGCGATGCCGCCGTCCACCAGGAAGTCCGTCGCATTCACGAACGAGGAGTCGTCGCTCGCCAGGAAAGCTACGGCAGCGGCGATCTCGTCCGCCTCGGCGAACCGTCCGACCGGAATGTGGACCAGGCGCCGAGCGGCACGCTCAGGGTCCTTCGCGAAGAGTTCCTGCAGGAGCGGGGTGTTGACCGGCCCCGGGCACAACGCGTTGACCCGGATGCCCTCGCGGGCGAACTGCACGCCCAGCTCACGCGACATCGCGAGCACCCCGCCCTTGGACGCCGTGTACGAGATCTGAGAGGTCGCCGCACCCATCCGCGCCACGAACGACGCCGTGTTGATGATGGAGCCCCGCCCCTGCGAGCGCATGTAGGGGATGGCCGCCTTGCAGCACAGGTACACAGACGTGAGGTTGACCTCCTGGACGCGCTTCCACGCCTCCAGGCCCGTCTCCAGGATGGAGTCGTCGTCGGGCGGCGAGATGCCCGCGTTGTTGAAGGCGATGTCGACGCTGCCGTAGGTGTCGTACGCGGTCTTGAAGAGCGCCTCGACCTGCTCCTGGTCGGTGACGTCGACCTTCACGAAGGTGCCGCCGACCTCCTCCGCGGCCGCCTTGCCCGCGGTGTCGTCGATGTCGCCGCAGACGACGTTCGCGCCCTCGGAGGCGAGGCGTCGCGCGGTGGCCAGGCCGATGCCGCTGCCGGCTCCGGTGATGACGGCGGTGCGGCCGACGAGGCGGCGGCAAACGTTCTGTTCGGTCATGACTGGCTCAGGCCTCCGTGCTGATGAAGACGTTCTTGGTTTCGGTGAAGGCGGCGAGGGCGTCGGGGCCGAGCTCACGGCCCAGACCCGACTGCTTGTAGCCGCCGAAGGGGGTCCAATAGCGCACGCTGGAGTGCGAGTTGACGGACAGGTTGCCCGCCGCCACCGCACCCGAGACGCGCAGCGCACGGCCGACGTCACGGGTCCAGATGGAGCCCGAGAGGCCGTACGGGGTCGCGTTGGCCAGGCGTACCGCGTCCTCCTCGTCCCGGAAGGGCAGCAGCACCGCGACCGGGCCGAAGATCTCCTCGACCGCCGCGGGGCTGTCCGGCGCCTCGCCGGTGAGCACGGTCGGCGGGAACCAGAAGCCGGGTCCGTCCGGGGCTTCGCCCCGGATGGCGGGGGCGTCGTCCGGCACGAACTCGCGTACCCGGTCGAGCTGTTGGCGGGAGATGAGCGGGCCCATCTGGGTCTTCTCGTCCGCCGGGTCGCCCACGACGACCGCGCGCACCGCCTCGGCGAGGAGCGCGCTGTACTCCTCGTACACCGATTCCTGTACGAGGATCCGGGTGCGGGCGCAGCAGTCCTGCCCGGAGTTGTCGAGGAAGGCGAACGGGTCGGCGGCCTTCACCAGATCCGCGTCGGCGAAGACGACGTTCGGGCTCTTGCCGCCGAGCTCCAGGGTGACGGGCTTGACCTGCGCGGCGCAGCGCTCCATCACCTCACGCCCGGTGCGGGTCGAACCGGTGAAGACGACCTTCGCGACGGACGGGTGGTCGACCAGGGCGCGGCCCGCGACGCTCCCGAGCCCCGGGAGGACCTGGAAGAGATGCTCGGGAAGCCCTGCCTCCAGGGCGAGTTCGGCCAGCCGGAGCGCGGTGAGCGGGGTCGTCTCGGCCGGCTTCAGGACGACCGCGTTGCCCGCGGCGAGTGCGGGCGCGAAGCCCCAGGCCGCGATGGGCATCGGGAAGTTCCAGGGGGCGATCACACCGACCACGCCGAGGGGTTCCCGGAAGGTGACGTTCCAGCCGCCCGGGACCGGGATCTGCGCGCCGTTGATGCGTTCGGCTCCCCCGGCCGCGTACAGCAGGAGATCCCGTACGTTGCCGACCTCCCAGCGGGCATTGCCGATGAGGTGTCCGGCCTCGCGGACTTCCAGCGCGGCCAGTTCCTCGACGTGGGCGTCGACCGTGTCGGCGAAGCGGCGCAGGAGCCGGGCCCGGTCGGCGGGGGCCGTGCGCGCCCAGGTCTCCTGGACGGCGACGGCCCGCGCCACCGCCCGGTCGACCTCGCCCGCGTCGGCGGCGGGAACGGTCGCGACGACCTCCTCGGTCGCCGGGTTCAGTACCTTGAGCAAAGCGTTCCTCACATGCGTTCGAAGGAGCGGCGGAGCTCCCAGTCGGTCACCGCGGCGTCGAAGGCGTCCAGTTCGACCCGCGCCATGTTGCGGTAGTGCGCGACCACTTCGGCACCGAAGGCGGCCTTGGCGATGGGGCTGTTCTCCCAGAGCTCGGCGGCCTCGCGCAGGGTGGTGGGGACGTGCTCGTACTCGGCGGTGTAGGCGTTGCCCTCGCAGACCTCGGGGAGTTCGAGCTTGTGCTCTATGCCGTACAGGCCCGCGGCCACCAGACCCGCGACCGCGAGGTGCGGGTTGACGTCGCCGCCGGGGAGCCGGTTCTCGAAGCGCATCGAGCGGCCGTGGCCGACGACGCGCAGCGAACAGGTCCGGTTGTCGTAGCCCCAGGCGACGGCGGTCGGGGCGAAGGAGCCGGGCTGGAACCGCTTGTACGAGTTGATGTTGGGGGCGTAGAGGAGCGAGAAGTCCCTGAGCGCCGCCAGTTGTCCGGCGAGGAAGTGCCGCATCACCGGGGACATGCCGCCCGGGTCGTCGTGCGAGCCCGCCATGACGTTGGTGCCGTCGGCGTCGGCGAGCGAGAGGTGGATGTGGCAGGAGTTGCCCTCGCGCTCGTTGTACTTCGCCATGAAGGTGAGCGAGACGCCCTCCTGGGCGGCGATCTCCTTGGAGCCCGTCTTGTAGATGGCGTGCTGGTCGCAGGTGACGAGGGCCTCGTCGTACTTGAAGGCGATCTCGTGCTGGCCGGGGTTGCACTCGCCCTTGGCGGACTCGACGGTGAGGCCGGCGGCGCCCATCTCGTTGCGGATGCGGCGCAGCAGGGGCTCGATGCGGCCGGTGCCGAGGACGGAGTAGTCGATGTTGTACTGGTTGGCCGGGATCAGATCGCGGTAGTTGCGGTCCCAGGCCTCCTCGTACGAGTCCTTGAACACGATGAACTCGAGCTCGGTCCCCACCATCGCCGCGTAGCCGAGCTCGGCGAGGCGCTCCAGTTGGCGGCGCAGGATCTGCCGGGGCGCGGCGACCACGGGTGAGCCGTCGTTCCAGGCGAGGTCCGCGATCAGCATCGCGGTGCCCTCGTTCCAGGGGACGCGGCGCAGCGTGGTCAGGTCGGGGCGCATGGCGAAGTCGCCGTAGCCGCGGTCCCAGCTGGACATCTCGTAGCCGTCGACGGTGTTCATGTCGGCGTCCACGGCGAGCAGGTAGTTGCAGCCCTCGGTGCCGTGCTCGAGGACCTCGTCGAGGAAGAACGGGGCGGCGAACCGCTTGCCCTGCAACCGCCCCTGCATGTCGGGGAAGGCCAGGACGACTGTGTCGATCTCACCGCTCGCGACGAGGGCACGCAGCTCCTCGACGCCCAGCGGGGCTGTGCGGTCTGCCACGGGGAATCCTCCTAAGGCGGTCCGGAGGCCATAAGGTATTGCCGCAGACCATTCCTTGGGAAGGGGGAATCGCGGCATGGCGACAGTTGAGGGTGTCGAAGGTTCCGGCGACGTCGGCCGTCTGACGCAGGTGCTGCGCCCCGTGCGCGCCGGGAACGGCTTCGAGGAGGCCCTGGAACAGATCCTCCAGGTGGTGCGGCTCGGCCTGGTGCCGGCCGGTGAACGGCTGCCCGCGGAGCGGGAGTTGGCGGAGCAGCTGGGCATCAGCCGGGTGACGCTGCGCGAAGTGCTCAAGGTGCTGCAGGACCAGGGTCTGGTGGAGAGCAGGCGCGGCCGGTACGGCGGAACGTTCGTGCGCGTACGGGCCGAGGTGCCCGGCGAGGACGAGTTGCGGCGCCGCCTCGAAGGGGTGGATCTGGAGGACGTGCTGCGCTTCCGCGACGTGCTCGAAGGCGGCGCGGCCGAACTGTGCGCGGCCCAGGGCCTCGACTCCGACCAGCAGGAACGCCTCCTCGCGGCGCTCGCCGCGACCCAGGACGCACCGCTCGGCGACTACCGCCGCCGGGACACGCTGTTCCATCTCACGCTCGCGGAACTGGCCGGTTCCCCGACACTGACCTCGCAGTACGCGGCCGTCCGGGCCAAGGTGAACGACCTGCTCGACTGCATCCCGCTGCTCGTACGCAACTTGGAGCACTCCCAGCAACAGCACGCCGCGCTCGTCGACGCCGTCCTGGAGGGCGACCCGGACGCGGCACGGGCGGCGATGCGGGAGCACTGCGCGGGGACGGCGGCGCTGCTGCGGGGATTCCTGGCATAGCCCGGCATCCCCGGCTCGCAACCGGTGGCCGTAACTCGAAAGTAACGCACGGGTCTTGCCTTACCGCCGCCCGCACCGCAAAGGTATGGCTCCATTCCATTGAACCGTCGGCTGACGCGGGAGCCCCTGCCATGACGCAAGCACGACCGGAAAGCAGCAAGCCCGGCGGACCACCCGGCGGCCCCGGGGACGACTATCTGGAGAAGCGCGCGCTGCGGCGCGGCAGTGCGGGCTGGCTGCTGCTCACGGGCCTCGGCGTCGCGTATGTCGTCTCCGGCGACTTCTCCGGCTGGAACTTCGGCCTGAAGGAGGGCGGTTTCGGCGGGCTCGCGATCGCGACCGTCCTCATGGGCGTCATGTACGTCTGCATGGTCTTCTCGCTCGCCGAGCTGTCCTCGATCCTGCCCACGGCGGGCGGCGGCTACGGCTTCGCACGGCGCGCGCTCGGCCCCTGGGGCGGCTTCCTCACCGGCACCGCGATCCTCATCGAGTACGTCCTCGCGCCCGCCGCGATCTCCATCTTCATCGGCGGCTACGTCGAATCGCTCGGCCTGTTCGGCCTGACATCGGGCTGGCCGGTCTATCTCGTCTGCTTCGTCCTCTTCATCGGCATCCACCTGTGGGGCGTCGGCGAGGCGCTGCGCTTCAGCTTCCTCGTGACGGGCATCGCGGTGGCGGCGCTGCTCATCTTCGCGGTCGGCGCGGTCACCGAGTTCGACGCTTCCTCACTCAACGACATCAAGGTCGACACCGGCGCATTCGGCTCCAATTCCTGGCTGCCGTACGGGGTATTGGGCATCTGGGCGGCGTTCCCGTTCGGCATGTGGTTCTTCCTCGGCGTCGAGGGGGTGCCGCTCGCGGCCGAGGAGACCCGGGATCCGGTCCGTACGCTGCCCAAGGCGATCCGCTGGTCCATGGCGATCCTCGTGGTGCTCGCGGTGCTGACCCTCTTCATCTCGGCCGGCGCGCGCGGCTCCGAGGCCATCAAGGCGGCGGACAACCCGCTGGTCGAGGCGCTGCAGCCGGACGGCAAGGCGACGGGCCTCAGCCGCGTCATCAACTACGCCGGGCTCGCAGGCCTGGTGGCCTCGTTCTTCTCCCTCATCTTCGCCGGTTCGCGCCAGCTGTTCGCGCTCTCCCGGGCGGGCTACCTCCCCCGCTTCCTCTCCCTGACCAGCCGCCGCAAGGCGCCCTACCTGGGCCTCATCGTGCCCGGCGCCATCGGTTTCGCGCTCGCCGCGTCGACCGGTGACGGGGCGCTCATGCTGAACGTCGCGGTCTTCGGCGCGACCATTTCGTACGCCCTGATGTCCCTGTCACACATCGTGCTGCGCCGCCGCGAACCGGGCCTGGAGCGGCCGTACCGTACTCCGGGCGGCATCATCACTTCCTCGATCGCGCTGGTCCTGGCGTGCTCGGCGCTGGTGGCGACCTTCCTGGTCGACGTGAAGGCCGCCGTCATCGCGCTGTGCGTGTACGTGGTGGCGATCGCCTACTTCGGGTTCTACAGCCGCAAGCACTTGGTGGCGAAGGCACCGGAGGAGGAGTTCGCGGCACTCGCCGCGGCCGAGGCAGAGCTGGAACGCAACTAACCCCGGTAAGGAGCAGCACGTGGTGGGCAGGCCGCTGATCGGTGTCAGTACGTACCTCGAATCCGAGGTCGGCTGGGGCGTGTGGCGGCTGCCCGCCGCGCTGCTTCCGGCCGGGTATCCCCGGCTCGTGCAGGCGGCGGGGGGCATCGCGGCCATGCTGCCGCCGGACGATCCGTCGTACGCCGCGTCGGTGGTCGCCCGCCTCGACGCCGTGGTCGTCGCGGGCGGTCCGGATGTCGAGCCGGTACGGTACGACGCCGCGCCCGACCCGCGCACCGGGCCGCCGGCGCGCGAACGCGACACCTGGGAACTCGCCCTGATCCGGGCGGCGTTGGAGTCGGGCACCCCGCTGCTCGGCATCTGCCGCGGCATGCAGCTCCTCAACGTCGCGCTCGGCGGCACCCTGGTCCAGCACCTCGACGGCCACATCGGCCCGGACGGCCAGAAGGGCGCCTTCGGCGCCCACCCGGTCAAGCCGGTGCCCGGCACCCGCTACGCCTCGATCGTCCCGTCCGAGGACACCGTGCCGACCTACCACCACCAAGCCGTCGACCGACTCGGCGAGGGCCTGGCGGCGTGCGCGTACGCCGCGGACGGCACGGTGGAGGCAATCGAACTCCCCGGCGACGACTGGGTGTTGGGCGTGCAGTGGCATCCGGAGATGGGCCAGGACCTACGGGTCATGCAAGCGCTGGTCCGAGCCGCTTCCTGAGCCAGTCGAGGGCGGTCACGCCCTGGGCGCCCTGAAAGGCCCGCACGGTCGGCAGGCCCGGCGGTGCGGGCTGCCGGGACTGCCGTACGAAGTAGCCGGCCAGCGCGGCCAGGGTCACCGTCACGGCATCCGGGTCCGCTCCTTCGGCCAGCGGGTGCACGGCGAACAGGGCCTCCGGGTCGGGGCCGCCCTGGGCGCGCACGCACGGCAGCATCGCGAGCAGGTCGAACCAGGGCGTCGCCCGCATGGCATGCGGCCAGTCCACGAAGACGACGCGGCCGTCGTCGGTGAGCAGCATGTTGTCGGCCCGCAGATCGCCGTGCGCCAGGGTGTCCCCGGCCGTCGCGTCCGGCCAGCCGGCGGCGAGTTCGGCCAGCGCCGGCAGGTTGCGGCGGGTCCAGGGGTCGAGCCCGGCTCCGTCGTCCCCGGCGTCGAGCATGCGCTGCCAGCCGCCGAACGCCCCGGCGAGACGCTCAACTGCGTGCGGGGCGGGCAATGGCGACGGGGTGAGCGCCCGCCCGAGCCCGGCCACCGCATCGAGCACTCTGCGCAACTCATCACTCTGCCAAGGCATTTGAGGCTGGCGACCCGCCACGTCCTCGAAGGCGAGGGCGACCCAGGTGCCGTCGTCGTGACTGCCGAGGAACGCCGGGGCGGGAACGCTCTCCGGCAGCGCGGCGGCGTTGCGGGCCTCGGCGCGGTGCATGTGCGGGCTCTGCGCGTTGGCCTCGGCGCTCACCGCCTTGACGAAGACCCGCCGCCCGTCCGCGAGCCGCAGCCGCGCCGCGACGCCGGGCGAGAATCCGCCGCTCTGCGTGACCGCTTCCACGACGGGCGCGCCGACCAACTCGACGACGGCGTCCCTGACAGAGGCGGGAAGGTCCTCCCACGGGGCGCGTGCGCCGGTCGCGGGCGGGATCACCTGGGCCGGTGTCTCGGGGCTGGGGCGGGGTCGGGGCATGCCCCGATCCTGCACGCGCGCGTACGGTGTGGGCCACCGGTTTCCCGAGGGCAGGAAGGGCGGACGCGGCATGGCCGAGCTGCGCGCGGCACGCGAAGGTGATCACGGGGCGATCGTCGGCCGCGTACAGGAGTGGTGGGGTGACTCGCGGACTCCGGACGAGGCGCGGGCGCTGTCGCTGCTGCTGCCCCGGCTGTTCCTGCAGTGCTTCGCGGGCACCAGTCTGGTCCTCGAAGGCGAACGCGGGCCGGACGGGGCGCGGATCGAGGCCTTCCTGGTCGGGTTCCACTCGGCCGACCGGGCGGACGAGGCGTACATCCACTTCGTGGGCGTGGATCCCGCCCTGCGCGGGCAGGGGGTGGGGCGGCGGCTGTACGGCGCGTTCTTCGCGCGGGCGGCCGCGGCGGGACGGACCCGGGTGCGGGCGATCACGTCGCCGGGGAATGCGGGGTCGATCGCCTTCCACCGGTCCCTGGGGTTCCTCCTGGAGCCGGGCGACCGCGAGGCCGACGGCGTACCGGTGCACAGCGACCACGACGGGCCGGGTGAGGACCGCGTCTGCTTCCGCAAGGAGCTGACCTGCTGAAACCCGGCTCATGAACCCCGCCCATAAACCCCGTTTATGACCTCATAAACGAGTCTCCCGTGGTGCGGGCGGTGCAACGGAGAGACCTTTGAGTCATGGCCTCCACCCACGCGCACACCCCCGCACGCATCAAGCTGCAGACCCTCGAGGACCGGGCCTCCGCCGCCGCCATGTCCGTGCGGCACCTGGGCCCCAACTGGTACGCCTCCGTCATGGGCACGGCGATCATCGCGAACGCCGGTGCCACGCTCCCGGTGCACGTTCCGGGGCTGCGTACCGCGTGCACGGTGGTCTGGGCCCTGTCGGGGCTGATGCTCCTCGCCCTGCTCTCGGCGCGGGCCGTGCACTGGGTGCGCCACCGCGACCAGGCCAAGGCGCATCTGGACGACCCGGCCGTCGCCCCGTTCTACGGCTGTCTGTCGATGGCCCTGCTCGCGGTCGGTGCCGGCACCATGCTCGTGGGCCAGGACTGGATCGGGCTGCGCGCGGCGATCGCCGTGGACGCCGTGCTCTTCACCGCGGGCACCCTGGTGGGTCTGGTCGCCGCCGTCGCGATCCCGTACCTGATGGTCGTGAAGCACGAGGTCAAACCCGGTGACGCCTCCCCCGTGTGGCTGCTTCCGGTGGTCGCCCCGATGGTGTCCGCCGCCGTCGGTCCCCTGCTCGTCCCCCACCTTCCCGCCGGGCAGTGGCAGCAGACCATGGTGCTCGCGTGCGTCGCGATGTTCGGTCTGAGCCTGATGGCGACCCTGGTGATGCTGCCGCTGATCTTCGCCCGTCTGGTCACCGGTCCCGCGCTGCCGCTCCCCCTCACCCCCACCCTGTTCCTGGTCCTCGGCCCCCTGGGTCAGTCGACCACCGCGGCCAACAAGTTCGCCGACGTCGCCCCCACCGCGATCCAGGCCCCCTACGCCCAGAGCTTCACCGCCTTCGCGGTGCTCTACGG
The DNA here is from genome assembly GCF_035975855.1 of Streptomyces sp. NBC_01304. Classification (NCBI taxonomy): domain Bacteria; kingdom Bacillati; phylum Actinomycetota; class Actinomycetes; order Kitasatosporales; family Streptomycetaceae; genus Streptomyces; species Streptomyces sp. NBC_01304. Next base: position 8,735,148 of record NZ_CP109055.1, on the reverse strand, counting down.
GGTGCCGGTGATGGGCTTCGCCCTGATGTGGCTCGCCCTCGCGGGTGCGATGGTGCGCCGGGCGCGGAAGAACGGCATGGGCTTCGCGATGACCTGGTGGGCGTTCACCTTCCCCGTCGGCACCTGCGTCACGGGCGCGGAGGGGCTGGCCGCGCACACCGGTCTCGTGGCCTTCAAGTGGCTGGCGGTCGCGCTGTTCGTGTTCCTGGTCGGGGCCTGGGCGGTGGCGGGCGTGCAGACGCTGCGCGGGCTGGTCAGCGGACGGTTGCTCGCGGCGCCCGCGCCCGCACCTCGCTGAGCCGGCTCCGGCTCCGGCTCACCCCAGCGCCGCGCCGAGCACCTGGGGCGCCTGCGCCAACGACGGCCCGTACCACGTCAGATGGCGCCCGCTCAGCAACGCGCAGCGCACCCCGGGAAAGGCCTCCGGGCCGTCGTCCACGGTGAAGCGGTAGGGCTCGTCGGGCAGCACGACCAGATCCGGGCCGGCCGCCCGCAGCTCGTCCAGGGCGATGCGCGGATACCGCTCGGGATGCGACGCGTATACGTTGTCCACGCCGAGCCGCGCCAGCAGATCGCCCGCGAAGGTGTCGCGGCCGAGCACCATCCAGGGCTTGCGCCAGATCGGCACGATCGCCTGCCGACGCGCTGCCGGGGGCGGGGCCGGAAGGTCCCGCCAGGCCGCCTCGGCCTCGGCCAGCCACTGCGGACGGGCGAGCCGGCAGCCGCGTACGAGAACGCGCTCCAGTTCGCGGAAGGCGTCCGGCAGCGTCCGGATCTCGGTGACCAGGACGTCCAGGCCGGCGGCGCGCAGCGCGGCGAGGTCGGGTTCCCGGTTCTCCTCCTCGTTGGCGATCACCAGATCGGGGGCGAGGGCGATGATGCGGGCGACGTCGGGGTTCTTGGTGCCACCTACACGGGGGACGTCGAGCTCCGCCGGATGGCTGCACCAGTCGGTGACCCCGGCGAGGAGGTCGGGCGCACTGGCCGCCACCGCCTCGGTGAGCGACGGGACCAGCGAGACGACCTTCACTCCGGCTCGGCCTTGATGTGCTCGGCGACCGCCACGATCAGCACGCGGGTGTCGGGCACGGCGGCCCGCCAGCGGTGGCGCACTCCGCCGGACAGGAACAGCGAGTCGCCACGCGCCAGGCGGTAGGCGGTGCCGTCCGCCTCGACCTCGACGGCGCCTTCGGCGACGTACATCAACTCGTCGTTGCGGTGCTGGAATTCACGGCCCGAGTCGTGGTCGCCGAGGAACTCCAGGGCGTGCAGCTGGTGCTGGCCCTTGATGAGGTTCCTGGTGCCCGGCGGGTTGTCCGAGTGGTCGGCGCGCACCACCTCGACGATACGCTCGGCGTCCGCGGCGGAGAGCAGCTCGACGGCGGTGGTGCCGAGGGCGTCGGCCACGCGCTCCAGGGAGTTGCTGCTGGGCCGCGCGCGTTCGTTCTCGATCTGGCTCAGGAAGGGCACGGACAGGCCGCTGCGCCCGGAGACCGCGGCGAGCGTCAGGCTCAGCGCCCGGCGGCGGCGCCGGATGGCCACGCCGACCCGGACGGATTCCTTGTCGTCCATGCTCAGGTCCCCCCTTATGTGCGTGCCGTTGCGATGAGTGTTGTCTGCACCCTACGCAAGGCGGGGCGTCCGCGCCCTGTCAACTGCTCTGCTGCCCGATTGCCCGATCGGGGCAGCCGGTGAACGTGAATCGGAGCAAAGTCCTGTGCGGATGGGTCCGAACGCGACCTAGCCGCGCAACGTGCGCCAGTACAAGAGCTGCCCCGCCTCGCCCGGTGCCGAACCCTCGCTGGGCACGAACACGCTCATGAGCAGGGCGGGTTGGCCGTCCGGTGCGGCGATGAGGGTGGCGGACGGGTTGGCGAAGGCCTGGCTGCCGCCGTGGGTGCGGATGCCGAGGCGGTCGGCGGTGCCGTGCTCGGCGTCGTACACATAGGTGCGCCAGGTGCCGAAGTCGCCGCGCCGGCCCTGGCCCTCGATGAGGAGCAGATCGCTCCCGTCCAGGCGGACCGGATCGCGGCCACCTATGTTGCCGGTGTTGCCGTGGACCAGCAGGGCGCGGTCGAGGGCATGGTCGGGAGCGGCCTGCCAGGTCCTGAAGTCGGTGAGCGTGGCGCGGAGTTGGCGGTCGCGGACGCAGCCGTCCTTGTAGTGGCCGGTGAGCTCGACGGTCCCGTCGTGGACCGCTGTCACGGTGGGGGTGCCCTCGGCGCAGCGCGAGAGGGTGCGGGGCGCGTCGTACGCGCGGGTGGCACGGCCCGCGAGGAGGGCGTCGAGGTCGCGGTAGCCGCGTACGGCTATGTGGTTGTTCGGGTCCTTCTCGTACGCGAGCACATAGCCGCCGCCCGGCTCGCGGGCCAGGGACGCCTGGTGGGTGCCGGGGCCGAAGTCGTGGCGGCGGGTCCAGTGCAGCAGGTCGTCGGAGGTGGCGACGGCCGCGTGGAAGCGTCCGTCGGCGAGGAGCGAGTGGTAGACCGCGAGATAGCTGCCGTCCGGCGCCTGCGTGATCTTCGCGGCGTCCATGGTGCGGCCGGTGTCGTCGGCCGCCGCGTAGAGGTGTCCGTCGGCCTCTCGTACGTCCCCGGCGAGTGCGGCGACGCGGGCCGCCACGGAGGGGGCCGCTTCGGCGCTGCCGATCGGGCCGAGGGCGAGCAGCAGGGCGAGGACGAGCGTGGCCGCGGCGCCTTGGCGCGCGGGCCGTGGCTGAGCAGACACAGACCGTATTTCCGAAGAGCAAGGAGCGGGGCGACATCACGCGAGGAGCGGGCGCGGGGACGCAAGGGGGGCTCTGTCGAGCGTAAGGAAGAGGTGAAGGGATCCGGAAAGGACTGAGGGGTGGGCTTCACCACAGGTCGAAGGACCTGCGGGTGAAGCCCACCCCTCAAAGGGTGTCGACCGGGATCAGCCGGTGACCGGCGCGATCTTGTCGATCACATCCGGGTTGGCGTCCATCCAACGCCGCGCGGACTCCTTCTCCTTGCCCGCACCGCCCTTCTGGACCTCCACCTCGAGCGAGGCCAGCTGCTCCTCGGTGAGCTTGAAGTTCTTCAGCCAGCCGTTGAACTCCGGGAAGTCCTTGGCGAAGTCCTTCTTGCCCACCGTGTGGATCAGGTCGCCCTTGCCCCAGGCGCCCTTGTCGTCCTTGAGCTTCTTCAGGTCGTACTTGCCGTACGCCCAGTGCGGCGACCAGAGCGTCACCACGACCGGCTCCTTCTTCTGGATCGAGCGGTCGAGCTCGGCCAGCATCGAGGAGGTGGACGAGGAGACGACCTCGTACTCGCCGTCCAGGCCGTACTCCTTGAGGACCTTCTCGTTCAGGGTCTTCATCATTCCGGCACTGGCCTCAATGCCGATGATCTTGCCCTTGAACTGCTTGCCCTTGCCCTTGAGGTCGGCGAGGGAGTTGATGTCCTTCATGTACGAGGGCACCGTGAGTTCGAGCGAGGTCGGCCCGTACCAGGAGCCCACATCGGTGAGCTGGTCCTTGTACTGGTCCCAGTACTCCTTGTGCGTGTTCGGCAGCCAGGAGTCGAACTGGACGTCCATCTGGCCCTGGGCGAGCGCCGTGTAGAGCGGGCCCGGGTCGAGCTGCTTGACGTTGGGCTTGTAGCCGCGGTCCTCCAGGATGTTGTCCCAGAGGTAGGTCGTGGCGATGGCTTCGTCCCACGGGAAGTACCCGAGGTTCACGGCCTTGCCCGCGTCCTTGCCCTGCTTCTTGGCGCCGCCGGGGACCGGGGCGAGCTTGTCGGCAAGGCCAGGGTTCTTCTTGAGCCAGGCGCGGACGCCGTCCTGCTCCTTGCCCTCGCCGGCCGCCTTGATCTCGTTCTCCAGGCTGGTCAGCTGCTTCTCGTCGAGCTTGAAGTCCTTCAGCCACTTCGCGACGGTCGGGTCCTTCTTGGAGAAGCCCTTGTGCGCGACGGTGTGGATCTGCTCGCCCTTGCCCCAGGCACCCTTCGGGTCCTTGAGCTTCTTCAGGTCGTTCTTGCCGTAGACCCAGTGCGGGGACCAGAGCGTGACGACGACCGGTTCCTTCTTGGCGATCGACTTGTTCAGCTCGGCGAGCATTGAGGAGGTGCTGGACGAGACGACCTTGTACTCGCCCTCCAGGCCGTACTCCTTGAGGACCTTCTCGTTGAGGGTCTTCATCATTCCGGCGCCGGACTCAATGCCGATGATCTTGCCGTTGAACTCCTTGCCCCTGCCCTTGAGGTCGGCCAGGGAGTCGATGCCCTTGACGTACGAGGGCACCGTCAGCTCGAGGGAGGTCGGCCCGTACCAGGAGCCGAGGTCCTCGAGGTCGGCGGCGTTCTTGTCCCAGTAGTCCTTGTGCGTGGTGGGCAGCCAGGAGTCGGTCTGGAAGTCGATGTCGCCGCGGGCCACGCCGGAGTAGAGCGGGCCGGGGTCGAGCTGCTTGACGTCGGTGGTGTAGCCGCGCTGCTCCAGGAGCTCCTTCCAGAGGTACGTGGACGCGATGCCCTCGTCCCACGGGATGTAGCCCATGTTGATCTGCTTGCCCTTGCCGACGTCGGTGCCGGCGGCGGCGCTGCTGTCGTTGGACTGCGCGAAGTTCATGCCGCCCGCGATCAGCGCGAGGACCACCACGCCGACGCCCGCGACGGCGGTGGCCGGCTTGTAGTGCAGGAACTTCAGGCGCCCGGCGGCGGCCGCGGCCTTGGCGGCGGCGCGCCGGCCCAGCGGGGAGACCCGCAGGTTGAGGGCGCCGGTCATGCGGTCCAGGTACATGGCAAGGATGACCACGGCGATACCGCTCTCGGCGGCGAGGCCGACCTTGAGCTGGGTGATCGCGGAGTAGACCTGCTCACCGAGGCCGCCGGCGCCGGCCATGCCGCCGATGACGACCATGGAGAGCGCGAGCATGATGACCTGGTTGACGCCCGCCATGATGGTGGGCAGCGCGAGCGGCAGCTGCAGCTTCATCAGGGTGTGCCGCGGGGTGGTGCCGAACGCCTCGGCGGCCTCGACCAGTTCACCGTCGACCTGACGGATGCCGAGCTCGGTCATGCGCACGCCGGGCGGCATCGCGAAGACGATGGTGGCGATGATGCCGGGCGTGACGCCGACGCCGAAGAACATGACGCCGGGGATCAGGTACACGAACGCCGGCATGGTCTGCATGACGTCCAGGACGGGACGTACGACGGAGGAGACGCGCTTGCTCCGCGCGGCCCAGATGCCGAGCGGCACCGCGATCACCAGCGTGATCACCGCGGCGACCGTGACCAGCGACAGCGTGGCCATCGCCTGGTCCCACAGCTCGAGCGAGTCGATCAGGGCGAAGCCCACGAAGGCCAGCACGCCGGGGAGCAATCCGCGCAGCCAGACGGCGACGACCGCGAAGATGCCCGCGATCAGGAGCGGGTGACCGCTGCTGAGCACGGCGTCGACGGCGTCGTACATGCCGCTGAGCACCGAGTTGATGACGTCGAACAGCCAGTTGAGGTGGTTCTGGAGCCACTTGACCCCGGTCTCCACCCAGGAGCCGAATTCGATCCTAGGCATCGGTCTTCACCGCCTCGGCGTCGCTGCGCTGGGCCGGGACGGCGTCCTCCGGGGAGGCGTCGGTCTCTGCCTGTACGTCGCTGTCGTCGAGCTGCGCCTCGTCGGAGAGGGCCGCGAGCATGCTGTCGCGCTGGACGACGCCGATCAGGTCGCCGCCCTCGTCGGTGACGGCGATCTCGGCGACGCCGTCCTCGGCGAACGACGCGAACAGGTCGACCACCGGGGTCTCGGCGGTGACGGAGGCGGGTTCCTCGCCGTCCTTGGTGGTGTCCAGCTCGTCGCCGGCCGCCTTCTCCATGATCGAGCCGGCGGTGAGCACCCGGGCGCGGTCGACGTCCTCGACGAAGCGGCGCACGTAGTCATTGGCCGGGCGGACGAGGATGTCCTCGCCGGTGCCGGTCTGGACGATGCGGCCGTCGCGCATGACGGCGATCTGGTCGCCCAGGCGCATGGCCTCGTTGAGGTCGTGGGTGATGAAGACGATGGTCTTCTTCAGGGTCTTCTGCAGTTCGAGGAGCTGGTCCTGCATGTCGCGGCGGATCAGCGGGTCGAGCGCGCTGAAGGACTCGTCCATGAGGAGCAGGTCGGCGTCGGTGGCGAGCGCGCGGGCCAGGCCCACGCGCTGCTGCATGCCGCCGGACAGCTCGTCGGGCCAGGACTTCTCCCAGCCCTTGAGGCCGCACAGCTCCAGGGCCTCGGTGGCCCGCTTCAGGCGCTCGGCCTTGGGCACGCCCTGGACCTCGAGGCCGTAGGCGGCGTTCTCGAGGACGCTGCGGTGCGGGAAGAGCGCGAAGTGCTGGAAGACCATGCTGATCTTCTTGGAGCGGACCTCGCGCAGGTCACGGGCGCTGAGGTGGGTGATGTCCTCACCGTCGAACAGAACGCGGCCCGCGGTCGGCTCGAGGAGCCCGTTGAGCATGCGCAGGAGCGTCGACTTTCCGGAGCCGGACAGACCCATGACGACGAAGATCTCACCTGGCTCCACGGTGAACGAGGCGTCGATCACCGCGGCCGTGGTGCCTTCGGCGCGCAGCTCGTCGCGGTCGGCGCCGCCTTCGAGCTTGCGTACCGCGTCATCGGGTCGTCTGCCGAACACCTTGTACAGGTGCTCCGCCTGGAGCCTGGACATAGAACCTCTCGGGTTGGACGTGCAACGGCCCGCCTCCCCCGCCGGCGGGCCGTGGAGTGACACGGGTTCGGCCCGTTTGCCCGCGTTCGTACTGCTTCGGGCTCACTCCAGTCCGCCACCTTTCCAGATTTACCCGGAACAAGCGAAAAAGTGTTCTAGTTCACAATGGGCCGCACATCTTCCCAATACGCGGCGTTTACACCGCTGTCGAGCTCTGTCAGTGCGGTGCGGCATGATGCCGGGTGTGACGCAGCAAACTCGACGGCTCATGCTTCTGGACACCGCCTCCCTCTACTACCGGGCCTATTTCGGGGTCCCGGACTCGATCAAGGGACCGGACGGCACACCGATCAACGCGGTGCGCGGTCTGCTCGACTTCATCGACCGCCTGGTGAAGGACCACCGGCCGGACGAACTGGTGGCCTGCTGGGACAACGACTGGCGCCCCCAGTGGCGGGTGGACCTGATCCCCTCGTACAAGGCGCACCGGGTCGCCGAGGAGGTCGAGGACGGACCGGACGCGGAGGAGACGCCGGACACGCTCTCGCCTCAGGTGCCGATCATCGAGGACGTCCTGGACGCGCTCGGCATCGCCCGCATCGGGGCGGACGGCTACGAGGCGGACGACGTCATCGGCACGCTCACGCACCAGGCCCGCGGCCCGGTCGACATCGTCACCGGCGACCGGGACCTCTACCAGCTGGTCGACGACAAGCGCGGCATCCGCATCCTCTACCCCCTCAAGGGCGTGGCCTCCCTGCAGCTCACGGACGAGGCGTGGCTGCGGGAGAAGTACGCGGTGGACGGGCCCGGCTATGTGGACCTGGCCCTGCTGCGCGGCGACCCGAGCGACGGGCTGCCGGGCGTGCCGGGCATCGGCGAGAAGACGGCGGCCAAGCTGCTGGACCAGTACGGCGATCTGGCCGGGATCATGGCGGCGGTCGACGACCCCGGGTCGAAGCTGACGCCGTCGCAGCGCCGACGGCTCGACGAGTCACGGGCGTACGTCGCCGTGGCACCGAAGGTCGTCCGGGTCGCCACCGATGTACCGGTGCCGGACGTCGACTTCGCCCTCCCCCACGAGCCGTTGGACCCGGCGGCAGTCGAGGAGCTGGCGGCGCGGTGGGGTCTTGGCGGATCGCTGAAGCGGCTGCTGACCACCCTGCAGGGCTGAGGCAGCGACTCCCCGTCGGATCCGCGCAGGCTCGCGGCCAACTCGAGATCCGCTCCAGATCCGCTCAAGGTCTCTGTCAATTCTCTGTCAGCTTCCTGCCGGACCGGGCCTCCGGCCTCCATACTTCACCTACGAAGTGTTAGCTTAGGTATACCTAAGTACGCCGTGGTCAGGGGAGGCCCCAGTGGCAGAACGTCCGGCTCGCAAGGCACCGCAGATGTATGTCGCCCAGGTGATCCGCACCGAACGGCTCACCCCGCACATGCAGCGCGTGGTGCTCGGCGGCGAGGGCCTTGCCGAGTTCAGCGCGGGCAGCTGCACGGACCACTACATCAAGCTGCTGTTCCCGGCCGAGGGCGTGACCTACCCGGAGCCGTTCGACATCCAGCAGATCCGTGCCGACTTCCCGCGCGACCAGTGGCCCGTGACGCGTACGTACACGGTGCGCGGCTGGGACCCCGAACTGCGCGAACTGGCCGTCGACTTCGTGGTGCACGGCGACGCGGGCCTGGCCGGTCCGTGGGCCGCCGCGGTGCAGCCGGGCGAGACGGTCCGCTTCCTCGGCCCGGGCGGCGGTTACGCCCCCGAGGCCGACGCCGACTGGCATCTCCTGGCCGGCGACGAGAGCGCCCTGCCCGCGATCGCGGCCTCGCTGGAGCGGCTCCCGGCCGGCGCGAAGGCACACGCCTTCGTGGAGGTCGAGGGCCTTGAGGAGGAGCAGAAGGTCACCTCGCCGGACGGCGTGGGCATCGTCTATCTGCACCGCGGCGACCGCCCGGTGGGCGAGGCCCTGTTGGAGGCCGTGCGCGGCCTGGACTTCCCGGCGGGCGACGTGCAGGCCTTCGTGCACGGCGAGGCGGGCTTCGTGAAACAGCTGCGCCACCACCTGCGGATCGAGCGCGAGATCCCGCGCGAGCGCCTGTCGATCTCCGGCTACTGGCGGCTCGGCCACAACGAGGACGGCTGGCAGTCGTCCAAGCGTGAGTGGAACGCCCAGGTGGAGGCGGAGCAGGAGGCGTCCCCCGCCGCATAGCGCGAGGAGGCGGCCACCCTTTCCGGGCGGCCGCCTCCTACGGCTGCGTACGGTCGACTCCGCAGCGGTTACACCGACTTCTGGTACGAGCGGAACGTCCGGGTCGACAGCCACACCGAGGCGACCGTCAGGGCGAGCAGCCCGCCGCCCCGGCTGAGCACATCGCCCCAGGCCGGGCTGTCGGACATGGCCGAACGGCCCGCGACCATCGCCCAGTTGACCGGGTTCCAGTCGGCTATCGCCTGCATCCAGCCGGGCATCTGCGCCGGCGCCATGAACGCGGACGACAGGAAGGTCAGCGGCAGCATCAGGAACGTATTGATGCCGATGATCGACTCGCGCTGGCGCACCAGCATGCCCATGGCGTTGGACAGTGCCCCGAAGATCGCGCCGAGGAGCACCGAGGCGACGATCAGGATCGCCAACCCGCCGATGCCGCCCGGGTAGTCGGCACCGCCGAGCTTGCCGAGCAGCACGATGATCACGGACTGCAGGGCAGTGCTGACGCCGTTCTGCACGACGTTCGCGTTCATCAGTGCGCCCCGGCTGACGGGCGTGGTGAGGAAGCGGTTGAGGGTGCCGCGCTCGATCTCCTCCAGCGTGCCCATCCCGGCCCACATCGAGGAGTTGAGCGCGCTCATCACGACGATGCCCGGCACCAGGTAGTCCAGATACGTGGTGGTCCCGAAGCCGCCGAGCTCGACGACCTTCTTGAAGAGGTTGCCGAACAGGAACAGCCAGATCGCGGGCTGGATGAGCATCATCACGAGGTACGCGGGCTGCCGGACGACCGCCATCAGCTGGCGCTGCGTCAAGTACCAGTTCTGCGCGAGGACATGGGCCTTGTGCGGCGCGCGCCCCGCTGTCTCCTGCTGCGTCGTGAGTACGTCGCCACTCATCGGGCACCTCCGGCGGTGGCGAGCTCGGCACTGTCGAAGGAGTCGGCCGCTTCGGCCTCGGCGAACCGGCGTCCCGCATAGCGCAGATAGACGTCGTCGAGCGAGGGCCGGGCCACGGTGGCCGCGGCGACCTGGACGCCGGCCCGCTCCAGGGCCCCGAGCAGCGCGGGCACGGCGGCCGCGCCGTCCTGCGCCCGGACGCTGATCCGGCGCCCGTCGAGCTGCACCTCGTACACACCGGGCAGCTCGTTCAAGGCGTCCTCGAGGAGGGTGCGGCCGGCCTCGCCGACGGACCCCCGCAGCTCCAAGTGGACGGCGTCTCCCCGCAGTTCACCCTTCAGGGCATCCGGGGTTCCCTCGACGACGACACGGCCGCGGTCGACGATAGCGATGCGTTCGGCGAGCCGGTCGGCCTCTTCGAGGTAGTGGGTGGTGAGCAGGATGGTGAGCCCCTCGTCCCCGGCGAGCCGGGCGATCTCGTCCCACATGGCGGTACGCGCCTCGGGGTCGAGCCCGGTCGTCGGCTCGTCGAGGAACAGCACCTCGGGCCGGTGGACGAGGCCGAGCGCCACGTCGAGGCGGCGCTGCATCCCGCCGGAGTAGCCCTTGACCTGCCTCTTCGCGGCATCAACCAGGTCGAAGCGGTCGAGCAGTTCGTCGACGCGGCGGGTCAGCTCCCGGCCGCGCAGGCCGTACAGCCTGCCCTGCAGCGTGAGGTTCTCAGCTCCGGTGGCGACGGGGTCGGCCCCGGACTTCTGGGCCACGACGCCGATGGCGCGGCGCACCCGGTCGGGGTGGCGCAGGGCGTCGTGCCCGGCGACGGTGGCGGTGCCGCTGTCGGGCCGGGCCAGGGTGGTGAGGATCTTGACGGTGGTGGACTTGCCGGCGCCGTTCGGGCCGAGCAGGCCGAAGACCGTGCCGGGCTCGACGGTGAGGGACATGCCGCTGAGCGCGGTGACATCCCCGGGATAGGTCTTGATCAGGTCGCGTGCCTCGACTGCGGGCGCCTGTGCGGCGCGCGTCGCGGGCGCGACGGAACTCGTGCGTGAGCTCATGACGGTGCTCTCCTGTGAGCGGGGGTGATCGGTCATCGGTGATGCCGAACCGTCCTCGCGCGAGAGCGCCGGGCTATCCTTGGTGTGCCGCACCTCGATCGCCTGGCCCTGCTTCACCGCGGGTCCGGTCCGGGGTTCGAAGACCCTGGCGGGGCTGTTCCAGCAGCACCGCCGGGGTCTTTCTTGTGCCTCTGGCTACATTTCGGGATCCACGCCTTCTTCAGGTCCTTCCAAGTCGCCTTCCAAGTCCCTGAATTCCGGCGGGACTTCCCCGGTCTCATGGAAGGTGCGCCACCCCTGCACGCCGTCGAGCGTGCCGTCCTCGACCTCCTTGAGGAAGCCGCGGACCCAGGCGATCTCCGCGTCCAGCATGTGCAGCTGGTGCTCGACCTCCACGAGGAAGAGCCGTGGCAGCGTCTCGAGCAGCTTCTCGAGCCCACCGCGCCCACGGGCCGCCTGCACTTCCAGCGCGGACAGCCGCTCGGTGAGCAGCCGGACCACCTCGTCGGGGTGGATGACCCCCATGTCCGCGAGCGCCGTCCCGAAGATCGGGTACTCGCGGGCCGGCACGGCCAGCAGGTCGGACAGCCACTCGACCATCTCCTGCCGGCCGGCGTCGGTGATCCCGTACAGGGTGCGCTCCGGCCGGTTGCCCTGCCGCTGCACGCCTGTGACCTCGACGAAGCCATGCTTTTCGAGGTTCTGCACGACGGTGTAGAGCGAGCCGTAATTGATCTTCGTGCTCGCGTCCTTGCCGCGACTGCGCAGGGTCTGCGCGATCTCGTACGGATGCATCGGCTTCTCGGTGAGCTGCACCAGCACGGTCAGGGCCAGCGGGTTGCCCAGCTTGCGCCGCTTGGCCGCCATCGAGCTCACCTCACTTCGTATCCGAATATCCGTAGACGAACATATCGCGAGATCGCGCGAGACGTCAATACACGATGTATCGCGAATATCGAGGGCGGCGGGAGGGCAGGGCAACCCGTGGCGCGCTCAGGTCAGCCGTCAGCCGCCAGCCCGTGAGGTCGTGAGGTCGTGACCTCGTCAGCCCGCCCCCGCCCCGTGAGCCCCGTACAGCGCCATGAACACCGACTCGGCCTCGAATCCCAACCTCCGCCAGTAGTCCTGGACTTCGGGCGCTCCGATGCAGGCGTACACCCCTATCGAGCGCACCCCGGACCGCCACAGATGGGCGACGGCCGCCCTGGCCAGGCTCTGCCCGATGCCACGGCCACGCCACTCGGGCACCACGTACAGGCACTCGATCTCGCCCTCCGGCGGCGGGAGCAGCCCGTCGCCCTGGTCGATCGTGCCGCTCGTGTATCCGACGATGCGTCCGGCCTCGCCGCATGCGTCCTCGATGCGTCCGCCGGCGCGTCCCTCGACTGCCACGAGGCAGAACGCCAGGTGGTGCCAGGCACAGGACGCGAGCATGCGGCCGATGCGCTCCTCGCCTCCGGGCGGCAGCGGTCCGCCGTCCGGCATCTCCTGCGCCATGCGGTTCCAGAGCGCGGCCACCTCGGGCCCCTCGTGCTCCTCGATCCGCCTGATCCGCGCGGGTGTTGTGGTCATTTCCGGTCTCCTCGGTCCCGACTCCGGTGGCGCGTACGCGCTTTTCAGCAGTGCGTACGTCCTTCGCTGCGGCGGTTCACCGAGCGGGAGGCGCCCTGGAGCGGGGCCGACCGGTGGGCTGCTGTCAGAGTCAACCGGGCATGTTCCTACGCTAGCCGGATGGAGCGCATGGAACGAGTGGTCGGAACCGTCGTCGGTTCGGCGGTCGGCGACGCCCTGGGAGCACCCTTCGAGTTCGGCCTCGCCGGGGACTATTCACAGCGATTCCCGGACGGGGCGGGCGAGATGTGCGGGTGAGTGGCGGCTGGGGGCTGGGAGTCCCCCACCCCGCCCTTTCCCGAGATTCTGCGAAGCCTTCCGCCCTTCGGCGGTGTCCTCAAACGCCGGACGGGCTGATGAAATCAGCCCGTCCGGCGTTTGAGGACAATCCTTTGAAGCCGGCAGCAGCCTTTCGGGAAGGGGCGGGGTGGGGAAAGTCCGTGCAGGGTGGAGACGGAGCGCCATGGGCGTACCACTCGAGGGGCAAACGAACAGCTCCGCGCCACCGAACATCGCTTCGGACGGGACCGCGGTCCTCCATGGGCTGGGGCCGGGCCCCGCTGAACCGCAGGATCCCCTGACCCTGACCACCGCGGCGGCAGCGCTGCCCGAGGCCCCCTCTCACCGGGCACGCCGGGCCACCTTCGCAGAGACGTCGCACCTGGACCACGCGACAGACTTCAACGGCGCGGTCTGGCCCTGCCTAGGCTCCGCCCTCTGGGCGCTGCGTACGACACGTACGTACGAGGAAGCCCTCTCCGCCGCCATCGACCTGGGCGGCGACACGGACACCGTGGCCGCGGTGACCGGCGGCCTCGCCGGCGCGGTCCACGGTGCCGGCGCGATCCCCGCTCGCTGGACGGAGCCCTTGCACCTGCCTCTGCCCGGCTTCGGCGACCGGGTACTGCGACACGCGGAACTGACCGCCCTGGCCAGGGCGCTGGCAGCGGCCGACCCGGACGCATCCGGGTCCTGATCGCCGCCCGGGGGCACTTCGCGCCTCGCATTCAGGTCGACCTGGGCAGGCACGCCACCCCAAGCCTCGTACCCTTGACCCCGATGCCCCGACGCAAGCCCCGGATCCCGCCCTCTCCCCTGCCGCAGCGGCAGGGGATCGATCCCGTACACCTCAAGCTCCCGCTCGACGGCGACTGGGCGACCGTGGGTGATCATCTTCGGGACCGGCTGTCGGTGCCCGCGGAGGTCCTCGAGGCGATGCTGCTCGGCGGCGAGATCGTCACGGCGGACGGGTCGCCGGTGGCGCCGGACACGCCCTACGCGCCCGGCGCCCACCTGTGGTTCCACCGGGAACTGCGGCCCGAGGTGCCCGTGCCGTTCGCGATCGACGTCGTGTACCGGGACGAGCATCTGCTGGTCGTCGACAAGCCGCACTTCCTCGCCACCATGCCCCGCGGCAGCCACGTCGCCGAGACCGCGCTGGCCCGGCTGCGGCGGGATCTCGGCATCCCCGAACTGGGGCCCGCACACCGGCTCGACCGGCTCACTGCCGGACTGGTGATGTTCACGGTGCGACGCACCGATCGTGGCGCGTATCAGTCGCTGTTCAGCGACCGGCGGGTGCACAAGGAGTACGAGGCGGTGGCGGCGTACGAGCCGACGCTCGCCCTCCCCGTCACCGTATGCAGCCGCATCGAGAAGGTACGCGGTGTGATCGCCGCGTACGAGATCCCCGGCGAGCCGAACAGCGAGAGCCGCGTCGAGCTCGTCGAGCACCGCGCCGGGCTCGGCCGCTACCGTCTGCTCCCCCGCACCGGCCGCACCCACCAGCTGCGCGTGCACATGAATGCCCTGGGCGTCCCGATCCTCGGCGACCCCGTCTACCCCGACGTCGCCGACCCCGCACCCGACGACTTCTCCCGGCCGCTCCAACTCCTCGCCCGTTCCCTGGAGTTCAGGGACCCGGTCACCGGCATCGAGCACCGTTTCGCCAGCCGGCGCACTCTGCAGGCCTGGTCGTCGTACGAGCAGTGGGCGGGCCCCACGGCCGCCTGAAGCCGGCCGGGCGGGCCCCCAAGGCCTCCTGGCGCCGACTCCGCTCAGGCGAGGGGCGGCAGTTCCGTCTCGCGCACGGCAACGCCCTCACGCACGGCAACGCCCTCGCCGCCCACGGCCCGGCACTCGCAGTCGGACACCCCCGCGATCCGCAGCGCCGCCTCCGCCGTGGCCTGCGCAAAGGCCTCGACGGGGCGCTCCGGGTCCGAACGGTGGATGAGGATGACGCCCTCGATCAGACCGAAGACCAGGTCGGTACGGAGGGCCAGGCCGCCCGGATCGAGGCGGGCACCCGTCTCCGTGCGGGCGATCAACTGGCCATACTTCCCCTTGAGTTCCCCCCTGATCCGACGGTACCCGGCAAACCGCTCCGCCCGCACCTCGGGCAGCAGATACAGCGCCCCGAGGTTGTGCACCCCTCCGCACAGCAGCTCCACGTCCGACCTGCACAGCTCCCGAAGGCGCCGCTCGGCCGGTTCCGTGTCCCGCTCGAGCAGCCGGCGGGCCAGCGTGAGCGAGGGCGTGACCGTGGACTCCAGGAGCTCCGCGAGAAGGTCCTCCTTGCCCGCCACGTAGTGGTACATGGTCGCCTGGCGCATGCCCGCACGCTCGGCAACCGCCCGCGTGGTGGTCGCGGCATAGCCCCGGGTGGTGAACAACTCGGCTGCCGCGTCGAGGAGTTCGGCACGCGGTGTCAGACCACGGTCGGGCCGCTGCTCGGCGCGCGGTCTGCCGACCCTTCTTCGGGTGGTGCCCATGGGGCCGATGGTGGCATGCGTGCATGAGCGAGGGTCGGTAATCGGCCGCGCTCCGGCGGCTGTTGACGCATGGGGCGGGCGCCTGTTCCACTGGGCCCATGCGTCCTCAGCTGCGCCTGGTCACCCGCGACCACATCGACTTCGGTCGTGTGTGGTCGGCGGCGTGTTGCCTCTGACGTCTTCACCCTCACCTCTCCACCCCTTACGTCAGATCACCGCAGCAGTCTCATGACCGCTTCACCAAGCGAGGTCGCACCATGCCCGTAGAGTTCCTCGGCATCGCCGCAACCAACGACGGCTCCGAAGTCACCGCCCGCTCCGGTGTCTCCTTCGACAAGGAGTACACGCTCAAGCTCGCCCGGGCCCACGAGGAGTACGGCTGGGACCGGGTCCTGTTCGCGTACGGCTCCGGCTCCCCCGACCCGTCCCCGGCCGCCGCCTACATCGCGGCCCGCACCGAACAGCTGCAGATCCTGGTCGCCCACCGCCCGAACGTCTCGTACCCCACCTTCGCCGCGAAGACCTTCGCCACCCTGGACCGGATCAGCGACGGCCGCCTCGCCGTCCACTTCATCACCGGGGGCAACGACCACGAGCAGCAGCGCGAGGGCGACTTCCTCACCAAGGACGAGCGCTACGCCCGTACCCGTGAAGCCATCCAGATCATCAAGAAGGCCTGGACGAGCCACGACCCCTTCGACCACGAGGGCACCCACTACCGCTTCCACGACTTCGTGAGCGACACCTTCCCCGTCCAACAGCCGCACCCGCGCGTCTCGTTCGGCGGTTCATCGCCCGCCGCGTACGCCGCCGGCGGCGCGGAGGCCGACATCTACTGCCTGTGGGGCGAGCCGCTGGCGGAAACGGCCCAGCAGATCGAGTCGGTCAAGGCCGCGGCACGGGCGGCGGGCCGCACCGACGTGCCGAAGATCCAGGTCGCGTTCCGCCCGATCATCGCGCCCACCGAGGACCTGGCCTGGGAGAAGGCCTACCGCACCCTGGAACGGATCCGGGCCCGCAAGGCCGGCACCCCGCTCAGCCGCCGCCACCCGCTCACGAACCCCGAGAACTCCGGCTCGCAGCGCCTCCTCTCGGTCGCCGCACGCGGCGACCGGCACGACCGCGCCCTGTGGACGCCGACCGCGGCGGAGACCGGCGGGGCCGGCAACTCCACGGCCCTGGTGGGCACTCCGGAGACGGTCGCGCAGGCCCTGCTCGACTACTACGACCTTGGCGTCGAGATCCTCTCGGCACGCGGCTACGACCTCCTCGACGATGCGATCGACTTCGGCCGGTACGTGATCCCGATCGTGCGGGAAGAGGTCGCCAAGAGGGACGCGGCGAAGCCGGCCGCAGCGTAGGGCGCGAGCGCCGCGGACCGGGGGGCCCGCGGCGCCCCTGCCACGAAACCTGCCGGCCGGGGGCCCTCCCCATTACCGTTCCGGTAGCCCCGCAACGAGGTTGCCGGCCTTCGGAGTTGGCATGGCTACCTTCCCTTGTCCAGTGCGGTCACTTGACCCAGCGCGCTACCAGCCGGACAACCCGATCGATCTCCGGATCGAAGCCCAACACCGGATGCCCGTAGTCCCCCTCTGGATCCATCAGGACCGGCTTGCCAAGCCGCCGCCCAATCGCCCGTAGAAGCCCACAGAACTCGTCGAGCCGTTCCTGGCCCATCGGGTCACTCACGTCGACATCGAAGTCGATCTCGTCCGTCGCATGAAAACGAAACAAGCGAGCCCGTTCGGCGACGGCCACACCCACAGCCGGCAGCCGTCGCCGCCACGCGGCCGGGACAGCACCTCCCTGGAGCGAGGAAGCGGCATGGCGACATCACCAACCAGATATTGGTGCTTCCAAGCCGCTCTCAACTACGAGATCAAGGACCGCCTGCCAGTCCTCCACCGAAGTTCCGGGCACCCGCACATCCGGAAGCGACCCCGTCAGATCGGGGTCGAAGAAGCACTCGACGTCAGCCCACAGAAGATCCGGCACTCATCCATCCTCCATGGAACTCAGCCGCAGCACAGCCCGATTCCCTTGACCAAAGTCATAGGGCCCCCACCCCCATCTCCATCCCCGCGGAGCCCTGCCCGGGCACGAAGACCTGCCAAGGCACGAACCTCGCCCAGACAAGTCCCACCCCGCCTACCGCCCCCGCACCGTCCCCAGCACATCCCGGTCCGGCTGCAGCGTCAGCGTGGGCACCGGTCGTATCTCCCCCGGGTCCACCTCCAGCTCGAACCTCCGCGCCAGCACGGCCAGGACCAGCACCGCCTCGACCATGGCGAAGCGTGCGCCCAGGCAGACCCGGGGTCCGCCACCGAACGGGAACCACGCGTACTCAGGTATGTCGTCGCCGGTGTCCGGGTCCCACCGCTCGGGCCGGAACTCCTCCGGGTCCGGGTACCAGCGAGGATCCCGCTGAGTGGCCCACTGGCTGCTCCACACCCGGGTCCCCGCCGGTATCGGCACGCCGCCGACCGTGCTGCCCTCCTTGGCCTGGCCGGTGAGCAGCCAGATCGTCGGATACAGGCGCAACGTCTCCTTCACCACCGCCTGGGTGTAGGGCAGTTGTCCGTAGTCGTCGAAGCCCGGCTCACGCTCACCCAGCACCCGGTCCAGCTCCGCGCCCAGCGCCGCACGCACCCGGGGGTTGCGGGACAGCAGGTACCAGGCCCATACCAGGGCGCTGCTGGTCGTCTCATGGCCCCCTATGTACAGCGTGACCGTCTCGTCGCGGATCTCCTTGTCCGAGAGCCGGGTGCCCGCCTCGTCCCGCGCCTCCAGCAACCGGCTGAGCAGATCGGGGCGTTCGGAGTCGCCGCCTCGGTGCGCGGCCACGACCCGGGAGACCTCGGCATCGATGACCTTGACGGCCTTCTTGATCCGGGCCCGCCCGGGGGTGGGCACCCAGTCGGGCAGCAGCCCGCCGATCCCCCTGAACTCCGCCCCTATTTCCCGCTGCGCCACATCCATGGCCCGGCCGATCGCCTCGGCGTCGGCCTCGCTGTCGGTGCCGAAGATCGTGCGTACCGCTATCCGCTGGGTCAGGGCGGACATCTCCCGCTTGATGTCGACCCGTTGGCCGTCGGACCAGCGGTCCGCGAGCTCCACGGCGCAGCCCGCCATCGTGGCCGCGTACGACCGCACCTGCTTGGGTCGCACGGAGGGCTGCACGAGCGAACGCTTACGCCGCCAGTCCGCCCCCTTGGCGACGACCACGCCATTGCCGAGGAGCGTACGGAAGGAAATTCCCAGGTCGTTGCGGTCGAAGCCGGCCTCCGCCTCCGTCAGCAACTCTCCTATGCAGTCCGGATCGGCCAGGAAAACACAGCGCTTCCCGCCGAACCGCCAGCTCACCATGTCCCCGCGCTCACGCAGCAGGGTGAAAAAGGCAAGTGGGTCCTTCCCGAACTGCGGCAGGTTCCCCAGCATCGGCACTCCGCGCGGTCCCGGCACCACCGCATGCCGCCGCGGCCGCACTCCCGCGCCGACGTCCCCGCCCACCTCGGTGTCCATCGCCGAACTCCCCTCCCCGGTGGCGCCGTTCACCTCGTGCGCCGCGTGTGACCCCATGGAACCCGACGGGTCCGACACTCCGCCACCCCTGTGGACAACACCCTGTGGATAACCCTCGCCGTGGACACCTCAAGGTGGCGAGAAGCGCGCCGACATGGCGATGCGCCGCTCCCGTACGAACAGGAACGGCGCACCACAACAAACCCGACGGAGTCGGCCGGGCCGACGACCGCCTACCCCACCGACGAGTAGGCCACCACGCCTCGCAGCAACGCATCGACCGCCTTGCGCGCGTTCTTCCCGACGGTGCTGCCCTCCTTCGGCGCGGCCGCCGAAATCTGGCCGAGCACGTCGATGACCTGCTTGCACCAGCGCACGAAGTCGCCCGCCGGCATCTCGGCCTCGCGCAACACCTCGTCCAGGCCCTTGTCGGAGGCCCACATGTACGCGGCCCAGGCGAAGCCCAGATCGGGCTCGCGCTGCCCGACGCCCTCCGCCTGGTTGATCTTGAACTCCTCCTCCAGGGCGTCGAGCCGGCCCCAGATCCGCACCATCTCGCCCAGCGCGGCCTTCGCCGCGCCGGACGGCAGCTTGGGCGCGAGCGCGTCGTCGCTGACCCGGGCCTCGTACACCAACGCCGAGACGCAGGCGGCCAGTTCGGCCGGGTTGAGGCCTTCCCAGACGCCGTCCCGCAGGCATTCGCTGGCCAGCAGGTCCAGCTCGCCGTAGAGCCGGGCGAGCCGCTTGCCGTGTTCGGTGACCTCGTTGTCCCGCAGATAGTCCATCTCGCTGAGCAGGGCGACGATGCGGTCGAAGGTGCGGGCGATGGTGTTCGTACGCCCCTCGATGCGCCGTTCCAACTGCTTGGTGTCGCGCATCAGGCGGTGGTAGCGCTCGGCCCAGCGGGCGTGGTCCTCGCGCTCGTCACAGCCGTGGCAGGGGTGGGCCCGCAGCTCGGTGCGCAGCCGCGCGATCTCACGGTCGTCGGCAGCGGCGGCGCGCCCGCGCTTGTGCTTCTCGGGCCGCACGTGCCCTGCCTTGGTACGAAGCGCCGACGCGAGGTCCCGACGGGACTGCGGGGAGCGGGCGTTGAAGGACTTGGGGATCCGCATCCGGTCCAACGCCTCGACCGGAACCGGGAAGTCCATCGCCGCGAGCCGCTTGACCTGCCGCTCGGCGGTGAGCACCAGCGGACGCGGCCCGTCCACCTGCTCGAAGCCACGGTGCCCGTTGGACCGACCGGCAGGAAGCCCGGGATCGAGCACGAGGGCGAGCCCCGCGAACTTCCCGGTCGGCACATGAATGACGTCGCCGGGCTTGAGCTTCTCCAGGGCGGCCGCCGCCGCGGCCCGGCGCTGCGAGGCGCCCTGCTTGGCCAGGTCGGTCTCGCGGTCCTTGAGCTCGCGGCGCAGAGCTGCGTACTCGTCGAAGTCGCCCAAGTGGCAGGTCATGGACTCCTTGTAGCCCTCCAGCCCCTCTTCGTTCTTCTGCACCTGCCGGGAGATCCCGACGACCGACTTGTCGGCCTGGAACTGTGCGAAGGACGTCTCGAGCAGTTCGCGCGAGCGGTGCCGGCCGAACTGCTCGACCAGGTTCACGGCCATGTTGTACGAGGGCCGGAAGCTGGACCGCAGCGGATAGGTCCGGGTGCCCGCGAGGCCGGCGAGCGCCTCGGGGTTCATGCCGCGCTGCCAGAGCACGACAGCATGCCCCTCGACATCGATGCCCCGGCGCCCGGCACGCCCGGTCAGCTGGGTGTATTCACCGGGCGTGATGTCGGCGTGCTGCTCGCCGTTCCACTTGACGAGCTTTTCCAACACCACCGAACGCGCGGGCATGTTGATGCCGAGCGCAAGCGTCTCGGTGGCGAACACGGCCTTGACGAGGCCGCGTACGAACAGTTCCTCCACGACCTCCTTGAAGGTCGGCAGCATGCCCGCGTGGTGCGCGGCGATGCCTCGCTCCAGGGCCTCCAGCCACTCGAAGTACCCCAGAACATGCAGGTCTTCGTCCGGGATGGACGCCGTGCGCTCCTCGACGATCTCGCGTACCCGCCGACGCCCGTCCTCGTCGTTCAGCCGAAGTCCCGCGTACAGGCACTGCTGTACGGCGGCCTCGCACGCGGCGCGGCTGAAGATGAAGGTGATGGCCGGAAGGAGTCCCTCGTTGTCGAGGCGCTCGATGACTTCGGGCCGGCCCGGCGTCCAGATCTTCGATCTCTGGCGGCGCTCGCGCTCGCGGTCGGCCTCGCGCATGTTCCGTCCGCGTCGCCGGTCACGGTACGAGGGACGGCTGTCCTCCATCCGAGCCATCCGCGTCAGATCGGGATTGACCTCACGCTTCTTGGACCCCGACTCCTCCTCGAAGAGGTCGTACATCCGGCGTCCGGCGAGCACATGCTGGAACAGCGGGACCGGCCGGTGCTCGGACACGATGACGTCCGTGTCGCCGCGGACCGTGTCCAGCCAGTCGCCGAACTCCTCGGCGTTGGACACCGTGGCCGAAAGCGACACCAGGGTCACCGATTCCGGGAGGTGAATGATCACTTCCTCCCAGACGGCGCCACGGAAGCGGTCGGAGAGGTAGTGCACCTCGTCCATCACCACATAGCCGAGGCCGAGCAGCGACTGCGAGCCCGAATACAGCATGTTCCGCAGCACCTCGGTGGTCATGACGACCACCGGCGCATCGGAGTTGACGCTGTTGTCCCCCGTCAGCAGGCCGACCTTGTCCGCGCCGTAACGCCGCGACAGATCCGCGAACTTCTGGTTGGAGAGCGCCTTGATGGGCGTGGTGTAGAAGCACTTCTTGCCCTGGAGCAGGGCCAGGTGCACGGCGAATTCGCCGACGATCGTCTTGCCGGAACCGGTCGGGGCCGCGACGAGCACGCCCTTGCCCGCCTCCAGCGACTGACATGCCTCGATCTGGAACGGGTCGAGACCGAAGTCGTACATCTCGCGGAATGATGCGAGCGCGGTGGCCTGCTCGGCAGCCCGCTTGCGTGCTGCCGCGTACCGCTCGGCCGGGGAGAGGTCCTCTGTCATCTTGTTCTTGAGCCTACCCGCCGACACTGACACTGGTCGCGATCTTTGTTGACGGGACAAGCACCTGCAGCACCAGGGGGCGCGCAGCACCGCAGCGAGCTACGCGGTGAGCACCCTTACCGCCCCCGGCACACATTCGGCGCTCAGCGGCAACGGTCCGAGCGGTTCCCCGTCCGCGTATCCGGTGATTCCGGCCGCCTCGATGCTGATCTTCGCGGCCCGGTGGACGGTGACCTTCGGGTGGTCCACGTGGGAGCCCTTGTACACGCGCGGGAAGACTTTGAGCAGCGTCGCGCGCGTGCAGTCACCGACGACCGTGACGTCGAAGAGCCCGTCGTCGAGCTCGGCGCCCGGGCAGATCCGCATGCCGCCGCCGTACGAGGATCCGTTGCCGACCGCGATCAGGGTGGCGTCGACGTCCTGGACGGGCCCGTCATCGAGTCTGATCCGGTACGGAATGGGCTTGAAGGCGGCGAGTTCGGCGACCATCGCGAGGTCGTACTTGAAGCGGCCGCTGGGCCAGCGCATCCGGTTGCCCCGGTCGTTCACGCGCGAGTCGAAGCCGGAGGCGAGCACGGTGCCGAACCACTTGCCGCCGACCCGCCCCAGGTCCACCTCGCGGATGGTGCCGCCCTTGAGAGCCTCGGCCGCCAATCGGCCGGCCGCTTCCGGGCTGCGTATGGGCAGATCGAGGGCGCGCGCGAAGTCGTTCCCGGTGCCGACGGCGATCACCCCGAGCGGGGTCCGGGTCCCCGCGACGGCCTGCAGGGCGAGGTTCGCCATGCCGTCGCCACCGACCGCGATCAGCGCCCCGGTGCCGCCGGCGACCGCCTCCTTGGCGCGGCGCAGCGCGTCGTCCGCGTCGGTGCCGAGCACGGTGCGTACGGAGAATCCGGCGTCCCGCAACGCCGAAGCGGCCGGCTGCGCCGCGTGGGCGCCCCGGCCGCGGCCCGCGGTGGGATTGACGAAGAGGGTGATCTCGCTGGTCACGGGGCGGACCCTACAAGGTCGCTCCGAGCCGTCCTAGCTCGGGGACGGGGTCAGGTGATGTCGTCGTAGCCGTTCATCCGCCGGTCCTGCTCCGTGGTGGCCTGCTCGGGCAGGGCACCGGAGGCGGAGACCGGCTCGATGTCACCGACGCCCTCGGGCGTGAGGTCGAGGTCGGAGGCCTCGTCGTCGTCCAGGCCCGCGTCGGGGTCGCCGCGGCGCCTGCGCGCGTCATTGGCGAGCGAGATCCCGACCGCGATGAAGTACAGGACGCACAGCGGGCCGGCGAGCAGCAGCATCGAGAGCGGATCGCCGCCCGGGGTGGCGATCGCGGCAAACCCGGTGAGGCCGATGACCATGCCTCGCCACCAGCCGAGCATGCGCTTGCCGGGGAAGACACCGGCCATGTTGAGGCCGACCAGGAACAGGGGCAGCTCGAAGGCGACGCCGAAGACGATCACCATGCGGGTGACCAGGTCGAGGTAGGCGTCCAGCTCGATCTGGTTCTGCACGTTCACCGGGCTGAACCCGAGCATGATCTCCGCGGTCTGCGGAATGATCGCGTACGCGACCCAGGCGCCGCCCACGAACAGCGGGGCGCCGACCGCCACGAAGGCGTAGGCGTACTTCCGCTCGTGGGAGTGCAGGCCGGGAGCCACGAAAGCCCACAGCTGGTACAGCCAGACCGGCGTCGCCACCAGCACACCGCTCATCAGCGCGACCTTGAGCGCGATGGTGAAGGGCGACAGCAGGGTGTCGGTCTTGATGATGGCGCAGGGCCTGCCGCTGGCCGTGAGTTTCGCGCCGTCCGGGCAGCCGACCGAGTCGAGGAGTGGCCGCAGAAGGAAGTCGAAGATTTGCTTCTGGTAGAAGGCAGCGACGATCGTCACCACGACGATCGCCAGAACCGCCTTCATCAGGCGGTTGCGCAGCTCCCGAAGGTGCTCGCCCAGAGGCATCCGGCCCTCTGGATCCTTCGACTTCGACTGCTTGCTACGGCGGGCAGACTTGAGCAACCCACGTTCCTTCGTCTCGTGCGGCAGCCGTCAGTGGCCGTCAGTGAATCCTGTCAGCTCTGGGTGGACTGGTTCGGAGCCGGCGCCGGCTCCGCGGCCGGACGGGAGCTCTGCACATCGCCGGGCGCGGCCTGGATCGTCCGCGGGGCGGCCTGCTGCTGAGCGGTCTGGTCGGTGGCGTTCGGCGTGGTGGTCGGGTCCTCGCCGTCCTTCTTCATCGCCTTGGCCTCGCTCTTGAGGATGCGGGCGGACTTGCCGAGCGAACGGGCCATGTCGGGAAGCTTCTTGGCACCGAACAGCAACAGGATGACAGCGATGATCAGAACGATCTCGAGAGGCTTCAGATTGCCGATCATGTGCTACTTCCTTCTCACTGAGGCAGTTGGGGTGGTGCCGCCAGTCCGCCGGACTGGTGTCCGACCACTTCACTGGCAGCGATCGTAACCCGCAGGGGTGAACGCTGGGCAATGCCTGTGCATACTCCCCGTTGCGGCCCCCACCTCAATTGTTGGGGCCACGCCCAGCAGCGTACCCGCCCGGCCTGTGATGAAGGAGGGCGCGCCCCCTCTATCTCATGTCCCGTCCGGCGCGGGCGACGTCGCCCGCGGCGCGCTCCAGGTCTTCGGCCGCCTTGTTGATCTGACCTGCGGTGTCGGCGACTTGGCGGCCCAGGCGCTGCACCTCGATGAAGACGCGCACCGCGAGGACTCCCAGCACAGCAATCCCACAGAATCCCACAGCGATCGCGAGCATCGGCCAGAACATGCGCGTCAGCCTAGACGGTGGAGTGCAGCCGCAGCGTCCGCACCCCGCCACCGGTGAGGAGTTCGACGATGCGCTCACCTGCCGGCTTGCGGACGGAGGCGTCGCACTCGGGGCAGGTGAAGGAGTAGAAGGTGGTACGGCGGCTGCCGCCGATCGCCAAGCGCAGTGCGCCCGCAGCGAGTTCGAAGCGGGCCCGGCAGTCGGGGCAGGCGGCCTTGAAGACGACGGGTGTCACTGCCGTGGGGCCTGAAACCGGGATCATTCCGGGCGTTAGCGAAGTAATGGATACACCCGACATTCCAGATGCATCAGACACGCGTGACGCGTCAGACGTTGACGTACCGGACAAAACCGACATCCTCAAGCTCCTTACTCCTGCCCGTCGTACGCGGCGAGGGCCTCGCGTGCCGCCTGCTGAGCGCTGTCCGCGAGCGCGCGCGGAGAGACGATCTTCCCGTCCCGGCCGAGCCGCAGCGCGAGCCGGCGCAGCGACGTGGGGTCCGGTGTGCGCAGCGTGATCCGCAGGCCGCCGTCGGCCAGCTCGTCCGCGCTGTCGTGCGGGTAGTACTCGGCGACCCAGCGCCCGCCGGGCCCGACCTCGATGACGACCTCCGGGTCGTCGGCGGAGGGCTGGACCAGGCCCTCTGAAAGGTCGCGCAGTTCGATCTCGGGCGGCGCCGCGGGTGCGTCCAGGATGCGGATCTCCGCGACCCGGTCGAGCCGGAAGGTGCGCCGCGCCTCGGAGAGGCGGCACCACGCCTCCATGTACGTATGACCGACCGCGAAGAGCCGGATCGGGTCGACCTCGCGCTCGGTGAGCTCGTCGCGGGCGGGCGAGTAGTAGCGCAGCCAGAGCCTGCGACGCTCGGAGATCGCGCGGTCCACCTCGGCGAAGACTCCGCCCTCGGACTCGAAGGTCACCGAGAGCCGGTCGCTGGCCCCCGCCACCTCCCCCGCGGCGGCCTCCAGCTTGGCGGTGGCCCGCACCAGCGCCTGCCGGTCGCTCTCCCGAAGGCCCGGCAGGGTGGCGACGGCACGCGCGGCCACGAGCAGCGCGGTGGCCTCGTCGGCGGCGAGCCGCAGCGGCTCGGCGACGTCGTCCGGGTTGTGCCACCAGATCCGGTCGCCGTCGGTGTCGATGTCGAGCAGATCACCGCCGCGGAAGCTGGTCCCGCACAGCGGCAGCACGTCCAAGTCGGAGATCAGCTCGTCCTCGGTGACCCCGAAGGCACGCGCCACATCGCCCACGCGCGCGCCGGGGCGCTCACGCAGATAGGTCACCAGGGACAGCATCCGGCGGGTCTGGTCGATCGCGTTCGTGGCCATTTTCTTGTACGTCTCCCCGTCAGCCCTTGGCCACGGCGCGCAGCCGGTCCACCACATCGGCCCGCAGCTCCGCGGGTTCCAGCACCACCACGTCGGGCCCGAACTCCACGAGCCAGGCATCGAGGCCATGACCGTACGGGATCTCCAACTCGTCCCAGCCTTCGCCCAGTTCGCGCACCGCCGTGGCCTTGGCGCGCAGCGGGTAGCCGGAGCCCGAGCGCAGCTTGATCAGGGCGGAGCGGTCGGCGATGTCCCCGGCCCAGCCCGCGACGGTCTCGCGGACCGTCACCACATCGGGCACGGGCGCGGTGAACTTGGCTGCACGCGAGCGGACCTTGCCGGTGATCCGGGAAAGCCGGAACACACGCTCGGCGCCCCGGTCACGGTCCCAGCCCGCCAGATACCAGTGGCCGCGCCAGCACTCCAGGGCCCAGGGCTCCACCTGCCGGGTCTCGGGGCGTGCGGCGGTCGCCTTGCGGTAGTCGAAGACGACGGGGCGGCGGTCGCGACAGGCCAGCATCAACGGCTCGAAGGCCGCCTCGTGCACGGGGATGCGGGGCTCCAGAGCGCTGTGCGCCTCGGCGGGCTCGGCATCCTCCGGCATCCCGGCGGCGCGCAGCTTCTGCAGTGCGCCGCTGGCCGCTCCCGCGAGCCGGGCCTGCTGCCAGACCTTGGCGGCGAGGCCCAGGGCGGCCGCCTCCTCGGCGTCGAGGGTCACGGGCGGCAGGCGGTTGCTGTCCCGGCGGGCGAGATAACCGATGTCCCCCTCGAGGTTCTCGACCGTCTCGATGACCAGGCCGAGTTCGCGCAGATCGTCCTTGTCGCGCTCGAACATCCGGTTGAAGCTGTCCTCGGAGTTCGCTTCCAGATATGCCTCGATGGAGCCCCGCAGCTCGCGCTTGCTGAGCGGCCGCCTCGTCCCGAGCAGGCACAGCGCCAGATTCATCAACCGCTCGGCCTTGGCAATCGCCATCGACGCTCTCTCCACCCTCCCGGAAGTGCTGCTCTACGACCGTCGACCGTACCGTCCCCGGGTGTCGTGGCAAAAGCCGAGGGCCCATGCCAGCAGGCATGGGCCCTCGAACTGTTCGCTTCTGGTCAGGCTCTGATCAGACCGAGACCAGGTCGCAGACGAAGATCAGCGTCTCGCCGGGCGCGATCTTGCCACCGGCTCCGCGGTCGCCGTACGCCAGGTGCGGCGGGATGACCAGCTGGCGGCGGCCGCCGACCTTCATGCCCTGCACACCCTTGTCCCAGCCCGCGATGACCTGACCCGCACCCAGCGTGAAGGGCAGCGGGGTGCCACGGTTCCAGCTCGCGTCGAACTCCTCACCGGTGGAGAAGGACACGCCCACATAGTGGACCTGGACGTTGTCGCCCGCCTTCGCCTCGGGGCCGTCGCCCTCCCAGAGGTCCTTGATCTCGAGGTCGGCCGGGGGCTCGCCGCCGGGGAAGTCGACCTCGGGCTTGTCGATGCTCACGTCAATTGCTCCTGCTTCTACGAAATGGGCAACCCGGACAGTCTTACACCCCACAAGGCAGTCCCTGCCCGGGGTCTCCCACCTCGAACGTCAGACCTTGGCCAGGATGTCCACGGAGAACACCAGCGTGGAGTTCTTCGGGATGCCCTGCTGCTCCTTGTCGCCGAAGGCGTAGGCCGGCGGGGCCACGATCAGCACGCGGCTGCCGACCTTCTTGCCGGCGAGGCCTTCCTTCAGCCCCTTGAAGGTGAGCTGCCCGATCGGGAAGTTCGCGGGCTTGCCACCCTGCTTGTAGGTGCTGTCGAACTCCTTGCCGTCCTTCCAGACGGACGCGACATAGTTCGCGATGACGGTGTCGGAGTCCTTGACGACGTCGCCCTTGCCCTCGATCACATAGTTCGAGACGAGCTTCTTCGGCGGGTCCGACTTCGTCGGGATGGTCAGCGACGGGGCCTTGCCGTCGAGGTTCGTACCGACCTTCGGCAGGTCGATGTTGTCCTGCGACACCTCGGAGCCCGAGGCGGCCTTCGGGACGGTGGTCGACTTCACGATGTCGACGACGAAGACCAGCGTGGCGTTCGGCTTGATGTCACCCTGGCCCTGGGCGCCGTAGCCGAGCTCCGGCGGGATGCCGATCTCGACGCGGCTGCCGACCTTCTGGCCGACCAGACCCTGGTCCCAGCCCTTGATGACCTGGCCGGCGCCGAGGGTCACGTCGAAGGGCTGCTTGCGGTCGAAGCTGTTGTCGAAGGGCTTGTCCGAGTCCCAGGCCTGACCCAGGTAATTGACCTGGACCGCGTCGCCCTCCTTGGTCTTCTCACCCTTGCCCTCGCTGAGGACATCGACCTTCAGCTTCTTGACCGGGTCGCCCTTGCCCTTGGCCAGGGTCGGCTTCTCGCCGAACTTGGCACCCGCGGTGATCGCGGGCAGACCGGAGTTCGACGTCGAGGCGGAGTCGGAGGCGGAATCGGAGCCCTTGTCGTCACCGCAGGCCGCTGTCGAAAGCAGCAGGAGCGGAATGACGACAAGGCCGGCAAGTCGGCGCACGTGTTCCTCAGATCTCAGACGGCACATTAGTTCCACGACACTCTAGGGCGTGCCAAGGGCCCCGCACGAGGAACGTGCGGGGCCCTTGGCGTGTTCCACCACTCACGGCGGAACGCCGATTACATCCCTGCGATCAGCTTCTCCACCCGGTCGTCCACCGACCGGAACGGGTCCTTGCACAGCACCGTCCGCTGCGCCTGGTCATTGAGCTTGAGGTGCACCCAGTCCACCGTGAAGTCACGGCGCTGCTCCTGGGCCCGCCGGATGAAGTCGCCGCGCAGCCGCGCACGCGTCGTCTGCGGCGGCACCGACTTGCCTTCGAAGATCTTCAAGTCGTTGCAGATACGGGCTGTCTGGCCCTTCTTCTCCAGCAGGTAGTACAGGCCCCGACGACGGTGGATGTCGTGGTAGGCGAGGTCTATCTGCGCGACCCGGGGGTTGGACATGGTCATGTTGTGCTTGGCGCGGTACCGCTCGATGAGCTGGTACTTCATGACCCAGTCGATCTCGGTGCCGATGCGGTCGAGATCCTCCGACTCGATCGAGTCCAGCGTGCGGCCCCAGAGCTCCAGGACCTGCTCGACCGTGCCGGTACGAATCCCGCGCCGCTCGACGAAATCGACGGCCTTCTCGTAGTACTCGCGCTGCACCTCGAGCGCCGAGGCCTCCCGGCCACTGGCCAGGCGCACCTTGCGGCGGCCCGTGATGTCGTGGCTGACCTCGCGGATCGCCCGGATCGGGTTCTCCAGGGTCAGGTCCCGCATCACGGTGCCCGCCTCGATCATGCGCAGCACCAGGTCGGTCGCGCCGACCTTCAACAGCATCGTCGTCTCGGACATGTTCGAGTCGCCCACGATGACGTGCAGCCTGCGGTAACGCTCGGCGTCCGCGTGCGGCTCGTCGCGGGTGTTGATGATCGGCCGGGAACGGGTGGTGGCAGAGCTGACGCCCTCCCAGATGTGCTCGGCACGCTGGCTCACGCAGTACACCGCACCGCGCGGCGTCTGCAGCACCTTGCCGGCGCCGCACAGCAGCTGCCGGGTGACGAGGAACGGAATGAGAATGTCCGCCAACCGCGAGAACTCTCCATGCCGGGCCACCAGATAGTTCTCGTGACAACCGTAGGAGTTTCCCGCCGAGTCGGTGTTGTTCTTGAAGAGATAGACGTCGCCCGCGATTCCCTCCTCGTGCAGGCGGCGTTCGGCGTCGACGAGCAGGCCTTCGAGAATGCGCTCGCCCGCTTTGTCGTGGGTGACCAGCTCGGTCACGTTGTCGCATTCGGGAGTTGCGTATTCCGGATGCGATCCCACGTCTAGGTAGAGACGGGCGCCGTTCCGCAGGAAGACGTTGCTACTGCGGCCCCATGACACAACACGGCGGAAGAGGTAGCGCGCCACTTCGTCAGGTGACAGACGGCGCTGTCCCCTGAACGTGCACGTGACGCCGTACTCGTTCTCCAGCCCGAAAATGCGGCGGTCCATGACTGAACATTACGCCTGATGGCCTGTGCTGAAACCGGGTTCGACAGCACCGTTTCGATCACTTTCCGACGAGCTGGTGATATCGGTGGTGCGCCCGGGACCTGCGAGGACCCTCCGCGTGGCCAGCAACACCAGCAGCGCGGCGCCCCCACCAGCACACGCCACGCCGAAGCCCAGCGGTGCGCCGCCCGCCTCTACGGCCGGACCGACCACCGCAGTTCCCACCGCGGAGCCCACACCGAAGGTCGTCACCACCCAGGAGAACGCCTCCGTCACCGTGCCCACGGGAGCGTGCCGGTCCACCACGACGAAGCCGCACGCGAGGGTCGGCGCCAGGAAGACACCCGCGACGACCATCAGGAACGTCATCGCGACCGCGCCGGGCACGATCAGCAGCGGCAGATAGCCCAACGCGAGGAGCGCCACCAGAACACGCAGTCGCAGCTCGGGAGTTCCCGGCCACTGCCGCGCGCCATAACCCACACCACCGACCAACGCGCCCAGACCGAGCGCCGCCATCAGCAGGCCGTAGACGAGGTCGCCGCCGTTGCCGTCCGCGTACACCACCGCCGCCACCGTGATCGAGTTGATGGCGAGCCCCACGAAGAAGAACGACCCGAGCAGCGCGAGCAGCCCCGGCGAGCGCAGCGCCCCGAGCCAATGCGCCTCACGTGGCGCGGACCGCCAGTCCCGCGACGGCCGCGACACCACGACCGACAACGCCCCCAGCACACCCATCGCGTTGATGACGAGCAGCCCGGAAGCCTCGGACCACAGCGCGACGATGCCCGTCACCAGGAGCGGCCCGACGGTGAACATCACCTCCTGCGCCACCGCGTCCATCGCATACGCGGCATGCACCTGGTCCTCGCGGCGCAGAATCTTCGGCCACAGGGCCCGCAGCCCGCCCTCCAGCGGCGGCGTCAGCAGACCCGCCACCAGCACGGCCGCGTACGCCAGGGGCAGCGCGTCGATCCCCACCAACGAGAATGCCGCCATGCCGAGCGCCGACACCACGGACGCGGGCAGCATCACCCGGGGCTGTCCGTAAAGATCGGCTGCGCGGCCGAGCAGCGGCTGACCGACCGCCATGGCCAGGCCGTACACCGCGGTGAGCACACCGGCCAGGGTGTAACTGCCGCCCTCCGCACGGACGAAGAGCACGATCGCGATCGCCGCCGTCGCGTTGGGCAGCCGGCCCACCAGTGTCCCCGTGAGCAGTCGCGCCGCATGCGGTGTCCGCAACAGCTCCGCGTATCCCGCAGCCATGACCGGCCCCTCTCCCCACCATCGAGGTGTTACGTATAACTTCCGGGGTTATACGTATCATGACGGGAGTCCAAAGGTCCATCCACAGGCCGCACCACCACAGGTCCGCCAGCCCCACCCGCCCAGCCCAGCAAGGAGCCGCCGTGCCCCGCCCCACGAGCAAGGACGTGGCCCGAGCCGCAGGCGTCTCCCAGGCCGCCGTCTCCCTCGTCCTCGG
Organism: Streptomyces sp. NBC_01304; assembly: GCF_035975855.1. Lineage (NCBI taxonomy): Bacteria > Bacillati > Actinomycetota > Actinomycetes > Kitasatosporales > Streptomycetaceae > Streptomyces > Streptomyces sp. NBC_01304. The sequence continues at coordinate 8,703,789 of NZ_CP109055.1, read as the reverse complement.
CGAGAAATGGCAGGGCCGCGTCGCCCCCACCACCGCCGACCGGGTCCGCGACGCCGCCCGCCAACTCGGCTACCGCCCCAACCTCGCCGCCCGCAACCTCCGCCTGGGCAGGACCAGAACCGCCCTCTTCGTCGTCCCCGCCCTCACCAACGACTTCTTCGCCCGCGTCTACACCGGCGCCGCCCGCACCGCCGCCGAACACGACTTCGGCGTCGTCCTCTACCTCTCCCCCGAAGGCATCGGCCCCGCCAAGGACCCCTTCGCCTCCGCCCGCGCCGCCCTCGACGGCGTCATCGCCTCCTCCATGGCAGCAGACGCACTCACCACGATCCGCGGCACCGACCTGCCCCTCGTCATGCTCGACAGCGACCCGGCCGACCCCACCGCCGCCGCCCACGTCAACGTCGACCTCGCAGACGGCATGCGCCAAGTGACGGAGCACCTGCTCACCCTCGGACACCGCGACTTCCTCCACCTGGCCGCCGACGTGGACTCCTGGACGTTCCAGGTACGCGCCCGAGCCATCGCCGACGCCTTGCGCGAGGCACCCGGCGCCACGCTGCGCACCGCCCCCGCACCCCTGTCCGTCCCCGGCGCCCTCGAAGCCACCCTGCACGCCCTCGGCACCGCCCCCAGGCCCACCGCACTCATCTGCGACGACGACATCATCGCGGCCGGCGCCTGCAAAGCCGCCAGACGCCTCGGCCTGCGCATCCCCGAAGACATCTCCGTCACCGGCTTCGACGACCTCACCCTCGCCACCGCCGTCGACCCCGAACTCACCACCCTGCACCTGCCCGCCGAACAAGTCGGCGAACGCGGCATGCACGCCCTGCTCGCCGTACTCGACAACCAAGCACCGGACAGCGCCGCCCTCCCCGTAGAACTGGTCGTACGCGGCTCCACAGCGCCACCACGCACCCGCTGACCGCACCACCCAAGCCCGGGGCCTTCGGCCTCAACGCAGCGCGCCCCGCACCGTACGAGACGGCGCGGGGCGCGAACACTGCCAGAGCGAGTGAGGCTACTCGTCGTCGGAGTTCTCCTCGGAGTCCGACGGAACCTCCGTCGGCGTACCGGCCGCACCGTCCGCCTCCAGCAGACGCGACAGCTGACGGCCGACAATGCGCTTGAACTTCCGCTGCTGCGGGCGGGTCCGGTCCAGAACCGCCACCTCCAGGCGCTCCGCGGGGATCTCCCGCTCACCGCCGTTCGGCTCCCGCGACAACGCCTGCACAGCCAGCTTCAACGCCTCGGCAAGGCTCATGCCGTCCTGATGACGCTGATCCAGATAGGTGCTGATCTGCTCGGCATTACCGCCGACCGCCACCGAACCGTGCTCATCGACGATCGAACCGTCATGCGGCAGACGGTAGATCTGATCGCCCTCCGCCGTGTCACCGACCTCGGCAACGACCAACTCCACCTCATACGGCTTCTCAGCCGCACTGGAGAAGATCGTGCCCAACGTCTGCGCATACACGTTGGCCAGACCACGAGCCGTCACATCGTCACGGTCATAGGTATAACCACGAAGATCCGCGTAACGGACGCCGCCGATACGCAAGTTCTCGTACTCGTTGTACTTACCGGCGGCCGCGAAGCCGATCCGGTCATAGATCTCGCTGAACTTGTGCAGCGCACGGGACGGGTTCTCGCCGACGAACACGATGCCATCGGCGAACTGCAGCACAACAAGGCTGCGACCACGGGCGATGCCCTTACGGGCGTACTCCGCCCGGTCGGCCATGGCCTGCTGGGGTGAGACATAGAACGGCGTCGACACCGGCTATCCGTCCCTTTCTGTCAGTGGCGAGTACATTCCGGATTCCGCTTCCGCTCGGCTCGTCAGAGCAGCGCGGCACGCGGGCCGTCGGGCTGCTCGAGACGCCGCTCCAGGATCTGGCGCGCGATCTCCGAGCCCTCATCGTCCGACAGCCTCCGGAAGCCCTCGTCGGTGATGACGGTGACAATCGGGTAGATACGGCGGGCCACATCAGGACCACCCGTGGCCGAATCGTCGTCCGCCGCGTCATACAGCGCCTGGACGACCAGCGTGGTGGCCTGCTCCTCCGTCAGATCGTCGCGGTACAGCTTCTTCATCGCACCGCGCGCGAAGATCGAGCCGGAGCCCGTCGACGCGTAACCGTGCTCCTCGGAACGGCCGCCCGTGACGTCGTACGAGAAGATCCGCCCCCGCTCACGATCCACGTCGTACCCCGCGAACAGCGGCACCACGGCAAGGCCCTGCATGGCCATCCCGAGGTTCGAACGGATCATCGTCGACAGGCGGTTGGCCTTGCCCTCCAACGAGAGCGTCGTCCCCTCGACCTTCTCGAAATGCTCCAACTCCAGCTGGAACAGCTTGACCATCTCAACAGCCAGACCGGCGGTGCCGGCGATACCGACGGCCGAGTACTCGTCCGCCGGGAAGACCTTCTCGATGTCGCGCTGAGCGATCATGTTCCCCATGGTCGCCCGCCGGTCACCGGCAAGCACCACACCACCGGGGAACGTGACCCCGACGATCGTCGTACCGTGCGGCGCCTCGATCGCGCCCTTCAGGGGCGGGAGTTGGCGATTGCCCGGCAGGACGTCCGGCGAGTGCTCGGACAGGAAGTCCATGAAGGACGACGACCCAGGCGTCAGGAAGGCAGCTGGTAGACGCCCGGTGCTACGAGGATTGGCTTCCACGAGTTTCCTTCCAGGTAAGCGGTGGCTCGGCGGGTCTTGTCGGGGTCATCCCCCAACTTGCCGATACCTGAATTGCAGTTGAAGCACAGTACGCCTCGGACCTTACCCGTCTCGTGGCAATGATCCACATGCACGGCGGGAGCTTCGAGGCAGATCACGCAGAGGCCCTTCTGGGCTGCAATCATCTCGTCGCGTTCGGCTTCGGTGATGCCGTATTGGCGCTTGAGGTGGCCCGCACGACCTTCGATGGCTCGACAGGCTTTGCAGCGAGTGGACAAGCCATCGGAGGCCGTATTGTTGCGGTCCCATTCGGCATGAGGCTTGATCTCCCCACACCTGCGGCAATACTTGTGGCCGGTCGGAGCTGCCACCTTGGGGCGAACGTTCTTGCCCTTCGCCTTCTGACGCTCCTGGTGATACTCGGCAGTGCACTCTCTGCAGTAGACCTGCAGTCCGTCACGCAGGGATCGATTCGCAGCGAACGCCTCGCGCGGCTTGCGCTCTTGGCATCTCGCACACCGCTTGAGAGCCTCCGACAAGACCCCTCCCCTACGCCCGCAACCTTAGATTCGAAGGTGAAATCACTCTCCACCCTTCTGAACGAAGGAGCGCACGAAGTCCTCCGCGTTCTCCTCCAAGACGTCGTCAATCTCGTCCAAAACCGAGTCGACGTCGTCGCTCAGCTTCTCCTGCCGCTCCTTGAGGTCCTCGGTAGCTTGCGTGTCCTCCGCAACCTCCTCGACTTCCTCCGTAGAACGCGTCGCCTTCTGCTGTCCGCCGCCGGTGTCCTTGGTCGCCATGTGACTCACCCCGCTCGGTGTCGACGTTCTTGATCAGACCCTACGCCCAGGGTCCGACATTGGCCCCGTACTTACTCAACGTCCGGGGCTCACCCCAGTGATTCCCCACCGGGACTCTTTCAGCCGCCGGAAAGCACCCGCACCAGGTCTTCCGCGGTCCGGCACCTGTCCAGGAGCTCTTTCACGTGATTACGCGTTCCGCGAAGCGGTTCCAGGGTTGGGACCCGCTGGAGCGAATCGCGGCCCGGGAGGTCGAAGATCACCGAGTCCCAGGAGGCTGCGGCCACGTCGTCCGCGTACTGCTCGAGGCAGCGCCCGCGGAAGTACGCGCGGGTGTCCTCGGGCGGCTTGGTCTCGGCCCGCTCGACGTCGGTCTCGTCCAGGAGCCGCTTCATCTTGCCGCGTGCCACGAGGCGGTTGTAGAGGCCCTTCTCGGGGCGTACGTCGGCGTATTGGAGGTCTACGAGGTGGAGGCGTGCGGCGTCCCAGTCGAGGTTGTCGCGGCGTCGGTAGCCCTCCATGAGTTCGCGTTTGGCGACCCAGTCGAGTTCGCCGGAGAGGCTCATGGGGTCGGTCTCGAGCCGGCCGAGTACGTCTTCCCAGCGGGCCAGGACGTCCTTGGTCTGGTCGTCGGCGTCGGAGCCGAAGCGTTCCTCGACGTATTTGCGGGCGAGCTCGTAGTACTCCATCTGGAGCTGTACGGCGGTCAAGGTGCGGCCGCTGCGCAGCGTGACCAGGCGTTGCAGTGTGGGGTCGTGGGAGACCTGGTGGAGGGTGCGTACGGGCTGGTCGACGGCGAGGTCCACGGCGATGAAGTTGTCCTCGATCATCGAGAGAACGAGAGCCGTGGTTCCCAGCTTCAGGTAGGTCGAGATCTCTGAGAGGTTCGCGTCGCCGATGATGACGTGCAGGCGGCGGTATTTCTCCGCGTCGGCGTGCGGCTCGTCCCTCGTGTTGATGATGGGCCGCTTGAGGGTGGTTTCGAGGCCGACTTCGACTTCGAAGTAGTCGGCGCGCTGGCTGAGCTGGAAGCCGTGTTCGTGGCCGTCCTGGCCGATGCCGACGCGGCCTGCGCCGGTGACGACTTGGCGGGAGACGAAGAACGGCGTGAGGTGGCGCACGATGTCTGAGAAGGGGGTTTCCCGCTTCATCAGGTAGTTCTCGTGGGTGCCGTAGGAGGCGCCTTTGTTGTCGGTGTTGTTCTTGTAGAGGTGGATGGGCTGGGCGCCCGGCAGTTGTGCGGCTCGTTCGGCTGCTTCGGCCATGATGCGTTCGCCGGCTTTGTCCCAGAGCACGGCGTCCCAGGGGTTGGTGATTTCTGGGGAGCTGTATTCGGGGTGTGCGTGGTCGACGTACAGCCGTGCACCGTTGGTGAGGATCACGTTGGCGAGGCCGATGTCCTCGTCGGTGAGCTGGCTGGAGTCGGCGGCCTCGCGGGCGAGGTCGAAGCCTCGCGCGTCGCGCAGCGGGTTCTCCTCCTCGAAGTCCCAGCGGGCGCGGCGCGCCCGGTGCATCGCCGCCGCGTAGGCGTTGACGATCTGGGACGAGGTGAGCATGGCATTGGCGTTGGGGTGGCCGGGGACGGAGATTCCGTACTCGGTCTCGATGCCCATTACTCGCCGTACGGTCATGCGGCCCTCCTTGCCCGGCGGCGCTCCCGTTCGGGTGCGGCGCTCAAGTACCGCTGGTTCTCCGGTGCGTGTGCGGTGCCCGTCCCCGCACTGCGCGACTCGGCGGTACCGAAGAGCCTAGAACGCCTTTGCGCTGGTGGGGAGATCAATTCAGTCATTGCTGTGGCTTGGGTTGTTGCTTGGTTGTTGCCTGAAAAACAGTCGGCTGCGGGTACCCGCGTTGGGCACCCGCAGCCGGCCTGCCATTTACAGGTACTGACCGGTGTTGGCCACCGTGTCGATGGAGCGTCCGGTGTCTGCGCCCTGCTTTCCGGTGACGAGGGTGCGGATGTAGACGATCCGCTCGCCCTTCTTGCCGGAGATGCGGGCCCAGTCGTCGGGGTTGGTGGTGTTGGGCAGGTCTTCGTTCTCCTTGAACTCGTCCACGCAGGCCTGGAGGAGGTGGGAGACGCGAAGGCCCTTCTGGTTGGCCTCGAGGAAGTCCTTGATGGCTGCCTTCTTGGCGCGTCCGACGATGTTTTCGATCATTGCGCCGGAGTTGAAGTCCTTGAAGTAGAGGACTTCCTTGTCGCCGTTGGCGTACGTGACTTCGAGGAAGCGGTTTTCCTCGGATTCGGCGTACATCTGCTCGACGGCGGTTTGGATCATGCCTTCGACGGTGGCGGATCGGTCGCCGCCGTGTTCGGTCAGGTCGTCTCCGTGGAGCGGGAGGCGTTGGGTGAGGTATTTGGCGAAGATGTCCTTGGCCGCTTGGGCGTCCGGGCGTTCGATCTTGATTTTTACGTCGAGTCGTCCGGGTCGCAGGATGGCGGGGTCGATCATGTCCTCGCGGTTGGAGGCGCCGATCACGACCACGTTTTCCAGGCCTTCCACGCCGTCGATCTCGGCGAGGAGCTGCGGGACGATGGTGTTCTCCACGTCCGAGCTGACGCCGGATCCGCGGGTGCGGAAGAGGGATTCCATCTCGTCGAAGAAGACGATGACGGGGGTGCCCTCGCTGGCCTTCTCCCTGGCACGTTGGAAGACGAGGCGGATTTGCCGCTCGGTCTCACCGACGTACTTGTTGAGGAGTTCGGGTCCCTTGATGTTGAGGAAGAAGCTCTTGCCCTGGGCTTGTCCGGTGACTTCGGCGACCTTCTTGGCAAGGGAGTTGGCGACTGCCTTGGCGATGAGGGTCTTTCCGCAGCCGGGGGGGCCGTAGAGCAGGACGCCCTTGGGGGGCCGGAGTTCGTGCTCCTTGAAGAGGTCTGGGTAGAGGTAGGGGAGCTCGACTGCGTCGCGGATCATTTCGATCTGGTTGCCCAGGCCGCCGATCTGCTCGTAGCCGATGTCCGGGACCTCTTCCAGGACCAGCTCTTCGACTTCGCTCTTGGGTACGACTTCGTAGACGTAGCCGGATCGGGGTTCGAGCAGGAGGGCGTCGCCGGGGCGGATGACGACGTCGAGGAGGGGTTCGGCGAGCCGTACCACTCGTTCTTCGTCGGTGTGCCCCTGCACAAGGGCGCGTTCGCCGTCCTCGAGGATTTCCTTGAGGGTGACGATGTCGCCGACGCTCTCGTACTCCATGGCCTCGACCACGTTGAGCGCTTCGTTGAGCATGAGTTCCTGGCCGCGTCGGAGCTCTTCGAGCTCGACGCTGGGGCTGACGTTCACCCGGAGCTTGCGGCCCCCGGTGAAGATGTCAGCGGTGCCGTCCTCGTTCGCCGTGAGGAAGACACCGAAGCCTGCCGGCGGCTGTGCGAGCCGGTCGACTTCTTCCTTGAGGGCCACGATCTGGTCGCGGGCCTCACGGAGTGTGTTCGCGAGTCGTTCGTTCTGCGCGGACACTCCGGCCAGGTTGGTCTGCAGCTCGACGATCCGCTCTTCGAGAATCCTCGTATGCCGCGGAGAGTCGGCGAGCTTGCGTCGCAGGACGGCGATCTCCTGCTCGAGATAGGCAATCTGTCCGGCAGGGTCATCGGACCCTCGACCCGGGCGGATGCCGCGGTTCATGTCGTCGTCGTGGGCTGCCACGGTCCTCACCTCCTCCAAGGGGAGCTGGACGCTTCCTGACCCTACCTGGGCAGGTGGGGATTGAAACCCCTAGATCACAAAGACGTCTGGGGCGTGTCCGATCTTCACCCTTGCGTACTCCCTCACGCCAGGTAAATACCCACCGAACAACATCGGAAAGCGAGCGGTTGTATCGTCGAAGTGTTCAACACCCGTCAGGCGTGGCCCGACTTGCACTGTGTTGGACGGCTCGACGTGAGGAATGGCAGGGGAAATGACGGTGCAGCAGGAGGCTCCGGCCGAGGACGCAGTCGTGGCCGGTGAGGATCTGGAAGTCTGGATCGACCAGGACCTCTGCACTGGTGACGGCATCTGTGTGCAGTACGCGCCGGAGGTCTTCGAGCTGGACATCGACGGTCTGGCCTATGTGAAGAGCGCCGACGACGAGCTGCTGCAGGCGCCGGGTGCCACAACGCGCGTACCTCTACCGCTCCTCAAGGATGTCGCCGACTCCGCCAAGGAGTGCCCGGGTGACTGCATTCACGTACGTCGCGTATCGGACACGGTCGAGGTCTACGGACCCGACGCAGAGTAGTCGGATCTTACGGAGCGTTACAGGCAAGGGGCCCTCGGTCCGCCGCGGAGTGCGGCGGGCCGAGGCCCTTTGTCGGTCGTACGGTCAGACGCTGCGGGCGGCGGAGGAGGACTGTTCGGAGCGTACGAACGTCCCGTCCTGCCACTGCCACTTGGCCTTGTCCTGCTTGTCGGGGCAGCAGCGGGGGACGTCGGGTGAGGAGTAGCCGAGGAGGGTGGCGCGGACCGCTCCGTCGCGTACGGCGAAGTCGGTGACGCTGAGGCGTTCCTTGGGGTCGACCAGGGTGGCGACGACCCGGGGCTTGCCGGCGGGGGGCTTGGTGATGACGTAGATCCCGCTGGGCGGGGTGCCGGAGCCGGCGGTGCAGCGGACCACGGCGACGGTTTCGGCCTGGCCGTCTCCGTCCAGGTCTCCAGTGGCCTTCTTCTGGATCTCCGGTTTGCTGCGACCGCAGTTCATGGGGAAGGTGACGGTGTTCGGGTCGGGTGCGGTGGCCGCGCTGACCGGGGGGCCCGGCCGGGCGGCCGCGGTGGCCGCTTCCGGCTGCAGGACCGAGGAGCCGGCGATGACGGCGGCGACGGCTGCGGCGGTGGCGAGCCAGTGGACGGGGCGGGTGTGGGTGTGGGCGAGTTCCGGGACGGCGGGGTGCTGCACTAGGAGTGTCTCCTGTGAGGGCTGTGCCGGTGGGGGTGTCCAGCATGGTGCCATACGTCACAGTGAGGTGGAACGCCGGGGTCCGGGGTGTTGTGGTGCAACGTGATGACGCCGCCGCTGAGTTCCGTACGGTCGTACGGAACTCAGCGGCGGCGTCGTTGTGTTGAGGGGGTCAGGCGCTGGGGGTGCCGCCGTCGGCGTTCGGGCCCGTGTAGTCGTCGCCGTAGGCGCCCTTGGAGGGGCGGCGGCGGCGCATGGGCGGCTCGACGCCGTCCGCGAGGCGGCGGGCGGTGACGAGGAAGCCGGTGTGGCCGATCATCCGGTGGTCGGGGCGGACCGCGAGGCCCTCCACGTGCCAGTTGCGGATCATCGACTCCCACGGCTGCGGCTCGGCGAAGCAGCCGATCTCGCGGATGGACTCGACGGTGCGGGCGAGCTGTGTCGTGGTGGCGACGTAGCAGCACAGGATGCCGCCGGGGACGAGCGCCTTGGAGACGGCCTCCAGGCACTCCCACGGGGCGAGCATGTCGAGGATGACGCGGTCGACGTCCGTGTCGGACAGGTTGTCCTGGAGGTCGCCGACGGTGAGCTGCCAGGCGGGGTGCGGGCCGCCGAAGTAGCGCTCCACGTTCTGCGTGGCGATCTCGGCGAAGTCCTCGCGGCGCTCGTAGGAGTGCAGCATGCCGTGGTCGCCGATGGCGCGCAGCAGGAAGCTGCTGAGCGAGCCGGAGCCGACTCCCGCTTCCACGACGCGGGCGCCGGGGAAGATGTCGGCGAAGGCCAGGATCTGCCCCGCGTCCTTGGGGTAGACCACGGCGGCACCGCGGGGCATGGACAGGACGTAGTCGGGGAGCAGGGGGCGCAGCGCGAGATAGGCGACGTTCCCCGTGGTGCGGACAACGCTTCCCTCGGGGGAGCCGATCAGTTCGTCGTGCGGGAAGGAACCCTTGTGGGTGTGGAAATTCTTCCCGGCCTCGAGCGTGAACGTGTAGTGGCGGCCCTTGGGGTCGGTCAGCTGAACCTGGTCCCCGACCTTGAAGGGCCCGCGCCTGCGGGCGGCACCGGTCGGTTCGGACATGTGACCAGAGTACCGGGCCACCGCCGCGCGGCCGACCACGAGCGGTGGCGCGCGGGGGTTGGTCAGTTCTGCCTGGCCATGGCCCTGACGAAGGCGCGCTCCACGTCGGCGGTGGAGAGTACGCCGTAGATCTCGCCGGTCTCCTCGACGACGAGGTACTCGGTGGCGGGGGCCGCGCGCAGGGTGTCGAGGAGTTCCTCGCCGGCGAGTTCGGCGGAGACCCGCATGCCGTCGGTGAGGTCCTGGGCGAGGCCGCTGACGGCTTGCCAGGGGCGGCGGTGTTCGGGGACGCCGGCGATGGCGGCTTCGCGGACGATCGCGGTCGGGTCGCCGTGGCCGTCGACGACGACGAGGGCGCGGGCCCCTGCCTCGTTGGCCCGGCGCAGTGCTTCGGAGAGCGGGGTGTGCGACTCGACGGGGACGGCGCGGCGGGTGAGGGTGCGGGCGCGCAGCTGTGGGAGGTGTTCGCGCAGGCGGGCCATGCGCAGGCTGTTGCCGGCGCCGGTCCAGATGATGGCGGCGAGGATCGCGGCGAGCAGCGCGTCCATGACGGTGTCCATGCCGACGGAGTCGGCAGCGCCGTCGCCGAGGGCGCCGGACTGGGTGAGCAGGGGCAGTCCGATGAGGACGGCGACGGCGAGGGCGCGGCCGACCCAGGCGGCGGCGATGGTGCCGCTCATGGGCTTGCCGGTGATCTTCCAGACGACGGCGCGGAGCATGCGGCCGCCGTCGAGGGGGAGGCCGGGCAGGAGGTTGAAGGCGGCGACGATCAGGTTGGAGATCATCAGGCCGGCGAGGAGGACGCCGGGGACGGTGCCGGGTTCGACGGCCTGCATGCCGGCGTAGAAGACGCCCGCGAGGACGAGGGAGAGGAGCGGGCCGACGAACGCGAGGGTGAATTCGCGTCCCGGGGTCTCCGATTCCTTCTCGATCTCCGATACGCCGCCGAAGAACTGCAGCTGGATGCGGCGGACCGGGAGCTTGTAGCGGAGCGCGACGACCGTGTGGGCGAGTTCGTGGACGAGGACGGAGGCGTAGAAGGCGACGGCGAAGAAGAGGGAGACGAGGTAGCGGGCGGCGCCGAGCTCGGGCAGTACGCGGTCGAGCTGGCCGCCGAAGACCCAGGTGATGAGGGCGGCGACGAGGAACCAGCTGGGGGCGACGTAGACGGGTACGCCGAAGGGGCGGCCCATGAGCAGTCCGCCGCCGGGTTCACGGCCGCGTGCGGGCTTGCCGCTGCCCGGGCCGGGGGTGGTGCCGCCGGTGCCGGTGGGCTTGGCCTGGGCGAACTCGCGGTTGGGGTGCAGGTCCACAGGGGTGGACGGCGTCGTCGGTGGTGCGGCGGCGGGGGGCTGCGGGGCGGGAGGCCGTGAGGCCTGGGGGGCGCTCCGGGTCTCGCCCGGTCGGTCGTCGGCGGGCTTCCGGTCGCTGCCGTCTTCGTCGGCCGGTTTGTCGTCGGTACGCGCCTGCTGGGGCGGCCCGTCGCTGTGTTGCCGGTCCGCGTGGGAGTCGGCGAGAGGCTGCGCGGGCCCGGCCTCGGGGAGCTGCGCCGTAGACCCGTCGTCGGGATGCTTCGGCGTGGGGCCGTCGTCCGTGAGCTGCCGGGTGTGCTCGCCGTCGTCCGGGCCGGCGGCTCGTGCGGGCTGCGGGGTCTGCTGCGCGTCGGTGTTCTGCGGGTCGGGCTGGTGCACGGTGGCGGGCTCCTCGCCGGGCTGGTCCTGCGAGGGCCGGTCGTCGGTGGGCGGCCGGGTCGGCTCGTCCCCGAGCGGGCGGTGACCGGCCGGCTCGTGCGGGCGTTCCGGGTCCTCGGCGCGCGGCGATGCGCTCTTTCCGGTGGTCGGGTCCGCGCTTCCGGTATCGGGGGCCGGTCCCCCGCTGCCGGAGTGCGGCCGCCCGCTCTCGCCGCTTTCGTCCACTGTGTCCCCTCAGTTAACTCGTGCGCAGCGTCTCTCGCCGCCGTGTCACGCGATGTCACGATCATGCAGGGCGAGAGGGTCCGACGTCGATGGTATGCGGACGTTGTCAGTCGTGGGCCGTAGGGTCTTCTCCATGGAAAACAGCACCGCTGCTGCCGCGACGGCCGCACGCCCGGCGTCGCTCTCGCCTTCGCGGGCAAGCGACTTCATGCAGTGCCCGCTGCTGTACCGCTTCCGGGTCATCGACAAGCTGCCCGAGAAGCCGAGCGAGGCGGCGACACGCGGCACGCTGGTGCACGCGGTGCTCGAGCGGCTCTTCGACGCGCCGGCCGAGGAGCGCACCGCGCCGCGCGCGAAGGCGCTGATCCCCGGCCAGTGGGACCGGTTGCGGGAGGCGAAGCCGGAGCTCGCGGAGCTGTTCGCCGACACCGACGAGGAGGCCGCCGGGCAGCGCATGGCCACGTGGCTGACGCAGGCCGAGGGTCTGGTGGAGCGGTGGTTCACGCTCGAGGACCCGACCCGCCTGGAGCCCGCCGAGCGGGAGTTGTTCGTGGAGGCCCAGCTGGAGTCGGGCCTGAAGCTGCGCGGCATCATCGACCGGGTGGACGTGGCCCCGACCGGCGAGGTCCGCATCGTCGACTACAAGACGGGCAAGGCTCCCCGGCCCGAGTACTCCGAGGGCGCGCTTTTCCAGATGAAGTTCTACGCCCTGGTGGTGTGGCGCCTGAAGGGCGTGGTGCCCCGTCGGCTGCAGCTGGTGTATCTGGGCAGCGGTGACGTGATCACGTACGACCCGCAGATCCCCGACCTCGAGCGCGTCGAGCGCAAGCTGCACGCGCTGTGGGACGCGATCAAGGAGGCGACCGAGACGGGCGAGTGGCGGCCGCGTCCCACCAAGCTCTGCGGCTGGTGCGACCACCAGGCGGTATGCCCGGAATTCGGTGGCACTCCCCCGCCGTATCCGCTTCCGGTCAGGGCGCCCGAGTCCGGCAGTGACGGTCAGGGCAGAATGGGGCCGATTGAGCAGGCTGGCCCTACCCAAGGAGTTTGACGTGGCGATCCGCGTCCTGCTGGTCGACGACCAGCCGCTGCTGCGCACCGGTTTCCGGATGATCCTGGAGGCCGAGCAGGACCTGGCGGTCGTCGGCGAGGCCGGGGACGGTCTGCAGGCGCTCGATCAGGTCCGTGCCCTGCAGCCCGATGTGGTCCTGATGGACATCCGTATGCCGCGGATGGACGGCGTCGAGGCGACCCGGCAGATCACCGGTCCCGGGCGGGACGGCCCGGCCAAGGTCCTGGTGCTGACCACGTTCGACCTGGACGAGTATGTCGTCGAGGCGCTGAAGGCGGGGGCCAGCGGCTTCCTGCTGAAGGACGCGCCGGCGCATGAGCTGGTGCAGGCGATCAGGGTGGTGGCGGCCGGTGAGGCGATGCTGGCGCCGAGCATCACGCGCCGGCTGCTCGACAAGTACGCGGACCATCTGCCGTCGGGCGACGAGCCGGTGCCCGACACGTTGAACACGCTGACCGAGCGTGAGGTCGAGGTGCTCAAGCTGGTGGCGCGCGGGCTGTCCAATGCGGAGATCGCCGCGGATCTGTTCGTGAGCGAGACGACGGTCAAGACCCATGTGGGGCACGTCCTCACCAAGCTGGGGCTGCGTGACCGCGTGCAGGCCGCGGTGTACGCGTACGAGAGCGGGCTGGTCCGCCCCGGCGCGCAGTAGGCCGCAGGGACTCAGTACGGGAACGGGCCGCCCCCGGGAAGGGGGCGGCCCGTCGTGCGTCCGGGGTGCCGGATCGGCTGTGCGTCCGGGGTGCCGGGTCAGCTCTTCGCGATCTCCCAGAAGCGGAAGACCGTGGAGGCGTCGAGGCACCACTCGATGCCGGAGATCTGCTCGCCGACCACCGCGTACTGCTTGGCCTGCCAGAGCGGGACGACGGGCAGCTCCTCGGCCACCTTGTCCTGGAGCTTGCCGAACTGGTCCTCGGTGGCGCCGCGTTCACTGAGTGCGGAGGTGCCGGGGATGATCTGCTCGGTGATCGTCTTGTTGACGTAGTTGTTGAGCAGGACGTTGCCCTTGCCGAAGAACGGCTGGGTGAAGTTGTCGGGGTCCGGGTAGTCCGGCACCCAGCCCTTCACGTAGACGCCGTACTTGCCGGCCTTGATGTCCTTCTCGTACTGCTCGATCGGGACCGTTTTGACGTCGGCGGCGAAGAGGCCGCTGGCGTTGAGCTGCTTGGCCATCTCCTCGAACTCCTGGACCGTGGTGGGCCCGTAGCGGGCCGGGGTCGCCCAGAGGGTGAGCTTCACCTTGTCCTGGATGCCCTCGTCGCGCAGGGCCTTGACGGCCTTGTCGCGCTGGGGACGGGGGCCGTACGTGTCGAAGAAGGCCGTGTTGTGGCCGGTGATGCCGCTCGGGACGATCGAGTAGAGCGGCGTGGCCGTGCCCTTGAGGACCTTGTTGACCAGGGCGTCCCGGTCCAGGAGGTAGGCGATGGCCTTGCGCACGCCGAGTTTGCCGACGACAGGGTCCTTCATGTTGAACACCAGGTGCTGCACCTGGGCGCTGGAGCCCTCGACGGCCTCGGCCTTGGTCTCGTCGGATCCGCCCTTGTCGATGTCCGCGATGTCGGCGGCGGCCAGGCCTCGGTAGGCGATGTCGATCTCGCCGCCCAGGAGGGCTTCCTTCAGCTTGTTGCGGTCGTCGTGGAAGAACTTCAGGGTCATCGTGTCGTTCTTGGGCCTTGCGGTGCCCTTGTACTTCGGGTTGACCTTGAAGACCGACTCGTTCTCGCCGAAGGATTCCAGGGTGTAGACACCGGAGCCGGCGGCCTTGTTGTCGGTACGCAGCCGGTCGAAGTCGTACTCCCGGTGGTCCACGATCGAGCCGGCACCCGAGGCGATCTTGCTGGGGAAGGTGGCGTCGGGCACCTTCAGCTTGAAGACCACGGTCTTGGCGTCGGGCGTCTCGATGTGGTCGATCGAGGAGAGCATGACGGCCGGGCCGTCGTCGGCCTTGATGTTCTTGACGCGGTCGAAGGAGAACTTCACGTCCTTCGAGGTGAGCGAATGGCCGTTGCTGAAGGTCAGTCCGTCCCGCAGCGTGCACTTGAAGACCTTGGCCCCGGAGCCTTCGAAGGCGCAGCCCTTGGCGGCTTCCGGCTGCGGTTCGGTGCCGCCCTTGGGGAAGCTGAGCAGGGACTGGAAGACGTTGTTGAAGAGGAGCCAGGAGCCGGGGTCGTAGCCGGAGGCGGGGTCGGTGGCGAGGACGTCGTCGGACATCCCCATGACCGGTCCGTCCACGTCTTCCGCGGAGGTGCCCGTCTCGGTGCCGCAGCCGGTGAGGAGTCCGGCGGCGAGTCCTGCCGCGAGCAGTGGGGCAGGCCACTGCGTACGCATGTTCACTTATGTTCCTTGTCGTTCTTTTGGTGCTTTATGAGGGGGGTTGCGGAGGCCTCGAAAGGGAGGGAGGCGTGCGCAGGGCCGGGCTCGCGGGGTGTGCTGCGGGTCAGCCCTTCATGCCGCGGGCAAGCTCCCAGAGCTGCAGGTTGGAGGAGGCGTTGAAGGCCCACTCGACGCCGGTGATGTCGTCGCGGGCGGCGACGTATTCCTTGCCCTGCCACAGCGGGAGGACCGGCACGTCCTTCGCCACGATGTCCTGGATCCGCTCGAGGCTGTCGGACGCCGCGATGCGGTCCGCCTCGCGGCGGGACTGCGGGATCAGCTCGTCACGGATCTCGCTGTTCGTGTACGGCGAGTTGAGGAAGTTGCCCTCGTCGAGGAAGGGCGCGATGAAGTTGTCGGCGTCCGGGAAGTCGGGGAACCAGCCCATCCCGTAGACGGCGTACTCGCCCTTGAGCTCCGTGGGGCGGAAGTCCCCCCACGGGGTGCCCTTGATCTTGACGTCGAACAGGCCGCTGTCGTTCAGCTGCTTCTGCAGCAGCTCGAACTCCCTCTTGGTGCCCTCGCCGTAGTGATCGGTGGTGTAGTTCAGCGTCAGCTTGACCGGGGTGGTGATGCTGGCCTTGGTCAGGATCCCCTTGGCCTTGGTCACGCTGGGCTCGCCGTACTCGTTGCGGAACGAGTTGGTGTGCCCGGCGATGGTGGACGGGACCAGCGAGTACAGCGGCTCGGCGGCCGCGCCGTACACCTGGGAGATGATCGCGCCGCGGTCCACGAGCTGCGCCATCGCCTGACGGACGGCCTTGTTCTTGACCACCGGGGCGTCGGTCTCGAAGCCGAGGTAGCGGATGCCGAGGCCGGGCATCTCCACGAGGTCGATGGAGTCGTCGGCGTCGGCCGTGAGCTGCTTGATCTGCTGCGTCTCCAGCGTGCGGGCCATCATGTCGATGTCGCCGCTCTTGAGGGCCTTGCCCATCTGGTCGGCCGTGCCGAAGGGGCGCAGCTCGACCGTCTCGGTCTTGCCCGTCAAGTGGCCCTTGTAGTGCGGGTTCTTGGTGAAGACGGCCTTGACGAGCTTGTTGTCCTTGACCTCGGCCTCGAGCGAGTAGGGACCGGAGCCGTCGACCTGGAAGCCGTCGCGGAGCTTCGTCTTGTCGTACATGTCGGGGTTGACGATGCCGGCGGCCGGGGTCGCCAGCTTGTGCGGGAAGGTGGCGTCCGACGTCTTCAGGTGGAAGATGACGTGCTTGCCCATGACTTCGACGTTCTCGACGTTGGCGATGAGGCCCGCCACACCGCTGCTGAGCTTCTTGGGCGCGAGCAGCTTGTGGATCTTGAGTACCCGCTCGATGGAGAACTTGACGTCCGCGGGCGTGACCTTGTCGCCGTTGGAGAACGCCAGGTCGTCGCGGAGCTCGCAGTCGTAGCGCTGGTTGCCGGTGTCGGTGAACTTGCAGCTCTCCGCGGCCTCCGGCACGGGCTCGCCGGCGCCGCCGCGCGGTGCGCGCATCAGCGTCTGGACGGTCTGCCGCAGGATGTTCCAGGAGCCGGCGTCATAGGCGTACGCAGGGTCGAAGGGGGCCGGTGCCGCCTTCGAGGCCGTGAACCCGTCGGTGGTGCCCACGACGATCGCCCCGTCGCTCCCGTCGCCGCTCCCGGAGCCGCCGCAGGCGGCGAGCACCGGAGCAAGCAGACCAATCACAGCCGGCAACACCAAAGTCTTGCGGTTCATGCTCGAGGTTCTCCAACGTTCGATCCCGGAGCCCGGCGACGGGGTGTGTGCGCGGCACGGGAGTTATGACGATGTTCTCGCGACGACATTAGTCCGAGGGGCCAGGAGAACTGGAGGCGCCCGGAGTTGAGCGGTAATCACGCAGCGACAGCGGATGCGGACTCACCGATATCCGAACAGCGGAAGGATTCCGGCACTGTTCAATGAATCGGGACACAAGGGCGCCACGCAGCCCCCGAACGGCAGGGGCGGACCACATGATCAACCCCATGTCGACGGCTCATCGCGTGAGAAACGTCACAAGGTCAACTCGGTTGAACGACAGGGGAATTCACGCCTCCACAAGGTCACGGAAAATACCTGAGCAAACGCTCAGCGTTTCCTTGCATTCGGCAGGGCACGCTCGGTGCGCGGTTCAGTGCATTCCAGTAATCAGCTTCCGAAGAAAGGGAAGGTCTACTTCTTCGAGCGAGGAGACGACCGTACGACCGTCGGCAGGGGCGATCGGCGCCACCGAAGGCACCGCCACCACCCGGCAGCCGGCGGCCTCGGCCGCGGCCACGCCGGTGGCGGTGTCCTCGATGACGGCGCATCTGGCCGGGTCCGCGCCGAGCCCGGCCGCCGCGAGGAGGTACGGGGCGGGGTGCGGCTTGGTCCGCTCCACCTCGTCGCCCGCGATGGTCAGGTGGAAGTGCTGCGAGCCGAGCGAGTCGAGGATGCGGTCGATGATGCGCCGGTGCGAGGCGGATACCAGGGCCGTGGGCACGCGGTGCGCGGCGAGCTCGGCGAGCAGGCGCTCGGCGCCCGGCATGAGGGGCAGGGCGCGGCTGATGCGGTCCTCGAAGCCGTCGTTGAGCAGGTCGGTCAGCTCGGGCAGCGTGATGTCGGCGCCGGTGGCCTCGATGAGGAAGCCGGCGCTGCGGGTCATCGGGCCGCCGACCACGACATGGCGCCAGGAGTCGTCGAGGGTGTGGCCGAGCCCTGCGAACACCTCCACCTCGGCGTCCCACCAGAAGCCCTCGGTGTCCACGAGGGTGCCGTCCATGTCGAGCAGGACGGCCTGAAGGGCGGCGCCTTCGGCCGTCCGGGTTCCGACTGCGGGGACCGTACTGGTCATCCGGACACCTCCATGAGGGACGAGAAGGCCGGCCGCCTTCTCCCGCGGGGGTTCCCGCCAGAAAAGCCGACCGGCCTGCACTGGACCGACCAGTGTACGTCTCGTCCTGCGATCGCGCGCTCGAGTATCGGCGTGCCTCCGCTCGGGCGTGAGCTCGCCTCCACTGGAGGGGGAGGGCACGCGTCCGCCGGAGTGTCAGCGGGCGTTGAAGTACTTGGCCTCGGGGTGGTGGATGACGATGGCGTCGGTGGACTGCTCGGGGTGGAGCTGGAACTCCTCGGAGAGCTGGACGCCGATGCGTTCCGGCTCGAGCAGCTCGGCGATCTTCGCCCGGTCCTCAAGGTCGGGGCAGGCGCCGTAGCCGAGCGAGAAGCGGGCACCGCGGTACTTGAGCGAGAACATGTCCTCCATCGCGGAGGGGTCCTCGCCCGCGAAGCCGAGCTCGCTGCGGACGCGGGCGTGCCAGTACTCGGCGAGGGCCTCGGCCAACTGGACGGACAGGCCGTGCAGTTCGAGGTAGTCGCGGTAGGAGTTGGATTCGAAGAGCTCGGCGGTGGCTTCGCCGATGCGGTTGCCGACGGTGACGACCTGCAGGCCGACCACGTCGGTCTCGCCGGACTCTTCCGGGCGGAAGAAGTCCGCCAGACACAGGTGCCGGCCGCGGCGCTGGCGCGGGAAGGTGAAGCGGGTGCGCTCGTTGCCCTGCTCGTCGAGGATGATCAGGTCCTCGCCCTTGGACACGCACGGGAAGTAGCCGTAGACCACGGCCGCTTCCAGCATGTTCTTGGTGTGCAGCTCGTCCAGCCAGCCGCGCAGGTGCGGACGCCCCTCGGTCTCGACGAGTTCTTCGTACGTCGGCCCGTCGCCCTTACGCGCCTGCTTGAGGCCCCACTGGCCCTTGAACAAGGCACCCTCGTCCAGCCAGGACGCGTACTCCTTGAGCTGGATGCCCTTGATGACGCGGGTGCCCCAGAAGGGAGGTTCGGGGATGGGGTTGTCGACGGTGACGTCGGAGCGGGCGGGCCCCTGCTGCTCGTCGACCTCCAGAACCGCCGTGTGCTCCTTCTTCGCGACCCGGCGCTGCTTGAGTTCGGGCAGGGTCGCGCCGGGCACGCCGCGCTTGACCGCGATCAGGGCGTCCATCAGACGCAGACCCTCGAACGCGTCGCGGGCGTAGCGGACTTCGCCCTCGTAGATTTCGTGGAGGTCCTGCTCGACGTAGGCGCGGGTGAGGGCGGCGCCGCCGAGGATGACGGGGAAGTCGGCGGCCAGCTTGCGCTGGTTGAGCTCCTGAAGGTTCTCCTTCATGATCACCGTGGACTTCACCAGCAGACCGGACATGCCGATCACATCCGCACGGTGCTCCTCGGCCGCCTCCAGGATCGCCGAGACCGGCTGCTTGATCCCGAGGTTGACCACGTTGTAGCCGTTGTTGGACAGGATGATGTCGACCAGGTTCTTGCCGATGTCGTGGACGTCACCGCGGACCGTGGCGAGGACGATGGTGCCCTTGCCCTCCGCGTCCGACTTCTCCATGTGCGGTTCGAGGTGGGCGACGGCGGTCTTCATCACCTCGGCCGACTGCAGCACGAAGGGGAGCTGCATCTGGCCGGAGCCGAAGAGTTCACCAACAACCTTCATGCCCTCCAGGAGGGTGTTGTTGACGATGTCCAGGGCCGGCGTGCTGGTGAGGGCCTCGTCGAGGTCGGCCTCCAGACCCTTCTTCTCGCCGTCGATGATCCTGCGCTGCAGGCGCTCCTCCAGCGGCAGGGCGAGAAGTTCCTCGGCCTTGCCCGCCTTCATCGACTTCATCGTGGCACCCTCGAACAGCGCCATCAGCTTCTGCAGCGGGTCATAACCCTCCGCACGCCGGTCATAGATCAAGTCGAGCGCCGTCTTGACCTGCTCGTCGTCGAACCGGGCGATCGGCAGGATCTTGCTCGCGTGCACGATCGCCGAATCCAGCCCCGCCTTCACACACTCGTCCAGGAAGACCGAGTTGAGCAGCACCCGAGCGGCCGGATTCAACCCGAAGGAAATGTTCGACAGGCCGAGCGTGGTCTGGACGTCCGGACGCCGCCGCTTCAGCTCACGGATCGCCTCGATGGTGGCGATGCCGTCCTTGCGGGATTCTTCCTGGCCGGTGCAGATGGTGAAGGTCAGGGTGTCGATGAGGATGTCCGACTCGTGGATGCCCCAGTTGCCGGTCAGGTCCTCGATCAGACGCTCGGCGATGGCGACCTTGTGCTCGACGGTGCGGGCCTGACCCTCCTCGTCGATGGTCAGGGCGATCAGGGCGGCGCCGTGCTCCTGGGCCAGCTTGGTGACCTTGGTGAAGCGGGATTCGGGGCCGTCGCCGTCCTCGTAGTTGACGGAGTTGATGACCGCACGGCCGCCCAACTTCTCCAATCCCGCCTGGATTACCGGGAGTTCGGTGGAGTCCAGCACGATCGGCAGGGTGGAGGCGGTGGCGAACCGACCGGCGAGCTCCGCCATGTCCGCGACACCGTCCCGGCCGACGTAGTCGACGCACAGGTCGAGCATGTGCGCGCCCTCACGGATCTGATCGCGCGCCATCTCCACACAGTCGTCCCAACGGGCCTCCAGCATCGCCTCACGGAACTTCTTCGACCCGTTCGCGTTCGTCCGCTCACCGATCGCCATGTACGCCGTGTCCTGCCGGAACGGCACCGTCTGGTAGAGCGAGGCGGCGCCCGGCTCGGGGCGCGGCTCGCGCTCGCCCGGGGCCAGGCCGTTGACGCGCTCGACCACCGCGCGCAGGTGGGCCGGCGTCGTACCGCAACAGCCGCCCACCAGGGACAGACCGTAGCCGCGGACGAAGTTCTCCTGGGCGTCCGCCAGGCCCTCGGCGTCCAGCGGGAAGTGCGCGCCGTCCTTGGTCAGGATGGGCAGGCCCGCGTTCGGCATGCACAGCAGGGGGATGCGGGAGTGCTTGGCGAGATAGCGCAGGTGCTCGCTCATCTCGTCCGGGCCGGTGGAGCAGTTGAGGCCGATCATGTCGATGCCCAGCGGCTCCAGGGCCGTCAGGGCGGCGCCGATCTCCGAGCCGAGCAGCATCGTGCCGGTCGTCTCGAAGGCCAGTGAACACACCAGGGGCAGGTCGGCGCCGGTGGCCTCCATCGCCCGCCGGGCACCCAGGATCGAGGCCTTGGTCTGCAGCAGGTCCTGGGTGGTCTCGACGATCAGCGCGTCCGCGCCGCCCGCGATGAGCCCCTCGGCATTCGCCTGGAAGCCGTCGCGCAGCACCGTGTAGGGGGCGTGGCCGAGCGTCGGCAGCTTGGTGCCGGGGCCGATCGAGCCGAGCACCCACCGCTGGCGGCCGTCCTTGGCGCCGAACTCGTCGGCGACCTCGCGGGCGATCCGCGCGCCGGACTCGGAGAGCTCGAAGGCGCGCTCGGCGACCTCGTACTCGCCGAGGGCCGCGTGGTTGGCGCCGAACGTGTTGGTCTCCACACAGTCCACGCCGACCGCGAAGTACTCCTCGTGCACCGAGCGCACGATGTCCGGCCGGGTGACGTTCAGGATCTCGTTACAGCCCTCGAGCTGCTGGAAGTCGTCGAGGGTGGGTTCCTGTGCCTGGAGCATCGTGCCCATCGCCCCGTCGGCGACCACCACCCGGGTGGCAAGTGCCTCACGGAGGGCTTCGATGCGGGTCCGGCTGTCGGCGGAAGGGGTCGGCTGCGAGGCCATGGATGTGCTCCCTGGAGTGCGACGGCTGTCGGCTTTGCGCCTCCGGCAGGAGGCGCACGGCAGCCAGGGTAGCCGGGACGAAGGTCCTCATGTGAAGGGCGTCCAGCGTGCGGACGCGGCCGTACGGACCGGGATCATGGGCCCCCGCGGCGGCCGCGTACGGAAAAGAGTGTCCTCATGCGTTAGGACAAGGTCGGCATGGGCCGATAGTGTTCAGCATTGCCGAACAGCACTGGAGTGGAGGAGGAGCCGACGCCATGGCGAAGAACATTCAGTCGCTCGAGCGGGCGGCGGCCATGCTGCGACTGCTCGCGGGCGGCGAGCGGCGCCTCGGGCTCTCCGACATCGCCTCCAGCCTCGGGCTCGCCAAGGGCACGGCGCACGGCATCCTGCGCACCCTGCAGCACGAAGGGTTCGTCGAACAGGACGAGGCCTCGGGGCGCTATCAGCTCGGCGCCGAACTGCTGCGGCTCGGCAACAGCTATCTGGACGTGCACGAGCTGCGCGCCCGCGCCCTGGTCTGGACGGACGACCTGGCGCGCTCCAGCGGGGAGAGCGTCTATCTCGGCGTCCTGCACCAGCAGGGCGTCCTGATCGTGCACCACGTCTTCCGGCCCGACGACAGCCGGCAGGTCCTCGAGGTCGGCGCGATGCACCCGCTGCACTCGACGGCGCTCGGCAAGGTGATCTCGGCGTTCGACCCGGTGGCCCACAGCGAGGGCATGGACACCGAGCGCAAGGACTTCACGCCCCGCACCGTCACGGCGCTGGGCGACTTCGAGGACGTACTCGATCTGACGCGTGCCCGCGGCTGGGGCTCGGACGTCGAGGAGACCTGGGACGGCGTGGCCTCGGTTGCCGCGCCCATCCACGACCGGCGGCGGATGCCGGTCGGGGCCGTCGGCATCACGGGGGCGGTGGAGCGCGTCTGCAAGGACGGGGAGCTCCGCTCCGACCTGGTCGCCGCGGTGCGCGACTGCGCCCGTGCGGTCTCCCGGGATCTGGGCGCCGGGCGCTTCTGAGCCCCTCTCCCCCGAGGCCCTGCCGGCCCGGGAGCGGCTGCATTTCATCACTGCGCGTACGTGCCGCGTGCGGGACCCGTCACGAGGTTCGGGTAACGATCGCGATACCCGTCACACAAGTCTTGACGTCGAGTTAACCCGGAAGCAAAACTGCCGTTCAGCGGTCGGCATTGTCGAACACCTACCGGCAATACGGGGTAAGGTGTGGCAAGCGCGGATCGAGCAAACGGCCCTCCCACGAGGGCGCGGACCACCGGCTTGAGTTGGTTCGCCATCCCCTGGACGAAGGACAAAGGAGTCGCGGGTGTCCAGCTCCGACATCTTCATCGGCGAGACCATCGGTACCGCCGTGCTCATCCTGCTCGGCGGTGGCGTGTGCGCCGCCGTCACGCTCAAGAGCTCCAAGGCGCGCAACGCCGGCTGGCTCGCGATCACCTTCGGGTGGGGCTTCGCCGTGCTGACCGGCGCCTACCTGGCGGGCGGCGTCTCCGGCGCTCACCTGAACCCGGCGGTCACCATCGGCCTCGCGATCAAGGGTGGCGAAGGCGGCACCCAGTGGAGCGACGTACCGCTCTACCTGGTCTCGCAGCTGCTCGGCGCGATGATCGGTGCCGTACTGGTCTGGATCACGTACTACGGCCAGTTCCACGCGCACCTCACGGACCGCGAGATAGTGGGCGGCCCCGGCGCGCAGGACACGATCAAGGCCGTCAAGACGGATGAGCCCGGCCCCGTGCTCGGCATCTTCTCGACCGCCCCGGAGATCCGGAACGTCGCACAGAACCTCGCCACCGAGATCATCGCCACGGTCGTGCTCGTCCTGGCGATCCTCACCCAGGGCCTGAACAACGAGGGCAACGGCATCGGCGTCCTCGGCGCCCTGGTCACCGCGCTGGTCGTCGTCGGCATCGGCCTCTCGCTCGGCGGCCCGACCGGGTACGCGATCAACCCGGTCCGTGACCTCGGCCCGCGCATCGTGCACGCGCTGCTTCCGCTGCCCAACAAGGGCGGCTCCGACTGGTCCTACTCCTGGATCCCGGTCGTCGGCCCGCTCATCGGCGGCGCCATCGCGGGCGGTATCTACAACATCGCCTTCGCCTGAGCCGATCGCCTGCCGACCCTGATGATCCGCTGATCACTTGCCGATCACAGCAGCAGACGCACCGAAGCATCGCCGCACAGAGACTTCATGGAGCACACAGTGACCGACGCACACACCGCCGGACCCTTCATCGCCGCGATCGACCAGGGCACCACCTCGTCCCGCTGCATCGTCTTCGACCGTGACGGTCGCATCGTCGCCGTCGACCAGCGCGAGCACGAGCAGATCTTCCCCAAGCCGGGCTGGGTCGAGCACGACGCCAAGGAGATCTGGGCCAACGTCGAGAGCGTCGTCGCCGGCGCCGTCTCCAAGGCCGGGATCACCTCCGCCGACGTCAAGGCGATCGGCATCACCAACCAGCGTGAGACCACGCTGATGTGGGACAAGAACACGGGCGAGCCGGTCCACAACGCCATCGTCTGGCAGGACACCCGCACCGACGCGCTCTGCAAGGAGCTCGGCCGCAACGTCGGCCAGGACCGCTTCCGCCGCGAGACCGGCCTGCCGCTGGCCTCGTACTTCTCGGGCCCGAAGGTCCGCTGGCTGCTCGACAACGTCGAGGGCCTGCGCGAGCGCGCCGAGGCCGGCGACATCCTCTTCGGCACCATGGACTCCTGGGTCATCTGGAACCTCACCGGTGGCGTGGACGGCGGTGTGCACGTCACGGACGTCACCAACGCCTCGCGCACCATGCTGATGAACCTGCACGACATGGCCTGGGACGAGCGCATCGTCCAGTCGATGGACATCCCGGCGGCCGTGCTGCCCGAGATCCGCTCCTCCGCCGAGGTGTACGGCGCCGCCAAGAGCGGCATCCTCGCCGGCGTCCCGGTCGCCTCGGCGCTCGGTGACCAGCAGGCCGCGCTGTTCGGCCAGACCTGTTTCGCCGAGGGCGAGGCCAAGTCGACGTACGGCACCGGCACGTTCATGCTGATGAACACCGGTGACAAGCCCGTCAACTCGTACAACGGCCTGCTCACGACGGTCGGTTACCAGATCGGTGACCAGAAGCCGGTCTACGCCCTCGAGGGTTCCATCGCCGTCACCGGTTCGCTGGTGCAGTGGATGCGCGACCAGATGGGCCTCATCAAGCACGCCGCCGAGATCGAGACCCTCGCGTCCTCGGTCGAGGACAACGGCGGCGCGTACTTCGTGCCGGCCTTCTCCGGTCTGTTCGCCCCGTACTGGCGCTCCGACGCCCGCGGTGTGATCGCCGGTCTCACCCGGTACGTCACCAAGGCGCACATCGCGCGCGCCGTCCTGGAGGCCACGGCCTGGCAGACCCGTGAGATCACCGACGCCATGACGAAGGACTCCGGCGTCGAGCTCACGGCCCTCAAGGTCGACGGCGGCATGACCTCCAACAACCTGCTGATGCAGACCCTCTCGGACTTCCTGGACGCCCCTGTGGTGCGCCCGATGGTCGCCGAGACCACCTGCCTCGGCGCCGCCTACGCCGCCGGTCTCGCCGTCGGCTTCTGGACCAACACCGATGACCTGCGCGCCAATTGGCGCCGGGCCGCGGAGTGGACCCCCCGCATGGACGCGGACACCCGCGACCGTGAGTACAAGAGCTGGCTCAAGGCCGTCGAGCGGACCATGGGCTGGATCGAGGACGACGAGGCCTGACGACTCCGGTCGCATCGGTCGAGAACTGTCGAGGAGCAATCGCCATGAGCACCACCACCCTGCAGAGCATTCCCGCCCTCGGAATGCATCCGGCAGGCGGCTCCAACCCGAGCCGCGCCGAGACCCGGGAGCAGCTGAACAAGGCTACGTACGACCTCCTGGTGATCGGTGGCGGCATCCTGGGCATCTCCACTGCCTGGCATGCCGCACAGTCCGGGCTGCGGGTGGCCCTGGTGGACGCCGGTGACTTCGCCGGCGCCACCTCCTCCGCCTCCTCCAAGCTCCTCCACGGCGGTCTGCGCTATCTGCAGACCGGCGCGGTGAAGCTGGTCGCGGAGAACCACTTCGAGCGGCGTGCGGTGTCACGTCAGGTGGCACCGCACCTCGCCAACCCGCTCACGTTCTACCTCCCCGTGTACAAGGGCGGCCCGCACGGCGCCGCGAAGCTGGGTGCCGGCGTCTTCGCCTACTCGGCCCTGTCCGCCTTCGGCGACGGCGTCGGTCACCTGCTCTCCCCCGCCAAGGCCGCGGCGGACGTACCGGAACTGCGTACGGACAATCTGAAGGCCGTTGCGGTGTACGGCGACGACCAGATGAACGACTCCCGCATGGCCCTGATGACGGTCCGCGCGGCCGTCGAGGCAGGCGCGGTCGTGCTCAACCACGCCGAGGTCACCGGGCTGCGCTTCACCCAGGGCCGGGTCACGGGCGCGGACCTCAAGGACCGTACGGACGGCACGGAGTTCGGCGTGTCGGCCCGTCTGGTGCTCAACGCCACCGGCCCGTGGGTGGACCACCTGCGCAAGCTGGAGGACCCGAACTCGGCGCCCTCCATCCGCCTCTCCAAGGGCGCGCACCTGGTGCTCAAGCGGACCTCGCCGTGGAAGGCCGCGCTGGCCACGCCGATCGACAAGTACCGCATCACCTTCGCCCTCCCCTGGGAGGACATGCTGCTTCTCGGCACGACCGACGAGGAGTACGAGGGCGACCCGGCAGACGTGCGCGTCACGGAGGCGGACACGGCGCAGATCCTGGACGAGGCCGCGTTCTCGATCCGCGACCAGCAGCTGTCCCGCGATCTGATCACGTACTCCTTCGCGGGTCTGCGCGTCCTGCCCGGCGGTCCGGGCGGCACCGCGAAGGCCAAGCGCGAGACGGTCGTCACCGAGGGCCGTGGCGGCATGCTGTCGGTCGCGGGCGGCAAGTGGACGACCTTCCGCCACATCGGCCGTACGGTCATGAACAAGCTCGCGGAGCTGCCCGGGCACCCGCTCGGCGAGGACATGCAGCCGATCTCGGCGCTGCCCAAGAAGCTGCCGCTGCCGGGTATCGCCAACCCGCAGGCGGTCGCGCACCGGCTGCTCATCGACGGTCCGGCGCCCGGCCCGCGGATGGCCGCCGACACGGCCAAGCACCTGGCCACGCACTACGGTTCGCTGTCCTTCGACATCGCCCGCCTGGCGAACGAGAACCCGGAGCTCGCCGAGCGCGTCCACCCGGACGCCCCGGAGATCTGGGCGCAGGTCGTGTACGCGCGCGACCACGAGTGGGCCGAGACGGCGGACGACGTGCTGCGCCGGCGCACGACGCTGACGATCCGCGGTCTGGCCACGGACGAGGTGACCAAGAAGGTTCAGGGGCTGCTTGACGACAAGTAGTCACTGATCACGGGGGAGTTGTAAGGGGCGTCCGCCATTGCGGGCGCCCCTTACGCATCTCCTGTACGCCGCCTCGCACGTCCTCTTGTACGCCGCCGGGGCGCGTGCCACACCGCGTACATACGGGTGCAATACGCCGCGGGGACAGTTGAGCCATGAAGTTTCAAGTGCTCTCGATCATCGGCCATGCCCCGCATCCCCTGACCGGCGAACTGCCCACCGCTGCCGACCGTTTGGCGGAGGTGATCGAGGTCGGGGTCGCGGCGGAACGGCTCGGCTTCGACGCCTACGCGATCGGCGAGCGGCACGCCGGCGCCTTCCTGTCCTCCAGCCCGACCGTGATTCTGGGCGCTCTGGCGGCCCGCACCCGGCGGATCAAGCTGCTCACCGGCGTCACCGTCGTCGCGATCCTGGACCCGGTGCGGGTCGCCGAGGACTACGCGACGCTCGACCAGATCTCCCGCGGCCGGATCGAGCTCGTCATCGGCAAGGGCGCGGAGGCCGGCCACTTCGACCTCTTCGGCCTCGACGAGGAGCGGCAGTGGGATCTGCAGAGGGAGAAGTACGAGCTCCTGCGCAGGCTGTGGAGCGAGGAGAACGTCGACTGGGAGGGCGAGTTCCGGGCACCGCTGAAGGACGTGACGACGGTGCCGCGGCCGTACGCAGGTCTCCCCCGCGTGTGGCACGGCTCGGCGACCTCCCTCAACTCGCCCGAGCTGGCGGCCAAGCACGGCGATCCCCTGTTCACCGCCAATGCCATTCAGCCGCGCGCGGCCTACGCCAAGCTGATCGACCACTATCGCGAGCGGTTCGAGGCGTACGGCCATGATCCGGCGCGGGCCCATGTGGCGGCCGGTTCGGGCGG
This sequence comes from Streptomyces sp. NBC_01304, assembly GCF_035975855.1. NCBI lineage: Bacteria > Bacillati > Actinomycetota > Actinomycetes > Kitasatosporales > Streptomycetaceae > Streptomyces > Streptomyces sp. NBC_01304. The sequence continues at coordinate 8,676,190 of NZ_CP109055.1, read as the reverse complement.
GTTGCTGATCGCCGGCACGGCGGAGCAGGCCGTCACCCGCTACAAGGACCTGTACGAGGCCCGCGTACGCCAGAGCTTCAAGCCGCACCTCGCGGGCAAGGCGGGCTACAACACGCCCTTCCGCACCATCGAGGACGCCATCGCGGACGGTCCCCAACTGATCGGCAGCGCGCAGCAGATCATCGACAAGATCCTCGGCTATCACGAGGTGTACCGGCATGATCTGCAGTCGGTGAGTGTCGACGGTTTCGGGCTGCCGGCGGGCGAACAGGTGGAGCTGCTGCAGCGGTTCGCCGAGGAGATCGCTCCGGTGGTACGACGGGAGGCGCCGACCACGCTGTGGGAGTGAGGCCCACCGCGTACACTGCATCATCAGCGATTCATCGGATGTCTGCTCGGGGCGAGGACTGCGTCCTGGGCGAAGTCAGCGAGGTCACCATGGCTGTCACCGACGAGGCGATCGAGAAGATCAAGGGAATGATCGTCTCCGGCGCGCTGCGGCCGGGTGACCGGCTGCCCAAGGAGAGCGAACTCGCCGCCGAACTGGGGCTGTCCCGCAACTCGCTGCGCGAGGCGGTGCGTGCCCTGTCGCTGATCCGCATTCTCGATGTGCGCCAGGGCGACGGCACGTACGTCACGAGCCTGGACCCCCAACTCCTCCTCGAAGCGCTCAGCTTCGTCGTCGACTTCCACCGCGACGACACGGTCCTGGAGTTCCTGGCGGTACGCCGCATCCTCGAGCCCGCCGCCACGGCGATCGCCAGCGCCCAGATCGGCACGGCCGAACTGGACGCGCTCAGCGAGCAGTTGGACGCCCTCGGCCCCGCTCCCTCGGTGGAGGAGCTGGTTGCCTGCGACCTGGAGTTTCACCGCGGCATCGTGCAGGCCTCCGGGAACTCCGTGCTCTGCTCCCTGCTCGACGGCCTCTCCGGGCCGACCACGCGGGCCCGGATCTGGCGCGGGCTCACCCAGGAGGACGCGGTCAGCCGGACGCTGCACGAGCACCGGATGATCCTCGGGGCGCTGCGGGACCGGGACGCGGAGGCGGCGCGGTCGTGGGCGACGGTGCACATCGCGAGCGTGGAGCAGTGGCTGCGGGCGAGCCTCTAGGGCCTCGTTCAGTCCTGCCAGGACCTCGTTCAGTCCTGCTTCTCGCCGCTCGCGAACCGCGAGATGACCAGCGCGACGATGATGATCGCCCCGTTGAGGAACTGGTTCCACAGCGCGGGCACCCCGCCGAGCGTCATCACGTTCACCACGAGCTGCAGCGTCAGGACACCGGTGAGCGCGCCGAACAGTGTCCCCCGGCCGCCCTTCAGGCTGATGCCGCCGATGACCGCGGCCGCGAACACCTGGAAGATCCAGCCGTTGCCCTGGGACGCGGCCACCGAGCCGTAGTGCCCGGTGTAGAGGATCCCGGCGAGGGCGGCGAGGAGGCCGCCGGTGGCGAGGACGGTCCAGGTGATCCGGTCGACCCGGATGCCCGCGGCGCGCGCCGCCTCCGGGTTGCCGCCGATCGCGTACAGGGCGCGGCCGTGCCGCAGCCAGGCGAGCGCCGCGCCGCCGGCGGCGAACAGGGCCAGGCAGATCCACACCGATGCGGGGACGCCGAACCAGTCGGCCTTGCCCAAGTACCGGAAGGATTCCGGGACATCGGTGAGGGACTTCCCTTCGGTGATGCCGATGTGCAGGCCGCGCAGCATGGTGAGCGTGCCGAGGGTGGCGATGAACCCGTTGACGCGGAGCCTCAGCATCAGGAAGCCGTTGGCGGTGCCGATAAGCGCTCCGGCCAGCAGGCAGACCGGAATCGCCGTCCACACAGGCAGCCAGCCGAGCCCCGCGAAGCGGCCGCCCTCGACCGGCAGGACCAGCCACATGGCGAGCACGGGCGCGACCCCGATGGTCGACTCCAGGGAGAGGTCCATGCGGCCGCAGATGAGGATCAGGGCCTGGCCTAGCACGAGGAGGCTGAGCTCGCTGGACTGCTGCACCACGTTGATGAGGTTGGTGGAGGTCAGGAAGACCGGCGAGACGATGTAGCCGATCACCAGGAGGACGAGGATCACGGGGACCAGGGAGAAGTCGCTCCACCGGACGTGCTCCAGGCGCTGTCGCAGACCCGCGCGGGTGCGCGATTTCACTTCGCCGACGGCAGTGGTGCGCATCGTCCCGGTCACTGCGGACTCCCCTCCGTGACGTCTTCCGTGCCTGCCTCCGTGACGCCCTCCATGGCGGCCACCAGCTCCCGGTCCGTCCACCGGGAGTCGTAGCGCGCGACCACCCGCCCGTGGAAGAGCGCGAGCACCCGGTCGCACACCCGCAGGTCGTCCAGCTCGTCGGAGACGATCACCGCGGCGCTGCCCGAGTCCGCGACCGAGCGCACCACCCCGAGCAGGGCGTCCTTGGACCGCACGTCGACCCCGGCGGTGGGCCGCAGGGCCACCAGGACGGCCGGGTGGCGGGCCAGCGCGCGGGCCACGACCACCTTTTGCTGGTTGCCGCCGGAGAGCCCGGAGACGGGCTGCTCCGGGCCCCGGGTCTTGATGTCGAGCGAGGCGATCATCGCGGCGGCGAACTGCCGCGTACGCGAGGGCAGGACGGCGCCCCAGGGGCCCAGCTGGTCCGCCACGGTGAGCGTGGCGTTCTCGGCGACGGAGCGGGCGAGGACGAGGCCCTGGCGGTGCCGGTCCTCCGGGATGTAGCCGATCCCCGCGTCGAGGGCGTGCGGCACGCTCCCGGGGCGGACCGCCTTGCCCCGTACGACGACGCGCCCCGCCGTGGGCGCGCGCATGCCGGCCAGGACCTCGCCGAGCGCGATGTTGCCGCTGGCCGCGGCGCCGGCGAGGCCGAGCACCTCACCGGGGCGTACGGCGAGGGTGAGCGGCTCGAACTCGCCTGCCAGAGTGAGGCCTTCGGTACGCAGCAGGGGGACGTCCTGGACCTGGGCGCCGCCGTGGCCGCGTACCGGCAACGCCGCCGAGGAAGCGCCGGTCGCGTGCTCGTCGCCCGTCATGGCCGCCACAAGCTCCGCCTTGGGCAGTCCGGCGACCGGCGCGGTGAGGACCGGGCGGGCGTCGCGGTAGACGGTGACCGTCGTGCACAGCTCGTACACCTCCTGCAGGTGGTGCGAGATGTACAGGAACGCGACGCCCTGCGCCTGCAGTTCGCGCAGGCGGGCGAAGAGGCGCTGGATGCCGCGGGCGTCCAGCTGGGCGGTCGGCTCGTCCAGGATGATCAGCCGGGCGCCGAAGGACAGGGCGCGGGCGATCTCCACGAACTGCCGCTGTTCCACGGCGAGGTCCTTGGCCCGGGCGCCGGGGTCGACGTCGACTCCGTAGGCGGCGAGCAGGGCACGCGCGCGTGCCCGCAATCGCGACCAATGGATGCGCTTTTCGCCGGGCTCGAAGCGGTTGAGGAAGAGGTTCTCGGCGACGGTCAGTTCGGGCACGACCATCGATTTCTGGTACACGCAGGCCACCTTGGACTGCCAGGCGGCCGTCTCTCCGAAGGGCGGTGCCGGTTCGCCGTCGAAGAGCACCGTGCCCGCGTCCGGCGGGTGCAGGCCGGTCAGGACGTGCACGAGCGTCGACTTGCCCGCGCCGTTGCGTCCGACGAGCGCGTGCGACTCCCCCGCGGCGACCGTCAGACGGGCGTCGTCGAGCGCCAGGGTCGGCCCGAAGCGCTTGACGACGCCCTCTGCGCGCACGGCCGGGGGCCGGTCGGCAGCAGTGCCCTGCATGACTACTTCTCCAGCTGGTTGGCCCACAGCTTCGGGTCGTCCACGTTGTCCTTGGTGACGAGGGGCGCGGGCAGCTGGTCCTCGTACCCATTCGGGATCTTGATGATCGTCGAGTCGTGGTCCGTCGGCCCGGCCTTGACCTTCTCGCCCGCCATGGCCTTCTTCGCCCAGTACAGCGCGTACTTGGCGTACAGGTCGGCCGGCTGCGAGACCGTGGCGTCGATCTTCCCGGCGCGGATGGCGTCGAGCTCCTGGGGGATGCCGTCGTTGGAGATGATCGAGATGTGCCCCTTGGTGCCCGGCGGCTTGAGCAGCTTCTTGCGCTCCAGGAGGGCGAGGGTCGGCTCCAGGAAGACGCCGCCCGCCTGCATGTAGATGCCGTTCAGGTCGGGGTGCGCGGCCAGGGTGGACTGCAGCTTGGCGGAGGCGACCTCGCCCTTCCAGTCGGTGGCCAGCTCGAAGACCTTGATGCCCGGGTAGTTCTCGGTCATGCACTGCTTGAACGCCTCGGAGCGGTCCCGGCCGTTGATGGACGACAGATCGCCCTGGAACTCGGCGACCTTGCCCTTGCCCTTGCCCTTGAGCTGCTCGCCGAGGAACTTGCAGGCCTTTTCGCCGTACGCGCGGTTGTCGGCGCGTACCACCATGTAGACCTTGCCGGCGTCGGGCCGGGTGTCGACGCTGACGGCCGGAATGTCCTTCTCCTCAAGGAGGTTGAGCGTTTCCTTGACGGCGCCGGTGTCCTGCGGGGCCATGATGACGGCCTTGGCGCCCTGGTCGGTGAAGGTCTGTACGTTGGCGGCGAGCTTGCCGATGTCGTTGAGGGAGTTGGTGAGCGGCAGGGAGTCGAGGTCGCCGTCCTTGACGCCCTTCTTCACATAGTCCTGGTAGGAGTTCCAGAAGTCGCTGTCGTTGCGCGGCATGTCGATGCCGACCTTGCCGCCGCCCGAGCCGGGATCGCTCTCCCGGTTGCAGCCGGCGAGCGCGGTCGCCGCAAGGAGTACGGCGCAGGCCACCGTCGAGGTCGTACGCATCCTCGTACGTGCTGTCAGGCGCGTCGTCGTACGCAGTCTCATGAGGCCCTCCCGTTGGCCCTGGCCCGCCACACGGGCCCGTCCGGATAGCGGTGAGCGGCGATCGACTCGGGCCGCATCCGGGCCGAGAAGCCCGGCGCGCCCGGCGCCCGGTAGCGCCCCGACTCGACGACCGCGGGATCGGTGAAGTGCTCATGCAGATGGTCGACGTACTCGATGACCCGGCCGTCCCTGCTGCCCGAGACCGCCACGAAGTCGAACATGGCGAGGTGCTGGACGAGTTCGCACAGGCCGACGCCGCCCGCGTGCGGGCAGACCGGGACGCCGTACTTGGCGGCGAGCAGCAGGATCGCGATGTTCTCGTTGACGCCCGCGACCCGGGCCGCGTCGATCTGGACGAAGTCGACGGCGCCCGCCTGAAGCAGCTGCTTGAAGACGACGCGGTTGGCGACGTGCTCGCCGGTGGCGACCTTGACCGGCTGCCCGGCGCGTACGGCGGCATGGCCGAGTACGTCGTCGGGGCTGGTCGGCTCCTCGATCCAGTAGGGCTCGAACGGCGCGAGGGCCGCCATCCAGCGGACCGCCTCGGCCACGTCCCAGCGCTGGTTGGCGTCCACCGCGATGCGCACGGCGGGGCCCACGGCGGCGCGGGCCAGCCCGAGGCGCCGTACGTCGTCGCCGAGGTCGACGCCCACCTTCAGCTTGATCTGGGTGAAGCCGTCGGACACCGCCTGCTTGGCGAGCCGGACCAGCTTGGCGTCGTCGTAGCCCAGCCAGCCTGCCGAGGTGTGGTACGCGGGGTAGCCCTCGGCGCGCAGCAGGGCCGCCCGCTCGGCGCGGCCCGGCTCGGCGGCGTACAGGATGGCCAGGGCCTCGTCCGGCGTGAGCGCGTCGGACAGATAGCGGAAGTCGACCAGCGAGACGAGCTCCTCGGGGCTCATCGCCGACAGGAACTCCCACACGGGCCGGCCGGCCCGCTTGGCGGCCAGGTCCCAGGCGGCGTTCACCACCGCCCCGGCCGCCATGTGCATGACCCCCTTCTCGGGGCCGAGCCAGCGCAGCTGGGAGTCGTGGGTGAGGTCGTGGTGCAGGCTCGCCAGGTCCTCGGCGGTGCGGGGGGCCGCGCGCCCGGTGACGTACGGCGAGAGCGCCTGGATCGCGGCGGCGACGACCTCGTTGCCGCGGCCGATGGTGAAGCAGAAGCCGTGGCCCTCGGCGCCGGTGTCCGTGCGCAGCACCACGTACGCGGCCGAATAGTCGGGGTCGGGATTCATGGCGTCGGAGCCGTCGAGCTGCTCGGAGGTGGGGAAACGGATGTCGTGGACCTCGAAGCCGCTGACGGTCTCGCTCATGGGCGCCCCCGTTGACTGTCCTCACGGCCGCGCCTGACTGCCTGTGGCGGGGCGGCGGTGACATCGGACCTTTCCCGGTCGTCCGATGTATAGCGCCGGACACGGTCAACGTCCAGAGCTGTCACGGAAGTTGAAGGGGCACAGCTCGGATGAATGCAGGCGCAAGTCCGGACCTGACCGTCGGCTCCCGTGACGACGGCGCGTATTCACCCCCTGGGGCAAGGGGCGTGCACAGGGGCTGCGGAGGGGCCCCGCGGACGCCGTAAGGTTGGGGCGTACGCGAGAGCACGTCGGAAGGAGGCGTGGGTGATCGAGCTCGAGGGTGTTCCCGAGCTGGTCGACCCGGTCATGGTGGCCGCGTTCGAGGGCTGGAACGACGCCGGCGACGCCGCCTCCACCGCGGTCGCGCACCTGGACAAGGAGTGGAAGGGCGAGGTGTTCGCGGCGCTGGACGCCGAGGACTACTACGACTTCCAGGTCAACCGTCCCACGGTGTGGCTGGACGGCGGGGTGCGCAAGATCACCTGGCCGACGACGAGGCTCTCCGTGGTCAGGGTCGGCGGTGACAAGCCGCGCGACCTGGTCCTTGTGCGCGGCATCGAGCCGTCCATGCGCTGGCGCTCGTTCTGCAACGAGCTGCTCGGCTTCGCCCATGAGCTGGGCGTCGAGCTGGTCGTGGTCCTGGGCGCGCTGCTCGGCGACACCCCGCACACCCGGCCGGTGCCGGTCAGCGGCGTCACCTCGGACCCGGATCTGGCCCGCACGATGAACCTGGAGGAGACGCGGTACGAGGGGCCCACGGGCATCGTCGGCGTGCTCCAGGAGGCCTGCACCCACGCCGGCGTACCGGCGGTGTCGCTGTGGGCGGCGGTGCCGCACTACGTGTCGCAGCCGCCGAACCCGAAGGCGACGCTGGCCCTGATCAACCGCCTCGAGGACCTGATCGACCTGCGCATCCCGCTGGGCGAGCTGCCCGAGGACGCGCGGGCCTGGCAGCTGGGCGTGGATCAGCTGGCCGCCGAGGACAGCGAGGTCGCGGAGTACGTACAGACGCTGGAGGAGGCCCGGGACACCGCCGAGCTGCCCGAGGCGTCCGGCGAGGCGATCGCCCGCGAATTCGAGCGGTACCTGCGGCGCCGCGACGGCGGTCCGGGGCCGGGCCAGGGGCCGGGTTCCGGGCCCGGGCACGCGACAGACGGCAGCGACGCGTCGTATCTGCGCGACAGCACGGGCGACCGCCCACGGCCGCTGAAGCCGCAGCTGCCGGAGGCGGATGCGCCGGACGCCGCGGACGGGCCTTCGACGGGGGCGGGGCCGGAGCCGGCCGAGGCGGAGAGCGCGGCCAAGCCGCCGACCGGCGGGGCGGGCGACGACGCGCCTCAGGACGGCGGGGACAGCAAGGCCAAGCCGCCTACAGGCGACGTCGACGTCGAGCCCGAAGGCGACGGCCCCACGCCGTCGGAGTAGTCGGAGTAGGCAGCACCGCAAGACAGGTCGGGCCCCGCTCAGCGGGGCCCGACCTTTGCGTTCACACCGGGTGCGTCCCACCCGACGTACACACGCAGCGCTGAGGCACGCACACCCGATGCCGTGACGCACCCACCTGATGCCTCACACCTGCCGCACCGCCACCGCCTCGTACGTGGTCGTCGGCCCCGGCTCCGACACGTCGAAGCGTGCGTTGGGCAGATAGATCCGGTCGCCCCACGCGGCGGCCGTGGTGGGGATCCGGAAGCGCTCGGGGTCGGTGATCCGGGTGATCGCCCGGCCCCGCGTGCCCGCCCGGTCCAGGGCGAACACGTCGATGGCGTTCTGCTGCTGCTGGACGACGTACAGCGTGCGCCCGAGCAGCAGCATCCCGTCGCCGTTGGGCAGCTTGGCGCCGCCGAGGTCGACCTTGCGGGCCGCACCGGTGCGCGGGTCGACCCGCATCAGCGAGCCGCCGTCCGCGAAGGCGTTGACCAGGAGCAGCGCCCTGCCGTCCGGGGTCCGCTCGATGCCGTTCGACGTGAAGTCGGGGCCCTGCGCCCAGTCGCCGGTCAGGGGCACCGTACGTACGTCGCCGGGCCTGCCCCGCTCGTCGAGGGCGAGGCGGTACATCTGGGGCTTGAAGGAGTCGGTGAACCACGCGGCGCCGTGCGCGAAGATCACGTCGTTGACGAAGGTGCCCTCCGAGCCGACCGTGGCCAGCGTGCGCAGCGCGCCGCTGCGCGGGTCGGCGATCCGCAGCTCGCGGCTGGGCCCGCCGCACAGGAAGAGCCGGCCGCTGGAGTGCAGCTTCAAGCCGATCACCGGATGCTCGGGGCCGAGCCCCTTGACGACGACCCGGCCCTCGCCCGTGGCCAGGCTCGCCCCGTAGATGTCGCCGTTCGCTATCGAGCCGAAGTAGGCAACCGGCCTCGACCCGATGGTGATGCCTTCGGGCTGGAAGCCGTTCGGCAACGGGAACCCGGCAGGCCAGCGTCCGCCCTTGCCGCCCGCCCCGGCGGCGCCTGCCGCCTCCGAGGCCTGTGCGGTGGAACCGAGTTGGCCCCACAGGGCCGCGCCACCGAGTGCGGCACCCGCGCCTAACAGCCTTCGACGCCCAAACGCACGATCCTCGGAACCCATGTCGCGTCCTTCCGCCAATACGGGTCAACAGTCGCTCACACCCCACCACATGACCTGCGTCCGCGCAGCACTTGGCCGACAGACATCGCGACATCGGTTTTCGGCCGGATTGCACGAGGTTGCCCTGGGTTCCCCATTCAACTTCCTTTCAAACCCTGTTGGCCGGACGGGGGGTGGACGAGATGCCCGAGCGGTAGCAGGGTGTGCCCCGAAGGCGCGGAGCACGGCCGATGCGGAGCACGGGCAAGCCGAGGAAATCCAGCAGGACACATCCGAGGGGAGCGCGAACCGATGACCGACCAGGTAGAACCGGCCCAGGGCCCGGGAGCCGCCGGACCAGGACCTGACGGAGCGGGATTCACCTACCGAGGCGCCGAGCAGGAACTCATCGTCGTCGCACGGCCCGAGGCCCGGCTGCGCGCCGAGGCCAGGGGCGTACGCTCGGCCGCCGGGGCGGACGTCTCCGCCCTGAACATGTTCCTGACCGACGAACAGCTCGGCCTGGAGCCCTTGTTCGGCAATGAGGAGCGGCTGCAGTCGGCGGTGCCCACGTCGCAGATGCGCGAACAGGGGCCCGACCTCGCACTGTTCTACCGGGTACGCGGCGGCGAGAGCCGCGCCCAGGAGCTGCGCTCCCGCATGGCCGCGCTGCCGGAGATCGAGACGGCGTACGTGAAGCCGGGTGCCGTGCCCGCGTCGTTCGGCTCGGCCGGGCAGAGCGCCGCCGACGACAGCCAGCGCCAGAAGGAGGGCGCGACGCCCGACTTCACCGGCCGGCAGGGCTACTTGCGTCCGGCGCCCGAGGGCGTGGACGCGCACTGGGCCTGGCAGCGGGCCGGCGGCTCCGGCGAGGGCGTGACCGTGATCGACGTCGAGGGCGCCTGGCAGTTGCGCCACGAGGACCTCGCGGCGAAGCTCGCCGGCGTGGTGATCGGGACGCCGCTGCAGGACCTGGCGTGGCGCAACCACGGCACCGCCGTGCTCGGCGTGATCGGTGGCGACCGCAATGAGAAGGGCATCACCGGCATCGCCCCCGAGGCGGTCACCGCCGCGGCGTCGTTCCAGGGCATCGGCTCGGCGGCGGCGATCCACGCCGCGGCGGACCGCCTTTCGCCCGGTGACATCGTGCTGATCGAACTGCACCGGCCGGGGCCGAAGTTCGACTTCGAGGCGCGGGACGACCAGAAGGGCTACATAGCCCTGGAGTGGTGGCCGGACGACTATGCCGCGATCCGCTTCGCCACGGCCAAGGGCGTCCTGGTCGTCGAGGCCGCGGGCAATGGCGCCCAGTCCCTGGACGACGCGGTGTACGAGCGCCGCCCCGCCGAGTTCCCCGAGTGGTGGCGCAACCCCTTCAACCCGTCGAACCAGCCGTCCGGCGCGATCCTGGTGGGCGCGGGCGCACCGCCGCCCGGCACCCACGGCCGCGACCACGGCCCGGACCGCTCGCGGCTCGCGTTCTCCAACTACGGGGCCCGCCTGGACGCCCAGGGCTGGGGCCGCGAGACCACCACGACCGGCGGCTCCTGGAACCAGCCCGGCGATCTGCAGGGCGGCGCCGAGGAGATCGCCTGGTACACCGACACCTTCTCGGGCACCTCGTCGGCCTCGCCGGTGGTGGTCGGCGCCCTGGCCTGTCTGCAGGGCATGCTGAAGGCGGCGGGCACTCAGCCGATGACGCCGGAGCGCGCTCGCGAGGTCCTGCGGACCACGGGCTCCGAGCAGCAGCACGCGCCGGGCCGGCCCGCATCGCAGCGCATCGGCAACCGCCCCGACATCAGGGCCGCGGTCACCCGTCTGGTGCCGTCCGCGGTGGGCCAGGGGCAGGCCGAGCGCTACTGGGACGAACTGGTCCCCTATCCCCGTGAACTCCCGCCGCGCCTGCGCCTGTTCGTGGCCGGCGCGTGGCGGAACCTGAACGACCCGTCCCCCGAGATCCGTCAGGCGGTGCATTCCGCATTCGCCGGGGGCCGGCCGGACGTACGTGTCTGGTTCTCCGACGACGAGGTCGTGGGCCTGGTCGTCACCGGCTGAACCGGCTGAACCGGCACCTTCGTAAGGATCGCAGTGAATCAATCAGTGAGGGAAGGTGGCACCCGCATGAGCACCACCCCGCAGATGAGCCAGCAGAGCCAGCAGATCCCCCAGCAGCAGGGCCAGCAGCAGTACGGCCAGGGCCAGTTCGGCATGGGCCAGCAGGGCCAGCAGGGCCCGAGCACCGCCCCGCCGCAGCAGCAGGGCTTCGGCCGGCAGCAGTTCGGGCAACCGCAGTTCGGCCAGCCTCAGCAGCAGCTCGGCCAGCAGCAACAGTTCGGGCAGCCGCAGCAGCAGTTCGGCCAGCCCATGTACGGTCAGCAGCTGTACGGCCAGTCGCAGCAGCCCGGCCAACAGCAGTACGGCCAGCAGCAGTTGCCGCCGCAGCTCCAGCAGCAGCTCCAGCAGCTCGGCCAGCAGCAGCCCATCCAGCAGCTGCTGCAGCAGATGGGCGGCGCCGGCGCGGAGGCCATCCAGAGCGGTGTCGCCACGCGCTACTGGGACGTCGTCGACGCCCTGCCCGGCCAGCCGCCGATTCTGTTCCTGCTTGCCGACAGCATCTGGCGTGAGCTGCACAACCCGAGCCAGGTCGTGCAGGACGTGGTCCAGCGTGCGTTCATCGCCGGCCACCAGGTGATCGTGTTCTTCGACAGCGCGACGCCCAACGAGATCCAGGCGATCGTGGTCAACAAGTAGGGCTCACGCACAAAAGGCGCCGGACGAGCTGGTCTCGTCCGGCGCCTTACGCGTGTGCTCCTACAGGGCAACACCGAGCAGTGCGTCGACAGCACGCGACACCACGCCGGGCGCCCCTTCCTGCGTACCGCCGTCCGACTCCTGCAGCGCGGCCCACCGGTCGACGGCCGCGAGCGCGGCCGGCGCGTCCAGGTCGTTCGCCAGGGCCTCGCGGATCTCCTCGACGAGGGCGTCGGCGGAGGGTCCGTCGGGCCGGGAGACCGCGGCCCGCCAGCGTCCGAGCCGCTCGAGGGCGTCCTCGAGGACCTGGTCGGTCCACTCCCAGTCGGACCGGTAGTGGTGCGCGAGCAGCGCGAGCCGGATCGCGGCCGGGTCGACGCCGTCGTGCCGCAGTTTCGAGACGAAGACCAGGTTGCCCTTGGACTTCGACATCTTCGCGCCGTCCAGGGCGACCATGCCCGCGTGGACGTAGGCCTGCGCGAAGGGGTGCTCCCCGGTCATGACCTGGGCGTGCGAGGCGCCCATCTCGTGGTGCGGGAACGCCAGGTCGGATCCGCCGCCCTGGATGTCGAAGCCCATCCCGAGGTGCTCGAGCGCGATCGCGACGCACTCGATGTGCCAGCCGGGCCGGCCGCGGCCCAGGCTCGCGCCGTCCCAGCTCGGCTCGCCCTCGCGGGCGGCCATCCAGAGCATCGGGTCGAGCGGGTTCTTCTTGCCCGGACGCTCCGGGTCACCCCCGCGCTCGGCCGACAGGACCTTCATGGCGGCGGCATCGAGCCCGGAGACCTCACCGAAGTGGGCATCGGACTCGACGGAGAAGTAGATGTCACCTTCGAGCTCGTACGCGGCCCCCATGTCCCGCAGCCGTTCCACCAGCGGGATGATCCCGGGTATCGCCTCGACGGCGCCGATGTAGTGCTTGGGGGGCAGCATCCGCAGGGCTGTCATGTCCTCGCGGAAGAGTGCGGTCTCGCGCTCGGCGAGCCCGGTCCAGTCGAGGCCGTCGCGGAGGGCGCGCTCCAGGAGCGGGTCGTCCACGTCGGTCACGTTCTGCACGTAGTGGATCTGCCGCTTGGTGTCGAGCCACACGCGCTGCACGAGGTCGAACGCGTTGTAGGTCGCCGCGTGACCCATGTGGGTCGCGTCGTACGGCGTGATGCCGCAGACATAGATTCGGGCGACGGGACCGGGGTCAAGGGCGATGAGCCCACCGGTCGCGGAGTCGTGGATCGTGAGGTCGCGGCCCTTGCCAGGCAGGGCGGGGACCTCGGAAGCGGGCCAGGCATGCATGTCTTGAGCGTAACCGGACGGATGTTCCGTACACGATCCGGGCCGGATCTCTTGGCCGAATCGGCCGTCTTGCGCGCTCGCCGCCCGCATGCGTACCGGGTCGGGCCCGACCCTGAGGGCTCCGCCCCAGCCCTCCTGTCGGCCTGCGGCCTCGTCCTGAAGCGCCGGACGGGCTGATTCATCAGCCCGTCCGGCGCTTGAGGACATCAGTAACAGCACCCCCACCCACCCAGGCGACGCAGTCTTTCGGGAAGGGGCGGGGAGGGGAGAAACCCTCTAGACCGGCGGCCACGGAATGGCCGGCCACTCCCCCGACGGCTTCGGATGCACTCCGGACGCCAGCAGCCCCGCCACCCGCTCCCGCAGGGCCTCCACCTCGGCAGAGGTGATCAGCGAGCCCAGCTGCTCAGCAAGGGCGCAGCCCTCGCCCAGACCTTCGTCAAGCCGCGAAAGAACAGCCACCGCCTCGCCCGGCAAGGGCTCCCCCGCCCACCCCCACAAGAGCGTCCGCAGCTTGTCCTCGACGTTGAAAGTCACCCCGTGATCGATCGCGTACAGCCGCCCGCCAGGGCCCGTCAGTAGATGCCCGCCCTTGCGATCCGCGTTGTTGATCACCGCATCGAGCACGGCCAGCCGCCGCAGCCGCGCATCATCGGCATGCACGAGCAGGGCTGTGCGCCCCTCTCCGACCTCGGCGAACCCGATCGCCTTCCACCCGTCCTCGGGCGTCTCTCCGTCCACGAGGGCAAGCAGCTCGGGCTCCGCCGCATCGGCGTCCCCCTCGATCCACAGTTGGCACATGCCCTCGCCGTAGGGCCCGTCCCGCAGCACGGTCGGCGGCACCAGACCCCACCCGGTCGCCTCGGAGACCTCGTACGCGGCCACCTCGCGCTGCGCGAGGGTACCGTCGGGGAAGTCCCACAGGGGCCGCTCGCCGGCGACCGGCTTGTAGACGCAGTCGGCCTGCTCGCCCTCGTACGCGACGGTGCACAGCAGGACCGCGTTGGACGCCTCGCGGATCTGGCCGCGCACGGTGAGCTCACCGTGGGTGAGCAGCTCGACGGCGCCGGCGCTCACGCCCCGCGGCGGTATCCGTTCTGGCGCGGGCATACGTGTCCTTCCGGGTCGAGCGGCAGGCTGCACAGGGGGCACGGCGGGCGTCCGGCGTTCACCACGTCCAGGGCGCGCTTGGCGAAGGCCCTGGCCTGTGCTCCGGACAGGCGTACGCGGAGCATCGGAGGGCCGTTCTCGTCGTCCTGGAGCAGCCGCTCCTCGGCCTCGGCGAGGTCGTCCTCGTCCTCCGCGTCCAGCTCCACCAGGGCCTGCGCCTCGACGATCATGCGCTGCTCGTCGCCGTCCCAGGCCAGCGCCATGGTCCCGACGCGGAACTCCTCCTCGACGGGGGCGTCGAGCGGGGCGCTGTCGGAGATCTCGGTGGGTGCGACGGCGGGCACCGGCGCGTTGCCTCCGCTGCGGCGAACGACCTCGTCGAGGAGCTCGTCCATCCGCTCGGCGAGCGCGGCCACCTGGGTCTTCTCCAGGGCCACGCTGGTGACACGGCCCGCGGCCGAGGCCTGCAGGAAGAACGTACGGCGTCCGGGAAGCCCGACCGTGCCGGCCACGAAGCGCTCCGGCGGGTCATAGAGGAACACCTGGCGGGACACGTCCTTGCCTCTCCCTCGGTATCGGGTACTGCGTAATCAGCGCTGTAACTTCGGCGCTGTAACTACAGCTGCGACTACAGCCGTCTGCATCAGGTGACCGCTGCGGTCGTCAACGTGGGCTCACCCTACTGCGGCCGACGATCACGGCGCCCCCGCGGCACCGCCCACGGTGGCGTCGCCCGACTGCTCCGCGGTGCCGTTGTCGCGCGGGGCGAGGGACCCGAAGTCGCCGGTGTCGCCGAGGCGTACGAGGAAGGGACGCAGTCGGGTGTAGCGGATCGCGGTGACCGAGCAGGGCTCCACGGAGATGCGCTGGAACAGGTCCAGATGGAGCCCCAGGGCGTCTGCGACAAGGGACTTGATGATGTCGCCGTGCGAACACATCGCGTAGACGGCGTCGGAGCCGAAATCGCGCTCCACGCGCGCGTTCCACTCACGCACCGCCTCGGCCGCGCGGGCCTGCATGGCCCGCATGGACTCACCGCCCGGGAAGGCGGCAGCCGACGGGTGCTGCTGTACGACCTCCATCAGCGGGTCGTCCGCGAGCTCGGCGAGCTTGCGGCCGGACCAGTCGCCGTAGTGGCACTCGCCGATCCGTTCGTCGGTGTGCAGCTCGAGGCCGGGGCGGGCGGCGAGCAGCGGCGCGAGGGTCTCCCGGCAGCGCTGCAGCGGGCTGCTGACGACGGTGGCGAGCGGCAGCGCGGCGAGGCGCTGCGGCAGGGCGGCGGCCTGGGCGCTGCCGCGCTCGTCCAGGGCCACTGAGGGAGTCCAGCCGGCGAGCACGCCCGCGGTGTTGGCGGTCGACCGTCCGTGCCGGACAAGGATCAGCGTGGGCATGACCGCCAGCCTAGGCGGCCTCGCCGCCCGGGGTGCGCCCGGCCCCGGATCACGGAAGAATGCGCGCCGTGATCGTCGACTGTGCCATCTACCGGGACGGGCGCCGCACAAAGGGCCCGGACGACTTCTCCGACGCGCTGGATGAGGCGCGGGCCACCGGTGACGCCTTCTTGTGGCTGGGGCTGCACGAGCCGGGGGAAGCGGAGTTCGCGCTCGTCAGCGAGGAGTTCGGGCTCCATCCACTGGCTGTCGAGGACGCCCTGAAGGCACACCAACGGCCGAAGCTCGAGGTGTACGACGACTCCCTGTTCATGGTCCTCAAGCCGATCGTGTACGACGACGCGCAGGACCTCATCACGTCCGGGGAGTTGATGCTCTTCGTCGGGGACTCCTTCGTGGTGAGCGTGCGCCACGGCGAGGGAGCGCCGCTGGCGGCGGTGCGCAAGCGGCTCGAGGACCAGCCGGACGTGCTCAAGCACGGCCCGACGGCGGTCCTGTACGCGGTGTGCGACGCCGTCGTCGACCACTACACGGAGGTGGCCGGCGAGCTCCATCTGGACTTGGAGGCACTGGAGGAGGAGGTCTTCGACCCGGCCGGCACGGACACCAAGACGCTCGCGGCCCGCATCTACAACTTCAAGCGCCAGATCCTCGAATTCCGCCGTGCCACCGTGCCGTTGGCCCTGCCCATGTCCCGTCTGGCAGGCGCCGGGGTGCCCTTCGTGCACGAGCACTCCCAGCTCTTCTTCCGTGACGTCAACGACCACCTCACCCGCGCCAACGAGGGCGTGGAGGGCCTGGACCGGCTGTGCTCGGACATCCTGGCGGCCCATCTGGCACAGACGGGCGTGCGGCAGAACGACGACATGCGGAAGATCTCCGCGTGGGCGGCCATGGCGGCCGTGCCCACGATGATCGCCGGTGTGTACGGCATGAACTTCGACTTCATGCCCGAGCTGCACCACGTCTGGGGCTATCCCTCGGCGGTGATCCTGATGGTCCTGGCCGTCGTCGGCCTGTACCGCCTGTTCAAGCGCCGCGGCTGGCTCTGACGCCGAACTGCCCGCCGCCTCAGGCGAATTCGGCCGCCGACGTCGCGGGCCCGCCCAGCGCATCGCGGCGCTGTGGCATCTCCAGGGACACCATCCGCCGCCAGCCGCCGGCTCTTTCGTACGCGTACACCCCGTGGATCCCCGCGGCGAGGACCCGCGCCTTCGCCTTGGGCCAGCCCAGGATGCGCCCCATGTGGTCCATCACGGCGAGGCTGACGTCGCGGTAGATGCGGATCTCGGCCATCGCGCACTCGCGCAGGATGCGCTGGATGTCACGGCCGTGCCCGGCGCGCGCGAACCGCAGGAGCTCTTCGTGGCAGTACGCGAGGTGGTTGTCCTCGTCGTTGGAGATCATCTTGACCGCGCGGCCGAGGTCCGGGTGGTCGGCGAAGTGCTTGCGCAGGAGGTCCATCTGCTCGGAGGCGCGCTGTTCGGTGACCCTGCTGTGCGCGAGGTAGGTGATGATGTCCTGCTCGCCGAGCGGCTGTTCGCTCGTGAGCTGCTCATGGGCGAGGCCGATGCCGTGCTTCTCCAGGAGCATGGTGTAGTCGGTCTCGTGCGGGACCTCGCACGGCGTGAGGCCGCGCTTCTTCAGGAGGGCGTTGAAGATCCGCCCGTGCTTGTCCTCGTCCGCGCCGTGCCGGGCGATCTTGGGCGCGAGCGCCCGCTGGCTCTCGGGGACGAGGGCCGCGATCCGGCCGTTCTCCCAGCCGCCCTGCGTCTCGCCGCTCGCCGCGATGGAGCAGAAGAGCCGGAAGGACTCGTCGTTGTCGAGGATCTCCTCGAAAAGACTCTTGGCCGAAAGCATCACTGCCACCTCCATGCAGGGGTCCACAGATCCGATCGACGGGGCTCTGCAAAGAAAGAGTCAAATGCGGCGCGAGGTGCGAGGCAACAGATGCGTCGGACAACTCGGCCGAAAGACGTACGGCGGGCGCCCGGCGGCCGCGCGGAGATGAGGGCGACGGCCGCGTAACCGACCGGTGCGTGAAGCGTTGTTACGGGTGACGGCCGTGGCGGGGAAGACCCCCCGAGCCCCCACCACGGCCGCAGAAACCAATCACCGCTCGTTACGCCAGTCCGGCGCGCTCCAAGGCCTCCGTGCCCGCGCGCAGCGAGGCCAGGCGCTCGTCGAGGGTGAAGCCCGCCGGGGCCAGGGTGAGCGTGGTGACGCCGGCCGCCGCGTAGGCCTGCATCCGGTCGGCGATGCGGTCCACGGAGCCGAGCAGCGTCGTCGAGTCGATGAGCTGCTGCGGCACGGCCGCGGCGGCGCCCTCCTTGTCGCCGGCCAGGTACTTGTCCTGGATCTCGGCGGCCTCCTTCTCGTAACCCATGCGCCCGGCAAGCTGGTTGTAGAAGTTCTGCTTGCGGCTGCCCATGCCACCCACGTACAGCGCGGTGTACGGCCGGAACATGTCGGCCAATGCGCTGACGTCCTTGTCAGCGCCCAGTGCGAGCGGCACCGTCGGACACACGTCGAAGCCGTCCATGGTCAGGCCGGCCTTCTCCCGGCCCGCCCGCAGCGGCTTGATCGCGGTCTCCTCCAGGTGCTCGGCCGCCGGGAAGATCAGCAGCGCGCCCTCGGCGATCTCACCGGTCTGCTCGAGGTTCTTCGGGCCGATCGCGGCGATGTAGACGGGAATGTGCTCCCGCGCGGGGTGCACGGTCAGCTTGATCGGCTTGCCCGGGCCGCCCGGCAGCGGCAGGGTCCAGTGCTCACCCTCGTACGAGAGTCGCTCACGGCTCATCGCCCGGCGCACGATCTCGACGTACTCCCGCGTGCGCGACAGCGGCTTGTCGAACTTCACGCCGTACCAGCCCTCGGAGACCTGCGGCCCCGAGACGCCGAGGCCGAGGCGGAAGCGGCCGCCGGACAGCGAGTCGAGGGTCGCCGCGGTCATGGCGGTCATCGCGGGCTGCCGAGCCGGGATCTGGAAGATCGCCGAGCCGATGTCGATGCGCTCGGTCTGCGAAGCGACCCAGGCGAGCACGGTGGCGGCGTCCGAGCCGTACGCCTCCGCGGCCCAGCAGACCGAGTAGCCGAGCTTGTCGGCCTCCTTGGCGACGGCGAGATTGTCCGCGTCCATCCCGGCGCCCCAGTAGCCGAGGTTGATCCCGAGTCGCATCCGCCGATCCCCTTACTGAGCAGTAACGTCCTTGTTGCCCGGACTCTAGCGCGCAGGTGTGCGAGATGTCAGGGGAGGTTGTCCACAGGGCGGCACGGGTTCGTTGTGTGACCAGTAATCTCAGCGCCCATGGAGCAGAGGCATCTCGGCCGTACCGGCCTGCGTGTGTCCCGGATCGGACTCGGCACCCTCACCTGGGGGCGCGACACCGACGAGCACGACGCCGCCGACCAGTTGAAGGTCTTCTGGGAGGCCGGCGGCACCCTCGTCGACACGGCGGACGTGTACGGCGGCGGGGATGCCGAGTACGTTCTCGGCCAGCTCATCGAGGGCCTCGTCCCGCGCCGCGATCTGGTCATCGCGACCAAGGCGGGCAGCGTGCCCGACCCGGACCGGCGCTTCGACGGCTCGCGCGGCCATCTGCTCAGCGCGCTCGACGCCTCACTGCAGCGGCTCGGCACGGACTACGTCGACCTCTGGCAGGTGCACGCGTACGACGCCGCCACACCCATCGAGGAGACCCTCCAGGCCCTCGATCTCGCGGTCAGCAGCGGCCGGGCCCGCTATGCGGGGGTGTCCAACTTCTGCGGCTGGCAGCTGGCGAAGGCGGCGACCTGGCAGCTGGCCGCGCCCGGGGTACGCACCCGTCTGGCCAGTACGCAGATGGAGTACTCGCTGCTCCAGCGCGGCATCGAGCGCGAGGTGCTGCCCGCCGCCCTCGACCTGGGCGTGGGCCTGCTGCCGTCGTCGCCGCTCGGCCGCGGGGTGCTGACCGGCAAGTACCGGCACTCCACGCCGGCCGGCTCGCGCGGAGCCTCCGACCACATGGCGCCCTTCGTCGCGCCCTACCTCGACGAGGCGGCGAGCCGGATCGTGGACGCCGTCGCCACGGCCGCGGACGGGCTCGCGGCGACGCCGCTCCAGGTGGCCCTCGCCTGGGTGCGGGACAGACCCGGAGTGGCCGCCCCGATCGTCGGCGCGCGCAACGCGCAGCAGCTCACGGCGGCATTGTCAGTGGAGGCCCTTAGTCTTCCTGACGAGATCTGCCGTGCGCTCGACGATGTGTCGGCGCCCGTGCACCGCTATCCCGATCAGGACTGGAGCACCCTGTGAGTACGGAGCCCGCCGCCGCGGAGGAGACCGAGGCGCCCCCTGCCCTCCCCGAGGCTGCCGATGCGTCCGGGGACACCGATCAGGGCGCGGAAGACCTGACCGACACCGGCGAGGACCCGACCGAGGGTGACGCCACGGCCGACGGCGAAACCACGACCGGCGATGAAGCCGAGGCCGACGAGACCGGCACCGAGGCCACCGCGGAAGCCGCCGCACAGCTCAGCGAGTCCGAGGCCGAACTGGCCGCGCAGCGCGAGCTCCGGGAGCGCATCGAGCAGCGCAAGGCCGAGAAGGACGGGCCGATCGCGGCCGGCGGCAAGCTGAGCGGCACCGCGGCCGATCTGCTCGCGGCGGTCCGCGCCGTGGAGAGCGGCGAGAAGCCCACCACCCGTGTGTTCAGCGATCCCGTGCCCGAGCCGCGCCGGGCCGCTCCCGCGCCGCGCCCCGCGCCCGCGCTCCAGCAGGCCACGCCGGCGGGTGGGCCCCTGCCGCCCGCCACGGAGGTCGTCGAGGCAGTACGCACCGTGCTGGCCGAGGGCGGCGCCCCCGCGACGCTGGCCGGGCCGGCCGCGTCGGCGCTCGGCGAGGCGGCGGACACTCAACTGCGGGACGACCCGTGGCAGTTGCTCAGGCTGCCCGGCGTACGCCCCGAGCAGGCCGACGGATTCGCCCGCGCCCTGCTGGGCGACGACTGCCGTCCCGATGACGAGCGACGGGGCTGCGCGCTCACCGTGTGGCTGCTCGAGCAGGCCGCACTCGCCGGGCACACGGCACTCGACTCGGACGTCCTGAAGTCCGCGCTCGGGCAGCGCTCCGTACCGGACCCGGAAGCGGCGGTGCAGAGCGCGATCGCCGAGGGGGACGTGCTGATCTTCCAGGACGCCCTGGACGGCCCCGCCCCGGTCCCTGCCCCGGCCGCCACGCCATCCGACGCCTCCGGCGACTCCGGCGACTCCGGCGACGAGGAAGCGGAGACCGAGCAGCCGGTGCGCATTCTGGTCGGCCTGGAGCGTTACGCCCTCGCCGAGGAGAGCCTGGCCGACGGGCTGGCCCGGGTCGTCAACTCCCTGGCGAAGGAGGAGAGTTCAGGCCCCGCCGACTGGGAGTCCGCCGCGTCCGGCGCGAAGGGCTCGACCGCGGAGCTGATCGGCGCGGTCGCGGCCCACGGCCTCGTGCTGCACACCGGCGGTGAGGCAGCCAGGGCCGAACCCGTCGCCCTCGCCACCGCGGCCACGGAGCTCGGCCTGCGCGTCTGCGTCGCCACCCACACCGCACACTCCCGGAGCGCCCTCACGGAGCAGTTGGGCTCCGCCGCGACCACCGTGGCCGGCCTCCTGGCCGGGGCCGAGGGACCGGGGCGGGACGCCGAAGGCGCGCTTGCCCTCGACCTCCTCGTGGTGCTCGACGCGCCCCAACTGGACGTGGAAACCGCGGCGATGCTCGTCGAATCGCTCCCCGACGGCGCCCGCCTGGTGCTCAGCGGCGACCCGGGCGTGCTGTGGTCGGCGGGCCCCGGTCGCGTCTTCGCCGACCTGCTCGCCGCCCGTGCCTGCCCGCACATCGTCTCGCGCACCCCGGACCCGGGCCCGCTGGGCGAGCTGGTCTCCGGCATCGGCATCGGCGAGCTGAACCAGGTGGACGCGCCCGGCAAGGAGATCGTCATCGTCCCGGTACGGGACGCGGGCGAGGCCGTGCACCGCACGGTTCAGCTGGTCGCGGACTCGATCCCGCGCGCGATCGACGTACCGGCCCACCAGACGCAGGTGATCGCGCCGGGCCATGGCGGCGCCGCGGGCACCCGCGCGCTCAACGCGGCCCTGAAGGAACGCCTCAACCCGGGCCCCGGCCGCTTCGGCGGCTTCGACCCCGACGACCGCGTGGCCTACTCCCCCACACCGGGCCGCGCCCAGCCGGGCCGAGTGGTCGGCGCGGACGCCGAGGGCCTGCGCCTCGACTGCGAGGGCACACCCGTGGTCGTACCGAAGGAGCGCGTCGAGCAGACGGTCCGGCACGGCTGGGCGCTCACCGCGCACCAGGCCGCAGGCCGGCGCTGGCCCGCGGCGGTCGTGGTCCTGCCGGGTGATGCGGCGGGCGCCCTCAACCGCCCCTGGATCTACACGGCGTTCAGCCGCGGCGAGCGCCACCTCTCCGTGGTCCACGGCGTGGAGGGCGCACTGGCTCGCGCGGTCACCGAGACCCCCGCGAAGCCCCGCACCACACGCCTGCAGACCCTGCTGCAGGCCCAGGTGCCCTCGGCGACAGTCTGAGTACGGAACAAGGCCAGACCTCGACCGAGGTCTGGCCTTGTTCGGGGACCGGTCCCACGATCAGTGCTCGACGTCGACCAGCTCGTCGTCGTCCGCCTCGTCATCGAGCTCGTCGTCCGGCTCCTCGTCGAAGACCGCGCTCACATCGAACCGGCAGACGATCCGCTGCGGATCGGCCTGCTCGAAGGGCGAGTCCAGCCACTCCCCGGGGTCGGCCGGCTCGTCGATCGCCGTGACCCAGAGCGTCGAGTCGCCCTCCTCCAGGCCGAACTCCTTGTGCCGCGAGGCGATTTCATCGGGCTCGAACTCCCCGAAGAGCACTCCCAGCGCGGCATGCACGCTGCTGCCCACCACACCCGCGGCCGACGCCTCGCCCGCCTCCGTGTCGGCGTCCAGGTCGGCGACCCGCTGCGACTGGGCGAGCAGCCGCTGTGGCTCCACCACCGAGTAGTCCCGGCGGATCAGCACGCTCAGCGCGTTCGGCTCGTCCGGCCCGCTGTAGGGCGGCAGCGTGTCCTCGGCGCCGGGGATCTCGAAGGGCGTGACCTCGTCGTAGGCGTCGTAGAGCAGTTCGTCGTACGCCTCGGCGGCCGCGGCGAGCTCGTTGAACGCTTCGTAGACGTCCGGGTCGTCCTCGCCCGACCGTCCCTCGACGGCCGCAAGGTGGGCGTCGAGAGCGGCCTTGACCGCCTCGGCGGCGGCGCGTACCTCGGCAGCGGTGGGCTGCGCAGCATCAGACATAGTGCAGACGCTATCCGTACCTGGGCGTTGCCCGCACAATAGATGCGATGCCGGAATACGAATTTGTCGACGTGTACGTACCGCGCGGGGTCTCCCGCAAGGAAGCGACTCGTCTCCTCACGGACCATGCAGAGTACGGACACTGGGAGTTGGACCGACTGAGCCTGCGCCGGGACGGCAGCCGCAGGGTGCGGCTGCGCCGCCGGATCATTCGCCAGGTGCGCGCCACATGGTGACAGGCGTCGCACGCCTTGCGCAGTGCGCACAAATACGGAGTGGGCCCCGCGAAAGCGGGGCCCACTCCGTTGTCATGCCTTACGCGGCCTGACGCGACCTGCGGTAGAGCACCGCACCCGCGAGCAGCAGACCGGCGCTCGCCGGAACGGCGATGCCGATCGGCAAGTCGCTGCCCGTGTGGGCGAGCTGCTCGGAGCCCTTGGGCGGGGTGACGATCTGCGTCCCCGGCTCATTGGGATTCGTCGGCTCGTCCGGGCTGGACGGGTTGTCCGGAGTATCCGGGTTGTTCGGATTCCCGGGCTCGTTCGGCTCGTTCGGCTCGTCCGGCTCCTGCGGTTCCTGCGGCTCGCCGGGGTGGTCGTTGCCGGGAGGCTTGACCGGGCCCGATTCGTTGCTGCAGGCGTTGCCCGAGGTGGCGTTGCCGAGGCCGACGATGCTGACGCTGTTCCCGCAGGCGTTCACGGGGACGTCGACCGGCAGCTGCACATGGTTGCCGGACGCGACGCCGGGTGAGTCCTTGGCGCTGCCCTCGGCCGTGGCTCCGCCGCCGGACGGCTTGTGCTTGCCGCCCGTGCCGTTGTCGGAGTCGTTGGCGCAGCTGTTGCCGGCCGCGGGGTTGAGCAGTCCGATCACGTTCACGGTGTTGCCGCAGAGGTTGATCGGCACGTCGACCGGGAGCTGGATCGTGTTGCCCGAGGCGACGCCGGGTGAGTCCGACGTCTTGCCGTTGGCGCCCGAGTCGGCGTGTGCGTAGCCACCGGTGACGGCGAGCACGCCGCTGGCGGCCGCCACCGTGATCAGGCCTTTACGCGTGACCTGTCGCATGGTTGTTCCCTGCCTTTGACCTTCCGGAGTGCGCACGAGCCTCCTGACGCGTGCGCCGAATGCCCAGCGGCCCCGGAGTGCATGGCTCGCACTCCGGGGCCGACGGACTCAGACCCTCATGGGGTGAGGCACAACGTCACGCGTTGGTGCAGGTGTTGCCGAAGGTGGGGTTCAGCAGCCCGATCACGGTGACCGTGTTTCCACACGCGTTCACCGGGATGTGGATGGGCGCCTGAACAACGTTGCCCGAGAGCACGCCGGGAGACTTCACGGCGGCACCCTGGGCACCGGCGTCGGCAGCAGCGATACCCGCACCCGCGAGCACGAGACCACCAGTGGCAGCCGCAGCAGCGACGACCTTCTTGATCATTATTCCTCCTTGTTGGCAATGCAGTCCCAGCCGCGGACTGCACCACCTGTAACGAGGAGGGAGTAATCGGGCTACGAGCCTATGGTTCCTTTCACTCTTTTCAGTCAAGTACGCACGCGCTGCCGATTATTGGAGTTTCGTTTCAGCAGGTCATGCGGGTACGAACCCGGCGTTCCCGCTGGTCAGGAGGCGTCGATGAACCGGTCGAGCACACGGACACCGAACTTCAGACCGTCCACCGGCACTCGCTCGTCCACGCCGTGGAACATCCCGGCGAAGTCGAGCTCGGGCGGCAGCTGGAGCGGCGCGAAGCCGAAGCAGCGGATGCCCAGGTCGTCGAAGTGCTTGGCGTCGGTGCCGCCGGAGAGCATGTACGGGATGGCGCGGGCGATCGGGTCCTCCGCCCTGAGCGCGGTCTGCATCGCGTCCACGAGCTTGCCGTCGAAGTCCGTCTCGAGCGCCTTGTCCAGGTGCGAGCCGGCCTCGTCGATCTTCACCCGGGGCCCGAGCACACGGGCCAGGTCGGCGTGGAACTCCTCCTCGTGCCCGGGCAGGAACCGGCCGTCGATGCGGGCGCTGGCCTGGCCGGGGATGACGTTCACCTTGTAGCCCGCGTCGAGCATCGTCGGCGCCGCCGAGTTCTTGAGCGTGGCGCCGATCATCTTGGCGATGCCGCCGAGCTTGGCCAGCGTCTCGTCCATGTTCTCCGGGTCGAGCTCGGTGCCGAGGGCGTCGGAGAGCTCGTCGAGGAAGGAACGTACGGTCTTCGTCACCCGCACCGGCCACTCGTGCCGCCCGAGCCGCCCGACCGCCTCGCACAGCTCGGTGATCGCGTTGTCCTTGTTGGTCATGGACCCGTGCCCGGCCGTGCCCTCGACCGTGACCCGCATCCAGTGCATGCCCTTCTGGGCGGTCTCCACGAGATACAGCCGCAGGTTCTCGTTCACGGTGAACGAGAACCCGCCGACCTCACCGATCGCCTCGGTCACGCCCTCGAAGAGACCGGGATGCTTGTCGACGAGATGCCGGGCGCCGTACGTCCCCCCGGCCTCCTCATCCGCGAGGAAGGCCAGCACGATGTCGCGCGGGGGCTTGCGGCCGCTGCGCATCCGGTCCCGCACGACCGCGAGGGTCATCGCGTCCATGTCCTTCATGTCGACCGCGCCACGGCCCCAGACACAGCCGTCCGCGATCTCGCCCGAGAACGGGTGGTGCGTCCAGTCCTGCGCGTTGGCCGGCACCACGTCGGTGTGGCCGTGGATGAGCAGCGCCGGCCTGCTCGGGTCCTCGCCCTCGATCCGCGCCACGGTCGAGGCCCGCCCCTGGTGGGACTCGATGATCTGCGGCTCGAGGCCGACCTCCGCGAGCTTCTCCGCGACGTACTCCGCGGCCTTGCGCTCGCCCGGACCCGAGTGGTCGCCGTAGTTGCTGGTGTCGATCCGGATCAGTTCGCGACAGAGGTCGACGACCTCGTCCTCGCCAGAGACTGCCTTGGTGGTGCTCGGCCCGCTCACGCTGATTCCTCCCGCTGTCGCTCCTGGTGGTCCCTCTCATCCTCCCGCGCCATCCCCTCCGCGCCCAAGGCAGGTCCGCGCCGTCATGCGGCGTTCACACAGGTGAGGGGGTGTGATCAGGGAGGTCCGATTGTTTGCTATGGTTTTCCACGTCGCCGCGGGAATCCGCGGGTCACCGGTCCGGGTGGCGGAATGGCAGACGCGCTAGCTTGAGGTGCTAGTGCCCTTTATCGGGCGTGGGGGTTCAAGTCCCCCCTCGGACACAAGCAGTAGACACAGAGGGTGTCGGCCGAATCGGCCGACACCCTCTGTGTTTGTCGTGTGCGGGGCCCGTCGCGGCTCATCGTGTGCGGGCCCGTCGCGTCAGGGCGTCACGGACAGGACCAGCTTGCCGGTGGTGCGGCCCGTCTCGCCGAGTTCATGTGCCCTGGCCGCCTCCGCCAGCGGGACGACCTCCTCGATCTCGACCCGCAGTTGGCCGCTGTCGACCAGGGACGCGATCTGTCGCAGTCCCTCCTGGTCGGGTTCGACGAGCATGAACACGGCGTGTGCGTCCGCGGCGTGCGCCTCTTCGGCGGGGACGGCGTCGTCCGGCGAGGAGAGGGTGATCAAGGTGCCGCCCGGGCGCAGGGTACGCAGGGAGCGTGGTCCGTAGGTGCCGCCGACGGTGTCGAGGGCGACGTCGATGTCCTTCAGTTGGTGTGCGAAGTCCTGCCGGGTGTAGTCGATGAGTTCGTCGGCGCCCAGGCCGCGCAGGAAGGCGTGCTTGGCCTCGCGGGCGGTGCCGATGACGTACGCGCCACGGGACTTGGCGATCTGCACGGCCAGGTGGCCGACGCCTCCCGCGGCGGCGTGGATCAGCACGCGCTGTCCCGGTCGGACGTCGGCCGTGTCGACCAGGGCCTGCCAGGCGGTCAGGGCAGCGAGCGGGAGCGCCGCCGCGTGGACGTGGTCGAGGGCGGCCGGGCGGTGCGCGAAGTGTCGGGCCGGGGCGGTGACGTACTCGGCGTAGGCGCCCGCGGGGTGCGGGAAGCGGGGCATGCCGAACACCTCGTCGCCCGGCTTGAAGACGGTGACGCCCTGGCCGACGGCAGCGACCACTCCACAGACGTCGAAGCCCAGGGTGAACGGGGGCTGCGCGCCGTCGGCGAAGACGCCTCTGGCGCGGGTCTTCCAGTCGGACGGGTTGACGCCTGCCGCGTGCACACGGACCAGGATCTCGGTCCGGCCCGGGACCGGGCGCTCGGTCTCGACGAGTTCGAGGACTTCGGGTCCGCCCGGGCGGACCTGGGTGATGGCCCGCATGGTCGCGGGGAGGGGAGGGAGCGGGGGAAGAGTGAGGGCGGCGTCGGGCATGGTGGGGCACTTCCTTGCGGCGATGAGGGTTGTTTGTGCTGGTCAACGGACCGCTTCTCGGGCACGGCCCACTCTGTCCGGCGCCCGGAAGCCCTGGTAGTGGCCTGATGGTCAAGGTCTGAAAGGATCGGGCCATGCACTCGGTGGGAGTTCTGGCCCTGGACGGCGTCGTGCCCTTTGAGTTGGGCATTCCGGCCCGGATCTTCGGTGCCGCGCGCGACGCGGACGGGGATCCGCTCTACTCCGTGGCGACGTGCAGCCTGGACGGTGGGCCGGTGCGGGCCGAGGCCGACTACGACCTGGTGGTCGGCCATGACGCGTCACTGCTCGCGCGCGTGGACACCGTGGTCGTCCCGCCCTCGCATCGCGTGGGCATCGCCATTCGCGAGGAGGGCCGGCTGCCCGAGGCGGTGCGGGACGCGTTGGCAGGTGTACGGCCCGGGACCCGCATGGTGGCGATCTGTACGGGCTCCTACGTGCTGGCCGCGGCCGGACTGCTCGACCATCGGCGGGCGACCACGCACTGGCGTGAAACCGAGGCGCTGCAACGGCTGTTCGGCAAGGTGCGGGTCGATCCCGATGTGTTGTTCGTCGATGACGGTGACGTGCTGACTTCGGCCGGTGTGGCAGCCGGGGTCGATCTGTGTCTGCATCTCGTACGTCGCGACCATGGCAGCGACGTCGCCAACGAGGTGGGCCGGTCCTGCATCGTGCCGCCGTGGCGCGACGGCGGGCAGGCCCAGTACATCCGGCGTCCCGTACCCCCGCCGTCGGCCGGCGGCACCTCGCCCACCCGCGCCTGGATTCTGGAGCGCCTCGCCGAACCCGTCACGCTCGCCGACATGGCCGCACACGCCCAGGTCAGCCTGCGGACCTTCACCCGGCGGTTCCGGGACGAGGTCGGCACCAGCCCCGGGGTGTGGCTGGTGCAGCAGCGGGTGGAGCGGGCCCGGCACCTCCTGGAGACCACGGACTGGCCCGTCGACCTCGTCGCGCACCGCGCGGGCTTCGGCACCGGCACCTCGCTGCGCCAGCATCTGCAGGCCGCGATCGGCGTCTCCCCCGCGGCGTACCGGCGCACCTTCCGCGCCACCGCCTGAACCCTGAACCGGCGCCCTGGATCAGCGCGGCTCGATGCGGAAGTCGAAGGCCGCCGTGCCCGGGTCGAGGGTGGTGGCACCGCCGTCGACGGTCAGGGTCGCGCCGTTCACGAAGGACGCGGCGGGCGAGAGGAGCCAGGTGATGGCCTCCGCCACCTCCTGCGGGTCGCCGGGGCGGCGGGTGGGGTTGAGGCGGGTGGCTTCCTCGTACGCGGCCTCCTTGTCGGGCAGTTGGGACTGTTCGGCGAAGCGGGTCATGCGGCGGTCGGCCATCTCGGTGCGGATCCAGCTGGGGCACACGGTGTTGGCGCGCAGACCCTGGGGGCCGTAGTCCACGGTGAGGGAGCGGCACAGCTGCAGGAGCGCCGCCTTGGAGGTGGCGTAGGCCGCGCTCCCCGGTCCGGAGACCAGGGCGGACGCCGAGGCGACCGCCACGACCGAGCCGCGGGCCGCCAGCAGGTGCGGCAGGGCGGCGCGCAGCAGCAGGAACGGGCCGGTCAGGTTGGTGCGCAGGACCAACTCCCAGTCGTCGAGGGATATCTCGCCGACTCCCCCGCCGCGCCCCACCCCTGCGTTGAGGACGAGCCCGTCGAGGCGTCCGTACGCGGCGACGGTCGCCTCGATGAGAGCGCGTACGTCGTCGGGGTCGGTGGTGTCCGAGGGGTGGGCCAGGGCTCCGGTCTCCTCCGCGACGCGGCGCAGCGGTTCGGGGCGGCGGCCGGAGATCACGACCTGGTGGCCCTCCTTGCGGAGCAGTCGCGCGGTGGCCGCGCCGATGCCCGTGCCGCCACCGGTGACGAGGACAACTCGCTGATCGGACATGGGTGTTCGGCCTCCAGGGGTGCGGGACAGCGTGGGGAACCAGGCCTACGAATGATCGTACGGACACCCACTGACAACGCACGCGCCGCCGGGGGCACCGCCCCCGGCCTGCACAATGGCCGTATGTCTCGTCGTACGACCGAACCGACCTCGCCCTGCCCGTGCGGGCTGCCCGCCACCTATGCGCAGTGCTGCGGAAGGCTGCACTCCGGGCAGGCCGCCGCCGCGACGCCCGAAGGGCTGATGCGGTCGCGCTATGCCGCGTTCGCCGTCGAGGACGAGGCGTATCTGCTGCGCACCTGGCATCCGCGGACGCGGCCGCCGGGGATCGGCTTCGACGGCGGGATGCGCTGGACCGGCCTGGAGATTCTCGGCACCGGTGAGGGAAGCGCCTTTCACCGCACGGGCACGGTGACGTTCCGGGCGCGCTACACCGAGGGCGGGCGGCCGGGGTCGCTGCACGAGCACAGCCGGTTCGAGCGGGTGGACGGGGCGTGGGTGTACGTCGACGGGGACATCGGGGAGTAGCGGCGATTTCCGCGTAAGCGACCAGGACATCCCCCTGAGGGGCCAGGTCGCGTGACTCGGTAGGCTCGGGCCATATGAGTGGTTCCATACCCAAGTCGGGCGATAGCGACCCGAGTCAGGTGGCCGAGGCGAAGGCGCGGGCGGCGCGGCTGCTGCTGGCGTTCCGGCACGGCAATCAGCTGGCGTACGACGCGGAGATCGCCGCGGTCGAGGGCGCGCGGGACGGGGACGCGGACGCCGTCTCGGATCTTGTCTCGGCGCTGTGCTGGATCGCCAACGAGGGCGTACGCAAGGCCTATCTGCCCGAGGCGGGCGACCAGGTGCTGCGGCACTTCGCGCGCCGCACGCCGTACGGGGAGCGCGATGTGCTCACCGAGGAGGGTGCCGGGCCCGATGCCGCGCAGTTCCTGGAGGCGGTGGCGGCCGGGGATGTCGAGGTGGTGCGGGAGTTGGTGCGTACGACGCCCGACACGACGTTCCTGCTCGGCAAGCTCACGCTCGCCCTCGGGATGCTGCTGCCGGACGTGCCGGTGGGACGGCTCGAGGAAGTTCTGGGCGCACTGCGGCGCGCGGCCCCGGCGAACCGATAGCTGATCGGTTCGCCGGGGCCGCGCGGTGGTGCCAGGTGGTGTTACGTGGTGCCGGCCGGTCAGACCCCGGCCGGGGCCGGCTCGCGCTCCTGCGGGGCAGGGGCTTGGCCGTCGTCGTCCCCGTCGAGCTGCTTGTGCAGCTTCTCGCCCTCGACGTCCACGTTGGGAAGGACGCGATCGAGCCACTTCGGCAGCCACCAGGCCTTGTTGCCGAGCAGGGCGAGGACCGCGGGCACGACGGCCATGCGGACCACGAAGGCGTCGAAGAGGACCGCGATCGCGAGGCCGAAGCCCATCATCTTGACCATGTCGTTCGTCTCCAGGATGAAGCCGGAGAACACGCTGATCATGATGATCGCCGCTGCCGCGACGACCCGGCCGCCGAGGGTGAAGCCCGTGGTGATGGCCTCGGCGGGCGAGGCGCCCTGCACATAGGCCTCGCGCATCCGCGTCACCAGGAACACCTCGTAGTCCATGGCCAGACCGAAGACCACACCGATCATGAAGATCGGCATCATCGACATGATCGGTCCCGGCTGCTCGACGCCGAAGATGTCGGCGAGCCAGCCCCACTGGAAGACCGCGACGACTGCGCCGAGCGCGGCGAGGACCGAGAGAAGGAAGCCGAGGGCGGCCTTCAGCGGGACCAGGACCGAGCGGAACACCAGCATCAGCAGGATGAACGCCAGACCGACGATCAGGGCGAGATACGGCAGCAGGGCGTCGTTGAGCGTCTGCGAGAAGTCGATGTTCAGGGCGGTGGTGCCGGTGACCAGCATGGCGGCGCCGGTCTCGGCCTTGATGTCACCGGACAGGTCCCGCAGGTCGTGGACCAGGGTCTCGGTGGCCGGGTCGGCGGGCGCCGTCTTCGGCATCACGGTGATGGTGGCGGTGTCGCCGGCCTTGTTGAACACGGCCGGGCTGACGGCAGCGACCTCGCTCTGGTCGTCGATCTTCTTGCCGACCGCCTCGGCGGCGGCCTTCGGATCGTCCGTGCCCTTGGCGTCGACGACGACGTTCAGCGGACCGTTGAAACCGGCACCGAAGGAGTCCGACAGGATGTCGTAGGCCTTGCGCTGCGTGGAGTCGGGCGCGGAGCTGCCCTCGTCGGGCAGACCGAGCTCGAGGCTGGAGACCGGCACGGCGATGATGCCGAGGCCGAGCACCGCGGTGATCAGCACGGCCACCGGGCGGCGCAGCACGAACTGGGCCCAGCGGGTGCCGAGCTTGGGCTTGCCGGCGTTCTTCGGCGCGGTGCCGTTCTTGCGGGCCTTGCGGTCCTTGCGGCTCAGCGCGAACCTGCCGATGATGCCGAGCAGCGCCGGGGTGAGGGTCAGCGCGATCATCACGGCGACAGCGACGGTGGCCGCGGCGGCCAGGCCCATCTTCGTGAGGATCGGGATGTTGACGACCGAGAGGCCAGCGAGGGCGACGATCACGGTCAGACCGGCGAACACCACGGCGGAACCGGCGGTTCCGACAGCACGGCCCGCGGCCTCGTCGGGTGCACGGCCCTCGGCGATCTCGGCCCGGAAGCGGGCGATGATGAACAGCGCGTAGTCGATGGCGACCGCGAGGCCGATCATCGAGGCGAGCGTGCCCGTGGTGGCGGACAGGCCGAGGGCGGAGCCGAGTGCCGCGATGGCTGAGGTGCCGATACCGACACCGATGATCGCGGAGATCAGCGGCATGCCGGCCGCGATCAGCGAGCCGAAGGTGAGGACCAGGACGACGAGCGCGACGCCCATGCCGATCATCTCGGCGGTGCCGCCCATCTCGGGCTCCGCCATGAGGGCGTCGCCGCCGGTCTCGATGGTGTAGCCGTCGCTGCGGGCGTCGTCGGTGGCCTTGGTGAGCGCGTCACGGGCCTTGTCGGTCAGCTCCTGGGCGTTGACCTTGTACGACACGGAGGCGTACGCGGTCGAGCCGTCCTTGCTGACGGCATTGGCCTCGAAGGGGTTGGCGACCTCCTTGACCTGCGGGTTGTCGCCGAGGTCGGCGAGCAGATCCTTGACGTGCGCCTTGCCGGCGGCGTCGGTGAGCTTCTCGCCCTCGGGGGCCTTGATCACCACACGGGCCGTGGCACCGTCGGAGGCCTGGCCCGGGAAGCGCTCGGCCAGCAGGTCGAAGGCCTTCTGCGACTCGGTGCCGGGCATGGAGAAGGAGTCTTCGGGCGCGGCGGGCGCGACAGATGCGGCGCCGCCGATGCCCACGATTATGGCCACCCAGAGCAGGGCGACCAGGCCGCGGCGCCGGAACGCGCCTCGGCCGAGCCGGTAAAGGAATGTAGCCACCTGGAACCAAGCTTCCATAGGAGAAATAGGCAGGACGAAGCCCCGGCAGGAGTTGGATCCAGGGGATAGCCGGGGAGTGCCCTTCCATGTTCCAGGCGCACAGCCGCGATCTGATCCTGCCCAGTGACTGGACCGACGTACTGCGTCTGGTGTAGTGCGCGGCGCTTATGTCACCGATAGGCGTACGTCCGCGAAGATGCATGTAAGCGCCATACGTCGGAGGCTCGAATTCCGCCGTACGCCCATCGGTGACCTGGCTCACATCGCAGGTCAGGGGCTACGTGAGCCACTCAGCCGCTGAGACCCTTCAGGCCCAGCTCGGCATGATCTTGTCGTGGATCAGGCGGAGCTGGGTGTCCACATCGGCGACCCCTTCGAGGTCGCGACCGGTGAAGGCGTGCACGAGGCTGCGGTCGGTGATCGCGCAGATCATGTGGTTGACGCCGCTGGGCTCGATGTCGCGGCGGATCTTCTCCAGGCACTCCTCGGGGGTGCCGGAGACGGAGAGCTTCTCGGCGACCTCCGGCGAGGTGAGCTCGATGCCGCGGGCCAGATCGCCGGCGCCGATCGCGTCGATCACGGGCTTGAGTTCGGCGGGGTCGACGCCGTTGCGGCGCAGCTGCTCCTCGGGCATCGACGAGGCGTAGATGCCGACCATGGAGCGGGCGGCCTCTTTGGCCTTCGCGGAGTCGGGGCCGGTGGCGAAGACGACCCAGGCGCCGATGTCGAGGTCCCGGTAGTTCTTGCCGGCCCGCTCGGCGCCGATGCGGATGTGCTCGACCGCGTAGTCGTACGCCTCCTTCGTGTAGCTCAGCGCGTGGTGGCAGCCGTCCGACAACTCCCCGGCCGCCTCGAAGGACTTGGGGCCGCGCATCGCACCCAGCTTGAGCGGCAGGTGGTCCTGGACGGGGCGGGCGAAGGTGAACAGGCCGTCGTACGTGAAGAATTCACCGTCGTATGTGATCGCGCCGTCGTCCAGGAGGGTGCGGACCACGTGCAGGGCCTCCTTGGTGCGGGACAGCGGCTTCTGGCGGGTCCAGTCCATGCCGTACTGGGCGAGGAGGCCGAAGTTGCCGCTGGACAGGACGCCTTCGGCGCGGCCGTCGGAGAGCTCGTCGAGGGTGGCGAGGGCCTGGGCTATCAGCGTCGGCTCACGCAGGACCACCGAGGAGAGGCTGGGGCCGAAGCGGATGTTGTGGGTCTCGCGGGCCGCCGCGGCGAAGAGCAGCCACATGTCCTTGTGCCAGGTCTCGTCGGCGGCGTAGCAGGCGTGGAAGCCGAGCTCGTCGGCGAGCCTGATCGAGGCGAGGGACTCGGTGAGCGGGTAGTCGGGCAGCATGACATAGCTGAACTTCACGAGTCAGGCCTTTCTGGTGCTGTCCCCGCCGTGCGGGGCGGCGCCCCCTGCGCCGCGTCCCGAGCCTGTGTCATGTGCTTGTGCGGGCCCAAGGGCCTTCCCGGCCACCCTGACCTGATCCGGCATCATGGGCGTGACGTGCGGTTTTGCGAGGAAGAGGGTGTGGAGCGGTGGCTGACGGCCGGGTCTTGGTGGTCATGGGCGTGACCGGGACGGGGAAGTCCACGGTGGGGCGGCTCATCGCTTCCCGGCTGGGTGTGGCGTATGCGGAGGGGGATTCCCTCCACTCCCCGCAGAACGTGGCGAAGATGGCGTCCGGGACTCCGCTTACCGATGAGGATCGGTGGCCTTGGCTTGATCGGGTCGGGGAATGGTGTGCGGCCGCTTCACGGGAGGGGGTGGGCGGGGTGATCAGTTGCTCTGCTCTGAAGCGGGTGTATCGGGATCGGTTGCGCTCGGCTGCGCCGGGGCTTGTGTTTGTGCATCTGGCCGGGTCGCGGGAGTTGATCGGGGCTCGGCAGGAGGCTCGGGTCGGGCACTTCATGCCCGGCTCGCTGGTGGATTCGCAGTTTGCGACGCTGGAGCCGTTGGGTTCGGATGAGGTGGGGGTTGTGGTGGATGTCGCGCCGGCGCCGGAGGAGATTGTGGCCGTAGTGGTCGGCGCTCTGCGGGACGTTTGATTTTCCCCTCCCCGCCCCTTCCCGAAAGTCCTGCGGACAGCCTGGGGCTCCGCCCCTAGACCCCCGGATCGGCCTTCGGCCTCTGTCCTCAAACGCCGGACGGGCTGGTTGGTTCAGGGCCGCCACAGCGGGTGTTCCCGGTCTGCCCAGGAACGGTCCACCTGCCCCGTTCGCATGCCGCGCCGCGCCTCCGGCGACCCCAGCGCCATGCCGATGTGGCCCGCCAGGACCACCGCGATCGCCAGCGCCAGCCAGTCGTGGACGAAGGTCGAGCCCGTGCGCCAGGACAAGGGGGCGACGTGGGTGAACCACATGAGCAGACCCGTGGCCAGCATCACCAGGGTCGCGCCGGCCAGCCAGGACGCGTACGACTTCTGTCCTGCGTTGAACTTCCCCGCGGGACGCGGCCCTTGGTCGCGGCGCAGGGCCGAGCGGAGCCACACGCGGTCGTGCGGGCCGAAGCGGTTGAGGCGGCGGAGGTCGGCGCGGAAGGCGCGGGAGGCGAGGCCGAGGAGGAAGGGTGCGGGCAGGAGCAGGCCCGACCACTCGTGGACCGTGACCACGAAGTAGCGGCGGCCCACCAGTTGGGCGAGTTGCGGGACGTACAGGCAGGCGGCCGAGAACAGGCAGGTCAGCATCAGGGCTGCCGTCGTGCGGTGCACCCAGCGTTCCGCACGGCTGAACCTCCGCACGCGCGGCCGCACTTCAGACGGTGGGGTTGTCGTCGCGGCCGTTGGACCGGCCGACCCAGGCATCGACGTCATAGCCTCGCTCCTCCCAGTAGCCGGGCCGCACCTCGGAGGTGAGGGTGATCCCGGAGAGCCACTTCGCCGACTTGTAGAAGTACATGGGCGCGACATAGAGGCGCGCGGGGCCGCCGTGGTCGTGGCCGAGCGGCTTGTCCTGCATGCGCAGGGCCACCAACACGTCCTTGCGGCGCGCTTGTTGGAGGGTGAGGCTTTCGCTGTACGTACCGTCGAAGCAGGTGAAGCGGACCGCTCGGGCAGTGGAACGCACACCGGCGGCGTCCAGGAGTGCGGACAGGCGTACGCCCTCGAAAGGCGTGTCCGGGACCCGCCAGCCGGTGACGCACTGGACGTCGCGGACGATCCGGGTCTGGGGCAGCGCCCGCAGGTCGGCCAGGGTGTAGGCGCCGGGGCGGTCGACCAGGCCGTCGACGGTGAGGCGATAGGTGTCCGCGTTCTTGCGCGGGACGGATGCCGCGACCGAGTAGTACCGGAAGCCGCCGCCCGCGGGGAGGACGTCGGTGAGGCCCGTGGGGTCCTTCTTGGCCACGGCCTCGACGCCTCGCTGGAGGATCGGGGCCGCGGCCACTCCCGCGGCTCCGAGGCCGAGCATGCCGAGGATCAGGCGGCGGCCGACAGGGGTGCCCCGGGTGTCTTCGGAAGCACCTTCGGAAGCGTCTTCGGGTGGTGCGGGGTCGGGCGGTGGTGAGGTCACGTTCCGATTCGAGCACTTGGGGCCTGACTCGGCCAGGGGCCGCGAGGGGACGTCAGACTTTCGTCATCCCGCGCGGGTCACGGTTTTCGTCTCGTGGGACCCGCGCGGGTCACGGTTTTCACCACGTGGGACCCGCGCGGGTTCCGAACTACGCTCTGCCGCATGACTCTCCCGTCCGACCTGCCGCCCTTCGAGCTCGCCTTCCCCGGGCCGCTGCGCGACCGTCTGGTGGCCGCGGTGCTCTCCGGCGCGAAGACCTCGACCACCGGACTGCTCGCCGCGTACGAGGCGGAGAAGGAACCGCTGCCCCGCGCGGGTGAGCGATTCGCGCTCATCGACTCCGCCGGCCGTCCGGTCGCGGTCGTCGAGACGACCGAGGTGCGGGTGCTGCCCCTCGCCGAGGTCGGCCTGCGGCACGCCGTGGACGAGGGCGAAGGTCATACGACTGTGGCCCAATGGCGCGCGGTGCACGAGGAGTTCTGGCACGGGGCGGAGTTGCGGGAGGTCCTCGGCGATCCGGCGTTCACGGTCGGCGACGACACCCCGGTCGTCGCCGAACGCTTCCGCGTCACCGAACGCCTTGCCTGAGCCCGGATGAGCCCGGAGGGTCAGCCGACCGCCTTCGCCGCCGCCCGGCCCGCCGCGCGCCCCGAGAAGATGCAGCCGCCGAGGAAGGTGCCCTCCAGCGAGCGGTAGCCGTGCACACCGCCGCCGCCGAAGCCCGCCGCCTCCCCGGCCGCGTACATGCCGGGAAGCGGCTCGCCGCCGTCGGCGAGGACTCGCGAGGTCAGGTCCGTCTCCAGGCCGCCGAGGCTCTTGCGGGTGAGGATGTTGAGCCGGACCGCGATCAGCGGGCCCGCCTTCGGGTCGAGGATGCGGTGCGGGGCGGCCGTGCGGATGAGCTTGTCGCCGAGGAACTTGCGGGAGCCGCGCATCGCGGTGATCTGCAGGTCCTTGGTGAAGGGGTTGGCGATCTCCCGGTCGCGCGCGGTGATCTCGCGGCGCAGCTCGGCCTCGTCGATGAGGGGCTCCTTGGTGAGCGCGTTCATGCGGCGGACCAGGGAGGTGAGGTCGTTCTCGACGATGAAGTCGTTGCCGTTGTCCATGAACGCCTTGACCGGGCCGGGGACATCGGCTCGCGCGCGGTCGATGACGCCGCGTACGGACTTGCCGGTCAGGTCGGGGTTCTGCTCGGAGCCGGAGAGCGTGAACTCCTTGCCGATGATGCGCTGGTTGAGCACGAACCAGGTGTAGTCGTGCCCGGAGTGCATGATGTGGTCGAGTGTGCCGAGCGTGTCGAAGCCGGGGAACAGCGGGACCGGCAGGCGCTTGCCGCGGGCGTCCAGCCAGAGGGAGGACGGGCCGGGCAGGATGCGGATGCCGTGCTTGTTCCAGATGGGGTTCCAGTTCTCGATGCCCTCGGTGTAGTGCCACATCCGGTCGCCGTTGATGAGGCGGCCGCCCGCCTCCCCCGCGATGCCGAGCATCAGGCCGTCGACGTGTGCGGGGACGCCGGAGAGCATCTTCTCCGGCGGAGTGCCCAGTCGCTCGGGCCAGTTGGCGCGTACGAGATCGTGGTTGCCGCCGATGCCGCCCGAAGTGACGATCACCGCCTGGGCCTTGAGCTCGAAGGCGCCGGTGACGGCGCGGGAGCTGCCCTGGCCGCGCTCGATCGAGGACGGTTCGAGGATTTCGCCGGTGACGGTGTCGAGGGTCCCGTCGGTGCGGGTGAGGCCGGTGACGCGGTGCCGGAACTTCAGCTGGACCAGGCCGCGCGCGACGCCCTCGCGGACCCGGCGCTCGAAGGGGGCGACCAGGCCGGGCCCGGTTCCCCAGGTGATGTGGAAGCGCGGCACCGAGTTGCCGTGCCCGGTGGCGTCGTATCCGCCGCGCTCGGCCCAGCCGACGACCGGGAAGAACCTGACTCCCTGGCCGTACAGCCAGGACCGCTTCTCACCGGCCGCGAAGTCGACGTACGCCTCGGCCCACTTGCGCGGCCAGTGGTCCTCCTCGCGGTCGAAGGCGGCCGTGCCCATCCAGTCCTGGAGGGCGAGCTCCTTGGTGTCCTTAATCCGCAGCCGGCGCTGTTCGGGCGAGTCGACGAAGAAGAGGCCGCCGAAGGACCAGTGCGCCTGGCCGCCGATCGACTGCTCGGGTTCCTGGTCGAGCAGGATCACCTTGCGGCCCGCGTCCACGAGTTCCGCGGTGGCCACCAGTCCGGCGAGGCCGGCCCCGATCACGATCACATCAGCGTCGTACGCCATGGTCATCCGTCCTGTCGGGGCCCGAGGCGCTTCGGAAGCGCCCCAGGCCCGGGGGCTGCTGCCGAAGCTACTGGTGAGTCTGCATCTTCGGGACCCGGCGGCGGTGCGTCAACCTTCCGGTGGGGCGGGCGCAGTGAAGATCGGGTTCAGGGGGCGTGCGCCCGGGCGCCTGGCGTGAGTTCGGCCACGCGCGCCAGGGACCGTCCGCCTCCGGGCAGCCGGGCCCCGCTCGCCGACCTGCACGCCCACGCGCGGCCAGCCTCGCGCCCCGCCGGGCGGTCGGCCCGTACGGCGGCCGCCAAGAGGCGATCAAGAAGGCGGCTCGCTATGGTCGGTCAAGTCCCCTTCGCCCGACCGGTCTTGAGGTCTGCCACGTGACCGTGCTCGTCTTCGTCCTCGCCGTGGGCGCGGCCTGCTGCCTCGGCCTCGGCTTCGTCCTCCAGCAGAGCGCCGCCCGGCACGCGCCTCTGGACGACTTCCTCTCCCCCCGGCTGCTCCTGGACCTGGTCCGGGTGCCGCGCTGGCTCGCGGGCATCGGACTCGGCGCCTGCGGGATGGCGCTCGGCGCGCTGGCGCTCGGCCGGGGCGAGGTGTCCCTGGTCGAGCCGCTGCTCGCGACGAACCTGCTGTTCGCCATGGCGCTGTCGCGCAGGCTGACCCGACAGGCGCTCGGACGGCAGGGCTGGGGCGGGCTGCTGCTGCTCGCGGGCGGTGTCACGGCCTTCATCGTGGCCGGTGAACCGCACGGCGGACGCAGCGGGGCACATCCGTTGCGGCACTGGCTGATCGTGGGCGTGGTGGTGGGTGCGGCGCTGCTGCTCACGGTGGTGGCGAGACGGTTGCGGCTGAGTGCGGGGCCCACGCTGCTCGGGCTCGCTGCCGGGCTGCTCTACGGGTTGCAGGACGCGTTCACGCGGATCACCGGGCAGCGGCTGACGGCGGACGGCTGGTTCGCGCTGGTGTCGTCGTGGCAGCCGTACGCGGTGCTCGCGCTCGGCGTCACCGGCCTTGTGCTCGTGCAGAGCGCCTTCGAGATGGCCCCGCTGCGCAGCTCCCTGCCCGCCCTGACCGCCGCGCAGCCGCTGGCCGGGATCGTCTGCGGGGTCGGCTTCCTGGGCGACCGGCTGCGCACCGACACGGTGGCCCTGACCTGGGAGGCGGCGGGCCTTGCGGCGATCGTGGCCGGCATCGTGCTGCTCGGCCGGCATCCGGCGATGCCCACCGGGTGCGGTCCGCGCGAGCGGGTCGTTGTCAGTGGTGCCTGGTTGGATGAGGCGCATGAGCACACCGGACTCGACGAACGACGCCCACGCCCCTGAGGGGCCGGGCGAGGGGCTGAACGCCGACGAAATCCTGGACATCGTCGACGAGCAGGACCGCGTCATCGGCCAGTCGCCCCGCGGTGAGGCCTACCGCCTGGGGCTGCGCCACCGGTGCGCCTTCATCCTCGCCCGGGACGGCGAGGGCCGGATATTCGTGCACCGCAGGACGGCCCACAAGCTGGTCTTCCCGTCGCTGTACGACATGTTCGTGGGCGGCGTGGTGGGGACCGGCGAGAGCTACGACACGGCGGCGCTGCGCGAGGCCGAGGAGGAGCTGGGGGTGAGCGGACTCCCGCAGCCCACGCCCCTGTTCAAGTTCCTGTACGAGGCGGACGGGCAGGGCTGGTGGTCGTACGTCTACGAGGTGCGCTGCGACCTCCCCGTCGAGCCTCAGGTGGCGGAGGTCGCCTGGCACGGGTTCCTCACGGAGGCGGAGCTGGAGCGGCGGCTCGGCGAGTGGGAGTGGACGCCGGACGGGCTGGCGGCGTACGAGCGGCTGAAGCTGTTCCGGGAGGATCCTGCGGGCTGAGCCGGACCTGCCGATCGCTACGGTGCGCCGCCCCGGGGCCCCGCTCCTCGAACGCCTCAGGAGCTGGATGTGGGTAGGGTGCGGGCCGTGATCGGGTTCCTTGAGTCGCTGCGCCTCTGGTTGGCGCCCCGCCGCATCCGCGAGGAGGGCGACACCCCCGACTATCGGTTCTCGCTCGCCAACGAGCGCACCTTCCTCGCCTGGGTGCGGACCGCGCTCGCCCTGGTGGGCGGCGGCTTCGCCGTGGATCAGTTTCTGCCCGATCTGCGCTGGGGCTGGCGGGCGGGGCTCGCGATCGCGCTGCTCGCGGTCGGCGCCCTGTGCTCGCTGCGGGCCGTGAACCACTGGGTGCGCTGCGAGTTGGCCATGCGGCGGGGCGAGGACCTGCCGGTGTCGCGCTTTCCGGCGCTGCTCAGTCTGGCCGTGGGCGTGGTCGCGTTGATCATGGTGGTCGTGGTGGTGTTCGGCTGGGCCGATGGCGGCTGAGCCGGTGGTCGCGCGGGATCCGGGGCTGCAGCCGGAGCGGACCCGCCTGGCCTGGCGGCGTACGACGCTGTCGTGCACAGTGGCGGCGGTACTCGCGGGCAAGCAGGCGCTGCGGCACGGGGCCGGCCCGCTGGGACTGCTCGGTGCGGCGCTCTCGTTGCTGCTCTGGCTGGCGTTCCTGCTCCTCGCCCACCACCGGATCAGCGCCCTTTCGGTGCCCCGGCCGCGCACCATGACGCTGCGGACGGCCACGGGCGTCGTGGGCTGCACGATCGGGCTCGCGGTGTTCGCCGTGGCGGTGGTGGGGTGAGCGGGCGGGGCCGGGCCGGCGGTTGAGCATGCGGGGCCCGCTCAGCAGTTGAGCCGGCGGCGTCGGCCCGGCGGTCGCGCGGGCGGTCAGCCCCGTATCGCCCCGGCGAGGGCGCGCACCTCGCGGTCGGCGAAGCCCGGTTCGCGGGCCATCAGGCGCACGAGCTCGTCGCGGACTTCGTGGGTGCGGCCGGCGGCCACCAGGGCCTTGGCCCGGTTGAGGGCAGGCGCCACCTTCGCGTGCCGCTCCACCACGGGAGCCTCGATGTCATGCCACAGCCAGTGCGGGAACGACCGGGTCAGCTTCGGCTCGTGGTCGGCCATGACGCCCCACATCCCGGAATCGATGGACACGTTGACGACGTGTCCGGCGGGCAGGCTGCGCACCCAGGCCTCGGACTGCTGCCAACGCTCGTGCTTCGGGCTCGGTTTGCCGCGACTGGTCACCCCGACGTAGCGCAGCTTGCGGCGGATCACCGGCCAGGGCTCGCGGCTTTCCTCGATCCAGGCGGCGAGATTGCGGTGCAGCGTGCTGAAGCTGCGGCCCCAGAAGACCACGTCCACCAGGGCGATGGGCCGCTTGCGGCGGGCCAGCGCGGACGGCTCCAGGCCCACGGCCGCCAGATGCTCCCGGAAACGGCGCCGCACGGCGGGCGTCCATGCCTCGTCGTCGAGGCACGACACGGGCAGCCGGTGCAGCCGTCCCGGCCAGGAGGCGTATTCGAGGGCGCCGGTCAGCAGGTCGTACATGCCGTCCAGGGAACGGCCGAGGAAGCAGAGGTCGGCGCCGCCCGCGCGGGCAAGGACCTTGGCGGTGCAGGCGGTGAGTTCATCGACGTACCACTCGCCCGGCGTCCCGTCGTCGGCACGGGCGGGCGGTTCGGGCAGTACTCCGGTCCGGTCGGGCCGCCCACCTCCGTAGGAGGAGAGCGTCCACCGGTACGGCTGGGGCGGCGTCGGCGACGTAGACATGACAGCAACTCCAGCACTCGCAGCACCTCCTGGTCACACGATTTTCGAGCGCCACTCCCCAAAAATATGGGCATTTCGGACTAGCTTGAGGTGGTCAGTCCCCAGCACCCCCGAAGGTGAGCAGCATGACCACCCTCCACCAGGAGCACCCCACCCACGAGCACGCCCACGGCCCGGCGTGCGGTCACCCCGAGGTGCCGCACGGCGACCACGTGGACTACGCGCACGACGGGCATCTGCACCGGCAGCACTCCGGGCACTGGGACGAGTGCGAGCCGAGCGCGCACGTCGCGCACGACGGGCACGCGCACGAGCACGGCGCGGACTGCGGGCACGAGGCCGTCCCGCACGGCGACCACGTCGACTACGTGCACGACGGACACCGGCACGCCGAGCACGACGGGCACTGGGACGACCACTAACTCGCCCCGCACACCCTCGACTTCCCCCGAATCCACCCCGACTGGCAAGATCTGACGCGGTAGTCAGGACCACAAGTCAGAACCACAGGTCAGGACAAGGATTTCGGGGGAACGTCATGTCCGCTGCAGAGCCGTACGCCACCGAACTCGCGCCCGGCGTGCACGCCTACGTCCAGCCCGACGGCGGCTGGTGCCTGAACAACGCGGGCTTCGTCAGCGACGGGCCGAAGACCCTGCTCATCGACACCGCCGCCACCGAGCGCCGCACCCACGCACTGCGCGAGGCGTTGCTGGCCACGGGCGCCGCGCCGCCCGGCATCGTCGTGAACACGCATCACCACGGGGACCACACCTACGGCAACGCGGTGTTCGCGCCGCAAGCGACGATCGTGTCGCACGAGAGCTGCCGCCGCGAGGTGCTCGACGCCGGCCTCCAGCTCCATCTCCTGTGGCCCCAGACCGACTTCGGCGACATCCGCACCAAGGCCGCCGACCTCACGTACACCGACCGCCTCACCCTGCACACCGGCGACATCGAGACGCAGGTGATCCACCCCGGCGGCGTCGCGCACACGACCGGCGACTCGGTGGTGTGGCTGCCCGAGCAGCGCATCCTGTTCACCGGCGACCTGATCTTCGAGGGCGGTACGCCGTTCCTCCTGATGGGCTCGGTCAGCGGCTCGCTGCGCGCCCTCGACCTGCTGCGCGAGCTGGACGCCCGCGTGGTCGTGCCCGGCCACGGCCCGGTGACCGACCCGTCCGCGTACGACCGCACGGAGCGCTATCTCCGCTTCGTCGCGGACACCGCCCAGGAGGCGCACGCCGCGGGCCGCACTCCACTGGAGGCGGCGCAGGCCACCGATCTGGGCGAGTTCGGCAAGTGGCAGGAGAGCGAGCGGTTCGTGGCGAACCTGCATCGGGCGTACGCGGAGCTGGACGGGCGGCCCGAGGGGGTGCGGCTCGACGCGGCCCAGGCGTTCGGGGACATGGCGGTGATGAACGGCGGGGAGATGGTGGCCTGCCACGCCTGACCTCCGGCTCCGGCTCCCGCTCCCGCTCCCGCTCGACGGTTCGAGGGTTCGAGGGCCCGACCGCCGATTCCGGCTGATTCCGCCTGCGGAGGGGGCGAGAATCCGATCACTTTCCGTTCCCGCACTGGACGGCATACCGACTGGTCGGCATCATACTTCTCAGTGACCGACACGAGGAGCGAAGTATGAGCTCAGAGCAGCCCCCGGGTCTCGACCTGGACCGTTTGCGCGGCCATCTCGACGCCGAGCGGCCCGGTCTGGTGCGCGGGCCGCTCGAGGCCCGGCTGATCCAGGGCGGGCGGTCGAACCTGACGTACGCCGTGACCGACGGGGTCTCCCGCTGGGTGGTGCGGCGCCCGCCGCTGGGGCACGTCCTGGCCACGGCGCACGACATGAAGCGCGAGCACCGCGTGATCAGCTCCCTGCGCGACACGGCGGTGCCGGTGCCGACCACGGTGCTCCTTTGCGAGGACGAGTCGGTGATCGGGTCGCCGTTCTACGTCATGGAGTTCGTGGACGGCACCCCGTACCGCACCGCCCAGGAGCTCGACGCGATCGGCCCCGAGCGCACCCGTGACGCCTGCCTCAACCTCGTGGACACGCTGGTCGACCTGCACGCGGTCGACCCGGCGGCGGTCGGCCTCGGCGACTTCGGCCGGCCCGAGGGCTTCCTGGACCGGCAACTTCAGCGCTGGGGCAAGCAGTTGGACGCCTCGCGCAACCGCGAGCTCGCCGGGATCGACGAGCTGCACGCGGCACTCGGCCGTTCCCTGCCGCAGTCCCCCGCGCCGACCGTCGTGCACGGCGACTACCGGCTCGACAACGTCCTGATCGGCGACGACGACCGCATCCGGGCCGTCCTCGACTGGGAGATGTCG
Organism: Streptomyces sp. NBC_01304; assembly: GCF_035975855.1. Lineage (NCBI taxonomy): Bacteria > Bacillati > Actinomycetota > Actinomycetes > Kitasatosporales > Streptomycetaceae > Streptomyces > Streptomyces sp. NBC_01304. The sequence continues at coordinate 8,632,288 of NZ_CP109055.1, read as the reverse complement.
ACGCTCGGCGATCCGCTGACCGACCTCGGCCTGATCGTGATGTACAGCGCCAAGCTGGAGATCCCGAACTCGCCTATCAGCACGACCGCTTCGGCCCCCGGCCACCCCTCACCTCAGGAGCTGATCGAGCGGTACGCGGCCCGCTCGGGCCGGGACGTCTCGGCCGTCTCCTGGTACACGGCGTTCGCCTGGTTCAAGCTCGCCGTGATCCTCGAGGGCATCCACTACCGCTACACGCTCGGCCAGACGGTCGGCCCCGGCTTCGACCACATCGGCGAGCTCGTCCCCGTCTTCATCGACCACGGTCTGACCACCCTCCAGGAAGGCTGACCCCCGCTCATGGACTTCGCTTTCGACGCACGTACCGAAGAACTGCGCACCAAGCTCCTGGCCTTCATGGACGAGTACGTCTATCCGGCGCAGGCCGTGATGCACGAGCAGCACGCCCTCCTCGACTCGCCCTGGGACACCCCGCAGATCGTCGAGGACCTCAAGGCGGAGGCGCGCCGGCAGGGGCTGTGGAACCTCTTCCTGCCCGATGCCGAGCACGGCGCGGGGCTGACGAACCTGCAGTACGCGCCGCTCGCCGAAATCACCGGGCGCGCCCCGCAGTTGGCGCCGACCGCACTGAACTGTGCGGCGCCGGACACCGGGAACATGGAGGTCCTCGCCCAGTTCGGCAACGAGCAGCAGCAGAAGCAGTGGCTGGAGCCGCTGCTCGCGGGCGAGATCCGGTCGGCGTTCGCCATGACCGAACCCGAGGTCGCCTCGTCGGACGCGACGAACATCGAGACCCGGATCGAGCGCGAAGGTGACGAGTACGTCATCACCGGCCGCAAGTGGTATATCTCCGGCGCGATGAACCCGCACTGCAAGATCTTCATCGTGATGGGCAAGACCGACCCGGACGGCGCCGATGTGCGCCGTCAGCAGTCGATGGTGCTGGTGCCTCGGGACACCCCGGGTCTCACCGTGAAGCGCGCGATGACCGTGTACGGGTACGAGGACCACTGGCACGGCGGGCACGCGGAGGTCGTCTTCGACCAGGTCAGGGTGCCGGTGACCAACCTGATCGGCGAGGAGGGCGGCGGCTTCGCCATCGCCCAGGCGAGGCTCGGTCCGGGCCGGATCCATCACTGCATGCGGCTGATCGGCATGGCGGAGCGGGCCATCGAGCTGATGTGCAGGCGAGCGGTGTCGCGTACGGCCTTCGGCAAGTCCCTCGCCCAGCAGGGCGTCGTGCAGACGTGGATCGCGGATGCCCGGGTGGCGGTGGAGCAGCTGCGGCTCCTCGTCCTGAAGACCGCCTGGCTGATGGACACCGTCGGCAACAGGGGCGCGCACACCGAGATCCAGGCCATCAAGATCGCTACGCCGCGTACGGTCGTCGACATCATCGACCGTGCGGTGCAGCTGCACGGTGCGGGTGGGGTGAGCCAGGACTTCCCGCTGGCCGAACTGTGGGCGGGGGCGCGGACGCTGAAGCTGGCGGACGGTCCTGACGAGGTGCATCAGCGGTCGCTGGCGCGGCGGGAGATCAAGCAGTACCTCTGACCGGCGAGCGGTACCGCTTCGCCCGGCGAGCAGTACAGCGGCATCGCTGAGCCCGCCGAGCTGCATCGCTGAGCCCGGCGAGCAGCGCCGCTGAGCCCGGCAGCAGTACCTCTGACCGGCCTTTCGGGACTTAGGGCCCGTCTTCCTGGCGACTCAAGCCCGGGGAGACGGGCCCTTCGCCGTGCGGGTGTGCTCCGGCGGCCTGCGTAACGTTGGAAGGTCGTCGAGTGAAAGTGTCCCCTCTGCCATGTCCAGCGCCCTGCTTGAAGCACCCTCTTCCTGCGCTGCGGCCCGCGCCGAAGCGCCCGCCGCGGCTCCCGCTCCGGCCGTCGTGGCCGCGCCCGCGCCGAAGCTCGGCAACCCCGGCCCGCTCGGTCTCGCGGCCTTCGCGACGACCACGTTCGTGCTCAGCATGTTCAACTCGGGGCTGATCTCGAATGCGGCGCTCAGCGCCGTCGTGCTGCCGCTCGCCCTGTTCTACGGCGGGCTCGCGCAGTTCGTCGCCGGTCTCTTCGAGTTCCGCCGCGGCAACACCTTCGCCACCACCGCGTTCGTCTCGTACGGCGCGTTCTGGATGGCCTTCGCGGGTTACGTGAAGTTCGTCGTGCCCGGCCTGCCCGCGGCCGACGCCCACCTCGCGACCGGGCTCTTCCTGATCGCCTGGTTCGTCTTCACGCTGTACATGACCGTGGCCGCCATGAAGCTGGACCTCGCGCACCGAATCGTCTTCGTCTCGCTGACCCTTACGTTCCTGTTCCTCGCGCTTGGCGACCTGACGCAGACCACCGCGCTCGGCCACATCGGCGGCTGGCTCGGCCTGATCTGTGCGGTGGCCGCCTGGTACACCTCGTTCGCGGTCGTCACCAACGAGACCTGGGGCCGCAAGGCGCTGCCGCTCGGCTGATCGCTCGCGTCGAAGGCCCGGACCCCATGGGGGGTCCGGGCCTTTCTCGCGGGTCTACGGGCGCAGCGCCCGAAGGAGCAGGTCCGCCAGGTGGTCGGCCAGTTCCTCGGGCGTGAGCGGCCCGTCGGGCCGGTACCACGTCGACAGGTGGTGGACGGAGCCGAAGTGGTAGTCCACCACCAGGTCGGCCGGCGTCGCGGTGGAGAAGACGCCGGTCTTCTGGCCCTCCTCGATCAGCGCGCGGAACCGCTCGTGATAGCGGCGGCGCTCGGCGCGCACCTGCTTGTTCTTCTCCGGGCTCAGGTGGTGCATGGAGCGGAAGAAGATCGACGCGTCGTCGAGGTGGTCGATGGTGGTGACCACGACGTCCGCTGCCGCGTCCCGCAGCCGCTTTTCGACCGGGTCGTCCCCGCCCGCGACCGCGTCGAGGCGCTCCTGCTGAACGCGCAGCACGCGCGCGTAGACCTCGTGCAGCAGGTCTTCCTTGGAGCCGAAGTAGTGGTACAGGGCCCCCTTGGTGACGCCTGCCGCCTCGACGATCTCCTGCACCGAGGTGCGGTCGTAGCCCTGCTCGGCGAAGAGCCGGGTGGCGGTGGCCAGGAGTCGCTGCGGGACGGGCGTGCTGTCCGGCTCCGTTGCTTTGGCTTGCGCTGCTCTGGCCACTGCCGCCACCTTCCTTTCGTACAGACGCTTCGTGCAACCGCTTCGCACAAACGCTTACTGGGAACGCAGTTCCCGCCGGAGGATCTTCCCACTCGTGGTCTTCGGCAGTTCCGGCAGGACCTCGACCTCCCGCGGGTACTTGTACGCGGCAAGGCGTTCCTTGCAGTACGCGCCGAGCTCGCCCGGCTCCACGGTCGTGCCCGGCCGGAGGCTGACGTAGGCCTTCACGGACTCGCCCCGATAGGTGTCGGGCACGCCCACGACGGCGGCCTCGCGGACGGCGGGGTGGGTGTAGAGGACGTCCTCGACCTCGCGCGGCCAGACCTTGAACCCGGACGCGTTGATCATGTCCTTCTTGCGGTCGACGACATACAGCCAGCCGCCGCTGTCCATGAATCCGATGTCGCCGGTACGCAGTTCACCGCCGGGAAAGCCCTCTTCGGTGGCCTCGGGGCGGCGCCAGTAGCCGGGCACGACCTGGGGGCCGCTGACCGCGATCTCGCCCTGCTCGCCGAAGGGCACGTCCTGGCCCTTCTCGTCGATGATCCGGACGACCGTCTCGGGGCCGGGCACGCCGACCGAGAGGGTGCCGGACACCGGGTCGACGGGCGCCTCGTGCTCCGGGGGCACGGAGGCGCAGGGCGCGGTGCACTCGGTGAGGCCGTAGCCGTTGCGGATGTACGGGCCGAAGCCCGCCCGGAACTTCTCCACCAGGGCCGGCGGCAGGGGCGCGCCGCCCGACGAGATGAGCTGGAACGACGCGAAGTGGTCGCGGGTGACCGCCGGGTGGGCCGCGAGCGCCATGAAGGCGGTGGACGGGCCGACGGTGTAGGCGGGCCGGTGCTCGGCGAAGGCGTCCAGGACGACGCCCGCGTCGAAGCGGTAGGCGAGGACGAGGGTGCCGGCGTTGCCCAGGCAGGTGGCGAGCTGGCAGACCATGCCGGTGATGTGGAACAGGGGCGCGAGCGCGAAGTAGGTGGCGCCCTCGGCGAGGGGGTGGCCGGTGCGCTGGCGTTCCGCGTTGTAGGTGATGTTGCCCTGAAGGTTCATGGCGCCCTTGGGCTGCCCGCTGGTGCCCGAGGTGTAGCTGATCAACGCGACGTCCTCGGCGGACAGTTCGCGGTCCTCGGGGGCGGGCACGCGCGCGTGGGCGAGAGTCAGCAGGTCATCGGCGTCGTCGGCTTGCGGGAGCCGCTCGAAACCGAGCACCCGCGCGTCGTTGCGGGTCTGCAGATCCAGTTCGCAGGCCGTGACGACGATCCGTACCGGCGAATCCTGTGCCGCCTCGCGCAGATGGCTCTCCCAGGCGCGGTCGGAGCAGATCAGCGCGGTCACTTCGGCGTCGTGCAGGACGTGCCGGACCTCGCCCGCCTTGTACATGGGGTTGACCGGCACGACGGTGGCGCCGGCCTTCCAGGCGCCGAGCAGGGCCAGCACGAAGTGCGGGGAGTTCTGCAGCATGATCGCGACACGGTCGCCCTTGCCGAGGCCGCGGGCGGCGAGGTGGCCGGCCACGGAGTCGGAGAGCGCGTCGGTCTCGGCGTAGGTGAGGCGGCCGTCGAAGTAGGCGAGCGCGGTGTGCTCGGGGGCCCGGGCGACGGACGCGCGGAAGGCGTGCACGACGGACGGGGGCGGGGTGACCTTGGTGCGCTGGGCTGCGCTCAGGCGGCCGAGCCAGGGCTTGTCGGCGTAACGGAGACCCGTCGTCACTGCTGTGCGCCCTCCCACTTCTGCTGGATGTGGTTCATATTCTCCAGCCAGCGGTCGGGGGTGGCCGCACGGGCCTGGTAGTACGCGGCCACCTCGGGGTGCGGCAGGATCAGGAAGCGGTCCTCCGCGATCCCGGCGAAGAGCGCGTCGGCGACGTCCTCCGGCTCGATCGCGGTCGGCGCGAGCACCAGGTCTCCGGCCGAGCCCGCGGCGGTCAGCATGTCGGTGCGCACGCCCTGCGGGCAGATCGCGTGGACCTTGAGGCCGCGGTGCCGGTAGGTGAGCGAGAGCCACTCGGCGAAGGCGTACGCGCCGTGCTTGGTGACGCTGTACGGCGCGGCGCCGACCATGGTGAGCAGCCCGGCCGCGGAGACCGTGGAGACGAAGCGGCCCTCGCCGCGCTCAAGCCAGGCGGGCAGCAGCGCGTGCGCGGCACGCACGTGGGCCATCACATTGACGTCCCAGGCGGCGGCCCAGACCTGCTCGTCGGCGGCTTCGGTGCCGCCCGAGGCGAGGCCGGCGTTGGCGCAGTAGATGTCGACGGTGCCGCCGAGCGCGTCGCGCGCGTGCTCGACGATTTCGGAGGCGTCGCCGGGGACCGCGATGCCGCCGAACTCCTCGGCGACGGACTTGGCCTTGGCCGGATCGATGTCGTTGACCACGACCCGGGCGCCCTCGGCCGCGAAGCGGCGGGCCAGCGCGGCGCCGATGCCGCCGCCCGCTCCGGTGACGACAACTGCCTTGTCCTGCACGGTGTCCTGCGCGGTGTCCACCATCAGTCTCCATCGACGTGAGCTGCGACGTGATCTACCACTTGATCTACGACCTGCCATCGCAGACTAACCAGTCGGTATGGAGCGGGGGAAGGGGTTGACCGGGCCGTTCGTGTCCGGTTCGTTCCCCGGCGGCGGACTGCGCGCTAGCGTGCGTGGGCATGACAGCCGCCCCGGCCGACCACGGAGGTCACCGCATGAATCTGTCCAGACGGATCCTGCTCACCGCGACCACGGGCGCACTCGCCACGACCGCGGCCGCCGCCTCCCCGGCGGCAGCCGACGCGGGTGGCGGCGCGACCGTCGGAGCGGGGGCCGGGCGCAAGCTGCGTACGGGATTCGAGCGCCTGGTCGCGGACGGGTACGGACTGCTCGACGGGCAGCGGGTCGGCATCGTCACCAACCCGACCGGGGTGACCAGGGACGTCCGCCACATCGTCGATGTCATGCACGCCGACGACCGGGTCGACCTGGTCGCCGTCTTCGGACCCGAGCACGGCTTCCGCGGCACGGCCCAGGCGGGCGGCTCCGAGGGGCGCTACGACGACCCGGCCACCGGACTTCCCGTCTACGACACGTACTTGAAGAGCGGGCAGGCCCTCGCCGACATCTTCACCGCCTCACGCGTCGACACGGTGGTGTTCGACATCCAGGACGCGGGCGCCCGCTTCTACACGTACATCTGGACGCTGTACGACTGCATGGTCGCGGCGCGCCTCGCGGGCAAGCGGTTCGTGGTGCTCGACCGGCCGAATCCGGTGACGGGGCGGGGCGCGTACGGGCCGGTGCTGCACAAGGAGTTCGCGACCTTCGTGGGGCGCGAGCCGATCTCGCAGGCGCACGGGATGACCGTGGCGGAGCTGGCGCGGCTGTTCAACAAGGAGTTCCTGGAACAGCCCGTCGAGCTGGAGACCGTGCTGATGTCCGGGTGGCGCAGGTCCGAGTTCTACGATGCGTGGGGCCTGCCCTGGGTGCCGCCGAGCCCCAACATGCCGACGCCGGAGACCGCTCTCGTCTACTCGGGGACATGTCTCTTCGAGGGCACCAACCTGTCGGAGGGGCGGGGCACGACGCGGCCGTTCGAGCTGCTCGGCGCGGAGGGCATCGACCGTAAGTGGGCCGCCGCGGCCAATGAGTTGGACCTTCCCGGGGTGGATTTCCGGGAGGCGTACTTCGCGCCCACGTTCTCGAAGTTCCAGGGCAAGACCATCGGCGGGGTGCAGCTGCATGTGCACGACCGGGAGAGGTTCGACCCGGTGCGGACGGGTGTCGCGCTCCTGGTGACGGCGAAGAAGGCGTGGAGCGGCTTCGCCTGGCGGCCCGACAACTGGATCGACAAGCTCACCGGGTCCACGCAGGTCCGCACCATGATCGACGCGGGCGCGGGTGCCGACGAGGTGGTCGCCGGGTGGCAGGACGAGCTGGCGGCGTTCCGGGGTGTGCGGCGGAAGTATCTGGCGTATCGGTGAGGCTCGGGGACTCGGCGTACCGGTGAGGCGCGAATACTCGGCGTACCGGTGGACTGTCAGTAGTGCAGGCACCCCTGTGCAGAGGGGAGTTGGCGCTATCGCGGACGGACACGCACGGCGCGACGCTTGATCCATGCACTCGGACACCCGAACTCCGCACACTTCCGTACGTCACTACCGCTTACCCCTGCTCCTCGCGCTCGCCCTGGTCGCGGCCGCTCTCGCCTCCCTCGTGGGGGCGGGGCCGGCCCCGGCCGCGGCGCGGTCGACGGGCACGGACGACCCCGCGATACAGGCCCTGGCGCGGGCCGCGCGCCCGCTCGACTCGACCGAACCCGGTGCGCCCGCGCGCGATCTGCTCCCCCTGGACCGGATGATCGGCTCCGCGAAGATCGTCGGAGTGGGCGAGGCCACGCACAACTCCCGCGAGTTCTTCCGCATGAAGCACCGGCTCTTCCAGCACCTCGTCGAGGAGAAGGGCTTCACGATGTTCGCCCTGGAGGCGAACTGGAGCGCCGGGCTGCGGCTCAACGACTATGTGCTGCACGGAAAGGGAAACCCGAAGCAGATCATGCGGGAGGAGTTCCAGGAGTCGTATCTCATCTGGAACGTCCGCGAATACCTCGACCTCGTCACCTGGATGCGGTCGTACAACATCGAGCACCCCGACCCCGCCGATCAGGTGCAGTTCATGGGCGACGACATGGCGTACGCCGGGCCCGCCCTCTTCGACTCCGTCCTGGAGTACGTCGGCGCCCATCACCCGCGCCTCAAGCCCGAGTTCGAGCGCCTGTACCGGGCCTCGCGGCCGACCACCGGGGTGCGCGACTGGATCAAGGCCTACATGGTCCGGCCACTGCCCGAGCGCCGGCGGATGGCGGCGGATGTGCAGCGCGCCTTCGAGCTGCTCGAGCGACAGGGCCCCGGCGCCGATCGCGAGCAGTACGCCTGGGTGCTGCAGCACGCGCGGGTCATCGCCCAGGTCGGCAAGGAGTTCGGCTACGACTTCTTCGACGAGAAGCAGCTGGCCGAGGCCATGCTGCACCGCGACCGGTCCATGGCCGCCAACACCCTGTGGTGGCAGCGGCAGACAGGGCACCGGATGCTGCTGTCCGCCCACAACGGCCATGTGGGGTTCGAGACCAGCAACCCCAAGCAGTATCCGAAGCTGCAGGGCCAGTTCCTGCGGGAGCAGGCCGGCACCGACTACCGCAGCATCGGATTCACCTTCGGGCAGGGCTCGTTCAACGCTCTCGATCTGAACGATCCCGAGGAACACATACGTGAGTTCAGCGTCGGGGCGCCCGCGCCCGGCAGCAACGAGCACACCCTGGAACAGGTGCGGCGCGGAGACTACTACCTCGACCTGCGCCGGGTGTCCCCCGCCGCCCGCACCTGGCTGAGCGGCTTCCGGCCGACGTGGTCGATAGGCAACGCCTGGCCGGACCAGCCGCAGCCGGTGCGCCTCGGCACCTCGTACGACGTCCTGGTCCATCTGCACCGGATCACGGCAGCCGACCGCCTCTGACCCATCGCTCTCAAGGGGCGCAGCCTGCTTGCGCCGCGCCACTGGCCAACCCCCCTACTCCGCAGGACGATGCCCGCAGATCGGACACCGGCCTGAGGGGGGATGGTCATGGCGGATGTGGGCGTCAGGCCGTACTGGGAGCTGACTTTCGACGCGGACGGAGACCCGAACCCGGCCCAGCGCGACAGGCTGATCGCGCAGGCGCACGAGCGTGGCGTGACGGATCTGCTGGTGTTCGCGCACGGCTGGAACAACGACCGCTCGATCGCCACCGAGCTGTACCGGAGGTTCTTCGCGCCCTTCCCCGGCCTCGCGCCGGGCGTCAAGCTCGGCTACGTGGGGGTGCTGTGGCCGGCGATGCGGTTCTCGGACGAGCCGATCCCCGACTTCGACCCGGCCGTCCTCGGCGCCATGGCCGCAGTGGCGGAAGGAGCATCGGAGGCGGAAGCGGAGGCGGAGGCGGAGGCGGAATCGGAGCTGCCGGAGCCGGCCGAAATGTTCCCCGGCTCCACGGACACGCTCGGGCGACTGCAACAACTCCTGGACGAGCAACCGGAGTCCGAGGAGGCCCTCGGCGAGTTCGGCGGCCTGGTACGGCGGCTGTACGACGAGCAGACGACGGGACACCCGGAGGGGTTCGAGGCCGACACGGAGGAGGGGGCGCAGGGGGACAGGCCCGCGATGCTGACCGAGGACGTCACGGCCGTCTGCGAGGCCTTCGCCGAGGCGTCGTACGGGCCGCTGCCGGAGTCGGTGCGGCCGCTCGGGATGCTGCGGATCTGGAGCGGCGCCAAGGAGCTGCTGCGGCAGACCGCGTACTACGTGATGAAGCGACGGGCGGGCACGGTCGGCCAGTTGGGGCTCGGGGCGGTGCTCGGGCTGCTCGCGCAGCGGGCGCCGCAGGTACGGGTGCACCTGATCGGGCACAGCTTCGGCGGACGGCTGGTGTCGTATGCGTTGCGGGGGCTGCCGGACAAGGCGCACAACGTGAAGTCGGTGACGCTGCTCCAAGGGGCGTTCTCGCACTATGCGTTCGCGCCGCGGCTTCCGCATCAGCAGAGCAAGAGCGGTGCGCTGCGCGGCTGGCAGGAGCGGGTGGACGGTCCGGTGGTGTGCTGCTTCTCGAAGCACGACTTGGCGCTGCAGGTCATGTATCCGCTGGCCTCGCGGATGGCCAGGGACTCGTCGAGTCTGCTCGGCTTCGACCGCAGATGGGGTGCCATGGGCTTCGACGGGGTCCAGGCCCTGGACGGCACCGTCAGGTTGACGTTGAGGGAGGCGCTGCGCGGACCGATTCCCGCGGTCGGCTGTGTGAACGTGGACGCCGCCGAGGTGGTGCACAGGGGCGGCCCGCCGATCGGCGCCCACAGCGACATCTGCCACAAGGAGCTGGCGCGGTTGGTGATTTCGGCGGGCCGCATCGAGTGATCGGCGGGGGCACGGCGCCGCCCCCGCCCGTGCTCACCTGTGCGTGGGGAACTCCACGACCTGCTGGTACGTCGGCCGGTTCTGCCACTGGATCGGCTGGGGGGGGTGATGCCGCCGACCGCCCGGTGGATGATCGTGTCCGAGCACCACTGGTCGCCCGCCTTGCAGGTCCCGTCGCCCGGGTAGACCTCGGTGGCGGGCTTGGCGGCGGGCTTGGCGGCGGGCTGTACGAGCGTGGCCAGGAGGGTGTCTCGGCAGGCGTCGAGCTTGCCGTCGCCGCAGAACGCCTTGCCCAGCTTGCCCTTCACGGGCCGGCCGAGCACGGCCCGCAGGTCCTTGTCCGCGTAGCCCCACCAGCCGTACTGGAAGGCGGAGCCCGCATGGGCACCGGTGGGGCCGTGGCCCGCCGAGGGTGACTCGTCCGTCGGGAGCTGCCCGGTGAGCGCGGCGTAGCCGGACGACAGGGCGTCGTAGGGGCCCAACTGGTCGTCGCTGTGCGCCGGTTTGGTGCCGAAGAGGCGGTGGCCGAGGATCTCCGCCAGGGTGGCGCTGCCGTTCGCGCCGGGCGGCAGGATGTCGGCGCACTGGTTGCCGCAGTGGTCCACGCGGTCCGTCGCGGGGGCCGGATCGGCCGCGGCGGCCCCGGGCGCGGGGGCGATCAGGCCCGCCGTGAGGGCCGCCGCCGCGATCAGCACACCGGCGCCTCTGCGCGCGGCGCGCCGTCGGCGACTGTGCCGCTACGGGTGGGGGGGACGGGGGATGCGCCATCGCATGCGGGCTCCTCGTGAAGCTCCCGGAGTTCGGTGAGCCGGAGGTTACCGGCGGTACACGACGGCCTGAAGATGAACATGCGTCACCTTCGCCGAATCACCACACACGCACGCCCCACACGTACGCCACCTGGCCCCCCGGGGACCGCCGGTCGAGGCCGGGCCGAAATTGGATGGAGCCGGATCGCCTCGGGATACGTCTATTCGCCGACGTCTGTTCCTCGACGCCGATACACGAGCGACGGAGGTGCGAAGCGATGGCCGGTTTTCGAAGCCTCGCGAGACAGGTGCGGGATTCCCGCAACGACTTGGCGCTGCGGCGGTATTCGCTGCGTAAGTGCCTGGAACGGTTCGCCCCCTACGGACACCGGGCGACCTGGGACCACTTGTGCACGCGGGCCGGTTTCGGCCCCGAGGACCGGTCCCCCGACCCGGCGCGCCTGACGGCCGCGCTGGAGGAGCTGGAAGAGGCGCGAGCGGTGTGGCTCGCGTACGAGACCGAGTTCGCCGAGCGGCGCAAGCGGGAGAAGCACGACGGGCTGCGCCGGCCCGGCAGCGTGGACGACTGGCACCGGCTCACCTGGGGCGGGCACGGCGTCGCCTGGTGCGACGACCCGCGGATCCACCCCGACGGGCCACTGGCCGACGTACTGCGCAATCTGATCAGGGCACTTGAGCAGGCACCCGCGGGCACCTGCCCGGTCTGCACGTCCACCGACATCATCTGGAAGCAGGGTCTGGCGCACGAGCCGTCCGCAGGGCCGGTCTGCACGGGCTGCGGAATCGTGGTGCCACAGCCCGTTCTCGCGCCCTCGGCACTGGCGCAGGCGCACCGGGAGCGGGCAAGGACGCTCGTTTCGGTGTGAGGTCCGGACGGCCGGGGGTGCGCCGACGGTGCCGCACCCCCGTGTGCGTACGACCGCGAAAGCCGCTCAGGGCGTGTGCACATCCGTATGGATCGCCAGCTTGAACTGGGCGTGCACCAGGGGTGCCGCGACCTTCGCGTCGCCCCGGCCGCGCGCCGAGATCTTGAAGCCGAGCGGGGTGCCCTTGTGCACGAACATCTGCCAGACGTAGGAGCGGTACTGCCCGCCGCCGGTGGGCGCCGAGTCCGAGGTGGCCGTCGAGTCGTATCCGGCGCCGAGCGGATCACGCACGAACCGCGTCCGGTACTCGGTCGGCGAGGAGTGCGGCTCCCAGAAGGCCAGCGCGGTGAGCACGCCCCAGCCGTCGTGGCTCGGCCAGATGAGCCCCGAGCGCGCGTCGGGGAACTTCGAGGGCGTGCCGCCGCCGTGCGCCGGGTCGTGCATGTGCCACGGGTCGTACGACTCCTGGCCCGCCACGTACGGAAAGCGCACCAAGTGGTAGCCGTCGCCGTCGTACTTGATCTTCTGCTGGCCCGCGTCCGCGGCGTTCCACAGCAACGAGCAGATGACGAGTCCCACAGGCCTCCTCCTAGGATCGGGTGCATGCTTCAGGTCTGTCTGAACGGCGCCCGCGACGCGGCCGACGGCGGCGCGGTGCCGCTGTCCCCGGGGGCTCTTGCCGAGTCCGCGGCGGGTGCGGTCGCCGCCGGTGCCGTCGATGTCCATGTGCACCCCAAGTCCCCCTGTGGACATGACACATTGTCCCCGCGTGCGGTCGCCTCCACCCTTGAAGCGGTACGTTCCCTCGTCACGGTTCCGGTCGGGGTGACCACCGGCGCCTGGGCCGAGCCGGACCCCGCGAGCCGGATCGAGCGGGTCCGGTCCTGGACCGTGCTGCCCGACCACGCCTCGGTGAACTGGCACGAGCCGGGCGCCGAGGAGCTGGCGGCGGTGCTGCTCGAGCGGGGCGTCGGCATCGAGGCGGGCATCTGGTCGGGCACGGACGGGGCCGAGCGGTTTCTGCGCTCGCCGCTGGCGCCCAGGGTGCTCAGGGTCCTCGCCGAAGTCACCGACCACGAGCCGGCTGCGGCCGAGGAGGCCGCGCACGCGCTGCTCGCGCGGCTCGGGGTCGCGCATGGCCGCCCGGTACTGCTGCACGGCGAGGAGGGCGGGGCCTGGCCGGTGCTGCGCCTGGCGGGGCGGCTCGGGCTCGCGACGCGCATCGGGCTCGAGGACACGCTGCTGCTGCCGGACGGGGAACGGGCGGCGGACAACGCGGAGTTGGTGGCGGCGGCGCTTGCGGGACCCTGAGCGAAGGGTGGCTGCGGCGCTCGCGGGGCCCTGAGCGAAGGGTGGCTGCCGCGCTCCCGGCATCGTGAACCGGCCCTTGAAATTCGGTGGCCGAAAACCGGTCGGGCCTGGACAGTTGGGGGCGATGAAACCCAACTGACGCATTACCGATCCGCTTTCGGGAGCCCCGCCATGTCGACGCTGCGCGTCACCGCCGAAGTGCTGACCATCCATGAGCACCCCAACGCCGACGCGCTGGAACTGGCCCAGGTGGGCCTGTACCGCGCCGTCGTCGCCAAGGGCGCCTACCGCACCGGCGACGCGGCGCTCTACATCCCGGAGCAGTCCGTGCTCCCCGCGGAGCTCATCGACGAACTGGGCCTGACCGGCCGCCTCGCGGGCTCCAGGTCCGACCGGGTCAAGGCCGTCCGGCTGCGCGGCGAGCTGTCGCAGGGCATCGTCTGCCGCCCCGGGGCGCTCGCGGGGACCGACCTGGCCGAGGCCGCCGCCGAGGGCACCGACTTCGCGGAGCGGCTCGGCATCGTCAAGTGCGTGCCGCCGATCCCGCCCACCATGAACGGCGACGTCGAGTCGGCGCCCGACCTGTTGCCCTGGGTCGACATCGAGAACATCCAGCGCTACCCGGACATCTTCCGGCCGGGCGAGCCCGTCGTGCTCACCGAGAAGCTGCACGGATCGGCCTGCCTGCTCACGTACTTCGCCGAGGACGGCAGGGTCCAGGTGTCGTCCAAGGGCTTCGGCGCGAAGGGCCTCGCACTCCAGGAGGACCCGCGCAATCTGTACTGGCGCGCCGTGCTCGGGCATGACGCCCCGGCGGTCGCGGCCAAGCTCGCCGAGCGGCTCGGGGCACGCCGGGTCGGACTGTTCGGCGAGGTCTACGGCGCCGGCGTACAGGACCTGACGTACGGGGCGGACGGGCGGCGCGAGACGCTCGGCTATGCCGTGTTCGACGTGTCGGCGGAGATCGACGGACAGGTCCGCTGGCTGGACCCGGCCGCCGTCCTGGACGGCGAACTCCCGCTGGTACCAAGGCTGTTCGAGGGCGCGTACGACGCCGAGCAGGTCCTGGAACTGGCATCGGGGCGCGAGACCGTGTCGGGGCGCGCGCTGCACCTGCGGGAGGGCGTCGTCATCCGGCCGGCCGCCGAGCGGTACAGCCCGGTGACCGGCGGCCGTGCGATCGCGAAGGCGGTCAGCGCCGCCTATCTGACCCGCAAGGGCGGCACCGAGTACGAGTGAGCGCGGCCCCGGCCAAGGCACTCAAGGCCACCCGGCCGACGGTCTCAGGTCCGCTTCTCCGCGAGCAGGCGCGAGCCTGTCAGCTTCTCGCCGAAGACGTCGTCCGGGTTGGACAGGACGCAGGTCTCCATCGAGAGACAGCCGCAGCCGATGCAGTCCGTCAGATGGTCGCGCAGCCGGCCGAGCTGCTTGATGCGCTCGTCGAGCTCCGAGCGCCACGTCTCCGAGAGCCGCGCCCAGTCGGCGCGGTTGGGCGTGCGCTCCTCGGGGAGCTCGGCGAGCGCGTCCCGGATGGTGGCGAGCGGGATGCCGACGCGCTGCGCCGCGCGCACGAACGCGACCCGGCGCAGCGCGTCCCTGCCGTAGCGGCGCTGGTTGCCGGCCGTACGGCGGCTGCTGATCAGGCCCTTGGACTCGTAGAAGTGCAGGGCGGAGACGGCGGCGCCGCTGCGCGCGGACAGCTGGCCGACGGTGAGTTCATGGACCTTCTCGGGAATCTGCGGCACGCGCTCGACCCTACGTCCCCGCACATTCGTTGACACGGTGTCCCTCGGCAACCATGCTGAGCAAGCGCTTAGAAACGTCGCGAACGCAGTACGCCGCGAACTCAGCACAGTGCCCCGGGAGGCAACGGACATGGCAGAGCCAAGGATCTTCACGTCGGCCGAGGAGCTGCGGGCAGCAGTCGGCGAGCAGCTCGGCGCGGGCGACTGGCTGGAGATCGACCAGAAGCGGATCGACCTCTTCGCGGACGCCACCGGCGATCACCAGTGGATCCACGTCGACGCGGAGAAGGCGGCCGCGGGGCCGTTCGGCACGACCATCGCGCACGGCTATCTGACGCTGTCGCTGCTGCCGACCCTGGTGCCGCAGATCATGCGCGTCGAGAACGTGAGGATGGGCATCAACTACGGCACCAACAAGGTGCGCTTCCCCTCCCCCGTGCCGGTCGGCTCGCGGCTGCGCGCCACCGGGGTGATCAAGGAGGTCACCGAGACGAAGGACGGCGGGGTGCAGCTCACGACGGCCGTCACGATCGAGCGCGAGGACGGCGACAAGCCCGCGTGCGTGGCGGAGTCGGTGTCCCGCTTCTACTTCTGAGCCGGCCCTCTTCGTACGGGGCCTACTTCTTGGCCCCCACCATGCGCAGGACGAGGTCGGCGTAGCTCTCGCCGACCTCTTCCGGCGTGCGGCGGCCCGCGGTGTTGAACCAACGGGCCACGTCGATGCAGAGCGAGAGGACGGCGAGAGTGGTGCCGGGCACGTCAGGCACCACGAACTCGCCCGATTCGACACCGTCGTTGAGGATGCGGCGCACGGCCGCGTCGCACTGCCGGCGCAGCTGGACCGCCTCGGCGCGGTGCTCCTCGCCGAGCGCGTCCAGCTCGTACTGGACGACCCGCGCCGTGGTGTGGTGCCCGGCGTGCCACACGACGAAGGAACGTACGGCCTGAGCCAGCCGGTCGGCGGCGCTGCCCGGCCCGTCGGCGGCGGACGACAGGATGCGCAGGGCCTTCTCGTGGCCGATCGTGCTGATCCGGTGGAGCAGCTCTTCCTTGGTCTTGTAGTGGATGTAGAGCGCGGCCGGGCTCATGCCGGCGCGGCCGGCGATGTCCCGCGTCGTCGTCGCGTGATAACCGCGCTCGGCGAAGGCCTCCACCGCGGCGACGAGCAGCCGCCGGGCCGCGTCAGGCGCGACCTCGCCCCATGGCTGGTCCTCGTCGATCTCCTGAGCCGCGCTCATGGCTGCGCCCCTTCCACTGTCCGAGCGAACACCATACCCCTGCGGGTGAGCAAGCGCTTAGGGGGACGGCTCAGAGTCCCTTGAAGGGGTCGGACACCCGCGCCGCCTCCTGCTTGTCCCTGATCACCTTGGCCAGGTTGAAGGCGGAGGTGGTGAGGTAGAGCATCCCGATCCCCAGGAAGGCCCGCACCCAGACATCGACGTCCATCTTGAAGACGGCCAGGGCGACGGCCCCGGCCGAGATGGCGAAGGAGGCGACGGCCATTCCGTAGTAGGCCTGAGTGTTCTGCGGCTTGCTCGATGCGTCTGTCATGTGGATCAGCGTCCCGGCCCGGGGCCTCTTGAGCCATCCGTACGGATACTCAGCCGCGTACTCAGAAAGCCGAAACCCCCGTCAGCGCACGGCCGATGACCAGCTTCTGGATCTGGCTGGTGCCCTCGTAGAGGGTCATCACGCGGGCGTCCCGCAGCAGCTTGCCCGCCGGGTACTCGTCGATGTAGCCGTAGCCGCCGAACACCTGCAGCGCGTTGTTCGCGGCGCGCACCGCGGCCTCCGACGCGAACAGCTTCGCCTTCGACGACTCGGTCGCGAAGGGCTGCCCGCGGTCGATGAGGTCGGCGACGCGCCAGGTCAGCAGGCGGGCGGCGTCCACGTCGACCGCGATGTCGCTGATCAGCTCCTGGACGAGCTGGTGCCGGGCGATGGGCTTGCCGAACTGCTCGCGCTCGCCGGCGTACCGCACGGCGGCGTCGAGGGCGGCCTGCGCGATGCCGACACAGCCCGCCGCGACCGACATCCGCCCCTTGGCGAGCGCGGACATGGCGACCGAGAAACCCTTGCCCTCGGGCGCCATCATCGCGCTCGCGGACACCCGTACGTCCTGAAGGACCAGCTCCGCGGTGGCCTGGCCGCGCAGGCCGAGCTTGCCGTGGATGGTGCGTCGGGTGAGGCCCGGGGTGTCGGTGGGGATGAGGAATGCGGAGATGCCCTTGTGGCCGGGGGCGTCGTTGGTGCGGGCGAAGAGGAGGCACACATCGGCCCAAGTGCCGTTCGTGATGAACATCTTGGTGCCGTTGACGACGTACGAGTCCCCGTCGCGCACCGCCCTGGTGGTGAGGTTGCCCGCGTCGGAGCCGGTGCCGGGTTCGGTGAGGCCGAAGCAGCCGACGAGCTCGCCGGAGGTGAGGCCGGGCAGCCACCGCTGCTTCTGCTCCTCGTTCCCCCAGGCCGCGACGGTCTTGGCGACGAGGCCGAGCGAGACGGAGACGATGCCGCGCACGGAGGAGTCGCCGCGGCCGAGCTCCTCGGTGACCAGGCAGTACGCGAGGTGGTCGCCGCCCGATCCGCCGTACTGCTCGTCGATGGTGAGGCCAAGGAACCCGACCTCGCCGAGCTTCTTCACCATGGCGCGATCGACGTTCTCGGCGCGGTCCCACTCGATGACGTGCGGGGTGATCTCGCGCGCCACGAAGTCCTCGGCGAGCTGTCGGACGGCTGTCTGTTCCTCGCTGAGTTCCAGGTTCACCGCGCGCGCTCCCACCTGCTCGAGACTTTTAATTACCACTGCTAGTTTTAGCTGGGCAGGGCCTACTATGAGCCGCATGGCCCGACCGCGCAAGCCCCTCCTCAGCAGAGATCGCATCGTCATGGCGGCGCGTGAACTCGTGGACGCTGAGGGCCTCGCGGCCGTCTCCACGCGGCGGCTCGCGGCCGAGCTGGGGGTGAGCGGGCCCTCCCTGTACAACCACTTCCGCACGAAGGACCAGATCCTGGAGGCGGTCGCGGACTCGGTGAGTGCGCAGGTCGACCTGTCGATGTTCGAGGACGGCCGCGACGGCCGCGACGGCCGCTTCGACGGGCAGGACTGGCGGACCGCGTTGCACGACTGGGCCGTGTCCTACCGCGGCGCCCTCACCGAGCACCCCAACATCGTGCCGGTGCTCGCACAGGGACCGGGACGCCGGCCGGCCGGACTGCGGCTCGCCGACGCGGTGTTCGGCGCGATGACGGCGGCGGGCTGGCCCGCGGCCCAGGCCACCTCCATCGGTGCGCTGATGCGGTACTTCATCATGGGCTCGGCACTCGGGTCGTTCGCGGGCGGATTCGTGGACGACGAGGCCGCGTACGACCCTGCGGACTATCCGCACCTCGGGCAGGCGCATCTGCTCGCGGAGCGGCAGGAGAAGATCGACGAGCGGGCCTTCGAGGCGGGGCTCAAGGCGCTCCTCGACGGGCTGGAACTGCAGTACGCGGCGCTGCGGGCCACTGCCAACTGATCCGTGCGAGCCGTGCGAGCCGTGCGAGCCTGCGCCAACTGATCTGTCCGGGACGCCTGTTGGCCCGACCTGCCGGCCCACCTCTTGGCCGGCCGACAATTCGGTGGGCGCCGAAGTGTCGTGACCATAGGGTTTCGGCCATGAGCAACCCCTCGCCCTCCGCGCCCCCCGTCGACTCCCACCCAGCACCCGACTCCGGGACCGCTTCCCGCCGTGCCGGAACCCTCGCCCTGGCCGCCGCGGCCGTCACGGTGGTGCTGTGGGCCTCCGCCTTCGTGTCGATCCGCAGCGCGGGCGAGGCCTACTCGCCCGGCGCGCTCGCGCTCGGGCGACTGCTCTCGGGGGCCCTCGCGCTCGGTGTGGTGCTGCTGATACGCCGCGAGGGGCTGCCCCCGCGGGCCGCCTGGCCGGGGATCGTGGTGTCCGGGCTGCTGTGGTTCGGCGTCTACATGGTGGTGCTCAACTGGGGCGAGCAGAAGGTCGACGCGGGCACGGCGGCGCTCGTCGTGAACGTCGGGCCGCTGGTGATGGCGCTGCTCGCGGGGTGGCTGCTCAAGGAGGGTCTGCCGAAGCGGCTGCTCGCCGGGATGGCGGTGTCCTTCGCCGGGGCGGCGGTGGTCGGCCTGTCCATGTCCGGTTCGGGCAACGCGTCGCTGCTCGGGGTGTTCCTGTGTCTGCTCGCGGCGGTGTCGTACGCGGGTGGGGTCGTTGCCCAGAAGCCGGCGCTGCGGCATGCGTCGCCGTTGCAGGCGACGACGTTCGGGTGCGCGATCGGGGCGGTGGGGTGTCTGCCGTTCGCGGGGGTGTTGGTGGACGAGGTGGGGCGGGCGCCGGTGTCTGCGACGCTGAACATGGTGTATCTCGGGCTGTTTCCGACTGCCCTTGCGTTTACGACGTGGGCGTACGCCCTTGCCCGGACCACTGCCGGGAAAATGGGGGCCACGACTTATGCCGTGCCGGCTCTGGTTGTGCTGATGTCCTGGGTCGCGCTTGATGAGGTGCCGGGGTGGGTGACGCTCGGGGGTGGGGCGTTGTGCCTGGCGGGGGTGGCGGTTTCGCGGGGGCGGTCTCGGGGCTGATTTATCCCCTCCCCGCCCCTTCCCGAAATCCTGCGGAGCCTTCCGCCCTCCGGGCGGTGTCCTCAAACGCCGGACGGGCTGACACAGTCAGCCCGTCCGGCGCTTGAGGACATGGAACTACCCGAACACCACCAGCGCCCGACCACCCTTCCCCGCCACCATGTTCTCGAAGGCCCCCGGAATCCCCTCCAACCCGATCCGCTCGGTGACGAGTTGGCTCAGGTCGAGGCGGCCCGCACGGATGTGCTCCGCCAGGACCGGCAGGTCGCGGGACGGGTCGCTGTTGCCGTAGACGCAGCCGGAGAGGGTCCGGCCCCAGTGGAAGAGTTCCAGGGCGTTGAAGGTGACCTGCTGGTCCTTGCCGCCGATCCCGACGACCGTCGTGCGGCCGCCGCGGCGGGTGGACTCCCAGGCGGTACGGATCGTCGCGGCCCGGCCCACGCATTCGATCGCCACGTCCGCCCCCTGCCCGGCCGTGAGCTTGCGGATGTCCTTCGCCGTGGTGTCGGACGCGACGACGTAGTCGGTGGCTCCGGCCGCGCGGGCCAGGTCCTCCTTCTCCGGCGACACGTCGACCGCGATGATCGGTCCTGCGCCCGCGATCCGGGCCGACTGGAGCGTGGCCAGGCCGACCCCGCCGACGCCGAAGACCACGACGGACTCGCCGGAGCGGACCCGCGCCGAGTGGTGCACGGCGCCGTATCCGGTGAGGACCGCGCAACCGAGGAGCGCGGCGTCGGTGAGGGGGACGCCGTCCGGGACCGGCAGGACGCAGTTCGCCGCGACCACGGTCTCCTCGGCGAAGGCCGCGACGTTCAGGCCGGGGTGGAGCTCGGTGCCGTCGGGCCGGTGCGCGTAGACCGAGGCGGCACCGGTGAGGGCCTGGGAGCAGAGCCAGACCTCGCCGATCGAGCAGTGGTGGCAACTCCCGCAGGACGGCGCCCAGTTGAGGACAACCCCGTCGCCGGGGGCTACATGGGTGACGCCCTCGCCGACATCGACGACCGTGCCCGCGCCCTCGTGGCCGAGGACGCAGGGCGTGGGTACCCGCATGGTGCCGTTGGTCAGGGACAGGTCGGAGTGGCAGACCCCGGCCGCCGCGAGGCGGACGCGGACCTGGCCGGGGCCGGGTGCGGGCAGGTCGATCTCGGCGATCTCCAGGGCGGAGCCGACGGCGGGCAGGATGGCGGCGCGGACCACGGTGACTTACTCCAGGGAAGAGGTGCGGTACAAGAGGTGAACTGGGCTCAGAACTGCAGCGACTTCGTGTGCAGATACTCCGCGAAGCCGTGCGCGCCGAGCTCCCGGCCCACGCCCGACTTCTTGTAGCCGCCGAACGGGGCGAGCGGGTTGAAGCTGCCGCCGTTGATGTCGACCTGCCCGGTGTCCATCCGGCGGGCGAAGGCCACGGCCTCCTCCTCGGTGCCTGCCCAGACGGCGCCGGCGAGGCCGTAGACGGTGCCGTTGGCGATCGCCAAGGCCTCGTCCTCGTCCGCGTACTTGATGATCGACAGGACCGGGCCGAAGATCTCCTCCTGGGCGATGGTCATGTCGGGGGTCACCTCCGCGAAGACGGTGGGGGTGATGAAGTAGCCCTTTTCGCGCGGGGATTCGGGACCGCCCGCCACGATCTTGGCGCCCTCGGCGATGCCCTTCTCGATGTAGCCGCGTACGCGCGCCTGCTGCTTGGCGTTGACGACGGGGCCGATGCGGTCGCCGTACTTGGCGGCGGCGGCCGAGGCGAGCTGGACCGCGTCGTCGTACTGGTCGGCGTGGACCAGCATCCGGGTCCAGGCGCTGCAGGTCTGGCCGGAGTTGTTCATGACGTTGGCCACGCCGACGTTGACGGCCTTGGCGAGGTCCGCGCTCGGCAGGATGACGTTGGCGGACTTGCCGCCGAGCTCCAGGGCGACCGGCTTGATCGCGGCGCCGGCGGTCGCGCCGATCTGCTGACCGACGGCGGTCGACCCGGTGAAGGAGACCAGGTCCACGCCCTCGTGCTCGGCGAGCGCCTGGCCCGCGACCGGGCCGAGGCCGGTGACGAGGTTGAACACGCCCGCGGGGAAGCCCACTTCGTGCACGGCCTCGGCGAAGAGCTGGGCCACGAGGGGGGTGTCCTCGGCCGGCTTGAGGACGACCGTGCAGCCTGCCGCGAGCGCCGGGGCGACCTTGGCGACGACCTGGTGCAGGGGGTAGTTCCAGGGGGTGATGGCGCCGACCACGCCGACCGGTTCGAGCAGCACCCGGGAGTTGCCGATGCGCTCCTCGAAGGTGAAGGAGGCGGCCAGTTCGGCGTACGAGCCGGCCACCGCGATCGGCACGCCCGCGTGCACGAACTGGGCGAACTGTTCCGGCGAGCCGAGCTCGGCGGTCACGGTGCGGGCGATCTCGTCCTTGCGGGCGACCAGTTGGTCGCGCAGGGCGGCGATCAGCGCGGCCCGTTCGGCGGGCGGGGTCGCGGCCCAGCCCGGGAACGCCGCGCGCGCGGCACGTACGGCAGCGTCGATGTCCTCGGCGGTGCCGGCCGGCACCTGGGCGATCACCTGCTCGTCGACCGGATTGACGACCGCGATCGTGTCCGTGCCCGCGGCAGGGCGCCATGCGCCGCCGATGTACATCCCGTCGTGTGCCGTCATCGCCATCCTCCTGGAGTTCGTCGTGCCCGACTAAACTAGCGCTGTTAGTTTTTTGGCGCCAGGGGGGTCCGTGCCGCCGGCGAGACCTTCTCCGGCGTCCCCGACTCCCGCATCCCCGAGGCCTTCTCCGGCATGGCCGAAGAGTGGTGGTTCTCGATGACCCAGGCGCCCTTTACCCGCTTGTACACGAAGGTGTAGCGAGCATCCACCGTCTCGACCGCGCCGGTCTTCGGGTCGGTCAGGGTGAAGCGGTACGTTCCCGCGTCGACGGCGTGGCGTGCGTCCAGGACGTCGACCACGGACTTGGTGATCGTGGCCTCGGGGTCCTTCCGCAGGAAGTGCTCGAAGTAGTCGACGATCCCGGCCCGGTCGGTACGGACCTCGTTGGACAGGGTCGGTATGAGGACGCCGTCGGCCGCGTAGCGGTCGGCGACCCGCTCCGGATCACCGGTGTCCAGGGCCGCCGCCCACTGCTTGAACAGGGCGCGTATTCGGGCCTCGCTCGGCTTTCCGGCGGGCCGTTCGACGGCGGCGGCCCGTGTGCGGTCGGTGGCCCGTGTGCGGTCGGCGGCCCGTGCTTGATCAGGGACCGCCACGGTCCGGTCGGGGATCGCCGCGGCCCGGTCGGGGGCCGCCGCGAGGGCGGTCACCCCGGCGCCGGTGGCGAGCAGGGCGGCGGTGGCGACGAATGCGACGGCTCGGCCGCGGTGCCGGCGGGTCATCGGCTCAACTCCACTTTGGTCGGCTGCAAGATCACCCGACCCTTGCGCACCGCGCCCGCCCGGCGGTAGGGCGTGCCGCGCACCTTGGCTGGATCCCCTCGCCAACTCCCCCCGAAATGCAGGGACATTGCGGCGCCATGACAGACTCATGACAAAGCCCCAACTCCCTTGTTCTACGCCCGTAGCGCGGCCAGTCTGCTGATCACGACGGGAACGGAACACACCGCTCCCGACCGTGTGCGCAATCACGCGTGCACCCCCCACTGTTGTGCCGCCCACCCCCGGGCGTGCCGCCTAAGAGGAGGACTCCCTCGTAATGGCCATGCAGCGCAGCAAGAAGACCGTGATCGCCGCCGCGATCTCGACCGCCACCGTCGCCGCTCTCGTCGGTGGGCTCACCGCCCTCCCCGCCCAGGCCGCCCCCGCCGAGGCCACCGTGCTCGGGGCGGGCTCCGCCACCGCGGTCAAGGGCAGCTACCTCGTCACCCTGAAGCAGGGCGGCTCGGGCCTCAAGGCCGCCTCGGCGCAGGGGAAGGAGCTGATATCCGAGCACGGCGGCACGGTCCGCAAGACCTTCAAGTCCGCCCTGAACGGCTACGAGGCCGGCAGCCTCACCGCGCAGGAAGCGAGGAGACTCGCCGCCGATCCGGCGGTCGCCTCGGTGGAGCAGAACCAGCGGGTCCGGTCGGACGCGACCCAGTCCAACGCCCCCTGGGGCCTGGACCGGATCGACCAGGCGAACCTGCCGCTGTCCAGCACGTACACCTACCCGGACAGCGCGGGTTCGGGCGTGACGGCGTACGTCATCGACACCGGCGTACGCATCTCGCACGCCGAGATCAGCGGGCGCGCGGTGAACGGCTACGACGCCGTCGACGGCGACACCACCGCCCAGGACGGCAACGGCCACGGCACCCATGTGGCCACCACCATCGCGGGCAAGACCTACGGCGTGGCCAAGAAGGCCAAGATCGTGGCGGTCCGGGTCCTGGACAACAACGGCTCAGGCACCACCGCGGGCGTCATCGCGGGCATCGACTGGGTGACGAGCAACCACGCGGCGGGCGCCCCCGCCGTCGCCAACCTGTCGCTGGGCGGCGGGGTCTCCACGACGCTGGACAACGCGGTGAAGCGGTCCATCGCGGACGGCGTGAGCTACGCGGTCGCGGCGGGCAACTCCGGCGCCAACGCCTCCTCGTCCTCCCCCGCCCGGGTCGCCGAGGCCATCACGGTCGGCGCCACCAGCAACACGGACGCCAAGGCCAGCTGGTCCAACTACGGCTCGGTCCTGGACATCTTCGCGCCGGGCGTCTCGATCACGGCGGGCTGGAACACCAGCGACTCCGCGACGAACACCATCTCCGGTACGTCGATGGCCACCCCGCACGTCGCCGGTGCGGCGGCGATCTACCTCGCGGGCCACACCTCGGCCACTCCGGCGCAGGTCGCCACGGCCCTGGTGAACGGGTCCACGCCGAACAAGGTGACCAGCCCGGGCTCGGGTTCGCCGAACCGGCTGCTGAAGATCGTCTCGTAGCGTTCCCGCAGGACCGCTCATGAGTCCCCCGGAGGCTGCCGGCGCCTCCGGGGGACTTCCCTGTCCGCCCGCGGTCCGCCCCCGGCCCGCCCCCGTTCCGTCGTCGCCGGAACCAGTAATTCGCCAGTAACGGCGCCCTCCTACGTTCGGGCCACCCCCGCCCCGCACCCTGGAGGAGCCAACCCCATGCCCCTGCCCCGATCGCCCCGGCGCGGCCGCGCCGCATGGGCGGCGTCCGCCGCCGTGGTCACCGCGGCCGCCCTCCTGATGGGCTCGGCCCCGCCCGGCGCCACGGCCGACGACCCCGCCCGCGCGTCTGCCGCTGCCTCTGCCCAGGTCGACTCCGCCGTCCTCGACACCGTGGAGAGCGGCAAGGACGCGACCTTCTTCGTCGTCCTCAAGGACCAGGCCGACCTGTCCGGCGCCCGGCGGAAGGGCGGCCACGCGGCGAAGGCCAAGGCGGCCTTCAAGGAGCTGCGGGCCGAGGCCACGCGCAGCCAGCGGCCGCTGCAGTCCTTCCTGGACAAGGAGAAGGTCGGCTACGAGTCCTTCTGGATCGCCAACACCCTGAAGGTGACCGGCGACGAGAAGCTCGTCGAGCAGCTGGCCAAGCGCTCGGACGTGGCGAGCATCCGCAAGGAGCGCCGCTACACCCTTGAGGAGCCGAAGACGCAGGCTGCGGTCGCGTCGGCCGCCGAGCCCGAGTGGGGCGTCAAGGACATCAAGGCCGACCAGGTGTGGTCGCAGTACAAGGACACGGGCGAGGGCATCGTCGTCGCCAACGTCGACTCCGGTGTGCAGTACGACCACCCGGACCTGGTGGCGAACTACCGGGGCAATCTGGGCGACGGCACCTTCAGCCACGACTACAACTTCTACGACCCGACCGGCCAGTGCACCGGCGGCGTCCCCTGTGACAACAACGGTCACGGCACCCACACCATGGGTACCATCGCCGGCGCGAACGGCATCGGTGTCGCCCCTGGTGTGAAGTGGATCGCCGCCAAGGGCTGCGAGGCCAGGGAGTGCTCCGACACCTCGCTGCTCGCGAGCGGCCAGTGGATCCTCGCCCCGACCGACGGCAAGGGTCAGAATCCGCGGCCCGAGCTGGCCCCCGACATCGTCAACAACTCCTGGGGCAGCAGCGGCGCCAGCTCGTTCTACGAGGACATCGTCAAGGCCTGGAACGCCGCCGGGATCTTCGAGTCCTTCTCGGCGGGCAACGACGGCGACGGCACGACCTGCTCCACCGGCGGCTCCCCCGCCGCCCAGCCGGACACCTATGCGGTGGGCGCGTACGACGTCAACGGGAAGATCGCGAACTTCTCCGGGTTCGGCCCGTCGCCCGTGGACAGCGGGGTGAAGCCGAACATCGCCGCGCCCGGCGTCAACGTCCGCTCGGCCTGGCCGGGCAATGCCTACAAGGCCATATCCGGTACGTCGATGGCCTCGCCGCACGTCGCCGGTTCGGCGGCGCTGCTCTGGTCCGCGGCGCCGTCCCTGATCGGGAAGATCGACGCGACCCGGGCGCTCCTGAACGACGCCGCCCGCGACGTGGACGACACCCACTGCGGGGGCACCGCCGACTTCAACAACGTATGGGGTGAAGGGAAGTTGGACATCCTCGGGTCGGTCGCAGACGCGCCGCGCGCGGGTGCCGCGATCGTCACGGGCACGGTGACCGACAAGGCCACCGGGAAGCCGGTCGCCGGTGTCTCGGTGGCTGCGGCCGGGCCGACCACGCGGACCGTGCTGACGGCCGCCGACGGTACGTACCGGCTGGTGCTCAACGCGGGGACGTACACGCTGACCACCAGCGGCTACGGCTGGCAGAGCGTGGCGGAGAAGGATGTCGTGCTCGAAGCCGGCCAGTCCGCCGCGCGTCCCGTCGCGCTCAGCGCGGCCGCCACGCACGCGGTCTCGGGGACGGTCCTCGACGTGGCGGGCAAGCCGCTGAAGGGCGCCTCGGTGAGGTTCACGGACGCGCCGCTCGACGCGGTGACCACCGATGCGTCGGGGGCCTTCAAGTTCCCGTCCGTGGCGGAGGGTTCGTACACGCTGACCGCGACGCCGACCGCCCCGGTCCTCTGCAACGGCGTCTACAGCGGCAAGGTCTCCGTCGACGGCGACGAGGCCGTGCGGGCCGCGCTGCCCGCCCGCACCGACGGTGCGACGTACCAGTGCACCCCGGCGACGTACGGCTGGATCGGCGGGGCCACGAAGGTCGCGCTGTCCGGTGACGAGAACGCGAAGGCCGTCGAGCTGCCCTTCCCGGTGGACTTCTACGGCGTCAAGTACACCAAGGCGTACGCCACTTCGAACGGCCTGCTCAACTTCCTGGAGCCGCGCCTCGGCGACTACGCCAACACCGCGCTGCCCGCCACCGCCAAGCCCAACGGCGTGATCGCGGCCTTCTGGGACGACCTCACGCTCGACTCCAGGTCGACGGTGAAGACCGCCGTGACCGGGAGCGCGGGCAGCCGGAAGTTCGCCGTGGTGTGGACCGACGCGGCGTTCGCCTCGGCGACCGGCACCCGCGTCTCGTTCGAGATCGTCTTCGAGGAGGCGAGCGGGGCGATCGTCCTGCAGTACCAGGGCATCGGGTCGACCGCCCTCGAAACGGGCGCCAAGGCGACCGTCGGAGTCGAGGACCAGGCGGGCACGTTCGGCCTGGGCTACTCCGTCAACGAGGCCGTGATCGGTGACAAGACCGCCGTCCGCTTCTCCCGGAAGGGCTGAACTCCCATGAGCAGCAAGCACACCAGCAAGCGGGTGAGCCGGAACGGCCTGCGGCTCGCCTCCGCGCTCGTCGCGGCCGGGCTCGCCCTGACCGCCCTGCCGGGCGCGGCCCTCGCGGACGACGGCGGACCGCTCACCCTCACCGAGGAGCAGGCCGAGCGGCTCGGCGAGCAGCTGAGCGTGGACCCGTACGAAGGTGCCGCCGAGGCCCCTGAGCCGAAGGCCGGTAACTCCCTCCAGGAGACCGGCACCGCATCGGGGCTCACGCCCACCCGGGCCGGCGGCTTCGAGACGGTACGCGGACTCGCCGACACCGTGCCGCTCGCCGGGACGGGCGGCGGGTACGCCGTGGTGCACGCGCTCGGCAACATCAGCCGGGTCGACGCCGAGGGCAACACCGTCTGGCAGCGCGACAACTACTCGCTGCACGACGAATGGCAGGTCACCAACACCCGCCCCTGGCAGCCGAATCCGTATCCGGCGCGCATCACCATGGGCTACAGCCCGCTCGCCCCGTCCTCCACCGGCAACGGCAAGGGCTACGCGACCGGCGACCTGACCGGCGACGGCACGGCCGACCTCGTCTTCACGGCCGACGTCGGCACCCTGCCGTACCGCCCGTTCAAGGCCCCCGGCACCACCCTGTCCACCGGCACCTTCGTGACCGTCCTCGACGGGAAGACCGGCACCACGCTGTGGAGCCAGATCTTCGCCGGCGGCTACCAGATCGCCCTCGTCGACAAGACCCTGGTGGTCGCCGACTCCCCCGGCGTCAACACCAGTTCACCGAAGGAGGCCACCACCACACTGCAGGCCTTCACCTTCGCCTCCTCCGGGGGCAAGCTCACCGCCACCAAGGCCTGGTCGTACGACACCGGGGAGCGGGCCGCCCGCTGGGGCGCGCTGAAGGACATCGGCGGCGGGCAGATCGCCGCGGGCTGGAACAAGAAGGTCGGCACGACGATCGAGGGCCACGCGCTGGTCATCGACGCGGCCGACGGGTCGAAGAAGTGGCAGCACGACGGATCGCTCTACCCGCGGCAGTTCGCGTACGACGCCGCGCGCGGGCGGCTGCTCGCCGTCGAGCAGGCCGACTACACGGTGGGCGTGCGCTACGAACTGGCCGCGTACGACCCGAAGACCGGAGCGCGCACCACCCTCGACGAGCGGGTCAACGCGGCTCCCCTCGCGCTGCTGCCCGGCGATCTGACCGGTGACCGCAAGGCGGAGTACGCGGTCAGCGAGGCGACGCTCGACGACAACGGCTTCCTCAACGCCACCACGGTCCGGGCCCTGGACGGCGGCGACGGCTCCACCGAGCTGTGGTCGCACACGGTCAAGCGCGACGAGGAGGACCACCGGGACGGGCCGGTGGCGTTCGGGCTGAAGATCGCGGACCGGCAGCTTCTGGTGTCCTCGTACACGAAGGAGATCAAGGGCGCGGCGGGCTTCGACGCGCTTCGCTCCGGGGCGCTGACCGCCTACAACGGCCGGGACGGCGAGGTGCGTTGGGAGAAGCGCGGCCCGGTCGCCTCGACGAGCAACGCGCAGGTGTTCCGCGCGGATGACGAGACGTACGTACGGACCGTCGACGGCGACCAGAACGTCCGCGAGTACCGGGTGGCCGGTGGCCGTGAGAGCGGCAAGGTCCCGCTGACCGGTGATCTGACGGAGGCTCGGAGCACGGATCTCAACGGGGACGGCGTCAAGGACGTCATCACGGGCGGCGAATCGCACGGCCTGTGGGCCTACGACGGCGCGTCGCTGCTCAAGGGCAAGCGCAAGCAGCTGTGGAAGGCCATCCTGCCGGGCAGTGTGCACCGCCTGGAGCTCGCCGACACCGACGGCGACCGCAAGCCGGAGGTACTTGTCGCCGCCGAGACCGAGGCGCTGGTCGTCAACGCCCGTACCGGCCGGATCAAGGAACGCATCGACGGGCACGGGCAGTTCGTGTGGTCGGTGGCCGGTGCGGACCTGGACGGCGACCGGGACGCGGAGGTGCTCGTGCCGACCGACAAGGTGCGCGCGTATCGCGGCAGCGGCTCGCGGCTGTGGGAGTACGCGGGCCCGCAGGGCGTCGTCTTCTCCGACGTCACGGTGTCCGAGGGCACGGTGCACGTCGCGTACAACAGCGTGGGCGCCCTGGACGTCGAGTCGGCCGCCGTCGGCGGGGTCGCGCTCAAGGCCCGCGACGGCAAGGTGAAGTGGAAGGCGGAGCCGAAGGCCGCGGACGGCGGGAGCGTGGTGGCGGCGCAGCTCGCGAACTCCACGTTCGCCTCGTCGGAGATTCCGTACGCGGACGGGCACGCGGTCGTCTACACGTGGATCGTCCGGGATGCCGCGGGCAAGGACCTGTCCGAGCGGGTGGAGATCCGGGACGGGCGCACGGGCGAGGTGGTGAAGGCGGCCGAGCACGGCGGGCCCTTCGTGCACGGCAGCTACTTCACCGGCGAGGAAGGCCTGATCGAGGCCCGCGCGGTGACGTACTCGACGTTCCGCAAGGGCGGCGAGGTGACCGAGGTGAACACGCTGCCACTGGTCACGTCGGGGCAGTTCGTGCGCGGGCCCGGCGGGCAGCGGCTGCTGCTCGGTGCGGTGCAGGGCGGGATCTATCTGTACGATCCCGCGATCCTGTCCGGCGAGGTGAACTACCCCGACCAGCTCGCCAAGATCAGCGCGTACGAGTGCGGCGCGAACTACGCGTCCGACCTGGACGCTGACGGCGTGGACGAGGTGGTGCTGCTCAATCCGGACGACCGGGGCGACGACCAGGTGATCGAGCTGTCGGGTGGGCGGGTGCGCGGGTCTTCGCAGCCGGTGCACGGGCTTGCGGTGGTGAAGCTGGGTTCCTCGTGACCGTCTCGCCCGTCATGACGCCCGGCTCCTCCTGAGCTCCCCCTGAGCTCCCCCTGAGACCGGGCCGGGTCCCCCGCCCGGCCCGTTGGCCGACCCCCGTGTGCTTCCCTGGCGCCGGGGGTCGGCCGTATGCCCGGCCCCGCTCGGCCGCATGTCCGGCCCGGATGGATGGCGGTTACAGTGCTCGCCTGATGGACGACGCGAGCCCGCCGCACCGAGCCGCCGCCGGCCCGAGCCCCGGCGGGACGCCGCCACTGCTCCGCGTGCACCTTTTCGGCGGTTTTCGGGTGGAGCGCGAGGGTGGGGCGCCGCTCGCCGACAAGTGGCCGAGGCCGAGCGCCCGGGCCCTGGTAAAACTCCTCGCGGTCTCCCCCGGGCATGCGCTGCACCGGGAGCAGGCCATGGAGATCTGCTGGCCGGACGCCGATCCGGGGGCGGCGCTCGGCAGTCTGCGGGTCGCGCTGCACGCCGCCCGGCGGGCGATCGAGCCCGAGCTGGCGCCGCGTGCCGCGTCCTCGTACCTGACCGGCGAGGGAGCGCTGCTCCGGCTCGACCCGGCGGCGGTGTGGATCGACGCCGACCATGCGGAGGGGCTTGCGGGGAAGGCCCTCGCGGGCGGCGGGGCCGCCGAACTGGCCGCAGCACTGGACGCTTTCACCGGTGAGCTGCTGCCCGAGGACCGGTACGCCGCCTGGGCCGA
Source organism: Streptomyces sp. NBC_01304 (assembly GCF_035975855.1). Lineage (NCBI taxonomy): Bacteria > Bacillati > Actinomycetota > Actinomycetes > Kitasatosporales > Streptomycetaceae > Streptomyces > Streptomyces sp. NBC_01304. The sequence continues at coordinate 8,601,783 of NZ_CP109055.1, read as the reverse complement.
GCCACGCCGGGAGCGGCTAGGGGCGCTGCGCGAGCGGGTGCTCCTGGGCCTGGCCGGGGCGCGGCTCACCGAAGGCGATCCGGAGGCGGCCGCGGCCGCCGCGGAGCAGGTCCTGGTGGTGAGCCCCGCCGAGGAGCAGGCCCATCAGGTGCTGATCGAGGCGTATGCGCGGCAGGGGCTGCGGCGGCGGGCGGTGCGCCAGTACCACCTGTGCCGGGAAGCCCTGGACGCGGAGTTCGGGGTGCGCCCGGGGCCCGCGACGGAGCGGCTGCACCAGGCGGCGCTCGCCGCCTCCGCCCCGGCCGTGCGGACCGCGCCTCCGGTGCTGCCCGCGGCGCTGCGGACGGCGGCTGCGACGCCGCTGCGAGGTCGCGACAGCGAGCTCGCCTCGCTGCTCGCGCCGGACGCGCCGCCCGTCCAACTCCTCACCGGGGAGGCCGGGTTGGGCAAGACCCGCCTTGCCGGTGAGGCCGCGCGGCGGGCCGCGGCCGGTGGGGCGGCGGTGCTGTGGGGCGCGGGACATGACGCGGAGGGGCACACCCCGTACGGCCCGTTCGCCGAGGCCCTGGACGGCTGGCTGGCGGACCGCCCGGCGGCCGAGCGGGCCCGGGCCGGCGCGGAGTACCCCGAACTCGCCGCACTGCTCCCCTCCCTCGGCCGGGTCCGCACCACGCCGGACCGCAGCCCCGAGGAGGAGCGTGACCGCCTGTTCCGGGCGACGGCGGGCCTCCTTGCCGAACTGGCGGCGCAGCAGCCGGTGTTCCTGGTTCTCGACGACCTGCACGCGGCGGACGCCGGATCCTTCCAGCTCCTGAGCCACCTGGCACGGCGAGCGGCGGACACGGGCGCCCGATGCCGGTTCGCGGTGACCTACCGCGAGGAGGAACTCGGCGCCACGGACACGCGGCGGGCGGGGCTCGCGGCGCTGGAACGGCAGGGGCTGGCGCGGAGGATCGGGTTGGGGCGGCTCGATCGTGCGGCCTGCCTGGCGGTGGCGGAGGACGCCTGGAGGGGTGCGGGGCCGGGGGATGGCGAGGCCTTCTGCGGTGGGGCCTTCGGTGGTGACGGGGCGCCCAGCACGGAGGCGGGCCGGACGACGAACGCCCCGGACACCGAGCCGACGAAGCAGGGGCGCCGAACCGGCACGACGCCGGGCAAGCCGGAGACCGGCACGGCAGCTGGCCGCACGGACACCGGCGCAGCGACTGGCGGCACCGAGACGCACCCGGCGGCCACCAGCCCGGACGCCGAGACGACGCGACACCGACCCCGGGCCCGCGCGCATGCCGGTCCGCCGGACTCCAGCCCTGCCACGGCACCGGCACCGGCACCGGCCCATAATCTCGCCCGGGTCTGGGACCTCTCCCTCGGCAACCCCCTCTTCGCCATCGAGCTCGCCCGCGTCCTCGGCGACGGCACCCCCGCCGAGGAGCTCGGGGCGCCCGAAGGGGTGCGGCAGTTGGTCGGGGAACGGTTCGCCCGGCTGGGTGCGGCGGCGCGGCGGATGGTGGAGGTCGTGGCCGTCGCGGGCGGCGAGGCGCCGCTCGGGGAGGTGCTCGACGTGGCCGCGCGCGGGCTGCATCCGCCGCTCGGGCAGGCCGAGGCCGCCGAGGCCCTGGACACCGCCGTCGCCGCCTCACTCATCGCCGAGCGTGAGGTCGTCATCGGCGGCCGGCCCGCACCGGGGCTCGCCTTCCGGCACCCGCTGGTCCGGCTCACCTGCTACGAACAGCTCTCCGGCATCCGCCGCCGCCAGCTGCACTCCGCCTTCGCCGAGGCCGTCCTGCGGCTCCGCCCGGCCGCCGTGGACGCGCTCGCCTCACACTTCGCCCGCGCCGACGACCCCCGCGCGGCCGAGTATCTGCGCCGGGCCGCCGAGCGTGCCGCCGCCCTGTACGCCAACGACACCGCCGACCGCTACTACCGCGACCTGGTCGCCCGCCTGGACGTGGACGCCGCCCGCGCCCGCCTCGCACACAGCCAAGTGCTCCGCCGCATGGGCCACTTCGCCGAGGCCACGACCGTGCTGCGCAAGGCCCTCGCGGAGTTCGAGCTGCGCGGCGAGCGCGACGACGAGGTCCTCGCGGCGGCCCAGCTGGCGGAGACCCTGGTCAAGTCGCGCACACCAGAGCTGGGCGGCGAGGTCCTGCGCAACTACGCGCCGCGCGCGGACACCGCCCCGCAGCCCGCCGCCGCGCACCATGTGGCGCAATCCGTGGTGCACTTTGTTCTCGGCAGGTACGAGGACGCGTACGAGTCCGCGCGGCGGGCCCAGGACTCCGCAGGCCGAGTGACGGGCGCGCCCGGCCAGGGACTTGTGGCCCGCGCCCTCGCCATGCAGGCCAGCTCGCTCGGCCTCGCGGGAAGGTTCGCCGAGGCGCGCGCGGCCGCCGATCAGGCGCTGGCCCCGGCGGAGGCGTACGGCGATCCCACCCTGCTCACCAGCGTCCTTTCCATCCTCCGCGAGAACGCCCGGCGCGGCGGCCGGCTCCATGAGGCCATCGCGATGGGCCGCCGCGCCCTCGATCTCGCCGAGCAGTCCGGCGATCCGACGGCGGCGGCCTTCGAGCGGGCCAACCTGGCCGAACTGCACCTCCTGGTAGAGGAGTTCGACGAGGCCGGGACGCTCGCCGAGGCGGCCGTGCACGGCGCCGAGTCGGACGGCGAGTGGTGCCTGCCCTACGCCCTTGCCGCGCTGGCCCGGGTCCGGATGCGTACCGACGAAGGCGACGCGGCGGCCCTGCTCGCCCGCGCCGAACAGGCCGCCACCGACCGGGGCGACCGCCAGGCCCGCCACGAGGTCCGCACCGCCCGCGCCGAACTCGCCCTGCGTCAGGGGCGGCCCGCCGAAGTCGCCGACCTGGTGGACGCGCACAGCGCCCCGCTCCTCGCGGCCTGGGCGCACGCCCTCGCCGGACGGCACGCGATGGCCCGTGAGCTCGCCGAGACCGAGGCCGCCCTTGCCGAAGCAGCGGGCGAGCGGGTCGCCGAGGTCGAGCTGCGCGTCGTACGGGCCCTCGCCCTGGCGGGGCTCGGCGAGCACGAGGCAGCCCGGGCGGGCTTCGCCGAGGCGGCGACGCTGGCGGCCGGGCTGCCCTATCCGGCGGGCGTCAGCCGAGTGGCGCAGGTCCGCGACATGACGTGAGGCGGGACAGGTACAGCGATCGCTCGCCTCCCCGCCCCGCCCCGCCCAACTTACCCACGCATACGTCTACTTGAGCGTGTACGCATCGATCACCGTCTGCTCGACGGAGTTCCCCGCCTTGTCCCAGGCCTTGGTCCGCAGCGAGACCCGGCCGGACTCCGGATGGTCGGCCTCGACCTCGAAGCCGCCGCGCTCACGGTCGACGTCGGCCGCCTGCCAGGTCGTGCCACCGTCGTAGGAGACGGAGACCTCGGCGCCCGCTATCGGACTGGTGAGCGTGGCACCGTTCTGCGCACGGACCTTCAGGCCGAAGTCGAACTCCCGGCCGCCGCGCACCTTTCCGTAGCCGTCCGTGTCGAGGTCGTACGCGGGCACGAGCAGCGGAAGGACGGCTTCCGTGTCGGCGTGCGCCGACTTGAACGTCCAGGCGGTCGTGGTGCGGGTCGAGCGCTTCCAGAAGCGGTCGCGGTCACGCCGTACGTCGAACGTGAGGCGGTACTCGGCCCGCTCCGGGACCATCGGCAGCTCCGTGCCGACGAACTGCGCCTTCTCCAGGACCAGTTCGCCGTCGCGGTGGAACGACCACTTGGTGACGTCCCCCGTGCCGAGGCGGCCGAAGTGCGTCGGATCGGAGTCGCCGAACTCCCTCAGGTACACCCGCATCTTGTCGGCCGTCGTCCGCAGCGCGGGCGTACCGGCAAGGCGGTACAGCTCGTTGGCCTCGTTGTTCGGGCCGAGCACGCCCCGGTACCAGTCCTCGGCGCGCCGGGTGCCGCCCTTGTACGTGATGCCGGTGCTGTAGAAGCGGGTCCGGTCGGCCAGCGCGACCTCGTGCGACCAGCGCACGTCGCCCGCCGTCACCCACTCCTCGCGCCGGGTCGGAGCGGCGACCACACGGTCGGACTCCAGGAGGCTCAGGACACGGCCGAGGCTGCCCGTGCGGGACTCGTTGAGGTTCTGGTCCTGCCCCGCGGGCGCGTAGTAGCGGGTGTCGAGCCGGGCCAGGTCCTTCGGGCCCTGCCGGTAGCGGGTGCGGTCGGTGCCGGAGTCCTTGCCGCCGGTGACCAGGTCGTACACGAAGGGACTGGTGGCGACCCCACGGAGCCGCAGCACCGTGCCGGGGGCGCGCAGCTTGGCGCCCTCCGCCCGGGTGAGGGTGAAGGTCGGGACAGTCGGTCGGGTGGCGTCGTCGATCGCGAAGAGGCCGGGCCCGGTGGAGGCGATGGCGATCGCCTTCGCGCCCGCCTTGGACAGGGCGTTCAACCGGGCCGCGTAGGGTCCGCCGAAGTCGTCGACCAGGGCGAGCTTGCCCGTCAGGTCGAGCCCGGTCAGGTCCGAGGCGTCGCCGACCGGCACCACTTCGAGGCTGTGTCTGCCGTCCAGGCGCGGCCCGTTGTCCAGGTAGACCGGGTCCAGGGCGGGCCCGTCCTCGACGCGTGCGGTCAGGTCGTCCTCGTACCGCATGAAGCGCGCCATCCACTCGAAGCGCGCGGCCTCGGACTTCATGGGCGTGATGTACAGGTCGTCGATCCACTCCTGGTTGATGTGGTGCATCGCCGTGAAGTAGCCACCCACCTGCGAGGTCACGCTGTACCCGATGCGCATCCCGCGGGTCTCGGACTTCCGCTCGGCGGTGATGTCCACCTTGCGGGCGGTGCGCGCGTCGATCGGGACGGTCGTCGGTCCGGAGACCGTGACCTCGGGGTCGCCCGCGAGGATCCGCTCGCGCGGGATGCCCGAGTCCGGGTCGAGGCCCACGACGCTCGCGAAGACGGCGTACGTGCCCGGGGTGACCCGCAGCGACACCTCGGCCTCGCCGTCCGCGTACGCGTCGAAGCGCTCGTTGGTGGTGAGGTTGATCGCGCGGATGTCGGCCCGCACGTTCTCGGTGCCGCCGTCGCGGCCGGTGACCGGCAGGGACAGCTTGAAGTAGGCCTTGTCCTTGACGAACGCACCCGGCGTGCGGACGGTCACACCGTCGCCGGTGGCCACCACCGCGCCCTGATAGCGGCCCGCCTCGGCCACGGCGGGGTCGAGGCTGAGCGTGGTGCTCGCCTCGCCGCCCGCCGGGACGGTCAGTGTCTTGTCGGCGAGCGTGAACAACCCCTCGGGACCATCGAATTCGGCCTTCAGGGCGAGCGTGAGGTCCTTGGTGCCGGTGTTGCGGTACTTCACGGTGCGGACGACCGGGTCCTTCGTCTCGCTGGAGATCATGTCGTACGAGAGCGAGGCGGGCGACGCGAGAACCTGTTGCCCGGCCGCCTGCGGGACCTGGATGCGGCCGCCGCCCTGCTGGTAGACCGTCGTACCGGAGATCGGCTTCGCCGAGCCGACCAGAGCCGCCTTGAGCTGCTCCCCGGTCCAGTCGGGGTGGGCCTGCGCGACGATCGCCGCGGCGCCCGCGACATGCGGGGTGGCCATCGAAGTGCCGGACGCCTTGGTGTACTTGGCGTCGACCGGCGTGCCCATGGTGGTCCCGGCGGCACGGGCGGCGACGATGCCCACGCCGGGCGCGGTGACCTCGGGCTTCAGGCCGCCGTTCGGGAGCGGGCCACGGCTGGAGAAGGAGGCCAGGGCGTCGTTCTTGTCGACGGCGCCCACGGTGAGCGCGGTGGCCGCGGCGCCGGGCGAGCCGACGGTGTTGTCCTGCGGGCCCGTGTTGCCCGCGGCGATCACGAACAGCGCACCGGAGGACGCGGAGAGCCGGTCCACGGCCTGGCTGAGCGGGTCGGTGCCGTCCGAGGGATCCTGCGAGCCGAGGCTCATGCTGACGACCTTGGCACCGGACGCGGCGGCCCACTCCATGCCCGCGAGGACACCCGAAGTGGCGCCGCTGCCCTTGTTGTTGAGGACCTTGCCGATGTAGAGGTCGGCGCCCGGGGCGACGCCCTTCTTGGTGCCGTTCCCCGCCACGGTGGCGGCGACGTGCGTGCCGTGACCGTGCCGGTCGGCGACGCTCGCGTCCTCGGTGAAGTTCTTGCTCTGCTTGACCTTCCCGGCGACATCGGGATGCGTGGCGTCGATGCCGGTGTCCAGGACGGCCACCGCGACCCCCTTGCCGTCGTGGCCCGCGGCCCACGCCTCGGGGGCGCCGATCTGCGGGACGCTCTGGTCGAGGGAGGCCTTGACCGGCTTGTCGAGCCACAACTTGTCGATGCCGTCGGCCAGTTGACCGCCGCGCCGGGTGGCGTCGGCCCAGAAGGCGTCGGCCTCGTCCTTGTCCGCACTCAGGGCCACGGCATTGATGCTCTTCAGCGTGAGCCGCCGCTCCGCGCCCTCCGGCGCGGGGACCGGCTTGTCCTTGCCGTAGGCGGCGATCAGCGGGGTCGCGTCGCGGCGTGCGTCGTCGTATCCGTACGCGATCAGCTTGGTGACGTTGAACAGGTCGGGGTCGAGACGGCCCGCCGCGAGCAGGGGCACGGCCCGCTCGGGGACGACGTGCAGTTCCCCGTCGACGTACTCCTCGGTGAGGTTCGCCGCCCGGACGCCGTCCTCGGGGGTGACCGTCGCCGTCGTACGGCCGTCTGCGTCGGCGGAGACGGTGAGGTGCTCACCGGTGATGAGCGTGAGGGACTTCGCCGGGCGCGCCTGGGCCGCGGTGGGCGACGGTGGCGGTGGCGGTTCGGCGAGGGCGGGCTGCGCGGCCAGGCCCGCGGTGGTGACCGCGAGGACGGTGCACACGGCGGCCGACGCGAGGCCGGTTCGGCGTCGCGGCATGGAGCCTCCAGGTGAAGAGGTCGGGCAGGGAGTACCCGCACCCTGCGGCACCGGTGACAGCAGGGGATAGAGTTGACGCTGACGTGTCTGCGACACGTCGCGCCTACGTCACGGGGGTGACGAAACCACCTGGGGTGGGGGCATTGATCAACCAGCAGAAATCACCGGAAACGGCAGCGGAGTCGGCCCAAGCAGGGCTCTACACGCATGCGTTGGACTCGGTCGCGGCGGCCGAGGCGGCACTCTCTGCCGTGCACGGACGGCTCACCTCGCTCGCGGCCGGCGGCGCGAACCAGGGCCTGCCCGGCGGGCTCGCCGAGGTCATTCAGGGCGAGACCGCCCAACGCGACTGCATCGACCGACTGCAGCGGGAAGCGCACCGCGAAGTCCTGATGTTCGTACGTCCGCCGTACGTCTCGACCGGCAACCCGGTGGAGGAAGAGCGCCTCGCCGCCGATGTCACCTATCGCGCCCTGTACGAGAGCAGCGCACTGGAGGATCCGGACGTCCTGTCGATGCCCCGCTTCATCGCGCACGGCGAGCAGGCAAGGGCGGTGCCCCGCCTGCCGGTCAAGCTGATGATCGTCGACCGCACGCACGCCGCGATCCCGCTCGCCTCCGAGCAGACCGACTTCGTCTCGGGCGGCCTGCTGCTCCTGCACCGCTCGATCCTCCTCGACGCGATGGTCGAGCTGTTCGAGAGCCACTGGATGCGCGGCACCCCGCTGCTGATCGGCGCGGGCGGACAGGTCGAGGAGCCCAGCGAGGGTCCTGGGGCGGGCATGCCGGACACCGAGCTCCTTTCGCTGCTCCTGTCCGGGCTGCCGGACAAGGCGGTGGCCAGTCAACTGGACATCTCGCTGCGCACGTTGCAGCGCCGCATCCGAACGTTGATGGCCCTCACCGGCACCTCGACGCGCACCCAGCTGGCCTGGTACGCGGCACACAAGGACTGGGCCTGAACGTCCTTTCCCGGCACCTCCTGAGCCGCCCGGTAATTCCCCAGTAACGGCGGCTTCCTAGGCTCACGGCCACTGCCCGGCGTCGCCTCGCCAGTAATTCATCCCCCGTGACGGGGGCGGCGCCGGGCAGCTCCAGTCACGTACTACTGGGGCGTGACCTTGAGGGTCGTGCCCTTCACCTCACCGTTGCCGTCGCCGTAGGTGACCTGGCCGAAGTACGTCCGGCCGGGCTCCAGGGCGGGCCAGCTCACGGTCGCCGTGGCGTCCTTGCCTGGGATCACCGGGTCGGGCGTCAGCTTCAGGGTGCCGGTGCCCGGTGGGTCCGGGACGGTGGCCGTGGTGAGCGTGTAGTCGATGTCGGCCGCGCTGCCGGACTTGAAGGCCCAGACGTACGCGGTGTACGTACCCGGCGCCGGACGGTGCAGCGTCCAGGTCGAGCCCGTCGGGTGGTTGGGAACGGCCAGGTTGCCGACGGTCCGACCCGCCTCGTCCTTGATGTACACGGACACCTGTTGCCCCGTGCCCGCCTTGAACTCGGCGCTGGCGAACTGGACGGCCGCGAGCCGGTCGCCCTCGTGCACCGTGAAGTTGACCTTCTGCGCGAGCGGGCTCGCCGGATCGAAGATCTGGCCGCCCGCGCCGGTCGCCCGGCCCTGGCGCTCCTCCCCCGCGGTCAGCCCGGCGAGCTTCGCGGTCAGGTCGGCGAAGCCGCTGCGGACCTTGAGATCGAGCTTGCCTTCGGCCGCAGGGGCGGTCGCCTTCGCGTCGGCGGTCAGACCGATCGGCTTGACGGCGATGGGCATGCGCACGGTGTGCCGGGAGCCCTTCAGGGTGAGCCAACCGCTGCTGAACTGGTCGTACTTGGCCTTGCCGTGGCTCATCGTGACCGTGATGGTCTGCAACCGCCCGGGCAGGACGGTGAACCGCTTCGGGGATGCCTTGACGGTCAGGTCACCGGCAGCCGCGGTGACGTCGTACGTCTCCGGCAGCTTGCTCACGTTATTTACCGTCCGCGTCGTGGTCTCCGTGCCGATCAGTGACTTGTCGTGGATCGAGGGCGAGTTGACGTGGTGGCCGTCCGGGTCGGCGACCCACTTCGCCCAGTCCGTGTCGGTCGAGTCCAGGACAAGTCCCGGGTCGAGCGCCCGCTTCGGCTTGGCGAGGCCCGCGCCCTGCGCGAAGGGCGAGGTGGTGCCCTCGGTGTCGCCGGCCGTGGTCATCAGGGCCGACTTGATCTCCATCGGGGACCAGCGGGGATGGGCCTGCTTGAGCAGCGCGGCGAGGCCCGCGACGTGCGGGGCGGCCATGGAGGTGCCGGACTTGGCGTCGTACGTACGCCCGTCGTTGGCCGGCGGGACCGCGGCCAGGACATCCGTTCCGGGGGCGGTGAGGTCGGGCTTGAGCTGGGTGCCGCTCACCCGTCCCGGGCCCTGGGAGGAGAAGTCCGAGACGCTCGGGTAGCTGATGGTGCTGGTGCCGCCGCCGGTGATCGAGGCGGTCGCGGCGGACCCGGCGGACTTCAGGTACGCGGCGATCGGTGCGGAGGTGACGCCGGTGTGGAAGAACGCCGAGGGGAGGCCGTAGATCGTGTTCGACCTGTAGTAGTAGCCGCTCCAGAGGATCACCCCGACCGCGCCCTTGCCGGTGAGCTCCTTGGTGAGCTCGGTGGGCGGGGTGCCGCGGAACCGGCAGTAGACGATCTTCCCCTTGACCTTCTCCGGATCGAGCGAGCCGGTGAGGCAGTCCTCGGCCGAGCGAGTGGGGGTGTCCGGGAGCCCGGCCAGGGCGGCGTCCACGACCGGCGCCGAGGGCAGGTCGGGGTGGTCCCACGAATAGCCGGTGTACGACTGCCCGTTGCCCAGGGTCACCTTGGCCTCGTGCGGGGCGTAGGTGCCGGAGGCGACGGTGGTCACCCAGGGCCAGGGGTTGCCCACCGTGCGCTCGGCGGCACTGTTGCCCGCCGACGCGGCGACGAAGACGCCCGCCTTGGCGGCATTGCGGAAGGCCTCGCCGATCGGCGAGACGGTCTCGGTGTCGCCGAAGGGCTCGCCCGCCGAGTAGTTGATGACGTCGACGCCGTCCAGGACGGCCCGGTCGATGGCCGCGATGATGTCCTCGTCGTAGCCGCTGCCGTTGAAGAACGCCTTGTACGCAGCGATCCGGGCAGCCGGGGCGACTCCGGAGGCGGTGCCGTAGTCGTGTCCCTCTATGACCATCTTCGGGCCGTGATTCCCGGCGGCGGTCGAAGCGGTGTGCGTGCCATGGGAGTTGTCGTCGCGGGCGGACGGGTAGGCGCCCTCCGGGAGCTTGCCGTCGTTATCCGCGAGGTACGCCTTGTTGAAGGCGCGGGCGCCGATCAGCTTGGAGTTGCACAGCCCCTCGGGCCAGTCCTCGGTGAGCTCGCAGGTGCCGTGCCAGTCCTTGACCGGCTTCTTGAGGGGTGGCGCGGCGACGGACTTCGACTCGGGCCAGATCCCGGAGTCGACGACCCCGATGACGACGCCCTCCCCCGCACCGTCGATGCCGCCGGAGGGTGTGTACTCCTGGGTGCCGCCGAGCTGGTTCCACACGCCGGTACGTCCCGTCAGACCGAGCGTGTCGGCGGGGCTGACCTCGTCCAGCTTCTGCTTGCCCAGCCGGGTGACGCGCTTGACGGACGAGTCGGCCCTGAGGGCGGCGACCTGCCCGGAGTCGAGGCGGGCGGCGAAGCCGTCGAGGGTCGCGGTGTAGCGGGTACGTATCCGTACGCCGTGCCGGTCCGCCACCTCGCCCTGTTCCTGGACGAGTTGGGCCCGGTACTCCTTGACGTCCGCGCTGTCCGTGGCGAGGTTCTCGCCCTCGGCGGGGCGGGTGCCGGGGTGGACGGCGGCGGGCGCGGCGTCCAGTTCGACCAGGTAACTGCCTGCGCCGGACGGCTCGTTGGCGGTGGCCGGCGCGGAGGGGAAGCTCAGGACGGCGGACACCGCGGCGGTGGCCGCGATCAGGGCCGGCAGTCGGCGTCTCCATATGGGGGGATGCACTGAAGGGTTCTCCCTGGGGCGTAGGACGGACGGTCCAGGGAGTCTCACTGCGGGGTTCGCCCGCCCTCAACGCACCTTGGGTGGCGAGAGCGCGTCATGTCCGACCCCCGCCACGGAGCCGCCGCCCGGCTCCTCCCCCTTGCTGCCGGTACGCCCGTCCCGCACGCCCAACCCGGCCGCCGCGAGCAGCAGTGCGCCGAGCATCACGAAGGGCGCCGCGGTGCCCGCGACCCCGGCGACCAGTCCCGCCGAGGCGGGCGCGGCGACCTGCCCGAGGCGGTTGCCGGTCAGGCGCAGGGCGAGTGCGGTGGAGCGGGCGTCGGCCGGGGCGGCCTGTACGACGGTCGTCATGGACAGTGGCTGCCCGACCCCGAGGCAGAAGCCGAGCACCGCGAGCATCACGGCAAGTCCCCACACCGGCACCGGCAGCGCGATCCCCGCGCAGAGCAGGGCGGCAAGGAGACAGGTGACGGCGAGCAGGGCCGTGCGGCCGAGGAGGCGGATCATCGGGGTCATCACCAGGCGGCAGGCGATGGTGGCGGCCGCCCGCAGGCTCAGGAGCAGGCCGACCGTGGTGGGGGCGATGCCCCGGTGTTCGCCGATCACCGGCAGGTAGGCGGTGAGGATGTCGGTGGCGGAGAGCACGGCGAGGCTGATGAAGATGCCGCCGGGCACGCCTCGGGTGCGCAGGATGCGGTGGACGGGCACCTTGTCGCCACGTGCCGGACGCGAACCCGGCGACGTACGCCGTTCGATGCGCCACAGGGAGACGAAGGAGAAGGCCGCGACACCGGCGGACACCACGAGGGCGAGGGCGCTGCTGCGGCCCATGTCGCCGCCGATCAGCAGGCCCGCCGCGACCGGGCCGATCAGCTGGCCGAGGGAGGCGCCGATGGTGAAGTGGCCGAAGTTTCGGTCCTGTTCGGCGGGGGCGGACTGGCGGGCCACGATCGACTGGGAGCCGATGACGAAGCAGAGGTGGCCGAGGCCCATCACGCCGCTCCAGGCGGCCATCGCGGCAAGGGAGTTCGCGAGCCCGCTCAGCGCGCAGCCGCCCGCGATCAGCACCACACCGATCGGCAGCAGCGGCGCACAGCGGCCGTGGTCCGTGCGGCGGCCGAGCGGTACGGCGGCGAACAGCGGCAGGAGCGCGTACACGCCCGCGATCACGCCGATCGCGCGCTCGTCCGCGCCGAGTGACAGGGCCCGGTAGGAGACGGCGGGCCGCGCCATCGACACCGCCGCCTGCGCGAAGCTGAAGGCGATGACGAGACGGAGCAGCCAGCCCCTGCCACCGGGCCCTGGTCGGTCGTAGGTCATTTCTTCCGTACGTCCCTCAGATGATGCCGAAGAGGATTCCCGCGGCGAGTACCACGAGCGAGGTGAGGGCGGCCCACTTCACGGTGAAGCGGGTGTGGTCGCCGAACTCGACCTTGGCCATGCCGACCAGGACGTACACGGCCGGGACCAGTGGGCTGGACATGTGCAGGGCCTGGCCGACGAGCGAGGCGCGGGCGATCTCCAGCGAGGAGACGCCGTGGGCGGCGCCGGCCTCGGCGAGGACCGGCAGGACGCCGAAGTAGAAGCCGTCGTTCGACATGAAGTAGGTGAGCGGCAGGCTCAACAGGCCGGTGACCAGGGCCATGTGCGGGCCCATGCCCTCCGGGATGGCGTCGACCAGCCACTTGGCCATGGAGTCGACCATGCCGGTGCCGGTGAGGACTCCGGTGAAGACGGCGGCGGCGAAGACCATGCCGGCGACGTTCAGGACGTTGTCCGCGTGGGCGGCGATGCGGGCCTTCTGGTCGGGCATGTGCGGGAAGTTGACCGTCAGGGCGAGCGCGGCGCCGAGCAGGAAGAGCACCGGGATGGGCAGGAGCTCCATGATCATGGCGGTGAGCAGGGCGACGGTGAGGCCCGCGTTGAACCAGTAGAGCTTGGGGCGCAGGGTGGCTCGGTTGGGGTCGAGGCCCTGGAAGCCCTCGTCCTCGTCCTCGTTCTCGCCGTCGTTCTCGTTCTCGTTCTCGTCGGCTGCGTCATCCGCGTCCGTGCCCGAACCGGCGCCGCCGACGGCCTTGTTCGTACGCTCCTTGCCCGCGTCCTTGCCGGAACCGCCGGCCCCGACCAGGACGGTCTCCGACTCGGTCTCGTCCGCCTCCGTAAGGAGTACGTCGTCGAGGGTGAGGGTGCCCAGGCGCTTGCGCTCCCGGCGGCCGAGGGCGTACGCGAGGATGAAGACGGCGACCAGGCCCATGGCGAGCGCGGGGATCATCGGCACGAAGATGTCGCCGGCGTCCAGCTTGAGCGCGGTGGCGGCGCGGGCGGTGGGGCCGCCCCAGGGCAGGGTGTTCATGACGCCGTTGGCCGTGGCGGCGACACCGGTCATCACGACCAGGCTCATCTTCAGGCGCTTGTACAACGGGTACATCGCCGAGACGGTGATCATGAAGGTGGTGGAGCCGTCGCCGTCGAGCGACACGATCGCGGCGAGCACGGCGGTGCCGACGACGATGCGCAGCGGGTCCGCCTTGCAGAACTTCAGGATGCCTCGGACGATCGGGTCGAAGAGACCGACGTCGATCATCACGCCGAAGTAGACGATGGCGAACATCAGCATCGCCGCGGTCGGGGCGAGGTTGCCCACGCCTTCGAGGACGTAGTCCCCGAGCTGTGCGCCCTTCCCGACGAAGACACAGAAGAGTGCGGGGATCAGCACCAGTGCCGCGATCGGCGACATCTTCTTCATCATGATCAGGACCAAGAAGGTCGCAATCATGGCGAAGCCGAGGATTGTCAGCATGTGGAGTACCTAACGTTCACCCTTGAACTCCCACCAGGGCTGGCGGTTCGATGACGTTAGGTCGCGCGAACTGGCGTTAACAAGATGTTGACGTGCGAGCAATAAGCGCAAAACTCCAGGTCACAGAGTTATGTCAGCGCAGAGAGCTGAACCGGCACTCCGTTGAGCACAGCCGTGCCCGACAGGGGGTCGAGCCGGGAGCCGTCGAGTAGCTGGTTCACGTTCACCCCCGGGGTGGCCTCGGCGAGGGACATCCGGGTCCCGGGGCGGTTGTGGCCCCAGCCGTGCGGGAGGCTCACCACTCCGGTGCGTACCGCGTCGGTGATCTCCACGGGAGCCTCCACCTCTCCCCCGTCGCCCTTGATACGGACGGCCGCTCCGTCGGCGAGGCCGAGACGGGTGGCGTCCTCGGGGTGGATCTGCAGGGTGCAGCGGTTGGAGCCGCCCTGCAGGGTGCGGATGTTGTGCATCCAGCTGTTGTTGGAGCGCAGGTGGCGGCGGCCCACCAGGACCAGGCTGTCCGCGTCGCGGTCCAGGGACCGGGCGAGGCGCGGCAGGTCGGCGGCGATGGGCTCGGGCAGCAGCTCGATGCGGCCGCTGCGGGTCTTGAGGAGCTGGGGGATGCGGGGCTCCAGGGGGCCCAGGTCGATGCCGTGCGGGTGGGCGAGGACCTTGTCGAGGCAGAGGCCGTCGGGGTTGGCGCCGAAGCCGTCGCCGTACGGGCCGAGGCGGAGCATCATGTCGAGGCGGCGCTCGGGTCCGGTGTCGCCGGTCAGCTGCTCGGCGAGCTCCTTGGGGTCGCGGCCGTGCACGCGCGCGTGCTCGTCGTCGACCGCCTTGCCGAGGCTGCGCTCGATGACCATGGCGTCGACCGTCTCGGGGGCGAGGCCGTGCATGCCGGTGGCGGCCAGGATCAGCCGGGCGAGGATCTCGCTCTCGTCGAGCCTGCCGTCCTCGAGGGGGACGGCGGGGCGGCTGTAGCGGACCTGGTTGCGTACGGCGAGGGCGTTGAAGGCGAAGTCGAAGTGCGCGCTCTGGGCGGGCGGCGGCGGGGGCAGGACCACGTGCGCGTGGCGGGCGGTTTCGTTCAGGTAGGGGTCGACGCTGACCATGAAGTCGAGGCTCGCCAGGGCCTTGTCGAGGCGGTCGCCGTCCGGGGCGGAGAGCACGGGGTTGGCGGCGATCACGATGGCCGCGCGGATCCGGCCCTCGCCCGGGGTGTCGATCTCCTCGGCGAGCGCGGCGCACGGCAGCTCGCCCTTGGCCTCGGGATGGCCGCCGACCCTGCTGCGCCAGCGGCCGAGCGCGAAACCGCGGCCGGGAGCGGCCGGGCGGGGTGCCTTGTCGGTGGCGGAGAGCGGGAAGAGGGCGCCGCCGGGGCGGTCGAGGTTGCCGGTGAGGATGTTCAGGACGTCGACGAGCCAGTTGGTCAGCGTGCCGAACTCGACGGTGGAGCTGCCGACCCTGCCGTACACGGCGGCCGTGGGGGCGGCGGCGAGCTCGCGGGCCAGCGCCCGGATGTCCTCGACGGAAACGTCGCACGCGCGCGTGACGTCCTCCGGGCTGAACCCGGCCACCGCCTCACGGACTTGGGACACCCCCTCGACGTACGACTCGAGACTCCCGAGCGCGACGAGCCCTTCCTCGAAGAGGACATGGGCGACGGCGGCGAGGAGCAGGCCGTCCGTGCCGGGGCGGACCGCGAGGTGCCGGTCGGCGAGCTGGGCGGTGCGGGTGCGGCGCGGGTCGATGACGGTGAGGGTGCCGCCGCGCTTCTTCAGCGCCTTGAGCTTGCCCGGGAAGTCGCCCGCCGTGGCCAGACTGCCGTTGGAATCCAGGGGGTTGGCGCCGATGAGCAGGAGGTGGTCGGTGCGGTCGAGGTCGGGCACCGGGATCGCGAAGGCGTCGCCGAAGAGCAGTCCGCTGGAGACGTGCTTGGGCATCTGGTCGAGGGTGCTCGCGGTGAACAGGTTGCGGACGCCGAGGCTCTGGAGCAGCACGGGCGGGTAGAGGGCGCCGGCCATGGTGTGGACGTTCGGGTTGCCGAGGACCACGCCGAGGGCGCCTGGCCCGTGCTCCTCGATCAGCGGCCGCAGCCCCTGCGCCACGGCGTCGAACGCCTCGTCCCAGCTCGCCTCTTGGAGCTCGCCGTCCTTGCGGACGAGGGGCCTGGTCAGGCGGTCGGGGTCGGCGTCGAGCTCGCCGAAGGAGGCGCCCTTGGGGCAGATGAAGCCGTGACTGAAGACGTCGTCGCGGTCGCCGCGCGCGCCGGTGACCCTGGTCCCCTCGATGGTGAGCGTCAGCCCGCAGGTGGCCTCGCAGAGCGGGCAGACGCGCAGGGCGGTGCGAGTGCTTTCGGACATGGGAGCCCTCCCGGGGCGATGGCACGCGGGCACTGAGGCGAGCATACCGACCGGTATGCACGGCGGGGAGGGGTCGGCAGGGGGCAGCTCGTGGGTGCGGTTCGACAAGTGAGGGGAAACGGGCAGGCAAATCGGGGCAATTGGGGTGCCAGGTTGCCCCATTCCCCCCACACGGCCTTCGGGGTTCAGTCCAGGGACTGGGCCAGGTAGGCGTGGAGGAGGGTGCGGGTCTCCGCGATCAGGTCCGGGTCGCCCGACGGGGCCGTACGGAAGGCCAGTTGCAGCAGTGCGTCGGCGGCCTCGATGGCGACCAGGACCGAGCGGCCCAGCCTCGCGTCGAGCGGGCGGCCCAGATGGGCGCTGAGCAGCTCGCCGATCCGGCCCGCGACCTGGTGGTTGGCGTCGGCTCCGTCGGTCACGGGGACGCCGAAGTCGACCAGGGCGAAGCCGGGGACGCTGCGCTTCATGGCCAGGTACTCGTCGAGGGCGGCGTCGATGGCGGCGCGCCAGTCGTCGTGCGCCAGCTCCTCGATGCGGGCCGTGATGCGCTGGGCGAACTGGTCGAGGTTGCGGTGGGCGAGGGCGTCGGCCATCGCGCGCTTGTTGCTGAAGAAGCGGTAGACGGAGCCGATCGGCACGCCCGCGCGGTCCGCCACCGCGCGCGTGCTCAGGCCCTCGTAGCCGACCTCGTCGAGGAGGGCGGCGCAGGCGTCGAGGATGCGGGTGAGGCGTTCGGCGCTGCGCTGCTGGACGGGCTCGCGGCGGAGGTTGGGGCGGGGGTTCGGACCGGGACTGGGGCTGGGGCTCGGGCTGGGGCTGGGGCTCGGAGTGGGGCGGGGCACGGGGTCCATCATGCGGCATGCCTCCGGTTCGGGGGCGGGATCGGCTTCCGGCGGGCTGCGGGAGCTGCCGGACCTACGCGAGAAGCAGGATCAGCCCGCCCACGGTGTACGCGACCATCAGGCAGAGCAGCGGCAGTTGCCCCGCCACGGCCCGGCCGGGCGGGAAGAGGCGGACCGAGCGGTCGTGGGCGGCGACCACGCCCAGGACGTGCCCGGTCACGATGGCGAGGACCTGCAGGGTGGCGAGGCCGCCCGGGTCGAGCGGGGGCTCGGGCGCGACGGCGTTGTCAGTGCCGAATGCCACCATGACGGTGCGTGGTCCTTCCGTCACGAGGAGCGTGAAGTAGTGGGCGACGAGATAGCCGAGTGCGATCGGCACGAGTGAGTGGGCGAACGCCGTGAGCGGGTGCGGCAGTTGCCCGGAGATGGCGCGCGCGGCGCCCGCGCACAGGCAGTACAGGGCGGCGACGAGCGCGATGGCGCCGAGCAGGCCGAGGGTGGCCGTGGTGGTGCGGCCGAGCGCCGAGGTCTGGACGGTGTTGATCCACGAGGGGGCGTCGGAGAAGCCGTCGTAGGCGGTGGAGCCGAGCATGACGCAGACGGTGGCGACGAGGCCGGGGGCGGGCTCGGTCGCGTCGAGGCCGTGCAGGGGGTTGCGCAGGACCAGGGCGTGTGTCGGAAGTCCCTCCGTCCGCCCGGAGGGCGGGCCCTGCGCCCGCTGCGGAGCAGCTGGTGTCTGCAGTCGGTGCGTGCTCTCGGCGTGCCGGCCGGAAGTCCCCGTCGACGGACCGGACGTACTTGGGCTTTCCGCCGGTGCGGCGAGAGGGGGTCCCCCCTGCTCGAAGAGCTTGGGGGCGCGTGCCGGGCGTCGCGGGGCAGGAGGGACTTCCGACACACGCCCTGGCCGGCCGTCGATGCGGCGGCCGAACGGCGAGAGGCGGGCGAGCAGGGTCGAGTACGCCTCGAAGGCGTCGCCCCGGGCGAACCAGCGGTCGCCGTGGCGGGCGGCTCCGGCGAGTTGGGCGGCGGTGTAGGCGGCGAGGAAGGTCAGGAGGGTGGTGGTCGACGCGGGCTCGGGGGCGGCGAGTTCCAGCCAGGTGAAGGCGAGCAGGCCGGCTGCGGCCGGCCACATTCCCAGGCGTGGCGGCAGCGGGCGGCCGGCTTTCGGGTCGCGGCGGGCGGCGCGGCAGAGCAGGGCGTGGACGGTGCGCAGGGGGTTGAGGAGTCGCCATACGGGGCCGAGGAGGAGCGACGCGGGGACCAGGCCCACCCAGAACAGGACGTAGACGGCGCCGGGGGCCGGGTTGCGGTCCGGGTCGTCCGGGCCGAGGAGCAGGTGCAGGACGACGAACAGCGCGGCAGCCAGGCCGAGTCCGCGCAGCGCGGTCCGGGTGACACGGGCGTCGGCGAGTCGCTGCAGGGCGGCGGGCAGGGCCAGGCCCGAGCGGTCGGCGCGGAACCGGGAGGTGGACCAGAGCAGGCCGAGGGCGAGGAAGGAGATGAAGAGGGCGGCGAAGGCGCCGGCGAAGGCGTAGAAGGGGGAGATCGGCAGGTCGTGCTGGGAGCCGACTCCGTGGGCGAGTTGGAGGGAGCCGGGGCCGGGGATGTCGGTCTGGTGGACGAGTTCGTGGGCCAGTTGCCGCAGGCCGGGGGCGTGGCCCAGGTCGCCGTGCGGCCCGTACGTCGCGAGCACCGAGGTCGGTCCCGTCACCGGACCGCGAGCTGGGTGAGGACGAGGCCCGAGCCATGGGTCTCGACCTCGAACAGGCCCGTGCGGTCGGCGGTGAAGGTCAGCGTCGCGGCCTTGCCTGCGGGGAGCTCGACCTCCTTGTCGTAGCCGTGCACGTGGAGGGTGTCGGCCTGGTCGCTGGTCACCTTCAGGCGGACCCGTTCGCCGCGCTTCAACTCGACGCGGCCGGGCGGGGGTTGGACCTTGCCGTCGGCGATGCCTATCTCGACGGTGCGGGCCTCGCCACCGCCCTCGTCACCGCCGCCACCGCTGTCGCCGCTGTCGCCGCTGTCGCCGCCGGGGTGCGCGTGCCCCGACCCTCCGCTCGCGGCGGTGAGGCGAGCCGTGTCCTCGACCGCCTTGCCGGCGACGGCCCACACCGTGTGGTCGTCGGCGTACAGCCGGGCGGTGAGCTTGTGCGTGCCGCGCGGGACGGCGCTGCCCGGGAGGTGGAACCAGGTGCCGTAGACCCGGGCGATCTTGCGGTCGTCCAGGTACAGATGGGCGTGCCCGCGCCCCGGCAGGGCCGCGCCGCCCACGCTGTCCGGGGTGAAGCGGAAGTTGCGCACGGTCAGGCGGAGGTTCCAGCCGTCCTCCGAGTCGGGGCGCACGGCGAGCGTCACCTCGGGTGCGCCCTCCTGGTCGACCTGCCGGAAGCGGTGGCCGCCGTCGTCCTTCGTGCTGAGTAGCTTGCCCACCGGTCCCGAGGCCTGCTCATGGCTGGTGCCCGGCTTGTGGTGGGTGGTGGCCCGGCCACCACAGGCGCCGAGCGTGCCGAGGACGAGGACCGCTGCGGCCAGGGCCGCGACGGGGCGCACCAGGTGGGCGGCGGTGCGCGGGGCGTCGGCCGGGAATGAGGTCTCCCCTCGGGGAAGGGTGGGCCTGACGATCACGCGGTGACTCCCTCGGCCGGGGCGAACGATGACACGAAGGCGGCCCGGGTGTCCGCCACCCGATCCGAACGATCAGGACCCTCCTCGGCCCGGCCCGGCCGCACCGCAGCCGCAGCCGCAGCCGCAGCCGCAGCCGGGGAACGCATCGGCAGGGCAATCACGCCATGACCCCCTCGGCCGGGGCGAACAGTGACACGAACACGGCCCCGGCGTCCGCCGCCGGACCCGAACGAACGGAACCCACCCCGGCCCCGCCCGGCCGCACCGCAGCCGGGGAACACATGCGCAGGGCAATCACGCCATGACCCCCTCGGCCGAGGCGTGCGGCGGTTCCGGTTCGGTGTCGGTGTCCGCGTCCGTTTGCGGCCGGTCGGCGGTCGTGTCGGACCGGCCCGCTGCCGCGATCACCGCCCACAACACCCAGACCACGCCGAGCAGTCCACGGATCCAGGCCGGGCCCAGTGGGATCCAGGGGATCAGCAGGACCGCCTTGTCGAAGGCGTCGAGCAGGGTGAGGCCGCCGAGGGCGAGCGTCGTCCAGCCGAACACGGGCCGGGCGCCGCGCAGGGCGAGGCCGAGCCCGATCCACCAGGCCGCCAGGAGGAGCAGGGCGAGGGCGGGGACGTACGACGAGGCGAGTCCCATGGTCGAGCCCGCCACATCGAGGACGAGCCCCACCAGGCCGAGCGCCGAGGCCACCGTCGCGAGCCGGTCGTGGCGCAGGCGGCGCCACCACAGCACTCCGCCGACCAGGGCGAGGACCGCCGCGATCGCCAGCGCGATCTGGGTCTCGATGCGCTCGATGCCGCGTGCTCCGTACCAGTCGCAGCCCGCGGGCAGCCGGCGTTCCTGCACGTTGTAGTCGGCGCAGACGAGGAGTTGGGCGAGCTTGACCGGCTCACCGGCGAGCCGGTCGGAGCCGCCCGAGACGTCACCCCGCTTGGCTCCGCACTCCGGCAGCGTGCGCGGCGAGGAGGCCCCCGCGTCGCCCTGCCAGCAGTTGCCGCCGCCCTGCCCGTCCCACCACACGTCGGCGCCGTTGGGCCGGGAGCGGCCCTTCTTGTCCTCGCCGAGGACGTTGGCGGCGTAACGGTTGTGGTGCGAGGTGTCGGCCTGCTTGGACCAGGCCTCCTCGCCGCGGATGAAGGCGGGCACGGCGCTCAGGAAGAAGGCGGCGCGGTCCTGGCCGTACACCCAGTTGTGCTCGTAGAGGTTCCAGTTGCCGCCTGCCGTGATGATGCCCGTGCCGGGTGGCATGGAGATCTGCGGGCAGACCACGCCCCGCTCGTAGCCGCGTTCGACGGGCGGCTTGGCGCAGGTGCCGTCGGCGACGTACTTGTAGTAGTCGGCGTTGTTGTCGTGGATGAGGTTGCGCTCGAACTTGGCGTGGTTCTGCGGCAGTCCGGGGTGGCCGGGGAAGGCGGAGTCCATGGAGGCGCCGCCCATGTTGTGGTCGAACTCGTTGTCGTGGACCCACACGGAGTCGCCCGCCGTGCCGGAGTAGCCGACCATGTTGTGGTGGCTGCGGCAGCCGGTGATCTCGATGGAGTGGCGCGGCACGTCGTAGCCGCGGCCGTTGTTGATGTCGGAGGCGCTGCCGGGGTAGATGCCGGAGTCGCCGTTGCCGTAGGACTCGCAGTTCTTGTAGAGGCCGTGGTCGCTGGCGAAGGTGAGGAAGCCGTACTCGTCGTTCCAGCGGGTCAGCACGTCGTCGATGACGAAGCCGTCGCCGGCGAGGACGTACAGGGAGTTGAAGGTGGTGCGCTGGGCGGTGAAGTTCCTGAAGTAGATGCCGTCGGATTCGTCCGCCCGGATCCCGTTCAGCTTCTGGTACTTGGCGTCGATGATGACGTCCGTACGGGTCGCGCCGGTGCCCTCGATCTGCAGGTTCTTCTTGCCGAGGATGGCGACCAGGTTCTGGTTGCGCGGGCACTTCTTCTGCTGGGCGTACGACAGGATCTGGTAACCCAGCGCGGACTTGGGCGCCTTGAGGCGTGCGCACTCGCCCGTCGGTTTCGGCTGGGAGGGCTCCTCCTCGTAGAGGCCGGGCAGGATCGCGATGTTCATGCCGGGCTTGTCGACCGCGTCGACGGCCTGCTGCAGATGCCGGTAGCCCTTGTCCTGGCAGCGGTCGAAGAGCTTGAGGTTCCGTTTGCGCAGGGCGTCCGGGAATCCGGCGGTCCGGCGCTCGAAGTCGGCCCGGTCGGCCTTGCAGACCAGGAGGTCCGGCTCGCCCTCGCGGTACTGAGGCACGCTGCCGGAGCCGTCGGGGAATGTGACGGGCCGCTCCTCATGGGCGAGGGCCGCCGGAGCGGCGACGAGGAGCGTGGCGGCGAGCGCCACGAGCGCGGTGAGGAACCTGCGGGTCCAGGACATGCGCGTGAGAGTAGAGCAATGTTCATCTTTTGTGAGCCCCCCTGGACGACCAACTTTCGGGAGCTCCTCCGTGCGACCGAGTCCTGGGCCCCTACGGGCGACCGAGTTCGGCGCAGGCCGGTTCGCCGCCCCCGTAACCCCGGGTGATCCCATCCGTTGACGGGCGCCCGCTGGAATCCTACGGTTGTACATAGGATTCCAGGATTCCTACGGCACCCCGGGAGCAGTCACGATGAGCGGCACCACGAGCGGCGCGGCGCAGCAGGGCAGCGAGCAGGCGCGCAAGACGGCGGAGGGGCTCAGCCACCTCTCCGGATTCGGCAACGAGCACAGCTCGGAAGCCGTGCCGGGCGCCCTGCCGCACGGCCGGAACTCGCCGCAGCGCGCACCCCTCGGCCTGTACGCGGAGCAGCTGAGCGGCTCCGCGTTCACCGAGCCCCGCGCGCACAACCGCCGGTCCTGGCTGTACCGGATCCGCCCGTCGGCCGCGCACCCGAAGTTCGTCCGCGCGGACAACGGCACGCTGCGCACGGCCCCCTTCACCGAGGCGGTGCCCGACCCGAACCGCCTTCGCTGGAACCCGCTGCCCGCTCCCGCCGCGGGGACCGACTTCCTGGCCGGCCTGTGGACCCTCGGTGGCAACGGCGACGCGACCCAGCGCACCGGCATGGCCGTGCACCTCTACCACGCCAACTCCTCCATGGAGCGGCGGGTGTTCAGCGACGCGGACGGCGAGCTCCTCGTGGTGCCGGAGCAGGGCGGTCTGCTGATCCGCACCGAACTGGGCCTGTTGCATGCCGAGCCGGGCCATGTGGCGCTGATCCCCCGTGGGGTGCGTTTCCGTGTGGAGCTGCTCGAAGCCACCGCCCGTGGCTATGTGTGCGAGAACTACGGGGCGCCCTTCCAGCTCCCCGACCTCGGCCCGATCGGCGCCAACGGCCTGGCGAACGCCCGCGACTTCCAGGCCCCGGTGGCGGCGTACGAGGACGTGGAGGGCCCCTTCGAGGTGATCAACAAGTTCTGCGGCAACCTCTGGAAGGCGACCTACGACCACTCACCGCTCGACGTGGTGGCCTGGCACGGCAACCATGTGCCGTACGTCTACGACCTGAGCCGCTTCAACGTGCTCGGCACCATCAGCTACGACCACCCGGACCCCTCGATCTTCACCGTGCTGACCTCCCCGTCCGACACCCCGGGGCTCGCGGGCGTCGACTTCGTGGTCTTCGCGCCGCGCTGGCTGGTCGGCGAGGACACCTTCCGGCCGCCGTACTTCCACCGGAACGTGATGAGCGAGTACATGGGCCTGATCGAGGGCGCCTACGACGCCAAGGCCGAGGGCTTCGTCCCGGGCGGCGGCTCGCTGCACAACATGATGTCGGCGCACGGCCCCGACCGGGAGACCTTCGAGCGGGCGAGCGCCGCCGAGTTGAAGCCGCAGAAGATCGACGACGGCCTCGCGTTCATGTTCGAGACGCGCTGGCCGCTGACGCTCGCCCCGCAGGCGGCCGAGGCGGACCACCTGCAGCAGGGGTACGACGACGTGTGGCAGGGTCTGGAGCGCCACTTTCGGTCATAACCTGTGGCTGATCCAGCCACTGAAGCGTCCAAGAGTCCGCAAGGACTGAGCAGTTCGGAGAAGTCGTGACCGCGTTTGCCCCGGACTCGATCGTCCTGAACCGCAAACTGCCCCTGTGGTACCAGGTCTCGCAGTCCCTGCGCGCCTCGATCCTCGGCCGGACGCCCGACGCCCCGCTGCGGCTGCCCACCGAGGAGCAGCTCGCGGTGCACTACGGCGTGAGCGTGCTGACCATGCGCCAGGCGCTCAAGGAGCTCGAGGACGAGGGCCTGATCAGCCGGCACCGCAGACGCGGCACGTTCATCGAGCCGAGCGCCCGGCGGGGCACCCCCGTGCGGCTGCTCGGCTCGGTGGACGCGATCGTCGCCCAGCAGTCGGGCATGCGCACCGAGATCCTGGACCACGGCAGCGGGCCCGTGCCGACGGATCTCGCCGAGTACTTCCCGGACTGCCCCGACGTGGCGACGTACCACCGGCTGCGCAGCGACGAGAAGACCGGCGAGCCGACGAACCACGCACGCAACTACATACGCCCCGAGCTCGCCGCCCGCATCGACCCCGGCGATCTGGCGCGCTGGCCCATGACCAAGGTGCTGCGTGACGTGGTCGGCGTACACATCAGCCGGATCACCGACACCGTCGAGGCCCGCCTCGCCGACCCGGAGACGGCCAAGCTGCTCCAAGTCCCGCTGCTCAGCCCGATCCTGCACTACACGGGCATCAGCTACGGCGAGGACGGCCGGCCGCTCGACGTGGCCCGGATCCACTACCGCGGGGACCGCTTCTCCTTCTCGGTGACGCTGGACGCCCAGAGTCCGCACTGACCCCGAGACGGCCGACCCGCGGATCATCTAGCCCTCCCATGAGTACGATGCTGGGCGTGACGCACGATGACGCGCCGCTGCTCGCGGACCTGATGCCGTGGTCGGTCGCACCCGTGCGGCTCGGCCGTTCCTGGCCGATGGCGCCGGACGCGGCATCGCTGAGGGCGCGTTGGGACGCACTGCTCCGCGCCGAGGGCGCGGCCCGCGAGGAGCTGCTGCGGCCGAGCAGGTCGCGCACCCTGCAGAGCTCGGTCGCCCAACTCCCCGGCCAACGCAGTGGAACGGGCCGCCTCGCCCGTGAGTCGGGCCCCTGCCCCGAGCCGGTGCGGGTGCTGCACGGGCCCTTCGACGAGCAGTGGCTGATACCCGACCACCGTCTGATCGACGCCGCCCGCCCCGAGCTGTGGCGGGTAGCGGACCCGCACCAGCTGTTCCTCGTCGAGCCGGGCCAGGTGCCCGGGTCCACCGGCCCCGCCCTCGTCGCCACCGGGCTGCTGCCGGGGGGCACCTCCCGGACGGAGTCTGGGGGCGGGCGCTCCCCCGCGGGCCGGCCGGGGCGGATCCGGCCCCTGTACCGGCGGCTCGACGGCGTCGAGCCGAATCTGGCCCCGGGACTGCTCGACCTCCTCGGCGAGCGGTACGGCACCGAGGTGAGCGCCGAGCAGTTCCTCACGTGGACGCTGGCCACGGCCCGGCAGACGCCCGCAGGCTGCCGGGTGCCGCTGCCAGTCGACCCCGAACTGTGGGCGCACGGCGTCGAGTTGGGCCATCGCCTCCTCTGGCTCCAGCTGCGGTCCGGCGAGCGCCCGAAGCTCCCGGGCGGGCGCCGCCCCTATGTGCGCGCCACACTCCCCGCACGGCCCACGGAGTTGCTGTACGACCGCGAGGAGGAGACCCTGCAGATCGGCGAGGGCCGCATCTCGCCCGTGCCGCCCGGCGCCTGGGACTTCCACGTGAGCGGGGTGCGGGTGCTCGAAGCGTGGTTCGAGCGGCGTACGCACCCCGGGGAGCCAGGCACGCTCGACGCGATCCGGCCCGCTTCCTGGCCCCAGGCCTGGACTTCCGAGCTCCTTGAGCTGATCACCGTGCTGGCACTTCTTGCCGAACTCCGGCCCCGGCAGGAGGAGTTGGGAAACGCCCTCGACAAGCAGCTCGGCACGGCGGAGTTGCGCAAGGCGGGCGTGCTTCCGGTACCGGAGACGGCCCGGCGGCCGGCCTCGGTGCTCGACCACCACGAGGAGGGCCCGGACGGGCAGTTCGCCCTGCTCTAGGAGCGGGACCCGTCCCGGTGCAGCCGCCCCCGAGCCACCAGCTCCAGCACCACCGCGACCGCCACCGCCTGCACCGCGAGCAGCGCGACCAGGACGAACAGCTGGACCGCGCCCGCCTGCACCGGCGAGGCCCCGCCGAGCAGCATCCCCACGAAGGCGCCGGGCAGCGTCACCAGGCCCACGGTCCGGGTCTGGTCGAGGCCCGGCAGGAGGGCGTCGGAGGCTGCGGGGCGGGCGACTTCGAGGCGGGCCTCCGCGTCGGTCAGGCCGAGGGCGAGCCCCGCCTCCACCTCGCCGCGCCGGGTGTGCAGCTCGTCGAGGGCGCGCCGTCCCGCGAGCACGGTCACGGTGAGCGCCCCGCCGATCAGGATGCCGGTGACGGGGATGAGGGTGATGCCCTTGACGGGGACGAGCCCGGTGAGCAACAGCGCGGCGACCACGGGTGCGACCCCCGCGGCGATCGGCAGGGCCGCCCACCACCAGGTGGAGTTGGGGGTGATGCGGCGTCCGGCGGTGCGCACGGCGACGGCGTACATCAGGAGCAGGAAGCCGAGCAGCGCCGGGACGTGCCGGACGACCCAGCCGATGAGCAGGGAGACGGCGGCGAGTTGCAGCGCGGCCCGCACCCCGGCGACCGCGATCTCCCGGGCCCGTCCGCGCCCCGCGTCCGGCGCGAGCCGCGCGAAGGCCGCCACCGCGACGGCGACCACGAGGAGGACGGCGAGGACCGCCCCCAGCGTGACGTTGACGGGCAACAGCGCGGAGGCGGCGAGCGCAGGCAGGGGCACGCGGCAACCCTAGACAGACGGGACCCGCCTCAACGCAGGCAGTCCCGGCAAGACCGCCACGAGGCACGACCGGCTACCGCCCGCCCCCGAACGAATCGACCACCCGCCGAAGCATCCGCTCGAACGACTCCTCCGCGTCCCCGGGCGGCGGCCCCTGCGTGAACAGTGCCGCGAGCCGCGGGTACTCCCCCGCCGCCAGGGCGCGGGCCATGTACGCCCCGCGCACGGCCTGTTCCTGCTCCTCGGACCACGGCAGGGCGCGGCTCCGCTCGGCCATGGCGAACTCGTTGACGACGTACGTCATCACCGAGCCGTTGACCATCGCGATGAGCTCCATCTTCGTCCCGGCCGGCGCGTCCAGGCCGTCCAGGACGGTCAGGCAGTGCTCCAGGAACCGCAGCGTGCGGGGACTGGAGGCGTACGCGGCCGTCATCAGGCGGGGCAGCCAGGGGTGGCGGTGCATGAGCGCGCGGGCCTGCCGGCCGAGCGCCATCATGTCGGCGCGCCAGTCCCCGGTGGGCTGTCCCGCGAAGTCGTACTCGGCGCTGACGGCGTCGACCATCAGCTCGTACAGGTCCTCTTTGCGCGGCACGTAGTTGTAGAGCGACATGGTGCCGCAGCCCAGGTCGGCCGCCACGCGTCGCATGGAGACCGCGTCGATGCCGCCCGCGTCCGCGATGCGCACCGCCGTGGCCGCGATGTCGGCCCGGCTGTACGCGGGTTTCGGGCCACGCCCGGTGCGCTCGGGGCGCGCCCAGATCACTTCGGGTTCGGCCGCTCGGCCCGCCATTGATCATCACCTCGCCGACCATCCTCGCGCATGCCCGCACCACGGCTGCTACGTACAGCGTACGTAGTTATGTTACCGTCGATCACATGACTACTACGTACGCTGTACTTAGTGAGGGTCTGGAGAAGCGCTTCGGCGACGTGCACGCCCTGCGTGGCCTCGACCTCGCCGTCCCCGAGGGCACGGTCTGCGGGCTGCTCGGGCCGAACGGCGCGGGCAAGTCGACGGCGGTCCGGGTCCTGACGACGCTCCTCGCACCCGATGGCGGCCACGCGCGCGTGGCCGGACACGATCTCGCAGGGGAGCCGGGTGAGGTGCGCCGGCACATCGGGGTCACCGGGCAGTACGCCTCGGTCGACGGCGATCTGACCGGTGCCGAGAACCTGCGCCTCTTCGCCAGGATCCTGCGTGCGCCACGCGCGCGCGGCGATGAACTCCTCGAACGCTTCGAGCTGACGGACGCCGCGCACCGCCCGGCCCGCACCTACTCGGGCGGCATGCGCCGTCGGCTCGATCTCGCCGCGAGCCTGATCACCCGGCCCCGGGTGCTCTTCCTGGACGAGCCGACGACCGGGCTCGACCCGGGCAGCAGGGGCCGGATCTGGGACTCCGTAAGGGAGTTGGCGGCCGAGGGCACCACCGTCGTGCTGACCACCCAGTACCTGGAGGAGGCCGATCAGCTCGCCGACGACATCGTGCTGATCGACGAGGGCCGCGCCGCCCACCGCGGCACCCCCACCGCCCTCAAGGCGACGATCGGCAACTACGCCGAGGTGGTCGTCGCCCCCGACGCCGCCCCCGAGGCCCTGCACGCCGCGGCGGTCGTCCTCGACCAGCTGACCGGCAGCGAGCCGGTCCTCGACGCCGAACGCCGCACCGCCGGCGCGGTCGCCCCGGACCCGGCCCTCACCCTGCCCCGCCTGGTCCGCGAACTCGACGCGGCGGGCGTCCCGTTGGCCGACGCCAGCCTGCGCCCGCCCACCCTCGACGAGGTGTTCCTCCGCCTCACCGGCCGCAAGGAGATCGCCGCATGAGCACCCTCAGCCACGTGACGTACGACGCGAGCGCGGTCCTCGGCCGCCATCTGCAGCGCATCCGGCACGCCCCGGCCATCGCGGTCATGACCCAGACGATGCCGATCGTCTTCCTGCTCTTCTTCGGCTACGTCTTCGGCAGTGCGCTCGCCATGCCCGGCGCCGACTACCGTGCCTTCCTGGTCCCCGGCCTCCTGGTGGCCACGGCGGCGAACGGCATCATGACGGGGATGTTCACCGCCGCCCAGGACTCCCACCGCGGCGTGATGGACCGCTTCCGTACGCTGCCGATGAGCCGGTCCGCCGTGCCGCTCGGGCAGGCCGCCGCCGATCTCCTGACGACGGCCGTCGGGCTTGTTCCGCTGCTTCTCGTCGGGCTCGCGATGGGCTGGCGCATTGAGGGCTCGGCGCTTCAAGCGGTGGGCGCCTTCGGCCTGTTGCTGCTCTTCCGGTTCGCGACGACGTGGATCGGGATCCTGCTCGGCCTCGCCTCGCGGAGCGAGGAGGCTGCCGGCCAACTGGGCGGCGCGACCTTCATGCTGCCGCTGCTCTCCAACGCGTACATCCCGACCGGCAACCTCCCGGGGTGGCTGCGTACGGTCGCCGAGTGGAATCCGATCAGCGCCGTCACGACGGCGGCGCGCGACCTCTTCGGCAACGCGCCGGTCCCCGAGGGCGCCGCCTGGCCGGTGGCGCACCCCGTCGCCGGGTCGCTGCTGTGGTGTGCGCTGCTGATCGCGGTGTTCCTGCCGCTCGCCGTCCGGCGGTACGCGAACACCGGACGGTGAGCGGGGAACGTACGACCTCCGTAAGGAGGCGCTACTTCTGCGGGGCCAACTCCGGTCCGAGCGAGGCGAACTTCTCCTGGGAGACGACCCGCTTCGGGGGCCAGGTGATGTTCCTCGGCGGCCACTTCTGGCCGGTCTTCTTCAGGAACCAGGCGGGCGGCTCGTACATCGGCGGTTCATAGCCGTCCGGGAGCGCGGTCTTCCACTCCACGTCCTTCGTACGTTCCGCGAACTCGTCCTTGACCGCCTTCAGCCGCTCGGGCTGGGTGAGCAGGTCCATGGCGGTCGCCGCGAGGTACTTGGCGGCGGCGACCACGGCCGCCTGGCCGGGTGCCGCGGCGGCGCAGGCGGCGGTGGACCAGGTGTGCATCTTGGTGCCGATCGGGGCGAGGGCCGCGCCCATCGAGACGGTCGGGACGTTCCAGCTGATGTCGGCGACGTCGGTCGAACCGCCGCCCAGAAACACCGGGTTGGGCGGGGTCAGGTCGCCGATCTTGTCGTGCATCCCCTTGGCCGGCAGGCCGAGCGACTCCTGCAGCTCCTTCGCCAACTGGTGTGCCTCGTCGGCGAATTGGGGCGGGCCGATCTGTCGCATGTTCTCGTGCAGCAGCTCGGCGAAGGCCTTGGCGGGCAGCTGATTCCAGCAGGCCGAGGTGATGCGATGCCGGACCTTGGTCTGACTCGCCTTGGCCGCCGCCTCCGAGACGGCGATCACCTTGTCGAGCAGGACCTGGACGCGGGCGGGGCTGCCCTCGCGCACGTAGTACGAGATCTCGGCTATCTCCGGTGTCACGTTGGGGATGTCGCCGCCGTTGTTGATGACCCAGTGCAGGCGGCCGGACGGCGCCAGGTTCTCCTCGCGCAGGAACTCCGACATGGTCGCCATCATCACGGCCGCGTCCAGGGCGGACTTGTTGCCGAGCGGGGTGCCGCCGTGGCCCGCGACGCCGAGGAAGGTGAAGGTGACCGCGGTCATCGCGGTGGTGGAGCCCCAGCCGGTGGCGTTGGCGGTGGAGGGATGCCAGTCGAGGAAGGCGTCGAGGCCCTCGTACACACCCTTGGCGACCGCGTACGTCTTGCCGATGAGGGTCTCCTCGGCGGTGGAGCCGAAGAACTTCACGGTGACCGGCAGCTTGTGCCGCTCGGCGGACCGGGCGACGGCGGCGGCCGCCGCTGCGGCGGCCGTGCCGAGCGCGCTGTGACCGCAGCCGTGGCCGGGCCCGTAGCCCGGCGCGAACGGGTCGTGGACGTAGACGAGCGGGTCGTGGTGGCCGACGCCCTTCTTCTGCGAGAGGCCGGGCAGCGCGTCGTACTCGCCGCTGAAGCCGAGCGCGGGACCGCCCTTGCCCTGGGTGAAGGTGGCGGTGAACGCGGTCGGGAAGCCGGCGGTGCCGAACTCGACCTTGAATCCGGCCCGTTCGAGGAATTCCGCCTCGGCGAGGGAGGACTTCCACTCGCGCAGGGAGAGTTCGGCGTTCTCCCAGATCTCGGCGTTCAGGCCGGTGATGCGGCCCTTGTGCGCGTCGATCCAGTCGAGCGCACTGCCCTTGGCGGGGCTGTCCTCGGCGAGTCCGGTGGGGGCCTCGTACGCGGCGGGTGTCTCGTCGGCGGCCGCGGCCATCGCGGGATCGGCCTCGGCGGTCGTGACGGCGGCGGTCACGCCGGCCGCGCCGAGCAGCTGCATGATGCGGCGGCGGCTGAGCACGGGCGTGCCGGGCGCCGCCTCGTGCTCGTGCTGGTCGTGCAGGTCACACACGTGGGCCTCCGGGGGTGAGGTGGTGCAACTGCCGGATGAGAGGTAGGTGTAGCTACCAAGCGATCAGCACCCTGGCCCCAGAAGGTTGCTTCGTCAACATCTAAGGATGACAACGGTGTTACGCAGGGTTCAGGATCTTGCCCATGCAGACACGCACCGCCGCCCGCCGGCCGCTCCCCCTCGAAGGCATCACGGTCGTCGCCGTCGAGCAGGCCGTTGCCGCTCCCTTCGCCACCCGCCAGCTCGCCGACCAGGGCGCCCGCGTCATCAAGGTCGAACGCCCGGACGGTGGTGACTTCGCGCGCGGCTACGACACGGCGGCGCACGGTCTCGCCTCGCACTTCGTGTGGGCGAACCGCGGCAAGGAGTCCCTGGCGGTGGACCTGAAGGACCCTCGGGGTCTGGAGGCGGTACGTCGCCTCGTCGCGGACGCCGACGTGTTCGTGCAGAACCTGGCGCAGGGCGCGGCGGCCCGGCTCGGCCTGGACGCGGCGACGCTGTGCGCCCGGCATCCGCGGCTGGTCGCGGTCGACATCTCGGGGTACGGCGCGGGCGGGCCGTACGCCGACAAGCGGGCGTACGACATGCTCGTGCAGTGCGAGGCGGGCCTGGTGTCGGTGACGGGGACCCCGGAACAACCGGTGAAGGCAGGCATTCCGGCGGCCGACATCGCGGCGGCGATGTACGCGTACTCGGGGGTGCTCGCGGCGCTCCTTCGGCGGGGGACGACGGGGCTCGGCGGGCCGGTCGAGGTGTCGATGCTGGAGTCGCTCGCGGAGTGGATGGGGCATCCGCTGAATCTCGCGATGCACGGGGGTGAGCCGCCGGCGCGCACGGGTCTGGCGCACGCGGTCATCGCGCCCTATGACGCGTACGGGACGGCGGACGGGGCCCGGGTGCTGCTTTCGGTGCAGAACGACCGCGAGTGGCAGCGGCTTTCTGAACTCGTGCTCGGGCGGCCGGGGTTGGCGGATGATCCGGCGTTCGCGACGAACGCGGCGCGGACCGCGCGTCGGGAGCGTACGGACGCACTGGTCGCGAAGGCGCTCGGCGAACTGACGGCGGACGAGGCGATGGCGCGGCTCGACGCGGCGGGCATCGCGTGTGCGCGGCTGCGGGATGTGCGGGAGGTCGCGGCGCATCCGCAGTTGGCGGCGCGCGGCCGGTGGCGGGAGGTGGGTTCGCCGGCGGGTCCGCTGCGGGCGCTGCTGCCGCCGGTGACCTGGGTGGGCGGGGCCGAGGCGGCGATGGGGGACGTGCCCGCGCTCGGCGAGCACACCGAGGTGCTGCTGCGTGCCGTGGGGATGACGGACGCGGAGATCGCAGCGATGCATCAAGACGGTGTGATCGCCTGAGCACGGAACGTAACGCGTGGTACTGACAGTTGGGGAGGGCCCGCGAACCGCGGGCCTTCCTGACGTCTGGCCTTGCGGCCTTCTGCCGAGTCGCTCGGGGCGGCCGGTTCAGCGGCTGCCGAAGAGCGAGCGGGTCAGCCGTCGCAAAGGCGCGAACAGCGAGACCCGCCGCACGCGGGCACCGGGGCCCGTGCGCTCGTGCGCGCGGTCACGCGAGGTGAGCTCGCGCATCAGCAACGTCGCTTCGGCCGACTCGCGCTGCGGGACGACAGGGCCGCCCAGCACCGACAGATGACGGTCGAGGCGCGAGCTGGTCGCGCTGCTCCCACACGTGATCGCAGGGACCCGCGCCCTGCTGCGCACTGTTATCTGTTCCATGTCACTCCCCACCCGTACGAGGGCACCCGGCCCTGGGCAGGTTAACCCTATCGCCCTCTCATGACACTCGTGTATCCCGGTCACGGGATTCACCTCCCTCGTAAGGATGTTGACGATTACTCTCCGAATACGCCTGATTCCAGGGCGAGTTGGACAGTGGGTGTTCGAGTGGGCCGTACGGATCCGCCAGCGGGTTCGTACGTGACTGCCAGTCGCGTGGCCCGGCGGTCCAGGCCCTCGGCCACCACGGGCGTGTCGCCGTCCAGGAGCCCGAGCGAGCGGGGGTTCCCGGCGCCCATCAGCCACAGTTGCGGTACGCGGCCGGCGGGTGCGGGGCCGAGTCCCGTGACGGTGATCACTGCCAGGTCGAGTTCCGGTGAGGCAACCACGCCGATGGTGCGGCCCCTCGCGTCGCGGTCGCCGGTGGCGCGGGCGTCGGGGGCCGCGAGCACCTGGGCCACCTCCCGGGCGGCGGCGCGTTGCTCGTCGAGGCGGTCCTGGGTGTCGAGGAGACGTACGCCGAGGAGCACCGCGGCCACGAGGGCGAGCGCCGCGGCGGCCGCGGCCACGGGGCCGGGAGCGAACCGGCGGGCACGCGCGCGTGCCGGCTCTTTCGCCAGAGGCGCCCGCGACCGGGGCACCTTTGACCCGGACTCCGTCGTTCGAACCGCCGCTGCTTTCCGGGGTCGTTCCTGCTCGGTGACGCGCACCTCGCCGAGCACGCGCTCCCGCAGTGCCGCGGGCGCCCCCACCGTGACGGCCGCGGCGAGCCGCACCGTGTCGTCGGTGAAGGCACGCAGTTCGGCGGCGCACGGTGGGCAGCGTCGCAGATGCCGCTCGAAGCGGCGCAGTTCCCGGGGGCCGAGCGCGTACAGGGCGTACGGCACCACCAGCGAATGCCGGTCGCGGCCGGGCAGCCCGGGGATCATGCCGCACCCGCCCGGTCCAGGCAGCCGCGCAGCCGCTGCAGTCCGTCCCGCATCCGGGTCTTGACCGTGCCGAGCGGGACGGCGAGGCGCTCGGCCACCTCGCGGTAGGTGTAGCCGTCGTAGTAGGCGAGGGTCACCGACTGGCGCTGCAGGGCGGTGAGGCGGTCCAGGCAGCGGCGCACCCACTCGCGTTCCAGGCCCTCCTCGACCGCCTCCGCGACCTCGTCGAAGGCGGTGACGTGGGAGCGCCGGCCGACCCGCAGCTCGCGTTCGCTCGCGGCCCGTGCCGAGCGGACCCGGTCGACCGCCCTGCGGTGGGCGAGGGTGAGGATCCAGCCCAGCGCGCTGCCCCGCTCGGGGTCGAAGCGTCCGGCGCCCCGCCACAGTTCGAGCAGCACCTCCTGGGTGACCTCCTCCGACTGTGCGGGGTCGCGCAGGACTCGGCGTACGAGCCCGTACACCGGCCCCGACACCAGCCCGTAGAGCTCTTCGAACGCCTGCTGGTCGCCCTCCGCCACCAGCGGTAACAGCTTTTCCGCCTCCACCCTGTCCCCCCATCCGCCGCCTGTGTCCGTCACCGGGTCATTCGCACCGGGCCCGGAACTGGATGGGATCCGGGGGCAATCCGCCGCGGCCGCCGCCGCGAATGGCATGGCATCAGGACCCCGTGGGGCCCGGTCTGGACCCCACGGGAACGGGAGCGACACAGCGACATCAGGACGGACGCGATGACATCAACAGCCAGGAGCAGGCGGGGGCGGGGGCCAGGACGCAGGGGTCTCGCCGCGCTGGTCTGCGGCGCTCTGGCCGCTGGGGGGCTCGCGGCCGCGGGCACCGCAGCACTCCAACCGGGCGCGGCCGGCGCCTCCAGCCACCGGGAGGCCCCGCTCATCTCGGGGCAGCCGCAGTACGACACCACGGACGTGTACGCGTTCGTGAGCCCGGACCGGCCGGACACGACGACCCTCGTCGCCAACTGGATCCCCTTCGAGGAGCCGGCCGGCGGCCCGACCTTCTATCCCTTCGCCGAGGACGCGCAGTACGACATCCACGTCGACAGCGACGGCAACGCGCAGGGCGATCTGCTCTACCGGTGGACCTTCGACACGAAGACCAAGAACGGCAACACCTTCCTCTACAACACCGGCCCGGTGACGTCGCTCGACGACCCGGACCTCAATGTGACGCAGACGTACGACATCGACGTACTGAAGCTGAAGGACCAGAAGGTCGTCTCGACCACGAAGCTCGCCGACGACCTGCCGGTCGCGCCTTCGAATGTCGGCAAGGCGTCGATGCCCGACTACAAGAAGCTGCGGGATCAGGCGGTACGCAAGGTCAGCGGCGGCTCGACCTCCTATGCCGGGCAGGCCGACGACCCGTTCTTCGCGGACCTGCGGGTCTTCGACTACGCGTACGGCGGCGATCTGTCCGAGGTCGGCCGGGACACCCTCAAGGGCTACAACGTGAACACGGTCGCCCTGCAGATACCGACGGCGCAGATACGTCAGTCGGCGAAGCAGCCGATCGTGTCGGTGTGGTCGACGACGCAGCGCAAGAACGCGAGCGGCAAGTGGACACAGGTGTCCCGGCTCGCGAACGCACTGGTCAACGAGGTCGTCGTGCCGATGAAGGACAAGGACAAGTTCAACGCGTCCTCGCCCTGGAACGACGCCGACTTCCTGCCGTACGTCACCAAGCCGGAGCTGCCCAAGCTCCTCGAGGCCATCTACAAGATCAAGGCCCCGGCGGAGCCCCGGGGCGACCTGGTGTCGGTGTTCCTGACCGGGGTGAAGGGCCTCAACCAGCCGCCGAACGTGAAGCCCGCGGAGGCGCTGCGACTCAACACGTCGATTCCGCCTTCGAGTTCGCCGAAGCGGCTCGGGGTGCTCGACGGGGACAACGCCGGATATCCGAACGGGCGCAGGCTCTCCGACGACGTGCTGGACATCTCGCTGCAGGTCGTCGAGGGCGAGCTGACCGGGGCGAAGAACGACCTCGGTGACGCGGTCGACGCCAATGACATGGCGTTCGGCAAGAGCTTCCCGTATGTGGCGCTGCCCACGTCCGGGTCGCGCGGTCCGCTGGCCGGGAGCAACGGGCAGGGCGCCGCGATGCCCCGCAACGCGCTCAACGGCGGTGTGACACCGGCCGGTTCGGCCGGTGACGGCGACTCGACGCTGCTGATGGCGTCGGCGGCCGCGGGTGGCGCCGGGGTGCTGCTCGTCGGGCTCGGTCTGACGTGGTGGCGGATGCGGCGGCGGTCGTCCGCCGGGCCGGTGCTGTGACCGGTGCAGTGACCGGTGCTGTGACCGGTGCTGTGACGGCTGGTGCGCTCTCTTGAACCGGCCCTCGTGAACTGGCGCGGCCCGCGCGCGTTGTCCTCCCCCGCGCGGGCCGCGCCCTCCATGTGTCCCCCTACCCACTTGTCCCGTATGAGGAGAGGAACTTCAAATGGTCCGGCTACAGGGGCGTTCGGCGGTCGCCGTCGTCGCGCTGGCGCTCGCACTGACCGCGGGGGCGGTTGCGATCGGCGGCGAGGACGAGGCACCGCGGGTCACGACGCAGGCGCCGGCGCCGGCCGCCGATCCGGCGGGGCTCGGCGGGGCGGACCTGACGCGGGCGGTGGCCGCGCTGCAGGGGCGGTTGCGGGACCGGCCGAAGGACTTCGCGGCGTGGGCGCAGCTCGGCACGGCCTACGTCGAGCAGGCCCGTACGCTCGGCGATCCGTCGCGCTATCCGCAGGCCGAGCGCGCGCTGGACCGCTCGCTCGCACTGCGCCCGGCCGGCAATGACGCGGGGCTCGCCGGGCGGGCCGCGCTGGCCGCCGCCCGGCACGACTTCGCGGGGGCGCTGCGCTCGGCGCGGCAGGCGCTCGCGGTGAACGCGTACAACGAGCGCGCGCTCGCCCTGCGGATCGACGCCCTGGTCGAACTCGGCCGCTACGACGAGGCGTTGAAGGCGGCCCGGGACGCGGACGGGCGCCGGCCCGGGATCCCCGTCTTCACGCGCTTCGCCTACGTCCTCGAACTGCGCGGCGACGCGAAGGGTGCCCGGCGGGTGCTGAAGCTGGCGCTCGGCTCGGCCATGGGCCGTGGGGATCGCGCGTACGTGGCGACGGAGCTGGGCCAACTCGCCTTCCGCCACGGCGAGTTCGGACAGGCGCTGCGCTGGTACGGGCAGGCGCTCGGGGCCGACCCGGAGCATCTGCTCGCCCTGCAGGGGCGGGCCGCGGCGCTGGCCGCGCAGGGTGCGGGCGAGCGCGCGGTGCGGGAGCTGGAGTCGGTCGTACGTCGCTTCCCGCTGCCGGGGCCGCTGGTGGCACTCGGCGAGCTGTACGAGGCGCGCGGGCAGCGGGAGCGGGCACGGGAGCAGTACGCGCTGATCGCCGACTGGACCGGGCTGGCCCGGGCGGTCGGGGTCAACACGGACCTGGACACCGCTCTCGCCCTGGCCGACCACGGCGACGAGCGGGCCGCACTGACCGCGGCCCGCGCCGAGTGGTCACGCCGCCGCACGCTCCACACGGCGGACGCGCTGGCCTGGGCCCTGCACGCCGACGGACAGGACGAGGAGGCCCTTCGGTACGCCCGCCGCGCGACCGGCACCGCCTTCCGGGATGCGGCGTTCCTCTACCACTTGGGGGTCATCGAGCACGCCGTGGGCGACAGGGCGGCAGCTCGCCGGTCGCTGTCTGAGGCGTTGGAGTTGAACCCGGGGTTCTCCCCGACGGGGGCACGGGCGGCACGGGCTCTGCTGGATGCGGCCGGGGGTGCGAGGTGAGCCGGGGATACGGGGTGAGCCGGGGGTTCGAGGTGAACCGGGGGTTCGAGGTGAGCAAGACCCCGCACACTGCCACGCGCCGCCCGCGCAGCTCGTTCGGGCCCAGGGGCACCTCGCTCAGGCGCTCGCCCATCCGGGGCGCCGAGCTTCGGCCCGAAATGCCCGCGCGCGGGACGGGGCCCGTTCGGCTCGGCCCCCGCCCACCCCGACGCGCCTCCGGCTCACGCCGGATCCGGCGCCGCCTGCTCGCCTGCCTCGTGCTCGTCCTCGCAGGCGTCACCGCCCTGGTGCTCCTGCCCGTGCAGCGCGCGTCCGCGCACCCGCTCGGCAACTTCACCGTCAGTCGTTACGACGGGCTCGTCGCCTCGCCCGGGCGGCTTCGGGTCGAGCATGTCGAGGACCTCGCGGAGATCCCGGCTCGGCAGGCCCGTCCGGCCATCGACCGGGCGGGGAGGGGGAGTTGGGCCCGTGCGCGGTGTGCGGATGCGGCGGGCGGGATGCGGGTCACCGTCGACGGGCGGGCCGCTCGGGTCCGGCTCGACTCGAGTCGCGCCCTGACCCGGCCGGGGCAGGCGGGCCTGAGCACGCTTCGGGTGGAGTGCCGGCTCAGCGCCGCGCTGCCCGCGGGTCGTGGCTCGGCGGTGCGGTTCGACGCGGGGGACGACGGGCCCGGCTGGCGCGAGATCACCGCCCAGGGCGACCGGATGACCCTGGCCGCGTCCGACGTACCGAAGCGGTCGGTGTCCGGCAGGCTCACGACGTACCCCCAACGCCTGTTGTCCTCCCCGCCCCACCGCACGTCGGCCGCCCTCCGGCTCACCCCCGGCGGCCCCTCCCTGGCCGCGGAGCGCCCCGAGTCCCCCGCCGCCTCCGTGCTCCCCCGCGGCGCCGACCGCTGGACGCAGGCCCTGACCGGCCTGGTCGCCCGGCACGACCTCACCGTCGGCGTGGCCGCGCTCGCGCTCGCCACCGCGCTGCTGCTCGGGGCGCTGCACGCGCTGGCCCCCGGTCACGGCAAGACCCTGATGGCGGCGACCGCCGCGGCCGGGGGCCGCAGTTCGCTGCGGGACGTCCTCGCGCTCGGCGCCTCCGTCACGGTGACGCACACGCTGGGCGTCCTCGTCCTCGGGGCCGTCGTCACGGCCGGTTCGGCCGCGACGCCTTCGGTGGTCGCCTGGCTCGGCCTGGCGAGCGGGGCGCTGGTGACGCTGGCCGGGGTCGCCCTGGTCCGCAGGGCCTGGGGGCTGCGGAGGGCCGGCGCGCACGGCCACCACGGGCACGGACACACGCATGACCACGGGCACGGACACACGCACCACCACGGCCTCGCGCACGACCACGAGCACCTCCACCCCAAACCGCGCCTCCGCGACCCCCTCCTCCTCGGCCTCGCCGGCGGTCTCGTCCCCAGCCCCTCCGCCGTCGTCGTGCTCGTCGGCGCGGCCGCCCTGGGCCAGGCCTGGTTCGGGTTCCTGCTCGTCCTCGCCTACGGGGCCGGCCTGGCCCTGACGCTCACCCTCGCCGGGCTCACCGTCGTGCGGGTCGGCGGGCGTGCGGCCCGCCTCCTCGACGCGCGCCGGGCCGGGCGCGGTCGGGCGGCGGTGCTCGCGCGGCGGGCCCTGCCGCTCGGAACGGCCTGCGTGGTCGTGGCACTTGGGTGTGGATTGGTACTCAAGGGGGCGGCAACGGCGCTCGGTTGAGATACTTTTGTGCGGAATGCTGTAGATGGGGGGCGCCCGTGAGTGACGTGCCAGGCACAGCAGGCCACGGCCACGGGCCGGGCGACGGACGGTTGATCGCGGGCCGCTACCGCCTCCTCGACCGGCTCGGCGAGGGCGGCATGGGCACGGTCTGGCGCGCCCGCGACGAGGTGCTCAAGCGCGAGGTCGCCGTGAAAGAGGTGCGCGCCCCGGCCGGTCTTCCCAGACCCGACGTGGAGCGGCTGTACGCGCGACTGGAGCGCGAGGCCTGGGCCGCCGCCCGGGTGTCGCACCGCAGCGTGGTCACCGTCTATGACGTGGCGACCGAGGGGGACCGCCCCTGGATCGTGATGGAGCTGGTCCGCGGGCTCTCCCTGTCCGAAGTCCTGGACGCCGAGGGTACGTTGACGCCGCAGCGCACCGCGCACATCGGGGCCGAGGTGCTCGCCGCCCTGCGCAGCGCCCATGACGTGGGCGTGCTGCACCGCGACGTCAAACCCGGGAACGTACTCCTGTCGAACGACGGCCGGATCGTCCTGACCGACTTCGGCATCGCCATGGTCGAGGGCAGCTCGGCCCTCACCATGACCGGCGAGGTGGTCGGCTCGCCCGAATTCCTGGCCCCGGAGCGGGCGTTGGGCCGCACCCCGGGACCGGAATCCGATCTGTGGTCGCTGGGGGTGCTCCTTTACGCGGCGGTCGAAGGGTATTCGCCGTTCCGTCAGGACACCCCGCTCTCCACGCTCCGCGCGGTCGTCGACGAGGAGTTGCCGCCGCCGCGGCGCGCGGGCCCGCTGGCGCCGGTGATCGCCGGTCTGCTGCGCAAGGACCCCGCCGAGCGGATGTCCGCGGAGCAGGCGGAGCGCGACCTGCGGCTCGTGGGCGCGGGCGGCACCCCGCGCGCCGACACGGCCCAGGCCGCCGCGTATCTGCCGACGGCCGCGGCGGAGCGGCCCACCCCGCCGACCCCGATCCCCGCCACCGCGCCCAGCCCTTCCTTCGGGCCGGCCACCACCACGCAGACCACGACCGCCCGGCCCCGACGCGCGGCGTTCGCGCTGATCGCAGGGCTGGCCGCACTCGCGCTCGCCCTCGGCGGGCTCACGTACGCCCTCGTCAACCGCGACGACGGCGGGGGCTCCGGCGGCGGCTCGAACGGCGGGAGCGGCAACGGCGGTTCGGACTCCGGCGGCTCCGGCGGCTCGAACGGTTCGAGCGACAGCCCGAGCGGCGCGGACGACGGCGGCTCGCAGAGCACCGGGGACAACGGCGGCGGGGACGACGGCGGCAAGAACGGCGGCAACGGCGGTGCGACGACGCCCCCGCCCCAGTCCGTCAAGGTCACCGTCAGCGGCGCGAGCACCGACTACACCGGCACCTGCCCGCCGACCGAGTACCCGGCCTTCACGGCGTCCATCACGGTGGGCCGGGTGCCGGTCGCCGTCGAGTACCGCTGGGTGACGGCGCACGGCGAGCCCTCGGACCCAGACTGGAAGGCCTTGGACTTCGCCGAGGGCGGCGGCAAGACCCAGGAGGTGAACCATACGGAGGCCGGGTACGAAGCGAACGGGACCGTCGAGAACGAGATGGGCGTGGAGGTCCGCAAGCCGCTCGCGGCGACCTCCAACTCCGTTGCGTACACCGTGGTGTGCGAGGAGGAGCCCCCGACGGACGGAGGCTCCTACACGCCGGACGTCGAAGCGCAGGCAGTACTTACACGGCGCCGCTGAAGGTCGGCAGATAGCCGCCCGACTGGCCCGCCGCGGTGGGGTGGTAGGACTCGCCGATGTTGCCCCAGTTCACGCTGTGCAGCCAGGCGGAGCCGGAGCAGATCTCATGGCCGGTGAAGGCCGGGACGACGCCGGCGAAGGTGAAGCCGTGGTCGGCGACGCGCTTGGCGGTGGCGGCGTTCAGATAGTCGGCGGCACCGTTTATGGCCGTCCGCTCATTCTCGGAGAGGCCGAGGGTGCAGCTTCCGTTCAGTTTGTAGAAGCGGGGGTAACCGAGCACCACGACATGGGCGTTGGGGGCCTTGGAGCTGATCGCCGAGTACGTCTTGTCGAGGTTGCCGGGCAGGGTGGTGTCGACGTAGCGCTTGGCTTCGTTGACGCGGGCGATGCAGGAACTCTCGGACTGCAGGACACAGGTGGTCATGACGTCGGCGAACCCGGCGTCATTGCCGCCGATGGAGATCGAGACGAGTGTGGTCGAGGAACTCAGCGGGCCCAGCTGGTTGTTCACCACATCGCCCGTACGCGCGCCCGAGCAGGCGGTGAAGGAGAAGGCGGCGGGTGCGTGGGCGTTCTTCCAGAGGACGGGATAGGCCTTGGTGGAGCGCTTGCAGTCGCCGCTTCCGCTGTCGTAACTGCCGGCCCCGACACCCGAGGAGTAAGAGTCGCCGAGGGCCACATAGTTGATGGCTGCCGCCTGTTCGGCGGACTTCGCCGGTCCCGCCCCGATGAGGGCGAAGCCGGCGGCCAGGAGGAGTGAGGATGCATATGCCGTAATACGGGACAGTCTCATGGAACCTCCCTTGGCAGGATCTCTGCCTCACCTTTGGTAACACGTACTACCCGACGGTAGGGAGTGTCCATGCCAAGAAGGTTCCGCACAGAAAGCTTCACTTACGTGGGGTTTGACTCGCGTAGACACACGGAACGGACGGCACTGCGATCAAGCTCCGCTCCGTGTCGAACAGGTGACTCAGCGTCAAAAATCCCACCCTGCACACAGGTTCCACGTCTTGACGCGCCGTAACGGCTTGCGCGACATTGAAGCCCGGCATCCGGCGCGCTGGGGGGCAAAGTCGCCAATGCAGACCATCAGTGAAAACTCATCAGCAACGGACAGATCGGGGCGGGGGCCGCGGGGAGCGTTCGGCGCGCACCCCGGGGACGGGATGCTGCCGTTGCTCGCCGGCGCGGCGGTCGCCGTCGCCGCCGTCGGGGCGGTGCTCGCACTCGCCGATCTCGAGTCGCCGCTGCGCGGACCGTTCGCCCTCTTCTTCCTGATCGCCGCCCCGACGGGCGCACTTGCCACCGTTTTGCGCGGGTTGGAACCGTGGGGGCGCGTAGTGGCGTCCGTAGCAGGAGGAGTCACCGTCAACCTGCTGGTGGCTCAAGGAATGTTGGCCACGCACACGTGGTCGATCCGCGGGGGCACCGCGGCAGTGGGCGCCCTCAGTCTCCTCATCGCTCTCCTCACACTGGCAAGACGCCCGGACCGCGCGCGACAGGCGGGCGCTTCGGGCACAGCGAGAAGTGGGACCTCCTGAAGTGGACATCAGCGTGTACCGCCCAGGTGAGTTGACGGCCGCCGACCGGGCGGCCTGGACTGCGATGCAGTCGAAGGCGCACCTGAACGGCGCTCCGGAGCTGGCCAACCCCTTCCTGTCCCCCGAGTTCACCCTCGCCGTCGGCCGCTGCCGGCGCGGAGTGCGGATCGCCGTGGTACGCGAAGGGGGCGAGCCCGCGGCCTTCTTCCCGTTCCAGAGATCCGCCACCGGCGTCGGCCGGGCCGTGGGACTCGGCGTCTCCGACTGCCAGGGCCTGGTGCACGGACCGGATTTCGACTGGGACGCACGCGAGCTGCTCGAGGCGTGCGGGCTCGCGGTCTGGGACTTCGACCATCTGGTGCAGGGGCAGGACCCGTTCGAGGCGTGGGCCGCCGGCACCTACCCGTCCCCCGTGATGGACATCGACCAGGGGTACGCGGCCTATCTGGCCCAACTGCGCACGCGGTCCCCGAAGTTCACCCGGACGACGCTGGCCAAGGAACGCAAGCTCGGCCGCGAGGCCGGCCCCGTGCGCTATGTGCACGACGAGCGCGACCCGCGGGCGCTGCGCACCCTGATGGCGTGGAAGTCGGCCCAGTACCGCCGGACCGGTCGCAGTGACCGCTTCGCGCACGCCTGGATCAGCCGGCTCATGGCGCAGCTCTTCCACACCCGCGGCGACTCCTTCGGCGGACTGCTCTCGGTGCTCTACGCGGGCGACGTGCCGGTCGCCGCGCACTTCGGGCTGCGCTCCGAGCGGATCCTCGCCTGCTGGTTCCCGGCCTACGATCCCGCGTACGCCAAGTACTCCCCCGGACTGATCCTGCATTTGAAGATGGCCGAGGCGGCCGCCGCGGACGGCATCGCCTATTTGGATCTCGGCCGGGGACAGAAGGAATACAAGGATTCCCTGAAGACACGGGAACTCACCGTGTCCGACGGGTGGGTGACCCGCCGTCACCCGGTGGCGTTGGGACATCGGGCGCACCGCGCTCCGGTCCGCGCCCTGCGGAACACCGTGCTGCGCCGGCCCGAGTTGTTCGAGCCGGCGGATCGACTGCTGAAACGGATCGGAAAGATCCGTTCCAGCTGATCAGGAAAAAGCAAAAGGTCGGCCACGGAACAGCGGGTTCCAAACGGTCCCCGCGAAAGTCAGGCCAAAAACAGACTGGGACATTTCAACAACATTGTGAGGCCTGGTTCCAGGTCTTGCCATAGGGTCCCATTCCTCAATATCGTCGTACATCCACCCGCATCGGTCCATCACGCAGTTCGGCTCGGGGGAGGGCTCGGAGCCGCGATGGATACCGGGGCGGGGCGCGGTAGGGGGGTGCCGTGCTCGGTGAAAGCACATTGCCGAAGCGCGCGCCGCGCGGCCAGATATGCCAGCTCACCCGGCATGCACGGAGATCAATTCCGCCATGCCTCAGGTGAAAACCCTCCTTTCGAACCGGAAACTCATCCGGGCCGCCCGGGGGCGGGCGGTCCACCGGACGAGAGGGATCAGACTCATGAGCTCTTTTGTGCGCCCGGCGGTACCGGGCCAAGATCCGTTAATCCTCCAGACCGTCACTTCGGCCAATGGCCACACCGAAGAGACAACAAAGGTCACGGCCCTGATACCGGCCGCGCCGGCCCACTACAGAGCGATCTCCTCTCACTTGGCAATAGCACCGCCGGTGAGCGTGGTGATCCCTGCGATGAATGAGGCGGAGAATCTTCCGTACGTCTTCAAGACCCTGCCCGACTGGATCCACGAAGTGGTTCTTGTCGACGGCAATTCCACCGATGACACGGTCGCGGTCGCCCGTGAACTGCGACCGGACGTCAAGGTCGTCGAGCAGCGCGGCAAGGGCAAGGGGGATGCCCTGATCACCGGCTTCGCCGCCTGCACGGGCGACATCATCGTCATGGTCGACGCGGACGGCTCCGCGGACGGCGACGAGATCGTCAGCTATGTCTCCGCACTCGTCTCGGGCGCCGACTTCGCCAAGGGCTCCCGCTTCGCCAACGGCGGCGGCACGGACGACATGACCCCGATCCGCAAGCTGGGCAACTGGGCGCTGTGCGCGGTCGTGAACGCCAAGTTCGGCGCCCGCTACACCGACCTGTGCTACGGCTACAACGCCTTCTGGCGGCACTGCCTGGACAAGATCGACCTCGACTGCACGGGCTTCGAGGTGGAGACCCTGATGAACATCCGGGTCGTCAAGGCCGGCCTGAAGGTCCAG
Source organism: Streptomyces sp. NBC_01304 (assembly GCF_035975855.1). Classification (NCBI taxonomy): domain Bacteria; kingdom Bacillati; phylum Actinomycetota; class Actinomycetes; order Kitasatosporales; family Streptomycetaceae; genus Streptomyces; species Streptomyces sp. NBC_01304. The sequence continues at coordinate 8,557,456 of NZ_CP109055.1, read as the reverse complement.
GAGATTCCCAGCCACGAGTACAACCGCATCCACGGCGCCAGCAATCTGCGGGCGGTCCGGGACGGACTGCGGGTCCTCAGGGTGATCCTCAAGGAGCGCTCCAACCGCCGCGAGCTGCGCAGCCATCCGCACTCTCCGGGTCTCAACGTCAGGCGAGGAGAGGCGTCTTGACCGTACGGGACGCGCAGGCGGGCGCCGCGGGCACGGGCGGCGACCTGGCGGGGGGCATCTCCGTGGTGATCTGCGTGTACACCGAGGACCGCTGGGAGGACATCCTCGCGGCGGTCGCCTCGGTGCGCGCGCAGTCCCGGCCGGCCCTCGAGACGCTGCTGGTCGTCGACCACAACCGGGCGCTGCTCGACCGGCTGACCAAGGAGTACAAGGAACTGCGCACAGAGGTCCGGGTGCTCGCGAACGCGGGCCCCCGCGGCCTGTCCGCGGGCCGCAACACCGGCATCGCCGCGTCGCACGGCGAGGTCATCGCCTTCCTGGACGACGACGCGGTCGCCGAGCGGGACTGGCTGCGCCACTTCGCCGCCGGGTACGCGGACCCGCGGGTCATGGCGGTCGGCGGGCGCACCATGCCGATCTGGGCCTCGGGCCGCCGCCCCGACTGGTTCCCCGAGGAGTTCGACTGGGTCGTCGGCTGTACGTACAAGGGCCTGCCGCAGGGGAAGGTGCGGGTCCGCAACGTCCTGGGCGGCAACGCCTCCTTCCGTCGCGAGGCCTTCGACGCGGCGGGCGGCTTCGCGACGGGCATCGGCCGCGACGGCGACAAGCGCCCGCTCGGCTGCGAGGAGACCGAGCTGTGCATCCGGCTGACCCGGGCCAGGCCGGACGCGATCCTGCTGATCGACGACCGGGCGGTCATCCACCACCGGGTGCCGGGCGTGCGCGAGCACTTCCGCTACTTCCGTACGCGTACGTACGCGGAGGGGTTGTCGAAGGCGCTCGTGGCCAAAAGCGTGGGCGCCGACAAGGGACTCGAGTCCGAGCGCCGCTACACCACCCGGGTGCTGCCCGCAGGGGTGGCCCGGGGGGTGCGGGACGCGCTCCTTCGGCGGCCCGGGGGCGCCGGCCGGGCGGGCGCGATCGTGGCCGGAGTGACGGCCGCGGCGGGCGGGTACGTTCTGGGGAGCCTCCGCGCCCGCCGGGGCGGCACGGTCTTCCGGGTCGCGCCGATCACGCCCCCGGAGCGGGCGAACGGCGCGGGGCCGGCAGGGCCGGTGGAAGGGGCCGTCGCATGAAGTGCCGGACAGCACATGGGTGTTGTGGGGCCGGGCAAGCGTGTTGTGGGGCCGGGGGGCGGCCATGAGCAGCCAGCCCGTGCCCGTCCTGATGTACCACGCCGTCGCGCACACACCGGCGCTCGCGACGCGTGAACTGTCCGTCGCCCCCGAGGCGTTCGCCGACCAGATGGGCGTCCTGGCCGAGCGGGGCTTCACCCCGCTCTCCACGGCGCAGCTCGCGGCCGTCTGGCGGCGCGGCGGCCCGCTGCCGCGCAAGCCGGTCCTGATCACCTTCGACGACGGGTACGAGGGCGTGCACGGCCACGCCCTGCCGGTGCTCGCCAAGCACGGCTTCGCGGCCACGCTGTTCGTCTCCACGGGCTGGATCAGGGGCTCGTACGACACCGGGGGCGCCCTCGACACCATGCTGGACTGGAAGCAGGTCAAGGCCCTGGCCGCGGCCGGCGTCGAGATCGGAGGGCACAGCCACACCCATCCGCAGCTCGACCAACTCGGCGACGACGCCCTGTGGTTCGAGCTCCTGCGCTGCAAGGAGATCGTCGCCGACGAGCTCGGAGCGCGGCCCGAGTCGTTCGCGTACCCCTATGGCTACTCCAGCCGCCGGGTCCGCCGAGCGGTGCACGACGTCGGCTTCGCCCAGGCGCTCGCGGTCGGCAACCACCTGGCGCGGCGACAGCAAGGCCCGTACGCGCTGCGGCGCCTGACCGTGCGCCGGGCCACCACGCCCGACGAATTCACCCGCATCGTGGAGGACACGACGGGCCGCGCCGTCGCCCGCACCTTCGCCAGGGACCGCGCCCTCACCAAGGGGTACGCCGTGGTCCGAAGAGCCCGACAGGCCCGCCGGAAGGCAACCCGTTCCCGTGTCTGACACGACCACCGCCCAGGCGAGAAGCACCGTGGACCAGGCGACCGAAGAGCAGGAGAAGCAGCAGCCGTCCGGCCTCAGGCGCCGGCTGCCGGGAAACGGCAACGGCGGCAGTCCGCTGTTCCGCAACGCCTATGCGCTGATGCTGAACACGGGCATCTCCGGCGTGCTCGGCCTGGGCTTCTGGCTGGCCGCCGCGCACTACTACTCGGCCGACGCGGTCGGGCAGGGCTCGGCGGCCATCGCCGCGATGAAGCTGCTCGCGGGGCTTGCCGCGCTGACCCTGATGGGGGCGCTCGCACGGTTCATCCCCATCGCCGGGGCGAGCACCGGACGGTTCATCTTCCGTACGTACGCGGGTAGTTCGCTGGCGGTCGCGCTGGCCGCCGCGGTGTTCCTGTTCACGCTCGACCTGTGGGGAGGCTCGTACAGCTTCCTGCACGGGACGCTCAACGGCATCGGCTTCCTTCTCGCCGTGGTCGCCTGGTCGCTGCTCACGCTGCAGGACGGGGTGCTGACGGGGCTGCGCAACGCCCTGTGGGTGCCGGTCGGGAACACCGTCTTCTCGATCGTCAAGCTGGTGCTCCTGGTCGCCTTCGCCGCCGCCATCCCGACCGCCGGGGTCTTCGTCTCCTGGGTCGCGGCGATCGCCGTGTCCGTGGTGCCGCTCGGCTGGCTGGTGTTCCGGCGCCTGGTGCCCCGGCACGTGGCGGCGACCGCGGACCGGGCGGCGCCGCCCACGCTGCGCGAGCTGGGCCGCTTCCTGGCCGGTGACTACACGGGGTCGCTGTTCTCGCTCGCCGTGGTCTATCTGGTGCCGGTGCTCATCGCCTCACAGGTGAGCTCGGCCGACAACGCGTACTTCTACATCGCGACGACCATAGGCGGCACCGTCAATCTGCTCGCCATCAACATGGGCGCCTCACTGACCGTGGAGGGCGCGCACGACCCGGCGCAGCTCGCCGCGAACTGCCGGGCCGCGCTGCGCCGGATGGCCCGGCTCATGGTGCCCATCTGCACCCTGATGTTCCTGGGGGCGCCGCTGATCCTGCGGGTGTTCGGGAGCGACTACGCGGACGCGGCCACTCCGCTGCTGCGCTGGTTCGCGGTCGGCGCGTTGCTGCGCGTCGTCATAGAGACGTACTTCGCGGTGCTGCGCGCCCAGAGCCGTACCGCCCCGCTCGCCTATCTGCAGGGCGTGCTGTGCGCCTTGGTGATCGGCCTGACCCTGGTGCTGCTCCCCCGGATGGGGCTGACCGGCGCCGGTGTCGCCGAGATCGCCTCGCTCGCGGTGGTCGCCTCGGTCGCCGGGTTCCAGATGTGGCGCCTCGTGCGCACCGCGCCGCCGGCCGAGAGGCGCCGTCCGGCCGTCGCCCCGGACGGCGACCTGGCCGACCTCGGCACCGAGGAGCCGGACGAGGCCGCCGCACGGCCCGCCAAGGACCCTGGCCAGCGGCCGACTTGGGCGCTGCGGGCCGCGCTCGACTCGGACACCATGCAGCTCGGCATCCCGCTGGACTTCGACCACATGGAGCGCAGGCCGGACGTACGCCCCGGACCGGGCACACCGGCGGCCGGGACGCCGACCTTGAATCTGCAGCCCGACGACCGGGGCGGGCGTCGGGAGCGAGAAGACCACCGCGAACGAAGCGATCACCGCGCGCGAGGCGACCACCAGGCGCAAGAGCACCGGCGCGAGCGAGGCGACCACCGACAGCAGGGGAACCCCGGCGACCGACACGACCACCGGCAGCAAGCAGACCACCACGAGCCGGACGATCACCGGCAGCAGACAGACCGCCGCGAGCCAGACGATCGCGGCCCTTCCGACCGGAAGCCGCCCCGCGAGGTCCCGCACCAACCGCCGCGTGAGGGGGACGAGATGGACCACCGCCCGACCTGGGCCCTGAAGGTTCCGCCCGCCCCGCCCGGCAGGCAGCCCGCGTCGACGCCCGTGCCCGGCCCGTCCCAGGAGGCGAGCCAGGAGCCCGAACCGGCGCCGAGAGACGCCGAAGCGGCGGGAGCGTCCGAGGCGGCACACGAGAGCTCGGCAGCCGCGGGGGCGCACGAAAGCTCCGCCCTCGCCGCGCACGGAGGCTCCGCCGTGGCGGCGCACGAAAGCTCGGCCCTCGCCGCCCGCGAGAGCTCCGCCCTCGCCGGACCGGGCGGCCCGCAGGCCCGCGGTACGGCGGGCGCACCGCCTCCCCCACAGCACGCGCCATGGCCCGCCGCCCCTCCCCCCGGCCCGTCCGATCCGTCGCCCGACCCGGACGAGGGCACCCCCGTGAAGCCCGCGTACGGCGTGATCGCCCTGCTCATCACGGCGCTCACGCTGTTCTGGGTGCCCGTGCTCAAACTGCGCGAGGCCGACCTGGACGAGATGGGCGGGCTCGGCCTCATCTCCGTACTGCCACCCGTGACGCTGATCGGCGCCGCGCTCCTGGTCGTCACCTTCGCCTCGCTGCTCTGGCACGACCGCCCGCACCGGCTGCTGCTCGCGGCGGCGCTGATCGCGACGCTGTTCTCGCTGCACGCGCTGCCCGCGGTGATCGAGGCAGAGCCGCGGTTCGCGACGGCCTGGCAGCACCTCGGGTTCATGGAGTACATCGACCGCACCGGCTCGTCCGTGCCCGAACTGGACGCGCGCTGGAGCTGGCCCGGCTTCTTCGCGGTGGCCACCTTCGCCGCCGAGGCCTGCGGCGTCACCGACCTCACCGGCCTGATCCGCTGGTGGCCGCTGGCCATGCAACTGCTCTATCTGGCACCGATGTTCCTGCTCGTACGGTCCATGCGGGCGAGCTGGCGGGCCAAGTGGGCCGGGGTCTGGATCTTCGTCCTGAGCGGTTGGGTGGGCCAGGACTACTTCTCGCCGCAGGGCTTCACGTACCTCCTCTACATCGCCTTCGTGGCGATCCTCCTGGTGTGGTTCCGGGCGCCCCGCATGCTGGCGGCCAGGCGCAGGCCCGGCGAGGCCGAAGTCCTGCCGTCCACGCGCGGCCAGCGGGCGACCCTGCTGCTGATACTGGTCGCCCTGTTCGCGGCGACGGTCCCGGCCCACCAGCTCACGCCCTTCGTGATGCTCGGGGTCCTTTCCGTCCTCGTCCTCATGGGCCGCTCCGAGCTGCGCGGCCTGCCGATCCTGTTCACGGTCCTGGTGACCGTGTGGGTCGGATTCCTCGCCGAGCCCTACTGGAAGGGCCACTTCGAGGACCTGTTCGGCGGGGTCGGCGGGGTCGGCGGCAATGTCACCTCGTCGGTCGGCGGCCGCATCGAGGGCGGCAGCTCCACGCATCAACTCGTGCTGTACGTACGGGTGTTGCTCGCCGGTGCGGTCATGGCCCTGGCCTGCTGGGGCTGGTGGCGGCGACGCAACCACAAGTACGCCGAACGCTCCCTGCTCGTGCTCACCTTCGTGCCGTTCCTCGGCTTCGGAATGCAGTCGTACGGCGGCGAGATGGCCCTGCGGGTCTTCATGTTCGCCCTGCCGGGCGCGGCACTCCTGGCCGGCCTCGCCCTCTTCCCGCGCACCGGCCGCACGGCCCAGGAGCGCGACAAGGACAAGGTCAGCCTGGCCCCGCTGGCGGCGCTGCTCGCGGGCCTGCTCCTGGTCGGCGGGTTCCTCGTGGCGCGCTGGGGCAATGAGCCCTTCGAGCGGATCAGACCGGGCGAGGTCGCCGCGATGGAGTACGTCTACGACCACGACGAGCCGACCGTACGGCTGCTGTGGATGAGCAACGACACGGTCGACAACGTCACGCCCGCGCTGCCCTGGGGCAAGCAGGACATGGAGAAGGTCGAGTACATGCCGACGCTCGCGCCGGCCGATCCGGTCCTGGTCGGCAGCCTGGTCAAGGCCCTCAAGAAGGCCGGTCCGCAGTCGTACCTGATCATCAACAAGAGCCAGTCGGTGTATCTGACGATGGACGCCGGCTACCCGAAGAACTGGGACACCCGGCTGATCCGCAACCTCGACAACAGGCCCGAGCTGAAGAAGGTCTACGCGAACTCCGACGCCACGCTCTACGCCCTCACCAAGCGTCCGGACGGGCCGGTGGCCAAGGCCCATCCGGGCCCGATCGGGCCGCTCGTCACGTGGACGCCGTGGTCGGTGGTGGGCGCGCTCGCGGCCCTCGCACTGATCGCGCTCCTCGCGGCGCGTGAGGTGGTGCGGGTGGCGGTGCGGCCCAGCGTGCGGCAGTTGCAGTGGCTGCAGAGCACGTACTGGTTCTCGCTGCCGCTGCTCGCGGTACTGCTCGCCTCGCTGGTGCAGCGCTTCATGACGATGGCTTAGCGGCTTCGCTCTCAGGTGAAGTGGCTCAGCGCTCGAGCCACTTCACCCCGTATCCCGGCATCGTGAAGCGCTTCCCGTCGATCTTCGCGTCGATCTCCCGGTCCAGGGTGTTCACCACGAGGACCGCCTTGTCGTCCGCCAGGACCCGTACGTTCGGCACGTCGTCGGCGGCAATGGCGACCTTCTCGTACTCCGTGCCAGGACCGAACTCCTTGCCGAAGCGCGCGACCAGGCCCAGCATGGGCAACTCGCTGCCGCCGTCCGCCAGTTCGGTCGAGCGCCAGAGGCAGCCCGCGCACTTGGTGCCCTTCTTCTGCGGGTTCCAGTAGAAGCCCGTCGTGGCCCCGCCCTTGGCCATCGCCATCATCCCGGAGGCCTGCACGGCCAGCCGGTGCGGCTCGGTCCAGCCGTCGCGGTCGTCGTCGTCATCACCGGGCTCGACGTAGTACTCGGCCCACCACAGGGGCAGGCCCCCGCTCTTCTCGCGCACCCACTTGCCGACCGCGGTCAGCTTGTCGGTGGCCTTGAACTCGTCGGGGACCAGCTCGTCGTCGACCGTGTAGCTGGACCCGTCGACGACCACGAAATCCGCGCCCGCCTTCTTCTCGTTCCAGTACTCGAAGGCATCGAGAACCCGCTGGTCGGCGCTCCCCCACGGACCCTTGAGCTCGTTCGAAGCGCCCTCGTCCTGACGGGGGTTGAGGCTGTCCATGACCAGGTACGGGCCGCCCACCTGGATGTCCTCGTCGACCTTCTTGAGCTCCTTGTAGACCAGGTTGTAGAGCTCGGTGTACCCCTCGTAGTCCCAGCGGCCCTCGGCGGAGTTCCAGAATCCCTTGAACTCGTTCCACACGACGAAGTGACGTACGTCCGGATAGCGCTTGGCGACGACGGCCGCCAGCTTCGCGAAGTCCTTGTAGTGGGCGCGGACCGGGGCGACCTCGATCTGGTCCCACCGGATCTTGTCCTTGCCCGCCTCGCCGCCCTTCATCCAGTCCGGGGCGCAGCACAGCGTCACCACGGGGGTGCCGCCGGACGCGCGGATGAAGTCGATGCGCCGGTCCATCGCCTCGAAGTCGTACGCGCCCGGGGAGGGTTCGGGGTTGTCCGAGCCCCAGCCCATGAGGTGCTGGAGCTGCGGCATCGGCGTCGCGGAGAGCAGCTTCCCGGCTCGCTCGATCGCGGGCTGCTCACCCTCGTCCGCGCTGTTCTTCGTGTGGGTGAAGCCCCAGCCGAGCTCCGGGTCCGGCTTCCCGGCCGGCACCGACGGGGTGCCGTGCGGCTTGGCGCCGTCCGGGGTCGTGCCTTCCGTGGAACCCTTGCCGTCAGGAAGCGTGCTCAAGGTCAGCACCAGGGCCAGAGCGGCCACACCCACACCAAGGAGGGCGGTGAGCCGCCACCGCCTTGCCCCCGAATTCCACCCATGACGTCCCATCAAGGGCAAGGGTATCCAGGCGGGTTGACGGAACGACATACTCCGTTGCCACAGCTCCGTAACGGACATCCTGCTCACGGCCCCCGGCCCGGACCCGCCCGGGAGCCGCCGGGAAGTCCTCGGCAAGGCGTTCGGAAGCCATCCGGGGCCTCGGCCGCGACCCGGCCACCCCGGTCGGCGCATACTGCGGAAATGCGGTGCAAGAAGGTCCTTCGTGCCGGATCATGGACGGCATGCCAGCTGACCCCCAGGCCGCTCTGCCGATCCGGCTCAACGTCGACGACGGCGACTCCCCGTCGGACGTCGTCGACGCGCTCTTCCTCGGCCGCTTCGCGACGGGCGAGCAGCCGTTCGCGCACAGCTCCTCGATCGACCGCGTGAAGTCCGGCGCGACCCTGCTGCCGCCGGGCGCCTCGATTCTGCGCGCGGCCAAGGACGACGACCGCAGCGCGACCCTCGCCGAGGGCGACGGCTGGACCCTGCTGATCTCCCGCTGGAACCGCGGCGCGGACGTCACGGTCACCGCGGTCACCGCCGAGCTCGCCGAGAAGGTGGTCAAGCAGTCCACGGACGGCGCGACGGACGAGCCCGAACCGCAGCCGGACAACGTGACGATGGGCTTCTGGTACGTCTCCCCGAGGCGCGGCCCGCACCGCACCACCCGCCAGATCAGCGCCGGTACTTGGGAAGAGGTCCGCGCGAACTACACGGAGCCGGTGGCCGACGCGCTCGACTCCCTGATGAAGACGACCCCCGAGGACATCGCGGGCCGCCTCCTTCTCCTGCACGGCCCGCCCGGGACGGGAAAGACGTCGGCGCTGCGCACGCTGGCCCGTTCCTGGCGGGACTGGTGCCAGGTCGACTGCGTCCTCGACCCCGAGCGGCTCTTTACGGATGTCGGCTATCTGATGGACATCGCGATCGGCGAGGACGACGGCTCGGCGAAGGGCCGCTGGCGCCTGCTCCTCCTGGAGGACTGCGACGAACTGATCCGCGGCGAGGCCAAGCACACGGCGGGCCAGGCCCTCTCGCGCCTCCTGAACCTGACGGACGGCCTCCTCGGCCAGGGCCGGAACGTCCTGGTGGGCGTGACGACGAACGAGGACCTGGAGCGCCTGCACCCCGCAGTCGTCCGCCCCGGCCGCTGCCTGGCCCGGATCGAGGTCGGCTCCCTGACCAGGAGCGAGGCGACGAGCTGGCTGGGCAGCGAGGAGGGAGTCGGCCGCGACGGCGCGACCCTGGCGGAGCTGTTCGCGCTGCGGCGGGGGACGAGCCCGACTTCTGTCCCGGACCAGCGGGGTGGGGGGTCCGACGCGGGGCTGTACCTCTAGGGGGGCGGCGGGAGGCTCCGGGGGGGGCGGCGGTCGGGGGCGGGGCGGCAGGGGCGGGGGCGGGGCGGGGAGGCAGCCAGGGGCGGGGCGGCGACGGCCGGGGGCGAGGGCGGCGGCCGGAGCGAGAGCGGGGCGGCCGGGGCGAGAGCGGCCGGGCGGGGCGAGAGCGGCCGGGCGGGGCGAGAGCGGCCGGGCGGGGCGAGGGCGGCGACCGGCCGGGGCCCGGCAGCCGGCAAGCACCGGTAAGTGGGGGAAAACGGGCGCGAAATTCCGGCAAAACGGGCGGATTTCTGCCCCCTTTCCCCCACTTGACCCTCGACTCGACGGGGCGCCGCGTCGGGCTAGGCCGCCTGTAGCGCCAGCGTCGGGGAGAGGCGGGCGGCCCTGGCCGCCGGGTAGAGGCCCGCGATCGTGCCGATCGCCAGCGTCGCGCCGAAGCCGCCGCCGACCGCCCAGGGCGGGACCACCCACGGCATGCCGCCCGAGGACGCGTAGACGGCGGTCGCTGCCGCGCCCAGGGCGACGCCGGCCAGCCCGCCGAGTCCCGAGAGCAGCAGCGACTCGGCCACGAACTGGACCCGGATCTGGCCCTTCGTCGCCCCGAGCGAGCGGCGCAGCCCGATCTCATGACGGCGCTCCAGGACCGAGATGATCATGGTGTTGGCGACGCCCACGCCGCCGACGAGCAGCGCGATCCCGCCGAGTCCGAGCAGCAGCGTGCTGAACGCGCCCTCCGTCGCCGCCTTCGCCTGCAGCGCGGCGGACGGATCGGTGACCGCCACGCCCTGCGGGTTCTGGGGGTTGACGGTCGACGCGAGCAGCTCACGTACGTCGTCGACCGTGCCGTCGGCGGAACGCTCGTAGACCGAGGTCGGGTGTCCGTCGAAGCCGAGGTACTCCTCCGCGGCGTCCCAGCCGACCAGCGCCGAGCGCTCGATCTCGGGAGCGAGCGGCAGCGGGTCGAGGATGCCGGTGACCGTGAAGTGGCGCCCACCGATGAACACTTGCTGCCCCGGCTCGGTGATACCCAGGCGTTGCGCCGTGATGTGGCCGAGGACGACGGCCGGGTAGCGCCCGGTGGCATCGTTCAGCCAGGAGCCGCTGCGCATCGTGCCGCGCAGCGTTTCGAGGAGCTTGCCCCGGGCCGCCTTGACGGCGATTCCGTTGGTCTCGCCCTCGTCGACCTTCTCGCTGCGCCGCGCCGAGTGCTCCACGTCGCCGGTGGCGCCGACCTGCTCGACGCCCTTGACCCGGCCGACCATGCCGGGCGCGGCCTTCGGCAGCTTGGTGTCCTGCCCGGAGAACATTTCCTCGCCGGGCGTGACGACCAGCATGTTCGTGCCCAACGCGTCGAGTTTGCGCAGGAGTTGGGCCTGGCTGGAGGCGGAGATGCCGACCACCGCGATCATCGTGGCGATCCCGATGGCAATCCCCAGGGAGGAGAGCACCACGCGCATGGGGCGCGAGCGCAGTCCGGCGACGCCGACGTGCAGCACGTCGCGGGGGCCGAGGCGGGCCGGGGAGAGCTTCCGCCGCTTCATGACGCCACCCACCTTGTGCCGTCGGGCGTTTGTACGTTGCCCACGTGGCCTGCGTTCCCCGCGTGGCCTGCGTTCCCCGCGTGGCCTGCGTTGCCCTCGTCGGCCACGACCCGCCCGTCCCTGATCCGCACCTGGCGCGGCAGCCGGGCCGCGATCTCCGTGTCATGGGTGATCACGGCGATGGTCGCCCCGTCCCGGTTGAGGTCGTGCAGGAGCTCCATCACCGCCTCCCCCGACGCCGAGTCGAGGGCCCCGGTCGGCTCGTCGGCGAGCAGCAGGTCCGGCTCGCCGACCACCGCACGGGCGATCGCGACCCGTTGCTTCTGCCCGCCGGACAGCTCGTGCGGGCGGTGCTTCATGCGGTCCCCGAGGCCGACCCGGTCGAGCGCCTCGGCCGCGCGCCTGCGCCGTTCGGTCCGGGACAGGCCGGAGTAGAGCAGGCCCTCCGCCACGTTGTCCTGCGCGCTGATGCCGGAGACCAGGTGGAAGGACTGGAAGACGAAGCCGATGTGCTGGGAGCGGAGCGCGGACAGCGCCCGGTCGGAGAGGCGGGAGATGTCGTGCCCCGCGATGGCGACCGACCCGGCGGTCGGCCGGTCCAGGGTGCCGACGATGTGCAGCAGCGTCGACTTCCCGGAGCCCGACGGGCCGACGATGCCGAGGAGTTCGCCCTCCGCGACGGTGAGGTCGACGCCGCGCAGGGCCGCGACCCCACCCGCGTACTCCTTGGTGACGCCGTGGAGTTCGACGACGGTGCGGACGGGCGGGGGCACTGCGGCCGTACGGACGGGCGGGGGCGCGGCGGCCGGTTCAGTGGCCGGCTCCGGCTCAAGGGTGCTCATACCTTCGGCACCCCGACCTTCATGCCTTCGGCCAACCCGCCGCCGCTGACCTCGACCCGGCCCTCGCCGAACATGCCGAGCTCGACCTTCACCTCGCGCACCTTGCGACCGGAGCCGCCGGCGCCCTCGACGACCTGGACGCCGAAGCCGCCGCCGGGCAGCGCGAGCAGGGCGTTGACCGGCACGGACAGGACGTCCTTCCGGGTCTCGCCGATGAGCTCGACGGTCACCGGGGACTGGTCGGGGCCCTTGGCCTCGGCGGGGTCGTCGAAGGCGACCGTGACCTTGATCTTGGGCGTCTGGTCCTGACCACCGCCGCCCTGCTCGCCCTGGTCCCCCTTCGCGGTCCTGCCGACCGAGGAGACCTTGCCCTTCGCGGTGCCGCCGCCGGGCAGTTGGACGGTGACCTTCGTCCCCTTCTTGGCGATGCCCGCCTCGCTGACGTCCAGCTTGAAGGTGACCACGCGCTCGGACCCGGTGACGGTGAGGACGGGCTTGCCCGGGGCGAGTTCGTCGCCCGTCGCGGCCGTCGTCTCCTGCACCCGCAGCGGGCCGGGGGCGAAGGCGATGTCCTCCTTGCCGACCCGCCCGGTCCGCTCGGCCTCGTGGTCCTTCTGCCACCGTTTCACCGCGGCGGCCGTGCCCGACGTGAACTCGTCGTCCATGGCGAGACCCGCGCCGTACCCGAGGGCCCGCAGGTTCTGCTTCAACTGCCGTACGTCGTCGCCCTCGTCGCCGAGTTTCATCGTGCGGTAGACCGGCGAGGTGCCGTACAGCAGGCGGACCGCCTTGCCGTTGACCTCGTAGAGGCGCTCGCCCCGCTCAAGGGTGTCCCCCTCCCCCGCGATCTTGGTGAGGGTGCCGGGCGTCCCCGCGTTGATCTTGCGTTCCCTGGCGTGGCCCAGCGTGCCGTCGGCCTGGACGGAGTTGCTCAGGTCGCCCTCGACGACCGGGACGGTGTCCGGCGGGAGGCCCTCGTTCTGCTGCCGGTCGCCCTTGCCGTCGGCCGCCGACTGCGCGGTCACCGCGAAGCCGCCGCCCGCCACGGCCACGACGAGGGCCGTCGAGGCGAGGATCCACTTCTTGCGTGCCATCTGCGGACCGCCGCCTCAGCCGTTGGTCTGCGAGCAGAGCTTGTTGGCCTTCTCGAACTTCTTCTCCTGGCCCTTGGGTATCTTCATCGCCTCGCCCATGGCGGTGCCGCCGTCGAGCTTCGGGTCCTTCATGTCGATGCCGTTCTTGCGCATGCACTGCGCGAACTTGATCATCTTGTCCTTGTCGGCCTGCGTCAGGGAGCCGCCGCCCTTGCGGCCGGTGCCGCTGCCCCCGCACTTCTTCAGGGCCTCCTGGAACTTCTTCGGGTCGGTGCCCTCGCCGAGAGTGAGGCCGCGCGGATCCTGGCCCGGCTCGGGGTCGGGCATGTCGATGCCCTGCTTGCGCAGGCACTGGCGGAACTTGAGGGCGTCGTCGGCGCTCTTGCCGTTGTCGCCGGCCGCGTTGTTCTGACCGCCGCTGCCGCCCGCCCCGTCCTCGCTGTTGTCGTCGGACGCCTGGGAGCAGGCGGTCGCGAGCAGCATCAGACCGGTGCAGCCGGTCATGACGGCCAGCTGCAGGGGGCGCTTCAGCATCAATGACATAGGGGGTATTGAGGACATCACGGACTCCTTGCCGAGATCGGTACCGGCGGTGCCGGCCGGGGGGCGAGCGTGGCAAGGGAGGCGGTTTCGTCGCTCTAACAGCTTCCGCTTACAACGACGAAATGTGGGGCTCGGGTAAACAGGGCGGATGCGAGTTCTGGTGGTGGAGGACGAGGCGTTCCTCGCCGAGATGATTGCCGACGGGCTGCGCCGCGACGCCCTCGCCGTGGATGTGGCGGCCGACGGCCTGGAGGCGCTGCGCAAGCTGCAGCTCGGCGAGTACGACGTGCTCGTCCTCGACCGCGATCTGCCCGGTCTGCACGGCGACGAGGTGTGCCGGCAGGTCGTGCGCCGGCGGCTGCTCACCCGGGTCCTGATGCTCACCGCGTCCGGCACGGTCCGCGACCGCGTGGACGGCCTCGGGCTCGGCGCCGACGACTACCTCACCAAGCCCTTCGCGTACGACGAGCTCCTCGCCCGGGTCCTCGCCCTCGGGCGGCGCGTACGCCCGGCGCTGCCCCCGCTGCTCGAACGCGGCGGCATCGTCCTGGACACCGCACGCCGGCAGGCCGCGCGCGACGGCCGCCGACTCGCCCTGTCCCGCAAGGAGTTCGCCGTCCTGGAGACGCTGATGCGCGCGGACGGCGCCGTCGTCGGGCACGACGATCTGATCGAGCAGGTCTGGGAGGAGGACACCAGTTACCGCACCAACGCGGTCCGGGTCACCCTCAGCAAGCTCCGTACGAAACTGGGCGAGCCGCAGGTGGTGCGGACGGTTCCGGGCGAGGGCTATCGCATGGCCGATGTCGGCGTGGACCGCTGATGGCCTGCGCTCACCTGCCGACCCCCGTTCCGGCCCGTCGCGGACTGCTGCGGCGGGCCCTGCTGCCGGGCAGCGAGCGGGTGCGGCTGACGTTGGTGTACGGGGCGCTGCTGCTGCTCTGCGGGGGCGGGCTCGTCGCGCTGGTCTATGGCCTCGTACGGGAGAGTCTGTACGAGAGGATCAGTGGAGCGGTCGCCCGTTGGGCCCCGGCGCAGCGTCTCGAAGATCTCCCCGAGGGAGCCCCGACCCCGTCGCCGAGCCCCGCGGAGACGGTGTCGCCGCCCCCGTGGCTCGACTGCGCGAAGCGCTCGGACTGCAGGGTCACCCGCAGCAGCCTCTCGGACGCCGTGGAACAGGCCACCCTGAACCGGCTGCTCACGGTGTCCTTGCTGGCGCTCGCCCTGTTCGCGGTGGTGTCGCTCGTGCTCGCCTGGTGGCTGGCCGGGCGGGTGCTGCGTCCGGTCGGCGTGATCGCCGAGACGGCCCGCCGGCTGTCCGGAGAGAACCTGCACCGGCGCATCGCCCTGGCCGGGCCGCCGGGCGAACTGAAGCGCCTGGCCGACACCTTCGACGAGATGCTGGACCGGATCGAGCAACTGGTCTGCGCCCAGCAGCGGTTCGCCGCGAACGCCGCGCACGAGCTGCGCACTCCGCTGGCCGTGCAGCGGGCGGCGGCGGAGATCGGCCTCGCGGACCCGGACCCGGCGAAGGTGGCCCGCATCAGGGGCAAGCTGCTGGAGGTGGCCGACGACAGCGAGCGCCTGATCGAGGGGCTGTTGCTGCTCTCGGCCGCGGACCAGGGTGTGGAGAAGGCCGAGCCGGTCGACCTGGGGCGGACGGTCGAGGAGGCGGTGGCGGGGCTCGCGGCGCAGGCCCGGCGGCACGAGGTGACGGTGTCGGTGGACGCCGCGCCCGTGCCGGTGACCGGCGATCCGGTGCTTCTGCACCACCTGGTGGAAAACCTTGTGGCCAACGCCGTACGCCACAACGTGCCGGGGCCGGGCGGCACGGTCACGGTGACCACGGACGCCACCGGCCTGACCGTCTGCAACACCGGCCCACCCGTCCCGCCGGACGTCGTCCCCCAGCTCTTCGAGCCGTTCCGCCGCCTGAAGGAACGCGAACACCGGCCGGGCTCGGGGGCAGGCCTGGGCCTGTCCATCGTGGCGTCGATCGCGCGGGCCCACGACTGGACGGTCACAGCGGAGGCGAACGAGGGCGAAGGCGGAGGCCTGACGGTCCGGGTGGAGTTCTAGCTTCTAGGAGTACGCCGCCCGCACCGCGTCCTCGACCGCCGCGAGCGCCGCGGCCCGGTCCAGGCCCAACCGCCTGGCCTGCTCCGCGTATTCGGCGGCCGCGGTGGCGGCCTTGCGCTCGGCCGCGTCACCGGCGGCGGCGATGAACGTGCCGTTCCGGCCCCGCGTCTCGATCACCCCGTCCGCTTCCAGGGCGCGGTACGCCTTCGCCACGGTATTGGCGGCAAGCCCCAACTCCTCGGCAAGCCCCCGCACGGTCGGCAGCTTGTACCCCACGGGCAGCTTCCCGCCCCGGGCCTGCTCGGAAATCTGAACGCGCACCTGCTCGAAGGGCGCGACGGCGGCATCGTGGTGGATGCGGAGCTTCAAGGTCACGGATCCGACCCTATCCA
Source organism: Streptomyces sp. NBC_01304 (assembly GCF_035975855.1). Taxonomy (NCBI): domain Bacteria; kingdom Bacillati; phylum Actinomycetota; class Actinomycetes; order Kitasatosporales; family Streptomycetaceae; genus Streptomyces; species Streptomyces sp. NBC_01304. The sequence continues at coordinate 8,541,790 of NZ_CP109055.1, read as the reverse complement.
TCCTGTCCGCTCCCTCCATCCCGTCCGCTTCCCTCCATCCCGTCCGCTTCCCTTCAGCCCGTCCGCTTCCCTTCAGCCCGTCCGCTTCCCTTCAGCCCGTCCGCTTCCCTTCAGCCCGTCCGCTTCCCTTCAGCCCGTCCGCTTCCCTTCAGCCCGTCCGCTTCCCTTCAGCCCGTCCGCTTCCCTTCAGCCCGTCCGCTTCCCTTCAGCCCGTCCGGCGTTTGAGGACACCGCCCGCAGGGCGGAAGGCGTCGCAGACCTACGGGAAGGGGCGGGGCGGGGAGAAAACAAGAAGACGCCCCACCCCACCCCCACGTACCGTCCCCGACATGACTGTGCTCGTCCGCGACCTCGACCCCCACGACCCCCGCGACACCGAACACTTCGCCCAAGTCCGAAGGGCCGCCGTCCCCTTCATGCTCTGCACCGCAGAATCCGTCGCCTTCGACACGGCACACGCCCACCCCGAGGCCCAGTACCGCCCCCTGGTCGCCGAGACGCCGGCCGGCGAGATCATCGGCACCGCCCAGACGGGTCTCGTCCACGACAGCCCGCTGCCGGGCCAGGGCTCGCTCAACGTCTACGTACATCCGGAGCATCGCGGCCTCGGCGCCGGCTCGGAGATCGTCAGGTTCGCCGAGCAGCGCCTCGCGAAGGCCGGGGCGACGGCCGTCTACTCCTGGGTCCTCGACGAGCCCGCGTACCGCGCCTTCGCCGAGCGGCGCGGCTACCGGGCCAGCAGGCCCGCGCACTTCCTCCGCCTGGACCTGGCGAACGGCACCCTGCCCCCACTGGCAGAGCTTCCGCCGGGCGTCGAGCTGCGCCCGGCCGCGGACTTCGCGGACGACCCGCGCACGCTGTTCGCGCTGGACGCGGAGACCGTGGCGGACGAACCGAGCGACGTACCGACCGAGTTCACGGACTACGAGCACTGGCTGTCCGAGACCTGGCGGCACCCGCTGACCAGCCATGATCTGACCATGGTCGCCCTGGTGGACGGCGTACCCGCGGCCTTCACCCTGGCCCGCACGGACGGCGGCAGCCGCTACGCGTCCGGCATGACCGGCACTGCCCGCGCCTTCCGCGGCCGGGGCCTCGCCAAGCTCGCCAAGAACGCCTCGCTGCACCGCGCCCGCGCCACCGGGCACACGGAGGCGTTCACCGGGAACGACGCGGCCAACGAACCGATGCTGGCGATCAACAATTGGTTCGGCTACAAGATCAGCGCAACGGAGGTAAGGCATGTCCACGAGCTCTGAGGTCGTCTTCACGCAGGGCACGACGATCGACGTCGTCCTCGTCAAGGCGGGCCGTACGAAGATCCGTTACCCGGCGACGGTCGTACGCGACGACGGCACCCGCACCACCGTCCGCGCGCCCTGGGCCGCCGCGCACACGCGTGACTTCGGCTTCGTCCGCTTCGAGCCGGGCGACGTCTTCACCGAGCACTTCTGGCGCGACCGCTACTACGCGGTGAAGGAGGTCCGCGCGTCCGACGGCTCCCTCAAGGGCTGGTACTGCGACGTGACCAGGCCGGCCGGCACCGCGGACGGCGAGCTGGTCGTCGAGGACCTGGACCTCGACCTGTGGGTCTCGGCGGACGGCGCGCAGATCCTGCGCCTCGACGAGGACGAGTTCGCGGACAGCGGCCTGGCCGAGCGCGACCCGGAGGCCGCGGCCGAGGCGGTGCGCGCCCTGGACGAGCTCGAGCTCCTTGCCAAGCTGGGCAAGTTCGTCGCCCTGCTCGACTGACGGCACGCGACCTTCTCGACCGACGGCACCCGGCACCGGACACCTGCACCACAGGGCCCGCCGCCCTATGTCCGTAAGTGACAGGGAATCGTCATTGCGGCCATGGCGGACCCCGGCGACGATGGATCCATGCCCAGCACCCACCGCGTCGTGATCGCGGTCTTCCCCGATGTCGACCTCCTCGACGTCACCGGCCCGGCCGAGGTCTTCGCCCTGGCCAACCGGGAGACCGCGGGCCGCGCCGGCTACCAGGTCCGCCTCGCCGGACCGGTCGCCGGCGAGGTGCGGACGTCGGCGGGGGTGCGGCTGCTGACCGATCTGTCCTTCGACGAGGTCGGCGGCGACGTGGACACCATGCTGGTGCCCGGCGCCGTCGACATGACCGAGGCCGGCCCGGTCGCCCGCATCGACGACGATGTCGTGGCGTGGGTGAAGGCGGCCGCCCCACGGGCCCGGCGGGTGGCGTCGGTGTGCGTGGGCGCACACCTGCTCGCGGCGGCCGGGCTCCTGGACGGCAAGACGGCGACCACCCACTGGTCGACCGCCGCCCAGCTGGCCGCCGAGCACCCGGCCGTCACGGTCGACCCGGACCCGATCTTCGTACGCACCGACCGGGGCCGGCTGTGGACCGGGGCCGGGATCAGCGCGTGCCTCGATCTGGCCCTGGCACTGGTGGCCGAGGACCAGGGCGAGGAGGTAGCCCTGGCCGTGGCCCGGCAGCTGGTGATGTACCTCAAACGGCAGGGCGGCCAGAGCCAGTTCTCGGTGCCGCTCAGCAGTCCGGCCTCCGAGCGCCGCGACATCGACGAACTGCGGCTGTTCATCGCCGATCACCTCACCGAGGACCTGTCGGCGGAGGCGCTGGCGGCCCGGATGTGTCTGAGCGAGCGCCACTTCGCCCGCGTCTTCAAACAGGAGACGGGCGCCGGCCCCGGCGCGTACGTGGAGGCCGCCCGGGTCGAAGTGGCCCGGCGTCTCCTGGAGACGACCGACAGCCCGCTCGACCAGGTCGCGGCCACGGCGGGGCTCGGCTCGGTGGAAACCCTGCACCGCGCGTTCAAGCGACAGCTCGCCACGACGCCCGCGGCCTACCGGCGCCGCTTCCGCACCCGGACCGCCTGACCTTCACCGCGCACCACTCACCGCGCACCACTCAGCGCTCAGCGCTCACCACTCGACCACTCACCACGCGGGCAAGCCCGACGGCTTCGCCATGCCCGATTCCATCAACTCCTTTACGCCCCAACCTCCTTGTGAAAGGCACACCATGAGCACCATTCAGTCCTCCCAGCCCCAGCCCTCCAAGACCCTGCGCGAAGTCAGCGGTCTGGACAGCACCCCGGCCCGGCTCAGCGAGTCGATCCTGATCATGATCGACTTCCAGAACACCTACCGCAGCGGCGTCATGGCCCTGGACGGCGCCGAGGAGGCCGTCGCGGCGGGCGCCCGCCTGCTGGCCCGGGCCCGCGCCGCCGGCACCCCGGTCGTCCACATCGTCAACGACGCCGGCGAGGGCACCCCGTACGACATCCGCACCCCCCTCGGCGCCATCAGCGACGAGGTCGCCCCGGTGGACGGCGAGGCGGTCGTGGTGAAGCAGTTCCCCAACGCCTTCCACCTCACCGACCTGGAGAAGACCCTGACCGACCTGGGCGCCGCGGCGGGCAGCGGCAAGGACCTGGTCCTGGCCGGCTTCATCACGCACATCTGCGTCAGCCACACCGCTCAGGGCGCCTTCCACCTCGGCTACCGCCCCACGGTCGTCGCCGAGGCCACCGCCACCCGCGCCCTGGCCGCCCCGGACGGCACGGTCCTGCCCTCCGCCACCCTCCAGACCGCGGCCCTGACCACGATCACCGACGTCTTCGGCATGGTCGTCCCCACGGTGGACGCCCTGCCCGCCTGACCCCTGTCACTCCTGTCACCCCCGCGCGGCCGGGCCCTGCCCGGCCGCGCGGCGCCATGCCCTGAATGGGCCCTCCCCGAGTCATCATCCGAAGATCGTGACATGCGTCACTGACAGTGCCCGGATCTCGCTCCGTTCCAGGCCCGCTCAAGGTTCGCTCGAGCCGCGCGGCCCGTGACCCATCCCACGTGTGACGTGCGAGTGTGCGAAACCCCCTGGCGCCGACCAGGCCCGATGAGTACCGTCACGGCAACCTCGTGGACAGTCGCACGGCCCACCGGGCTCAAACGCGGCCACGCCCACGGCGAACAACGATCGGTGCGCGCATACGTCGGGCACCGATGAGGAATATCCCGTCCAAGGGTCTGCATTGAGGAAGCCGAGCAACGCGAGCGCCGAACCACTGCATCCCAACGGACAGGCAAGGGCAGCGAAGGAGGCCGTCATGCGTCGCGTGACCGTGCAGAAGCCCGTCAGGAAGTCGAGCACGACCCAGCGCCTGCGCGAGGAGCGCGAGTCCGCTCCCCGCGAGCGCCCCGAGGTGCGCCGGGACATAGCCAAGACCTGGTGGCCGGACGGCTGAGCGCGCGCCGCGTCAGGGTCGGGCCAGCCGCTTCCGGTAGTGGATGCGGTCGTACGGCCCGTCGACGCGGCGCTCCACGACCTCGTAGCCGAACCGCGGATAGATCTGCTGGTTCTCCCACATCTTGGCGTTCGTGAGGAGCCGTACCTCGGGCAGCCCGAGTGCGCGCGCGTGCGCCTCGACGAATTCAAGGAGCACGCGGCCCACCCCGCGCCCGTGGGCGTCGGGGTGGACCGCGATGGACTCCAGGTACAGATGGTCCTCGTGCGGGACGAGGACGAGCAGCCCGATCACCGGATCCCCGGTGACGTACACCCGCCCCGCCGCCACGTCCGCCGCGTGATCGGCGTCCATCGGCACGGGCCGCAGCCCGATCCGCTCGATGTAGTGCGCGTACGCCGCGTCGGTCACTGCCTGCACGGCGGGTACGTCGGCGGCCTCGGCAAGCCTGATGTCATGGGTGTCCTCGGTCATGTGAGCACGTTAGCGACGCTGCGGGGCCGGGCACTTGGGCCGCGATGGCACAGTGCGCCGGCCCCTTCCGCCGCTGCGGCACAGTGACTCAGCCGCGCCGCCGCACCAGCTTCTTCAGCAGCGGCCAGGCGAGGAGCAGCGCGATCACGGCGTAAACGGTCACCGAGAAGGGCGTGTTGACCAGGCCCGAGACACTGCCGTCGCTGATCTGCAGGGCGCGGCGCAGCTGCTGCTCGGCGGCCGGGCCGAGGATCACGCCGATGACCGCGGGCAGGACGGGCAGTCCGTACCGTCGCATCCCGAACCCCAGCAGGCCGATGACCAGCAGGATCACCAGGTCGAGGGCCTCGCCCCCGACGGCGTACGCGCCCACGGCGGCGAAGAACATGATGCCCGCGTACAGATAGGGCCGCGGGATCTTGAGGAGCTTCGCCCAGACCGGTGCGAGCGGCAGGTTCAGCGCGAGGAGCAGCACCATCCCGACGAACAGCGAGGCGATCAGGCCCCACACCAACTCCGGCTCGCGGTCGAAGAGGAGCGGCCCGGGCTGGATGCCGTACTGCTGGAAGGCGGCGAGCATCACGGCCGCGACGGCGGTGGTGGGCAGGCCGAGTGTCAGCATCGACACGAGAGTTCCGGCGGCGGAAGCGGAGGCCGCGGACTCGGGTCCGGCGACGCCCTCGATGGCGCCCTTGCCGAACTCGTCCTTGTGCTTGGACAGGCGCTTCTCGGTGACGTACGACAGGAAGGTCGGGATCTCCGCGCCACCGGCCGGAATCGCCCCGAACGGGAACCCGATGAGCGGCCCGCGCAGCCACGACTTCCAGGTGCGCCTGACGTCCGCCCTGCCGAGCCAGGGCCGGCCGACCGGGATCGCGTCGCCGGACGTGCGCCGCAGATGGGCGGCCACCCACAGGGCCTCGCCGATCGCGAAGAGCCCGACCGCGACGATCACCACGTCGATGCCGTCGGCGAGTTGGAGCGAGCCGAAGGTGAGGCGCTGCTGGCCGGTCATCTGGTCGAGGCCGACCAGACCGATCGTCAGGCCGATCAACAGGGATGCCAGGCCGCGGATGCGGGACGAGCCGAGCACCGACGTCACCGCGATGAACGCGAGGACCATGATGGCGAAGTAGTCCGGCGCACCGATGTCCACCGCCAGGTCGGCGATGGTCGGCGCCAGGACGACGAGCAGGATCGTGCCGATCATGCCGCCCGCGAAGTGCCCGATGGCGGCGGCCGCGAGGGCCTGCGCGCCACGGCCCGACTTGGCCATCGGGTGGCCTTCCATCGCGGCGACGACGGCCGCGCTCTCCCCCGGGGTGTTGAGGAGGATGGAGGTCGTGGAGCCGCCGAACATGGCGCCGTAGTAGATGCCGGCGAACATGATGAACGCGCCGGTCGGTTCGAGTCCGTACGTCACCGGGAGCAGCAGCGCCACGGCCATCGCGGGGCCGATGCCGGGCAGTACGCCGATGGCCGTGCCGAGCAGGACGCCTATCGCGGCCCACAGGAGGTTGATGGGGGTGAGGGCGGTGCCGAAGCCGTCCATCAGGGAGTTGAGGGCGTTCATGTCACAGCACTCCCATCAGGGGGCCGCCGGGCAGCGGGACCCCGAGCAGATTGTTGAAGAGGGCGTACGTCGCGACCGAGAGGACGGCGGCGATCAGCGGGTCGCGGTCGGGGCGGCGACTGCCGAGGGCGAAGGCCGCGCCCCAGAAGAGCAGGGCGCCCGCGACGGGGAAGCCGACCGGTTCGATGAGGACGGCGGCGCCCAGGAAGACTCCGGCGAGCAGCAACACCGTGCGCCAGTCGGCGGGTTCGGCGAGGTCGATGTCCTCGCCGCCCTCGGCCTCGCCGCGGCCGCCGCGCAGCACGTCGACCGCGAGCAGCAGGGCGATGACGAGCAGCCCGATGCCGACCACGACCGGGACGGTCTTGGGGCCGATGGGGCCGCGCTGGGAGATGTCGACGTCCATGGTGAGCGCGTCGGTGAGGACGAGTGCGCCGAGCGCCAACAGCATGACGCAGACGCCGAGTTCGGAGTGCTCGCGCAACCACGACTTGCGGGGTCGGTCGTCCTGCGGGGATTCGGTGGTGGCGCTCACGGCCCCTTCTCCTTCGGTGCTCACAGCCCCAGCTCCTTCAGTACGGACACCACGCGCTTGTCCTCCTTGTCGAGGAAGGCGCCGAACTTGTCGCCGGTGAGGAAGGCGTCGTCCCAGCCGTTCTTGTCGAGGGACCTCTTCCACTCGGGCGAGTCATGGAGCTTGCGTACGAGGCCGGTGAGCTTGTCGCGCTGGGCGTCGGAGAGTCCGGGCGGGGCCACGATGCCGCGCCAGTTGGTGAAGTTGACGTCGTAGCCGGACTCCATGAGCGTCGGCCCGTCCAGGCCCTTCACCCGCTCGGGACCGGTGACGGCGAGCAGCCGGAGCTCGCCGGACTTGATCTGGTCGAGGTATTCGCCGACGCCTGAGACGCCGAAGGCGACCTTGTTGCCGAGGATCGAGGCGAGGAGCTCGCCGCCGCCGTCGAAGGGGATGTAGTTGACGTCCTTCGGCGCGATGCCGGCCGCGCGTGCCATCAGCATCGGGGCGAGGTGGTCGGGGCCGCCGGGCGAGGAGCCGCCGCCGACGGGCAGCTTGCCGGGGTTCTTCTTCCAGGCCTCGACGAGGTCGTCGATGGTCTTGTACGGCGAGTCCTTGGCGACGACCACGACGTCCTGCTCCTGGGTGAGCCGGGCGATCGGGGTGGTGTCGGCGAGGGTCTTCGGCGAGTGGTTGGAGCGCGCGGCGCCGACCACTCCGAGGCCCATGGACATCGCGAGCTTGCCGTTGCCGTGCTCGCCGACGAGACGGGTCAGGCCGACCGTGCCGCCGGCGCCGGGCAGGTTGTAGACCTCGATGCCGTGGGTGAGTCCGGCGTCCTCGGCGTCCTTGGCCGCGGTGCGGGCGGTGATGTCGTAGCCGCCGCCCGGGGTGTTGGGGACCATGAGGCGCAGGCCGGGGATCTGGGTGCCGGTGTCGGCGCCGCTGCCGCTCGTGAGCAGGGGCGGGGCCCCGAGTACGAGCAGCGCGGCGCCGAGCAGGGCGAGGGGTGTGCGCAGGCGCACGGGTGCCACCACCTGTCGGAACGTAGAAGAACGTGGGAGAAGGAGCTCGTGGGGGAGAGCTGTGAGGTGGCCCACATGTTGCCTGCGCGTTAACAAGCTGTCTCTCTTCCGCAAGCAACGGACGTTGTGGTCGTTGTGGTCGCGTACTTAGCCTGACGCGGTGACGAAGGTGCTGGTCGTGGACGACGACTTCATGGTGGCGAAGCTGCACAGCCGGTACGTGGCCGCCCTGGAGGGGTTCTCGGTGGTCGGGGTCGCGCACAGCGGCGCCGAGGCGCTGCGTGCGGCGGAGCAGTTGCGGCCCGACATCGCCCTGCTCGATGTGTATATGCCGGACATGGACGGCATCAGCGTGCTGCGGGAGCTGCGCGCGGCCGAGGAGCGCGATCCGGGGCGGACCCCGGTGGACGCCCTGTTCATCACGGCTGCCCGGGAGGCGGAGGTGGTGCGCTCGGCGCTGCGGGCCGGGGCGCTGCACTATCTGATCAAGCCCTTCAACCAGGCGGCCCTGCAGGAGCAGTTGAGGCACGTGGCGGCTCTGCGCAGCCGGCTCGACTCCCTCGACGAGGCCCGGCAGGAGGACGTCGACCAGATCTTCGGGACCCGGCCGCCGGGGTCGCGCGAACTGCCCAAGGGGCTCGCGGCGCACACCGGGGAGCTGGTCGAGCGGGTGCTGCGGACCCATCCGGGCGGCCTGTCCGCCACCGAGTGCGCCGAGGCGGGGGCGCTGTCACGGGTGAGCGCGCGCCGGTACCTGGAGTTCTTCGCGGACACCGGACGGGTCGAGGTCACGCTCAGGTACGGGGGTACGGGGCGGCCGGAGCGGCGTTATCGGTGGGTCGGCTGAAGCACCGGCTGAAAGATCGCCACTTCCGGAATCCGACATTCGGGGCGCGCTCTTAATCATCTCTGAGCCGATCCTTAAAGGGAGCCTAAGGATCGGCTCCACCCCGCCTCAGCAGGCGATTCCACGGTTTCGAGGGGCTAGTTTTCTGATCGCCGGGACGGGTTCGAACCGTCGGTGCCGCGCTTCATCGGGGGGCAGCACCGCAGGTTCGTACCCGTCTCGTATCCCCCAGTTATGCACCGTGTTCAAGGAGATCCCCCATGACTGCTCGCCGCATCGCGACCGTCGCCACCGTCGGTATCGCCCCGCTCGCCCTCACCGCGCTGGCCATATCCCCGGCCTCCGCGCACGGCTCGATGACGGACCCGGTGAGCCGTGTCTCCGCCTGCTACGCGGAGGGCCCGGAGTCCCCCGACTCGGCCGCCTGCAAGGCCGCGGTCGCCGCCTCCGGCGTGCAGGCCTTCTACGACTGGAACGGCGTGAACATCGCCAACGCCGCGGGCAAGTCGAAGGAGATCATCCCCGACGGCAAGCTCTGCTCCGCCGGCAACGACAAGTACAAGGGCCTCGACCTGCCGCGCGCCGACTGGCCGTCCTCCAAGCTGGCGTCCGGCAGCCACACCTTCCGCTACAAGGGCACCGCCCCGCACAAGGGTTCCTTCGAGCTGTACATCACCAAGGACAGCTACGACCCGAGCAAGCCGCTCAAGTGGTCGGACCTGGAGTCGAAGCCCTTCGCGAACGTCACCGACCCGAAGATGGAGAACGGTGACTACGTCTTCGACGGCAAGATCCCGGCCAAGAAGGGCCGCCACCTGATCTACTCGATCTGGCAGCGCTCGGACTCCCCGGAGGCCTTCTACACCTGCTCCGACGTCGTCTTCGGCGCGGACAACGGCGGATCCGCGGGCGGCGGTTCGACCTCGGACGAGGAGACCACCCCGGCGCCCGAGGCCTCCGCGCCCAGCGAGGAGCAGATCAAGGACGGCGAGGGCAACTCCTCCGTCGAGCACCACGGCCACGGCGACAACAACGCCGACACGGGCGCCGACGCCTCCGCCGCCGCGCCCGAGGACAACGCCCCCGAGGTGAACGGCGCCGCCGGCAAGCCCGCCGCCGCGGGCGAGGACCTCGCCGAGACCGGTGGCGACAGCAACACCCCGTACATCGCGATCGGTGGCGCCGCCGCCCTCGCGATCGGCGCCGCGGCCATGTTCGGCTCGGTCCGCCGCCGCGCGGTCGCCGGTGGCCGGCACAGCCGCTGAACGGCACGTGTCGCCAGGCTGATCCGCAGCCGCAGCTCTCGCTGCCGCCAGATCGGCACCGGTAGATACCGGTAGATACAGATAGACCTGTACGGCACCCAGACTCCGGTGGTCCCCACGGGACATGGGAACCACCGGATGCCGTACACCACGACCGCGCCGCCGCTCCTCCCCTTCACCTCGGGAGCGGTGGCGCGGTCGTACGCTCACGGGGTGTCCGCATTCCGTGTGTCCCGCAGCACCCGACTGTCCGTCCAGGAGGCCTGGCTACGGGTCACCGACTGGCCCCTGCACGCCGCTCGGGTCCCGCTGACGCAGACGGTCGTACTGACCGATCCGCCGGCCCGCGTGGGCACCCGCTTCGTGGCCCGCACGGCACTGGGCCGGTTCGGCTTCGACGACCCGATGGAGGTCACGGTCTGGGAGCCGCCCGGGCCGGGGTCCGCCTCCGGTCACTGCCGGCTGGTCAAGACCGGTTCGGCGCTGACGGGTTGGGCCGAGATTTCCGTACGTCCCCGGGGTGCGGGGTCGTACGTGGAGTGGCGCGAGGACCTGCGCATCGCGAAGCTCCCGCGCCTCGCCGACCCGGTGACCGCGGTCGCGGGCCGGGTCGTCTTCGGCCTGGCCCTGCGCGGGCTGCTGCGTACGCCATGACTCACTTCGACGGCGTCACGAGGCCCAACTCGTAGGCGATGATGACCAGTTGTACGCGGTCCCGGGCGTCCAGCTTGGTGAAGAGCCGCGCCACATGGGCCTTGGCGGTGGCCACGCTGATGCACAGCTCGGCGGCGATCTCCGCGTTGGCGAGGCCCCGCCCGACGAGGGTGAGGACCTCGCGCTCCCGTGCGGTGACGCCCGCGACGGGCCGGGGCGCGGGACCGGGCTCGGGGCGGCCCGCGAACTCCGCGATGAGCCGGCGGGTGACGCTCGGCGCGATCAGGCCGTCGCCCGCGGCGACCACCCGGATCGCGCCCAGGATGTCGTCCATGGCCATGTCCTTGACGAGGAATCCGCTGGCCCCGGCGCGCAGCGCGCCGTACACGTAATCGTCGTCGTCGAACGTGGTGAGCACGAGCACCCGCGTCGGGCCGGCCCCCTCGGTGATGAGCCGGGTCGCCTCGATGCCGTCCATGCCGGGCATGCGGATGTCCATCACCGCGACATCGGGGGCGAGTTCACGCACGAGCCGAACGGCTTCCGCCCCACTGCCGGCCTCGCCCACGATCCTCAGATCGGGATGATCGGCGATGAGCACGCGCAGCCCGGCGCGGACCAGGGGCTGGTCGTCGACCAGGACCACGTCGACGGGGCGCTCGGGTCGTTCGCTCATCGGGTCTCCTCCGGCACGGGAAGCCGGGCCGCCACCCGGAAGCCGCCCTCCGGGCGGGGGCCCGCGGTCAGGGCACCGCCCAGGAGCCCGGCGCGCTCGCGCATCCCGATGATCCCGTATCCGGCACCGGGCAGCACCGGCCCCGTCCCGTCGTCGACGATCTCGATGGACAAGGCTTCCTCCTGCGCCGGACCGGCATCCCCCGGATACTCGACCACCACCCTGCAGCCCGTCACCCCCGCATGCCGCACCACATTGGTCACCGCCTCCTGGATGATCCGGAACGCGGACAGCTCGACCTCCGCGGGCAGCGCCCGCCGCTCCCCCCGCCACTCCACATCGACCCGCACCCCGGCGTCCCGCACCGTCTCGGCCAGCCGGTCCACGTCGGCAAGTCCCGGTGCCGGGGCGACCGGGGCCGCCCCCTTGCCCTCGTCCGACTGCCGGAGGGCGACCAGCATCCGGCGCAGCCCCGCAAGGGTCTCGCGGCTGGTGGTCTCGATGGCGGACAGCGCGTTCCGCGCCTCGGCGGGCTGGGTCTCGATGACGCGGCTGCCGACCCCGGCCTGGATGGCGATGACCCCGATGCTGTGCGCGACCATGTCGTGCAACTCCCGGGCGATCCGCAGCCGTTCGGCGGTGACGGCCTGGAGCGCGGCCTGCGCCCGCAGCGTCTCGGCGTGCCGGCTGCGCTCGTACACCGAGAAGCCGATCAGCCAGGCGGTGGCGAGGGCCAGGACGAGGGAGAGCGCGGTGGAGGCGAAGACGTCGGAGCCGGAGCGGTAGTAAGCGGTGGAGAGGATCTGCACCACGAGCGCCATGACTCCGGCGGTGACGGCGGTACGCCGGGGCCGGGTCGCCGCGATCCAGCCGACGGCGATGTCGACCACCACGGCCTGCAGATACCCGATCTGCCAGCCCTGGCCCTGCCCTCGGGCCGGCCAAGGAGCCTCCGGTTCGGTCACCAGGGTCACCACGGCGAACGAACCGGCCAGCATCAGCACCAGGGCCGGCAGCGGCCGGTACCGCAGGAGCGCGAACGGCAGCACCGCGGTCAGGGCCGCCGGGACGAGCCGGATCCCGGTCAGCTCCTGCTGCTCGCTCAGCGCGGCGAAGTACAGCGCGAAGGGGTAGGCGAGCGCCCCGCACCAGGCCAGGAGCTCCCCGGTGGCGGGTCTCGAGAAGCGCGTGGGTCCCGAGAAGCGCGGGGGCCACAGCGGGGGCCGCGGCGCGGCGGGCGGGGCGTTCATGACGGTGATCCTATTTCCGGCCCCGCCCCCTGACATCGGCCCACGGGCGTACGCCCCCGGGCTATGGCCGCGCCCCCGAATGTGATCGCCGGCCCGATGCCGCGGCCACCCGTGCCCCGGCAGCGTAGAGCCGTGATTGAAGCCAACGACCTCACCAAACGCTACGGCGACACGACTGCCGTGAACGCCCTGACCTTTACCGTGCGCCCCGGTCGCGTCACCGGATTCCTCGGCCCGAACGGCGCGGGCAAGACCACGACGCTGCGGATGCTGCTCGGCCTGAACCGGCCCACGAGCGGCACCATCACGATCGACGGCCACCCCTTCCGCGACCTCCCCCGGGGCCTGCGCCGGGTCGGGGCGCTGCTCGACGCCCATGACGTGCACGGCGGCCGCACCGCCCGCGCCCACCTGGCGGCGCTGGCCCGCAGCAACGGCATCCCGCGCGGCCGGGCGGACGAGGTCCTTGAGGAGGTGGGTCTCGCCCAGGTGGCGAGGCGCCGCGTCGGCGGCTTCTCGCTCGGCATGAAGCAGCGCCTCGGCATCGCGACCGCACTGCTCGGCGACCCTCCGGTGCTGCTCTTCGACGAGCCGCTGAACGGCCTGGACGTGGAGGGCGTGCTGTGGGTGCGCGCACTGCTGAGGCGGCTCGCGGACGAGGGGCGGACGGTGTTCGTGTCCAGCCATCAGATGAGCGAGATGGAGAACACCGCCGACGAGCTGATCGTCGTGGGGCGTGGTGAGTTGATCGCGGCGGAGAGCCTGACAGAGTTCGCCGCGCGCGGCACCCGCCTCAGTGTCGCCGTCCGCACGCCCGACCTCGCGGAGCTCACCGGCGTGCTGACGGCCGAGGGTGCCTCGGTGCAGCCGGCCGGCCCGGAGCTGTGCGCGGTGACCGGGCTCAGTGCGGCGCGCATCGGTGAACTCGCCTTCGCCCACCGGGTGTTGCTGCATGAACTCAGCCCCAGGACCGCCTCGCTCGAAGAGGCCTTCCTGGAACTCACCGCCGACAGCGTCGAATACCTCGCAGGAGATGCCCGATGAGCGCCCTTGCCCAGGAACCCCGGGCCCGTTTCCGTGATCTGCTGGCCGCCGAGTGGATCAAGTTGTGGTCGCTGCGGTCGACGTACTGGGTCCTGTTCGTGGGCGCCCTGGTCGTCATCGGGATCAACGTCAACTCGGCCCTGTCCAACGCGGATCTGCTGGCGAACCAGCCGGCCGTGAACCCCAGGGACCCGGGGATGCGCATCGACCCGATGGGTCCCGCCTTCGTCGAACCTGCCTACCAGATCCTGATGCTCATCGCGGGCAGTGTCGGCGCGATCTCCGTCTTCGGGGAGTACACCAGCGGTCTCATCCGTACGACGTTCACGGCCGTGCCCGCCCGGCGCCCGGTGGTGGCGGCGAAGATCGTGGTCGTGACGGTGGTGACGCTGGTGCTCGGCACGGTCGTCGCGGCGGCGTCGTTCGGCGTGACCCAGTCGATCCTCGGCGAGTACGGCGGCCGCTCGCTCGGCGATCCCGGCTCGCTGCGGGCCGTCGCGGGCTCCGCGCTGCTCGCTCCGGTGTGCGCCGTCGTCGGGATGGCGCTGGGCGCGCTGATCCGGCACGCCACGGGCACGGTCGTCGCGGTGGTCGCCGCCCTGCTGCTCCTGCCCGCGCTGTTCGGCGGCGAGACCTACCGCTGGGTCGCGGAGATCGGCAACGCCATGCCGCTCTCCGCGTGGTTCGCCCTGATCCAGGGCCCCACCAGCACCTGGGATCTGGGCCGGTACCAGACGTCGGTCACCGAGGCGTGGATCGTGTTCGCGGCCTGGCCGCTGGTCGCGGGCCTGGTCGCGGTGTTCGTGGTGGACCGCCGCGACGTATGACCGCTCCGGCCCGCGGGCCTCTCCGTCGGACAGGTCTACGCCGCCAACGCTCCCGGCACCACGGCCCCGGGCCCGAACTTGGCCCGCGCCCGGTCCGCGACCTCTTCGATCCGGCGGGCCTTGTCGTCCGCCGGGTCGAAGGTGAGCTGGTGGGAGGCGAGTTCGGCGGGCCCGAGCCCCTCCGCGCGCAGCGAGAGCGCCCTGACCCGGGCGCGCTGCAGGCCGAGCGCCTCGTACATGCGGTACGCGGCCGCCGCGAGCGCCGCCGAGTGCGCGGTGGGTTCGGGCAGGGCCCGGCTGCGTACCGTGGTGGACCGGTCGGCGTAGCGCACCGTGAGGGTCAGGGTCTTGCACACCTGCTGCTCGCCGCGCATCCGGGCGCCCAGCTCCTCGGTGAGGGAGAGCAGCGCACGGCGGTGCCGGTCCTGGTCCAACTCGTCGCGGGAGAAGGGGCGTTCGGCGGCGACCGAGCGGGATGCGGCATTGCGTACGACCGGCACGTGGTCGATGCCACGGGCCCGCTCGTGCAGCTCACGCCCGGCCTTCGCGCCGAGGATGCGCTGGACGGTGCCGAGCGGCGCGGCGCCGAGCTTGCCGATGGAGTCGAGGCCGTACGCACACAGGGTGCGGGCAGTGGCGCGGCCGACGCCGTCGAGGGCGGCGACGGGTTTGCGGGCGAGGTAGTCCGCCGGGTCGTCCACGACGAGGGTCACCCCGGGCGCCGCGTCCCGCGCCGCCATCCGGGCCAGCATCGGACCCGGCCCGGCCCCGATCACACAGTCCACGCCGTACAGGGCGAGCGCCCTGACCCGGACGAGCGCGGCCAGTTCACCGGCACCCCGCCCGAAGTACTTGAGGGCGCCCCGCACATCGGCGAGCGCCCCGTCGGGCGGCACGGCCTCGACGACGGGCGTGAACTGGCCGAGCAGCGCGAGGAGTTCGGGCAGCAGCGCCTCACCCTCGGGCCCGATCCGGAAACGTACGAAGAGAATCATCCCGCGCTCCCCGGACTCTGGTGCCACAACTTCCTTGCGCTCCCCGCCCCTTCGCCCGCCGGACGCAGATCCGCCCAGGGGTGCATCTCGTAGCCCGTGGCCATCCGGATCCGCCGCCCGCCCACCGGGTCACCGGACTCCGCCCCCGACTCCGACCCGCCGGACGCCGCCCCTTGAGCCCGGTCCGCCGGACCACCGCCCTCCGCCGCCCCTGCGGAGCCCTCCGTCGCGAGCCGCGCGGCCACCGCCTCAAGGCCGCCCTCCCCCCGCAGCTCCACCAGTTCGGCGAGGTTCCACGCGGCCGCGCCCACCACGCTCAGGCTCTGCGGCCCGCGCCGCTGCACCACACCCCGTACGAGCAGCAGCCAGGAGTGGAAGACGGTGTGCGCGCACCGCTCGTGGCTGTCGTCGAAGAAGGCGAGGTCGACCAGGCCCGTGCCGTCGTCGAGGGTGGAGAAGATGACGCGCTTGCCGGAGCGGATGGGCGGGGTCTGGGTGGCCGCCTTGGCGCCCGCGACGAGGACGGTCTGCCCGTGCTCGGCCATCCGCAGGCGCTTGGCGGAGGTCACCCCGAGCTCGCGCAGGAAGTCGTGGTGGTCGCCCATCAGATGGCGGGACGCGTCCATGCCGAGCACGCCGAGCTCGGCGCTGAGCCGTTCGGCGTCGCCCAGGTCGGGCAGCCCGGCCGGGGCCGTCTTCCGCCCTCCCGCGAGCGGAAGTTGCTCGCCGTACGAGCCGCGTGCGCCCCGGTGCAGCTCCGCGAGGTGCAGGAGCAGATCCCGCCGATTTCCACCGAAGGCGTCCAACGCCCCTACCTGCGCGAGCCGTTCGGCGACCGGCTTGCCGGGCCTGGCCCGCTCCCAGAAGTCGAGCAGCGAGGAGTACGGCTGCCCGTCGGCGATCCGCGCGGCCTCGGCCGCACTGATCCTGTGCACGTCGGACAGCGCGAGCCGCACGCCCCACTGGTCACCGGAGGATCCAGTACCGTACACCAGTTCGATCCGATGAGCGACCGCAGAGTGGTTCACATCCAGCGGGAGCACCGGCACCCCCCGCCGCCGCGCGTCCGCGAGCAGCAGCCGCTTCGGATACATCCCCGGATCGTGCGTGAGCAGCCCCGCATAGAAGGCCGCCGGATGGTGCGCCTTCAGCCAGGCCGACTGATAGGTCGGCACGGCGAAGGCCACGGCGTGCGCCTTGCAGAAGCCGTATGAGCCGAAGGCCTCGATGATCTCCCAAGTCCGCCCGATCACCTCGGCGTTGTACCCCCGGGCCGCCGCCTGCTGCGCGAACCACACCCGGATCCGCCCCTGCGACTCGACGTCGGAGAGCCCGCGCCGCACCCGGTCGGCCTCGTCGCGGCCGCAGCCCGTCATGAGGTTCACCATCTCGATGATCTGCTCGTGGAAGACGACGACGCCGTACGTGTCGCGCAGCGCCTCTGCCAGGTCCGGATGCGGATACCGCACGGCCTTGCGCCCGTGCCGGGCCTCGATGAACGGCCGCACCATGTCCGCCGCGACCGGCCCGGGACGGAACAGCGAGATGTCCACCACCAGATCGTGGAAGGTCGCGGGCTGCAGCCGCCCGACCAGATCCCGCTGCCCCGGCGACTCGATCTGAAAACACCCCAACGTCTCGGCGCTGCGGATGAGTTCATACGTCGCCGGGTCACCCTCCGGTACGGAGTCGAGGTCGAGCGGCGTACCGGTGGCCCGCTCCACCTCGGCGGCGGCGTGCGCCATCGCGGACTGCATCCGTACGCCGAGCACGTCGAGCTTGAGCAGCCCGAGGTCCTCGACGTCCTCCTTGTCGAACTGGGACATGGGAAATCCCTCGCCGCTGGTCGGCATGACCGGCGTACGGGCGAGCAGCGAGGCGTCGGAGAGCAGCACCCCGCACGGGTGCATGGCGATCCCGCGCGGCAGGGCGTCCAGCGCCTCGACCAGCTCCCACAGCCGCCCATGCCTCTCCATCTCCCCTGCCACCGCCCGCAGTTCGGGCAGTTCCTCCATCGCGGCGCGGGCGTCGCGGGCGCGGATGTGCGGGAAGGCCTTGGCGATGCGGTCGATCTCGGCCGGGTCCATGGACAGGGCCGCACCCACGTCGCGTACCGCATGACGCACCCGGTAGGTCTCGGGCATGGAGACGGTCGCGACCCGCTCGGTGCCGAAGCGGCCGATGATCGCGCGGTACACCTCGAGCCGGCGGGCGGATTCCACGTCGATGTCGATGTCGGGCAGGACGGAGCGCCGCTTGGACAGGAACCGCTCCATGTAGAGGTCGTGCGCGACCGGATCGGCGTGCGCGATGCCCAACAGATGGTTGACCAGGGACCCGGCACCGGACCCCCGGGCGGCAACCCGGATCCCCATCTCCCGTACGTCGTCGACGACTTGAGCGACCGTCAGGAAGTAGGAGGCGAACCCGTGGTGCTCGATGATGTCCAGCTCGTGGTGCATCCGCTCCCAGTACGCGCGCCTGCCGTCGTACCCGCGCCGCACCATGCCGGCCGCGGCCCGGGAGGCGAGCACCCGCTGGGCGGTGCGCCGCCCCGCGCCCACCAGGTGCGGCTCGGGGAAGTGCACGGTGCCGATGCCGAGATCGTCCTCGGGGTCGACGAGGCACTCGGCGGCGGTCTCCTGCGTGGTCTCCATCAGGCGGTACGCGATGTCCTTGCGATAGCCGGCGGCCTCGACGATCCGCTCGGCGGCGCCCAGCATGTCCGCCGCACCCTTGAGCCAGCGCTCACCGCTGTCGAGGCCCTTGCGGGGGTCGATCGGCACGAGGCGGCGGGCGGCGTCGAGAACGTCGACGACGGGGCCCTGACCCGGGTCGGCGTACCGGACGGCGTTGCTGAGCACGGGACGTACGCCCTGCTCGGCGGCGAAGCCGACGGTGCGGGCGGCGAGGCGCAGCGAGCCGGGGCCGGTGCCCCGCAGCCCGTGGTGCACGGCTTCGAGGCGCAGCGCGTCGCCGTAGATCTCCCGCCAAGGGGCGAGCAGCTTGGCGGCCCGGTCGGGCCGGCCCGCGGCGAGCGCCCGGCCCACGTCGGAGGCGGGCCCGAGCAGCACGGTCAGACCGTCGCCGTGATTGGCGTCCCAGGCCAGCAGGGGCCGGTCCTCTGCGGTGTGCGCGGCGGTGACCAGGCGGCACAGGTCGGCCCACCCCGCGGCCCCGTCCCTGGCCAGGAAGGTGACACGGGGCGCGGACTCGTCGATGAAGGCGCCGCCCCGCACGGGCGCCCGCCGCTGCCGACCGCGCACCGGCTCCCCCACGGCGAGCTCGGCCCCGAACAGCGGCCGCACCCCCGCCTTGGCGCAGGCCTTGGCGAACCGCACGGTTCCGGCCACGGAGTCCCGGTCCGTCAGGGCGAGCGCGTCCATGCCGCGCTCGACGGCGCGCTCGGCAAGGCGCTCGGGGTGCGAGGCGCCGTAGCGCAGCGAGAACCCGGAAACGGTACGCAGATGCGTGAACCCCGGCACACGCACCTCCTGACCCAATCCGCTCTCACCTCCCCGCCTCCACCATAGACCAGTTTCGAACAGTAGTACGACTCCACGAATCGGGCATCTTCCGCCGACTTCCTTCAGCCCGCCCCGTCACTCATTCGGCCCCGCCCTGCTGCGAGCCAGGCCGGAGACACGGAGCGTGGGGCCATGACACGGACCACACGCGGCGGCGGCCTCGACGGCGACCCGAAAACCGGCTTCCTCAGCGAGGTCAAGGACGCGGTCAGCACCAGAACCGCCCTCCTGGTCCTCGGCGTCCTGGCCGTCCAGCTCGCCTTCATCGCCTCGTACATCGGCGCCTTCCACCAACCGAAGCCGCACGAGATCCCGATCGCGGTCACCATGGCCGCCCCGGCGCAGGCCCCGGCCGATCCGGCGCAGGCCAAGGCCGCCGAGGCGCAGCTCGCCCAGGCGGCCGACAAGGCCGTACAGCAGCTGAAGGCCCTGCCCGGCAAGCCGCTCAAGCCGAGCTCGTCCACGGACGAGGCGGACGCGATCGCCCGGATCAAGGACCGGGGCGTCGACGGCGCGCTGGTCATCGACCCCCAGGGCACCCAGGACAAGCTCCTGGTGGCCAGCGGCGCGGGCGCCTCCCTCTCGCAGGCCCTCGAAGAGATCCTGACCGCCACCGAGGCAGCCCAGAAGCGCACGGTGAAGGTCGTGGACGTCGTGCCCGACGCGAAGGGCGACGCCCGCGGTCTGTCCGCGTTCTACCTGGTCGTCGGCTGGTGCGTCGGCGGCTACCTCTGCGCCTCCGCCCTCGCGATCAGCGCCGGCGCGAAGCCCGCGAACCCGGCCCGCGCCCTGATCCGGCTCTGTGTGATGTTCGGGTACGCGGTCGTGGCGGGCCTGCTCGGAGCGGTGATCGCAGGACCCGTACTGGGCGCGCTGCCCGGCAGCGTCATGGCCCTGTGGGGGCTCGGCGCACTGATCGTCTTCGCGGTGGGCGCGATCACGCTGGCCTTCCAGGGCATCGCCGGAGTCGTCGGCATCGGCCTGGCGATCCTGCTCGTCGTGGTGCTCGGCAACCCGAGCGCGGGCGGTGCCTATCCGTATCCGCTGCTGCCCGGGTTCTGGCGCGGCATCGGCCCGGTGCTGCCACCGGGCGCGGGCACCTTCGCGGCCCGCTCGATCGCGTACTTCAAGGGCAACGGCGCGGGCGGACCCTTCCTGGTCCTCTCCGCCTGGGCGGTGGGCGCGGCGGCGGTCACGCTCGTCCTGTCCTTCCTGCGCCAGGACAACAAGGCACTCGGGCTCGTGAAGGATGACGCATGAACCTCCTGAACCACCGCTCCGGCCCCATCGCCCAGGCGCTCTCCGTCAAGCGCATGGAGCCGTCCGCGCAGGCCCAGTTGGGGCCGCTCGGCCTCACCGGCTTCATCGTCGTCACGATGATCGCGACGGGCATCGACGCGGGCGTCTTCCCGGAGAAGCTGCTGCACTCGGTCGTGCCGATGGTGGGCTTCTTCATCGGCGGTCTGGCTCAGCTGCTCGCCGGGGTCTTCCAGGCGCACCGCGGTGACACCTGGCACGCCACGGTGTTCGGCGGCTTCGGCCTGTTCTGGATGGCGAAGGCGCTGATGCTGCAGTGGGTGGTGCCGGGTCTGGACCCGTCGCTGCGCGGCGACACGATGGGCCTGTTCACGCTGCCCTGGGTGTTCGTGGTGTTCGTGCTGTGGCTGGGCACCTGCCGCATCCACGTGGCACTGCTGTTCACCTTCACCTGTGTGCTCGGCGCGTTCGTCGGCATGACGGTGAACGGCTTCACGGGCAGCATCGGCTGGAACCGCTTCACCGGCTGGTGCGGCCTGCTGGCCTCGGCCGGCGCGCTGTACCTGCTCGCGGGCCAGATCCTGGCCTCGACGTGGGGCCGCAACGTACTGCCGATGGGCAGGTTCATCGCGCCGCGCCTGGAAGAGGAACACCCCGAGGAGTAACCCCCTCCAGCCGTCGGGCATCCTCATTCAGCCCGTCCGGCGTTTGAGGACAATCTTTTAGAAGCCGGCGGCAGCCTTACGGGAAGGGGCGGGGAGGGGAATCAAAAGGGCCCGCCCGGCACGGATTCCGTACCAGGCGGGCCCAACTCCCAGCGGGTCACGCTGCCTTGGGCGCACCTTCGAGGTTGCCGTAGTAGGCCTGCTTCATGAGCTGCTGCAGATCGTCGATCATCGGCATCCGCGGGTTCGCGGGCGCGCACTGGTCGGCATAGGCGTTCATGGCCTGCTGCGGCAGAGCGGCGATGAAGGCCGACTCGTCGATGCCCTCGGCCTGGAACGAGGCCGAGATGCCACAGCGGTCGCGCAGCTCCTCGACGGCCTTGGCGTAGGACTCGACGCCTTCCTCGGGGGTCTTGGCCTTGAGGCCGAGGAGCTTGGCGATCTCCTGCAGACGCTCCGGGGCGCGGTAGACCTCGGCCTTGGGCCACGGGGTGGCCTTGTGCGTCACGGTGCCGTTGTGGCGGATGACGTGCGGCAGGAGCAGCGCGTTGGTGCGGCCGTGCGGGACGTGGAAGGTGTTGCCCAGGGTGTGCGCCATGGCGTGCACCATGCCGAGGAAGGCGTTGGCGAAGGCCATGCCCGCCACCGTCGACGCGTTGTGCATCTTCTCGCGCGCCTCGGGCGCCTTCGCGCCGAGCTTCACGCAGTCCTCGAGGTTCTCGAAGATCAGCTTGATGGCCTGCAGGCAGAGGCCGTCGGTGTAGTCGTTGGAGTACGCCGAGATGTACGCCTCGGTGGCGTGCGTCAGCGCGTCGAAGCCGGAGTCGGCGGTGACGGAGGCCGGCAGGCCCATCGGCAGGTTCGGGTCGACGATGGCGACGTGCGGGGTCAGCGCGTAGTCCGCGAGGGGGTACTTCTGGGCGGCCTTCGGGTCGGAGATGACCGCGAAGGGGGTGACCTCGGAGCCGGTACCCGACGTGGTCGGGATGGCGACCATCTTGGCCTTGGCGCCGAGCGAGGGGAACTTGAAGGCGCGCTTGCGGACGTCGAAGAACTTCTCCTTCGTGTCGGCGAAGGCGATCTCCGGGTGCTCGTACATCAGCCACATCACCTTGGCGGCGTCCATCGCGGAGCCACCGCCGAGGGCGATGATCGTGTCGGGCTGGAAGTCCCGCATGCGCGCGGCGCCCTCTTCGACGGTCTCCAGCTCCGGGTTGGGCTCGACGTTGTCGATGACCTGGATGTTGACCGCACCCTCGCGGCTCTGCAGGATGTCGATGATCTTCTGGGCCATGCCCAGGGCGACCATGGTCTTGTCGGTGACGAGCGAGACCTTCTTGATGCCGTCCATCTCGCCGACGTAGCGGATGGAGTTGCGCTCGAAGTAGATCTTCGGCGGGACCTTGAACCACTGCATGTTGGTGTTGCGCCGTCCGATCCGCTTGACGTTGACCAGGTTGACCGCGGTGACGTTGTTGGACACCGAGTTGTGGCCGTAGGAGCCGCAACCGAGGGTCAGGGAAGGCAGGAAGGCGTTGTAGACGTCGCCGATGCCGCCGAAGGTGGAGGGCGAGTTGGCGATGACGCGGATCGCCTTGACGCGCTTGCCGAACTCCTCGATGAGCTGCTCGTCCTCGGCGTGGATGGCGGCGGAGTGGCCGAGGCCGTGGAACTCGACCATCTGGGCGGCCAGTTCGATGCCGAGCTCGGTGGAGTCGGCCTTCAGTGCGGCCAGGACGGGGGCGAGCTTCTCGCGGGTCAGCGGCTCGTTGACACCGACCTCGGCGCACTCGGCCAGGAGGATCGAGGCCTCCGCGGGCACCGAGAAGCCGGCCTGCTCGGCGATCCACTGCGGGGACTTGCCGACGACGGTCGGGTTCAGCTTGGCGCTCGTGACGTTGTCCGCGAAGGCGCTGGTGCCGAACATGAAGTTCTCCAGCTGGGTCTTCTCCGCCGCGGAGACGACGTACGCACCCAGGCGCTTGAGCTCCTTCATGCCCTCGGCGTACACCTCCTTGTCGAGGATGACGGCCTGCTCGGAGGCGCAGATCATGCCGTTGTCGAAGGCCTTCGACAGGACGATGTCGTGGATGGCGCGCTTCAGCTTGGCGCTCTTGTGGACGTACGCGGGGACGTTGCCCGCACCGACGCCGAGGGCCGGCTTGCCGCAGGAGTACGCGGCCTTGACCATCGCGTTGCCGCCGGTGGCGAGGATGGTGGAGACGCCCTCGTGGTTCATCAGCGCGCCGGTGCCCTCCATGGAGGGCTCCTCGATCCACTGCACGCAGTTCTCCGGGGCACCGGCCTCGATCGCGGCGTCGCGCACGATGCGGGCGGCCTCCGAGGAGCACTTCTGCGCGGAGGGGTGGAAGGCGAAGATGATGGGGTTGCGGGTCTTCAGGGCGATGAGGGCCTTGAAGATGGTGGTCGAGGTCGGGTTGGTCACCGGGGTCATGGCGCAGATGACGCCGACCGGCTCGGCGATCTCGGTGATGCCGTTGAGCTCGTCGCGGGCGATGACCCCGGCGGTCTTGAGGCCGCGCATCGAGTTGACGACGTGCTCACAGGCGAAGAGGTTCTTGACGGCCTTGTCCTCGAAGAGGCCACGGCCGGTCTCCTCGACGGCCAGCTTGGCGAGTTCGCCGTGCTGGCTGAGGGCCGCGAGCGAAGCCTTCTTGACGATGTGGTCGACCTGCTCCTGGTCGTACGTCTCGAAGTGGTCGAGAGCCTTGAGGGCCCCCTGGACCAGTCCGTCCACCATCTCATTGGCCTGCATGGCAGGTTCTCCTTCGCTGCGACCTTCGGGTGTGCTTTCTGCGATGACTTAATTGCACACCTTTTCGCTCCGCCGGGACGGCCGAAAAAGCCCTAAAGGTGCGGGCCGAAAGGCCATGTGGAGAAATCACCGACCAGGTTTAACCCCATCTGACCTGCACCTATTCATTGGGACCAAAGACCCATGCGCGCTTGTGAAAACTTTCACAAGAATTTCCGAAATTGACCATAAGACCGGGAAAAGCAGCTGGGCCCCGCCACCCGGAGGGGTGGCGGGGCCCAGCTGTAAAGAAGGGATCAGCCGATCTCCGCGCCAAAAGCGGACAGCGCTTCCGGCACCGGCTGGAAGAAGGTCTCCCCGCCGCCCGAGCAGTCGCCGCTGCCGCCCGAGGTCAGGCCGAGCGCGGTGTCGCCCGCGAAGAGCGAGCCGCCGCTGTCGCCGGGCTCGGCGCAGACCGTGGTCTGGATGAGGCCGTTGACGATGTCGCCGTTGCCGTAGTCGACCGTGGCGTCAAGGGCGGTGACCTCACCGTCGTGCACCTGCGTGGTGGAGCCGCTGCGCTGCACCTGCTGCCCGACCGTGGCGTCGCCGGCCTGCGTGATGGCCTGGGTCGAGCCGTTGTAGAGGTCGACCTCGCTCGGGTGCGCGGTGTCGCCGGTGTACTTGACGATGCCGTAGTCGTTGTCGGGGAAGCTGGAGCCGGCGTTCTCACCGATCACCGGGCCGCCCTGCTCCTCGGACCAGCTCTGGATCGCCTCGGTGCAGTGGCCCGCGGTCAGGAAGTGCGGCTCGCCGCCCACCGTGACGTTGAAGCCGAGCGAGCAGCGGCCGCCGCCGCCCCAGATGGCGTCGCCGCCCGCGATGAAGCGCTTGAACTCGCCCTTGGACTGCTTCAGCTCCGCCTTGGAGCCGAGCGCTTCCACGGCCTTGGTGAGCTTGGCGAGCTTCGCGCCCTTGACCGTGCGGTCGGCGGTGACGACGACCTTGTTGGTCTTGGGGTCGACCACCCAGGAGGTGCCCTTGGTGCTCGCCTTCTTCAGCAGACCGGTGCGCGCGGTCTTCAGCTCGGCCAGGGAGTTCTCGACGATTCTGGCCTTGCCGCCGGCCTGCGCGACGGCGTCGGCCGCGGCCTGGTCCAGAACGTTCACGACCAAGGTCTTGCCCTTGGCGTCGTAGTACGTACCCGCGGCGTCGGCGCCCAGGTCCTTGCCGAGGCTGTCGGCGAGCTTTCCGGCCGCGCCGACCGACAGGGTCTTCAGCTCGGGGAGCGGGGTGTCCTCGCTCGCGTTCGCGGTCTGCAAGGTGATGCCCGCGGCGACGAGCGCGATGACGCCCGCACCTGCCAGGGCCGCACGCCGCTTCGGTATGCGTCGGTGCTTCAAGTCACGTCCTCCTGTGGGGGGTCGGACCCGGATCCGTGGGGGTCACCGGGCCCTGAAGGCGTACCGGCACAAAGGCGGCGATTTCAGGCTGCAGTTGGGGGGAATCGAGGGATTCGCACCCCTCGACCTGAGGGATCCGCACCCTCACGCCGCGTCCATGCCAAATGGATGGGAGCCACTATTCCCATCCCGACCGGCAGCACACAAGGTCGACTTCAGGACGCGCACGCGACAAACACCCCGCGCCCTCGGCACGTTCACCCCTGCCGCACGCGCCGGTCACGCTCCCGCGTTCCCGCTCGCACACACCGCGCGCGAGCGGTCGTCGGCAGGCGGTAAGGACTAGTCCTGTCCTGAATCCTTCGGCGGGGCGCCGGAATCCGACCCGACGACGCCGGATTCCGAAAGCGCCTCGACGGCCGGCGACTGCTGATCCTGAACCGCCGGAGCCGGACCCGGCTGGGACCGGCCTTGCTGCCCCTGCTGTCCTTGCCGTCCTTGCCGTCCTTGCTGTCCTTGCTGCCCCTGCTGCCCCTGCTGCCCCGGAAGGTTCTGCTGCGCCCGCTCCAGGAACCGCAGCAGCTCCACCGGGAACGGCAGCACCAGAGTGGAGTTCTTCTCGGCGGCGACCGCCACCACGGTCTGCAGCAGCCGCAGTTGGAGGGCGGCCGGCTCGTCCGACATCACATGCGCCGCCTCGGCCAGCTTCTTCGAGGCCTGCAGCTCCGCGTCCGCGTTGATGACCCGGGCCCGCCGCTCCCGGTCGGCCTCGGCCTGCCGCGCCATCGACCGCTTCATCGTCTCCGGCAGCGACACGTCCTTGATCTCCACCCGGTCGATCTGCACGCCCCACCCCACGGCCGGGCTGTCGATCATCAACTCAAGCCCTTGGTTGAGCTTTTCCCGGTTCGACAGCAGATCGTCCAGATCGCTCTTGCCGATGATCGACCGCAGCGAGGTCTGCGCCATCTGCGAGACCGCGAAGCGATAGTCCTCGACGTTCACGACCGCCTTGTCGGCCTCGACCACCTTGAAGTAGATGACAGCGTCGACCCGGACCGTCACGTTGTCCCTGGTGATGCCGTCCTGCGCGGGGACCGGCATGGTCACGATCTGCAGATTGACCTTGCGCAGCCGGTCCACAAAGGGAAGGACCATGGTGAACCCCGGCCCGCGCGTCTCCTTCTGCAGCCGCCCGAGCCGGAACACCACACCCCGCTCGTACTGTTTGACGACCCGCGCCGCCGCCATCACATAAACCACTCCGGCGGACGCCACCGACACTCCCGCCGCCACCAGCTCCTCGACCATCACGGCCCCCCAGGGTCCGAATTGGACGTATCACTCGAAGGTAACTCCCGCGCCCCACTTAAGGGGAGTGCCCAACTTCATCCCGTCAGACATCTCTTCAAACCACCGGCCGACCGCCATCCCGCCCCCGTCCACCGACCCGGCCCACACCCACTCAACCGGCCGAACCACCCCATCCCGTGAGCACCTCTCCCACCGACCCCGCCAGCACCTCTCCCACCCAGCCGACCCACCCAACCCGTCAGCGCCCTTCCCACCCAGCCACCCCGCCAGCACCTCTTCCACCCAGCCGACCCACCCCGTCAGCGCCCTTCCCACCCAGCTCCCCATCAGCACCTCACCCACCCGACCGGCCCGTCTCACCCACCCGGCCACCCAGCCGGTCCACCCCCACCCACCCGACCGGTCCACCCCATCCACCCAGCCCATCCGTCCCACCCACCCAGCCCGTCCGGCGTTTGAGGACAGAGGCCGAAGGCCGATCCGGGGTTCTAGGGGCGAAGCCCCAGGCCGTCCGCAGGACTTTCGGGAAGGGGCGGGGCGGGGAGAAGAAAGAAGGCGAGCCCCCACCCAAACCCCGGGCGGGGGCCCATCAACTGCTGGCTGCAAGACCGAACGAGAGCCGAGCCTGAGCGAAAGCTCAGTACACACTGACCCCGTACGCGCTCAAAGCCTCGGTCACCGGCTGGAAGAACGTCGTACCGCCGGAGGAGCAGTTCCCACTACCACCGGACGTCAGACCAATGGCCCGAGAACCGGAGTAGAGCGGACCACCCGAGTCCCCGGGCTCGGCACACACATTGGTCCGGATCATCCCGTAGACGACATCCCCGCCGCCATAGTTGACCGTCGCGTTGAGCCCGGTCACGGACCCACCGTGCGTCCCGGTGGTGGAACCACGACGCGTGACGGACATGCCCACCGTGGCATTGGCCGCACTGGTGATGTCCTGGCTGCCGACCGTACCGGGGTGCGCCAGGGACGTGTTGGCGTAGCGCACAATGCCGTAGTCGTTGCCCGGGAAGCTGGACCCGGCCGTGGGACCGATGCTGGTGGTGCGCCCGGAGTTGGTGTACCAGGGCGGATTGCCCTCGGTGCAATGCCCTGCGGTGACGAAGAAGTACGTACCCGCGCTGTTACGGACGTTGAAGCCCGCCGAGCAACGCCAGCTGGTGGCGTAGATCGCGTCGCCACCGGATATCAGCTTGCTGAACTTGCCGGCGGTGCGCTCGACCTTGAGGGCACCCGCGTTGGCGCCGGCCGTGCGCTTGATCTTGTTCAGCTCGGCCTGGGAGACGGTCGAGTCGGCCGTCACGACCAGGCGGTTGGTCTTGCTGTCGATGTTCCAGGCGGTGCCCGCCACATCGGCCTTGAGCAGGGCATCGCTCGCCTGCGTGAGCTGGGACGCACTGAAAGTGTGGGCTTCACCCGCCTGTGCCATGGGTACGGCCAGTGCGGCGACGGCCACAAGGCCGGTCGTCACGGCGCCGATTCGGGTTCGTCTCGCAAAGCCACTGCGGGGGGTAGTGCGCTTGTTCCTCACTTGTGGTTCCTCCCGAGGGGAATCAGGGGGCCCGCTGGGTGGGGTGGGCCCGTGAGGCGCAGCCAAAGGAAACGTCCGGGCCCCAAAGGGAACGTCCGGATTCCGGATACGTTGTGCCCCTGACAAGCGCTTCTCGGGAGTATTCGGGGCTCACAGGGAGGGCACAAGAGCGCCTATCGGCCATCTGCACGTGCACGCCGCGATGCCCCGGCGGCTCCGTACGCGATATGTGCGTACGCCGCCGGGGCTGTTCGGCACGGGTGTGACGTACTAGCGGCCCCGCCGGTTCCGCTCACCCGCCTCGACGGCGACCGCGAGGGTATTTCCGGGTGGCGGGAAAGGGCAGAGGAAGTGGTCGGCGAAGGCGCAGGGCGGCAGCAGCGCCCGGTTGAGATCGACGGTCACCCGGCCCTCGGCATCGGGCACCCCGGGCCGCAGGAAGCGGAAGCGGTAACTGCCGTTCCCGCTGGTCGCGTCGGCGAAGACGGCCCACAGCGCACCGTCGGCCTCGACGGTGACCTGCAGGGTCCGCCGGGCCCCGCCGAACGTGAAGGCGAGCTCCCCGCCGAGCCCGAGCCCGCGCTCGCGCCCGTCCGCGTTCCCGACCTTCACGACACGGCTTTCGTCGTACGCGGTGAACTGTCCCGGCACCACGAAGGCCGGGTCGTACGGCGTGGCCTCGATGCCCCGGAAGGCCGCCCGGTCCGGCGCCGCCGGGTCGAAGTCGCGTACCGCCCAGAGCCCTTCGCGCCGCAGCACCACCAGGCGCCGCTCGCCGTGCGCGAGCCGGGAGTCGGTGGCCGGCCCGGAGTCCTCGGTGAGGAGGACCTCGCCGGTGAAGGGCTTGCCGTCCAGGGTGAGGCCGTCCTCGGCGGTCGCGGTGAGCACGACTTCGTCGCCGTCTTCGGCCCAACTCCCGGGAATGGCCGGAAGTTTGCCTTCCGGATGGTCCGAGAGCCAAATGGTCCCGGTAAGTGAGAGCAGTCCGTAAGGCCCGGAGACGCTCTCATTGCGCTGCTCGTGCCAGCGCTTCCACTCCTGGGCGGCGGCTGCCTGGTCGTCGGTCATGGGGTCGGCCTTTCTGTTCCGGTCCGTTCCGGCTCGCGGAGCCCGAGGTGGGAGCGCAGGGTGCTGCCCGTGTACTGCGTGCGGTACGCGCCGCGTTCCTGAAGGAGCGGCACGACCCGGTCGACGAACTCGTCGAGCCCGCCCGGGGTCAGATGGGGCACGAGGATGAAGCCGTCCGCCGCGTCGGTCCGCACGAACTCGTCGAGCTCGGCGGCGACCGCGTCCGGGGTGCCGATGAAGGACTGGCGGCCGGTCGTCTCGATGACGGTCTGCCGGATGGACAGCCCCTTCTCCTGCGACAGGGCCCGCCACTTCTCGGCGACCGCGAAGGGATCCGCGATCCGCACCCGGCCCTGCACCAGCTCCGATCCGGGATCCGGGTCGATCTCCGGGAGCGGCCCGTCGGGGTCGTACGCGGACAGGTCGCGGCCCCAGATCAGCTCCAGGGCGAGGATCGCGTTCTGCGGCGAGACCTGCTGGCGGCGGATCTCGGCGGCCTTCTCCTGGGCCTCGGCCGCGCTGTCGCCGAGCACGAAGGTGACCCCCGGCATGATCTTGAGGTCGTCCTCCGTACGCCCGTACTTGGCGAGCCGCCCCTTCACATCGGCGTAGAAGGCCCGCCCGGCCTCGATCGTGCCGTGCCGGGTGAAGACCACATCGGCGGCGGACGCGGCGAACTCGCGACCCTCGCCGGAGTCCCCGGCCTGGATCACCACGGGGTGGCCCTGCGGGGAGCGCGGAACGGTGAACTCGCCCTCGATGTCGAAGTGTTGGCCCTGGTGGGCGAAGGGTCCGGGCGTGCCCTCCGGCGTCCAGGAGTCCCACAGCTCGCGGGCCGTGGCCAGGAACTCGGCGGCCCGCGTGTACCGGTCGGCCCGGTCCAGATAGCCGCCGCGCCGGAAGTTCTCCCCGGTGAACGCGTCGGAGGAGGTGACCACGTTCCAGGCGGCGCGGCCCGCGCTGAGGTGGTCCAACGAGGCCAGTTTGCGGGCGAGTTCGAAGGGTTCGTTGAAGGTGGCGTTGACCGTCCCGGCGAGGCCCAGGTGCTCGGTGACACCGGCCAGCGCGCCGAGCACGGTGAGCGCGTCGGGGCGCCCGACGACGTCGAGGTCGTGGATGCGGCCCTTGTGTTCGCGCAGCCGGAGCCCTTCGGCGAGGAAGAAGAAGTCGAAGAGGCCGCGTTCGGCGGTCCGGGCGAGGTGCTCGAAGGAGGAGAAGTCGATCTGCGACTTCGAGCGGGGATCGGCCCAGACGGTGGTGTTGTTGACGCCCGGGAAGTGGGCGGCGAGATGGATCTGTTTCCTTGCCGCGGTCATGCGCTGGTCCCCCCGGCGAGCTCGAATCGATTGGCGGGCCGGGCAAGTCCCAGGTGCTCGCGCAGGGTGCTGCCCGGATAGAAGGTCCGGAACTGTCCGCGGTGCTGCAGCAACGGCACGGTCCCGTTGGCCAGGCGCTCCAGGTCCCGGGCCGGTTGGGCCGGTGTGAAGTGGAAGCCGTCGGCCGCCTCGGCCCGGTGCCAGTGCGCGACGAGGTCCGCGAGGTCGACGGGGCCGCCCCGGTAGACGGGCCCGTCCGCCGTGGGCCGCGGTCCGCCCCCGCCGTGGCCCGCGTCGGCGGAGTGCTCACCGCCGCCGAGGTCGACGACGAGCGCGGCGAGTACCCGCAGTGCGTCCGGCGACCGGCCGTGCTCGGCCGCCTTGCGGCGCAACTCGGTACGGGCCGCCCCGGCCTGTTCGGGGGTGGCGGCGCGGACGAGGGCGACATCCGCGTGGCGGGCCGCGACCTCCCGGGCGTACGGCTCGGTGGCATCGACCACGATCACCGGGTGGCCCTGCGGGGGCCGGGGCACGATGGACGGGCCGCGCACCGAGAACGTACGGCCTCGGAAGTCGGCGTAGTGGAGCTTGTCCCGGTCGATGAAGCGACCGGTCGCCTCGTCCCTGATCTCCGCGTCGTCCTCCCAGCTGTCCCACAACAGCGCGGCCGCGTCGGCGACTTCACCCGCCTCGTGCCAGGCCTCGGTGGGCAGCGCGGGCTCGCGGCGTCCGAAGAGCCGGGCGTCGGCGGCGCTCGTGGACACCTCGACGCGCCAGCCGGCCCGGCCCCGGCTGACCCAGTCCAGGGTGGCGAGGGCCGCCTGGACGTGGAACGGCTCGGTGTGGGTCGTCGTCACCGTCGGCACCAGGCCGATCCGGGTGGTGGCGGGGGCGACCCGGGCCAGCACGGACACGGCGTCGAGGCCGGGGCGCCCGAAGGAGTCGCCGAGCGTCACGAGGTCGAGCGAGGCGGTTTCGGCGAGGCGGGCGAGGCCGACGAAGTGCTCGGCCTCAGGGACGCCCGCACCGTCCAGGGCGACCGCCAGATGCAGGGCCCGCGTGGATCCGGACATGTCACTCACCCGACTTCGGCTTGGGCAGGCCCTGCGGGTTGATCTCCGACTTCTCGACGGCCTCGCTGCTCAGCCCCCAGCGCTTGAGCACCTTGGCGTACGACCCGTCCTTGATGGCGTGATCGAGGGCCGCGGCATAGGCGTCGACGAGCCCGCTGTCCTTCTTCGTGGTCGCCGCGATCTTGCCCTGCACCTGGTCGCCGCCGCCGGAGATCTTGCCGACGATCTCGGTCTGGCCGGCCGAGGCCACGTGGTAGGCGGCCGACGGGTTGGGGCCGAGGTGGGCGTCGATGCGGCCGGACTGGAGGGCCAGGTAGTAGTCGGTGTCCTTCTGGAAGTACTTGATGTCGACCGGTTTCCGTCCAGCCTGCTCGTTCCGCTTGCTCCAGTCGAGGAGGATCTTCTCCTGGTTGGTGCCCGAGGAGACCGAGACGGTCTTGCCCGCCACGTCCCCCGGGCCCTTGACCTTCCAGCCGCTGCCCTTCTTCGCCTCGAAGGCCACGTCGTCGAGGCGGTAGGTCGCGAAGTCGTACTTCTCCTTGCGCTCCTCGGTGACCGTCACATTGGAGAAGACGGCGTCGAACTTGCCGCTGTCCAGGCCGACGAACAGGTTCTCCCAGGACACCGCCTCGAACTCGACCTTCAGGCCGAGGGTGTCGGCGACGAGCGTGGCGAGGTCGAGCTCGGAGCCGATCCGGGTCTTGTCGTCGGTGGCGTAGAAGCCGAGGGGTGGCGAGGCGTCGGCGCTGCCGCCGAGTTTCAACGTGCCGCGTTCACGGACGGATTCCGGCACGAGCGCGGCGATCGCGGCGACCTTCTTGCCGCGCACGCGGTCCTGGTCGGGGCCGATGTTGATGCCGCCGACCTGGTCGCCCTTGGCGGGCTTGCCACCGGTGGTGGCGGCATCGCTGCTGCCTCCGCAGGCGCCGAGCAGGGCGGAGGCGGCGATGGCGGCGACGGTTGCGGCGAGGGAGCGGCGGGTGCGATTCACGTACGAACTCCTGGCGGTGAAGGCCGAATTGATGACATCGGCCGGATAGCGGGGCATGGCTAGAGGACTTTGGAGAGGAACGCGCGGGTCCGTGTCTGCCGCGGCTTGTCGAGTACGTCGCCGGGGCTGCCCTGCTCGACGATGCGGCCCTCGTCCATGAAGACGACCGTGTCGGCGACCTCGCGGGCGAAGCCGATCTCGTGCGTGACGACGATCATGGTGGTGCCCTGGTGCGCCAAGTCCTTGATGACGTCGAGCACTTCACCGACCAGCTCGGGGTCGAGCGCGGAGGTCGGCTCGTCGAAGAGCAGCAGCTTGGGTTCGAGGGCGAGCGCGCGGGCGATGGCGACGCGTTGCTGCTGGCCGCCGGAGAGCCGCTTGGGGTAGGCGGCCGCCTTGTCGGCGAGACCGACCCGGGCGAGCAGCTTCTCCGCGGCCGCCACGGCCTCCTTGCGGGGGCGTTTCAGGGCGGCGACCGGGGCCTCGACGATGTTTTCCAGGACGGTGAGGTGCGGGAAGAGGTTGAAGTTCTGGAAGACGAACCCGATCTGGGTGCGCTGCTTGAGCACCTCGCGCTCGCGCAGCTCGTAGAGCTTGTCGCCGGAGCGCCGGTAGCCGACGAGGGCGCCGTCGACGCTGATCCAGCCGCTGTTGACCTTCTCCAGGTGGTTGATGGTCCGCAGCAGGGTGGACTTGCCTGAGCCGGAGGGCCCGAGGATGACGGTGACCTCGCCGGCCCGCACCTCCAGGTCGACGCCCCTGAGGACTTCGAGCGAGCCGAAGCTCTTGCGCACGGACCGGAGTTCGACCATGGACGTGGCCTTGGACACGGGTGTGGCGGTGGTGTCCGCGCTCATCGGGTGGCTCCCTTGGCGAAGTGACGTTCGACGTAGTGCTGAAGGACCGAGAGCGCGGTGGTCAGCAGGATGTACCAGGCGGTGGCGACCATCAGGAGCGGCACGACCCGGCCGTTGCGGCCGTAGATGACCTGCACCTGGTAGAAGAGTTCGCCGATCGCCATGACGGAGACGATCGAGGTGCCCTTGAAGAGGGAGATGACCTCGTTGGCGGCGTTCGGCAGGATCGACCGCATGGCCTGCGGCAGGACGATCCGCCGCAGCTGCCGAAGCCGCGGGATGCCGAGTGCGGCCGCCGCCTCCAACTGCCCGCTGTCCACGGCGAGTACGCCGCCGCGCACGATCTCCGCCGCGTACGCGGCCTGGTGCAGGGCGAGCCCGAGGACGGCCGCGCTCATCGCTCCGACGAGGCCCATCGTGTCGAAGGAGAAGAAGCCGGGCCCGAAGGGGATCCCGAACTGCAGCTCCTGGTAGAGGTAGGCGAGGTTGAACCAGAACAGCAGCTGCACGATCAGCGGGATCGAGCGGAACGCCCAGATGTAGCCGAAGGCCACCGTCCTCAGGAACGGGCTGGCCGAAAGCCTCATGAAGGCGAGCACGATGCCGAGCGCGAAGCCGAGCGCGGTCCCGTAGAAGGTCAGCTGCAGCGTGATCCACACCGCCTTGAGGACGACGTCGGCGGTGAAGAACTCGGCGAACACCTCCCACTCCCAGCCGGAGTTGGTGGCGAGCCCGTGCACGAACTGCGCGAGCAGCACGGCGGTCACGGCGACGGCGGCCCAGCGCCAGGGGTGGCGCACGGGCACGACCTTCAGGGCGCTGTAGTCGTCGGAGGAGGAGGAGCGCGGCCGGGGTGGAGCTTTGTCGACAGGTGGATCAGCGGTCAGAGACATGGGTTTCCTCAGGAATCGGCAGGCAGCGACAGGCAGCGACAGCGTTGACGGTCCGGGCAGCGGCAGCGTTCAGGC
Source organism: Streptomyces sp. NBC_01304 (assembly GCF_035975855.1). Classification (NCBI taxonomy): domain Bacteria; kingdom Bacillati; phylum Actinomycetota; class Actinomycetes; order Kitasatosporales; family Streptomycetaceae; genus Streptomyces; species Streptomyces sp. NBC_01304. Next base: position 8,507,671 of record NZ_CP109055.1, on the reverse strand, counting down.
GGCGGTGCTACAGGACAGGTCGCGCAGGAAGCGCAGGACCGCGCGGGCGGTGGCGTCGTTCTGCCGGAACGACGCGGAGTTGGTGCGCGGCCTGACGAAGGCGCCGGGCCCCCGGGCATCGGTGTGCGGGCCGAGCGCGAAGCGCCGGGGGTGCGGCCGGCCGTCCTGCTGGAGCACCCGCCCGTCGCCCGGGTCGACGGCGAGCAGCCCGGTCCCGGTCGCGCGGGCCCCGTCGGCGTACAGCTCCCGCAGGAGCGGTCCGGTGGCTCGGGCCATGCTGGGGCTGGGCAGCCGGGCCTCGACCAGCGCACGGGCCTCGACGTACTCCCCCGGCAGGGAGGCGCTGCCCGCCCTGAAGATCCCGTCGGCGGCCTCGACCGTCATGTCCGCGCCGAGGAAGCGCACCACCCCGGCCCGGGACAGCGCGAGCAGTTGGCGCAACCGCGGTCCGGGCGGCCCGGAGGCCAGATAGCTGAAGAACCCGTGCCACCAGGCGCCGATGTCGCCGAGCCGCAGCACCTGCCCGTACACGGACAGCAGCCCGAGGAAGACCGCCAGGTCGGGGCTGTGCGCCGGGTCGTGGCGGCGCTCCAGGTCGCGCTCGATGTAGCGGCGAAGGCCGTCCTGGACCTCTTCCGCCGAGGCATACCGCACCCCGTCGAGCGGCCGGTCGAGCGCGGTCAGGTCGAGCCGGTCGGCCGGGTCCGGCACGGCCGAGGCGACGAGGGCGGCGAGCTCGGGGCTGCCCGGCTCGCAGACGGCGTACTTCTCGTCGAAGTCGGGCCAGGCGATGCGGGTACGTTCCGGATGGGCGTCGAAGAGGCGGTGGTAGTGGGCGAAGCCGAGCTCCTTCTCGATCAGCGGCCACACATCGCGCCGGAAGTCGAACCCGCCTTCTCTGGCGAGGAGTTCATCGGTCTCGGCGGGCCCGAAGAAGCGGGGCAGCGGCGGCCGTTCGCCCTCCCAGGTGTAGCCGATCTTGGAGTGGTAGGGCACTCCGCGCCGCGACCCGACGTACAGGATCGGCTCGCGCCCGGACGGCACATAGGCATCCCCCTCGAACCGCCCGCCGCGCCCCTCGGTGAGCAGCACCATCAGGTCGACGAACGCGAGCCCGAAGCCCCGCACGATCACCGGTTCCCCGGCCGGGAGCACGGACAGGTCGCTGTCGGCGGTGAAGTCGGGCGGCAGATGCACCAGACCGTGCGCTTCGGCGTACGCAGCCAACTCGCGCTGTTCCTCGTCGAGTTCGGCGTCGAGGTGACCGAGGGTCAGGACCACCAGGTCGGCCAGGAGCGGCCTGGCCCGCCCTTCGAGCCAGACCTGCTGCCGGCCCTCGCGCGGGCCGGTGACCCGCAGCGCCCGGCGCCGGTGCTCGTGCACGACGACGCCTTCGGGCAGTGCGGCCACGGCCTGCTCGTACACCCAGCGCAGATAGCCGCCCTGCCGCTGCCTGCTCGGGAAGGTCTGCCCGTCGAGGCCCGCCCACTCCTCCAGCGTGGGTCCGGGCCGGACGGGACCTTCGAGCTCGACCGTCTCGTCGGTGAACATCGTGACGTCCGAGGCCATGGAGTTCATCCACAGCAACGGCGACTGCGCCTCACGCCAGATCCGGCCGCCGCCGGACGGGAAGGGATCGACCAGGTGGATGTCCACGCCCGAACCGTCGTACAGCTCACCGGCGTTGGCCGCGATGCGCTCCAGGACACCGGTCCCCCGCGGCCCGGCCCCCACGATCACCAGCTGTGCCCGCATCACGCCCGCCCCGAACCGCGCGCGTAGTACCGCTCCACATAGTGCTGGCCCACGCTGAGCACGGAAGTCACCACGGCGTACCAGAGGGTGGCGACCAGGAGCAGCGGGATGACCTGGTAGGTGCGGTGATAGACGAGCTGCACCGAGTAGAGCAGGTCCTGCACGGCGATGATGGACACGATCGAGGTGCCCTTGAGCGTGCCGATCAGCATGTTCCCGGCGGGCGGCACGATGGACTTCATGGCCTGCGGCAGCACGATCCGGCGCAGCCGGCGCCACCGCCCGAGGCCGAGCGACTGGGCGGCCTCGACCTGGCCCCGGTCGACGGAGAGGATTCCGCCGCGCACCACTTCGGCGGCGTACGCGGCCTCGTGCAGCGTGAGCCCGATGACGGCGACGGAGATCGGGCCGAGCAGATTCACCGTCCTGACGCCGAGGATCTGCGGGTAGAGCGCGCCGATGTTGAACCAGAACAGCAGCTGCACCAGGATCGGCGTCGACCGGAAGAACCAGACGTACCCCCAACTGACGCCGCGCAGCACGGGGTTGGCGGAGAGCCGCATGACGGCGAGCAGGGTGCCGAGCGCGAAGCCGAGCACCATGACGAGCACGGTCAGCCAGAGCGTGAGGCCGAGGCCGCGCAGGACGGCCGCGGTGGTGAAGTAGTCGCCGACGACGTCCCATTGGAACGCGTCGTTGCGGACCACGGAGTTGAGCGCGCCCGCGAGCAGCAGCAGGACGGCAACGGCCGCCGCCCACTGGCCGGTTCGCCGCACCGGGACGACGCGGGGTTCGGCGTCTTGGACCTTGACGGGCTCGGCGGGAGGCTCGGGTTTCAGCAGGAGATCGGGCGTGGCGTCTGATTGCACAGACATAGGAAGGCTCCGTGGATGCCAGGATCGAACACGGTGAAGCCTTCACACAGCACAGCGAGTGGGGCCGCGCCCCTCAGCACGACCCGCCCTTGAGACTACGGCGCGCGTTCGGGCAGCTGTCAAGGGTGTCCATACTGTGAGCCGTGCGTCTCAGGACAGTTGACGCAGAAACGGATGCCTGTTCCACTTGGGCCATGAACTCGCAGCAGTGGCTGGTCACCCGCGATCACATCGACTTCGGTCGCGTGTGGTCGTCCTCCTGTTGAGCTGACGCCCTGCTCCACCCGGGACCGCTTGTCCGGCCCGGCTTCTCGCGCTTCGTCGACCGCGTTCCGCCTCCCGTGTGAGGCGTGGAACGCCGTCCCCTTTTCGCGCCTTCACCCACGCCACAGCGCTCCACCCTCCCCTCGCGCCTTCTGCTTTCTCGTACGTCCTCCACGTACGCCCTTTTGCCTTCTCGTATGCCCTGCCTTCCCCCGCCCGGACCACCGGAGAGTGCCTTCGCCATGCCCAGAACCATGTCCCGGACCCGTATCGCGGTCCCCTTCGCCCTGCTCACCGCCGCCGCGCTCACGCTCTCCGCCTGCGGCTCGGGCGAGGACGCGACGGGCGCCGGCGGAGATGCCCAACCGGCCGCCAAGACCGGCAAGATCCCCACCCAGGACGTGGTCTCCTCGGTGCAGAAGGACCCGGCCGCCGCGAAGCTGCTCCCCGCCGAGGTGCGCGAACGCGGCACCCTCGCCCTCGCCTCCAGCGTCGGCACCCCGCCGACTGCGACCTACCTGCCGGACGGCAAGACCCTCGCCGGCCAGGACATCGACTTCGCGAACGCCGTCGCCAAGGTGCTCGGCCTGAAGCTGGAGCGCGAGGTGGCGAGCTTCGAGGCGATCCTGCCGGCGCTCGGCAGCGGCAAGTACGACCTCGGCACCGGCAACTTCGGCGTGACGGACGAACGCCGCAAGACCATCGACTTCGTCACCTACATCAACGACGGCCAGGGCTTCGCCACCCGCAAGGACAGCGACCTCAAGAAGGTCACCGACCTGAAGCAGCTGTGCGGCCTCAACGTGGCCACCGGGGCGGGCACCACCTTCGAGGCGACCCTCGAGGAGAACAAGCACGTGTGCACCGACGCCGGGAAGGACGCGTACAAGGTGCAGACGTACGCCGAGCAGGGCGCGCTGTGGATCTCCCTCCAACAGGGCCGCAGCGATGTGGTGATGAACACCATCAACGGGCTGCGCTACGCCGTGGACCAGCAGGAGGGCCTGAAGTTCCTCAACGAGTTCAAGCGCCTCGACGTCGGCTTCGCCTTCAAGAAGGACACGGACCTGGCACCCGCCTTCCAGGCCGCGGTGAACCGGCTCAAGCAGGACGGCACGTACGACCGGATCCTGAAGAAGTGGGGCACCAGCGCCTCGGCGATCGAGAAGTCGCAGATCTCTCCGCCGGAGCTCAAGTGACCGCAGGCTGACGGGAGTTCAGCAGCCGTCACAGGGGCAGCAGCAATCACAGCCACTGCAGTCGCAGTCGTCGCAGCAGCCCTTGCGCTTCTTCCGCGACCAGGGGCCCTCGTACTCGTCGGCGCAGCACATCTTGCAGGTGCAGCAGACGCAGAAGAAGGCGCCGCAGCCGGCCCAGAAACCGCGCGGCTTCGGCGGCTGCTGCGAGGGCCCACCACCGAGCCACTGGGATCCCGGGCCACCGGGTCCGCCCGGCCCGGCGGGCCCGCCACCCGAGTACGGGTTCTGCGGGCCGCCCGCGTACGGATTGCCACCCTGCTGATACGGATTCCCCTGCCCGCCGTCCCACGGCCCGGACGGCGGCGGCCCGAACCCGCCACCGTTCCCCGGCCCCGGCTGCTGATGCGCACAGCTCCCGCCGTGCGCGACGCCGAAGGCCCGGTCCACGGAGCGCCCCAGCTCGTGCACGAGCAGTACGTGGGCAAGCTTGGCGTCGGTGAACTCGGCGTCCTTGAGGGCGAGCCCGATCCCGTGGACGGCATCGCTGGCGAGCCGCCGCGCCTCGACCAGCGACGTCCCGGTCGCGGTCAGCGGATTCCAGGCACCTGACGCAGCGTCAGCAGCCTGGTCCTCCACGGCGTCAAGGAGATGCGCGAGCCGCCCGAAGAGCCGCCCCGCCTCGGCGAGCGGCTGGGCATTCGCGGGCCGCCCCGCGAGGATCGCGGTGTGCGCGAAGGCCGCGGCGGTCGCCGTCTCGGTCGGCTCGGTGACGGCGAGCACCGAGGTGCCGGGCCCGGCCAGCGCCTCCAGGCCGCCCTGCCGCTCGACCGCGTCGAGCAGCACCGCCGTGTCGAAGCCCACATCGGACCCGGTCCGCGCCCCGGCCCGGTCCCACCCACGGGCCACCTTGCGCGCCGCGGCCGCGACCGGGCGCCGGGCGAAGAGCCCGTCCCGGTCGGCCACATGGTCGCGCACCTTCGCCGAGGCGAGCACCAGGGAGACCGCGGCCGCGAGCCGCGCCCCCTCCCCCTGCGCGACGGAGGCGGTCCGCATGCCGCGCAGCGGACAGGGCCCGGCGGTGCGCCGCCAGTCGGTGGCCCGCTCGGCCTGAGCCTCCGTCAGAACCGAGATGATCAGGCCGTCGTAGTTGGTGACGACCCGCGCGAACTGGCCATGATCACTGCGCAGTGCGAGGCAGAGCCCGCAGAGATGCGCCATCCACTGGGTCTTCAATCCCTCGCCGAGACGATGGCTGCAAGGCCTGACGATGCCGAACAAGACGCTCCCCCGAGAGTCGCAAGTACACGCGTCGAACACGCGCGACCGCATCGTATCGGCCACAAGTGACAGCACGACACGCCCGCCGTCACTCTTACGCCACAACAAATCATATTTCACTCACTGTCAGCAGCCGCGCACAGCAATGCCTTTGGAGAATGGGGGTACGTTCTGCACCAGTCACGTCACGAAACCCCCGCGCGGCGACTATCCACTTGGCGCAGCATCCGCATCATGGACGACCATAGGGGGGCGGACAGCAGGAACCGCTGCGAGAGGAGGCGTCCATGGGATCGGTGCGCAAGGCGAGTGCCTGGCTTGGCCTCGTCGACGACAACGATGACGAGCGTTACTACGACGGTTACGAAGACGATGCGGCCGAGGGCCCGGAGCGCGGCGACGCCGCCTGGGTCACCGACCCGCGGGTGCGGGTGGCCTCCGAGGTGGCCGAGGAGAAGGGCCGTCGCATCGGCACCATCGCCCCGGACGGCTTCAGGGACGCCCGTGGCATTGGTGAGCTGTTCCGGGACGGCGTCCCGGTCATCATCAACCTCACGGCCATGGACCCCTCCGACGCCAAGCGCGTGGTGGACTTCGCGGCCGGTCTGACGTTCGGCCTGCGCGGCTCCATCGAGCGCGTGGCCAACCGGGTCTTCCTGCTCTCACCGGCGGACACCCGGATCGTCAACGGCGAGGCGGCGAGCCGCCCCGCCGACGGCTTCTTCAACCAGAGCTGAGCAAGGCGCCCACCGGTTGCGAGGACGCGTCTACCGAAACGCGTCCAGGCCGGTGAGCGCCTTGCCGAGCACCAACTGGTGCATCTCCACGGTGCCTTCGTAGGTGAGCACCGACTCCAGGTTCGTCGCATGCCGCATCACGGGGTACTCCAGCGAAATCCCGTTCGCGCCGAGGATGGTGCGCGAGGTGCGGCAGATCTCGATGGCCTCTCGTACGTTGTTGAGCTTGCCGAAGCTGATCTGCTCGGGCCTTAGCTTCCCCGCGTCCATGCGCACGCCCAGATGGTGCGCGAGCAGGATGCCCTTGTGCAGCTCGACCGCCATGTCGGCGAGCTTGGCCTGGGTGAGCTGGAAGCCGCCGATGGGCCGGCCGAACTGCTCGCGGGTCTTGGAGTATTCGACGGCCGCCTCGAAGGAGGAGCGGGCCGCGCCCATGGATCCCCAGACGATGCCGTAGCGCGCGTGGCTCAGACAGCCGAGCGGCCCGCGCAGTCCGGTGACCTCGGGCAGTACGGCGTCGGCGGGCAGCCGTACTTCATCAAGGACGAGCTCGCTGGTGACCGAGGCGCGCAGCGACCACTTGTGCTTGATCTCGGGCGCCGAGAACCCGTCGGCGTCGGTCGGCACGACGAAGCCCCGGATGCCGTCGTCGGTCTGCGCCCATACGACGGCGACCGAGGCGACGGACCCGTTGGTGATCCACATCTTGCGCCCGGTGAGCACCCAGTCGGTGCCGTCCCTCTTCGCGTACGTACGCATCGACGCGGGGTCCGAGCCGTGGTCGGGCTCGGTCAGGCCGAAGCAGCCGATCAGTTCGCCGGCGGCCATGCCCGGCAGCCACTGCTGCTTCTGCTCCTCGGAGCCGAACTTCCAGATCGCGTACATCGCGAGGGAGCCCTGCACCGAGACCAGGGACCGGATGCCGGAGTCGGCGGCCTCCAGCTCCAGGCAGGCGAGGCCGTACTGGACGGCGCTGGCGCCCGCGCAGCCGTAGCCGGTCAGCGACATGCCGAGCGCGCCGATCGAGCCGAGTTCGCGGGCGAGTTCACGGATGCCGGGGAGCTCGCCGCGCTCGTACCAGTCGGCGATGTGCGGCAGGACCCGGTCGGCGGCCCAGGTGCGCACCGTGTCCCGGATCGCGAGGTCCTCGGGGTCGAGGAGGTCGTCGATGCCGAGCGGGTCGGTGGGGTCGAACGGCGGCAAAGGGGTGCGGGCTGACATGGCTGAGCCTCCATGTGGTGCTGCGGCACGTACGCGGCACGTCGCGGGAAAACTAGCAGTGGTAGTTGGAGCGCGAGGCCGACGTTACGGCTCAGTGTCCCGCACGTCCAGGACGAGTTGGCGAGGCCTTGGCCACCCTCAGCCGGTGGACTCGGCGGCTACCGCCGTGCGGTCCCGGGCGCCGGACGCCGGGGCCGGGATCTCCGCGATGCCCGACGCGGGAGTCTCGCACTCGTCCGCCGCGGGCGCGCTGCAGTCCATGGTGCGCGGCAGCTTGAGGGCCGCGAGGGCGCCGACGAGGAGCAGGCCCGCGCTGGCGAGGAGCGTGACGTGCAGGCCGTGCACGAACGAGGACTTGGCGGCCTCGCGCAGCGCGGCGCCCGCGCCGCCGTCGAGGTGGTGCGAGACCTCGTACGCCTCACCGAGCGAGTGCCGGGCGTTCTCCAGGTCCGCCGACGGGACGCCCGGGACGGCGGAGATTCCGGGGCCGTACGCGGCGTTCATGACGCTGCCGATGAACGCTATGCCGATGCCGCCGCCGAGCTGGTAGGAGGTCTCGCCGATCGCGGCGGCACCGCCGGCCTGGCCCTGCGGGACCTCGCTGAGCATGGACTCGTACGAACCGAAGAGCGTCGTCTGCAGACCGAAGCCGAGCACGACGAAGCCGGTGAGGAGCAGCAGCCAGTTGTCCTGGTGCCCCATGAACGTCAGCGTCAGCACGCCGAGCGCGGTGAGGCAGAAGCCGAAGGCGACCATCCTGCGCGGGCCGAGCTTCGGCAGGAGCGTCGAGCCGCTGAGCCCGCCGGCCATGGCGGCCAGCGTGAGCGGCACCATCCGCAGGCCGGTCTGCAGCGGCGAGAGGCCGAGCACCAGCTGGAGGTACTGCGCGGCGATCAGCATCAGGCCGACCAGCGCGAGCATCGCGAGGATGATGCAGCCGACCGAGGTGCCGAAGGCCGGCCGGGAGAACAGCGTGAGGTCGACCAGCGGATGCTTGCGCCGGCGCTGGCGGCGCACGAAGAGGAACAGCAGCAGCGCGCCGAGCACCAGCGGCACCACGGTCATGCCGCTGAGCACGCCCTCGCCGCCACCGGCCCGCTTCACGCCGAGGACCATGCCGAACAGTCCGCCCGCGGCCATCAGCGCGCCGACCACGTCCCACGGGCCGTCCCGGTCGCCGAACGACTCGGGCAGGAGCCAGCGGCCGACGAGGAGGCTGCCGAACATCAGCGGGATGTTGATGAGGAAGACGGCGCCCCACCAATAGTGCTCCAGCAGGAATCCGCCGAGCAGCGGGCCCGCCGCGGCACCGACCGCGGCGACCGCGCTCCAGATGCCGATGGCGAGGGCCCGCTCGCGCCGGTCCGGGAAGACCTGGCGGACGATCGAGAGCGTGGCGGGCATGATCATCGCGCCGCCGAGGCCGAGCAGCGCCCGGGCCGCGATGAGCAGCTGCGGGTCGTGCGCGAGGGCCGCCATGAGGGAGGCGACGCCGAAGGCCGCGTATCCGATGAGCAGGACCTTGCGGCGGCCGACGCGGTCGCCGAGGGTGCCGAAGAGGATCAGGAGGGAGGCGCAGACCAGCGGGTAGACGTCGACGATCCACAGGAGCTGGATCGCGCCCGGCTTGAGGTCTTCGGTGACGGCGGGGACCGCGACGTGCAGCACGGTCGAGTCGATGGCGACTATCGCGAGGCTGACGCACAGGACGATCAGGACGACCCAGCGGTTGGCGCCCTCCGGCCGATTGAGCTGAGCCAGGAACCGGGATGCCGAAGGCCGCGTCGGAGCAGCCGTGGTCGTCCCGGACATGTACGTACCTCCCGTAGATGCTCGCCAAGTGCGGTCCCATGGGGGGTGGGGATCGCGGCCCCGGACACGCAGGCGAGTGAGCCGTCAGATTACGCGAGTTAACCGCTGGGGCGGGTGTCCGAACTCTCACGTATCTGACCCGCGCGGTGTGGCGTGCGCCACGCCTGCCCATGACAAGTACGCCGGTCGGCGGGCGTCCGGTTCCGGGCGGCGCCCATAATCGAGCCCGTGACCGACCTGGATCTACGTACGAAACCGACCGGCAGCGCGCCGGGCCGGCTCTCCGCCGCGCTGCGCCGAGCCGCGCCCGCGCTCCTCGTGTACGCGGGGGTGCGAGCGCTGGGACTCGTGGTGCTCGCGGTGTGGGGGGCGGCCGCGGGCAAGAGCCCGCACACGCTGCTCACCGCGCGCTGGGACTCGCTCTGGTACACCCGCGTCGCCGAATCCGGCTACGGCTGGCAGGTGACGCTGCCCAACGGCGACGTCCACTCCAACCTGGCGTTCTTCCCGCTGCTCCCGTGGCTGGAGCGGCTGGGGGCGGCGATCAGTCCGCTGTCGTACCAGGACGCGGGCCTGGTGGTGAGCTGGCTGGCCTCGCTGGCCGCGGCCGGCGGGATCTTCGCGATCGCCGACCGGCTCTACGGGCTCCGTGCCGGGGTGTGCGCGGTGGCGCTGTGGGCGGTGCTGCCGGTCGGCATCGTGCAGTCGATGGCGTACAGCGAATCCCTGTTCACGGCGCTTGCCGCCTGGTCGCTGTACGCGGTGATCAGCGGACGCTGGCTGACCGCGGGTCTGCTCGCGTCGCTGGCCGGGCTGACCCGGCCGGTGGGGGCGGCCGTCGTGGCCGCGCTGTGGGTCGCCGCCGTCCTCGTCGTCGTACGGGAGAAGCGGTGGCCGTGGCGGATGGTCGTCGGTGCGCTGCTCGCGCCGCTCGGGGCCGCCGGGTACGTGCTGTGGGTCGGGCAGGAGACCGGGGGCGGGCTCTTCGGGTATCTCGATGTGCAGGGGCAGTGGGGCAACGGATTCGACGGTGGCCTCGCCTTCGCGAAGTTCGTCGGGGCCAAGTTCACCTCGGTCCCGGGCGCGCTCGCCGGGGTCGGTCTGATCGTCGGGGTCGCGCTGGTGATCTGGCTGTACGTGAAGTGCGTACGGCAGAAGCAGCCGGTGCCGCTCCTCGTCTACTGCGGGATCGTCGTGGCGCTCGCGCTGTGCGCGTCCGGCTACTTCGGGTCGAAGCCGCGGCTGCTCATGCCCGCGTTCCCGCTGCTGCTGCCGATCGCGGTGGCGCTGGCCCGGCTGCGTACGTCCAGGTCGGCGGCGGTGCTCGGGGTCGTGGCGCTGGTCTCGGCGGTGTACGGGGCGTTCTGGCTGCACGGCTCGGGGCCTCCGTGAGGGAAGGGAGAATTCCGTCCGAGCGGCGGGTGAACGAATTCGGGCCACGCATAAACCGGTTGTAAGCAGCAGCCACTATTGGTACGGGAATTTGCGGCCCAAGGTCACTCCGCTTTCCGAAAAAGGGGGGAATAAAGTCCGCCCTGAGATCAATCCCACATCACATCGTCATCACAAAGACACCGATTCGGCCTAGCGCCACGCTCACTCGCTGTAGCGTCGATTGGGTGCGTACTGAACAAACTCTCACCCGTTGGGACCGGCTCTTCGCCCGTCTCGACCGTGAGCCCGAGCGGCCGACAGGCCTAGATGTACCGCGGATGAGCCCGCACAGGATCGTGCTCCTGGGCTCGACGCTGGTCTTCTACCTGCTCATCACCGTGGCCGTGATCAACACGTCGTGGCTGGTCCGCCTGGACTGGCAGGTCATGTTCTTCCGGCCGTACCAGCAGTGGCCCGAGCTGCACGCCTTCATCGACTACTACGTGGTGCTCGGCCAGCGCGGCCCCACCGCGGTGATGGTCGCGGCCTGGCTCGGCTGGCGCTCCTGGCGGCAGCACACGCTGCGGCCGCTCCTGATGCTCGGCACCTCGCTGCTGCTGCTCAACATCACGGTGGGCGCCGCCAAGCTGAGCATGGGCCGCGAGGGCCCGCACTACGCCACCATGATCGGCTCCAACGAGATGTGGCTGACCGGCGACATATTTCCCTCGGGCCACACGGCCAACGCCGTGATCACCTGGGGCATCCTCGCCTACCTCGCCTCCACGCCGCGCACCCGCCGCTGGCTGTCCGCGATCTCGGCCGTGACCTCGCTCGGCGTCGGCCTGAGCACGGTCTACCTGGGGACGCACTGGCTCAGTGACGTCTTCCTCGGCTGGGCCGCGGGCCTGCTGATCCTGCTCGCGCTGCCCTGGTTCGAGCCGCTGGTCGCCCGTGCCGAGGTGTGGATCTTCGCCCTGCGCGACAAGCTGCGCGCCCGCGGTGTCCCCCTGCCGGCGCCCGCGCCGGTCGGTGCCGGCATGCCGGCGATGTTCCCGCAGCGCACCCCCGCCGACGACGAGACCCCGGCGCGCGAACCGGTCGGCGCCGCCCACACCGGCCGCACCACCGCGCACCTCACCCAGCGCCCGCACGCGGTGCGCTCGGAGCGGACCCCGGTCACCCCGGTCGGCAGCCGCCGGCCGCCGCACGGCGACGCCCCGGCCCGGCTGCCGCGCACCACCCCGGCTCCCGCCGCCCGCCCGGTGGCGGGCGGCTGAGCCGCCAGGGCTGAGACCAGCCACCACGGACCGCGGGGCCGGTACGCACAACTTTCCCCGCACGCGAAGGCCCCGGACTCCCTCGAGGAGCCGGGGCCTTCGCCGTTCGTCCCGGATGACTCACACAGTGGTTCAGCCCTTCCAGCAGCGGCTCACCACGCCGTCCTTGACCTCGAAGTTGAGCCGCCCGGACAGGTACTCCATGGTGATGATCGCGCCCGGCGGCAGCGACCTGACGGTGCTCCAGCCGCGCTCACGGGCCCGTCGCTCGGCGCCCGTCGCATCGAGGCCGACGTAGGAGTCGGGGGCGTCCTGGGGTTCCGCGGAGGGGGTCGGTATGGGTGCCATGCCGCCACCGTAGGCCGCGGTGCGCGGGAACGAAAGGCCCGGCCAAAACCCCATACCCAGCGTCACCCGTACCCCTCCGGTCACGCTTGTGTCACAGGATCGCCACACGCGTTTATGGCCCGAAACTTCACACGTACGAGCGGTTCCGAATTCCGTATACGCATCCCCGCAAAAGGCAACGAGGGCTTGGCGATTCACTGACGCGGCAAGCAGAGTTCGATCTTCCGCATTCTGCATTCCGTGCCCCGTCGCACGGATTGACGGGTCGTGAGAAGCCGTGCCGAATTCACAGGTTCCGCTCATTTCCCGCACCCGCCGCACCACTTCGCCGCACCACTCACGTGCGTACGCCCCCTGTTGGAGTCGGGTGCAACGCGAGCATCATGGCGTGAGCCTTCAGGCACTTCGGGCCCAAGCCGTCACAAGCGAGGGAGCAGCGATGGGGACCGACACCGCTCAGGCGGCCGCGCGACCGGCACAAGAACGACGGCCTGGGCGGCTGATCGTGGACTGGCTGACCACCACCGACCACAAGAAGATCGGGCATCTCTACCTGATCACGTCGTTCGCGTTCTTCCTGATCGCCGGCGCGATGGCCCTGATGATGCGGGCCGAGCTGGCCCGCCCGGGGCTGCAGCTGATGACGAACAACGAGTTCAACCAGATGTTCACCATGCACGGCACGATCATGCTGCTGCTCTTCGCGACGCCGACCTTCGCCGGCTTCGCCAACGAGATCATGCCGCTGCAGATCGGCGCGCCGGACGTGGCCTTCCCGCGGCTCAACATGTTCTCGTACTGGCTGTTCCTGTTCGGCGGCCTGATGGTCCTCGGCTCGCTGGCAGTGCCGAGCGGTCCGGCCAACTTCGGCTGGTTCGCGTACGCCCCGCTCAACAGCCTGGAGCGGTCCCCGGGCATCGGCGCCGACATGTGGATCATGGGACTCGCGCTCGCCGGGTTCGGCACGATCCTCGGTGCGGTGAACTTCCTGACGACCATCATCGGGATGCGGGCGCCCGGCATGACCATGTTCCGGATGCCGGTGTTCACCTGGAACACGCTGTTCACGTCGATCCTGATCCTGCTGGCGTTCCCGGTGCTCGCGGCCGCGCTGCTCGTTCTGGAGGCGGACCGGCGGTTCCACTCGGTGGTCTTCGACGCGGAGTTCGGCGGGGCGCTGCTCTGGCAGCATCTGTTCTGGTTCTTCGGGCATCCCGAGGTCTACATCATCGCGCTGCCGTTCTTCGGGATCATCTCCGAGATCCTGCCGGTCTTCTCCCGCAAGCCGATCTTCGGGTACGTGATGCTCGTCGGCGCGACCGCGGCCATCACCGGGCTCTCGGTCGTGGTGTGGGCGCACCACATGTTCGTGACGGGCGCGGTGCTGCTGCCGTTCTTCTCCTTCATGTCGTTCCTGATCGCGGTCCCGACCGGGGTGAAGTTCTTCAACTGGACGGGCACGATGCTCAAGGGCTCGCTGTCCTTCGAGACGCCGATGCTGTGGGCCGTCGGCTTCCTGGTGTCCTTCCTGTTCGGCGGCCTGACGGGGGTGATCCTGGCCTCGCCGCCGATGGACTTCCACGTCAGCGACAGCTACTTCGTGGTGGCGCACTTCCACTACGTGGTCTTCGGCACGGTCGTCTTCGCGACCTTCGGCGGCTTCTACTTCTGGTGGCCCAAGTTCACCGGGAAGATGCTCGACGAACGGCTCGGGAAGCTCCAGTTCTGGACGCTCTTCGTCGGCTTCCACACGACGTTCCTGGTGCAGCACTGGCTGGGCGTCGAGGGCATGCCACGGCGGGTGGCGGACTATCTGGCGGCCGACGGGTTCACCGTGCTCAACACCATCTCGTCGATCGGCGCCTTCCTGCTCGGCCTGTCCACGCTGCCGTTCCTCTACAACGTCTGGAAGACGGCGAAGTACGGCGAGAAGGTCGACGTCGACGACCCGTGGGGCTACGGCCGCTCCCTGGAGTGGGCGACCTCCTGCCCGCCGCCGCGGCACAACTTCGTCACGCTGCCCCGGATCCGCTCGGAGTCCCCGGCGTTCGATCTGCATCATCCCGAGTACGCGGCGTTCACCGCGGCGAAGCAGCCGGAGACTGCTCCTGTCCCCGCAGAAGAGCCCGGGAAAGACGGTCCCGGGCAGCCGTGACATGAGCGGTCAGCTCGACCGGCTCCAGGATCTCGAACTCGACGCCGAGCAGCATCACATGGATCACCATCACATCGAGGCTGTGGGCGCCGGTGCGCAGCAGACAGGTGCCGGCGCCGTCGGCCTCAAGAGTGCCGGTCGAGGGGCTGATCCGCTGGGCGGCCTCCTCCAGCGGGATCAGGAGCCGGAGCACGGCCTGTGCGGCGTACACCTGCCGGGACACCCCCTTCGAGACGTACGCGGCCAGATCCTCGGCGGGCGCCGGGCGGGGCGTGAAGCGCGGGCCGTGCGGCGGCTTCGGGGTGATGCGGTCCGCGCGGAACGTACGCCAGTCTTCGCGGTCCAGGTCCCAGGCGACCAGGTACCAGCGGCGCTCGGTGCACACCAGGCGGTGCGGTTCGACGGTGCGGCGGGTCGACGATCCGCCGTGGTCGCGGTATGCGAAGCGGAGCCGCTCGCTGTCCCGGCAGGCATTGGCCAGCTCGGTCAGGACGGACGCGTCGACGGTCGAGGCGGCCGGGCCCCGCAGCATCGGCACGGTGAAGGTGTTGAGGGTGCTCACCCGGCGGCGCAGCCGGTTCGGCAGCACCTGCTCCAGCTTGGCGAGGGCCCGCACGGAGGTCTCGCCGATGCCCTCGATGCCCTGCCCGGCCGCGGTGCGCAGGCCGACCGCGACGGCCACCGCCTCCTCGTCGTCCAGGAGCAGCGGCGGCATCTCGGCGCCCACGCCCAGCTGGTAGCCGCCCCCGGTGCCAGGTGAGGCGTTGACCGGGTAGCCGAGCTCGCGCAGCCGGTCCACGTCGCGGCGCACGGTGCGCGGGGTGACGCCGAGTCGGTCCGCGAGATCCGACCCGGACCATTCGCGGTGGGCCTGCAGCAGTGAGAGCAGGCGGAGCAGTCGTGCCGATGTCTCCAACATGAATCGAAGTCTGTCAGCCATTGAGGACAGTCACTGTCCTCAAGTCTGGCTACCTTGAGGACATGGCAGACAACAGCGCTACCTCAGAGATACGCCCGTTCCGTATCGAGATCCCGCAGGCACAGCTGGACGATCTGCGCGTCCGCCTGGAGGCGACCCGCTGGCCCGATGAACTCCCGGGCGCCGACTGGGCGTACGGCGCGTCGCTGTCGTACGTGAAGGGCCTGGCCGAGTACTGGCGCACCGGCTACGACTGGCGCAAGCACGAGGCCCGGATCAATGAACTCCCGCAGTTCGTCACGGAGATCGACGGCGCCCAGGTGCACTTCCTGCACGTACGCTCGCCCGAGCCGGACGCCCTGCCGTTGATCCTCACGCACGGCTGGCCCGGCTCTGTCGTCGAATTCCTCGATCTGATCGGCCCGTTGTCCGATCCCCGCTCACACGGCGGTGACCCCTCCCAGGCGTTCCACGTCGTGATCCCGTCGATACCGGGCTTCGGCTTCTCCGGGCCGACCCGCGAGGCGGGCTGGAACGCGAGCCGTGTCGCACGCGCCTGGCACGAGCTGATGCGGCGGCTCGGGTACGAGCGGTACGGAGCCCAGGGCGGCGACCTCGGCGCGATCATCTCGCCGACGCTCGGGCGGATCGCGCCCGAGTCCGTCGTCGGGGTGCATGTGAACGCCGCGTCGGTGGGGTTCATCCCGCTCGGCCCGGTGGCGGAGGAGATCAAGGCCGAGCTGAGCGAGTCGGACCTCAGGCGCCTCGACCTCATCGCCTGGTTCACCGGCGACGGCTTCGGCTACAACAAGCTGCAGTCCACCCGCCCGCAGACCCTCTCGTACGGCCTCACCGACTCCCCCGTCGGCCAACTCGCCTGGATCATCGAGAAGTTCAAGGAGTGGACGCACGAGTCGGCGCAGTTGCCCGAGGACGCCGTCGACCGCGACGCTCTGCTCACCAACGTGATGTTCTACTGGCTGACCGCCACCGGCGGCTCCTCGGCGCGGATCTACTACGAGAACACGCACAACCTCGACTGGTTCCCGGGCGCCCCCTCCCCCGTCCCCACCGGAGTCGCCACGTTCCACGGGGACCCGGCGATCCGTCGCTGGGGCGAGCAGGTCAACAACATCGTCCGCTGGACCGAGTTCGAGCAGGGCGGACACTTCGCCGCCCTGGAAGCCCCCGCGCAACTGATCGGGGACATCCGGGAGTTCTTCGACACCCTGCGCTGACCTCGGGGTCCCGGAGGCCTGCACCAGCAGTGCCCTAGGCTTCCGGGACCTCGGCGATCTGCACCGACAGGTCGTTGTCCATCGTGTAGTACGGCCCGGCCTGCACCGGGCCGTCCTGCCCGACCAGGACCGCCGCGGGATAGGTGAAGATCGGCTTCTTGTCGACGACGTCGTCGAGCAGCCGGGCCACCCGCACCTCGGGGCCCTGCTCGCCCGCCGGGCGCAGCCACAGGTCCCAGGTGCCGCCCTGCGCGGCGAGGGCCGCGTAGTCCACCGTGAAGGCGAACTCGGCGCCCTCCGCGGTCAGTTCGGCGCGGCGCGCGAGGCCGGCCTCCTTGCGGCTGCGCGCCTCGGCGTACGCACCGGCGGTGAGCGCGGCCCCGTAGACCCGGCCGCGGACCGTCAGGGCCGCCTCCTCGATGCACAGCTCGCCGGCCTCGGCGTGCGGGGCGCGGTGCCAGGCGCGCACCGTGAGGTTGCCGTGCTTGGTGGCGTACGGGATGCGTACGGCGACGTGGTCGCGGGCCTCACCGGGCGCCCGGTCGACCAGCGCGCGCAGGTCGTTCAAGCCGGGCACCAGGCGCTCGGAGCTGCCGTCGGCCTGCTCCGCGTACACGTCCCAGCGCCCCTCGGGCAGGGCGACGCTGCTGGGCAGCACGGCGCGCAGCCGTCCGTCCCCGGCCGGGGTCAGCGGCAGCCGCACCTCCTGGCCCGACTCGCGCCGGTGCAGGCGCAGGTGGGCGGCGCCGGGCAGGCCCGGGTCGGCCAGGTCGAAGGTGAGGCCGCCCGCGGTGTCGGCGGCGCAGTCGGCGCTGGTCGGCAAGGGGGCCACGGGGAACTCCGGGGCGGGGTCGGCGGGCGGGGGCAGCAGGGCGGTCACGCCGCACGCCCCTTCGACAGGGTGCGGCCGGCGTCCCGCACGGCGTAGGCACCGCCGAGGAGCGCGCCGCGCGTGCGGTGCAGCGAGCCGCGCATCCGGCCGAGGGCGCCGGCCCGGCGGCCGCTGGTGGCGAGGTCGGCGAAGAGCGACTCGTAGTGCCCGGCGATCCGGGCCGGGTCGAAGCGCTCGGAGCCCTTGAGGGCCGCCTGTGCCATCTGTCCGCGCAGATCGTCGTTGTTGATCAGTTCGAGGAGGCCGCCGGCGATGCCGTCGACCTGGCCGACCGGGACGAGCCTGCCGTCGACGCCGTCGTCGATGATCTCGCCGGGGCCGTGCGGGCAGTCGGTGGAGACCACCGGCAGGCCGCAGCGCATCGCCTCGACGATGGTCATCCCGAAGGACTCCAGGCTGGAGGTGACCGCGGCGATGGAGCCCTTGGCCCACTCCGGGTCGATGGGGTGCGCGGGGCCCATCAGGTAGACGTGGTTGTAGAGGCCGAGCTCGTCGATCAGGGCGCGCAGCTTGTCCTTCTGCTTGCCGCCGCCGTAGATCCGCAGCCGCCAGTCGGGGCGCTCGGCGCGCACCTGGTCGAAGGCCCTGATCAGCAGGTCGTACCGCTTGACTGGGGCGAGCCGGCCGGCCGCCACGACCCATTTGCCGGAGCCGTCCGAGGGGGCGATGCCGGGCTCGGGCACGGAGTTCGGCACGGCCTGGATGCGCACGCCGGGCAGCCGCATCTTGTTGCGGTACGCCTCGGCGTCGGCGTCCGTCGTCGTGGTCAGCGCGTCCAGCCGGGGGTAGACGCTGCGCAGCTGGTTGCGCAGGGCCTTGTTGTGACTGTCCAGGGTGAGGTGCTCCTGGCCCACCCGGATCGGGCCGCGCCTCGTCTGCTTGGCGAGGTGGACGTTGATCCCGGGCCGGGTTCCGACGACGACGTCCGCGTCGACGCTCGCAAGGTGGTCGGCGATGCGGGCGTCGGTGAGCGCGCTGTACTGCTCGTAACGGCCTTCGGACTTGGGAAACACACGCGCCGGGGTGGTGTACGCCGGATCGTCGCCCTCGTACCCCTCGGTGCCCTTGCGGATGTCGACGAGGTGGCGCAGCCGGACCCGCGGGTCCGGCTGGAACACCGGCTCGTCACGGTGCCTGAGCACCGAGACGATCTCCACGTCGTGCTGCTCCGCCAGCGTGTTGGCGAGGTTGTACGTGGTCCGGATCGTTCCCCCGATCCCGTACGCGTTGTGAATCAAAAAAGAGATATGCATGCGTCCCCGTATCCCCCCGTATCTGGCGCTTCCCTGCGGAACGTCGGTCTCGTCCCCTACCAGAAGGTTAGACAGCGCCTCGATGCAGAAGGTTGGGTGGCATCATCATCTTGTTTCAGAACAGTTGCGCGATTGGTAGGCGGAATGGGGAACTCAATCGCACTCAACTGCATCAGGGCCCATAAGGAAGCTGCGGAACGTCGAAGCAGGTGTCGTTCATTTCGCCCTGTCCGACCCATCCGTCCCCGTCCTTCCAGCGTGCCACGGACAGGCAGGTGCGCCGGGTCTCCGGCGGCTCGGGGCGCTGCTCGAAGACGACCGGGAGCAGCAGACCGCGGGCCGTATACGGCTTGCCGCTGCTCATGAAACGGTCGACGCACGCGCGCGTGACGTCGCTTTCCTCCTTCAGGCAGGACTTCGCGGCGTCCGTGAACCACATGGCCGCGGCCCACCCCTCCAGCTCCCACTGCGAGACCCGGTCCCCGCCCTCGGCCGCGTCCACCGCGTCGCGGAACTCCTTGACCGCCGGGTGGTCCACGTCCTCGTAGTTGCGGGACGCCCCCGTCACCCACAGCGCGTTCCGGCAGCGCGGCGCGTCCTTGTAGTCGTCGGCGACCGTGGACGTCCAGTTCTGGGCGTTGGTGACCTTGGCGGTGACGCTCACCCCTGCGTCGTCCATCGCCTTGCACAGCTGGGCATTGCCGTGCGTGTCCATGGCGTCGAAGACCAGATCGGCGCCCTGCTCCTTCAAGTCGGCGGCCGCGGCACGGAAGTTGGGCAGCGCGAAGTCGACCTGCTCGTTCACGACCTTGTAGCCCTCGGCCTTGAGGCCGTCCGTGACCAGACGGGCGTAGGAGGCGGACGCAGACTGGTTGTAGGAGACGACCGCGGCCGTGCGCGCCCCGTGCTCGCGCTTGAAGTAGCGGTAGATCTCCGTCCCGCCGTACTGCTTGCCGTCCCAGCCCGGCTTGCCGCCCTTGCGCGGGGCGAGGCTGCCGTAGATCGAGTAGAGGTGCGGATAGGTGTCGTACGCGGGACCGATGGGCTGTCCGCCGATGTCGGGCACGCCCGCGCGGGCGACCTGGGGGGCGCCCGCGTAGTCGAGGGAGGCGGTGGCCACCAGTGCCACGACCTTCTGCTCGTCGATCAGCTTGTGCACGCATTCGTTGTTGCCGACGCCGCTGCCGCCGTCGTCGCAGGTGTGCACCTCGACCTTGCGGCCCTCGATGCCGCCCTTCGCGTTCAGTCGATCGAAGTACGCCTTGACGCCGTCGCGGGGCCCGGTGAACGTCTCGCCGCCCACCGGGCTGGTCTCGCTCAGGACGATGCCGACGCGCAGCGGCTCGGTGCTCGCCGGGGGCGCGGGACCGGTGGGCCGGTCGGTGAAGTCGCTCTCCGGGAGGCGGCTGCCGCAGGCCGCGGTCAAGGCCATCGGCAGGACGACGAGCAGTCCCGTGACCGCGGCCCGGGGGCGCATCAGGTCGTGCAGCCCGGACCCGGCGAGGTGTCGCCGCTCATCGCGATGAGGCCGCACAGCGTTTTGACCGACACCTTCCAGGTGCCGTCCTGCAGCACGGCGACGCCGTCGGCCTTCGGCAGCACGGTGGCTCCCTTGAGCGCGAGCGCGTAGGTGACCTTGGCCTCCTCGGCCGAGGTGAACTCCACGTCGACCACCTCGGCCGTCACCTGCTTGCCGCGTTCGTCGCCGCTGAAGCCCTTGATGACGTCGCCCATCTTGTCGCCGTTCTCGAGGAGGTCCGGCTTGTCCGCCAGCTTCACCTTGGGATCGAAGAAGTCCTGCCAGTTCTTCTTGATCTCCTTCTCGGCCTTCGCGGCGTCCTTCGGAGCGCCGCCCGCGGCGGGCGCGGAGGAGGTGGGGTCGGGTGCCGGCGCGCTCGTCGTCTTTTCCTGGGACGGAGTGGGCGGTGGGCTGTCGCCGCCTCCGCCGCTGTCGTCACCGCACGCGGCGGCCGATCCCGTCATCAGGACTGCGACGGCCGCCCACGCCGCAATCCGTGCCTTGCCCCGCCTGGGGCTGCTCCCGCGGACCATCTGCTCACCACCGGGTGTCGGACCGGGTCTCGAGCGCCCGGTGCATTTCAGGGTCAGCTACCGGAAGCTTTCAGGCTCAGCCTCCAGAAGGCATAGTGCAAGCGATCGGCTGACATGAACAGTCACGTACCTGATGACATGAACAGACTTGAACAGTCGCGTGGCTGAAGCGACTTCGTCGTGAACGGACACGCACCCCATTCCTCAGGGAGCCCCGGATGCGGACTGCTCGACTGCGCACTGTGCACCCGTTCCTGTGGGCGGGCCCGGCCGCTCTGGCCGTCGGGGCGGTGCTCTGCGTCATTGGCTGGTACGGCGTCTCGGGCGAGCGGTTCGCCGAGCGGCAGGTGCCCTATCTCGCGTCGTGCACGCTGCCCGGGGTCGCCCTCATCATCGCCGGGGCCGTGCTGCTGGCCCAGGGCCAAAGCTCCCTCGCGGCCGCCCGCGTGGCGGAGTTGCACGCCCTGCTCGTCGCCGCGGAGCCGCTCGCCGGTCCGGCCGGCGAGCACGCCGCCGCGCCCCTCGCGACCAGCGACGAGCTGCTGCTCGTGCCCGGCGGCACGCTGTGGCACCGGGCGGACTGCCCGCTCGTCGCCGGAAAGCCGGAGGCGCTGCCGGCCGACGCGCACGCCCGCGCGGAGCTGAGCCCCTGCCCCATCTGCGAACCGTCCGCCAACTCGCCCCAGGAGCCGCCGAATTCGGCCCACCCGTCGCCGGGCCCCTGACATGTCCTCCCTGACGTACGACCTCACGCTCGCCGGACTCGCGATCGGCAGCGCGGCCGCGCTCACCGGCATCGGCCTGATCGTCACGTACCGCGCTACCGGCGTGCTCAACTTCGCGCACGGCGCGGTCGCGATGGTGTGCGCGTACCTGCTGCGGCAGTTGACCGTCGAGTGGGGCTGGCCGCTGTGGCCGGCGGCGCTCGTCACGCTGGTCGTCGTGGCGCCGGGCATCGGACTGATCCTGGAACGGGCCGTGTTCCGGCCCCTCTCGGTGCTCGGCAGCGATCCCGCGCAGACCCTGGTCGCCTCCATCGGGGTGTTCGTGCTCCTGGTCGGCGGCGCGGCCCTGCTGTGGGGGCAGGGGGCACGCTCCGACGCCCCCGAGCTGATCCCGGCCGCCGATCCGTGGGGGCAGCTCGCGGTGGTACTCGTGCTGGCGGCGGGAGTGGGGGCGGTGACGCGCTGGACCCGGTTCGGCGGTGAACTGCGGGCCGTCGTCGACAATCGCCGGCTCGCGGTGCTCGGCGGGATCGACGCGGACCGGGTGGCGTCCGCGGGCTGGGCGTTCGGCTCGTTCACGGCGGGCCTGACGGGCGTCCTGCTCGCTTCGTACGTACGTCTCGACCCGTACGGCCTCCCTCTCCTCGTCATGGAGGTGATCGCGGTCGCCGTGGGCGCGGGCATGAGCAGCCTGCCGATCGCGGTGACGGTGGCGCTCGGAATCGGCGTGGTCCAGAGCCAGTTGACCCGACTGCACCCCTCCGGCTGGGCCGAGCCGCTGCTCCAGGCGGTGGGCGCGAACCTCTTCGTGGTGGCGCTGCTCGTCTCCGCGCTCGTGCTGCCGGGACCCGGGTACGGCGTCGGCCGGGACGCGCTGCCCCGTACGGCCACGGCCCGCGTGCGCACACCGCCGGGCGCGTGGCTCGTGGCGGGCGTCCTGTTCCTGCTCCCCCTCGGCTTCGCGGGCTCCGACCTGCACACCTCCGTACAAGTCCCGGCCCTCGCGGTGGTGCTGCTCTCGCTGGTCGTGGTGACCGGCCGGGGCGGGCAGATCTCGCTCGGGCAGGCGGCGTACGCGGGTCTCGGCGCGCTCTTCACGGCGCTGCTCGCGGCGGGCGGCTTCCCGGGGCTGCCCCAGCTTCCGACGCTGGTGGCGCTCGGCGTCGCGGTCCTCCTCGTCGCACCCCTCGGCCTGCTCACCGGCTGGCCCGCGATCAGCCGGCACGGCCTGGCCCTCGCACTGGCGACCTTCGCGGTCGGGGTCGGGGTGAGCCGCTTCGTCTTCGCGCAGCCGTACGCGACGTCGGGCCTCGGCCTCGACCGCCCGGCGGGCTTCGCCGGCGACCGCGCGTACTACGTCCTCGAACTCGCCCTCCTCGCAGGCGCGTTGCTCGTGGTCGTCGCGCTGCGCCGGGGCCGCACCGGCCGCGCCCTCGCGGCGATGCGCGACCACGAGTCGGGCGCGGTGGCCTCCGGCGTGCCGGTCCCCCGCCTGAAGGTCGGGGCGTTCGTGGCCGGGGCGGCCCTGGCGGCCCTGGGCGGCGGCATGCTCGGCATGGGCCTGCGCGCCTTCGACCCGACGGCATACGACCCGGTACGCGGCCTCCTCTGGTTCGCCGCGGTGGTGGTCCTCGGCTCCGACTCGCTCCTCGGCGCCCTGGCAGCGGCCGCGCTCCTGGTGGGCCTGGACGCGGGGACACGCGGCGGAGTCGCGGCGGCGGTGATCGGGGTACTGGCGGTGCTGATCGGGCGGTTCCCCGGGGGGCCGTACGAGGCCTTGAAGGCGGCGCTGGAAAGGCTACGGCCCAGGCGGGCAGCGCAGCTCACGCAGTTGGGGCTGGAGGCACGGGAGCGCGTGGCCCAATCAGCCCGTCCGGCGTTTGAGTACACCCTTGCCCACCCATCAGCCCGCCCCACACTTGAGGCCACCTCCGCCCACCCATCAGCCCGCCCCACACTTGAGGCCACCTCCGCCCATGAATCAGCCCGTCCGGCGCTTGAGGACACCGCCCGCAGGGCGGAAGGCGGCGCAGCCTTACGGGAAGGGGCGGGGAGGGGACCAAATAAGCCGAAATCCCCCCTACGCGCCCGACAAGCCACGGTCACCTACGACGAGTTCAAGGCCCTCGACAGCGTCGACCTCGACATCACCCCGGGCCAAATCACCGCAGTGGTAGGCCCCAACGGCGCAGGCAAAAGCACCCTCTTCCACTGCCTCGCCGGAACGGTCCGCCCCGACAAGGGGCGAGTGGAGTTCGGCGGCAGAGACATCACCCGCCTACCGGCCCACCGCAGAACCCGGCTCGGCATCGGACGAACCTTCCAACAGCTCGCGGTGTTCCCCTCGTTGACGGTCGCCGAGAACGTACAGGTAGGGGCCGAGCAGGGCCGCGTACGCGACCCCGCGGCAGTCGACCGCACGCTACGGCTGCTCGGACTGGACGGGCCGGTGCGGAGAAGACCCGCCGCAAACCTCCCCACCGGCACCCTCCGCCGCGTCGAACTCGGCCGCGCCCTCGCAGGCGGCCCGCACGTGCTGCTCCTGGACGAACCGGCCGCGGGCCTCGACACGGCGGAAGTGGCCGCGCTCGCCCGCGTATTGAAGGCACTCGCCGCGGACGGCATGGCCCTCCTCATCGTCGAGCACGACCTCGACCTGGTGGCCGACCTCGCCGACACCGTCCATGTGATGGCGGCGGGCCGCATCGTCGCCTCCGGCCCCCCGGGCCACGTACTCGACAGCCTCGAAACACCCGAACCGGCGGCCGGATCATGAGCGCCGAGATAGAGCTGCGCCACGCACGCGTGCGCTACGGCCCCCTGGAGGCGCTGCACGGCGTCTCTCTCGCCGCCCCGCACCCCGGCGTGACCGTCCTCCTCGGACGCAACGGCGCGGGCCGTACGACCGCCCTGCGCGCCCTCGCCGGGACGGTCCGGGTCGCGGAGGGGAGCGTGCTGTGGCGCGGCCGGGACGTGACACGGCTGCCGGCCCACGAACGCGCCCGCCGCGGCCTCGCCTTCATCCCGGACCGGCAGGCGGTGTTCGGCTCGCTGACCGTCGCCGAGAACCTTGAACTCGCCGCACCGCACGCCGACTTCGCCGACGCGCTGAGCGCCTACCCTCAGCTGGGCCCGCTGCTCGGCCGCCGTGCCGGGACCCTCTCCGGCGGCGAGCAGCGGATGCTGGCCCTGTCCCGCGCCCTGCTGTCGCACGCGCGCGTGGTGCTCGTCGACGAGCCGTCGCAGGGCATGTCGCCGGCCGTCACGGCACGTACGTACGAACTCCTCGGCGGCCTCGACGCCACCGTCGTGGTCGCCGAGCAGCGCCTGCCGCCCGGGCTGCGCACCGGCGCCCGCCCGGTCGTCGTGCACGAACTGCGGCGCGGCGCCGTGGTGTTCAGCGGCGAGGCTGCGGAGTTTCGGCGGCCGGGGCGGGCGCCGACTTCGGCGGAATGATCAGCAGGGTTCCGACATTGAGCCGGTCCGGGTGGGCGCCGATCATCAGGCGGTTGGCCTGGTAGAGCGCGTACCAGCCGCCCTTGACCCGGTACCGCTGGGCGATCGCGCTGAGCGTCTCGCCCGGCTTGACCGTGTGCAGCCTCCGCCCGTCCTGCGGCTTGGGCGCGACCGGCGGCTTCGGCCTGGCGGGCAGCTTGGCCGGCAGGGCGGATGCCGGCTGGTCGAGCCGGTAGAGCTTCGAGCAGACCGGCCAGGCCTCCCAGCCCTGGTTGCGCAGGACGGCCTCGGCGACCTTGATCTGCTCCTCGCGGGTGGCGAGGTCGGCGCGCGGGGCGTAGACGAGACCGCCGTGCTCCTCCCACGTGGGCTGCCAGAACTGCAGCCCGCCGTAGTAGCCGTTGCCGGTGGCGATGTGCCAGCGACCGCTGCTCTCGCACTCGGCGAGGCAGCTCCACGGCCGGCGCCCGGCCGAGCAGTCGACGGTGGCCTCGTAGTAGGCGGGGGCGGCGGAGTCGGACGCGGGACCCACCGAAGCCGATCCGGGACCCGCCGCGGCGGACACGGGGGCCGGTGCGGGGGGTGGTGGGGCGGCGGCGTACGCGCCGCTCTGTGCGGCGAGCAGGGAGAGCCCGGCTGCCAGCAGGGTCACGAACCAGGCGCGGGTGTGCGTCATGACGGACATCGCGTCACGCTAATCAGCTCGGCCCGTACCGGGCGCCCTGCCGCGCCCGGTACGGGCGAGCCCCACCCGGTCGGACGACCGGGTGGGGCAGGTGGGCCCACTGGGGCGAGCGGGCCGTGGTCACGGACGGGCCGCGCTCAGAGGTCCAGGCGCTGCCCCGGCAGGATCATGTTCGGGTTGCCCCCGATCTCGGCCTTGTTGGCGTGGTAGATCTTCCGCCAGGCGGTGTGGTGCCCGGCGGCGATGGAGCTCAGGGTGTCTCCCCGCTTGACCGTGTAGTCACCGCGGGACACGCCCCGGTCGGTGTGGCTCTTGTCGCGCTCGGTCTTGGCCTTGGTCCCGGCCTTGGGCGCGGCGGGGGCCGAGCCGCCGGAAGATCCGGTGGACGGTGCGCTGCCGTACGCGCCGGCCCGGGCCGAGCAGGTGGGCCAGGCGCCCCAGCCCTGCGCGCGCTGGACCTTGGTGGCGATGGCTATCTGCTGGCCCTTGCCGGCCCGGTCGGCGGTCGGCGCATAGGCGCCACCGCCGTACGCGCGCCAGGTGGAGGCGCTGAACTGCAGGCCGCCGTAGTAGCCGTTCCCGGTGTTGATGTGCCAGTTGCCGCCGCTCTCGCACTTCGCGATGCGGTCCCAGACTCCGCTGTCGGCTGCTGCGGCTTGCCCGCCTGCGGCCAACAGGCCGAGCGGGGCGAGCAGTGCCGCCCCGGCGAGTACTGCTGCCTCACGACTGCACTTGGGACGTGCGGACATGAATTTCCCTCTCGAAGGACCCGGGCTCCCCCTGGGCGCCGCGGCTCCCACGCGTCCGGCGCGGGCATTCCGTGGCACCCCCGTCCGCCGGAGGTGGCGCTGCAACGTGCTGGCTTTGGTGCGGCCGGCGGACGTACCCGAGCGGTGCTCGTTGCACACGGCGTTGGAATCTAGGGACCCGACTGCCCCGATATCAACCAACTCCTTGTCATTCCAGGCCAGTTGCCTGTTACCTGAAGTAACGGCTTTTTCAGGACACCCACTTCATTAGCTGATTTCGCCATTTGTCGACCTGTCGTCCTGGCGATCTGTGACTCAGCTCACCGACTCAACTTCCTTGTACGCAGCACGAGTTGCCATGGAGTGAGGGATTCCGCCGCTCATCTCACGCTCCGCGTCGGATGGTTCAATTCCGTTCGCTGCCCGGCGTGACTTGCGCCACGGGTCACCCGTTGAACCCTTCATGGGCCGGGAACCCCCCGGCGCCCGCGACGCACCGATTTCCGAGGAGTCACCCGTGCAGCGCTTGCTCGACGTCAGCGACGACGTACGCGCCGAGATCGGCGACGAAGAGGCCGACCGACTGCTCACCGGTGACAGCTCCCCGGGCAGCTACGACTGCACCTCCTGCCGCACCCCCGGCGACAGCGGCCAGGAGCGCACCAGCACCGTGCTGTTCGTCGGCGACGAGACCGCGGTCCTCGCCTTCGCCCACGCCACCTGTCTGCCCTCCCAGGTGGTCGAGGTCGCCGAGGAGCAGCTGGCCGGAGCCGTCCGCTCCATCACCGGCGAGGAAGGCGACGACGGGCAGAGCGCGCCCCGGCAGGCCGTGCTCGGCGTGACCAGCGGCCTCGTACTGCTCGAGGGCGAGCTGCACCCCGCGCTCGTCGTCGAGCCGACCGGCCCCATCGCCCGCCCCGGCACGACAGGCGGCGACGACGACTTCCTGCCGCTCCTCATCGAGCAGGGCTTCATGCCGGTCACCGAGCTCAAGGCTGCGCCGTCCGCGCTGCCCGGCTGGTCCGTGCTGCTCGCCATGGGCCGGCTGCACGCGGTGCTCCAGCCCGGGAACAACGGCTCGGGCTCGGTCGCCTGGTGGCAGGCGCACCAGCCGCTGCCCGTCACCGACGGCTGGCGCGCCGCGGCCAACAAGACCAGCACGGTCCTCATCTTCGCGGTCCCGGTCGGCGTGGTCGGCCGCCAGCCGCGCGAGGACCTGCTGCGTGACGCCCTCGACAAGGCGGCCGCCGGCGGCCAGTTGGTGGCGGCCGCGCTGCCGCTCGCCGGCACCTGAGGGAGCGTACGGCCGACAGCCGAGGGGACGTACGACCGGCTGCGGACGTCGTACGACGAGGGGACGTACGACCGGATACGGATGGCGTACGACGAGCCGCCGTACACCTGGATGCGTCCGGCGTACGACCGGATGCCGCACGCCGGGCGCAGCTGCCGCACGCCCAACTTCCCTACGGACAAGCCCATATGAGGCAGCACCGGCGCGCACCACGGCGCACCTGACGGAGTGCCATAAAAACGCCCCGCATCCGAGGGGGGTCTGGTGTCGTTGGCACATACGTGCCGTCATACGACCCTTCGCGCCACCAGATCCCCTCCATGCGTCCGGCCAGGGACCCCTCAGCGGGCCGCTCGGCCACTCCGATCTACGACGAGCTGTACGCGGAGTGGCGCAGATCCTTCAAGGCACTGCCCGGCGACCGCAGCGGCGAGGACGAGCTGGGGTTCAACGCCTTCGATGCCTTCGGCACCGGGTACGGCACGCACCACCACACCCCGCAGCACCCGGTGCACCGGCCCCCGCCCGACACCTCGGGCCACAACGGCTGGCACCCCGCCCCCCAGCAGCACGGCACCGGGCACTTCCCGGCCGCGCTGCCGCCGGGGCCACGCAGGGAACGCTGAAGGCCCGCACAAGAACACAGAACGCCCCGACAGCGCCGATGCGGCGCCGCCGGGGCGTTCGACGTCCGGCCGGTTGTCCGGCCGGCGTGGCTACTTCTTCTTGCCGCTCTTGTTCGCGCCGCGCTTCTCGCGCACCCGCACCGAGATGTGGATCGGGGTGCCCTCGAAGCCGAACTCCTCGCGCAGACGGCGCTCCACGAAGCGCCGGTAGCCGGCCTCGATGAAGCCGGAGGAGAAGAGCACGAACCGCGGCGGCTTGGTGCCCGCCTGGGTGCCGAAGAGGATGCGGGGCTGCTTGCCGCTGCGGACCGGGTGCGGGTGGGACGCGACCAGCTCGCCGAGGAAGGCGTTGAGGCGGCCGGTCGGCACGCGCGTCTCCCAGCCCGCCAGGGCCGTCTCGATCCCGGGGACCAGCTTCTCCATGTGGCGCCCGGTGCGCGCCGAGATGTTGACCCGCGGCGCCCAGGCGACCTGCTGGAGCTCGGTCTCGATCTCCCTCTCCAGGTAGTAGCGACGCTCCTCGTCGAGGGTGTCCCACTTGTTGTACGCGAGGACGATCGCCCGGCCGGCCTCGACGGCCATGGTGACGATGCGCTGGTCCTGGATGCTGATGCTGTCGCTGGCATCGATCAGGATGACCGCGACCTCGGCCTTCTCGACCGCGGCCGCGGTGCGCAGGGAGGCGTAGTAGTCGGCGCCCTGCTGCAGGTGGACGCGCTTGCGGATGCCCGCGGTGTCCACGAACTTCCAGGTGACACCGCCGAGTTCGATGAGCTCGTCGACCGGGTCACGGGTGGTGCCCGCGAGCTCGTTCACGACGACGCGCTCCTCGTTCGCCACCTTGTTCAGGAGGGACGACTTGCCGACGTTCGGACGGCCGATGAGCGCGATCCGGCGGGGGCCGCCGATGCCGGCGCCGCCGAAGGTCTGCATCGGCGCCTCGGGCAGCGCCTCCAGGACGGCGTCCAGCATGTCGCCGGTGCCGCGGCCGTGCAGCGAGGAGACCGGCCACGGCTGGCCGATGCCGAGGGACCACAGGGCGGTGGCGTCGGCCTCGCCGCTCTGGCCGTCGACCTTGTTGGCGCAGAGCACCACGGGCTTCTTGGCCTTGCGGAGCAGCCGTACGACGGCCTCGTCGGTGTCGGTCACACCGACCGTGGAGTCCACGACGAAGACCACGGCGTCGGCGGTCTCGATGGCGTACTCGGCCTGGGCGGCCACGGCCGCGTCGATGCCGAGCACGTCCTGCTCCCAGCCGCCGGTGTCGACGAGCTTGAAGCGGCGGCCGGCCCATTCGGCCTCATAGGTGACGCGGTCGCGGGTGACGCCGGGCTTGTCCTCGACGACGGCCTCGCGGCGACCGATGATGCGGTTCACCAGGGTCGACTTGCCGACGTTCGGGCGGCCGACGACGGCGAGGACGGGCAGCGGGCCGTGACCGGCCTCGCCGATCGCGCCCTCGACGTCCTCGAGGTCGAAGCCCTCCTGCGCGGCGAGCTCCATGAACTCCGCGTACTCGGCATCGCCAAGCGCACCGTGCTCGTGCTCGCCGGCGCCCTCAGCGGCGGGGGTCTGGTCGTTCATGAAGTCGTACCTCTGTCATCGTCATCATCGATGGACCGTGCAGATCACGATCCACTACTGAACTGCTGAAGCGGCGCAAAAGCCCCGCCACTGAGAAGTCTCGCTCAGCGCCCGGTGAGGCGCCTGGCGTTTTCCAGGTGGCCGGTGAGCCGCTCCTGGATCCGCACCGTCGCCTCGTCGAGTGCCTTGCGGGTACGCCGCCCGCTGCCGTCCCCGGCCTCGAAGGCGTCCCCGAAGACGACGTCCACGCGGCTGCGCAGGGGCGGCAGCCCCTTTATCAACCGTCCGCGACGCTCCGCGCTTCCCAG
Source organism: Streptomyces sp. NBC_01304 (assembly GCF_035975855.1). Classification (NCBI taxonomy): domain Bacteria; kingdom Bacillati; phylum Actinomycetota; class Actinomycetes; order Kitasatosporales; family Streptomycetaceae; genus Streptomyces; species Streptomyces sp. NBC_01304. The sequence continues at coordinate 8,477,592 of NZ_CP109055.1, read as the reverse complement.
CACGGCCACCGGAACGATCAGCGCCCCGGAGCGCACCGCGAAGTACGCGAGCCCGGCCCGCAGCGAGGCGAAGTCTCCCTCGCCCCGGGTGCCCTCGGGAAAGATTCCGAGCACGCCGCCGTTCTGCAGAACCGCCAGCGTGTCCGTGATGGCCGTGCGATCGGTGGTCTCACGGTCCACTTTCAGCTGGCCGATGCCCCGCAGGAACGGGTCGAGCGGCCCGACGAACGCTTCCTTCTTGATCAGGAAGTGCACCGGCCGGGGCGCGGTGCCCATCAGCATGGGACCGTCGAGGCCGTGGGTGTGGTTCACCGCAAGGATGACAGGTCCGGCGGCCGGCACCTTCCAGGCGCCGAGCACGCGCGGCTTCCAGAAGCCATACATGAGGCCGACCCCGATCCGGCGGCCGACCTCCGCACCCCGCTCGGAGGGCGCTGTGGCGGGCTCGGTCACTTCGCGGCCCGCTTCTCCTCGACCAGGGTCACGACGCACTCGATGACCTGCTGCAGCGTGAGGTCGCTGGTGTCGACCTCGACCGCGTCGTCCGCCTTGGCGAGCGGCGAGGTCTTGCGGCCGGAGTCGGCGGCGTCCCGCTTGAGCAGGGCCTCACGGGTGGCGTTGACGTCGGCGCCCTTGAGCTCACCGCTGCGGCGGGCGGCGCGGGCCTCCGGCGAGGCGGTGAGGAAGACCTTGAGGTCGGCGTCGGGCAGCACGGTCGTACCGATGTCCCGCCCCTCGACGACGATGCCCCGCTCGGCGCCGGCGGCGATCGAACGCTGCAGCTCGGTGATCCGGGTACGCACCTCGGGCACCGCACTCACCGCGCTGACCTTGGAGGTGACCTCCTGGGTACGGATGGGGCCCGCCACGTCCGTACCGTCGACGGTGATGGTGGGGCCGGCCGGGTCGGTACCCGAGAGGATCTCCGGCTTGCCCGCGGCGGCGGCGATGGCCGACGGATCCGTGATGTCGATCCCGTTGTGGACCATCCACCAGGTGATCGCCCGGTACTGGGCCCCGGTGTCCAGGTAGCTGAGCCCGAGCTGCTCGGCCACGGCCTTGGAGGTGCTGGACTTGCCCGTGCCGGAGGGGCCGTCGATGGCGACAATCACTGCCGAGGGGGCGGCGGTTTCCACGGTGGCAAGCACCTTCCTGGTCACGGGTCTGCGGTATGGGGCGAGAAATAGCCCCGGACAAGGTTACTGGCTCGCGCGAGCCGCCCATTCCACGGGCCTCCGGATCAGCCCCGGCCCGATTCATCCAGCCCGTCCGGCGTTTGAGGACGAGCGCGAAGCGCGATGGGGGGTCAGGGGGCGCAGCCCCCGATCTCGAACGGCCAGCCACCCACCCGGATCCCCGATCCCCCACCCGCCCCCAAGCTCCGCAGGATCTAGGGAAGGGGCGGGGAGGGGCAAAAGACAGCCCGTCCGGCAAGGACCGGGGGCCCGGGGGCAGCGCCCCCGCGACCCCAGCCACGACAGGGCCGGACGAACCCGGCCCAGCCACAACAGAGCGAGGGCCAAAGCCACGGCAAGCTATTGCCGAATGGCCCAGCCCCGCTCCCGCAGCGCCGCGCTCAAGCGGGCCGCAGCCGCAGGCTCCACCATCAACTGCACAAGCCCCGCCTGCTGCCCCGTCGCATGCTCGATGCGCACATCCTCGATGTTGACCCCGGCCCGATCCGCATCGCCGAAGATGCGAGCCAGCTGCCCGGGCTGGTCGTCGATGAGCACGGCCACGATCTCGTACGCGGTCGGCGCCGACCCGTGCTTGCCCGGCACCCGCACCTGCCCCGCATTGCCCCGCCGCAGCACATCCTCGATCCCGGCGGCGCCAAGGCGGCGCTTGTCCTCGTCCGAGGACTGCAGCGCCCGCAGCGCCTCGACCGTCTCGTCCAGGTCGGCGGAGACCGCGGCGAGCAGCTCGGCGACCGGCCCGGGGTTGGCCGAGAGGATGTCGATCCACATCCGGGGATCGGACGCGGCGATCCGCGTGACATCGCGGATGCCCTGACCGCACAGACGTACAGCCGTCTCCTCGGCGTCCTGGAGCCGGGCCGCGACCATGCTGGACACCAGATGCGGCATGTGCGAGACGAGCGCGACGGCCCGGTCGTGGGCGTCCGCCTCCATGACGACGGGCACGGCCCGGCAGAGCGCGACCAGTTCGAGGGCGAGGTTCAGCACCTCGGTGTCGGTGTCCCGGGTCGGCGTGAGCACCCAGGGCCGCCCCTCGAAGAGGTCGGCGGTCCCGGCCAGCGGGCCCGAACGCTCGCGGCCCGACATCGGATGCGTACCGATGTAGGAGCTCAGATCGAGCCCGAGCGCCTCCAGTTCGCGCCGCGGCCCGCCCTTCACGCTGGCCACGTCGATGTAGCCACGGCCGACGCCGCGCCCCATCACCTCGGCGAGGGTCGACGCCACGTGCGCCGGCGGCACGGCGACCACGACGAGGTCGACCGGACCCTCGGGGGCGGCGTCGGTGCCCGCTCCGAGCGCGGCGGCCGTACGGGCCTGCTCCGGGTCGTGGTCGACGAGGTGCACGGTGACACCGCGACTCGCGAGCGCCAGGGCGACGGAGGTACCGATCAGGCCGGTCCCGTGGACGGCGGCGGTTCTCACTGTGGATGTCCTCGCTGCGCGGTGGGTCGGATATGCGGCTCTGCCCGGGGTGATTCGGTGCGGAACCGTATGCGGTCTGGTGCGGACCGGACCGGTGCGGTCTCGTGCAGGCGTGCGATCTCGTGCAAGCGCCAAGCGTAGTAAGTCGCAATACACAGTAGTCAGTCGCGTACACAACAGTGCACGGGGCCCGTCTGCCGAGACGGGCTCCGTGCACGGTGCGGGGCGGTGCGGCCGGGTCAGAGGCCCTGCTTGCGCATCAGGTCCTCGATGGACTCGGCGGGAACCTGCCCTTGGGGCGTCAGCTGGTCGACCGCCTGGGGCAGCACCTGAGCGATCTCGTTCGCGGCTTGCTCAGGGCTGACGCCGACCTTCTGCGCCACCTCCTGGAGGGTCTCGTCGGGCAGGGCCTGCTGGACCTGGGCGCCGGTCACCTGCTGGTTCTCGCCCTGCTTGACCCAGGACTGGCTCTCGTCGGCGAGCCCGGCCTTGTTGAACTGCTCGAGCAGACCGGAGAGCGGGTGACTGCCGCCGCTTCCGCCCTTGTTCATGAACGCGCTGAGCAGCGCGGCCAGAATTCCGCCGCCCCCGCCACCACCGCCGGAACCGCCCTGCTTGCCTCCGCCGAGGAGGCTGCCGAGAAGGTCACCAAGAGGATCATTGCCCGCCATGTCACGCCTTTCGAGAGTGCGGCCGGGCCCGGTGCCCGCGCGGGGGCGCCGGGAACCTCGGACAGTCCAAATGTCACCCGAACCGCCCAGCACCGCCACTTGGGACCGCTGCGACCGCAGTGTCCCGTTTTGGGACCGTCCACCCCCTGGACGCCGGTGCACCCGTCCGCTTGCATGGAGGCTCCGCAACTGCGGGCCGGCGACCGCCGCGCCTCGGGGGAGGCTCCAAATGAAGCGCTCCGGACCCCTCTTCACCCTTCTCGCTGGGCTTTTGCTCGCCCTGTTCATGCTGTCCCTGAACGCGACGACGGGGACCGGCCGCTCCGCGTACGGGGGCGGCTCCGGCGGAGCGTCGCCGACTCCCTCCGCCGGTACGCCGACGAGCGCGCCCGCGAGCTCGGACAAGCCGTCGGCAAAGCCGTCCACGAGCAAGCCGGCCGAGCCGCCGCCGGACGCGGACTACGCGGGCCGCACCGACGACGACTCCGCGGCGGTCTCGGTCTCCGTGAAGGACGGCAAGGCGGTCGCGTACTTCTGCGACGGCCGCAACAAGGAGTCCTGGCTGAAGGGGAACGTCGAGGACGACGGCTCGATGCGGCTGACCGGCAAGCACGGCAGCAAGCTCGAAGGCACGCTCGCGGGCAAGAAGCTCACCGGGACCGTGGACGTCGACAAACAGGCCTACCGCTTCAGCCTCACCAAGGCCGTCAAGCCGTCCGGCCTCTACCGCGCCACCCAGACGGTGCGCGGGGCCAAGCTCGACGGCGGCTGGATCGTGCTGCCCGACGGCAAGCAGGTCGGCATCCTCAAGCGGGACGGCAAGCCCGGGCCCGCGCCGCGCATCGACCCGGAGACCGGCGTGGTCGTCGTCGACGGCGAGAAGGTCACCGCCCGCCCCGTCGTCCCCTGAGCCCGTCCCCCGTACAGCCCGACAGACGTCCCGTGAGGTGACCATGAGCGTCGACCCCAACGCCGCCACCCAGAGCTTCCCGGGCCGGCCGCACACCACGCACAGCCGCCCGCGCCCGGCCCGCTATCTGGTCCCGGCCCTGGTCGCCGCGGCGGTCGCGGTCGGGCTCGGCGCCTACGGCAAGGTGCACGACCCGGAGGGCACCGCCTTCAACCTCGCGGGCTTCAGCAGCACGGGCGCCGTGAAGGCGTGGCTGGGGACGGCCGCGTTCGCCTTCGCCGTGGTGCAGTTGGGCTCGGCCCTCGCGCTGTACGGGCGGCTGCCCGGCGTGCGCTCCAAGCCGTGGATGGCGTTCGTGCACCGCTGGTCGGGGCGGGTGGCGTTCCTGCTCGCGGTGCCGGTCGCCGTGCACTGTCTGTACGCGCTGGGCTATCAGACGTACGACACCCGGACCATGTGGCACTCCCTGTTCGGCTGCGTCTTCTTCGGGGCGTTCAGCGCGAAGATGCTCCTGCTGCGGACCGAGCGGCTGCCGGGCTGGCTGCTTCCGGTCGTGGGCGGCCTGGTCTTCGCGGTGCTCACGGTGGTCTGGCTCACCTCGGCCCTGTGGTTCTTCCGGACCTTCGGGGTGACGACATGACGAGTGGCGACATGACCACTGACGATGTGGCGTCCGTACGCGCCTCCCGGCGCACGGTCCTGGCCGCTGGGGCCGCCGCGGCGCTCGCGGGCTGCAGCAAGTACGGCGACGAGGGCGGCGGCGGCGAGGCCCCGACCGCACCTTCCGCGACGGCCACGCCCGGGTCCCCGACCCCGGCGGAGCCGGAGCCGTCCGGTGACGGGCCGACGAGCGGCAAGCCGCCGAAGGGCGAGGCCTCGAGCGAACAGCCGCCCGCAGGCGAGGAGTTGGCCAAGACGTCGGACGTCGAGGTCGGCGGCGGCAAGATCTTCAAGGACAAGAAGATCGTCGTGACCCAGCCCACGGCCGGCGACTTCAAGGCCTTCTCCGCGGTCTGCACCCACGCGGGCTGCACGGTCAACGACGTCTCGGGCGGCACCATCAACTGCCCCTGCCACGGCAGCAAGTACCGCATCGCGGACGCGGCGGTGGCGGACGGCCCGGCGCCCGCGCCCCTCTCGCCGCAGCAGATCACGGTTTCCGGCGACTCGATCCGCCTGCCGTGACGGGCGACTCGGTCCGCCTGCCGTGAGCAGCGACTCGGTCCGCCCGGCGCAAATACGGAGGTGTTCCGGGCCCTTGCTCCCGTAACCTCGGGCCGCATGACCGCACCACCCCCCGATGATCAGCAGACGGCCCTCGTACGCGACCACACCATCTACTCCTGCGTGATGGGCTCGCGCGCCTTCGGCCTGGCCACGGACGCCAGCGACACGGACCGGCGCGGCATCTTCCTCGCCCCGACCCCGCTGTACTGGCGCTTCGACAAGCCCCCCACGCACATCGAGGGCCCGCTGGACGAGCAGTTCTCCTGGGAGCTGGAGCGCTTCTGCGAGCTCGCGCTGCGCGCCAACCCGAACATCCTGGAGTGCCTGCACTCGCCGCTCGTCGAGCACATCGACGACACGGGCCGCGAACTCCTCACCCTGCGCCCGGCGTTCCTGTCCCGCCAGGCCCACGACACGTTTGCCCGCTATGCGCTCGGCCAGCGCAAGAAGCTGGACGCGGACGTACGCACCCACGGCGCCCCGCGCTGGAAGCACGCCATGCACCTGCTGCGCCTGCTGATGTCCTGCCGCGATCTGCTGCGCACCGGCGAGCTGGTCATCGACGTGGGCGAGGCCCGCGACGACCTGCTCGCCGTGAAGCACGGCGAGGTCCCCTGGCCGGAGGTCGAGGCCCGCATGAACCGGCTGGCGGCCGAGGCGGCGGAGGCCGACGCGAAGTCCCCGCTCCCGACGGAGCCGGACCGGGCGAGGGTGGCCGACTTCCTCTTCCGGGTCCGCCGCGCCTCAGCGCTCCAGTCGGACCCGGACCACCAAGTCGTGTAGGGCGTCGTACGCGGCCGGGGCGTCCGGAAGTCCCGAGTCCGCCTGCGCCGCGTCGAGCAGGGCGTGCAGCCGGGCCAGATCGTCGGCCACGCGCGCGTGCTCGACGTCGGCGGCGCCGTGCTCGGCCCCGGCCTTGGCCGCGACGAGGTCGGGCAGATACGCGGGAGCGTCCACGAGCCCGATCAGCGACGGCAGATGGGCCTGCACCTCACCGCTGCGCATCAAGTGGATCCCGGTCAGCAGTACCCGGAACGCGTACAGGAGCGGCTTCAGCTCGCCCGTCTTCTCGAAGAGCCGCTCCTGGGTGGTCGCGAACCCCCGGTAATGATGGGCGTGATGACTGGTCAGCACGTCGGGGGCGAGCGCCACCAGCTCCGCGTGCGCGTCCGACGTATGCACGACGAGCGGTGACAGGAGCTGCTCGAGCACATAGCCGTTGCGCCGCAGCATCAGCCGTACGAACTTGCGCAGGTCGTGCGTGACGAGGTCCATCTCGATCCCGTCCCGCACCCACATCCTGCTGCGCGTCTCGTCCGGCTCGCGCAGCCCGACCAGCGCGTCGAGGGGCAGCAGATGCACCCCGCGCAGGTCCACGTCCGAGTCCTGGGACGGAAACCCGTACAGATGGGCCCCGGAGACGGTGGCGAAGAGCAGCGGGTCGGCCTGCTCGGCGAGGACGGGCCCGAGGTCGGTGTCCGGGAGACCTGCCTCGCGGAGGCGTATGTCGTCGTGCGTGCGCATGCGCCAAGCCTCGCAGAGGCCGTCTGCCGCCCGGAACCGGCCCGGCCGACTCATGGGCATGGGCCGCCTCCGCCTGCACGCCCGACCTCCTGCGGAGACCGGAGCCTGGCCCCGCACAAGCGCCCCACTGGCAGGTGCGTGGCCCCGCACAGCACCCCACGGGCAGGTGCGGGACCACTGCCCGGCCCGGTGGACAACCGTTCAGCCCCAGCCCCAGCCACTCCACCACCTTGCGGGCACGCCGCCGGATTCCCGCAGACGAGCGCACGGCACGTCGCCCCGATTCCCGCAGACGAGCGCGCCGACCGCCGCCCGGATTCCCGCCGCCGAAGCGTGCGGCCCCGCAGGCTCCCCGCCACGGGCGACGCACGGTCCCCCGCACCGCACGCCGCCCGCCCTTCCCCCGCCCGGGTCCCCCGACCCGATCCCCCACCCTGCGCGGGCCCCCACCCGCGCAAGCCTCAAGGTCCCGCAACGCCCCGGGGCCCACGCGCCCCGCAACGCCGCAGACCTCACGCGTCCCAGAGCGCCGCGGCCCTCACCCGCCGTGCGGCGCTGTGCGCCTCACGCGTCCCAGAGCGCCCCGAGCGTCAGCAGTTCCGACCGGTACTCGATCCGCTCGGCCCACCCCGAGGGCCACACGTCCGATCCCAGGTAGGCCCCGGCGAACGCCCCCGCCAGGCAGGCGATCGAGTCCGAGTCGCCCGAAGTGCAGGCCGCCCGGCGCAGGGCCGTCACCGGCTCTTCCGGGAAGAGCAGGAAGCACAACAGGCCGGTCGCGAAGGCCTCTTCGGCCACCCAGCCCTCCCCCGTCGCCAGGCAAGGGTCGGCCTCCTCGTCCCCGGCCTGCACCGCCGCCTCCAACAGGTTGAGCATCACCAGGCACTCGTCCCAGCCGCGCGCGATGAAGTGCTCCGGCGTCGGGTCCTGGGAGCGCGTCCACAGATCGCCGAGCCAGGTCGCGTGGTAGCGCGTGCGGTTCTCGAGCGCGTACGACCGCAGCAGCCCGATCAGCTCGTGCGGCTCCGCGCCGTGCATGAGCAGGAACACCGCCCGCGCCGTCAGATCGCTCGCCGCGAGGGCCGTGGGATGTCCGTGCGTGAGCGCCGACTGCAGCTGCGCGGCCCCGGCCCGCTGGCCCTCGCTCAACCCGGGCACCATCCCGATGGGCGCGACCCGCATATTGGCGCCGCAGCCCTTGGAGTCGATCTGGCTGGCCTCCTGCCAGGGCCTGCTGCTGTCGAGCCGCCGGCAGGCCACCAGACAAGTGCGGCCCGGGGCGCGGTTGTTCTCCGGCGAGTGGTACCACTCCACGAACTCGGGCCGCACCGAGTGCTCCATCCGCTTCGGCCCGAGCAGCCCCCGTCCCATGGCGTCCCGCAGGCCGCGCCCGAGCGCGAGCGTCATCTGGGTGTCGTCCGTGACGATCGCGGGCCTGGGCAGCTCCATGTCCCGCCAGGGACCGCACTTGGCGAGGATCGAGGGGATGTCGTTGAACTCGGTCGGGAACCCGAGCGCGTCCCCCAGGGCGAGCCCGATGAGTGATCCGGTCGCCGCACGCTTCATGGTTGCCACTCGCTTCATGAGAGGTCTCCTTCCGGGACTGACGGACGCAGCAGGGGTGGATGCAGCGCGGCGTTGGCCCCCGCGCGGTACAGCGCCGCGGGCTTGCCGCGTCCGCCGGTCAGCCGCGCGGCCCCGGCCAGCGGCTCCACGAAGCCGGGCGTGGCGAGCACCTTGCGGCGGAAGTTGGCCGGGTCGAGCGCGGTGCCCCACACCGTCTCGTACACCTGCCGCAGCTCGCCGAGCGTGAACTCGGGCGGGCAGAAGTGGGTGGCCAGATCGCTGTATTCGAGCTTGGCGCCGATCCGTTCGTGCGCGTCCTCGAGGATCTGGTCGTGGTCGAAGGCGAGCGGCCCGTACGAGGCGTACGGCAGCCACGCGGCATGCGCGGCGTCACCACCGCCGCGCGCCTCGGGGGCGTCGGGCACCAGCGCCGTGAAGGCGACCGAGACGACACGCATCCTCGGGTCCCGCTCCGGGCCGCTGTAGGTCCGCAGCTGCTCCAGGTGCAGCTTCTCGACGTCCGACAGGCCGGTCTCCTCGGCGAGTTCACGCCCGGCCGCCGTCTCCGCGGACTCGTGGGGCAGTACGAACCCGCCGGGCAGCGCCCAGCGCCCCGCGTACGGCTCCTGGCCGCGCTCGACGAGCAGGACGTGCAGCATGCCCGCGCGGAGCGTGAAGACGGCAAGGTCGACCGTGACGGCGAACGGCTCGAACGCGTACTTGTCGTAGCCCTCCATCACGCTCACCTCTTAATGGTCACAATGACTATTGGTCACCTCGACTATAAAGACGGACTGCGGCCGCGCACAACCCCTTGAACACGAAAAGACGGCCACGACACACGAAAAGGCGGCCACCCTCGCTTCCCGCGAGGGCGACCGCCTGATGTTCGGCGTGCGCTACGACCTACAGTGCGCTACGACCTACAGATCGACTTCGTTCATCAGCATGCCGACCTCCGTGTTGGACAGCCTGCGCAGCCAACCCGACTTCTGGTCGCCGAGCGTGATCGGCCCGAACGAGGTCCGCACCAGCTTCTCGACCGGGAACCCGGCCTCGGCGAGCATGCGGCGCACGATGTGCTTGCGGCCCTCGTGCAGGGTCACCTCGACCAGGTAGTTCTTGCCGGTGTTCTCGACGACCCGGAAGTGGTCGGCCTTGGCGTACCCGTCCTCGAGCTGGATGCCGTTCTTGAGCTGCTTGCCCAGGTCGCGCGGGATCGGGCCGACGATCGCGGCCAGATAGACCTTCTTCACGCCGTACTTGGGGTGCGTGAGGCGGTGCGCCAGCTCACCGTGGTTGGTGAGCAGGATGACGCCCTCGGTCTCGGTGTCGAGCCGCCCGACGTGGAAGAGCCGCGTCTCGCGGTTCGTCACGTAGTCGCCGAGGCACTGCCGGCCCTCGTTGTCCTCCATGGTGGAGACGACGCCGGCCGGCTTGTTGAGCACGAAGAACTGGTACGACTGCGTGGCGACGGTCAGCCCGTCGACCTTGATCTGGTCCTTCTCGGGGTCGACCCGCAGCCCCTGCTCGATCACGATCTCGCCGTTGACCTCGACGCGCGACTGGTCGACCAGCTCCTCGCAGGCCCGCCGCGAGCCGTAGCCGGCGCGGGCGAGGATCTTCTGCAGACGCTCGCCCTCCTGCTCGGCGCCGGGGAAGGTCTTGGGCGTCTTGATCTGCGGCTTGCCCGCGTACCGGTCGCGGTTGCGCTCCTCGGTACGCGTCTCGTACTCGCGCGAGCGGGCCGGCTCGGTGCGGTTACGGCCGCGCTGCTGCTGTCCCTGCTTGGGACCGCCCTTGGCGCCACCGCGCGCCGACGCGCCACGCCCCGACTTCGGACCCTCGTGCGTGCTGCCCGGGCCTACGTCGTAGCGCCGCTCCTCGGGACGCGGCTTGCTGGGCCTGCTCGGCCTGTCGTCGCGGCTGTCACTGCCGCCCCGACCCTGGCCCTGCCTGTCGTCGCGGCTGTTACCGGCACCCCGGTAATCGCCTCGGCCACCACTGCTGGGGCGGCCACCACCACTGCTGGGGCGCCCACCACCGCTGGAGGGTCGGCCACCGCTACTGGGGCGGCCACCTCCGGAGGGGCGGCCACCGCTGCTGCCACGGCCGCCGCTGTTGCCACCACGGCTCCCGCCGTTGTTTCCGCTGCTGTTCCTGCCGTTGCTGCTTCGCATCAAATTTCCGTCTTGTCGTCTGCGTCGTCTAGATCCGGAGCGTCCGGATCGAACGACGGCACCCCTTCCTGGGTCTCGGACTCGATCGCTTCCGCCTCGGGCAGGAACGGTGCGAGCTCCGGGAGCTCGTCCAGGCCGCGCAGGCCCATCCGCTCCAGAAAGTAGTTCGTCGTCCTGTACAGGATCGCACCTGTTTCGGGTTCCGCGCCCGCCTCCTCGACCAGACCCCGCTGCAGCAGGGTCCGCATGACCCCGTCACAGTTCACCCCGCGCACCGCGGAAACCCTCGACCGGCTGACCGGCTGCCGGTACGCGACGACCGCGAGGGTCTCCAGGGCCGCCTGGGTGAGCCGGGCCTGCTGCCCGTCCAGGACGAAGCGCTCGACGGCGGCGGCGTACTCGGGACGGCTGTAGAACCGCCACCCGCCCGCGACCAGACGCAGCTCGAAGCCCCGCCCTTGCACGGTGTACTCGTCGGCCAGCTCCCGCAGCGCGTCGGCGACCTGCCGCCTGGGCCGGTCGAGCACCTTGGCGAGGTGCTCCTCGGTGGCCGGCTCGTCGACGACCATGAGGACCGCCTCCAGGGCGGGCTTCAGCTCCAGCTCGGCGACGGCGAGCAGTCCGGCCGGGGCCGCCTCGAGCATGTCCTCACCACTCACACCGACTCCTCCACTACCTCTACGTCCTGTACGTCGTCGCCCTTGCCCTTGTCCTCAGGCGCGTCCGGCGGCCGGTCGAACTCATCGGTGACCAGCGGCTCGGCGCCCTCCCCACCGGTCCAGCGCACCGTCAGCTCGCCCAGGGCCTCGTCCTGGTCCAGCGCGACCGCCTTCTCTCGGTACAGCTCGAGCAGGGCGAGGAACCGGGCGACGACGGTGAGCGTGTCCCCGGCGTCCTCGACAAGCACCTGGAAGCTCGCCTCCCCCAGCTCCCGCAACCGCCCGATGACGACCTCACCCTGCTCCCGCACGGACACCAGCGGGGCATGGATGTGATCGACGTACACCTGCGGCTTGGGCTTGGGCTGCATGGCCTTGACTGCCAGCTTGGCGAATCCCTCGGCCCCGATGCTGATGACGACCTCGGGCAGCAGCTCGGCATGGTGCGGCTCGAGCCCCACGGTCCGCGGATACCGCCGCGCCTCCTCGTCGAGCCGCCGGTTGAAGATGTCGGCGATCTGTTTGTACGCCCGATACTGCAGCAGCCGCGCGAACAGCAGGTCCCGCGCCTCCAGCAAGGCCAGATCGGCCTCGTCCTCCACCTCGGCGGAGGGCAGCAGCCGGGCGGCCTTCAGATCGAGCAACGTCGCGGCGACCACGAGGAACTCCGTGGTCTGATCCAGATCCCAGTCGGGCCCCATGGCCCGGATGTGCCCCATGAACTCGTTGGTGACGATGGACAAGGCCACTTCGGTGACGTCCATCTTGTGCTTGGAGATCAGCTGAAGCAGCAGGTCAAAGGGCCCTTCGAAGTTGGCGAGCCGAACCTTGAACCGCCCGTCGCCAACTTCACCGACCGCTTGACCCTCACCTTCGACGACCACCCGATCCTCGCCAGGTTCCGCGGGCGCCTGGGCCACGCCGGACTCTGCGGACACGTGGCCCGCGCCAGGTTCCGCGGACACGTGGCCCTGGCCGGACTCGACCGGCGCCTGGACCTCCCCGAACTCCGCGGGCGCCTCATCCTCGCCAGGCTCTGCAGGGGTGGGGGCGTCGCCGGATTCTGCAGGCGCCTGGCCCTCGCCAGGCTCTGCGGGCACCAGGACCACGCCAGGATCGGCAGGCACCCGCGCCACGTCTGACTCCGCAGGCACAACGTCGGCCGCCCGGTCGCCGGACTTCGCCGGAGCGCCGCTCTCGGCCGGCCCGCTGGCCACGGGAGCCTCGACCGGTACGACGGCCGCCGGAAGCCCGTCGGCTTCGGTCTCGGCGCGCTCGGCCGGCGCGGCGGACTCCGCCGCCGCCTCACGCGGCTCCGGCACCTGAGCCGGATCGACCCCGGCCTCGCTGTCCCGCCCACCCTGCTCCCCGACCTCACCCTGCCGGGGGTCTGGGGGCTCGCCCCCAGTTTCGGGAAGGGGCGGGGCTGGGGAAAAAGAACCCTCGTCCCGCACCACCGACGACCCCGCCCCGGGCCCACGGCCCAGACTGCGGCGCCGCGGCTGGGAGGCGTCGGGTGATTCGTGCGTCGGCATCGCGGTCCAGGAAGCAGGGAAACGTACAAGCGCGTACGAACGGGCAGGCTACCGCCCCCACCACGTCAAGGCGCGGTCAGCGCCCCCGCAACCGCCGTACGAGAATGCTCGCGTCACCCCGCGACTCGAGATCCGCGAGAACGACGGCGACAGCCTCCCGCACGATCCGCCCGCGGTCGACCGCGAGACCGTGCTCACCGCGCAGCACGAGCCGCGCGTGCTCGAGGTCCATCAGCTCCTCGGCCGACACATAGACCGTGATCTTCTCGTCGTGCCGCTCACGCCCGCTGGGCCGGCGCCCGGATCCCCGCCCACGCCGCCGCGACGACGACGCGGGCGCATTGCGCTGCCCGGCCGCCGCGGCCGCGTTGGCCGAACCTTCCTGCACCTGCTCACGAGCGGAAACGGCGGCACCGGCGCCCGCCTTGCCGCCCTCCGCACCCCGAGTGCGATGCCCGCCCGACTCCGCCTCGGCGGGGGCGTGTTCGGCGCTGTCACCGTCCTCGGAGGCCCCTGAGGCACCCTCCGAAGCGGCCACGGCATCGCTCTCGCCGGCCGGAGCCGGCACGCGTGCCTCACCGTTGGCCTGCCGCCTGGGTGAGGACGACTGGAGCGCCATTCCCCCGGTGGTACGGAACAGTTCGTCGGCCCCCGGCAGACTCACTCGGCGTGACACCGGGCGAGCACCTCCCTGGCGAGCTGACGATAGGCGGCGGCGCCAACGGAGTTGGAGGCGTACGTCGTGATCGGCTCACCGGCGACCGTGGTCTCCGGGAAGCGCACGGTCCGGCCGATCACCGTGTGGTAGACGTGATCGTCGAAGGCCTCGACCACACGGGCCAGGACCTCCCGGCTGTGCACGGTGCGCGAGTCGTACATCGTGGCGAGGATGCCGTCCAACTCCAGGTCGGGGTTGAGACGTTCCTGCACCTTCTCGATGGTCTCCGTGAGCAGCGCCACACCGCGCAGCGCGAAGAACTCGCACTCGAGCGGCACGATCACCTTGTGCGCGGCGGTCAGCGCGTTCACGGTCAGCAGACCGAGCGAGGGCTGACAGTCGATCACGATGTAGTCGTAGTCCGCCATCAGCGGCTTGAGCGCGCGCTGCAGCGTGGACTCGCGGGCGACCTCGCTGACCAACTGCACTTCCGCGGCCGAGAGATCGATATTGCTCGGCAGCAGGTCCATGTTGGGCACGGCGGTCTTCAGGAGCACCTCGTCGGCCGCCATGCCCCGCTCCATGAGCAGGTTGTAGACGGTGAGGTCGAGCTCCATCGGGTTCACGCCGAGGCCGACCGACAGGGCTCCCTGCGGGTCGAAGTCGACGAGCAGGACCCGGCGTCCGTACTCCGCGAGCGCGGCGCCCAGGTTGATGGTCGACGTCGTCTTGCCGACGCCGCCCTTCTGGTTGCACATCGCGATGATCTTCGCGGGGCCGTGATCGGTCAGCGGGCCCGGGATCGGGAAGTACGGCAGCGGGCGCCCGGTCGGGCCGATGCGCTCCCGGCGCTGACGGGCAGCGTCCGGGGCCAGCGTGGCCGCGTACTCGGGGTCGGGCTCGTACTCGGCGTCGGGGTCGTAGAAGTGCCCCTCGGGCAGAACTTCGTCGTAGTCAGCGAGTTGGGTGGGGTTCTCGCCACTCCGGTCGCCGGCCATGGCGTTCACTTGATGGCCATCCATGCTCTGGTGGGCTGACAGCGTTACCTGCGGACGCTGAAAGCGCTGCGTGTTGTTCTGGCGGTCGGCGAAGGTGCGGACAGCGACGGAGCCGACGGCCTCAAGGCCCGCGGGGCCTGGGCTTTGCGCAGGCATTCCTGGTTGACCACCCCCGGGAGTAAATGTCGACTCATTCACAAGTCGTCTTACCTCCTTGGTGACCAGGGAACTTCTAGACAGGTCAGCGTGGCACCATGCCGACGATTGGCGACTCTATGGCGTGTCACCGGTCCGCAGCAACACAATCCGCCGGACCCGGCCCGATGTGTCGGCAACTGAACACCCCTCTGTCAAGGGTGCGCAGGGGTCTCACGGGTTGTTTCACGGGTGTACGAAACGGTTAAAGAGTTACGTTCGAGGCTAGTTGACCGAGCCCGACAAAGTGACCCGATACACACACGGCCGGGCCTCGCTGAGCAAGGTCCGGCCGTGTGCGCGAGGTTGACGCGACTTGTTGACAAAGCCGCCTTGGATCAGCCGAGCAGCGTGCTCAGTTCGAGCGTCTCCAGGCCGTGCGCCTCGGCGACGGGGCCGTAAACCACCTGGCCATCATGGGTGTTGAGGCCGAGCGCGAGCGCGGGGTCGCGGCGCAGCGCCTCGACCCAGCCGCGGTTGGCGAGCTCGACGATGTACGGCAGCGTCGCGTTGGTCAGCGCGTGGGTCGAGGTGTTCGGCACCGCGCCCGGCATGTTGGCGACGCAGTAGAAGACCGAGTTGTGGACCTTGAAGGTCGGCTCGGCGTGCGTGGTCGGACGCGAGTCCTCGAAGCAGCCGCCCTGATCAATCGCAATGTCGACAAGTACACTTCCGGGCTTCATCCGGGAGACGAGCTCGTTGGTGACGAGCTTCGGCGCCTTCGCACCCGGGATGAGGACGGCACCGATGACGAGGTCGGCGTCCAGGACCGCCTTCTCGAGCTCGAAGGCGTTGGACATGATCGCCCGGACCTTGGTGCCGAAGACCTTGTCGGCCTCGCGGAGCTTGTTGATGTCGCGGTCGAGCAGCGTGACGTGGAAGCCCATGCCGACGGCGATCTGCGTGGCGTTCCAGCCGGAGACGCCGCCGCCGATGACGACCGCCTTCGCGGGCTGGGTGCCGGGCACACCGCCGGGCAGCACGCCGCGGCCACCGGCCGAGCGCATCAGGTGGTAGGCGCCGACCTGCGGGGCGATGCGGCCCGCGACCTCGGACATCGGGGCGAGCAGCGGCAGCGCTCGGTTCGCGGTCTCGACGGTCTCGTACGCGATGGCGGTGGTGCCGGACTCCAGGAGCGCGTCCGTGCACTCGCGGGAGGCCGCGAGGTGCAGGTACGTGAAGAGCGTCTGGTCCTTGCGCAGGCGGTGGTACTCCTCCGCGATCGGCTCCTTGACCTTCAGGAGCAGGTCGGCGGTGGCCCAGACCTCGTCGGCCGTGGCCAGGATCTGCGCACCCGCGGCCACGTACTCCTCGTTGGTGATGGAGGAGCCGACACCGGCGTCGTGCTCGATGAAGACCTGGTGGCCCTGGCGGGCGAGCTCATGCACGCCGGCGGGGGTGATCGCCACCCGGAACTCGTTGTTCTTGACCTCGCGGGGGATGCCGACCTTCATCGTCGATCACGGTCCTTGGCTCAGGGATGTTTCGGGCAACAGCAGAGATACCGGTACGCACAACCGCGCAACGGGAGACACCACGGAAGTACGCGGCGGAGCCAGTCTAATGAAGGATATTCAGCTGTCTAGCCTTTCAATGCATCAATCTTCTTCAGATGCACTGCGGATTTCGTAGGCAGCGTCGCCACGGGGTTCCGCTCCCGTTCCGTGAAGCTCTGGTCCCAGGATGCGCTCGGCCGCGGCCCGGTGCAGCCCGGCGGCGGCCGAGTCGCCGAGCCGGTCCAGGGTGTCCGCGAGCCGCAGCTCGAGCGCGGCCTGCAGCCGGACGTCCTTCGCCTGGCGCGCCCAGTCCACGGCCTCCCGGCAGGTCCGCAGGCACTCCTCGGGCCGGCCCGCGTACTCCTGGACCCGGGCCAGCTCGCTCAGCGCACGCGCGAATGCCGGGACGTCACCGCCCTTGCGATAGCCGGCGCAGGCGGAGCTCCAGTTGCGCAGCGCCTCGCCGTACCGGCCCGCATAGGTGTGCGCGGTGCCGATCCGGCCGTACAGGCGAGCCACGACCAGCTTGTCGCCGCGCGCTAGACGCGCGCTCAAGGCCCGCCCGAACCAGTCCGCGGCCCGCTGCCAGTCCCCCAGCTCCTGGTAGGCGCCGCCTACGGATTCCATGGCGCGGCCGGTCGCATAGGGGTCGTTCGCCACCCGCGCGGCATCGAGCGCGGCGCGGTAGCGGGCGAGCGCTTCCTGCGTACGTCCGGTCTCCGCGTCCAGGTCCGCGAGGTTCAGCAGCGCCGCGGCCTTCTCGCGGGGCAGCTCGCGCCGCTCGGCAACGTCGAGGACCAGCTGGTGGATGCCGTACAGCTCGGGCGCGGCCGCCTCGGTGCCCCGGTGGGCGACCAGTGCGCGGGTCAGCGCGGCCATCAACCGCCTTGCCAGGGTGTCCAGTTCACCGTCGGCGACCGCGAGCCGGGCCGAGGCGAGCAGCGCGGGCTCCCGCAGGTCGAGCCATTGAGCGGCGGCCCGGGCGGTCGGGAAGCGCAGGGCGCGGGGCAGCCCGGCGAGCTTCTTGCGGGCGGGCGATCCGTCGGGTTCGGTGACGGCACGGCAGGACTGCAGCAGCCGCACCGTCCGCTCCAGCATCCTGGCCCGCGCCAGCTGCACCTCCCCCGGGCGGTCCTGCGCCTCGGTGAGGGCCTTCAGCAGGGGCTGCAGACAGCCCGGGACCTCGTACTGCGGCTCCTGCGGGGCCGGCGAGTCAAGCGGGTGCAGCAGCCCGATCGCCGCGAAGTCGTCGAGCGTGGTGCGGGCGGCGGACACCGAGCAGCCGGCCAGCGCCGACGCGGTGTGCGGGTCGGCGATCCCGGCGGGCGCGAGGCAGAGCAGTCGCAGTATCCGGGCAGCGGGGCTCGGCAGGGAGTCGTAGACGAAACGGAAGACCCGGCTCAGGGATCCCTTGCCGACTCCGGTGTCGTCGTCCGGCAGTTTGTGCAGCTGTTTGGCCAGTTCGGCGACGGACGCCTTGGGCCGCTGCGCCAGCCAGCCCCCCGCGAGCACGAGGGCCGCGGGCTGGTGCGCGCACTGCTCGGCGAGGCTCTCGGCGGCCCGCGGGTCGACGGTGATGCGTACGGACCCGGTGTAGCCGCTCAGCAGCTCGAGCGCGGATTTCGTGTCGAGGCCGCCCAGCGTGCACGGCCGCACGTCGGAGATCCCGGTCAGCGGCCCCTCGGCGGTGGCGACGACCAGGCACTCGGGGGCGTCCGGCAGCAGCGGCTCGACCTGCTCGGCGTCCGCCGCGCCGTCGAGCAGCAGGAGCACCCGCCGTACCGAAAGCGTCTTACGCAGTGCCTCGGTCAGCTCGTCCTCGCCGGCCCCGGGCGGCACCGGATGGTCGAGCCCGGCAAGCAGCTCCCGTGCGGTGCGCTCGGTGGGCACCGGGGTGCCGTCCGGCTCGGTGAGGCGGGCCCGGAGCACTCCGTCGGGATAGTCGCCGGAGCCGGCGAGGAGCCCGGCGAGCTCTTCGGCGAGCGCGGTCCGCCCCGAGCCGGGGCGCCCCGCGATGAGCAGCACGCGCGCGCGGGGCTCCTTGCGGCCGGTGAGGGTGTCGAGGCCGGTGCGCTTGATGTCGGCGCGCAGCTCCTTCAACTCCCGCTGCCTGCCGACGAATTCGGGGCCCGACTGGCGTACGACACCGCCCTGCGCCGAGCCTTGCGGCCCGGGCGCGGGCGCCTGGGTGTCCACCGCCTGATCCGTCACGGGCCACGCTCCCGTCCACCTGCGCACATGCCCCGCCGCGGCTGCGGCCGGGAGGTATGAAGACAGATTCGAGCGTAGTTCACGCTCTGCGACGAAACGGGGGGAGCGCGGCGGACAAATCCCCCGATCGGATCAGCAGATGGTCACACCGGAAGGTCCGAATTGCTTCCTAGACCTCGAAAGGCCGCGCGGGCCACGGCGCCTCGGCCGGGCGCAGCGCGTCGAGTCCGTCGCCGTGCTGCGCGGCGACCAGCGACAGGACGCCCACGACCAGGCAGTTGTTGTGCAGCTCGCCCGCCAGGACACCACGTACGAGATCTTCGAGAGGGACGCGCTTGAGCTCCATGTCGGCCTCCTCCTCGGAGACCTCGAAGCGCTCGCCCTCGGCCTCCGAGAGATCGCGGGCCAGGAAGATGCGGATCGCCTCGTCACAGCCGCCGGGGGTCGTGAACACATCGGTCAGGACCCGCCAGTCCTCGGCCTTGACGTGCGCCTCCTCGTAGAGCTCGCGCTGGGCGGCGTGCAGCGGGTTCTCGCCGGGGACGTCCAGAAGTCCGGCCGGGATCTCCCAGAGCTTGTGCCGCACGGGGTGCCGGTACTGGCGGATCACCAGGACACGGCCGAGGTCGTCGAGCGCCAGGACGGCCACCGAGCCGGGGTGGACCTGGTAGTCACGGCGGGCGACGGTGCCGCCGGGCATGACGACGTCGTCGGTGCGGACGCTGGTCTTGTTGCCGACGAACGGGGTCGCGGTGGCCGTGATCTGCCACTCCTCGGCGGTGTCCTTGATCGTCATGACGGAACGTCCTCCCACGTACGCAGCCACACAAAGCGGCCCACAGAAAGCAGAAACCGGGGTACGCGCCCCAAAAGGCCCGTACCCCGGCAACCGTATCGCCTGGGTCCGACTGACCCCCGACTAGCCCTTCTTGGCTGCCTTCTTGCCCGCCTGCTGGCGCTCCACAGCCGCCTTGACCAGGCCCGCGAAGAGCGGGTGCGGCCGGGTCGGGCGGGAGCGCAGCTCCGGGTGGGCCTGGGTGGCGACCAGGTAGGGGTGGATCTCGCGCGGGTACTCGACGTACTCGACGAGCTTGTTGTCCGGGGACGTACCGGAGAAGACGATGCCGGCCTTCTTCTCGAGGTCCGCGCGGTAGGAGTTGTTGACCTCGTAGCGGTGGCGGTGACGCTCCTCGACGTACTCCTTGCCCTCGTACACCTCGCGCACGATGGAGCCCTCGGTGAGCTTGGCCGGGTACATGCCGAGTCGCATGGTGCCGCCCATGTCGCCGTCGCCGGCCACGATGTCGAGCTGCTCGGCCATCGTGGAGATGACCGGGTGGGCGGTCGCGGCGTCGAACTCGGTGGAGTTGGCGTCCGGGATGTCCGCGAGGTTGCGGGCCGCCTCGATCACGATGCACTGCAGGCCCAGGCAGATGCCGAGCAGCGGCACCTTGTTCTCGCGGGCGTACTGGATCGCGCCGATCTTGCCGTTCACACCGCGGTCGCCGAAGCCGCCGGGCACGAGGATCGCGTCCACGTCGCCGAGCTGCTTCTTGGCGCCGGCCGGGGTCTTGCAGTCGTCCGAGGTGACCCACTTGACCTTGACGCGGGCCTTGTTGGCGAAGCCGCCGGCGCGCATGGCCTCGGTGATCGAGAGGTAGGCGTCGGGCAGGTCGATGTACTTGCCGACCAGCGCGACGGTGACCTCGTGCTGCGGGTTGTGCACGCGGTCGAGCAGGTCGTCCCACTGGGTCCAGTTCACATCGCGGAACGGGAGGTCCAGCTTGCGGACGACGTACGCGTCCAGGCCCTCGGTGTGCAGCACCTTCGGGATGTCGTAGATCGACTTGGCGTCGATGGCCGCGACCACGGCGGCCTCGTCCACGTCGCACATCAGCGAGATCTTGGCCTTGATGGACGCCGGCACCTCGCGGTCGGCGCGCAGCACGATGGCGTCCGGCTGGATACCGATGTTCCGCAGGGCCGCAACCGAGTGCTGGGTCGGCTTCGTCTTCAGCTCCCCGGAGGGGCCGATGTACGGGAGGAGCGAGATGTGGACGACGAACACATTGTCGCGACCGACCTCGTGACGGACCTGGCGGACCGTCTCCAGGAACGGCAGCGACTCGATGTCGCCGACCGTGCCGCCGACCTCCGTGATGACGACGTCGACGTCGTCGGTGGCCATGCGGCGGATGCGGTGCTTGATCTCGTTGGTGATGTGCGGGATGACCTGCACGGTGTCACCGAGGTACTCGCCGCGTCGCTCCTTGGCGATGACCTGCGAGTAGACCTGGCCGGTGGTGACGTTGGCCGAGCCGTCGAGGTCGACGTCGAGGAAACGCTCGTAGTGGCCGATGTCCAGGTCGGTCTCGGCGCCGTCGTTGGTGACGAACACCTCACCGTGCTGGAACGGGTTCATCGTGCCCGGGTCGACGTTCAGATAAGGGTCGAGCTTCTGCATCGTGACCCGAAGGCCCCGTGCCTTGAGGAGCGCACCCAGGCTGGAGGCCGTCAGGCCCTTGCCGAGGGAAGAGGCGACTCCCCCGGTGACGAAGATGTGCTTGGTCGTCGTGGCTTTGGACGGCATGGCCAAGAGGGGGCTCCCGTGGTCGCGAGGTGGTGGTGCGTACCGGCTCCCCGGAGAGAATCAGGGGTTGAGCCGTCGCTGCGTTCCGGGGTTTTTCTCCACCGGTCCACGGGCCACCAGGGTATCAGCGACGCGGCGGCCCTGCTTCCGGGCACGCTGGCCCGGCACCCCGTGCCGACCTCTCCCCCACCCTGCGTGGCACTCCGTGCACGCTCTGCGCGCGCACCACCGGATGCTCACCCGTTCGGCTCAGCGGCGTTCCCGCGACCCTCGCACGGATCACTAGGGTGCGTCGTATCCTGCTCGGACCCATTCGCTGCCGAGTCAGTCCGGACCAGGCACCATCCCGCCCTCGACCGGTTCTTGAGCTCGTCACGCGACCCTGTGACTCGCAACGCAAGCGCCCCGCGGGGCGGACGTGGCCGTTCGACTGGAGATGCACGTGGCCGGGCGCATCGAGGACTACGCACTCATCGGCGACATGCAGACCGCCGCCTTGGTCTGCAGGGACGGCACGGTCGACTGGCTGTGCCTCCCCCGCTTCGACTCGCACGCCGTTTTCGCGGGCCTGCTCGGCACCGAGGAACACGGCTTCTGGCGGCTGGGCCCCGCGCACGGCTCCGAGGCGGGGCCGCCGCACGCGAACCGCAGGACCTATCGCGGTGACTCGCTGGTCCTCGAATCGGAGTGGGACACCCCGCGCGGCACGGTCCGGGTGACCGATTTCATGCCGCCGCGCGACGGCGCACCCCAACTCGTCCGAATCGTCGAGGGCGTGAGCGGGCGCGTGCCGATGCGCTCCGCGCTCCGGATGCGCTTCAGTTACGGCCGGATCGTGCCGTGGGTGCACAAGGTCGACGGTCGTACGGTCGCGGTGGCCGGGCCCGACTCCGTGTGGCTGGACACGTCCACGGAGACGTACGGCAAGAACCTGACGACGTACTCGGACTTCACCGTCGCACCCGGCGACCGCATCGCCTTCACCATCAGCTGGGAGCCCTCGCACAAGCAGCCGCCGCCGCTGCACGACCCGGAGGGCGCGCTCGAGGCGACCGAGGACTTCTGGCGGGAGTGGGTCGCGCAGTGCACCTATCACGGCCCCTACCGGGAGGCCGTGGTCCGCTCGCTGATCACGCTGAAGGCGCTGACGTACGCGCCGACCGGCGGGATCGTCGCCGCCCCGACCACCTCGCTGCCCGAGGACATCGGCGGCTCGCGGAACTGGGACTACCGCTTCACCTGGCTGCGGGACGCGGCGATCACGCTGTCCTCGCTGCTGCGCACCGGCTATCGCGAGGAGGCCCGCGCCTGGCGCGAGTGGCTCCTTCGGGCGGTCGCGGGCGACCCGGAGAACCTGCAGATCATGTACGGGATCGCGGGTGAACGGGAGCTCGGCGAGAGCGAGTTGGACTGGCTGCCGGGCTATGAGGGCTCGCAGCCGGTGCGGGTCGGCAACGGTGCGGCGCACCAGTTGCAGCTCGACGTGTACGGCGAGGTGACCGAGGCGCTGCACCTCGCGCACATGACGGGGCTTTCCCGCAACGACCACGCCTCGCTGCTGCAGCTGAAGCTGATCCGCCACCTGGAGACCCACTGGGACCAGCCCGACGAGGGCATCTGGGAGGTACGCGGGCCGCGCCGGCACTTCGTGCACTCCAAGGTGATGGCGTGGGTCGCCGTCGACCGGACCATCAAGCTGATCGAGTCCGGTGACGCGGACGGGCCGCTCGAGAAGTGGCGCGAGATGCGCGACGACATCCATCGCGACGTCTGCGAGAAGGGCTACGACCCGGAGCGCAACACCTTCACCCAGTCGTACGGCTCGAAGGAACTGGACGCCTCTCTGCTGCTGATCCCGCAGATGGGCTTCCTGCCGCCCGACGACAAGCGGGTCGTCGGCACCATCGAGGCGATCCAGCGCGAGCTGTCCACGCCGGACGGCTTCGTGCTGCGCTACCCGACTGAGGGCGAGAACGCGGGCGTGGACGGACTCGAGGGCGACGAAGGCGCCTTCCTCGCCTGCTCGTTCTGGCTCGCGGACGACCTGGCGATGATCGGGCGCGTCGACGAGGCGCGCGAACTCTTCGAGAAGCTGCTCTCGCTGCGGAACGACCTGGGGCTGCTCGCCGAGGAGTGGGATCCGCGGCTGCAGCGCCAGGTCGGGAACTTCCCGCAGGCCTTCAGCCATGTGCCGCTGATCGACACGGCACTGCGGCTGACTGCTTCGGGGGCGTACGGGGGCTGAACTGCCTTATCGGCGTACGGGACTCAACTCCCTTACAGCAGCTTGCCGATGACCTCCCTGGCGGCGCGCTCGCCCTCGGTCGCGCCGCCCTCCATGAAGCCCTGGAAGTCGTAGCTGCAGTGCTCGCCGCCGATGTGGACGTTGCCCTGCGGCGTGCCCTCGTAGCCGGCGTAGCGGTGGAGATAGCTCACCGGCCAGTACGAGTACGCGCCCAGGGCGTAGGGGTTGCGGTGCCAGGCGGAGAGCTGGGCCCTGCCGGTCCACTTCGCCGACGTGCCGGGGAAGAAGGCATCGATGCCCTTGAGGCGCTTTGTCGCCAAGTCGCGTACGTAGCGGTCGGATTCGGTGGCGAAGGGTGTGGCCGGGGTCAGGGCCTTGGCCAGGCTGCCGCTGCCGTACTGGATGAGGATGCCGCCCGTGCCCGGCTGGATCTTGGTGGTGTCCCAGGTCTGCTGGACGTCCGTGTCGGTGAAGCAGTCGCCCGCCGAGACGCCCGGCCAGGCGCCGGTGCCGCGCCAAGGGCGGCTGCTGAACTGCATGTTGAGCTTGGTGCAGTGGCCCATGCGGGCGTCGCGCAGCAGGTTCGTCATGCGGGGATCGAAGCCCGCCTTGGTGAGGTCGAGCTGCTGCAGGATCGGCAGCGGGACACAGAGGATCGTGTGGTCGGCGGTGACCGTGCGGGTGGCGCCTGCCTCGGTGAAGGTGAGGGTTTGGGTGCCGTCGGTGTTCGCGCGGACCGCTGTCAGGGAAAAGCCCTGGCGGATCGTGCCGTCGGGCAGGAAGTCGGCGATGGCGTGCGGGAGTTGACCGTTGCCGCCGGTGATGTGGTAGCGCTCGTTGGACAGGCCCCAGATGTTGAAGTTGCCGGGATTGGGCTGGTAGCCCATCAGCAGGACGAGGGCGAGGGCTGACTGCTGGTCGGTGTCGGCGCCGTACTCGACGTTGTACGCGACGTCGAAGAAGCGGCCGAGCGGTGAGGCGTGGCCGCCGGGGACGCGGGAGTCGATCCACTCGTAAATCGACATGTTGTCCAGGGCGGTGCCGGTCGGGGTCGTCTGGTTCCAGAAGACCTCGCCGGAGTCCTGCAGGTCGCGGTGCAGGGACTGGTAGACGGCGTTGAAGTCCTCGTCGGCCTGCTCGCGCGGGTAGTAGCCGCCGTTGAACCAGAGGACTTCCTCGGCGCCGCCCGGGCCGCCGCCGAGGAAGTCCTCGGTGGGCAGGTCGAAGCGGCGACAGAGTTCGAGGATCTTCTTGTGGCTGGTGTCGATCAGCTCGCCGCCGATCTCGGAGGTCTGGCCGTACGCCCAGTGGTCGCGCTGGGACCACATGCGGCCGCCGACCCGGTCCGGATTGGCTTCGTAGAGCGTGCAGCCCAGGCCCGCGTCGTGCAGGGTCAGGGCGGCGGTCAGGCCCGCGATGCCGGCGCCCACGACCGCGATGCGGGGTGCGGCCGCGGCGCTTCGGGCCGGGGCGGGGGCCGCCGTGGCGAGCGTGGGGGACGCCACGGTCGCGCCGAGGCCCAGGGCGGCGGCCCGCGCGAGCAGTTGACGACGGGAGGCGCCGCGTACCTCGGCGGCGGGGAGGCGGAGTCTTCGGGCGGCGCTGTGCTGTGCGGCGAGCTGCTTCAGGGCGTGCATGGGTTGCGTACGTGCCATGGGAGCGAGCCTCCTCAGACCGTGGTGGTCTTTGCCTCGGTGACTGCTTCGGTGTCGTCGCGCTCGGCCGCGTCCTCCAGGACGATGCGGCCGATGATCTCGTAGCGGGCCGGCTGCCTGGCCTTGAGATAGAGGCCGAGACCGAGGCCGCCGAAGAAGACCACGCCGACGATCCACGGGATGGCCTTGAAGAAGACCGAGTCTGCGGCGAGGCCGGCGGCGGTCTCCATGTTCAGCACCAGGAGGACCACGACCGCGATCATGCCGATGCCGCCGAGCAGCGGCGCGGTGAAGGTCTTGAACCAGTGCCGGTCCTCGGGGTGGTTCTTGCGGAAGTAGCCGATGACGGCGAAGGAGCACAGGGTCTGCACGATGAGGATCGCCATCGTGCCGAGGATCGCGAGCAGTGTGTACAGGTGGATGTACGGGTCCTGGTCGGTGAGCCAGAAAACGCCGACAAGGAGGACGGCGATCGCGGACTGGACGTACGAGGCGATGTGCGGGGAACCGTGCTTGGGGTGCGTACGGCCGAGGGAGGGGTGCAGGAAGCCCTCGCGGCCGATCGCGTACAGATAGCGCGAGGCGCACTGGTGGAAGGCCATGCCGCAGGCGAACGAGCCGGTGATGAGCAGCCATTGGAAGGTGTCGACGGCCCAGGCGCCGATGAAGGTGTGGGCCGGGGCGAAGAACAGGTCGAGCGGGGTGGCCGAGGACGAGATCTTGACCGACCCGGACAACCCGTTGCCCGCGATCGTCATCCAGGAGACGTAGATGTAGAACAGGCCGACGCCGACGACCGAAATCAACGTCGCGCGCGGGATGACCTTTTTGGGGTTCCTGGACTCCTCGCCGTACATGGCTGTCGACTCGAAGCCCACCCACGACCAGAAGGCGAAGAACAGACCGAGTCCGGCGGAGGCGCCGGTGAAGGCGTTCTTGGGGTTGATGGGCTCCAGCGGGATGCCGTCCGGGCCGCCGCCGTGCAGCGCGACCGCCGTGGCCACCGCGAACAGCACGGCGATCTCGGCGACCAGCATGACGCCGAGCGCCTTCGCTGTGAGATTGATGTCGAAGTGCGCCAGGATGCCGGTCACGGCGAGCATCGCGGCCGCGTACAGGATCCAGGGGAGATCCACACCGAGCTGTTCGTGGACGGTCGTCCTGGTGAAGTAGGCGAAGACCCCGACGATCGACGCCTCGAAGACGACGTACGCGAGGACCGCGAGCATCCCCGAGGCCATCCCGGCGATGCGGCCGAGGCCGTGCGACACATAGCCGTAGAAGGCGCCCGCGGCGGTGATCCGCTTGGCCATGGCGACGTAGCCGACGGAGAACACGGTGAGGACGAGCGTGGCGAAGAGATACCCGGCGGGCGCGCCCGTGCCGTTGCCGAAGCCGACCGCGATGGGCAGGTTTCCGGTCATCGCGGTGATCGGCGCGGCGGTGGCCACCGCCATGAACACCACGCCGACGAGACCGACGGAGTTCGCCTTGAGCCGGTGCACCTCGCGCGGCTGTGCCTCAGGTGGCTGTACGTCGCGGGTGGGAGTGTCTGTCATGGCGGCGCAGCCTGCCCGAGAGTGACGCACGCCACAAGCGACAGTAAGTCGCGCAATCGCCTTGTGCGGACGACGAGTTGTCTGGTTCCCGGCCCTCGTGATCGGTCCCGTAATCGGCGGGTGATGTTCCTGGAACGTGGCCGCGGGTAGCGTCGCGCGAATGGACACTCAGGGCACCTCGGGCATGCAGGGCACACCGGCCGGGATCACCGTGCAGCGCGCCCTCGAGCTGCCCGGACTGCGCGGCGGGCTCCCGGAGGTCGTGGCCGGCGGCGAGCGGCTGCAGCGGAGCGTGCGGTGGGTGCACGCGGGCGAGGTCCCGAACATCGCGTCGCTGCTCAAGGGCGGCGAGCTGCTGCTGACCACGGGCCTCGGCCTCGGCACCCGGCCCGCCGAGCAGCGCGCCTTCGTAAGGAAGCTGGCAGAGCGCGGAATCGCCGCCCTGGTGGTCGAGTTGGGGCCGCGCTTCACCCGGCTGCCCGCGGCCCTGGTGGACACCGCGCGTGCGGCCGGTCTGCCGCTGGTGCAGCTGCACCGCGAGGTGCCCTTCGTGACCGTGACCGAAGAAGTGCACACCGAGATCGTCAACGGCCACTACGCGCTGCTGCAGCAGGCCGACGAGGTGCACCGGCGCTGTACCCAGGCGCTGCTCGGCGGGGGCGGCATCCCGCAGGTCCTGTCGGTGCTCGCCGACTTCAGCGGCAACCCGGTGTTCCTGGAGACGGCCGACGAGCAGCTCCTGTACGCGGCCGGGCCCACGTCGGACACGGCCGCGTGCGATCCGCTGCAGGTGTGGGAGGGGCTGCGCGGCCGCGCGCGGGGCGACGGTCCGCCGGCCGGGGCGGTCCTGGTGGACGTGCCGGGCGGCGGGTCGGCGGCGGGGCTCGGGGTGCGGGCCCGGATCGTGCTGCTAGGGGTGTCGTCGGCGCTGCTTCCGGTGCACCGGATCGCGGCCGAGCGGGCGGCGGGCAGCCTTGCCGTGGTGCTGATGCAGGCCCGGCAGGAGGAGGAGCTGGCGGCTCGGGGGCGCGGCGACTTCCTGACCGACCTGGCGCAGGGGCGCATCACGGCGGAGGACGCGCCCGCGCAGGCCCGGGTGCTCGGGTTCAAGCCGGGCACGGGACCGCTCCTGCCGGTGGTGATGCGGCTCGCGGACGGGTCGTCGCCGTCCGGGAGTTGGTCGGTCCTGGCGCGGGCGGTCTCCGAGGAGCTGGCGTCCGTCGGGGTTCCGGTCCTTTTGGGCGTACGTCCCGTCGAAGGGCGGGTGCCGCTGCTGCTCGGGCTGCGCACGGAGTCGGAGCGTACGGCGGTGGCCGACCGGGTCGCGGCGGCGCTGCGGGCCGGGGTCGAGCGGGCGGGGATGCAGCGGGCGGGGCTGCAGCCGCCGGTCGTGGTCGTGGGGGTCGCCGGCGGCTGGGCGGCGGCCTCGGCGGGGCTTCGGCACGCGGCGGAGACGGCCACCGCGGCGCAGGGGCTCAGCGACCGGGCCTGGTACGACGCTCGGCGTCTGGACACCGACCTGCTGCTTTGGCGGCTGCGCGACCATCCGGACCTGGCGGCCTTCGTGGAGCGGGCGATCGGCCCGCTGCGCGAGCACGACCAGCGCTCCAAGCCGCCGCTGCTGCCCACCCTGGAGACGTATCTCGCGCACGCGGGCCGCAAGGCCGAGACGGCACGCGAGCTGCATCTGAACCGGCAGACGCTCTACAACCGGCTCGCCCGGATCGCGGAGCTGCTGGGCACCGACCTGGACGACCCGCAGACGGTGCTCGCGCTGAGCCTGGCGCTGCGGGCTCGGCGGCATGTGCCGTAACTCGCAGGGCGGGGCGCTCAGTGGGCGAAGGGCTGCGCCAACTCGTCGTACACGCTGAGGATCTGCGCGACCGTCTCGTCCTCGGTCGGCCAACTCGCCGCCTGCGCAAGCCCCCTGCCCCGCAGCCACTCCCGCCGCGCCGGATCGGCGAGCAGCCCCGCGACGGCCCCGGCAAGCGCGGACGCGTCCCCGTACGGCACCAGCTCGGCCGCGTCCCCCACCAGCTCCGGCACCCCGCCCACCGCGGTCGCCACCAGCGGTACGCCGCCGTGCAGCGCCTCATGGGCGAGCACCGAGCGGGACTCCCAACGGCTGGGCAGCACCGCGACGTCGGCCGCGGCGAGCAGCTCGCGCACATCGCTCCGGCTGCCCACGAGCCGCACCGGCAGCCCCTCCGCGTCGATCCGCCGCTGCAGCGCACCCCGCTGCGGCCCCTCCCCGGCGATCACAAGGAGCGGCACCGGGTCGAGCGCCCGCCACGCGCGCGTGGCGTCGAGGAGCGTGGGATAGCCCCGATGCCGGTCGAGCGACCCGACGGCCATGAGCAACGGCCGGTCCACCGCGCCCAGTTCGGCCCGGGCCTTGTGCCGCAGCCGGTCGGGGTCCTCGTGTGCCTCGGCGCCTCGCGGTGCGGGGAAGGCGATGGGGGCGAGCCGGGCGTCCCGGGCACCTCTGCTGCGGGCCCGGTCGACCAGTTCGGAGGAGGTGCCGAGGACGACCGCCGAGGCCTTGGCGACACGCTTCTCGAGCAGCCGCTGAACCTGGGCCCGCGCCCCTTCCGCGTGCGCGCGCGTGTGCCAGGTGACGACGAGCGGGGTACGCCGGCCGTCGGCCTTGACGCGGCGGGCGGGCAGCGCGAGCGAGGAGCGGATCGCGGCGTGCAGACCGTGCGCGTGGATCAGGTCGGCGTCCGCACAGGCGGTCCGCAGAGCGGCGACCGAAGCGGGGTCGCTGCGGCGCGGCACGGGCACGAAGGACGCCCCCGCACCCGCGAAGTCGTAGATCCGGTCGAGCTCCGTGGGCGCGCACACCGTGACGCGCACACCGCGGGCGACGAGTCCCGCGGCCAGTGACCTGACATGGGCACTGCTGCCCACGCTGCCGCCGCCGAGCACTTGCACGGTACGCAGGGGCGGCTTGCCCTGCGGTGGCTGGCTGCTCACGTGACTCACGCGGCCTGGACTCCTGGGTCGGCGTCGGGCGGGGCGCGCCCCGCGTGGTGACAGGGCGCGAAGTGCTCCGCCAAGGATGCCAGTCCGTACGGGAGTTCCGGCACCGCCGATGGGGCGGTCCTGTGCGGGGCCGTCGCGGAAATACACCGGATCACTCGTACGGGTGACGCGGGACGGGCGACAAGTCCCGGATGGTCCTTGCCTGTTAGGGCGGTTCGGGCCCCGCTCAAAGTTGCCGGCTTGGAGCGTTTCAGGCCCACCGGAGGTCGCCCGCTCAGAGCGGCGCAGGCCTGCTGGAAGTGCCTGCTTGGCGCGGCTCAGGCCCTTTTGAAGTGCATGCCTGGTGCTGCTCGGGCCCTCTTGAAATGCATGCCTGGCGCGGCTCGGGCCCTCTTGAAACGCCTACGTGGCACGGCTCAGGCCCTCTTGAAATGCCTACCTGGCGATTACTCAGGCCCTCTTGAAACGCCCCGCGCAGCGCGGTTCGGGCCCGCTTGAAGCACACTCGCCTGCCGCGTCTCACACCCGCGGCAGCGCCTTCACGGCCCGGCTCACCGCATCCCCGCAGGCGGCCGCCGCGACGAGCCCCGCGGCATGCGCGACGAGCCCGAACCGACCGTTGCCGGCAACGATCGCCGCACCCAGCGCCGCGCCCAGCGCATGCGCGCCGGTGTCGCCGATCATGGTGCGCTCCCCCAGATCGTCGGCAAGGACGGCCGCGGCGGCGCCCATCGGGGCGGCGGCGAGGGCGCCTTGCGGCTTCAGTAGACCCGGGGCGCCGAGCGCGAGCACGGTGGAGGCGGCGGCTCCCGGCCGTACGTCCACGAGGTTGACGAAGTGCGCGGTGCCCGCGATGACCACGCCGGCAAGCACCTTGTCGACGGCCCGCTCCTTGAGCAGAGCTCCCGCGACCAGTCCCACTCCCCCGATGCCGATGAGCTTCACCGCACCGCTGGTGACCTCGCCGTCCCGCAGCGCCCCGAGGTGTGCCCGGAACCCGCGCCGCGCATCGCCGGCTCCCACGACATCGTCGTACGCGCCGCAGAGACCGGCCCCGACAACGGCGAGCGAGGCGGCACCACGCACGCGTGCCGGCAGATTCCGCGCGGCAACGCCTCCGGCGACCGCGCCGACGGCGGCCGCGGGTCCCGCGCAGAGGTCGACGGTGCGCCCCGCGTAGTTCTTCCGCTCCCACTGTCCCGCGCCGCCGGGCTTGAGCTTGCGCAGCGCGAGATATCCGGCGCGGGTGGCGGCGACGGCGGTGAAGAGGGCGACGGCACGCTGGTTGATCCGGGCTGAACTCATGATCCGGACCCTACGTGGGCACTTGGCGGGTCCTGCCGGGCAGGGCGTGCTCCGGCGAGGACAGCCCGTCCGGCGTTCGAGGACCGGGACCCGGGGCCCAGCGGCAGCACCCCGACGAGCCGCCCGGAACCAGGGCGGCCCCGGCGCAGACCCGGGCCCGGGCGCACCGGGCCCCGCCCTCAGCCGGAGGCCCGCGCCGCTGCCAGCAACTCCTCCGCGTGCGCCCGGGCCGTCTCCGAGTCCTCCTGGCCGGCCAGCATCCGCGACAGCTCCCGCACCCGCTCCTCGCCCTCCAGGACCTTCACCCCGGACCGGGTCACGGACCCGTCATTGGTCTTCTCGACCAGCAACTGCCGGTCCGCGAAGGCCGCGACCTGCGGCAGGTGCGTGACGACCACGACCTGCGCGGTCCGGGCGAGCCGGGCCAGGCGCCTGCCGACCTCCACGGCCGCCTTGCCGCCGACGCCCGCGTCCACCTCGTCGAAGAGATAGGTCGGCACCGGGTCGGAGCCCGCGAACACGACCTCCACCGCGAGCATCACCCGCGACAGCTCACCACCGGACGCGCCCTTGGCGATCGGCCGCGGCGGCGCCCCGGGGTGCGGGGCAAGCAGCAGCTCGACCTCGTCGACGCCGCTCGGCGTATAGGCGACCAGGCGGCCGCCGACCTCGATGCCGTCCCCGCCCTCCGCGACCTCGGTCTGCTGGATGTCGATGCTCACGCGCGCGTGCGGCATGGCCAGTGAGGCCAGCTCGTCCGTGACGGCTGCCGCGAAGCGCGACGCCGCCTCGGTGCGCGCATCGGTCAACGCCTGGGCGAGACCGGCCAGTTCGGCCCCGAGGGCGTCCCGCTCCCCGGCCAGGTCGCCGATGCGGTCGTCGTCACCGTCGAGTTCGGTGAGCCGGGCCGCGCTCTGCTCGGCCCAGGCCAGGACCGCGTTGATGTCCTGGCCGTACTTGCGCGTCAGCTGGGTCAGCGCCGCCCGGCGCTCCTCGACCGCCGCGAGCCGCAGCGGATCGGCGTCCAGGTCGTCGGCGTACCCGGCGAGCTCGCCCGCCACATCGCCGAGGAGGATCCCGATCTCGCCGAGCCGCTCGGCCAGCGCGGACAGTGCGGGGTCGTGGGAACGTACGGCATCCAGCGCCCGCTGCGCCCCGCCCACGAGCAGCCCGGCGTCGACGCCCTCCGGGTCCTCGGGGTTGCCCGCCAGGGCCCCGTGCGCGGCCGTCGCGGCGGACGCGAGGGCCTCCGCGTGCCCGAGCCGCTCCGCCTCCGAGGCGAGTTCGACGTCCTCGCCCGCGCGCGGCTCCACCGCTGCGATCTCGTCGAGCCCGAAGCGCAGCAGGTCGGCCTCCTGAGCGCGTTCTCGCGCGCGCGTGGTCAGCTCGTCGAGCTCCGCCACCACGGCCCTCAACCGCCGGTACGCGGCCGAGTACTTGGCGAGCGGCACGGCCACCGCGTCCCCCGCGTACCGGTCGAGCGCACCGCGCTGGCGGGCCGGCTTGAGCAGGCCCTGCTGATCCGTCTGGCCGTGCACGGCGACCAGGTCGTCCGCGAGCTCCCCGAGCAGCCCCACCGGCACCGAACGGCCACCCAGATGCGCCCGGGAGCGCCCCTCGGCGGAGACGGTACGGCTGATGAGCAGCGCTCCGTCGTCGAGTTCGGCCCCGGCCTCCTCGGCGCGCACGATCGCGGCAGCGCCCGGGGGCACGGCGATCCGGCCCTCCACGACCGCCGACTTGGCGCCGATCCGCACCAGCGCCGGGTCGGCGCGACCGCCGAGCAACAGGCCAAGGCTGGTCACCACCATGGTTTTGCCCGCGCCGGTCTCGCCGGTCACCGCGGTGAAACCGGGTGACAGCTCGACCACCGCGTCGTCGATGACTCCGAGCGACCGTATCCGCATCTCCTCCAACACGGACACGACCTTACGAGGTCAGGGGGCCGGTGTGCGACGGGCCCTGCCTCTGGGTTGTGAAGCCGCAGGTGGTGAGGGGGCGCTGTCACCCGCTGGGGTGGGCGGTTCGTCCCAGAAGTGCCCTGGAAATGCCCTGGAAGTGCCCTGGAAGTGCCCCGAGCATGCCCCGGACGTGATCCGGAAGGGCCCACCCGGCAGAACGTACGGGGTGGGGACAACCCCCGGTCGAGGTCTGCGGGCCGCACCATGGTCCGGCCCGGCCACCGGCAAGGACCCTGGAGATCATGAAGACCGGACTGTCCAGAGCGGCCCTGCGCGGCCACCTGCCCGCGTTCGTCGGCACCGCGGTGGCGGCGCTGTTCGCCGCCGCGGTGGTGAGCGCGAGCACCATGATGCTGATCTCTACGAGCACCGACGGAGTGTCCGCGGCCGCCCGCAAGCAGCTCACCGAGAACTCCGTGGGCGACATGGCGGCAGTCCTGCTCATCGGCTCGGTCTACATGTCGATCTTCGTGGTCGCGTCGACGATGGGCACGGCCGTCGTCCAGCAGCATCGCGAACTGGCCCTCGTCCGGGCGATCGGCGGCCGGCCCCGGCAGATCCGCCGAGCGGTGGCGGCCCAGGCGCTCGCCGCGTCCGTGCCGGCCGCCCTACTGGGCTTCGGGCTCGGCGGCGTACTGGCCCGGCTCTGGTTCGACGGCATGGTGTCGCACGGCCTGGTCCCGGCCGAGGTGACGTTCCGCTTCAGCTGGGTCGCCCTGCCGGTGTGCCTGGGCGTGGCCATCGTGACGTCGACGCTGGCCGCCGTCCTGTCCTCGCTCCGCTTCTCGCTGCTGCGCCCGTCCAGGGCCCTGGACGAGGCGTCGGCGGGCAGGCGCGGCCTGGGCTTCGTTCGGGCCCCGCTGGGCCTGATCGCGGTGGCGGGCGGCTGCGTACTGTCCGTGGTCCTGACCGGACAGCCGGCGGACAAGGCGGGCCAGGGCGCCTTCCTGGTCCTCATCCTGTTCTGCGTGGGCGCGGGCCTGCTCGGCCCGCGCATCGTCGGCCCGGCGGCCTGGCTGGTGTCGTCCCTGGTCGGCCGCTTCGGCAGCAGCGCACGGCTCGCGATGCTGAACGTACGCTCCCAGCCGAGGCGCTTCTCGGCCGCGGTCGTCCCCTTGGTCCTGGTCGTCGGCTTCGGCCTCACCAAGATTGCGATGCACACCACGGCCCAGCACCACACCGGTTCGGCGGGCAGCACGGGCGAGGTGTGGCTGGACTACATGGGAACCGCCCTGTACGCGGGCTTCGCAGCCATAGCCGCGGCCAACACCCTCGCCATGATCTCCTTCGAACGCCGCCGCGACGTGGCCCTGCTCCGCATCATCGGCACCCTGCCCCGCCAGGTACGGGCGATGGCGGCATGGGAGGCCCTGGTGGTCGCGGGAACGGCCCTACTGCTCGGCACGGCGATCGCACTGGCAACACTGGCCCCGATCCTGAGCACGGCTTTCGGCTCGCCGTGGCCGTACGTTCCGGGGGCGATGCTTGGCGGGATCGGCGGGGCAACGCTGCTCCTGGCCCTACTGGCGACGGGCCTGCCGGTCCAGTCGGTACTACGACGCAAACTCAGCCCGTCCGCATAAATCAGCCCGGCCGCATGAATCAGCCCGTCCGGCGTTTGAGGACAGAGGCCGAAGGCCGATCCAGGGGCCAGGGGCGAAGCCCCAGTCGTCGAAGACTTTCGGGAAGGGGCGGGGCGGGGAGAAAAATCCCCCGCCCCGGGACGGCCTAGTGCGGCGCCCCGCGCCAACCAGAAACCGGCAAGGCGAACTTGGCGACAAGTCGATCCGCGAACGAAGCGTGATGCAGCCGAGCCAGCCGCACCGGCACGGCCCCCCGCCGAACCTCGACCCGCGCCCCCGACGGCAACGACACGGTCCGCCGCCCGTCACACCACAACACCCCATGCGGCGTATGCGGCTGCACCTCCACCGCAAGCACCGAATCAGGCGACGTGACAAGCGGCTTGGCAAAGAGCGCATGCGCACTGATCGGCACCATCAGCAGCGCCTCGACCTCGGGCCACACCACGGGCCCACCGGCCGAGAAGGCATACGCGGTCGACCCGGTCGGGGTCGCACACACAATGCCGTCACACCCGAAGCCCGAAACGGGCCGCCCGTCGATCTCGAGCACCACCTCGAGCATCCGCTCCGGCGACACCTTCTGGACCGCGGCCTCGTTCAGCGCCCAATCCGCGTGCACGACATTGCCGTTGTTGCGTACGAGCACATCGAGGGTCATCCGCTCCTCGACCTCGTACTCCCGGGTGACCACCCGGTCGACGACCTTGTCGAGGTCGTCCCGCTCGGCCTCGGCGAGGAACCCGACCCGCCCCAGATTGACGCCGAGCATCGGCACCCCGGAGGCACGGGCGAACTCGGCACCGCGCAGCAGCGTGCCGTCCCCGCCGAGGACGACGATCAGCTCGCAGTCGTCGAGGACTTCGGGCGTCGCCTCGGCGACCCGTTCCGCCTCGGGCGGCAACGGCAGATCACAGGCCTCGGCTTCGAGGACACGTACGCCGAGACCGGACTTGAGCAGTCCCCGAACGACGAGTTCGGCACTCCGGATGGCAGCGGGCCGACCGGTGTGCGCCAGCAGGAAAACAGTCCGCGCAGATGCTGCAGATGCCACAGACGCGGCCGGCACTGCCGCTTCTGCCTTGTTCGTCGTCAACGAGGTCCCTCCGCCACTGCACGGTCGACATCGGCCGGGTCGAGCTCGGGCGCCCCGGCCTTGAGCCACAGAAAGTACTCGACGTTGCCGGAAGGGCCGGGCAGCGGGCTCGCGGTCACGCCCTGCACACCGAGGCCCAGCTTCCAGGCCTGCCCCGCCACGTTCCGTACCGCGTCGGCCCGCAGCTCCGGGCTGCGCACCACACCCCCGCTGCCGAGCCGCTCCTTGCCGACCTCGAACTGCGGCTTGACCATGAGCACCAGATCGGCGTCCGGCGCCGCACAGCGCGCGAGCGCGGGCAGCACGAGTCCCAGCGGGATGAAGGAAAGGTCGCCCACGACCAGGTCGACCGGCTGGTCGTCGATCGTCTCGAGCGTCAACTCCCGTACGTTCGTACGGTCCTTGACGGTGACCCGGTCGTCGCTCTGCAGCGACCACGCGAGCTGCCCGTAACCGACGTCCACGGCCACCACGTGCGCGGCCCCGGCCCGCAGCAGCACATCGGTGAAGCCACCGGTCGACGCGCCGGCGTCCAGCGCCCGCCGTCCCTCGACCGCGAGCCCCTCGGGCACGAAGGCCGCGAAGGCGCCGGCCAGCTTGTGGCCGCCGCGCGAGACGTAGTCGGGGTCGCCGTCGTCGTTCGCGACCACGATGGCGGCGCTGGTCTCCACCTGCGTGGCCGGCTTGCTCGCGGTGTTGCGGCCGACGGTCACCCGTCCGGCGGCGATCAGCTGGCTCGCGTGCTCGCGCGAGCGGGCGAGCTTGCGGCGGACCAGCTCGGCATCGAGGCGGCGGCGTGCCACTCCTGCCACGTTCGGTTCAGCTCCTGTGGTCGTGCGAAGGTCGGGGTCCGGGCGCATGCGCGGGTCCCGGCGCGGGAGCCGGCGGCCCCTGGCGTGCGTCGAGCGAGGTCAGCGCGGTACGCAGGCCTCGATGTACATCTTCGTACACCTCGATGTGTCCGTCCGTGGCGAGGTGGTCCACATCGGCCAACCGCTCGATCCGGGCGTCCACCTCGGCGTCCCCGGTGGCGGTGCGCGGTACGCCGAGGGACTCCGGCTCGGCGGGCCCGGACGCCTCTGGCTGGGGGCCCGCACAGGCCTCCGGGCCCGCCTCGGGACCCGGCATCGTGTCGCTCATGGCACGACGCTACCGCGAAGAGCTGGGGTACCGTCGATCACGATGGCGACCAAGGAGGAGTGCCGCAGCGCACTCGACAAACTCTCGGACAATCTCGCGCAGGCCGACGGGGACGTACGCAGTGCCGCGTCGCTCGACCGTTCCCTGAGCTGCCGCATCACGGACCTCGACATCACTTTCGTGGGCCGTCTCAAGGAGGGCCGGATCGAAGTTCTGGACACTCTTGAGGGCCCGCCCCGCGAGAAGGCCCAGATCCGCCTTGCGCTGACCGGCGACGACCTCGTCGCGATGGTCGGCGGCGAGCTGAACTTCGCGAAGGCCTGGGCCTCGGGCCGGGTGAAGCTGGAGGCGGGCTTCCGCGATCTGCTCCAGCTCAGAAAGCTGCTCTAGCTCTAGCCCTAGCTCCAGCTCAGTCGAGCGCCAAGGCGGCTCAGGAAGCCGCTTTGGCGACTTTCTTGGTACGCGCCGTCCGCGCGGCAGGCACCACGAGCGGCGTACCGGTCTCCGGGTCGTCGATGATCTGGCACGGCAGCTGGAACACCTCTTCCACCAGCTCGGCCGTGACGATCTCGGAGGGCGCGCCCTCCGCCACGACCTTGCCGTCCTTCAGCGCGATGAGATGCGTGGCGTACCGCGCGGCATGGTTCAGGTCGTGCAGTACGGCGACGAGCGTGCGGCCCTGCTCCTCGTGCAGCTCCGCGCAGAGGTCCAGGACGTCGATCTGGTGCTGGATGTCGAGGAAGGTGGTCGGCTCGTCGAGGAGCAGCAGCGGCGTCTGCTGGGCGAGGGCCATGGCGATCCAGACGCGCTGGCGCTGACCGCCGGAGAGTTCGTCGACATAGCGATCGGCCAGTTCGGCGACTCCGGTCGAGGCCATCGACTCCTGGACCACCCGCTCGTCCTCCGGCGACCACTGACGAAGCAGCCCCTGATGCGGGTAACGGCCGCGCGCGACCAGGTCGGCGACCGTGATCCCGTCGGGCGCGATCGACGACTGGGGCAGCAGCCCGAGCATCCGCGCGACCTTCTTCGCGGGCATCGAGTGAATGGTCTGCCCATCCAGGAGCACCCGCCCCTGCGAGGGCTTGAGCATCCGGGAAAGGGCCCGCAGGAGCGTCGACTTGCCGCAGGCGTTCGGCCCGACGATCACCGTGAAGGAGTTGTCCGGAATCTCGACCGACAGCTGTTCGGCGATGATCCGCTGGTCGTAGCCGAGGGTGACGTTGTCCGCGATCAGGCGGTTCACGGCGGTGCTCCTGCTCTTCGAAGTGTTCGTCATGTCCGGCTTCGTGATGTCCGACTTCGCCATACTCGGCTTCGTCATATCCGGCCCGCCTTGCGTTCGGTGGCGAGCAGCCACAGCAGATACACCCCGCCGAGCACACCGGTCAGTACGCCGACGGGCAGGGTGTCCGCGCCGAACGCCCGCTGCGAGGCCAGGTCCGCGACGATCAGCAGGGCGGCGCCCATCAGCATCGACGGCACCAGATTGGCCCCGGGCGAGCGGGTGAGCCGGCGCGCCAGCTGCGGCGCGGTGAGCGCCACGAAGGAGACGGGCCCGGCGGCTGCGGTCGCGGCCGCGGTGAGCAGCACGGCGCAGGTCATCAGGACGAGCCGGGTGCGCTCGACGCGGACGCCCAGGGCGTACGCCACGTCGTCGCCCATCTCGAGCATCCGCAGCGGACGCGCGTACAGGAGCGCCAGCGGCACGAGCACGACGCACAGCCAGAACAGCGGCCACACCTCCGCCCAGTCCCGCCCGTTGAGGGAACCCGCCAGCCAGGTGTAGGCGCGGGCGGCGTCGACCAGTTCGGCCTTGGTGAGCAGATAGCCGATCACCGCGGTGAGGATCGCGGCCATGCCGATGCCGACGAGCACGAGCCGGTAGCCGTGCACCCCTCGCTTCCAGGCGAGGGCGTAGATCACCGCACCGGTGATCAGCCCGCCGATCAGCGAGCCCACGGCCACCTCCCCGGCGCTCCCCTTGAAGAGGATGATCACCGCGAGCGCGCCGACCGCGGAGCCCTGCCCGAAGCCGATGATGTCCGGACTGCCCAGCGGATTGCGGGAGATGGTCTGGAAGATCGCTCCGGAGAGCCCGAGTGCGGCGCCGACCAGGAGGCCGACCAGGACTCGGGGCAGGCGCAGGTCGTTGACGATGAACTCGTGCGCCGGCTGCCCGTTGCCGAGCAGGGTGCGGATCACGTCGGCCGCGGGGATCGAGAAGTCGCCGGTGCCGATGAGGACGATGCTCGCGGCGAGCGCCACGGCCAGGAGCAGCCCGCCCACGACGAGCGCGCGCAGGTCCACGCGGACGGAGAGGCCGCTGCGGGTACGTAGGGCCTTCACAGCTGAGCCATCCTCCGGCGTCGTACGAGATAGATGAAGACCGGCCCGCCCAGGAGCACCGTGACGATGCCGACCTGCAGCTCGCCGGGCCGGGCCACCACGCGTCCGACGACATCGGCGCCGAGCAGCAGCACGGGCGAGAGGACGGTCGCGTACGGCAGGATCCAGCGCTGGTCGGGGCCGGTGAAGGCGCGGACGATGTGCGGCACCATCAGGCCGACGAAGACGATCGGGCCGCAGGCGGCGGTGGCGGCCCCGCACAGCAGCGTCGCGGCGGTCATGGCGAGGGCGCGGGTCCGGTTGACGTGGGCGCCGAGGGCGCGGGCCGTGTCGTCGCCCATGCCGATCGCGTTGAGCGGCCGGGCCAGGGCCAGGGCGAGAACGATGCCGACCGCGATGAAGGGCAGCACCTGCCCGATGGTCGTCATGTTGGCGGAGGCCAGCGAACCGACCGTCCAGAAGCGCAGTTTGTCGAGCGCCGCGTCGTCGGTGAGGATCACGGCGTTGACGTAGCCGATGAGCGCGGCGCTGACGGCCGTGCCCGCGAGCGCGAGCCGCACCGGCGTCGCGCTGCGCACCCCGCCGAGCGTGTAGACGACGACGGACACCACGGCGGCGCCCACGAAGGCGAACCACACATAGCCGCTCAGCGAGGTGATCCCGAAGAAGCTGACGGCGGAGACGACGGCGGCCGAGGCCCCCGCGTTGATGCCGAGCAGGCCCGGGTCGGCGAGCGGGTTGCGGGTCAGCGCCTGCAGCACGGCGCCGGCCAGGCCGAGGGCGCAGCCGACGAGCAGGCCGAGGATCGTGCGGGGCAGCCGGAGGTCGCGTATGACCACGTCGTTGTCGGTGCCGGTGTGCTGGAAGAGGCCGTGCCACACGTCGGCGATCGGTATCTGCTTGGCTCCGACCGCGATGCTCGCCACCACTATCAGGGCCAGCACACCGACCGATATGAGCAGTCCGGCGGCGCGCAGCGCGTTCCGCTTGCGCTGCCCGGCGGGTGCGGGCGGCGGGGGCTCGGGGGTGCGCTCTTGGGGAGGACTGTCGACCAACACCTGGTTAGGTTAGCCTACCCTGCCAGTGCTGCCGCACCCCCGGAACGCTCTGTTCCGCACGGTCGAACCACCTGGTCCGAGCCCTGCCCGGCACGTGAGGCCCGAGGCTCGAAGCCCGAGGCCCGAGCCCCGAAGCCCGCCCCGGGGCTCACAGCCCCAGCCGCGCCAGCGCCTTCCCCGAATCCAGCGCACACGCCCCGTCTCCGGCGACGGTCCACGCCGCGGCACACAGCGCCCGCAGCCCGTCCAGCGCCTCCCCGTCCCCGTCGAGCTCCAGCGCCTCGTCGCCGGCCCGCGCGACCCAGCCCCCGCACCGGAAGCCCTCGCCCTCGGCCACCACTTCGGGCTGTCCCGTGAGCATGCCGCGCAGATCGGCGTCGACGTAGGTGGGCCGGTGCTGGGGCGGCGCCGCGAGCAGCTGCGCCCCGTCCGTCACGCCGGTCAGGACGAGCAGCGAGTCGACATCGCCGTTGAAGGCGCCCTCGATGTCCGTGTCCAGGCGGTCCCCCACGACCAGCGGCTTCTTGGCCCCGGTCCGCAGAATCGTCTCGCGGTGCATCGGGGGCAACGGCTTCCCCGCGACCTGCGGCTCGGCCCCGGTCGCGATACGGACGACCTCGACCGCCGCGCCGTTGCCGGGCGCGATGCCGCGCGCGCTGGGGATCGTCAGGTCGGTGTTGGACGCGAACCACGGCACGCCCCGCGCGATCGCGTAGCAGGCCTCGGCGAACCGGCCCCAGGCCAGGTCGGGCCCGCCGAAGCCCTGCACCACCGCCGCCGGATCGTCCTCGGCCGACTCGACCGGCTCGAGCCCGCGCTCGCGCAGCGCGATCCGCAGCCCCTCGCCACCGATCACGAGCACCCGGGAACCGCTCGGCACCTGCTCGGAGATCAAACGAGCCACGGCCTGCGCCGAGTTGATGACTTCGGCCGGTTCCGTCGGCACACCGAGGTCGGTGATGTGCGCGGCCACGACCTCCGGCGGACGCAGCGCATTGTTGGTCACATACGCCAGCCGCATCCCGCCCGCACGCGCGCTGAGCAGGGAATCCACGGCGTGCACGATGGCCTCGCCACCCGCGTACACCACCCCGTCGAGGTCGAGCAGCGCCGTGTCGTACGCCTCGCTCAGCGCCTGCGCACTGCCGGCCGGGCTGGTCCTGACGGTGTGGCTCATTCCGTGTCGCTCCCTTTGTCGATACGTCTCCCCCAATCATCTCGTACTCATCTGCACACATACGATGCAGCAATGAACACCAGAGGTCCTGCGGCCGAAGGCCTGCACCTGATCCCGTTCCGCGGACTGCGCTACGTCCCCGAACGGGTCGGCAGCCTGGCCGCCGTGACCTCCCCGCCGTACGACGTCGTCGTACGCCCCGACGGACTGCTGCACCTGGAGTCGGCCGACCCGCACAACATCGTCCGACTGATCCTGCCGCAGGCCGACACGGTCGCCGCCCGCAACCAGCAGGCCGCCGACACCCTGCGCCGCTGGCTCGCCGAGGGCGTCCTCGCACCGGATCAGAGCCCTGCGCTGTACGTCTACGAGCAGCGCAACGGCGACATGCTGCAGCGCGGTGTGATCGGAGCGCTCGAACTCACCGAGGCCGCGGAGGGCGTCGTACTGCCGCACGAGGACGTCATGCCGCACATCGTCGCGGACCGCGCCGCCCTGATGCGCACCACGGCCGCCAACCTGGAGCCCCTCCTCCTCACCTACCGCAGCGACGGCACCGCGACCGGCGCGACGGCGGTCATCGAACGCACCGCCCGCACCACCCCGCTCCTGGCCACCACCACCGAGGACGGCTACAGCCACCGCCTCTGGGCGGTCACCGACCCGGCCGACCTGGCCGAGGTACGCACCGACCTCTCCCACCGCCAGGCCCTGATCGCCGACGGCCACCACCGCTGGGCGACCTATCTGCGGCTGCGCGGCGAGCACCACGACTCCGCCGCCTGGGACTTCGGCCTGGTCCTCCTGGTGGACACGGCCCGCTACCCGCTCCGGGTCCGCGCCATCCACCGTCTGCTGCACCAACTCCCGGTCTCCCAGGCCCTCGAGGCGGTTTCGGACGTCTTCCGCATACGCCGCATCGACGGCGACCTGCCGCGCGCCATGGAAGCCCTGGCCGAAGCGGCCGCCGAGTCCAACGCCTTCCTGCTGGCCGGCGACGGCGCCTTCCACCTGATCGACCGCCCGTCCCCGGCCATGCTCGATCACACGATCCGCAAGGATCGCCCCGAGGCCTGGCGCACCCTGGACGCGACGGTCCTGCACTCCACGCTCCTGGACCACATCTGGCAGATCCCGGACGCCCCGGAGCACATCGCGTACATCCACGACACGGCCGCGACCGTCGAGAAGGCGGAGCGCGACGGCGGTACGGCGGTCCTGATGCACCCCGTCCGCGAGGAGGTCGTCCGCGACCTGGCCCGCCAGGGCGTGACCATGCCCCGCAAGTCGACTTCCTTCGGCCCGAAGCCGGCCACCGGTCTGGTACTGCGCAGCCTCACCCACTGATCCGGCCGGAGCACCCGGACACGCAAAAGGGCGGGACCACAGAGGTCCCGCCCTTTCTCAACGCGCTTACTGCTTCTCTACGTCGCCCTCGTCGCCCTCGACCGACTCGGCGGCGGCGTCCTCAGCTTCGATCGCGGACTCTTCGGAGCCGAGCTCCTCCGACTCCTCCGACTCCCCGGACTCCGCTTCCTCGTCGCCGTCCTCGTCCTCGTCCTCGTCGAAGGCATCGACGAACTCGACGCCGTCCATCTCGGCAAGGCGGTCGGAGGCGTCCGTGCTGCCGTCCTTGTCGGCCTCGACAGCCTTCGCGAACCACTCCCGCGCCTCGTCCTCGCGCCCGGCCTCAAGAAGGGCATCGGCGTAGGCGTAGCGCAGGCGAGCAGTCCAGGGCTGCACCGAGTTGGAGGCCAGCTCGGGGCTCTGCAGCGTGACGATCGCGGCGTCCAGCTGCCCCATGTCCCGCCGCGCACCGGCCGCGACCAAGCGCATCTCGACCTGCCCGGCCTTGTCGAGCCGCTGCACCTCGGGCTCACCGGCCATGTCGAGGGCCTTCTCCGGCCGCCCGAGCCCACGCTCGCAGTCGGCCATGACGGGCCACAGCTCCGCGGACCCGGTCATCCGGCGCGCGGCACGGAACTCGGCGAGCGCCTCGGAGTACTTCTGACTGGCGTACGCGGCGAAGCCGGCGGCCTCCCGTACGGCAGCCACACGCGAGGCGAGCCGCAGGGCGATCCGCGAGTAGGCGTAGGCCTGCTCGGGGTCCTCGTCGATGAGCTTGGCGACCATCACCAGGTTCTTGGCGACGTCCTCGGCAAGCCCCTTCGGCAGGCTCTGCAGCTCCTGCTGTACGTCCTTGTCGATCTCGTGGCCCGTGACGTCCTCGGGAATCGGCAGCCGCTTGATGGGCTCCCGGTCCCGGTCGCCGCGGTAGCCACCGCGGTCATCGCGCCGGTCGTCACGCCGGTCGTCGCGGCGGAACCCACCACGACCGCCGCCACCGGGACGCCCACCACGGTCATCACGGGACCCGCGGTAACCGCCACGGTCGTCACGACGCTCGAAGGAACGGCCACCACGGTCGTCATCGCGGCGCGGACCGCTGGGACGGTCGTCCCGACGGAATCCACCACGGTCATCGTCACGTCGCGGCCCGCTCGGCCGGTCATCACGACGGAAGCCACCACGGTCGTCATCACGACGCGGCCCGCTCGGGCGGTCATCACGACGGAAGCCGGGCCGGTCGTCACGGCGGAAGCTCGGGCGGTCATCGCGACGGTCGTCACGGCGGAACCCACCACGGTCACTGTCCCTACGCGGCCCACGGTCATCGCGCCCAGCACGGTCGTCACGCCGGTCGTCACGACGCTCGAAGGGACGGCCACCGCGGTCATCCCTGCGGTCATCGCGGCGGAATCCACCACGGTCGTCATCACGACGCGGCCCGCTCGGCCGGTCATCACGACGGCCGTAGCCACCGCCGCCACCGGGACGCCCACCACGGTCGTCGCCACGTCGGTCATCACGACGCTCGAAGGGGCGGCCACCGCGGTCATCCCTGCGGTCATCGCGGCGGAATCCACCACGGTCGTCATCGCGACGCGGCCCGCTGGGACGGTCGTCCCGACGGAATCCACCACGGTCATCGTCACGTCGCGGCCCGCTCGGGCGGTCATCACGACGGAATCCACCACGGTCGTCATCACGACGCGGCCCGCTCGGGCGGTCATCACGACGGAATCCACCACGGTCGTCATCACGACGCGGCCCGCTCGGGCGGTCATCACGACGGAAGCCGGGCCGGTCGTCACGGCGGAAGCTCGGGCGGTCATCGCGACGGTCGTCACGGCGGAACCCACCACGGTCACTGTCCCTACGCGGCCCACGGTCATCGCGCCCAGCACGGTCGTCACGCCGGTCGTCACGACGCTCGAAGGGACGACCCCCACGGTCGTCGTCGCGACGAGGTCCACTCGGCCGGTCATCACGCCGGCCATAGCCGCCACCACCGGGACGCTCACCACGGTCATCACGGGACCCGCGGTAGCCACCGCGGTCATCTCGCCGATCGTCACGCCGCTCAAACGAACGCCCACCACGGTCGTCGTCCCGACGCGGCCCACGCGGGCGGTCGTCACGGCCTCCGCGGAA
Source organism: Streptomyces sp. NBC_01304 (assembly GCF_035975855.1). Classification (NCBI taxonomy): domain Bacteria; kingdom Bacillati; phylum Actinomycetota; class Actinomycetes; order Kitasatosporales; family Streptomycetaceae; genus Streptomyces; species Streptomyces sp. NBC_01304. The sequence continues at coordinate 8,432,943 of NZ_CP109055.1, read as the reverse complement.
CCCGCCCCTGTCGCGGTCACCACCGTCCCGACCGCGCGGCTCGCGCTCCGGGCGATCGTCGGGAGAGTTGGTCGACATCGTGACTCCTAGTCTTCGGTACCACAGTCATTCTCACGCAACCGACTACCGGCCGCGCTTCGGGAAATACAAAAAAGGACCCTTGGTCCCAGCGTGAACGCTGGGACCAAGGGTCCTCAAATAATTGTTCGGCGGCGTCCTACTCTCCCACAGGGTCCCCCCTGCAGTACCATCGGCGCTGTGAGGCTTAGCTTCCGGGTTCGGAATGTAACCGGGCGTTTCCCTCACGCTATGACCACCGAAACCCTTTCAAGTAGCCCCAGAAATCAGGGCAATGAACAGGGCAGCGAACAAGCACACTCTTTAATTGAGGAACTGTTCAGCCGGCAACAGCTGTTCGTTACTTCAGAACTAACACAGTGGACGCGAGCAACTGAGGACAAGCCCTCGGCCTATTAGTACCAGTCAGCTCCACCCCTTACAGGGCTTCCACATCTGGCCTATCAACCCAGTCGTCTACTGGGAGCCTTAACCAATCAAGTTGGTGGGAATACTCATCTTGAAGCAGGCTTCCCGCTTAGATGCTTTCAGCGGTTATCCTTTCCGAACGTAGCCAACCAGCCATGCCCTTGGCAGGACAACTGGCACACCAGAGGTTCGTCCGTCCCGGTCCTCTCGTACTAGGGACAGCCCTTCTCAATATTCCTACGCGCACAGCGGATAGGGACCGAACTGTCTCACGACGTTCTAAACCCAGCTCGCGTACCGCTTTAATGGGCGAACAGCCCAACCCTTGGGACCGACTCCAGCCCCAGGATGCGACGAGCCGACATCGAGGTGCCAAACCATCCCGTCGATATGGACTCTTGGGGAAGATCAGCCTGTTATCCCCGGGGTACCTTTTATCCGTTGAGCGACGGCGCTTCCACAAGCCACCGCCGGATCACTAGTCCCGACTTTCGTCCCTGCTCGACCCGTCGGTCTCACAGTCAAGCTCCCTTGTGCACTTACACTCAACACCTGATTGCCAACCAGGCTGAGGGAACCTTTGGGCGCCTCCGTTACTCTTTGGGAGGCAACCGCCCCAGTTAAACTACCCATCAGACACTGTCCCTGATCCGGATCACGGACCCAGGTTAGACATCCAGCACGACCAGAGTGGTATTTCAACGACGACTCCCCCTGAACTGGCGTCCAAGGTTCAAAGTCTCCCACCTATCCTACACAAGCCGAACCGAACACCAATATCAAACTGTAGTAAAGGTCCCGGGGTCTTTCCGTCCTGCTGCGCGAAACGAGCATCTTTACTCGTAGTGCAATTTCACCGGGCCTATGGTTGAGACAGTCGAGAAGTCGTTACGCCATTCGTGCAGGTCGGAACTTACCCGACAAGGAATTTCGCTACCTTAGGATGGTTATAGTTACCACCGCCGTTTACTGGCGCTTAAGTTCTCAGCTTCGCACACCCGAAAGTGCACTAACCGGTCCCCTTAACGTTCCAGCACCGGGCAGGCGTCAGTCCGTATACATCGCCTTACGGCTTCGCACGGACCTGTGTTTTTAGTAAACAGTCGCTTCTCGCTGGTCTCTGCGGCCACCCCCAGCTCAGGAAGCAAGTTCCTTCACCAGTGATGGCCCCCTTCTCCCGAAGTTACGGGGGCATTTTGCCGAGTTCCTTAACCATAGTTCACCCGAACGCCTCGGTATTCTCTACCTGACCACCTGAGTCGGTTTAGGGTACGGGCCGCCATGAAACTCGCTAGAGGCTTTTCTCGACAGCATAGGATCATCCACTTCACCACAATCGGCTCGGCATCAGGTCTCACCCTTATATGTCATCCGGATTTGCCTAGATGACGGGCTACACCCTTACCCCGGGACTACCACCGCCCGGGCTGGACTACCTTCCTGCGTCACCCCATCGCTTACCTACTACAAGTCTGGTTCGTCGGCTCCACCACTTTCCTTTCCCCGAAGGGTCCGGAACGGCTTCACGGACTTAGCATCGCCTGATTCAGTATTGGGCGTTTCAAAGCGGGTACCGGAATATCAACCGGTTGTCCATCGACTACGCCTGTCGGCCTCGCCTTAGGTCCCGACTTACCCTGGGCAGATCAGCTTGACCCAGGAACCCTTAGTCAATCGGCGCACACGTTTCTCACGTGTGTATCGCTACTCATGCCTGCATTCTCACTCGTGAACCGTCCACAACTCGCTTCCGCGGCTGCTTCACCCGGCACACGACGCTCCCCTACCCATCCCAGCGGGCGTTGGCCCTATTGCTGGAATGACACGACTTCGGCGGTACGCTTGAGCCCCGCTACATTGTCGGCGCGGAATCACTAGACCAGTGAGCTATTACGCACTCTTTCAAGGGTGGCTGCTTCTAAGCCAACCTCCTGGTTGTCTCTGCGACTCCACATCCTTTCCCACTTAGCGTACGCTTAGGGGCCTTAGTCGATGCTCTGGGCTGTTTCCCTCTCGACCATGGAGCTTATCCCCCACAGTCTCACTGCCACGCTCTCACTTACCGGCATTCGGAGTTTGGCTAAGGTCAGTAACCCGGTAGGGCCCATCGCCTATCCAGTGCTCTACCTCCGGCAAGAAACACGTGACGCTGCACCTAAATGCATTTCGGGGAGAACCAGCTATCACGGAGTTTGATTGGCCTTTCACCCCTAACCACAGGTCATCCCCCAGGTTTTCAACCCTGGTGGGTTCGGTCCTCCACGACCTCTTACAGCCGCTTCAACCTGCCCATGGCTAGATCACTCCGCTTCGGGTCTAGAGCGTGCAACTCAATCGCCCTATTCGGACTCGCTTTCGCTACGGCTTCCCCACACGGGTTAACCTCGCTACACACCGCCAACTCGCAGGCTCATTCTTCAAAAGGCACGCAGTCACGACGCATTGAGTAAACTCAATGCGCGACGCTCCCACGGCTTGTAGGCACACGGTTTCAGGTACTATTTCACTCCGCTCCCGCGGTACTTTTCACCATTCCCTCACGGTACTATCCGCTATCGGTCACCAGGGAATATTTAGGCTTAGCGGGTGGTCCCGCCAGATTCACACGGGATTTCTCGGGCCCCGTGCTACTTGGGTGTCTCTCAAACGAGCCGTTGACGTTTCGACTACGGGGGTCTTACCCTCTACGCCGGACCTTTCGCATGTCCTTCGTCTACATCAACGGTTTCTGACTCGTCTCACAGCCGGCAGACTGTGAAAGAGAGATCCCACAACCCCGCATGCGCAACCCCTGCCGGGTCTCACACGCATACGGTTTGGCCTCATCCGGTTTCGCTCGCCACTACTCCCGGAATCACGGTTGTTTTCTCTTCCTGAGGGTACTGAGATGTTTCACTTCCCCTCGTTCCCTCCACATGCCCTATGTGTTCAGGCATGGGTGACAGTCCATGACGACTGCCGGGTTTCCCCATTCGGAAACCCCCGGATCAAAGTCTGGTTGACGACTCCCCGGGGACTATCGTGGCCTCCCACGTCCTTCATCGGTTCCTGGTGCCAAGGCATCCACCGTGCGCCCTTAAAAACTTGGCCACAGATGCTCGCGTCCACTGTGTAGTTCTCAAACAACGACCAACCACCCATCACCCTGACCCTTACGGTCAAGTTCACTGGGGCCGGCACTGAAGACAGCCATACGGCCGTTACTTCAGATACCCAACAGCGTGCCCGGCCCAGTCCCCAACCCGCTTCGCTTTCCACGCTCCGAAGAGCAGTACTTGCGGCCCGAGTTGGCCAACTGTGCCGAATAATCAACGTTCCGCCCATGAGCAACCAGCATCGAACGTGCGCCGATGTACTGGCCTCTGACCGAGCGAACTCGGTAAGAAGTGCTCCTTAGAAAGGAGGTGATCCAGCCGCACCTTCCGGTACGGCTACCTTGTTACGACTTCGTCCCAATCGCCAGTCCCACCTTCGACAGCTCCCTCCCACAAGGGGTTGGGCCACCGGCTTCGGGTGTTACCGACTTTCGTGACGTGACGGGCGGTGTGTACAAGGCCCGGGAACGTATTCACCGCAGCAATGCTGATCTGCGATTACTAGCAACTCCGACTTCATGGGGTCGAGTTGCAGACCCCAATCCGAACTGAGACCGGCTTTTTGAGATTCGCTCCACCTTGCGGTTTCGCAGCTCATTGTACCGGCCATTGTAGCACGTGTGCAGCCCAAGACATAAGGGGCATGATGACTTGACGTCGTCCCCACCTTCCTCCGAGTTGACCCCGGCGGTCTCCTGTGAGTCCCCATCACCCCGAAGGGCATGCTGGCAACACAGGACAAGGGTTGCGCTCGTTGCGGGACTTAACCCAACATCTCACGACACGAGCTGACGACAGCCATGCACCACCTGTATACCGACCACAAGGGGGGCACTATCTCTAATGCTTTCCGGTATATGTCAAGCCTTGGTAAGGTTCTTCGCGTTGCGTCGAATTAAGCCACATGCTCCGCTGCTTGTGCGGGCCCCCGTCAATTCCTTTGAGTTTTAGCCTTGCGGCCGTACTCCCCAGGCGGGGAACTTAATGCGTTAGCTGCGGCACCGACGACGTGGAATGTCGCCAACACCTAGTTCCCACCGTTTACGGCGTGGACTACCAGGGTATCTAATCCTGTTCGCTCCCCACGCTTTCGCTCCTCAGCGTCAGTAATGGCCCAGAGATCCGCCTTCGCCACCGGTGTTCCTCCTGATATCTGCGCATTTCACCGCTACACCAGGAATTCCGATCTCCCCTACCACACTCTAGCTAGCCCGTATCGAATGCAGAACCGGGGTTAAGCCCCGGTCTTTCACACCCGACGTGACAAGCCGCCTACGAGCTCTTTACGCCCAATAATTCCGGACAACGCTTGCGCCCTACGTATTACCGCGGCTGCTGGCACGTAGTTAGCCGGCGCTTCTTCTGCAGGTACCGTCACTTTCGCTTCTTCCCTGCTGAAAGAGGTTTACAACCCGAAGGCCGTCATCCCTCACGCGGCGTCGCTGCATCAGGCTTTCGCCCATTGTGCAATATTCCCCACTGCTGCCTCCCGTAGGAGTCTGGGCCGTGTCTCAGTCCCAGTGTGGCCGGTCGCCCTCTCAGGCCGGCTACCCGTCGTCGCCTTGGTGAGCCATTACCTCACCAACAAGCTGATAGGCCGCGGGCTCATCCTTCACCGCCGGAGCTTTTAACTCCCTGCCAGGAGGCAAGGAGTGTTATCCGGTATTAGACCCCGTTTCCAGGGCTTGTCCCAGAGTGAAGGGCAGATTGCCCACGTGTTACTCACCCGTTCGCCACTAATCCACCCCGAAGGGCTTCATCGTTCGACTTGCATGTGTTAAGCACGCCGCCAGCGTTCGTCCTGAGCCAGGATCAAACTCTCCGTGAATGTTTTCCCGTAATCGGGATGACACCACGAGAGCGGAACAACCAGGAGGAATAGTCCCGGTCGTTCACAGCGTCCTCGCTGTGTTTGCCTACCAACCGGTGTAGATCGGCAGGACTTTTTCAAAGGAACCTCATCCCCGGCCAAGATTGGCCGTGGACGGGGTATCAACATATCTGGCGTTGATTTTTGGCACGCTGTTGAGTTCTCAAGGAACGGACGCTTCCTTTGTACTCACCCTCTCGGGCTTTCCTCCGGGCGCTTCCCTTCGATCTTGCGTTTCCGACTCTATCAGACGCTTTCCTGTCCGACTTCCTCGGCGCTTTCCAGGTTTTCGCTTTCGCGTTTCCCTTTCGGCGTTTCCAACTCTACCAGATCCTTTTCCCATTCCGTTTCCGGTGTGGAATTCGAATCCGTGGCCGTTGGGAGCCATTCGCCTTTCGGCTGCCGCTACGTTAACCGATTCCCTTGGCGGCTCATAATCGAGTCACTCGGGTTCGAATTTCGGCATGCCGAAATTGACCCCGTTGAGGGTGTTCAGTAGGTAGTGGGTTGGCCGCTCCCGGCTGCTGTCGAAGGCAGTACCCGGTTCAAGCGGCTCGGACTACATTACGGATCGCCCACAGGTGCGTCAAGTCGCCCTCCGCCGGGGCGTATGGGCCCGATAAGGGCTCACCGTCGGGTCGTTGGCGGTCCAGAAGCGCCAGGGGTGGACGCCTCCCTCACCCGACACCCCTGTGCGGGGACCGTTGCGTACCTGGTCGGCCGGGGTGGGCGTGCCCGTGAGGAGGGAGAGCGGGGAACGGGGGCCCGCGCAGACGTCCGTGCCGTCCAGGCTGCGGTCAACATCGAGGGCGGTGGCCAGGCGGGCCGGGCCTTTGGCCAGTTCCTTGTCGTTGCGGGCCGATTGTCGTCGCTCCCGGGTGAGCTCCGCGCCGGCGACGATCTCGCCCGCACGCAGCAGGACGCCGCTCGCGTGGCCCTCCGGACCGCACACCAGGTTGAGGCAGTGCCACATGCCGTAGGTGAAGTAGACGTATGCGTGACCTGGCGGGCCGAACATCACGCCGTTGCGGGCGGTCCGGCCGCGATAGGCGTGGGAGCCGGGGTCGGCCGCACCCGCGTACGCCTCGACCTCTGTGAGGCGGAGTTCGATCGGACCGTCCGGTGTGCGGCGCACGAGAGTGCGCCCCAGGAGGTCGGGGGCGACTTCCAGGACGGGGCGGTCGAAGAAGGAGCGGGGCAGGGGCGTACGGTCGGGGGCCGCGATCATGGCGTACGAGCGTAGTGCAACGGATACGGGCGCAACTGTGGTCACGGGTCATCCGGCTTGCCAGGGTGAGGGCGCGGAACCGGTCGGTGCTGGTTCGCGTTTGTAGAGAGCAACACAGAGATCAGCAACAGAGATCAAGGTTCGAGCCACCAGGCGTGGCCTGGGGAGGAGAGTCATGGGGTTCAAGAAGCTGCTCGCGAGCATGGGCGCCGGCGGTGCTTCGGTGGAGACCGTGCTCACTGAGGTGAACGTCGTACCCGGTGGGGTCGTCCAGGGTGAGGTGCGGATCCAGGGCGGGTCCGTCGACCAGGACATCGAGGCGCTGGCCGTCGGGCTGCAGGCGCGGGTCGAGGTCGAGGGCGGTGACCAGGAGGTCAAGCAGGACATCGAGTTCACCAAGCAGCGGCTCGGCGGTGCCTTCAAGCTGCAGGCAGGTCAGGTCTACGCCGTGCAGTTCGGGCTCGAGATCCCCTGGGAGACGCCGATCACGAGCATCGACGGCACGAACCTGCGGGGCATGAACATCGGTGTGACCACCGAGCTCGAGATCGCGCGGGCCGTGGACTCCGGTGACCTGGACCCGATCAGCGTGCACCCGCTGCCGGCGCAGCAGGCGATCCTGGATGCCTTCATCCAGCTGGGCTTCCGCTTCAAGAGCGCGGACATGGAGCGCGGGCACATCCGGGGTACGCGGCAGAAGCTGCCCTTCTACCAGGAGATCGAGTTCTACCCGCCGCAGCAGTACCGCGGCATCAACCAGGTCGAGCTGAGCTTCGTCGCGGACGACCGCGAGATGGACGTCGTCCTGGAGATGGACAAGAAGCCGGGTCTGTTCAGTGAGGGCAGCGACTCGTACAAGTCCTTCAAGGTCGGGCTGAACGACTTCCAGGGGACCGACTGGGCCGCGTTCCTGAACCAGTGGCTCTCGGCCGTCGGTGGCAAGCGCAACTGGGCCTAGGCTCTGGGGCGCAGGTGTGACCGCTGGACTGGAGGTTCTGACGTGACTGACAAGAGGCCGCCGCTTCCCCATGACTTCCTGCCTCAGGTGCCGTCGTTCACGGTGCTGAGTGAGGACGTCGCGCCGGGTGAAGTCCTGGACGACGCCCAGGTGCTCGCTGCGGGGAATGTGTCGCCGCAGCTGCGCTGGGAGGGGTTCCCCGCCGAGACGAAGAGTTTCGCGGTGACCTGTTTCGATCCGGACGCCCCGACGGGCAGCGGGTTCTGGCACTGGGTGCTGTTCGATGTCCCGGTCTCGGTCACCGAGCTCCCGGTGGGTGCGGGCAGCGGCAAGTTCGAGGGCCTTCCCGAGGGTGCCGTGCACGCGCGGAACGACTACGGGACCAAGGACTTCGGCGGTGCCGCTCCCCCGGCCGGTGAGCACCACCGCTATGTGTTCACGGTGTACGCCGTGGACACGGAGAAGCTCGGGCCGGACGCGGACACCTCGCCCGCGGCCGTCGGCTTCAATCTGCGGTTCCACACGTTGGCGCGCGCCCAGCTCGTCGGTGAGTACACCGCGCCTTCGGACAACTGACCGTTCACCGGTTGTTTGCCCGCCTCTGGTCATGGAAGTGATCAGGGGCGGGCATTTTTTATTGCGTTGTCCATTGCGGCGCGCCCGGCCAGAGTTGATCCCAGTCCGCCGCGGGGTGGGCGGGTGCACACGGGAGGGTGGGCGAAATGCGGGACACGCTGGTACTGAACGCGAGCTTCGAGCCGTTGTCGACGGTGTCGCTGAACCGGGCCGTCGTACTGGTTCTGACCGACAAGGCCGTCGTCGAGCACGCCCACCCCGAGCTGCGGATGCGTGGAGCGGCCGTGGACATGCCGGTTCCCCGGGTGATCAGGCTCTGCCGGTTCGTCAGGGTGCCGTTCCGAAGACATGCGCCGTGGTCGCGGCGGGGTGTCCTGATACGGGACGGGCACAAGTGCGCCTTCTGCGGCAGGCGGGCGACCACGGTGGACCACGTGGTGCCGCGGTCGCGGGGTGGTGCGGACTCCTGGCTGAACACGGTGGCCTCGTGCGCCGAGGACAACCACCGCAAGGCGAACCGGACGCCGGAGGAGGCGGGGATGCCGCTGCTCTTCGCCCCGTTCATCCCGTCGCCGAGCGATGCGATGCTGCTCTCGATGAGTGCTGAGGGCCGGTCCGGCCTTCCGGACTGGTTGCCGCAGCCGGCAGCGGCGTAGCGCATCAGTATCTGCGTACGTAACGACTGAAGCCCGCCTTCCTCGCGAAGGCGGGCTTCAGTGTTGCTTGCGTTTCCTCAGTCGACCGGCGGCTTTTCGCGGCGCTCGGTGCCGCTTCCCGAGCCGCCGCCCATCGGGCCGAAGTTGCCCATGGCGCCGGACAGGCCCTTGAGGGCGTCGCCGATCTCGCTGGGGACGATCCAGAGCTTGTTCGCGTCACCTTCGGCGATCTTCGGGAGCATCTGGAGGTACTGATACGCGAGGAGCTTCTGGTCCGCGTCGCCCGCGTGGATCGACTCGAAGACCGTACGGATGGCTTGTGCTTCGCCCTCTGCGCGCAGGGCCGCGGCCTTGGCCTCACCTTCGGCGCGCAGGATCGCGGACTGCTTCTCGCCCTCCGCGGTGAGGATCTGCGACTGGCGGATACCTTCGGCGGTGAGGATCGCGGCGCGCTTGTCACGGTCGGCGCGCATCTGCTTCTCCATCGAGTCCTGGATGGAGGTGGGCGGCTCGATCGCCTTCAGCTCGACGCGGTTGACGCGGATGCCCCACTTGCCGGTGGCCTCGTCGAGGACTCCGCGCAGGGCGGCGTTGATCTCCTCGCGGGAGGTCAGGGTCCGCTCGAGGTCCATGCCACCGATGATGTTTCGCAGGGTGGTGACCGTCAGCTGCTCGATCGCCTGGATGTAGGAGGCGACTTCGTACGTGGCCGCGCGGGCGTCGGTCACCTGGTAGTAGATGACCGTGTCGATGTTGACGACCAGGTTGTCCTGGGTGATCACCGGCTGCGGTGGGAAGGGCACGACCTGCTCGCGGAGGTCGATGCGGTTGCGGATCGAGTCGATGAAGGGGACGACGATGTTCAGGCCGGCGTTGAGCGTGCGCGTGTAGCGGCCGAAGCGTTCCACGATGGCGGCGCTGGCCTGCGGGATGACCTGGATCGTCTTGATCAGGGCGATGAAGACGAGCACCACCAGGATGATCAGGACGATGATGATCGGTTGCATCGTGCTCCCGTGCCCTTCCGAGCTCTAGAAGATCTTGATGGTCGAGTCTGTCAGAACGCCGCGTGGCGTGTGGGGAGTTCGGCGGCTTGCGTCCGGGTTGATCCGGCGTACCGGCTTACATCACGACGGCCGTGGCTCCGTCGATCTCCACGACGTCGACCTGCTGGCCCACTTCGAAGGCCTGCTCCGCATCGAGCGGGCGGGCGGACCAGACTTCTCCGGCGAGCTTGATGCGGCCGCCGTCGCCGTCCACGCGTTCCAGTACGAGGGCCTGTTTGCCCTTCAACGCGTCGATGCCCGTGGCCAGTTGGGGCCGCTGGGCGCGGTGCCGGGTGGCGATGGGGCGTACGACTGCGATCAGCGCCACCGAGACGGCGGCGAAGACGATGACCTGGAGAACGATGCCGCCGCCGAGACCTGCGGTCACGGCGGCGGCGACTGCGCCGGCGGAGAGCATGCCGAATTCCGGCATCGCGGTCAGGACGAGCGGAATTCCGAGTCCGACCGCGCCGATCAGCCACCACACCCATGCGTCGATGTCCACATGGTCAATGGTAGGTGCGCGGGCACCTGCGGCGACAGAGGTCAGGCGATGGGCAGACCCTGGGCGGTCCAGCGCTCGCCGTTCTGTTCGACGACCAGCGGGAGGCCGAAGCAGAGCGAGAGGTTGCGCGAGGTGAGCTCGAGCTCGAGCGGGCCCGCGGCGAGGACCTTGCCCTGGCGGATCATGAGGACGTGGGTGAAGCCGGGGGCGATCTCCTCGACGTGGTGCGTGACCATGATCATCGAGGGGGCGATCGGGTCGCGGGCCAGGCGGCCGAGGCGGCGTACTAGGTCCTCGCGGCCGCCGAGGTCCAGGCCGGCGGCGGGCTCGTCGAGGAGGAGCAGCTCGGGGTCGGTCATCAGGGCGCGGGCGATCATGGTGCGCTTGCGCTCGCCCTCGGAGAGGGTGCCGAAGCGGCGGTCCAGGAACTCGGTCATGCCGAGGCGGTCGAGGAAAGCGCGGGCGCGCTGCTCGTCGACGTCCTCGTACGCCTCGTTCCAGCCGGCGGTCATGCCGTACGCGGCGGTGAGGACGGTCTGCAGGACGGTCTGGCTCTTGGGGAGCTTGTCGGCGATCGCGATGCCGGCCATGCCGATGCGCGGGCGCAGCTCGAAGACGTCCACCTTGCCGAGGGTGTCGCCGAGGATCGTGGCGGTGCCATTGCTCGGGAACAGGTAGCTGGAGGCGACGTTGAGCAGGGTGGTCTTGCCCGCGCCGTTGGGGCCGAGGATGACCCAGCGCTCGCCTTCCTTGACCGACCAGGAGACCTGGTCCACCAGAGCCCTGCCCTCGCGGACCACGGATACGTCCACCAGCTCCAGCACATCGCTCATGAGCGCGTTGTCTCCCATTGCAGTCTCAGTCTCGGCTGTCCGCTTGCCCCTGTGGGCGTGGCCCGCAGGGAAGCCCCCTTGGGAAAACTTACGCCACCGCCCGGCGGCTCCCACCGCCAGTACGGTCCTTAGGCTGGTGTCCATGCTCACGGAACCACGCTCGGGCCTCTTGGCCTCTTGGGGAAATGCCCTGATTGCGGGACTTGTATCCCCTGATGACGCTGTCCTTGCCATCGTCGGCGAGGACGCGGTGCACCGGGTCGAGGGGCTGCCCGGGGAGTCGGGGCAGGTCGGACTGACTTTGGCACTTGGCCGGCTGCGGGCCCTCGGGGCGACCGGGCTGCGGGTGGCGCTGCCGGCGCCTGGACATCCGCTGGGGCTGAGCGGGCCACCCGAGTTCAATGCGCGGGCGCTCGACGCGGAGGAGGCGGTCGTCTGCCAGGGGGTCGCGCTGGGACTGGTGCCCGAGGTGTACGAGGCCGGGCCCGAGGGCGATGTGCATGTGGAGGTCGTCTGGCACTGCCTGCCGGTGCGGGAGGCGCCGCCCGCGGACGTGCCGTCGCTCGGTGAGGCCGAGCGGGAGCTCGCGGAAGCGCTGCGCGAGGCGACGGCGGTGCTTGCGCGGCTCGATGTGGCCGGGTCGGGGCCGGTGGCCGAGGCGGCGATCGACGCGTATCGGGCGCGGGCCGAGGCGGGGCGTGAGGTGTTGGCGCCCGGGTATCCGCCGCGTGCGGTACGGGTGTTGGAGCTGGCTCAGCGGGTGGGGCTGCTGATTTCGGTGGCGTACGAGAACGGGCACGGCGGGGCCGTGAGCGCCTCGGAGATGAGCTCTCGGGCGCTGGCCCTGCGGCCGGTGGAGCGGACCGCTCGGCGGGCCCAGGTGGCCGCGTACAACGCGTTCGTGGAGGAGCGGGAGCGCGGGGTGCGCTGAAGGCGTGGCCGACGGTCGACGGACGGAGTCCGGCGCAGCGGCTCGAAGCCGTGAGGCGCCCCGGCGCCGAGCGGTGCGAGAGGCGCGTCAGGGAGGGGCCAACGCGTTCGTGGAGGAGCGGGAGCGCGGGGTGCGCTGAAGGCGTGACCGACGGTCGACGGACGGAGTCCGGCGCAGCGGCTCGAAGCCGTGAGGCGCCCCGGCGCCGAGCGGTGCGAGAGGCGCGTCAGGGAGGGGCCAACGCGTTCGTGGAGGAGCGGGAGCGCGGGGTGCGCTGAGTCTCGACCGGGAACGGCGAAAGCCCCGCGAACCGGAAGGTGTTCGCGGGGCTTCGGTGTGCCGGTGTCAGGCAGCTCAGCCGTTCGACGACGTGTTGTCGAAGGTCGGGTTGAGGGCGCCGATGACGTTCACGCTGTTGCCGGTCGCGTTGACCGGGACGTGGATCGGGGCCTGGACGTGGTTGCCGGAGGCGACACCCGGGGAGTTGGTGGCCTTGCCGTTGGCGTCGGCGTCGGCGAACGCGGCACCGGCGGAGGCGCCCGCGGCCATACCGGCGGTGACGAGAACCAGGGCGGCCTTCTTGGCAATGTTCATGAAAGGTGTTCCTCCTGCGAAGTCCCGGGATTTTCCCGGGAGTTGGTAGTGCTGCGACCCCAGCCGCGGAGTCGCACGCTGAAGAACGCATGGACAGTCCGTATGACACGGGATGCGGTGCGGATGCCCCCATTCGGATCAATAGGCCGACCATCTGCGGAACGCCCATCGGGATCCTCCGGGTGCCCACAACGCCGGACCGGCCCCCCAGAAAGCTCTGGAGGGCCGGTGGTCACTGCTGGACCGGGGCGATACGTCAGCCGTTGTAGCCGTCGTTCGCGAAGGTCGGGTTGAGGGCACCGATGACGTTCACGGTGTTGCCCACCACGTTCACGGGGACGTGGACCGGGGCCTGGACCAGGTTGCCGGAGGCGACGCCCGGGGACTTGACGGCCTTGCCGTGCGCGTTCGCCCCGTCGGTCGCGGCGGCAACGCCGGCTCCAGCGGCAACGATGCTGCCGGCCACCATGGTCACTGCCGCGGCCTTCTTCAGGTTCTTCACTTCTAAGTCCTCCTTGCGGGAGCCGCGGCCAGCCGCCGCAGCATGCATGGAGAACGGCTGCGGTCCGCGCAGGATGCGCCATCCGGGGGACATCCACACGACGGTATGAATCTCAGCCCGGAACGCGACGGTCCGCTCTGCCCGTCGCGTAGTGCGCCAGTGGGCGGATCAGGTGGTCAGGCCATGGCGTACGGCCCACAGCGCGGCCTGGGTACGGTCCGCGAGGTCGAGTTTCATCAGGATGTTCGACACATGGGTCTTGACGGTCTTCTCGGAGAGGACGAGGGCGCGCGCGATCTCCCGGTTGGAGCGACCGTCGGCGATCAGGCCGAGCACCTCGCGCTCCCGTTCGGTGAGCGAACCGCCCCTGCCCTGGGCGCCGGTGCCCACGTCCTGGGAGAGCAGCGCGTCCGCCACCTCGGGCTGCAGCAGGATGTGGCCCGCGTACACGGAGCGGATGGCGCCGGCGAGGGCCTCCGGGTCGACGTCCTTGTAGACGTAACCCGCGGCGCCCGCGCGCAGGGCGGGCACGACCGTGCGCTGCTCGGTGAAGCTGGTGACGATCAACACCTTGGCGGGGTTGGCGAGTTCGCGGAGCTTGCGCAGGGCCTCGACGCCGTCCATACCGGGCATCTTGACGTCCATGAGGACGACGTCGGGCTTCAACTCCTCGGTACGGGCGACGCCTTCCGCGCCGTCCGCGGCCTCGCCCACGACCTCGATGTCGTCCTGGATCTCCAGGAACGTACGCAGGCCGCGCCTGACCACCTGATGGTCGTCGACCAGCAGCACACGGATCACCTTGTCAGCCACCGGGGACCTCCATCTCGATCGTGGTGCCCTTTCCGGGCGCCGATTCCACGGCCAGGGCGCCGCCGACGCCGCTCGCCCGGTCCCGCATGGAGACCAGGCCGAGGTGGCGTCCCGCGCGGCGTATCGACTTGGGCTCGAAGCCGCTGCCGTCGTCCGTGATGCGCAGCACCGCTCCCTGGCCGCGCTTTTCCAGTACGACGCCGACGTGTGCGGCGCCGGAGTGCCGCAGTGCGTTGTGCAGGGCCTCCTGGGCGACGCGGAGCATCGCCTCTTCCTGGGCGGCGGGCAGGGCGCGTACGCCGCTGCACTCGAAGGTGACGTGGGCCGCGTGGGCGCGGTCCAGGACCTGGATCTGCGTACGCAACGTGGCCACCAGGCCGTCCTCGTCGAGGGCCGCGGGCCGCAACTCGACGACGGCGGCGCGCAGTTCGTCGGCCGCCTCGGCGGCGAGGACGGCCACCTGCTGGAGTTCGTCCTTGGCGCGGACCGGGTCGCGGTCCACGAGGGCGGCGGCGGCCTGGGCGGTCAGACGCAGCGAGAAGAGCTTCTGGCTGACGGCGTCGTGCAGTTCATGGGCGAGCCGGGAGCGCTCCTCCGCGATGGTGAGCTCGCGGCTGCGCTCGTACAGGCGGGCATTGGTGAGGGCGATCGCCGCGTGCTGGGCGAGGATGCCGAGCAATTGCTCGTCCTCCTCGGTGAAGCCGCAACCGCCTTGGGGCTTGGGGCACTTCTTGTTGGCGAGGAAGAGCGCGCCGATGGTCTCCTCGCCGTCCCGGATCGGCATGCCCAGGAAGTCCGACATGTCGGGGTGCGCGGAGGGCCAGCCCTCGAAGCGGGGGTCCTGGCGGACGTCGCCGAGGCGCTCGGGCTCCGCCTTGTGCAGCATCGCGGCGAGGATGCCGTGCTGGCGCGGGAGCGGGCCGATGGCCTTCCACTGCTCGGCCGTGACGCCGTCCACCACGAACTGGGCGAAGCCGCCGTGGTCGTCCGGGACGCCGAGCGCCGCGTACTCCGCGTCGAGCAGTTCGCGGGCCGAGGCGACGATCGTCTTGAGGACGTCGCGCACCTCGAGCTGCCTGCTCATGGCAAGGAGCGCGGAGCTCACCGCGAACAGCCCTGATCGTGGTCCTTCGGTCATGGCCACACCGTACCGGCGGGCCCTGACAGTGCGGATCGGACCTGCGGCGGCCCTCGCTTAGGGCTTCGGGACTAGGGCGAAGTGCCCCCGGCGGGCGGGGCTCCGGCACGAGGCGGCGGGGGCGGGTGCGTTCCTACGTTGGGGCCAGGACGCACTTGAGGGGATGGGCATCATGCCGGTTGCGATCATCACGGGGGCTTCGAAGGGGTTCGGGCGGGCGCTGGCCGCCGCGCTGGCCCGCCGGGGCTGGGATCTAGTGCTCGACGCGCGGTCCGCGGGGCCGCTGGAGCAGGCGGTGCGGGAACTTCGGGGGCACGGTGGGCGGGTAGCGGGGCTGCCGGGCGATGTGAACGACGCCGGGCATCGCGCGGCGCTCGTGCAGGAGGCGAAGGAGCTCGGCGGGCTCGATCTGCTGGTGAACAACGCGGGGGTCCTGGGCGCCGAACCGCTCGTACCACTTGAACAGCACTCGCTGGACGGCTTCCGGGCGGCCTTCGAGACCAATGTGGTGGCCCCGCTGGGGCTGCTGCAGGAAGCGCTGCCCCTGCTGCGTGCGGCGCCGGCCGGTGCGGTCGTCAACCTGAGTTCGGACGCGGCCGCGGAGGCGTACCGGACCTGGGGCGCGTACGGGGCGACGAAGGCGGCCCTGGACCAGCTGTCGGCCGTACTGGCGGTGGAGGAGCCGGAGCTGCGGGTCTGGTGGGTCGATCCGGGCAGCATGCGGACTCAGATGCTGGCCACCGCGGAGCCGGACGAGGACCTGTCGCAGACGCCCACGCCCGAAGAGATCGCCCCCGTTTTCCTGCGCATCCTCGACCGGCGCCCGGCGAGCGGCCGCTATGCCGCTCCCGCGCTCCTGGAGTCACGGTGACCGGCGGAGTCACCGCGACCGGCAGGGGCGCGGTGTCCGGCGGGGGCGCGGTGGCGGCAGCGCTGCGGGTGCCGGAGGAGCTGTCCGCGCGGGTGCCGGCCGAGGAGCGGGGGCCGGGGCTCGACAGAGATGCCGTACGTCTTCTCGTCTCGCGCGGGAGCGCGGTTTCGCACCATGACTTCGTGGAGCTGCCCGGGCTGCTGCAGGCCGGCGATGTGCTGGTGGTCAATACGTCGCCGACGTTGGCGGCCGCCGTGGACGGACGCCTGGAGGGAGTCGCCGGCGGGCACGCGCGCGTGGTGGTGCATTTCTCCACGCGGGGCGAGGACGGGCGATGGGCCGTCGAGCTGCGGGACCCCGACGGCGCCGGGACCACACGGGCGCGGGGCGGCGGTCCGGCGGGGACGGTGGTGAAGCTTGCCGGGGGTGCGCGGCTCGTCCTCGACGAACCGTTGGACCCGGCGGGGGTGCGGCTGTGGTGGGCCCGGGTCGCACAGGCCCCGGAGGGCGGCGTGCCGGAGCTGTTGCGGGCGCACGGCCGGCCCATTCGTTACTCCTATACAGAGCGGGACCAGCCGCTGTCCGCCTATCAGACGGTGTTCGCCCTGCCGTCCCCGGACCAGGCGGGCTCGGCGGAGATGCCGAGTGCCGGGCGGCCCTTCACCGCACGCCTCGTCGCGGAGCTGGTGAGCCGGGGCGTGCAGTTCGCGCCGATCACGCTGCACACCGGGGTCGCCTCGGCGGAGGCGCACGAGCCGCCCTGTCCGGAGCGGTTCGCGGTGTCCGCGGCCTCGGCCCGGCTGATCAACGCGGCGAGGGCGGGCGGCGGGCGGGTCATCGCGGTCGGCACCACGGCCGTGCGGGCCGTGGAGTCGGCGGCGGGGACGGACGGGGTGGTGCGGGCCGCCGGGGGCTGGACGGACCTCGTGGTGACGGCCGAGCGCGGGGTGCGCGTCGTGGACGGGCTGCTGACCGGCCTGCACGAGCCCGAGGCCTCGCATCTGCTGATGCTGGAGGCGATCGCGGGAAGGGCCGCGGTGGACCGGAGTTATACCGAGGCACTGGACCGTCTCTACCTATGGCACGAGTTCGGCGACGTACACCTACTACTTCAGGAGGAGGCCGGTGACTGCATGAATTGCCATGGCAACTATTGGTGAGACTGTTACGTGTTCGATGTGAGCCCGCACATAGGGCGCACATCACGTACGAAGTCCCTTAGTGGACCCCTAAGGGGCCTGTAAGCGGCGTGGGGGTAGGTGCCTGCGTCGCTTATGACCCCCCTGATCCACTAAGCGCGATCGTACGTCACACCTTTGCCACAGGATTTTGCGGCCGCTAAGAATGGCTCCCGTCGCTCGGCGCTGGTGAATGCACCAGCGCTTTCTGCCGGAGTGACCCCCGCTATTCGAAGAGGTCCATCGCCATGCCCAAGCACAGCACCCCTGGTCATAGTTCGCTGACCAAGAGCCAGAAGATCTCGATCGCCGGTGTCGCCACTCTCGGCGCCGCCGCCCTCGCGTTCTCGTTCGTGCCGGGCAACCACGCCGAGGCCACCCAGGCCGCCGAGGTCAGCGCCGCTCCCGTGGCGTTCACGACCAACGTTCACGAGGTCAAGGCGAGCGTCACCAAGCAGCAGGTCGCGGCCGGCAAGAAGGCCGACGACGCGCAGGCCGCCGCCGACAAGAAGGCCAAGGAAGACGCGAAGGCCGAGGCCGAGGCGAAGAAGGAGCGCGAGGCGAAGGAGGCGGCCAGCCGTGCCGCCGCCCGCAAGCCGGTCTACGCCAACAACCTCGACGGCTGGATACGGCAGTCCCTCGACATCATGAAGTCGAAGGGCATCCCGGGTACGTACGACGGCATCCACCGCAACGTGATGCGTGAGTCGACCGGCAACCCGAACGCGATCAACAACTGGGACATCAACGCCCAGAACGGCACGCCGTCCATCGGTCTGCTGCAGGTGATCCAGCCGACGTTCAACGCGTACCACGTCGAAGGAACCGCTCACAATCTGTACGACCCGGTCGCGAACATCGTCGCCGCGTCCAACTACGCCGCCGACCGTTACGGCTCGATCGACAACGTCAACAGCGCGTACTGAGCCTGCTGACTGCCGGACCCGACTGCCGGTCCCGCTTCATACGCCGAAGGGCGGCACCCCCTGTGGGGTGCCGCCCTTCGGCGTTCGTACGGACCTGATTGCGTTCGTACGGACCTGATTACGGTCGTACGGACCTGCCCTACTTGCGCATGACCTCGGGCTCGTGGCGGCGCAGCAGTCGCGCCACGACGAAGCCGAGCACAACGCCGATCGCGATCAGGAAGCCCATGTCGAGGATCCAGGTGACCGCCTCGGGCTTCCACAGCGGATCCTTGAGGGTGGGGTCGTCCTGGTTGGGGAACAGCTTGTTCAGGTCGACCGTGGTGCCCGCTGCGGCCACCGCCCAGCGGGACGGCATCAGGAACGAGAACTGGTTGACGCCGACCGCGCCGTTCAGCGTGAAGAGGCAGCCGGTGAAGACGACCTGGATGATCGCGAACATCACCAGGAGCGGCATGGTCTTCTCGGCGGTCTTCACCAGCGAGGAGATGACCAGGCCGAACATCATCGAGGTGAAGCCGAGCGCCATGATCGGCAGTGCGAGTTCCAGCTTCACGGACGAGCCGAGGATCAGGCCCTCCTTGGGCACCTCGCGCACACCGAAGCCGATGGCCGCGATGAGGGCGCCCTGCAGCGCGGTGATCACGCCGAGGACGATCACCTTGGACATCAGGTAGGCCGAGCGGGACAGGCCCGTGGCCCGTTCCCGTTCGTAGATGACCCGTTCCTTGATCAGCTCACGCACCGAGTTGGCGGCACCGGCGAAGCAGGCGCCGACGGCGAGGATGAGCAGGATCGTGGAGGCGTTGCCGTTCGGGCCCTTGGGGCCGGGGTTGAGGCCGTCGTCCGAGCTGATCAGCGTGGAGACGATGCCGAGGACCGCCGGCAGGATCACCATCAGGGCGAGGAAGCCCTTGTCGGAGACGATCACCGAGACATAGCGGCGGGTCAGCGTCAACAGCTGCGAGCCCCAGCCCTGCGGCTTCGGCGGGCGCATCTCGCGCGGCGGCGGCATGTGCACCGACTGCGCGGCGACGGCGTCGATGTCCGCGGCGTACATCTGGTAGTGCTGCGAGCCCTTCCAGCGGCCCGCCCAGTCGTAGTCGCGGTAGTTCTCGAACGCCGAGAAGACGTCGGCCCAGGTGCTGTAGCCGAAGAAGTTGAGCGCTTCCTCCGGCGGACCGAAGTAGGCGACGGACCCGCCCGGCGCCATGACCAGGAGCTTGTCGCAGATCGCGAGCTCGGCCACGGAGTGCGTGACGACGAGGACTGTACGGCCGTCGTCGGCGAGGCCTCGCAGGAGCTGCATCACGTCACGGTCCATGCCCGGGTCGAGGCCGGAAGTCGGCTCGTCCAGGAAGATCAGCGACGGCTTGGTCAGCAGCTCCAGGGCGACGGAGACGCGCTTGCGCTGGCCACCGGAGAGAGAAGTGACCTTCTTTTCCTTGTGGATGTCCAGCTTGAGCTCGCGCAGCACCTCGTCGACCCGGGCCGCGCGCTCGGAGGCGGCGGTGTCACCGGGGAAGCGGAGCTTGGCCGCGTACGTGAGGGCCTTACGGACAGTCAGCTCCTTGTGCAGGATGTCGTCCTGCGGGACCAGACCGATGCGCTGGCGGAGCTCGGCGAACTGCTTGTACAGATTTCGGTTGTCGTAGAGCACGTCGCCCTGGTTGGCGGGCCGGTAGCCGGTGAGCGCCTTGAGCAGGGTGGACTTGCCGGAGCCTGACGGGCCGATGACCGCGATCAGCGACTTCTCAGGGACGCCGAAGGAGACGTCCTTGAGGATGTCCTTGCCGCCGTCGACCGTCACCGTGAGGTGGCGGGCCGAGAAGGAGACCTCGCCGGTGTCGACGAACTCCTCGAGCTGGCCGCCGACCAGGCGGAAGGTCGAGTGGCCGACGCCCACGATGTCGTTCGGACCGAGAACCGCGGCACCGGACTTCGCGAGCGGCATGCCGTTGACGTACGTGCCGTTGTGCGAGCCAAGGTCACGGATCTCGAAGCGGCCGTCGGGCGTCGCGTGGAACTCGGCGTGGTGGCGGGAGACCTGCAGGTCGGAGACGACCAGCTCGTTCTCCAGGGCACGGCCGATGCGCATGACGCGGCCGAGCGCCAGCTGGTGGAACGTGGTCGGGCTGCGGTCGCCGTAGACCGGCGGGGCCCCCGCGGCACCGCCGGCGACGGGTGACTTCTGCACGGGCTGCGGGGCCGGGCGCTGCTGCTGCGGCGGCACCTGCTGGGCCACCGGCTGCTGCGGGACCTGCTGCTGCCCGGCCTGCGGCCAGGCCTGCTGCTGCGGCTGCTGCTGCTGGGGCCAGCCGGGCGCGCCCTGCTGGCCGGCGTGCGGCTGCTGCGGTGCGTGCTGGGGCGGGGCCTGCTGGGCCCCCGCCTGCGGTGCCTGCTGGGCGACGGCGGCAGCGGCGGCGCCGCTGAGCTTCACCCGCGGGCCGTCGGTGGCATTGCCGAGGTGCACGGCGGAGCCGGGGCCGATCTCCATGTGGTGGATCCGCTGGCCCTGCACGAACGTGCCGTTCGTGGAGCCGTGGTCCTCGATGACCCAACTGCGGCCGCCCCAGCTGATGGTGGCGTGCCGCCACGAGACCCGCGCGTCGTCGATCACCACATCACCCCCGGGATCGCGCCCGAGGGTGTACGACCTGGACGGATCAAGCGTCCAGGTCCGTCCATTCAATTCCAGTACGAGTTCCGGCACTCCATGCCCCACTACGTTGTCCCCCGAGCTAGCCCCCATGCATGGGGAGTCTAGGGATGTCGAACATCGTGGGGAACTATTTCAGGCTCAGCCCCCTGTCCGAAAGTCGGGCCTTGTGAAGAGTGCGTACGCGCCCTGGTGCACGCCCCGTTGACTGCCTTGAAACCGCCCCGGAGAGTGGTAAGCGCCCATGAGTGCATACGGATCATGCGCGAACGGGACAATGCGTCACGGATCGGGGGATCCAGATGGAGACGGGCAATACCGGGTCAACTCAGGGCGTTCGGTGGGGGGATGTGCTGCTCTCCGCCATCGCCGCGGTGAGCTGGGCCCTGATCGGCATGGCGGGCGTCGCGGCGCTCGGCCTGCATCTGCTCGGGGCGGACGCGGCGGCGGACCTCGGGCCGATGACGGCTGCCGCGGTGGTGCTCGGCGCGGGCGGCTCCGTCACCCCGTCCGGCGATGTCTCGGCGTTCGGCCTGGAGGGGGCCGAGGCCACGACCGCGATCGATGTGGCACCGCTGGGTGTCGGCCTGGTCGGCGCGCTGTTGCTCGCGTGGTTCTTCCTGCGTTCCCTGCGCGGGGCCGGCGTGGTGATCGCTCCAGCCGAACTGGCCGCACGCGTGGGGTCGGTGGTGACGCTGTTCCTCGCGATGCTGTGGGGGCTCGCCTGGGCCGGTCACGACCTCATCACGATTGACGGCGCCTCGCTCGGGCTCGACCAACTGCCGGGCGGTGGCGGCCTTCCGGACGACATCAAGGACAAACTGCCCGGCGGGCTCGGCGACATCGGAGGACTGCTTCCGGACAAGATCGCCGACTTGGCGGACGCCGAGGCGAAGGTCGGCTTCACCGTCGACACCGGGGCCTCGCTGGCGGGCGGGGCGCTCTGGGTGATCGGGGTGCTGCTCATCGCGCTGCTCGCCTCGCGCCGGACACCGCTGCCGCGGGCGCTCGACGGGCTGCACCGGATGGTCAGGCCCGCGGCATCGGCGCTGCTGACGGTGGTCCTGGTGGCGGTGGCGGCGGGGCTGGCGGCGGCCGCGTACGCGATGATCGGCGACGACCATCCGAAGCGGATAGCGGGAGCCGCCCTGCTCGGAGCGCCCAACGGCGTGTGGCTCGGCATTCCGCTCGGCCTGCTCGTGCCGTTCGACGGCGAGGCGAGCGGTGAGCTGGCGAAGCTGCTGCCCGATCCGATCGACGAGCTGCTTGCGCTCTCGGCCGACAAGCCCGTGACCCTCGGGCGGCTCGCGGAGCTGGACGGACGGGTGTGGCTGCTCGGCGCCGCGGTCGCGATGATGATGCTGTTCGCGGGGGTGCTGACTGCGGTGCGTACGCCGCTCGTACGGGACATGAGCGTGCTCGGCTTCGCGGGGCGGTGTGCGCTGCGGCTGGGCGCGGTGACCGCGCTCGCGTTGCCGCTCATGGTGTGGCTGACCGGGGTATCGGCCGATGCCTCGCTCTCCGTGCTCGGCTTCGACGCCTTCGGGGCGGGGATCGAGCTGCACGGGCAGGCCGGGATGGCGCTGCTGCTCGGGGCGGCGTGGGGTGCGGGGGCGGGGGCCTTGGGGGCGCTGCTCGCCCGGGCTTCGGGGGCCGCGGGTGGGCGGGCGTCGAAGCTTGCGGTGGGGGCGGGGGCCGAGGGGACCGTCCTCCGGTCGCAGGAGGCTTCGGGTGCTGCGCAGCCGGGGCGGCAGGCGGGGCCCTATGATCCGGCGCCGCCCTCTTATCGGCCTCCTAGGGAGGAGACCAATCCCTATTTGCGGCCTTTGGGCGATCGGTCTTCGGGTGAACGGCCTTCAGGCGATGTGTACAGCGCGCCCACTGTGGTGGGGCCGGTGGCTCCGCCTCCTACGCCGCCACCGCCTCGGTCGCGGTCGCGGGAAGGTGGGAGCGAGTGGCCGGTGCCGCCTCCTCCGCCGCCTCCGCCTGACCGGCCGCCGCCTCCGCCTCGTAAGGGGCCGCGGGGTCGGGGCTGAGGCTTCTTTTCTCCCCGCCCCGCCCCTTCCCGAAAGTCCTGCGGACGGCCTGGGGCTTCGCCCCTAGACCCCCGAATCGGCCTTCGGCCTCTGTCCTCAAACGCCGGACGGGCTGATTTGAAGGGAAGCGCGGAGCGTCCGGCACGCGGGACAGGTCGTCGAACGTTCATCTGTGCCCGATACGGTGGGGGCACCATGAGCGCATCTCAGCCCCCTCAGCATGCCGATGTCCCCACTCTTCTCGTAAAGATCTTCGGTAAGGACCGGCCCGGCATCACCGCCGGGCTCTTCGACACCCTCGCCGCCTTCTCCGTGGACGTAGTGGACCTGGAGCAGGTGGTCACGCGGGGGCGCATGGTGTTGTGCGCGCTCGTCACCGCGCCGCCCGCCGGGTACGAGGGCGAGCTGCGGGCCACCGTGCACAGCTGGGCCGAATCCCTGAAGCTGCAGGCCGAGGTCATGTCCGGCATAGGGGACAACAGGCCGCGTGGCGAAGGCCGTTCGCACGTCACCGTGCTCGGGCATCCACTCACCGCCGAGTCGACCGCCGCGATCGCCGCCTGCATCACCGGGACCGGCGGCAACATCGACCGGATCTTCCGGCTCGCCAAGTACCCGGTCACCGCGGTCGAGTTCACCGTGTCCGGTGCGGAGACCGAGCCGCTGCGCACCGCGCTGGCCACGGAGGCCGCCGCCCGTGGCGTCGATGTCGCCGTGGTCTCGGCCGGGCTGCACCGGCGTGCCCAGCGGCTGATCGTCATGGATGTCGACTCGACCCTGATCCAGGACGAGGTCATCGAGCTGTTCGCCGCCCATGCCGGCTGCGAGGACAAGGTCGCCGAGGTGACCGCGGCGGCGATGCGCGGAGAGCTGGACTTCGAGCAGTCGCTGCACGCGCGCGTGGCGCTGCTCGAAGGGCTCGACGCCTCGGTGGTCGACAAGGTCCGCAGCGAGGTGCGGCTCACGCCCGGCGCCCGCACCCTGATCCGTACGCTGAAGCGCCTCGGCTACCAAGTGGGCGTCGTCTCGGGCGGGTTCACGCAGGTCACGGACGATCTGATGGAGCGGCTCGGGCTGGACTTCGCCCATGCCAACACCCTGGAGATCGTGAACGGCAAGCTCACCGGCAAGGTCACCGGCGACATCGTCGACCGCGCGGGCAAGGCCCGTCTCCTGCGCCGCTTCGCGGACGAGGCGGGGGTGCCGCTGGAGCAGACGGTCGCGATCGGCGACGGCGCCAATGACCTCGACATGCTGAACGCGGCCGGTCTCGGGGTCGCCTTCAACGCCAAGCCGGTGGTGCGCGAGGCCGCGCACACCGCAGTGAACTTCCCCTTCCTGGACACCGTGTTGTATCTGCTCGGCGTCACGCGCGAAGAGGTCGAGCTGGCGGACACGCACAGCGACTGACCGGCCGCCGCTGTCGTACGTAAGGAGGGTCCCGGTGCCGCTGCGGCGCCGGGACCCTCCGTCGCGTACAAGGTGGATGAACCAGATGAACTACTCGTGCGGAGCCCAGAAGTCGAAGAGGGTGGCCACTCCCGGCTCCAGCCCCTTCCAGGAGCCGGCGAACGACAGCATCGCGATCGCCGACGTCGGGAAGCCGCGCCGTTCCATCCGGGTCTGCGCGTCGCCCTCGGCGCTGCCCGCGAGGACGTCGGCGAGGCCCTGCATGCCGGGGTTGTGGCCGATGAGGAGGACGTCGGAGACGTCGTCCTGAGTTTCGTTGAGCACGGCGATCAGCTCGCCCGGCGAGGCCTCGTACAGCCGCTCGTCATAGACGGTGCGCGGGCGCTCGGGCAGTTCCTGGACGGCCAGCTTCCAGGTCTCGCGGGTGCGCTCCGCGGTGGAGCAGAGGGCCAGATCGAAGGCGATGCCGGAAGCAGCCAGTCTGCGCCCTGCGACGGGAGCATCCTTGCGGCCGCGCTCGGCGAGCGGTCGCTCGTGGTCGGACACCTGGGGCCAGTCGGCCTTCGCATGCCTCAGTAGGACGATTCTGCGGGGTGCTTCGACACTCATGCGTTCCAGCTTCGCATGAAACGCGCCAACGGGCGCAAGGAGTTGACGGGGTCTGCCCCTATGGGTGACCGGTGGGTGGCCAGTCGTTCGAGCGCTCCCGAAAACGGCCGACGAGGCAGCGGTCAGACAGGCTCTCAGGGAGCCTGGAACAGCAGGGATTCCTGTACGCGGTCGAAGAAGTCCGCCACCCCGGGGTGACCGCTCGCGGCCTGTGCCTCGGCCGGGTTGAGGATCAGCATGAGGAGCACCACGAAGGCGATCGTGGGCAGCGCGACCGCCCACCACGGCAGCTTGACCTCTACGCTGCCTCGCGACTGCTCCGGGGACCGGGTGTGCGTGCGGGCCGGCATGGTCGCCTCCGTGGCGTTTCGAGAGCGGGGCACCGCGAGAGTTCGCGGTACTTCTCGAACGTACGGAATCGGCGGCCCTCAACCCATCCGGAGATCCACCCACTTACCCCTGACACTGACCCCCTAGGGGATGGGGGGCTAACCCCACCATCGCCGAAGACGGACCGGTCAGCGGCGGGCGTCAGGGTGAGGCGATGGACGCGACGATGCCGATGATCACGGTGATGGCCAGCATCGCGCCGAGCACGATCATCAGCTTCTTCTGGCCGTTCTGGGGGTTCGGGTCAAGCACAGGCATGCGGTCAGTCTCGCACCCTTTGCCCGCTGTGCGACCCGGGGGGTCAATTGGCCCCGCGGGCAGCGCACTCGTCCTCGATCGTGCGGTTGCGGCCGGCCAGGACGCCGACCACGATCTGCGGCACCAGGATGGCGCCCATCAGCGCGATGGGCAGCGTCCAGCCGCCGCTGTGCTGGTAGAGCACGCCGACGAGGAGCGGGCCCGGGATCGACAGCAGATAGCCGGTGCTCTGCGCGAAGGCGGACAGCTTGACCACGCCGGTCCCGGTCCTGGAGCGCATGCCGACCATCGTGAGGGCGAGCGGGAACGAACAGTTGGAGACGCCGAGCAGCAGCGCCCACACCCACGCGCCGCCGGCCGGCGCGAGGTAGAGCCCCGCATAGCCGATCAGCCCGCACACGCCGAGCGCCGCGGCGATCGGGCCCTGGTGCTTCATCCGCGCGGCCATGCGCGGGATGACGAAGGACAGAGGTACGCCCACCGCCATGGTCACGGCGAGCAGCACGCCCGCGGTGGACGGGGACACCCCGGCGTCGCGGAAGATCTGCGGCATCCAGCCCATCGTGATGTACGCGCCCGTGGCCTGGAGCCCGAAGTAGACGGCGAGCGCCCACGCGGTACGGCTGCGGGTGATGCGCAGCCCGTCGGTCGCCGCGGCGGCGGTCGGGGCGGCGCTCGCGGTGGGGCCCGCACCCCGGTCGCGTACGAGCGGAATCCACGGCAGTACGGCGGCCACGGCGAGCACCGCCCACACCGCGAGCCCGGTCTCCCACTTGCCGCCGAGGGCGTCCGTGAGCGGCACCGTGACGGCGGCCGCGGCGGAGGTGCCGAGGGCGAGGGCCATCGAGTAGAGGCCGGTCATCGAGCCGACCCGGTCCGGGAACCAGCGCTTGACGATCACCGGCATCAGGACGTTGCTGACCGCGATGCCCATCAGCGCGAGCGCGCTGGCCGCCAGGAATCCGGCCGTGCCGCCCATGAAGGGCCGGATCAGCAGGCCCGCGGTGATCGCGACCATGCCGGCGCAGACCACGGCGGCCGGGCCGAAGCGGCGTGCGAGGCGGGGCGCCATCACGCCGAACGCGGCGAAGCACAACGGCGGTACGGAGGTGAGCAGTCCGGCGACGCTGCCGCTCATGCCGAGCCCGTCGCGGACCTCTTCGAGGAGGGCGCCGAGGCTGGTGATGGCGGGGCGCAGATTGAGGGCGGCCAGGACGATCCCGACGACGACCAGGCGCGTCAGCCACGCGCGCGTGGCGGGCGGTTCGACCGCGGCGCCTGCGCTTGACGCGTGTATCCGGGGCGGGGTGGTTGTCTGGAGTTCCTCACTGGCCATGGGCACCATCATAGAATCATGGGATGATTGGTTGTCCAGTCGGTCGCGAAGTCGAGCCCGTTCCTGTTCCGAACCGTTGAAGGAAGCCCATGGCCCTCACGTCCCCCCGGCGCTCCGCCCTTGCCGACCAGGTCATCGCCGAGCTGCGGAATCAGATCACTTCCGGCGAGTGGCCGGTCGGCACCCGCATTCCCACGGAGCCGGAGCTGGTCGAGCAGCTGGGCGTCGCGCGCAACACCGTGCGTGAGGCGGTGCGGGCACTCGCGCACAACGGGCTCCTGGACATCCGGCAGGGCTCGGGCACATACGTCGTGGCGACCAGTGAGCTGGCCGGTGTGATGCACCGCCGGTTCGCCGACGCCGACCCCCGGCACATCGCGGAGCTGCGCTCGACGCTGGAGTCCAGGGCGGCGCAGCTGGCGGCCGAGCGGCGCACCGAGCGCGAGCTGAAGCAGTTGGACGCGCTGCTCGTACGGCGCGAGGAGGCCTGGACGGCCCGGGAACGGGACGCCTTCATCGAGGCCGATGCCACCTTCCACCTGGCGGTGGTCGCGGCGGCGCACAACGACGTCCTCACGGAGCTCTACGCGGACCTGGGCGACGTCCTGCGGGCGTGGCTGCGGGACGACGTGGACGAGGAGCTCAGCCCCGAGACGCACATGGACCACGGGCGGCTCGTCGACGCGATCCGCGACGGCGACGCGGCGGCGGCCGCGGCCGAGGCGGGCGGCTATCCGTTCATGTGCCGGCCCGAGCTCTTCACGTAGTTCGGGCCGAGGGAAGTCGGGCCAAGGGCGGTCGGCCGGGGACGGGTCAGACCGGGCTGTGGCTCACCCAGACCGTGCCGATCTCCTTCCAGCACCGGCCGCTGAGGCGCACGGTCATCGACGGGCCGACCTCGACGTCCTTCGCGTCCGAGTCGATGTCCCACCACTGCTCGCACTCCACGTGCAGCCGGACCCGGTCCGTCTCCGGGTATGGGTTGTGGCAGTACGCGACCACCTGCGAGCCCGACACATCGGTGCGGCACACCGCGCCGAAGGGCCGGGGAGCGGGATCGGGCGCCACGCGCGCGTGGCGGTGGGTGACCGCCGCGGAGGCCTGCGGAGCGGTGTCGTACGGGAGGACCGCGAGCAGGAACAGACCGCCGGCCAGCATCGGGGCGAACCGCCGTGTCCTGCGCACCTGGGACCTCCTCGGCCGTACTGCGGCAAGGCGGAAGTCGGCCGCCGCGGCTGCACCACAAGGGGGGAACTGGCTTCCAGGATGCGCAGTTTGAGCTGTGCCTGCCCGGCCAGGGGGCCGAATGGGCGACTGCAGACAATCACCCTCCACGGTCCGCAACCATCAATTGAGAACCCCGACGGCGACCAGCCAGGTCCGCGAGAGCGGCGCCGGTTTAGGCGCAAAAAGCAGCCGCCCCGGTCCCCCGCGAGATGCGGGGAACCGGGGCGTCGGCCGCGTAGAACTACAGGCGCTCAGGCACCCACGGCGTGCAGACCGCCGTCGACGTGGATGATCTCGCCGGTGGTCTTCGGGAACCAGTCCGACAGGAGCGCCACGACGCCCTTGCCCGCGGGCTCCGGGTCGGCGAGGTCCCACTCCAGCGGGGAGCGGTTGTCCCACACCGACGCGAGCTCCGAGAAGCCCGGGATGGACTTCGCGGCCATCGAGCCGATCGGGCCCGCCGAGATGAGGTTGCAGCGGATGTTCTGCTTGCCCAGGTCACGGGCCATGTAGCGGGAGGTCGCCTCGAGGGCGGCCTTGGCCGGGCCCATCCAGTCGTACTGCGGCCAGGCGTACTGCGCGTCGAAGGTGAGGCCGACGACCGAGCCGCCCTCGTTCATCAGCGGCAGGCAGGCCATGGTCAGCGACTTCAGGGAGAACGCCGAGATGTGCATGGCCGTGGCGACGGACTCGAACGGCGTGTTCAGGAAGTTGCCGCCGAGCGCGTCCTGCGGGGCGAAGCCGATGGAGTGGACGACGCCGTCCAGGCCGCCGAGCTCGTCACGGACCAGGCCTTCGAGGCGGGCGAGGTGCTCGTCGTTGGAGACGTCCAGCTCGATGACCTTGGCAGGCTTGGGCAGCTTCTTGGCGATGCGCTCGGTGAGCGTGGGCCGCGGGAAGGCGGTGAGGATGATCTCCGCGCCCTGCTCCTGCGCCAGCTTGGCGGTGTGGAAGGCGATGGACGACTCCATGAGCACACCGCTGATCAGGATGCGCTTGCCGTCGAGAATTCCGCTCATGGTTGTCAGTGACCCATGCCCAATCCGCCGTCAACGGGGATGACGGCACCAGTGATGTACGAAGCGTTGTCGGAGGCGAGGAACTGGACCGCCGCGGCGATCTCCTCCGGCTGCGCATAACGGCCGAGCGGCACCTGGGACACGATGGCCTTCTGCTGCTCGTCCGTGAGCGCCTTGGTCATGTCGGTGTCGACAAAACCGGGCGCGACTACGTTGAAAGTGATGTTCCGCGACCCGAGCTCACGGGCAAGGGAACGCGCGAAGCCGACCAGGCCCGCCTTGGAGGCGGCGTAGTTGGCCTGGCCCGCGGAGCCGAGCAGACCGACCACCGAGGAGATCAGCACGACGCGGCCCTTCTTGGCGCGCAGCATGCCGCGGTTGGCGCGCTTCACGACACGGAAGGCGCCGGTGAGGTTGGTGTCGAGGACGGACGTGAAGTCGTCCTCGGACATGCGCATCAGGAGCTGGTCCTTGGTGACACCCGCATTGGCGACCAGGACCTCGACGGGACCGTGCTTGTCCTCGATCTCCTTGTAGGCCTGCTCCACCTGCTCGGTGTCGGTGATGTCGCACTTGACGGCCAGGAGCCCTGCTTTTTCGAGCTCAGCGGGGTCACCCGAGCGGTACGTGATCGCGACCTTGTCGCCGGTTTCGGCGAAAGCGCGGGCGATGGCGAGGCCGATGCCCCGGTTTCCTCCGGTGACGAGAACCGAGCGGCTCAACGGATCACCCTTTCGATGTGCGGTCAGGTATCTCGAAAACCTATCGGTACCGGGCCGCTGTCGGAGAATCGGGCACCGACAGTGGGACCGAGCAGTCACTGTCGGGTCCCTACAGAAAGCTCTGGCCCCGGCCCCCCTGCCCGCGACATGATCGACCCTGATCAGGTCGCTTTCCGGAAAGCCGACTGAGCCGACAGGAGACATCTGTGCCTCATTCCATCGACGAAGCCTTCACGGCGTTGCCCCTGCGGGCCCTCGCCGACGCGGCGCTGGCCCGCGCGCGGGCGCTGGGCGCCGACCACGCGGACTTCCGCTTCGAGCGGGTACGCAGCGCGGCCTGGCGGCTGCGGGACGCGCGGCCCTCCGGGTCGTCCGACACCACGGATCTGGGGTACGCGGTCCGGGTGGTGCACGGCGGGACCTGGGGGTTCGCCTCCGGGGTCGATCTGACGATGGACGCCGCGGCGAAGGTCGCGAGCCAGGCCGTGGCGATGGCCAAGCTGTCGGCCCAGGTGATCGCGGCGGCCGGGTCCGACGAGCGGGTGGAGCTCGCGGCCGAGCCCGCGCATGCGGACAAGACCTGGATCTCGGCGTACGAGATCAATCCCTTCGAGGTGCCGGACGAGGAGAAGACCGGGCTGCTGAGCGAGTGGAGCTCGCGGCTGCTCGGGGCCGACGGGGTCGCGCATGTCGACGCCTCGCTCCTGACGGTGCAGGAGAACAAGTTCTACGCGGACACCTCGGGCACCGTCACCACGCAGCAGCGGGTCCGCCTTCACCCGCAGCTCACCGCGGTCGCCGTGGACGCGACCACCGGCGAGTTCGACTCGATGCGGACCATCGCGCCGCCGGTCGGCCGGGGCTGGGAGTACCTGACCGGGTCGGTGTGGGACTGGGACGCGGAGCTCGCGCAGATCCCCGACTTCCTGGCCGAGAAGATGCGGGCGCCGAGCGTCGAGGCGGGGGCGTACGACCTGGTCGTCGACCCGTCCAACCTGTGGCTGACCATCCACGAGTCGATCGGGCACGCCACCGAGCTGGACCGGGCCCTCGGCTACGAGGCGGCGTACGCGGGCACCTCCTTCGCGACGTTCGACCAGCTCGGGAAGCTCAAGTACGGCTCCGAGATCATGAACGTCACCGGTGACCGCACCGCCGAGCACGGCCTCGCGACCGTCGGGTACGACGACGAGGGCGTCGAGGGCCAGTCCTGGGACCTGGTGAAGGACGGCACCCTGGTCGGCTATCAGCTGGACCGGCGCATCGCGAAGCTCACCGGCTTCGAGCGCTCCAACGGCTGCGCCTTCGCCGACTCCCCCGGCCATGTGCCCGTGCAGCGGATGGCGAACGTGTCGCTGCAGCCGGCGCCCGACGGCCCTTCGACGGACGAGCTGATCTCCGGGGTCGACCGCGGCATCTACGTCGTCGGCGACCGCTCGTGGTCGATCGACATGCAGCGCTACAACTTCCAGTTCACCGGCCAGCGCTTCTTCAAGATCGAGAACGGCCGGCTCGCCGGGCAGCTGCGCGACGTGGCGTACCAGGCGACGACCACGGACTTCTGGGGCTCGATGGCGGCGGTCGGCGGTCCGGAGACGTACGTCCTCGGTGGCGCGTTCAACTGCGGCAAGGCCCAGCCCGGGCAGGTCGCCGCGGTCTCGCACGGCTGCCCGTCCGCGCTCTTCCAGGGCGTCAACATTCTCAACACCACGCAGGAGGCCGGGCGATGAGCTCTCGTACACCCAAGCCGCACGAGATCGTCGAGCGTGCCCTCGAGCTGTCGCAGGCCGACGGGTGCGTCGTCATCGCGGACGAGGAGTCGACCGCCAATCTGCGCTGGGCGGGCAATGCGCTCACCACGAACGGCGTCACGCGCGGGCGCACGCTGACCGTGATCGCGACGGTCGACGGCAAGGAGGGCACCGCTTCCGGCGTCGTGTCCCGCTCCGCCGTCACCACGGACGACCTGGAGTCCCTGGTACGCGCCGCCGAGGCGGCCGCCCGGGGTGCCGAGCCCGCCGAGGACGCGCAGCCGCTGGCCACGGGGGTAGCCGCGGCGCCGGACTTCACGGACGCGCCCGCCGAGACCTCGTCCGCCGTCTTCGCGGACTTCGCCCCGGCGCTCGGCGAGGCCTTCGCCCGCGCACGCGACGGTGGGCGTGAGCTGTACGGCTTCGCCAACCACGAGATGACTTCCAGTTATCTCGGTACGTCGACGGGTCTGCGGCTCCGTCATGACCAGCCCAACGGCACGCTCGAGATCAACGCCAAGTCGCCGGACCGCAAGCGTTCGGCCTGGGCGGGCCGGTCCACGCGGGACTTCAAGGACGTGGACCCGGCGGCCCTGGACGCGGAGCTGGCGACGCGGCTGGGCTGGGCCGAGCGGCGGATCGACCTGCCGGCCGGGCGGTACGAGACGCTGCTGCCGCCGACCGCGGTGGCGGACCTGCTGATCTACCAGTACCGGTCGGCCTCGGCCCGGGACGCCGCCGAGGGGCGGACCGTCTTCAGCAAGCCGGGCGGTGGCACCAAGGTCGGCGACAAGCTGTCCGAGCTGCCGCTCACCCTGCGCAGCGACCCGAACGAGCCGGGCCTGGAGTCCGCGCCGTTCGTGCTCGCGCACTCCTCGGGCGGCGACTCCTCGGTCTTCGACAACGGCCTGCCGCTGACCCCGACGGACTGGATCCGGAACGGTGAGCTGGCCCACCTGATCACGTCCCGGCACAGCGCGAACCTGACCGGGCTCCCGGTCGCGCCCGCCCTGGACAACCTGATCCTGGAGGGCGGCGGCGAGCGGTCCCTGGAGGAGATGGTCGCGCACACCGAGCGCGGGCTGCTGCTCACCTGCCTCTGGTACATCCGCGAGGTCGACCCGGCGACGCTGCTCCTCACGGGGCTCACCCGGGACGGCGTCTACCTGGTCGAGAACGGCCAAGTGGTCGGCGAGGTCAACAACTTCCGGTTCAACGAGTCGCCGGTCGACCTGCTGAGCCGGGCCACCGAGGCGGGCCGCACGGAGAAGACGCTGCCGCGTGAGTGGGGCGACTACTTCACGCGGGCCGCGATGCCCGCGCTGCGCATCCCCGATTTCAATATGAGTTCGGTCAGCCAGGGCGTATAACCTCGTAGTCGGCTGCCCGCACGCAGTCACCAAGATCACCCAAGGAGATACGAGAACCGTGACGGACATCGTCGACGAGCTGAAGTGGCGCGGCCTTTTCGCCCAGTCCACTGATGAAGACGCACTGCGCAAGGCGCTCGCAGACGGTCCCGTCACGTATTACTGCGGCTTCGACCCGACCGCGGCGAGCCTGCACGTGGGTCACCTCGTGCAGGTCCTCACCCTGCGCCGGCTGCAGCAGGCCGGGCACAAGCCGCTCGCCCTCGTGGGCGGCGCGACCGGCCAGATCGGCGACCCCCGGCCGACCGCCGAGCGCACCTTGAACGACCCGGCGGTCATCGCCGAGTGGGTGGGCCGGCTTCGGGCGCAGATCGAACCGTTCCTGTCCTTCGAGGGCGAGAACGCCGCGCAGATGGTGAACAACCTGGACTGGACCGCGGGCATGTCCGCGATCGAGTTCCTGCGCGACATCGGCAAGCACTTCCGGGTCAACAAGATGCTCACCAAGGACTCGGTGGCCCGTCGCCTCGAGTCCCAGGAGGGCATCAGCTACACGGAGTTCAGCTACCAGCTCCTGCAGGGCATGGACTTCCTGGAGCTGTACCGGCGCTACGGCTGTGTCATCCAGCAGGGCGGCTCCGACCAGTGGGGCAACCTGACGGCGGGCATCGACCTGATCCACCGGATGCACCCGGAAGCCGTCGTGCACTGCTACTCGACGCCGCTGATGGTCAAGTCCGACGGCACCAAGTTCGGCAAGTCCGAGGGCGGCGCCATCTGGCTCGACCCGGAGATGACGACGCCGTACGCGTTCTACCAGTTCTGGCTGAACACGGACGACCGCGACATCTCGACGTACATGCGCATCCTCAGCTTCAAGTCCCGCGAGGAGCTGGAGGAGCTGGAGAAGCTCACCGAGGAGCGTCCTCAGGCCCGCTCGGCCCAGCGTGCGCTCGCCGAGGAGCTGACCGCCCTGGTGCACGGCGCCGACCAGTGCGCGGCGGTCATCGCCGCGTCGAAGGCGCTGTTCGGTCAGGGCGAGCTCGGTGACCTGGACGAGGCGACACTGGCGGCCGCCCTGTCCGAGCTGCCGCACGCGAAGGTGAGCGAGCTCGGAACCGTGGTGGACCTCCTCGCGGAGGTCGGCCTGGTGGCGAGCAAGTCGGCCGCGCGGCGCACGGTGAAGGAGGGCGGGGCGTACGTGAACAACGTGAAGGTCGCCGCCGAGGACGCCGTCGCCACCGGCGAGGAACTGCTGCACGGGCGCTGGCTGGTGCTGCGGCGCGGCAAGAAGAACCTGGCGGCGATCGAGGTCGTCGCGGGCTGATCACACGCATCGCATGCCGAAGGGGGCCGGTCACCATCGACCGGCCCCCTTCGGCGTACGCGCTGTCAGGTCATCTCGCGTTTGTTGCCCCGCACCATCTTGTAGACCAGGTCGCCGAGGAACACGAGCACCACCGCCGCGGCGATCTGCAGCGCGTGCCGACCCCAGTCGATGCCCTTGGTCTCGTCGATCCCGAAGGACGCGGCCAGCGAGTTGCCGGCGACGCCACCGATGATGCCGAGCACGGTGGTCAGCCACAGCGGCATGTGCTGCTTGCCGGGCAGGATCGCTTTCGCGAGCAGACCCAGCACAAAACCAACAATGATCGCCCACAACCAGCCCATGGCTGCCTCCTCGTACGGCTCGGGTGAGCAGTTAGGGCCAGTCTCTGTCCATCCGCCATACGGCGCATGTCGGGCACCGCCATACGCGGTACGGCGCAGGCCGTACGCGCAGGTGGGACGTGCCCCGGTCTCGTAGACGACGCAGGCCCGGCGTAACGTGTAAAGCGTTCGGGCCGGGGAGCGCCCGATACACAGGCGGGGCGGTGGATTGTGATGCGGAAGCAGCGCGCAGGCAGCCAAGCGGAGGTCTTCCGGATCACCGGGGCCAGGCAGGGGCTCACGGACGATGTCCGGGGCAGACAGCGCCGCTATGTGATTTCGATGTCGGTACGCACCCTCTCGGTGATCCTCGCCGCGACGCTGTGGAACGTCGAACGGCACGTCGCGATTGTCGCGCTCGTCCTCGGCGTGCTCCTCCCCTACGTCTCCGTGGTGATCGCCAACGCGGGCCGGGAGAACGTGCCTTCACTGCCGTCCACCTTCGTGCCCGCCCCCGGGCGGGCCATGCTCCCGCCGCCGGCGCGGCCGGCTCCGGCGGAATCCTCGGCGGAAGCGCCCTTCGTGGACGGTGCTGATCAGCGGCGGGACGGGAGCTGACCTGCACCGGTCTGCAAAGCTCAAGAAAAGCTCAGATCAATCATGTAGTTCCGGTGCCGGGCACCGGGTCCCCCGTGACATACTTCGTACGCGCTCCGCATCCCCCGTCGGAGCGACGGACCGACGCCGGGCAGCTCCCCCCGTGGCTGCTCGGCGTCGCCTTTTCTCCGGCCGGTTCCGGGCCGTTTGTGAGTGCGTTTTCCGGTCGGTTTGTGAGCGCGTTTAGGGTTGAGCCGTGAACCTTCCCGGCATGTCCCCCGAGTCCCCCGCCACCGCGCAGTGCTCCGCCAAGGGCTGCCGCACCGAAGCGGTGTGGGTCCTTGCCTGGAACAACCCGAAGCTGCACACGCCGGACCGGCGCAAGACCTGGCTGGCGTGCGAGGAACACCGCGAGCATCTCTCGCAGTTCCTGGGCGTACGCGGCTTCCTGAAGGACGTCGTGCCCTTGGCCGAATGGGATGCGGCGCAGGGCGCGAGCTAGCCGGGCAGTCGGCCGCGAGCCGGCCGAACGGCCGGCCTGCGGCCGCGGACTAGGGCGTGTCCGGCGGATCTTCGCGGAAGAGCCCGCGGCGTCTGGTGCGTGCTCTCGGCGTGCGCCCGGATCGCCCTCGTACTGGACGTACTTGGGTGATTCGGGCGTGCGGCGAGAGTGCGTGCCAGGCGTCGTGGGCCCGCGAAGATCCGCCGGACAGGCCCTAGCCGCCGATCGCCGACATCGGGCGGGCGGGCTGCAGGAACGACGGGTCGTCGAGGCCCGAGCCGGCCTTCTTGCCCCACATCGCCAGCTTCCAGAGCCGGGCGATCTCCTCGTCCGTGGAGTCCTCGGCCCGCAGCGCGGCCCGCAGGTCGGTCTCCTCGGTGGCGAACAGGCAGGTGCGGACCTGTCCGTCGGCGGTGAGCCGGGTGCGGTCGCAGGCGGCGCAGAACGGGCGGGTCACGGAGGCGATGACGCCCACCGTGTGCGGGCCGCCGTCCACCACCCAGCGCTCGGCCGGGGCGGAGCCGCGCTCGTCCTGGCCCTCCTCGGTGAGCGTGAAGCGGGTGCGCAGCGACTGCAGGATGTCACCGGCGGTGATCATGCCGTCGCGCTTCCAGCCGTGCTGGGCGTCCAGGGGCATCTGCTCGATGAACCGGAGCTCGTAGTCGTGCTCCACGGCCCAGGCCAGCAGGTCCGGGGCCTCGTCGGCGTTCAACCCCGGCATCAGTACGGCATTGACCTTGACCGGGGTGAGGCCGGCCTCACGGGCCGCGGCCATGCCGTCCAGGACGTCCTGGTGGCGGTCACGGCGGGTGAGGGTCTTGAAGACGTCCGGCCGCAGCGTGTCCAGGGAGACATTGACCCGGTCCAGGCCCGCGGCCTTCAGGGCCTGCGCGGTGCGCTTGAGGCCGATGCCATTGGTCGTCAGCGACATCTTGGGGCGGGGTTCGAGGGCCGCGCAGCGCTCGACGATCCCGACCAGGCCGGGCCTCAACAGCGGTTCGCCGCCGGTGAAGCGGACCTCGGTGATCCCGAGTTGGGTGACGGCGATGCGGACGAGCCGCACGATCTCGTCGTCGGTGAGCAGATCGGGCTTGGCCAGCCACTGCAGGCCCTCTTCGGGCATGCAGTACGTGCACCGCAGATTGCACCGGTCCGTCAGTGAAACCCGCAGGTCAGTGGCGACTCGGCCATAGGTGTCGATGAGCACGAGGCCCCCTCCCCGGTATGTGAGCGTCCGGATCAATACACATTCGAGACTACGTGACGCCACTGACAACGACAGCGCCCGATTCCCACGAGGAGCGGCGCGGCCGTGTCGTAGGGACCTACGACACGGCCGCGACCTGCGGTTCTGCCGATTCTCAGTGTGCTCCGGTACCCGTGAGCGAACGGACCTCAAGCTCCGCGTACTTCCCGGTATCGGGCTTCTCCTTCGACAGGACGGTGCCGAGCCAGCCGAGCAGGAAGCCCAGCGGGATGGAGATGAGGCCCGGGTTCTCCAGCGGGAACCAGTGGAAGTCGACGCCCTTGAACATGGACGTCTTCGGGTTTCCGGAGACGACCGGCGAGAACAGGACCAGGAACACCGAGGCGAACAGACCGCCGTAGATCGACCACAGCGCGCCCTGGGTGGTGAAGCGCTTCCAGAAGAGGCTGTAGAGGATCGTCGGCAGGTTGGCCGACGCGGCGACCGCGAAGGCCAGGGCCACCAGGCCCGCCACGTTCAGGTCGCGGGCGAAGATGCCGAGCACGATGGCCGCGCCGCCGATGAGGACGGTGGCGAGGCGGGCCGCGCGTACCTCTTCCTTCTCGGTGGCCTGCCCCTTGCGGATGACATTGGCGTAGATGTCGTGTGCGAAGGACGAGGACGAGGCCAGCGTCAGACCCGCCACGACGGCCAGGATGGTGGCGAAGGCGACCGCCGAGATCACGGCGAGCAGGATCGCGCCCCAGGCCGAGTCGGGTCCGCCGATCTCCAGGGCGAGCAGCGGGGCCGCCGTGTTGCCCGCCGGGTTGGACGCGGTGATCTTCTCCGGGCCGACGAGGGCCGCAGCGCCGAAGCCGAGGGCGATCGTCATCAGGTAGAAGGCGCCGATGATGCCGATCGCCCAGTTCACCGACTTACGCGCGGCCTTGGCGGTCGGCACGGTGTAGAAGCGGATCAGGATGTGCGGCAGGCCCGCGGTGCCCAGGACCAGGGCGATGCCGAGCGAGATGAAGTCCAGCTTGTGGGTGGCGTCGGCGCCGTACTTGAGGCCCGGTTCGAGGAACTTGGAGGGCGCGCTGCTCTTTTCGGCGGCCTGGCCGAGCAGGTCCGAGATGTTGAAGTTGAACTTCAGCAGTACCAGGAAGGTGATCAGGATGGTGCCCGCGATGAGCAGGACCGCCTTGACCATCTGCACCCAGGTGGTGCCCTTCATGCCGCCGATGGAGACGTACACGATCATCAGCACGCCGACGGCGGCCACGACCGCGATCTTCCCGGCGTCATTGGTGATCCCGAGGAGCAGCGAGACGAGGACGCCCGCGCCCGCCATCTGCGCGAGCAGATAGAAGATGGACACCACGATGGTGGAGGTGCCCGCGGCGGTGCGCACCGGACGCTGGCGCATGCGGTAGGCGAGGACGTCGCCCATCGTGTAGCGCCCGGAGTTGCGCAGCGGTTCGGCGACCAGGAGCAGCGCGACCAGCCAGGCCACCAGGAAGCCGATCGAGTACAGGAAGCCGTCGTAGCCGAAGAGCGCGATGGAGCCCGCGATGCCGAGGAACGACGCGGCGGACATGTAGTCGCCGGAGACCGCGAGGCCGTTCTGGAAGGCCGAGAACTGGCGGCCGCCCGCGTAGAAGTCGGCGGCGTCCTTGGTCTGGCGGCCGGCCCAGATCGTGATGATCAGGGTGGCCACCACGAAGAGCGCGAACAGCGAGATGATCAGCGGCCGGTGCTCGGTGGTCTCGGACGCCGCGAGGAGGACGTGCTGGCTCATGCTTCGGCCTCCATACGGGACTTGATCGCCTCGGCCTTGGGGTCGAGCTTGGCCGCGGCGTGCCGCGAGTAGAGCCAGGCGATGAGGAACGTCGTGACGAACTGCAGGATGCCGAAGACGAAGGCGACGTTGATGTTGCCGAACAGCTTCGTGCCCATGAAGCCGCCCGCGTAGTTGGACAGCAGCACGTACAGCAGGTACCAGGTGATGAACGCGATGGTCAGCGGGAAGGCGAAGGAGCGGTGCGCACGGCGCAGTTCGCCGAATTCAGGGCTCTCCTGCACCTCGAGGAACGCTTCCGTCGACGGCATCGCTCGAGCGCCGTCGGAACCGCCCTTCGACGGGGGTGGTACATCGGTGGCCACGGAATCTCCTAGGGACACAGGTGTGGCGGTGTTTGACATGCGACCTCACAGTGACGGGGATCACGTGAGTCGGGGTGATGCTAGGCCCTCGGGTACGTGATCCAACAGGGGGCTGATGCTTGCTTCTCCCCCTTGCAACCGCACGGCGGCGCGCACGTTCCGCCCAACGCCCCACCTTTTAGCCGGAAGTCATTGCCGGTCAGGGATCTTCAGCGCTAGTTTCGGCGGGAACTTGGCAGCATGTCCGCGAAGTTCCGCGACGTTCCGCCCGGGCACGACTTGTGTTCGGGCCCTTTTGGTTTTTTTACGGATGAAGTTGGAGATCCCATGACTCATCTGCGCTCCAGACACCGTCGCCTCGCCGCGCCGGTCGGTCTGGCGCTGGCTCTGTCGACGGCCGCCCTGGGTCTGCTCCCGGGCGCCGCGAACGCCGCTCCGCAGCAGGCCGCACCGGCCTCCGCTGCCGCGGCCGCCGAGGGCACGTTCGTCTACGCGGTCAACACCAAGACGGACCACAAGACGCTCCAGGCCGTGAAGAAGGCGATAGCCAAGGCCGACGGCTCCATAGTGGCCGCGTACGACCGAATAGGCGTGATCATCGTCAAGTCGGCGAACCCGTCGTTCGGCCCGCAGCTGCGCGCCGTCAAGGGTGTGCAGTCCGCGGGTGCGACCCACACCGCGCCGCTGAAGGCGGCGGGCACCACCGAGGTCGGCGCGCCCCAGATGGTGGACGCGCCGGCCGTGAGCACCAAGTCGGCCGCGGGCGACGCCGAGCCGATGGAAGCCGACCAGTGGGACCTGCGGGCGATCGGTGCCGACAAGGCAGCGAAGATCAACCCGGGCAGTTCCAAGGTCACCGTCGGCGTGATCGACACCGGTGTCGACGACACCCACCCGGACCTGGCGCCCAACTTCTCGGCGGCGCAGTCCGCCAACTGCGTGGGCGGCACGCCGGACACCTCCCCGGGGGCCTGGCGTCCGTACACCGTGGAGGACTACCACGGCACCCACGTGGCGGGCGAGATCGCGGCGGCGCGCAACAACATCGGCGTCGCCGGTGTGGCACCCGGCGTGAAGGTTGCCGGGATCAAGGTGAGCGACCCGAAGGACGGCCTCTTCTACCCGGAGAGCGTGGTCTGCGCCTTCGTGTTCGCGGCCGACAAGGGCATCGAGATCACCAACAACAGCTACTACGTGGACCCGTGGCTGTACAACTGCCTCGACGACCCGGACCAGAAGGCCATCGTCGACGCGGTCAACAGGGCCCAGCTGTACGCCAAGAGCAAGGGCACTCTGAACCTCGCCTCGGCGGGCAACTCCAACCACGACCTCGACTCGGACGCGATCGTGGACGACTCGAGCCCGGACGACGTCGAGACGCCCGTCACGCGGACGATCGACCCGCACAAGTGCTTCGACGTCCCGACCCAGCTGCCGGGTGTCGTCACGGTGAGCGCGACGGGCGTCAAGGGCGCCAAGTCGTACTACTCGACGTACGGGAACGGTGTCATCGACATCGCGGCCCCGGGCGGCGACAAGTACCAGATCCCGGACACCCCGTCGAAGAACGGGCGGATCCTGTCCACCATGCCGGAGGGCAAGTACGGCTACCTGCAGGGCACTTCGATGGCGTCCCCGCACGCCGCCGGTGTGGCCGCGCTGCTGAAGTCCACGTACCCGAAGGCCAGCCCGGCCATGCTGCAGGCGCTGCTCAAGGCGCAGGCGGACAACCCCGGTTGCCCGACCGAGCCGTACGACGGTGACGGCGACGGCGTCGTGGACGCGTGGTGCAAGGGCGGCAAGCGGATCAACGGCTTCTACGGCTTCGGTGTCGTGAACGCCCTGGACGCGGTCCGCAAGTAACGCAATGGCACGATGCACGGGCCGCCCTGTCCAGCGAGGGGCGGCCCGTGTTCGTCTTCCCGAGTCCCGTCCGAAGCCCTGCCCGAAGTCCTGTCCGAAGTCCTGTCCGGGGGAATCAGCATGTACCGCGACCCGTCCTGGGATCCGCTGCCCGTCCGGGGACCCGGTCGGCTGTGGCTCCAGTTCCTGCTCACCACGGTGTACGCGCCGGTGCACTGGGCCCTGTTCACGGTCCTCCTGCTGGCGGTCGTCGCGCTGGGCTTCGTGCTCGAACTGATCAGCTGGATACCCGGCGTGGAGGCGGGCCTGATGAAGCTGATCGACCTGCTGTTCAAGGTCTGCCCGCCGTGGCCGCGCTGGTTCGTGACCCTGCCGGAGCTGCGGCACGAGGGGGACACCGCGTTCTACCGGGCGCGCGTCGACCATCGACTGACGGCGTCCAAGCAGGCCGCCGACCCCAAGACCAGGGAAATCGACGTACCGCTGCGCAAGTACCGCGCGGTGGGCGCGGGTTACGTGGCGCACGCGGCCGCCGCGCACGGCTGGGAGCTGCACCCGGACACGCCGTACGACATACGGCGTGAGGTGAAGCTGCTCCGCCCGCCCCAGTGCGCGAGGCAGCCGGTCCAGGGTGCAGGCTAGGCGCATGAATCTTGTGAACTCCCGTGCCGCGGCGCCGATCTGGGCCGCGTTGGGTGGCGATCCCGCCCTGCTGTCCCGGGTGACGTACGACGGCCCGCAGGGCCTGCTGCCGTCCCGGCTCCCCGTACTCGAGGCGGCACGCGCGTGCGTGACGGTCTGCTCGCTGGCGGCCGCCGAGTTCGCGGCCGACGGGGGCCCGGTGCCGGGGGTCCGGGTCGACGACGGAGCCGTCGCCACGGCCTTCGTCAGCGAGCGGCATCTGCGCGTGGACGGGCGCGCGCCCGAGAACTTCGCCCCCTTGTCGCGCTTTTGGCGCACGGCCGACGGCTGGGTGCGTACGCATGCCAACTACCCGCACCACCGGGCGGCGTTGCTCGCCGCGCTCGGCGTTCCCGAGACCGAGGTCGAGGCGGAGCTGGCCCGGCGCCCGGCGCTCGCGGTGGAGGACGCGGTGTACGCCGCCGGAGGCCTGGCCGTCGCGCTGCGCACGCCCGAGGAGTGGGCCGCGCACGAGCAGGGCGCGGTGGTCGCCGCCCGGCCCCTGCTGGCCGTGGACCGGCTCGACGAAGGGCCGGCACGCGCGCGTGGCGGCCGTTTTCGCGTGCTCGACCTCACGCGCGTGCTCGCGGGCCCGGTCGCGACCCGCACGCTCGCCCTGCTCGGGGCCGATGTGCTGCGCATCGACGCGCCCGGTCTGCCCGAGCTCGCCGACCAGCACGCGGACACCGGCTTCGGGAAGCGGTCGACCCTGCTCGATCTGGGCCGGCCGGCCGACCACGCCACCTTCGAGGAGCTCCTGGCCGGCGCCGATGTCGTCGTCACCGGCTACCGTCCGGGCGCGCTCGACCGCTTCGGCCTCTCCCCCGAGGCGCTGGCCGAGCGCCGGCCCGGTCTGGTGGTCGCCCAGGTGTCGGCGTGGGGCGAGGAGGGGCCGTGGGCCGGGCGCCGGGGCTTCGACAGCCTGGTGCAGGTGGCCACGGGCATCGCGGCGACCGAAGGGGACATCGCAGGTGACAGCGACCGGCCCGGCGCGCTGCCCGCGCAGGCGCTCGATCACGGGACCGGCTATCTGGTGGCGGCGGCCGTGCTGCGGGCCCTCACCGAGCAACGCGCCCAGGGCGGCACCCGGCACATCGGCGCCGCGCTCGCCCGGACCGCGCACTGGCTGACCGGGCTGGACCGCGAGGGCACGGCGTCCACGGCGTCCACGGCGTCCACGGCAACGTACGACCCGGAGAAGTACCTGACGGACACGGACAGCCCGCTCGGGCGGCTGCGTCACGCGCTGCCGCCCGTGGCCTTCGAGGGCGGGCCCGGGAACTGGTCGACCCCGCCCGGCCGGTGGGGCTCGGATCGCCCGCAATGGCGCGCGTAGGGAGCGTCTGAGCATGCAGAGGGAGCAGGTGCACCTCTCATGACCGCGCACTCGGTCATACGTCGCCGAAATGCAGCACACATGCGTCTTCGAGTCGTCCCAGTGGACGGCCGAGGCTTGCTGGACCTGTCCATTCCGGTCAAGCTCGGTCAATGAGCGTATCCCGCCCATCTGTTGCGAGTTCACCGGACGCCCCTGACGGCGCCAGGCGGGCCGCTCTGTGGCGGGCGTCGGCCGTCCTGGTGCTGATCCTGGCGGCCGCGCTCGTGCCGCTCCTCGGGCCGTCGACAGCCCTCGACGGCACGGGCGAGGTGGCCGCCCCCGGCGTCGGTCTGATCACGCTGCTGCGGACCGTGACGTTCGGGGCGCTGTGCGTCCTGGTGGGCCAGGCGGCCGGCGGATGGCTGGCCCGGCGGGTGCCGGACGCGCCGGCGCAGCGGCCGGCCGGCTGGGCTCTCGTCGCGGCCTGCGCGGGGGCCGCCGCGGCCGTGGGGCTCGCGCTCATCGTGGCCA
Source organism: Streptomyces sp. NBC_01304 (assembly GCF_035975855.1). Classification (NCBI taxonomy): domain Bacteria; kingdom Bacillati; phylum Actinomycetota; class Actinomycetes; order Kitasatosporales; family Streptomycetaceae; genus Streptomyces; species Streptomyces sp. NBC_01304. The sequence continues at coordinate 8,389,459 of NZ_CP109055.1, read as the reverse complement.
ACGGCAACTGGGTGCCGGACGGCCTCGCCGAGATCCGCCCGGGCCGGCTCTACCAGACGACCGACGGACGGCTCGCGCTCCTCGAGATCAATGCGTTCATCGCCGCCGGGTTCTGCGCCCAGTCACGCCGCCCGGGCACCGCCGCGCTCCCGCTCGCCGCGGTCATCGTCGCCGAGGCGCTGCGGGCCCATCCCGCGGTCGGCCCCGAGGAGGACCCGCTGGTCGGCAGCGTGCTGACCCTGGTCCATCTGACCTGCGCCGCGCTGTGGGCCGGAGGGCTGCTCCAGGTGCTGCGCACGATGTGGGTATGGCGGCCCTGGCCCGATGCGGCCGCCGCGCTGCTTGGCCGCTACGCGCGCGTGGCCGCGCTTCTGTTCGCGGCGATCACCGCGTCCGGCATCTGCTCGACGTTGCGGAAGCTGCCGCTCGAATCGGTGTTCACGACCGCCTATGGCCGTGTACTTGTCGCCAAACTGCTGCTCGTCGCCGTCGTCGCGGCGCTCGCGCTGATCTCGCGGATCCGGCTGCGCCGGGTGCGCGAGGGCGCCCCGTGGGCCGCGCTGGTGCCGGCGCGCGCCGAGGTCGTGGCCCTGGGTGTGGTCGTCGCGGTGTCGGCCCTGCTCACGGCCGTGCCCGCACCGATCTGGTGGGCACGGCCGCTGTGGGGCTGAGCCCCACTCGATGTCAGGGCTTGACCAGGACCTTGAGCGCGGTGCGCTCGTCCATCGCCTTGTAGCCGTCCGGCACTCCGTCGAGCCCGACGGTCAGGTCGAAGACGGGCGAGGGGTCGAGGCGGCCGTCGAGCACGTCGGGCAGCAGCTCCGGAATGTACGTCCGCACCGGGGCGACGCCGCCGCGCAGCGCGATGTTCCGGTCGAACATGACGCTCAGGTCGAGCCCGGTGCCGCTGCCGTGCGGGACGCCGACGAAGCCGATGGCGCCGCCGTCGCGCGTGATGTTCACGGCCGTCCGCATGGACTGCTCGGTGCCGACCGCCTCGATGACGGAGTGGCAGCCCTGCCCGCCGGTGAGCTCCCGGATCGCGGCCTCGGCGGCCTCTCCGCGCTCGGCGACCACGTCGGTGGCACCGAAGCGCTTGGCGATGTCCGTACGCACCTCATGGCGGCCGAGCGCGATGATCCGCTCTGCGCCCAGTCGCCGGGCCGCGAGAACGCCGCACAGACCCACCGCACCGTCACCGACGACCGCGACCGTCTTGCCCTTGCCGGCGCCCGCGCCGAGCGCCGCGTGGTGCCCGGTGCCCATGACGTCGGAGAGCGCGAGCAGCGCGGTCAGCAGGTGGTCGTCGCCCGCGGCATCGGCCGGGAGCTTCACCAGGGTTCCGTCGGCGTGCGGCACTCGCACCGCCTCGCCCTGGCCGCCGTCGTGCCCGACCGAGCCCCAGAACCCGCCGTGCACACAGGAGGTGGTCAGCCCCTCCGTGCAGTAGTCGCACGTGCCGTCCGACCACATGAAGGGCGCCACGACCAGGTCACCGGCCTTGAGCCCGCCGACCTCCGAGCCGGTCTCCTCGACGATGCCGAGGAACTCGTGCCCGATCCGCTGCCCCTTCTCGCGGGCCGCCTCGCCGCGGTACGCCCACAGGTCGCTGCCGCAGATGCAGGCACGCAGGACGCGCAGGACGGCGTCGGTGGGCTGCTGGATCTTCGGGTCCGGCACGTCCTCCACGCGCATGTCGAAGGGGGCGTGGATGGTGGTGGCGCGCATGACAGAGGTTTCCTCAGCAGGTCAGACGGTGGTACGCCCTTCACCGTACGCCTGCTCGGCGGGCTCGCACGCCAGGGCCGAGCCCCGCACCCCGTGGGCGAGGAGCACCTGCGCGGCCACGTACGTGAGCATGATCCAGAAATCCGGCCGGGGCAGCTGCGGCCACTCGGCGATCCCGGTGGCGATGAGGGTGTCCGAGAGCAGGAAGAGCGCCCCGCCGATCCCTCCCACGAGCCCGACCCGCAGGGAGCGGAACGCCATCGTGGTGAGCAGCAGGCTGTACCCGGCGACGGGGACGCGCAGCTCCGCCGGCAGGTCGGACCAGAGCAGCGCCACGGTGCCGACGAGCGCGACGGCGTACGCGGCCCCGAAAAGCCCTGCACGCGCGCGTGCCTGCCCATGGCGGGCGAAAAGCACCAGATAGCAGACGTGCCCGGCCGCGAACGACCCCATCCCGGCCAGGAACGCCGGATCGGCGTCGAAGAGCAGCAGGGTGTCCCCGCCCCAGCCGAACAGCAGGGCAACGACCAGGAGTCGGGGCCCGCCGCGCACGGCGACGTACGCGGCGAGCAGCGGCATCAGCAGTGGCTTGCAGAGGGTGTGACCGAGGTCGGCGCCGGCGAGCAGCGAGCCGAGGTCCCCGACGGCGGCGAGGCCGAAGGCGGCGAGGAGCAGTCGTTCGGTGCGGGTCACGCCGCGCCTTCGGTCACGGGGTCCGGCGCCCGGTCCTGCGCCTCCGCCTGCACCGGCAGCGCCGGCTTCGGCGACCAGCCGGGCCCGCGGAAGACCCGACCCGCCCGCTCGCGCCAACTCTCCGCCGCCTTCAGGTCCTTGGCGATGGCGACGTACTCGTGGGTGGCGACCTTGATCGGGTTGTACGTCTCGATGTTCTTGGTGAGCCCGAAGACGGGCCGCTCGACCTCGGGCACGAAGGACCGGAACAGGCGGTCCCAGACGATGAGGATGCCTCCGAAGTTGCGGTCCAGATAGCCGCCCTGCGAGGCGTGGTGCACCCGGTGGTGCGAGGGGGTGTTGAAGACGAACTCGAAGGCGCGCGGCAGCTTGTCGATGCGCTCGGTGTGGATCCAGAACTGGTACACGAGGTTCGCCGAGGAGCAGAACGCGAGCGCGGCCGGGTGCACGCCGAGCGCGATCAGCGGGACGTAGAACGGCCAGACCGTGAGGCTCGTCCAGGGCTGCCGCAGTGCGGTGGAGAGGTTGAACTTCCGGCTGGAGTGGTGCACGACGTGGCAGGCCCACAGGATCCGGATGACGTGGTGTCCGCGGTGCGACCAGTAGTAGAAGAAGTCCTGCGCGAGCAGCATCAGCGGGATCGTCCACCACAGGACGGGCACGCTCAGCGGTGTCAGCTCGTAGATCGCGGTGTAGATCGCGACGATCGGGATCTTCCACAGCAGATCGAAGGCGAGACTGCCGAGCCCCATGCCGATGCTGGTGGCGGCGTCCTTGGTCTCGTACCCGGCGGCATCCTCGTCGGGATGCAGGCGCACGCTCACGATCTCTATGACGGTGAGCAGCACGAATGCGGGTATCGACCACAGCACTACATCGGGCAGATTCGGCGGCATGCGTGCACCGTAGGCGCGATTCGCGGTCGCGGCTAGACGTTGTTACCGACAAGTATTACCCGGGGTACGGGGGGTGATCCTTGTCGATCTCCGCCAATGGCCATGGGGCGTCAGTCCCCGTACGTGCGCATCACCTCGCTCAGCCGTGCGTCCAGGTCGGCCAGGGCGATGATCTCGGCGAGCACTTGCGTGGGGACCGAGTCGGGGTCGCGGAGGATGGCGAGGAAGAGATGCTCCACGCCTACGTAGCCGTGGCCGAGGTCGGCGGCGATGCGGGACGCCTCGGCGACCACTCGCTCATATCGCGGCGTCGGTACGGGAGTTGCGGGTACGGGAGTTCGGTCGTCCGGCATACGATTCAGGGTCCATGGATGGGCGCGCCGGGAGGAACACCCTTGCAGGGACTCGAAGTTGCGCTGGCCAAGCTGGCGGGGTCGGTGGTGTCGGCGGTGGCCAAGTCGCTGCTCGCCCCTCGGGCGGGGGCGGGGCTCGTGCGGGATCCGGTGCGGCGTGCGCCGGGGCCTCGCGGTCGGCGGGCGGCCTCGGCCGAGGTGGATGCCGGGCGGCTGGTGAAGGTGCTGGCGGGGCGGCTGGCTCACGGGTACTCGGGGCTGCCCGAGCACGAGCGGCTTGCGGCGGTCGCGGCGGTGGGGGATGCGTTTGCCTCGGCGGGGTCCATTGATGTCTCGCGTGTGTTTGCGGTGGACCTTGATCCGGGGCGCTTGCGGGGTGAACTGCGTTCGGTTGATGCGGGGTTGAGCGAGCGGGGGCAAGCCCTTTACGAGGAGCTGTTGCTGTTGTGCTGCGCGCACGCGGTGGAACAGGTGACCGCGGATCCGTCGTTTGCGGGGCGGGCGGTGGTGGAGCAGGCTCGGCGGGTGGGGCGTACGCAGGAGCTGCTGGAGGGGCTGCGGAGGTCGACGCCCGATGCCGTGGCGCTGGACTTCGAGCAGCGGTACGCGGACTTCGTCGCGCAGACTCATGGGCGGCTTGAGCTGTTCGGGCTGACGCTCGGCGGGCGGGCGCGGGCCGAGTGGTCGCTGGATACGGCGTACATCAGCCTGGGGGTGAGCAGCGAGCGGGACAGCCCCGGCCTGGAGGGCGGCCTCGAATCACCGCGCGCCATACCGACGATGACCAGGATCGAGGAGGCCTTCGCCGACTCCGAGCGGCTGCTGCTGCATGGCGGGGCAGGCTCAGGCAAGAGCACCCTCGTGCAGTGGCTCGCTCTGAACGCCGCGCGCCGAAGCTTCGGCCCCGAACTGGCAGACTTGAACCGGTACGTCCCCTTCGTCCTGCAGCTCCGCTCGTTCACCGCGTCCGCCGATCTCCCCATGCCGGAGGGGTTTCTGCGGGCAGCCGGAGTTCCGCTGCACGGCTCCGCACCCGGCGGGTGGGCCGAGGAACTGCTGGCCAACGGGCGGGCGTTGGTCCTCATCGACGGTGTCGACGAAGTGCCGATGCGACTGCGGAGCCGTACGGAGAAATGGCTCAGATCTCTCATCGCGGCCTTTCCCCGGGCCCGTTATGTCGTCACCACCAGGCCGGCCGCAGTGCCCGAAGGCTGGCTGTCCGGCGAGGGATTCGTGGCGCACTCGCTGCTGCCCATGGAGCGCGACGACATCCGGGCCTTCATCGGACGCTGGCACGACGCCGCGCGCCAGGAGTGCGCCGTCGAGCGGGAACAGGAACTGCTCGACACGTACGAGGCCGCCCTGGGCCAGGCGGTGGCCACCCGCCAGGACCTGGGGCGATTGGCCACCAATCCGCTGATGTGCGCGCTGCTGTGCGCCCTGAACCGTGACCGGCGCATGCAGCTGCCACGGGCGCGCAAGGAGCTGTACGACGCGGCCCTGGACATGCTGCTCGTACGCCGCGATACCGAGCGTGAGATCACCGCTGTGGAAGGCGTCTCACTGACCCGAGAGGAGCAGACGGCGCTGCTGCAGCGGCTCGCGTACTGGCTGATCCGCAACGGACAAGTGCAGGCCTCGCGTGCGGAGGCCGTCGAGATGATCGATGAGTGGCTCGATGCGATGCCGCAGGTGCGGGCGCAGGGCGACGCGGAGCAGGTTTTCGCCCACCTGCTGATCCGCAGCGGCCTGCTGCGCGAACCGGCACCAGGTGCCGTGCACTTCGTACACCGGACGTTCCAGGACTATCTGGGCGCCAAGGCGGCGGTCGAAGCCCGCGACTTCGGGGTCCTGGTGCGGAACGCGCACGACGACTCGTGGGACGACGTCGTACGGATGGCTGTCGGGCACGCGCGCGTGGAGGAGCGGTCACGGTTGCTGCGGCAGTTGTTGCGACGGGCGGACAAGACGCAGCGGTGGCGGCATCGGCTGGTGTTGCTTGCCGCGGCCAGCCTGGAGCACGCGCCGGAGCTGGACCCCAAGGTGCGGGCCGAAGTTGAGGATCGAACCGAGGAGTTGGTGCCGCCGCGCTCCCTGGCGGAAGCGGATCAGCTGGCAGCTGTCGGCGAGCTGGTGCTGGAACTGCTGCCAGGCCCGGACGACCTCGACGAGTTCTCGGCCGAGGCGGTGGTCAAGACCGCCGGGCTGATCGGCGGGGATGCAGGACTCGCGGTGATCTCCCGGTACCGGCAGGACGAGCGGCATCGGGTGGCTAGGCAAGTGTCGTGGGCCTGGGGGGAGTTCGAAGCCGACTCATATGCGCGGGACGTGCTGGCCGCCGGCAATTGGACGGACACGTACCTACATGTACGAACCGCACAGCAGTTGCGGGCGCTGCGGTTCACACCGCAGGTCAAGTGGGTGCAGGTGAGCGGGGACCACACGGACCTGACGCCGATGCGACCGCTGCGAGAGCTGGATGCACTGGCTCTGGCGAACAACTCCGCACTCACCGGCCTCGGGCCACTGGCTGGTCTCGCCCCGCTGCGGTCGGTCTCCCTCCTCGGGTGCTCCGCCCTGCGCGACCTGTCCCCGCTGGCCGCGAGTGAGGTCAAGCATCTGAGCCTCGTCGCGCTGGAGCCGGAGCTCTCGTTGGCACCCCTGTTGGACATGCGGTCCCTGCGGTCCGTGGGCCTCAACTACCCGGCTCCGGTACGCAGCGTCGGCGAGCTCCCGTTCGGTCCGGACCTCAGTCGCCTGTCGCTCTACTCGGGCACACAGCACATCGCGCTCGAAGGGATCGCAAGCTGGGCGCAGTTGGGCCGGCTGTCGGTCTCCGGACCGTTACAGAACTCTCAGCTCGGCCTGGTGCCCGAGACGATGCCTCTCACATTCCTGCGCATCCAGTACGCGACCTCAGACCTGGGCCGCCTCGGCAATCTCAGTTCCCACCTCAAGGAACTCGACCTGTGGCGCTGCGAGATCCCGCACGGCCTCGGTCCGTTGCGGGACTGGCCAGCTCTGGCAAGCGTGTGGATCGCGGAGTGCACGCAGGCCGGAGAACCCGTCGACCTGAGCCCCTTGGCAGGCCTGGATCACATCACCGTCAACCTGTCGGGCGAGGCTCCCGTGCTCGGCGAAGACCTACTCCCCGCCCACCGCCTCATCAGACGCTGAGCCCCCTCACACCCCCACCGCCCCCAACAAAGCCCCCACCCCATAAGTAACAGCCATGGCCAACGCACCCCCCACCACATTCCGCACCACCGCCCCCCGCACCGGCGACTGCCCGAGCCGCGCACTCACCCACCCCGTGATCACCAGCGCGACCAGCACGGAGACCACCGTCACCGGCACCCGCCACCCCGCCCCCGGCAGCACCATCGCCAGCAACGGCAGCAGCGCCCCCGCCGTGAAGGCCAGGAACGACGCCCATGCCGCGTGCCACGGGTTCATCAGCTCGTCCGGGTTGATGCCCAGCTCCACGCGCGCGTGCGCACGAAGGGCGTCCTTCTCCGTGAGCTGCTGAGCCGCCTCCCGGGCCACCGAAGCGCTCAGCCCCCGCGCCTCCAACAGCCCGGCCAGTTCGTCCAGTTCGGCATCCGGCTGCTCCCGGAGCTCGCGCCGCTCCAGCGCCAGCGCCGCCTTCTCCGAGGCCCGCTGCGTCGAGACCGACACGTACTCCCCCGCCGCCATCGACATCGAGCCGGCCAGCAGACCCGCGAGCCCGGCCGTCAGGAGCGTGCCCCGGTCCCCCGTCGCGCCCGCCACACCGACGACGAGGCCCGCCGTGGAGACGATGCCGTCGTTGGCCCCGAGCACCGCCGCTCGCAGCCAGTTCAGGCGCGTACTCATGTCTCCGTCGTGGGCCTCGCCGCCGTGCGGTGCGGTCTGATCTCCGTCGTGGGCCTCGCCGCCGTGCGGTGCAGTCTCAGTCACGCGGGGAGGGTCTCACGCGAGCCCCTCCCCGCCCGGGCATCGACTCACCAGACGCGTACCTTCCCGCCCCGCGCGAACACCGGCGACGTGGCGTCCTCGGGGGCCTTCTCCAGCGGCTCCGATAGCTCCGCCACCGTGGGACCGACCTTCGCGGCCAGGGTGTCCAAGTAGGCCAGGTCGAAGCCGTAGACCCGCGCCGTGTTGCCGCCCACCATCGCCGCGATCTCCGCAGGCGGCAGCCCTGCGTACGCGATGCGCAGGCCTTCGCGCGAGTACGGGTACGTTCCCTCGTCGTGCGGGTAGTCGCTGCCCCACATGATCTTGTCGAGGCCGATCCGGTCGCGCAGCGGCACCTCGTGCGGGCGCATGAAGCTGGCGCCGACGTAGCAGTTGTCCTGCCAGACCGCCGACGGCCCCTTGCCCATCGACTCCGCGAGCCCGGCGCCGAACTTGGACTCCGCCGTCCCGGCCCGCTTCGACGCGGCCGCGACCAGGCGCCCGTGGTAGTAGTCCAGCATGTCGAGCACGCCCGGGATCCAGCCGGAACCCTGCTCGGTCAGCACGAACTTGAGGGAGGGGTGGCGGCGGAAGGCGCCGCCGAAGATCAGGTGCCAGAGGGCCCGGTGCGAGAACCAGGTGGTCTCCACCATGAAGACCGCGCGTGCGGCCGGTTCGTCACCGAGGGGCGGGGAGGCGGAGCCCGCGTGGTGGTTGACCGGGACGCCGAGCTCCGCGCAGGTCGCCCAGATGCGGTCGTACGTCGCCGAGTACAGCTCCGGCAGACCCGAGCCCGGCGGCGTACCGGGCAGCAGCAACCCGCCCGTCAGGCCCGCCTCATGGGCCCAGCGGATCTCCTTCACGGCCTCGTCGACGTCGTTGAGGAGGATCTGGAAGACGCCCGCACGGCGCCCGGGCGCGGCCGCGCAGAAGTCGGCGAGCCAGCGGTTGTGCGCGCGCAGCCCCGCCCACCGCTGCTCGAACTCCTCGCTGGTCGGGGCCGGGGCCATCAGGGACGCGGTGGGGAAGAAGGGCGGGATGGTGTTGGGGAACACCACCTCCGCGACGATGCCGTCCTCCTCCAGCTCGGCGATGCGGCGGTCCGAGTTCCAGTTCTTGTCGGCCGTGTCGGCGAGCAGGTCCTCGTACGGATTGACGTACGTGGCCGCCCACGCCTCGAACGCGTCGTGGTGCTTGGACTCCAAGTAGGGCTTGTAGTCGAGGAGATCGGCCCCGGCGTGGCAGTCGGCGGAGACGACCGTGTAGCGGTCGCCGGGCTCCTTCGGCGCGAAGGGCTGTGTCATGGGTTCACCCCCAGGTCGGCAGCAGGCGCCGGGCCCATCACCGGGAAGTCGTTGTCCGTCAGCCAGTGCCGGCCCACCTCGCGCGAGCGCGCCCAGGACGCCTCGACGGCCGCCTGGTCGTCGCTCTGGCCGAGGTCGGCCGGGGTCGGGCCGATGCGGCGGGCGAGCGGGGCCAGCGCCTCGGTGTCGAAGCCGAACACGTCGGCGGCCGCGAGGCCGAGCATGCGGCGAGTCTCGGCGACCGGGATGTCATGGAAGGTTTTCCGCAACCACGCGCGCGTGTCGGGCCAAGTGCCTTCCGGGTGCGGGAAGTCGGAGCCCCACAGGATGTTGTCGACGCCTATCTCGTAGCGCTGGGCGAGCTCGCGGCGCTTGGTATTGGTCGCGCAGATGAAGATCTGGCGGTCCAGGTACTCGCTCGGCGGCCGCTTCAGCTCGGCGAACGGCGAGAGCTTCTTGCCGCCGTGCGCGCCCAGGTAGAGGCGGTCCATGAACCACAGGAGGTTCGGCAGCCACCAGCAACCCGACTCCGCGACCCCGAACTTGAGCCCCGGGTGGCGCTCGAAGACGCCGGACCAGAGCAGGAAGTGCAGCGGGCGGGCCGGCCACCAGGTGACCTCGGAGACGTAGATGCCGAGGTGGTCGCCGTACTCGTGGCGCGGGGCCGCGCCCGAGTGCGTGACCATCGGCATCCCGGTCTCGGCGGCGGCCGCCCAGATCGGGTCGTAACGCCGGTCGTGGTAGGGCGCCTTGTCGACCCACATGGACGGCACCATCAGGGCGCCGAGGCCGGACTCCTTGGCCCGGTGGATCTCCGCGACCACGCGGTCGACCTCGCCCGTGATGGGCAACAGGGCGACTCCGCAGTGCCGTTCGGGGTTCTGGCCGACGAACTCCGCCAGCCAGCGGTTGTGCGCCTGCGCGCCCGCCATGCCCAGCTCGGGGTCCTGGTCGCCGGAGAGCCCGAGGCCGACGCCGAAGGGCGCGGCGGTCTGGCTGTCGACGGCGTCGGCGTCCGGGAAGACGACCTCGGCGGCCACCCCGTCGCCGTCCAGCTCCTTGAGCCGCTGGGCCACGTCCCAGCCGCCCTTGAGGCCCTCCTCGTTGTCGCTGAACCACTTGTCGGCGAAGGCCTCGTTGCGTACGCCGAGCCGCGTCATCTCCTCGCGACGCCGGTCGCGGCCCGCGAGGAACTCGTCGAAGTCCCGGTGGAAGCGGGAGTCCAGATAGGGCCGGTACTCCTCGGTGGGCAGCCCGGCGTGGCAGTCCGAGGAGATGATCAGGTACGGGTCCTGCGCATTGCGTACGTCTTCAGTCATGGCGGCTCCTCAGTCCAGGATGAAGCTCTCGAGGTACCCGGGATTGGCGCGGTCGAGCATCGACTGCGACCTGGCCTTGATCTGCCGGTCGCTGTGCTCGCTGTCGGGCAGCAGCCAGAAGCGGTCCGCGCGGATGCCCTCGGCGACGAAGTCCGCGACCTCCTCGACCGGCGTGAACTGCACCTCCTGCCCCGCCTCCTTCATCGCGGCCTCCCACTTGTCGAGGCTGCGGTAGGGGGTCTTGCGGGGACGTTCCTTCGCGTACCGGTCGGGCCGGTTGCGGTGCGACTCCCACAGGCCGGTACGGAGCATGTGCGGGCCCGGGAACAGCACGGACGCGCCCACGCGCGCGTGCTCCGCCTTGAGATGCGCGTACAGCGACTCGGTCATCGTCACCACCGCCGCCTTGGTGACGGCGTACACGGAAGCGGTCGGCAGTGGTGCGATCCCGCCGTCCCCGGACGAGGTGTTGACGACGTGCCCCCGCTCACCGCTCGCGATCATGCGCGGCAGGAACGCCTGGATGCCGTGGAAGACGCCCCATACGTTGACGGAGAAGGCCCACTTCCAATCGTTCGGCTCGTGCTCCCACATGCGGCCCTCGGCACCGGATCCGACACCGGCGTTGTTGCACAGCACATGCACACCGCCGTACGTCTCGTACGCGGCGTCGGCAAGCGCCATGACGGAGTCCCGGTCGGAAACGTCGACCACGCGCGCGTGCACGTCGGCGCCGTCCTCGCGGAGCTCGGCCGCCGCCTTCTCCAGGGCGCCCTCCTCGACATCGGCGAGGACGACCTTCAGCCCGTCCGCCGCGAACCGCCGCGCCATCGCGAGCCCGATGCCGCTGGCCGCCCCCGTGACGACGGCCACCTGGCCTGCTTTGAGCTCCATTACGCGCTGCCCTCCGGGGGTCCGTCGAGGATCTGCTGCGGGTCGTCGTAGCGCTGGTGGATGTACGGCAACAGGGCCTGGGCGCTGACCCGTTCGACGACCTTGCCCTGCTGGTCGGTGGTCTTCTCGCCGATGGTGAGCTCGACGAGGGTGCGTACCGGGAGATCGGCCACGGGATCGAACATCGACTCCCGAAGGACCACATCGCCGGTGATCTTCTCCAGCTTGCGCACCTTCTCGTTGCGTACGCAGTGCACCAGGACCGGATCCGCGTCGAAGCCCGAACCGTCCACCGCGGGAAGGAACTTGAAGTAGAAGTCGGTCTTCTGCTTCGGCTCCGGCGGCTCCAGCACCTCGCTCACCGCGCCCCGCACCTCGACGAAGGCGATGCCGTGCCGGGCCAGGGCGGCGCGCACCACCAGGCCGTTGCGCTCGACGGTGACCTCGCCCAGCTTCTTCGGCTCGCCGAACACCTCGCGGCCGCCGATCAGGGCCCGCTCGTGGGTCATCGGCATGACGAGGGGGTACCAGCCCTCGACGCCGTTGTGCTCCGCGGCCACCGCGACCGAGCCCGCGCCGAGCGGGTAGCCCGGCAGGTCGACCTTGCTGATGTTGGCCCGCACCAGGGGCCGCCCGGTGGGCTTGAGAGGCGGCGGGAGCACCGCGGCCACCGCGTCCGGATCGCTCTCCCAGACGGCGACGACGCCCGTGGACCAGATGTCCGGAAGCTTGGAGTTCTTGGTGCGCGCCGCATTGATTTCCGCCTCGGTGCGGGCGCCGTACCGTACACGTGCCATGACGTACCACCCTTCGTTCGCTGCGTCGGGGGTCGGTTCTGTAACACAGTTACACGGGCTCCGATGAAGGGTAAAGAGCCGTGCACGGAACGGAATCGGCAACGGAGCAGACAGCCGTCGAGGGGGCACGATGTCCAAGCAGGCACGCGCAGCACTGACCCGCGAAGAAGTCCTGGACACCGCCGCGAACCTCGTCAAGCAGCACGGCCCCGCCGCCCTGACCATGCGCAAGCTGGCCGCCGAGCTCGGCACCGCGGTCACCTCGATCTACTGGCACGTCGGCAACCGCGAATCACTTCTGGACGCCCTGGTGGACCGCACCCTCGACGACCTCGGCGCGATCAGACCGGTCGGCCGTACGCCCGCACACCGCATCGTCTCCGTCGCCCGCACCCTGCGCCGCCAGCTGCGCGAGCACCCCTACCTGGTGGCGATGGTCCATGAACGCGGCCTCACCGAGCGCATGTTCCAGCCGGCCCGGCAGGCCCTGGTGCACGAGGTGCACGCGGCAGGCCTGCGCGGCGCCCGGGCGGCCGAGGTCGTACGGGCCGTCCTGTTCCAGGTGGTCGGGTTCGTACTGGTCGAACGCAACCGGGAACGGGCGCCGGTACAGCGGCCGGGCGAGGAGGAGTTGTGGGACGTGAAGACCGCCGAACACGACCCGGCACTCGCGCGCGCACTGGCGACGCCGCCACAGCCGGACAAGCTGTTCACGGCGTCCGTACGCGCCCTCGTCGAGGGCCTGCTCGCGGACTGAGGTCCGCGGCGGTCCAGAAGTCCGGAAGTTCCAGAAGTCCACAGAGGTTCCGCGGTCGGCGTCCTGGCGTCGTATGTGACCTGCCCCCGGGCCGAGTTGACATCGCCCGGCCCAGCGGGGTAACGACGCCCGCGCCGGGCCGCCCCGGAACCGGCCCGTGTGTCCGCGCTGTCAGTCCCGGGTCGTATCCTCAGTGACCATGCTCGAAGACCGCACGACCGCAGCGCCATGGCCGGCCGCGTATCCGTCGGGGTACGCGGTCGTCGACGTGGAGACCACCGGCCTCGCCCGCGACGACCGGATAGTGTCCGCTGCCGTCTACCGGCTCGACGCCCGCGGTGAGGTCGAGGACCACTGGTACACGCTGGTCAACCCCGAGCGCGACCCCGGCCCGGTCTGGATCCACGGCCTGACGAGCGACGTCCTCGAGAGTGCCCCGCTCTTCCCGGAGATCGCCGAGGAGTTCGCGTCCCGGCTCGACGGCCGCGTCCTGGTCGCGCACAACGCGGTCTTCGACTGGTCGATGATCGCCAGAGAATACGCGCGCGCGGAGCGCACCGCCCCGGTCCGCCAGCGCCTGTGCACCATCGCGCTCTCCAAGGAGCTGCGGCTCCCGCTGCCCAACCACAAGCTGGAGTCCCTCGCCGCGCACTTCGGCGTCGTACAGCAGCGCGCGCACCACGCGCTCGACGACGCGCGCGTGCTCGCCGAGGCCTTCAGGCCCAGCCTGCACGCGGCGGCGGACACCGGCCTCAGGCTCCCGCTCCTGGAGTGCCTCCCACTGACCGAGTGGAACCGGAGCCCCAGCTCCCCGGGCATCGGCCGGCAGTCCTCGTACGGCCAGTCGTCGTACGGCCAGGGCAGCTGGCGACCCTCGCGCAAGCGGCCGCCGTGCCCCTACCCCAACCCCGGGCGGTACGAGGACGGCAAGCCCCTCCAGCAGGGCATGCGGGTCGCCTTCTCGGGTGACACCTCCGTCGACCGCGAGCTGCTGGAGGACCGGGCGGTCGAGGCGGGGCTGCACGTCGCGACGAGTGTGTCGAGGCTCACCAGCCTGCTCGTCACCAATGATCCGGACTCGAGCACGTCCAAGGTCGTCAAGGCCCAGTCGTTCGGCACCCCCGTGCTGGACGAGGCGGCCTTCGGTCAGCTGCTGCGGGATGTGGCCCCGGCGTCAGCCGGCTGACCGACGTGCCCCCCCGGCGTCAGACGGGTGATTTGTCGGGCCGCGCCCCGCATGCCGCGCGCGTGCGGGCACGGCCGCGTCCCACCCTGTGGCGCATGGCAAGTTGCGAGGTCTGCGGAAACGACTACGGCATGTCCTTCGAGGTGCACGCGCAGGGCGCGGTGCACGTCTTCGACTGCTTCTCCTGCGCCATTCACCGCATGGCGCCCATCTGCGAGCACTGCCGGTGCCGGATCATCGGCCAGGGCGTCGAGGTCGACCAGCAGTGGTACTGCGGCGCCCACTGCGCCCGGTCGGAGGGGAAGGTGGGCATCGTCGACAAGGTGTGAGCACCCCTTGCCGCCCGGCTGAGGCGACCCCCGGACCTTTCACCCCATGGCCGAGTTGTACGGTCATGGGGTGTACCGCTTCCTGTTGTCCCGGCAGTGGGTCCTCGTCACCCTCCTCGCCCTCGTCCTCATCCCCGTGATGATCGAGCTGGGCTTCTGGCAGCTGCACCGCCACGAGCACCGCGTCGCGCAGAACTCCCTGATCGCCGACAACCTCGAGGCCGACCCCGTGCCCGCCGAGCAGCTGACGAAGCCGGGCCACACCGTGCCGCGGGCCGAGTACTGGCGCCGGGTCACCGCGACGGGGACGTACGACACCGCACACGAAGTCGTCGTACGCCGCCGCACCAACGGCGACGACCAGGTCGGCTTCCACGTCCTGACCCCGCTGGTCCTCGACGACGGCAAGGTCCTGCTCGTCAACCGCGGCTGGGTCGCGTCGAGTGGCGACCAGAAGGCCTTCCCCAAGGTCCCGGCCCCGCCGCAGGGCAAGGTCACGATCACCGGCCGGCTGATGGCCGACGAGACCAGCGGCGCCAGCGGCATCAAGGACCTCAAGGGCCTGCCCGACCGCCAGGTCATGCTGATCAACAGCGCCCAGCAGGCCGAGCTCATCGGCAAGCAGGTCCTCGGCGGCTACGCCGAACTCACCGCCCCCGAGCCGCCGTCCGGCAAACCCGAACCGATCGGCGCCCCCGACCACGATTCGATCGGCCCGCACATGGCGTACGCGATCCAGTGGTGGCTGTTCTGCGCGGGCGTCCCGGTCGGCTGGGTGGTCCTGGTCCGCCGTGAGCTGCGCGAGCGCCGCGAGCGCGCCGCCGCCGACGCCCCGTCTCAGGAGCCGGCCTCGGCCGCCGTCTGACCGGACCCCCTGCACGGGCTCGCCCCGGCCGGGGCGGACGCGGCAGGATGGGGCCATGGATCTTGGATTGAAGGACCGCGTCTACGTCGTCACCGGAGCCACCCGTGGTCTCGGCCACGCCACGGCCGAGGCGCTGGTCGCCGACGGCGCGAAGGTGATCATCACGGGGCGCGAGGAGAAGTCCGCCGCCGAGGCGGCCGCCGCGCTCGGCGAGAACGCGGTGGGGGTCGCCGCCGACAACGCCGACCCGGCCGCCGCGGCCCGCCTGATCGAGACCGCGCGCTCCCGCTTCGGCCGCTTCGACGGGGTGCTGATCAGCGTCGGCGGGCCTGCGCCCGGCTCTGCCGCGAGCAACACGGACGAGCAGTGGCAGTCGGCGTTCGAGTCGGTGTTCCTCGGGGCGGTGCGGCTTGCGCGGACGGCGGCGGCGTCGCTCGGCGAAGGCGGGGTGATCGCGCTCGTCCTGTCCGGTTCGGTGTACGAGCCGATCGCTGGGCTCACGATCTCCAACGGCCTGCGGCCGGGGCTTGCCGGTTTTGCGAAGTCCCTTGCGGACGAGGTGGGTCCGCGGGGCATCCGCGTGCTGGGGGTGCTGCCGGGGCGGATCGGTACGGATCGGATGCGCCAGCTCGACGGGCTCTCGCCCGACCCCGAGGCCGCCCGTGCGGCGAACGAGGCGAAGATCCCTCTTCGCCGCTATGGGACTCCGTCGGAGTTCGGCCGCACGGCTGCGTTCCTGCTGTCGCCGGCCGCGTCCTACATCACGGGCGTGATGGTGCCGGTGGACGGCGGGGCTCGGCGCGGGTTCTGACCTTCTTTTCCCCACCCCGCCCCTTCCCGAAAGACTGCCGTCGGCTTCAAAGAAAGTCCTCAAGCGCCGGACGGGCTGATAAATCAGCCCGTCCGGCGCTTGAGGACTTTCGGGAAGGGGCGGGGTGGGGAAAAAATCAGTTCACCCGAGCCGCCCGATGCCGAACCGCCCGCATCCGCACCTCCGCCGGCAACCGCTCCAGCCCAGCAGAGTCCCGCGCCTGCGCCACCGCTTCGGCGCTGACGCGGTACAGCACATCCGCAGGCTCCGCATGAGCCTCGAGCCACAGGCTCACTCCGGCCTCGGGGGCACTGCGCCTACCCGTGAGCGCGACCTGGGCCCGCCGGACCCCGTCCAGCCCCTCGGCCTCCCCGGCCAGCACCCCCTCCAGCGCAGACCCGCGCAGCAACGCCCCCTGCCCGTCCCCGCTGTCCACAAGCACCTCCGCCAGCCGCCCCCGCCGAACCTGCGCCACCACCCACCACACCGCGAGCAACAGCACCGCCCCGAGCACCGCGAACACCACCGGCCACCACCAGCCGCGCCCACTCAGGCTCGCCCGGTCCGCAGCGCTGAGCAGCACATCGCCCTGCCCGTCCCACGCCCACCAGGACGGCACCGCCACCCCGAGCCCGGCCGCGAGCGCCGCCCCGCCGAGGACGACCAGCGCGAGGCCCAACAGACCGAGCAGGACCCGGTTCACATACGTCAGCATCAGCTCAGCCCCTCTTCCCGGGCCGGGACACCCGCACCGACAGGCCCGGCGCCTGCGCCAGACCCAGCCCGCGGATGCCCTCGCCGAGCGTCGCGTCCAAGTCGGCGCGTACGTCGTCGAGTTGACGGAAGTGCGCCACCGCCCGTACGTCGACCGAGTGGCGCCGCATCCGGACGCGTACCGACTGCACCCCGGACACCTCCATCGCCCGGTCCCGCAGCACGAGCGCGGCCGCCCCGGTGTCCAGCCAGGCCCGCACCTCGGGGTCGCCGGCCCGCATCGCGAGGAAGGACCGCCGGCCCGGCGTGGCCGCGAGAACGAGCAGCCACACACCAAGGGCCACGGCGGCGCCCGCGCCGAGCAGCACCCAGACGTCGTCGAGCGGTCGCGCGGCGAGCGTCCGCGCCAGCTCGCGCCGCCAGTCCACCGCGGTCCGGTGGGCACGTACGGCGGCGAAGTCGTACAGCAGCAGCCCCGCCGCGCCCGCGCCGAGAACCCCGACCACCGCGGCGGGCACGCGGCGCACGGACCACATCCACGGCCCCGAACCGTCCTCGTCCGGCGTGGGCACCGGCTTGTAGGACGCCGCCGACGCCGACTGGTCGAGCTCGCTCGGGGCCGCCCTCTCGCCCTTCTCGTCCTTCTCCAGGACGGGCAGCCGCTGGGTGCCGCCCCCTTGGAAACCCTCGTCACCTTCGTTCATCGTGCCCTCCCCTGTGCCGCCGCGCGCGACCGCGCCGAGTACAGACGCTCCACGCGGACCGTCACCTCGGGCACCGCCATCCCCGCCAACGCCCTTACCCGCTGGACGACTTGGCGACGCACGGCACCGCACTGGCGACCGATGTCGCCGGGGTAGCCGAGTTCGAGCCGGATGCGGACCCGGGCGGTGTCATGGTGCACCGTGACGGTGGCCTGCGGAAGCTCTGCGCCCGAGGGCAGCTCGACGGCCTCGCGCGCGGCCCGTGCCGCGATCTTCGCGACGACCCGGTCGGCGATGCGGGTCGCCCCGCGTTCGCCCGGCTCGACGGGCGCCGCGCCCATCATCGTCGCCGGTCGCCGCGCGGCTTGAACAGGTCACCGGGCTCGAGGTCGCCCTCGGCATACCGCCCGACCAGAAATCCGATCGCGCCGAGCGCCGCCACCAGGAGAAACGCCCCGAACCCGCCGAAGTACGCGGCGAATCCGAGCGCCATGCCCGCCATCAGGCCGACCACCGCCATGCTCATCGCGGGCTCCTCACTGCAGTCGTCCCTGCTCTTCTTCCTCTTCGTCGGGGAGCTTCACATCGCCGACCGCGATGTTCACCTCGACGACTTCGAGGCCCGTCATGCGCTCGACTGCCGCGATGACGTTCTCCCGTACGGCCTTGGCGACGTCGGCGATGGAGACGCCGTAGTCGACGACGATCTCCAGGTCGAGCGCCGTCTGCACCTCGCCGACCTCGGCCTTCACACCTCTGGCCACGGCCTTGGCGGAGCCGGGCACCCGGTCGCGGACGGCGCCGAAGGTGCGCGCGATGCCGCTGCCCATGGCATGCACACCGAGCACGTCACGGGCGGCCAGCCCGGCGATCTTCTCCACGACTCCGTCGGAGATGGTGGTACGCCCCCGGGTGGCGGGGTCCCCGCCACCGCGCCTGGTCGGGCCGCTCTTCGCCAACTCCGTTCCGGACAAGCTCTGTTCGGCTGTCTCGGTCATCGCATTCGCCCCCATCGAGGTGAGTTGCGCTCCTGTGACCACAGTAAGTGCGGTTGCCCGGCAGCGCGCCGGGCCGGATACGGGGCAGTCTGGAGAGATGACGGCTGACGGGTGGGTGCGGGAGGTACGCCGAAGTCTCGGCCTCGGCCGGCTTCTTCCGCTGGGCGACGCGCGGGACGGCGCATGGATCACGGAACACGCGGCCCGCGCGGTGCTGTCCGCCGCCGCTTCAGGGGTACGCGGCGTACGGCTGGGTCCCCTTCGCCTCGGCCTGGCCGACCCGGCAGAGACGGGCGAGCCCGCGGTGCCCCCGCCGCCGAGCGCCTTGCCGCCGGGGGCGCTGCGCATCGAGGCTGACTTCGAAGCGATCGCGACGACTCCGTTGCCGACCACGGCGGACCGGTTGCGCGCGCAGCTGTGGGAGTGCGCAACGACCCAACTCGGGCTCGCGGTCAGTGCAGTTGACCTGCGCGTGACGGGGCTCCTCGACCACGAGCCCGAACCCGACGACGTACAGCGGAAGCCACCCGCGTCGGCCGGCCGCGCACCGAGGCCCGGCACCGACGAGGCAAGAGCGGCAGCGGCCGCGCGGTCCGTACTCGGGGTGGCGGGCCTGACGGAGGATCTGGGTCGTGCGGTGCACATCGAGCAGCGCGACACCCCGCCCGGAGCGGCCGCGCTCGCCGGACGCCATGTCCGCATCGAGCTGGCCGTCCGGACCGGGTATCGCGCTGTGGATGTTGCCCTGTCAGTACGCCGCGAGGTGTCGCGGGAACTGCCCGGGCTGCCGAGCGTGGCGGTGCTCGTCACGCGCATCGGGCCCTGATTCAGCCCGAGCCCGTCCGACATGCGGAAATCGAGGCCCAGCCTCAGTCGCCAAGCCCCGCAAGATCCCGCAGCCGCCGCGCCTGAGCGGAACGTTCGGCCACGCGCTGCTCCTCGTACGACCGTCCCGAGGCACCCTGAAGCAGCGCCTTGGTCTCGATCACGGCATCGCGCGGCGCGGCAAGGAGCGCGCCGGCCAAGTCCCGTGCGGCGGCGTCGAGTTCGGCGCCGGGCACGACGAGGTTGGCCAGCCCGATACGCTCGGCCTCCGCCCCGTGGACGAAGCGTCCGGTGGCGCAGATCTCGAGCGCGCGGGCATAGCCGACGAGGCTCACCAGCGGATGCGTACCCGTCAGATCGGGCACGAGCCCGAGGCTCGTCTCGCGCATGGCGAATTGCACGTCGTCGGCCGCCACGCGCAGGTCGCAGGCGAGCGCGAGCTGGAAGCCCGCACCGATCGCATGCCCTTGAACTGCGGCGATGGAGACGATGTC
The DNA here is from genome assembly GCF_035975855.1 of Streptomyces sp. NBC_01304. Taxonomy (NCBI): domain Bacteria; kingdom Bacillati; phylum Actinomycetota; class Actinomycetes; order Kitasatosporales; family Streptomycetaceae; genus Streptomyces; species Streptomyces sp. NBC_01304. Next base: position 8,369,856 of record NZ_CP109055.1, on the reverse strand, counting down.
GCTGCGCCGCCACCAGGTGAATGCCTCCTGGTACTCGGCGATGACCGCGTCGAGGTCGGCGTCATTGCCGCGGGCCAGGTCGAGGAAGGACGGCTCTCCCTCGAAGCCCTCGGGCGTGAACGCCTGGCGGTCGAGCCCCGCGGAGAAGGACTTGCCCTCACCGCGCAGCAGCACGACGCGGACGCTGCCCGGCAGTGACCGACCCGCTTCCGCCAACGCCCGCCAGAGTGCAGGACTTTGAGCATTGCGCTTGGCCGGGTTGGTCAGGGTCACCGTGGCGATCGCGTCGTCGACGGTGAGCCGAACGCCGTCCTTGTCGAATACGTCCGTTACCTCAGGTACAGCCATGGGGCGCCTCCGGTGGCACTGCAGCCGCTATTAAGTGACTGCACAGTAACCACCCGGCCGATCATGGGATCGACCGGGTGGCCACCATCGAAGACGGTGAGCCGCCCGATCAGCCGGCGGCGGCCTTCTTGCCCCGCGTGGCCCCACCGCGACCGCGCAGTGTGACACCGGATTCGCTGAGCATCCGGTGGACGAATCCATACGAGCGGCCGGTCGATTCGGCCAGCGCTCGGATGCTCGCACCGGAGTCGTACTGCTTCTTCAGGTCTGCCGCGAGCTTGTCGCGCGCGGCGCCGGTTACCCGGCTGCCCTTCTTCAGAGTCTCGGCCACCCGTGCCTCCTCATGGGAAGTGCGCTCTGGACTTCTCATGATCACCCCTCAGGGGCTTCCTGGCCACCCATTCGGCAAGGTCCGTCCCACAAGGTTTGCGGCCGAATGGGCGGTCATCACGAGCGGAATCTCTGCTTCCGCTGACCTCTGAACGTACGACCGAACGGGTTCATCGACTAAGGGCCAGGTCAGCGCCCGAACGGGACGCGTCAAGGGCGCACAGCCGATACAGCCCCAGATTCCGTGTACGACACACCCTGGTACGAGGCGCTCTCACTCAGATGAAGGATCACCCATAAGGCGAATGATCCATACGGAGTTGATCAGGCCTCGACCAGGGCCGGGAATCCTCTGCAGGGGCAAAGGATCAGGGCGGAGGATCAGGCGAGTGCGACGAGATCCGCGTAATCCGGACCCCACAGGTCCTCCACACCGTCCGGCAGCAGAATGATCCGCTCCGGCTGCAGCGCCTCGACGGCGCCCTCGTCGTGCGTGACGAGGACGACCGCTCCCTTATAGGTACGCAGCGCGCCGAGGATTTCTTCCCGGCTGGCCGGGTCGAGGTTGTTGGTGGGCTCGTCGAGGAGCAGCACGTTCGCCGACGAGACGACGAGGGTCGCGAGCGCGAGCCGGGTCTTCTCGCCGCCGGACAGGACGCCGGCGGGCTTGTCGACGTCGTCGCCGGAGAACAGGAACGAACCGAGCGTCTTGCGTACGGCGACGAGATCCAGGTCGGGCGCGGCGGAGCGCATGTTCTCCAGGACCGTGCGCTCCGGGTCGAGGGTCTCGTGCTCCTGTGCGTAGTAGCCGAGCTTGAGGCCGTGGCCCTCGATGACCTCGCCCGTGTCGGGCTTCTCGGCGCCGCCGAGGAGCTTCAACAGGGTGGTCTTTCCGGCGCCGTTGAGTCCGAGGATGACGACCCTCGAACCCTTGTCGATGGCCAGGTCGACATCGGTGAAGATCTCGAGCGAGCCGTACGACTTCGACAGGCCCTCGGCCATGAGCGGTGTCTTGCCGCAGGGCGAGGGGTCCGGGAAGCGGAGCTTGGCGACCTTGTCGCTGACGCGCACCGCGTCGAGTCCGGCGAGCAGCCGGTCGGCCCGCTTGGCCATGTTCTGCGCGGCCACGGTCTTGGTGGCCTTGGCACGCATCTTGTCGGCCTGCGAGTTGAGGGCCGCGGCCTTCTTCTCGGCGTTCTGCCGCTCGCGCTTGCGGCGCTTCTCGTCGGCCTCGCGCTGCTGCTGGTAGAGCTTCCAGCCCATGTTGTAGACGTCGATCTGGGCGCGGTTGGCATCCAGGTAGAACACCTTGTTGACGACGGTCTCGACGAGCTCGACATCGTGGGAGATCACGATGAAGCCGCCGCGGTACGTCTTCAGGTACTCGCGCAGCCAGACGATGGAGTCGGCGTCGAGGTGGTTGGTGGGCTCGTCGAGGAGCAGGGTGTCGGCGTCCGAGAACAGGATCCGGGCGAGCTCGACGCGGCGGCGCTGACCGCCGGAGAGGGTATGCAGCGGCTGGCCGAGCACGCGGTCGGGCAGGCCGAGCGCGGCGGCGATGGTGGCGGCCTCGGCCTCGGCGGCGTACCCGCCCTTGGTGAGGAACTCCGTCTCCTGGCGCTCGTACTGCTTCATCGCCTTTTCGCGGGTGCCGCCCTGGCCGTTGGCGATGCGCTCTTCGTTCTCACGCATCTTGCGGATCAGGGTGTCCAGGCCGCGGGCGGACAGGATGCGGTCGCGGGCGAGCACGTCCAGGTCGCCGGTGCGCGGGTCCTGCGGGAGATAGCCGACCTCACCGGAGCGGGTGATGGTGCCGCCGGCCGGGGTGCCCTCGCCGGCCAGGCACTTGGTGAGGGTGGTCTTTCCCGCGCCGTTGCGGCCGACCAGGCCGATGCGGTCGCCCTTGGCGATACGGAAAGAGGCGTTCTCGATGAGGATGCGGGCTCCGGCGCGCAGCTCGATGCCGGTTGCGGTGATCACGGTCAGACTCCAGGCAGAGGGGGGAGGGACGGCGGACGGGGTCAGGCGGTGTCGTCGCCGTCTAATGCGCGAGGAGAATGGCCATGGGGCCAATTCTAACGGGGGTACGCAACCCGTTTGTTCTGGGCTGATCCGTGCGGACTGCCGCCGGGGACCGCTAACGCGGGCGGGTCGCGGCGCCGGGCAGGGCGTTGCCCAGGGGCTTGCGGTGCGGGGTGATGTGGCCGAGGCCGTCCACGGCGACCAGGTCTCCGGGCCAGGCGGCCTTCGGGCCGGTGCAGGGCTGGGCGACGATCAGGGCGTGGCCGTGGCGGACGGCCCTGGCCGGCTCGAAGGCGCAGCCGCGGCGGGCGGGCAGCACCCAGCGCAGGTCGCCGTCGGCGGTGCGGTAGGCGGAGATCCGGTGGGGCGTGACGACGGCGATCATGTGCGCGTCGCGGTCCAGGTGCCGGAGCACGCCGGTGCCCGCGCGGGCGGCGGGCGTGGCCAGCCAGGCCCGGCCGGCCGGGATGGCGCGGTGCCAGCGCACGGCGCTGCCGTCGGCGCGGACCGTGTCGGTGACCAGGCCGTCGTCCCAGAGCGTGAGGGCGTGTCCGGGGGCCGGAAGCAGGGCGAGCGGGCGGCGGTCCTCGCGGGTGTAGGTCCAGCTCGGACGGCCGGTGGCGGGGTCGTACGCCTCGACGGCCGCTCCCCTCTTACGCAGCCGGGGTTCGGGCCGGCCGTCGCCCGCGCGCGCGTGGGCCTCTTGATCGGGCACGCGCGCGTGCGCCGCGTCGTCGTCCACGCGCGCGTAGGACGTGAGGTGGTCGCCGTACGGGGCGGGGCGCGCCTCGTGGGCGGCGGTCGCGAGCGGGAGTGCCAGCAGGGCCACGGCCACCGGCAGCATCAGGCGGCCGCGGCGGCGCGGCGGCCGCGGGGGGCGCGACGGGCGGGTGGGCCCCGGGACACCGGGGGGTCGCACCCCGGTCATCTCGATCGACGACAGTGCCGTCACCTTGCCCCCCCTTTCCACACTTCTTCGGCGCTTGCGGGCATTGGGCCCCCGGATCAGGCGCAGAGCGTAGCGGCGGCCCGCGCGGCGGGCGGCGCGGGCGGGGACGACACGGCGGAGGAGGCCGAGGCCGTTCCCCCGTTCAGCCCTCCGCCCCACGCCACGCGTCAAGGGGCAAAGCAGGATGAAGTGGCCGATACTCGGCGGAAGGGCGGCGGGCCGTCGCCCGGGATGTGGAGCAGAGGGTGGTGCGCCCATGCAGTTCGACGACGACGCCAATCTGGACACGTCCGAGGTCCAGGACGTCCGGGGCAGCCGGATTCCCGGCGGCAGGGCGACCATCGGCGGTGGCCTGGCGGGCATCATCGCGCTGTTCATGGGGCTCTTCTTCGGCGTCGGGCCGGAGAACCTGGGCCTGACGTCCGGCAACGACCAGCCTGCGACGTCCGCGTCGAGCGCGGCGCAGGTCCAGCAGACCTGCAAGACCGGGCAGGACGCGAACACCAAGGAGGATTGCCGCCTGGTCGCGGTGGTCAACAGCGTCCAGGACTTCTGGCGGGCGGAGTTCCCGCGCCGCAACGGCCGCTACACCGACGCGCAGACGGTGTTCTTCACCAACCGCGTGGGCACCGCGTGCGGCACGGCCACCTCGGCGGTCGGCCCCTTCTACTGCCCCGGCGACCAGAAGGTCTACATCGACCTGGGGTTCTTCAACGAGCTGCGGACGAAGTTCGGCTCCAGCGGCGGCCCCTTCGCACAGGCCTACGTCGTGGCACACGAGTACGGCCACCACGTACAGGACCTGATGGGCACGCTGAAGCGCTCCCAGGACGGCCGCACCGGCGAGAACAGCAACGCCGTGAAGGTGGAACTCCAGGCGGACTGCTACGCCGGGGTGTGGGCCCACCACGCGACGACGACGCCCGATCCGGCGACCGGCAGGCCGCTGATCACCCAGCTCACCGAGACCGACATCCGGGACGGCCTGGACGCGGCGGCCGCGGTGGGCGACGACCGGATCCAGGAGAAGTTCCAGGGCCGGGTCACCCCCGAATCCTGGACGCACGGCTCGGCCCAGCAGCGGCAGCAGTGGTTCTACCAGGGCTATCGCTCGGGCGACATGGCGCAGTGCAACACCTTCCGGTGAGCGCTCGGCCGGGATTGTCAGACCCTGCTGCAAGACTGTGCCGCAGGTCACAATCCGCTGGCCGGATCCTGGAAGGGGAGAGCGTCATGGCACAGACACCGAGCATCACCCCGACACTGCTGTACGCGGACGCCAAGGCCGCGATTCTGCAGCTCACGGAGGCCTTCGGGTTCACCGAGATCGCGGTGTACGAGGGTGAGGGCGGCCTGGTCGAGCACGCCGAGCTGTCGTACGGGAACGGCATGGTGATGGTGGGCTCCAAGGGCCGCGGCGGGGCCTTCGCCAAGGCGATGGCGGACGCGGGGCCCGCGGGCCTCTTCGTGCACGTGGACGATGTGGACGCACACCACAAGCAGGCCGTCGAGCACGGCGTGGAGATTCTGATGCCCCCGACGGATCAGGACTACGGGGCGCGGGACTACATGACGCGGGACATCGAGGGCAATGTGTGGAGCTTCGGGACGTACGCCCCGGCGGTGGGCGGCTAGCGCCGGCCACGGGACGGGGGCACGGCGGCGGGCCCCGTCGGCAGGGCTCGTCGGTGGTGCCCGTACCGCTGTGCGGGACACCGGGGTTGACCGTCGCCCCGGCGGACGGCGGGGCGCCCGGGAAAGCGCGGCACACCCCTCCGTTTGGGCTTTCGCGGCAGAAGCGGCAAGACTGCCCTCGTGACGTCCCGTACCCCGCGCGACTCCAGGCTCCGACTCGTCCGCCCGCGCACGCTCACCGCCGCCCCCCGCGCGGTGGCGAAGCCGCGCCGACCTGCCCCCCGGCCCCCGGAGGGCACCCCCGCGCCCGCGGTCCTGGCCGGCCTGGCACGGAGCTGTCTCGCGGGGGCCGCGCGGATCGCCCGCTGGGCCGATGCGGTGGGCGTCCGCGACATCACGCTGCGCCCCGGACCGGGCGGCATCCTGTCCGCGGCCACCTCCGAACAGGCCGCCGCCGACCTGGACTTGACGCTCAAGGAGGTACGTACCGACTGGGACACCGCCCGGCTCGCCGGCCTCGTCGAGGTGCACGACAGCGCCGCCCGCCCCGGCTGGCGGCTGCGTGCCTGGGACCGGGACGACTCCGCCGTGCTGCGCGGCTGGGTCGCGCTGTTCGACGCCTGGTCGCTTGTGCATCCCGCGCCGGTCGCGCTGGCCCCGGCGTCGATCGCCGAAGTCGTCGAGGCCGTGCCCCAGTTGCTGTCCTTCCTGCAGCTGTCGGCCGGGCCGGTGCCCGTGCCCCAGCTTCTGGACCTCCTGGAGCAGCGGGTCACCGAACTGCGGGACGAGCGCTGCGAGATCCCGTACGGCCCGCAGCCCGAGCCGGTCGATCCCGCCCTGCCGCTGCTGCCGTTCCTGGAGTGGGCCCTCGACGGCCTCGCCGCCGTCGGCGCGCTGACCCTCGGCGAGGGCCAGGCGACCCTCACCCCGCTGGGCAGCTGGGCGGTCTGGGTGAAGCTCGAGCAGATCATCGTCGCCGCGCAGAGCCCCGCCGGGAACATCGAGCAGTCCGCCGACGGCATGCTCCGCGGCTGCGCCCGGCTCCGGCCGAACGCGGCCCGTGCCGAGTACCGGGCCTGGCTCGCCGCCCGGCCGGTCGGCAGCGCCGTCTCCGAGCTCCTCGACACCGCGCGCGGCGACGACGCGCTCCTGCGCGGCCTGGCCTTCGAGGCGCTGCGGGTCGTCGGCGCCCCCGCCGAGCCCGACGTCAGGGTGGCCCTGCACGAGCCGTCGCTGCGGCCCTATGCGCTGATGTGGCTCGCCGAGCACGAGGGTGCGGATCCCGAGGACGTGCACGCCGTGCTGACCCGGGCCGAGTCGACCTGGCTGTGGGTGGACACGGCCGCGGCGGTCGCCGACCACGGTGAGGCCCAACTCCTCGTCCGGCACCTGGAGTCCGCGGTCCAGCCGACGGTTCCGGCGCTGCTCCAGGAGGTGCGCTCGGTGGGGCATCCCCGGACCGTGCAGGTCCTGGTCGCGCTGGCCGCGGCCCATCCGGATCCGGCCCTTGCGAAGGCCGTGCGGCGGGCGGCGTTCCAGGTCCACACGGGAGGTTAGGGCGTGTCCGGCGGATCTTCGCGGAAGAGCCCGCGGCGTCTGGTGCGTGCTCTCGGCGTGCGCCCGGATCGCCCTCGTACTGGACGTACTTGGGTGATTCGGGCGTGCGGCGAGCGTGCGTGCCAGGCGTCGTGGGCCCGCGAAGATCCGCCGGACAGGCCCTAGGGCCTGGGTTGTCGGCGGCCGGACCTGAGCAGCTACATCAGCGGGGTGAGGAAGCGGCGGAGGGTTTCCTCGTACGTTGCCGGGTCGGCGTTCCACATTGCCGCGTGCGGGGCCTCCGGGACCGTGTGCAGGGTGACCAGGTCGGGGCGGGCCGCGGCCAGTTGGCGGGAACGGGTCCAGGGTGCGAGGGCGTCGTCCGGGCCGTGGAAGATCAGGGTCGGGACCTTCAGGGAGTCCGGGTCCGCCGCCTGGGCCATGCGGTCGCCGCGCAGGCCGGCGCGGCCCTGGGCGGCGCGTACCGCCAGCGGGAGCAGGGCCGTGGGGGTGCGGCGGGCCGCGGCGAGCGCCCGGAGCGTGGCCTCCCAGTCGAGTACCGGCGAGTCCAGGACGAGGCCGCTGATCCGGTCCCGCAGTGCGGAGTTCGCGGCGGCGTGCAGCGCCATCGAGGCGCCGGTGGACCAGCCGTGCAGGACCACGTTCTCGGCGCCGTACCGGATCGCGTAGCGGATCGCCGCGTCCAGGTCGCGCCACTCCGTCTCGCCGAGGTGGCCGAGGCCGTCCGGGGAGCGCGGGGCGCCGAGGTCGCCGCGGTAGGCGAGGTCGAGGACCGGGAAGCGCTGGGCGTGCAGGAAGTCCATGACGACCATGGGGTGCTCGCGGGTCGTGCCCAGGCCGTGGACCGTGATCACCCAGGTGTCGCGGATGCCCGGCACGAACCAGGCCGGCAGGCCGCCCAGTTCACCGGGGATGTCCACGTCGGCGTGGTCGAGGCCGAGGGCGTCGCGGGGGTTGCCGAGGTGGACCTGGGGGGTGAGCCAGACCCGGTCGCCGGCGGTGAGGGTGCCGTGGGTGACCCCTTCGAGGCGGCGTACCACCGTGTCCGCGGCGTGCGGGGCGCTCTCGATGACGGGGCCGACGACGGCGTGGCAGCCGTCGCCGCTCAGGCCGTAGACGCCTGGGCGCTGGGAGGCCAGGGAGCGGGTGAGGGTGATCTGGCCCGCGGCCGTGGCGTGCACGGTGAGGGCCGGGTCGCTGGGGAGCGGGCGGCCCGGGGGCGTCTTGAGCGCGGCGTCGCTGGCGAACCTTCCGGCGGCGATCGCGGCCGCGCCGGCGCCGAGGACGGCGGAGAGGGCGGCGGCTGTTGCGGTGGCGGGGCGCACGGGTTCAGTTTCGTGGGCTTTGGGCCTACCGGCCAGTGGGCGGGGGCGTTTGGGCGCACGGGTTCGGTCGGGCCCTGCCTTGCGAGCATCCCGCGCCCGCTTGGCCGGGGCCCGCGTCTATCGGCATCCGGCGCCGACTGGACCCGGGCCCCGATCTACCGGCGTCCGGCACCTCCGGGCTGTGCCCACCCGTGCCGCCCTGCGGCACGCCTGCCCACAGCAGGAACAGGGTGCGGGTGGGCAAGGGCCTGCGGAACGCCTGCCCATAGCGGAAGCGGAACGGCAGCGCGCACCCCTACCTCTGCCCATACCCCCGCAGCCTCTCCCCCGCCTCCCCCAACTCCCCCTCCGACAGCACCCTCGGTGTCAGGCCCGGTACCGAGTGGGACATGAGCCAGACGCGGCACATCCATTCCAGTTGGGCCGTGCGGTCGTAGGCCGTGGGCAGGGTGTCGGCGTAGGTGATCGTGCCGTGGTTCTGGAGAAGGCAGGCCGTGCGGTCGAGCAGAGCGTTGCGTACGTTCTCGGCCAATTCGGGGGTTCCGTACAGGGCATAAGGGGCCACTCGGACGGGGCCGCCGAGGGCCGCTGCCATGTAGTGGATCGGGGGCAGCTCGTCCACCAGCGTCGATACCGCCGTGGCGTGGGCCGCGTGGGTGTGGACCACGGCGCCGGCGGAGGTGGTGCGGTAGATCTCCAGGTGCAGGGGCAGCTCGCTGGTGGGCTTCAGCGTGCCGATGAGCTGGTTGCCCTCCAGGTCGACGGCGACCGCGTCGTCCGGACCGAGGCGGTCGTACGGCACTCCGCTCGGAGTGGCCAGAATCAGACCGTCGGACCCCCCGGTCCGCACCGACACATTGCCCGACGTGCCGACGACAAGGCCGTCCGTCACCGTCCTGCGGGCCGTCGCGACCAGCTCGTCCCACGCCCGCCGCATGTCCTCATCCATGGCAACCATGGCCGCGATCCTGCCAGCGGGCAGCCGCCGGGGCACTGTAGTGCGGAGCGTAGGAGTCCGTAAGGCCGCATATGGGGATAGATACTCCCGTACCGATGATTGGCTGGAGATCGATGGGCATCAGCGGGCATGACGTGAGCTTCCGGTAATCTCGGGGAGATTTGTCATGCACGTCGCCATCCGGGGGGAAATATGGCTCGTGATCACAAACCGTCCCACCGTCGCTTCCACCTCAGCAGGCGCCGCGCCCTCGCGGCTACCGCCACGGTCGCGGCGCTGATCCTGGGGGAAATCGCCCTCGCCGAGATCCCGGCGCACGCGGCGGGCAAGCCGCGGGGGCACGACGTCTCCTCGCACCAGAAGAACGTCAACTGGCAGAAGGCCAAGAGCAAGGGCGCGCGGTTCGTCTACGTGAAGGCCACCGAGTCGAACTGGTACAAGAGCCCCTACTTCTCGCAGCAGTACAACGGCTCGCGCAACGCGGGCATCATCCGGGGCGCGTACCACTTCGCCGTGCCGAGCGAGTCGTCCGGCAAGTCGCAGGCCGCCTACTTCCTGAGGAACGGCGGCAGGTGGTCGCGCGACGGGTGGACGCTGCCGCCCGCGCTCGACATCGAGTACAACCCGTACAGCTCGAAGAAGTGCTACGGACTGAGCAAGTCCGAGATGGTCGGCTGGGTCGCGTCCTTCAGCAACGAGATCAAGCGGCAGACCGGCCGCCGGCCCGTGATCTACACCAACACGAACTGGTGGAAGCGGTGCACCGGGAACTACGCGGGCTTCGGTGACAATCACGCGCTGTGGCTGGCCCGCTACGGCTCCTCGCCCGGCGAGCTGCCGAAAGGCTGGGGCTACCTGACCTTCTGGCAGTACGACAACGGCAGCGGCCGGCTGCCGGGTGATCAGAATCTCTTCAACGGGTCGATGACCCAGCTCAAGCGGTTCGCCCGGGGCTAGACCGGGGGGCGGATCGCCGGGATCCCCGGGCGGGTGCCGCCGCTTTCGAACCGAAGGGAGAGGCGGCCTCCCGCTTTGGGACACCACACCGCCCGCCCCAGTTCATCTTCCGTTCACTCAGGTTGCTTACGTTCGTCCAGCCACTGACATCGAGCGATTGCCTGGGTAAATGGAACACATAACGCTGCTGCTCGCGATTGTGATCGTGACAGCTCTCGTGTTCGATTTCACGAACGGTTTCCACGACACCGCCAACGCGATGGCGACGACCATCTCGACCGGCGCACTCAAGCCCAAGACCGCGGTGGCCATGTCCGCGGTGCTGAACCTCGTCGGAGCATTCCTGTCCGTCGAAGTCGCCAAGACGATCTCCAGCGGTCTGGTGAGTGAAGACGGCATCAAGCCCGAAGTCATCCTTGCGGCGCTCGTCGGCGCCATCCTGTGGAATCTGCTGACCTGGCTGGTCGGCCTTCCCTCCAGCTCCTCGCACGCCCTCATGGGCGGTCTGATCGGCGCCACGGTCGCGTCCATCGGCTTCTCCGGTGTCAACGGCGGTGTCGTCGTCACCAAGGTGCTGATCCCCGCGCTCGCCGCTCCGCTGGTCGCCGGTCTCGCCGCGTACCTGGCCTCCCGGCTGACGTACAAGCTCGGCAAGAACATCACCGCGAAGTCCTCCGCGAAGGGCTACCGCGGCGGCCAGATCGCCTCTGCCGGCCTCGTCTCGCTCGCGCACGGCACCAACGACGCGCAGAAGACGATGGGCATCATCACCCTCGCCCTGGTCGCCGGCGGCGCGCTCGCGCCCGGCTCCAACCCGCCGGTCTGGGTCATCGTCTCGGCCGGTCTGGCCATCGCGATGGGCACCTACCTCGGCGGCTGGCGCATCATCCGCACCATGGGCAAGGGCCTCACCGATCTGCAGCCGCAGCAGGGCTTCGCCGCCCAGACCTCGGCCGCCTCGGTCATCCTGGCCTCGTCGAACCTCGGCTTCTCCCTCTCCACCACGCACTCCTGCTCGGGTGCCGTGATGGGCGCGGGCCTCGGCCGCAAGGGCGGCGTGGTGCGCTGGTCGACCGCGACCCGGATGTTCGTCGCGTGGGGTCTGACCCTGCCGGCCGCCGGTCTGGTCGCCGCGGGCGCCGAGTTCGTGGCCCGGCAGGGCGACTGGGGCATCGCGGCCGTCGCGGTCTTCCTGGTCGCGTCCTGTGCCGCGATCTGGTTCATCTCGCGCCGCCAGGTCGTCGACCACACCAACGTCGTGAACGACGAGATCACGGATGTCGCCGAGGCCGAGCCCGCGGGCGTCGTGACCACCGCGATCGCCGCGGTCACCCCGCCGCCGGCCGGTATGGCCGCCGCCACCGTCGAGACGTCCGAGGACGTCAAGACGACCATCCCGGCCCCCACCGCCCCCGCCGTCGCGGATCCCGCGCGCCCGGCTACGGCGACGGTCTGAGCCCCCGGGCTCGGAGAGTAAGGACAGCAGCATGAACATCGACTGGGCAGCTCTCGGCTCCGTCTTCGGCGTCAGCCTTCTGGCGACCGTCTCCCTGGTGGCCCTGTTCACCCTGGGCATCCTCGGTCTCTCCAAGCAGGAGGAGGCCGCGGCTTCCGGCGGCTCCGCGGCGCTCGCGCGCTCGGGGGCGTACGCCTGCTTCGCACTGTGCGCGGCGGCGGTCTCGTACGGAATCTTCCTGATCGTCACCTGACGGCGGCGATCGACGGATTCGTCACCTGACGGTACGGATCCGGAGCACCGCGACGCGAGCGGCGTCCGGCGACTTTCCGAGGTCGCCGGGCGCCGCTCTCGTGTGTCCTCGTGTGGGCCTCGGCACACTCTTTAGCCGCAGGTCAAAGCCGAGTTGACGGGCCTCGCGGAGCGTGGTGGACTTCCGGAGCCAATTACGGCGGCAGCAGAGGAAGCCGGTGCGAATCCGGCGCGGTCCCGCCACTGTCACCGGGGGTTCACTCCCCCGGAAGCCAGGAACTCTCTCCGCCGGTCACGTCGAACCAGGGCGCGGACCCTGAGTGAGGACATTCGCCATGCGCGGCTGCCGTTCAGCTGTCCCTGTGCCCCTGCGGGCACCCAGTGCGTCAAGTGCTTCCTGTTTCAGGGTCCTTCGAGGCGTAGCGGCGGGCTGAACCGTGCCTGCCGATCGCGACTTCGCGTACGGCGCCGCCGCCGGACTGTTCGGCGACCTGCTGCTCGGCGATCCCCGCCGTGGGCATCCGGTCGCCGCTTTCGGGCGCGCGGCGGGCGCCGTCGAGCGGGTGCTGTGGCGTGACCACCGTGGGTGGGGCGCGCTGCACACCGCTGTGTGCGTGGGGGGTGCCGTGGGCGCCGCCGCGCTGGTTTCGCATGCCGTACGTGCCTCTCGTCGCGCCTCTTTCGCGCTGACGGCCGCCGCCACCTGGGCGGTGGTCGGCGGGACTTCGCTCGGCCGGGAGGCGCGGGCCATCGGGGGCGCGCTGGCCGCGGGTGACGTGGACGTGGCGCGGGAGCGGCTGCCCCATCTGTGCGGGCGGGACCCGCAGGCCCTGGACGAGGACGGGATCGCGCGCGCGGTCGTGGAGTCCGTGGCCGAGAACACCTCCGACGCCGTGGTCGGGGCGCTCGTGTGGGGAGCTGTCGGCGGGGTGCCGGGGCTTGTCGGGTTCCGGGCCGTGAACACCCTCGACGCGATGGTCGGGCACAAGTCGGTCAAGTACCGCCGCTACGGCTGGGCTTCGGCCCGGCTCGACGACGTGGCCGGCTGGCCTGGGGCCCGTCTGACGGCGGCGCTCGCGGTGGTCGCGGGCGGGGACCGGCGCGGTGCGGCCAAGGCCTGGCGCGAGGACGCGGACCGGCATCCGAGCCCCAACGCGGGCCCCGTGGAGGCGGCCTTCGCGGGCGCGCTCGGGGTGCGGCTCGGCGGGACCCTGTCGTACGGCGGACGCGTCGAGCACCGGCCGGTGCTCAACCCGGCCGGGCGCAAAGTGGGGGTCGACGACATCGAGCGGGCCGTGCGGCTTTCGCGGCGGGTGAGTTGGGGGGCGCTCGCCGTGTGTGCGGCGGCGCGGATCCTCGTACGGAAGAAGAGGTGCAGGTCATGAGCGGTGGACTGTTGGTGGCCGGGACCACCTCCGATGCCGGGAAGAGCGTCGTCACGGCCGGGATCTGCCGCTGGCTGGTCCGCCGTGGCGTGAAGGTCGCGCCCTTCAAGGCGCAGAACATGTCGCTGAATTCGTTCGTCACGCGCGAGGGCGCCGAGATCGGCCGTGCCCAGGCCATGCAGGCGCAGGCCGCCCGCGTCGAGCCGACCGCGCTGATGAACCCGGTGCTGCTCAAGCCGGGCAGCGACCGCTCCAGCCAGGTCGTCCTGATGGGCAAGCCGGTGGGCGAGATGAGCGCGCGCGGCTATCACGGGGGACGCCAAGAGGCGTTGCTCGGGACGGTCGTGGACTGTCTTGAGCAGTTGCGGGGCAGCTATGACGCGGTGATCTGCGAGGGGGCGGGCAGTCCGGCCGAGATCAATCTGCGGCGTACGGACATCGTGAACATGGGCATCGCGCGGGCCGCGCGGTTCCCCGTCGTCGTGGTCGGCGACATCGACCGGGGCGGGGTCTTCGCGTCCTTCTTCGGTACGACGGCGCTGCTCAGCGCGGAGGACCAGGCGCTGGTGGCCGGGTACTTGGTGAACAAGTTCCGGGGCGATGTGTCCCTCCTGGAACCCGGCCTCGACATGCTGGAGAACCTCACCGGGCGGCGTACGTACGGTGTGCTGCCCTTCGCGCACGGGCTCGGCATCGACGAGGAGGACGGGCTCCGGGTGTCGTTGCGCGGCACCGTGCGGGAGTCGGTCGTGGCTCCCCCGGTCGGCGAGGACGTGCTGCGGGTCGCCGTGTGCGCGGTGCCGCTGATGTCCAACTTCACCGATGTGGACGCGCTCGCCGCCGAGCCGGGTGTGGTCGTACGTTTCGTCGACCGCGCCGAGGAACTGGTGGACGCGGACCTGGTGATCGTGCCGGGGACGCGCGGGACGGTGAAGGCGCTTCAGTGGCTGCGCGAGCGCGGGCTCGCGGACGCGCTGGCCCGGCGGGCCGCCGAGGGGCGTCCGGTGCTCGGCATCTGCGGCGGCTTCCAGGTGCTCGGCGAGCACATCGAGGACGACGTCGAGTCGCGCGCGGGCGCCGTGGACGGGCTCGGACTGCTGCCCGTACGCGTCCGGTTCGCGCGCGAGAAGACCCTGGAGCGGCCCGTGGGCGAGGCCCTGGGCGAGCCCGTCGAGGGGTACGAGATCCATCACGGCGTCGCCGAAGTCCTCGGCGGCGAGAGCTTCTTGGACGGTTGCCGCGTCGGCGCTGTGTGGGGCACGCACTGGCACGGGTCGCTGGAGAGCGACGCGTTCCGGCGGGCCTTCCTGCGCGAGGTCGCGGCCGCCGCGGGGCGGCGCTTCGTGCCGGCCCCGGACACGTCGTTCGGCGCGCTGCGCGAGGAGCAGCTCGACCGGCTCGGCGACCTGATCGAAGAACACGCGGATACGGATGCGCTTTTGCGCCTGATCGAGACCGGCGCACCCGCCGGCCTCCCGTTCATTGCTCCGGGGGCACCTTCATGACCGTCCTGCTTCTGTCCACCGCCGACACGGATCTGCTCGCGGCGCGCGCCTCGGGCGCCGCGTACCGCATCGGCAACCCCACCCGGGTCGATGTCACCGGTGAACTGCCGGGCCTGATCGAGGGTGCGGACATAGCCGTCGTACGCCTCCTCGGCGGCAAGCGCGCCTGGGAGGACGGGCTCGCCGCGCTCAAGAAGTCCGGCATCCCGACCGTGCTGCTCGGCGGCGAGTCCGTGCCGGACGCGGAGCTGATGGCCGAGTCGACCGTGCACGCCGGGTCCGTGGCCGAGGCGCTGCGGTACCTGGTGGAGGGCGGCGCCGGGAACCTCCGGGAGCTGGCGAAGTTCCTCACCGAGGACGTACTGCGCCCCGGAGTGTCCGACGGCGACCGGCGCAGCGCCGAGCCCCTGAAGATGCCCGAGTTCGGGGTGCACGGGGACCGGGCGGCCGACCCTTCGCGGCCGACCGTGGGCGTGCTGTTCTACCGGGCGCACGAGCTGTCCGGGAACACCTCCTTCGTGGACACCCTGTGCGACGCGATCGAGGCGCGCGGCGTCAACGCCCTTCCCGTGTACTGCGGTTCACTGCGGGGCGCCGACCCGGCGCTGTACGAGCTGATCGGGCAGGCCGACACGCTCATCGCCACCGTCCTCGCGGCCGGCGGGGCGCATGCCTCGGAGGCTTCGGCCGGCGGTGCCGAGGAGGCCTGGGACATCGGGGCCCTGGCCGACCTCAACATCCCTGTCCTGCAAGGGCTTTGCCTGACCTCCTCGCGCAGCGCCTGGGACGCGTCGGATGCCGCGCTCTCCCCCATGGACGCGGCGATGCAGGTCGCGATCCCCGAGTTCGACGGGCGCCTGATCACTGTCCCGTTCTCCTTCAAGGAGCAGGGCCCGGACGACGTCCCGGTGTACATCGCCGACCCCGAGCGGGCCGCGCGGGTCGCCGGAATCGCCGTGCGGCACGCCCTGTTGAAGCACAAGCCGAACGCCGAGAAGAAGCTGGCTCTCGTCTTCACCGCGTACCCGACCAAGCACTCACGGGTCGGCAACGCGGTGGGGCTCGACACCCCGGCGTCGGCGGTGCGGGTCCTGGACGCGCTGCGGGACGCGGGCTACGTCGTCGAGGGCCACCCCGCCGAGGGCGACGAGCTGATCCACCGCCTCATCGCCGCCGGTGGCCACGACGTCGAATGGCTCACCGAGGAGCAGCTGGCCGCCGCCCCGGCGCGGGTGCCGCTCGCGGACTACCGGGCCTGGTTCGACAAGCTCGACCCGGAGCTGCGGGACGGGATGCTGGAGGCGTGGGGCGAGCCTCCGGGCCAGCTGTACGTCGACGGCGACGAAATCGTCCTCGCCTCCCTGCAGTTCGGGAACGTCGTCGTGATGATCCAGCCGCCGCGCGGCTTCGGCGAGAACCCGATCGCGATCTACCACGACCCGGACATGCCGCCGTCGCACCACTACATGGCGGCGTACAGGTGGCTGGAGAATTCCTTCGGCGCCGACGCCGTCGTGCACATGGGCAAGCACGGCACGATGGAGTGGCTGCCGGGCAAGGGGCTCGGGCTCAGCGGGGGCTGCGCGCCCGATGCGGTCCTGGGTGAGCTGCCGCTGATCTATCCCTTCATCGTCAACGACCCCGGCGAGGGCACCCAGGCCAAGCGCCGCGGGCACGCCACGGTGGTCGACCATCTGGTGCCGCCGATGGCGCGGGCGGACACGTACGGGGATCTGGCGAAGCTGGAGCAGCTGCTCGACGAGTACGCGCTGGTCAGCGACCTGGACCCGACGAAGGCGCCGGCGGTGCGGGCGCAGATCTGGACGCTGGTCAAGGCCGCCGAGCTCCATCACGACCTGCATGTCGACGAGCAGCCGGACGACACCGCCTTCGACGAGTTCGTCATGCACATCGACGGCTATCTGTGCGAGATCAAGGACGTGCAGATCCGCGACGGTCTGCATGTGCTGGGTGGCGGGCCGGAGGGTGAGCCTCGGGTAAACCTGGTGCTTGCCGTCCTGCGGGCCTCGCAGGTGTGGGGCGGTACCGCGAACGCGCTGCCGGGGCTGCGGGCCGCGCTCGCCGAGCACTTCGGGCTCGACGAGAAGGAGCTGCTCGGGGAGCCGGGGGCTGCGGTCAAGGTCGCCGACGGGCTGACCGCTCTGGTGGACGGGCCCGCCCGGACCGCCTCCGATGCGATCGATCTGCTTGAGCTGCTGTGCCGGCGCCTTGCCGAGGGCATGGAGGCTCGGGAGTGGGCGCTGGAGGCGGTGCGTCCCCTCGTACGGGAAGTGCTCGGCGTCGAACTGCCGCCCGCCGTGGCCGTGTTGGGGTTCGCCTGCGAGGAGGTCGTGCCCCGGCTCGCGCGTACCACCGATGAGATCGGGCACATCCTGCGGGCGTTGGACGGCGGGTACGTTCCGGCGGGTCCGTCCGGGTCGCCGACCCGTGGGCTCGTGAATGTGCTGCCTACCGGGCGCAACTTCTACTCCGTCGACCCCAAGGCCATTCCCTCACGGCTGAGTTGGGAGGTCGGGCAGGCGCTCGCCGACTCGCTGGTGGGCAGGTATCTGACCGACACCGGGGAGTACCCGAAGTCGGTCGGGCTGACCGTGTGGGGCACCTCGGCCATGCGTACGCAGGGCGACGACATCGCGGAGATCCTGGCGCTCCTCGGGTGCCGGCCGGTGTGGGACGACGCGTCGCGGCGGGTCACCGGGTTCGAGATCGTGCCGGCCGCCGAGCTCGGGCGGCCGCGCATCGATGTGACCGTGCGTATCTCCGGGTTCTTCCGGGATGCGTTCCCGCATGTGGTCGGGCTGATCGACGACGCCGTGCGGGCGGTCGCGGAGCTCGACGAGGATGCCGACGTCAACTACGTGCGGGCGCACGCCGATGAGGACACCGCCACGCACGGCGACCGGCGCCGGGCCACCTCCCGGATCTTCGGGTCCAAGCCGGGGGCGTACGGGGCCGGGCTGCTGCCGTTGATCGACGCACGCAACTGGCGTTCCGACGCGGATCTCGCCGAGGTGTACGCGGTGTGGGGCGGCTATGCGTACGGCCGTGGGCTCGACGGGCGGGCTGCTCGCGGGGACATGGAGACCGCGTTCCGGCGCATCGCCGTCGCCGCGAAGAACGTCGATACGCGCGAGCACGATCTCGTCGATGCCGACGACTACTTCCAGTACCACGGGGGGATGGTCGCGATGGTGCGGCATCTGACCGGGGAGTCGCCCGAGGCGTACGTGGGTGACAGTGCCGTGCCGGAGCAGGTCAAGACGCGGACGCTCGGGGAAGAGACCCACCGGGTGTTCCGGGCCCGTGTCGTCAATCCTCGGTGGATGGCGGCGATGCGGCGGCATGGGTACAAGGGGGCGTTCGAGATGGCCGCGACGGTGGACTATCTGTTCGGGTACGACGCCACCGCGGGTGTGGTGGATGACTGGATGTACGAGAAGCTCTCGGCCGAGTACGTGTTCTCCGAGGAGAACCGGGAGTTCATGCAGAAGTCCAACCCGTGGGCCTTGCGGGGGATTTCCGAGCGGCTGCTCGAGGCGGCTGAGCGGGGGCTTTGGGCTTCGCCGGACGAGGCGACGCTTGAGCGGTTGCGGGCGACGTATCTGGAGCTCGAGGGTGATCTGGAGGGGGACGCGTGAGCGCCGTTGCGCCTGCGGCGGGCTTTCTTCCCCACCCCGCCCCTTCCCGAAATCCTGCGGAGCTTTCCGCCCTCCGGGCGGGTCCTCAAACGCCGGACGGGCTGAATGATGCCCACTGCCCGCACCCGCAAGTGGAGGCCTTCGTATGACCACGCCCTATCCCTTCACCGCTCTCGTCGGCCAGGACGACCTGCGGCTTGCACTGCTGCTCAACGCCGTCTCCCCCGCCGTCGGCGGCGTGCTCGTGCGTGGTGAGAAGGGGACCGCCAAGTCCACTGCCGTACGCGCCCTTTCCGCCCTGCTGCCCGAGGTGGACGTCGTCTCCGGGTGCAGGTTCTCCTGTGATCCGGGGGCGCCCGATCCGCAGTGCCCGGACGGGCCGCACGAGGTCGTGGGGCAGAACTCGCGGGCCGCGCGCATGGTCGAGTTGCCCGTCGGGGCCTCCGAGGACCGGCTCGTCGGGGCGCTCGACATCGAGCGGGCGCTCGCCGAGGGGGTCAAGGCCTTCGAGCCCGGGCTGCTCGCCGACGCGCATCGCGGGATCCTGTACGTCGACGAGGTCAATCTGCTGCACGACCATCTGGTCGACCTGCTGCTCGACGCCGCCGCCATGGGCGCCTCGTACGTGGAGCGCGAAGGCGTGTCCGTACGGCATGCCGCGCGGTTCCTGCTCGTCGGGACCATGAATCCCGAAGAGGGCGAGCTGCGGCCGCAGTTGCTCGACCGGTTCGGGCTGACCGTCGAGGTGGCGGCCTCGCGCGAGCCCGATCAGCGGGTCGAGGTCGTGCGCCGGCGGCTCGCCTATGACGACCGGCCGGAGGAGTTCGCCGCCCGGTGGGAGGCCGACGAGCAGGCGGTGCGGGCGCGGATCGTGGCCGCTCGAGCGCTGCTGCCGCAGGTGCGCCTCGGCGACGGTGCGCTGCGACAGATCGCCGCGACGTGTGCCGCGTTCGAGGTGGACGGCATGCGTGCCGACATCGTCATGGCGAGGACCGCCACGGCGCTCGCCGCCTGGGCCGGGCGCAGTGATGTCATCGCCGAAGATGTGCGGCAGGCCGCGCTGCTCGCCCTTCCGCATCGGCGGCGGCGTAATCCCTTTGATGCTCCGGGACTTGACGAGGACAAGCTCGACGACACCCTGGAGGAGTTCGCGGGCGAGGACGAGGACCCCGACCCCGATCCGGACGGTCCCGGTGGTGGGCAGCCGCCGCAGGACGGGCCGCCCGACGACTCCCCCGCCGAAGGCGGTGCGGGGGACGACGGGGACGTACAGCCCGAACCGTCCGACGAACAGGGCGCTGCCCAGGCTCCCTCCGGGCCCGGCGAGCAGCAGGCCGTGAGTGCCGGCGAGCCCTTTCGTGCGAAGACGCTGAGCGTTCCCGGTCTGGGTGAGGGTGCCGCCGGGCGGCGGTCCCGGGCCCGCACCGAGCACGGGCGGACCACCGGGTCCAGGCGACCCCAAGGGGCCCTCACCAAGCTGCACTTGGCGGCGACCGTGCAGGCCGCCGCGCCGCATCAGCGGGCGCGGGGGCGGTCCGGGCGGGGGCTCGTCATACGCCGGGACGATCTGCGGCAGGCGACGCGGGAGGGGCGCGAGGGAAATCTCGTCCTCTTCGTCGTGGACGCCTCCGGGTCGATGGCGGCCCGGCAGCGGATGAGTGCCGTCAAGGGTGCCGTGCTTTCGCTGTTGCTGGATGCCTATCAGCGGCGGGACAAGGTGGGGCTCGTGACCTTCCGGGGGGCGGGGGCCGATGTCGCGCTGCCGCCCACGTCGTCCGTGGACGCGGCCGCCGCCCGGCTCGAATCGCTGCCGACGGGTGGGCGTACGCCGGTCGCGGCGGGGCTGCTCAAGGCTCATGAGGTGCTGCGGATCGAGCGCTTGCGGGACCCCGCCCGGCGTCCGCTGGTCGTGGTCGTCACCGACGGGCGGGCCACCGGCGGGGTCGAGCCGGTCGCCCAGGCCGCGCGTGCGGCGGGGCTTTTCGCCGCCGAGGGCATCGCGTCCGTGACCGTCGACTGCGAGTCGGGGCCCGTACGGCTCGGGCTCGCGGGGCAGCTCGCGCAGGGGCTCGGCGGGAGCGTCGTCACGCTGGACGAGCTGCGGGCGGATGCGATTGCCGGACTCGTCCGGGACGTACAGGGAACTCATCAAAGCCAGAGGAAGCAGAGGGCCGCCTGATGCCCCAGGGACAGCCGACCGTCGTACCCGAGGACGGTCTCACCACCCGCCAGCGCCGCAACCGGCCGCTGGTCGTCGTGCACACCGGCATCGGCAAGGGCAAGTCGACGGCCGCGTTCGGGCTCGCGCTGCGCGCCTGGAACCAGGGGTGGCCGATCGGGGTGTTCCAGTTCGTCAAGTCCGCCAAGTGGAAGGTCGGCGAGGAGCGCGCGCTGCGGGTCCTCGGGGACTCCGGCGAGGGCGGGACCGTCGACTGGCACAAGATGGGCGAGGGCTGGTCGTGGGTGCAGCGGGACGCGCAGCTCGACAACGAGGAGAAGGCGCGGGAGGGCTGGGAGCAGGTCAAGCGGGACCTGGCCGCCGAGACGTATCAGCTGTACGTGCTGGATGAGTTCGCCTATCCGATGCACTGGGGGTGGGTCGACACCGAGGAGGTCGTGTCCGTCCTGCGGGACCGGCCCGGGCAGCAGCATGTCGTCATCACCGGGCGCAACGCCCCGGCGGGGCTTGTGGAGTTCGCCGATCTGGTGACGGACATGGGCAAGGTCAAGCACCCGATGGACGCGGGGCAGAAGGGGCAGCGGGGCATCGAATGGTGACCGCCGTCCCCCGATTGGTGATTGCCGCCCCCTCCTCGGGCAGCGGCAAGACCACCGTGGCCACGGGCCTGATGGCCGCCTTCGCGGAGGCCGGGCTTGCCGTGTCTCCGCACAAGGTGGGGCCCGACTACATCGATCCGGGCTATCACGCGCTGGCGTGCGGCCGTCCCGGGCGGAATCTGGATGCGTATCTGTGCGGGCCGGAGCTGGTTGCTCCGCTCTTCGCGCATGGTTCTTCCGGGTGTGACCTTGCGGTCGTCGAGGGTGTGATGGGGCTGTTCGACGGGGCGTCGGGGCAGGGGGAGTTGGCGTCCACGGCGCAGGTCTCGAAGTTGCTGCGGGCGCCGGTGGTGCTGGTCGTCGACGCGTCTTCGCAGTCGCGGTCCGTGGCGGCGCTTGTGCATGGGTTTGCGTCTTGGGATCCGGAGGTGCGGATCGGCGGGGTGATCCTCAACAAGGTCGGGTCCGACCGGCATGAGGAGTTGTTGCGGGAGGCTCTGGACTCGTCCGGGGTTCCCGTGCTCGGCACTCTGCGTCGGCTACGTCAAGTCCGTACGCCCTCACGGCACTTGGGGCTTGTGCCGGTTGCCGAGCGGCAGGCGGAGGCGGTGGACGCGGTCCGTGCGCTGGCCGAGCAGGTGCGCCAGGGGTGCGACCTGGAAGCGCTGCTTGCGCTGGCGCGGAGTGCGCCGTCGTTGGACGTCTCGCCGTGGTCGCCGGGCTTTTCCCCCACCCCGCCCCTTCCCGAAAGGCTGCCGCCGGCTTCAAAGATGTCCTCAATCGCCGGACGGGCTGATGAATCAGCCCGTCCGGCGATTGAGGACACAGCTCCGCAGGATTTCGGGAAGGGGCGGGGAGGGGAAATCGTCGTTGCCCTGGCCGCCGGCCCCGCCTTCACCTTCTCCTACGCCGAGCACGCCGAAATGCTCACGGCGGCCGGGGCCGAAGTCGTGCCGTTCGACCCGCTCAGGGACGAGCAACTTCCCGACGGGACCGCGGGGTTGGTCATCGGTGGCGGGTTCCCGGAGGTCTACGCCCCGGAGCTGTCCGCCAACGAACCCCTGCGCGAGGCAGTCGCGAAGCTCGCGCAGAGCGGCGCCCCCGTGGCGGCGGAGTGCGCCGGGCTTCTCTATCTCGCGCGCTCCCTGGACGGGAAGCCGATGTGCGGTGTGCTGGACGCGGACGCGCACATGTCGGAGCGGCTGACCCTCGGCTATCGCGAGGCCGTCGCCCTCTCCGACAGCGTGCTCGCACAGGCGGGGACCCGGGTGCGCGGGCACGAGTTCCATCGGACCGTCCTCGAGCCGGGCGCGGGCAGCATGCCCGCGTGGGGGCTTCACCAGCCGGAGAAGCGTGTCGAGGGCTACGTACAGGACGGTGTGCATGCGAGCTATCTGCACACGCATTGGGCGGCCGTGCCCGACACCGCCCGCAGGTTCGTCGAAAGGTGCAGGACGTCATGAGCGGCAGCAGCAAGCTGATAGGTGTCGGAGTCGGCCCGGGCGACCCGGAGTTGGTGACCGTCAAGGGCGTCAACGCGCTGCGTGACGCCGAGGTCGTCGTCGTGCCTGTGATGGACACCGGCGAGCGCGGGCGGGCCGAGGCGACCGTGCTGCACTACGTCCCGCAGGACAAGGTCGTACGCGTCGTCTTCGCGCTCAACGAGCGGTCCGACCGGGCCCGCCGCGAGGCCGCCTGGGACGCCGCCGGCGGGCGCGTGGCCGAGCTGCTGCGGGCGCACGGCAGCGTGGCGTTCGCGACGATCGGGGACCCCAATGTGTACTCGACGTTCACCTATCTCGCGCAGACCATCGGGGAGTTGCTGCCGGGGACGGTCGTCGAGACCGTGCCGGGCATCACCGCGATGCAGGATCTCGCCGCCCGCAGTGGCGCCGTACTCACGGAGGGCACCGAGCCGCTGACGCTGGTGCCGGTGACGGCCGGGGCTGCCGTCCTCAAGGACGCGCTCGACGGGCCGGGCACGGTCGTCGCGTACAAGTTCGGGCGGCTCGCGCACGAGGTCGCCGCCGCGCTGCGGGAGACCGGGCGGGCCGAGGGTGCCGTGTGGGGGTCGGCGCTCGGGCTGCCCGAGGAGTCCATCCGGCCGGCCGGTGAGCTCGGCGAGGAGCCGCTGCCGTATCTGTCGACGCTCATCGCGCCCGCGCGCCGTGACGGCGGCCGCGGCGGCAAGCTGTGACCGGGCCGGGCGCCGCGGGCTCAGCCCGCGATGCCGACCACCACCCAGATGAAGCCCACTCCGGCGGCCGTGCACAGCAGGGTCGAGCGGGCCGGGTGGTCGTGGTGGGCCTCGGGCAGGATCTCGGCGGCCGCGAGATAGAGCAGGGCGCCGCCGAAGAAGCCGAGATAACTGCCGAGCAGTTCCTCCGGCAGGGTGAAGAGGAGGGTCGAGGCGGCGCCGATCACCGGGGCCGCGGCGTCGGCGAAGAGCATCATCAGGGCCTTCTTGCGCTCGTTCCCGTACAGGCTCGTGATCGTGTACGTGTTGAAGCCGTCCGCGAAGTCATGGGTGATGACGGCGAGCGCGACGGTCAGTCCCATGGCGCCGCCCGCCTGGAAGGCCGCGCCGATCGCGATGCCGTCCATCAGGCTGTGCCCGACCATGGCCGCGGCCGCGGTGAGTCCCACCTGCGGCACCCGCTCGTCGGAGCCGTGCCCCGCCTGACGTACCGCGAGCAGTCGCTCCAGGACGTGCGCCGCCAGGAAGCCGCCCACGAACAAAAGCAGCGCCTGCGGCACCCCGAACACCTCGTCGCCCGCCGCGTGCAGCGCCTCGGGCAGCAGGTCGAGGCCCACGACGCCGAGCATCAGCCCGCCCGCGAGGCCGAGCACCAAGTGGCGGCGGTCGGTGACGCGCTGCGCCGTCCACCCGCCGACCAGCGTCATCAGGAACGCGCCGAGCGCGACGAACACCGCCATGGGCTCTTGCTAGCCGATTGACCTGCCGTCCGCACATTCAAGATCCACCCGTTTGAGCTGCTGTACGACCGAGAGGACCCCATCCCATGGCCGATGCCACGACCGGCAAGGTGACCATCGTCGGCGCCGGACCCGGCGCCGCCGACCTGCTGACCTTCCGCGCCGCGCGCGCCATCGCGGACGCCGACATCGTGATCTGGGCGGCCAGCCTGGTGCAGGCCGAGGTCCTTGAGCACGCGAGGGAAGGGGCCGAGATCCTGGACTCCGCCACGATGTCGCTCGAGGACGTCATGGCCGTGTACGAGCGGGCTCAGGCGGAAGCCCTGCGGGTGGCCAGGATCCACTCCGGCGACCCGGCGCTGTGGGGCGGCACCCAGGAGCAGGTCGACCGGTGTGCGGAGCTCGGCATCGAGGTGGAGATCATTCCGGGTGTCTCGGCGTTCTCGGCCGTCGCCGCCCTCGCCCAGCGCGAGCTGACCATCCCCGAGGTCGCGCAGTCCGTGATCCTGACGCGCCTGGGCGGCGGCAAGACGCCGATGCCGCCCGGCGAGGAGGTCCGCGAGTTCGCCAAGCACGGCACGACGATGGCGCTCTTCCTGTCCGCCGCACGCTCCGGGCAGCTGGCCCGTGAGCTGCTCGAGGGCGGCTATCCGACGTCGACGCCCGTCGTGGTCGCGTACCAGGCGACCTGGCCGGAGGAGCTGCTCGTGCGCTGCACGGTCGGCACGCTGGAGGAGACGGTGAAGGAGCACAAGCTCTGGAAGCACACCCTCTTCCTGGTCGGCCCGGCCCTCGGCGCCTCCGGGACGCGTTCGCACCTGTACCACCCGGGGCACTTCCACGGCTTCCGCAAGGCCGATCCCGAGGCCCGCAAGTCGCTGCGCAGTCAAGGCGCGAAGCCATGACCGGCCTGACCGGCATGACCGGCGTCACGAGCATCAGTGTCGTCGGTACGGGGACGGGGGCGCCCCTCGAACCGGCCGCCCTGCGCCTCCTCGACGCCGCCACGCTCGTGGTGGGCGGGCGGCGGCATCTGGACGCGGCCGCGCAGCTGTGCACGCGGGTGGAGCAGGTCGAGCAGGTCGTACTCGGGCCGCTCGCCCCGGCGTTGGAGACGATCGCCAAGCATCTGGCCGCAGCTGCTTCCGGGGATTGCGGGCATTCCGGCGATCCCGGCGATTCCGGCGATTCCGAGGAGCGGGCGCGAGTGGTCGTGCTCGCCTCCGGGGATCCCGGGTTCTTCGGGATCGTGCGGGCGCTGGCGGAGCGTTTCGGTGCGGACGCGCTGGACGTACGTCCCGGAGTGTCGTCCGTCGCCACCGCGTTCGCGCGGGCCGGGCTGCCCTGGGACGACGCCGTCGTGGTGAGCGCGCACGGCCGTGAGCTGCGTACGGCCGTCAACGTATGCCGTGCGCATCCGAAGACCGCGATCCTGACCGGTCCCGGGGCCGGGCCCGCGGAGCTCGGTGCGGAGTTGGTGCACCGGGCCGCGAACCGGACGCTGGTCGTGGCCAGTTCGCTCGGCGATCCGGAGCACGAGCGGATCGAGCGGGTGACCCCCGCGCAGGCCGCAGAGCGCGACTGGGGCCCCGCGGTCAGTGTGGTCCTCTGCCTGGACGAGGCGAGGACCCTCTCGCCGGTACGTACCGTCGCCGGGCCGCGGCCCACTCCTGGGCGGTGGGCCCTGGACGAGGACGAGTTCGGGCATCGCGACTCGATGATCACCAAGTT
Source organism: Streptomyces sp. NBC_01304 (assembly GCF_035975855.1). Classification (NCBI taxonomy): domain Bacteria; kingdom Bacillati; phylum Actinomycetota; class Actinomycetes; order Kitasatosporales; family Streptomycetaceae; genus Streptomyces; species Streptomyces sp. NBC_01304. The sequence continues at coordinate 8,344,072 of NZ_CP109055.1, read as the reverse complement.
CGAGGTGCGGGCGCTGGCGCTGGCCCGGCTCGGACCCCGGCTCGGGGACTTCGTGTGGGACGTGGGCGCCGGGAGCGGGTCGGTGGCCGTGGAGTGTGCGCGGTTCGGGGCGGCCGTCGTGGCCGTGGAGAAGACCGGCGACGGGATCGAGCGGATCCGCGCCAACGCGGCCGCTCATGGGGTCGATGTGCGGACCGTGCACGGGTCGGCGCCGACGGTGCTGTCCCATCTCGCGGATCCGGACGCGGTGTTCATCGGCGGTGGGGGCGCCGAGCTGCCCTCGATCGTGAAGGTGTGCGCCCGGCGGGCGCGCCGGACCGTGGTGGTGGCGCTGGCCGCGCTGGACCGGGTGCCGGCGGTGCGGGGCGCTCTCGCGGAGGCGGGGTTCTTGTGTGACGGGGTGCTGCTGCAGTCTTCGCGGCTGGCGCCCTTGCCGGGGGATGTGACGCGGCTCGCCGCGACCAATCCGGTGTTCGTGTTGTGGGGCGATCGCCCCACAACTCCCTTGCAAGAAGGAGCAGTTGAGTGATCGGCCTCATCTCCGCCACCGCGGCGGGTGCGCGTGCGCGGGCTCGGCTCGTGGCGGCTTGGCCCGGCCGGGTCAAGGCGTACGACGGGCCCGTCGGGGATGCCGTGCGGCTTGCCTTCGGCGAGTGTTCGCAGGTGGTGTGCTTCTTGGCCACCGGGGCGACGGTTCGGCTCGTCGCGCCGCTGCTCTCGGACAAGGCTTCCGATCCCGGTGTCGTCTGCGTCGACGAGGGCGGGCGGTTTGCGGTTGCCCTGCTGGGCGGGCATGGGGGTGGGGCCAATGCGCTGGCCCTGGCCGTCGCGGATGTGCTGGGGGCGCAGGCCGTGGTGACCACGGCGACGGACTCCGTCGGTACGGCTGGGCTGGACATGCTCGGGCTGCCGGTCGAGGGGGATGTGGCTGGGGTCGGGCGGGCCATCCTGGACGGGTCGGAGGTGGTCCTGGACGCCGAGGCGTCCTGGCCTCTGCCACCGTTGGCGCCGAACGTACGGCATGCGGCACCTTCGCCTGCGCCCACCCTCCCCCAGGGCGCACGGGAGCCCGGGGGCGTCGGGGTGCCGCGCATCAGGGTCACCGATCAGGTCGTCCCCCTCGCCGACCGTGAAGTCGTCCTCCGCCCGCCCTCCCTCGTGGTCGGCGTGGGCGCCAGCAAGAATGCCCCCGTCGAGGAAGTGCTCGGGCTCGTCCGGGGGGCGTTGGCTGATGCGGGGCTCTCCTCCGCCTCCGTCGCCGAGATCGCCACCGTCGAGGCCAAGGCCGAGGAGCCCGGGATCGTGGCGGCCGCCGAGGCCTTCGGTGTGCCCCTCGTGACGTACGCCGCCGAGGAGTTGGCGGGTGTCGACGTGCCGAATCCGTCCGGTGCTCCTCTCGCAGCCGTGGGTACGCCCTCCGTCGCCGAGGCCGCTGCGCTCGCGCGAGGCGGCGAACTCATCGTCCCCAAGCGGAAGTCGGCCCCCGAAGGCCGGGCCGCCATGGCCACCTGTGCCGTCGTGCGGCGGGCCCCGCGTGGCCGCCTTGCCGTGGTCGGGCTCGGTCCGGGTGCGAGGGATCTGCTCACGCCCCGCGCCAAGGACGAGCTGCGCCGGGCCTCGGTGCTCGTCGGGCTCGATCAGTACGTGGACCAGATCCGGGACCTGCTCCGGCCGGGCACGAGGATCCTGGAGTCCGGCCTGGGCGCCGAGGAGGAGCGGGCCCGTACCGCCGTCGCCGAGGCCGCCAAGGGGCAGGCCGTCGCGCTCATCGGCTCCGGGGACGCGGGCGTGTACGCCATGGCCTCGCCCGCCCTTGCCGAGGCAAGCGACGACATCGACGTCGTCGGGGTGCCCGGCGTGACCGCCGCGCTCGCCGCCGGGGCCATCCTCGGGGCACCCCTCGGCCATGACCACGTGTCGATCAGTCTCTCCGACCTGCACACCCCGTGGGAGGTCATCGAGCGCCGGGTCAGGGCCGCGGCCGAGGCGGACATCGTCGTGACGTTCTACAACCCGCGCAGCCGCGGCCGCGACTGGCAGCTGCCCAAGGCCCTCGGCATCCTCGCCGAGCACCGCGAGCCCGGCACTCCCGTCGGAGTCGTACGCAACGCCTCGCGCCCTGACGAGAGTTCACGGGTCGCGACGCTCGGCACGCTGGACCCGGCCATCGTCGACATGATGACCGTCGTCACGGTCGGCAACACCGCGACCCGGAACATCGCCGGCCGCATGGTGACCCCGCGCGGCTACCGCTGGCAGCACGGCGAGACGGGCCGCGAGACCCCCGAGGAGTCGGCGTGAACCGCATCGTCCACCCCATCGAGCAGGAGTCCTTCCGCCGGCTCCGCACCCGCCTGGACACCTCCCACTTCGCGCCCATGACGAGGGCGGTCGTGGAGCGGGTCATCCATTCCGCGGCCGACCTGGAATACGCGGACGATCTCGTGACCGACGAGGACTCCCTCGTACGCGGCCACAAGGCGCTGCACGCCGGCGCCCCCGTCGTGGTCGATGTCGAGATGGTCGCCGCGGGCATCACCAGGCGCGAGACCGTCTGTCACCTCAAGGACGCCAAGTCCGGCCCTGGGCTGACCCGTTCGGCACACGCGATCCGGCTCGCGTACGAGCAGGTCGGGCCCGGAGCGCTCTGGGTGATCGGCTGTGCGCCGACCGCCCTGGAGGAACTGCTCACCCTCGATGCCGAGCCCGCGCTCGTCATCGGCCTGCCGGTCGGCTTCGTCGGCGCCGCCGAGTCGAAGCTGGCGCTGCGCGAGAGCGGACTGCCCGCCGTCAGCAACGTATCCGAGAAGGGCGGCTCCGCCGTCGCCGCGGCGGCGCTCAACGCCCTGCTGTACCACCCCACTTCCGAGGAGAACGCGTGACCACCGCACCGGCCCTGTTGATCGCAGGCCACGGCACCAGGGACGAGGCGGGCGCCGAGGCCTTCCGGGACTTCGTCCGTACGTTGGGTGAGCGTCACCCCGAACTGCCCGTCGCGGGCGGCTTCATCGAGCTGTCGCCGCCGCCGCTGGGCGAGGCCGTGGCCGAGCTGGTGGAGCGGGGCGTGACGCGGTTCGCCGCGGTGCCGCTGATGCTGGTGTCGGCGGGGCACGCCAAGGGCGACATCCCGGCGGCGCTGACCCGCGAGAAGGAGCGGCACCCGGGGATCTCGTACACCTACGGCCGCCCCCTTGGCCCGCACCCGAGCCTGCTGAAGGTCCTTGAGCGGCGGCTCGACGAGGCGCTCGGCGAGAGCGTCCGCTCGCCCGAGGACCGGGCCGACGTCACGGTCCTGCTGGTGGGGCGCGGCTCGACCGACCCGGACGCCAACGCCGAAGTACACAAGGCGGCAAGGCTGTTGTGGGAGGGGCGTGGGTACGCGGGCGTCGAGACCGCGTTCGTGTCGCTCGCGGCGCCGGACGTGCCGAGCGGGCTCGACCGGTGCGTGAAGCTCGGGGCCAAGCGTGTCGTCGTCCTGCCGTACTTCCTGTTCACCGGGATCCTGCCGGACCGCGTACGGCAGCAGACCGAGGGCTGGGCGTCCGCGCACCCGGAGGTCGAGGTGCGGTCGGCGAACGTCATCGGCCCCGAGCCGGAGCTCCTGGACCTGGTGATGGAGCGCTACCGGGAGGCGGTCAAGGGCGATCTGCGGATGAACTGCGACTCGTGCGTGTACCGCATCGCGCTGCCCGGCTTCGAGGACAAGGTGGGCCTGCCGCAGCAGCCGCACTTCCACCCGGACGACGACGGGCACGACCACGGACACGGACACGGACACGGCGGGCACGGTCACCACGGACACCACCACGGCGGTCATGCACACGCACACTGAACCGGCCGGGGCCCCTCAGGCGCATGACCTGCGCCACCACGGGGACGCCGAAGTCCGGGGCACCGGCGCGGCGTTGACCGATCTCGCGGTCAACGTCCGCGCGGACACTCCCCCGCCCTGGCTGCGCGAGCACATCGCCGCCTCGCTGACCTCCCTCGCCGCCTACCCGGACGGCCGGGCGGCGCGGGCGGCGGTGGCGCGGCGACACGGGCTCGCGCCGGAGCGGGTGCTGCTCACGGCGGGGGCGGCGGAGGCGTTCGTGCTCATCGCGCGGGCGGTGCGGGCGCGGCGGCCCGTGGTCGTGCATCCGCAGTTCACCGAGCCGGAGGCGGCGCTGCGGGACGCGGGGCACGAGGTCGGGCGGGTGCTGCTGTGCGCCGAGGACGGCTTCCGGCTCGACCCGAAGGCCGTGCCCGAGGACGCCGATCTGGTCGTCATCGGCAATCCGACCAACCCGACGTCGGTGCTGCATCCGGCCGCCCTCATCGCCGAACTCGCCCGCCCCGGGCGGGTGTTGGTGGTCGACGAGGCCTTCATGGACGCGGTGCCGGGCGAGTGCGAGGCGTTGGCCGGGCGGGTGGACGTGCCGGGTCTGGTGGTGCTGCGGAGCCTCACCAAGACGTGGGGGCTTGCGGGGCTGCGAATCGGATACGTTCTCGCCGCCCCGGAGATGATCGCCACCCTTGAGCGGGCCCAGCCGTTGTGGCCGGTGTCGACTCCGGCGCTCGCGGCGGCCGAGGCGTGCATGACGCCGCGCGCCCTCGCGGAGGCGGGGCATGCGGCGCATCGGGTGGCCGCCGACCGGGCCCATCTCCTCGCCGGGCTCGCGGAGTTCGACGAGGTGACTGCCGTGGCGGACGCGGCGGGCCCGTTCGTGCTGATCCGGCTGCGCCGCGCGGACGACGTACGGGAACGGCTGCGCCGGCTCGGGTTCGCGGCACGGCGCGGCGACACGTTTCCGGGCCTCGGCCCCGAGTGGCTGCGGCTCGCGGTGCGGGACCGGGCGACCACGGGGCGGTTTCTGCAGGCCCTCGACCAGGCGCTGTGCCTGACGAGCCGCTGAGCGCCCGCCTCCCGGTGCGGCTCAGCCGGTGACGATGGCGCCCTTCAGCGGCACCAGCGCAAGGGCGATGTCGGCGATGGTGGCCTGGTCCACTCCGCAGTCGGCGAGGGCGACCGCGAGGTGGCCGACGACCCGGTCGAAGTCGCCCTCGGTGATGTCGAGTTCGGCGTGGGCGTCGCCCATGGCGCGTCCGTCGTAGGACGTGGTGGCACCGAGGGCGTGGCCGATGAAGCTGCGCTGGTGCGCCTTGAGCGCGGCGAAGTCGGTGTCGGCGAAGTAGCGGGCCAACTGCTCGTCCGCGAGGACCCGTTGGTAGAAGACGTCCACCACCGCGGCGACGGCGGGCTCACCGCCGATGCGCTCGAAGATGCTCAGCTTGTCCATGGGGCCGAAGATAACTGCTGAATCCCTCATTCAGAACACACATACGAAACGTATGTACGAGGGGGAGGCGGCACAGGGATTTCCGCCTCCCCCTCGCGTTCATGAGCCGGGCATCAGCCCCGGCTGCGGCCCCGCGCCAGCATCAGCGCCCCGCCGCCCGCCGCGAGCAGCACCACGGCGCCGCCCGCGAGGTACGGCGTCATGGAGTTGCCGCCGGTCTCGGCGAGGTTCTGCTCGGCGGCGGGCACCGCACCCCCCTGGGGCTTGACCACGGGCTCCTTCTTCGGCGGCGCGGCGGGCGACTCGCAGGTGGCGCCGGCGAGCGTGACGGTGCCCTCGACCTCGGCGACGTTCAGCTTCAACGGGTTGATGGACACCTTGAGTTCGAGCGCGGCGGCCGCGGCCGTGCGCGAGGTGGTGTGGGTCTTGGACAGGTCGAGGCGGACCTCGCCGACGCCGGGGACCTCGACCCGGGTCGTGCCGCCGGTGGAGAGCGTGACCTTCTTGCCGAGGACGGTCACGGCACCGAGCAGGTTGGACTCGGCGACGGGCCGCTTGCCCGCCTCGCAGACCGCCTTGGAGGTGACCTTCTCGACCTCGATGACGGAGAGCAGGGGCAGGCCGGGCACATGGACCTTGGCGTGCGCGAGGTTGCTGTAGCCCTCCGCCCGGTGCTTGTCGACGGTGGCCTTCGCGGTGGCGACGTCGGCCCGCAGCAGGCTGAACGGGCGGCCCTGGTCGACCCCGTCGAGCTTGACGGTCAGGGCGGTCCGCTCCGAACTCCTGGGCGCCTGCACCTCGTTGAGCGAGGCGTTCAGGGGGACCTGGACGGTCTTGTTGAGCAGGGAGACGTCGAGCCCGGCGCGGAGCACGACCGCGCTCGCCTTGCCCTCGCCGTGGCCGCCCGTGGCATGGGCGGAGCCGGCGCCGAGCAGTACCGCGGGCCCTGCGGCCATGGCCGTCGCGGCCGCGGCGGTCACGAGGCGGCGTGCGGGCATGCGGCGTGCGGGCATGCGGAAGGTGTTGCTGTTCATGGTGGTGGGACCCCCACTGGAGACAGAACGCGTGGAACGCGAAACGCGTGAGACGCGAAGAACACAGGACAGGTGAAGACACGAGTCGCCGACACCCCGCACGGGGACATGTGCGGGCGCCGACGATCTCGACACCGGGAAGTTTTACGCACAGAGAGTGAACTGGCAGCTTCACGGCGTGAGTTCACCCCAACGTGGGGTTTCCGCCCTCGCATTCGAATCTTTCGGCACGGGTGTTCCCTCACGTCACCCGAGCCACCGCTTCTGTCCGAATGCGCCGGTTGACCTCACCGGAGCACGGAAATTCCTGAACAACGAGCCGGCACCCTCTGGCGTTACGCTCCGTCAACCCGAGGCCCCTCGGGTCGAACCATGCACCGCCTCAGGCGAGTTGGTTGTACACCTCGTCCGGGTCCTGCTGGGCCTCGTACCGGAAGTGCAGCCGCACCACCTGACCCCGGAAGGTCCGCCTGGAGTCCGCGAGGAAGCGGGGCATGCCCCACTCCTGGGCGATGACCGCGAGGGTCTCCGCACCTTCGTAGAGGACCCAGGTGGCCCGGCCGCCCGCGATCGAGGCGAGGTAGCGGTGGGTACGTACGTCGGAGAGGAAACCGGCGAGCGTCAACTCGCCGTCGCTCTCGATCACTTGCTCATGCGGGGCGTCGGCGTCGTCACCCATGGCGACGCTGTCCCGGGTCAGTACGAGTCTCATCAGCCGACGACCCTACCGTTGAGGACGATGCGCCGGGGGTCCGCAAGGACGCGCACATCGGCGCGCGGATCGGCGTCGTACACCACCAGGTCGGCCGGTGCGCCCTCCTCCAAGCCGTGCCGTCCGAGCCACTGCCTGGCCCCCCAGGTGGTGGCCGAGAGGGCGTCCAGGGCGGGGATCCCGGCCTTGGTCAGCTCGGCGACCTCCGCCGCCGCGAGGCCGTGGGCGAGGGCGCCGCCCGCGTCCGTGCCGACGAAGACCGGGACGCCCGCGTCGAAGGCCGCACGGACGGTGTCGTAACGGCGGTCGTACAGGCGGCGCATGTGGTCGGCCCAGATCGGGAACTTGGCGTCCCCGGCCTCGGCGAGCCTGGGGAAGGTCTGGATGTTCACGAGGGTCGGCACGATCGCCACGCCCCGCTCGGCGAAGAGCGGGATGGTGTCCTCGGTCAGGCCGGTCGCGTGCTCGACGCAGTCGATGCCCGCCTCCACCAGGTCCCGCAGCGAGTTCTCGGCGAAGCAGTGCGCGGTGACCCGGACGCCGAGGCGGTGCGCCTCGGCGATGGCGGCCTCGACCTCGGCGCGCGGCCAGCACGCGGAGAGGTCCCCGGTGCCGCGGTCGATCCAGTCGCCGACGAGCTTGACCCAGCCGTCGCCGCGCCGCGCCTCCTGGGCGACGTACGCGACGAGGTCCTCGGGCTCGATCTCGTACGCGTAGTTGCGGATGTAACGGCGGGTGCGGGCGATGTGCCGCCCGGCCCTGATGATCTTCGGCAGGTCCTCGCGGTCGTCGATCCAGCGGGTGTCGGAGGGCGAGCCCGCGTCGCGCAGGAGCAGGGTGCCGGCCTCCCGGTCGGTGAGCGCCTGCTTCTCGGCGACATCGGGCGCGACCGGGCCGTGCTGGTCGAGCCCCACATGGCAGTGCGCGTCGACCAGGCCGGGCAGCGCCCAGCCCTCGACGGTCGTCACGTCGCGGGTGCCTGCGGGCCGCTCGTACGAGATCCGTCCCCCGATCACCCACAGTTTGTCCCGTACGTCCTCGGGCCCGACGAGGACCCGCCCCTTCACCCGCAGCACGCCCTGATCGCTCATGTGACGAAGCGTAGAACCCTCTGGGTACGCTCGTGGGTGCAGCCCACAACCATCTCGCCGGTACCACGCACGAGTACCTCGCAAGTGAAGAGAGCACCGCCGTGACGCACCCCTTCCTCGACCTGCCCCCGATGACCGCCGCGCAGTTCGCCGCGATCGAGGACCGGGTGGCCCGGCTGCTCGCCACCGAGCAGGACGTCGTGATCATGCAGGGCGAGGCGCTGCTCCCCCTGGAGGGCTGCATCCGCTCGGCCGCCCGGCCGGGGACGGTGGCCCTGAACCTGATCACCGGGCCGTACGGGCAGACCTTCGGCAACTGGCTGCGGGACTGCGGCGCCGAGGTGATCGACCTCGCCGTGCCGTTCCACACGGCGGTCACCGCCGCGCAGGTCGAGGAGGCCTTCGCGGCCCGCCCGGACATCGACTTCGTCTCCCTGGTGCACGCGGAGGCCGCGACCGGCAACACCAACCCGGTCGCGGAGATCGGTGCGGTCGTACGCACCCACGGCGCACTCTTCTACCTGGACGCGGTCGCCTCGGTGGGCGCCGAGCCGCTGCTGCCCGACGCGTGGGGCGTGGACCTGTGCGTGATCGGGGCGCAGAAGGCGATGGGCGGTCCGGCCGGGGTGTCGGCCGCGCTGGTGAGCGAGCGGGCCTGGCAGCGGTTCGCGGACAGCCCGCAGGCGCCGCGCCGTTCCTACCTCTCGCTCCTGGACTGGAAGGAGCGCTGGGTCGACGGCGGCCGCAAGGCGCTGCCGCACGCCCCGGCGCAGCTGGAGATGCTCGCCCTCGACGCCTGCCTGGAGCGGATCGAGGCCGATGGCCTGGATGCCGTGATGGCGCGGCACGCGAGCGCCGCCGCGGCGACGCGGGCCGGGGCGGTGGCGCTGGGCAAGGGACTCGAGCCGTATGTGTACGAGGAGGCGGACGCGGCACCGGTCGCGACGACCCTGCGCACCCCGGCGGGCATCGATGCGTCCGAGCTCGTGGCCAAGGCCCTGAGCGGGCATCCCGGACTGCCGCTGGTGGCGGGCGGGGGCGCGCTGGCCAAGGAAATGATCCGGGTGAATCACTACGGGCCCGACGCGAGCCTCGAGGTCGTGCGGGACAGCCTCGCGGCCCTTGCCGCCGCCCTCGACGCCACGGCGTAAGACCATGGCGTAATTCCATAAAGAATTCGTTAAACGGGAAGCTGCTTTATCGAGCAGCTTCCCGTTTGGCTTCTGCCCGGTTTCCCGGAACCTAAACGCAAAGATTCTGCGAACGCCAAACGCCTAATTCGGGCAGATCTCGACGGAGTTACGAGTCTGTGACCGACCCCACATCGCGCCCACTTCATCCCGTAATTCCCGGACAGATCGGCGCTTTTCAGAGGCGGCTCGCGCGGGCGCACACCCCCGCGGGATAACACAACGAGTGCGTTCGCGTAACCCCATCCCGCGATGCAATTTTGATTTTTGCTCTGTAAATTCAATCCGCATGACCGCTGGACAAGCAGAATTGCTTCTGGACATCCCGAAGGTGGAGGACGGAGCCGCGCTGTGGCGCATTGCGCGTGACTCGAAGACCCTCGATCTGAACTCTTCGTACAGCTATCTCCTGTGGTGCCGTGACTTCGCCGGCACCTCAGTGGTGGCACGCGACGAGCAGGGCGAGCCGGTCGGGTTCATCACCGGCTACATCCGACCCGAGCGCCCGCAGACGCTCCTGGTCTGGCAGGTGGCCGTGGACTCCGAGTACCGCGGCCGGGGCCTCGCCGGCTCCATGCTCGACGGGCTCGCGCAGCGGGTCGGCATCACGCACGGCCTGCGGACGATCGAGACCACGATCACCCCGGGCAACACCGCCTCCGAGCGTCTGTTCACCTCGTTCGCCGAACGGCACGGCGCCCCCTGCGCCCGCGAAGTCCTGTTCGGCGTCGAAGACTTCCCCGACGGCGCGGCACACGACCCCGAAGTGCTGTACCGCATCGGCCCCCTGACCTCCCCCGCTGCCTGAGGAGTTTGCTGTGACCATCACCCAGCCTGATCTGAGCGTCTTCGAGACCCTTGAGTCGGAGGTGCGCAGCTACTGCCGCGGTTGGCCCACCGTCTTCGACCGTGCGCAGGGCTCCCGCATGTACGACGAGGACGGTCACGAGTACCTCGACTTCTTCGCCGGCGCCGGTTCGCTCAACTACGGACACAACAACCCGGTCCTCAAACGCGCGCTGATCGACTACATCGAGCGGGACGGCGTCACGCACGGCCTGGACATGTCGACCACGGCCAAGCGGGCGTTCCTGGAGTCCTTCCAGAACTCGATCCTGCGCCCGCGCGACCTGCCGTACAAGGTCATGTTCCCGGGCCCGACGGGCACCAACGCCGTCGAGTCGGCGCTGAAGCTGGCCCGCAAGGTCAAGGGCCGCGAGTCGATCGTGTCCTTCACCAACGCCTTCCACGGCATGTCGCTCGGCTCGCTCGCCGTGACCGGCAACGCCTTCAAGCGGGCCGGCGCGGGCATCCCCCTGGTGCACGGCACGCCGATGCCGTTCGACAACTACCTCGACGGGCAGACCCCCGACTTCATCTGGTTCGAGCGGCTGTTGGAGGACTCCGGCTCCGGCCTGAACCAGCCCGCCGCGGTGATCGTCGAGACGGTGCAGGGCGAGGGCGGCATCAACGTCGCGCGCGTCGAGTGGCTGCGCCAGCTCGCCGATGTCTGCAAGCGCTGGGACATGCTGCTCATCGTCGACGACATCCAGATGGGCTGCGGCCGTACCGGTGCGTTCTTCTCCTTCGAGGAGGCGGGCATCGTGCCGGACATCGTCACCGTCTCGAAGTCGATCAGCGGCTACGGACTGCCCATGTCGCTCTGCCTGTTCAAGCCGGAGCTCGACATCTGGGAGCCGGGCGAACACAACGGCACCTTCCGCGGCAACAACCCCGCGTTCGTGACCGCGGCCGCCGCGATCGAGGCCTACTGGGCCGACGGCCAGATGGAGAAGCAGACCCTCGCCCGTGGCGAGCAGGTCGAGGCCGCCCTCAAGGCGATCCGCGCCGAGCACCCCGAGGCGTCCAAGGAGTACCGGGGCCGCGGCCTGGTCTGGGGCCTGGAGTTCCACGAGAAGGACCGCGCGAACCGCATCGCGGCCCGGGCCTTCGAGCTCGGTCTGCTGATCGAGACCTCCGGCCCGGAGAGCGAGGTCGTCAAGATGCTGCCCGCCCTCACCATCACGCCCGAGGAGCTGGACGAGGGTCTTCGGATCCTCGCCCGCGCGGTGCGCGAAACCGCCTGAGGCTTCGGGCCACCGCACCGCCCGAGGCCCCGCGCCACCGCCGGGCCGGGGCCCGCACACCCCGGCCCGGCACCGCAAGACACGTAAGAGGAAGGGAACCAACTCACCGTGATCGTCCGTTCGTTCAAGGACATAGAAGGCACCGACCGGCACGTCAAGGCGGCGTCCGGCACCTGGGAGAGCAAGCGCATCGTGCTCGCCAAGGAGCGGGTCGGCTTCTCGCTGCACGAGACCGTGCTCTACGCGGGCACCGAGACCTCGATGTGGTACGCGAACCACATCGAGGCCGTCGTCTGCACCGAGGGCGAGGCCGAGCTGACCAATGACGAGACCGGCGAGAAGCACACCATCACGCCGGGCGTCATGTACCTCCTGGACGGGCACGAGAAGCACACCATGCGGATCAAGCAGGACTTCCGCTGTCTGTGCGTCTTCAACCCGCCCGTCACGGGACGCGAGGACCACGACGAGAACGGCGTATACCCGCTGCTGACCGAACCCGAGCCCGAAACTGCTGCCAAGGAGGCCTGAGCCATGGCGACCGCCACCCGCACCGACCTGTACCCGACCCGGGGCGCTGCAGAGGTGTTCACGGACCGCAAGGACCCCGTGGTGTGGTCCGCGCCGGATGCCCAAGGCCCCTTCTCCACGCAGGAGTTGGCCGGATTCGAGCGCGACGGCTTCGCCGCGGTCGAGCAGCTCATCACGCCCGAGGAAGTGGGCACGTACCACGCGGAGCTGGAGCGGCTGATCAACGACCCCGCGATGCGGGCGAACGAGCGCTCCATCGTGGAGCCGCGCTCCCAGGAGATCCGCTCGATCTTCGAAGTGCACAGGATCAGCGAGCTGTTCGGCAGGCTCGCCGCCGACCCGCGCGTGGTGGGCCGGGCCCGGCAGATCCTCGGCTCGGACGTGTACGTCCACCAGTCGCGGATCAATGTGAAGCCGGGCTTCGGCGCCTCGGGGTTCTACTGGCACTCCGACTTCGAGACCTGGCACGCGGAGGACGGGCTTGCGAACATGCGGACCGTGTCCGTGTCGATCGCGCTCACCCGGAACTACGACACCAACGGCGGGCTCATGATCATGCCCGGGTCGCACAAGCGGTTCCTGGGCTGTGAGGGCGCGACGCCGAAGGACAACTACAAGAGGTCGCTGCAGATGCAGGACGCGGGGATCCCTTCGGACGAGGCGCTCAAGTCGCTGGCGTCGCAGCACGGGATCCGGCTGTTCACCGGCGAGGCGGGCGCGGCGACCTGGTTCGACTGCAACGCGATGCACGGGTCGGGGGACAACATCACCCCGTATCCGCGGTCGAACTTCTTCCTCGTGTTCAACAGCGTGGAGAACGCCGCGGTGGAGCCCTTCGCGGCGCCGATCCGGCGGCCCGAGTACATCGGGGCGCGGGACTTCACCCCCGTCGGCTGAGTCTGCGGCTGCGCCTTTCCGTAACGGAACGGGCTTCCGCGACGGAACGGGCGGCGTCCTTGGTCTGGCTCACAGCCAGGCCAAGGACGCCGCCCGTTCCAGTACGCCCTGACCTGCGTCGGGGTCGCCGGCGAGGCCGCGCGGTACGTCGGCCGGGGCGTACCGGCCGCCGATCAGGAGACAGAAGTCGACCGGGTCCAGGACGAGTTCGGCGGCCACCGGGTCGGCCTCCGAGCCGAGCACCCACTGGGTCTCGCCGCCCGCGCCGGACACCGTGAGCAGGACGGGCGGGGCGGTGCTGCCGAGGGCGAGGTCGAGGATGCGTACGGCGAGCGTCACCAGCTGCCACAACTGGGGGTCGGGCGGCGGCGGTACGGACCGTCCCAGTGCCCGGCCGATGTCGTCGGTGTGCACCCAGGTCTCGAAGGCCCGCACCAGATAGTGCTCGGCGACGGGCATGCGCACGCCGAGCAACGTCGCGGCGGGCGCGGCGAGTTGCGGGTCCAGGGCTTCCGGGGCGGCGAGCAGCCGGGCGGTCCGTTCCTGCCAGGTGGCGACGGTGGCCCCGGGGGCGCGCCGGTGCTCATGGGCGATCACTTCACCGGTGCGCGCCGCCCAGGCGTCCTGCCAGGGCGCATCGCCCCGCACGACGGAGCGGGGCTTGCACGGGGGCAGGCCCAGGTGCAGGCCGAGGGGTTCGTCGGCGGCGACGAGGTGGGCGAGGGTGGCGTGAACGTCCCAGTCGTGGACGACAGGGGTGCTCCAGGGACCCTCCTCCCCCAACTCCCGCAACAGGGCCAGCAGTCCGGACACGGCGGCGGCGTAGGGCGCGGCATGGGGGGCGACCCGGGGTGTGGCGGGGCGGGAGCGTAGGGCGGTGGCGAGGATGCTTGCGACAGGGGTGGTCCGGGTCGGGTCGACCGGCATGGCGTGCGCACCTTCCCCGGAATCGGCGGCCCCCGGCACCCCCGATGCCTGCGGCTCACCGTCCAACAGCCTTACGGCTTCCCGCAATTGATCGGCCTCCGCAGCGCACCGCTCGCACTCCGCCAGGTGTGCGAGGAGGCGGGGCTCGTCCGTCGGCAGGGTCGCGCCGAGGGTCCAGGCCGCGATGAGGTCGCGTACGCCCTCGTGGTCCACCGTCATCAGGCTCCCTTCTCCACCGACTCCGACGCCGACGAGTCCGGCGGCTCTGCAAGGAGTTCGGCCAGTCGGCGCAGGGCGGATCGCAGTCGGGTCTTGGCAGTTCCCTCGGGGATGCCAAGCTCGGTCGCGACCTCACGATAGGTTCGGCCGCCGAAGTAGGCCAAGTGCACCGCCTCCCGCTGGGGCAGCGGGAGTTCGGCGACGGCGCAGTGCAGCAGGAACGCCCGCTCCATGTCGAGGACGACCTCGTCCGGCGCGGGACCGGGCGCCGGGATGGCGTACAGCGCGTCCTCGTCCGTGTGCGCCGCCTTGCGGTGCCGCTCCTCGCTGCGCACCCAGTCCACGGCCCGCCGGTGGGCCAGCATGGACAGCCAGGTGCGCAGCGTGCCGCGGCCCGTGTCGAAGGCGTAGGGCCTCGACCACAGATGGGCGAAGACCTCCTGCGCGACCTCCTCGGCGGCGCCCGGCGAGCGCGTCACCCGCAGGGCCACCCGCCGGACCAGACCGCCGTAGGTGCCGTACGCCTCGGCCAGGGCGGACTCGTCCCCGTACACCAGACGCCGGTGCAGTTCGGCGTCCGGGGGTGCGTTGCTGAGCTCCACCGGCACCACCCCTCAGTGGTGCATTCCTAGCGCTCCGCCGCGCCCCGCGCCAGGGGTTGAGAGCCTGTCTTTGAACCCCCGCCTGCGCCCCGACGCCCGGCACGCACCCTCACCGCACGGCGCCCCAGGACAGGTGGCTCCTTCCCCAAGCTCTCGACTTCGCTCGAGCAGGGGAGACCCCATTCATGACCTGCGACGCCGCACGCCGATCGCACGCACCGACCGCCGCTACGCCCGCGCTCCGCGCCGACGACAGGGGTTCAAAGACAGGCTCTCAGCGGGATGCGTCCGCGAGAACCCCGAGTAGCCGGTCGACGTCCGCCGCCGTGTTGTAGACATGGAACGCGGCCCTCAAGTTCCCTGCCCGGTTGGAGAGTTCGAGCCCGGCGCGGCTCAGCTCCGGCTGGAGTCGGCCGAGTCCGGGCACGGAGACGATCGGGGATCCGGGCGACGGGACCGGCGTGATGCCGAGGTCCGCGAGCCCCGCGCGGTAGCGGTCCGCGAGGGCCACGTCGTGTTCCCGTACGGCGGCCGCGCCAAGCTGCTCGATGAGCGCGAGACCGTGCCGCGCGGCGACGTAGGAGAAGAGGCTGGGGCTGATGTCGAAGCGGCGGGCGGAACGGGCGAAGTCCTGGACCGGGCCGTAGCAGCTGTCCCAGGGGTTCTCGCCGGCCACCCAGCCCGACAGCAACGGATTGAGCCCGGCGAAGAGTTCGGGGTCCTCGGGGGCGATGAAGAACGCGATGCCGCGCGGGCAGAGCAGCCACTTGTAGGTCACGGCCACGGTGTAGTCGGCGTCCGTCACCGGCAGCCAGCCGGCGGACTGCGAGGCGTCCACGAGCGTACGGGCGCCGTGCCTGCGCGCCGCCTCCCGGATCGCGGCCAGGTCCGCGATGCGGCCGTCCGCGGACTGGGCGGCGCTGACCGCGACCAGGGCGGTGTCCGGACGCACCTCGTCGGCGAGGGATTCCAGGGGCGCGGTGCGGATCTTCAGGTCGCGCCGCATGTGGAAGGGATTGACCAGGGAGGCGAAGTCGGCCTCGGCGAGCAGGACTTCGGCGCCCTCGGGCAGCGCGGCGGCGATCAGCGCGGTGTACTCGGTGATCGAGGAACCGGCCGCGACCCGCTCCACCGGGACCCCGGCGATCCGGGCGAAGGCGGCCCGGCAGGCCTCCACGTCGGCGAACATGTCCGTCGGGCGACCGGCGGCCGCAGCCGCGACCGCCTCCTGCAGGGCGCGTACCCCGGACTGCGGCAGCAGCCCGAAGCTCGCGGTGTTCAGATGCGTCGTCTGCGGCGCGAAGGCGCCCTCGGGGAGAGAGTCCATGCGCCCACTGTGCGGCAACCGCCAACTATCCGTCTATTGCATAAAGTTGGCGGTTACCGCTAAGCGATGCTTATACGTCGCCCTTGACCTGCGGTACCTCACAGCCGTCCGGCCCACAGGTCTCCCCGTCGCCGAGCGTCTGCAGCGGCGCCCGGTCGCCCCACGCCTGCTGGAGGGCCTGGGTGAAGACCTCGGCGGGCTGCCCGCCGGAGACCCCGTACTTGCGGTCGAGGACGAAGAACGGCACGCCGGTGGCGCCCAGTTCGGCGGCCTCCCGCTCGTCGGCCCGTACGTCGTCGGCGTACGCGGACTCGTCGGCGAGCACCGCCCGCGCCTCGGCCTCGTCGAGCCCGGCCTCGACGGCCAGCGTCACGAGGACCTCGGGGTCGAAGACGGACCGCTCCTCGGCGAAGTTCGCGCGGTAGGCGAGGGAAAGCAGCTCGTCCTGCCTGCCGCGGGCCTTGGCCAGGTGCAGCAGGCGGTGGATGTCGAAGGTGTTGCCGTGGTCGCGGCCCTCGGTGCGGTAGCCGAGCCCCTCGGCGCGCGCGTTGGACGCGACGTGCTCCTCCATCGCCGTGGCCTCCTCGACGGTGCGCCCGTACTTCTTGGCCAGCATTTCGATCACCGGTGCGGTGTCGCCCTTGGCGCGGTTCGGGTCGAGCTCGAAGGAGCGGTGGACGACCTCGACCTGCTCGCCGTGGGCGAAGGCCGCCAGGCCCTCCTCGAAGCGGGCCTTGCCGATGTAGCACCACGGGCAGGCGATGTCGCTCCAGATCTCGACGCGCATATCAGGGCTTCTTTCCGGGTCGGTCCAGGTCGGACGGGGTGCGGGCGGTGGTTTCCGCCCTCTGTTCAATGGTTGTTCTGCGGTCAACCAAAAATCGGGGCCAGACATTCCGCCCGGCTGGTGCTGGCCGGATCGCGCCCTGTCCGCCCCTCCCCCCGGGCCCCACGATGACCCCATGACCGCAGGCGAGGACACTTCCCAGGCGCCGCCTCCGGGCTTCGAGGCTCTCGACGCCCTGCAGCGCGACCCGTACCCGCGCTACGCACAGGCCCGCGACGCGCAGGGGCTCACCTTCGTGCCCGAGCTGGACGCGTGGCTGGTGACCCGGTACGCGGAGGTACGGGAGGTGCTGCGCCGCCCGGAGGACTTCTCGTCGGCCAATGTGCTGCGCCCCGACGTGCTGCCCGCGCCGGAGGCGATGGCGGTGCTCGCCGAGGGCGTCCGGGGCGGCCCCGTCGTCGTCACCTCGGACGGCCGGGTCCACCAGGACCTGCGGGCGCCGCTGGTGCGCGGGCTGTCCGCGGCGCGGGTCGCGCAGACGGTGCCGTTCGTACGGGAGCGGGCCGAGGCCCTGATCGACGGCTTCGCGGGGCGTGGCCGGGCCGAGCTGATGGCGGACTTCGCGCGGCCGCTGCCCGGCGAGGTGATCGGCCGCATGCTGGGGCTCGCGGGGGACGCGCTGACGGTCGCGCTGCACGGCAGCCTCCGCGCCGAGCAGTTGCTCTTCCGCCCGCTGCCGGTGGCCGAGCAGGTGCGGGCGGCACGGGACGTGGTGGCGATGCAACGGGCCCTCGCCGCTCATGCGGTACGCCCCCGGGCTCGCGCGGGAACCGACCTGACGGCGGAGACCCTGCGGGGCCTCGTACCGGACGGCGGGGAATCGGGGGCGCGGCCGGACGGCGGGAAGTCGGGGGCAGAACCGTTCGCCGGGGAACGGGATGCGCGGCCGGGCAGCAGGGAGGCAGGAGCGGAACCGTTCGCCGGGGAACCGGGAGCTGAACCGGACAGCTGGGAATCGGGTGCGGAACCGAGCGGCGGCGGGTCGGGCGCGGTGCCGGACGGCGGGGAGTCGGGCGCGGTACCGGACGGCAGGAAGTTGGTCGGTGAGCGGCTCGGCCAGGTCGTCTCGAATCTGCAGAACCTCCTGATCGCCGGCCACCTCACCACCACCGCGCTGATCGGCACGGTCCTGCACCGGCTGCTCCTGGACCGCGAGGGCTGGGAACTCCTGTGTGCCAAGCCGGAGTTGATCCCCGCCGCGATCGAGGAGGCGGCCCGCTGGGGCGCGCCCGTGCAGGGGTTCCGCCGGATCACCACCCGCCCGGTCACCCTGGGCCGCACCGAACTCCCGGCGGGGACCGCCCTGTTCGTCGCGTACGCCGCCGCGAACCGGGACCCGGCCCTCACCCCGGACCCCGACACTTTCGACCCGGCCCGCCCGCCGGCCCGCCATCTGGGCTTCGGCCACGGCACGCACGGCTGCCCGGGCGCGACGCTGGCCCGCGAGGAGCTGCGCATCACCCTCGAGCTGCTGACCCGGCGGCTGCCGGCGCTGCGGCTCGTGGCGGACGAGAAGGCGGAGATGCTGCCCACACTGATCCACTGGTCGCCTGCGGCGCTGTGGGTGGAGTGGGACGGCTGAGTGCTCCCGGGGCAGCCCCCCTTCTCGCGGAGCGCTTCGCGGCCGGGCCCCGTCAGCCGACCGACTCCACGTCCAGGTGGAGAAGCACCTGGTCGGGGTCGGTGTCGAGCGAGAACCAGCCCTGGCTCAGATAGAACTCCCGGGCCCGGTGGTTGTCCCGGTCCACGAACAGCTGGGCCTGCACGATCAGTTCCGCCCGCCAGTGCGCGAGACACGCCGCGTGCAGCCGCGAGCCGATGCCGCGCCCCTGATGGGCCGGGTCGACGTGGAGCTCGGTGAGCGTCACCGTGTCCTCGAGCCGGCCCTCGCCCCGGGAGAAGGCGGCCACCGCGACGACGGCCTCGTCCAGGGCCGCGCACACGACACGGCCGTTCCCGTCGAGAATGGCGCGCTCCCAGGAGTGCAACCCCTCCATGCCGTCGTCGGGCCGGCCGGCGGCCCGGGCGTGCAGCGCGGCGACGGCCGGGGCGTCCGCAGCCCCGGCCCGTCTGATCTCCACCCGCCCGTGGCCCGCTCCGGTCACGCCACTCATGACGCGGTGGCGAGCCGGCTGAAGGTCGCCCGGTACCCGCTCGGCGTCAGCCCGGTCCGGCGGTGCACATGCTGGCGCAGCGAATCGGCCGTGCCGAGGCCACAGGCCCGCGCCACCTGGTCCATGGGCAGGCTGGTGGTCTCCAGGAGTTCCTTGGCCCGCTCGATGCGCTGGTGAAGGAGCCACTGCAGCGGGCTCACCCCGGTCTCGGCGTGGAAGCGCCGGGTCAGGGTGCGCACGCTGACGCCCGCGTGCCGGGCGAGGTCCTGGAGCGTGAGTGTCCGGTCCAGGTTCTGCATGGCCCAACCCCGGGTGTCCGCACAGGCGTTGCCGCGCTCGGGCGGCAGCGGGGTCTCGGTGAACTGGGCCTGCCCGCCCGGCCGTACGGGTGCGACCAGGGTGGCCCGGGCCACGGCGTTGGCGATCGCGGCGCCGTAGTCGTTGCGGATGAGCTGCAGACACAGGTCGATCCCGGCGGCGTACCCGGAGGAGGTCATGATGTGCTCGTCCTCGATGTAGAGGACGTCGCCCCGTACGTCGACGGACGGATAGCGCTGCCGGAGTTCGTCGACGAGTCCGTGGTACGTCGTCGCCGCACGGCCCTGAAGGAGTCCGGCCTCCGCCAGGACGAAGGCGCCGCTGCAGATCGACGCGATCCGCTTGCCCGCGTCGGCGGCCTCGCGCACCGCGACGACGGTGCGCGGATCGGGCTCGTAGCGGTGCCCGGTGCCCGCGATGAGCACGGTGTCCGCGTCGGCCACCGCCTCCAGGCCCCGGACGACCTGCATTTCCAGACCGCTCGTGGTGACGATGGCGCCGGGCTCCGGGGTGCAGAAGACCACTTCGTAGCCCGGCCGGCCGTCCACCTCGACCCGCGCGAAGAGCAGGTCGGGGACGGACAGGTTGAACAGCGAGACGGGCGAAGGCGCGATTACGGCGATCCTGTGCGGCCGCACGACGGACTCCTTCGGGGCGGGCACCTGCGGCATGGCCAGAACCTCCGGACGTATGGCATTCAGGCCACTACTGTAACCCGCCGAAGATCGCCAGGCTGAGGGGCATGGCAACGAAAGACCTCACCCCGGTCCAGACCTTGGGTGCCGCCCCGGTCAAGCCCACCGGCGGCTCCGGATCCCCCGGCCTCACCCTCTTCGCCGCACTCCTCGGCATCGCCCTGATGACCCTGGACGCCTCGGTCGTGAACGTGGCGCTCCCGGCGATCGCCGACGACCTCGGCTCCGGCATGGCCGGGCTGCAGTGGGTGGTGGACTCCTACA
This sequence comes from Streptomyces sp. NBC_01304, assembly GCF_035975855.1. Taxonomy (NCBI): domain Bacteria; kingdom Bacillati; phylum Actinomycetota; class Actinomycetes; order Kitasatosporales; family Streptomycetaceae; genus Streptomyces; species Streptomyces sp. NBC_01304. The sequence goes on along the minus strand of NZ_CP109055.1, from coordinate 8,323,938 downwards.
CCCTGGCGTTCGCCTCCCTGATGCTGTCCACGGGCGCCTTCGCGGACCGCACCGGGGCGACCCGGGCGTACGCGATCGGCATCGCGCTGTTCACGCTGGCCTCGGCGGCGTGCGGCTTCGCGCCGTCGCTCGGTGTGCTGATCGCGGCCCGCGTGGTGCAGGGCGTCGCGGCGGCCGTGGTGCTGCCCGCCTCGCTCTCGCTGGTCCGGCAGGCCTACCCGGACGCCGCGCAGCGGGCCCGCGCGGTGGCGCTGTGGGCGGCGGGCGGCTCGGTGGCGCTTGCGCTCGGGCCGGTCGCGGGCGGGGCGTTGATCACGTGGTGGGGGTGGCCCGGGATCTTCTTCATCAACCTGCCGCTCGGTGCGCTCACGCTCGTCCTGCTGGTACGCGCCCCTCGTTCGCTGCCCCGCCCCGCGCCCCTCGACCTGCCGGGCCAGCTCACCGCGGTGGTCGCGCTGACCGCTCTGACCTTCGCGGTCATCGAGCGCGGCACGACGGGTCTGATCTCGCTGGCCGTGGCGGTGGCTGCCGCGCTCGCGTTCGCGGTGATCGAGAGCCGGCAGCCGCACCCGGTCGTGCCGCTCGGCCTGTTCCGCAACCGCACCGTGGCGATCGTCGTGCCGACGGGGGTGGCGATCAGCGTGACCTTCTACGGCATGATCTTCGTCTTCAGCCTCTTCTTCCAGCAGGAGCAGGGCAGTTCGGCCCTGATGGCCGGTCTTCTCTTCCTGCCCATGACGGCCCTGATCGTGGTGGCGAACATCGTCTCCGGCAAGCTCGCCGGCCGCTTCGGGCCCCGGCTGCCGATGCTGGTCGGCCAGTCCCTGGCGATCGCGGGGCTGCTGCTCCTGGTCGCCTTCGCGTCCGCGGACCGGTCCCCGTGGGGCCTGGCCTTCCTCATGCTGCCGATGGCGGTGGGGTGCGGGCTGACGATTCCGCCGCTTACTGCCGCGATGATGGAGGCGGTGCCGGCTTCCCGTGCCGGGACTGCGGCAGGGGTGCTCAACTCGGCCCGTCAGGTGGGCGGGGGGCTCGCTGTCGCGGCGTTCGGTTCCCTGATCGCAGGCGACTTCGAGGCGGGGATGCGGGTTTGCCTGCTGGTGAGTGCGGGGCTGCTCGCGGTGACGGCCGCGGGTACGGTGCGGCTGCGCACGCGGTGAATTTTCCCCTACCCGCCCCTTCCCGTAAGGCTGCCGCCGGCTTCAAAGCGACTGTCACAGATGTCCTCAAACGCCGGACGGGCTGATTCATCAGCCCGTCCGGCGTTTGAGGACCTTCGGGAAGAAGCCTCAGCTCCCGTCCCGCAGCCCCTTGGGCCAGTTCGGCCGGAACTCGATGTGGTCGTACGTCACCACGCAGCCCTCCCCTACCGGGGACTGGGCCATGAAGCCGACAAGGGCCGACTCGGCCTCCGGCTCCGTGCCGAGGGCGAAGATCCGGACGAAGGTCCAGGTCTTGCCGTCGAGCGAGGCGTGGAAGGCGAAGGCCTTCCCGGTGCGGCTGATCCGGAGCCAGGCCGAATCGCCGTCCACCACGAAGGAGTTGGCGTCGTCCGAGTGCCCGCGCGTGACGACCGTGCAGATCGTCGGCTCGTCCGGAGACCGCTCCAGGCACAGCTTGGCCCAGTCGCGGTCGGCGACATGGACGTACAGCACACCCGCGTCGAAGGCGGCCTGGAACCCGACCTTGACGCGGGCGATCAGCTGGAAGTCACCCTGCGGAGCCCCGAGCAGCCGGGGCGCGTCGGACGCCGTGTCCTGCGCCTCCCCGGTGGGCGGCACGAAGCGGTCCTGGCGGGGACCCGCCCAGCCGGTGAGGACGCCGTCCTCGTGGGACCAGTTGCCGTCGGGGCCGTACGGGCGCAGCGGGAAGGGCAGTTCGGGGAGCTCCAGGTTCACGGAGTGACCTTCCGCGGCAGCCCGAGCGGGTTGTCGTCGCGCAGCTCCGGCGGCAGGAGCGCCTCGGGCGTCGACTGGTACGCCACCGGACGCAGCCAGCGCTCGATGGCCGTGCCGCCCACGGACGTCGAGGTGGACGTCGTGGCCGGGTAGGGCCCGCCGTGCTGCTGGGCGGGGGCGACGGCGACACCGGTCGGCCAGCCGTTGACGAGGACGCGTCCGGCGAGCGGCGTGAGCTCGGCGAGCAGGGCGGCACCGCGCCCCGCGGGGTCGGCCGCCTCCGCGTCGGAGAGCTGCAGCGTGGCCGTGAGGTTGCCGGGCAGCCGGGACAGTACGGCGCCGATCTCGGCCTCGTCCGCGTACCGGGCGACGACGGTGACCGGGCCGAAGCACTCCTCGATGAGGAGGTCGTGCTCCCCGGAGGAGGCCAGTCGGGCCGCCGGGACCGTGAGGAATCCGGCACCCACCGTGTGCTCACCGCCCGCACCCGGCGTCACCGGGGCCTCCACGTCCGGGAGTTCGGCGCGGGCCGCGACTCCGTCGACGTACGCCTGACGCATCCGGTGATCGAGCAGTACGCCCGCCTCGACCTCGCTGACGGCGTGCGTGAGGGACTTGACCAGCGCGTCCCCCGCGTCCCCCAGCGGCGCGAGCACGAAGCCCGGCTTGGTGCAGAACTGGCCGGTGCCGAGCGTCATGGAGCCGGCGAGGCCCTCGCCGATCTGCTCGGCCCGCTCGACGGCTGCGGCCTCGGTGATGACGACGGGGTTGAGCGAGCCCAGCTCGCCGTGGAAGGGGATGGGCTGCGGTCGGGCCGCGGCCGCGTCGAAGAGCGCCCGGCCGCCGCGTACCGAACCGGTGAACCCGGCGGCCGCGACCAGCGGATGGCGCACCAGCTCGACCCCCGCGTCGAAGCCGTGCACCAACTGCACGACTTCGGCGGGCAGTTCGAGGCGTACGGCGGCCCGGTGCAGGGCGTCGACGCACAGTTCGGAGGTGGCCGGGTGGTCGGGGTGCGCCTTGACCACGACGGGGCAGCCCGCGGCGAGCGCGCTCGCGGTGTCGCCGCCGGGGACGGAGAAGGCGAGCGGGAAGTTCGACGCGGCGTACACCGCGACTACGCCCAGCGGCACCTTGTAGCGGCGCAGATCCGGCCAGGGCGGCGTCTGCGTCGCATCGGCGTGGCTGATGATGACGTCGAGATACGAGCCTTCGTCCACTATGTCCGCAAAGGAGCGCAACTGGGTGGTGGTGCGGGCAAGTTCACCGGTGAGGCGTCCCGGGCCGAGCGCGGTCTCGGCGTCCGCCGCCTCGATCACATGCTCCGCCGACTCGTCGAGCAGGTCGGCGGCGGTGCGCAACAGGGCGGCGCGCACGGTGCGATCGGCCAGGCTCGCTCGCGCGGCATGCGCGGCACGGACGATCTGGTCGACCTCCTGGGCCGTCGCCTCCACGGCAACCTGCTCGCGCTGCTTCCCGGTTCGGGGGTCGACGCTCCAGACTGGTGCTGCTGCCACGGCCGGTTTCCTCCAGATGTGATGTCACCGATCTGATGCCGCCCACCAGGCTCGTTCGATATGCTGAACGCTGTCTCCGATGGTGAACGATCGCAATGATCCGGAGGCTATGTGCAGGCGAACGAAGGGGTCAAGGGCGATGTCGGCTGCCGATACGGGCGGTGGGGCGCAGGTCAAGTCCGCAGTGCGGACCGTGGAATTGCTCGAGTACTTCGCCGGCCGGCCCGGTATGCACTCTTTGGCAGCCGTACAGGAGGCCGTCGGGTACCCCAAGTCCAGTCTGTACATGCTCCTGCGCACTTTGGTAGAGCTTGGCTGGGTAGAGACGGACGCCACAGGGACGCGGTACGGCATCGGCGTACGCGCCCTGCTCGTCGGCACCTCGTACATCGACGGTGACGAGGTGGTCGCGGCCGCCCGGCCCACCCTGGACCGGCTCTCCGACGACACCACGGAGACCATCCACCTGGCCCGTCTGGACGGCGTGAACGTGGTGTACCTGGCCACCCGCCAGTCCCAGCACTATCTGCGGCCCTTCACCCGCGTCGGCCGCCGCCTTCCCGCGCACTCCACATCACTGGGCAAGGCACTCCTGGCGACGTACACGGACGAGCAGGTCCGCAAGATGCTCCCCGAGACCCTCGCGCCGCTCACCGAGCACACCCTCACGGACCGCGAGGCCCTCATCGAGGAGCTGCACCTGGTGCGCGAGCAGGGCTTCGCCGTGGACCGCGAGGAGAACACCCTCGGCCTGCGCTGCTTCGGCATCGCGATCCCGTACCGCACCCCGGCCCGGGACGCGATCAGCTGCTCGGTGCCGGTGGCCCGACTGACGCCCGCGCACGAGCAGATGATCAAGGATGCGCTCTTCGATGCGCGGGACCGGCTGACGCTCGCGACGCGGCGACTCTAGGGTCGGGGCCATGACTGCCCCGAACGCCATGGACGTCTCCCTGCGCCCCGTGCACCCCAGCGATCTGCCCGTGTTCTTCCGGCACATGAGCGACCCCGAGTCGAATCAGGTCGCCGCCTTCACTGCCAAGGACCCCACTGACCGGGCCGACTTCGACGCGCACTGGGAGCGGGTGCTCGCCTCGCCCGACAACGTCACGCGCACGGTCCTCGCGGACGGGGACGTGGTCGGGCACGCGGCGGTGTACGGGGATCCGGGCGAGCGTGAGGTCACGTACTTTATCGACCGCTACTACTGGGGGCGGGGCATCGCGACCTCCGCCCTGCGGGCGCTGCTCATGGAGGTCCCGGAGCGGCCCCTGCGGGCCCGCGCCGCGGCGGACAACACCGGATCGATCCGGGTCCTGGAGAAGTGCGGCTTCGCGGTGACCGCCCAGGACCGGGGGTATGCGAACGCGCGGGGCGAGGAGATCGACGAGCTTGTGCTGCGGCTGGACGGATAGATTCCCCTCCCCGCCCCTTCCCGTAAGGCTGCCGCCGGCTTCAAAGACTGTCCTCAAACGCCGGACGGGCTGACTTTGTCAGCCCGTCCGGCGTTTGAGGACTTTCGGGAAGGGGCGGGGAGGGGATCAAATCCTTCTCCCCCACCCGGCGGAGGCGGATCAGCATCACGCACGACGTGCAGAGACCCCCCACGGCGGCAGCGTGGAGCCATGACCCGCGCAACCACCGCCCTCCGGGCAACAGCGATCGCCGCCTGCCTCCCCTACCTCGCCCTCAAGGTCACCTGGATCACAGGCAGCCACCTCGGCATCCCCGAGAACAGCACCCTCCTCGACCACCGCTCCGCGATGATCGTGGCCAACACGGCCACCGTCCTCATGGACGCCTGCGTCATCGTGCTGGCCCTGCTCCTGACCCGGCCCTGGGGCCAACGGGCCAAGGCCTGGCTCCTCGTGATCCCGGTCTGGGTCGCCGGCGGCCTGCTCACCCCGATCATGACCGGATTCCCGGTACAGCTCCTGGTGCGCGCCCTCGGCGGAAGCGTCAAGACCGACGACCCGGCCGGCAAGGCCTTCCTCGACGGCTGGGTCTTCGGCGTCGTCTACACCGGCTTCATCGTGCAGGGCCTGGCCCTGGGCGCGCTGTTCGTGGCGTACGCACGCCGCCGCTGGGGCCACCTGTGGCAGGGGCGGGTCTGGGAGCTGCCCGGCAGCCCGACCCGGCCCGCACAGCAGACGGTCGCCGTGGCCGCGGCCGTGTTCGCGCTGCTGCCGCTTGTCGTGCATGTGCAGTGGGCCCTCGGGTCGACCGCGGGTCTCAGCGAGGGGCGGGCTCAGGAGCGTACGAGCGACTTCTACGTCCTCGAAGCGCTCGACGTCGCCTTCGTCGCGCTCGCCGTCGCGGGCGCCTTGATGCTCGCCTTCCGGATCGGCCGCCCCTTGCCCGTGAAGGTGCCGCTCGCCATGGCGTGGGTGGGGTCCGCGGTGCTCGCCTGCTGGGGCGGCTGGCTGAACATCGCCTCGCTGACCGGTGTGGACGACCCCGCCGACCGGCCGACCGCGCTGATGAACCTGACCTACTCTGGGCAGATGATCGTCGGGATGCTCGTCGCCGCCATCGGCGCCTACTTCTTCGCTGAGCGCACTGCCGGGCGCACCGCCGACCGCGTCGCGGCCAAGTCCCGCGCATGAGGCGCGTGTCGAGGTTCCTGTTCGGGCGGGTGGCCCGGCTCCGGTGGATCCATCTGGTCCTGGGCGGCGCCCTGTTGATGCCGTTCTGGCTGGTCGGGACGGTGGTGTTCGGTCCGGTCAGCGACAGCGGGAGCCTGTTCACCAACTCGCTCGGCGTGCAGTTCGGCGCGTACGCCGTCGCGTTGCCGCTCGCCTGGGTCGCCGGGCTCTTCCCGCTCACCCGGCCGCTGTGCGTGGCGATGGCGCGGGCCCTGTGCGGGGTGCCGGGCGACCGGTTCGCGGAGGGTCCCGCCAGGTCGCGGGCCGCGAAGGGGCGTACGGCGGGCTGGTTCACGCTGCACGTGGGGGTCGGCGGGCTGCTCGCCGGGGCGATGCTGGCGCTGCCGCCGTTCGCGGTGGTGGTGACGCTGCTGCCGATTCCCGCAGTACGGGAGTGGGTGGATCGCGAGGGGGCCCGGCTGCCCCAACAGCTCGACCAGGCCTGGGTGTTGACGCTGGCTCCCTTCGCCGGCCTCGCGATGCTCGTCGCCCTCGCGGCCTGCGCGAGCGCGGCAGGCGCGCTGCTCGCCCGGTACGCGCCGGTGCTGCTCGGGCCGACCCCGGCGGACCGCCTCGCCGTCGCCGAGGAGCGGGCCGCGGAGCTCGCGGTGCGCAACCGCCTTGCCCGGGAGCTGCACGACTCGGTGGGGCACGCGCTCAGCGCCGTCACGCTGCAGGCGAGCGCCGCCCGCCGGGTCCTCGACTCCAACCCCGACTTCGTACGCGAGGCCCTGACCGCGATCGAGGACACCACCCGCCGCACGGTCGGTGAACTCGACGCGGTGCTCGGCCTGTTGCGCGAGGGCGACGAGTCGGCGAAGGCGCCCGCGCCCACCCTCACCGACGACCTGGAGGGCCTGCTGGCCCGCACCCGCGCCACCGGTACGCCGGTGACGGCGAAGGTCGACGTGGAGGTGGCCGCGCTGCCCCAGCTGGTGTCGCGGGAGGCGTACCGGATCGTTCAGGAAGGGCTGAGCAACGCCCTTCGGCATGCCGGGAGTTCACCGGTTACCCTGCGGATCGCCAGGGTCGGCGAGGAGTTGGAGATCGTGATGGAGAACCCCTTGCCGAAGGGCGGCGCACTCGCGGCCACCCGGCCCGGCGGCGGCAGCGGCCTCAAGGGCGTGGCGGACCGGGCCCGGCTGCTCGGCGGCCGCTCGGGGGCCGGCCCGGACGGCGACCGGTGGCGGCTCGCGGTGCACCTCCCGGTCGCCGCGGGAGGCCCCCGATGAACGAGACCGCACAGACCCGGCCGGACGAGACCGCACGGAGCCCCATGAACGACAGCGCGCACAGCCCGATGAGCGAGACCCCGCGCAGCCCGATGGGCGAGACCGTACGGATCGTCCTGGCCGACGACGAGCGCATGGTGCGCACCGCCCTGCGCGTCATCCTCGAGGCCGAGCCGGGCCTGGAAGTGGTGGGCGAGGCCGCGACCGGCGCCGAGGCGGTGTCGGTGGTGCGGGAGCTGCGACCCGACGTGGTGCTCATGGACGTACGGATGCCGGAGATCGACGGCATCCGCGCCACCGAGCAGATCCTCGCCTCGATGCCCGAGCCGCCGCGGATCGTCGTCGTCACGACCTTCGAGAACGACGCGTACGTCTACGACGCGCTGCGGGCCGGCGCCTCCGGGTTCCTGCTCAAGCGCGCGGACGCCGACCACCTGGTGCAGGCGGTCCGCACGGTCGCGCGCAGCGACTCGCTGCTCTTCCCCGCGGCGGTCCGCGCCCTGGCCACCGAGCATGCCCGCGCCAAGCCGGCCGCCCCGCCCTGGGTGGCCCGGCTCACCGAGCGCGAGGCAGAGGTGCTCCGCCTGATGACGACCGGCCTGACCAACGCGGAGATCGCCGGGCGTATGGGGGTCGGCGCCGCCACCGTGAAGTCGCATGTCGCGGCGGTCCTGGCCAAGACGGGCGCACGGGACCGGACACAGGCGGTGATCGCCGCGTACGAGGCGGGCTTCGTCGGCAGCGCATAAAGAATTCGTCGGCGGCGCATAAGGAATCCGGCCGCAATATGAAGACTCTCTAAAAAGGCGCGCCAAAAGGAACGATGCCCTCCGCCCGGTTCGTCCCTCTCAGTGCGATGAACAAGACGATCAGGCGCGCCTCGGTCTTCACGCTGCTGCTCGTGCTCGCCCTGCTGATCAGGGCGACCTGGGTGCAGTTCTACGAAGGTCAGGCCCTCGCGGACAACAAGAACAACCGGCGGAACGCGATCTCGCAGTACGCGTACCCGCTCGGGAACATCATCGTGGCCGGCGAGGCGGTCACCGGATCGGAGAGGACGAAGAGCGGCGACCTCGCGTACAAGCGCACGTACAAGGACGGCAGCCTCTACTCGGCGGTGACCGGGTACAGCTCGCAGGTGTACGGGGCGACCCAGCTCGAGGGCATCTACCAGAAGCTCCTCGACGGCACGGACAACCGGCTGAAGAACCCGCTCGACACCCTCGCCAACAAGCGCGCCGACCCCGGCGACGTACTGACGACCATCGACCCGGCCGTACAGAAGGCCGCGCAGAAGGCGCTCGGCGACAAGAAGGGCGCGGCCGTCGCCATCGACCCGGCGACCGGCAAGATCCTCGGCGTGGTCTCGACGCCGTCGTACGACCCCTCGAAGATCAGCGGCAGCTCGGACGGCGACGCCTGGAAGAAGCTGTCCGGGGACGAGGACAAGCCCCTGGTCAACCGGGCGCTGCGGCAGCCGCTGCCGCCGGGTTCGACCTTCAAGCTGGTGGTCGCGGCGGCCGCCCTGGAGGACGGGCTCTACTCGTCGGCGGACGAGAAGACGAACAGCCCGAACCCCTACATGCTGCCCGGCACCACGACGCCGCTGAAGAACGAGAGCGCGTCGGCGCCGTGCGAGAACGCCTCGATCCGGACCGCGCTGCAGTACTCCTGCAACAACGTCTTCGGCAAGATGGCGGTCGACCTCGGGCAGGACAAGCTCAAGGCGATGGCGGAGAAGTTCGGCTTCAACGACAAGAAGCAGGACGTCCCCGTGCGGGCCTCGGAAAGCGTCTACCCGTCGGGCATGGACAAGGCGCAGACCGCGCTCTCGGGCATCGGGCAGTTCGACGTGACGGCCACGCCGTTGCAGATGGCGATGGTGACCGCGGCGATCGCGAACGGCGGTGAGCTGAAGGACCCGCACATGGTGTCCCAGATCAACGACGCCGACGGCAACTCGCTGCAGAACTTCGACGGGGACGCGTCCTCGAAGCGCATCGTCGGCGAGCAGACCGCCAAGGAGCTGCAGTCGGCGATGGAGACGGTCATCAAGGAGGGCACCGGCACCAACGCGCAGATCTCCGGTGCGACGGTGGGCGGCAAGACGGGTACCGCGCAGCACGGCGAGAACAACAGCAAGACGCCGTACGCCTGGTTCACGTCCTACGCGAAGGGTTCGGACGGCAAGCAGATCGCGGTCGCCGTCCTGATCGAGGACTCGGACGCCGCGCGCTCGGAGGTCAGCGGCAACGGGCTCGCGGCGCCGGTCGCGAAGGCGATGATGCAGGCCTACCTCAAGGGCTGACCGTTCAGAGCGCCTTGCTCATGAACAGCGCGATCTCGCCCTCCGCGGGCGTGCCGGTGTAGAGCGTGGTGTCGAGCCCGCTCAGGGCGAAGCCCAGGCGCCGGTACGCCCTGACGGCGGGGGCGTTGACGCTGGTGACCTCCAGCCAGAGCGTACGGGCGCGCAGTTCACGCCCGTACGCCTCGGCCCTGGCCATGAGTTCCCGGCCGATGCCCCGCGCCCGGTGGGCGTCGGCGACCGTGATCTGCCGGACGGCGAGGCGGCGGTTCCACTCCTCGTGTCCGAGCGCGACGAACCCGACGATCCGCCCGCCCTCGACGGCGACGACGGTGTGCTCGGCCTCGTCCAGGTCGTCGTCCTGCGGGTACTTCTTGTGCAGCGGCGGGTCGACGGGGACGGGGCGCAGGTCGAAGCCGTCCTCGCGGGCGGTCACGACGAACACCTCGGCGGTGCGGAACGAGTCGTCGAGGCCGTCGAGCTGCGGCCGGTCGGCGGGGCGGGCGGTGCGGTACTCGATGGTGCCGCCGTTGCTGCTGCCGTTGCTGCTGCCGTTGTCGATCACCTGGCCGAGTCTGGCACGACGGGCTGGGCGAGGGTCACCGTGTTCCCCGACGGGTCGGCGAGCGTGCTGACGCGGTAGCCGCCGTCGGTGTTCTCCGGCTCCTCGGGGTCGAGGCCGTTGCCCGCGATGACCTTGGCGTACTTGTCCACGTCGCTCACGGAGAGCGTGAGCAGCGAGTCCCCGGCCCGGTCCGGGTCCAGATACACCTGGATCGCGGCGTGCCCGCCCAGGTGCCACTCGGCGAGACCATCCGCGGGGGCGTGGTCGGGACTGCGGCCGAGGAGGCCCTCGTACCAGCGGAGCGCCGCCTCGAAGTCGGCGACACAGACGACGGCGTAGACCTTCTCAATGCCTTTGTTGGGCATGGGTGTTCACCCCAGTCGATAGTGGACGGCGCAGGACGTCTTCCCGACGACCACCCCCTTCATGCTCGTGGCGGGTGGGACCGTGCCGCAATGAGTGAGGTGACGATTCACCCACTCGATCCGGGGGTTTCAGCGCCGCCGCTCCTGCCCGGGGATTCAGCGTCGCCGCCGCTCCCGCAGCACCCGCACCCCGACCACCGCGCCCAACGGCACCGCCGCCCCCGCCAACAGCCCCGTCGCGAACCCGAGCCCCGTGCTCGCCTCACCCTCGGACAGCGCGACCGCGAACCCGGCCACGATCACACCGACCACGATCGCCGCGATCAGCGCATAGAAGCGGCGACTGAAGAAGGACGACCGCGCAGGCGCGGGCGGCACGGGCGCGGTGAGCTGCGCCGCCGGGCCGAGGCTCGCCGCCCTGGGGCGCTTGAACCAGGCGTACACCACCCAGGTCCCGCACTCCTCCCAGCCGTCCGGCGCCAGCTTCTCGTCGATGCCCTCCCGGCCCCGCGTGATCAACTCGCGCCGGTACTCCCAGCGTTGGGGCTGCTCCGGGTCGCGGTGGCTGACGAAGCGGCCGAGCGCGTCGACCCGGTCGACCTCCCAGCCCTCGTCGCCGAAGCGATTGAGCAGCGCCTCGTCCACGAAGGTGTCGGCGGTCCAGCGCCAGGTCTCGACCCGCCCCTCGGGCGCCTCGGCCCGCTCCCCGCCCTCGGGCGCGAGCTGCGCGGCGAACTCGCCGGCCGGCCCGAACTCGGCCTCCGCGTCCCCGCCGGACTCCTCCAGGTGCGCCGCCAACTCGCCGACGGTCGCCGCCACATGGTCGTCGGGCAGGCCCTTGTCCCGCAGCAGGGCGGCCAGTTCGTCGAGGTATCCCCCGCTCCTGCCATCCCTGCTCATGCCATCCCCGCTCATGCCACTCCGCCCTTGGCCAGGACGGAACGTACGGACTCGTCGAACGCCAGCCACAGCCGCCCCTGTTCGCCGAGCGTCGCCCGGCCCTCGTCGGTCAGCGCGTAGTAGCGCCGCCCCGGCCCCTTCTCGGTCGCCCGGAACTCGGCGGCCACCAGGCCGGCCTCCTCCAGGCGGTTGAGCACGGGGTACAGGGTGCCGCCCTTGATCTCGCCCAGGCCGGCAGCGGCCAGCTGCTTGGCGATCTCGTAGCCATAGCTCTCACCGCCGGTGAGGCCGGCGAGGACCATCAGGTCGAGGACGCCCTTGAACCAGCTGGCCCGGCGATCGGTGGTCACGGTGTTCTGCCTTTCACCTGTACACGGGTACGTTCAGACCGTACGCGGCGCCGCGGAACGTCCGCCTGCGACCACCGGGATCAGCACCAGGTCCCGCAGGGCGAGCGCCACGTTCGCGACGATCGGCACGGCGAGGCTTCCGGTGACGAGGTAGAGCCCGGTCATCAGCCCCCCGTACAGACCGAAGAGCAGCACGCCCTTGCCGCCCTGGTACCACCCGGCCGCCGCGTAGATCACCAGCGAAATGCCCGCCGCCACATAGAGGTTGAGCCCGAGCACGCCGACGCCGAAGGCGATGAGCAGGCCCCGGTAGACGAGTTCGGCGCAGATCCCGGAGGCCACGGCCATCCCGGCCGCGTACCGCCGCTCCCGCTCGGTGCGCGGGAGCATCGCGTCCAGGGTGTCCAGGCCGGGGACGTGCTTGCCCTCGACGGCCATCTTGTGGAACGACCGGCCGGTGGCGAGCGCAAGCACCACGAACAGCGCGCCGAAGAACACCGCGTACCCGGGCTGCTCGGGCGCCCCGAACCCGAGGTCGGCGGCCGCGAAGCCGTCCGACAGGGCGAAGGCGAGCAGGGCGAGGGCCGCGAAGCCCGCCCAGCACGCCACCCCGAGGAGGTAGTAGCGGATCAACGCCTGCGGCTCGCTGTCCCTGCGGGCCTTGAGCGAGGCGAACATCCGCCGCCCCAACCACGGCTCGCCGACGGCGAGATACGTGGCCAGAGCGGCCGTGATGATCGTGGACGCCGTCGCGAACTCCGGCGAGATGGTGAAGCGGTCCATGAGGTCCCCCTATCTGAAGCTACCTAGACGGTAGAGCCATCTAGTCAGGATTACAACCTATCTCGCTTCACCAAGTCCCAGGCCGTGCCGGAGTCCCCGCCGGGAGGTCACTTCACGCCGAGCAGCTGCTCCAGCGGATCGATCGCGAAGTACACGAGGAACAGCGCCGCCGCGCCCCACAGCAGCCAGTGGATGTCCCGCACCTTCCCGAGCACCGCCTTGATGACGACGTACGCCACGAACCCGGCCCCGATCCCATTGGTGATCGAGTACGTGAAGGGCATGACGACGATCGTCAGGAAGGCCGGGATGCCGATCTCCCAGCGGCCGAAGTCGATGTGCTTGACCTGCGTCATCAGCAGGAACCCGACCGCCACGAGCGCGGGCGCGGCGGCCTGCGCGGGCACCACCGTGGCCAGCGGCGCGAAGAACAGCGCGAGCGCGAAGAGCCCGCCGGTGACCAGGTTGGCGAACCCGGTCCTGGCCCCCTCGCCGACGCCCGCCGCCGACTCGATGTACGAGGTGCTGGACGAGGCGGAGGCCGCACCGCCCGCGGCGGCCGCCACCCCGTCGATGAGCAGGACGCGCCCGAGGCCCGGCACCTTGCCCTGCTCGTCGAGGAGCCCGGCCTCGCTGGAGATGCCGACGACCGTGCCCATCGTGTCGAAGAAATCGCTCAGGATCAGCGTGAAGATGAGCAGCACGACGGTGACGACCCCGACGCCCGCCGCACCGAACGCCCCGAACGGGCTGAAGGCGCCGAGCAGTCCGAAGTCGGGGGTGTCGACGACCTTGTCGGGGAGGGCGGGCACGGTCAGGCCCCAGCTCTCCGGCTTGATGTCGGCGAGCTCGTTGATGACGATCGCGACGGCGGTGGCGGCGACGATCGAGATCAGGATCGCCCCGCGCACCTTGCGCGCCATCAGCGCGACGGTGAGCAGCACGCCGACGCAGAAGACGAGGATCGGCCAGCCCATCAGCCGCCCGCCTGCGCCGAGTTGGACCGGCACGGACCCGGTGTCGCCGGGAATCCTGGTGGCGAAGCCCGCGTCGATGAAGCCGATGAACGCGATGAACAGCCCGATCCCGACGCTGATGGCGTGCTTGAGCTCCTGCGGGATGGCGTGCATGACCGCCTCGCGCAACCCCGTCAGGACCAGGACGCAGATCAGCAGGCCCTCGACGAAGATCAGGCCCATCGCGTCGGGCCAGCTCATCAGCGGCGCGATCTGGAAGGCGACCACGGCGTTGAGGCCGAGGCCCGCCGCGATGGCGAGCGGGAGGTTGCCGCCGATGCCCATGACGACGGTCATCACGGCGGCCACCAGGGCGGTGGCGGTGACCAGTTCGGCGCCGTCGAGCCGGTGCCCGAACTTGTCCTCGGCGCTCCCGAGGATGATCGGGTTGAGCACCAGGATGTAGGCCATGGTGAAGAACGTGGCGAAGCCGCCGCGTATCTCACGGGCGTACGACGATCCCCTGTCGCTGATCCTGAAGAAGCGGTCGACGGGGTGGCGGGGTGGCGCGTCCGCCTTGCCGAGCTCCGGTCCTGCTGATGCCGATGGTCCTGACGATCCCGATGGTCCTGACATGGCTCTCCTCGCGGGCGGGAATCCGGTCGTGGTGGCCGGATTCTGCCCGCGGGAGAGCCAGTTCAGGTTTTCGTCTTGTTACGTCTCTACTGGCCGGCCCAGCGCTTGATCGTCGCCTCGGCCGCAGCGCGCTCGTCGGCGGGCAGGTTCGCGATGCGGGCGCCGTGGTTGGAGCCGGGCACCTCGTACAGGTACGAGTCGTGCTTGCTGGGCTTGAAGCGCTCGGCGCTCCACGGATCGTTCTGGCCGTACACGAACATGATGTGCTTGCCGCGGGTGGAGACCCAGCGGTCGACGTCCTTGATGGCGCGGCCGTCGTACTCGGTGCGCAGATCGGCGGGCAGCACCGAGTTGGGCTGGTAGATGTCCGGGTAGTGGCGGACGTCCTTGAGGTGCTTGAACTTCAGGTCCGCCCAGCCGAGTTGGGCGGCGGCCTGCCGGTAGTAGGGCGCGGAGGTGGCGTCGCCCGGGTCCTGGTCGGAGTAGGGGGAGAAACCGTGCTCCGAGGACCACTTGTACAGCTCGTCGTCGCTCACGGTCTTGGCGTCGGGGATCGTCGGGCAGTCGGCGGCCGTCCCGCTCTGCCAGAAGTTCCACACCTGGTCGAGGACCGCGAACTCATAGGCCCGGTCGGTCGATCCGAGGTTGTTGAAGGTGAGGCCCTGCTCCTTGGCCATCGCCTCGAACTTCGGCAGCATCGCCTCGCGGCGCACCAGCATCTCGCGCTGTACGGCGTTGAGCGCGGCCCGGCACTCGGGGGTGCCGACGGTCTTGAAGAACTTCTCGTAGCCGCGGTCGTCCTTGTTGTTGGCGTCGTTCGGGGCGACGTACGCGACGACGGCGTCCAGGTCGTCCGGGTAGTAACGCTCGTGGTACGTCTGCGTCATCCCGCCCTTGCTGCCGCCGGTGCCGATCCACTTGGACTTGCCGTAGATCGGCTTGATGGCCTCGACGATGGCGTGCTCGTCGCTCGCCTCCTGCCAGACGGTCAGGTCGTCCCAGTCGAGGACGGCGGGCGCGGGCCGGGAGTCGATGAAGTAGCGGTGCTCGACGCTCAGTTGGTTGGCGTCGAGGATGGTGGTGGGCTCGCGGGTGCTGGAGGAGAGGTTGTAGCCGCCGGTGTAGTGGACGACCGGCTTGGCGGTGGCCTTGTGCCAGAGCGTGAATCTCTGCTGGAACGTGCCGCGCCAGGGCTTGTTGTGGTCCACGGGCTGGGTCAACGACAGGGTGTAGAGGGGGAATCCGCCCTTGTCCTCGACCTTGACGATCGTGAGCCCGGGTATCTTCTCCAGCTGGTCGCGGATGTCCTGGGCGGCGGCGGTGCTCGCACGTTCCGCGGCGGCGGCGGGGGTGATGCCGCTGAGCAGGGTGGCGGATATGACTCCGGCGCAGAGCAGCGCGGGTATGGCCTTGGTGCGCACGTATGGGCCCCTCGTGGTGAGTGACGGATCACGCATGACGGATATGGATATCGCCTGACGGATATCGCCTGACGGATGCGATGCCGCATCGTATGCGGTGATCCCTCAACCCGCGTAGGGGTGGGGTGCGTTGCCGGACAGGTCCGGCCGACGTGCCGTCAGCCCACCTGGTGGCGCTGCCCGGGCCGCGCCGTCAGGGTCCGTCCGCCGAACACCGCCGCGGCCCGTTCGGTTGCCGCTTCGGGGGTGAGCGTCGGCCCGACGTGGGTGACGAGCAGCTCGGCCACCCGTGCGTCGCGGGCGAGCCCGCCGGCGTCCTCGGGCGTGAGGTGGACGCCTCTCGCGTCCTGCCGGTCGAGGTAGGCCTCGCAGAGCAGCGTGTCGGCGCCCTCGGCGAGTTGCCGCAGGGCGTCGCACGGGCCGCTGTCGCCGGAGTACGCGAGCACCGCGCCGTCCGCCTCGGCGCGCAGCCCGTACGCCTCGACGGCGTGGTCGACCGCGCGGCTGGTCAGCCGCAGCCCGTCCAGGTCGAGATGGAGCCCGTCGGCGAGTTCCCGGAAGTCGAAGACCGGGTCGAGCAGGTCGGGGTCGGTCTGCCCGAAGAACCCGACGAGGCGCCGGGCGCATCCGGCGGGCGCGTACAGCGGGATGGGCCGCTCGACGGTGAGCCCGCCGTCGCCGATCCCGGCCTCGGCGGCGATCAGGTCGGCCCAGTGGTCGGAGTGCAGATGGGAGATCCAGACCGCCGTCAACTCGGCCGGGCGGACGTGCCGCTGGAGCTCGGCGAAGGTGCCGGGCCCGGCGTCCACCCACACCTTGGCCCCGCCGCCCTCCAAGAGATAGCCGGAGCAGGGGCGGTCGGGGCCGGGGTGCGGGGCCGCGGTGCCGAGGACGGTGAGGGTGAGGGCCATGCGGCGAGGTTAGCTGGGCGTCCAGCCCGGCTCGCGCCCGCTCAGCCCCAGCACTCGGTCGAGCAGCGGCGCCCCGTCGGGGACCGGGACGACCGGACCGAACAGGCCGCCGCGGGCGGCGGGGTCGTCGGGGGTCGCGGCGACGAAGGCGTGTGCCGCCGCGAGGCTCGCCCCGTCCGGCGCGTACTCCTGGCCGGTGGCCCGGGCGAGGTCCCAGCCGTGCAGCACGAGCTCGTCCATGGCGACCTGCCCCGCGACGGCCGCCGGCAGGTCGATGCCGCCCGCCCTGGTGTCGCCCTCCCAGGCCTTCGGGTCGCGCCAGGCCTCGGCCAACTCGGCCAGGACCTCGGGCAGTTCACTGCGCCATGTGGCGTCGATGTCCGGCAGCGTGTCACCGGGGTTGGTGTCGGTGGTCGGCCCGAGATCCTTCCGCGCCGCATCGCGGAAGGCGACGCTGAGGCCGGTCAGATGGCCGAGGAGGTTGCGTACCGCCATCTCGGGGCAGGGTGTGGGGCCCGCCAGCTGGTCGTCGCGGACGTGTTCGGCGAGCCGGGCGACGAGGCGGGTCTGGGCGGTGAAGTCGAGGACGTCGGTCATGGGGTGGGCTCCCTTTCCTGCGGGGCGTACGCGTCTCTCGCACACGTCTGTCGTACGTATCTCACGAAGGCAGACTCCCGGCGTCCCCGAAACTCATCGCCCCGGCCGGGACGTTCACACGGCCGCGACGACGAGGCGGGCCTCGGCCGGGTCGCGCCTCGACTCGACGGGCCGGACCGGCACCGCGGTCGCCTGCACGGTCGGCGTCTGTGCGGCCGTCGTCTGCGCGGTCGGCATCTGTGCAGCCGCCGCCTGCCGGCTGAGCAGCGCCACCCCCGCCACGGCCACGAGCGCGGCGGCCACGGCGAGCAACGGGGCGGCCCCGCCGCGCAGTTGCTCGCCGAGGAGTACGAGGCCGATGACGGCGGACGCCGCGGGGTTGGCCACGGTCACGGTGGCGAGGGGAGCGTCCAGGCCGCCGCGGTAGGCGCGCTGCGAGAGCAGCAGGCCGATCGACGAGGCGGGCACGATCAGCAGGGCCGGCAGCCAGGTGGCCGCCGAGAGGAGGGCGTGCGGGCCGTGCTCGGCGAGGCGCACGCTGACGGTCTGGGAGAGCACGGAGCCCAGCGCGAAGACCAGGCCGGCCGCCGTCGCGTGGGCGATCCCGGTGATCACCGGGCGGGGGTGGACCAGCCGGGACAGGGCCAGCGCGAGACCTGCGATCACGGACGTGAGCAGCACGGTCGCCGGCAGGCTGAGCGCACGGGCGGCGCTCGACGGGGCCAGGGTCTGGGTGAAGGCCAGGAGTCCGAGCGTGGCGAGCGCGGCACCGTACCGCTCATGACGGCCGGTCCGGCGCCGTGCCACCGCCGCCCCGAGCAGCACGGCGAGCACGACGGTCAGGATGCCGAGCGACTGGACCAGGGAGAGCGGGCCAAAGCGCAGGGCCACGACGTGCAGTGCGGCGCCGATCCCGTTGAAGGCGAGCGCGCAGAGGCCGGGTCCGCGCGAGAGCAGCGACTTCGCGGCCGAGCCGGCGGGGGCGCGGGCGGCGAGCCGCTCCTGCAGCACCGCGGCGCCCGCGTAGGCGGCGGACGAGACGGTGGCGAGGGCCGTGGCGGTGACTATGGCGCTCATCGGGAACTCCATGATCCGGGCGAGGGGTGGGACCGGCAGGCCCCACAGTTAGGAACGTACAGCAGATTCACACATTTATGAATCTACGGAAACATTCCAACTATGTGAGCGCTGCCACTCTGGATTCATGAAGTAGGACCGCGCCGGACGCGCTAACTCATCGCAGGCTCCCGCTAACTCATCACAGGCTCCCGCTTCCCGGCGGCGGACTCCCGCTCACCGGCGGTCGAGAGCCAGAAGTAGACCGGGGGCAGGGCGAGTTCGATGGCCATCAGGACCAACTGGAACCCGTCGGGCCGCCCCTCGGCGGCCCAGGACGCGAGTCTGCTCACGCCGCCGAGCAGGAAGATCCCGGCGAGCAGGCGCACCCCCTTCGAGGGGATCGGCGACTGCCGCGCCACCCAGATCCAGGCCAGTCCGTAGCCGAGGAAGATCGCGCTGAAGAACCGGACCAGGCTGTCCACCGTCGCGCCGGACACACCTGAGGATTCGGCGCCGGGCACCGAAGCCATGCCCGTACAGAGGTGGACGACGCCGATCGCCACGCAGGCGACCCCCATGATCCAGGAGAGCCACTGAAGGAGCCTGGTCCTCGCCATGTCGTACGGTCACCCCTCGCCTAGTAGGCAGATGTCCAATAAGGCGACCGTAGGGCTCTTAGTAGACACGCGTCAAGTAGTGTTGGGGGGTGACCACGCCTGCCGCCGGACCTCGCCGCAGACTCGACCCCGCCGAGCGCCGCAACGAACTGCTCGACGTCGGATCCCGGCTGTTCGCGGCGAAGCCGTACCAGGACGTGCGGATGGAGGACGTCGCCGAGCGGGCCGGCATCTCACGGGCCCTGCTCTACCGCTACTTCCCCAACAAGGGCGTCCTGTTCGCGGCGGTCTACGAGCAGGCCTCCGCCCAACTCCTCGCCGATACGCGGATCGACGCGTCGGGTTCCCTGCTCGACCAGCTCGCCGCCGGACTCGACGTCCACTTCGACTACTTCGCCGCGAACCGGAACACGGTGCTCGCCGCGAACCGGGTGCTCGCGGGCGACCCGGTGATCCAGGCGATCATCAACGACGAGCTGTCCGAGCTGCGCCGCCGCACGCTGGAGGCGACCGGGCTGCGCGGCAGGGCGAGGGAGACGGTGTCGGCGGCGCTGACGAGCTGGCTGGTGTTCGTCCGCTCGCTGTGCGTGGAGTGGCTGGCGAACGACACGTTCTCGCGGGCCGAGCTGCACGCCATGAGCATCGGGGCGCTGCGCGGAGCGCTGGGCGCGGTCACGGATGTGGACGGGCTGCTCGGTCAGGCCTGACCCGGGCAGACATGACTGAGGGCGACCCCCGCGTGTACGCGGAAGCCGCCCTTGACCAGCCGTGTCGTCGGCCGTGCCTACAGCGCCTGCGCCGCCGGCTTGACCATGCCGCGCACGGTCCGCGACTTCACGAAGTCGCCGATCGCGGTCATCTCCCACTCACCGCTGAACTGCCTGATGAGCTTGGCCATCATCACGCCGGTCTGCGGCTCGGCGTTGGTGAGGTCGAAGCGGACGAGCTCCTCGTTCGTCGCGGCGTCGATCAGGCGGCAGTACGCCTTCGCGACCTCGTTGAACTTCTGCCCCGAGAACGAGTTGACCGTGAAGACGAGCCCGCTGACCTCCTGCGGAAGCCGGCCGAGGTCGACCACGATCACCTCGTCGTCACCGCCGCCCTCGCCCGTGAGGTTGTCGCCGGAGTGCTTGATCGCGCCGTTCACGATCGAGAGCTTGCCGAAGTAGCAGCTGTCGATGTGATTGCGGTTCGGGCCGTACGCGATGACCGAGGCGTCCAGGTCGATGTCCTTGCCGCGGAACGCGGGCTCCCAGCCGAGGCCCATCTTGACCTGGGAGAGCAGCGGTTGGCCGCCCTTAACCAGGGACACCGTCTGGTTCTTCTGCAGGCTGACCCGGCCCTTGTCCAGGTTGACCTTCCCGCCCGGTTGGGCCGGACCGGCCGCGGGGGCCGGCGGGGCGGGGGGCGGCGGGGTCTGCGCATAGCCGGGCGGCGGGGTCTGGGCATAGCCGGGCGGCGGCGGGGTCTGGGCGAGCGAGCGCGGGTCCGCCTGGGGGGCCGCAGGGGCGGGCGGAGCCTGCACCGGCGGGGCCTGCACGGGCGGGGCCACCGGAGCAGGGGCCGGGGCTGCGGGAGCCTCGGGCTCGTCGACCGAGACGCCGAAGTCGGTGGCGATCCCGGCCAGGCCGTTGGCGTACCCCTGACCGACGGCACGCGCCTTCCACGCGCCGTTGCGCAGATAGATCTCGACGACCACCAGGGCCGTCTCGGTGCCCAGCTGCGGCGGCGTGAAGGTGGCGAGCACGCTGCCGTCGTCCGCGTTACGAATCGTGGCCGTGGGCTCGATGCCCTGGAAGGTCTGCCCGGCCGCGTCCGGGCTGGCGGTGACCACGATCTTCTCGATGCCGGCGGGCACGGCCGCGGTGTCCACCGTGATCGCGTCCGGCGCCGTACCCCCGCCGGAGCGGTAGGTCACGCCGGGTCCCTGCGGCTGGTTGTAGAAGATGAAGTCGTCGTCGGAGCGCACCTTGCCATCGGCGGTGAGCAGCAGGCCCGAAACGTCGAGCCGCACCGGAGCGGCGACGTCCACCGCCACGCGCGCGACGGGGAGGGGGATGTTCGAGCCGGGGGTCATAGCTGTCATGCCCCTAGTAACGCACGACCCCCGCTTTACCGTTCCCTTACCTGCGAGCCGAGTTGAGCACGGTCCAGGAATGCACCATTTGCACCCCTTCCCCTCAGCCCTGATTCCGCGGATGCCGCCGAGCCACCCGCTCGTTCCCGTGCTTGTACGCCCCCGTCCAGCGCGCCATCACCAGCTGCTGGTCCCCCGAAGCCGCTTCCGCGAGGAACTTCGCCGCCCGGGCGCCCCGCAGCGTCCCCGCCGCGCGGCCCTGGTGGGTGATGGTGACGGAGCCGTCGGCGTGCTCGTCGTAGGTGAAGCCGTGAGGTCGGGGCATGGGCCGGAGCGTACGGAGCCCCGGCCGGGACGGAAACCGAATTACCCGGGCCGGGCGGAAAGAGGACTGGGCAGCGCGCCTAGTAGGGCCACATCGGCGGGTTCGTGCAGAAGTGGCCGCCCAGGTGGGCGTGGTCCGGGTTGGCGTCGTCCAGGGGGCCCAGTTCGGCGATGAGCTTCTCCGCGTACTGCTCGGAGTCGTCCTGCGGTGCGTAGCCGAGGGAGCGGGCGGTCGAAAGGTCCCACCACAGGCGGGTGTTGGCGGAGGAGCCGTAGACGACGGTGTGCCCGACGTCCGGGGCGGTGAGCGCGGCGTGGAAGAGGCGGGCGCCGTCGCCGGGGCTCATCCAGACCGAGAGCATCCGTACGGAGGTGGGCTCCATGAAGCAGGAGCCGATGCGGACGGAGACCGTCTCCTGGGCGAACTTGTCCCAGTAGAGCTGGGCCAGGTCCTCGCCGAAGGACTTGGACAGGCCGTAGAACGTGTCCGGCCGGTGCGGGACGTCGATGGGGATCAGCGGGTCGCCGGCCTCGGGGCGCGGGCGCGGGGTGTAGCCGACCGCGTGGTTCGAGGACGCGAAGACGATGCGCGGGGCGCCTCCTTCGCGCTCCGCGCCCTCCTCGCGTACGGCCTCGTACAGGTTGTACGTCCCCTCGACGTTCGCCTTGAGGATCTTCTCGAACGGGGCTTCCAGGGAGATGCCCGCGAGGTGGATGATCGCGTCGACGCCGCGCACCGCCTCGCGCAGCGCCTCCTTGTCCGCGAGGTCGGCGGCGATCGCGTCGGGCTCGCCCTCGATGGGCGTGACGTCGAACAGCCGCAGGTCGTAGCCGTAGGCCGGCAGCAGCCCCCGCATCAGGGTGCCGAGGCCGCCTGCGGCGCCGGTGAGCAGGACGGTGCGGGGTGCGGGCATGGGCAGGGTCTCCTCAAGCCTGGGTCCGGCCGTATTCGTGGCCGCTATTCACATGCGTGGACAAGCTAGAGAGCGCCGCCGCACCCGGTCAAGTGTCCTGCGGAACGCCGTACTCCGCCGGTGAGTTGGGCGAACGGTCGCTTGACCTGCGGCCGCGGGCCGCCTTAGCGTGAACGCGTCCAGAGTTGTTCAGAAATATGGACGCGGATCAGAAACGTGTACCTCTTTGCTCGCTGCCAGGGAGAGCCCGTGACGCCAGCCCCGCTCGCCGCCCGACTCAGCGTCCCCAGCGGACCGCTGTTCTTCCCCGTGACCGCGTACGGACCGGGCGGCTCGCTCGACCTCGACGTCTATCGCGCGCACGTGCGCGCGGGGATCGAGGCCGGCGGCGCCGCGGTGTTCGCCGTCTGCGGCACCGGCGAGTTCCACGCCGTGACGCCCGAGGAGTTCCGGGCGTGCGTCGCGGCGGCGGTCGAGGAGGCGGCGGGCCGGGTCCCGGTCGTCGCGGGCGCCGGCTACGGCACCGCGCTGGCCATCACGTACGCGAAACTCGCCGAAGAGGCGGGCGCCGACGGGCTGCTCGCGATGCCGCCCTATCTGGTGGTCGCGGGGCAGGAAGGGCTGCGCCGGCACTACACCGCGCTCGCCGACGCCACCGCGCTCGACGTCATCGTCTACCAGCGCGACAACGCCGTCTTCACCCCCGAGACGGTCGTCGAACTGGCCCGGCACCCGCGGATCATCGGCTTCAAGGACGGGCTCGGCGACCTCGACCTGGTGCAGCGCACGGTGAGCGCCGTGCGCGCGGCCGGGATCGAGGACTTCCTCTACTTCAACGGCCTGCCCACCGCCGAACTGACCGGCCTCGCCTATCGCGGGATCGGCGTGACGCTGTACTCATCGGCGGTCTTCTGCTTCGCCCCGGACATCGCCCTCGCCTTCTACCGGGCGCTCGGCGAAGGCGACGACGCCACGGTGAACCGTCTGCTCGACGGCTTCTACCGGCCGTTCGTCGAACTGCGCAACCAGGGCCGCGGCTTCGCGGTCGCCCTGGTCAAGGCCGGGGTCCGCCTCACCGGTCTGGACGTGGGCGAGGTGCGGCCGCCGCTGCACGAGCCGGGCCCCGACCAGATCAAACAGCTCGCCGAACTCGTCGAGCACGGCCGGACCCTGCTGACGGAGGGCGAGTCAGCGTGAAGACGTCCGCCTTCCTCTACCCCTGGGACGTCGTCGGCGACCCGGCCGCCCCGGCCCGCATCGCCGCCCTCGGCGTCCAGCAGGTCACCCTCGCCTCCGCCTACCACTCCACGCGCGCCCTGACCCCGCGCCACCCCCGCCACCGCATCGTCACGGCCGGGCACGCCTCGGTCCTCTACCCGCCGGGCAAGGGTTGGGAGGGCCAGGAACTGCGGCCTTACGCGGCTGGGGACTGGGCCCCGGGTGACACCTTCGGCGAGGCGGCCGAGACGCTTGTCGAGGCCGGGCTCGAAGTCCACTCGTGGGTCGTCCTCGCCCACAACTCCCGTATGGGCGCCGACCATCCGGCCACCTCCGTGGTCAACGCGTACGGCGACCGCTACCCCTGGGCCCCCTGCATCGCACAGGCCGCCACGCGCGCGTACCTGGTCGCGCTGGCGGCGGAGGCGGGCGCCCGGCCGGGGGCGCGGGGCGTCGAGCTGGAGTCCTGCGGCTGGTACGGCCTGGCCCATCTGCACGCCCACGACAAGATCGGCGGGGTGGGGCTCGGCGACGCGGGCCAGTACCTGATGTCGCTGTGCTTCTGCGGGGCTTGCGCGGACGGATATACGTCCCTTGGACTCGACCCCGCCGACCTGGCGTCGTCCGTGCGCCGCGCGCTGGAGCCGCTGTGGCAGGGCGCGGTCCCGCCGGACTCGCCCGTCGAGAAGCTTCTGGGCGAGGAACTGGCCGCCGCCACCCTGGAGTTCCGCGTCCGCACCGCCCAGACCCTGCAGGCCGCGGCGGTCGCGGCCGTACGCGCCGCCGCACCGGAGGGCTTCCAGGTGCTGCTGCACGCGGACCCGGTGGCCCACCACTGCGGGGCGAACGCCGGGGTCGTGCCGGGGCATGTGCTGTCCCTGGCGGACGGTGTGGTCGTGCCCTGCACGGGTTCCCCCGGCCTCCTCGCCCCCTTCGCCGCCGAGGGCGTGGAAGGCAAGGTGATCGCGGCCAACCTCACGGTGGTGAGCGGGATGGGCGGCAGCCCGGCCACGCTGGCGAAGGACGCGGCCCGGGCGGCGGAGCTTGGCGCGAGCGAACTACGGCTC
Organism: Streptomyces sp. NBC_01304; assembly: GCF_035975855.1. Classification (NCBI taxonomy): domain Bacteria; kingdom Bacillati; phylum Actinomycetota; class Actinomycetes; order Kitasatosporales; family Streptomycetaceae; genus Streptomyces; species Streptomyces sp. NBC_01304. The sequence goes on along the minus strand of NZ_CP109055.1, from coordinate 8,299,581 downwards.
TACCACGCGGGGTTGGCGTCGGACGCGGACCTGGCGGGGGTGCGGGCGGCGCTGCGGTGAGGCGACCCCGGCAACGTACGCCCGTTCACCGGGCCTTCGTTCAGGGAGCAATCTCCGACAGTCCAACAACCGGCCACGCGAAGTCCAAGGACCCGTCACCCAGCGGGAGTTACCTTGCGCCCCATGACTCCCCCCACCCGTAGGATCAGCAACGGAACCAGCCGCCGAACCTTCCTCACCGCCTCAGGACTCGCCCTGGCAACCGTCCCGCTCGCCGGCCTCACCGCCGCCCAGGCCGCGGCCCGCCCGAAGCCCGCCGCGCCGGCCGCGACCCTCGACGTGATCAGCGACGTCCAGGGCGACCTCGGCGACCTCGGCAAGGCGCTCGACAACCTCGCCTCGCTCGGCACCTCGCAGGCGCTCGTCATCGCCGGTGACCTGGTGGCGCAGGGCACGCAGCAGCAGTACGAGGACCTGTACGGCACCCTCGCCGACCACGCTCACCCGGAGCGGGTGCTTGCCGCGCTCGGCAACCACGAGCAGTACAACTCCGACCCGTTCGACACCCAGGTCGACCGGTTCCTGCGGTACACGGGCATGCCCGAGGTGTACTCGCAGACGACGGCCGCGGGTCTGCCGCTGCTCTTCATCGGCACGACGGCCCCCGCCGTGAACGGCACGAACCCGCCCTTCGTGACCCTCGGCGCCTCCCAACTGAGCTGGCTGGACAGCACGTTGAAGTCGCACGCCGACAAACCGTACGTCCTGGTCTTCAGCCATCACGTGCTGCCCGGCTCCGTCTCCGGCAGCACCGGCGCGGACAAGGCCCGCTTCTACGACCAGGACTTCGTCGACGAGACCGAGCTGCTCACCATCCTCGGGCAGCACAAGAACGTGGTCTTCTTCTCCGGCCACACCCACTGGGACCTGGGCCGCGCCGACTGGGCCGCCAAGAAGATCGTCGCCGGTGGCGACCCGGCCGGCTTCACGGTGGTCAACACCGGCTTCATCCAGACCATGTTCGGCCCCGACGGCAACGGCGGCGAGAAGGCGCTCTCCGGCGCGGAGTCCCAGGGCCTGCGCGTCCTGGTCTCCGCGGACGGCAAACTCACCGTGGAATCACGGGACTTCCGGCGCGGCAAGCTGATCCGCACGCTGGCGATCTGACACCACGGACAGCAAGGAGGGGCGCCCGCCGCCACCCCCGTGGACGACGGGCACCCCTGCCCCACTTGCTCAACCGCTCAACTCAACGGACCCAGGGCCAGTCGGCATTCCGACCGCTCTCCAGGAGCGGAACCATCCGGAACGCCGCATCCGAAAGCCCCCCGAAGACATGCCTGTTGGGCTTCCCGGACTCCCCGTGACCCGCCCGGTATCCGGCCAGGTTCCAGGTGTAGACCGGGACGTCCGCAGGCACCTGCTGGGTCGGGTCCCCGTAGGTGCTCGGCGCGTACTGCTCGTCGGTGACGATCAGCACCCGGTCGTGCTTGTCGTAGAAGCGGCGCACCGCCTCCGTGGTGTTGGTGCCGCCGAGGTCGCCGAAGCGCGTCAGCACCTTGAGCACCGACTCGCCCTTGCGGCAGGTCACCGACGAGCTGGTCGATCCGAACTGCACCAGCTCGGCACGCTCCGCCCGCATCGCCACCGCCGCCCCGAAGACCGCGGCCGCGTCCGCCCGGGTGAGCTCGGACCGCTCCGAGACCCGCGAGAAGAACATCGAGCCCGACCGGTCCACCAGGATCAGCGTCCGCCCCGGCAGCTCGGGCACATTGGCCAGCGAGTGGCCGAGCGCCTGCTCCAGCGGGTACGCCCAGCGCAGCGAGGGCGCGTGCTGGTACGCGGCCAGGTAGCGGAACGGGAACTGCCGGGAACGTACGACCTGCTCCGGATCCGAGATCTTGGTCGCGACCTGCGCCGCCACCGCGTCCGAGACACCGGCCTCGTCGAAGTTCCGCAGATTCCGTACGAGCGCCATCGCCCCCATGCTCGGAATCACGGCCTCCCACGCCGCCTTGTCCATCGGCCCCTGCAGCCAGCCCGCCAGGGCCTCCCAGGTCATCCCCGCCTCGGCGAGCCGCGCCGCCCCGTCGGGAGCGGTCACGATCGCGCGGCGCTCCTCGACCGGCACCGCCATCAGCTCGCGGTGCGCGGTGAGCACACGGTTCGACGCGGGCGGCACGGCCGTGTCCGGGTTGTGCCGACGGTCGAGGGCGTACTGGAAGAGCTCGCCCTGCCACGGCTTGTCCGGGTCGGGCGCGGCGTGCACCAGGTTGAGGATGTCGCCGAAGCGGTAGCCCTTGGAGGCCGTGTCGTACTTGAGCAGGGACTTGCCGTGGTAGAGGCGACGGACCGCGTCCGCGATGCCGCGCTTGACGGGCTTGGGCACGCTCCGGCCGTACGTCGACGTCCAGTAGCCGAGCAGCTCGCCGGGCTCGTCCGGGCGCTGCAGCACGGAGGCGATGACCTGGCGGTTGCTGGGTCCTGCGTCAACTCCCGCGTCCAGGCGCGCCTTTACGTACTCGGCGGCACCGACCAGCGAGGCCGTCCGCATGTTCCCGTCGCCGCGCAGCCAGCCGAGCAGGCCCGCGGTCCACTCGGGGTCCTCGACGGCGAGCTCGCGCACGAGCGTCGCGAAGCGGTCGTCGCGGGTCTCGCCCGACTCGTAGAAGGTCTTCTGCGAGACGAAGTTGGCGACCGCCAGCAGGAAGAGCTCGGAACGTGCGTCACGCTCGACACCGCGGCCGCCCTCGAAAGTGCGGAGCGTTGTGCCGGTCGACGTGATCCGCGAACGACCCTTGATCGTACGGAACTTGGTGTTGAAGCGTGCCATGAGAATTCCCCCGAATTCATTGAGCCGATGAGAGACAGGGGAGGCTTTCGGCATGGGGGTGCCCGAGATCAAAGTCGGCGACGGACTTTTCCGAATGCTCTACCGATTGAGCTACACCGGCCCGTGGCCGGATGACGGGACTCGAACCCGCAACCCTTCGATCAAATGAAGTAACCGCTGCCTGCGCACCGGGCACCCCCAAGCTGAGCCTCCCGAGATCAAATTGGCGACGGCGTGATTTCTTGAAAGGAAGTAGCCGCTTGCCGAGCGCACCGGGAGGTGCAAGAAATGCATGAAGTTGTGGCGTCCAGAGGTCAAGGCCGGCGGAACCGACATTAGGTGCTCTAGCCACTGAGCTACACCGGCACGAGTACCGGCGGCGGGAATCGAACCCGCGACCTCCCCATTAGGAGTGGAAGTAGGTCCTGCCTTCGCACCTGGACACGTCCATGACTTTAGAAGACCAACAGGCGCGGCCGCCAAGGGTTTTTCCCCCGGCGGCCGCGCCCGACAAGTACCGCGTACTGCGTACTACCGCTGCCTCTTCCAGGGCCCGGTGATCGCGAGCATGATCCCCGGCTGCTGGATGTTGGCGTACAGCGTTTTCCCGTCGGGCGAGAACACGACGCCCGTGAACTCGCTGAACTCGGGCTTCTCCGGGGTGCCGATGTTCAGGTCGTTGCGTGCGATCGGGTACGTGCGGCCGCGCTCCGTCGCCCCGAAGAGGTGCGAGACGCCCTCGCCGTCCTCGGCCAGGATCAGGCCGCCGAACGGGGAGACGGTGATGTTGTCGGGGCCGTCGAAGGCGCCGTCCTTCGACGGGTCGGGGTTCACGCCGAGGAGGACCTTCAGGGTGAGGGTCCGGCGGCGCGGGTCGTAGAACCAGACCTGGCCGTCGTGCGGGGTGCCGGGGCTCTCGGCGCGGGCGTACGAGGAGACGACGTACGCGCCGCCGTCCGCCCACCACATGCCCTCGAGCTTGCGGGCGCCGGTGACCTCGCCGGGCTTGAACTGCTTGCGTACGTCCACGGTCTTGGCGTCGCGGTCGGGCACGTCCACCCAGTCCACGCCGTACACCGTGCCGATCTTCGTGGCGCGCGAGAGGTCGTCGACGTAGCGGCCGCCCGAGTCGAAGCACTGCGGCGCCTGCAGCACGCCCGCGTCATCGGCGAGCTTGCGGTACTGGCCTCGGCCGTGCTCGAAGCCCTTCGGCGGGACCCAGCGGTAGAGCAGGCCGTTGGGCCCCGAGGCGTCCTCGGTGAGGTAGGCGTGGCCGCGCTTGGGGTCGACGACGACGGCCTCGTGGTCGTAACGCCCGAAGAACTTCAGGGGCTTGGGGTCCCGGTTGGCGCGGCGGTCGTGCGGGTCGACCTCGAAGACATAGCCGTGGTCCTTGGTCATGCCGTTCTTGCCGGCCCGGTCGGAGTTCTCCTCGCAGGTCAGCCAGGTGCCCCAACGGGTGCGCCCGCCCGCGCAGTTGGTCGACGTGCCCGCGATGCCGACCCACTCGGCGACCTCGCCGCCGCGCCGCACCTCGACGACCGTGCAACCACCGGACGCGGCCGGGTCGTAGACGAGGCCCTCGGTGAGCGGGACGGGGTACTTCCAGTTGGCGCGGGGGCCCTTGAGCTCGTGGTTGTTGACCAGCAGGGTCACCCCGCGGGCGCCCTCGAAGGTCGCGGTGCCGTCGTGGTTGGAGGGCGTGAACTCGCCGGACTCCAGCTTGGTCTTCCCGCTGTACGTGATGATCTTGTACGTGAATCCGGCGGGCAGCGCGAGAATGCCGGCCGGGTCCGGGACGAGCGGCCCGTAGCCGGGGCCCGCGTGGCTGCCTTCGGGAGCGTCCTCCGGGGCCGCCGGGTCTTCGGCGGCGAGGGCTCCGTCGGTGGTGGCGAGCACGCCGGCCGTACCGATCAGGGCGACCCCCGCGCCGGTGAGCGCGGATCGTCTGGCAAAGTCCCTGCGAGTGAGCGGCATCGTTTCTCCTGAGTGGCCAAAAGAGCGCGTCGACTGCGGTGCGGTGCGGCCATACGGTCCCGCTCGCGTACGAACGGAACCTGAACGACGTACGACATCAAGGGGCTTGCTTCCATGACAGTGCCGACTCCCCCGCCCGTCCGCCACCCTCTTGCCGCCTCCGGCCGCCGTGTTCTCGTCTCCGGCGCCTCGCGCGGGCTCGGGCGCGCGGTCGCGCAGGCCTTCGCCGCGAACGGGGACCGGGTCGCCGTGCACTTCGGCTCGCGCCGCGAGGACGCGGAGGAGACCCTGGCGTCCCTGACCGGGGACGGGCATGTGCTGGTCGGCGGGGATCTGTCGGACCCGGCCGGCGCCCGGCAGGTCGCCGACGCGGCCGCGGCGGGGCTCGGCGGCATCGACGTACTGGTCAACAACGCGGCCGTGAACATCAAGCACCCGCTGCCCGAGACACCGTACGAGGAGTGGGCGGCGCTTTGGCAGCAGCACGTCTCGGTCAATCTCCTCGCCACGGCGAATCTCAGCCATCTCGCGGGGCGCCGCATGATCGAGCAGGGCACGGGCGGCCGCATCGTCAACATCGGCTCGCGCGGCGCCTTCCGCGGGGAGCCGGACCACCCGGCGTACGGGGCGACGAAGGCGGCGGTGCACGCGCTGGGGCAGTCCCTCGCGGTCTCGCTCGCGCCGTACGGGATCGGGGTCGCGTCCGTCGCGCCGGGGTTCTTCGACACCGAGCGGGTCGCTCATCGGCTGAGCGGGGCGGAGGGCGCGGCGATCCGGGCGCAGTCGCCGTTCGGGCGGGTGGCGGGCGCGGACGAGATCGCGGCGGCGGTGCTGTGGCTGGCTTCGCCGCAGGCGGAGTGGTCCTCGGGCGCTGTGCTCGACCTCAACGGTGCTTCGCATCTGCGTACTTGACCCTCAAAGCCCCTCAGCCGCCCCATGAAGAATCTTCGTAAATAAGGTCAACAGGCGTGGATCCTCTATAAAACGAAGATTTAGTGCAGAATGCCTTGACCTACCCTGCGGGCGGCAATAGACAGGGGCTACACCGGAAATACCGCGGAGGCGAGCCCTGTGGAAGCACATGAGGCACGCGCCCTCCATGAGGGCCGGCTGATGAAGCTGGCCAACGTAACCGGTGTCGGCACCGGGAAGGACGAGCACTCGGGCGAGGACGTAGTCATCGTTTTCGTGACCCGAAAAGTGCCCCGTGTCCGACTCCGGAGCGAAGACGTGGTTCCCGAGGAACTCGAAGGCGTGCCGGTTCGCGTGCTCGCGATCGGCCATGTCGATGCCCAGGGCGAGAAATAACCGCAACGCCCGACCGGACACATAACCACCCGGAATTGCGAGTTCAGCGGAAACCCCCGCGCTTCAAGCAGTAGGGGAAGAGGTGGTCTGGCGTGACGAGCCAGCCCGAACTGATGCGAGGTCCCACCGGCGGTCAGCTGACCGACAGCTCCCGCCAGCAGGCGATGTCCGACTTCCTGCGGCCCCAGCAGCCGCTCGCGAACGTGGTCGGCTTCGGCCAAGGCGTGAAGTGGGTCGAAGGCCGGCCCACGGGTGAACAGGCCGTACTGGTCTTCGTGACCCAGAAGGTTCCCGAGTCCATGCTTCCGGAGCGGGATGTCGTCCCGCGCCAGATGGACGACGGCACCCCCACCGACGTGGTCGCGGTCGGCCATGTCGCGGCCCAGCGCTCCCAGGGCAAGCGGATGCCGGGCGCCAGGTCCGGCTCCGAGCAGGAGAGCTCCTACAAGCCCGATGGCAGTGTGGCCGAGCAGCTCGCGCAGCTGTCGCAGCCGCTGCTCGAAGAGCTGGGCGGGCTCGGCGCGTTCGAGCCGCAGCTCCTCAAGCGCAAGATGCGTCCGTGCCCCTCCGGCTTCTCGGTGGGCAACGTACGCGTGACCGCGGGCACCCTCGGCAGCGTGGTGTACGACTTCCTGCCGGGCGCCACCGTCGACCCGCCGGGCTCCGGCCTCGGCGTGCCGTCGAAGTTCTACATCCTCTCCAACAACCACGTGCTCGCCGACTCCAACCGGGCGCAGCTGGGCAGCTCGATCGTGCAGCCCGGTGTGTTCGACGGCGGGCAGGACCCGGGCGACCGGATCGGCACGCTGGAGAGGTTCATCACGATCCAGTTCGCGCCGCAGATTCCGCTCGAGCGGCAGAACAACGTGGTGGACGCGGCCCTCGCGTCCGTCGACTTCCAGGACGCCACGCGTGAGCAGTACTTCAGCGGCGCGCCGCGCGCCTGGCGGCGCAAGGCCAATGTGGCGGTCGGCGACCTGGTGAAGAAGACCGGCCGGACCACCAACATCAGCTTCGGCCGGATCATCGCGGTCGACGCGACCATCGACGTCAACTACGGCACGGCGGGGACGGCCCGGTTCAAGGACCAGATCCTCACCACGAACATCTCCGCGGGCGGCGACTCCGGTTCGCTGATCACCTCGCAGGACAATGTCGCGCTCGGTCTGCTCTTCGCGGGCTCCTCGGTCGTGACCGTGGGCAACCACATCGAGAACGTCCGCTCGCTGCTGCGCGTCGAGATCTCCGAGCAGCTGGCCTGACGCGAGTAACCCAGGAAGGAGGCACCATGACCACTCAGGCACGTAAGCAGAAGGGTCAGACCCGCGCCGAGCACCGCTTCCACAACCCCCAGGGCGCCGAGGTCAAGACGCGTGACGAGGCGTTCGCCACGCAGCAGTTGGACATCACCGACCAGTCGGTGTCAGCGGACTCCAAGCTGACGCTGCACAACGGCGCGACGACCTTCACCATCGAGGTGAAGTACAACCCGAACACCTACCCGCACGTGGTGACGGGCGGCCGGATCACGGCCGGTATCTGCGGCGCTCCGTGGGACATCACCGGTGGCTTCGTCGGCGAGACGATCCGCCTGGACGCGAAGCGGGCCGGGCAGGGGTCCTGCGCCAACACGATCACGATCGTGGGCGAGTACCAGAACCCGCCGGCCTACCGGGGTACTTACGGCTTCGACGGGTCCACGTCGTCGTTCAAGCACACGACGAGGTATGAGTGCTGAGACGCTGCGCTCGCTGAGCGTGATCCGCACATGAAGGTTGGCCGGAGCCTGCGAGGGCTCCGGCCAACCTTGTTCAGCCCTGCCGGGACCGGGCCTTGAACGCGGCCTTACGCGCCTCCTTGGCGACCTTCTTGTCGGGGTGCAGCCGCCCCATCGCCTCCAACACCTCGGCCGTGGCCGGATGTTCGACCCGCCACGCAGCCTCGAAGAACCCGGCGTTCTGCTGCGACAAGCCCTCGACCAACCCTTGGAGCTCGTCCGAATTGCCCTCCACCGCCAGCTGCGCCGCAATCGTGTCGACGGTCAGCCAGTACACCATCGCCTCATCGGGCGGCGGCACGTCCGAGGCCCCCTGCTCGGCGAGCCACACCCGGGCAAGCCCGCCCAGCTCGGCATCGTCGAGCACCTCCCGCAGCGCGGGCTCGGCGTCGGAGCCGACCAGGGACAGCGCCTGCTGACACCGCAGCCGACGCAACGGCGCAGCCTCGTCCGAGCCCCGTGCGGCGGACAGCAACTCCCGTGCGGCAGCCAGGGGTTCACGACGAGTCAGCCACAACTCGGTCTCGGCCTGCGCGGCAGGCTGCGGGAACTCCGCGGTCGCGTCGAGCAGGACATCGGCGCCCTTCTCCGCGAGGTCGCCCACCGCCGGCGCGTCGAGCCCGGCCTCCAGCATCCGCGCCCGGATGCCGTAGAGCCCGAGCGGGGTCAGCCGCACCATGCCGTACCGCGTGATGTCCTCGTCGTCGACCGGGGGCGCCGGTTCCTCCCCCGCCTCGGCCATCAGCTCCTCGTCGACCGGCTTGAACTCGACGAGCCCCACCGGCTCAAGGATCCGGAACTGGTCGTCGAGCCGCATCATCGCGTCCGACACCTGCTCCAGGACGTCGTCGGTGGGCTCCCCCATGTCGTCGGGCATGATCATCGACGCGGCGAGCGCGGGCAGCGGCACCGGCTCGTCGCCCGCGCCGCCCTCGCTGACGCTGAGCAGATAGAGGTTGCCGAGCACGCCCTCCAGGAAGTCGGCCTCGGCCTCCGGGTCCCAGCCGAGCGCGTCGAGGTCGAGCTCGCCGCCCTCCTGGATGGCGTCGACCAGGTCGCCGAGGTCGGGCACGCTCGCGTCGGCGAGCACGGTGTCGAGGGCGCCGAGCCAGATGTCGAGGACGTCCTCGGGGCTGCCCGCCGTGATCAGCGCGAGCTCCTCGCCCTGGCTGACCGTGCCCTCGGCGTCCTCCTCATCCGCACCTTCTGCGGATTCCGCGGATTCGCCGTCGACGATCTCCACCAGACCGGTGTCGACCGCGACCCGCCACGCCTCGCCGGCGTACGCGGGTCCGTCCTCGTGCTCCTCGGAGTCCGGGCCGAAACCGAGCAGTTCGGCCGCGGCCGGCAGCTGCTCGTCGACTAGTTCGCCGCCCGCGCCGACCCGGGTGTCCGGGCCCGCCCAGCGGGCGAGCCGCACGGCGCGGGCGAGCAGCGGGCTGGCGAGCGCGTCCCGCGCCAGCTCCGCCTCGGAAGGCAGCCGCACCGGCGGCAGGGTGGAGCGTTCTGAGGACATCTGCTGGGTTCTCCTCGGCGAAACTCGGGGTCGGGCGGGGCCTGGGCGGTCTCGGGGAAGTGGGGCACACTCCCACGCCGCCCGGCACGTGCTCTCGCCGCACCGACCGAAGACCCAAGTACTCCAGCACGAGGGCCTCCGGCCGGCACGCCGAGAGCACGCACCGAACGACGCGGAAGTGCACCCCACCTCCCCGAGACCGCCCAGCGTAGACGGATTTCACCCCACACGGCCCGGTTCATGTACCCGTCAGACGGCGTACACCGACCGACCCTTGACAACTCCCCTGCTCAAGCAAGAGATTGACGCGCGTAGAACCGCACCGCACCACGTGGAACCGCACCGCACCACCACCTCCTTTCACCCTCACTCACCTCCCGGAGTGCTCGATGCCACCCCGAATAGCTCCCCGCGTCCCTCGCTCTGCCGCTGTCGCGACCGTCGTCACCACCGCCCTCGCCGCGGGGCTGCTCGCCGCCACCTCGGCCGGCTCCGCCTCGGCCGCCGAGGTCGGCATCCATGACATCCAGGGCAGCACCCGCCTGTCGCCGCTCGCCGGCCAGCAGGTCAGCGATGTGTCGGGCATCGTGACGGGCGTACGCACCTACGGCTCGCGCGGCTTCTGGATCCAGTCCGCCGACGCCGCGGCCGACGACAACCCCGCGACCAGCGAGGGCGTCTTCGTCTTCACCTCCACCGCGCCCACGGTCAAGACGGGCGATGCGGTACGGGTCACCGGCACGGTCGGCGAGTACGTCCCGGGCGGCACCAACTCCGGCAACCAGTCGATCACCCAGATCAGCAAGCCGACCGTGACGGTCGAGTCGTCGGGCAACGCCCTGCCCAAGTCGGCCGTGATCGACGCCAAGTCCGTGCCCGCCGCGTACACGTCCGCGGGCGACCCGGCCGACGGGGGCAGCGTCAACAAGCTGCCGCTGAACCCGTCGGCGTACGCCCTGGACTTCTACGAGTCCCTGGAGGGCATGAACGTCCGCATCGGCACCTCCCGCGTGGTCGGCGCCACCGACCCCTACTCCGAGCTGTGGGTCACGGTGAAGCCGGGCGAGCACCCCACCCGCCGGGGCGGCACGCTCTACAACTCCTACACCGCGCAGAACACCGGGCGCCTGCAGATCCAGTCGCTGACGCCGATCGCCGAGCAGCCCTTCCCGAAGGCCGACGTCGGCGATGTCCTGTCGGGTCCGACCGAAGGGCCCCTGGACTTCAACCAGTTCGGCGGCTACACCCTCGCCGCCCGCACCCTCGGCACGCTCACCGACAAGGGCCTGGCCCCCGAGAAGACCCGCAAGCAGGACCGGGACGAGCTCGCGGTGGCGACGTACAACGTCGAGAACCTCGACCCGAAGGACCCGCAGGCGAAGTTCGACGCGCTGGCGGCCGCCGTGGTCACGAACCTCGCGAGCCCCGACGTCGTCGCCCTGGAGGAGATCCAGGACAACAACGGCGCCACGAACGACGGCACGGTCGCCGCCGGCGAGACCCTGAAGAAGTTCACCGACGCGATCGCGGCGGCGGGCGGCCCGAGCTACGAGTGGCGGACGGTCGACCCGGAGAACAACAAGGACGGCGGCGAGCCCGGCGGCAACATCCGCCAGGTCTTCCTCTTCAACCCCGAGCGCGTCTCCTTCAACGACCGCGCCCCCGGCGACGCGACCACGGCGACCGGTGTCGTACGTGCCCAGGGACGCGCGGCGCTCACCCACTCGCCCGGCCGCATCGACCCGGCCAACGCCGCCTGGGCGGACAGCCGCAAGCCTCTCGCGGGCGAGTTCACCTTCCGGGGCCGCAAGGTCTTCGTGATCGCCAACCACTTCGGCTCGAAGGGCGGCGACGAGTCCCTCGTCTCGCACCACCAGCCGCCGACCCGCTCCTCCGAGGCCAAGCGGCTGCTGCAGGCGCAGGCCGTGAACGCCTTCGTGAAGGGCATCCTCAAGGTCCAGAAGAGCGCGGACGTCGTGGTCCTCGGTGACATCAACGACTTCGAGTTCTCGGCGACGACCAAGGCGCTCACCGACGGCGGCGCCCTGCGCGCGGCGGTCAAGTCGCTGCCCAGGCCGGAGCGTTACTCGTACGTCTTCCAGGGCAACTCGCAGGTCCTGGACCAGATCCTGACGAGCCCTTCGATCGACGACTTCGCCTACGACAGCGTGCACATCAACGCCGAGTTCGCGGACCAGAACAGCGACCACGACCCGCAGGTGCTGCGCTTCGAGCCGTAGCCACTGTCGTTACGCGGCTCAGGGGTCCGGCGCTTCAGGCGCCGGGCCCCACTGGCGTGACAGGCCCCAGCTCGGGCCGCTTCGCGCTGCGGCCGTCACCGGACGAACGGCCCCTGATCCGGCGCCAGATCCAGGGCCCCATGAAGCCGGCGACCCAGCGCACCTCGGTGACCCCGGCCCGCCACGTCGGCACCGGCGCGAGCGGCGGCAACGGCTTCGCCCAGTCCGCGTGCCCGGGCAGGCCGAGAGCGTCGGCCATGGCGGACGCGATGAGGGCGTGCCCGTACGGACTGGCGTGCAGCCGGTCGCTGCTCCACACCCGCGCGTCGGTGGTGGAGACATGCGGGAACGTGTCGACCAGCGCGATGCCGTGCCGCTCCGCCATGTCCCTGATCCGGGCGTTGAAGTCGACCACGCGAGGCACCAGGCGCCTGGCCGCCGGGGCGATCAGGCCCAGGTCGGGGTAGGTGACGGTGGCCACGCGGGCGCCGGACGCGGCGAGTTCGGCGCACATCTCCTCGACGTCGGCAGCGATCCTCGCCGGGTCGGCGCCGGGCCGGATGAGGTCGTTCATCCCGGCCACGACCGTGGCGACATCCGGCTTCAGCGCGAGGGCCGGGGCCAGTTGCCCCTCCTTCACCTGCGCCGCGAGCCGCCCGCGTACGGCCAGATTGGCGTAGGTCAGACCGGGGTTGGCGGCAGCGAGCAGCTCCGCGAGCCGGTCGGCCCAGCCCCGATAGCCGTTCACCTCATCGCCGTCACCGATGCCCTCGGTCTGGCTGTCGCCGATGGCCACATAGCGCGTGTACGGGTGCGGGTGCGGATCCGGCTGCGTGTGCTGGGGCTTCATGCGCCAAGAGTCCATCAAGCCGTGCCGAGAATCCATGCCGTTCCGGTACGGGCGCCCGCACGCTGAGTGACAGGAAAGGTCCATGTACTGCTCGTCCGCTCGTCCCGGTCCGACGATGGAGGCACACATGCACCACCCCCTCAGCAGACTCAGAACCCTGGCCGTGGCGGCCGCCCTTGCCCTCTGCGCCACCCTCGGCCTCACCTCCCCCGCACAGGCCGCGGGCCAGACCCCCGGCACCTACACCAACTACGGCTTTCCCTCCGGCACTTCGGCGCTCACCGAGGCCACCTTCGGCACCACCGTCCAGAGCGACCCCGGACGCGGCAACGTCTACTGGGCCCACCAGTTCGGCTTCACCAACAGCGTCGGCGGCTACGTCGGCATGCAGCGCTGGCGCACCGGCACCGGCATGTTCCTCTTCTCCCTCTGGGACGCCACGGCCGCCCGGCCGGGCTCCGGCGGCACCTACTGCCAGCCCTTCGAGGAGGGCGGCACCGGCTACACCTGCCGCTACCACCAGGCCTTCGCCGCCGGGCACGGCTACCGCTACCGCCTCTCCCCGGACGGCGACGGCTGGTACAAGGCGACCATCACCGACACCACCACCGGCTCCTCCTTCGTCCTCGGCTCCCTGCAGACCGGCGCCGGTTCCCGGATCTCGGCGTCCGGAATGGTCGACTGGGTCGAGTACTTCGACTGGAACAACAACGCCGCGACCTGCCTGGACGAGCCCTACTCCAAGGCCCGCTTCGACGTCCCGACCGGCGTCTCCACGGCCGGCGCGAGTGTGACCGCCTCGATCACCTCCACCTCCACCAGCTCCACCTGCACCACCTCCGCCAAGGTCACTTCGTCCGGCGGCTACAGCACGCACGAGGACGGCATCGGCAACTCCTCCTCCGGTTCGATCACGGGCATCGGCGGCAAGTGCGCCGACGTGAGCGGCGGCGGCTCCGCGGACGGCACCCCGATCGTGCTGTGGGGCTGCTCCGGCGGGAACCACCAGAACTGGGTGCGGGCCGGCGACGGAACCGTACGCGCCCTGTTCAAGTGCCTGACGGTGAGCGGCACGGACATCCAGCTGCGCACCTGCTCGGGCGCCGCCGCCCAGAAGTGGCAGCGCGACGGCAGCGCCCTGGTCAACCCGGCGACGGGGAAGTGCCTGGACGCCGCGGACGGCAACAGCACGGACGGCACCCGCCTCGTCCTTTACGCCTGCCACGGCGGCGCCAACCAGCAGTGGCAGACGCCTGCTTGACGCCTGAGCGCGTGCCCGCCGAAGCCGACGGCGGGCACGCGAGCACCGGCTGCAGACAGCGGCCGGGCACGCGCGCACCCGTCACACACAGCAGGCAGGCGCACGCAGCCGTCACACAGCAGGCAGGCACGCGCGCACCCGTCACAGCAGGTGCCCACCGCCGTCCACGAGCAGCACCTCGCCCGTGATGTACGAGGCGTTGGCGAGATCGCAGACCGCCTCCGCGATGTCCTCCGCCGTGCCGACCCGGCGCATCGGCAGCCGCTCGGCGACCTCCTCCATCGCCTTGTCCATGCCTTCGAGGCCGTTGTACCAGGGGGTGTCGATCAGTCCGGGCGCCACCGCGTTGACCCGGACGCCGACCGGGCCGAGCTGCTTGGCGAGCAGCCGCGTCATGTGGTTGAGCGCGGCCTTGCTGACGGCGTACGGGATGGAGCTGCCGTTGGCGTAGATGCCCGCCTGCGAGGACACGTTGACGACGCTGCCGCCGCCGTCCGCCTTCAGGTGCTCGATCGCGGCGACCGTGGTCTGCCAGGCCGCGATGACATTGACCTCGTTGATCTCCCGCCACACCTCGGGGCTCGCCGCCTCGAAGTCGCCGTGGTCGATGAACCGCGTGATCCCGGCGTTGTTGACGAGGATGTCGAGCCGCCCGTACGTGTCCACGGCAGCCTGCACCAGCCGCTTGGCGTCGGCCTCGTCCGCCACGTTCGCCCGGACGTAGACCGCGTCCGGCAGGTCGGCGGCCAGCTTCTCGCCCGCTTCCACGGAGTTGGCGGAGTTGACCACCACCCGCACTCCCGCGGCCGCCAGCCGTCGGGCCACTGCGGCCCCGATGCCCGACGAGGACCCGGTGACCAGGGCGACCCTCTGTTCCTTGCTCATTGCAGCAGTGCCTCTCACTCTTGGCCCTGCCGCGCCCGCCCTGATCATGCCAGACGACAAAACACCGCAAGCTGCCCCTCAAGGCTTCCCCTGGCCCGCCCCTATCGCCCCTCCCTTCCTGTCAGTCGCGCCAACTGCCCCTGGAACCAGTCGAGTCTGGCCTGCAGCAGCGCCGCCTCGGCCCGCAGCTCGGGCACACCCATGTCCTCGGTCCCGGCCGGCTCCATCGGCCCGGCACCGGCCGCGGCCCCGACCCGCACCCCCTCGCCGCCCAGCTGTCCGAACCGGGGCAGCCCCACCGCCGTCAACGAAGCAATGCCGTCAGGCACGCGCCCCACCGCACACCCCACGCACGCCGCCTCCAGCGCCCGCCAGCCCGCCCGGCCCCACCCCGCATCGGCGAGGACCACCGCCGTCGCGCCGCACGCGCACGGCCCGACGGTGACGGAACGCACGCGCTGACGGGCGTACCGGAAGCCCCGCTCGAAGCGGATGTAGGCGCCGAGGACCGCCACTTCGAGCAGTACGGCCTTGCGGTGCTCGGCCGTGCACAGCAACCCCTCCGCCTCCGCGCGCTCATGCACACAGTGGAAGCCGCAGTCGCAGCGCCGGTGCGGGGCCCGGTGCCTGCGGCCGTAGACGCAGCGGGCCTCGTCGAGCACGCCGTACGGCAGCGCGGCGCCGAGCGAGACGCCGGTGAAGCCCGCGCGGGTGCCGTCCTGGGACAGCATCGGGTGGGCGATCTTGAATCCGGTGGGCGGCTCCTTGGGTCGTTCCTCGGGGAGCCGGTGCCTCATCGGGTGGCCGGAACCTCTGTCCGGGCCTCGACGGATATCGCTTCCGCGGCCTCGGTATCACGCGCCGCGGGTTCGCTCTCCGGCTCCGGGGCCTCGTACGAGAGCGGCTCTTCCTCGGCGTAACCGGTGGCGACTGCCTTGCCCAGCCTCATGACGACCTCCACATGAGTCCACGTGACGGACCTTGCGACTGCCACCATCGTGGCCCATTCCCACGGGAGTTGGCACTAGTGCCTGCACTACCCTCCCCGCTATCCGTAGCACTACTAACCGATACCCTGAAGCAGAATTAAGTGGAGCTTCACCGATTTCGCACCGACACTGCAGACATGACCTCAGGCACGCCCGCACGCCCCGCCCCCTTCGGCCGCGCCGTCTGCGCGATGATCACGCCCTTCGCCGCCGACGGAGCCCTGGACCTCGACGGTGCCCAGCGCCTGGCCGAGCGCCTCGTGGACGAGGGCTGCGACGGCATCGTCCTGTCGGGCACCACCGGCGAGTCCCCCACCACGAGCGACGCCGAGAAGGCGGACCTGGTCCGGGCCGTGGTGGAGGCCGTGACCGGGCGGGCCAAGGTCACGGCGGGCGTCGGCACCGCGGACACCGCGCACACCACGGAGCTGGCCCGAGCGGCCGAAAAGGCGGGCGCGGACGGCCTGTTGGTGATCCCGCCCTACTACAGCCGGCCCCCGCAGGACGCCGTCGAGGCGCACTTCTGGGCGATCGCCGACTCGGTCGGCGTACCCGTGATGCTGTACGACATCCCGGGCCGCACCGGCGTCCGGATCGAGCCGGAGACCATGCTGCGGCTGGCGGACCATCCGCGGATCGCGGGCGTCAAGGACTGCGCGTACGACCTGCTCGGCAGCCAACGGGTACTGGCCCGCACGGAGTTGGCGTACTACGCGGGATGCGAGGAGTTCATCCTGCCGCTGTACGCGGTGGGCGGCACGGGGTTCGTCAGCACGGTCGCCAACGCCGCCCCGCGCCAACTGCGTTCGATCCTGGACGCGTTCGACGCGGGCGACACGGACGGGGCCGCCCGGGCGCAGCGCCGCGCCCTGCCCCTGATCGAGCTGATGATGGCGTCCGGCCTGCCCGGCGCGGTCACCGCGAAGGCACTGCTTGCCGCGCTCGGCCGGCCCTCGGGTCCGATGCGGGCACCGCTGCTGCCCGCGGGCCTGGAGGAGGCCCGCGGGCTGCTTGCGGAGTACGAGCGGCTGGCGGCTGCCTGACCGGCGGCCTCCGGCGCCTGGTGGCCGTCCGGCGCCTGGTGGCTGTCTGGAACGACTCCCAGGAACAGCTGCCTAGCGTGTGGCGAAGACCGGCTGCCAGCGGCCGTCCGCGCCGTCGTTCCCCTTGCGGGAGCCGCTCAGCGGAACGGTCTTGTCGCTGCCGATCGTGACGAGCACGAGCCCGTTGTGGAACTCGTTGTCGCCCTGCGCGATGTCCCAGGCGATGAGCCGCTTGTTGTCGACCCAGGCGAGCAGCTGCTGGCCGCGGATCTTGTGCAGGTGCTTGCCGGTGACCGGGTCGTTGATCCAGGAGGCCGTCGTCTTGGCACCGCCCGCGAAGTCGCCCGCCGCGAGCTTGCCGTTCGGGGACAGGCCGGCCTCGACGTACCTCAGGTGCTTCTCCTTCTCCGGCACGGCGGCCTCGTTGCCCTCGAAGTCGTAGTACTGCCTGCCGGGATTCGAAGCGACCCGGGAGTAGACCAGTTTGTCGTCCTCGCTGAAGGCGAAGTCCTCGCGGACGTTGATCCCGATGCCGAAGCCCTCGTCGTCCTCCGGGACCGCGACCTGGCTCCAGGAGCCCTCGCCGGAGCCGACGTCGATGACGTAGAAGCCGGTCCGGTCCGACTTCTGGTAATCCGGCATCCAGTCGTTCGGATTGTCGTCGCCGTCCGCGTCGCGGTCCTGCCGGAACCTCAGATCGGGGTTCTTGCTGTACGTCGTCGCGACCAGCTTGCTGCCGTCGGGCGAGAACTCGACGCCCGCGACGCCCCGGTCGACCGGGATCCAGCGCTCGACCTCGCCGGTGAGCAGGTTGAGCAGACCGATGCGCTTGGCGGGCAGGCCCTGTTCCAGGACGGCGGCGGTGCGCATGCCGGGGGCGACGTCGAGGAAGGACCACTTGGTGGTCTTCACGTACTTGCCGGTCTTCTGGTTCAGCAGGTGGTAAGTGCGCTTGGAGACACCCCGGTCGGCGGTCTCCTTGACGGTGGCCTGGGTGTAGTACGCGGCCAGCGCGGTGCTCCCCGCGGCGATCAGGTCGCGCGGCGGCGTCTGGTCCGGGTGGGCGATGATGTCGCTCCGGTCCAGCTGGCTGGCGAGCTTCGGCTCGTCCTTGCCGTCGTTCATGGCCGGCCCGGCCACCCCGACGGCGACGGCCACGGCGGTGGCCAGGGCGGCACCGGCGATGGTGCTGTTCCTGCGGCGGCGCCGGACCGCGAGCACACGGTTCGCGAAGTCGGGCGGCGCTGTCGTGGCCTGTGCGGCCTGCTCGCGCAGGGCGTCGCGTACGAGCTGATCCATGTTCACGGTCGTACCTCCACAGGCGAGAAGTCACGGGACGAAACGGGCTGTTCGTTCGCGCCGGGATCGAGCGCGGACAGCTCCGGCGCGAGGGCGCGCAGCTTGGCGAGCGAGCGGTGCGTGGTGGACCGCACCGTCCCCACCGAGCAGCCGAGGATCCGGGCCACGTCGGCCTCCGGCAGGTCCTCGAAGTAGCGCAGCACCAAAACGGTGCGCTGGCGCGCGGTGAGCCGGGCGAGGGCGCCGCGCATGACGAGGCGCAGCTCGACCGCGCCCGTCCCGTCCGCCTTGCCGTCGCGCTCCGGCAGCTCGGGGACGCTGAGTTCGCGCTTGCGCCACTTCAGCCGCCATCGGCTGACCTGCTGCCGGTAGAGGATCTGGCGTACGTACGCCTCGGGGTCGTCGATACGACGCCACCGCCCGGCGGCCTTGATCAGTGCGTTCTGCAACAGGTCCTCGGCGGCGTGCTGGTCTCCCCCGCTGAGCAGCACGGCCGTCTTCAGAAGCGCACTCGATCTGCCTGTCACGAACTCCCGGAAGCTTTCCTGGCCTTCCGCATCCATCTGCACCTTCAGTTGCTCAAGGGCCCCTTGCTTCCGGGACCCGCTACTCCTGGAGACGCGTCCGACGGCGCCCCGCTATGCCTGTGCCGGGCAATGTACTTACGGGCCCCGTACAACGAATGAGCGCCCTCCCCGAAGGGAAGGCGCTCAAATCGGTACAGATATGGATCAGTTGTGGCTGTGCAGCACGTCGTTCAGGCCGCCCCACACCGCGTTGTTCGGGCGGGCCTCGACCGCGCCGCTCACCGAGTTGCGGCGGAACAGGATGTTGGACGCGCCGGAGAGCTCGCGGGCCTTCACGATCTGGCCGTCGGGCATGGTCACGCGCGTACCGGCGGTGACGTACAGACCGGCCTCGACCACGCACTCGTCGCCGAGCGCGATACCGACACCGGCCTCGGCGCCGACCAGGCAGCGCTCGCCGATGACGATGCGGACGTTGCCGCCGCCGGACAGGGTGCCCATGGTGGAGGCGCCGCCGCCGATGTCGGAGCCGTCGCCGACCACGACGCCCGCGGAGATGCGGCCCTCGACCATCGACGTACCGAGCGTGCCGGCGTTGAAGTTCACGAAGCCCTCGTGCATGACCGTCGTGCCCTCGGCGAGGTGCGCGCCGAGCCGGACGCGGTCGGCGTCGGCGATGCGGACGCCCTTGGGGGCCACGTAGTCCGTCATGCGCGGGAACTTGTCGATGCTCGTCACGGCGAGGTGCAGGCCCTCGGCGCGGGCGTTGAGCCGCACCTTCTCGACGTCGTCGACGGCGACCGGGCCGAGCGAGGTCCAGGCGACGTTGGCGAGGAGGCCGAAGAGGCCGTCCAGGTTCTGGCCGTGCGGCTTGACCAGGCGGTGCGAGAGGAGGTGCAGGCGCAGGTACGCGTCGTGCGCGTCCAGCGGCTTGTCGTCGAGCGAGGCGATGACCGTACGGACGGCGACGATCTCCACGCCACGACGGGCGTCGGTGCCGAGGGCCTTGGCGGCGCCCTCACCGAGCAGCTCGACGGCGCGCTCGGCGCTCAGCTTCTCGGTGCCGGCGGGGCCCGGCTCGGCGACGAGCTCGGGGGCGGGGAACCAGGTGTCGAGAACGGTGCCGTCGGCGGTGATGGTGGCGAGGCCTGCGGCGACGGCGCCGGTGGTGCGTGTAGCAGTCGTGTCGGTCATGGGTGAAACCTAACCGGCCCGGGGCCGGGGAGGCGAACCGGTCTCATGGTGCGGCCAGGTGAGACGCGCCCGGCCGGGGCAATTCGGGTCAGGCACGTGCGATGCGAGCCTGCGGGAAGCCGGGCCGCACGCACACGACGGCCGATGCGTATGCGCCAGGCGCTCACCGCACGCGCGCGTGAGCCGCGATCCAGCACGGCCCGACCCGTACCCGCCAAGCACCACACCGCCCACGAAGAACCTCGCCGCGCACACGCGCAAGACCGCACGCACGCGCGGGCGCACACGCGTGGCCGCACACGCAGGGGTCGGGGACTGCGCTCCCCGCGCAGTCCCCGACCCCTGCACCCCCCGTCCCCCGTCCCCCGTCCCCCGCTACGCGGCCATCCGGCTCCCCCGTGGCCGCGCCCCGCTCGTGCCGTGTCGCCCGCCTCCCCCGGGCGCGGGCCACACGGCACGGGCCCGTCAGCTGCGGTCGCCCTTCTTGTCCACCACGCTCACGCCGGTGGATGCCGAGCTCGAGACGATGTCGCCGGCCTTCCACGGCCGGTCGGGGAGGTCACTGTCCGGGTACTTCTCGCTGTAGTCCTTGGCCACGACCCACCGGCTGCCTGCGTAGAAGTACGTCTCGGGGTACAGCAGGATCTCGTCGCGCATGACGGCCTGCTTCCCAAGGTTCAGGCCGACGGCGATGACCTTGCGCCCCGCCGCGTCCTTCACCAGGTGGTCGGTGACCTCGATGCCCGGCAAGGTGGCCAGCGCCCGGTACAACTTGGCGAGACCCGCCCCGTCCAGGCCGGACACCGGCGACCCGATGAGCACGCTCAACGCGCGGAAGTTGTGCGCCGCCTCCGACTTATGAGACCTCTTGTCGCTCGGATAGGCCTTGCGGACCGCGGCCAGGATCGCCTGGGGATCGTCCGGCAACTCGGTGATGATCTTGTACTGCTCCCGCATCGAGCGGTCGTCGCCCTCCTTGCCGTTCTCGAAGTCGGGGTCGGCCCAGCGGTACCAGCTCTCGCTCTTCTCGGGCTTGACGGGCACCCCGTCGTCGGGCCAGCCGCCCGAACCGGCGTCGACCTGCTCGACGTAGAGCCACTGGTCGTCGCGCGGGACACCTTCCTTGAAGCCCTGCACGGACCGGGCCGCCCGCTCGAGCACCTCCGCCGTGTCACCCAGGCCCGCGGTCTCGCTCGCCGCGACATCCGACTTCCCGGCGGGCGGCGCGGCGCCGTCACCGAGGTTCACGGCGAGCAGCGCCGCGGCGGTCACGGCCGCGGCCGCGCCTGCCGCCGCGAGCCGCCAGTCGAGCCGCATCCGCCGGGCCCGGGAGGGCTTGGCCGTCGCATCGGTGAGCCGCTTGCGGCCCGCCGCGAGCCGGGCCCGGTCCGGGGTGGGCGCATCGGCGCGCAGCTCACGCACCTTCGTCAACTCGTCCATGACTACGCCACCTCCGTGGTGTCGACGACGAAAGCGGGATCGGCACCGAGCGCGCTGCGCACCTTGCGCCGTGCCCGGTTCAGCCGCGACCGCACGGTCCCGAGGGGAATGCCGAGCGCCTCGGCGACTTCCGGATAGGTGAGATCGGCCCACGCCACGAGCAGCAGCACATGCCGGTCCCCGGCGGAGAGTTCGGCGAGCGCGCCCGCGAGCGGCGCCTGCGCGGCCTCGGCGACGACCCGGCTGTCGGCCCGCTCGACCCAGGATTCGGCGACCGGGTCGGTGCCGGTGCGGGCCAGCGCCCGGAGCGCCCTGACCTCGGAACGCCGTTGCTTGCCGATGAGGTTCGCGGCTATCCCGTACAGCCAGGGCCTGGCGTTGTCGCGCGCCAGGTCGTAGCGGGCCCGGGTGCGGAAGGCGATCAGGAAGGTCTCGGCCGTGAGGTCGTCCGCGCTCCCGTCGCCGAGCCGTCGCGCGGCATAACGGTGGATGTCGGGCGCGTAGAGGTCGTAGAGGCGCGCGAAGATCTCGGGCTGCTCCAGCGACTGACGGACGACATCCGCGTCGCCCACCACCGTGGGTGGTCCGTTCACTTGGCCTCCGTAGACGTGCGTGGAGTGTGGTGCACACCCCCTGTTACCCGCACGGCGCCGAGCAGTTCACGCGGTACGCCCCGGGACCGGCCGAGGCAGGCCGGCCCCGGTCAGGCCCGCCCCATCAGCCGGCCGATCATCTCCCGCGTATACGCCTCGTCATACGTCCCCCCGGTCAGCAGCACCTGCAGACAGACCCCGTCGAGCAATGCCACCACCGCCCGGGCCGTGACCGCGTCGGTCCGCCGTTCCAGCAGCTCCGCGACGCCTTCGCACCACTCGGCGGCGACCGGCCGCAGCGCGGGCCTGCGCAGGGCCGCCAGATAGAGCTCGTACTCGAGCTCCACGCCCGTGCGGTCCCCGCCGAGCCACTCCCCCGTGACCGCCGCCAGCTCTGCCGCGAGATCCGCCTGCGGGTCCTCCAGCGCGCCGTGGTTCTGGACGGCCTTGGCGAAGCCCTCGTTCGTCTGCCGCAGCGCCGCGACCATCAGGTCGTCGAGGGTCTTGAAGTGGTACGTCGTCGAGCCGAGCGGCACATCGGCCTCGGCCGCCACCGAGCGATGGCTCAGCCCGGCGATGCCCTTGCGGCCCACCACCCGGATCGCCGCGTCGATGATCCGCTGCTGCCGCTCGGGGTCGTACCGCCGTGCCATCAGCGCGCTCCGCCCGGGTTGTCCATCAGTGTGCTCCGCCCAGATTGAGAAGGATGACGCCGGCGATCACGAGCACGATCCCGGCGAGCTTGGCGGCCCCCATCGACTCGCCCAGGAACAGCATGCCGATCGCCGCGACGGCCGCGGTACCCACCCCGGCCCAGATCGCATAGGCGGTCCCGACCTGCATGGACTTCAGGGTCTGCGCGAGCAGCGTGAAGGCGAGCAGATAGCCGGCGACCGTGCCGAGCGAGGGCCACAGCCGGGAGAACCCCTCGCTGTACTTCATGGCCGTCGTCCCGGCCACCTCCGCCGCGATGGCCGCGGCCAGCAGTCCATATCCCATGTGTACGAGTGTACGCATCGTTGCGTACGCCCGTACACAGAACGGATCAAGAAGCCGCGCACGGGACTTAGGAATCCGCAGCGAGGGACCTTCGCCCCGCGCCCCCGAGCACCGCGCCCTGCCTACCGTTGAACGATTTGCCCGAATCCCACCCTCGGGCAGGAGAACTTCCCTCGCGATCAAGGACGGACCGGACCTCATGGCGTACGACACCGGGCAGAGCGGCACGGCACAGTGCGGGGTGATCCCGCTCCGGCCGCTCGCGTTCGCCGATGTGCTGCGCGGCATGTTCCGGACGGCCGTCGGCTACTGGCGCCAGCTGATCGTGCTGAGCCTGGCCGTCTTCCTCGTGTCGTACGCGCTCATCCACGGAGCCGTCACCGTCGCCTTCCACTCCGTCGGCGACCAGGCCCAACTGCTGCTCGAGGACGGCACGGTGGGCGGACCGCTCCTCGTCGTCGGCGGTGTGGTCCTCCTCGGCACCATGGCCGTCACCGCCTTCGCCGTCACGCTGGTCCACTCGATCTGCGCGGTCGTGGTGCGGCACGCGGTCCTCGGCGGCCCGCTGACCGTGCGGGAGACCTGGAGCCGTGCGCTGGTCCGGCTGCTCGCTGTGTTCGCCGCCCTCTCGGCACCGATGCTGACGGCGTTCGTCGTGCTGGTCGCCGTGTTGGTCCTCGTCCTGTACGCGGGCCCCGGCGGCCTGGTCCTCCTGCCGCCCGCCGTGCTGTTCCTGGTCTGGATCTGGGCCCGCTGGAGCCTGGCGCCGGCCGCCGTCGTCTTCGAGGGAGCCGGGCCGCTGACCGCGCTGCGGCGCTCCGCCCGTCTGGTGCGCGGGTCCTGGTGGCGGGTGTTCGCGATCAGCCTGCTCTTCCTGGTCGTCGCGAACGTCGGGGCCTACGCCATCGGCCTGCCCTTCGAAATGGCCCAGTCGGCGACCACACTGGTGGACGGGGCGGACGGGGCCGGGGTGCCGGCCGACGACGGCCTCTGGCTCACCCGGGACTTCGGCGTCGGCGGGCTGCTCACCCTGCTCGGGCCCGCCGTGGCCGCGACGCTCAGCACGCTCCTCCCGCAACTGGCGTCCACCCTGCTCTACGTCGACCGGCGCCTGCGCACCGAGAGCCTGGCGCCCGTGCTGGCCGCTGCGGCGTACGTACCGCCGGAGCCCGTACGCGACCCAGAGCCCGCGCACACCGCCTGACGCCCGCCTCAGGAGGCCGCTGTGGCCTGGGCTAACGTATGCCGGTCACAAGGGGTGAGGGAGGGGTCGAAATGTCTCACACAGGGTGGGGACCTCAAGGTCAGCAGGGTCCGCACGCAGGCCCGCCGGGCTGGGGCTGGGGCCCTCCGCCGCCACCTGCCGCTCCGCAGCCAGGCGTCATACCCCTGGCCCCGCTGGATCTCGGCGGGATATTCAACGGCGCGTTCCGCACGATGGGCCGCTACGCCAAGCCGCTGTTCGGCGTCCTCGGCGCGGCCTGCGCCGTGCTCGCCGTCCTGGTCGCGGGCGCGCTGACCGCCGCCTACCTCGCGGTCAGTGACGAGCTCGACGTCATCGCCCGGCTCGACGAGGACAGCACCTGGCCGAGCGAGGCCGGCAGGTCCGTCGTCATAGCCTTCGCGATCGCCGGGGCGGTGTGCCTGCTGGCCGCGATCGTGGTCAACTGCTTTGTCTCTGCGGCCGGTCCGGCGGTCCTGGAGAACGCGGTGCTCGGACGTCCGGTGAGCTTCAGGGTCATCTGGCGGCGGGCCTGGGCGCGGACGCCGTCGGTGCTCGGCGTGGGTGTGCTCCTCGGCCTGCTGATCGCCGGTCCGGTCGCACTGCTCGCGGGCCTCGGCGTCCTCATGGTCCTCCTCAACGCGGCGGGCGGCGGCAGCCCGCTCTGGGGGATCGTCCCGTTCGTTCTGCTGCAGATGGCCGCGGTACCGCTCGCGGCCTGGCTGGCCGTGCGTTACAGCCTCGCGCCCTCGGCGGCCGTCCTGGAGTCGGCGGGGCCCGTGACGGCGATGCGCCGGTCGGCCCGGCTGATGCGCGGGGCCTGGTGGCGGACGTTCGGCATTCTGGCGCTCAGCGGGCTCGTGGTGGGCACGGCCTCGACGGTCATCCGGCTCCCGCTCCAGATCGTCACCATGCAAGGCGCGCTCGCCGGCATCGGCACCCCGGACGAAGCAAGCCGGACGCTCGTCGAGGTGCTGCCCCAACTGGGCGTGCTCCTGGTGGTGTCCGCCGTCCTCAACGTCCTCATCCAGACCGCGGCCACGACGTTCATGCAACTGGTCGCGGGACTGCTCTACATCGACCGGCGCATCCGCAACGAGGGGCTTGCCGACACCCTCGCCCAGGCGGCCGACCGCTGAGACAGCGCAAGTTGGGCCCCGCACCAATCCGGTGCGGGGCCCAACTCACTTGCGTACAAAGAAAAGTACGGCTGCGTACAACGAACTCAGACGTTGAACCCGAGCGCCCGAAGCTGCTCCCGGCCCTCGTCCGTGATCTTGTCCGGGCCCCACGGCGGCATCCAGACCCAGTTGATCCGGAGCTCGTTGACGATGCCGTCGGTGGCTGACTTCGCCTGGTCCTCGATGACGTCGGTCAGCGGGCAGGCCGCGGACGTGAGCGTCATGTCGATCGTGGCGATGTTGGCGTCATCGACGTGAATGCCGTAGATGAGGCCGAGGTTGACGACGTCGATGCCCAACTCGGGGTCGACGACGTCGTACAGCGCCTCCCGCACCTCTTCTTCGGAGGCGGGCTTCAGCGTCGCGGTCTCGTTCTCGCTCATGCGGTCTTCCTCTCGGACTCGCCCAGCGCCTGGGCGGTCGCGTCCTTCCACGCCATCCAGCTCAGCAGAGCACACTTCACACGCGCGGGGTACTTGGAGACACCGGCGAACGCGACGGCGTCCTCCAGGATCTCCTCCATCGCGTCGTCGGGCTCGATCTTGCCCTTGGACTGCATCAGTTCCAGGAAGGTGCCCTGGATCTTCTGCGCCTCGGCGAGCTCCTTGCCGACCAGGAGGTCGTTGAGGACCGAGGCCGAGGCCTGGCTGATGGAGCAGCCCTGGCCCTCGTACGACACGTCCGCGACGCGGTCGCCGTCGTACTTCACGCGGAGCGTGATCTCGTCGCCGCACGTCGGGTTGACGTGGTGCACCTCGGCGTCGCCGTCCCGCAAGCCCCGGCCGTGCGGGTGCTTGTAGTGGTCCAGGATGACGTCCTGGTACATCGAATCCAGCTTCACGTTCTCAGCCAGCCCTTCAGCCGAAGAAGTTCCGTACGTGCTCCAGGCCGTCGACCAGGGCATCGACCTCGGCCTGCGTGGAGTACAGATAGAACGACGCTCGCGTGGTCGCAGGAATTCCGTACCGCAGGCAGACCGGCCGCGCGCAGTGGTGTCCCACGCGCACCGCGATGCCCTGCTCGTCGAGGACCTGGCCCACGTCGTGCGGGTGGATGTCGCCGAGCGTGAAGGAGATCGCCGCGCCGCGGTCCTCGGCCGTGACGGGGCCGATGATGCGCAGGTCCGGCACCTCCAGGAGGCGCTTGACGGCGTACTCGGTGATCGCGTGCTCGTGGCGCGCGATGTTCTCCATGCCGATCGAGGTGAGGTAGTCCACGGCCGCGCCGAGGCCGACGGCCTGGGCGATCGGGGGCGTACCCGCCTCGAACTTGTGCGGCGCGGGAGCGTACGTCGACGAGTGCATCGACACGGTCTCGATCATCTCGCCGCCGCCGAGGAACGGCGGCAGGTCCTCGAGGAGCTCCTGCCGTCCCCACAGGACACCGATGCCGGTCGGGCCGCACATCTTGTGGCCGGTGAAGGCCACGAAGTCGGCCTGCAGCGCCTGCACGTCCAGCGGCATGTGCGGCGCGGCCTGCGAGGCGTCGAGCAGCACCAGGGCGCCGACCTCCTGGGCGCGGCGCACGATGGCCTCGACCGGGTTGACGGTGCCCATGATGTTGGAGACCAGCGTGAAGGAGACGATCTTCGTCTTCTCCGTGATGATCTCGTTCATGTTGGAGAGGTCGAGACGGCCGTCGTCCGTGAGGCCGAACCACTTCAGCTTCGCGCCGGTGCGCTGCGAGAGCAGCTGCCACGGAACGATGTTGGAGTGGTGCTCCATCTCCGTGATGACGATCTCGGTCTCGTGGTCCACGCGGTAGGGCTCGTCGGCCCAACCCAGCATGTTCGCCACGAGGTTGAGCGACTCCGAGGC
The DNA here is from genome assembly GCF_035975855.1 of Streptomyces sp. NBC_01304. Classification (NCBI taxonomy): domain Bacteria; kingdom Bacillati; phylum Actinomycetota; class Actinomycetes; order Kitasatosporales; family Streptomycetaceae; genus Streptomyces; species Streptomyces sp. NBC_01304. The sequence continues at coordinate 8,272,630 of NZ_CP109055.1, read as the reverse complement.
GTTCTTGGTGAAGATGACCTCGTTGCGCGAGGGCGCGTTGATGAACTCCGCGACCTTGTCACGGGCGCCCTCGTACAGCGCCGTGGCCTCCTCGGCGAGGACATGCACGCCACGGTGGACGTTGGCGTTGTGCTGCTCGTAGTACTCGGTGAGTGCGTCGAGCACCTGGCGCGGCTTCTGGGAGGTCGCGGCGTTGTCCAGGTAGACGAGCTTCTTGCCGTCGTGGAGCACCCGATCCAGGATCGGGAAGTCCTTGCGGATTGCCTCGGTGTCGAGGAGGCCAGGCAGCTGTGTCACGCAGATACGCCGCCCTTCGTGTACTTCTCGTAGCCCTCGGCCTCGAGGGTGTCGGCCAGCTCGGGGCCGCCGGACTCGACGATCTTGCCCGCCGAGAAGACGTGCACGAAGTCGGGCTTGATGTAGCGCAGGATGCGGGTGTAGTGCGTGATCAGCAGGGTGCCGACCTCACCGGTCTCGCGGACGCGGTTGACGCCCTCGGAGACGGTGCGCAGGGCGTCGACGTCGAGGCCGGAGTCGGTCTCGTCGAGGATCGCGATCTTCGGCTTGAGGAGCTCCATCTGCAGGATCTCGTGGCGCTTCTTCTCACCGCCGGAGAAGCCCTCGTTGACGTTGCGCTCGGCGAAGGCCGGGTCCATCTGGAGCTGCTCCATCGCACCCTTGACCTCCTTCACCCAGGTACGCAGCTTGGGGGCCTCGCCGCGGATCGCCGTCGCCGACGTACGCAGGAAGTTGGAGACCGAGACGCCGGGGACCTCGACCGGGTACTGCATGGCGAGGAACATGCCGGCGCGGGCGCGCTCGTCGACGGACATCTCGAGGACGTCCTCGCCGTCGAGGGTCACGGTGCCGCTGGTGATCGTGTACTTCGGGTGACCGGCGATGGAGTAGGCGAGCGTCGACTTGCCGGAGCCGTTGGGGCCCATGATGGCGTGCGTCTCGCCCTGCTTCACGGTCAGGTCGACACCCTTGAGGATTTCCTTGGTGCCGTTCTCGACCTCGACGGTGACGTGCAGGTCGCGGATTTCAAGCGTTGCCATGGTGCCTCAGGACTCCTGTGTGACGGAGACGAGCACATCGTCCCCTTCGATCTTTACGGGGTATACGGGGACGGGGCGCGTCGCGGGAAGGCTGTCGGGCTTGCCGGTACGCAGGTCGAAGCTGGAGCCGTGCAGCCAGCACTCGATGTGGCAGTCTTCGACCTCGCCCTCCGAGAGCGACACGTTCGCGTGCGAGCAGATGTCGTTGATCGCGAACACCTCGCCCTCGGTCTTGACGAGGGACACCGGCGTGCCGTCGAGTTCCACCCGCTTCGGGGTGTCCTCCTCCAGCTCGCTCAGCGCACACGCCTTGACGAAGTCCGACATCAGACGGACGCCTCCAGCTCGGCCTCGATCTTGGCGATGAGGCGCTCCTCGATGTCGGGGACACCGATCTGCTGGACCAGCTCGGTGAAGAAGCCACGGACCACGAGGCGGCGGGCCTCGTCGGCCGGGATGCCTCGGGCCTGCAGATAGAAGAGCTGCTCGTCGTCGAAGCGGCCGGTCGCGGAGGCGTGGCCCGCGCCGACGATCTCGCCGGTCTCGATCTCCAGGTTCGGCACGGAGTCGACGCGGGCGCCGTCGGTCAGAACCAGGTTGCGGTTCATCTCGTACGTGTCCGTGCCCTCGGCGGCGGCCTCGATGAGGACGTCGCCGATCCAGACGGCGTGTGCCTGCTCGCCCTGCAGTGCGCCCTTGTAGACGACGTTGGACTTGCAGTTCGGGACGTTGTGGTCGACCAGGAGGCGGTGCTCCTGGTGCTGGCCGGCGTCCGTGAAGTACAGGCCGAGCAGCTCGGCCTCGCCGCCGGGACCCGCGTACGTGACGCGCGGGTGGATGCGGACGACGTCGCCGCCGAAGGTCACGACGACCGACTTGAAGGTGGCGTCGCGGCCGATCTTCGCGTTGTGCTGGGAGCAGTGGACGGTGGTGTCGTCCCAGTCCTGCACGGACACGAAGGTGACCTTGGCGCCGTCCCCGATGTTGAAGTCGAGGTTGGCGGCGCGCACCGCGTCACCGGTGTGGTCGATGACGATGACGACCTCGGCGAAGGCGCCGATCTCGAAGACGGTGTGGCCGAAGGTGGTGCCGCCCTCGCCGTGCAGGGTGACCCGCACCGGCTCGGTCAGCACGGCCTCCTTCGGGACGGTGATCACCGTGGCCTTCTCGAAGGACGAGAACGCCTGCGCGGCGACGCGGTCCACCGGGGTGCCCGCCTTGCCGATGCGCTCGTCGTCGCGGGAGACGGCCTCGACGGTGACGCCCTCGGGGGCGTTGATCTCCGCCTTCATCGCGCCGTCGGCCTTCGCGGTGCCGTCGTGCAGCCCCTTGAGGCGCTCGAGCGGGGTGAACCGCCACTCCTCCTCGCGGCCGTGCGGGACCGGGAAGTCCGCGACGTCGAAGGACGGGGGCGCGCTCATGCGGGTGGCGACGGTGGACTCGGCGGCCACCGCGACGGCGCCTGCCGTCGTGGAGCCCCCGGGGATGTTCTGAGCCTCAGCCATGGCTGTCGTAGTGCTCTCTTCCTGGATAAGACGTGTAGCTGCTGGTACTTCGGGCGGCCGGCCAGTCGGGATTGGCCGGCCCGGGCCGGTGTTAACCGACCGCGCCCTCCATCTGCAGCTCGATCAGCCGGTTGAGCTCAAGGGCGTACTCCATGGGCAGCTCCTTGGCGATCGGCTCGACGAAGCCGCGCACGATCATGGCCATGGCCTCGAACTCGGTCAGACCGCGGCTCATCAGGTAGAAGAGCTGGTCGTCGGAGACCTTGGAGACGGTGGCCTCGTGCCCCATGGACACGTCGTCCTCGCGGACGTCCACGTACGGGTACGTGTCCGAGCGGGAGATCGTGTCGACGAGCAGCGCGTCACAGAGCACGTTGGACTTCGAGCCGTGCGCGCCCTCGCCGATCTCGACCAGACCGCGGTACGAGGTACGGCCGCCACCACGGGCCACCGACTTCGACACGATGTTGGAGGACGTGTTCGGCGCCATGTGGACCATCTTGGAGCCGGCGTCCTGGTGCTGGCCCTCGCCCGCGAAGGCGATGGACAGGGTCTCGCCCTTGGCGTGCTCGCCCATCAGGTAGACGGCCGGGTACTTCATGGTGACCTTGGAGCCGATGTTGCCGTCGATCCACTCCATGGTCGCGCCCTCGTACGCCACGGCGCGCTTGGTGACCAGGTTGTAGACGTTGTTCGACCAGTTCTGGATGGTCGTGTAACGGCAGCGGGCACCCTTCTTCACGATGATCTCGACGACCGCGGAGTGCAGCGAGTCCGAGGTGTAGATCGGCGCGGTGCAGCCCTCGACGTAGTGGACGTAGGCGTCCTCGTCGACGATGATCAGCGTCCGCTCGAACTGGCCCATGTTCTCCGTGTTGATACGGAAGTAGGCCTGAAGCGGGATCTCGACCTGCACGCCCTTCGGCACGTAGATGAAGGAGCCGCCGGACCAGACCGCGGTGTTCAGCGACGCGAACTTGTTGTCGCCGACCGGGATGACCGTGCCGAAGTACTCCTTGAAGAGCTCCGGGTGCTCCTTGAGCGCGGTGTCGGTGTCGAGGAAGATGACGCCCTGCTCCTCCAGGTCCTCACGGATCTGGTGGTAGACGACCTCCGACTCGTACTGGGCCGCGACACCGGCGACGAGGCGCTGCTTCTCCGCCTCCGGGATGCCGAGCTTGTCGTACGTGTTCTTGATGTCCTCCGGCAGGTCCTCCCACGACTGGGCCTGCTTCTCGGTGGACCGCACGAAGTACTTGATGTTGTCGAAGTCGATGCCCGACAGGTCGGAGCCCCAGTTCGGCATGGGCTTCTTGTCGAACAGCCGCAGCCCCTTGAGGCGCAGCTTCAGCATCCACTCCGGCTCGCTCTTCTTGCTGGAGATGTCGCGGACGACGTCCTCGTTCAGTCCGCGCTTGGCGGCCTGACCGGCGGCGTCGGAGTCGGCCCAGCCGTACTCGTAGTTGCCCAGACCCTCGAGCTCAGGGTGAGCGGTCTCCTCGATGGGCAGAGTCATGCGGGGTTCCTCCCGGCCGTGCTTGCAGATGCTGTGGTGGGCTGTGATGGATCGGGGCTGGTCTCTTTGCGGGGAATGAACGTCGTGCAGACGCCGTCCCCGTGAGCGATGGTGGCCAGTCGCTGCACATGGGTGCCGAGCAGACGGCTGAAGAACTCCGTCTCCGCCTCGCAGAGCTGCGGGAACTGCTCGGCGACATGAGCGACCGGGCAGTGGTGCTGACACAGCTGCTCGCCGACCGGTGCGCTACGCGCTGTAGCAGCGTACCCGTCGGCCGTCAGAGCCTTGGCCAGGGCCTCTGCCCGCCGGTCGGGGGCCGCGGCGTCCAGGGCCTCCTGGTATCCGGCGGCCTGCGAGGCGAGCCGGGCCCGGGCGAAGGCGGCGACGGCGGCCTCGCCGAGCTCTCCGCCGCCCGCGGACTGGGAGATCCAGCGCAGGGCCTCGGCGGCCAGCTTGTCGTAGGACTGGTCGAAGGCGTCCCGGCCGCAGTCGGTCAGGGCGAACACCTTCGCGGGGCGGCCACGGGTGCGGGCGCCGTAAACGCGCTGTTCACGGGGTTCTACGACATCGTCGGCGGCCAGTGCGTCGAGGTGCCGGCGGACGGCTGCCTGGGTCAGGCCGAGGCGGCCCGCGAGATCGGCGACGGTGGACGGGCCGTGGTCCAGGATGGAGCGCGCGACGCGGTTGCGCGTGCTGCGCTCACCGGTCGCGAGTTCCTCCTGCGGGGCACCCGAGGGAGCCGCCTGAGCCTCGCCAACGTTTTTCACAACGCCATTGTTGCGTAATTCTTCTGGCCCCGACAACCCGCGATCGAGGCCACCGGCGGTGGCCTCGATCACTAAGGGTTACCTAATATGCGTACGTTTCTACGGCGTGCGCAGGGCCTCGCAGGTCAGCGGTGGTGCGAACCCACCAGCTCGCGCTCGGGGGCGATCTCCGCGGTCTCGGCAACCGGCTCGATGACCGGCTCGCCCTTGGCCAGGGCGTCCCGGCGGCGGAAGTCGGAGCGCTTGGCCCCGGTGGTGAACCAGTACACGGCGCCGACCAGGAGACCGCCGCCGACGATGTTGCCGGTAATGGTGAAGGCAAGGTTGTGGAAGAGCTCGCCGAAGGTGGCGCTGCCCTCGAAGATGCCCATGCTGAACAGGGCCATGTTCGCGACGCAGTGCTCGAACCCGGCGGCCACGAAGACGAACACCGGCATCCACAGGACCATCGTCTTGGCGCCGTCGCCCTGGGCCCGCGTGAACATCCAGATGCCCAGGCAGACAAGGAAGTTGCAGAGCACCGCGCGCCAGAAGAGCTGGCCCCCGTCGAGTGCCACCTTGGCGTCGAGCAGTTCGTGCAGCATCGCGGCGGCGGGCTTGGCGGACAGGACGCCGGAGGCGTGCACCATGCCGCCGAAGGCGAGGGCGCCGAGCAGGTTGCCGGTGAGGGAGAGCACCCAGGAGGCGACGAGGTCCTTGACACCGGTCCGCCCGGACAGGGCGCCGACGAGCATCACCATCACATTGCTGGTGAACAGCTGGGCCCCGGCGAACATCACCATCGTGATCGCGAGCGGGAAGGCCAGGCCCTCCACCAGCTTCGCGGCCCCGCTGTGACTCGCGACCAGCGGCGAGGCGGCGGTGAGGAGCAGCACCTCACCCACGCCGATGAAGGCACCGGCCATCATGGCGGAGACGAGGTAGCGCGGCGGCTTCCTCAGCTCGTGTGCCTTGTGCACCGCCTGCAGAGTCGTCTCGTCGAGGTTCTTCTCCATGCTGATCACCCTTCAACGTTAGGCTCGCGAAGGACCGGTATCTGCCGGTAAATGTCAGCAATTTCCAGGCCCCCCGGACCCCTGTCCCCAGGACCTATGCCCCCTCTCTAGACTTCCCGCCATGCGTGATGAGCCCGTCGTCCAGGTACGCGGCCTGGTGAAGCGGTACCGATCAAAGACCGCGGTCGACGGCCTCGACCTGACTGCCCAAGCGGGCATCACCGCCGTCCTCGGCCCCAACGGCGCGGGCAAGACGACCACCGTCGAGACCTGCGAGGGCTACCGGAGGCCGGACGCCGGCACGGTCCGCGTCCTCGGCCTCGACCCCGTCGCCCAGGCCTCGGCCCTGCGCCCCCGGATCGGCGTGATGCTGCAGTCCGGCGGCGTCTACTCCGGCGCCCGCGCCGACGAAATGCTCCGCCACAAGGCCAAGCTGCACGCCCACCCGCTGGACGTGCCCGCCCTGATCGAGCGCCTCGGCCTCGGCAGCTGCGGCCGCACCACCTACCGCCGCCTGTCCGGCGGCCAGCAGCAGCGCCTCGCCCTCGCGATGGCGGTGGTCGGCCGCCCCGAGCTGGTCTTCCTGGACGAGCCGACCGCGGGCCTGGACCCGCAGGCCCGGCGGGCGACCTGGGATCTCGTACGCGACCTGCGCCGCGACGGCGTCTCGGTGATCCTCACCACGCACCACATGGACGAGGCCGAGGAACTCTCCGACGACGTGGCGATCATCGACGAGGGCAAGGTCGTCGCCCAGGGCAGCCCCGAGGCCCTGTGCCGCGGCGGTGCCGAGAACACCCTGCGCTTCGGCGGCCGCCCCGGCCTCGACATCGCCTCCCTGCTCAAGGCCCTGCCGACGGACACCGCGGCGGCCGAGCTCACCCCGGGCGCGTACCGCGTGACCGGAAAGATCGACCCCCAGCTCCTCGCCACGGTCACCTCCTGGTGCGCCCAGCACGGCGTGATGCCGGAGAAGATCTCGGTCGAGCGGCACACCCTCGAGGACGTCTTCCTGGAGCTGACCGGTAAGGAGCTGCGCGGATGAGCGCCGGCACGTATACGCCCGAGCCCGGTGCGGCTCCCGTGGGACGCATGATCGCGGCGCAGACCGCGCTCGAGACGAAGATGCTGCTGCGCAACGGCGAACAGCTGCTGCTCACCGTGGTGATCCCCTCCCTCCTCCTGGTCCTGTTCTCGACGGTCGACATCATCGACACGGGCTCCGGAAAGGCCGTCGACTTCCTGACGCCCGGCGTCCTCGCGCTCGCCGTGATGTCCACGGCCTTCACCGGCCAGGCCATCGCGACCGGCTTCGAGCGCCGCTACGGCGTCCTGAAACTCCTCGGCAGCTCGCCGCTCCCGCGCTGGGCCCTGCTCACCGCCAAGACCCTGTCCGTGCTGGTCACGGAGGTGCTGCAGGTCGCCCTGCTGACGGCGATCGCGTTCGGGCTCGGCTGGTCGCCCGAGGGAAACCCGCTCGCCGTGCTGCTGCTCCTGGTGCTCGGTACCGCCGCCTTCTCCGGGCTGGGTCTGCTGATGGCCGGGACGCTGAAGGCGGAGGCGACGCTGGCCGCCGCGAACCTGGTCTTCCTGCTCCTGCTCGTGGGCGGCGGGGTCATCGTGCCGCTGGACAAGTTCCCGGACGCGGCACAGTCGGTGCTCGGGCTGCTGCCCATCTCTGCGCTCTCGGACGGGCTGCGCGACGTCCTGCAGCACGGGGCTTCCCTGCCGTGGGGGAACCTCGGGATCCTGGCCGTCTGGTCCGTCCTCGGACTCGGTGCCGCCGCCCGATTTTTCCGCTGGGAGTGATCTCGGCGCGATTTGGCCACCCCTCGTGAACGGATGCACAAGCCTCCTCCTAGGATGGCCCCCGTGCCCCACGTGACCCGAGCCGAACTGGCCCAAGCCGCGCGCAATCCGCTGGCCTTCATCGCCGAGCGCTGGACCCCGGCGCCCCGGACGGTCCGCCGAGCGGTCCTCGCCTCACTGCTGATGAACATCGCCATCGTGGTGACCGGCGGCGCGGTCCGCCTGACCGGGTCCGGCCTCGGCTGCCCGACCTGGCCCAAGTGCACGAGCGACTCGCTCACCACGACCTCCGAGATGGGCTTCCACGGCTACATCGAGTTCGGCAACCGCCTGCTGACGTACGTCCTGTGTGCGGCCGTCGGCTGGGCGATCATCGCGGTGCGCTCCGAGAAGCCGTACCGGCGCAGCCTGACCCGGCTCGGCTGGCTGCAGTTCTGGCTCGTCATGGGCAACTCGATCCTCGGCGGCATCGTCGTCCTGGTCGGCCTCAACCCCTACACGGTGGCCGCGCACTTCCTGCTCTCCACGTCCCTGATCACGGTCGCCACGATCATGTTCACGCGGCTGCGCGAGGGCGATGCCGAGCCGCGTCCGCTGGTCGGCAAGGCCGTGCAGCAGCTGGTGTGGTTCCTCACGGTGGCGGCCGGGCTCCTGGTCGCGGTGGGCACCGTCGTCACGGGTGCGGGCCCGCACGCCGGCGACTCGAGCGAGGTCAAGCGCATCCCCCTGAACTGGGAGGACGTCACCAAGCTGCACGCCGTCCTGGCCTGGATCGTGGTGTCCCTGACCTTCGCCCTGTGGTTCGTCCTCAAGGCCGTCGACGCACCGGTCGGGCCGCTGCACCGCACCCGCGCACTGTTCCTGATCCTGCTCGCCCAGGGCGGGATCGGTTACGTCCAGTACTTCACCGAGCTGCCCGAAGTCCTGGTGGGCGCCCACATGTTGGGCTCGTGCATCATGTGGGTCGCGGTGATCCGGGTCCTGCTCTCGCTGCGCGAGCGGCCGCTGGAAGCGGTGGAGGTCCCCGCCCAGGCGGACCCGGCACTGACCAAGGTCTGACCGACCGGTCACCGCCCCGCCCACCCGGCGTCATCCGTCCGCCCCGCTCACACCCCATCGGCAGCCACCCCACGCACCTCGCGTCAGCCGCCGCCCGGCTCACACCGCGTCCAGCACGGCGAGCAAGTGGGCGGCGTACGCCCGTGGATGCGTCAAATTGCCGTTGTGCCCGCCCGGGAACTCCACGGCCGGCACGCCGAGCAGCTCCGCCAGGCCACGTCCGCACTGCCCCACGAACACCGACGGCGCGGTGGTGCGACCGTTCGCGGGCACGATGCGCACCGGTGCACGGCGCACCGCGTCGAGGTCCAGGTCGTCGTCGATGACCCCGGTGAAGTCCTCCCTGATGAAGAAGTCGAAGTTCGCGACGCGGGTCGGCGTGAACGGTATCGGCGTCAGGTCCGGCTCCACGTCCTGGTGCGTGGGGTCGATGGCGAGGGTCCGGGCTATCTCTGGAAGGGCCGCACTCAGACCGCCCTCGCGGTACACCTGCTGCAGCTGGGCGAGCTGCTCTTTGTGCTCCGCCTCCCGGCCGGCGGGCAGCAGCTTCGGCACGATCGGGTCGTGCGCCACGAGGGTGCCCAACTGCTCGGGGTGTGTGGCCGCGAGGTGCAGCCCGATCGCGCCGCCCATGCTGCACCCGAGCATTGCCACGGGCTCATCGGTGAGCGCGGCCAGGAGCCGGTGCACGTCGTCGGCGTGCGCCGCCATCGTCACGCCCCGGGCCGGGTCGTCAATGGTGCTGCGGGACAGGCCGCGGCGGTCGTAGGTCACCACGGTGTACCGGTCGGTGAGCCGGTCGACCAGATCCGAGCTGCGCTCCGCGCCACCCTCGCCGCTCTGCGAGATGAGCAGCGTCGGGCCGCATCCGCGGACTTCGTAGTAGAGCTTGGCGCCATCGGTGGTGAGGAACATCGGGACTCCCAGCGTTGGTCGACCGGGCGACGCCCGCACGGCGTCTCCTCGCACCCCATAAGTTAGTGCATCTTTTTCGATACATCAAGAGTGATGCATCATTCTTGATGTATCACTCTTGATGGAGCCCCTTGTAGCATGAGGCCCATGAGCTCATCGATGACCGGCGTCGAGCTGTTCCTCCTCGGCCGCACCCTGATGAAGATCGGCGAAGAGGCCCTGCCCCAGCCCGAAGTCGGAGCGGCAGCCGGAAGCGGAGCCGACGGGCAGCACAAGGGCGGCACCCGAGCCGTCATGATCGTCCTCAGTGACGTGCTCACCCACCCGGACACCTCGGTCAGCGCCATCGCGTCCCGCACCGGTCTCCCCCAGAGCCAGGTGTCCGGCGCCGTGGCCCGCCTGAAGGAGGCGGGTTCCATCGAGACGGCGCCCGACCCCTCCGACGGCAGACGGCAGTTGATCCGCCAGGCCGCCGCGGTCTCCAAGCGCGTGGCCGAAGTCCGCTCCAGCCGCATCGAGGAGGCCCTCGCCACCGCGCTCGGCACCCATGACGCGGACCGGCTGCGCGAGGTGTCCGATGCGCTGGACGTACTGTCCCGGCACCTCACCCCCGAGGCGATCAGCCGCCTCCGCGTATAACCCCGGCGGCACACTCTCCCGGGCGCTCGGCACACCCCCGCCGGGCAACCCCATCGCCCGGCACCCCACCGCCCTGCACACCCCCACCACGCACCCCGCCGCGCCCTCAACCGTCCCCGTCCAGCCCGTACACCCGCCGAGCGTTCCCCGCCCCGATCAACTCGGCCACCCGATCCGCATCCCCCCGCGACCAGGCGCCCTCGGCCACCCATCCCCCGAGCACCCGCCCCATCGCCTCGAGGAACAGCCGGGCCCCCACCACATGCAGCTCGGGCAGTCCGTGCGCCCCGCTGGAGAACAGCAGCTTGCCGAACGGCGCGAGCTCCAGGATCTCCGCGAGTACGGCGGCCGCCCGCGCCCCGCTGCGCACGAGCGCCGGCCCCAGGTCCGCGTAGACGTGCGGGAAGACGGCCGCGAGCTGGGCCGCCTGCCGGTGGTACGGATAGCCGTGCAGCAGCACCACATCGGTGCCGAGCCCCGCCGTCGCCCGCGCGAATTCGGTCGCGTACGCCCCCGGATCCGTGGCCCCCGAGTGCAGCTGCAGCGGCAGCCCGCTGGCCACCGCGATCCACAGCAGATGGCGCAGGAGCACCGGATCGGTGAGCACGCCGCCCACCTGCCGCCCCGCCAGCCACCGGGCCGCGGCGCCCCGCACCTCGCCGGCGCCGGGCGGCTCCGGGGCGAGCGCGTCGCCGTGCCGTACGCCCGCCACGGACGAGAAGGCGACCGCGCCCGCTGCCGCTCCGTGCACGGATTCGGCGAGGTTGGCGAGGAACGACTCGACGGTGCCGGAGGTGTCGGCGACCTGCTCCGCCAGTAATTCCAGGCGGACGATCTCATGCGCCTCGGCGGCGCCCGCGGCGGCCAGTTCGAGCGGCGGGGTCAGATCGCCGGGCAGGCCGGTGTCGACGAGGTACGTCTCGATGCCGGAGCCACGAAGGAGCCGCCGTCCCGACTCGATGACGCCGAGCTCCCGGCGTCGCGCCAGATAGCGGGCCGGCGGGCAGTGCGGCTCCAGACCGAGCAGGGGCGGACACCAGCGGCGTACCGCGAAACCCGTCTGGGTGTCGAAGAAGGTGGTGCCGGGGGCGGGCGGTCCCTCGCCCCGGCCCAGATGGGCCTCGAACGTGCCGAGGCCCAGTTCCGTGCGGAGCACGCCGTGGCAGTACTGATCCACCAGGGTCGGCGTTTCGATCATCCGGGCTCCCGTGCGTGGACCGTGCAGGGCGTTCGCCCCACGGTGCAACGAGTTGACCCGGCCTCAGGTGTTGCTCACGCCCCTGACCTCAGGTGTTGCGCGGCCCACCGACCTGGATGCCCGCCATGCGCGACCACTCGTACGGGCCGGTGCGCACCTTCGATGCGAACTCCCCGTCGAAGTCCTCGTGCACAGTGAGGCCGGCCTGCTCGACGGCGCTGCGCGCGATCGCGTCGGTCCGCGCCACCAGGTTGCCCCACTCGCCGTCCTCGCCGACGAGGGCGATGCGGGTGCCGCGCTCCCCGATGTACGCGAGCTGCGCCTCGGCCCCGCCGTGCTTGCCCGCGAAGGCACCGATCTGCTTGGCCAGCTTGGCGGCCTGGCGCTGCGCGCGCGGCTCCACGGAAGCGGACGGAGTGTCTTCGGCCTGGGTGGTCTCAGCCTTGGTGTCTGCCATGAACAGGATGCTACCGACGGGTAGATCATTCGGCGACGCCCGGGGTGCGTGGTCTGGGCCACGGTGCCGGAGCCGTTCCCCCTTCCACCTCCCCGTGATAGGACCTGCCTCGGGGAGGCGCCATGGACGAGTTGGTGGTCGGGATCTGCTATCCGCCCAAGTGGGATGTGCGGCCGGCCGAGGCGGTGGCGGCCGATCTCGCGGCGGTCCGGGCGCTGGACCCGCGGGTACGTCTCGTCGACTGCCGCTACGTCGAGTCGGACACGCTCCGCGCCGCCCGGGGCACTCCCCCGCTCCACGACGACCTGCGCTCCCTCGCCCCCGAACTCACCGCCGAACAGCGCGCCCTGTTCGCCGAGGCCAAGGTGGTCCTGACCGCCGATCTGCCCTTCGACGTGCGGGGCCTCGCGCCACGGCTCCGCTGGGTGCAGGGGATCGGGGCGGGCATCGGGCATCTCCTGACGGCCGGTCTGGAGGGCGTACGGCTGACCACCGCGGCCGGCATCAACGGCGCCTCGGTCGCCGAGTTCGCGCTGGCCCGCCTGCTGGAGCACGCCAAGCGGCTGCGCGAGATGGACGAGGTGCAGCGCGCGCGGGACGCCAGGCGGCCGTTCGGCGAGCAGTTGGCGGGGCGGACGCTGGGCGTGATCGGTCTGGGCCACATCGGGTCACGGCTCGCGCGGTTCGGGAAGGCCCTGGACATGGGGGTCGTGGCGATGCGCCGCGATCCGTCGCTGCCCCGTCCTTCGTACGTCGACGAGGTCTTCGCCCGCGACCGGCTGAAGGACTTCCTGGGCGCCTGCGACGCGGTGCTCGCGGCCGCGCCCGAGACCCCTCAGACGGCGAACCTGATGGACGCCGACGCCTTCGCGGCGATGCGGCCGGGCGCGTTCTTCTGCAATGTGGGCCGCGGCTCGCTGGTCGACGAGGACGCCCTGATCGAGGCGCTGCGCGGCGGGCGGCTCGCGGGGGCGGCGCTCGATGTAACCCGGGTCGAGCCGCTGCCGGCCGACAGCCCGCTCTTCGAGGCCCCGAACCTGTGCCTGTCACCCCATGTGGCGACCGCGGCGGGCGAGCACTTCACGGGGGTCTTCACGCTGTTCCGGGACAACCTGTCCCGCTATCTGGACGGACGGCCCCTGGTCAACGAGGTGGATCCGGGGCGCGGCTACTGAAGGCGTCCGACCGCCATCCGACGGAGGGAAGCAGGCATGAGCGAGCCGGAGCGGGTCCTCGGCGGCGTGGGCACCAAGGTGCTCTTCGAGAACGACCGGGTCCGGGTGTGGGAGCTGCGTCTCGCACCGGGCGAACGCAGCGACGTACACCGCCATGAGCTGGATTACGTACTGATCCAGATCGCGGGAGACCGGGTCGCCGTACAGCCGGAGCCCGACACGGAGGGGCCGTACAAGGACTGTCTGGCGGCCGACATCGAGCCGGGCATGGTGGTGCCGATCGATCGCGGAGGCATCGAAACCGCGATCAATGTGGGGGCAAAGCCCTACCACGAGATCATCGTCGAGTTGAAGGACTGAGGGCCAACAACCAGCCCCTCCGGCGTTTGAGGAGCGGGGGCCCGGGGGCAGCGCCCCCGCGACGACACGTGGGATGACCCACGCGCATCAGCCGGGCTGAAGCACTGACCCGCCGCGCCCCGCAGGACTCAGCGCAGGAACGGGTCCACTGCGATCGCCACGAACAGCAGCGACACATACGTGATCGACCAGTGGAAGAGCCGCATCTCCTTGAGCTTGCCGCCCGTCACGCCCGACTTGGCGCGGGACTGCAGGCTGTGCGCCTCCCAGAGCCAGAAGCCGCCGGTCAGCAGGGCCACCGCGGTGTAGAACCAGCCGGTGTAGCCGAGCGGGGTGAGGAGCAGCGAGACGCCGACCATGACCCAGCTGTAGATGACGATCTGCCGGGCCACGACCTTGTTGGAGGCGACGACCGGGAGCATCGGGACGCCGACACGCGCGTAGTCGTCCTTCACCTTCATGGACAGCGGCCAGTAGTGCGGCGGCGTCCAGAAGAAGATGACCAGGAAGAGGATGACGGCGGCCCACGACATGGAGTTGGTGACCGCGGACCAGCCGATGAGGACCGGCATGCAGCCGGCGATGCCGCCCCAGACGATGTTCTGCGCGGTGCGGCGCTTCAGGATCATCGTGTAGACGACCACGTAGAAGAGCAGCGCGCCGAGCGACAGCCAGGCGGACAGCCAGTTGACCACCAGGCCGAAGAAGACCGTGGAGATCACACCGAGCGAGATGCCGAAGACCAGGCATTCGCGGGGCGAGACCATGCCGGTGACCAGCGGCCGCTGCGAGGTGCGGTCCATCAGGGCGTCGATGTCGCGGTCGATGTACATGTTGAGCGCGTTGGCACCGCCGGCCGACAGGTAGCCGCCGAAGCAGGTCGCGAGGACCAGCCACAGGTTGGGCACGCCTTGTTCGGCGAGGAACATCACCGGAACGGTCGTGATGAGCAGCAGCTCGATGATCCGCGGCTTCGTGAGCGCCACGAACGCCATGACACGGGCCCCGAACGGCCGGTGGCCTGAGCTGGTCCCGAGCACACCCGCAGGACGGGATTCAACGGCCGTCACGCACACCCCTGACAGAGACTCCCAGCAAGCCTCCAGGTGTGAACACCGGGTAAAGGCTCGCGCGTACCACGCCACTGTAGAGGTTGCCCATACCTCGTCCTTCGCGGGGGTGGGTCGTGTTGTCCGTGGCGTCCTGAGCGGGGGCCGACACGGGTGAGCGCACCTCCCTGAGCAGGGGTCGGCACGGGTGAGCGCGCCCTCCGGAGGCGAACTTCGGCAAGTCCCTGCAGTCTGGAATGAGTCGAATAGGTGCACGCCATTCCAGCGGTAGGCTCGACAACGCCCGGTGGGCGCACCGCTTGCAAAGACGCAGCGCACGGACAGCACCGGATTCGACATGTGCAGCATGTGGAGAGGAGCCCTGACCCAGGGTGAGCACCAACGCAGACCTCCAGTGGACCGACCTTGACCAGCGGGCCGTGGACACCGGCCGCGTTCTGGCCGCGGACGCCGTACAGAAGGTCGGCAACGGCCATCCCGGTACGGCGATGAGCCTGTCCCCGGCCGCGTACACCCTCTTCCAGAAGGTGATGCGCCACGACCCCGCCGACCCCGAGTGGGTGGGCCGGGACCGCTTCGTCCTGTCCGCCGGACACTCGTCCCTCACGCTGTACGTGCAGCTGTACCTGGCCGGGTTCGGCCTGGAGCTGGACGACCTGAAGGCGTTCCGCACCTGGGGTTCGAAGACCCCCGGTCACCCGGAGTACGGCCACACCGCGGGCGTCGAGACGACCACCGGTCCGCTGGGCCAGGGTGTCGCCAACGCCGTGGGCATGGCGATGGCCGCCCGGTACGAGCGCGGTCTGTTCGACCCGGCCGCAGCCGCCGGCGAGAGCCCCTTCGACCACTTCGTGTACGCGATCGCCGGTGACGGCTGCCTCCAGGAGGGCATCTCCGCCGAGGCGTCCTCCCTCGCGGGCCACCAGAAGCTCGGCAACCTGGTCCTGCTGTGGGACGACAACCACATCTCGATCGAGGGCGACACCGAGACCGCGGTCTCCGAGGACACGGCTCTGCGGTACGAGGCGTACGGCTGGCACGTCCAGCGCGTCGCCGCGAAGCCGGACGGCGACCTGGACCCCGAGGCGCTGTTCAACGCGATCGAGGCCGCCAAGGCCGTGACGGACAAGCCGTCCTTCATCGCGATGCGCTCGATCATCGCCTGGCCCGCGCCGAACGCGCAGAACACCGAGGCCGCGCACGGCTCGGCGCTCGGCGACGACGAGGTGGCCGCCACCAAGCGCGTCCTGGGCTTCGACCCGGAGAAGTCCTTCGAGGTGTCGGACGAGGTCATCGGCCACACCCGCAAGGCTCTTGAGCGCGGCGCCCAGGCCAAGGCCGAGTGGGACAAGAGCTTCCAGGAATGGCGCACCGCCAACCCGGAGCGTGCCGCGGAGTTCGACCGGATCAACGCGGGCGAGCTGCCGGCCGGCTGGGAGGCGAAGCTCCCCGAGTTCGAGACCGGCAAGGGCGTCGCCACGCGTGCCGCCTCCGGCAAGATCCTGCAGGCGCTCGGCGCGGTGATCCCCGAGCTGTGGGGCGGCTCCGCCGACCTCGCGGGCTCGAACAACACCACGATCGACAAGACGAGTTCGTTCCTCCCGGCGGGCAACCCGCTGCCGGAGGCCGACCCGTACGGCCGCACGATCCACTTCGGCATCCGCGAGCACGCCATGGCCGCGGCCATGAACGGCATCGCGCTGCACGGCCACACGCGTATCTACGGCGGCACCTTCCTGGTGTTCTCCGACTACATGCGCAACGCCGTGCGCCTGTCGGCACTGATGCACCTGCCGGTGACGTACGTCTGGACGCACGACTCCATCGGTCTCGGCGAGGACGGCCCGACCCACCAGCCGGTCGAGCACATCGCCGCGCTGCGCGCCATCCCCGGCCTCAACCTGGTCCGCCCGGCCGACGCCAACGAGACGGCGATCGCCTGGCGCGAGATCCTGCGCCGCGGCAAGCGCGAGTACCCGGTCAGCGCCCCGCACGGCCTGGCGCTGACCCGCCAGGGTGTGCCGACGTACGAGCGCAACGAGGATGCCGCCAAGGGCGGTTACGTCCTGTTCGACGCCGAGGGCGGCAACGCCCAGGTCGTCCTCATCGGCACCGGCTCCGAGGTCCAGCTCGCCGTCGAGGCGCGCGAGCAGCTGCAGGCCGCGGGCGTCCCGACCCGGGTCGTCTCGATGCCGTGCGTCGAGTGGTTCGAGGCGCAGGACCAGGCCTACCGGGACAGCGTGCTGCCCCCGTCGGTGAAGGCTCGAGTCGCCGTCGAGGCCGGGATCGGTCTGACCTGGCACCGTTTCGTCGGCGACGCCGGCCGCATCGTCTCGCTGGAGCACTTCGGTGCTTCGGCGGACGGCAAGGTCCTCTTCCAGGAGTTCGGCCTGACCGCCGACGCGGTCACGGCCGCCGCCAAGGAATCTCTCGAAGCCGCTCAGCGCTGACGCCCGTAGACGCTCATTCACGCAACGTAGGAGATGCAATTTCCATGACAGACGCACTCAAGCGCCTCTCCGAGGAAGGCGTCGCGATCTGGCTGGACGACCTGTCGCGCAAGCGGATCACGTCCGGCAATCTGGCCGAGCTCATCGACCAGAGCCACGTCGTGGGCGTCACGACCAACCCGTCGATTTTCCAGAAGGCGATCTCGTCGGGCGACGGTTACGAGCAGCAGCTCGCCGACCTCGCCGCCCGCAAGGTCACCGTCGAGGAAGCCATCCGCATGATCACCACGGCGGACGTACGGGACGCGGCGGACATTCTGCGTCCGCTGTACGACGCCACCGGTGGCCAGGACGGCCGGGTCTCCATCGAGGTCGACCCGCGCCTGGCGCACAACACGGCGGCTACCGTCGCCGAGGCCAAGCAGCTGGCGTGGCTGGTGGACCGGCCGAACACGCTCATCAAGATCCCGGCGACCAAGGCGGGCCTGCCCGCGATCACCGAGACCATCGGCAAGGGCATCAGCGTCAACGTCACGCTGATCTTCTCGCTGGAGCGCTACCGCGAGGTCATGGACGCCTACCTGGCGGGCCTGGAGAAGGCGAAGGCCGCGGGCCTCGACCTCTCGCAGATCCACTCGGTGGCGTCGTTCTTCGTGTCCCGCGTGGACACCGAGATCGACAAGCGGCTCGACGGCATCGGCACGGACGAGGCCAAGTCCCTCAAGGGCAAGGCCGCGCTCGCCAACGCCCGTCTCGCGTTCGAGGCGTACGAGGAGGTCTTCGCCACGGACCGCTGGGCGGCCCTCGACAAGGCGCAGGCCAACAAGCAGCGTCCGCTGTGGGCTTCGACCGGCGTCAAGGACCCGGCGTACAAGGACACCCTGTACGTCGACGACCTCGTCGCACCCAACACGGTGAACACCATGCCGGAGGCGACCCTGGACGCCACCGCCGACCACGGGCAGATCACCGGCAACACCATCGCCGGCACGTACGAGCAGTCGCGCGCCGAGATCGCCGCCGTGGAGAAGCTCGGCATCTCGTACGACGACGTGGTGCAGCTGCTCGAGGACGAGGGCGTCGAGAAGTTCGAGGCGTCCTGGAACGACCTGCTCAAGTCCACGGAGGCGGAGCTCAAGCGCCTCACCCCTTCGGAGGCCTGACCAACTTGACCCCCGTTTCCGCAAGCGGCGCAAACCCGCTGCGTGACGCACTGGACCGACGGCTCCCGCGTATCGCGGGGCCGTCGGGCCTGGTGATCTTCGGCGTCACGGGCGATTTGTCCCGTAAGAAGCTGATGCCTGCCGTGTACGACCTGGCCAATCGCGGCCTGTTGCCGCCGGGCTTCTCGCTCATCGGCTTCGCGCGCCGCGAGTGGCAGGACGAGGACTTCGCGCAGGAAGTCCACGACGCCGTCAAGGAGCATGCCCGCACCCCCTTCCGCGAGGAGGTCTGGCAGCAGCTGGTGCAGGGCTGCCGGTTCGTACAGGGCGACTTCGACGACGACAACGCCTTCGAGACGCTGAAGGCGACCATCGAGGAGCTCGACAAGGCACAGGGCACGGGCGGCAACTTCGCCTTCTACCTGTCGGTGCCGCCGAAGTTCTTCCCGAAGGTCGTCCAGCAGCTCAAGGAGCACGGCCTGGCCGACCCGAAGGAAGGCGCCTGGCGCCGCGCGGTCATCGAGAAGCCCTTCGGCCACGATCTCGCCTCCGCCAAGGAGTTGAACGCGATCGTGCACGAGGTGTTCGACCCGGACCAGGTGTTCCGGATCGACCACTACCTCGGCAAGGAGACCGTCCAGAACATCCTGGCGCTCCGCTTCGCCAACACGCTCTTCGAGCCGATCTGGAACCGGTCGTACGTCGACCACGTGCAGATCACGATGGCCGAGGACATCGGCATCGGCGGCCGCGCCGGCTACTACGACGGCATCGGCGCCGCCCGTGACGTCATCCAGAACCACCTGCTCCAACTCCTCGCCCTGACCGCGATGGAGGAGCCCGCCTCCTTCGACGCGGACGCCCTCGCGGCCGAGAAGACCAAGGTCCTCGGCGCCGTGAAGATCCCGAAGGATCTGGCCGCGGACACCGTGCGCGGCCAGTACGCGGCCGGCTGGCAGGGTGGCGAGAAGGTCATCGGCTACCTCCAAGAGGACGGCATCGACCCCAAGTCGAAGACCGACACCTACGCCGCCGTGAAGCTGGAGATCGACAACCGCCGCTGGGCGGGCGTGCCGTTCTACCTGCGTACCGGCAAGCGTCTGGGCCGTCGCGTCACCGAGATCGCGGTCGTCTTCCAGCGCGCCCCGCACTCCCCCTTCGACCACACCGCCACCGAGGAGCTGGGGCAGAACGCCCTGGTCATCCGGGTGCAGCCGGACGAGGGCGTGACCATGCGGTTCGGCTCGAAGGTGCCGGGCACCTCGATGGAGGTGCGGGACGTCTCCATGGACTTCGCGTACGGCGAGTCCTTCACGGAGTCCAGCCCGGAGGCGTACGAACGCCTCATCCTCGACGTCCTGTTGGGCGACTCGAACCTCTTCCCGCGCACCGAGGAGGTCGAGCGCTCCTGGGAGATCCTCGACCCGATCGAGCAGCACTGGGACACGCACGGCAAGCCCGCCCAGTACCCGTCCGGGACCTGGGGACCTGTCGAGGCGGACGAAATGCTCGAACGAGACGGACGGAGCTGGCGTCGGCCATGAAGATCGACCTTACGGACACCACGGCCAGCAAGATCAACAAGGCCCTCGTGCAGGGCCGCCGGGCCATCGGCTCGCCGGCCGTCGGCATGGTGCTCACCCTGGTCATCGTCACGGACGAGGAGAACGCCTACGACGCCCTGAAGGCGGCCGGCGAGGCATCGCGCGAGCACCCCTCGCGCAAGCTGGTCGTCATCAAGCGGGTCTCCCGTTCTCCCCGTGACCGCACCAACTCGCGCCTCGACGCCGAGGTACGGGTGGGCGCGGACGCGGGTACCGGCGAGACGGTCGTCCTGCGGCTGTACGGCGAGGCCATCAACCACGCCCAGTCCGTGGTGCTTCCGCTGCTCCTGCCGGACGCGCCGGTCGTCGTGTGGTGGCCGGTGAACGCGCCGATCGACCCGGCGAACGACCCGCTGGGCGCGCTCGCCCAGCGCCGGGTGACCGACACGTACGCGGCCGAGCAGCCCATCCACGAGCTGGCCGCGCGCGCGGAGACGTACACCCCGGGCGACACGGACCTCTCGTGGACCCGGATCACCCCGTGGCGGTCCATGCTGGCCGCCGCGCTGGACCAGGTGACCTGCCAGGTCACCGCGGTCGGGGTGGAGGGCGAGGAGTACAACCCGAGCGTCGAGCTGCTCGCCATGTGGCTGGCGGACCGCCTCGGTGTGCCGGTCAACCGCAGCGTGTCCACCGGTCCGGGGCTGACCTCGGTCCACATGGAGACCAACTGCGGCCCGATCGTCCTCGACCGCGCCGACGGCTCGCTGGCCACGCTCTCCATGCAGGGCCAGCCGGACCGCGCGGTGGCGCTGAAGCGGCGCGAGACGGCCGAGCTGATCGCGGAGGAGCTGCGCCGCCTCGACCCGGACGACACGTACGCGTCGGCGCTGAAGTTCGGCGTGGACCGGCTCGGCGAGGCCGCCGAGGTGCAGACCGTGCCCGAGACGGCTTCGGCCCCCGAGGAGGCTGCCGTTCCGGCGAAGAAGGCGGCCAAGTCCCCCGCCAAGAAGGCGACTTCGAAGGCGGCGGCAGCGAAGTGAGTACGTCATGACCTCGTCCCCGCAGCTCGTCGTCCACCGCGACAAGGAGCTGATGGCCCAGGCCGCCGCGGCCCGCCTGATCACCAAGATCGTGGACGCCCAGGCGGCCCGTGGCTCGGCCTCGGTCGTGCTCACGGGCGGCCGGAACGGCAACGGCCTGCTTGCCGCGCTCGGTTCGTCCCCCGCGCGGGACGCGATCGACTGGGCCCGGCTCGACCTGTGGTGGGGCGACGAGCGGTTCCTGCCCGAGGGCGACCCGGACCGCAATGTCACCCAGGCCCGCGAGGCGCTGCTCGACTCGGTGCCGCTGGACCCTGCCCGGGTGCATGCGATGCCGGCGTCGGACGGCGCGTACGGCAACGACGCGGATGCGGCGGCGGAGGCGTACGCGGCCGAACTCGCGGGCGCCGCACGGCCGGAGAACCACGCGGAGGTCCCGTCCTTCGACGTGCTCCTCCTCGGCGTCGGCCCCGACACCCACGTGGCCTCGCTGTTCCCCGAGCACCCCGGCGTCCGGGAGACCGAGCGCATGGTGATCGGCGTGCACGGCGCACCCAAGCCCCCGCCCACCCGCATCTCCCTCACGCTGCCCGCGATCCGCGCGGCACGTGAGGTGTGGCTGCTCGCGGCGGGCGAGGACAAGGCGAAGGCGGCGGCGATCGCACTGTCGGGCACGGGCGAGATCCAGGCCCCGGCGGCGGGCGCGTACGGCCGCGTCCGGACGCTGTGGCTGCTCGACTCGGCGGCGGCCTCGCAGCTGCCGTGGGATCTGTATCCGCCTGCTTCACCCTGACCGGACACACCGGTTGACGGCCCGGCCCGCTCAGGCGGACCGGGCCGTCATGCTTTCAGCGGCTGGAGTGACCAGGCGACGAGGCAGTCCACCTCGATCAGTCCGGGGCCGGGCACCTTCAGCGTGCCCCTGAAGGGCCCCTCGCCGACGTAGCGCACCTCTTCGCGCCGGGCACCGCTGAGCGCACAGTGGTGCACACGGGCATAGCCCTTCCCCACCTCCAGGGCCAGCTCGGCCGGACCACCGCTCCACCTCAGCACATCCGGGTGACTGCCGCGGACCGGGTCCTCGCCGGTCAGCTCGCGGATGCCGTCCCCGGGGCGGAAGCCCAACTTCCAGCGGACGATCCCCGCGCTGTTGGAGGGAGGTGAGATCTTCACATGCGTGTACTCGCGCGGTACGACGGCCCGCAGGCGTTCACCGCTGAAGCAGACCGAGGCGAGCATGCCTCCCTGCTCGAGACTGGTGGCGGTTTCCACCAGTCCGTACACGTAGTAGTTGGAGAGCCGACTGCCCTGGATTTCCAACACGGTCGCCGTGCCGACAGGGGCGTGTGCGACGCGCACACTGCCCTTGCCCCACCCCTTGTGCGGCAGAGATATGTCATCCATGCGCGCAGTGTGCCAAAGAGCGACCAATCGGGGAGCGCTTCTGACAGCAGCTCCTCACCTGCCTACTTGATGGCGGAGACCCCGACCTTCGCAACCGCCCGCACCCCGTCCCCGGCCCCCGAACTCAGCCTGACGGCCCCGGCCGTGGCCGTCAGAGCGAGCCCGGCCAGGAGCAGGAAGGCCGTCGCGTACGCACCCGCCGGGCTGTCCGTCACGGCCGTGCCCACATGCAGCGCCACGGTCGCGGCCGCGACCCCCAGCCCGGCGGAGAGCTGCTGTGCGGTGGCCGACAGAGCGTTGGCGTCCCGCAGTTGCCCCGGCGGCGTCTCGCTGAAGGCCAGCGTCGAATAGCCGGTGAGCGCCAGCGAGCGGGCCGCGCCACTGGCCAGCGACACCACGGCGATCAGCGCGAGCGGCGTACCGAAAGCGAGCAGGGCGCAGGCTGCCATGGTGACGGCGAGCCCCGCCGTGGAGGCGACCAACAGAGGCCGGAATCCGAACCGGTTGAGCAGATACGTCGTCGCGGGCTTGATCCCGATGTTGCCGACGAACACGAAGAGCACCACCGCACCGGACTTCACCGCACTCCAGCCGAACACCTCCTGGAAGAGCAGCGGCAGCAGGAACGGCACGGCACCCACGACCACCCAGAACAGCGACCCCCCGGTCACCGTCGCCCGGAACGAAGCGACCCGCAGCGTACGGAGGTTGAGCAGCGGGTGCGGGGCGCGCCCCAGATGACGTACGGCAAGCACCAGAGCGGCCGCGGAACCGGCGGCGAGCACCCCGACCACGCTCCATCCGGCGCCCTCGGTGAGCAGATGCGCGGTCCAGGTCAGGGCGCCGAGCCCGGTGCAGGTCAGCAGCACCCCGGCGATGTCGAGCGGCGGGGGCGCGCCCGCGGGCCCCGCCTCGATGAGCCGCCGGGCCACCGCGAAGGCCAGCACCCCGAGCGGCAGGTTGATCAGGAACATCCAGTGCCAACTGGCGTACGTGACAAGGAAACCGCCGAGCAGCGGCGCGAGGACGGGTGCGATCAGCGCGGGCCACACGATGTACGCCATGACCTTCGGAATGTCCCGCTTCTCGGTCCGCGCGAGCACGACGAGCCGTCCGACCGGCACCATCATCGCGCCGCCGGCGCCCTGCGCGATCCGCAGGGCGACCAGCGTGCCGAGGTTCTCGCTGAGGGCGCAGCCGAGCGAGGCGAGGGTGAACAGGGTGATGGCGGACAGCATCACGCGCCGTGCGCCGTAACGCGCGGTGAGCCAGCCGCTGAGCGGTATGAGGACGGCCAGGGTCACCAGATAGGCGGTGACGACCAGGCCGACGGCGGCCGGTGTGCTGTCCAGGGCGGCCGCGATCTGCGGGGTCGCGGTCGTGACGATGGTGCCGTCCAGGTTCTCCATGAAGAAGCAGCCGGCGACCAGGAGCGCGATGCTCCGCTGCCGTGAGTCGATCATGCGTGTCCCCCTCGGGTCCGAAGATGCGGGATACGCGGGCCGGGGCGGGCCCTGCGCTGCTTTCAGCCTGAGCGCTAGGATTGCTGCACACAAGTTCCGATTGGTCAGCCGAGGAGTGCATGGCATGCAGCTGCCGGACATGAATCTGCTCCCCGCCCTGGACGCCCTGCTGCGCGAGGGCAGCGTCGCGGGGGCCGCGGCCGAGCTCCAGGTGTCACCGTCGGCGATGAGCCGCACGCTGGGGCGGCTGCGTCGGGTGGTCGGCGATCCGCTGCTCGTCCCGTCGGGCCGGGGCCTCGCCCTGACCCCACGGGCCCGTGAGCTCCAGCCGCAGGTCCAGTCGGCGCTGGCCGGCGCGCTCACGGCGCTGCGTCCGCCACAGCCGGTCGAACTCGCCACGCTGGAGCGGGAGTTCATGATCCGCACGAACGACAGCATGGCCGTCTCGCTCGGCTCGGCACTGGTCGCGGAGGTCACCCGACAGGCCCCCGGGGTGCGGCTGCGGATGCTGCCGGAGGGCGACGAGAACATCTCGGACCTGCGCACCGCCATCGACCTGGACCTGGGCCCCCTGCCGCAGCCGCTGCCCCCGGACTTCCGCAGCAGCACCCTCGGTCATTGCCGGTACGTCGCCGTCACGCGCGCCGATGCCCCCTTCGCGGCCCGCCCGCTCACGGCCAAGCGCTTCGCCGCGCTGCCGCACATCACGGCGACCCGGCGCGGGCAGACCCGTACGGTGGTCGACGAGGCGCTGGCCGGACTGGGGCTGGCCCGCGACGTCCTGGCCACGGTGCCGACGTATATGACGGCGTGCCTGTTCACGCTGGACACGGACGCGCTGGCCCTCGTGCCGGAGGAGTTCGCCCACGAGGCGGCCCGGACGCTGCCGCTCACGGTCCTGGAGATCCCCCTGGAGCTGCCCACCGTCCGCGTCGACCAGACCTGGCACATCCGGGTCGACACGGATCCGGGCCACCAGTGGCTGCGCTCCCTGGTGGCCCGGCTGTACGACGAGATCAAGGCCGGTCAGGCGGCCCGCTGATAGCTGCTGCCGTCCTTGGCCCGGACGAGCAGCCCGGCTTCGGCGCAGTAGCGGCGCAGCATCGCGCTGTCGTCATGGACCGTGCGGAAGGCCGCGTTGACCTCCGGTTCGGTGTACGTCCTGGCCGCCTCGAACAACGTGTGGGTGAGGTGGGCCAGGAGGGCCTGCCGCACGGCGGGGCGCATGGGCATCGACCTCAGTCGCCCCTGCTCGAAGAACGGCTTCAACTGCTGCGGTACGTCGCCGTCCGCCTCGGTCTTCGGGGCGGCCGCGAGGGCCTTGCGGAACACCTCCGCGTCCGCCCTGAGCGTCCCGTCGGGCAGTGCCTGCACGAGTCCGGCCTTGACCAGCCGCGCGAGGTGCTTCTGTCCGGCCTTCCCGGCGGGCGCCTCGGCCGCGTCGCCGAAGCGCACGATGCTGGCGTACAGCTTGAGGCGTTCGGGATCGGCGAGGGCGGCGAGCAGCTGCTGGCTCATGACGGGCCTTCCTGGGGGTGACTGGGCCGCCTGGCAGTGTCACCCCCAAGAAGGCGGCCGCGCATCCCATTTACGGGTGCGCGGCCTCAGGAACCTCAACGACCCCGCAGCTCCCGGTACTTCGCCACCAGCGCCTTGGACGAGGCGTCCAGGCCGGGCACGTCCGCACCCTCGGTGAGCGCCGGCTCCACCCGCTTGGCGAGGACCTTGCCGAGCTCGACGCCCCACTGGTCGAAGGAGTCGATGTTCCAGATGGCGCCCTGCACGAACACCTTGTGCTCGTACAGCGCGACCAGCTGGCCGAGCACGGACGGCGTGAGCTCGCGCGCCAGGATCGTGGTCGTCGGGTGGTTGCCCTGGAACGTCTTGTGCGCGACCAGCTCCTCGGGCACCCCTTCCGCCCGCACCTCGTCCGGCGTCTTGCCGAAGGCGAGTGCCTGGGTCTGGGCGAAGAAGTTGGCCATCAGGAGGTCGTGCTGGGCGACCAGGCCCGGCAGCAGATCGGCGACCGGCTCGGCGAAGCCGATGAAGTCGGCCGGGATGACCTTCGTGCCCTGGTGGATCAGCTGGTAGTAGGCGTGCTGGCCGTTGGTGCCCGGGGTGCCCCAGACGACCGGCCCGGTCTGCCAGTCCACCGGAACGCCGTCCCGGTCCACGGACTTGCCGTTGGACTCCATGTCCAGCTGCTGCAGGTACGCGGTGAACTTGGAGAGGTAGTGGGAGTACGGCAGCACCGCGTGCGACTGCGCGTCGCGGAAGCCGCCGTACCAGACGCCCAACAGGCCGAGCAGCAACGGCACGTTGGCCTCAGCGGGGGCCGTACGGAAGTGCTCGTCGACCAGCCGGAAGCCGTCGAGCATCTCGCGGAACCGGTCAGGGCCGATCGCGATCATCAGCGAGAGACCGATCGCGGAGTCGTACGAGTAGCGGCCGCCGACCCAGTCCCAGAACTCGAACATGTTGGCCGTGTCGATGCCGAACTCCGACACCTTCTCGGCATTCGTCGACAGCGCCACGAAGTGCTTGGCCACCGCGCTCTGGTCGGCGCGCAGGCCGGTGAGCAGCCAGTCCCGCGCGGAGGTGGCGTTGGTGATCGTCTCGATCGTGGTGAAGGTCTTGGAGGCGATGACGAAGAGCGTCTCGGCCGGGTCCAAGTCCCGTACGGCCTCGTGCAGGTCGGCCCCGTCGACGTTCGACACGAAGCGGACGGTGAGGTCGCGCTGGGTGTAGGAGCGCAGCACGTCGTACGCCATCGCCGGGCCGAGGTCGGAGCCGCCGATGCCGATGTTGACGATGGTGCGGATGCGCTTGCCGGTGTGGCCGGTCCACTCGCCGGAGCGGACCTTGTCCGAGAAGGCGCTCATCTTGTCGAGCACGGCGTGCACGTCGGGTACGACGTTCTCCCCGTCGACCTCGATCACCGCGTCCCGCGCGGCACGCAGCGCGGTGTGCAGGACGGCGCGGTCCTCGGTGGTGTTGATCTTGTCGCCGCGGAACATGGCATCGCGCAGCCCGAAGACGTCCGTCGCCGCGGCCAGTTCACGCAGGAGCGTCAACGTCTCGTCGGTGACCAGGTGCTTCGAGTAGTCGATGTGCAGATCGCCGACCTGCAGCACATAGCCGGTCCCGCGCCCGGGGTCCGTCTCGAACAGTTCCCGCAGATGCGCGTCGCCCAGCTGCTCCCGATGCTTGGCGAGCGCCGCCCACTCGGGCAGTTGGTTGAGCCTGGTGCGGCTTGCTGCGTTCATCTCGGCCTTCAGCCTTCTCTCTTACCTGAGTCTGCAGAACTTCCCCGCTGCCAAGGACCAACTTAGTTGATCAGGGCGGGTTGGCGCGTTCTGTCCGCTTCCGGCAGAGGAGAGCCTCCGTCCGAGAAAAGCCGCGCAACTCCGCACAAAGGCAAGAGCCGCACAACGAGTCCGGCCGGACACCCAGGGGTGTCCGGCCGGTGTTCAACAGCTAGATTTCGCCGCGCAGTTTGGCGAGTGCCTCCGCGAGGATCGCCTCGCCGTCCGCGTCGCTGCGCCGCTCACGTACGTACGCGAGATGCGTCTTGTACGGCTCGGTGCGCGGCGGGTCCGGCGGATTGTCCCGGTCCTGACCTGCGGGGAAGCCGCAGCGCGGGCAGTCCCAGGTATCGGGGACCTGCGCGTCGCTGGCGAAGCTGGGCTGCGTCTCATGCCCGTTCGAGCACCAGAAGGAGATGCGCAGGCGGGGCGCGGACTCGCCCCGCTCGGCCTCACCCATCGGCCCCGCTCCGACCCGGCTTCCACGGATCGCGTTGCCACTTGCCACGGTCGTAACTCCCTGCGTAACGGTGCTGCACAGCGTTGCTCACCGACGGCTGCGCCGCGGGTGCCCCAGTCTACGTAAGGCCCAACGCGCGTCCAGTGATTGGAGTTACACCCCCACCCCCGAGACGTACGCCCCATATTAAGTCAGCGTAAGTCCCGTTGCGGAAAGAGGGCGTCAGCTGTCCAACTTCATTAGAAGGCCGAGCACGACAATGCAGGCGAACCAGAGCAGACCGACCACGACCGTAATGCGGTCGAGGTTGCGCTCGGCGACCGAGGAGCCGCCGACCGAGGACTGCATTCCGCCACCGAACATGTCGGACAGACCGCCGCCCTTGCCCTTGTGCATCAGCACAAGAAGCATCAGCAGGCCGCTGAAGACGAGCAGGGCGATCGAGAACCCCATAACCACGGCTGGACCAACTTCCTCGGACTTTTACGGACGAATCAAAACGAGACAAAGACTGCGGGGGCCGGGGCTCGAGAATCCGAGCCGTCCGGCCCCCGCAAGGGTACGACGTATCGCCGCCACCGCATACTCACTGCTCGCGGAACCGGGCGATCACTGGTCGATCATTGGTTCCACGCCGGTTCCTACTGGTCGCGGAACCGAACGATCTTGACGAATTCATCGGCGTCAAGAGCGGCGCCGCCGATCAGCGCGCCGTCCACGTCGGGCTGAGCCATGATCGCGGCGACATTGCCGGACTTCACGGAGCCGCCGTACTGGATGCGGACCTTGTCGGCCAGCTCCTGCGAGTACAGCTCGGCGAGCCGGCCGCGGATCGCACCGCAGACCTCCTGGGCGTCCTCGGGGGTCGCGACCTCGCCGGTGCCGATGGCCCACACCGGCTCGTACGCGATCACGATGGACTCGGCCTGCTCGGCCGGGAGGTCCTTGAGGGCGCCGTCGAGCTGGGCCAGCGTGTACTGGACCTGCTGGCCGGCCTTGCGGATGTCGAGGCCCTCGCCGACGCAGAGGATCGGGGTCAGGCCGTGCTTGTACGCGGCCTTCACCTTGGCGTTGCAGATCTCGTCGTTCTCGGCGTGGTACTGGCGGCGCTCCGAGTGGCCGATGGCCACGTAGGTGCACTTCAGCTTCGAGAGCATCGGGCCTGCGATCTCGCCGGTGTAGGCACCGGAGTCGTGCGCCGAGATGTCCTGGGCGCCGTACTTGATCTTGAGCTTGTCGCCGTCCACCAGGGTCTGCACGGAGCGCAGGTCGGTGAAGGGCGGCAGGACGGCGACCTCGACGGCCTCGTAGTCCTTGTCGGCGAGCGCGAAGGCGAGCTTCTGGACGTGGGCGATGGCCTCGAGGTGGTTGAGGTTCATCTTCCAGTTGCCCGCCATAAGCGGCGTCCGGCCCTGGCCAATAGCAGTCATGCGGGGTCAGTCCTCCAGTGCGGCAAGGCCGGGGAGCGTCTTGCCCTCGAGGTATTCGAGGGAGGCGCCGCCGCCGGTCGAGATGTGGCCGAAAGCATTCTCGTCGAAGCCCAGCAGGCGCACGGCCGCGGCACTGTCGCCACCGCCGACGACCGTGAAGGCCGGGCTGTCGAGGAGCGCCTGGGCGACGGCCTTGGTGCCCTCGGCGTAGTCGGGGTGCTCGAAGACGCCCATCGGACCGTTCCAGAAGACGGTCTCGGCGTCGGCGAGCTTCGAGGCGTACAGCTTGCGGGTCTCCGGACCGATGTCCAGGCCCTCCTGGTCGGCCGGGATGGCGTCCGCGGCGACGGTGCTCGGGTTGGCCGGGGCCTTGGTCTTCAGGTCCGGGAACTCGGTCGAGATGAGGACGTCGACCGGGAGCACGAACTCGACGCCCTTGGCCTTGGCGCGCTCCATGTACTCGGTGACGACCGGGACCTGGTCCTCCTGGAGCAGCGAGATGCCGACCTCGTGGCCGAGGGCCTTGAGGAAGGTGTACGCCATGCCGCCGCCGATGAGGATGCGGTCGGCCTTCTCCAGGAGGTGGTCGATGACGCCGAGCTTGTCGGAGACCTTGGCGCCGCCGAGGACGACGGCGTACGGCCGCTTGACCTCGTCGGTGAGCTTCTTCAGGACGCCGACCTCGGTGGCGATCAAGTAGCCCGCGGCGTGCGGCAGTCGGGCCGGGAGGTCGAAGACCGAGGCGTGCTTGCGGTGCACGGCGCCGAAGCCGTCGCCGACGTACACGTCCGCCAACTCGGCGAGCTGGTCCGCGAAGGCGCCGCGCTCGGCGTCGTCCTTCGAGGTCTCACCGGCGTTGAAGCGGAGGTTCTCGATGACGGCGACCTGGCCGTCGGCGAGGCCCTCAACGGTCGACTTGGCGGACTCGCCGACCGTGTCGGTGGCGAACTCGACCTTGGTGCCCAGGAGTTCACCGAGGCGCGCGGCGGCCGGAGCCAGCGAGAAGGCCGGGTCCGGGGCGCCCTTGGGGCGGCCGAGGTGGGAGGCGACGATGACCCGGGCGCCCGCGTCGGCGAGCGCCTGCACGGTGGGCTGCACGGCGCGGATGCGGCCGTCGTCGGTGATGGTGGTGCCGTCGAGCGGCACGTTCAGGTCGGCGCGGACGAAGACCCGCTTGCCGGCGACCCCTTCGGCGAGAAGTTCGTCGATCGTCTTCATGAGTGGCTTTCTCCTTGGAAGAGTTCCGAAAGGCCCGGAGGGCTCGCACAAGCAACAGGGGCCGGAGAGCGCTGCGTTGCGCTTCCCGAGCCCCTGTCACTCACATCGAGCTGCCTGCGGTGCTGATCAGAGCTGGCCGCCGACGAAGGTGGTGAGGTCCACCAGACGGTTGGAGTAGCCCCACTCGTTGTCGTACCAGCCGAGGACCTTGACGGTCTTGCCGTCGGCCATGGTCAGGCTGGAGTCGAAGGTGCAGGACGCCGGGGTGCTGACGATGTCCGAGGACACGATCGGGTCCTCGGTGTACACCAGGATGCCCTTGAGGTCGCCCTCGGAGGCCTTCAGGAACGCGGCGTTGACCTCGTCCTTGGTGACCTCGCGGCTCAGCTCGATGACCAGGTCCGTGATGGAGCCGGTCGGGACCGGGACGCGCATGGCCATGCCGTCCAGCTTGCCCTTGAGCTGCGGGAGGACCAGCGCGGTGGCCTTGGCGGCACCCGTGGTGGTCGGAATGATGTTCTGCGCGGCCGTGCGGGCGCGGCGCAGATCGGAGTGCGGGAAGTCCAGGATGCGCTGGTCGTTGGTGTACGCGTGGACCGTCGTCATCAGGCCCTTGACGATGCCGAAGTTCTCGTCGAGAACCTTGGCCATCGGCGCCACACAGTTGGTGGTGCAGGAGGCGTTGGAGATGACGTGGTGGTTGGCCGCGTCGTACTTGTCCTCGTTGACGCCCATCACGATGGTGATGTCCTCGTCCTTGGCCGGAGCCGAGATGAGGACCTTCTTGGCGCCACCGGCGATGTGCTTCTCGGCGTCGGCCTTCTTGGTGAAGATGCCGGTCGACTCGATGACGACGTCGACGCCCAGCTCACCCCAGGGGATGTCGGCCGGGTTGCGCTCGGAGAGCACCTTGATGGTGTGGCCGTCAGCCGTGATGGTGTCGGCGGTGTGCGACACCTCGCCCTGGAACTGGCCGAGGATGGTGTCGTACTTAAGAAGGTGCGCGGTCGTCTTGGTGTCACCCAGGTCGTTGACGGCAACGACCTCGATGTCCGCGCCCTGGGCCTTCAGTGCCCGAAAGTAGTTGCGGCCGATACGACCAAAGCCATTGATGCCTACGCGGATCGTCACGAACCGATCTCCTCGTTGGTGCGCCGGTCTGTCCGCCGGCGAGCTGTATGGGATGTCCCCGACCGCCTCCGACCCTACCTCTCCGAGGGCGTTCGAGTGACATCGAGCAGGGCCGTACGAGTACCGACGGCCCGTATCCCAGCGGGAATACGGGCCGTCGGGACTTACGTCCTGACTACGGAGAGTCAGCGCCGCAGCGAGGCAAGGGCCTTGCCCAGGAGCGCTGTGCGCTCCGCTGCGCCGGGGATGTGTTCCAGGCCGAAACCGACCAGCACACTGTCACCCGTTGTAACCGCCGCGAAGGGCTTGTAGAGCTCGCCGGTCCTGGTCCAATCTCCCGTGATGTTGGGACTTCCGGCAGGGGCGCCGGCGGCGGTCCAGGTACCCAGGGAGGCCTCGAAGCCCTCGGTCTCCCGCGCGGTGCCGCCGACGACCAG
Source organism: Streptomyces sp. NBC_01304 (assembly GCF_035975855.1). Lineage (NCBI taxonomy): Bacteria > Bacillati > Actinomycetota > Actinomycetes > Kitasatosporales > Streptomycetaceae > Streptomyces > Streptomyces sp. NBC_01304. The sequence continues at coordinate 8,241,059 of NZ_CP109055.1, read as the reverse complement.
GGAGGCGTTGTCCGCGAAGACGCCGCGGCCGCCGCTGCCCGGGTCGGTGATCGAGCTGAGCGACACCTCGACCTTCTTGCCCGCGTAGGCGGCCAGGTCGAAGGAGACCTGCGTCCAGCCGTCGGACGCTCCGGTGAAGGCGTTCCAGGCGCCCGAGGTGCCGCCGGGCGTGCAGCCGTCCGCCGACCGCGTCAGATAGCGGCCGAGGAAGGGGTGGGTGCGCATGTAGAACCCGGCTCCGCACTCCTCCGGTACGGCCTGCGATGTCCTGCCGCCCTTGTCCGGGAGCGTGGTCCAGTCGTCGGCGCCCGCCGTGTGCGCCTCGAGCACCGCGTGGTCGTAGCCCGGCTCGGTGTTCCAGTTGACCGCGAACTTCAGCTCGGGCGCGTCGGCCGCGGTGACCCCGGTGAGGTCGAGGGTGCGGGTCAGCCGCTTCCAGTCGCTGTCGGCGTGGGTCGCCGAGGCCATCCCGGTGCCCTCAAAGGGCGCGTAAGGATTGGCGACTCCGGGGTATTCACCGGCCGCCGCGCTCTGGAACTGCGGGAACTGCGCGGGCGGCAGGTTGTCGGAGGTCACCGTGTAACGGCCCGCGCTGTCCAGCGGGTTGCCCTCCGCCGCGCCGATCGGCGTCTGTACGCCGCCGAGTTTGCCGGTGCCCTTGAAGGTGGTCGCTCCGGGCGCCGCGAGCCGCTCGTACGCGCCCAGGTAGTACTGCCCGAAGTCGTCGGACAGTGCCCGGCCCACGCGGACCCGGCCGCCGGCCCGTTCGCCGGCCTCGATCAGCTTGCCGCCCTCGTTGAGGTAGGCGCGCAGGGCGAGCAGGGTGGGCCCGCCGGGTGCCGGGTCGCCGGTGTAGTGCACCACCGTCTTGAAGTGGCTCAGTACGCCCAGCGGGTGCGGGGCGCCCTGGGTCGCGACGTCCCAGACGACGGCGCTGCGGCCGTTGGCCTTGAGCGCGTCGACGTACTTCTGGGCGTGCTTGGCCGCCGCGCCCTCTTCGGCGACGACGAGCGTGGAGGCCTTGGCCCGCTCGGCGACGGTGTAGGTGAAGTGCTCGCTGGCGACCTTGCCCTTCTTCGTGCGGCCCGTGTACCAGACCTCGACCTTGTCGCCGGGTTCCGCGTCCTCGATCTCGGCGCGGTACTCGTCGAAGCTGATGTTGTCCTCGCCGCCGAAGGTCTCGCCGCCCTTCCAGGCGTCCAGGTCCTCGTCATGCGTACGACCGCCGTTGATGCGGTAGTTGAGCTCCTTGTCGCGCACCGACTTGCGGACGGTCACGGCGACTTCCTGGTCGCCGCCGCGGGCGTACGAGGTGGTGATCGGGTCGACCGTGAAGTCGGGGTCGTCGATGCCGACCGGCGACGACGCCTTGTCCGGGTGGTGGGCGGTCTCGGCGACGGCCAGCGCGAACGGGATGTTCTTGGCGAACTCCTGCTGTATCAGCTTCTCGTCGTCCGGGAAGGTGAAGACGGAGGCGCAGTCCTCGGGCTTCCAGGGGTCGTTCGGGTCCAGGTTGGAGATCGTCTGGCAGGTCGACATCTCGGGGGTGAACATCGCGAGCCCGTTGACGTTGCCCGCGTGTCCGTCGGCCTCGCCGTTGGTGGTGTAGAGCTCGGAGGAGACCTGCGGGCGGTAGCCGGGGATCGCCGAGTTCTCCGGCGTACCGGCAAGTGCCTTGTAGAGCACGTCGTCCGGGGTGGGCGTGGCGACCTGCCAGCCGACGCCGTACAGGAGGAGTTCGGCCGCCGAGTGGTAGTTGATGCCGTACGTGAAGCCGATGCGCTTCTCGAACGCGTCGAGGGCCTTCGTCTCCGGCTCGGAGGACGGGCTCGCGCCGCGGTAGGTCTCCGAGGACGGATCGGGGGACGAACCCTCGTTGTCGTAGCCCCACTTGTAGGCGAAGTTGCGGTTGAGGTCGACGCCGTCCGCGGCGGTGTGCGTGCCGTCGCCGTCCACGTCGCGCATGTTCTTGCGCCACTGCCGGTCGCCGTTCGCGGCGTGCGTGTAGTCGTAGCCGTCGGGGTTGGCGGAGAGGACGAACCACAGCTCGGTCGTGTCGACCAGCTTGGTGATCCGCTGGTCCTTGCCGTAGTTGTCGAGGTAGTGGTGCATCAGGCGCCGGGTCATCTCGGGCGTGATCCACTCGCGCGCGTGCTGGTTGGACATGTACAGGACCGAGGGCTTGGCGCCGTCCTTGGACTTCTTGGCGCCCTTGCTGAGCTTGAGCGCGAGGATGTCCTGGCCCTTGACCGTCTTGCCGATGGAGACGACCTTGGTGAGGTCCGGGTGGGCCTGCCCGGTCTTGACGATCTCCTCCTTGAGGCCGCCCGCCCCGCTGTAGGGCCGGAACACCCCGTCGCCTGCGGCGGCCAGTCGCTTCTCGGCCGCGGCGGAGACCTTGTGCTCCTCCAGGTCGACGCCCTGCCGCTCCAGCTTCTTGGCCTGGCTGTCGGTGAGGTAGACCTCGACGCTCGCGGTGCCCTTCTCCGGCGCCTGCTCGGCCAGTTCATGACCGTCCTGGCCCGCCTTGAGGAGCAGGGGTATCTGCTCCTTGGTGACCTCGGCCCGGAACACCTTGACGGCGTCGGCGCCCGGATCGTCCGCCCCCGGCGCCTTCGCCTGCGCCAGTGGTGCGGCGACCAGGCCGCCCACCAGCAGAGCACCCGTAGCGAGGATTGATCTCGCTCTTCGTCTCATGAGCCCCCCTTGCAGTTGTCCGGCACGTGTGTGCGCAGACGCCAGGCTCGTGACACCGCATGATCATGTCAATACGGCGTGAGGGGTTACGGGATACACAAAAGCCGCTGGTGTCCGGACGGATCCGGACACCAGCGGCTTTTTGGTGCGTACGCCGGCCGATACGTCGGCCCTGCGCAGGCCGATCGCTCAGCCGACCATGTTGTCGGCCATCTCCTCGGTGATGCTGGACTCCGTGCCCGGAATCCCCAGGTCCTGCGCGCGCTTGTCGGCCATGGCGAGCAGCCGGCGGATCCGCCCGGCCACCGCGTCCTTCGTCAGCGGCGGGTCGGCGAGCGCGCCCAGCTCCTCCAGGGAGGCCTGCTTGTGCTCCATCCGCAGCCGGCCGGCCGCGGCCAGGTGCTCCGGCACCTCGTCGGCGAGGATCTCCAGCGCGCGCTGCACCCGGGCCCCGGCGGCGACCGCGGCCCGCGCGGAGCGGCGCAGGTTGGCGTCGTCGAAGTTGGCCAGGCGGTTGGCGGTGGCCCGCACCTCCCGGCGCATCCGGCGCTCCTCCCAGGCGAGCACCGACTCATGGGCGCCGAGCCGGGTCAGCAGGGCGCCGATCGCGTCGCCGTCCCGGACGACGACCCGGTCCACACCGCGCACCTCGCGGGCCTTGCCCGCGATCTGCAGCCGCCGGGCGGCGCCCACCAGGGCGAGGGCCGCCTCGGGACCCGGGCAGGTCACCTCCAGGGAGGAGGAGCGGCCCGGCTCGGTGAGCGAGCCGTGCGCGAGGAACGCGCCGCGCCAGGCGGCCTCCGCGTCGCAGGTCGCGCCGGAGACCACCTGCGGGGGCAGTCCCCGGATGGGACGGCCGCGGCCGTCCACCAGGCCGGTCTGGCGTGCGAGTTGATCGCCGCCGGCGACCACGCGTACGACATAACGCGAGCCGCGCCGCAGCCCGCCCGCGGCCATCACCATCAGCTCCGAGCTGTGCCCGAAGATCTCCAGGATGTCCTTCTTCAGGCGGCGCGCCGCCATCGCGGTGTCCAGCTCCGCCTCGATCACAATCCGGCCGCTCACCAGGTGCAGCCCGCCCGCAAACCGCAGGATCGACGAGACCTCGGCCTTCCTGCAGCAGGTCCGGGTGACGGGGAGCCGGGAGATTTCGTCCTTCACCGCTGCCGTCATCGCCATGGGCCGATCCTTCCATGCATCCGAAAAATACGGTCGTACGCGGCGGCCAACAGCTCCGGATCATGCTTCGGAGAACCATCGGTCCTGGCCACAGGGGCCAGCTCGACCGCGGCTCCGAGCCTCTTGGCGGCATCGGTCAAAGACTCCGGGTCGCGCACGGCTGCCTCATCGGCCAGCACCACGTCCAGGGCGAGTTTAGGGGCGTGTCGTCCCAAAACCTCCAAATGACGCTGCGGTGAGAAGCCTTCGGTTTCTCCGGGTTGTGGGGCGAGGTTGAGCGAGAGGACCTTTCGGGCCTTCGTCTCGGTGAGCGCGTCGAGCAGTTCCGGCACCAGCAAGTGCGGGATCACGGACGAGAACCAGGAGCCCGGACCGAGCACCACCCAGTCCGCGTCGCGCACCGCGGCGACCGCCTCGGGGACAGCCGGCGGGTCGTGCGGGACCAGGTGGACGGACTGCACCTCGCCCGGGGTCAGGGCCACATTGGCCTGGCCACGGATGGTGTCCACGGCGTCCGGACTGGCCTCGTCGTGCCCGCGTACCAGCGCCTGCAGCTCCAGCGGGACGGCCGACATGGGCAGCACCCGGCCCTGGGCGCCGAGCAGCTTGCCGACCAGGTCGAGGGCCTGGACGTGGTCGCCGAGCTGCTCCCAGAGGGCGACGATCAGCAGATTGCCGACCGCGTGCTCGTGCAGCTCGCCCTTGGACTGGAAGCGGTGCTGGATGACACGGGCCCAGGTCTGGCCCCAGTCGTCGTCGCCGCAGAGCGCCGCGAGCGCCTTTCGGAGGTCGCCGGGCGGCAGCACCCCGAGCTCCTCGCGGAGCCGGCCGCTGGAGCCGCCGTCGTCGGCGACGGTGACCACGGCCGTGAGGTCGCCGGTGATCCGGCGCAGCGCCGCCAGCGAGGCGGACAGGCCCATGCCGCCGCCGAGGGCGACGACCTTGGGCTGGGCGCCCCGCTTGCGGCTCAGCCGGGTCAGCCGGCTACGACGGGGCATGTGCTTCACTCACGCCCCATGTCGCGGTGGACGAGGACGGTCTCGACGCCCTCGGCGGCCAGGCGCGCGGAGAGCTTCTCCGACATGGCGACGGAGCGGTGCTTGCCGCCCGTACAGCCCACGGCGATGGTCACGTAGCGCTTGCCCTCGCGGCGGTAACCGGCGGCGATCAGCTGGAGCAGCTCGGAGTACTGGTCGAGGAATTCCTTGGCGCCCGGCTGGTTGAAGACGTAGCCCGACACCTCCTCGTTCAGACCGGTGAAGGGACGCAGCTCAGGGACCCAGTGCGGGTTGGGCAGGAAGCGGCAGTCGACCACGAGGTCGGCATCGACGGGCAGGCCGTACTTGTAGCCGAACGACATGACGGTGGCGCGCAGTTCGGGCTCTTCGTCGCCCGCGAACTGGGCGTCCATCTTGGCGCGCAGCTCGTGCACGTTCAGGCTGGAGGTGTCGATCACCAGGTCGGCGTCGCCGCGCAGCTCGCGCAGCAGGTCGCGCTCGGCCGCGATGCCGTCGGTGATGCGGCCGTCGCCCTGAAGGGGGTGCGGGCGGCGGACCGACTCGAAGCGGCGGACCAGGGCGTCGTCGGAGGACTCCAGGAAGACGATGCGCCGCGTCACGTTCTTCGACTCCAGGTCCGCGAGGGAATCCCGGAGGTTGTCGAAGAAGCGACGGCCGCGTACGTCCACGACGACGGCGATCCGCGCGACATTGCCCTGCGAGCGCGCGCCGAGCTCGACCATGGTGGGGATCAGCGCGGGCGGCAGGTTGTCGACGACGAACCAGCCGAGGTCCTCCAGGCACTTGGCCGCGGTGGAGCGGCCCGCGCCGGACATGCCGGAGATGATCACCAGCTCGGGGATGGCGGCCTCGGCCGCCTCGCCGGGCTCTATGGTCGTCCCGTTGGCCGTGGCAGGGGTGCCGTTGCTGCCGGCCGTGGTGCCGGTGCTGCCCGTACTCACCTGTGCTCCGTCCTCGTCGCGCTCGGTCATGTCTGAAGCCCCCGTTCGTCCGAGGTGCCCGCCGTCGCGGGCTCCTCCGCGGCGCCCGCCGCTGCGGGTGCCTCGTCCTCAATGATCTCTCCGGTCGCGGTGTTGACCGCAGGGGCGGCGGGTGCCGCCTGGGCGAGGGCCACGGCAATGGTCTCGGCCGTCTTGCGGCCTATCCCGGGCACCTCACAGATCTGCTCAATTGTGGCGGATCGCAGCTTTTTCACCGAACCGAAGTGCTTGATGAGTGCCTGCTTGCGTGTCTCGCCCAGTCCTGGCACGGAATCCAGGGGGCTCGCCTTGAACCGTTTGGCACGCTTGGCGCGCTGGTACTGGATGGCGAAACGGTGCGCCTCGTCTCGCACGCGCTGCAGCAGATAGAGGCCCTCGCTGGAGCGTGGCAGGACGACCGGGTCGTCCTCCTCGGGCAGCCAGACCTCCTCCAGGCGCTTGGCCAGGCCGCAGACCGCGATGTCGTCGATGCCCAGCTCGTCCAGGGCCCGCTTGGCGGCGGCGACCTGCGGCTGGCCGCCGTCGACGACGAGCAGCTGGGGCGGGTAGGCGAACTTCTTCGGACGTCCGTCGTCCTCGGGGGTCTGGGCCGGGACCTCGGTGGCACGCGCGGCGGGGTCCTGGCCGTCCTGATCGGACCACTCCCCCGTCTTCTCCTTGTCGGCGAGGTAGCGCCTGAAGCGGCGCGTGATCACCTCGTGCATGGAGCGGACGTCGTCCTGCCCCTCGAAGCCCTTGATCTCGAAGCGCCGGTACTCGCCCTTGCGGGCCAGGCCGTCCTCGAAGACGACCATGGACGCCACGACGTCGTCGCCCTGGAGGTGCGAGATGTCGAAGCACTCGATGCGCAGCGGGGCGCTGTCCAGGTCGAGGGCGGCGGCGATCTCCTCCAGGGCCCGGGAGCGGGTGGTCAGGTCGGAGGCGCGCTTGGTCTTGTGCAGGACGAGCGACTGCTGGGCGTTGCGCTGCACGGTCTCCATGAGGGTGCGCTTGTCGCCGCGCTGCGGGATGCGCAGGCTGACGTTGCTGCCGCGGCGGGTGCCGAGCCATTCCTGGACGGGCGCCAACGGCTCCGGCAGGGCGGGGACGAGCACCTCCTTGGGGACGGCGTCGCCGCTCTCCTCGCCGTACAGCTGCTGCAGGGCGTGCTCGACCAGGTCGGCCGTGGTGACCGCCTCGACCTTGTCGGTGACCCAGCCGCGCTGGCCGCGGACCCGGCCGCCGCGTACGTGGAAGATCTGGACGGCCGCCTCCAGCTCGTCCTCGGCGAGGGCGATGAGGTCGGCGTCGGTGTCGTCGGAGAGGACGAAGGCGCTCTTCTCCATGGCACGTCTGAGCGCCTCTATGTCGTCACGCAGCCGGGCCGCCCGCTCGTACTCCATCTCCTCGGCCGCCTCCGTCATCTCCTTTTCGAGACGACGCAGGTACGCGCCCGTGCGGCCGGCCATGAAGTCGCAGAAGTCCTCGGCCAGTTCACGGTGTTCCTCGGCGTCGACGCGGCCCACACAGGGTGCCGAGCACTTGCCGATGTAGCCGAGCAGGCAGGGCCGCCCGGTGCGCGCGGCGTTCTTGAAGACACCGGCCGAGCAGGTGCGTACGGGGAAAACACGCAACATGAGGTCGACGGTTTCGCGGATCGCCCACGCGTGACCGTACGGACCGAAGTAGCGCACGCCCTTCTTCTTGGCGCCGCGCATCACCTGGACCCGCGGAAAGTCCTCGTTCATGGTGACCGCGAGATACGGATAGCTCTTGTCGTCGCGGTACTTGACGTTGAACCGCGGGTCGAACTCCTTGATCCAGGTGTACTCGAGCTGCAGCGCCTCGACCTCGGTGTTCACCACCGTCCACTCCACGGACGCGGCGGTCGTCACCATGGAGCGGGTGCGCGGGTGCAGGTTCGCCAGGTCCTGGAAGTAGTTGGCGAGCCGCTGGCGCAGGCTCTTCGCCTTCCCGACGTAGATCACCCGGCGGTGCTCGTCGCGGAATTTGTAGACCCCCGGCGAGTCGGGGATCTGCCCCGGCTTGGGGCGGTAGCTGGAAGGGTCGGCCATGGGAATCACCCTACTTGCGGGGACCGACAACCGGGGCTCACCGCATGGGCAGCTCGAACTCGTGCACGGTGCGCCAGTGCTGGCCCGTGACCAGGGACACCTTGCCGGTCTTCAGTCCGTAGACCACGGACCAGCGGGTGTGCTGCTGCGCCACGTCTTCGAGGAGTTGCAGGGCCCCCGGTGTGGAGAGCGCTCCGTCGGTGGCGGTGAGCCGGGCGCCGAGGGTGCGATAGCGGTCGTCGGCCTGCTGCTCGGCGCGGTCGGAGCCGGTCATGATGAAGTTGACCGCCGCGTTCCAGGTGGCCTCGCCGCGGTGGACGACGACCTTTCCGTCCACGTACTCGACGAGCGCGGAGCGCCCGGCCGCGTCGGCGACCACGTAGTGCAGTGGCGGGCCTCCGGTGAAGTCGGGTGCGTACGTCTTGAAGAGGCGCAGCGCCTCGGGGACCGAGTCGGCCCGGTCGAGGACCAGGCGCTGGATGCGGACGCTGCCGATCGGCTTTCCGCCCGGGGGCGGCTCGGCGGAGGTGACGGACGCCATGCCGATGGCGACGCCCTTGTCGTTCATGCCGTCGAAGGGCAGCAACGGCGCCTTGAGGAGCCGGTCGCGGTGCTTGGTGAAATCGCTCGCCGCGTTCACGCCGAGATACGAGGTGTCGACCACGGAGACCGAGGCGTGGCCGCCGGGCGGGTCGGTGAACAGGAGCAGCGCGGGGTGCTCGTCCCAGTCGAAGTTGCGGCCGAAAAGCGGGGCGCTCTTGTCGCCCGCGGCGAGGAACAGGGAGCAGGCGAAGGGGCGTCGGGCCACGGCCGGGGTGGGCTCGGCGGGGGTGGGGGGTGCGGTGATGTCGCCGTATCCGCCTTGGTAGGTCATCGTCCACAAGGGGTGGTCGTCGACCTTGGTGAGGGTGGCGAGGGTGGCTTTCGCGGTCGGCGGCGGGGCTGCGGTGGAGGGGGCGACCGAGGAAGGGCCGGGGTCGATGTCGACCTGGCCGACCGTGCCCGAGCAGCCGGCGAGCAGGGCGCAGACGGCCGTGAGTGCCGCGGCCGCTGTGCGTCGGTGGTTTCGGGTGGGCATCGCGGGCTCCCTGCTCAGGGCTGATGTCCAGCGCTTGTCCAGCACTGATGTCAGCGTCGCGCGCGTGCCGGCCGGAGGAAAGGGTTCCTGCCGCACATCGCCGGATCAGGTCCGCCCAGTGGTAGAGGGCGGACCTGACCAGGGCCGGTCGGTAGGGCCCCGAAGGGGCGCGGGGAACTGCGCGACCAGCCACGACGCCCGCGGGTGACTTACCGGAGATAGCGGAGTTGCCGGAGATCCCGTAGCCCCCGCGGAGCGCTCAGCGCCGCTTCCTGAGCGCGCGAGCCGCGACGAGGACGAGGGCCAAGAGGCCGCCGAGGCCCGCCGCCGTGGAGGCCACGGTGACCGCGGGGTCGGTGCTCGCCGGGGCGGCGGCAGCCTGCGGGGCGGCGGCCTTCCCGGACTGCTTCCCGTACCCGCCCGCCTTGCCCGACTTGGCATAGGCGGAGCCCGGCAGCTTGTCGCCGTACGCCTCCTCGACGCGGTCCTGGTAGGCGGTCAGGGAGGTGCCGCCGGCGCCCACCGCGCGCTTGGCGTCCGCGTCCAGCGGCAGCACGCGCGTGCCCTGCTGTACGTACCAGGCGTCGATCTGCGGCTCACGGAAGACGGTGCCTCCGGGGAGCTTGTCGGCACCCACGCGCGCGTAGTGCGATTCGTCGTCCCCCGTGGCGATGTTGACCACCTGCCACTTGGCGCCCTGCTTGACGGTCCACAGCGAGGCCTCCTGGCCGTCGGAGGCGACCGCCTTGCTGGCGAGGAACTGCAACCGCCCTATCGGGGCACCCTTCTTGCCTGCGACGAACTCCGGCGACAGGTAGTACACGGGGACGGCCGCGCCTTCGATCCTCGGGTCCACGGCGGCCTTGGTGAGGGCGCCGTCACGGGCGAAGAAGCGGGACAGGGTGTCGAGCGTCCCGGGCGCGGCGGCGGCCTTGTGGGCGGCGGCCCGCGAGGCGTCGGAGGCGGTGGTCGTGCCGTCGGCGGCGACGGCCGGACCGGAGTCGGCCAGGGCGTGCGGGGCGCCGAGGCCGAGCAGCAGGGCGGCAGTTGTGCCTGTGAGCGCCGCTTTCACAGTGACGGGGATGCTCATCGCGCTCACGCCCCGATCCGGTAGAGCGAGTGGGTCCAGGAGAAGGAGTTGTTGTTGGTGTACCAGGAGTGCGAGGCCCAGTTGTAGCGGTCGCTGGAGGGCCAGGGGTCGCCCCAGTAGACCCAGCTGTTGGCATCGTCGTAGCCGTAGATGACGTGCATGTGGCCGCCGCCGTTGGACCATTGGATGCGGGTCTCGATGGGCCGGTTGGAGTTGATCTCGGTCTGCACGGTCGCGTAGCGCAGCCAGCCGTTGACGTACGAGCCGGGGTTGATGCCTGCCCAGTCGAGGCCGTCCTGCACATTGCCGAGCGTGGCCTGCGAGTTGGGGCAGGTGCTGCCCTGGGCGCGGCCGAACGCGGCGTTGCAGAACTGGTTCTGCGAATAGGTGCGGCCGAACCAGGTGGCGATGGTGTTGCCGCCCGCGGCCCAGCACCAGTTGGAGTTCTGCTGCGCCTGCATGGTGATGTTCAGGCGCTTGGTGGCGAGTGCGGAGACGTCGCCGGGGCCTGCCTTCGACGTCCCGGTCGTGGTCGCGGTGTCGGTCGTGGCCGTGGGGGCGGCCCGGTCGATCGGGGCGGTCGCCGCCGTGGCGGTCGCCGCCGGCGCGGCGAACAGGGCCGCCGCGACCAGGGCTGCCGCCGACAGCAGCTGTCTCTTTCGGTTGCGCATCGCGTTCCTCCCGAAGCGGGGGGTGGGTGGAGGAGCGCGTCCGGACGCTACTGAGGAGCATCAGGGAGTTGTCGCGTCCAGGTCAACACGCTTCAATGCGGAGGGAGATGGGGCGTGAACGCTTGCGTACAGATGTGAACGCGGACTGCACCCCGACCAGGAAACCGCGCCGACCAGCGCAGGAAGGCCGGGCGTCGGCTGTGAATTTTCACAGGGAGGGGGCCGCCGCGATGCGGAGCGGCACAGAACACGCGCGGGCCGCCTTGGCCCCCACCCGGACGGCACCGGGGAGCGCCCGGGGCGGGGCGGGGCATCCGGGCCAATCCGCCCTGGTGGCCGATGATTTGGTGGCAGCACTACGGAAGGGGCCCTTCCATGTCGCGCTGCGCGCGGCCATCAGCGTACGCGGACTGCCCCTCCACCGGGTCCAGCATCATCTCGCGAGCCACGGCGTCAAGGTCGGGGTGACCAGCCTGAGTTACTGGCAGCAGGGTGCACGCCGCCCGCAGCGTCCCGAGTCGCTGCGGGCCGTCAGCGCCCTGGAGCAGGTGCTGGAGTTACCCGCGGACTCGCTCCTGCGGCTGCTCAGCCCGGGCGGCACGCACGCCGACTCCGAGCGCCCTGCGACGCGTTCGTACCGGTCCCTCATGGAGGTTGCCGGCGCCGTGGAGTCGCTGCTCGGCGAGCTGGAGTCGCCGCTCGACGGAGGGCTGCACACTGTCGGGCACCACGAGCGGGTGCGGATCGGCGCGGAACGCGAGATGCTCGGCCGTGACTCGCACCATGTGGTGCGCGCACATAGAGAAGGCATCGACCGCTATGTCGCCATCCACCATGGCGACCCGGGCTGCGCGCCGGAGCGCGTGGTCGTGCACGCACTGGAGAACTGCCGTACCGGACGGGTGCGTTGGCACGCCCCGACGGGCGTCCTGGTCGCCGAGCTGCTCTTCGACGCGCGCCTGCGCGCCGGCGAGACCCATGTGTTCCGCTACGGCTTCGACGACGGTACGGCCGGGCCGAGCGCGGAGTACGTACGCGGCTTCAGCTTCACGGGCGGGCAGTACGTACTGCAGGTCCGGTTCGCGGAGGAGGCCCTTCCGGTACGTTGCCACCGCTTCGCCCAGCGCTCCGCCACGTCCGCGCGTGTGGCTCGGGAGGAGCTCACACTGAGCGGACGGCACCGGTCGGTGCATCTGGTGGAGCCGCAGGTGCGGGCGGGGATTCTGGGGATCGGGTGGGACTGGGACTGAGCGGGCTGCGCGTCCGGGCTCGGGCTCGAGGGCTTGAGGCTTCGGGGCTCGGGGCTACAGCCCTCGGGGCTCAAAAAGCGTGCGGCGGAGCCTCAGGCCTTCGGGCCCGCGATCAGCTTGCCGCCCTCTTCGCGGACGTCGACCTTGGGCAGCGGCACGGTCGCCGGGCCCTCGAGCACCTCGCCGGTCCGCACATCGAACCTGCTGCCGTGGCAGGGGCAGTGCCCCCCGTCCTTGTCGATCTTGGTCAGGACGCAGCCCGCGTGGGTGCACTGCGCGCTGAACGCCTTGCACTTCCCCTTGTCGTCGCGGCTGACGACGAGCCGCTCCTCGCGGTAGAGCTTGACGCCGCCGGCCGGCACCGCGTCCGCGGCGCCCAGGTCGACAGGGGCGGTGGGGACGGGGTTCTCGGCGTGCCCGACCTTCGATTCGGTCGAGCAGGCCGCGAGGCCGAGGCCTGCCGTGCCCGCGAGGGCGGCGCCCTTGAGGACGGTGCGACGGGCGGCGGGCTGGCCGGACATGGGAACTCCCCTGGTGAACGCGCGTGGACGACGTGAACGGCGATGACGGACCCGACGATACCGGCACAGATCATCAAGCTTGCGGTGCGGTGGCGGCTCAGCCATGTGCTGCGGTGGCGCCCTGCCTTCGGCGGTCGCGGATCAGTAGGGAGCCTTGCGTCCCTCGATGTGCTTCCGCAGCTGCCGGGTGTCCTTTTCTGTCCAGCCGGGCGGCGCGAGAACCGCCGCCCAGCCGTCCACCGGGCCCGCCCCGTAACGGTGGCCGTGCGGCGCGTCCACGCCGTACGAGACCGCCATGTCGACGGTGGTCTGCCAGAACCCGACGAACGGGAACCAGTCGATGTCCGGGCTGATGTCCGGGCCGAGCGGCTTGTCCAGCCACTGCGGGCGCTGGAACAGCAGGTCGGGCGACCACCAGACGACCGCGTCCGAGGCGTTCTGCAGATAGACGGCGCGCGGCTGCCCCCAGGTCGCAGGCGGCCGCTTGAGGTCCTTCTCGGGGAACTGGGCGAACCGGATGTTCCTGCCGTCCTCGAACTGCGGCCGCCACATCGGGCTGCCCTCGTCCCGCCGTTCCCGTAGCTCCCGCGCGACGGGCGAGAAGTTGGGCACACCGATCAGTAGCGCCGCGTCGGTGTTGCCGAGGAGCCTGTCGACGCTGCCGTACGACGCCTCGATCGCGTAGCCGCCGAGGCTCTCCCCGGTCACCACGAGCTTGGGCCTGCGGTCCGCGGGCAGCTTGTGCACCTCGGCCTGGACCGCCTCGACCAGGGCGCGGGTCGTCTGCCCGGCCTTCTCCTTGTCGACGAGGAAGGACACCCAGCTCGGCAGGTACGAGTACTGCACGGCGACCATGGCGGTGTCGCCGCCGTACATGTACTCGAGGGACTCCACGATGCCCGAGTCGATCCAGCCCGATCCCGTGGTGCCCGCGATGGCGAGGACCTTGCGGTCGAAGGCGCCGGTCCGCTTGAGCTCCCGGACGGCCAGCTGGGCCTGGGCCTTGAACGGCTCGTGCTCGCTGAATGCCTCGGGTGCCGAGGAGCTGATGTACACCCGTACCGGGTCCTTGGCGGCCCGTCCGGTGAAGGCGGAGATCTTCTCACTGCTGAGCACGGATCCGGTGAAGTTACGTCCTTGCAGGCCCAGGTCCTTCCAGCTGATCAGCGAGTCCGGGCCGCCGGAGACAGAGCGGGACGTGGGCTTGGTGATGCCTTCCGTGGTCCCGAAGTTGGTGGCCTTGGCGATGCGGTCGGCGACGTCGATGACGCCGCGGTCGAAGACGACGTCCCGCAGTCCGGTCACCACGATCATCGTGGTGAGCAGGAGTCCGAGCCCGATGGCCACGGGCCGTGGCAGGTGTCGGTCCAGCCAGTGGATCAGCTTGCTGGACCCGAGCCGGACGGAGCGTGCCGCCGCGAGGATCAGCAGCCAGAGCGCCACGGCGACGATCCCGATCAGCGGGCTGTGCCACCAGGCCGACGTGGGTGCCAGGCCCTGCAGCGCACGGAGCTGGCGCTGCATATGGGCGCTGTGCCAGAGCAGCAGGACGGAGCCGACCAGGCTGAGCACCCAGAACACCTGCCAGCACCGGGCCCTGGCCCGTGCCCCGGCATGCCGTCGCACGACGGCACGGAAGAGGGCGGCGAACACCGAGCCGACCGCGTACCCGATCGCGGCGGTGATCCCGCCGATGACGCCTTGGAGCAGCCAGGGCCTGGGCACGAGGGAAGGGGTCAGCGAGGTCCAGAAGAACAGGATGGCCACGCAGGTGGCAAAGAGATCGGGCCAGCGCCGCACCAGGTAGTTGCGGCTCGGCCGCTCCCAGTAAGGCTGCTTGGCTGCGCCCTTCAGCCACTCGACGGCAGGCATGGGGCCACGCTAAGTGAATCTTCCCCTCCCCGCCCCTTCCCGTGATTCCGCGAAGCCTTCCGCCCTTCGGGCGGTGTCCTTAAACGCCGGACGGGCTGGCAAAGTCAGCCCGTCCGGCGTTTGAGGACAATCTTTGAAGCCGTCCGCAGAACTTTCGGGAAGGGGCGGGGTGGGGAGGAACTACGCCTTCTTGGCCCGAGCTGCCTTCTTCGCCGGCGCAGCCTTGCCCGCCTTCTTGACCGCCCCGGCCTTGGCCGTGACCGCCTTCTTCGCCGGCGCAACCTTGGCCGCCGCAACCGTCTTCTTGGCCGCAGCCTTCTTCACCGGCTTACGCGCCGCAGGCACCCCGGCGTCGCTGACCCGGTCCGCCCCCAGAATGTCCCGCAGGAACTTCCCGGTGTGGCTGGTCCCGACCCCGGCGACCTGCTCGGGCGAGCCCTCCGCGATGACGAGCCCACCCCCGCTGCCGCCCTCGGGGCCCATGTCGACGACCCAGTCCGCGGTCTTGATCACATCGAGGTTGTGCTCGATGACGATCACCGTGTTGCCCTTGTCGACCAGGCCGGAGAGCACCTTGATCAGCTTGCTGATGTCCTCGAAGTGCAGACCCGTGGTCGGCTCGTCGAGCACGTACACGGTCCGCCCCGTCGACCGCTTCTGCAGCTCGCTCGCCAGCTTCACGCGCTGCGCCTCACCACCGGAGAGCGTCGGCGCGGACTGGCCCAACCGGACGTAGCCCAGGCCGACTTCGTTCAGCGTGCGCAGATGCCGGGAGATGGTCGGCACGGCCTCGAAGAAGTCGAGCGCCTCCTCGATCGGCATGTCCAGGACCTCGGCGATGGACTTGCCCTTGAAGTGGACCTCGAGGGTCTCCCGGTTGTAGCGCGCGCCGTGGCAGACCTCGCACGGCACGTACACGTCCGGCAGGAAGTTCATCTCGATCTTGATGGTGCCGTCACCGGAGCAGTTCTCGCAGCGGCCGCCCTTGACGTTGAAGGAGAACCGGCCGGGCATGTACCCGCGGACCTTCGCCTCCGTCGTCTCCGCGAAGAGCTTGCGGACGTGGTCGAAGACTCCGGTGTACGTCGCCGGGTTGGAGCGCGGCGTACGGCCGATCGGTGACTGGTCGACGTGCACCACCTTGTCGACGAGGTCGTCGCCGTCCACGCGCGTGTGCCGGCCGGGGACGCTGCGGGCGCCGTTCAGCTCGCGGGCGAGGTGGGTGTAGAGGATGTCGTTGACCAGCGTCGACTTGCCCGAGCCCGAGACGCCCGTGACGGCCGTGAGGACGCCGAGCGGGAAGGAGACGTCGATGTCCTGGAGGTTGTTCTCCCGGGCGCCGTGCACGGTGAGCCTGCGGCTCGGGTCGACGGGCCTGCGGATGTCCGGGAGCGGGATGGACTTCTTTCCCGAGAGGTACTGACCGGTCATCGACTCCGAGTTGGCGAGCAGCTCCTTGAGCGAGCCGCTGTGCACGACCTTGCCGCCGTGCTCACCGGCGCCGGGGCCGATGTCGACGACCCAGTCGGCGACCTTGATGGTGTCCTCGTCGTGCTCGACGACGATGAGGGTGTTGCCCATGTCGCGCAGCCGGACCAGCGTCTCGATGAGGCGGTGGTTGTCCCGCTGATGCAGGCCGATGGACGGCTCGTCCAGGACGTAGAGCACGCCGACCAGGCCGGAGCCGATCTGGGTGGCGAGCCGGATGCGCTGGGCCTCGCCGCCGGAGAGGGTGCCCGCGGCGCGGTTCAGCGACAGGTAGTCCAGGCCGACGTCGACGAGGAAGCGCAGCCGCTCGTTGACCTCCTTGAGGACGCGCTCGGCGATCTTCTTGTCGCGGGCGTTGAGCTTCAACTCGCCCAGGAAGTCCGCGCAGTCGGCGATGGACATCGCGGAGACCTCGGCGATGGACTTCTCCATGACCGTGACCGCGAGGACGATCGGCTTGAGACGGGTGCCCGCGCAGGTGGGGCAGGGCACCTCGCGCATGTAGCCCTCGAAGCGCTCCCGGCTGGCGTCGCTGTCCGCCTCCGAGTGCCGCCGCTTGACGAAGGGCACCGCGCCCTCGAAGGGCGTGGTGTAGACCCGCTCGCGGCCGTACCGGTTCCGGTAGCGGACCTCGATCTGGGTCTTGTGGCCGTGCAGCAGGGCCTTCTTGGCGCGCTGCGGCAGGGCCGCGAAAGGCGTGTCCGTACTGAAGCTGAGGGCGTCGGCGAGGGCGGTGGTGAGTCGGCCGAAGTATTCCTTGGTGTGGCCGTGCGACCACGGGTGGATGGCGCCCTCGTCGATCGACTTGTCCTCGTCCGGAACGATCAGCTCCGGGTCGACCTCCATGCGGGTACCGATGCCGGTGCAGTCCGGGCAGGCGCCGAAGGGCGAGTTGAAGGAGAAGGAACGGGGCTCGAGCTCCTCGAAGGACAGGTCGTCGTACGTGCAGTAGAGGTGCTCGGAATACATCCGCTCACGCTCGGGGTCGTCCTCGGGGAGGTCGACGAAGTCGAGCACGACCATGCCGCCGGAGAGACCGAGCGCGGTCTCCACGGAGTCGGTGAGGCGGCGCTTGGCGCTGTCCTTCACCGTGAGGCGGTCGATGACCACCTCGATGGTGTGCTTCTCCTGCTTCTTCAGCGTGGGCGGCTCGGACAGCTGGATCGTGGTGCCGTCCACCCTGGCGCGGCTGTAGCCCTTGGTCTGCAGGTCGCTGAAGAGGTCGACGAACTCGCCCTTGCGCTCGCGCACCAGCGGCGAGAGCACCTGGAAGCGGCTGCCCTCGGGCAGCTCGAGCACCTTGTCGACGATGGCCTGCGGCGACTGGCGGGCGATGGGCCGGCCGCACTCGGG
This sequence comes from Streptomyces sp. NBC_01304, assembly GCF_035975855.1. Lineage (NCBI taxonomy): Bacteria > Bacillati > Actinomycetota > Actinomycetes > Kitasatosporales > Streptomycetaceae > Streptomyces > Streptomyces sp. NBC_01304. The sequence continues at coordinate 8,223,807 of NZ_CP109055.1, read as the reverse complement.
GCAGTGCGGCTTGCCGATGCGGGCGAACAGCAGGCGGAGGTAGTCGTAGACCTCCGTGATGGTGCCGACCGTCGAGCGCGGGTTGCGCGAGGTCGACTTCTGGTCGATGGAGACCGCCGGGGACAGGCCCTCGATGAAGTCGACGTCCGGCTTGTCCATCTGGCCGAGGAACTGGCGCGCGTACGAGGAGAGCGACTCCACATAGCGCCGCTGGCCCTCGGCGAAGATCGTGTCGAACGCGAGCGAGGACTTGCCGGAGCCGGACAGCCCGGTGAAGACGATGAGCGAGTCGCGCGGGAGGTCGAGCGAGACATTTTTGAGGTTGTGCTCGCGCGCGCCACGGACGATGAGACGGTCGGCCACGCCGGTCCGCACCTTTCTTGAGAAGAGTGACAGGGGCGGGGCCCCGGTCATCTTTCACAGACTAGGGGGAGCCACTGACAGCGCCGTTCGGATTCCTTGGTTGGTAACAATCCGGGGCCTTCAAGCATGCCCGACGCCGCGCCCGACTCTATAGCACGCGCATTCGATTTACGGGTCTGGTCCGCCGCCTTCACCCGAATGAGTGGCGGCGCTATCGTCGACGCCATGAGTGATCATGTGCGCGACCTGGTTCTTGTACGTGAAGCGACCGAGCGGCTGCTCACCGCTGCCGCCAAACTGGACAACGCGGCAGTGGCCGGTCCGTCACGGCTGCCGAGCTGGTCCCGGGGCCACGTCCTCGCCCACCTCGCCCGGAACGCCGATGCGCTCGTCAACGTCCTCGCAGGCCGGCCCATGTATACGAGCGCCGAGGCGCGGGACTCCGACATCGAGCGGGACGCCCCGCGTCCCCTCGCCGAACAGCTGGACGACATCCGCGACAGCGCCGCCCGCTTCCAGGCCGTGGGCGAGGAGCCCGCCGACTGGTCGCGCACGGTCGAGCTGCGCAACGGCGTCACGGACTCGGCGTCCCGGGTGCCGTTCCGCCGCCTGATCGAGGTCGAGCTGCACCACGTCGATCTGGGCATCGGCTACGAACTCGAGGATCTGTCGGCCGACTTCACGGGCCGCGAGATCGCCTTCCTCACGGACCGCTTCGCCGGCAACGCGGCGGTCCCCCGGATCCAGCTCACCGCCACCGACGGCAGGCAGTGGTCCACCGGCCGCGCGGACGGCGAGCCGGTCTCCGTCATAGGTGCCGCCCCCGCCCTGCTCGGCTGGCTCTCGGGCCGCCGTGAGGGTGCCGGACTGGACTGCGACGACGCCCTGCTGCCCGTACTGCCCGCTCTGTAGGCTGCGGCGTATGACGTACACAGGAGCGGTGAAGGTCGGCGGACCTGCGGATGTGCATGAGCTCGAGGGCCTGATGATCTCCAAGGTCGCCGTGGGCCCGATGAACAACAACGCCTACCTGCTGCGCTGCCGCGCCACCGACGAGCAGCTCCTCGTCGACGCGGCCGCCGAGGCCAGGACCCTGCTCACGCTGATCGGTGACGGCGGCATCGCGTCCGTCGTCACCACGCACCGGCACGGCGACCACTGGGGCGCGCTGCAGGAGGTGGTCGACGCGACCGGCGCGCGTACCTATGCGGGCCGGTACGACGCGGAGGGCATCCCGGTGCCGACCGACGTGCCCGTCGAGGACGGGGACACGATCCGCGTGGGCCGCGTCGAGCTCACCGCTCGCCATCTGGTCGGCCACACCCCCGGTTCCATCGCGCTGGTCTACGACGACCCGCACGGGCCCCCGCACGTCTTCACCGGCGACTGCCTGTTCCCGGGCGGCATCGGCAACACCTGGGGCGACCCGAAGGCGTTCACCTCGCTCATCGACGACGTCGAGACGAAGATCTTCGGCACGCTGCCGGACGAGACCTGGGTGTACCCGGGCCACGGCGACGACACCACGCTCGGCGCGGAGCGTCCGCAGCTGGCCGAGTGGCGCACGCGCGGCTGGTAGACGCACCGCACGCGCGCGTGCCTCGTCCCAGGAGACGCGCGCGCGTGCGGCCATGGGGCGGCCGGCACGCCCCCGCGGCGCGACCCGTTCACGATCATGCGCCCCCGTAACCGCTGGTCGCAGCGGGTAGTTGACGCGTCATGCGCGACGTGTCGACACCCTCCGAGTCCCCCGCCCCCAAGGCCCCGCCCCAGGCCTCCGCCCCGTCCATGGCCCGGCTCGCGGCCGCCTCGCTCGCCGGGACCGCCATCGAGTTCTACGACTTCTTCATCTACGGGACCGCGGCCGCCCTGGTTCTGGGCCCGCTCTTCTTTCCCACGTTCTCGCCGCTGGCGGGAACCCTCGCCGCCTTCGGGACATTCGGGGTCGGGTTCATCGCGCGGCCGCTCGGCTCGGTGCTGTTCGGGCACATCGGGGACCGGCGCGGGCGGCGCCCGGTACTGATCGCTTCCTTGTTGCTCACCGGGGGCGCGACGGTCGCCGTCGGTTGTGTGCCCACCTACGGCTCGATCGGAGTGGCCGCCCCGCTCCTGCTCCTCGCGCTGCGCTTTCTGCAGGGCCTCGGGCTCGGCGGTGAGTGGGGCGGCGCCGTGCTGCTCACCGCCGAGCACGCGCCGGCCGGGCGGCGCGGCCTCTGGGCGAGCTTTCCGCAGATCGGGCCCGCCGTCGGGTTCCTGCTCGCCAATGGCGTGCTGCTCGCCCTGTCGACGACGCTCACCGACGCGCAGTTCACGTCCTGGGGATGGCGGGTGCCGTTCTGGGTGGCCGGAGTCCTTGCCGTGGCCGGGCTGTGGCTGCGGCACTCGCTGACCGAGACCCCGCAGTTCCTCGACGTCACCGAGCACGCGCGCGTGCCGCTCGTCGAAGTGGCGCGCGAGCACTGGAGGTTGGTGCTCCTGACGGCCGGGGCGATGGCCGCCGGATACGCGATCTTCTACACGGTCTCCACCTGGTCACTGTCGTACGCGACCGAGCACCTGGGCGTGAGCCGGACCGTCATGCTGACCTGCATCATGGCCGCCGTCGCCGTGAAGGGGATCACCACGCCGTTCGCAGCCATGCTGGGCGACCGCTTCGGGCGGCGGCCGGTCTGCCTGGTGGGAGCGGCGGCTGCCGCACTGTGGATGTTCCCGATGATCGCGCTGCTGCACACCGCGCAGCCGCTGCTGATGTTCTCCGGCTTCCTGCTCGCGCTGCTCGCGTTCATCGCGATGTTCGCCGTACTGGCCGCGTATCTGCCGGAGTTGTACGAGCCCCGGGTCCGCTGCACGGGCGCGGCGGTCGGCTACAACCTGGGCGGGGTGCTCGGCGGCGCGCTCACCCCGATGGTGGCCACGGCGGTGGCGGGGCGCACCAGTGGCGTGCCGTGGGGTGTGGCGGCGTATCTGACGGCCGTATGCCTGCTGAGCCTGGGCTGCTTCGCGCTCCTTCCGGAGACCCGGCCGGTGACGGTGACGGAGCCCGCAACGGCCTGAGCGGACGGCCCGGACGGGCTGCGCGGGCCGTGCGGGACCGACCGATTGTCAGTGCCTGCCTCGACAATGGTCTGGTGACCCACCGCTACCTCGTACTCGGCACCACCCAGGCCCTGCGCCGGGACGGCACGGCCGTTCCGCTGGGCGGGGCCAGGCTGCGTGCCCTGCTGGCCGCCCTGGCCGTGTCCTGCGGGCGGGCGGTGCCCCTGGAGCAGTTGGCCGCGCAAGTCTGGTCCCCGGAGGAGGAGCCGCCCGCGGACCAGGTGAAGGCGCTGCAGGCGCTCGTGGGGCGGCTCCGCAGGGTGCTCGGGACGCAGGCGGTGGCCTCGGTGCCGGGCGGTTACCGGCTGGTGGCCGAGCGGGACGACGTCGATCTGTTCCGCTTCGAGCGCCTTGCCGGGGAGGGGACTCGGGCGCTCGACGGAGGTGAGGCAGGCCCGGCGGCCGGGCTCTTCGAGGAGGCGCTGGCGCTGTGGCGGGGGCCCGCGCTGCTCGATCTGCCGGGCCGGGCACAGGATCCGGCGGTCGTCCGGGCCGAGCGTCGGCGCTTCGAGGCGAGGCGGGGCAGGCTGGCGGCCGAGGTGGCCCTGGGCCGCGCCGAGGCCGCCCTCGACGAGTTGGCGGCGCTTGCCGCCGAGGCTCCGCTGGACGAACCGGTGCAGGCGCTGCGGCTGCGGGCGTTGCGGGACGCGGGCCGGTCGGCGCAGGCCCTCGCGGCGTACGAGGAGACGCGACGGCTGCTGGTGGCGCGCCTCGGGGCGAATCCTGGGCCTGAACTGCGGCAATTGCACGCCGAGTTGCTGAACCCGACAGCCCGTCCCGCACCGGAATCGACCGGTCCGCGATCGAGGACTCCCCACACCAGGGCCGTGCGCGGCAACCTGCGCGCCCGGCTGAGTTCCTTCGTGGGGCGCGAGACGGAACTGGCCGCCGTGGCACAGGAGTTGAGACAGCAACGCCTCGTGACCCTGCTCGGCCCAGGCGGCGTGGGCAAAACACGCCTCGCCCTGGAAGCCGCCGAAGCCGTGCGCGAGGCCTGGCCCGACGGCGTATGGGTGGTCGAACTGGCCGCAGTACAGCCGGAGAAGGACGCGCCGGGGACCGCACCGCGCTCGACGGAGGCTGTGCAGGGCGTGGCAGAGGTGGCACTCACCGCGCTCGGCGCCCGTGAGACGGCGGTGCGCGGCGCGGGGGCGGCCGACGAGCTGGCGACGGCCGCGGTCCGCGACCCGCCGGCCCAGCTGGTGGAGCAGTGCGGGCGGCGCCGCATGCTCCTGGTCCTGGACAATTGCGAGCATGTCATCGGCGCCGCAGCCGAGTTGGCGCAGGCCCTGCTCACCTCCTGCCCCGGGGTGACGGTCCTGGCCACCAGCCGCGAGCCGCTCGGCGTGCCCGGCGAAATCGTGCGCCCCGTGGAGCCGTTGCCGAAGGACGTGGCACTGCTGCTGCTCGGCGAGCGCGGGGCCGCCGCGCGCCCCGGGTTCCGCATCGAGGACGATGCCGAGGCGTGCGCCGAGATCTGCGTACGCCTGGACGGGCTTCCGCTGGCCGTCGAACTGGCCGCGGCGCGGCTGCGGGCGCTCACCGCCCGCCAGCTCGCGGACCGGCTGGACGACCGGTTCCGGCTGCTCGCCGGCGGCAGCCGGACGGCGCTGCCCAGGCAGCAGACGCTGCGCGCGGTGGTCGACTGGTCCTGGGATCTGCTCGACGCCGCCGAGCGCACGGTGCTGCGGCGGCTCGCGCTGTTCTCGGACGGGTGCGCCCTGGAGCAGGCCGAAGAGGTGTGCGGGGCCGGGGCGGATGTCGTGCAGGCACTGGCCTCCCTTGTCGACAAGTCGCTGGTGATCGCCGTACCGGACGGACCGGACGGCATGCGGTACCGGCTGCTCGAGACCGTCGCCGAGTACGCGGCCGAGCGCCTGGCCGAGGCCGGGGAGCGGGAGGCCGTGGCGCGGCGCCATCTCATCGCGTACCGGGAACTGATGCGTACGGGCGAGCCGGAGCTGCGCGGCCCGCGGCAGGCACGGTGGCTGACCCGCTTCGAGGCCGAGCACGGGAACGTGAGGGCGGCGCTGCGCACAGCAGTTGAGCTGCGCGAGGAGCAGGAAGGATTGTGTCTGGCGCTGTCCATGAGCTGGTTCTGGCAGCTGCGCGGGCATCAGGCGGATGCCCTCCAGTGGTCGGGCGCGGTCGCCGGGCTCGGGCCCGATCCGTTCGCCGAACCCCTGCGGGTCGCCGCACCGCTGGGCGCCAGATGCACGGACGAACCACCGCCTTGGGACGAGGAACAGCTGTGGGAGGCGCGGCGCGGGGTGCACCTCGTGGTGCGCGCCACCAGCCACGCGGGTGCCGGCGACGCCCTGGCGGACCCGGGAGCGCAGGCCGAGTTGGGCCGGATCGTCGCTGCGTACCGGCGAGGGCAGCCGCAGACCTGCCGACAGCCGGGCTCCATGTGGTACTTCGCGCGGCTGATGACGGGCGGGCTCACCGGGCTCGAGGAGACGATGGACGCCGTCGTCGCCGACTGCCGTGCACTGGTCCTGACCTCGGGGCAGGCCGACGGCGCCCGGGACTTCGGCTGGGATCTGGGCTACGCGCTGTTGATGCGCGCGAAGTTGCTGTACGACCGCCCGGATGCGCTGGACCGCGCCGGGCGAGACGCCGATGAGGCGCTGCGGGCCTTCGAGCGGGCCGGGGACCCTTGGGGCATCGCCGAATCGCTGTCCGCGCGTGGCGAGGCGGCCGTGCGGCACGGTCGGTACGCGGACGCGGCGCGGGACTTCGAGGGCGCGCTCGAAGGCGCCGCACGCATCGGCGCGCACAGCCAAGTACCGGCTTTCCAGGCCAGATTGGCGCAGGTCCGACTGCGTACCGCCGTCGACAGGGCCGGCCGGGACGGCGCCGAGCGGCTGCTGCTCGATGCGGCCCGGGATGCGGACCGGTTCGGGGGCGAGCCGTTCAGCACCGCCCGGCTGCTCCTCGCCCAGCACTACGGCGGCAGCGGGCGGACCGGCGCCGCCCATGAGCAACTGGACGCACTGGAGCGGGCCTTCCCGCCCGACTCGCCCGAGCTGTTCGTCGGCGCGCTGGCCGGTGTGCGTGGCTGGCTGGACTGCCTGGACGGGGAGTTCGCGCGCGCCGAGCGGCGCCTGAAGGAGGCCGTGCGCCGGATGTCGAGCGTGACGTATCTTGTCGCGCCGCACCTCGTCATCGACCAATTCCTGTGCGCCGCCTGGGCAAAGGCGGCGCTCGGCACGGGCGAGGACGGGGCACGACTGCTCGGGGCGTTCGACCGCGGCACGGCCGGCGGGGGCCTCGGGTTCCGGCCGTTCCCCGATCAGGCGGAGCCACGGGAGCGGGCCGAGGCGGCGCTGCGGGCGGCGCTCGACGAGGGGACGTACCGCCGCACCTATGCGGAGGGCGGCGACCTGTCCGTGCGGGAGGCCGCCGACCTGGTGTGACACCTACTGCTGGCACCTACCGCCGGCGGCTGTCGCTGACGGCTACTGCTGGCGGGCCTGCGCCAGGAGTTCGGCCACATCGGCCAGGTCGGCCTCGGTGGGGGCGTCGTCCTGGGTCAGTCTGAGCCGCCAGTAGCCGGCGAAGTCGATCGACGGCTTGGCGAGGCCGCGTTCGTCGACCAGATGCCGACGCAGAGCACGCACGGACCCCGACTCCCCCGCCAGCCAGGCGTACACCGAGCCCTCGGGAAAATCCGCGGCGCGTACGGCTTCCAGGAGTACGTCGCTGCGGCCGGGCGGCGTACCGCCGCGGTGCAGCCAGTGCACGGTGAGGTCGGCGCGCGTCTCGAAGCGCAGCTGCTCGGCGGCGTCGGCGACCTCGATGAACGCGACCGCGCGGGCCGCTTCGGGCAGGGCCTCGATGATCGTGCCGAGCGCGGGCAGCGCAGTCTCGTCGCCGGCGAGGAGCGTCCAGTCGGTGGTGCCGAGGGGCAGGTCCTTGGCGAAGTAGGCGGAGGGGCCGAACATGCCCAGCCGGTCGCCCGGCCGGGCGGTCTGGGCCCAGCGTGTGGCGGGTCCTTCGACGGTGTCCGCACCGTCGCCGTGCGGGCCTTCGCCGTGCGGGCCTTCGCCGTGCGGGCCTTCGCCGTGCGGGCCTTCGCCGTGAAGGACGAAGTCGATGTCGATCGTCGCTTGCTGCGGGTCGTGGGCGCGCACGGTGTAGCTGCGCATCCAAGGGCGTACGTCTTCGGGGATGGCGTTGTACGCGGCGTACCAGCGCATCAGATCGCCGTCGGCGTCCGGCTCCGGGAGGCGCGGGACGGTCTGGCCCGGCTTGGGGAAGTACAGCTTGACCTGCTGGTCGGGTGCGTCGAGGCGGAAGTCCGCGAGGTCGGGTCCGGTGAAGGTGACACGGGCCAGGCCTGGGGTGATGCGGCGGGTCCGGGCGACCTCGATGAGGCGGAGCGGCAGGCCGGAGGTGCGGGGTGCGGTGTCGTCGTACGTCATGCGGAGGACGCTCTCAGTGGCCGTCGACAAACGGTCGACAGCCCGCCTACACGCGGGGGCGTGTGGGCGGGCTGCCGGGTGGGGACGGGGTGAGTCCCGGGTGGGTCAGGCCTCTATGCGGATCAGGCCTCTATGTCGTCCTTGGGCCGGTCGGCGACAGCTTCCGCCTCGGCCTGCTTCTTGGAGGCGATCAGGCTGGTGATGGTCGTGATGACCAGCACGCCGCAGATGACGCCCAGGGAGACCGGAATGGAGATCTCCGGGACCCCCACGCCGTTCTCGTGCAGGGCGTGCAGCACCAGCTTGATGCCGATGAAGCCGAGGATGACCGACAGGCCGTAACTGAGGTGGACCAGCTTCCTGAGCAGGCCGCCGATGAGGAAATACAGCTGTCGCAGACCCATCAGGGCGAACGCGTTCGCGGTGAAGACGATGTACGGGTCCTGGGTCAGGCCGAAGATCGCCGGGATCGAGTCCATCGCGAAGAGGATGTCGGTCATGCCGATCGCCAGCATGACGACGAGCAGCGGCGTCATGACCTTCTTGCCGGCCTGGACCACGAACAGCTTGGTGCCGTGGTACTTGTCCGCGACGCCGAACTTCTTCTCGATCGACTTGAGGATCTTGTTCTCCTCCCAGCCCTCTTCCTCCTCGTCGGCCCGCGCCTCCTGGATGAGCTTCCAGGCGGTGTAGATCAGGAACGCACCGAAGATGTAGAAGACCCAGGAGAAGCTGGCGATGATCGCGGCACCGGCGGCGATGAAGATCGCACGCAGGACCAGGGCGATCAGCACGCCGATGAGCAGCACCCGCTGCTGCAGATGGGACGGCACCGAGAACTTCGCCATGATCAGGATGAAGACGAAGAGGTTGTCGACACTGAGCGACTTCTCGGTGATGTAGCCCGCGAAGAACTCACCCGCGGCCTGACTGTTGCCCCAGATCAGCAGGCCGATACCGAAGAGTGCGGCCAGCACGATCCAGACAACCGTCCAGATCCCGGCTTCCTTGATGGACACGTCATGGGGCTTACGCCCGATGAAGAAGTCGGCACCAATAAGGGCACACAGGCCCACGATCGTGATGACCCACAGGGTCAGGGAAACATCCACTGCGCCTCCGGCAGTACGTAACGGCACAAATACCAGCGTCGTCGCTGCCGGAGGTCTCTTCCACCCGAGGCTTCGTCACCTCTCGCTCGGGCCGATGTCCCGGGACCCGAACAGGTCCGTATTGACGGGCACATCGCAGTCGGGAGTACTCCCCTCCGCACCGCGAACATTACCCGGTAGCTAAAGAAAGGTAAAGGGAAAGGTAAAGCGCAGCCCAAGTTCGCAGCTCAGGGCGCCAGGGTCAAAGCTCCGGAGCCGAAACGCCAAAGGGCCCCTCGTAGGCCGAGGAGCCCTTCGCGGTCGAACTGGATCGGGCGCGCGTCAGCGGCGCCACTCCCGGCGGGCCGCGGCCAGCTGGTTCAGGACCTGCTGCAGCACCTGGCTGCCCGGCGGGGTGAGCGCGGGCTCATACGTCCAGGCGTGTCCGATCCACGGGTCCGCCAGGTGGTCGTCGGGTACCGGGGTGAGGCGGAGCAGGGCGCGCCACAGCGGGTCGAGGACGGGGCCGTACTCCGCGGCGTCCTCACGGTCGGCGACCATCAGCAGGTGTACGCCGACGCTGGGCCCTTCGTCGGCCAGATAGCGCAGCTGGGTCACGGCCCGGTCGTCGAAGCCGTGCGGGAAGTCATGGACGATGAGCAGCTGCTCGGCGGTGTCGAGGTCCGGCGGGAGCGAGTCGGTCGCCCCCGCTCGGATGGCCATCTGCACCAGGTCGACGCGCTCGGTGAGCTTCGCCAGAACGTCCGTGACCCCGGCGGCGCCCGCGGCGGGCGGCGTGGTGAGCGCGCCGGACTGCAGCAGCGGGGCGAGCGAGCCCGCGGCCGTACCGGCCGGGTCGATGACGTGGAGCGTGAAGTCGCCGGGCGGGTAGACCGCGAGCAGGCGCGCGGCGATGGCCACGGCGGTGTCCATGGCGAGGCGGCGCAGCTCGTCGCTGTCGGCGATGGAGGCGGTGGCCGACGACGCGGAGCGACCGCTGTCGATCCACAGCCCGCGCTCAAGGGGCAGCCTGACCAGCATCGGGATGCGCAGCTCGGGGCTCTCGGGCAGATGCAGATCGCCGAGGCGCAGGGCCATCGGGACCTCCATGGGAACGCGGTACGCATGCCAGACCGGGTTGTCCCAGGAGGCGAAGGCCGCGGGCAGGGCGGGCTCGACGACCTGGACCTCGGCGGTGAGCTGGGCCAGGTCGCGGTCGAGGGCCTGCCTGGCCTGGTCGACCAGCTGGGTGCGCTTGGCCTGGGCGGCCTCGCGGGCCGCGTCGCCCTGGTTGCCGATACGGCTGCGCGGGTCGGACAGGACCTTGTCGAGCTCCTGCTCCATGCGGGACTCGGCGAAGTCGACGGCACTGCGGTAGGCCGCGGTGGTGCGGGCCAGGTCCTCGAACATGCCCCAGACCTGGTTGTAGAGCCGCTCCTCCATGGACCAGCCGGTGGCATCGCCCGCGACGGGCTGGGCGGGCTGTCCGGGCTGGGCCGGGGGCGCGGTGGGCGCGGGCGGCGGGGGTGCGGTGGTCTGGCGGCCGGGGTGCGCGTAGCTGATCGGGCCCGTCGCGGCCGGGGCGGGCTGCTGGGGCGGCACGTTGGGCGACTGCGGGGGCGGTACGTCGCCGGCTCCGGGTGTGCCGGACCCCGCCGGGCCGCCGATGCCCTGCGGGCCGGGGGCGGGCTGGGTCGCCTGGCCGCCCGGGGTGGGCTCGGAGCCGTGGGCCGGTGCGCCACGGCGCACCCTGTCGCCGTCCGCCGTGCGCGGCGGCGGGGCGGAGACGGAACGGGCCATCCCGCCGGCCACGGCGTCCAGGATCTGTCCGGCGATCTCGCGGGCGCCGGGCAGGCCCTGGTCGTTGAGCATCTCGGCGAGGCCGCCCGCGTACCCCTGGCCGACGGCGCGCACCTTCCACGCGGCCTGCCTGCGGTAGAGCTCGATGGCGACGACCGCGGACTCGGAGTCCAGGTCGGTGATGGTGTAGCTGGCGACCTCGGAACCGTCGAGTCCGGTCACGGCGACGAAGGGCGCGGCAATGGCCCCGAAGCGGACCGGGCCGCCGACCCCGACGGGCAGGGCGAGCAGCACGTTGACGCGGTCCACCGTGTCCGGCAGCGCGCCCAGGTCGACGGCCAGCCGGTGGTCGGCCGCCGCCTGTTTGGACACTTCGAGGCCGGGCAGCTGGGGCGAGGCGGGATGGGCGATCCACTCGGTGCCGCGCACCTTGCCCTGCTCATCGCTGAGCGTCGCGCCCGCCACGATCGGCTGACCCGCCGACACCCGGATCTCCAGACGGGTCTGGGGCAGGGCGTGGTTCTGCCCCCTGACCAGCTCGGCCGTCATCGCCTTCGTCCCCCTCGTAGTGCTGTGCTCACCACGCGCGTGGTGCTGTGTTCACCAGGGCTCGCGGTGCTGCGTTCGCCGTGGTGCGGCACAGCTCCCGGGTGGCGCCTGCCTCCGGGAGCTGCGTACGGACAACTGCCAACTGTCTTACAGGTGCGGCAGGATCGACGGCATCAGGTCCTGGAAGGTCCGGCCGTTGGCCGGGGTGCCCAGGGCCGTCATGTTCCAGCCGCTGCCCGCGCGGTGCACCTTGGCCATGATCTGGGCGGTGTACTGGCCGCCGCCGTCGAGCGTGTAACGGGCCATCTCCTGGCCGTTGGTCTCGTCGACGATGCGGCAGAACGCGTTCTGCACTTCCTGGAAGGTCTGGCCGGTGAAGGAGTTCACCGTGAAGACGATCTGGTCGATGTGCACCGGGACGCGCTGCAGGTCGACGAGGATCGCCTCGTCGTCGCCGCCCTGGCCGACGCCGCCGACCAGGTTGTCACCGGTGTGCCGGACCGAGCCGTCGTCGCTGACGAGGTGGCGGAAGAACACGACGTCCACGGGCTGCTTGTCCGCGAAGAGCACCGCCGAGGCGTCGAGGTCGACCTCCCGGGTGCGCGAGCCGAAGAGGCCGCGGCGCGGAGCCGCCTGCCAGCCGAGCCCCATGCGCACCGCGGTCAGGGTGCCCCCGTCGTTCTTCTGCAGGCTGATGGCCTGACCCTTGGTCATGTTGACCGTCACGCGCTGTCCCCTCTCGAACAATCCCCAACAACCGCCTGTGTATGCGGTTGTCCTGCACCCTACGCAGTGCCACTGACAGTGCCGCACCCCGGTCCGGGATTTGTGGCGGTCTTGCAACACACCGCCACGTCCCTTCGGCCGCAGGCTGATCCACGACGAGCGGGGAGGCAATTCCTGGCGTCAGGCCAGGCCGGCTTCCTTCATCTGACGCAGTTCCTTCTTCATCTCCGACACCTCGTCACGCAGCCGGGCGGCCACCTCGAACTGCAGGTCGGCGGCGGCGGCGCGCATACGGTCGGTCATCTCCTCGATCTGCTCGGCCAATTCAGCGGCGGGGCGGTCGGTCGGCACGGTCTCCTTCGCCTTGCCCTTGGCGGACTTGGCGGATCCCGCCTTGGGGTTGCCGAGCGAGGGCACCGGGGCCTTGGCGCTCTTGCCGTCCTTGGACTTGCGGTAGCCGCTGCCGAGGAGCTGCTCTGTGTCGACCTCTTCGCGGGCGATCGTCGCCACGATGTCGTTGATCTTCTTCCGCAGGGGCTGCGGGTCGATCCCCTTCTCCTTGTTGTACGCGATCTGCTTCTCCCGGCGCCGGTTGGTCTCGTCGATGGCCTTCTCCATCGCCGGGGTGATCGTGTCCGCGTACATATGAACCTGGCCGGAGACATTGCGCGCGGCGCGGCCGATGGTCTGGATCAGCGAGGTACCGGAGCGCAGGAAGCCCTGCTTGTCGGCGTCGAGGATGGCGACCAGTGAGACTTCGGGCAGGTCGAGGCCCTCGCGGAGAAGGTTGATGCCGACCAGTACGTCGTACTCACCGGCGCGCAGCTCGCGAAGGAGTTCGATCCGGCGCAGCGTGTCGACGTCGCTGTGCAGGTACCGCACCTGGATGCCGAGTTCGAGGAAGTAGTCGGTGAGGTCCTCCGACATCTTCTTGGTGAGCGTGGTGACCAGGACCCGCTCGTCCTTCTCGACGCGGGTGCGGATCTCGTGCACCAGGTCGTCGATCTGCCCCTCGGTGGGCTTGACCACGACCTCGGGGTCGACGAGCCCGGTGGGGCGGATGATCTGCTCCACGAAGCCGTCGCCACGAGAGAGTTCGTACTTGCCCGGGGTCGCCGACAGATAGACGGTCTGGCCGATGCGCTCCTGGAACTCCTCCCACTTCAGCGGGCGGTTGTCGAGCGCGGACTGCAGCCGGAAGCCGTGGTCGACGAGGGTCCGCTTGCGGGATGCGTCGCCCTCGTACATGGCGCCGATCTGCGGCACCGTGACGTGCGACTCGTCGAGGACGAGCAGGAAGTCGTCCGGGAAGTAGTCGAGGAGAGTGTGCGGCGGGGTGCCGGGCTCACGGTCGTCGAAGTGCATCGAGTAGTTCTCGACGCCGGAGCAGGAGCCGATCTGGCGGAGCATCTCGATGTCGTACGTCGTGCGCATGCGCAGCCGCTGGGCCTCAAGCATCTTGCCCTGCTTCTCCAGCTCGGCGAGGCGCTCCTCGAGCTCCTTCTCGATGCCGTTGACCGCCTTCTCCATGCGCTCCGGGCCTGCCACGTAGTGCGTGGCCGGGAAGACGTGCACGGACTGGTCGTCGCTGATGATCTCGCCGGTGAGCGGGTGCAGCGTGGACAGCGCCTCGATCTCGTCGCCGAACATCTCGATGCGGACCGCGAGCTCCTCGTACACCGGGAAGATCTCGATGGTGTCGCCGCGGACCCGGAAGGTGCCGCGGGTGAACGCCAGGTCGTTGCGCGTGTACTGGATGTCGACGAAGCGGCGCAGGAGCTGGTCGCGGTCGATCTCGTCGCCGACCTTGAGCTGCACCATGCGGTCGACGTACTCCTGCGGCGTGCCGAGGCCGTAGATGCAGGAGACGGAGGCGACCACGACGACGTCCCGGCGGGTGAGCAGGGAGTTCGTCGCGGAGTGGCGCAGGCGCTCCACCTCCTCGTTGATCGAGGAGTCCTTCTCGATGTAGGTGTCCGACTGCGGAACGTACGCTTCCGGCTGGTAGTAGTCGTAGTACGAGACGAAGTACTCCACCGCGTTGTTCGGCAGGAGTTCGCGGAATTCGTTCGCCAGCTGGGCCGCGAGGGTCTTGTTCGGCGCCATGACCAGGGTCGGGCGCTGGAGCTTCTCGATCATCCACGCGGTGGTGGCCGACTTGCCCGTGCCGGTCGCACCGAGCAGGACCACATCCCTCTCACCTGCGCGGATGCGTCGCTCCAGGTCGGCGATGGCCGTCGGCTGGTCGCCACTGGGCTGGAAGGGGCTGACGACCTCGAAAGGCGCCACCGAGCGTTCGATCTTGGTTTCGGGCCGCATGGAACCACCGTACGACCCCCCACTGACAACGGGGTCGTGATCACCACTCCTGGCGGTGACCGGCGCCTCTCGGCGGCGGCGACGTCCGCGCCGGAGCGGGGGCCGGGCCGCGCTGCGCGGGTACGTCGCCGCGCTGCCAGTCCGGCTTTCCCATCACCATGAGCGGGTCGAACATCACGACGACTCCGGCGAGGAGCAGGAAGGCGAGCGGCCCGATCATCATGGGCGCGAGGAGCTCGGCCGGGGAGTCCCCCGACGTGGAGCCCACCGAGCCGTGCAGCTGGACCTTGAGGGCCGCCATGCCCATGTAGTGCATGCCGCTCACCGCCAAGCCCATCACAAGACTCGCGCCCAGGCTCCAGAGGATGCCGCGAACCTGGGCGGCGGCCCACAGGGCGGCCGTCGCGGCGACCACGGCGATCACCACGGACGCGGCAACCGTGAGGGTGTCGTACTGGAGCGTGCCGCGCAGACGCATTCCAGCCATTCCCAGATAGTGCATGGAAGCGACGCCAAGGCCGGTGATCGTGCCGCCGGTGAACAGCGCCATCACGGTCGCCCCGCGGTATCCCACGATGAAGATCCCGATGCCCACCATGACGATCGCGACGCCCAGGCTGGCGAAGGTGGTGGGGGCGTCGTAGTGGACCGGCGCCTCCTTGACCTTGAAGCCCATCATCGCGATGAAGTGCATGGTCCAGATGCCGGAGCCGATCGCGGCAGAACCGAGCGCGAGCCAGCCCGGCCGCCAGGAGTGCTCCACGAGCAGCGACCTGGTGGTGCAGCGCAGACCGAGAGCACCCCCCAGGCAGGCCATGAGGTACGCCACCACCGGCGTCACCAGGCCATAACTGAATCCGTCGACCGTGCCCTGCATGCGCGGTATGCCCTTCCACCCTGATTCGCCCTGGAATGCCCCTGAGCCCCCGTGCAACCGCCGCCGTAGCGGACATGGTTGAGCCGAGATTAGAGCGCCCTGAGGAACGTACGACCGATTATTCGGCAAAGAATCCTAGGCGCGCGACATCCTCGGTCTCGGTTGGGCAACTCCGTTCAACGTGTGTCCATCCTGCCCCTATGTTCCGTTGGCCCACGGCTGACACCCTCGATCGGTCCGCGCACCTGTCGACGCGAGGAGTTCACGTGTACGCACGCTCTGCCGCAGCAACCGCCGCCGCAGTCATGGGAGTCTGCGCCTTCCTGCTCCCCACCTCCGCCGCCCACGCCTCCACAGCCACCGCACAGACCGCCACCGACACCGACAGACCCCTGGTGGTCGCGCACCGCGGCGCCTCGGCGTACGCCCCGGAGAACACCTTCGCGGCCATCGATCTGGCCGCCGACATGGGCTTCCGCTGGGTCGAGAACGATGTGCAGCGCACCAAGGACGGCGAGCTGGTCATCGTCCACGACGACAACCTGAAGCGCACGACGAACGTCGAAGAGGTCTTCCCGGACCGCGCCCCCTGGAAGATCAAGGACTTCACGGCGGCTGAGATCGCGCAGCTGGACGCGGGCAGCTGGTTCGATCCGAAGTTCGCCGGCGCGCGCGTGCCGACGCTCACCCAGTACATGAACCGCGTCCGGCACAACCACCAGAAGCTCATCCTGGAGATCAAGAAGCCGGAGCTCTACCCGGGCATCGAGACGGACACGCTCCGCGTCCTGAAGAAGACCGGCTGGCTCGACCCGCACCACATCAAGAGCAAGCTGGTGATCCAGAGCTTCAGCGCGGACAGCGTGAAGGAAGTGCACAAACAGCGCCCCGACATCAAGACCGGCTTCCTCGGCACCCCGGCGGTGGCGGATCTGCCCAAGTACGCGGAGTTCGCGGACCAGATCAACTCGACCCACACGACGATCTCCGCGGATTACGTGGCCGCGATCCACGCCCTGAAGGGCCCGCGCCACAAGCCCCTGGAGATCTTCACCTGGACGGTCAACGACGCCCCCAGCGCGGTGCGCGCGGCGGGGTTCGGGGTGGACGGGATCATCACGAACACGCCGGACGTGGTGCGCAAGGCCGTGAGCGGCGAGGACGACTGACGCTCCTCTGCGGCGAGGTCCCTCCCCATGAGGCGTGTTGCCGACGGTTTCGCCCGGTGAAGGGCGATGCCGGCGGTTCCTCCTGGTGAGGAGCTTTGTCAGTGCTCGGTCGTACGGTGGTCTGCGTGAACACTCCTCGTGATCCGCGTGATCCGCAGACCACCGGCCAGGGCGCCGAGTGGGCCGTCGTCGACAGCGACATCGGTCCCCTCCTTCTCGCCGCGACGCGCGACGGCCTGGTCAAGGTGGCCTTTCACGCCGACGCGCGCGTGCGCGACAAGACCCTCGAGCAGTTGGCGGCCCGGCTCGGCTGCGACCCCGTCGAGGCTCCCGGCTCACCACGCCTCGCGGAGCCGATACGCCAGTTGACAGCCTACTTCGCGGGCGAGCTGCGCGAGTTCACGCTCGACCTCGACTGGACGCTGATCACCGGGTTCAACCGCGAGGTCCTGCGCGAGCTGGCGGCCGGCGTGCCGTACGGCTCGGTGGTCGGCTACGGCGACCTGGCCGCGCGCGTGGGTCAGCCCGGCGCCGCCCAGGCGGTGGGGGTCGCCATGGGCGCGAACCCCCTGCCGGTCGTGGTGCCCTGCCACCGGGTGGTGGAGAGCGACGGAGGGATCGGGGGCTTCGGCGGCGGCCTGGAGACGAAGCGGCAACTGCTGGCACTGGAAGGGGTGCTGCCGCAGCCGTTGTTCTGAGGGCGCGGCAGCGGTTGTCCGGAGAGGACGCAGCCGCTGTGCCGAGGGGACGGCAGCTTCTGTGCCGAGGGGACGGCAGCGGCAGTTCTGAGAGGGCGGCAGCTTCTGCGCCTAGGGGCGGCCGCAGTAGCCCTTGCCGTACCTGGGCGGTGCTGCACCGCGCCGCCGGGCCGGACCGCAGTGCGTGGCGCTCACCGACAGGCGGGAGACCGGCCCCGCTCTCCCAGCCCTCCGCGAAACCCCGTTTCCTTCGCCCGTACCCCCTGACACACTGCGCCGGTGACCTCCACCCCCTCCGGACCGGCCCGCTGCGGGACCCGCACCCGATGACCGCCACCGACCGCCCCCTCATAGCCGTCGAGCCGGACCGGCTGCCCGCGCTCCGCCGACGTACCAACGCCGTGCTGATCGCCAGCCAGATACTCGGCGGTCTGGGCGTCGCCACCGGCATCGCCCTGGCCGCAGTCCTCGCCACGGAAGTGAGCGGCACCGAAGCCCTTTCGGGCCTCGCCCCGACGGCGACCGTGGCCGGCACCGCTCTCCTGTCGGTCCCGCTGGCCGCCCTGATGACCGCGCGGGGCCGCAGGCCGGGCCTGGTCCTCGCCTACCTGATCGGCGCGCTCGGCGCGGGTGTTGTCGTCGTGGCGGCGGTGCTCGGGAGCTTTCCGCTCCTCCTGATCGGCATGGCCGGATTCGGAGCCGCCTCCTCCGCCAACCTGCAGGCCCGCTTCGCCGCCGCCGACCTCGCCGCGCCGGAGCGCCGCGGCCGCGCCATCTCCACGGTCGTCTGGGCCACGACCATCGGCGCGGTCCTCGGCCCCAACATCGCCGCCCCTGCCGGCGACAGCGTCTCCGGCCTTGGCATCCCGCAGGCCGCGGGGCCCTTCCTCTGGGCGTCGGGGGTGTTCCTCGTCGCGGCCGTCACCGTCGCCGTACTGCTGCGTCCTGATCCCCTGCTGACCGCGCGTGCGCTCGCGCCCGCCGACGAGCAGTCGGCCGAAGGCCGCTCCCTGCGCGCGGGATTCGCCGCGGTGACCGCGTCGCCGCGCGCCAGACTCGCGCTCACCACGGTCGCCGTCTCGCACACCGCCATGGTCTCGATCATGTCGATGACGCCGGTCCACCTCGGCCACCACGGGGCGAGCATCGATCTGATCGGCCTGGTCATCAGCGGCCACATCCTCGGCATGTACGCGTTCTCACCGGTCATGGGCTGGCTGTCCGACCGGCTCGGCCGCCTCGCGGTGATCGGCCTGTCCGTCGGCCTGCTCGCCTGCGCGGCGGCCCTCGCGGGCACCGCGGGGCCCAGCCACGCCCAGACCGCCGTCGGACTCTTCGTGCTCGGACTCGGCTGGTCGGCCGGCCTGGTCTCCGGCTCGGCGCTGCTCACCGACTCCGTGCCGCAGCAGGCCCGCGCCGCCGCCCAGGGCCTCTCCGACCTGACGATGAACACCGCGGCGGGCATCGGCGGAGCGGTGGCGGGCCTGGTGGTGGCGCAGGCCAGTTACGGCTGGCTCAACCTGATCGCGGCTCTTCTGCTGCTGCCGCTGGCCGGGTTCGCGCTGCGCTCCGCACGCCCCCAGAAGGGCCCGGAGGGCGCTAAAGGCTGATGTGGTAGGCCTTGCGCAGCGTCTCGTGCACGGTCCACGTCGTACGGTCGCCCTCGCGCAGGACCGCCGCGTCGCCCGGCCCCACCTCCAGTACGTCGCCGCCCTCGACCTCGATCGTGGCGCGCCCGCTGACGACCACGAAGAGCTCATTGGCCTCGGTGTCGGTCACCACGCCGGGGGTGATCTGCCAGATGCCGCGCAGCTGTCGGCCGTCCGCCGACTCCCACAACACCTTGCCGGTCACCTCGGGGGTGCCGGACACGATCTGTTCCGTAGCGAGCGGCTCCGGCTCGAGTTCGGCGTCGGGGATGTGCACGACGAAGGAAGCGGGGGCGGCGGGTTCGACAGGTGCGGCAGGGGCTGCCTGCCCGGCCGGAGCATGATCAGTTGTCATGGCCGGTCACTCTAGGGGGCGCCGTCGGGCCGGCCCTCGCCGGGCGGTCAGTAGCGGCTGGAAGAACCCGCTGCGCTCAGGCTCGTGCCAGGTGACCCCGGTGAACCCCGCGTCCCTCGCGAGGCGGCTCAACTCCTCCCGGCCGAGCGCCCAGTAGGTGGTGCGCAGCGAGCGGGTGATCCAGGCGTCCCCGTCGGCCAGCAGACGGAAGTGCTCGAGGTCGTAGCGCTCGGCGTCCTCGTGCCAGTGCCACAACTGGAAGGTGACCACCCGGCCCTCGGGCCGCGAGCTGACAGCCGGCGGCGTGGCGAGCGGCCGCTCACGCAACATCGCGTCGTACGCGCGTGTGGAGACCAGCAGCAGCCCCTGGGGGCGCAGCAGCCGGTGCATCTCCCGCAGGGCGGCCAGCACGTCCTGCGCCGTGAGCAGGTGGGGCAACGAGTTGTCCGCGCAGACGACCACGTCGAAGGAGCCGTCCCGGAAAGGCAGTTCACGCATGTCGGCGGCCGCCGTCGGCAACGTGAGACCGCGTCGTGCCGCCTCGGCACGCGCGCGTGCGGCGGCGACGGGGCTCAGATCGGTGCCGGCCACCCGGTGGCCACGCAGGGCGAGCCCCACCGCCTGGGTGCCGATGCCGCAGGCGCAGTCGAGGACGTCGTACGCGCCACCGCGTGTGCCGTCGATTGTATTGTACGTCCCCTCTGTGCCGTACATCCCCTCTGTGCCGTACATCCCCTCGCCCGCGCATTCTGCGCGGATCAGCGCGTCGAGCGCGACGCCCTGGCGGACCGTGCTCGCCTCCCAGTCGGCGTAGTTGAGGTGATAGTCGGCGGCCAGCTCGTCGTAGAAGGACCGCACCGTGGGCTCGGGCTCGGGCAGGGGCAGGGGCAGGGGCTCGGGCATGAGCTCACGCTAGCTCGTACGCGCCCCCTGGCCGGACCCCGTGGGCGGTAGCAGACTCCGCCGTGCGAACAGGCCGAGCATCCGCTGCCGACAGCCGAAGGGACGGCGAGCGAGCCATGAGCGGAAACAGGGCAGTCGCATATCTCAAGCCGGGAGCCGTAGAGGTCAGGACGATCGACTACCCGACGCTTGAACTCCAGGACGGACCAGGTGTCGCACCCGACAATGTCGGCAGGAAGTGCCGGCACGGTGTGATCCTCAAGGTCCTCGCCAGCAACATCTGCGGCAGCGACCAGCACATGGTGCGCGGCCGCACCACCGCACCCGAGGGGCTGGTGCTCGGGCACGAGATCACCGGTGAGGTGATCGAACGCGGCCCCGATGTCGAGACCGTGGAGACCGGGGACATCGTCTCGGTTCCGTTCAACATCGCCTGCGGCCGCTGCCGCAACTGCAAGGAGCGCAAGACCGGCATCTGCCTGAACGTCAACCCGGCGCGCCCCGGGGCAGCTTATGGCTATGTCGACATGGGCGGCTGGGTCGGCGGGCAGGCCGAGTTCGCGATGGTGCCGTACGCGGACTTCAATCTGCTGCGCTTCCCCGACCGGGAGGCCGCGCGCGCCAAGCTCCTCGACCTGACCATGCTGTCCGACATCTTCCCGACGGGTTTCCACGGCGCCGTGACCGCGGGCGCCGGGGTGGGGTCCACGGTGTACGTCGCCGGGGCGGGCCCGGTCGGTCTGGCGGCCGCCGCCTCCGCGCAGCTCCTCGGCGCAGCCGTGGTCATCGTGGGCGACCTGAATGCCGAACGCCTCGCGCAGGCACGGAGTTTCGGGTGCGAGACGGTCGACCTGCAGCGCGGGAACCTGGACGAGCAAGTGGCCCAGATCCTCGGCGAGCCCGAGGTGGACGCGGCGGTCGACGCGGTCGGCTTCGAGGCACGGGCGCACGGGCCGAGCGCTCCCGAGGCCCCGGCAACCGTGCTCAACGCCCTGATGGGCGTGGTGAAGGCAGGCGGCGCCCTCGGCATACCCGGGCTCTACGTCACCGACGACCCCGGTGGCGTAGACCAGGACGCGCGCACCGGGACGCTGAAGGTGCGCCTCGGGCTCGGCTGGGCCAAGAGCCATCGCTTCACCACGGGGCAGTGCCCGGTGATGCGCTACCACCACGCGTTGATGAAGGCGATCCTGCACGAGCGCGTGCACATCGCGAAGGCCGTGAACGCGACGGTGATCGGCATCGAGGACGCGCCGCGCGGCTACGCGGAGTTCGACCAGGGGGCGAGCCGCAAGTATGTGCTCGATCCGCATGGTGCGCTGGACGGGGTGCGCCCCGTCTGAGTGCGGCTGGGCGTGCTCGGGTCGTACGCGTTGATCGCGCTCCACGCGCGCGTACGCGTGCGTGCCCGGCTTTCACGCTTCACGCGTGTGTGCCCGCGCCTCGGTCGAGGCGCGGGCACGCACGATCGCCGGCTCAGTCGTAGTGCCGGGCCTCGAAGATGTTGCCGTCCGGGTCGCGGAAGTAGAAGCTGCGCCGTGCCGCACCGCAGGCGCCGAAAGCGCCGTGCCCGAGGTCGGACAGGGGCACGCCGTGGTCACTCAGCCGGGCGTGCAGAGCGTCGAACTCCTCGGCACCCAGGGCGATGCAGACATGGTTGACGGGATGCCCGGCGGCGGCGTCCGCGCCCGGGACGACGTTCATGCGCGGCGCCATCTCCCGGGGCGCAAGATCGAAGATGGTCTCCTCATTGAGCCGCACCGAGGGAAACGCCACCTCCTTGTCGGCGAATTCGGCAACCCTCAGCGGTGTCAGGCCGACCGACCTCTCGTAGAACTCCGCGGCGGCGAGCGGATCGCCCACCCATAGGACGACATGGTCGAGGCGTGTGGTGTCCGTCATGGGACCAAGGCTGCTGCTCGTCCGGTCCCGCTCGCAAGGGTTGGTCCGCCGAGTGGGTTTGGGCGGCGGTCGTCCTCGCCAGGGATGAGGAGAACCGCGGCGATGGGAGGCGTACACGTGCTGGTGGTGTCGGACGAGGTTCGCGAGGCCGTGGAGGAGCGGCGCCCGGTGGTCGCCCTGGAATCCACGATCATCGCGCACGGGCTGCCACGCCCGGACAATCTGCAAGTCGCCCTGGAACTGGAGACGTTGGTGCGCGGGCAGGGCGCCGTCCCCGCGACGATCGCCGTCCTGGACGGGCGGGCGCGGGTGGGGCTCGACAAGGAGCAGCTCGAGCGGGTCGCCAACGACGAGGGCATGCGCAAGCTGGGACACCGCGATCTGGCACCTGCCGTGGCGGCAGGTGCGAGCGGGGCCACGACCGTGTCGGGGACGGCGTTCCTCGCGGCCCGCGCGGGCATCAGGGTGTTCGCGACCGGGGGCCTCGGCGGGGTGCACCGGGAGTGGACCACGACTCAGGACGAGTCGGCGGACCTGGGGTTGCTCGCCCGGACCAGGATCGCGGTGGTCTGCGCGGGAGTGAAGTCGATCCTGGACGTCCCGGCGACGCTGCAGCGCCTGGAGACGCTCGGCGTTGCCGTCGCCGGTTACGGTACGGACCGCTTTCCCGGCTTCTATCTCGCCGACTCGGGGCATCCGGTGGACTGGACGCTGTGCTCCCCCACCGAGGTCGCCGTGGTCCTGCATGCCCAGGACCGGCTCGGCGGACCCGAGGCGGCACTGATCGTCGCCAACCCGGTGGCCGAGGACGAGCAGCTCGATCCCGCGCTGCACGCACGCGTGCTGGACGAGGCGCTGCGCGCGTGCGCGGAGCGGGGCGTCACAGGACAGGCAGTGACCCCGTTCCTCCTGGACCACTTGGTGCGGCATACCGACGGGGCATCGCTGCGCGCGAATCTGGCAGCCGTACGCGGCAACGTACGCCTTGCCGCCCGGATCGCCGCGGCCTGGTCGGCGTCATGACCTCGGGGGCCGCACCGGGCGGGGCGCTCCTTGTCGTCGGAGACGTCGTCACGGACGTGGTCGCCCGGCACCGTCAGCCGCTGGCACCCGGCACCGACACGGCCGCCGCGATCCGTCTCGTCCCCGGCGGCGCGGGCGCCAACGTGGCTTGCTGGGCCGCCCGTTGGGGTGCCCCAGAGGTGCGCATGCTGGGGCGGGTCGGGGCCGAGTCGGCGTCGTGGCACGAGGAGGCGTTGCGCTCGGCCGGGGTGCGTACGCAGCTCGTCGTCGACCCCGAAGCGCCGACCGGGACGGTGGTCTGCCTGGTGGATGCCACCGCGGAGCGTACGTTCCTGACCGACAGCGGTGCCGCGTTACGGCTGTCGCCCGACGACTGGTCGCCGGACCTGCTCGACGGCGTCGGGCATCTGCACCTGTCCGGCTATCTCTTCTTCGCCGAGCCGAGTCGGGCGCTCGCCGGGCTGGCCCTTTCGCAGGCACGCGCGCGTGGGGTGCCGGTGAGCGTGGATCCGGCTTCGGCGGGGTTTCTCGGCGAGTGGGGCGTGGACCGTTTCCTGGCGGCGACCTCGGGGGTCGAGGTGCTGCTGCCCAACCGTGACGAGGCCGCGCTGCTCACCGGGTTGCCGGATGCCGAGGACGCGGCGGCGAAGTTGAGCCGGGTCTTTCCGCTGGTCGTGGCCAGCCAGGGCGCGGAGGGTGTGCTGGTGTCCCGCTCCGGCGCGGTGTGCGAGCGCGTCCCCGCGGTGCCCGCGACCGCACGGGACACGACGGGGGCGGGCGATGCCTTCACCGGCGCCTTCCTGGCGGCGCGGCTGGCGGGTGCGACGGATGTGCAGGCAGCGGCAGAGGGGTGCCGGGCGGGGGCTTCGGCCGTCGAGCGGGTGGGGGGCCGGCCTGCATAGGGGCCCCCGGTCCACGTACCGTCAACGGCCTTACGCCGAGGTGGGGATGGGCGGCGAGCCGATGTCGACGCACCTCGCCGCAGCCATGCCCCGCGACCCCGCTGTCACGCCTTGCGACCCCACGCCGAGATCATCGGCGCCAGGGTCAGGTCCATGGAACCGCTCGCCACATGCGCGAGGTGCCGGTCGATGTCCGCGTCGGAGGCGAACCCGCCGGCCACGAGATGCTCACGCACCTGGTTGACAGTCGCGGTCTCCAGGGCGGCGCACGTCGGTGAGGTCATCGGGAAGTGGCCTTCGGCCTCGACCTGCACCAGACCGGCCGCACGCAGCAGGCGCGGGAGCTTGCGGCCGTAGGCCAGGTCCGCGCCGCGCTCGGCGAGCAGGGCACGGAAGCCGTGCCGCAGCCTGTTTGCCAACTGCTGCGCGGGGCCGTGCTCGTCGGGGCAGACCAGCGGTTGCAGAGCGGTGTCGGCGTCCTCGACGAGAAGTCGGCCGCCGGGGCGCAGCGACTTGATCATCGAGTGCAACGCCCGGTCCCGGTCGGCTACATGGACCAGGACGAGCCGGGCGTGCACCAAGTCGAAGCCCTCGCCGGGCGGTTCCTCCGCGCCCACGTCGTGGCGCAGCACCTCGACGGGTGGCCGGGCGGCGGCCGTCGCATGCAAGGTGTCGATGTCGGTGGCGACCACTCGCCCGGTCGGCCCGACCTTCTTGGCCAGCCAGCTGAGTACGGAGGTACCGCCCACGCCCACTTCCCAGCAGCGCCAGCCGGGTCCGACACCGAGGCGTTCCAGGTGCCGGAAGGTGGTCGGGTCGAAGAGGGTGGCAAGGGCGTCGAAGCGCTCGCCGGCCTCGGTCTGGCGGTTGTCGAGGAGGTAGCCGTCGGTTCGCGTCATGCCGCGATCATTCCAGTTGATCCGCATTCGCTCCGCATTTCGCGGGGTGATCGGCGAGGAAATTGCCTCGCCGGAGACTCGCGGAAGAATCGTGGAAAGTCTCGCGGAAAAGGGGAACCCGGACGGACCGAGCGGTGTACCAGAGACATGAACACAAACTCTCGCCCCTCGCACACCCTCGTACGACGACAGGCGCAGGCGTCTTCGGTTCCGACTCCGAATTCGCCTTCGGCGCAGGCTCCGGCTTCGTCACGGGATCGGCTCACCCGCCACGTTCGCTCCGCACGCACGCTGTCGGTCGGCGTTCTCGGCGCCGCCCTGGTGCTCTCGGGGTGCTCCGACCCTCCCTCGCCCCACGACCGCGAGCGGGCGGACGGCAAGGGAACAGCCGGGACAGCGTCGACTGCGCAAGCCGTGTCCGGTGGCTGCGGCCGGACACCCTTGCTGCGGGGCGCACCACCCGACTGGAATCCGAAGCCCGCGGGCTTCCCCCGGGGCCCGGGCAAGCTGCCGTATGTGCGGGGCACGCACGATGCGTTGATGGGCTACGTCTGGGCGCAGCCCCTGCGGGCCGGCAGTGGGGACGACTCGGGGAACAAGGTCCTTTGGTTCGTACGCCACCCACGCGAGGGCGATCCACTGACCGTCCGCGCACACCCGCGCGACGCGGAGCGGCCAGTGGTCAAGTCGACCGAACCGGCCGATTCGGGGCCCGGTGAGATCTATCCGTCGGGCATCAATGTGCCGGATCCCGGCTGTTGGACCCTGGAGCTCTCCTGGGGAGTCCACCGGGACGAGGTCGACCTCAAGTTCGCACCGCCTGTCGCTTCACGGGAGGCGGGATGAGGAGGTCAGCTCCATCAGCACTGCCAACTCCACCAGCGCTGCCAGGTTCGCCAGTTCCGTCAGGTCGGACAACCCCGTCAGGATCGTCAGCCCCGTCAGCTCTTGGCGTAGACGCTCTCGACCCAAGTCGCGATCTGGTCCTCGGACAGGTGCTTGGCGAGGTCGGCCTCGCTGATCATGCCGACGAGCCGCTTGTTCTCGATCACCGGCAGGCGCCGGATCTGGTGGCCCTGCATCTCTTCGAGCACCTCGCCGACATCGGCGCCCGCGTCGATCCAGCGGGGGGTGCCCTTGGCGAGGTCGCCGGCCGTGGTCTGCGCCGGGTCGTGCCCGAGGGCCACGCATCCGACGACGATGTCACGGTCGGTGAGGATTCCGCAGAGCCGCTCGTTCTCGTCGCTGATCGGCAGGGCGCCCACATTGAGCTGACGCATCAGCTCGGCGGCCCGGTCCAGGGTCTCGTGTGCGGGGATCCACTGGGCACCGGGGTGCATGATGTCTCCGGCTGTGGTCATGGTGTACCTCCCGATGGCCGGGTGGCCGGCACGGCGCGGTCGGCGCCGCTGGGACCGGCTGACCCATTCTCGCCGCCCGGATCACGGCCCGCACCCGCGAGCCGATTCCCGTCACCCTCCGTAAGCGCAAGGCGAAGAGCCTGCTCGCAAGCCATGCCGGAGGTCGGTTCAGGGCGAGAAGGTGATGACCTTCTTCGCGGTCACCCGGATGATCAGCCGTTGCTCCTCTTCCTTCTCGTTGGGCGGGTCGATGCCGAGGTATTTGTGCGACAGCTCGTGGGGCAGCCTCTTGTCGTCATCGGGGATGATCTCGGCGACGCCGCGAATCTCCACCGAGCTGTAGGGGTTGGCGAGGTCGAAGACCGACACGCTGACGCGGGGATCCCGCTCGACGTTGCGTGCCTTCTGCCGGCCTGCGGTGGTGGAGAACAGGACGGTGTCGCCCTCGCGCTTGATCCAGACGACGGAGTTGTGGGGTGTCCCGCCGGGGCCCACCGTCGCGACGCTCGCGAAGTTCTTGCCGTCCAAGAGGGTGCGGACCGGCTCGGTAAAGGTAGTTGTCATGGCACGCACCTTAACTTCATGCACGTGCATATAACAGTGATTACGGAAGTTCGAAGTGTGAACTCCCCTCGCCCGTTGCCGTGTTGCCGTGTTGCCGTCACGAGCCCGCCAGACACCTGGCGGGACCTGGGCCATCAGTCGAGGCCGGACCACGCCGGGTGCCGGGGGTCGTCGGCGCGGACGACCACATCGGCCGACCCGACCGGATCCACCTCGCTCTCGTACCGCTCGAAGGCCGGCAGCGCCCATCGCTCGTCGTCCGCCGTGCGGCGCTGCAGCGCACCCGGCGACAGGCGCAGGTGCACCGTCAAGTCGAAGGGAAACCACCGCCCGAGAAGCAGCGGACCGTGCAGCAACAGCACCCCGCCTGGGGGAAGTTGCATATACGGGCTACGGGTCGCACGGTCGGCCACCGGGTCCCACAGGTCGGGCAGCACGCGCCCTGTTCCGTCCGGGTCGAGCGGACCGAAGACCTCACGCCACAGTGCGCCGGTGTCGAACCAGCCGTCGTAGTAGGACTCGACGTCGTGGTGCCCGTACTCGAACCGCAGGGAGGCGGGCCGCAGGAACCCCTGCTCGGCGACGACGAGCGAGGGCCGCCCCTGCAGGGCAAGCGCGTCGGACAAGCGCTCGGCCAGCTCGGCCGTCCCGGCAGGAGGGGCACCGTCGACGGCCACCCGCAGCCAGGGGCTCCCGTCGTCCGCCTTCAGCTGGAGCAGGCGGTCGGTGAGGGCATGGGTGAGCCGCTCCCAGGTGATCGGTTCCAGTCGCACGGCGCCCATGATGCCTGGTCCGCCGTCGAGCGACGGGGGCGACCGACGACGGGTGGGCGTGTGCTGTGCAGCATCGGCAGCCCGTTGCCGGTAGCGGTAACCAGTAACCGGTAGCCCACAACCTGCACGGCCAGAGCGTCCAGATGGCCACAAGACGCCTGCGCATGCGGGTGCGCGCATCGGCCATGGCCTCGGCGGACGTACGGGATTTGACTTGTGGTGTCAGCGGACGCCGTGCAGGATCTTGCTCAGGCGAGCGAGCCGAGCGGGCCCAGAGAGCCCAACGAGCCGATCGAACCGAGCGATCCACCCGCACTGCGGCCACTGGCGCCCACCACTCCACCCGGACCCGGGAGTTGTCATGATCGACGGACCCTATTTCGTGCTGACCTTGCTGGCGGCGCTCGGCAGCGGACTGATCGCCGGAGTCTTCTTCGCCTTCTCCACCTCGATCATGCGGGCGCTGGCCGCTCTCCCTCCCGCGCAGGGCATAGCCGCGATGCAGAAGATCAACGTCGTGATCATCAACCCCTGGTTCCTCGGCGCCTTCATGATCACGGCGGTGCTGGCGGCCGTGGTGGCCGTGGTCACCTTCGTGCTGTGGCCGGACCACGGCCGGATCGAGCTGCTGCTCGGCTGTGCGCTGTACCTGGTGGGTTCGTTCGGCGTCACGGCAGCCGCGAACGTCCCGCGCAACGACGCGCTGGCGAAGCTCGATCCGCAAGCCCCGGAGAGCGCCGAGAAGTGGAAGACATACGTCGCCGAGTGGACGTCCTGGAACCACGTGCGGACCGGTGCGGCGGTGGCCGCGTGCGTGTCGTTCATACTCGGCCTGGCCGCCTGAGGAGCGCAGGCAGCGGGTAGTTCACCGGCATGCCAACTCCCCGCGCAGACAGGGATCTTGTCGCCGTGGAGCCGCGCGGCCCGCGGTACTGCGCCGAGTGCCGCACCGGCCCGCTCGCCCTGCTGGTCATGGCCGACGGCGGGCCGCACTGCCTCGACTGCGCGGACCTGGGCCACCTGGTCTATCTGCCGCGCGGCAGTACCGCGCTCACCCGCCGGGCGCGCGAGGGCAGTTCGCTGTCCGTGGTCGTGGTCCGTCGCAATCACCGGCGCAGGCGGTACGAGCGTCAGGGCGTGCTGGTCGAGGAGGCTGCCCTGGCCCTGGCCGAGCAGCGCTGTCTCGCAGATGCCGAGGCGCGGGCCCGGCGCCGGCAGCGGGATGCGGTGCGGCGGGCCGCGGAGGACGTGCGGTTCACGGCAGACTTCTCACAAGAGATCCGACGGCTCTTCCCCGGCTGTCCGGCGGAGCGCACCCGGCGCATCGCGGAGCACGCGTCGCTGCGCGGCAGTGGGCGGGTGGGGCGCAGTGCGGCGGGGCGAGCGTTCGACGAGGGGGCCGTCACGGCTGCCGTACGGGCCGCTGTGCGGCATGACGACACGGAGTACGACGCGCTGCTGATGGCCCGGGTGCCGCGGGCCGAGGCACGGCGGCAGGTGACGGCTGCGGTCGAGCGGATCCTGGCCGAGTGGCGGTCGGGGGCGGGCTGACGGTTCGCCTGCCGTGTGTGTGCCGACTTCGCTTGCCGCCCGTGCGCCGAGGCCGAGTGCCGCGTGTGCGCCGAGATCGCTGGCCGTGCGTACACCGAGGCCGATTGCGGTCTGGGCACCAAGGTCGCTGACGTGCGTACGCCCAGGCCGCTGCCGTCCGTGCGCCGAGGTCGAGCAGGCCAGGCCGTACGGAAACCGCATCGCCCCGGCCTGCGCGGAGACGGCCGACCCGCCCTCGCGCGGACACTGTCAACCCGCCCTGCGCGAAGGTCCGTCCCCGCACCGAGCCCGCGCCTGCAGGTCTGCAGGTCTGCAGGCCCAGAGCGTTCAACTCATGGCCGCATCTGCAAGTTGATCCCTGTCGCCGGCGGCGCGCCTGACCACACCCGCCCACTGCCGCTCAGCGACTCGCGCCTCCCCTGAGCCGGGCAGGCGACCCCCGCCCACCGCGGCACGGGCGTCTCGCCAGCACGCGCAACGGCCCTGCTCGCCAGAGCACGACCATCACCCCAGCACGCGCAGCGGCTCCCCCGCCAGGTACGCCGCGATGTCTTCCACCGCCCCCTGGAAGTAGCCCTCGTAGTTGCGGCGGGTGACGTAGCCGAGGTGGGGCAGGCCGAGGAAGTTCGGGGCGGTGCGCAAGGGGTGGGCGGCCGGGAGGGGTTCGGTGTCGAAGACGTCGGCGCCCGCGCCCGCGATCCAGCCCTCCTGCAGGGCCTGGACGAGGGCGTCCTGGTCGACGATCGCGGAACGGGAAGTGTTGACCAGGTAGGCAGTGGGGCGCATCAGCTTGAGCTGAGGTGCGCCGATCAATCCGCGGGTGCGGTCGCCGAGTTGGACGTGGATGGAGAGGAAGTCGCTGGTCTCGAGGAGTTCGTCGAGGGAGGCGGCGAGGTGCACGCCCTCTTCGGCCGCGCGCTCGGCCGTGAGGTGCCGGCTCCACGCCGACACCTCCATCCCGAAGGCCTGCCCCACCCGTGCCACCTTGGCCCCGATCCTGCCCAGGCCGAGGAGGCCGAGGCGCTGCCCGTACAGGTCGGCGCCGAGGGTGCGCTGCCAGGGCCCGCCCTCGCGCAGCGCAGAGCCCTCCTCGACGACGTGCCGGGCGAGCCCCAGGATCAGGGCCCAGGTCAGCTCGGCGGGCGGCTCGGAGTTGCTGGGCGTACCGCAGACGGTGACGCCGTGCCGGGCGGCCGCGGCCAGGTCGATCGAGGCGTTGCGCATGCCGGAGGTGATCAGCAGTCGCAGCCGCGGCAGGCGGGCCAGGAGCGATGCGGGGAACGGCGTCCGCTCGCGCATGGCCACGACGATCTCGCAGTCGCCGATCTCGGCGACGACCGCGTCCTCGTCGCCCAGGTGGCGGCGTACGACATGAAGGTCCACGGCATGCGCCAGCGGCGACCAGTCGGCCGTCGAGAGGGCGACACCCTGATAGTCGTCGAGCACCGCACACCGCAGCTTGCCCGTCTCTCCCCCTGCCACAGCCACTCCCTCTGCCGGCCCCCCGGAGTCAGTCTCCGAGGGGCTCCGATGATCTCCACAAGCAGCGTAATGGCAGGCTGCGAGCCCGCACCGGCCGCCCCGAAGCAGGGGTGCGCGCACCCGGTCGCCGGGCGCATTGACCCGACGTATGGTGACGAGAAGGACCGTCGGGCGCCCCCTCGCACGGACTACACAGACCACACAATCCGCGCAGGCCACACAGGTGACACTGACCTCGCAGGCACCCAGGGCGCCACGTCACCACGGCACTCAGGAGACGGGCCATGGGCGATCCCAAGGGCTTCCTCACCACATCCCGCCAGGACTGGCCGCGTCGGCCGGTCGAGCAGCGGGTCAAGGACTGGCGCGAGGTGTACGTCCCCGGGGCGCTGCTGCCGATCGTCTCCGAGCAGGCCGACCGGTGCATGGACTGTGGCATTCCGTTCTGCCACGACGCCTGTCCGCTGGGCAATCTGATCCCGGAGTGGAACGACCTGGTCGCGCGCGACGACTGGCGCGCGGCGAGCGAGCGGCTGCACGCGACCAACAACTTCCCCGAGTTCA
Source organism: Streptomyces sp. NBC_01304 (assembly GCF_035975855.1). Lineage (NCBI taxonomy): Bacteria > Bacillati > Actinomycetota > Actinomycetes > Kitasatosporales > Streptomycetaceae > Streptomyces > Streptomyces sp. NBC_01304. The sequence goes on along the minus strand of NZ_CP109055.1, from coordinate 8,192,764 downwards.
CCGGCCGGTTGTGCCCCGCGCCCTGCGAGGCGGGCTGTGTGCTCGCCATCAACCAGCCCGCCGTCACCATCAAGAACGTCGAGGTGGCCATCGCCGACGCCTCCTGGGAGCGCGGCCTCGCCCCGCCGCAGCCGCCGGACCGGCTCTCCGGCAGCACCGTCGCGATCGTCGGCTCGGGCCCGGCGGGCCTCGCCGCGGCCCAGCAGCTGACCCGGGCCGGACACACGGTCGCGGTGTACGAGCGGGACGACCGGGCCGGTGGGCTCATGCGGTACGGCATCCCCGAGTTCAAGATGGAGAAGCACCATCTCGACCGGCGGCTCGCGCAGATGGAGGCGGAGGGCACCAGGTTCCGCACCTCGGTGACCATCGGCCAGGACATCACGGCCGCCGAGCTGCGGGCGCGCTACGACGCCGTGGTACTCGCCGTCGGCGCCACCGCGTGGCGGGAACTACCTGTTCCGGGGCGGGAATTGGCGGGCGTGCATCAGGCGATGGAGTACCTGCCGCACGCCAATCGCGTCTGTCAGGGCGACCTGCCGTCCTCGCCCCTGTCGGCCGCGGGCAAGCACGTCGTGATCATCGGCGGTGGCGACACCGGCGCGGACTGTCTGGGCACGGCCGTTCGCGAGGGCGCGGCCTCGGTGACCCAGCTCGACATCTATCCGCAGCCGTCCGCCGAGCGCGACGAGGAGACCGAGCCCTGGCCCGTCTACCCGAAGGTCTACCGCCTGTCCGCGGCGCACGAGGAGGCCCGCGACCTGGTCTTCGCCCCGCTCGCGGACGCCGACGCGCGGCTCTTCTCCGCCTCCACACTGCGTCTCACCGGGGACGCCGAGGGGCAGGTGCGCGCCCTGCACCTGGTCGAGGTCGCACCCGAGGGCCGACGCCCGAAGCCCGGCACGGAGCGGGTCATTCCGGCAGATCTGGTGCTGCTGGCGCTGGGGTTCTCCGGGCCGGTCCGTTCCGACGGCCTGGTCGACCAGTTGGGTCTCGCCCTGGATGCGCGCGGGGTCATCGCCCGTGACGCGGGCTTCGCCACCAATGTGCCGGGGGTGTTCGCGGCCGGGGACGCGGCACGCGGCCAGTCGCTGATCGTCTGGGCGATCGCGGAGGGCCGCTCGGCCGCGGCGGCCGTGGACCGCTACCTCACGGGCCGCACCCACCTTCCGGCACCGATCGGCCCGGAGGACCGACCGCTCACCGCCTAGTCCAGGCATTGACCGCCGTGTGAATCTTCGACGAAGAATCGCCCCGAACCCTTCAAGAACTCTCATACGCCCGCCCCTTGGTATGACGATGAGGGGCACACAGATCTTGCGACGAGAGCAAGGACCCGGACGACCCGGGTCCCGGAAGCCAAAGGTGTCGGCACAGGTATGCGGAGCAACCGCACACGGTGGCTGTTCGCGATGGCGGCACTGGCCTCCGCGCTGACGGCGGCCTGGTACCTGTTCCTCAGGGAGACACCCCTGTCCAGCACGACGGACAACGCCCTCCAGGCGAAGCTGGACGCGGCGGCGGGGACCCCGAAGGCGGTGCCGCTGTCCGGTCTGACCGAGTTCGACTGGGACCGGGTGCAGGTCTTCGCGTACGGAACCGACAGCGATGACATCTCCGACGCGGTGGGCGACCCGGTAGAGTGGTCGGTCTCCGCGACGTCGTACTCAGGCCCTTCGCTCTGGGTGTTCAGCGAGAACGGCGAGGCGGTGCGCGCGGTGCAACTCGACGCGAACGCTCCGAAGGGCGGCCCGAATTGGCCGCGCGGGGTCAAGGTCTCCGGTGGCCCGGACGCGAATGTGGTGACGCTGGATCGGTGAGCACCCACCGGCGCGGGGGCCCAGGCTCTGTCGCCCCGACCACTGCGGGCCGGACTCACGGCCCCCTCACGCGGCAGCAAGAGATCGGCTCGGCGCGATCACCCGCCCGTCGGGAAGCAACTCACCCGTATCGTCGAAGACGATCGCTCCGTTGCACAGCAGACTCCAGCCCTGCTCGGGGTGGGCGGAGACGACACGTGCGGCGTGGTGGTCGGCACGGTCTGCGGTCGGGCACTGAGGCTGGTGGGCGCACATCGCGCACCTCCTGGTCGGAATTTTGGAGGCGGCCGGTGCCGGCCGTCCCGGTGTCCTCTTATTCGTTAGGTACGACTCCAAGGACGTTCGCAACTCATCGTCCAGGACATCGATTTCACGCCAATCCCTGCCCCGGCCCACCCGCACCTTGCCACCGACCACGCGCGCGTGGCGCGCAATTCCTGTCACGCACGCGTCTAGACGTCTGCGCCTTCGCAAGCCACCGTGGTGCGCTCACATCCACGTGAGTCGTGTGCACTGTGTGGGAGGCGTGAAGTGACCGTTCGACAACGGCAGTTCGCGAGACCCCTCGGGGTCCTCGTGGTGCTCGCGCTCCTCGCTGCGGGAGTGCTTGCCTGGCGTTTGATGGTCGACTCGGATCCATCCGGCGCGGCCGCCGCTCCCCCACCGGACACCACCAGATCCACCGCCCCCGGCACGAAGGAGCCACAACCCAAGCCCGGCCGCCCGGACCGCACCAGCGAGCCGCGCACGCCCGCGGCGCGCGCCGTCTACCTCGGCGACTCCCTCGCCATGGAGAACCAGGAGGTCCTCGCCGGCCTGCTGGAGAAGTCGGGCAGCGCCAACCTGCGCAGCGCCCCGCATTCGGGGACCACGCTCTGCGACTACCTGGAAGGGGACCGCGAGCGCTCCCTCGTACCGCCCGAACACAAAGCGGCCGCCCTGGTGCGCGAGGAGCGGCCCAAGGTGGTCGTGCTGCAGTTCTGGGGCAACTCCTGGGGCTATACGCCCTGCATGGGCAAGGTCGGCTCGGGCACGCCCGCGTACTACGAGCGGTACGCCGCCGATGCCCGCGCCCTGACCGGACAGATCGAGCGGGCGGCGCACGACGCGGGCATCCCCCGCCCGAGAATCGTCTGGGTACTGCAGGGCCCCGACGCCATGGCCCCCGACCGCATCCGCCAGGTGAACCAGATCTACGAGGCGCAGGCGAAGGCCGCGAGCGACCTCACGGCCGACGCGGGTGCCCGGGTGACCCGGGCGGGCGATCGCTACCGCTATGTGCAGCGGCTGCCCTGCACCGCGTACGAGCAGGCACACCCGGCGTACTGCACCGGGCAGGGCAGCACCGATCTGCACCGCGACGACGACTATCTGCACTTCTGTCTGGCCCCGACCACGACCACGCCGAAGCCGTGCCGCACGCGCTCGCCCGGCATCCTGCGCTACAGCCAGGCGATCGCGAGCGCCGTTGAGAAGTACCTGAAGAAGTAGGGGCGTTACGGCTTGCGGCCCACGCCCACGAACCCGGGCGTCGGGCCCTCGGACTCGTCCACCACCACGTCCGGCTCCGGTTGCCAGTCGGTCACGACGGCCACACCCGGATCCACGAGTTCGAGGCCCTCGAAGAAGCGGGCCACCTCCACGCGGTCGCGCAGCGCGAGGGTCATGCCGCGGGCGCGGTACATCTCGGTGGCCGTCTTCGCCGTTTCCGGGGTGAACTCACCGGTGCCGTGCGACAGCATCAGATAACTCCCGGACGGCAGGCCCGCCATGAGCCGCCGGACGAGTTCGTACGCGCCCTGCTCGTCCGAGATGAAATGCAGCAGGGCGATCAGCGACAGCGCGACCGGCTTGTCGAAGTCCAGGACCTTCCCGGCCTGTTCGAGAATGGACTCCGGCTCCTTGGCGTCCGCCTGCACATAGTCGGTGACGCCTTCCGGTGTGGAGCGGAGCAGCGCCTCCGCATGGCGGAGCACGATCGGGTCGTTGTCGCAGTAGACGACGCGCGATTCGGGCGCGATCTGCTGGGCGATCTGGTGCAGATTGGGCTCGGTCGGAATTCCCGTGCCGATGTCCAGGAATTGCCGGACACCGTTCTTGGCGAGCCAGCGGGTGCCGCGCTCCATGAATGACCGATTGGCGCGGGCCATGGTCAGTGTGCGCGGGTCCATCGCAACGAGCTGCTTGCCCATCTCCACGTCGACCGGGTAGTTGTCCTTGCCGCCGAGAAACCAGTCGTACATCCGGGCGGGGTGCGGCGTGGTGGTGTCTATGTACTCGCTCACAAGGCGCTCCAAGGAGTCAGCAATAACTGGGCCATGAGAAGGGAAGGGAACCGCGTCCTGGATGAAGGAAACCGTGTCATGAGAGCCGTGTCATGAGAGCAGGAAGTCGGCCTGACCGGACTTCGCACCCTGGATGAAGGCGCTGATCTCGCCGATGGAATAGATGAGTGCGGGGCCGTCCGGATCCGCCGACTGACGTACGGCTATACGTCCGTCGGCCAGCTTCATGGCCTCGACGCAATTGCCGCCGTTCCCACCGCTCCACGGCTTGCGCCAGCCTTCGGAGCCGAGGTCACGGGCGGGCATGCCGTTGTATATCCGGTCCATGCCGTCGCGCATTCGGTCGATGCCGTCGTGCATCCGGTCGGTTCCGTCGTACATCCGGTCCATTCAGAGCTCCTTGCGGAGATTGCGGAGAATCTCCTTCGTGCGATGCGCAGTTGCCGACAGGGCCGCCATGCGGTCCATGACCTCGAGATAGGTCACGACCTCGGCGCGGCGGTCCAGATAGACCGCACCGGTCAGATACTCCGTGTAGACCATGTCCGGAAGTTCGGGGACGCCGAAGCGGAACAGCACGAAGGGGCCGTACGTCCCCGGATGATGCCCCTTGGTGAACTCGGCGATCTGCAGCGTCACATGGGGCAGCTTGGCCGCCTGGAGCAGCCGGTCGATCTGGGCCCGCATCACGTCGGGACCACCGACCGGCCGGCGCAGCACGGTCTCGTCCATGACGACCCACAGCCGGGGCGCGTCGGGGCCGGTGAGCAGTTCCTGACGCTGCATCCGCAGGGCCACATGGCGCTCGATGTCGGCGGGGCTGGTCTGCCCGATGGCGCCCGCGCGCATCACCGCGCGCGCGTAGTCCTCGGTCTGCAGCAGGCCGGGCACGAAGTGCGGCTCGTACGACCTGAGGAGGCTCGCGGCGCCCTCCAGGCTGACGTACATGCTGAACCAGCCGGGGAGGATGTCGTGGTAGCGCTGCCACCAGCCCGGCTGATTGGCCTCCTCGGCCAGCGTGATGTAGGACTCCGTCTCCTCATCCGCGACGCCGTACGCCTTCAACAGCAGCTGCAGATAAGGGATCTTGAGCGTGACCTCGGCGGTCTCCATGCGGCGGACCGTGGCGGGGGCGACGCGCAGCACGCGCGCGGCCTCCTCACGCTTGAGCCCGGCCTGCTCGCGCAGCTCCTGCAAGCGCTTGCCCAGGACGACCTGGCCCACGGTGGGGGCGGACCGCGGTTCGCTCACGTCAACCTCCTTGCTGTTACCAGCAGTTTGCCATGCGCACCGAGCAAGGAACACTGCACTCTGCACTTTCCAGAGTGATGCTTGCCAAGTGTTCGCGGCGGAGCGATAGTGGCGGATGTGAATGCCTCCACTCCGTTAGGTACTCGCCGCTGCCTCTTCGAGGTCGCGGCCCGTCCCGACTCCGTCGCACAGGCCAGGCGGATGACCCGTGACCAGCTCACCGGCTGGGCCCTCGGCGACGACACCTGCGACGCGGCGGCCCTGGTCGTCTCCGAGCTCGTGACCAACGCGGTGGTGCACACGGTGAGCCGGCGGATCGTGTGCGAGTTGAGCGACGGTGGAGGCAGTGCCGGAGAAGACGGCGAGAACGCCGAGGGCGGCACCGCGGGCCGGCTGCGGATAGTGGTCCGCGACGAGGGCCCCGGCGAAGGCGGTCCCCCAGGTCCGCACCCCGCGCGGGCCGGGGACGAGGACCACGGGCGCGGACTGCTGCTCGTCGCCGCGATGAGCGCCGCGTGGGGCGCCGAGGAGTACGGTCCCGGACCCGGACTCGCCGTCTGGGCCGAACTGCCCCGTCAGCCAGACCCGGTTGAGTCATGACCGCCTCATCGTGCCGCCCGTCGCACGGCATCGGCCGCAACACCCGCCCCACACGCCGAAATGGCCGCCACGCGCGCGTGCCGGACCACGCCCCCTGAGGACGACCGCACCCGCAAGGCCCCCGGACCGACAAGGACCGTATGCGCGTTATGACCATGGAAGCGCTCACCTCGATCGCCCGCCACCGCCGCGGCATTCCGCTGCCCCTGCCGGACGGCATGAAGGAGCCGCTCGGGCGCGATGCCGTGGGCATGCCTCAGGCGTACGGCGACCGGGTCCTGGCGCGCCTGCCACGCGTGGGGTGCGTTTTCGCGGACGGGGCCCGGTGGTGGTGGATCGTGCCGGCGGGATCAGGCCTCTGGCTCGACTGGCCGGAGCCCGTGCGCTACGTCGCCGACGCAGTGGTCACGGGCGCTCCGGCGCCACCCCGGCTGATCGTCAGGCCCGCGGACGACACGCCCTACACCCCGCCGATCCCGCTCTATCTCACGCTCTGCGGCCTCACGGACACCGTGCCCAGCTGGATGCGCGACACGGTGGCCTGATACCGCCGGGTGCCCTCGCCGTGCGCCTTGTGCCCCATGGTGACTTCGTGCGCGCCCTGGGTCCGCGGGCCCAACCCGGCGACAGCGGACCTCTGTTCGCCGATGGAGGTCGAGTTGAGATTCACACGGGGCCCGGAAAGATGCTCGCCTCCGGCGGCGTGTACGCGGAGCAGTACGCGCTGCAGGCGAGCCAGTTCACTGCCGTGGTGCCGGGACCGGGGCGGGCCGGGGTGGGTCCCCGCTCCCCCGCCGGCGCGGCAGAACGGTCACCCCGCCTGAGCCGGCCCCGGCGCCTCACTCGGTGAGCTCCGGTTCAGCTCGGTCGGCTGACCCGGGTCCGCCTCACTCGGTGGTCTCCGGTTCACCTCACTCGGTGGACTCCGGCCCGCGCACGACCACCAGGAAGGCATCGGAGGCCAGGTCCATCACGACTTCGGCCTGCTGGCCCTCCTGCCGACGGGCGTGCGCGAACTCCTCCGCGGGCCACGATCCACGTGGCCCGCCGGCCGGAAACTGTCCCAGCACGACCCGTCCCACTCGCCTGTTCATGTCCATCCCCCCGTGCCTGTCACTCCGGTACGTCGGCCGGATCCGCTGCGACACTCGCTGCGACGCCTTCATGTGGTGCGCAACGACGGTTCACCCGGTAGGACACCGCGGGGAGCCTGCGGGGTGCCCAATGTGACGGGACCGACACCGAGTTGGTCGCTGGAGGTGACAATTCCGCGGTGGCGAGAACTCGGCGGTGACCACGCAATTGTGAGTACGCGGGGGTGAGTACGCAGAGGTGACCACGCGGCGGAATCGGGGGTTCAGCGCACCTTCACCACGACGACCCGCGAGACGACGTTCGGGCCGACCAGGCGCAATGCGTTGTTCCCCTTGGCGCCGAGCTTGACGCGCATCGCGTACGTGCCGGAGGGGCTGACGGCGACCCGCGCGGGCAGCGCCGTCCAGCGGGAGCCCTGCCACTGTTCGAGCGTGACCGGGCTTCCCGCCTTGATCCGGTGGGTGGCCCCGCTGATGCGGAACTGCTGCCATGGTTCGACGCTCTCCTCGCTGGAGATCGCGGTGAGCAGGGGCCTCGGCGAGTCGGCCACGGCGGGTGTCGCGGGTACCGCGCAGAGGCCCGCTCCTAGGAGTCCGGCAAGGCTGATGCTCGTAAGATACGTACGCTTCATGGTGGTTCCTCATCAATGTGCTGGATATACCTCTCTGCGAAGTTAGTTGAGGTCACCCGCACAGGAATGACGGACACGCGCGCGTGCACGTCGACTTGCACGCGGGCACGCACGCGCGCGTGGTTGGTTGGGCGCCCGCAGGGTGACGAGTTCGGCTGGGCCGAGCTCATCAGTCGACAGGCGGCTCGGCGCGTACACGGAGTGCGCATCCCGGGTACCTGTGCGGACGCTCCCGGCGCTGGCACTCTGGCGCTCCCGGCCGCAGGACGGAGCCCGCCATGATCATCGGCACTTGGAACCTGGAGAACCTCTACCGGCCCGGCAGTCCCTTCGGGCCCAGCGACAAGGCGGCGTACGAGGCGAAACTGGCCTCCCTCGCGGCCACCATCACCGCGATCGATCCCGCCATTCTGGGCGTCCAGGAGGTCGGTGACCCCGAGGCCCTGGAAGAACTCGTGGGGATGCTGGACGGCGAGTGGCACATCAAGCTCTCGGAGTTTCCGGACGACCGCGGCATCCGCGTCGGCTTCCTCAGCAGGCTCGCCCTCAGCATGGGGTCCGACACGGCCGACTTCCCCGAGCCGCTGCGTCCGGTGCAGGGCGACGACTCCGGCCGACAGGTGACCCGGATGGGCCGCGGGGTTCTCACGGCGGCCTGGCTGACCCGCGCGCGCTGGGTCACCGTGGCCGTCTGCCATCTGAAGTCGAAGCTGCTCACGTACCCGGGCGGGCGGTTCAACCCGCGCGACGAGGGCGAGCGGGCACGCTTCGGCGCGTACGCGCTGTCGCGCCGGGCAGCGGAGGCCGCGACGGTACGTTCGGTGGTCGACGGCCTCCTCCTGGGGAGGCGTGAACGACTCGTCGTGCTCGGCGACTTCAACGACGAGGTGACCGCCGCCACCACTCAGATCCTGCAGGGCCCACCGGGCTCGGAGATCGGCACCCCGGGCGAGAAGCGGCCCGACAAGGGCGACGAGATGCGGTTGTGGAACATCGCGCCGATGATCCCCGAGGCCCAGCGGTTCTCGCGGATCCACCGGGGCCGGCGCGAGCTGATCGACCACATCTTCGTCAACCATGAGGCACTCGCCCTGACGACGCGGGCCGGGACCGGCGTGCCGAACGCCGGCAGCGTGCCGGGCGCCACCGCCGTGCCGGACCTGCCGTCGATCGAGGACGACCCGCAGGCGCGGCGGGACGCGGCCGGCTCCGACCATGCGCCGGTCTGGGCCGACGTGGAATTCTGAGCCGCCCGCCGCCCCACCGCCCCGCTGCACCCCGGCACCCCGGCACCCCGGCACCCCGCATTGGGCACAAAAGGGCAGTATCAGGCCAGAGTTGATGTTTCGGGCGGCCTCGCGGAGCCCCGCTTGCCAAAGTGGGCGGGCCCGCGACCCCGCCCGAAGGGACCCCCCCATGCCCAGCACCACCGCCCACTCCCACGCTCGCGTACGCACCACCGCCCGCACCCGTACCCGCGCCCGTGTCGCCATCGCCGCTGTGGCCCTCACGGCGGCGACGGTCGGCGCCCCGGCCGCATACGCCTCGCTCGACAGCGAACAGCCCGTCGCGCGCCAGTCCACGACGGCGCCCGCACGCGGCCAGGCCTACGTCGAGACGCGCCTCTTCTTCGGCACCGAACGGCCCGACGGCGGGCCCGATGTGACCGACAAACAGTTCATGAAGTTCATCGACCGCGAGGTCACCCCGGACTTCCCGGACGGGCTCACCGTGCAGGACGGCCGCGGGCAGTGGCGGGACGCGGGCGGACGGATCGAGCGGGAGCGTTCGTACGAGCTGATCCTGCTGTATCCGGCCAAGCAGGCGCCCTCGCGCGACGCGAAGATCGAGGAGATCCGCGAAGACTACAAGCGCGCATACGGCCAGGAGTCGGTGGCCCGGCTCGACGAACGGACCCGTGCGGACTTCTGAACCGGCGCTCCTCGTGGGCCAGTTGCCCCCTCCCGGCAACGACGCCCCTCGCAGGCCGGTTGCCCGCGTGCTGCGTCGCAGGTCAGAGCCGATTGTCAGTGGTGGCCCGTAGCGTTCTCGGCAGTGGGGCACGGAGCGTGAAACCGGACGCGGTGCCCATTCCTGGGGGAGGAGTCTGCCTTGTCTCGTACGCGTACGTATTTGGAGCTGTCGCAGGACGGCGGCGGTGCGCACAAGTTCTACGAGGTGATCGTGGACGGCACGATCGTGTCGGTGCGGTACGGCCGGATCGGTGCGACGGGCCAGCTCCAGACGTCCACGTTCCCGACGGCGCAGAAGGCGCAGGCAGCAGCGGCGAAGAAGATAGGCGAGAAGGTCCGCAAGGGATACGCGCCGGCGGTCCAGGGACAGCGCGCGCCGCGCGCCGTCTCGCGCCGACAGGTGGCGTCCGCGCCTTCGACCGCGCGCGCGGTGGCCCCTGTCCTGTGGCGCTTCCAGACCGGGTCGTCCGCGTTCGGCATCCACATAGACGAGGACCGCTGCTGGGTGGGCAACCAGGCGGGAGACGTGTACACGCTCAGCCACGGCGGCGAGGTACTCGCGCGCTACTCCCTGCCGGACGGCGTCAAGTGCCTGGTGGCGGACGACTTCTGGATCTACGCGGGCTGTGACGACGGCCAGGTGTACGACCTGTCGTCGAAGCTTCCCTTCGCCGCCTACGACATCGCGGCGAACGTGGACATCTTCTGGCTGGACATCCGCGAGGGCGTACTGAACGTGGCGGACCGCGCGGGCGGCCTGACGGTCATCGACCACGAGGACGAGTTCCAGTGGTCACGGAAGTCGACCGGCGAGCACGCGTGGATGGTCCGGGCCGACGATCACGGCATCTATCACGGTCACCGCGAGGGCGTGACGGCCTACGCCCCGGACGGTGGCGGCGAGTTGTGGCACACCCCGACGAAGGGCGCGGTGCTCTTCGGCTGGCAGGAGGACACCTCGGTGTACGCGGGCACGGCCCGCCATGTGGTGCAGCGCCTGTCGAAGGCGTCGGGCCGGGTGGAGGCGACGTACCGCTGCGACACCGTCGTCTACTCCTGCGCCACGGCCCAGGGCGGCCGCTATGTCTTCGCGGGTGACAACTCCTCGTCGGTGTACTGCTTCGACGCGGACGGCACCCGTCTGTGGAAGCTGGGCACGGGCGGCGGCTCGGCCCTGTCCATGCAGTATCTGGACGAGAAGCTGTACATGGTCACCACGGACGGCTCGCTGGTCTGCGTGGACGCGAGCGACGCGGCGATAGCGGCCGCCCAGCAGGGCACGGTGCCGGTGGCCAGGGACATCAAGTTGGCGGCGGCGCTGCCCACTTACACCCCGGCGACGACGGTCACCGCTGTGCAGACGGTCTCGGTGGCACCGACGGGAGGCGTGGTCGTGGAGTGCATCCAGGAGGGCGGGCGACTGCGGGTACACGTGGTGTCGGGCGGCTACGAGCCGGCGTGGAACGTCCAATTCCCGCGCGGCATAAGGGAGGTGGGGGCGCGGTACGTGGTCGACTCGCTGCATCCCGCGGCTGGCGGCTTCTACCGGGTGCGCGGGGAGATACGCCGCCTGATCTGAGAGCCGGCTGCCGCGAGGGGCGGTGCGCCCGGGCGAGAGCGGGCCGCGCGAGCGGAAGCCCGGCGCGGCGACGGCAGGCTCGGGGCCGGGGCCGGAAGCCCCAACCGGCCTACCACCCGGCCGGTTTGATGAGGACTGCCCCAGCTCTGTCAAGGACTGCCCCGGCGCCGGCGCCCCGACCGCGCGCTGCGAGACTGCCTGCCATGAACGAGGACATGACGGGCAGCACAGATGCAGGCAGTGGCACCGGCGTCGAGGGCATCGGCGCCGGAGTCACCTTCGGCCTCCTCGCCGCATGGGCGGTGCACGACCTCGAGGAGGTGGCCACGGTCCCGCACTGGGTGCGCACGGGCGTCCCCGAGCTGCGCAAGCGCTACCCGCAGGTCCCGGAACGGATATGGCAGCGGCTGGAGTCGATCGACGGGAAGGAGTTCGCGACCGCCGTCGCAGGCGTGGCGGTACTCCTCACGGCCATCGCGGCCGAAGGCCACCGCACCGGCGGCCGCTCGGCGCTCTACCAGACCGCCCTCAACGGTTTCGGCCTGCACGGCCTGGTCCACCTCGCCCAGGCGGCGGCCTTCCGCGGGTACACACCGGGTTCCGTGACGTCGCCGCTCCTCGTCGTGCCCTTCACGCTCTGGGCCAGAGGGCGGCTCCGGCGGGCCGGAGTGCTGCGACCGACGCGGGCTCGAGAGGTCGCCCAGGGGCTGGCCTTCGCGGGCGTCGCGGCAGTGGGGGCGCATGCGGTGGCCCGCCGGGTCGTGGGGAGGCGCTGACCGGCGGCCCTGCCACCTCGACCAAGTCAGCTCAGGCACCCCAGGCACCCCAGGCACCCCAGGCACCCCAGGAACCTCAGGCACCCCAGGAACCTCAGGCACTCCGGCACCTCAGGCACCCGCCTGGGCTCAACTGCGCCTGCCTGGGCTTACCTCTGCGTCTGCCTGCGCTCGCCTGGGCTCACATCTGAGCCTGCCTGCGTATACCTGCACCCGCCCGCGCCACAGAGAACCCGCCCACCGCAACTACCCTCCCCCGACCACTCCATGCGCCCCTCCGACGGTGATTTCGATCATGGGGTTCTCCCGCCCCACCCCCTACGATGACGCGTCGCTCCGGGACCACCTCCCGGAGCATTCGGCTTTCTCTGCAGGGGATGGAAAACATGGCGGTACGGGTCAAGGGCCGGCGCCCCGCGCTCTTCGGTGCGACGGGCATACTCGCGGCGGCACTGGTGGCGGGGATCGCGGTGTGGCCGGACTCCGAGGCACAGGCGGCGGGTTCCGACCGCTCGGCCCGGATCGCCACCGATGAGCTCGCGCACTGGCCCAAGCCGGTGGCCAAGCAGTTGGCCCGTGTCATCGCGAAGAACGCCGACGACGGCGCGTACGCCGTCTTCGACGCCGACAACACCAGCTACCGCAACGACCTCGAGGAATCCCTCCTCCCCTTCCTCGAGATGAAGGGCGTCCTGACCCGCGAGTCGATGGACAAGTCCCTGGAGGTCATCCCCTTCAAGGACACCGCGGACCACAAGGAATCCCTCTACAGCTACTACAACCGCCTCTGCGAGGTCGACGACCAGGTCTGCTACCCGTGGGTGGCGCAGATCTTCTCCGGCTTCACGCTCAAGGAACTCAAGGGGTACGTCGACGAGCTCCTGGCCCACAAGAAGCCGATCCCCGCCGAGTACTACGAGGACGGCAAGCTCACCAAGACGGAGGTCAAGCCGCCCGAGCTCTCCACCGGCATGCAGGAGCTGTACAAGTCCCTGCGCGCGCACGGCATCGAGGTCTACGTCGTCAGCGCGGCCAGCGAGGAGCTGGTCAGGATGGTCCTCGCCGACCCCAAGTACGGCTACAACGCCAAGCCGCAGAACGTCATCGGCGTCTCCATGCTCCTCAAGGACCGCAAGACGGGCGACGTCACCACGGCCCGCAAGGAGATCACCGCGGGCACCTACGACCAGAGCAAGCTCATGGACAAGGAGCTGACCCCGAAGCTCTGGGCACCGGCGACCTGGTTCGAGGGCAAGCCCGCCGCGATCAACACGTACATCGACGAGTGGAAGAAGCCGATCCTGGTCGCGGGCGACACCCCGGTCAGCGACGGCCCGATGCTGTTCCACTCCACGGACGTGAAGGACGGCGGGGTCCGGGTCTGGGTGAACCGCAAGGACAAGTACCTCACCCAGATCAACGAGATGAAGACGAAGAACGCCGCACGCCAGCGGGAGCTGCGCCAGCCAGTGACGGCGGACAAGCGGTGGCTGACGGTGAAGGCGGAAGACATCCGCTGACCTTCTGTCCGGATCCGTCGATCCCGATCCAGACCGACGGATCCAGGTCGACGGATCCAGGTCGACGGATCCAGACCGACGGATCCAGACCGACGGGTCCACGCTCACCTGCGGAGTAGCGAGTTTCCCGTGCCCTAATATCCCGCTTCATGCACATGAAGACGCGGGAGAGGCGCACGGGACTCGGCCTCGACCGCCGGGCCTTCTCCTCGCTCCTGGCCGCAGGCGCCCTCACCACCCTCCCCGCCTGCACCCGCGACAACAGCGCCCACGTGCCACCCCGGCCCGCCAAGGACCTGACCGTCATGGTCATCCGCCACGCCGAAAAGCCCGACCCCACCCACCCCGGCATCGACGAACGCCTCCGCCCCGACCCCAAGTCGCTCACCGCACGCGGCTGGGACCGGGCCAGAAAGCTGCCGGGCCTCTTCAACACCACCGGCAAGCAGGGCCCCGGCCTCCCCGCCCCCGCCGCGATCTTCGCCGCGGCGGCCACGGGGCCGCAAGGTGGGGCGAGGCGGCACCGGCAGACGGTGGAGCCGCTGGCCGAGCAGCTCGGGGTCGAGGTGGACACCCGTTACGCGCGGTCGCAGGAGCGGGAGTTGGCCCGGGCCGTGGTGGATGGCGGGGCGTCACCTGTACTTGTCTGTTGGCAGCACAAGTCGATTCCGGCGGTGGTGCGGGCGTTGGGGGCGGCGGAGGCGGCAGGGGTGCCCCGGAAGTGGCCCAAGGGGCGGTTTGATCTTGTGTGGGTGTTCGAGTACGGCGTGGCCGAGAAGGCGTGGGCGTTCCGTGCCGTGGATCAAGGCTTGCTGGAAGGCGACGAGTGAGCTGAGCTTGCCCGAGCTGAGCTCGCCGGCGACTTGAGTCTCCGGTAGGGGGAGACATGAGAGTTGAGGCATGGACAGTGGTGACGCGCTCTACTCGATCGGGGAACTGGCCCGGCGGACCGGCCTGACGGTCAAGGTCATCCGGTTCTACTCCGACGAGGGAATCGTGCCGCCCACCGGACGCACCGCGTCCGGCTACCGCCGCTACGGCCCCGACGCCGTCGCCCGCCTCGCCCTCGTACGGACCCTGCGTGAGCTGGGGCTCGGCCTGCCCGTGATCCGGCGGGTCGTGGCCCGGGAGGTCACGCTCGCCGAGGTCGCCGCGGCGCACACCGAGGCGTTGGACGTGCAGATACGCACACTGCGCCTGCAGCGTGCCGTGCTCGCGGCGGTGGCCCGACGCGGGGCCGACCCCGAGGAGATGGACACCGTGCACAAGTTGGCCAAGTTGTCACAGGACGAGCGCCGGCGCCTCGTCGACGATTTCCTCGACGAGGCGTTGGGCTCCGCGCCCGAGCTCGCGGGGATCCGACGGTCCTTCACTCCCGAGCTGCCGGACGACCCTGAGCCCGAACAGATCGACGCCTGGATCGAGTTGGCCGAGCTCTCGCAGGATCCGGAGTTCCGCGCGAACCTGCGGTGGCTGGCCGGGCACATTCAGCAGTCGCACTTTCAGCAGTCGCACCTTCAGCAGTCGGCTGTACGCGGCCGGGGAGGCTCCGCCCACGGCGTACGCCGCGATCTTGCAGCGGTGGTGCGCGAGGAGGTGGGGCCCGCCCTGGCGGCCGGGGTCGAGCCGTCCTCGACTGCGGCCCGAGCGGTCGTCACCGCGGTCACGGCTAGGCTCGCCGATGGCGGGGACAACCCGACGCTCCGGCTGACCGAGTGGCTGGCGCGTGCGAACGACCCTCGCCGGGAGCGGTACTCGAGGCTGCTCGCCCAGGTCAACGGCTGGGCCGCCCCGGACTCCCTCTCCCCCGCGCTCGACTGGCTCGGCCAGGCCGTGCAGGCCCCTGGCCGCGCGCCTCGCCAGTGATCGACTGTCAGACCCCTCTGCCAGACTGGAAGCAGAGTCGGAGAACTGAACAGGGACTGACCGGAGTCGGCAGACGACAACCGCGAACGAATCCCGAACAGGGCGCCGCGAGCGATGAGTTGTCGTTGCCCGGACGGTCATATCTCGTGACACGAGCAGTACGTACGACGGGCAGGATGCTCCTAGAAGGACCAGAAGAAGCAGAGCCCGGCAAGCGCACCACAACAGCAAGCCGCCACCGCAGCCGCAAGGCAAGCCGCAGCAAACCCACCGGAGTACTGGATATTTCTGGAATCGGAGTCTCGACATGTGCAAGCACTGGCCCCCGTGCCCCACCGCCGACCGCCCCGACCGTGACGCCGCACGCATCGTGTCCGCCCACCCCGAGCAGGGATGGAGCCTGTTGTGCAACGGCACGATCGTCTTCGACGACACCGGGGAGCTGTTGCCCGGCGGGGAAGTCGTGCCACCACACCGGCCCAGTGTCGGTCTTCGGCTGGTAGTCGCCGCCTGAGACGCTTGGCAGAACCGCACAGGGTACGAGATTATCCCCGGGAACCATGAGGCCGCGTGCCCAGCGGCTTGCAGTGAACCCAGGGGGAACCGACGTTGATGATGCTCTCTCCGTCAGGTGACCCCCGGTGAGGGATACGGACTACTACATACCGGCCGTCATCCTCGGCCTGGGCCTTCTCGCGAAGGTACCCGGACTGATCCGGCGCTGGCGTGACCCCTTGGTATGGGTGCTGTGCCTCCTGATGTTCCTCGGAAGCATGGTGTTCACGTTCGCCGCGCCGCCGACCATTCGCCGGGTGAACGCCCTGACGGGCGTGGTGAATCTGTCCGCCCCCATGGACTACGTCATCACCACGACGCTGGCCACGTCCTGCTTCATCCTCCTCATCTCCTGGCACGGCGGCGCACCCAGGATGAGGCGCCGGGCGGTCATGAGCGCCACGGTCGCCTGCGTGATCGTCTCCGTCCTCATCCTCATCCTGTTCTCCCTTGGTTCCACGCCCGTGGAACGGCTCAAGGACTTCGACACGTACTACGCCAATGCGCCGTTCATCCGGGAAATGATCGTGCTGTACGTGTCGTTCATGGGCAGTTCCTGTGTGCTCATGGCGGTGCTGTGCTGGCGCTGGTCGCTGCAGGTGAGCAGTTGGCTGAAGGGCGGCCTTGTCTGGCTGACGGTGGCCTACGGCATCACGTCGGGCTACGCCATCTGCAAGCTCGCCGCGGTCGGCGCACGCTGGGCGGGGGCGGACTGGGATGCGTTGAGCACCAATGTGTCGCCGCCACTCGCCGCCGTGGGCGGCGTTCTGGCCACCATGGGCTTCGTACTGCCGCTCGCCGGCCCTCGCGCCGCCGGGGCCTGGCACGACTGGCGCACCTACCGCAGCCTCGGTCCGCTCATGCGCGAACTGCACGCGGTGCACGGGCAGGTGCACGAAGTCCGCCTGCCACCGTGGTCCTCCCTGACGCTGCGCAAGACGGCGCGCGAAACCCTGGTCCGCGACGGCCTGTTGCGTCTGGGCCCCTACCTCGACGCCGAGGTGCACGCCGCAGCCGTGGCCCGGGCGAGGAAGGACGGGCACCGGGTCCAGGATGCCGACATCATCGGTGGTGCGGCCATGCTTGCCGCGGCGGTTCAGGCGGAGTTGCGCGCTCCCGACGGACCGGCCGGGTCCGACCCCGGACGGACTCCGTCGAGCCTCCTCACCCCGAACCCGCACGAACTGGTGGCGATCTCCCGGGCCATGCAGCGCTCCCGCATAGTCGAGCACTTCCGCCATCAGGAAAATGCCACAGAAGGGGCCCACCGATGACCACGCCCAGCCGCTCCGCGTCCGCTCGTCGACCCCGTCGCGTCGTCGTCATCGGCGGAGGGCTGACGGGCATGCTGACGGCGGCCGTACTCGCCGAACGCTGCGACGAGGTGGTGATCGCCGAACGCGACGTGCTGCCCACGACGCCCGCGCCACGGCGCGGCCTTCCCCAGGCCCCCCATGCGCACGTGCTGTGGTCGGGCGGCGCGCGCGCCATCGACAACATCCTTCCCGGCATCATCGATGAGTGGATCGCGGCCGGCGCACGAAGAATCCCCCTGCCCGGCGGGCTCGTCTCCATGACGCCACAGGGCTGGTTCAGACGCTGGCCGACCGAACTCCAGTTCCTCATCTCGTGCAGCCGCGACCTGCTCGACTGGTGCATCCGCAAGCGCGTCCTCGCCCACCCCGCGGTGCGGGTGCGCGAGCAGGTCACCGTGACGGCGCTGCTCGGCAGCGCAGCGCGGGTCACCGGCGTACGGCTGCACGACCGGAGCCCGCACGCGGGGAGCACCGAGGGAGCGGAGAGCACCGGCCGGGTCGAGGACTTGGCGGCCGACCTTGTCGTGGACGCCGGCGGCCGGGGCACCCGGGCCGTCTCCTGGCTGGCCGACCTGGGCGTCACGGGCATCCAGGAGGCCGAAGTGGACTCCGGGGTGGCCTATGCGACACGCATCTACGCGGCGCCGGCCGGCACCGAGAACTATCCGCTGGTGAATGTGCAGCCCCGGGCCAATACCGGGCGCCCGGGCCGGGGCACCATCATCGCCCCCATCGAGGGCGGCCGCTGGCTGGTGACGCTGTCGGGCACCCGCGGTGGGGAGCCCACCAAGGACCCCGCGGCCTTCGAGGCGTTCGCCCGCAGCGTCCGCCACCCCATCGTGGGTGAGCTGATCACGCACACCACTCCGCTCAGCGACGAGATCCTGGTGACGCGCAGCACCCTCAACCGGCGCCGCTTCTACGAGCGAAACGCCCTGCCGGACGGGTTCATCGCGCTCGGTGATGCCGTCGCCACGTACAACCCCGTCTACGGACACGGGATGTCGGTGGCCGCGCTCAGCGCCCTGGCCCTGCGCACCGAGCTGCGCCGGCACGGACTGCACAGCCCGGGCCTTGCCCGCCGGGTCCAGCGCGAGGTGGCGACACCCACCGACATGGCCTGGCAGATGGCCACCGGCCAGGACATCCTCTACCCCGGCGCCACCGGGACCCAGCCGAAGGCCCTGGACCGCGTCGCCCAGAAGTACATCGACCGCCTGACCCTGACCGCGACCGCCCGCCCGTACGCCACCCGGGCCCTGCTCGACGTGATGACGCTGTCGGCGCCCGCGACCACGCTCTTCCGCCCGACGGTCGTGCTCACCGCCCTGCGCGGCCCGCGCCGCAGCGCGCTGGCCCAGCCGCCGCTGACCGTGGCGGAGCGAAGCCTGGTGGCGTCACCGCCGGTCGAGGTGCCCTGACGACCTGACGGTCGCCGCGCCGGAACTCCCTAGGGCCTGTCCGGCGGGTCTTCGCGGGCCCACGACGCCTGGCACGCGCCCCCAGCCTCCGGCCGGGGGTGCCCCCGCTCGCCGCACTCCCGAATCACCCAAGTACGTCCAGTACGAGGGCGATCCGGGCGCACGCCGAGAGCACGCACCAGACGCCGCGGGCTCTTCCGCGAAGATCCGCCGGACACGCCCTAGCGTCGCGGACGGCGTGAGCCGAGTGAAGCCTCGATACGCCCGGCGAGCACATCGCGTCCCGCGCCCGCCACATCGGAGGTCCCCGTGCCCACGAGCCACGCCCGGCACTTGCTGGCGAGCAACAGCCCGAAACTCTCCGCGGCGTTCTCCTCGGCCAGCGCGAAGCGCGTGCGCGCGGCGACCTTGCCGACGGCGGCCTGCAGGTCGGCGTCCTCCGAGAGCAGCCGCCCGGCCACTCCTGCGCCCTCCGCGAGGTGGCTGCAGCTTCCGGCCTCCATGTGCCACAACTCGTGGCCGAGGATGACCAGTTGATGATCAGGGGCGGTACGCTCCTCGATCACGACGAGGTCCTGTTCGGCCATGTCCAGCCAGAGACCGCTGGCCGTGCCCGGCGGGAAGACCGCGGTGCGGAATCTGACCGGGCGGCCACGGCGGACGCTCATACCGTCGCAGAGCGCGCGGTACAGATCGGTCGGCTCCGCAGGCGCGGGCAGGTCGATCCCGCCGACCAACTCGCTGCACAGCCGGCGCATCCCCTTGTCTATGGCCACCGTTCGCCCCGCATCCGCGCCTTCCCGACGCCGTTCGTACACCCGCATGAGCACCGCATCAGGACTCCGGCCGCCTGACGCTCTCAAGCAACATGTCGAGCCATTCCGCCACCTTGTCCCGGTGCTCGTCCGTGGGCAGCTGGGCGGCGCGCCAGGCGATCCCGCGTACGCCGTGGTCCTGGAGTAGGCGCTGCAGCGGGTCGTCCGCCGTGTCCTCGGCTCCGCTTCGGCCCTGCAGGGCGACGGCGGGCTCGCGCTCCTGGGCGGCGAGACGCAGGAGCAGTTCCTGCTCGGTGCGCTGCAGGGCGCCGGCGAGCGCGTCGGAGTCCTCGGCCGTGAGGAAGCCGGCGTGCACCTGGAAGAAGCGCTGGATGGCGGCGCAGTGCTCCATGGTGGGGCGCCGGTCGCCGTGGATGAGGGCGCCCGCCTGCTGGCGGGACATGCCGGCGCCGTCCGCGATCTCCTGCTGGGTGTAGCGGCGGCCGTTCGGCTTCAGCCGGGTGCGGCGCAGCAGGTCGAAGCGCTGCAGGAAGCGGGCCTGCAGATCGGGCTCGCCGGCCGGCCGGCCTTCGAGCAGCGCCTTGACCACGTGGGGCAGGACGCCCGACTGCGCGGACAGCTGCTGCAGGCCGAACACCTCTTCACGGCTCAGGCCGAGCTGGCCGGCGAGTTCGGCGACACGGGCGACGGTTGCCGCAAGCGGTCCGGCACCCGCCAGGCCCGCGACCGAGAAGCCTTCTGGCACCGGGCTCTCCTCGTTGAGAAGCTGACTGACGTGGCTGACTCTGAGGTTCCGGACACTAGCCCCTTCAGCCATTCCCCAGCCAGGAG
Source organism: Streptomyces sp. NBC_01304 (assembly GCF_035975855.1). Classification (NCBI taxonomy): domain Bacteria; kingdom Bacillati; phylum Actinomycetota; class Actinomycetes; order Kitasatosporales; family Streptomycetaceae; genus Streptomyces; species Streptomyces sp. NBC_01304. The sequence continues at coordinate 8,172,469 of NZ_CP109055.1, read as the reverse complement.
TTGCCACAGTTGTGGCGTGAACTGATCGGCCACGTTCAGCAAATGCCACGATTGTTGACATGATCTCTGCGCGGGCAGCAGGATCGCCTTGCAGCAGCCGGCCGGCCACGCTCCATGGGAGGGGCAGCATCCCGATGGTCTCGAAGGTCACAACGCCCTCCAGGACGAACCTCAGGGACGAGTGTCCATGGTGAGCGACGCGGCAACAGGCGGCCCCTGCGGCCCCGCGGCCGACCCGGCGGCCCAGGCGTATCTGCGCGACTACGCCACCATGCTGTACGCCCTGCCCTTCCCCTCCCTGGTCATCGACCACCGCTGGGACGTCCTGATCGCCAACTCGGCGTACGACAGCCTGTTCCAGGGGGTCAGGCCGCACCCGACGGCCATGCCGCGCCACAACTTCCTGCGCTTCGTGCTCTTCCACCCGGACGCTGCCTCGGTGCTCGCGGAGCACGAGACGAGCTGGTGTCTGCCGCTGCTCGCCCAGTTCTCCTCGGCGGTCGACACCCACGGCCAGGACCGCTGCCTTCAGGCCATTCGCCGGGACATCGCGGCGGATCCCCTCATGAACGCCGCGTACCAGCAAGGACTTCCGCACTGGATCGAGGCCGTGGGCGCACACGCCCTGGACCACGACGGCGCGGTGCGTCCCCTGCACCACCCCGATCACGAGCACGGCCGCACCACCTGCCGGATCATCACCGAGACCCCGTCCGCCCTGGCGGAACTCGGGCTCACGCGGCTGACGTTGGTGGTACGCGACACCGGGGCGCCCGCGCCCAGGCGGGGCACGCCGCACCTGCGGATCGTCTGAGCCCCGCACCGGGAGACGGCGGCGCTACTGCCGGCTGACGCTGCGCGTGACGCCCGCCACGATGGTCGTGGCGAGGATCCAGCCCATGATGACGAGTGCGTACGCCAACCACTGCAGCCCACTGTTGTCCGGGCTGAAGTGCCGCTCCTGACCGAAGTCCACGATCGGGAGCAGCAGGTCGAGCGTGTAGAAGACCGGGTTGAAGTGGGGCGCCTCGTCGGCCTTCAGCGGGAGCGGTTCGCGTATCGCATACGTGACCGCGCCGATCAGCAGCAGCGAGAGCAGCCAGGCCGCCGCCCTGGTCGGGCGGAATCCGTAGCCGACGGTGATGTCCTGCAGATGGCCCCAGGCCTTCCCGTACCAGGCCAGGGTGGCCCGGTGGCGGCGCTGCTTGGCGAGTTGGACGGTGCGTACGGCCGCGTCGTCGCCGATGCGGCGGTACGCGGCGGCGAGTTGTTCGTAGGCGTGCGGGACGTAGCCGTCCGTCTCGCGCTCCAGGAGCGGGAGGCGGCGTTCGGCGGGCTCGTGCGGGCCGAGCGCGGTGTAGGTGAGACCGTCGAGCTGGACCTGCGCGGGCCAGCTCTCCGGGGCGATGTGCAGCAGGTCGAGGCGGGACCGGCGCAGGTTCAGGGAACCCTCGACGCGCAGCGGCGCGCGCAGCCAGAGCTCGCCGATCGTGCAGCTGCTGGCTCGCAGGGCCGTGCCGCCCGGGTTGGAGAGACGGCCGTACGACAGGACCATGCGCCCGGGTATCTCGCCTCCCCTGAGGTTGATCCGGCCACGGACGGCCATCCCGTCGGCCAGCAGATCGGAGCCGACCGTGATCCCCTCCGCCTGCAAGGAGTCCTCGCCGGGGTTGCTGAGCCGGGCACCGGTGAGCACGACCGAACCGCCGACCGTCGCGCCGTCGATCCGGAATCTGCCGTACGTCACCAGCTCGGTGGCGTGCAGGGCATCGCCGATCACCGTCCGGTTCAACTGCAGCACGGGCTCGTCCGGTTCGGCGCCCTCCTGCCCCAGCTGCGCCCGGTTGAGGTAGAGCGAGCCGGAGATCTTCGCCTCGTGCATCCGCACCACACCGGATATCCGGCAGTCCATCAGGGACAGATCACCGTCGACCCGGAGCGTGCCCGCGTGCAGCCCCGGCATGACGCACTTGCTGAGATACAGCCTGCGCAGCTGCGCCCCGAACAGCAGGGGCGCGCTGTCGAGGTGGCAGCCGAGCAGACTCAGCGCACAAGTGACGGTCCCGTGCAGGAGGTTGAGCTGTCCGACCACGCGGGCGCCGCGCACCCGCAGCGAGGCGACCTGGCCGTCGGCGCTCGTGCCGTCGAGGAGCAGTGCCCGCAGCACCTCGGCGCGCACCGTCCGCTCGGGACCCCAGTCCGCGCCCTCGGTCGCGGACTCGTTCCCGGACGTGCGGAAGTCGATGGCGTCGCCCCGCGGGAACGCCTCCCACACCCGGCGCTCGGCCTCGGTCAGTTCGCTGATCTCCACCGGCGCGACTGTGGCGCCTGTACCGCCGAGGTGTCAACAAGACGTACCGGTGCGGGAGTTGCCAAAGGTGTCCGCTGAGCGCGCACTGTTGTCCGCGGAGCCCGTACACATCAGAATGCGCATGACAAAGCCGGGGCGCCAAGGTCCCCGGTTGCAGAGAGGACCCCCCACATGAAGAAACCTCTCGTCGGCGCGCTCACCGCACTGCTCCTGACCGGGGTGGGCGCAACGCCCGCGCTGGCAGGCGGCCTTGACGCGGAGCCGACCACCACCGCCGGAAAGGCCCAGGCGGCCCAGACGGCCCAGGCTGCAAAGACCGCCACGGCCAAGCAGGCGCAGAAGAAGAGGCCCAAGGCCGTCAACTTCGCCGGCACCGTCGCGCTCAGCAACTGTTCCGGTTCGGTCGTCCGCATGCCGGACTCCGAGCCGAACGACCCCGCCCTGGTGCTGTCCAACGGGCACTGCCTGGAGAGCGGCATGCCGGGCGCCGGCGACGTCATCGTCGACCAGCCCTCGAGCCGCTCCTTCGATCTGCTCGACGCATCGGCCAACGAGGTCGCCACGCTCAAGGCAAGCAAGATCGCGTACGCCACGATGACCGACACGGACGTCTCGCTGTACGAACTCACCTCCACCTACGCCCAGATCGAGAGCTCGTACGGCATCAAGGCGCTCGAACTGAACGCCGCACACCCCACCCAGGGCACCGCGATCACGGTGGTCTCCGGGTACTGGAAGAAGACGTACAGCTGCAGCGTCGACGGCTTCGTCTACCGCCTGAAGGAGGGCGACTGGACCTTCAAGGACTCGGTCCGCTACACCGACGCCTGCAAGACGATAGGCGGGACCTCGGGCTCCCCGGTCGTGGACGACGCGACCGGCAAGGTCGTCGCCGTCAACAACACGGGCAACGAGGACGGCCAGGAGTGCACCCTCAACAACCCCTGTGAGGTCGACGAGAACGGCAAGGTCACCGTTCGCCAGGGCATCAACTACGCGCAGCAGACGTACGGGATCGTGCCGTGCGTGGGCGTGGGCAACAAGATCGACCTGTCGGCGCCGGGGTGCGAACTCCCCAAGCCCGCGGGCCAGTAGTCGCCGAGCCCGCAGGGCAGCGGCCACTGAGTACGCCTTGCGGTAACCGCTGAGAACGGTGCGAAGCGGAGCGTCGAGGGCCATTAGCGTCCGGCCCCTCGACGCTCCGCGGCCGTGCGGGAGAGGGTGGGAGGCGAGAGCACGGCCACCCCTGCCGAGGAGCTACGTCATGACGGGCAACGGCAATCCCTATCTCACCGGCCTCTTCGCCCCCGTACGCGACGAGATCACCGCCCACAGCCTGCCGGTGATCGGCCGCATTCCGGCGAGCCTGAACGGCCGCTTCCTGCGCAACGGCCCCAATCCCCTGAGCGTCGAGGACCCGGCCGCCCACCACTGGTTCATGGGCGCCGGCATGGTGCACGGAGTGCGGCTGCGCGACGGGGCCGCCGAGTGGTACCGCAACCGCTGGGTGCGCAGCGACGCCGTCGCCGCCGAGCTGGGCGAGAAGCAGCTGCTCGGGCCCCGCCACCAGGACATGGACGCCGCGGCCAACACCCACATCCTGCGCTTCGGCGGCCGCTACCTCGCCACGGTGGAGAGCGGTCCGCTGCCGTACGAGCTGGACGAAGAGCTCAACACCCTTGGCCCGTACGACTTCCAGGGCACCCTGCCCGGCGGCTTCGCCGCGCACACGATCGTCGATCCGGCGAGCGGCGAGCTGCACGCGGTCGCGTACTGCCCGGCGTACCCCTACGTCGAATATCTCGTCGCGGGCACCGACGGCCGGATCAAGCGGCGCGTCGACATCCCGGTCGAGGGCTCGCCGATGATGCACGACTTCTCGCTCACCGAGAACTACGTCCTGCTGTACGACCTGCCGGTGGGCTTCAGCATGGACGCGGCGGAGGCCGGCGCGAGCTTCCCGTTCGGCTGGAACCCGGCCAAGCAGGCCCGGCTCGGGCTGCTGCCGCGGGAAGGGCGGGCCGAGGACGTGCGCTGGCTCGACATCGATCCGTGCTTCGTCTTCCATCCGATGAACGCGTACGAGGAGGACGGCGGCCCCGACGGGCGCCGCATCGTGATCCATCTCGTCGCCTACGACCGGCTGTTCGACACCGGCCGGCACGGTCCCGACGACTCCCGGCCGCGCCTGGAGCGCTGGACCGTCGACCTGCGGGCGGGCTCGGTGCGCCAAGAGGTCGTCGACGACCGGCCGATGGAGTTCCCGCGCGTCGACCCACGGCTGATGACAGGCAAGTTCCGTTACGGGTACGGCGTCCTGGAGCCCGGCGACGGCTACGGCGACTCCCGCGCCAAGCAGCACATCGCCGCCGGCACGTCCGGGCCCACCATCGACCGGGTGGGCATCGGCCTGGTCAAGTACGACCTGGAGCGCGGCAGCAGCGAGGTGCACCGCGTCCACCCCGACGGGGACGTCAGTGAGGGCGTCTTCGTACCGGGCCGCCCCGACCTCGACGAGGACGACGGCTACGTCCTCGCGTACGCCTTCGACCCGGAGCGCGCCGCGTCGGACCTGCTGATCCTGTCCGCGCAGGACCTGTCGGGCGAGCCCGTGGCACGGGTGCAGCTGCCGGTGCGGGTGCCGATCGGGTTCCACGGGAACTGGATGGCGGACGAGGAGTGAGCGGTCAGCCGGTTGCGGCTTGATCCTCAGGGAGTCTTGCACTTCGGGACGGGGAGCATGGGGAAGGGGAGCACGGGGCGTACGTCGCCCAACCCGGCCCTTTCCGCGAGGAATTGGTGGAAGTGCGGGCAGGTCGCGAGGTCGTCGTGGCCGCAGCCGAGCGCGCACTCCACGAGGTCCAACTGGGCCTCGGCCGCCGCGATGGTCCGGCGCAGCGCATCCCTGCGCGCGGCAAGGGCCTCGTGGCGGCGGCCCGGCCCTTCGGCGGTCAGCAGGGCGCGGATGTCGTCGAGGCCGAACCCGGCCTCCTTGGCGCGCAGGATCGCGGCGACGCGCAGCAGGTCGTCCCGCTGGTAGGTGCGGCGCCCGGCCGCGTCCCGGAACGGCGCCAGGAGGCCCATGGTCTCCCAGTGCCGCAGTACGTGGGTGGCCAGGCCGAAGTGGTCGGCGAGGGTTCCGATCGTCATCGGGGACGCGGGCGGCGCCGGCGAGCTTGACTTCATGTCGGCATTAAGGCTCAGTCTTGAGGTCATGTCCAAGGAATCGCAGGACCGGGAATCGTCCAACTCCGCAGACTCCACTGAACCCGCGGGCCCCTCAGGCCCCTCAGGCCCCTCAGGCTCCTCAGGTGCCGACGCCTCGGGCCTCATCGCCCTCCTCGACACGTTCGACCAGCTCCCGGCCGCCCGCCGACTGAGGCTGCTCTCCTACGAGTTGCTGACCCCCGACCCCGCCTCGGTCGCCCCCGACGCCCCCGACGCCCACGTCGTCGACGTCGGCTGCGGAGCCGGTCGCGCCGTCGCCGAGCTGACCGAGCGCGGCACCCGCGTGACCGGGGTCGACCTCGATCTCCAGATGATCGAGGTGGCCCGGCAACGGTGGCCGAAGGCCCGCTTCGAGACCGCGGGGGCGTACGAACTCCCCTTTGCCGACGCCTCGTTGACCGGATACCGCGCCGACAAGCTCTACCACGATCTCGACCACCCCGACCGCGCACTCGCCGAGGCCCGCCGAGTGCTCGCGCCGGGCGGGCGGGTGGTGCTGATCGGGCAGGACTGGGACACCTTCGTCGTGGACGCCGACGATCCGGCGCTCACCCGCACCATGGTGCACGCCCGCGCCGACCGGGTGACGCACCCCAGGGCCGCCCGCCGCTACCGGGGGTGGCTGCTCGACGCGGGCTTCACGGACGTCCAGGTCGACGTGCACACAGGGGTGTTCACGGACGAGCTGGTGCTGCCCATGATGCAGGGCTTCGCCCGGATGGCCCGCGACACCGGGGCGATCAGCGACGACGAGGCCGACGGCTGGCTGGCCGACCAGCGGCAACGGGCCGCGGACGACCGCCTGTTCATGGCCATCCCCCTCTTCGTCGCCTCGGCCACCCGGGCCTGACGAGGGACGCGCTCGGCCCCTGAGCAGAAGCCCGCTCAGCCCTGGGCCGCTCGGCTCTGGCCCGCTCAGCCCTGGGCCGAGGCCGCCACGGCCGCCGCGATGGCGCGGGCGATGTGCCCCTCGGACACCGCCTTGTCGACGCCGACGCCCGTCAGCACGCCCGAGCCGTTCTCCTCCTCAAGGAGCGCGAGCAGGATGTGCTCGGTGCCGATGTAGTTGTGGCCGAGGCGCAGCGCCTGCCGGAAGGTGAGCTCCAGGACCTTGCGCGCCTCCGCGTCGTACGGCGTGAGCTCGGGCACCTCGTCCACCGCCGCCGGCAGCTGCTCGGTCGCGGCCTGACGAACCGTGTCGAGCAGCACTCCTTGCTCGACGATCACGCGCGCGGCGATCGCCTGCGGCTCGGCGAGCAGGCCGAGCACCAGGTGGACGGGGGTGACCTCGGCGTTGCGCGCGGCGACGGCCTCGTTGGTGGCGGCCACGATGACGTTCTTCGCGCGCGGCGTGAACTGGTTGAAGCCCTGACTGGGGTCGAGCGGGGCGACGTCCCCCGAACTCTTCGGCACGAACCGCTTCTGGGCGGCCTGCCGGGTGACCCCCATGCTCTTGCCGATGTCCGTCCAGGAGGCACCGGAACGCCGCGCCTGGTCCACGAAGTGACCGATCAGGTGGTCGGCCACGTCGCCCAGGTGATCGGCGGCGACGACGGCATCGGTGAGCTGGTCGAGGGCGTCGGTGTGCACCTTCTTGATGGCCTCGATCAGGTCGTCGAGGCGTACGGGATGCGTCAGGCGCGCAGGTTCGGTCATGTGTCAACCTTAGGTTGACAGTGCCAGGGGTGTCAACCTTGGGTTGACAGTCCCCGCGCCGGGATCCTCCGGGACCACTCCCGCCACACACCGACAGATCCGCCGGCCCAGGAAAATCCGTGGTCGCCGCCCACCCGCGGCGCGCATCCTGTCCCCCATGACCGCAACGACCGTCCCGACCTCAACAACCGTCCCCACCCACCAGATCCGCGCCCTGCACACCGCCGACACGATCACCGTCTACCAGGCCTACGCCCCCGAACTCGGCCTCCCCGCAGCCCGCGAGGGGCGCTTCCCCGAGGCCTGGAAGCGCGATCGCATGACCTGGATCAAGCCCAGTTACCTCTGGATGATGTACCGCTGCGGCTGGGCCACCAAGGAGGGCCAACAGACCGTCCTTGCCGTGGAGATCGCGCGCGAAGGCTTCGACTGGGCGCTGCGGAACTCCTGCCTGTCGCACTACGTACGCGGACTCCACCCCGACCAGGCTTCCTGGAAGCGGGAGTTGAGGCGTTCGCCCGCCCGGGTGCAGTGGGACCCCGAGCGGGATCTCCACCTCAACCCGCTCGGCCACCGCTCGCTGCAGCTCGGGCTGTCCGGTGAGGCCGCGCGGCGGTACGCCGACGAGTGGGTCGTCTCCCTCACCGATGTCACGGAGCGGGCGCGTGCCGTGCACGAGCTGGTGCGCCAGGGCCAACTCGACCAAGCCGCAGCCTTGTTGCCCGACGAGCGCCCTTATCCGGTGGCCGACGAACTGCTGGCTCACCTGCGCGCCTGAGTCGCCGTCCCTGCCGTCTGTGAGCGGAAGCCGTGACCGAGCTCCGGGCCGCCCAGACCGAAGTAGTGGCGGAAGTTGTAGATCAGCGGGCTCCAGGCCGACGGGTCGACGTGCTGGGTGCCGGGTACCACCACGGAGGCCGCGGCGTGGACGCGTACGACCGCGCACTCCACGATCCAGAAGTCGTCCGCGGGACCGGCGGGCGACATGTGACGCACGGTGGCCTCCAGTTGGAGTGGGCACTCGGCGACGCGCGGGGGCGTGACCAGCTCCGAGGGTGCGGGGGTCAGGCCCGCGGCCCCGAACTTGTCCTGCTCGGTGCGGTATACGTCCGCCTTGGCGTCCGGCACCGGATCCGCGCCGGTGAGCGGGGCGAGGCGTTCCACGGCGGCCCAGAGGGCGGGCGAGGGCAGATTGACGACCAGCTCGGGGCGGTCGGCGAGATTGGCGGCGGTGTGGCCCGAGCGACCGAGGCCGAGGACCAGGGTCTGACCGAGGGCCCAGGCCGAGGAGTTAGGGGCCAGGTTGGCGGTGCCGTCGGGGTTCGTCGTGGTCAGGAGGGCGACCGGAGTGCCGAAGTAGAGGATGCTCGGGGATATCGGGATGTGGGTGTGCGCGGCAGAGGACATCTGCATCTGCGTACGGGCCGATCCGGCGGCCGTGGATGTCGTGGTGGAAGCAGTCGTGCGCGTCATGCGCCGAAACGCTAGGACCGCGACAGTTCGGCGGTCCCCGAAGTGTCCGGCCGACACAATGGGCCCATGACCCAGCCCCCTGCCCCGATACCCGGCCCCGACCTGGCCGCCCTCGCCGGTCTCCTCGCCGACCGCACCCGGGCCGCGATGTGCCTGGCCCTGCTCGACGGGCGGGCCTGGACCGCGACGGAGCTGGCGCGGCTTGCCGGGGTCGCGCCCTCGACGGCGACGGGGCATCTGCATCAGCTGGTCGCCGGCGGGCTGCTCGAGGAGGAGCGGCAGGGGCGGCACCGCTATGTGCGGCTCTCCGGGCCCGCCACCGCCGAGATGATCGAGTCGCTGGCCTCGCACGCGCCGATGAAGCCGACGCCGGTACGTTCCCTCAGCGATGCCAACCGGCGTCGCGCGCTGGCCCACGCCCGGTCCTGCTACGACCACCTGGCCGGCACGGTGGCCGTCGCGATCACCGACGCGATGACCGAACGGGCCCTGCTGACCTGGGACTACGGGCCCTCGCTGAGTGAGGACGGCAAGGCCTGGCTGCGGGCCATGGGCATCGACGACCACCGTCCGCGCGGGTCCTGCCGGGCGCACATCAGGACCTGCCTCGACTGGACCGAGCGCCGCCCGCATCTGGCGGGCGCGGTGGGTGCGGCCTTCTTCCAGCGCGCCCTGGACGCGGGCTGGGCCACACGCAAAGGCACGACCCGCGTCGTCGTACTGACCGATGCGGGCCGTGCCGTGCTGAGCGAGGAGCTGGGCCTGGCGGACGCGGTGCTCGCCGCGCCCGCCGATCCGGCCTGAACCCGCCGATCCGGCCTTGACGCCGCCGGACTCAGACCGTGAGGACGATCTTGCCGCGGGTGCGGCCCTCCGCGCTGAGGCGCCACGCGTCGGCCGCCTCGGCCAGCGGGAAGGTGCGGTCCACGTTCACCGTGAGCTTGCCGGCCTCGGCGAGCTCGGCCAGGAACCTCAGGTCGTTGGCGTCCGGGCGGACCCACACCGAGTGGCCGCCCTTCTCCGCCACGGAGCCGTCGGCGATCGAGGCGACCCGGTCGCGCTGCTTGAGCACGGCCAGCGAGACGTCGACCGCGGCGCCGTCCCCGACGAAGTCGAGCGCCGCGTCCACGCCCTCGGGGGCGAGCGCGCGCACCCGGTCCTCCAGGCCGTCGCCGTACGTCACCGGCTCGGCGCCGAGGCCGCGCAGGAACTCGTGGTTGCGCTCGCTCGCGGTGCCGATGACGCGGACGCCCTGGGCGACGAGGATCTGCACGGCGAAGGAGCCCACGCCGCCCGCCGCGGCGTGCACGAGGACGGTCTCGCCCTCCTTGACGCCGACCCGCTTGATCGACTGGTACGCGGTGAGACCGGCCAGCGGCACACCCGCGGCCTGCTCCCAGGTCAGCGCGGCGGGCTTGCGGGCGAGGGTGCGCACGGGGCCCGAGACGAGCTCCGCGTACGCGCCGTTCTGCGCCCAGTCCTTGCGTACGTAACCGAACACCTCGTCCCCGACCTGGTACTCCGTGGCGTCCGGACCGACGGCCTCGACGACACCGGCGACGTCCCAGCCGGAGATCAGCGGGAACTTGACCTCCATGATGCCGTCCAGATATCCGGCGGCCAGCTTCCAGTCGACCGGGTTGACCCCGGCCGCCTTGACGCGGATCAGGAACTCGCCCGGCGCGACCTTGGGGTCGGGCAGATCGACGAGGCGGAGGTCGTCGGCGGAACCGTACTTTTCAAGTGCAATGGCCTTCATGGTCAGCCCAACTCCGTCCCGGCCCGGATCATTCCCGGGTGATGTGAAATTCGAATGCGGTCGGCCTTGTCCACGTCCCATGATCCGTCGGTTGGCGCCAACCAGCACGCTCAGACTTCCGGAGGTCACCCATGATCAAGCGCAATGTCGTCCCCGGCCTGTTCGCACCGCCCCGATACGCGCACGCGTCGGTCGTCGAGGCGGGGACGCGCCTGGCGTTCCTTGCGGGGTCGGTACCGCTGGACGCCGAGGGCAATCTGGTGGGCGCGGGTGACTACGCGCGCCAGGCCGAGCAGGTCGTCGCCAACCTGGAGGAGCAGCTGCGGGCGATCGGCAGCGACCTGTCCCAGGTGGCGTACACCGATGTGTACGTCGTCTCGGACGAGCCCGGCCCGCTCTCCGAGGTGTGGAGGGTGGTGGAGGCGTCGGGCCTCAGCATCGGGCCGCACTCCTCGACGCTGCTCGGGGTGTCCTGCCTCGGATACACCGGCCAGCTGGTGGAGATCACGGCCACGGCGGTGGTGCCGGACCAGGAGTGATCGCCGATCGTCACCCCTGGCCCGGATCCGTCAACTCAACGGCGATCAGCCGAGGTTGGCCGTGATGCGCTGCAGCGGGACCAGCTTGAAGTTCTGGTTGCCGGACGTGCCCGGCGTCGAGTTGGAGCCGTCCTGGCAGACGAAGACGCCGCTGGGGAAGGCGGAGCCGAGCGGGGACGCGGTCGCGTCGATGCCGTCCGTGTCCTCGCAGTCGTCGGCCGCGCCGCCGTTCGCGACGGAGAACCGGCCCAGGTAGCTGCCGCTCGCGCGGTCGTACGCGGTGAAGTCGTTGCTGCCCTGCGAGGAGACGTACAGCCGGTTGCCCGCGGCCGTGATGCCCTCCGTGTCGGCGGTGATGTGGCCGCCGGAGCCTGCCGAGTCGAGCTTGGTGCGGGCGGTCCCCGCGCCGGGCTCGGCTCCGTACACCCAGACACCGACGTCTTCCTCACCGAGGTACAGCTTGCCGTTGGTCTCGTCGGCGTAGCAGCCCTCGACCGCGCTGCCGGCGTCGAAGAGGCGGACCGAAGTGGCGCTCACGGTGGAGCCGTTGACCCCGATCTCCCACTGCTCGACGCGGCCGGAGGTGGAGTTGGGGTAGGCGTACAGCTTGCCGCTGGTCGGCGACTTGTACATGCACAGTCCGTGCGCGGTGACCTCGGTGGGGACGTCCTTGAGGTGGGTGAGCTTCCGGGTGGCGGCGTCGATGCGGTAGATGTGCATGGCGCCGTTGCCGCCCGCGGCCTCGTCGTCGGCGGAGACGACTATGTCGCCGCGCAGGTCGACGTTGTTCCCGTAGTCCCCACTGATGCGCTGGATGCGGGCCCCGGTGAGGTCGTACACCTCCAGCGCGCCCTTCTTGTCCGTGCCCACCACGACAGAGCGCGACGGGTCCGTGGGGTGCACCCAGATCGCCGGGTCGTCGGCGGCGTCACCGCTGTGCGAGACCGGGGCGGTCTCCACGGTCGCCGTGACGGAGAAGGCCGCCGCGGCCTGCGCGGGCGCGGCCGCCTGGGCCAGCAGGCAGTAGGCCGCGAGCGCACAAGCGGCGGTCAGGCGCGGGGAGTTGCCGGGGATTCTCAAGGAAGTGCCTTTCGCCGTCGGAGGGTTCCGGACGGAAGGTACGGAGCCTCGCGGGCGGCCGGGTGAACGGTGGCTGAATCCCCGGCGGAGCCCTGGAACCCGGCTCACTCCCCATGCGCCTGGGGAGTTGGTCAGCGCCCGCCGGCCGCCTGGTACGCGGAGTAGGCGTACAGCGAGATGGCCACGGCGGCCGCCGCGGCGATCACCCAGGTGGCGCGGTACCTGCCGCGGCCCTGGCGGCGCGGGCGTTCACGGCGCGGCGTACGGCGGCGCTTCGCGGAGCGGGTGCCGGAATCCGTCCTGGGCTGGTGGCGGGACGGCACCTCGCTGACCTCGGCGGTGTCGGCGAGCAGTCGGCGGCAGGTCGCCGCGAGCCCGTCGATGCCGGTGGACAGCGGCATGACCGCCTCGACCCGGGCAGGCGCCGTGGTGCCGCCGTCGAGGAGCCGGCCGGCCCGGATCAGGACATTGCCACGGGTGCCGGTGGCGGCAAGGCTGATCCAGCGCTCGATGTGATCGGCTCTGATCACCACGCCACCGGTACGGTCGCGATAGACGGTGTGCTGTGTCCACAGCACCTTCGCAAGCCGACGTGCGGTATCGGTCAGGTGCGCGCTCATGATCCCCCCCAGGGTGTGCGCGTACGGGCAAAGCACGAACCTTATCGACAGGTACACGCCACACTTCCCGCAGGGGCCGGGAAGGGACTTGCCGAGGCGGGCGAAGAAGACGTAGGCGTCCGATTTCCGCTTCGGCGGGAGGGGCCGGGCCCATTAAGGTCGAGGACATGACTTCGCAGCCCGCCAAGGCCACGGACCCCGCAGAGAGCGGCAGCGTACGCGTGGACGCCTGGATCTGGTCCGTGCGCCTGACCAAGACCCGCTCGGCGGCGGCCACCGCCTGCCGGGGCGGCCACGTCCGGGTCAACGGGGACCGGGTCAAGCCGGCGTACGCCGTGAAGGCGGGCGACGAGGTGCGGCTGCGGCAGGACGGCCGGGACCGCGTGGTCGTCGTGAAGAAGATCATCCGCAAGCGCGTGGGCGCCCCGGTCGCCGTCGAGTGCTACGTCGACAACAGCCCTCCGCCGCCGCCCCGCGAGGCCGTCGCCCCCGCGGGCATCCGCGATCGCGGCGCGGGCCGTCCGACCAAGCGGGACCGGCGCACCATGGAGCAACTGCGCGGTTTGGCCCTTCCTCCGGAGGCGGGGCGCGCACCGGACGGGCGGCGCTGAGCGGCATCCGTCTAGGGGGTGTCTCCCCGATCTCCGTGGATCAGCCTGCGGCGTCTGGTGCGTGCTCTCGGCGTGCCGGGCGGAAGGCTCCGTCGATGGACCGGACGTACTTGGGCTTTCGCCCGGTGCGGCGAGAGGGGGTCCCCCCTGCTCGAAGAGCTTGGGGGAGCGTGCCAAGCGTCGCGGGCTCACGGAGATCGGGGAGACACCCCCTAGGCTCTCCCCGGTAACTGATCACCGGGGAGGGCGACTTGGATCGATGGGCGAGAACGTGATCACGCTGCTTTCGACGGTCCTCGGCGCGGTGGTGGGCCTGGGCTCGGTGCTGCTCGCGGACGCGATCCGCCGCCGCCACGAGCGGGCCGCGCAGGGCCAGGCCGAACGCCGGGCGGTGTACGTCGCCTATCTGACCTCGCTGCACCAGGCCAACCAGGACCTACGCGCGGTCTCCCTGGGCGAGTTGACGGGCCCCGCCCTGGAGCTCGCGGCCCGCACGGCGCTGCGCGAGGCCGCGGTGGTCCAGGCCCGTGAGCATCTGGCCCTGACCGCACCGGAGCCGGTGGTCCGCACCGCCGATGCGGCCTTCCGGGCACTGCGCTGCCTGCGGGACCGGGTCGGCGAGGGCAAGACCCTCGGCGACCCGGCATACGCAGCGGACCTGGCGACGTACGACGGTGCGCTGCACGCCCTGCGCAATGCGGTACGGGTCGATCTCGGGGCGCAGCCCTTGGCGGCGCCCCTGCCGAGGTAGCCCCGGCACCCTTGGGCTCACATCCGAGCCGCAGCCGCCTTGATCGCCTCCCGGATGCGGAAGTACGTCCCGCACCGGCACACATTGGCAATGGCGTCGATGTCCGCATCGGTGGGCTCCGACGTGCGCCGCAGCAACGCCACCGCCGCCATGATCTGCCCCGGCTGACAGAACCCGCACTGCGCCACGTCCTGCTCCAGCCACGCCTCCTGCACCGGATGCAGGGTGTCACCGTCAGCGAGTCCCTCGATGGTGGTGACCTCGCGCCCGGCCACCTCTCCCACGGGAACCACACAGGGATTGACGGCCTCCCCGTCGAGGTGGCTGGTGCAGGCCTTGCAGACGTCGATGCCGCAGCCGTACTTGGGACCGCGGATCCCGAGCAGATCACGCAGCACCCACAACAGGGGCAGATCGGCGGGCGCATCGACCGTCACGGACTCGCCGTTCACGGTGAAGGTGTGTTCAGGCACAACTCACTCCAGGATCAGACCGATTGAGGGGATGCCACGGGGACGCAGCCGGGACGGCTCAACGCGGGAACGGCTCGAAGTCGACCTCGAAATGCACCGGGAAACTGCGCGGCCGTGCCCCCGTGGCCCGCGCATAGGCATTGCCGATCGCAGCGGTGGCCGCGGGCACGCCCAGCTCCCCCACCCCGCCGGGTTCGGCGTCCGCGTCGGCGGATTCGATGACGTGGATACGTACGTCCGTGGGCGAGTTCTTCTGCCGCGCATAGTGGAACTGCGAGTAACTCCCCTCCAGCGGCAGCCCCTTGTCGAAGTGCAGCCCGGCGCGCAGCGCGGTCGACACCGCGTCGGTCAGGCCGCCCAGCATCTGCGCCTCGACCCCGCGCGGATTGACCGCCTTGCCGACGTCGACCGCGATCACGGCCCGCAGCACCCGTGGCGCCTCGGGATCGCGGGCGTCCAGCTCGACGAGGCAGGCGGTCCGCGACCGGTACTCCTCGTGGAACCCGATCCCCTGTGCGCACCCGGCGGGCAGCTCCCGTCCCCACTCCCCGGCCGCCTTGTCGAGGACGGCGCGCTGGGCCGCGTTCTTCAGGTGCGTACGCCGGAACTCCACCGGGTCGACCCCGAGCCGTGCCGCGATCTCGTCGACGAACATCTCCTCGGCGGCCCGCGCGGTCCCCGAGTACACGCTGCGCCAGGACCCGGTGTGCAGCTTCAGCGGCAGCTCGGTCAGGGACTGCGTGGTGAGGCCGAAGCGGTACGGGGAGCTGATCGAGAGCCGGAACATGGTCTGCGCGAACGTCTCGTTTCCGCCGGGCAGTTCGGTCAGGCCCGCGGTGATGGCGTCGCCGATGCCGTGCCGTACGTCCGTCTCCACCGAGGCCATCCGGTGCTCGAAGGAGAGGAGCGCACCGGCCGCGTACGTCGCGCGCAGCTTGTGGTGGGTGGGCGGGCGCATGCGTCCGTGCCGCATGTCGTCGATACGTGACCACATCAGCCGGATCGGCCGCCCCGCGCCCTTCGAGACGCGCGCGGCCTCGATCGCCGCGTCGAAGAAGAGCCGCCGCCCGAAGGAGCCCCCGGCCTGCACCACATGGAAGTCGACGTGCGAGGCGGGCACCCCTATCGCGCTCGCCACCGCCTTCCGGGCCGCGATCGGCGACTGGGCCGGTGCCCACACGGTGGCCCGGCCGCCCTGCACATCGGCGACCGCGCAGTTGGTCTCGAGCGGGGCGTGGCTGACCGGCGCGAAGTCGAACTCGGCCTCGATGTGCTTGGTGAGCAGGGGCGGCAGGAAGCCGGGGGCGGCCTTGCGGAGCCGGGCGCGAATGCCGTCGTGCGACAGGTCGTCGACGGGGCCCGCGCCCCACTCCACCCGCAGGGCCTCCTTGCCGGCGAGGGCCTGCCCGAAGGTCTCGGCGACGACCGCGACGCCGGTGGGTATGACCACGAGGTCGAGGACGCCCGGCATGGCGCGTACCGCTTCGGCGTTGAGGACCTCGCGGACGGTGCCGCCGACGGTGGGCGGGCGGCGGACCATGGCGGGCTTGGCGCCGGGGACGTCCAGGTCGAGGGTGTACTGCTGGCGGCCGGTGACCATGGCCCTGGCGTCGATGCGTCCGGTGGGGCGGCCGATGACGCGATGGTCTGCCGCCGCCTTCAGGGCGGGGGCCGCGTCGGCCTCGGCGGGTTCCGTACGGGAGGTGGCCGCGGCCCGGGTCAGCTCGCCGTATGTCGCGGTACGGCCACCGGGGCCGACGATCGCACCTTCGCGGGCGGACACCTGAGAGGGGGCAACACCCCACTCCTTGGCCGCAGTTGAAGCCAGTCGGGTGCGGGCAGCGGCGGCCGCGGTCCGCACCGGGCGGTAGAGCGATCGGACGGAGTTGGAGCTGCCCGTGAGCTGGTTGAACAGGAGCTCGGGCCGCGCGTCCTCGATGCGGATACGCACCCGGCCAAGAGGCACCTCCAGCTCCTCGGCGATCAGCATCGCCACGGCGGTCGTCAGACCCTGGCCGACCTCCTCGCGCGGCAGCCCGAAGTGCACGGTGCCGTCCTCGGCGATCGCGAGGGTCAGCAGGTGGGAGGTGGGCAGGGCGGCGAGGTTGAGGACGTCCCCGAGGTCGGGGAGCAGTTCGGAGAGCGCTGCAGGCGGGGCGGCGGGGGTGGCGGCGGCCGCTTCGGCCGGGGCGGCCGCGTCGATCCCCAGCCGGACGGCGACCGTCAGCGTGGGCGCGGCAACGAGATAGGCGAGCAGCGCACGGCGGCCGACTCCGGCGCTCTCGCCGGACTCCGCGCGCATGCCGGGCGGCTGGGCGTCCGTGACAGGCTCCGCGTTCTCGACAGGCTCGGCACGCTCGGCCATGGGGGGCTCCAGAGGTCGACAACTCAGGGCATGCGAAAGCTAGTTGACGCACTGTCAACAACAGTGCGTCAACTAGCTATCACAGCCCGGAGCGCCCCGGCTACACCTGACGCCGCACCTGGCGCAGAAGCTTCACCAGCCTGACCGTCTGGTGCCGCTGCGCCCGCGCGATCACCACGAACGGGATGATCAGGATCACCGGCGAGTACCAGAACTCGCCGCCCATGGCGGTGATCGTGGTGATCGTCGCCCCGACCATCAGGCCGACGAAGGCCATCGCCGAGACGCCGGACAGGATCGGGATGAGCAGCGCGATCGCGCCGGCCACCTCGAGGCCCCCGACGAAGTACATGTACCAGTCGCCGAACCCGATCTTGTCGAAGCCCTCCACGGCCGCCGAGGCCGCGAACAGCTTCGGCAGACCGCTGCCGACGCCCATGAACAGGGCGAGCGCGATGGTCAGGGTCCGCAGCCCGATCGTGGCCTTGCGGCTGCGGACCGGAGCGGCGGCGGTGGCGGCGGTGCGGGTGGCGCCGGCGGGGAGGGTGGTGGTCGCGGACATCGTGGTCTCCTCTGGGAAGCGGTTGGTCTCGCTTGTCGTAGAGGTAGACCGGGGGCGTGCCGCGAACTCATCGCTCCCGTCGAAAGATTCTCAACTCGCTTCCACCACCGGCGACTCGCCCCCTCCCCACCGGCGGCTCACTTCGCCGGCAGCGCCCGCACCCACACCCCGTCATCCGTCAGATACCGGTCGACCACGAGCCCGGCCTCCCCGAGATACCGCTCGAACTCCTCGGGCCCCATCGGCCGCGAGCGGAAGGTCTGCGTCCAGGTGGCATCCGGCCAGATGTACTCCGCGTGCACCTCGTTCACCCCGTCGCCGACCGGCGTCGCGGACACGATCCGCACCGTGAAACCGTCCGGGTCGACCCGCTCGCGCGGCAGATTGGTGTGGTAGTCGGCGCCCTCGCGCTGGATCAGCACACAGCCGTCGTCCTTCACATGCGCCCGGCAGGCCCTCAGCAGGCCCTGGCGCACGGCGGGCGTCGAGGTGTGCACCAGGAAGGAGGCGAGCATCACCACGTCGTACGTCTCGCCGGGGAGGTCGAGCGTCTCGATCGGGCTCTGGACGGTACGTACCCCCTTGGCGCCTTCGAGGTGGGCGAGCATGTCCGCCGACTCGTCGACCGCGGTGACCGTGAAGCCCCGGTCGAGCAGCGGCCGGGTCACCCGCCCTGCCCCGCAGCCCAGTTCGAGGATGTGCGCCCCGGCGGGCACGGCCCCGGCGATGACATCCGGCTCGTCGCCCGCCTTCATCCGTGCATAGAGATCGACGGAGCAGCCGTCCGGAGTGGTGGCGCCCGGTCCTGTTCCCGAATACCCCTCGCGTTTCACTTCGCTCATACCGTCACAACGAAGCGGGCCGGGCCCCCGTTCCCGGGACGCCCGACCCGCCGACTGCCTTGCTGTCACAGGTGGTTCAGGACGCCTGCGCCGTCTCGTACAGGTTCTTCGCGTCGTTCCCGAAGTACGGCCCGAACATATAGCCCGGCAGGAAGTTGTAGCCGAAGCTGTTCACCGAGGTCTGCAGCCCGGTGCCGGTGGACTCGTTGAAGTCCTGGAACCAGGGGCCGCCGCTGGAGCCGCCGGTCATGTTGCAGGACAGACCGTGGTCCGTGGACAGCAGGAAGTCCTTGATGCTGTTCCCGCTGCAGTAGATGAGCTTCGTACCGTCGTACGGTGCCGCCGCAGGGAAGCCGAAGGCGTACATGCGCTTGTTGTAGCCGGAGTTGAAGGCCACGCCCTGCGCGCCGACGACATCGGTGAGCTTCTGCCCGTTCAGCGGGTTCACGACCGCCGCGCCGACGTCGTAGTTGATGTCCTCGCTGGCGGTCCACTGCGGCGTGGACAGCGTCTTGGCCGCGGTCCACTTGCCGTACGGGGCGTTGCCGTTGTTGTACGCGGGCACGAAGACCCAGTCCTTGTGCCAGGCGCCTTCCAGCTTCACGCAGTGCCCGGCGGTCAGGACGGTGGACTTGTTGGCGGAGGTGACCGCGTTGCCCGAGCAGGAGGCGGTGCGGCCCTGATAGCTGAAGAAGACCCGGCCGGAGGTGGTGACGACCTTGCCGCCACCGGTCCAGGCCCCGCCCTTCTGCGGGAACGCCTGGGTGCCGACGCCGCCGCTGGGCGGGACGAGCAGTTCGGCGCCCTTGCTGACCTTGGTGAGCAGGTCACCGGCCGATGCGGGCAGCAGGTCCAGCGGCTTGGCGGCGCGCATGCGGTCCGCCGTCCAGAAGGCGTTCAGGTTCTTGGCCTGCGGCTGGTCGAACGTGGGGGACCCCGCGGCGGCGGTCTGGCCGGCGGCGGCCGAGCCGGCCCCGAGGAACATTCCGGCGACCAGAGCGCCCGTGGCGGCCAGCGCACCCAGGGCGCGGCGAGGTATTCGAAGGCTGCGTCTCACGCGTACGTACTCCTTCTGCGATGGCCGCACGAGTGCCTGCCCGCGCGGACCTACGGAGGTGCGGAGATGACGTGCACGGGGCAGCGTGCCAGAAATTGGACTCCCTGTCAGGAGCGCAACAACAGCCGGTCGTTCACAGCGAGTTCAACAATTCCTGCGCCCCATTGGCCGGATCACGACACGGTCCGCGCCACCAACGCCGCCGCGATCAGCTGCAGATCCCCCGCCCGCCCCGGCGAGAGTCCCGTCAAGCGATCGATCCGCCGGATCCGGTAATCCACCGTATTGGGATGCACATGCAGCGCGACCGCGGTCGCCCGCCGATCCAGGCCATGGTCGAGGAACACCCGCAGCGTGTGCAGCAGTTCGGGCTTCGACTCCAGCGGCCCGAGCAGCGCGGCCAGCGGCCCGAGCGCGGCGCTGGGCCGGCTGAGCTGATAGTCGAGGAGTACGTCACCGAGCCGGTAGAGCCCGGGACCGCGCCCGGTCCGCCGCACCAGCTCCACGATCTCCGCGTTCCGCGCCACCGCGTCCGGCACCGCCCCGGGCGCCACCACATCGGCCGCGGCCGTCACGGCGATCCCGGCCAACTCGCCTGCCTGGACGACCAGTCGGCACAGGTCGGGCCAGGGCGGCACCTCCCCCACCGGCAGCAGCGCGGTCCCGCCCGAACTGTCCAGGGCGGTCAGCGCGGGCGCCCCCGTGAACCGGTCGAGCACGGACCGCACCCGCCGGATCTTGCGCTGCGACGCGATCCCCGCGCCGGGCCCGGACAGGGACTCGTCCGGGTGCGCCCCGAGCGCCAGCGTCAGGGCGACATACAGCGCGGCGGGCCGCGGCCCCGCGGGCCGGGCGTCGACGGGTTCCCCGGCGAGCAGCGCCGCGAGCAGGGCGTGCCGGCCACCGTGTTCCTGGCTGTCGAGGATCTGCCGGGCCTCCAGATACGCCCCGCTGACGGCCGCCGTCAGCTGACGCTGCAGCACCATGATCCGGCGTACCGCCTCCTGCACCCCGGCCAGCTCCTCGGCCCGCGCGCCCGCGGAGATCTCCTGCCAGCACATCGCGGTGCCGATCTGGTAGGCGGTGAGGATCGCGTCCAACGGCACGCCCTCCTCCGCCCGTTGGGCCGCCGAGTCCCGCTGCTGCTCCAGCTCGGCGTCGGTGGCGGGCCGGCGGTGCTCGATGACATCGGCGAAGAGCCGCAGGTTGTGCTGCACGATGTCGGCGATGTCCCCGGTGAGCTCCTCGACCGGCAACTCGGCGTACACCGGCAGCTCGTCGCGCAGCCGGGCGAGCACGCGCCGGGCCAGGGCGGGCACGCGGGCGCGCAGATACGCGGCGGCGGGGCGGCCCGCGATCC
Source organism: Streptomyces sp. NBC_01304 (assembly GCF_035975855.1). NCBI lineage: Bacteria > Bacillati > Actinomycetota > Actinomycetes > Kitasatosporales > Streptomycetaceae > Streptomyces > Streptomyces sp. NBC_01304. The sequence continues at coordinate 8,151,782 of NZ_CP109055.1, read as the reverse complement.
GGATCTCCCCCTGCTCCTCGCGAGGCTCCTCGCGACGCAGCGGCCCGTCGTCCTTGTCACGCGTCACAAAGGCCCCCCGGGAAGTCTGCGTTACCCACCAGTTAAAGAGCGGCACACAAATCTGCATAGTGACCGGCGGACATTCCACGACGCACACCGGGAGACCCCCATGAGCACCATGAACTCTCCGTACCGCACCGGGTTATGTCGAACCGTCAGATCCCTCGCGTACGCCGCCGGGGCGACGGCACTCGCCGGTCTCGCCCTCGCCACCGGAACCGCACCCGCCGCGGCCACCTCGGCCACCTCGGCCACCTCGGCCACCTCGGCCACCGACGGGCAGGTCTACGTCGCCCTGGGCGACTCGATGGCCTCGGGCCCCCTCATCCCCCTCCCCACCGGCCCGCTCGCCTGCGCCCGCTCCACGAACAACTACCCACACGAGCTGGCCGCCCGCCTGAACGTCGCCACCTTCCGCGACGTGACCTGCAGCGGCGCGGACACCAAGGACATGACCGAGCCCCAGAAGCTGTCCATCGGCGGCATCCCGGCCGGTGAGGCTCCCCCGCAGTTCAACGCGCTCAGCGCCGACACGACCCTGGTCACCCTCACCATTGGCGGCAATGACGCCGGGCTCGTCGGCATCGCGCAGAGCTGCATGACCCTCGACCCGACGGCCAAGCCCTGCAAGGAGAAGTACACCGAGGGCGGCGTCGACCAGGTGGCCCAGCGGGTGGACTCGGTCGCACCCAAGCTCGCCGCCGTACTGGACGGAATCCGCGCGAAAGCGCCGCACGCGCGCGTGGTCGTCGCCGGGTACGGCCTGTACATCAAGCCGGGCGGCTGCTGGCCGTACCAGCCCGTCCTCGGCGTCGACGCCGACTATCTGACGGCAGCGGTCGACCGCCTCAACGGCGTGATGCGCACCCAATCCGCCGCGCACGGCGCCGAGTTCGTCGATCTGGCCACCCCCAGCAAGGGCCATGACGCCTGCCAACTGCCGGGTGCGAAGTGGATCGAGGGGTACGTTCCCACCGCACCGGCGGCGCCCCTGCACCCCAATCAGCAGGGCGAGTGGAACTACGCCCGCCTGATCGGCGCCCACCTGGGCACGGGGAGCTGACGGCATGAGCTCTCGTACCGACCGCCGTACGTTCCTGCGCGCGGCCACCGCGGGCACGGCGGCCCTCGCCTTCTCGGGCTCGCTGTGGCAGAGCGCGGCCGCCGCGGCACCCGGGGCTGCGGCCGACGGACCGTACGGCCCGCTGCTCGCCCCCGACGCGAACGGCGTGGCCCTGCCCGCGGGCTTCGCCGCCCGGGTGGTGGCCCGCTCGACCCATATGGTCGGCGGCACGCTGTGGCACTCCGCGCCGGACGGCGGGGCGTGCTTCGCGGACGGCGCCGGCTGGATCTACGTGTCGAACTCCGAACTCCCCCTGATCGGCGGCGCGTCCGCGCTGCGCTTCCGGGCGGACGGCACCCTGGACCGCGCGTACCGCATCCTGTCCGGCACCAACCTCAACTGCGCGGGCGGCGCGACCCCTTGGGGCACCTGGCTGTCCTGCGAGGAGATCTTCCGCGGCCGGGTCTTCGAGACCGACCCGTACGGCAACAGGCCGGCGGTCTCCCGCACCGCGATGGGCCGCTTCAAGCACGAGGCGGCGGCCTGCGACCCCGACCACCGGGTCGTCTACCTCACGGAGGACGAGGACGACGGCTGCCTCTACCGCTTCACGCCCGACGTATGGGGCGACCTGTCGCGCGGCCGCCTCGACGTGCTGTGCACGACGTCCGGCGACGCGGTGGAGTGGCGACCGGTGCCGAACCCCTCGGCGCCCTTCACCCAGACCCGCCACCAGGTCGACGCCGCCCGCCACTTCGACGGCGGCGAAGGCTGCCACTACTCGAACGGCGTCTGCTACTTCACCGCGAAGGGCGACCGCAAGGTGTGGGCGTACGACACCAACTCATCCACGGTCAGGGCGCTTTACGGCGGCGACGGCACGCTGAACGGTGTCGACAACGTCACCGGAACGGCCGCCGGTGACCTGTACGTCGCCGAGGACGGCGGCAACATGGAGATCAACATCATCACGCCGGACTCCGTGGTCGCCCCGGTCCTGCGCCTCGACGGGCAGGGCGAATCGGAGATCACCGGCCCGGCCTTCTCCCCCGACGGCTCGCGGCTGTACTTCTCGTCGCAGCGGGGCACGAGCGGGGAGCGTACGGGCTCGGGCGGCATCACGTACGAGGTACGAGGGCCGTTCCGGCACTGAGGTTCCGTGCCGGCGTCGCGCGCTCACTCCCGTTTCTTTCCGGATGGGTGGATCCTGGAAGTGGTGGAAGCGGGAGATGAGCGCAGATGCGTACAGGCAGTGAACCGGTGACCGCACGCAGTGCCCTGCGGATGCGGTTCTGGCTGAGCCTGTGGGGCCTGATCTGGGCCGCCGCCGGCACCGTCGCCTTCGCCCTGGCCGGCCGCCCCGGGTGGGCGGCGGCCTGCGGTGCGCTGTGGCTGATCGTCACGGCAGACATGGCGATGATCCTCCGCCACATCCGGCAGGGCCCGCACTACCAGCCGGGACGCGACATCCCGCCGTACGAGCCGGACCAGGGCGGCAAGGGAACCTCTTAGCCTCTTGGCCCTTGCTTCAGCTGTCGCTGTCGAACTTGGCCGCCGCCAGATACTCCGGCTGCGGATCGAGCGCCGCGGCGAGGCGGAAGTGCCGCCTGGCCTGGTCGGGCCGGTTCGCCCGCTCATAGGTGCGGGCCAGCGCGAAGTGCGCGAAGGCGTTGTCCGGCTCCCGCTCCAGGACGATGGAGAACTCCAGCTCGGCAGGGCGCAGTTGGGCCGCGGCGAAGAAGGCCCGGGCCCGCAGCAGCCGTGCCGCGGTGTTCTCCGGATGTGCGGCGATCACCTCGTCGAGGAGCTTCACCGCACCCTTCGGGTCCCGCGCGGCCAACAGCTGCTCGGCCGCCCGGAAGTCGATGACATCGGTCTCGGGCGTACGCCCACGGCTCTCACCCACACCTGCTCCTTCCTTCGCTGCCCAGATACAACGATGCCCACGAAACGCCTATTCCCATGCGTCCCGCTCCCGCCCGCACACCCGACACACGCCCTAGCCCACGGTCAACGCCAGCACGACCCCCAGCACCACAAGCATCGCCCCGGCCCCCACGAAGCCCCGATCGAGCCAAGCCCGCTCGTTGCCGAGCAGCACCACCTCGCGCGGATCGTCCGGATCGTACGCAACCCGCACATGCCCACCCGCGGCCAGCGGCCCCGGCACGGGTGAGGCGATCTCTATGACCCGCCCGTCCGCCGTCTCGAACTGCAGCAGCGCCCGGGTGGCCCCCGTCGGCGGCGTCTTCACCAGCGCCAGGACCACCAGCCCGGACGCGGCGATCCGCCGTGCCTGCCGCAGCCCGTACGCCCCGGCGAGCATCGCCACCAGGCCGCCGAACGCGGTGAACCCGGCCAGCACCACCATCCCCCGCGCCCCCTCAGTCCCGGGCCGCAGCCCGCCGCACCAGGTCGTCCCAGACGGCCCGCACCCGCGGCTCGAGCGCGTCGAGCGGACCGTCGTTGTCGATCACCACGTCGGCGATCGCCAGGCGCTTCTCCCGGGTGGCCTGCGCCGCCATCCGGGCCCGCGCGTCCTCCTCGGTCATGCCGCGCAGCCGCACCAGACGGTCGAGCTGTGTCTCGGGTGAGGCGTCCACGACGATCACGAGGTCGTACAGGGGCGCGAGCGCGTTCTCGGCGAGCAGCGGCACGTCGTGCACGACCACCGCGGAGTCGCCCGCGGCCGCCTCGAGTTCGGCGGAGCGGGCGCCCACGAGGGGGTGCACGATGCCGTTGAGCACGGCCAGCTTGTCTGCGTCGGCGAAGACGATGGAGCCCAGCTTCGGCCGGTCCAACGTCCCGTCCACGGCCAGGACTTCGGCGCCGAACGCGTCAACGACTGCCGCGAGCCCGGGAGTTCCGGGCTCGACGACCTCGCGCGCGATACGGTCCGCGTCGATCAGGACGGCCCCATAGGAATCCAGGAGCCGCGACACCTCGCTCTTGCCGGCGCCGATACCACCGGTCAATCCCACAGTCAGCAAGGCCGCGCCTCCACTCGTTCGGCAACTCCCCCGCGTGGGCGGGGCAGACTTTCCGGCGCCGATTCCTCCGGTCAGTCCCACCGGATCACCCCCGCGTCGGCGGGGCAGAGCAAGGCGCGGCTGTCTCGCAGACTACTGGATCAGCCCGCGTCGCCTTCCCGCTCGGCGAGGAACCGCTCAAATTCCTGCCCGATCTCGTCGGCGGACGGGATCTCGACGGCTTCGGCAAGCATGTTCCCGCGCGTCTGCGCGCCCGCCGCCGCGTCGTACTGGTGCTCAAGGCCCTGGATGAGCGAGACGAGCTCCTCGTCGCCCTCGCGGATCTGCCGGTCGATCTCGTTCTGCGTGCGGTGCGCCTCGGTGCGCAGGCTGTGCGCCACGGCGGGCAGCACCAGACCGGTCGCGGCGGTGATCGCCTCCAGGACGGTGAGCGCCGCGTCCGGGTAGGCGGAGCGGGCGATGTAGTGCGGGACGTGCGCGGCGACGCCGAGGACGTCGTGCCCGGCCTGTTCGAGCCGGTACTCGACGAGCGACTCCGCACTGCCGGGCACCTGCGCCTCGTCGAACGGGCTGCGATGGCCGGGCACCAGGTCGACCCGGTTGCCGTGCGGGGTCAGGCCCACCGGGCGGGTGTGCGGGACGCCCATGGGGATGCCGTGGAAGTTCACCGCGAGCCGCACCCCGAGCCGCTCCACGATCTGCCCGACGGCGGCCGCGAAGCGCTCCCACTCCACATCGGGCTCGGGCCCGGAGAGCAGCAGGAACGGCGCACCGGTGGCGTCCTGCACGAGCCGCACGTCCAGCGTGGGCTCCTCGTACGCCGTCCAGCGGTCCTTCTCGAAGGTCAGCAGGGGCCGACGGGCCCGGTAGTCGACGAGCCGGTCGTGGTCGAAACGGGCCACGACCTGACCGGGGAGCGAGTCGAGCAGCTTGTCGACGATCTGGTCGCCGGCCTCGCCCGCGTCGATGTATCCGTCGAAGTGGTAGAGCATGACGAGCCCCGCCGAGTCCTGCGCCAGCGCCATGTCGGCGACGGCGAGGCCCTTGGGCTCCCATGTGTACAGACTCTGGGGATCAAGCACGGTGACCGCTCCTCCTCGTGTTCATACGCAAGAACGCATGGCACGACGTGGGCATTCCCCGCCAACGCCCCTTCACAGCCTGCGCATAGCGAGCACTGAGCGATCCTTTAGCCGACGATCCTTCGGCCGGCGACCCTTCGGTTCGGCAGGCGCGTACAGCACTGAGGCCCGCACCCCCCGAAGGGGATGCGGGCCTCAGCGAACTACTTACCGACTAGGTCAGAGCTTCAGCTCTGGCCACCGGCCAGCTTCTCACGCAGCGCGGCAAGCGCCTCGTCCGAAGCAAGCGCGCCGCCGTCGTCCGTGGTCTCCGAGGAGTACGAACCGCCGGAGACGTTGCCGCCACCAGCGGACGGGGCCGCACCGGCGGGCGCAGCCGCACCCTCGGCCTCGGCCTGGGCGTCGGCCTCGCGGGACTTGATGACCTGCGCCTGGTGCTGCTCGAAGCGGGTCTGCGCCTCGGCGTACTGGGTCTCCCACACCTCGCGCTGGCTCTCGAAGCCCTCGAGCCAGTCGTTGGTCTCGGGGTCGAAGCCCTCGGGGTAGATGTAGTTGCCCTGGTCGTCGTAGGACGCGGCCATGCCGTACAGGGTCGGGTCGAACTCGACGACCGCCGGGTCGGCACCGAACGCCTCGTTGGCCTGCTTGAGGCTCAGCGAGATCCGGCGACGCTCGAGGTCGATGTCGATGACCTTGACGAAGATCTCGTCGTTGACCTGGACGACCTGCTCCGGGATCTCCACGTGGCGCTCGGCCAGCTCGGAGATGTGGACCAGACCCTCGATGCCCTCGTCGACGCGCACGAACGCACCGAAGGGAACGAGCTTGGTGACCTTACCGGGCACAACCTGCCCGATCTGGTGCGTGCGGGCGAACTGCTGCCACGGGTCTTCCTGCGTCGCCTTGAGCGACAGGGACACGCGCTCGCGGTCCATGTCCACGTCGAGGACCTCGACGGTGACTTCCTGGCCGACCTCGACAACCTCGGAGGGGTGGTCGATGTGCTTCCAGGAGAGCTCGGAGACGTGCACGAGACCGTCGACGCCACCCAGGTCCACGAAGGCACCGAAGTTGACGATCGAGGAAACGACGCCGGAGCGGACCTGACCCTTCTGCAGGGTGGTGAGGAACGTCTGACGGACCTCGGACTGGGTCTGCTCGAGCCAGGCGCGGCGGGACAGGACCACGTTGTTGCGGTTCTTGTCCAGCTCGATGATCTTGGCCTCGAGCTCCTTGCCCACGTAAGGCTGGAGGTCGCGGACACGACGCATCTCGACGAGGGAGGCCGGCAGGAAGCCACGGAGGCCGATGTCGAGGATGAGACCACCCTTGACGACCTCGATGACGGTACCGGTGACGATGCCGTCTTCTTCCTTGATCTTCTCGATCGTGCCCCAGGCGCGCTCGTACTGAGCACGCTTCTTGGACAGGATCAGACGGCCTTCCTTGTCCTCCTTCTGGAGAACCAGGGCCTCGATCTCGTCACCAACCGCGACGACCTCGTTCGGGTCGACGTCGTGCTTGATGGAGAGCTCGCGGCTCGGGATGACGCCTTCGGTCTTGTAACCGATGTCGAGGAGAACCTCGTCCCGGTCAACCTTGACGATGACGCCGTCGACGATGTCGCCGTCGTTGAAGTACTTGATCGTCTCGTCGATAGCGGCGAGGAATGCTTCCTCGTCACCGATGTCGTTGACCGCTACCTGCGGCGTGGTGGCGGTGGTCTCGGTGCTGCTCGTCATGTGGGAAAGGGCTCCGGTACGGACAGTGAGTCGTAGGTACTGCTACGCCGGGACCGATTTCGCCCTGAAGAAGCCGGACAGCCAGGAGGCGCGCTTTTCCCAGGGAGATTTCTGAAGAACTCAGATCTCCCGGACGGGTAAAACGGAATCGCCTCGGTAACCGAGGGGACATACAACAGATGCGAGCGCACCCTGCTCTGTCTGAGGAGCGCAGGCCGCCAGCGCAACTTGTAGCATACGGGGGTCGCTGGGCAGGGTCAATGCGCGAAGTCGCACACCCGGGGCGGAACGCCGCATACCCGGCACAAGACCTGTCGCAGCAGGCCATCCGGGCCGCAGTACACCCCTGCCGCTACAGGGTTCGACGGAAGAGTACGACCATGGAGCAGATCATCCAAGAGTCCGAGCAGTCCGAGCCCGAGGCCACCCGCCGTAGCGCCGATGTCACGGAGAGCAGTCGCGCCAACCGTGGCTGGTGGGACCGGAACGCCGACGAGTACCAGAACGACCACGGCACCTTCCTCGGCGATGACCGTTTCGTCTGGGGTCCCGAGGGCCTCGACGAGATCGAGGCCGGTCTCCTCGGCCCCGTGGAGTCACTGAAGGGCCTCCGGGTCCTGGAGATCGGCGCCGGCGCCGCGCAGTGCTCGCGCTGGCTCGCCGCGCAGGGCGCCCACCCGGTGGCGCTTGACATCTCGCACCGCCAGCTCCAGCACGCGCTGCGCATCGCGGGCTTCTCCTCCTCTTCCCCCACGTTCCCGCTGGTGTGCGCGGACGCCGGGGTGCTGCCCTTCGCAGACGGCTCCTTCGACCTGGCCTGCTCCGCCTACGGCGCCCTGCCGTTCGTCGCCGACCCGGTCCTCGTCCTGCGCGACGTGCACCGGGTGCTGCGTCCCGGCGGCCGCTTCGTCTTCTCCGTCACGCACCCGATCCGCTGGGCCTTCCCCGACGAGCCGGGCCCCGAGGGCCTGTCCGTCGCGGCCTCCTACTTCGACCGCACGCCTTATGTGGAGCAGGACGATTCCGGCAACGCGGTCTATGTGGAGCACCACCGCACGATCGGCGACCGGGTCCGCGACGTGGTCGCGGGCGGCTTCCGCCTCGTGGACCTGGTGGAGCCGGAGTGGCCCGAGTGGAACAGCCAGGAGTGGGGTGGCTGGTCTCCCCTGCGAGGGTCGTTGATCCCGGGGACGGCGATCTTCGTGTGCGAGCGGTCCTGATCAGCCCGTCCGGCGTTTGAGGACAATCTTTTGAAGCCGGCGGCAGCCTTACGGGAAGGGGCGGGGCGGGGCGGAAATCAAGACCGCCGAGCCAGATCCAGCGCATACTCCGGCCACCAATGCCCCGCCGGCGGCCCACCCCGGCAAGGCCCGTCCGAGTCACCGGGATGCTTGACCCACAGATGCGCGTCGACCAGGCGATGCCCGGTAAGCCGGGTCGGGGCGGAGCCCAGCGTCAACCCGGGCGGGTTGCACCAGGCGAGCGGCACACGGAAATCGGGCGAACCACTCCCGTTGCGACTGGTGTCGATCACGAAGTGCTTGTCGCCGAGCAGCTCCCCGAGCCGCACCCCGTACGCCCGCACATCCGACGTCTTATGGAAGTTGGACACGTTCAGCGAAAAGCCGTCCGCCCCCGCAACCCCCGCCCGCATCAGCGGCGGCACGAGCCGCCAGGGCTCGGTCACCCAGGCCGGATGCCCCGCATCCAGATAGACCTTGGTGTGCGGCTGCCGCTTGAGGCGGGCGATCGCGTCGGACAGCAGCGCATACCGCTCCGCGTGGTGCTCGACGGGCGTACAGCCGTCGAGGATGTGCGGGACCGCATCGGGTTCGAGGACGACCAGCGCGGGGGCGTCGCCGATCGCGTCGGCGAAGCGGTCGATCCAGTCCCGGTAGTCCGCGCCGTCGAGGGCACCGCCCGCGGAGTAGAGGCCGCAGTCGCGGTGCGGGATGCGGTACGCGACGAGGACGACGGCCCGCCCGTCCGGCGCCGCACCCCGCACCGCACGCCGGATCCCGGCCACCGGGTCGGGGTCGGCCAGCCAGGTCGCCGTGGGGTGTTGGGCGATGCGCTCGATGACCTCGGCGTCCTCGTCCCGGCCGGCCTGCTGCCAGGCGGCGACCTGTCGGGCCGCGTCGGTGTCCGGGTCCACCCAGAACGGCGGGTCCCGGTCCGGGCCCGGGCCTGCGCCGACGGCGAGGAGGCAGAGTCCGGCGGTCAGCAGCCCGAGCAGGGCGCGCGGCGGACGCGGGTGGCGGCGTCGGCGGAACATCCAACCCCCAGGGGGAGCCTGCGGTGATGCGCTGGTGCGCTGGGGCGTGCGGGACTTGGGACGCACGCCCTGGTGGGGACGCCCTCACCTTCGCCCATCCCCCGGTCCCCGGCCGCACGGGCGCGGCCGACCGGGCGACGGGGCCCGCCGGGGGCCGCGCGGGGCGGCGCCCGGCGTCCGGGAGACTGGGGGCGTGATCCGTACCGACGCCCTGGACCAGCTGCCCGTGCGTTCCGCCGTGCCCGCCCTGCGCAGCGCGCTGGACGAGCGGGGCGTGGCGGTGCTGTGCGCGCCGCCCGGGACCGGCAAGACGACTCTGGTGCCGCTGGTCCTGGCCGGACTGGTCGGCGGCGGGCCCGCGCGCCGGGTGGTCGTGGCCGAGCCGCGGCGGATCGCGGCCCGCGCGGCGGCCCGGCGGATGGCGTGGCTGCTCGGCGAGCAGGTCGGCGAGAGCGTCGGGTTCACCGTGCGCGGCGAGCGCAAGGTCGGCCGCCACGCGCGCGTGGAGGTCGTCACCACCGGCGTACTGCTGCAACGGCTGCAGCGGGACCAGGAGTTGACCGGCATTGATGTCGTGGTCCTCGACGAGTGCCACGAGCGGCATTTGGATGCCGACACGGTCGCGGCCTTCCTGTTGGACGTACGGGCCGCGCTGCGCCCGGAGTTGCAGCTGGTGGCCGCGTCCGCGACGACCGACGCGGAGGGCTGGGCGCGGCTGCTCGGGGACGCCCCGGTCGTCGAGGCGCAGGGCGTCGCGCATCCGGTGGACGTGGTGTGGGCGCCGCCCGCCCGGCCGGTGCGGCCGCCGCACGGGATGCGGGTGGACCCGGTACTCCTCTCGCATGTGGCGTCGGTGGTGCGGCGGGCGCTCGCGGAGCGGGACGGGGATGTGCTGTGTTTCCTGCCCGGGGTCGGTGAAATCTCCCGCGTGGCAGGTCAGTTGGGGGACCTCGGTGGCGCGGAGGTGCTGCAGGTGCACGGGCGGGCGCCGGCGGCGGTGCAGGACGCGGTCCTGGCCGGCGGGGACGGGCGGCGGGTGGTGCTTGCCACGTCGGTCGCCGAGTCGTCGCTCACCGTGCCCGGGGTGCGGGTCGTCGTGGACTCGGGGCTCGCGCGTGAGCCGCGTACCGACCATGCGCGCGGGCTCAGTGCCCTGACGACGGTACGGGCTTCGCAGGCGGCGGGGCGGCAGCGCGCGGGGCGGGCCGGGCGTGAGGCGCCGGGGGCGGTGTACCGGTGCTGGGACCAGGCCGAGGACGGGCGGCTGGCGCGGTTCCCGGCGCCGGAGATCAAGCTGGCGGACCTGACGGCGTTCGCGTTGCAGGCGGCGTGCTGGGGCGATCCGGATGCGTCCGGGCTCGCGCTGCTCGATGCGCCGCCGGCGGGGGCGATGGCCGCGGCCCGGTCCTCGCTGGCCGCGATCGGGGCGGTGTCCGCCGAGGGCCGGGTCTCCGAACGGGGCGTACGGATGGCCCGGTTGGGGCTGCATCCCCGGCTTGCGCGTGCTCTGCTCGACGGGGCTTCGGTGGTGGGTGCGCGGCGGGCGGCGGAGCTCGTGGCGCTGCTCAGTGAGGAGCCGCCGCGTGAGTACGGGGACGACTTGGCTGCGGCGTTGCGGGCCGCTCGGCGGGGGTCTGATGCGTATGGGGCGCGATGGCGGGTGGAGGTTCGGCGGTTGGTTTCGGGGCTGCCGGGGGATGCGGACGGGGCTGGGACCGGTGGCTCCGGGGAGAGTCCCCTACCCGCCCCTTCCCGTAAGGCTGCGCCGCCTTCCGCCCTGCGGGCGGTGTCCTCAAACGCCGGACGGGCTGAAAAAGCAGCCCCCGAACGGGAAGCGTTGGGCGACGACGCCGCCGCAGGCCTCGTCGCCGCCCTCGCCTTCCCCGAGCGCGTGGCCCGCTCCCGGGGCGCCGGCGCCTTCCTCATGGCGTCCGGGACCGGTGCCGAGGTCGGAGCCGGGTCTCCCCTGCATGCGGCGGCCTGGATCGCCGTGGCCGTGGCGGACCGGCCCGTGGGGGCCGTGCACGCGCGCGTGCGGCTCGGGGCGGTGCTCGACGAGGAGACCGCGCGGCGGGCCGCCGCTTCCCTGTACGCCGAGGGCGAGGAGGTCGGCTGGGCCGACGGGGAGGTGGTCGCCCGGCGCGTGGAGCGGCTCGGGGCCGTCGAGTTGGCCGTGCGCCCGCTCAAGAACCCCGACCCCGGTCGCGTACGAGAAGCGCTTGTCGACGGCCTCCTCAAGGAGGGCGTCGATTTGCTCAAGTGGTCCGGCGGGGCACGGGAGTTGCGGCTCCGGCTCGCCTTCCTCCACCGGCAGCTCGGCGCCCCTTGGCCCGACGTATCGGAAAACGCGCTCCACGCGCGCGTGGACGACTGGCTCGAGCCCGAACTGTCCCGTGCCACCCGCCGCGCCGACCTGCGGCGCATCGACGCGGGGCAGGCCCTGAACCGGCTGTTGCCGTGGGCCACCGGGGACGCCGCCCGCCTCGACGCACTGGCGCCGGAGCGGATCGAGGTGCCCAGCGGGTCCCGGATCCGCGTCGACTACGCGGACCCCGAACAGCCCGTCCTGGCCGTGAAGTTGCAGGAGATGTTCGGCCTCGCCGAGACCCCGCGCATCGCCGGCGTGCCCGTACTCGTGCATCTGCTCTCGCCCGCCGGACGCCCGGCCGCCGTCACGGCCGACCTGGCGTCCTTCTGGCAGGGCGGCTACCGCGCGGTCCGCGCCGAGCTGCGCGGCCGCTATCCCAAGCACCCCTGGCCCGAGGACCCGGCGAGTGCCGAGCCGACCCGGTTCACCAACGCACGGCTCAGGCGGTGACCGGTTCCGGCTCCGGCGCCGACTCCTCCTCCGGCTCGCCCGGCCTGCGGCTGCGCGCCTCCAGGACGAGGGCCAGCGTCAGCAGTGCGGCGCCGAGTCCGAGGAAGCCCCAGGGCAGGTACGACGTCATCAGCAGGATCAGGATCCGGTTGGACTTGACCAGGTCGACCGTCGACTTGATGAAGTCCTCGCGCATCTTGACGTGCCCGTCGAACACCGTCTTGGTCTTGCCCGGGCCGCCGGCCAACGAGCCGCCGCGCATCTCTTCCTTGTGGATCTCCTCGCCGTACACGGGTGCGCCAGTCGTGGGCTCGACCCAGAACTTGCGGACGGTCGTGTACCACATCTCCGTGCCGGTTCCCTCGAATTGCTCGGGCTTCAGTCCGCCCGGCATGACACTGGGGAAGCCGACCTCCACCCACGGGATGGTCTGCTCGAAGTAGTAGACGTTCAGGCCGCGGAAGTTCTGCTCGCCCTTGAAGAATATGGTGTTGGTCGTGCGGCTGCGCGCGTCGAAGTACTTGTAGTCCCGCTTCTCGGTGAGGAAGGGCCACTTGAACTCGAGGCCCTCGCGCTTGACCGCCTTGCCGTCGGCCATCTCACCGGCGGCGTGCACGGGTTCCGCGCTATGGGCGTCGAAGATGTAGCGCTCCGGAATCCTGGTGACCTGCTTGCCGTCACTGTCCTGGGCGTAGGAGAGGCCGTCCCAGACCACGAGGTCGCGGCCGCCCGAGCCCTCGATCTTCTCGGACTCCGCCACGTTTCCCCTGAGGGTCTGCACGATCGAGAGGTCTGTCTTGACCACCTTCATCTGCGTGTTCATGATGGTCGCGCCCTTCGCCTCCAGGACCATCTTCTGGTACTGGTTCGCGGGCACCTTCGCCAGGCGCGGGAAGGCGTAGAAGCGAATCAGCGGCGAGAGGGCCGTGAAGAAGACGGCGAACGCGAGGAGGATGAGACTGGCTTTGCGGCGCATCGCGGCGGCCCTCCCTACGGGTGCTTGGGGATGGTGGTGAGCAAGGGCTCCGGCGAGGTTTCGCCGGGCGGTACCTCCATCGACGAGATGACGAGGACCAGGGCGAGCGCGGCGGCCAGCCCGATGGCGGCGGCTATGAGGGCACGCAAACTCGGCCTCCCGGGAAGAGAACTGATACGGCGTCAGGGCTGGGGCACCGTAGCAATGCGGGGGCGAGATGAGAACACGTTGCACCGCCCCTGAATTGACGAGAATTCAGGGGCGGTGGCGGGGTGTTCATGGATGGTCGCCGCGTGTTCGCGGACGATTCCCGGGTGTTACGACGCGGGGGCCGCGGCCACCTTGAGCTCGATGGTCACGGTGCCGCCGCCGGTCGCGTTCAGGCGCAGCAGATACGTCCCCGCCGCGTCGTCCGCGTACATCTTCGGGAGCTTGAGGACGCCGTCGGCATCGGTCTTGAGGCCCTTGAGGGTGCGGATCGTCTTGCCGTCCGCGTCCTTGAAGTAGGGGCCCTTGTCGTTCTCGTCGGCGTTGTCCGCCGCCTTGATCATGGTGGCGGTGACCTCGACGCCGGCCGCGGCCGCGCCGTCGAGGGTGGCCTTGACCTCGACCTGGTCGGCGAACTCGCCGCCGGGCACGCAGGTCAGCTCCTTGTCGCCGGTGCGGGCGAGGGCGTCGGCCTGGCGGGCGGTGACGGTCGCGGTGTAGTCGAGACCGGCGAGGTCGCGGCCGACGACCTTGGCGCGGATCGTGAAGTCGCCGGTCTTCTCACCCGCGAGGACCAGGGGCGCGGTGGCCTTGCCGTCGGCGCCGGTGGGCACGGTCGCGCCGGCGTAACCGCCGGCGAAGCGGGCGTCGGTGTCGCCGATGATCTCGAACCTGATCTGCACCTTGGCGATGCCCGCGCCGCCCTTGGACTCCGCCTCGACGGTGGGGCTCGCGGCGAACTTGGCGCCCTGGGTGGCGCTCAGCTTGCCGGTCCCGCCGTCCACGAGGCGGGCCACGCGATCGGTGGGCGAGATGACGGGGGGCTTGGTGGGCGGCGTCGTGGGCGGCGGGGTGGTCGTGGGCGGCTTGGTGGGCGGAGTGGTCTCGCCGCCCGGATCGGAGGAGCCGCCCGAGTCCGGCCCGTCGTCCGAACCGCCGGGCGAGGGGGTCGGGTCGGGGTCGCTGCCGCCGCTGTTGTGCTCGGGCAGGACGCCGGTGCCGTCCGGGACCTCGTGGGTGCCCTTGCGGTAGTACTCCAGCCACTCCAGGACCTTCTTCAGGTAGTCCGTCGAGTGGTTGTAGCTGAGGATCGCGCCGCGCAGTCCGCCCGCGGTGGACAGGTCGCGGTCGCCGGCGCACAGGTAGTGGCCGGCGGCGAGGGCGGCGTCGTAGACGTTGTTGGGGTCGGACTGGCCGTCGCCGTTGCCGTCCTTCTGCCACGTCGCCCAGGTCTGTGGAATGAACTGCATCGGGCCGACCGCGCGGTCGTGCGTGGTGTCGCCGTCGTACGCGCCGCCGTCGGTGTCGGGGATGTTGGCGAAGTCGACGCCGTTGAGCTGCGGGCCCCGGATGGTCTTCAAGGTCGTGCCCTCGGCGTCCACCTGGCCACCCCAGGCCTGGCCGGACTCGACCTTGCCTATCGCCGCGAGAAGTTCCCAGGGCAGGTTGCAGCCGGGCTTGGCCTCGCCGAGCGCGCTCTCGGCCTTCTTGTATGCGTCCAGGACGGTGGCGGGTATGCCCGCTTCCGCCTCGCCGCCGATCGGATCGTCGTCGTCGCCGTCGCCGTCGCCGGGCTTCACGGAGTTGAGCCCCGGCAGGTCCGTGTAGTACGAGTCGTCGCTCGCGGAGTCGCCGCCGTCGGGGCTCGGGGCCGACCCGGTGGCCTGCCGGCCGCCCGGGGTGTCCGTGACACCGGGGGCCTGGGACGCGGACATCGCCGCAACCGCCGCCGCGGCCACTGCCGCTGATACGACTCCCCTGCGCAGCCGACGGCCGTAGAGCGCTGCCATAGGTGATCCCCTCCGGTTCCGACCGCGCACAACCCCCCGCGCGCTGACCCAGGCGACCCTACGACAACTTCCTGCGCGCAGACACCCGTTCCTGCCCGGTTTTCACCGGTTGGCCATATACCCGTTCCCACAGGGCTCCCCGGAACCGCACACGCATACTGGTCGTCTACCGGGCGTCACCGATCAAGAAGTTTCCCAGACCTGGCCAGACCCGCCCAAGATTGCTCAAGCCCGCCCAGGCCTGCTCAAGTCGCGTCCCAAGGGGGCCTTTTGCCGTTCACGCTCAGCCATGCCGCCGCCGTGCTTCCCCTCATACGCCGCGACGGCACGGCCCGCGGGCCGCTGGTCCCCTCGGCCCTCGTGGCGGGCTCCTTCGCGCCCGACCTCGCCTACTTTGCCGACAGTCTCGCCCCGGGCGCCGCCGAGTTGGGCGATTTCACCCATTCCCTGCCGGGTGTGCTGAGCGCCGACATCGCCGTCACCGCGGTGCTCGTCGCCGCCTGGCTGCTGCTGCGCGAGCCGCTCGTGGCACTGCTTCCCGGCTCCTGGCAGGGGCGTACGTATCTGCTCCTGCGCGGCAGTTCCTGGCGCGGGCGGCGGCCGTTCGCACTGGCCTGGCGGTTCTGCGTCTCGGCCGCGCTCGGCGCCGCGACGCATGTGGTGTGGGACGCCTTCACCCACCTCGACCGGTGGGGGATGCGGATCTTCCCCGTGCTCGGCAAGGAGATCGCGGGCTCCCCGATGTACTGGTACGCGCAGTACGGGGGTTCGGCGGTGGCCCTCGCGGTCGTGACGGTCTTCGTCTGGTCGGCGCTGCGGCGGCTGCGGGTGCCCGCCGAAGGGCTCCCGCTGCTGGTGCTGTCCGCGCGCGAGCGGTGGCTCGCCCTGTCGTTCCTCGTGCTGTGCGCGGCCGTGGGGACCGGGCACCGCGCCACGCGCTGGCTGGCGTACGTCGGGGACGACTTCAAGCCCTGGGAGATCATCCCGACCGTCTGCTTCGGAGCGGGGGCCGGGCTCTCGGTGGGTCTTGTCCTGTATGCGGCGGCCGTCAGACTCCGTCGTCGTGCGACGGATCCTCCGGCAGCAGCAGATCGGCCGGAACGTCGTCCGGAACGGACCCGTCCGACTCCTCGCTGATCTCGCTCTCCGGTGTGTAGTCGAGGCCGGTGGCGCGGCCCTTGTTCAGTCCCCGGTGCACGGCGTGCGCGATGCGCTCGATGGTGCGTACGCCGTGCGCCATCGTCGGGTTGTCGTGCGACAGGACCACGAGACGGTACGTACGTCCCGGCCTGGTGAACGCGCCGACGCTGTGGACGCGCCAGCCGTGCGTGGCCCTGGGCAGCCAGCCGTTCTTGAGGTGGGCGACCACACCGCGCGGCATCCCGGAGGGCACGCCCCAGCGCTGGTCGCGGCGGACCTGGCTCATCAGCTTCAGTCCGTAGGCGCGCGAGCGCAGGAACGAGCGGGCCTGGGTGAGCACGCCGAGCAGCCGCATCTGGTCGACGGCGGTGGTGCGGGTCAGTCCCCACAGGCCGTACGGGCCGAGCGTGGTGCCCGTGGTGCCGACGCGCTCCAGGAAGCGCTGCAGCCGGGAGTGGCCGAGGTCCTGCCAGAGCTGCCAGGCGGCGCCGTTGTGCGAACTCGTGATCATGGGGCGTACGTTGCGTGACTCGTAGCGGGTCAGCTTGCGGCCCAGCTGCTCGGCGCGCTGCAGCACTGCCTCCATGATGAGGACTTTGGTGACGCTGGCGGTGTCGTAGCGCCTGCTGCCGTCGAGGGCGCACCACAGGTCGCTGGCGTCGTCGTGCACGGCGAGCGAGACGGTGCCCTGCCGGGACGACAGCGCCGCCCGGATGTCGCGGGACATCCGGGCGGCGAGGTCGGGGTCACGGGCGGAGCGGCAGGTCGCCGCGCGCAGCTCGTGGCGGTCGCCCCCTGCGGCGGCGGCCGCGGATATCGGGGCGACGAGGGTGGAGGCTATGGCCGCGGCGAGGATTGCCGTGCGGCGCGTGTAGGGAGCCATGGTGGTCACGCTGCCGCGTGGGGCGGGGGGCGGCACGAGTTCGGGGTCCATCCGGGTGGCCCGCCGTCGCGCCTGCGGCGGGCTGGATCCCCTCCCGCCCCTTCCCGTAAGGCTGCCGCCGGCTTCAAAGACTGTCCTCAAACGCCGGACGGGCTGATTCATCGAGGCCGAGCTCGATGAATCAGCCCGTCCGGCGTTTGAGGACACAGCTCCGCAGGATTTCGGGAAGGGGCGGGGAGGGGAAAAATCAGTGAGCCGCAGACTCCCAGTCCGCCCCGACCCCCACGGACACGTCGAGCGGAGCTCGCAGATCCGCGGCGCCGGCCATCTCGCGCCGCACGATCTCCTCCACAGCGGAGCGCTCCCCCGGCGCGATCTCCAGCACGATTTCATCGTGGACTTGGAGCAGCATCCGGGAGGACAGCTCGGCCTGCTCCAAGGCCTGCCCGACGCGCAGCATCGCGATCTTCACGATGTCCGCAGCCGTGCCCTGGATGGGCGCGTTGAGCGCCATCCGCTCGGCGGCCTCGCGCCGCTGGCGGTTGTCGCTGTTCAGGTCCGGCAGGTATCGGCGGCGTCCCAGCATCGTCGCCGTGTACCCCGTGGCACGTGCCTCGTCCACGACCCGGCGCAGATAGTCCCGCACCCCGCCGAACCGCTCGAAGTACGTGTCCATGAGGCCGCGCGCCTCGCCCGCCTCGATGTTCAGCTGCTGGGACAGGCCGAAGGCCGAGAGACCGTACGCGAGGCCGTACGACATCGCCTTGATCTTGCGGCGCATCTCCGCGTCGACCTGGTCCCGCTCGACCTCGAAGACCTGGGAGGCGACCGTGGTGTGCAGGTCCTCGCCGGAGTTGAAGGCTTCGAGCAGGCCTTCGTCCTCCGACAGGTGGGCCATGACGCGCAGTTCGATCTGGCTGTAGTCCGCGGTCATGAGGGATTCGAAGCCCTCGCCGACGACAAAGCCGCGACGGATGGCGCGGCCCTCGTCGGTGCGTACCGGAACGTTCTGCAGGTTGGGGTCGGTCGACGACAGGCGGCCGGTCGCGGCGACGGTCTGGCTGAACGACGTGTGGATGCGGCCGTCCGCGGCGATCGTCTTGATCAGGCCCTCGACGGTGACCCGCAGCTTGGCCTGCTCCCGGTGACGCAGCATGATCACGGGGAGTTCGTTGTCGGTCTGGGCCGCGAGCCAGGCCAACGCGTCCGCGTCCGTGGTGTAACCGGTCTTGGTCTTCTTCGTCTTGGGCAGGCCGAGCTCGCCGAAGAGGACTTCCTGCAGTTGCTTGGGCGAGCCGAGGTTGAACTCGTGCCCGGCCGCCGCGTGTGCTTCCTTCACGGCTTGCTGGACGGCGCCCGCGAACTGCTGCTCCATCGCTTCGAGATGGGCGCGGTCGGCGGCGATGCCGGCTCGCTCCATGCGGGCGAGGAGTGCGGAGGTGGGCAGCTCCACGTCCTTCAACAGGGCGCTCGCGCCGACCTCTTCGAGCTTTTCGCCGAAGGCCGTGCCGAGGTCGAGGATGGTGCGGGCCTGCACCATCAGCGTCTCGGCCTCGGCGCCCTCGTCCGCGCCGAAGGCGAGCTGTCCCTCGGCCGCGGCGGCGGCGACCAGCTCGCGGCCCAGGTACTCCAGGGAGAGCGCGTCCAGGGCGAAGGAACGCCGGCCGGGCTTGACCAGATAGGCGGCAAGCGCGGTGTCCATGGTGATGCCCTCGACGCGGTCCCAGCCGTGCTCGGCGAAGACCCGCAGGGCGCCCTTGGCGTCATGGATGACCTTGGGCTTGTCCGCGTCGGCGAGCCAGGCCGCGAACGCCTTGTCGTCGCTCTCGTCCAGCTGCGCCGGGTCGAACCAGGCGGCCGCTCCGCCGGCGGCGGCCAGCGCCACCTCGTCGACCTTGCCGGTGCCCAGCTTCCAGGTGTCGACGGTCGCGATGCCGAGACCGGTCCCGTCGGCCTTGCCGTGCTCGGCCAGCCACGGCGTCAGCTCGCCCGAGCCGAGGACCGAGCCGTCCAGCTCGATGCCCTCGGTGGGCGCCGGGGTGTCCTCGGCGTCCTGGCCGCCCGGGTCGACGGCGAGCAGGCGCTCGCGCAGCGACGGGTTCCTGATCTCCAGAGTGTCCAGGATCATCGCGAGAGCCGTGCGGTCGTACGCCGCCCGCTCAAGGTCGGCGACCGCCTTGGGCAGCTCGACGTCCCGCACCATCTCCGTGAGGACGCGGTTGAGCTTGACGGCGTCCAGGTGGTCCCGGAAGTTCTGCCCGGCCTTGCCCTTGACCTCCTCGGCGCGCTCCACGAGCTCGGCGAACGAACCGAACTGGTTGATCCACTTCGCGGCGGTCTTCTCGCCGACGCCGGGGATGCCCGGCAGGTTGTCCGACGGGTCGCCGCGCAGAGCCGCGAAGTCCGGGTACTGCTGCGGGGTCAGCCCGTACTTCTCCTCGACCTTCTCCGGCGTGAAACGGGTCAGCTCGGAGACGCCCTTGGTCGGGTAGAGCACCGTGACGTGGTCGGAGACCAGCTGGAAGGAGTCACGGTCACCGGTGACGATCAGCACGTCGAAACCGGCTTCCTCGGCCTGCGTGGCGAGCGTGGCGATGATGTCGTCCGCCTCGAAGCCGTCGACCGCGAAGCGCTCGACGTGCATCGCGTCCAGGACCTCGCCGATCAGCTCGACCTGGCCCTTGAACTCGTCCGGCGTCTTCGACCGGTTCGCCTTGTACTCCGGGAACTCCTGCGAGCGCCACGTCTTGCGCGACACGTCGAACGCCACCGCGAAGTGCGTGGGCGCCTCGTCGCGCAGGGTGTTCGCCAGCATTGACGCGAAGCCGTAAATGGCGTTCGTCGGCTGCCCGGTCGCGGTGGTGAAGTTCTCCGCGGGCAGCGCGAAGAACGCCCGGTACGCCAGCGAGTGCCCATCCATGAGCATCAGGCGGGGGCGCTGCCCGGCGGCCTTCCCGGCTGCGGTCGCTGCGGTCTTGGCGGTCTTCTTCGCTGCTGTCTCTGCCACGTCCCCGATACTCCCACGGCCCACTGACACTCCGGCCCGCCCGGACCCGTCCGGGACCGGAACGCGCAGCTCAACCACTGCCTGCCCCGACCGCACGCCTGCGCTGTCACCCCTGCGTGGGAGGATCGGGACGTACGCGGACAGTGAACGTACGCAGACAGTGACTGTTCGAAGAACCCAGGGAGACCAGTCATGGCAGGCAAGCCCCCTTCCGGCGATCCCGTCCAGGACGCACCGCAGGTCGAGGCCCCGCAGCACGCGGCCGCCGGACTGCCCGCCATCGGCCACACCCTGCGCATGGCCCAGCAGCAGATGGGCGTGCGCCGCACCGCGCTCACCCTGCTCAAGGTCAACCAGAAGGACGGCTTCGACTGCCCGGGCTGCGCCTGGCCGGAGCCGGAGCACCGGCACAAGGCGGAGTTCTGTGAGAACGGCGCGAAGGCGGTCGCCGAGGAGGCCACGCTGCGCCGCGTCACCCCCGACTTCTTCGCCGCGCACCCGGTCGCCGACCTGGCCGGGCGCAGCGGCTACTGGCTGGGCCAGCAGGGCCGCCTCACCCACCCCATGTATCTGGCCGAGGGCGGCGACCACTACGAGCCGGTGACCTGGGAGCGGGCCTTCGGCATCATCGCCGACGAGCTGACGCGGCTCGCCTCCCCGGACGAGGCGGTGTTCTACACCTCGGGCCGCACCAGCAACGAAGCGGCGTTCCTGTACCAGCTGTTCGCCCGCGAGTTCGGCACGAACAATCTGCCGGACTGCTCCAACATGTGCCACGAGTCGTCGGGTTCCGCGCTGAACGAGACGATCGGCGTCGGCAAGGGCAGCGTCCTTCTGGAGGACCTCTACCAGGCCGACTTGATCATCGTGGCCGGGCAGAACCCGGGCACGAACCACCCCCGCATGCTCTCCGCCCTGGAGAAGGCCAAGGCGGGCGGCGCGAAGATCATCACGGTGAATCCGCTGCCCGAGGCGGGCATGGAGCGCTTCAAGAACCCGCAGACCCCGCAGGGCATGCTCAAGGGCACCGCCCTCACCGACCTGTTCCTGCAGATCCGCCTCGGCGGCGACCAGGCCCTGTTCCGCCTCCTGAACAAGCTCATCCTTCAGACGGAAGGCGCCGTGGACGAGCTGTTCGTACGCGAACACACCCACGGCTACGAGGAGTTCAGGGCCGCGGCCGCCCAGGCCGACTGGGACGAGACCCTCACTGCGACCGGCCTCACGCGCGAGGCGATCGACGAAGCTCTGCGCATGATCCTCGCCTCCCGGCGCACGGTGGTGTGCTGGGCGATGGGCCTGACCCAGCACAAGCACGCCGTCCCCACGATCCGCGAGGTCGTCAACTTCCTTCTGCTGCGCGGCAACATCGGCCGCCCGGGCGCCGGCGTCTGCCCGGTCCGCGGCCACTCCAACGTCCAGGGCGACCGCACGATGGGCATCTTCGAGCGCCCGGCGCCCGCGTTCCTGGACGCCCTGGAGAAGGAGTTCGGCTTCGCCCCGCCCCGCCATCACGGCCTGGACGTCGTACGTTCCATCCGCGCGCTGCGCGACGGCGAGGCCAAGGTCTTCTTCGCCATGGGCGGCAACTTCGTGGCGGCCTCCCCGGACACCGAGGTCACCGAGGCGGCCATGCGCCGCGCGAGCCTCACCGTGCACGTGTCGACGAAGCTGAACCGCTCGCACGCCGTCACCGGCGCCCGCGCCCTGATCCTGCCCACCCTCGGCCGCACCGAGCGCGATCTGCAGGTCGGCCCGAATGGGAAAAGCTCAGAGCAGTTCGTGACCGTGGAGGACTCCATGGGCATGGTGCACGCCTCGCGCGGCCGCCTCGCGCCCGCGAGCGCCCACCTGCTGTCCGAGCCGGCGATCGTGTGCCGCCTCGCCCGCAGCGTGCTCGGCGAGCAAAGCGCCACCCCGTGGGAGGAGTTCGAGAAGGACTACGCCACCGTCCGCGACCGCATCGCACGCGTGGTGCCCGGTTTCGACGACTTCAACGCCCGCGCGGCCCGGCCCGGCGGCTTCACCCTGCCGCACGCCCCGCGCGACGAGCGCCGCTTCCCCACGGCCACCGGCAAGGCGAACTTCACTGCCGCGCCCGTGGAGTACCCCGAACTCCCCGCCGGGCGGCTGCTGTTGCAGACGCTGCGCTCGCACGACCAGTACAACACCACCATCTATGGCCTGGACGACCGCTACCGCGGCATCAAGAACGGCCGCCGCGTCGTCCTGGTCAACCCCGCCGACGCCGAGGCGCTCGGCCTGGCCGACGGCTCCTACACCGACCTGGTCAGCGAGTGGGCCGACGGCGTCGAGCGGCGCGCGCCCGGCTTCCGCGTCGTGCACTACCCGACCGCGCGGGGCTGCGCGGCCGCGTACTACCCGGAGACCAATGTGCTGGTCCCCCTCGACGCCACGGCCGACACCAGCAATACGCCGGCGAGCAAGTCCGTCGTCGTACGTCTCGACCAGAGCCCCGGCTGAGCGTCCGGCCCCGGCTGAGCGTCCGGCCCCGGCTAAGCGTTCGCTCAGGCATCCTGGTAAGACGGTGCACACCACACGCACCGTCTGACGACGACGCTGCACGACGACGAATCTGGAGCCGCGGCCATGGGCGAGAAGCACGCCACCAAGTTCCCGCAAGAGGTCATCGACGAGTACGCGGCGCTCGGCGTCGACCTGCCCGCCCTGTTCTCGGCCGGGCACCTCGGCACCCGCATGGGCATCGAGGTCGTCGAGGCCTCGGCCGACCGGGTCGTCGGCACCATGCCCGTCGAGGGCAACACCCAGCCCTACGGCCTGCTGCACGGCGGCGCCTCCGCCGTGCTCGCCGAGACCCTCGGCTCGGTCGGCTCCATGCTGCACGGCGGCATCAACAAGATCGCCGTAGGCGTCGACCTCAACTGCACCCACCACCGCGGCGCCCGCTCCGGCCTCGTCACCGGCGTCGCCACCCCCGTCCACCGGGGCCGCTCCACGGCGACGTACGAAATCGTCATCACCGATGAACAGGACAAGCGCGTCTGCACCGCCCGCCTCACCTGCCTCCTGCGCGACGCCTGAGCCGCCGCCCTCCTTCCGCAACGCACCACAACGCAACCAACGCACCGCACCGCACCGCACCGACGGGGCACACCGGTCATCAACTGGTGTGCCCCGTCGGCCTGTTGCCCCCTGCACGCACCTCTCGCTACCGTCACTCCATGAGGCCCTCAGCGTCCCGTCGGGCAGCCCTCGCCCTCGTCGCGGCCCTTCTGCTGCCCGCCGCGCTGACCGCCTGCGAAGGCGCCGCCGACGACTCGGCACGGCCCTCGCCGTCACCGTCGCCCCAGACCGACTCTCCCCAGAAGATCTGCTTCGACCTCGTGACGTACTGGTCGAAACAGGTACTGGTCGACGCGCCCAACTCCGGCCGGGACTACATGCAGAAGGGCCTGTCCAACGGGCAGAACTACATCCTTCTCGACGCCGTCGCCGCCGCCAGGAAGGAGCGCGAGCGGCACGGCCTCGCCGCCGCCGAGAAGTTGATCGACCGTCAGGTCAAGAAGAAGTGCGACGCGCGCTACCGCAACGGCCAGCCCACCGGACATCCCTGGCAGGCCGAGTCCGAGTCCCCCACCGGAACTCACTCTCCGTAACGTGCGCGCAATTTACCGACACAGCGCGTTCACGAAATCCAAGATCGACAGAATCCGTCATTCGGGCTTTAGGAATCATCTCGCCTGTCAGCACCATGATCGCCTCAAGCCCCTTAGCGGAACTGCAAATTCTCACCATGTGAAACGCGAAGGGCCCCGCAAGAAGTCCGTTCTGTCCGCACTGCACCTCCGACATTTCAACTCTCATAACAAGAGAGTCACATCCTGCCCTTAGCTGCTCCCTACGGCCTTCACCTGCGCTTAGAGTCACGGCCAGTCACCGCGCCGCCGGGCGCCCACTGAATTGCACGGCCCAGTACCTCAAAGACCTCCAGTACGGCCCGGCGATCTACACGGCACCTCCAGCAGAGGAGGCCGGCGCCAGGGAAAGGACCAATCGTGCGAAACCGTTCCGTGCTCATCCTCACCGCTGTGCTGACCACAGGGGCGCTCTCCCTCACCGCATGCGGATCGCGCGACGAGGACAACGGGGGCGGTGACGGCGACAAGAAGACCGTCGTCATCGGCTTCGACGCCCCGCTCACCGGCGACCTGTCCGCCCTCGGCATAGGCATGCGGAACTCCGCCCAGCTCGCGGTCGACCAGGCCAACGACAAGAACCTCGTCGACGGCGTCGAGTTCAAGCTCGAGGCCGCAGACGACAAGGCCCAGCCCGGCGTCGGCGGCGCCAACGCCACCAAGTTCATCGGCAACAAGGACATCCTCGGCGTCGTCGGCCCGCTGAACTCCAGCGTCTCGCAGTCGATGCAGAAGCCGTTCAACGACGCCGGCCTCGTCCAGGTCTCCCCCGCCAACACCGGCACCGAGCTCACCCAGGGCGACGGCTGGAAGACCGGCGACAAGAAGCGCCCCTTCAAGACCTTCTTCCGCACCGCCACCACGGACCAGATCCAGGGCGCCTTCGCAGCGGACTACCTGTTCAACCAGGCGAAGCTCAAGAAGGTCTACCTGATCGACGACGGCAAGACCTACGGCGCCGGCCTCGCCGCGTCCTTCAAGGACAAGTACACCGAGCTCGGCGGCAAGATCGTCGGCACCAACCACGTCACCCCCGAGGACCGCGACTTCAAGGCTGCCGTCGCCAAGGTCAAGGGCACCGGCGCCGACGCCGTCTACTACGGCGGCGAGTTCCCCGCCGCAGCCCCCCTGAGCCAGCAGCTCAAGGAGTCCGGCGCCAAGATCCCGCTCATGGGCGGCGACGGCATGAAGTCCGAAGAGTTCTACAAGCTCAACAAGAAGGCCGAGGGCGACCTCGGCACCTCCGTCGGCGCCCCCGTGGAAGACCTTGAGTCCGCCAAGACCTACATCGCGGACTACAACAAGGCCTACCCGAAGGAGAACATGGAGACGTACGGTGCCGGCACCTACGACGCCACCATGTCGATCATCCACGCCGTGAAGATCGCCGCCGACAAGAAGGACGGCAACCCCGACCGCGCCTCCGTCCTCGCCGCCATGAGCGAGGTCAAGTTCGACGGCGTCACCGGCTCCATCTCGTTCGACGAGTTCGGCGACACCACGAACACGATGATGACCGCGTACAAGATCGAGGGCAACAAGTGGGTGGCCAAGCACAACGCGGCCATCAAGCCGTAACCGCACCCGCCCCGCAAAGGCATTGACCCAGACCGCGCGGGAGCGCCAAGAGCGCTCCCGCGCGGCGCCTTATCCGAACCACCCCACGGAGGCCCTGCGGTGCACGAACTGCCGCAAACGCTGGCCAATGGACTCATCCTCGGCGCGATGTACGGTCTCATCGCGATCGGCTACACGATGGTCTACGGAATCGTCCAGCTCATCAACTTCGCCCACGGCGAGATATTCATGGTCGGCGGCTTCGGCGCCCTGACCGTCTACCTCTGGCTCCCCAGCGGATTCTCGCTGCTAGCCGCGATACCCCTCATGATCATCGGTGGTGTCCTCGTCTCCACCGCGGTAGGCGCCGCAGCCGAACGCTTCGCCTACCGCCCCCTGAGGAGCGCACCAAGACTCGCGCCGCTCATCACCGCGATCGGGCTCTCCATCCTGCTCCAGCAGATCGTCTGGAAGTTCTACCCCCAGGCCAACAAGGACCGCGACTTCCCCCAGTTCGGCGGCGAGCCCTTCCACGTCCTCGGCATGGACATCCAGCGCGGTGACCTCTTCATCATCATCGGCGCCCCCCTGTGCATGATCGCGCTCGCCTACTACGTCACCAAGACCCGCACCGGTCGCGGCATGCAGGCAACCGCACAGGACCCCGACACCGCCAAGCTCATGGGCATCAACACCGACCGCATCATCGTCATGGCCTTCGCCATCGGTGCCGCGTTCGCCGCCGTCGCAGCCATCGCCTACGGCCTCCACAACGGCCAGGTCAGCTTCTTCATGGGCTTCGTCATGGGCCTCAAGGCCTTCACCGCAGCCGTCCTCGGCGGCATCGGCAACATCTACGGAGCCATGCTCGGCGGCATCGTCCTCGGAGTGGCCGAAGGCCTCGCCACCACCTACATCGAAGACATCCCCGGCATGGAACAGTTCGGCGCCCAGTCCTGGGCCAACGTCTGGGCCTTCATCCTCCTCATCCTCGTACTCCTGCTGAGGCCCCAAGGCCTGCTCGGCGAGCGCGTCGCAGATCGGGCGTGATACCCATGGCAACGAACCTCACCAAAACGCCCGGCACGACCACCTCCGTGCTCCCCCTCCCCCCGGCAGGAGCCCGCCTCGCGACCATCGCAGGCGCCGCCGTCGCCCTCATCGGCACCTTCCTCGCCTGGACCTGGACCAAGGCCTTCCCCGGGAACCTCACCGTCACCGGCTACCCCGGCGGCCTCCAGATCGTCACCCTCACCGGCGCCGCCCTCACCCTCCTGTTCGCCCTCTCCGGCTACCGGATCCGCGGACTCGGCTGGCTCACCCCCGGCGGCACCAACAGCCCCGTCCTGCTCCTCGCGCTCGGCACCCTCGGCACCACCGGCTACACCATGGGCGCCATCTCGAACGACCTCGGCGGCATCGTCAACCTCGAACCAGGCGCCTGGATCTCCGGCATCGGCGCACTCATCGCCGTCATCGGCGCACTCGGCCTCCCCGCCGACGTACCCAACTTCGCCGACGACACCAACGCCTCCTGGCAAAAGGCCTTCCGCGAGCGCGTCAAAGTAAGCCTCAAGGCCCCCAGCCCCAAGGCCGCCAAGCCGCTCAACAGCTGGCTCGAAATCCTCATCCTCATCGTCGCGTTCGCCGTCGGCCTCCAGCTCTTCGCGTACGGCATCGGCGCGGAACCCGAACTCTTCATCGGCTTCCTCGTCCTCACCGTATTCGGCGTCACCGGCGTCTTCCGCGCCGGCCTCATCGAACAGCTCAACCAACTCGCCGCACGCCACCGAGGCGTCGCACTCGCCGCCGCCTTCGCCGCCGCAGCAGCCTTCCCGTTCATCCAGAACGACGACTACTACGCCCGCATCGGCGTCGACATCCTCGTCTTCGCGACCGTCGCCCTCGGCCTCAACGTCGTCGTCGGCCTCGCCGGCCTCCTCGACCTCGGCTACGTCGCCTTCCTCGGCGTAGGCGCCTACGCGGCCGCCCTCGTCTCCGGCTCCCCCAACTCCAGCATCAACGGCGTCCACTTCCCCTTCTGGGCCGCCGTCCTCACCGGAGCCGGCGCCTCACTGATCTTCGGCGTCCTCATCGGAGCCCCCACACTCCGCCTACGCGGCGACTACCTCGCCATCGTCACCCTCGGCTTCGGCGAAATCTTCCGCGTCACCGTCAACAACCTCAACGGACGCACCGGACCCAACGTCACCAACGGCTCCAACGGCATCCCCAACGTGCCCGACCTCGAAATCTTCGGATTCAACCTCGGGCTCCCCCACGACATCCTGGGAATCACACTTGGCCGCAACGCCAACTACTTCCTACTGATGCTCTTCTTCACCGCCATCGTCGTCCTCGTCTTCCGCCGCTCCGGCGAAAGCCGCATCGGACGCGCCTGGGTCGCCATCCGCGAAGACGAAACCGCCGCCACCGCCATGGGCATCAACGGCTTCCGCGTCAAACTCATCGCCTTCGCCCTCGGCGCCACCCTCGCCGGCCTCGCCGGCACCGTCCAAGCACACGTACAGAGCAACATCACCCCCGAGCAGTACCTCTTCTCCAACTCGGTCCCGCCCAACAGCGCCTTCCTGCTCGCCGCAGTCATCCTCGGCGGCATGGGCACCGTCAGCGGACCCCTCGTCGGAGCAGCACTGCTCTACCTCATCCCCGCCAAACTGGAATTCCTCGAAGACTTCCAGCTGATGTTCTTCGGACTCGCCCTGATCCTCCTCATGCGATTCAGGCCCGAAGGAATCGTCGCCAACAAGCGCGCCCAGCTCGAATTCCACGAGACCGGCCAGACCGACGTACCAGAAGAACGCCTGACCGACACCACCGTCGGCGTCAGCAAGGCGGGGGCGTGACCACCATGACCAACACCGTCACCACCACCAGCACCGTCCTCGAAGCCAGCGGCGTCACCATGCGCTTCGGCGGCCTCACCGCCGTACGCAGCGTCGACCTCACCGTCAACAGCGGCGAAATCGTCGGCCTCATCGGACCCAACGGCGCAGGCAAGACCACCTTCTTCAACTGCCTCACCGGGCTCTACATCCCCACCGAAGGCAAGGTCTCCTACAAGGGCACCGTCCTGCCCCCCAAGCCCCACCTCGTCACCAACGCAGGCATCGCCCGCACCTTCCAGAACATCCGGCTCTTCGCCAACATGACCGTCCTCGAAAACGTCCTCGTCGGACGCCACACCAGGACAAAAGAAGGCCTCTGGTCGGCACTCGTACGCGGACCCGGCTTCAAGAAAGCCGAAGCCGCCTCCCACAAACGAGCCATGGAACTCCTGGAATTCGTCGGCCTCGCACACAAGGCCGACCACCTCTCCAGGAACCTGCCGTACGGCGAACAGCGCAAGCTCGAAATCGCGCGAGCGCTGGCGAGCGAACCGGGCTTGCTGCTCCTCGACGAGCCCACCGCCGGCATGAACCCGCAAGAAACCCGCGCCGCCGAAGAACTCATCTTCGCCATCCGCGACCAAGGCATCGCCGTCCTCGTCATCGAGCACGACATGCGCTTCATCTTCAACCTCTGCGACCGCGTCGCCTGCCTCGTCCAAGGCGAAAAACTCGTCGAAGGCACCCCCGACGTCGTCCAGGGCGACGAACGCGTCATCGCCGCCTACCTCGGCACCCCCTTCGAAGGCGCCCCCGGCGCCGCCGAAGCAGCCGAAGTCATCGCCGCGGAAGAACAGAGCAACACCGGTAAAACCACCACCGGTCCGGAAGGAGAAACCCCGTGACCGCACTCCTCGAAGTCGAGGACCTCAGGGTCGCCTACGGCAAGATCGAAGCCGTCAAGGGCATCTCCTTCAGCGTCGAAGCCGGCCAAGTCGTCACCCTCATCGGCACCAACGGCGCAGGCAAGACCACCACCCTCAGGACCCTCTCCGGCCTCCTCAAGCCGACCTCCGGGAAGATCCTCTTCAACGGCCAACCCCTCGACGGCGTCCCCGCGCACAAAATCGTCGCGCTCGGACTCGCCCACTCCCCCGAGGGCCGCCACATCTTCCCCCGCCTCACCATCACGGAAAACCTCCAACTCGGGGCATACCTCCGCGACGACAAGGCCGGCATCGAGAAGGACATCCAGCGCGCCTACGACCTCTTCCCCATCCTGGGCGAACGCCGCAAGCAGGCCGCAGGAACGCTGTCCGGCGGTGAGCAGCAAATGCTGGCAATGGGGCGCGCCCTCATGTCCCAGCCCAAGCTCCTCATGCTCGACGAACCCTCCATGGGCCTCTCCCCGATCATGATGCAGAAGATCATGGAGACCATCGTCGAACTCAAGGCATCGGGTACGACGATCCTGCTCGTCGAACAGAACGCCCAGGCCGCGCTGTCTCTGGCCGATCACGGGCATGTCATGGAGGTCGGCAACATCGTCCTCTCCGGCACCGGACAGGACCTCCTCCACGACGAGTCCGTGCGGAAGGCGTACCTCGGCGAGGACTGACCTTCCGGTCACGGCTGTACCTGTACGAAGAGGCCCGCACCCCGATCTCGGGGTGCGGGCCTCTTCGACTTGGCCTTTGGCAGGACCTACTCGCCCTTCGCCGCCTTCTTCTCCTCAGCGTCCTCAATGACCGCCTCAGCAACCTGCTGCATCGACATACGGCGATCCATCGACGTCTTCTGAATCCACCGGAACGCGGCAGGCTCACTCAGGCCGTACTGGGTCTGCAGGATCGACTTCGCCCTGTCCACCAGCTTCCGCGTCTCCAAGCGCTGCGAGAGGTCCGCGACCTCCTTCTCCAGCGCCCTCAGCTCCGTGTACCGCGACACCGCCATCTCGATCGCCGGTACGACATCACCCTTGCTGAACGGCTTCACCAGGTACGCCATCGCACCCGCGTCACGCGCCCGCTCGACGAGATCCCGCTGGGAGAACGCCGTGAGCATCAGGACCGGGGCGATGCCCTCCTCCGTGATCTTCTCGGCCGCGCTGATGCCGTCCAGGACGGGCATCTTCACATCGAGGATCACCAGGTCCGGCTGGTGCTCCCGGGCAAGCTCGATCGCCTTCTGACCATCGCCCGCCTCGCCCACTACGGAGTAGCCCTCTTCCTCGAGCATCTCCTTGAGGTCGAGGCGAATGAGGGCCTCGTCCTCGGCGATCACGACGCGGGTCGTGAGCGGAGGTACGTGCGACTTGTCGTCGTCGGGGGTGGGGGTGGCGTCGGGGGCGGTCACGAGGGCTCCTAGTTGCGGGGCAGGTACTGCTCCCAAGAGCCTACCTAGCTGCGGTAAGGTGGTGACGCAAGGGGAGGAGCTTCCCCTTCCTTTCTAAGGCCCCAGTACTCCAACTGGTTAGAGAGGCCGCTCTCAAACAGCGGACAGTGTGGGTTCGAATCCCACCTGGGGCACTTTTCCTTCAATTCCAAGGTCACGCGCGAATTGATCAGGTTCACTTGATCTCGCGACATCGGCCTGATCCTGCCTCGTGACAGCCATGAGCCCGCAAGGCTCGTGCGCATGTACGACACGAGCACACGGAGACGGGCACTCGCTCTCGTCGCTCAAGGCCGCAGCTTGAACTCCGTCAGCAAACAAACCGGGATATCTCGCGCCGCGATCCGTTCCTGGCAAGACCGCATCGAACCGCTCCCCCGCATGCTGGCCCCCGATCCGGGACCTCCCGCAGATGAAGCGGCGTACTCCTACCTCCTGGGGCTCTACCTCGGCGACGGGTGCCTCAGCCCACACCGCAACGGTGGTTACTACCTCCGCATCGTGTGCGCCGACGCCTACCCCGGGCTCATCGAACTGTGCCGGGAGGCGATTACCGCTACTCGACCCGAAGTCGGCGTCTACATCCTTCAGCGGGAAGGCTGCGTAACCGTGACGAGCTACAACCGTCACTGGCCCACGCTCTTCCCGCAGCACGGTCCCGGCAAGAAGCACAACCGAACGATCGCGCTCCAGCCCTGGCAGCAGCGCATCGTCGACGCGCACCCCTGGGAGTTCATCCGCGGCCTCTACCACTCCGACGGCTGCCGCATCACCAACTGGACCACCCGCGTCGTCGCAGGCGAGCGAAAGCGCTACGAGTACCCCCGGTACTTCTTCACCAACACGTCCGTCGACATCATGCGGCTCTTCACGGACACACTCGACAAGCTGGCTGTCGAATGGAAGTCCCTCCACCAGAGCCGCGCCGCCCAGACGGTCTCCATCGCCCGCAAAGCATCCATCGCCCTCTTGGAAGCCCGCCTAGGCCCCAAATGCTGACCCCCACCCTGTGACACGTCACAGCCACCCCCCACCCCCACCAGGGACCCCTCCCAATTCCCGCCCCAAGCCTTGATCTGCCCCCGCGAGGCCCGTGAAATGCGGGCCATGAGCCCTATCAACCGACGCGGTTTCGTCACCGCCACCGGCGCCGCAGCTGCCGCCATCGCCCTGAACCCCTGGACCGCCCACGCTCAGGGCAAGCCCCAGAGCCCGCCCGCCGCCGGCGACTTCGCGGACGCCGAGCGCGGGTTCATCGGGAAGCTCGAGCCCGGTGTTGTGAAGGACGCCAAGGGGCGGGTCGTCTGGGACAACGACGCGTATGACTTCCTCCAGGGCAAGGCCCCGAAGACCGTGCACAAGAGCTTGTGGCGGCAGGGGCAGCTCACGGCCAAGCAGGGCCTGTTCAAGGTGGCGGACCGGATCTATCAGGTGCGTGGGCTCGACCTGTCGAACATGACGCTCGTGGAGGGCGACGAGGGTGTCATCGTCATCGATCCGCTGATTTCAGCGGAGACTGCGGCCGCCGCGCTGGGGCTGTATCGGAAGCACCGGGGTGAGCGGAGAGTGACCGCGCTCGTCTATACGCATCCGCATGTGGATCATTTCGGTGGCTGCCGAGGGGTACTCCCAGACGGGCCGGGAGACGACATCCCCGTCCTCGCCCCCGAGGGGTTCATGGAGCACGCGGTCTCCGAGAACGTGTACGCGGGGACGGCGATGGCGAGGCGTTCGGTCTACATGTACGGCGCTCAGTTGCCGAAGGGTCCCCAGGGGCAAGTGGGTTGTGGGCTTGGCCAGTTGATATCGACCGGCACGATCGGGTTGATCGCGCCCACGCGGTACGTCACCAGGACCGGTCAGACGGAGACGCTGGACGGCGTCCGGATCGAGTTCCAGATGACGCCCGGCACCGAGGCGCATGCGGAGATGAACTTTCTCTTCCCCGACCTCCGCGCCGTCTGCATGGCGGAGAACGCGACGCACACGATGCACAACATCATTACGTTGCGGGGTGCGCAGGTGCGGGATGCGCGAGCCTGGGCGCACTATCTCGGGGAGTCCGTCGATCTCTACTCAGGGAAGGCGGATGTGGCTTTTGCCTCGCATCATTGGCCGACGTGGGGCGGCGAGCAGATTGCGGAATTGTTGTCGGCTCAGCGTGATCTGTACGCGTATATGCATGATCAGACGTTGCGGTTGATGAATCAGGGGCTGACGGGGCGGGAGATCGCGGAGGAGATCGCGTTGCCGCCTGCGCTCGGCGACGTATGGGCCAATCATGGCTATTACGGGTCTCTCAGTCATAACGTCAAGGGGATCTATCAGCGTTACATGGGGTGGTTCGACGGCAATCCGGCCCACTTGTGGGAGCATCCGCCGGTCGAGGAGGCCAAGCGGTACGTACGCGCGATGGGTGGGCTTCGGGCCACGGTGTCGAAGGCGCGGCGTTTCGCGGCCGAGGGGGATCTGCGGTTTGCGGCGACGTTGTTGAATCACTGTGTGTTCGCTCGCCCGGAGGACAGGCGGGCGAAGGGTGAACTGGCCGGGGTGTACGAGAAGTTGGCGTACAAGTGTGAGAACGCGGTGTGGCGGAACTTCTATCTCACCGGGGCGCAAGAGCTGCGTGAAGGCGTGAAGGCGCCTGACACCTCGACGACGGGTGTCGATTTCCTCATGGCTCTGTCCATCGAGCAGCTCATTGATTCGGTGGCGATTCGGGTCAACGGGCCCAAAGCCTGGGATGAGCGCATCACCATGGACTGGGCTCTGCCGTCGCTCGGCAAGGTGTGGCATCTGCGGTTGGTGCATGGGGTGTTGACGTATCGGAGTACGACGAAGCGCGACCCCGGTGCCGGGGTCGCGCTGACGATGTCGAAGCCTCAGTTGCTTGCCTTGCTCGGGGGCAAGGGGCTTGGCGATATCAAGGTCGAGGGTGATGCCTCGTTGTTGCCGAGGTTGCTCGGCGTGTTGGACAAGCCTGATCCGATGTTCGCGATCGTCACTCCGTAGGCCCAACTACCCATAGCCCAGGGCTAGTTGTCGGGGTTGTCGTCCTCGCCGATGTGGTGGACGCGTACGAGGTTGGTGGAGCCGGGGACGCCGGGCGGGGAGCCGGCGGTGATGACGACGGTGTCGCCCTTCTGGCAGTGGCCGTACTTCAGCAGCAGCTCGTCGACCTGGTCGACCATGGCGTCGGTGGATTCGACGTGGGGGCCGAGGAAGGTTTCCACGCCCCAGGTGAGGTTGAGCTGGGAGCGGGTGGCCGGGTCGGGGGTGAAGGCCAGGAGTGGGATGGGCGAGCGGTACCTGGAGAGCCTCTTTACGGTGTCTCCGGACTGGGTGAAGGCGACCAGGTATTTGGCGCCGAGGAAGTCGCCCATCTCTGCTGCTGCTCGGGCGACGGCGCCGCCTTGGGTGCGGGGCTTGTTGCGTTCGGTGAGTGGGGGCAGGCCCTTGGCGAGGATGTCTTCTTCTGCCGCTTCGACGATGCGGCTCATCGTCTTGACCGTCTCGATGGGGTATTTGCCGACGCTGGTTTCGCCGGAGAGCATGACGGCGTCGGTGCCGTCGATGACGGCGTTGGCCACGTCGCTCGCTTCGGCCCTGGTGGGGCGGGAGTTGTCGATCATCGAGTCGAGCATCTGGGTGGCGACGATGACGGGTTTGGCGTTGCGCTTGGCGAGTTTGATGGCGCGCTTTTGGACGATCGGCACCTGTTCCAGGGGCATTTCGACGCCGAGGTCTCCGCGCGCGACCATGATGCCGTCGAAGGCGGCGACGATGTCGTCGATGTTCTCGACGGCCTGCGGCTTCTCGACCTTGGCGATCACAGGGAGGCGGCGTCCTTCTTCCTTCATGATGCGGTGGACGTCTTCGATGTCGCGGCCGCTGCGGACGAAGGAGAGGGCGATGATGTCGGCGCCGGTTCGGAGGGCCCAGCGGAGGTCTTCGACGTCCTTTTCGGAGAGTGCGGGGACGGAGACGGCGACGCCGGGGAGGTTGAGGCCTTTGTGGTCGGAGACCATGCCGCCTTCGATGACGGTGGTGTGGACGCGGGGGCCGTCGACGGCGGTGACTTCGAGGGAGACTTTGCCGTCGTCGACGAGGATGCGTTCGCCTGCGGTGACGTCGGTGTGGAGGCCGTCGTAGGTGGTGCCGCAGGTTTGGCGGTCGCCTTGGATGCCGTCTTCGGTGGTGATGGTGAAGTCGTCGCCGCGTTCGAGTAGTACGGGTCCTTCGCTGAAGCGTCCGAGGCGGATCTTCGGGCCTTGAAGGTCGGCGAGGATGCCGACGCTTCGGCCCGTCTCTTCGGCGGCCTGGCGGACGCGCTGGTACCGCACCTCGTGTTCGGCGTAGGTGCCGTGGCTGAGGTTGAAGCGGGCTACGTCCATTCCGGCTTCGACCAGGGCCTTGATCTGGTCGTAGGTGTCGGTGGCGGGGCCCAGGGTGCAGACGATCTTTGCTCGGCGCATGTCTTCGAGCCTAGGCCTTACCGGTGGGTAGAGAATTGGTGAGGGGTGACTACTCAACAACCTTTGCGTGAAGGGTTATTGACAAGTGTTGAATTGTGCGCAGGGGTGCTCCGATGAGCATTCGCTGAGCAATTCCCTTTGGTCGTGCTAGAGCTGTGGTGGGTGCATGGTGAAGCGGGCGTTCACTTGGGCGTAGACGGTTTGGCGTTCGGGTTCGAGGTCGAGGGGTGGGGCTCCGGCGTCTTCTGCGGCTCCGTAGGCGACGGAGCGCATCATCCTGGGGCTGGACTGTGCCTCGAAGGTGAGGGGGCCGGCGTTCTCGGCGCCGATGTCGGCGAGTTCGATGAGGGCGTCGAGGCTGGTGCCGAGGGCTTCGGCGTATTCGCGGGCGCGTTGGACGGCTTCTTGGACGGCTTTGCGGCGGGCTTCGCCGTGGGCGGGTGAGTCGGGGCGCAGGGCCCACCAGGGGCCGTCGACGCGGGTGAGGTCGAGGTCGGCGAGGCGGGTGATGAGTTCGCCGAGTGCGGTGAAGTCGGTGAGTTCGGCGCTGATGTGGACGCGGCCGTGGTAGGCGCGGATGCGTTCGCCGCGGCCGTGTTTGTGGAGTTCGGGGCTGATGGAGATGGTGCCGGTTTCGAGGCGTTCGCAGGCGTCGCCGTAGGTCTTGATGAGGTCGAGGACGACGGTGTTGCGGCGGGTGAGGTCGTCGAGTGCGGTGCGGCGGTCGGTGCCGCGGGCGGAGACGGTGATGCCGATGCGGGCGATTTCGGGGTCGACTTCGAGGTGGGCTTCGCCGCGGACGGCGACGCGGGGGGATGCGGGGGTGCCGTAGGGGGTGTGCGGGGTGGGGTCTGCGGTGGGGTCGTTGGTGGGTTCGGTCATGGTGGCGGGGCTCCTCCGGGTGGCGTACGGCCACTGTTGCACTCGGGTGCGACAGCGGGCAGTCATCAGATCGAAACCGGGGAAGGGTGTTGCGGGGTGGGGCGCCCGGTACAGAATCTACGCGCGTTGTTCGATCACATGCCCGCTCATGAGGGAGACGAGATGCCGCTCAACCGAAGGACGTTTCTGGGTACGTCGGCCGCGACGGGGGTCGCGCTGGCGGCCACCGGTGTCGCTGCCGCGCCCGCGCAGGCCGCGACCGTCCAGGCCGCGCCCAAGAAGCGGGAGAAGCGGTACTCGTTCACCGTGATGGGCACGACGGATCTGCACGGAAACGTCTTCAACTGGGACTACTTCACGGACAAGGAGTTCGACGACAAGGCGCACAACGATGTGGGC
The DNA here is from genome assembly GCF_035975855.1 of Streptomyces sp. NBC_01304. NCBI lineage: Bacteria > Bacillati > Actinomycetota > Actinomycetes > Kitasatosporales > Streptomycetaceae > Streptomyces > Streptomyces sp. NBC_01304. The sequence continues at coordinate 8,115,516 of NZ_CP109055.1, read as the reverse complement.
CTGGCGAAGATCTCCACGCTGGTGAACCAGATCCGTAAGGAGAAGGGCCGGCGCAACACGCTCCTGATCGATGCGGGCGACACGATTCAGGGCACGCAGCTGTCGTATTACTACGCGAAGGTCGATCCGATCACGGCCGCCAAGGGCCCGGTGCATCCGATGGCGCAGGCGATGAATGCGATCGATTACGACGCGGCGGCGCTCGGCAATCATGAGTTCAACTACGGCATTCCGGTGCTGCGGAAGTTCGAGGAGCAGTGTGACTTCCCGCTGCTCGGGGCGAATGCGCTGGATGCGAAGACGAACCGGCCGGCGTTCGCGCCGTACAGCATGCATCGGCTGCGTACGCCGCACGGCCGTGATGTGAAGGTGGCGGTGCTCGGTCTCACCAACCCTGGGATTGCGATCTGGGACAAGGCGAACGTGCAGGGGAAGATGGTGTTCCCGGGTCTGGAGGAGCAGGCGGCGAAGTGGGTGCCGAGGCTGCGGTCGATGGGTGCGGATGTGGTGATCGTGTCCGCGCACAGTGGTTCTTCGGGGACTTCTTCTTACGGTGATCAGTTGCCGTACATAGAGAATGCGGCGGGTCTGGTCGCGGAGCAGGTGCCGGGGATCGACGCGATTTTGGTGGGTCATGCGCACACGGAGATTCCCGAGTATTTCGTGACGAACAAGGAGACCGGGAAGCCGGTTGTCCTTTCGGAGCCGCTCAAGTGGGGGCAGCGGCTGACGCTTTTCGACTTCGATCTGGTGTGGTCGAAGGGGCGTTGGACGGTGGAGAAGGTCGGCGCGCAGGTCCTGAATTCCAATACGGTTGCCGAGGATCCGAAGATCACGGGGCTGCTCGCGGATGAGCACAAGAAGGTCGTGGCGTACGTCAACCAGGTGATCGGTACGTCGACGGCGGCGATGTCGACGGCGGAGGGCCCGTTCAAGGATGTGCCGATCATCGATCTGATCAGCCATGTGCAGGCGGAGACGGTGAAGGCGGCGTTGGCGGGTGGCGAGTATGCGGCGCTTCCGGTGTTGTCGCAGGCGTCGTGTTTCTCGCGGACGGCGGGGATTCCGGCCGGTGAGGTGACGATCAAGGATGCGGCGGGGTTGTATCCGTTCGAGAACACCCTTGAGGCGCGGCTGATCACGGGTGCGCAGCTGAAGGACTATCTGGAGTATTCGGCGCGCTATTACGTGCAGACGCCCGCGGGTGGTCCGGTGGATCCGGCGAAGCTGACGAACGCGGAGAACATTCCGGATTACAACTATGACGCCGTGTACGGGGTGACGTACGAGATCGACATCGCGAAGGCGGTGGGTTCGCGGATCGTGAATCTGCAGTTCGGCGGGAAGGCTTTGGACCCGGCGGCGCAGTTCGTGCTCGCGGTGAACAACTATCGGGCGAGTGGTGGCGGGAACTTCCCGCATGTGCCGGGTGCGAAGCAGGTGTTCGTGAATTCGGACGAGATCCGGAACACGATCATTTCGTGGGTGAAGGCGAAGGGGACGGTGGATCCGGCGCAGTTCGCCTCGGTGGACTGGAAGTTGACGCGGGACGGTGTGCCGGTTTTCTGATGGCCTCTTGATGCGGCGGTGATGACAATGGGGGCATGACGTATGTGCCTGCGACTGTTGAGGACATCACCGCCGCGCTGGGTCCGGTGGTGCGGGACTTGACCGCGACGTGCGCGGTGGCGCCGGTCGTGCGGCCGTCCGAGGGGGATGAGGAGCCGGGGGTCTGGTTGCTCGCGCCGGATGGCACGGGGAGGAGCGTGGGGTCGGTGCTGTGGTCGCCCGACCGGGCCGAGCAGAGCGCGGAGCTGGCGGACCAGGCGCAGGAGTGGGCGGTCGAGGCGCTGTGGGGTGCGGGGCGTGCGGCGGTGTGGCCGGAGTGTCCCGAGCATCCGGATGCGCATCCGCTGAGTCCTGGGACGCGTGCGGGCACGGCCGTGTGGTCGTGCCCGCGGAGCCGTCAAGTGGTGGCGGAGATCGGGCGGTTGGCGCCGGTCAGCCCTTGAGCTGTACGAGGGTGCCGCGCTGCCCTGCCGGGTCCTGGCCGGGTGCGCCGGTCGGGGTGAGGCCGAAGGTGGTGAACGCCGTCCGTTCGGGCAGCGGGTAGGGCTCTTTCCCGGTGAGGGAGTTGAGGATGGCGGCGCTGCGCCAGGCGGCGAGTCCGAGGTCGGGGGCGCCGACGCCGTGGGTGTGGCGTTCGGCGTTCTGGACGTGGATGGAGCCGGTGACGCTCGGGTCGAGGACGAGGCGGTACTGGTCGTCGATGCGGGGGCGCTCGGAGCTGTCACGGCGGATGTAGGGGTCGAGGCCGGCGAGCATCTGGTCGAGGGGGCGTTCGCGGTAGCCGGTGGCGAGGACGACGGCGTCGGTGGTGAGGCGGGAGCGGGTGCCCTGCTGCAGGTGCTCGAGGTGGAGTTCGACCTTGGTGGTGGCGACGCGGCCCGCGGTGCGGACGGAGACGCCGGGGGTGAGGGTGGCGTCGGGCCAGCCGCCGTGCAGGGTGCGCCGGTAGAGCTCGTCGTGGATGGCGGCGATGGTGTCGGCGTCGATGCCCTTGTGGAGCTGCCACTGCTGGGGGACGAGCTTGTCGCGTACGGCTTCGGGGAGTTGGTGGAAGTAGCGGGTGTAGTCCGGGGTGAAGTGTTCGAGGCCGAGCTTGGAGTACTCCATGGGCGCGAACGCTTCGGTGCGGGCCAGCCAGTGGATCTTTTCGCGGCCTTCGGGGCGGGCCTTGAGGAGGTCGAGGAAGACTTCCGCGCCGGACTGTCCGGAGCCGATGACGGTGATGTGTTCGGCGCCGAGGAGCCGTTCGCGGTTGTCGAGGTAGTCCGCGGAGTGGATGACCGGGACGGTGGGGGCTTCGGCGAGGGGCTTGAGGGGTTCGGGGATGTAGGGGGTGGTGCCCACGCCGAGGACGACGTTGCGGGTGTACGTGCGCCCGAGCGCCTCCGCTTCTCCGTCGGCGTCGAGTTGGGTGAAGTCGACTTCGAACAGGTTGCGTTCGCCGTTCCAGCGGACGGCGTCGACCTGGTGGCCGAAGTGCAGGGCGGGGACGCCCTCGGCGACCCAGCGGCAGTAGGCGTCGTATTCGGCGCGGGTGATGTGGAAGCGCTCGGCGAAGTAGAACGGGAAGAGCCGGTCGATGGACTTCAGGTAGGCGAGGAACGACCAGGGGCTGGATGGGTCGGCGAGGGTCACCAGGTCGGCGAGGAAGGGGACTTGGAGGGTGGCGCCGTCGATGAGGAGGCCGGGGTGCCAGTGGAAGGCGGGCCGCTGCTCGTAGAAGGCGGTGGTGATCTGGCCGAGGGGCTGGGCGAGGGCGGCGAGGGACAGGTTGAAGGGGCCGATGCCGACGCCCACCAGGTCGTGGGGTTCCTCGGGGGTGGGGGGCGTGGGGGCGCTGGTGCGCTGCGCAGTCATCGGACGGTGTTTCCTTCCACCAGTTTCAGGAGCGTGGCGAGGTCGCCGGGTTGGGTGTGCGGGTTGAGCAGGGTGGCCTTGAGCCAGAGTCGGCCGTCCATGCGGGCGCGGCCGAGGACGGCCTTTCCGTTGTGGAGCAATTTCCGTCGTACGTCGGCGACTTGGGCGTCGTCCGCGGCGTACGGGCGGAACAGGACGGTGCTGATGCCGGGCCGGTCGTAGAGCTCGAATCCGGGGTGTTCCTCGATCAGCTCGGCGAACCGTGCGGCGAGCGCGCAGACCTGGTCGACGAGGGTGCCGAGGCCTTCTCGGCCCAGGGCGCGGAGGGTGACGGCGATTTTGAGGATGTCGGGGCGGCGGCTGGTGCGCAGGGAGCGGCCGAGGAGGTCGGGCAGGCCCGCTTCGGAGTCGTCCTCGGCGTTGAGGTAGTCCGCGGTGTGGTTCAGCACGCCGAGGTCGGCGGGGTCGCGGGCGGCGAGGAGGCCTGCGGCGACGGGTTGCCAGCCCAGTTTGTGCAGGTCGAGGGTGACGGTGTGGGCGCGGTCGAGGCCGTCGAGTTGGCTGCGGCGGGTGGGGCTGAACAGGAGTCCGCCGCCGTACGCCGCGTCGATGTGGAGGCGGGCGCCGTGGGCCTCGCACAGGTCGGCGATGTCGGGCAGGGGGTCGATGAGGCCGGCGTCGGTGGTGCCCGCGGTGGCGGCGACGAGCATGGGGCCGTGCCCGCGGCGGAGCCGCCGAGGACTCAAGTCGGTGAGGGCCTCGTCGAGGGCGGCGGGGTCCATGGCTCCGGCCGGGGCGGGGATGGTGACGGGGTCGGGCAGGCCGAGGAGCCAGGCGGCGCGGTGCAGGGAGTGGTGGGCGTTCTCGCCGGTGAGGAGCTGGACGGTGCCGTGTTTCTCGCGGGCGAGGAGCAGGGCGAGTTGGTTGGCCTCGGTGCCGCCGGTGGTGATCAGGGCGTCGGCCTGTGGGTGGATCTCCTGGGCGAGGGCCTTGGTGACGAGTGCTTCCAGCGCGGAGGCGGCGGGGGCCTGGTCCCAGGAGTCCATGGAGGGGTTCAGGGCGGATGCGGCGAGGTCGGCGGCGGTGGCGACGGCGAGGGGCGGGCAGTGCAGGTGGGCCACGCACAGGGGGTGGGCGGGGTCTGCGGCGCCTTGGCTTGCCAGCCGGGTGAGGGTGTGGAGGGCTTCGTCGGGGCCGAACCCCTGGGCGGGGATTGCCTCTTTGAGGGTGGCCTCGACGTGGGCTCGGACTGCGTCGGGGCCGCCGCTCGGGAGGGGGCCCCGGCGTTGGGTCGCGCCTTCGCGCAGGGCGTCCAGGACGGTGCTGAGCAGGGGCCGCAGGGCGTCGGGGCCTGGGGTGCCGCCGGACAGCGGCGGGGGCGTGCTCATGTCTTGGGCGTCCTTCGGGTGCGCGTGGGCCTTGGGCGGCCAGCCTGTCGTTTGGCTCGGGTGGCGCGCCCGGAGTCCTCAACGAGCGAACTCGAAAGTGGTACTGCCGTGCGGAGAAGGTGAGTTGGAATTGGGGTGAGGTGGTATGGGGGGTGTTTTCTCCCCGCCCGCCCCTTCCCGAAATCCTGACGGCGACTCGGGGGCTGCCGCCCCCGGACCCCCGCCTGGATAACGGCCTTCGGCCTCGTCCTCAATCGCCGGACGGGCTGATTTGTCAACCCGTCCGGCGTTTGAGGACTTTCGGGAAGGGGCGGGGAGGGGACGAAGAAGTCTCAGCCCACCACTACCCGCGCATCGGACGCGGCCCCTTCCAGTTCAAGCACCCACACCTCATTGGCCCCCGACCGCAGCACGGGCCCCGGCACGTACAGCGCGCCCTGCGGCCCGGCAGACCAGTACCGGCCCAGGTTGAACCCGTTCACCCAGACGAACCCCCGTGTCCAGCCGGGGAGTTCGAGGGAGGCGTCCCCCGGGCCCTGAATCGTGAGCGCCCCCCGGTAGAGCCCGGCCGCACCCGGCAGGGCGGCGCGGGCCCCGAGACCCCGGACCCGGTCCGCGTCGTCGAACGCGTCGAGGCGCAGGCCCTGCGCCCGCACCCCGTGCAGGTACTGCCGCTCGTGGAGGACTCCCCCGGTGATGCCCTTGGTCTCCCCCACCAGGGGCCCGTAGTTGACCCGCCCGAGGGACTCGACCCACAGGTCCACGGAGGCCGGGCCCGGCACGGGTGAGGCGAGGGAGGGCGAGGCCTCGGTGAGGACGCCGGCCAAGGCCCCGTCGACGTACGCCACGGCCCGGTCCCGCAGGCCCCGCACGCTCAGCGGGTACGGGCGGCGCGGCCCGGGCACGGTCAGCCGGTAGCGGACCAGGCCCCGGTCGACGTCGAGGTCTTCGAAGGTGGGCGGAGCCCCGTACTCGTGTTCCTCGCCGCCGAGTGCGGTCAGGACCTCGTCGAGGGACGCCCATGCGGAGAGGGACACGGAGGCCGGCTCCCCCAACACGGCGGGCTGGGGCGGGAGTTCGGGCAGTGGCCCGTCCGCGTACTCGGCGAGGATCTCGCGGAAGGCCCAGAACTTCGGTGTCGGGCGGCCGAATTCGTCGATGGGTGCGTCGTAGTCGTAGGACGTGACGTCGGGCTCCAGTGCCCCTTCGTGGAGGTCGCCGCCACGATTGGCGCCCGCCCAGCCGGCGAAGTTGGTGCCGCCGTGGGCCATGTAGATGTTGACGGAGGCGCCGCATTCGAGGATTTCGCGGAGCGAGGAGGCCGCGTCCTCGGGGGCGCGTACGACGTGTTCGGCGCCCCAGTGGTCGAACCAGCCGCACCAGAACTCCATGCACATCAGGGGGCCCTTGGGCTGGTGGCGGCGGAGCGTTTCGAAGCCCTCGCGCGCGTGGGAGCCGAAGTTGGCGGTGGCGAGGACGCCGGGGAGGGAGCCGCCGGTGAGCATGTGGTCCTCGGGGCCGTCCGAGGTGAACAGCGCGGCCGTGATGCCCTGCGCGCGCAGGAAGTCGGCGAGGTGGCGCAGGTAGGCGTGGTCGGAGCCGTAGGAGCCGTACTCGTTCTCGACCTGGACCATGAGGACGGGGCCGCCCCGGTCGTGCTGGCGGGGCACGATCTGGGGCAGCAGTGCGCGGAACCAGTCTTCGACGGGGCGCAGGTACTCGGGGTCGCGGGTACGCGCGCGTGCGCCGAGTTTTGCGGTGAGCCAGTGGGGCAGGCCGCCGTTCTCCCATTCGGCGCAGATGTAGGGGCCGGGGCGGACGATCGCCCACAGGCCCTCGGCGTGCGCGGCGTCGAGGAAGCGGCCGAGGGCGGCCACGTCGTGGTACTGGCCCGGGCGGGGTTCGTGGAGGTTCCAGGGGACGTACGTCTCGACGCAGTTGAGGCCCATCGCGCGGAGCATCCGGAGCCGGTGGGTCCAGTGGTCCTCGTGGACGCGGAAGTAGTGCAGCGCGCCGGACAGCAGCCGCACGGGACGCCCGTCCAGCTCGAAGTCGTCCTCCCCGATCACGAATTCACCCATGGTCCCGCCCCACCCTGTCTCGTGCTTGAGCTGCTTGTCTCGTCCCTGACCTGCGCCTCTACCTTCGCCCTCTGGTCATGGGCCGGTCCATGGACAAAGATCGCTCCTGTTTGGACGCAACTTTGGGCACCACTTGGGCCAGCCGATGAACAGAGAGGGGCAAAACCGCTCATGTACCACACATGGATGCGCTATTTCACTCCCAGCCCCGTCCACCACCGTCTCGGCCTGGTCTGCCTCGGTGTCGGCCTGCAGCACGGGGCGCTGCCGACGGTCGGGCCGCGGGTCCTGGACCACCATGTGGCGATCGTGATCAGTGCGGGCAGCGGCTGGTTCAGGGCGGCGGACGGGCGGCGGGTGCCGGTGGTGGCGCCGGCGCTGATCTGGATCCTGCCGGGCGTGGAGCATCACTACGGCGCGGACCCGGGCAGCGGCTGGGACGAGTCCTTCGTGGACTTCACGGGACCCGCGACGACGACGTACACGGAACTCGGCTACATCGAGCCGGACCGGCCCGTGGTCGCGCTGTCGGACGCGGCGGGGCCGCGGGCCGCGATCGGCCGGATCGCGCGGGCGGCGCGGCGCGGCAACCCGCTCCTGGAGGTGGAGACGGGGGCGGCCGTGCACGAGCTGCTCGTCGCGCTGCGGCGGGCCCGGGCCGACATCGCGCCCGACGGCGACCCGGTGCTCGGGGCGCTGGCGCGGGACGCGTTCCAGCCCTTGTCGGTCGCCGAGCACGCGGCGCGGCACGGGATGACGCCGGCCGAACTGCGCACGGCGGTGCGGCGGGGGGCCGGCTGCAGCCCCAAGGACTACCTCCTGGGCATCCGGCTCGGCCGGGCCAAGGAGCTCCTCGCGGCGACGGAGCTGCCGGTGGCGGCGGTGGCGCGCCGGGTCGGCTATGACGACCCGGCGTACTTCTCGCGGCTGTTCACGCGCAGGGTGGGCGTGGCCCCGGTGCGGTTCCGCGAGCAGCAGGGGCGGGCGGTGCCGGGCGGCTGGTCGCAGCAGATCCCGGATCCGGACGATCCGCCCATGCTGCGGTCGGGGTCCGAGGTGGCGACGTAGGACCCGGAAGGCTCCCGGTCCGGGGTCCGCGTCACACGCTCCCTGCCCCGGCCCGTGTCACTCGCCGTTCTGGTCCGCGATCGTCACATGGTGCTGGATGACCTCGGCGATGATGAAGTTCAGGAACTTCTCCGCGAACGCGGGGTCGAGCTTCGCGCTCTCCGCGAGGCCGCGCAGGCGGGCGATCTGCTGGACCTCGCGCTGCGGGTCGGAGGGCGGCAGGTGGTGGTTGGCCTTGAGGTGGCCGACCTGCTGGGTGCACTTGAAGCGCTCGGCGAGCATGTGCACGACGGCGGCGTCGATGTTGTCGATGCTGTCGCGCAGCCGGCCGAGCTCGGCACGTACGGACTCGTCGACGGCGGGGTTGTTGCTCGTGGTCATGGTCATGGAGCCTACGTTGCCGAGGCGTCCCCGTGCCGCCCCGCGAGCGACCCCGAGCGGGCCGAAGGGGTCCGGGGCAGGGCCCCCCTGTGCGCTGCGCCCCGCATCGGGCAGCATGTCCTCATGTCCGTACTGACGCGCGACGAAGCGCAGACCCGAGCCCGGCACCTCGACGTCCGGCGGTACGAGGTCGATCTCGACCTGACCGTCGGCGAGGAGACCTTCGACTCCCGTACCGTGATCCGCTTCACGGCCCGCACGGCCGGGGACTCCTTCGTCGAGTTGAAGCCCGCCGCGCTGCGCTCCGCGACCCTCGACGGCTCGCCGCTGGACACCGCTTCCCTGGACGGCAGCAGGCTTCCCCTGAAGGACCTGACGGCGGGCGAGCACGAGCTGGTCGTCGACGCGTCGATGCTCTACTCCCGCACGGGTGAGGGCATGCACCGCTTCACGGACCCGACCGACGGGGCGACGTACGTCTATACGCAGCTGTGCATGGACGACGCGCAGCGGGTGTTCGCCGCCTTCGACCAGCCGGATCTCAAGGCCGTCTTCGCGCTGACGGTGAAGGCGCCCGAGCAGTGGACGGTGCTCGGCAACGGTGTTGCCCAGGAGCTGGGCGGCGGCCGGTGGAAGATCGCCGAGACGCCGCGGATCTCCACGTATCTGGCGGCGGTCGCGGCGGGCCCGTACCACTCGGTGCGCACCGAGCACCGTGGTCTGCCGTTCGCGATCCACTGCCGGCAGTCCCTCGCCCCGTACCTGGACGCGGATGCGGACGAAATCCTGGACGCCACGCGCGCGTGCTTCGACAAGTTCCACGAGAAGTTCGCCGAGCCGTACCCGTTCGACTCCTACGACCAGGCCTTCGTGCCCGAGTTCAACGCGGGTGCGATGGAGAACCCGGGTCTGGTGACCTTCCGGGACGAGTTCGTGTTCCGCTCGGCGGTCACCGACACCGAGCGGCAGACGCGGGCGATGGTCATCGCGCACGAGATGGCGCACATGTGGTTCGGGAACCTGGTGACGCTGGCCTGGTGGGACGACATCTGGCTGAACGAGTCGTTCGCCGAGTACATGGGCTACCAGGTGTGTTCCGAGGCGACCCGGTTCACGGACACCTGGACGGACTTCGCGGTCGCCCGCAAGGGCTGGGGCTACGACGCCGACCAGCGGCCCTCCACGCACCCGGTCGCGCCGGATCCGGAGCTGGTGCCGGACACGGCGACGGCGGATCTGAACTTCGACGGGATCAGCTACGCGAAGGGCGCGTCCGCGCTGCGTCAGCTGGTGGCGTGGATCGGCGAGAAGGACTTCCTCGCGGGCATCAACACCCATTTCGCACGGCACAAGTTCGCCAACGCGACTCTCGCGGACTTTATCGAGTCCCTGGCCTCGGCGACCGATCGGGACGTGCACGGCTGGGCCGAGGTCTGGCTGGGGACGACCGGGGTGGACAAGCTGACGCCCGAGGTCGTGGAGCAGGAGGGCGGCTGGACGCTCGAGGTGCGCCAGGAGGGCAGCAGGCCGCACCGGATCAGTGTGGGGGCGTACGACCGTGATCTCGTGGACGGCCGGACGCTGGTGCTGCGCGAACGCTTCGAGGTCGATGTCCCGCAGGGCGACGCCCGTGAGGTCCACCCCGGGCGGCGGCCCGATCTGATCGTGCTGAACGACGGTGACCTCACCTACGCGAAGGTCCGCTTCGACGAGGTGTCCGAGGAGACGGTCCTGCGCAGCCTGTCCGGCATCCCGGAGGCGCTGACGCGCGCCCTGGTGTGGAACGCGCTGCGCGACATGGTGCGCGACGGTGAGCTCGAGCCGTTCGCCTACCTGGAGACGGCCCGCGCGCACCTCCCGGAGGAGACCGATCTCGCCCTCGTCCAGGGCGTCCTGACCTTCGCGGCCACGCAGCTCGCCGACCGCTACCTCCCCGCGGAGGACCGTCCCGCCGCGCTCGCCCTGCTCAGCGAGCTGTGCCGGGATCTGATCCGGCGCACCGAGGACGGCTCGAACCCGGGGCTCCGGCTCGTTGCCGTACGTCACTTCATCGCGGCCGCCGCGCAGCCGGACACGATCCTTGACTGGTTCGACTCCGGGTCGGTGCCGGGCGGCCCGGAGCTCGATCCGGAGCTGCGCTGGCGGATCCTGGGCCGGCTCGCCGTCCTCGGCGCGACGGACGACGCGGTGATCGAGGCCGAGTTGACGCAGGATCCGTCCGCGACCGGGCAGGAGGGTGCGGCGCGGTGCCGGGCCGCGCTGCCGGATCCGCAGGCCAAGCGGGAGGCCTGGGACGCGATGTTCGCGGAGTCGGAGGGCGCGGAGCCGCTGTCCAACTACCTGTTGACGGCTACCGCGCAGGGCTTCTGGCAGCCCGAGCAGATCGATCTCGTACGGGAGTACGTGTCGCGGTTCTACGCGGACGCGGTGGCGGTGGCCGCACGGCGCGGTCCCGCGATCGCCACCGTGGTCGGGCGGTACGCGTTCCCGGAGTACGCGGTGTCGGCGGATGCGGTGGCGCTGGGGCAGGCCTGCCTGGAATCGGGCGATGCGGTGCCTGCGCTGCAGCGGAAGCTGGTGGATCAGGTGGACGACCTGGCGCGGGCCCTGCGGGTCCGCGGGGAGTGACCTACCGGTCGGCTACGGCTGCGGCGGCCGGGTTCGGGGCGGTTTCGCCCCGTGTCCCGGCCGCCGCGGGCGGTACCGATGCGAAGTGGCCGTTCAGAGCCACCCCTTCTTCTTGACGCACACGAAGGTGCCGAGCGCGGCGGCGACGACCAGGCCGACGAGGATCGGCAGGGCGAAGAAGTTGTCGAAGCCGTACTCGTTGAGGTGCTCGAAGTTGGCGCCCGGGATGGCCGCGAACGTCGACGGGATGACGAACATCAGGGTCATCGCGGTCAGTTTGCGGTTCTCCACGGTGGACTTGACCTGGTCCTCGGTGAGGGCGTTGAGGCGGGTCATGTCCTTGTTGAAGTCCCGCAGTTCCTCGTGGATCTGGTGCAGGACGGCCAGGGTCTCGGGGTTGTCGCCGCGCTGGGCGAGCGCCTCGTCGAGGCGTGCCGGTGGGCCTGGCGCGTGAGGGTTGCGGGTTCGCAGGGCTTGGCTCTTTCCCCTCCCCGCCCCTTCCCGAAAGTCCTACGGACGGCTTCAAAGACTGTCCTCAAACGCCGGACGGGCTGATGAAATCAGCCCGTCCGGCGTTTGAGGACTTTCGGGAAGGGGCGGGGAGGGGAGGGGACTAGATCTCCCGCACCTCGAACGCGTCGAGCACGAACTCCGCCACGCCGTCGTCCCCGACCTTCCGCAGGCCGACCCACGCCTCCCCCGCTGCGGGCGCCGTGAACTCGTACGACAGCACCGTGGGGTCGAGGGCCACCGGCAGCGGCTGCGAGGACAGCTCGCGCGAAGCCGGCGCGTCCACCCCGGTCACCCACGCGTACTGCTCCGCCTTCTCGTTCTCGTACCGGAACGACACCCGGTACTTCTTCCCCGGCTCGAAACGGCAGGTGTGCTGCACCGTCCGGTACACCAACCCGCCGTTCTCGCCACGGGACTTGAGTGACTCCGAGCCGTCGATGACGTCGTCGATCGCCTTGCCGTTCCAGCCCCGCTGCGTGAACGGCGCGTGCCGCTGGGCGAGGTGGGTGCGCGGGTCCGTCACGTCGCCCGAGTCGCCCTTGACGAAGGCGCCCCAGCCCTGCGGCACCGACTCGAAGTCCTCGTACACGACCGTGCCCGCCTTCGCGGAGCGGCGCGCGGCCACGATGCGGACGTTGTCGAAGCGGACCCGAGCCTGCCCGGCCGCCGCCCGGAGCGTGAGGTCGACGGGGCCGCCGCCCTCCGGGACGGTGAAGTACGTGAACATGCGCTGGAAGCGGGTGCCGTGCTTGCGGTCGGCCGCGACGTAGTTGCCCGCGGTGGACGTCGACGTCCAGTTCTCCGCGCGCACCCCGTCGGCGGTCCGCACCTCCAGGGACGCCTTGCGCGTCTGGCCCGCCTTCTCGCCGACCTCGACCTGCACGGACGCCGCGTACGTGCCCGGCGCGAGCCGCGACAACCGCTGGCCGACCGCCGCCGCCCCGCCCGAGCCGATCACCAGCTCGTAGTCACCGAGCGCGCTGAGCTTCACGGAGGCGGGCCCGGACACCTGCCAGCCTTTCAGGGAACCGGAGTTGAAGCCGGGGTCGTGCAGCGGCGTGTGCTGGCCCCAGTCGGGGTCGCCGGCCGCGGGGACGCGGGAGCGGTAGATCACGTAGGGCTGGCCGGCGGCCGCCTTGAGGCTGACCTTGCCGCCCTGCACGGCGACTTCGGCGACGTACGCCCGTCCCTGATCCGTGAGCCGGTAGACGGCGACGGAGCGCAGTCCCGACCAGCCGCGCGGCAGCTGCCAGGTGCTGGTGCCGGCCTTCGCGGAGTAGTGGTAGAGCTTCGGCGGGTCGGTGGCCTTGCGGGGCTCCCACGGCAGGAGGTAGCGGCCGTCGTCGTAGACCACCCGCCCGTCCGACTTGATCACACGCTTGCCACCCTCGTCCGACACGGATGTGCCCGTCGCGCCGAAGAAGGTGATCTCGTGCGCCGACCACGACTTGATCGGGTACGCCTGCAGGTACTTCGCGGGCAGCGACTCGGTCCAGATCAGGTCGTAGAAGGTCTTCCAGTCGGTCTTGCCGACCCAGCCCTCGAAGTTGCCGGTGCGCGGAATGCCGAGGAGGGTCGGCCACTTGTCGGCGAAGACGTCCTTCTGGTGGTTGCGGATGAAGCGGATCAGCTGGGAGTTGATGCCGCGTGAGGTGTCGGGGCCGTAGTCGGTCTCGGTGGCCCAGTGCGACCAGACCGCGGAGCGCTCCAGGCCGTGGCCCCACTCCGTCGTCACGATCCAGCCCTGGTCGCTCAGGGCGCGCTGCAGGCGGTCGGAGTTCCAGCCGGATTCGCGGAACACGTCGATGTAAAGGGTGTTGAGAGCCGGGTCGGTCTCGGCGCGCAGGTCGGCGAAGCGCTTGATGATGTCCCCGGACACGAGGTCGCGGCGGGCGTCGATGCGGTAGCTCTGGTCGAGCCAGTCCCACTGCTCGTTGGTCTTGTCGACGAGGGTCTCGGAGAAGGCGTTCGCGACGGGGTAGGACTCGGTGGCGTTCACGTGCACACCGAAGTCGCTGCCCCACTTCTTGCCTTCCCGGACAAGGGTGTTGAGGTCGGCGAGGCCGCCCGCGCGCTTGTTGGGGTTGCCCGCGTAGTCGGGGTGCGCGGAGTCGTGGCCCTCGGACTGGTAGCCCTTGAGGAGGGTGTACTGGCGCAGTCCGTCGGTGGCGAGCGAGATCCGCTTCACGTGGTCGAGGGTGAGCAGGAACGGATTCGTGGCCTGCGAGGCGAAGTTGAACGGGATGTGCGGGACGACCCGCAGGTGCTGGCCGTCGGCGCCGAGCGGGGTGACCATGATGTCGCGGTAGGCGATCGCGGCGTCCTGCCAGTCGACCTTGCCGTCACCGTTCCGGTCGCCGGTGATGATCACCGTGGCTTGCGGGAGCGGATCGGTGGCGGCGACGGGTGAGGTCGCGGCCCGGTGGGTCCACTGGCCGGCCGCCAGGCGCGCCTCGACGCCCGCGTCGGTCTTGACGGTCGTACGCCACAGCCGGCCGTTCTCCCAGGTGGTTCCGGCGGCCGAATCGGGCTTGTCGTACACGGTGTTGGTCTCGATCGCAGCGCCGAGCCCGTCGTGCGCCACGACGGCGTACGCGCAGCCGGTGGCGGCCTCGGCGGGGGTGTCGGCGGCGACCTTGACGAGGGTGTCGCCGCTCTTGGCCTTGTCCAGCTGGATCCTGGCGGCCAGGAGGGTGGCGCCGAGCTGGTCGCTGCGTACGGACAGGAAGGCGAGGGACGGGATCTGCAGGGTGCCCACGCGCAGCGCGTCCGTGTCGGTGATCTTGGTGATGCGCCAGTGGACCTTGCGGCCCTCGACGCGGATCTCGGCCTGGATCGCGGTGCCGCCGTCGAAGGCGAGGGTGTACGAGATGTGGTCGTCGGCGGGCTCCGAGGTCACCTTGGGGGTGTACGCCGTACCGTTGACGAGGAGTGAGGTGACAGGGTCCGGCTGGCCGTGCAGGACGGCGTCCGAGGCGCGGTCGGTGTAGCGGACGATGCGCGGGAAGGCGGTGTCGACCTGCACTTCGAGGTCTGGCGAGCGCAAGGTCGCCTCGCCCGCGGCACGGGCCGCGGCCGCTGCGGGGCCTGCGGTCAGGCCCAGCGCGAGGGCTGCCCCGGCGGCGGCTCCCGTGGCGACGACCGCTCGGCGGCTCGGTCCTTGTGTGTCTGTCGACGGCTGCACTGCGCACCCCTTCTCGGGACGGATTTCCGTGGCCGTCACGATGGGCGCTGTGGGGCCGCCGGGCCCATGGACAAAGGTGGGGCTGGTGTTGGACTTAGTGTGCGATCCGCCGCAGTGGGTGCGGGATTTGGCGGTACGTGCCTGATCACGCCTCGTACGGCAGTACCGCCCGAACCTCCCAGCCGCCCCCGGGCGACCGCTCCGCCGTGAGCTCCCCGCCAAGAGCCGTGACCCGCTCCTGCAGCCCGACCAGGCCGAACCCGCCGCCCCGCGACTTCTCGCTCAGGTGGGCCGGCTTGGAGCCGTCGTCGGCGACGCGGATCTCCAGGGCGTGTGTCGGACGTCCCTCCGTCCGCCCGGAGGGCGGGCCCTGCGCCCGCTGCGGAGCAGCTGGTGTCTGCAGTCGGTGCGTGCTCTCGGCGTGCCGGGCGGAGGACCCCATCGATGGGCCGGACGTACTTGGGTCTTCGCCCGGTGCGGCGAGAGGGGGTCCCCCCTGCTCGGAGAGCTTGGGGGCGCGTGCCAGGCGTCGCGGGGCAGGAGGGACGTCCGACACACGCCCTGGGCCGCCGGGCCTCGCGCGCAGGCCGATCCGTACGGCGGTGGCGTCCGCGGCGTGCTTGCGGACATTGGTGAGGGCCTCGCGGACGACGTGATGGGCGGTGACCGCGAGGTCGGCGGGAACGCGTTCCTCCAGGCCCGGTTCGACGTAGAGGATCGCGGGCGGCCCGGTGGCCGAGAAGTTGTCGGCGAGCTCGCGGATCTGGGCGATGCCCGCGACCGGCTCGGTCTCCGCCTCCCCCTCGCGCAGGACCCGCACCAGGCGGCGCATCGCGCCGAGCGCCTCGTCCCCGGCGCGCTCGATGCGCGCGAAGGTCTCGGCGGCCTTCTCGGCCGAGACGGAGGTGAAGCGGGCGGCGCGGGCCTGCACGACGATGCCCGTGACGTGGTGGGCGACCAGGTCGTGCAGCTCATGGGCGAGTTCGAGGCGTTCGGCGCTGCGTACCGCCTGCAGATCGCGTACGCGCTGCACGGACTGGGCGCGCAGCAGCAGCGAGAAGGCGGTCACCACGGCGGTCAGCACGGAGAAGAGCATGGTGAACCGGCCGGGCTCGGCGTCCCGCACCGGGGCGGCCACACAGGCGAGCGCGAGCAGCGGCCCGAGGACCGCCGCCGAGCGGGCGGGGGCCCGCAGCAGTACGCCGGTGAGCAGGACGAGGAGCGCGACGGACTCGCCCATCCCCCAGACGCTGAGCGGCCGGTCGCCGGCGATCAGGAAGACGGTGACCGCCCAGGACACGACGACCGCGAGCCAGGCCCGGACCTTGAGCGGCGCCCCGCTCCACGGCACCGCGCACAGACAGACCACGACGCCGGAGAAGGCGACGAGGCCGTGCGGCGCGGTGGGCTGCCGGGCCAGGGCGAAGCCCTCGAAGGCGACGAGGAAGATCAGCACGGCGGCGAGGGACAGCTTGGCGGCCACCACGCGCGACCGGTGCCGGCCCAGCCAGGTGGCGACGGGGCTCACGAGACACACCCCAAAGGGCTCACGGGGTACTCGCGGCCAGTCCGCTCTCCCAGGCCCAGGCGGCGATCTCGACGCGGTTCCTGGCGTCGAGCTTGGCCTGCACATTGGCCAGGTGGGTCTTGACCGTGGAGAGGGAGACGAAGAGTTCGGCGGCGATCTCGTTGTTGGTCAGGCCACGGGCGAGGCAGCGGACGACTTCGCGTTCGCGTTCGGTGAGCGGCTCGGCGGGCTTCTTGGCCTCGGCCTTGCGGTCGGCGGCGGGGGCCATCTCGCGCAGCAGCCGCACCGTGATCGCCGGGGAGACGAGGGAGTCGCCCACCGCGGCGGCGCGTACGGCCTCGACGAGCATCGCGGGGCTGGCGTCCTTCAGGAGGAACCCGCTGGCGCCGCCGTGCAGCGCGGCGTGCACGTATTCGTCGAGGTCGAAGGTGGTGCAGATGACGATGCGGGGGCGTTCGTTGCCGGTGGCGGCGAGGCGGCGGGTGACTTCCAGGCCGTCCAGCCTGGGCATGCGGATGTCAAGGAGGAGGACATCGGGGTTCAGGCGGCGTACGGCGTCGAGGGCGGCCTCGCCGTCGACGACGTCGTCGAGGACCTCGATGTCGGCCTGGCTCTCCAGGATCATGCGGAAGCCGGTGCGGACCATCTCCTGGTCGTCCGCGATGACCACCGTGATCGCCATGTGCTGCCCCGCCTGCCTCTGCTGCCGTCCAGTGTTCTCACCATGGGACTAGCGCGTGGGGCGGGTCGCAACCGCTGGGAGGAGCCCCCGCTCCCGATATGGCCACGACGTGAGGAGGCCGCAGGGCCGGAGCCGCTCTGATCCGGCCCTGCGAAGCCACTGTTCACGCTACGTACCGGGGGCGGCGGGCCGCCTCATACTTCCGGCCCGCAAGCGCGGGACCGCGTTCGGCCGGAAGTACGAGGCGTGGAGCCTGAAACGGCAGGTCAAAGCATGATCAGGGGGATCAGAGCTCGGACGCCGCCTTCTCTATGTCCGCCGCGAAGTTCGACACCTCGGTGTAGACCCCGGGGAACTTGGGGCGCGCGCAGCCCTCGCCCCAGCTGACGATGCCGACCTGGACCCACTGGTCGGAGTCGTCCTTGCGGAACATGGGCCCGCCCGAGTCGCCCTGGCAGGTGTCGACGCCGCCCTCGTCGACGAGGCCGGCGCACAGCTCCTCGTTCTCGACCAGGCCGGGGTAGGCGCCCTTGCAGGTGGCGTCGTCGACGAACGGGACGCTGGCCTTCAGCAGGTAGCGCTGCTGGTCGCCGCCTTCCTTGTCGGCGCCCCAGCCGGCGATGGTGAAGTCGCCGTTGTTGAAGGCGTCCGACTTGGCGATGTTGAGGGTGGGCAGGTCGATCGGCTTCTCCAGCTTGATCAGCGCCCAGTCCTTGCCGGTGCCGTTGTAGCCGGGCGCCTGCAGGACCTTGGTGGACTTCACGCTGACCGCGTCGGAGCTCTCCAGGTCGACGACGCCCGCGGTGGCGGTGATCGAGGTGTTGTCGCCCGAGCCGTCCACGCAGTGCGCGGCGGTCAGGACGATGTCCTTGGCGTACAGGGAGCCGCCACAGCCCATCGACAGACGGACCATGAAGGGGAATTCGCCCTGCGCCGCGGGCGTGCCGCCGACGACGGTGGGGGACGGGTCGCTCCCGGCGGCCTGGGCCGCGATCGGCTGGAGACTGGCCGCGGCGAGAGTGATCGCGCCGATGGCCGCTGCTCGCTTGAAGGAACCAAAGGGGTTCTTCAACGCTCTTCCTTCCGTGGGGGGTTGGAAACGCGCAGGCAGACCCACCGCCCCCGGTTCAAGACAGTGGGGGATGGCATGGACCTGCCAGGGCGTCGCTGGATTATGCGGGGCCGAACGGTCGGTCGGCAAGGGTCGGTTTCCGGCCAATACCCGCGGGACCTACCGCCATCAACCGCCGTACAGTGGAGGCCGGTTGGCCGAACCCCAGGGGGTACGCGAGTGGCGGACAGCGGACCGGTCGTGCACGGCTTCCCCCACCTGGACACGGTGCGGGCCGCGATCACGGCGCTCTACAAGCGGCTCTCGTACGACACCGTCCACACCTTCGACGCCAGCGTCGCCCCCGCCGACGTGGCCTTCTGCGACCAGGACGACCTGCACCTCGGGGTGGCCCGGGTGGCCGGCACCATGGTGCAGCACCTGCGTCTGCCCGACGCCCGCATGATCGTGAGCTTCCGCGGGATGGAGCACGCGGCGAACGTCGAACTCACCGCGGGCCCCGAGTACTTCATCGAGCTGAACGACCGCTTCCGCAACCACCGCAAGGACATCGGCGCGGCCCTCGCCCACGAGGTCATGCACGTCTATCTGCACCGCCTGGGCCTCGCCTTCCCCGGCACCCGGGACAACGAGATCCTCACGGACACCGCCACCACCTATCTGGGCGCGGGCTGGCTGCTCCTGGACGCCTACCGCGAGGACGGGGCGAGTTCGCAGAAGCTGGGCTATCTCACGCCGGAGGAGTTCGGGTACGTCCTGGCCAAGCGGGCGCGGGTGTTCGGCGAGGACCCCTCGATCTGGTTCACCAGCCCCCAGGCGTACACGGCGTACGCGAAGGGCCGGGCGGAGGCCGACCGCGACGAGCAGCAGCCCCCGCTGAGCGCGGCGGGCTGGGCGGGGCGGCGGCGCTACGCGAAGGAGCGCCGGCAGGGCCTGCCCGGCCCGGGCTACTCCTTCGACACGTCACCCGCGACCCGGGTGTCCTTCCCCTGCCCGGCCTGCTTCCAGCAGATCAGGGTGCCTGTGCGGGGACGGGTGCGGGCCCGGTGCGGGTTGTGCCGGTCGGTGTTGGAGTGCGATACGTGATTTTCTCCCCTCCCCGCCCCTAGCCCCCCTGTGTCCTCAAACGCCGGACGGGCTGATGAAATCAGCCCGTCCGGCGTTTGAGGACACAGCTCCGCAGGATCTCGGGAAGGGGCGGGGTGGGGGAATTGTTTTGCGCCCGACCCCACCCCCGAGCGACCCTCGAAGCATGAGCAAGGACCTGGTCACGCAGCTGTTCGGCGCGATATACGCAGGGGACGAGAACCTCGTCGTGGGACTCCTGCGGGCCGGGGCAAGCCCCGAGGCCACCGACAACGAGGGCCAGACCCCCCTGTACCTCGCCTCCGTGCAGAACGAGCCCGGCATCGCCAGACTCCTGCTCGCCGCAGGCGCAGACCCGAGCCGCCTCAGCTCCGGCACCGACCTCCCCCTCTGCGGAGCAGCCTGCGGCGGCCACACCGAGGTGGTCCACGCCCTGCTCGCCGCAGGCGCCCGCCCCGACGCCACCGAACTCCTCGGCTTCACCGCCCTCGCCTGGTCCGTCCAGCTCGGCCACGCCCCCGCCGCCGAGGCCCTTCTCGCCGCTGGCGCCGACCCCGACCTGGCCGTACCCGGCGGTCGGCCCCCGCTCGTGGCAGCCGCCCGGCGGGGCTCCCTCGACACGGTGAAGGCGCTCCTGCGGCACGGGGCGAGCGAGCTGCGGCCCGCACTCGACGAAGCCCGGCGCTGGCTCGGCCGCGAGGACCTGGTGGCCGAAGTGGCCCGGGAGTTGGCCCAGAATGAGGCCCCCGACACGTACGAGACCGTCGTACGGCGGGTCGCCGAGGGCGAGGGCATCACGCTGGTCGTCGAACTGCTCAGGGACGGCGGGACCTGGACCGGCCGCGAGCAGCAGACCGGCCACGGCGCGATCGCGACACTCCTTGAGCACGAGCTCGGCCTGCGCACCCCCTTCGGTGAACTCCTCGACCGTGCCCTGCCGTTCAACAACCCCGAGAACGAGAACTGGCTCGCGTGCGTCGCCGAACTCCAGCGCCGCGCCGACGAGGTGACCTTCCAGGCCGCGGCCGCCCTGACCCGCTCCCCCGACGTCCGACGGCGGACCTTCGCGGTGGACGTGCTGGCCCAACTCGGCTTCAAGGACCGCACCTTGGGCCTGCTGCGCCCCCTGTGCGAGGCGGTGCGCGAGGCGCCGTCCGGGGCCGAGGGCGAGTCGGAGCTGCTGCAGTCGCTGCTGCTCGCGCTGGCGCACCAGGGCCATTCCGGTTCGGTCGACGAGGTGGTGCGGCACGCCGGACACCCGGAGCCGGCCGTGCGCCGCCGGGTCGCGTTCGCCCTGCACTCACTGGCGGCCGAGGACGACCCCGCGGCCACGGACGCGCTCATCGCCCTGGCCGGCGACCCGGACTCCGAGGTCCGCGACTGGGCCACGACCGGGCTCGCCCGCACCCCCGCCGACGCGACGCCGGTCCGCGAGGCCCTTGCCGCCCGCCTCGACGACCCCGACCCGACGGTCGCCGCCGAGGCCGCACAGGGGCTCGCCCGCCGCCAGGACCCGCGTGCGGTGGCGGCGCTCGCCCGGCTGCTCTCGGACGCCGACCCCGACAGCTACGCGTACGCCACCGCCCACGAGGCCATCGACCTGATCGAGGACGAGCGCGCCAGGCACCGCCTGCGGGGCACGGCCCCCCGAGGCTGAAGCAGCCCCATTCCTCCTCTCCGGGCACGTTTGCGAAAGTTATGGGACAATTGTCCAAGAAGCTGGCTGTACGTAGCCGGATCAAGCGGCATTGAGCACGGAGGGTGAACCATGGACGGGCGCAAGGAACGCGGCCTGCGCAGCCGCAGGCTGCTCGTCGAGGCCGCCCTGCGGGTCGTGGCCCAAGACGGCGTGGGCGGGGTGACGCACCGGGCGGTCGCCAAGGAGGCGGGACTGCCGCCGGCCTCGGGGACGTACCACTTCAAGAGCATCGACGACCTGCTGGTGGCCGCGCTGACCAGCTCCGCCGAGGAGTACGCGGAGCAGTTGCGCGGCGAGCTCGACGGCGCCGACAGCACCGCGGACGTGGCCCGGCGGATGCTGCGCGACCTGTATGAGGACCGGGCGCACACGATCGCCTGCTACGAGCTGACGCTGCTTGCCGCCCGCCGTCCCGCGCTGCGGCCGGCCGCCCGGAAGTGGACCGATCTGATCGCGTCCGTGGGGGCCGGCCTGACCGGCGACCCGCTCGCCGTGAAGTCCTTCACCGCCGCGACCGACGGTTTGCTGTTGCACGCACTGATAGCCGACGAGCCGCCGTCCGAGGGCGAGTTGACCGACGTACTGAACCACGTACTGCACAAGAACAAGGCGCACGGGAACGACGAGGCGCACGAGGCGCACGAGAACAACGAAGCGCACAAGAGCAAGGCAAGGAAGACATGACCACCGCACCCACCACCACGACCTCCGTCGATCCGACGGTGCACGCCAACCGCTGGCGCATCCTGGGGGTGCTCGGCCTCAGCCTCCTGATGGTCGTCATGGACGCGACCATCCTGCACACCGCCATGTCGAAGATCATCGAGGATCTCGGGCCGTCGTCGATCCAGCAGCTGTGGATCGTGAACGCCTATGCGCTGGTGATCTCCGGCCTGCTCATCACGATGGGCGCGCTCGGCGACCGCACGGGCCGCAAGCGGCTGTTCAACCTGGGACTGCTGGTCTTCGCCGCCGCCTCGGTCCTCGCGGTGCTCTTCCCGACCCCGGTGATGCTGGTGGTCAGCCGAGCGCTGCTCGGGGTCGGCGGGGCGATGATCCTGCCGTCCACCCTGTCGATCCTGCGCGGTGCCTTCGCCGACGCCAAGGAACGTACGACGGCGATCGTCGTGTGGGGCACCATGGCCGCCGCGGGCGGCGCCATCGGGCCGGTCGTGGGCGGTGCGCTGGTGCAGGCCTTCGGGTGGCGGTCGGCGTTCCTGGTGAACGTGCCGGTCGCGCTGGCCGCGCTGGTCCTTTCGCTGAAGCTGCTGCCCGAGTCGTCGACGCCGTCCGCCACGCGCCTGGACTGGCCGAGCGTGGCGATCTCCTTCCTGGGGATGGCGGCGTTCGTGCAGGGCATCAAGATGATCGGCAAGGAGGGTCTGTTCGAGCTGCAGTCCGGCGGTCTGCTGGTCCTCGGGCTCGTCATGATGGCGTACTTCGTACGGCGCCAACTCGGGCTCCCCGACCCGTTGATGGACGTCGGCCTGTTCCGGATCAGGTCGTTCTCGGCGGCGCTGGTCGCGTATCTCCTCGTCACCGTGGTGCTCGGTGCGCTGCTCTATCTGGGGTCGCAGTGGTTCCAGATCGTGCGGGGCATGTCGCCGCTGTCGGCGGGCCTGCGGCTGATGCCGCTCGGGGCCGCGATGCTGCTGATGGGCTTCGTGACGCCGAAGATCCTTCAACGGCTGTACGCCCGTACGGCGGTGGCCCTCGGCCTGCTGCTGCTCGGCGGTTCGCTGTTCGTTCCGGCCCTGCCCGGCGATGAACTGACCCTGGTCGGGATCTCGTTCGCGGTGGCGGGCGTCGGCTGCGCGCTGGTGATGGCCACCGCCGTCGCCGTGATCATGTCGGCGGCACCGCCGGAGCGGGCCGGGCGGGCCGCGGCGATCCAGGAGACCGCCCTGGAGCTCGGCAACGTACTGGGCATCTCGATCATCGGCAGTGTCGTCGCCGCGCTCTACGGCAGTTGGCTGCAGGCCCCCGCAGGGACGCCGGCCGCCTCCCTGGAGCAGGCGCGCGGCTCGATCGGCGAGGGCGCGAAGGCCGCGCGGGAGCTGCCGGCGGAGGTCGGCGAGCCGCTGGCACAGGCCGCCAACTCGGCTTTCACCAGGGCCTTCGACGTGTCGATGACCGTCACGGGCGGGGTCCTCGTCGCGGCGGCGGTGGCGGTGTATCTGCTGATCCCCCGGTTCAAGGCGTCGGCGGACGCCGCGCACTGAGGGGACGTACCGCGAAGGGAACGGCGGGTGGCCCCGGATCCCGAGGGAAATCGATTCCCTTGGAATTCCGGGGCCACCCGCCTCTTGCCGTACGGGACTTGACGCCTCCGGCGCTCACTCCTCGTACGCCGCGATCGCCTTCTTCGGCAGCGCCAGGCAGAGCACCGCGCAGAGCCCGAAGCCCGCCGCCACCCACGGCATGGCCGTGGTCAGCGCGTGGGTCAGACCGTCCGAGGCGTGCCCGAAGAAGATCGTGCCGATGATCGCGGCGCCGAGCGCACCGCCGAACTGCTGGGCCGTGGAGAAGATCCCGGAGGCGCCGCCCGCGATGTCACCGGGCACGGCGGACAGGACGACGTTGACCAGGGGCACCACCAGGAAGCCGAGCCCGGCACCCGCGACGAGCAGCCCCGGCACCAGCGGCCAGGCCCCGGTGTGCGCCTCGGTCGAGGCGGCCACGGCCTGCCAGACCCAGGCGAAGCCGCCCGCCATCAGCAGCGAGCCCGCGACCAGGACCAGGCGCCCGAACTTCACTGCGAGCGGATCGGCGACCGGCGCCGTCAGGAAGCCGCCCACCGAGAAGGCCACGGTCAGCACACCGGCCTGCATCGGCGTGTAGCCCTCACTGCCCTGCAGCCAGATCGTGAAGACCAGGAAGAAGCCCTGCATGCCTACGGAGAACAGGAGTTGGACCAGTACGCCGAGGGAGAAGGCCGGCAGCTTGAAGGCCCGCGCCGGCAGCAGCGGCACCGTCGCCCCGGAACGCTTGCGCCCCTCGACCACGCCGAGCCCGACGAGCGCGAGGACACCGGCGGCCAGACAGACCCAGCCCCACAGCGGCCAGCCGTTGGACTGCCCCTGCACCAGCGGCAGCACGATCGCGACCAGCGACCCGGCCAGGACCAGGCTGCCGAGGACGTCGGGGCGTCCGGCGGAGCGTTCCTTGGTGGACGGCACGAGGATCAGGCCCGCGATGAAGGTGGCGATCGCGACGGGAACGTTCACCAGGAACACCGAGCGCCAGCCCCACCCGAACAGATCCGCGTCGGTGAGCACGCCCCCGAGCAGCAGCCCCACCGCGGAGGCGAACCCGGCGACGGCTCCGTACATCCCGAAGGCCGCACCGCGCTCCTTGCCCTGGAACAGCGTCCGGAACGAGCCGATCACCTGCGGCATCAGCAGCGCGGCCATCACACCCTGGACGGCCCTCGCGGTCACCAACTGCCCCGGGGACTGGGCGATTCCGCAGGCCAGACTGGCGAGGCCGAAGCCCGCGGTACCGGCGAGGAACAGGACCTTGCGGCCGTAGCGGTCCCCCAGGTGCCCGGAGATGATCAGCGTCGCGCCGAAGCCCAGCAGGTACGCCGAGACCAGCCACTGCAGGGCGCCCTCAGAGGCATGCAGATCGCGGCCTATGGACGGGATGGCGACGTTGACGATCGTGACGTCGAGCAGGTCCATGAGCGCGGCGATCATCATGACCACGGCGGCGGCCCAGCGGCGCGGGTG
Source organism: Streptomyces sp. NBC_01304 (assembly GCF_035975855.1). Classification (NCBI taxonomy): domain Bacteria; kingdom Bacillati; phylum Actinomycetota; class Actinomycetes; order Kitasatosporales; family Streptomycetaceae; genus Streptomyces; species Streptomyces sp. NBC_01304. The sequence continues at coordinate 8,091,049 of NZ_CP109055.1, read as the reverse complement.
CGGGGGTGCGGCCGCTGCGGGTGGGGCAAGGGTGGTGGACATTTCCGGCTCCTGAGGATGTCGGACGAGGGGCGTCAGATTTATTTCGTTCGGACTAACGAAAGAGTTGCACGCGGCTCGGCATGATCGCAACTCTTTCGTTCGGGCGAACGAAGTTTTTGCTACGGTGACCCCATGAGCCGCGACCGGAGCAAGATCATCGAGGAGCTGAACGAGGCGGGCCGCGAGAGCAGCGCGGTCACCGTGATGTTCCACAGCGCCCTCGCCGCCAAGCAGGGCCTGAGCGCCACCGAGACCAAGACCCTCGACCTCCTGCAGCGCGACGGCCCGCTCACCGCGAAGGAGCTCGCCGAACGCACCGGGCTCGCGCCCGCCTCCGTGACGGGCCTGGTCGACCGGCTCTCGGAGAAGGGCTTCGTGCGCAGGGTCAAGCACCCGACGGACAGGCGCCGGGTGCTGGTGGAGTTCCGGCCCGAGAAGGTGGCCGATCTGGCGGAGCTCTTCGACGACTGGCTGGGTGAAGTCCTCGAGCACTACGAGGAGTTCAGCGCCGCCGAGCTGGAGACCGTGCTCCGCTTCATGCGCGGCGCGACCGAGCGGCAGCGCAGGGCTTCCGCCCGTCTCTCCCGCTGACGGACAACGTGGGGCCGCCGCCCGTCTCTCCCGCTGCGGACAACATGGGGCCGCCGCCCGTCTCTCCCGCTGACGGACGGCGGCCGTGTGCCCCCGCACACCTACTTGTCGGCTCACGCGCCTAGTTGTCGGCTCACACGCCCAGTTGTCGGCTCAGTCGCACAACCTCCAGTCGTAGACGACCCGGTACTTGCCGCCGAAGCCTCCGTACTCCAGCGTCCGTGGCCCGCTGACCGGGCTTTCGCCGCCCCAGCGGGCCGTCGGGGAGGGCAGGGTGGCGCGGACCGTGACGGGCTTGAACACCTCGTCGCCCCACCGGTCCGCGAGGTAGTCGAAGACGCGGTTCACGGCGGCGCCCACGGCGATCCCGATCAGCACCCCGACCGGCCCGCCGAGCGGCAACGCCTCGCCGGTCGCGCTCCGCAGCGCCTCGACGAGCCTCGCCCGCACCGCGTCGAGCAGCCTGTTCAAGTAGTCCGCGAATCCGGCCCAGTCGGCCTCCGCGAGCACCACCGTCACGAAGTACGACCGGGGAAAGCAGGCCGTGGCGTCGGTCAGGCTGAACCGGTGGAACTGCCGGGGCGGCACATAGGTGAGCACGTCCCCGGCGTGGAAGCCGTGCACCTTGAACCGGGCGATCCGGTACGTGTCCCCGTGCTCGTCGCTGCCGGTGCCGCCCAGGTGGATGTCGTCCCTGCCCCACTCGCCGGTGGTGTCCACGGCCTCGACCCGGTGGATCCGCAACTCCAGCCTGCGCGGCCGCCCCTCGGATGCGGCCGGGGCCCCGTTCTTTGCCGCCGGGGCCGCGTCCTTTGCCGCCGGGGCCGCCTCGTACACCTCAGGCAGCAGCGACGTGGGCACCTTGCTCAGTTCCGCGGCGGGGAACCTGAGCCGGGCAGGCCAGGGCAGCCGGCTCAGCTGGGCGCCGACCGGTGCCGGGGAGCGCAGGTCGACCTTGCGCAGGTCACCGAGCCGCTCGGCGCGTACCGTCGTGGTCCGCAGATCGGCGGACAGGCGGTCCGCGGCCTGCTTCCGCAAGACGTCCGAGAGCCTCGCGAACCGCTGCGCGAGCAACTGCTCGGTGGAGGCCCGGTCAGCGGGCATCGGGTAGCGGGCGGGTGACATGTGGTGGGCCGCGACCTTGTCGGCGGCCAGCTGGAACTCCCGGACCACGCGATCGGTCACGGCCTCGACTTTGGCGTGCGGAATGTCGGTGACGACGGAGTCGAGCACGCCCCGGTTCTCTGGCGCGCTCCGGTTTTCTGGCGCGCTCCAGCTTTCTGGCACGCCCCGGCTTCCTGACGCGCCCCTGTTGTCGAGCACGCTCCGCTTGTCGAGCACGTCCTTGTTCTCGTCCATTGCGGCTGCATCCCCCGTGGTTGCCTGGTGCCTTCGGACGCGAACGACGTTACGAAACAACCCAGTTCGGCACCCCGGGTCCCGGCCCCGGGGAATCCCTAGGGTTCGGGCTCGGCCCGGGGCTCCAGGCGTGCCGCGAGGCGGGTGCGGGAGTCGATGCCGAACTTCGTGTAGATCCGGCCCAGGTGGTACTCGACGGTCTTGACGCTGATCACCAGCTCGCGGGCGACCTGCCGGTTGGTGAGCCCCGCCACCACCAGGCGGGCGACCGCGAGCTCCTGCGCGGTCAGCAGTGCGGCATCCCGTGGGCGGCGCTCGCCCGGCTCCAGGCCGCAGGCCGCCAACTCCCGCCCGCAGCGCTCCAGATCGGGGCCCGCGTCCAGGCGCAGAAGCAGCTCCCGCGCCCGGCGCAGCTCGTCGCCCGCCTTGCCGCGCTTGCCGGAGCGGCGCAGGAACTGGCCGTACGCGAGGTGCAGCAGGGCCCTGTCGAAGGGGGCGTCGGTCTTCGCGGCGTGCCGGGCCGCCGAGCGGAAGGCGCGTTCGGCGGCGCCCTGGTCGCCGCGCGCGGCCTCCAGGATGCCGCGGCTGCGGCCGGCGAGGAGCAGGGCGCCGTGATGGCCGCTCTGGGCTGCACGTACTTCATACGGTGCGAGGACCTCGCCCGCCCGCTGGTGCTCGCCGGTCGCGGTCCAGGCGTCGGCGAGGAGCCAGGTCCAGGGCAGGCCGCCGGGTACCTCCAGGTCGCCGCGGCCGGTCAGCCCGGGCAGCGGGTCGAGGGCCAGGACGACGCCCTCCGCGTCGCCGCGGGCGCGGGCGAGATGGGCGGCGGCGAGGGCCGCCCAGAGGGTGGGGCTGAGGTGGCCGAAGCGCGCGTACTCGGCGAGGACGTGACTGTGCGCCTGGGCCTTGGCGAAGTCGCCGCGGGCGGCGTGCAGGAGGGCGGACAGCATCCGGCAGTACAGGGCGACGTGCGGCTGGTCGGTGTCGGCGGCGAGGGACAGCGCGAAGTCGGCGTGGACGCTCGCGTCGTCCCAGTGCCCGGCCCGGTACTCGGCGGAGGCGAGGCCGGTCGCGGCGACCACGCGGAAGGAGGCGGCGCGGGCGTGGCAGTGCGCGAAGACCCCGGTCAAGTCCCGGACCGCGCCGGTCGCATCGCCCGCGAACTCGCGCAGCGTGCCGCGGCCGAGCAGCTCCTCCAGCTGGGCCGGGTCCGCCACGGCGGGGTCGGGCAGCGGGCCACGGGCGGCGAGCTCGGCGAGCGCCTGCGGGGCCTCGCCGTTCATCGCGCGGCCGGTCAGCGCCAGGTAGCGGATCATGTCGGTGGCGGTGTCGTCGGGCGCGAGCCGCAGCGCGAGCTGCGCCCACTCGGCCATCTCGGCGCCGCGCGTCATGCTTCCGTACAGCGCGGCGAACTGCCCGGCGATCCGGGCCCCGAGCAGCGGCTCCGCGTCCGGGTCGCACCGGTGCCAGGCATCGGTGAGCAGCGCCTCGGCCCGGTCCAGGTCGAACAGGCTGAGCCGCCCGAGCAGATAGCTGCGCCAGCCGCTCGGCGCGAACGAGGCGATCTCCTGGGCGACTTCACCGACGTCCGGCACCTCACCGGCGAGCACCCCGCACTCGACCGCTTCGAGCCGGTTCTGCTCGTACGTTTGTGGGGTCGCGCTCAGCCGGGCGGCCGCGGCCAGCCGCCCCGAGGCGTTTGCCCAGGCTCCCCGCACCGCGAACTGCCGCCCCAGCGCGGTCAGTTCGGTGGCGAGCCGCGCATCGGGTCCGCTCGCGGCGAGCGCCAGATGCCGCAGCCGGTGCTCCGCGTCGCCGGCGAGGGCGGCGGCCCGGCGGTGCAGGGCCGCTCTGCGGGCGGGGCCCAGCTGGTGGTAGACGGCGGCGTGCACGAGGGGGTGCGGGAAGCGGATGAGCGGGTCGCCGGGGCCTTCGGCGAGCAGACCGAGCCGCACGGCCTGGTCGAGCGCGGCAACGGCCCCGCCCGGCACCACCCCTGCCTCGACGGCCTCGCCCGGCGCCGCCCCTGCCTCGACCACCTCACTCGCCTCCGCCCCGGACGCGACGGCGAACGCCTCGTCCAGCGTGCAGTGCATCCCGAGCACGCCGGCCGCACAGACCAGCTCCGCCGCCTCGGGGCCGCAGGCGGCAAGGCGGCCCAGGACGAGCGCGGTGAACGACTTCGGGGCCGGCGGCGCGACATCGCTCCGCTCCAGCGCGTCGAGGAGAGTGGGGCCCTCCTGCTCCAGCAGGGCCTGGACGTGCAAGGGGTTGCCGGAGGTGTGCCCGCGCAGCCGGGTCGCGGCCCGGGTGGTGAGCTTGCCGGTGCCCAACTCTCCGCTCAGCAGCCGGAGTTCGGCCGCGTCCAGACCTTCGAGCCGGACCCTGATCGCCGGATCCGCGGTGAACATCCGGCGCAGCCCCTCGGGAAGCCGGACATCGGCGGCGTCACGTACGACGACGATCGTGAGGACCTTGTCGGCGCGGAGTCTGCGCAGGGCGAAGGTGAGCGCCTGGAGCGAGGGGTGGTCGGCCCACTGGGCGTCGTCCACGACGAGGGCGACGGGGGTCTCGCCGCCCTGCGCCTCGTCCAGGACCTCGATCAGGGCCGCGCCCGCGGCGGGCGGGTCGGGCCAGCCGCCCCCGCGCGGGCAGAGCTGCTCCAGCACGCCGAAGGCGAGGCCGGACTCGGTCTCCTCACCCTCGGCCTGCAGCAGCTTGGGGGTGTGCCGGAGGAACTGGCGGACCAAGGCGGACTTGCCGATGCCCGGCGGGCCTTCGACGAGAACGCGCTGGGGCTGGCCGCCCTTCGCCCGGTCCCATGCGGCATTCATTCGCGCAAGGCTGTCTTCGCGTCCCACGAACAGTGCGTCCATGGTGGCCCCACCTCCGCCCGGAAAGACTCTCCCCCACCCCGCCCCTTCCCGAAAGTCCTCAAACGCCGGACGGGCTGACAAATCAGGGCTCGGCAGATCAGCCCGTCCGGCGTTTGAGGACATCAGTGACCGTCGCGGACGACATGCCGCACCCGCCCCGAAGCCGACGGCAGTCTTACGGGAAGGGGCGGGGTGGGGAAGAAGGAACCGGTCACTTCCCGACCCGCACCAGCCCCAACTCATAGGCCACAATCACGGCCTGAGCCCGATCCCGCAGCTCCAGCTTGGCGAACAGCCGATTGATGTGGGTCTTCACGGTGTGATCCGTGATGGTGAGCCGCCCCGCGATCTCCGCATTGGACAACCCCCGCGCGATCAACGTCAGCACCTCCGCCTCACGAGCCGTGAGCTCCCCCACCGAGTGCGCCGGCAGCCGCGAGGCACGCGTGCTCACGAACTCCCCGATCAGCCGCTTCGTGATCTCGGGCGAGAGCAGCGCGTTCCCGCCCGCCACCACCCGTACCGCATGCAGGAGTTCGGGAAAGGTCGCGTCCTTGAGCAGAAATCCCCCTGCCCCCGCCGCGAGCGCGTCGTACACGTATTCGTCCAGCCCGAAGGTCGTCAGCATCAGCACCTTCGTCGCCCCACCGGACGCCGCCAGGATCTCGCGGGCCGCCTCGATGCCGTTCTTGTGCGGCATCCGGATGTCGAGGAGCGCGAGGTCGGGCCGGGTCTCGGCGGCGATGCGTACGGCCTGCACCCCGTCCTCGGCCTCGCCGACGACGTCGATGTCCTCCTGCGTGTTGAGCAGGTTCACGAAGCCGGTACGGACGACCGCCTGGTCGTCGGCGACCAATGCCCTGATCACACGCAACTCCTTGTCCACGAGGGTCACCCGGACCCCCAGGGGAGCTCCGCCTCCACCAGGAATCCGCCTTCCGGGCCCGAGCCCGCACTGAGCCGTCCCCCGACCAGGGCCGCCCGCTCCCGCATCCCGGTCAGCCCGTGCCCCACACCGGGGCCGGAGCCCGCACTCGTACCCGGTCCCGGACCGTCGTCGCGGATGCGCAGCGTGAGCAGCCGGTCGGCGGCGGCACCGTAGTCGATCTCCACCACCGTACGGGCGCCGGGCGCGTGCTTGCGCGCATTGGTCAGCGCCTCCTGGGTGATCCGGTACGCGGACAGCTCCCACGCGGCGGGCAGCGCCACCCGCTCCCCGGTGATCTTCAACTCGGCCGTGCCGCCCACCGCCCGGTGCTGCTCGACCAGTTCGGGGAGGTGGTCGAGCGTCGGCTGCGGTGCGGTGAGCGCGGTGTCTCCCTGAGAGGTGCGCAGGACGCCGAGGAGGCGGCGCAGTTCGGCCATCGAGGAGCGGGCGGTGGCGGCGATCTGCTGGAAGCCGTCGCGGGCCTCGGGGGTGAGTCCGGGGGTGGTGTACGTGGCGCTCTCGGCCTGCACAGCGATCATCGACACCGAGTGCGAGACGATGTCGTGCAGCTCACGGGCGATGGCGGCCCGCTCGGCCTCGGCGGCCTGCTGCCGCTCCATGGCGATCAACTGGGCCTGGGCCAGGTTCCGTTCGTTGCGGGACTCCTCCCGGGAACGTACCGCGTCACCCATCATGACGGCGCCGAAGATGACCACGGTCAGCAGGAACGCCTCGGCGAACAGGCTGAGCGATCCCTTCTCCCAGAGCGCGGGCACCGGCAGCTCCATCCGCGACCAGGTGTTGATGTGCACCAGGTTCACGCACAGCGCGCCGAGCGCGAAGCCCGCGACGGTCACCACCGGGTGCAGTACCCGGTTCCGGCCGAGGGTGTAGCAGCCGATCAGCCCGCTCGCCATGATCGAGACGTACAGGTTGACGTCCCCGGCGAACCCGAGGAGCCCGGCGGCGACCGTGAGCACCGCGACGGGCGGGAACGACCGCCGCCACATCAGCGAGGCCGAGGACACCAGCACCCCGACCGTCGTCGTCACGGACCCCGGAAAGGCGATCAGCTCCGCCACGGCTCCGGCGGTCAGGGCACCGCCGGTGACCCAGGGGTAGGCGGGCGCGGCGATCCAGGCACGGAACCGCTGCTGAAGGGACGTACTCATGCGTCCATGGTCCGTCCTGGAACGGGCCCGCGCGTCACCGCACGGGTTGAGCCTCGCGCCGGATGTCATGCCACGGGTTGAGTCCCAGGTGCGGAGCCTCGGTTGACGCCTTGTGACCTGCGGGTTTCTAGCGTCGATGGACATGAGGAAAAGCCTTCAGGAGCACCTTGGGAAGCACTTCGAGAGGTACGCCGAGCGACCCGTCGAGCGGTATGCGTGGGCGGGCTGCGCGCTCGTCGCCCTGACCCTCGCGACGGTGTCGGACCTCGGGCCGCACCGGGTGTGGGGGCTGGTGGCGGGCGCGGGATACGCGGCCGCGGCACTCGCCGCCTGGAGGGCGGGACCCCGCCCCGGCAGCCGCACGGTGTCCGGACCCGCCGCCGCCACGGTCGCGCTCGTCGGAGCCGTCGTGCTGCCGCTCGTCGGTCTCGTCGTGGCCGGGCTCGGCCAGCTGGAGGTCACGGTCGTCGAGCGGTCGGGCCGACTGCTGCTCACGACCGGGAGTCCGTACGTCGCCGACCCTGCGGCAGTCGCCGACTACAACCCCTACCTCCCCGGCATGGCGCTCTTCGGCATGCTGCCCGGGGACCCCCGCTGGTGGCTGGGCGGCGCCTTCGCCCTGGCCCTCGCGGCGGCCGGCCTGCACCGGACCTGGCTGCTCGCCTGCCCGTTGGTCGCGCTGCCCCTGGCGGTGGGCGGGATCGACCTTCCGGTGGTCGGCCTGATGTGCCTGGGCGTCGTACTTGCCGGGCAGGGGCGGCCGGGCCGGGCGGGCCTGGTGCTCGGCGCCGCCGCCGCGCTCAAGTGGACGGCCTGGCCCGCGCTTCCGGTCGCGCTGGCGCTCATAGCCGTACGCCACGGGGGTCGGCCGGCACTGCGCCAAGCGGCCGTGGCCCTGTCCACCGCGACGGCGGCGGTCCTGCCCTTCGCCCTCGCCGACCCGTCCGGCTTCTACCAGAACGTCATCGCCTTCCCCCTCGGCCTCACCGACATCACCTCACCAGCCGCGAGCCCGCTGCCCGGCCGTCTGCTCGCGACGTACGTCCCCGGCGGCACGGTGATCGCGCTCGCGCTCCTCGCGGTGGTCGCACTGCTGATCGCGCTGTCGCTGGTGGTGCGGCCCCCGGGGACGGCACAGGCGGCTGCGGCCAGGCTGGCGCTCGGCCTCGGCCTGGCGATGGCCCTGATGCCGGCGACCCGCTTCGGCTACCTGGTCTACCCGCTGGTGCTCGGCGCACTGGCGTACCGGACACCGCACCACCCCAGCACCGCCGCAACCCCTGCCAGGGAGAAGGCCCTCACATGACGGACAACGCCAGCAGTCGCAGTCGCACTCGCACTCGCACTCGCACTTTGATCGTCACCAACGACTTCCCTCCCCGGCAGGGCGGCATCGAGACCTTCGTCCGTGAACTGGCCGACCGTTTCCCGCCCGACGAGGTGGTCGTCCTCACCTCGAACCCCGCCGCGCCGGCCCCCGACGAACCCTTCCCGTACCCGGTGATCCGCCACGACGCGCGCACCCTCCTGCCCACCCCTCGGGCCACCGCACACGCCGCGTCCGTGGCCCGCCGGTACGGCTGCGACCGCGTGTGGTTCGGAGCTGCGGCCCCGCTGGCCCTGATGACGAGCAGGCTGCGCCGCACGACGGGCATCCGTACCGCCGTGGCCACCACGCACGGCCACGAGGTGTGGTGGGCCCGCACCCCCGGCGCCCGGGGCCTGCTGCGCCGGATCGGCACCGAGGTGGACGCCCTGACCTGGCTGGGCGCGAGCACGCGCGCACCGATCGAGGCGGCACTCAAGCCTGGGACCCGGACCGCACGCCTGGTCCCCGGCGTGGACACCACGGCCTTCCACCCCCACGTGGACGGCAGCCGGGTGCGGGCCCGCTACGGCCTGGGCCGCCGCCCGGTGATCCTGTGCGCGGCCCGGCTGGTCCCGCGCAAGGGCCAGGACACGCTGATCAGGGCCCTGCCCTGGATCCGCCGGGCGGTCCCCGACGCCATGCTCCTCCTGGTCGGCGACGGCCCGTACGCCCCCGAACTCCGCCAACTGGCCCTCGCCGAAGGCGTCTTGGACTCGGTCGTCTTCGCAGGCGGCCGCCCCCACCCCGCCCTCCCCGCCTTCTACGCCGCCGCCGACGCCTTCGCGATGCCCTGCCGGACTCGCAGACGCGGCCTGGAGGTGGAGGGCCTGGGCATCGTCTACCTGGAGGCCGCCGCCGCCGGCCTCCCGACCCTGGCAGGCGACTCGGGCGGCGCCCCCGACGCCGTACGCGACGGCGAGACCGGCCACGTCATCGACGGCCACTCGGTCGCCGCGACGGCAGACCGCCTGACCAGACTCCTCCGCAACCCCCAACTGGCCCACGAGATGGGCAAGAAGGGCCGCGACTGGGTCAGCGCGGAGTGGACCTGGAACCACTCGTACGCGACGCTGGCGGGTCTGCTGGGCCGGGGCTTCAGCCCGACGCGTGCGGCGATTTAGCTCCCGGGTAGGGGCAACTGCTCAACTGCCTGATTGCGTGGCTGGTGGGGGTGGGTGGTTGCGCGGACCTCCGTCTCTTTCGTCGCTGGCTGCGGGTGCTCGGTTGGCTGGCTTTCCCCAACTGATGTCAGTACGGGGCCCAGGGGGGAAAGTCCCGGCAACGGAAGAGGTGGAGGCAGGGCAAAGACGAAAGACAAAGACCGCAGCGAGAGAAGGGGACGGAGGGGGTGGGCGGGGGCCCGGAGGGCGAGGGAAGGGCGCGGGCCCGGAGGGCGAGGGGAGGGGGTGGGCTGGGGCCCGGAGGGTGGGTTGGGGCTTGGTGGGGGAAAAGGGGCAACAGAACCAGTACAAAAGGGACGCTATTGCGCCCCATTTCCCCCACTAGGCCTCCAGAGCCTGCTCTCCGCCGCCTCGTGGCGGGAAAGGGGCTCGCCTAACGGGCAAACCGAGCACCTCGACGCCACTTTCCGCACGGCTAGCCCCAGCCTCCCGGTCCCGGGCTCACGTCTCCCCCCTCCCGAGCTCACACTCCCCACCCCGGGCCAGCACTCCCCCCGCCGGGCCCGCACTTCCCCGTCCCAAGCCCGCATCTCCTCCCGCCGGGCCCGCACCTCCCCGCCCCGAGCCCGCACTTCCCCTCCAGCCCCCTCCCCCCTCCGCCCCCTTCCCTCGCTGCGCTCTTTGTCTTTGCCCTGCCCCCACCTCTTCCATCACCGGCAGCCACCTCCCTGGGCCCCGTACTGACAGCAATTGGGGAAAGCCAGCCACCGAACACCCGCACTCCGCAACGAAACAGACGGAGGTCCGCGCAACCACCCACCCCCACCAGCCACGCAATCAGGCTTTTCGCTCCTACCCCCAGGTCAACCGCCGCCCACCGCAAGCCACCTGCCACAAGCACCTGCCACCTGCCACCAGCCGCCTGCCACCCACCGCAAACCACCCCGACACAGACCGTCCGCGCCCGCCGCCCACCCCTCCTACTGAGCCCCGTAAACCGCCCCCGGAACCTCCGCCGAAGCCAGCAGCTTCAACGCCGCCTCCCCCGCCTCCGCAGGGCTCCACCGAGCCCCCTTGTCCACCGTGGGCCCGGCCCGCCAGCCCTCCATGACCGTGATCCGCCCAGCCTCGACCTCGAAGACCCGCCCGGAGACCCCCGCAGAAGGCGCAGACCCCAGCCACACCACCAGCGGCGAGACGTCCTCAGGCAGCGCGGCCAGCCCCGCAAAGGTCTGCTCCGTCATCCGAGTCCGCGCGGCAGGCGCAATCGCGTTCACCTGCACCCCGTACCGCCCCATCTCGGCCGCCGCCACAAAGGTCAGCCCCAGAATCCCGGCCTTGGCGGCGCTGTAGTTACCCTGCCCCACCGACCCCAACAGCCCGGCTCCGGAACTGGTGTTGACCACACGAGCCACGACCTCCCGCCCCGCCTTGGACTCGGCCCGCCAATGGGCCGCCGCATGCTTGAGCGGCAGGAAATGCCCCTTCAGATGTACGCGCATGACCGCGTCCCAGTCGTCCTCATCGAGGTTGACGAGCATCCGGTCCCGGAGGAACCCCGCGTTGTTGACCAGGGTGTCGAGCCGCCCGAAGGAGTCGAGGGCGCACTCCACCAGGGACCGCGCACCCTCGCCGGTCGCGATGTCGCCCCCGTGGGCCACCGCCTCGCCCCCCGCCGCCCGGATCTCCTCGACGACCTGCGCGGCAGGACTGTCCGGCCCCGGCTGCCCGTCCAGCCCGACCCCCAGGTCGTTGACGACCACCTTCGCGCCCTCCGCGGCAAAGGCCAGGGCGTGCGCCCGCCCGAGCCCCCGACCGGCTCCGGTCACGATCGCCACGCGCCCCTCGCTGATTCCCGGCGTACTCGACATGCTCAATTCCCTTCCTCGACAAGCTTGTTGACATTGGCGGCGTCCAGGAACGCGGGCCGCTCCCCGCCCCCGTGCACCAGCAGACTCGCCCCGCTGATGTACGCGGCCCGCTCCGAGGCGAGGAAGACCGCGGCCTCCCCCACGTCCGACGGCTCCGCGAGCCGCCCGAGCGGCACGGTCCGGCCGACCGCCGCGATCCCGTCCTCGTCGCCGTAATGAAGGTGGGACAGCTCGGTCCGGACCATCCCGAGGGTCAGCGTGTTGACCCGGACCTCCGGCGCCCACTCCACCGCCATGGAACGGGCGAGGTTGTCCAGGCCCGCCTTCGCCGCGCCATAGGCGGCGCTCCCGGGCGAGGGCCGCTCACCACTCACGCTGCCGATCATCACCACGGAGCCGCGACTGCGCTTCAGCAGCGGGTACGCCGCCAGGGAAGCGGTCAGCGGCGCCACCAGGTTCAGTTCGAGCACGCGCGCGTGGCGTGCCGCACCTCCCTCGGCGAGCAGCCGGAAGGGCGTACCGCCCGCGTTGTTGACCAGCACGTCCAACCGCCCGTGCCGGGCCTCGACTTCGCCGAAGAACCCCTCGACAGCATCAGGGTCCCGCAGGTCAAGCGCGGCGAACTCGGCCTTCCTGCCGTCGACTTCGACGGCCTCGTCCGGCAGCCGGCGGGCACAGACGACGACGTGCGCGCCCGCCCGCAAGAAGGCCCGTGCGATCCCGGCGCCGACGCCACGGGTGCCGCCCGTGACGACCGCGACCCTCCCATCCATCTCCATTCGCTGCTACCTTCCCCACCTAACAAATGTTTGGTGGAAAGGTAGCTGATCCGCTCATGGGTGTCTCCACCTCCAGCCCGGACAAGGGCATCGCACTCGTCACCGTCGACTTCCCACCCGTCAACGCGCTGCCCGTACAAGGCTGGTACGACCTGGCCGACGCGCTCAGAAGTGCGGGCCGCGACCCCGAGACCCGAGTCGTCGTACTCGAAGCGGCCGGCCGGGGCTTCAACGCGGGCGTCGACATCAAGGAGATGCAGCGCGACACCGGCCACGCGGCGCTGATCGGCGCCAACCGGGGCTGCTACGAGGCGTTTTCGGCGGTCTACGAGTGCGAGGTCCCGGTCGTCGCGGCCGTGAACGGCTTCTGCCTGGGCGGCGGGATCGGGCTCGTCGGCAACGCGGACGTGATCGTGGCGAGCGAGGACGCGACCTTCGGGCTGCCCGAGCTGGACCGGGGCGCGCTCGGCGCCGCGACGCACCTCTCCCGCCTGGTCCCCCAGCACCTGATGCGCGCCCTGTACTACACCTCGCGCACCGCGACGGCGGCGGAACTGCACGCGCACGGATCGGTCTGGAAGGTGGTTCCGAGGGGCGAACTCCAGCTAGCAGCTCTGGAGTTGGCGCGCGAGATCGCTCAGAAGGACGGCTATCTGCTGCGCCTCGCGAAGGCCGCGATCAACGGCATCGACCCCGTCGACGTCCACCGCAGCTACCGCTTCGAGCAGGGCTTCACCTTCGAGGCGAACCTCAGCGGAGTCGCGGACCGCGTCCGGGACACCTTCGGAAAGGAGGCCTAGCCATGGCCGACAAGAGCATGACGGTCGAGGCGGTCATCGGCCGCCTGGAGAGCGGGATGACGCTCGGCATCGGCGGCTGGGGCTCACGCCGCAAGCCGATGGCCCTGGTGCGCGCACTGCTCCGCAGCGAGATCACCGATCTCACCGTCGTCTCGTACGGCGGCCCGGACGTGGGCCTGCTCGCCGCCGCCGGCAAGATCCGCAAGCTGGTCACCGCCTTCACCACGCTCGACTCGATCCCCCTGGAGCCGCACTACCGCGCGGCCCGCCAGCGCGGTGCGTTCGAGCTGATGGAGATCGACGAGGCGATGTTCATGTGGGGCCTGCACGCGGCTGCCAACCGGCTCCCGTTCCTGCCCGTACGCGCGGGCATCGGCTCAGACGTCATGCGGGTCAATCCCGACCTGCGTACCGTCACATCGCCCTACTCCGACGGCGAGGAGTTCGTCGCCGTCCCGGGCCTGCGCCTCGACGCTGCCTTCGTCCACCTCAACCGCGCCGACCGGCTCGGCGACGGCCAATACCTGGGCCCGGACCCGTACTTCGACGACCTCTTCTGCGAGGCCGCCGACGCCGCGTACGTCTCCTGCGAGCGCATCGTCGAGACCGGCGAGCTGACCAAGGACGCCGCACCGCAGACCCTCCTCGTCAAGCGCACGAGCGTCACCGGCGTCATCGAGACCCCGAACGGCGCCCACTTCACCTCCTGCGCCCCCGACTACGACCGCGACGAGGCCTTCCAGAAGCACTACGCGAGCACGCCGTACGCGGAGTTCGCCGAGCGCTTCCTGGCCGGCGACGAGAGCGCCTACCAGTCGGCGGTCGAGGCCTGGCACGTGGAGCAGCAGGAGCTGAAGGACCAGAAGGAGCAGCAGAAGTGACCACCACTCTCACCCTCACCCGCGCCGAGTACTGCGTGATCGCCTGTGCCGAGGCCTGGCGCGACAACGGCGAGGTCCTGGCGAGCCCCATGGGCCTGATCCCCGGCTTCGGCGCCCGCCTGGCCAAGCGCACCTTCTCGCCCGACCTGCTCCTGACGGACGGCGAGGCACTGATCGTCGACCTCGACGGGACGCCCGAGGGCTGGCTGCCGTACCGCCAGCACCTGACCATGGTCACCGGCGGCAAGCGGCACGTGATGATGGGCGCGAGCCAGATCGACCGGTTCGGCAACCAGAACATCTCCTGCATCGGCGACTGGCAGCAGCCCACCCGCCAGCTCCTCGGCGTGCGCGGCGCCCCCGTCAACACCCTCAACAACCCGACGAGTTACTGGATCCCGAAGCACTCGACCCGCGTCTTCCTCCCCAAGGTCGACATGGTGTGCGGCGTCGGCTACGACAACGCGGCCGCGGCGGGCCCGTCCGCGACCCGCTACCACCGCATCCCGCGAGTCGTCTCCAACCTGGGCGTCTTCGACTTCGCGACCCCCGACCACGCGATGCGCCTCGCCTCGCTGCACCCGGGCGTGACGGTCGAGCAGGTCCAGGAGGCCACCGGCTTCCCGCTCGTCGTCCCCGACGAGGTCCCGTACACCCGCGAACCCACCGCCCACGAGCTGGAGTTGATCCGTGAGGTGATCGACCCGAAGGGCCTGCGCAACCGCGAGGTGCCGGCGTAGTGGAACCCTCCATGGAAACGGCTCTCACGAAGCTCGTGGGGGTACGTCACCCCCTCGTCCAGACCGGCATGGGCTGGGTGGCCGGCCCCCGCCTGGTCTCGGCGACCGCCGAAGCGGGCGCGCTCGGCATCCTCGCCTCCGCGACGATGACGCTCGACCAGCTGAAGTCGGCGGTACGCGAGGTCAAGTCGCGCACGGACCAGCCGTTCGGGGTCAACCTGCGCGCGGACGCGACGGACGCCCGCGACCGGGTGAAGGTCATCATCGACGAAGGAGTGAAGGTCGCGTCCTTCGCCCTCGCGCCCTCCAAGGAGCTGATCGCCGAACTCAAGGACGCGGGCGTCGTCGTCATCCCCTCCATCGGGGCGCGCCGGCACGCCGAGAAGGTCGCGGCCTGGGGCGCGGACGCGGTGATCGTGCAGGGCGGCGAGGGCGGCGGCCACACGGGTGACGTGGCAACTACCGTTCTCCTCCCCCAAGTTGTCGACGCGGTGGACATCCCGGTCATCGCGGCGGGTGGCTTCCACGACGGGCGCGGCCTGGTCGCGGCGCTTGCGTACGGGGCGGCGGGCATCGCGATGGGCACCCGCTTCCTGCTCACCTCGGACTCCACGGTCCCGGAGGCCGTAAAGGCCCGCTATCTGGCGGCCGGGGTGAAGGACGTGACGGTCACGACGGCGGTGGACGGACTCCCGCACCGGATGCTGCGTACGGAACTCGTCAACTCCCTTGAGAACTCGGGCCGTACGAGGACGCTCGCGCGCGCCGTCCGGCATGCCGCCGCCTTCAAGAAGCTCTCCGGCCTGTCGTGGCCCCAGATGATCCGCGACGGCCTGGCGATGAAGCACGGCAAGGAGCTGACCTGGAGCCAGGTCCTGCTTGCCGCCAATACGCCGATGCTGCTCAAGGCATCGATGGTCGAGGGCCGCACCGACCTCGGCGTGATGGCCTCGGGCCAGGTCGCGGGGGTGATCGACGACCTGCCGTCCTGTGCGGAGCTCGTCGACCGCGTCATGGCCGAGGCACGCACCACGCTCGACGCACTGCACGCGCTCGGCACCCTGCCGACACCAGGGTGATTCGATTTCCTCATCCCGCACGGGAGTTCAGCCATGGCTCTGTCCCGACGCGCACTGCTGAGCACCGCCGCAACATCGGTCGTCGCCGTCACGCTCGCCGCACCGTCGGCGGCGGCCCGGTCCCGCCATCGGACGCAGGTCCGGCAGATCCCGCTGCAGGGCGCGGTGAACGTCCGCGACCTGGGCGGCTACCGGACCTACGACGGCGAACAGGTCCGGTACGGCCGGGTCTTCCGGGCCGACGAACTCGGCAAGCTCACGGACGCCGACGTCGCCACGCTCGGCGGCCTCGCCCTGACCCGGGTCATCGACTTCCGGGTGCCCTTCGAAGTCCAGCAGAACGGCCCCGACCGGCTGCCGGCCGGGCTCACCTCGACCTCCCGGTCCGTCAACGACCTGGGCCTGTACGCCCAGTTGCTCGGGGCCATCGGCTCCAAGGACCCGGTCAAGCAGGAGCAGTTCCTGGGCGGCGGCCGGGCGGAAGCCCTGATGCGGTCGATCTACCGCACGTTCGTCTCCGACGCGGCGAGCCGGGCCCAGTTCGCAGCGACCCTGCGTGACCTGGCCTCCGGCGGACGGAGCCTGTACCACTGCACTTCGGGCAAGGACCGTACGGGCTGGGCGAGTTACGTCCTGCTCACCCTGCTCGGGGTGCCGTCCCGGACGGCCTCGGAGGACTACCTGCTCTCCAACACGTTCCGCGCGGAAGCGGACCGCCGCACCCGGGAGGGCCTCAAGGCAGCCGGCCTCATGCAGAACCCGGACCTCCTGATCCCGGTCCAGGAAGTCCGCGCGGACTATCTGCAGGCGTCTTTGGACCAGGCGTCGCGTGATTTCGGCGGGCTGGGCGGGTACGTGACTCGGGGCCTCGGCCTGGATGTGCGTACGCTGCGCGATCTGCGCGGGCGATTGGTGGGCTAAGGCCAAAAGACAAACGCCGGACGGGCTGATGAAATCAGCCCGTCCGGCGTTTGAGGACAATCAGTGACGGATGAATTCCCACCCACCCCCCGCCCGGAGGCCGGCGGCAGCCTTACGGGAAGGGGCGGGTAGGGGAAAAATCCTTAAGCGGCAGCCCGACGCCCACCAGCAGCCCCACCGGACCGCCCACGCCGCGCCTGCCCCGAACCCTGACCGGCCCGAGCCTGACCCGAGCCCTGCCCACGCGACTGGCCCGACCCACCACGACCCTGACCGGAGCCACCACGGCCCTGTCCGGAGCCCTGGCCACGAGCGGCCTGACCCGAGCCGGGTGCACCCGAACGACGCCCACGGGACGACGAACGCCGAGCCCCGGACCCCGACTTGGCCGGTGCGGCAGCAGGCTGCGGAACCTCGATGACAACCGGCACCCCGGAGGGCTCCCGCGCACCAGTGATCTCCGCAAGCTCAGGATCCGAGGACTTGATCCGCGCAGTCTGAGGCGTGATCCCCGCATGGGACATCAGCCGGGACACCTCCCGCTTCTCCTCCGGAAGGACCAGCGTGACCACACTGCCGGACTCCCCCGCACGAGCGGTACGCCCACCACGGTGCAGATAGTCCTTGTGATCCATGGGCGGATCGACGTTCACCACAAGATCAAGGTCGTCGACGTGAATGCCGCGAGCCGCGACGTTCGTCGCGACAAGAGCCGTGACCTGCCCGTTCTTGAACTGCTCCAGCGTCCGGTTCCGCTGCGGCTGCGACCGCCCACCGTGCAGGGCCGCGGCCCGCACACCCTGGGCGAGCAGCCGCTTGGCGAAGCGGTCAGCGGCGCGCTTCGTGTCCACGAACATGATCACGCGCCCGTCACGGGCGGCGATCTTCAGCGCGACGGCCTTCTTGTCCGTGTCGTCGGCGACGTGCAGCACATGGTGATCCATGGTGTTGACGGCGCCCGCGGACGGGTCGACGGAGTGCACGACGGGGTCGGTCAGGAACATCCGGACGAGCCGGTCGATGTTCTTGTCCAGGGTCGCCGAGAACAGCATCACCTGACCGCCGGCCTCGACCTGCTTGAGCAGCGCGGTGACCTGCGGCATGAAGCCCATGTCGGCCATCTGGTCGGCCTCGTCGAGGACGGTGATGGCGACGTTCTCCAGCGTGCAGTCGCCGCGGTCTATGAGGTCCTTGAGCCGGCCGGGGGTGGCGACCACGACTTCGGCGCCACGGCGCAGGGCATTGGCCTGCTTGCCGATGGACAGACCGCCGACGACGGTCGTGAGGCGCAGCTGGACGGAGGTGGCGTACGGCGTCAGCGCGTCCGTGACCTGCTGCGCGAGCTCACGCGTGGGTACGAGGACCAGGGCGAGCGGCGCCTTGGGCTCGGAGCGCCGGCCCGCGGTACGGGCGAGCAGCGCGAGGCCGAAGGCGAGGGTCTTGCCGGATCCGGTACGGCCGCGACCGAGTATGTCGCGCCCGGCAAGGGAGTTGGGGAGGGTGGCGCCCTGGATCGGGAAGGGCTCGGTGACGCCCTGCGCGGTGAGGGTCTTGAGCAGGCCGCTCGGCATGTCGAGGTCCTCGAAGGCCTCGACGGCCGGCAGCGCGGGGACGACGGTTTCCGGCATGGCGAACTCGCCCGGCTGGGCGGCGGCGCGACGGGCAGGGGCCTTGCGCGACTGTCCGCCGCCCTGGCGTCCCTGACGGGCCTGGCCCCCCTGGCCTCCCTGGCGGCGTCGGGCACCCTGACGGGAGCCTTCACCCTGGCCACCCTGTCGGGCGGCGCCTGCGCCTCGGGCAGGACGTGCGGCGGAGCTGGTCATGCGGAAATGCCTTCCTGAAGCCTGAGCTGAGTCCTCGGCCTGAGGACAGCAGAAACCGGGGCCCGCACCGCGAAGGTGCGAGCCCCGGCTGCGAGAATTCGCGTCCGTGGCGATTAGGCCGGGACGATGTTCTCCGCCTGCGGGCCCTTCTGGCCCTGCGTGACGTCGAAGGTAACCTTCTGACCTTCCTGAAGCTCACGGAAGCCCGAAGTGGCGATGTTGGAGTAGTGGGCGAACACGTCCGGGCCGCCACCCTCCTGCTCGATGAAGCCGAAGCCCTTTTCCGAGTTGAACCACTTCACGGTGCCAGTAGCCATGCTTTTTCTCCTGATAGGTATAGGCCCCCATCCGGAGAAAATCACCGGTAAAAACAATAATGCGCCTGAGGAACATTCCCGTCAGGCGCACATAAAGTTCATGGGTACCAAAACTGCAACTCGCCCACCATAGCACGCCTCGGCCGTACGCCAAGTGACGTGCCGCACGCCCGGACCGCTACGGACATGCGGCTGGGAGCCCCAGGGGCCGCCCAGCCGCATGATCAGGCGCCCCGGCGCCCCTCAGCGCCCGCCGAATCGCACGATCATGGCGAGCGCGGACGCCTCACCCCGGGCCCCGGCGGCGGCCTCCTGCTCGCCGGGCAGACCCGCACCCCGTCCGCGTACGGCGAGCAGACAGGCGCCGATGAGCACCGCGGGCACACCAAAGAGACCCACCCAGAACAAACTTTCTGAATCCATACCTATACCCCCTGTTTCGGACATCCGGAATCCGGAATCCCCCTTCCGGATGTCGGGAGAACATAAGCAGGGGCCTGGACCGGGTCAAGAGATTTGAGCGCGATCAGAGCCGCTCGATGATCGTCACGTTCGCCTGGCCGCCGCCCTCGCACATGGTCTGCAGGCCGTAGCGCCCGCCGGTGCGCTCCAGCTCGTGCAGCAGCGTGGTCATGAGCTTGGCGCCGGTCGCGCCGAGCGGGTGGCCCAGCGCGATCGCGCCGCCGTTGACGTTCACCTTCTCCGGGTCGGCGCCCGTCTCCTTCAGCCAGGCCAGGACGACGGGGGCGAAGGCCTCGTTGATCTCCACGAGATCGATGTCGGCGATCGACATGCCGGCCTTCTTCAGGGCGTACGCGGTCGCCGGGATCGGCGCCGAGAGCATCCGGATCGGATCCTCGCCGCGCACCGAGAGGTGGTGGACGCGGGCGCGCGGGGTCAGGCCGTGTTCGCGTACGGCCCGCTCCGAGGCGAGCAGCATGGCCGCGGCGCCGTCGGAGACCTGCGAGGAGACGGCCGCGGTGATCGTGCCGCCCTCCATGACCGGCTTCAGCCCGGCCATCTTCTCCAGGGTGGTGTCGCGGCGCGGGCCCTCGTCGACGCTGACGTCGCCGTACGCGACGGTCTCCTTCGCGAAGCGGCCCTCGTCGATCGCGCGGATCGCCCGCTGGTGCGAGCGCAGGGCGAACTCCTCCATGTCGAGGCGCGAGATCCCCCACTTCTCGGCGATCAGCTGGGCGCCGTGGAACTGGTTGACCGGCTGGGTGCCGTAGCGGGCCCGCCAGCCCTCGGAGCCGTGGAAGGGGCCTTCGGTCAGGCCGAGCGGCTCGCCCGCCTGCCGGGAGGCGAAGGCGATCGGGATCATCGTCATGTTCTGCACGCCGCCCGCGACGACCAGGTCCTGGGTGCCGGAGAGCACCCCCTGGGCGGCGAAGTGCACGGCCTGCTGGGAGGAGCCGCACTGCCGGTCGACGGTCGTGCCCGGCACCTCCTCCGGCAGCCCGGCCGCCAGCCAGGCGGTGCGCGCGATGTCGCCGGCCTGCGGGCCGACCGTGTCCAGGCAGCCGAAGACCACGTCCTCGACGGCCGCGGCGTCGACGCCGGAGCGTTCGACCAGGGCCTTCAGCACGTGCGCCCCGAGGTCGGCCGGGTGGACCCCGGCGAGGCCTCCCTTCCGGCGCCCGACTGGGGTGCGGACCGCGTCGACTATGTAGGCCTCGGCCATGACAGCTCCTCAACTCCTCAAGAACTCTTGAAGATCAGGTACGTACGGCGATCCCGTCCAGCACCATCGACAGGTACTGGCGGGCGATCTCCTCCGGGCTGTGCTGCCCGTCGGGGCGGTACCAGGACGCGGCGACCCACACGGTGTCGCGCACGAAGCGGTAGGTGAGCCGGATGTCCAGGTCGGCGCGGAAGACCTGGGCGGCGACTCCGCGTTCGAGGGTGCCCAGCCAGGCCTTCTCGAACTTCTGCTGCGACTCGACGAGGTAGGTGAAGCGCTCCTGCTGGGCGAGGTGGCGCGACTCCTTCTGATAGATGGCGACGGCCGGGCGGTGCCGGTCGATCTCCCGGAACGACTCGGTGACCAGCGCCTCGATCGTCTCCCGCGGCCCGAGCCCGGAGTCGAGCACGGCGTCGTACCCCTCCCACAGCTCGTTCAGGAAGGTGGAGAGGATCTCGTCGAGGATCGCCTCCTTGGAGTCGAAGTGGTAGTAGAGGCTGCCCGCGAGCATCCCCGCCTCGTCCGCGATCTTGCGCACGGTGGTGGCGTTGTAGCCCTGCGCGGCGAACACCTCGGCCGCGGTGGCGAGGAGTTCACGACGGCGCTCGGGGGAGGCGGTCACCTGGGGCTTCTTCTTGCTGCTTGGCTTCTTGACTGTCGGCACCGGCCCATTGTCCGCCCGTTCCCTAGGCGTGCTGACTGCTGACGGAGAGGACTTCACCGGTCATGTACGAGGAGTAGTCGGCGGCGAGGAACACGATGACGTTCGCCACCTCCCACGGCTCCGCGTACCGCCCGAACGCCTCGCGTCCGGTGAGCTCTTCGAGCAGTTCGGGCGTGGTGACCTTCACCAGATGGGGGTGCATGGCGAGGCTCGGGGACACGGCGTTCACGCGTACGCCGAACTCGGCGGCCTCGACCGCGGCGCATCGGGTGAGTGCCATCACGCCGGCCTTGGCGGCGGCGTAGTGGGCCTGGCCCTGCTGGGCGCGCCAGCCGACGACGGAGGCGTTGTTGACGATGACGCCGCCGCGGCCGGAGTCCTTGAAGGACTTCAGCGCGGCGCGTACGCAGCGGAAGGTGCCGTTCAACGTCACGTCGAGGACACGGCCCCACTGCTCGTCCGTCATGTCGACGAGGTCCGAAGTCCCGCCGAGGCCCGCGTTGTTGACGACGATGTCGAGTCCGCCATGACGCTCGGCGGCGTACGAGAAGAGCGCCTGCACCTGCTCCTCGTCGGTGACATCGCACACCAGGGAGGTCACCCGGTCCGCGCCGAACTCCTTGGCCAACTCGTCCTCGGACTGGGCCAGTCGGCGCTGATGCGCATCGCTGATGACAATGTCCGCGCCCTCTTCGAGGAAGCGGCGGGCGGTGGCACCGCCGATCCCGGCGCCGGCTGCCGCGGTGATGACGGCCGTGCGCCCGGCGAGGAGGCCATGTCCGGGAACGTATTGCGGCTTGTTGTTCGTCACAGCGGCACGTTAACCTACCAAACACTTGTTAGGGAAGGTCGGGCAACGGAGTTGGGGCGGCTCGTGGACTTGGACCAGTCACCTGAAGAGGAAGCATTCCGGCAGGAGGCACGGAGTTGGCTGGCGGCCAACGTGCCCGCGGAGCCGCTGACTTCACTGGAGACCGAGGAGGGCTTCGCCGAGCACCGCGCCTGGGAGGCCCTGCTGTACGCCGACCGCTGGTCGGTCGTCTCCTGGCCCGGGGAGTACGGCGGGCGGGGCGTCGACATCTTCAAGTGGCTGATCTTCGAGGAGGAGTACTTCGCGGCGAACGGCCCCGGCCGGGTCTCGCAGAACGGCATCAACCTCCTTGCGCCGACCTTGCTGGACCACGGCACACCGGAACAGAAGGCCCGCGTCCTGCCCTCCATGGCGAGCGGCGAGGTGATCTGGGCGCAGGCCTGGTCCGAGCCGGAGGCCGGGTCGGACCTGGCCTCGCTGAAGTCGCGCGCGGTGCGCACCGACGGCGGCTGGCTGCTCTCCGGCCAGAAGACCTGGTCCTCGCGGGCGGCCTTCGCGGACCGGGCGTTCGGCATCTTCCGCACCGACCCCGACGCGGACCGGCCGCACCGGGGCCTGACGTACCTGATGTTCGACCTGCGCGCGCCGGGCGTGACCGTCCGCCCGATCGGACGGCTTGACGGCAAGCCGGCCTTCGCGGAGCTCTTCCTGGACCAGGTCTTCGTACCGGACTCCGATGTCATCGGCGAACCCGGGCAGGGCTGGCGGATCGCCATGTCGACGACGGGCAACGAGCGGGGCCTGACACTGCGCTCCCCCGGCCGTTTCCTGGCGGCGGCCGACCGGTTGGTCTCGCTGTGGCGCTCGCACGGCGACCCGTCGGACACGGCCGTACGGGACCGGGTGGCGGACGCGGTGATCGGGGCGCGGGCCTACCAGCTCTTCACGGCGACGAACGCGTCGCGCTTCGCGGCGGGCGAGACGATCGGCGCGGAGTCCTCGCTGAACAAGGTGTTCTGGTCCGAGTACGACATCGCCCTGCACGAGACCGCGCTCGATCTCCTGGGCGCGGAGGGCGAGTTGGCGGACGGCGAATGGTCCGAGGGCTACGTCTTCTCGCTGGCCGGCCCCATCTACGCGGGCACCAATGAAATCCAGCGCGACATCATCGCCGAGCGCCTGCTCGGCCTGCCGAAGGGACGCCGGGCATGAGGTTCCTGCTCGATCCGGAACAACGCGAGTTCGGGCGGACGCTGTCCGCGCTCCTCTCGGCTTCCGACACCCCTTCGGTCGTACGCGCCTGGGGTGCGGGCGACTTCACGGCGGGGCGGGCGCTGTGGGCCCGGCTCGGCGAGGCCGGGGTCTTCTCCTTGGCCGTGCCCGAGGAGTACGACGGGGTGGGGCCGCTTCCGGTCGAACTGGCCGTGGCCTTCGTGGAGTTGGGCCGGGCTGCGGTGCCCGGGCCTGCGGCCGAAACGGTAGGGGCTTCGGCGCTGCTCGCCGCTCTGGGAGATCCTGCGCTCGCCAAGCGGTGGCTGCCCGGGATCGCGTCCGGCGAGACCATGGCATCGCTCGCCCTGCCGGGCGGGGGGCCTTACGCCCTGGATGCGGATGCGGCGTCCGTGGTCTTCTTCTCCCCCACCCCACCCCTTCCCGAAAAGCTGCCGCCAGCTTCAAAGATGTCCTCAAACGCCGGACGGGCTGATGAATCGAGGCCTGCCAAATCAGCCCGTCCGGCGTTTGAGGACGCGCCCGGAGGGCGCAAAGCTCCGCAGGATTTCGGGAAGGGGCGGGGTGGGGAAGAAATCCGTCTCGCACCCGACCACGGACCTGTCCACGCATCCGCCGACCCGGCGAGACGCCTCGCCCGCCCCGCCGAAGGCGGAGAACTCCTCGCCGAAGGCGAACAAGCAGCCAGGGCCATCCAATCCGCCCAGGATTGGACCACCTTCGCCACCGCCGCCCAAGCCCTGGGCGTAGGCGAGGCCCTACTCGCCCAGACAGTGGCCTACGTCAAGCAGCGAACCCAGTTCGGAACAGCCATCGGCACCTTCCAAGCGGTCAAGCACCAGCTAGCAGACGCCCACCTGCGCCTGGAGTTCGCCAAGCCCCTCCTCTTCGGCGCGGCCCTGACCATGACCAGGGCGGACATCGCCGCGGCGAAGGTCACCGCGACGGAGGCCGCGTACGCCGCCTCGCGCACCGCCCTCCAACTCCACGGCGCCGTCGGCTACACACAGGAGCTGGACCTGTCCCTGTGGATCCGCAAGGCCCAGGCCCTGCGCACGGCCTGGGGCACCCCGGCCGAGTGCCGGGCCCGCGTCCTCGAGGACCACGCGCACTCCACAGACCACTCGGACCATGACGCCTACGCCACCTGAAACAGCGGAGCGACCCGCTCCGAGTCGGCGAGCAGTTCCGCCAGCGAGGAGCGGGCCTCGCTCAGCTCCGTGATCCGCCCGTCGATCTCGGAGAGCTGGGCGCGCAGCCGGTCGGCCACGCACGCGTGGATCCCGTCCGGCTCCACGCAGGGCAGCACCTCCCGGATCACCTTGGTCGGCAGCCCCGCGTCGAGGAGCATGCGGATGTTGCGTACGACATCGGCCGCACCCTCGTCGTACACGCGCTGCCCGCCCGGCGTGCGCTGCGAGCAGAGCAGGCCCTGCTCCTCGTAATAGCGCAGCAGCCGCACGCTCACGCCGGTACCGGCGGCCAGCTCGCCGATCTTCATGTCCCCCAAGGTGACCTCCGTCACAGCCGCTTGAACCTCACATGGGTGTGAGCTCCTACCGTTCCTGCCATGACAACGACTGAGGCAGCAACGCAGCAGCTCAACCCCATTTTCCCCCTCGGCGGCGACCTCCCCGTACGCAGGGTCGGCTACGGCACCATGCGGCTCGCGGACGCACCCGGCGGCCCGACCGGTGCCGAGGCGCACATCTGGACGGCGCCCGCCGACCGGCAGGCCGCGATCAGCGTGCTGCGCTCGGCGGTCGAGCTCGGCGTGAATCTGATCGACACGGCGGACGCGTACGCCCTCGGCGCGGGCGAGGAGCTGATCGCCGAGGCCCTGCACCCGTACCGCGAGGATCTGGTGATCGCGACGAAGGTGGGCGTGCTGCGGCCCTCGCCGACCGAGTGGGTGCCGCTCGGCCACCCGGCCTATCTGCGCCAGCAGGCCGAACTGAGCCTGCGCCGGCTGCGTACCGACCGCATCGACCTGCTCCAACTGCACCGCCTCGACCCGGACTTCCCCATCGCCGACCAGGTGGGCGCGCTCAAGCAGCTGCAGGAGGAGGGGAAGGTCCGGCACATCGGGCTCTCCGAGGTGACGGCTCCGCAGCTCGCGGAGGCCGAGCGGACGGCGCCGATCGCGAGCGTGCAGAACCTGTACAACCTGGCGGCGCGCGACCATGAGGACGTCGTGGAGTACGCAGCCGGGCGGGGCATCGCGTTCATCCCGTTCTTCCCCATCGCGATGGGCGCCCACGCCGGGCCGGACAGCCCGCTCGCCGAGGTCGCCCGCGAGGCCGGCGCGACCCCGTCGCAGATCGCCCTGGCCTGGCTCCTGCATCGCTCGCCGACGATCCTGCCGATCCCGGGCACGACGTCCCCGGCGCATCTGGCGGAGAACACGGCGGCCCTCGATGTCACGCTCACCGACGAGCAGTTCGCCCGCATCTCAGCGGCCACGGCCACGACCACCGTCACTGCCACGGCCACCGAGGGCTGAGCACCATGAGCAACCCCTTCAACGACCGTGTGATCGCCGAATTCCGCGCCAACAAGGGCGTCGTGGGCGAGCCCTTCGAGGGTACGGACCTGCTGCTCCTGACCACCAAGGGCGCCCGCTCGGGCCAGGAGCGGACCACCCCTCTCGTCTATCTGCCGGGCGGTGAGCGCGAGTTGGTGGTCTTCGCCCTCAACGGCGGGGCTCCGACCGCCCCCGCCTGGTACCACAACCTGCGCGCCCACCCGGGCGACCTCACCGTCGAGGTGGGCGGCGACCGCTACCGGGCACGGCACGTCGAGATCGAGGACGGCGAGGCGTACGAGGAGCTGTGGCGGCGGCAGATAGCCATTGAGCCCAAGTTCGCGGGCTTTCGCGCGAAGGCTGGGCGGCGAGTGCCGCTCGTCGGGCTCACCCGGGCCTAGGGCCTGTCCGGCGGATCTTCGCGGACTAGCCCGCGGCGTCTGGTGCGTGCTCTCGGCGTGCGCCCGGATCGCCCTCGTACTGGACGTACTTGGGTGATTCGGGCGTGCGGCGAGAGGGCGTGCCAGGCGTCGTGGGCCCGCGAAGATCCGCCGGACAGGCCCTAGGCCTTGCGGGTCAGGAGCAGCTCCACGACGCTCGCGACGTCGTCCTCGCCGTGCCCGTCGGCCACCCGGCGCTTCATCAGCTCGGTCAGCGGTGCGATCAGGTTGGTGGTGAGGCCCTGGTCGGCGACGACGTCGTCGAAGTGACCGGCGCCCGCCGCCTGCATCGCGAGGTTGGAGACGACGCCGCCCAACTTGTAGTCGTCGGCGTCGATCTGGGCGGCCATCTGCCCCAGCGCGCCGCTCATCGCGCCGATCCAGCGCTGCAGCAGCGGCACGAAGGAGGACACCTCCGGCTGCGCGGAGCGCACCAGCGCGAGGGACTGCAGGGCACCCGCGAACATGCCGTACATCCCGGTCAGCAGCGCGAGGTCCTGCAGCGCGGCCGCCCCCGGATCCGTACCGGCGAACACGGGCTCCCCGAAGGCCGCGAACCGCTCCGCATGGGCGTCGTACGCCTCGCGGTCGCCGCTGTAGAGGATGAAGGCGGCATCGGTGCCGATCATCGGGGGAATGGCCATGATGCCGCCGTCGACGAACCGAATGCCGTGCTCCTGCGCCCACTTGGCGAGTTCGCGGGCCTCGCCCGGAGTGCTGGTCGTGAGGTTGACCACGACCTTGCCGCGCAGCTGCTCGGCGACCGGGCCCAGGTTCTGCCGGAAGGACGCGTCGTCCAGGAGACAGACCACGATCAGATCGGCGGCGGCCACGGCATCGGCCACGGTCGGGGCACTCTGCGCGCCCGCCGCGACGAGCTCGGCGTCCTTGCCGGAGCTGCGGTTCCAGACGGTGATGGAGTGATCGGCCTTGAGCGCGGAGTGGGCGAGGGCCCGGCCCATGTCGCCGAGACCGAGGAACGTAAGGGAAGAAGGCGTAAGAGAAGAAGGTGCAAGAGAAGAAGTCATGCCCTGATCGTTCTCGATGGCGACGGCCCGGACAAGTACGGACTATTTAGTCAGGTACTCACCAAAAGGTAAGCATCAAGCAGCCGACGGGAGTTGAGACCTTGCAGCGGCACCTCTCACCCAGGAGTATGCCGATTAGTCATATCCGGGCGGCAGCATGCGGAGGCGGCAATGATCTCGCTGGACGGCAGAACGGTCCTCATCACGGGCGCGGGCCGCGGCCAGGGCGCGGCGGAGGCTCAGCTGTGCGCCGAGGCGGGGGCATGCGTGGTGGTCACGGACGTACGCGAGGACGAGGGGCAGGAGGTCGCCAAGTCCCTTGGTGAACAAGGGCTGTTCATACGCCATGACGTCACGGACGCCGCGAGCTGGGCGGAGGCCGTGCGGGCCGCGCTCGACCGCTTCGGCCGCCTCGACGCGCTGGTCAACAACGCCGCCCTGTGGCACACGGCATCCGTCGAGGACGAGACGTACGATAACTTCGAGACCCTGCTGCGGGTGAATCTGCTCGGCCCGTTCCTGGGCATCCAGGCGGTGGTGCCCGCGCTGAAGTCGGCGGGCGGCGGCTCGATCGTGAACATCTCCTCGACGGCGGGCCTGACCGGCATCCCCGGCCACGCGGCCTACGGCTCTACGAAGTTCGGCCTGCGCGGCCTGACTCGTTCGTCGGCGCTCGACCTGGCCCCGTACGGGATCCGCGTCAACTCGGTGCACCCGGGCGCGATCGACACCCCGATGATCGCGGAGGCAACGGCGGGCCGCGACTGGTCACATGTGCCGCTGGGGCGGGTGGGCCGGCCGGAGGAGGTCGGCGAACTGGTCCTGTTCCTGGTGTCGGAGGCGTCGTCGTACGTGACGGGGACGGAGTTCCGGGTCGACGGCGGCTCGACCGCGTAGCAATTGCAGCCCGCCCGCATCCCTCCGGCCGCCCGCACCCCCAGCCCGTCCGGCGTTTGAGGACAGTCCTTTCAGCCGGCGGCAGCCTTACGGGAAGGGGCGGGGTGGGGAAAAATCCCACCCCCGCCCTCCCCTCCTGCACACGCCCCGAAGGGCCCTGCAAACGCCCTCGAAGAGCTACCCCGCCTGCTCCTGAAACGCAGGCAGCTCAAAGATCCGAGTCTTGGCGTCGTCAGACATCAACTCGACGAGCGGAAGCACGAGTTCCCAGAGGTCCTGCTTCGACACCTCGCGCGCCAGCGCGTCCAACTCCTCACCCGACAAGGCCCCCGCCGCATCAGCCACAACCTTCCGGGACTCGCCCGGCAACAGGTCCACCAGCGGCAGGAACTCCGCCCACAGCGAGGTGTGCACCACGGCCCGCACGATCCCGGCCAGCGCAGCCTCGTCCCGCAGGGACGGCAACACGGCCACCGACCGCAACTCGTCAGGACCGAGCACCGCCACCAACGGCAGCAGCGCCTCCCAGAGATCCTGCTCCGCCGTCACGGCGACCAACGAGTCCAGCCGCTCCGGGGGCTGCGCGACCGCGAGCGAGGCGATGTGCGCGCGCTGCTCCCCCGTCACCATTCCGGCCACCGCGAGCGCCTCGGGCCACAGCCCGTCCCCCGCCGAGGCGATGACCTTCGCAAGGCGCTCCTCCCCCATCAGCGCGATGATCGCCCCCAGCCGCTGCGGCTGGTCGATGGCGAACCCGGTCCGCAGCACGATCGCGTCGTCGACCTGCGGCAGGATCCGGGCGAGCGCCGAGTCCCGCAGATGGCCGACGAACCGCCCCATCGTGAGGTAGTCGCCGCGCTCCGCGAGCGCGACTGCGATCCGCACCATGAGGTTCTCGTCGAGCCGGTCGACGATGCCCGCGATCCGGCGCGGGTCCAGATGGCCACAGGACTCCGCCGTGAAGGCGACCGGCAGCTTCTCGATGATGTGGGCGGCGCGTTCGGGGTCGAGCCGCCCCGCCACGGCCGCGGCAAGGCGCGGCCCGAGCGCCTTCTGCGAGATGGCCGCGGCCACCCCGGCCGGCACCAGCTTGGTGGCGGCGGCGATCCGGTCGAGCATGTCCGGGGCCCGGTCGAAGAGCGCGGCGACGGACTGCTCACGGAAGCGGCGTACGTCGTCGACGGGCAGGTCCTGCAGGAAGGCGAGTCGGGCGGGTTCCGCGTTCAGGAGGTGGGCGATCTTCTCGGTCTCGGCGCGGCTCTGCAGCTTGTCGATGCTCGTCATCTTCGGGCCCCCTAGCGGAAGAGAATGCGGCGGACGGGTCCACGGGCCAGCGCGGGCACGAGCTTGAGGGCTTCCTCGGCGGCCTCGTTCAGACCGGAGGCCCGGCTCTCCCGCTCGGCGTGCAACGCCTGGGCGAGAAGCTGGAGTTGGCCGGGCTCGAGCCCGCCGAAGCTCTCAGGGGGCGCGGCCCCCAGCTCGGTACTCAACTGCGCCGGCACTTCGCTGCTCACGGGGGCCTCCCAGGCGGTTGCGGGTTACGGCTGGGTACGTTCTTGAGCCTCATGCCGAATTGACTAATAGTCAATAGCCGCCACAGAGCTCGCCGTTGCGCGGGACGAGAGAGAGAGGGAAGGAGGGAACGCCGCAGCGCCCGCCTCAGTCCGGTCGGGGACAAAGCGAGCGCTGCGTCAGGGTTCCGTACGCCGTTGTACGGACCGTCAGTTGGGTGGTGCGGTCGTGCGGGACCGGCAGGGGCAGAATCCCCCTGGCCCGTCAGACGGTCAAAGCGCGATCGGTGGGTCGGATCGGGGCCGGCAGTTCGCTGGACCCGGTGAGCAGGCGGTCCACGCCACGGGCGGCGGAGCGGCCCTCGGCGATGGCCCAGACGATGAGCGACTGGCCGCGGCCCGCGTCACCGGCGACGTACACGCCGGGGACGTTGGTCTGGAAGTCGGCGTCGCGCTTGATGTTGCCGCGCTCGTCGAGCTCCAGGCCGAACTGGGCGACCAGGCCGTTCTCCACGTCGGTGCCGGTGAAGCCCATGGCGAGGGTGACCAGTTGGGCCGGGATGGAACGCTCCGTGCCCGGCTTCTGGGTCAGCTTGCCCTCGACGAACTCGACCTCGACCAGGTGCAGGGCCTGGACGTTGCCGTCCTCGTCGCCCTCGAAGTGGGTGGTGGAGACGGAGTAGACCCGCTCGCCGCCCTCTTCGTGCGCGGACGTGACCTTGTAGAGCATCGGGTACGTCGGCCACGGCTGGTTGACCGGACGGTCGTCACCGGGCTGGGGCATGATCTCCAGCTGGGTGACGGAGGCCGCGCCCTGGCGGTGGGCGGTGCCCACGCAGTCCGCGCCGGTGTCGCCGCCGCCGATGACCACGACGTGCTTGCCCTCGGCGGTGATCGGCGGGGCCACGTAGTCGCCCTCGACCACCTTGTTGGCGAGCGGCAGGTACTCCATCGCCTGGTGGATGCCCTTCAACTCGCGGCCGGGGACCGGGAGATCACGGGCGGTGGTCGCGCCGGCGGCGATGACCACGGCGTCGTACCGCTTGCGCAGTCCGACGGCGGGGATGTCGCGGCCGACCTCGACGCCGGTGCGGAACTTGGTGCCCTCCGCGCGCATCTGCTCGATGCGGCGGTTGATGTGGCGCTTCTCCATCTTGAACTCGGGGATGCCGTACCGGAGAAGACCACCGATGCGGTCCGCACGCTCATAGACGGCGACGGTGTGACCGGCCCGCGTCAGCTGCTGGGCGGCGGCGAGACCCGCCGGGCCCGAGCCGATGACGGCGACGGTCTTGCCGGACAGGCGCTCGGGCGCCTGCGGCTTGACGTCGTTGTTGTCCCACGCCTTGTCGATGATCGAGACTTCGACGTTCTTGATGGTCACGGCCGGCTGGCTGATGCCGAGCACACACGCCGCCTCGCACGGAGCGGGGCACAGCCGGCCCGTGAACTCCGGGAAGTTGTTCGTGGCGTGCAGGCGCTCGGACGCCGCCTCCCAGTCCTCGCGGTAGGCGTAGTCGTTCCACTCGGGGATGAGGTTCCCGAGCGGGCAGCCGTTGTGGCAGAACGGGATGCCGCAGTCCATGCAGCGCGAGGCCTGCTTGGAGATGATCGGCAGCAGCGAGCCGGGAACGTAGACCTCGTTCCAGTCCTTCAGCCGTACGTCGACGGGGCGGGACTTGGCGACCTCGCGGCCGTGGTTGAGAAAGCCCTTCGGGTCAGCCATTGGTCGCCGCCTCCATCATCTTCTCGGTGATCTCGGACTCGGAGAGCCCGGCTCGCTCGGCGGCGTCCTTGGCGGCGAGCACTGCCTTGTACGTGCTGGGGATGATCTTGCCGAAGCGTTCCACCGCGGTGTCCCACTCGGCGAGCAGCTTCTCGGCGACCGTGGATCCGGTCTCCTCCTGGTGGCGGCGCACGACATCGTGCAGCCACTGCTTGTCGGAGTCGTCCAGGGCCTCGATCGCGCCGACGTTGCCGACGTTGACGTTGTCCTTGTCGAGGTCGATGACGTACGCGATGCCACCGGACATGCCGGCCGCGAAGTTGCGTCCCGTCTCGCCGAGGACGACCGCGTGACCGCCGGTCATGTACTCGCAGCCGTGGTCGCCCACGCCCTCGGAGACCACCGTGGCACCGGAGTTGCGGACGCAGAAGCGCTCGCCGACCCGGCCCCGCAGGAAGATCTCGCCGCCGGTCGCGCCGTACGCGATGGTGTTGCCGGCGATCGTCGAGTACTCGGCGAGGTGGTCGGCGCCACGGTCCGGGCGGACGATGACGCGGCCGCCGGAGAGGCCCTTGCCGACGTAGTCGTTGGCGTCGCCCTCCAGGCGCAGCGTGATGCCGCGCGGGACGAAGGCGCCGAAGGACTGGCCCGCCGAGCCGGTGAAGGTGATGTCGACGGTGTCCTCGGGCAGGCCCGCACCGCCGAACTTCTTGGTCACCTCGTGGCCGAGCATGGTGCCGACCGTGCGGTTGATGTTGCGGATCGCGACCTGGGCGCGGACCGGCTGGGCGTCCTCGACGGAGTTCGCCGCGAGGGCGTCGGCCGCGAGCTTGATCAGCTCGTTGTCGAGGGCCTTCTCCAGGCCGTGGTCCTGGGCGATCAGCTGGTGACGGACGGCGCCCTCGGGCAGGTCCGGCACGTGGAAGAGGGGCTCGAGGTCGAGGCCCTGCGCCTTCCAGTGGCTCACCGCGCGCTCGGTGTCGAGGAGTTCGGCGTGGCCGACGGCCTCCTCGATGGTGCGGAAGCCGAGCTCGGCGAGGAGCTCACGGACCTCTTCGGCGATGAACTCGAAGAAGTTCACGACGAACTCGGGCTTGCCGGTGAAGCGGTCGCGCAGCGTCGGGTTCTGCGTGGCGATGCCGACCGGGCAGGTGTCCAGGTGGCAGACGCGCATCATGACGCAGCCGGAGACGACGAGCGGTGCGGTCGCGAAACCGAACTCCTCGGCGCCGAGCAGCGCGGCGATGATGACGTCACGGCCGGTCTTGAGCTGGCCGTCCGTCTGGACCACGATGCGGTCGCGCAGGCCGTTGAGCAGCAGGGTCTGCTGGGTCTCGGCGAGGCCGAGCTCCCAGGGACCGCCCGCGTGCTTCAGGGACGTGAGCGGCGAAGCGCCCGTGCCGCCGTCGTGGCCGGAGACGAGGACGACGTCCGCGTGTGCCTTGGAGACACCCGCGGCGACCGTGCCCACGCCGACCTCGGAGACCAGCTTCACGTGGATGCGGGCCTTCGGGTTGGCGTTCTTGAGGTCGTGGATCAGCTGAGCCAGGTCCTCGATGGAGTAGATGTCGTGGTGCGGCGGCGGCGAGATGAGGCCGACGCCCGGCGTCGAGTGACGCGTCTTGGCGACCCAGGGGTAGACCTTGTGGCCGGGCAGCTGACCGCCCTCGCCGGGCTTGGCGCCCTGGGCCATCTTGATCTGGATGTCGTCCGCGTTGACGAGGTACTCGCTCGTCACACCGAAGCGGCCGGAGGCGACCTGCTTGATCGCCGAGCGACGCGCCGGGTCGTACAGACGGTCCGCGTCCTCGCCGCCCTCACCGGTGTTGGACTTGGCGCCCAGCTGGTTCATGGCGATGGCGAGGGTCTCGTGCGCCTCGCGGGAGATGGAGCCGTACGACATGGCGCCCGTGGAGAAGCGCTTGACGATGTCGCTCACCGACTCGACCTCGTCGATGGAGATCGAGGGACGGTCCGACTTGAAGCCGAAGAGCCCGCGCAGCGTCATCAGGCGCTCGGACTGCTCGTTGACGCGGTCCGTGTACTGCTTGAACACGTCGTAGCGGCGGTTGCGGCTGGCGTGCTGCAGACGGAAGACCGTCTCCGGGTCGAAGAGGTGCGGCTCGCCCTCGCGACGCCACTGGTACTCGCCGCCGATGTCCAGGGCGCGGTGCGCCGAGGGGATGCCGGAGGACGGGTACGCCTTGGCGTGGCGGGCGGCGACCTCTTCGGCGATGACGTCGATGCCGACGCCGCCGATCTTCGAGGTGGTGCCGTTGAAGTACTTCTCGACGAAGGCCCCTTCGAGACCGATGGCCTCGAAGACCTGCGCGCCGCGGTAGGAGGCGACGGTCGAGATGCCCATCTTCGACATGACCTTGAGGACGCCCTTGCCGAGCGCGTAGATCAGGTTGCGGATGGCCTGCTCGGGCTCGATGTCCGACAGGAACGTACCGGCGCGGACCAGGTCCTCGACGGACTCCATGGCGAGGTACGGGTTGACCGCCGCGGCACCGAAGCCGATGAGCAGCGCGACGTGGTGGACCTCGCGGACGTCACCGGCCTCGACGAGCAGACCCACCTGGGTGCGCTGCTTCGTACGGATGAGGTGGTGGTGCACGGCCGCGGTGAGCAGCAGCGACGGGATCGGCGCGTGCTCGGCGTCCGAGTGCCGGTCCGACAGGACGATCAGACGGGCGCCGGCCTCGATGGCCGCGTCGGCCTCGTCGCAGATCTCCTCGATGCGCGCGGCGAGGGTCTCGCCGCCACCGGAGACGCGGTACAGACCGGACAGGGTCACGGCCGTCATGCCCGGCATGTCGCCGTCGGCGTTGATGTGGATGAGCTTGGCCAGCTCATCGTTGTCGATCACCGGGAAGGGCAGGGTCACCGAGCGGCAGGACGCGGCGGTCGGCTCCAGCAGGTTGCCCTGCGGGCCGAGCGACGAGAGCAGCGAGGTGACGAGCTCCTCGCGGATCGCGTCCAGGGGCGGGTTGGTGACCTGCGCGAACAGCTGGGTGAAGTAGTCGAAGATCAGCCGCGGGCGCTCGGACAGGGCCGCGATCGGCGTGTCCGTACCCATGGAGCCGAGCGGCTCGCCGCCGGTCTTGGCCATCGGCGTGAGGATGACGCGCAGCTCTTCCTCGGTGTAGCCGAAGGTCTGCTGGCGACGGGTGACCGAGGCGTGCGTGTGCACGATGTGCTCGCGCTCGGGCAGGTCGGAGAGCTCGATCTCGCCGGCCTCGAGCCACTCGGCGTACGGCTTCTCGGCGGCCAGCGAGGCCTTGATCTCGTCGTCCTCGATGATGCGGTGCTCGGCGGTGTCGACGAGGAACATCTTGCCGGGCTGCAGGCGGCCCTTGCGGACGACCTTCGCGGGGTCGATGTCGAGCACGCCGACCTCGGAGCCGAGGACGACCAGGCCGTCGTCGGTCACCCAGTAGCGGCCGGGGCGCAGACCGTTGCGGTCGAGGACCGCGCCGACCTGGACGCCGTCGGTGAAGGTGACACAGGCGGGGCCGTCCCAGGGCTCCATCTGCGTGGAGTGGTACTGGTAGAAAGCGCGGCGGGCCGGGTCCATCGAGGCGTGGTTCTCCCAGGCCTCGGGGATCATCATCAGCACCGAGTGCGGCAGCGAACGGCCACCGAGGTGCAGCAGCTCCAGGACCTCGTCGAACGAGGCCGAGTCGGAGGCGTCCGGCGTACAGATCGGGAAGATCCGCTCCAGCTTCTCCGAGCCGAAGAGCTCGCTCGCCAGCTGCGACTCACGCGCCTGCATCCAGTTGCGGTTGCCCTTGACGGTGTTGATCTCACCGTTGTGCGCGACGAAGCGGTACGGGTGCGCCAGCGGCCAGCTCGGGAACGTGTTCGTCGAGAAGCGCGAGTGCACCAAGGAGACCGCGGACGCGAAGCGGCGGTCCGACAGATCGGGGAAGAAGGGCTCGAGCTGACCGGTGGTCAGCATGCCCTTGTAGACGATCGTGCGGGCGGACAGCGACGGGAAGTACGTCGCCGCCTCGCGCTCGGCGCGCTTGCGCAGCACGAACGCCTTGCGGTCGAGCTCGATGCCGTTCGAGGAGCCGTCGCCGACGAAGAGCTGCCGGAACACCGGCATCGTCGAGCGCGCGGAGGCGCCGAGCAGGTCCGGCGCGACGGGCACCTCGCGCCAGCCGAGGACGGTCAGGCCCTCGTCGGCGGCGATGGCCTCGATCTGCGCGGCGGCCGCGTCGGCGGTGGCGTCACCGGTCTGCGGAAGGAAGGCGATGCCGACGGCGTAGCCGCCGGCCTCGGGCAGCTCGAAGTCCGTGACCTCCGCGAGGAAGGCGTGCGGGACCTGGAGGAGGATGCCGGCGCCGTCACCCGAGTCGGGCTCGGAGCCGGTGGCGCCACGGTGTTCGAGGTTGCGCAAGACGGTCAACGCCTGCTCGACCAGCTCATGGCTGGCAACACCGGTCAGGGTGGCCACGAACCCGACACCGCAGGCGTCGTGCTCGTTACGGGGGTCGTACATGCCCTGCGGGGCAGGGCGACCGTCCATGGGCGACCAGGCGTGCGAACGCATCGGCTCTCCCGTCGTCGTCGGTGGCAAGTGCAGGTGCCGAGGGACGACGTTGGCCCTCATGGCTCAGTAACTGCTCAAATTTCGTGCAGGTTACATGATGAAGCGTTTCTCGAAAAGCGGATAACGCGTTCCACCATGCGGACACCGCTCGTGGCGGTAGAAACGGGACCTATGCGGTCAGATCCATGGCCTTTGGTCCCGGGGATGTCCAGCGCGAAGGGCCTCATTGCCCATTCGGCGCTACCGGCTCATGCCCCACGGTTAAGGAATCGAAACCGCCGAGTAACGGCTACTTATGCAGTCTGCCGCATACTCCCGTAGAACCTCATCCTAGAGCCGTACCGAACCAGGTGCCCAGGGCGTACGTCACACCCGCGGCCGCGGCGCCGAGCGCGAGCTGCCGCAGCCCGCTGTACCACCAGGATCGCGCGGTCACCCGGGCCACCACGGCGCCGCAGGCGAAGAGCCCGAGGAGCGCGAGCAGCACGGCCGGCCAGAGCGCGGTGGCACCGAGCAGATAGGGCAGCACGGGCAGTCCCGCGCCGAGTGCGAACGACCCGAAGGACGAGACCGCGGCCACCGTCGGCGAGGGCAGATCGGACGGATCTATGCCCAGCTCCTCGCGGGCGTGGATCTCCAGCGCCTGCTCCGGATCCTGCGACAGCTGCCGCGCCACCTCGTGGGCCAGCGCGGACTCGACACCGCGCGACATGTAGAGCTGCGCGAGCTCCAGCTCCTCGTCCTTGGGGTGCTTGCGCAGCTGTACGCGCTCCACGTCCAGCTCCGCCTCGACCAGCTCGCGCTGGGAGGCCACCGAGGTGTACTCACCGGCGGCCATCGAGAAGGCGCCGGCGGCGAGGCCCGCGAGGCCGGTGATCACGATGGTCTGCTGAGACACGGCGCCTCCCGCGACGCCGGTCATCAGGGCCAGGTTCGAGACCAGGCCGTCCATCGCACCGAAGACGGCGGGGCGCAGCCAGCCGCCGTTCACATCGCGGTGCGTGTGGTTGTCGCGGTGCGCCTCGTGCAGTGGCGCCTCGGTATCAATGATCGACATGACTGTCGCTGCTCCCTTCCTCGCGAGCCGGGACATGGCTGATTCACGACTGATTCCGCCCCCGTGCCCCCTCTTCCTCATCGAAAGTACGCGCGAAAAATTGGCCCCGCCAGCAAGTTCGGCCTGCCTTACCACCAGTTCAGGCCGGTAAGCCAGGCCGTACTTACCGGGCACTCCGGGCGCTATATATCGGGGCTTTTCGGGCGGCTGCAGCTGTCGATGGAGTGACGTACCGGTACATACGCACCATGCGACCCGACGGCGTGGAACGAATCAAGCCATGGCATCGATTGCATACGTTCCCCCGGTGCCGACACCTGGGGACGCGGCCGGACTCCGCGAGCGGGCCCGTGGGGCGCTGCTCGGTCTCGCGGTCGGCGACGCGCTCGGGGCGCCGGCCGAGAACATGAAGCCGTCCGAGATCCAGCGCCGCTGGGGCCGGATCGAGGGCTTCGTCTCGGACGACCCGGCCGGCACGGACGACACCGAGTACGCGATCTTCTCGGGTCTCCTGCTCGCCCGGTACGGCTCCGCCCTCACCGTCGCCCGCGCCGAGAACGCCTGGCACCAGTGGATCGCCGACCTCGACGAGGGGCCGTTCCGCGGGGCGGGCTTCAGCGAGCGCGGCACCCTGGAGAACCTGCGCCGCGGCCTCGCCGCCCCGGTCACCGCCCAGCACCGGCACGCCTGGAGCGACGGGCTCGCGATGCGGGCGGCGCCGTTCGGGGTCTTCGCGGCGGGCAACCCGGCGGAGGCGGCCCGCCTCGTCGCCATCGACGGCTCGGTCAGCCATGACGGCGAGGGCATCTTCGGCGGCCAGGCGGTCGCGGCGGGTGTGGCGGCGGCGATGGGCGGGGCGGGCCCGGCCGGGGTGATCGGGGCGGCGCTCTCCGTCGTCCCGATGGACTCCTGGACGGCCCGCTCCCTGCGCCGCGCGGTGATCGCGGCGCCCCGGGGCGAGCGCGCGGTCCGCTCGGCGGTCGTCATCGGCGGCTACCCCTGGACGGACCTCGCACCCGAGGCGGTGGGCCTCGCCTTCGGCGCCTTCGCCGCGGCCCGCGGCGACTTCCGGGACTCGGTCCTGATCGCGGTCAACATGGGCCGCGACGCCGACACGACCGCCGCGGTGGCGGGCGCGCTGGCCGGGGCGGTACGCGGAGTCTCGGCGATCCCTGACGAATGGGCCTCGGCAATCGGCCAGGTACGCGGCAGCTGCTTGCCTTCGATGCAGGGCTACCACGTCCTGGACGTGGCGGACTTGCTGACGCCGGACGAGGACGAGCCGTATGAGGACGAGGAGGCGACACGATGAACCGTCCCGCGCCCGCTGTGGGCAATCGTTCCGCAGGGCGGAACGGGTGGGCACAGCCCGAAGGCGTCGAGTGCGCTGAACGCATGGCCAGCTCCACCCCGGTGCCGGGCACCCTGCAGGCCGGGCTCCGCCCAACCCCGGCGCCGGACGCCATGAACGCAAGCCCCACCCCGAACCCGGCCCAGATCGAAGGCCTGCTCCTCGGCCTCGCCGCAGGCGACGCGTCAGGCTGGCCCGCGGCCAGGCACAGGGCAGCCCGCATGCCCGAATGGACAAGAAGGCTGACCAGGGAACTGGACACCTTCGCCGAGCAGAACGCGACGACCACCCTCCCCGTCCCCATCGCCCTGAACCAGCCCCCCGAACCCCTCCGCCTCGGCCCCTCCGACGACGCCGAATGGGCGGCATTCACCGCCATGTCCATCCTGGCGGGAGCCAAGGACGTACGAAGAGAGCTCGACCACAACTGGCAGAACCTCGCCGCCCAGATCGCCGCGGCAGCGGCCCGCGCACCCGAGGTCGAGTCCGCGAAGATCCCCCTGCGCGCCCGCATCTCCGTCCGAGCAGGACTCGGCAACCTCGCCAACGGCCTGCGCCCACCCGCCACCGGCCACGACAACCCGCACTACTTCGACGACGCGGCCTGCGTACGCGGCTGCGTCCTCGCCCTCGCGCACGCCGGAAACCCCCAAGCCGCCGCGGACCTGGCCGAGTTCGACGCCCGCTACACCCAGGACGGCGACGGCGTGCACGGCGCCCGCGCCATGGCCGCGGCGATCGCAGCGGCACTCGGCGGCGCGGACGTCGACGAATCCGTGAGCGCCGCGCTCGACCAGCTCCCCGAGGAAACCGAAATCGGCCGCAACGCCCGCCACGCGGTCAAGCTCGCCCTGGACTTCCAACCCGCCGCCGACGCCTTCGGCCTCGTACCGCTCCTGGAACACCAGATCGTCGACCACGTCTACAGCTACGGCATCGCCGCCGCCGAGACCGTCCCCGTCGCCCTCGCCCTCGCCACCGCCTCCCGCGGCCGCCTCGCCCAGGCCGTCCCCGCCGCGGCCTGCCTCTCCCGGGTGGCCGACTCGGCCCCCGCCCTGGCAGGCGCCCTGACCGGCGCACTCGGCGGCGCCGATGCCGTGCCCGACGCCTGGCGCGAGGCCTGCCGCACCCTCTCGGGCTGTGCCCTGCCCCGGCTCGCGGGCACCGATCTGGTGGAACTCGCGGGCGAACTCGCCGAACTGCTCGCGCCCACCGCGGAACTGGCCGCCCCAGGTGGACAATTCACCCATGACAGGGACGAAAGGCACGACGCCCACGGCAGCATCAGCACCTGAGCCCGCAACGCCCCACACCTCACTCGACGACCGCATCGCCCGCTCCCTCACCGGCGCCGCGGTGGGCGACGCGCTCGGCGGCCCGGTCGAGGGCTGGACCCCGGAGCAGATCACCGAGCGCCACGGCGGCCGCGTGCACGGCATCGTCGGCCCCTGGCACGGCGACGACTGGCGCACGGCACGCCCGATCGCCCCGTACCACAAGGGCGATGGACACGTCACCGACGACACCTTGATGACGCACGCGCTGATCCGCGTCTACGAGAAGGTCCGCGACCACCTCGACGCGTACGCGATCGCCGAGCACTTGGTCCCCGACCTGATCGGCACCCCCCGCTGGATCCCCGAGTTGGAGGCGGAGGCCCTCCCCCTCCAACGGATCTTCCTCGCCGAGAAATGGCTCGTGGCCCGCCTCCACTACGGCCACATCGACCCCCGCGAGGCGGGCAGCGGCAACATCGTCAACTGCGGTGCGGCGATGTACATGGCGCCGGTGGGCCTGGTCAACGCGGCCGCCCCGCGCACCGCGTACGCGGAGGCCCTGGAGGTCGCGGCCCCCCATCAGTCCTCGTACGGCCGCGAGGCAGCCGGCGTCTTCGCGGCGGCGGTGGCAGCGGCCTGCACCCCGGGCGCGACCCCGACCTCCGTGATCGACACCTGCCTCGCCCTCGCCAAGGACGGCACCCGCGCGGCCATCGAGGCGGTCTGCGAAGTGGCGTCCGGGCACCGGGACTTCGAGTCGGCCCTACGTCCCCTGCGCGAGGCGGTGACCCCCTTCGACACGGTCGGCCCCGACTACCGCGCCCCGTCCCTGGGCGCCCGCCGCCCCTCCCGCCTCCACTCGATCGAGGAACTCCCGATCGCCCTCGGCATGCTCCTGATCGGCGAGGGCGACTACCGCCGCACGGTGCTCGGCTCCGTCAACTACGGCCGCGACTGCGACTCCATCGCCACGATGAGCGGCGCGATCGCCGGCGCCCTGGGCTCCGAGGTCCCCCGCGACTGGGCCAAGACCGTCGCGGAGGCGAGCAGACTGGACCTGGCGTCTCCCGCGACCGCGCTGACCACCGTGACCAGGGAGATCTTCGCCCGCGACACGGCCCGCCACCGCACCCACGAGGCCGCGTTCACCGCTCTGGCAGGCACCCCATGAGCTGCCTCTCCGGTACGCCGACGGAACCGCTGCGCCTCACCTGGATCCAGCCCGAGGACCTGATCGGCCACGAACTCCGCCAGGCGGCACAGGAGGGCCGAGACGTGTCCTGGGCCGAGGAGCGCTGGCTGGCGGCAGGCGGCCACCTGGCCCCCGCCCGGGCAGGCGTGTCCCCGGCAAACCCGGCAACAGGCTCCGCCCTGCGCCAACTGGCCCTCCAACTCCTGGACGAACTAAGCCCCTTCACCCCGTCCCCCGGGCTCCCCACCAGCCCAAACGCAACGCCCCCCACCCACCTCGCACCCGGGTTCCCCACCCACCCAAACAACGAACTCAGCCCCTCCACCCCGACACCCGAGCCCCCCACCAACCCAGACCCAACGCCCCCCACCCATCCGACGCCTGCGCTCCCCACCCGCCCAGCACCTGGACTCCCCTCCCGCCCGGACGCTGCGTCCTCCACCCACCCCGACCCTGAACTCCCCACCCATCCAGGCTTTGATCATTCAGCCCGTCCGGCGTTTGAGGACAGAGGCCGAAGGCCGATCCGGGGGCTAGGGGCGAAGCCCCAGGCTTCGCAGAATTTCGGGAAGGGGCGGGGTGGGGAAGAAGACCTCCAGCACCGCCTCCACGCATCCTGGCTGGGCCGAGCCGCAGGCTGCCTCCTGGGCAAGCCAGTGGAAAAGCTCCCCCTACAAGGCATCCGCCAAATCGCCCAAGCCACCGGCAACTGGCCCCTGACCACGTACTTCACCGCCCGGGGCCTACCCGACGAACTACACACGACCTATCCCTGGAACCGCCGGAGCGCAACCACCTCCCTCGCCGAGAACATCGACGGCATGCCGGAGGACGACGACCTCAACTACCCCCTCCTGAACCTGCTCCTCCTCCAACGCCACGGAAGGCACTTCCGCACCACAGACGTGGCCAAGCTCTGGCTCGACGAACTCCCGGCAGGCCGCACCTTCACCGCCGAACGCATCGCGTACCGCAACCTCCTCCAGGGCCTGGAACCACCCCACACGGCCCGCCACCACAACCCCTTCCGCGAATGGATCGGCGCCCTGATCAGAGCGGACATCCACGGCTGGACCAACCCGGGCGCCCCGGCCGAGGCCGCCGAACAGGCCGCCCGGGACGCCGAACTCACCCACACCGCCAACGGCGTGTACGGCGCCATGTTCGCGGCGGCCGCCATCGCCGAAGCGGCGACCGGATCAGCCGATGTGCACCAGGCCCTCCAAGCAGGCCTCGCCGAGATCCCACCCGACTCCCGCCTCGCCCGAGCCATCCGCCACGCCATCCAACTCGCCGGACAGCACCGGGACTTCACCACGGTCGTCGACGTACTGCACGAAACCCACGGCGACTACCACTGGGTCCACGTCATCCCCAACGCCGCCCTGCTCGCCGCCGCCCTCACCCACGCCGACGGCGACTTCTCCGGCTCCCTCACCCGCGCGGTCTCCGGCGGCTGGGACACCGACTCGAACGGCGCGACCGCCGGCTCCCTCGCGGGCCTGCTCGCCGGCCACCCCGACGCACTCGGCGAGCAGTGGACGGCCCCGCTGAAGAACCGCCTCGCCACCTCCGTCGCCGACTTCGACGGCATCGGCTTCGACACCCTCGCCCAGCTCACCCTCCGGGAGGCGCTCCGCCCATGACCGCCCTCGCCGGACTCCGCGTCCTGGACCTCGCCACCCTCTTCGCCGGCCCCCTCGCCGCCACCATGCTGGGCGACTTCGGCGCGGAGGTCATCAAGGTCGAGCACCCCCGAAAGCCCGACCCGTCCCGGGGCCACGGCCCCGCCAAGGACGGCGTCGGCCTGTGGTGGAAGCTGCTCGGCCGCAACAAACGCACGATCACCCTCGACCTGTCGACGAAGGGCGGGCAGGACACCCTCCTCCGCCTCGCCACGACCGCCGACGTGATCATCGAGAACTTCCGCCCGGGCACCCTGGAGAAGTGGAACCTCGGCTGGGAGGAACTGAGCGCGGCCAACCCCCGCCTGGTCCTGGCCAGAGTCACCGGCTTCGGCCAGTTCGGCCCGTACTCCCACCGTCCCGGCTTCGGCACCCTCGCGGAGGCGATGAGCGGTTTCGCCGCGATCACCGGCGAGCCCGAAGGCCCGCCCACGCTCCCGCCGTTCGGCCTCGCCGACTCGATCGCGGGCCTGGCGACGGCGTACGCGGTGATGACCGCCCTCAACGCCCGTCACAGCACCGGCTACGGCCAGGTCGTCGACATGGCGATCATCGAGCCGATCCTCACGGTGCTCGGCCCGCAGCCGCTCTGGTACGACCAACTCGGCTTCGTACAGCCGCGTACCGGAAACCGCTCCACCAACAACGCTCCCCGCAACACCTACCGCACCCGCGACGGCAAGTGGGTCGCCGTCTCCACCTCCGCGCAGTCCATCGCGGAACGCGTGATGCACCTGGTCGGCCGCCCCGAACTGATCACCGAGCCCTGGTTCGCGACGGGCGTGGAGCGGGCCGCGCACGCCGACGTCCTGGACGAGGCGGTCGGCGGCTGGATCGCCCGGCACACCCAGGGCGAGGTGATCGCGGCCTTCGAGAAGGCACAGGCGGCCGTGGCGCCCATCCATGACGTACGGGACGTCATGACCGACCCCCAGTACGCGGCCCTGGACACCCTCACCACCGTCGCCGACCCCGAACTGGGCGACCTGCGCATGCAGAACGTCCTCTTCCGCCTCACCGAAACCCCCGGCGCCATCCGCTGGGCGGGCCGCCCGCACGGCGCCGACACCGAGGCCGTCCTCACCGAACTCGGCCTGACCGAAGGGGAGATCGCGGCCCTGCGGACGGAGGGAGCGGCGTGACCGTGCTCCTGACGTGGCTGTACGTTCCCGGGGACCGCCCCGATGTGGTGGCCAAGGCCCTGACCGCGGGCGCGGACGCGGTGATCGTCGACCTGGAGGACGCGGTCGCCCCGGACCGCAAGGAATACGCCCGCGAGGCGACCGCCGAGCTGCTCGCCGACCGCCCCTCGGTCCCGGTGCACGTACGCGTCAACGCCCTGGACGGCCCGCTCGCGGAGCCCGACATCCTGGCCCTCACGGGTCTGCCGGGCCTGGCGGGCCTGCGCCTGCCGAAGGTCGTGTCGCCGGATCAGGTGGCCAGGGTGGCCGAGCTGGCCGACTCCCCTCCCCTGTACGCGCTCCTCGAATCAGCCCTCGGCATCGAGCGGGCGTACGCGATCGCCTCGGCGCACTCCGCGCTGCGGGGCCTGTCCCTGGGCGAGGCGGACCTCGGGGCGGACCTCGGGGTCACGGCGCCCGACCCCGGCCTGGACTGGGCCCGCGCCCGGGTGGTGTGCGCGGCCCGCGCGGCGGGTCTGGCTCCGCCGGCGCAGTCGGTGTTCCCGGACGTCCGGGACCTGTCGGGGCTCGCGTCGTCCTGCGCCCGGGGGCGTGCGCTCGGGTTCCTGGGCCGGGCGGCGATCCATCCCCGGCAGCTGCCGGTGATCGAGCAGGCGTACCTCCCTTCGGCCTCGGAGGTCGCGGCGGCGGAGGAGGTGGTCAAGGCCGCGGCCTGCGATGCGGGCGCGTTGGCCTTGCCCGACGGCCGCTTCGTCGACGCGGCGGTGGTGGCAGGCGCCCGTCGCACGCTGGCGCTGGCACAACGGCTTTGATCCCCTCCCCGCCCCTTCCCGTAATCCTGCGGAGCTTTCCGCCCTCCGGGCGGTGTCCTCAAACGCCGGACGGGCTGATTCATCGCTGATGAATCAGCCCGTCCGGCGTTTGAGGACATCAGTGACGGACGGGTGCCCACCCACCCCCGCCCCGGAAGCCGGCGGCAGCCTTACGGGAAGGGGCGGGGTGGGGAAAAAGAAAAGGGCCGCCGAACCGAAACGGTCCAGCGGCCCCACACCTGCACCCAGGTCAAGCCTTCTTGGCAGACCCGGCCTCGTCCTTGGCCTCGTCATCGGCCTCGCCATCGGCGACTTCGGCGTCCTCCGCCTTGGCCATGTCCACCTTCTCGGCCCCGGCGCCCTCCGCCGACTCCGACTCCGGCCCGGACTCCGCATCCCCCGAGCCGGAAGGCTCACCCTCAGGATCCGGCTCGACAATCTCCTCGCGCCCCGGCCGCACCTTCGCCGAGACCACGATGTACACCACGGCAAGCAGGAAGACGA
The DNA here is from genome assembly GCF_035975855.1 of Streptomyces sp. NBC_01304. Taxonomy (NCBI): domain Bacteria; kingdom Bacillati; phylum Actinomycetota; class Actinomycetes; order Kitasatosporales; family Streptomycetaceae; genus Streptomyces; species Streptomyces sp. NBC_01304. The sequence continues at coordinate 8,046,284 of NZ_CP109055.1, read as the reverse complement.
CGATCGACGTCCAGACGTTGAACCGAAGCCCCAGCACATCGTTCAGCTGGACGTCGTCCACCCGCATGTACTCGATCCACCCGCGCCCGACGCAGTACGCCGCGACATACAGCGCGAACGCCCGCCCGTGCCCCAGCTTGAAGCGGCGGTCGGCCCAGATCACCAGGGCCGCGACACCGAGGCACCAGAGGGACTCGTACAGGAAGGTCGGGTGGAAGGTCCCGGCCACACCGTTCGGCGAGTGGGCCGCGTCGATCTTCAGCGCCCACGGAACGTCCGTGGCCTTGCCGTAGAGCTCCTGGTTGAACCAGTTGCCGAAACGGCCGAGGGCCTGGGCGACGGCGATGCCGGGAGCGACCGCGTCGGCCCACGCGGGCAGCGGAATGCCGCGCCGGCGACAGCCGATCCACGCGCCGAGCGCACCGAGCGCGATGGCGCCCCAGATGCCGAGGCCGCCCTCCCAGATCTTGAAGGCGTCGACCCAGTTCTTGCCTTCGGCGAAGTAGAGGTCGTTGTCCGTGATGACGTGGTAGAGCCGCCCGCCGACGAGGCCGAAGGGCACGGCCCACACGGCGATGTCCGCGACCGTGCCCGCCCGGCCGCCGCGGGCGATCCAACGCCGCCCGCCGAGCCAGACGCCCACGAAAACGCCGATGATGATGCAGAACGCGTAGCCGCGCAGGGGCACGCCGAAGAGGTCGTACTCACCCTTCGACGGGCTGGGGATGAAGGCAAGAATGTCCATGGCGTGGTCGACGCTACCGTGCCGGGTGGGATGCGCGGCAATCCACCCGGCTTACGGCTGCATAACAAGACCGGCCGCAAAGCGGCCCAGGCCGTCCCAAGTCCGCTGCTTCGCGGCGGCGTCGACTACTTCGCGGCGTCCTCGACCATCTTCTTCAGCTTCTCGGGCGTCAGCGGATTCTTCTGGTCGCCGAAGATGTTCTTCCCGTCGAGCAGCACGGTCGGGGTGCCCTGGAAGCCGCTCTTGCCGAACGCGGCGTTCGACTTGGTGACCCACGCGTCGTGCTCGCCGTCCTCGACGCACTTCTTGAAGTCGTCCGTCACCAGGCCGTCGACCTGGCCCGCGAGCTCGATCAGCTTGCTGTTCTTGCCGAAGGCGTCGTTCGTTTCCTCCGGCTGGTTCTTGTAGAGGACGTCGTGGTACGGCGGGAACTTCCCGGCGTCCTGTGCGCAGGACGCGGCGTTGGCCGCGCGCAGCGAGCCCTTGCCGCCCATGTTCCCGTCGATGATCGTGGCGAGGTGGTACTCGACCTTGAGCTGTCCCTTGTCGGCCAGCTCATTGATCGTCGAGCGGTACGCGTCCTCGAACTGGGCGCACGCCGGGCAGCGGAAGTCCTCCCAGATGGTGAGGGTCGACTTGGCGCTCTCCTTGCCGTTGGGGATCGCCAGGCTGTCCTTGCCGTTCGCCCCCTTGGGTACGACGACGGGGCCCGCGGACGCCTCCTTCTTCTTGTCGCCGGAATTCGCGGCGATCACGCCGATGACGGCGGCCAGGGCGAGCACGCCCACCACGGCCCCGCCCACGACGAAGGCCCTGCGCCGCTTGTCCCGCGTCTTCTGCTTCTCGCGCTCCTCCGCCAGCCGTTCCCGGGCGGTGCGCTTTCCCTCACGGTTCTTCTCGCTCACATCCCGCAAACGAACCGGGGAGGCACCAGCGTGCCTCCCCGGTCCCAGGTCCACCCGTATGGGCGTACGGACTTGTGCCTGCCTACGCCGTCTTGCGCACGCCTTCCGCGAGCTCGGCGGCGAGCGACCGCACGGCCGCGAACCCGGCCGTCTCGTCCGGAGCGTCGAGCATGACCTTCACGAAGGCCGAGCCGACGATCACGCCGTCCGCGAAGCCGGCGACCTCGGCGGCCTGCTCGGCGTTGGAGACGCCGAGGCCGACGCAGACCGGCAGGTCCGTGGTGGCGCGGGTGCGCCGGACCAGGTCCTCGGCGGACGCGCCGACCGAGGCGCGGGTGCCGGTGACGCCCATCAGCGAGGCGGCGTACACAAAGCCGGAGCCGGCCGCCGTGATGGTGGCGAGGCGCTCGTCCTTGCTGCTGGGCGCGACGACGAAGACGGTGGCGAGACCGTGCTTGGCCGCGTGCTCGCGCCAGGTCGCGGACTCCTGGACCGGCAGGTCGGGCAGGATGCAGCCCGCGCCGCCGGCCTCGGCGAGCTCGGCGGTGAAGCGCTCGATGCCGTACTTGTCGATGGGATTCCAGTACGTCATGACGAGGACGGGCTTGCCCGTGGCCTCGTGCGCCTCGCGCACGGTGCGCATGACGTCGGCGATCTTGACGCCGTTCTTGAGGGCGATGTCGTCGGCGGTCTGGATGACCGGGCCGTCGAGCACCGGGTCGGAGTGCGGGAGGCCGACCTCGACCACGTCCGCGCCACCGTCGAAGGCGGCCTTGACGGCCTCGATGCCGCCGTCGATGGTCGGGAACCCGGCGGGCAGGTACGCGATGAGCGCCGAGCGCCCTTCCGCCTTGGCCGCCGCGAGGGTGTCACTCAACAGCTGGATGTTCCCGCTCACTTGGCGGCCCCCGTCTTCTCGTCCACGTCGCCGTCGTACAGCCCGAAGTAGCGGGCGGCCGTGTCCATGTCCTTGTCGCCGCGCCCGGACAGGTTGATGAGGACCAGCCCGTCCTTGCCGATCCCCTTGCCGATCTCGATGGCTCCGGCGAGCGCGTGGGCGCTCTCGATGGCCGGGATGATGCCCTCGGTGCGGGAGAGCAGGCGCAGGGCCTGCATCGCCTCGTCGTCGGTGACCGGGATGTACTCGGCGCGGCCGATGTCCTTCAGGTACGAGTGCTCCGGGCCGATGCCCGGGTAGTCCAGACCGGCCGAGATCGAGTACGGCTCGGTGATCTGGCCCTCCTCGTCCTGCAGGACGTACGACCGGGAGCCGTGCAGGATGCCGGGCTCGCCCGCGGTCAGGGTCGCCGCGTGCTCGCCGCTGGCGACGCCGTGGCCTGCGGCCTCGCAGCCGATGAGGCGTACGTCGGTGTCGGCGAGGAAGCCGTGGAAGAGGCCGATGGCGTTCGAGCCGCCGCCGACGCAGGCGACCGCGGCGTCCGGCAGGCGTCCGGTGCGCTCCAGGATCTGGCGGCGGGCCTCGACGCCGATGACGCGCTGGAAGTCGCGCACCATGGCCGGGAAGGGGTGCGGTCCGGCGGCCGTGCCGAAGACGTAGTGCGTGTCGTCGACGTTGGCGACCCAGGCCCGGAATGCCTCGTTGACCGCGTCCTTGAGGGTGCGGGAGCCGGACTTCACGGGGATGACCTCGGCGCCGAGCATCCGCATGCGGGCGACGTTGAGCGCCTGGCGCTCGGTGTCGATCTCGCCCATGTAGATGGTGCATTCGAGGCCGAACAGGGCGCAGGCGGTGGCGGTGGCGACGCCGTGCTGACCTGCGCCGGTCTCCGCGATGACCTTCGGCTTGCCCATGCGCTTGGTGAGCAGGGCCTGGCCGAGCACGTTGTTGATCTTGTGCGAGCCGGTGTGGTTCAGGTCCTCGCGCTTGAGGAAGACCCGGCCGACGCCTACGTGCTCCGCGAAGCGGGGCACTTCGGTGAGGGCGCTGGGGCGTCCCGTGTAGTTGACGAGGAGGTCCTCGAACTCCGCGGCGAAGGCGGGGTCGGTCTTGGCCTTCTCGTATTCGACGGCGACCTCGTCGATGGCGGCGACGAGCGCCTCCGGGATGAACTTGCCGCCGAAGTCACCGAAGTACCCTTCGGCGTTGGGGACTTGACCCTCCGGGTCGGGGATGAAGAATTCGCTGGGCATGGGTGAGATGCTCCTACGTCAGGGCGTGGTTACGGTACGCATCTTCGTGCGGCCGGCCCTCCGGGCGGCGTCCTCAAACGCCGGACGGGCTGATGAATCAGCCCGTCCGGCGTTTGAGGACATCGGTAACAGAAGTCCGTGAAGCCGGCGGCAGCCTTTCGGGAAGGGGCGGGGTGGGGGAAAAGAACTCCCTCAGACCCGCACGCTCCCGCAACGCCATCGCATCCCGTTGACCTGACCCGGCTCGGAGCCGATCACGTACCGGACACGCCGTCCGTGCACCCTGCGCGCGGGCGCGCGGCAGCCACGGGGGCGGCACCCGGGTGCGAGACGGACGGCGATGGCCATGGCTGGGACTCAGCCCCGCCCGTGCCGCAGCGCGGGGTGCGCGCCGGCCGCGACCAGATCGACCACGGCCGCCTTGGGGTCGCGCCCGGTGACGAGCGACTCCCCGACGAGCACGGCGTCCGCCCCGTCGTTCGCGTACGCGATCAGGTCGTGCGGCCCCCGCACACCCGACTCGGCGATCCGCACGATGTGCGGCGGGATCTCGGGCGCGACCCGGGTGAAGGTCGACCGGTCGACCTTCAGCGTCTTCAGGTCTCGCGCGTTCACGCCAATGATCTTCGCGCCGGCCTCGACCGCCCGCTCGACCTCGTCCTCGTCGTGCACCTCGACGATCGGCGTGAGCCCGATGGACTCCGCGCGCTCGACGAGCGAGACGAGGGCTTCCTGGTCGAGGGCCGCGACGATGAGCAGCACCAGGTCGGCACCGTACGCACGGGCCTCCCACAGCTGGTACGCCGTGACGATGAAGTCCTTGCGCAGGATGGGGATGTCGACCCGGGCGCGCACGGCCTCCAGGTCGGCGAGCGAGCCGCCGAAGCGGCGCTGCTCGGTGAGGACGGAGATGACGGCGGCGCCGCCCGCCTCGTAGTCGGCGGCGAGCCCCGCGGGGTCGGCGATCGCGGCGAGCGCGCCCTTGGAGGGGCTGGAGCGCTTGACCTCGCAGATCACCTTGACGCCGTCACCACGCAGTGCGGCGAGTCCGTCCCGGGCCTGGGGCGCCTTCGCCGCACGCTCCTTGAGCTCTTCGAGGCTGACGCGCGCCTGCCGTTCGGCTAGGTCCTCGCGCACGCCTTCGATGATCTCGTCGAGCACACTCACGCGAGCGGCCCCCTTCCCTGACGGCAGACTTGTCGGAAGCAATCCGATGAGCACTGCGATGGTATCCGGACAAGAGCGAAGGCTCTGCATCCGGTTGACGCCGGTCCCACTACCTGGACATTTACCGGCTGGTAGACAAAGTGCGTACGCGACCGGCGGTAACTCCTAGGGATGCAGCCAGGCCCCGAAGGGCAGATTCCGAAGCACGGTGAACACGAGCGCCGCCGCCGCGATCGCCCAGAGCTGGGTGGAGCTGAGGACGAACGAGAAGCGCTGCCCCCGCACCGCCCGGACCATCCACACGCCCCACACCACGGCACAGATTCCGTACCCCACCACGGCCAGCGCATTGGCGCCGAGCGCGGTGGCGAAGTCGCCGTGGATGAAGGCGTGGGCGCTGCGCAGACCGCCGCAGCCGGGGCAGTAGATGCCGGTGAACCTGAGCAGGGGGCAGGCCGGGTAGTGGCCCGGCTCGTTCGGGTCGACGCTGCCGACGTACGCGAAGGCCGCGGCGACCGCACCGAGGGCTCCGACGGGCATCAGCAGCCGCCGCATCGCCGAACCGGGCGGTGCGTCGGCTTCGGCGTCGGCTCGAGCGAGCGTCGCGCGTTCTGGGTCCACCCCTGCATTCTGCCCTGTCGCGCCGCGCGGCGCCTGTGGACGGCTTGAGCGAAGAGGGACTTAAGGCCCACGGGCTCGGGCCGTTCGCCCTACGTAAAGGTGAGTTAAAGGGCGGCAGGGTGAAAAGCGAAAACGTTCAGTGCGAGAAGCGTCGAGAAGTGTCGAGAAGGTCAGGTGGCCCCGTGACGGTCCTGCAGGAGCTCTCCGCGGAGGCCCGCCGAGCGCAGGCCGTCGAGGCGGCGATCGCCGCGCTCACCCTGGAGGAGAAGGTCTCGCTGCTCGGCGGGCAGGACATGTGGTCGCTGCCCGCCGTCGAGCGGATCGGGCTGCGCTCCCTGGTGATGACCGACGGCCCGGTGGGCGTACGTCCACCGACCGGCCTGAGCTGCGACGATCCCTCCACCGCCTTCCCCTCCCCGACCGGTCAGGCCGCGAGCTGGGACGCCGGTCTGGTGCGCCGGATCGGTCAGGTCATCGCGCAGGAGGCGCGCGCCAGGGGCGTGCACATGCTGCTCGGCCCGACGATCAATCTGCACCGTACGCCGCTGGGCGGCCGGCACTTCGAGAACTTCTCCGAGGACCCGCTGCTCACCGGCGAGATCGGCGCGGCCTTCATCCGCGGCGTCCAGGACGGCGGGGTGGCGGCGACGCCGAAGCACTACGTCGCGGGCGACTCGGAGACCGAACGCCTCACCCTGGACGTCCAGTTGGACGAGAAGGTGCTGCGCGAGCTGTATCTGCTGCCGTTCGAGACGGCGGTCAAGGAGGCGCACGCCTGGGCCATGATGGCCGCGTACAACAGCGTCCTCGGCTCCACGATGACCGAGAACGTCCGTCTGCAGCACGGGGTGTTGAAGGGCGAGTGGGGATTCGACGGCGCGGTCGTCTCCGACTGGGGCGCCTGCCGCGACACCGAGCGCGCGGCCATGGGCGGCACGGACATCGGCATGCCGGCCGGCGAGCACGCCTTCGGTGCCGCGCTCGTCGAGGCGGTGCGCTCGAACCGGGTGCCGGAGATGGACGTGGACGGGCAGGCCCGCCGGGTGCTGCGGCTCGCCGCCCGGGTGGGGCTGCTGGAGGGCGCTCCGGCGGCGGTGCCCGAGGAGTTGCTGCCGATGGATCAGGACGGGAGCGCGCTGGCCCGTGAGGCCGCGGTGCGGTCCTTCGTTCTCGTACGCAATGAAGGTGGCGTTCTGCCGCTGGATCAGGGCCGGTTGGGGCGCGTCGCCCTGATCGGGACGGCCGCCGCGGCCCCGCGCGTGATGGGCGGGGGCAGCGCCGAGGTCGTACCGCCGTACGTCGTCACGCCGCTGGAGGGTCTTGCCCAGGCACTGCCGGACGGGGTGGAGCTGGTGCATGAGCCGGGCGTGGACCCGGCCGCGACGCTGCCGGCCGCGACGGGCCCCGAGTGGACGGAGCTCACCGCGCTGTTCCGCGGCAAGGACGGGAGCGTCCTGTACCGCGAGGACCTCGAACAGGGCGCGCTGCGCCACGAGTTCGCGAAGCCGGCCGGGCTGTCCGCGGCGGACATCGCGGAGGTCGAGATCCTCGGCCGCCTCACACCGCCGGCCGACGGCTCCTACTCCTTCTCCGCCTGCGGGCTCGGCAGGCTGGAGCTGACGCTCGACGGCCGCCGGTGCTTCGCCACCCGGCTGCGGCCTCGGCACGAGGATCCCCTCGCCGCGGTGCTGCTGCCGCCCGAGGAGCGCACGGTGGTCGAGCTGGCCGCCGAGGTGCCGGTCGAGGTGCGCCTGGTCCAGCGCGGGGTGCCCAAGGAGCTCGCCCCTGCGATCGGCTCCTTCCGGCTGGGGTACGCGGCTGACGGTCCCGGCGCCGACGAGCTGATCTCACGGGCCACGTTCGCCGCGGCGACGGCCGATGTCGCCGTGGTGCTCGTGTCGACCACCGAGGAGGTCGAGTCCGAGGGCGTCGACCGCACCACCCTCGACCTGCCGGGCCGCCAGGACGACCTGGTCGAGGCGGTGCTCGCGGCCAACCCGAACACCGTCGTGGTCGTCAACTCCGGCTCCCCCGTGCACCTTCCGTGGCGCGAGCGGGCGGCGGCCGTGCTGCTGAGCTGGTTCCCCGGGCAGGAGTTCGGGGCCGCGCTCGCCGACGTACTGCTCGGGGCCGAGGAGCCCGGCGGGCGGCTGCCCACCACCTGGCCGGTGCGGCAGGAGGACTGCCCGGTGCTCGCGGTGCGGCCGGAGCACGGGATCCTCGCGTACGACGAGGGGCTGTTCATCGGCTACCGGGGCTGGGAGCGGCACGACCGCGAGCCCGCGTACTGGTTCGGGCACGGGCTCGGCTACACCGACTGGACGTACGACAACGTGCGCGTCGAGCCGTCCGCCGACCCGGAATCGGTGGCCGTGGCCACCGTGTCGCTGGTCAACTCCGGGGCGCGGAGCGGGCGTGAGGTGGTGCAGCTGTACGCGGTCTCCGAGTGCGCCGAGTGCATCGAGACGGACCGCCCGGCCCGGCAGCTCGCCGCCTTCGCGGTGGTCGAGGCGGCGCCCGGCGAGCGCGTCGAGGTGAGACTGCCGGTGCCGCTGCGGGCGGTGCAGGGCTGGGAACGGCGAGGCGGCGGACGGCGGATCCTGCCGGGCCGGCACCGCGTCGAGGCGGGGCGCAGCGTGGCGGATCTACGGGTGCGGGCGGTGTTGGAGTATCCGCTGGCCTGAACTCCGCCCGGGCATGCGCGAGGGGCGGGACCGGTCTTCCGGTCCCGCCCCTGCTGCGTACGTACGAGAGCGCTGGAGGCCCCGCGGAGAGCGTCAGCCCTCGGAACGGACCACTCGCTGCGGCTTCGCACCCATCCCGGCGGCCCGCATCGCCGCGCCGACGAGTCCGCCGACCGCGATCACGACCATGCCGGCCCAGAAGCCGAGCGGGTTGCTCATCACCATGAAGGCGCCGGCGATGCAGAAGCCGATGAAGGCGATGATGACACCGGTCCAGGCGGCCGGGGTGTGTCCGTGGTCGTGGCCCGACATGGCTTGCTCCTCGTAGCTGAATGTGGTTCTCGAAAGCTGTCTTCGAAAGCTCTCCGCCATTGTCCCGCACAGTGGGCGCGGGACTGCGCCGGGGGTCACCCCTCGCGCGTCGGGTCCTCGCCGCGGTCCAGGGCCTTCCACAGGTCCTCGGGCCGGTCCGGGTCCACGGCCGCCGCGGCCTTGCGGCGGCGGGGCGCGCCGTCGCGCTCGTACTTGCCGGACATCGCGGGCCAGCGGGAGCCGAACCGCAGGGCGAGCAGGCCTGCCACGAAGAGCAGCAGTCCGCCGACTCCGGCGACGTAGGGCCAGACGGTGTGGGTGACCGCGTCGATCGTGGCGGCGGCGTCACCGGTCGCGGTGGCCGCCTTCTCGTCGAGCGCCCCGTTGTCGTTCGCCCCCAGGAGGGCGGCGGCGATGGTGCCCGCGCCGCTCAGGGCGAGCAGACCGGAGACCAGGGCACGCCCCGCGCCGCGTACCGCGAAGACGGCGACCAGGGCGGCGAGGCCCACTATCGCCAGGGCCGCGGGGAGGCCGGTGACATCGCCGCCGGAGGCGATCTGGTGCAGGGCGCCGCCCGCGGTCTGGGCGTCGCCCTCGGACCAGGTCTGCCGGGAGGCGAGCAGCGTCACGGCAGCGCCGAGCGCGCCGAGCAGCAGCGCGGTGGCGAGGGTGCGGCGGCCCCCGGAGGACGACGGGATGGCCTTCGCTTCGGCGTCGGCGGTGGCCTCGGTGGTGGCCTCGTGCGTGCGGGCCTTGGGTACGGCAGTCACCTTCCCACTATCCCTCACGGCCTCCGTGACCGTGGAGCCGGTTCGCGGTGTGCACCGCGCGCAGCACGGCCGCCGCCTTGTTCCGGCACTCGGTGTCCTCGGCGACCGGGTCGGAGTCTGCGACGACACCCGCTCCGGCCTGCACGAACGCCGTGCCGTCGCGAAGCAGCGCGGTACGGATCGCGATCGCGGTGTCGGAGTCCCCGGCGAAGTCGAGATAGCCGACGCAGCCGCCGTACAGCCCGCGCCTGGACGGCTCCAGTTCATCGATGATCTGCATCGCGCGCGGCTTGGGGGCGCCGGAGAGGGTGCCGGCGGGGAAGCATGCGGTCAGCACGTCGAAGGCGGTACGTCCCTCGGCGACCCGGCCCGTCACCGTCGAGACGATGTGCATGACGTGCGAGTAGCGCTCGATGGACATGAAGTCGACGACCTCGACCGAGCCGGGCTCGCAGACCCGCCCCAGGTCGTTGCGGCCCAGGTCGACGAGCATGAGGTGCTCGGCGCGCTCCTTGGCGTCGGCGAGCAGTTCGTCGCCGAGCGCCTGGTCCTCCTGCGGGGTCGCGCCGCGCGGCCTGGTCCCGGCGATGGGGTGGACCATGGCCCGCCCGTCCTCGACCTTGACCAGGGCTTCCGGGGACGAGCCGACGACGTCGAATCCGTCGAAGCGGAAGAGGTACATGTACGGCGACGGATTGGTCGCCCGCAGGACGCGGTAGACGTCCAACGCGCTTGCGTGGCAAGGGGTTTCGAAGCGCTGGGAGGGCACGACCTGGAAGGCCTCACCGGCCCGGATGCGCTCCTTGATGTCCTCGACGGCGTCCTGGTACTCCTTGCCGCCCCAGAGCGCCGAGAACTCCGGCAGCTCGGACGGCGGGAGCGCGGCGGGGGCCTGCGGGACGGCCTTGGAGAGGTCGGCCTCCATGGCGTCGAGGCGGGTCACGGCGTCCGCGTACGCCTCGTCGACGCCGGTGTCGAGGTCGTTGTGGTTGATCGCGTTGGCGATCAGCAGGACCGAGCCGTCCCAGTGGTCGAGGACCGCGAGATCGCTGGTGAGCAGCATGGTCAGCTCGGGCAGCTTCAGGTCGTCGCGCTCGCCGGGACCGATCTTCTCCAGGCGGCGCACCACGTCGTAGCCGAGGTAGCCGACCATGCCGCCGTGGAAGGGCGGCAGGTGCTCCGTACCGGCCAGGTCGCGCGGGGTGTGCAGCGTCTCCACGGTCGCGCGCAGCGCCTGCAGCGGGTCGCCCTCGGTGGGTACGCCGACGGGCGGGGTGCCCTGCCAGTGGGCCTGGCCGTCCTGCTCCGTGAGGGTCGCCGCGCTGCGTACGCCGATGAAGGAGTAGCGGGACCAGGACCGGCCGTTCTCGGCGGACTCCAGGAGGAAGGTGCCGGGGCGCTCGGCGGCCAGCTTGCGGTAGAGCCCGACCGGGGTGTCGCCGTCCGCGAGGAGTTTGCGGCTGACGGGGATGACGCGGCGGTCGGCGGCGAGCTTGCGGAACGTCTCGAGGTCCATGTCGGCCGACCCTAGTTGCTGTCGCTGGTGCGGTTGCTGAGCGGGAGTACGTCGGCGTCGAAGCAGGTGCGGGCGCCGGTGTGGCAGGCCGCGCCGACCTGGTCGACCTTGACGAGGACGGTGTCCGCGTCGCAGTCCAGGGCCACCGATTTCACGTGCTGGAAGTGCCCGGAGGTGTCGCCCTTGACCCAGTACTCCTGGCGGCTGCGCGACCAGTAGGTGCAGCGCCCGGTGGTGAGCGTGCGATGCAGCGCCTCGTCATCCATCCAGCCCAGCATCAGCACCTCGCCGGTGTCGTACTGCTGGGCGATCGCGGGGACGAGACCGTCGGCGCTGCGCTTGAGGCGGGCGGCGATGGCCGGGTCGAGGTTGTTGCTGCTCATGGGCCCATTGTGCCGCGTACGGAGGGTTCGCCGAGGCTCCGTCCACTGGGCGGACTCGCCCGCGCGGGCTTAGGCTGGCGCCATGTCGACCCATGCCAAGCGTGAACGACTGCTCCTCGCCGACTTGTTGGAGGCGGCAGGCCCCGAGGCACCCACGCTCTGCGAGGGCTGGAAGACCCGGGATCTGGCGGCCCATGTGGTGGTCCGCGAGCGGCGTGCGGACGCCGCGGGCGGCATCGTGATCAAGGCCCTTGCGGACCGGCTGAAGCGGGTGCAGGCCGAGTTCGCCGACAAGCCGTACGAAGAGCTGATCCAGCTGATCCGCACGGGGCCGCCGCGCTTCTCCCCCTTCGCCCTGAAGCAGGTGGACGAGGCGTCGAACGCGGTCGAGTTCTACGTCCACGCCGAGGACGTCCGCCGCGCCCAGGAGGACTGGAGCCCCCGGACCCTGGACCAGGTCTTCTCGGACACCCTCTGGTCCCGGCTCGAGAAGTCGGCCCGCGTACTCGGCCGCAAGGCCCCGGTCGGCCTGGTCCTGCGCCGCCCCGACGGCCAGACCGCGGTCGCCCACCGCGGCACCCCGGTCGTCACGGTCACCGGCGAGCCGGGCGAGCTGACGATGTTCGTGTTCGGCCGCCAGGACGCGGCGAAGGTGGAGACCGAGGGCGACAAGGAAGCGATCGAGCGGCTGCAGGGCGCCAAGCAGTTGGGCATTTGAAGCTCTCTTTTCCCCGGCCCGCCCAAGATTCACTTCGGAAGCTCAGCCCGCCGAAGAGCCCCGAACCCCAGCCCCATCATCCCGCTGGCCCCACATATCGCAGCGCCCACCCCAAAGACGGGCCCACACCCCCACACCCCGACGGCCGCCCCGACCAGGGGATAACAGAGCGGCGCCACACCCAGCGTGAAGAGCGTCGACACCGAAGTGACCCGCCCCAGATACGCCGCGTCGGACACCGTCTGCAGAAGCGCCCCGCAAAGCGCCCCAGCCAGCCCGAGCAACGCCCCCGTGAAGGCCCCCACCAGCGCCGCGACCCAAACCGAAGGCGCGTACGCCAGAGCGGCCAGCCCCGAGGCCCCCACCAGCGACAGCCAGGACAGCGCCGCCCCGGCCCGCCCGACCCGCCCCCGCACCGCGACGAGCAGCGACGCGGCCCCCGCGCCCACCCCGAACCCCGCGATGATCCAGCCCATCCCGGACGCGCCCCAGCCCCGCTCCTCGGCGAGCAGCACGAGTCCGATGTTGGCCGGCCCGGAGAAGCCGAACTCGGCCACCGCGATGACGATCATCAGCGGGAACAGCACCCGGTGGCGGCGTATGTACCGCAGCCCGTCCACGAGTTGACGCCACCCCGTGGCCCCGTCGGAGGAGGCCGGGCCCCCGGCCGGCAGCGGTCGCAGCCGGACCGCGACAAGGAGCACGAGCGACACCGCGAACAGCACGCCCGCGACGCCGAACGCCGCCGCCGACCCGCCCACCGCCACCGCGAGCCCGCCAAGCGGCGCCCCGGTGATCAGCGCGATCCGCGCGGCGAGCCCGCGCATCCCCTGCACCCGGGCCAGCTGACCGGGCTCGGTGACCCGCGGCGGCAGCGCGCCCACCGCGGGCAGGAACAGCGCGTCCACCGCCCCGAAGACCAGCGCGACCAGCGCGAGCAGCCACACCCCGGGGGCCGTCACCAGGAGCACCCCGGCCACGGCGAGGATCACCAGACAGCGGGCGGCGTCGCTGCCGATCACCACCCGGCGCGGCCCGAACCGGTCGGCCAGCACCCCGCCGCCCAGCATCAGCAGGGCCCGCGGCACCGCACCGACCGCGAGCACGAGCCCCGCCTGCCCCGGACTGCCACTGCGGGCGGCGGCCCAGGACAGGGCGCCGAAGTAGACCGAGTCGCCGACCATGGAGGTCGCGTACGCGGACAGCCAGCGCAGGACGTTCCCGTCGCGGTAGGCGGGGCGCTCGGCCCCGGCGGACGCCCTGACGTCCGCCTCGGTGAGCGTGCTCACGGCCGGAACGGGAATCCGTACACGTGCACCGCGACGTTCTCCCGCCCCTCCGTGTCCCCCGCCGCCTCGGCGGCCCGCGCCCGCGCGTCGTGCTTCTTGAGTACGGTCATCAACTCGTCGGAGAGCGCGGCCAGTTCGGTGACGTTGAAGCGCGGCAGGTACTCCGAGTCGATGGCCGCCGTCTGCCACTCCTGGCTCCAGGCCGCCTCCTCGTCCATGTACCGCCGGTAGAGGTCGGCCCGCTGCTCGAAGAAGAGCCGGCTCACCGAGACGCGGGCGACGGCCTTGCCCGGCTCGTCCCGGAAGTCCTCGCTGAGGATGCGCAGTTCACGCGTGGCGGTCTGCCACCAGCGCTCCCGGCCGTCGCCGCTCTGCGCCTCGGCCGCCTCGATGAGGCCGTGGTCGGCGAGCTTGCGCAGGTGGTAGCTGACGAGGGAGACGGCCTCGTCCACCTGGTCGGCGAGCTGCGAGGCGGTGGCCGTGCGCGCCACGAACAGGGCGCGGTACAGCTTCATCCGCAGCGGGTGCCCGATCGCCTTCAGGGTGTCGATGTCGGTGATGCGACGGGTGGTGCCCTCGGACGGACCGGCGCCGGGTGCCGCGCCACCGGGCGCCGTCATGCCGTTGTCGGCCGTGCCTTTGTCGGCCGTGCCCTTGTCAGTCATACCCTCGACTGTAGATAGGAAGGAAAAGTTGCGCAATAAATATTGCGCAATAAAAACTGCACACCTTGGAGAGGGTCCCGCCCGGTCCGCCTACTGGCGGACGTCGGCAACCCGGCCCGGCTCCCCGGACGAGCCCGCATTGGCCCCCTTGCCCGGCCCCGCGAGTTCCGCCCGCCACACCGGCCGTACGAACACCCCGATGAAGGCCGCCGACATGCTGATCGCGCCACCCACGAGGAACACCGGCCCGGCCCCCCACACCCCCGTCGCCCAGCCGCACAGTGGGAACGCCAGCGGGGCGAGGCCGACGTAGGTGAAGGCCATCACCGAGGAGACCCGGCCCAAGTAGGCGGGCAGCGTGTTGACTTGGATCAGGGTGGCCGACACCCCGCCGCACACCCCGCTCACCAGGCCGGCGGCCAGCGCGACCGCAGCGGCGCCCGGGACGGTCGGCATGACCCCGATGACCCCGATCAGCACGGAGGCCACCACCAGCGTCACGGTCGTCACGGCGCCGGCCCGCGGCATCCGGCCCGCGACGGCGAGGCCGAGCGTGCTGGCGCCCGCGCCGACCGCCATGGCGCTCAGGATCAGACCGATCCCGGCCGGGCTCCAGCCGCGCTCGTCGCCGAGCAGGACCAGGCCCACGGAGAGCGGCGGCACGATGCCGAGCTGGCTGATCGCGCCGGACACCACCAGCGGGCCGACGACGGGGTGGCGGCGGATGTAGCGCAGGCCGTCCACCAAGTCCCGCCAGGGCGTGGCGGGTTCGGCGGTCGCGGCATCCCTGCCATCGGGAGGCAGGGGCGCGATCCGTACGGCGACCAGGAGCACCAGCGAGGCCGCGAACAGCACCCCGGCAGCGGCGAACGCCGTCTCGGGCCCGCCGACCCCGAGGGCCACACCGGCGATCGGCGGCCCGGCCAGCCGGCCGAACCGCTCCACGAACGCCTTGAAGCCCTGCACCCGCACCAGCTCGCCGGGCCCGGTGATCCGCGGCGGCAGCGCCCCGACGGCGGGCATGAACAGCGCGTCCACCACCCCGAAGGCGAGCGCGAGCACCACCAGGAGCCAGAGTCCCGGCGTGGCCAGCCAGAGCACGGCCGCCGCCGCGAGGATCACCGCACAGCGCGCCGCGTCCGAGCCGATGACGACCTTGCGCGGCCCGAACCGGTCGGCGACCACTCCCCCGCCGAGCATCAGCAGTGCCCGCGGCACGGCCCCGACGGCCATCACCAGGCCCACCTGCGCGGGCCCGGCGACCTGGGCGGCGGCCCAGCCGAGCGCCAGGAAGTAGATGCTGTCGCCGACCATGGACGCGGCGTACGCGCTGAGCCAGCGCAGCACATTGCCGTCGCGATGGGCCGGCTTCGGCGGGCACTCGGCGGAGGGATGGGCGGACGGGGCTCTCTCGGCAGCGGTCACGAGGCGCGATCATGCGCCCAACTCCCGCCCGATGCAAACGATTTCCGCCCCACCCGGAACAGCCCCGATTCACCGCCTCACCGGCAGCTTCAGTACCCCCGGATCACCGCCTCACAGGCAGCTTCTGTGTACCCGGTCTCACCACCGCACAGGCAGCTTCCGTACACCCGGTCTCACCACCGCACAGGCAGCTTCCGTACACCCGGTCTCACCACCGCACAGGCAGCTTCCGTACACCCCTGATCAGCATCCCCGGCATCCACTCCAGCGTGCCCTCGTCCGCGTCCGCCGCGATGTCCGGGCAGCGCTCCAGCAGGCTGCGCAGCGCGATCCGGCCCTCCAGACGGGCCAGCGGTGCGCCCAGGCAGTAGTGCAGGCCGTGCCCGAACGCGATGTGGCCGCGGGCGTCCCGGCGGATGTCGAAGCCGTCCGCGTCCTCGAATCGGGCCGGGTCGCGGTCGGCGTCCGCGATGGCGATCAGGACCGCGCTCCCCTTCGGGATCAGCACGCCGCCCAGCTCGACGTCCTCGGCGGCCAGCCGCTCGGTGGAGGTCTCGACCGGGCCGTCGTACCGCAGCATCTCCTCGATGGCGCCGTCGATCAGGCTCAAGTCGGAGCGGAGCAGATCCAGTTGGCCGGGGTGGGCGAAAAGGGCGCGCATGCCGTTGCCGATGAGGTTGACCGTGGTCTCGTGCCCGGCGATGAGCAGCAGCACACACATGCCGATCAGCTCGTCGGGCGAGAGCCGGTCACCGCCCTCGTCGACGGCGTGGATCATCGCGCTGAGCAGGTCGTCGCCGGGCGCCGTCCGCTTGGCGTCGATGAGCTCGGCCAGATACACCGGCATCTGCGCGTACGCGGCCATCTCGGCCTCGACGCTGGTGCGGGCCACCATCTCGTTGGACCAGCCGCGGAACGACTCGCGGTCCAGCTCGGGCACGCCGAGGAGCTCGCAGATGACCGTCATGGGCAGCGGGAAGGCCAGGGAGTCGATCAGGTCGGCCCGCCGCTCCTCCCCGGGAGCCTTCCCGGCCTTCCCGGCCGTCCCGGCCTTCGCCGTCATCGCGTCGAGCAGCTCGTCGGTGAGCTCCTGGATGCGCGGGGCGAGCGCCTCGATCCGGCGAGGCGTGAACTCCCTTGCCACCAGGCGCCGCAGCCGCGTGTGGTCCGGCGGGTCGGACATCAGCATGTGGGCGAGGGCCGGGTCGTCCTTCTGCACGCCGACGGTCGACTCGATGTCCGGACCGGAGTGGCGCCAGTCCCTGCTGAGCCTCGGGTCGGTGAAGGCGGCACGGCAGGCGTCGTGACCGACGACGAGATAGAGCTCCACGCCGTCCGGGGTACGCACGCGGTGCACTGGCGCCTTCGCCCGGAGGTCGGCGTAGACGGGGTAGGGGTTACTGGTGAAGTCGGGGCTTAACAGGAGCAGATCGGCAGTGGACCGAGCAGACATGCGAACTCCCCTTCAGTGGGTCGAACAACACGCTAACCCGGGCGGCTTCCCCATCCTGGCGACGATCGTCTCTCAATTCCCGCCAAAAACCCGGCAGTTGCTCACCCTCACCGACGGCCCTTCACCGCACCGGGTGACCCGCTTCCCGCAGCGCCCCCTTGACCTCGCCGATCCGCAGATCCCCGAAGTGGAAGACGGACGCGGCGAGTACGGCGTCCGCGCCCGCCGCGATCGCGGGCGGGAAGTCGGTCAGCTTGCCGGCGCCGCCGGACGCGATGACGGGGACGGTGACGTGCTTGCGTACGGCCGCGATCATTTCCAGGTCGTAGCCGTCCTTGGTGCCGTCGGCGTCCATGGAGTTGAGCAGGATCTCGCCCGCGCCCAACTCGGCCGCCCGGTGCGCCCATTCGACGGCGTCGATGCCGGCGGACTTGCGGCCGCCGTGGGTCGTCACCTCGAAGGAGCCGGACTCGGTACGGCGCGCGTCCACGGAGAGGACCAGCACCTGACGGCCGAAGCGCTCGGCGATCTCCCGGATCAGCTCGGGCCGGGCGATGGCGGCGGTGTTCACGCCGACCTTGTCGGCGCCGGCGCGAAGGAGCTTGTCGACGTCCTCGGCGGTGCGGACGCCGCCGCCCACGGTGAGCGGGATGAAGACCTGCTCGGCGGTGCGGCGGACCACGTCGTACGTCGTCTCGCGGTTGCCGGAGGACGCGGTGATGTCCAGGAAGGTGAGCTCGTCGGCGCCCTCGGCGTCGTACACCTTGGCCATCTCGACGGGGTCGCCCGCGTCACGCAGGTTCTGGAAGTTGACGCCCTTGACGACCCGGCCGTTGTCCACGTCCAGGCAGGGGATGACTCGGACCGCCAGGGTCATGACTGCTGTGCTCCTCGGAAGGCTTCGAGCTCTACTTCGACCAGGATCCGCGGGTCCACGAAGGCGTGCACCACGGCGAGCGTCGTCACGGGGCGTACGGAGTCGAAGAACTCCTTGTGGGCGCGGCCCACCGCGTCCGCGTCGCGGGCGTGGGTCAGCAGCATGCGGGTGCGGATGACGGACTCGGCGCCGATCCCGAACTCGCCCAGCGCCTCGATGGCGTGGGAGAAAGCCACCTTCGCCTGCTCGTAGGGGTCGCCCTCGCCGTACAGGATGTCGCCCTTGAACGACGTCGTGCCGCCGACCACGACCCGGTCGCCCGCCGCGACGGCCCGGGAGAAGCCGAAGACGTCCTCCCAGGGGCTGCCGCTCCGCACGCGCCGGATGGCATCGGACGTCATGAGGAGACCGCCTCAAGGGCCTCTTCCAGGGTGAACTGCTTGGCGTACAGCGCCTTGCCGACGATGGAGCCCTCGACGCCCAGCGGAACGAGCGAGGCGATGGCCCGCAGGTCGTCGAGGCTGCTCACGCCGCCGGAGGCGACGACCGGACGGTCCGTTGCGGCGCACACGTTGCGCAGGAGCTCCAGGTTGGGGCCCTGCAGCGTGCCGTCCTTGGCGATGTCGGTGACGACGTAGCGGGAGCAGCCCTCGGCGTTGAGGCGCTCCAGGGTCTCGTAGAGGTCGCCGCCGTCACGGGTCCAGCCGCGGCCGCGCAGCGTCGTGCCGCGTACGTCCAGGCCGACGGCGATCTTGTCGCCGTACTGGGCGATGACCTTGGCGACCCACTCGGGGGTCTCCAGGGCGGCGGTGCCCAGGTTCACGCGCGTGCAGCCGGTGGCGAGCGCGGCGGCGAGGGTGTCGTCGTCGCGGATGCCGCCGGACAGCTCGACCTTGATGTCCATGGCGCCCGCGACCTCGGCGATCAGCGCGCGGTTGTCGCCGGTGCCGAAGGCGGCGTCCAGGTCGACCAGGTGCAGCCACTCGGCGCCGGAGCGCTGCCAGGCGAGGGCGGCCTCCAGCGGGGAGCCGTAGGAGGTCTCCGAGCCGGACTCGCCGTGGACGAGGCGGACGGCCTGGCCGTCGCGGACGTCGACGGCGGGCAGGAGTTCAAGCTTCGAAGCCATTACAGGGTTCCGATCCAGTTGGTCAGCAGCTGGGCGCCGGCGTCGCCGGACTTCTCGGGGTGGAACTGGGTCGCCCACAGCGCGCCGTTCTCCACGGCGGCCACGAAGGGCTCCCCGTGCGTGGCCCAAGTGACCTTGGGGGCGCGGATGTTGGCGTTCCCGGTCTCGAGGGTCCAGTCGCGGACGGCGTACGAGTGCACGAAGTAGTAGCGGGCGTCGGCGTCGAGGCCCGCGAACAGCTCGGTGTCCTCGGGGGCCTCGACCGTGTTCCAGCCCATGTGCGGGACGATCGGCGCCTTGAGGGGCTCGACCGTGCCGGGCCACTCGTCGAGGCCCTCGGTCTCCACGCCGTGCTCGATGCCCCGGGCGAAGAGGATCTGCATGCCGACGCAGATGCCCATCACGGGGCGGCCGCCGGAGAGGCGGCGGCCGACGATCCAGTCGCCGCGCGCCTCCTTGAGGCCCTTCATGCAGGCGGAGAAGGCGCCGACGCCGGGGACGAGCAGGCCGTCGGCGTTCATGGCCGTGTCGTAGTCACGGGTTATCTCGACGTCCGCGCCGACCCGGGCCAGCGCCCGCTCGGCGGACCGCACGTTCCCGAAGCCGTAGTCGAAGACGACGACCTTCTTGGCCGTGGAAGAAGCAGTCATGGTGTCAGTCCCAGATCCCTTGAATGCGCAGGACCCCGGCCACCAGGCACATCACGGAGCCGATGCCGAGGAGCACGATCAGGCCCTTGGGCATCTTCTGCTTGGAGAAGGAGTAGACACCGCCGGCCAGGAAGAGGCCGACGACGATGAGGATGGTGGAGAGGCCGGTCACAGTGCGCCCTTGGTCGACGGGAGGATGCCGGCCGCACGCGGGTCGCGCTCGGAGGCGTAACGCAGCGCGCGGGCGAGGGCCTTGAACTGGCACTCGACGATGTGGTGGGCGTTGCGCCCGTACGGCACGTGGACGTGCAGGGCGATCTGCGCCTGGGCGACGAAGGACTCCAGGATGTGCCGGGTCATCGTCGTGTCGTACTCGCCGATCATCGGCGCCATCTTCTCGGGCTCGGTGTGCACGAGGTACGGGCGGCCGGAGAGGTCGACGGTCACCTGGGCGAGCGACTCGTCCAGCGGGACGGTGCAGTTGCCGAAGCGGTAGATGCCGACCTTGTCGCCGAGCGCCTGCTTGAAGGCGGCGCCGAGCGCGAGGGCGGTGTCCTCGATGGTGTGGTGCGAGTCGATGTGCAGGTCGCCCTCGGTCTTGACCGTGAGGTCGAAGAGGCCGTGGCGGCCGAGCTGGTCGAGCATGTGGTCGTAGAAGCCGACCCCGGTCGCGACATCGACCTTGCCGGTGCCGTCGAGGTCGATCTCGACGACGACGGAGGTCTCCTTGGTGGTGCGCTCCACGCGTCCGATGCGGCTCATGCTCTCTGCCCCTGCTCCTTCTTCAGTTCGCGTACCGCAGTGAGGAACGCGTCGTTTTCTTCGGGGGTCCCGGCGGTGACCCGAAGCCACCCCGGTACGCCGTTGTCACGGACGAGGACGCCCCGGTCGAGGATCTTCTGCCACATCGCGTGGGAGGCTCCCTCGCCTTCGAACCTGCCGAACTGCACGAAATTCGCGTCCGACGCGGTCACTTCGTACCCGATCGCCCGTAGCTCGGTGACGAGCCGGTCGCGCTCCACCTTGAGCTGCTCGACGTACCCGAGGAGCGTATCGGTGTGCTCCAGGGCCGCGAGCGCGGTGGCCTGGGTGACGGCCGACAGGTGGTACGGCAGGCGTACGAGCTGCACCGCGTCCACCACCGCCGGGTCGGCGGCCAGGTAGCCGAGGCGCAGTCCGGCGGCGCCGAAGGCCTTGGACATGGTGCGCGAGACGACGAGATTCGGCCGACCCTCGATGAGGGGAAGCAGCGAGTCGCCGTGGCTGAACTCGATGTACGCCTCGTCGATCACCACCATCGACGGCTTGGCCGCCTGCGCGGCCTCGTACAGCGCGAGGACCGTGTCGCGGTCGACCGCCGTGCCCGTCGGGTTGTTGGGCGAGGTGATGAAGACGACGTCCGGCTGGTTCTCGGCGATGGCCTTGGTGGCCGCCTCGACGTCGATGGTGAAGTCGTCGTTGCGGGGCCCGGAGATCCAGCCGGTGCCGGTGCCGCGCGAGATCAGGCCGTGCATCGAGTACGAGGGCTCGAAGCCGATCGCGGTGCGGCCGGGTCCGCCGAAGGTCTGCAGGAGCTGC
Source organism: Streptomyces sp. NBC_01304 (assembly GCF_035975855.1). Taxonomy (NCBI): domain Bacteria; kingdom Bacillati; phylum Actinomycetota; class Actinomycetes; order Kitasatosporales; family Streptomycetaceae; genus Streptomyces; species Streptomyces sp. NBC_01304. Next base: position 8,025,249 of record NZ_CP109055.1, on the reverse strand, counting down.
TGGATGACCTCGTTGGAACCGTTGGCCGCCCATACGTTGCCGACCGTGACCTCGTGCTTCGCTGTGCGGCTCAGATAGCGGGCGAGCTCGGTGCGCAGCTCGACCGCGTCCCGGTCCGGGTAGCGGTTGAGGTTCCTGGCCGCCTGCGCGACCCGCTCGGCGATGCGCGCGACGAGGGGCTCGGGCAGCGGGTAGGGGTTCTCGTTGGTGTTCAGGCGTACGGGGACCTCGAGTTGGGGCGCCCCGTACGGGGACTTGCCGCGCAGCTCGTCGCGTACGGGCAGTTCGTCGATCGTTACGTTGCTTCGCTGATCGCTTGCGTCGCTCACTTGCCCGGGACCTTCCATCCGAACCTCGCCTTGATCGCCGCGCCGTGCGCGGGCAGGTCCTCGGCCTCCGCGAGGGTCACCACGTGGTGGGCCACGTCGGCGAGGGCGCCCTGCGAGTAGTCGACGATGTGGATGCCGCGCAGGAAGGACTGCACGCTCAGACCCGAGGAGTGGCAGGCGCAACCGCCGGTCGGCAGCACGTGGTTGGAGCCCGCGCAGTAGTCGCCGAGCGAGACGGGGGCGTAGGGCCCGACGAAGATCGCGCCGGCGTTGGTGACGCGCTCGGCCACGGCTGCGGCGTCGGCGGTCTGGATCTCCAGGTGCTCGGCGCCGTACGCGTTCACGACCGCGAGGCCGTCCTCGACGGTGTCGACCAGGACGATCGCGGACTGCTTGCCCTGGAGCGCGGGCTCGATCCGCTCCTCGCGGTGCTTGCTGACGGCGACCTGCGCCGCCAGTTCCTTCTGCACCCCGGCGGCCAGCGCCTCGCTGGTGGTGACCAGGACGGAGGCGGCGAGCGGGTCGTGCTCGGCCTGGCTGATCAGGTCGGAGGCGACGTGCACCGGGTCGGCGGTGTCGTCGGCGAGGACGGCGATCTCGGTCGGTCCTGCCTCCGAGTCGATGCCGATGACGCCGGTGAAGTAGCGCTTGGCGGCGGCCACCCAGATGTTGCCGGGGCCCATCACCATCGGCGCGGGCGGGCAGGACTCGGTGCCGTACGCGAACATCGCCACGGCGGTGGCACCGCCGGCCGCGTACACCTCGTCGACTCCGAGCAGGGCGCAGGCGGCCAGGATGGTGGGGTGCGGCAGGCCGCCGAACTCCTTCTGGGCGGGCGAGGCGAGCGCGATCGAGGGGACCTCGGCCTCCTGGGCCGGCACCACGTCCATGATCACGGACGACGGGTAGACGGCCCGGCCGCCCGGCGCGTAGAGCCCGACCCGGTCCACCGGCACCCAGCGCTCGGTGACCGTGCCGCCGGGCACGACCTGCGTGGTCTCGGTGGAGCGGCGCTGTGCGCGGTGGACGATGCGGGCCCGCCGGATCGACTCCTCCAGTGCGGCCCTGACCTCGGGGTCCAGCTCCGCCAGGGCCTTCTCCAGCGCCTCGGCCGGGACCTTGACCTGGTCCAGCTGCACACCGTCGAACTTCTGCGCGTACTCGACCAGCGCCGCGTCGCCACGATGATGCACGTCCTCGCAGATCGGGCGCACCTTGTCCAGGGCGGCCGCAACGTCGAAGTCGGCTCGGGGCAGCAGCGTGCGCAGGGCGGCACCCTCAGGGAGGGCCTCGCCGCGCAGGTCGATAACGGAGATCACGGGTCCAATTCTCTCAGACGGTCCTCGCACGCATGACGTCCGTATCACTGGCTGATACAAGCCCCAGTGGTTCACCGGAAGACGACCTTCACCACTAGCGTTCACGTCGTCACTCAGCGGGAATGAACAGGTGTACGAGGCACGGGCCGACGCCCCAGGGCGGCCGCGCCCACCGGGCAAGGGGGAGAACGCAGTAGTGACCGACGGTACGGGGCGGCCCGACGACACCGCAGACGAGATGCCGGACGACCTCACCGCCGCCGAGATGGGCATGTGGCAGGCCTTCCGGAACGGCAGCAGATACGACCTCTCCAGCGGCGACCCGGCCGTGGACGACCCGTTCGGCGGCCACCCCTGGGGCCCCGGGCGCAGCATCCGGGCCCGCGTCCTGTGCCGGCTCCTCCTGGACGGGCCGCCCGCGCTGCCCGGCCGGGTCTCCTCCGTCAAGCTGACCGGCGTGCTGATCACCGGCATCCTCGACGTCGCGGGCGGCACGGTGAAGCCGTACGTGGAGCTGCGCGGCTGCCGCTTCGAGAAGGAGATCCTGCTCCCGGAGAGCCGCTTCACCACGCTGCGCCTGATGGAGTGCTCGATCCCCCGCCTGGAGGCCGCCCGGCTGCACACCGAGGGCGATCTGCATCTCCCCCGCTGCCAGGTGCACCGCGGGATCCGGCTCACGGACGCCCACATCGGCACCGATCTGCTGCTCAGCCAGGCCGTCGTGCACCGGGACCGCAGCAATCGCACGATCATGGGCGACGGGCTCTTCGTCGGCCAGGACCTGCAGGCCGAGATGCTGGAGTCGCACGGCGAGCTCTCGCTGCGCGGCGCCCAGGTCGGCGTCTCGCTGAGCCTGCGGGGCAGCCGGCTCATCAATCCGTACGGCTCCAAGGCGCTGAACGCCCCGCAGATCACGGTCGAGCGCACCCTGTATCTGACGCCCGCCGCCGTGAGCAATCCCCGCGTGACGGGTGGCGCGACGCCCGCGCGCGGCGTCCGCATCCAGCGCTTCGAGTGCCAGGGCGGCATCCGCCTGGACGACGGACGGTTCGGCGACGCCGTCGACTTCGACCAGGCCCGCTTCCTCCTGGAGCAGGAGCAGGAGCTGTCGATGCGCCGCATCCAGACCCCCGAGCTGCGCTTCACCGGGGAGCGCCCGGCCCGCGGCCGGGTGATCCTGTCCGGCGCCCGGGTCGTCAACCTGGTCGACAAGTCGACGAGTTGGCCGGGCCCGGGTCAGCTCAGGGTCGGCGGCTTCACCTACGAGAACCTGGTGCCGCGCGGCGGCTTCCCGCTCTCCCGCCGCCTGGAGTGGCTGCTCGCGTCGACCCCGGAGTACAGCCCGGAGCCGTACGAGCGCCTCGCGGCCGTCCTGCGCAACAGCGGCGAGGACTCCGACGCCCGCGAGGTCCTCCTCGCCAAGCAGCGCCGCCGCCGCGAGACCCTTTCCTCACCCGCCGCCAAGCTCTGGGGGTACGCCCAGGACTGGACGGTCGCCTACGGCTACCGCCCCGGCCGGGCCGCGGTCTGGATGGCGGTGCTCTGGGCCGTCGGCGCCCTGGCCTTCTCCCGCTACGACCCCCCGGCGATCAAGCCCGGCGAAGGCCCGGCCTGGGAACCGACCCTGTACGCCCTGGACCTCCTGGTCCCGGTGATCAACCTGGGCCAGGACGGCTACTGGCGCGTGGAGGGCGCCTGGCAGTGGGCGGCGGCGGCCCTGATCCTGCTGGGCTGGGTCCTGGCCACGACGGTGGCGGCGGGGGCTTCGCGGCTGCTGCGGCGGGGCTGACCTCCAGGCATCGCCACGGCGCCACCAAATTGTTATCCGGCGCTCAGGCAACCAACTGCAGTGATCCGGTGTCTTCCCACCGCGCACCGCAACCATCAATATCGCGCACCGCAACCATCAATTGAGTACCACGACGGCGATCAGCCAGGTCCGCGAGAGCGGCGCCGGTTTAGGCGCAAAGGGGGGAGCCACCATGCCACTGCCGGGCTCCCTCATCCGCACCCTAAGGATGATCACGCACACCTCCCGCCTCGCCGACGGCCTCCCCGCCGACGACGAGGTGCTCCTGGACGCGCCCGACGACCGCCTCGCCCCCGCCCTCGTCGCGGCAGGCGCCGGCGACTACGGCCCCGCCGCCAAGTTGCTCGCCGCAACCCGCGAAGCCGCCGAGTGGGAGAACCGCGACCGCTACACGCTCCACCTCGCCGCCTTCGCCCGGCAGCGCCCCGAGTGGCTGGAGTTCTGGCAGGCCGCGGCCCCGAACGACCCGGACGCCCTGCTCCTCAAGGCCGAGACCGAGGTCCGCCGCGGCTGGGAGTCCCCGGCCCGCGTCGAGCTCCTGCGCGAGGTCGCCCCGCTGATCACCGCCGCCGCCGAGGGCGAGCCGCGCGACCCGGTGCCGTGGCGGCTCGCCCTGGACCACGCCCGCGGCAGCAACGCCCCGCACACCGCCTTCGAGCGGCTGTGGACGGAGGCCGTGCGCCGCTCGCCGCACCACTACGGCTGCCACGCGGCGGCCCTGCAGTACCTGTCCGCCTCCTGGTACGGCTCGCACCGCGAGTGCTTCGACTTCGCCGAGCGGGCCGCGGCCGACACCCTGCCGGGCTCGCTGATACAGGCCCTTCCGGTACGTGCCGCCTTCGCCTACCTCCAGGGCCCCGGCGGCACGGTGATCCCCCGCGAACGCCTGGACGCGGCCGCCGACCGCGCCATCGCCCTCTCCGCGACCTACGCACCCGCCGACCCCTACCCGGCGGAGGTCCGCAACCTCCTCACGTACGTCCTGATCCGCCTGGAGCGCTGGACCGACGCCCTGGACCAGCTCCGCCTGATCGGGCCGCACGCGACCTCCTTCCCGTGGGACCGGATCTCGGACGATCCGCTCGGCCAGTTCCTCGAACTGCGCGACGGAATACGCCTTGAGGTAGCCGCGGCGACCCCTCTCCGCAGCCGGACCGGACGCCGTCGCTCCGGGCCGCGCTGAGCGGCGACTAGGCTTGAGGGTCGTGACCACCGTCCGGCTTCCCCTCTTCCCGCTGAACACCGTGCTGTTCCCGGGACTCGTGCTGCCTCTGAACGTCTTCGAGGAGCGCTATCGCGCGATGATGCGCGACCTCGTCAAGGCGATCCCCGAGGACTCCGACGAGCCCCGGCGCTTCGCGGTCGTCGCCATCCGCGACGGTCTGGAGGTGGCCCCGGCCGCCCCCGGCATGCCGGACCGGACGTCCGTGCCCGAGCGCGGCCCCGCGGCCGGCTTCGGCGAGGACCCGATCACGTCGTTCCACGAGGTGGGCTGCATCGCGGACGCGGCGACGATCCGGGAGCGTGCCGACGGCAGCTTCGAGGTCCTCGCCACCGGTACGAGCCGGGTCAGGCTGCTCTCCGTGGACGCGTCCGGCGCCTATCTGACGGCCGAGCTGGAGGAGCTGGAGGAGGACCCGGGGGACGAGGCGGGCGCCCTCGCCGAGGGCGTGCTGCGGGCGTTCCGCGCCTACCAGAAGCGCCTCGCGGGCGCCCGGGAACGCTCCCTGTCCACGGGCGCGGAGCTGCCCGACGAGCCCTCCGTGGTGTCGTATCTCGTCGCGGCGGCGGCCGTCCTCGACGTCCCCACCAAGCAGCGCCTCCTCGAGGCCCCGGACACCGCCTCGCGCCTGCGCGACGAGCTGAAACTCCTTCGCTCCGAGACGGCGGTCATCCGTAATCTGCCGTCGTTGCCCGCGGTCGAGCTGACCCGGGGACCGACCAGCCTCAACTGAGGCCCGCAACCGACATAAGGCTTGAATCGAGTTGGCGAAGAAGCCCAAGAAGCAGCAGTCCGCCGGCACGCCCGCGACGGTCGCCCTGACCGCGGCCGGTGCGCCGTTCACGGTCCACCAGTACGCGCACGACCCGGCCCACCCGTCCTACGGGGACGAGGCCGCCGAGGCCATGGGCGTCTCCCCGGACCGCGTCTTCAAGACCCTGGTCGCCGAGGTCGACGGCGAACTGACCGTGGCCGTAGTCCCGGTCGCGGGCTCCCTCGACCTGAAGGCGCTGGCTGCCGCGGTGGGCGGCAAGAAGGCCGCGATGGCGGACCCGGTCGCGGCAGAACGTACGACCGGCTATGTACGCGGCGGAATCTCGCCCCTGGGCCAGCGCAAGAAGCTCCGCACGGTCCTGGACGACTCGGCCTCGGCGCACTCCACGATCTGCGTCTCGGCGGGCCGCCGCGGCCTCGAAGTGGAGCTCGCACCGGACGACTTGGCAAAGCTGACCGAGGCGGTGCTCGCCCCGGTCGGGCGGGCCTAGGGCCTGTCCGGCGGATCTTCGCGGAAGAGCCCGCGGCGTCTGGTGCGTGCTCTCGGCGTGCGCCCGGATCGCCCTCGTACTGGACGTACTTGGGTGATTCGGGCGTGCGGCGAGCGGGGGCACCCCCGGCCGGAGGCTGGGGGCGCGTGCCAGGCGTCGTGGGCCCGCGAAGATCCGCCGGACAGGCCCTAGCCGGACCGCATCCGGCCCGGCCGCCCGCGGATGGCTTGCGCACCCCCTCGACGTACGCCCGTACCTCGACTAGTCACACAGGGCATGTCGAAGAAGACGCGCAAGCGGAAGTGGCGGATCAAAAAGGGCAAGGCCAACCACGGGCACCGGCCCGCATAGGGCCCACTGTCAGGAGTGACCGCCCGGCTGCTCCGGCAGGCGGTCCTCCGGCAGGTGGTCCTGGCCCGGCCCCGGCCGGTCCCAGTAGGCGTGCGACGGGTCGTCACGCGGCCCGAACATCGCGGTGAGCGCCAGATGCACGGCCATCGCCGCGACCGGCCAGGCGAGCAGTCCGCCGAGCGCGTTCAGCTTCAGCGGGGCGTCGAAGGCCACGCCCTCGCCGGCCGCCTTGGCGCGCGCCACCACGTCGTCGCCCGGGCCGAACCAGATGCCGAAGCGCCAGGCCAGGACGGACGCGAGCAGCCCGCCGACCGCGAGGCCGACGACGAGTGCGATGCCGCCGCGCCTGCGCAGCAGGAAGACCACGAGCGCACTGAGCGCGCCGAACGCGAGCCCGAGCAGGATGAACGTTCCGTCCGCACCGATCGCCTGCTCGCCCTCGGTGTCCCTGATGAAGACCGCCTCGCCGTTCGAGATCAGCGCCACCTTGGGCGCCAGCCACAGCCACAGCAGTCCCAGCAGCACACCGCCGATCGTCACGGCCACAGCGGCGATCGCGCCCTCGCGCAGCTCGGCCGCGACAGCGGTGCCGCCCGCGCCGGGCTTGCCGTACGAGGCTCCCCCGGACGGCGGCGGTGGGGCCTGCCAGGGGTCCTGCGGCTGGTTCGGCGGCGGCTGGTGGGGCGGCGTATGCGGTGCGGTCACTCTGCCATCGTGCCAGGCCTGCCCGGCGGGCCCTGGGGTGGGACCGCCGATCGGGTCTGTCAGCGCACGGCCGCTCGGCGGTACGCCCAGGTCGCGACGGCCAGCGAGGCCACGCCGACCCCCGCGCAGATGGCGAGGTCGAGCGCCACGGCCGACCAGTCCGGGTGGGCGTCGAAGGTGCGGGCGAAGGCCTCGACGCCGTACGTGGAGGGCAGCAGATCGCGCGCGTACCCGATGGCCTGCGGCATCCGGTCGGCCGGCAGCACGCCGAGCAGCAGCGCCGCGGACATGCCCAACTGGCCGAGCAGCGTGGCCAGTTCGGGCCGCGGCGCAAGCAGCCCGAGCGCGGCACCGAGCCCGGCGAGGGCGGCGCCGGCGAGCGGGACGACGGCGAGAAGGACCCACAGATGCGTCAGCGGCAGCCCGAACAGCACGCTGCCGAAGACGGCGGTCACGAACGTCCCCGGCACGGTGAAGGAGGCGTACGCGCCCGCCGCACCGAGCACCACGGCCGCGGGCGGCACGGGAAGCGTCGCGTAGTGATCGAGCCCGCCGCTGCCGCGCAGCTGTCCGAAGTACTGGGCCAGCAGATTGAGCGCCACGAAGGCCACGACGAGGACGGACGACCCGGCGACGACGGCCCGCGCCTCGCCACCGCCGTCGACGACGCCGCGCATCAGGACCATGATCCCGACGGACTGGAAGGTCGCGACGAACAGCAGCGGAATCCGGGCGACCCGGGCCCGCGACAGCTGGGCCCGGTAGACGGCGCCGAGCGAGGGCAGCAGCCGGGCACGGGGAGCCAGGGGCGCCGCCGCGACGTCGTCCGCGGGGCGCGGGACGGCACCGCGTCCGCTCACGGCCGCCTCGGCAGGTACGTAGCTCGTCACGCCTTGACCAGTCCCTTCGCCCGCCCGCCCAGCGCGAGGTATACGTCTTCCAGGCTGGGCGTGGCCAACGTGAAGTCGTCCAGCGCGGCGAACGCCGCGCCCCCGGTGACCGCTCCCACCGCGGCCCGCGCCTCGTCGGGCGGCAGCCGGAGCACCCAGCGCCGCCCGGACTCCTCCGCGGACGTCCGCAGCGCCGCCACCTCGGGCACACCCAGCGGCGCCCGCTCGCGCCACACCAGCTCGAGCCGCACCTCGGACGCGACCTGGCTCTTCAGCCCGGCCGGCGTATCGCAGGCGATGACCCGCCCGCACTCCAGGACGGCGACCCGGTCGAGGACGGTCTCGGCCTCGATGACGTTGTGCGTGACGAGCAGCACGGTCGTGCCGCGCTCGGCCCGGCGCCGGTCGACCGCGGCCCACACGGCGCGCCGCGCCACGGGGTCCATGCCGGTCGTCGGCTCGTCGAGGACGAGCAACGGCCGCTCCCCGACCAGCGCGGTCGCGAAGCAGGCGAGCCGCCGCTGACCGCCGGAAAGCTTCTTGAGGGGCCGCCCGGCCAGCTCGACGAGCCCCAGTTCTTCGAGTACGTCGTCCCGCTCGGCCCGTGCCTGTCGCACGTCGAGCCCGCGCAGCCGCCCTGTGGTCTCCACCGCGAGCGAAACGGTCAGCTCGTCGAGGGCGGTCGACTCCTGCCCCAGATAGGCAAGCAGCCGCGCGGCCCGCTCGGGATGGCGCACGATGTCGTGCCCGAGAATCTCTACGTGCCCGGAGTCGGGCCGAAGGAGCCCGGTGAGCTGACGTACGAGCGTGGACTTGCCCGCACCGTTCGGCCCGAGCAGCCCGAAGATCTCCCCGCGCCGCACCTGCAGCGCAAGCCCGTCGGTGGCCCGCACGGCGGGCGTCCCGGGCGCACCGCGCCTGCCGCGCGCCGCCGGATAGGTCTTGACCAGATCACGCACCACACACACGACGTCGTCGCCGTGTACCGCTTGTCCCGTGCGCGTACTCACGAGGGAGGAGCCTACGGGGTTCCGCAGAGCGAAATGCCGCCGGGGCCGTTCTTTCAGTCGTCCGCATCTCTCCCCGGCCGTCGGGCATCCTCATTCAGCCCGTCCGGCGTTTGAGGACACCGCCCGGAGGGCGGAAAGCTCCGCAGGATTTGGGGAAGGGGCGGGGAGGGGCAAAAGACAGCCCGTCCGGCGAGGACCGGGGGCCCGGGGGCAGCGCCCCCGCGACCCCAGCCACGTCATGGCCGGCCGAGCTCACTCACTCGCCGACAGGCGCATGCTCCGCAGCCGTACGCACATCGATCTCCCGCCAGAACCCGGCCCGAATCGCATACCGATCATGCTCATCGATCTGGTCGTCCTTATGGGCCAGCAGCCCAAAGCGTGCGGCGTACCGCAAGAGCTCACCATCGATCCGATGCGGCACCCGCGGATACAGCGTGGACAACTTCTGCAACCCCGCAGGGTCCGGCAACCGAGCCATCCACCGCCGAGCGAAAACCTGCCCCACCTCGTACGGATCCCCACCCACCGTGGTGATGTCCTCCTCACGGTCGGCCCACCGCTGCTCGGCCGTGGTCAGCTGGGCAAGCGTCGGCAGGGAGGCGGCCTCGGTGGGCTCCGCCGTGGCCCCGGGCCGCTCGATCCACCCCTTGTCGGACGACCAGCGCAGGGTCGCATTGGTGTGCTCCTTGCCGACAGCACCGGCACCGGCCTGCACTCCAGGGGCCCGCAGCGCGGCAAGGTCCTTGGGGGTGGGCACCCCCTTCGCGGCGGCCCGCTCGGCCCCGCTGTGCTCGTCCCGATCCCCGGCAGAGCCGTTCTGCGCCCCGATGGCCGGCTCGCGGGCCGCCTCGCGGGACTCCTCGTCGGCCCGCTCGACCGCCGCCGCGGCCATCGCGGACTCGGGCAGCGGCGCGGAGAGGATCGCGGCGATCTCGGGCCGCGGCACGGGCTGCGGCGCACAGGGACCGCCGAGCTCCTTGGCGCGTACCGACTGGGTGATCCACGCGCGGTCGAGTACGCGGCGCTCGTCGGCCTCGGCGACCAGGTCCTCGGACTGGTTGTAGTCCCCGTCGGCGGCCTGCACGGCCCACAGGTGGACGGCGACGCCGTGCTCCTTCGCGGACATCAGACCCGGCAGCAGATCGCCGTCACCCGTCACCAGGACCACGTCCGAACAGGCGCGGTTGCGGGCGAGTTCGGTGAGCTCGGCGTGCATCGCGGCGTCCACACCCTTCTGCGCCCAGCGTCCGTCGCTGCGGGTCAGGGCGCCGAGCCGGACGGTGACGCGGGGCATCACGCGCAGCCTTCGGTGTTCCGGCTGCGGTACGCGGTCGGGGGCGCCGTCGAACCAGTAGATCCGCAGAAGTGGTTGCTCGGTGTCCGACTCGGCGAGGGCTCGCAGGCCGTGGATGAGTGCGGTGTGATCGACGGCGATCCGCGACCGGGAGGGTTCTCCGGCGAGCAGGCTCGCGGCGGCGCCCAGCAGATAGCCGGCGTCCACCAGGACGACGCAGCGGTCCACGGTTCCACCCTCTTTCCCTATGGCTCCCCGAAATCAGAAATCGGGGGCGGGTTTGCTTCGGGTTACCTTCGAGTCTGCCCGAAGCGACGGGGGTTAACGGCCGGAACTCGATCTTCGGCGTGGCGTATCGAAACATCACTCCTCGACGGGTCGGCGCATCACTCCCCGACAGCCCTTATTACGCACGGTAATTCTCCAAAATGCGGCATTTGCCCCAATGTGTGAATCTGGTCGCGGCCCTGGCCCCTAGACACCCCTCAGGAGGCAGTCACCATGGCCAAGAACAAGAACCGCCAGAACCGCGACCAGCAGCAGCGCGGCCAGCAGCAGGAGTCGCAGCGCGGCGCCGAGCAGGCCGAGCAGGCGGGCGAGGTCCAGAACGAGGCCCCGAGCAACTCCGGCTTCTCGCCCTCCGGCGGCAAGCGGCAGAAGAAGTTCGGCCACAACTAGGCGGCCTGGCACCCCTATTGGGCACACGCGAGGGGCGCGCCCTGTTCGGGCGCGCCCCTCGGCGTATCTCCTGCGAAGGCTCTCCTGTGAAGGTCAGCCCGCCAGGCAGGACGGCCCGAGCAGCACCTTCAAGTCTCCGAAGAGCGCCGGGTCCGGCTGTACGCGATGCCGGTCGAGGCGCAGCACCGTGGTCTTGCGGGCGCCCTGAAGCTTGATCCGTACCTCGGAGTTGCCCTTGTGGTGGCCGAGGATCTCACCGAGCCTGCTGACCATCGGCGGCGTCACCTTGACGGTCGGGATCGTGATGATCACCGGGGCGTTGGTGCCCGCGTTGGACAGGTCGGGGACCTGCAGTTCCATGGCGACGAGCCGCGGCACGTCCTCGCGCTTGTCGAGGCGTCCCTTGACGAACACCACGGCGTCCTCGACGAGTTGGGTGGACACCAGCTGGTACGTCGCCGGGAAGAACATGCACTCGATGGAGCCCGCGAGGTCCTCCACCGTGGCGATCGCCCAGGCGTTGCCCTGCTTGGTCATCTTGCGCTGCAGGCCGGAGATGATGCCGCCGATGGTGACGATCGAACCGTCCGAGTAGTCACCGCCGGTGAGCTGACCGATGCCCGCGTCGGCCTTGTCGGAGAGCACGTGCTCCAGGCCGAACAGCGGGTGGTCGGACACGTACAGACCGAGCATCTCCCGCTCCTGGGCAAGGAGATAGGTCTTCTCCCACTCGTCGGTGGAGAACTCGACGTCGAGCCCGAAGCCCGGCTCGTCGCTGCCGCCCTCGTCGCCCATGCCGCCGAAGAGGTCGAACTGCCCCTCGGCCTCCTTGCGCTTGACCGCCACCACGTTGTCGATCATCGGCTCGTACTGCGCGGTGAGGCCCTTGCGGGTGTGGCCCATCGTGTCGAAGGCGCCCGCCTTGATGAGCGATTCGGTGGTGCGCTTGTTGCAGGCGGCGGCCTCGACCTTGTCGAGGTAGTCGGGGAAGGAGGCGTACTTCCCCTTGGCCTTGCGGCTGCGGATGATCGACTCGACCACGTTCGTACCGACGTTGCGCACCGCGGAGAGGCCGAAGAGGATCACGTCGTCGCCCTGCGCGGCGAAGTTCTGCTCGGACTCGTTCACATTCGGCGGGAGCACCTTGATGCCCATGCGCCGGCACTCGTTCAGATAGACGGCCGACTTGTCCTTGTCGTCCTTGACCGAGGTGAGCAGCGCCGCCATGTACTCGGCCGGGTAGTTGGCCTTGAGGTACGCGGTCCAGTAGGTGACCAGGCCGTACGCGGAGGAGTGGGCCTTGTTGAACGCGTAGCCGGCGAACGGCACCAGGACGTCCCACAGGGCCTGGATCGCGGCGTCCGAGAAGCCGTTCTTCTTCGCGCCCGCCTGGAAGATGGTGAAGTTCTTCTCCAGCTCCTCGGGCTTCTTCTTGCCCATCACGCGGCGCAGGATGTCGGCCTCGCCGAGCGAGTAACCGGCAATGATCTGGGCGGCCTTCTGCACCTGCTCCTGGTACACGATGAGGCCGTAGGTGAGGCCGAGGGTCTCCTTCAGGGGCTCCTCGAGCTCGGGGTGGATCGGGGTGATCTCCTGCCGGCCGTTCTTGCGCTCGGCGTAGTTCGTGTGCGAGTTCATGCCCATCGGGCCCGGCCGATACAGGGCCGAAACGGCGGAAATGTCCTCGAAGTTGTCGGGCTGCATCTGGCGGAGCAGCGAGCGCATCGGGCCGCCGTCGAACTGGAAGACGCCCAACGTGTCACCGCGGCAGAGCAGTTCGTACGTCGTGGGGTCGTCGAGCGGCAGCGCGAGCATCTCCAGGTCGACGCCCTTGTTGGCCTTCACCATCTTGACGGCGTCGTCCATGATCGTCAGGTTCCTGAGGCCCAGGAAGTCCATCTTGATCAGGCCGAGCGACTCGCACTGCGGGTAGTCCCACTGCGTGATGGTGACGCCGTCGGTGTGCCGCACCCAGATCGGGGCGTGGTCGATGATCGGCTCGCTGGACATGATGACGCCGGCGGCGTGCACGCCCATCTGCCGGACCAGGCCCTCGACGCCCTTGGCGGTGTCGATGACCTTCTTCACGTCCGGCTCGTTCTCGTACATCCCCCGGATCTCGCCCGCCTCGCTGTAGCGCGGGTGCTTGGGGTCGGTGATGCCGGAGAGGTCGATGCCCTTGCCGAGGACGTCGGCGGGCATGGCCTTGGTGAGGCGGTCGCCCATCGCGTACGGATATCCGAGCACGCGCGCGGAGTCCTTGATGGCGTTCTTCGCCTTGATCTTTCCGTACGTGCCGATCATGGCGACCTTGTCGGCGCCGTACTTCTCGGTCACGTACCGGATCACTTCGACGCGCCTGCGCTCGTCGAAGTCGATGTCGACATCGGGCATGGAGACGCGCTCGGGGTTGAGGAACCGCTCGAAGATCAGGCCGTGCGTGATCGGGTCGAGGTCGGTGATGCCCATCGCGTACGCGACGATCGAGCCGGCCGCGGAACCTCGGCCCGGGCCCACCGCGATGCCGTTGTTCTTGGCCCACATGATGAAGTCGGCGACGACGAGGAAGTACCCCGGGAACCCCATCTGGATGATGATGTCCATCTCGTACTCGGCCTGCTTCTGCCGGTCCTCGGGGACACCTCCGGGATAGCGGCGGTCCATGCCGCGCCGCACTTCCTCCTTGAACCAGGTGGTGTTGGTGTAGCCGTCCGGGATCTCGAACTTCGGCATGAGGTCCTTGGCCTCGAACATGCCGGTGGTGTCGATCTGTTCGGCCACCAGGAGGGTGTTGGCGCAGCCTTCCTGCCAGGCGTCCGACGAGTCGATGGCGTACATCTCGTCGGTCGTCTTCAGGTAGTAACCGGTGCCGTCGAAGCGGAAGCGGTCGGGGTCGCTCAGGTTCTTGCCGGTCTGGATGCAGAGCAGGGCGTCGTGCGCGGTCGACTCGTGCGCGTACGTGTAGTGCGAGTCGTTGGTGACCAGGGGCGGGATCCCCAGCTCCTTGCCGATCTTCAGGAGGTCGTCACGGACCCGGCGCTCGATGTCGATGCCGTGGTCCATCAGCTCCAGGAAGTACCGGTCCTTGCCGAAGATGTCCTGGTACTCGCCCGCCGCCTTGCGCGCTTCCTCGTACTGGCCGAGGCGAAGGCGGGTCTGCAGCTCGCCGGAGGGGCAGCCGGTGGAGGCGATGAGCCCCTCCGACCACTGGGAGATCGTCTCCTTGTCCATGCGCGGCCACTTCGTCAGCCAGCCCTCGGCGTACGCGTCCGAGGAGAGCTTGAAGAGGTTGTGCAGTCCGGTGCTGTTCGACGCCCAGATCGTCTTGTGGGTATAACCACCCGAACCGGACACGTCGTCGCGCTTCTGGTGCGGCTGACCCCACTGGATCTTGCGCTTGTTGCGCCGCGACTCCGGGGCGACGTACGCCTCGATGCCGATGATCGGCGTGACGCCCGCCTTCTTCGCCGTGTGGAAGAAGTCGTACGCCCCGTGGAGGTTGCCGTGGTCGGACATCGCGATGTGCGTCATGCCCATCTCATTGCAGGCATTGAACATGTCCTTGAGCCGCGCGGCACCGTCCAGCAGCGAGTACTGGGTGTGGACGTGAAGGTGCGTAAAGGGCGGCTTGGTCACGACGAAAGACCTCCGGGGAACACGCGGCGACAGGATGGGGGGACAGCGTGGAAGTCTACGTCGCACGACTGACAGCCGTCGGGCACTCACGGGTACGGTCGGGCGTTGGTAGGGACGGAACACCTGTCCCAAATGTCATGCACCAGGAGGCACCCAGCGATGTCGGTCCCGCAGCCCAGCGCTGATGAGCGTGGCGAGCAGATCCTCGCCGTCTTCGACACCGCGTTCGGCGAGCTCCTCGCCGCCGACCCGGCCGCGTTCCGCGTGAAATTCCGGAAGATGGCCGCCTCGGCCTTCGCCTTCTACCGCGGCACGGCCTGCCTCTTCTACCACGACCTGGAGCGCGAGCAGCACGGCGGACCGTACCTGGACGACCGGACCGGCCGGGTGTGGATCCACGGCGATCTGCACGCCGAGAACTTCGGCACGTACATGGACGCCCAGGGCCGGCTGATCTTCAACGTGAACGACTTCGACGAGGCCTACGTCGGCCCCTTCACCTGGGACCTCAAGCGCTTCGCCGCCTCCGTGGCCCTGATCGGTTACTCGAAGGCGCTCAGCGACGGACAGATCAGCGACCTTGTACGGACGTACGCGGCCGCCTACCGCGAGCGCGTCCACGCCCTGGCGACGGGCGCCAAGGACGACGAGGTGCCGCCCTTCACGCTGGACACCGCCGACGGCCCGCTGATGGACGCACTTCGCTCGGCACGCGCGCGTACCCGCTTCTCGCTGCTCGACTCCATGACGGAGATCCGCGACTTCGAGCGCCGTTTCGCGCCGGGCGGCGGCTCCATCGAGCTGGACGCGGCCACCCGGTACAAGGTCCTGGCGGCCTTCGACGGCTACCTGGAGACCCTGCCCGAGTCGTCGCTGACCCGCCCGGACTCGTACCGCGTGAAGGACGTCGTGGGCCGTCGGGGCATCGGCATCGGCTCCGCGGGCCTGCCCTCGTACAACATCCTTCTGGAGGGCAACAGCGACGCCCTGGAGAACGACGTCGTGATCTACATGAAGCAGGCGCAGACCCCGGCGGTCTCCCGGCACATCACGGACGGCGCGATCCGCGACTACTTCCAGCACGAGGGCCACCGCACGGTCATCTCGCAGCGCGCGCTGCAGGCGCACGCGGACCCGTGGCTGGGCTGGACCGAGCTGGACGGCTCCGGGCAGCTGGTCGCCGAGGTCTCGCCGTACGCCGTCGACCTGGACTGGTCGGACATCGACGACACCGAGGAGATCGCGGCCGTGGTCGCCGATCTGGGCCGGGCGACCGCGGCCATGCACGCGGCGGCGGACGACGAGAGCGGCTACTCGGGCCTGGTGCCGTTCTCCACCGAGCGCGCCATCGACGCCGCCATCGCGGCCGACGAGGACGGCTTCGCGGGCCTCCTTGTGGACTTCGCGCATGAATACGGCGCGCGGGCCCGCCAGGACCACCAGATCTTTGTGGACCTTTTCCGTAACGGTCGCATTCCGGGTCTATAGCGGGTCTGCAGCGGGTGCGCTGTTCATAGGAACCCTTGAGGGGGCCCTTACTTATCCCCGTGGCACACTCTCGGACGATGGGTATATCCGGGACGCAGCTGAGGATGTTGCGGGCGGCGCTTTTCACGGCTCTGGTCGTGACGCTGTCCGCCGCGTCCCATGTGCTGCTCTCGCAGGTTCCGCTGCCCCTGGCGACCATGGCCCCGGTCGCCGCGGGCGTCTTCCTCATCGCCTTCGCGCTCGCCGGGCGTGAGCGCGGGTTCTGGCGGATCTCCTCGCTCCTGATCCCCCTGGAGCTGGCCGCCGACACGGTCTTCACCACCGGCCAGCACGTCTGTTACGGACAGGCGGGCGGCCCGGTCGCCGGTACGTTGCGCTCCTTCGGCTTCGACGTCCTGTGTGGCGGTACGAGCGTGGGGGCGCCCCTGGTCCGCGCGGCCGGCGGTGACCAAGGCGCCGCCGACCTCCTCGACGCCTCGGGACCCGGCACGGCCTGGCTGCTGCTCGCCTCGCACGTCGTGGTCGGTCTGCTCGCCGCCGCCTGGCTGCGGCGCGGCGAGCGCGCCCTGGCCCAGCTTCTTCGCGCGGTGGCCGCGCTCGCCTTCCGGCCGCTGCTGATCGCGGTCGCGTCGGTGACGGCGCATCCGAAGCCGGTCCGGAGTGCGGCGCTTCCCACGCTCCGGATACGTACGACCCGCACCCGGCTCTTCGCCCACTCCGTGGGACGGCGTGGACCGCCGTGCTCAGCCCTCGTCTGAGCACGTACGTCCCCCACAGCCTTTTCACACGGAGAAGAAGACCATCATGAGCAAGCGGAACAGCCAGCAGGCGAAGTCGGCAGCGCGCGAGCGGCTGCGCATCGAGCGGGAGCGGCAGGCCAAGAAGGACCGGGCCAGGCGGCAGATAGTCGTCGCGGCGGCGGTCGTCGGCGTGCTCGCGGCGGCCGGCGGCATCGGGTACTGGGTGGTGCAGGCCAACAAGCCCAAGGAGCCCACGCAGTGGGAGAAGGCCGCCAAGGCGAAGGTGGTCACCCCGGCGAACTCCTCGGGCAAGAACGGCACCACCGTCACGATCGGCAAGTCCACCGGCAAGAACACGGTCCACCTGTACGAGGACCCGCGCTGCCCCGGTTGCGCGGCCATGGAGCAGTCCATCGGCGAGGCGGTCAACAAGGGCATGGAGGACGGCGACTACAAGCTGACCTTCACCATCGGCACCTTCCTCGACGGCAACCTCAAGGGCGAGGGCTCGAAGAACGCCCTCAGCGCGCTCGGCGCCGCCCTGAACGTCAGCCCCGAGGCGTTCGTCGAGTACAAGACCGCGCTGTACTCGTCGAAGTACCACCCCTCGGAGTCCACCGACGACTTCGCCAAAGACGACTACCTGATCAAGGTGGCCGACACCGTGGACGCCCTCAAGGGCAACACCAAGTTCCAGAACGCCGTCAAGAAGGGCACCTTCGACCCCTGGGCCATGAAGATGAGCGACTCCTTCAACTCGGCCGAGGGCGTGGACTCCACTCCCACCATCAAGATCAACGACAAGGTGGTCGAGACTCCGAAGACCGCCGACGCCTGGAAGGCTGCGCTGAAGACGGCGGGCGTCACGAAGTAGCGCACCTGATACCTCTTGCCGAAGAGCGGGCGAACTTTTCCGAGTTCGCCCGCTCTTCGTTCGTACTGGTCAGTAATGTGATCGCTTGTGACCAGTCATCTCCCTGCCGCACCTTCAGGTGCCTCAACTCCCAGCCGCCGCACGGTCGTCAAGGCCGCTGCCGCCACCGCGGCCCTCGCCGCCCCGCTCGCCGCCATGCCCCTCGCTCACGCCGCCGAGGGCCCCGCATTCCTGCACGGCGTCGCGTCCGGCGACCCGCTGCCCGACGGCGTCCTGCTGTGGACCCGGATCACGCCGACCGCCGAGGCGATACCCGGATCCGGCAAGGGGCCGGACGTGACGGTGAGTTGGGAGGTCGCCGAGGACAAGGACTTCGCCAAGGTCGTCGGCAAGGGCAGCACCACCGCCAAGGCCGCCTCCGACCACACGGTCAAGGCCGACGTAAGGGGCCTTCGCCAGGCGACCGACTATTACTTCCGGTTCACCGCCGGCGATGCGGCCTCGCCCGTCGGCCGCACCCGGACCACCCCGGCGCACGACGCCGCCGCCCCGGGCGTCCGCTTCGGCGTGGTCTCCTGCGCCAACTGGGAGTCCGGCTACTTCGCCGCGTACCGCCATCTCGCCGCCCGCGCGGACCTCGACGCGATCCTCCATCTCGGCGACTACATCTACGAGTACGCGACCGGCGGCTACCCGGCCGAGAAGTACGTCGTACGGCAGCACGAGCCGAAGAACGAGATCGTCACGCTCGCCGACTACCGCACCCGGCACGGCAAGTACAAGACGGACGCCGATCTGCAGTCCCTGCACGCCCGGCACCCCGTGATCGCCATCTGGGACGACCATGAGATAGCCAACGACACCTGGTCGGGCGGCGCCGAGAACCACACCCCGGGCGCCGAGGGCGACTGGGCGGCCCGCCAAACGGCCGCCAAGCAGGCCTACTTCGAGTGGATGCCGGTCCGCCCCGCCACCGAGGGCACCGTCTACCGCCGCATCCGCTACGGCAAGCTGGCCGATCTGCACCTGCTCGACCTGCGCTCCTTCCGCGACCAGCAGGCGGGCGTCGGCAGCGGCAAGGTGGACGACCCGAACCGATCGATCACGGGCCGCGCCCAGCTGGACTGGCTGAAGCAGGGCCTCACCCAGTCCCAGGCGCAGTGGAAGCTGGTCGGCACCTCGGTGATGATCTCGCCGGTCGCCTTCGGCTCCGTACCGGCCGAATTCCTCGCCCCCCTCGCGGAGTTGCTGGGCCTGCCCAAGGAGGGCATCGCGATCAACGTCGACCAGTGGGACGGCTACACGGACGACCGCAAGGAACTCCTCGCCCACCTCACCGGCAACGGCATCAAGGACACCGTCTTCCTCACCGGCGACATCCACATGGCCTGGGCCAATGACGTACCGGTGAAGGCGGCGACGTACCCCTTCTCGCAGTCCGCGGCGACGGAGTTCGTGGTCACGTCCGTCACCTCGGACAACATCGACGACATCCTGCATGTCGCGCCCGGCACGCTCTCGCTGGTCGCGGCCGGCGCCATCAGGGCCGCCAACCGCCATGTGAAGTGGGTCGACATGGACAACCACGGCTACGGCGTCCTGGACGTCACGGCCGAGCGCTCGCAGATGGACTACTACGTCCTGTCGGACAAGGCAGACGCCGACGCCAGCGCCAAGTGGGCGCGTTCGTACCGCACGGCCAGCGGCACGCAGAAGGTCGAGCGGGTGGACCGGCCGGTGCGCTAGGCCGACGCCCTGGGCCGAGGGGCCGGCCGGTGCGCCAGGCCATGCGGCCAGGGTCGAATTCCGGCCACCGCACGGCGCGTTAAGAACAGATCACGCCGTCACGGCGGGTGGTGAGGGCCGGGGACTTAACCCGGACACACCACCCGCCCCGGTGACGCCTCTCGTTACATCCGTCTCCCAAACCTCATGCGGGACCGCAGCATTTCCCCCCGTTGACCCGATTCACCAGACGATTGATTGGGCCTGATCGACTCTCCTCGGCATCTGACATGGCCACGTAATCTCCCCGCGGTGGCGGGGAAGTTGCTCCCCGCCCATGTCCGCGAGGAGTCCTCCATGCGTGCCCTTGCCCGAATATCGCCGCGTCTGCGCACCCGCTTCCTCGGCGCCGCCGTGGTGGCCGGAACTCTGGCCTTCGCTCCGCTCTCCGCTCCCACCGGTGTGGCCTCCGCCGCACCGAAGGACACCAAATGCGCTGAAACCGACGCCAGTTCGGCCCGGGTGAGCCGTGCGGGCGCGGGGCACACCGACGAGCCCAACGCGATCAGCGCGACCAAGGCCAAGGCCATGGACGCGGACCTCAAGCAGAGACTCGACCGGCTGCGCGCGAGCGGCAGAGGGCTGGGCACGCAGGCCGTGACGACCGTCCCGGTCTACTTCCACATCGTCCACGACGGCGCGACCGGCAAGCTGACCAGCACCGACATCAGCAAGCAGATGGCGGTCCTGAACGCCGCGTACAGCGGCCAGGGCACCGGGAACAACGACTCCGGCTTCCAGTTCTCGCTGGCCGGCACGGACTACACCGACAACGCCTCCTGGTACAACGGCGTCTCCCCCGGCTCCAGCGCGGAGAAGGCCATGAAGTCCACCCTGCGCAAGGGCGGCGCGAACGCGCTCAACTTCTACACCGCGAGCCTCGGCCAGGACCTGCTCGGCTGGGCCACCTTCCCGTCGTCGTACAACTCGAACCCGAAGGACGACGGCGTGGTCGTCCTCGACACCTCGCTGCCCGGCGGCTCCGCCACCAACTACAACGAGGGCGACACCGGCACCCACGAGGTCGGCCACTGGATGGGGCTGTACCACACCTTCCAGGGCGGCTGTAACGGCAAGGGCGACTACGTCGACGACACCCCTGCCGAGAAGAGCGCGGCCTTCCAGTGCCCCACCGGCCGTGACACCTGCGCCAGCAAGCCGGGCGTCGACCCGATCCACAATTTTATGGACTACACGTACGACAACTGCATGACGCAGTTCAGCGCGGGCCAGGCCAAGCGCATGCAGGACAGCTGGGCCGCCTACCGCGGCTGATCAGCCCTGCGAGACCTCTGCACTCGATGCCGTCCCCCCTCTACCCTGCTCCTCAACGCCCGCAGGGTGGAGGGGGATCGGCGACATGAGCACGCCCGGCGACATCATCGACGGCCGCTTCGAGCTGCTCGCGCGGCTCGGCAGCGGCGGCATGGGCACCGTGTGGCGGGCCCGTGACACCGCCCTGCACCGCGAGGTCGCCCTCAAGGAAGTGCGGCCCCCCGACCCGGCCCTGACCGGCGCCTGTGGGGACGTGCTGCGCGAGCGGGTACTGCGCGAGGCCCGCGCGCTGGCACGGCTCAGCCACCCGCACGTGGTCACCGTCCACCACATCGTGGACGTGGGCCCGCACCCGTGGATCGTCATGGAGCTGCTGGCAGGACCGACGCTCCAGGACCGCCTGAACCAGGGCCCGTTGAACGCCCGGGACACCGCCCGCATGGGCCGCCAGATCCTCTCCGCCCTGAGCGCCGCGCACGCCGCGGGCATCCAGCACCGCGACGTCAAGCCGGCCAACGTCATGCTGCGGGCGGACGGCAGCGCGGTCCTCACCGACTTCGGCATCGCCGCCCTGCAGGGCTCCACCTCGCTCACCGCGACGGGCGATCTCATCGGCTCCCCCGAGTACATCGCGCCGGAACGCATCCGCGGCACCGACGACGATCCGGCCTCCGACCTGTGGTCGCTCGGGCTCGTCCTGTACGTCGCCGTGGAGGGCGTCAGCCCGCTGCGCCGGGCCACGACCCTGGCCACGCTCGCGGCGGTGCTCGACGATCCGGTACCCCCGCCGGTGCGTTCGGGCCCGCTCGCCCCGGTGCTCGGCGCGCTCCTCGTGCGGGACCCGGCGGCGCGGCCCGACGCGGTCCGCCTGGACGCGATGCTGGCGCAGGTGGAGGCGGGCACCTCGCCCCAGTGGGCGCAGCCGACACAGACGGCGCATGGACCGTCGCTGCCGCCACCGCCGCCCCGGCCGGACGAGCCGCGCCCGGGGGTGCCGCCCATGCCACGCGCCTCGTCGGAGACCCGGCCGCAGCATCAAGGCCACCCCGAGCCCCGGAACCGTACGCCGGTGATCGTCGCCGTGATCGCGGTGGCCGTCGCGATCGTGGCGGCCACCGCCCTGGTGTTCGTCCTGCGGAACCCGGACGGCGACGGCAAGGAGGCGGGCAGCAACGGCGACAAGGGCAACGCGGCCTGCCCGAGCGGCCCGGACTGCACGACCGGTCCGCCGCAGGACCCGCCCACCACTCCGCCACCCACCACTCCCCCGACGACCACGCCGCCGACGACCACACCGCCGGAGTCGAGCCCGCCGCCCGTCGACGAGGTGGCGAACACCTGGGTCGCCCAGCTGGGCTCCTTCCCCAAGGCCTCGGGCACCGGCCCCCGGGACCGGGCAGCTGCGGCACTGCGCGCCAAGGGAGCCGAGAACGTCCGGCACCTGGACAGCAGCGCCTACGGCTCACTGCAGCCGGGGTACTGGGTGCTGTACTCCCCCGGCTTCGGCAACGGCGAAGAGGCCGTCTCGTACTGCCAGGGCATCGGCCTGACGAGCCGTGACCAGTGCGTGGGCCGCTTCATCAGCAAGAGCGGCACCGACTTCAAGTACCAGTGCTACCCGACCCCGTCCGGCGGCACGACGGGCCGCTGCACCCGGCCCTGAAGCTCCGCGCGCGCCTGGGGCGTGTGTCGAAAGTCCTCCTGCCCCGCGACTTCCGACGTACTCCCTTCCGACGTACTCCCTTCCGACGTACTCCCTAGTCCAGCGAGTCCAGGAACCCGAGCGCCTGCTTCCAGGTCGCCTCGGCCGCCTCCTCGTCGTAGTCCTCCGTGTCCGGGTCGGTGAACAGATGGCCGGCCCCGCGATAGCGGAAGATCTCCACATCTGCGCCCGCGCGCTGCATCCGCAGATACCAGGTGTCCAGCCAGTCGCCCGGCTCGAAGGCGTCCGGGTCGGCGACGTGCACCTGCACGGGCAGGTCGTCGACCTTCGCGTCCTCGTCAACATCCGACGTGGCGTGCAGCAGGAGCAGCCCGCGCGCCTTCACGTCCGCGAGGGCGAGATTGCCCGCGAGGAAGCCGCCGAGCGAGAACCCCGCGTACACCAGTCCGCTGTCCGAGAGCGGTGCCGCGGCGGCGATGGCCCGCCGGTGCAGCTCGTCCATGCCGATCTCGTCCCGGATCGCCAGGCTCTCGTCGACGTCGTCGGTGGTGCGGCCGTCGTAGAGATCGGGCACGTGCACCACATGGCCGGCGGCGCGCAACCGGTCGGCCGCCGCGTGCACCGCGGGGCGCAAACCCCGGGACGAATGAAGCAGGAGAATATTCATGGGGCCATGGTGCCAGCAGCCACTGACAACGTTACGGTCGAACGCATGGAGACCGTTCTGCGCCCGCTGATCGTCGTCGGCAGCGCGGTCGTGCTCACCCTGGTCATCGGCTGGCTGGTGGACCGACTGCTGCGGCGCGCCGACGCACGGCACCGCGAGACCCCGCTCTGGGGCCTGCTGCGCCGCTGCCGCCTCCCGCTCCAACTCGTGCTCTGCACCGCCCTGCTGAGAGGTTCGTACGAGCAGGCGAAGGTCCTGGAGGACCACTCGGAGGTCGTCGGTCAGGTCCTCACCCTGATCCTGATCGCGTCCGTCGCCTGGCTGATCGTGCGGATCGCCGCGGCCGTCGTCGAGGCGTCGTACGCGCGGTACGCGGCCACGAATCGCGATCCCGCGCGGGTGCGCAGAGTGCGTACGCAAGTCACGCTCATCCAGCGCGTGGTGACGGCGATCGTGGGCGCGGTGGCGGTGGCCGCCATGCTCCTGACGTTCCCCGCGATGCGCACGGTCGGCACCTCGATGCTCGCCTCGGCCGGACTGCTCGGCATCGTCGCCGGTATCGCCGCCCAGTCGACCCTTGGCAATCTCTTCGCCGGCATGCAGATCGCGTTCGGCGACATGGTGCGGCTCGGGGACACCGTCGTGGTGGACGGCGAGTGGGGCAAGGTCGACGAGATCACGCTGACCTTCCTGACCGTCCGCACCTGGGACGAGCGGCGGATCACCATGCCGGTCTCGTACTTCACGTCGAAGCCGTTCGAGAACTGGTCGCGCGGCGGCGCCCAGATGACCGGCACGATCTTCCTGCACCTGGACCACAGCGCGCCCGTGCACGAGATGCGCGAGAAGCTGCGCGACATCCTGCGCGAGTGCCCGGCCTGGGACGGCCGCGACTGGGGCCTCGCCGTCACGGACACCACACCGAGCACGATGCAGGTCAGGGCGTTGGTCACGGCGAAGGACGCGGACGACATCTGGACGGTGCGGGTGACGGTCCGCGAGCAGCTGATCGGCTGGCTCGCCGACCACCATCCGTACGCACTGCCCAAGGTGAGCACCGCGACCGCGCCCCCGCCTCCGGACGGCTTCCACCCCTCGGCCCCCGACGGGACGGCACCCAAGACGGGGCGCGGCTAGCCCCCGTCAGCAGCGGTCAGCTGCGATCAGCGAAGGCTGCGCACATCGAGCTGCCGCAGCACCCGGTCCACGATCTCCGGATCGGCCCCCGGCTCGCTGCGCGCCGCGAGGACCTCGTGCCGGGCCGCGGACATCATCTCGCTCTGGATGCGCCGGACCCGCTTGAGCATCGCGGCCCGCTTCCCGAAGAGCGCCCGCCGTTCGTCGTCGGCCAGTTCGGGGCTGATCCGCAGCCCGATGTCGTACGCCCTGCGCATCAGCTGCTCCATCAGTTCCTCCGGCAACTCCTCGACCTGCTCGATCTCCTTGAGCCGCGCCTTGGCGGCCTTGGCGGCGCGGATCGCCAGCGCCTTCTCGAAGGCCTCCTCGATCTCCGCGTCGGCCTCCACGCCGAGCATCTTCACCAGCCACGGCAGGGTCAGCCCCTGCACCACGAGCGTCGCCATGATGACCCCGAAGGCGATGAAGACGATCTCGTCGCGGTCGGGAAACGGAGACCCGTCCTCCATCTTCAGCGGAATGGCGAGGGCAAGGGCGACGGACGCCACGCCCCGCATCCCGGACCACCACATGACGACGGTCTCGCGCCAGGTGGTGGGGATCTCCTCGTCGTAGTCGCGCTTGCTGTGCAGCCGCTTGGCCAACCATGTCGCCGGCAGCAGCCACAGCAGTCGTACGAGCACGACGACGGCCACGATCGCCGCCGACCAGCCGAGCAGCTCGCCCCAGCGGCCCGACGCGGTCTTGATCGCGTTGTGCAGCTCGAGTCCGATCAGGCCGAAGGCCACACCGGTGACCAGGGTGTCGACGATCTCCCAGAAGGTCCGGTTGGCGATCCGCCCCATGACGTCGTCCGCGTCGCTGGCGTACTCGGCGAGGAAGAGCGCGGTGGTGAGCACGGCGAGCACCCCCGACCCCATGAGCTCCTCGGCGAGTACGTACGACACGAAGGGCACCAGGACGGTCAGCCCGACCTGCAGCGTGGCATCGCCGAGCAGCCCGATCAGCTTGTTGGCGGCCCAGCCGAGCGCGAGCCCGACGACGACGGCCACGACCGCGGACAGCACGAGCTCGATCGCGGCCTGCCCCACCGAGAAGGTCCCGCTCACCGCTGCCGCGATGGCCACGTGGTAGAGCACGATCGCGGTGACGTCGTTGAACAGCCCCTCGCCCTCGAGGATCGACACCAGCCGTCTGGGCAGCCCCAGTTGACCCGCCACCGCGGTCGCGGCCACCGGGTCGGGCGGCGCGACGAGCGCCCCGAGCGCGATGGCTGCGGCGATCGGCAGCCCCGGCACGATCGCATTGGCGACCACCGCGACGGCAACAGTAGTAACAAGCACCAGCGCCACCGCGAGCAGCAGAATCGGCCGCACGTTGGCGGTGAACTGCCGCCAGGAGGTCCGCTGCACGGAGGCGTAGAGCAGGGGCGGCAGCACGAGCGGAAGAATGTAGTCGGGCGGAATATCCACGTTCGGCACGAACGGCAGCAGCGCCAGCACGATCCCGGCAAGCGTCATCAACACCGGCGCGGGCAGCCCCAGCCGCTCCCCCACGGGCACACTCAGCACGGCCCCCAGCAACAGCACGAACAGCAGGGCCAACTGATCCACGGGACGCCTCCGGCAGCTCACAAAGCAAGATCACCGCAAGAGTGCCACGCAAACCTAAGAAACCACCCAAAACTCCCTTATGGGACCGACGGGGGTTCGTCCGTGCAGCCCGGCCACACCTCTCGGCCCGCGCGGATCTCTCTCCCCACCCGCACCTCTCGGCTGACCGGATCTCTCTCCTCGCCCGCACCTCTCGGCCCGCCCGGATCTCTCGGCCCGCCCACATCTCTCCAGCCCGTCCGGCGTTTGAGGACGAGCGCGAAGCGCGAAAGGGGGCCCGGGGGCGGCAGCCCCCGACCTCTGCCCCATCCACCCCGGGCCGGCCCTTCAAAGCCGGCCGCAGGCCTTAAGGGAAGGGGCGGGGAGGGGAAAAAACCCACCCACCCACAGAACCGCCCCCACAACCTCAAACAGAACGGCGCATGGCCCGATGCGCAATCCCCGCATCATCGAACTCGGGCCCATAAGCCACATATCCCAGCCGCTCATAAAACCGCAGCGCATGGGTCTGCGCCCCGAGAACAACCTCCGCACACCCCAGCCGAGCCGCCTCCGCCTCGAGCCCCCGCACCAGAGCCACCCCCACACCCAGCCCCCGCGCAGCGGAACGCACGGCCAACCGCCCAAGCTTCCCGACGGAGTCCCCGTACCCCTCGGCCCCCACCACCAGCCGCCCCGTGCCGAGCGCCCCGTCGGGCCCGACCGCAAGCACATGCACAGCAGACGAGTCGTACGCGTCGTACTCGAGCTCCTCGGGCACACCCTGCTCGGCGACGAAGACCTCCTTGCGCACAAGGAAGCACGCCTCGAGATCGGCGGCCGACTCCACCGCCCTCACCTCGAACCCAGCAGACCCAGAGGACCCGGCAGACCCGGCGGACCCGGGAGACCCAGCGGAGCTCACCCGTACGTCTCCGCCGCAATCGCATCCAGCGCCTTCTGGAGATCGGCCGGATAGGTGCTCGAGAACTCCACCCACTGCCCGTCCGCAGGATGCTCGAACCCGAGCCGCACCGCATGCAGCCACTGCCGGGTCAGCCCGAGCCGCTTGGCCAGCGTCGGATCGGCGCCGTACGTCAGGTCGCCCACGCACGGGTGCCGATGAGCCGACATGTGCACGCGGATCTGATGCGTACGCCCGGTCTCCAGCTTCACGTCGAGCAGCGAGGCGGCCCGATAGGCCTCGATCAGGTCGTAGTGCGTGACGGACGCCTTGCCGTCGGCGGTGACCGCCCACTTGTAGTCATGCTGCGGATGCCGCCCGATGGGGGCGTCGATCGTCCCGCTCATCGGATCCGGGTGGCCCTGCACCAGCGTGTGGTAGCGCTTGTCGACGACGCGCTCCTTGAACTGCCGCTTGAGCGAGGTGTACGCGCGCTCCGACTTGGCGACGGCCATCAGCCCGGACGTACCCACGTCGAGGCGGTGCACGATGCCCTGCCGCTCGGCGGCACCCGAAGTCGAGATCCGGTATCCGGCGGCGGCGAGCCCGCCGATCACCGTGGTCCCGGTCCAGCCGGGCGACGGATGCGCGGCCACGCCCACCGGCTTCACGATCACGACGATGTCGTCGTCGTCGTGCACGATCTCCATGCCCTCGACGGGCTCGGCCACGATCTGCACGGGCGCAGCGGCCTGTGGCATCTCGACCTCGAGCCAGGCCCCGCCGTGCACGCGCTCGGACTTGCCGACCACCGCGCCGTCGACCTGAACCTTCCCCGCCGCGGCCAGCTCGGCGGCCTTCGTACGGGAGAAGCCGAACATCCGGGAGATGGCGGCGTCGACGCGCTCGCCCTCCAGGCCGTCGGGCACGGGCAGGGTTCGGATCTCGGGAACTGTGCTCACTCAATGAGTATGCCGGACCGGTCGGACACCGCCCGACCCGAGCCCTCCCGCGCAGCCCCGCAGCGAACCGCTCAGTCCTTGTGGACGGTCCCGTCCGGGTCCAGGCCGCGGAAGGAAAGGATCACGATCAGGATGCCGCCGCAGACGATCGCCGAGTCCGCCAGATTGAACACGGCGAAGCCCTTGGGCGCGATGAAGTCGACCACGGCGCCCTCGAAGACGCCGGGCGCCCGGAAGATCCGGTCCGTGAGGTTGCCGAGCGCACCGCCGAGCAGCATGCCGAGCGCGATGGCCCACGGCAGGCTGTAGAGCTTGCGCGCGAGGCGGGCGATCACCACGATCACGGTCGCGGCGATACACGTGAAGATCACGGTGAAGGCCTCGCCGATCCCGAACGCGGCACCCGCGTTCCGGATCGCCTCGAACCGCAGCAGGTCACCGATGACCTGAATCGGCTCATGGTGCTCGAGCTTGGCGACCACGATCATCTTGCTGACGAGGTCGAGGAGGTACGCGAAGACGGCGACCGCGAACAGCACGGCGATCTTCCGCTTGCCCTTGGGCTGCTCGGCGTCGGCCGCGGCCGAGTCCGTCGCGTCCGAGGCCTCGACGGCCTCCGAGGTACCGGCCGCGGCCGCCCCGGACGCGCCTTCGTCGCTCTGCTCCGGTTCCGCGTCCGCAGCTCCGGGGATATCCGGCGTACCGATGATCCGCTCCGCCTCTGCCACGTGAGTCCCTCAACCTAGATGCCTGACTGAGGATGAGGGTACGGCACACCCGTACGGGCACCGACGGCAAGGACCGCCCGGTGGCGCCGTCGTCGCTTCCTAGTAGCGCCGTTCCTGCTTCTGCTTGCACTCGACGCACAGGGTGGCCCGCGGGAAGGCCTGCACCCGCGCCTTCCCGATCGGCTGTCCGCAGTTCTCACACAGTCCGTACGTCCCCGCGTCGAGCCGTTCCAGGGCCCGTTCGGTCTGCTCGAGCATCTCCCGGGCGTTGGCGGCGAGCGACATCTCGTGCTCGCGCGTGATGTTCTTCGTGCCGGTGTCGGCCTCGTCGTCGCCGGCACCGCTTCCCGAGTCCCGCAGCAGGCCCGCGAGGGTCTCCTCGGACGTGACGATCTCGGTACGCAGCTTCTCCGCCTCGTCCTTCAGACCTGCGCGGGCTTCCTTAATCTCGGCGGGGGTCCAGGGGTCCTCACCGGGGCGGACCGCCAGCTCGCCGGGGGCCGTCGCCGCGACCGCACGTGCCTTGGGTACCGCGTGGGCGGCCGTCTCTGCCGTCGCCGCCGTGCCCCGAGTCTTCTTCGCAACCACCGACTTGGCTCCCGTCGTCTTCTTCGCGGAATTGCCCGCGCCGTCGGCCGCCGCAGCGGCCGTCTCCTTGGTTGCGCCGTTCTCCTCGACGGGGGCCGCGGCACTGTGTGCGCCGCCGACCTCGGCCTCCGCCATCGCCTCTTCCCACTGCCGGTCGGCCTCCAGGGCCTCCTCGGCAGCGGTCTCGGCGGCCGTCTTCTTCGCCGCGCTCTTCGTCGCGGCGGCCTTCTTCGCCGCCGTCTTCTTCGCCACCGTCTTCTTGGCCGGAGCCGTCCCGGCAGGCGCGGCCTTCTTCGCGGCCGACTTGCCGGCCGCCTTCTTCGTGGTCTTCGCAGCGCCCTTGGCGGCGGTCTTCGCGGTGGCGGGCTCGGCCGCCGCCGTCGTCTCGCCCGGCTCGGCCGTCTCCTCCTCGGGTGCCGCCGCGGCCTTGGCTGCCGTCTTCTTCGCCGCGGCCTTCTTCGCCGGGGCCTTCTTGGCAGCCGCCTTCTTCGCGCCGGCCGCCGTGCCGGGTCTCTCGGCCGCGGCGGACTCCGCCGCCTTCGCGGCCTTCACTGCCTTCTCGGACCCCGCGGATCCACCGACGGTGCTCTTCTTGCCGTTCACTTCCTTGGCCGCCGCACCAGTGGATCCAGCGGACGCCGACTTCTGTACGGCGGTCTTCTTCGCCACCATGGCCGCGGCCCCTTCACATATCGTGATCTTGCTCGCGAATCGTGCTGGGACGATAAATCGACTCCAGGCCCGCGGCAACGGGGCACGCCGCCCTTTCCACCCGCCCCGCGGGCACGGCACGGCGGGCTTGCATCCGTTGTGCCCAGCTCCCCGCCGGGTAATCCGCCGCATGGGGCGAGCCCCAAGTCCGACCGAGCGCGTATGCCCATTCGGGTCACTCCGCGCACCCTCGCCCCCGCCCCGCCCGGGCCCCGGAAAACCGGTCGGCCGGGCTCGCCCGGGCGCCGTACACTGGGCGCAGCGAAGAGGCTTGGATGGGGACGAGTAGCGTCCGTACGCAGCCATGAGCGACCCGGGGACGGTGAGAGCCCGGGGGCGAGCGCGAACGTGAAGATCACCCCGGAGCCGCCGGAAGAAAGCCGCGTGCGAGCGCGGGCCAGTAGACCCGGCATCGCGACCCCAATGAGGGGGCTCACCGGCGCACACCCCGCGCCGAGGGGCCAAGGAGGGTGGTACCGCGGGAGCGCGCCGCACACGGCGCGGCAGTCTCTCGTCCCTCCGACGGAACCAGCTGTGTCCGCCGGAGGAAGTTCGTTGAATACGCAGCCGCAGTACCGCCAGGTGCCCGCGCAGGTCGATCTGCCCGCCCTCGAGCACGCCGTGCTCCAGTTCTGGGACGACCAGAAGATCTTCGCCAAGACCCTCGACCAGTCCGAGGGCCGCCCCGAGTGGGTCTTCTACGAGGGCCCGCCCACCGCCAACGGCATGCCGGGCGCCCACCACATCGAAGCCCGCGTCTTCAAGGACGTCTTCCCCCGCTTCCGCACCATGCGCGGCTACCACGTGGCCCGCAAGGCCGGCTGGGACTGCCACGGCCTGCCCGTGGAGCTCGCGGTCGAGAAGGAGCTCGGGTTCAACGGCAAGAAGGACATCGAGGCGTACGGCATCGCCGAGTTCAACGCCAAGTGCCGCGAGTCCGTGACCCGCCACACCGACGCCTTCGCCGATCTCACGACCCGCATGGGTTACTGGGTCGACCTGGACGACGCGTACCGGACGATGGACCCGTCGTACGTGGAATCGGTCTGGTGGTCCCTGAAGGAGATCTTCAACAAGGACCTCCTGGTCCAGGACCACCGCGTCGCCCCGTGGTGCCCGCGCTGCGGCACCGGCCTCTCCGACCACGAGCTGGCGCAGGGGTACGAGACGGTCGTCGACCCCTCGGTCTTCGTCCGCTTCCCGCTAACCTCCGGTCCCCTCGCGGGCGAGGCCGCCCTCCTGGTCTGGACGACTACGCCCTGGACGCTGGTGTCCAACACCGCGGTCGCCGCGCACCCCGACGTGACGTACGTCGTCGCCACGGACGGCACCGAGAAGCTCGTCGTCGCCCAGCCGCTGCTCGAAAAGGCACTGGGCGAGGGCTGGGAGGCCACCGGCCAGACCTTCACGGGCGCCGAGATGGAGCGCTGGACCTACCAGCGCCCCTTCGAGCTCGTGGAGTTCCCCGCCCCGGCGCACTTCGTGGTCAACGCCGAGTACGTCACCACCGAGGACGGCACCGGTCTGGTCCACCAGTCCCCCGCGTTCGGCGCCGACGACCTCCTGGTCTGCAAGGCGTACGACCTGCCGGTCGTGAACCCGGTCCGCCCCGACGGCACCTTCGAGGAGGACGTCCCCCTCGTCGGCGGCGTCTTCTTCAAGAAGGCCGACGAAAAGCTGACGGCGGACCTCCAGGACCGCGGCCTGCTCTTCAGGCACATCGCGTACGAGCACAGCTATCCGCACTGCTGGCGCTGTCACACGGCGCTGCTCTACTACGCGCAGCCGTCCTGGTACATCCGTACAACTGCCGTCAAGGACCGCCTCCTTGAGGAGAACGAGAAGACCAACTGGTTCCCGGAGTCCGTCAAGCACGGCCGCTTCGGTGACTGGCTGACCAACAACATCGACTGGGCCCTGTCCCGCAACCGCTACTGGGGCACCCCGCTGCCGATCTGGCGCTGCGAGGAGAACCACCTCACCTGCGTCGGCTCCCGCGCGGAGCTCACCGACCTGACCGGCACCGACCAGTCGGCGCTCGACCCGCACCGCCCGTACATCGACGACGTGACCTTCACCTGCACCCACGAGGGCTGTGA
Source organism: Streptomyces sp. NBC_01304 (assembly GCF_035975855.1). NCBI lineage: Bacteria > Bacillati > Actinomycetota > Actinomycetes > Kitasatosporales > Streptomycetaceae > Streptomyces > Streptomyces sp. NBC_01304. Next base: position 7,993,524 of record NZ_CP109055.1, on the reverse strand, counting down.
ACTCACCGCCGTCCGCGTGCCGGAAGTCATCGACGCCTGGTACGACTCGGGCTCGATGCCGTTCGCGCAGTGGGGCTACCCGCACAAGAACAAGGAGCTCTTCGAGTCGCGCTACCCGGCGCAGTTCATCTCGGAGGCCATCGACCAGACCCGCGGCTGGTTCTACACGCTGATGGCCGTCGGCACCCTGGTCTTCGACAAGTCCAGTTACGAGAACGTCGTGTGCCTCGGCCACATCCTCGCCGAGGACGGCCGCAAGATGTCCAAGCACCTGGGCAACACCCTGGAGCCGATCTCGCTGATGGACCAGCACGGCGCGGACGCGGTGCGCTGGTTCATGGCGGCCGGCGGCTCCCCGTGGGCGGCCCGCCGCGTCGGGCACGGCACCATCCAGGAGGTCGTCCGCAAGACGCTCCTCACGTACTGGAACACGGTCGCCTTCCAGGCCCTGTACGCCCGCACCTCCAACTGGGCGCCCAGCGCGGCCGATCCGGCCCCGGCCGACCGCCCGCTGCTCGACCGCTGGCTGCTCAGCGAGCTGAACGCACTGGTCGACCAGGCCACCGAGGCCCTGGAGTCGTACGACACCCAGCGCGCCGGCAAGCTGCTCTCCGGCTTCGTCGACAACCTCTCCAACTGGTACGTCCGCCGCTCCCGCCGCCGCTTCTGGCAGGGCGACAAGGCGGCGCTGCGCACCCTGCACGAGGTCGTCGAGACGGTCACGCGCCTGATGGCCCCGCTGACCCCGTTCATCACCGAGCGGGTCTGGCAGGACCTGATCACGCCGGTCACGCCGGACGCCCCCGAGTCGGTCCACTTGTCGACCTGGCCGGAAGCCGACATGTCGCTCGTCGACCCGGAGCTCTCCCGTCAGATGGCGCTGGTACGCCGCCTCGTCGAGCTCGGCCGTGCCACGCGCGCCGAGTCCGGCGTGAAGACCCGCCAGCCGCTGTCCCGCGCACTGGTCGCGGCGGCAGGCTTCGAATCGCTCGGCGAGGAGCTGCGGGCCCAGATCACGGAGGAGCTGAACGTCTCCTCCCTGGCGTCCCTCTCCGAGGTGGGCGGCTCGCTGGTGGACACCACCGCCAAGGCCAACTTCCGCGCCCTGGGCAAGCGCTTCGGCAAGGGCGTCCAGGCGGTCGCCAAGGCCGTCGCGAACGCGGACGCGGCCGCGCTGTCCCTGGCCCTGCGCGAGGGCACGGCCACGGTCGAGGTCGAGGGTGAGACGGTGACCCTGGCCCCGGACGAGGTGATCATCACAGAGACCCCGCGCGAGGGCTGGTCGGTCGCCTCCGACTCGGGCGCCACGGTCGCGCTCGACCTGGAGATCACCGACGAGCTCCGCCTGGCCGGCCTGGCCCGCGACGCCATCCGCCTGATCCAGGAGGCCCGCAAGAACAGCGGCCTGGACGTGGCGGACCGGATCGCGGTCCGCTGGACGGCCACGGCAAAGGACACGGTCTCGGCCCTGACCGAGCACGCCCCGCTGATCGCGGACGAGGTCCTCGCCCTGGACTTCGCCACGGGCGCCCCGGACGCCACGTACGGCGACGCCTTCACGGACGAGGGCCTGGCCCTGACCTTCCACCTCCGCAAGACCGAGGCGTAAGCCTCACCGGCAACACGAAGGCCCGGCGTCGCCCGATCCAGTGGATCGGGCGACGCCGGGCCTTCGGCGTTGTGTACAGGCGCACAACTGACCGCCACCGCCGCTACCGCTGTGGGCAATCGTTCCGCAGGGCGGAACGGGTGGGCACAGCCGAAGGCGCCGAGTGCGCTGAACGCAGGGCTATCCCCACCCCGGCACCGCATGCCGTAAACCCGGGCCCTGGCCCAAGCCCAAGCACCGCACACGCCACAACAAAGGGCCGGGCCCCGGGGACGTATCCCCAGGGCCCGGCCCTACAAGCCGCCGACGGCTACGCGCTCAGCGCGCAATACCGCCTCAGTTGTCGTCCTCGTCAATGAGGAACCCGCGCATCGGCGAGGGAGCCTGCTGCATCGGCGAAGGCCCCTGCGGCCGCACCGGCGCCATCGGCTGAGTCATCGCCGGCGACATCTGCTGCTGGCCACCGTACGAGGGCGCTCCGCCCATCGACTGCTGACCGCCCATGGACTGCTGGCCACCCATGGTGTGCCCGCCCATCGAGGGCGCGCCCGCACCAGCGGGCTGCATCGAGGGCGACGGCGGCAGCGAAGCGGTCGCCGGGGTCCGCGGCGGAGCCAGCGAGTCGTCGGCCTGGGTCTCCAGCTGACGCAGCTGCGACTCCAGGTAGGACTTCAGACGCGTGCGGTACTCGCGCTCGAAGCCACGCAGGTCCTCGACCTTGCGCTCCAGCGTGGCGCGGGCGGACTCCAGGGAGCCCATCGCGACGCGGTGCTTCTCCTGCGCGTCCCGCTCCAGGGCGTCGGCCTTGGCACGGGCGTCACGCTCGAGGCCCTCGGCACGCGAACGCGCCTCGCCCACGATCTTGTTGGCCTCGGAACGGGCCTCCGCGATCGCCTGGTCGGCGGTCTGCTGAGCCAGCGAGAGCACACGCGCGGCGCTGTCGCCGCCGGGGCCCTGACCGGGCTGCTGCATCTGCGGGCCGTGGCCGCCCATGGGGCCGCCCATCGGGCCGCCCTGCATCGGGCCGGGACCCTGCGGGCCGTGCCCACCGGGGCCGGGGGGCAGCTGCGGTGCGCCGCCGGGCAGCTGGGGCGGACCGCCCAACTGGTGCTGCTGCGGCGGGACCGGCTGCGGGCCCGATATTGCGGCGGGCACCGGGGCGCCCGGACCGCGCTGGTCCTGCGGCTCCGGCTTGCGCATGCCGCCCTGCTGCTGGTTCTGAGCAGCGGCACGGGTGGCAGCGGCGAGCTTCGCGCGCAGGTCCTCGTTCTCGCGGAGAAGGCGGGTCAGTTCAGACTCGACCTCATCGAGAAAGGCATCGACCTCGTCCTCGTCATAGCCTTCTCGGAGGCGGACGGTCGTGAACTGCTTGTTCCGCACATCCTCGGGGGTCAACGGCATCTCTTCACCTCAACGTAGTCGTCGGCATTCGGCAAGACCGTATCGTTCACAAGCCGCTCACGACGGTGATCAGGATGTAGACGATGATCATCAGTACGAAGAAGGACAGGTCGAGCGCCACGCCCCCGAGACGCAGCGGCGGAATGAACCGCCGCAGAAGCTTGAGCGGTGGATCAGTGACAGTGTAGGTGGCCTCCAGAACGACCACCATCGCCTTGCCGGGTTGCCATGAGCGGGCGAACTGGAAGACGTAGTCCATGACCAACCGGAAGATCAGCACGATGAGAAAACAGAACAACGCGATGTAGAGCACATCCCAGACAACGCTCATGACTCGCGCTTCCCTCTCCCCATGTCTCGTGCTTTGTTCTCGGTGTTGCGTCTCAGCTCTGGTTGAAGAACCCGCCCTCTGCGATGCGAGCCTTGTCCTCCGCCGTGACATCGACGTTAGCAGGCGACAACAGGAACACCTTCTGTGTCACCCGCTCAATGCTGCCGTGCAGTCCGAAGACCAGACCGGCCGCGAAGTCGACAAGTCGCTTCGCGTCCGTGTCGTCCATCTCCGTCAGATTCATGATCACCGGAGTGCCTTCGCGGAAGTGTTCCCCGATGGTACGGGCCTCGTTGTAGGTCCGGGGGTGCAACGTCGTAATGCGGTAGGGCTCCCGCTCGGACACAACCTTGGGCATGATCACCGGTGAGTTCTTCTCCAGGCTCTGACGTTCAGGTGTGATGGATGCCACGGGGGCGATACGCGCCGGACGTCCAATTTCAGCGGGTAGCGAAGCCGACGCGGCCAGCGGCTCTCGAGGCGCGGGCGTCTGTACCTTTCGTGCAGGTTCGTCCTGCTGCAACTGATGTGACGGTTCGTGCCGTCGGCGGTCCCGCTCGGGTTCCGGGTCCAGCTCGGGCTCGAACTCGTCGTCGGGGTCGAACCCCCGGCCGTCGTAACCGTCGTCCTCCACGAGGCCGAGGTAGACCGCCATCTTGCGCATCGCGCCGGCCATGCTCTGAGTCCTCCGCTCTGTGGTGGATCCGCTGACGCCAAACAAGTGCCCGCGATCCACTCGGCACCCCCGCTGAACTGCGGGAATGACCATATTTTGTGCTGTGGTCCGACTTGCTTGGCGACGTTACCCGAGCCGGGGTCGGACTCCGAGTACCGCAGTGCCGACGCGCACATGTGTCGCCCCTGCAGCCACGGCCTGTTCGAGGTCCGCACTCATCCCCGCCGACACCATGTTCGCAGCCGGATGGGCCACGCGCAGGGCAGTCGACAAATCCATCAGCCGCTCGAACGCCGCCAGTTGCCGTCCCGCGTACGGTCCCGTGAGCGGTGCGACGGTCATCAGCCCGTCGAGCCGAAGCCCCTCGGTTCCGGCCACGAGTGCGGCCAACTCCTCGATTCCGTCAGGTGCCACGCCACCCCGGTCACCCCGTCCGCCTTCCGCGGCATCGAGGGCGACCTGGATCAGACAGCCCAACTCACGCTCCGCCCGTACCGCCTGGGCGGAGAGAGCGGTGATGAGCTTCGGGCGGTCCACAGACTGCACCAGATCGGCATAACTGACCACAGACCGCACCTTGTTGGTCTGCAGCTGGCCGACAAAGTGCCAAGTGAGCGGCAGATCCGCACATTCGGCAGCCTTGGGGGCCGCATCCTGATCACGGTTCTCGGCAACGTCGCGTACACCGAGTTCCGACAGGATCCTCACATCGCTCGCCGGATAGGTCTTGGTGACCACGATGAGGGTCACCTCGTCCCGCTCACGGCCCGCCGCGGCGCATGCCTTGGCGATACGTTCCTCAACCTTCGCCAGATTGGCGGAGAGTTCAGCCCTACGGTCCGTCATGCCCTATCAGTCCAGCCAGACATAGCCCGCCAGCCGACCCGTGATGCGGTCGCGGCGGTAGGAGAAGTGGTCCTGCGACTCCAGCGTGCACACCGGCGACTGCTCCCGGTCACGCACCCCGAGCCGCTCCAGCTGGGCGTGCACCCCCGCGGTCACATCGACCGCCGGCGTACCCCAGCTCGTCTCGGCGTACGCCGCAGGCTCGACCGCCGCCACGTCGGCCCGCATGTCCGCCGGGACTTCGTAGCAGCGCCCGCAGACCGCCGGGCCGGTGCGGGCCACGATCCGGCCGGGCTCGGCACCCAGGCCCACCATCGCCTCGACGGCGGCCGGGACGACCCCGGCCACCATGCCCGGTCGTCCGGCGTGTGCGGCGGCAACAACTCCCGCCACCGGATCGGCGAGCAGCACCGGCGTGCAGTCGGCGGTGAGCACGGCGAGGGCGATGCCCCGACGGGCGGTGACCACCGCGTCCACGGCCGGCACTTCGGCGCCGGGCCCCCAGGGCCCGTCCACCACCGCGACATCGCGCCCGTGCACTTGGTTCATCCAGACGACGAGGGCCGGGTCGATGCCCAGCTCCTTGGCCGCGAGTTCGCGATTGCGTCGTACGGCGTCCGGGTCGTCGCCGACCGCGCCGCCGAGGTTGAGCTCCGCATACGGAACGGCGCTCACTCCGCCCCACCTGTCGGTGAAGGCGAAGTGCGCGCCATTCGCTGAGCCCGTCACAGAGCCCTTCGCAGACAACACAGTGTCGTGCTCGGCTATCACTTCAGGAACGTCACTTCAGGAAGTCCGGGACGTCGAGCTCCTCGGCCTGGCTGTCCTGGTAGGGACGGGCCGGCGGAACCTGCGGCGGCGAGACCGGCGCGGACGGGATCTCGCCGGCCGGGGCGGATTCCGCGACCGGCTCCGGGGCGTCCTCGCGTGAGGTGACGCTGCCGAGCGATCCGAAGGCGGGGCGCGACTCGCTGCGTACCGGCGTCGGCTCCTCGCGCTTGCTGGAGGAGGCGCCGATCACGTTGTCCCGCTTGGCCGGTGGCTGGCCACCGTCGAAGCCGGCCGCGATGACCGTGACCCGGACCTCGTCGCCGAGGGCGTCGTCGATGACCGCACCGAAGATGATGTTCGCCTCGGGGTGCGCGGCCTCGCTCACCAGCTGGGCGGCCTCGTTGATCTCGAAGAGACCGAGGTCGCTGCCGCCGGAGATGGAGAGCAGCACACCGCGGGCGCCGTCGATGGACGCCTCGAGGAGCGGCGAGGAGATCGCCATCTCCGCGGCGGCCACCGCGCGGTCGTCGCCGCGGGCCGAGCCGATGCCCATGAGGGCCGAACCGGCCTCGGACATGACCGACTTCACGTCGGCGAAGTCGAGGTTGATCAGGCCGGGCGTGGTGATGAGGTCGGTGATGCCCTGGACACCCGAAAGCAGCACCTGATCCGCGGACTTGAACGCGTCCAGGACGCTGACCTGACGGTCCGAGATGGACAGCAGGCGGTCGTTGGGGATGACGATGAGGGTGTCGACCTCTTCGCGGAGTTCCGCGATGCCGTCCTCGGCCTGGTTGGCGCGGCGGCGGCCTTCGAAGGTGAAGGGCCGGGTGACCACGCCGATGGTGAGCGCGCCGAGTTGGCGCGCGATGTTGGCGACCACGGGGGCGCCGCCGGTACCGGTGCCGCCGCCTTCACCGGCGGTGACGAAGACCATGTCGGCCCCCTTGAGGACCTCCTCGATCTCCTCGCGGTGGTCCTCTGCCGCCTTGCGGCCGACTGCCGGGTTGGCGCCTGCGCCGAGGCCGCGAGTGAGTTCGCGGCCGACGTCGAGCTTGACGTCGGCGTCGCTCATCAACAGAGCTTGCGCATCCGTGTTGATCGCGATGAACTCGACGCCCTTGAGGCCAACCTCGATCATCCGGTTGATGGCATTGACACCACCGCCGCCGACACCGATGACTTTGATGACTGCGAGGTAGTTCTGCGGTGCTGCCACGTCGAAGGCCTCTCGCCTCGAGTTACGTGTCGCCGCCTCGCCGTGCGTGCGCTGCGACGACTGATGCCGAATGGGACGGTCCGAACGCCGACCCGAACCCTAACGCTGAAGTTTAGGGTTACCAGTGTGTCTGTTCCCTGGACTCTTCCGAACAGGACACTAAGTCGACAAGTGGCGCACGTTCAACGAACACGCCGAACCTCCCGTTTTTCTTTTCACCCTATGTGATCAGCCGTTGCGCTGACCAACCAGGGTGCTGGCCAGGAAGGATGCGCGTCAACTCCCTGACGCGGCAGGGGCGGTGGGCGCGCTCACATCGAAGTGGCTGGACTTCGACGCGGCTTTCATCAGGGCGGCAAGTGCCGCGGCCTTCGCGTCACCCTTCTCGCCGCTTCCCCAGTCGACGGTGCGACCGCCGCTCAACTCCAGGGAGATGGAGTCATATGAACGCACTTCGATGACGCGGGCGTCCCGGGCGACCGCATCGGGAAGGTCACCGGCCACGCGCACCGCCTCGTGCAGCAGACGATCGGCGCCGAAACGGCTGAGACTCGGCGACGAGCCGGCGTTCAATTCGAGGAGCGGAACGCCCTTCGGCGCACGGGCGACAGTGGCGAACCGCACTCCCCCGGCGTCGACTTCGGTGAACTTCCCGCCCTTTTCAATGAGGAGGACCGGCTTCCGCTCGGTCACCTTCAGGCCGATTCCGTGCGGCCAGGAACGTACGACATCAACGGAGTCGATACGCGGCAGCCGCTGCCTGAGTCGTTCCTCAATCCCGTCCGTGTCGACGGAAATCAGCGGTGCGCCGACCGGAACCTCGGCCGCCGTGCGGACCTCGTCGGGGGTCAGCACCTCGGTGCCCGAGGTGCTGACGCGCTCCACGCGCAGCCACTGCGAGCCGTAGAGCACCCACACGGCACCCGAGCCGAGGAGCACGGCCAGGACCAGACACAGGATCAGCGTGCGCCGCTGGGGCAGCTTCAGGCGTCGCCCGGACTGCGCGGGGCGGGGTGGGCGGGCCGGTGCGTTCCCGCGTTGACGTTCGCCGCTCTTGACGGCGCCGGGACCGGCCACGCTCCCCTGCCTTCTCACGCCCTGTGGCGTGCCGCAATCGCCTCGTAGACCATGCCGACGAGGAGGTCGTCGGCGTCCCGGCGGCCGAACTCGGAGGCGGCGCGGGACATCTCGTACAGCCGGTGCGGATCGGCGAGCACCGGCAGCACGTTGTGCTGGACCCACTCCGGGGTCAGTTCGGCGTCGTCGACCAGCAGTCCGCCGCCGGCCTTGACCACCGGCTGGGCGTTCAGCCGCTGTTCACCGTTGCCGATGGGCAGCGGGACGTAGGCGGCCGGCAGTCCGACGGCGGAGAGTTCGGCGACGGTCATCGCGCCCGCGCGGCACAGCATCATGTCGGCCGCGGCGTAAGCGAGGTCCATCCGGTCCACGTACGGTACCGGGATGTACGGCGGCATCCCGGGCATCTGCTGCACCTGCGGCAGTTCGTTCTTCGGGCCGACCACGTGCAGGATCTGGATGCCGGACTGCTGCAGCAGCGGCGCGACGCGCTGGACGACCTCGTTGAGGTGCCTGGCGCCCTGCGAACCGCCGGAGACCAGCAGCGTCGGCAAGTTGGGGTCGAGGCCGAACGCGGCGCGCGCCTCGGGGCGTACGCGAGCCCGGTCCAGGGTGGCGATGGTGCGGCGCAGCGGGATGCCGATGTAGCGGGAGTTGCGCAGCTTGCTGTCGGGCGTGGAGACCGCGACGGCGGCGGCGTACCGCGAACCGATCTTGTTGGCGAGCCCTGGGCGGGCGTTGGCCTCGTGCACGATGATCGGCACGCCGAGCCGCTTGGCGGCCAGGTAGCCGGGCAGCGCGACATAGCCGCCGAAGCCGACGACCGCGTCCGCCTTGGTGCGCTCGAGGATCTGCTCCGCCGCCTTGATGGTGCCGCGCAGCCGTCCGGGGACGGTGATCAGCTCAGGGGTGGGCTTGCGGGGCAGGGGTACGGCGGGGATCAGCGCGAGTTCGTAGCCACGCTCGGGGACGAGCCTGGTCTCCAGGCCCTTCTCCGTGCCAAGGGCCGTGATGCCCACGGTCGGGTCCTGCCTGCGCAGGGCGTCCGCGAGGGCAAGCGCGGGCTCGATGTGGCCGGCGGTCCCCCCACCGGCGAGTACGACATGCACCGAAATTCACCGCTCTCCGGACGGTCGCGCCTTGACGCGCCGCCTCATCGTGTTCCATCTCACCGCAGCCCGCTTCCTACCAGATGCGGATGACCGCAAGGCAAGAGCCGCTCGCGCCCCGGGCTCCTCACGCGCGAACGCGATGAGCAGCCCGATGGCGAACATGGTCGGCAGCAGGGCGGAGCCTCCGTAGGAGAACAGCGGGAGGGGGACACCGGCGATCGGCAGCAGGCCGAGCACCGCACCGATGTTGACCACGGCCTGGGCCGTGATCCAGGTGGTCACACCTCCCGCGGCGTACCTCACGAAGGGGTCCTCCGTGCGTCCGGCCACGCGGATACCCGCATAGCCTAGAGCCGCGAACAGGGCGAGCACCGACAGCGTCCCCGCCAGGCCCAGTTCCTCCCCGGTGATGGCGAAGATGAAGTCGGTGTGCGGTTCAGGGAGTTGGCCCCATTTTTCCACACTTGCGCCCAGACCGGAACCGAAGAGTCCGCCTGAGGCGAGGGCGTAGATCCCGTGCAGTGCCTGCCAGCACTGGTCGCCGGGACCGGGGTCGGAGGCCCCCATGCACGCGAGGCGGGCCATGCGGTTGGGACTTGTCCTGATCAGGATGAAGCCGATGACCCCGGCGACGGCGAGCACACCGCCGAAGAGCCGCGTCGGCGCTCCCGCGAGCCAGAGCAGGCCGAAGAGGATGGCCGTGAGAATAATCGCGGTTCCCATGTCGCCGCCGAGCATGATCAGGCCGAGCAGCATGAAGGCGACGGGCACGAGCGGCACCAGCATGTGCTTCCACTGGGTCAGCAGCCGCTTGTCCTGCTTGCGGGCCAGCAGGTCCGCGCCCCAGAGCACGAGCGCCAGCTTGCCGAACTCGCTCGGCTGGAGCTGGAACGGGCCGCCGAGCGAGATCCAGTTCTGGTTGCCGTTGACCGCATGCCCTATCCCCGGCACCTGTACGAGGACCATCAGGAAGACGCTGCCGACCAGGATCGGATAGGCCATCGCGCGGTGCAGCTTCACCGGCATCCGCATCGCGACGATCAGCAGGATGGTGCCGAGCACGGCCGCGAGGAACTGCTTGCGGAAGAAGTACGAGGCGGGCAGGGCGTACTTGAGCGCCGTGATCTGCGAGGCGGAGTACACCATCACCAGGCCGAGCGTGGTGATGAGCAGGCTGCCGCCGAGGATCAGGTAGTACGCGGTGAGGGGCCGGTCCCAGGCGCGGCGGGCGCGGGCGTAGAGCCGCCGCACCGGGTTGTCGCCGGGCGGGCGCGCCCCTGGTGTCGGTCGCGCCCGGCCGGAGGGCCGCCGCGCCGTGCTGATACGGCTCGCACCCATCTCGTGTCCCCTCCAGTCGTGCCCACCGCCACTGGCCGTGGTGCCCGGCCGGTGGACTAGGGGCGTTCCGCGCCGAGTGCGCGGACCGCGTCCGCGAAGGCCTCGCCGCGCTTGTTGTAGTTGGTGAACATGTCCATCGAGGCACAGGCCGGGGCCATCAGGACCGTGTCGCCCGGCTCCGCGAGCCGAGCCGCCTCCTGGACCGCCGCGGACATCGCCCCAGTGTCGGTCCGCTCGAGGTCGACCACGGGCACCTCGGGCGCGTGTCGCGCGAGGGCTTCGCGGATCAGGGCGCGGTCGGCGCCGATGAGGACGGCACCGCGAAGTCGCTTTGCCGACTTCTGCACCAGTTCGTCGAAGGTCGCACCCTTGGCGAGACCGCCGGCGATCCACACGATCGATTCGTACGCCGCCAACGATGCCTCTGCGGCATGGGTGTTGGTGGCCTTGGAGTCGTCGATGTACGCGACTCCGGCGACATCCGCGACGTGCGCGATGCGGTGCGCGTCGGGCTGGAAGTTGCGCAGACCGTCGCGCACGGCGGCCGGTTCGACGCCATACGCGCGCGCGAGGGCCGCCGCCGCAAGGGCGTTGGCGATGTTGTGCGGCGCGGGCGGGTTGACGTCGGAGACCTCGGCGAGCTCCTGGGCCTGCTTCTGCCGGTCGGCCACGAAGGCGCGGTCGACCAGGATGCCGTCCACGACGCCGAGTTCGGAGGGGCCGGGCGTACCGAGGGTGAAGCCGATGGCGCGGCAGCCCTCCTCGACGTCGGCCTCGCGAACCAGGTTCTCGGTGGCCCGGTCGGCGACGTTGTAGACGCAGGCGACCTGATTGCCCTCGTAGATGCGGCCCTTGTCGGCGGCGTACGCCTCCATGGAGCCGTGCCAGTCGAGGTGGTCGGGCGCCAGGTTGAGGACGGCGGCCGAGTGGGCCCGCAAGGAGGGCGCCCAGTGCAGCTGGTAGCTGGAGAGTTCCACGGCGAGGACGTCGTGCGTCTCCTCGCCGAGGATCACGTCGATGATCGGGGTGCCGATGTTGCCGACGGCGGCGGTACGCAGCCCGGCAGCCCGAAGGATCGAGGCGAGCATCTGCGTGGTCGTGGTCTTGCCGTTGGTGCCGGTGATGGCGAGCCAGGCCGCCGCGTCCGGGCCGCGCAGGCGCCAGGCGATCTCCACGTCGCCGACCACGTCGACGCCCGCCTGTGCGGCGGCGGCGAACAGCGGTGACTCGGGCTTCCAGCCCGGCGACGTGACGACGAGATCGGTGCCTTCCGGGAGCGTGACCGCGTCCCCGAGACGTACCGAAATGCCGTCCTTCTCGAGCGGGACGGCACGCTCGCGGTGCGCCTCGCTGTCCCCGCCGTCGACGACGGTCACCGAAGCGCCGAGGCCGGCCAGGGCGCGGGCGGCGCTGATGCCGCTCACGCCGAGACCGGCGACGGTGATGTGCTTGCCCTGGAACTCCGAAGGCTCAGCGGAGGTCACTTGTCAGCTGCCCATCCTGCGTAGAAGAGACCGAGACCGACGATCACGCACATGCCCTGGATGATCCAGAAGCGGACCACGACAAGGACTTCGGACCACCCCTTGAGTTCGAAGTGGTGCTGCAGCGGCGCCATGCGGAAGACGCGCTTCCCGGTGAGCCGGAAGGAGCCGACCTGGATGACGACCGACATGGTGATCAGGACGAAGAGGCCGCCGAGGAGCGCGAGGAGCAGCTCCGTGCGGGAGCAGATCGCGAGGCCGGCGAGTGCGCCGCCGAGGGCCAGCGATCCGGTGTCGCCCATGAAGATCTTGGCCGGCGAGGTGTTCCACCACAGGAAGCCGAAGCAGGCGCCCATCAGGGCGGCGGCCACGATGGCGAGGTCGAGCGGATCGCGCACTTCGAAGCAGGCCGACGGGTTGGTCAGCGTCGCCGCGTTGGCGCAGGACTCCTGGAACTGCCAGACGCCGATGAACGTATAGGCGCCGAAGACCATCACGGAGGCGCCGGTCGCGAGACCGTCCAGGCCGTCCGTGAGGTTCACGCCGTTCGACATGGCGAGGATCATGAAGAGCGCCCAGACCACGAACAGCACCGGGCCGATCGACCAGCCGAAGTCCGTGACGAACGACAGCTTGGTGGAGGCCGGGGTGTTGCCGCGGGCGTCCGCGAACTGCAGCGCGAGCACCGCGAAGGTGATGCCGACGATCAGCTGACCGGCCATCTTGGCCTTGGCCCGCAGACCGAGCGAGCGCCGCTTGATGATCTTGATGTAGTCGTCCAGGAAGCCGACCACGCCCATGCCCGCCATGAGGAAGAGCACGAGCAGACCGGAGAACGTCGTCGGCGCTCCGGTGATCAGCTTCGTCGCGAAGTACGCGATGATCGTCGCCAGGATGAAGGCGATGCCACCCATGGTCGGCGTACCGCGCTTGCTGGCGTGCTCGCGCGGGCCGTCGTCCCGGATGTACTGGCCATAACCCTTCTTGGCCAGGAACTTGATGAGCAGCGGGGTTCCGACCAGGGTCAGGAAGAGCCCGATCACACCCGCGAAGAGGATCTGCCTCATCGGCCGGAGACCTCACCCTCGAGCAGCGCGAGCGCGACCTGTTCCAGGCCCACCGACCTGGAAGCCTTCACGAGCACGACGTCTCCCTCGCGCAGCTCGCTGCGCAGCAGGTCGACAGCCGCCTGTGTGTCGGACACGTGCACCGACTCCTCACCCCACGAACCCTCGTTGTATGCGCCCAGTTGCAGCCAGGACGCTTCCCTGCCCCCGACCGCGACGAGCTTGCTCACATTGAGCCGGACGGCAAGGCGTCCGACCGCGTCGTGCTCGACGAGCGCCTCGTCCCCGAGCTCGGCCATCTGTCCGAGCACCGCCCAGGTCCGCCGCCCCTTGCCCATCGCGGCGAGCGCACGGAGCGCGGCACGCATGGACTCGGGGTTCGCGTTGTAGGCGTCGTTGACGATCGTCACGCCGTCCGCGCGCTCGGTGACCTCCATCCGCCAGCGGGACAGGTTCCCCGCCTCGGAGAGCGCCACGGCGATCTCGTCCACGGACATCCCGATCTCATGGGCGACGGCGGCCGCGGCGAGCGCGTTCGACACGTGGTGCTCACCGTACAGGCGCAAGGTCACGTCACTGCACCCGGAGGGTGTGTGCAACGTGAAGGCCGGGCAGCCCTGTTCGGTGAGACGGACGTTCGTGGCGCGTACGTCGGCGTCCTCGGCCTCTCCGAAGAGGGTCACGCGGGCCTTCGTACGGGAGGACATGGCGCGGACGAGCGGGTCGTCGGCGTTGAGCACCGCAACCCCGCCGAGGTCAGCTGCCGGCAGGGCCTCGACCAGCTCGCCCTTGGCCTGCGCGATCTGCTCGCGGCCGCCGAACTCGCCGATGTGCGCGGTGCCGACGTTCAGCACCAGGCCGATCTTCGGCGGGGTCAGGTCGGTGAGGTAGCGGATGTGGCCGATGCCGCGGGCGCCCATCTCGAGGACCAGGTGCCGGGTGTCCTCGGTGGCGCGCAGCGCGGTGATCGGCAGGCCGATCTCGTTGTTGAGCGAGCCCGGCGTCCACACCGTGGGCGCCTTGCGCTGCAGGATCTGCGCGATCAGGTCCTTGGTGGACGTCTTGCCCGCCGAGCCGGTGAGCGCGACGAGGGTCGTGCCGAGGCGGGCCACGACGGCGCGGGCCAGCGCGCCGAGGGCGACCTCGACGTTGTCGACCACGATCGCGGGCACGCCGACGGGCCGGGTGGCCAGGACGGCCACGGCGCCGGACGCGACGGCGCGCTCGGCGTAGTCGTGACCGTCCACGTGCTCGCCCGCGAACGCGGCGAACAGGCCGCCGGGCTCGACCTGGCGGGAGTCGATGACGACGGACCCGGTGACCTGCTGTCCGGTGTCCGGTATGTCATGGGGCTGCCCGCCGACGACGGTGGCGATCTCGGCAAGGGAGAGGGCGATCACTGCTTCATCCCTGGGTGGTCTCAGTGGCGGTGCGGCGGCTGTGCTCGATGGCGGCCCGCAGCACGGCACGGTCGTCGAAGGGGCGTACCACTCCGTTGATGTCCTGTCCCTGTTCGTGGCCCTTGCCCGCGACGAGCACGGTGTCGCCGGGCTCGGCGCGTGCGACGACCGAGGCGATGGCGGCGGCCCGGTCCTCGAAGAGCACGACGTCGCCGCGCTCGTGGACCGGCACCTCGGCGGCGCCCGCGATCATCGTGGCGAGGATCGCGAGGGGGTCCTCGGAGCGCGGGTTGTCGGAGGTGAGCACGGCGGTGTCGGCGAGCCGGGCGGCCGCGGCGCCCATCGGGGCCCGCTTGGTGGTGTCGCGGTCGCCGCCGCAGCCGAGCACGATGTGCAGCTTGCCCTCGGTGACCTTGCGCAGGGCGCGCAGGACCGATTCGACGGCGTCGGTCTTGTGGGCGTAGTCGACGACGGCCAGGTAGGGCTGGCCCGCGTCGATGCGCTCCAGGCGGCCCGGGACGCCGGGGACCGCCGCGATGCCGTCGGCCGCGGTCTGCGGGTCGATGCCGGCGGTGGCGAGGGCGACGATCGCCGCGAGGGTGTTGGCGACGTTGAAGGGGCCGGCCAGCGGGGACTTCGCGGAGATCCGCTCCCCCTTGGGACCGACCGCCGTGAAGGTGGAGTCCATCGGGCCGACCACGACGTCCGAGGCGCGCCAGTCGGCGTCCGGGTGGCCCTCGGCCGAGAAGGAGATCACCGGCACGGTGGCCTCCTTCACCAGGCGGCGGCCGTACTCGTCGTCGAAGTTGACGACCCCGAGCTTCGACCGCTCCGGCGTGAAGAGCTGCGCCTTCGCCCGGAAGTAGTCCTCCATGTCGGAGTGGAACTCCATGTGCTCCGGGCTGAGGTTGTTGAAGACGGCGATGTCGAAGACGCAGCCGTCCACCCGCCCGAGCACCAGGGCGTGGCTGGAGACCTCCATGGCGACCGACTCGACGCCGCGCTCGCGCATCACCGCGAACAGGGCCTGCAGGTCGGTGGCTTCGGGGGTGGTGCGCTCCGACTTGATGCGCTCGTCGCCGATGCGCATCTCCACGGTGCCGATCAGACCGGTCTTGCGTCCGGCGGCCTGCAGCCCGCCCTCGACGAGGTACGCCGTGGTGGTCTTGCCGGACGTGCCGGTGATGCCGATCTGCAGCAGGGCCCGGCCCGGCCGCCCGTAGATACGTGCCGCGAGTTCGCCCATGCGGCCGCGCGGGTCGCCCACCACGAGGACCGGCAGGCCCGTCGCGTTGGCCCGGTCGCGGCCGGCCGGGTCGGTGAGGATCGCGGCGGCACCGAGGTCGGCTGCCTGCGCGGCGAAGTCGGCGCCGTGCAGCCGGGCTCCGGGCAGGGCGGCGTAGACGTCGCCGGGGCGTACCGCGCGGGAGTCATGGGTGATCCCCGTGACCTCTGCGCTGCCTGGGGCGTCGACACCCAGCTGCTCGGCGAGGGCCGCGAGCGGCGTCGCCTCGACCTGGTCCGGCCGGGGCGGTCCCGGATAGGTCACGGGAACGCCCTTCTGGGTGGTTTGGGACTGATCAGCTTGTGGCACGGCGGTGAGCGTACCCGCCGACCCCGGCGTGTTGCGAAATCCGGTACCGGGGTTCCCGGGCGGGGGGATGTTCATTGTCACTGCCTTACCTGCTCAGTCTTCCGGTTCGAAGGTGACCGGCAGCCCGGGGGCCTTGCTGCCGGTGGGGGCCACCTGCAGGGTCTTCAGGGCGAATTCCATGACCTGCTTGTAGATGGGGGCGCAGATCTGGCCGCCGAAGTAGTTGCCCTTGGTCGGGTTCTGGATCGCGCAGTAGACGGCGATACGAGGCTTGTCGGCGGGCGCGAAGCCGGCGAAGGACGAGGTGTAGCCCTTGTAGCGGCCGGTCTTCGGGTCCACCCGGTTGGCCGTGCCGGTCTTGCCCGCGACCCGGTAGCCCTCGATCTGCGCCTTGTTGCCGGTGCCCTCGGGGTCGTCCACGACCGACTGCAGCATCTCGGAGACCGACTTGGCCGTCTCCTCGCTGACGACCCTGCTCTTCTTCGGCGCGGGCGTCGGGGTGAAGCGTCCGTCGGGGCCCTTGGTGCCGCGTACGAGACTGGGCTCCACGCGTACGCCGCCGTTGGCGATCGTCGAATAGAGGGACACGGCCTGCACCGCGTTCAGCGAATATCCCTGGCCGAAAGGCACCGTGTACTGCGTCGATGTCGACCAGGTCTCGGGCTTGTGCAGGATGCCGTCGTTGTCGCCGGGGAAGTCGAGGCCGGTGGGACTGCCGAGGCCGAACTTGCGCATGTACGAGTAGAGGACCTGATTGGCCTCCGCCTGCGTCTTGCCCAGCTGCTGGGTGGCGAGGATCGTCCCGATGTTGCTGGACTTCGCGAGTACGCCGCTGAGCGTGAGGTACCAGGTGCGGTGGTCGATGTCGTCCTTGAAGAGCCGGTCGCCGCGGTGCAGCCGGTTGGGCACCGTCACATGGGTGTCCGGCGTGGCGGCCTTCTCCTCGAGGACCGCGGCCATCGGGACGATCTTGCTGGTGGAGCCGGGCTCGTACGCGTCGTGCAGCGCGGGGTTGCCCAGGGCCGCGGGGTCGGCCTGCGACAGGTCGTTGGGGTCGAAGCCCGGGGCGCCCGCGAGGGCGAGGATCTCGCCGGTCTTCGTGTCCTGGACGACCACGTAGCCGCGGTCCGCCTTGGACTTCTGGACCTGCGCGGTCATGGCCTTCTGGGCGACCCACTGGATGTCACGGTCGATGGTGAGCTCGATGTCGGAGCCGGGCGTCGCGGGGTTCTCCCGGCCACCTGCCGTGGGCACCCTGCGGCCGCCGGACTGGGCGTAGGTGATCTTGCCGTCCTTGCCGGCGAGATCCTTGTTGAACTGGTACTCGATTCCGCCGCCGCCCTTGCCGTCGGCGTTGACCCAGCCCAGTATCCCGGCGGCCAGATCGGCGTTCGGGTAGATCCGCTTACTGCTGGGCTCCTGGAAGATCCCGGCGAGGACGTTGGCGCCGCCGGTCTTGTTGGCCTTCTCGCCGAGCGTGGCCTTGAGGTCCTTGATCTCCTTCCAGACCTGCGGCGTCTGCCGGCGGGCGAGGAGCGCATAGCGGCTGTCCGGCTTCTTCAGCTTCTTGGCGAGCTCCGCCGCGTCCTGGTCGACGATGGGGGCGAGCAGGGCCGCCGCCTGTTCGGGCGCGTCCTTGGTCTTGCTCTCCTTCGCCGTGAACATCGACGGGTCGGCCGTGATGTCGTACGCGTCGACGCTGATCGCCAGCTCGGAGCCGTTGCGGTCGGTGATCCCGCCCCGCTCTGCGGTCAGGGTGTGGCTGAAGTAGCGGTTCTTCTCGGCCTTGGCGGCGTACGTACTCGCATCGACGGCCTGCACCTGCAGCAGCCGTACGACGAAGGCCAGCATCACCAGGGTCAGGCCCAGACTCACCAGGCGTAGCCGCGGGCGCGGGGAGCCGAGGCGGATGGTGCGCGCCGGGCCCGCGGGCCGCGGACGCTTGGCGGCGGGCCGCCCGGAGGGGCCGGAGCCGGGCCTGCGCGGGGCGCCGGGGCGGGCGGAGCGCTCGGGCTTCGCGGGGCCGGGCACGCGGCGGCGCGGCGGTTGCCTGTCGGTCACGGCGTCACCTCGCGGGGGTCGAGGGGGCGGGCGCCGACGCCGGCTTCGGCGAGGGGCGCACCGGTTGCGGGGCGAGCGGGGTCCGGGCTGCCTGCGGGGTGGCCGAGGCGGGTGTGGAGTCGAGTGCTGAAGCGGGGGCCGACGCCTTGGTGAGCGGCTTCGCCGAGGCGGGCGGGGCCGACGCGATCGGAGCCGCAGCGGGGGCCGAGGGCGTACGCATCGCGGAGGGGTCGGCCTGGGCCGCGCCCGGCGCTCCACGGACCGTGCCGTCGGGGTTCAGGAAGGCCGGGCTGCCGCCGGGCACCATGCCGAGCTCGCGGGCCCGGCGCTCGAGGGCGTCGGGCGCGGAGTAGCCGTCGACCTCACGCTCCAGCTCCTGCTGGGTGTCGGTGAGTTCGGTGGTCTCCTTCTTGAGCTTGCTGAGCCGGAACGACCCCTCGTTCAGGGCGGAGTTCAGCACGAGCAGCGCGATCAGGCCGCCGCCGAGCAGCAGCACGACCAGGAGCACGAAGGGCGTCCGCGCGGCAGTCGCGGGCCCGGCCGGGAACAGCCGCGCGAGCCGCGCCGCTCTCCCCCGCATCGGCGGGTTGCCGCTCACGAGTTCTCCTCCCGGCGCAGGCTCACGCGCTGTCCTCCTGGCTCACGCAGTGCACTTCCGGCTTGTACGTCCTCGGCTCACGCGGCCCGTACGTCCTCGGCTCACGCTGTGTGTCTCGCTCACACGAGGGCCTCCCTGATGCGCTGCGCCCCGCGCAACCGGGCCGGGGCCGCCCTGCGGTTCTCGGCGACCTCCTCCTCGGTGGGGAGTTCGGCGCCGCGGGTGAGCAAGGTCAGGCGCGGCTGGTAGCGCTCGGGCACGACCGGCAGTCCGGGCGGCGCGGTGGTGGCCGCGCCGGCCGCGAAGACCTGCTTGACCAGGCGGTCCTCGAGCGAGTGGTACGACAGGACGGCGATCCGGCCGCCGACCGCGAGGGACTTCACGGCTGCGGGGATCGCCCGCTCCAGGACGGTGAGTTCGCCGTTCACCTCGATGCGCAGGGCCTGGAAGGTGCGCTTGGCCGGGTTGCCGCCGGTGCGCTTGGCCGCCTGCGGCAGCGCGTCACGGATGAGCTCGACGAGCCGGGCGCTGTTGCTGAACGGCTCCTTGTCGCGCTCGCGCACGACGGCCGAGACGATCCGCTTGGCCTGCTTCTCCTCGCCGTACGCCCGCAGGATCCGCACCAGTTCGCCCGGCGGATAGGTGTTGAGCACCTCGGCGGCGCTCATCCCGGTCGTCTGGTCCATGCGCATGTCCAGCGGCGCGTCCTGCGCGTAGGCGAACCCCCGGTCCGCCTCGTCGAGTTGCATCGAGGAGACGCCGAGGTCGAAGAGGATGCCCTGGACGCTCGGGATGCCGAGGCGGTCCAGTACGTCGGGGAGTTCGTCGTAGACCGCGTGCACCAGGGTGGCCCGCTCGCCGAAGGGCGCGAGGCGCTCGCCGGACAGACGGAGCGCTTCCTTGTCGCGGTCGAGGGCGACGAGGCGGGCCTCGGGGAAGCGGGAGAGCAGGGCCTCGCTGTGTCCGCCGAGGCCGAGGGTGCAGTCGACGACCACCGCTCCGGGCTTCGCGAGTGCCGGGGCCAGCAGGTCCAGGCACCGGTGGAGCATCACCGGAACGTGTCGGGTCTCGCTCAATGCACCCTCTCAGGTCCGGCGCGGGCGCGTACGCGACGGCCGGGTCCCCGCCCGCTCGAAGGGGAGGCCTGCCGGCGCCGGGAAAGTGGCGTCAGCCGACCGGGAGCGGGAGGAGGCCGAGCCGTACGTACGCCTCGCGCACGTGGCGGAGATCCGCTGAGAATCTCCGGGATTTCGCGTCACTTTAGTCCACGCTGTCCCCCGGTCAACGTCCGGCCGTCGATCGGAAGCGCGCGTCGCGCGAGCGCCGGTTCACCCGACCGGACGAGTCCGAACCAGGCCTGTGCGTTACCTCACAACAACGCTTGTTGACGTTCTTTGTCCGCTCTCACAGCAGGCTGTGGGCCTGTGTGCGCACTACCGTCGGAGTCATGACGACTTCCGCTTCGCTGCCCACGGAGCCCACGGACCCCGCCGGCGCCATATCCACCGGTGGCACCGTCACGGATCGCCTCGTAGACGCGAACCATCGGTACGCCGCCGGCTTCTCCGACCCCGGCATGGATGCCCGCCCCGTACTGAAGGTCGCCGTCGTCGCGTGCATGGACGCGCGCCTCGACCTGCACGACGCGCTCGGCCTGGAACTGGGCGACTGCCACACCATCCGCAACGCGGGCGGCGTGGTCACCGACGACGTGATCCGCTCCCTGACCATCAGCCAGCGCGCGCTCGGCACCCGCAGCGTCGTGCTCATCCACCACACCGGCTGCGGTCTGCTCACCCTGACCGAGGACTTCCGGCACGAGCTGGAGGACGAGGTCGGTCAGCGGCCGGCCTGGGCCGTCGAGGCCTTCCGGGACGTCGACCAGGACGTACGGCAGTCCATGCAGCGCGTGCGGACCTCGCCGTTCCTGCTGAACCGGGACGACGTACGCGGCTTCGTCTTCGATGTGAAGACCGGTCTGCTGCATGAGATCGATCCCGCCTAGCAACCCGCCCAGCACCCGGAAAACCCCCTAAGACCCGACATATCGCCGCCAGTTATCCACAGGCGAGTGACACAACGCGGTGGCGGCAACAAGAATGCGGGTGGGACATCCCGTCGGAACCATTCGGCGGTGGTGTCCGTGTTTCGGGGTGGGCCGGGTCGAACGGATGGCGTCGGCCTGGATGGAAAGGGCCGAGGAGGGCCGGGTGACGACCTATGAAGATCGAGCGAGCCTCACTGATCTGACCACCACTGTGGAGCGAGTGCGCAGGTCGGTGGAGGGTGTGATCGAGGGCAAGCCGGAGGTCGTACGGCTTTCGCTGACGGTGCTCCTCGCCGAGGGACATCTGCTGATCGAGGACGTGCCGGGCGTCGGCAAGACCATGCTGGCCAAGGCGCTGGCACGGTCCATCGACTGCTCGGTGCGGCGTATTCAGTTCACGCCGGACCTGCTGCCGTCGGACATCACCGGTGTGTCCATTTTCGACCAGCAGCGCCGGGACTTCGAGTTCAAGCCGGGCGCGATCTTCGCGCAGATCGTGATCGGCGACGAGATCAACAGAGCCTCGCCGAAGACCCAGTCGGCGCTGCTCGAGTCGATGGAGGAGCGCCAGGTCACCATCGACGGGCAGACGTACGAACTGCCCAATCCCTTCATGGTGGTGGCGACCCAGAACCCGGTCGAGATGGAGGGCACCTACCCGCTGCCGGAGGCACAGCGCGACCGTTTCATGGCGCGTGTCTCGATCGGCTACCCCAGCGCGGAGGCCGAGTTGCAGATGCTCGATGTGCACGGCGGGGTCTCGCCGCTGGACGACCTGCAGCCGGTGGCGCACGCGCACGAGATCGTGAAGCTGATCGACGCGGTGCGCTCGGTGCACGTCTCCGACGCGGTGCGCCGCTATGCGGTGGAGCTCGTCTCGGCCACCCGTAACCACCCCGACCTGCGGCTCGGCGCATCCCCGCGCGCGACGCTGCACCTGCTGCGTGCGGCCAAGGCCTCGGCGGCCCTGAGCGGGCGCGAGTACGCGCTGCCGGACGACATCCAGGCACTCGCCGTCGCCGTCCTCGCGCACCGGCTGCTGCCCACCGCGCAGGCGCAGTTGAACCGGCGTACGGCCGAGCAGGTCGTCCTGGAAATCCTGCAGCGCACCCCGGTGCCGGCCACCCAGGCCCCCGGCGGCGCCTACGGCACGGGCCGGCCCGCGGCTCCGTCGTACAACCACCAGCCGCCCGGCCCGCGAGGTCTGTGATGACGGCCGGGGGGCCGCCGCACCGACCCGCCACGGCGGACGGTGAGGGTGCGAAGGGCGGTCTGCGCACGGCGCTTTCGGGGCTGACCACGCGCGGACGCTCGTTCCTCGCGGCCGGGGTCGCGGCCGCCGTGTGTGCGTACGTCCTGGGCCAGAGCGATCTGCTCCGGGTGGGGCTGCTGCTCGCGGTCCTTCCGCTGGTCTGCGCCCTGGTGCTCTACCGCACCCGGTACCGGGTGGCCGGCAGTCGCCGGCTTGCGCCCGGCCGGGTGCCCGCGGGTTCCGAGTCCCGGGTCCATCTGCGGATCGACAACGTCTCGCGGCTGCACACGGGGCTGCTGATGCTGCAGGACCGGGTGCCGTACGTGCTCGGTCCCCGGCCGCGCTTCGTGCTCGACCGGGTGGAGGCGGGCGGGCGTCGCGAGGTGTCCTATCGCGTACGTTCCGACCTGCGCGGACGCTATCCACTGGGGCCTCTCCAGCTGCGCCTGACCGATCCGTTCGGCATGTGCGAACTGACCCGGTCCTTCAGCGCGTACGACACCCTGACGGTCATCCCGCGCGTGACGCCGCTGCCCGCGGTGCGGCTGTCCGGCGAGTCCCTCGGGTACGGCGACGGACGGCAGCGTTCGCTCGCCCTGGCCGGCGAGGACGATGTGATCCCGCGCGGCTACCGGCACGGCGACGATCTGCGCCGGGTGCACTGGCGCTCCACCGCGCGGTACGGCGAGCTGATGGTGCGCCGCGAGGAGCAGCCGCAGCGCGCCCGCTGCACGGTGTTGCTCGACACCCGGCGGGCCGCCCATCAGGGCGCAGGACCGGACTCGGGCTTCGAGTGGGCCGTCTCGGGGACCGCCTCCGCGCTGGTGCACATGCTCGAACGGGGTTATTCGGTACGGCTGTTGACCGACACGGGCAACTCCGTGCCGGGTGAGGGCTCCGACGGTTTCGCGGGCGCCAGCCAGGAGTCGGCGGACGCGGCGGGGCTGATGATGGACACCCTCGCGGTGATCGACCACTCGGACGGCGGGCCCGGCCTTTCACCTGCGTACGACCTGCTGCGCAGCGGGAACGAGGGGCTGTTGATCGCCTTCCTGGGCGATCTGGACGAGGAGCAGGCGGCCGTGGTCGCGCGGATGCGGCAGCGCAGCGGGGCGGCCGTCGCCTTCGTGCTCGACAGCGATGCGTGGGGCGGCGCCCTCGGTACCTCGGCCCGGCTCGAGGAGCGGTTGCGGCTGCTGCGCGAGGCGGGCTGGACCGCCGTCGGGGTGCAGCCGGGGGACACGCTGCCCGAGCTGTGGCAGCTGGCCGACCGGCAGCGCACGAGTGCCGGTCCCGCACCGGTGGGCGGAACGACAACAGGGGGATGGACATGAGCGGTCGCGCGCGCCTCGCGCTGTGCGCGATGGTCGCCACGATGCTGGCGGCGTGCGCGATGCTGCCGCTGGTCGACAAGGGCACCTGGATCCTGCAGGCCGCGTTTCTGCTCGCGATCCAGACCGGGGTCGGGGCGGCCGCCCGGCGGGTGCCGCTGGCCCGGCCGCTGACCGTGGTCGTGCAGGCCGTGGTCACGTTGCTGCTGCTCACGCTGGTGTTCGCGCGCGAGCAGGCGATCGCCGGCCTGGTGCCCACGCCGGACGTCATCGAGCGGTTCGGCACGCTGTTGCAGGCCGGGACCGACGATGTGAGCCGGTATGCGATTCCGGCGCCGCTCGTGGACGGCATCCGGTTGATGCTGGTCGGGGGGGTCCTGGTGATCGGGCTCGCGGTGGACGCCCTCGCGGTGACGTTCCGGACCGCGGCCCCGGCGGGGCTGCCGCTGCTCGCGCTGTACTCGGTGGCCGCGGGGCTTTCCGACGGCGGGGCGGGCTGGCTGTGGTTCGTGCTCGCCGCGGCGGGCTATCTGCTGCTGCTCCTCGCCGAGGGCCGGGACCGGCTCTCGCAGTGGGGGCGGGTCTTCGGCGGAGCCCCGCGCAAACCGAGCGCGGTGGCCGCGTCGATGGAGACGCCGAGCGGGTCGGCGATCGCACCGGTCCGCACGGGCCGGCGCATCGGCGTCGTGGCCCTCGGCATCGCGCTCGCGGTGCCCGCCCTGCTGCCCGCCATGGACGGCGGCCTGCTCGACAGCACCGGGAACGGCTCCGGCACGGGCCCGGGCGGCGGCACCATCTCGGCGGTCAACCCGCTGGTCTCGCTGCAGAACAGCCTGACCCAGCCGGAGGACCGCGAGGTGCTCTCGTACCGCACCAACTCCAAGGACACGCAGGACCTTTATCTGCGGATCGTCTCGCTCGACCAGTTCGACGGCACGTCCTGGAAGCCGGCCGAACGACGCATCGAGGGTGTGCCGTCGCCGTTCCCGGACCCGGTGGGCCTCAGCCCCCAGGTGCGCAGGGCCGAGGTCAAGAGCCGGATCACCGCGGACGACCAGTACGCCCAGGACTGGCTGCCCATGCCCTATCCGGCAACCCGGGTCGCCATCGACGGGCGCTGGCGGTTCGAGCCGATCGGGCGGGCCCTCGTGGGTGACCGCGGGGAGACCACGAAGGGCAAGACGTACGAGGTCGAGAGCCTGCTCGTGCAGCCGACCGCGGAGCAGCTGGCGGCGGCCCCGCCCGCGCGCTCCGCGATCGCCAAGGAGTTCACCCAGGTCCCCGACTCTCTGCCGCGCGACGTGTACACGGCAGCCCAGAACGTGACCGAGGGCGCGTCGAACGACTACGAGCGCGCGATGAAACTCCAGGAGTGGTTCACCAACACGGGTGGCTTCACCTACAAGACCGACGTGGACGCGGGCAGCGGTTCGGCGGCGATCAGCAGCTTCCTCAAGCAGAAGGAGGGCTTCTGCGTCCACTTCTCGTTCTCCATGGCGGCGATGGCCAGGACCTTGGGCATTCCGGCCCGCGTCGCGGTGGGCTTCACGCCCGGCACGTCGCAGTCGGACGGCAGCATGTCGGTGGGGCTGCGGGATGCGCACGCCTGGCCGGAGCTGTACTTCGAGGGCGTGGGCTGGACCCGCTTCGAGCCGACGCCCGGCCGTGGCAACCTGCCCGACTACACGGCGGTGGACACCCCCACCGACAACCCGAGCGACGGCGTCGTCCGGCCGCAGCCCTCGGAGTCGGCCGCGCCGTCCGGTGAGCCCTCGGCGCAGCCTTCGCAGAGCTGCAGCCCGCAGCAGCGGAAGCTCGACGGCTGCCCGGCTGCCGCCGACCCGAACGCGGGGGCGGGTGGCGGCGACGACGGGTTGCCGTGGGGCACGATCACGGCGGCGACGCTGGGCGGTCTGGTGCTGCTCCTCGTGCCGCTGCTGCCGCTGTTGTGGCGCACGCGGGTACGGGCGGTGCGCCTCGGCTCGGGCGGTCGTACGCCGGATGAGGTGTCCGGGCGGACCCTTGCGGCCTGGCTCGAGGTGACCGATACGGCGTGGGACCACGGCATCCTGCCGGACGAGTCGCTGACGCCCCGGAAGTCGGCCGCGCGGATCGTGCGGATCGGCCGCCTTGACCCGGCCTCGGCGGAGGCCGTGCATCGGGTGGCGGCGGCGGTCGAGCAGGTGCTGTACGCGCCCGAGCCGCGTCCCACGTCCGGACTGGCCGAGGATGCCCGGCGGGTGCGGGCCGGACTGCGGGCCGACTTGAACGGTGGCGGACGGCTGAGGGCGTCGCTGCTGCCTCGTTCGGCTGTCCGGGTGGCGTGGGCCTGCTCGGCCCGGTGGGCGGAGCTGACCGGCGGTCTCGGTGACCGGCTGGCGGGGATGGTGCGGCGGCCCGGCAAGCAGGAAGGCTGATCCCCCCGCTCGGCCCCCGCGGGGGCCGAGCGGGACAGCACATGGGTGAGGGGCGAACACCTTGCGGTGTTCGCCCCTCACCCATGTGCTTGGAGTGTGAGCGCCGGTCGGCCGGCCATCGCGTGTGCGTGCCGGCTGTCGTGGCGTGTGAGCGCCGGTCAGCCTGGTTCTACCCGGGCTGTACCGGATCTGTCTCGACTTTGGTGCTCGGCCCTGGTGCTACTGGCCTTGCTCGTCCCGGCGGCGCTGCCAGCGCTGCTCGATCCGGTCCATCATCGAGCGGCGCTGCCGGCCCTGGCGACGGGTCTGAGTGGTGCCGGGCGCCGCAGCACCCGGGGCCTGCTCGCCCGGCTTCGGGGACTTGCGCCAGCCGGTGACCGCAAGCACGGCGCAGCCCAGCATGACGAGGAATCCCACGACGCTGATCCACCACTGCTTACCGCCGTCGGCGATCATTCCTGCCATGAGGAGCGTGATACCCACCAGAAAGCCCGCGACCGCTTGGTAGACCCGCTTCCGGGTGTACGTACGCAGCCCGCTTCCCTCAAGCGCTGTCGCGAACTTGGGATCTTCGGCGTACAGCGCTCGCTCCATCTGCTCGAGCATTCGCTGCTCGTGCTCCGAGAGCGGCACGGAGTCCTCCTCATCGTGCAGTCGCCGGGGCGACCGGGGGTCCCCTTCAGGATAGGCAGGGAATCGCCCCCGTGAAACCCGCCCCTCTACGCCAATTCGCCATTCCGAGCCGCCATGGAGGTCCGGAGTGCTGAGGCGTGCATTCCCCAGTCGCCGATCCGTCATGCCGGACGGTGCCCCTCGATCATACGGGGAGTGGCGGCTGATCGGGGGGCCTGTGGCGTACTCCATCTGCGGCTGCGGGCCTGATCAGGGGGACCACACAGGATCCGGGGCTTCCGGATCCCCCCGTCTCGTACTTATCGCTGAACTTCGCCGAACTTCTCGCCCAGTACGTGCAGCTGGGTGGCGACGGAGTGGAACGCGGGCAGTTCGGCGGCCGCGGCCTCGAGCTTGATGAGTGCGTCCAGGGCGCCCGGCTCGGTGTCCACGAGGACGCCGGGGACCAGGTCGGCGAAGACGCGCACGCCGTGTATGGCGGCGATCCGCAGGCCACGGGCCGTGACCAGCTCGGTCAGTTGCTCGGCGGTGAAGCGGTGCGGCACCGGGTCACTCTCGCCCCAGCGGCCGTCCGGGTCACTGAGCGCCTGCCGGGCCTCGGTGAAGTGGCCGGCCAGGGCCCTGGCGAGCACCGCGCCGCCGAGACCCGCGGCGAGCAGGCTGAGGGTGCCGGCTTCGCGCAGCGCGTCGACGACGTTGCGTACGCCGTCGGCCGGGTCGTCCACGTACTCGAGGACGCCGTGGCAGAGCACCACGTCGTACGCACCGCGCTCGACCACGTCGAACAGGCCGTGGGCATCGCCCTGGACGCCTCGCACCCGGTCGGCGACCCCGGCCTCGGCGGCGCGGCGCTCGAGAGCGAACAGCGCGTTCGGGCTCGGGTCGACGACGGTGACGCGGTGGCCGAGACGGGCGACGGGCACGGCGAAGTTGCCGCTGCCGCCGCCCGTGTCGAGTACGTCGAGGGAGCCTGACTCCTGCCCCGTCGCCTTGACCTGACGGTCCAGGGCGTCCTTGAGGACCTCCCAGACCACGGCGGTCCGGAGAGAAGCGCGGGGGCGCATCGGGTCCGACACGGCAGTTGACTCCTCGGGCAAGGCGGAAAGTGCGGCCGTTCCCACCCTAATGGGCGCTGGACGGTGCTCAGCCATCCTTCACTTCCGGCTCGATCACACCTGTCCCGGCCGTGGCTGCGGCAGGACCGGCTGCAGGACCAGCATCCGCTCGACCAGGCGCAGGAACATCGCCACGTCCCGCACCAGATCGTCGGCGTCCCGGGTGGTCGCGGCGCCCTGGATGCCGGCTTCGGCCCGGGCCCTGCGGCGGGCTCCCGAGGCGAACAGGGCGCTCCACTCGGTCAGTTCGGGCGCTATCTCGGGGAGCACTTCCCAGGCGCTCCGGATGCGCTGGCGCCTGCGCTCGCTGGTCTCCGGGCGGCCGCGGGCGGCGAGCACCGCCGCGGCGGTGCGCAGGGCGGCGAGGTGGGCGGCGGCATACCGCTCGTTCGGCGTCTCGAGGACCGCCGCCTCGTCCAGGCCCGCGCGGGCCTGGGCGAGCAGGTCGAGGGCGGCCGGCGGGGCCGTGGCCCGGCGCAGGACCGGGTGGATGTCGCTCGCCGGGCCGGTCAGTGAGGGGGCAGGGCCGGTGGCGCGGTGCCGACGTGCGGCTGCTGCGGACGAACTGGCCATGACGAACCTCCTGTCGTCGTGTGACGGCGCAGTGGCCGTATGACACCCATCGTGAAGTACGCCACTGACAATCGGCCCTGACCTGCACTTTCGCTTCGATCAGGGGTTCGGATCAGGCGCACGGGCGTCGCGAGTGGGTTGCGGGCGAAGGGAGTTGAGGGGGCGCCTGTAGCGGCCGTCGAGGGGCACGGCATACTTTTGAACTGACCAGTCAGTTCAAAAGGGAAGAGGGGGGTCGGGCTGTGGGCACATCCGTCACGGCCGAAGGCTTCGGGCTCAAGGGGCCGCGCGGCTGGGCGTTCCGGGGCGTCGGCATCAACGCCGAGGCCGGTGCGCTGATCGCCGTCGAGGGCCCGTCCGGATCGGGGCGCACCTGTCTGCTGCTCGCGCTCACCGGCCGGATGCGCGCCACCGAGGGCCACGCGAGCATCGGCCGGCTCCGGCTGCCCAAGCAGTTGGCCGCCGTACGCAGGATCAGCGCGCTCGGCCCGGTGTCGGGCGTGACCGACCTCGATCCGGCGCTGACCGTCGGGGAGCACCTACATGAACGCGCCCTGCTGCAGCGGCGGTTCGGGGGTTCCCTGCGCGCACTGCTGCGGCCCCGGGCCGAGCGGGTGGCGGCGGCCAAGGAGCGGATCGACGCGGCACTGCGGGCCGCCGGGCTCGACACGGGTGACCTCCCGAAGGGGCGACGCACGGCGGTACGGGATCTGGAGCGGCTCGAGGCGCTGCGCCTCTCGGTGGCGCTCGCGTTGATCGGGGAGCCGCGTCTGCTCGGCGTGGACGACGTGGACCTCAAGCTCTCGGACGCGGAACGGGCCGAGGCCTGGGCGCTGCTCAGGTCGGTCGCCGCGAGCGGCACCACGGTGATCGCGGTGTGCACGGATGCGCCCTCGGGGTCGGTCGTGGTGTCCACCAAGTCCCGGAACGACGACAGCGAGAACAACGACAAGAAGGGGGCGGCGAATGCGCTCGCCGAAACTGGCCGCGCTTGAGCTGAAGCGGTTCGGCAGGGGCAAGCTCCCGCGGGCCGCCCTCGTCGCGCTCCTCCTGCTGCCGCTGCTCTACGGGGCCCTGTACCTGTGGTCGTTCTGGGATCCGTACGGCCGTCTCGACAAGATCCCCGTCGCGCTGGTCAATGACGACAAGGGCGCCCAGGCGTCCGGCAAGAAGATCGCGGCGGGCGACAGCATCGCCCAGGGGCTGCGGGACAGCCGCACCTTCCAGTGGCACGAGGTGAGCGCCGAGGACGCGCGCAAGGGCGTCGAGGACGGCACGTACTACCTGTCGCTGACGATGCCGTCCGACTTCAGCAAGCGCATCGCGTCCAGTTCGGGCGACTCCCCCGAGACGAGCGCACTTCAGGTGCGTACGAACGACGCGAACAACTACATCGTGGGGCAGATCTCGCGGACGGTGTTCTCGGAGGTGCGGTCCGCCGCGTCCACGAAGGCGTCGCGAGGCTTCTACGACAAGATCTTCATCTCCTTCTCGGACATCCACGGCAAGACCCAGGAAGCCGCCGATGGCGCCGACAAGCTCAAGGACGGGGTCGGCAAGGCCAAGAAGGGCTCCAAGGACCTCGCCGACGGCCTGAAGAGCGCCAAGAAGGGCAGCGGGGACCTCGCGGGCGGCATGAAGAAGCTGGACAAGGGCGCCGGTGACCTCGAGAAGGGCGCCGGGCAGGTCGCCGATGGCACCCAGACGCTCGCCGACAAGGTCAACGGAGCCGCGGGCAAGGTCCGTCCGTTCCTGAAGGACAACGAGCAGGCGATCGGCGACACCGCGCGGCTGGTCTCCGACTCGACCTCGGTGATCCGCGATCACCTCGGCACGCTGGTCGAGCGGGCGCCGGTCGCGGCCTCCGGGGCGCGTACGGCCTCGGACACCCTGAACACCGTGTACACGGCGCGCTGCGAGGAATCCCCGCTGCCCGACCGGCACTGCCCCCAGTTGAAGAAGGCGAAGGACGCGGCGGCCGACGTGTCCAAGATCGCCGATGACCTCAATGAGGTGATCAAGGACTACGACGGGGACGTCGCCAAACTCGACGGTCACCTCGCGAAGCTGCAGAAGCAGGCCGACGCGCTGGCCAAGCAAGCGCCGCACCTGAGCGAGGACCTGGACGCCGCCGTCGCCAAGATCAACAAGCTCAACAAGGGCGCCCACCAGGTCGCCAAGGGCGCGGACCAGCTGCACACCGGGCTGACGACCGCCAAGGGCGGCTCCTCGGAACTCGACTCGGGCGTCGGCCGGCTCAAGGACGGCGCGAACGAACTCGACGGCGGGATGTTCAAGATCGCCGACGGCTCGGTCAAGCTGGCCGGCGGCCTGCACGACGGTGTCGACAAGATCCCCGATTACAACAAGGAGGATCGCGATCAGCGCACCGACGTGATGGCCGACCCGGTCCAGCTCGCCGCCAAGTCGCTGCACAAGGCGCCCAATTACGGCACCGGCTTCGCCCCGTACTTCATCCCGCTGTCCCTCTGGGTCGGCGCGATGGTCGCGTACATGCTGATCCAGCCCCTCAACCGGCGGGCCCTCGCCGCTGGTGCCTCGGCCTGGCGGATCGCGCTCGCGGGCTGGCTGCCGGTGGCGGCGCTCGGGGCGCTGCAGACCGCCGCCCTGATGTCGGTGCTGCACTGGGGGCTCGGCCTGCAGATGGCGCACGCGGCCGGGACGGTCGCCTTCCTGCTCCTGGTCACCGGTTGTTTCGCGGCGATCGTGCAGTGGCTGAACGCCCGCTTCGGGGCCGCGGGCCGCATCCTGGTCCTGGCGTTCCTGATGCTGCAGCTGACGTCCGCGGGCGGCACGTATCCGGTGCAGACGAGCCCCGGGTTCTTCGAGGCCATCCACCCCTTCCTGCCGATGAGTTACATCGTCGAGGCACTGCGCCGGCTCATCAGCGGCGGCGGTCTCGGGCCCGTCTGGCAGGCCTGCGCGGTCCTCGCGGCCTTCACCCTGGGGGCACTCGCGCTCACCGCGGTATCCGCCCGGCGCAAGCAGGTGTGGACCCTGGACCGGCTGCACCCCGAGCTGAGCCTGTGAGCGGCGCGACCGGTTCCGGTTCCCGTGCGGCGGCCGGTTCCGGATCGGGTGCCGTGGCCAAAGCCGGACCTGTG
Source organism: Streptomyces sp. NBC_01304 (assembly GCF_035975855.1). NCBI lineage: Bacteria > Bacillati > Actinomycetota > Actinomycetes > Kitasatosporales > Streptomycetaceae > Streptomyces > Streptomyces sp. NBC_01304. Next base: position 7,962,447 of record NZ_CP109055.1, on the reverse strand, counting down.
AGAATCAAGGCCATGGACAGCAGCAGCACCCGCCGCCAGGCCACCCGGCAGAAGCTCTACGAGGCGGCCGTGACCCTGATCGCCGAACAGGGCTTCTCGGCCACGACCGTGGACGAGATCGCCGAACGCGCCGGGGTCGCCAAGGGCACCGTCTACTACAACTTCGCGAGCAAGACGGTCCTCTTCGAGGAGCTGCTGCGGCACGGCGTGGGGCTGCTGACCGCCTCCTTGCGGGAGGCGGCCGAAGGGACCGAGGAACGCGGCGGCTCCAAGGTCGACGCCCTGGACGCGATGATCCGCGCCGGACTGGTCTTCATCGACCGCTATCCGGCCTTCACGCAGCTGTACGTCGCCGAGCTGTGGCGCACCAATCGCGCCTGGCAGTCCACTCTCCTGGTGGTACGCCAGGAGGCCGTCGCCGTGGTCGAAGGGGTACTGCGCGAGGGCGTCGAGGCGGGCGAGCTCAGCGAGGAGATCGACATCCCGCTGACCGCGGCCGCACTGGTCGGGATGGTCCTGGTGGCCGCCCTGGACTGGCAGGCCTTCCAGCCGGAGCGGTCGATCGACGACGTCCACTCGGCGCTGTCCCGACTGCTCCAGGGACGGGTGAGCGGCACGCGCGCGTAGCGGCCGATGCACGGCACGCGCGCGTAGCCGCCATCGGGCACCAGGGGATGCCCATCCCCCCGTACGCAAAAACGCACCGGGTCCGGCACGGTTCGATCCCCTCGAACCGCACCGGACCCGGTGCTCATTCCCCCGTGGGCTCCCTGGTCGTCGGGAGCTCCCCGTTCCGTCGGGGGAGCCGCACCGTTCCGCCGCCCCGTGTCGTCGGTGCCGGTGCCGCGCCCCTTCCGTGGTGCCCACTCTTCCGTCTACGCGGGTTGCGGCCCATCCGCTCGCCTACTCATCTCACCCTCTAGGTACGGATACTCAGTCGTACGCACTCATGCCCAGGCCGAACCGGGCCCGTCTGGTTACGATCGCGTCCGTGTCCGTACTCCCCCTGGTGTTCACCAGCGGCTGGGCCAGCGGGGTCAACGCCTACGCGGTGATCCTGCTCCTCGGCATCTTCGGCAGGACCGGGCTGACCGATGAGGTGCCCGCGTCGATGGAACGCACGGACGTCCTCGTGGCGGCCGGTGCGCTCTTCCTCTGCGAGGCGGTGGCCGACAAGATCCCGTACGTGGACTCGGTGTGGGATGCCGTGCACACGTTCATCCGGCCGGTCTCCGGTGCGGCGGTCGGTGCGCTGCTCGCGGGGCAGAGCGGCGACTCGATGTCCGACCTGACGGCGGGCGCCGTGGGCGGTTCCACCGCGCTGGCGAGCCATTTCGTGAAGGCCGGGACTCGGATGGCGATCAACACGTCGCCCGAGCCGTTCAGCAACTTCATCATGAGCACGGCCGAGGATCTCGGGGTCGGCGGCCTCGTCTCCTTCGCGATGTTCTATCCGGAGGCGGCCGCGATCATCGCGGGCGTACTGCTGCTCCTCGGCCTGGCGCTGATCGTGTTCCTCGCCCATCGCATCCGGCGCTTCCGCCGCCGCAGAGCCCAACGCCGCGAGGAGAAGCGGCTCGCCGCAATGGCCAGGCGACCACCGGACTGAGTGGTCGACGCACCGGACCGGGAGCACCTGACCGGGTGCCCGCCGAGGCCGCGGGCGGGCCTGTCAGTGGGGGCGGATAAGGTCCCTGACATGGCACGGATTGCGGTGATCGGCGCCGGGATGGGCGCGATGGCGGCCGGTGCCCGGCTGGCCGTGGCAGGCCACCGGGTGACGGTGTTCGAGCGCGCTGAGACATATGGCGGGGCTCTGGGTCGCTTCGAGCGGGACGGGTTCGCGTTCGACACGGGTCCGGGACTGCTGCCACTGCCCGCGGTCTACCGCGACCTGTTCATCAAGACCGGCAAGCAGCCCCTCGAAGAGTGCGTGGAGCTGGTTCAGGTCGATCCGGCGGTACGCCACGTCCTCGCGGACGGCACCACGGTCACGTTGCCCAACGCCTCCCGCGCGGGCTGCGTCGACGCCTTCGAGGAGGCGCTCGGCCAGGGCGCGGGCGAGCGCTGGAGCGCGTTCCTGAACCGTGCCCGGGAGGCCTGGGACCGCACCCGTCGGCCGCTGCTCGAGGAACCCTTGTGGCCGAACTGGGAGGTTCTCGCCGACCGCGACCCCTACCCCGCCGTGCGCCGCAGCGGGCTGCTCCGGCGCAGGCCCCCGACGTTCGCCGAGGCGGCGCGGCGCGAGCTGGTCGATCCCCGGCTGATCGCGATCGTCGAGAGCTCCGTGCGCGCGTACGGCCTGGATCCGCACACCGCACCCGCGAGCGCGGCCGTACTGCCGTACATGGAGCAGGCCTTCGGCACCTGGTATGTCCGGGGCGGCATGCGGCAGTTGGCGCAGGCGGTGTACGAGCGGTGCCTGGCCCGGAAGGTGGAGTTTCGCTTCGGCGCCGAGGTGACGGGCATCGCCGAGAAGGACGGCCGGGCTGCCGGGATCGTCCTGTCGGACGGGACGCAGGAGGAGGCCGACCACGTCGTGGCAGGCGTCGACCCGGCCCGGCTGCGGAGCCTCACCGGCGACCTGGTGCAGGGAGACGTCCGAGTCGGACCCGAGGCACCGGTCCTGCCCAGCCGGTGCACGGTACTGCTCGCGCTGCGCGGCGGACCCGAGGAGGGGGCGCCGCACCACACGGTGGTGCATCTGCCCGGCGGACGCACGGTCGGCGTGCTGCGGCCCGGCGACCCGGCGCTGCGGCCGGACGACGCGCACGACTCGATGGTGCTCACGACGGTCGTACCGGCCGGGGATTCCTCTTTTCCGCCCCTGGGAGACGACCGGGTGCGGGAGCCGGCGGACGAGATGCTGTCGGCCGCCGCGTCCGCGATCCCGGGACTGCGCGAGCGCCTCTTGTGGCGCGAGGTCCGCACCCCGGCGCACATCGAGGCGGCGACCGGCGCGACGGGCGGCGCCGTGCCCGCACCTGCCCTGGCCGGAGCGGGCGGGCAGCTCTTGTACCCGTCGAACGGCACCGGACTGCCGGGCCTCTACTCGGTGGGCGGCTGGTCCCACCCCGGCGGCGGGCTGCCGCACGCGGGGATGTCCGGCGCGCTGGTGGCGGGGCTGATCGTGGAGGGGCCGGGGTTCCGGGGCTCGCAGTGAGCTGGGGCGGGGGCCGGGAGGCGGGGCCGGGGGGCGGGGCCGGAGGCCGGGGAGCGGGAGGCGGGGCAGCCGGAGGCCGGGGAGCGGGGAGGCGGCACCGGGGAGCGGCGGCTCGCAAGTGGGGGAAACGGGGCACTGGAACCAGGACAAAACCGGCGCGATTCCGCCCCTTTCCCCCCACTTGCACTGCACTCGCTCGCCGGCCGCCCTCGCCGCCGACCCGCCGCCGCGACCCCCGGCCCCACGCCCAGACCCAGCCCCAAGGCCCCCCGAACCGGCCCCGAGCCTCAGTACCGGTACTGCTGCTGCTCCCCGCTGTACCCCGCGTCGTACCCGCCGTTCTGGTACGGGTACTGCTGCTGCTCGGGCGGGAGTTCGCCGCCGAGCAGGTCGTCGCCGGAGCGCTGCTGCGGGACCCAGACGCCGCCGGCCGGGGTCTCTCCCGGGGGGTACTGGGCCGCGTACGGATCCTGGTAGCCCTGGTCGTAGCCCGGCTGCTGCCCGCCGTACGTCGCGTACTGGCCGGTGTCGTACGGCTGCGCGCCCTGCTGCCCGATGTACGGGTCGGAGTATGCCGCGTACTGCTGCGGGGCGGGCTCGTACCCGTACGACTGCTGGTCGTAGCCCGGGTTCGCGTAAGCGTCGTAGCCGTACTCGCCGGAGGGTGCGGCGGCGGGCTGGGGCGGGACCGCGCCCGCGCCGTACACGCCGTACTGGCCGGTGTCGTCCGGCATCGGCTCCGGCGCGTAGACCGGGGAGCCGACGGGTTCCGGACCGGCGAAGTCGGCGGGGTAGCCGGAGTCGTGCCCGGCGTCGTACTCCCGGCCGTACTCGGCGTCGTACTCCAGATCCGAGACCTGCAGCGTCGGGTCCTGCTCGACCGGCTCAACGCCCTTGCGGCGCCGGCTCTCCCCCGGGTTGCCGCCGAGCGCCCAGCCGGTGGAGAAGCCGCGGCGGAACGACAGCGTGACGTACGTCTGCCCGACGGCGAAGAGGATCGCGCCGAAGCCGATGACCACAACGCTGGGCATCAGCACGCCGATCACCACGCCGACGAACCCGACGAAGGCCAGCATCCGCCAGCGCAACCGCGCCTTGTACTGCAGCAGTACCTCGCCGAGCAGCCACAGCGCGACGATGCCGAACGCGGCATACAGGAGCCACCAGCCCATGTCCGCCCCTCTCGTACGGCCGCCGCGCTCAAGCGAACGCAGCTATGCCGATCAGGCCTGCGGTGGGTGATGCAGGCCTAGATTTTCGTAGATTTCCAGCGTCGCCGTGGAGTTGTTCAGCGTGATGAAGTGCAGTCCGGGCACTCCCTCGGCCAGCAGCCTCGCGCAGAACTCCGTCGCGAACTCGATGCCAATGGAGCGTACAGCGGCGGGATCGTCTTTGGATGTGAGGATCCGCTCTTTCAGCTCCGCAGGGAACGAGGCGTTGCTGAGCTCGGCGAAGCGCGTGAGCTGCTTGACGCTGGTCACGGGCATGACCTCGGGGATGATCGGGGTCTCGCAGCCCGCCGCCTCGACCCGGTCACGAAGACGCAGATAGTCGTCGGCGTCGAAGAACATCTGCGTGATCGCGTAGTCCGCGCCTGCGCGGCACTTGTCCACGAAGTGCTGGATGTCCGTGTCCCAGTCGGTGGAGCGCGGGTGCTTCTCCGGGAACGCCGCGACGCCCACGCAGAAGTCGCCCGACTCCTTGATGAGTTGCACCAGTTCGGCCGCGTACGTCACACCCTGCGGGTGCGGGACCCACTCGCCCATGGGGTCGCCGGGCGGGTCGCCGCGGACCGCGAGCATGTTCCTGATCCCGGCGTCCGCGTACTGCCCGATGATGTTGCGCAGTTCGGCGATGGAGTGGTTGACCGCGGTGAGGTGGGCGACCGGGGTCAGGGTGAAGTCGGCGACGATCTGCTGGGTCGCCTTCACCGTGCCCGCACGGGTGGAGCCGCCCGCGCCGTACGTCACGGAGACGAAGCTCGGCGTGACCGCTTCAACTCTGCGCAGGGCGTTCCACAGGTTCTGCTCGCCCTTCGGGGTCTTCGGCGCGTAGAACTCGAACGAGTACGAGGTCTTGCCGGTCGCGAGCATGTCGCGCACGGTGCGTGCGCGGTCAGTCCTGGTGGACGCAGTCCCAGTGGCCATACCGGCAGGTTAGCCAGGGCTCCCCCGCACCCCAACCAGGCCTTGCCCTTATGCCGGTTATGCCCGTTTCTTGTCCACCCTTCGGACAAAAGTGCCGACCATGGAAGTCAACGAGCGAGTACGCCCGCCACTCAGGCCCCGCGCACCCGCCTGGCCAGATCAACCGCCGCGGCCGCCGGGTCGTCGGCCTCCGTGATGGCCCGGACGACGACCACGCGGCGGGCGCCCGCATCGAGCACCTCGTCCAGGTTCTTGGCGTCGATCCCGCCGATCGCGAACCAGGGGCGGTCGGTGCCGAGCGAGGCGGTGTAGCGCACCAGGTCGAGCCCGGGCGCGTACCGGCCCGGCTTGGTGGGGGTGGGCCAGCAGGGGCCCGTGCAGAAGTAGTCCACGCCCTCCTGGACGGCGGCCGCGGCGGCCTCCGACTCCGCATGCGTGGAGCGGCCGATCAGCACGTCCTCGCCGAGGACGGCGCGGGCGGCGGGGACCGGGAGGTCGCCCTGGCCGAGGTGGAGGACCTCGGCGCCGATGGCGTGCGCGACGTCCGCGCGGTCGTTCACCGAGAGCAGCTTGCCGTGCCGCTTGCAGGCGTCGGCGAAGACGGCGAGGTGCTCGAGCTCCTCGCCGGCCTCCATGCCCTTGTCGCGCAGCTGGACGATGTCGACACCGTGCGCGGGAGCGAGCACCGCGTCGAGGAACTCCGGCAGGTCGCCCTGGCGCTTGCGCGCATCGGTGCACAGGTACAGCCGGGCGTCGGCGAGCTGGGCGCGAGACATGGAGCATTCCCCCGTGGTGCGGTGGTGTGCGGGGCCACGGCCTGCGCCGGGCCCCGTACACCGTCGGTTGTCGTCGGGCGGCTGCCGTCGGACGGGTGTCGTCAGGTCAGACGGCGAGCGCCTGGGCGCGGCGCTTCACCTCCGTGCCGCGATTCTCGCTCAGGGCCTGCGCGGGGGTGCCGGGCAGGGTCGGGTCGGGAGTGAAGAGCCACTCCAGCATCTCTTCGTCGGAGAAGCCGTCGTCCCGCAGGAGGGTCAGGAGCCCGGGCAGGCCCTTGACGATCTTGTATCCCTCTTCGGCGTCGCCGTCGATGAAGGCGGACGGCACGTGCAGCGCCCGGTTCTCACCACGGCGCACGGCGATCAGCCGGCCTTCCTTGACATGCTGTCGCACACGCGTCACCTCGACGCCGAACATTTCGGCGATCTCGGGGAGGTTCAGCCACGCGGGGACGAGAGCATCGGTCTTTGCGTCAATCTCGGTCACATGGACAAGACTGCCATCCCGGACTGACAGTCGGTACCTGGCAGCCGTCCACAGGCCGTACGACAGCCACCCGACCCGGCTCCCCGAAGGCCCGAAGGCCGTGCCGCCTAGCTTTCCAACGCGCTCTTGAGCGGCACCGAAGGATCGGCCAACCGCTCCGCCGACAGCTTCGCCCCCGACTCGATCAGCCGACGCCCCTGCGCCAGGTCCCGCGGTCGCCCCACCGCAAGGACGCCGACCAGGGCGCCCTCGCGCAGCCAGCACACCGACCAGGCGGGGGTCGCGGGGTCGCCGCGCCACACCTGGGTGTCGGCGGCCCCGTGATGCCCTGCGTACTGGACGAAGCGGCCGAACTGCTCCGACCAGAAGTACGGGACCGGGTCGTACGTCTCCGGCTCGGGCCCCGTGGCGCCGACGATGTTCGCCGCGACCGTGCGCGGCCCCTGCAGGGCGTTGTCCCAGTGGTGGACGAGCAGCCGCTCGCCGTAACGGGCCGAGGGGAACGAGGCGCAGTCGCCGACCGCGTAGACGTCGGGGGCCGAGGTGGCCAGGGAGGCGTCGGCGACGATCGCTCCGTCGGGGCCCAGCTCGATGCCCGAGCCGTCGAGCCAGCCGGTGGCGGGGCGGGCGCCGATGCCGACGACCACCGCGCCGGCGGGCAGCCGGGTGCCGTCGTCGAGGATCACGGCGCCGGGCTCGATGCCCTGCACGCGCGCGAGAGTGCGCAGTTCGGCTCCCGCCCCCGCGTACCAGGCCGCCATCGGAGCTGCGACCTCCGCGGGCAGCGCCCCGGCGAGCGGCCGGTCCGCGGCCTCGACGACCGTGACGGCACACCCCGCCTCGCGCGCCGCGGTGGCGAATTCGGCGCCGATCCAGCCCGCCCCGACGACCACGATGTCGTGCTGCTCGGCGAGCACGGGCTTCAGCCGCTCCGCGTCGTCGAGGGTGCGCAGCAGGTGCACCCCCGGCACACCCTCCGTGCCCGGCAGCCGCAGGGGCTCGGCCCCGGTGGCGGCGACAAGGACGTCGTAGTCGACCGGGCCCTCAGGGGTGTCCAGCTGATGCGCGGCGGGGCGTACGCCCGTCACCTCGCGCCCCAGCCGCAGCTCCACGCCGAGCTGCTCGAAGTCGACGTCGAAGGCGGACCCCTCGGCCTTGCCGAGCAGCACCGCCTTGGACAGCGGGGGCCGGTCGTAGGGCTGGTGCGGTTCGGCGCCGATCAGCGTGACCGCGCCGGTGAAGCCCCGTTCGCGCAGGGCCACCGCGGTCTGTACGCCGGCCATGCCCGCGCCGACGATGACCACGTGCCGCGCGTCCTGCCGCTCGCCTTGCTGCGTCTGCTCGCTCACCCGATCACCATAAACAACTGACGGTCCGTCAGGTAGGGGAGTTGCCCGAGGTCGGGGCGTGACCTCCTGCACACCACCCGGCGATCGCCCCCGGCGACCGTCATCAGCTCGGCAGCTCCTCCACGACACTCGTGCCGCTGCCCTGCCGCGACTCCCACTCCCAGGTCTCGTCGAGCCGGATCCGCCCGTCGGGAAGCTCCACCACCTCGGAGACGCAGTGCCCGGACGCGGTCTCGCCGTCGCGCTTCAACTGGACGTACCGGAAGTCGATCCGGTCCCCCGCGCGCGTGCCGACGAGATGGCCGCGTACGACGTCACCACCCGCGTACTCGGCCCAGATCGCGCCGTCCAGCTCGTGGTACGTGAACCGTGTCCGCGTACCCACCTGACCAGGCGCTTGGTCGGCGACCGGGGCCAGGACGAGTCCGTCCAGCGAGCGGGCCATAGGGGCTGGCTCCCTTCAAGGGGGCAAGGGCGACGGGCTAGGGTGGCCAACGTAGACCACACGCGGGAGCCCGGAAGCACCGGGCTGAGAGGGAGGCTCGGTCGCCTCCGACCGTACGAACCTGATCCGGGTCATGCCGGCGAAGGGAGGGGCTGGACACCCATGCATCCACGCACCACGACAGAACGCACCACGACGGACGCCCTCGTGCTCGGGGGCGGCATCATCGGCCTGGTCACGGCCTGGCGGGCGGCGCAGCACGGGCTGCGCACCGCGATCGTCGACCCGGAGCCCGGCGGCGGTGCCGCACAGGTCGCGGCGGGCATGCTCGCCGCCGTCACCGAACTCCACTACGGCGAGCAGACGCTGCTCGCCCTCAACATCGCCTCCGCCGAGCGCTATCCGGCCTTCGCGGCCGAGCTCGAAGAGGCCAGCGGCCAGGAGATCGGCTACCGCGCGTGCGGCACATTGGCCGTCGCCCTGGACGCCGACGACCGCGCCCACCTGCGCGAACTACACGCCCTGCAGCGGCAGTCGGGCCTCGAGTCGGAGTGGCTGTCGGGGCGCGAGTGCCGACGCCTGGAGCCGATGCTCGCTCCGGGTGTACGCGGTGGTCTGCGGGTCGACGGCGACCATCAGGTCGACCCGAGGCGGCTCGCGAAGGCCCTGGTCATCGCGTGCGAGCGGGCCGGTGTCACCTTCCACCGGCAGTGGGCGGACCGGCTGACGGTCGTGGGCGACCGGGCCCGCGGCGCCGTTCTCGCGGACGGCACCGAGCTGAGCGCGGACCAGGTCGTCCTCGCGGGCGGCAGCCTCAGCGGCAAGCTCGCCGGGGTGCCGGCCGAAGTCGTCCCGCCCGTGCGCCCGGTCAAGGGCCAGGTGCTCCGCCTGACCGTGCCGCCGTCGTACGCGCCCTTCCTGAGCCGGACCGTGCGGGCCGTGGTCCGCGGCAGCGATGTCTATCTGGTGCCGCGCGAGAACGGCGAGCTGGTCGTCGGCGCCACCAGCGAGGAGCTCGGCTGGGATACCACGGTGACCGCGGGCGGCGTCTACGAGCTCCTTCGCGACGCCCACGAGCTGCTTCCGGGCCTCACCGAACTCCCGCTCACCGAGACCCGCGCGGGCCTGCGCCCCGCTTCCCCCGACAATGCCCCCCTCCTCGGCCCGACCGCGCTCCCCGGACTCCACCTGGCCACCGGCCACTACCGCAACGGCGTGCTGCTCACGCCGGTCACCGGGGACGCGATGGCCCACGCCCTGACGACGGGCGAACTCCCCGACGCCGTACGCCCGTTCACACCGCGGCGTTTCAGCGCTCTCGAGGTCCTCCAGGAGCAGACCGCATGAACACCGACACCACAGCCGTACACACCGGCTCCACAGCCGCCGCGACCGTCTCGGTCAACGGCGAACCCCGCGCCCTCACCGAGGGCTGCACGCTCGACGCCCTCGTCACCACATTGACCGCCGCGGCCGCCGGAGTGGCCGCGGCCGTCAACGAAACCGTCGTCCCGCGCGGGGCGTGGTCGCGCACCACGCTGCGCGACGGCGACCGCGTCGAAATCCTCACAGCGGTCCAGGGAGGCTGATCCCCATGGCAGACGATCCCCTGGTCATCGGCGGTACGACGTACTCCTCGCGGCTCATCATGGGCACGGGCGGCGCGCCCAGCCTGGACGTCCTGGAGCGTTCCCTGACCGCGTCCGGCACCGAGCTGACGACGGTCGCGATGCGCCGGGTCGACCCCGGCGTGAAGGGCTCCGTGCTGTCCGTCCTCGACAAGCTCGGCATCCAGCTGCTGCCCAACACGGCGGGCTGTTTCACCGCCGGGGAGGCCGTGCTCACCGCCCGTCTGGCGCGCGAGGCGCTCGGCACCGACCTGGTCAAGCTGGAGGTCATCGCCGACGAGCGGACCCTGCTGCCGGACCCGGTCGAGACGCTGGACGCCGCCGAGACCCTGGTCGACGACGGCTTCACCGTCCTTCCCTATACGAACGACGACCCCGTCCTCGCCCGGAAGCTGGAGGACGTGGGCTGCGCGGCGATCATGCCGCTCGGCTCCCCCATCGGCTCCGGGCTGGGGATCCGCAACCCGCACAACTTCCAGCTGATCGTCGAGCACGCGCGCGTGCCCGTCATTCTGGACGCGGGCGCGGGTACGGCCTCGGACGTCGCCCTCGCGATGGAGCTGGGCTGCGCCGCGGTGATGCTCGCCTCGGCGGTGACCCGGGCGCAGGAGCCGGTCCTGATGGCCGAGGCCATGCGGCACGGGGTCGAGGCCGGCCGGCTCGCGTACCGCGCGGGACGCATCCCGCGCCGGCACTTCGCGGAGGCCTCGTCGCCCACGGAGGGGCTCGCCCGCCTCGATCCGGAGCGGCCCGCGTTCTGAGCACGGCCGTGCGACCGGATACGGGAGTAGGGACCGGGTACAGGAGTAGGGACCGGGTGCAGGGGGTGGGGCAGGTCACAGCTCTGCTTCAGTCCTGCCCCGGATTCCCCCGGCCGGTAAGGGGTGTCAGCGCTCGCTCGTAGAATCTGCGCGTGGACACGACCCTTCAGGACCCGCTCGTCGGCCAGATACTGGACGGCCGCTACCGCGTCGACGCGCGCGTAGCCGTCGGCGGCATGGCCACGGTCTACCGGGCCGTGGACACCCGCCTCGACCGGGTGCTCGCCCTCAAGGTGATGCACCCGACGCTCGCCGCTGACGTCTCCTTCGTGGAGCGCTTCATCCGCGAGGCCAAGTCGGTGGCGCACCTCGCGCACCCCAATGTGGTCGGGGTGTACGACCAGGGCGCGGACGGCGCGTACGTCTATCTGGCGATGGAGTACATCGCCGGCTGCACCCTGCGCGACGTGCTCCGCGAGCGCGGCGCCCTGCAGCCGCGGGCCGCCCTGGACATCCTGGAGCCGGTGCTCGCCGCGCTCGGCGCCGCCCACCGCGCGGGCTTCGTGCACCGCGACATGAAGCCGGAGAACGTCCTGATAGGGGACGACGGCCGGGTCAAGGTCGCCGACTTCGGTCTCGTACGCGCCGTGGACACGGTCACCAACACCACCGGCGCCATCCTCGGCACGGTCTCCTACCTGGCGCCCGAGCAGATCGAGCACGGCGTCGCCGACCCGCGCGTGGACGTGTACGCGTGCGGTGTCGTCCTCTACGAGATGCTGACCGGCGCCAAGCCGCACTCCGGCGACTCCCCCGCGCAGGTCCTCTACCGGCACCTTCATGAGGACGTCGCCCCGCCGTCGGCCTCCGTGCCCGGCCTCCCGTACGAGCTGGACGAGCTCGTCGCGAGCGCCACCGCGCGCAATGCCGAGCTGCGCCCGCACGACGCGGTGGCGCTGCTCGGCCAGGCCAGGCAGGCCCGCGCCGCCCTGACCGACGAGCAGTTGGACGCCATACCGCCGGGCGCCGTCGCCGACGACCACAGCAATGCCGAGGACCGTACGAGCGTGATCCCGCGCGTGGGCGCCACCACCGTGCCGCGCCCGCTCCCCGGCGAGCAGCCCGCACAGTCGGCTCATGCCCAGGCCCAGGCCCAGGAGCAGCAGCTCAACCGCACCAGCCGCCTGGAGATGCCGCCCACCGCGCCGCCCGGAGCCCCCACCGCCGCGCACGGCGCACCCACGCGACGCGGCCCCCGTCGGTCCGTGCTCGCGATCATCGCGGCGGTCGTCCTGGCGCTCGGGATCGGCACCGGCGTCTGGTACATCAACTCCGGCCAGTTCACCCAGGTCCCGTACCTGCTCAGCAAGAGTGAGGCCCAGGCCAGGCAGCAGTTGGAGAAGGCCGGCCTCGACGTGCGCGAGGTGAAAGAGGCGTTCAGCGACACCTACAAGCCCGGCACCGTCATGGACAGCGACCCCGGCCAGGGCGCCCGCATCCGGGACAACGGCAAGGTGACACTGACGCTCTCCAAGGGCCCGGAGATCGTGCCCGTGCCGGAGCTGAAGAACGTCCCGCTGGACAAGGCCAGGAAACAGCTCAAGAGCAAGGGACTCGCACCCGGGAAGGTGACCCGCGCGTTCAGCGAGGAGATCCCGCAGGGCTCCGTGATCAGCACGGACCCGCCGGTCGGCACCAAGCTCAAGGGCGGCGCCGCGATCGCTCTGGTCGTCAGCAAGGGCGCCCCGATCGAGGTGCCGGACGTGATCGGCGAATCCGTGGAGGACGCGAAGGCGGCCCTTCAGGAGGAGGGCCTGAAGGCCGAGGTCGAGACCGAGCGGGTCTTCTCCGAGGAGGAGGCCGGCACCATCGCGCGCCAGCACCCCGGTGAGGCCGCCCAGTTGGCCCGTGGCGACAAGGTCACGCTGACCGTCTCCAAGGGCCCGCGGATGATCGAGGTCCCGGACGTGGTCGGCAAGTCCAAGGACGACGCCACGGCCGAGTTGACCGCCGCGGGCTTCAAGGTCGACATCGACCAGAGCTTCCCGTTCCTCGGTGACGAGGTCACCGGCCAGTCCGTCGAGGGCGGCGAGGAGGCCCCGGAAGGCAGCACGATCACCCTGAAGATCAAGGGCATTTAGCGAGGTCAGGGGGCGCGGCGCGGGCACGTCCGGCGCCGTGCCACCCTTGGCGGCGTGAGCAGCAAGAGAACCCGTAACCCCGTCGGCGGCCATGTCCCCGTGGCCGGCGGACTGTCCAAGGTCGGTCTGTCGTACGCGCGTGAAATGGGCGCCGAGACCGTCCAGGTCTTCGTCGCCAACCCGCGCGGCTGGGCCACACCCGTGGGCAGTCCCCAGCAGGACGAGGAGTTCCGCGCGGCCTGCGCCGCCGAACAGATCCCGGCCTGGGTGCACGCCCCGTATCTGATCAACTTCGGTTCGCACACCGAGGCCACCGTCGAGAAGTCCGTGGAATCGCTGCGCCATTCGCTGCGCCGAGGCCGGGAGATCGGCGCACTTGGGGTAGTCGTGCACACCGGCTCGGCGACCGGCGGCCGCGACCGTAGTATCGCGTTCCAGCAGGTACGCGACCACATGCTGCCCCTGCTGGATGAGCTGACGCACGACGACGATCCGTTCCTGCTGCTCGAGTCGACCGCCGGGCAGGGCTTCTCGCTCTGCTCCCGCACCTGGGACTTCGGCCCGTACTTCGAGGCGCTCGACTCCCACCCGAAGCTCGGCATCTGCCTCGACACCTGCCACATCTACGCGGCGGGCCACGACCTGGCCGGGCCCGGCGGGATGAAGCAGACCCTCGACCTGCTGGTGGACACGGTCGGCGAGGGACGCCTCAAGCTGATCCACGCCAATGACTCCAAGGACGTGGTCGGCGCGCACAAGGACCGCCACGAGAACATCGGCTCCGGCCACATCGGCGAGGCGCCCTTCCGCGAGCTCTTCGAGCACCCCGCGACCGTCGGCGTACCGCTGATCATCGAGACGCCCGGCGGCAAGGCCGGGCATGCGGCGGACGTGGCCCGGCTGAAGGAGCTCCGCGATCACTGAAGGCCGTCGGGCCAGCCCTTGATAGGTACCCCCAGGGGGTATATGGTTCTTGCTGTCGGCAGGAACCGCTACCTGACGTTGGGGGCTTTCTCATGCAGCACGAAACGCACACCGAGCACACGAACCACGCGGGCCACGGAGACCACACCGCTCACGAGGGCCACGAGCACCACGGCCACGAAGGTCACGAGGGCCACCACGCCCACCACGGGGCGGAAGGCGGCAAGGTCAGCTGGCGCATGGCCGCCCAGGCGACCCTGCACTGCCTCACCGGGTGCGCCATCGGCGAGGTGCTCGGCATGATCATCGGCACCGCGCTCGGCTGGAGCAACATGCAGACGATGATCCTCGCGATCATCCTGGCCTTCTTCTTCGGCTACGCCCTCACCCTGCGCGGCATCCTCAGCGCAGGCGTCGACTTCAAGACCGCGTTCCGGGTCGCGCTCGCCGCGGACACCCTGTCGATCGCGGTGATGGAGCTGATCGACAACGGGGTGATCGCGCTGTGGCCGGGCGCCATGGACGCCCACCTCGCGGACGCCAAGTTCTGGATCGTCCTGGCCATCGCACTGGCCGCGGCGTTCGTGATCACGACCCCGGTCAACAAGTGGATGATCGGCCGCGGCAAGGGTCACGCGGTGGTCCACCAGTACCACCACTGAGGAACCGCCAGGAAGACAGCTTCACCGGCGTGCCGACCAAGGCCCGGGGCCACTACGGCTCCGGGCCTTCGCCATGCCTACAGCTCGGGGCCGTCGCCCGGCTCCTCCTGATAGGAGTACCGCTGCTCACGCCAGGGGTCGCCGATGTTGTGATAGCCGCGCTCCTCCCAGAAGCCCCGGCGGTCGGCGGTCATGTACTCGATGCCGCGCACCCACTTGGGGCCCTTCCAGGCGTACAGGTGCGGCACCACGAGCCGCAGCGGAAAGCCGTGCTCCGCGGTGAGCAGCTCACCGTCCCGATGGGTGGCGAAGATCGTGTGCTCGGCCGCGAAGTCGGCGAGGCGCAGGTTGGAGCTGAAGCCGTACTCGGCCCAGACCATCACATGGGTGACATCGGGAGCGGGCGGCGCCAGGTCGAGCAGTGCGGCGGCCGGTACGCCGCCCCATTCGGCGCCAAGCATGGAGAACTTGGTGACGCAGTGGAGATCGGCTAGAACCGTGGCGTACGGCAGGGTCGAGAACTCCTCGTGCGTCCAGCAGCGCTTGTCCCCGTCGGCGGTCGCGCCGAAAACCCTGAACTCCCAGCGCTCCGGGCGGAACTTGGGCACCGGGCCGTAGTGGGTGACCGGCCAGCCCCGCTGGATCCGCTGTCCCGGAGGAAGCTCCGACTGCTCCGATTCGCGGCTTTCCGGCTGACCCATGTCTCCATGATGACAGCCCCCGGAGGGTGGACGTGACCAGGTCTGCACCGATTCGGGCAACTCCTACTAAGCGTGCACTTACTGGACGCCTCTTGGGGCCGGTGCAAAGATTCGGCGCACCTGCCCCCGTTACGTACTTGGAAGGAGCCTCTGCGATGCAGGGCGACCCCGAGATCATCGAATTCCTCAACGAGCAGCTCACGGGCGAGCTCACAGCCATCAATCAGTACTGGCTGCATTACCGGATCCAGGACAACAACGGCTGGACCAAGCTGGCGAAGTACACCAAGGCCGAGTCCATCGATGAGATGAA
Organism: Streptomyces sp. NBC_01304; assembly: GCF_035975855.1. Lineage (NCBI taxonomy): Bacteria > Bacillati > Actinomycetota > Actinomycetes > Kitasatosporales > Streptomycetaceae > Streptomyces > Streptomyces sp. NBC_01304. The sequence continues at coordinate 7,946,950 of NZ_CP109055.1, read as the reverse complement.
GCACGCGGACCGCCTCATGGAACGCATCCTGTTCCTCGACGGCCTGCCGAACGTTCAGCGGCTGTTCCACGTGCGCGTCGGGCAGACGGTCACCGAGATGTTCCAGGCGGACCGACAGGTCGAGGTCGAGGCCATCGACCGGCTGAAGCGCGGCATCGATGTGATGCGCGGCAAGGGCGACGTGACGTCGGCCCGGATCTTCGAGGACATCCTGGAAGACGAAGAGCACCACATCGACTATCTCGACACCCAGCTGGAGCTGATCGAGAAGCTCGGTGAGCCGCTGTACATCGCCCAGCTGATCGAGCAGCCGGAGAGCTAGGCCGCGCCTTCCAGCGCTTCGAGTTCTTCGAGTTCTTCGAGCTCCACGGCCGCGGCCAGCGCGGGCTTGCCCTGGTCAAGGAGCTCACGGCGCGGGCACGTGCCCCTGCCGAGCAGGGCCTGGATGCTGCGTACGCAAGAGCCGCAGTCGGTGCCGGCCTTGGAGGCGGACGCTATCTGCCGCGGAGTGCAGGCTCCGTCAGCCGCGTGCTGCTTGATCTGCTGGTCGGTGACCCCGAAGCAAGAGCAGACGTACACGCGGTTCACCTCCCGGCAAGGCAGATCAGGGCAGATCAGGAACGCCGTCCCCGATGTTTCGGTGAGGCTAACCTAACCTTACCCGGCGCAGCCGGAGTACAAAAGCAGTGTGGGGCGCGGATCACATCGATCCGCGCCCCACAGCTGCGTACGAACTCATCAAGAAGTCATGCGGACCTACTGGTCCCGGTACATCTCCGCCACCAGGAACGCCAGGTCGAGCGACTGGCTGCGGTTCAGGCGCGGGTCGCAGGCCGTCTCGTAGCGCTGGTGCAGGTCGTCGACGAAGATCTCGTCGCCGCCGCCCACGCACTCGGTGACATCGTCACCGGTGAGCTCGACGTGGATGCCGCCCGGGTGGGTGCCGAGGCCCTTGTGGACCTCGAAGAAGCCCTTGACCTCGTCGAGCACGTCGTCGAAGCGGCGGGTTTTGTGGCCCGAGGCCGCCTCGTAGGTGTTTCCGTGCATCGGGTCGGTGATCCAGGCGACCTGGGCGCCGGAGGCGGTGACCTTCTCGACCAGCGTCGGCAGCTTGTCGCGGACCTTGTCCGCGCCCATCCGCACGATGAAGGTGAGACGGCCGGGCTCCCGGTCCGGGTCGAGGCGCTCGATGTAGGTGAGCGCCTCCTCCGGGGTGGTGGTCGGGCCGAGCTTGATGCCGATCGGGTTGCGGATCTTCGAGGCGAACTCGATGTGCGCGCCGTCCAGTTGACGGGTGCGCTCGCCGATCCAGACCATGTGCCCGGAGACGTCGTAGAGCTCGCCGCTGCGGGAGTCGACCCGGGTGAGCGCCGACTCGTAGTCGAGCAGCAGCGCCTCGTGGGAGGCGTAGAACTCGACCGTCCGGAACTCGGCAGGGTCGGTGCCACAGGCGCGCATGAACTTCAGCGCGTTGTCGATCTCGCGGGCGAGCTGCTCGTAGCGCTGGCCGGACGGGGACGACTTCACGAAGTCCTGGTTCCAGGCGTGCACCTGGTGCAGGTCGGCGTAGCCGCCGGTGGTGAAGGCGCGCACCAGGTTCAGCGTCGAGGCGGAGGCGTGGTACATCCGCTTCAGGCGCTCGGGGTCCGGGATGCGGGCCTTCTCGTTGAAGTCGAAGCCGTTGACGGAGTCGCCGCGGTACGTCGGCAGGGTCACGCCGTCGCGGGTCTCGGTGTCCTTGGAGCGCGGCTTGGAGTACTGCCCCGCGATGCGGCCCACCTTCACGACGGGCACGGACGCGGCGTACGTGAGTACGGCACCCATCTGGAGCAGCGTCTTCAGCTTGTTCCGGATGTGGTCGGCCGAGACGGCGTCGAAGGCTTCGGCGCAGTCGCCGCCCTGGAGCAGGAACGCCTCGCCCCTGGCGACGGCTCCCAGTCGGTTACGCAGCTGGTCGCACTCGCCGGCAAACACGAGAGGCGGATAGGACGCGAGCTCTGCCACGACATCGCGCAGGGCCTCGGCATCGGGGTACTGGGGCTGCTGCGCCGCGGGAAGGTCTCGCCAGGTGTTGCCACCGTGATCGGTGGTCTTAGCGTTGACGGTCACGTCGTCAACATTACGGGGTCATTGCCCCGGTCCATTACGCGGCCCATTTGCTGAGACGGCCCTCCCCGCCACCGATCCGGCCCGCTCTCCCGCGCTCGCGACGGCCAGCGCGAGGCGGCGATGGGTGCGCCGCAGCATGGCCTTGGCCATGACGGGGTGACCCCGCCGGACCACCCCCCAGTAGAGCCGTCCGCGCAGGCTGTCCGCCCGGACGACCGTGCTGAGCGTGACGTATCGCTCATCCACCAGGATCGATGCCCGTGCCGTGAGCCCCGCCGTGTCCACGGCGAGCAGCAGTTCGCCGTCCTCCTCGGCGAGCACGGGGAAGGCATCGCGCAGGATCCCGGTCCAGGCGGCCGGCTCGCGGGGCATTCCCGGTCGCAGCTCCATGCGGTACGCGTCCGCGTAGCCGGGGCTCTCGATCGCGGCCGCGATCAGCCGGGCACTGGACGGGGTCTCGACCGTTTCCGTACGGTCCCAGGTCAGCCTGTTGAGCAGCCGCACCCAGCGTGACCACCGGACGGGCCGCGCGCAGCTGCCGGTGGCGGCCCGCTCGGCGTTGTCGAAGATCTCCTCGACCATCGTCCGGTGCACGGGCATCACGGCGACGGCCCACAACAGGCGCTCCCACCCGCCCACTTCCACTGCGAGTTCGTGCCGCACCAGGCACGCCTCCCCGCGCGGCTCGACCGTCAGCTGGTGGAACCCGACGAGCGGCGGCGTCCCGCCGAAGCGGACGCGGCGGCCGGGCTCGTACTCCGTGACCGCGTACCGCACGGACCCGTGCCCGCCACCGGCGCCCACGCCGAGCGGCCGGTCGAGCCGCATCGGCCCCCAGGCCGGCGTCGGAAACAGCGGGTCGTCGGCGCCCGCGATGCGGTCGAGCAAGGCCCCCACGACGTCGGCCGGAGCCTCGACGATCCGCTCGTGAACGTCCCGTATCGCACTCATGACGCACCTCCATACGCTGGCGTATTGTCAACCGTACGGTACCGTACGGTCATGGCGCAACGGCAGCAGAAGAGCCCCTCGGGCAAGCCCCGACTGACCGCCCAGGACTGGGCCGACGCGGCGCTCGCCGCGATCGCCGAGGGCGGCCTCGCGGCCGTCGCGGTGGAGCCCCTGGCCAAGCGGCTTGGCACCACGAAGGGCAGCTTCTACTGGCACTTCAGCAATCGGGACGCGCTGATCGAGGCGGCCCTGGAGCGCTGGGCGGAGACCAACACCGAGGAGATGATCACCGGCGTCGAGGCCGAGCCCGACCCCGGGCAACGCGTCCGGCGGCTCTTCGCGGACGCCATCAGATCCGCCGCGTCCGACCCCCTGGAGGTCACCCTCCTCGCCACCGCCGCCCACCCCCAGGTGGCCTCGGCCATGCGCCGGGTCACCGAACGCCGGGTGGAGTACGTCGCGAAGCTCTTCGCCGACCTCGGCTTCCCCGCACCGGAGGCCCACCGGCGCGGACTGCTCGCCTACACCGTCTACCTCGGGCATGCCCAACTGGCGCACGCGGTGCCGTCGGTCCTGCCCGCCGAGGGCGAGTTCGGCGCGTATCTCGACGAAGCCCTTGACGTGCTGATGATGCGCTAGGGTCGACGGCATGTTCACGCAGACGACCCAGATCCAGAACTGGTGGTGGCCCGCTCATCCGGCGGCCCACTGACTGCGCGTACTCACTGAAGAACTCGCGAAGGCCGCCCGAGGGGCGGCCTTCAGTGTTTTCCGGACCAGGTTCCGGACCGGGCCGTTCCTCCCTCTCGTACTCGTACGACTCCACGGGAAGGAACCACCCGATGAACCCGATGAACCACTCGACGCTCGTCCAGCGACTCCTCGAAGCCGACTGCCCGCCCTTCGCCCTGCTCCGCCGCCGCACGCCCGGCCGTTCCGCCGAAGAGGGCGACACGGTCGAGGTCCTGATCGGCGAGGTGCACGAGGCGGAGCGGCTCGCCGACATCCCGGACCGGGAGCTTCCGGTGCTGGCCCTGGTGCCCTTCCGGCAGATCAGGGAGCGCGGTTTCGACGTACGCGACGACGGCACTCCCCTGACGGTCCTGGCCGCCGAGGAGACGTATCAACTACCGCTCCAACAAGCCCTGTCGGAGCTTCCTTCCCATGACGTACGGGTCGAGGGCGGGGGCTTCGACGTCGACGAAGAGGCGTACGAGGGCATCGTCGAGCGCGTGATCCGGGACGAGATCGGGCGCGGCGAGGGTGCCAACTTCGTGATCCGCAGGACGTACACGGGTGAGATCCCCGGCTTCGACAAGGCGGACGCGCTGGCCCTGTTCCGGCGGCTGCTCGACGGTGAGCGCGGGGCGTACTGGACGTATGTCGTGCACACCGGGGACCGGACGCTGGTCGGGGCGAGCCCCGAGGTGCATGTGCGGATGTCCGGCGGGACCGTCGTCATGAACCCGATCAGCGGGACGTACCGCTACCCGGCCGAGGGCCCGACCCCCGAGAGTCTGCTCGACTTCCTCGGCGACGGGAAGGAGATCGCGGAGCTCTCGATGGTCGTCGACGAGGAGCTCAAGATGATGTGCACCGTCGGCGACATGGGCGGTGTGGTGGTCGGGCCGCGGCTCAAGGAGATGGCCCATCTCGCGCACACCGAGTACGAGTTGAGGGGGAAGTCGACCCTCGACGTGCGCGAGGTGCTGCGCGAGACCATGTTCGCGGCGACCGTCACCGGGTCGCCGGTGCAGAACGCCTGCCGGGTCATCGAGCGGTACGAGCCCGAGGGGCGCGGCTATTACGCGGGGGCCCTCGCGCTGATCGGCCGGGACGCGGGCGGCGCGCAGACGCTGGACTCCCCCATCCTGATCCGGACCGCGGACATCGACGCGCACGGGCGGCTGAAGGTGCCGGTCGGGGCGACGCTGGTGCGTGACTCGACGCCGGCGAGCGAGGTCGCCGAGACGCATGCGAAGGCGGCGGGGGTGCTGGCGGCTCTGGGCGTACGTCCCGGACGTCCGCGGCGCGAGGAGGCGCGGCCCCGCCTCGCGGACGATCCGCGCGTGCGGGCGGCGCTGGATGCCCGGCGGGCGGACCTCGCGCCGTTCTGGCTGCGGATGCAGGAGCAGCACGCCGTGGTCGAGGGGCATGCCCTGGTGATCGACGGCGAGGACACCTTCACGGCGATGCTGGCGCATCTGCTGCGCTCGTCGGGGCTTGAGGTGACGGTGCGGCGCTATGACGAGGCGGGGCTGCGGGAGGCGGCGCTCGGGCATGACGGGCCGATCGTGCTCGGCCCCGGTCCCGGCGATCCGTCCGACGCCGAGGACCCGAAGATGCGGTTCCTGCGCTCCCTCGCCGCCGAGCTGGTACGCGGCCACCGGGGCGGTCTGCTCGGAGTGTGCCTGGGCCACGAACTCCTCGCGGCGGAGCTCGGGTTGGACATCGTGCGCAAGCAGGTCCCGTACCAGGGAGCCCAGACGGCGATCGAGCTCTTCGGGCGCGCGGAGACCGTCGGGTTCTACAACAGCTTCACCGCGGTCTGCGACGACGACGCGGCCGTCGAACTGGCCGCGCACGACGTGGAGATCAGCCGCGATGCGGCGACCGGCGAGGTGCACGCCCTGCGTGGTCCTGGCTTCGCGGGCGTGCAGTTCCACCCGGAGTCGGTGCTCACCCTGCGCGGCACCGCGATCGTCGGGGAGCTCCTGGCTCAGCTGGCCTTGGGCTCCGCCGGGACCAGCACGTTCTCGCTGCGGCGGCCCTCGGTGTAGTCGATGACGTTCTTGAGGGTCGTATCGATGATCGTGCCGACCGCGTCCACCGTGTAGTACGCCTGGTGGGACGTGACAAGGACGTTCGGGAAGGTCATGAGCCGGGCCAGGGTGTCGTCCTCGACGCCCTGGATCGACTTGTCGAGGAAGAAGAGCCCGGCTTCGGCCTCGTACACATCGAGGCCGACGCCGGCGAACCGGCCCAGGCGCAGCTCGGCGACCAGGGCCTCCGCGTCGACGAGGGCGCCGCGGCTGGAGTTCACCAGGATCGCGTCGTCCTTCATCATCTTCAGCGCCGCCGCGTTGACGATGTGCTTCGTCTCCTCGAACAGCGGCACATGCAGGCTGATCACGTCGGACTCGGCGAAGAGCTGGTCCTTCTCCACGTACTTCATGCCGAGCTCGACGCAGGCCGGGTTCGGGTAGGGGTCCCAGCCGAGCAGATTCATGCCGAAGCCATGGGCGATCCGGGTGAACGCCTCGCCGATCTTGCCGGTGCCGAGCACGCCGACGGTGCGGCCGTGCATGTCGCGGCCCATCAGGCCGTCCAGGCGGAAGTCGAAGTCGCGGGTGCGGTTGGAGGCGCGGACGATGCGGCGGTTCGCGGCCATCAGCAGGGTCCAGGCGAATTCGGCCACCGAGTACGGCGAGTAGTACGAGACGCGGGCGACGGTGAAACCGAGGCGCTCGGCGACCTGCAGATCGATGTTGTTGAAGCCGGTGGAGCGCTGGGCGATCATCTGCGTGCCGCCCGCCGCCAGGGTCTGCAGGACCCGGTTGTTCAGGTTGGCGTTGACGCTGGTGGAGATGATCTCGTAGCCGGCCGCGATGGGGGCCGTGTCCTCCGTCAGGAAGACGTCGAGGCAGCGGACGTCGTGGTGTCCCTCGAAGGCCTTCTCGATCAACGGCTTCTCGTCGGCCTGCACGCCGAATGCCAGGATTTCCACGACTTTCCCCTAAAGAACAGAAAAGAGCTATGGGCCGGATATCGCGAATATACGGCCCACAGCTCACGACTGCCCGGCAGGAGACCCGGGGGCTCAGCCGAAGAAGACCCCGACCTCCTTGTACAGCTCCGGGTCGACCGTCTTCAGCTTCGCGGTGGCCTCGCCGATCGGGACGCGCACGATGTCCGTGCCGTGCAGGGCGACCATCTTGCCGAAGTCGCGGTCCCGCACCGCGTCGATGGCGTGCAGTCCGAAGCGGGTGGCCAGCCAGCGGTCGAAGGCGCTCGGGGTGCCGCCGCGCTGGATGTGGCCGAGCACGGTGGTGCGGGCCTCCTTGCCGGTGCGGGACTCGATCTCCTTGGCCAGCCACTCGCCGACGCCGGAGAGCCGGACGTGCCCGAAGGAGTCCTGGGTGCCGTCCTTCAGGACCATCTGGCCGTCCTTGGGCATGGCGCCCTCGGCGACGACCACGATCGGCGCGTACGAGGCCTTGAAGCGGGAGGTGATCCAGCCGCAGACCTGGTCGACGTCGAAGCGCTGCTCGGGGATGAGGATGACGTTGGCACCGCCCGCGAGCCCGGAGTGCAGGGCGATCCAGCCCGCGTGCCGGCCCATGACCTCCACGACGAGGACGCGCATGTGCGACTCGGCGGTGGTGTGCAGGCGGTCGATCGCCTCGGTGGCGATGCCGACCGCGGTGTCGAAGCCGAAGGTGTAGTCGGTGGCCGACAGGTCGTTGTCGATGGTCTTCGGTACGCCGACGCAGGGCACGCCGTACTCGTCGGAGAGCTTGGCCGCGACGCCGAGGGTGTCCTCGCCGCCGATCGCGATCAGGGCCTCGACCTCGTACTTGGCGAGGTTCTCCTTGATCCGGCGGACGCCGTGCTCCTCCTTGAACGGATTGGTGCGCGAGGAGCCGAGGATGGTGCCGCCGCGCGGCAGGATCCCCCGCACCTGCGGAATCCCCAGCTCGACGGTGTCGCCCTCGAGCGGCCCGCGCCAGCCGTCCCGGAAGCCGACGAAGTCGTACCCGTACTCCTGCACGCCCTTGCGGACGACGCCCCGGATGACGGCATTGAGTCCGGGGCAGTCGCCGCCTCCGGTCAGTACTCCGACCCGCATGGAATCTTCCCTTCACCACATGGTCCTTGTGACCGCCACGCTAATGGTGATCCAGGTCACTCAGGGATGGGTGAAGCGTCAATTCCGGTGAATTACAGGGGAGTTGATCAAGTCCGTTCACTCTTAAGGGGGTTATTGAGGCAGTTATTACGGGAGTCGGGCGGCCCCGGGCGCCGGCCTGGACGTCGTCGAGGCCGAGCCTGGGCGTCGTCGAAGCCGAGCCCTAGGCGTCGTCGAGGCCGCGCTCTATCGCGTACCGCACGAGCTCCACGCGGTTGTGCAGCTGGAGCTTGCCGAGGGTGTTCTGCACGTGGTTCTGCACGGTGCGGTGCGAGATGACCAGGCGCTCGGCGATCTGCTTGTAGCTCAGGCCCTTGGCGACGAGCCGCAGGACCTCGGTCTCGCGGTCGGTGAGCTGCGGCGCGCTCGGCTCGTCCGGCGTACTGGGCGCCGGCTCGGAGGCCAGACGGCGGTACTCGCCGAGGACCAGGCCGGCGAGGCCCGGCGTGAAGACGGGGTCGCCCACGGCCGTACGACGGACCGCGTCGATCAGCTCCTCCGTGGAGGCCGACTTCAGCAGATAGCCGGTCGCGCCGGACTTCACCGCCTCCAGTACGTCGGCGTGCTCGCCGCTCGCCGAGAGGACGAGGACGCGCAGCTTGGGGTTGGCGCCGACGAGCTCCTTGCAGACCTGGACGCCGGGCTTGAGCGGCAGGTTGAGGTCGAGCACCAGGACGTCCGGGGCCGCGGCCTTGGCGCGGCGGACCGCCTGCTCGCCGTCGCCCGCGGTGGCGATCACGTCCAGGCCGCCGGCCTCGGCGAGGTCGCGGGCCACGGCGTCGCGCCACATGGGGTGGTCGTCGACGACCATCACCTTGATGGACTGCTGCTCGGCCGGCTGCTGTCCGGTTGCTTCTTCGGTCACTTCTTCTCCGCCTTCCCCCGTGGGACTTTCAGTTCTACTTCCGTGCCCTGGCCCGGCACCGAGATCAGCTCGGCCGTGCCCCCGATGTCCCGCAGCCGGCCGCGGATCGACAGGGCGACCCCGAGCCGCCCCTCCCCCTCGGCCTGGGCGAGCCGGCCCTCGGGGATGCCGGGGCCGTCGTCCCGCACCGTCACGATCACTTCGTCCGGCCAGTCCTCGATCAGGATCCAGGCCTGGGCGTCTTCTCCCGCGTGTCTGCGGACATTGTCCAGGGCGGCACTGACAGCGGCGGCCAGCTCGCGTGCGGCGGCCGGCAGGAGCAGCACCGGGGCGCCCGGCTCGGAGAGCGTCACCTTGGACCCGGCATGCGGCGACAGGAGCGTGCGCAGGTCGCGCGGGCCCCGGTCGTCGGGGTCCGAGTCGGGCTCGTCGACCTCGCGGACCAGGGCGCCGAGCGAGGCGTCCTCCGAGGCGCGGGACGCGGGCACCAGGCCTCCGGCCACCAGGGTGCGCAGCGCGACCTCCTGCTCGCCCGCCATCCGGCCGAGCTCGGCCGCCTCGCCGCCGATCGCGGTGCCGCGCCGCTGGACCATGGCGAGGACCTGCAGGACGGAGTCGTGGATGTCGCGGGCCAGGCGTTCGCGCTCGCGGGTCGCCGCCTCGATCTCGAGGGCCCGGGCGAGGGTCGCCTCCGAGGCGCGGGCCACTTCGACGACGTACCCGATCGCTATCGACGCGACCCATACGAGCAGCACGTTGTGCAGCGTGTCCTGGCTGGGCGCGCCGCGCTGGACGATGTTGGCGACGCCGACGAGCGCGGACGCGACCGCGGCCCAGCGCCAGCCGCCCTTGAGCGCGTAGGCGAGGACGGCGCCGGCGGTCCAGATGGACGGCAGGGTCGGGCCGTCGCCGTGGCCCGGGTCGGCGACCGGGGTGAGCAGGATGCCGGTGAGGGCCACCGCGAGGTCGACGGTGAGGAAGCGCTTGGTGCAGGTGGCTGCGCCGGCGACCCGAGGGAGCGTGGCCAGGGTCCATATGGCCAGGACCGCGAAGTAGGCGATCGCCACCCAGGGGCGCAGGTATTCGTCCCTGGCCTTCACGAAGAGGCCTATGGCGTAGAGGAGGGTCAGTACGCGGTACCCCGTCAGAGCGCGCCAGAGGGGCTGTTCGACGGACATGCGCATCACACGTTCGCGTTTGGGCATTGCTTCTCCCCCACCCCGCCCCTTCCCGAAAGTCTTGCAGACAGCTTCGGGGCTCCGCCCCGGACCCCGGATCGGCCTTCGGCCTCTGTCCTCAAACGCCGGACGGGCTGATTGATCCCCGGCACGGGCTGAAGATTACGCGGCCTTCTTCTTCCCCTCGGCCGCCTTCTTCTCCGCATCCGCGATCTGCCGCTTCGCGGCGGTCGCGTAGATGTCGACGTACTCCTGGCCCGAAAGCTTCATGATTTCGTACATGACCTCGTCGGTCACCGAGCGCAGGATGAAGCGGTCGCCCTCCATGCCCTGATAGCGGCTGAAGTCGAGCGGCTTGCCGATCCGGATCCCGGGGCGCATCAGCTTGGGGAGGACCTTGCCGGGGGGCTGGATCTTCTCCGTGTTGATCATCGCGACGGGGATGACCGGGGCGCCGGTGGCGAGCGCCACGCGCGCGAGGCCGCCGGGCTTGCCGCGGTACAGGCGGCCGTCCGGGGAGCGGGTGCCCTCCGGGTAGATGCCGAAGAGCTCGCCGCGCTCGATGACGTCGATGCCGCTCTTGATGGCCGCCTCACCCGCGCCGCGCGCGCCCGAGCGGTCCACGGGGAGCTGGCCGACGCCCTTGAAGAACGCGGCCGTCAGCTTGCCCTTCACGCCCGGCGAGGTGAAGTACTCGGCCTTGGCGATAAAGGTGACCTTGCGGTCGAGGACGGCCGGCAGGAAGAAGGAGTCCGAGAACGAAAGGTGATTGCTCGCGAGGATCGCCGGTCCCTCGGCGGGAATGTTCTCCAGCCCCTCGACCCAGGGCCGGAAGACTGTCTTCAGGCTCCCGCCGACGGTGAGCTTCATGACGCCGTAGATCAACGCGGTGCCTTTCTCTTCAGTCGAACAGACCTTAACCCGTGCCGGGCGCGCGCTCTCTCCGGGCGCCCTGCACCGGCGGCATACGACCCTGGTCGGTGTCAGTCCGGTCGCGTACGGTGAACGCATCCCGTTCGGCCGAGCCCCGAGCCCTGTCCGAGCCCCGTGTCCCAGCCCCTTGAAGGAGACCGAAGGTGCCGGTACTCCCCGGAGCCGAGCCGTACCGCCACGAGGGCGGCGAGGTCGGCGTCCTCCTCTGCCATGGCTTCACCGGATCCCCGCAGTCGCTGCGCCCCTGGGCGGAGTTTCTGGCCGACCGCGGTCTCACCGTCTCCCTGCCGCTCCTGCCGGGGCACGGCACCCGCTGGCAGGACCTGCAGGTCACGACCTGGCAGGACTGGTACGCGGAGGTGGACCGGGAGCTGCGCGCCCTCCTGGACAGCTGCTCCCAGGTCTTCGTCTTCGGCCTCTCCATGGGCGGGGCGCTCGCCCTGCGGCTCGCCGCCAAGCACGGGGACGCCGTAAAGGGCCTCGTCCTTGTGAACCCGGGGAACAAGGTGCACGGCCTCGCCGCGCACGCCCTGCCGGTCGCACGTCACTTCGTCCGCACCACCGGCGGCATCGCGAGCGACATCGCCAAGGAGGGCAGTGACGAGATCGGCTACGACCGGGTGCCGCTGCACGCCGCGCACTCGCTGCGGAAGTTCTTCCAGCTGGTCGACTCCGAACTGCCGCAGGTGACCCAGCCGTTGCTGCTCCTGCACAGCCCCCAGGACCATGTGGTGCCGCCCGCCGACTCGGCCCGTGTCCTCAGCCGGGTGTCGTCCACGGACGTCACCGAGCTCCTGCTGGAACAGAGCTACCACGTCGCGACGTTGGACCACGACGCGGACCGCATCTTCGAGGAGAGCCACGCCTTCGTCGGGCGGCTCGCCAAGGTCGGCGAAGGCATCGGTGAAAGCACCGGCAAAGAGGGGACGTCCAGCGGTGACTGAGCAGGGGCAGCAGGATCAGCAGGAGCCCGAGCAGGAGCCCGACCGCGACAAGAGCCGGGACGCGGAGGCGGACGCGGCGGGCGCCGACACGGGCCGCGCCGGCGAGCCGGGCCCCGGCAAGCCCCTCGACGAGGACGCGGCCTGGGCCGCGATCGTCGCCGGGTACGGCGAGCAGCCCGTGGACCCGCCGGGCGCCAAGCCCTTCAAGTCGGTGGAGGACCTGGCGGGACTCGTCGCCGAGGCCAACGGCGTGAAGGAAGCGGTCAACGACGCCCCGGAGCCGGAGCCCGCCCCCGACGACGACGCCTCCAAGCCGGTGGCCGGCTCGATCACCTTCGCGCCGGGCGTCGGCCCGCGCGACTACGAGGCGCCCGAGGCCTCCGACGACGACCTCGGCTCGGACGACGAGGGGCACTTCGTACCGCCGGAGCCGCCCCCGCTGCCGCCCACCGACGCCACGGCCAGGTTCGCCTGGCTCGCGGTCATCGGCGGCCCGCTGCTGCTCCTGCTGGCCGTGCTGCTCGGCTGGGAGATGACCTGGTGGCTGACCACGCTCGGCATCGGCGGCTTCGTCGGCGGCTTCGCGACGCTGGTCATGCGGATGCAGGGAGACGACGAGGACGACGACGACCCGGGGCGCGGCGCGGTGGTCTGACCGACCGCGAACCGGCCGCTCTTGATCGGAGTTGACCGAGTTGCTTCGACCCAGGGCCGGGTGGGGTGGGCCGTACGGGCGACGGGTAGTGCTCGCCCGTACATGATCGCCTGCGCGCGATCGACCACCCCTGAAAGGCCTGGTGCGCATGGCGCAGCCCTTCGAACTCCCGGACTTCTACGTGCCCTACCCGGCACGCCTCAACCCTCATGTCGACGATGCGAGAACGCACACCACACAGTGGGCGCGCACCATGGGGATGCTCGAGGGATCCGGGGTCTGGGACGAGCGCGACCTCGAATCCCATGACTACGCGCTGCTGTGCGCGTACACCCACCCCGACTGCGGCAGCGAGGCCCTTTCGCTGGTCACCGACTGGTACGTGTGGGTCTTCTTCTTCGACGACCACTTCCTGGAACTGTTCAAGCGCACCCAGGACCGCCAGGGCGCCAAGGCCTACCTCGACCGGCTGCCCGCCTTCATGCCGATGGACCTGGCGGACGGTTTCCCCGAGCCCACCAACCCCGTCGAGGCGGGCCTCGCAGACCTGTGGGCGCGCACGGTCCCGAGCATGACGGAGGGCTGGCGGGCCCGCTTCAGGGAGAACACCGAGCACCTCCTCAACGAGTCGATGTGGGAGCTCTCGAACATCAACGAGGGCCGCATCGCCAACCCCGTCGAGTACATCGAGATGCGCCGCAAGGTCGGCGGCGCCCCCTGGTCCGCGGGTCTCGTCGAGTACGCGGCGAACGCCGAAGTCCCGGACGCCGTCGCCCACTCCAGGCCGCTGCGCGTCCTGCGCGACGCCTTCTCGGACGCCGTGCATCTGCGCAACGACCTGTTCTCGTATCAGCGCGAGGTCGAGGACGAGGGCGAGAACAGCAACGGCGTCCTGGTCATGGAGCGCTTCCTGAACTGCACCACCCAGGAAGCCGCGGACGCCGTCAACGACCTGCTGACCTCGCGACTGCACCAGTTCGACAACACCGCCCTCACCGAAGTCCCGTCCCTGTGCGTGGAGAAGGGCCTCGATCCGGCGGGAACCGCCGCGGTGGCCGCGTACGCCAAGGGACTTCAGGACTGGCAGTCCGGCGGTCACGAGTGGCACATGCGCTCCAGCCGCTACATGAACAAGCGCGCGGCCGGCCAGGAGGCGGGCGGCTTCTCCGTCCCGCAGCTCGGCCTGCGCTTCACCCGCCGCGCCGAGCAGGCCCGGGTGCGCAGCCACACCCATGAGCCGTACCGGCACGTCGGGCCGTCCCTGCTCCCCGAGTTCAAGCTGCCGTACGCGCTGAAGCTGAGCCCGCACCTGGAGGGCGCCCGGCGCCGCTGTGTGGAGTGGGGGCACCGGATGGGCATCCTGCAGCCGCAGCCCGGGAAGCCGCACTCCGACGTCTGGGACGAGCAGCGCCTCATCGGCTACGACCTGCCGCTCTGCTCGGCGGGACTCGACCCGGACGCCACGCCGGAGGAGCTGGACCTCTCCTCGCACTGGCTGACCTGGGGGACGTACGGCGACGATCTCTGGCCGGTGCTCTACGGCCGCACCCGCGACCTGGCCGGTGCCCGCGCCGCCAACGAACGGCTCTCGCTCTTCATGCCGCTCGACGGCGCGGAGCCGCCCGAGCCCGCCGATGCCTTGGAGCGCGGCCTCGACGATCTCTGGAAGCGCACCGCAGGGCCGATGACCGAGCGCGACCGGGCCGTCTTCCGCAAGTCGGTCGAGGACATGACGGCGAGCTGGCTGTGGGAGCTGGCCAACCAGGCGCAGCACCGCGTCCCCGACCCGGTGGACTACATCGAGATGCGCCGCTTCACCTTCGGCGCGGACATGACGATGCGGCTGTGCCGGATCCGCAACGGCGACCAGGTGCCGGAGGAGATCTACCGGAGCGGGCCCATCCGTTCGCTGGAGAACTCGGCGGTCGACTACGCCTGCCTCCTGAACGACCTCTTCTCGTACCAGAAGGAGATCGAGTACGAGGGCGAGGTGCACAACGCCGTCCTCGTCGTGCAGAACTTCTTCGACGTCGACTACCCGACCGGCGTGGCGATCGTGGACGACCTGATGAACTCCCGGCTGCGCGAGTTCCAGCACGTCGTCAAGCACGAACTGCCGCAGCTGTACGAGGACTTCGCGCTCGACGGCCCGACCCGGAAGGTCCTCGACGGCTATGTCGAGGAGCTCCAGGACTGGATGACCGGCATCCTCAACTGGCACCGCAAGGTCCGCCGGTACCGCGAGGAGGACCTCAAGGGCGGCACCGGCGGCTCTCCTTGGCGGCTCGGCGGACCCGTCGGCATCGGCACCTCCGCGGCCCGCATCACGGAGCTGCTCGCCGGCTAGCGGCAAGCTCGGCCGGGCGGCAGGCTCAGCCGGCGGCAGGCACCCTGAGGGCGGCAAGGAGCGGAAGGTGATCCGTGGCCGCCCTCAGGTCCGCGTCCACCACGCCGGGATGGTTCATCGGGACGCCGCAGCCCAGGACTTCGATCCCGGAGGTCGCGAACAGAGCGTCGATGCGCTGGTAGGGGTTCTCGGGCACCGAGGTGTACTCGCCGCCCCACGGCTTGGCCGCCCAGCAGTCCTGGAGGTTCTTCGCGAGCAGCCGGAAGGTCCGCCCGCCCGGGTTGTCGTTCAGGTCGCCGCCGCCGACCGCGTGCTCCACGCCCATTCCCGCGAGCCGGTCAAGGAGCATCCCGCCCTGCTCGTACCGCTCGGCCGCCTGCAGGCTCAAGTGGCAGCTGAGGACGCCGAGCCGGGCCCCGCCGAAGCGCACCACCGCGGTCGCGAAGCCCCGCCGGTGAAGGCCGGGGGTCAGCGGCAGCAGGACGTCCTCCGTACGCTCGACGGTGGCCCGCAGCGAGCAGAGCAGCGCGGGCCCCGAAGCGGTCCCGCCGCCCGACAGGATCACCAGATCCGAGGCGGCGGCCAGCCTCGCCAGCTTCTTGCGCCAGCGGAAGAAGCGCGGTGCCTCCTGGATGAGCACCAGGTCGGGGGCGCACGCGGTGATCACGCGGGCCAGCGCGTCGGTGTCGTCGCGCATGGAGCGGATGTTGTAGCTGAGGACCCGGATCACGGCCGAACCGTCCGGCTCCGTGCGGGAGTTGGGAAGCGTGTCCATCGCCATGACGATCAAGATACGGCAGCGCCCGCCGTCCCCCGAGGGGGCGCGGCGGGCGCGATGCGCGACGTACGGAAGTGCTACATCGGCGGGTCGGGCTGGCGCGCCAGGTCGGCCGCTCCGACCAGCCCCGCCTTGTTTCCCAGCTGGGCGGCGATCACATCGGCCACCGGGCGCCAGTTCCCGCCCACCAGCCAGCGCTTGTACGACTTGCGGATGGGGTCGAGGACCAGCTCGCCCTCGTCCGAGAGGCCGCCGCCGACGATGAACGCCGACGGGTCGAAGAGCGAGGCCAGGTCGGCGAGGCCGGCACCGGCCCAACGGGCCAGCTCGCGGTAGGAGTCCACGGCGACCGGGTCGCCCTGGCGGGCGGCCATCGAGATGTGCTTGCCCTCGATGCCGTCCGGGGTGCCGTCGCCGTAGCCGAGCAGGATCTCGGCGTTCTCCGGCGTCGCGTTGGCGCGCTGCTTGGCGTAGCGCACGAGGGCGGAGCCGGAGGCGTACTGCTCCCAGCAGCCCTGGCTGCCGCAGCCGCACAGCAGGCCGTCCGGGACCATCCGGATGTGCCCGAACTCGGCGGCCACGCCGAAGTGTCCGCGGCGCAGCTTGTTCCCGATGATGATGCCGCCGCCGAGGCCGGTGCCGAGCGTGATGCAGATGACGTTGCGATGGCCCTTGCCGGCGCCGAACCTGTACTCGCCCCAGGCGGCCGCGTTCGCGTCGTTCTCGACGACGACCGGCAGGCCCACGCGCTTTTCGACCTTTTCCTTCAGCGGCTCCTGCCGCCAGTCGATGTTCGGCGCGAAGTAGACCTTGGAGCGCTGGCGGTTGACGTAACCGGCCGCTCCGATGCCCACGCCGACGATCTCGTGTCCCACCCGGGCGCCATCGACGGCCGTCGCGATGGCATCGACGATGCCATCGGGCGTGTGGGGGGTCGGCACCTTGTGGGTGGAGAGGATGGCGCCTTCCTCGTCGACCACGCCGGCCGCAATCTTGGTGCCGCCGATGTCGACGCCGATGGTGAGTCCCATGTGTCCCTCAGTTTCGGTCGAGCCCCGCTGCCGCCCAGCCTAACCGAGGGGGGCGTCAGTCCAGGTCGATGTGCTCGCCGCTGCCGGGGCCTTCGCCCTTGTCGTCCTTCGGCTTCTGCTCGCCGTTCGTCCAGCGCTGCTCGTGGCCCTGGACCACCGAGCGGTAGGCGGCGAGCAGTTCGGAGCCGGCGTTGGCGAGGTGGTCGAAGACCTCGGGGTTGCGCTGGATGACCGGCTCGACGGCGGACTTCGCCTGGTTGATCAGCTGGTTGACGGCGCCCTGGGCGGCCATGCCCGCGAGCGGCGTGTTCAGCCCGGACAGCTTGTCGGCGACGGCGTCCATCAGTTTGCGCAGTTCCTCGGCGGCGCTGCCGGGCGGCGTGCCGTACTCGGCCCGGCGGCGGGCCTGCTCCGCGGCGAGGTCCTCGGCGCAGGCTTTCTCCCAGGCGTCGGAGTCCGTGGCCTTGGGGGCCTCGGGCTCGGGGCGCTCGGGGCGCTCGGTGTCGCTCATGGGGGCTCCTGCGGAGTGCTGGCGCGGTGTGTAGGTGTACCTACGACGGTACCCGAACGGCGGTACGGGATTCACTGTGTGGGCTCGCGTCGGCATGCGGCTCGACCGACCGCGAGGTCATGGGGCGCAGCCCCGGTCCCCCTGGCCCTCTGGCCCCCAGACCTCAAACGCCGCACGGGTTGGATTCGGCCCCGCCCGTCACACGGACTTCGGCCACAGCCCGGGATCCGGCGCGAACCTGACGCGCAGCTCGCCCTCCTTCAGCCCCGCCCCCGCCACCGTGCAGCGCCGCAGCGCCGAGGGCAGCGGCACGATGCGCCTGAACTTGCCCGCCGCGACGACCAGTTCGTCGTCCCGCCGGATCAGGTCCAGCTCTTCGCGTACGGCCCCCGGCAGCGGAATGTGCCAGACCAGCACGCCGTCCTCGGCGAGGCGGTCCTCGACGGGCCACCGCACGGCCCGCCCGGCGCCCGGTTCGGCGACCGCGAGCTCCGCCAGATCGTCCGCACCGCGCGGGTCGCGCCCGAGGTGCCGGACCTCGTGGATGTCGTACGTACCCGCCGCGGCCCACTCCCCCAGGGCCTTGCCCTGCTGGGCGGCGAGCGTGGTGAGCCAGGGGTCGGCCGAGTCGCCCGGCAGCACCCGGTTCGCGGTCAGGGACTCCAGGCGGAGGCCCTGCAGGGCAAGGCCGGTGACGGCGCTGCGGACGGCGTCGGCGCCCGCCGGTCCCGGCTCGGCGACCAGGCGTACGACGGTGCTGTCGGCCTCGATCACGGCCTGGACGGCGGCCAGGTGCTCGTCCCAGTGCACGGCACTCTCGTACAGCCACTGCGCGGGCATCGGGACCCCGGCGAGCTGGGCCAGCATCGGGCGCAGCGCACGGGCGGCCTGGCGCTCGGGCGGGAGCAGGCGGCGGACGTAGCGGCGCAGTTGCTCGGGGAGGGCGAGGAGGGCCAGGGCCTGTGGGGCGGGCGGGAGGTCGACGACCACGAGGTCGTGGCCGGCCGTGTCCCGCAGTGCCTTGAGGAGGGCCAGTTGTTCGGCGCCGGGCAGTTCGGTGAGCTCCTCGCCGTCCAGGCGCTGGGCGCCGAACAGGTCGAGGGCGGTGGAGGCACGTTCCTGCAGGGCGAGCAGCTCGTCCCGGAAGTGCGCCGCCGGGTCGACCCGACGGACGGTGAGCCCGGCCGGGACCGCGCCGAGGACGGCGTCCAGGGCCGGGTCCGCGGAGAGCAGCAGCGTGCTGCGCCCGGCGCGGACCGCGGCGAGGGCGGTGGCGGCGGCCACGGTGGTGCGGCCGGAGCCGCCCGGCCCGGTGACGAGGAGCGTACGCATGAAGGGTCTGCGCCTAGAGGGTCTTCTCGGGCCCGGCCGCGGAGTCCTTCGGGCCGGACTCGACGCGCTTCTTCAGGCCGGCCAGGGCGCGGTCGATGATGACCTTCTCGGCCTTGCGCTTGATCATGCCGAGCATCGGGATCTTGACGTCGACGGTCAGGCGGTACGTGACCTCGGTGCCGCCGCCCTTGGGCGCGAGCAGGTACGAGCCGTCGAGGGCGCGCAGCATCTGGGACTTGACCAGGGTCCAGCTGACCTCGTTGTCGCCGGTCCAGGTGTACCCGAGGGTCTGGTCGTCCTTGATCGCGCCCGCGTCCATGACGAGCCTGACCTGCTCGGCGCGGCCCTGGGAGTCGGTGGCCAGGACCTCGGCCTCCTTCACCTCGCCGGTCCAGTCCGGGTAGCGGGCGAAGTCGGCGATCACCCCCATGACATCGGCCGGCGCCGCCTCGATCGTGATGCTCGAGCTGGTGTGTTCCGCCATCGCCGTGGCTCCTCCAGTACAGACCGGTCGGGGGGTGACTGTGGCGTAGGACCGCCGCTGGAAGGCTACCGCGCGTCAGGTCGCTACCACTCCAGGGCCCAAGGCCTGGACGTACCGGCGAAGTGCCCGACATTCACGCATTCCGTGGCGCCGATGCGCATGCGGGCCGCCAGCGGCTGGTGGACATGGCCGAAGAGCGAGTAACGCGGCCGGGTGCGGCGTATCGCCTCCAGGAGCGCGCGGCTGCCGCGCTCGAAGCGGCGCGCGACCGTGTCGTAGACCAGCTCCGGGACCTCCGGCGGGATGTGCGAGCAGAGCACGTCGACCTCGCCGATGGCCTCGATCTTGGCGGCGTACTCCTCGTCCGAGATTTCATACGGCGTATTCATGGGCGACTTGAGCCCGCCACCGACGAAGCCGAAGACGAGGCCGCCGATCTCGGCGCGCTCGCCGTCCAGGACGGTGGTGCCCTCTCCCGCGTACTCCGCCCACAGGGCCGGGATGTCGACATTGCCGTAGGTGGCGTACGTCGGTGTCGGGAAGGCGGCGAACAGCTCGGCGTATTGCTTGCGCACGGCCTTCTCGATCGCGGCGCCCCGGTCCATGCCGACACCGGCCCAGAGCGAGGCGCCGAAGGTCCGCGCCTCCTCGTAGCGGCGTGCGGTGCGCAGCTCGACGATCTTCGAGGCGTTCTCCGTCCCGAACAGGTCCGGGAAGATGCCGCGCGAGTGGTCCGCGTAGTCGAGGAAGAGCACCAGGTCACCGAGGCAGATCAGCGCGTCGGCGCCCTCGCCCGCCCGGGCGAGACCCTCCGTATTGCCGTGCACGTCGCTGACCACATGAACCCGCATGGCGATCACCCTAGGACGCCCTGCGCAAAGTGGGTAGATCGCGGCCAGATCCTGCCGGACCTGCGGTTACTTCCGAGTCGCCCAAAGCGTGGATTACTGTGCGTGAAGCAACGCCCGCCCGTCTCCCGCCACCGCCCTCAATCGAAGGCCCTTCGGGCCACCCCTCCCGTTCTTGACGTGTGACGCAGCGAACATCTGGCCCGGCCCCCCTATCGAAGAAGCAGTACCGGTGGGTAACGTCCGAGCAGTCCATAGTGCTCAGCCCTGTTTCGGGAAGCGGTTCAGGGAGCCTGAGTACCTGCCCGATCTTGGACCGCACCGTCGCATCACACAGAGTCGTGGCGCCGGCGCCCTATGAGGAGCAGCAGTCTTGCGCGAGTTCAGCCTTCCGGCCCTGTACGAGGTCCCCGCGGACGGCAATCTGACCGACATCGTCCGCCGCAATGCCGCGCACCACCCGGAAGTGGCCGTGATCGGCCGCAAGGTGAACGGCACTTGGCAGGACGTCTCCGCCAAGGCCTTCCTCGCCGAGGTGCATGCCGCGGCCAAGGGCCTGATCGCCTCCGGTGTCCAGCCGGGCGACCGGATCGGCCTGATGTCCCGCACCCGCTACGAGTGGACGCTGCTCGACTTCGCGATCTGGAGTGCGGGCGCGGTCACGGTTCCGGTGTACGAGACCAGCTCGGCGGAGCAGGTCCAGTGGATCCTCGGCGACTCGGGCGCGGTGGCCTGCCTGGTGGAGCTGGACGCGCACGCCGCGGCGGTCGCCTCGGTGCACGACCGGCTGCCCGCACTGAAGAACGTCTGGCAGATCGAGACGCACGACGGCCCCGGCGCGATCGAGGAGCTGCGGCGCCTCGGCGCGGACGTCGGCGACGAGACGGTCGAGGAGCGCGGCTCCCTCGCGAAGGCCGACGACCCGGCGACGATCGTCTACACCTCGGGCACCACGGGCCGCCCCAAGGGCTGTGTGCTGACCCACCGCAGCTTCTTCGCGGAGTGCGGCAACATCGTGGAGCGCCTGCGCCCGCTGTTCCGTACTGGCGAGTGCTCGGTGCTGCTCTTCCTGCCGCTCGCGCACGTCTTCGGCCGCCTGGTGCAGGTGGCTCCGATGATGGCGCCGATCAAGCTCGGGCACGTACCGGACATCAAGAACCTCACCGATGAACTGGCCTCCTTCCGGCCGACGTTGATCCTCGGTGTGCCGCGCGTCTTCGAGAAGGTCTACAACTCGGCGCGCGCCAAGGCGCAGGCCGACGGCAAGGGCAAGATCTTCGACAAGGCGGCGGACACGGCGATCGCGTACAGCCGCGCGCTCGACACCCCCTCGGGCCCGTCCTTCGGCCTGAAGCTCAAGTACAAGACGTTCGACAAGCTCGTCTACAGCAAGCTGCGCGCGGTGCTCGGCGGCCGTGGCGAGTACGCGATCTCCGGTGGTGCGCCGCTGGGTGAGCGGCTCGGGCACTTCTTCCGCGGCATCGGCTTCACCGTCCTGGAGGGCTACGGCCTGACCGAGTCCTGTGCGGCCACGGCGTTCAACCCGTGGGACCGGCAGAAGATCGGCACGGTCGGGCAGCCGCTGCCCGGCTCCGTGGTGCGGATCGCCGACGACGGCGAGGTGCTGCTGCACGGCGAGCACCTGTTCAAGGGCTACTGGAACAACGAGGCGGCGACGGCGGAAGCGCTGGCCGACGGCTGGTTCCACACCGGGGACATCGGCACGCTCGACGAGGACGGCTACCTCGCGATCACCGGCCGCAAGAAGGAGATCATCGTCACCGCCGGCGGCAAGAACGTCGCCCCCGCGGTGATCGAGGACCGCATCCGCGCGCACGCGCTGGTCGCCGAGTGCATGGTGGTCGGCGACGGACGGCCGTTCGTCGGCGCCCTGGTCACCCTGGACGAGGAGTTCCTGGAGCGCTGGGCCGCCGAGCACGGCAAGTCGGGGACCACGGCGGTCGAGCTGCGCGACGACCCGGAGCTGCTTGCCACCGTCCAGAGCGCGATCGACGACGGGAACGCCGCGGTGTCCAAGGCGGAGTCGGTACGCAAATTCCGCATCCTGGCCTCGCAGTTCACGGAGGAGTCCGGCCACCTCACACCGTCTCTGAAGCTCAAGCGGAATGTGGTGGCGAAGGATTACGCGGATGAGGTCGAGGCGCTCTACCGCGGCTGATCCCCCGATACCGAGGCTGATCCCCCAGTACCGAGGCTGAACGCAGTAAGGGGCTCACGCCATTGGCGTGAGCCCCTTACGCATGGCTGAGGCAGCGCCTCGCACAGGGCTAAAGCAGCTCCTTCAAGCGCTCGGCCAGCAGATCCCAGCGCCACTTCTCCTCGACCCACTCCCGGCCCCGCTCCCCCATCCGCTTGCGCAGCTCCGGGTCCCCCAGCAGGGCCACGATCCGCTCCGCGGACTCCTCGGGGTGTCCGCCGCGCACCACCCAGCCGGTCTCCCCGTCGAGCACCGCGTCCGGCGCCCCGCCCGAGTCACCGGCGACCACGGGCAGCCCGGTCGCGGACGCCTCCAGGTAGACGATGCCGAGCCCCTCGACGTCGAGCCCGCCACGGCGCGTACGGCAGGGCATGGCGAAGACGTCACCGGCGCCGTAGTGCGCGGGCAGCTCCGCCCAGGGCACCGACCCGGTGAAGCGGACCGAGTCGGCGACTCCCGTCTCGGCGGCCAGCTTGCGCAGGTCGTTCTCGTACGGCCCGCCGCCGACGATCAAGAGCACCGCGTCCGGCACCTCGGCAAGGATCGCCGGCATCGCCTCGATCAACGTGTCCTGCCCCTTGCGCGGCACAAGGCGGGACACACACACCACCACGGGCCGGTCGCTGAGCCCGAGCCGCTCCCGCACCTCGGCGCCGCCCGACCCCGGGTGGAAGGTCTTCTCGTCCACGCCGGGCGGCAGTTGGGCCATCCGCGCGGCAGCCTCAGGGCTGAGTGCCGAGGCGATCCGGGACCGCGTGTACTCGCCGAGATAGGTGATGGTGTCGGTCGACTCGCCGATCCGGCGCAGGAGTTGCCGGGCCGCGGGCAGCTGCGCCCAGCCCGCCTCGTGCCCGTGCGTGGTGGCGACGAGCCGCGTCGCGCCCGCCTTGCGCAGCGCGGGCGCCATCAGGCCGAGCGGCGCGGCCGCCCCGAACCACACCGACGTACAGCCGTGTTCCTTGAGCAGCCCCACGGCCCGACGCGTGACACGGGGCGTCGGAAGCAGCATGGTCGTGCGGTCGCGCACGACGGTGAAGGGCTGCTCCGCGTCGAAGGCACGGGTCGCCTCGACGCCCTCGCGGCTGCGCTTCCAGGTGGAGGCGTAGACGACGAACTGCTCGGGGTCCAGGCGCAGCGCCATGTTGTGCAGGAAGGCCTGGATGCCGCCGGGGCGGGGCGGGAAGTCGTTGGTCACGATCAGGGTCTTGTGCATCGCCACCGACAGTACCGGGCGGCAGCGGACGGCACCCAACGGCCGCGCCTCACGCCGACGCCGAGGGGTCCCCGGCATCATGACGTCCGCCAAGCGCGTACTAATCGGACGAGGTAACTCATGGCGGGCGCAAGGGGCGTAAGGCTCGATACAGCGGACAGCGGGATCCTCGCGACGTGGGTCGCCACCAGAGCCCTGTTGCTGCTCTGCGTCTTCAAGGTGTTCACGCTCCCGGGCCCGGACGTCACCAGCGATGTCGAGGTCATCTACCAGGGCTGGTTCGAGATCCTGCGCACAGGAACGTTCCCGCTCGACGACGTCACCTGGCAGTACCCGCCGGCGGCCGCGCTCGCCGTGCTCGCCCCGGGCGCGCTGCCGTTCCTCGCCTACACGTCCGCCTTCTTCGTCCTCACCCTCCTGTGCGACGCCGCCGTCCTCGGCTTCCTCCGGTACGCGGGCGGGCGCCCCGGCAAGCAGCGGACGGGCGCCTGGGTCTGGGTCGGGGGCGTGCCGCTGCTCGGGCCGACGGCCTATGCGCGGTACGACCTGCTGGTCACGGCGGTCGCGGTCCTGGGCCTGCTCGCGGGCGCCCGCCGGGCCCGCACGATGGGGGCGCTCGCGGGGTTCGGGGCGCTGCTCAAGATGTGGCCGGTGCTGCTCCTGATCGGCACGCCACAGGGGCGGGCCACGCGCCGGTCCTGGGTGGTGGCGGCCGCGACGGCGGGTGGCCTGCTCGTCGCCTTCACGGCGGCGATGCCGGGGGCGCTCGCCTTCCTGGACTTCCAGCGGGACCGGGGCACCGAGGTCGAGTCCCTGGGCGCCCTGGTGTTCCACGTCGCGCGGCACTTCGGCTGGCAGGGCTGGATGCAGCTCAACTACGGCTCGGTGGAATTCCTCGGCCCGTACGTCCCGTTGGTGAGCGCCCTCGCCCAGGGCCTTTCGGTGCTCGCCTTCGGCTGGC
The DNA here is from genome assembly GCF_035975855.1 of Streptomyces sp. NBC_01304. Taxonomy (NCBI): domain Bacteria; kingdom Bacillati; phylum Actinomycetota; class Actinomycetes; order Kitasatosporales; family Streptomycetaceae; genus Streptomyces; species Streptomyces sp. NBC_01304. The sequence continues at coordinate 7,922,683 of NZ_CP109055.1, read as the reverse complement.
TGCTGCTGTGGCGGCTCAGGGCGCGGGCGTGGGCGCCGAGCACGCCGTGCGACGCGGCGTTCGCGGCGGTGCTGCTGTTCACCGCCACGAGCCGGGTGATCAGCCCGCAGTACCTGCTGTGGCTGGTGGGGCTCGCGGCGGTGTGCCTGACGTTCCGGGCCGGGCGGATGACGCGGCCGGCGGTCCTGGTCCTGGGTGCCACCGCGGTGACGTTCCTGGAGTTCCCGCTCTTCTTCTCGCACGTGGCGGTCAGCGATCCGCTGGGCGTCACGCTTCTGCTCGTACGCAACGGGCTCCTGGCCGCCGCGGCCCTGATCGCCTGCCGCACCCTGTGGCGGCAGACGGTCACCGAGCCGCGCCTGAGCGAGCGCCGGGTGCCCGCTCAGGCCGCCCGGGACAGCGCCCTGCTCGGCTCCTGACGCGGGACGCGCCGCAGCAGGAGCCCCAGTGCGGCGCACTGGACGGCCATCGCGAGCGCCATCGCCAGGCACACCCCGGGCAGCCCGAGCCCCGACAGGGCGTACGCGAGCGGGAGTTGGAGCACCGCCCCGAGCACGGTGATCCGCAGCAGCGCCGGACCCCTGCCGCTGCCCTCGAAGACGCCGCCGAGCGCGATGAAGCAGGACAGCAGGATCAGGTACGGGCCCAGGCAGCGCAGGAACACCGCCCCCGCCCCGGCCACTTCGGGCGCCGCCCCGAAGGCCCGCAGCACCACGGGCGCGCCCACCAGTAGCAGCCCCGCCGCTCCGACACCCAGCGCGCCGGACACCGTCAGGACCTGTCGCCCGATGGCCCGCCGCTCGTCGCGGCCGGCCCCGAGTGTGTGCGCGGTGTGGAGGGACGCCGCCTGCCGCACCGCGTAGAACGCCATCGTGGCGACGTACATCGCCTTGGTCGCGATCCCGTACGCGGCCAAGGACGTGGCCCCGAGCCGCCCCACGACCCCGACCAGCGCGAGCGTCGCCGCCATCCGCACCAGGAAGTCGGCCCCCAGCAGCAGCCCGGTCCGCAGCGTCCGGCGCGCCGCCGCGAAGCCCCCGCGCCCCACCCGCAGCAGCCCCCGCCTGCGCAGCACCAGGATCCCCGCGCACAGCGCCACCGCCCGGCCGATCACGGTGGCGAGGGCCGCGCCCCGGATGCCGTACGCCTGGATCAGCAGCGGATCGAGCACCAGGATCAGCCCGTTGGCCAGGAACGCGAGCCGCATCGGCGTCCGGGTGTCGCCCGCCCCCTTGAGCACGCCGTCGAGCTGGATCTGCGCGAAGTACACGGCCATGCCCGGCAGCGAGATCGCGAAGTACCCGGCCACGAGCGCCACTTCGGGCCCCGCCGATCCCCCGAGCACGAGCCGGGCGAGCGGCTCCCGCACCAGGAACCCGCCGCAGGCCACGACCGGCGCGAGCACGCCGCACAGCACCCAGCCGCCGCGCACCGCCGAGCGCAGCGCCCCGGGATCGCCCGCCCCGCGCGCCCGCGCGACCAGCACGGTCGTGCCCGAGGCGGCGATCAGGGCCACCCCGAGCAGCAGGTTCTCCACGTTCGTCGCGACCGCCACCGCGGCGACGGACGGGCCGCCGAGCCGGGCCACCCAGACCATGTTGATGATCCCGGCGGCGACCCCCGCGAGGAGCTCGAAGTAGACCGGATACGCCAGCGCGACAAGCCGCTTGCGGTGCTCGGCACCTGTCATGACTCCCCCTCGTCACCCGATACCTCGATTCGAGGTACCACGAACAGAGGTATCATGCCGGTACGCCGCCGACAAGGCCGAGAAGAGGGAGGCGCGACGAGTGCTGGAGCTGACGATCCTGGGCTTCCTGTACGAACACCCCCTGCACGGATACGAGTTGAAGGCCCGCATCCAAGGCCTCAGCGGCCACGTCCGCCCGGTCAGCGACGGCGCCCTCTACCCGGCCCTGACCCGCCTGGTGAAGGCGGGCAAGCTCGACCAGCGCACCGAGCCGGGCACCGGCGCGGCGCCCCGCCGCATCCTCTCCCTCACCGATGCCGGCAGGGCCGCCCTCCTCGACCACCTGCGCCACCCCAAGGACGCCGACATCACCGACGGCCAGCGCTTCTTCACGCTGCTCGCCTTCCTCGGCCACCTCCCGTCACGGGCCGAGCAGGCCGCGGTCCTGCGCCGCCGCCAGGAGTTCCTGAACGCGCCGGCCAGCTTCTTCTACGAGGAGGGCAGGCCGGTACGCGCCGAGGACGAGCCCGACCTCTTCCGGCAGGGCATGCTGCGGATCGCCAGAGCGACCGGGAACGCCGAGAAGAAGTGGCTCACCGAAGCGATCGCCACGCTGGAATCCTGAGACCCGGGCCTCAGCCGATCCCCGACCCCAACTCCGCCCGCAGATAGGCCTGCCAGCGCGCCCGGAACTTCTCCGGCGACGTCTTCAGCACGTCCCGCAGCGCACCCTCGACCGCGCCCGCCCGCCGCTTGTGCCCGCCGACCGCCCGGTAGAAGTCGATCAACTGCCGCTCGCCCCACTGCTCGGCGATCATCCGGCAGGCCAGCCAGCCGCCCTCGTAGGCCTGCGCGAGCTTCCCCGCGTCCCCGGCGAACCCGAAGTCGTCGTCCCCCGGCAGCGCGTCCGGTGCCTCCCCGCGCTGCACCGCGCGCCGCAGCTCGGGCGCCGCCTGCACGGCCGTGCGGCCCGAACCCCGGTAGCCCACCCAGTCCGCGAAGCCCTCCGAGAGCCACAGCGGCGTCGCGGCGGAGGTCGCGGCCCGGGTCGCCACATGGGTCGTCTCATGGGTGAGCACGACCTGCTTGCCGAAGTCGCCGAGCACGTCGTACGCGTCCGGGTTGACGATGATCCGGTCCGCGGGGGCCTTGTTCGAACCGCCCGCCTCCCCCGTGGTCACCGCGGCGATGCCCTGGTAACTCGCGGCCGACGCCCCGAGCAGCCCCGCCATCCCGTCCACCGAACCGGGCACGAGCACCACCACGCGCCGCGCCCAGTCCGGCCCCCAGGCGTCCTGCACGGCGGGCACCGCACGGTCGGCCAGATCCGCATAGCCGCGCAGCTGCTCCGCGGAACGGCCGACGCCGAGGACGAGGCTGCGTTCACCGCGTACCGCCGTCACCTCGCCCTGCTCCCACAGCTGCTGCGTGGCCTTGTCGGCGGGGCGCTCGGCGGCCACGTACCAGCGGCCGCCACGGCGCTCCAGATCGAGGGTGCGCGACGCGACGACGGGGGCACGGTCGTAGCCGTCGAGGCGGTAGCGGAGCTGGACCGCGGCCGTCGCCCTGGTGCCCTTACGCGTCAGGTGGTCCAGCTGGTAGTCCCACGAACTCAGCGGGACCTGCTCGAGGTTCTCGAAGGCCTCGTCGCGGCGGGCCAGGGGTCCCGAGTCGGTGGCCCGGTAGGCCGCCCCGTCCCGGTCGAGCACCGCGTCGGCGCGCCGGTCGAGCAGCCGCTGGACGGCGGTGGAATCGCGGTCCGGGGGCTTCTCGGCGGAACAGGAGGTGCCGAGCAGCAGGACGCTCAGACAGAGCCCTGCTGCTCCTGCACGCACCCGCCACCGGCCAGACATGTGCTCGATCGTACGAGGTCCGGGCCGGGGTTCGACCCGATCGGCGGGGGACTCGCGATCAGACGCGGGTGACCGAGGAGATCGGCATCATGCCCACCGGGTCGTAGCGCACCGGCGCCCCGGGGTAGGGCGCGTGGACCACTTGGCCGTTGCCCATGTACATCCCGATGTGGCTGGCGTCGTCGCGGTACGCCACGAGGTCGCCGGGCTGCGCCTCGGAGAGGGACACCTGCTGCCCGGCGTACCGCTGCGCCTGCGAGGTGCGCGGCAGGCCGACGCCCGCCTGGCCGTAGGCCCACTGGGTCAGGCCCGAACAGTCGAAGCCGGAGGGCCCGCTCGCGCCCCACACGTAGGGCCGCCCGACCGCCTGCCGCGCCGCGGCGATGGCCGCCGCGGCCCGCGCCGAGGAGGGCACTCCGCCGATCGCGGGCATGTCAGGGCGGCCGGAGCGCGAGGCCCGGTCGTAGGCCGCGCGGGCCTCGGAGGGCAGCGAGTTGAGCAGCCGCTGGGCCTCGGCGAGCTTGCGCTCCACGGACCGCTTCTGGGTCGCGACCATGGTGCGGGACCGCTCCAGCTCGGCGAGCTTGCGGGTCGCCTCGGCGCGCTCCTGGTCGAGCATGCGCTGGGCCTGCTGCAGACCGGCCAGTTCACCGGCGTGCCGGGAGCTGATCCGGTCCAGGGTCGAGGCCTTGGCCAGGTAGCTGTCCGGGTTCTCGGAGAGCATCAGGGCGAGCGTCGGGTCGATGCCGCCCGAGCGGTACTGGGCCCCGGCGAGCGAACCGAGCGCGCCCCGCATGGTGTTGAGGCGCTCCTGCCCGCGGGCCACGCTGTCCTTGGCCGCGGAGACCTGGCGGCGCAGCTGGTCGGCGCGCTCGTCGGCCTTGTTGTACGTCTCGGTCGCGCGCTCCGCCTGCTCGTAGAGCCGGTCCACCTTGGACCGGGTCTCGGACGCGGTGTCACCCGGGTCCGCGGTGGCCGGTGCGGCGCCGAGCGCGGCCGCGGCGGTGGCCGCCGCGGCGGACAGGACGGTGACGCGGGTGCTCCGGTCGGATCCGATGAGGCCGATCAGACCGGCGGACTGCGAAGGACGGCGATGGGACGCCACGGGCAGCCGCTCCCTTCCGCTGACAGGTCCCCCGACAGCTCGGGGGAATCAGCGGCAGACAGTAGCCGTACGACTACGAGGCGACCAAAGACCCCGGCATGCGTACAAACGGCCGCCCCGCCGTCGACGCAGGTCGGCAGCGGCCCCGGGGGTCAGCACACGATCCTCGAATTCGCCCGTTCGGAGGGCATGTTGACGGGCATACGAAACCCCCTCGACGGGGAAGCCGAGGGGGTTCGTACGCACTCCGGTGGGTCCGTCAGACGCGGACGCCGAACTGGAACGGCATGTTGTTGATCGACTCATAGCGCACGCTGGCACCGGGCTTGGGGGCGTGCAGCACCTGGCCGTTGCCCGCGTAGAGGCCGACGTGGTGCAGGTCGCCGTAGAAGAGCACCAGGTCGCCGACCTGGAGTTGGCTCTGCGATATGCGGGTGCCGTAGTTGGCCTGGGCCTGCGAGGTCCGCGGTATGGAGGCGCCGGCCTGGCCGTACGCCCACGAGGTGAGGCCGGAGCAGTCGAAGGAGCCGGGGCCGGTGGCGCCGTAGACGTACGGCGTACCTATCTTGCTCTGGGCAGCGGCGAAGGCGTCACCCGCGACACCCTTGCCCGTGCCCACCTTGCCGAGGTCGGCCCGGTCGCCCGCGTCGCGGCTTGCGCGGTCCTCGGCGGCGGCCATGGCCGCGCGCTCCTTGGCGGTCAGGGTGTTGAGCAGCTTCTGCGCCTCGGCGAGCTTGCCCTGGACTTCCTTCTTCTTGTCGCCCAGTTCCTTGCGGGTGTCCTCGAGGTCCTTGAGCTTGTCCGCGGCCTCGGCGCGCTGCTGTGCGAGCGTGCGCTGCTTGGACTGGATCTTCTTCAGGGACTCGGCCTGCTTGCCCGTCAGCTGGTCGAGCGAGGAGGCCTTGTCGAGGAAGGTGTCCGGGTCCGAGGAGAGGAAGAGCTGCACGGAGGGGTCGATGCCGCCGGTCCGGTACTGGGCGCTGGCCAGCGAACCGATGCTGTCGCGCAGGGTGTTGAGCTCGTCCTGGCCGCGGGCGACCTTGTCCTGCAGGTTGCCGACCTGGTCCTCGAGCTTGTCCTGCTGCTCCTTGGCCCCGTTGTACTTCTCGGTGGCCTGCTCCGCCTCTTCGTAGAGCTTGTCGACCTTCGCCTTCACTTCCTTCTTGGAAGGCTTCGGGTCCGCGTGCGCGGCCTGCGAGGTGAGGGCCACGGCAGCGGCGGCAGTCGCGGTGAGCACGGTCACGCGGGTGCGGCTCGGCTGCTTCGGTCGACGGTGGGACGCCACGAAGGCGGCTCCTTCTTCCTCGGCCGCCTACCGAGCCCCGGTCTGCTGAGCTGGTGGGCGGGACCCTCGCCGCCACCCCTAATGGGTGATCAACCGAGCGAAGGTTCGAGCCCAGACATTAGTGACCGAGTTGTGATCGTTCAAATCTCGGCGGGAAAAATCTCGCCGCCGGGCGCATCTTTTACCAACAACGCACAGGCCGTGATGACCACTTGACGCTACGTCGCGTGAAGGTCTCGCGAAATCGGGCATACCGCCCAGGAGTTGACTACTTGCCCATTAGCGTCACGGAAGCTACCTGATCAGCCGCGCGTGAGCCGCTTGATCAGCCGCGCGTGAGCCGCTTCAGGAGCACGGCGGACGCCACCGGTCGCGCCCCCGCCTTCGCGATCCCGTCGGCGACCTCGCGGTCGGTCGAGACGACCGTGACGGGCCGGCCCGGCGGCTCGGCGCGGACCAGCTGACGGATCAACTCGTCGGCCGTGACACCCGCCTTGGAGAACAGCACCCGCACCCCGCGCGGCGGGGCGAGCAGCACCGGGGCGGCCAGCTCCGCGCCGTCGAAGACACAGGTGACCTCGGCGCCCGTCTGGGCCGCGAGGGCGGACAGCGAGCCGAGCAGGCGCAGCCGCTGCTTCTCCAACGGCATGGTCGGATAACCGGTCTTGGTGACGTTGTAGCCGTCCACGACGAGATGGGCCTGCGGCAGCGCGAGCAGCTGGTCCAGGATCGCCGGGTCGTTCTCGGACAGGGCGCGGGCCGCGATGTCCTTGGGGCTCATCCGCCCCGGCTCGACCGCGTCCACCGTCTCGGCGGGCCGCACCGACACAGGCGGCAGGGCGAGTTCGCGGCGCAGCCCCTGGGCCGACTCGAGCACCGTGTCGAGCAGCAGCCGGACCCGCATGTCCTCGATCGAGCGGCCCTCGCGCACCGCCTTGCGGCTGGCCTCGAGCGCCGCCTCGGCCTCGCTGAGGCGGGCCTTGAGCCGTCGTGTCTCGCTGTCGGCGGCCGACAGCTGGGTCTGGCTCTCGGCGCGCACGGCCTCGACCTCGGCGAGGGCCTTCCGGGCGGCCGCCTCGCCGCGCTTGGCGTCGCTGAGGGCCCCGCGCAGCTTGCGGTGAAGCGATTCGGCTTCCTTCTTCACCGACTCCAGCTCCGCGCGCAGCCGTTCGGTCTCGGTACGGGTCTGACCGCGCGCCTCGGCCAGTTCGGCGCGCAGCCGCTCCAGCTCGACCTTGGTCTCCTCGCCGACCCGCTCGGCGTCGGCACGCTGAGCCTCCTCGCCCGCGGCGGTCACGAGCTTGACCCAGCCGGCCGGGCGCAGCACATAGGCCGCGGCCGCCACATCGAGCGGATCCGCGGCCGGCGGCGGCGCACCGGAGTCGAGGGCCCCGGTCAGCTCCGACTGGGCCGCTCTGAGGCGTTCGCCGATGCGCTGACGGAAGAGCGGGTCGGTCTCCAGGGCCGCCGCCATGGCGTTGCCGGCGAACTTCAGGCGCCTGGTGGGGGTGAACCGTGCGTACTGGCGCAGCTGCGCGGGCAGTTCGGACACCGTCAGCCCGCCGAAGCCGTCCGAGACGATCTGCACGACCCGGCGGCGTACGCCTTCGGGCAGCGGGCGGTCGAGTGCCTCGGCCGCGTCGGACGCCTCGTGCGCCTCTGCGACCTCGGACGCCTCCGCGGCATCGGACACCTCTGCGGCGCCAGGGGCCGCTACGGCATCGCGCGTCCCGGCGGAGCCGTCGGCCGCACCGGCGGCCGGCTCACCGCTGCCACCTTGTGGAACCGCCTCCACAATCGGTCACCCCTTGCTGTGCGGGCCGGCTCCCTCAGGAGCCCGCGCCCGGCCTGTCCACGAGTTCCACCTGGTCCATGGCGTTGCACCAGCGGCAGCGCACCGACTCGATGGTCTCACTGACCACCTCGCGCTCCTCGACCTTCGGGTCTCCGGCCAGGTCGAGATGGACGTACTCCACCACCTTGGAGGACCGCGTCACGTCGAAACGCGTGAGATTGCCACACAGCGTGCAGCGCCACCGGGTCTCGGCGGTCGGCAGGGGAACCGTCATGGTCGCAGTGCGCCTTTCTCGTATTCCGTACCCGCTGTGTCGCGTATTCCGTACCCGCTGTATATCGGGTTTCCAGCGCTGGTACTCCCCGTAACCCTACGGCCTGCCGAAGCGCCTCATGGACGCCACCGGCACGGCGAGGCGGTCTATACGGATGGGTCCCGTTACGTCAGGATCTGTTCATGATCGATAAGCCGCGCCCCCTGGTGACGTACGGCCTGATCGTCCTGTGCTGTGCCGCCTTCCTGCTCTCCCCCGCCGCCGGCTTCAACCCCGTGTACGGCACGGGCGAGCACCTCGTGGCCGCCCAGCGCGCCTACTTCGAGCGCTGGGGCGTGATCCCCGCCGAACTGCTCGCCGGCTCACCGCGCGCGGCCCTCACCCCGGTCACCGCCCTGTTCGTGCACGGCAGCTGGCTGCATCTGCTCGGCAACATGCTCTTTCTGTACGTCTTCGGGGCGATGACCGAGCAGCGCATGGGCCACGTCGAATTCGCCCTCTTCTACCTGGGCTGCGGCGCGCTGGCCCTTCTGGTGTACGCCATCGCCAACGCGGACTCCGAACAGACCCTGGTCGGCGCCTCGGGCGCGATCTCGGCGGTGCTCGGCGCGTTCCTCTACCTCTTCCCGAAGGCCCGCGTCACGAGCCTGTTCCCCTTCCTCTTCTTTCTGCCGCTGCGCTTTCCCGCGTGGCTGGTGCTGCCCTTCTGGGTCGCCCTGCAGTGGCTGGCGGCGCAGCGGGCCACGAGCGGCCCGGGTGTCGCCTATCTGGCCCACCTGGCGGGCTTCTCGCTCGGCTTCCTCTACGCATGGGGGCGGTATCTGCGTACGGCTAAAGTGAAAGTCCAAGGGACGGCCACCGAGGGAGACAGCCAGCCGTGATCACCGCGATCGTGCTCATCAAGACCAGCGTCGACCGGATCCCGGAGATCGCCGAGTCGATCTCCTCGCTGGAAAGCGTCAGCGAGGTGTTCTCCGTGACCGGTACGTACGACCTGATCGCCATGGTCCGCGTCACGGCCCACGACGACCTGGCGGACGTCATCCCGGGTCAGATCAGCAAGATCCCCGGCGTCCAGGCCACGGACACCCATGTCTCGTTCCGGACCTACTCGCAGCACGACCTGGAGGCCGCGTTCGCGATCGGCCTCGACTCCTGACCTCTGCGCACTGATGCCCCAACGAGTCGTACTCGTTGGGGCATCCGTGCGTTGAGGCCGGTTCGGGTCCGTCAGGCGGAGGTGTCCGGGACGCAACGGCCGTCCTCGGTGCGGTAGTTCCAGCGGGCGCCGTCGCGGACGAGCTCACCGACGGCGCGCACGAAACGCTCGACGTGCTCGTCGGGGGTGCCCGCGCCGAAGCTCACGCGGATCGCGTTCAGCGACTTCTCGCCGGGCGCGGCCTCCGGGGCGCCGCACTCGCCCTGCTCCTGCGGGTCGCTGCCGAGCAGGGTGCGCACCAGCGGGTGGGCGCAGAACAGGCCGTCGCGTACGCCGATGCCGTACTCCGCGGAGAGCGCGGCAGCGAAGTGCGAGCTGTTCCAGCCCTCGACGACGAAGGAGATGACGCCGACGCGCGGCGCGTCGTCGCCGAAGAGCGAGAGCACCTTGACCTCGGGCACCTCGGCGAGCCCCGCCCGGACCTTCGCGATGAGCTGCTGCTCGCGCGCCACGAGCGAGTCGAAGCCGGCCTCGGTGAGGGCCTTGCAGGCGGAGGCGATGGAGTACGCGCCGATGACGTTCGGCGAACCGGCCTCGTGGCGGGCCGCGGTGGTGTGCCACTCGACGTCCACGCCGCCGTCGGTGCGGCGCGCCACGGCCTTGGAGGCGCCGCCGCCCGCGAGGTACGGCTCGGCCTCCTGCAGCCAGTCGGCACGGCCCGCGAGGACGCCGGAGCCGAAGGGCGCGTAGATCTTGTGGCCGGAGAAGGCGACCCAGTCGACGTCCAACTCGCTTACCGAGACCGGGTGGTGGGGCGCGAGCTGCGCGGCGTCGAGCACGATCCGGGCGCCGTGCGCGTGCGCGGCGGCGGCCAGTTCCTTGACGGGCCACAGCTCGCCGGTGACGTTCGAGGCGCCGGTGACGCACACGAGCGCCGGGCCGTACGGGTCGCGGTCGGCGAGCGCGCGCTCCAACGTCTCGACGGCCTGCTGCGGGGTGCGCGGCGCGTTCAGGTAGGTGACGCGGGCGTCCTGCCAGGGCAGCAGCGAGGCGTGGTGCTCGGTCTCGAAGACGAAGACCTGGCAGTCGGCGGGCAGCGCGGCGGCGAGCAGGTTGAGCGAGTCGGTGGTGGAGCGGGTGAAGACGAGCTGGTCGCCGGGGCGGCAGCCGAGGAACTCCTCGATCGTCTTGCGGGCGTTCTCGAAGAGGTCGGTGGAGAGCTGCGAGAGGTAGCCGGCGCCGCGGTGCACGCTGCCGTAGTAGGGCGCGTACGCCGCCACGTCGTCCCACACCCGCTGCAGGGCCGGCGCGCTGGCCGCGTAGTCGAGCGCCGCGTAGGTCACTTCGCCGCCGGTGACAAGCGGGACGGTGACATCGCGGCCGAGGACCGCGAGCGGCTCGCCACAGGCGGGCTCCGCGGAGTCGACGCAGGCGGCAGCGGAGGTGGCAGAGGTGGAAACAGACATGGCGAACTCCCGTGTGAGGCAGGCGAATTCGCTGCACCGGGGGCTGCGGAGCCACGCGCCGGCGCAGGAACTGAAGAGAGAAAAGGGTGTGCGGAAAAGGGGCTTTGAAAGCCCTATCGCATTCGCTTGCTCACGAGACTGCTCCCTTGAGGACCAGGACCCCAGGGTGTGCAGGGGTCCGCGCTTGCCGCAGACCTCGCTGCCTACGGCCTGGTCTTCACCCGGGGCACCCCGCCACGGACGGAGGGTTGCCGGACAGCGGGCCGGGGCCTTAACCGCTGTCACTCATGACCTGTGCAGCATCTTGCCAGAAGATCTTGCACGCGCAAGGCGCAGTCCATAATCCGGACTGCGCCCTGCGTCACACGGTGCTGAGGTTTCAGGCGTTGCTGGCCGCCACCCACCGGTCCAGCGCCCGCTTGGCAGCCCCCGAGTCGATGGCCTCGGCGGCCTTGGCGATACCGGCCCTGATCTGCTCGGCCAGCGGCGCGTCGGTCGGCGCCAGGGCGACGAGCGCCGCCGCCGAGTTGAGCAGCACCGCCTCACGCACCGGCCCGGTCTCCCCCGCGAGCAACCGCCGGGCCACGTCCGCGTTGTACGAGGCGTCCGCGCCCCGAAGCGCGTCCACGGGCACGATGTCGAGCCCCACGTCCCGCGGGTCGAAGGCCTCCTCGCGCACCGCCCCGTCCCGCACGACCCATACCCGCGACGTCGCGGTCGTGGTCAGCTCGTCCAGGCCGTCGTCGCCGCGGAACACCAGCGCGCTGGAGCCGCGTTCGGCGAGCACTCCGGCGACGATGGGCGCCATCCGGGCGTCGGCGACGCCGGTCGCCTGCGCCTTGACGCGGGCCGGATTGGTCAGCGGGCCGAGGAAGTTGAAGGTCGTCCGGATCCCCAACTCCTTGCGGGCCGCGGCCACATGACGCAGCGCGGGGTGGAACTTCACCGCGAAGCAGAAGGTGATCCCGGCTTCCTCTGCGACCTCGGCGACGCGCTGCGGGGTGAGCTCCAGATTGACGCCGAGCTTCTCCAGGACGTCGGAGGCACCGCTCGCGCTGGAGGCCGCGCGGTTGCCGTGCTTGACGACCTTGGCTCCGGTGCCGGCCACGACGATCGCGGACATGGTGGAGATGTTGACGGTCTTGGCGCCGTCCCCGCCGGTGCCGACGATGTCGACGCTCGGCCCGGGCACCTCGATGGTCCGGGCGTGCGCGTACATGGTGCGTACGAGACCGGAAATCTCCTGCACCGTCTCGCCCTTGGCCCTGAGCGCCACCGCGAACCCGGCGATCTGGGCGTCGGTCGCCTCGCCGCGCATGATGCGGTCCATCGCCCAGGCGGTGTCGTCGGCGCTCTGGTCCCGGCCGTCGAGCAGGCCGTTGAGTACGTCGGGCCAGGTACGGCCCGCCGCGTGGTCGCCTCCAGCGGGGGTCGCAGCGCTCATGGCAGCTCCTGGTCTCGTACGGCATGAAGTGTCCCGCTCAGCCTAGCCGCGCCCGGCGACAGCAAAGGGCCCCGTCCAACGAATGGACGGGGCCCCGAGCTGTGGCGAACAGGTACTGCGGGTGACGCAGGTGCTGCTAGCGGCGATCAGTGGTGGCCGTGGCCACTGGTGATCTCCTTGTACTCCTCGGTGGTGGGCTTGGGGATCTGGTTGTCCTCCCCGTAGTAGCCCTGCGAGAGCTTGGCACGCAGCTTCTCCGTGCCCTTCACCTTGCGCTCGACACCGTTCTCGTCGACCGTCGGGCCGATCTCGACCGGCTTGTACTGCTCGTGCGCCGTGAGGGTGTGCAGCTTCTCCGCGTCGAGCGGCTCGTGCACCTCGATGAACTCACCGTGCGGCAGGCGCTTGATGATGCCGGACTCGCGTCCGTGCAGCACCTTGTCCTTGTCGCGCCGCTGCAGACCCATGCAGATCCGCTTGGTGGCGATGAACGCGATGACCGGTCCGACGAAGAAGAAGATCCGGACGAACCAGGTGATCGAGTTCAGCGACAGGTGGAAGTGCGTGGCCCAGAGGTCGTTTCCACCACCGACGAGCATGATCATGTACGCCGTGATCCAGGCGACGCCGAACGCGGTACGCGTCGGGGCGTTGCGCGGACGGTCCAGGATGTGGTGCTCGCGCTTGTCCCCGGTGACCCAGGACTCGATGAACGGGTAGACCGCGAGCGCGACCAGGACCAGCGGGAAGATCGCCAGCGGGATCATCACGCCAAGGACCAGCGTGTGGCCCCAGGCGTTGATCTCCCAGCCCGGCATCACACGGATCAGGCCTTCGGCGAAGCCCATGTACCAGTCGGGCTGGGCGCCGGTGGACACCTGGTCCGGGCGGTACGGGCCGAGCGCCCAGATCGGGTTGATCGAGGCGATCGCCGCGATGACCGCGATGACACCGAAGACCAGGAAGAAGAAGCCTCCGGCCTTGGCCATGTAGACGGGGAGCAGCGGCATGCCGACGACGTTCTTGTTCGACTTGCCGGGGCCCGCGAACTGCGTGTGCTTGTGGTAGAAGACCAGGATCAGGTGCGCCACCAGCAGGCCGAGCATGATGCCCGGCAGCAGCAGGATGTGGACCGAGTAGAACCGGGCCACGAAGTCGCCGCCCGGGAACTCTCCGCCGAACAGGAACATCGACAGGTACGTACCCACGACGGGCACGGACAGGATCGCGCCCTGCATGAAGCGGACACCGGTGCCGGAGAGCAGGTCGTCCGGGAGCGAGTAACCGGTGAAGCCGGTGAACATGCCGAGGACGAACAGCAGGAAGCCGAACAGCCAGTTGATCTCACGCGGCTTGCGGAACGCGCCCGTGAAGAACACGCGCATCATGTGCACGAACATGCCCGCGAGGAAGATCAGCGCCGCCCAGTGGTGGATCTGCCGGATCAGCAGACCACCGCGCACATCGAAGGAGATGTGCATGGTCGAGTTGAACGCCTCGGACATCAGCTGTCCCTGCAGCGGGACGTAGCTGCCGTGGTACTCCACCTCGTTCATCGACGGGTGGAAGAACAGCGTCAGATACACACCCGTGAGGATGATGATGATGAAGCTGTAGAGGCAGATCTCGCCCAGCATGAAGGACCAGTGGTCCGGGAAGATCTTGCGCATGTTGGCCTTGGCCAGGCCGTAGATGCCGAGCCGGCCGTCCGCCCAGTCGGCCACGCGCTCGCCGGCTGGTGCTTTGCGCTTGCTGTTCTCGTTCTCGTTGGTGCTCATCCGCGCTCCCAGAAGGCAGGACCGACGGGCTCTTCGAAGTCGCCGTGCGCCTCGAGGTAGCCCTCCTCGTTCACGCCGATCTTCAGCTGCGGAAGAGCGTGACCGGCGGGGCCGAAGATGACTCGGGCGCCGTCGGAGAGGTCGAAGGTGGACTGGTGGCACGGGCAGAGGACGTGGTGCGTCTGCTGCTCGTACAGGGAGATCGGGCAGCCCACGTGGGTGCAGATCTTGGAGTACGCGACGATGCCCTCGTGCGACCACTCGAGCTCGCGCTTGTCCTTGATGTCCTCCGGCTGAATGCGGACGATCATCAGGGCGGCCTTGGCGATCTGCGTCTGGAAGTCGTGGTCGTGCTCCGACATGCCCTCGGGCATGGCGAACGTCAGCGAACCGACCGCGACGTCGGACGGGCGAAGCGGCTCATTCGTGTTCATGTTCATGAGCATCTTGCCCTTGGCCCAACGGGTGTGCCGGAGCTTGTCCTCCGGCAGCGGGCCCAGGTCGCGCAGCAGGACGACGGCGGAGAGCGGCAGCAGGGCCATCGCTCCGAACATCGTGTTGCGGATCAGCTTGCGCCGGCCGAAGCCGGACTCCTCGGCACCCGCCTTGAAGTCGGCCATGACCTTGGCCTTGACCTCGGGCTCGGCCGCGATCGCGTGCCGCTCGTCGGTCATCTCCACGTCGGACATCAGGGTGCGGGCCCAGTGGACCGCGCCCGCGCCGATGCAGAACAGCGCGATGCCCAGGGTCAGACCCAGGAAGAAGTTCAGCGCGCTGATGTGACCGATCGGCCACACGTAGATGATCTTGTCTACCGGGAAGGCCACGTAGCTGGCGATGAAGCCAACGGTGGCCAGCATGGACAGCGTGAACAGGAACGCGACCGTGCGCTCGGAGCGCTTGGCGGCCTGCTCGTCGATGTCCTGGATACGGTGCTCGTGGGGCGGCAGCCCGGGGTCGGCGAACGGGTTCTCCGCGCGCTTCTCCAGGTCGTGCGCCTGGTCCTGCTCGCTCGGCAGGTTCTCTTCTGGAATGTCTTGGCTACTCATGACTTCTTGGCCTTTGCGGTCCGAGCGGCTACCCACACGGCTACTGCGATCAGCGTGCCGAGACCGAAGATCCAGGCGAACAGACCCTCACTGACGGGCCCGAGGCCACCCAGCTTCAGCCCGCCCTGACTCGCGGTCTTCTCGCCATTGACCGCGTCAAGGTACGCGATGATGTCCCGCTTCTCCTTCTCCGGCATCGTCGTGTCGGGGAAGGACGGCATGTTCTGCGGGCCCGTCTGCATGGCCTCGTAGATGTGCTTGGGGTCCACACCCTCGAGGCTGGGCGCGAACTTGCCGTTCGTCAGCGCGCCACCTTCACCGGTGAAGTTGTGGCACTGCGCGCAGTTGCTGCGGAACAGCTCGCCACCCTTGCCGATGTCGGCGCCGTCGGGGCTGTACTGCTTCTCCTCGGGAACGGCCGGACCGGCACCGAGCGACGCGATGTACGCCGCGAGCTGGTCGATCTGGGCCTGCGAGTAGATGTTCTTCTTCTTCGGCACCTGGGCGCCGGGCTGCTGGGCCGGCATCCGGCCGGTGGCAACCTGGAAGTCGACGGCGGCTGCGCCGACGCCTGCCAGGCTCGGGCCGTCACTGGTTCCCTGACCACCGGTGCCGTGGCAGCTGGCGCAGCCGACGGCGAAGAGCTTCTTGCCCTCGTCGATGGCAAGGGACTGGGAAGTTTCTTCGGCCTGCGCCTTGTCCGCCGGCGCGAACGCGGCGTACAGCCCCCCGGTGGCCGCCAGCGCGAGGAGTAGGACGACGACCGCCGCCAGCGGATGGCGTCGTCGTGCGGAGAGCTTTTTCACGGATTACCCCGGTGTCAGGATCTTCTGCGTCGATGCTTCTGGACTGTGTTCGGAACGATTGCCCGGTGTCCGGGCGGACGGCCCGATTACTTGATCATGTAGATCGTGGCGAAGAGGCCGATCCAGACGACATCGACGAAGTGCCAGTAGTAGGACACGACGATGGCGGCAGTTGCCTGGTCATGGGTGAACCTCTTGGCCGCGTATGTCCTGCCGAGAACCAGCAGGAAGGCGATCAGACCGCCCGTCACATGCAAGCCGTGGAAGCCGGTCGTCAGATAGAACACCGAGCCGTACGGGTCGGACGAGAGCGAGAGACCCTCGTGCTTGACCAGCTCGGTGTACTCGAAGACCTGACCTCCGATGAAGATCGAACCCATGATGAAGGTCACGATGAACCACATCCGGAGCTTCTTCACGTCCCCGCGCTCGGCGGCGAAGACGCCGAGCTGGCAGGTGAGCGAGGAGAGCACCAGGATCGTGGTGTTCGTCGCCGAGAACGGGAAGTTCAGGCTCGAGGCCATTTCCTTCCAGTGATCGGGACCCGTAACCGATCGCAGGGTGAAGTACATCGCGAAGAGGGCCGCGAAGAACATCAGCTCGGAGCTCAACCAGATGATGGTTCCGACGCTGGTGAGGTTCGGTCGATTGACCGACGGGTGCGCGTGACCCTTGTCTACTGTCATTGCTGTCGCCACGACCGACATTATGTCGGTCGCTTATCCCGCCCTCACTCCGGGGGGTGCCGTTCGGAGTGTTCGTGCCCCATGTCCAGCCCGGATGGCCCATCGAAGGCCTGTCCATACCGGTGTTGACGGGGTGTCGGACGGAGTAGCATCCGGCCAGCGGTTCAAGACCCAGCACGCCCCGATAGACAGCGCAGTCACGGAGGAACCATGCAGCCGACCGCCACGGTCCTGGTCTACAGCGACGACGCCAACACCCGCGAGCAGGTACGGCTTGCGACGGGGCGCAGGCCGGCCGCGGACGTCCCCCAGGTCGAGTTCATCGAGTGCGCGACTCCGGCGGCGGTGTTCAAGGAACTCGACCAGGGCGGCATCGACGTCTGCGTACTGGACGGCGAGGCCGTGCCCATGGGCGGCATGGGCGTGTGCCGGCAGCTCAAGGACGAGATCTTCCAGGCCCCGCCGGTGCTGCTGCTCATCGGGCGCCCGCAGGACGCCTGGCTGGCCACCTGGAGCCGCGCCGAGGCCGCGGTGACGCTGCCCGTCGAGCCCGTGGAGTTCGCGGCCGCGCTCGCCGCTCTGCTGCGCAGCAGGCTGTCCGTGGAGGCCTGAGCCCCCAGCCGCCCGCGTACCGGACTCACCGAAGTCCTTTGGGATGTTGACCACACCTCTGAGCCCGTACCGCCTCCTCGGCGCGTACGGGCTCAGTGGCGAACGCGGTGGGCTCAGATCTGCGGGCGGAGCCGCGCCATGTCGACGGGGCTCTGGCCCTCCCGGGTGCCGGCGAGCAGGGTGCTGCCCTCGCGCCACTCCTTCCAGGGCATGTTCCAGTCGCCGAGCCCGTTGCCGAAGGCCGGCATGTCCTCGCCGTAGCTGTTGATGACCTTCACCAAGTCGCCCTGCTTGACCGTCTCGTAGAACCAGGCGGCGTCGCCCGTGCTCATGCCGGTGCAGCCGTGGCTGACGTTCTCGTAGCCCTGCGAGCCGACCGACCAGGGCGCGGCGTGCACGTACTCGCCGCTGTCGGTGAGCCGGGTCGCGTAGTAGACCTGCTTGTCGTAGAACTCCGCGGCGCCGATGGCGGAGCTGGTCATCCGGACCACGTACTCCAGGCCGAGGACCACCTTGACGCCGTTGCGCGTCTCCCAGCCGGGCTTGCCGGTGGTCACCGGCATGGAGTTGATCTCCTCGCCGTTGCGGTAGACGGTCATGTAGTGCGAAGAGGCATCCGTCACAGCCTCGATCCGGTCACCGGTCTTCAGCTGCAAGGGCTTCGACTCGCCGCCCCACAGCTTGTCGTTGACCTTGATGCCGTCGAGGTGCGAGCTCACATTGATGCTGGCGTTGGCCGGCCAGTAGTCCTTGGGCCGGTAGTGCAGCGTCTCGCTGTCCACCCAGTGCCAGGCGCCCTGCGTCGCGGGCTCCGAACGCACCGTCAGGGAGCGCTCGACGATGGCCCTCGCCTCCTTGCCCTTGACGGGCTTGGAGAGCTTCGCCGTGACGGGCTGTCCGACGCCGTACGTGCCCGACTCAGGGCCGAACTCGACCTTCAGGGCCTTCTTGGCCGCCGTGGTCTCGAAGTTCAGGAGCTTGCGGCCCGGGGAGCCCTCCTCGTCCTCGGTGGAGACCTTCACCGTGTAGTGGGCGCCCGCGGCGAGCGGGGACGTGGTGTGCCACCGCTTGCCGTCGGCGGACAGCTCGCCCGCCACGTAGCGGCCGAGGGTGTCGGTGGCCGTGACATCGGTGATGCGCCCGTGCTTGCCCTGGGCGGTCACCTCCAGGGGCTTCTCCGGATCCGCCTTCTGTGTCCCGGCAGGGCCGTTGAAGGCGATCTGGCCGGCCGCGTCGTACGGCTTCGCCGAGAGCGGGTGGCCGTCGGAGCTGCCGCAGGCCGTGGCCCCCGCACCGAGGGCGACCACCAGCGAGGTGCAACTCACAACCGTGCGGATTCGCGGTGAGTGATTCATGATCACACGGTATGAACGCCCGTCAGTTCCAGCGCGGCGAGTGACCCGTACGAGGGGCATCGAGTGCGGCAAAAGAGGGACCCGGACACATCTGACGGTGTGTCCGGGTCCCTCTTCGATACTGCGTGTTAACGGGTCAGCGGCTCACTGCGTCTGGTTCTCGCCGCGGTAGTACTCGAAGACCCAGCCCCACAGGCCGATCAGGATGATCGGCGCCGAGAAGTACATCAGCCACCAGCCGAAGATGACGCCCATGAAGGCGAGCGCGCCACCGATGGCCAGCGCGAGCGGCTGCCAGCTGTGCGGGCTGAAGAAGCCCACCTCGCCGGCCTCGTCCGCGACCTCGGCCTCCTTGTTGTCCTGCGCCATGGCGTCCACGCGCCGGGCCGTGAAGGCCAGGTAGTAGCCGATCATGATGCAGAGACCGAAGGCGAGGAAGAGCGCCGTGGTGCCTACCGGCTCCTTCGACCAGACGCCGTAGACGATGGCCATGGCCAGCACGAAGACGGCCAGCCAGATGAACATCTTGCCTTGGACCTTCACTTGCCGGCCTCCTTGCCACCGGCGAGCGCCTTGTCACCGTGACCGGCGTCGAGCTGGTCGATCGCCGAGATCTCAGGGTGATGCAGGTCGAACGCGGGGGATTCGGAACGGATCCGCGGCAGCGTGAGGAAGTTGTGCCGCGGCGGCGGGCAGGACGTCGCCCACTCGAGCGAGCGGCCGTAGCCCCACGGGTCGTCGACCTCGACCTTCTTGCCGTACTTCGCCGTCTTCCAGACGTTGTACATGAAGGGGAGCATCGACAGACCGAGCAGGAACGAGCTGATCGTCGAGATCGTGTTCAGCGCGGTGAAGCCGTCCGCCGCGAGGTAGTCCGCGTACCGACGCGGCATGCCCTCGGCGCCCAGCCAGTGCTGCACCAGGAACGTGCCGTGGAAGCCCACGAACAGCGTCCAGAACGTGATCTTGCCGAGCCGCTCGTCCAGCATCTTGCCGGTGAACTTCGGCCACCAGAAGTGGAATCCGGAGAACATCGCGAACACCACGGTGCCGAAGATGACGTAGTGGAAGTGCGCGACCACGAAGTACGAGTCCGAGACGTGGAAGTCCATCGGCGGCGAGGCCAGGATGACGCCGGTCAGACCACCGAAGGTGAAGGTGATCAGGAAGCCGACGGCCCAGAGCATCGGTGTCTCGAAGGACAACGAGCCCTTCCACATCGTTCCGATCCAGTTGAAGAACTTCACGCCCGTCGGCACGGCGATGAGGAACGTCATGAAGGAGAAGAACGGCAGGAGCACGCCGCCGGTGACGTACATGTGGTGCGCCCACACCGTCACGGACAGACCGGCGATCGCGATCGTCGCGCCGACCAGACCGATGTAGCCGAACATCGGCTTCCGGGAGAAGACCGGGATGACTTCGGAAATGATTCCGAAGAATGGTAGGGCGATGATGTACACCTCTGGATGGCCGAAGAACCAGAAGAGGTGTTGCCATAGCAAGGCCCCGCCATTGGCGGCGTCGAAGACATGCGCACCGAACTTGCGGTCCGCCTCCAGGGCGAACAGCGCGGCCGCCAGGACCGGGAAGGCGAGCAGGACCAGCACACCGGTCAGCAGCACGTTCCAGGTGAAGATCGGCATCCGGAACATCGTCATGCCGGGAGCGCGCATGCAGATGATGGTCGTGATGAAGTTGACCGAGCCGAGGATCGTGCCGAAGCCGGAGAAGGCCAGACCCATGATCCACATGTCGGCGCCGATGCCCGGCGAGCGGACGGCGTCCGACAGCGGGGAGTAGGCGAACCAGCCGAAGTCGGCCGCACCCTGCGGGGTGAGGAAGCCGGCCACCGCGATGATCGAGCCGAACAGGTAGAGCCAGTAGGCGAACATGTTCAGCCGCGGGAACGCCACGTCGGGCGCACCGATCTGCAGCGGCATGATCCAGTTCGCGAATCCGGCGAACAGCGGCGTCGCGAACATCAGCAGCATGATCGTGCCGTGCATCGTGAACGCCTGGTTGAACTGCTCGTTCGACATGATCTGCGTGCCGGGACGGGCCAGTTCGGCGCGCATGAAGAGCGCCATCAGACCGCCGATGCAGAAGAACACGAACGACGTGACCAGGTACATCGTGCCGATGGTCTTGTGGTCAGTGGTGGTCATCCACTTGATCACGGCAATACCGGGCTGCCTGCGCCGAACCGGGAGCTCGTTCTCGTACGAGTCGTCAGCTGCGGCTACACCCTTGGGTTCATTGAGGATGCTCACAGTTGGTTCTTCTCCGCATTCCTGGCCGGGTCCGTCTGCTCAATGCCGGACGGGATGTACCCGGTCTGACCCTTCTTCGCCAGGTCCTCGAGGTGCTTCTGGTACTCCTCGGGGGAAACGACCTTCACGTTGAAGAGCATCCGGGAGTGGTCCACACCGCAGAGCTCGGCGCACTTGCCCATGAAGGTGCCCTCCTGGTTCGGAGTCACCTCGAAGACATTGGTGTGGCCGGGGATGACGTCCTGCTTCATCAGGAACGGCACCACCCAGAAGGAGTGGATGACGTCGCGCGAGGTCAGGACGAACCGGACCTTCTCGCCCTTGGGCAGCCACAGCGTCGGACCGGGGCTCTTGGCGCCCGTTTCCTTGCTGCCGCGGGTGTCCGTGCCGGGCGTGCCGACCTCGTAGACGCCGCCGGCGTTGGCCGGGAAGTCCTTCTTGAACTTGTCCGGGATCGCTCCCAGATCCTTGTTCGTCTTGGCGTCACCCTCGGAACCGGGGACGTCCTCGACGTAGTTGAAGCCCCAGCTCCACTGGAAGCCCACCACGTTGACCGTGTGTGCGGGCTTCTCGGAGAGGCCGAGGAGCTTCGATTCGTCTCGTGCGGTGAAGTAGAACAACACCGAGACGATGATGAGCGGAACCACCGTGTACAAGGCCTCGATGGGCATGTTGTACCGGGTCTGCGGAGGTACCTCGACCTTGGTGCGGCTGCGCCGGTGGAAAATGACACTCCACAGGATCAGGCCCCACACGAGCACGCCCGTGGCGAGCGCGGCGGCCCAGGAGCCCTGCCACAGCGAGAGGATCCGAGGAGCCTCTTCCGTGACGGGGGTGGGCATTCCAAGGCGGGGGAAGTCCTTGTATGCGCAACCGGTAGCGGTCGCAAGGATCAGGCCCGCAGTCAGCACCTGCGGCAGCTTCCGCCGCATCGGGCGCCGCGACGAGCGGTCGGAGCCGTTGGGACTCACGTAGCGCCTTCCCGAGAGTCTCGCCCGATCGGCCGGGCTCGGCCGTTGGCGGGTCGGGCTCCGGTCCCTGTACGGGCAGGGGTTTGGATGTTTATGCGGACCAAACCCTACTGGACGCTATTTGGGGTCGCGCGGGGAGGGTGCCCAACGCGCCGAGCAGCGACCCGAAGGGGTGGAATCCGGCCTGAATCCCGCGCTTGAGCAGGCAACTGACGGTCCCTTGATTGATACCGACAGTAAGTCGGCGAAGGCCTTCGGGCGGCCCGGGCCGGCGCTCCGCGACGCCCGGTAGCGTGACGGCGTGCCCTACTTCGACGTCGCTTCCTCCGCTCCCCTGCACCCCGTTGCCCGCCAGGCGCTGCTCGCCTCGCTGGACGAGGGATGGGCCGATCCGGCCCGGCTGTACAAGGAGGGACGGCGGGCACGGCTGCTGCTCGACGCCGCCCGGGAGGCCGCCGCACAGGCGGTGGGATGCCGCCCGGACGAGCTCGTCTTCACCTCTTCGGGGACGCGCGCGGTGCACTCCGGGATCGCGGGCGCGCTCGCGGGACGGCGGCGTGTCGGGCGGCATGTGGTGGTGTCTGCGGTCGAACACTCGGCAGTGCTCCATTCGGCCGCCGACCATGAGAGCCGGGACGGCGCGGCGACACAGGTGCCGGTGGACCGGTCGGGCCGCGTCAACGTGGCCGCGTACGCCGAAGCCCTGCGCGCGGACACCGCGCTGGCGTGCCTGCAGAGCGCCAACCACGAGGTGGGCACGGTGCAGCCGGTCGCGGAGGTCGCCGAGGCGTGCCGGGCGGCGGGGGTGCCGCTCCTGGTGGACGGGGCGCAGTCGCTGCCGTGGGGGCCGGTGGCCGGTGACTGGTCGCTGCTTGCCGGGAGTGCCCACAAATGGGGCGGGCCCGCGGGCGTCGGGCTGCTGGCCGTACGCAAGGGAGTGCGGTTCGCCGCTCAAGGGCCGCTCGACGAGCGGGAGTCGGGGCGCGCGGCCGGGTTCGAGAACCTGCCGGCGATCGTGGCCGCCGCGGCCTCGCTGCGGGCGGTGCATGCCGAGGCCGCTCAGGAGGCGGTGCGGCTGCGGGAGTTGACGGAGCGGATCCGGGCGCGGGTGCCGCAGCTGGTGCCGGACGTGGCGGTCGTGGGCGATCCCGAGCGGCGGCTGCCGCACCTGGTGACCTTCTCGTGTCTCTATGTCGACGGGGAGACCCTGCTGCACGAGCTGGACCGGGCGGGTTTCTCCGTGTCGTCCGGTTCTTCCTGTACGAGTTCGACGCTGACCCCGAGCCATGTGCTGAAGGCGATGGGGGTGCTGAGCGAGGGGAATGTCCGCGTTTCGCTGCCCGTGGGGACCTCGGCCGAAGTGGTCGAGGAGTTTCTGGCCGTACTTCCGGGAGTTGTCGGGTCCGTACGGGAGAAGCTCGGGGCGCCGGTGGCGGCTGTCCGGCCGGCGCGGGCCCAGTCGCTGGTCGTGGACGCGCTCGGGGAGCGGTGTCCGATTCCGGTGATCGAGCTGGCGAAGGTCATCGGTGACGTGCCGGTCGGCGGCACGGTGACGGTCCTGTCCGACGACGAGGTCGCCGAGCTCGACATCCGGGCCTGGTGCCATCTGCAGAACCAGGAGTACGTCGGCGAGGAGCCGGCGGACCAGGGGTGGGCCTATGTGGTCCGCCGGCTCTCGTAGTCACGCCGGTTACGCCAGGTGCTCCTGGACCTCGGTGGCGGCCTCGAAGCCGTACGCCTTGGTGAAGCGGTCCATGAAGTGGGCGCGGCGCAGGGTGTACTCCTGGGTGCCCAGGGTCTCGATGACCAGCGTGGCCAGCATGCAGCCGAGCTGGGCGGCGCGCTCCAGGCCGACGCCCCAGCCGAGGCCGGTGAGGAAGCCCGCGCGGAACGCGTCGCCGACGCCGGTCGGGTCGACCTTGGCGTCCTCCTCGGGCACGCCGACCTCGATCGGGTCCTGGCCGACGCGCTCGATGCGCACGCCGCGGGAGCCGAGGGTGGTGACGCGGTGGCCGACCTTGCCGAGGATCTCCTTGTCGGTCCAGCCGGTCTTGGACTCGATGAGGCCCTTCTCGTACTCGTTGGAGAAGAGGTACTCGGCGCCGTCCAGGAGGATGCGGATCTCCTCGCCGTCCATGCGCGCGATCTGCTGCGAGAAGTCGGCGGCGAACGGGATGTTCCTCGAGCGGCACTCCTCGGTATGGCGGAGCATCGCCTCCGGGTCGTCGGCGCCGATCAGGACGAGGTCGAGGCCGCCGACGCGCTCGGCGACGGTCTGCAGCTCGATCTGGCGGGCCTCGCTCATGGCGCCCGTGTAGAAGGAGCCGATCTGGTTGTGGTCGGCGTCCGTGGTGCACACGAAGCGGGCCGTGTGCAGGGTCTCGGAGATCCGGACCGAGGTGGTGTCGACGCCGTGCCGGTCGAGCCAGGCGCGGTACTCGTCGAAGTCGTAACCTGCGGCACCCACCAGGATCGGCTTGCCGCCGAGCTGGCCCATGCCGAAGCAGATGTTCGGGGCGACGCCTCCCCTGCGGACGTCGAGGTTGTCGACCAGGAAGGAGAGCGAGACCGTGTGCAGCTGATCGGCGACCAGTTGGTCGGCGAATCGGCCGGGGAAGGTCATGAGGTGGTCGGTGGCGATGGAGCCGGTGACTGCGATACGCATCGCGGAGGTCTCCTGCGGAGAGGCTGCGGGGGAGATTGACACTCCACGCTACCGGGTCGGGCCAGTATCGCTGAACTGGCAAAACTACCCGATAGTAGACCTTTTTTATCTTGGTGAGGCGTGCGTACGGTGCGTACATGTCGAAGCACATCGCGCTGCCCGAGCCCGCTCTG
Source organism: Streptomyces sp. NBC_01304 (assembly GCF_035975855.1). Taxonomy (NCBI): domain Bacteria; kingdom Bacillati; phylum Actinomycetota; class Actinomycetes; order Kitasatosporales; family Streptomycetaceae; genus Streptomyces; species Streptomyces sp. NBC_01304. The sequence goes on along the minus strand of NZ_CP109055.1, from coordinate 7,898,244 downwards.
ACCGCTGATTTCACGCTGAAGCAGCTGCAGGGGGACTGCGCCCGGATGGTGCCGCACTGGACGCCCGCTCGAGAGGCCACGCCCGGCCCCGTCTCCCCGTCGCGCATCCACGGTGTCGTCGTCCCGCCGACGTCGGCGCGGATCGTGGACGGCATGAACGACTTCGGGAACTGAGGGGCGCAGAAGAAGGGAACCGCACGCTCCCCCGGTTCGTCCCATGGCCAGTCCCCCCGAAAGGGGATAGGACATACGGCAGGACGACCGTCGTTGGTGAAGGAGTGACGCGGTGACTAGCGAGCAGACCCCAGAGGAACCCCGCAGGCGGCGTTCCCCGCTGGCTGTCGCCTCCGTCGCGGCCGCGGTGCTGATCGCGGGCGGCGGGGGCGCGTACTTCGCGGCGAACGCCGCCGGCGGTGGCGGACGGCCGGACTCCGGTGCCCCGGCGGGCGACGGCACCCCTCCCCCGCTGGTGCTGGACGGCCACACGGAGGGCATCGCGCCCGGCGAGCCCGACCCGAGCGGGGCGCGCTACCGGGCGGACGGCGAGCTGCCGGACGGGCCGGACTCCGCCGCCGTGTACCGGCCACAGGGTGAGGTGACCGCCGAGCAGGTGTCGGCGCTGGCCAAGGCCCTGAAGGTGTCGGGCACGCCGCGCTCGGACGGGACCAACTGGACGGTGGGCAAGCCGCAGGACGGGCCGGTGCTCACCGTGACCCGGCAGGCGCCCGGGAGCTGGACGTTCAGCGCGTTCAAGGGCGGCGCATCCGACAACTGCAAGCTGGGCGACGAGCGGTGCTATCGCCCGTCCATTGCTCTGGGCGCCGGCCAGAACCCGGTGAGCGAGGCGGTCGCGAAGGCCGCGGCGGCACCCGTGCTCAAGGCCGTCGGCCAGGACGACGCGAAGCTGGACGCGACGCAGACCACCGTCGCGATGCGGGTGGTGAACGCCGACCCGAAGGTGGGCGGGCTGCCCACGTACGGCTGGTCGACCGGGATCCAGGTCGGCCCGGACGGGCAACTCGCGGGTGGCAGCGGCCAGTTGACGAAGCCGGTGAAGGGGGCGACGTACCCCGTCATCAGCGCGGAGAAGACGCTGGAGCTCCTGAACAAGTCGGCGACGGGTGACGGGCGCGTGGGCATCGGCGGCTGCGCGAGCGCCGTGCCGCACGACGATCCGGCGATCGCGCCCGGCGAGGGCAAGGACGAGGCCTGCCCGCCCGATACGGGTACCACGGCGCCCAAGCCGGAGCCGGTGACCGTGTCCGGTGCGACGTTCGGGCTCGCGGTGCACTTCGAGGAGGGGCGGCAGACCCTGGTGCCGTCGTGGCTGTTCGAGGTGAAGCCGGCCGGGGCCGAGAAGGCGTTCACCATCACTCACCCGGCGGTGGACCCCAAGTTCCTTGCCGCGCCCCAGAGTTCGACCACGGGGCCCTCCCAGCCGCCGACGAGCGGGCAGCCGGGTGACACCCCGCCGGATACCCCGCAGCACCGCAGCGTCAAGGTCGAGTCGTACGGCACGAGCGAGAAGTCGGACGGGAAGTCGCTGACCGTGAAGTTCTGGGGCGGCGCGTGCAACGAATACACCGCGAGCGCCAAGGAGAGCGCGGACGAGGTCCAGGTCATGGTGGACGAGGCCCCGATGAAGAAGGGCACCTACTGCATCATGATCGCGAAGGAGCACACCAAGACGGTGTCGCTCGAAAAGCCGCTGGGCGACCGCAAGGTGGTCGGCTCCGACGGAGCTGTGGTGCCTCGCAAGTGAGGCCGTAGAGGGACGCGAGGCATACGCGAAAGCGGCGGCCACCCGGTGCACGGGGGCCGCCGCTTTCGTGCGTACGCGGCCGCCGTGGGCCGCGTACGCGAAAAGGCTTAGCTGAACGAGTCGCCGCAGGCGCAGGAGCCCGTGGCGTTGGGGTTGTCGATGGTGAAGCCCTGCTTCTCGATGGTGTCGACGAAGTCGATCGAGGCGCCGCCGAGGTACGGGGCGCTCATGCGGTCGGTGACGACCTTGACGCCGTCGAAGTCCTTGACGACGTCGCCGTCGAGCGAGCGCTCGTCGAAGAAGAGCTGGTAGCGGAGGCCGGAGCAGCCGCCGGGCTGGACGGCGACGCGCAGCGCGAGGTCGTCACGGCCTTCCTGGTCGAGCAGGGCCTTGACCTTGCCCGCGGCGGCCTCGGACAGGAGGATGCCGTCGCTGACAGTGGTCTTCTCGTCCGATACGGACATCTGCTTGTCTCCCGGGTTGTTCGGACTGCTTGCCGACTGGTTGAACCGTCGGGGCCACGGATTCATTCCGGGCCTGGCGCGCTGATTCTGCTGCAGCTTTTCCTGCACCTTCATGCTCGCACACTGCGCCGCCGGAACGTCCAGGCCGGTGCGCCGGGGAATGCGTCACATCGACACGATGGCCATCGTCAAACTGACGTGAAGCAGTTATGATAGATAACGTCAATTCGACGAAAAGCATGCCCAGACCATGGGTGTGCCCGCGGAAGAAGAAGAAAGGGTGCGTGTCGTGACCACCGCCCAATCCCCCGTAGAGCTTGACGTCCAGCCGACTCCGCTCGCCCTGCTCCTGCTCGGTCGCGAGGCCGACCCGAAGAGCGAGCGCGGTGTCGACTGCCCTGGTGACCTGCCCGCCGCATCCGACCCGGACCTGGTGGAGCGCGCCCGCGCGGCCAAGGAGAAGCTCGGGGACAAGGTCTTCGTGCTCGGCCACCACTACCAGCGCGACGAGGTCATCCAGTTCGCCGACGTCACCGGGGACTCCTTCAAGCTCGCGCGTGACGCGGCCGCCAAGCCGGAGGCCGAGTACATCGTCTTCTGCGGTGTGCACTTCATGGCCGAGTCCGCGGACATCCTGACGACGGACGACCAGAAGGTAGTGCTCCCGGACCTCGCCGCCGGCTGTTCCATGGCCGACATGGCGACGGCCGAGCAGGTCGCCGAGTGCTGGGACGTGCTGACCGAGGCCGGCGTGGCCGAGCAGGTCGTGCCCGTCTCGTACATGAACTCCTCCGCCGACATCAAGGCCTTCACCGGCAAGCACGGCGGCACCATCTGCACCTCCTCCAACGCCAAGAAGGCCCTGGAGTGGGCCTTCGAGCAGGGCGAGAAGGTGCTCTTCCTGCCGGACCAGCACCTCGGCCGCAACACCGCCGTACGGGACATGGGGATGTCGCTCGACGACTGCGTCCTCTACAACCCGCACAAGCCGAACGGCGGGCTCACCGCCGAGCAGCTGCGCGACGCGAAGATGATCCTGTGGCGCGGGCACTGCTCGGTGCACGGCCGGTTCTCGCTGGACTCCGTGGCTGACGTGCGGACGCGGATCCCCGGCGTGAACGTCCTCGTGCACCCCGAGTGCAAGCACGAGGTCGTGGCGGCCGCGGACTACGTCGGGTCGACGGAGTACATCATCAAGACCCTGGAGGCGGCCCCGGCCGGCTCCAAGTGGGCCATCGGCACCGAGCTCAACCTGGTTCGCCGCCTCGCCAACCGCTTCGCCGCCGAGGACAAGGAGGTCGTCTTCCTCGACAAGACGGTCTGCTTCTGCTCGACCATGAACCGGATCGACCTGCCGCACCTGGTGTGGACCCTTGAGTCCCTGGCCGAGGGGAACCTGGTCAACCGGATCGAGGTCGACCGGGAGACGGAGCAGTTCGCGAAGCTGGCCCTTGAGCGGATGCTGGCGCTGCCGTAGGGACGTAGGGACGTAGGGACGTACGAAATTACGTTTCGGGGCTTCGGCGTTGTCCGTAGCTTGAGGGCATGATCCTCAGGCCCATGCGGGACACCGCCGAAGACCTCGAAGCCGTACGACTGATCGCCACGGCCGCTTTCGAGTCCCTGAGGGCCTCGCTCGGCGAGCCACCGGATCCCGAGCCGGCTCCGGAGAGCATCGCCCGTGAGGTCGCCCTGAACCGGCACTTCGTCCGCACGGACCCCGGCGGCTGCTGGCTCGCCTTCGACGAGGAGGGAGAGCCCCTCGGTGCCGCGCTCGCCTCGAAGCGCGAGGGCACCTGGGGGCTCTCCCTCCTCGTCGTGTCACCGGCCGCGCAGGGCAAGGGAGTTGGGCGGGCACTACTGGGGCGGGCCGTGGCGTACGGCGCCGACTGTCCGCGCGGGATCATCTCCGGGTCCCCCGATCCCCGGGCCGCGCGCGCCTACCGGGGTGCCGGGTTCACGCTGCATCCGGCGATGCGCTTCAAAGGGACCCTCGATCCGGCGGGACTCGCCGCTCCGGACGGGCCGGTGCTGGTGGGCGGTCCCGAGCACCGGGAGCTCATGGACGGCGTCGACCGGCTCAAGCGGGGCGGGGCGCACGGCCCCGACCACGACGAACTCCTGCGCCGCGCCGGCCTGTTGGTCGCGGACGACGAGGCGGGCAGTGGCTACTGCTACTTCGACAGGGCCGACGGGAAGGTCCTCACCGTCGTCGCGACCACCGAGCAGGTCGGCGCCCGGCTGCTCACCTCGGCGCTCCTTCGTCTCGACGCGGGCACCACGGTGACGGTCGCCAATGTCACCGCCGAGCAGGAGTGGGCGGTGGACGTGCTGTTCGCCGCCCGCCTCGAGGTGACCGCCGGGGCCTATGTGTGTCTGCGCGGGATGCGGCCGCCGACCGCGTTCGTGCCGTCGGGCATGTTCCTGTAGGGGCCGTTTTGCGGATACGTCGATGGGGCGTCCCCCTCTCCAAGAGGGGGACGCCCCATCGACGTACTGCCCACTAGACCTGCGCGGGCTCCGCCTCGGTCTGCTGGGCCGGGATGCCCAGCTTCTTGGCGCGCTTGGCCGCCTTCTTCTTGGCCCGGCGCTCCTTGCGGAGCTCGAGCATCGCGTACAGCGTCGGCACCAGGAGGAGCGTCAGCAGGGTCGAGCTGATCAGGCCGCCGATCACGACCACCGCCAGGGGCTGGCCGATGAAGCCGCCCTCGCCGGTGATGCCCGCCGCCATCGGGAGCAGGGCGAAGATCGTCGCCAGGGCCGTCATCAGGATCGGGCGCAGGCGGTGCCGGCCGCCCTCGATGACCGCCTCGACCACGCCGTAACCCTTGGCCCGGTACTGGTTGATCAGGTCGATCAGGACGATCGCGTTGGTGACCACGATGCCGATGAGCATCAGCATGCCGATCATCGACGGCACACCCATCGGCGTACCGGTGGCGACAAGCAGGCCGATCGCACCGGTGGCCGCGAACGGGATGGAGACCAGCAGGATCAGCGGCTGGAGGAGGGAGCGGAACGTCGCCACGAGCAGCATGAAGACGATCGCGATCGCCGCCAGCATGGCGAGGCCGAGCGAGGCGAAGGCCTCGTCCTGGTCGGAGGAGACGCCGCCGATGGAGACCGTGGCGCCCTCGGGCAGCTTCTTCTCCAGCTCGTTGATCTTCGTCTGGAGCTTGGCGCTGACCGCGCCCGTGTTGTCGCCGGTCGGCTTCGCCGTGATGGTGGCGGCCCGGGAGCCGTCGATCCGGGTCATGGAGACCGGGCCGTCGACGAGCTTGACGGTCGCGATGTCGCCCAGCTTCACCGGGCCGAGCTTCAGGTCCTTCAGCTCGTCCAGCGTCTTGGCGGGCTTCGCCGACTTCACCAGGACGTCGCGCTCGGTGTCGTCGAGGATCGCCTTGGCGCTCGTGGTGCCGCGGACCGCCTGGGTGACGGCCTGGCCGAGGGTGGTGTCGTTGAAGCCGGCGGCGGCCGCCTTGTCGTTGGCCCGGACCGAGATCCGGGGCACGGACTGGGCCAGGTCGCTCTGCACGTCGGTGACGTCGTCGAGCTTCGCGATCTCGTCGCGGACCTGCTCGGCGGCCTTGTTCAGTACGTCGGCGTCGGCGGCCTTGACCACCACGCTGAGGTCCTGGTTGCCGAAGCCGTCGCCGGCCGCGATGCGGGTGTCGCCGATGCCGTCGAGCTTGGCCAGCTCGTCGTCGATCTTGTCGCGGGTGTCCTCGTACGACGCCGAGTCGGCGAGCGTGATCTGGTACGAGGCCTGGTTGGTGTCGGTGCCGCCGCCGAAGGCCGCGAGCCAGCCGGAGGAGCCGATGGTGACCTGGTAGTCCTTGACCTCGTCGAGGCCGGAGAGGACCTTCTCGATCTTCTTGGTGGACTCGTCGGTCGCGGCCAGGCTGGTGCCCGGCTTCAACTCCTGCTTGATGGAAAGGACTTCCTGCTCGCCCTGGTCGAAGAAGTTGGTCTTCAGCAGGGGGGCCATGCCGAACGTGCCGACCAGGACGACGATCGCCAGGGCCACGCTGGTCAGGCGACGCCGGGTGGCGAAGCGCAGGACGGGAACGTAGATCCGCTGCAGCCTGGAGCGGTTCTCCTTCTCCTCCGCGAGGCGGCGGGCCTCGTCGGCGTCCTCGGGGGTGCCCTTGGGAGCCCGCAGGAACCAGTACGAGAGCACCGGGACCACGGTCAGCGAGACGAGCAGCGACGCAAGGAGCGCTGCCGTCACGGTGAGGGAGAAGGAGCCGAAGAGCTCGCCCACCATGCCGCCGACCAGGCCGATCGGCAGGAACACCGCGACCGTGGTGAGCGTCGAGGAGGTGACCGCGCCCGCGACTTCCCGGACCGCGGTGAGGATCGCGGACTCGCGCTCCTCGCCGTAGGAGAGGTGGCGCTTGATGTTCTCCAGGACCACGATCGAGTCGTCGACGACCCGGCCGATCGCGATCGTCAGCGCGCCGAGGGTGAGCATGTTGAGGGAGAGGTCGCGGGTCCACAGGACGATCAGGGCCAGCACGACCGAGAGCGGGATGGAGACCGCGGTGACCAGGGTCGAGCGGATCGACGCCAGGAAGACCAGGATCACCAGGACCGCGAAGGCCAGGCCGAGGGCGCCCTCGGTGGTCAGGCCGGAGATCGACTTGGAGACGGCCGGGCCCTGGTCGGAGACCACGGTCAGGTCGGCGCCCTTGCCCAAGTCCTTGCGGAGGTCGGGCAGTTGGTCCTTGACCCCGTCGGAGATCGCGACCGCGGAGCCGTCCTTGTCCATGGTGACGACCACGGCGAGGCTGGGCTCGCCGTTGGTGCGGGTCAGGGAGTCGGCCTTGGCCTCCTCCTGCTCGACCTTCGCGACGTCACCGAGGCGGACGGGCTTCGCGGGCTTGCCCTTCGCGGCCCCCGGCTTGGCCTCGGGGGTGATGCGGAGGTCCTCGATCTGCTGGAGCGAGGTGAAGCCGCCGCCGACCTGGACGGTGCGGTTGTTGCCGTCCTCGTCGAAGGAGCCGGCCGGCATGGTCCCGCCGCCCGCCTGCAGGGCCTGGCCGAGCGCGGCCGAAGTCAGGCCCGCCTTGGCCAGCTTGGCGTCGTCCGGGGTGACCGCGACCTGGAGGTCACGGACGCCGTCGACGGTGACCTGGGCGACGCCGTCGATGTCCTCGAGCGCGGGGACGACGGTGCGGTCCAGCTTGTCGGCGAGCGCCTGCTGGTCCTTGCCCTCGGTGGACGCGGCGAGCACGACGGTCGGGATGTCGTCCGTGGAGCCGGCCACGACCTGCGGGTCGACGTCCTCGGGGAGCTGGGCGCGGGCCCGGTTCACGGCCTGCTGGACGTCGGCGACGAGCTGCTTGGAGCCGGGGCCGTAGTCGAACTGGGCCATGATCACGGCGTTGCCCTCGCTCGCCGTGGAGGTCATGCCGGTGATGCCGTCGACCGCGTCGAGGGTGGATTCGAGGGGCTCGACGACCTGCTTCTCGACCACGTCGGGGGAGGCACCCTGGTACGGCGCGATGATCGACACCATCGGAAGCTCGATGGAGGGGAGCAGCTGCTGCTTGAGCTGCGGGATGGCGATCGCGCCGAAGACGAGCGCGACGATCGACATCAGTCCGACCAGGGCCCGTTGGGCGAGGCTGAATCTGGACAGCCAGGACATGGGTGGGGGTCTCTCTTCTGTGGCATGAGCGGCAGGAGGCGCCGTCCGGTGCGAAGTCCGGTGCGGAGTTCGGCGCCCCTACACCCTCAGCCATGCGCGAGGCACAATCCCTAGCTCCCAGGTGCCTTTCCTTATCCGGCGCATACTGCGGACGCAGTACGCAGGGTTCGGGATCGGTCCACCCTTCGGTGTACGCAGACCGCGCGGGGGCGTTCGGTCCACGCCGGGGCGGGTGGCGTTCAGTCCGCTCGCGGGTGAACAAGGCCCGATTCGTAGGCAATCACCACGAGTTGCGCCCGGTCGCGGGCGCCCAGCTTCGCCATCGCGCGGTTCACATGGGTCTTCACGGTGAGCGGGCTGACCGTGAGCCGCTCGGCGATCTCGTCGTTGGACAGGCCTCCGGCGACCTGGACCAGGACCTCGCGCTCCCTGCCGGTGAGCGCCGCGAGCCGCTCCGCGTGCGCCCCGCTTTCGCCACTGCCGTCCGAACTGTCGCCCTGGGCGAGGAACTTGGCGATCAGCCCTTTGGTCGCGGTCGGCGAGAGCAGCGCCTCGCCCGCGGCGGCCACCCGGATGGCGTTCAGCAACTCCTCGGGCTCCGAGCCCTTGCCGAGGAATCCGGAGGCGCCGGCCCGCAGCGACTGCACCACGTACTCGTCGACCTCGAACGTCGTCAGCATCACCACGTGCACCTGCCCGAGCGCCGGGTCCTCGCTGATCATGCGGGTCGCGGCGAGGCCGTCCGTGCCGGGCATCCGGATGTCCATCAGGACGACATCGGCGCGCTCGTCCTTCGCGAGCCGGACCGCCTCGGCGCCGTCCGAGGCCTCGCCGACGACCTCCATGTCGGGCTCGGAGTCGACCAGGACCCTGAAAGCGCTGCGCAGCAGGGCCTGGTCGTCCGCGAGCAGCACCCGGATCGTCATGTCTTCTCCCCTGTACGCGGCTGGAGGGGCAGGATCGCATGCACCCGGAAACCGCCGCCGTACCGGGGGCCGACCGCGATGCTGCCGCCGAGCGCGGTGGCGCGCTCGCGCATGCCGAGGAGGCCGTGGCCGCCGCCGGGCTCGGGCTCCGCTTCGGCCTTGGCGTCGGACTTGGCGTCGCTCTTGGCTCTGGCCTTCGGATCCGGTTGCGGGCCGTCGTCGAGGATCGTGACTTCTACGTTCGGTCCTACGCGTATGACGCTGACCTCGGCCTTCGCATCCTGGCCCGCGTGCTTCTGCACGTTCGTCAGCGCTTCCTGGATGACGCGGTACGCCGCCAGGTCGACGGCCGCCGGAAGCGTCATGCCGTCGTCGGCGCGTACGACCTCCACAGGGAGCCCGGCGTGTCGGAAGGTGTCCACCAGGTCGGCGAGGCGGGCGAGGCCGGGAGCGGGCTCGGTGGGGGCCTCCGGGTCTCCGGACTGGCGCAACAGGCCGACGGTGGCGCGCAGTTCGTTGAGCGCGGACCGGCTCGCCTCGCGTACGTGCGCGAGCGCTTCCTTGGCCTGGTCGGGGCGCTTGTCCATCACGTGCGAGGCGACGCCGGCCTGGACGTTGACCAGGGCGATGTGGTGGGCGACCACGTCGTGAAGATCGCGGGCGATCCGCAGCCGCTCCTCGGCGACGCGGCGCCTGGCCTCCTCGTCGCGGGTCTGCTCGGCCCGCTCGGCGCGCTCCCTTATGGCGTCGACGAAGGCCCGGCGGCTGCGGACCGCGTCGCCCGCGGCGGCGGCCATGCCGGTCCAGGCGAAGACGCCCAGGTTCTCCTGCGAGTACCAGGGCAGCGGGCCCGCCAGCATGGCGACGGCGGTGAGCACGGCCATGGTGGCGAGGCCGACCCGCCAGGTGGTGGGCCGGTCGGTGGAGGCGGCGACGGTGTAGAGCGCGATGACCGCGGACATGGCGACCGGGGCTCGGGGCTCGCCGGTGATCAGCTCGATGACGGTGACCGCGCTGGTCGCGGCGAGTACGAGCATCGGGGCGCGGCGGCGGTAGACCAGGGCGAGCGAGCCCAGCGCCATCAGGACGAGGCTGAGGCGGTCGGGGGCGCGGCCGAAGTAGGGGCCGTTCGGGCCGTGCGGCTCCACGAAGGAGCCGGTGACCATGCAGGCGAGTACGCAGGCCGCGAGGGTGGCGTCCAGGGCGAGGGGGTGTGCCTTGAGCCAGCTCTGGGGTCTCGCGAGGGTGGTCACGGTGTGCAACGTTAGCCTCCGGCTGGTGGCTGGACTGTGCCGGCTTGGGTCGCGGGGGCGCCGCCCCCGGGCCCCCGGTCCTCGCCGGACGGGCTGATTTTGCCCCTCCCCGCCCCTTCCCGTAAGGCTGCCGCCGGCTCGAAAAGATTGTCCTCAAACGCCGGACGGGCTGAAAGGAAAGATGTGTGCCCCGCTCTCCCTGTCGGGAGAGCGGGGCACACGGTGCTGGTGTGGGTCAGCCCGGGATCAGGCCGTCGTCGTTCAGCAGGGCACGGACCTCTTCGATCGTCGCGTCCGGGGACGGGAGGATCAGTTCCGACGGCTCAAGCGCGTCGTCGGGCAGTGGAGCGCCGAGCTCGCGGACCTTGTCGAGGAGTTGGGTCAGCGTGCGGCGGAAGCCTGGCCCGTCGCCGTTCTCCATCTCCTCGAGAAGCTCGTCGTCCAGCTTGTTCAGTTCGGCGAAGTGGCTGTCCGCCAGCTTCACCTGCCCCTCCCCCATGATCCGTACGATCACGACGCTCTCCTCAGAGTCAGGGACGTGCAAGAACCTTCAGGGACTACTGCTTGTCGAAGCGCGGGGTGTCCTGCTGCGGCTGAGCCTGAGTCTGGCCCGCGCCGCCCTCGATCGCCTGCTGGCCACCGGTCGGGCCACCCGCCAGCTCGGCCTTCATGCGCTGCAGTTCCAGCTCGACGTCCGTACCACCGGAGAGGCGGTCCAGCTCGGCCTGGATGTCGTCCTTGGCCATGCCCGACTGGTCGTCGAGCGCGCCGGAGGCGAGGAGCTCGTCGATGGCGCCGGCCCGGGCCTGCAGCTGCGCCGTCTTGTCCTCGGCACGCTGGATCGCCATGCCGACGTCGCCCATCTCCTCGGAGATGCCGGAGAAGGCCTCGCCGATTCGGGTCTGGGCCTGGGCGGCGGTGTACGTGGCCTTGATCGTTTCCTTCTTGGTGCGGAAGGCGTCGACCTTGGCCTGCAGTCGCTGGGCCGCCAGAGTGAGCTTCTCCTCCTCGCCCTGCAGCGTCTGGTGCTGCGTCTCCAGGTCGCTGACCTGCTGCTGCAGCGCGGCACGGCGGGACAGGGCCTCGCGGGCCAGGTCCTCACGGCCGAGCGCGAGCGCCTTGCGGCCCTGGTCCTCCAGGGTCGAGGACTGCTTGTTCAGCTGCGTGAGCTGCAGCTCCAGGCGCTTGCGGGAGGTCGCCACATCGGCGACGCCGCGGCGCACCTTCTGCAGCAGCTCCAGCTGCTTCTGGTACGAGTAATCGAGGGTCTCGCGCGGGTCCTCGGCCCGGTCAAGGGCCTTGTTCGCCTTCGCGCGGAAGATCATCCCCATACGCTTCATGACACCGCTCATGGGCTTCGCGCGCCCCCTTCTGACAGTTCCCGACGACGTTCCAGCTCCAGCACTGCAACAGAACCCAGCGTACGGGCCCTGCCTCTATTACCGCACTGTTCGAGCGCCGATGCGCTCCTCCCCAAGGACGACTGGCGTCCCGGCGGCTAGGGCCCAGGGTGTAGATGACCATCGGGGAGACCCTGGGGGGAAACCCGCGATCCCTTGGGAACAACCGCGACAACCACCCTTGTGTCCCGTTAAGGACACCCCTGTGTCCCTGTAAGGACGACTGCCGTTGCGGGATCGTTCCCCCGTGGGCTGCAGTCCACACCCCGCACCCCGTACCCTTGGGTTTTGTGTTCAGTAGCCGTTCCAAGGACGAGAAGGCCCAGGCCGCCAAGGCGCCGGTGACCGACTCCACTCAGCCCCGCGACCCCGAGGCTCCCAAGGGCCGCCCCACCCCCAAGCGCAGCGAGGCCCAGTCTCAGCGCCGCAGTGTGGCCAGCACGCCGACCAACCGCAAGGAGGCGGCGAAGCGGCAGCGCGACGCCCGCCGTGCGGACATGGCCAAGCAGCGTGAGGCCCTCGCCAGCGGTGACGAGCGCTATCTGCCGAACCGGGACAAGGGCAAGGTCCGCAAGTTCGCGCGCGACTTCGTCGACTCGCGGTTCTGCATCGCCGAGTACTTCCTGCCGCTGGCCGTGATCATCCTCGTGCTGAGCATGGTCCGGATTCCCCAGCTGCAGAACATCGCGCTGCTGCTCTGGCTCTTCGTGATCGTGCTGATCGTCGTCGACTCGATCGGCATCGCGATCCGCCTGAAGAAGCAGCTCCGTGAGCGCTTCCCGGACGAGCCCAAGCGCGGCGCCGTCGCCTACGCCCTGATGCGGACGCTCCAGATGCGTCGACTTCGCCTGCCCAAGCCGCAGGTCAAGCGCGGAGAGCGGCCCTGACCGCAAGCGGCTTCACGGGGGGTGCGGACAGCTGGCTGCGTGGCCTCGGAGGGCTGCGTAACGTCGTACGCCAGGAGCTGGTGGCCCGGCAGCTGGACGAGCAGATCGCGGGCCGCTTCCCGTTCGGGCAGCGGCTCCGCGTCCTCGACGTCGGGGCCGGGCAGGGCACGCAGGCGCTGCGGCTCGCGCGGGCCGGGCACCAGGTCACCGGGATCGAATCGGATGCGGAGATGCTGGCCGCGGCCCGTTCCGCGCTGGCCGGCGAGCCCGAGGGCATCCGCAAGCGGGTCCGGCTCGTGCTCGGTGACGGGCGTGAGACGGGTGTGCACTTCCTGCCCGGATCCTTCGATGTCGTGTTGTGCCACGGCGTACTGATGTACGTCGAGGAGCCGGACGCGATGCTGGCGGGGCTGGCGCGGATGCTGGCCCCCGGCGGGCTGCTTTCGCTGCTCGTACGGAACGGGGATGCCCTGGCCATGCGGCCGGGGCTGTCCGGGGACTGGGCCGGTGCGCTCTCCTCGTTCGACTCCGTCGCGTACACGAATCGGCTCGGGCTGCCGGCCCGGGCCGATCGGATCGAGGCGCTGATCTCGACGCTCGCGGGGATCGGGGCGCCGCTTGCCGTTTGGTACGGAGTGCGGGTCTTTTCGGACCTGGCTCCGGACTCGGCGGAGCTTCCGCCTTCCGGTGAGCTGGAGGTGCTGCTTGCGGCTGAGGAGCGGGCGGGGCGGATCGAGCCTTATCGGCGGGTTGCCGCGTTGATGCATCTTTGTGGGGTTCGGGGCTGATTTCGCGCCCCGGACCCCCGTCGGCCTTCGGCCTCGTCCTCAAACGCCGGACAGGCTGAAGAGATGCGGACGGGCCGCAGATGTCAGGCAGATCCCCCGCTTTCCGCGTCCTGTCCCACGTGACCCCCGACTCCCCCGAAAAGCCCCCGAAGCTCTCCGCCCGCGAGACCTGGCGGGCCCTGTACCGGCACTTTCGGCCCCATCGGGGTGTCGTCGCGCTCGGGGCCCTGTTCACTCTGGTCGGTGCCGCCACCGGGCTCGCTCAGCCGTTGGCCGCCAAGGCGTTGGTGGATCGGCTCGGTGGGGGTGATTCCGTTGCCGGGATTCTGGTGGTGCTGACCGGGCTCGTGGTGCTCGGTACCGCGATCGAGTCGGTCGGCGCGTACATCCTGGAGCGCACCGCGGAGTCCGTCGTGCTTGCCGCGCGGCGGTCCCTGATCGGGCGGTTGCTGCGGCTGCGGCTGCCGGAGGTGGAGCGGACCCAGCCGGGCGATCTGATGTCCCGGGTCACCTCGGACACCACGCTCCTGCGGGCGGTCACCACGCAGTCCGTGGTGTCGGCGGTCTCCGGTGGGCTCACCTTCCTCGCGACGGTCGTACTGATGGGGCTGATGGACGCCGTGCTCCTCGGCGTCACCCTCGGGGTGATCGTCCTGATCGGGGGTGCGGTGACCCTGGTGATGCCGAAGATCGCGCAGGCCACCGCGCGGTCACAGGAGGCGGTCGGCACCATCTCGACCGCCCTGGAGCGGGCGTTCGGCGCCTTCCGCACGGTGAAGGCCTCCGGCGCCGAGCAGCGCGAGGCCGCCGTGGTGCAGGACGCGGCGCAAGAGGCGTGGCGGCACGGGGTGCGGTCCGCCAAGTGGCAGGCGGTGGCGTGGAGTTCGGTCGGGCTCGCCGTGCAGGTGTCGTTCCTGGCGGTCCTGGGGATCGGCGGGGCCCGGGTCGCGTCGGGGGCGATTTCGATCTCGACGCTGGTCGCCTTTCTTCTCTTTCTCTTCTACTTGATCGATCCGGTGTCCCGGCTCGTGGAGGCGGCCTCGCAGTATCAGGTGGGGTCCGCCGCCATCGCCCGGATCGTGCAGGCCGAGCGGCTGGAGATCGAGGACACGCAGGACGGCGATGAGGTCCCCAAGGGTGAGGCGGCTGCCTCCGTCGTCTTCGAGGACGTGACCTTCCGGTATCGCGAAGGCCTTCCGTACGTCCATCACGGGGTGAGCTTCGAGGTGCCGGGGCCCGGGATGACCGCCTTCGTCGGCCCTTCGGGCGCGGGCAAGACCACCGTGTTCGGCCTGATCGAGCGGTTCTACGAGGCGACGGGCGGGCGCGTACTGGTCGACGGCAAGGACGTGCTGGAGTGGCCGCTCGCCAACCTCCGGGGCGCCATCGGCTACGTCGAGCAGGACGCGCCCGTGCTCGCCGGCACCCTGCGCGAGAACCTGCTCTTCGCGGCGCCGGACGCGACCGAGGCCGACATCGAGGACGTTCTCGTACGGGCCAGACTCGATGCCCTGGTCGAGCGGCTGCCCGACGGACTGGAGACGGTGGTCGGGCATCGCGGGTCCAAGCTGTCCGGCGGGGAGCGGCAGCGCGTGGCGATAGCCAGGGCACTGCTCAGGAAGCCCCGGCTGCTGCTGCTCGACGAGGCGACCTCGCAGCTGGACGCGGTCAATGAGCTGGCGCTGCGCGATGTGGTGGCCGAGGTGTCCCGGGAGGTGACGGTCCTGGTGGTGGCGCACCGGCTCTCGACGGTGACGCTCGCGGACCGGATCGTGGTGATGGACGCGGGGCGGGTACGCGCGGTGGGGACCCATGCCGAGCTGGTGGCCGGCGACCCGCTGTACGGGGAGCTGGCGGCGACGCAGTTCCTGGCCACGGCACCCGCCGCGACCGGCATCCGAGCCGCCGTCACCGGCACCTGAGCCCTCGTCACCCGCACCCTGACCGGCACCTGATCGGCCCCTCACCGCAGGCCGACCCCGGGGCGCGAAAGTGATACTCCGGACATGGATCGATCTCGCGCGCGTCATGTCCGCATGCTGGCCTCCCTCACCGCAGCCGCCCTCGCCACGGCCCTGCTCGGCGGCTGCTCGGACTCCGGTTCGGGCTCCTCGGCGACCAAGGCCACCACCCAGGCCGCCGCGGCGCGCAAGGACGCGAGCGATGTCCAGAGCGACTACCAGAGGGTGATCAAGGACGTGCTGCCGTCGGTCGTCCAGATCGATGCCGCCGACAGCCTCGGCTCCGGGATCGTCTTCGACGACAAGGGCCACATCGTCACCAACGCCCATGTGGTCGGCGAGGAGAAGGCCTTCAAGGTCACCGCCGCCACCGGCGAGCAGGCCCTCACCGCCAAGCTGGTGTCGAGCTATCCGGAGCAGGACCTGGCCGTCATCAAGCTGGACGAGCCGCCGAGCGGGCTGAAGGCCGCGAAGTTCGGCGATTCCTCGAAGGTCGAGGTCGGCCAGCTGGTCCTGGCGATGGGCTCGCCGCTCGGGCTGTCGTCCAGCGTCACCCAGGGCATCGTCTCGGCGACGGGCCGGACCGTGAGCGAGGGCCGGGCCGGCGGGGGTACGGGGGCGACCATCGGCAACATGGTGCAGACCTCCGCCGCGATCAACCCGGGCAACAGCGGCGGCGCCCTGGTGAACATGGACAGCGAGGTCGTAGGCATCCCCACCCTCGCGGCCACCGACCCCGAGATGGGTGACAGCGCGGCGCCCGGCATCGGCTTCGCGATCCCCGCCTCGATGGTGAAGACGATCGCCGACCAGATCGTCAAGGACGGCAAGGTCACCGACTCGGGCCGGGCCGCGCTCGGCATCACCGGACGCACCGTGCTCGGTGGCGACGACTACCGGGCCGCCGGCGTCGCGGTGGTCGACGTCGTCTCGGGCGGGGCCGCGGACAAGGCGGGCATCAAGGCCGGCGACATCATCACCAAGCTCGGCGACACCACCATCACCACGATCACTTCCCTGTCGGAGGCGCTCGCCGCCGACCAGCCGGGCCAGCAGGTCCAGGTCGGCTACTCCCGGGACGGCAGCGGCAAGACCGCCGAGGTCACGCTCGGCGAGATGTAACCCGTTCGGCTTCTCGGCAGAACAGGACGACCGGCGCCCATGGCGGGCGCCGGTCGTCCTGTTCTGCTGGGGCCGCTCGGTGCGGGCGCTATACGTCCGCGGCGGCGCGCAGACTCATCTTGTAGATCTCGTTGTCGTCCTCGAAGAGGCGGACCTGCTCCGCGCCGCCCTCGAGAAGTTCCTTCCACTGCTCACCGATCCAGGACTCCGCGTCGCCCTGGGTGGTCCAGTCCTCGGGCTGCACCGCGGGCTGGACCTCCGTCCCGTCGGAGTTCTCGAACCGCCACGTCCACGCCGCCATGTCCGCCTCCCAAAGATCCGCAAGATCCACCCGAAGCCGCGAGCCAGGCCCCGGCCGGAGCCGCGATCTGGATCAACCTGCCGGTTGCAGCCTATCCGGGCGCGCAAGACCTGCGCCGACGCGGGAGGATCGTCCCCGTGGAACTGACTCTGCTCGGCACCGGCGCCCCCGCGGGCCTGCCCCGCCCCGACTGCCCCTGCGCCACCTGCGCCGCCTGCCTCGGCGAGGCCGTACGGGCGGCGACCGCGCTGCTCGTGGACGGCGTGCTGCTGCTCGACCTGACCCCGGGCGCCGCGTTCGCCGCCGCGCGCGCGGGGCACACCCTGGGCGGCGTACGGCAGGTGCTCCTCACGCATCCGCACGACGGGCCCGCCCTCGAGCACCCCGTCGGGCTGCCCCCGGCCGGGCGGGTGCCGGACGGGCGGGAGTTGGCGCTGCTCGGCGGGCACCGGGTGCGGGCGGTGGCGATGGACCATCCCGGCACGGGCTATGCGGTGACCGGGCCGGACGGGGAGCGGCTGCTCTATCTGCCGCCGGGGGCGGCGCCGGCCGGGCTCGAGGACTCGGAGCCGTACGACATGGTGGTCGTCGACGTCGTCGGACGGCCCGACGCGCTGGCCCGGCTGCGCTCCGTGGGCGCGGTGACCGCGACGACGGACGTGGTGGCGGTGCACCTGGACCACGACGTGCCCGCGGGCCCCGAACTGCACCGCAGGCTCGCCGCGGTGGGCGCCCGCGCGGTGCCCGACGGGACGACCCTCGTGGTCGGCGAGTACCACGAGGTGCCCGATGTGCCGCGCCGCACCCTGGTGCTCGGCGGCGCCCGCTCGGGCAAGTCCGTCGAGGCCGAGCGGCGCCTGGAGGCGTTCCCCCAGGTGCTGTACGTCGCCACCGGCGGCAGCCGCGACGGCGACGCGGAGTGGGCGGCGCGGGTCCACCTGCACCGCGAACGCCGGCCCTCGTCGTGGCGTACGACCGAGACCTGCGACCTCGTGCCGCTCCTGGAGGACAGCGGGCCCCCGCTGCTCGTGGACTGCCTCGCGCTCTGGCTGACCGACGCGATGGACCAGGTCTCCGCGTGGGACGACGACAAGTGGGCGGCGGGTGGCGAGCGGGCGCTGCGGGAGCGGGTGGAGCAGCTGGTCGGCGCGGTCCGGCAGACCCGGCGCACGGTCGTCGCGGTGTCGAACGAGGTCGGCTCGGGGGTGGTCCCGCCGACGGCGGCCGGGCGGCGCTTCCGCGATGAACTGGGCCGACTGAACGCGGCATTCGCCTCGGAGTGCGAGCACGTCCTGCTCGTGGTGGCGGGCCAGGCGCTCGCCCTGCGGGGCTGAGGTGGGCGAGCTCGAAGTTCCGGCGAGCACCGACGTGGTGGCGTACGCGGCCGAGTACGGCGCGGCGCTGCGCGCGGACGTCGCGGAGTTCGGGCGCGAACTGCGCGCGGGGACGGCCGAGTACGGGCACGAGGTGCGGACGTACGCCGCGGAGTTCAGGCTGCAGCTGCAGACCGAGGTGGCGGCGTACGCGTACGAGCTCGTCCACGGCGAACGGGCGGCCCTCGAAGCCTGAGCCGCGCGGCTGACACCCTCCCCCGCCTGCTCGTGTCGGCTTGCCCGGTGGGCGCCCTTGGCATGGGCTGCTCTGCATGACACTCACCGAGGAACGCGTACGGCCCCAGCTGGACGGCGTGCCGGAGACCCTGCTGTGGACCCTGTGGAACCGGGCGTGCGAGGCGCGCAGGCCCGATGCCGTGCTGCGCGATCCGCTCGCCGTGCAGCTGGTGGACAGCCTCGACTACCCCTTCGAGGAGAAGCTGGGCCCGCCCCATCCGCTCTTCGCGCAGACCCAGGGCCTGCGCTCGCTCTGCTTCGACCGGTCCGTGGCCAACTACACGGCCCGCCGCCCGGAAGCGACCGTCGTCGCGCTCGGCGAGGGCCTGGAGACCAGCTTCTGGCGCGTCGACAACGGGACGCTCGACTGGCTGAGCGTGGAGCTCCCGGACGGCGCCGAGCTGCGCCGCCGGCTGCTGCCCGCCGACCCCCGGCACCGCGTGGTGGCGCGTTCGGCGACCGACCTGTCGTGGCTCGACGAGATCGAGGACCCCTCGCGCGGCACGATCGTCACCGCGCAGGGCCTGATGATGTATCTGAAGCCCGCCGAGGTACGGGAGATCATCGCGGCCTGCGCCGAGCGGCTGCCCGGCGGTGTGCTCGTCCTCGACTCGATGCCCCGCTGGGTCACCTCGCTCGCCCGCGAGGGCAAGCTGCGCATCGGCAGCCTGACCATCCCGCCGATGCACTGGTCGATGGCGCCCGACGAGCGACAGAAGCTGCACTCGGCGCACCCGGGCATCGCCGAGGTGCGCGCCCTGCACATGCCACCGGGACGCGGCACGCTGGGCCGGCTCATCCAGCACCAGCACCGCGTCCCGGTGTACCGCTCGTTCTCGCCGGCGGTGACCCTGATCAGGTTCCGGTAGGGGCCTGGCGGCGGTTCTTGCGCGCGATCACCCGGTACGCGTTCGAGAAGCCCATGCGGGTGATGAGGGGCGGCAGGACCATGTCGAGGCCGTAGGTGACCGCGAGCAGCGGCAGGGCGGCCCACCAGGCCACCTTGCGCACCTTGAGCTGGGAGGCCGTGGCCGCCTTCGCCCGCCAGGGCAGGTCCGCCTTGGGGAAGCGGCAGTTGAGCCAGAGGGCGACCGCGGTGGTCAGGTCGAACGGGATGTGCGGCTCGCGGCGCTCCACCCCGACGACCGTGAAGCCCGACTTCTCCAGCTCCTTGCGGAGGTTGGCGAGCGGTACGAAGTGCAGGTGCTGCGGCTGGAAGTACGAGCACCACCACTTGCCGAGGAGCTTGGCGTAGCGGCTCTCGGGGTCCGGCACCTCGATCATCAGGTGGCCGCCGGGGCGCAGCACCGTCTTGGCGGCCTCGAGTTCGGCGCGCGGGTCCCGGCTGTGCTCCAGGTAGTGGAACATGCTGACCGCGTCGTAGCGCCCGGCGAGCGAGGCCGCGAGCTCGGGGAAGAAGCCGCGGTGTCCCTCGCGGATCCGGCCCTCCGTGACGGCCTCCTCCACGCCGTCGCTCAGGTCGAGGCCGTCGAAGTTGGTGTGCCGCAGGAGCGTCTTGGCCACCGAGGGGAAGTGCCCGTGTCCGGTGCCCACGTCGAGCCAGCTCTGCGGCTCCATGTGGGTCCGCATCGCGCGGGTGCTGGACAGGTACCGCTTGGTGCTGGACTCGGCGCCGAACAGCTTCTCGGCCTCCTTGCCGCCGAGGCCGTCGTAGAAGTCCCGGTAGTAGAAGTCCAGGCCCTCCGGGGTGAGCCGGGGGTTCTGGAAGGAGTGGTCGCAGTCGGCGCACCGGTCGACCGTGAACGTGCCCGGCTTGTGCTGGATCAGATCGGTGGTGCGCAGCCGGACACCGAGCCGGTGCGAGCCGCACCAGGGGCAGTCGGCGCGGCGCGGCTCGTGGAAGCGGTCGGTGCCGCGGGCCAGTTCGCTGAGGTAGGCGGGGCGCTTCCTGGCGACGTCCTGGGGCGCGGGGGCCGCGGACGCGGGGGCGGCCTGCTCGGTCTGTGCCATGGCGGGGGTCTCCTGTCGCTGTACTTGGCTGGGTGGCGGGTCGTCCGTGGCTGATCGGCCGGTCGTACGCGGCCGGCTGGTGGGCCGGCCCGGTTCAGAGGGCGAGCTTTTCGAGGTGGGAGGCCGCCGCGGCGGCCCCGCCGGCCCCGCGGAAGGAGTCCCCGATGCGCCGGGCGGCGGCGCGGTAGCCGTCCTCGTCGAGTACGGCGTCGAGCGCGGCCCCCACCGTGCGCCGGTCGCCCCGCCCGAACCGGACCCGGACGCCCGCCCCCGCCGCGACGACCTGCCCGGCGATGAGCGGCTGGTCGTCGCGGATGGGCGCGACCACCAGCGGTACGCCGTGCCACAGGGATTCGGCGACGGTGTTGTGGCCGGCGTGGCTGATGACCGCCGACGCCCTTTCCAGCAAGGCGAGTTGGGGGATCAGGGGCAGCACCAGGACATCGGTGTCGGACTCGTCGGTGAGTACGCCGCCGGGGTCGGCGATCACCGCCTGGATCCGCCTGCCCCGTGCGCGTACGGCCGCGGCGCACTCGGTCAGGAAGCGGGCCCCGACGTCGGTGTTGGCCGTGCCGAGCGAGACGAGGACCGTGGCGCGGGACTCGTCCAGCCAGGCCCAGGGGAAGTCGGGTGGCGCCGGCCGGTGGGTGAGGGCCGGGCCGACGAAGTGCACCTGCGGCGGGATCTCGCAGTCGCCCGCCAGCTCCTCGCTGGTGAAGGCGAGGACGAGGTCGGGCGAGAGCCGGGGGTCGTGGCTGCGGGCGGGATCGCCGAAGCGGCGGCGCAGGTCCGCGGTGAGGCCCGCGATCCACTCCCCGATCTTCGGCATGCTCGCCAGGGCCTGGCTGAACTCCGCCGACGTGGTCGACGACGTGGCCAGCGGGATCCCGAGCCGCTCCGCGACCAGCGCGCCCGCGAGGGTCTGCTGGTCGGCGACGATCACATCGGGCCGGAACTCCCGCGCCGCCAGCTCCACTCCGGGCACCATCGCCTCGGCCAGCGGCACGAAGAACTCCTGCCACAGGAACTGCAGCGCCCCGGCCCCGCGCAGCTCGGCCGGCCGCTCCACCACACCCGGGATGTCACAGGGGAAGACCTCGGCCTCGGGCCCCGCCAACTCCTCGACCAAACGCGGCAGTCCGGCCCAGGCGACCCGATGCCCACGCGCCACGAGCTCGGCGGCGACGCTGACGGCGGGGTTGATGTGCCCGACGAGGGGCGGCACGACGAAGAGGAAGCGACTCATCGGACGCCCCTTTCCGCCGCGCCCACCAGCTCCTTGTGGGAGTCGCGGACCCAGTCGAGGAGCAGCGGCCCCACCGTCTGCGGCGTGCCGACGAGGACCGAGTGGCCATGGCCCTCGACTTCGAGCGTGCGGCAGCGTGGCAGCAGCGATTCCAGCCAGGGGGCCATCTCGGCGAGGTCCGACTCGGCGCCGTACACCGCGAGCACCGGCACGTCGAGCGCGCGCCAGCGGTCCTCGTCGGGGATGCGGCTGGCCGCGATGTCCTCGGCGACGCTGGTGCCGTGCAGGAGCCGCATCGCCCAGCGGACGAGGCGCGCCTCGTGGCGGCCGTACGTCTCCTCGATCCAGGGCAGCGTGCGCTCGTCGTGCAGCTTGTACGCGGACCCGGCGAGCAGGCCGCTCATCTTCTGCGCCCAGGCCGCGGTGGGTGGCTCCGACTCGACCATGAGGACGCTGGCGACGCGGTCCGGGTGGTCGAGGGCGTAGTCGAGGGCGACGGTGCCGCCGAAGGAGTTGCCGACGAGGTGGACGGGCCGCTGGATGCCCAACTCGTCGAGCAGCGCGCGGAGATCGCCGCTGAAGGCCTCGATCGTGTAGCCGTGCGGCGGGCGGGCGCTGCGGCCGTGGCCGCGCTGGTCGTACATCACGACGTCGTAGCCGGCCTCGGCGAAGTGCGGGGCGACGGTGAAGTAGTAGCTGGTGAGGTTGTCGGTGGCGATGCCGTGGACGAAGACGACGGTCTCGGCGCCCGGCCCCGCGTCCCCGAGGCGTTCGACGTTGAGCCGGGTGCCGCCCGCGTCGACCTTCGTCACTGCAGGCGCCCCGCGATGTAGCGGACCAGCTGCCCGACGGTCAGGCCGATGATCTCGGACAGGTCGAGCGAGGCGAACCAGCCGGGGAAGTCGACGCGTTCGCCGTAGCGCTGCCTGAGCTCGCCAGTGAGGGTGACGAGGTCGATGGACTCCAGGTCCAGGTCCTCGACGAAGCGGGTGTCGAGGGTGATGGGGAAGTCCTCGTCGATCTCGACGTCGTCGAGGACCGCACGCAGGGCCTCGGTGATCTCGGCGAGTACGGCGTCTTCGCCGACGACGGAGTGGGTGGTGCGGGTCGCGGGGCTGGTCATGGGGCGGTGTTCTCCTCGGAGTCGGCGGAGTCGGCGGAGTCGGCGGGATCGGTGGGGGCATCCGGGGCGGTGGTACCGACCGTCCAGGCGACGGCGTACGTCCTGGCGGGCAGGCCGGGCGGGTTGGCGGTCACCGTGTGCCGTACGCGGCGTACGCGGCCGGAGGGCGTACGGACATCGAGGGCGTCCCCGGTCACCGCGACGACGGTGAAGTCCCGGGGCCGGCCGCCCATCCCGGTGCCCTCGGCCTTGGCCGCGGCCTCCTTGGCGGCCCAGAACCGGGTCAGCCACTCGGGCCCGCCGCCGAACTCGCGGAACAGGGCGCGTTCGGCGGGCGCGAGCACGGCGTCGTACGTCGACTCCGGGCGCTCCACGATCTCCTCGATGTCGATGCCGACACCGACGCCGTTCCCGGCGGCGTCGTGCGGCCGCGCCAGGGCGACGGCGGCCTCGCCGCAGTGCGCCAACGAGAGTTCCAGCGGCGGCAGTTGCCGCCGGTGCACGCCCTCGGGGCGCGGCCGGCCGCTGGGCTCGTTGACGACCCGGACCTCGGAGGGGTAGATCGGCCCCGGCTCGCCGTGGGCCCACAGGTGGCGGCGTACCGCGTCCTTGGCGGCGATCCGGCCGAGCAGCCACTGGCGCTTGCCGCGCGGGGGGTGCTGGGCGTACTGGGTGCGCTCGTCGCCGGCCAGCTGGTTGCGCATGAACAGCTCGCGCGAGGCCGGGTCGGGCCAGTACTCGAAGACGAGCTGCCAGTCGCCGGGCTGCGTCTCGGACAGGGTGTGCTCGGCGGGCTTCCGCTTGACCGCCTCGGTCTGCTCCGGCGAGTCGAAGCGCCGGTCCTGCCAGCCGCGGATCTCGGCCCAGACCTGGCCGTCGCGGACGAGCTGGACGTCCGCCTCAAGGACGGTCTCGGTGAGCGCGGTGACCCGGATGTGGCAGTCGAGCGCGGTGCCGGGGGCGGGGTGCGGGCCGTGCAGGCGGAGCTCCTTGATGCCGACCGGGAAGACGACGGTGCGGTCGCTGCGGGAGGCCATCAGCCAGTACCCGAGCAGCTGGCCCACGTTGTCGAGGAGTGCGCCGGGCGCCGGGGGCGCGGTGAGCACGCCGCGGACGTGGCGGTCGCCGAGGGCGGTGATCCGGGTGACGCCGCGGAAGAGCGGGCCGTGGAACATCCAGCGCTCGTCGTACATCTCCTCGGCGGAGACGGTGGGTTGCCGCTCGTCGCCGGGGACCGGCCAGGGGGCGCCGGCCGGTTGCTGCTCGTACGTTGCCGCCGTACGCAGCGTGGCGCGGGCGTGGCGGCCGAACTCGACGGTGTGCCTGCCGGGGCCGGCGGGGTGCGTCTTGATCTCTACGTCGACGGCGGGTTCGGCGACGACCCACTCCAGGAACCGCGCGTCCTCGACGGCGACGGTGACGCCCTCGCGCCCGCCCTGTCCGGGCACGGCGTCGATCATGAGCTGGACCATCGTGGTCGCGGGGAGGACCGGCCAGCGGTCGGCGAGGTCGGGCCAGTCGGGGGGCTGCTGGAAGAAGCAGTGGTCGAGGAGGTAGGGCATGGTCGTGGTGGAGATGTGGAGGGGGCCGGCGGGCCGGGGCCGGCTTTCGGGGCGGGGCGCCGGTGGGGCCGGCGGGGCCGCGAGCACGGCTGGGGGCCGGCCCTGATCCTGGCCCTGGCCCTGGCCCGCGGCGAAGAGGGCCGCTGCGGTCTGGGCCGTCTCCGTGAGCAGTGCGTGCAGTTCCGCCGCGGCCGGGAACTTGGCCGCCACGGCGGCGAGTTCGCCCTGGGCGCGGTCTGCGGGGGCGCTCCTCGCGAGTGCGCCGCGCAGGTTGTCGCGGGTCGCCGTGTCGAGGGAGACGAGGCTGGAGCCCAGGGTGATCGGTACCGCGCGGGTCGGGTCGGGCCTTCTTGTTCCCCTCCCCGCCCCTTCCCGAGATTCTGCGAAGCCTTCCGCCCTTCGGGCGGTGTCCTCAAACGCCGGACAGGCTGAGTGAGGAGCCGGACGGGCTGAATCAAAGGTCGGATCGAGCGCGTCGAAGTCCGGGGCCTCGCCGTACGTCCACAGGCCCGCCGCCACCCGGAGAAGTTGCGAAAGCCCGCTGTGGCGGGGCGAGTTCGCGGTCAGGGACAGGTGGGGCGCGTCGGCGAGGGTGTCGCCGACGAGGGCCGGGAGCTGGCCCGTGCCCAGTTGGACGAAGGCCCTGAAGCCGGCGTCGTACAGGGACCTGGTGAGGCCGCGGAAGCGGACCGGTTCCAGGAGGTGGCGCAGGAACAGGGCCCGCACGGCGGCGTCGCCCTCCGGGAAGGGGGCCGCGGTCGTGCCCGACCAGACCGGCACCCGCGAACGGCTCAGTGTGAAGCCGAGCGAGGCCTGCTCGATCGGGCCCAGGTACGGGGCCAGCATCGGCGTGTGGAAGCCCGACTCGAAGGGCAGCACCTGGCCCAGGACGCCCTCGCCGCGCAGCCGTTCCGCGAGGGCCTCGACCTGGTCGCGGGGGCCGCAGGCGATGGACTGGCGCGGGGCGTTGTCGTGGGACAGGACGGCTCCGGGGAACGCGGGCAGCGCCGCCTCGACCTGCTCGGCGGGCGCGCCGAACGCGGCGAAGGCGAGGCCCGGTACGCGCAGCACGGAGGGGTCGAAGTCCCTCAGGAACGCGTCCACTTCGGCGTCGTCGAACATCCCGCCGACCACCATCGCGGTCCACTCCCCCACGCTGTGCCCGGCCACGGCGTCCGGGGCGATGCCCGTCCGGGCGAGCGCGTCGGCGAGCAGCCGCCCGAGGCCGACGACGGCCGCACCGTGCTCGGCCACATCGCCGACGCGGGCGTCCTGCCAGTCGGGCCGGGCCAGCCCGAAGTGGGCGGCGATGTCGTCCGCGCGCGGCTCGAAGTCGGCCTCCAGGCCGGGGAAGAGGAAGGCGGTCTTCCCTCCGCCGGGTCCGAGCAGGGGCTCGGGCGCCAGCCATACGTCACTGCGCCCACCCCAGGCACGGGATTGCGCTGCCGCTTTCCGGGCCAGGGCCAGGCGGCGGGGGGTGGGGTCCAGGATGGCGACCCGAGAGGGGCCCGCGTCGGCGCCGGGAGCGGGCATGGCCCGCAGCGCGGCATCGTCCGCGTCGAGGAGCCGGGCGAGCTCCTGCGGGGTGGCTGCCGCCAGGCGCAGAAGAGCCGGAGGCTCGGCCACCTCCATGGGCTTTGTCTGCCTCAGCGTCACGGGGCTCCGCCCCGGACCCCGCTCCTCAAACGCCGGAGGGGCTGATTTTCCCCCTGCCACCCCCTCCAGCACGACGTGAGCATTGATCCCGCCGAAGCCGAATGCATTCACCGCCGCCCTGCGGACCTCCCCCTCCCAGGGCCGCGCCTGCGCAGCAGGCCTGAACCTTGTCTCCAGCAGCGCCGGATGCGGATCCTCACAGTGCAAGGTGGGCAGCAGTACGCCCCGATGGATCGCAAGGGCCGCCTTGACCAGACCCGCCACGCCCGCCGCAGGCATCGTGTGGCCGATCATCGACTTGACCGAGCCGATCACCGCGTCCGGGGACGAGGAGCGCCCGAACACCTCGGCCAGCGTGGCCATTTCGGCCCCGTCCCCGCTGGGCGTACCCGTGCCGTGCGCCTCCAGGAGGCCCAGCGAACCGGGCGCCGAAGGGTCGAGGCCCGCCGCCGCCCAGGCGAGGCGGACCGCGCGGGCCTGGCCGCCTGGGTCGGGGTTGACCAGGGAGGCCGCGCGCCCGTCACCGGCGACGCCGACACCGCGTACGACCGCGTACACCCGGTCCCCGTCGCGCTCCGCGTCCGCGAGCCGCTTGAGGACGACCACGCCCGTGCCCTCACCCATCAACACGCCGTCCGCGTCCCGATGGAAGGGGCGGCTGCGCCCGGAGGGCGAGAGGGCTCGGAGCTGGCTGAAGACCGACCACAGGGTGATGTCGTGGCAGTGGTGGACACCGCCCGCGAGCATCACGTCGCAGCGGCCCGCGGCCAGCTCCGCGATGGCCTGGTCGAGGGCGACCAGGGACGAGGCGCAGGCCGCGTCGACCGTGTAGGCGGGGCCGCGCAGGTCGAGGCGGTTGGCGATGCGGGATGCGGCGAAGTTGGGCACGAGGCCGATCACCGACTCGGGGCTGTCCGCCCCGCCGAGCGCCGCCGAGAAGGCCGTACGGACCTGGTCGAGCCGCTCCTCGCCGAGCTCGGGCAGCAACTCCCGGAGCGTACGCACCAGTTGGCCGGACGTACGGACCCTCTGATCGAGCCGCGCGAGCCCGTCGGTGAGATAGCCGCCTCGGCCGAGGACCACACCCACCCGGGAGCGGTCGTCGGGCAGCGAGCCACCCGCGTCGGCGAGCGCGGCCGCGGCGGTGCGCAGGGCGATCAGCTGGTCGGGTTCGGTCCCGGGGACCGAGTCCGGCATCACGCCGAAGGCCGTCGGGTCGAAGTCGGCGAGGCCGTCGACGAAACCGCCGCGCCGGCAGTAGATCGCGTCGGGCCGCCCGCCCGCCGGGTCGTAGTACGTGTCCGCGTCCCAACGGGCCTTCGGCACCTCGGAGATGGCGTCCACGCCGTCCACGAGATTGCGCCAGTACGTCTCCAGGTCACCGGCGCCGGGCAGCGTCACCGCCATCCCGACGATGGCGACGGGTTCTTGAGGTCTCACGTCGACAGGTCCCTATCGGCAGGTCTCGCATCGGCAGGTGTCATCGCGGCGGCTCACCAACCCGAAGCGGTGTAGACGACCTCGTCCTCGTACCCCTCGCCCCAGGCGAGCTCCCGCAGCAGGGCGAGCACGCCCTCCTCGGGGTCGATCAGCTCGATGCCGCGGCGCGCGTACTCGCGGCCCAGCTCCGGGCTGACCATGCCGCCGTGCGCGCCGGTCGGCGCCCAGGGCCCCCAGTGGACGGTGAGCGTCCGGCTCCCGGTGGCCTCGCGCCAGCGGCGGCCCAGACGGGCGAGCGCGTCGTTGGCGGCGGCGTAGTCGATCTGGCCGCGGTTGCCGTAGACGGCCGAGATGGAGCCGAACAGGACCGCGAAACGCGGGAGTTGGGGCAGTCGGTGCAGGGCGGCGAGGAGGGTGCGGGCGCCGTCGACCTTGGTGCCGTAGACCCGCTCGAAGGAGTCGGGGTCCTTGTCGGCCACCAGGCGGTCCTCGATGACGCCGGCCGCGTGGACGACTCCGTCGATGCGCCCGTACGTCGCGTACGTCTCCTTGACCGCCTGCTGGACGGCCTCCGCGTCGCGCAGGTCGACCGCGCGGTAGCCGGCCTGGCCGCCCACGTCGTGGATCTCGGCGAGGGTGGAGGCGACCTCGCGCTGGGCGAGGATGCGGGACGCGGTGCGCTCGATCTCGGCGGGGCGCATGCCGCCGCGGGCGGCGAGGGCGGCGCGGAGTTCGGGCTTGGTGCGGGCGTCGGCGAATTCTTCGGGTCCGTCCGGGAGTTCCGTACGCCCGAGGAGTTCGATGCGGCAGCGGGCCGCGGCCGCGAGGGTGATCGCGAAGCGGGCGGTGATGCCGCGGGCGCCACCGGCGAGGACGACGACAGACTCCGGGCCGAGCCCGAGGACGGCGGCCTCCGCGATGCCGGTGCCGGCCGGTCCCGAGCCCGCGGTGGCGAGCAGTCCGAGGTGCGTCTCGTACGGCTGAAGACCGCGCCTCGTGCCGTCCGTGCGCAGGACGACCGGCTCGCGGTCGGGCGCCAGGAGCTCCTCGACGAGGGCCTCGGCCTGGTCGGCGGGGCTCCGGGCGGGGTCGAGTTCGACGGTGCGGGCGACGGTGTCCGGGTACTCGCGGGCGACCGTACGGAAGAACCCGGCGAGGCCGCTGGTGTCCCCGGTGTGCGTGGCGGCGAGCAGCCAGCGGGGGCTGCGCCGCAGCGCGTCCTTGAACACGGGGAAGGCGGCGGGCAGGGCGGGCTCCTGACCGGAGAGCGCGCCGAGGTGGATCAGCCCGTCGAGGGCGCCTTCGTCGGGCTCTCCTTCGCCGCGCCTGGCGAGCGCCCCGAGGACGGTCAGCCGGGTGACGACGGCCTGCGCGACGGGGGTGCCGTCCCCGACCACGAGGAACCGCTTGCCGCGCAGATCGCGGGCGGCGTGGGCGCCGGGGGCGGGGGCCGGGTCGAGGGGGACGGGGCGAAGGAGGAAGCGCTTGGGGGCCCGGCCGTAGAGGGGTTCGGGGGCGGGCTCGGGCTCCGGCTCGAACGCGGGGGCCTCCGGCTGGGCGTCGACCACCGGGGCCGGGGCCGGGGTGAGCGTCGTCGGCCGGAGGAGCTCGCCTGCGACGGGCGTGTCCGCGACCGGTGGCAGTTCAGCGTCCAGCGGCGGCTGCAGCGCGAAGTCCGTGTCCTGCTCCGGGGCATCCGCGAAGATCGCCTCCGGGACGATCTCGACGGGCTCGTCCGGCTCGAACCCGATGTGCTCCTCCGGCTCGACCAAGTCGGCCTCGAACTCGAAGAGTTCGTCCCGCTCGACCGGGTCCGACGCGAACCCGCCGGACTCGGCCCGCTCGAACCCGCCGGGCTCGGCCGGCTCGACCACGGCCGGGGCCGCGACCTCGGGGAGCCCCTGCACCGGGATGCTTTCGGGCTCCCCCGAGCCACGTACGACCTCGACAGCGGGAGCACCACCGCCCGGCACCCGGGCCCGCAGCCACTCCGTGATCCCCGCAGCCGTACGCGCCCGGGTCAGCTCCTCCAGCTCCGCGTCCGGCAACGACCGAAGGTCCACCCCCGACCCGAGCAGCCGCCGCCCCAACTCCCCCGCGATCTCGGTCCGCTTGATGGAGTCGACACTCAGATCCGCCTCCAGGTCCAGATCCGGCTCGATCATCTCCACCGGATAGCCCGTACGCTCCGCGATCACCGCGAGCACGGTCTGCGCCACATCGACGGGCGCATCGGCCGGGGGGACCTCGGGTGCCGCCAGGGCCACCGGGCTCGACTGCCCTGCCCCCGCGTGCTGCGCGAGCACCGCGAGGACGGTCTGAGCCTCACCCGAGACCGAGCCCGAGACCGGTACAGGAGCCGGAGCCCCGACCGGCGCCGCGACCGGGGCGGAAGCCCCGCCCACCCGAGGCCGCAGCCACTGGGCGATCCCCTCCGCGGTACGCGCCCGGGTCAGCTCCTCCAGTTCCGCGTCCGGCAACGACCGAAGGTCCACCCCCGACCCGAGCAGCCGCCGCCCCAACTCCCCGGCAATCTCCGTCCGCTTGATGGAGTCGACACTCAGATCCGCCTCCAGGTCCAGATCCGGCTCGATCATCTCCACCGGATAGCCCGTACGCTCCGCGATCACCGCGAGGACCGTGGGCAGCACGTCGACCCGGGCCGGCTCCGGCGCCGCGACCACGGCCTCGACCACCGCGGGAGCCACCGGCGCGGCCTCGACGACCGTCGCCACCAGCTCGGGCATGACCGGCGCAACCGTTACGGCCGACACCACCTGCCCCGGCGGAGCCACCCCCGCCGACCCCCCGAAGTACGAGATGAGCACGTCCCGCTGCGCCGCCACCATCTCGCGGCTGTTGCGCAGGAACTCGTGGAGCAGGGCGTCCCGTTCGTCGACCGGGCCTCCGCTCGGGGTCGTACCTTGGCCGTTCCCGTTCGTACTGTTCACAGTCGTCTCCGGAGTGCGCATGAGGGACGGATTGATGCGTCGGGCGGGTTGCAGCGCGCCGGGCAGCGGGGCGCCGTCGGCGGTGCGTACGAGATGGCCGTCGACCGTCCAGCCCGGCAGCTTCGGCACCGCGTTCGGGTCGGCGAGGACCGCGTCGCGCCCGGCGAAGAGCCGGCCCGCGGCGACCGGGACCCCGGCCGCCACCAGGCGGGCGAGGGCCTCCAGATGGCCGCGAAGACCGGCGTCGGGGCGCGGCTCGAACGGGATCGCGGTGTAGGGGCGGTCGCCCAGGACCTGTCCGACCAGGCCGGTCAGGACGGTGCCGGGCCCGGCCTCGACGAAGACCCGCGCCCCGGCGTCGTACATCGCCTCGATCTGCTCGGTGAAGCGGACCGGGGACCCGATCTGCTCGGCGAGGTGGACGCGTACGCCGGCGGGGTCCGAGGGGTAGCGGGTGCCGGTGAGGTTGGCCCAGACCGGGAATTCGGGGCTTCGGACGGTGTACGTCGACAGGGCGCCGGCGAAGCGCGGTACCGCCCCGGCGACGAGCGGACTGTGGAAGGCACAGGCCACGGGGAGCGGGCGGGTCGAGAATCCTGCGTCGCCCAGCGCGTCGACGGCTCGGGCGACCGCTTCCGTGGGGCCCGAAATGACCGTCTGGGCAGGCGCGTTGTGGTTGGCGGGGACCACTTGGTCGGCGAGGCCGGTCTCAGCGAGGACCCGGGACACCTCCTCGGCGGAGGCGAGGACGGCGGCCATGGTGCCGGGGTCCGCGCCTTCGGGACCGGTCGCCGCGAGGATCGATTCGGCGCGTTCCCGGCTCAGGCCGCCGAGCGCGGCGGGGTCGAGGGCGCCCGCCGCGCAGAGGGCGACCAGCTCGCCGTAGGAGTGGCCGGCCGCCATGTCGGGGCGTACGCCGAACCCGGTGAGCACGTCGTACGCCGCCAACGAGACTGCGCCGATGGCGGGTTGGGCGCACCGGGTGTCGGTGAGCCGGACCCGCTGGGCGAGGCGCTGGGCGTCGTTGAAGGCCATGGGCGGGAACAGCGCGTCGGCCGGGATCCCGCGCAGGTGCCGCTGTGTCTCGGGGAAGGCGGCGAACAGCTCGGCGAGCATCCCGGGCCGCTGGCTGCCCTGGCCGGGGAAGAGGAAGGCGACCTTGTTCTCGCCCTGCTCCGGTGCGGGCTCACCGGCCGGGAAGACCCCGGCCGCCTGCTCGCCGTCGATCAACTTGCGTACGAGGACGGGGAGTTCGTCGAGCGAGTCGGCGACCACCGCGCCGAGCATGCCCGGTCCGCCGGGCCCTTCGGCCCGTCGTGCCGCAGTGAGCGCCAGGTCGCGCAGGCGCCAGGGGCGGCCCGCCTGGTCGTTCTTCGCGCACAGCTTGAGGAGCTCCTCGGCGGCGGCGCCGGTGCGGAGCACGAACAGCTCGGCGGGCCAGGCGTCCGCGCCCTGGCGGGGCGGCGCCCCGGCCTCGTACCCGCGAAGCACCACGTGGAAGTTGGCGCCGCCGAACCCGAAGGCGCTGACCCCGGCGATGCGCTGCCCGGCGGGCTCGGCCCAGGGCAGGGCCCGCTGGTGGAAGGCGAAGGGGCTGCTGGTGGCGGACCAGGCGGTGTTGGGCTCGCGGACGTGCAGGGTGGGCGGGCGGACGCCGGTGTGCAGGGCCAGGGCCGTCTTGATGAGCCCGGCGAGTCCGGCGGCGCACTTGGTGTGCCCGATCTGCGACTTGACCGAGCCGACGACGCACTTGCCGGGCTCGGCGCCCGCGTCCTCGAACACCTGGGAGAGCGTGCCGAGTTCGGTGCGGTCGCCGACGACGGTGCCGGTGCCGTGCGCCTCGATGAGGCCGACCTCGGCGGGCGAGATGCGGGCCTGTGCGTAGGCGCGTTCCACTGCGGCGCGCTGGCCCTCGGGGCGGGGCGCGGTGAGGCCGAGGGAGCGGCCGTCGCTGGCGGCGCCGACGCCCTTGATGACGGCGTAGACGCGGTCGCCGTCGCGCTCGGCGTCGGAGAGACGTTTCAGCACCACGCAGGCGACGCCCTCGCCGAGCGCGATGCCGTCGGCGGAGGAGTCGAAGGTGCGGCAGCGGCCGGTCGGGGACAGGGCGTGCACGGAGGAGAAGAGCAGGTAGTCGTTGATGCCGTTGTGCAGGTCGGCCCCGCCGCACAGCGCCACGTCGGCGGCGCCGCTCATCAGCTCCTTGCAGGCCACGTCGACGGCGGTGAGCGAGGAGGCGCAGGCCGCGTCGACGGTGTAGTTGGCGCCGCCGAGGTCGAGGCGGTTGGCGATGCGCCCGGAGATGACGTTGGCGAGCATCCCGGGGAAGGAGTCCTCGGTGAGCTTGGGGAGCTGGGCGGCGATCTCCTCGGGGAGGCGGCCGACGTAGGAGGGCAGGACGGTCCGCAGCGTGGTGGCGTTGGAGGTGTCGCTGCCCGCTTCGGCACCGAAGACGACGCAGGTGCGCTCGCGCGGGAAGTCCCGCTTGTCGAGCCCGGCATCGGCGAGGGCCCGGCGGGCGGCTTCGAGGGCCAGCAGCTGTACGGGTTCGATGCTGGCCAGGGAGGTCGGCGGGATGCCGTAGGCCAGCGGGTCGAAGGGGATGCGGGGCAGGAAGCCGCCCCACTTGGAGGCCGAGATGTCGTGGGCCTCGGCGTCGTCGCCGTAGTGGAGCGTGGCGTCCCAGCGGCTGTCGGGGACCTCGGTGACGGCGTCGGCGCCGCTGAGGATCTGCTGCCAGTACGCGGGCAGGTCGGGGGCGCCGGGGAACATGCAGGCCATGCCGACGACGGCGATGTCGAGCGACTCCGGGGTCGCGGGAACCTCGGCCTCGACGGCCTGCTCGGCCTCGGCACGGAGCACCAGGGCGGTCCGCCGCTTGTAGAAGTCGGCTGCCCGGTCGGCGACTTGGTGGTGCAGATCCGCGATGGTCGTGGTCTCGGAGCGGAGCACGGCGACCTCGCCGGCCATGAACATGCCCTCGCTGAGCTGGCGTTGCTCGTCGACGTCGACGAGTTCGTCGCCGACGCGCTCGATGCCCTTGCTGGCGATGCGCAGGCGTCCGACGTTGAGCCGCTCCAGCTCCTCCCAGGCCTGCCGCTCGGGCACGCCCTGCTCCCGGAGTTCGTCCTTGAGCTGCTGGTACGCGTCGCTGAAGGCGCTCGGCACACAGCGGGTGGCGTGGCCGGGCGCGGTGTGCAGCAGAGCGGTGCTCTCGGCGGCAAGGACCGCTCGCTGGAAGAGCGGCCGGATCGCACCGCAGTCGACGGCCTCCTCGGTGAAGAGGTACGCGGTCCCCATCAGGACGCCGACCGCGACGCCCCGCCCGGTCAGCGAGGTGGCGAGGGCGGCCACCATCGCGGCCGAGCGCTCGTCGTGGATGCCGCCGGCGAAGAGGACCTGCAGGTCCTGCGGGTCGACGTCCGGCGTGGCATCGAGGAAGTCCTCGAGGACGGCGAGCTGCGCCTCCCACAGCGGGAAGCTGTTGCGCGGCCCGATGTGCCCGCCGCACTCGGCCCCTTCGAAGACGAAGCGCCGCGCCCCCGCCGACAGGAACTGCCCGAGCAGTCCGGGCGAGGGCACGTGCAGGAACGTACGGATGCCGTCGGCTTCGAGATCGGCCGCCTGCGAGGGCCGCCCGCCCGCGATGATCACGTGCGTGGGCCGCAGTTCGCGTACGGCTTCGAGCTGGGCGGTACGCACCTCCTCGGGCGCGAAGCCCAGGATGCCCACGCCCCAGGGGCGTTCGCCGAGCGCGGCCCGGGTCTGCTCCAGGACGGTCCGGGTCTGCGGGGCCCCGGCCAGGGCGAGCGCGATGAACGGCAGTCCCCCGCCGTCCGCGACGGCCGAGGCGAACCGCGCCTGGTCGCTGACCCGGGTCATCGGGCCCTGAGCGACGGGCAGCGCGGTGCCGAGCGCGCGGCACATGGCCGAACCGCCGCGCAGGGCCGAGCCGTCGGACCGTACGGCCGCGTCGATCCCCGCCTCGACGGCGGCGAGCGCCCGGCCCACCGTGCCGTACCGGTCGGCGAACCGGGCGGCGAGGAACGCGTCCTGACCGAGCGGCAGGCGGGCCTCGCGGAGTTCGGCGGCGAGGCCGGGGCGGCGCCGGTCGAGCTGGCGGCGGCCGTCCACGACGACCGTCTCGGAGCCGTCCGCGGTCCGCAGGAGCGCGCCGACCGCGGGCTTGACCTGCGCCTCGTCGAGGAGCGCGAGCTGCACGTCGAGGACGACGCCCCGCGCGCCCGCGACGACGGCCGCGGCCGCGGTGTGCGGGCCGATGCCGCCGCAGGCCCAGGCCGGGATGTCGGGCACGGCGTGCAGCACCCGCTGCAGGAGCACGAAGGTCGACAGCTCGCCGCACGGGCCGCCGCACTCGCTGCCGCGCACCACGAGTCCGACGGCGCCCTCGCGGGCCGCGGCAAGGGCCTCGGCGGAGCTGCGTACCTCCGCGAACACCCGTACGTCCGGGAGCTCGGCCTTGATCTGGCCGATCGGCCAGGGTGCGTCGGGGGCGAGCAGGACGGTGTGCGGTCCGTCGGGCGAGGCCAGCTCGGCGGGCGGCAGGGCGCAATGGGCGGGGACGCGGACGCCGAACGCTCCGGGCGCCCACTGGCGGGCCAGGGCGAGCGCCTCGCGGGCACGGCGGTCACCGGCGCCCAGGTCGAGGAGGCCGAGCCCGCCGGCCCGGCTGACGGCGGTGGCAAGGCGTGCGTCGGGTTCGCCGAACGGGCTGACGCCGATGACGGTGTGCGTCACGGAAGGTGGCTCCTCTGAGTGCGACACGGGCAGCTAGGCGCAATTCACGCAGTACGACAATCCGATACAAACCGGAACGTAAGGGATCGCCGAGCGAGGTGCAATGACGCTCCGGAGTCAGTGCATCGCATGGCGTAACACTCCGTCAGATTTCACCGACCCTTGACTGACGACCCGTCAGATCCCTAGTTCGATTCACCCCGGTACTGTTCGGCGAATGAGCTCGCTGAATCTCGACGACTTCTCCGATCTGATCGAGCGCCCCGACGGCGGCGTTCGCCGTGACGCCGAAGCCCGCAGGGAGCGCCTGGCCGTGCCGCCCGGCGCGCTCGGCCGGCTCGACGAGCTGGGCGAGTGGCTTGCGGCCGCGCAGTCGTCAGTTCCGGTCAAGCCGATCGCGCGCCCGCGCGTGCTGCTGTTCGCCGGCGATCACGGGGTGGCGGAGCTCGGGGTGTCGGCGCGGCCGCAGGGCAGCGCGCACGAACTGGTCCGGGCGGTCCTGGAGGGCGAGAGCCCCGTCGCGGTCCTGGCCCGCAGAATCGATGCGCCCGTACGCGTCGTGGACATGGCCCTCGACTGCGAGCCGGACGCACTGCCCGCCGAGGTGGTCTCCCACCGGGTGCGGCGCGGCTCCGGGCGCATCGACATCGAGGACGCGCTGACCCGCGAGGAGACCGAGCAGGCCTTCCAGGCAGGCATGGCGATCGCGGACGAGGAGGCGGACTCCGGCACCGATCTGGTCGTCCTCGGCGATCTCAGCGTGGGCGGCACGACGCCCGCGGCGACCCTGATCGCCGCCCTGTGCGGCACCGACGCCTCGGTGGTCACCGGGCGCGGCGGGCGGCCCATCGACGACCTGGCCTGGATGCGCAAGTGCGCGGCGGTCCGCGACGCGCTGCGCCGGGCCCGCCCGGTGCTCGGCGACCAGCTGGAGCTCCTGCAGACCGTGGGCGGCGCCGACCTCGCGGCCATCACCGGCTTCCTGCTGCAGAGCGCGGTGCGCCGGACCCCGGTGATCCTCGACGGCGTGGTCTCCGCGGCCTGCGCCCTGGTCGCCCAGCGCGTCGCCTTCCGGTCGCCCGACTGGTGGCTGGCCGGGCACACCAGCGGCGAGCCCGCACAGGCCAAGGCCTTCGACCGGCTCGCGCTCGAACCGCTGCTCACCCAGGGCGTCACCGCGGGCGAGGGCACGGGCGCGCTGCTCGCGTTGCCCCTGGTGCAGTCGGCGGCGGCCCTGGCGGCGGAGCTTCCCGAGGCGCCCGCCGCCGAGCCGGAAGCCGAACCTGGGGATGAGTCGGAGCCCGAGGTAGACCCTGAGGCTGACCCGGAAATCGCCCCCTAGGCGGAAGGCGGCCCGCGCCGGGCCGCCATAGGATCCCATTTCATGGGAGACGTCGGATTTGCGGCCGGGGAAACCGACAAGCGCGAGCAGCAGGACCGTCACGACAAGGACGTCCGGCGCGAGAAGCACGCCGTGGCGAGCAGACGCGGCGCCGCCTTCGCCGTCTGGTACTTGCGGGCCGTCGCGTTCATCAATTTCCTCAGCGCCGTCTGGGTCTCCCTGGGCCAGGATCTGCGCCGCCACAACACGGAGAACTACTTCACGCCGTACATGCTGACGGCGGGCTTCGCGTCGGGTCTGTTCACGCTGTTCCTGGCGATCACCATGCGGCGCCGCAAACGCGCCGCATGGATCCTCAACTTCGTGCTCGGC
Organism: Streptomyces sp. NBC_01304; assembly: GCF_035975855.1. Classification (NCBI taxonomy): domain Bacteria; kingdom Bacillati; phylum Actinomycetota; class Actinomycetes; order Kitasatosporales; family Streptomycetaceae; genus Streptomyces; species Streptomyces sp. NBC_01304. The sequence goes on along the minus strand of NZ_CP109055.1, from coordinate 7,861,696 downwards.
GGCCTGTTCCTGCTGCTCTTCACCTTCGCCATGTTCTTCGCGGAGATCCGGCAGTACGCCCAGAACTGGATCTCGCTGGGACTCACCGCGGCCTTCGTGGCGGCCCTCCTGATCGGCCGTCACGAGTTCTACGCGAAGGGCGACCGGTCCAACCCGAAGCTCGCCGCCGCGGTCGCGGCCGGCGGGCTCCTTGCGACCTCCTTGTTCGCCGCGTTCCTGGTGACGGTCACCAACCACGCGCACGACGGCCACCACTCCACGTTCCTGGACCGCTGGCGCTACGGCACCATGCGCCTCGTCTCGCTCGCCACGAACGACAAGCACTTCGCGGGCATCACCACCCCCGGCTGGGTGAACGTCGTCATCAACGTGCTCAGCACGCTGCTCCTGCTCGCCGTCCTGTACGCCGCCTTCCGGTCCCGCAAGGCCGTCGACCCGCTCACCGAGCAGGACGAGCAACAGCTGCGCGCCCTGCTCGACAAGCAGGGCGACCGGGACTCGCTCGGCTACTTCGCGCTGCGCCGCGAGAAGAGCGTCGTCTGGTCCCCGACCGGGAAGGCCGCGGTCACCTACCGCGTGGTCGGCGGCGTCTCGCTCGCCTCGGGCGACCCGATCGGCGACCCCGAGGCCTGGCCCGGCGCCATCGAGCCCTGGCTGGCCGAGGCCCGCGAGCACGGCTGGGCGCCGGCCGTGATGGGCGCGAGCGAGGAGGCCGGCACGGTCTACGCCCGGCACGGCCTGGACGCCCTGGAGCTCGGCGACGAAGCGATCGTGGAGACCGCCGAGTTCACGCTGGACGGGCGGGCCATGCGCACCGTCCGCCAGGCCTACAACCGGGTCAAGCGGGCCGGGTACGAGGTGCGGATCCGGCGCCACGAGGACATCCCCGCCGACGAGATGACGTACCTCCTGAAGAAGGCGGACGACTGGCGCGACGGTGCCACCGAGCGCGGCTTCTCGATGGCCCTGGGAAGGCTCGGCGACCCCGGCGACGGGCGCTGTGTGATGCTCGAATGCACCGACGGCGACGGCGAGTTGAGAGCGGTGCTCTCCTTCGTGCCGTGGGGCCCCAAGGGGCTCTCCCTCGATCTGATGCGGCGTGACCGGGACTCCGAGAACGGCCTGATGGAGTACATGGTCATCGAACTCCTGCAGCGCGCCGAAGAGATCGGGATCACTCAGGTCTCACTGAACTTCGCGATGTTCAGGTCGGTCTTCGAACGTGGCTCGCGGCTCGGCGCGGGCCCCGTGCTCCGGCTCTGGCGCTCCCTGCTCAGCTTCTTCTCCCGTTGGTGGCAGATCGAGTCGCTGTATCGCGCCAACGCCAAGTACCGGCCCATCTGGGAGCCGCGGTTCCTGCTCTTCGAGAAGAGCGGCGATCTGCTGCGCATCGGAATCGCCTCCGCCAGGGCCGAGGGCTTCCTCGAAGCCCCCGGCCTGCCGAAATGGCTGCACCGCAGACACCTGGAGTCACAGAGATGAGCACGCTGGTCAGGCTGGCCAGGGCGGAGTGGGGGCCGCTCTTCAGAGCCGTACGGAACGGACTCGTCGCCAAGAAGTGGCGGGCGATCCCGATGACGATCGGCGCGGTCTGCCTGACCTCGCTCTTCCAGTTCATCCAGAACCAGCAGTGGGGCTACCAGTTCATCCAGAACATCGGCTCCGTCCGCGCCGAGGACCCCCTCTGGCTGGCCCTGCTCCGCACCCCGCTGTCCCTCTTCGTGCCCGCACTCGACCTCCCGGTGATCGGCGCCCTCGCCCAGATCCTGCTTGTCTTCGGCATCGCGGAGATCTGCCTCGGCTGGTGGCGCACGCTTCTCATCGGGTACGTCGCCACGCTGGCCGGCACCCTGTACGCGCGCTTCGGCATCTGGCTGGGCTTCGACAACCCGCTCGGCCTGCCCGCCTCCGACGCCCAGGTCATCGACACCGGCCCGTCGGCGGCGGTGGTCGGGCTCGCGGTCTACGTCTGCTGGAAGTACCGGGCCTGGTTCACCGGGGCCCTGGTCGTGATCGTGATGGTGATCGAGGTCCTGTTCAAGGACAACCTCGCGGGCAAGGAGCACCTGGCGGCGATCGCGTCGGTGCTCGTGCTGTGCGGGCTCGCGGCGCTGCGGCACCGGCGCTCGGGCACGCGGTCCGGGGGCGAGCCGGTCAGCGGGAGTCCGGCCGGGTGAGCTCGGGGTCGGGCTTGCCCCCGATCAGGTCCTCGAGCTTGCGCCGCGGACGGGCCCAGCGCTTGTCGTGGTGGTACGCCCGCAGGCCCGACTTGGCCCTGGCCCGGGCACGGTTCTTGTAGAACATCCGCCACCAGGGCGAGCCGGGCCGGGCAAGGCGGATCGCGCCGAACATCGCCACGAACGGCACCACCGTGCCGAGCAGCGCCATCCGCCCCTTGCCCTTTGCCAGCGCGACCAGGGCGAAGAAGAAGTTCAGGGCGGTGTTCATGACGACGATGCCGCGGTTGTGCCGCTCGGACTCGGTCAGTTCATTGACCCCGAAGGGCAGGAAGCCGCCGAGCACCAGGGCCACCAGAGCCGTGGTGAGCACCACGAGCTCCACGCTCTGGCGGCCCTGCTCGGTCCAGTAGACGTCGTCGAGGTGCAGGACGAGCGCGAACTCGTCGAGCACCAGGCCCGCGCCCAGGCCGAAGATGACCGCGGAGAGCATCGAGGCGAAGCTGTGCCGGCCGCTGCCCACCGCCCCGAAGCCGCCGATGATGGTCAGCACGATGCCCGGCACCACGTGGTGGATGTGCATCCCGCCGGGCGTGATGTTCCTGAACGGTCCCCTGCCCGCCCGGATGAGCCGGGTGATGGTGCGGGTGACCAGGAACGACGTCACGAAGGAGAGCAGGGCGAGCAGCAGCGGCAGCTTGCCCGGCTCGACGATGTTGCGGTACCACCAGTCACCCATGCCCGCGCTCCCGAAATGTGGGTTATGCGTAATTTACCGGGTAGGCGGCCGGGATAGCCTGCGCACGATGACCACGAAGACTCCGTCGGGCGGCCTGGCGCACGGCATACGTTTCGCCTTCGGCACCCTCACCGTCCTGCCGGTCCGGGTGACCCGCTGGGACCGGGACGCCGCCCGCGCCGGCATGCTCTGCGCCCCGCTCGCGGGCCTGGTCGTGGGCCTCTTCGCCGCCGCACTCGGCGGACTCCTCCTGCTGCTCGGCGCGGGCCCGCTGCTCGCGGCCGCCGCGACCGCCGCGGTGCCCGCCGTGCTCACGCGCGGGCTTCACCTGGACGGCATCGCGGACACCGCGGACGGCCTCGGCAGCGCCAAGCCCGCCGAGGACGCGCTGCAGATCATGAAGCGCTCGGACATCGGCCCGTTCGGCGTCATCACCCTCCTGTTCGTCCTGCTCGCGCAGGTGGCGGTCCTCTTCCAGCTGTACGAGGAGAGCTGGGCGCTCGGCGCGGTCGCGGCCGCGATCTCCGCGGTGGCCGCCCGCACCGCCCTCACCCTGGCCTCGCGCCACGGAGTCCCGGCGGCCCGCCCGGAGGGCCTGGGCAAGGCGGTCGCGGAGACGGTGCCGGTCCGGGCGGCACTGCTCGTACTGCTCGCCGCGACCGGGGCGGCGGCCGCTTCGGGGGCGCTGTTCGGAACGTACGACGTGATCCGTTGCGCAGTCGCGGTCCTGGCCGGCGTCGGGGTGGCGGAGCTGCTGCTCCGGCACTGCGTGCGGCGGTTCGGCGGGGTCACGGGCGACGTGTTCGGGGCACTGGCCGAGACGGCGGCGACTGCCGCGCTCGTCGTGCTGGCGCTGGGCTGACGTGCCCGGCTTCAAGAGGCTGGCCCTGTGGGCCGGGCTCGTGCTCTGCATCGCCTTCACGGCCTGGGTGGTCTGGGGGTTCCTCCAGTTCGACGAGGACATCGAGCGCCCGCGCGAAGGCGGCTTCTCCGGCTGGCAGTGCGACGCCGGCCCGGACTGCCAGGACCGCTAGACCCGCCAGACCCGCCAGACCCGCCAGACCCGCCAGACCCGCCCTAGGGCTTCCCGCAGGGCGAGCGCCACGCGTCCAGTTCGTACCGCTTCAGCATCGAGCTCAGGCCCAGCCGCTTCGCCTGGCCGCAGAAGCGCCGGGTCGGCAGTTCGTACTCGACGTGGAAGACCGCCTTCCCGGCCGCGATGAACGGCTTGAGCAGGTGGCACTCGCCGAACTCGGCGCACTGCTCGTTCACCGCGAAATCGAAGTCCCGCACCAGGGTGGGGATCTGCTCCAGGTCGTTCTTGAGGCCGACCGCCAGGCCGCGTTCATGGGCGAGGCGGGCGATGAGGCGGTTGTAGCGGAGCTGGTCGGCGGCCTTGAGCGGGAAGCCGGTGCGGTTGAGGTGGCCGTCCATGTTGTCCGGCTCGACCGCGTCGAAGCCCTTCTCGCGGCACATGTCGATGCGCTCGGCCATCAGGGGTTCCAGGACGTCGGTGCGGCGGATGTCGAGCCAGCGCTCGCCGGGCCAGCCGTTGGACCGGCCGATGACCGCGCGCGGGAAGCGGCCGGCGTCCGGGCGGAACTCCTCCCAGGCCCCCGTGGACAGGTAGCAGATCACCTTGCGGCCGCGCCGGTGCAGGTCGGCGACCGTGCCGGCCGAGTGGTCGAAGCCGTCGATGTCGTAGACCGGGACGTCGACGGCCGGGTCCAGCTTTCCTCTGAGCTGCCACTGCCAGGGGGTGCCGGGGCGGGGCTGCCAGCGCTTGCCGGTGGGCTGCGCGGGGCCCGGATCATCCTGGCGGGCCGAGGTACAGCCCGCGAGGAGCAGGGCCAGGAGCAGCACGAGTACACGTCTCACCGGGCCACCGTACGCAGCGCGTGCGGGAGCGTCCCCCACGGGTGCGCACCCGCGCCCGGCACCGCGCAGTGCAGGTCCGCCGTGACGAGGGCGTCGGCCGGGGCGTCGTACACGAGGTGGCACAGGAGCGTGCCCGGCCGGGTGCCCGGTGGGCGTTGTCGGGTGTACGTCTCCCAGGTGCCCTCGAACGTGACCAGTACGTCGGCGAGTTCGGCGTACTCCGGGTGCGGGGCCGTGCCGTGGTTGAGCACGAGCGTGCGGGCCCCTGCCGCGCGCGCGGCCAGGGCGAGGCGGCGGTAGTGCGGCAACCGGTGGTGTTCCGTGGCCACTTGATCGAGGAACGCACCGTCGGCGCCGTACCACTCCTGGTGCCGCAGCAGGTCGGCGACGACTTCGGCGTGCGGGCGGCGGGCGTAGTCCGTGTCGGTGTAGCCGAGCACCCGGACGCCGGCCCGCCGCAGCTCGGCCGCGACCTCGGCGAAGGCCGGGTCGGGGGCGCGGCCCGGGCCGCTCGCGGGGTTGAGGACGACGCCGTACAGGTGGGGGGCGGCCTCGATGAGCGCGGCCCACTCGGCGGGGCGGTGGGCCGGGTGCTCGTAGTACGGGACCAGGAGGTTGGTCATGAGCGGTGTGCCGTGGCCCTTCCTAGGAGGAGGCACACCAGGGTGGCGAGCACGAGCGCGGTGGCACCGGGGACGATCAGGGCCACTTGTCGGGGGGTGCCGGTGTCCGTGAGGACGGCGGCGGTCTGGACTGCGGCGGCTGTGGCGCAGACGGCTGCGGCGCGGTGTGCTTCGCCGAATGCCTGCAGGAGAAGGCCGGTCCACATCGTCGTGCCGAGCAGGAGCAGGGCGGCGGTGCGGGTGGGGCTCATCTCTGGGGAGTTGGGCCAGGCTGCCGTGCCGGCGGCGTACAACAGGCCCAGGATCAGGACGTACGCCGTCAGGCATTGCACCAGAGTGCCCGTGGTGGACCGCCAGAAGGCTCCTGGGGTGCCGGTCCTTCGCAGGCCTGTGAGGCTCTGGCTGCGGAAGCGGTACAGGAGCCATTCGGCTGGGCCCATGCTGATGGTCAGGGCTACTGCTGCCGGTGCGGCGATGGCTGCCGCTGCCCCTTCTGTGAACACTTCGCCCAGTGCTGCGTGCAGGACAAGGGCGCCTGTGGCGAGGCCGAATACTGCGTACGGAATCGACGCGGTGATCCAACTGCCCACAGAGGTGGGGGTAGCGGTGGAGGGAGCTGAAGCAGCGCGGCGGCTCGCAGGGGTGGCGGGCAGCTCCCGTGCTGCCAACACCACCACCGCCCCCAACGACCCCACCAGCAGCCCCACCCGTACCCACCCCGCCAGGTCCGCCCCCAGCGCCAGCACCGCCCCCGCCGTCATCGGCAACAGCGCGTACAGCAGGGCCCGTTCGCGGCCCAGGACCAGCAGGACCGTCGCCGCACCCAGATAGATCGCCTGGCCCGTGGCGAAGAGGACCGCCGGGAGATCGCCCGACCGGGAAGCCGCCAGGGATACGAGCGCGCCGAGGCCCGCGCCCACCGGAGCGCCGAGCAGGAGCGCACGCCCCGCCGCGGCGCGGTCGCCCAAGCCGAGCCAGGTGTAGGCGCGGTGGGCCACGCCCTGGTTCCAGGACCAGCCCACCAAAGCGCCCGCGAGCAGCGGCACCGTGCCCGCGGGCAGGCCCCAGGGGCCGGGGGCCGTGGCGAGCAGGGGTGCGCCGAGGACGTAGGCGAGTCCGGGCAGGGCGAAGACCAGGCCCCGCAGGAGGCAGCCGAGCAGGCCGGTCCGCCAGGGGTCCGGGGCCCGCTCCGGCTCGGGGAAAGCGCGCTCCACGCGCGCGTAGAGGTCTTCGGCGAGCGAGAAGGAATCGTCACGGCCGAAGCGGAGCCGGATCTGTTCGTCGGTCAGGCCGTCCGATTCCAGGAGGGCCGCGATCTCGTCGGGGTGCACTGCGGCGCCGATGAACTCGCGCAGCCGCTCGGCGAGTTCGTCGAGCGGGTCGACGGCCCAGGTAGGGCTCTGTCGCGGGATCGCGGGGAGGGCGCCGCTCGCCGGGCCGGAGGGCGGCGGCAGCCAGAGGGAACCGCTCACCAGGCGGCCCCGTCCAGGGCGGAGTCGTGGTGCCAGGGGTCGCGGTACCAGGGGTCGCGCAGCTCGACGGTCCAGTCGGCGACGGTCTCGACGTGCGGCTCGTACACGACGTCGTCGATCCCGGCGAGCTCCAGGTAGATCTGCCGGAAGCCGTCGACGGAGCGGCGCAGCGTGAAGCGGTCGATGACGCGCTGGCGCGCCAACCGGCCGAGCTCCGCCCGGCGCTCGGCGTCCGCAAGGAGCGACAGCGCGGCCGCCGCCATCTTCTCCGGCTCGCGCGGCGGCACCACCAGACCGGTGTCGCCGACCGCCTCCCGCACCCCGCCGACGTCCGTGGAGACCGTGGGCCGGCCGCAGGACATGGCCTCGATGAGGGAGAACGGGAAGCCCTCGCTGATGGAGGAGAGCATCACCACGCTGCCCGCCGCATAGGCGCGCGCCACATCACTGATGCGCCCCTCGTAGCTGATGCCGTCGGCGACTCCGAGCTCGGCCGCTAGCTTCTCGAGCCGCGTCCGGTAGCCCTCTCCCCCGGCGGGCACGCCGCCGTACAACCGCAGCCGGGTCTCCGGGAGTTCGGCCCGCACGCACGCGTAGGCGCGGATGAGCGTCTCCAGGTCCTTGATCGGGTCGATCCGCCCGGCCCAGCTGAGGGTGGGCGTGGCGGGTTCGGGTCCGGCGTGCGGGAAGGCGTACGGGTCGACGCCGTTGTAGACCGTGCGGATCCGCTCGGCCGGGGCGCCGCCGCGCTCCTCCCAGCGGCGGTTGTACTGGTTGCAGGGCGTGATCAGGTCGGCCTTGCGGTAGCCGAGCGTGTTCAGCTCCCGGTAGAAGCCGAGCATGAAGGCCTTCACCGGCCAGCGCTGGGCCTCGGTCCGGTAGCCGAGGTAGCGCTCGCGCAGATAGATGCCGTGCTCGGTGAGGAGGAAGGGCACGCCGTCCAACTCCCGTGCCGCGAGCGCCGGAAGGGTCGCAAGGCCGCTGCTCACCGCGTGCGCCACCGAGTCCTCGGGGATGCGCACGCCCAGCGGGCGCAGCGCGTGTTCGAGGAGGTCGGTGGCGGTGAGCGCGTCGTGCACGGTGGGCCGGGCGGCGGCCGTCGTCAGATGCGGCATGGTCCAGATCCACATCAGGGTCCGCAGCGCCGACTCCGTACGCAGCGCCGCGGAAAGCTTTCCCTGCCGGGCAAGGAGGGCCAGCTCCCGCAGCCCCGTCCCGAAGTCGCAGTGCGCCTGCGGGTCCAGGAAGGAGAGGAGGAACTTCTCGTACGTGTGGAGGAATCGGCGCCGCGAAGTCCCGAGCGGGGCCCGCCCGCGCGGGCGCGGGCCCCACAGCGGCACCGAGGTGTGCCGGTAGGCGTTGGGCGGCAGCTCCCAGGTGACGGGCTCGCGGCCGCTGCCGGTGAGGGCGACCACGTTGAAGGACACCTCGGGCATCCCTCGTACCAACTGGTCGCACCAGGTGCTCACGCCGCCGTGGGCATGGGGATACGTCCCCTCGGTGAGCAGCGTGACATGGCGTCCTGAACCAGGCATGACTTCGTCCCCCCTGGACACGTACAGATGCGGAGAGTTGCTGGTGGTGCTCAGCTCGGCAGGCGCAGCACGACGGCCGTCTGCAGCGCTTCCGGCTGGGTCCAGTCCGAGCGCCGGCCCGCGTACGGCGTCCCGAACACGGCTGTTCCCAGGAGGAGTTGCTTGCGGGTGCCTTCGGGCGCGGTGACCGGGATCTCCACGCCCGAGGGGGCCTTGACGGTGACGGTGGTGCCGATCCGGTAGGCGCTGACGGTGCCGTCGGCCACGGCCTTGGTCCAGCTCGCCCGGCGCTTCAGCTCCTGGCCGGCCGCGCTCTGGCGCGGGTTGACGAGCGGGGTGTTGTCGGCGAACAGGGCCCGGTAGCCGTCGAGCACCCGGTCGAGGACCGGGTACAGGAGCCGCTCCTCGGCGAGGTTGGACTGGTGGACGTAGTGCGGGCGCGGGTCGTTCGCCAGCACGTGGCCGAGTGCGGTGCGCGCTTCCCGCGGGACGATGTACGAGCCGTACCCGGTGGTCACGTCGAGCGGCTCGTCGAGGCAGGTGGAGGTGGAGGCGTTGTCCTCGCAGACGCCGCTGCCGCCGTCCCCCTTCGCCGTGTAGATCCAGTTGTACTCGTCGGTCATCTCGGCGGCCGTGCCGACGTTGTAGTACACGTTCATCGGGTGCCGCGGCACCGTGCGGGAGGTGCCGACCGTCCGCTGGGCGGGCTCGCGGGAGTTGTCGCTCGCGAGCCACTGCACGCCGTTGTCGGCGAGGGCCGGGCCGAGGTTCGGGTTGTCGTCGGGCTGCTGGGGGAGCCTCTTGAGGCCCGAGTGCTCGCCCGTGACGAGTTCGGCCCGGTTGACCGGGAAGCCGCGCTGCGCCGCCCAGTTGTGGTTGTTGCCGATCTCCGCGGAGATCGTGGCCCGGCTGACCCAGACCACGGCGTTCGTGGCGGTGCGCTGACAGCTCCACGGCACGGTCGAGGTGTTCTGGGCGCAGCCGAGGAACGGGTGCGTATAGGTGTGGTTGACCCACCGGTACTGGGCCCGGTCGGCGGTGAGCCGGTCGGTCAGCGGGTCCGTGCCGCCGTGCTCCTGCTTCCACAGTTCGCCCTGGCCGGCGTTGTAGACCATGTCGAGCTGGAAGCCGGCGGCCGTCGGGGACTTCTGCCACTGGGCGGCGTACGCCGCGTCGGCCGCGGTCATCCGGACGGGGGCGGCGCCCCCTTGGTCGCCGTCGGGGCAGTCGAAGTCGCCGGGGGTGCAGTTGCGTGCGCTGTCCCAGCGGGCGTCCGGGGCGAACACGTCGTCGACGTGCACGGAGAAGTACTGCCTGCTCTGCCCGAGATGGACGCCCTGGGTGAGCCATTCCACGATGCCGCGGGCGAGCACCCGGAACTGCTGCTGGTACTGGTTGGCGGCGAAGGTCACCACCAGCTCGCGCCGCCCGTCATGCGCGTACTCCCCGAGCAGACTGGCCCGCCCGCCGTCGGGCACGGCCAGGTCCAGATAGGGCGTGAACCCTTCGCGGGGCCGGCCCGCGTAGCCGTAACTCTCGCCCACCGTGGGGTCGTTGTCCTCGAACTTCACCGGCCCGTCCAGATACCCGAAGGGCCCGGCCTTCCCCGCGGCGGTCAGCGCGGACTCCTTGCCGTCGAGGGTCCCGGTCCAGCCGCCGTTGTTCGTGTAGTCGAGCCCGACCCCGGGGTGCGCCCAGGTGTACGCGTCGACCTGGCGGATCCCGAATGCCTTCTCGTACGCCACCAGGGCGGCCTGTTCCGCGAGGCCGGGGGCGTCCGTGCCGAAGGGCGCCTCGTGCGGCAGCACCACGCCCTGGAACTTGGCACGGGGTGTCCCGGACACCGTGTCGCTCAGGTAGGCGGCGTCGACGCGCGGGCGCCCCGCGTCGCCGAGCTTCAGCGTGCTGTAGGGAATCCCGGTGTTCTTCAGCTCGGCGGTGACGGCCTCGACGCTGCTGCCCCCGTCGTCGACCACCAGGACCTTCAGGTCGATCCGGGGCTCCGCCGCCGCGTCGGCCGACGGCACCGCTCCCCAGGGCGTGCCCAGCGCCAGGAGTCCGGTCGCCGCCGCGAGCACGGCGGCGTTCCTGAAGGTTCTGGTCGTGAAGGTTCTTGTCGTGCGGAATTCCAGCGCCATACAGCGCCCTCCCCCTCGGAGACCCTCGCGTCGGGCATTTCCGAGGAGGATGTGTGGAAGATCTGCGAAAACGGTCGCACTCCGGCGTCCGATTCAGCCGATTCTGGCCGACGGCCCACCCGACACACCGGGTGGTGGACAAAGACTCCACGGACGAGTGAATGGCCGCTGACGCGGGCGAAACCCCTGACCCCGCGTAGGCTCACTGATGGCGCTCCTCCGGCCTGGCACACCGAGCCTGGACCCGGTCGACCCACCCACAATCGGCCACGTACAAACGGAAGAGGGAACTCACCACCGTGACTGCTCTGACTCTCAGCACCGCCGCGGCTGCCGGCCTGCGCGCCGACGTCGTCGTCGTCGGTGTCGCGAAGGGCGACAAGGGCCCCGTCGTCGCGCCGGGCGCCGAAGCCGTGGACCAGGCGTTCGACGCCAAGCTCGGCTCCGTCCTCGAGACCCTGGGTGCCTCCGGCGGTGACGGCGAGGTGACGAAGCTGCCCTCGCCGGCCGGCGTCAAGGCCCCGGTCGTGCTGGCGGTCGGACTCGGCGCGCTCCCCGAGAAGGACGAGACGTTCGCCACGGACACCCTGCGCCGCGCGGCGGGCGTCGCCGCCCGTGCGCTGAACGGCACGAAGAAGGCCGCGTTCGCGCTGCCCGTCGAGGACGCCGAGGACGTCGCCGCGATCGCGGAGGGCGCCGCCCTTGGTGCGTACGCGTTCGTCGCGTACAAGGAGAACGGCAAGGACGCCAAGGCCAAGAAGGACGCCAAGGGTCCGCTCGCCGAGGCCGTGATCCTGGGCGGCAAGCCGCGCGACAAGGAATACAAGGCCGCGATCGAGCGCGCCACCGCGCTGGCCGAGGAGATGAACCGCGCCCGCGACCTCATCAACACCCCGCCGAACGACCTCGACCCCGAGGCCTTCGCCGCGGTCGCGCAGGCCGCGGCCAAGGAGCACGGCATCAAGGTGCAGGTGCTCGACGAGAAGGCGCTCGCCAAGGGCGGCTTCGGCGGCATCCTCGGCGTCGGCGTGGGCTCGGACGCCCCGCCGCGCCTGGTGAAGCTGACCTACACGAGCTCCAAGGCCAAGAAGTCTCTGGCATTTGTCGGCAAGGGCATCACCTACGACTCGGGCGGCATCTCGCTGAAGCCGGCCGGGCACAACGAGACGATGAAGTGCGACATGGCCGGCGCCGCCGCCGTGTTCGCCGCCGTCGTCACCGCGGCCCGCCTCGGCCTCGAGGTGAACGTCACCGGCTGGCTCGCGCTCGCCGAGAACATGCCGTCCGGTTCGGCCACCCGCCCCGGCGACGTCCTGCGGATGTACAGCGGCAAGACCGTCGAGGTCCTCAACACCGACGCCGAGGGCCGCCTGGTCCTGGCCGACGCGCTCGCCAAGGCCTCCGAGGACAAGCCGGACGCGATCGTGGACGTGGCCACCCTGACCGGCGCCATGATGCTGGCGCTCGGCAGCCGCACCTTCGGGATCATGGCCAACGACGACGCCTTCCGTACGTCGGTGCACGAGATCGCCGAAGAGGTCGGCGAGCCCGCCTGGCCGATGCCGCTGCCCGAGCACCTGAAGAAGGGCATGGACTCCCCGACCGCCGACATCGCCAACATGGGCGAGCGGATGGGCGGCGGCCTGGTGGCCGGCCTGTTCCTGCAGGAGTTCGTGGGCGAGGGCATCGCCTGGGCGCACCTGGACATCGCGGGCCCGGCCTTCAACGACGGCGGCCCCTTCGGCTACACCCCCAAGGGCGGCACCGGCACGGCGGTCCGCACCCTGGTCCGCCTCGCCGAGCGCACGGCCGCGGGCGACCTCGGCTGACCGTTCCCTGTGGACGGGCGGGACCCTGAATGACTTACGGCCCCGGGCTTGCCGCCCGGGGCCGTACGCATGCGCCGGGACCTCGATCCCACCCGTCCCGGGGATTTCGCCCTGGACGAAATCCGTACGTACATACGCAGCACTGATCCCGTCCTGTGATCGATCAGACGTCTCACAGCCCGGCCCGACGTCCCGCTCCCCGCCGACAAGTGCGAAGATGGCCTGTGGCAGGACAGGGCCCCCACCAAAGGGCCGAAGGACACAGCGGCCGTACACCAGCCGACCGGGCGGTCACACCCCCACGAAGTGGGAAAGCCGGCCCGGCGACCGGCGCACATGCATGGAGGACGTGACGTGGCGAACGACGCCAGCACCGTTTTCGACCTAGTGATTCTCGGCGGCGGTAGCGGCGGGTACGCCGCGGCGCTGCGCGCGTCGCAGCTGGGTCTGGACGTCGCTCTGATCGAGAAGAACAAGCTGGGCGGCACCTGCCTGCACAACGGCTGCATCCCCACCAAGGCGCTTTTGCACGCCGGTGAGGTCGCCGACCAGGCGCGCGAGAGCGAGCAGTTCGGTGTCAAGGCCACCTTCGAGGGCATCGACATCGCGGCCGTCCACAAGTACAAGGACGACGTGATCTCCGGCCTCTACAAGGGCCTGCAGGGCCTGGTGGCCTCGCGCAAGGTGACGTACATCGAGGGCGAGGGCCGCCTGTCGTCCCCGACCTCCGTCGACGTGAACGGCCAGCGCATCCAGGGCCGCCACATCCTGCTGGCGACCGGCTCCGTGCCGAAGTCGCTGCCGGGTCTGAACATCGACGGCAACCGCATCATCTCCTCGGACCACGCGCTGGTCCTGGACCGGGTCCCGGAGTCGGCGATCATCCTGGGCGGCGGCGTCATCGGCGTCGAGTTCGCCTCGGCGTGGAAGTCCTTCGGCTCGGACATCACGATCATCGAGGGCCTCAAGCACCTCGTCCCGGTCGAGGACGAGAACAGCTCCAAGCTTCTTGAGCGCGCCTTCCGCAAGCGCGGCATCAAGTTCAACCTGGGCACCTTCTTCCAGAGCGCCGAGTACACCGAGAACGGCGTCAAGGTCACCCTGGCCGACGGCAAGACCTTCGAGGCCGAGGTCCTCCTGGTCGCCATCGGCCGTGGCCCGGTCTCGCAGGGTCTCGGGTACGAGGAGCAGGGCGTCGCGATGGACCGCGGCTACGTCCTCGTCGACGAGTACATGCAGACCAACGTGCCGACCGTCTCGGCCGTCGGTGACCTCGTCCCGACGCTCCAGCTCGCGCACGTCGGCTTCGCCGAGGGCATCCTGGTGGCGGAGCGTCTGGCCGGTCTCAAGACCGTTCCGATCGACTACGACGGCGTGCCGAAGGTGACGTACTGCCACCCCGAGGTCGCCTCCGTGGGCCTCTCCGAGGCGAAGGCCAAGGAGATCTACGGCGCGGACAAGGTCGTCGCTCTGAAGTACAACCTCGGTGGCAACGGCAAGAGCAAGATCCTGAAGACCTCGGGCGAGATCAAGCTCGTCCAGGTCAAGGACGGCGCTGTCGTCGGTGTCCACATGGTCGGTGACCGCATGGGCGAGCAGGTCGGCGAGGCGCAGCTCATCTACAACTGGGAGGCGCTGCCCGCCGAGGTCGCGCAGCTCATCCACGCGCACCCGACGCAGAACGAGGCGCTGGGCGAGGCCCACCTGGCTCTGGCCGGCAAGCCGCTGCACTCCCACGACTAGTAAGCCCTCGGGCCCGTATGGCCCCCCTGAACTTTCCGCACTTTCGTAAGGAGCAACTGAAACCATGGCGGTTTCCGTATCCCTTCCGGCGCTCGGCGAGAGCGTCACCGAGGGCACTGTCACCCGCTGGCTCAAGGCCGAGGGCGAGCGCGTCGAGGCCGACGAGCCGCTGCTCGAGGTGTCGACCGACAAGGTCGACACCGAGATCCCCTCCCCTGCTGCCGGCATCCTCGCGTCCATCAAGGTCGCCGAGGACGAGACCGTTGAGGTCGGCGCCGAGCTGGCCATCATCGACGACGGCTCCGGCGCTCCTGCCGCTGCCGCCCCCGCCCCGGCTGCCGCCGAGGCCCCTGCCGCTCCGGCCGCTCCGGCTCCGGTCGCCGAGGCCCCCGCGGCCCCGGCTCCCGCCGCTGCTCCGGCCGCCCCGGCCGGTGGCGCCACGGGCACCGACGTGACGCTGCCCGCCCTGGGCGAGTCCGTCACCGAGGGCACCGTGACGCGCTGGCTCAAGGAGGTCGGCGAGTCCGTCGAGGCCGACGAGCCGCTGCTCGAGGTCTCCACGGACAAGGTCGACACCGAGATCCCGTCGCCGGTCTCCGGCGTGCTGCTCGAGATCGTGGTCGCCGAGGACGAGACCGCCGAGGTCGGCGCCAAGCTGGCCGTCGTCGGCGCTGCGGGTGCGGCTCCGGCCGCTGCCCCGGCTCCCGCCGCCCCGGCCCCGGCTGCCGCTCCGGCTCCGGCTCCGGCCGCGCCTGCTGCTCCGGCTCCCGTTGCCCCGGCTCCGGCCGCCCCCGCGGTCCAGGCTCCGGCCCCGGTCGCGCCTGCCGCTCCGGCTCCGGCCGCGCCCGCTGCTTCGTCCCCCGCGGACGACGGCGCGTACGTGACCCCGCTGGTCCGCAAGCTGGCCTCCGAGTCCGGCGTGAACCTCGCGGACGTCAAGGGCACCGGCGTCGGTGGCCGCATCCGCAAGCAGGACGTCATCGCCGCCGCCGAGGCCGCGAAGGCCGCCGCTCCGGCGCCGGCCGCCGCTGCCGCCGCCCCGGCTGCCGCTTCGAAGGCTCCGGCCCTCGAGGTGTCCCCGCTGCGCGGTCAGACGGTCAAGATGACCCGCATGCGCAAGGTCATCGGCGACAACATGATGAAGGCGCTGCACTCGCAGGCCCAGCTGACCTCGGTCGTCGAGGTCGACATCACCAAGCTGATGAAGCTGCGCAACAAGGCGAAGGACGCCTTTGCCGCCCGTGAGGGCGTCAAGCTGTCCCCGATGCCGTTCTTCGTCAAGGCCGCTGCCCAGGCGCTGAAGGCCCACCCGGTCGTCAACGCCCGGATCAACGACGACGAAGGCACCATCACGTACTTCGACTCGGAGAACATCGGCATCGCCGTTGACGCCGAGAAGGGTCTGATGACGCCGGTCATCAAGGGTGCGGGCGACCTGAACATCGCCGGTATCTCCAAGAAGACCGCCGAGCTGGCCGGCAAGGCCCGTGGCGGTGGCCTCACCCCGGACGACATGTCGGGTGCCACCTTCACGATCTCCAACACCGGCTCCCGCGGCGCCCTGTTCGACACGGTCATCGTGCCGCCGAACCAGGCCGCCATCCTGGGCATCGGTGCCACCGTCAAGCGTCCCGTGGTCATCAACCACCCGGACCTCGGCGAGACGATCGCGGTGCGCGACATGACCTTCCTGTCGCTCTCCTACGACCACCGTCTGGTGGACGGCGCGGACGCCGCCCGCTACCTGACCACGGTCAAGGCGATCCTGGAGGCCGGCGAGTTCGAGGTCGAGCTCGGCCTGTAGTCCGTCTTTCGGTGAGGCTGTAACGCTCGTCTCATCAGCGCATACGCCCCTGTCCGGTCTCCACCGGGCGGGGGCGTAGCCGTATTGTCTAGTGGTCACAGCCCTGCCTGAGGAGCCTCCATGACCGCGCCCGTCATCCACTCGCTGCGCGAACAGATCCGCGAGCACATCGTGGAAGGGATCGTCAGCGGCCGCTGGAAGCCGGGCGAGCGCATCGTGGAGCGCCGGATCGCCGTGGAGCTGGAGGTCAGCCAGACCCCCGTCCGGGAGGCGCTGCGCGAGCTGGAGTCGCTGCGGCTGATCGAGTCGGCGCCCAACAAGGGTGTGCGGGTACGGAACTTGACCGCGGCCGATCTGGAGGAGAGCTATCCCGTTCGGGCGGGGCTTGAGCAGATCGCGGCGGAGCTGGCGGCGGACCGGCTGGCTGATGACTGCTCGGCTCTAGAGCCGCACGTTGCCGCCCTTTACGAGGCCGACCGCGAGTCGGACGGCACGGGGCAGGTACGGCACACCGTGGGCTTCCATCGGGAGATGGTGCGGGCCGCCGGGAACTCCGTGCTGCTGCACACGTGGGAGGGGCTCGGGATCGAGGTCTTCACCGCGCTGTCGATCCGGTGGCTCGGGACACAGCAGCAGTCGTACGCGGAGGAGCACGAGGAGCTCGTGGCGGCGTTCCGGCGGCGCGATCCGCAGATCGGGCAGCTGGTCAAGGAGCACGTGCTCGGGTGCGCGCCGCGGGCTTCTTAGTCCTGATCGATCAGGGCTGAAAAACCAGTCAACACCCGCCCAAATTGCCCGTTTTGCCCCGGCACGGGGTGCCTGCGACAAAGGCACGCCGTGCCAATTTCTCGATATCGAGAAGTTTTTCGCTTCAACCCTTTGATCGATCATCGATCAATTGCTTACAGTCGACGACGGGCTGCACCCAGCCCCCGCCCTGTCCTGCCAGTCAGGGACCATCTCCACCCCCTCTCCCCACGCCGGGAGATCCTGTCCGGAAGGCGTCGATCATGACCGACCCCGTAGGCAAGCTCCCGAGCCAGCTCGACCAGCTGCCGGACCGCGACCCCGAAGAGACCGCCGAGTGGGCGGCCTCGCTGGACGCCGTGAGCGAGCACGCCGGTGCGCACCGCGCCGAGTACCTGCTCCGTCGCACGCTGCACCACGCCGAGCAGGCGGGCCTCGCCCTGCCCCGGCTCCTTGAGACCGACTACGTCAACACCATCCCGACCTCCGCCGAGACCCCGGTCGACGGCGACGAGGAGCTGGAGCGCAAGATCACCGCGTGGAACCGCTGGAATGCGGCCGCGATGGTCACCCGGGGCTCCAAGCACGGCGTCGGCGGCCACATAGCCACCTTCGCCTCCGCCGCCTGGCTCTACGAGACGGGCTTCAACCACTTCTTCCGCGGCAAGGAGCAGGACGGCTCCGGCGACCAGCTCTACATCCAGGGCCACGCATCGCCGGGCATCTACGCCCGCGCATTCCTGGACGGCCGCATCTCCGAGCAGCAGCTCGACAACTTCCGCCAGGAGTCCGGCGGCAACGGTCTCCCGTCGTACCCGCACCCGCGCCGCCTGCCGTGGCTCTGGGAGTTCCCGACGGTCTCCATGGGCCTCGGCCCGCTCTCCGCGATCTACCAGGCACGGTTCAACCGCTACCTGACCAACCGCGGCATCAAGGACGTCTCCCAGTCCCACGTGTGGGCCTTCCTGGGCGACGGCGAGATGGACGAGCCCGAGTCGACCGCCGCCCTCGCACTGGCATCGCGCGAGGGTCTGGACAACCTGACCTTCGTCATCAACTGCAACCTGCAGCGCCTCGACGGCCCGGTCCGCGCCAACTTCAAGATCGTGCAGGAGCTGGAGGCCCAGTTCCGCGGCGCCGGCTGGAACGTCGTGAAGTCGCTGTGGGGCAACGCCTGGGACGAGCTGCTCCAGCTCGACACCACCGGCGCCCTGGTCCGCCGCATCCGCGAAGTGCCGGACGCGCAGATCCAGACGTACCAGACGCGTGACGCCGCCTACATCCGCGGCCACTTCTTCGCGGGCGACCCGGCGCTGGTCCAGCTCGGCGCGCAGCTGAGCGACGACAAGATCATCGAGTGCTTCCAGCTCTCCCGCGGCGGCCACGAGCCCCGCAAGGTCTACGCCGCATACAAGGCCGCGCTCGCCCACAAGGGCGCGCCGACCGTGATCCTCGCGCAGACCGTCAAGGGCTTCACCCTCGGTGAGGGCTTCGCGTCGAAGAACGCGAACCACCAGATGAAGAAGCTGACCACGGACGAGTTCAAGCAGATGCGTGACCTGCTCGAACTGCCCATCAAGGACAGCGACTTCGTCGACGGCCAGGTGCCCTACGGCCACCCCGGCGCCGACTCCCCCGAGGTCCGCTACCTCCAGGAGCGCCGCGCGGCCCTCGGCGGCCCGGCCCCGACCCGTCGCGTGCACCCGGTCGAGCCCCTGCCGGCCGCGGCGGACAAGACCTTCGCGGCCTTCGACAAGGGCTCCGGCTCGCAGTCGATGGCGACGACGATGGCGTTCGTCCGGCTCGCCAAGGACCTGATGCGGGACAAGACCACCGGCAAGCGCTGGGTCCCGATCGTCCCCGACGAGGCCCGTACCTTCGGTATGGAGTCCCTCTTCCCCTCGCTCGGCATCTACTCGCCGAAGGGCCAGACGTACGAGCCGGTCGACCGCGACCAGCTCATGTACTACCGCGAGGCCAAGGACGGCCAGATCCTCAACGAGGGCATCACCGAGGCCGGCTCCATGGCCGACTTCATCGCTGCCGCGTCGGCGTACTCGACGCACGGCGAGACGATGATCCCGTTCTACATCTTCTACTCGATGTTCGGCTGGCAGCGCACGGCCGACCAGATGTGGCAGCTCGCCGACCAGCTCGGCAAGGGCTTCCTCATCGGCGCCACCGCCGGTCGTACGACGCTGACCGGTGAGGGGCTGCAGCACGCCGACGGCCACTCGCCGGTGATCGCGGCGACGAACCCGGCGGCGCTGACGTACGACCCGGCGTTCGCGTACGAGGTCGCGGCGATCGTCAAGGACGGTCTGAAGCGGATGTACGGCGAGCAGCCGGAAGACGTCTTCTACTACCTGACCGTCTACAACGAGCCGATGCCGCAGCCCGCGAAGCCCGAGGGCGTCGACGAGGGCATCGTCAAGGGCCTGTACCGCTTCAACACGGCGGAGTCCGCGGGCGTTTCGGTCGCCGCCGATGCCGCCCGTACGCAGCTGATCTCGTCCGGCACCGCGATCCACTGGGCCCTCAAGGCCCAGCAGCTGCTCGCCGCCGACTGGGGCGTGGCCGCCGACGTATGGTCCGCGACCTCCTGGACCGAGCTGCGCCGCGACGCGCTGGAGGCCGACGAGGCGCTCCTGCGCGGCGAGCAGCGCACTCCGTACATCCGCAAGGCCCTGGAAGGCGCCGCCGGCCCGGTCCTCGCGGTCAGCGACTACATGCGTCAGGTCCCGGACCAGATCGCGCAGTGGGTCGAGCAGGACTACACCTCGCTCGGCGCGGACGGCTTCGGCCTGTCCGACACGCGTGACGCGGCCCGCCGTCACTTCGGCATCGACGCGGAGTCGATCGTCGTCGCGACGCTGGCGCAGCTCGCGCGTCGGGGTGAGGTTTCGGCTTCCGCGGTGAAGGAAGCCCGGGACAAGTACGGGCTCTGATCGTCCGTACGGCCTTGCACGGCGGCCCGCACCTCCTTCGAGGTGCGGGCCGCCGTCGCTATTGCTGGAACGACCCCTGTGACCGGACGTCGTCGTTGCCCGCGGTGAGGACGGTCAACATCTCGTGGATCCCGATCAGTTGGGACACGGTGCGCGCCGCCTGCCGCTCGCCCGCCGGGGTGAGCGGCGTTCCCAGGACCGCTCCCAGCGCATCGCGTACGTGCGCCAACTGGGCCTGGATCGAGCCGCGCCGGCCGCTCAGCTCGGCCAGTTCCTGCTGCGACTCCTCGTACTCCTGGTCGGCCTTGGCGTTCGCGTCGGCCACGATGTCCGCGGCCTGCTGCTGGGCGGCCCCCACCGTCTGCCGGGCCCGGCCCTCCGCGTCCACCCGCAGTTTCTGGGCCTCCAGGCGCAGTTGCTCGGCCCGGTGCTCGATCTCCGTGAGGCGCTTCTCGGCCAAGGCCTGGCGCTCGGCCAGGTGCCGCTCGGCCTGCACGCGGCGCTTGTGGATGTTCGTCTCGAAGTCGGCCGCGGCCTGGGCGGCCTTGCTGCGGGTCTCCTCGAACAGGGCGTCCGCCGCGTCTCGCTGCGAGCGGACGTACTCCTGCGCCTGCGCGACGATCCGGTCGGCCTCCGCCCTGCGCTCACTGACGTAGGCGTCGACCGGACCGGGCAGCTGCCGCTCCAGGGCCCGCAGCCGGAACCCGACCTCCGCCGCCGACTCCGGGCGGCGCCCCGGTTCGTGCTCCAGGAGCGCCAGGACGAGCTCTTCCAGGGCCGCCGGGATTCCCTCGGCCAACTCGCTGGGCGGAACGACCGGTTGGGCCTGCCGGTAGTGGAACGTCACCACGTTGTCCGCCTCGAACGGCGACTCCCCGGTGAGCATGAAGTACAGCACACAGCCCAGCGAGTACAGGTCGGCCCGGTGATCGATGGTCCGCTCACCGCGCGCCTGCTCCGGCGACATGTAGAGAGGGGTGCCCACCTGCTTCCCGGTGCGGGTGATGCTGCCCCCGAGCACCGTGTCGCCGAGGAACTTGGCGATGCCGAAGTCGAGCACCTTGAGCTCGCCGTCGGCCGAGAACATCACGTTGTGCGGCTTGATGTCGCGGTGCACGATGCGCCGTGCGTGCGCGGCCGTGAGCGCGGTGGCCATCTGCCCCGCCCAGGCCACCGCCTCGGCCGGGGACGGCCGCCGCTCCCTGACCGTCTCCAGGAGCGTGCGGCCGGTGAGCAGTTCCATCACCAGATACGGCTGCCGCGCCCCGTCGACCGTCGCCTCGCCGCAGTCGTGCGCGATCACGGTGTGCCGTCCGGGCAGGTCGGCCGCGAGACGGATCTCCCTGCGGAAGCGTGCGAACAGCTCGGCCTCGTCGGCCCCGTACAGCCCGGTGACCACCTTGACCGCCACCTCGCGCTGCATCCGCTCGTCCCAGGCGCTCCACACCTGCCCCATGCCGCCGTCGCCGATCAGCCGGTCCAGCGCATACCGGCCGTCCAGCCGCTCCCCCCGCCTCATCCACCCCTCCAAGCCGCGTTTCGGCCCAGTATGGGCCGCCGCGGCCGCCGTACGGCAGGGCAGCGCGAACTCCCTTACGGATCAGTCGCTTTCGCACTCGTACGTCCCCGGCCACGCCCCGCCGTCCAGGGCGCGGCGGCCCGGCCACGGTCGGCCGGCACGCCCGCCATGGCACGCTGAGAGCCATGCGCGCAGCCCGCCTCATCAAGCTGGTCCTCCTCCTCCAGTCCCGCCCCTCCATGACCGCAGCCGAGCTCGCCCAGGAGCTGGAGGTCTCCGAGCGCACCATCACCCGCGACGCCCAGGCCCTCTCCGAGGCGGGCATCCCGGTCTACGCGGACCGGGGCAGGCTCGGCGGGTACCGGCTCATCGGGGGGTATCGCACCCGGCTCACCGGCCTCGGACGGAGCGAGGCCGAGGCGCTGTTCCTGTCCGGAGTGCCGGGCGCGCTGCGCGAGATGGGGCTGGAGGACACCGCCTCGGCCGCCCGGCTCAAGGTCTCGGCCGCCCTGCTGCCGTCGCTGCGGGGCGCCCAGGAGAGTGCCGCCCAGCGCTTCCACCTCGACGCGCCCGGCTGGTTCGTGGAGCCCGAGACGCCCGAGCTGCTGCCCGCGATCGCCGACGCGGTGTGGGACGACCGGGTGATCGAAGCACGGTACGGCCGCGAAGGGGCCGAGGTGGAGCGGGAGTTGGAGCCGTACGGGCTGATCCTCAAGGCCGGCGTCTGGTACCTGTGCGCCCGCGTGGCGAAGGACCCGCCCCGGGCGCCGGACGCCGACTTCCGGGTCTACCGCCTGGACCGGTTCGCCGCCGTGTCCGTCGGCGAGGACCGCTTCGTGCGCGAGGAGGCGTTCGACCTGCCGGGCTTCTGGGCCGAGCGCGCCGAGGAATTCGCGCGGTCGATCCTGCGCGCCGAGGTCGTCGTGCGGCTCTCCCCTTCCGGGGTGCGCCGGCTGCCGCACGTCACCGACGGTGCGGCCGCCCGTGCGGCACTGGATGCCGCGGGCGAGCCGGACGGCGAGGGATGGGTGACGGTCACGCTCGCGGTCGAGGCCGCGGAGGTGGCGTACACCCAACTCCTCGGCCTCGGACCGGAGGTGGAGGTGCTTGAGCCCACGGGCCTGCGCGAACAGTTCGCGCAGGCCACGGCCCGGATGGCCGACCGCTACCGGTAGTCCGCGAACGCGGGGTCCTCCCCCGCCTGCTCCGCCGCCATGAAGCCCCAGATGTCCGGCCGGCTGCCGTCCGCGTCCGTGAAGCCGTACTCCTTCGCCAACTGGCCGCTGGAGAGCGACTTTCCGTTCCAGCGGGCCCGCTCGGGGTCGCCCGCGACGGCCGCGACCGCCCGGCCCGTGTAGACGGGTGACTCGGCGAGCGCCCAGTGGTGCGGCGCCTTCCCGATGCCCTCGCGCCAGGTCTCCTCGGTGAGCTGGAAGGCGTCCAGCATCTCCTCGGAGCGGATGAAGCCGGGAGTGACCGCCACGGCCGTGGCCCCCACCGTCTTCAGCTCCTCGCCCAAGGTGAACGCCATCCGGATCGGGCCGTTCTTGGCGAGGTCGTAGTAGAAGTTCTCGCGGAACCCCTTGTTGGACTCGGCCGTGCCGTCCGTGACCTCCACGACCAGGCCGCCCGGCTGCCGCACGAGCAGCGGCAGGGCGATGCTCGCCGTGATGATGTGGGTCTTCACGCCGAGCTCCAGCATGCGCAGGCCGCGCTCCAGGTCGACGTCCCACATCTTGGTGTCGAAGTCGAGGAGGTAGTTGCCGCCCCAGATGTCGTTGACCAGGACGTCGAGGCGCCCGTGGTCGCGGTCGATGCGCTCGACCAGCTCCCTGACCTGCGCGATCTCCAGGTGGTCCGTCGGGACCGCGATCCCGTTGCCGCCCGCCGCCGTCACCAGCTCCGCGGTCTCCTCGATCGTCTCGCCGGCCCGTCCGACCTCGCTGATCCGCGTACGAGTCGTACGTCCCGTCACATAGACCGTGGCCCCGGCCCGCCCCAGCTCCACCGCGATGGCCCGGCCCGCGCCCCGGGTGGCGCCCGCGACCAGGGCGATCTTGTCCGTCAGCGGTCCGTGCCGCACCGTGTTCTCATCCATGAATCGAGCGTCCCAGCCAATCCGGACATCTGCTGTCGGGTATGCCGGGTAACAAGAGCGCCACTCCGCGTGCGTCTCTCCCCGCCAGGACCGATGCTTGACCCGTGATGGACGAGACGGAGTTCTGGGAGATCATCGACAGCACCCGCGCGGCCGCCGAGGGCGACCCCGAGGACCACGCCGACCTGCTCGTGGAACGACTGCTCCAGTCCGATCCGGACTCCGTCCTGGACTTCGCCAGGCACTTCGAGGCCCGGTACAACCGCTCCTACCGCTGGGACCTGTGGGGCGCCGCGTACGTCCTGCTCGACGGGGCCAGCGACGACGCCTTCGACTACTTCCGGTGCTGGCTGATCGGCCAGGGCCGGGAGGTCTTCGAGGGGGCCCTGCACGAGCCGGACTCCCTCGCCGAGCTCCTCGACTCCTTCGACGACGAGATCGACGGGGACGGCGAGGAGCTCGGCTTTGCCGCCGACGAGGCGTACGAGCAGCTCACCGGGGTCGTCGCCCCCGACCTGGGCATCCCGGCCGCGCCCGCCGAGCCGGAGGGGACCCCGATCGACTTCGAGGACGACGCGAAGCTGGCGATGTACTACCCGAGGCTGTGGGACCGGTTCGGGGACGACGGCTGAGCGGAGCGCCGGACGTCTGCAGGCCGCCGAAGGTCAGTAGTGCGTGCCGCCGTCGATGCGGATCTCCGTACCGGTGATGAACTTCCCGTCCTCGGACGCCAGCATCGCCACCACCCCCGCCACCGTCTCCGGCGCCGCGAAGCCCTGGCCGAGCGCCGGGGCCAGCTTGGCGAACAGGCTCCAGTCGGTGTCCTCGGGCAGGCCCGGGCCCGAGCCGTCCGTCATGTCGGACGAGATCGAGCCGGGCGCCACGCACACGGCCCGCAGGCCCTGCTTGCTGTACTCGGCGGCGATGGTGTGGGTCATGGACTGGATGCCGCCCTTGCTGGCGGCGTACGCGGCCATGTACGGGTGCGCGAAACTCGCCGACGTGGAGCTGAAGTTGACGATCACCGGCGACTCGCCTTCGAGGAGCGCGGGCAGTGCCTCGCGGATCATCAGGAAGGTGCCGGTGAGGTTGACGCCGATGACCTGGTTGAACAGGTCGAGCGAGGTCTCGTGGGTGTGCGCGGAGCGCAGGATGCCGGCCGCGTTGACCAGGACGTCCAGGCCGCCGAGGGTCTCGCGTGCGGAGGCGACGCCGGCCTGAACGGCCGCCTCACCGGATATGTCGAGCGTGAGGGTGGTCAGCCGCTCCCCGTGGCCGGCCTCCTTCGCCGTCCGTGCGGTGGCCGCGAGGCCCGGCTCGCTGACGTCGGCCGCGACGACCCGGCCGCCCTCGGCGAGGATGCGGTGGACGGTGGCCTGCCCGATGCCGGAGCCGGCTCCGGTGACCAGGGCGCGGCGTCCTTCGAAGCGGTTCATGGTCCCCTCCAGGTGCCCGGCGGCCCTTGCGGGGCGGGCTAGATGATCACTCCGGCACAGACGGTACGCAGCCGTCCCCGCCGGTACGCCATCGCCCTCGCCCTCGCCCGTACGCAGCCGCCCTCGCTCAGTCCTGAGAGGGGCCCTCCAGGGCCAGGACGAGGAGTGCCACATCGTCCTTGAGCTCCGGCGAGAACCGCTCCAGGTCGGACCAGACCGCCTCGATGAGGGCGGCCGGCTCCCCCGTCGGCATCCCCACGGTCCGCTCGCCCAGCGGGTAGTACGCGCCCGCCTCGTCCCGCGCCTCGATCACACCGTCGGTGTACGCGAGCAGCAGGTCCGCCGGGTCCAGGGCGACGGTCAGCACCTCGGGCGCCGCGCCGCCCGCCAGGCCGAGCCCCAGCGGCTGCCCCGGCTGCACCGCCGGCTCCACCACGGAGCCCGCGTGGAAGAGCAGCGGCGGCGGATGGCCGCAGGAGACGACCCGTACGACCCGGGCGCCCGGCGGGAACTCGAACAGCAGGGCCGTCGCGAACATCTCGGCGTGCTCGACCGGCGAGGAGTCGATGACCAGGCGGCGGTCCAGGCGGGCCGCCACCGCTTCCAGGTCCGGATCGTCCAGCGCCCCCTCCCGGAACGCCCCGAGCAGCGCGGCCACCGTGCCCACGGCTTCCAGGCCGTGCCCCTGCACATCGCCCACCAACGCGCGTACGCCATAAGGCCCTTGCTGCACGTCGTACAGATCGCCGCCGACCAGCGCGTCCCGCTCGGCCGCCTGGTAGAGCCCCGCACAGCGCACCTGCCCGACCCGCTCCGGCAGCGGCGGAAGGACCGCGAGCTGCGCCGCCTCGGCGACGGTGCGGACCGTGACGAGCTGGGCGTCGCGGCGGGTGCGTACCCAGGAGATGACCACGCTGAGGGCCACGACGAAGGAGATCGTCAGGAGGTCGCCGTTGCCCGGGTGGTTCCAGCTCATGCCGGGCACGGAGAGCAGGATGATCACCGCCGCACCGAAGACCGCGGTGAGCGCGGGCCGGTACGAGAGCGCGGCCAGCGGCGGCATCGCCGCGAGCAGGAAGCTGACCTCGATGTCCTTCGGGGTGGCCAGCTGCAACACGGAGAGCGTGACCAGGAGGACGAACGGCAGCACGCGCAGCCAGGCGGCCGGCGGGGCACCGGGCAGCCATGCCCCTTCCCAGCCGTTCCGGCGTCCGCCGTCCCGTCGGGTCACCCTCTGCGGCATATCCCTCAGCCTGCGCCGGGGACCGCCCGGCCGCACTCCGGGCGGTGCGTACGGCGGTTTCGCGGGCGGACTGCGGGCAGGATGGGCCCATGAAGCGCTCACGAATCGCCGTAGCGGGAGCGTCGGGCCTGATCGGCTCGGCGCTGGCGCGTTCCCTGGTCGCGGACGGACACGAGGTGGTGCGTCTCGTACGGCGCCCAGCGCAGGGCAAGGACGAGATCGAGTGGGACCCGCGGCGCCAGTACGTCCACACCGCGGCCCTCGCCGGCTGTGACGCGGTGGTCAATCTGGCCGCTGCCGGGATCGGCGACCACCGCTGGACGGACGCGTACAAGAAGGAACTGCGCGACAGCAGGATCCTGGGCACGGCGGCCCTCGCGGAGGCGGTGGCCGCCCTGGACGAGCCGCCCCGGGTGTTCCTCAACGGCAGCGCGATCGGCTACTACGGCGACACCGGGGACCGCGCGGTGGACGAGTCGGCACCGGCCGGGGACGGCTTCCTGCCCTCCATGTGCGTGGAGTGGGAGGAGGCGGCGGGCGCGGCGGTCGAGTCCGGGGTGCGTACGGTCTTCGCGCGCTCGGGCCTGGTGGTGGCGCGCGAGGGCGGCGCGTGGGCGCGGCTGTTCCCGCTGTTCAAGGCGGGGCTCGGCGGCCGGCTCGGCAGTGGCCGGCAGTACTGGAGCTTCATCGCGCTGCACGACGAGGTGGCCGCGCTGCGTCATCTGCTCGACTCGGCGGACCTGTCGGGTCCGGTGAACCTCACGGCCCCGCACCCGGTGACCAACCGCGAGGTGACGGCGGCGATGGGCCGGGCCCTGCACCGCCCGACCCTGTTCCCGGCCCCCGCGCCGGCGCTGCGGGTCGCCCTCGGCGAGATGGCGGGGGATGTGCTGGTGAGCCAACGGGTGCTGCCTGCGCGGCTGTTGGAGTCGGGGTTCGGGTTTGCGTTTCCGGGGATCGATGAGGCGATCGGGGCGGCGCTGGGCTGAGCTCCTCCCCTTTTGGCCGCTGTGGGCAGGCGTGCCGCAGGGCGAGGGGGGTCCCCCCTGCTCGAGCGAAGCCGAGAGCTTGGGGGAGGGTGGGCACAGCCCGAAGGTGCCGCACACGGCTGAATCGGGGCCTGGGCCAAGACGACCCGAAGCCCGACCCCGGCGCCGCACGCCAAAAATCCGTGCCGCCGCGCAAGCCCTGGCACTGCGTGCCGCAATCGTGCGACCACCGTGCCCCCGTGTCCGTCGGCACGCGACTCCCCCCACTCGACCATACGTTCATACGCTCGACCCGAACTCGGGTATTCCCAGCGCCCGTTGGGGGCATCAGCACTCCACCGGCCGCGCAACCTCGGGGAGGGGCACGTGCTTGAGTCCGCGGATCATGCGGAAGCGGAAGTCGTCATCGTGGGAGCGGGCATCGCCGGGCTCTCCGCGGCGCACCAGCTGACCAGCGCAGGGGTAACAACCGTCGTCCTGGAGGCCGCCCCTTACGTCGGGGGCCGCATGTCCACCGAGGAGCTGGACGGCTTCCGGCTCGACCGGATCGGGCAACTGCTCTCCACCTCGTACCCCGAACTCCGTCGCACCCCGGGCCTCGGCGCACTCGTGCTGCACCCGCTGTCGCCGGGCATCCTCGTGCACAGCGAGGGCCGCGTCCGCCGGATCTGGGAGCCGGGCGGTGGCTGGGGTTCCGCCCGGGGCCCGGCCCGGAGCGCGAGGGGCGCACTCACTGCGGCACGCGCCCTCGCGAGCGCCCCCTCGGGGTCGGGCCGCCCCGCGATGGGCGCCGCCCTCGACCAGGCCCGCCTCGGCGCGGCCCTGGCCCGGCTCGCGGCGACCCCGGCGCGGCGCGTCCTCGCCCGCCCCGAACTCCCCGCAGCCCAGGCCCTGTCGACGCGCGGGCTGCCGCCGCGGACCGTCGACGGATTCCTGCGCCCTCTCCTGTCGGCGCTGCTCTGCGACCCGGATCTGACGGCCACCTCCAGCCGCGTCGCGGACCTGGTGCTGCGCGGCTTCGCCCGGGGCCGGCTGTGCTTACCGGAGGGCGGCGCCGCCTCGCTGCCCACCCTGCTCGCCTCGGCGTTGCCGCCCGGGACGGTGCGTACCGGAGTCAAGGCCGTGGAGGTCTCCACCTCCGCGGTGCGGACCGCCGACCATGGTGAACTGCGGTGCCGCGCCGTGCTGTTGGCGACGGGGGCGCGGCAGGCCGCCGAGCTGCTGCCCGGGCTGCGGATGCCGTCGTTCCACCCGGTGACGGTGGTCCACCACACCGCGCCCTCCTCGCCGCTCGCCTCGCCCGCGCTGGTGCTTGACGCGGACCGGGTCGGGCCCGTCTCGCACACGGCCGTGATCAGCGAGGTCGATCCCTCGCGCGCCCCTTCCGGCCGCCCCCTGATCTCTTCGGTGATCCTGGGGCCGCCGCCCTCGGAACCCGCGATCCGTTCGCACCTCGCGCGCCTGTACGGAACGTCCACCGCCGACTGGGAGTTGCTCGCGGTCCACCACGACCCGGAGGCCGTCCCCGCCATGCCTGCGCCGCATGACCTTCGGCGGGCTGTGCGGCTCCTCGCCGGGTTGTACGTGTGTGGCGATCACCGGGATACGAGCACGGTGCAGGGTGCTCTGCACTCGGGGCGGCGGGCCGGGCGGGCGGTGCTGCGGGATTTCGGGGTTGAGGTGGCGGGCGGCGCGGATCTGCTGGTGCCGGTGGCGGCTTAGATTTCCCCCACCCCGCCCCTTCCCGAAAGTCCTCAAGCGCCGGACGGGCTGATAAATCAGCCCGTCCGGCGCTTGAGGACAGTCTTTGAAGCCGTCCACAGGACTTTCGGGAAGGGGCGGGGTGGGGAAAAGAACCCGCCTCACCCCAGCGCAGCCACCCGATCCCGATACCCCCGCACAGGCCCCGCATCCCGATACGGCTCGAGCCGCCGCTCGAAGTCCCGCACATACTCCAGCGCCCGCGCAGACCGCATCTCAGAAGCCTGCTGCGCAGCCTCCGCCCCCAGGGCGCAGGCCTGGTCCAGCTCGCCAAGGCCGAGCCGGGCAGAGGCAAGCACGACCCGGCAGAACAGCCGGGACCGGGCGAAGGCCGGCGCCCGCAACTGCAGCGAGCGCTCCGCGTGCTGTGCCGCGGCCCGGTACTGCTGCAGATCCCGGTGGCAGTGCCCGAACTCGTCCGCCAGCTGCGCCTCGTCGAAGAACCGCGCCCAGTACGGCACATCGTCCCCGGGCCGCGCGGTCTCCAGCGCCCGCTCGGCCCGCACCAGCGAGGCGGTGCACGCCCGGACCTCGCCGAGCACCCCGTGCCCACGCGCCTCGACGGAGTGCAGGAGCGACTGCACCAGCGGCGGCGCCGCCGAGCCGACGCCCTGCTGGGCGACCCGCGCCAGCTGGACCGCCTCGCGGCCGTGGCCCAGATAGACGGCCTGGCGGCTCATCGTGACCAGGACGTACGAACCGTAGGCCCGGTCCCCCGCCGCCTGGGACAGCCGCAGGGCCTGCACGAAGTAGCGCTGGGCGAGGCCGTGCGCCGCGATGTCGTACGACGTCCAGCCGGCCAGCCGCGTCAGATCGGCGGCGGCACCGAAGAGCCGCCGCCCGGTCGTCTCGCCGTACGTGCCGCGGAGCATCGGCTCGGCCTCGTGCTCGAGGTAGCGGACGAGCGCCTGGCGGGCGTGCCCGCCGCCGTAGGCGTGGTCGAGGGCGCGGAAGAGCTCCCCGACGGAGCGGAGCGCCGCGATGTCGCCCGCGCTGACCTTCTGGCCGGGGCCGCGCTCGGTCTGGGTGCGCTGGCGTGGCACCGCGGGCCGTCCCTGCACGGGCACGCGCGCGCCGGCCGCCGGTTCGCCGTGGCCCACCCGCTCGTCGGCCCGGCCGATCAGCCAGTCCCGGCTCGGCACGACGAGCCCGGCCGGGGTGAAGGCGATCTTGCGGAGTTCGGCATGGCTGCCGGAGTCCTTGCGCCACAGGCCGCTGACGATGTCGACGGCCTCCTCGGGGCCCGCCGCGAATTCCAGGCCCGCGTAGACCGGGGCGCACGCGTCGAGCCCCAGGTCCTGCGCGGACAGCCGCCGCCCCAGGCGGCGGGTGAAGACCTCGGCGATCAGGGCGGGGGTGGTGCCCCGTGGCTGCTGGCCGCGCAGCCAGCGGGTCACGGAGGTCTTGTCGTAGCGGAGGTCGAGACCGTGCTCCAGTCCCAGCTGGTCCACCCGGCGGGCCAGCCCCGCATTGGAGAAGCCGGCCTCTGCGATGAGCGCGGCGAGCTGGCGGTTGGGCGTGCGCTGGGGAGGTCGTTCCGTCATCAGCTCTGCGGTCTCCTGCCGTTCCGGGCCCGGGAGCAGCCCTCATGTCCTGCCGCCGAACGGCGCGAATGTAGCGGCCACAACTGCCCCCAAAGCCACCTTCGCCCCCTATTCATCCGATCGTGTGAGGGAACGTGTGAGGATTGGGCGGAGAGATGACGCACGCGGCTGCCGACGCGGACGTCAGAGGGGCCCCGTACAGTTGCGTACGGCGTGAAACATGCACTGTGAACGTGTTTTCAGGGAGGACCGCCGTGAGTGACCTGCAGTTCGTCCATCTGGGCTTCGGCCCGGACCAGGTCGAGTACCAGCAGGCGTGGGACGAGCAGCGCCGGGTGCACGCGGCCCGCTTCGCGGACGAGCTCCCCGACACCTGCCTGCTCCTGGAACACCCGCCGGTGTACACGGCGGGGCGGCGTACCGCCGACAGCGAGCGCCCGCTGGACGGCACCCCGGTCGTGGACGTGGACCGCGGCGGCAAGATCACCTGGCACGGCCCCGGCCAGCTGGTGGGCTACCCGATCCTGAAGCTCCCGCGCCCCGTCGATGTCGTCGCGCATGTACGCCGCCTCGAGGACGCCCTGATCCGCACGTGTGCCGAGTTCGGCGTGGAGACGAGCCGGGTCGAGGGCCGCAGCGGGGTGTGGGTCCTCGGCGATCCCGTCGAGCAGCGGCCGTCGATCGGCGGCCTCTCCCTCGACTTCGACCCCCGCCTGCAGGACGAGGAGTTCGACCCCCGGCTCAACGGCCCGGAGTACGCGCCCTCCAACGCCGGCCAGCGCCGCGAGGACCGCAAGCTCGCCGCGATCGGCATCCGCGTCGCCAAGGGCGTCACCATGCACGGCTTCGCGCTGAACGTGAACCCGGACAACACCTACTTCGACCGCATCGTCCCGTGCGGCATCCGGGACGCGGGCGTCGCCTCGCTCGCGGGCGAGCTGGGCCGGGACATCACGATCGCCGAAGTCCTGCCGGTGATCGAGCGCCATCTCAAGGACGTACTCGAAAATGCAGAACTGAAGCCGCGCGAGGTCGAGAAGTCCTCCGTCTGAGGGAATGCGGACCTTCGGCCAGAGGTTGGCTGGTCGTAAGGCCGTGCAAAGAACGGGCGTACCCTGGTGGACGCCGACGAATCGAAGCTGTAGGGAGCCCGACGTGTCCGCTGTCGCACCCGACGGACGCAAGATGCTGCGCCTGGAGGTCCGGAACGCCCAGACCCCCATCGAGCGCAAGCCCGAGTGGATCAAGACCCGGGCGAAGATGGGTCCCGAGTACTCGAAGATGCAGAGCCTCGTGAAGAGCGAAGGCCTGCACACCGTGTGCCAGGAAGCGGGCTGTCCCAACATCTACGAATGCTGGGAGGACCGCGAGGCGACCTTCCTCATCGGTGGCGACCAGTGCACCCGGCGCTGCGACTTCTGCCAGATCGACACCGGCAAGCCCGAGGCGCTGGACCGCGACGAGCCGCGCCGCGTCGGTGAGTCCGTGGTCACCATGGACCTGAACTACGCCACCATCACCGGCGTCGCCCGCGACGACCTGGAGGACGGCGGCGCCTGGCTGTACGCCGAGACGGTGCGCCAGATCCACGCGATGACGGCGGAGCGCGCCGAGGGCTACACCAAGGTCGAGCTCCTCATCCCCGACTTCAACGCGGACCCGGACCAGCTGGCCGAGGTCTTCTCGTCCCGCCCCGAGGTCCTCGGGCACAACGTCGAGACGGTGCCGCGCATCTTCAAGCGCATCCGCCCCGGTTTCCGCTACGAGCGCTCCCTCGAGGTCATCACCAAGGCCCGCGAGGCCGGCCTGGTCACCAAGTCCAACCTGATCCTGGGCATGGGCGAGGAGCGCGAAGAGGTCAGCGAGGCGCTGCGCCAGCTGCACGAGGCGGGCTGCGAGCTCATCACGATCACCCAGTACCTGCGCCCCACGCCGCGCCACCACCCCGTCGAGCGCTGGGTGAAGCCGGCCGAGTTCGTGGAGCTCAAGGAGGAGGCCGAGCAGATCGGCTTCTCCGGCGTGATGTCGGGCCCGCTGGTCCGCTCCTCGTACCGCGCGGGCCGGCTGTACCAGATGGCGATCGAGAAGCGTGGCGCGTACGTCGCCTCGCAGGCGGTCTGAGCTCTCGCGGGCCAGGACCGTGTGAATTCACGCACAAGTACTTACTGATCGGTAACAGCTGCGACGACGCGGCCCGTACGGTCCCCGCAGGTCGGGGTGCCCGTACGGGCCGCGTCAGGTTTTTACGGCCTCGCGCCAAGGGTTCATCAGGCTTCATCGGCGTTTGACCGGCCGGTCACGCGCTGGTAACACCATTCAGTGACGCTGGCTTTACGCCACGTCGTCACTTCGTCCAGAGGGGGACCACGACCATGCAGGCCGCGCCCGTACGCGCCACCGCCATCCCGTCCGTCACCGACGCACTGCGCGCTGTCGAGTCGCTCCTGATGAGCAGCGGCCAGCGCACCGCACGCCGCAACGCCTGGTCGTCCGTGCTCGAGGACCGGCGCCGCGCGAAGGACCGGGTCGAGGCTCAGCGGGTCATCGAGGCGGTTGGTCCGGCCCGCACGTCGTAGTCCGTTCGAAGGGCACGTAAACTTCCAGTCATGGCGAGGAAGGACAACGCAGCAAGCGCTGCGAACCCAGGGCGACTCAAGCAGATTGCCCTCACGTACAAGATGACCAGCAAGGCCGACCCCAAAATCGGTCTTGTCATCGCCGCTGTGGGAATCGTCACCTTCGGTGTCTTCCTCGCGATCGGCTTCCTGATCGGTCACCCGGTCTATCTCGGAATTCTCGGCTTCCTGCTCGCCTTCCTTGCGATGGCGATCATCTTCGGGCGCCGGGCCGAGCGAGCGGCGTTCGGACAGATGGAGGGGCAGCCGGGAGCTGCGGCCGCCGTTCTGGACAACGTCGGCAAGGGCTGGACGACGACCCCCGCAGTCGCGATGAACCGCAACCAGGATGTCGTGCACCGCGCGGTCGGCAAGGCCGGCATCGTGCTGATCGGCGAAGGCAACCCGAACCGGGTGAAGACCCTGCTCGCGGCCGAGAAGAAGAAGATGGCCCGCATCGTCATCGATGTCCCGGTCAACGACTTCATCGTCGGCAACGACGAGGGCCAGATCCCCCTCAAGAAGCTCCGCACCACCATGCTGAAGCTCCCGCGCACCCTCACCGGCCCGCAGGTCACGGCGACCAACGACCGGCTGCGCGCGCTCGGCGACCTCATGAGCAACATGCCGCTTCCCAAGGGCCCGATGCCCAAGGGCATGCGGATGCCGCGCGGCGGCCAGAAGGGCTGAGCCCCCGGCTCCCGCTTTCTTCCTTCTGCGTCTTTCTCCTTCTACGTCGATGGGGCGTCCCGAACCGAGAGGTTCGGGACGCCCCATTCGCGTACGTACGAAAAAGAGAGCCGCGCCAGAGCTGCTGGAGCTAGATGCGGACCTGGACGGCGCGGGCGAGGCGGTCGTGCAGGCCCCGGCCGTCGCGGTCCCAGATCAGGGCGGGGATGGCGAGGCAGAGCAGCACGCTGCGGACCAGGACCCGGCCGATGCCGAGGCGGCCGCCGCCCTCGGCGACGACGCGGAGGCGGAAGAGGCGCTTGCCCGGGGTCGAGCCGATCGTTCCGACCGTCAGGACATTCAGGACGAGCAGCAGCAGAAGGGCCCAATTGCCCATCGCCTGACGGTCACCCTGGGCGAGGAGTCCGTATGCGATGAGCATGCAGAGCGCCCAGTCCACGGCGAGCGCGCCGAAGCGGCGGCCGGTCGGGGCGATCGCGCCGGGGCCGTCCTGCGGCAGGCCGAGCTGCTTGCCGCGGTAGCCGAAGTCGGCACCCATGTCCTCGGCGGCCTGCTTGGGGCCGGAGAGCCACGATCCGATTGCTTGTCGGTTGTCCACCCGAACACGGTACTGCGCCCCTTGCCCGGACCCACAGGCCGGGGCGTGCCCGGGAACGTACGAGAGGCGCATTGAGACGGCTGTCACGCCCGGGGCGGTTAACTTCCGCGAAACAAATGGGTCATGCTTGAGAAATCCCCCGTCCCTATGGTCGGGTCCAGCGTGTGCCACCGCACTGGCCGCACCGAGAGCGACACGTCCCCGGCTCCACCCCGGACCGGGAGTAGGAGGAGCTGGATGTTCCAGAACGCCGATGACGCCAAGAAGTACCTCGCGGATGAGGACGTCAAGTTCGTCGACGTCCGCTTCTGCGACCTGCCGGGAGTAATGCAGCACTTCACGGTGCCGGCGGCGGCGTTCGACCCGGACGAGGAGCTCGCCTTCGACGGTTCGTCGATCCGTGGCTTCCAGGCGATCCACGAGTCGGACATGGCGCTCCGTGCGGACCTGTCGACCGCTCGTCTCGACCCGTTCCGGCGCGACAAGACGCTGAACGTCAACTTCTTCATCCACGACCCGATCACGGGCGAGCAGTACTCCCGTGACCCGCGCAACGTGGCCAAGAAGGCCGAGGCGTACCTCGCCTCCACCGGCATCGCCGACACCGCGTACTTCGGCCCCGAGGCCGAGTTCTACGTCTTCGACTCGGTGCGCTTCGAGACCTCCGCCAACCGCTCGATCTACGAGATCGACTCCGAGGCGGGCGCCTGGAACACCGGTTCGGAAGAGAACAACCGCGGCTACAAGGTCCGTTACAAGGGCGGCTACTTCCCGACCCCGCCGGTCGACCACTTCGCCGACCTGCGCGCCGAGATCTCCCTCGAGCTGGACAAGCAGGGTCTGCAGGTCGAGCGCCAGCACCACGAGGTGGGCACCGCCGGCCAGGCCGAGATCAACTACAAGTTCAACACGCTGCTCGCCGCGGCCGACGACCTGATGCTCTTCAAGTACATCGTGAAGAACGTCGCCTGGCGCAACAACAAGACCGCGACCTTCATGCCGAAGCCGATCTTCGGTGACAACGGCTCGGGCATGCACGTCCACCAGTCGCTGTGGCAGGGCGGCATCCCGCTCTTCTACGACGAGCAGGGTTACGCGGGCCTCTCGGACATCGCCCGCTACTACATCGGCGGCATCCTCAAGCACGCCCCTTCCCTCCTCGCCTTCACCAACCCGACGGTGAACTCGTACCACCGCCTGGTGCCCGGCTTCGAGGCCCCGGTCAACATGGTCTACTCGCAGCGCAACCGCTCCGCGGCCATGCGCATCCCGATCACGGGCTCCAACCCGAAGGCCAAGCGCGTCGAGTTCCGCGCGCCGGACCCGTCCTCGAACCCGTACCTCGCCTTCTCGGCGCTCCTGATGGCGGGCCTCGACGGCGTCAAGAACAAGATCGAGCCGGCCGAGCCGATCGACAAGGACCTCTACGAGCTGGCTCCCGAGGAGCACGCCAACGTCCAGCAGGTCCCGACCTCGCTCCCGGCCGTCCTGGACGCGCTCGAGGCGGACCACGAGTACCTGCTCGCCGGCGGGGTCTTCACGCCCGACCTGATCGAGACGTGGATCGACTACAAGCGCACGAACGAGATCGCACCGATCCAGCTGCGGCCGCACCCGCACGAGTTCGAGCTGTACTTCGACATCTAAAGATCAGGTCCGGGTGATCTGGGCGGATTCCTGGAAGCATGCGTTGACCTGCGAAAACACTGTTCAGCAGTGCTCGTTGTTGCCGCTTGCTTTCCGCCCTCTTGTGCACCGTGTGTGCACCGCTCGGCCGATTCTCTGACGTAGCGTCAGTAGCAGTGAGGCCGCCACTCCCCCTTGGGGTGGCGGCCTCACTCGTTATGGGGCGGCCCACTCGAGACGTACGTATTGCGAGGGTCTGCAAGATCGTGCTTCCCTGTCCGCTCACGCACGGCGTGGACCGGTGAGTTCGGAAACCCGGTGTTCAGGCGGGCGCCTGCGATCATCACTGCACTGATGAGCAGTCCCTACCCGTGTCCGTGCTGTGGGCATCGTGTCCTTCCGTCTGCTTCTGGGAAGACGACCTGCACCCGTAGGCGATCGCTGGTCAGGGCGTCTCGTTCGGATCATCGTGCGGACCGGGCGGTGTGCGCTTCGATAGTGTCGCCGCATGCAGGTTCGATTGATCGGCGCCAATCCGTTTCTGACCCTCTACCGCGAGGGGCAGCCGGTCGCGTATGCGTCTGTCTGGCGGGTGGATTGGTCGGAACGGGGCTCTGGCCGTGCCCTCGTGTACGGCGACGCCGAGCGGGTTCAGGTGATCGGCCCGGATCCGGACCTGGGTCGGTGGCTGGCGACGTCGTTCAACCGCCATTTCGCAGATGTGACGGCTGGCTTGCCCTGGCGTGAGCCTCAGGTGACGTCGGCATCCCTCGACTGGAGCCTGGACCTGCGAACCGGTCTGCGGGCGGCGGCAGGGGGCATTGAGGTCGTGGTGGCCGATCCCCTGGACCGCCAACTGACCCGCAACGACACGTATGACCTGGGCGGCGAGCCGAACGTGCTGTCCACGGTGTGGATACCGTGCCGCACCGGTTCAATCTCGGTCGACGGACGCCGTGTCGAGGGCCTGCCACGGATCACTCAGGATCCCCTGTACTCATCGGCCGCGATTGCAGAGGCCGAGGTCTGGTGCCGACCGGACGGACCCTAAGATCTGGCCGGCCCAGACCCGCACAGGCCCGTCCGGCATGAACTCGTAAGCCATGCATGCCAGTTGATCGCTCTACCTACCCGTGTTAGAAACGGATCGGTGCGATTCCAAGGTGCGGCGGTGACAGCCCGCCGGTTCTGCCGGTTGCGGTAGGACGATCCGGTGTGATTCCGGGGCCACGCGGTGATACCCCGCCACCTCTCGGGCCTGACGTGGGCCCCTGTTTTCTCCGTGCGGTCAGGGTCGTCCTGCCGTCGTTGAGAGGGGTGGAAGATGTTCACCGGACATATCCATGAGATCGGCACGGTCATGGCCGTCGACCAGCACCAACTCACCATCGGAGCCCCCGAAACCACCCTGCGCGCGCCTGGTGTGATCTGCGTGAACGGTGTGGGGCTCACCGTCGCCCGGGGCGCCAGGGAAAGCGGTGTCGTCCTGGAGGCAGGCATGTCGGCCGACACCCGCCGCAGGTCGACGCTTGGCCAGATCCAGCCGGGGACACGCGTCAACGTCGAGACTCCGTTGCGCGTCGGTGATCCGTGCGCCGGGCATCTGGTGCAGGGAGATGTCGAGGCCGTGGGGAAGATCGTACGGATCGACGACGAAGGATCCATGCGGCGGATGTGGATCAAGCCGCCCGAGCGCTTTCACCCGTTGATCGTGGCCAAGGCGCAGATCGCGGTGGACGGAGTCAGCCTCACCGTCGCCGAAGTGGCCCGTGACCGGTTCGCCGTCGCGCTCGTCCCGCTGACCCTGCGCGCCACCACCCTGGCGGACCTGTCCGTCGGGGACCGGGTGAACCTGGAACCCGACCTGGTCACCCGTCTCGCGCGCCGCTGGCCATCCGATCCGGGCCAGGCGGTGACCGAGGTGGTTGCGGCGCTGCCCTGGGCAGGACGGTTGACCGGCGCCCGAGGCGTGCAGCAGGCAGTGGCGCAGATCGCGGCCGGCGGAGCCGTCGTCGTCTGGGACCCCGACAGGGAGGGCGAGGGCGACGTGGTCTTCGCGGGGGCACGGCTGCGGCCGGAGGCCTTCACCTTCATGCTCACCCAGGTCTGCGGGCACCCCACCGTGCCGTGCGCGCCCGAGGTCCTTCGGCGGCTGGACCTGGAGCGCGTTCCCGGTGCAGGCGACCGGCACGGCACCCGGCCGCACGTCCCGGTGGACCTCACGGCCGGTACCGGTACCGGGGTCTCGGCGGCCGAACGAGCAGCCACCGTACGCCGGTTGGCGCATCCTGATGCCCGCCCGACAGACTTCCTGCGGCCAGGGCACGTCTTCCCGCTGGCCGCTCGCCCCGGAGGTCTGGCCGAGCGGGCCGGTCACACCGAGGCGACCGTGGCCCTGTGCGTCGCGGCCGGGCTGCCTCCCGTGGGGGTGTGCTGCGAAGTCATGAACCCCGACGGCACGATGGCCAAGGCTGCGGACCTGGAGCTTGCCGCACTGCGCTGGGGCCTGCCCCTGGTTGACGTAGCCGACCTGGCAAAGCACCTGTGATGCCGGTCAGCGGCCGGGACCTCTACGACGACCCGCGCTTCTTCGAGGGCTATCACCGCCTCCGGCAGACCGGGACAGGAATCAACGACGCCATCGAGATCCCCGCCCTGGCCCGGTTGCTTCCTCCGGTCGAGGGCGCATCGGTCATCGACCTGGGCTGCGGCGCGGGGGCACTCGCCCGCCGCCTGGCCGCCGCGGGAGCCGAGGACGTCGTGGCCGTCGACGCTTCCGAGCGGATGCTGGAGGCCGCCGCACCGCACCCCAAGGTCCGCTACGTTCGAGCGGACCTGGAGACACTCACCCTGCCCTCCAGCTGCGCCGACCTGGCCGTCAGCAGCATGGCCCTGCACTACGTCGCCGACTATCCCGGCCTGGTGCGGCGCATCGCCGACTGGCTGCGCCCCGGCGGAAGGCTGGTCTTCTCCCACGAGCACCCCGTCTGCACGGCCCACCGGCTGATGCCCGGGTGGATCCCGACCGGCGACGGCACCATCTGGCCACTCGACGACTATGCCGCCGAAGGGCCACGGACCCAGAACTGGATCATCGAGGGGGTCGTGAAGTACCACAGACACACGGCCACGTTGATCAACGCTCTGCTCGATGCCGGCCTGGAACTGACCGGCATCAGCGAACCCGCCCCCGACGCAGCCGCGCTCGCGGCCCGCCCTGCACTGGCCGAACACCTCAGACGCCCTCCGATCCTGGTACTCGCTGCCCAGCGGGCGGCGCCGTGACTCCCGAGGATCAGGTCAACCCGGAAGTACGGGCCCGCATTCAGGCGAGCTTCGACCGACAGGGCCTCATGCGTCATCGCTACGGAGGCATACGGGGAGTCCCAGGGCTACGCGTCCATGGGGACAGCAGGCGGTTGATACTCAACGACGCTCTCAGCCCCGCACGTGTCAACCCTCGTACGCGCCGATCTGGGCCCTATGCGCCTACCTTCCGCACGCGATGGCGAGGCGCTTGTGTGGAAGCAAGCACCTGGCAACCTCACTCACGACGAGGGACAGAACGCTGAGAAGTGGGTGAGCTCAAGAGGGATTCGGGACTTACAAGTACGCGGCGTGCTGTTGAGCCGCATTCTGCGCCGTCCGCGGCTGGTCAACAGGACAGCGGAGCCTCACGGGTTCGCCAACTGCTACACACACCACTCTGGCGACCTTGTGATCGAGTGGTGCTGCGGTGACACAGCAAAAGCCCTCTGCGCCAACCTCTTGTCTCACGGCTTCATCGACGGATTGCCGCGGGATAAGGCAATCGAGCTGATCTCCGCTCGTTCCGCACATTTCGGCGATCGCACAGTGATGCTGTGTCAGCGTGCGCAGTCCTGGGTGTCGTCGTGCGCTACGGACGAGATTTAGCGGTGCTTCGCCGCCTGGAGCGGCTGCTCGAAGGTTGCGATGAAGGTCAGCGAGTCGAGGTGTGCCGGATCCTCGCCGCCTCGTTGCATACACCTGGCGCAGCGGAGACTCAGGGCTCGCCATCACCCCAAAGTCCAGCGGCGGAGTGAGGCCCCAACCTCAGGGCTGGGAAGGAGGTCTCCGTGTGCACCTATTGTGCACCGACTCCTCCTCGATCCTAGGAAGCTTGCAGTTCAGGGACCTTTCCCATCTCTATTTCGACATCTAGACCGCAGGGGGGCGGGCGACCTGGGACGAGGTTCCGGGAAAACCTGCTGTGACTTGCGGCGAGCTTGTGCTGTTGAGGGCCGCCGTCCCGAACCCCGGGGCGGCGGCCCTCAACGTTCTTGTGCACAGTTCGTCAGGCCCTTTGCTGATCAGGGTTCGAGTGAGGGTGCCCGTCCGTCAGAGGCACTCGGCGACGACCTGGTAGAGGCCAGGGCTGGCGACGGCGATTTGTTCGGCCTGGGAAACAGACGCGAGCACGGTGGGGTTGGCGCCGGCGGCCTCGCAGGCTTCGGCGCTGTCCCAGTGTGCGATGTTGACCAGCTGGAATCGCGCGTCCGGCAGCAGCGCGCGGTGCAGCCGGACGTCGCGAAACCCAGGCGCCGCACTCATCAGGGCCACGCGTTCGCGCCATTGCTCGATGAATTCGTCGACTTGGTCGGCGGATATTTCGATGACGTTGATGAAAGTAACGGCCTGATCAGTCATAGGAGGATGGATTCCTTTTCTGTGATGACGCCCTGCCGGCGCTGTCTGCTCACTGCTGCACGGATCCCCTCAGGCGGAGGATCTCGTCCGGCAAGATCCGTCGGGACCGCTACGCGGAGGAGGTCGTGCGGAATCGCGCGCGGTACGTCGCGGGCGGTGCCCCGAGCACGCGCAGGAACACCCGCCGCATCGTCTCGTCCGTGCCGAACCCGCAGGTGCGGGCAATGGTGTTCACACCGGCGTCGCAGGATTCGAGCATCGCCTGCGCCGCCTCCACGCGGACGCGTTCCACGTACTGCCCGGGGGTGCCGCCGACTTCGCGGCGGAAGAGCCGGGTGAGGTGCCGTTCGCTGACGGCGAGCCGCTCGGCCATGGCGGCGAGGGTGTGGTTTCCGCCGGGGTCGGCCACCACGGCATCCAGTACCCGCCGCAGCCCGGCGTTGCGGGGCGGGGTCACCGCGCTGCGCACGCTGAACTGCGACTGGCCGCCGGGGCGTTGGAGGAAGACGACGAGATGCTTGGCCGCGGTACGCGCCACCTCGGGGCCGTGGTCCTCCTCGACCAGCGCCAGTGCCAGGTCGATGCCCGCCGTCACCCCAGCGGAGGTGATGACCGGCCCGTCACGTACGTAGATGGCGTCGGGCTGCACCCGCACCCGCGGGAAGCGTCTCGCGAGGGTTTCACACTCGGCCCAGTGCGTCGTGGCCCGCCGGC
The DNA here is from genome assembly GCF_035975855.1 of Streptomyces sp. NBC_01304. Classification (NCBI taxonomy): domain Bacteria; kingdom Bacillati; phylum Actinomycetota; class Actinomycetes; order Kitasatosporales; family Streptomycetaceae; genus Streptomyces; species Streptomyces sp. NBC_01304. Next base: position 7,820,562 of record NZ_CP109055.1, on the reverse strand, counting down.
CGTCGAGCAGCCCGGCCTCCGCAAGGAGATACGCGCCGGTGCAGGCCGACGTCGTACGCCGCGCGCCCGTGCCGAGGCGGCGTACGTGCGCTACCAGCTCCGGCGGATGCCCGTGGCCTTTCATTGTCGGATAGCCCGGCACCATCACCGTGTCCACGGTCTCGGAGACGTCCTCCAGCGCCAGTTCGACCCCCAGCGGGATCCCCGTGTCGCTCACCACCGCACGCCCGGAGGGCGAGGCGAGCCGGACCCGGTAGCCGGTCCCGTGCAGGACCTGCACCGGACCGGCCACATCGAGCAGCACCACTCCGTCGCCCACGACCACGACCACATCGCTCTCGGTCTTCACGCTCCTCAGTCTCGGTGCCCGGCCGGTACGTCCTCAAGGACAAGCGGCCCACACATCCGGACATCCCCTTCCACCCGCCTCCGGCCCGAGGGGACAGTCATCTGGCCCGCGTTCCGCAGCCCGGAACCAGCGCATTCCTGACGCTGAATGCCGGCCAGTTCACTCCGCCACCCCCCCGGCACCGACCGACCTACCGACCTACCTACCCAAGGAGCACACGACATGCAGCGCCGACACGTTCTCCGTACGGGCGCCGCGGCCACGGCCGCGACCGCGCTCGGCCTCGGCACCTCCTCCACCGCCGCTTCTGCCACCGCCCCCGCCGTCGAGCAAAAGCGCGATCGCACCCGCGAACTGCGCGTGCACACAGTTCTGTTCGACGCGGTCGAGGAGCAGGACTTCGCGGGCCCCATCGAGGTGCTCGGCATCCTCGCGGACGCCGACAAGCGCCCGATCAAGCAGAGCTTCGTCACCGCCGACGGCCCCCGCACCGTACGGACGTCGTCCGGAATGCACATCGACGTACGCGACCCCTGGGCCCCTCAGGACGCGGACGTCCTGCTCGTGCCGGGCGGGGGCTACGGGAAGGGGTCGGGGGTCGATGACGAGATCAAGCGCGGCGTACTGCCGCGCGCACTGGCCAAGGCCGAGCGGCCCGGGCTGATCATGGGCGGGATATGCACCGGCGTCATGGTCATGTCGGCGGCGAAGATCACTCGTGGCAGGCCGTGCACGACGCATTTCGCCGCCCGCGAGGATCTCGCCAAGGAGGGCGGGAAGCTCACGTACGGGCGTGTCGTGGACGACGGGGACCTGATCACCTGCGGCGGCATCACCTCGGGCCTCGACCTGGCCCTCTGGCTCGCCGAGCGCCTCTACGGCCCACAGGCCGCGTTGCGCGTCGAGATGATCCTGGAGTACGAACGCCGGGGCACCGTCTGGCGCGCGAAGAGCTGACCGCGGCGGGCAAGATTTCAGGAGAAGGCATGTCCGACGACTACTTCGGGATCGAGGGCTACGAGCCCGCTTGGCAGTGCGGTGTGCGGGCGGTCTCCGCCACGCACGGCGTTCGGCTGGCCTCGCTCGTGGGGCGGACGCTGACGCGGGCCGCGCTGCTGTGGGACGTCGAGGACGACGAGTGGTTCGCGGACGCTCCTGTGGTGCTCGACTTCGAGGGTGAGCAGGTGGAGCTCCAGCATCAGAAGTTCGACGATCTGTCGCTCACCTGGGGCTCGGTCGACCCCGGTCGGCCGGTCCGGTTCCTGGACTTCGCCCTGCGTTGGCGTGACGATGCGGTCGCGGAGCTGGCCGCGCTGCAGGGGCAGCCGCTGTGTGAGGTCGAGCTTCTTGAGTGGCGGGGCCAGGACGCGGCGTACGAGATGGTCGCGGTCGGGTTTCGCTTTCCGCAGGGGCGGGTGACCGTGCAGAACGGGCTCGACGAGAACGACCTCTCCTTCGCTCCGCCCGAGCCCGAGTACCGGCGGCATGCCTTGGGCTAGGCGCCGGCCCCGTTCAGGAGTTCCTCCGCCACCCGCGTACGCGCGTACAGCACCACCCGCCCGGCCCGGTGGGCCGTCACCAGGCCGCTCGCGCGTAGTGCGGTGAGGTGTTGGGAGGTTCCGCCCGGAGTGAGGCCCGTTCTTCTGGCCAGGTCCGTCGTCGTGGCCGGGGCGGCGAGTTCGGTCAGGAGGCGGGCCCGGGAGCGGCCGAGGACGCCTGCCAGGGCCGGGGAGGCCGGAGACGGGCGGGTCTCCCACAGAGTGCCTATGCCGCGCGGTGGGTAACGCAGGACGGGCAGGTCGGCGGGGTCGGTGGTGGAGAAGACGCGGGGCCAGACGAAGGCCGAGGGGACCAGGATGAGGCCGCGGCCGGCGAGGGTGTGCACGCCTCGGACATAGCGGTGGGCGATCTGCAAGGTGCCGTCGTCCCAGCCCAGTTGGGGGTCCAGGTCGTCGAAGAGGAGGCGAGTGCCGCCCTCGGCGAAGCGGCGGGCGCGGTAGAGGATGTCGCTCTCGAGGAGGGTGCGGATACGGGGCCAGTACGGGGCCATCGCGATCTCCCAGTACGCCTCGATCAGGTCCGCGAGCTCGCCGAGTCTGCGGTCCGGGTCCGCGAGGATCGCGTCGACGCCGGGCCGGGCGTGGGGCGAGAGCGCACGCAGGAGCTCGCGGGGGGTGCGGCGCAGAGCCGTGAGTTCCACCTCGAGGGAGGGCCAGGGTGTGGTCGGCGGCGGGCAGATGAAGCCCGGGACGGAGGGGCTGGGCGGCGGGACCAGGGCGGCCAGGGGTGTCAGGTCCAGCTTCGCGGCGGCGATCCTGGCGCGTACCGGCTCGGCCCAGCGGCGGTGCAGGCCCTGTTCGTCCGCGCCGAGGAGCACGCGCAGGCCGGCCACGACTTCCCAGAGCGGGGAGATGGCGAAGCGCGTACGGGCCATGTCCTCGGCCGTGAATTCGAGCTCCAGCATCGTCGTACGCCTCCCCCGGTGGATTTAGTTGAGGCTAAATCATTGGTGAGACTTCGGGGCGGCCGGGCACCGTTCTCGCCATGCCCACGCAATCACCTTGGCGGATACGCGAGTTCCGTACCCTTTTCTCCGCTTCGGCGGTGAGCATGCTCGCCACGAACATCAGCTATCTGGCCATGCCGCTGATCGCGATCCTGGCGCTGGGCGCGGGTGCGGGTGAGGTGGGGCTGCTCGCCACCCTGAGCACGGTCGCGTTTCTGCTGATCGGGCTGCCGGCCGGGGCGTGGGTCGACCGGCTGCGGCAGCGCGAGGTGCTGATCGTGGCCGATGTGGTGCGGGGGCTGCTGCTCGCGTCCGTGCCCGTGGCGTGGTGGCTCGACGTTCTCACGCTCGGGCAGCTGTACGCGGTGACGCTGCTCAACGGTGCCGCGACCGTCTTCTTCGATGTGGCCTCGCAGAGCGTGCTGCCCCAAATCGTCGGCAGGGACGGCCTGGTGCCGGCCAATGCGGCGATGGTCGGCATGATGGCCGGGGGCAATGTGGCGGGCCGGGGCGTGGGCGGCGGCCTCGCGCAACTGCTCGGGGCACCGTTGGCGGTGGCGTGTGCGGCGGTTGGATATCTGCTGTCGGGGCTGCAGTTGACTCGGATGCGGCGGGGTGGGGGCGGCGGGGACGTGGGGGCTCGGGCAGCTGCGGATCCCGTCGCAGAAGCGACAACGGCTGCAGGTCCAAGCCCGGAAGCAACAACGGCTGCAGGTACGAGCACGGAAGCAACAACGGCTGCAAGTACGAGCACGGAAGCGGCAGCGGCTGTAGGTACGAGCACGGAGGCAACAGCGAGCCCCGCCACAGCCGCGGCAGTCACCCCCACCGCGACGCCGGCCGATGACCCGCCGCCCGCCGAAGCCGCGACCCGCCCCGATCCCCTCCACGCCCAGATAGCCGAAGGCCTCCGCCATGTTCTCGGCCATCGTGAGCTGCGTGCGCTCGCGTTCAGTGGGGCGCTGGGGAATCTGGGGATGAGCTTGGTCAACACCCTGTTGCCCGTGCTCTTCGCCCAGGAACTCGGGCTCTCTCCCGTCGCGTTGGGGCTGTTCTGGGGGGCCGGCGGGCTGGGGATCCTTCTCGGGGCCACCTGCGCGCGGGGCATCGCGGCGCGGCTCGGGTTCGGGCGGGCCATCGATCAGCTGGGGCTCTGGGTGGCGCCCGGCGGGCTGCTCGTGCCGCTGATCGACCGGGGGGCGGGGCTGTGGCTCGCCGGGGTGGGGTGGTTTCTGTTCACGTTCCGGACCGGGCTCAACAACGTGCTCGGCGTGAGCCTGCGCCAGCGGCTCACGCCCGCGGCCATGCTCGGCCGCATGAACGCCACCTTCCGCTTCCTGCTGATGGGCGCCCTGGCCATCGGCGCCGCGCTGGCGGGTCTGATCGGCGAGTACGTCTCGCTCGACGCGGCCCTGTGGACCGGCGGGGTCCTGCTCTGTGTGGCGTTCCTGCCGGTGACCCTGTCGCCGATCCGCCGGCGGCAGAGCCTCTCCGAGGCATACGCGGCCCCGCATGCTCCGCTCGCCCCGACGGGACGTACCGTGGCCGCGGCACATGAGGGACTCCAGGACCAGCGGCAGCGGAAGGCGGGCAAGTGAGCGTCGCACTCTTCACCCTCGGCGGGACCATCGCCATGGCGGGTACGTCAACGGGCGGTCCGGGCGGGCCCGTTGTGGCCCGCCTCACCGGGGCGGACCTGGTCGCCGCCGTCCCCGGGCTCGACACCCTCGGCGTTCCCCTGGAGGTGCAGGACGCGCAGGCCGTGCCCAGCGCGAACCTCACCTTCGCCCAACTGCTCGACCTGGTGGACGCGGCGGCGAAGGCGGTGGCCGCGGGTGCGCACGGCGTCGTCGTCACGCAGGGCACCGACACGATCGAGGAGTCCGCCTATCTCGTCGACCTGGTCTGGCCGCACCCGGAGCCCTTCGTGCTCACCGGCGCCATGCGCAACCCGACCCTCGCGGGCCCGGACGGTCCGGCCAATCTGCTGGCCGCCGCCCGCGTCGCCGCGTCGCCCGCCGCCCGTGAGCTGGGCGCGCTCGTCGTCCTCAACGACGAGGTGCACGCGGCCCGTTGGGTGCGCAAGGCCCACGCCACGAGCACCGGCGCCTTCGCCTCCCCCGACACCGGCCCGCTCGGCCACGTCATCGAGGGCGAGGTCCGCATCCTCACCCGCCCGCCGCGGCGCACGCCCCTGCGCACCGACCGGTCAAGGGCGCCGCGCGTGGCCCTGCACACCGTCACCCTCGACGACGACGCGGCACTGCTCCCGCGCCTTGCCGACACCCACCAGGGCCTGGTCGTGGCGGGCTTCGGCGTCGGCCACGTGCCCTCCGAACTCGCGCCGGTTCTGGGTGATTTGGCGACCCGGATGCCCGTCGTCCTCACCTCCCGCACCGGCGGCGGCTCGGTGCTCCGGCACACCTATGGGGCGATCGGCTCCGAGACCGACCTGCAGCGGCGCGGCCTGATCAACGGCGGGTTGCTCGACCCGTACAAGGCCCGGATCCTGCTGCGGCTGCTCCTGGCGAGCGGGGCGGGACGGGACGAGATCGCGGCCGCCTTCGCCGAACACGCCTGATTCTGGCGGCAGTTCGGGCCACGGCTCGGGTTGCCGTTCCCTCACCGGTTCAGGCGGCGGTTCAGGCGGCGATTCAGGCGGCGATTCATCAAGGCCGTCCACCCGCCCGGGCCCGCGTACCGCTCGGCGGTGGCGCGCGCGGCGGTGAGGTCTGCGATGACCTCGTCCCGCCGGAGCCCCTTCAGCAGGGCGAAGGCCCGGGCGCGGCTGTCCTCGTCGTAGCCGAAGGCGGCGCGGCGGTCGTGGCGCCAGTAGAAGTCGGGGGCGAGGGCGGCGTAGCCCTCGGCGGCCAGGCGCTCGCAGATCGCCTTCAGGTGGGCCGGAACGCCGAACATCTCGCCGCCCACGACGGCGCCGCGCGACGCACGGTCCTCGGGGAGTACGAGGTAGCCCTCGGGGCCCTCGTCGTCGGTGAGGCGTATCCACTCGACGGTGGTCGAGTGCGGTGCGGGCTGTGCTGCGGACATGGTGTGCCGGTCCCCCTGCGATCGGTCCTGCTGTCGTCGTCGCGCCGCGCGGGACTACGGCGGCCGGCTGCTCGACGGCGGCCTCCCGCTCGCCGACCCCGAACCGCCCGTCACCAAGGGCGCGGCCATCGCCAAGAACGCCGGCTTCCTGCTCGCCTTCTTCGGCGCGGACGACTTCGTGATGTCCCTCGACGAGTGGCACCGCATCGGCGATGCCTTCCGCTCCGCGGGAGTGGTGCACGAGCAGGTGACGTACGACGGCGTCGGTCACGGCTTCTTCAACGACGAGCGGCCCGAGACCTACGTCGCCGAAGCGGCCGGGGACGCGTGGCAGCGGACCCTCGCCGCGCTGGCCACGCACGTGCGCGACAGCGGTTCCGCCGGGCGCGTCAGCCGTTCTGCGTGACGTTCTGCGTGAAGGAACGCGTGAAGGAACGCGTGAAGGAACGCCGGTAGTCGCGCGGCGGTACTCCCCGGCGGAGCACGAACTGCCCGCGGAGTACCGCCGCGCTGCCGTAGCCGACCCGTCGGGCGATCTCCTCGACGCTCAAGTCCGTGCTCTCCAGGAGCTGTTCGGCCAGGTCGAGGCGCCCGGCCAGGAGCCAGGCGTGCGGGGTGGTGCCGGTCGCGGACTTGAAGCGGCGGGCGAAGGTGCGCGGGCTCATCAGGGCCCGCTCGGCCAGTTCGTCGACGGTGATGCGGCGGTCCAGGCGGGTGCGGGCCCAGGTGAGGACGGCGGAGATGCGTTCGTCGTCGGCGTCGGCGGGGACCGGTGTAGCAACGTACTGGAGCTGTCCGCCGTCGCGGTGCGGGGCGGTGACCAGGTCGCGGGCGATGTCATTGGCGGCACTCGCGCCCAGTTCGCGCCGGATCAGATACAGGCAGAGGTCGAGGCCGGCGGCGGCGCCCGCGCCGGTCACGACAGGACCCTCGTCGATGTAGAGCGCCTCGGGGCGCAGCCGTATCTCCGGGTGGCGGACGGCCAGTTCGGCGGCGAAGCGCCAGTGGGTCGTCGCCTCCCGGCCGTCGAGGAGTCCGGTCGCGGCGAGGGCGTAGACGCCGACGCAGTGGGCGGCCACCAGGGCGCCCCGCTCGTGCGCGGCGCGTATCGCCTCGACGGTGTCCGGCGGGGGTGCGTCGCGGAAGTCGAGGCCGGGCAGGAGCAGGACCAGATCGGCCTCGGCCAGCTTGTCCAGGCCGTGCTCCGCCTGCAGGGGCAGGCCCAGGTCGGTGCGGAGCGGGCCCGGCCGGTCGGCGCAGAGGGCGAAGTCGAAGGAGGGGCGCGCGAAGACCTCGTTGACGATGCCGAGGCCCAGGCCGGTGGCGCCCTGGGGGATGTACGCGGCGACCTTGCTGATGCGGCTGGGAGGGCCGGGAGGACTGGGCATCGGGCCACGATAGTTCGGCGCCGCACGCCCGTCCTCGTACGAGTGGCAGAAAACCCGCGATGAGCGGCAGATCCGCCACTTTCCGCATGATCGCTGCAGCGCGAGGCTTGAGCCATGACGAACACCGAGAACACCACCACCGCAGCCGACACCGACACCCCGCGCGGTCGTTCCGCCGTCCACCACGTCCTGGCCACCGGCTACACCGGCTCGACCGGCCCCGGCGTCGCTGCCACGATCTCCCTCGTGATCGACGGCGACGCCCGGATCGTCTTCGACCCGGGGATGGTGTCCCACCGGTCCGTGATCACCGACGCGCTCGGCGAACTCGGCCTGAAGACCGACGACATCACCGATGTGGTGCTCAGCCACCACCACCCGGACAACGTCATGAACGCGGGCCTGTTCACCTCGGCCCGCGTCCACGATCACAAGGCGATCTACGACGGCCACGGCTGGACCACCCGCGACGCCGAGGGCCACGAGTTCACGCCCTCGCTCCGGCTGCTCGAGACCCCCGGGCACAGCCACGAGGACATCACCCTCCTCGTCGGCACCGCCGACGGCCTGGTGGCCCTCGTCGGTGACCTGTGGTGGCGCGCGGACGGGCCCGCGGAGGACCCGGTGACGGTCGACCGCGAGCTGCACCGGGCAAGCAGGGAGCGGGTGTTGGGCCTTGCCGACGTGATCGTGCCGGGGCACGGGGCGCCGTTCGTGCCGGATGCGACGACGCCTCGCTGACGGCCAGGGCCCTTCTGACGGATCTCCGCGGCACAAGGAGCGGCGTTCGGTGCGTGCGATCGGCGTGCGGCGGAAAGGGTCATGTGGCGGAGCCACCTGTCCCTTTCCGCCGTGCGGCGAGCGTGCGTGCCGGGCGTCGCGACGCCGCGGAGATCCGTCAGAAGGGCCCTAGTCCCCGCCGGTGACGGCCGTCCGCTCCGCCGAGAACGCCCCCCAGTTGCCGTCGGGCAGCCGTGCCCGCAGCTTCACCCGGTACGTCTCCCCCGCCTCCCGCGTGATGAAGAAGCTGTGCTTCGCCCGGCCCTCGGGCGCGCCGGAGCCCCACATCAGGGTCGTGGTCTGGCGTCCGTTGAGATAGATCTCGTACGCGGACACGTCGCCGCCCGTCTTCGGCGGGTCCCAGGACAGGTCCAGGTAGTACGCGCCGTCGTCGTCGTGCGTGCGCACCTGGAGGTCGGCGGGGGCGGTGGAGCCGGTGGCGTTGTCGTCGGGGGCGGAGGCGGTGGTGAGGTCGACGGCCCCGCTGGGCTTCGAGGAGTTGTCGGCGGCGTCGCGGGCCTTGACCGTGAAGGTGTAGGCGGTGGCGGGGCGAAGTCCCGTGATCAGGGCGCCGGTTGCGGTGCCCTCGACGCTGTGGATCTTCGTGTCGCGCTGGTAGATGTCGTACGAAGTGATGTCCTTGGCGCTCTTGGAGGCGTCCCAGGTCAGGGTGGCGGCACGCGGCCCCGACGCCTTGGCGCGCAGCCGGGTGGGGGCGGCCGGCGGGGTGCGGTCCTCGGGGGCCGGGGGCCGCATGGTGACGGACACCGGGCTGCCGACGGGTGAGCGATTGCCCGCGGCGTCCTTGGCCCGGACGCTGAAGCGGTAAGTGGCCTTTGGCGTGAGGCCGTTGAGATCGACCATGTACTGGGTGGCGGCCGCCTTCTTGACCAGCTTGTTGCCGCGGTAGATCTCGTAGCCGGTGATGGCCACGTTGTCGGTGGCCTTGTTCCACATGACGTGGACCGAAGTCGCGCTGGAGGCCTGGACGGTGAGGCCGCGCGGGACCGAAGGGGGTTCGCCGTCACCGGAGCCGGATTCGCCGGCGCCGCATCCCGTGAGGGCGAGGAGGGCGGCGGTCAGCAGGGCGGCGAGCGTGGGGGTGCGTCGCACGGTGGGGCCCTTCCACGGAGCCGGGAATGGTCTAGACATTGATGGCATCAGGTATGGCACAGGTGACGGGTCCACTTCAAGAGGCGCGCACCCGAGAGGCGCGTGCTCAAGAGGCGCGTACCCGTGAGGCGCGTACCCGTGAGGCGCGCACTCAAGAGGCGCGTACGGTCCGGGGCGTTGTCAGTGGGCTGCGTCATCATGGCCGCCATGAGCAGCCTGCGCAGGACCATCGACCACGCCGAGCGCCGGGCCCGGCTCGGTCTGCGGCACCGGCTCGCGGGCGAGGCCCGGGCGGACCGCGCCGAGGAGGTGGCGCGCTCCCTGGTGGCGCTGCACGGGACGGATCCGGCGAGCGTGTACCTGGCCGTGGGGGCCCGTCTCGCGGGCGGGGGCGGGCCGGTGGCGGGGCTCGAGCGGGCGCTGTACGAGGACCGGTCGCTGGTGCGGATGCACGGCATGCGGCACACCGTCTTCGTGTTCCCGGCCGGGCTCGCACCGGTCGTGGAGGCCTCCACCGCGCGGGCCGTTGCCGTGCGGGAGCGGGCCTCGCTCATCAAGAACCTGCGGGCCGGGAGCTCCTTCGACGCGGACTGGCTGGCGTCGGTGGAGGCGGGGACGCTGGCCGCGCTCGCCGCGCGCGGGGAGGCCACCGCCAATGAACTGGCCGAGGACGAGCCCCGATTGCGCGAGCAGTTCGTGTACGCGCCGGGCAAGAGCTACGAGACGCGGCAGTCGGTCTCGTCCCGGCTCCTTCGCGTGCTCGGCACGGAGGGGCGGGTGGTGCGGGGGCGGCCGCTGGGCTCGTGGACGTCCAGCCAGTTCCGCTGGGCGGTGGCGCCCCCGATGCCCGAACTGCCGCTCGCCGAGGCCCAGTCGGAGCTGGTACGCCACTGGCTGGGCGCCTGCGGTCCGGCCACGGAGGCCGACCTGAAGTGGTGGACGGGCTGGAAGGTCAGCGACGTACGCAAGGCGCTGGCCGCGGTCGGCGCGGAAGACGTCGCCCTGGAGGACGGCGGTGTGGGCTTCGTCCTGCCCGGGGACGCGGAGCCGGTCGGCGAGCCGCCCGAGCCTTGGGCGGCGCTGCTTCCCGCGCTCGATCCGACGGCGATGGGATGGCAGGGGCGGGACTGGTACGTGGCGCCCGGGCTGCGGGCCACGCTGTTCGACCGCAGCGGCAACATCGGGCCCACGGTGTGGTGGGACGGCCAGGTCGTGGGTGGCTGGGCGCAGCGCGGCGACGGCGAGATCGTCTGGCGGGCGCTGACCGACGTGGGGACCGAGGCGCGCGCGGGCGTCGAGGCGGAGGCGGCGCGGCTCGCGGGGTGGATGGGGCAGGTGCGGTGCACACCTCGGTTCCGGACACCGCTGGAGCGGGAGCTTGCGGGGTAGCCCGGCGCACCCCACATCGCCGCACCCGGGCTCGCGGTTCGCGGTTCGCGGTTCGCACCAAGGACCGTGCCGCCGGGCCGGGTTGAGCCCTCACGGAACCCGGCCCGGCGGCACGGGGCCGCCTCAGCGGCGCCGACGCATCGCCGTCGTCAATGCGTCGCCGTCGCCGATGCGTCAGTCACCACCCGCACCGCGTCACCGGCTGTAGCGCATCAGCGCGCGCACCATGTGGCAGGTGATGTCCGACGGCGGATGTACGCCGACGAGCTCGGCGGTGGTGCGTATCTTGCGGTTGTCCGCCTGGTCCGCACGCCAGACCCCGGAGTCGAGCAGGGCGATGGCGAGGCGCATGGCCTTCAGCCGGCGGTTGTGGATGATGTACCACTCGCGCGGCCGGCCTGCGGGCAGCGGCTTCTTCACCAGCGGCATGTACGGCAGGTCGATCGGCAGCGGTTTCATCGTGAAGGTGGCAGCGGCCATAAGCATCCTCCTGGGGTGATCGAAGGCTGCGCGACCCCCACGCAACCCGTCTCGAACACTGCTTCTATTCTACTGCCCACCACTGACAAAAGCCGCTGGCCAGAAGGGCGTTGAGTGGTTTTCAGGAGGGGCGTGAGCGGCCCCTGAGGCGCCCGGGACCTACGCTTGCGACATGGAGATCTGGATCAACCCGGCCTGCTCGAAGTGCCGCAGCGCACTCACCCTCCTCGACGCGGAGGGCGCCGACTACACGGTGCGCCGCTACCTGGAGGACGTACCGACGAAGGACGAGATCCGGGACGTGCTGCGGCGCCTCGGGCTCGAGCCGTGGGACATCACCCGCACCCAGGAGGCCGACGCCAAGGCCCTCGACCTCAAGGACCGCGAGGCGTGGCCGCGCGACGCGAGCGGGCGTGAGCGGTGGATCGCGGCGCTCGCCGAGCATCCGAAGCTGATCCAGCGCCCGATCATCACGGCGGACGACGGCACGGCCGTGGTGGGGCGCACGGAGGAGGCGGTACGGGACGCGCTGGGCCGGTGAGGTCGGGGCGCGGGGACTGGGTTGCGGGGGTCGGGGCGCGGAGGCTGGGCCGCGGGGGTCGGATCGCGAGGGCCGACGCGCCTACTTGATCAGCGCGTTGGCCCCCGCGATCAGCAGCCCGATCGCCGCGTCCGCGCTGCCGATGGCCACGGCCGAGCGGCGCCGATAGCCCTGGGACAGCGCCGCGAAGGTGCCCCAGCCGAGCAGCAGGCCCGCGTTCAGGCTGAGCGCGATGGTGGTCACGTCGCTCTCGGGCCAGTCGAAGAACCCGGCCGCGACCAGGAGCAGCACGGTCGGCAGGCACGCCACGACCATGGGCCACTCGGCGACCAGGGTGCGGCACAGCTGTCGCCAGCGGTGCCCCGCCGAGCCCTGCTCGTGCGTGGACATGTGGTGGGCGTAGCCGTGCGCGAGGGCCGCCGTGCCGGCCGTGACCATGATCCAGGCGGCGTCGTAGTACGGGGTGTAGCCGCCGCCGTCGCGCTGCAGCGCGGCGAGCAGGGCGCTGGCCAGGACCGTGCCGTACACGCCCCCGAACAGCCAGTTCTCTTTACGCACGACGCTCCTCCCGGCCTTTTGGCAGTAGATGAAGCACCCCACGTTATGGGCCGGTACGGGCCCATTTGCTCATCAATAGGGCCTATTTACCCTGGCCGAAAGTACGAGACGCCTCCGCCAGGATCTCCGTCACGCGCAGCCCGAACCGGACGTCACAGGGATGCGGAACCCCGGTCCGTGCCGAAGTGAGGAGCGCGTCGATCGCCCGCCCGTAGGCGTCCAGCGGGCCCTCGCCCCACACCTCGGGCAGCGTCGCGACCCCGCTCTCGCCACGCAGTTCGACGCTCACCCCGCCCGCCTTCTCGGGGGCGGTGAGGCTGAGTGTCGCCACGCTGGAGGCGCCGGAGGCGTGGCGAAGGAGCAGGTGGGTGGTGTCCTCGGGGCCGCGGGCCGCCGTGACCTCGGTGACATCGCCGAGCACCGGCAGCAGCACGGACAGGGCGTGCGGCCCCACGTCCCACAGCGCACCCTTCTCGTGCCGCCAGGGCGAGGCGGCGTACGGGCTGCTCCCGCCGGGAGCGTAGATCGTGCCGAGCCACTGGGCGCTCGCGGTGAACCAGCCGTCCACGCCCGCCTGTTCGTCGATCCAGGGGGCCGCGGCGCTCGAGAAGCGCAGGGTGAAGAAGACCACGGAGGCGACCTCACCGGCCGCCTCGGCCACCTCGCGCGCACCCTCCACGGTCGTCGCCACGGGCTTGTCGAGCAGCAAATGGCAACCCGCGCGTGCGGCCCGTACGGCCAGCGGCGCCTGCACGTCCGGCGGCAGCGCGACCGCGACGGCGTCCACCTCGGCGAAGAGCTCGTCCACATCGGCGTACGCGCGCGTGCCCAGCGTCTGCGCCAGCTCCCCGGCCGCCTCGGGCCGGCGCCCCCACACCCCCGCGAGCTCGACGCCGGGGTGCGCGGCGAGGGCGGGGCCGTGCACGCGCTGGGCCCAGGGGCCGGTGCCGAGGAGTCCGATGCGCGGCTGTGCTGTCCGAGTAGTCATGGAAAACCATGATGGGGCACACCGCGTCCGGTGTTACGTTCGACTGCCGGCCGCGGGACTCCGGTGCGACTTCCGACTCTTGCCTGTACAGCAATGCATTCGCTGCTCGCGCCCCCATTCCCCGGCCGGCTCCGACCACCTTCTGCAGCTGGAGCCCGGCATGGAGACGCCGTCATGGAGACGTACGCGGACCTGATCGCGGCCGAGGACGTGCTGCTCTTCGTGAACGCGGCGATCACCTCCACAGGACAGCGCGAGTTCCGCTCGGACGCGGACGAGCAGCGGATGTCGCTGGACTTCCTGCACGAGTACGTACGCGTCAACTACCGCCCGCTGTACGCCGCGACGCTCGCCCTCGACATCAACGACCACAACGCCGCCCGCATCATCGAGCAGCTCCTGGTCACCGCGCGTGAGGCCGACGCGGAGCAGCGCCGCGTCGAGGGCCGGCTGATCGCGGTGCGGCTCGCGGCGCTGCCGCCGCAGCGTGTGTACAAGGTGTTCGCGGCGCTGCGCCGCGCGGGCGTCAACAACCGTCGCACCCGGGCGATCGTCCGGGACTGGCTGGCGGGCCGGAAGGACCCCGGGTTCGACGCGGTGAAGTACCGCAGCGGCCTCAAGTCGGCGGTCCGGCACGCACACACGCGGGTCGACGACGAGCTCGGCGACTTCCTCTTCGCGCCCCGCGCGCGCGTGCGCTACGACCATCCGCTGCTCGACACCCACCGGCGGGCCCGCTACGAGCAGGCGGCGCTGTACGAGCTGCCGTTCACGGTCGCCGAGGGCTTCGCCGCGCAGCACGGCATTCCGCGTGCCCGCTTCCTGGAGCGGATCGCGCCCCGCATGACCCGCCTGGAGCGGCTGCGCCTGCAGGGGGCCGCCCAGACGCACAAGGCGCGCGTGGACATTGACCTGGCGACGATGCCGCTGACCCGGCTCGCCTCGTACGTGCTGTCCCTGGACCTCAGCGCCCGCTCCGCCCGTCGCACCGAGCTCACCGACGCGCTGCGGGCGGCCGCCCGCCGGATCGCGGGGCCGCACGCGGGGAGCTGGGGCAAGGTCGCGGCCGTCCTGGACGACAGCTTCTCCGCGTCCGGCTCCGCACAGAAGCGCCGCCGCCCGCTCGCAGTGGCTCTGGCCTGCCATTTCCTGCTGGCCGAACTGGCCGATGGGTACGTGCCGTTGTGGACGTCGGGCCGCCACGACGCCCTGCTCACCTACCCGTACGGCCCGACCCCGCTCGGCACCCGCGTGCTGGACGCGCTGGACCACTCCCCCGAGCGCCTGGTGATCGTCTCGGACGGCTGGGACAACGCCCCGCCGGGCCTGGCCGGCGAGGTCCTCCGGGTGTGGCGGACCCGCCTCGACCCGGGGCGCCGCACCAGCGTCGTGCACCTCAACCCCGTATACGACGCGGCCGACTTCGACGTGCGCCGGATCGCCCCGAGCGTGCCGACCGCGGGCATCCGCGACGCCGAGGACCTGCCGGCCCTGGTGGAGCTGGCGCAGTTCGCGGAGGGGCGCACGGGGCTCGCGGAACTGCGCGCCTATATGGACGACCGCATCAAGCTCTTCATCAACGGCGAGCCCTTCACCAAAGACGGCACCGAGGACTCCACCGAAGACTTCGCCAAGGAAGCGCCATGACCCGCCTCGACCTCACCGGGCTGACCACCCGGCCCGCACAGGTCTGGGGCGGCGTCCGGCTCGTACCCCTCGTGCGCGAGCAGCCGCTCACCGATCTGCGGCTGCGCCACGAGCTGTTCGAGGACGCCCTGCTCGCCGTGGAGGCGGACAAGAACAGTTACTACACCGCGTACATCCCGCACGGCTTCGTGGCCGACTGGACCAAGGACGGCTCCCCGGCGGCGGCGTACGGCACCCAGCTGTGCGACGACGAGCCCGTGCACGCCGTGCCGATGCGCAGGCTCGTCCAGCGCGCCGGCTCCCAGCGCCTGCGCTTCCTTCCGCTGCACCTCGCCCTGGAGGGCTATCTCGCCCTGCACTTCGGCGGCCCGTCCGTCCTGTGGGACGAGTGGTCCCGGCGGGCGATCCGCAAGGGCCTCACGCCGCGCGCGGAGATGGCGTACGCGGGCAGCCAGGTCCAGGGGCTCGACGACGCCCTGCGGATCTTCGAGATCCACCCCGGCCAGTGCGGACTGATGCTGTACGTCGCCGACGCGCTCGCCGCCGCGTTCGTCGTGCCGCACCCGGACGACTACCGGGCCCTGCACGCCACGCTGCTGCAGGACATGTACGGGGAGCTCGTGTACCAGCACGCCCACTACGGCGGCCCGGTGCCGGAGTTCACCGCGAAGATCCCCGACTCGCCGCAGCTGACCACACTGGCCGCACTGCGCGAGGCCGCGCGGGGCCAGGAGCGGGCCTGGGCGACGGCGCACGACACCCAGCTGGCGAACGGGCTGCTCGACGAGTCGTACGAGTTCGACCGGCTCCGGCGGATGGGCCGCTACCGGCTCGCCCGCTTCCTGCCGCCCTTCGAGCGGCAGCGCGAGCAGCACATCGGCGAGGTCATCACCGACCTCAAGGGCCGGGTCGCGTATCTGAAGACGATCCGGCTCACCGAGAACCAGATCAGGCGCGGCCACCTGCTCTCCCAGCTGGCCCGGCACGACTGGAACCTCGCCGACACCGCGCACGCCCTCGGGGCCACGCCCGTCGAGCTGGTGCGCCGGATCAGGGCCGCCGGATTCGACGGAATGCTGAAGCGGCACGTGGTCGAAGCGGCGCAGCGCGGGCACTGGGAGGGCTGACCGGGCGGGGCCTCATGGCTGGCCCGCCGGGCCTCATATACGAGTGAGGCCGCTGAGCGAGGTGCGTAACACGGGGTTCACAGACGGGCAACGGTCGGGAAATCGCGGATTGCCAAGCTGCGCGTACAGCAGGGAAGGCCCGCACAGCCCGCCCGCGCTCCACCCGCGTGACCGCCCGCATCGGCATGCAGAGCCCGCAAAGGATGACGCCCGTGACCTACAAGGCCGAATACATCTGGATCGACGGCACCGAGCCGACCGCCAAGCTCCGCTCGAAGACGAAGATACTGACGGGCGCTGTCGCGGGCGTGGCCGAGCTGCCCATCTGGGGCTTCGACGGTTCGAGCACCAACCAGGCCGAGGGACACGCCTCCGACTGCGTGCTGAAGCCGGTCGCGTCCTACCCGGACCCGATCCGTGGCGGCGACGACATCCTGGTGATGTGCGAGGTCCTCAACACGGACATGACGCCGCACGCCACCAACACGCGGGCGGAACTGGCCGAGGTGGCGACGAAGTTCGCGGCCCAGGAGCCGATCTTCGGCATCGAGCAGGAGTACACCTTCTTCAAGGGCGCGCGTCCGCTCGGTTTCCCCGAGGGCGGCTTCCCGGCGGCGCAGGGCGGCTACTACTGCGGTGTCGGCGCGGACGAGATCTTCGGCCGTGACGTCGTCGAGGCGCACCTGGAGAACTGTCTGAAGGCCGGTCTCGGCATCTCCGGCATCAACGCCGAGGTCATGCCCGGCCAGTGGGAGTTCCAGGTCGGCCCGCTGGCCCCGCTGGAGGTCTCCGACCAGCTGTGGGTCGCCCGCTGGCTGCTCTACCGCACCGCCGAGGACTTCGAGGTCTCCGCGACCCTCGACCCCAAGCCGGTGAAGGGCGACTGGAACGGCGCAGGTGCGCACACCAACTTCTCCACCAAGGCGATGCGCGAGGGCTACGACGCGATCATCACCGCCTGCGAGTCGCTCGGCGAGGGCTCCAAGCCGCTCGACCACGTGAAGAACTACGGCGCGGGCATCGACGACCGCCTGACGGGCCTGCACGAGACGGCCCCGTGGAACGAGTACTCGTACGGCGTCTCGAACCGCGGCGCCTCGGTCCGCATCCCTTGGCAGGTCGAGCAGGAGGGCAAGGGCTACATCGAGGACCGCCGTCCGAACGCGAACGTCGACCCGTACGTCGTCACCCGCCTGATGGTCGACACGTGCTGCGAGGCGCTGGAGAAGGCCGGGCAGGTCTGAGCCACGGCTCTCCCGCAGAATTCGTACGTTGCCCAGGGGGCGCCCGCCGAATCGGTGGGCGCCCCCTGGGCGTTGGGGCTTGGCGGCGTCGGAGGCTTGCGGCGTCGGGGGCTTGGCGGCGTTGTCAGTGGCGTGTGTCACGGTGGGGTCATGCTTGCGATCACGGTGAACACAGAGCGCGGGGAGCGCCTTGCCCGCGTTTCGGCGGACAGGCTCGGGGAGTTGGTGCGGCGCATCGGGGACGAAGGGGACCGGTTCCTGGTCGTCGAGCGGATACCCGAGCTGCCGGACGTCTTCGCCCAGGTGTGGCACGAGGTCGGCGGGGACTATCAGGTGGAGTACCGGGCCGGATCGGCCGACCGGCACTTCGGCGCGAGCGCTCCGGACCCCGGGCGGGTGGCGGAGTTCCTGCTGCGGTGGTCGCGCGAGGAGCGGGACTGGGACGCCGGGCTCGCCTGGGAGCGCGTCGACTTCGGGCCCGCGGCCGATCCCGCGCCGGAGCTGCCCGAGGACATCCGGGGCGAAATGGAGGAGTACGTCCGGGGGTTGATCGCCTGTGGCTACGACGGCCGGGCCGTGCTCGCCGAGTCCGCCGAGGAATGGCTCGTGGACGGGGACGTACGGCCGGTGTCCCCCGCACAGGCCCGGGCCCTGGTGGACCGGCTCTGGCTGGAGCGGCTCGACGAGCAGAAGCTCTGGGCGGGACGCACCGACCCGGAGCGGATCAGCGCGGCGTTCGCGGCGCTGGAGCAGCGGGGCATCACCGCCCGGGAGCACTTCACCTGCTGCCGGACCTGCGGCACGGCGGAGATCGCCGGCGAGGCGGCCGAGGGGGCGCGCGGCTTCGTCTTCTTCCACTCCCAGTGCACGGAATCCGCCGCGGCGGGGCACGGGCTGATGCTGCTGTTCGGCGCGTACGACGGGACGGATGCCGCAACGATCTCAGTGGGGTGGGACGTTGCCGGCGCCCTGGCGAAAGCCGGGTTGCAGCTGGAATGGGACGGTTCGGCCACGCAGGCGATCAAGGTCACACCGCTGGACTGGGCGAAGCGGCTCACGGGGTGAGGCGGGGACGGCATACCGGGTGCGGCGGGCCGGCCGGCGCACGGTTCGCGCCAAGAGCGCTCAAGAACGCGTATCAACCTGCGAGAGCACTCTGCTGCCGCGTGCGGACGTCTGCTTGAATAGGGACATGGACAGCCACCAGAACAACACGCCGGGTCGCCACGACCTCGAGCCGTTCTGGCCTTCCCGTCAGCACCACGACTTCGACCGGGTGTGTTGCCGCGCGCAGAACGCGCCGGCCCTCTAACGCCGTTCACTGAAGCAGACCTTCACTGAGCACGGCCTTCGGTCGACGCGGATCCGTACGTTCCCGAGTTCCCGAGCCTTCGAGCTTCCGAACTTGCGAGTTTCGAGACGCCCACTCCGCGCGAAAGAGCTGACCACTCATGGCACACATCGCCCATTCCCGTACATTCACCACCGCCGCCAACGCGACCGCGCCGCGCCCCGCGCACCCCTCCAGTACCGCCCGGCACCGACTGCGGGCCGTCGACCGGGACGAGGTCGTCGGGTTCCCCGAGGCCCCGGACTTCCTTCCGCCGGGCGCCACTTGGCTGCCCGCGCCGCAGCACACCCTGCCCAGCCTGCCGGGCCACCCGCCGATGGTCGGCTACCTCGTGCTTGTCCCCGCCGACCAGCAGCCGGTGCTCGTCCCCGATCCCGTACCGGCGGGCCGCGATGCCGATGACGCGCTCGTCAGCATCGACCCGGTGCAGCGCACCGCCGCGGTCGAAGGGCGGGCGCTCGATCTGACCTACCTGGAGTTCGAGCTGCTCGCGCATCTCGTCGCCCACCCCAACCGGGTGCACACCCGCGACCAACTGGTCACCACGGTGTGGGGCTACGGCCACGTGGGCGACGGCCGCACGGTCGACGTCCACATCGCCCGGCTGCGCCGCAAGCTGGGCGCCGAGCACCGCGGGACGATCCAGACGGTGCGGCGGGTGGGGTACAAGTACACGCCGCCGCAGGCGCGTTGAGCGATGCCGTCAGTACGCCGCCGGTTTCGGGCGTACGCAACTGAAAGGGGCCGCACCTTCGCAGGTGCGGCCCCTTCCGGCATCAGGCCGCCGTGCCGGCCCGCGCCCGTCCAATCAGCCCGGCCACCGCGTCGAGCACCAGGAACGCCACGAGGCTGATCCCGAGCAGCGGCACGAACCACGCCACCACGGCGCTCACCGCGAGCAGCGGAAGCAGCACCACGAGCGGCACCTTCCGCCAGGCCCCGCGCGGCATCGGCCGCCCGACACCGATCCGGCCCGACCTGGCCGGGCGGCGCTGCCACCACATGCGGTAGCCCCAGACGATCAGCAGGATCGTGCCGAGCATCAGCGCGGCGAGGGCGAGCTGGTTGACCAGGCCGAACAGGACGCCCATGTGGGCGTCGATGCCGACCCGGGTGAGCTTGGCGAGCAGCGGATAGTCGGCGAAGCTCACGTGGTCGAGGACCTTGCCGCTCGCCGGGTCGATCGCCACCGAGTCCAGATGGACCGGGAATTCGGCATCGGTCTGCTTGACCACATAGCCCTGGCCCTCGACCGGCAGGATCACCGAGACCTTGCCGTCGATGCCCTCGCCCCGGGCGATCTTGAGGACCCGGTCGAGGCCGATGTCCGCGCCCTGGTGCGCGCCGGAATGTCCGCCGCCGTGCCCCTCGTGCCCGCCGCCGCCTGAGCCGGCGCCTTCGCCGACCGTCGCGTCCACCACCGGAGTGGCGCCGCCCAGCTGGGACTTGAGCACGTCGATGTTCTCGCCCGCGTACTTCGACCAGGTCAGGCCGGTCGCCGAGAGCAGCACCAGGCCGAGCACGGCCCAAAGGCCGACCGAGCCGTGCCAGGACAGAGTGCGGCCGCGACCCTTCTTCTGGCCCTTGGCGGGCCGTACGAGGTCGCGCTTCCGCTTGCGCCGACGACCGAACCACAGCAGCAGCCCGCCGAGCGCGACGACCCAGAGCCAGCTGGCCGCCAGCTCGCTGTAATGGCGGCCGGTCTCACCGAGGTGCAGATCGCGGTGCAGTTCGTCGAGCCAGGTGCGCAGGGGCAGGGCGCCGGAGCTGCCGTAGCTGGTGAGTTCGCCGCGGACCTCGGCGTTGTACGGGTTCACGAAGACGGCGAGCGAGCGGTCCTCGGGAACTTCGGGGGTGGCTAGCAGGACGCGGGTGGTGGCCCCGTCCTCGAAGCTGGGCCACACGGCGGTGACGGTGGCGTCGGGGTGGGTCTTCCTGGCGGCGTCGACCTGCTCGCTCAGCGGGACGGTCGCGTCGCCGACGGGCACCTCCAGCTCGTGGCTGTAGACGACCTTCTCGGCCTGGAAGGACAGCGAGTAGAGCAGCCCGCTCACGGCGGCGACGAGCAGGAACGGGGCGATGAGCACGCCCGCGTAGAAGTGCAGGCGCAGCAGGAGGGGGCGCAGGGCCGACCAGGCGCCCGGCTTGGCTTCGGGGTCGGTTTCTGGTGCTGCTGGCGATTCTGGTGTTTCGGGTGTTTCGGGTGTTTCGGGTGTTTCGGGTGTCTCTTGTGCCTCTGACGTTACGGATTCTTCGTCTATGTCCGGCGTGGGCCGGTCGTCAATGGCCATGACGTCCTTCGGAGTTCAGTGCGTTGGCAGGGGTGAGCACACCCACGGCCACGCCTGATGTCGCGAAGGCTCAGGCCACGGTGGGTGCGTAACGACGGGGTCGTACCTGCCGGGGTGGTCCGCGCCGGGACACCGCGTGGGCGAGTTCGGCGGTACGCGGACGGGCCTGCCGGCGCCGTGGCGGCGGGCCCTGGCGGGGCGCGGCGGGCGGCTCGACGACGGCGTGCAGCAGCCGGAGCGGGGTGAAGGCCAGGGCGCCCAGGGCGCGCAGGAGTTGGAAGAAGGCCCGCTCGCCGCGGGCCAGCCACAGGGCACAGACGAGTGCGGCGAGGAGGTGGGCGGCGAGCATGCCGAGGGAGCTGTGCAGGAGGGAAGCCTCGTCCGCCATGGGCATGGACATGGGCATCGGCATGGACGTGGGCTCCGACCCGGGCATGGCCGCCGCGTCGGACATCGGCATGTCCATCGCGGCGTGGTCGTGCCCCGGGCCCCCCGATGAGCCGTGGCCCATCGCGCCCGCGAACATCAAGTGCAGGGCGCCCTGCACCCCGAGGAGCCCCGCCCCGATGGTCCAGACCCCACGACGACGGCCGCCTGCGAGCCAGGCGAGGGGGCCGGTGACGCCAAATGACCCCAGAAGGGCGGGGGTCGGGATGTCATGCGCAGACATGGACGAATGCCCCACCGCGGCCAAGGTGACGCACACCGCCGCGAAGAGCGCGGCCCGCAGGGCGCGCATCGGCGACCGGGCATGAGTCATGGCGGGCCATCGTGCCAGTTGCCGGCGGCGGTGGACAGGGCGGGGGTATGCCCGGCTGGGCTCGCTTGGTCGAGTCGTGGCAGGTCGCGGGGCTGCGCCCCGGGCCCCATCCGGTTCGGCTTCTCGCCGTTGCACGACTTCTCGCCGTTGCTGGGGGCGCTGCCCCCAGGCCCCCGCTCCTCAAACGCCGGAGAGGCTGGATTTGGCCTGATCTCCGGAGGGGCTGATTTCGGCCGGTCTCCGGAGGGGGCGAGTTGGAGCTGAACTCCGGATGGGCCGACTTTGGCCCCGCCTCCGGATGGGCCGAGTTGAGCCCGATGCCCAAAGGGGTTGATCTTGGCCTGTGTCCGGAGGGGTCGAGTCGAGACCGATCTCCCGAGGCTCTGATCATGGCCGGTCTCCGGAGGGGTCGAGCTGGGCCTGATCCTCGGTGGGGCTGGCTTTGGCCCGGTCTCAGGAGGGGCCGAGTTGAGCTCGATGCCCAGAAGGGCTGATCTTGGCCGGTCTCCGAAGGGGCCGAGTTGAGCCCGATCCGCAGAGGGGCTCGGCCTGGAACCTCAGATCGGGTGGCGGTAGCCAGGGTTCCGCTTCCCCTGGGAGCGGACGGATTCTCCCGGGAGCGGAATCGCGTTCCGTGAGTGGGCGTCGGGCGGGCAGAGTCCCTCGCATGAGACTTCTGCTTCTTGGTGGTACGGAATTCGCAGGTCGCGCGGTCACCGAGGCGGCCCTGGCCCGGGGTTGGGAGGTGACCGTCTTTCATCGCGGGCGGCATGAGGCGCCGGCCGGTGTCACCGCGCTGCACGGTGATCGCATGGCCGAGGGCGGGCTCGGCGCACTGGCCGACGGCGAGTGGGACGTGGTCGTCGACACCTGGTCGGCGGCACCCACCGCGATCCGGGACGCGGCACGGCTGCTCGCCGGGCGGGTCGGGCGCTATGTGTATGTGTCTAGCAACTCCGTGTACGCCTGGCCGCCCTCGCCCGGCTACGACGAGAGCGCGCCGGTGACCGAAGGGTCGGCCGACGCCGAGCAGGTCGCCTACGCCGAGGACAAGCGGGGCGGTGAGCTGGCCGTGCTGAGGGAGTCCGGCGAGGAGCGTTCGCTGCTCGTGCGGTCGGGGCTCATCATCGGGCCGTACGAGAACATCGGGCGGCTGCCGTGGTGGCTGAACCGCGTCGCCCGCGGTGGTCCGGTCCTCGCGCCCGGGCCGCGCGATCTGGCGCTGCAGTACATCGACGTCCGGGACCTCGCTGAGTGGATCCTGGACGCGTCCGAGGCCGGGCTGAGCGGCCCGTACAACCTGGCCGGCCCGCAGGGGCACACCACGATCGGCGAGCTCCTGGAGGCGTGCGTCCAGGTTGCGGGGGCGGCGGACGCGGAGCTGCGGTGGACCTCGCCGGAGGTGATCGCTGCCGCGGGGATCCAGCCTTGGATGCAGTTGCCGGTGTGGGTGCCGCCCGGGGGTGAGCTGTATGCGGCGCTGCACAGTGCGGACGTGGGCAAAGCGGTCGAGGCGGGGCTGGTCTGTCGGCCGGTGCGCGACACCGTGGCGGATACCTGGACCTGGCTCCAGGCCATCGGGGGTACGCCTCCGCAGCGGCCGGACCGGCCCGTCGTGGGGCTTCCGGCCGACCTTGAGGCGAAGGTTCTGGGTGGCTGAGGGCTTTTAGTTCCCCACGCCGGACGGGCTGATGAAATCAGCCCGTCCGGCGTTTGAGGACACAGCTCCGCAGGACTTCGGGAAGGGGCGGGGAGGGGAAATGGGGTGTACGTAGCACCACCCCCACCCCGGGTGCCGGACCCAATGCCCCTGCGCCCCCCGACCCGCGACACTGGTCACATCACAGCGGGACGTAGGAGGAACACCATGGCCGGGACGAAGTCGAGGGTGCGGGAGGCGGGCATCGCCGCCGCGCAAGGGCTTGCCCTGGGACTCATGGCGCTCGCAGGGTCGATCACCCTGTTCGTGCTGTCCGTGGTGTCGATCGCCCTGATCCCGATCGGGGTCGGGGTCGTCACCACGCCCTTGGTGACCCGGCTCGTACGGGCCCACGCGGGCCGGCGCCGCGAGCTCGCCGCCCAGTGGTCGGGGGTCGACATCCCCGTGCCCTACCGCCCGCTCCCGGCGGACGCCCGCACCGGCGTCACCGGCGTCGTCGAGCGCTGCGTCCATCTCCTCAAGGATCCGGCGACCTGGCGCGACCTGCAGTGGCTGCTGACCGACATGACGGCCGGCGCGATCACCGCCCTGCTCGCACCCGGCCTCATCGCCGAGGGCATCTTCGGGTTCGCGATCTTCGCCGGACTGTGGATCGTCCTGACCGCGGACGGCGGCGCCTGGTGGTACGCGTTCATCCCGGTGACGGGCTGGGCCTCCGCGTTCCTCGCCGCCCTGCTCGGCTGCGTATGGATCACGGTCGACCTGTACGCCGCCCGCCACCTGGTCCGCGCCCACTTCAAGGTCGCCGAGGCCTCCCTCGCGCCGACCAAGGAGGCCGCCCTCGCCCAGCGCATCGAGCGCCTCACCGAGACCCGGCACGACGCGGTGGACTCCTCGGCCGCCGAACTGCGCCGGATCGAGCGGGACCTGCACGACGGGGCGCAGGCCCGCATCGTCGCCATGGGCATGGACCTCGGCACCATCGAGGCGATGATCGAGAAGAACCCGGCCAAGGCCAAGCAGCTGATCGCCCAGGCCCGGCAGAACTCCGCGGAGGCCCTGACCGAGCTGCGCGACCTGGTCCGCGGCATCCACCCGCCGGTGCTCGCCGAGCGCGGCCTCGGGGATGCGGTGAAGGCCCTCGCGCTGCGGCTTCCGGTACGGACCGAGGTGGATGTGGAACTCCCCGGAAGGGCGGACGCGCCCGTCGAGTCGGCCGCGTACTTCGCGATCAGCGAGGTGCTGACCAATGCCGTCAAGCACGCGGGGGCCGACCGGATCTGGGTCGACATCCATCACAGCCCGGAGGCCGGGGGCATGCTGCGGATCGCGGTCACCGACGACGGCAGGGGCGGTGCGGCGATCGGCGCAGGCTCGGGGCTGAGCGGAGTCGAACGGCGGCTCGGTACATTCGACGGCGTACTTGCCGTCAGCAGCCCCGCGGGCGGCCCCACCATGGTGACCATGGAGATCCCTTGCGAGTGCTCCTAGCCGAAGATCTGTTCCTGCTGCGCGACGGCCTGGTGCGGATGCTGGAGGCGTACGACTTCGAGGTCGTGGCGGCCGTAGAGTCGGGCCCCGAACTCACCCGGGCCTTCGCCGAGTTGGAGCCGGATGTCGCCGTGTGCGACGTCCGCCTGCCGCCCTCGCACACCGACGAGGGCCTGCAATGCGCACTCGCCGCACGCCGTGCGCGGCCCGGCCTTCCGGTGCTCGTACTGTCGCAGCACGTGGAGCAGTTGTACGCGCGCGAGCTCCTCGCCGACGGGAACGGCGGGGTCGGGTATCTGCTCAAGGACCGGGTCTTCGACGCGGATCAGTTCATCGACGCGGTGCGGCGGGTGGCGGGTGGCGGTACCGCCATGGATCCGCAGGTCATCCAGCAGCTGCTGTCGCGGCGGGCGGACGACAAGCCGCTGGGCGGGCTCACCCCGCGTGAGCTGGAGGTGCTGGAGCTGATGGCGCAGGGGCGGTCCAACGCGGCGATCGCGGGGCAGCTGTTCGTGACCGAGCGGGCGATCGCGAAGCACACGTCCAATATCTTCGGAAAGCTGGATCTTCCGGTGTCCGATGACGACAATCGCCGGGTGCTCGCGGTCATTGCCTATCTGGACCAGGGACGTTGATGATTCTCGCGGGAATCCTCCGCCGGGATTGAACACGGCGGGCTCGTGTTGCGTACGTATCCCCATGGGACGCACCTCACGAAAACGATCAAAGTTGGCCGGCCGGGCGATCGCCGCTTCGGCGGCATTGATCCTGGGCGGCGGCGGTCTGGCTGTGGTGAATGTCTACGCTTCGGCGGAGGAAGGCATCGAGCAGCCACCCGCACCCCAGGAAAGCCCGGAGAATTCCGGGCAACAGCTGTCCACCATCGACTGCCCCGAAGTCGGCAATGAGCTGACGGATGTGCCCGAGGGGGCAAGGGCAGAAGTCGACCGCCAACTCGCGGCCCTGGACACGCAGATCAGCGAGGCGTACGAGAAGTTCGCGGAAGATCCGAATGCCGCGCAGGATGCCGTACTCGGGCCGCTGGAGGAACAGCGCCGGGCATCCATCGAGGGCATCACGGGCGCCATCGAGCAGGCGGGCGGCACCCCGCCCGAGGTGTTGGACGGCCTGGCCCCGTGCACCTTACGGGCCGACGGCAGCGGCAGCGGCAGCGGCGACGACGCCACCGCACCGCCCGTCGAGGGCAACGGCCCCGCCCCCGAAGACTTCGTCGACATCAAGTCCGTCCGGCCCAATGTCCAGCTCCCCCGCAATCAACGCGGCGCATCCCGCGGCAACTTCACCACGAAATGCGGCACGAACGAGAACGGAAAGCGCAACCCGGACAATGTCATCGTCGCGCCGGGCGTGAGCAACGGCGCCCACCATATGCACGATTACGTCGGCAATCAGGCCAATGACGCCTTCGCCAGCGACGACGATCTCGCGAACGGCCAGACCACCTGCCGCAATCGGGGCGACAGGTCGACGTACTACTGGCCGGTGCTCCGGGTCCGTACCGGTGAGGACGAAAGCGATGTCGGTGCGGACGGCGGTGGAAAGGACCAGAACACCGGGAAGATCCAGACCCCGGCCACCGTTTCGCTGAAGTTCGTCGGAAGTCCGGCCGGAAAGGTCACCGCCATGCCGCGGCTCCTTCGGATCATCACCGGGGACGCGAAGGCCTTCGTCAATGGAAACGCCAATGCGAATGCCTCCTGGAGCTGCACCGGATTCGAGAACCGCCAGCTCAAGGACAAATACCCGCTGTGCCCGGACGGCAGCAAGGTCGTACGGACCTTCCGCTTCCAGAGCTGCTGGGACGGCCGGAACACGGACAGCGCCAACCACCGCACGCATGTCGCGTTCGCCGATCCGCGCAGCGGGGCCTGCCCGCAGGGGTTCAAGGCGATTCCGCAGCTGGTGCAGCGGATCGTCTACGACGTGGACGCGGAGCCGAACTTCGCGCTCGACTCGTTCCCCGAGCAGCTGCACAAGCCGGTCACGGACCACGGTGACTTCATCAATGTCTTCGATGCGAGGCTCATGAACCGGATGGTGTCCTGCATCAACCGCGGCGACCGTTGCCGCTGAGCCGAAGAGAACCCCCTGAACCTGCGCGGTCAGCTCGCGTGGTGGCCGGAGTGGTCTTCCTCCTCGTTCCCCCCACCACTGCCCATGTGGTGCGAGGAGTGCTCCACGTCGCCACCGAGCTGGCCGCGCAGCGCCATGACCACCTTCTCGTCGCCGACCGCCACCCAGCGGGCACCGACGCCGACGAGGTACGTGCCGCCGTAGTCGTTCGCCTCGTCCAGCCACTCGCGCTGGCCCCTGGTCGTGCGGAAGGTGGCCAGGACGAAACGTCCGGCAGCCGTGGTGCAGTTCGCCTGGCGCAGCTCGTCCGCGTCCGTCTGGATGTTGGGCTCGCACGCGACCTTGGCGGCCAGCTGCTCCAGGCTGCCGCCGGCCGTGTCCGGCACGCCGTCGTCCGGTGTGCCGCCGTCCGGCGTCCCGCAGGACACGAGGGCCAGCAGCGCCGCCGTCCCGAGGGCAACTCCCGAGTACCTGAGCCTCATCGTTCTCCTTCGTTCCCACGGGGCCGACACGAACGCGCCAGCTCCGTAGGCACCATTGAGACCTGACGGCCTCTCCAGTTAGCGTGCGCCGCACCAGCCGACACAGGGGGGCACCCGCATGTCTGATCCGTCGCGACGCAGAGTCCTGGGCACCGCCGGTGCCCTCGGCCTCGGGACCGCCCTGGGGACGACCACCCCTTCATTCGCCGCCGAAGGAGCCCCGATGGCCCCCGCCTTCGATACGGATCCCGCGCGCCGCGCGCTCAACAGGCTGCTCCCCGATCACGCGGGGCAGTTCACGCTCACCGCCCTCGACGGCGGCAAGGAGCGCTTCCGGGTCACCGGGTCCACCGGCCGCATCACGGTCGCCGGCACCGGGCCCGCCACGATCCTGACCGGCGTCCACTGGTACCTGAAGTACGTCTGCGGGGCGCACATCTCCTGGTCGGGCACCCAACTCGACCTGCCCAAGCGGCTTTTGAAGCCCGGCAAGGCGATCGAGCGCACCGCGACCGTCCCGCACCGCTTCGCCTTCAACGACACGCACGACGGCTACACGGCACCGTACGCCGACTGGGCACGCTGGGAACGCCTCATCGACGTACTCGCCCTGCACGGCGTGAACGAGGTCCTGGTCACGGCCGGCCAGGAGGCCACGTACCACCGGCTGCTCCAGGACTTCGGCTACTCGGACACCGAGGCCCGCACCTGGCTGCCCGCGCCCTCGCACCAGCCGTGGTGGCTGCTGCAGAACATGAGCGCGTACGGCGGGCCGCTCAGCCCCGAACTGATCGCCAAGCGCGCCGAGTTGGGCCGGAAGATCGCCGACCGGCTGCGCGAGCTCGGCATGCACCCGGTGCTGCCCGGCTACTTCGGGACCGTCCCGGACGGCTTCGCCACGCGCAATCCGGGGGCCCGGACCGTCCCGCAGGGCACCTGGTCGGGCCTGAAGAGACCCGACTGGCTGGACCCGCGCACCGAGTCCTTCGGGCAGGTCGCCGCCGCGTTCTACCGGCACCAGGCCGAACTCTTCGGCGCCATCGGCCACTTCAAGATGGACCTCCTGCACGAGGGCGGCGACCCCGGCGACGTGCCCGTGCCGGATGCCGCCCGCGCCGTGGAGAAGGCCCTGCGGACCGCCCGCCCCGGCGCGACCTGGGAGATCCTCGGCTGGCAGGAGAACCCCCGCCGCGACCTGATCGACGCGCTCGACAAGAAGCATCTCCTGGTCGTCGACGGCCTGTCCGACCTGGAGACGGTCACCGACCGCGAGAAGGACTGGGGCGGCGTGCCCTACTGCTTCGGCACCATCCCCAACTTCGGCGGCCGCACCACGATCGGCGCCAAGACCCACATGTGGACCGAGCGGTTCACGGTCTGGCGCGACAAGCCGGGGTCCACGCTGGTGGGCACCGCGTACATGCCGGAGGCCGCCGAGCGCGACCCCGCCGCGCTGGAACTCTTCTCCGAACTGGCCTGGCGCAACGAGGCAGTTGACCGTACGGAGTGGTTCGAGGAGTACGCGGATCTGCGGTACGGCGGCCGGGACGGTCAGGCCCGCGCCGCCATGGCGGCCCTGCGCGACACCGCGTACAAGATCACCAGCAAGGACGGCCGCCCGCACGACTCGATCTTCGCGTCCCGGCCCAGCCTGACCGCCGCCTCCGGCACCGTCTACGCCACGCACACCCCCGCCTTCTCGCCCGGCGGCTTCGACAAGGCCTTCGCCGCGCTGCTCGGCGTGCGCGAGCCGCTGCGCCGCTCGGACGCGTACCGCCACGACCTCACCGATCTCGCCCGGCAGGCCGTGGCCAACCGCTCCTGGCAGCTGCTGCCGCAGATGAAAGCGGCGTACGCCCGGGGGGACCTGCCCGCCTTCAAGACGATGGCCACGCTGTGGCTGAAGCTGATGCAGCTCAGCGAGGACGTCACCGGCTCGCACCGCGCCTTCCAGCTCGGCCCCTGGCTCGACGACGCCAAGCGGATGGCGTCCTCGCCCGAGGAGTCGGCGCAGCTGGAGCGCACCGCGCGCGTGCTCGTCACCACCTGGGGCGACAAGGTCACCGCGGACGGCGGCCGTCTCGCCAACTACGCCAACCGCGACTGGCAGGGCCTCGTCGGCGACTTCCATCTGCCGCAGTGGAAGGCCTACTTGGAAGAGCTGGAGGACGCCCTCGCGGCCGGCCGGGAGCCGCGGACCTTCGACTGGTACGCCATCGAGGAGCCCTGGACCCGGGAGCGCAAGGAGTACCCGTTGCGGCCGGTGAACGACGCCCACCGCACCGCGCGCCGCGCCCACGACGTGCTCGCCGCCGCGCCCTACCAGGGCACGGTCACCGTCGCCGCCGAGCCGTCCGCCTTCCCGCCGGGCGGGCACGCGCGCGTGACGGCCGCTTTCACCAACGTCAACGGGCTGCGCGCGACGGGCCGCGTGGACTTCGCCCTGACCGGCCTGGACGTGTCACCGTCCGGCGAGGCATCCCTGCCCTCCGTGCCCGCCGCCGGGGCCGGGACCGTCTCCTGGCAGGCCAAGGCCCCCGACGAGCCGCTGACCGGCCCGCTCAAGGAGCTCCCGTACGAGCTGCGCACGCAGTACGGGCCCGCGGGTGCGGAGCGCGTCGCCACGGTGCTGCGGGACAGCCTGTACGTCGCCGGACCGCTGGACGCGGGCTGGAAGACGTACACGAACAGCGGGGCCGTCTTCGGGCAGCTCGGCCCGCGCCTCGCCATCAACGGCGGGGGCCAGGACCTGTGGCGGGCCACGACGGAGTTCGGTGCGGCCTATCGCGAGGGCGGGCTGCGGGACGGCGTCTCGGTGACGGTGAAGGTCGACGCCCAGGCGGTCACCGGGCCCTGGGCCCGGGCCGGGATCATCGCGCGCAACTCCCTTGCCACCGCCGGGTCTCAGGGCTTTGTGAATCTGTCCGTGACTCCGGCGAACGGAGTGGTCCTTTCGTACGACACGAACGGGGACGGGACGCTCGACACGTACAAGCGGATCACCGGGGTCAAGGCGCCGGTGCTGCTTCGGCTTTCGCGGGCGGGGGCGTCCGTGACGGGCTCGTGCTCCGTCGATGGCGGGGCTTCTTGGCAGACGGTCGCGACCGTGCCGCTCGTGGGGGCCGCGGCGTCGCAGGACGTGGGGCTGTTCATGTCGGCGACGCATGGGGGGAGCGGGGCTCGGGGGACGGTGGAGTTCAGCGGGTGGGTTCTGGGCTGAGGTCTTTCTCTTCCCCGCCCCGCCCCTTCCCGAAAGTCCTGCGGACGGCTTCAAAGACTGTCCTCAAACGCCGGACGGGCTGATTTATCAGCCCGTCCGGCGTTTGAGGACTTTCGGGAAGGGGCGGGGCGGGGAAGAAATCACTTGGGTGACCATCCGACGATTCGCTCGTTCTGCTGAATGTGAGTTCACCGGACGTAGCCACTCGCCCCGAGCCCAACCCCGTGGGCCCCGCAGTCGACTTGGAGCAGGCCGAAGCCGCCATCGTCGAGCACTACCCCCGACTCGTGCGGATCGGCTACCTGGTCCTGCCGCCCTCCCTGGGCCGCAACCGCAGGGTGCTGACCGCTCACTCGCTCACCCAGCGCGCCCTGCCGAGGGGCCGCACCCCCGGCGAGGTCACGGCCGTCCCCGCCCCCCGCGGCCAGCGGCAGGCCGACCCCGGGTACGCGTACGTGCGCATGCGCGTGCTGCGCAGCGCCCTGGAGGCCGGCCTCCCGCTGCAGCGCAAGGCCTGGCCCAAGCGGGCCCAGTTGCCGCCGCTGCTCCCCCAGGTGTGGGGGCTGCGGCTCTTCCCCCGCTCGGGCGGCGCCGATGAACTCGCCCTGGACCAGCGGCTTTCCGCGCTCAGCGGGCCGGCCCGCGCCGCGTACGTGCTGCGCGGCCTGGAGCGGCTCCCCGACGCCGACGTACGCAAGGTCCTGGAGGCCGCCGGGGTCGAGGACCCGCACGCCGCGCTCGCCGAGGCGGACGGCGTAGAGGCGATGTACGCCCTGCTCGACTCCCCCGAGTTCGACCCGTGCTCGCTGCAGGCCCGCCCCCCGGACCTGATGCGCCGCCGCCAGCACGCCAAGGCCGCCCTCGCCGCGGCCGCCGCCGCCCTCGTGTGCGGCGCGCTGCTCGGGCTGCCCGGTGACGGCTGGGGCCCGGACGGCGCGGCCGCCCCCGCCTACGCCAAGAACCCGGCGGCCGAAGCGGCCCTGGACCCCGGCCAGTTGGCGAAGGCCGGCCCGCAGGACTGGCGCCGCTCGGCCCGTACCGACTTCTCCGTCTGGCCCGCCCGCGGCGCCCTCACCGGCGACCAGGAGCTGCTGCGCCGCGCCCTCGCGGTCTGGGCCCGGCCCGGCGAGTCCGTCCAGGTCTCCGCGACCCCGGGCACCCCGGCGGGCGCCCCGCCCGGACCGGCCCGGCTCCTCTACGCGGGCGAGGTCGACCAGGCCCGCGTGGTCCTCCTCTACGACGGCCTGCGCATCGTGCGGTACGCCGAGCCCAAGGAGGGCACCAGCGGCGCCGCCCTCGACTTCGCCCGCGTGGACGGCGCCGACCCGGCCGGATCCGGGGCCCTGGTGGTGGGCCGTACCGACGGCAACGTCCGCTATCTGACGGCCCCTTGGGTGCAGGGCGCGACCGTGCGCGACCTTCTCAAGCCGGACGCCGAGCCGGTCGCCCTGCACCGCTCGGCCGACGGGGTCACCGACCCGTTCGCCAGTCCCGCCCAGGCCCGCGACTGCCGCACCTGGAAGGCCCTGGAGCTCCGCGACACCGCCACCACCCGGCTCATGGCCGACCTCGGCGAGCTCGCCCCCGCGCATCTGACCGCGGGCCGCCCCGAGGCGCCGCGCGAGGTCACCGGGGGCCCGGCGAGGGCGAGTTGGGCGCGTACGGCCTGTCTGCTGCCGGCCGTACGGGCACACGGCGTGCGGTCCGTGAACTCCTGGGCGTACGCGAACCAGCGCCTCCCCGAGGCCAACGGCACGGCCACCTGGGTCTGCACCCGGGCCGAGACCTGGCAGGGCTCCGGCAGCCGGGTGCTCGCCCAGTTCCAGGCGCCGGGGAAGGCGACCGGGGCGATCGCGGCGAAGGCGCAGGACTCGCCCGCTTGCGGAGTCCGCGATCCGCGCGTGGTCGCGGGCGTCCTGTGGAAGTCGCGGGGAGGGAACTGGTACGTGGTCGCGGCGGGCAGCCGCCAGATCACGTCGCTCGCCACGTCGGGCGGGGTCCAGGGCAAGGCGACGGGCAATCTGCTCGCCGTACGCGCGAAGAAGGGGGCACGCGCCGAGCTGACCGGACGGCTCGGGGACGGGGCGCGGGTGGACGCGCTGCACTAGCGCAGCGCGGTGGTCGGCCCTGGGACAGCACACCCGCCCAGGGCCTCCGCCACCCGCCTCCGCCGCCCGCCTCCCACGGCCTCCGCCGCGCGGGGGAGGCCGCCCGGCCCGGTCGGTACCCCCGGACGAGGACCCGCCCCGGCCGCCTGCCACATGCTCATGCCATGACCTCACAGACGCGCCCCACCACCGCCCGGACCCTCCCCACCACCGTCCGCCCGGCCACCACCCCGCTCGCCGCCGCTGCCGCGAAGGGCGCCGTCGCCTGGTCCCTCCTCTTCGGCGTCTTCCACTTCTACTGGGCCCTCGGCGGCAGCCTCGGCCTCGGTGACGGCGCGCAGGTGGAGGCCGGGCTCAGCGGCGGCATGCTCGCCTACGACCTGGTCGTGGCCGTGCTCTGCTTCGTCGGCGCCTGGGTCGCGTACGCGCTCGGCCGCGCCCCACAACTGCCCCTCCCGCGCTGGATGTTCCTCACCATGGCCTGGACCGCGGCCCTCGCCCTCGTCGCCCGCGGCGGCATCGGCGTCGTCGACGACATCCTGCGCTCCACGGACGTACTCGCGGGCGGCCTCAGCGGAATGCCCGTCGAGGACGTGTACGGCGAGCCGCACCCGTCCTCCTACACCATGTGGTCCATGCGCGTCGTCGACGGCTTCTTCGTCCTCGGCGGCCTGCTCTTCGCGACGGCCCTGCGCGGCTACCTCCGGAAGACGGCCACGTCCTGACGATGGCCACGTCCTGACGACGGCCACCTCCAGAAGACGGCCACCTCCGGAAGACGGCTACCTCCTGAAGACCAGGAAAGCCTGCTGAGTCGACTCGGACTCCAGCGGCTCCCGCACCAGGCGTGCCGTCTCCGTGAAGCCCGCCGCACCCGCCAGTTCCGCGATCCGCTCCGGCCGCAGCCGCCGGAAGTCCAGAGCCACCGGATGCCCGAACGGATCCACCAAGTGCAGTGGCTCGTCCCCCACTTGGAAGGCGACGAGCAGCTGCCCGCCCGGGGCCAGGACCCGGGCGAACTCCGCGAACACGTCGGGGAGCGACCCCGGCGGCGTATGGATGCAGGAGTACCAGGACACCAGGCCGCCCAGGGACCCGTCCGGCACGTCGAGCGCCAGCATCGAGCCTTCCTCGAACCGCAGCTCCGGATACTCCCGCCGGGCCACCGCCACCATCTCCGGCGACAGGTCGACCCCGGACACCGCGAGCCCGTGCCCGGCGAGCAGCGCCGTCACCCACCCCGGCCCGCTCCCCACTTCGAGCACCGGCCGCTCCCCCACCAGCTCCGCGAACCCGGCGAGGAGCGCCCGGTCCAGGGGCCGCTCCGCCCAGGAGTCGCGGAAATGGTCGAAGTAGTCGGCGGCGATGGCGTCGTAGAAGGTACGCGTGGTCCGCAGAAAGTCAGCCTCAGTCACGGCCAGCGACCCTACCCAGCCGCACCCGCGCCCGTACACGCACCCCGGAAGCCGTCGTAAGAACCCGCTGCACAGGGGTGTTGCGACCCGCGTACCCGTCAGTACATTGACACCATGTCTAATACGCAGGCCCGGCTTCCCCAGCCCGTCGCGTCCGAGCACATAGCGCTCAAGGCACGCAAGGTGTCCTTCGCCTGGGACCGGACACCGCTCCACTGGGTGCCGGACGATCCCTTCGCCACGCACACGATCAACGTGCTGCATCTGCTGCTTCCGGCCGGCGAGCGCTGGTTCGTGCACGTCTACAAGCAGGTCCTGCCGTACATCAAGGACGACAAGCTGCGCGAGGACGTGATCGGGTTCATCGGGCAGGAGGCCATGCACTCGCAGGCCCATGACGAGGTGCTGCCGCACCTGAGGGAGCAGGGCCTCGACCCGACCCCGTACACCGCGCAGGTCGACTGGCTCTTCGAGAAGATGCTCGGCGACCGGACGCTGCCGCCCGGCAAGGCCCGCAAGTGGTGGCTCCTGGAGCGGGTCGCGATCATCGCGGCGATCGAGCACTACACCGCCTTCCTCGGCAACTGGGTGCTGAACGCGGAGGAGTTGGACAAGCGAGGCGCGGATCCGACCATGCTGGATCTGCTGCGCTGGCACGGGGCGGAGGAGGTCGAGCACCGGTCGGTGGCCTTCGAGCTGTTCATGCACGTCGACGGGAGTTACGGGCGGCGGGTGCGGACCTGGGCGACGGCGTTCAGCGCGCTGGTCTTCCTGTGGCAGCGCGGGGCGCGCTTCTTCATGGAGAACGACCCGACGCTCGACGACGGCAAGGCCTCGTTCAAGGCCTTCTTCGACGCGGGCAAGCAGGGCGTGCTGCCGACCACGGGCGCCATGGTGAAGTCCATCCCGCGCTATCTGGCCCGCGCCTACCACCCCTCCCAGGAGGGGTCCACCGCACAGGCCATGGCCTATCTCGCGTCG
The DNA here is from genome assembly GCF_035975855.1 of Streptomyces sp. NBC_01304. Classification (NCBI taxonomy): domain Bacteria; kingdom Bacillati; phylum Actinomycetota; class Actinomycetes; order Kitasatosporales; family Streptomycetaceae; genus Streptomyces; species Streptomyces sp. NBC_01304. The sequence continues at coordinate 7,785,551 of NZ_CP109055.1, read as the reverse complement.
TCGCCCGCCGCGAGCGCCGCCGAGGCCCGCGAGAAGGGTGCCGCCTGAGATGCCGCGGATCCGTACCGTCGTCGCCGTCGCCGGCGCGGCGCTGCTCGCCAAGCGGGCCCTGCACCGGCGCATCCGGCGCTCCCCGCTGTGGCCGCTGCCCGCCCTGGAGAAGCCGGTCTCGGGCCGCCCGCGCGGCCGGGCGATGCGCCTGCGTATCGCCGGGCGCACGGAGCTCGCCGACGGCGTCGTCCAACTCCGCCTGGAAGGCGCCCACTTGCCGGACTGGGAGCCGGGCGCGCACCTGGACGTGGTGCTCCCCTCCGGGCTCGTACGGCAGTACTCGCTGTGCGGGGACGTCGCGGACGCCTCCGCGTACACGATCGCGACCCGCCGTCACGAGGACGGCCGGGGTGGTTCGCGCGAGGTGCACGACGAGCTGCGCGAGGGCGTGGAGATCGAGGTCCGCGGCCCGCGCAACCGCTTCCCGCTCGTCTCCTCGCACGCGTACGTGTTCGTCGCGGGCGGCATCGGGATCACTCCGATCCTGCCGATGCTGTACGCGGCCGAGGCGTCCGGCGCCGAGTGGCGGCTGCTGTACGGCGGGCGGTCGCGGGCCTCGATGCCGTTCCTCGACGAGATCGAGAAGCTGGGCGGGTCCAGGGTCACGGTCGTGCCCGAGGACGAGGCGGGACTGCCGGACCTGGCGGCGCTGTTCGCGGGGGTGCCGGCGGCCGCCGCCGTGTACTGCTGCGGGCCCGAGCCGCTGATGGACGCGGTCGCCGGGGTACTGCCCGGAGGCTGCACCCTTCATCTGGAGCGGTTCACACCGGCCGCGTCCGTCGAGGGAAACACGGCCTTCGAGGTCGAACTGCGCCGCAGTGGGCGGACGTTGACCGTACCGGCCGACGAGTCGGTCCTCGAAGCCGTGCGCAAGGAACTGCCGAACACTCCGTACTCCTGCGAACAGGGCTTCTGCGGGACCTGCCAACACCGCGTCCTGGAGGGCGAGATCGACCACCGGGACGAACTCCTTGTGGACGCGGAGCGGGTGGACTCGATGCTCATCTGTGTCTCCCGCGCGCGCGGCGAGCGCCTCACCCTCGATCTGTGAGGGACCTGCCAGGTCAGGTTCGCAGCCTGGCCGGTTAGGGTGTTGGTATGACTACCGGGGTGCGCCGCAGGATGGGCGTCGAGGAGCGACGGCAGCAGTTGATCGCCGTCGCGCTCGAGCTGTTCAGCCATCGCTCCCCCGACGACGTCTCCATCGACGAGATAGCGGCGGCGGCGGGCATCTCGCGCCCGCTGGTCTACCACTACTTCCCGGGCAAGCTGAGTCTGTACGAGGCCGCCCTGCGCCGCGCCGCCGAGGACCTGGCCGAGCGGTTCGTGGAGCCGCGCGAAGGCCCGCTCGGGGCGCGGCTGCTGCGGGTGATGGGCCGCTTCTTCGACTTCGTTGACGAGCACGGTCCGGGCTTCTCCGCGCTGATGCGCGGCGGCCCGGCGGTGGGCTCGTCGGCGACCAACGCGCTGATCGATTCGGTCCGGCAGGCGGCGTACGACGAGATCCTCAAGCACCTGGGCAAGGCGGCCTTCGGCGACAAGGCACCGCCCGCCCGCCTTCAACTGGTCGTACGCTCCTGGGTCTCGCTCGCCGAGTCGACGGCCCTGATCTGGCTGGACGGCCGCCGCATCCCGCGCGCCGAGCTGGAGCTGCAGCTGGTGCACGACTTCGCGGCGCTGACCGCGGTGAGCGCCGCGTACGACCCGGAGATGGCGGCGATCCTCACCCGCGTCCTGGCCGACGAACCGGCGGACGGGCCGTTCGGCGACCTGGTGGAGCGGTTGATCGCGCTGGCGCCGCAAGGGGCCTGAGGGCCGGACCGCGGGAGCCGAGGCAGCCGCGCTAGGCCTTCGTGTAGGACGCGTCGAGGTCGCGGACCTCCGCGGAGAGGTGCAGCTGCTCGGCACTGTCGTCCAGGTACTTGGCGACGAGTTCGAGGACCGCGCCGGTCAGGGTGGCCTTGACCTCGGGCGTACGTCCGGCGAGCAGGCCGATCTCGATGTGCACGACGGCGTGGCCACGGTCGGCGCCGCCCGCCACGTTGTCCTCGGTGCGCCGGAAGCGGCTCTTGCAGGTATCCAGCTTGGCGTCGGCGAGCTCGACCACGAGCGGGTGCAGGGCACGGGCGAAGCCGCGGCGGTCGAAGGCGTCGGCAAGGGTGTCGGGGTAGTCGACGGTGATCTGCGGCATCGCTGGCTCCGGTTCGCTCGGCTCGGGCACCCCTGCCGGGGCGGCCACCAGCATCGCACTCGATAATCGGGCCATGAACATCACCTTCCGCACGGCCGTCGACTCGCCCGCCGACCTCGCCGCCCTCGTCGGCCTGTACGACGCGGCCGCCCGCTGGATGATCGAGCAGGGCATCGACCAGTGGAAGCCGGGCGAGAAGGACGAGGAGCACTTCCGGCGCTGGATCAAGGAGGGTGAGGTCTGGCTGGCCGAGGCCGAGGGGGACGAACAGCCCGTCGGCGCCTGGGAGTTGTGGTGGGACGACGTCCCGGCCTGGGGCGAGCAGCCGCCGGTGGCCGGCTATGTGCACCGCCTGATGGTGCGGCGCGGCGCCCCCGCGGGGACGGGCCGGGCGATGCTCGCGCAGGCCGAGCGGCGGATCGCCGAGGCGGGCCGCCAGTGGTGCCGCCTCGACTGTGTGTCGACCAACGCACGGCTGCGGGACTACTACGAGGGCTCCGGGTACACGGTGGTGGGCGAGCAGCCGTTCAAGGTCGGCGCGGGCGGCAGCAAGTACAGCGTGACGCTCCTTGAGAAGCGGTTGGCGTGACTCGGCAACGTAAGGCTGCCTGCACCCGAAGAGACTCCTCCTACGCCCGCATCTGCAGCGCGAGCAGCGCGATGTCGTCCTCGCGGCCGTGCCCGAAGCAGTCGAGGAGCGTGTCGCACAGCGGTCCCACACCGGTCGGCGCCTTGGCCGCGACCGACTGGAGATGTTCGAGGGACACCGCGAGGTCGGTGCCCCGCGTCTCGATCAGGCCGTCCGTGACCATGAGCAGCCGCTCGCCGGGCCCGAGCGTGACCTCGGTGGGCTCCGGATGGCCGAGCCCGATGCCGAGCAGCGGACCCGCGACCTCCGCATAGCGGGCGGTGTCCTCGCCGGTGACCAGGAGGGGCGGGAGGTGGCCCGCGTTGGCGATGCGGGTGTGTCCGGTGGCCGGGTCGACGAGGGCCAGGCAGACCGTGGCCGTGGCCTCCGGGTGGTAGTGCTGCAGCATCCGGTCGAGCCGCCGGACCAGGACGGCCGGGTCGGACTCCTCGACGGCGTACGCGCGCAGGGCGTGCCGGATCTCGACCATGACGGTGGCCGCGTCCAGGGAGTGCCCCACCACGTCACCGACCCCGACGAGCACCCCGTCGGGGGTGTTCAGCGCGGCGTAGAAGTCGCCGCCGATCTCGGTGTGCTGGGTCGCGGGCACATAGCGGACCGCGACGTCGAGGCCCGCGAGGTGCGGCAGCTTCTTCGGCAGGAAGCTGTGCTGCAGGGTCAGCGCCACGTGCCGCTCCATCTCGTACATCAGCAGGGGTTCGGCGGCCAGCGCGGTGGCGTGCGCCAGCCGGCCGACGAGGAGCCCCGACTCGGTGGGTCCGTCGAGGTAGGCGGGGGTGGCGAGGCACACCGGCGGTTTGCCGTCGCTGCCGCGGGCGAGGGTGACGCGGGCGCCGTGGCCGTCCCCGGCGCTGAAGTAGCCGCCCGGCCACATGGGGGCGGGCACCACGGAGCTCTGCACTCCGGAACGGCCCGACACCAGGCGCTGCATCAGCCGGACCACGGCCGCATGGGCGCTCGCGTCGGGCAGTGAGGCGGGGGCCCGCCGCTTGGAGTACCCGCACAGCGGCAGGCCCTCCGCGTCGATGACGAAGGCCGCGGCGGGACCACCGGTCAGCCGGGCGGCGCCCGCCGCGGCCGCGTTGGCCAGTTCCTGCGGGCAGCGGGCGGCCTGCACGGCGAGCACCGCCTCGCTGAGCACCGTGAGCCGGCCCGCCGTGGCCTCGGCGGAGTTGCGGTGGCGCGCCCCGCGCAGCGCGGCGCGCACCATGGCCTGGATCTCCTCGGGTTCGGCGGGCACGGTGAAGTACGAGTCGGCGCCCGCGTCGAGGCCGCGGGAGCGGTCGCCGGGTCCGGTCGCGTTCGCCGAGAAGTGCACGATGGGGATGCCCGCTATGGAGGGCATGGACTTGATGCGGCGGCAGAGTTCGTAGCCGCTCATGTCGGGCAGCCCGATGTCGACGAGGGCCACGTCGGGCAGGGCGCCGGTGCGCAGGCGCGCGTCCAGTTCGATCAGTGCCTCGCCGCCGCTGGCGACGGGGACGACCAGATGTCCGGCGCGGCGCAGCACCGCGCCCATGGCGTAACGGTTGGCAGCCACGTCGTCGACCACCAGTACCGTGGTGTCTTCCGTGACATTCACGAGTGGGCCCCCTCGACCGGGGCAGGCCCCGTCGGGCCTGCCCCCACCAAGTTAGCGCCCTACCGCGTGGCCTGGGTGAATACCGCGACGGTGCGACCCGGAACGGCGAACGTGCCCGAACTCGGCTCGCATCTGGCCGATTTGACGATAGGGTCTGTCCCTTCCCGCTGCACCGGATGCAGCGCGTACCCCTTCCCGGCGAGTGCGTCGATCCGCTGGTCCTGGGTCTTCGGTGTCGCGTTGAAGACCACGACCAGGTCGCCGAGGCGCATGGTGACGACGCCCGGCGTCTCGCCCTTGCCCGACAGCGGGAAGGACAGCGCCTCCTGCACTTCGGTGGCGGTGCGCAGACCGAAGGCGGGTTCGGTCGTACGTATCTTCAGCAGATCCCGGTAGGCGGCCGAGGCGCCCTCGATCTGCGCGCAGCCCGCCGTCGGCAGTGCGCTCAACAGGGGCTTGGCGTATGGCCACTTGGTCTTGTTGTCGGCGGCCGGGGGCAGCCCGCGGCCGAAGCCGTTGCCGTCGCGGCAGTCCCAGTGGATGGCGTTGAACCAGTCGCCGCTGTCGAAGGAGTTGCGGTCGAGCGACTTGGAGCGCAGCAGATCGCTGCCCGCCTGGGAGAGCGCGGGGCCCTGCGAGAGTGCCGCGGTGGCCATGGACAGGACCTGCATGCGGGCCCGGTCGTCGGCGCTCACGCGCTGCGGCAGTTTGAAGGCGAGGGCGTCGTACAGGGTTTCGTTGTCGTGGGCGTCCGCGTAGGCGAGGGCGTCGCCGGGGACGGCGGCGTATCCGGCGGGTGCGCCGTTGTAGTCGACCTCGGAGCCCTTGACCTCGCGGCCGCCGGAGTCGGTGAAGGTGTAGGAGGCGAGGTTGCCGCTGAGCCCGACCTTGATGAGGTCCTGGTAGTGGAGCAGGCGGGCCTTCTGCTCGGCCGGAGTCCCGTTCGCCTTCGAGGAGTTGGGGTCGGTGTAGAGCCCGGAGCCGAAGCCCTGGACGCCCGGGTCCTCGTCGAAGGGGCCGCCGCCGCGGACGGCGTCGCGGGCCCGGTCGGAGAAGGTGGCGATGCCGGTGCCGGCCATGTTCTTCTGGGTGGCCTGCTCGAAGCGGGCGTCGTCGGCGACTTCGCCGAAGTTCCAGCCCTCCCCGTAGAGCACGATCCTCTTGCCGTCGACGCCGTCCTTCTCGATCGTCAGGGCGTCGAGGGCCTTGCGTACGGCCAGGATGTTGGCCTTGGGGTGGTGGCCCATGAGGTCGAAGCGGAAGCCGTCGACCTTGTACTCGCGGGCCCAGGTGACCAGGGAGTCCACGACGAGCTTGCCCATCATGGCGTTCTCGGGTGCGGTGTTGGCGCAGCAGGTGGAGGAGGCGACGGTGCCGTCGGCGAGCAGGCGGTGGTAGTAGCCGGGCACGATCTTGTCGAGGACGGAGGTCTTGGCCTGGCCGCTGGCGGCGGTGTGGTTGTAGACGACGTCCATGACGACGCGCAGCCCGTCCTTGTTGAGGGCCTGCACCATCTCGCGGAACTCGACGGTGCGGCGCGTCCCTTCGGGGTCGGAGGCGTAGGAGCCCTCGGGGACCGTGTAGTGGTAGGGGTCGTAGCCCCAGTTGTAGGCGTCCTTGGCGGCGATCTTGCCCAGGCACTCCTGCTGCTTCTCGGAGTCGGCGGCGTACGACGCGAGATCGCAGCCGGGGCGCGCCTGGTCCTTGGCCTTCTCGGGGATGGTGGCGATGTCGAAGGCGGGCAGCAGATGTACGTACGACGTCCCGGCGGCGGCGAGCCTGCGCAGGTGCTGCGAGCCCTTGCTGGAACCCTCGGTGAAGGCGAGGTACTTGCCCTTTGACTTCGCCTTCGCCGTGCGGTCCTCGACCGAGAAGTCGCGGATGTGCAGCTCCTGGATCTGGGCCTGGCTCATGGGGACGGGGGCCGGCTTCTTGAGCTTCGACCAGCCGGACGGGGCAAGGGACTTGGCGGTCAGGTCGACGACCAGGGACTCCTTGGAGTCGGCGGTGAGGGCGACCGAGTAGGGGTCGGTGACCTTGTTGGTGACGACCTTCTGGACGCTGGGCGCCCAGACCTTCACCGCGTACCGGTACGGCTTTCCGGTCCAGGACTTCTTGCCGGTGACGGACCAGACGCCGGTCCTGTCGTCGCGCTTCATCTCCCTCGTACGTCCGTCGAGTTCGAGCGCCACGGACTGTGCGGTGGGCGCCCACACCCGCAGGGTCGGCACGCCCTTCGCGTCGAAGACGGCACCGAGCGAGGCGTCGTTGGCGTACAAGTCATCCAGCACACCGGCCAGTTGGACGCCGGTCCCGGCGACGACGGCGCCGTTGGCGGCGCGCTGGGTGGCGACGACCCGGCCGCGCAGGGCCTCCCGGACCCGGTCGCGGTCGCGCGGGTCGACCTTCCAGGCGGTGTACTTCGCGACGTGCGGGAACTTCTTCTTCTGCGCGTCGGTCAGCTCGGTCTTGCCGAGGCGCAGCCATCGGGCGTCGTCGAGGTCGCCGTTGCGCGCGTACAACAGCTGTGTGGAGGCAGCCGACTTGGCGCCGTGCCAGGCGACGGTCTCCGCGTCCAGCCACACCGCCTCCGCCTTGGTGAAGTCCACCTTGGCGGCCTTCGGCTGCGGCAGCAGGTGCTTCTCCTTGCCGCTCAACAGCCACACCTCGTGCCCGGCGGCGGCGAGGTCGAGGGACTGGTCGGACGGCAGGTCCTTCTCGTCGCCCTTGTGCAGGATGTAGCTGAGCGACGTGGCCCCGTCCGCGAGCGGCACCTCATAGACCGCACCATAGGCGTCGATCCGGGTGGGCTGAAGCGGCTTGGACCAGTCGGTGGGGTCCTTGGCGCCGGTCCAGGTGTGCAGTCCCCAGCCGTCGTAGTCGCCGTCGGGGCGCTGGAGGTGGAGGACGGCCTTGCTCTTGTCCTGCGGCGGATAGGCCCCGTCGGGTGCAGTGGCCGCCTGCCCGTCCTTGCCCTGCTCGATCCAGACCTCGCCGGTGGTGGCCAGGGGGATGGTGCGCTGCGGGCCGTCCGCGGTACCGCTCTTCTCGACGGTGTACGTGACTTCGGTGGCGCCTTCGTCGAGCTTGACCCAGGCGAAGGCGCCGTAGGCGTCCCGGCCGGTGAAGTCAGAAGTACCGGCGGGGGACTTGAGCTGCCAGCCGTCGTAGTCGCCGCCCGTGCGCCGGTAGTGGACGACGGCGTACTCGCGCTCGACGGCGCTCGGCGGCTGCTCCACGGGCGGGGCGCCGGAAGTGGTCGTGGCGAGGGCGCTCGACGTACGGCCGGACGCATCCACGACAACCGCCTTGTAGCGGAGGGGAGTTCCCGACTCGCTTGCGGTGATCTTGTGGGTGACCTTGTAGGGCGCGTGGTCCACCGAGCCGAGGGTCCGCCACTTGCCGTTGCCGGTCTGGGCGGCGAAGACGACCCGGTTGAGCTGCCCGCCCTCGACGTCGGCGGCGATCTCGACGGTGCCGGTGGCGCCCGCCGCCGGGGCCTTCAGCGTGATCGAGGGCTTGCTTGCCGGGGCGGGCAGGGGCTTCTCGGCCCTGAGGACGAGGGTGGACAGGGCCGGGACGGTGACCTTGACCTTCTTGTCGGACCCGCTGGTCACCTTGCCGCCTGCGTCGCCCGAACCGCCGTACAGGGTAAGGAAGTTCATGCCCACCGATCCCGTGGGGATCTCCACGGTCTTCGCCTCGGCGCCGTTGTTGGCGGCCACGACGTACTCGGTCTTCGCCTTGGCGTCCGTGCGCGAGAAGGCGTACACGGAATCCTTGGCGTACCGCTCGTCCTGGATGCCGTCGGCGAGCGCGGGGTGCGCCTTGCGGAGCGCCGCCAGGTCGGCGATCTGCCGGTACAGCGGGTGCTCGGTGTCGTACGCGTCGTCGGCGTGCGTACGGTCCGTGCCCAGCTGGTCGTCGTCCAGGTAGTCGGCGGTCTTCGAGGCGAAGAGCGTCTGCCGGGCGTCCTTGTCGCCGCCCGCGCCGGTGTAGCCCTGCTCGTCGCCGTAGTAGACGACGGGGTTGCCGCGACCGAAGAACATCAGCTCGTCGGCGAGGCGGTAGCGCTTCATGAGCTCGGCGTCGTCGGCCTTCGGGTTGTCCTGCTTGAGGAAGGCCCCGAAGCGGCCCATGTCGTGGTTGCCGAGGAAGGTGACCTGCTCGTACGCATTGGCCTTGTCGGTCGCGTACTTGTAGTCGTCCGCGAAGACCGAGGCCAGGCGCCCGGCGGAGCCGCCCTGGGAGGCGTACGCGCGTGCCGCGTCCTGGAAGGGGAAGTCGAGGGTCGAATCGAGGCGGCCCTCGGTGACGTACGACGAAGTGATGCTGGTGTCGGCGGAGTAGACCTCGCCGAACATGAAGAAGTCGTCGCGCCCCTGCTTCCGTGCGTACGCGTCGAGGGCGGTGGCCCACTGGGTCCAGAACTCGGTGTCGACGTGCTTGACCGTGTCGATGCGGAAGCCGTCGATGTCGAAGTCGCGGACCCACTTCTGATAGATCCGCTCCATGCCGCGCACGACCTCGGGACGCTCGGTCCACAGGTCGTCGAGGCCGGAGAAGTCGCCGTACGTCGACGACTCGCCGGCGAAGGTCGAGTCGCCCCGGTTGTGGTACATCGTCGGGTCGTTGAGCCAGGACGGGACCTTGCGCTCGCCCGGCTTGACCTTCGGGGTGTACGGGAAGGAGTCGGCGTCGACCTTGCCGATGCCCTTGGTGTCATTGAAGGGACGGCCGTCTGCGTCCAGGTAGGGATGGGCGCCCTTGGAGCGGTAGCCGTACTCCTTCTCCGCGTAGTCGACCGTGTCGGCGGTGTGGTTGGTGATGACGTCGAAGAAGACCTTCATGCCCTTGCCGTGGGCCTTGTCGATCAGCTTCTCCAGGTCGGCGTTGGTGCCGAAGTGCGGGTCCACCTGGGTGAAGTCGGTGATCCAGTAGCCGTGATAGCCGGCCGAGGCGTCCTTGCCCTCGCCCTGCACGGGCTTGTTCTTGAAGATCGGGGCGAGCCAGATCGCGGTGGTGCCGAGGCCCTTGATGTAGTCGAGCCGGTCGGTGAGGCCCTTGAGGTCGCCGCCCTGGTAGAAGCCCTTGTCGGTGGGGTCGAGGCCGGTGTCCATGCGGGTGCCGGTCAGGCCGCCCTTGTCGTTCTTCGGGTCCCCGTTGGCGAAGCGGTCGGGCAGCACGAAGTAGAACTGCTCCCGCGTGAGGTCGTGCCGCGCGGGCTGCGCCGCCAGCTTCGCGTCCGACGGGGGCGGGGGCGGCGCACCGGCGGCCGCCGGGACGGCGGGCACGAGCGCCGCGAGCAGGGCGGCCGTGATGACCGCGACCGCGGTTCTCGCGCGCGGGGAGGAACCGGACACCGGGACATCTCCTTGAGTAGGCGGTACAGAAGCGTGGATGCCGCCCCGCACGCGGCAGCGGGGCAAGAAGGTGCGTGCGGGGCGGCAGTCGAGGGGGCAGCTTGGTGTCAGCTGCGCCAGGTGTCGTTCAGCGTGACCTTGCCGGAGGCCGGGACGGTCGCCGTGCGGTTGGCGCCGGACTCCCAAGTCACCTGGCCCGAACCGTTCTTGCGCACGTACTTGTACGCGAACGACGTACCGGCGGGCAGGGCGACGTCGAGCTTCCAGACGGGGTAGCTCGCCGGGTCCAGCTTCAGCGCGCTGCCGGTGTTCCAGTTGCCGAGCCCGTCCTTGTCGCCGGTGACGTAGATGTTCTCGCCGAGCACGGTGGTGGCGTTGACGGCGAAGGAGGCCCCCGCCGTCACCGGGGCGGGGTCGGTGCCGCCTCCCCCGCCGCAGGTCCGGGCGTTCGCGTGCAGCGCGAGGGCGGTCCGGGCGGCGAGCGTGGCCGTGAACTGCCCGGCAGAGTCGACCGTCACGCCCTTGCCGCTCTGCACGTCGCAGTAGTCACCGGCTGGCAGCGACGTCTGGAAGGTGCGGGTCAGCGCGGAGCCCTCGTGGTTGATCGCGACGTACGCCTTGCTGCCGCGGCCGAAGGCGATCTGGTCGCCGCCGTTGTCCCACCAGTTCGTGACGGACTGACCGCGCGCCGCGTTCCGGAAGGCCACCATCGAGGAGATCTCGCGCCAGTCGTGCTGGCACTTCCAGCCGTCGCTGTAACAGGCGTTCACCGTCCCGCCGTTGGGCGGCCCGGCATCCTTCTCCGACCACTCGTAGCCGGAGTGCACGTCCGGGGAGCCGTACGGCCAGGCCAGCATGAAGACATTGGCCAGGGTGTAGTTGGCGCCGTCCTTGTAGCTGAGGGTGTCGCCGCCGCGCTCGGTGTCGTGGTTGTCGACGAAGACCGCGGACTTGCCGGACTCCATGAAGCCCCAGCCCTCGCCGTAGTTCTTCAGGTTGGCGAGGTTCTCGTTGTTGAAGACCTGCTTGAGGCCGCGCGCGTACCGGAATTCCTGTACGTCGCCGGTGCCGAGGTACTCGCTCGGCGAGACGGCCTCACCGCCGCCGTAGATCGCCTCCTGCTTCCAGTACACGCCCGAACTGCTCAGCCGCGACTTGATGTTGGCCAGGTCGGCGGCCGGTATGTGCTTGGCGGCATCGATGCGGAAGCCGTCGACGCCGAGCGAGAGCAGGTCGTTCAGATAGCCGGCGATCCTGCCGCGTACGGCGTCCTCGCCGGTGTCCAGGTCGGCGAGTCCGACGAGTTCGCAGTTCTGTACGTTGCCGCGGTCGCCGTAGTTGTTGATCTGCGAGCGGCAGTCGTCCATGTCCGAACCCGGGTAGGTGCCCGGGTAGTTGTACTTGGTGTACGCGGTGCCGCCGGTGCCGGTGCCGTCACCGGCCGCCATGTGGTTGATCACCGTGTCGGCGACCACCTTGACGCCCGCCGCGTGGCAGGTGTCGACCATGCTCTTGAAGGCGGCGCGGTCGCCGAGCCGGCCGGCGATCTTGTAGCTGACGGGCTGGTACGAGGTCCACCACTGGCTTCCCTGGATGTGCTCCTGGGGTGGTGAGACCTGGACGTATCCGTAGCCTGCCGGGCCGAGTTGACCGGTGCAGGCCTTGGCGACGGAGTCGAAGCGCCACTCGAAGAGGACGGCGGTGACGTCCTTCTCGCCGGGCGGGGCGGCCTGGCTGGTTCCGGCGGGTCCGGTGAGGGCGAATGCCGCGCCTGCGGCCAGGGCGAGGGCGGTTCTGGCTGTGCGGGTTCTGGCTGTGCGGGCCATGTTTCCTCCGGGTGGGGGGAGGCAGAGAGTGAGAGAACTTGCAGCAAACTTTGGCAAGTTCTTGCGGTCGTGACCGTAGAGTCGTGCCGGGTCACGGTCAACCCTCTAAACACAGAAGGGTTTTGGGCCCTCGACGCACATCAGTGAGTACCGGTGAAAGAAATTGCAGAGCCGGTGGACCCCCGTACCACCAGCTCCGGCTGGAACACGAACTCCGTCCGCTGGACGGGGTTCCCGTGGATCTCCTCCAGGAGCGCCCCCACCGCCGCGACGGCCATCGCCCGCACCGGCTGCCGCACGGTGGTGAGCGGCGGATCGGTGAACGCGATGAGCTGCGAGTCGTCGAAGCCGACCACGGACACGTCGCGGGGCACGTCGAGCCCCCGCTCCCGGGCGGCACGCACCGCCCCGAGCGCCATCAGGTCGCTGCCGCAGACGATGCCCGTGCAGCCCTGGTCGAGCAGCCGCCCGGCCGCTGCATGCCCGCCCTCGACGCTGAACAGCGTGCGCTCGACGAGCGGTTCGGGCCCGGTCGGCCCGAGGGCCTCACCCGGACCGAACGCCTCGCGCAGCGCGGCCGCGAACCCCTCGGCCTTGCGCCGCGAGGGCACATAGCGGGTCGGGCCGATCGCGAGCCCGATCCGCCGATGGCCCAGGTCGACGAGGTGACGTACCGCCATGCGGGCCGCCGCGTGGTCGTCGGGCGACACGAACGGCGCGGTGATGTGTTCATTGAAGCCGTTGATCAGCACGAACGGCACGCCCCGCTCGGCCAGTCGGTGATAGCGCTCCGGTCCGGCCAGGGTGTCGGCGTGCAGCCCGGACAGGAAGACGATGCCGTTGACGCCGCGCGCCTCCAGCTGCTCGACGAGCTCGTCCTCGGTGGCGCCGCCCGGCGTCTGGGTGCAGAGCACGGGCGTGTAGCCGTGCCCGGCCAGGACCTGCTCGATGACCTGGGCGAACGCCGGGAAGATCGGGTTGGTCAGCTCGGGGACCAGCAGTCCGATGAGCCCGGCGCTGCGCTGCCGCAGCCGCTGCGGCCGCTCGTACCCGAGGACGTCGAGCGCGGCGAGCACCCGCTGCCGGGTGTCGGCCGCCACGCCCGCCTTGCCGTTGAGTACGCGGCTGACGGTGGCCTCACTGACCTGTGCCTGGGCGGCGATGTCCGCGAGCCGCGGAGAGCCGCTCTCGGCAGCTCTCCGCGACAGGGGGGACAGCGTCACACGCCCCACCACACGGTGGAGTCCGGGGGCAGCACTGCCTCGCCGTCCTCGACCAACACCTGGTCGGTGCCGAGGAGTTGGCGTCCGGCGACGGGGATGCGTACGTCCTGATCCGTCGTGTTGGCGGTGCACACGAAGCCACCGGGCCGCTCGAAGGCGAGCACCCCCTCGGGCGCCTCCAGCCAGCTCACCGCGTCCCCCGCACCCAGCGCGGGATGCGCACGGCGCACGGCCAGCGCGCCGCGGTACAGCTCAAGGGTCGAGTCCGGGTCCCCGGTCTGCGCCGCGACGCTCAACTCGCCCCACCCCTCGGGTTGTGGCAGCCAGCTGCCGCCCGCGCCGAAGCCGTACGACTCGCCCTCGACGGTCCACGGGATCGGCACCCGGCACCCGTCGCGGAACCCGTCCTGGCCGCTGGCCCGCCAGAACGACGGGTCCTGGCGCACCTCGTCCGGCAGATCGGTGACGTCCGGCAGGCCCAGCTCCTCGCCCTGGTAGAGGTACGCGGATCCGGGCAGCGCCAGCATCAGCAACGTAGCGGCACGGGCCCTGCGCAGCCCCAACTCCCGGTCCCCTGCCGCGCGCAGCTGCGTGCCGAGCCCCGCCGGGTTGGCGAAGCGCGTCGCATGCCGCGTCACGTCGTGGTTGGACAGGACCCAGGTGGCCGGCGCTCCCACCGGCCGCATCGCCCCGAGCGACACGTCGATGACACCGCGCAGCTCTGCGGCGTCCCAATGGGTGCCCAGGTACTGGAAGTTGAAGGCCTGGTGCAGCTCGTCGGGCCGTACGTAATGAGCGGTGCGCTCGACCGTCGGCGTCCAGGCCTCGGCGACCGCGATCCGCTCCCCGGGGTACTCGTCGAGGATCCGCCGCCAGCTGCGGTAGATCTCGTGCACGCCGTCCTGGTCGAAGAACGGCATGACGTCGTTGCCCAGCAGCTTGAGCTGGTCGCCGTCCCCGCCGATGTCCGGCAGCCCTTCGGCCTTGACAAGACCGTGTGCGACGTCGACGCGGAAGCCGTCGACGCCGAGGTCCAGCCAGAACCGCAGGATGGAGCGGAACTCGTCGGCGACCGCCGGGTGTTCCCAGTTGAGGTCGGGCTGCTCGGGCGCGAACAGGTGCAGATACCAGTCGCCGGGCTGCCCGTCCGGGTCGGTGACCCGGGTCCAGGCGGGGCCGCCGAAGATGGACTCCCAGTCGTTGGGCGGCAGTTCACCGTCCGCGCCCTTGCCGGGCAGAAAGTGATAGCGCTCGCGCAGCGCCGACCCTGGGCCCTCCTTGAGTGCGCGCTTGAACCACTCGTGCTGGTCCGACGAATGGTTCGGCACCACGTCGACGATGACCCTGAGGCCCAGGTCATGGGCGTCGTGGACCAGCGCCTCGGCATCGGGGAGCGTGCCGAACATCGGGTCGATGGCCCGGTAGTCGGCGACGTCATAGCCGCCGTCGGCCTGCGGGGACGCATAGAACGGGCTGAGCCAGACGGCGTCGACGCCCAGGTCACGGAGGTACGGGAGGCGACTGCGGATGCCCGCCAGGTCTCCCATGCCGTCGCCGTTGCCGTCGGCGAAGCTGCGCGGATAGACCTGGTAGATCACCGCGTCGCGCCACCAGCCCGAGTGCTGCTGAGTCATGTTCTCCCTTTACTTCGTCGCGCCGGCGGTCAGACCGGAGACGAGATGACGCTGGGCGAATCCGAAGATCACCGCGGCGGGCACCGCGACGATCACGGCCGAGGCGGTCAACGAGCCCCAGTCGCTGGTGTATTGGTTGACGAAGGTCTGCAGCCCGCCGGCGAGCGTGAGGTTCTCCTCGCCGGTCATGAAGGCGGAGGCGTACGCCACTTCGGCCCATCCGGTGATGAAGCTGTAGAAGCCCGTCACCGCGAGGCCCGGCTTGGCGAGCGGCAGGATCAGCCGCCAGAAGATCCCGAACGGGTTGAGCCCGTCGACCCGCCCCGCCTCGTCGATCTGCACCGGGATGGTGTCGAAGTAGCCCTTCATCATCCAGGCGCAGAACGGCACCGCGATGGTGAGGTAGGTGACGACGAGGCCGGCCGGCTGGTTGAGCAGCCCGAGGTTGGCGAGCAGGTTGTACAGCGGCACGATCAGGATCGCGACCGGGAACATCTGCGTGATCAGCAGCAGCCACATCAGCGGCCGCATGCCCGGGAACCTGAAGCGGCTGACCGCGTACCCGGTGGTCGCGGAGATGAAGACACCGATGACGGTGGTCAGTCCGACGACGATCAGCGAGTTGCCGAGCCAGCTCAGGAACTCGGTGTCGTTGATGACGTGGTCGTAATTGCTGAAGGTGAAGTCCTTCACCAGATCGGTGTTGAAGGCCTCGTCCTTCGGCTTCAGCGAGGTGATGAGCAGCCACAGCGGCGGAAAGACCGCGATGACGCTCGCGAGGAGCAGCGTCAGATGCAGCCCGACGGAGGCGGCACGGGAACGCTCCCCGCGCTTGCGGATCTTGGACATGGTCACCACACCTCTCCCTGCTTGCGGAGGGCACGTCGGTAAGCCACCGCGATCGTCGAGAGCAGCAGCAGAATCAGCACGCCCCAGGCCGCGGAGCCCGCGAAGTCCCGTGGGCTGACGACGAAGGACAGCCGGTAGGCGTACGTCACCAGGATCTCGGTGGCGTCACCGGGCCCGCCCCGGGTGAGCAGGAAGATCACCGGGAACATGTTGAAGGTCCAGATCCCGCTGATCAGGATCACGGTCGAGCTCACCGACCGCAGCCCCGGCAGCGTGATGTGCCTAAAGCGCTGCCAGGCGCTCGCGCCGTCCATCTCGGCGGCCTCGTACAGCTCGGCCGGAATGGACTGCAGCCCGCCGAGCATGGCGACCAGCATGAAGGGGACGCCGAGCCAGACATTGACCGCGATCACCGAAAGCTTCGCCCAGGTCGGGTCGTTGAGCCACGGGACCGCGTCGATGCCGCCGCCCGCGAGGAGCTTGTTGAGCAGGCCGCTCTTCTCGTTGAGGAGCAGCTTCCAGGTGAACACGGAGACGAACGCCGGCACCGCCCACGGCAGGATCAGCGCCATCCGGTACACGGACCGCCCGGCCATCTTGCGGTTGAGCATGTTCGCGAGGATCAGCCCGAGGGTGAAGGACAGCGCGACACAGGACACCGTCCACACGATCGTCCAGCCGAGCCGGTCCCAGAAGACGCCGTCCTTGAGGATCGCGGTGTAGTTGTCGACACCGACCGACTTGTACGTCGCCGGGATGTGGTTGACCCCGATGGTGCGCTCGACGTTCGCCTCGTTGGCGTCGGTCGTCGACAGATACAGGCCGCGCACCAGCGGGTAGCCGATGATGACGCCGATCACGGTCACCACAGGGGCGACCATGGCCCAGGCGTACCAGTGCGTGGACAGGGCTCTGCGCACGCGCCCCGGGGGCCGGCCGGCCGCCTTGCGGGCGGCCGGCTTCCCTTGAGTCTGCTTCTCAGCCACTACGGACACGGTTACTTGTAGTCCTTGAGCAGCTTGCGGTACGCGTCACCGACGCCCTTGGCGGCGTCCTCGGGGCTGGCCTTGCCGCTGAGGACCTTCTCCATCTGCAGCCGGATCGGCTCGAAGAGGGCGTTGGCCTCGGGGATCCAGGGGCGCTGCACCGAGGCCTCGACGGCCGGCTTGAAGAACTGGACCATCTGGTTGTCCTTGACGGACTGCACGTCGTAGACGGAGGTGCGCGTCGGCAGCAGGCTGAGCTTCTCGGTGGTCTTCTGCTGGACCTCGGCGGAGCTCATGTACTTGGCGAACTCGTAGGAGGCGTCGAGGTTCCCGGAACCGGCGTACACCGACAGGTTCCAACCGCCCTGCGGGGAGGCCTGCTTGACGCTGCCGCCGGGGACGGCCGCGACGCCGAGGTTGTCCTTGTCGTCCTTGAACTGCTTGCCGGCCAGGGCGCCCTCGATCGACCACGGCCCGTCGAGGGCCATCGCGACCTCGCCGTCCTTGAAGGCGTTGAGCTGGTTGTTGTAGCCGTCCGAGGCGTCGGTGACGGCGGCCTTGGAGTCGACCAGGTCCTTCATCACGGCGAAGGCCTTGGCGCCGGGCTCGTCGTCGACGGTGACCTTCTTGGCCTTGGTGTCGAGCATGTCGCCGCCCTCGCCGTACAGGTACGGGAGGTAGAAGTACGGGTCGTCGCCGCGCAGGTAGAGGCCGGTCTTGCCGGACTTCGACTTGATCTTCTTCGCGGCGTCCTTCACCTCGTCGAAGGTGGTGGGCACCTCGACGCCGGCGGCCTTGAGCATCTTCTTGTTGTAGAAGAGCGCCAGGCTGTCGATGGTCTGCGGGACCGCGTAGGTCTTGCCGTTGAACTTGGTGGAGGCCGCGGCCTGCTTGAGGTAGTCCGACTCCTTGTCGAGCGCCGCGGTGCCGTCGAGCGGGGCGAGGTAGCCGAGGTTGGCGAAGTCCGCGACCCAGGCGACCTCGGTGCGCATCACGTCGGGGGCGCCGGAGTTGCCGCCCGCGGCGTTCTTGAACTTGGCGTTGGCCTCGCCGAAGGCGACCGAGACGACCTTGACGTCGACCTTCGGGTGCTTCTTCTCGAAGCCCTCGGCGAGCTCCTTGTACGTGGCCTTCTCGGCGTCGTTCGAGGTGTCCCAGAACGTCACGGTGCCCGAGAGCTCGCCGCCCGGGCTCTTCTTTCCGCTGTCGTCGCTGTCCCCACCACAGGCCGCCATGGTCACGGAAAGGGCCGCAACCAGTGCGGTGGCCGCTATGCCACGCCGCATGTGAACTCCTTCAACAGATCCGGGCCCCCTGACGGCGCCGGGTTCGGCAGGAACGTAACAAGGTTGAAAGGAGAGCGAAAGACTTTGCGGAAACTTCTTGCAAGAGTTGGCGATCGTTACATCGACGTGTCTGGAGTTGGCCGCCGGAACCCCTTCGTAACTCGGTGATACCTACCCGAAAGGGACTCAACCGCGGTCCGAAAGTCCTCTCGCAAGGTCTTGCAGCAGGGTTGACTGGACGGGTCCGCGCACCCGTAGCCTGCGTCGATCAACGTCGCATCACCGTCACCAGGCGCTCACACCCGCGTTGACCTCGTTAGTTGACGAGAGGTACCTCCATGAACCACGAGCTCGCCCGCACGGCCACCACCGCTGCAAGCCCTTCCAGCGCCACCGAAAGCGCCTCCGCAAGCACCGGCTGGTGGCGGGACGCCGTCATCTACCAGGTGTACGTACGCTCCTTCGCGGACAGCGACGGGGACGGCATCGGCGATCTGCGCGGGATCACCGGCCGGCTGCCGTATCTCGCCGAACTCGGCGTGGACGCGGTCTGGCTGACGCCGTTCTACGCCTCCCCGCAGGCCGACGGCGGCTACGACGTCGCCGACTACCGGGCCGTCGACCCGCTCTTCGGCGACCTCCAGGACGCGGACGACCTGGTGCGCGCCGCCCATGAGCTGGGCCTGCGGGTGATCGTGGACATCGTCCCGAACCACACCTCGGACCGGCACGAGTGGTTCGAGCGGGCCCTCAAGGAGGGCCCCGGCTCGGCGCTGCGCGAGCTCTACCACTTCAGGCCCGGCAAGGACGTGGACGGCAAGGGGTCGGACGGCTCGGGGGGTGAACTCCCGCCCAACGACTGGGAGTCGGTGTTCGGTGGCCCCGCGTGGACGCGTACGACGAACCCGGACGGCACGCCCGGCGACTGGTACCTGCACCTCTTCGCCCCCGAGCAGCCCGACCTCAACTGGGAACACCCCGAGGTGCACGCCGAGTTCGAAGCGGTCCTGCGCTTCTGGCTGGACCTCGGCGTCGACGGATTCCGCATCGACGTCGCGCACGGCATGGTCAAGGCGCCCGGCCTTCCGGACATCGGCCACCGCAAACAGGTCGAGCTGATCGGCGCCCAGGTGCTGCCCTTCTTCGACCAGGACGGGGTGCACGAGATCCACCGCTCCTGGCGCAAGATCCTCGACTCCTACCCGGGCGAGCGCATCGCCGTCGCCGAGGCCTCCACCCCCAACCCCGGCCGCCTCGCCCGCTACGTACGCCCCGACGAACTCCACCAGGCCTTCAACTTCCACTTCCTGAAGTGCCCTTGGGACCCGGCCCGGATGCGGGAGATCATCGACGCCTCCCTTGCCGCCACGGTCTCGGTCGGCGCCCCCACCACCTGGGTCCTGTCCAACCACGACGTGATCCGCCACCCCACCCGGTACGGCGGCGGCGCACAGGGCCTCGCCCGTGCCCGCGCGGCCGCGCTGCTGATGCTGGCGCTGCCCGGGTCCACCTACGTCTACCAGGGCGAGGAGCTCGGCCTGCCCGAGGTCTCCGACCTGCCCGACGAGGCCCGCCAGGACCCCGCCTTCTTCCGCAGCACCGGCCAGGAAGGGCTGCGCGACGGGTGCCGGGTGCCCCTGCCGTGGACCGCCGACGGGGACTCGTACGGCTTCGGACCGGCCGGCAGCTGGCTCCCGCAGCCCGCCTCCTGGGGCTCCCTGAGCGTCGAGGCGCAGACCGGCGACCCCGGCTCCACCCTCGAGCTGTACCGCACCGCCCTCGCCCTGCGCCGGGAACTGCCGGGCCTGGGCGACGGCCGGATGGAGTGGCTGCCGGGCCCCGACGGGGTGCTCGTCTTCTCCCGCCCGGGCCTCGTCTGCGTCTTCAACACCACGTCACAGGAGGTCCAACTCCCGACCCCCGGACGCCTGTTGCTGGCCTCCGCCACCACCGTCGAAGCGGAGGACACGGTCCCCATTCCCGCTGATTCCTGCACGTGGTGGGCAATCTGACGTGCGCCCGGTACAGTCCACCCCTGTGACCGCGAGGCTTGCCGACATCGCAGCCCAGGCGGGGGTCAGCGAAGCCACAGTCAGCCGCGTGCTCAACGGCAAGCCCGGTGTGGCCGCCGCCACCCGCGAATCAGTCCTGGCCGCTCTCGACGTCCTCGGCTACGAACGCCCCGTCCGGCTGCGCCGGCGCAGCGCGGGCCTCGTCGGACTGATCACCCCCGAGCTGGACAACCCGATCTTCCCGGCGCTCGCCCAGGTCATCGGTCAGGCACTGACCCGGCAGGGCTACACCCCGGTCCTCGCCACCCAGACGCCCGGCGGGTCCACGGAGGACGAGCTGACCGAGATGCTGGTGGACCGCGGCGTCGCCGGCATCATCTTCGTCTCGGGCCTGCACGCCGACACCACCGCCGACATGCAGCGCTACGACCAGCTGCGCGCCCAGGGCGTCCCGTACGTCCTCGTCGACGGCTTCTCGCCGAAGGTGCAGGCCCCGTTCATCTCGCCCGACGACCGGGCCGCGATGCAGCTCGCCGTCACCCACCTCGTCTCGCTCGGTCACACGGAGATCGGGCTCGCCCTGGGCCCGAAGCGCTTCGTGCCCGTACAGCGAAAGATCGAGGGCTTCGTACGCACGATGCAGGACCGCCTGGGACTGACTCCCGAGGACATCGAGGAGCGGTTCGTACAGCACTCGCTCTACACCCTCGAAGGCGGCCAGGCCGCGGCCTCCGCGCTCATGGACCGGCAGTGCACGGCGATCGTGTGCGCCAGCGACATGATGGCGCTCGGCGCCATACGCGCGGCACGGCAGCGCGGCCTGGAGGTCCCGGACGACATCTCGGTGGTCGGTTTCGACGACTCACCGCTGATCGCCTTCACCGACCCGCCGCTGACCACCATCCGCAAGCCGGTACCGGCGATGGGTCAGGCGGCCGTACGCACCCTGCTCGAGGAGATCGGTGGCACCCCTGCCCCGCACAGCGAATTCGTGTTCATGCCGGAGCTGGTCGTCCGGGGTTCAACCGCCTCAGGACCTAGGGCCAAGACTCCTCCGAAGGTCGGAGAAAATGCGGCCAGGAACCGACCAGGGGATGATCGGGCGTAGCTACGCATCTGGCAGACTCCTTCCTCATGGGTGAGACGACAGTGACTACAACCGAAGGCCGCCCCGCGGTCTCGTCGCCCACTGTCGAGGAGGCCGAGGGCCGCCCGGCGCCTACGTTGATGCAGCGCATGCGTGCCGTCCGCAGGCCGCGGATCTGGTACGAGCTGGCCCTGATCGGCGTCAGCTACTGGCTGTACTCGCTGGTCCGCAACGCCGTCCCGGAGCAGAAGACCGAGGCGATGCGCAATGCCGACTGGATCTGGCGGGCCGAGCACGCGATAGGCCTCGGCTTCGAGCAGACCGTCAACCACGCCGTCAATTCGGTGACATGGCTGATCGTCGGCATGAACTACTACTACGCGACGCTGCACTTCATCGTGACGATCGGCGTCCTCGTCTGGGTCTACCGCCGCCATCCCGGCCGCTACGCCGCCACCCGCACGGTCCTCTTCGTGACCACGGGGATCGCCCTGCTCGGCTTCTACTTCTTCCCGCTGGCCCCGCCGCGGCTGATGGAGGGCGGGCACGACTTCATCGACACGGTCCTGGTGCACCACACCTGGGGCTCGATGGCGTCGGGCGACCTCAAGCACATGACCAACCAGTACGCGGCCATGCCCTCGATGCACATCGGCTGGTCCACTTGGTGCGGCCTGACCATCTTCGCCATCGCCAAGGCGCCCTGGGCGCGCATCCTGGGCCTGCTCTACCCGGTGGCCACGCTGGTCGTGATCGTCGCCACGGCCAACCACTTCTGGCTGGACGCGGTGGGCGGGGTGCTGTGCCTCTCGGTGGGGTTCGCGGTGGCGGCTTGGTGGTACGGGGCGCTGCCTCATCGCTTGCCGCGATGGGTGCCGGATTCGCCTCCGCGGGGGTTGCGGCCGGTTCGGGCTTAGCTCACGGGGGCTCCGCCCCGGGCCCCGGTCCTTGCCGGACGGGCTGATTCATCAAGCTGATGAATCAGCCCGTCCGGCGCTTGAGGACATTGGTGACGGACGGGTGCCCACCCACCCCCACCCCCACAAGCCGGCGGCAGCCTTACGGGAAGGGGCGGGGAGGGGATCAAATCAAGCCCCGTAGAACAGCGCCTCCACCACGGCCCGAGCCCGGCGCGTCATACGCCGATAGTCATCGATCATCTCGCCCACCGTGCCCTCGCCATAGCCGAGATAGCGACCGACCGCAGCCAGCTCCCGCCCGTCCGAAGGGAACGTGTCCCCCGCCCGCCCACGCACGAGCATGACCGCATTACGCACCCGGGTAGCCAGCACCCAAGCCTCGTCCAACACCGCCGCGTCCTCGACAGAGACCAGCTCGGCCGCGCAAGCGGCAGCCAGCGCCGACCGGGTCCGGGTCGTACGAAGACCCGGCTCGACCCAGCCGTGCTGCAGCTGCAGAAGCTGGACGACCCACTCCACGTCGCTCAGCCCACCCCGCCCGAGCTTCGCGTGCAGCGTGGGGTCGGCCCCCCGGGGCAGCCGCTCCGCCTCCATCCGCGCCTTGAGCCGCCGAATCTCGCGCACCGCGTCATCGCCAAGACCTTCGGCCGGGTACCGCAGCGGATCGACCAGCTCGATGAAGCGCGCGCCCAGATCCGGGTCCCCGGCAACGGGCTCGGCCCGCAGCAGGGCCTGGCTCTCCCAGACGTGGGACCAGCGCCGGTAGTACGCGCCGTACGAGGCCAGGGTCCGCACCAGGGGCCCGCTCTTGCCCTCGGGCCGCAGATCGGCGTCGATCAGGAGCGGCGGGTCCGCGCTGGGCAGCTTGAGGAGGCGGCTCATCTCCGCCACCACCCCCGCCGCGGCCTTGGTCGCCTCGTGCTCGTCCACGCCTTCGCGCGGCTCGTGCACGAAGATCACGTCGGCGTCGGAGCCGTAGCCCAGCTCATGCCCGCCGAAGCGCCCCATCCCGATGACCGCGAACCGGGTGGGGAGCTCATCGCCCCAGCCCGCCCGTACGACCGCCCGCAACGTGCCCGCGAGGGTCGCCGCCGTCAGGTCGGACACGGCGCTGCCGACCCGGTCCACCAACGCTCCCGGGTCAGCCTCGGCGGGGCTGTCCTCGGTCCCGTACGAGCCGATGAGGTCCGCCGCCGCCGTGCGGAACAGCTCGCGCCGCCGCACCCCGCGCACCGCCGTCACCGCGGCCTCGGCGCCCGTTGCCCGGCCGACCGCCGAGAGGACCTCCTGCTCCAGGTGGGCCCGGTCGCGCGGTTCGAGCCCGCGCGGGTCGCCGAGCAGCGCCACCGCCTCGGGGGCACGCAGGAGCAGGTCCGGGGCCAGGCGGCCGGCGGAGAGGACCCGGGCGAGGTTCTCCGCCGCAGCCCCCTCGTCCCTGAGGAGCCGCAGGTACCAGGGCGTCTTGCCGAGCGCGTCGGACACCTTGCGGAAGCCGAGGAGGCCCGCGTCCGGGTCGGCGGAGTCCGCGAACCAGCCGAGCAGCACCGGAAGCAGCGTGCGCTGGATCGCGGCCTTGCGGGACACCCCGGAGGCCAGGGCCTCCAGGTGGCGCAGGGCCGAGGCGGGGTCGGCGTACCCGAGGGCGACCAGCCGTTCGCGGGCCGCGCCCGTGGACAGCCGGGTCTCGCCGGGGGCGAGCTGGGCGACGGCGTCGAGCAGCGGCCGGTAGAAAAGCTTCTCGTGCAGGCGCCGGACGACGGACGCGTGCCGCCGCCAGGCCCGGTTGAGCTCCGCCACCGGATCGGTGCGCAGGCCGAGCGAGCGGCCGAGCCTGCGCAGGTCCCGCTCGTCCTCCGGCATGAGGTGGGTGCGGCGCAGCCGGTGCAGCTGGATGCGGTGCTCCATGGCGCGCAGGAAGCGGTACGCCTCGTCGAGCTGCGCGGCATCCGCGCGGCCCACATAACCGCCCGCCGCGAGAGCGCCGAGCGCCTCCAGGGTCGACCCACTCCGCAGCGACGTATCGGATCGTCCGTGCACCAACTGCAGCAGCTGGACGGCGAATTCGACGTCCCGCAGACCGCCGGGACCGAGCTTGAGCTCGCGCTCCACCTCGGCGGCGGGGATGGTGGCGACGACGCGGCGGCGCATCTTCTGCACGTCGGGGACGAAGTTGTCGCGCTCGGCGGCCCCCCACACCAGGGGCGCGAGGGTCTCCACGTACTCCTCGCCGAGCTCCGGGTCGCCGGCCACCGGGCGGGCCTTGAGCAGGGCCTGGAACTCCCAGGTCTTGGCCCAGCGCTGGTAGTAGGCGAGGTGCGAGGAGAGCGTGCGCACCAGCGGTCCGTTGCGGCCCTCCGGCCGGAGGTTGGCGTCGACCGGCCAGATGGTGCCCTCGACCGTGGTCTCCGAGCAGATCCGCATCATGTGCGAGGCGAGCCGCGTCGCGGCCTGCATGGCCTTGTTCTCGTCGGCCCCGTCGACCGGCTCGCCGACGAAGATGACGTCCACGTCGGAGACGTAATTGAGCTCGTGGCCGCCGCACTTGCCCATCGCGATCACCGCGAGCCGGCACAGCGCGTCGTCGGCGGGCGCCGCGGCGCGCGCGAGGGCGAGCGCGGCCCGCAGCGTCGCGGTGGCGAGGTCGGCGAGCTCGGCGGCGGTCTCGGCGACATCGGTCGTGCCGCACACGTCGCGGGCCGCTATCGACAACAGGCAGCGCCGGTAGGCGACCCGCAACGACACCGGATCCGACGCCTCGGCGAGGCCCAGCTCGAACTCCTCGACGCCCGGGTGCAGATCGGACGGCTCGTACGTGACGAGGGCCTGCCAGTCCTGCGGATGCCGGGCCAGATGGTCGCCGAGCGCCTCGGACGCGCCGAGCACGCCGAGCAGCCGGTCCCGCAGCGGCTTCGAGGCGAGCAGGGTGTCCAGGAGGGTCCGCCGCTCGGCGTCGTCCGCCTGCGCTTCCGCGAGTCGTACGAGACCGAGCAGCGCCAGATCCGGATCGGCGCTCGCCCCGAGCGCGTCGAGCAGCACCGGGTCGGAGCGGACGGCGGCCAGCGCGGGGCTCTCCAGGAGCCGCCCGGCGGCGGAGGGATCGGTGAAGCCGTGCCGCAGCAGCCGCGTGAAGGTACTGCTCCTGCGCCCCGGCGACGTCATCCCTGGGCCTCCTGTGCTGCTCGCCCGCGATCAAGGTCCTGGCCAGAGCCTAGCCGGACTGACCGGAACGGGAGCCACCGATGAGTCCGGTGCCTGTGCACGGTCTGCCTTCGACAGGCACCATCGACTACAGGAGGATCCGCCATGCCGGACGAGGAACCCAGGGCCGAGCTCGACCCGGACTTCAGCGAAGAAGGCGCCACCGCGACCCCCTGGCCCGATGCGGTGTCCTTGCTCGCAGCCGCAGAGCTGTACTGGATCTCGACCGTACGTCCCGACGGCCGCCCGCACGTCACGCCGCTGCACGCGGTGTGGGCGGACGAGGCACTGCACTTCTGCACCGGCCCCGAGGAGCGCAAGGCCCTCAACCTGGCCGGCAATCCGCATGTCGCCCTGACGACCGGCACCAACACCTGGAACAAGGGGTACGACCTGGTCGTCGAGGGCACAGCCGTCCGCGTGACCGACGACGGCCGGCTCCGTGCGCTGGCGCGGGCGTGGGGCGCGAAGTACGGCGACGCCTGGAAGTACGAGGCGCGTGACGGAGCCTTCCGGCACGAGGGGGGCCACGCCCTGGTTTTCGAGGTTGCGCCGCGCAAGGTGCTGGGATTCGGCAAGGGTGGACCCTTCAGCCAGACCCGCTGGACGTTCTGAGCGCGCTGAGCCTTTCGAACCTGCCGACTTCGAACCATCCGACTTCGAACCATCCGACTGAGGAGTTTCCCGTCATGGACTACACCCTCGAAGTGATCGTCGTCCCCGTCACGGACGTGGACCGCGCCAAGGAGTTCTACCGCGACAAGGTCGGCTTCCACGTCGACTTCGACGGCGAGGTCATGCCCGGCGTCCGCATCGCCCAGCTCACCCCGCCCGGCTCGGGCTGTTCCGTAGCGATCACCAACAACGCCGCGGGCCTGAACCTCGACCCGATCCCGACCCCCGGCTCCTACCAGGGCCTGCAGCTGTGCGTCGCCGACATCAAGCAGGCCCACGCCGAGCTGACAGAGCGGGGCCTGGACGTCTCCGACCCGGTGGTGCACGCCGAGCAGGACGGCGGGACCTTCCTGTACTTCAAGGACCCGGACGGCAACGGCTGGGGCATCCAGGAGTACCGGGTGCGGGCGACCCGGCCGCTGCGCGACGCGATCTGAGGGAGCCGACTCATGGAACTCATGGAATGGACCCTCGAAGTCGTGGTCGTGCCCGTCTCCGACATGGACCGGGCGAAGACCTTCTACGAGAAGGGCTGCGGCTTCACCGTCGACCTCGACCAGGAAGTCGCCCCGGGCATCCGCATCATCCAGATCACCCCGCCGGGCTCCCGCTGTTCGCTCGCGCTGACCAGCGGCATGACCCCCGGCGGTGGCCAGAGCACCATGGCGCCCGGCTCGCTCCAGGGCGTCCAGCTCTGCGTCACCGACATCGCGGCGGCCCGCGCCACGCTGGCCGAGCGCGGCGTGGACGTCTCGCCGGTGCAGCACGTCGGCCCCGAAGGGTGGACGGACGGCCCCGGCGAGACGTGGAACTCCTTCTGCTTCTTCAAGGACCCGGACGGCAACGGGTGGACCGTGCAGCAGGCCCCGGCACCGCTCGCCGAGCGGTAGCGGGGGCTGCCGGGCAGTAACGGCCTTACAGAACCGGCAGGTTCTTCCGCAGCTCGAACGCGGTGACCTCGCTGCGGTACTCCTCCCACTCCTGCTTCTTGTTGCGCAGGAAGAAGTCGTAGACGTGCTCCCCCAGCGTCTCGGCGACCAGCTCGCTGCGCTCCATCAGCGCGATGGCCTCGCCGAGGTTCTGGGGCAGCGGCTCGATCCCCATGGCGCGGCGCTCGGCGTCGGAGAGCGCCCACACGTCGTCGTCGGCGCCGGGCGGGAGCTCGTAGCCCTCCTCGATGCCCTTGAGGCCGGCGGCGAGCAGGACGGCGTACGCGAGGTAGGGGTTGCAGCCGGAGTCGATCTGGCGGACCTCGACCCGGGCCGAGCCGGTCTTGCCGGGCTTGTACATCGGGACGCGGATCAGGGCCGAGCGGTTGTTGTGGCCCCAGCAGATGTACGAGGGGGCCTCGCCGCCGGCGCCCGCGGTGCGCTCGGAGCCGCCCCAGATGCGCTTGTAGGAGTTGACCCACTGGTTGGTCACGGCCGAGATCTCGGCGGCGTGCTTGAGCAGGCCCGCGATGAAGGACCGGCCGACCTTGGAGAGCTGGTACTCCGCGCCGGACTCGTAGAACGCGTTGCGGTCGCCCTCGAAGAGCGAGAGGTGGGTGTGCATGCCGGAGCCCGGGTATTCGGAGAACGGCTTCGGCATGAAGGTCGCCTGGACGCCCTGCTCAAGGGCGACCTGCTTCATGACCAGGCGGAACGTCATGATGTTGTCGGCCGTGGACAGCGCGTCCGCGTACCGCAGGTCGATCTCCTGCTGGCCCGGGGCGCCCTCGTGGTGGCTGAACTCGACCGAGATGCCCATGGATTCGAGCATGGTGATCGCCTGCCGGCGGAAGTCCATGCCCACGTTCTGCGGGGTGTGGTCGAAGTAGCCGGAGTTGTCGGCGGGGGTCGGCCGGGTGCCGTCGAGCGGCTTGTCCTTCAGCAGGAAGAACTCGATCTCGGGGTGGGTGTAGAAGGTGAAGCCCAGATCCGAGGTCTTGGCGAGTGCGCGCTTGAGGACGTAGCGCGGATCCGCGTAGGACGGGGAGCCGTCCGGCATGAGGATGTCGCAGAACATCCGGGCGGTGCCCGGGGCCTCCGCGCGCCACGGCAGGATCTGGAAGGTGCCCGGATCCGGCTTGGCGATCATGTCCGATTCGTATACGCGGGCGAAGCCCTCGATCGCCGATCCGTCGAAGCCGATGCCTTCGTCGAAGGCCTGCTCCAGCTCGGCCGGGGCCACCGCGACCGACTTGAGGAAGCCGAGCACATCGGTGAACCACAGGCGCACGAAGCGGATGTCGCGCTCTTCGAGAGTCCGAAGCACGAACTCCTGCTGCTTGTCCATAGCTACATCCTTGCAGTTCAGACGGCCTGGTCACCACCGCCTGGGCACGGTCGACGGGCTTCAGTATCACCGTCCGCGGTTTCCGCCAGATTACGCACCCCTTCTGGCGTACGACATCCCAGTGGCCACTACGATCAGCAGGCCGTCCACTGGTCGCCCAGCGGCCGCCACCGCTCGTCCGCCGTACCTTTCCGCAGAAGGACACGACATGGGTTCCAGCAAGTCCGCTTCGAACGCGCGCAAGGCCCGAATAGAGGAGATGCGCCGGGCCGAGCGCGTGCGTGAGCGCCGCAACCGCATCATCGCGATCGTGACCAGCACGGTCGTCGTCGCGGGGCTCGTCGGCTTCGGCTCCTACCTCCTCATCTCGAAGAAGGACGAGAAGGACAAGAAGGAGGAGCAGACCCAGGCCGCCGACGCGAAGGACAAGAAGGAGCGCGACCTGGCGGCCAAGCGGCCGATCTCGGACGAGAAGACCTGGGACGCGAAGAAGCTGGGCCGCAACCACGTCCAGAACGTCGGCAAGTACCCGATGACGCCTCCGGTCGGCGGCGACCACGACCAGGCCTGGATGAACTGCAACGGCGACGTGTACAAGCAGCCGATCCCCGACAAGCACGCGGTGCACTCCCTGGAGCACGGCGCCGTGTGGGTCACGTACAACGACAAGGCCCCGGCCGGCGAGGTGAAGAAGCTGGAGGCGCTGGTCGCCGCGACCCCCTACTCGCTGATGAGCCCGATCAAGGAGCAGAAGGGCGCGATCATGCTGAGCGCCTGGGGCAAGCAGGTCACCGTGGACAGCGCGAAGGACCCGCGCGTGGAGACCTTCTTCGCCAAGTACGTACAGGGCAAGCAGACCCCCGAGCCGGGCGCCGCCTGCACCAACGGGATCACGCAGTGAGGCACGCCGGCTTGCTCTCGGCCTGCGCGGCGGCGGTGCTCCTCGCCGCCGGCGGGGGCGTCGCCCTCGGCCTCGCGGACGACTCCGGGAGTAAGCCGGCGCCCGCCAAGTCCGCGTCTCCTGCTGCCGATTCGGTGGACGCGGGGTTCGCCCGGGACATGGCCGTGCACCATCAGCAGGCCGTCGAGATGTCCTTCGTCGTACGGGACCGTACGGACGACGAGGACGTACGCCGTCTCGCTTACGACATCGCCAATACGCAGGCCAACCAGCGCGGCATGCTGATCGGCTGGCTCGACCTGTGGGAGCTGCCGAAGGCGTCGCCCGCGCAGCCCCCGATGTCCTGGATGGGGATGGCCCCATCCGAGGATCCCGGGGGCAGCGGGGTGCTGATGCCGGGGATGGCCACGAAGGCGGAGATCGCCCGCCTTTCCAAGGCGCGGGGCAAGGAGGCCGAGATCCTCTACCTGCAGCTGATGACCGACCACCACAAGGGTGGGATCCACATGGCCGAGTACTGCGGGGAGCACTGCGAGGTGCCGACCGAGCGTCGCCTTGCGGCCGGGATGGCCGCGGCGCAGGAGTCGGAGCTCGGCCTCATGGCGGACCTGCTGAAGGAGCGGGGCGCCGCTCCTCGCTAGGCCTTGTGCCAGGTGATGTGGGGTGGGCGCTGTGCTGCGCACAGGGGCATGCCGTGCGCGTCGGTGAGGCCCAGCTCCAGGACGGCCGTGCCGCTCGCCGCGACCTCCTCCGGGATGTCGTCGAGGAAGAGCTTCGCCCGGCGGAACATCGCGAATTCCTTGCCCGGCGGGTGCTCGCCCCAGGTGAGGTACAGGAAGCGCTCGCCCTTCTTGCCCTGGACGTGCGGGCCCTTGAAATCCCCGGCCGGGCTTTCGACCCGCTCGACGGCGAACTCCCATACGGCCTCGGGGGCGTCCCCGGGGACCTCGCCCTCCGGGTCCTTGCCGCGCTGTACGGCGACGTGGATGTCGCGGTGCTCCCCGCAGGTCCGTCCCGGGAGGTGGTGGCCGTGGATGCGGATGTTCAGGTGGCTCATAACTACATTCTCCCCTCCCCGCCCCTTCCCGTAAGGCTGCCGCCGGCTTCAAAGACTGTCCTCAAGCGCCGGACGGGCTGATGAATCAGCCCGTCCGGCGCTTGAGGACACCGCCCGCAGGGCGGAAGGCTCCGCAGGATTTCGGGAAGGGGCGGGGAGGGGACAAATCAAGCCAGCCGAGCCAGATCCTCCCGCCGCAACCGCCCCCAAAGCTCAGCCCCGGCCGCATACCGCTCGACCTCCGCCACCGCATACTCCCCGAGCCGCCGCACCTCACTCCCCTGCGCCCCCGCAACATGCGGCGTGACCAGCACATTGGGCAACGACAACAGCTCATGCCCAGCGGGCAGAGGCTCGGGATCCGTCACGTCGAGGAACGCGTCCAGCCGCCCGGCCCGGCACTCCGCGGTCAGCGCCTCCGTGTCGACCAGCGCCCCCCGAGCCGTATTGACCACCACACCCCCATCCGGAATCAGCGCAAGCAAAGACGCACTCAACAACCCCCGGGTCTCCGGCAGTTGAGGCGCATGCACACTCACAATGCTGCTGCGCCGGCACAACTCGGAAAGCGACACCAGCTCGACGCCGAGCCCCGAGGCCTGCGCAGCCGACACGTACGGGTCGTACAGCAGCACCCGAAGCCCCGCATCCGCATGCGAAGACCGCAGCCCGGCGATCACCCCCCGCCCGATCCGCGACGCCCCGACGATCCCGATCGTCCGCCCGTCGAGCCCGGCCCGCAGGCCGAACGGCCCCCAGCCCGACCCGTACCGCGCGGCAGCGCCGAGCGCGCCCTTCGCGGCGAGGGTGATCGCGGCCAGCGTGAAAGCGACGACGGGGCCCGCGTTCGCGTCGGCCGCGGACGAGACGACGATGCCGCGCGACCACACCGCGTCCGTGACCAGCTGCTTGACCGTGCCGGCCGCGTGGACGACGGCCCCAAGGCGGGGCGCGTACGACAGCACCTCGGCGGTGAGCGGCGGGCACTCCCAGCCGGTGACCAGGACCTCCGTCTCGGCGAGGACGGCCCGCGCCCGGGCCGAGGTGAGCGACCCGGTCAGCGGCTCGGCCGCCAACTCGGTGCAGTGCGCGAGCCGTTCCCGCAGTGCGGGCGGGAGCACCAGGTCCACCACGTCGGCGCCCATGGCCAGGGCCGTGCTCGGTCGGTCTGCCACGCCAACGTCACCTTTCGCAGAGAGTCGTAGTAACCGGTTACCGTAGAGCGCTCAGCCGTTGCCGCCAAGACCCCGGATCACGCCAAGATCTCTTTGATTCCAGGGGGTTGACCGCCGACAGTAACCGCTTTAGGTTTCCCGGCACCTTGTACCGACGACGGAGGGGCTGCCGTGCCCACGGTGACGAAAGAGCGCACCGCCGACGAGGTGGTGAAGCGGCCGGGCAGGCGCAATAGGGGGCCCAAGGGGACAAAACCCCTTGCTGGCCAGTCGCATTCGGCCTGGAAACGGTTTCAGCGGACCCGCGTCCTGGTGCTGCTCATGCTGCCGGGACTCGCGTACTTCCTGGTCTTCCACTACGGCGCCTTCATCGGCAACGTCGTGGCGTTCAAGGAGTACGTGCCCTTCGACGGGCTGTGGGCCAGCCCCTGGGTCGGGCTCGACAACTTCGACCGGATGTTCAGCGACCCGGACTTCTGGCACGCGACCGGGAACACGCTCTTCCTGGCCGTCCTCCAGCTGATCTTCTACTTCCCGGTGCCGATCGCCCTGGCCCTGCTCCTGCACAGCCTGACCTCGGACCTGACGAAACGCTTCGTCCAGTCCGTGGTGTACCTGCCGCACTTCCTGTCGTGGGTGATCGTCGTCGCCCTGTTCCAGCAGGTGCTCGCCGACACCGGACTCCTCAACGAGGTACTGGGGCAGGCGGGTCTGCACACCGTCGACATCATCGGCAACCCGGACGCGTACCCCGGACTGGTCGTCGCGCAGGTGATCTGGAAGGACGCCGGCTGGGGCACGATCATCTTCCTCGCGGCGCTGATGCAGGTCGACGAGCAGCAGTACGAGGCCGCCGCGATCGACGGCGCGGGGCCCTGGCGGCGCTTCTGGCACGTGACGCTGCCCGGCATCCGGCCGGTGATCATCCTGCTGCTCGTGCTGCGCCTCGGCGACATCCTGACCACCGGGTTCGAGCAGATGCTGCTGCAGCGCCAGTCGGTCGGCCCGGAGGTCGGCGAGGTGCTCGACACCTTCGTCTTCTGGCAGGGCATCGTCGGCGGCGACACCGGATACGCCGCGGCTGCGGGCCTGTTCAAGGGTGTGGTCGGCGTGATCCTCGTCTTCGCGGCCAACAAGGTCGCCCACCGCCTCGGAGAGCAGGGGGTCTACAAGTGAGCGCACAGTCCCAAGCCGCCGTCCGGCCCGCCTGGATGGAGCGGCCGAAACCCGTCACCAAGGCGGCGAAGGCCGCGGCCATCGTGATCCTGCTCGGCCTGGTCCTGGTGCCGTTCCTGGTCATCGTCTCGACCTCGCTCGCCTCCAACCGCGAGGTGGTGGCGAACGGCGGCTGGGTCCTGTGGCCCAGCGACCCGACACTGCGCGCGTACGACCAGATCTTTTCGGGCGGCGTCGTCTCCAAGGCGCTCGGCGTCAGCGTGGGACTGACCGTCCTCGGCACCCTGGCCTCGCTCGCCTGCACCACCTTCCTCGCCTACGCGCTCAGCCGCCCCGGCGTCTTCGGCGGCAGGCCCGTGCTGGTCCTGGTCCTGTTCACCTTCCTCTTCCCGCCCGGCATGATCCCGGCATTTCTACTGGTCAAGGGCATGGGAATGGTGGACAGCTATCTGGCCCTGGTGCTGCCCGTCCTGATCAACGTCTTCAATCTGGTGGTGCTGCGCGGCTTCTTCCAGGGGATACCCGAGGAGCTGTACGAGGCCGCGCGGCTCGACGGGGCGAGTGACTGGGCGATCCTGTTCAAGATCGTGCTGCCGCTGTCCAAGGCCGCGCTCGCGGTGGTCGGGCTGTTCTACATGTGCAGCTACTGGAACGCCTGGTTCCATGCCTCGATCTACATGGAGTCCACGCACTGGCCGCTGCAGCAGGTGCTGCGTACGTACGTCATGGGCGGTGCCCAGATCGCCGACACGGGCCTGAGCGAGGCGGGCAACGTGTCGGCCCCGCAGACCATGCAGATGGCCGTCCTCGTGGTCGCGACCGTGCCGATCCTGCTCGTCTATCCCTTCCTGCAGAAGTACTTCACCAAGGGCGTGCTCACCGGCGCCATCAAGAGCTAGGCCTCCACCTCCTTCCTGAGCACTTCCCCCCTTCCGAAAGGCTTCGACGTGTCCGGTTCCGGTTCCGCTGGTTCGAATGGCCGCCCGATGGCTCGCCGCACCCTCATGCGCTCCATAGCCGTCGGCGGTGCCGCGATCGCCGCGCCCTCGCTGCTCACCGCCTGCGCGGGCGGCTCGAGCGACGGCTCGGTGAGCAACAAGGGCAAGAAGGTGGCGCCCTGGCCGACCTTCACCCCGGCCAAGGGCCCGACGCCCGACCTGGCCCCGACCACCGAGGGCGTACAGGCCGGCTTCACCAAGTACCCGGAGAAGCTCGTCCAGGCGATGGCCGAGAAGCCCGGCACCGGCAAGCAGAAGATCAAGGTCATGTCGATCACTTACGGCACCCCGCCGAAGCCGGTCGGCTCCAACAAGTACTGGCAGGCGATCAACGAAGCCCTGGGTGTCGAGGTCGAGTTCACCGTCGTGCCCGACCCCGACTTCCGGGCCAAGATGTCGACCATGATGTCCGGGGACGACCTGCCCGACATCATCAACATCGGCGGCGGCTACGTACTCCCGAGGGAGGCGCAGTTCGTGAAGTCCCGCTGCGCCGACCTGTCGGAGTACCTGTCCGGGGACGCCATCAAGGACTACCCGAATCTCGCCGCCATCCCGACGTACGCCTGGGAGGGCATGGGCCGGATCGCCGGAAAGATCTACGGCGTACCGGTGGAGCGCGCGAAGCCGCAGGGCGGGATGTTCATCAACCGGGAGGCCTTCGACAAGGCGGGCTACAAGCCGGGGTTGAGCGCGGACGACTTCCGGGCGGTCGCCAACGACGCCTCGCAGGGCAAGAAGTACGCGCTCGGCGCCTCTACGGTGTCGTACTTCGGCTACCTCTACCACGGCACGTGGCACGGTGCGCCGAACCAATACCAGTACAAGGACGGAAAGTTCACCGACATGTTCGGGACCGAGCAGTTCAAGGCGGCCCTGGAGTACATGCGGACGCTGCGCGGCGACGGTTCGTACAACTCGGACGCCACCTCGATCTCGCAGGTCGACCTGAAGACCCAGCTCTACAACGGCACGGTCCGCTCGATGACGGACGGCTGGGGTGCCGCGATCTCCAACCTGCAGGGCATCAAGGACGCCTACACCCTGGACATCGCCGAGCCGTACGCGGTCGATGGGGCGAGCGCGGTGTACGAGCAGAACCGCGGCTGTTTCGGCTACACGATCATCAAGAAGACGTCCAAGGACCGCATCAAGCTGATGCTGCGCGTACTGGACTGGCTTGCCTCGCCGTTCGGCTCCAAGGAGTACGAGCTGAGCCACTACGGCGTCGAGGGCACGCACTTCGCGTACAACAAGGACGGCGACCCGATCCCCACCGAGCTGGGGCTCGTCGAGTCCAGCACCAACCTGCCGTTCCGGTACCTCTCCGACGCCCCGCAGGTCCTCTACTTCCCCGGCTACCCCGCCTTCACCAAGCGGGCGCACGCCTGGGAGCAGAAGGTCGTGCCGCTGCTGCAGCCCAACGCGCGCTTCGGGCTGCAGTCGGAGACGTTCAACAAGCAGGGCGCGGCGATGCAGCAGGCGCTGGAGGACGGTGTCACGGCCGTCGTCTCGGGCCGCAAGAAGGTCGCGGACTGGGATTCGTACTACGCCAAGTGGCAGTCCCTCGGCGGCAAGAAGGCCCTCGATGAATTCCTGGAGGAGGCCGAGGCCGCGAAGTAGGTGCGGGCACGAAGTCGCCACGGGCGCGAAATCAGTACAGGCGCAAGGGCGGCATGATGGTCCGGGGCGGTGCGGCAAAACCGCTCCGGACAGGGCGAGTTGGGGGTAATCACTGTGGGCGAGCGGGTCACCATCCGGGATGTGGCGGCACGGGCCGGGGTCTCGGTAGCGACCGTGTCGCGCGTCCTGGCCGGCAACTATCCGACCTCGGCGGCCTCCCGGGCCAAGGTGCAGCGGGCCGCGAAGGACCTGGACTACGTGGTGAACGCGCATGCGCGGGCGCTCGCGGGGGCGGGCCGCAAGACGGTCGCGGTGCTCGTCCTGGACGTGGTCAGCTCGTTCTACGCCCATATCGCGCAGGGCGTGGAGCGGGAGGCGGCGAAGCGGGGCCGGCTCTGCATGATGTTCTCGACGGACGCCGATCCGGCCCGTGAGCTGGCCATCGTGGAGATGATGCGGGAACAGGCCGCGGAGGCGGTCCTGCTGGTCGGCGGCGTGATCGAGGACGAGGAGTACCGCCAGCGGATGTCCCGGTACGCGGAGTTGCTCGCGGCCGCCGGGTCCCGCCTGGTCCTGGTCGGGCGCCCGGCCCCCGCGCCCCATGTCCCTGCCCTCGTCGTCGAGTACGACAACGAGGCGGGCGCGTACGCCATCACCAGCCATCTCCTGGGCGCGGGCCACCGCCGGATAGCCCTGATCGGCTACCGCCCGGGCAACACCACGGGCGAGGCCCGGGTGCGCGGCTACCAGCGGGCCCTCACCGACCACGGCATCACGCCGGAACCGGCCCTTCAGGTGGGCGTCGGCTTCGGGGGCGAGCACGGCTATCACGCGATCCGCCAGCTGCTCGAACAGTGCGACGGCAAGCCCGAGTTCACGGCGATCTTCGCGGGTGACGACCAGGTGGCGGCCGCGGCGATCCGGGCGCTGTCCGAGTACGGGCTGCGGGTGCCGGACGACATCTCGGTGGCCGGCTACAACGACGACCCGGTCGCGTCCGACGTCACGCCGGGCCTGACCACGATCCACATTCCCGGCGAGGCGCTGGGCCGCACGGCGGTCCGGCTCGCCCTGGAGGGCACGACGCGGACTTCCCAGGAGCGGCATGTGCTGGGCACGCACATCGTGGTGCGGGACAGCGTGCGCCGGTTGCCGCCGGCATGAATCAGCCCGTCCGGCGTTTGAGGACACCGCCCACAGGGCGGAAGGCTGCGCAGCATTTCGGGAAGGGGCGGGGCGGGGAGAAAATCACCCGGCCCGAGGCCACAACACAGCAGAAGCCACATCCCCCGGCCGGTCAAACATGACCAAATGCCCCGACCCACTGGAAATCCGCAACTCCGCGCCGAGCGCAACGGCGAGCCGAGCCTGCCGCTCGAGCCACCGCCGCCCCTCCCCCGCCGCGATCACCGTCACCGGCACTCCACGAGGAAGCTCGAACTGCCGCCTGACATAGACGAGTTCCGCCGCCAGATCGCGATAGCGCGCGTTCTCCACCAGCAGAGCCCGCATCGACCGACTGGTCCCATACACCCTCCGCACCAGCTCGTACGGAGCCGGATCCCCACCCCCCGTACGGGAAGCCCGAACCGCGGCCCGACGCAGCAAAGGCCCGACCGCGCACGGCAACCCCGCAGCGCTCAACGCCCCGGCGGCCAGCCGAGCCGCACCGGTGCGCAGGGCCGGGGCAGGCCGGGGTCGCGCCCCCTCCTCGACGCTGGAGTCGACCAGCACAAGGGCGGCGACCCGCGAGGGATGCAGCCGGGCGAAGGCCTCGGCGTGGAAGCCGGCCAGGGAGTGCCCGACGACGGTCGCGGGCCCGGACACCCCGCACGCGTCCAGGACCCGCAGGATCCGGTCGGCCTCCCCGGTCAAAGAGGGCGCCACGCGCGCGTGCCCGCTGAGCCCGAGCCCGGGACGGTCGAAGCGGATCACCGTCCGGTGCGGAGCGAGGAGCGCGGCCACCGCGTCCCAGTCGAACCACGCCATGCCGAGCCCGCCGGACAGCACGCACGGGGGCCCGCTTCCCTCCAGCACCACGTGGTGCGGCACTCCACCGATGCGAACAAAGGAGGACGTCATCGCCGTTCCAGCACGGGGGACGGTTGGACCGGCGGCAGCACCCGCCGCCGCTCCCGCTTGAGCAGCGAGAACGCGAACAACGCGAGCCATAGGGCGATGAGCAGCACCTGCATGCGCTGCCCGAGGCCGAGCAGCATCGTGCCCTTGCCGGCCTGGAAGGCGGCGACGGACGCCAATGTCCAGGCGGTGACGGCCAGTTCGAGGCCCACTATCCAGGGCCCCAAGCGGGCCAACGGCTCCCACACGCGGTACCTGCGGGCCGCGACGGTGAGGGCCACTATGCCGATGAGCGCCCCGGTGACCGACAGCGAGCTGCTGACGGCGTGCGCGGTGTGGGTCGCGGGCACCAGGTCCGCGGTCTCGCGTATGGCGCACTCCGGGTCGGCGGTCGGTGTGCAGCTCAGCGGGAGCCGCGAGTCGGCCGCGGTGGCCGCGCCGAAGAGGATCAGGCCCGCCCAGCCGACCCGGGCCCAGGGCCGGTGCGGCCGCAGCCTGAGGACCGCCCACAGCGCCCCGGCGAGGACGAGCAGGCCTGCGGCCAGGTCGGTGGCCCGGAAGAGCCCGCCCAGCGGCTGGTCCTCGGCGGCCAGCTCACTCACGTACGTACGTATGGGATCGAGCCCGGTCGCCATGACGACCTCGAGCACCCAGGCGGTGTACGCGACGGCGCCCAGCCCGAGCAGGACGGCGACGGTACGTACATCACGAAAGGAGCCAGGAATGGACATAGTGGGATAAAGCTTACGGGTTCGGGTTCGGCATCACTGAACGTGATCCGGATGCACCCAGCTCGGCTTGCGGAACTTCAGGAAGGCGACCGGCGCCACGATGCCGATCAGCAGCAGCCCGCCGCCGACGATCAGCAGGTACCGCCACAGCGGCTGGTTGCCGAACTGGTCGGGCGGCACGAACCCGATGAAGAGCGCGGCGAGCGAGGCCACGAACCCGGTGCCCGCGACCAGCTTGACGGCCGGCGTCCAGAAGCCGCGCGGGTGGTCCGGGTGGGTCTTGCGGAGCTTCACCACGGTGATGAACATCAGCAGGTACGCGATCAGATAGATCTGCACGGTGATCACCGAGAACATCCAGTACGCGGACGACACATCGGAGCTGAACGCGTAGACGACGCCGATCAGGGTGGTGAGCACCCCCTGGGCGTACATCAGGTTCATCGGCACGCCGTTCTTGTTGAAGCGCTGCAGGAACGGCGGCAGATAGCCCTCCTGCCGGGCGAGCGTGACCAGGCCCTTGGCGGGCCCCGACAGCCAGGTCAGCATGCCGCCGAGCGCCGCCATCACCAGCATGATGCCGACGATCTTGGTCATCCAGCCGATGTGGAAGTGGTCGAAGAAGGCCTGGAAGGCCTGCATCAGTCCGGCCGTGAGGCTGAGCTCCTTCGACGGCATCACCCAGCTGATCGCCAGGGCCGGAAGGATGAAGATCAACAGCACCATGCCGGTGGCGAGGAACATCGAGCGCGGGTACTCGGACCGGGGGCGGCGCAGCGAGGCGACGTGGACGCCGTTCATCTCCATGCCGGCGTAGGAGAGGAAGTTGTTGACGATGAGGACCAGGCTGGCCAGGCCGGTCCACGGGGGCAGCCAGTGGTCGGGGCTCATCGGTGCGGCTGACGGGTTGCCCTGGCCGAGGAAGACGATGCCGAGGACGACGAGCAGCACGCCGGGCACGAGGGTGCCGACGACCAGGCCGATCGAGGAGAGCCCGGCGATGGACTTGGTGCCGCGGGAGGCGATCCAGACGCCGGTCCAGTAGACGGTGATGATGACGATGGCGACGTAGAGGCCGTTCTCGGCGAGGCTCGGGTGGACGACGTAGGCGAAGGTCGAGGCGACGTACGCGAGGAGGCTCGGGTAGTACGCGATGGTCAGCGCGAACTGGCACCACACCGCCAGGAACCCGAGCGGCTTGCCGAGCGCCTCGCTCACCCAGCGGTAGATGCCGCCGGTCCAGCCGGACGCGAGCTCGGCGCCGACCAGGGCGGTGGGCAGCAGGAAGACGATCGCGGGGATCAGGTAGAGGAAGATCGCCGCGAGGCCGTAGATGGCCATCGCGGGCGAGGGACGCAGGCTCGCCACCGAGGCGGTGGTCATCAGGGCGAGGGTCACCCAGGAGATGAACTGCCGCTTGGTGCCGGTGTCGGCGCCGGTGTCGGGCGACCCGGCCGCTGTTCCTTCGGGGGTTCCTTCGGACTCTGCGTCCGCGGTCGTCGTCATGCGCTCATGATCAGCTCGGTGGCGGGGGCCCGCATTTTGTCGGATACCCGTCGGGGGTAGGCTGCGGCGCATGACGACGCGACTCGGGGAACGGCGATGGGGACAGCTGCTGCTGTTCGCCGCGCTGCTCTTCGGGATCTTCGCGATGCATACGCTCGGGCATCCGGTGGGGCATGCGGGGGCGTCGTCGTCCTCCGGTCATGAGGTCGCGGCGGCTGCGGCGGGCGGGCACGAGGTCGTGCCGGCAGCGGCAGGGCACAGCAGCCGGGTGGCGGCGGGGCACGGCAGCCAGGTGGCGGCGGGGCACCAGCAGGTGCGGGTCACGACGAGCGGGCCTGACGCTCCCGCGATGAACATGCAGGACGCGCCCGCGACAGCCGGCTCCCCCGTGCACGGCGAGGCCGCCGGGCCGGTCGTCTCCGGGCCGGATGTGCCCGTGCACGGCATGGACCCGATGACGGTGTGCCTGGCCGTGCTCGGCGCGTTCACGCTGGCGCTGCTGGTCGCCGCGGCCCTGCTGCCGGGGACCGCGCCCGCTCCCTCGGCGCCGCGCGCCCCGCCGCTGCGGGCGCTGTGGCCTGCCGCTCCGCCGCCGAGATCCCGGCTCTCCCGTCTCTCCGTGCTGCGCATTTAGGCCGTCGTACGGCTGTTTCGCATCGCTCCGTCCAGAGGTGGAACCTCCGGGCGTCGAGCGGTGTATCAGAAGCAGCGGACGCGCCCCATGCACACAGCCGCCCCAGCCGTACGTGGCCGGGCGCGGCGCACACCACAGATGACGAGGTGTTGTTCCACCATGCGCAATCACACGCGCCGCACCGTGCTCGGTGCGTCGGTCGCCGTCGCCGGCACGGGAGTTCTGGCCGCCTGCTCGGGTTCCGGGTCCGGGCACGGAGGTCATGGGGGCCAGTCGGCCCCGAAGGGGTACGTCGACCCTGCGGGCCCCGAAGTCGCCGCCGCCGAGAAGAAGCGGGCGGGCGGCGGACAGGTCCGCGAGGTCAAGCTGACCGCCACGAGGACGCCGCTCGACCTGGGCGGACGGACCGTGACCTCCTGGGCGTACGGCGACACGCTGCCCGGCAAGGAGGTCAGGGTCACCGCGGGCGACACGCTCGCCCTGACGCTGGCCAACCACCTGCCCGAGGCCACGTCCCTGCACTGGCACGGCCTGTCCCTGCGCAACGACATGGACGGCGTCCCGGGCCTCACCCAGAAGGACATCAAGCCGGGAGCGGACTTCACCTACCGCTTCGCGGCCGCGCACCCGGGGACGTACTGGTTCCATCCGCACTCCGGCACCCAGCAGGACCGGGGGCTGTACGCGCCGCTGATCGTCGAGGACCCGAAGGAGCCGCTCAAGTACGACAAGGAGTGGGTGGTCGTCCTGGACGACTGGGTCGACGGCGTGGACGGCTCGACACCGGACGGGGTGCTCGCCGAGCTGAGGGCGGGCATGGACATGGGCGGTGACGACGGGGGCGGCAGCGGTAGCGGCGGCGGCGGCCACGGGGGGCACGACATGTCGAACATGTCGATGAGCGAGGGCAAGGCGCCCGCCGCGGCGTCCCCCTCACCGAAGCCGACGAAGCCGTCCGGCCCGTCCCGGATGATGATGGGCGCCAAGAGCGAACTGCTCGGCGGGGACGCGGGCGACGTGGCGTACCCGCGCTACCTCATCAACGGCCGTACGCCGGACGCCCCTTCGGACTTCCGCGCCAAGCCCGGCGAGCGGATCCGGATCCGGTTCATCAACGCCGGGGGCGACACGGCCTTCCGGGTCGCGCTCGGCGGCCACGAGATGACGGTGACGCACACGGACGGCTTCCCGGTGCGGCATGCGTCGGCCGATGCGCTGCTGCTCGGCATGGGCGAGCGCTATGACGTCCTGGTGACCGCGAAGGACGGGGTCTTCCCGCTCACCGCGCTGGCCGAGGGCAAGAAGGCGACGGGGCTCGCACTGTTGCGTACGGGGTCGGGGGCGGCGCCCGGGGCGAAGGTGCGGCCCGCCGAGCTGAACGGCAGGCTGCTGACCGCGGACCGCCTCAAGGCGGACGAGTCGGTGGCACTGCCCGCGGGCAAGCCGGACCGCACGATCAAGCTCCAACTCACGGGCGGCATGGCCAAGTACGACTGGGCCTTCGACAAGAAGCCGTACGACCCGTCCGTCAGGCACGCGGTGAAGGCGGGCGAGCGGGTCCGCCTGGAGTTCGCCAACTCGACCTCGATGTGGCATCCGCTGCATCTGCACGGGCACACGTTCGCCCTGGCCAATGTGGTGGGAGGGCCACGCAAGGACACCGCGGTGATCCTGCCCAACGGGCGGCTGACCGTGGACTTCGAGGCCGACAACCCGGGCCTGTGGATGATCCACTGCCACAACGTGTACCACTCGGAGGCGGGGATGATGACGGTGCTGGGGTACCGGGCGTAGCACCCGCCCCACACTCGCCTCAGCACCCGCCGTCGGTTGCGGACCGGCCCGTCCCGATCCCGGTCCAGGTCCCGGTCCCGGTCCGCAACCGCATCGTGAGGAAATTCCGTAAGGAATCGGTAAAGGGTTCGATTAAAGTGGGCCGATCTCTCATCACTGAAGGAATCCGCCCAACATGACCTTGCCCCCGCCCCCGAATGACTCCGCACCGGGCGACGCCGTACCGAACGGCGCCGCACCCGAGCAGTCCCCCTGGGCCACCCCCGCGCCCCACCAGCACGGCGGCGGCCCCGGCCCGTTGCCGATGGCACCGCCCCCGCCGCCCGGGTACGGAGGCTGGGCGCCGGGGCCGTACGCACCCCAGGCGCGCAACGGCCTGGGGATCGCCGCCCTGGTCTGCGGCATCGTGGGCCTGCTCACCGGGGTCATCCCGTTCCTGTTCTGGCTCGGCGGAGTGCTCGGCGTAGTCGCCCTGATATTGGGCCTGATAGGCCACAGCAACGCCCGCAAGGGCGTTGCGACGAACAAGGGCATGGCCCTCGCCGGCATCATCCTCGGCGCCCTCGCCATCGTGGCCGCGATCGTCTGGCTGATCCTCATCGTGGTGGTCATCAAGGACACGGCCGACGAGGTCAAGAAGGAGTCCGACAAGGCCCGCGGCGGAACCCACTCCACCGCACCGTCCGACCCCGGCGATTCCGAGACCGGGCCCGAGTCCGAGTCCGAGTTCGAGGAGCCCGAGGCCCCCGCCCCGCTGAAGTTCGGCGGCACCCACACCTATGACGACGGCGTCAAGGTCACCGTGGCGAAGCCCAAGCCCTACACGCCGGACGAGTTCGCGGCGGGCCACGAGAAGGGCAACGTCGCGATCCAGGTGACGATCACGATCAAGAACGGCAGCAAGAAGACGCTGGACATCAACACCGCGCTGCCGACCCTGCGCGACGGCAAGGGCTCGGACGCCGAAATGGTCTTCGACGGCAGCAACGGCACCAAGCCCTTCAACGGCAAGCTCCTCCCCGGCAAGCAGGCCGTCTCCCAGTTCGCCTTCTCCCTCCCGGCCAACGCGACGAAGGACCTCCAACTCGAGGTCGGCCCCGAGGTGGTCACGTACGAGGACGCCATCTGGACGGGCTCGGCGAAGTAGCGCCCGCGGGCGCAACCCCCTGAGGGCGGCACCACGCGTGTGACGCCCCACACCCGTCCGGCAGGACATCGCGTCTCTCTGACGATTACACTGGGCCCGTGCCTCAACTACGCCTCGCCTTGAATCAGATCGATTCGACCGTCGGCGATCTCGCCGGCAACGCCGAGTCGATCGTGCACTGGACCCGGCACTCCGCCGAGCAGGGCGCCCATCTGGTGGCGTTCCCCGAGATGGTGCTGACCGGATACCCCGTCGAGGACCTGGCGCTGCGCCCGTCCTTCGTCGAGGCCTCGCGGGCGGCGCTGCGTGCGCTTGCCGGGCGGCTCAGTGATGAGGGGTTCGGTGAACTCCCCGTCATCGTCGGGTACTTGGACCGCTCCGAGACCGCTCAGCCCAAGTACGGCCAGCCCGCCGGCTCTCCGCAGAATGCCGCGGCCGTGCTGCACCGCGGCCAGGTCGTGCTGACCTTCGCCAAGCACCACCTGCCCAACTACGGCGTCTTCGACGAGTTCCGGTACTTCGTGCCGGGCGACACCATGCCCGTCATCCGCGTGCACGGCGTCGATGTCGCGCTCGCCATCTGCGAGGACCTCTGGCAGGACGGCGGCCGTGTTCCCGCGACGCGCAGCGCGGGCGCCGGGCTGCTGATCTCCGTCAACGCCTCGCCGTACGAGCAGAACAAGGACGACACCCGCCTCGAACTGGTCCGCAAGCGCGCCCAGGAGGCCGGCTGCACCACCGCCTACCTCGCGATGATCGGCGGCCAGGACGAGCTGGTCTTCGACGGCGACTCGATCGTGGTCGACAGTGGTGGGGAAGTCGTCGCGCGGGCGCCGCAGTTCGCCGAGGGCAGTGTGGTTCTCGATCTGGAACTGCCCGCCGCCGCGGCCCAACCTCCGGCAGGCGTCGTGGACGACGGGCTGCGGATCGAGCACGTCGTACTGAGCGAGGAGCCGCTTCCCGCGTACGAGACCGAGCTCACCGGCGGCTACGCCGAGCGGCTCGACGACGACGAAGAGGTCTACTCGGCCCTCGTCGTGGGCCTGCGCGCCTACGCCGCGAAGAACGGATTCCGCTCCGTCGTCATCGGCCTCTCCGGCGGCATCGACTCCGCCCTCGTCGCCGCCATCGCCTGCGACGCGCTCGGTGCGCAGAACGTGTACGGCATCTCGATGCCCTCGAAGTACTCCTCCGACCACTCCAAGGGCGATGCCGCCGAGCTGGCACGTCGCACCGGGCTCAACTTCCGCACCGTGCCCGTTGAGCCGATGTTCGACGCGTACATGGGCTCGCTCGGCCTCACCGGCCTCGCCGAGGAGAACCTGCAGTCCCGGCTGCGCGGCACGATGCTGATGGCGGTCTCCAACCAGGAGGGCCACATCGTCCTCGCGCCGGGCAACAAGTCCGAGCTGGCGGTGGGCTATTCGACGCTGTACGGCGACTCGGTGGGCGCGTACGGCCCGATCAAGGACGTCTACAAGACGGCGGTCTTCCGTCTCGCGAAGTGGCGCAACCGCGCCGCCGAGGAGCGCGGCCAGACCCCGCCCATCCCCGAGAACTCGATCTCCAAGCCGCCGAGCGCCGAGCTGCGCCCGGGCCAGGTCGACACCGACTCGCTGCCCGACTACCCCGTCCTCGACGGCATCCTCGCGATGTACGTCGACCGGGACCGCGGCGCCGACGAGATCATCGCCGCCGGGTACGACGCCGAGCTGGTGCGCAAGACACTGCGCATGGTGGACACCGCCGAGTACAAGCGCCGCCAGTACCCGCCGGGCACCAAGATCTCGGCGAAGGGCTTCGGCAAGGACCGGCGGCTGCCCATCACCAACCGCTGGCGCGAGAACGGCTGACCACGCCGATACGCCACACGAAGGGGCCCGCACCGTACTGGTGCGGGCCCCTTCGGCAACGTAGAAGCTGCTGTCAAGAACGCTAGAGCGTGACCTTCGCCGCCACCGGCAGGTGATCGCTGCCCGTGTCCTGCAGCGCCCAGGACGACTCGGGCTCCACGCCGCGCACCATGATCTGGTCGATCCGCGCCATCGGGAACGCCGCCGGCCAGCTGAAGCCGAAGCCGTCGCCCGCCGCGCCCTGGGTGGAGCGCAGCTGCGAGGTGACCGGGGAGAGCGCGCGGTCGTTCATGGTGCCGTTGAGGTCGCCGAGCAGGACGACCTTCTTGATCGGCTCGTCGCGGATGGCGATGCCGAGGGCCTCGGCGCTGTTGTCGCGCTGGCCTGCGGTGAAGCCCGCGTTGAGCTTGACCCGGACCGACGGCAGATGCGCCACGTACACGGCG
Source organism: Streptomyces sp. NBC_01304 (assembly GCF_035975855.1). Taxonomy (NCBI): domain Bacteria; kingdom Bacillati; phylum Actinomycetota; class Actinomycetes; order Kitasatosporales; family Streptomycetaceae; genus Streptomyces; species Streptomyces sp. NBC_01304. The sequence continues at coordinate 7,740,622 of NZ_CP109055.1, read as the reverse complement.
ATCTTGCCCTTGGGCGTATCGACCGTCGAGCGCAGGGCGCGGGTCCAGCCCATCTTGATGTCGACGGGACGGTTGTCGGTCAGCGGGTACTTGCTCCACAGCCCGACCGTGCCGTCGGTGTAGCTGTACTTGTACGTCTCCGCCATGGCCTTCTTGTACGTGGGCAGCGCGTCCCCGGTGAGCTCTTCGAGCGCGACCACGTCGGCGCCGGACGCGGCGACCTTGCGGGCGGTGCCGGCCGGGTCGGGGTTCTCGGCGTTCACGTTGTGCGTGACGACCGTGAGGTCGCCGCCCGCGCCCGACTTGTCGCTGATCAGGCCGCCGAACAGGCTCACCCACACCACCGCGGGCAGCAGCACCGCGATCAGCGCGGTCGCCGACTTGCGGACCACGGCGAAGATCAGGACCAGGGGTACGAAGATGCCGAGCCAGGGCAGGAACGTCTCGATCAGCGAGCCGATGTTGCCGATGCGGTTCGGGATGTGTGCGTGCAGCAGCATCACCAGGGCGAGCAGGACGCTGAAGGCGGCGAGGACCAGGCCGCGGCGCCAGATCCCGGAGTCGTGGCGCCAGCTGTCGAGCAGACGCCGGAAGCGGGATCCCGAGTGCTCGGGCCCCGAGCGGTCGTTCCCCGTCTCCGTCATATACGTCTGCGCCATGCCGTTCGCCCTCACTGCCTGCCGTGCCCGTGCCGTGCCCACGGTCGTCCCCGACTGAAGACCCTAGGCGATGGACGGTGCCGTCCTTGCCCGTCCATGCCTTCTGTGACGGCCGTTCTGTCGGGAGGACGACGTTCCGGGGCACACAGTTCCGAATTTGCGCAGGCAGGTGGCTGCTGTGACGAAACGCGCATATTCCCTGGCCGGGGCGTACGGGTGCGGCCGGGGTTCGGTGGGCGTGCGGCCGGCCTCAGTCGCGAGGGCGCAGTCCGTCGAGCGCCCCGTCCACGATGCGTCGAGGGAGGTCCTCGTCGAGCGGGTCGTCGGGGCGCAGCACCGAGTGCAGCAGCATCGGTCCGGTGATCAGGTCGTGGGCGAGCTCCACGTCGATGTCCGCGCGGATCTCGCCGCTCGCGATGCCACGCCGTACCGCGTCGAGGCCCATCCGGCGGCGGGCCTCGATGACCGTCTCCTGGTACGCGGCCCAGAGCTTGGGAAGGGCTTTCATCTGAGCGAACACGTTGTGCAGCAGGGCGGAGCCCCGGGCGGCCAGGCCGCGCTGGCGCAGGGATTCCAGGAGCGCGATGAGGTCGTCCCTGGCGGAGGTGCCGGGGAGGACGGGCTCGGGAGGTTCGACGACGCGGATGACGTCGACCATGAGCTCTTCCTTGCCCTTCCATCTGCGGTAGATGGTGGCCTTGCCGACGCCGGCCGTGCGGGCGACTCGTTCGATGGAGAGGTCGGTGAGGGAGACGCCGTCCTCCAGGAGCTGCATGACGCCCTCGATGATGGCGTGCTCGACCGCCTCGCTTCGGGGTCGCCCCCGCTGCGGTTGCTCCTGGTGGTCGTTCAGGGTCATGCGCCTCTCCTGTGTCTGCGGGTGCGTTGCTGCTCAGGGGGATTGTCTCCCCCGCCCCGCCCCTTCCCGAAAGCCTGACGGCACCTCGGGGGCTGCCGCCCCCGGACCCCTGCCCGGATCACGGCCTTCGGCCTCGTCCTCAAACGCCGGACGGGCTGATGAAATCAGCCCGTCCGGCGTTTGAGGACTTTCGGGAAGGGGCGGGTAGGGGACTAGTCCTTGACCCCCACCGACTCCCGCTCGACCTCCGCCTCCGGGGCCGCCGGAGCCCGCCCCGGCAAGAACAGCGCGACCACAATCGCCCCGATCACCGCAACTCCCGCGCCCCACAACGCGGTTACGTGCATGGCGTGCAGGAACGCGTCCTGAGCCGGTACCACAAGCCCGGGCTGGTGCAGCTTCTCCGCGACGCCGAGGGTCGCCTCGATCGACTCGCCCGCGGTGTGCCGCAGCTCGGCCGGCACCCCGCCGAGGCTGGACTCGATGTCCGAGCGGTACGCCGTGGAGAGCACCGAGCCGAGCACCGCGATGCCCAGCGCCCCGCCCACCTGACGGAACGTATTGCTGAGGGCCGACGCCGAGCCCGCCTTCTCGCGCGGCAGCGCCTGCATGATGACCACGGAGGTCGGCGTCATGATGTGCGCCATGCCCGCGCCCATCAGGAAGAAGATGACCTCCAGGAGCCAGATCGGCGTGTCCGCGTCCAGCGTCGCGAACGCCGCGAGCGTCGCGGCGATGGTCACCATCCCCGCCGTGCACACCGCGCGGTTGCCGAAGCGGTCCACGACGAGTCGTGCCCGCGGCGAGAAGATCAGCTGGGCGACGGCGAGCGGCAGCATCAGCAGGCCGGTCTGCAGCGGGCTGTAGCCGCGCACGCTCTGCGTGTAGAAGACGGCGAAGAACGTCACGCCCATCAGCGCGAAGAAGACCAGCGAGATGGTGCTGATCGCCGCCGAGAACACCTTGTTCTTGAAGTACGTGACGTCGATGGACGGGTGGTCGCTGCGCTTCTCGTAGATCACGAAGGCGACGAGGACCGCGACGCCCGCCGCGATCGTGGCGAGCACCGTGGTGTCGGTGAAGTCGGCGAGCTGGCCGCCCTTGATGATGCCGTAGACCAGCAGGACCAGGCCGATCACCGAGACGACCACGCCGACCGGGTCGAGCCGGCCCGGCTTCGGGTCGCGGGAGTCGGGGACCAGCCAGATCATCAGCGCGATCGCGATCAGCACGATCGGCACGTTGATCAGGAAGACCGAGCCCCACCAGAAGTGGTCGAGCAGCACACCGCCGGTGATGGGCCCGATCGCGATGGCGAGGCCGACACCGCCCGCCCAGATGCCGATGGCCTTGGGCTGCTCCTCGCGCTCGAAGACGTGCATGAGCACGGCAAGCGTCGCGGGCATGACGAAGGCGGCGCCGAAGCCCATCACGGCGCGGAACACGATGAGTTGGACCGGTGAGCCGGACTCGGCGGCGAGCATCGAGCCGATGCCGAAGACGACCATTCCGGCGAGGAGCACCTTCTTGCGCCCCAGGCGGTCACCGAGGAGTCCGGCGGTGAAGAGCAGGCCGGCGAAGACCAGGGTGTAGGCGTTGATGGCCCACTCGAGCTCGCTCTGGGTGGCGCCCAGGCCGGTCGGCGCCGGGGTCGAGATCGTCTTGATGGCGACATTGAGGATCGAGTTGTCGAGGACGACGATCAGGAGGCTGAGCATCAGCACACCGAGGATCGCCCAGCGACGGCGATGCACGGCTTCGGGTATCCGCGGCGCGGCGGGCGCGGACGGGTTGGCAGGCGAAGTCATGGCTGAAACCCTAGCGAACTTTCGATACGAGACCGTCTCGTATTGGAAAGATGGGGAAGTCTTTACGGAGCCGGCAGGCGGGCCCCGAAGCGGGTCCACAGGCGGTCGACCTGCCGAGGTCGGGCCGGTCCAAGGGCCTCCCTAGCGTGGAGCAGGTGCGGGATGCCACCATGGACGTGATCCGGGGACGCCGTAAGGGTGCCTCGAGATGACCAGAAGGAGCCGTTGCAATGACGCAGATTTCGGCTGCCCAAAAGCCCGTCGACGGCAGCAAGGCGCTGTACGGCGGAAAGGGCACACGCCGCATCACCGTCCGCGACATCACCGCCGCCAAGGAGCGCGGCGAGAAGTGGCCCATGCTCACCGCGTACGACGCGATGACCGCCAATGTCTTCGACGAGTCCGGCATCCCCGTGATGCTGGTCGGCGACTCGGCGGGCAACTGCCACCTCGGGTACGAGACCACCGTGCCCGTCACCCTCGACCAGATGGTCATGATGTCGGCCGCCGTCGTGCGGGGCACCAGCCGTGCCCTGATCGTCGGCGACCTGCCGTTCGGCTCGTACCAGGAGGGCCCCGTGCAGGCCCTGCGCTCGGCGACCCGCCTGGTCAAGGAGGCCGGGGTCGGCGCCGTGAAGCTGGAGGGCGGCGAGCGCTCGCTGGCCCAGACCGAGCTGATCGTGCAGTCCGGCATCCCCGTCATGTCGCACCTGGGCCTGACCCCGCAGTCCGTGAACACCATGGGCTACCGGGTGCAGGGCCGCGGCGACGAGGACGCCCACCGCCTCCTCCGCGACGCCAAGGCCGCGCAGGACGCGGGCGCGTTCGCCGTCGTCCTGGAACTCGTACCGGAAGAGCTGGCCGCCGAGGTCACCCGCTCCCTGCAGATCCCCACCGTGGGTATCGGTGCGGGCGCCCAGTGCGACGCCCAGGTCCTGGTGTGGACCGACATGATGGGCCTGACCGACGGGAAGCTGCCGCGTTTCGTGAAGCAGTACGCGCAGCTGCGCAGCGTCATGGGCGACGCCGCCAAGGCCTTCGCCGAGGACGTTGTCGGCGGGGCGTTTCCGCAGGCAGAGCACGCCTTTCACTGACGTACACCCGCAGCGATAACTGAGCCATCGCGGCACAGAGGCGGCCCGTCGACACTCCCCCAGTCGGCGGGCCGTCGGCGATATATCGGGGGCTGTCGGTGGGAACGTAGGACCTGTCGGTGGCCTGTCGGTGGTTTGTCGGTGGCGTCCTTCACCTTGAGGACATGACGCGATTCGACAACAACCCCAGCCACGGCGACAACGCCGTAGAAGTACGGGGACTGGTCAAGCACTACGGCGAGACCAAGGCCCTCGACGGAGTCGACCTTGAGGTCAAGGAAGGCACCGTCCTCGGTGTCCTCGGCCCCAACGGCGCCGGCAAGACCACCCTCGTACGAGTCCTGTCCACCCTCATCCAGCCCGACGCGGGCTCGGCCTTCGTGGCCGGGTACGACGTCCTCACCCAGCCCCGCCAGCTGCGCCGCAAGATAGGGCTCACCGGCCAGTACGCCTCGGTCGACGAGAAGATCTCCGGCTTCGAGAACCTGTACATGATCGGGCGCCTGCTCGACCTGTCCCGGGCCGACTCCAGGCGCCGCGCCACCGAGCTCCTTGAGCGGTTCTCGCTCACCGACGCGGCCAAGCGCCCGGCGGGAACGTACTCCGGCGGTATGCGCCGCCGGCTCGACCTCGCGGCGTCCATGATCGGCCAGCCGGCCGTCCTCTACCTCGACGAGCCGACCACCGGTCTCGACCCGCGTACGCGGAACGAGGTGTGGAGCGAGGTCAAGCGCATGGTCGGCGAGGGCGTCACCGTCCTGCTCACCACCCAGTACATGGAGGAGGCCGAGCAGCTGGCCTCCGGCCTCACGGTCATCGACCGCGGCAAGATCATCGCCAGTGGCGGGATCGCCGAGCTCAAGGCCAAGGTCGGCGGCCGCACCCTGCGGATCCGCCCGGCCGACCCGCTGCAGCTCCGCGCGATCGCCACCGACCTGGACGACTCCGGTCTCACCGGGCTCGCCACGGCCACCGTGGACGCCGAGGCCGGCGCGGTCATCGTGCCCGTCCAGAGCGACGAACAGCTCACCGCCATCGTCGGCATGCTCGCCGCCCGCGGCTACGGCCTCGCCGACATCACCACCGAACTGCCCAGCCTGGACGAAGTGTTCCTGTCCATCACCGGCCAGAAGGCCAGTGCCCCGCAGGACGCCGCCCCCGTACTCGAGGAGGTCGCCGTATGAGCACCGCCACCCCCACGCTCGACGCGCCCGCCCTCCGCAAGGGCCAGGCCGACGGCAAGATCGGCCTGCGCGCCAACCTCCGGCACACCGGAGCCCTGGTCCGCCGCAATCTGCTGTGGATCAAGAACGACCCGGAGTCGATGTTCGACGCCATCCTGATGCCGGTCGTCTTCACCCTGCTGTTCGTGTACGTCTTCGGCGGGTCCATCGGCCAGTCGCTCGGCGGCGGCCAGGACCAGTACATCCAGTACGTGATCCCCGGCATGCTGGCGATGATGAGCATGAACATCGCCCAGGGAGTCGGCACCGGCTTCAACGAGGACTTCCACAAGGGCATCATGGACCGCTTCCGGTCCTTGCCGATCGGACGGGGCTCCGTACTGATCGCCAAGATCTCGGTGGAGCTCCTGCGGATGCTCATCGCCACCACGGTCCTGATGATCGTCGCCGCACTGGTCGGCTTCGACTTCACCAACTGGGCCGGTCTGTTCGCCGCGGTAGGCCTGTCCACCCTCTTCGGCTCGGCCGTGATGTGGATCTTCCTGGTGCTCGGTGTGACCATGAAGAACGCCCAGTCGGTGCAGGCCATGGGCTTCCTGGTGATGATGCCGCTGCAGTTCGGTTCGTCGATCTTCGCGCCGACCCAGTCGATGCCGGGCTGGCTGGAGTCCTTCACCAAGTACAACCCGATGTCGGGTCTCGCCGACGCGGCCCGCGGCCTGATGGTCGGCGGCCCGATCCAGCACGGCCTGATCGTGACGCTGGCCTGGACGGTCGGACTCACCGTGGTCATGGCGCCGATCGCCATCCGCAAGTTCACCAACAAGAGCTGATGGGCGCCAACCCCCAGACCTGATCCGGCGCCGAACGGATCGCGTCTGTGGCACCGGTCAGAACAACGCGGCGGCCTCTTCCAGGGAGAGGCCGCCGCCTTGTGCGTACGCACTGTCGTACGTCGCCTCGTCGAGCTCCGCGCGCACGGCCGCCTCGGCCATCGCGCGGTTCTCGCGTTCCTGCGGGGCGGCGAAGTGGCCCTCGGGCAGCAGCGTGTCGGCAGCACCCAGGCACCGGGCGCCGAGCAGGGCGCCTTCCGGCCCGCGGGATCCTGCCAACGCCCAGGCGGCATTGGTCAGTTGAACCGTCGGCAGATACGGCGCGATCATCAGGGACAGCGGATCGACAGCGCGCTCCACACCGGCCCGCACATGCTCGAGCGCCAGCTCGTGCTTGCCCTCCATGTTGTCCAGCCAGGCGAGCAGACCGAGGACGAAGCCCTCGAACATCACCGCGGGGCCGGAGCGGAACTGGTCCCGCATCTGCTCCAGTTGCTCCCGTGCCTCGGGTCCGCGATTGGTACGGCCGAGCCACAGCGCGAGATACATCCGGGCCGCCGGCAGCGCCTCGTTGGCGGCCGAGTCCTGGTCGGCGACCACCTCGCGGAGCAGACGCTCGCCCGTCTCGCCCTCGCCCGTCTCCAGGAGGATGCCCGCGTACCGCGCCTTGAGGACCGCTGCCTGAGTGGCCGCGCCGATCCGCTCCGCGTGGTCCATGCCCTGCCTGAAGTCCTCGCCCGCGCGCACGAATTCACCGCGCCGCTCCAGGGCCTCACCACGGGCGGACAGCGCCTCGGCCACGCCCCAGGCATCGCCGAGCTCGTGGAAGATCTCCAGCGCGGCGTCCGCGTCCCGGTCCGCCTCACCGGCCCAGTCGCTCCGGTTGGCCAGCACATTGGCCCGCATCTGCAGGGCTGCGGCCAGCTCCCAGCGGTAGCCGTACTCGCGGCAGGCGTCCACGGTCGCGTCGAGCATCGTCCGGATGTCGGTCGTACCACTGGTGAGCAGCACCGCGAAGAACCACAACGAGCCGGGCACCCAGCAGGTCTGCGGCAACCCGGGCCGGTAGGTGTCGACGATGCACTGCAGCCGCTCCATGCTCTTGGCCCCGGTCCAGTCGTCGCTCGTGTGGTCCATGGTGGCCAGCTGCATCAGGGCACAGCCGCGCCTGGCCTCCCACAGCTGGTCCTCGGCCATGGGCGGCGGCGCGTCCGTGCACCGCTCGCGCAGCGGCGGGGCCTGGCGGGCCGGGGGTGCGAAGGGGTCGGGGCCTAGCGCGGAGGCGGCGGTGGCCCAGTAGCGGGCCTCGGTGCGCTGGTCGCGCATCTGCCAGTACCAGCACAGCGACAGGACGAGGCAGAGCGCCTCGTGTTCGTCACGGGCGGCGGTGGCGCGGCGCAGGGCGGTGCGCAGGTTCTCGTACTCGACCTCGATCCGCTCGATCGCGGCCTGCTGCCCGGACCCGCGCAGCTCGGGGTCGGCGCGGCGGGCGAACTCCCGGTAGTGCACCAGGTGGGCGCGCTCGGCGGCGTCCCGGTCACCGGACTCGTCGAGCCGCTCCCCCGCGTATTCGGCGACGGTCTCCAGGAGCCGGTAGCGCATCTCGCCACCGGTCGAAGGCACGGCCACCGCAAGGGACTTGTCGATGAGGGAGCCGAGCAGGTCGGTGATGTCGCGGCGGTCGACGAACAGGTGGGCGTGGCAGGCGGGGTCGCCGTGCGGGGCGTGCGGGGCATCCGGGGCATCCGGGGCATCCGGGGCATCCGGGGCATCCGGGGCATCCGGGGCATCCGGGGCATCCGGGGCATCCGGGGCATCCGGGGCAGAATCAGCCCGTCCGGCGTTTGAGGACGAGCCCGAAGGGCGACTGGGGGGTCCGGGGCGGAGCCCCGTGAGCTCGGCAGCACGCCCTCCTCCTATCGGAGCACCCCCACATACCGCCTCCGCCGCCGCGAGGTCACTCCCGCCCGAGAAGACGGAGAGCCGGCGCAGCACCGCGCGCTCCGGCTCGTCGAGGAGGTCCCAGGACCAGTCGACGACGGCGCGCAGGGTCTGCTGGCGCGGCAGCAGGGTGCGGCTGCCGCTGGTGAGCAGGCGGAAGCGGTCGTCGAGGCGGTCGGCGATCTGGCGGGGGGTGAGCATCCGCAGCCGGGCCGCGGCCAGTTCGATGGCGAGCGGGAGTCCGTCGAGGCGGCTGCAGATCTCCGCGGCGGCCGCCGGGTCGTCCTCGATCCGGAAATCGGGGCGTGCGGCGGCGCCGCGCTCGGCGAACAGGCGCAGGGCCGCGGGCTCGGGCAGCGGGTCGAGGGGGCGGACCAACTCGCCCGGTACGCCCAGGGGTTCACGGCTCGTGGCCAGCACGGTGAGGCCGGGGCAGTGGGCCAGGAGGTGGTCGACGACGCGGGCGGCCGCCTCGACGACGTGCTCGCAGTTGTCGAGCAGGAGGAGCATGCGGCGGCGTGCGCAGTGCTCGGTGAGGCGTGTCATCGGGTCGTCGGCGCTGCGGTCGCCTGCCTGGCGGAGCTCTTCCGCGCCCGCGCCGAAGAGAACGGTCTGGCGGGCGCCCAGGGCGGTGAGGATCGCCTCCGGGATGGCCTCCGGGTCGGCGTCGGCGCTGACCGGGGCGAGTTCGGCGAGCCAGGCGCCGTCCGGCACCGGCAGTTCTTCCGCTGCCTCTTGCGAGAGCCTGGTCTTTCCAGCGCCGCCGGGGCCGAGGATCGTGACGAGCCTGGCGCGGCTCAGGTCTGCGCGGATGGCCTCGATGTCGGCCTCGCGACCCACGAAGCTGGTGAGGCGGGCTCGGAGGTTGCCGATCTTTTCCCCGCCCCGCCCCTTCCCGTAATCCTGCGGAGCTTTGCGCCCTCCGGGCGCGTCCTCAATCGCCGGACGGGCTGATTGATCAGGCCTCGCTTCTTCAGCCCGTCCGGCGATTGAGGACAAAGGGGGTCCGGGGGCGAAGCCCCCGAAGCCGTCCGCAGGACTTTCGGGAAGGGGCGGGGCGGGGGAAAGCAACTCGGCATGCAGAGAGCGGAGTTCGGGGCCAGGGTCCGCACCCAACCGGTCCGCGAGCAGAGCCCGTACCTCCTCGAACCCCGCCAACGCCTCGGCCGCACGGCCGGCGCCGCGCAGGGCCCGCAACCGCAACACCTGCAACGGCTCGTCCAGCGGGTGCGCATCGCACAGCGCCCCCAGCTCGGGCAGCACCTCCGAGGCCCGCCCCAGGGCGAGGAGCGCGGCGAGGCGGGTGCGGCGGGCGTCCAGGCGGCGGGTCTCCCAGCGCGCGGCCTCCGCGAGCCGGTCCGGCAGGTCGGCCAGGGCGGGCCCGTGCCACAGCGCGAGGGCCTCGTCCAGGACGGCCGAGGCCTTGACCGGATCGCCGTCCGCCAGCGCCCGCCCGCCCTCGGTGGCGAGGCGCTCGAAGCGGTGGACGTCCACGTCGTCCGGTGACGCGCACAGCCGGTAGCCGCCCTCGACGGAGTCCACCGCGCCATGCCCGAGCGAACGCCGCAGCCGCCCGATCAACGCCTGCAGCGCACCCGTCGCGTCGGCCGGCGGATCCCCGTCCCACACCTCGTCCACGAGCTGGGTGACCGGCACGGTCCGCCCGGCCCGCAGTGCGAGCACCGTGAGCAGCGCACGCAGCCGTGCCCCGCCGACGGGGACGGCCGTGCCGTCGGGTCGGAGGGCCTGGGTGGGGCCGAGCAAGCAGTAGCGCACCGGCCCATTGTCCCCGACACGGATGCGAGGGAACTCGCGCCCGAACACCCCACGTTCCCCCGATATGCCGGGTACGGTCGGGCACGCCCCCGCCGTACGACCGCCCCACCCCAGGAGCCCCGTCGCATGACCACCGCCATGAAGCGCAGCGACCGGCGTATCAGCCCCGTCTTCCTAGGGATCGTCGCCGTCGCGGCCGCGTCCGGCTGGGCCGCCTGGACCGGATTCGCGGACGACTGGAACACCTTCACGGACAACCCGGGTCTCGCCGTGTTCGTCTTCGTGACCGCGGCATGGATCGTCTCGCTCTGTCTGCACGAGTACGCGCACGCCGTCACGGCCCTGCACGGGGGTGACACCACGGTGGGGGCGAAGGGCTATCTGACCCTCAACCCGTTCAAGTACACCCATGTGCTGCTCAGCATCGTGCTGCCCGTCGCGTTCGTGATCATGGGCGGGATCGGTCTGCCGGGCGGCGCGGTCTTCATCGAGCGGGGCCGGATCAAGGGCCGCTGGCGGCACAGTCTGATCTCGGCGGCGGGGCCGCTGACCAACGTGCTGTTCGCGATCGCCTGCACCGCGCCGTTCTGGCTGGACGCGCTGGACGGGGTGCCGCCGATGTTCCGTTACGCCCTGGCGTTCCTCGCGCTGCTGCAGATCACGGCCGCGATCCTGAACTTCCTGCCGGTGCCGGGCCTGGACGGCTACGGCGTCATCGAGCCCTGGCTGTCGCCCCGGATCCGGCGCGAGCTGGCGCCGTTCGCCCCGTTCGGGCTGCTCGCGGTGTTCGGCGTGCTGTGGCTCGGGCCGGTGAACGAGGCGTTCTTCGACTGGGTCTACGCGATCCTCGAGCGCCTCGGCGTGGACGACTTCGACCAGTACTGCGGCAACAACTTCTACCGGTTCTGGAAGGACGCCAACCCGGTCTGCCTCAGGTAGCCCGCGAGGGAGTCCGCGTCAGGCGGTCGGCGCGGCGGTGGCCGCCGCCTTCTGGGCCTTCGCCCGCCGCACGTAGAACCACGTCATGTTCGACGAGAGCCCCGCGAGCAGCACCCACACGATGCCGAGGAAGCTGCCCTGGGCGAAGGACACCACGGCCGCGGCCACGGCGAGGACGCAGACGACGAGGGCGTACAGAGCGAGGCGGGGCATGGGGTCGGCTCCTGTCGGGGTACTGATGCGGTACGCCGTCCAGTGTCCCCCATGCCCCGATCGTGTTTATACGTCGGTCACCCGAAGCCCCGCATGGGCCTTGTAGCGGCGGTTCACCGAGATCAGGTTCGCCACCAGGGACTCGACCTGGTGGGCATTGCGCAGCCGGCCGGCGAAGACGCCCCGCATGCCGGGAATCCGCGCGGCCAGGGCCTGCACCAGGTCGGTGTCGGCGCGGGACTCGCCGAGGACCATGACGTCCGTGTCGATCTCCTCGACCGACTGGTCCTGGAGCAGCACCGCCGACAGGTGGTGGAAGGCGGCCGTGACGCGCGAGTCCGGGAGCAGGGCCGCGGCCTGCTCGGCGGCGCTGCCCTCCTCGGGCTTCAGGGCGTACGCGCCCTTCTTGTCGAAGCCGAGCGGGTTGACGCAGTCGACCACGAGCTTCCCGGCAAGGTCCTCGCGCAGGGATTCAAGGGTCTTGGCGTGCCCGTCCCACGGCACGGCGACGATCACGACGTCGCTGCGCCGCGCGCACTCGGCGTTGTCGGCGCCCTCGATGCCGAGGCCCAGCTCGTCGGCGGCACTCTGCGCGCGCTCGGCCGCGCGGGAGCCGATGATCACCTTCTGGCCGGCCCGGGCGAGCCGGTAGGCGAGGCCGCGGCCCTGGTCGCCGGTGCCGCCGAGCACGCCGACCACCAGGCCGGACACATCGGGGAGGTCCCAGGGGTCCTTCGCGGGGGCCTTGGCGGGAGCCTTCGTCACGTCATCATTCGCAGTCATACGGCGACGATACTTGCCGGTACGCCGCTGTTGAGTTCAGCCCAACTCTGCTAGCGGGATCCGGCGGAAGCTCACCGTCTCGTACGCGCCGAAGTCGCCGGTCTCGTACAGCAGGCCGACCGTCGAGGCGTCCAGGCGGACGAGATCGGAGTACGCGGCAGGCAGCCCGTCGACCGTGTGCGCGAGCCGCCACGTCGTCCCGCCGTCGGTGCTGGCCCGGATCGACATCAGCGCGCGGAAGTCTGGGTCCGCGGGGCCGGAGTACAGCAGCGGCCCGCCGTCCGGGAGCTGCAGCAGGGCGCCCTCCACCACCGGGCCGGTGAGGCCGGCCTGCGGGCGGAAGGGCTTGACCAGGCTCGCGCCGCCGTCGCGGGAGTGGGCGTCGGCGCGGGTGCCGGGTGCCGGGGAGTCGTTGCGGGCGTTGAAGTAGAGCCGCCCGTCGGGGAGTTCGGCGCCGGTGGTCTCGTTGACGTTGATGACGCCGTTGGTGTTGTCGTCGACGTAGCCGATCCGCCAGTTGGCGCCCCGGTCGTCGCTGAGCATGCTGTGGCCGCCGTTGTACTTGCCCTCGGTGCCGTTGTCCGTGCCGGTCGGCGGGAGCGAGTGGTTCGCCGGGACCACGACGCGGCCGCCGCCGCGCAGCTGCAGGGCGTGGCCCGGCGTCGTCGCGTACCAGCGCCAACTCGCCTTCTTCACCTGCCCGGTGATCTCGCGGGGGCTCGACCAGCTGAGGCCGTCGTCGTCGCTGTGGGTGAGCCAGACGCGGCGGCCGTCGGCGGCGGAAACCTGGCCGCGGCGGATCTTGTCCTCGGTGGCGGAGGCCGCGTTGCGGCAGTGGACGAGGAGGATGCGGCCGGTGTCGAGGACGACGGGGGCGGGGTTGCCCGCGAGGTGGTCGCCGTTGCGGGCGGCCACCTGGAGCGGGGACCAGGTGCGGCCGCCGTCCGTGGAGCGCTTGAGGACGATGTCGATGTTGCCGAAGTCCGCCTGGGAGCCGACCCGGCCCTCGCAGAAGGCGAGAACGGCGCCTTTCGCGCTGGTCACGACCGCAGGGATGCGGAAACTGGCGTATCCCTCGCGTCCCGCACGGAACGGCACGGACACTTCGCTCGTCATCGGATCCCCCAGAACCCCGTGAACGTACGCATCACACGTATGCATCAGTGGCCTCCACGGTCGCAAGGCGAACCGAACTCCAGGTGAACGGCGGGTCTCGGGCCTGCCGTCAACTCCCTTGCCCCGTAGCGCATTTGGTACAGATCCTTTTTGAATATGCCTTCGGCTTACCCGGCCCCCCGCCCTACTCTTGGAATTTCCGGGTCCGATGGGTGGCCCGGACACGGATGCCGGACGGGGGTGCGGCATGGCGAGTCCAGAGCTGCCCGACTCTGCGCTGAACACTGCGCGCAGGCTGCTCGCGAGCGGGCCTGGCGTGCTCGTCCTGTGGGGTGCGCCCGGGATCGGGAAGTTCACCCTCGCCGACCGGATCGCCAAGGCACTCATCGGCCCGGACGAGGACGAGAGTGACGCGCTGCGCCTGGAGATGCGACTGAACCCGGGGCGGACCGGGCACCGCTACGACTTCATGGAACTGCTGCGCGACCTGAAGGCCGATGTGGCCCAGCCGTGGAAGCTGGGCGACGAGGAACTGCAGCTGCTGTACCAGGAGTTGACCGAGGGCCCGCGGGTCGTGCTGCTGCTCGACGAGGTGGAGAGCTGGCGGCAGATTCCGCCGCTGCTTCCCGGCGGCCGGAACACCCTGGTGATCGCGTCCACCCGGCGGCCGCTGTCGGTGGACTCGGGGGATCTGCGGGTCGCGCAGTTCGCGGTGCAGGGCCCGGACCGCGCACAGAGCGAGGCGATCTTCCGCAGGGCCGCCACGCCGCGCTCCCCGGAACCCGGTCAGGTACGGGAACTCGTCGACGCCTGCGACGGACGGCCGCTCGCGCTCAAGCTGGCCGCCGGGATCTACGGCGCGCACCCGGAGTGGGACGCGAGCGAGGTCGCCCGGCGCATCGACCGGGCCGCCCCGCTCGGCGCCCGGCACGAGGACATCACCGGGAAACTGCTTCGCTGGGTGCACGAGGACCTGTCCGACGACGAGCGCGGCCTGTTCCAACTCCTCTCCCTGTCCACCCGGTCGACGGTGAACGCGCTGTTCGCCGCGACCCTGCGGGCCCTGCCCGGCAACGGCCGCGCCTCCTCCGAGCAGGTGGCGCGGGACGAGGCGGAGGGGCTGCTCCGCTCGCTGGCCCGACGCGGGCTGCTCGAACCGGAGGAGGACTGCCGGTACCGGCTGAGCCCGTCCGTGCAGCGCTTCTCGGCCCGCCAGCTGTCGCTGCACCAGGCGCACGGCGGGCCCTATCAAGGGGCCGCCGCCCAGCAGCAGTTGTTCAACGAGTTCCGCCGGCTCGTCGCCACCGTGCAGCCGCTGGTCGGCACCGAGGTGGCGACCGGTCCCGCGCGGGCCAACCCGGCGGATGTGGCGCAGTGGCTGCAGACCGAGAAGGGCACCCTCCTGGAGACCCTCCGGCGCGCGGGCCAGGACTCGCCGGAGCGGGTCGGCGAGGTCGCGGCGGATCTGTGCGACGCGCTGGTGCAGCTGCGGGAACGGCTCAGCCTCGCGATGCTCCACACCGTCGTCGACGACTTCGACGACGACGTACGGCGGATCGTGGAGCCCGCCGTGCAGATGTCACTCGGCATCCTCGACCGCAAGGAGGGGCATCTCGACGAGTCCCGGCGGCGGCTGCAGTGGGTCCGGGACCAATATGCCGAGAACGGGGACACCGTGGACGAGGCCAAGGCGCTGCGCCAGATAGGGGTGACGCTCTATCACAAGGGGGAACTCAGGACCGCGGTGCGCTATCTGCGGCGGTCGGCGGAGCTGCTCGAACAGGAGCAGCGGTGCGACGAACAGGCCTGGGTGTTACGGGTACTCGGCGCCGTGTACTGCGACAAGGGCAGACTCGGCGTGGCCGAGGAGACCCTGCGGCGCAGCGCCACGCTGCACCGCGAGCACGTCAATGTGCGGGGCGAGGCCTGGGCCCGGGTGTTCCTCGCCAACTGCCTGCTGTTGCGTGGCGAGTTGGACGGTGCGCGTACCGAGCTGGCCGTGGCGGAGCAGGGCTTCGACCGCACCGCCGACGCGTACGGCGCGGCGTGGGCGAAGCTGGTGCGGGGCCGGCTCCTTTGGCGCGGCGGCGACCGGACGGACGCCCTGACGCGGCTCCGGCTCAGCCGCGATGCCCACAACGGCCTGAACGAGCCGCTGGGGGCGGGCTGGGCGAGCCTGGAACTGGGGCGCTGCCACCGCGAGTTGGGCTCCGAGCAGACGGCCGGCGACGCACTGCGGCTCGCGGAGCAGCGCTTCACGGAGATGGGCAACCGCCTCGGGGTCGCCTGGGCGCAGTACGAGCGGTCGTTCCTGCCGGGCGCGACGGGGGTACGGGCGGTGCGGGAGCGGGCGGCCCGAGAGTTCGAGGTGTGCGGCGACCGGCTGGCGCACGCCGGGGCGATGCGTGAACTGGCGGCGCTCGATGGGGAGGCGGGGGCTGCGGGGACGGCAGGGGTAGCGGGGACTGCAGGGGTAACTGGGGCTCCAGCGACGGCAGGGACGGCCGGGGGCGCGGGGTCCTCAGGGATGGCGGGGACTCCAGGGTCCGCGGAGACGGCAGGGGTAGCTGGGGCTCCAGAGACGGCGGGGACGGCCGGGGCCTCGGGGACGGCCAGATCCGCAGGGCCCGCGGGGACTGCGGGGACGGCTGGGGCTCCTGAGACAGCGGGGACAGCCGGGGCCTCGGGGACGGCGACGCCTTCGGGGAGTTCCGGGAGTTCCGGGAGTTCCGGGAGCTCGGGGAGCTCGGGGAGCTCGGGGAGCTCGGGGAGCTCGGGGAGCTCGGGGAGCTCGGGGAGCTCGGGGAGCTCGGGGAGCTCGGGGAATGCCGGGAGCTCGGGGAATGCCGGGGCGTCGGCACCGAAGGGCATCCTCCCGATGGATCCCGGACCGGAGTCGCCCTGCCACGTGAGCGTGCACCTGGTGCCCTCGGCCAAGCCCGGCGAGCCGGTGCACGTCGGCACCAAGGCCAATCTGCGGGTCTCCGTCTACCTGGCGCTCCAGCTGCAGCGCACGCTCCAACAGGCGGGCGAGCAGGGCAAGTGCCGACTGCTCGCGATGGCCCCGCACGCACGGGTGATGCCGGACGCGCGGATCCTCGATCCGGCGTCCCTGGAGTGGCCGCTGCGCGCGGAGTTCAAGGTCGAGCGGGACGGGCCGGGCCTCCAGGAGCTGCGCTTCCTGGTGCTCAACGAGTCGGGCGGCACGCTGCTGCAGGAGGTCGAACTGCAGCTGGAAATGGGGGGCACCCATGAGTTACCAACATGACGACTTATCCGTCGACGAACTCCTCCTGCCGATCACGGAGCGCAAGGGTCCGCCGCCGCAGGACCTGCGGCCCGAGCACTTCGCGGTGGCCCAGCCGCGCGACCTGAACCTGGTGATCCGCGGCTGGAAGGACGACGACAGCGAGGAACCGCTCCGTTATACGTACGCACTCCTCGTCCCCGGCAAGGAGGCGCTGGTGGCCGACTCCGTCCTGGGCAGGCAAGTCCGGGGCGGCGCAGGCGAGTTGCGGAACACCTGGGACGAGACCGCCGCCGGTGACCTGCCGGCCAGCGTCTACAAGCCGGCGAACGGCAGCCCGGCCAAGCCGTTCCGCCTCGACACCCAGGTGGACCTCAGCCAGGTCGAGCCCTCGGTCATCTCGCGGATCTTCCAGAATCTGGTGTTCGCGGGCCGGGCCGCGTTCCGGACCATGTTCGCGCCGCACTTCGACCACATCAGGATGGGTCTCCTGGTCAAGGAGCTGGTGCGGCTGCTGCGCGAGCGCGAGTGCGTCATGACGATCTGGTCCAACCAACTGGCCGCCCCCTGGGCCCTGTTGTGCCTGCCGGACGCCGGGGACCTGGCGCGCACCCGGTACGACACCACGCCCGAGCAGTGGGGCGCCCGTTTCTGGGGCTACCGGCATCTCATCGAGCACCGTGGCGACGAGTGGTGCGAGTCGGTGTCCGCCAAGATCCAGGTGGCGCAGGAGCGGCCGCTCGCGGGAGCGGTCGTGGACACCGGCCTGCCGCAGTCCCACCGGGACTTCCTGGGCCGGCTCCAGGGCCTCACGGAGCTCACCACCTGTACCGACGCGGAGGCCTTCAAGCGGCTCCTGCACGCCGACACCTTCGACCGGCACGTCGTCTACATCTGCTGCCACGGCCGGGTGAACGGCTCGGGCACCGCCCAGTTCGTGATGCGCTCGGCGGAGCCGGACATGCACCACTTCCAGCTGTCCGACGTCTACGACGGCATCGCGGGCGGCCCCGGCGACGAGGCCGCCCTGCACGCCCTCTGCGGCCGGGCCCACCTCCTGGGCAGCCCGCTGCTGTATCTGAGCGTGTGCCGCAGCGGCGACTTCACCTCGCCGGGCGGCGGTTCGGTGGGCGAGGCACTGGTGGGGCTCGGCGCGTCCTGCGCGGTGGCTCCCGAGGTCGTCCTGCCCAAGGAGCTCGCGGCCTTCCACGCCGGGGAGTTCTTCCCGGCGTTCCTGTCCGGCGAGGTCACGGCGGGCTTCCAACTACGCGAGATAGGCCGCGAGTTGATACGTCGGATGTGGAACCCGTTCGGCCTGATCTACTCCGTCAAGGGCCGCTTCGACGCCCGCCTCTCGTACGCGGGTGTCCGCCGGGTACTCCCGGGACCGGGCCGCACCCACCCGGCGGAGGGCGACCTGACCAGCACCGAGGGCGGCTGACCATGCCGGACACGCCCGCACCGGGGCCGCAGGCACCCACGCCGGACCCGGCGGCACCCACGCCCGAGCCGGCGGCACCCATGCCCGAGGTGGTGACCCTCGACCTCGACGACGACGGGTTCCTCACCCACCCGGACCACGGCGGCCCGGTGCACGGCCGCGCCCTGCCCGGCGTCCTGGACTCCGCCCTGCACATCCCCCGTACGACGACGGACATCGTGGTCTTCGCGCACGGCTGGCGCACCCCGCCCGACCAGGCCCTGTCCGGTACCCGCCGCCTGGCCGCCGACTCCGAACGGCTCCTCGCCCGCAACCACCCGGGCAAGCTCTATCCCGCGCTGCCCGAGCACCACGGCGCGTACTGGATCGCCGTGCGCTGGAAGTCCGAGGCGGGCTACCGCAAGGCCCGCGCCCGCGCCCACTCCGCGGCCACCCAGGGTCATGCCGCCGATGTGCTGACGGCGCTGCTCGGCTACTTCGACCGGCACCGCACCAAGCCGGCCGGGGCGGAGGTCTGGCAGAACGCGGCCGGCCAGTACCTGCACTGCGTGGGCCACTCCTTCGGCGGCCGCTTCCTGTGCCAGGCCGTCCAGGAGGCCGGTCCCGACCGCGCGGCCAAGCACGTCTGGTACGGCCCGGTACGGCGCGACCCCCGCTACCCGCACACGGTCGACAGCCTCCTGGTCTTCCAGATGGCCGCCCGCCCCGACGTCTTCGCCCCCGGGGGCACCTTCGCCCCGCTCCTGGCCGACGCCCCGATCAGCGGCCCGGTCACCCTCACCCACTCGGGCCGGGACCGGGCGACGGGCCTCGCGCATCTGCTCGCCGAACGCCGGCGCGGCATCGGCACGGTGGGCGTACGCCGCGGCGAGGACGTACACCGCGTAGACCTGCACGCACCAGAAGTCCCTTACACGGAACAGGACTTGAAGCACGCCTTGGTGAACGTCGACGCGAGCAAGCTCTTCCGCGGCGACTTCTGGTCGGCGACGGGCGGCCACTCCGACATCTGGCACCCGCACTCCGCGCATCTGCTCCTGAGCCTGATGGACCACGCGCGAGAGGCGGTACGCGGCTGACGCATGGCCTCCGAAGTGGCCGATGTGGCGGTACCGGCCGGACGCGGCGCGGATTTGCGGCAAGATGCCGAGCCATGGACGCCGTACGGGTCGCGCTCCTTCGCGAAGTGCTCGCCGGAACCCAGTGGTTGGGGGCGACGCGGCGCTTCGCGGGCGCCCTGCGCGCCGGCGTGGTGCCGCACGGCGGGGGGCTGCTCCTGGTCGGCACCGAGGCGTACGAGCCGTGGCACCTGGCCGCGCACCTGGTGGACGAGGCCGCCTGGTCCGGCACCCCCGAGCTGACGCCCACGCTGGTCCGGCACCAGGTCCTGCCGGGCGAGCCCGCGCATCTGTCGGTCGGGCTCGGCCGCATCGAGGCGGCGCGGCGGGGCGAGACCCTGCTCGTCGTGGCGCCGGACGCGCCCGGGGCCGGGCTCCTTGAGCGGGTGCACGACGCCCGGCGGGCGGGGGCGACGGTGTTCGCGCTGGACGGCGGGGATCGCGACCTCGCGTCGCTGGCCCACGAGGCGCTGAGCGTGGCTCCGCCCGAGCCGGGGATGGCGGCGGAGCTGGACCTGGACACGGTCCAGCACCTGGTCAGTGCGGCGGCCGGGGAGAACACCCTGCCGGTCGCTCCGCGGGGGCGGGGGCGGCGGGGGTTTCGGGACCGGCTGTCCCGGCTCGCCGATCAGCTGACGGCGCCGCCGCCCGCGCGGTGGTGAATGCCCGCTAGCTGTTGGACTCGCCGTCCTTGTCATGCCACTTCGGGTCGTTCTCCCACTCCAGGTTCCGCACCTGCGCGGTCTCCATCGCCCGCTGGGCCTCCTCGCGGGAGGCGTACGGGCCGAATCTGTCCTTGCCGGGGCACTCGGGCCCCTCCTCGACCTTCTTGTGCTCCAGGCAGTAGAACCACTCGCCCGGCTTGCCGACCGTGCGCCGCTTGAACAGGGCCATCCCGGCCTCCCTCGCATAGAGCTTCACCTGGAGCTCTCGCACAGAGCTTCCGTCGCCATCGTGCCCCAGACCCGCTGGATACACTCACCCGTATGTCTGGCCAGTCGCTGCTCGTACCAGGGGAGCTCTCTCCCATCCGTTCCGTCCCCGGAAACATCCGGCGTCCCGAGTACGTGGGCAAGCCCGCGCCCACGCCGTACTCCGGACCCGAGGTGCAGACCCCCGAGACCATCGAGCTGATGCGGATCGCCGGGCGGATCGCGGCGCAGGCCATGGAGGAAGCCGCCAAGCACATCGCGCCCGGCGTCACCACCGACGAGCTGGACCGGGTCGCCCACGAGTTCATGTGCGACCACGGCGCCTACCCCTCGACGCTGGGCTACCGCGGCTTCCCGAAGTCGCTCTGCTCCTCCGTCAACGAGGTCATCTGCCACGGCATCCCCGACTCCACGGTGCTGCGGGACGGCGACATCGTGAACCTGGACGTCACCGCGTACATCAACGGCGTACACGGCGACAACAACGCCACCTACCTGTGCGGCGACGTGGACGACGAGTCCCGCCTCCTGGTCGAGCGGACCCGCGAGGCCACCACCCGCGCGATCAAGGCCGTGAAGCCGGGCCGCCAGATCAACATCATCGGCCGGGTCATCGAGTCGTACGCCAAGCGCTTCGGTTACGGCGTCGTCCGCGACTTCACCGGCCACGGCATCAACTCGTCCTTCCACTCCGGGCTGATCGTCCCGCACTACGACAGCCCGCACGCCACGACCATGATCCAGCCGGGCATGACCTTCACCATCGAGCCGATGCTGACGCTCGGTACCCACGAGTACGACATGTGGGAGGACGGCTGGACCGTGGTGACCAAGGACAGGAAGCGGACCGCGCAGTTCGAGCACACACTGGTGGTGACCGACACGGGGGCGGAGATCCTTACGCTCCCCTAAGCAGTCGGCGAGTTAGCGTTTTACCGACAGGACGTCGGGAACCCATTGACTTAGGCATGCCTAAGTAGCAAGATCAGTGGTGGTTTCCTGCCCGCTCGGCTTCGGAGGTCCCCGTGGACACCGCGCTCACCTCGTTCTCCACGCTCATTCGTACGGCGTCCCATGAACAGCACACCGAGGCCGAGACCTCGACGTTCATGAGCGACCTGCTCGGCGGCAAGCTCGGCGTGGACGCGTACGCGCGCTACACCGAGCAGCTGTGGTTCGTGTACCGGGCGCTGGAGGCCGGTGCCGCCTCGTTGAAGGACGACCCGGTCGCGGGTCCGTTCATACAGCCCGAGCTGATGCGGGTCGCGGAGCTGGAGCGCGATCTGGCGCATCTGCGCGGGCCGTCCTGGCAGGACGGGCTCACCCCGCTCCCCTCGACGGCGGCGTACGCGGCCCGCGTGGAGGAGTGCGTGCGGAGCTGGCCCGGCGGTTATGTGGCGCACCACTACACGCGCTACCTCGGGGACCTCTCCGGGGGCCAGATCATCCGGGACAAGGCCGAGAAGACGTGGGGGTTCTCTCGCAAGGGCGATGGTGTGCGCTTCTACGTCTTCGAGGGGATCGGCAATCCGGCGGCGTTCAAGCGGACCTATCGGGAGCTGCTGGACGCGGTGTCGGTGGACGACCTGGAGAAGCAGCGCATCGTGGACGAGTGCAAGAACGCTTTCGCTCTGAATACGGCCGTGTTCCGGGAGCTGGGGCAGGAGTTCCCGCTGTCGGCGTGAGGGACCTTTTCCCCCACCCCGCCCCTTCCCGAAATCCTGCGGAGCTTTCCGCCCTGCGGGCGGTGTCCTCAAGCGCCGGACGGGCTGACTTTGTCAGCCCGTCCGGCGCTTGAGGACAATCTTTGAAGCCGGCGGCAGCAGCCCCTACGCCAACACCACCCGACCACCGATCTCGATCAGCCCGTCCGGCCCGGGCGCCGTAAGAATCTGGGACCCCATCCCCTGGGTGATGTTGAGCGCCCGGCCCAGCTCATGGGTCAGGAGAAGCGCCGCCGCCCCGGTCGCCTCATCCTCGTCGATCCCGTCCCCCCGGCCAGGGAACCCCCGGGCCCGAACCCGCCCAGCGGCCTCGTCCTGCCAAGCCCAGGCATAGACCCACTCCCCCGGCGCCGGAACGGCAAGCGCGTCCACCTCCTCCGGCGAGCCGTACTGACGCAACGTACGAGCAGGAGCCCAAGAAGCGCGCGCGGCGATCCAGCTGAACTCTCCGTCCTGCCGGGCGGTCACCACCCCGGCGGGCGTGACCAGTTCGGGCAGATCGAGCAGCCACGCCGAACCCACACACGGATGTCCCGCGAAGGGCAGCCGGAGCCCCGGCGTGTAGATGTCGATGACCCCGCGCTCGTCGTCGTCCACGAACACGGTCTCGCTGAAGCCGAGTCGGCGGGCCACCTCCTGCCGGGCCGGGACGCCCGGCACCGTGGCACCGTCCCGGATCACGCCGAGCTTGTTGCCGTGCCGGCCGTCGGGGCCACAGAAGACGCGGAGTACATCAAGCCCCGCCACATTCGGAGAAGTCACCGGCGCATTCAAACACCAGGGGGCGGACCCGACCGGGCCCGCCCCCGAGGAATCAGCGCCCGGCCCTACTCGGCCGAAGCCGCACCCTGCCGCCGACGAGCCGCGAACACCACGCCCGCCCCGGCCGCGGCAACGATCCCCGCGGCACCGAGCAGCGCCCCGGTCGGCGCGCTCGATCCCGTCGAGGCGAGCGAGCCGGAGCCGCCCACCGAGCCGCCGACGGAGCCGCCACCCGTGGTGCCGGAGCCGCCCGTGGTGCCCGGACCGCCGGAGGAGGAGCCCGGCAGCTGCGCGTCCTCGGACAGGGAGAGCGCGACCGTCAGCGGGTCGATCGGGTCGCCCTCCTTGTACATGGACCCGGTCGTGTCATTGGCGAACTGCTCCGCGCCCTCGGCGGTGAAGGCGGCCGGCACCTTCTTGAGCAGGACCACGTCGTTCTTGGCGGTGTACGACGCCTTCGAGAGGTCGAGCGTGGCGAAGGTGACGTCGTCGTTGGTGCCCTTGGCCGTCGTGACGTCGGCGACCAGGATGCCCTTCTTGCCCGCCGCCTCGATCTTGAGGTCGCTCAGCTTGATGTCGATGCCGTGCGCCTTGTAGAGGAACCGCACGCTGCCGCCGAAGGAGGCGTCCAGCTCCTTGTCGGTGACGTTCAACTGACCCTTGGAGTAAGGGAATTCATAGCCGGCGCTGATCTTCTTGGCACCGCCCGCGGTCTTCACCTCGCCACCGCTCGCGATGTACTTGCGGAAGGACTCCTTCATGCCCCAGGAGAGCTTGCCGCTCAGGACCTTGACGTCCTTGCCGGGCGCGCCCGAAGGGTCCGACGTCGGCTTGTCGGTCGGCTCGTCGGTGGGCGTGGGGGTCGGCTTGTCCGTGGGCGTGGGCGTCGGGGTCGGCTTGTCCGTAGGGGTCGGATCCGGCGTCGGGGTGGTGGGCTTGCCCTGGACGGCGGTCAGCGGGTCGCCCGCGGCACCCTCGTAGCTCGGGCTGCCGAGCGTGTCGGCGGCCTCCTTGGTGAGCTTGGTCGCCATGTCCTTCATGTCGCGCGAGACGGTGACCTCGGCGAGCGGCACGTCCTGCGTGGCCGTGCCGTTCTTGACGACGTCCGCGGTGACCTTGCCCGCGGCGCTGTCGAACTGGACGTCCGACAGCGTGATGTCGAAGCGGTGCAGCGACGACTTGAAGTTCACGCCGCCCTTGAAGGCCAGGTCGACGGTGTGCTTCTCGCTGTCGTACGTTCCCGCGCCCGAGAAGAAGGTGAAGGCGCCGTTGTTCTCCGCCTGCTTGGCGCCGTCGCTCACAGCGACGGTGCCGGCCGCCATGCCGGTGACGTAGTCACGGAAGGACTTCTTGATGCCCCACGTCAACTCATAGTCCTTCAGCGGCACTTCGGCCGCCGAGGCGGGCCCGATGGCCACAGCGGTGGCGCCGAGGGCGACCGCCGTGGCGATGGCGGCGGCGAAGGTTATGGGGCGGCGGGCAGAAGACATCGTCGGGGATCTCCTAGACGGAAAAGTGAAATCGGATGGGGAAGTTCAAAGAACTCGGGGAAGTTCGAAGAACTCAGATCTGGGCGGTACGCCGCTTGCGCACGACCCCGAAGGCGACACCGGCCGCGAGCAGCACGGCGACGCCGATGCCGATGCCGATCGGCAGGGCAGGCGAGGACGAGGACGACGCGGCGGCCTCGGTCTTGGGCTCGGCCTTCTTCTCCGGCTCGGCGGCGGGCTCGGCGGCCGAGCCCAGGTCGGGCAGCGCCGGCAGCTTCGCGTCGCCGTCGAGGGCGACGGCGAGCGAGACGGGGTCCATCTCGGTGCCGGCCTTGTACATGTCGTTGAAGGCCTTCGCGCCTTGCTTCGTCAGCTCGGCCGGCGCCTCGGTGACGCTCACCAGGCCGTCGGCGGGCCCCAGCTGCTTCGCCGCGAAGGTGACGATCGGGGCCCGCTCCTCCTTGGTGCCGGGCGCGGTGACATCGGCGTACAGCGTGCCCTTGCCGGCCTCGACGACCACCGCGATCCTGCTCAGTGCGACATCGAGGCCGTGCTTGCCGGTGAAGCGGACGCTGCCCTTGAAGTCGGCGTCGAGCTGCTGCTTCTTTTCGTCGTACGTTCCCGAGCCCGCGGGGAAGCGGAAGAGTGCCCCGCCGTCCTGGGCCCCGGCGGACAGGGTCCACTTGCCCTTGGCGATGGATCCGGTGACGTACTCACGGAACGTACGCCGCACTCCCCAGTCCACGGCGGCGTCCTCGATCCGGCCGTCCGCCTTGTCCTTGGAGTCCTTGGAGTCCTTGCCGTCGGGCTTCTTGGACGGCTTGTCGTCCGGCTTCGAGGAGTCGGCCGCGAGGTCGGTGGAGAGGCTGACCGGGTCGAGCGGGGTGCCCGCCGCGTAGTACCCGGCGAAGGCC
Source organism: Streptomyces sp. NBC_01304 (assembly GCF_035975855.1). Lineage (NCBI taxonomy): Bacteria > Bacillati > Actinomycetota > Actinomycetes > Kitasatosporales > Streptomycetaceae > Streptomyces > Streptomyces sp. NBC_01304. The sequence goes on along the minus strand of NZ_CP109055.1, from coordinate 7,715,789 downwards.
TTGGCGCCCTGCGAGGTGAGGGTTGCGGGGATGTTCGTGAGGGCGATCGGTCCCGAGCCGCCCTTCATGTTGATGCCGGAGAGGTTCAGCGCGGCGAGCGGCACCTGGGCGGTCGAGGTGACCTTGCCGGTGCCCTTGTCCTTGCTGACCATGTCCGCGTAGAGCGTCCCGGAGCCGCCGGAGATCTTGACGTGCGGGCGGCTGACGGTGAGGTCCAACTCGTTGGTGCCGTCGGCCTTCTTGTGCCCGGTGAAGCGCACCCCGCCCGAGAAGGCGGCGTCGAAGGCGCCGCTGTCCGGGCTGTACGAGCCGGTGGCCGAGTGGAAGCGGAAGAGGCTGCCGCCGGCCGTGGCGGCGCCGCCCTGGAGGGTGTAACTCCCCTTGGCTATGGGCCCGGTGACGTAACTCTGGAACGAGGACTTGATGCCCCAGTCGAGCCTGCCGCCCTGCACCGTACGGTCCGCGGCCGCGGCGGTGGCGGCCGGGAGGAGGGCCCCCACGAGCGCCGCGAAGCCGAGCACGACGCCTGCGCGGGTGGCCCGCCTCGACGAAGAAACGGACAGCATCGGTCCCCCTCCAAGGTCTGATCGACGGGTCTAGCTAATGAGGTAAGGCTAACCTAAACTATGCTCCGACCTGGGCGGAACCCCTCCGCCCCAGGAAGCCCCAGGAAGTCCCTGGAAGTGACCTCAGCCCCGCGCTGCGGCCTCAACTGCACGACAGGACGGTGGAATCGAGTGGCTCGGGTGCGCTTCTCTCATCGGGCCGGCGCACTGATCGCCGTGCTCTGCCTCTCGCTCACCGGCTGCGGAAGCGACTCGGGCGACTCGGGTGACTCGGGCAAGGGCGGACAGAACGCCGCGAACGGGAAGGAGGCGGTGGACCGGGTCGAACCCCTCGCGGCCTCGGCCCCGAAGCCGAAGCTCCCCGTGACGGTCGACTCCGCCGACGGCAAGAAGGTGACCGTCAAGTCGACCGACCGGATCGTGCCGCTCACCGGCAGCCTGAACGAGATCGTCTTCACCCTCGGTCTCGGCAAGCAGGTCGTGGCCCGCGACATCACCGCCACCTTCGAACAGGCCGACAGACTGCCGGTAGTGACACGTGGTCACGACGTCTCCGCCGAGAGCGTGCTGTCCCTGAAGCCGACGGTCGTCCTCGCCGACACCTCCACCGGTCCCGCCGAGGCCATCGACCAGATACGTGACGCGGGCATCCCGGTCGTCGTGGTCGAGCCCGCGAAGAGCCTCGACGACGTGGGCACCCGCATCGAAGAGGTGGCCCACACCCTGGGCGTCGACAAGGCGGGCGAAGAACTCGAGCAACGTACGCAGGAACGCATTTCGGCGGTCCAGAAGAACATCCCGAAGCCCAAGGACGGCAAGAAGCCGCGCGTCGCCTTCCTGTATCTGCGCGGCTCGGCCTCCGTCTACCTGCTCGGCGGCCGCGAATCCGGCGCGGGCTCCCTGCTCGAAGCGGCCGGCGCGATCGACGCGGGCGCCGAGTCGGGCCTGCAGAAGGACTTCACGGCGATCACCAGCGAGGCGCTCGCCAAGGCCGCGCCCGACGCGATCCTCGTGATGACCAAGGGACTTGACTCGGTCGAAGGGATCGACGGCCTGGCCAAGATCCCGGGCGTCGCGGAGACCCCGGCGGGCATGGACCGTCGCGTCGTGTCGATCGAGGACGGCATCCTCCTCAACTACGGGCCGCGCACCGACCAGGTGCTCGAGTCCCTGGTGGACCAGCTGTATCCGGGGGACAAGTGACCGTCCTGACCGAGAAGTCGGCGCCTTCGGACACCCGGCCCGCGCCTCCCTCCGCCAAGTCCCGCCGCAGCATCACCTGGCTCCTCACCGCGGGCATGCTGGCGGCACTGATCGTCCTGTGCCTCGTCTCCGCCTCCATCGGCGCGTACGAGATCCCGCTGGGCGACGTCCTGTCCTCCGTGCAGCACAAGATGGGCCTCGGGGGCGCCGCGCTCGACCGGGTCGGCGAGAGCGTGCTGTGGAACGTGCGTCTTCCCCGCGTCGTCCTCGCCCTGCTCGTCGGGGCCGCACTGTCCTGCGCCGGCGCCCTGATGCAGGGCGTGTTCGGCAACCCCCTCGCCGAGCCCGGCGTCATCGGGATCTCGGCGGGTGCGGCGGTCGGCGCGGTCGCCTCGATCGCGCTCGGGCTGAGCTTCTTCGGCAACTGGACGGTGACGTTCTGCGCGTTCGTCGCGGGCCTCGCGACCGTTCTCCTCGTCTACACGCTGTCCCGCTCGGGCGGCCGCACCGAAGTCGTCACCCTGATCCTCACGGGCATCGCGGTGAACGCCTTCGCCGGCGCCCTGATCGGCCTCTCCATCTTCTTCGCGGACAACTCCCAGATCACCCAGATCACCTTCTGGCAGCTCGGCTCGCTCTCCCAGGCGACCTGGCCCAAGGTCCTTGCCGTCCTGCCCTGCGCCGCCATCGGCCTGCTCGTCGCCCCGCTGCACGCCCGCAAGTTGGACCTGCTCTCGCTCGGCGAACGCCCGGCGCGGCACCTCGGCGTGGATGTCGAACGACTCCGCATCTCCATGGTCCTGGTCGTCGCGCTGCTCACCGCGGCGGCCGTCGCGGTCGCCGGAATCATCACCTTCATCGGACTCCTGGTCCCCCATCTGCTGCGCATGGCGGCGGGTCCCGGGCATCGCTTCCTCGTCCCCGGCAGTGCGCTCGGCGGGGCGCTCGTCCTGGTCGCGGCGGATCTCACGGCACGTACGGTGGCCGCGCCCGCGGAGCTCCCGCTGGGGGTCCTCACGGCTCTCTTCGGCAGCCCCTTCTTCTTCTGGCTGCTGCGCAGGACCCGCCGCAAGCAAGGGGGTTGGGCATGATCAGGTCGTTGTTCGCGGTACGCCGGCGGGCGCTGCCCGCACCTTCGGCGGCGGGCGACGTGGTGGCTTCGGCCTCCGATCTGCGGGTGCGGCTCGGTGGGCATGAGGTCCTTGGCGGGGTCTCGCTCGAAGCCCGTGCGGGTGAGGTCCTTGCCCTGGTCGGGCCCAACGGGGCCGGAAAGTCCACCTTGTTGGCCGCACTGGCGGCCGACCTTCCGGCCACTGCCGGTGTCGTACGCATCTGCGGCCGCCCCACGCAGGAGTGGGGCGCGGCCGAACTCGCCCTGCGGCGGGCCGTGTTGCCGCAGGCCGCCGCGCTGTCCTTCCCCTTCACGGTGGCGGAGGTCGTGCGGATGGGGCGGGCGCCCTGGGCCGGGACGCCGCTCGAAGACTCGGACGACGAGGCGGTCGCGGCCGCGCTCGCGGCCACAGAGGTCGCTTCCTTCGCCACTCGCCCCTTCTCCGCCCTGTCGGGCGGGGAGCGGGCCCGGGTCGCGCTGGCGCGGGTGTTGGCTCAGCGGGCGCCGCTGCTGCTCCTTGACGAGCCGACCGCTGCGCTCGATCTGCGGCATCAGGAGTTGGTGTTGCGCATTTGCCGGGAGCGGGCTGCCGCCGGGGATGCGGTGGTTGTGGTGCTTCACGACCTGGGGCTTGCGGGGGCTTACGCGGACCGGGTCGCGGTGCTGCACGCGGGGGTTGTGGCTGCTGACGGGCCGCCGTCGGAGGTTCTGGAGGAGTCGCTGCTGTCGCGGGTGTACCGGCAGCCGGTGGAGGTGCTGCCGCATCCTCGGACCGGGGTGCCGCTGGTTGTTCCGGTGCGGACCGTTTAGTTTTCCCCGCCCCGCCCCTTCCCGAAAGTCCTCAAGCGCCGGACGGGCTGATAAATCAGCCCGTCCGGCGCTTGAGGACATCTTTGAAGCCGTCCGCAGGACTTTCGGGAAGGGGCGGGGCGGGGAAATGATCACTTGACCCCAGCTTGACCCGCGCTTGAGGCCCCCGTGGCCAAGCCGTGATCACCGCGAATTACAGGTGTCCCAGTGAGAGCTGAATCACTGGACGTGGGGGTATCACGGAGGTAAGGCTCAGTTAAGTTAGGTCGGCCTCACCTAGGTCCACGTCCCCCTGGAGCCCGCATGCGTGCCGCCGTCCGTATTTCTCTCGCCTCCGCCACGGCAGTGGCCCTCGCCACGGTCGCCACGGGCTGCACCGAGAAGAGCGACGCCAAGTCCGGGGACGACCACCTCATCGAGGTGACCGCGACCGACGACCAGTGCGACGTGTCGAAGAAGGAATTCCCGGCCGGCCACATCGAGCTCGCCATCGAGAACAAGGGCTCCAAGGTCACCGAGGTCTACGTCCTGTACCCGGACGACCGCATCGTCACCGAGCGCGAGAACATCGGCCCCGGAACCAAGCAGAAGGTCACGGCCACCGTGAAGGCCGGCTCGTACCAGATCGCCTGCAAGCCGGGCATGAAGGGCAAGGGCATCCGCCAGCAGGTCAAGGCGACCGGCGGCGGCAAGACCGTCAAGCGCGACCCGAAGCTGGACGCCGCCGTGGCCGCGTACCGCACGTACGTGCAGCAGCAGGCCGACGAGACGCTGCCGCTGGCCGAGGAGTTCGCGAAGGCCGTGAAGGACGGCGACCTGGAGGCCGCGAAGAAGGCGTACGCCCCCTCGCGCATCGGCTGGGAGCGCACCGAGCCGGTCGCCGAGTCGTTCGGCGACATCGACCCGAAGGTCGACGTCCGCGAGGACGGCCTCGAAGAGGGCCAGGACCTGGAGAAGGACTGGACCGGCTGGCACCGCCTGGAGCGCTCGCTCTGGAAGGACAAGAAGATCACCGACCGCGACAAGAAGCTCGCGAACCTGCTGATCAAGGACCTCGAGGACTGGCAGAACCGCGTCGGCAAGGCCGAGATCGACCCGACCTCGATGGCCAACGGCGCCAAGGAACTCCTCGACGAGGTCGCCACCGGCAAGGTCACCGGCGAGGAGGAGCGCTACTCGCACACCGACCTGGTCGACTTCAAGGCCAACGTCGAGGGCGCCCAGAAGTCGTACGAGCTCCTGAAGCCCGTCGCCTCGAAGAACGACCCGGCCCTGACCAAGGAGCTGGACAAGCAGTTCAAGGCGCTGAACGACCTGCTCGACAAGTACCGCGAGGACAAGAGCTCCTACGAGTTCACCTCGTACGAAAAGGTCGGCAAGGCGGAGCAGAAGGAGCTCTCGGACGGCGTGAACGCGCTGGCCGAGCCGCTCTCCAAGCTCGCCGCCGCGGTCGTCGTCAAGTAGTCCCGGAGGGGGAAGCCGTCATGAGCGAAGAGACCCGCCCGCCCGCCACGGCCGATGAGGCCGCAGCGACCGAGGCCACAGGCACCACGGCAGCCACCGGTGATGTGAGCGCCAACGCCGCAGCTCCCTCGCGACGTTCGCTGCTCGCCCTCGGCGGCGCCGGGCTCGCGCTCGGTGCCGCCGCGGCCGGCGGTACGGCCCTCGCGCTCGGCGGCAAGGACGACGACATCGCGCCCGTCGCCGAGTCGGGCGCGGCCGTGCCGTTCCGCGGCGCCCACCAGGCGGGCATCGCGACGGCCGTCCAGGACCGGCTGCACTTCGCGTCGTTCGACGTGACGGCCACCGGAGAAGGAGCCCGTGCCGAGCTGATCGCCCTCCTCAAGGAGTGGACGAAGGCCGCCGAGCTGATGACCCAGGGCCACCCGGTCGGCGAGGGCGCGTACGGCGGCCTGGCCGAGGCACCGCCGGACGACACCGGCGAGGCGCTCGGCCTCAAGCCCGCGCGCCTCACGCTGACCATCGGGTTCGGGCCCTCGCTCTTCGACGAGCGGTTCGGCCTGAAGGGCAAGCGGCCCAAGGCACTTGTGGATCTGCCGAAGTTCCCCGGCGACAATCTGGACCCGGCCCGCAGCGGCGGCGACCTGTGCGTCCAGGCCTGCGCGGACGACCCCCAGGTCGCCGTGCACGCGATCCGCAACCTGGCCAGGATCGGCTTCGGCACGGTCGCGATGCGCTGGTCTCAGCTCGGCTTCGGCAAGACCTCGTCCACGACGCCGGACGCGCAGACGCCGCGCAACATGATGGGCTTCAAGGACGGCACCCGGAACGTCGCCGGCACCGACACCAAGAACCTCGGCAAGCACGTGTGGGTGAGCGAGAAGGACGGGCCCGACTGGATGGTCGGCGGCTCCTATCTGGTGGCCCGGCGGATCCGGATGAACATCGAGACCTGGGACCGTACGTCGCTCAAGGAGCAGGAGGACATCTTCGGCCGCTCCAAGGGCGAGGGTGCCCCCGTGGGCAAGAAGCGGGAGCGGGACGAGCCGAACCTGAAGGCGATGAAGCCCGAAGCGCACGTACGCCTCGCCCACCCGGACAACAACGGCGGCGCGCTGATGCTGCGCCGCGGCTACTCGTTCACGGACGGCACGGACGGCCTCGGCCGCCTGGACGCGGGGCTGTTCTTCCTCGCGTACCAGCGCGACGTGCGGGACGCCTTCATTCCGGTGCAGCGGCAGCTGGCGGGCAAGGACGTGCTCAACGAGTACATCCAGCACGTCGGTTCGGCGGTCTTCGCGGTGCCGCCGGGTGTGCACGGCGACAACAGCTGGTGGGGCAGTGCCCTGTTCGGCGAGAAGTAAGGGAGCGACCCGGTGTTCGCCAACTATCTGATCGGCCTGCGCGAAGGGCTGGAGGCGTCGCTCGTCGTCTGCATCCTCGTCGCGTATCTGGTCAAGACGGACAACCGCAAGGCGCTGACGCCGATCTGGATCGGTGTGGGCATAGCGGTGACCGTGAGTCTGGCCTTCGGGGCGGGCCTGCAGTTCGGCACCCAGGAACTCACCTTCGAGGCCCAGGAGTTGATCGGCGGCAGTCTGTCGATCGTGGCCGTGGGCCTGGTGACCTGGATGGTGTTCTGGATGCGGCGCACGGCGCGGCATCTGAAGGCCGAGCTGCAGGGCAAGCTGGACGCGGCGCTCACGATGGGCACGGGCGCGCTGGTGGCGACGGCCTTCCTGGCCGTGGGCCGCGAGGGCATCGAGACCTCGCTGTTCGTGTGGCGCTCGGTGGACGCGGCGGACGACGGCTGGAAGCCTCTGGCGGGCTGTCTGCTCGGCCTGCTGACGGCGGTCGTGATGGGCTGGCTGTTCTACCGGGGCGCGCTGAAGATCAACCTCGCCAAGTTCTTCACCTGGACCGGCGGCATGCTGGTCGTCGTCGCCGCGGGCGTCCTCGCGTACGGCGTGCACGACCTGCAGGAGGCCCGCTTCCTGGGCGGTCTGCAGAACAAGGCGTTCGACATCAGCTCGACGATCGATCCGTCCAGCTGGTACGGGACGCTCCTCAAGGGAATCTTCAACTTCCAGCCGGACCCGACGGTCCTCCAGGTCACGGTGTGGGCGCTGTATTTGATCCCCACGCTTCTCATCTTCCTCGCCCCGGTAGGGTTCCGAACGTCAGTGAGGGCGAAGGGGCAGAAGGCAACCGATGAGCAGGCTGAGTCGGCTGGCCACAGCGGCAGCGACAGTGACAGTGCTGGCCGTGACGGCGAGCGGGTGCGTGACGGTGCACGGGGAGCGGGAGATCGTCCCGTCGGCGACCAAGGCTGAGGCCGCCCGCGCGCTGAAGGACTTCACCACCGCGTACAACAAGGCCGACAAGGCCTACGACCCGGCCCTCGACGCGGGCCGGGTCACCGGCGCGCTCGGCCAGATCAACCAGGCGGGCCTCAAGGCCCGGCAGAAGAACCACAAGGACGGCAACCCGAAGCACCAGCCGATGGAGTGGACGGACGCCAAGTTCCACATCCCCAAGCAGGCGGGCTGGCCGCGCTGGTTCGTCGCCGACACCGACAACAAGGGCGACCGGTACGACACCCGCTGGATGTTCGTCTTCACGCGCGGCGGCCCGGACCAGCTGTGGGAGGTCTCGTACCTGTCCATCGTGACGCCGGACGAGATCCCCGAGTTCAAGACGGACGCCGACGGCTGGGCGGAGCCGGTCGCGGCGGACGGCCCCGGGCTCGCGACGGCGCCGAAGGACCTCAGCAAGAAGTACGCCGCGTATCTCCGGGGCGGCGGCGACGAGTTCGGCCCGGGCACGTACACCACGTCCGTCCGCGAGTACCGCAAGAAGTACGCGAAGCGCCCCGGCAAGACCCGGCAGTGGATCGACGAGGCCCTGAACTCGGGCGACTTCGCCCCGGTGGCGCTGCGTACGAAGGACGGCGGGGCGCTGGTGTTCTTCTCGGGCCGCTATTTCGAGAAGCAGACGGCGCGCGGGGTCCCGCTCGACCTCGACGAGGACGAGAAGGCCCTGATGACGGGCGAGGCCACGAACTCCGTGCTGAAGGAGCAGATCGGCTCGCAGTCGGTGAAGGTGGCGCCGAAGGGGAAGTCGGGCCCGATCGTCTTCCTGAACAGCATCAAGGGTCTGGTCAGCGCGAAGGGCGAGTAGCGCGAAGGGCGAGCAGTCAGGGCCGGACCCTCATGGGGCCGGCCCCTTCCCCTGGTCCCTAGTGACGGAGCGGCCAGGCCGCCGTCTCGTCCCCCGAGTACTCGGCGCACGCATCCTGCAACGGCTCAAGCAAGGTCAGCGGGTCCGGCAGCCCGTGCTCAAGGCCGCGCAGCCAGGTCACGGCCAGCTCGCCGGGAAGCCGCGCGGGTGGCACGAGTACATAGGACCCCCGGCAGTGCCAGCGCAGTCCGGGGTGCTCGTCCATCGTCTCGGGGTGGCAGTCCAGCTCGCAGGGCCACCACTCGTCCTCGTCCTCGGGGGTGCCCCGGGTCGCGGTGAAGAAGAGCATGCGGTCGCCGCCGGACTCGGCGACGGGGCCGACCTCGACGCCCGCGGCGAGCAGCCGCTCCAGGGCGCTGTGGCCCGCGTCGAGCGGTACGTCGAGCACGTCGTGCACCATGCCGGTGGCGGTGATGAAGTTGGCCTCCGGCTGGTGCCGGGCCCACCGCTCGATCTGGGCGCTGTCGGTCGTGGACTGGGTCTGCCAGGCGAAGGAGACGGGGTGCCTGGCGGGCGTCGGACAGCCGATGCGGTCGCAGGAACATCGGTACCCGGAGGGGTACGCGGCCGGCGCGAGCGGCAGTCCCGCCTTGGCGGCAGCGACAAGCAGGGCCTCTCGGCCGCCGTCGCCTTCCGCTTCCTTGGGACGTCGCGTACGCAGCCACTGGGAGAGCCTGCTCTGTCCGCCGGACCGGCGGCCGAACTCCGCGCCCATCAATCCCCTCACTCAGGGCCTGCCCGGCGGATCATGCCGGGGGCGGCCCACTTATTGGTCGTGGTCGGACTCATCCGGCCTGATCCGCCGGACAGGCCCTGCCCTCGTTCCGTCCCATGGTGCCACCATCCTGCTCCTCGGGTGGCCGCAGTCCACATCCGGGGTACCTGGGGTGATGCCAGCCGCCGGGTGTCATTGCCAGGCAAGTGGTGATTTGTCCCCCTACCTTGGTCGGCATGGTGACCACCACAGTGCCGGCGGCCGTGCTCACCGCACTGGCCCTCGCGGGACAGGCCGGATCGCTCACCCCGTTGGAATGGGGCGGCGGTCCGCTGACGGTCGACGCGCTCCCCCAAGTCGTCTACACGGCACACCGGGGCGGCGCCCTGGAGGTGCCGGAGAACTCGATGTCCGGCCTGATGGCGGCCCATGCGCGGGGCACCGCGCAGGTCCTGGACGTGGACACCCGGATACTGCGGGACGGCACGCTGGTCGCGATGCACGACGCGAAACTGGACCGTACGACGCACAGCAGGGGCCCGGTCCGGTCGCTGACCCGCGCCGACTGGGAGCAGGTGCGGCTGCGCCCCGACCGGGGGCTGCACGGCCAGTGGCGGTCCGAACGGCCGCCCACGGTGGCGGAGGTCCTGGAGCGGTTCGGCGGCAAGGTCGTACTGATGCTGGAGGCCAAGGACCCGCAGAGCCTCAGGACGCTGGCCGGGATGCTCAAGGTGCGCGGCCTGACCCGCTCGGTGTTCGTGAACTCCAACCGGCCCTCGGTCGCCCGCCGCGCCCACGGCCTGGGCCTGAACGCCCAGCTGTGGCGGTCGGCGAAGCAGATGAAGGGCGACCACCCGGAGCGCTGGGCCTCCTTCGTCGACGTACTCGATGTGGACTACAAAGCGCGTGACCGGGATCTCGTACGTGCCGTCCGCTCCGGCATTCCCCGGGTGTGGGCGCACACGGTGAACACTCCCGGGCAGCGCGACCGGGTCCTGCGCCTCGGCTGCAACGGCGTGATCACGGACGCGCCGGGCCTCCTCGCGCGCACGCCGATCAAGGGCGTGGCCAGGGCCGGGGCGCAGCCGCTGAGCGAGGGCTAGGGCCCTTTTGGCGGATCTCCGGGCGCGGGTCAGTCGCGCGGGGCCAGGCCGTGCAGGGCGTAGTCGACGAGCGTGTCGGTGTACTCGTGCGTGAGCGGTCCGGTGCCCTGCAGCCAGCGCTGGGCGACGGGTGAGACGAACAGCTCCAGGGCGATGCGTACGTCGATCCCGTCGCGCACCTGCCCGGCCTCCTGGGCCGCGCGCAGCCGGTCGGAGTAGAGGTCGAAGGCCGGCATCAGGAGCTTCTTTACGAAGTCCTCGCTCAGCTTGCGGTCGTCCATGCCGGCGGCGGCCAGCGCGCGGTAGGGGGCGTCGTACTTGGGGTCGAGGAGTTCGTCGACCGTGGTGCGCAGGACGTACTTGAGGTCGGTCGCGACATCCCCGGTGTCCGGAAGCGCGGCGATGACCGCGCCGGGCTGCTCGCCCGCGGCCTCGGCGGCCTGGGTCTCGGCCTGGTGGCCGAGGTCCACGAAGGCCTCTAGGAGCACCTCGGCCTTGGACGACCACCAGCGGTAGATCGTCTGCTTGCCCACGCCCGCGCGGGAGGCGATGGCCTCGATCGTGGTCTTGGTGTAGCCGACCTCGGTGACGAGGGCGAGGGCGGCGTCGTAGATCGCGCGGCGGGAACGGTCGCTGCGGCGCGATGAGTCAGGAGCGGTCTTTGTGGCCATGCCCTGAATCTAGCAGCGCATGAGCCGATACGTCTCGTCTCGAAACCCCTTGACAAGACGAACCGTCTCGTTCAGAGTAGGCACATCGAAGCGAGACGACCCGTCTCGTGGCCGATGTCAACGAGAGGAATCAGTCATGACCCGAGGTGGAGCAGGAGGCATGCTGGGCGTCGGCGGTACGCGCAGCAACATGTCGCGCAAGTCGATGCGGGGCGGCGGCAACGGCGGCCGGGCGGGCGGCGGACTCAGCCCGCAGGCACAGAAGAAGGAACTCCTGCGCAAGCTGCAGGAGGGCCGCGCGGAGAGCTCGGAGACGAGCAGGACGAACCCCGCGTCATGACGCGGAGAGGACGGCCGGGAAAACAACCCGTTCGCCACCGCGCATTAGGGCTCCTCACGTCGGACCATGGGCAGCACCGGAAGACATACCGGAACTCCGCTGCTCTGACGACCGTGAGGAGCCCTCTTTGCCTCGTCACGCCACACCCCGGCGTTACCTGATGTGCCCACCCGCGCACTTCAAGGTCACGTACTCCATCAATCCCTGGATGGATCCCGCCAAACCCGTCGACGTCCCGCTCGCGATCGCGCAGTGGGAGGACCTGGCCGGCCGCTACCGCGCCCTTGGCCACACCGTCGAGGAGCTCTCCCCCCGCCCCGACCTGCCCGACATGGTCTTCGCCGCGAACGGCGCGACCGTGATCGACGGCAGGGTCCTCGGTGCGCGCTTCGCCTACCGCGAGCGGGCCGCGGAGGCCGAGGCCCATCTCGACTGGTTCCACTCCCACGGCTTCGCCGAGATCCACGAGCCCGCCCATATCAACGAGGGCGAGGGCGACTTCGCGGTCACCGCATCCTGGATCCTGGCCGGGCGGGGGTTTCGGGCGAGCCCCTTGTCGCACGGGGAGGCGCAGGAATTCTTCGGGCGGCCGGTGGTGGGGCTCGACCTGGTCGATCCGCGCTACTACCACCTGGATACGGCGCTGGCCGTGCTCGACGACGCGGCGGACTCCGTCATGTACTACCCGGACGCGTTCTCGGCCGGGAGCCAGGCGGTGCTGCGTCGTCTGTTCCCGGATGCGCTCATCGCCTCCGAGGCGGATGCGGTTGCGCTGGGGCTGAACGCGGTGTCCGACGGCCTGCATGTGCTGCTGCCGCAGGCGGCGGTGGGGTTGTTCGAGCCCTTGCGGTCTCGCGGCTTCGAACCCATCGGGATGGACTTGGGTGAGCTGCTCAAGGGTGGCGGCAGCGTGAAGTGCTGCACCCAGGAGTTGAGGTAGGGAACTCAAGCGCCGGACGGGCTGATGAATCAGCCCGTCCGGCGCTTGAGGACACCGCCCGGAGGGCGGAAAGCTCCGCAGGATTTCGGGAAGGGGCGGGGAGCGGATGAATCAGTCGCCCTGCACCCACGGATCGCCCCAGTCCACATCCCGCGCCTCCCGGTAAAGGGCGCCATGGCGCTTCGTCACCGTGGCCCGGGCCAAGCCCGAATCCCGCGTGCACAGGTCAAGCAGCACCTGCCCCTTGCGGATCTGGGGCCGCCGCGTCACCCGGGCCGCAACCGGGGACACGGGGAACCGCGCGGCGGCGACATAGCTGAACTTCTCGTCCTCGTACGGCAAGGACCCGCCCTTGACCTTCCGGTGCAGGGACGACCTGCTGACCCGCGCCGAGAAGTGGCACCAGTCCGCGCCGGGCTCGATGGGGCAGGCCCCGTCGTGCGGGCACGGGGCCGCGATCGAGAAGCCCGCCGCGAGCAGCGCGTCGCGGGCCGCGAGCACGCGCGCGTAGCCGTCGGGGGTGCCCGGCTCGATCACCACCACGGCCTGCGCGGCCCGCGCGGCCGCCGCCACCACCGACCCGCGGTCCGCCTCCGTCAGCTCCCCCAGGACGTACGAGATCGTGACGAGATCAGCGCTCTCGATGCTGAGCGCCGATCCGATACGAGAGCGCCGCCAGTCCACCTCCGCCAACAGCGGGTTCGCGGCGGCCAGTTCACGCCCGAGGGTCAGCGCGGGTTCCGCCCAGTCGAGCACCGTCACCGGACGCCCGGACTCCCAGGTCGCGCTGACCGCCCAGGTCGCCGCGCCGGTGCCGCCGCCGACGTCGACGTGGCTGCCCGGACTCCACTCGGGCGCCGCGTCCGCGAGTCCGGCGAGCGCGGCGCGTACCGCCTCGAAGGTCGCCGGCATGCGGTACGCGGCGTACGCGGCCACGTCCGAGCGGTCGCGCAGGATGGGGGCGTCGGTCGGGGTGCGCCCCCGGTAGTTGGCGATCAGCCGGTCGACGGCCTGCGCGGCCTGCTTCGGCGGCAGCCCGTCGAGCAGCCCGGCGAGGGCGGAGCGCAGGGCGTCCGCGGGGGCGGGGGAAAAGGGGGCGTTCACCCGGAAATTCTAGGGCCGGTTCCAGGGCCGGCTCCGCGCCGCCCCGCGCACCGCTCCGCCCGGGCCGGTGACGCGAACCGTGAGGTGAACGGTGACCTGATTGAACTGCTGTGATGTCAGGGGGCGTTGCTACGCTGACGACCTTCAGTGACCACTGACTGTGCGGGTGGGGGGACCGGTGGCAGACAACATCGTGCGCAAGGCGCTGGTCGTCCTCGCGGGAGTCCTGGCCCTGCTGCTCCTCCTCGCCATGTGCGCCGGCGGCAAGGACGAGAAGGACGAGGGCGCGGACCAAGGCGGCAAGGCAGGCGGCAAGCCGCCCCAGCAGTCGCAGGCGAAGGGCGGTGGTCCGGACACCCGGCTGGAGGTCCCGGCGGCGTACGACACCGCGAAGGGCTGGGAGATCAGCGGCGTCTCGGAGCAGTTCGCGGTGGCCCAGGCGGCGGGCCGGATCGCGTATGCCGAGCAGGTCGGCAAGGACCGGTTCCGGATCAGGGCCGTCGACGCCCGGACCGGCAAGCGGATCTGGCAGGGCGAGCCGTGGCGCCCCCTGGCCGACCGGCCTGCGGGATTTCCGCGCCTGGTGGCCCTGGCCAAGGACGGGCGGCAGTACTTCGCGACCTGGTCGTTCGGAAAGTTCGCGGCCGATCCGCTGAGCGAGGCCGACAAGATCGTTTCGCTTGATCTGTACGACGCCGCGGACGGCACCCGGCAGCGCGTCGAGCTGCCCTGGTCCGAGGCGCCCGCGGTCAGCGGCTCGGGCCCCGGGCTGCTGATCGGCAAGGGCACCACGCGCGCGGCCGTGATCGATCCGGTCACCGGGCGGACGGCGAAGTACGGGCCCGCCGACCTCGCGTACCCCAAGGGCTGCAAGAACTGTCACCGGCTGACCGAGGTCCGCGCCCTCACCGGCAAGGGGCTGCTGATCAGCGGTGCCGGCGAGTTCTGGGTGCGCGGCGCGTGGCATGCCCGCAAGGTCGCACCGAAGGGCGCGGACCCGGGTTCGGGTACGCCGACGTCCGTGACCGGCGACCGGGTGCTCGCCAAGTGGGGCAAGAAGAAGGGCGGCAAGGGGGCCGCCGACTTCGACCTGTGGGCGGTGCACGACGCGGCGGACGGAAAGGTGCTCGCGTCGGTCCAGTGCCACAAGCCGGCGATAGAACCCGGGCGTTACCCGGATGCGGTGCTGTCCCCCGGCGGCCGGTATCTGGTCGCGGGCAATCTCGCCTTCGACCTGGCGGAGAAGGCCGGGCACTGTTTCGAGGAGGACGGCGTCGCCAAGTCGCTGACCCTGACCACGGTCACCGACCAGGGCCTTGCGTACGGGGCGACGGGTGCGCGCAGTGCGGACGACGCGCTCGCCGGTGGCGGGACCCCGGTGGAGGTTCCCCTGGACACCGCGGAGCCGAAGGCGCTGTCGCCGAGCCTGCGGCTGCCCGCGTACGACCTCGGGGAGACCGGGATCTTCCGGTGGGCGGACGGCACGGACGTACAGCACTTGATCGGGTACGCCCGGCGCCCGTAGGCGTCGATCAGCCGTCGTTCACGCGCGGGCCCGTGCCGCCCTCGCGAGGCGCGTGGCCGCCGCCGCTCTCGGGGTGCTGTCGGGCCGGGTCCGGCGGGGGTGGACCGTGTTGGCGAGCAGCACCAGGAAGGCGTCCGTGGCGCGGTCGATCACCAGGGAGGTGCCGGTGAAACCGGTGTGGCCCGCCGCGCCCGCGCCCGCCAACTCGCCCATGAACCAAGGCTGATCGACCCGGAAGCCGAGCCCGGGAGCGGCCAGCATCAGGTCGACGAAGTCGGGGCCGAGGATGCGGGCGGTGCCGTACGCGCCTCCGTTGAGCAGGGTCCGGCAGAACACGGCCAGGTCGTGCGCCGTCGAGAAGAGCCCGGCGTGGCCCGCGACCCCGCCGAGCGCATGGGCGTTCTCGTCGTGCACGGTGCCGCGCACCATGCCCCGGTCCAGCTTCGCCCAGGGCTTTCGCTGGTCCTCGGTCGCCGCGGCGAAGGCGCACGGGCCGAAGCCGGTGTGGGTCATGCCGAGCGGCCGGGTGATGCCCTCGCGGATCAACTGGTCCAGGCGCCGCCCGGTGAGGCGTTCCAGGACGTGCTGCATGAGCAGCATGTTCAGGTCCGAGTAGAGATACGTATCGCCTGGTGCGGTCAGCGGTGCCTCGGTGCGCAGCGCCGCGAGCCTGGCCTCGTCGTCCGGGCAGTCGTACAGCGGGAGTTCGGGGCGCAGGCCCGAGGTGTGGGTGAGCAGATGGCGGACGGTGATGCCGTGCTCGCGGGCGCCGGTGAACTCGGGAACGTACGCCCCGACGAGCGCGTCGATCCCGAGCGTCCCGCGTTCGATCTGCTGCACGGCGGCGACCGTGGTGAACAGCTTGGTCAGCGACGCCAGATCGAAGGGCGTGCCCACGGTCATCGGCACCCACCGGTGCTCGGGCAGTTCCTCGTCCGCCGACCGGTGGCGGACCGCCCAGCCGGCCGCCTCCTCGACGGCGACCACCGGTCCGCGCCCGGCGAGGACCACGGCCCCCGCGCACCAGTGCGCGGGCAGCCGGCGCACCTCGCGCACGAGCAGCTTCAGTTCCCCGGGGTCGAGACCGGCCCGTTCGGCGGGTCCTGGGCGCAGCCGTGGTGAGCTCAGTGCTCCGCTCCCTCCGCGCGCTTCGCCTGCCAGGGACGGCACAGTCCCACGAAACAGCCGATCGCGGCCAGTGCGCAGACCAGTTGGACCACGGCCATGGGTACGGCGGTGTCCTCGCCGGCGATGCCCACGAGCGGTGAGGCGATCGCTCCGACGAGGAAGGAGGAGGTGCCGATCAGGGCGGATGCGGAGCCGGCGGCGTGCGGGGTGCGCATCAGGGCGAGGGCGTTGGTGTTGGGCATCGCGAGGCCCATCGCGGACATCAGGACGAAGAGTCCGGCGGCGATCGGGACCAGTCCCACGTCGCCGAAGACGCCGCCCGCCATGAGCAGCAGGGCGGCCGCGGCCACGGTGATCACTGCGAGGCCGAAGCCGAGGGCCTTGTCGAGGCTGACGCGGCCGACCAGGACCTTGCCGTTGATCTGGCCGACGGCGATCAGGCCCACGGAGTTGAGGCCGAAGAGGAGGGAGAAGGTCTGCGGGGATGCCCCGTAGATCTCCTGGATCACGAAGGGCGAGGCGGAGATGTACGCGAACAGCGCGGCGAAGGCGAAGCCGCCGGAGAGCATGTAGCCGGTGAAGACGCGGTCGGCGAACAGGCCGCGCATGGTGTGCAGGGCCTGCCCCACTCCCCCGCTGTGCCGGTGCTCGGGGGCCAGGGTCTCGGGGAGCTGCCGCCAGACCAGTGCGGTGAGGGCGATGCCTATCGCGGTGAGGACCAGGAAGATGCCGCGCCAGTCGGTGAGGCGCAGGACCTGGCCGCCGATGAGGGGGGCGACGATCGGGGCGACGCCGGATATCAGCATCAGCGTGGAGAAGAATCTGGCCATCTCCACGCCGTCGTAGAGGTCGCGCACGACGGCCCGTGCGATGACGATCCCGGCGGATCCGGCGAGGCCCTGCAGCAGCCGGAACCCGATCAGCATCTCGGCGCTCGGGGCGAAGGCGCAGATCGCGGTGGCGGCGATGTAGATGAGCAGGCCGACGAGGAGGGGCCTGCGCCGGCCCCACTTGTCGCTCATCGGGCCGACCACGAGCTGGCCGAGCGCCATGCCGGCGAGGCAGGCGGTGAGGGTGAGCTGGACGGTGGCGGCGGGGGCGTTCAGTACGCGGGTCACCTCCGGCAGGGCCGGGAGGTACATGTCCATGGAGAGGGGTGGGACTGCGGTGAGGCCGCCGAGGACGAGGGTGGTGAGGATGCCGGTCTTTCGGGCCTTGGCCTTCTCCGCGTCCGCCGCCGGAGCCTCCGCCTTCGTCCGATCGATCTCGGCTATGTCCTTCGGCCCCATGCGTTGCGCCCTCCCGGCTGTTTACGTCCTTCCCATGTTCTCAGGTGGCTGGTTGTGGTCGGGACCATTTGTTTCCCCACCCCGCCCCTTCCCGAAAGTCCTCAAACGCCGGACGGGCTGATAAATCAGCCCGTCCGGCGTTTGAGGACACCGCCCGGAGGGCGGAAGGCTCCGCAGGATTTCGGGAAGGGGCGGGGTGGGGACTAAACCGGCTTCAGCCCCGGATCGCCCACCTCCGTCACGAACGACGCCGCGGTGGCGATCGGCGCCCCCGGCGACGTGATCGCCGAAACCGTCTTGAAGTCCGCCCGCGCCTGCTCGAGGCCCAGCGTGACGACCGCATAGCCGCGACGGCCGTTGTAGAACTTCATGTGCGGGTTGGCCCGCATGTACGTGTCCCAGTTGGCCGGCTTGTCCGCCCCGTCCTTCCCGGACGAGATCGACGTCGCCACGATCTCCGTGCCGACCGTCCGCGACGCCGGATCGTCGAAGTCCTGCTTGATGTCGAAGGCGTACCCGACGTGCACGTCCCCGGTGAGGACCATCAGGTTCTCGATGCCGATCGCCGCGGCCCCCGCGAGGATCCGGTCGCGCGAGGCCCGGTAGCCGTCCCAGGCGTCCATGCTGACCTTCGCCTGGGCGTTCAGGTCCAGGCGGCGCTGGGCGAAGGTGACCTGCTGCGGGACGACGTTCCACAGGGCCCGCGAGGAGTGCCAGCCGTCGAGGAGCCAGCGCTCCTGGGTCGCGCCGGTGAGGGTGCGCGCCGGGTCGTCGGACTCGGGCCCGGGTATGTGCGCACCGTCGCCGTACGCCTGGTCGGAGCGGTACTGGCGGGTGTCGAGGATGTCGAACTGGGCGAGCCTGCCCCAGTGCAGTCGGCGGTAGAGCTGCGCGTCCGCGCCCTCGGGCGCCTGCCGGCGGCGCAGCGGCTGGTTCTCCCAGTACGCGCGGTAGGCGGCGGCCCGGCGCAGCAGGAACTGCTCGGGCGGTACGTCGTTCTCGGGGATGCCGCTCGCGTAGTTGTTCTCGACCTCGTGGTCGTCCCAGGTGACGACGAAGGGGTGTGCGGCGTGCGCGGCCTTCAGGTCGGGGTCGGACTTGTAGAGGCCGTACCGCATCCGGTAGTCCTCCAGCGTCACCGTCTCCCGGTTGTAGTGCGCGGGCAGGGTGCGGTCCGTGTAGTTGCGGGCGCCGCCCACCGCGTTCACGGCGTACTCGTAGAGGTAGTCGCCGAGGTGGAAGACCACGTCGACGTCGTCACCGGCCAGGTGCTTGTACGCGGTGTAGTAGCCGTCGTGGTACGCCTGGCAGGAGACCGCGGCGAGCGTGAGTTCGCTGCTGTGGTCGCCGCGGCCGGGCGCGGTGCGGGTACGGCCGACCGGGCTGATCCAGCTGCCGGTGCGGAAGCGGTAGAAGTAGACGCGGTCCTCGCCGAGGTGGTCGACCTCGACGTGCACCGAGTGCGCGAACTCGGGGTGCGCGGTGACGGAGCCGCGTCTGGCGATGCGCCGGAAGCGCTCGTCGTGTGCGAGCTCCCATTGGACGGTGACCCGCTCGGCGGGCAGCCCGCCGTCGGGTGCGTAGGGCTGTGGGGCGAGTCGCGTCCACAGCAGCACGTTGCCGGGCAGCGGGTCCCCCGAGGCGACCCCGAGCGTGAAGGGGTCCTCGGCGATCCGGGCGGCATCCATTTCTGCGGCATGCGCCATACCTGGCAGGTTAGTGGCGAAGGCCAGCGCTGCCGCCGCTCCGGTCACGGTCAGAAAGCGCCGGCGCCCCAAATGGCGTGCGGCGGCCCGGAGTTCGGCGTCCCTGCGGTGGCCGGATGTGTGCGCTGCGGGTGTCATGTGCCCCTCCCCTGACGTCTGTTGTCAGGTGCATTGGAGTGGCGGGGGACGACCTCTGGCTGGCGCGTACACAACAATCACATGGCGGACGGATGAGCCTTGGATGGACGTACGTCCCGTACGCTGCGGCCCCATGAATGACGTGCAAACGAAGGTCGCGGTGGTCACGGGAGCGGGGTCCGGCATCGGCCGGGCGGTCGCGGTGGAGCTGGTGCGCGGTGGCTGGTCCGTGGCCCTCGCGGGGCGGCGGGTGGAGGCGCTGGAGGAGACCGCGTCCCTCGCCAAGTCCGCGGACGCGCTGATCGTGCGTACGGATGTGGCGCGCGAGGAGGATGTGGCCGCGCTCTTCGACGCGGTGCACTCGCGTTTCGGGCGGGTCGATCTGCTCTTCAACAACGCGGGGACGTTCGGGCCCGGTGGGGTGCCGCTGGAGGACCTTTCGTACGACGCGTGGCGTCACGTCGTCGACACGAATCTGAACGGGGCCTTCCTGTGTGCGCAGGCGGCGTTCCGGGCGATGAAGGCGCAGTCGCCGCAGGGGGGTCGGATCGTCAACAACGGGTCGATTTCCGCGCATGTGCCGCGGCCGCACTCGATTGCCTATACGGCGACGAAGCACGCCATGACGGGGCTGACTAAGTCGTTGTCCTTGGACGGACGGCCTTATCGGATCGCTGCGAGTCAGATCGACATCGGCAACGCGGCGACGGATATGACGGAGCGGATGCAGACCGGGATTCTGCAGGCCAATGGGGCCATGGCGGTTGAGCCGGTGATGGACGTGGCGGATGTGGCTCGTACCGTGCGGCACATGGCTGAGCTGCCGCTCGAGGCGAACGTCCAGTTCGCGACGGTTATGGCGACCAACATGCCTTATATCGGGCGCGGATAACTACTTTTCCCCCACCCCGCCCCTTCCCGTAGGACTGCCGTCGGCTTGAAAAGACTGTCCTCAAACGCCGGACGGGCTGATTCATCAGCGATGAATCAGCCCGTCCGGCGTTTGAGGACACAGCTCCGCAGGATTTCGGGAAGGGGCGGGGCGGGGGAAGAAGAGAGACCTCGCTGTAAGTTGCCGCCATGCCACTGACCAGCCAAATCCTCCGCTACACCGCCTTCTCCGCCGACCCCGCCGGAGGCAACCCCGCCGGGGTCGTCCTCGACGCATCCGCTCTCGACGACAGCGGCATGCTCGAAATCGCCGCCGACCTCGGCTACAGCGAGACCGCCTTCCTCACCCCGGACGGCACCCTCCGCTTCTTCTCCCCGAAGGCCGAGGTCGCCTTCTGCGGGCACGCCACCGTGGCGACGGCCGTGGCCCTGGCCGAGCACGGCGCAGGACCCGGCGACTACGTGTTCAAGACACCCGCCGGCGAGATCCCCGTGAGCGTCCGCGAGGTCGACGGTGAGCTGCGCGCCACCCTCACCAGCGTGCAGCCGCACGTGAAGGAGATCGCCGAGGCGGACCTCGCCGAGGCGCTGGCGGCGCTGGACTGGCCCGCCCGCGACCTGGACGAGAACCTGCCCCCGAGGATCGCCTTCGCGGGCAACAACCACCTGGTGATCGGCGCCGCCACCCGGGAGCGCCTGGCCGATCTGTCGTACGACTTCGACCGGCTCAAGCAGCTGATGGAGCGGCTGGAGCTGACCACCGTCCAACTGGCGTACCGGGCGGGCGAGTCCGTCTTCCACGTTCGTGACCCGTTCCCGATCGGCGGGGTCGTCGAGGACCCGGCGACCGGCGCCGCGGCGGTCGCGTTCGGTGCGTACGCGCGCGAACTCGGCTTGGTGGAGGAGGAGTCGGTGCTCACGCTCCACCAGGGCGAGGACATGGGCCGCCCAGGTGTGCTCACCGTGACGCTGAAGGCCGGAGACTCGCGGGTGCGGGTCTCCGGCACAGCGGTGGCGCTCAGCGCGTGAGGCGCGTCATCAGCGGGTGAAGCGCACCGGCAGGTGCTTGATCCCGTTGATGAAGTCCGAGCGCATCCGCCGCGGTTCACCCGCCGGCTCCACGTTCGGGAAGCGGCGCAGGAGCGCCCGGGTGAGGGCCTTGATCTCCGAGCGGGCGAGACCTGCGCCCAGACAGAAGTGCGGTCCGCCGCCCCCGAACGCGAGGTGGTCGTTCGGGGTGCGGCGGGGGTCGAAGGTGAACGGGTCGGGAAAGACGTCCTCGTCGCGGTTGGCCGAGGTGTAGAAGAGGACTGCCTTCTGGCCCGCCTTGACGGGGACGCCGCCGATCTCGGTGTCGCGGGTCGCGGTGCGCCGGAAGTTGTGGATCGAGCCGTTCCAGCGCAGGAACTCCTCGGTGGCCGACGACCACAGCGCGTCGTCGTCGATGCCCGCGACGAGTTCGGCCCGCACCTTCGGCTGGTCGATCAGCGTCAGCAGCGTATGGGCGAGGAGATTGCGAGTCGTCTCGTTGCCCGCGACGCACAGCGTCACGAAGAACATGTTGATCTCGTGCGCGGTGAGCTTGTCCCCGTCCACCTCGCCGTGGACGAGCGCGCTGGTGATGTCGTCGCGCGGGTCCACGAGGCGGGCGGCGGCCAGTCGGTCGCAGTAGCCGTAGATCTCGGCGGCCGCTATCTGGCCGTCCTCCTCGGTGTTGCGGAAGTCCGGGTCCTGGAAGCCGACCATGCGGTTGGACCAGTCGAAGATCCGCCCCTCGTCCTCCGCCGGGATGCCCATCATTTCGCAGATGACCTGCAGCGGGAGCAGGGCCGCCATCCGCTCCACGAACTCCAGCTCCACACCCTCCTCGACCTGGTCCGCGAGGACGGCCGCCCGTCGCTCGATGTCCTCGACCAGCTTGCGGATCATGCGGGGCGCGAACCCGGCGTTGACCAGGCGGCGGAAGCGGCTGTGCTTGGGCGGGTCCATGCCGACGAGGGTGAGCGCGAGGCTCTCCAGGGCCTCGGGGGTCTGGTCCCGGATGAAGAACGAGCCCTTCTCGACGGACCACACCTCCGGGTTGCGGCTCGCCTCGATGATGTCCGCGTGCCTGGTGATGGCGAAGAAGCCCTCGCCGACCGGGAGTTCGTGCCAGTGCACCGGGTCCTCGCGGCGCAGCAGCGCGAACTGGTCGTGCGGGACCTCTCGGGCCCAGGTGTCTTCCAGGAGGTTGATGGAGTTGAGTGCGGGTGCCGTCATGACTTACGTCCCTTCGGTGGTACGTCGAGACCGCGTGGCACGTCGAGGCCGCGTGGTACGTCGAGTCCGAGGAGCCCTGACAGGCCGCTGACGACCAGCTCCTCGGGGATGGCGCCCGGCTCCAGGCGGTGCTGCAGCGCGCAGCCGAGCAGCACGCCGAGCACCAACGCGCCCGTCTCGTCGGGCGGATGGGGCAGTACGGTCCCGGTCGCCTCGGCCCAGTCGGCAAGGCCCTCGCCGAGGTCGGCGCGGACCTGCGCATAGCGCTGCGCGAGGGGCGCGCCCACCTGCGGGTCGCGGGCGCCGTGCAGCCAGAGTTCGACCTCCAGGAGCAGCCAGGAGTCGCCGCGGTCCTCGGCGGGGCGGGTGAGGGCGGCCCACATGGCGGCGAAGTGCGTGCCGGACTCCGGGGCTTGGTGGATCTCGGCGGTGAGCTGTGCGGCCGTACGTTCCTTCCACACCTCCAGGAGCGCGAGCAACAGCCCCTCCTTGCCACCGAAGTGGCTGTAGAGCGCCCCGGTCGTGCGCTCGGCCGCGTCGGCGACGGCCTCCGCGGACACCGCGTGGAAGCCCTTGCGGGCGAAGAGTTCGGCGGCGGCGTCGATCAGGCGGGTACGGGTCTCGGACTTGCGCTGGGCCTGGGTGCGTCGGGCCATGGCCATGGGTCCCCCGGGGGTCGGCCAGATATATCGGGTCGGCGATATAAGTTGTGGTGGTTCGAGGAACCCATACATCTGATGGGTCGTCAAGAGTTCACACGGTTCCGCTTGTTGGGGACCGTGTAGCGATCCATGGGACCCTGCCGCCCATGAACAGCGACCTTCCGCCCTGGCCCACCATCGACCGCCTCACCGATTGGCTCGACGCCGCCAACGACCGGCCGCCCGAGGAGGAGCTGCTGTTGCGCATCCTCAAAGTTTCCGAGGAGGCGGGCGAGGTGGCGCAAGCGGTGATCGGGGCGAAGGGGCAGAACCCTCGCAAGGGGGTGAGCCACAGCTGGGACGACGTACAGGCGGAACTGTGCGACGTGATCATCACCGCGATGACGGCACTGCGCACGCTCACCCCGGAGGCGGAGAAGGTCTTCGGCGCGCACCTTCGCAAGGTCGCCGAGAGATGTCTCTGAGGCGCCTCCGAGGCGCCTCTAAGGTAGGGATCATGGCGATAGACATGACGGAACTGGTCGAGATCACCTCCGAGGCCGAACTACGCGAGCTGCTCGGTGAACCGACGGCGCGGGCGGCGAACAAGTCGCGGGACTCGCTGCACGAGCTCGCCAAGGAATGGCTGGCCCACTCGTCGTTCTGCGTGATCTCCACGGCGGACGGCGACGGCCGGTGCGACGCCTCGCCCAAGGGGGACCCGGCCGGGTTCGTACACGTCCTGGACGACACGACGATCGTGATCCCGGAGCGCCCCGGCAACCACCGCGCCGACTCCTTCCACAACATCCTGGCCAACCCCCGGGTCGGCCTGCTCTTCATCGTGCCCGGCCGGCCCGACACCCTGCGGATCAACGGGCGGGCCCGGCTCGTCCGCGAGGCCCCCTTCTTCGACGCCCTGACCGTCCAGGGGCACCGGCCGAAGCTCGCGCTGGTCGTGGAGATCGAAGAGGTCTATTTCCATTGCGCCAAGGCCTTCCTGCGCTCCAAGCTGTGGAAGCCGGAGACCTGGAACCCGGACGCCCTGCCGTCCCGGGCGCGCATCTCCAAGACCCTGGAGCGACCGGACGACTCCCTCGAGGAGCTGGAGCGCCACTACGGGCCGAGCTATGCCGACACCATCTACGAGGGCTGAGGACATGGCCATGGACATCCCCGACATCCGCATCGACCCGCCCCGCACAGGCGACGAGCGCGAGACGCTGCGCGCCTATCTCGACTACCACCGCGCGACGCTCGCCATGAAGACCGAGGGCCTCGGCGACGAGGAGCTCCGCAAACAAACCATGCCGCCGTCGACGCTCTCGCTGCTCGGCCTGGTGCGGCACATGGCCGAGGTGGAACGGCACTGGTTCCGCCGAGTGATCAACGGCGAGGACATCTCGCACGTGTGGTCGGACAGCGGGGACTTCCAAGCGGCGTACGACGCCTCGGAGTCGACCCGTGCGGAGGCGTTCGCGGCCTGGGAGGCGGAGGTCGAGCAGGCCCGCCGGATCGAGCAGGCGGCCGAGTCCCTCGATGCCACCGTGCACTTCCCCAAGTGGGGCGGGGACGTGTCCTTGCGCCTCATCATGCTGCACCTCATCCACGAGTACGCGCGGCACAACGGCCACGCCGACCTTCTGCGAGAAGGGGTGGACGGAACCGTCGGGGCCTAAGAGCCTGTTTCTGAACCCCCGCCTGCGCCCCGACGCCCGGCACGCACTCTCACCGCACGGCGCTGCGCCCGCGCTCCGCGCGGACGACGGGGGTTCAGAAACAGGCTCTAAGCGGGCCCGGCAAGCCCCTCGTAGGGGTCGAACAGCGCGAGTTCCGCCGCCGTCGGGCGCTCGAACCACCCGTCCCACTCGTCCAGTTCGGCCTCGGCGATACGGAAGGTGCCCGGCGGCAGCGCGGCGTTGCGCGCCGTCAGGCGCCGCACCAGTTCCGCGCGCGGCGGATCGAGTACGCACAGGACGACGCGGGCGCCGAGCTCGCGGGCCCCGGTGCGGTAGTGGTCCCGCTCCTCGCGGGACCACAGGCCCCAGTCGACGACCACGTTGCAGCCGAGCTCCAACACCCGCCTGGCGACGTCCCATTGGACCTGCTCGACCGGGTCGCGGTGCTTGTCGAGCTCCGGGCCGCGCTCCTTGGTGTGCAGCCGGAACAGCCACTCGTCGGCGGTCAACCGCAGCGCGTCCCGCTCACGCTCGATGCGGCGGGCCAGGGTCGTCTTGCCCGAGCCGGGAAGGCCGCAGGTCAGGTACAGGGTCGGCACGGTGGGACAGGCTATACCGATGGCGTCAGGGCTCCACTCCATCCGCGTACGGCATGAACTGCCGTCGCCTGTACGGCAACCGCCCGGTGAACGGCTACCATCGCGCACACCTTCCCCGAGTTTTCCCGAGGTCAGGAGTGCTCACCGTGTCCCTGCCGCCGCGCCTGGGCGTCGCCGTCGTGACCATGGGCAACCGCCCCAAGGAACTGGGCGAACTGCTCGATTCCGTGGCGAAACAGGTCGTGCCGCCCGCGCGGATCGTGATCATCGGCAACGGCAGCCCGCTGCCCGACTTCCCGGGTCTGCCGGGCGAGTTGACGGTGATCGAGCTGGACGAGAACCTCGGCTGCCCCGGCGGCCGCAATGTCGCCCTGCGCAGGCTGCGCGAGTACGGCGACGTGGATGTGGTGATCGAGCTGGACGACGACGGGCTGCTCGTCGATCACGACGTGTTCCGCACGGTCCAGGACCTCTTCGCGAGCGATCCGCGCCTCGGGATCGTCGGGTTCCGCATCGCCGACGAGACCGGCGAGACCCAGCGCCGCCACGTCCCGCGCCTGCGCGCCAAGGACCCGATGAAGCGGGGCCTCGTCACGGCGTTCCTCGGGGGCGGGCACGCCTTCTCCACGAAGATGCTGGCCGAGACCGGGGACTGGCCGGCCGACTTCTTCTTCACGCACGAGGAGTCGGACCTGGCCTGGCGGGCCCTGGATGCCGGCTGGAAGGTCCTGTACGAGCCGAAGCTGCTGCTCCAGCACCCGAAGACGTCCCCCGCCCGGCACGCGGTCTACTTCCGGATGACCGCCCGCAACCGCGTCTGGCTGGCCCGCCGCCGCCTGCCGCTCCCCCTGATCCCGGTCTACCTGGGCGTCTGGACGCTGCTCACGCTGGCCCGCACCAGGTCGCTCGGCGGGCTCAAGGCGTGGGCCGGCGGTTTCGTGGAGGGGCTCAGGACCTCGTGCGGCGAGCGGCGGCCGATGCGCTGGCGGACCGTGTGGCGCATGACGCGGCTCGGGCGCCCCCCGGTGATCTGAACGGGACCCCGGTGATCTGAACGGGAACGGGATCAGGCGCCGCGGGCGGGCTGCCCGTGGACCAGCAGGGTGGTGCCCGCGAGACGGAAGCCCAGCCGTGCGTAGAGCCGGGCCACGGTCTCCAGGGCGTACGCGAGGAACACGGTCTGCACCCCGTGCTCACGGGCATGCTCGGCGAGGGCCACCGTGAGAGCGGCGGCCAGGCCCTGCCGCCGCGCGGTGGGCAGCGTGCCGACACCGCCGAGCTCGGCGGCACCGACCGCCGGGTGGTACTGGCCCGCCGCGAGCGGAGTGCCGTCGGAGTCGAGGGCGGCGACAACGACCTTGTGGCCCGCCCTGATGCTGGGCAGAAGCGTCCCGACCGTCCCGTCGTCGGTCAACTTCCTCGCTGCGGCCGCGAGTTCGGCGGGCCCCGCGAGACCGACCGCGGTCCCCGGCTCGTCGAAGGCCAGGAGCGGGAGGGCGAGGGCAGCGGGCAGCGCCGGGTCGTCGGCGTCCAGCGCACGCAGCGTCACACCGCCGGGGAGCGGCTGCGGAGACAGCTCCACGTCCTGGTCGAGCACCATCAACGGCCGCTCGGCCACGGCCCGCCCTTCACTCTCGAAGAGCCCCCGCAGCTCGGGCCGCACCTCCTGCACCCACTCAAAGGCCTCCGGCACACCCCGCTCCCGCTGCCGGGCCCGCACCCGCTCCAGGTCGGCGAGCGTGAGGGGCCCGGTACCGACGGGCCGGGCGTGGTCGGGCCCTCCGTAGAAGGGGGCGCCGGGCTCCTTGCGTACGAACAGCTCCAGCGGCCCGAAGTCCTCCACCTCGGAGAAGAGGCGGGGCACGGCGGCGTAGTAGTGCTCGATACGGGCGCGCAGGGCCTGCGGCGAGAGCACGGGAAGGGGAGAACGGGAGTGCGATGTCACCGGCGCATCCCATCACGGGGAGGCGAGGGGCGGAAGAGTCGGCCTGTACGCCGGGTTCTGTCTCCCCAGGGTCTTGCGGCCCAGGGGGAGGCGGCCATCCATCTAGGGCCGGCATTGCTGCCGGCCTCGTGCGGTCTACCCGCGGACTCGGGCGGGCAGCCCTCAGTCATCCGCGCAGGGTCCTGTTTCCAGGGCCCCTCTTGACCTTGCTCCAGGTGGGGTTTACCTAGCCGCCTGAGTCACCTCAGGCGCTGGTGGTCTCTTACACCACCGTTTCACCCTTACCGAGAACCGAAGCTCTCGGCGGTCTGTTTTCTGTGGCACTGTCCCGCGAGTCACCCCGGGTGGCCGTTAGCCACCACCCTGCCCTGTGGAGCCCGGACGTTCCTCGCCCATCACCCGAAGGTCATGGCCGCGGCCGCCCGGCCGGCTCTTCCGCCGTGCCGCCATCGTACCCGCAACGATCAGGGGCCGAATGCGCTTGACCTTGTCGCAGCGGCAAGGTTTCTACTGAAGGCATGCGGATCGGAGAACTGGCCGCGCTCGCCGGGGTGACCTCGCGGGCCGTGCGGCACTACCACCACCTGGGCCTGCTGCCCGAGCCCGAGCGGCGGTCCAACGGCTATCGCGAGTACGGCCTGCGGCACGCCGTCGAGCTCGCCCGGATCAAGCGCCTCACCGAGCTGGGCCTCGGCCTCGGGGAGGTCCGGGACGTGCTCGCGGACGACGAGGGCAAGGAGCTCGCGGAGGTCCTTGAAGAGCTGGACGCGGATCTCGCGCGGCAGGAGGACGCGCTGCGGGAGCGGCGGGCCCGGCTCAAGGTGCTGCTCGCCCAGGCGCGGGCGGGCCGGCTGCCCGCGGAGGGGCCGGTCTCGCCCGGCCTCGCCGAGCTGCTCGGGGCGCTGGGCCCTGCGACCGGTTCGGGGACGGCCGCGAAGGACCGGGAGCATCTGGTGCTGCTCGACAGCATGGCCGACCCCGCGGAGCGCGACCGGCTCGTCGACGCCCTGCGCCCGCTGGCCGAGGATCCCGAACTCGCCTCGCGGTCAAAGGAGTTGTACGCGAGGCTCGACGAGCTGGCGGAGGCGGGCGTGGACGATCCCCGCATCGCGCCCCTCGCCGCCGAGTTCGCCGCGTATATGCCGGATGAGCTGGTGAAGCTCATGGGCGCGTCCGGGGAGCGGGACAGGCAACACCCCTTCGGCGAGGCCTTCATGGCCGACTTCGCGCCCGCTCAGGCCGAGGTGGTGCGCCGCATGATCGAGGCGTTGGTGGTACGCGCACGGGGGTTGGCATGACGGGGAAGCGGGCCCTGCAGATCCTGCGCCGGCTCACCGTGCACGAGTTCAAGGCGGCGTACAGCCTGGTCCTGTGGGTGGGGCGGCGTCGGCACGAGGTGCGGGAGGGCGATCACCCGGCCGCGTACACGGGTCCCCAGACCGCGATGCTGTACGGGCTGCTCTTCGTGGCCGTCGTCGAGACCGTCGTGCTCGCCGTGCTCATTCCCTGGCCGGTCGTGCACGCGATGCTGCTCTTCGTGGACGTGTACACCATCATCCAGGTGATCGGTCTGCATGCCGCCTGTGTGACCCGGCCCCATGTGGTGGGCGCGGACGGGGCGTTGAGGGTTCGGTACGGGGCCCTCTTCGACCTGCGGATACCGGCCGATGACATCGCGCACGCGCGCGTGGACCGGCGTTATCCCACGGGCAGGCACTTCGAGTTGAGCGAGGACGGGACGCTGGATGTGATCGTCGGGAGTCAGACGACGGTCACTGTCGAGCTGGCGCGGCCCACTCGTTTCGTACGTCCCCTCGGTGCCGTCGGGCACGCGCGCGTGCTCCGTATCAACGCGGACGATCCGGGGGCCCTTGTGGCCGCGCTCAGGCAGGCGCGAACTGGACCTTCGCCGATCCCGGATCGGCCTGCGTGAGCCGGACCCGCAGGCGCTCGCCGAGCGGGAGCTTCGACTCGCCGCCCTCGATGCGGGCGATGACCGCGGGGTCCCTCAAGTGGATGGTGCCGACGGCCGGTTCGTGGTCCTTCACGTCCACCACGTAGGCGTCGAAGACCTCGCCGATGCGGTCCTTGAGCAGGGCCGCCTCGACGATGTCGACGCATTCGCGCTCGACGCCGTTGGCGCGGCGGGTGCCGTCGGCCATCGTCTTCGGGAGGTCGGGGAGGGCGGACAGGACCCACTCGGGCGGTTCCTCGTTCGCGACCGCGGCCAGGCAGATCTCGCCGGCGTAGCGGTCGACGAGACGGCGCAGAGGGGCCGTGCAGTGCGTGTACGCGGCCGCCACGGCGGCGTGGATGTGCGGGTCGGGGACGTTGCCGCCGGTGAAGACGGTGTAGCCCGCACCGCGCAGCAGGGTCGTGCACTCCTGGAGGAAGGCCGCGTGGTGGGCCTGGCGCGGGTCGAGGGCGCGGACGACCTCCGAGTACGGCACGTGGTGCGGCCAGTCGATGCCCAACGCCTTTGCCGAGCGGCGAAGGCGGCGGACCGCGCCGTCCGGGGCGGCGGGCAGGGTGCGCAGGATGCCGGTGCCGTGCGCGGTCATCAGGTCGGCGGCCGCCTGGCCGGTGAGCAGGGAGATCTGGGCGTTCCAGCCGTCGGCGGGGAGCGGGGCGCGGTAGCCGAGTTCGAACACCCCGTCGTGCTCGACGATCTCCTGCTCGGGGACGTTGAGGGAGATGCCGCCGCGTTCGACCTCCAGGCGTTCGCGGAGCAGGCCGATGTCCTTGAGGAGGGCCAGGGGTTCGTCGGCGGTGCCCGCGTCGATGGCCTTCTGTACGCCGTCGTAGTCGAGCTTGGCGCGGCTGCGGACCAGGGCGCGGCGGACGTCGGTGTCCGTCCTGCGGCCGTCGCCGTCGAGGTCGATCGTCCAGAGCAGGGCGGGGCAGGTCTGGTCGGGGAGCAGGCTCGCGGCGCCGTCGGAGAGCGTCGGCGGGTGCAGCGGGACCTTCTCGTCGGGGAAGTAGAGGGTGGTCACGCGGGCGTGGGCCTCTTGGTCGAGGGGGCCGCCGGGGGTGACGTAGGCCGCTACGTCCGCGATCGCGTACTGGACCCGGTAGCCCTTGCCGCGGCGCTCCAGGTGCATCGCCTGGTCCAGGTCCGTGGACGTGGGCGGGTCGATCGTGAAGAAGGGGATGTCCGTGGCGTCGCTGGAGGGGAGGCGGGGGTTCTTGGCGGCGTGGGCCGCCTCCGCGAGGACCTCCGGTGGGAAGTCGCGGGGGATCTCGAGCTTGGTGCGTAGCTCGGTCAGGGCTGTGCGCAGCGTGGCCTCGGCTGCGCCTGTCACTCGCATGTGGCGGCTGGGCATGTTGCTGAGCGTAGGGGCATTTCCCCCAACCCGCCCCTTCCCGGCTGTGACATCAGCGGCTGCCGCCGCGGGCTGCCGCCGGCTTCCGCCCTGCGGGCGGTGTCCTCAAACGCCGGACGGGCTGAAGAGGGCAAGCAAGGTCAGCCGGATACCCTGCACTGGGGCCGCACCCCTCCCCCGTACCACCCGCTAAGGAGAACCCGTGCTCGTCCTTCTGCCGCCGTCCGAGGGAAAGGCCTCCTCCGGGCGCGGAGCGCCGCTGAAGCTTGAGGGGCTTTCCCTGCCCGGACTCACCGAGGCGCGGGCCGCCGTGCTCGACGAGTTGGTCGAGCTGTGTGCCGCGGACGAGGGCAAGGCGCGTGAGGTGCTCGGGCTGAGCGAGGGGCTGGCCGGGGAGGTCGGCAAGAACGCCGAGCTGCGGAACGCCGGGGCCCGGCCGGCCGGTGAGATCTACACCGGTGTGCTGTACGACGCACTGGGGCTCGCGGATCTCGACACCGCCGCGAAGAAGCGGGCCGTCAAGTCCCTGGTCGTCTTCTCGGGGCTCTGGGGTGCGGTGCGGATCGGCGACCGGATTCCCTCCTACCGCTGCTCGATGGGGGTCAAGCTGCCGGGGCTGGGCGCGCTCGGTGCGTACTGGCGCGCGCCGATGGCCGAGGTCATGCCCGAGGCGGCGGGCGACGGCCTTGTGCTCGACCTGCGTTCGTCCGCGTACGCCAACGCCTGGAAGCCCAAGGGCGAGGTCGCGGGACGTACGGCGACCGTGCGGGTGCTGCAGTCCCAGATCGTCAACGGGGTCGAGAAGCGGTCCGTGGTCAGCCACTTCAACAAGGCGACCAAGGGGCGGCTCGTACGCGATCTGCTGCAGGCCGGTGCCGCGCCGGCCGGGCCCGCCGAGCTGGTGGAGGCCCTCGGCGATCTCGGGTTCGCGGTGGAGGCGCAGGCTCCGGCGAAGGCCGGGAAGGCGTGGCAGCTCGACGTGATCGTGACCGAGATTCACTGACCCTCAGGCATGGCGTTGCAGCATGCGCAACGGTCTTTGCGCATGCTGCATAGGCCCAGGCAGGATGGGGGCATGACTTCCTCCTCCTCTGTCCTGGACCTCGCCCCCGTCGTGCCCGTCGTGGTCGTCGAGGAGCTGTCCGACGCCGTCCCGCTCGCGCGCGCCCTCGTCGCCGGTGGGCTGCCCGCCATCGAGGTCACGCTGCGTACGCCCGCGGCGCTCGACGCGATCCGGGCGATCGCGGCCGAGGTGCCGGACGCCGTGGTCGGCGCGGGGACCGTCATATCCCCCGTGAATGTCGAGGAGTCGGTTGCTGCGGGCGCCCGCTTCCTGGTCTCCCCCGGGTGGACGGACCAGCTGCTCGACTCGATGAAGGGCTCCGGCGTGCCCTTCCTGCCGGGCGTCTCGACCACCTCCGAGGTGGTCGCGCTGCTCGAACGCGGTGTGCGCGAGATGAAGTTCTTCCCGGCCGAGGCGGCCGGCGGCACGGCCTATCTGAAGTCCCTCGGGGGTCCGCTCCCGCAGGCCCGGTTCTGCCCGACGGGCGGGATCAGGCTGGCGTCCGCGCCGTCGTACCTGGCGCTGAAGAACGTCGGCTGCGTGGGCGGCAGTTGGATGCTGCCCGGCGACGCGATCGCGGCCAAGGACTGGGCCCGCGTGGAGAAGCTGGCCCGCGAGGCCGCCGCCCTGCGAGGCTGAACGCGCAGTGGAACGGCCCCTTCCCGCCTGGCGGGAAGGGGCCGTTCCGCTGCGTTCGGCGCGCGGTTCAGCGCAGGTGCGAGGTGTCGTTCAGGAGGCGGACGGAGGCGTTCCCGTCCGCGTAGTACGCCACCGCCGACAGCGACGCCGCCGAGAGCTCCATCCGGAACAGCGACTCCGGCGGGGCGCCGAGCGCGAGGCGGATCAGCGTCTTGACCGGTGTGACGTGGGTGACCAGGAGCACCGTGCGCCCCGCGTACCGCTCGGTGAGCTTGTCGCGGGCCGTCGAGACGCGCCGGGAGACCTGGGCGAACGACTCGCCACCGCCCGTGGGGGCCGCCTTCGGCGAGGCCAGCCAGGCGTCCAGGTCGTCGGGATACCGCTCGCGGACCTCGGCGAAGGTGAGACCCTCCCAGGCCCCGAAGTCCGTTTCGCGCAGGCCCTGTTCGACACTCACGTCGAGGCCCAGCTTGGCGGCGACCGCCTCGGCCGTCTCGCGGCAGCGCTTGAGCGGGGAGCTGACGATCGCCTGGATCGTGCCGCGCGCGGCGAGGGATGCGGCGACCGCGTCGGCCTGGCGGCGGCCCACCGCGGACAGCTCGGGGTCCGAGCCACCGCTGCCGGAGAACCGCTTCTCGGGCGTGAGCGCGGTCTCGCCGTGCCGCAGCAGGACGAAGGTGGCGGGGGTGCCGAGGTCTGCGGGGGCGGCCCAGCCGACCGGGGGCGTGCCGGGCTGTTCGGCAACCGCCGTCGACGTACCGGCAGAAGCCACACCCGTCGACGTATCTGCGGCATCAGAGCCGGAACCCCGCGCCCCCGACAGCGCGGCCCGTGCCTTCGCCGCGCCCGCCGCCTGGTCGCCCACCGGACCGGCAGCGGGAGCTGAGGCCACGTTGCGCGCGGCCCGGGCGTCCAGCTCCGCCGTGGAGTTCGACGGCGACCACTGCTTGCCCAACTTGCCCGCGTCCATGGCCTCGTTGGCGAGGCGGTCTGCGTACTTGTTCTTCTCGCGCGGGATCCACTCGTACGTCACCTGCGACGCAGGGAAGACCCGCCCGGCCTCGGCGGCGAGCGGCTTCATGTCCGGGTGCTTGATCTTCCAGCGGCCGGACATCTGCTCGACGACGAGCTTGGAGTCCATCCGGACGTGGATCTGCGCGTCCGGGTCGATGGCCTTGGCGGCCTTGAGCCCGGCGACGAGGCCCTTGTACTCGGCGACGTTGTTGGTGGCGACCCCGATGTACTCGGCGGCCTCGGCGAGCGCCTCGCCGGTCACCGCGTCGATGACGACGGCCCCATAGCCCGCGGGCCCCGGGTTGCCCCGGGACCCGCCGTCTGCCTCGATGACGAACTTCGGCATTACAGGCCGGACTCCGAGGTGCGGACCAGGATCCGGCGGCAGTTCTCGCAGCGCACGATCGCGTCGGGGGCGGCGGCCTTGACCTCGTTCACCTCGGTGATGTTGAGCTCCAGGCGGCAGCCCTCGCAGCGGCGCTGGTAGAGCTTCGCCGCACCCACGCCGCCCTCCTTCTCGCGGAGCTTGTCGTAGAGCTTCAGCAGGTCGGCCGGTACGGAGCCGGCGACGACCTCGCGCTCCTTGGTGACCGTGGTGTTCTCGCCGTCGATCTCCTCGAAGGAGGCGTCACGGCGGGCAGTGGCGTCGTCGATCTTCGACTGGACCGAGGAGACGCGCTCGGTCAGCTCGACGACCCGCTCCTGCGCGGACTCGCGGCGCTCCATCACCTCGAGGACGACGTCCTCCAGGTCGCCCTGGCGCTTGGCGAGTGAGGCGATCTCGCGCTGCAGGTTCTCCAGGTCCTTCGGCGAGGTGATCGCGCCGGAGTCCAGGCGCTGCTGGTCGCGGGCGGCGCGCTGGCGCACCTGGTCCACGTCCTGCTCGGCCTTGGTCTGCTCACGGGCGCAGTCGCCGTCCTCGGTCTGGGCGGCGACGAGGAGGTCACGCAGCTGCGTGAGGTCCTTGGTCAGCGACTCGATCTCGGCGTGCTCGGGCAGGGCCTTGCGCTTGTGCGCCAGCTGCTGCAGGCGTACGTCGAGGGCCTGGACGTCGAGGAGTCGGATCTGGTCGGCGGGCGCGGCGTTCAGTTGGGGGCTCCAGATGAATCGGTGGGAACTGCGAAGGCGGACGCCGCGTGGGCGGTCCATGGGTCCGTGACCGTCTTCGAGACATGGACCCGAAGGCCCCATCCGTGACGGTCGGAAATCTCGTCGAGCTGGGCTGCGGCCTGCTCGCACCAGGGCCATTCGGTCGCCCAGTGGGCGGCGTCGACCAGGCCGAGAGGTGAGTGCTGGGTGGCCTCGGAGACCGGGTGGTGGCGCAGGTCGGCGGTGAGGAAGGCGTCGACGCCCGCGGCGCGCACGGCGTCGAAGAGGCTGTCGCCCGAGCCGCCGCTCACCGCGACCGTACGTACGACCGCGTCCGGATCCCCTGCGGCGCGGATCCCCTGCGCGGTGGCCGGCAGGCGCTTCGCGGCGTGCGCGGCGAACTCGGCGAGGGTCAGCGGGTGGTCGAGCTCGCAGATCCGGCCGAGGCCGCGGCGGCCCGTCGGGTCGGAGGCGTCCGCGACGAGGGGACGTACGACCCGAAGATCCAGGGCGCCCGCGAGGGCGTCGGAGACTCCGGGGTCCGCGGTGTCGGCGTTGGTGTGGGCGACGTGCAGCGCGATGTCGTTCTTGATCAGGTCGTGCACGACCCGGCCCTTGAAGTGACCGGCCGCGACCGTGGTCGTCCCGCGCAGATACAGCGGGTGGTGCGTGACCAGGAGGTTCGCGCCGAGCTTGATCGCCTCGTCGACGATGTCCTGGACGGGGTCGACGGCGAACAGTACGCGCGTGACCTCGGCGTCCGGGTAGCCGACGACCGTGCCCACGGCGTCCCACTGCTCGGCCCGCTCGGGGGGCCACAGGGCGTCGAGCTCGGCGATGACTTCAGACAGACGGGGCACGGGTCAAGGCTACCTTCCCCCGTGCCCCGCCTGGGCTGCTGCGTTGTGCGGTTACTTGACCAGGAATCCGCGCAGGTCGTCCAGGACCGTGTCGGCCGACGTCACACCGAGGCCGAGGTACCAGGTCTCGTCCGGTACGTCCTTGGCCTGGCCCTTCTTGACCGCGCCGAGCTTCTTCCAGAGCGGGTTGTCCTCGGCGGTGTCCCGCTTGGTCTTGTGCACGTCGCCGTAGACGCCGGTGAAGATCCAGTCGGCGTCCGCCTCGTCGATCTTCTCGGGGCTGATCTCGGTGGCGAGGTCGTTGATCTGCTGGTTCTTCGGCCGCTCGATGCCGACGTCCTTGAGGATCGTGCCGATGAACGAGGCGCCCGCGTACAGGCGGATGCGGTCCGGCATGTAGCGCAGCATCGTGACGGTCGGCTTCTTCTCGCCGAGGTCGGCGCCGAGCTTCTTCGCCTTCTCCTCGTACGTCGCCAGCTTGGCCTTCGCCGCGGCCTGCTCGTCCAGCGCGGCGGCGTTCAGCAGGTAGTTCTCCTTCCAGGTGAAGCCCGGACGGATGGAGAAGACGGTCGGCGCGATCTTGGCGAGCTGCGGGTACATCTTGGCCGCGCGCAGCTCGCTGCCCAGGATCAGGTCGGGCTTGAGGGCGGCGATCGCCTCTAGGTTGAGGGAGTTGATCGTGCCCACGTTCTTGGGGCTGCCCGCGTCCTTCTTCAGGTACTCCGGGACGCCGTCGTCGCCCTCGGTGGGGGCGTAGCCGACCGGCTTGATGCCGAGCGAGGCGACGTTGTCGAGCTCGCCGACGTCCAGGACGACGACCCGCTCGGGCTTGGCCTTCAGCTCGGTCTTGCCCATCGCGTGCGCGATGGTGCGCGGGAACTCGCCGGGCTTCGCGGTGGTGCCCATCTTCGCGGTGTCCTCGGCGGCCTTCGCGAAGTCCTCGCCGCCCTGGGCGACGGACTTGCTGCCGTTGCCGGCGTCCTTGCCCTGGCCGGTGCCCTTGCCGCCCTCGTCGGCGGAGCAGGCGCCGAGAGCGAGTGCGGCGGCGACGGCTATGGCAACGGCTGCGGTGCCGCGGCGGCGTAGGGACATCAGGGCTCCATCAGGAAGACAGCTAGCACGGGACAGCTAAAAGTTAGGTACCCCTTACCTTAAGCCGCTTTGCCTCAGTGAACGCAATCGCCCCCGGCTCAGCACACCCGCCACCTCCCCCACAGGCGAATCAGGACATGGCCACCCTTATGTGTGAAGTGGGGGCGCCTGGTGCCACGGCAGGGCGTGCGAAAACTAGCTTCACCTCCGGAGGTGACGGCTGGACATGACGACCACGACGGTCACAACAGCCCCGTCCGTCGCGAGCTCGACGAGCCCGACGAGCCCGACGACACAGCTCACGATCGCCATGGACGGGTCCTACGCGGCACGGCTCGCCCCCGCCGGAGACACCGGCGAGGTCTGGGTCGCGGAGCGCTGGACCCTGGGCGGCCCCGAGCCGTACGCGGTGACCCTGCCGCTCGCCCAGCCGGAGGAGCCGGGCACCGGGGTGCTGCCGATGGCCGACGGCAGGGTTCTGGTGCACCGCCGGGTGGACGGGCGGCACCTGTTCTCGCTGCTGTATCCGACGGGTCCCGGCACGGGTGAACTCCCGTTGGGCGCCGTGGAATGCGGGTCGCTGGTGCTGCTGCCGCCGGCGCCGACAGGTGACTGTGCGTACGCCCTCGCGGTCGGTGAACTCTCCAGCTCCGTCTGGCAGGTGGCGGGCGGCGCCTTCGGGCCCGAGCACGTCGCCGAGGTGCCCGGGCGCTGCTCGGGCGGGGTCTGGCTGGACACCACCGGGCGGATGCTCGCGCTCGACCAGGAGGTGGACGGCCGCACGAAGACGGTCGCGATCGACCTGGAGCGGTGCGGCGAGGTGTCGCCGCTGCTGCAGATCGCGGACGACAGCAACGACCGGCTGCTGCTTGCCGATCCGGCCGGCGGTCTGATCCTGGTCCGCTCGGACGCGCCGGGGCACGACCTGCTCGGCTGGGGCGTGCTCGGCTCCACCCTGCCCATCCGCTTCCCGGAGTGCCTGCGGCTCGCGGACTGCGCGGTGACGCCCTTCGCCATACAGCCCGGGCAGATGCTGATGCCCGAGCAGTGCGCGGTGGCGCTGCGGATCGACGGGGCGGCGGGCACCTGGCTCGGGCTCTGGCGCCCGGCGGACCGGACGCTGCATCAGGTGGCGGGGCCCGAGGGGTGGCTCGCGGGGACGGGGCTGTGGGGGCGGGACGGCCTGCTTCAACTGCCGTACGTCGCCGGGGACGTGGCCTGCGGCGTGGCTCGGGTCACGCCGGCCGAGACCCCGCCTGCAGCGGCTTCGGCGGAGGGCGTGCCCGAGGTCGGGGCAACGCCGGATCCGCCCGCTGCCGCCGCCGCGCCGCGGCCCGTACCCCTGCAGCAGGCGCCGCTGAAGGGCCGCCCGTCGGGTGGTTAAACTCGGCGGGCTGAGTTTTAGCGATCTTCGTACGGGGTGACGTATCCGATGACCGAGAACAGCGCAGACGCCTTCGAGCAGGGGGCGGCGAAGAACGAGACGGGGCACGGCAAGCACCGCGGGCCGGCCTCCGCACAAGAAGAAGGCAGCGACCCACACGGCCGCCACCGCCGTCCGGCGGAGGAGACCCGGGCTGCTTAGCTTTCCTGCACATTGGCTTTCCTGCAAAAGGGGGTTCGGGGCCTGGGCCCCGAACCCCCTTTTCAGCTAGCCGTGCTTGAGACCGAGGACCTCCGACGCCGCGAACGTCTGGTTCGGCGGCTTGTCCTCGTAGTACGGAGTGATCAGCTCGTCCAGCTCGTCGAAGGTGAAGGCGTCCTTCGCCGTGTCGAACTTCGCCGCTACCTTGGGGCGTTCCACGACCGCGACCATGCCGCCGTGCACCACGAGCAGCTGGCCGTTGACCTTGGCGGCCGCCGGGGCGGCGAGATAGCCGACCAGCGGGGACACGTGCTCGGGGGCCAGCGGGTCCAGCTGGTCGCCCGAGGGCTCCTGGAATCCGGCGAAGACGTCCTCCGTCATCCGGGTGCGGGCCCGCGGGCAGATCGCGTTCGCCGTCACGCCGTACTTGCCGAGCGCGAGCGCCGTCGACGTCGTCAGGCCTACGATTCCGCCCTTCGCAGCCGCGTAGTTGGGCTGGCCTGCCGAGCCCGCCAGGAACGCCTCCGAGGAGGTGTTGATGACGCGGCCGTAGACCGGGGCGCCCGCCGCCTTGGAGCGTTCGCGCCAGTGGACCGAGGCGAAGTGGGTGGTGTTGAAGTGACCCTTGAGGTGGACATGGATCACCGTGTCCCACTCCGCCTCGGACATGGAGAAGATCATGCGGTCGCGCAGGATGCCCGCGTTGTTGACCAGGATGTCGAGCTTGCCGTAGGTGTCGATCGCCAACTGGACCAGGCCGCGGGCCTGTTCGTAGTCGGCGACGTCCCCCAGGTGCGCGACCGCCTGGCCGCCCGCCTCGCGGATCTCGGCCGCGACCTGCTCGGCCGGGGTCGCGTCGGCCTCGCCCGAGCCGTCACGGCCTGGCTGCCCGAAGTCGTTGACGACGACGCTCGCCCCGAGGCGGGCGAGCTCGAGCGCCTCGGCGCGGCCGAGTCCGCGGCCCGCGCCGGTGACGATTGCGGACAGACCCGCAAGCGGCTGTGACATGAATGTCCTCTCCGTTCCGATCAGTTGGCGTCAGACAGTTGAGGTCGGACGGCCGGGGTCAGATCTCGATGCAGGTGCGCAGGGCGACACCCGTACGCATCTGATCGAGGGCCTCGTTGATCTCGCCGAGCTGCACCCGGTGTGTGATCAGCCCGGCCAGGTCGATCCGGCCCGCCCGCCACAGCGCGATGGAGCGCTCGTACGAGGTGAGGACGTCCCCGCCGCCGTACATGGAGGGCAGGATCCGCTTCTCGTCGAAGAACAGCTCGAACATGTTGAGCTGCAGGAAGTCGTCGAGCGCGCCCGCGCCCACGACGCAGAGCGTGCCGCCGCGCCGGGTCGTCTCGTACGCCTTGCGGGCGGTGACGGACTTGCCGACGACCTCGAAGACGTAGTCGAAGCCCTCGCCCGCGGTGATCCGCTGCTTGGCGTCGTCGAGGTCGTCCGGCGAAACGGCCTCCGTGGCGCCGAACTTGAGGGCGGACTCGCGCCGCGACTCCACCGGGTCGACGGCGACGATCTGGGCCGCGCCCTTGAGCCGGGCGCCCTGGATCGCGGAGATGCCGACGCCGCCGCAGCCGATGACGGCGACGGACGAACCGGCCTCCACCTTCGCGGTGTTGACGGCCGCGCCGAGACCCGTGGTCACGCCGCAGCCGATGAGGGCCGCGATGTCGAAGGGCACGTCGTCGGGGATCGGCACGGCGCAGCGCGCGTCGACCACGACCTCCTCGGCGAAGGTGCCGGTGCCGGCGAAGCCGAAGATGTCGCTGCCGGCGCGCTTGAAGTTGGGGACGCCGGCGTTCATGAAGCCGGCGAGACAGAGCTGGGTCTGGCCGCGCTTGCAGGCCGCACACTCACCGCAGGCGGGCAGCCAGCAGATCAGCACGCGGTCGCCCGGCTTGACGCTGGTCACGCCGTCGCCGACGTCGATGATCTCGCCCGCGCCTTCGTGGCCGGGGACGAACGGGCCGGGCTGCGGCAGCACGCCGCTCATCGCGGAGAGGTCCGAGTGGCACAGGCCGGTGGCCCGTACCCGGATCTTGACCTTGCCGGGCCCGAAGCCCGTGGTCTCCATGTCGTCGAGGACTTCGAGCTTGTCCTGCCCTATCTCGTGCAGTACGGCTGCGCGCATGGTGCGGCTCCCTTCAGGGATTACTCAGGATGCGGAGACTGAAGTCATGTGTGGTGTGCGGGTGTTGCCGGTCAGGAGAACTCGACGACCGTGTCGGCCAGGACCGGAGCGTCTTCGCGCTCGACGGCGGTGACCGACACCTGGACCTGCCCCTCGGTCTCCCACATCCGGATCCGCAGCGTCTCGCCCGGGAAGACGATTCCGGCGAACCGCGTGCCGTACGACTTGACCCGGGAGACATCGCCGCCGAGCACCGTGTCGACGACGGCCTTCAGCGTGATGCCGTACGTGCACAGGCCGTGCAGGATCGGCTTGTCGAAGCCGGCCAGCTTGGCGAACTCGGGGTCGGCGTGCAGTGGGTTCCAGTCGCCGGAGAGGCGGTAGAGCAGGGCGAGTTCCTCACGGACCGGCCGCAGAGCCGTCCTGTCCGGGGCCCGCTCGGGCAGTTCGCTGCGCGTGGAGGGGCCGCGGTCGCCGCCGAAGCCGCCCTCGCCGCGTACGAAGATCTGGGTGTCGCAGGTCCACAGCGGGCCCTCGTCGTCCGCGACGTCGGAGCGCATCACGATCACCGCGGCCTTGCCCTTGTCGTACACGGCCGGGATCGTCGAGGTCTGAACCGCCTTGCCCTGCGCGGGAATCGGCCGGTGCAGGGTGACCTTCTGGCCGCCGTGCAGGACGTGCGCGAGGTTCACGTCGATGCCGGGGGCCGAGAGCCCGCCCGCCGCGGCCATGCCGCCGCCCGCCACCGTCGCGAAGCTGGGCAGCACATGCAGCTTGGACTCGAGGGTGTAGCGCAGCTCGTCCGGGTCGGTTGCCGGGATGCCCGCGCCGAGGCCGAGGTGGTAGAGCTGGATGTCCTTGTGATCCCAGGCGATGCTGGTGCTGCGGGGCTCGGAGGCTACGGCCTTTGCGGCATCAATGGGCATGTGGACGTGGCTCCTCGTTGCTCGGGACGTGCGGTGGTCGTACGTGGAAGACCTCGGTGCGGCCGTCCGCACCGTCGGCCGCACCGAGGTCGTTTTGTGACCGGCCCAACTCCCCGTTCCAGGACCGCTCCTGAACCGTTCTAGAACGCGTTCTAGGCCAGTGATCCCCATGTATAACGCAGGGCTTGGGACTTGTGAAGACGTCTGTCTGACGGAATGTCAGATTCGGTGACGGGCGGCCCGCCCGTGCCACCCATGACATTTGTCCTGCGCAAGACCTGACAGCCGAATCTGCCGCCACCGTGGGGATCTCCGTAGCGTCTTGGGCATGGAAACGACCACGGGCAAGACAGCGTCCCGACCCGACGGGGGAAGCTCGGGCAGCGCCATCGCTGTGCACCTCAGCGGCGTCGTCAAGACCTTCAACGCCGGCACCGTGCGTGCCGTCGACGGTATCGACCTGGACCTCCACCGCGGCGAGACCGTCGCACTGCTCGGCCGCAACGGCGCCGGCAAGTCCACCGCCATCTCCCTCCTCCTCGGCCTGAACCTGCCCGACACGGGCACGGTCCAGCTCTTCGGCACCAGCGCCGAAAAGGCCGTCCGCTCCGGGCGGGTGGGCGCCATGCTGCAGGACGGGCGGGTCATCCCCCGGGTGACGGTGCGCGAACTGGTGACCTTCGTGGCGCGTACGTACCCGAACCCGATGCCCGTCGCCGAGGCCCTCGAACTCGCCGGCATCAGCGAGCTCGCGGACCGCCGGGTCGACAGGCTCTCCGGCGGCCAGTCCCAGCGCGTCCGCTTCGCCGTGGCGCTCGCCGGAAACCCCGAACTGATCGTCCTCGACGAGCCGACCGCGGCACTCGACGTCGAGGCGCGGCACGCCTTCTGGGCCTCGATGCGGAGCTATGCGGCACGCGGCAACACCGTGCTGTTCTCCACGCATTACCTGGAGGAGGCCGACGACCACGCGGACCGCATCGTCGTCATCGACCACGGCCGGGTCGTCGCCGACGGCAGCGGCCAGGACCTCAAGCGCGCGAGCGGCGGCACCTTCGTCTCCTTCGACCTCGCCGGCCGCGGCTCGGCCTGGCTGAGCACGCTGCCCGGTGTGGTCGCCACGGAGATCAGGGGCGACCGCGCCCGCCTGAGCACGGACGACTCCGACGCCACGGTGATCGCCCTGGCCGAACTCGGCGCGATCCGCGGCCTCGAGGTCACCCCGGCCTCCCTCGACGACGCATTCCTGGCGCTCACCGCCGCCGCCGACGCGGAGCACGCCGCTCCCGCCCCCATGGACCTGGCCCGTACGAATCTGAAGGAGACGGTCTGATGTTGTTCGAATACACCAAGCTCGAAGTGCGCCGGACCCTGCGGGACTTCGGCTTCGTGTTCTTCGGTATCGGCATGCCGGTCCTGATGTACCTCCTGTTCACCAACCTCGGTTCGGTCGAGACCGAGTGGAAGACCGCATCGATGGTGGGCATGGCCGCGTACGGAGCCCTCGGTGCGGCCCTGAGCACCGGAGGCGCCGTCGCCGAGGACAAGACGGTCGGCTGGCTGCGGCAGCTGCGCGTCACTCCGATGTCTCCGCGCCAGGTGGTGGCGGGACGCGCACTCACCGGCTCGGTGATCGTGCTGCCCGCAATCGTGGCGGTGTTCACGGCGGGCGCTCTCGTCAACGGCGTCCGGCTCGAAGCCTGGCAGTGGATCGTCCTCACGCTCCTGCTGTGGCTGGGCGCCCTGCCGTTCACGATGCTCGGCCTGGGCAATGGGTACCGGCTGACCGGAGCGACCACCGGTGTCGTGAACACGGCCTGCAACCTGGGGCTTTCGATCGTGGGCGGACTGTGGTTCCCCATCGACATGTTCCCCGGCTGGCTGCGCTCGCTGTCCGACTTCACTCCGACCCACCGCTTCGCCGATCTGGGCTGGCAGACCACCAACGGCCACGCTCCCGGCCTCGGCACGGTGACGATCCTCATGGGATGGCTGCTTCTCTTCGGCTGGTACGCGGTGATGTCGTACCGTCGGGCCGCCAGGACTGTGTGAGCACGATGACGCGCCAGGGTGTGCCGGGCACGGAGAGGGCAGCGATGACGCAGGGGACGCCGGAGGCTCCGGAAGCCTCGAAGACCGGAAGGCCCCGCGGCTGGCGAGCGGCACGCCCCGGTCCGCGCAGCGCCTATGCCTTCCTGCCCTGGCTGCTGCTCGGCATGGGCGCCCTCTCCAACGTCGTCCGGGGCGAGACGCCCAACCCGTGGGTCGGCGGGGCCGGACTGCTGATCTTCAACTCCCTTTACGTCTCCGTGGTGTTCAGCGCCTTCGACCCGTACCGCCGGAACGGCTGGTGGACCTACGTCGCCCTGTCCGGGATGGCCGTCGTCACGGCGGGCCTCGGCATCGGCTACGGCGGGGCCTGGCTCGCGCTCTTCCCCCTCCTCTCGCTGGCCTGCGGCGCGGTGCTGCGAGGGCGGCGGCTCGGGGGGACGGTCCTCGTGCTGGCCTGCACCGCGGCCCTGACCGCCGCGCTGCGCGACCATGACGCGTGGGGCGCGATCGCCTCCGGCTACGGGACGCTCCTGTCCGGAATCGTCACCGCCGCGATCCTCGCCCTCTCCGAGAACGTCGTCGAACTCCGGGAAACCCGGCAGGAATTGGCCCGCGTGGCCGTCGAGAAGGAACGGCTTCGGTTCTCCCGCGATCTGCATGATCTGCTCGGTCACACCCTTTCCGTCATCGTCGTGAAGTCGGAGGCCGCCCGCCGGCTCGCCCCGCGCGACCTGGACGGAGCGCTCGCCCAGGTCACCGACATCGAGTCCATCGGCCGGCAGGCGCTCACCGAGATCCGCGAGGCGGTCACCGGCTACCGGGAGGGCAGCCTCGCCACAGAACTCGACCGTGCCCGGGACGCACTCGCGGCCGCCGGGATCGAATCGGTCGTCCGGCAATCGGGGCCGCCGCTCGCGCCGCAGGCCGCGGCGCTCCTCGGCTGGGTGGTGCGCGAGTCCGTGACCAACGCGGTCCGGCACAGCGGCGCGACCCAGTGCGAGATAGAGGTCGTGGGCACACCCGGCCGGGTCCGTCTGACGGTCACGGACGACGGACGCGGCGTAGGCTCGGCCCCGCCCGGCAACGGTCTGACGGGCCTGACCGAACGTCTCGTGGCAGCCGGCGGCACGCTGCAGTCGGGCGCCGCGCCACAACGGGGATTCCGGGTCACGGCCCAGCTGCCCATAGACGTGGTGGACTTGGACATGTCCGGGGCCGGCCGGGACCCCGCTCCCGTGACCGGCGACGCACCGGCCGAAGACCCGCGATGACCCAGGAGGAACGCCCGCGATGATCAGAGTCCTGCTCGCCGAGGATCAGGGCATGATGCGCGGCGCCCTCGCCCTGCTGCTCGGGATGGAGCACGACATCGAGGTCGTCGCCCAGGTCTCGGCAGGCGACAAGATCGTGGACGCCGCGCTCACCGCACGCCCCGACGTGGCCCTCCTCGACATCGAACTCCCCGGCCGCAGCGGCCTGGACGCGGCGGCCGACCTGCGCGAGGAGTGCCCCGACTGCCGCGTCCTGATCCTCACCACCTTCGGCCGCCCCGGCTATCTGCGCCGTGCCATGGACGCGGGCGCGGCGGGATTCCTGGTCAAGGACGGCCCGGTGGAGGACCTGGCCGAGGCGATCCGTCAGGTGCTGCGGGGCGAGACGGTGATCGACCCGGCGCTGGCGGCTGCCGCCCTGAGCGCGGGCCCCAACCCCCTCACCGAGCGCGAGTGCGACGTCCTGAAGGCCTCGGTGGACGGCGCGACCGTCGCCGACATCGCGGGCAAGCTGCACTTGTCGGAGTCGACGGTGCGGAACTATCTGTCGGCGGCCATCGGGAAGACGGGGACGCGGAACCGGATGGAGGCGGTGCGGGAGGCTCGGCAGCGGGGGTGGCTCTGAGCTGCCGGTCGTCCCGACGTCACTTCACCAGCACCTTGGACGTGCCGTCCCGCAGGAACACCCGGACCTGTCGAAGCTTTCCCTTGCTCTCCGGGCCGTCCTCGACCAGCGCGAACCAGCTCCTCTTGGAACC
Organism: Streptomyces sp. NBC_01304; assembly: GCF_035975855.1. NCBI lineage: Bacteria > Bacillati > Actinomycetota > Actinomycetes > Kitasatosporales > Streptomycetaceae > Streptomyces > Streptomyces sp. NBC_01304. The sequence continues at coordinate 7,670,910 of NZ_CP109055.1, read as the reverse complement.
GGTGACCTTCTGCACCTTCGGCTCCACGTTTCCCCTCTCGTACTCGAACCGGATGCGCCGCACGTCGCTGGTGGCTCGTCCCATGGTCAGCCGGGACCCGTGCGACCGCAGCGTCGCACTCGTGTAGCCCTCGGTCCCCGACTCGGATTCCTTGTCCACGACACCGAACATCTGAGGCGTGCGCCCGCCCGTCTCGGCGTCGATGAGGACAGCGGAGGACCAGCCCTTCCCGATTCCGGATACCGGGTCGGCCTTGCGCTCGTCCCACACTCCGTACCGGACCATCCGGGCCTGCTGCTCACGGGCTTCGGCCTTGGTCCGCGGAGCGCCCCAGACCTCCGCGTACACACGGGCCTTGACGGTCCCCCGCTCGTCGCGCAGCTCCGTCAGCAGGGCGCGCGCCGGGTCGTACACATGCCGCTCCTCCGGCGAAGCCGGCTGCTCCGCCACCCGCCCCTGGTCCCGCCCCACCCCCTCGGCCAGCGCAAGCGACCCCGCGGACCCCGCGATCACCAGCGCCGCCGCGGCCCCCACCGCCCAACGCCGCCTCGCCCGGCGGCGCTTACCCCCGCGCACCACCGCCTGGTACGGCGCTATGCCGGGTTCGACCTCATCCGCCGCGTCCGCAAGGAGGAGGGCGATGTCCCGCTCCACCATCGTGTGCCGTTCCCCGCTCATCGCTTCTTCCCTCCGCTGGCCACCATCTCCGCGAGGCCGGGTATCGCCCGAAGTTTCGCGATCCCCTTCGCCGCATTGCTCTTCACCGAGCCCACGGAGCAGCCCATGGTGAGGGCCGTCTGGGACTCGGTCAGGTCCTCCCAGTAGCGCAGGACGACCGCTTGCCGCTGTCTGGGCGGCAGTTGGGCCAGGGCGCGCAGCAGCATCGAGCGGTCGTCGGCCTGGGTGATCCGGTCGGTCACTTCGGCGCTCTCGGACTGCTCCGCCAAGGACGGGGCGTCGCGCGCCGACAGGAATTCCTTGAGCTTTCTGCGGTGGCCGCGGGCATGGGTGTTGACCATGATGCGCCGGACGTACGAGTCCGGGTCGTCGGCCTTGATCACCTTGCGCCAGGACACATAGGCCCGCTCCAAGGACGACTGCACCAGGTCCTCGGCGGCGTGCCTGTCACCTGTCAGCAGGAACGCCGTGCGCATCAGCCGCGACCAGCGGCTGTTCACGAAGCCGTGGAACTCATCGTCCGCGGCTCCCAGTTGCTCCCCCATGAATACCTCCTTGCTTCAAAGAGTCCATGGGGGTCCGAAACCGTTGCCTCAGCTCTCGGCAGGTACCGCGTCAGCCTCTTCAGGCGTTCTCCGGCTGCTCTCCGGCGCTCGCTGCCCGGCCCGCGGCATCCACAGCAGCGTCACCAACACCCCGCCGAGCAGGATGAATCCACTCACCCGGAACGCCGCCGCATAGCCCTGAGTCAGCGCCTCGGTCCCGCCGGACTCCCCCGCCCGCGAGGCCGCCACGGTCGACAGGACCGCGAGCCCGAGCGCCCCGCCCATCGTCCGCGACGTATTGATGAGGCCGGACACCAGGCCGGCATCGCCCGGATCCGCGCCCGAAGTGGCAAGCGAGGCAAGCGGGGTCGAGGCGAGGCCCGCGCCGAGCATCATCAGCATGCCGGGCAGCATGATCGAAGTGATGTACGCGCCGTCGGAGGTGATCGTCGACTGCCAGCCGAAGCCGGCCGCGGAGATCACGATGCCGAGGACCGACACGTTCTTCGCGCCGATCCGCCGCATCATGCCCGGCGCCACCTTGGAGCCGATGACGACGCTGAGCGAGCTGGGGACGAGGGCGAGGCCGGCCTTCAGCGGCGAGTAGTGGAGCACGTTCTGCGCGTACAGCGTCATGAAGAACCACATGGCGAACATGGCCCCGCCGCAGATGAACATCGCCGCGTTGGCCGCCGAGACGGACCGTACGCGGAACAGCTTCAGCGGCATCAGCGGCGTCTTCGTCCGCGCCTCGACGAGCAGGAAGAGCAGGAGCAGCAGCAGTCCCGCGACCAGCGGTACCAGCGTGGCGGAGGCCGTCCAGCCCTCCGCCTCCGTCTGCACGATGCCGTACGCGAGCGTCGCCAGGCCCGCCGTGACCAGGACGGCGCCCGGCAGATCGAGCCTGCGGCCCTCACCGGCCCGGCTCTCGCTGAGCCACGCCACACCGGCCGCGATCACCAGCGCGCCGATCGGCACGTTGATGAGCAGGACCCAGCGCCACGACAGCAGGTCGGTCAGTACGCCGCCGACGAGTCCGCCCGCCGCGCCGCCGCCCGCGCCGACCGCCGCCCAGGTCCCGATCGCCCGCACCCGGGCGGGGCCCTCGGGCACCGCGGAAGTGAGGATGGTCAGGGTGGACGGCGCGAGCACGGCCGCGCCCAGGCCCTGCACTGCCCGTGCCACGAGCAGCTGCCAGTCCTCCTGCGCGAGACCGCCCGCGAGCGAGGCCGCGGTGAAGAGGCCGAGCCCCACCAGGAACATCCGCTTGCGCCCGAAGAGGTCGCCGGCCCGGCCGCCGAGCAGCATGAACCCGGCGAAGGCGATGGAGTAGGCGTTGACCACCCACTGCAGGCCGATCGCGCTGAGGCCGAGGTCCGACCGCATGGAGGGCAGTGCGGTGTTCACGACCGAGACGTCGAGGACGACCAGGAACTGGCCTGCGCAGGCGGCGAGGACCACGGCCCAGGTGGCGGGCCCCTTCCGGGGCGGGGCGGATATGTAAGTGCCGGAGGCGGCTTGAACCATGACAGGCATGCTCTCAGCTGCCACTGACAATGCGCATCGGGGTTTCGGTGTATGCGGCATACGTCAGGGGACCTAGGTCCCCTGACCTGCCGTATCCAGCCCCTGCCGTATCCGGCGGGAACTAGCGCCGCAGCAGCGTCACCACGGCCGCCCCGCCAAGACCGATGTTGTGCGCAAGCCCGATCTCGGCCCCCGGCACCTGCCTGGCCCCCGCCTCGCCGCGCAGCTGCCACGTCAGCTCGGCCGCCTGGGCCAGGCCCGTCGCGCCCAGGGGGTGGCCCTTGGAGATGAGGCCGCCCGACGGGTTCACCACCCAGCGGCCGCCGTACGTCGTCGCGCCCGACTCGACGAGCTTGCCGGACTCGCCGTCCGCACACATGCCGAGCGCCTCATAAGTAAGGAGCTCATTGATGGAGAAGCAGTCGTGCAGCTCGATGACGTCGACGTCCTCGATGCCGAGCCCGGCCGCCGCGAAGACCTGCTCGCCCGCCGCGCGTGACATCGGTTTGCCCACCACGTCTATGCAGGAGCCGGACGCGAAGGACTCCTCCGTGTCCGTGGTCATGGCCTGCGCGACGATCTCCACGGCCTTGTCCTGGAGCCCGTGCTGCTCGACGAAGCGCTCCGAGACGACCACGGCGGCCGCGGAGCCGTCGGACGTCGGCGAGCACTGCAGCTTGGTGAGCGGATCGTGGATGGTCTTGGCGGCGAGGATCTCCTCGACCGAGTAGACGTCCTGGAACTGCGCGTACGGATTGTTCGCGGAGTGCTTGTGGTTCTTGGCGCCGACGGCGGCGAGCTGGGCCTTCGTCGTCCCGTAGAGCTCCATGTGCTCACGTGCCGCGTCACCGAAGATCTGCGCCGTGGGAGGCGTCATCTCGAAGCCGTGCTTGGCGGCCATGATTCCGTAGTGGCGGGCGACGGGCGAGGTCTTGAAGTCCCCGCCGTCCGATCCCCCACCGAGCGCCCCGCGCGCCATCTTCTCGAAACCGAGCGCAAGTACGCAGTCGTTCAGCCCGCCCTCGACGAACTGCCGGGCCATCATCAGGGCGGTGGACGCGGTCGCGCAGTTGTTGTTCACGTTGTAGACCGGTACGCCGCTGAGCCCGAGCTCGTACGCGGCCCGCTGCCCGGCCGTCGAGGCCTGGAAGCAGTAGCCGACGGGCACCTGCTCGACCTGCTCGTACGAAATCCCCGCGTCCTCAAGGGCTTTGGTCCCGGCCTCCTTGGCCATGTCCCAGTACTGCCAGTCGCGGCTCTCGGGCTTCTCGAACTTGGTCATGCCCACGCCGACGATGTACGCCTTCATCTTCGCCTTCATCACCACTGATCTACGCCTTTCAGTCCCTGGGAAGGCCGAGAATGCGCTCGGCGACGACATTGAGCTGAACCTGGGTGGTGCCGCCCGCGATGGTCAGGCAGCGGGCCATCAGGAAGCCGTGCACGGCCCGCTCCCCGGCGCCCTCGCGGACGGCGCCCGCGGGGCCGAGGAGTTCGAGGGCGAGCTCGGCGACCTTCTGCTGGTGCGGGGTCTGGACGAGTTTGCGTACGGACGCGCCCGCGCCCGGCTCCGCGCCCGCGACCTGTTGCATGGTCGTGCGCAGCCCGATGCAGGCCAGGGCGTGCGCCTCGGCGGCGAGCGCGCCGATCCGGGCCCGGTAGGCGCCGTCCAGATCGGCCGCACGCGCGATGAGCGCTTCGAGGCCGGTGTCGAAGGTCAACTGGTCGGCCATGTGGACGCGTTCGTTGCCGAGGGTGTTGCGCGCGACCTTCCAGCCGCCGTCCACCTCGCCGACCACGGCGTCGGCCGGCAGCAACACATCATCGAAATAGACCTCGTTGAAGAGGGAGTCTCCCGTGATCTCCTTCAGCGGCCGGATGTCGATCCCTTCCGTCCGCTTCATGTCGATGACGAAGTACGTGAGCCCCTTGTGCTTGGGCGCGTCCGGGTTCGTACGGGCGAGCAGGATGCCGTAGTCGGCCCATTGGGCGGCGCTCGTCCACACCTTCTGGCCGTTGATGCGCCAGCCGCTGCCGTCTTCGGTCTTCTCCGCCTTCGTACGGAGGGAGGCGAGGTCGGATCCCGCGCCCGGCTCGCTGAACAGCTGGCACCACAGGACGTCGCCACGGAGGGTGGGCCCGAGGAAGCGTTCCTGCTGTTCTGCCGAGCCGTACGCGATCAGCGACGGCACGACCCAGGTGGCGATGCCCAGATCGCTGACCTTCACGCGCGCGTGCTTCAACTCCTGTTGCACGGCGAGCTGCTGGACCGGTCCCGCCCCGATGCCGTACGGCTCCGGGAGGTGCGGGGCGACGTATCCGGTGGATGCGAGGGCGCGCCGGGCGGCGGCCGGGTCGAGCCCGCGCGCGGCCTCGATGGCAGCACGCGCGTGTGCGCGATACGCCTCCGCCTCGGCCGGAAGTTCGAGCCGCAGCTCGCGCCGGGCGCCGCTCTCGGCGAGCCGGACGGCACGCATCCGGTGGCCGTCCCCGGAGCCGAGCAACTGCCGGGCCACGACGGCCCGTCGAAGGTAGAGATGGGCGTCGTGCTCCCAGGTGAAGCCGATGCCGCCGAGGATCTGGATGCAGTCCTTGGCGCAGGAGTACGCGGCGTCGAGTGCGTTGCCCGCGGCGAGGGCCGCGACCAGACCGCGCACGTCCTCGGTGTCGTCGACCGCGCGCGCCGCGTCCCAGACGAGCGCCCGCGCTTGCTCAACTCGCACCAACATGTCGGCGCACAGGTGCTTGATGCCCTGGAACTGTCCGATGGGCCGCCCGAACTGCTCGCGGACCTTGGCGTATTCGGCCGCGGTGTGCAGCGCCCAGGCCGCGGTACCGCAGGCGTCGGCGGCGTACAGGACGCCGGCGAGGTCGCGTACGAGGGCGGAGTCGACACCTTCGAGGACCCGCTCGCCGGGGATCCTGACCCCTTCCGCCGTGACCTCGGCGGTGGGCCTGGTCGGGTCGGTGCCCTCGTGGGCCCGGATGGTGAGCGCGTCGGCATCGGCGGCGACCCACACCGTCCCGGCCGCGGTCTCGGCCGCGAGGAGGACGAGGTCGGCCTCGGCCCCGGAGAGAACGGGCGGAGCCTGGCCGTCAAGCACATAGCCGCCATCGCCCTCCGCCACGGCCGTGAGCGTCCCGGCCCCGAGCGCCACGGCCCCGATCCGCGCGCCCTCGGCCAGCTCGGCCGTGAGCGGATGCCCGACCCGGGCCAGGACCGCGGAGGCCAGCGCGCTCGCCAGAAAGGGCCCCGGCAGCGCGGCCCGCCCGGCCTCTTCGAGGATGACGGCGAGGTCGAGCAACTCCCCGCCCCCACCCCCCTGTTCCTCGGCCAGGTGCACCCCTAGCAGCCCCTGCTCGGCGACCCCGTCCCAGTACCCGGGCCGCCCTGAGCCACTGGGCGCGTCGAGCAGCTTGCGGACCTCCTCCGGCGGGACGGCCCGGGCGAGCCAGCCGCGTACCGCATCGGCCAACTCACGTTGCTCTTGCGTGATTCCGATCCCCATGGCAGGGCAGACTAGAACACGTTTCAATCTGACGGAAGGTCAGATACGGCTCGCGTTTTCGGCGCGCGAAGGATCGACTCGCACCTCGACGGATGCTCAAGAAGGGGAATGCGTTTGACCGGTGAGGCCGGGGCGCTACGCGCCGAGGAACCCTTCGATCCCCTCCGAGATCCCCCGCGCGGCCTTCTCCCGCCACGCCCCGCTCGTCAGCAGCGCCGCGTCCTGCGCGTCGCGCATGTTGCCGCACTCGATGAAGACCTTCGGCACCTTGGAGAGGTTCAACCCGCCCAAGTCCCTGCGTACGTTGAGACCCGTGCCATCGCCCACATAGTTGGACGGCGCGCTCCCGGTGCTGTGGACGAAGGCCCCCGCGATCCGCTGCCCCAACTCCTTCGAGGGACCGACGATGGCCGACGTATCGGCGGCGCCCGCGTCCACCTTCGCGGGCATGATCACGTGCCAGCCGCGGTTGCCGGCGGCCGAGCCGTCCGCGTGGAGCGAGATCACCGCGTCCGCGTGCGCGTCGTTGCCGATGCGGGCGCGCTCGTCGACGCAGGGACCGAAGGAGCGGTTGCGGTCCTGGGTGAGCTTCACCGTCGCGCCCTGCTTCTCCAGCTGGTCGCGCAGGCGGTGGGCCACGTCCAGGGTGAACTCGGCTTCCGAGTAACCCGCGTTGGTGGACGTGCCGGTGGTGTCGCACTCCTTGCGGTTGGTGCCGATGTCGACGAGGCGGGCGATGTCGGCCGTGTGGTTCCGGTTGTTGGGGTTGTGGCCGGGGTCGATCACCACGACCTTGCCCTTGAGCGGACCGGAGAGGGGCTTGTCCGTCGACGACTTCGACGGCTTCGCGGACTTCGACGGGCTCGGCTTCCCGTCGCCGTCCTCGTCGGACTTCGACGGCGAGGGCGTACGACTCCCCTGCTCGCTCGGCGACGACTGACTCGGCAGCGGCAGCACCTTCGGCGGGTCCGCCTCACCGGGCCCGCTCATCGCCTGCCACAGCAGCCAGCCCGCAAGCCCGGTCGGCACCAGCGCGGCCACGGCCACCAGCGCCCCACCACGTCGGAAGGGGCGGCGGCCGCCGGGGTACGCACCACCGGGGGACGGATTGTCAGGATCGTCGTACGACACGCTTGCGAGCCTAATTCCTTTGCAACGGCCCCGGGACGTCAGGTCGAGTCCCGGGGGTGTTCGAGCAGTGAGGACCGTCACGCCCATTTCGAGCCCGGCTTGTGAAGCCTCTGGTTAGACCGTGCGGATGGCCCTGTTGCTCGTGGTGGTGGCTGCCGCGTGGGCACCGTACGGACGTCTATTGAGAACCAGGCGATCAACGTCTTCGCTGTAGAGCGGCGCCGTCCGGTGTCTTCGTGGCCGCCACCACCCCGTCCCGTGGATGTTGGCGCCCGTGGGCGCCGGGCGGATGCCCGAAGACGCCCCGGCCTTGATGCCTCTGGCTAGAGAGGCAACGCCCGGCACCTTCGGGCGTCAACACCTACCACCTTGATCACTCGTTGGTGCTGGTGGGGCGAGCCCATCGCACGGTGACCTCTCGATATGCCTGAGCTGTCTGAGCTCCCGCAATAGACCGAGGCCCGCGCGGTGCGCTGGTGCCACGAACACGGCTAGTGAGGCGTCGGACCGGATCTGTTGCGGCCGAGTCCTGGAATTAGGTCGCCGCGTGGCCCACACGCGCTCGTGAACAGCGCAAACACCTGCACCATGAGGAAGGAACTACCTTGATCTACTGCGGAATCGACTGGGCGGAACGGACACATGACGTCGCCCTGGTCAACGACACCGGCGAGTTACTGGCCAAGCGGCACATCACTGATGACGCCGCTGGCTACAAGATCTTGGTGGACCTGCTCGCCGAGTACGGCGACACCGAAGAGGAACCGATCCCGGTCGCCATCGAGACTTCCCGCGGCCTGCTGGTCGCAGTGCTGCGGCAGGGCAAGCGGCAGATCTTCGCGATCAACCCGATGGCCGCGGCCCGCTACCGCGACCGGCACAGCGTCTCGCGCAAGAAGTCCGACCCAGGCGACGCCCTCGTCCTCGCCAACGTGCTGCGGACCGACATGCACGCCCACCGCCCTCTGCCCAACGACAGCGACCTGGCCCGCGCCATCGCAGTCCTGGCCCGCGCCCAGCAGGACGCGACGTGGAACCGCCAGCAGATGGCGAACCAACTTCGCTCACTGCTCCGCGAGTACTACCCCGCCGCCCTGGACGCCTTCGCCACCTGGACCAACGGCCTCTGCCGCCCAGAGGCCCGCGAACTCCTCAAAGTCGCCCCCACTCCTGCCAGGGCTGCCCGGTTGAGCCGCTCACAGATCAGTGCGGCACTCAAGCGGGCCGGCCGCAAGCGTGGCATCGAGGCCGAGGCCGAGCGACTCCGTGAGGCCCTCCGCGCTGACTGGGCCCACCAGCCGCCGCTGGTCGAAGACGCACTCGGCAAGCAGACGCTCGCTCTCCTGGGCCAACTGGACGCCGCCTGCACGGCCGCCAATGACCTGGCGAAGGCGGTGGAGGAGGCTTTCCCTCAGCACCCGGACGCTGAAGTGATCTTGAGCTTCCCGGGTCTCGGCGTCCAGCTCGGCGCCCGGGTGCTGGCCGAGATCGGCGACGACCACAATCGGTTCGCCGATGCCCGCGGGCTGAAGGCGTACGCGGGTGCCTCACCCATCACCAGGGCCTCCGGCAAGAAGTCCAGCATCACCCGACGCCGGATCAAGAACGACCGCCTCAACCACGCTGGCTACCTCTGGGCCTTCGCGGCCCCGAACGGCTCCCCTGGCGCCAAGGCTCACTACCGTCGACGCCGCGACCACGGCGACTGGCACGCGTCGGCCCTCCGAAACCTCTTCAACCGCCTGCTCGGCCAGCTCTTCCACTGCCTGCAGAAGCACGAGCCGTTCGACGAACAAATGGCGTTCCCCACTCCACTTGCTGCTGCGGCTTGACTCTTAGCTTCGTGAGGCGTCTAACCGGGCCCTCAGATCCCCGCGCCAGTACGCCGCAGTACGCGGAGGGAGTCGGTTGCCGAGACCTCCGTGAACGCGCCGGACTCCAGCGCCCGCAGGTACACGCGGTACGGGGCCTGCCCCGTCCACTCGTCGACCGGGTCCGGGAACACGTCGTGGATCACGAGCAGTCCGCCCTCCGCGAGGTGCGGCGCCCAGCCCTCATAGTCGCCCGTCGCGTGCTCGTCCGTGTGCCCGCCGTCGATGAAGACCAGGCCGAGCCGCCCGCCCCACACCTTCGCCACCTGCGGCGAACGCCCCACGATCGCGACCACGTGCTCTTCCAGGCCCGCCTTGTGCAGCGTCCGGCGGAAGGTCGGCAACGTGTCCATCCGCCCGATCTCCGGGTCCACGGTCTCCGGATCGTGGTAATCCCAGCCGGGCTGCTGCTCCTCGCTGCCCCGGTGGTGATCCACCGTGATCGCCGTCACACCCGCCTCGCGCGCGGCGCCGGCCAGCAGGATCGTCGAGCGTCCGCAGTACGTCCCCACCTCGAGCAGCGGCAGCCCGAGCGCCCCGGCCTCGACCGCGGCCGCGTACAGGGCGAGGCCCTCGCCCTGCGGCATGAACCCCTTGGCGGCCTCGAAGGCGGCCAATATCTCCGGCTTTGGTACGGCCTGCGGTGCGGCGGCGGTCACTGGGCCTCCTGGGTGTACGCGGTGCTGCGCGCGGTTGCGGGCGCACCATGGTGCCGTACGCAGGTGTATTCCGGTTCCGCACCCCAGTTCTGTGGGGATTTGAGGGAACTGCTGGGTAGGAAGTCAGCGACTTTATACCGACCAGACACCCCGGCCGTTCGGGCGATAGTGTCATCCGTACGATGGGGGCCCACCCCCGCGCTTCGCACCGCGCGCGCGTATCGGCGACAGCGACGCCCCACCGACCTTACGACTGACTAAGGACCTGAAGTGAATATCCGCTCCCTCACGCGAGGCGACGCAGTGGTGATCGGAGCAGCGGTGTTGCTGTTCATCGCCTCGTTCCTGGATGTCTTCTCGCAGGACGGCACCCTCCCGGACGACTTCGACCTGACGAACGCCTGGAACAGCGGACCGCTGCTGCTCAGTGTCGTGCTCTCGGGCATCATCGCGGCCGTCTGCATCGTGGTAGGCCGCGCGCTGCCGCAGACGCCCAAGATCGTGGGCATCGACCTCATTCACTTCGGCACCGTGGTCGCCCTCTTTGCCGCATGGTCCGCGCTCGGCCAGATCTTCGACCCGCTGGGCGGCCTCAACAACTACGGCGGAGGCAACAGCGGCGATTCCAGCTTCCCGGACGCCGGTATCGGCCTCATCCTCATCCTGATCGCCACCCTGATCATGGCCGCAGGCGCCATCCTCACCCTCGCGATCCCCGCCTTCCAGGCCCCCCTGGTCGGCGCCCCCAAGCCCCCCCAGCCCTACGGCGGCCAGCCCGGCATGCCGCAGCAGGGTGGCTACGGCTACCCGGGTGCCCAGCAGGGTCAGCCCGCGCCGTACGGTGCGCAGCCCCCGCAGGGCCAGTCCTACGGCGGCCAGCCGCAGCAGGCGCAGGCCCCGGCTCCGGCCGCCCCGCAGCAGCAGAGCCAGGGTGGGGACTTCTCCCCGTTCTGGTTCGCCGTGCCGGTGCCCCGTCCGCTGTACGGCGAGGACGGCAACCCGACCCCGATCGCCGAGCTCGCGCCCGGCACCTGGTACCTCGCGGTCGAGCAGCGCGGTCCCGGCCTGGTGGCCCAGACGCAGGACGGCCGTCGCGGCGTGCTGCAGGACACCACCGGCATACAGCGCGGCTGAGCAGCGCCTGAGCAATAGGCACAGATAAGCAAGCAGTCACGGCCCTTCACCCCTCCCGGGGTGGGGGGCCGTTGCCATGTGCGCGCCCTGCCCTTACAGTCTGACGGTCCGTCAGGAACGTACGTACAGAAGCAGAATCACCGGGACACGGGGAGGGCGCATGCGGCTAGGGCTCGCACTCGGCTACTGGGGCCGCGGCCCCAACCCGGAGCACGTAAGCCTCGCGCAGGAGGCGGAGCGGCTCGGCTATGACTCAGTGTGGACCGCCGAGGCCTGGGGCTCGGACGCCTTCACCGCGCTGACCTGGATTGCCGCCCAGACCTCGACCATCAAGCTGGGCACGGCAGTTGTGCAGATGGCGGCCCGTACGCCGACCGCGACCGCCATGCACGCGCTGACGCTCGACCACCTCTCGGGCGGCCGGATGATGCTCGGGCTCGGGCTGTCCGGGCCGCAGGTGGTGGAGGGGTGGTACGGCCGGCCGTTCCCGAAGTCGCCGCTCACCGCCACCCGCGAGTACGTCGACGTCATTCGCCAGGCCCTGAAGCGCGAGGGCCCCGTCGCCCTCGACGGGCGCTTCCACTCCCACCCCTACAACGGCGCCGACGGCACCGGGCTCGGCAAGCCTCTGAAGTCGATCACCCATCCACTCCGCGCCGACCTGCCGATCTTCCTGGGCGCCGAGGGCCCGAAGAACATCGCGCAGACGACCCGGATCGCGGACGGCTGGCTGCCGCTGTACTGGTCGCCGACGCGGACCGACGTGTACGAGGCCTCGCTCACCGACCTCCGCGAGGGCTTCCGGATCGCGCCCATGGCCCGGGTGAAGGTCTGCGACGACGTCGCGGAGGGGCTGCTTCCGGTGAAGGCCATGCTCGGCTTCTACATCGGCGGCATGGGGCACGCGGCCAAGAACTTCCACGCCGACCTGATGGCCCGGATGGGGTTCGAGGAGGAGGCGCGGCGGATTCAGGAGCTGTTCGCGCAGGGGCGCAAGGAGGAGGCCGTCCTTGCCGTGCCCGATGCCTTCGCGGACGAGATCTCGCTGATCGGGCCGCGCGAACGCATCGCGGAACGGCTGGAGTTGTGGCGCAAGGGGCCGGTCACGGATCTGCTGGCGCTCGCTCCCGATCCGCATACGCTGCGGGTGCTGGCCGAGCTCAACAGTTGAGGAAGTTGGGGATCGACAACTGAGCCCGGCCCGACCCGCTCGCGTACGCCCGGAGCGTCAGCCCTTGCCGAGCTGCGACACCGACGGCACCTTGTCGACGACGGGGGCGCCCGCATCGTTGCCCGCGCCCTTCACCGAGTTGATCACCTTGTCGAAGATCCCGGCGGCCTCGTCCGCGCCGTCGCCCTTGCGCAGCTTGCCGGGCAGGTCCTTCAGGGACTCGATGCCGGTCGTGAGGGGTGCGATCGCCTTGGAGAGCAGCGGGTCGCCCTCGGCGTTCTTCGCGGCCGCCTTCAGCCGGTTGTAGGCGAAGGCGCCGGCCAGACCGGCCTTGACCAGGGTGAACTTCCGGCCGTCCGCGCCGCTCTTGAACTTGCCGTCCTTCGCGGGCTTGATCACCCACTGGTACGCGGCTCCGGCGGCCAGGCCCGCGTTGGCCACGAAGCGGGCCTTGGCGAACTTCTGCTTCTCGGCCGTGCTGGTGGGGTTCGCCGTCGCGTCCTTGTCGTCGCCGCTGGAGCAGGCGGTGGTGCCGACGAGCAGGGCACAACACAGCGTGAGGGCGACGAGCAGGCGACGTACGGATACAGAAGAGAGGGATATCGGTCCAGAGCTGAGCACGGCGGGCCTCCCGGGGCCTATGAGCTTGACGCTCACGCCAGCCTCGCCCCGCGCTCCGGGCTCCGCCACTCGGGCGAGCCCGTCCGGGTCCCGCCCCGGTGCATGGCTGGGTTTCACCCTGTGTGCTCGTCCAGGTTTCACCCTGTGTAAAGGGGCACTCGTGCGGCATGTCCCCGACTCGTACAGACTCGCGTAGCACTTTCCGGGCTGGCACGGTCATAGCGGTCGTCGCCGATGTCATGGCAGGGATCATTCTCCTGTGGATCCTGATGTACCTGCTGGACGCGAACCGCGCCAACGACCTGGTCCAGTTCCTGCACGACGTGGCCCGCTGGCTGGCCGGCTGGTCGCACGACCTGTTCACGTTCGACAAGGAATGGGCGCGCGTCGTCGCCGGCTACGGCCTGGCGGCCGTGGTGTACCTGTTCGTGGGCCATGCCGTGGCCAACCGCCTGCGCCGCTACTGAGGGACCCGCACCTGCCCCCGCAACGGAATGCCAGGGCCGCCGCAGGGAGAACCGCTCAGCGGCAGCAGTCGGGTTCGAGTCCCGCCGGGAGCCGGCCGGTGCCGAAGACCGCGCACGTCGCCTCGTCGCCGCCCAGTGCGGCGACGGCGAGGAGCAGCGCGCCCGCCGTCCAGGCGGTGAGCTCCTGGGGCCAGATCGCCCGGTCCCCGTACACGTAACCCGTCCAGTACAGGCCCGACTCCTCGTCGCGCAGGTGCTGGATGGACTGCAGGATCTCCAGGGCCCGGTCCGACTCCCCCATCACCCAGAGGGCGAGGGCGAGTTCGGCGCTCTCGCCGCCGGTGACCCAGGGGTTCGGGACGACGCAGCGCACGCCCAGGTCCGGCACGACGAAGCGGTCCCAGCCGTCCTCGATGCGGGACTTGGCCTCGGGGCCGGTCAGCGCGCCGCCGAGGACCGGGTAGTACCAGTCCATGGAGTAGCGGTCCTTGTCGAGGAACCGCTCGGGGTGACTGCGGATCGCATGGCCGAGCGCGCCGGTCGCCAACTCCCAGTCGGGCTGCGGCTCTTCGCGCTCCTCGGCGATGGCGAGGGCGCAGCGCAGGGCCTGGTGGATGGAGGAGCTGCCGGTGAGCAGGGCGTCGGTGACCGGCGTCCCGTCCTCCTCGCGCTTCCAGCCGATCTGGCCGCCGGACTGCTGCATGGTGAGGACGCACTCGATCGCCGCGTACACCGCCGGCCACATGCGGTCGAGGAAGGTGTCGTCGCCGGTGGCCAGGTAGTGGTGCCAGACGCCGACGGCGATGTACGCGCAGAAGTTGGACTCTATGCCCCGGTCGGTCGGCGCCTCGAAGTCCCCGTCGGCGTACGCCGCGTACCAGGAGCCGTCCGCGTTCTGGTGCCGGGCCAGCCAGTCGTAGGCGCGCTCGGCGGCCGCGTGCTCGCCCGCCGCGTCCAGCGCCATGGCGGCCTCGGTGTGGTCCCAGGGGTCGAGGTGGTGCCCGCGGAACCACGGTATGGCGCCGTCCGCGCGCTGCACCGCGAGGATGCCCCGTACGGTCTGGGCGGCCTGCTCCTGGTCGAGGACCCCGGGCAGCACCAGGTGTTCCGTCCGGGGTGTCGTCACTTGGCGCCCGCCACGGAGGCCTCGGCGGTCTCAGCGGCGGCCTTGGGCAGGTGCGGCTTGGTGGCGTAGGCGACGAAGCTCTTGCCGATGGCCGGGTTGAGGGCCCGCTCGGCGAGCTTGGTGACCTTGCTGATGCCGGGCGTCTTCATGATGTCCCAGACCAGGAGCTGGTGGTACGCGCGGACCGGCAGGGCCTTGTCGTTGTCGACGCCGAACGCGCACTTGAGCCACCAGTAGGGCGAGTGCAGGGCGTGGGCGTGATGGGTGCCGTACGGCTTCAGGCCCGCCTCCTTCATCTTGCCCAGGAGCTCTTCGGCCTTGTAGATGCGGATGTGCCCGCCCTCGACCTCGTGGTAAGCGTCGCTGAGCGCCCAGCAGACCTTCTCGGGTCCGTAGCGCGGGACGGTCACCGCTATGCGGCCGCCCGGCTTGAGGACGCGGACCATCTCGGCGAGGACGCCCTTGTCGTCCGGGATGTGCTCCATGACCTCGGAGATGATCACGACGTCGAAGGACTCGTCGGGGAAGGGGAGCGCCAGGGCGTCGCCCTCCATGGCGGTGGCGGTGGCTCCGGCGGGGGCCTCGCCCGCTTCCTTCATCGCCGCGAACCACTTGGCGACCTCTTTGATTTCCTCCGCGTTCTGGTCGAGCGCGACGACCTGGGCGCCTCTGCGGTAGCACTCGAAGGCGTGCCTTCCGGCTCCGCAGCCGAGGTCCAGGACGCGGTCGCCTGCGGCGAGCGGGAAGCGGGTGAAGTCGACGGTCAGCACGCGGGCCTGCCTTCGCGGATGGGTCGGGGCATTGTCAAAAGTGCGGGTCGGTGGTGGCTGAGGCCGTTTGTCTCCCCGCCCCGCCCCTTCCCGAAATCCTCCGGAGGCCGGGGGCTGCGCCCCCAGACCCCCCGCGTCCTCAAACGCCGGACGGGCTGATTCATGCCGGCGGCAGCCTTACGGGAAGGGGCGGGGTGGGGGAGAAAACTCATCGCGACCCCGCACCGCGCCGAGCCTGCGCGACGGCGATCGCCTCCCGGTACCGGTCGGCCGTGCCCTCCGCCGCCCGCGCCCAGGTGAACTTGGCCAGCACGCGCGAGCGCCCCGCGGCGCCGAGCCGTGCCCGGAGCTCGGGGTCGTCCAGCAAGCGGGCAAGAGCCGAGGCCAGCGCCCCCGCATCCCCGGTCGGCACAGCAAGACAGCTCTCCCCGTCGGGCCCGGCGACCTCCGGGATGGCCCCACCCGTCGTGGCCACCAGCGGCGTACCCGTCGCCATGGCCTCCGCGGCCGGCAGCGAGAAGCCCTCGTACAGCGACGGTACGCACGCGACCTGCGCCGACCGCACCAGATCGACCAGCTCGGCGTCGGTGATGCCCTTGACGAACTCGACCGCGCCCTCGAGGCCGTACCGCTCGATGGCCGTCGCGACCGGGCCGTCCTCGGCGCGCTTGCCGACGACGACCAGGTGCGCGGCCGGGTTCTCGGTACGCAGCTTCGCCAGCGCCTCGATCAGGTGGACCAGGCCCTTGAGCGGGACGTCCGCGCTCGACGTCGTCACGATCCGCCCCGGCACCTCGGGCACGGACGGATCCGGCGAGAACAGGTCGGTGTCGGCGCCGATGTGGACGACGTGGATGCGGTCGGCCCGCACCCCGAGGTGGTCGACGATCTCCTGACGCGACGTACCGGAGACGGTGAGCACCGACGGCAGCCGGCGTGCGACGCGCTTCTGCATGCGCGTGAAGCCGTACCAGCGCCGCACGGAGGCGCGCTTGCGCCAGTCCGGGGCGGCGTCCAGCTCCAGCCGACGGTCGACCGTGATCGGGTGGTGGATGGTGGTGACGAGCGGTGCGCCCAGCACACCGGGTCCGCCCAACAGGCCATAGCCCAGCGTCTGGTTGTCGTGCACGACGTCGAACTCGCCCTGCCGGGCGGCCAGATGGCGGCGCGCGCGCAGCGAGAAGCTGAGCGGCTCGGGGAAGCCGCCGGTGCGCATCGTGGCGAACTCGACGCCGTCGACCCAGTCGCGGAACTCGTCCCGCTTCGGGGTGCGGAACGGGTCGGGGCTGCGGTACAGGTCGAGGCTCGGCAGCTCGGTGAGCGTGACGCCCTCGCCGAGCGAGTCGAGCACCGGGTAGGGCTGGGCGCCGATCACCTCGACCTGGTGGCCGAGGCGGGCGAGTTCGCGGGAGAGATGGCGTACGTAGACGCCCTGGCCCCCGCAGAACGGGTTCCCTTTATAGGTGAGGAGCGCGATCCGCAGCGGCCGGCCGTCGTCGGCATCGGACCGCGCGGGCGACTCGGGCGATGGGACGCGCGACCCCTTGCGGGAGCTGCCCGTCTCTATGGCCTCAGCGGTCACTCGCGGCCCCCTTCTCCCAGCACTGTCCCGCGACATTACGCCGGGACGCTAACCTAGAACAAGTTTCAGACTTGATCGTTCAAGGAGCTTTGAATTTACCGGCAGGTAAGCAACCTGGAAGGCCTGGATCAGGTGATTCGCGCCACGACTTGCGCCCTGCCATGCTGTGCTGCTCGCGGGCCCGGTTCCCAGGCCCGCCGGATCTACACCGTGGAACGGGACATATGAGTGCGGAAGCGAAGGAATCCGGCGGCAGCGATCTTTCCGGCCTTGCCGGCCTTTCGGGCATGGCGCCTCCCGCCCTGACCGAACGCCAGGAAGCCCGCCGGCGCCGCATTCTGCACGCCAGCGCCCAGCTGGCCAGCCGGGGCGGATTCGACGCGGTGCAGATGCGCGAGGTCGCCGAGTCGTCGAGCGTCGCACTCGGGACGCTCTACCGGTACTTCCCGTCCAAGGTCCACCTGCTGGTCGCGACCATGCAGGATCAGCTGCAGCACATGCACACCACCATCCGCAAACGCCCGCCCGCCGGTGACTCCGCGGCCGAGCGGGTCGCCGAGACCCTGATGCGGGCCTTCCGCGCCCTGCAGCGCGAGCCGCACCTCGCGGACGCCATGGTCCGGGCCCTGACCTTCGCCGATCGTTCGGTGAGCCCCGAGGTCGACACGGTCTCGCGGCTGACCACGGCGATCATCCTGGACGCGATGGGCCTGGAGAATCCGACGCCGCAGCAGCTCTCCGCGGTCCGGGTGATCGAGCACACCTGGCACTCGGCGCTGATCACCTGGCTCTCGGGGCGTGCGTCGATCGCACAAGTGAAGATCGACATCGAGACGGTCTGCCGTCTGATCGACCTCACGACCGCCGAGTCCTGACCCACTGGCCGACCTCACGACCGCCGAGTCCTGACCCACTGGCCGACCTCACGACCGCCGAGTCCTGACCCACTGGCCGACCTCACGACCCCGCGCCCCCACGACCTCACGGCCTCCGGCGCCCACCCCTCCCCGGCCGTCTCTCCCGGCGCGCCGCTCGGTCCACAGTGTGGCCACCAGGTGTGCGCCAAGTGGCCGTTCCGCAAGGGCAGTTGCGCGCATGCTTCACCTGCGCGCGGGTGTGCGCCCCCGTGCCTCCCCTTGGCCGGTTCTCCCGCCCCTGCAGGGGCACTCGCCGCTCAGAATGGTGGGCGTGCCGACGTGAAGAACCGGTAAGCGGGGAGCTGGAGGGGCAAACGTGATCCGGGTACTTCTGGTGCACGAAGCACGATTATTGCGCTCGGCGTTAGCCGAACGCCTGGCCGGAGAGGAGGACTTGGAGGCTCATCACGCCTGTTGGCGCAGCGCCCCCGGCCGGGCCCGAGCCCTGCGTCCCGATGTGTGCGTCGCGGACCTGGACTGTTCGGACTCGTACGGCATCGCACCGCTGGGCGAGCTGCCGTACCGCTTTCCCGACGCCGGGGAGTGCCGGCTCCTGGTGATTGCGAGTGCGAGCCGTCCCGGCCTGCTGCGACGGGCCGCCGAGGCACACGCCCTCGGGTACATCGACGTGGACAGCTCACCGGAGGAACTGATCCATGGCATAAGGACGGTCGCCAAGGGACAGGCGTTCATCGACGAATCGCTCGGGTTCGGCTTCCTCAAGGCGGCCAAGATGCCGTTGACGCAACGGGAGTTGAGCGTGCTGTCACTGGCCGCGCAGGGGGCCTCGGTCGCCGAGATCGCGGGCAGTCTGCATCTGTCCCACGGCACGGTGCGCAACTACATGGCCGCCATCACGCGGAAGATCGGGGCGCGCAACCGGGTCGACGCGATCCGGATCTCGCAGGGCGAGGGCTGGCTCTGAACCCTCGCCCCGCGGGGCCTGCCCCTGCTGCGCCCCCTGCTGTGACCAGGTGCCGGCCAGATCCCGGTAGAGCGCCGAGCGGGTGAGCAGCTCGGTGTGGCTGCCGCAGACGGTGTGCGTCCCGTCCATCACCAGGGTCCGTTCGGCGCGATGGGCCGAGCTGATGCGGTGGGCGATCACCACGAGGGTGGTGCCGGGGCGGGCCGCGAAGGCGCGTTCCGCACGGGCCTCGGCGGCCGGGTCCAGGTGGCAGGTGGCCTCGTCGAGCAGGGCGAGGGGGGCGGGCGAGAGGTAGGCGCGGGTGAGCGCGACCAGTTGCCGCTCCCCCGCCGAGAGCGTCGCCGGGTCGAGGGGCGCGTCGGGCCCGCCGATCCGGTCCATGACCGGGGTGAGGCCGATCGCCCCGGCGGCGGCGAGCAGTTCGGCGTCGGGCACCGGGTCCGGTCGCAGATACCCGAGGTTGGCACGGAGCGTGCCGGTGAAGACGTACGCCTCCTGCGGGATCAACACCCTTCGCCGGACGGCCTTTTGGGACCGGGCCGGCTCCCCGCACACCCACGCCCCGCCCGCGTCCGGCACCAGGAGCCCCGCGACGAGCCCGGCCAGCGTGGACTTCCCGATGCCGCTGGGCCCCACCACCGCGAGATGCCCGCCCCGCGGAACGACCAGATCAAGCCCCTTCACCACGGGGTCCGCGCCCGGGCCGTACGCGAACGTGAGCGCGGAGACCTCCAGGGCGGGCGCGCCGGCCGACGGCGCCGGGACCGTGGCCCGCCGGTCCGGGAACCTCGGGGCCGGCGCCTCGGCCGTCAACCGGCGCAGCACGACCACGAGCCGTGAACCGCTCGCGCCCAGGCCGTGCACCAGGTTCTGCAGGGCGGGCAGCAAGGACTGGGCGACATAGGTCAGGGCGCCGACCAGGGCGCCGGGTGACACGCCCCGGCGCAGGAGCCAGGGGGCGGTCACGAGGAGGAGCAGGAGCGGGAGTTGGCCCCCGATGCCCAGGGCGAGGACCCGCAGGACCCCCCAGCGGGCCAGGCTCCGGGCCGCCCGGTACTCCGCCTCGACCAGCTCGCCCGCCGCTTCCCCGACGGCCCGCTCGGCGCCCGCCGCCGTGACGTCGCGCAGCCCCGGCGCCACCGTCGCGAGGTCGGCCGACACGGCCTCGTCGGCGACCAGGAACGCCTCCTGCCGCGCGGCGAGCGGCCGCAGTGTGGTGAGGAACAGGGCCACGCCCAGGACGAGCGGCGGCAGCACCACGAACAGCAGGGGCGGCGCGAGCGCGAACAGCCCGATCAGCGCCCCCGCGGCGGTGAAGAGGAAGGAACGCGACACCATGATCAGGCCGGCGAAGGTGTCGCGGGCGATCTCCACCTGCTGGGTGAGCCGCGAGACCGCGCCCCCGTCGGCGTCCCGCACCCCTCTGTCGACGACGCGCCGCACGAGCAAGTCCCGTACGGGTTCGACCAGTTCGGCCACGGCCAGATACACCCGGTTCGTGCCGTACGCACCAGCGAGGACCGCGAGCGCGGCGAGCCCGAGCCAGCCGAGTCCGGTGCTCTGCCGCCCCGCGAGGAACCCGTCGTCGAGGGCGCGCGCGAGGGCGTAGCCCATGAGGAAGGTCTGCCCGGTCTCCAGGACGGACCAGACCGTGAGCCGCAGGAGCACGCGGGGGCGGCGGCGCAGGAAGCGAAGACCTCGGCGGTACGTTCCCGGGCTCGGGCCACCCGCCCCGCTCTTGGCCTCTCCCGGGCCGGGCGCCGCACCCCCCTGAGCCGCCGGGCTCATGCGCCGCCCTCCCCTTCACTCTCAGCCGCGCCCGCGCCCGCGCCCGCGTCCCCGCCTTCCCCGTCCCCCGCAAACACCGCCCGATACGACGGATTGCGCCACAGCACCGCATGGGGCCCGAGCGCCCGGATCCGGCCGCCGTCGAGCCAGGCCACCGTGTCGGCGCGGGCCGCCGTGGTGGCGCGGTGGGCCACGACGAGGCGGGTGGTCGCCGGGGTGTGGCGGAGCAGGGCGTCGGCGATCTCGTGCTCGGTGATCATGTCGAGGCTGGACATCGCGTCGTCCAGGATCAGCAGTCGACCACCGTGCGTGAACGCCCTTGCCAGACCGAGCCGTTGGACCTCGCCGCCGGAGAGCGGGGCGTCCAGGCAGGCGGTGTCGTAGCCCTGGGGCAGTCGCCGTACGAAGCCGTCGGCGCGGGCCGCGCGGGCGGCGCGTACGACGTCGTCCCGGGAGGAGGTGTCGGAGCCGAGCGCGATGGTTCCGCCCAGGGTGCCCCCGAGCAGCGCCGGGCGCTCGAAGGCGTAGCCGATCTCGCGGCGCAGGGCGGCACGGGTCAGGTCGGGCAGCGGGACGCCGTCCAGCAGGACGGTTCCCGCGTCGGGGTCCGTGAGGCGCCCCGCGACCGCCGCGAGCAGGGACTTGCCCGCGCCCGACACACCGACCACCGCGAGCGTCGTACCGGCGGGGACGGTGAGGTCGAGTGCGTCGAGGACGGGGCGGCCGTCACGGTGGGCGGATATGCCGCGCAGCTTCAACTCGCCCTGCCCGTCCAGCACTTCGACGCTTCCGTGCCCCGGTGCGGGCTCGGACAGGACCTCGCCGAGGCGCTGTCCCGCGGCCCTCGCGCGGACGAGGCCCGCCAGGTGGCCGACGAGGACGCCGACGCCGGTGGCGAGCGCGGCATAGCGGGTGGTGGCCAGCAACTGCCCGACGGTGAGCCGGTGTTCCAGGACCAGGTGGCCCGCCGTCACCAGGATCGCGATCTGCAGCAGCGGGGCGAGCGCCACCGCGCCGCCGCTCGCGCGGCCCTGGATCCGCCACATCCGGCGGCCCTGCCGGGCCAGTTCGGGCAGGGGTTCAAGGATGCGCCCGGCTTCCTTCTCCTCCGTACGGGCGGCCGCGACGGTGCGGGCGCCGCCGATCGCCTCGGTCAGGCGGCCCGCGATGTCGCCCTGGATGCGCTGGTACTGCGCCACGCAGTCGGACGAGGCGCGGGCGAAGGAACGTAGGAGAAGGGCGAGAGCGGGTGCGCCGGCCAGGAACACGATGGCCAGCCAGGGGTGCAGCAGGGCCAGCGCCACGATCGCGCCGAGCGGCGCGACCAGCGCGGCGAGCAGCGCGGCGAAGGTCGCGGGGGCGGGCCCGGCCTGGGCGGTGTTGCCGACGAGCCGGGCCAGCAGTTCGCCGGCCGGGAAGCGGGCGGTGGTCCGGGGTCCGGCCGCGAGGACGTGGCGGAGCAGCCGCAGTCGCAGCCAGGCCGTGGTGCGGGCGTTGGTGGTGCCGGTCAGGATCTCCTCGCAAGAGTCCAGGACGGTCATCCCGCCGAGCAGGGCCGCGCTGATCAGCAGCCAGCGGCCGACCTCGCCGCCGACGGAGTCCATGACCCCGGCGGCGTACGCCGTGAAGATCGCGTCGAGCGTGCGGGCGAGCGCGTACGGCAGCAGCAGGGCGGCGCCGGCCGAGGCGACGGTCAGCAGCGCCAAGGCGGTGCAGCGCAGCGCGCTGTACCGGGTCGCCGCGCCGAGGAGCTCGTCACCGGATGCCTTCATGGGGCGTCAACTCCCTGCGTCGGGCGCGCGTGGGGGCGGGCCCTCCCGTTGAGGGGAGAGGGCCCGCCCGTCAGAGAACCGTCAGAGACAAAGGACGATGCTCGCCGCGCTCCAGCAGAGCAGCAGGCTCGCGCTGCTGCCGCCGCCACCGCCGCCGCCACCGGTCATCTCTTCGGCTTCCATGTCCTGCAGGTCCAGAAGTGCCATGGTTTCCCTCTCCTTCATGTGTGGGGACGGGGTTCGTCTTGCTACGGCTCCGCTACAGCGCGGAGCCGGCTTCAGGGCCGCCTGAGCGGCGGGAGGAACGGCAGGTGTACGCGGGTGGCCTCGCCCAGCGCCGCCCCCAGGGCGAGGAGGCAGCCGGCCGTTCCGGTGGCGAGGTCCATGGAGAGGCGCATCATCTGGTGGCCGGGGAAGGCGAGTTGGCCCTGGTAGGGCATCGCGAACCAGCCGAGCCCCGCGATCTGCGCGGCCAACAGGTCGGGGCTCGCCTCCGGCGTGGTGGTGCGGCCGAGGTGCAGGATCATTCCGGCGCGGCCCGCGAAGAGGCCGGGCTGGGCGTAGAAGCGGGCGGTCGCGGCGGCCAGGATGCCGGTGCGCGCCTGCGCGAAGGCCTCGACGGTCTCGTCCGGCGGCGAGCCGCCCGTGCGGGCCGCGAGCCAGTCGTCGAGCACCATGCCGATGCCCACGCTGCCGTCCGCGAGGTACGGCATGGTGCGCCAGCCCTCGTCGACCTGGAGGCTGCCGTCCTGCGGAACGACGCACTTGTCCAGGTCCAACCGGAGCGCGTCCGCGGCCCGTTCGAGCAGCTCGGGTGCGCCGGTGCGCTCGTACAGCCGCAGCAGGAACAGGGCGGGTCCCGCCATGCCGTGCATCAGTCCCGCGCGCCGTCGCGGCCCGCTCCCTGCGCGGTCGGCGTCGCGCAGGGCGACGATCCGGTCGGCGACGAGCTGCCCGGCCTCCAACGCCCGTTCGGCCAGGGCGGTTTCCCCGGTGGTGCGGGCGAGGTGGTCGAGGGTCAGGCCGAGTCCGGCGAGGCCGCCGTGCAGATCGTGGCCGAGGCGCTGCCACCGCTCGGCGAGGACCTGCTCGACGAGGTCGAGGGCGCGCTTCGGGTGGCCGAGCCGGTCCAGGGCGAAGGCGACGCCCGCGAGTCCGTCGTACAGGCCGGGCGGTGTGCCGAGCGGCACCTGGTCGGTGTGGCCGAGCAGCCAGCTCTCGCCCGCTTCGTAGCGTTCGGCGCCGGTCTCGGCGAGGGCGTACAGGACCCCGGCGGCACCATGGGCGAGGCCGAGTCCGCCGCCGTCGGTGAACTGGGCGATGTCGCCGGGGAAGAGCCGGTCGTCGCGCTCCGGTGTGGCGGAGGCGAGGATCGCCCCGACCATCGAGTCACGGCTGCGGGGCCAGTCGCCCGGCTCGACGAGGGGCGCGGCGGCGGCAGGTGCTCCGGCAAGTCCCGCCCGTGCGGTGCCGGTGGCCCCCGCCCGGGTCGTCGGCCCCCCTCCGGTCGCCGACCCGGCACCGGGTATCTCCGCGCCGACCGCCACCCCCGCGGCGGCCGGCACCTCTCGTGCGTCGCGGGTGATCTCGGCGACGGCTTCGTCCAGGAACTCCCTCGGCACAGCCGGGAATTCGGTCGAGATGATCTCGGCGAGATGGGCCGCCTTGCCGCGGTCCACGACGAACAGCGTGGTGATCGGCAGGAACAGCGCGAGCCGCAGACAGGCCAGCGCATAGCGGTCGACGTCGGTCCCGGTGCGATCCGGCGGGGCCATGAACGCCGGGCTGGCGACGAGCTGCCGGCCGCGTTCCTCGACGGGCGCGGCGGCCTCGAAGTCGAGGAGGGACACGGTCTGTTCGTCGGGCGCGACCATGATGTTGAACATGTGCAGGTCGTTGAAGACGATCCCGCGCCCGTGCACGGCCGCGACCGCCTCCTCGACGGCACGGTGGATGCGCAGCGCCCAGTCCGTGTACGAGGCCACCGCGTCCGGATCGGGCCGGTGCGTGATCAGCGGATGGCGCTCCGCGAAGAACGAGTTGAGGGTGCGCCCCTCCACGAAGTCCATGACGAGGAAGCGGTGGTCGCCGAGGGTGAACCAGTCCCGCACCTCGGGTGCGACCCCGAGCCCCGACAGCCGCTCCAGGGCGGCCTTCTCGCGCCCCAGGCGGGCCACCGCATCGGCCCCGTCGGCGGCCAGACCGGCGTGCGGACGGCCCTCCTTGAGGACGACCTTGCGGTCGTCGCGGGTGTCGCGGCCCCGGTAGACGCCGCCGCCGTTGGAGAAGTGCAGCGCCTTCTCGAAGCGGTAGGGCAGGTCGCCGACGGTCGTCTCGTTGCGCGCCGCGAGCTCGGGTTCGAGGAAGGCGGGCAGGGTCACCCAGGCCGGGACCTTGAAGGCCGGGTCCCTGGGGTCGGGCACCAGCTTGCCGGTGCCGTCCTCGATGGCGGGCACGAGGTTGCCGCGCTCATCGGCGACGAAGCGGCGGGTGAAGGCGCCGTACCGCACATAGAGCGGGCCGTCCTGCCAGCGCAGATCGGTGAGGATGTACGGCCCTTCCAGGCCGCGCAGCAGCTCCCCCAGCTCCTCCAGGACGGCGCGCAACTGCCCTTCGCCGTCCGGGTAGATGGTGGCGAACTTGCCGCTCTTGTCGCGTCCCGCGTACTTGCTGTTGCGCAGGTGCAGCAGATGCGCCGCCGGTACGAACTTGAAGGGGATGCCGCGCGATATGCAGTAGTCCCACACCAGCGCGGCGATCCGGTCCGCGTTCTGCCGGGTGGCGGAGGCGTGGATCTTCCAGCCCTGCTGGAGCCCGCGCCGGGAACCGTCGTCGGGTCCGGCCGGGACGAAGTTCAGCCAGTCGCCGACGCGTTCGGAGCGCCAGCCCGCGGGAACGTCACGGCGGGCGGTGGCGAAGGAGGGTGCGGCCTGCTGCTGTCCGCTCGCGGGGTGCGGAGCATTCGTGGACAGCCGGTCCGGGGTCTCGTAGAAATGCCGGTCGGCAAGCGCGTAGACCTCGTACCGCTTGTCCATGGTGTCCCCTCCCTGGCGGCGTGGCATCGAGATTTCCACGCCGCCGGGGAGGCGGACAGTAGCGCCTGTCATCAGATGACCATGCGGAACGCATGGGTCAACTGGTGTTCGGTTTGTTCGAGTTGAGCTGCCGCCCAGGCGGGTTCAGTTGCCGCCCAGGCGGGTTCAACTACCGCCCAGGCGGGTTCAACCGCTCCTCGGGCGGGTTCAGCTGCCCCTCGGGCCGGTTCGGCTACTCCTCGGGCGGAAAGACCGGCTCCCCGCTCCCGAGCAACGTGATGGTGATCGCCTCGACCGGGCAGCCCTCGGCCGCGGCGAGCACCTCCTCGTGGGCGTCCGTCTCGGCCTCGGTGGGGTGCGACTGGCGGGCCGAGTCGAGCGTGAAGCCGCCCGGCGCGCTGTTCACACACATCCCGGACCCGATGCAGACGCCCCGGTCGACCTCTACATGCCAGCGGTCTCCCATGCGGCGCTCACCCCTCGTACCCGTTCGGCAGGTGGATCATCTTGTGCTCGAAGTACTCGCCGTAGCCCTCGGGTCCGAACTCCCGGCCCACGCCGGAGTTCTTGTAGCCGCCGAACGGGCCGAGCATGTCGAGGCTGAAGGTGTTCACGGAGAAGGTTCCGGTGCGCACCTGGCGGGCGATGTCGATGCCGTGCTCGGTGTCCGCGGTCCATACGCTGCCGGAGAGGCCGTACTCCGAGTCGTTGGCGATCTTCAGGGCCTCGGCCTCGTCGCCGTACGGGATAAGGCAGATGACCGGTCCGAAGATCTCCTCCTGCGCGATCCGCATGGAGTTGTCGACGTCGCCGAAGAGCGTCGGCTCGACGTACCAGCCCTTGTCGAGCCCGGCCGGACGCCCGCCGCCGGTGAGGATCTTGGCGCCTTCCTCCTGGCCGATGCGGATGTAGTCGAGCGAGCGCTGCTGCTGGCGCTTGGCGACGAGGGGGCCGAGTTCGGTGGCCGGGTCGAGCGGGTCGCCGACCTTCAGGTTGCCCGCGTAGGCCGCGAAGGCCTCGGCGAACTCGTCGTAGCGGCTGCGCGGGACGAGGATGCGGGTCTGGGCCACACAGGCCTGGCCGTTGATCATCCAGGCGAAGGGCCCGATGCCGGCGACGGCGGTCGCCACGTCGGCGTCCGGCAGGATGATCGCGGCCGACTTGCCGCCCAACTCCAGGGTGACGGGCGTGAGGTTGCGGGCGCAGACCTCCATGACGCGCTTGCCCGCCGCGACCGAGCCGGTGAAGGAGACCTTGTCCACACCGGGGTGGGCGACCAGGTACTCACTGACCTCGCGGTCGGCCGGGATGACGGAGAGCACGCCCTCGGGCAGGCCGGCCTCCGCGCAGATCTCGGCGAGCAGATAGCCGTCGAGCGGGGTCTCGGGCGAGACCTTGAGGATCGCCGGGCAGCCCGCGAGCAGGGCGGGGGCGAGCTTGGCGGCAGCGGTGAACTGCGGGACGTTCCAAGGGACCACGGCCGCGACGACGCCGACCGGCTCGCGGCGGACCAGGATCTTGCCGAGGATGCCGTCGCGCTTCTCCTCGTACGTGAAGTTGCGTGCGGTGGTGATCGCCGCGTCCCACACCATCATCGAGGCGAGCGACTGCACCATCACGCTGGAGGTGTAGGGCGTGCCGTTCTGCGAGCTGATGGTGCGCGCTATCTCCTCGTGGCGCACGAGGAAGGCGTCCTTGATCTTGGTGACGACCTCGATGCGCTCCTCGAGCGACATCCGCGGCCAGGGGCCTTCCTCGAAGGCCTTGCGGGCGACGGCTACGGCGCGGTCCACATCGGCGGGCGCGGCGTGCGGGACGCGGCCGATGACCTCCTCGGTGTGCGGGGAGATCACTTCGATGACGTCTTTGCCCAGGGGATCGACCAACTCCCCGCCGATGAACAGCTTTCCGTGTTCCACGAGCTCGGTCATGAGCGACTGCCTCCTGCGGGCCTTGGCCGGGCGGTTCCTGACGCTGCGTTCGCTGCAGTTTCTGACACTGCCTCAGACTTTTGAGAACTGATACCAGTTCTAGTTCAAGTAGTCCACGGAGGGAACTCTTCGGACAGAAGCGGATGGTGGACCTGGGCTACTACTGAAACTAGTTCTAGTTATAGTGGCGGCAAGTCAAGCTCAGAGGGGGCGCTCCATGACGCAGGTGACCGAGCACGGCGGCGGCGTGTGGAGCATCAAGGTGCCGATCCCGAAGAACCCGCTCGGGAACACGCTGGTCCACCTCCTCGACACCGACCGCGGCCCGGTCCTGATCGACACCGGCTGGGACGACCCGGACTCCTGGGACATGCTGGTCGCCGGACTCGACGCGTGCGGCGTCGCGATCGGCGACGTACACGGCGTGGTGATCACCCACCACCACCCCGACCACCACGGTCTGTCGGGTCAGGTGCGCGAGGCCTCGGGCGCGTGGCTGGCGATGCACCCGGCGGACACCCATGTCGTACGGCGCACCCAGGAGCAGCGCCCGGGCGAGTGGGTTGACTACATCACCGCCAAGCTGACCGCGGCCGGCGCCTCCGAGGAGCACCTGGCGCCGCTGATCGCCGCCCGCGACTCGGGCCGGATGCGCACGGTGCCGGGGCTCAACTCCGCGCTCCCGGACCGGGAGATCACCCCCGGCGAGCTGCTCGACCTGGCCGGGCGCAAGTTGCGCGCGATCTGGACGCCCGGCCACACGCCCGGCCACGTCTGTCTGCACCTGGAGGAGGAGCACCCGGCGAACAAGCCGGGCCACGGCCGCCTCTTCTCCGGCGACCACCTGCTGCCCGAGATCACCCCGCACATCGGCCTGTACGAGGACCCGGACGACGCGACCGTCACTGATCCGCTCGGCGACTACCTGGCCTCCCTGGAACGCATCGCCCGCCTCGGCGTCGCCGAGGTCCTGCCCGCCCACCAGTACGCGTTCACCGACGCGGCCGGCCGCGTCCAGGAGCTGCTCGACCACCACGAGGAGCGCCTGCGCGACCTGCGCACCCTGCTCGCCACGCCGCTCACGCCGTGGCAGCTCGCGGTACAGATGGAGTGGAACCGGCCCTGGGACGAAATCCCCTACGGCTCCCGGAACATCGCCGTCTCGGAGGCGGAGGCCCATCTGCGCCGCCTGGTGAAACTGGGGCACGCGGAGGCCGTCCCGGGGAGCGATCCGGTGACGTACTGCGCGGTGTAGCTGATCTATCAGCCCGTCCGGCGTTTGAGGACATCTTTCGAAGCCGGCGGCAGCCTTACGGGAAGGGGCGGGGTGGGGAAAAAATCCTGCCCCTGACCGGCCGGTACAGTAGGCGGGTCATCCCACGCCCGTACGGGGGGAAGCCGGTGCAATCCCGGCGCTGTCCCGCAACCGTGAGCCGCCAGACGAAGGCGGCAAGCCGGAATGCCCCGCACGGCCGTGCTGGCTCCATCGCCGTCCAGGCGATCGGATCCCGTCGAGGTAAACGGATCCGGAGCCCGGTGCCCCAGCGGACCGTGCCCGGCCCCCGCAGGAGAGGCACCCGCCACATCATGAACATCAGCCGTAGCGCGGCAGCGCTTGCCGCCGCCACCGCCGTGCTCTTCGTGGCCGGAGCCCCGGCCGCCATGGCCGACGAGACCCCCTCGTCCTCGGCCCCGCCCGCCGCCCTCCCCTCCGGGCTCTACGGCAAGAAGGACCCGAAGTTCGACGGCGTCTTCCGCCAGTCGTACGCGCTGCTCGCCCAGGACACCGTCGGCGTGAAGCCGGCCGCCAAGGCCGTGGACTGGCTGACGGCCCAGCAGTGCGACAGCGGCGGCTTCGCGCCGTTCCGGGCCGACCCGTCCGAGCCCTGCGACTCCAAGGCCCCGGTCGAGGCCGACGCGACGGCCGCCGCCGTACAGGCGCTGAGCGCGCTCGGCGGCCAGGACAAGACCGTCAAGAAGGCCGTGGCCTGGCTGAAGTCCGTGCAGAACCAGGACGGCGGCTGGGGCTACAACCCGGGCCTGCCCAGCAGCGCCAACTCCACCGGCATCGTGGTCGGCGCGCTCGTCGCGGCCGGCGAGAAGCCCGCCGAGGTCAAGTCGCAGAAGGGCAAGTCGGCGTACGACGCGCTCCCGCAGCTCTCGATGGACTGCAAGGACGGCGAGGGCGCCTTCGGCCTCGCCGACTTCAAGACCGGCAAGCTCGCCCCCAACGCGGATGCCACCGCGGCCGGCGTACTCGGCAGCCTCGGCCAGGGCCTGGTCGTGAAGGCCGCCGACCAGCAGTCCGCCGCCAAGTGCGCCAAGGCCGACGACGTCGAGCAGGCCGCCAAGAACGGCGCCGCCTACCTCGCCAGCACCCTCGGCAAGGACGGCGACCACCTCATGTCGGCCATGCCGGGCGCCAAGGACCTGCCCGACTTCGGCAACACCGCCGACTCCGTCGTGGCCCTCGCCGCGGCCGGCCTGACCGACCAGGCCAAGAAGTCCTCGGACTGGCTCGCCAAGAACGCGGCGGACTGGGCCAAGGAGAGCGGCCCCGCCGCCTACTCCCAGCTGATCTTCGCCGCCCACGCCGCCGGCGCCGACCCGAAGAACTTCGGCGGCACCGACCTGGTGAAGGCCCTCAACGCGACCGGCCCGGCCCCCGAGAAGGCCGCCGCGTCCGAGGAGAAGAAGGACGAGAAGGACGACAGCGGCATCAGCGTCTGGTGGATCGTCGGCGTCGGCCTGGTCGCGGGCATCGGCATCGGCTTCCTGTTCAGCGGCCGCAACAAGAAGAACCAGCTGTGACGATCAGTCGCCGCCCCTGGACCGCCCTCTTCGTGGGGGCGGTCCTCGCCGCGTTCTGCGCCGTCCTGGTCGCGGCCCCCGCGCAGGCGGCCGGCTACCGCTACTGGTCGTTCTGGTACAAGGACGGCGACAAGTGGGCGTACGCCACCCAGGGCGCCTCGACCGCCCGCCCCTCCGACGGCGACGTCCAGGGCTTCCGCTTCTCCGTGAGCGAGGACTCCCAGGACGCGTCGAAGCCGCGCGGCACCGCCGGCTTCAAGGACATCTGCGCGAGTACGCCGCCCAAGGACGGCCAGAAGCGGGTGGCGCTGCTCATCGACTTCGGCACGCCCGAGGACGCCCCGGACGGCGAGACCCCGCCGAAGGCGCGTACCGCCTGTGCGCGGATCGCGGACGACGCGACCTCCGCCGACGCGCTCGCGGCGGTCGCCAAGCCCCTGCGCTACAACAACAGCGCCCTGCTCTGCGCGATCGCCGACTACCCGAGGAAGGGCTGCGGCGAACAGGTCGCGGCGGACGGCGGCAGCACCGGCAAGCAGGAGTCGAGCGCTCCTGACCAGGCCCAGGCGCAGGACAAGGACGACGACGGCCCCTCCGTGGGCCTGATCGCGGGCATCGCGGCTGTCCTGGTGCTGGGCGTCGCGGCCGTCTGGCAGGCCCGTCGACGGCGGGGCTGACCGCTGAACCGGGACCGCGTGATCGCGTGATGACATACGGCGGCAGCCTCGCCCCGAAGGCGCTGAGGGCTCTGACGACACCGAAGGCCCCCGAGGCCAACCGGTCCAACGCCCTGCACCCCGGCGCCTGGTGGGTCTGGGCGCTCGGCCTCGGCACCGCCGCGTCCCGCACCACCAACCCGCTGCTGCTCGGCCTGCTGGTCGGCGTCGCGGGGTACGTGGTCGCCGCGCGCCGCACCGAGGCGCCGTGGGCCCGCAGCTACGGCGCGTTCGTCAAGCTCGGCCTGCTCGTCCTCGCCATCCGCCTGGTCTTCGCGATCGTGCTCGGCTCCCCCATCCCCGGCAGCCAGCTCCTCTTCACACTCCCCGAAGTCCCGCTGCCCGACTGGGCGAAGGGCATCCGGATCGGCGGCCGGGTGACGGCCGAGGGTCTGGTCTTCGCGCTGTACGACGGGTTGAAGCTGGCCACGCTGCTCATCTGCGTCGGCGCCGCCAACGCCCTCGCCAACCCCGCGCGGCTCCTCAAGTCACTGCCGGGCGCGCTGTACGAGGCCGGGGTCGCGGTGGTCGTCGCGCTGACCTTCGCCCCTCAGCTGATCGCCGACCTGCAGCGCCTGCGCGCCGCCCGCCGGCTGCGCGGGCGCCCGGACCGCGGCGTACGCGGCCTCGTCCAGGTCGGACTGCCGGTCCTGGAGGGCGCGTTGGAGCGCTCGGTGTCCCTGGCGGCCGCGATGGACGCACGCGGGTACGGCCGTACCGCCGAGGTCCCTCTCTCCGTGCGGCGTACGACGGCCGTCCTCACGCTCGGCGGGTTGCTGGGCGTCTGCGCGGGAACGTACGGACTGCTGGCCGCTGCGGGCGCGGGCTACGGCCTGCCCCTCCTCCTCGTCTCGCTCGTGCTCGCCATGGCCGGGCTCTGGCTCGGCGGGCGGCGCAGCGTGCGCTCCCGGTACCGGCCCGACCGCTGGGGTGCGCGGGCGTGGCTGGTGTCGGGGTCGGGGGTCGCGGTGGCGGCCCTGATGATCTGGGCCGCCTCCTACGCCCCCGAGGCGCTGCACCCCGGCGTCGTCCCGCTCACCGCGCCCGAGCTGCCCCTGTGGCCGGCGGCGTGCGTCCTGCTCGGCCTGCTGCCCGCGTGGGTGGCTCCCGCACCGCCTCGGAAGGAAGCGCCATGATCCGGTTCGAGGATGTCTCGGTCACGTACGACGGCTGCGACGCCCCCACCGTCCAGGGCGTCGAACTGACGGTCCCCGAGGGCGAGTTGGTCTTGCTGGTCGGTCCCTCCGGGGTCGGAAAATCAACCCTCCTCGGTACGGTCAGCGGTCTGGTCCCGCACTTCACGGGCGGCACCCTGCGCGGCCGGGTGACCGTCGCGGGCCGCGACACCCGCACCCACAAGCCGCGCGAACTCGCCGACGTGGTGGGCACGGTGGGCCAGGACCCGCTCTCCCACTTCGTCACGGACACCGTCGAGGACGAGCTCGCCTACGGCATGGAGTCCCTGGGCCTCGCCCCCGACGTGATGCGCCGCCGCGTCGAGGAAACCCTCGACCTCCTGGGCCTCGCCGACCTCCGCGACCGCCCCATCAGCACCCTCTCCGGCGGCCAGCAACAACGCGTCGCCATCGGCTCGGTCCTCACCCCGCACCCCCGGGTCCTGATCCTCGACGAGCCGACCTCGGCCCTGGACCCGGCGGCGGCCGAGGAGGTCCTGGCCGTCCTCCAACGCCTGGTCCACGACCTGGGCACGACGGTCCTGATGGCCGAACACCGCCTGGAGCGTGTCGTCCAGTACGCGGACCAGGTCGCCCTCCTCCCCGGCCCCGGCGAGGCCCCGATCCTCGGCGCTCCCGCCGACATCATGGCGATCTCACCGGTGTATCCGCCGGTGGTGGGGCTGGGGCGCTTGGCGGGCTGGTCCCCGCTTCCTCTTACTGTGCGGGATGCGCGCCGGGGGGCGGGCGAGCTTCGGGAACGACTGTCCGGCATCGCAGCTCCCACTGCCCCCAGT
This sequence comes from Streptomyces sp. NBC_01304, assembly GCF_035975855.1. Taxonomy (NCBI): domain Bacteria; kingdom Bacillati; phylum Actinomycetota; class Actinomycetes; order Kitasatosporales; family Streptomycetaceae; genus Streptomyces; species Streptomyces sp. NBC_01304. The sequence goes on along the minus strand of NZ_CP109055.1, from coordinate 7,638,252 downwards.
GCGGCCGCCACCGCAATCCCCACCCACCCCGGTGCGGCCGACACCACCACTCCCACCCACCCCCAACCCTGTGGGCAGGCGTTCCGCAGGGCGAGTGGGGCCTCCCCTGCTCGAGCGAAGCCGAGAGCTTGGGGAAGGGTGGGCACAGCCGAAGGTGCCGGACATCCGGAAATGAAGGCGTCCAGGTGGACAACCTGGTTCAGCCAACGCAGGCGCAGGCCAACGGAAACTCCCGCAACCAAGACCACCGCTCCGGTCGCCCAGACCGAAAACCTGGCAGTACGACGAGGCCGGGTCGAAGCCCTGCAAGGGGTCGACCTCAAGGTCGAGAGGGGCGAAACCCTCGCCCTCATGGGCCGCAACGGCGCCGGAAAGTCGACCCTCCTCAACACCCTCGTAGGGATGATCCGACCCACTTCGGGCGAGGTGAGGGTCGGCGGGACGGTCCCGCACAGGACAACCCCCCGCGACCTCATCCGCCACGTAGGCCTGGTTCCCCAGGAACCAAGAGACCTTCTGTACGCAGACACGGTGCACGGCGAGTGCGAGGCGGCCGACCACGACGCGCGCGCCGAGCCCGGAACCTGCCGAGCCCTCCTCACCCGCCTCCTCCCCGGCATCCCCGACGAAACCCACCCCCGCGACCTCTCCGAGGGCCAGCGCCTCACCCTCGCCCTGTCCGTCGTCCTCACCGCGAAGCCCCCGCTGCTCCTGCTCGACGAGCCCACCCGAGGCCTCGACTACGCCGCGAAGGCCCGCCTCGTCACGGTCCTGCGCGACCTGGCCGCCGAGGGCCATGCCATCGTCCTGGCCACCCACGACGTGGAGCTCGCCGCCGAGCTGGCCCACCGCGTGGTGATCCTGGCCGACGGCGAGGTCGTGGCGGACGGCCCGACCGCCGACGTCGTGGTCTCGTCCCCCGCCTTCGCCCCACAGGTCAGCAAGATCCTGGCCCCGCAGCAGTGGCTGACCGTGCCGCAGGTCGAGGCCGCACTGGCGGAAGCCGAATGAACACCCCGCAGACCCGGCCCAAGGCCCGGGCCCGGGCCCGGGCCCAGGCGCAGGCCCGAGCCATCCGCCTGGGCCCCAAGTCCATCGCCGCGCTCCTCCTCGTGAGCGCCATCGGCGTCGCCGCCTTCGGCTGGCCGCTGCTCGCCGACGGCGACTCCGGGGTGACCGATCACGCCGCGGACGCGCCCTGGCTCTTCGCCGCGCTGCTCCCCCTTCTGGTGGGGGTCGTCACGGCGACCATCGCCGAGAGCGGCCTGGGCGCCAAGGCCGTGGCGATGCTGGGCGTGCTCGCGGCCGTGGGCGCCGCACTGCGCCCACTGGGCGCGGGCACGGCTGGCCTGGAGCCGATGTTCTTCCTGATGATCCTGGCCGGGCGGGTGCTCGGACCCGGCTTCGGCTTCGTCCTCGGCTCGGTCACGATGTTCGCGTCCGCCCTGCTCACGGGCGGGGTCGGCCCGTGGATGCCGTTCCAGATGCTGTCCATGGGCTGGGTGTCGATGGGCGCGGGCCTGCTGCCCGGGCCCGACCGGCTGCGCGGCCGCGCCGAGCTGGCGATGCTCGCGCTGTACGGGGCGGCGGCGTCGGTCGCGTACGGATTCGTGATGAATCTGTACGGCTGGACGATCGTGCCCGGCATGAGCTCGGGCCTCTCCTTCCAGGCCGGCGACCCGGTGCACGAGAACCTGGTCCGCTTCTTCGCCTACTGCCTGGCCACCTCGATGGGCTGGGACCTGGGCCGGGCCGCCGTCACGGTCGCCCTGACCCTGGCCGTCGGCGCGACCGTGCTGAAGGCGCTGCGCCGAGCCACCCGCCGCGCAGCTTTCGAGGCGCCCGTCACATTCCAGGACAAAAACCAGTAGGCCACCCATCGCCCTACGTAACGGCAGAGGCCCCCTAGGGGTGACCCCGCGCACAGGACCAAGGTCCTCAACGATCCCGGCTAGTAGTCCCTGAGCCATGATCCACAGACCCCCTCACGCCCGTCCTGACCTGCGGATACAAGGGGTCCATAAGAAGTGGGGCCGAACCGCCCCAGGTGCGAGCTCTCCTAGTAACAGGGGTCATTGCGGCGACGTAACAGCCCTGCTTCTCTGGAGGAGTCGCAGGGCGCCGCCCGGTCTCACGGCCGACGGCGCCTGTGCATTCCCCCACCTCTCCCCGAGCGGTACCGGCATGCCTCCTGCGCCTCCATGTCCCCTACGGAAGGTCTTCCGTGTCCGTCTCCCGCATCCGCCGCATCGCCACCCCGAAGAAGGCCCTCGCCACCTCCGTCGTGGCCCTTGCCGCCGCCGGCATGGTCTTCTCCGCCGCTCCGGCCCAGGCCGCCACCCCGGCGGCTGTCCCGGCCGCCGCCCCGGCGATGGCCGCGACGTCGGCGCAGGCGATCGCGAAGCAGATGATCCCGGACCCCGCGCAGTACAACGCGTTCAGCCAGATCGTCTCCCGCGAGAGCGGCTGGAACCACACCGCGTCGAACGCCTCCTCCGGCGCGTACGGCCTGGTCCAGGCCCTGCCCGGCTCGAAGATGGCGTCCGCGGGCGCGGACTGGAAGACCAACCCGGCCACCCAGATCAAGTGGGGCCTCGACTACATGAACTCCCGCTACGGCAGCCCGGCCGCCGCGTGGTCGTTCTGGCAGACCCACCACTGGTACTGAGCCGAACCGGCACTGAGCCAGCACTGACGAAAGCGCCGCCCACCCTCATCGCGAGGGAGGCGGCGCTTCGTCGTACCCGGCCCGGGTCAGCCCCGATAGGCCCTGAGCAGGGCGAGCGAGTCCTCATAGATCTGGCACTCGGCGATCTGCCCGTCCCGCACCCGCAGCCGCACCACGAAGCCGTCCTCGTACACGGCGCCCGTCGCCGGGAAGCGGAAGGCGAAGCTCCCCGTCACCAGGATCTGGTCCTCGCCCAGCTCGGCCAGCCGGCCGCTCGACGGCGCCACCACCGGCAACTCGCTGGTGTGGCGCCGCGATGCCGCGCATCCCGTGCTCGAACGCTTCCTCGACGTGGCCTCGACGGCCGGCGCCGCTACCGACCCTGCTGCAGCTCGCTGAACCAGCGCACGATCTTCGGACTCGCCGCCTTGAAGCTGCCGAAGTGGTCCACCGGCCCCTGGTCGAGGACCGGGGCCCGCACCCCGTGGTCCGCCAAGTCGGCGGCGCAGCTACGGGCGTTGGCGATCGGTACGTCGGTGTCGGCGGCCCCCGCGTACAGCCGTACCGGCGCCTTCGGTCCCCACCCGCAGCTGTCGCTGTTGCTGCGCAGGACGTCGAGGAGGACGCCCGTCGGGTGCTGCATCCGCTCGTAGAACTCGGGGGTCAGCAGCTCCTTCACCGTGCCCGGCAGCTGCTTGACGATGTCCTCCTCCTGGTGTTCACCGTCGAAGAGCGCCTCGACGCGGTCGGCGTACGGGGCCCGGAAGACCTCCGAGGGGTCCTGGTAGATGCCGTGCAGGCGGTTCTGCGCGACCAGGAAGTAGGAGACGTAGAAGATCGCGCTGATGTCGTTGACCCGGCCGTCGAACACCGCGGGCACCTCCTCGCCCTCCAGGTCGTACGGCCCGCCGACGGGCGCGAGGGCGCGCAGCCGGAAGTGCCGGTCGACGCCCCGCTCCAGCTCCTTCCCGAGCGCCATGGCGACCTGCCCGCCCTGCGAGAACCCGGTCGCGTACACGTCGCCGGTGAGCGTCCGCCCCTGCTGCCGCGCGGCGCTGCGGGCGGCCCGCAGCATGTCCACGGAGGCCGTGACGGCGGACTTCGTGTCCATGTACGGGTGCTTCCCCGGCCCCTTGCCGAGCCCGAGGTAGTCGGGGGCGGCCACGGCCCGGCCCGCCGAGGCGTGCAGATAGGGCGCGACGCGCCCGAAGTCCTCGCCCACGGAGGGCGCGTAGTCGCGGTGCACCATGGTGCCGTGCGTGTCCGACACGAGGTCGAGCCGCTGCCTCTTGCTGTCCGGGAGCACGAACAGGCCGGTGGCGGTGGTGGGTTGCCCCTGTGGGTCGACGGTCCGATAGGTGAGCCGGTACGCCCGTACACCGTGCCGGACCGTACTGGCGTCCATGTCGCGCCCTTCGAGGAACTTGGTGAGCTCGGCCGAGGTCAGCTTGCTCAGCGGGGTGCTGGCGATCAATTCGCCGCGCTGGGTGTGCTGTTGGGTGTACGTCGCCACGTGAGGCTGCGTGTCACCGGCGAGTGCGGGAGCGGCTGCGCCCAGGGCGAGGACGAGAGCGGTGCAGGCGGCGACGGTGCCGCGGCGAATGCGCGTGGTGTAGGTCATGCCACGATCGTGGCCCGGTATCAGGGTTCAACCCATCCGGCATGCCCCCGGGTTGGGGGGTGTCGCTGGCTACACCTCCGTGGGAGGGATTTCCCCCACCCCGCCCCTTCCCTTAAGGCTGCCGCCGGCACAATTCAGCCCGTCCGGCGCTTGAGGACACCGCCCGGAGGGCGGAAAGCTCCGCAGGATTTCGGGAAGGGGCGGGGTGGGGACAATTACAACCGCTGAATGATCGTCCCCGTGGCGAGAGCCCCACCCGCACACATCGTGATGAGCGCGAACTCCTTGTCCCGCCGCTCCAGCTCGTGCAACGCGGTCGTGATCAGCCGAGCCCCGGTCGCCCCCACCGGATGCCCGAGCGCGATCGCCCCGCCATTCACATTCACCTTCTCCAGATCCTGATCGAACACCTGGGCCCAGCTCAACACCACCGAGGCGAACGCCTCATTGATCTCGACCAGGTCGATGTCCTTCAGCGACATCCCCGCCTTGCCGAGCACCGCCCGAGTCGCATCGATCGGCCCGTCCAGGTGGTAGTGCGGGTCGGCCCCGACCAGCGCCTGGGCCACGATCCGGGCCCGGGGCTTGAGCTTCAGCGCCCGTGCCATCCGCTTGGACGCCCACATGATCGCGCAGGCCCCGTCCGAAATCTGCGATGAATTCCCCGCCGTGTGCACCGCGGTCGGCATGACCGGCTTGAGGCCCCCCAGCCCTTCCATGGTCGTGTCGCGCAGCCCCTCGTCCCGGTCCACGAGCCGCCACATGCCCTGCCCGGCGGCCTGTTCGGCCTCGGTGGTGGGCACCTGGACGGCGAAGGTCTCCCGTTTGAAGCGTTCCTCGGCCCAGGCGACGGCGGCCCGCTCCTGCGATATGAGACCCAGCGAGTCGACGTTCTCCCGGGTCAACCCCCGGTTGCGGGCGATGCGTTCGGCCGCCTCGAACTGGTTCGGCAGGTCGACGTTCCACTCGTCGGGGAACGGCTTGCCGGGACCGTGCTTGGAGCCCGACCCGAGCGGCACCCGCGACATGGCCTCCACGCCACAGCTGATGCCGACGTCGATGACCCCGCCCGCGATCATGTTGGCCACCATGTGGCTGGCCTGCTGCGAGGAGCCGCACTGACAGTCCACGGTGGTCGCCGCGGTCTCGTACGGCAGGCCCATCGCGAGCCACGCGTTGCGCGCCGGGTTCATGGACTGCTCGCCCGCGTGCGTGACCGTGCCGCCGACGATCTGCTCGACGCAGTCGGCGTGCATGCCGGTGCGGGCGAGGAGTTCGCGGTACGTCTCCCCCAGCAGATAGGCCGGGTGGAGGTTGGCGAGCGCTCCGTTGCGCTTGCCGATGGGGGTTCGTACGGCTTCGACGATGACGGGTTCCGCGGCCATGACCCTGATCCTCTCCTCGCACACCTTGCGCGTCTGGAGGGCGATCCCGGCGCCCGCCGACACAAGAACCGACCAGAACGGTCCAGAACTAGTACGCGTTCTAGTTCTCCCCGCAGTCTTACGAGTGCTACCCCCGGTACGCAAGGGTCTTGCACAGCTTGTGCACACCCCTTGCGCGCAACAGATCACGCAGAGACCCTTGCCACTTGTAGAACCCGTTACTACCTTTCGGACAACTTCTGATGGGCCGTCAGACACTTGCCGAGGCCCGCACGCGCACCGCCCTCAGGGCCCTGGCCGTACGACACTGGAGTTGACCGATGACCTGTCCCGCCCTGCCCGAAGGGTTCGACGCCACCGACCCCGACCTGCTCCAAAGCCGCGTACCGCACCCGGAGTTCGCCGAGCTGCGGCAGACCGCTCCGGTGTGGTGGTGCCCGCAGGAGCGGGGCGTCACGGGGTTCGACGACGAGGGGTACTGGGCCGTCACCCGGCACGCGGACGTCAAGTACGTCTCCACGCATCCCGAGCTGTTCTCGTCCACCCTGAACACCGCGGTCATCCGCTTCAACGAGCACATCCCGAGGGACTCGATCGACGCCCAGCGGCTGCTGATGCTCAACATGGACCCGCCCGAGCACAGCCGGGTCCGGCAGATCGTCCAGCGGGGCTTCACCCCGCGGGCGATACGCAGCCTGGAGGAGGCCCTGCGCAATCGCTCGCGCAAGATCGTCGAGGAGGCGGCCGCAGGGGCGGGCCCCGACGGCAGCTTCGACTTCGTCACCAACGTGGCCGTCGAACTCCCGCTGCAGGCCATCGCCGAACTCATCGGCGTCCCGCAGGAGGACCGGTCCCGGATCTTCCACTGGTCGAACCAGATGATCGCGTACGACGACCCGGAGTACGCCGTCACCGAGGAGACCGGCGCCAAGGCCGCCGCCGAGATCATCGGCTACTCCATGACGATGGCCGAGGCTCGCAAGGGCTGCCCCGCCAAGGACATCGTGAGCACGCTGGTGGCGGCGGAGGACGAGGGCAACCTCTCCTCCGACGAGTTCGGCTTCTTCGTGCTGCTCCTCGCGGTGGCCGGCAACGAGACGACGCGCAACGCCATCAGCCACGGCATGCACGCCTTCCTCACCCACCCCGAGCAGTGGGAGCTCTACAAGCGGGAGCGCCCGTCGACCACCGCCGAGGAGATCGTCCGCTGGGGCACGCCCGTGGTGTCGTTCCAGCGCACGGCGACGCAGGACACCGAACTCGGCGGCGTACAGATCAAGAAGGGTGACCGGGTCGGGCTGTTCTACTCGTCGGCCAACAACGACCCCGAGGTCTTCGAGCACCCCGAGCGGTTCGACGTCACCCGCGACCCGAACCCGCACCTCGGCTTCGGCGGCGGCGGGCCGCACTTCTGCCTCGGCAAGTCCCTGGCCATCATGGAGATCGACCTGATCTTCAACGCGCTGGCCGACGTCGTGCCGAACCTGAAGCTCGCGGGCGACCCGCGCCGGCTGCGGGCGGCCTGGCTGAACGGCATCAAGGAGCTTCAGGTCAGCCTGGGTTGAGGCACTTCAGCCTCGGTGGAGAGGCGTCAGAACGTCAGGCCGGCCTCGCTGCGACCGCGACCGGCCCTCCCCCGGGAGGCAGGGGCACTCCCATCCACGCCTGCCCCTGCCTCCCGCTCAGAGCCTGTCCTCGAACGCCCGGTCAGCACTTGCCGGGTCGTGCGTACACCGCCACCCGCGCGCCCTGCACCTCAGTGGCGCCGCACTCCTCGAAGGAGTCCTGCAACACCTCGCGCTTGGCCTTCTCCTCGGGGGTCCGGTCCAGGGGGTCCCCGGCCGGGTCCTGCAGGGCGACGATCCGCTCGGCGGTGCGCAGTTCGGCGGGCAGGTCCTCGACCGGGTGCTCCACGCCGTAGAGCGAGCGGGACGCGTCGGGGGTCTGCGCGAGCGCCAGGTCCCTCAGGCCGCGGAAGGCCTCGGGTTCGTCGGCGGCCCAGATGCGGCGCCGGGCGGGCATGAAGAGCAGGCCGTCGCCGGGCTTCGCGACCTTGCGCACCTCGTCGGCGATCGCCGTCATGTTGTCGACCCGGCTCTCCGGCGAGCGCACCATCAGGCCCACCGGAACCAGGGCCACCAGCGCGACCAGGCTCGCGCCCGCCGCGAGCGCGTGCCGGCGGTGCTTCGCCGGGTGCCGGGTCGCCGCCTGCCAGGCCCGCTCCAGCGCCGCGCCCGCGAGCAGCGCCAGGCCCGCCATGCCGTACAGCACATAGCGGTCGACGAAGAGCGCCTTCACCGGGCTCAGGGCGAGCAGGAGCACGGTCGGCAGGAGCATCAGGGGTAGCGCGAGGCCCTGCAGGGTGACCGGGCCCGGGGCCTGCGCCGAGTTTCCCGTCGTCCGCCCGGAGGGCGGGCCCTGCGCCCGCTGCGGAGCAGCTGATGTCTCGCGCCCCTGCTCGAAGAGCTTGAGGGAGCGTGCCAGGCGTCGCCGGGCAGACGGGAAACTCGGCGCAGGCCCTGACCTCGGCCGCACGGGGACCGCGGCGCGGGTGAAGCCGAGCACCGCCCCGATGCCGTACGCGATGAGCACGCCGGGCTGCGGCCCGCTGATCCAGTCGACCAGGGCGGACTGTCCGACGCTGAACACCGCGAGCGGGGCGAGGCCGACGACGACGCAGGCCGAGGCGACGAGCCAGGCCCGGCGCATCGGGCGGGGCGCGTTCGACCGCCACAGGGTCACCGCGTGCGCGAGGACCGCGAGCACCGCGAACTCGTGGAGCAGACAGGCGGTCAGGGCGAGCAGCGCGTACGCGCACCAGAGCAGTCGGGCCCTCGCGTCCAGGGCGGGACGGTCCAGGGCGCGTACGAAAATCCAGGTCGCCCAGACGACGAGCGCACACACCAACGCGTACGAACGTCCCTCCTGCGCATGCCACTGCACCAGCGGAAGCAGCACGAACACCCCGCCCGCGAGCAGCCCGGCGCGGAGTCCGGCGAGCCGGTGGCCGAGCAGCGCGACACCGGCCGTGGCGGCGGTGATCGCGAGGACGGACGGCAGCCGCAGGGCGAGCAGGGAGTCGCCGAAGAGGGCGAACACGCCGTGCATGAAGAGGTAGTAGAAGCCGTGCACGACGTCGTAGTGCTCGAGGGTGGCCAGGAGCGAGGACAGCGAGCGCTGCCCGAGGTCGACCGTGACCGCTTCGTCGCGCCACAGGGTGCCCTGCCGGGTGATCCCCCACAGTCCGAAGAGCAGCGCGAACAGGGGCGGCAGCGCGAGCAGCGCCCGCCGCGGCCGCGGGCCCGCGAGGCCACCGGCCGGGGCCGCTCCGCTCTGGGCCGGGATCCTGGCCCCGGTGGTCCGGGCACCGGCGGTGGTGGGCCGGCGGTCGGTGCTGGGCTGTGCCGTGTCGATGGGGTGCTCCGCGGTCGGTGCGGTGAGCCGGGGCTCGGTGGGCCGGGGGCCGGGGGCCTGCCCGTCGGGGGGTCGCAGCGCTGTCATGGTGCGGCTCGGCGGGTCGGGACGGAGGAGGCGCGGCGGTGTCGGGCCGGTATGTGGGGGTGGTCCGAGGACGGTGCGTGGGTGTGGTCCAACACCGGCACGTGGGCGTGGTCCGTTGCCATTGCCGTTGCCGTTGCCGTTGCCGGAAGGTGCGTCGTCCGGCCGGAGGGCCGGCCCTGCCTCCGCTGCGTGCGGGGTTCCCTGCTGGAGCCCGGCGCAGGACCTGGCCCCGGCAGGGGGTTGCGGGCGTCAAGGAACGGGTGGGCGCAGGATCCGGTCACCGGATACGCCGGGCAGCGCCCGGCCCCGCCCCCGTTGTGCTCCGCTGCCACCACGCCCCGTCGGCCTCCGCCCGCCTTGTCTCCCGATCCCGGCATCCTACGAGGGACGCGGCCGCCCCTGTAGCCGCAGGCGGGTCGGGCGCGGTCGGAGACCGGGGGCCGAGATGAGCCGGGCGCGCTGGAACCGCGTGCTCCGCCGTCCCGTCTGAGCTCGTGTTCGACGGCACGACGGGGGGAGCTGCCACATGTCCATGGGCACGGCGAAGACCGGCGGGGACGGTCAGGTCGAGGGTGGTCGACGGCGACCGGCACGGGGCCGCCGCGGGCGGGTCCTCGGCATCCTCCTGTCCCTGGCGGCGCTGCAACTGGGCTCCCTGGCCGCCCCGGCCCACGCCTGCGGCTGCGGCGCCATGGTCCCGAACGCCGACACCCGGATAGGCGTCGACCAGGAGACCTCCGCCGTCCGCTGGGACGGCCGGCGCGAACGCATCGACATGCGCCTCACCGTCCGGGGCACCGCCGACCAGGCAGCCTGGATCATGCCGGTGCCGCACCGCGCGGACGTCGAGCTGGGCGACCCGGCCCTCTTCGACCGGCTCAGCGAGGCCACGGCACCGGTCCCGCGCGACCGCTTCTACTTCTGGCCGCGCGGCGGCGACTGGCCCTTCGCCGACTCCGACGACGACGGCGCGGGGGCGCCGGCGCCGGGCGCGAGCGACGGCCGGGGTTCGGGCGTGGGCGTCGTCGACCGGCGCCGCCTCGGCGACTTCGAGGTGGCGCGCCTGACCGCCACCGACCCGGACGCGCTCAGCACGTGGCTGAGCACCAACGGCTTCCGCCTCCCCGACCGCCTGGAGGACGCGCTGCAGCCGTACGTCGCCCAGGGGTGGGAGTACGTGGCGATACGCCTCGTCCCCGGGGAGGCGGACGGTTCCGGCGCGAGCGGCACCCCTGACACCGGAGCCTCGCCCGGGACGAGCGGCACGCCGGGCGTGAACGGCAGCCCCGACGCGGGCAGCACGCCGGACGCGAGCGGACATCCCGGTTCGGGCAGTACCTCGGACGCGAGCGGCAGCCCGGACGCAGGACCCACGCCCGACGCAGTCGGAGGCCCCGATACCGGCGAATTCCCGGACGCGAGCAGCACTCCAGGCACGACCGGCACGTCAGGCACGACCGTCGCTCCAGGCGCAACCGGCACGACCGGCACCCCAGGCGCATCCGGCACCCCAGGCTCAAGCGAAACCCCCGCCCGGCCCCAGCCCCTCACCGGCGCCCTCGACCCCCTCCGGATCACCTTCGACAGCGACAGGCTCGTCTACCCGATGCGCCTGTCCCGCCTGGCCCGGACCCCGCAGTCCCTCGGCCTGTACGTCTTCGCCCCGCACCGCATGGAACCCCGGTCCGCCATCGGCGGGGCCGAACCCGAGGTGACCTTCGCCGGAAAGGTCGAGCCCACCGGGGCCCTCGCCGAACTCGCGGGCGGCGGCACGCCCTTCCTGACCGCGGTCGAGCAGGACTTCCCGCAGCCCGAGCGGATCAACGCCGACCACGAACTGCGCCGCTCGGCCTCGGACACCACCTTCCGGCGCACGTACGACCGGGACCGCCTGCTCCGCGTCGCGGGCATGCCGGCCTGGCTCCTGACCGTGGGCGGAGTCGCTCTGGTGGCCGTGCTCCTGATCGTCGTACGGGCCAGGGCACGGGCCCGCCGCGACGTGCTCCCGCCGGCCTGAGGATCGGGCCCTAGGGCCTGTCCGGCGGATCTTCGCGGGCCCACGACGCCTGGCACGCGCCCCCAGCCTCCGGCCGGGGGTGCCCCCGCTCGCCGCACGCCCGAATCACCCAAGTACGTCCAGTACGAGGGCGATCCGGGCGCACGCCGAGAGCACGCACCAGACGCCGCGGGCTCTTCCGCGAAGATCCGCCGGACACGCCCTAGACCTCGTGGAAGAACCCCACATGCACACTGCGCGGCCCCGCCCGGTCCTGGATGACCACCTCGCCGGACCCTCCCGCGGGCAGCGGCGCGCTCGCTCCGTACGCGACGGGGTGCGGCACGCCGCCCAGGACCACCCGCACCTCGGACGAGGGGTCGGGCTGCGAGCCCTTCAGCCAGAAGACCATCCACGACCCGTCCGGACCGCAGCGGAACTCCAGATGGACCCGCGACACGAACAGCCAGTCCTCGGGCGCCGCGAGCCGGCACACACCCCGGTCCCGCCCCACCCGCAGCACGGAGCCGGGCGCGCTCGGCGCATCCGCCATGAGCATGCCCGCCGTCGCACCCTCGCCCGCCGCGGACACCGCGGCCATGGTGAGCTCGAGCATGAGAAATCCTCCAAATCACGGAATGCGCAAGGAAGTTCACCGACGTACGCACATGCCGTACGCGCCGCCGCATGATAGATCTCCACGCCCCACCCGGTACGTGACTGAGCCCACACTTCCCTCACCGAGGCCCGTCCCACACCTCTTTGGGACAATGGGCACATGCCCGAGCGCAAGCCGAGCGGCGCGCCACCGAAGGCGACGCCTGACCGGCTCAGGCCTCGATGAGCAGTTCCCGGAAGGGCTCCGCCGACTGCGTACCCGACCTGCCGAAGGGCGCGTCGAAGTTCCAGACCAGGAACAGCAGGAACACGATCAGTCCGCTGAACACGCCGGCGAGGAGCAACTCCCGTGCGGATCGCCGGATTTGGAGGGTGAAGATGAGCCCGACGGTCACCACCCCGCCTCCCACGAGCCCGAACCACACCACCCCGGGCAGCGTCGACTCGGCGCCGGACACGCGTACGTGCCGTGCGTCGTCGGCGATGGCGATCTGGTCGAGCAGCGGCTGATAGGCCCCGGCCTGCAGCTCGTTGGCCGGTGCCTGCCGGGTGATGTCGCCGCGCACCTGATCGAGGAGGTGCGCGCCCTGCGCGGAGGGGGCCACGCCCTCGGTCATGCTCGCCCACTCGGTGGTCATCGCGTGGCTGGCGTAGGCGTCGATCTCGCCGCGGATCCGCTCGCGCACCTCGGGCGGATAGACCTCCACGCGCCGGCTCACCTCGTAGAGCGCCTGGGCCTCACGGCGTACGGAGTCCTCCGCGGCGCCCCGCGCCTCCCAGACCCCGGCGATCGCGAGGCCGAGGACGATGGCGTACACCACGCCGACCATCATCACCATGTACTCGATGACGTCCGGCGTCTCGGAGGTGTCCTCGTCGACGTCCGCCCGGCGGTGCCGCAGCACGGCGACGGTGACGACCAGGGCGCAGACCAGGGCCAGGGCGACGGCCAGGACGAGCCATTCGGACATGGGGCAACTCCTCGTACGGATAAGGGTGTTGAGGGCCGGCGCCGTCAGGTGCGGGCGGCGCCCCTGGAACGGGAACTGGAGTTGGGGCGCAGCGCGGCGGCGGCGAGCACGGCGGGGGTGGTGACCACCACCATCAAGGTGACCGTCGAGAACCCGTCCGGCGTGGGCCGCTTGAGCAGCGCGCTGCGGTAGGGACGTACCGGAAACCGCTCGGCAACGGGACCGGCCGCCGCCCGCATGCGCGGCGGATCGGGCGTGGGGGCCGGGTCCGCCGGAGGCGGCTCGGGGGTCGGCTCCGGGAGCACCGGGCGGTCCGGCGCGGGGCGCGCCGCGCGAGCGGCCGACGGGGCCGGGACGGGCGGCGCGGGCGCCGGTGCGGCGCGACCGGGCGGGGCCGCGACCGGAGGCGGCGCGGGCGAGGGGGCCGACGAGGGTTCCGGTGCGGGCAGCAGCCGTACGGTCGAACCGACCTCGACCGCCACCACCTCGGGCGCCTCCGGCCGGCACACCTCGAGCCGGGTGGAGAGCGCCGACTCCAGGACGTCGTCGACCGTGAGGTTGAGGCCGATGCCGACCGTGCCGGACAGCGGGCACAGGGTGGTCGCGACGGCGCCAAGGCCGGTGACGTACCACATGCTCATCCCCTCGCCTCCACTTGAGACGCCCACCGCAGCGCAGTGATCGCAAGAGAAGAAACGATCAAGGGACGGCCGCGACACGGCCCCCGGGCACGCAATATGACAGGCAGTCAGCGCCGACTCGGCGGCCGGACCTATGCGCTGCCGTGCCCGTTCATCGAGGAGAGCCCGGCGCCCCGCACGGTCCGGCCGTGTCCCGGCGCCGGGAGCTTCGCGAGGCTGCGCTCCAGGTCGTCCAGGGCCTGGCGGGTGGCGGCGATGCGCTGGTGCAGCAGCGGGGCGTCCTCGTGTCCGGCGGCGGGCACGAGGACCGCGACGCCGTGCAGGCCGCCCCCCTCCTGCTCCCGCGCCGCCCGCAACTCCTGCGCCTCCTTCTCCGCCTTCTCGGCCTTCTCCATCTCCCGTGCTTCCTCAAGGGAGTTGATGACCACACCGATGAGTACGTTGACGAGGACGAAGGACGCCATCAGGACGTACGCGCCGTAGTAGAAGACGCTCCACCGCGAGATCGCGAGCCCTCCGTGCACCGCGTCGCCGAGCCCGTCCAGGGTCATCAGGAGCAGCAGCGTGAGCACGGCCCGGCCGAGCGAGCCGAAGTGCTGGGGGTCGGAGTGCGCGAAGAAGATCCAGCCGACCATCGCGTAGACGTACAGGAGCAGCGCCCCCACGAGCAGGAAGCTCGCGGTGCCCGGCAGGCTGCGGCCGACCGCGACGAGCAGGATGCGCAGTTGGGGCAGGAAGCGGGCGGTGCGCAGGACCCGGGCGAGGCGCAGCAGTCGCAGCAGCGTGGTGTTCTCGCTGACGACGGGCAGGAAGGCGCACATCACGACGGCGAGGTCGAAGAGGTTCCACGGGTCGCGGAAGAAGTCCCGCGGGCGGTCCGCGTGGGCTCCGATGCGTACCGCCATCTCCACGGTGAAGCCGGCCAGGCAGAGGTGTTCGGCGGTCCGCAGCCAGGAGTGCCACTCGTGGACGACTCCCGTGTACGTCTCGACGCCGAGCAGGAGTGCGTTGACGAGGATCAGCACGATCACGGTGATCGCGAACCAGCGCGCCTCACTGACCGTGCGGCAGCGCCGCGCCACCACCTCGCGCGGGGACGGCGTGCCGGCCGCCGTGTGAACCGTCATTCGGGTCCTTCACATCCTTTGTGCTCATGGCTCGGCTCGATGACGGAACGACACTGCCCAACCGAAATGGATCTCATGGCCGTTGCATGGCCGATCGGCCTGCTCCTCACTCGTTGGAGTGACGGAGGAGGGGGTGAGGCAGGATGGGCGGCATGAGCATCGTGAAGATCAACGCGTTGACCGTCCCGGACGAGCAGCGGGAAGTCCTGGAGAAGCGCTTCGCCTCGCGCGCGGGCGCGGTGGAGAACTCCGACGGGTTCGAGTGGTTCGAGCTTCTCCGACCGATCGAGGGCACGGATCAGTACCTCGTCTACACCCGCTGGCGCGACGAGGCCGCCTTCCAGGCCTGGATGGAGGGGCCGATGAAGGCCGCTCACCAGGGTGGCGGTGAGCGGCCCAAGCCTGCGGCGTCGGGGTCGACGGTGTGGTCGTTCGAGGTCGTCCAGCAGGCTGCGCCCAAGCAGGGCTGACCGTCAGGGCCGAGGCACGCCCTAGGGCCTGTCTTCAAACTCCCGTCTGCCTCGCGACGCCTGGCACGCTCCCCCAAGCTCTTCGAGCAGGGGGGACCCCCTCTCGACGCACCGGGCGAAAGCCCAAGTACGTCCGGTCCATCGACGGGGCCTTCCGCCCGGCACGCCGAGAGCACGCACCAGACGCCGCAAGGCCGCCCTTCGGGCGACGACGGGAGTTTGAAGACAGGCCCTAAAGCGTGTTGCACAAGGCTGTGATCTGGGCATCTCCGCTGTATGGCTGGGGTGTTGAGGGCAGAACGGGTGTGGGTGGAGACGTTCACCGGGCTGCGGGTGACGCAGTTTGCGCGGCTGCTGAAGGCGGTGCGCGAGCGCGGCGGCAACGGCACGCTGCAGGGCCGGCCGTGGAGTCTGCCGCTGGCCGAACGGGTGCTGGTGGTGGCGGTGTACTACCGCACGAACCTCACGATGCGGCAGCTGGGACCGCTGTTCGGTATCTCCTCGTCCACGGTCTGCCGGGTGATCCAAAGGCTCGGGCCGCTGCTCGCGCTCGAGCCGGCCTCCCGCCCGGCGGACGCACCGGAGCGACTGTGGATCGTGGACGGAACGTTGATCCCGGTCCGCGACCGGCAGGTCGGTTCCTCCAGCCGCAACTATCGGTTCTCGGCGAACGTGCAGGTCATCGTCGATGCTGACACCCGCCTGGTGATCGCTGCGGCCCGCCCGGTGCCGGGCACCACCGCGGACGCCCACGCCTGGCGGGCCTCCGGCCTCGCCGAGCACTGCCAGGGCGTCACCGTCCTTGGCGACGGCGCCTACACCAACACCGGTCTGGTCATCCCGCACCGCAAACGTCCCCGACGGTCCCTGCTACCGGGCGAAGAAGCGGACAACGCCGCGCACCGCAAGGTCCGCGCCCGCGTGGAGCATGTGATCGGCCGGATGAAGAACTACAAGATCCTCCGCGACTGCCGACAACGCGGCAACGGCCTCCATCACGCCGTCCAGGCCGTCGCCCACATGCACAACCTCGCCCTCGCATCATGACCAGAAGACCGCGATCACAGGCCCTGACCTGCCCGAACACAGCCTTGTGCAACACGCTTTAGAGACGCAGCAGGCGCTCGGACAGGTCCCGGTACTGGCGCAGGGCGAGGCGCAGTTCCTCGGTCCCGGCGCTGGTCTTGCTGTCGCTCTCGGCGTCCTCGGCGCCGGCCGCGTCCGGGGTGTCCTGGGCGGCCGTGCGGATCGCGGTGCGGCGCTCCTGCAGGGCCCGGGTCACGTGGTCCACGGTCTCTTCCAGGACGCTCTCGGCGTCGGCCGTGGACCGGCGGGGGTCGTCGACGAAGCCGTTCAGGGCCTGCTGCAGCCGCAGGGCCAGCTTGTCGCGCTCGGCGGACGGGACGAGGGGCGAGGGCGAGGTGCCGCCCGGGAGGTCGGTCGTCGTCATCGGGCCTCTCCCTTCGTGCGGAACGCCCAGGGCTGGTGGGCGCGTTCACGGAACTTCCGGGAGGGCTTCGGCCGGGGATCCGTCGTCGATTTCGCCATCGGTTCGTTGGTCGACTTCGTCGTCGGTTCCTTGGCCGGTTGTGCCGTCGATTCGTCGGCCGGTTCCTTGGCCGGCTCTGCCGTCGGCGCCTTCGACTCCGTCACCCTCGCCCTCGGCCTTTCGGCGCGTCCGCCCCGTTCGGTGCCTTGGGCGGCGCCCTGCGTCGGCAGGAGTTCGTCGAAGAGGCTCCGCGCCTCCAGCAGCGCGCCGCGCAGTTCCTCGGTGCCGGCGTCGGCCGCCACGCGCGCGTGCAGCAGGCGGTATCCGTGGACCCGTGCCCCGTGATGTACGGAGAGCGCGTCGAGCTGTTCCTCGCGACGGTCGCCGTCCGGGTAGCCGCGCTCGGCCGCCAGCCTGGCGATGAGCCGCTCCGCGTCGGCCGTGGCCTGCCTCGGCGCGTCGACGAACCGCTCCTGGACCCCGGCCCATTGGGTGACGTAGGTCTCCCGCGCCTTTGCGGGCAGCGGCTTCGGCCGGAGGTCGCCGTGCCGCCGTACCCGCTCCTTCAGTTCCTGCTCGGCGGCCTTGGTGTCTCCGTCGTGGCGGGCGACGGTGCGGTCGTACTCCGGGCCGAAACGGCGCCGGAGCGAGCCGCCACCGCCTCGCCGCGTGGCGTACAGGAGTACGCCGCCGACGACGAGCAGCAGAACCACGGACAGCGCGACGACGATCACGATCTCGACAGTGGACATGGGCCGCTCCCAGGTTGTGTGGGGCTGTCGTCACACCGGGTAACCCGGCAGCACCGCATGAAACGGGCAGCGGGCGGCCGGGCGCCGGACGGGCCCTTTCTCGATTGCGCGCCACGGGCCCGCCGACGCATGATCGGTCCCATGAGCTCCTGGACCGTCGCCCCCGAACCGTTCGACTCGCCCGACGCGGCCGCGCTGTGGCGTGCGTACTACACGGAGGTGAGCGACCGCTGGTACGAGCTCAACCACGGGCACAAGACGGACCCCGAGGAGCTGGAGCGCGAGATCGCCGCGGAGAGCGGGGCCGAACTCGACCCGCCCAAGGGCGCGTTGGTCGTCGCACGGCACGACGGCGTCCTCGCCGGGTGTGCCGGGCTGCGCATGCTGGACGCCACCACGGGCGAACTGACCCGGGTCTTCGTGCTCGAGGACATGCGCGGCAAGGGCGGCAGCGGGGTGCTTTTGCGCGCCATCGAGGACGCGGCCCGCGGGCTCGGCGCCGAGCGCCTGGTCCTGGACACGCGGCTCGACCTGGTGGAGGCGCGGGCGCTGTACGCGCGCAGCGGCTACGCGGAGATCGAGGCGTACAACGACTCGATGTACGCCGAGGTCTGGTTCGAGAAGCACCTCGAAGCAGCGTGAACCACGCGTGAACCATGAGATGCAGGACGTGACGCAGGACGTGATGCAGGACCAACGGCGGCCCCTCTCGGTGACTTTCGGCCTTCTGTGACATTCGTCCACTTCGGCACGATCCGGCGCCATCTGCGCAAGGGTGCATTCCGCGTGTATTACACATAGGGGATGCACAACTCGCCCCAGGGTCCCCGCTCGGACTCCCCCGCCCCCGTCGCCGAGTCGGGCCCGCACCTCTCGCACGGCCTCAAGCAGCGCCATCTGTCGATGATCGCCCTCGGCGGTGTGATCGGCGCGGGCCTCTTCGTCGGCTCCGGCGCCGGTATCGCGGCCGCGGGTCCTTCGATCATCGTCGCGTACGTCCTGTCGGGCGCGCTCGTCATGCTCGTGATGCGCATGCTCGGCGAGATGTCGGCGGCGCATCCGGCGTCGGGTTCGTTCTCGGTGCATGCCGAGCGGGCGATGGGGCCGTGGGCCGGGTTCACGGTCGGCTGGGTGTTCTGGGTGCTGCTCAGCGTCGGCGTGGGCGCCGAGGCGATCGGTGCGGCGAGCGTGATGACGGGGTGGTTCCCGGACACGTCGGGCTGGATGTGGGCCGCGCTGTTCATGGTGATCTTCGCCGTCACCAACCTCACGGCGGTCGGCAACTTCGGCGAGTTCGAGTTCTGGTTCGCCACCCTGAAGGTCGTGGCGATCACGGTCTTCCTGCTGATCGGCGTCCTCGCGATCACCGGGCTGCTGCCGGGCACCGACGCTCCGGGGGCCACCAACCTGACCGGGCACGGCGGGTTCATGCCGAACGGCAGCGAGGGGCTGATCGTCGGACTGCTGACCTCGGTGTTCGCGTACGGCGGCCTGGAGACGGTGACGATCGCCGCGGCCGAGTCCGAGAACCCGGTGCAGGGCGTCGCCAAGGCCGTGAAGACCGCGATGTGGCGCATCGCGATCTTCTACATCGGCTCGATGGCGGTCATCGTCACGCTGGTGCCGTGGAACGACCCCGAGGTCAAGGAGAAGGGTCCGTACGTCGCCGTCCTGGACTGGCTGAACATCCCGGGCGCCGGCCGCGTCATGGACGTCGTCGTCCTGATCGCGCTGCTCTCCGCGATGAACGCCAACATCTACGGCGCCTCCCGCATCGCCTACTCCCTCGCGGGCCGCGGCGAGGGTCCGAAGGCGCTCGCCCGGACCTTCGGGCGGGGTGTGCCGCGTGCGGCGGTGCTTGCCACGGCCTTCTTCGGGTTCGTCACGACGCTGCTCAGCTACTGGTGGCCGGACACTGTCTTCGCCTGGCTCCTGAACATCATCGGTGCGGCCTTCCTGGTCGTCTGGATCTTCATCGCGGTGGCCCAGCTGCGGACGCGCCGGGTCCTGGAGCGCGAGTCGCCGGAGAAGCTGGTCGTACGGATGTGGCTGTTCCCGGTGCTGACCTGGGTCGCCCTGATCGGCATGTTCGCGATCCTGGTCCTGATGGCGAAGGAGCACGACACCCGGGTGCAGCTCTTCTCGACGGCCGGGCTGACGGTCGCGCTGGCCGCGATCGGGTACGTGCGGCAGCGGCGTCGGCAGGCCTGAGCCCTCGCGACGAGCGTCGGGCTCACACCGCCCGGTGGTCCCCCACGACCACGCCGTGGTTCGGGCGCTCGCCGTCCGACCCGCTCAGCTCCAGGCTCAGCTCCTCCACAAGGCGCACCAGGTCGGTGGGCCGGTCGGGGCCCCACCAGTCGCCGAGCAGCTCGGACAGGGACTCCTCGCGGGCCCTGCCGAGTCCGGCCGCAACCTCGCGGCCCTGCTCGGTGAGGACGAGGCCGAGGCCGTCGCGGGTGGCGAGGCGGCGCTCCTCGACCTGCCGGGCGGCGGCCTGGATGACGGACAGCGGCACCGTGGTGTTCTCGGCGAGCACGGCCGGCTCGACATGGCCGAAGCGCTGGATCCGGAGCAGCATCCAGCTGGCCGCGGGCAGCAGGTCGTAGCCCGCCTTGGCGGTGATCCGCTGGTAGATCTCCTTGCGCCCCTGCCGGGTGCCGAGCACCGACAGGGCCCGGCCGACCTCCTCCCGCGAGGACCGCTCGACGGGGTTGCTGGCCAGGGTCTGGCTGGCGTCCGGCGCCGTCACCGAGCCGCGCAGCTTGTCCTCGCGCAACAGGAAGGCGAGCACGAACGCGAGCAGCGCGACCGGGGCGGCGTACAGGAACACATCGGTGATCGACGTCGAGTACGCGTGCAGCGCCGACGGCCGCAGTTCGGGCGGCAGTTGGGCCATGGCGCGCGGGTCCGCCTCGATCATCTTGGCCGTCCCCGGCGGCGCCTTGCCCGCCAAGGCCTTCGCCAGCTTGTCGTCCAGACGGTTGGTGAAGATCGTGCCGAAGATCGCGACGCCGAAGGAGGCGCCGATGGAGCGGAAGAAGGTCGCGCCGGAGGTGGCGACGCCGAGGTCCTCGTAACTGACGGCGTTCTGCACGATCAGCACCAGGACCTGCATCACCAGGCCGAGGCCGAGCCCGAACACGAAGAAGAAGGCGCTCATCTCCCAGGTGCCGGTGGTCTCCTTCAGCTGGTGCAGCAGGAGCAGGCCGACGGCGGTGACGGCGGTGCCCGCGATGGGGAAGATCTTCCAGCGTCCGGTGCGGCTGACGATCTGCCCCGAGATGGTCGAGGACAGGAGTAGGCCGAAGACCATCGGCAGCATGTGGACGCCCGACATGGTGGGCGAGACACCGTGCACGACCTGCAGGAACGTCGGCAGATAGGTCATCGCGCCGAACATCGAGAAGCCGACGATGAAGCTGATGACGGCCGAGAGCGTGAAGGTGCGGATGCGGAACAGCTTCAGCGGAAGCACCGGTTCCGCGGCCTTGCGCTCCACCGCCACGAACGCCGCGAGCAGCACCACGCCGAGCACCGCGAGCCCGATGATCTGCGCCGAGCCCCAGGCCCAGGTGGTGCCGCCGAGCGAGGCGACGAGGACCAGACAGGTGGCGACCGACGCGATCAGGAACGTACCGAGATAGTCGATCGTGTGCTTCTGCGAGCGCTTGGGGATGTGCAGTACGGCGGCGATCACAGCGAGGGCCACGATGCCGATCGGCAAGTTGATGTAAAAGACCCAGCGCCAGCTCAGATTGTCCACGAAGACGCCGCCGAGCAGCGGTCCGAGCACGCTCGTCGCGCCGAAGACCGCGCCGAACAGGCCCTGGTACTTGCCGCGTTCGCGGGGCGAGACGATGTCGCCGACGATCGCCATCGACAGGACCATCAGGCCGCCGCCGCCCAGGCCCTGCAGCGCGCGGAAGCCGATGAGCTGGGGCATGTTCTGCGCCATGCCGCACAGCGCCGAGCCGATCAGGAAGATCACGATCGCAAGCTGGAAGAGCTTCTTGCGGCCGTACTGGTCACCGAGCTTGCCCCAGAGCGGGGTGACCGCGGTGGAGGCCAGCATGTAGGCCGTGACCACCCACGACAGGTGCTGCATGCCGCCGAGGTCGCTGACGATCGTCGGCAGCGCGGTCGACACGATGGTCTGGTCGAGCGCGGAGATGAACATGCCGAGCAGCAGCGCGCCGATGGACACCAGGACCGACTTCTGCGGCAGATCAGCTCCCGGAACGGCCGCCGGCGCGGCGCTCGGGCCGCTCAGGTCCTGGGCCATCGATGCCTCCACCGTGCCTCTCGGTGCCTCTCGGCGTCAGTCGACGTCTCGCGACGCCTCGCGGCGTCTGTCCGTACGGAGCTCTCCGTACCGAGCTCGTCACCCATCCTTCCCGTTCTGTCTGCTTATGGCCTGTCGAGTGGCCCCTGGGGGGCCTGGGCCTGAGGGGGGTGGGTCTGCATAATCTCTGGGAGCTCAAGGGAGGGGACCCATACGGTGAGCGGACGCAACTGTCCTGAATGCGGTACGCCCAGAGGTGCGGACGGCGCACCTGACTGCGCCTGCGCGCAGCGCGCCTCGGACGCGGCACGCGACGTCCGTTCGGCGGAGGCGGCGGCCGCGGAGGACTTCGATCCGCTGCGGATACGCCCGTACGTCTCGCTGCCGGACGCCGAGCCGGGGCCTGGCCCCGAGCCGGAGGAGCCGGGGGCGCCCGTTGTTCCCGCGGTGTACGCAGGGGAGGGCGAGCCGCCGCGTGAGGGGGATCTGGACCTGTTCGCGGGGGAGCCCGGCGCGGCTCCGGCGGGCCGGGACGGCCCGGACCACCAGGGCGACCATGCCGACCGAGGCAGCCACAGCGACCAAGGCGACCGGAACGCAGCGGCCGACGAGGAAACGTACGCGCCCCTGAGCCTCCAGCACCCACCCCTGCCCCTGCCCCTACCCGTGCCGGACGACGGCTACGACCCGGACGGCGGTCACGACCCGGAGCACGGCTTCGGCACGGACGCCGCCCCCGACCCCGACCCCGACGAGCGCGCCGGGCGTCGTCGCACCACCCTGCTCGCCGTCGCGGGCGCCGCGGTGGCCGTGGTCGCGGTCACGGCTTTCGCCAGTGGTCTCTTCTCCCGCGACACGAAGCCGGAGCGCGCCCTGCCGGACCGGACGACCGGCGCCCCCGTCTCGGTGGTGCCGTCCGCGTCCCCGTCGACGTCGAAGAGCGCGCGCCCCTCACCCTCGGCGTCACCGTCGAAGAGCGCGAGCCCGACGCCGTCGAAGTCCCCCACGCCCACGAGGTCGGCCTCGCCGACGGCCCGCCCGTCGACGGCGTCCGCCACCGGCACGGTCAGCACGCCCAGCCCGACCGCCCCGGCGGTGCTGCGGGAGGGCGACAGCGGGCCGGAGGTCCGCGAGCTGCAGCAGCGCCTCAAGGAGACGTACCTGTACTCGGGCCCGGCGAACGGGCAGTTCGACACCCAGGTGAAGAACGCGGTGCAGTACTTCCAGTGGTCGGAGGGCATCGAGTCGGACGAGCAGGGCGTGTACGGGCCGGCGACCCGGCAGGCGTTGGAGTCCCAGACGGAAGAGCCGTAGCCGTAGCGCCCGGGCTTCGTCAGGCGATGGCCGTCAGGCGACGGTGAGGCGCAGCCCGCCGTCGGGCAGGGCATCCACCCGGACCTGGTTCAGGTCGAGGACATGCACCGTCGGGTCGTACGCGGCCGCCCGGGGGCCGACTCCCACGACCCGCATGCCGGCCGCGCGGCCCGCCTGGATACCCGCCTCGGAGTCCTCGAAGACGAGGCAGTCCGCCGGGTCGATGCCCAGCTCGGCGGCCCCCTTGAGGAAGCCCTCCGGGTCCGGCTTGGACGCGCCCACGCTCTCGGCCGTGACCTGCACGAGCGGCATGTCGAGCCCGGCCGCGCCCATGCGGGCGCGGGCCAGGGCCCGGTCGGCCGAGGTCACCAGGGCGTGCGGCAGGTCGGCGATGGCGGCCATGAACGCGGGCGCGCCCCCGATCGGCACCACGCCGTCGACGTCCGAGGTCTCCGCCGCGAGCATCTCGCGGTTCTCGGCGTAGTTGTCCTCCATCGGGCGCCCGGGGAGGAGCACGGCCATCGAGGCATAGCCCTGACGCCCGTGCACGACCTTGATCACCTCGGTGAAGTCGAGGCCGTGCTTGTCGGCCCAGCGGCGCCAGCAGCGCTCCACCACGGCATCGGAGTTGACGAGCGTGCCGTCCATGTCGAGCAGGAGGGCGCGGGCGGTCAGGACGGCCGTCATGAGGACTCCTACGAGTAGACAAAAACAAGCGGTCCCGCCCGCCGGTCAGGGAAAACGGGCGAGGACCACTTTGTTCCTTCACGATACAAAACCGGGGACGATAACGCCAACAGCGCAGGCCGACCCCCGTCGACCAGGCGTCAGCCCGCCACGGCCTCGAACAGACTGAACCCCGCGAGCCCCAGCATCAGCACGGCCGCCACCTTCGTGATCAGCCGCAGCGGCACCCGCTTCATGAGCGCCTGCCCGCCGACGATGCCGAGCCCCGCCACCGCCCACAGCGCGAGCACCGCGCCCAGGCCGACCGAGACCGGGTCGTCGTAACGGGCCGCGAGGTTGGCCGTCATGATCTGCGTGAGGTCACCGAACTCGGCGACCAGGATGAGCATGAAGCCCGCACCGGAGACCTTCCAGAAGCTCTGGTCGGCGGGCTTGCGCACGTCCTCCTCGGTCTCGTCCTTCTTCATCAGGAGGACGAGCGCACCGGCCAGGAACAGCACACCGGTCAGGGCCTGCACAAGGCGGCTGGGCAGCAGCGTCAGCACGCTGCCGGCCGCGATGGCGAGCGCGACATGGACCGCGAAGGCGGCGGCGACTCCGGCGAAGACGTACGAGGCGCGGTAGCGGGTGCCCAGGACGAGGCCTGCCAGGGCGGTCTTGTCGGGGAGTTCGGCGAGGAAGACGACGCCGAAGACGAGCGCCGTGACGCTGAAGCTGATCAAGGGTCCTCAATCGGTCGGGGGCCGCCCCACCGAGAGTCACTGCGACACACCTCGGCATGGCAGCACTCGGTGCATGCGTACGGGTGCACGCATGCCTGGCACTGCTTGCCGAAGGTCTCGCTGGCCTGCCCCGAAAAAACGAGGCCTGCCTCCGGGCGCCGGCTCAGCATCTCCCTGGAGGGCGAGCTGAGCAGTATGTCGACGGTCCGGCGAAGAGCTACTCCCCTTCTGCGCCATCCATCGTACGTGACGTACGGACACCCCTGACCAGGGCCTTTCGGCCCTCCGCGAAGTGGCCTGCGCCACATTCGGCCAACTCCCGCACTCCCCATGCTTCATGACACTGCGACAGAACTCTTGATGTGTGCGTGCCAATGACGCGACCCTGTCACTCGGCGCTCACCCCACGGAAACCCCCGGGCGCCACCATGGCCGGGCCAACGCGGCCAACAGCCCCCACACCCAAGGGAGTTCCCATGTCCGGTGTCTACGCGCGTCGACGCCCACAGCTGCGTACAAATCGACGGCTGGGCGCGCTCGGCGCACTCACGGCGCTCATATCCGCGACCACCCTCCTGACCGGCACCCCCGCGCAGGCCTCTCCCCCCACCCCGGTCAGCGCGGCCACCGCCCGCACCTACCTCGGCGAGCTCACCGTGCGCGCCGAGGGCTCCTCCGACGGGTACAGCCGCGAGAAGTTCCCGCACTGGATCACCCAGTCCGGCGCCTGCAACACCCGCGAGGTCGTCCTCAAGCGGGACGGCACCAACGTCCAGCAGGACTCCAGCTGTGCGGCGGTCAGCGGCAGTTGGTTCTCCGAGTACGACGGCGCCACCTGGACCGCGGCGTCGGACGTGGACATCGACCACATGGTGCCGCTCTCCGAGGCCTGGAAGTCCGGGGCCAGCAGCTGGACGACCGCCCAGCGCCAGGGCTTCGCCAACGACCTCACCCGGCCGCAGCTGATCGCGGTCACGGACAACGTCAACCAGTCCAAGGGCGACCAGGACCCGGCCAAGTGGATGCCCTCGCGCACCTCGTACAAGTGCGTGTACGTACGGATGTGGGTGCACGTGAAGCACCACTACAACCTGACGGTGGACTCCGCGGAGAAGAGCGCCCTGCAGTCGGCCCTCAGCGGCTGCTGAACCGGGCACACAACGGTTGAAGATCAAGCGCTCCGGAACCTCCCCGCCGACCTCCGTCGTTCCGTACCGTACGGGGCGACGGAGGGAAGTGATCGGATGACCCGGCTGCGCCTTGGCCCCTTGCTGCGGTACGTCGACGAGTCGGCGGCGACCGTATGGGTGGAGGCCGACCGGCCGTGCACCGCCGAGGTGCGGTGCGCGGACGGCGCGCAGGGTGCCGCGCGCACCTTCCAGGTGGACGGGCATCACTACGCGCTGATACCGGTGGCGGGTCTGACACCGGGCACGGAGACGGCGTACGAGGTGCACCTCGACGACACACGCGTGTGGCCGCTCGCGGACTCCCGTTTCCCGGCGTCCACGATCCACACCCTCCCATCCCAATCGACCGGCGAGGAACGGGAGTTGAAGGTCGCCTTCGGCTCCTGCCGCTGGTCCGCGCCGCCCGCGGACGAGCACGACCCGAAGGGCCCGGACGCCCTTGACACCCTGGCCGCGCGCCTTGCCGCCGAGCCGGGGGCCGAGCGGCCGGACGTGCTGCTGCTCCTGGGCGACCAGGTGTACGCGGACATGGTGTCCAAGGCGACCCGCAGCTGGCTGGCGGCCCGGCGCGATCTGCGGGAGCCGCCGGGCGCGCAGGTCGCGGACTACGAGGAGTACACCCACCTCTACTACGAGTCCTGGCTCGACCCCGAGGTCCGCTGGCTGCTGTCCACCGTGCCCAGCTGCATGATCTTCGACGACCACGACGTCATAGACGACTGGAACACGAGCGCAGCCTGGCTGACGGAGATGCGGGACACCCCCTGGTGGCGGGAGCGGGTGCTGAGCGGGCTGATGTCGTACTGGGTCTATCAGCACCTGGGCAACCTCACCCCGGCCGAACTGGCCACCGACCCCCTCTACGCCGCCGTGCGCGCGACCCCCGACGGCACCTGCGCCCTGCGTACGTTCGCCGCCGAGGCCGACCAGGACCCGGGCGCCGCCCGCTGGAGCTACCGCCGCGACTTCGGCCGGGTGCGGCTCCTGATGGTCGACACCCGCGCGGCCCGCGTCCTGGACGAACAGCAGCGCGCCATGCTCGACGCGGGCGAGGCCGGCTGGGTGCGCGAGCAGGCGCTGGACGCTCCGGGGACGTACGACCACCTCCTGATCGGCTCGTCGCTGCCCTGGCTGCTCCCCCATCTGATCCACGACGCCGAAGGCTGGAACGCGGCGCTCGCGCGGGGCGAGCGGGGAGCCCGCTGGGCGCGGATCGCGGAGGACCTGCGGCGGCGCAGCGACCTGGAGCACTGGGCGGCGTTCCCGAAGTCGTTCGAGGAGCTCACGGCGCTGATCGCTGAGGCGGGCAGCGGGCCCGGGGCGCCGGCGACGGTCCTGGTGCTGTCGGGGGACGTCCATCACGCGTACGTCGCCGAGCCGAGCTGGCCGGCCGGTTCGGGCCCCGACGCCCGCGTGCTCCAGCTGACCTGCTCCCCCGTCCACAACTCGATCCACACCACGGTCAAGCTCGGCTTCCGCTTCGGCTGGAGCCGGGCCGGACGGGCCCTCGGTCGCCGCTTCGCACGGCACGGCCGGAGCGGCAAGCCCCTGATCAACTGGCGCAGGACGGGCGGCCCTTGGTTCGGCAACCACCTGATGACGCTGACCCTGCGGGGGCGCGGGGCGGGGTTGCGGCTGGATCAGGCGAAGGCCGTACGGGGTGGCGGTGCGCGGTTGCGCACCGTCGAGGAGGCCGAACTTTCCCCGCGACGTGATCCAGGCCACACCGGAAGCCCAACCTCCGCCTAGCCCTTCGCCTGCCGGTGACGCACGGGCATGATGAGGCGGACGATCCGCTTCCACCGCCCAGGAGTTACCCCTTTGTCCGCGAAGTCCCCGATATCTGGGTCCCCGATATCCGGGATCTCCGGCTCCGTCGCGATCGTGGGCGCGGGCCCTCGCGGCACCAGCGTCCTCGAACGCATCTGCGCGAGCGCGGACGAGCTCCTGGCTCCCGGCGCCCGCCTCACGGTCCACGTCATCGACCCGTCCCCGCCCGGCCCCGGCCGGGTCTGGCGGACCGCGCAGTCCGGCGAGCTGCTGATGAACACCGTGGCCTCGCAGGTCACCCTCTTCACCGACGAGAGCGTCGACTGCGCGGGTCCGGTGCGCCCGGGGCCGAGCCTGTACGAATGGGCCGCCGCGCGCTCCCTCGGCCTCGGCCCCGACGACTATCCGACCCGGGCCCGCTACGGCGCCTACCTGGAGTGGGTCTTCGCCGACGTGGTCCGGCGCGCCCCCGAGGCCGTACGGGTCGAGGTGCACCGGGCACGAGCGGTCCGCCTCACCGGCCGCGACACGGAGGCGGGGCTGCAGTCCCTCACCCTGTCCGACGGCCGCGAACTGTCCGGCCTCGCCGCGGTCGTGCTGGCCCAGGGCCACCTCCCGACCGTCCCCTGCACCGCCCAGGAACGACTCGCGGCCCACGCCGAGCGGCACGGCCTGCGCTACTTCCCGCCCGCCAACCCGGCCGACCTCGACCTGTCGGAGATCGCCCCGGACGAGCCGGTGCTGCTGCGCGGCCTCGGGCTCAACTTCTTCGATCACATGGCCCTGTTGACGTCGGGGCGCGGCGGCCGCTTCGTACGACAGCGGCGTGCAGGGCTGCGCTACCTGCCGTCCGGCCGGGAGCCGAAGCTGTACGCGGGCTCCCGCCGCGGTGTGCCGTACCAGGCGCGCGGCGACAACGCGAAGGGCGCGTACGGGCGGCACGAACCGCTCGCCCTGACCGGCGACGTCATCGAGGGCTTCCGCAAGCGCGCGGACGCGGGCGACCCGCCGGACTTCCTCGCCGAGATATGGCCGTTGGTGGCGAAGGAGGTGGAGACGGTCTACTACGAGGCGCTGCTCGGGCCGGGCGACCGGGACGGCCGGGTCCGTGCCGCGTTCCGCCGGGCCTTCCTCGCCACCGACCACCGGAGCGCCCAAGAGGCGGCGCTGCTCGGCGAGTTCGCGTTGGCCGACGCCGACCGCTGGTCCTGGGACCGCATCTCCCGCCCCCACGCGGGCCGCACCTTCGGCTCGCCCGCCGACTTCCGCGCCTGGCTCACCGGCCATCTGGGCCAGGACGCCGCCCAGGCCGCGCTCGGCAATGTCGAGGGCCCGCTCAAGGCCGCCCTCGACGTGCTGCGGGACCTGCGCAACGAGCTGCGCCAGGTCGTCGACCACGGCGGCCTGACCGGCGGCTCCCGCCGCGACCACCTCGACCGGTGGTACACCCCGCTGAACGCGTTCCTCTCGATCGGCCCGCCCCGCCGCCGCATCGAGGAGATGACGGCCCTGATCGAGGCGGGCGTGCTCGAGGTGGTGGGCCCGCGCATGGAGGTGCGGGCCGACGAGGGGACGTACGCCGCGCACTCCCCCGCCGTACCGGGTTCCGAGATACGTGCCGGGGTGCTGATCGAGGCGCGGCTGCCCGAGCCCGATCTGCGGCGCACCGCGGACGAGCTGCTCGCGCGGCTGTTGAAGACCGGCGCGTGCCGGCCGCATGTCGTCGACGGTTACGAAACCGGAGGGCTGGACGTAACACCGCGCCCGTACCGTCTCATCGACCGCCAAGGCCGCCCGCACGCACGGCGGTTCGCGCTCGGGGTGCCCACGGAGGGCGTGCACTGGGTGACCGCGGCGGGTGCCCGGCCCGGGGTCGACTCGGTGACCTTGTCGGACGCCGACGCGGTGGCTCGAGCCGCACTCAAGACTCTGGCCGGATCCTCTCCATTGTCACCGGACGGGCAAATGTTGAACTTGCAAGCACTGCTTAGGCTGACCTAACCTGTTCCCTTCCCGATCGGTCTCGTCCCCAGAAACGACCGAAACGAAGGAGTCCCTGTCATGACCGGACGCCTCAACAGCGCCCAGCCCTACGCTCTCGGCCTGTTCCGCATCGTCGTCGGCCTGCTCTTCGCCTGCCACGGCGCCGCCAGCCTCTTCGACTTCCCGAACGGCACCCAGATGGGCGGCCAGGCCCCCGAGATCGGCACCTGGCCCAGCTGGTACGCGGCCGTCATCCAGCTCGTGGGTGGCCTTCTCGTCATGGTCGGCCTGGGTACCCGGGCCGCCGCGTTCATCTCCTCGGGCTCGATGGCGTACGCCTACTTCAAGGTCCACCAGCCCGAGGGGCTGTGGCCGCTGCAGAACTCCGGCGAGGCCTCCGCGATGTTCTGCTGGGCCCTGCTGCTCCTGGTCTTCACCGGCTCCGGCGCGCTCGGCCTGGACCGGCTCTTCGCCCGCCGCGCCGCCGAGTCCGGGTCCGAGCCCGCAGCGCAGGAGGCCAAGGCCGCCGCGCCCGCCACGGCCTGACCCGAGGCCTGTTCCAAAGCACCGCTCAGGCGTGCGGCAGTGACCCGAACGGCACCGTGAAGCACGCCAACCGGTCGCCCGCACCGCCCGGTTCGCGGTGCAGCACCACCGAGGCCGCCTCGCCCGCACGGAATCCCCAACTGTGCCGGGCGACGGCGGCCCCGCTGCCTTCCTTGTCCGCGGTGAAGTCGAGCCACACCTCGTTCTCCGCGTTGAGGTACTTCGGGTCCTTCGAGGGCTGCACCGGGTCGACCCGGTTCTGATAGTGCGGGCCCGCGTCCTTGGGGTCGGCCCCGCACGGCTTCTGGTGCACGTGCACGCCGTACTTGTGGCCCGCCTTCAGCCCCTCCACCCGCAGCTTCACGGTCGTGGCCTGCTCGTCGCTGCGCTGGGCCACCTCGATCCAGGACGCCGCGGGCACCAGCTCCATGTCGTACGTCACCGCCGCCGACGGAATGAACGCCGTGGGCGGCGCGAACTGCGCCTCGGCCCGCATCCAGTAACAATCCGCAGCCGTGCCACCGCTCGCAAGGACCGCCGACGCCACGGCGCCCGCGAGCACTCCCGCCACTGCCACCATCACCCTGCTCCTCTCGTACGCCCCGTTCTTTCAGCCTTCTTGCCTCTCTTGCTTCGTACGGGACTCCCGCGCCGCCCGCCGCTCGGGCCGGGGCAGCCGGGTGAACGCGAGGAGGCGGCCCGCCGCACGGCCGGCCACGAACACTTGCACCCCAGTAGATCTCTGCGGTCACAGCAGGCGTACGCTGTACAGCTGTCCGTCAGGCCGATCGTGCAACAGGCCGATCGCGTCGGGGGAATGGCGGCAGACACAGGAGTTTTCGGGTGCTCGAGAGTGTGGGGTCGCTGACCGGCAGCCCATGGATCTACGCCGTCGTGGCGCTCTCCGTCCTGTTCGACGTGTTCCTGCCGGTGCTGCCCAGCGGCTTCCTGGTGATCACCGCGGCCACCGCCGCGGCGGCGGGCTCGGGCGCCGCAGGACAGATGGCACGGGAGGTGCCGGACATCATGGCCCTGCTGCTGTGCGCGGCCACCGCGTCCGTGCTCGGCGACCTGGTCGCGTACCGCCTCGCCTGGCGCGGCGGCGAACGCCTCTCCCGCGCCATCGCCCGCTCACGCCGGCTCACCTCCGCCCAGGAACGGCTCGGCGCGGCGCTCGCGCGGGGCGGCGGCATCCTCGTCGTCATCGCCCGGTTCGCCCCGGCGGGCCGCTCGGTCGTGTCCCTCGGCGCGGGTGCGGCGCACCGGAAGGTGCGCGAGTTCCTGCCCTGGTCGATCCTGGCGGGCGTCGCGTGGGCGGCGTACAGCGTGGGGCTCGGGTACTTCGGCGGGCAGTGGCTGGGGGCGACCTGGCTGGCCACGGGGGTGTCGCTCGTGGCGCTCTTCGGGGCAGGGGCCGGGGCGGCGTACCTCATGCGCCGGCCGCGTCCGGCGGGACCGCAGACGACGGGCTGAGCCGGGGCCGATCCGAGCTGAACCCGGGGTCGATCCGAACCGGTGGCCCCGGTGCACACCCTCGCGCCAGACTGAGGGCATGTGCCGCAGCATCAAGACCCTTCGCCCGCCCGTGCTCCCCGAGGAAGCCACCGAGGACGACATCCGGGCCGCCGCGCTCCAGTACGTCCGCAAGGTCTCGGGCTTCCGCGCCCCGGCCGCACACAACCGCGAGGTCTTCGACCGAGCCGTGGACGCGGTCGCGGAGGCCACCCGCGAGCTCCTGGAGAACCTAGAGGTCAGAGGCGCCGCACGCGGCTAGGCCCGCCCCCCTCTTCGGTCAGCCGTGCGCACTTTCGGCCACACGTTCGTGTGACGCGTGAGGAAACCCTCGCACATCGAATTCGAACAGACGTAGCATTGCGTGCGTGGCGGCAATCCAGGAATTCCCCAGTGATCTGCTGGCCGGTCAGCAAGAGCTGCACCAGGTCAGGGCCGAGCTGTTGACCCTGCTCAAGCGGCTCCCCTGGTCCGTCGTGCCGCTCGACGGGTTCAGCGACACGGGAGGCTGGCGCAAGGTGGAGCGCCCCGCCTCACCGGGCTGGAGCCCGGACGAGCAGGCCGAGGTGGAGAAGCTGCGCTCCCGGGAGCGGGAGCTGGCGGTGTTCGTCACCTGCCATCGGTTCTGGCGGGACTTCCCGGGGCCGGACGTGGTGGACACGCGTATGAAGCTGAAGCACGTGCATGAGGGCGAGCATGCGCATGGGGGCGGACCGGGTTAACCCTCGGGCATGCCTTCCACCTCGGCGAGGACCTCGGTGATCCAGCCGATCCAGAACCGCTCACTGTCGATCCCGCCGCGCAGCAGCAGATGCCGCAGCCGGTCCTCGGCCGGCACGTCCGCCGCGCGCTCGGCCGGGTAGTCCCGCTCCTCGAAGGCGAGGTACTGCGCCAACTGCTCCTGGTGCAGGGCGAGATGACGCCGCAGCTCGGCTGCGAGGCCCTGCACCCCGACCACCCCGGCCGCACGGATCCGTACGGCGAGGGGGTCCCTCAGCGGCTTGGGGTCATCCGTCTTCGCCACCCAGGAAACGAGCTCGGCGCGGCCCGCGGGCAGCACCTCGTACTCCTTCTTCTGCCCCCGCGTCGGCTGCGCGGCCGGCAGCACCCGGATCAGCCCGCCTTCCTCCAGCTTGGCCAGCTCGCGGTAGATCTGCTGATGCGTGGCCGACCAGAAGTAGCCGATCGACTTGTCGAACCGACGGGTCAGCTCAAGCCCCGAGGAGGGCTTTTCCAGCAGAGCGGTGAGGATGGCGTGCGGGAGGGACATGGCTTGATCCTATGGTCGCCAACCTGCGGGCAGTCGTGCCGCAGGGCGGCACGGGTGGGCGCGCACGAAGGTGCCGGACGCCGCTGAACTGAGGCTTGGCGGAGCCGACCTGAGGCAGGCCGGCCTCGCCACACGCCGAACCGCGCTCAGACCGCCGCGGCCAGCTCCGTACCCTGGCGCACCGCTCGCTTGGCGTCGAGCTCCGCCGCCACATCGGCGCCCCCGATGACATGCACGGTCTGCCCGGCCTCCGTCAGCGCGTCGAACAGCTCGCGCCTCGGCTCCTGGCCCGCACACAGCACCACCGTGTCCACGTCCAGCACTTCACTCTGCCCATCCACCGTGATGTGCAGCCCCGCATCGTCGATGCGGTCGTACGTGACTCCCGCCAGCATCCGCACGCCCCGGTGCTTGAGCTCGGTCCGGTGGATCCAGCCCGTCGTCTTGCCCAGGCCCTGCCCGACCTTGCTGGCCTTGCGCTGCAGCAGATGCACGGCACGCGGCGGCAGCGGCCGCTCGGGGGCGCGCAGCCCGCCGCGCCCCTCGTACGCGGTGTCCACACCCCACTGCCGGAAGTACGTCTCCGCGTCGAGGCTCGCCTTCTCGCCGCCGTCGGTGAGGAACTCGGCCACGTCGAAGCCGATCCCGCCAGCGCCCACGATCGCGACCTTCTCCCCCACCTCGGCGCCGTCGCGCAGCACATCGAGATAGCTGAGCACGCGCGGGTGGTGCACGCCCTCGATGTCCGGGGTGCGCGGGCTGACGCCGGTGGCGATGACGACCTCGTCGTACGTTCCGTACGCGCCGGACACGAACTCCCCCGCGTCGATACGGGTGTTGAGCCGCACCTCGACGCCCCGCTCACTCAGCTGCGTACGGAAGTAGCGGATCGTCTCGTCGAACTCCTCCTTGCCCGGCACCTTGCGGGCGATGTTCAACTGGCCGCCGATCTCGGCGGCGGCGTCGAAGAGGGTGACCAGGTGGCCGCGTTCGGCGGCGGACACGGCGAAGGCGAGCCCGGCCGGACCGGCGCCGACCACGGCGAGGCGCTTGCGCGCGCCGACCTCCGGGACCGGCATGAGCACCAGCTCGGTCTCGTGGCAGGCGCGCGGGTTCACCAGGCAGGAGGTGATCTGCAGGTTGAAGGTGTGGTCGAGGCAGGCCTGGTTGCAGCCGATGCAGGTGTTGATGGCATCGGGCCGGCCCGCCGCCGCCTTGGCGACGAACTCCGGGTCGGCGAGGAAGGGCCTGGCGAGCGAGACCAGGTCGGCACGGCCGTCGGCCAGCAACTCCTCGGCGATCTCAGGGGTGTTGATGCGGTTGCTGGTCACGAGCGGAACCGAGACCGCGCCCATGACCTTCTTCGTCACCCAGCTGTACGCACCGCGCGGCACGGAGGTCGCGATGGTGGGGATGCGGGCCTCGTGCCAGCCGATACCGGTGTTGATGATGGTGGCGCCGGCGGCCTCGATCTCCTTGGCGAGGGCGATGACCTCTTCGAGGGTCGAGCCGCCCGGCACCAGGTCCAGCATCGACAGCCGGTAGATGAGGATGAAGTCGTCCCCCACCCGCTCCCGCGTCCGGCGCACGATCTCGACGGGGAAGCGGATGCGGTTCTCGTACGAGCCGCCCCAGCGGTCGGTGCGCTCGTTGGTCTTGGCGGCGATGAACTCGTTGATCAGGTAGCCCTCGGAGCCCATGATCTCGACGCCGTCGTACCCGGCGGCCTTGGCCAGCTCCGCCGCCCGCACGAAGTCCTCGACGGTCTGCTCGACCTCGTCGTCGGTGAGGGCGTGCGGCGGGAAGGGGCTGATCGGGGCCTGGATCGCGCTCGGCGCCACCAGGTCCTCGTGGTACGCGTACCGCCCGAAGTGCAGGATCTGCATCGCGATCTTCCCGCCCTCGGCGTGCACCGCGGCGGTCACGACGGCGTGCTGGGCGACCTCGTCCTGCGTGGTCAGCTTGGCGCCGCCCTCGTACGGCCGCCCCTGGTCGTTGGGGGCGATCCCGCCGGTGACGATGAGTCCGGCCCCGCCCCGCGCACGCTCCGCGTAGAAGGCGGCCATCCGCTCGAAGCCACGCTCGGCCTCTTCGAGGCCGATGTGCATCGAGCCCATGATCACGCGGTTGGGCAGGGTGGTGAACCCGAGGTCGAGCGGGCTCAGCAGGTGGGGGTACGGAGGCAGGCTCATGGACCCATTATGCAACTAGTTGCATAACTGCGGGGCTGTGCCGTCAGTCACAGGTAGCCTGAGCCGCATGCCTCGATATGACTTCCGCTGCCGCACCTGCGGCGACACGTTCGAACTCAGCCGCCCGATGTCCGAAGCCTCCGACCCGGCGGCCTGCCCTGCCGGGCACGAGGACACCGTGAAGCTCCTCTCGACCGTGGCGGTCGGGGGTGCCGCAGCTGCGCCTGCCTCGGGGGGCGGGGGCGGGGGCGGGGGCGGGTGCTGCGGCGGCGGGTGCTGTGGCTGAACTTCGGCCGAGGTCGCGGGGCTGCGCCCCGGGCCCCATCGATTGCCCCTTCCCTAAATCCTGCGGAGCTGTGTTGCACCCGGGGGGTGGGGGGATCTGGGTCCGTGCGGGTGTGTTGTGGCTGGGGGCGCAGTTCCCCGCGCCCCTTCCGGGCGCGCTAGCGCACGACCGTGCCCGGCGCGGCCCTCAGCAGGCCGAGCTCCGCCCGCGTGGGCGCGCCCTCCCAGTCCCCCCGCGAGGCCACCGCGAACGCCCCCGTGGTCACCGCCCGATCGAGCCGCCCGGCGGAATCCGCTCCGTCGAGCAGCGCCGACAGATAGCCCGCGACGAACGCATCCCCCGCCCCCACCGCATCCACGGCCCGAACCTCCCGCGCCGGACAGTGCAACGGCTCCCCGGCTCCGGAGTACACGGTCGCGCCCTGCGCACCCAGCTTGACCACGACCTCCCCGACCCCGAGCGACAACAGCAGCTCGGCCTGGGCCGCGACCTCGCGCGGAGCGTCGTACGGGAGACACAGCGGCAACTCGTCGTCGGACGCGATGAGCACGTCGACGTACGGCATCCACTCCCGCAGCACGGCCGCGGCCTCCTCGTAACTCCACAGCCGTGAGCGGAAGTTGACGTCCAGGCAGACCAGCGCGGAGTGCTCCCGGGCGAGCCGCAGCGCCCGCCGGGCGGCGCACAGCGCGGACGAACCGAGCGCGGGCGTGATGCCCGTCAGGTGCAGCACCTTCGGCGGCTCGGCGAGGAAGGCCTTCTCGACGGCACAGGCCTTGATCCGCGAACCGGCCGACCCCGCGCGGTAGTAGTGCACCCGCGTGACCTCGGGAAGCCGCGGCTCGAAGAGGATCAGCCCGGTCGGCGCCTCGCCGTCCCGCACCGCCCCCGACACGTCGACGCCCTCGGCGCGCAGCGTACGCAGCACCAGCTCGCCGGCCTCGTCGTCACCGACCGCACCGGCCCAGCGGACCTCGTGCCCGAGCCGGGAAAGCCCGATCGCCACATTGGACTCGGCGCCCGCGACGGACACCTCCATGGACCCGCCCAGCTTCAGCGGCCCGCTGCCGCGCAGCGCGACCATGGACTCGCCGAAGGTGAAGACCTCGCTGCCACTCACGCGCACACCGCCTTGAACTCAGCCGCCCGCTTGCGCAGTTCGCCCAGGTCCCCACCGTCCGCCGCGTCCCCGATCAGCGGCGAGCCCACGCCCACCGCGACCGCGCCCAGCTGCAGATACTCGGCGGCCTCGACCACCCCGACCCCGCCGACCGGCACGAACGGCAGATCGGGGAACGGCGCGCGCAGGGCCTTGAGATAGGCGGGGCCGCCCATCGAGGCGGCGGGAAATATCTTGAGGGCGGTGGCCTCGGCGCCCGCCGCCGCGCACACCTCGGTGGGCGTGAGAACCCCGGCGAGCGTGGGCAGCCCCTGCCGCACCGAGGCCAGGAACCCGGGCCCGAGCCCCGGCGTCACGATCAGGTTGGCCCCGGCCTCGGAGGCCCGCTGGGCATCCTCCTCGGTGACCACGGTGCCCGCGCCGAGCCAGGCGGAGTCGCCCAGTTCGGCCCGCGCCCGCTCGATGACCTTGAGCGCGTCGATGCCGCTGAGGGACACCTCGACCAGCGGGATGCCCGCCTCGACCAGGGCCATGACGGTCCTGAAGGACGCCTCCGGGTCCTTGCCGCGGATGATGGCGACGAGCCGTTCCGCGCGCAGGGCGGTGCTGAAGTCCATGTTCTTTCTTTCCTCTTCGAAACCGTGGCAGGCGTGGAAGGTGTGCGGAATTGCGGGGTCAGTGGCGGGTGCGGGTGCGGGCCTGGTCACCACTCGGCGAACGAGCAGTCCTCGTACCGCCACACCGGATTGCGCCAGGCGTGCCCCGCCTTGTCGGCCGCGCGTACCGCGGCCTCGTCGACCTCGACGCCGAGCCCGGGACGCCCGGTCCGGACGAAGTGGCCCGCGTGGAAGCGGAAGGGCTCGGGGTCGGCGACGTAGTCGAGGAGCTCGGCGCCCTTGTTGTAGTGGATGCCGATCGACTGCTCCTGGATCAGGAAGTTCGGCGTGGTGAAGGCCACTTGGAGGCTCGCGGCGAGCGCGACCGGGCCGAGCGGGCAGTGCGGGGCGAGCTGGGCGCCGTACACCTCGGCGAGCGCGGCGATGCGGCGCAGCTCGGAGATGCCGCCGGCGTGCGAGATGTCTGGCTGCAGGATCGCCACGCCGGCCTGCAGCGGGGCGAGGAACTCCCGCCGCGAGAAGAGGCGTTCGCCGAGGGCGAGCGGGATGTTGGAGGCGTTCACCAGGTCGGGCACGGCGTGCATGTAGTCGGAGAGCACGGGCTCCTCGACGAACATCGGTGCGTACTCGGCGAGCAGCGGAAGGATCCGGCGGGCGTTGGCGGGCGAGACCCGGCCGTGGAAGTCGAGCCCGAAGTCCCGGTCGTCGCCGAGGACTTCGCGGGCGGTCTCGGCGCGCCGCAGACAGTCGCGGACCTCGGCGCGGGTGGCGAGCGGCGTCATCATGCCGGAGCCGTTCATCTTCACCGCGGTGAAGCCGGCCTCGATCTGCCGGGCGAGCGCGTCCCGGATCTCGGCCGGCTCGTCGCCGCCGACCCAGGCGTAAGCGCGGATCTTCGCCCGCACCGGACCGCCGAGCAGCTGGTGCACGGGCTGCCCGTACGCCTTGCCCTTGATGTCCCACAGCGCCTGGTCGAGGCCCGCGACCGCCGAGGACAGGACCGGGCCACCGCGGTAGAAGCCGCCCTTGGTCATGACCTGCCAGTGGTCCTCGATCCGCATCGGGTCCTGCCCGATCAGATACTCCGAGAGCACCTCGACCGCGGCCCGCACGGGCTCGGCCCGCCCTTCGACGACCGGCTCGCCCCAGCCGACCACCCCCTCGTCGGTCTCCACGCGGACGAACATCCAGCGCGGCGGCGCGAGGAACGTCTCGATGCGGGTGATCCTCATGACGGGGTGTCCTTCCTGGCTCAACGAGGCGGTGCGGTCTGAGAGTTGGGGCTTTTCCGCGTGCTAGTTGGGGCTTTTCCGTGTGCTACGGGTGGTCGCGCATGGACATGTCGAGCAGCTTCACCATGGCGTCGTGCGCGGCATCCGGATTGCCGTCGCGGACATGCTCCACGACGGCCTTGTGCACGGGGAGGGGGTCCTCGCGGTCGGCCGAGTGAACATGTCGGTCCCGGGCGACGAGCGCCGGGATGATCACCCGGCGCATCTGCGCGAAGAACCGGTTGCCCGACGCGGTGAGCAGCGCGGTGTGGAACGACGCGTCGGCACGTACGGCGAGAACCGGGTCCCTGTCGTACGCCGCCATCGCGTCCAGGGCCGCGTCGAGCGCGGCCAGGTCCTCGTCGGTGCGCCGGCATGCGGCGAGCTCGGCGGCAACGGGCTCGATGGAGCGGCGCAGTTCGAGCAGGTCCGCGAAGAAGTCGTGGGGGGCGCCGGCGGCCAGCTTCCAGCGCAGTACGTCGGTGTCGAGGAGGTTCCAGTCCTCCCGCGGCCGGACGAAGGTGCCGCGCCGCTGCCGGGCGTCGAGCAGGCCCTTGGTGGTCAGGACCTTGATCGATTCCCGGAGCACGGTCTGGCTGACGTCCAGCTCGGCCATCAGCTCGGGCAGGTCGAGGGTGTCGCCTTCGTCGTACGTGCCGTCGAAGATCCGCAAGGCGAGTGCCTCGACGGCGGCCTTGTGGACTCCTCGTCCCACGTAGGAGGCGTCCGTCCCTGACGGCCTCATGCCGGTCTCCCTCGGTCAGTCAATGGCTGGCAGAGGGTAAAGATTTGCACAAGTCATGCTTATTTATCAAATATCGTTCCCCGCTGTTCCCGAGCCGCCTGCTCGGGATGGCGGGCCTTCCAGTACGGGTTGTCGTGCGGCAGGGTCGCGCTGACCCGTCCGTACATGCCGAAGAACATCAGCATCACGCCGACCACAAAGCTGAACAGCACGTTCTGGATGCGGAAGGCGAGGAAGTTGAAGCCGGTGTCCAGGAGCGCCAGGTTCAGGAAGCCGCTGGCGATGAAGGCGACGCCGAGCACCATGTTGAGCGTCGAGGCGAAGTTGCCGCCGATCACCATGCCGGCGAGGAGCAGCAGTCCCACGAGGATCGACAACACGCTCAGCGCGCCATTGGTGTTGAGCCCGGCGACGGTGTCACCGCCGGTGTCGAAGAAGCCGACCTTGTCGATCAGGCCCAGGATGCCGAAGGCGAGCAGCACGAGCCCGGTGAGTCCGGCACCGATCCGGTAGACCTTGCTGAGGCGGTGGTCGACGGGCAGCTGCTCGTCGAGGGTGATGCGCCGTCTCGCGGCCGAGTGCAGTACGTGGGTGGCCATGTCGTCCGCCTCCCTCGGGGTCGCGGAGGCCGTACGTACGCGACGTACCGACATCCCGTACGTACTTCCAGGATCCGCCTCCCGTACCCGGCGGACAACCGGAACCGGCGAGAGGCCGCACCCGGGCGGTCAGGCCCCGGCGCCGCGCTCCTCGCGGATGTCCGAGACCACCCGGGCCACGGTCTGTCGCACGGCCTCCGTCTCGGTCAGGAAGTGCCAGTAGTCCGGGTGCCGGCCCTCAAGACCGGCCACCGCGCGCTCCAGACGGCCCACCGAGTCGTCGAGCGGGCGGGCGTGCCGGGGGTCGGGGGTGGCGCGGCCGGCCATGGCCAGGCGCTGGGCGTCGCGGATCGCGAAGCGGGTGCGGTCGATCTCCTGCTGGGGGTCCTTCGCCACCGCGTTCAGGCGCTGCAGCCGCTCGCCGGCCGCGGAGATCGCCTCGTCCGTGGAGTTCAGCAGGGCCCGCGCGGTGCTCAGCAGCGAGGTGGCGTCCGGCCAGCGCTGCTCGTCGCGGGCCTTTCGCGCCTCGGCGAGCTTCTGTTCGGCCTGCTTGACGGCCTCGGCGGCCTGCTCGGGGACGCGCTGCAGGTCCTGCCAGCAGTTGGTCGTGAAGCGGCGGCGCAGCTCGCTCAGGATCGGGTCGACCTGCGCGGACCGGGTGGTCAGGGCCTGGGCACGGGTGCGCAGCGAGACCAGGCGCCGGTCGGTCTCGGCGGCACGCTCGGGCAGCCGCTCGGCCTCC
The DNA here is from genome assembly GCF_035975855.1 of Streptomyces sp. NBC_01304. Lineage (NCBI taxonomy): Bacteria > Bacillati > Actinomycetota > Actinomycetes > Kitasatosporales > Streptomycetaceae > Streptomyces > Streptomyces sp. NBC_01304. The sequence goes on along the minus strand of NZ_CP109055.1, from coordinate 7,598,162 downwards.
GCCCGCACCGCTTCGGCGTCCCGCAGCACCCGGTCGGCGCGCTGCAGTGTCTCCGCCACCCCGTGCTTGCCCGCCCCCTGGTTGAGCTTGGTCAGCTCCGGGGCGAGGGCGGCGAGGCGGGCCGCGAGATCGTCGGCCTTGAGCCCCGAAGCGCGGACCGCGTCGAGGGCGGTGCTCGCGGCGAGCAAGGTCTGCCGGGCCCGCTCGACTGCGGGGACGAGGCGGGCCAATTGCGTCTCGGCCTTGTCGAGCAGCGGCCCGAGGCCCTGACTGAACCGGTCCAGGTCCTGCTTGGCCCGGCCCAGCTCGTCCTTGGCCTGCGTCAGCTCGGTCCGGGCCCGGGCGGCCGCCGAGGCCTCCAGATCGTCGCGGTCCAGGTCATGGGCGTCGACGGCCGTGATGTAGTTCCCGCTGGCCTCGTCGATGCGCCGCCCGAGGGCCTCGAAGTCGGAGACGGCCCGGCGCGCGGCCGGCGAGTCGTCGACGGCGACGATGGTCTCTATGGAGATCCGCAGATCCCGCTGGGCGGTGTCCAGCTCGTAGAAGGCGGCGGCAGCGGCATCCTTCGCGGCCTGCGCATCGGCCCGCTGACTCTCCCCGCGCCCACCGAACCACCGGCGCGTACCGCCTCCGGCGAAGGCTCCGGGGAGCGTGGCCGCGATCAACGGCAGAGGCAGGATCAGCAACGTAAGAACATCGCGAACGCCACGGACACCACGAACACGGTGCTGTTGCTGCTGCGTGTACGGCCGCGATGGTGTCGCCGTCACATCCCTCTCCCGTGCTGCTGTCATCCGCCCTGCCCGATAGCCATTCTCCCACCGGTTAAGGACGAACACACGGGCCGTTTAGTTCGCGCTGACGGGCCTGACTGTGACCTTGCCGTCATGGCTGTGCGCGGCCACCCGGTGCGCGCTGTCCTTTCCGCGCGGAACGGTCACGTCCACGGCCGAGTCATTGCTGTCGGCGGCCACCTCGTACGTGGCGTCGGGGAGGGCGATCTCGATCGAGCCGTCATTGCTCTCGACGTCGACCCGGTCCGGCACCGCGGCGAGCTCGAGGTGCACCCGGCCGTCCTGCGAGCGGACCTTGACGTCCTTGCTCTCGACCCCGACGGCTTCCACGGAGCCGTCCTTGCTGTCGATGTCGAGCGCCCCGCCGGACTCCTCCACGACCACGCGGCCGTCGTGCGAGCGCACCTTGAGGGCGGTGTCGAACCCGCTCGCGTTCACCCGGCCGTCCCGGCTCAGCACGTCCACGGTCATCGCGCGCGGCACCTCGATGCGGTGCCGGGCGGAGCAGTCGCTGAGCATCCCGTCGCAGTTCACCCGCAGCTCCAGGCGGTTGCCGTCGACGAGCCGCCACGTCACCCCGGGATCCTCACCGAGCACGGTCTCCCCGTCGAACCACCGGGTGACCCGTACCCGCTCCACATCCGCGGCGACCACGTCGAGCGCCGAGTCGTCCGAGTCGATGCTCAACGCCTTGCCCCGCACCGCGAACTCCCGGGTCTCCGGGTCGGTGTCGTCTCCCGCGTCCGCACCGCACCCACCGACCAGAACGACGGCGGCCGCCACCGCACCGGTCACGAGCAGGGTGCGGGCGCGGCGGGCCGTGTGCAGGGTACGGACGTTCATGGTGGTCTCCCCCAGTGCTGCGGTCGCTGTCCCCCAGACGTTAGGGATCCAGGCCCTGTGCAGGGCATCCGGCCGCCCACCGCATTCGCGGTGGGGCTAACCCCCGCCTCTTACTGGTTTGCGGGACCCCGCCCACGGCAAGGTAGGCTGTCGATCGCTTCTGGGGCGCGTAGCTCAGGGGTAGAGCGCCTCCCTTACAAGGAGGATGTCGGCGGTTCGAAACCGTCCGCGCCCACGTCTGTGACCAGGCACGGAGCATCGAAATGCCCCCTCGGAGTGATCTCCGAGGGGGCTTTTTCATGGCCCGGGGGACAAACGGGGGACAGATTTTCAGGCGGCGTTCTCGGCCTCATCCGGGGGGACAGAAGGCAAGACAAGGTAGAGGTGGCGGCCGTCTTCGCCGCTCTGATCAGGCTCGACGGCCTCGGGCGTCACCTCCTCGATCACCCTCTCCTCCTTGATTGTTGAGCTAGCGGGAGGATCGGCCGCTTCCGCTGTGGACGGCGCCTCTGGATCAGTGGGCTGCTCAACTGCGTTGCGGCGCGGGACGAGGTCGACGGGTGCGTTGGCTGCTGCTTGCTCGAACTGCGGCATCAGTGAGGTGTAGGTGTCGGCGGTGAGCTGGTAGCTGCTGTGGCCGAGCAGGGCCTGGATGGCCTTCATGGACAGGCCGGCGGCGAGGCTGAGGGATGCGGCGCAGTGCCGTAGGTCGTGGAGTCGGATGGGCGGAAGGCCGAGGCGTTTGATGAACCGCTCGAAGGCTTGGGAGACGTTGTTGGGGTGCCAGGGGCTTCCGTCGGCCTGGGTGAAGACTTTCCCGGAGTCGGTGTAGGGGCCGTATTTGTCAGGGTCGTCTCGGTGTTTCTGTTCCCATTCGGCTCGTTGGGCTTTCTGTACGTCGCGCCAGGAGGTGAGTAGGGCGAAGGTCGCGTGGTCGAGGGTGAGGCTGCGTTTGCCTGCGCGGCTCTTGGGGGTGTCTTCCCACACCTCGTAGGCGGAGTTGGTGACCAGTTGCTCGACGATCTTGGCGACGCCGCGGGTCATGTCGACTTCGGTCCAGGGCAGGCCTGTTGCTTCGCCGCGGCGTGGTGCGCGGAAGACCATGAGGTGCCACATGATGTACATGGGGTGGGCGACCGCCGCGTCGAGGAACTCGCCGGTCTGTTCGGGGGTCCACACCATGACGGGGCTGGGCTTCTTGCCGGTGAGCTTCCAGCGGGCGACGCGTTCGTCGGTCCAGATGAGGGCTTCGGGGCGCTCGTACTTGGGGAGGGTGACGTTCTTCGCCCAGTTCTCGGTGATCAGTTTTTCGGTGACTGCGTCGCCGAGGGCTGCGGCGAGGGTGTTCTTGTACTTCTTCTGTGTGGCGGGGCCGGCGTCCTGGCGGGGCTTGGTGCGGGCTTCCTTGAGGGCGGCTTTGGCTGCGTCCCATCGCTGCCGGTAGTGGTGGGGCCGGGGCTTGGGGGCTTGCTTCCATGCGCGGTAGGCGTCGTCGCATTCGGCTTTGGCCTGCTGGGCGGCTAGGCGGTTGGCTTCCTTGACCTTGTTGAACGCCCAGACTTGTTTGAACATCTCCTGGATGTGGCGTTCGCGGAGTTCGCGCATGGTGAGGTGGCCGAGGGCGGGTATGAAGATGCGGTCGATGTAGTCGCGGTAGTCGTCGCGGGTGCCGCGCTTGAGGTCGACGCGCTTGTCCATCCAACGGTTGAGGTAGGCGGCGACGGTTTCCTTGGAGTCGACGTCGATGCCGTCGTGCGCCTCGTCCCAGATCTTTTGTGCTTCTTCCTTGGCCTTCTTGGAGGTGCTGTGGCCTCCTTTGCGGGGGCGGCGGCGTTCTCCTCCGGGGCCGTCGGGGAGGTTGAGGTAGTAGTACCAGGAGCCGTGGTCGCGCTTCGTCAACTGTGGGCATGCGGAGCCGAGTTCGCGGACTTTGGGTTTGCCTTTCGCGTCGAGGACTGGTTGTCCTTGGTCGTCGAGTTTCGGCTCGGTGCACTTGCATCGGCGGTAGATGCTGCCGTCGAACACGCTGGGCCCCCTGGTTTGGGCTGGATCATCCTTACGTGTCCCGATCTTGCTGTAGCGAAGGAGACGCTTCCTTGGGCGCCGTATGCTTCCGGTCAGGTGGCGCGGGGAAGAGGGATGTGACCACCTATGACCTCATCTGCGACTGCCGCCGATGTCCCGGTTCGTGCCCGGCGTGGGATGTCGGTTGAGGAGCTGCGGTCGTTGCCTGCGGCGGTGAGTGTGGCGACGGCGGCGCGGGCGTTCGGGATCGGGACGGACAGGGCGTATGCGTTGATCAAGGCGGAGCAGTTTCCGGCGAAGACGATTCCTGTGGGCGGTACGCGGAAGGTGGCGACGCTGAGCCTGTGGGAGGCGCTGGGCGTGGCTTGGTGAGGTGATGTGCTGCCACCTATGGGCTCGGCTTGCCGTCCTGGCGATGGGGTGGCTGGCCGGGCCTTTTCATGTTTCGTGGGAGCGCATGGGTTGCTCTTGCCTGATGTTGTTCAGGTCTCAACGGTTCCGTGACCCATGCCACATCTGGTCGGGGGTGCGGGCCTCTGACGTGTGTAAACGTGCTCCCATCTGCGCAATCAGGCCTATCGGAGCCTCTGCGCCTCCGAGGTCCAGATATCGTGACCTATTACGGAGCTATGCGGTCGCTAATGGGCAGGCGATCGGCTCGCGATGGGATGGAGACTCATGGCACGGCTGTCTGGCTATCTGAGCCGTCGGGGTGGTCTGCATCCCGAGGAGGCCAGCGCCCTGCGTCAGGCCACCTCGAGACTGTTCAACGGGCAGAACAAGGCAGAGACCTGCCGCTGGGTAAACGCACAGGGGTATCGCACGACGCTCGGTAACGAGTGGACCCCGGAGGTTCTGGTCCGTGTGCTCAGCCATCCCCGCATGGCCGGACTCGACGACGAGGGCAACCCGGTCGAGGACTTCGGCCCCACCGTTTTGACGCCGGACGAGTACTTCCGTCTCCAGGCCCTGTTTGTCGAGCAGAAGAGCCAACAGCCCCAAGCGCGCGAGGCGTTCGACTACCTGCTCACTCATGGCGGGGCCGAGTGCGGCAAGTGCAAGTACGACATGGTGGGGACGCGGGTGAGCGGCGACGCCGACCCGTCCTATCGGTGTCCGCCTCCGCGGGCGGGGCAGGCCTCGTGCGGGCGGGTAAGGATGAATGCCGACCGTTTGGAAGACACGGTCGCCGAGGCGGTTCTCGCTGAGCTGATGCGGCCGGGGGCACAGGAGCATCTGGCCCGGCTGCTGGCTGACATGCGGGCCGAGGCCAAGCGGCTCGAAGAGCACATTGCCGGGGCGGTGCGGCGGTTCGAGGAACTGCGGGGTATGCGGGACGCGCTCGTGCCGGCCGCGTACGCGGCTGCGGAGAAGGCCACGAAGGATGACTTGCGTGAATCCAGGAACCGTCTGCGGTTCCTGGAGCAGATGATCGACCTGCCGATTGACGGCGTCGCGAGCCTGGTGGAGTGGTGGAATTCGGCTCCGCGGGCGTCTCAGCGTGCGCTGGTGCGGCTCGAGATCGCCAAGGTTCGGGTGCTGGCAGCGGGACGCGGCAAGCTCCGCGATCCGAGGGAGCGGGTTCTCATCGACTGGCGCAGGCCGCCTGCCTGACCTCCGTGCACTACCTCCTCTAACGGTTTCCTATGATTTGGGTGCTTTGCGGCGTTTAGCCGTGTTTGCTCAACAGAACAGGAAGATCCGTGGTGTCCTGCCCCGCCCTGAAGCAGTTGTCCGACTCGGCGTGGGCGTGGGTGCATGACCGGCCCGACTGGGGCTACGGCAACAGCGGTGTAGTCGCGAGCGACCACCAAGGGGTGCTGGTCGATACCCAGTTCACGCTCGCCGCCACCCGTGATCTGCTGGATGCCGTAGCGGCAGAGCTCCCGGGCACGACGGTTTCCACGGTGGTGAACTCCCACGCCAATGGGGACCACACGTGGGGCAATCAGCTCCTTCCAGGTGCAGAGATCATCACCTCGGCTTCCTCCGCCCAGCACGCCTGCCATGAGATGGGGCCGGGGCAGCTGACCGCTCTGTGCCGGGCGGGCGGCTCAACTCCGGCGGGTTCATACATAGAAAGGCACTTCGGGCAGTTCAACTTCGCCGGGATCACGGTCACGGGCCCCACCCGGACCTTCGCCGGGCGATTGGAGGTCGAGGTGGGGCACACGCTGGCCGAGTTGATCGACCTGGGGGCGGGGCACAGTGCCGGGGATGTTGCGGTGCACATCCCCGAGGACGGGGTCGTCTTCGCCGGGGATGCCCTCTTCAACGGATCACACATGGTGGTGTGGTCACAGTCGCTGTCCGCGTGCGTAATGGCGTGCGAGCAGCTCCTTGCGACCGGCGCGGACACTTTCGTTCCGGGGCACGGCCCTGTGATCGGACGCAGCGGTGTCGCCGACATCAGGGACCGCCTCGCTGCGGTGGCGGAGGCGGCCGATCGTCACGCCCAGGCAGGGGTGCCGCTGGCCGATGCGGCCCGCCTGGTCATGGCGGATCACGCTGGCAACTGGGCGCATCCGGAGCGGCTGTTCACGCAGACCGCGGCCGCTTATGCGGAGGCCGGGGTGCCTGGGTTGCCGTCGGGCACGCTGGCCCTGGTGGAGGGCATGGCCGTGTTGGCGAGCGCATAGTCGCCGGCGGGCATGACGACCATGAGCTTGGTCTCGTTGCGCATGCGGGCGAGGGTGATGAACTCGACCTCGAACACCCCGTCACGGTGGGGAAGGTGCAGGCGCCTGATGTCACCGTCAGGGTGCGTGATGGCGGTGTGGTCCTCTTCGAGGATCTTCCGCGCAGTCTCGTCGCGTTCCTTGATTTCGTCGATGACGTCGGCCAGGCGCTGATTGTCCGGGTTGGCCTTGGCCGCGAGCCGCAGTTGGGATGCCATGGGCTTGGCCCACACTTCCTCCCAGTCGAGGAGCTGCAAGCGGGCTTCGGGGTAGGTGAGGGCCCAGATCATGACGTTGATGCCGTGGTGCATGAACGGAAAGTCCCGGCCAGCCTTTTCGTTGAAGACGCGGATGTCCCAGTCGAGGCCGAAGGTGTAGGCGGGCCACTGCTGTGCGTGGACGAGGTCGGTGATCGATGGGTCGAGGCGGCTGGCGTCCGGGCGTTGCAGGGGGGCGGGTTCGTGGCCGGTGGCGAAGAAGAAGAGGTGGGTGCGTTCGGCGTCGTTGAGGCCGAGTATGCGGGCGACGCGTTCGAGGAAGTCGTCGCTGTAGTTCTCTTCGACGCCGTTCTCCAGCTTGCGGTACCAGCCTTCGGAGACGCCGGTGAGCAGGGCTATATCGGCTTGGGTGAGGCACTTTCGGTGGCGTTGCCCGTACCGCTCGGTGAAGCCGGGTACGGCTTTGGCTTCTCGCCGCGTGCGCCAGGTGCGGAGCATGCGGGTGATCGGCGGCAGGGCAGTGGGCATGGTCTTTTGTCCCCCATTTGGTAACAAGCTCGAAAAGATTAACGAGACCTTAACGCACTTTTTGCCCTTGACTGACTTCACGGGCCATCGCCGGCCACTCATCCATATATGGACAAACAGGCAGATAGGCGACCTCGGTGGGTTGCTTCCGACAGTGCCAGTACCGGCAGTACCGCTACCGGCAGTGACAGGTCCGACCTAAGTAACCAAAAACCGGGCAAGGTGTCCGGCACGCAGGGCACCCCCTGCCGCCCGCCCCTCAGATACCGCTCCCGACCGGATGCGCCTGGGGGCGGCTTCACGTCAGCGTCGACCTGGAAGGTGACCCCCCTATGGGCCGCAGCGTCTTCATCACCGGAGGCAACCGAGGTATCGGTTTCGCGATAGCCAAAGCGATGGCCGAGAGCGGAGACCGGGTTGCGGTCACCTACCGCTCCGGCGAACCTCCGGCCGGCCACGGGCTGCTTGCGGTGCAGTGCGACATCACCGACCCGGAGCAGGTCGAATTGGCTTTCAAGCAGGTCGAGGCCGAACACGGGCCGGTCGAGGTCCTGGTGGCGAATGCGGGCATCACGCGGGACTCCCTGCTGCTGCGCATGACGGAGGATGACTTCACCTCGGTCGTCGACACGAACCTGACCGCCGCATACCGGGTCGCCAAGCGCGCCAGCCGCGGCATGCTGCGCGCCCGCTCCGGGCGCCTGATCTTCATCTCCTCCGCCGTCGCGATGCTCGGCGAGGCAGGCCAGTCCAACTACGCGGCCTCCAAGGCCGGGTTGATCGGATTCTCCCGGTCCCTCGCCCGCGAGCTCGGCTCGCGCGGCATCACCTCCAACGTCGTCGCACCGGGCCTCACCTCTACCGACATGATCGCGGCCCTGCCCGAGGAGCGGATCAAGGCCCTGCTGGCACAGATTCCGCTCGGTACCACGGCACGGCCCGAGGACATTGCCGCAGCTGTGCGCTTCCTGGCCAGCGAGGACGCCTCGTACATCACCGGCGCGGTGCTGCCCGTCGACGGCGGCGTGAGCATGGGGCACTGAGCCTGCCGCCCCATCCACCCGGAAGGTAAGCCGCCCGATGCGGCTGCGGGGGCCGGGCCTTGGGGCCGGCGGCTGCCCCTCACGCGAGGGGCAGCCGCCACAGCGGGAGCCGGACACGGGGTCGGCCCCGCCATTGCAAGGGGGCGAAGTGATTGACGCGCAGCGCATCGCGGCGCTCGTGAAGCTGCCCAGCCCGAAAGGGCCGGGCAGAAGCCATAACAACAGCACGAAGATCGTCCGCGTGCTCAGCGGTCTGCACCGCGAGCCGGACCGGGCCGCACAGCCCATCTCGTGGAGCAGTGGACTGTGCGCCCTACAGCCACTGGAGGCGGGGGAAAACGGGGAGCCGATGGCAGCCGAGACTGCAGCGCGCGCGTGCAGCATCTGCCCGATCCGCCAGGACTGCTACGGCGCCGTCGCGGCAAGCGCACCTGCCGAGGTCCAGAGGTGGCGTGCGCATGCATTCGGCGGCCACGCGCCCGCACGGTAGGGACAGATCCGCCTGTAGGCATCGGGAGTTGCCCGGTGCCTACAGGCACTTCCGCAGGCCAGGACTGCGAGTTGGGCGTGATCGAGGTCACTTCCGGGGGGGTTTGCCGGGGTTGGACACCCCCCTCGAAAAGAGTAGAATTCTATTACAAGGTGAGGGCAGGGAAACTCACCACCTATCTACTTGGAGCCACCGTGCAGCGCGTCCTCAAGATGAGCCAGATCCACCGCAACCCGCGCCAGCCGCGCGAGTACTTCAACGAGGACGCGCTCAACGAACTCGCCACGTCCATCGACAACTACGGGCTCATGCAGGCCATCGAGGTCCGCCCCGACAACGAGCAGGGCGGCTACGAGATCGTCGCCGGTGAACGCCGCTGGCGCGCCCACCAGATCCTCGGCCGCACCAAGATCCGCGCCAACATCACCTCAGAGAAGAACGAACTCCAGCGGTTCAAGCGGTCCATGTCCGAGAACGTCACTCGCGAGGACATGACCCCGTTCGAGGAGGCCCACGGCTACCAGCGCATCCTCGACGAGGAAGAGGGAGCGACCATCGAGTCGGTAGCCGCCGACTTCGCCAAGACCACCACCTACGTCAAGCTGCGCCTCGCCCTGCTCGACCTGCGCCTTGAGGTACAGCAGCTCGTTCAGGACGGGAAGATCGGCACGCAGGCGGCCGTGCAGATCGCCGCCCTCAACCTCGCCAACCAGGGCTCCGTCCTCAGCAAGTTCGTGCGCGGCGAGTTCAGCGGCGACAACGAGATCGTGCACTTCGCCTACGCGATGAAGCAGCAGCAGGACCAGGCCGTCCTCATGGTCGTCGAGGCGATGACCGAGGAGCAGCGCACCGAGCGCGCGGCCGCACAGAAGAAGACCCGCACGACGCTCGACAAGATCGAGCAGGTCCGTGAACTCCTCGACGAGATCGCCCGCACCGAACCGCTCAAGCTCGCCGAAAGCCTCGAAACGCAGGTCGGGGCACGCCTGGAGCAGCTCGACCGGGTCGCCGAGTCCCTGACCAAGGCACGGTTCCAGCTCAAGCAGGCCAAGGCGCACGCCGAAGCCCGCCAGATGGTCACCGTCAACCCGGAAGCCGAGGCGGAGAACGCCGAGGAGGCAGGCGGCGCCGAGGATGCGTGCGACACCGGGCGCGAGCCGGTCGCAGTCTGACCACCACAGGCTCCGGGGGGGGCGGGCAGCCGTGCCCGCACCCCGGCTGGCACAGCCGCAACCGCCGTGCCGCCCTCCTTCCGCATCCCGCTACTGCACAGGAGTCAGGTTCCTCATGCGCTACAGCGCGCCCCTCACCCCCGACCATGCTGACCAGCTCGGCAAAGACGTCGGCATGATCGTCGCCTTCGCCGCCAAGGCCCTGAGCCACACGCACGGCATAGACATCGATCGCCTCATCCAGAGCTTCACGTCCTCCAACGTCCTGGAGGTCACCGCGGCCCGCTACCTGAAGGCCCTTGAGGAGGGCCATACAGCCGCAGAGGCCGCAGGCCGGGCCGGTACCGCACTCGTGCGCGACTGGGCGGACGCCGTCCTGGAAACCCGCGACCGCCTCAACGAACAGACAACAGGCCGGGGCAAGAAGGCCGCCAAGTGAGCTCCGATACTTCGGCCGGCCGCGACTGGACGGCCATGCAGCACGCCGAGTTCGACCATGACGCACCCCTCGAACTGCCGGTCCCCACCGGCCCGGTACGCATCCCGGCCACCCCGGACCAGACCGGCACCCAAGCTCTCTTCGGCGAACCCGTACGGACACCGGCTGTCCGAGGCTCACGGCCTCACTCCCCCGCCGCCACAGACGGCCAGGACCAGCTCTTCTGACCACCCCACCCCGCCTGGAGAACCCTCATGTACGTGGTCACCATCGACACCGAGCACGGCGTCGTAGCCGCGCCACGCTCCGAAGCCGACCGCGACGAGGCAACCGAAGCCTCCCTGCTCGCGCACGGATTCGGCTGGAACAACCACATCGAGGCGTACGTCCACCAGTCGGCCACCGGCCGCGAGACGGCCATCCACACGTACGCCCTGCTCTCAGAGCTGCGCCACGCAGTCATCACAGCCTTCGGCCCTGGCGGCCGCCAGCCGTGAACACCCCTACCGCCACAGCCGGGGGACCGACGACTCCGTACGCCCGCCAACGAAAGCTAGGAGTTCGCATATGACGAATCAGGCCGAGGGCACCACCGAGCTGCAGGGCACCGACGTGGTGAGGGCATCAATCGAGATCACCCTGGCCTGCGGAACAACTGCCAGGTGGACTGCGCACACCGATGATCCTCGGATCGCGGATGTCGAAAGCATCCTCGGACCGCCGGACACGCTCAGAGCTTGAAGCCGGCACCGAAACGCGTACGTGACGTAAGTCCTCCGACAACGGGGGAAACAACCTCGCACAAGGGCGGATCCGCACCCTGTCACCTGGACAGCACCGTCACCAGCATCGAACCGGGTCACGACGCCTTGCCCGGCACGCAACCCGGACCTCACCGTCAGGCCGGGGCGAGTAGAAGCGCCATGTAGTACTCACTGACCGGCTTGCCATCGACCGTGAGCACGTCCCTGCGCAGTCCTTCGATCTGGTAGCCGCACGTCAAGTACAGGTTGAGAGCACGGCGGTTGTGCTCCATGACAGTCAGTTCCAGTCGGCGCAGCCCCCGGATCAGGGCTTGCTCGCGGGCGGCGACAAGCAGGGCCCGCCCGATTCCTTGGCCCGCATGCGTGGCAGCAACGCCGATGACCACATGCCCTGTTGCGCGGGCGCGGGCGTACGGAGCGGTCCCAACGTCTACGTAGCCAGCCGCCGCGCCGTTGCTGAACGCGATCAGCGTGTAGGACGGGTTCGCAGCATCGGACAGCCGCGTGCGAAGCCGCTCGGCATCGAGCTCGCGCTCGCCTGACTCCAGGAGCATGAACTGCGACTCCTGGTCCAAGGTGAGCTGTAGTTGGTGCAGGGCTTGAGCGTCGTGTGGTCCCGCGAGCCGGATATCGGTGTCCATGGCTGGGCATCATGGCTGCCGGTCGATTGCCGCGCCAGGTTGGCGCCGCTCTCGGCAAGTCGGCTGTGATCGAGGCCACTTCGGGGAGCTGGACACCCCCCAAATGAAGAGTAGAATTGGACTATAAGGCGAAGGGGGGGCCTCCCACCATCGACCAGGAAGGACCAGCATGCTCGCCACTCCGACCGTCGCGGACGCTTACGAAATCCTCGGCGTCACCGCCCCCGAGTGCGACGAGTGCGAAGGATCAGCCGTCGTGACGTACTACCACGGCCCGTACGAGCGGCAACGGGAATGCGGCCACTGCCACGGCACAGGCCGCCGCCTCCCCTGCCCACACTGCACCGACGGCACCCAGCCGGGATCAGGTGAGACCTGCTCGACCTGCGACGGGTTCGCCTCGCTCTGCTGACTCAAAATAGGTCGCAACCAATAGGAAGCCTTTTCATGAACCTCGGAGATGCCCTCGCCCACGAGGCACTCACCACCGGCACCCGCGTCACACCATCCGCAGCCCCACCAGGAGTGACCCGCCTGGCCATCACACTGCCCGAAGGCGGCATCCAGCACTTCGAACGCCCCACCTCCGGCACCCCCATGGACTGGCGTGCCACCGACTTCGAGGACACCGGCGCAGGCTGCTCATTCGATGAACCCCTGACCGCCGAATGGGGCCACGCACTCGACACCCTCGCGCACACCAACTGACCAGCAAGGAGCCCGCTCATGAGCCTCGCCATGCGTACCGCCGTCACCCCCGTCAAGTCCGCCCCCACCGGGGGGCTCCGAGTATGCGGGCACGTGGTCAACCACGCCCACGACCCGATCACCGGCGAGGAGCTCAACATGGTCCAGTGGGACGGCGCACCGAAGCCCCTCGCCTACCACGACGACGAACTCGCCATCACCGACTGAGCAAAACCCACCCGAAATAGGTCACGATAGAAACTCGTGCTAGGTTCGTGATCGTTGTCGAGCCCAGGCACGGCCCGACCACCCACCCGACTTCTGGACGGGCAGCGACCCCCCGCGCCCCGCCCGCCCAGAACGGCCCGTCAGATACGGGCCACCCCTCCGGCCGGGACCCGCAACCCCCATGCGGGTCCCGGCCCACCCACGGAGAACCCCGAACATGCCTGCCACGAACACCCGACACGACGAGGCCCTACGCAAAGACGTCGACGAAGCCGTGCACCGGGCCCTCATCGTCGAGCAGTACGGCCGCCCCCTCGAGGCGATCCTCCAGGAGACGACCCGCCAGCCACTGCGGGAACTCCTCAAGGAACAGCACCGGCGCCCCAACCTGCCGGACCCTTCGACCCTCCTCCGCATTCCGGGCAATCCCGATCCGGACGCTGCCGCACACCGCGCCGCACTCGAAGAGGCCATAGCCCCACGGCCACACCGGACGGCTGCCGCGTGACCGAGGAACAGTTCCGCCGGCACGTCCGCAACATCGCCGCACTCCGCGGCTGGACACTCGCCTACCACACGCACAACTCACAGCGCAGCGACGCCGGATGGCCCGACGAGGTCTACGGACACCCCAAGACCAGGCGCACGATCTTCGCCGAGTTCAAGTCGGACACCGGCCGCCTGCGCCCGGCCCAGCGCGACTGGCTCACACACCTGGCGGCGTGCGGCTTCGAGGCCGCTCTGTGGCGCCCCAAGGACCTCGACCACATAGTGACCGTCCTCGCCCCCAACGGGCCCCGCGCCCAACTCCCCGACAACCTCTGAAAAGGTGACCTGTCCTGTGATCGACCGCACCAAGCGACACTCTCAAGTACCGCCCACCCCTGGCGCCATGTGGTGCAACTCCTGCGACAGCTGGTTCAACACCATCACCAACACCTGCCGCTGCAACAACCGCTGACCTCATCAAGGACAACGCTCATGACGCACTCTGACCGCACCCTCAACTCGCCGCACCACACCCTCGATGCAGCGGCACACGGTCAGAGCGCGCCCACGGGCACGCCCTTCAATGCCGAGCAGGCACTGGAAGAGATCGCCCGCCTCGCCGACATGCTCTGTGAGCACCTGGCAGACGACCACTTCGCCATCGCCTCCAAGATCCGCCATCTCGCTGAGACCACCCGCATGAGCCCGGGAGACTCCTGATGCACGCCCGCTTCGAACCCCTGCCCGTCACCCGCGTCAACCAGGACGCGTACGACACCGCCGCAGCCCTCCGCGAGCACCTTGGCAAGTGGGCACACATAGCCAACGTCGGCAACCGGAACCGGGCCACCAACCTCAGCTACCGCATCCGCACCGGCAGGCACGCAGCATTCCGCCCGGGCGGTGCCTTCGAAGCCCAAGCCCGCACGGCAGAGGACGGCACAGCCGACGTCTACGCCCGCTACATCGGCGACCACCACCAGTAACCCCCCGAAAGTGATCAACGTGAATCCCCTCGCTCCCCTGCCGCCCCGAAAGTGCCCAGAACTTGGCGTCGTCCTGGCAACCGCTGCCCGGAACCTGCACAAGGGCGAAGACGTCTTCGATGTCGTACTCAGTACGGCTGTTCACGCCTGGATGGCGGGCCACATAGAAGGTGAGGACGGCTGCTGGGGCTGCGACGCACGCACCGACCACAGCCAAGACTGGGAAGCCCGCCAAAACGAGATCCGCACCTCAGCCCCAGCCGCCCTGTCGTTCCTCAAGCCGGAAACATGGCACGCAGCCACCCTCCACGGCCTTCCAGACGGCGCCATCCCGCAGCCGTAGGCAGCCCTCGGCGCCCTATCGAAGGTGTGCCTGCGAAGCGATGTCGACAACGGCCACGCCGTCGAGCGTGGTGATCGCGCACGAGGGGACTCCGTTGTGCAGCAGACTGTCCGGCAGCACCTCGTCCCCGACGAGGGTGCGAAGCAGATCCACCGTGACCCCTCCATGCGTCACCACAGCAACCGGCCCCCGCTCGACCGCCAGGTCGGTCAAGCACCCGAGTAAACGCGCGCCAGCATGCCGCGAGGAGTCTCCGGAGCGGGGAACATGATCCCGATCCCGGACCGTTGCCGCCCAGTCAGCAAGAAACGCTCCCACGGGCTGGTCATCGGACCAGTTCATCCGCTCGCGCAACCGGGCATCCTCCTGAACATCAAGTCCCGACGCCACCGCGATGAACTGCGCCGTCTCCCGCGCCCGCCGCAGCGGGCTGCTGAACACGGCACCAACCCTCATGTCCTGTAGCCACCTCGCCGTCCAAGTGGCTTGTCGCCGGCCCAGAGCAGTGAGGCCGGGATCCCCGAGTTGGTGTTCCTTCTCCGCATGCTGCACCAGATAGAAGATGGTCACAGTGGAGCGTGGCGTACGGCGCGCAGCCGCCGCCACTGGAATATCGGCAGCCCAACTGTGCGTCAGCCAAGGGGCGCCGATACGAAGTCTCACGAACCGAACGGGCCCCGCTCGAGGACCAGGCTACGGACCTCGGGTGATACCCACGGACGCTTCCGGAGCAGGCGGCCCCCGGAGGAGAACCATGACCGGGCAGGCCGCTCCGTCCCTTTCCCGCTCCATTCAAGCCCCCGGTTCGGTCCACTGCCCGCAAACGGGAGTCACGCTTCCTGCATGAGAAGCCGCCACAACCTCCATGACGTGGGCCGGGCGGTGTAAATGCCATCGAAAGCAAGGGCGGCGTCCCACGGCGCGAGCCCGGCCGCGCTACGCGATCAGAGGCGGTGCAGTGGAGCCGTGCTGTCGACCCAGTGCCAATTCACCGGCTGCCACTGCCTTTTGAGGGCAGTGCGCTCCCTGGCGTAGGAGCGCAGCGCATCCTCCACCGCCTGGCCGAGGTCACCGAGAGCATCAGGACACGCGATACGGAGCAGCAGGTGCTGCGTGCGGTGAACGAGGATCAGCTCGCCCGCGGGGGTGCAGTCCACGAGCGTGAAGTGCTTAAGCAACTTGTACCGCTTGTCTTCCAGGTCCAGGCGTTGGGCTCGGATTCCGGTGGCCGTCCAGGCGAACAGCCCGTACCGGTTGAGGTGGTAGATCCGCTCGCGTACCGGGTCGGCGGCAATCTCGAAGCAGAAGCCAGTGAAGGGGCTGTCGCGGTGCAAGTGCATGCCTCCGAGTTGGCCGACGAACTCGCCCTCATCGCTGACCAGGACGAAGGCGAACCGCTGGCCGCGACTGCCGCCCCGATAGATGTGCCCATAGACGGGGACGACGAACAAATCCTCACGCACCACCGCGGGCCGGCCGAGCCGGGCATCGTCCCAATCCCACTGCCGCGCAGTCTGCTCAAGCTCCGTGAGGTGCTCGGTCAGCGAGGGCCGCGGCCGATGATCCATGCCGACAGGCTTCCCATTGAACAGAACGCCCGGCCGCAGGTCGGCCTGGGTGTGCTTGACGGGTTCCGCCTCCATGGATGCCAGGGCCCGCAGCGATGGCTTCGAGGTCGGGGTAAGGGATTGGTCGGTGATCGCCACGATGTTGTCGAGCAGGTTGCCGTAGTTGTAGAGCCCGTACTCGCCGGTCGTGCACAGCAGCCGTCCGGCGGGGGTCGTGCTGATCCAGGAGGCGAACGGGTCACGCGGGCCGTCCTCGTGGCGGCGGCTGGGCATGTCGTGGTGCGCGGTCACCGCCGTGAGGTCTGCGGTGACCAGATGGGTCTGGTCACCCGGTCCGGTGGCCGCCAGTGTCCCGTCGGGCAGGACGCAGAGTCCCTTGGCCCACCACAGGCCCCGGCCCAGCCCTGTTGTGGGGCCACCGAACGTCGTGTCCTGGGGCAGGAACTCGTGCTGCCCGGAGACCGCAGTGGCCAGCAGGGTGCCGTCCGGGGCGTACTTGTTCACCAGCGAGTAGCCGAAGTCCGCCTTCGCCGGGTCGGCTTCGTCCTCGGCCGTGCCGTAGGTGTGGCGGTAGACGTTGGAGAGGGCGTAGATCTCGCCGGAGGGCGCGGTGGCGACGTCGTTGACGTTCATGCCCCAGCCGCTGGTGGGCTTGCGGCCCAGATCGACAGCGTGATGGTCGATGAGCGCGGACGGCAGCGGCACAGGTATGGCGTGAGTCATCACGCCATTCTCACCGGCCCCACTGACAACACACGTCCGCTGCTGTCCCTCACGCACCCTGCCATCGCAGTAGACGATGGGCGGGATGTGTTCGCGAAGCCCCCCAACGACTGGCAGGCGGTAAAGGCATGGTCGAGTTCTCTGCTTGTCCACCCCAAGCCCTCGCTGCAGCCGAAGCAGCTTGCGGCGGCCGTGCCGACCTGAAGGAGATCACTGACCGGCGAGGCTCCGCCGTGTGGAAGGCGACCGGCCCGACCGGCACGGTAGCGGTGAAGATCGGCTACGGCGAAGGACAAGCCGTCACCACACGGGAAGCCACGACACTCGAGGCCCTCGACCTGCCTGAGTACGAGGTCACATCCGGCAACTACGAGGGCGATTCGTGGCTCGTCACCCCATGGTTCAACGGGCCGTCAACATGGGAGGTCTTCACACCCGTGCGCAAGCACACGGAGGGCCAGGCGCAGGCCGTCGCCGCGGCTATCGAACTGTGCCAGGCTGTGGCCATCCTCCACGCCCGAGGATGGGTTCATACCGATCTCCAGCCCTCCCACAGCATCCACCCCCCACGCGGCGTCCGGCTGATCGACTTCGCATGGTCCTGGCAGATGGGACAAGCACCCGACCGGCGCAAGGCCTTCGCCAACGACCTGACCCACCCACAGCTGCTCGCCGTGTCCGCAGCCTTCTAACCGCTCCAAAGGCGATCAAGGCCCGGATGAATGGCAGCCGCCAGCCAAGGCGTACTGGTGCACGTACGGGCGGTCCTGGGTCTCGGTGAAGTCGACATACGAGCTGTCGGTCACCGACGCCGAGAAGGACATGCTCACCGAGATGCTGGAAACCTGCAGCGCATGAGTGACGACAACCAGACCGGTCACGAAGGGCAGCCGCAGCAGCTGGTGGACGAGGTGATCGCCGGGCGCGGCGGAGCGATGACCGACGAGGTCGGCGTCATCACCGGCGATCTCACTGTCGCCACCAGCCTGCGGCCCGACGGACGCGCGGACATCGCCATCCAGTACACCGGCGCCGAGGAGTGGTACACGCTAACCGGCAGCCCCGAACCAGTGCCGTCCGGAACCCTAGCCGCGCTGCATGACGACGCCCTGACGCGTGTGCGGCGTGGTGGAGGTTCGCAGGCCCCATGTTGAGCCCCCTTCCGGCCCGACCCCAGTCATCAACAGCAGTGTCTACCGTGGAGTTCGGCAGTGTGAGGGGCGTAGGTCCAGACCGGCTATCGACTCCGGCGGCCCTGTTGATGCCTCGGGAGAAGTGCCGCCGTAGTGTTCCGGCATGAGTGATCTGTTCGAGCTGCAACTGTCGTTGGACCTTCCCAAGTCTCTACCGCAAGACGATCTGAACTTCCTGCGGTGGCACCTGGGACAAGTCCCCGGCGAGGCCACAGCGGGCCTCGATTCGGAGGCGTACGGGCTGCTGTGCATACGAGAACCCGCATCGCGGATCGGCGGGCTGCTTCTCGCAGAGCTGTCGCGTGGACCGAGGGGTTGGGCACTGACCGCGCGCCAGGAGATACACCCCGACCAGTTCGATGCCCTGCAAACGTTGCTGGAGTGGCTGGCCACACACACCACCACTGCCGGCGCCGTCGGCTCACTACGCTTCCTTGAGGAGTTCGTTGCCGACGCCCTGGTCGTCGAGTCAGGAGTCATCCGCCGCTGGTCAGCTAGAAAACCTGCCGCCGCCGAGGCGGATCTGCTGCCCGGCGCGGAAATGTGAGCGGGACGGGTCGACACGTCCCAGCGTGAGGGCTCAGGACCTCAATCAACCTTGAGGCTCAAGTGGCTTACCGCCAGGCTCTCCCACCAGCCGCTCACATACGCCAACCGAACCCGTTCCACGCGGCTCAGCAGATGGACCTCGACCACCCGCAGTATCGACGCACCGCGCTACCCGAAGACCAGCAAGCAGAAGCTGTCGGAGACCTTTCAGGGGACGACGACAGCGATACCTCAGATTCTTGACGCGGCCACCGTGTGGGTGCGCCGGTCGGCGCACCCACACGGTGTCATGAGATTTCAGCTTGTCGGCCGGGGCACTGCACGCGGGGCGCAGGCGGCTGCCTGGCCAACATACTGAGTAGTTCGTCGATCCGCTGCGGCACCACACCTGCTTTCACCTGCAGTATTTAGTGAGGTATACCGGGAGCATGACGCACGAACTCGTAGCAGTGTGCGATCACTGCCTGGGCCTCGTTCAGGACGGTGACGGCGTGCTGGAGGTTGATACCGACGCGGCAGACCGGGCGCTACGCGCCTGGAGAGAATCCGGCAGCGCGGACTACGCCGTATTCCACGCCTCAGCCGGAACCCGGCCAGTGCAGTGGGCGGTCCGTCATCACACGTGCGGCACCGCCCCCGCGTTTGCCTGCGAGCTTGCGGTCGAACGCGTCCGTTCCTGGGTCGCGCTGTTGGACTGGAGCGTCCATCTGAGCAGCAAGCACTGGCTGGCCGGGACAGACTGGTTCGATGTGATCGACAGAGCTCTGCATCCTCAGCGGGCTGCTGTCAGCGGCATCCTGCCTGAGAGTCCGAGGGACACCCGCCGCGGATCCGTAGGCGACCTCACTTGAACGGCAGCCGGAGCGGAAGCTCGATCCCCCTTCCGTCTGCTCGCGTGAGGCCGGCAGGGGCCTCACGTCGTGCGCGCCCCGGGGGCCACCTGATCACTTAGGCTCGATCATGGGCGTGGGGCTGGAGCTTCATGTCCACACCCACTCGCATACCGGCCTCGCTCGCAGAGCTCGCAGTTCGTGTCGACGAGCTGAATCCGTATCACCGCAATCCACGTACGGGCGACCTCGACTCGATCACTGAGTCTCTGTCCGCCCACGGCCAGTATCGGCCGATCGTCGTCAACCGAGGGTCGCTGACTGGGCGTCCGAACGAGATCCTCGCCGGCAACCACACCTTCAAGGCCGCGAAGCATCTCGGCTGGAGCGACATCGCGGTCACCTGGCTCGACGTGGACGACGACGCCGCGGTGAAGATCGTCATCGTCGACAACCGCACCAGCGATCTCGCCGGGTACGACAGCGTTCTCCTGGCGGACATCCTCACCGAACTCCCGGACCTTCAGGGCACTGGCTACGACCAGGACCACCTCGACCGGCTCCTTGACGAGACCGCGCTGCCCGCGCCAATCGAATTGCCGTCTGACGGTGCCGACACGGGCGCAGCCGCCACGGTGGACTACCTGCAGTGGGGATACATGCAGTGGTCCTCCACGCGCGTGCGGATCACGCAGGCCGAGGTTGAGCTCCTGGACGCGCTCTACAAGCGGTTCGTCGACGACCACGACTCCGACATGGGATTCGGCTGGCACGTCCTCAACGACGAGCACCGCGCCGAAGAGGGAGCGGTCGCGTGAACCCTCTCGACGTACGGTTTGAGCCCGCCTATCCGCTGGAGAAGTTGCGGCCGGCGGACTACAACCCTCGGCGCCTGTCCGAGGAGTCGTTCGTGCGGCTGCAGGAGTCCCTGCGCCGTCACGGTGTCGTGAAGCCGGTGATCCTCAATGCGGACGGGACTCTGGTCGCGGGCCACCAGAGGACAAAGGGCTTGAAGGCGATCGGTGAGACCACGACGCCGGCGATGGTCCTGCCGCAGAAGGTTCGCCTGCAGGACGAGATCAAGTTCAACCTCCTGCACAACCGGGTCGAGACCGAATCTTCGGTTGTGTACGCGGAGCCAGGTCCGATAGGCCAGTGGTGCTGGATTCCATGGCAGACCATCGAAGTTGAGGAGTCGAAGAACCTGCCGTTCCAACAGGCGATCGGCTTCATGACCGCCGCCCACGGGCCGTGGGGGTCGGTGGTCATCGACGACCAGGGCCGCATCGTTCTGAACGCCGAGTACGCGGCCGTCGCGAAGGCCCAACGCTTCGACATCCTCGCCTGGACCTGCGCGTCCTTCGACGCCGGCCAGCTCGTTGAGGACCTCACCGGCGAGTACGGCGTCTACGACTGGACCGGCCTCGAAGAGCAGGCCCCTGTATGGAACCAGCACATCGTGCAGCCCAACCGGCTGCGCGAGCACTCCTCCAAGGCGAAGGCAGACAAGGTCCGCTACAAGTCCGAGGTGTGGGAGCGCCTCGTCCTGCCATGGCTGACCACCTCTGACCGAGTGGTGGACTTCGGTGCCGGGCACGGCGACTACGCCCGACACCTACGTAGCAAGGGCTACAAGATCCACGACTACGAGCCCTACCGAACCCTGAAGGGCAAGTACGCCGTCGACATCCGCACGATCGTCGGCCAGATCCGCAGCATCGAACGCGAGTTGAAGGAGAATGGCCTCTACGAGGTAGTGGTCCTCGACTCCGTCATCAACGCCACCACCAGCCTCGACTACCAGCACTGGGTCCTCACCACAGTCAACGCACTCTGCGCCGCCGACGGCCAAGTCCTGATCGGAACCCGCAACCTGGAACGCGAGATGGCGTACGAGAACTCCGAGCACTCCATCAGCCGCGACTCCACCCGCCTGTCCTTCCTGGACAGCGAGAACGTCGACATGCGGTTCGTACGCGGCAAGTGGCAGCGAATCCGCTACCACACCCCCGAATCCCTACTCGGCCTACTGTCCCGGTACTTCGAGGACGTACAGATCAGCGACACCACCAGGGCCACCGTCAAGGCCGTCTGTAAGCGCCCCCGCGCCCTACGGATCGAGGAATACGAGCGAGCATTTTCCGAAGAATTCAATATGCCCTACCCGAACGAATTCCGCCACAACAAGCACGAGGGAATTTCTTCAATTCTGATAGAATTGATCAAGGATAGGAATTCCAACCTGGAGGGGTAGAGTATGAATTTGGGGGCGGACTCGGAAAGGGTCCGTGTAGAAATAGAAGCACGAGACAGCTACCGCATCATGTGGCTGGCCGGCATCCGCGAACTCGACCTCACACAGCACTGCTTGAAGACCTTCGGCGAGTGCGACAGACCGCACATCAACACTCACCAGCGGCGGCAGACCATCCACCTGCCAACCGTCAATCCGCCGGCCGCCTGGTACTTGTGTGCGCTGCCGATCCCCTGGGACTGGTCGCGCAACGCGCACCTCGCCTTCGAGTACGCAGCGGGCGAGACATGGGAGGGTGACGCGCTCGTGCCCGGCCTCGGCGTGAAGCTCCAAAACGCTCGCCCCATCCTCGGCTGGGGCGAGCAGTCCATCCCGCCTGACGCACCCCAGCGGAACTCGAAGCTGTACCGCACCTGCCGCAACTGGCAGTTCGGATGGTGGCTGCGCCTCAACCGCGCTGTCCCAAAATCACCACCACTACCAGCAGTACGCAACGACAGGAACGGGCCGGAACAGCTGACACTGCAGTGACGTCCAGCCAGACAAGGGACTCCGAGCAGCCGACGACTCCCCCGCCTACGCCCACCACGTCTACGCTGGCGGCGAGGCTCCAACCTGACAGGATGAAGAGCGTGCGTGAACTACCCAGCGAGATCGACGACGTACTTGCCGAGCATCAAAAGGTGGTGGAGACATGGGACTACAGTGCAACCCGGCAGTCCCTCGTCTTCATGTACGAGCAAGACGGTGAGCAGGTTGAACTTGCCATCTTCCAAGGGCCCCTTCCTGTCCCGCACCCTGGGCAGACCATCACCCTCCACAACACGGCGCCCCTGGTCGTGGACCGCGTTGAGACTGATTACGGCCTCGGCGACAAGGGTGACCAGCACGCAAGCGTGAACGTGTACGTGAAGCTACCGCTGAACGCCAGCAGGAAGCGGTGACACATAGGCACCCGCCCTCCCTACGCGGACGGGTGCCCACACAGCTTCGTGACCGCCAGGAGAACCTCGAAGACCACTGACGATCCCGGTCGGCAAGCTGCAGACGAACGTCAACAACGCCTTCCACACTTCCGCCTACAACGGCTCCTTGTACGAGACGTCGTGGTCATCGTGGGAGCGGTTCCGTATCGAACTGCACGTCGATCTGACGCTTCCCACAAAACGGCCCGGAGCAGCTCACTCTGAGCTGACACAGTTCAATCGGCGCGGGGCCACCGCAGATCCGGTCCCCCGCGCCGACTCCCGGAGCGTAGAGACGCCTCCCGTCAGGGCGCAGTAGCCTCAGGCGGTGCCGCTGAGACACTGCCCAGGCGTGTCGTCCGCCGCTCCGAACGCCAGCGGCGCCACGCGAGCACGAAGCCAACTCCCGCTATCAGAGCGGGAACGGCCAACTCCACTGCCAGTGAAGCCACCCAATCCGGGTTGATCTTCCAGTTCTCGCCGCTGGCGTACTGGCAGGTCGCCTGAGGTGGAAAGAAGCTGTACTCCAGCGTCCTAGGCGGATGAAATCCCCAGTCCGCTCCTGCAGAGCAGACCGACGACGGGCCTGCGAATAGCTTCCATCCGGCCCATGCGTAGAACATGAGGAACCCAGAGCCGGTCACGAAGAACGCCGCCGCCGTGCGGCGGAGTTTCTCGACCCTGGACATTGGCGCCACGAGATCGCTGCCAAGGCGCGGTTCGAAACACTCCGCGATAAGCGCGACGAACAGGCAGATAACCAGGACCATCAAGCTGCCCCAGAGCAACACGCTGAGCAGTCCTGAACCACCGATCGAGGAGACCTCTCCCCGCTCGAACTCACAGATCGTCGCTGGCGGAAACGCCTGATCCCGCACCCGCAGCAGCCGGCCCGGCCCTTCAATCAGCCCCTGGCTGCACCGCTCGTCAAACTCGATCATGCCGAACTCGGCCCACCCCGAGCCCACCACCACCGCACCGAGCGAGATCCCAGCCGCGACCCATAGGCCGCCCGTCCGATAACCGCCATGACGGGGTTCCACACGCACGCCTTCAGCTCGCCTTGAGGTGCTCTGTGAGGATCTGAAGACGGCTCCAGGCTTCGGCGTCGCTGCCGTCTCCGAGCGGGTAATGCAGCGCGGGGTACCGCTCGGAACCGAGCTGGGTGGGCGTCAGGCTCACGGGCGGGCGCATCGCCCGGTCAAGGCCGACCTCTTCGACCTGGTCGGCGCCGATCGTGAAGGCGAGTGGCAGCGGCGGGGCCTCCAGGTGGGGCGGGGTGGTGAGGTCGCGGCGAGCCTTGCGCAGGTTCGTGAGCAGGGTGATCAGTCCATGCTCGGCGGCGAGGGTGGCAGCCAGGGGCTCAAGAGCGTCCAGGGGCAGTTCTTCGTCCGGGCCGTAGCCAAGGGCGAGGGTGATTTCCTCCTCGACGCCGGCTGAGGTTCTGCGGACGGTGAGGGTGGCGAGGGCGGGGCGGTCGGGGTGGCCGACCACGGCGAGCCAGCTGGGCTCGGGGGCCCGGCCACGGGCCAGCTCAGTCAACTTACGTGTGGACCAAGGCAGGTTGATGGGCTCCGCCGTGCCCCAGCCAGCCGGAGAGGTGCCGGTGAGACCCATCCAGCAGGCTTCAAGCGATGAGCCCAGGGTGAGGTCGTCAACGGCAGCATGGCAGGTGCGCAGAGAGAGAAGAAGTTGACGCTCCCCCGTGGCGAGCGCACCAGATCCCTTGAAGGCCTCGGCGACCTGGGCCTCCCCCTCCGGCGTACGCAACGGGCTGAACTGGCCTTGCTGCCAGCGCAGTACGGCGCCGGAGAGACCGTCGTAGTAGCCGCAGGCCTCATCGCGGACGACCCAGCGGTTGGGGTACCCGCCGAGCGCCACCCGAGTGGGCAGCGTGAGGCGGGCTTCGGGTGAGGTGACGATCTGCAGGGCGAGCTCGGCGTCGGCCGCACGGCGAAGGACGTCGGTGAGGTGGGTCGTCGCCGCGATGAGCGGGCGGTCGTCGATGATGACGGCAGCCTGCTCGGTGAGCACATCCACAGACAGCTGCGCCTCATCAAGGGCCGCGGCGGCGGCGGTGGCGGTTTCCAGAGTGAGCTCGACGGCCTCGACAGTGGCGGTGCCCAGCGGCCAAGTCGTCCCACCACGAAGGGCGTTGAGGCGCCCGGCGAAGGAGGCGGCCAGGCGTGCCGCCTCGGGAATTGCGGTGGAGGCTCGGACCTCGGTCCACCACACCGGCGCATCCGGCAGAGCGGTGTCGCCGCCCAGGAGGCGGGCGGTCTCGCCGGGTACGTGGATGAGCACGGGCGCGTCGACGGCCAGCAGGGGGCGCCCGGCGGGGGTGCTCAGTTGAATGACCGCGCCATCGTGGAGGGCCTCGGCGTCGAGGTCGGGGCCTCCCGCGTACAGGCCCATGAGGATCGCCTTGGGGTCGGGCATCTTCTCGGTGAGGGCGACGATGTCCTTGGTCACGAGCGCGGTGCTTCCTGCGTGTTGGGGGCGAGGGCGGTCTGGATGAGCTGGTGGCGGCGCCCGCGGCGGATGAGGGTGCCGCGGCCGGGCGGCTGCTGGCTGGCGTACAGGCCGGGGAAGAGCTGTCCTTCGGTGCGCTCGCCGGTCATGAGCAGGGCCGTGGTGCCGGATTCCCGCAGCGTGGTCAGGAACGGCTCGTACAGGGCGCGAGACAGGCCGGCGACGCGGCGGGCGAGGACGAAGTGCAGGCCGATGTCCTGGGCCGAGGAAATGTAGGGCAAGAAGGGCTGCAGGGGCTGCTGGTTCGCGGTGGTGAGGATGTCGTAGTCGTCGATGAGGATGACGATGCGCGGCCCGGTGAAGCCGATCGACAGGTCGGTGAGAGTGTCGTGGTTGACGCTCTCGTCCGGCATGCGCTTGGCCAGTTCAGTGGTGATGCCGGTGGCCAAGGCGCCTGCGAGGTTGGTGTTGTAGGCGTAGCCGCCGCGGTAGGGCTCGGGGACCAGGCCGCGCAGTCCGCGGCGCGGGTCGAAGACACCGAAGACCAGTTCCTCGTCGCTGTAGCGGGCGGTGAGCTGTTCGACGATCAGCTTGAGCAGGTTGGTCTTGCCGCACTCACTGTCGCCGAGGACCAGCAGGTGCTGGTCGACACCTTCCAGATCCAACGTGACCGAGGCGAGGACGTCCTGGTCGACGCCAATGGGGACACGGCGTGGTTCGGCCGCGAGGCCCGGCAGCCTGTCCGCAGCCAGCTGGGTGGGCAACACCCGTACCGGGGCCGCGAGATCGCCGTGCCAGGTAGCACGCACCGAGGCCGCCGCCGCCTCCAGGACCGCGGCAAGGTCGCCGGTGCTCGTTCGGCCGTCGATGCGAGGCAAGGCGACGTGCGCGAAGAGCTTGCCGTCAGTCAGGATCCGGCCGGGCTCGTCCGCGCTGAGGGTCTCCGAGAGCTTGCGGTCGATGGAGGAGTCGCCGGAGTCGTTGAGGCGTAGTTCGACGCGGGTGCCGAACAAAGCCTGAGTCGCGATGCGTACGTCATTCCAGCGGAGCATGCCGGCCACCACGTGGATGCCGTAGCCGCCGCCACGCTTGAGGAGATCGTTGATGTCGTCCTCAAGATCGGCGAACTCATCGCGCAGGGCGCCGAACCCGTCGATCAGCAAGACCACGTCCGTGGCAGTCAGCTCGGGGAGCTTGCCCTGGGTGCGCAGGTGGCGGAGCTGCTCGGCGGAGTCGATACCGTGCGTCCGGAAGAGTTCCTCGCGCTCATTCAGCATCGTGCGGACCTCAGCGACGGTGCGGGCTGCCCGCTCGTGGTTGGCGCGCCCGGCGATGCCACCCACGTGCGGCAGATTGGCGAGCGCGGCGAGTCCGCCGCCGGCCAAGTCGAGTCCGTAGAGGGCGACCTCGCGCGGGGTGTGCGTCAGAGCCAGAGACAAGGCGAGGGTGCGCAGGGTAGTGGTCTTGCCGGACTGAGGGCCACCGATGAGCGCCACATGCCCGCCGGAGACCGTCAGGTCCAGGCTGTAGAGGCCCTGCCACTGCTTGGCCGGATCATCCAGGATCCCGAGCGGCACTTGCAGGGGGCCGGGGCGCCGAGTGAGGTGGAGCCCGCGCGGAGACACATCCAGCGGACCCGCGGCGGCGTCCAAGGAGATCGCGTCGGGCAGTGGTGGCAGCCAGATGCGGCGCACCGGGTCGGCGGCCTTGGCGAGTTGGTCGACCATGACCGACATGACGCTCGGGCCGGTCTCCCGCTCCCGCATCGCCGGCTCGTCGGTCACCGCAGCATCGGCGCTGCCGAGGGTGTTGAAGGTGGGATAGGGCCAGGCCAGCGGCTCGTCCTTGGGTTTCTCGCGCAGGGCGGGGCCGCGGTAGGCGCCGGAGACGTATCCGGCCTTGAAGCGTTCGTATGTCGAGGTGTCGACCTTCAGATAGCCGAAGCCCGGCAGCGGCGGCAGGTTGAAGGCGTCGGTGGTGTCCAGCACGGTGCGCGACTCGTCCGCGGAGAAGGTGCGCAGGCCGAGCCGGTAGGAGAGGTAGGTCTCCAGGCCCTTGAGCTTGCCGGCCTCGATGCGCTGGCTGGACAGCAGCAGGTGCACGCCGATGGAACGCCCGATCCGGCCGATGGACAGGAACAGGTCGATGAAGTCGGGCTTGGCGGTGAGCAGTTCACCGAACTCGTCGATCACCACGAACAGATGCGGCAACGGGTCCAGAGCCAGTTCGGGCTTCTGCTCGCGCAGGGCGGTGTAGTGGCCGATGTCGGCGACGTTACCCGCGTCCTTGAGGACCTGCTGGCGTCGCTTGACCTCCCCGGCGAGGCTGGTGTGGACCCGTTCGACCAGGCCGGCCTGGTTCTCCAGGTTGGTGATCATCCCGGCGACGTGCGGGAGTTGGTTGAACGGCGCGAAGGTGGCGCCGCCCTTGTAGTCGACCAGCACCAGCGCCAGGTCCTTCGGCGCGTGCGTGGCGACCAGGGCCAGGACGAGAGTGCGTAGCAGTTCGCTCTTGCCGGAGCCGGTCGCCCCGACGCACAGGCCGTGCGGGCCCATGCCGAGCTCGGAGGATTCCTTCAGGTCGAGCAGGACGGGCTGATGGCGGTCGTCGACGCCGATCGGGACACGTAGAAAATCCCGCTCACCCCGCTGAGCCCACAGGCGGGCCAGGTCGAGAGCAGCCGGATCATCGACGTGCAGCAGCCCGGGGAAGTCCACCGCCCCGGCCACCGGCGTGCCGTCCTCGACCGACTCCGCCGACAGCCGCAGCGGCGCGAGCATCCGCGCCAGCCCGTCGGCGCCTGGGACGCTCACATCATCCGCGATGCCGTACGCCGAAGCCGCACCCGCAACCGGCGCCCGCAGGCCCTCCACCTGTACCCGGTCCCCGTCCACGGTGATACGCACCGAGACCTGGTCCGGCTCATGCACCTGCTGTTCAAGCAGGTGCAGCACGGTGACACCCATGTCTGCGAGCCCAACGGCCGCATCGGGGCGGGGCAGTTCGGCCGCAGTGTGGCCGTGCTCGTCGCTGACCACGAGGAGCCGGTCGGCGAGTTTCAGAGCGTGGTGGTCGGACAGACCGCGGCGCACTTCTGCGGCGTAGGAAGCGCGGCGTCGCAGATCCGTCCGCAGCAGGTCGGCCAGCTGGCCCATGCTTGGCGCGATCCGCCGCGCCGGGGCAGGCCCGTCCATCTGGTCCGTATCCAGCACGTGCGGCAGCCACTTGGCCCACTGCCATTCGCTGATCCTGTCGCCCGCGACGCCGAGAGCGAGGGCGACATCGCCGGGAGCGTGCAGCGCGGCGGTCTGCACCACCAAGGCGCGGGCCACGCGCAGCACGGCCTCGCGGTCCTGGCCGATGATGGTGACGTTCCCCGCGCGGTCCAGCGGCACGGTCAGTGGGAAGGCGCTGGTGGAGGTGTAGCGGGCGAGCAGCGCGTGGGCTTCGTTGAGCATGAACGGATCTGGTGGCGTCATGACGCTGCCGCCGCTCTGCCCGA
The DNA here is from genome assembly GCF_035975855.1 of Streptomyces sp. NBC_01304. Lineage (NCBI taxonomy): Bacteria > Bacillati > Actinomycetota > Actinomycetes > Kitasatosporales > Streptomycetaceae > Streptomyces > Streptomyces sp. NBC_01304. Next base: position 7,569,738 of record NZ_CP109055.1, on the reverse strand, counting down.
TCGTCAGCTGCTGCACCGGGACTTGCCCGGTGCCGAGACGGACGGCGAGGAAGTCCGCGTCCAGGCGGCGCCGCTCCCAGACTCGGGCTGGGTCACGCACGATGTCGTACAGGGCAGCCGGCGCGGGATTGAGCAGCCGGGCCTCTTCGCGCCGTTCGCGTTCGGCGGTGCTGAGCTCCTCGCGTATCTCCTCGAGGTACTCCAGGTACCGCTCTCGCTGGGTGCGGCGGGTGCGCTGCGCCTTGCCGCGCTGCGACACGAACAGCGCCACCGCGCCAAGCAGCGCGAAGACCAGCACGATCGCACCGATCGCGGCGAATTGACTGTTGCGGATGACGGTCATCATCACGACCGAACCCATGATTCCGGCCATCGGCAGCAGGGCGGTCGCCGCGTTGCCGATCTTTCCCTCGGGGAGGTTCGGCGGTGACTCGATGGTGCGCGCCTGCGTGGGGGCCGGTGGCCGGGTGGAGCGGGCCGGCCGATGCATGAGCTGCTGGGTCATGGTGTCCTCACCGCGAACTGCAAGGCTTCGGCGGCCAGTTGCGCGGCGGCCTGCCGACTCGCCTGGGAAAGCATCGAGTTGATGACCGGGCCGCCCGCGCCGAGATGCCGGTCGTAAGGCACATGCACCACGGACACCCCGGTCTCCCGCAGGTATCCGATGGCGGCCTTCACATCGAGGCGGATGTGCGGGGAGCTCTCCGACAGGGCGACGACGGTGTGGGCCAGCGTCGGCTCGGGCAGACGGGCCAGCCAGTCCAGGACCTGACGAGTGCCGTTGACGCCCTCCGCGGTGACCGGGGCGACCACCACGCGGGCGTGCGCGGTGGCCATCGCGGTGCGCGCCACATCACCGGGCAGCGACTCACAGTCCACCACGGTCACCCCGAAGTAGCGGCGAAGCGCGAGGCTCACAGTGCGATACGTCGCCACATCCAGCGGCGGCCCGATCCGCCCCTGCCCGGCGGGCAGCAACCATCCGCCGTCGGTGACCGGCACCAGATAGCCAGTCACATCCGTAAGCAACATCGAAGGTTCAAGGATCCCGGCCAGGTCGGTGCACGACCAGCGCACCGTCTCCGCGCCGAGACGCACCGGCAGGGTGCCCAGCGCGGCGTCCGCCTCAAGGGCGAGGACCGGGTCGTGCCGGTAGTGGTTGTAGGTACGGGCCAACAAAGCCGAGACCGTCGTCTTACCGACACCGCCACGGATCGAGGTCACCGCGATGACCCGGCCCGTGGTCACCGGCTGCTGCACCTCCCTAGCCAGCCGGGTCTGCTCGGCCACCTCCTGAGAGGCAGAGGCAGTCAGCTGGCGCAGAGAGCGCCCGGTGCGCCGGGCAGCCGAGTCGCCACGCACCGGGCGAGACAGGGCCGCGGCCAGGCGCGGGTCGACCGTGGGCACCGACTCCGGGGTCGGCATCGGCACACGCGGATCGCGGGGTGTGGGCCTGGCGGCCGGGCGTGCGGCCGTACGCGGCTGAGGGACCGGCGTGGCGGTGCGAGGGTCGACCTGCGCTGGAGGTTGCGGCACCGGAGCCTGCGCCGGAGACGGGGTTGTCCGCTCGACCGCCCGCGGATCGGATCCAGGTGCCGGTACGGGCGCGGGTGCAGCAGGCTGAGGGGCGGCGGGCGCCACATCAGGCATGCCCGACGGCTTCCGTACGAGCTGCACGGTCTTGGTCGGTTCGACCGGCTGCTGCTCATTGCCGGCCTGCTTCAACTCGCGCAGCACGTCTCGCTGCCAGTCGCCTCCAGCCATCGCCGCATTCCCCTCCAAGCCCAGCAGGGCCGCACGCTCACCCGATCAGAAACTGTCGAGCAAACGCCCGTACACACCAAACACACCGATGACCAGCGGGAACAGAGCAATCACGCCCACCGTCTCGAGCAGATCCCCGAACCGGCGCAAACGCACCCGTACATGCTCAGCAGGCTGCACCGCCAACACCACCATCGGGACTACCACCACAGCGGCCATCACCACCAGCGGCCCCAACGCGCTGCCCGCACGTTCCAGCCACACCTTGAGAAGCTCCAGGCCAACGACGCTCGCCGCGCCCAGCAGCACCACAACCTCGGCGATCAGAGGGAAGGCCCGCGCCCGCAGCCACAGCACCACCGCGACAATCACCGCCAGGGGCACCGTCCACGCCGTCGGCGTCCGCAGCAAGAAGACTCCGGCAGCGGCCGCTGAAACGGCGGCGACGATCGTGGCAAGTACCAGCCCGCGGTGGGTGGCCGTCAGCGCACTGCCCACGTCATGCCGGCTCACTGAAGTCCCGCCCAACCGGCGGTCATCCAGCCCGGATAGTCCGGAGGCCATCAGCGCCACCCTGGGCAGCAGTCCCAGTGCAACCAGCGAAACTGCAGCGAGCACCGCGCCCACGCGGGCCTGCTCACCCGCCGCAGAAGCTCCGGCCTGCAACGCCGCGATACCGCCCCAGCAGAGACTGACCGCGGCAACCGCTCCGGCGCCGATCAGCCCACCGCGCCCAAGCGGCGAGAACCAGCCCAGCAGCAACAACGCCATCGTCACCGCGCCGCAAATCCCGGCAAGCCGTGCCATGCCAGACCATGCCTGCGCATCGGCCAGCGTCCACGCCCCCAGCACCGCTAGGACCCCGCCGGTCACGATCAAGGTGGTGGCCAGCCCACGTTGTCCGGCCCGCCCGCACAGGGCACCGCCGACCGCTGCCACGGCAGCCACCACGAGCAGAACGGGTGCAACGGTCGCCAACGCGAACTCGCCGCGCGCCAGAACACCGGCGGCCAAAGCCCACAGAAGTACCGCGGCCCCCGCGGTCACCCGACGCGCTCCCGGCCGCCACCGCCAGGCACGCAGTCCCAGGTCCTCCGCCACCTCGTCGGTGACGTCATGCACCACAGGAGCAGACGGCGCATCCTCCACTCGCACTAGCCGCAGCACCGCACCGTCGGCCACCTCGGCCGACGCCAGCGTGCTGTCGTAGCGCAGAGCAGAGCCATCCGCAGTCACCAGATGCCGCGGCACGGGACGCGCCGCAACCTCGTCGTCCAGGAGCCGCAGCACTTCCGGCAACAGCCGGCCGATGGGTTCGTCCGAGGGCAGCACTAGATCAATTCGCCGACGCTCGCCAACAAGCGTGACCCGGCTCAATCCCACCCGGTCCGCCGGCCTCACTACCCCCATACTCACCACGCGTTCGAACCTATCATCGGGGAGAAGGGGAATCAGAGGACGGAGAAGTGGGCTGCTGCACAGACGGCCCGTACGGCGACTTCCCGATCAACCGTTCAGAAATGAACGACCACCCCACACACCCCGCACACAGCACTGCGGCAATCACAATCCCGGCAAACACCTTGCCGATGCGCTCATCAACAGACCGCCGCCCCCGCTCACTCCCGAACAGAAACGCATCACGCATCCGCCGACGCCGAACCGACACCGACTCCAGCAACTGACTGTCGTACTCCTGCGCACCCACAGCTAGCGCCTGCCCGTGAGGTTCACGGGGCTCACCATGTGTCGAGTTCGCCTGCCCAGGCGAACTCCAACAGAGCCTTAGGCAGGTACTCCGACTCGACCTCAATAGGAAAGCCAGCCTCGCGGGCGAGGCAGGCCAGAGCTAGTGGGCCAAGAGCGACGAGCCCTGCGCTGCTCATCTCGCGAGCTTCGTCGCCCGTCCAGTACTCCTTGTGCCACGTGAGTGCATCGACCAGTGCCTGGTTGAACTTCACGTGGTCCTGGCGCAGGTAGCGGTGGAACAGCTCAAGCGGGGGATACAAGATCTTCAGGAGCAGTTCATTATCGGCGACGTGAGCAGCTTGAGGATCAGTACCATCGAAGGCTTCCGCGAGCTTCTCCATCACCTCGGGCTCACCAAGCCAGTACCTCTGCAGCGCATCGACCCACGCATAGATGTACTCGTCAAAGACGGCCCCGGACTCTCGCAGCAGGGAGATCGGGACCCGCGCCAACTGATTGAGACGTTCCTGTTCGCGGCAAATCAAGGCGAGGTAGAAAGAGGTAACCCAGTTCCCAGCGTCCGTATAGGACTGTGGCCTCAAAGCGGGGATGGTCCGCGCTTCACCCGCGATGCGGCACTGCACATCTTCTTCCGTGGTAGTCACCGCAGCAAACAAGGACGACCCGGTCTGCATGGCGGCAACCCAAGCCTGCCAGCTCTCAATCTTCCCGGCCAACGGATCCAGTGCGCAGTGTGACTTCGCCCGGGTCACCATGGTGCTCAGAGCTTGGCCACGGGCAACGTCCGATCGCCCTAGGCGTTCAAGGATCCAATCGACTGTCTCATCGAGCACCTCCACACCTTCGGCCGCGTCGTCCGTAGGGAAGGCGTGGCGGGGAATATTCGTGGCCACTTACTCTCCTTCAAAGAGCTTTAGGTGTTCCAGCATAGCGCCCGAATACTTACCCGTATTCTCGTTGGCTTTGATCATAACGTAATGCAACTTCTTATTCTCAATGGCTTCTAGGATCCGAAGGGCAAGTCGTGCATCCCTGGGTGAACGAGCGGCCCGGTCAAGCATTTCCGCGCAAATAGTCTCGGCGTACTCCAAAGTCCCCTGCTTGACCATCTTGCCTGACGGCACTTTCACGCCATCCTTAATGACTTGCCCCTGCCGCCAGTCTAGGTCTGCCTTGGGACCCTTCGCCTCGGCAATGACAAGCTCGTCATTCTTTAGCTCCCAGAGTTGATCGAATGCATCTGCGCCGTTAGGCGTCTTGGGGAGTTCGATCCACTTTGGATCATCGAAGTGCTGCGGCACAACATGATACCTGGCGGCATCCTCTCCGAGCCTTTCGCCCAACTTGCTGTTATTTGCCCGGCCGCCCAAAGCCTCCCGGGCTCGCTGCACGGCGTCGAGATTCTCCGCAGAAGGGTTCTTCTTGTACGCCTTTTCCGCGGCAGTCAGTTCCATTCCCTGGCGACGGATTGTTGATACATCATCGAGGTGGGTCTGCACCTGATCTGGGGCTGACTCACGCGAGTAGGGGGTCGGATTGAAACGGGTCTCTGGCACCCCATATGCCATGTCATGCTTAGCGACCCATTTTCCGCTCGCATCCTTGGTCAACTCGGTGAGGTAGTCCCCTTCGTACTTCGCATAGATGTCCCGACGCCACGCTTTAGTCTGCTGCTCATTGGTGCGGTAGTAATCCTTGAACCAGTCCGGGTTCTCATTTGCCAGCCGGACATGTTCGTCACGGATCTCCCTCAACTCTTCGACGGTGAGCTGGCGGCCCCCGTCACGGCTTGGCCCGCTGCCTGCGTCTGCCTGATCAGCAGCACCATCGCCAGCGTCGCGTGCGGCATCGTCAGCCGGCCCAGCATTGCCCAGCGCGTCATCGCCGCCGTGCCCTGGACCATCGAGGCCACCGCCTGACCCACCCGAGCGAGTCGGAATACCGTTGTCTCCGCCTTGTCCACGTCCGGCCTGCTGCCCGGAGCTGGCATCGCCCGTGCGCCCAGAGGTCAGGTCACGGGCAGCGCCCGCGCCGTCGTCAGCCCCGCGGGCAGCTCCCGGCTCGAAGCCGTCTCCGGTGTGGGCAGAGGTTTCCCCGGCGCGTGCGGTCGCGCCCACCAGGGCAGGCTCTCGCGGCTTCGCCGCTTCATCCCCGGCCGCAGCCCGCTGGTCTGCGGACCTCTCCAGCGGCGCCGGTTTTTCCGTGTAGCGCGTGCCGTCCGGGTTGAACCACTCGCCCTTGTTCGCCTTGTCGGCGTAGATGGTGTTGCCGTCGAAGTCCTCCAGCCGCTCGAACCGCTCGGGCGGGAAGGCGGCGGCCTCGGCACGGGAGGCTGGGGTGTCGGGGAGACGGTAGGCGCCCTCGCCGATCCTCAGGTATTCGCCGGTGCGCAGCATCTTCAGGTTCGCGAGGGCGTCGCCGAGCTTGACCGCGCTGAATTTCACGCCGGCTCCGGCGCCCTTGACGACGTAGGTCATCGGGTCGATGAATCTGGCTGCCTTGCCCGTGACGGAGACGACTTTGGCGAAGGTGCCCGCCTTGGCCGCGGTGCCGGCTCCGCCAGTGAAGATGGTGGTGAGGACGTTGCCGGTGGTGCCGCCCAGGGCACGGGCGTTGTCCTTGCCCCACTGGTCGTAGGAGATCATCGCTTTGCCCGCCTCTTTGAGGGCGGTGCGGCTCTCTTGGAGGTACTTGGGCATGTACTTGTCCGGCACCGCGAGTGCGTGCGGCACGGCGATGAGCATGCCAAGGCCGGTGAGGACCTTGCCGAGGTTCGACCAGGCTTGACCGGCGCTCACGTCGTCGCTCAGGCCGACGAGTGCGCCCAGGCCCTTGACGGTGCCCACGCCGAAGTCCATGACCAGGCCGTCCCAGATGAAGTGCTTGGCCTGGCGGTGGACCTCGAACCAGCGGATGGACTCCACGGTCTTGTCGCCCCAGGGCAGGCCCTCGGCGTCCTCGAGCATGTCCGCGCTGTAGCCGTACTCGTTCTCTCCCGGCTTCTTGCCCTGGCCGTCGTCTGGGACGAGACGGAAGCCGGTGTACAAGGCGTAGATCTTGTTGGAGCAGGCCCGCTCGGCATCGGTGAACGCCTCCCACACCCGCTGCATCTCGGAGCGGCGGGCGGCGTTCTCATTCGCCTTGGACTCGTCGTCCTTCCAGTGCTCGTCGCCCGCGATGCTCGTCCGGAACGCCCGCGCCTCTTCCTGGAGTTCCTCCAGCCTCTTCACCAGTGGCCGGACCTCGGCGGCGTAGGCGGCCAGGGCCGTGCCCACCGTCTCCAGCTCGGTGGCGAAGTCGTCGCCGACGGTGGCAACCGGACCGGTGGTGGCGAACAGCTGCTCCGCCTCCGGGGCGCTGTAGTAGGAGTCCAGGCCGCGGAAACTGGAGTCGATCAAGTTGCCGGCCGACCACAGTGCGCTGCCATCAAAGATCAGATCGGAGGCGTCGGTCTCCAGCTCTTCGAGATTGCCGGTGAACTCCAGCATCTCCTCCGGGCGCAGGGCCTCCCCGCTGGGGCTCACTTCGTAGCCCCCTGGCCCCCGGCAGCGGGCGGCTGATACAGGCCGGGCCCCTGCGGCATATCAGGCATGCGCGGCGCCCGCACTGCCTCGCTTTGCGCGTTGGCCGCCTGCTCCAGGTTGCCCTGGCTGTAGGCGTTGACCGCCTCAACGGCCCCCTTGTAGGAGTTCAGGGTCCTGGTCGCCATGAACTCCAGCTTCGGCCGCCGGTTCTCCATCCATCGGGACAGCGCGACGGCGATGGGCCCCATCGGTGAGCCGGGCCGGGCCTGGCCCGGGGCCACCGGACCGGTGAAGTCGAAGTGCGCGGAGCCCGGCACGACCGTCCCTGCATTGGCGGCCGCGCTGGCAAGATGCTTGAGCAGGTCCCCGGCGGCCTTCTCGAGCTGCTCGGCGCCCTGCTTAGTCACGCTCAACGAGCCCTGCACCCCGAGGGGCTGAATGTCCCAACGCGTCACGAAAATCCCCCTACTGACTGCCGTCCATCAATCCGGGACAGCGTGCAGCCATATCCGGCTGCCGAGGCCCGTTCATCTGCTGCCCTCGGCGATCAGCCGATGTTGTCGACCGCGGCCTTGGCTCGCGCGAGCGTGGACCGGGCGGTCTCGTCGTTCTTCTCCAGCGCCGAGCGCACCAGCTTGATGATTTCGCGTACCTCGTTGGCCGCCTTGTTCCAGCGGACTTCCTTGCCGTGGTACTCCTCGGAGACCCCGTCGGCCTGGAACTCGGCCATCGCGGCCTTCACCGCGGCATCGCGGTCGCCGAGCACCAGCTCGAGGCGGCCGACGATCGCGAGCAGGCTGCCCTGCACTTCGGTCGAGGCGGCGATGTCGTACGAATTACGGTCCTGGTTAGCCATGTTGGAAGTCCCCCTCGCTTAGCGCGCGCCGAACCGGGCAGCGTCGAAGTTGGCAGCACCCATGTGCTGGTTGACGACGTCGGCCTGCTCCTGCATGCCCGTGTTGAAGGACTCGTTCATGCCGCCCTGGCCGCCCAGGATCGCGGACAGCGACCCGTTCAGCGCGGCCGTGATCTCGTCCGAATTGTCTTTGAACGCGTCGAACGCGGCCCGGCCGGCCCCGTTGAACTTGCCCTCCAGCGGCTGCGCCGCGGCGACCAGCTGCTGGATCAGCGCACCCAGGTCGTCGCTGGATCCCACCGTGCTCTTGCCGAGCTGGGCCAGCGTCGTCGACCCCATGTCGAACTTCATGCAGCCACCCCCGTAACTGAGTTGTGAACCGAGACTGTTCACTCGTCCCTCCTGTGTCATGTGTTCACAGAGGTCACGAGTCTGGCCAGTTCTACCAGTGAGACATTGCGACCGCAATCCGTTTCCAGCCAGACCCCGTACCTGCCACACGCGAGGACTCGGCATGACGGCGGTAAACGGACGTTCCCCCTGTTAGCGGGAAGCCCCAGCAGCATGAGCCACCAGCGCGTCGAACCCTCCCTGACTCAGACGGGACGCAGCGACTCTGTTTCCTTTCGCATCGTGGAAACTCTCGGGGTCGGCCACCACGCCAGGTGTGCCCCGTCGGCCTGAATGATCGCTGTACGCTGCCTCTCGGGGCGGCCGCGTCGCTCATCATCAAGTGCGAACCTCATCCGCGGCCGCCCCTACTGTCACTAGTCCTCGCCGACTTGGATGAGGATGGCAAAGCGTTCGCCGCCGGTGCCGACGATCACACTGTCGCAGGTGCAGGCCGTGACCCACCGCCAGGAGTGATGTCCGCTTGTGGTTCATTCCGGCCGTGGCGGCGGACTTCACCGACTACGGCGTACTCATCACCCCCGCGACCCGACCGCGGCGGTCCAGGCGGAGCGGATGAGCATTGTGAGCGGGACATACGCTGCCGCTGCCCACGGGGCGTCAGCCGCTCCTGTCCACTGGGTACACGAGGCACCTGAGGGAGAACCCATGATCTGGCCCGAGATCGAAGACGTCCCACACCCTTGGATACCAATGCCCTTTGCTCTTATGGAGGAGGTGTACGGAACGCCGGCCAAGTGGGCGGAGGCGTGGGCCCCCGTACTTCAGGAGGTCTCAGAGGCCGCCCGGTGGGCAGAGACCACCGTCGAGAGCCTGACCGAGGTCCTGCTCGCCTACTACGAGTGGTACGCCCAGCAGGACGCCCCAGGCGAAGAGGTCTACCTCTGGTGCCCCTTGGGTCATCACCCCGAAGCTGTCGTCGAACTCACCTAGTGGCCAGTTCTCGACGAGTCGGATACCGACGCGCGCGAGGCCGTCGGCGCCAGCGACCCCGAGGCCCTCAAAGCCCCGCTCGTCAGCGACTTCCACACGGAGGAACTGGGAGTCGGCCTGCGATGTGTGCGCCTGCACGCCCTCCGCCCCAACCGCACCACGATCCGCGCCCACGTGGATTACGCCTGGCACGTGAAAGAGCATGACTCGGTGGTGCACCTGGCCACTTCCCGCAACGTCCCAGCTGATGAACTTCCGTCCCTAGTAGGCGACTTGGACGAGCTCGCCCGCTGCATCCGGTTGGACGTCATCGACGACGCCGACGAAGAGCAGGACGCTCCGGAAGGAGACGAGCCTGCCGACGCCTCCCTGATGAGACCGCCGCCCTCGCGCCACAGCCTGCTCGAAGGCAGTGCGCAGGCCTGGCACCGGGCCCTGGTGGAGAGTGCCCTCGACCATGACGGTGCAGGATTCGTCCCCGTCCTAGGACGGCTCTGGGCGCGTCGCCTCGTCTGGTCTTGGCTCTGGGAGACGGCTCTGTTGGTGGCAGGCGTACTGGTCTTCGCGATCCTCAGCATTGTGCCCTTCGTGCTCATCGAGGCCCTGTTGCATCCTCAACTTCCCGCCGGTGCAGGGCTTTACCTCCACATCGGCTACTCAGCCTGGTGCATCTCCGTCTTCGCGCTCGTACTCGCGATGACCTTCCGCCAGGGCATCCCCGGACCATCCGCCCTCCGCTACTGGAAGACCACCAGGGCAGCCAAGGCCGGACTCCTCCTCGCCCTGCTCACTGCCTACCCCGGGGCGGCACTGGCCCTGCTAACCAAAGCCTGCGGGAACTTCCCTGGCCTGCGTCAAGCAGAGGCTCTGCGCGACGCGTTGCGGGCGGAAGCAGCCATCGAGTGAGGCCTGCTGTCGGATCCTGCCGAGCCGGCCGCGTCCGACTGCCCATGGCTCAGACATCAATCCTGTGGTGTTTGGAGGACGGTGCGGCGACGATACGCAGGCGGGCCATCTATCGGTCGTGACCTGTCGCAATGAAGGTTGAGTGATTCTCGGCGAAGGTTGAGCGGCTGCTTCTGCGGATTCGGTCCTTGTGGCGGGAGACGAGGCCCACCGCCGGTCAGCTGATCGGTGGCAGGAGGGGGACCCGCGCGGCGAGGAACTTCGGGGCCATCTTGCGGTAGCTGTCGGTGATCAGTTCCGCAAGCTCGGTCCAGTCGGTGTGGTCACCGAGAACGGCGGCGACGACGTTATGGCCCCAGTCGGCACGGAGGAACGGGAACCCACCGGCGGTCAGGCCGAGCAGGTCGTCGACGGGTACCCGAAAAGTCATCACGACCAGTTCCTGATCTGCGGTCGCATACGAGGCGTAGACCGGGTAGCGATCCACGTCCGGCGTGTAGACATGGACGAACGTCCGCGTACGGATCCGCCAGCGCACGCCGATCCAGGCTGGTTCCTCGTACGACTCGGGCAGTTGCCGGCAGATCGACCGCGACCGGTTCAGGATCTCCGGCGGCACGTCTCCAGGACTGGACATGGGCCGACACTAGCGACCGCCGGAAAATTCCGCGCCGGAAGCGGCTGGGCAGGGAAGCCTGCGGTCACCAACCTTCGCTGAGAATCACTCAACCTTCATTGCGACAGGTCAGGTCGTCGTCACATCGCGTAGCACGACACTTCACCTATCATCGCACTCATGTTCTATTTGGAGCCGCCGGGCACCGCCCCTGCCATCGACCCCATCGAGGCCCCAACTCGCGATGAGCACGAGGCTCACGGCGTGCGCACGGATGTGTACCCGGCCGGGCACGAGCCCGCTGCCTGGATCTGGAACGACGGCGCCTGGCGCTGGGCGTCGATTCACGCTCGCCACAGGCACCCGGACGGCGCTGTCGAACTCAGGGTCCGTATGACTTCCGGCATGGTGCCTGCCCGGGAGCTCACCTACCGATGGGGTCCCGGCATCGTCCTGGCCCACCCCGGCCATCGCGCCACCGACACGGCCCGAGCCGGGTCCAGGCGAAGCTGACGGTCCGGGTGCGCAGGGGTGGATGACGCACAACTCGCCAGGGTCAGACAGCACATGGCCGGCTGGGAGCATCGAGCTGGTCTACTGATCGGCGTCTTCGTCATGGAGCGTGACGACGTGCTGCGGTTCCTCGGCGACATCGTGGCTTGCGAGGACAAGACCTCGTATTACGCGAGCTACACCGTCAGCCAGGACTCGATCGAGATCACCGTGGGTGGCAGCAGCGACGACGGCTCCATCACGGACACCGAATATCTGCTGGCCTTGCGCATCTCTGCCGCGGCCGCGGTGCGAGGAGTGCGACTGCTCGGCTCGTAAATCACCGAGAGATACAGCGCCGCATCTCGGGAAATAATCCCTGCCGTGGAGCCTGGAGCCGCTGCTAGCATCGGCGCATGATCGCGCCTTCATTCCGAATCGAGATGATGCCCCGCCAGCGGGGCTGCTGATACCGGACGCGCATTTCCGAGGCCCCGAGACGGGGCCTCGATCTGTTTTCGGACTCGGAGCTCCGCCTCGCAACTGGAGGTTCCGATGACCGCACCACAGCACTACATCACCACGACGATCCCGTACGTCAACGCCCGCCCCCACCTGGGCTTCGCCCTGGAACTGGTGCAGGCGGACGTCCTCGCCCGGCATCGCCGCCACCGTGGCGATCAGGTCCGGTTCCTCAGCGGCACCGACGACAACTCACTCAAGAACGTCCTGGCCGCCGAGGCCGAAGGCATCGACGTCCAGACCCTCGTCGACCGCAACGCCGAAGCCTTCGCCGCACTACGCGAACCACTGGCGCTGTCCTTCGACGACTTCATCCGCACCAGCCGCGACCCACGCCACCGCATCGGCGTGGAGCGGCTCTGGCGCCAGTGCGCCACGGCCGGAGACCTGTACCGCAAGCACTACGAAGGCCTGTACTGCGTCGGCTGCGAGCAGTTCTACACCCCGGCCGACCTCGTCGACGGCCGATGTACCGAGCACGGCACCGAACCCCAACTGGTCGCCGAGGAGAACTGGTTCTTCCGCCTATCCCGCTATGCCGACACCCTGCACGATCTGATCTCCAGCGGGACCCTACGGATCGAACCGGCTGCCCGCCGCAACGAAGTCCTCGCCCTCATTAATAGCGGGCTGCACGACTTCTCCATCTCCCGGTCCCACACCCGGGCCCGTGGCTGGGGCATCCCTGTACCGGGCGACGCCAGCCAGGTCATCTACGTGTGGTGGGACGCGCTCGGCAACTACGTCACGAGCCTCGGATACGGCGACAGCGACGAGGCCTATGCGCAGTGGTGGGTACGGAGCGAGCGGCGCGTCCACCTGGTCGGCAAGGGGGTGGTGCGCTTCCACGCCGTGTACTGGCCGGCCATGCTCCTCTCCGCAGGGCTGCCGCTGCCCACCGACATCCTCGTCCACGACTACCTCACCGTCGACGGACGCAAGATCAGCAAGTCCAGCGGCAGCACCGTCGACCCTGCCGACCTGGTCGAAGAGTTCGGCACGGACGCGGTGCGCTGGTGGCTCCTGCGGGAAGTCCCCAGAGTCGGTGACGCCGACTTCACCCGGGAGCGGCTCATTGCCCGAGCCAACGCCGACCTGGCAGGCGGTCTTGGGAATCTCGTCAACCGGGTCGTGACCATGGTCCACCGCTACCGCAACGGCCATGCACCCCTGGCTGACGCTCCGGCCACCGAACCTCTAGCTGCGGCCTGCCGCGATGTCCCGGGCCAAGTGGATGCAGCCTTGTACGACTTCGACTTCCGCCGAGCAGCCGCCGCAGTCTGGACGATCGTGGAGGAAGCCAACCGCTGCATCGACAACGCCCGCCCCTGGGAGCTGGCCAAAGCCGAGCAGGGCGGCGACCACGAAGCCGGGGAACGTCTCGACGCAGTTCTCGCCACCCTCGTTCAGGCATGCCGCGCACTGGGCGACCAGTTGCAGCCGTTCCTCCCGGATGCCGCCTCCCGAATCGCCAGGCAGTGCACAGAGATCGATGGGAGTCTCCCTCCCGCGAACCCGCTGTTCCCTCGCATTGCCGAGGACAGCGCGTAGGGCGGCATCCAACCTCACCAGATGGCACTCCGGCGTGAGCGGCACCTCCGTCACTCACGCCAACACACCCCGATCTCTCTCTGACGCCACGTCCCGTGCCCGCGTGTGTCCGCTGTGTTCCTCCCCGCACCCCTGCTTGTGCTTTTGTGAACCAACAGGTCAAAGCGGTTCGCGGTTGGGTCAGGGATCATGGACAGCAGGCGCGGGGCCCAGGGAGTTGTGTCATGGGCCGCCCCAACCGCGCCACCCGGGCCGCCATCACCCAGCGCCGCGCCGACGCGATCGACCTGAAGCTCGCCGGCGTCGACTGGCTGACCATCGGCCGCAAGCTCGCCGCCGACCCAGCGATCAACTCTGACGGTGTCGCGTACCCGCAGGGGTATGGCATCGACAAGTACAAACGCGGCCTGGAGCCCCCCACCGACAAGCGGCTCATCGAGCTGGCCTGCAAGGACGTCTCCAAGGCCCTCGTCGAGCGCACCACCGCCCTGGACTCCAACACTGATGAGCTGCGTCAGCTCATGGTCGAGCGACTCGAGCGACTCTTCTTCGGCGTCTACCGCGCCGCGATCCGCAACGGCGACTACCAAGCCGTAGACCGCGCGGTACGAATCATCGAACGCAGCAGCCGCCTGCTCGGCCTGGACCGACCCGCCCGCACGGAACTGTCCGGGCCGGACGGCGGCGCCGTCCAGGTGGAGACCGCGGGCCTGGACGAACTGGAACGGCTGATCAACCTCGCCGGAGGCGATGCGGGCGAGGGTGACAAGAGCTGACGAGGCCGCGGTCCTCCACACCTACCGGTCGCTTCCCGCTCAGCGCCGCCGTGAGATAGCCGCAGCCTCCACCCCCGAACTGCGCGCCCGGCTCGTACGCATCGAGCGTGAACTGGCGATGGACCGCTCCCCCGGCGCGATGGCCTCCGTCCTCACGGACGGGCGGGAGATGCAGGCCCCGCACCTCGCCAAGATCGACGCTGCCTTCGAGCAAGTCGCAGCCGGTCATCCGACGAGGCTGCTCCTGACGATGCCGCCGCGGCATGGCAAGAGCCGCCGAGCCGCCCGCTGGGCACCCCTCTGGTACCTGCGGCGCCGCCCGGAACATCGGGTGATGATCGCCTCCTACTCCTCTGATCTCGCTGATGATCACGGCCGGTGGATCCGCGACGCAATCCTCAACTACGGGCCACAGCTTGGCATCAGCCTGCGCCCCGGCTCTTCTGCCGCCAATCGCTTCGACCTCACCGGCACCGAAGGCGGAGCCGTCATGGCCGGTGTCGGCGGCGGCCTCACCGGCAAGGGCGCCCACCTCGCGGTAGTGGACGACCCGATCAAGGACGCTGCCGAAGCCTCCTCCCCCACCATGCGCAAACGCCTGTGGGAGTGGTGGCAGGCCGTCCTGCTCACCCGCATCGAGCCCGGCGGCTCCGTCATCCTGATTCAGACCCGCTGGGACGAGGACGACCTTGCCGGCCGCGTTCTCGCCGATGAGGGCGACCGGTGGACAGTCATCGACCTGCCCGCCCTCGCCCTGTCCGAGGACGACGCGCTCGGCCGCGAGGTCGGGGCTCCTCTGTGGCCCGAGCGGTATGACGCCGACGCACTCTCCGAGATCCGTCGATCCGTGGGTGAACGCGTCTGGTGGTCGTTGTACATGCAGCAGCCCCGCCCGCAGGACGGCGGTGTATGGCAGTGGCCATGGATCACCAACAACCGCATCAGCGCCGCCCAGTTCCGGGGCATCGACCTCGCACGGATCGTCGTCGCCGTCGACCCCGCTGGCGGAGAATCCGCTGTCGGTGACGAGACCGGCATCGTGGCTGCCGCCAGCGACCGTGAGGGACACCTATACGTCCTGGACGACCGCTCCGGTAATCGCGGCGCCGACTCCTGGGGCCGGGAGACGTGTCTACTCGCCATCGAGTTGAGGGCCGACGCGATCGTCGTCGAGTCCAACTATGGCGGAGACATGAGCCGTCAAATCCTGCACCAGGCGTGGCAGGAACTGGGGCGGGAGCACCGCACCGAGAACATGGTCATGCCCGCCGTCTTGCCCGTCACGGCCAAGCACGGAAAACGATTGAGGGCTGAGCCGATAGCCCAGCTCTACGAACAGGGGCGCATCCACCACGTAGGCGAGTGGCCCACATTGGAGCAGCAGATGGTGACATGGGTCGCCGGCATGGACTCGCCGGACCGCATGGACGCGGCCGTACACGCTCTGACGCAGCTCGCTGCTCCCGGCGCCACCACCATGGCAGAGTCTTATACCGACGGTCGCCTGCATGGGCGGCGATAGCCCGGCAGAGCACGCCGCTACCTCCTCCTCGCTAGCAAGGTGGGGCTGATGAGGCGGTGCGCCGCCCAGGGGTCGTGCTGCCGACAGACGACCATGAGATTGGTTGGCGTCAACGCTCCTTTGAGGTTGCGAGGAGCAACGAAGAGTTCGTTTGTGGTCAGACGTGCACTACACCCCCCGGCCGACTCGCATCGCGCGCGCGTTGCCACTATGCGGAGCATCCAGAGTGGTTGGGGCACTGAAGTGAGGCCGAGAGACGGGTGATCTATCACTCCCGCTGACCAAGCCTTAGCGTCGTAGACACTCCACAGACTGCTCTTGACAATGTTGCACCAGCCACACGCCAGCTTGAGATTATCTTCATCCGTTCTGCCACCTTCAGCGACAGGGATTACATGATCCAGCTCCACACCCAGATGTCTCGGCTTTACCCCTCTTGGGCGAGTGAAGTCGACCAGGTTGTGGGTCTTCAAAGGAATAGCAGATCTCCCCAGAAATCGATCCTTCGCATGCGTCGAGAATCTATACCCGCACAGATAGCAACGCTGCATAGGCTCATCTCGGAACCAGACAGCATTCTTAAGCGCACGATCAATATTTGGCCGCCCCGCCGCCCGCCTGGCTTCGACTTCCCTCCATGCAAACGACGCAAGCTGACGTGCAGTCGCCTTGACTTCGTCCTGTGGCGCGCTTGGGTCGAGCTCCCTCAGACAGGCAGACATCTCTTTAAATAGATGCCCAATGTTCTCGCTATTGCGCGCATACCTCCCGAGGTCGACAAGTCCCTCGATGAACCAGCGCCCTACAGTCATAGAGTAGTCGGCTCGGAGAATCCATTCATTCTTTCCTAGCAGACCCTCGGGGGTGGCCAGATGGGAAATCTTTCGCACGCCATCTTCTGACCACCGATTCGGCAGCGCCTCACCGAGCGCACCGTAGAAGTTTTTAATTCCCCGAGTATCCATATCGCGCTAGGGCTTAAATTTCCTAGGCAGGACATTCGACGGGACTTTTCGATATTCATGCCAGTTCTGCGACCACAGCTGCTTCACTATCAACTGATCCTTCTTCGCCCCTTCCAGCTTCCAATCCCTATTGAAGTATGATGCATTCACTCGCCCACCCATCAACCATTTGTCGAGCGAAGCTTCAAAATCTTCAAGACTCGCAAGCGGTTCACCCTGCGTATAGATGAAGTCGAAGTAGTCGCACGCCAGAATGGTCAATGAAATCTTATTGAACAGATTACTCTCGGATGTGCTACCCCATCCGTTGAACGTATCAACGTCGACGGGATCCCCAAAGTAGTCGCGGATCTTGGAATAGAAGCGAATGAACACTTCCCGCCATGGGCCGTCAGGACGCGACCAGTCTTCAAGGCGTTCCGATTCCGAATCTCCGGACACCAGGCCGCATTCAGGGAAGTAGTTCTCCCTCCATGCCTTCGCGTAGTCAACCTTCGCATGGTAAGGCCGGCCTCCCTGCAACTTCCGGAAAATCGACACAAGCCCTTGAAGGACACTCCACTTGAGCAGGTCGGGGCGATCGCCGCCCATTCCAGTCTGAACAACGTTCCGGAACGGACTCGCTTCGTCCCTCGTCAAGTAGGCGACAGCTTGGGAGTCCTCTAGCTCGATGCCCGCACCTTGAAGACGCTTAGCAACCTGTTGAAGCTCGTCGCGACTGAGGCTGGTCGAGACAATGGTCCCAAGCAGCGCCTTCCCCATGGGAATCGCCTTCTGGTTCACGACAACAAATTGAAACACGTGCTCGCTCGGACTCTCATCCATGAGGAGTGAGACTGGCAGCTTCCGCGACAACTCACGGATTACCTGCCGCTCGGCCTCGGCCGGATCCAAGCCATCCTCAACTGCGTTGAGAATGTTGTCCTCTCCCTGAGCGGTCTTCGACAAGGAACGCGCCGACATAACGGCCCCGCGCAGCCTGTGCTGCCCGTCAACAAGCACCACAGGCTTCAGGTATCCCAGCAGGGCGCTCTTCGTGAATCCCTGGACGGCATCGGCATCTTCGATGCCCAAATGCTCCAATACCTTAATTCTCCCCTTGAGCTCGGTATAGAATTCTACGATGCGCGTCTCTTCGGCAAGCAACACTGTGGCGGCGTCATCGCCATCATCGCCACCAGTGTATTCATTTGTGACATCTCCGTTTAGCTCTTCGCCCTCATCGCCGTTCTCCGCATCGATGCGCTGACTCTCCAGTTCGAGCAGTCTGGCCACCCGAGTCTGATCCACGACGCTATCGTTAAGCGAGTCAACTCGCTCTTCAAGGCGAACAACAAGCCGCTTTAGGAGTTTCAACATGGACACCTTCGAGTAGTCCTCGTAGGTAATCCTCAACTCGCCAAACGGAGAGCCTGGCTCAAGCTCTTCGAACACAATTCTCTTAGAGTCTTGGAGCGCGGCAAGGAGTGGATTCTGCGCAACATTATGCCGGTCACCGAAGAACCTGGTCAGTTCTCGAATCCGACGCGGGTCTTCTTCACGCTGGAATCCGGAAGTCTCTTCATCTCCGAGTCTGCGGCGCTGGGGGACCCCTACCCATTCGTCAATGTCTACAGCCGGGGCAGCGAACAGCACCAACGGCTTACTCTCAGAGGTCTGTAGTGTACGAAACGCCTGATAGGTGCGAGTTATCTCGCTCACCTATTCCCCCTACCCGTGCTCCGACCGTGATTCAAACAGGTCCGATGCTAGCAGTTTCACCATCCTGCTCGTTTTGCCTCGAACTACTCATATGGCCGCCAATACGCCCCTGCCGCCTCGGATCAGCCGTGCCTGACATCCGCGCCGGCGCGCTTCACAAGCCGAGTTGAGTGAGCCACCTGAGCACCAGTGCGGCTTGGGTTGAGCTGAGCCCGGCGGGCGGATCATCAAGGACTCGCTGCCTTCTTGCTCGGTCGTCGGCAGCGTCTGCGACGAGCGCCCGCACCTCGGCCGCCCCCGCGATCCGGGCCAAGAAGGCTTCGCGCAGCAGTCGCGGATCTCTGTCGTCGAGGAAGCGTCGTCCAAGGAAGGTGAGTGTGACGTGATTGCTCTCGACCTCGGCCAGGCCCAGGGAGAGGAGGACTCGCATCCGGCGTCGTGCTTCATCCACCCGCGAGATGTTTGGGAAGTGCTCTTGGAATACTGCGATGTATTCGTCTAGCGTCGGCTGCTCCTCCGCCAGCTGAGCCATGATCGCCAGTGTGGACAGGTAGTCGGCGTTTCGGCCTCCTGGCAGTTGGGCTAGGAAGTACATCTGGCTCCCTTGCCGAAGTCCAGGCGATACCTGGTCACCTTCAGCGGTTGCCCTAGCCGCGGCCGCAGGTGAACCGCCCGTCAGGCGTTGCTCGTCCAGGGAGAAGAACGCAACTCGAGCTGTCTGGACCCCCAGACCGTGTTCGACCATCAAGTCTGCGAGCATTTGTCCGTCAATCAGATGGACTGGGCTACCGTCCTGGCGGGCTGCATCCTCAAGGGCAGGTCTCGAGAAGCTGCTGGTCGTGACTATGACGCCTTGCTGGGTGGATTTGAGGGAGCCGCGCAGTTGTTGTACGTCCGGCCGCCCCACAGGCTTCCGCCACCGCTTCACCTGCAACGCAGTGGGGACACGCGTCACGCCGCGGGCAGACAGGATGGCGTGCACATCGACGCCGCCGTCGTTCGATCGCTTGGTGACACGGACCTCTTCGTATCCGATCGCGATGAGTAGCTGCGCCACGATGTGTTCGAACACGATCGGGTCGCACTCCCTGAGCTGCTCAAGGAGGTCCAGCTTGACCCTCTCGTTCCACTCTTCTACCGCGGCTTCTGCCGGGTTGCCCGGTGGACGAAGACGCACCGATTCCCCGTCGGTGATACCGAAACGGGGGCGCTTGCCGCGCGCCGCGCGCCTGAGCTCGTCTTCTCGGAGGGCCTGAACCAATTGATGTTCTGCTGCCAGGGTCGTGGCGGAGGTGTCTGTCTCCGGACCGAGTTCCGTAATGAGCTCTTTCACTGAGAGCGGGCCAAGTTGGCGTTTCCTCAACACGTGTTCAACGCGGTCGGCAAGTGTTTCGATGAACCGTGCGGGCTCGGCCATTGCTTCTCTCCCCGGTACTGAGGTGGCGGGTCGAGTACATGACGCGCGGGGCCGCGTACTCGACACCAAAGGTGGTCTTTCACCTCACGAGACTCGGACGTCACGGTGAGGGGGGTATGTAAGGCCCGCCGATGGACGGACCTGCGGGCTGGGCAGCTGCGGCACGCGGAATGGCCGAACCTGGCCGACGTGCCGCTTCGGACCTGCCGTCTCGGGCGTGCTCCGGCTACTCCGCTTCCCTACCAGCATCGTCCAGGTCGAGTTCCCCCTGCTTGCTGCGGCGGATCGGCTCGCTCAGCCACGCTTCGAAGTCGTCCTCCGACACCTCGAACCAGTCCTTGAGGGCCTTCTTGAGCGCGGTGTTCGCTTGCTTCTCGGCTACAGGTCGGAGATCGCTCTCCTGCGCGGTGGGCTGGTTCGTCTTGAGGGCCTTCAGCTGCTGCTTGATGCACAAGTCCAGGTACATGCGCCGGGCTTCGCCGAGCTTAATGTCGAACTCTTCGCGGTCCGGCAGCCACTGGGCCACGTGGGGCCATGCTGTGGGGACCGCCAGTGCCTGCAGCCAGAAGTAGCGGAAGTAGACCGCTTGGGCGGACTCCATGCTCCCGATCTGGTTGATCGGGTTCGAGATGCCAGTCTTGTTGAAAGCGACCTTTCGGTCACGAGTCCGGCTGTGCTCGATCTGGAAGAAGGCGTTCCATGCCTCGACAAGGGCTTCCGCGAATGCCGGGAGATCCTTGAGTTCGACACCGCCGGGTTGCGTCTTTCGCACTTCCCAGAGTGAGCCCATCGTCATGACGAGGCCGAGCTGGCAGGCGTGAGTGTTGAGGACTCCGTACGCATCTTTGCAACGCTTGACGCGCTCGGGACGGGTCGACCGCAGATACTCTTGCGCACGGTACTGGTCGAAGTCCTCCTCTTTGCCTTTGAGTGCTTCCCAGGCGCGGATGACGTCCGACTTGGGCAGCCGGCGATCCGCGTTGTCCCTGTGCTCCATGTAGTGGTCGTAGCTGTCACGCAGGGTCCAGAACACGCCCACCCCGCCGAAGAGTGCATCGTGAGCCAGAGCCGCAAACGTATCGGCGACATGCCAGTCATCTTTCAGCTTGGTCAGCGCGCTGGCGTGTGCCGCATACGGGGTGGTCCTCGACAACAGCGTCAGGATCGCCCTGCCCCACGTCTCCTTGAACCTCGCGCTGATCGCTTCCATCTTGCCGAGGGGGAACTGCTTGTCTCCGAGAGAGTCCCGGTCGAAGGGGATGCCTCCGTCTTCGAAGTACCTCTCGAGAAGGGTGTCCACCTCAAGCTGACTGCGCATGAAGTCATCGCGCTGTTGCTCGCTCTCCTTGCCCGAGATCCCCTGCGCGACGTTGGTGAGGTACTTCGACGGCCCGAAGATGCAGCGATTTACGGCCATCTTGAGCAGGTTGATGTTGGTGAGCACCGACCATCGTGCCGGGCGGTGGCTGTTGACTTCCGGGTTGTCGTACTCCACCGCGTACAGCGGAACGTAGGAGGCATCGTTACGGCTGCGCAGCTCGCTGAGCATGCTTCGTGTGAGGACGTTGGAGAGTTCAGCGTCCGAGAGCAGGATGATGCGGGACTCGCTCGGCGGGCGCGCCTCCTTGTTGACATCAACGAATAGCTTCCGCGCAGCTTCGTGGGGCCGGGAACCGGCCCCGGTTTGATCCGGGAACCAGCAAACAGTGACCGGTACTTCGACCTTCGACAGGTCAGGTTCGCCAGCCCCGTGTTGCTCCAGCACGCGCCGTACCTGATGTTCGTAGAAGGAGCGGTACTTGACCGCGGAGGTGTCCTGCCACGAGTTGGTCAGGGTGCGCTCGATCGCAAGAAGTGCCATGGCACGGTGCTGCCCGTCAAGAACAACGAGACTTGACTCGGCACGGTTCCACCACAGCTTGCCCACATTTGCCCCGTGCGGTTGTCCATCGGAGCCGAGGAGACGGTGGACCTGGAACGCAGTTCCCGCACGTTGCTCCTGCCAGTTGGCGTCATCGGCGCTTATGGACGTCACCTCCCCCAGCATGGGAAACGCTGTGGGGCGCTTGTTGTGGAAGGGAAGCACCACGGCCACGATCGGCGGGAAGAACGCGGGCCCTGTGGTCTGGGGTTTGAGCAGGTAGGGGATCAGATTGACGGCTACGCGGTGGTCATCGAGGTCGCGTTGTAGGAGCTGATTGAAGTCAAGATCGCCGGCATCCATGACTTCTCGAACAGGGGCCAGGTTCTTGGTGAGTTGCCGCTCGGGGGTGTTGGCATCACCACCAAGTCGCGCCTTCGTCATGATGTAGTCGACCCTCCCCGCCGGAGTGTCGAAGCTCCCCCACGTTCCCTGCACGTAGTCGCGGAACGTGAGTCCATTGCCCGAGCCAAACATCCTTCACTGCCTTCCTACGCTGCTTCAGTTGCGATGCCAGCGGCCGTCGCGCCGGCTTACGGCGCGATGCTTGCTGCGCCCTCCCACGACATCCTGCAGGTCGCCCCGCGCCTCCGGGACCTGATGCAGAAAATGAAACGATCTCCGCCACAGAACACGCCAAGGTAGACGCGCCCCAGAGCGGTGACGGATGGCGCCAGGCCGTCCGTCACCACGGAGTCACTGATCCTTAAGTTCTTCCTTGAGCATCGCCTCGGTGAACATGCCCCAGTGGGTGCGCAGTTGGCTGTAGTCCTCTTCTGGGTTCTGCGACATGGATTCCGCGCGTGCGTAGCCCATGAAGAGCAGGTCGATGGCAGTCTCGGCGCGACGAGCCAGGTCGAGCATGTCCTCGGGGGTCATCCCTTCTGTACCTTGATCGGCGAGCTTCTTCAGGGGAACGTAGACCTCTTTGAAGAACGCATGCCGAAGGTTGAACTTGACCAGTGCCTTGCCGTTGAGGTGTTGGACCACGATGAACTCTTTGCCGGGCCAACTCGCATCGAAGAGGGTGATGGGCTTAGTCCGGATCTGTTCGCGTAGTGCGTCGACCTTCGCTACATCGACCTCGGGGTCGAGCCCCATGTCCTCCGCGGCGTCCAGGACGATCTGCTCTTCTTGTTCCGGAGTGACTGTCCGGCCGGCAAGCCCGTGAGGAAGGCTTGGATTCGCCCGCGCCGCGGTAGCCATGCTTGCGTCGTGAGGGCCACTCTCGAGCCGCTTGCGTGTGTCCACCTCAATCCAGTGCTCGTGGATCTGCTTGCGGGCTACGCGGACGGGCCTCTTCAACCAGTCCTTCAGTTGATTCCGAAGCTTGGTTACCGGCTCGGCTCCGCGCTTGACGTTGCGAACCTGGAAGTACTCGTCCAGCTCCGCAGGGAACGTCACTTCAATGGCGACATACCGGATGGCCTTGTCGTTCCGTGTCGCGTCAAGGAACCGAGGGATGGTGTCGTAGAAGATCTCGCGGCCGTTGCGCAGAATGCTGATCTTGCCCGCGTTCTCGGCGTTGATCTGGAAGTCCCGGATGTCATCGCCCCGGTGGTCTACCGCACCGCCTGCTCCAGCCCAGGGCCGGAATTCCACGGGGACCAAGGCGACTGTTACGTGGACCTTGTGGCCGTCGATCTCGATATCTTCGTCCTCGATGATCGTGCCTCGAGGGTCAAGCTTCTGCGACTTGTACTTGCTGATGATGCGGGGGTTGTCTCGCTGGAAGAGGGGGTCGTGGAGCGTGACCTCCTTGCCTTCGAGTTCGATGGTGCGCCCCGTGTCGATGTAGGTCCGGAATGCGCGTGCGATGAACTTGCGAAGGTCAGAGATCTTCTCTTCCAGCGACGTGCCGTACGTGCCGCCGGTGGAGAGTCGGTCGATCTTGCTGAAGATCACAACTGTGCCGGATGCGAGTGGGCGGCTGTCCCTGCCGACCATCTGCCTGGCAGCCTCTTCAGGCCAGCTCTGGACCTCGTCAGTGCTGATGTACTGCTGCTTACCTTCGCGGACCTCTTCGAGGTCTACGTAGCTGTGGTGGATCGTGGGGCTGTTGGCGCGCTTGCTGTAGATGTCGATGCGCTTGCCCAGGCTCAGGCCGGCGAGCTTCAGCCCCATGCCGAAGCGTCCCAGGCCGTCCCGTTCGTTGTATCGGGCGCTGTAGCCGATGGACAGCACGTTGTGCATGATCGATGGATCGATACCGACGCCGTTATCGGAGATGATGAGCTTCTCGATGCTCTTCTTGCGAGCGCCGTACACCGGGATGACACGCATCAGAGTGGCTTCCGCCTGGATGGAGTTGTCCAAGGGCTCGCCGATGGCAGCTGTGAGATCAAAGCCGGCATCACGCATGGATTCCAGGGCACGGTCAACCTGGATGATGTTGCCGCGGTGGTCATCTGGGGCCAAGAACAGGGGGGATGTCATCGGAGGTCCTCACTCGGGCGTTTAGATGGATCGGTCTTTGGTGCCTGGGGTGCAAGGCGATGGCGACGCACGGTGCGCTGCGTGGCACGGCAGTACACGCAGCAGACCTTTTGGTGGGCGGGGCGGTCCGGGTGTATGCGATTGGTGATCGCGGGCGCCAGCGTGTGGAACAGGGCGCATTCCACCTCGAAGGCGTTCAGGGCGCTGTGGTGGACGTCGTAGGTGAAGTACGTGCCTCGCCGGTTTGTACAGTGCCGGAGAAGCCGTCGCCTGAGGTCTGTATCGCTGCGGCCGATGTAGCTCGGGACGCCATCCGCCGTGTAGAGCACGTACGTACCAATGTGCTGCGGCGGAATGAGTGCGCGTACAAGCCATGGGCGCAGACCGATGAGTCTCGGTTTCATGCAGCCAGCACCGACGTCTTCCAGAGCTGACGGCCTGCTCTGCGGGCGCGGCTGATCCGTTCTCGTACTCGAGCTACAGGAAGCCCCTCACGCTGCGCGAGGGTCGTGGCGTCCTCGCCACGTGCGAGCGCCTGGAGCAGAGCTCGCTGCTCCAGGGAGATTCCGGGTTCGCTGCACAGCCATTCGTTGATCTCGATCAGCGAATAGTCCCAGTCGAGCACACCCTGATCGGTGTGCTCTGCGCAGAGGGAGACGAGAGGTGTGATGGTCTTGCGGCGCTCGAGTACCTCGTATGCGTGTCCCATGGCTGACCGAACGCGGTACTCCGCCGGCGTCGATTCATCAGAGGGGTTGCGCAGAAGCTCGTCGAGGGCTCGGTCGATCCTGTCGAGTTGATAGCTGTCGAAGGTGCGGAGCGCGCTCTCTTGCAGCGCGGCAATAGCCCCCTCGACGGGGTGGCTGATCATGATCGCTCCAGAGTGTCTGGTGGCGAACCCCATACGGTGGCTCGCGTCCGTGTGTTGAAGCGGTGCTCATTCAGTTGTCCTGCGAGGCTACTGGACGCCACTGACAGGCGTGGCGAAACTGCTGAATCTGTCAGGCGCCCGGCTGCCCTCACATAGATAGGTCGGCCAACTGGGCCTGATGTTGCAGGCGGTTGCTGGGAAAATTTGCCAACACTGCGCAGCGTTGGCCTCACCCATACCGACGTGCAGAAGCCCGCCCCGCCTGCAGGCGGGGCGGGCCATCCATCAACCAGGCGCTATCCCGTGGCGGTGGAGACGAGCTGTTCGACGGACCGAAGGTCGGGACGACCGTGCAGGTAGCCGATACCACGGTGCAGATGCACCGTCAGCGTCCGCGCGATGGCTTCGTCCGACAGCTCTTCACCGTCCATGAGGCATCGCTGCTTGAGCAGGGCGAGGTAGATATCTCCGTACGGGTGAGTGAACGTCTTCCAGGTCATCTCGACGTTGGAGTCGGTCACGACTTCCTTTACCAAGGGCGTGGACGAGTCTCGAAGTGACAGCGCCAGAGCCCACCTGCACAGGTCGTTCCACTGAGTCATGCCGGTGTTGCGCTTCAACCAGACGAGTTGGTCCTTCGCCGTCTGCGAGAGGCGAACTGTCTCAAGCGACATGCGGGGCTCCTGCTGTCCACCAGTACCCAGCCTCGACGGTGGTGGTGAACGACGTGTCGTCGTGAACAAGGGTGTAGGTGTGTGCGAGGGATGGCTTCAGACGGCTGAGGAGATTCTCGTCGATCTCCTCATCTGTGGACAGCAGGAGTACCTGCCGACCAGCGTTCGGGAAGTAGCGGTCGACCAGGTGCTGACGGTGTTGGCTGTCGAGGCGTCCCAGAGGCGTGTCGATCACACTGGGCAGCTTGTTCCCGGCAACCTTGGCCAGGCCCCAGAGCAGCGAGATGGCAAGTAGCTGCCGTTCGCCCGCGCTGAGCCGTCCGGGGTCGACGGGTTCCCCGTCAGCGTCCGCGAGGGTGAGGTTGGACTTGGCGGTGTCGATCCGCAGATCGTGGATGAGGCCGCTCTTGCGCATCAACGTCTTGAAGCTTTGGAGGACAGCGACTTCGAGACGGCTGATGTGGCGCCGCAGCAGAGCCTCGCCGAACTTCTCCAGCGTGTCTCGTGCCTTCCCAGCGAACGTGACGATTCGCTCGAGCTCCTCGATCTCAATGAGCGTCTTGACCCGCTTCTGCTGCGCTCGCTCCAGGTCGGCACCGATTCGAGCGTGTCGGGTCTTGAGCTCCTCCAACTGCTCTTCGCCACGCCGGAGTTTGTCCTTCTCAACGGCGAGGGCGTCAATCGCTTCGTTGCGCTCCTCAACAAGATCCTTGATCAGCTTCTTGTCCGGGACACCAGCCAAGAGACGATCGGCGTCGTCGAGACGGTCAGTCGTGTCCGCGGACTCCTTGAGGAGCTCGCGAGCTCGGGATGCATCCCGGGAGAGTGCTTC
The DNA here is from genome assembly GCF_035975855.1 of Streptomyces sp. NBC_01304. NCBI lineage: Bacteria > Bacillati > Actinomycetota > Actinomycetes > Kitasatosporales > Streptomycetaceae > Streptomyces > Streptomyces sp. NBC_01304. The sequence goes on along the minus strand of NZ_CP109055.1, from coordinate 7,543,338 downwards.
ATCGAGAGCCGAAAGCTGCTCAAGCGCGTCACTCGGAAGGTCGAGGCTCTGCTTGAGTTCCGCTGCGCTCTCGCGCTTCTGACGATCCGATGCCAGCTTCTTCTTCAATGCCGTGCGTGCGGCAGCCGTCACAGACGCAGGAAGGTGGTCGAGAAGCCACGCATCGCGATCCTCCAGGACGCCTACGACCCGCGTGGCATCGTCAGCATCCTTCTCGCGGCCGGCCTGCTCGCGGAGCTTGGCCAACTGCTGCGGAAGCATCAGAAGAGGCAACGGTCCTGCAGCAAGGGACCGCAGGGCAGCACGCTGGGCTGCCAGACGCTCATCAATTGCTTTCCGATTGCTCTCGAGTTCCTTCTGGCGCTCAAAGAGCTTTCCGCCAGCGCGCTCGAATGCCTTCTCTACCTTGTCGAGTTGCACCTGCAGCCGATCACACCGGGACCGGACACTGCCCAAGGTTTGCTTCCGGTCCGCGATTTCCTGCCTAGCCGCTTCGTGCTCGGCTTCCTGGGCGCGGATCTGGTCGAGGACGGCCTGGTCCTCGCTGGAAAGCCGCTGTCGTCGTACTAGCGCGACAAGATCTGTTCGCAGCTGCTCCACTGTGCTCACGCCAAGTAGCGAGTGAACAGCAGATTCGATGACGCTAGCTGCCCGCTCAGGGTCTGCGAGCGACTCAATCTTTTCGCCATCAAAGAAGAACAGCGAGGCTACTTCGAGCGGAAGGATGTCTTCTACGTGGTCAGCCCAGCCCTCACTGAGGATCCGGTCATACTGGCCATCGACGATGACGTTCAGGAATTCTTTGAGCTGCTTACCACTGATGTGCCAACTGCGGACAACCCGGTAGTGCCGCTCCTGAGCATCCACAACGACGGAAAACTCCAGGGCGATCTCCGCGCCCTCAGCTGCGTTCGCCTTGCGGTTGATGCTCTCGCGTAGGTAGGCGTCGTAGGAGCGATTCCCGCGTCCGCTACACCTTGCCCGATGGCCGTACAGCACCAACTGGATGGCATCCAGCAAGGTTGTCTTGCCGCACCCGTTGAGGCCTCCGATCAAGACGATCGGCCTCCCGGGCTTAACGCTCAGGTCGAGGGACTGCTTGCCGCGGTAGGCGCCAAAGTCATGAAGTGCAATGTTATGAAGGAGCATCGGTGGTCTCTTCGTCCAGCGTCACGTAGGTCGGGGCGGTGTCTCGGATCTCCTGCTTACGCTTCGCGAACTGAAGGGCGTCGTCTTCGTTTTCGTAGAACCCCTTCTTAACCGTCTTCTCCAGTTCCTTGAAGAGCCCAGAGCGGCGCGTCATGGTCCGGTGCTTCCGCTCGACTGCGAGGAGTTCACGCGTCATCGTGAAGTGGATATCGTCGCCGTCGCACACTTCCTTGAGGAGGTCGATCTCCTCCGCCCCGAGCACCAGTTGCTCGTCAAGAGGTCGTCCGGGAAACTTCTCGCTCGTCTCTGCCTCATAGATCGCCGGCAGCGTGTCTTCGACTTCATGCTTGTCGAACACCCAGATGCGGCGGATCTCATGCAGCTCTGCCTCCGAGATCAGCTCGATACCCTTGACGCTCTCCGGTGCGGTCTGCCTCACGCGGGTCTGAGCGTTCAGAAGCTTCGTCAGCCACTTCTGACGTGCTTCCTGCGTGTATGGGCCCTGAATAACTCCGTCGTGGAAGAGTTGAACGTTGCCGTTCATCCGCCGGAAGTCGCGGTCCTCCTTCTCTGTCGACACGTCGTCCAGCAGATTTCGGAGTTCCAGGAGGGGACGCATCCACTCCTTCTCCTCATCGTTGCGGATCATGGCAGTCATCGACTTGTCCTTGTCCACAAGGGTGCAAGTCCAGCATCCAAAGCGACTGTCGCCACAGGAAGGCGTGGTGTCGTCCACTACCAAGGGGCACTCCGAGTCCTCGGAGGCGCCCTGGTACATGGTCAGCAGATCCTTGTTCCGATGCCCCCACGCGTTGGAGTACTGCATCAAGAACATCCAGACCTCTTCTGTACCCCACGCTTCGATAGGGCTGTAGACGAGGGAGTTCGGCAGATTGCCGTTGGGAGAGAGCCGGTCACGCACACGGCGCTTCTCGTGCTTCGCCATGGCGCGGGCACGAGCCTGACTCTCGGTCTTTCGAATGCCGAGGACGAGGATCGCCTCACCGTGCCGGCGCACGACTCGACGAATGAACGCGTTGGACGGCTTGATCTTCAATCGTTCCGTGCACCACCGGAACTTGGGGCGGGGAGCTGGGTAGCCCTTGCCAATGAGGTTGACCCAGAAGGTGTCCTTCACCTCAGGGATCAGGCGGTGCGGCTCAATCGGCAGCCCTTGCTCCTTCGCTGCCTTCCCCATCGTGTCGAGGGACTGGGAGACCCAGGCGGCCACCACCGGATTTTCGACCAGTGTGTCCGTACTGATGACGTGCACGGGCTTGGTGCGCTGTTCATCAGTCAGCCCCTGAAGGGCAAGCCAAACGAGTTGGAGTACAGCAGTGGAGTCTTTGCCTCCGCTGTAGCCGATGACCCAAGGCACCTCGTCAGCCGTATAGAGCTCACGGATCTCTTCCGTGAGCTCGTTGACCACTTCGGCGAGAGCCCTGCCCTGGAAGGGGGCCGACGGCTTCGGGGTGCTCATGCATCTCCTCGCGAGTATGCGTCCTCAACACGCTGCTCCTCTGGGCTGAGTTGGAGCTTCATGTGACGGCGCAGGTAGTTCACAGTCAGGGTCAGGTTCTGGTGGCTCTTCGACACACGTCCACCGATCAGCGCGCGCCCTTCCCAATCTGGGTTGATACGGGACCAGTCAACCGAAGTCAGGAGCTTGAGCTTCGAATGCCACACCTGGGGCGATTCGGAATTCCGCAGGAGCGAGTTCCCGATCCGGCCAAGTGCGTGCAAGGCGATGCCGTGGCTGTGGATGTAGTCCTTGCGTACCTCGGGAGCCGCGAGCTCACGCTTGCGTACCATCCCCCACTCTGGGACCACAAGGTCGACAGCCTCCCAGTATGCCTCTGCCAGCTCCTGCGCCTTCTCCTTCTTGATCTCCAGCCCTTGCAGGAGGGACTGGGTGGCGGAGTAGACGGCACTCAGGGTGAACAGCTTGCGGGATCGTTGAGCAAGGGTGCTGCTCTCCATCTCGACGTGCCCTTTGAAGACAGGGGACTTCATCGCCAGGAGTCGGGCCATGATCGCCAGGTCGTCTCGATGGTCATACAGGACGCCAATGGAACGGGGTGGGCGTACTGCGTGCCGGTTGAGGTCGGCGAACATCTGCTGGCAGCGAGCCAGCCCTGCGTCGTGGAAGAAGACGACGGCGATCGTCTCCTCTCCGAGGTCGGGGTTCTCCTTCAGGGCCTCTTCGATGGCTGCCCGTCGATGTTGCCCGTCGTTGATCAGGAAGCGGGCAGCCATGGGGATGCGGATCTGGCCAGCACGCATGCCCATGCCAGTGTCGGCGATGCTCTCGAAGTACATCTCGCCATCGACAGATGCAGTGAGGGCGCTGAAGACGTAGTCGTCTGGGTTCTCGACGATGTAGCGGGTGAGGGCTGGAAGTCGCCCCTTGTTCAAGACACGTTGGGCGCGAACCTCTGGCGCCAGCTCGTCCTCATCGAAGAGGAAGATCTTCGGGATGAGCCGCAGCGGGCACATGGACACGTAGAACTCGCGACCCGCCTGAACGCCCCGGATGGCTGGAAAGATGTAGTCAAAGCCGGCGGAGGTAGCGGTGTCGACAAGCTGCGAAGATGACGGTGATCCCACTCGCGTAACGCTATCGTACGTCAGAGATAAGACGTACAGAACGTGCTGGATTAACGCTCAAAGGTGTGGTGGGGCTAGTGGTGACGTATCTCGATGCTGCGGCTACAACGCGTGTGGACCCGCGCGTGGCCGAAGTGGTGCTGCACTGGATGACCGAGGACTTCGGGAACGCCGGGTCACGGACGCACGACTACGGGACCCGAGCGAAGCGTGCAGTGCAGCAAGCGCGCGACTATCTCGCCAGCACTGTCGGCGCCGAACCGGACGAGTTGATCTTTACCAGTGGCGCCACTGAGAGCAACAACATCGCGTTGCTGGGTCTTGCACCCCACGGCGAGCAGAGTGGTCGGCGTCACATCATCACGTCGGCGATCGAGCACAAGGCGGTGATCGAGCCCCTGGAGCACCTGCAGTCACGTGGCTTCGAAGTCGACTTCATCAAGCCTGGCGTATCAGGCAGGGTCTCGGTCGAGGCAGTGATGGAGCGGCTACGCCCTGACACGCTCCTCGTCTCTCTGATGCACGTGAACAACGAGACGGGTGTCGTCCAGCCAGTGGCCGAGCTCGCTGGGCTGCTGCGTGAGACCCCGACATACCTGCATGTGGATGCCGCACAGGGATACGGGAAGGTACCTGAGGACCTGACCGCTCCGATCGACATGATCAGCATCAGTGGTCACAAGATCGGCGCACCGAAGGGCGTCGGGATGCTGGTCACCCGCCGTCGGAGCTCAGGCAGGCTGCCACTGCAGCCGATCATGTTCGGTGGCGGTCAGGAGCGGAAGCTACGCCCCGGAACACTGCCTGTACCGCTGATCATGGGACTGGCCGAGGCCGCGAAGATCTTCCAGAAGGAACACAGAAAGTGGAGCAAGGACGCAGCGGATCTCCGCTCCCGGCTCCTGGCTGCCCTCGCTAAGACCCGATTCCAGATCAATGGCGATCAGGACCACACTGTCCCCCACATCCTGAACCTGTCCTTTGACGGCGTTGATGCCGAGGCACTCATTGTCCAGTTGAACCACCACGTAGCCGTCGCTACGGGCTCCGCGTGCACGAGCGCCTCGTACACCCCCAGCCACGTACTGACCGCCATGGGTCTGCCCGAAGACGCGGCAGAGAACGGGCTCCGCATGTCCTGGTTCCCGAGCCAAGCAGCTGACCTGGATGTCGAGGAGCTGGCGAACCTGATCGCGACATTGCAGCCGGATTCGGTCTGATCGCTCATCCTGCCGTGCGGCGTACTAGCCGATGTCCGCGAAGGGCCCGGCCGCAACGAACGAGTTCCTTCTCCCAGCCATCCTCCGTCCCGATGAGGTGAGGGTGCTCATAGAGGCCCGCCCTCACCTCTGACGCCGTCAGCCTCTTGTACCGCTCGACGTCTGGGTCGTCTTCGGCCAGAAATTCGTGCTTCCGATGGAGTAGGGGTCGGTTCAGGGACTCTGCGTACGAGGTGAAGGACGTCTCCAGCGTCTTCAATTCCACGTGATAGGAGGACAGCGTCCGCGGGTGCGGGTCAGTGTCAAAGTCCGGGTAGTGCAGCCAGCTCACTCCACGGCCCTGGTGGCGGAGTTTGGCCAAGGTCCATTCCTGCGGACGGCCGGCGGCGATCGAGGCGCAGTGCTCGTAGAGGCGTAGCACTGTGGGAATCCGGTCGATTGCTCGCTGGTGGACGTAGAGGGCGGTCGGGGTCAGCTTCCCGACGGCGGAGGCATTCATTGCTCCGCGAATGTACGTGTCGTCACGCAGCTTGAGCAGAAGCCGGTCGGATCGCTGGCAGGCTTCCTTGTAGGAGGAGAAGAACGCGCGGACGTCGAGTTGGACACTGAGCGGGAGGCTACTGAAGGGGCCGCGGCCGTTGAAGAGTTCGACGGCGAGGAAGAGCAGCGTGTTGAGGGTGGTTCGCTTCCCACCTTCTTCAACTCTGCCGACGTCGGCAGAGTCGCGTACGAGCCGTCGTACCTCGTTGGGGCGTAGGTGGCCGAGGAGCTCAGCCATGGGCTGGGGAACTTCTTCCATCCGGGGCAGCCGCCCGCGGCGTTCGACGTGATCAACTACTGCTGCGATCGCTGAGGTCGTGTCCTCGGATGCAAGCCACTCGGCATCCGGAACGATCCGTCGAGCAAGGTAACTGAGCCGCGCTCTCTCGTCCTTGAAGGCGTAGACGATGCCTGGTGCTGCGGAGACTGTCCGTACGCCGGTCACCTCCTCGACGTAGGTGCGGAGCTCGCTTGCTCCGAAGAGGTGTTGGAAGGTCTGTCGGCTGGTGAGCAGGCCGTCACCGAATGCCTCTCCCCTGACCTTCGACCTTTCCCACGTCAGTCGTGCAGAGGCGATGAGGACTGTTCCGGCGAGGTCCCACGCATCCTGCAGGGTCTTGCGTCGCTCTTGTGGGTCTTCGATGACGTTGAGGACGTAGGTGAGGAGGACGACGTCAGCCGGCTCCAACCTGGTGTCGGCTTGGTAGAACGGGTCCCAGCCGGTTACTTGGCAATCCAGTTGCTGGAGCGCGCGTACATCGCCGCCACGGCCACAGCCGTAGTCAAGAACGGCGAGGCCGGGCAGGACCTGCTTGTCGACTATGGCCTGCCGCGCAGGGACCGAGAGACTTGCTCTGCTGATCGCCGTCAGTCTGCGATCGCTGCTCCATGTCTGCTGGACCATGCTCTCGCCCTCCCGCAACTGGCCGACAAGCGGAGGGTAGCGGCGGGCCCTCATGCGGGTGGGCCCGATCAGGAGAACCTGCACATTGCTCGGGTCACAGCCCCTGAGATCGGGAAGCGGGTGACAGGCTCACCTACGCTGTAGGTGGCGCGGGGCCGACGTTACGGACCTGTCCCGTGCGCCTTCGCACCTTCCTGACCGACGCCTGGTCGTGGCTGAACTACAAGCCAGTGATGGCTAGTACGCATGATGGTCGTCCTCATCGGGCGCTCGCGCCGGAGCTGCAGGCAAGCTGGCTGCCGGGCGATGCCGTGCGCCGCCTGGCCGCGTACAAGCTGCTGTCCGCGTACGACTCCAACCAAGCTGGCGAACTGGCCACTCTGGCCGGCAATGAGGCTGCGGCTGAGCGCCGGGAGTTCGGTGATCCGTCGACGTTCGTCGACACGATGCTGGCTCATCTGCTGGGGAAGACACAGCAGATCATCGTGCCCGGCGCCGAGCACGCGGGTGACGACGATGTCACCCCCGAATTCGCAGCCGCGGCCGCCGTACAGCAGCGTCTTCGGGACTGGGCTGAGTCCGAGTTGCTACCTCTGCGGATGCAGGCCGCGGAGCGTAAGGCCGTACTCCTGGGCGATGGGCTCTATCTCCTGGCCTGGGACCCTGAGAAGGGTCGGGTCCGGCTCAAGACCTACGACCCTGGGTTCTACTTCCCCGTCCTCGAGGATGACGCCGACCCAGGCGACTATCCGCGCCGGGTGCATCTGGCCTGGGAGATACCTGAAGATCCAACGCGCGGATTGAAGGCGAAGGTCCGCAGGATCACCTACGAGCTGGGGCCCGTAGCTCCGGCCTCCCGCAGCGGCGAGGACAGAAGCGGCCGAGCGGACCGGCATCCTGTGATCAGCGGAGCCGGTGAGCAGGAGCTGGAGCTCGGTGACCGGTACGTTGCGGAAGCGGGCAGTGTCGAGCGCATCTATCCATGGGCACCAGACCGGCCGTCGAGGACCACCTGTTACCTAACCGACGCTGAATGGTTCTTCGATGACCTTCGCCATGGGCAGAGCCTGGACGATCTGCCCATGGGCAAGGCGCACTTCCGCACCCGCGCCGATGGCGAGGTCCTACACCGGCTGGATCTGCACCTCGACTTCATTCCGCTCGTCCACATCTCCAACACCGTCGCTGATGGTGAGCACTTCGGGCAGTCCGCCCTCGCGAAGGTCATGCAGGCCCTCGACGAGCTGGCGGAGACCGACACCGATTCCGCCCGTGCCTCCGCCACCACCGGGGCGCCGATCATCGGCCTGGCCGGAGCCCGCGCCGAAGTCGAGCGCGTCACCGGCCGTCCCAAGCCCCTGGTCGTCGAACCCGGCACGGTGTTCCAGCTCGCCGACGGCGGCCGCATGGACGTCCTCGACACATCCGGCCAACTCGCCGAACTGCGAGCGCGCGTGGAGGAGATCCGCGAACGAGCATCGGTCAACGCCCGTCTGCCCGCAGTGAGTCTGGGGACAGTCGATCCATCCGATGTACCCAGCGGCTATGCCCTCCAGCTGTCCCTCGGACCGTTGGATTCTCTGGTGGACTCCATGCGGCTCGCGCGCGCCCACAAGTACGCGCTGCTGCTGAAGATGGTGCAGCGCATCCACCAGGCCGGCCGAGCCGACGGCTGGACCACGGGGACAACGCTGGCTGCGCGCATCGTGTTCGGCCCGCACACCCCGACCGACCGGCCCGCGATCCTCGACGAAGTCGTCAAGGGTGTGACAGCCGGGGTGTTGTCACTGGAGACCGGGATTCGGATGCTGCAGGACGCCGGATACCCGATTGAAGATGCACGGGAGGAGGTCACGCGGATCACCTCTCGGGAGGCAGCTCGGGTACGGGAGCGTCGCCCAGCGGAAGCTGCGTCGTCCGCATCGCTTCCCCCGGCTGATCCACGGGCCGATGGAAATGCGCTCCCTCGACCGTGACCAGGGCCGCAGTGTCTCGACGTCCAACAGGACCGCCTGACTCTGTGTGATTGCGGCATGGCGGCGCATTGACACCGTATGCACCGGGTCTGTTCTTGGGATACGTAGACTCGATCTTGGCGCGGGGCCGTCGTGGGAGTAGCACCACTTGATGACCCGCACTCTGCCCACTCCGCGTGCCGTGCTCGGCTACCGGCGTGACGGCCGTCCCATCCTCCCGGTTCTCGGTGCATCTCCGGATGATCCGTCGAACGACGAAGTCACCGTCAACATCAGCCAGAAGCAGTTGAACACGCTGATGGCCCGCGAGAAGGACCAAGGTGGCCGAGCGGCTGTGCGCAGCCTGATTGAGAAGCTCGGCTTCTCCAATGCGGGGGCGCTTGAGGAGTATCTCGCCGGTGTCCGGCAGGCGGAGCAGGAGCAGCTGTCCGAGGCGGAGCGTCGCGAGCAGGCGCTGGCCGCGCGCGAGAAGGACGCTGCCGCTCGTGAAGCCGCAGCCCGGGTCCGCGAGCGTGACGCAACCCTCCGCGCCGCACTCTCCGGTGTCGGGGCGACGGGCCATGACCTGGATGATGCCGTGGCGCTCCTGCGCGTCCCGGACGACGTCACCGGCGACGCGCTCAGCGAAGCCGTGGAGGAGCTGAAGGAGCGACGCCCCGAACTGTTCACCACGATCCGCTCGAGCGTCCAGCCGCTGCCCGCCGCCCCTGGTGGCGCCCCGGCTTCCGTTCCCCCGCCACGCCCCGGTGGCATCGACAACAAGCCCGGCTCCGCCGGACTGGAAATGGCCCGACGCCGAGGCATCCTCGCTGCCTCCGAGTAGCAACGACTGCCGTTGAAGAACGGCAAGTTGGGGACCACGCCCCGCTTCTCCTCGTGGACGGCTCCACCATCCGGTGAGTGCGCGACAGCACCGCATCACCAGGAGAAACGGCGTTGATCCAGCCGTACACCACCTCCGTGACAATGACCGCTGACCGGGACTGGCTCGCCTCCCGGCACGGCACCGACTCCACGGAGACCATCACCCTCGACCTGACCAAACTCACCAAGAACACGCACTACGTCGAGCCGACGGCCACGCAGCCGCACGGCTACGTGCGCTCCGGTGTTCCGGTCGGCCGTATCACCGCCTCCGGTCTGTACGGGCCGTACGACCCGGCGGCAAAGGACGGCCGTGAGACCCTCGCCGGCCTCGTGTACGCCGAAGCGCCGTTCACCCCCGGCACGACGAAGGTCCCGGCGGCGCTGTTCTGGCACGGCACGGTGAAGGCCGCGAAGATTCCGGGCGGAATTGATCCCGCGAAGATCGCCTACAACGCGACGGCAGCACAGATCCGCTTCTTCGGGGCGGTGAGCGCATGAGTGTCGCCGACCTCCTCAAGGGTGTATCCGTAGCCGACCTGACGGTCTACGCCCGCTCCATTCCCACCCCCGCGGACTTCCTCCTCACCCAGTCGGTGTTCGCCGAGACGCAGGTGAAGGACGTGAAGTGGCGGGTGCGGCAGTCCAAGCGCCGCGTGAACGCCGCCTCCTACCGCGCCTACGACGCATCCGTGCCATTCGCGAAGCGGCAGGCCGAATCCACACAGACTGAGGGCACTCTCCCCGCACTGGGCCAGAAACTCCTGGTCGGCGAGATGGAGCAGCTGCTCCTCGATGCTTCCCGCGGTGCGGACGAGGACCGCCTGGTGGAGCTCCTGTACGACGACGTGGAGCGTCATGTCGAAGCCATCCGCTCCCGCCTCGAACTCGCGGCCGGTGATGTGCTGCTGGACGGCAAGTTCAGCCTGGCCGGCGAGAACGGGCTGACCGTGGAGGTCGACTACGGCGTACCGCAGGCCAACATGCCCACCGCGCCGAAGCCGTGGTCCGCTCCGGACGCGGATCCGATCGCGGATGAGCTGCGGTGGATCGACTACCTCGACTCCATCGGCGCCCCGGCCCCGGAGTTGGTCCTCACCTCCCGCAAGGCGTGGTCACACCTGGCCAGCAATCAGTCCTACCGCGCCGCCTACTACGGCACCCCTGCAGGCGGTCAGACGCCGACCGCGACTCTGAACCCGGAGCAGGTCAACTCGGTGCGCGGCACGTACGGGCTTCCGCCCGTGACGTTCTACAAGGCGCAAGTGTGGCAGGACGACGTCTCGAAGCGTGTCCTGCCGGATGACCGATGGATCATGCTGCCGCCCGACCGTGCGAAGTGGGGCCAGACCCAGTACGGCACCACCACCGAGTCCCTGGCCCTGTCCCGCGGCACGAACCCGCAAATCGAGCGCGAGGATGCCCCGGGCATCGTCATCACCCGCGACGTCCAGGACGACCCCGTGCAGATTTGGACCAAGGGCGCCGCGGCGGCGATGCCGGTCCTGTACTCGCCGGACTGCCACATCACCGCCACCGTCCTGTGAGCGCCGCCGTGAGATCGCTCGGCGTCCTGTCGGCCACCGTCCATGTCCTCAACCCGGTCGAACGGGTCCCTGTCGTACTCCTCGCCGGCGAGGAGGTCTCGGATCCGGCTGTAGTGGAGCAGATCACGAATCCGCGCTGCTGGGAGGGCGGACAGCCGCCCTCCCATGACACAGCACCCGATAGGCCGTCTGCCCGGAAGGCGAAGCCCGCCTAGGGCAGACCCGCGCGGTGGGGAGAAGCGGGGCAACCGCTTTTCCCCACCGCCCCTTCGATCAGGACCCGTATGAACGAAGATGTACTGCGCTGGCTCCAAGCCCAGCTCGGCCCCGACACCGACGGCAACGACCTCGCCGCCCGCTACGAGCGGCTGCGCTCCGCCAAGGCTGTCGCGCTGGAAGTGCTCCACGAACGCCTCGCCGCGCTCGTCGCCGAGCCCTTGAAGGTGACGGTCAACGGCATCGCGACCATCGACAACTCCGCCAACGTCACCGCCCTTGAACGGCACCTCGTACAGCTCGAAACAGTGGCCGCACCCGATGCCCCATCCACTGCTTCATCCGAGCTAATCGCCGTGCCCCTACGATCCCGTCCGCGGCGATAGCCACCCGGGCCAGCGGCCTATCCGCAAATACCGTTGCCGAAGACAGAGCGTTCGATGCGCCAGACCACATCGACTCCAGTGTCGGCAGGCGCTGACGGGGCCGATACCGGACGGGATTCGACGCGGATGAAGCCGAGGCGCCGTGGGACAGCCGCGCTGGCCTCGTTGGCTTCGTCGTGGATGATCTCCACGCGGCCGATGTCGCGCAGTGCGAATGCCTGACGAGTGAGGGCGGAGGCTGCCGATGTAGCAAGTCCGCGGCCAGTGAAAGCCGGGTGCAGCCAGTAACCGATCTCCATTCCACCGAACCCGCGATGGACCAGGGCACAACAGCCGGCCACCGAGTCCCCATTCCAGATCGCATACTTGTACCCGGTCCTGCTGGACCAGTCTGCTTCGCAGCGTGCGACGAAGTCCGCGGACTTCTCCCGGCTGTGCTCTGCCACCCAAGGCATCCAAGGCCGCAGGTGCTCCACTGACTCCTCAACGAGCTGGTACACCGTCTCGGCATCGCGACTTCTCCAGCGGCGTAGCTGGGCTGGGCCGCGGGAGAGCCATTCGGCGGGCTCATTCATGACTTCAGGATCATGTGCAACTCCCGTATATGGAACCGAATTTCCGTGGGTTCAGCTTCTTCTTCGCCGAGATGGCTGTGGTCACCGCCGCTCACCGCAGATGAAGGCCCGCGGCGGCCACTTCGCGCAGCAGCCGCGGGCAAACTCACTCGTGCGTCGGCAACGGTGCCATGTCGACCAGCCGACCGTAGTGCTGCTGGAACGCGGCCGTGATCAGGCACTCCGGGCCGTACCGGTTGCGCGCGATGATCAGGTCGATCTCGCCCGCCCTCGGGGATTCCTTCTCGTAGGCGTCTTCCCTGAACAGCAAGATGATCATGTCGGCGGCATACGTGACCGCCCCTGACTCGCGCAGGTCGTCGAGCTGCGGCCGGTTCCCGTACCGCTGCTCAGGTCCGCGGTTGAGATGAGACGTAGCCACGACAGGGACACGAAGTTCGCGGGCAAGGGTCTTGAGCGCCCGCGCTGTATCGCCGACTTCACGTTCTCGCAGATCGTTGCGTTTGTCCGGGCGGATGTCCTGAAGTCCGTCAACGGCAATGAGGCGTGCTCCCCGGTCCCGGACATCTTCACGGGCTTGGTCCAGGAATTCGCTCAGCGTCATGGAGGCAGGCGTGTGAACTGTCAGTGGAGCCGTATGGATATCGGGTACACGCTTCGCTACCCGAATCCAGTCCTCGTCGGCCATTGTGCCCGACCGCATGCGGTGCAGAGCCACGCGGCCCTCAGCCGCCATGAGTCGCCGGCCGAAGTCCTCCGGGGTGTCTTCGAAGGTGAAAACGGATGTGGGATGGCCTTGAGCAATGGCAGCGTGGCGGCAGATGCCACTCAGCATGGCGGTACGCCCCATGCCGGGACGGGAAGCGATCACAGTCAGATGCCCTGGTTGTAGACCATGGGTGAGGGCATCCAGATCCCGAAATCCTGTCGCGATACCCGTCATCTCGATGCCCGCCTCCTCCATGCTGTCGAGGGTTGTCTCCAGCAGGGCTGCGAAGCTGCCCTCCGCTTTGTTGGCGTCTTCTGCCCTGTTCATGTCGGTCATATATGTATCTTCCAGGAGAGTTCTGGCACTGCCAGCCTGGGGGTGCGTGCATCGCATGATCGGGGAGGCGGCATCGTGCGCAAGGGACACGGCCGGCATCTGCCGTCCTTCGCCTTCAGCACATACCGCAAGCCCTCACGTGCGTGAGTGGCTAATTCCATGGACGGCCACCGTCCCGGCCGAATAGCGTTCCGGGATGGCGAATCTGGAAGAACTACTGCACCAGAGGTTGGCTCCGGCGTTCGAATCAGTGGCGGGTCTCCCCGTAGATCCGGCCGTCCGTCGATCCCAGCGAGCAGACTTCCAGTCCGACGCCGCCCTTGCTCTCGTTCGCAAGATCGGCGGCAACCCCCAGGACATCGCCACCCAGGTCGTGAAGGTTGCTTACCTCGACGACCTCTGCTCGTCCGTCGAGGTCTCCGGCCCCGGTTTCATCAACATGACGATCGCGGATACGACTCTGGGCTCCCTGCTGGCTGCGACCTGCAGGGACGAGCGTCTCGGGGTTCCCCAGGCCGAGGTACCGGAGAGGATCACGGTCGACTACTCCGCGCCGAATGCTGCCAAGGAGATGCACGTCGGGCACCTTCGGTCGACGATCATCGGCGATGCCGCGGTACGCCTGCTGGAGTGGCAGGGCCACACCGTCATCCGGCAGAACCACATCGGCGAGTGGGGCACGCCCTTCGGCATGCTCGTCGAACACCTACTGGACATCGGCGAGTCCGAGGCTGCCCACGAACTGTCCGTCGGTGACCTGAACGGCTTCTACCAGGCGGCCCGGCGCAAGTTCGATGCCGACGAGCAGTTCAAGGATCGCGCTCGCAAGCGGGTGGTGCTGCTCCAGAGCGGCGACGAGACGACGCTGCGCCTCTGGCACACGCTGGTCGACGAGTCGAAGAAGTACTTCATGACCGTCTACGGGCTCCTGGGTGTACGGCTCACCGAGGAAGACTTTGTCGGCGAGAGCGCCTACAACGATCACCTGCAGCAGGTCGTAGACGAACTCGACGATCGTGACCTTCTACAGGAGAGCGAAGGCGCACTGTGTGTCTTCCCCGAGGGCTACACCAACCGTCACGGGGATCCGCTGCCGATCATCGTCCGCAAGGGCGACGGCGGTTTCGGCTACGGCGCCACCGACCTGGCCACTATCCGGCACCGCCTTCACAGCCTGCACGCGACCCGGCTGCTGTATGTGGTGGGGCTTCCCCAGAGCCAGCACCTCGACATGATCTACGCCGTAGCGCGGCATGCTGGCTGGCTCGTGCCGCCTGCGAGGGCGGAGCACGTCGGGCATGGGTCGATCCTCGGCGATGACGGCAAGATGCTGCGTACCCGGGCCGGCGCCTCGGTGAAGCTAGTTGATCTCCTTGAGGAGGCGGTGAGCAGGGCGGCCGCGGTCATCGCCGCCAAGAACCCGCAACTCGATGAAGCGACGCGTGCCGCGGTCGCCAGGGCGGTGGGCATCGGGGCGGTCAAGTACGCCGACCTGTCGACGGACCGGCTCAAGGACTATGTCTTCGACTACGACCGGATGCTGTCGTTCGACGGCAACACCGCGCCGTACCTGCAGTACGCGCGGGCCCGTATCTGCTCCATCTTCCGGAGGTTGGGAGCTGAGCCGCCGCGGGACATCGCGGCGCTGGCCCTTACCGAGCACGCGGAGCGGGCACTGGCGCTGGAGTTGCTCGCCTTCGGCAGCTTGGTGACTTCGGTCGCCGAGACTCTCGAATTCCACAAGCTCGCCACCTACCTGTACTCCCTGGCCAGCACGTTCACCACCTTCTACGAGAAGTGCCCCGTACTTCGCTCGGAGGGCGAGACCCGGCAGAGCCGCCTGGTCCTGTGTGATCTGACGGCACGGACTCTCGAACTCGGGCTGGGCCTGCTCGGTATCGAGTCTCCTGACCAGATGTGATCGGAAGCCGAACGAGCAATGCCGGCACGGCTACGCATGTGTGCTGGCAGGATCGTCAAAATGCCGACGCATCCGCTGCTGGACGTTGATTTCGTCGAACTGCTGGAGCCGTACCTGGAAGACGTGGGCCACGTCTTCCAGGTATTCCGGGAGCAGGACTCGGGCTGCGTGTCGTACGGCGTCGCGGTCGGGAGTGAGCAGTGGTTCGTGAAGAGTGCGGCCCATTCGGCCGGAGTAGCTTCGCTGCGTCGCGCTCTGGATGTGCACGACGCGGTGCAGCATCCGGCGGTCGTGCCTCTGCGCCACCATATTCCGATCAAGGACGGTTTGGCGCTGGTCTATCCGTGGGTTGAGGGCGAGGTTCTGTACCACCCGACGGTCGCGCACCACGGCGGTCGCTCCGCTCCGGGGAGTCCGATGGCTCGGTTCCGCAGTCTGCCTGTTGCGGAGATTCTGCGGTCCCTGGACTCGATCCTCGGCGCGCACCTGGCCGTGGAGGAGGCCGGGTTCGTCGCAGTCGACCTGTACGACGGGTGTTTCCTCTACGACTTCGGAGCGCAGCGCATGGCCCTGTGCGATTTGGACGAGTACAGGCCGGGGCCGTTCATCCTGGAGGCCGATCGGCTGCCAGGCTCGCGACGTTTCATGGCGCCGGAGGAGTTCTCTAAAGGCTCGACCATCGAAATCCGAACGACGGTGTTCGTGCTCGGCCGGGTCCTGCGTCTGCTGCTGGATGCAGGCGATGACGAGCGGGAGTGGCGCGGTTCGTCGTCTCAGCTGAAGGTCATCGACCGTGCCACTGCCAGCGACCCTGCTGACCGGTTCGCGTCGGTTGAAGCTCTGGTGCAGGCATGGCGTGGCGCATGCAGTGGGCGCTGTTGATCTCACTACTGTCGTGGTGAGCCGAAGCAGCCGCTTGCCTCCCATTCGCGCCTACTCAAGAGCTCGAACACGATCAACGGTCACAGGAGGCAACGGACAACAGTGCGCCCGCACCGGGTGCAGTGGAAGTCCGTGACTGGCTGGGGCGGGCTGCGGTGACCGGGATCGACTCCGTAGGCGGCTCGTCGGCTCTACCGTGGAGCGATGACTGAAGCTGCGCAGAGTCGCGCTCCATTCCAGGTGTTGGTACTGCCGTACCGGCAGGCTGAGGGAGGGCTGCTCTACGCCTTGTTCCGCCGCTCCGAGGGCGGCTACTGGCAAGGGGTGGCTGGTGGTGGTGAAGCGGGAGAAGCACCGCTTCAGGCCGCCCGGCGAGAGGCAGCTGAAGAAGCTGGCCTGGCCGGCGACTTCGAGTTCATCGAACTGGATGCGCGGGCGACGATTCCGGTAGTGAGCGTCACGGGCGAGTTCACGTGGGGGCCGGAGGTCTTGGTGATTCCTGAGCATGCCTTCGGTGTCCGAGTCGACGCATCGGAGTTGGCGCTGTCCAGCGAGCACACCGAGTGCAGCTGGTTCTCCTTCAGCGAGGCGAAATCGACGGTGCGTTGGGATTCCAACCGCACTGCGTTGTGGGAGCTCGACCACCGTCTTCGCCGCAGCTCGTTGGCCGCAGAGTCTTGATGGCCATGGAGACGTCGGAGCGGTTCCGTCGTCCCCATGGCCATGGCGGCCGTCGGCCCCGCGGAGTACGGCGGCGAAGCCGCTGGTGAACCCGCTTCCGGCACTCGGCCCTGCATCCACCACGCCGCCGAGGTGTTGGGAGACGAGCCGACGGATGTCTGGCGGGAGGTCGGGCCAGCTCGGGCGTACGGCTGTGGTGCAGTACTCGAGACGCGGGGTGATGTTGTTCGGCACATGGTCAGGGTGAGTGCAGCGCATCCGTCTGCGCGACGGATTTCGTGTGTGTGCCTTGGTCGATCCAGCCGGTGGTGGCGAGTACCTCGCGGGCGATGTCCACGACGGTTCGGCCGTCGGTCATCACCCGCACGGTGTCCGAGGGTGCCTGTTCGTCCAGAAGCCGTGCCTTGTAGGCGCTGCTTGCGCGCTCCTTCTCCAGCTCGGAGCCGAGTTCCCTGCCGGCCAACCGCTCGTCGGTGGTCGCATCGGAGGCAGTGAGCAGGACGCGTGTGAGCCGAACGTTCGGCCCCAGGGTGCGCTCGAACATGGGGGCTGCATTGGAGAGCACGCTCACGGTGTGGGTGTAGATGAGGCGGTGGTATCCGAGGTCCTCGTAGTTTCCCCAGATGGCTGCGAGGTTGCGCTCGACGATCCCCGAACGGCGTGGATCACCCGCTGGCGCTGGATGGACCTGGCCGAGGAAGTCCCCCTCCAGGATCACGTGGGCGATCTTCGTTGCGCGTAGCTGCGCGGAGACCTCCCATCCCACGGTCGTCTTGCCGACGCCAGCACGTCCGCCGATCAGCAGCACCTCACGTTGCTTCATGAAGGCAGCGTGCCAGTTGTCGGCCCGCGGAGGGGATGCAATATCCCTCACGAGGTGCCACATCCCGCTCTGCGGGGCCACGGGTCGATTGAACTGCCTCTGATAGGCCGAGATACTCTCGCCGCAAAGACCAGGTTCATTCCCGTCGCAGGCCTCAAGCCGAAACTCATTCGACAGCCGGCACCCCAACCCGCTTTCCTCACAAGGTACTTACTTCAACAGGTGAGGACTGGGCATGTCGAGCAGAGCACTTTCCGCAACGCAAGTGGATGAGTTTCTCGAGCATGGCTTCATTCGGGTAGAGGGAGCGTTCTCTGGTGAGGTGGCGGCCGAGTGCCGTGCGATTTGCTGGCAGGAGACGGGGTGCGACCCGAACGATCCGGCGACGTGGAGTGAGCCGGTGATCCGGCTGGGTTCCTGCGCTCAGGAACCGTTCGTGGAGGCCGCGAACTCGCGCCGCCTACATCGCGCCTTCGACCAACTTGTCGGTGTGGGCGGGTGGTTGCCCAGGAAGAGCATGGGCACCATCCCCATTCGCTTCCCGCATCCTGCGGACCCGGGTGACGACGGATGGCACATCGACGGCAGCTATCACCCTGAGGAGCACAAGAGCGGCCCGCCGTGGGTCAATGTCCGCTCGCGGGGGCGGGCTCTGCTGATGCTGTTCCTGTTCTCCGACACGACGGAGAATGACGCGCCCACCCAGATTCGAGCAGGCTCACATCTGCATGTCCCCTCGCGTCTGGTAGCGGCCAGCGAGCAGGGAATGAGCACCGGCGATCTTGGTGCTGCGGGGCTGTTCGATGCGACCGCTGACCTGCCTCAGGTTCTGGCCACTGGGCAGGCCGGGGACGTCTACTTGTGCCATCCGTTCCTGGTTCATGCGGCCCAGTCCCACCACGGGACGAGCCCACGGGTTCTGGGTCAGCCGCCGCTGTACCCGGCCGAGCCGTACCGGCTCGACCGCCCGGATGAGGACTACTCGCCCGTCGAGATCGCCATCCGGCGCGGCCTGGGCCAGTGAATATTGAGGTGGAGGTGAAGTGTGGGAAGGCCGGTTGCCGGTCTTCCCTTACCAATCCTCCTGCACCGACCACAGCGATCGCAGCGGTGTACGAGCGGTGAATTCAATGGCAGCCCGTGCGCAGCGTCTGGGAGTGTCTTCGGTATGGACTGCGTGTTCTGCACTCTCATCCGCGAGAACTCCGCCCGCTGGATCGCGGACGAAGAGGTCGCTGCTGCCTTCGCCCCGCTCTCGCCGCTCGCGCCCGGGCACACCCTCGTAGTCCCAAAGGGCCATCACCGGGATCTGTTCGACATCCCGCGCAACGTGCTGGACAAGACGATAGTCCTCGTCCAAGAGGTGGCCGAGGCGATGCGGTTCGCGCTGAAGGCGACCGGGGTGAACCTGCTCCACGCCAGCGGACCAGGGTCTGAACAATCCGTGCCTCATTTCCATATTCATGTCGTGCCGCGTTGGCCGGATGACGGGTTCTCGACCTGGCCCAAGGAGCAGTCCGTCCATCAAGTCCCAACAGATCCGGTCCTTCAGCTCGCTGCGGCGATGAAGGCTCGGCGCCAGGTCCGTTGACTCGACCGAGTGATGGCAGAGCCCCGAGAATTCCCCAATGGCGGACCGCAGTACGAGTGTCCGCACCCGTCGCTCTCAGTGAGCGTGTCCTTCTGCCCGGCTGACGATTCGAGGCGGTCAGGTGGGTGTGCCACAGCCCGGGTCGTCGTGTCGGTAGGCGGCTCTGGCCTGCCGTCCAGTGATGACCTTGAGGGGGATCAGAAGGAGCCACAGGCAGACCGCCGCCAGGGGGGAGGCGAAGGCCACGGGCAGGGACAGACCGAAGACGACGACGGTGGCGCCCAGGTCCCACACCACTGCGCGTCCCATCTGGTCGGTGATGCGCTTGGCCTGTAGGTCCTGGTGGCGCCACAGGGTTGCGGCGATGGCGAGGTGCAGCGTGACGATCGGGGTGATGACCCCGGCGTACAAGGCGACTGCTGGGGTCTGGAGGCGGTACTCGGCCAGCACGTTGGTGGGGAAGGGCAGCAAGGCCACGGCACCGAGCGAGGCGACCGTGAGGGCTCCCAGGGTTCCATCGATGCGGCGTACCCGCAGGAACAGCCGGCGATGGTCCTGCCAGAAGACCGCCAGCAGGGCGAAGCTGGATACGTAGGCGGCCAGTTGCGGCCACAGGCGGACGAGCTCATGCCCGAGCCGCGAGGCATGCACCTCACCCGGCAGCTTCAGGTCCAGGACGAGGAGGGTCATGGCGATGGCGTAGATCCCGTCCGAGAGCGCGACCAGCCGGTCCGGACTGCCTTCGATCTCCGCAATGCCGCTCGCTTCCCGCGCCGCCATGCCGATACCCGCCCTCACCGCTGGAGAAGTGGCTGACACGGGCAAAGGTATTGAACCCCACGTCAATCACCGGTGGGCCACGCGAGGCTCACCAGGCATGTGGCGTATCGCGGTGACCTGCGAGCCTCTGAGCGTTACTCGTCGTGATCACGTGTCCGCCAGTGGGGACTTGCCACGTCCAAAACCTGGCTACCTCGTGTCCGCCACCAGGGGATTTCCAGCGTCCGTCCACAACCGAGGCAGTTGTCCTCCGGCGCGCGCAACGCCGACTTCTCGCTGCTGTCAACGGCCTCTTCTTCTCCCCGATCATGCTGCCGCCCCATCGGGCTGCCTATTCCTGTTGCCGCTGCGTCTGGAGTCCTCCTACCCTCGATGGCAACGCGTTGATGGAGACAATTAGCCCAGGGTCACGTGAGCTGAGAGAGCTGCCGGTAGCTGCGAAGGCAGCCGCATGGCCCTTGGTGAAGACCCTCCTGAGCGCGGGGAGGAACGACCTTCGGGTCTAATGCCCCGCCGGTTGGCCCTCGTCATCGGGCACGAATGAGGCCGCCGCTGCCTAGCGGTGGCAAAAGCGTGGTGGCACCGCGAGTCCCCTTCTCGCCCGCGCTCCCAAGGGATCATGACGACGCCCCTGGGAGGGCTGCGATGATCCACACGGTGAGCCGCGTTTTGGTCTCTGACCTGCGACAACACGTAGGCAAAACCATTTCTATTTCCGGCTGGGTGAACTCCCTCCGACTGCAAGCCAAGATGCAGTTCGTGGTCGTGCGCGACCACACCGGCCTGGTGCAGGTCACCCACCGCCGTGGCAGGGAAGGCGACGAAACCGAGTCGGCTCTGGAGGGTCTGACAACCGAGTCCGCGGTCCGCATCACCGGTCGCGTCGTCGACGCCGCCCAGGTCAAGCTCGGCGGCCTGGAGATCGTCCCCGAGCAGGTCGAGGTCCTGAACCTGGCCGCCACGCCGCTGCCGATCGACGAGCACACCGGCCTGGAGCAGCGCCTGGACTGGCGCTTCCTGGACGTACGCCGACGGCCCGCCACCCAGCTGATGTTCGCCGTGCAGACCACCCTGGAGCAGGGGATGCGCGAATACGCCTACGCGCAGGGCGCCACGGAGATGCACACCCCCAAGCTCATGGGCACCGCGTCCGAGTCCGGCGCGGAGGTCTTCAAGTTGGGCTACTTCGACCGCAGCGCCTACCTGGCGCAGTCGCCGCAGTTCTACAAGCAGATGGCGATCGCGGCCGGCATCGACAAGGTCTTCGAGATCGGCCCGGTCTTCCGTGCCGAGCCGTCGTTCACTTCCCGGCACGCCACCGAATTCACGGGCGTCGACGTGGAGTTGGCCTGGATCGACGGCGTCGCGGACGTGATGGCGTTCGAGGAGCAGATGCTCGCGCACGCGATCGGCAAGGCCGCCGACGCGCACGGTGAGGCGATCGCCGAGCACTTCGGCGTCGAGGTCACCGTCCCCACGACTCCCTACCCCCGGATCACCATGACCGAGGCGCACAAGATTCTGCGCGAGGGCGGTTGGGACCCGCAGGGGGTGAAGGAGGACCTGGACCCGGAGGGTGAGCGGAGCATCTCGGCCCACATCAAGGAGGCCACCGGGCACGAGTTCGTGTTCATCACGCACTACCCGGTCGGCATCCGGCCCTTCTACCACATGCGGCCGACCGACGACCCGAACGTGACCCTGAGCTTCGACCTGCTGTGGAAGGGGCTGGAGGTCACCACCGGCGCGCAGCGTGAGCACCGGTACGACGTGCTGCTGAAGCAGGCCGCCGAGAAGGGCATGAACACCGAGCCGCTGCAGGACTACCTGAACGCGTTCCGGTTCGGGTGCCCGCCGCACGGCGGTCTGGGTATGGGGCTTGGTCGGGTGCTGATGGTGATGCTCGGCCTGGACTCGATCCGTGAGGCCACGTTCTTGTTCCGCGGCCCGAACCGCCTGACCCCGTAGGCGCGTTCCGTCAAGAGTGAGGTGCCCAGGTGGCAGCGTAGTCAGCTGTGCACCGCCACCGGGCAGGTCTTTGCGGTGTCCGCCTCCGGCTTGCGGGTGGCCTTCGGATTTCGGCTGGGCCCGTCACCGGCTCCGTTGAGTGGGAGCAGGGGTTCCAGGGGTGCGCCGCTGTTCCAGGCGCCGAACAGGTCGCGGTTGATGCCGATGATGTCGTGCCGCATAGCGAGGTCTCGGGCGGCTTCCCTGAACGGGCGGGTGGCGACGGACAGCGCCACATCCGCTTTGTGTTCGAGTGTCTCGGTGCCGTCGAACTTCTGCATGTCGCCGCCGGGGATGTACCGGTGCGTAATGCTTGACGTGGGCGACCAGGTGCCGGCCGTCGGGGAGCGTGCCAACGACGTCTGCTCCGAGATCGCCCGAGCCTCCGGTGACGGTGACGTTCGTGCAGCCGTCTCGGCGGCACAGTTCGGCGACGTGGTGCTCAAAGTCTTGCCAGCTCACGGCGTCGATGGTGGCCATTGAGCGTTCGAGTTCCGTACGCCGGTTCTACTCGCGCCAGGCGCGGTCCCCCGTCCGCTCCCGCACCTCGTCCACACGAGGTTCGTCAGCTCCGCGGTGTGAAGGGAGTAGCGGAGGCTCGGAGCAACACTGCGCAGGACACAGGGCGTTGTTCCGGTGGCGGCCTGTGCCGCTTCGTGGGCAAGGGCACGGCCCAAGACAAGAGGGTCATCGATGTGGAGACCCGCGGAGAAGATGTGTACGTGAAGTAGCGGGCCCGAAGCGCGTATCACGCTGGTGATATCAGCCCTGGAAAGTGCAGCCTGCGAGCCATATCTCTCTAGTGATGTGCCCCGCCATCAGCGGGCCACTAGCTTGTCACGGCATCGCCAGCCCGGCTCCGACGCCGCGGCAGCTATCCGCGTGGCAACAGCCGACAACGCTCAGGGGTTTACGCATGGCCATTACTCCAGGGACAAATCCGCTCGCCCCGTATGTTCGCAGCGATCTCCCCGGCCGCTTCAACGAACTAGACGTGCTCCGACGGCACTGGTCGCGTTTCGCGGCGGTGTCGCAGGGGGCGATCGTCCCGCCGTACGAGGTCCTGATCCATCCTTCCAGTGGGTGCAACCTGCGATGCGCTTGGTGCATCGGAGACCATGTTCCCCTCGAATTGTGGGACGACGAGCGCGAGCAGCTAGTCATGCTCGACGCAGCCAAGAGTGCCGCGGATAGGCTCCCGGACCATCTGACGAACCCGGCGAACATGCTCAAACTTATCGGCGACATCGTCGACTACGAGGTGAAGGCGCCCTACCGGCAGAATGGCGAAGACCAGTCGGGGGACTTCAAGGTGGAGGCCGTATCGTTCTCCGGGTTGATCGGCGAACCGCTCGTCGCCCGCAAGGCGTTGATACCGGCATTCGGTCTCTTGGCAGAGCGTGGCATCCGCTACGGGATCTTCACGAACGCCGTGCTGATGGATGACGCCTGCATCGAGGCCCTGCTTTCAGCCGGATATGTGCACATCAGCATCGATGCGGGAACACCGGAGACCTACGCCCAGCTGAAGTACGGCGGTCGGCCAGCTGGCAAGGTCATGTTCGAGCGGGCCCTCGCCAATCTGGCGCGGCTTGTCCAGCGGCGTGCCGAGACTGGCTCGGACGTGGAGATCAACACGTCCTTCGTCATGTATCCGGAGAACTTCCACGAGGTGCATACGGCCGCCGGACTCATCCGTGCGGCAGGCGCCGACAGCTTGCGCTTGAAGCAGGACAATTCCGGGCAGCGTCCGCTGGATCCTGACCAGGCACGTCAGGCCGCCCGGTTGATCGGGCGGGTCCGCGGAGAGCTCGAGACGGAGGCCTTCCGGCTGTTCGAGATCCACCGGGTCGGTCAGACCGGCGAGATGGCCCGGTCGTGCTCGACATGCTCGATCACCGACCTGATGGCCGCGGTGGGCTCCGACGGCTGCCTGTACCCGTGCAACTACCACCCCCGCCCGGGCGGTTTCAGCTATGGCAGCGCCCTGGAGCGGCCGTTCGCCGCGGTCTGGGAGGGAGAGTTGCGCCGGCAGCTGCGCGGCAGGCTGCCTGTGATCTGCCCGAAGGTGTGCGACCCATTCAAGAACCGCTCCAACCGGCTCCTGGCAGAGGCCAAGAGCGTCGTGGCGGTCGACGGCATCGATCGGTTGGAGGAGCACGTGACCGACCTGGTGGACGGCGGCGCCTACGCGGTCGAGGGGTGACCTGCGTGCAGGGCAGTTTGTCGAGCGAGGAACTCGACTCCTGGGTGCACCGTCCTACCACTGCCTTGCGGCGGGAACACGTCGGTGTCGCAGAGGCCGTGGTCGAGATCTACGCGCCGTCGCCGATCGTCGACTACGTCGGGTGGTACACGGAGGGCTACTTCGGACCTCAGCAGTCCCCGGCCCAGGCACGGCTCTTTGTCCATGAGGTACCCCTGGAACTGTGGCACTCGGTCCATCAGGCACGGCTCTCCCCGCCGCTGCGGCGAGCCGTTCTGCCCACGGCACCAGACACGATCTGCCTCGTGGATGACGGGCAATCGGCAGTCCACCTCCTGTCGCCGACCGGTTCCGGGCCCCAGTCCATGCGGGTGGTGGTCCGGATCCTGCGCGCGCTCGTCCTGCGTGAACTGCTGGGGAGAGGACACCTGTTCTTCCACGCGGCGTGTTTCGTACTGCAGGGAACGGCTGTGGCACTGGTCGGAGCACGTACGGTCGGTAAGACGACGACGCTCCTGCACGCCCTGGAGCACCCGGGGACGGCGCTGGTCAGCAACGACAAGGTCGCCCTGCTGCCCGCCGAGGAGGAATCCGAGCGCACCGTGGCGCTTGGCTTCCCCATCCAGGTCGGGATCCGCGCGGGCAGCGTGCTCGCTCTGGCCGAAGGCCCGCTGCGGAGGTTCCTCACGCGCAAATGGTCGCAGCAGTACGGCGACCTTGGGGCCCGGTACGAGCCGGGCACCCGTCTCCAGGTGCGGCCGCAGGAGTTAGCGGCCGCCTCCGACAGTGGGGTGATACCTCGGTGTCGTCTCGGCATGGCCATCGAACCGCACCTCGATCCACGAGCGGTCACACCCCGCCTGGAGAAGCTCAACAGAGCTGAATCTAGGGCGGTTTGGGCCCGCAACCTGTTACTCCATCCGGCTGCGGTCTTCCCGCAGCAGGCCGCTGTGGCCGACCTGGCGCCCCGGGCCGAACTGCGGATTCCGCAGATTCCCACCTACCGTCTGGTCCAACCACCTGCCGCCGGCCCACTGACCGTTCGCCTACTCGAAGACCTCATATACCGCACAGCAGTGGGAGAGTGAGAAAGATGCGCATCCTCGGTATCGCCAGTGATCTGCATATTTCCTCAGCCGCGCTGATCGAGGACGGCCAGGTCGTGGCAGCTGCGGCCGAAGAACGCTTCACCCGGAGCAAGCACACGCGGGCCTTTCCCGCCCGCGCCATCGACTACTGTCTATCGACTGTCCCCGAGGGTCTGCGCGGCGTGGACCGGGTCGCGGTTAGTACGAACCCGGCGATCGACCTGAGCGTGCCCGACGGTCGCCACGCGGGGCGCGCCCGCTGGCACCCCGAGGGGCTCTACTCGGTGCCAAACAACCTCGCCACCCTGGTGGACGCGCCGTACCAAGGGCACGCGACGCAGATCCTGCAAACCGCAGGTAAGCCCCTGCAGATCGACTACGTCTACCACCATGACGCCCACGCGGCGAACGCCTTCTTCCTCTCTCCCTTCGAGTCGGCTGCGATCCTGACGGTCGACGGCCGGGGCGAGGACTGCACCGCGCTGAGCGCAATCGGGGACCGCAACGCTTTCGCCGCCATCGATACCATTCCCTACCCTCATTCGGTGGGGTTGCTGTACGGCGCGGTCACTCAGTACCTGGGCTTTCGGATCGACCGCGACGAGTGGAAGGTCATGGGGCTTGCCGCCTACGGAGATCCCGACTCAACCGCCTACAAGTCGCTCCGCGACCTCGTCGACTTCGAGGACGGCACAATCCGCGTCGACCTCAACTACTTCGGCTACTACCTTCGTCCCTCGCGTGGCGCAGTCAGCGAGGCGTTCGTCCGCCGGTTCGGCCCGGCACGGCAGCCGGGTGAGGCGATCACCAGTCGGCATCATGATGTGGCCGCGGCTGTCCAGCACGTGCTTGAGGACGCACTGCGGTACCTGCTCGTGAACCTGCATCAGCAGACCGGAGAAAGAAGGGTCGCCTTGGGCGGAGGGAGTTTCATGAACTCCGTCTACAACGGCAAGATCACGTCCTCGACCCCTTTCGACGAGATCTACATCTCCAGCTGCCCGGATGACAGCGGCACCTCGATCGGCGCGGCCCTCTACACCCATTGCGTCCTGCTCGGCGCGGATCGCGGCCCCGCGATGACGCACAACTACTACGGCCCTTCCTTCGCTCAGACCTCCATCAACGAGGCGCTGTCACGCGCCAAGCTACGAGCTCCGGCCCTGGACGATCCGGCAGAGGCCGCAGCGCGTGCACTAGCCGACGGGAAGATCGTTGGCTGGTTCCAGGGCCGCATGGAGCTTGGCCAACGAGCCCTAGGTAACCGATCGATCCTCGCCGACCCTCGCAGCGCGGCAATGCGCGACCAGGTGAACGATGCGGTGAAGTTCCGTGAAACATGGCGGCCCTTCGCGCCGGCCGTACTCGCCGAGGACTTCGCCACCTACTTCGGCCCGGAACCCGCCGTGCCGTTCATGGAGCGAACCCTGCCCGTACGGACCGAAGCACGGAGTCTCATCCCGGCCGCGGTTCATATCGACGGCACCGCTCGGCCGCAAACCGTGACCGCAGACACCAACCCCCTCTTCCACCGGCTGATCACCGCATTCCGTGACCTCACCGGCGTCGGTGCCGTCCTCAACACCTCGTTCAACCTCGCCGAGGAGCCGATCGTGTGCAGCCCTCAAGACGCGATCCGTACGTTCTACTCTTCGGGCCTTGACCTGCTCGTCCTGGGAAACAGGGTGCTCACCAAGTGACGACAACCATGGGCGCGGAGGAGCTATCCGCGTGCCTGCGCCAGTACGGGCTGCGGGCAAGCGGGCCCGCACGGCCACTGCCGGGTGGACACGTCGGTGTCACCACCGTGGTACCAACCGATCAAGGACCGCTCGCCGTCAAACGGTTCGGCAGACGCTTCGACACCGCGCGCACTCGCCTCGCGGCACAGGCACACCAGCACGCGGCCCTGGCCGGGCTGGCCCCGCAACTGCGGCGGTCACCGGACGGCCACTTGACCGCCGAGATCAACGGTGCCACGTACATGCTCGCCGAGTACATCCACGCGACACAGCCGCCCGGACTCACCGACTTCGCCGCTGCACTCGCCGCGCTGCACACCCGCTTGGACAGTTTCCGGCCCGGCGGTCGACACACGAACTTCCTTGAGCTGTCCGACCCTCCCACTGCAGGCCTGGAACACATTCTGCGACAGACTCAAGACAAGGCCCTCCGCGAGATCGTCAGCTGGCGTCTGCGGATCCTTGCGGAGTTCGGGCTCGGAGCGCAGGCGGTGGCGAGTGCGCCCAAAAGGTGGGTCCACGGTGACGCGCGTCCGGACAACGTACTCGCCAGCCTCACCCCGGAGCAGCAACTGTTCATCGACTTCGACCAGGTCTCCCGCTTCCCGCGCCCCTACGAGGTTATGCGGGCCTACGTTGCCTCCGTCAGCCCTGAGCTGCCCGCCCCACTGCTGGACTCAACATTCCGGTCCTATCTGAGCGCCTATCAAGCCATCACGCCGATCCCTGCGGCGGAGCGCGCACTCATGATCGACCTGTACATCACCGTCCAAGCGGCCGAGACCCGAACCTTCACTACGCCCGAGGGCGAGGTTCGCGACATGTCAGCCTTCGCCCATACCCGTCACCAGCAACTGATCTGGATCACCGAACATCGCGGCCTCCTGCGCACGGTCGCGAAAGAGGTACAGCCATGACAGCTCTCGCACTCCTCGGTGGATCACCCCTACGCACACGCCCCTTCCGGGCATGGCCGCAGTTCGACCAGGCAGAACTCGCCGCACTGGCCGAAGCCCTGGACAGCCGCCGATGGGGCGGCATCCACAGCGGATCACAAGGAGAAGCCTTCGAGACGGAACTCGCCGACTACCTGCAAGTGCCCCATGCAGTCGTGGTCGCCAACGGCACTGCCGGACTGATGATCGCCCTCAAGGCCCTCGGCGTACGGCCAGGAGACGAGGTCATCGTCCCCGCGATGACCTACCTGGCAACAGCCACCGCGGTCTCCCTGCTCGGGGGCGTGCCGGTCTTCGTGGACACCGATCCCGCCACCCACACGATCACCGGCTCCTCGCTGAAGGCCGCGATCAGCGAGAGAACGAAGGTAGTGGTCGCCGTTCACCTTGGTGGTCACCCGGCCGACATGGACAGCCTCGGCGACGTCGCCGGCACGTACGGCATTCCGATCGTCGAGGACTGCGCCCAGTCCCTCGGTGCGACCTGGAACGGTACTCAGACCGGGTCCATGGGCACGATCGGCGTGTTCAGCTTCGCCAGCACCAAGAACATCTCCGCAGGCGAAGGCGGGGCAGTCGTCACACATGACGATGCACTCGCCGCACGCATCGCCTCCCTGCGAGATCACGGCCGCCCTCGCGGGGTCGCCCATCACCCCGAACTCGGCTGGAACCTGCGTCTCAGCGAATTCCAATCCGCTGTCCTGCGCGTCCAGTTGAAACGACTGGAGCCCCACCTGGCGGCGAAGGCGAAAGGCGCGGCATTCCTGGCATCGGCGCTGTCCAGTCTGCCCGGGCTGACGCCCGTGCCCGCGACTCTCGACCCGCGGGTCACCGCGCACGGCCGGTTCTCCTTCGCCTTCACCTTCGACGGCGAAGCATTCAACGACGAGGCCAACAGCATCTCACCCGGGGCCTTCCGCGCCGCGCTGCGGGCAGAGGGCATACCTGTCTCCACTCGTGACCTCATCGCCTGCCCCGATGAACCGATCTACGCCGACATCACCAACCGCGACTACTCCAGCTCACGGACCGTCTCAGCCGAGCAAGCACGCGCGGCGTGTTCCACGCTGGTGTTGCTCGGGCAGGCAGCCGGATCAGGATTGCTGCTCGAGGGACCGAAGGAACTCGCCGATGTCGTGCGCGCTGTGGAGAAGATCCACGAGAACCGTCACCAACTGCGCCAAGAACAGCGCCGGCCCGCCCGCCCCCTGCGTCTCATCCGATCACTGGTCAAGGAGTACCCCCAATGACCCGAGCCCCCTTCCAGATCCTCGTCGTGCCGTTCCGCCGAGTCGGCGAACAGATCGAGTTCGCTGTGCTGCGACGCGAGGACATGAACGTATGGCAGGCCGTGGCCGGCGGCGGCGAGACTGGCGAGACCCCGCAGCAGGCCGCCGCACGTGAGGCCCGTGAAGAGCTCGGCCTCGACCGGCCGGTCCCGCTGTACCCGCTGCAGACCACGGCCAGCGTCCCAGCGCGGTTCTTCGCCGATCGCGACAGCTGGCCAGCCGGGACCTACGTCGTACCGGAGCACTCGTTCGCCACCGACCTCACAGACATCGAGATCAAGATCTCCCACGAGCACACCGCCGTCCAGTGGTTGGACTACAAGGCAGCCCAGGAGGTGCTGCGGTTCGACAGCAACCGCACGGCCCTCGGAGAACTCCATGAGCGCCTGCTGGCCGCCGATCTGCCCCTGCCGGTCGAGTGATCGCCAGTGGCTGACGCGATTCTCCGACCGCGCCGCACGGTCATACTCGGCCAAGGCTATGTCGGCCTTCCTCTGGCCATCCAAGCAGCTCGGGTCGGCCACCGTGTCGTGGGTTTCGATACCGACGTCCGACGCGTGAAACGGCTCCAGGCAGCAGAGCCATTGAGTCCAGACGTGCCAGCGGACCAGATCACGGCCGTCCTGACCAGCGGCAGGTACACGCCGACGGCGTGCCCGGGGGACCTGGCCGGGTTCGACGTCGCGGTCATCGCGGTGCCGACTCCGCTGCGGGACGGCGTGCCAGACCTCTCCGCGGTTGAGCACGCTGGCCAGATACTCGCCCCGCACATGCGGCCCGGCTGCATCATCGTCCTCGAATCCACCACCTACCCCGGAACCACCGAGGACGTCCTGAAACCCTTACTGGAGGCCGCGTCTGGACTCACCGCGGGCACGGACTTCCACCTGGGCTACAGCCCGGAACGCATCGACCCCGGCAACCGAACCTGGACCCTCCAGAACACACCCAAGATCGTCTCTGGGATCAACACAGCCTCTCTGGAAGCCATCAGCGCGTTCTACACCAGCCTCGTCGACACCGTCGTCGAAGTCGCCTCCATACGCGACGCCGAACTGGCGAAGGTCCTGGAGAACACCTTCCGCCAGGTCAACATCGCCCTGGTCAACGAAGTCGCCACCTACGCCCGGCAACTGGGCACGGACATCTGGGCGGCGCTGGACGCCGCCGCGACCAAGCCCTTTGGCTTCATGCGCTTCACTCCAGGCCCCGGTGTCGGCGGACACTGCCTGCCGATCGACCCCACCTACCTGTCCTGGAAGGTCCGGCGCCAGACAGGCAGCGCCTTGCGCCTCGTCGAAATGGCTGACGAGATCAACACCTCAATGCCGGCCCACGTCGTACAACGTCTGACCGAGGCGCTCAACCGCCGCGGCCTGCCGGTCAAGGGCTCGCGAATCCTCCTCCTCGGCCTCGCCTACAAGGCCAACACCGGCGATACCCGGCACTCTCCCGCCTTCACCATCGCGCGGCTCCTGATCGCCCAGGGAGCGCAGATCCAGGTGGTCGACCCTCATGTCGAGGAACCCTTCGACCTGGATGCACACGCTCACCATGCCCACCTCACAGCGGCCAACCTGGCGGCATCCGACGCCGTGGTCCTGCTGACCGATCACGATGCATTCGACCTCCAGCTCGTCGAGCGACACGCGGCCCACGCCCTGGACTGCCGGGCTCGCCTGAGCGGCGCGAACATTGAGCGCCTGTGACACCCCGCCCACTGACCGCGTTTCCCGCGAGGACACAGCCTTGGCCCAGAACCCCTTAGCCTCCGGCAAGATCACCGCGACTGGCCGCTGCCTGGCGCGGTTGCCCAAGGCTGATCTCCATCTCCATCTCGAAGGCGGCATGCGGTCCCAGACTTTCGCGGACTTGGCGGAGTCCCGCGGCGAGCCAACTCCGCAGCTCGGCTACTACCGCTCCTTCGACCAGTTCCAGCACTGCTACCGAGCCATCGTCAAGTTGATCCGCACGCAAACCGATCTGCGCCGACTCGTACGCGAAGTTGTCGAGGACGCGGCGGCATCCGGGGCCGTGTGGATCGAACCCCACTTCAACCCAACCACCTATGCCCCCCTTCTCGGCTCGGCTGAGGAGGTGCTCGATCTGGTTCTGGAGACTGGGTTCGCGGCAGGAAAGCCCCTCGGTGTCGGTTTCGGACTCACCCTCGGCGCCAGCCGCAACCGTGATCCTCGCCAAGCCACCAGCCTCGCGCAACTGGCCGCCGCATACGCAGGCCGCGGCGTAGTGGCCTTCGGACTCACCGGAGATGAGTCAGCCAACTCGCCGGCCACATTCAAAGAATCCTTCGCGATCGCCCGGGACGCGGACCTAATCATTGCGCCCCATTCAGGCGAACTCTCGGGCCCACCAAGTCTGGCCAGCACACTCGACGTGCTGACCCCGGACCGAATTGCCCATGGTGTCCGCGCCATTGAAGACCGCGCACTTCTGGATCGCCTCGCCGACGAACAGATCACCTTGGATGTGTGCCTGACGTCCAATTACGCATTGGGAGTCGTCAAGCACCTCGAAGAGCATCCGCTGCCACACATCCTGGAGGCCGGGGTGCGCTGCTCCCTGGGCTCCGACGATCCGCTGTTGCTGGGGACCAGCCTGCTCACGGAATATCAGCTCGCGCGCTCGCATCTGGCGCTGCCAGATGCGCAACTGGGGGCACTTGCCAGTACATCACTCCGTTCGTCCGGAGCTCCCGACGATGTCCTCGCCCGGGCACTTCGCGGCATCGAGGATTGGATGGCCGAACCGTGACAGTGACCTGTCTCCTCTAGGGAGATCGACAGCTCCAGGTCCGCAATGGAGCAATCCGCAAGCACGATCGTTCGTTCAGCACCCTTTACCCGTAAGGGAGTTGATAAATGCCAACAGTCGCACTTCGTCCTTGAGGCTGTCGAAGACGGCGTCCGCGCCCGCCTCTTTGAGTTCTTCGGTCGTGGTCTTCCCGGAGGCGATCCCGATGACTAGGGCTCCGCCTTCGAGCCCCGTTCGGACGTCCTCGAGGGAGTCTCCGATGATCACGGTATTCGTGCGGGTGAAGACAGCGCCGTGCTTGGCCTGAGCGCGTTTCTGTGCGACGGCGACGAGCGCGGGCCGGTGGTCATCATCGGAGGCGAACCCACCGATTTCAGCGTCGAGGTAGCCGTCGAGATCAAAGGCTGCGAGCTTCTGTAGCGCGTTCGGCTTGAGGTTGCCGGTGACGACAGTCGGAACACAAGTGGGGTGTTCGTGTACTGCTTGTAGCGCCACCACAGCTCCGGGCATGAGCACTCCCTGCTTCCGAAGGGCTTCTGCATGAGCGGCGAGACGCTCAGGTAGCAGCTTCACCATCCGCGGCAGCAGCTCAGGCACCTCGTTCTCGGGAACGCCGTTGTCCAAGAGTAGTGCGCGGATCGCGAGGGGCATGGTGACACCAGTCCCGCGCGCCGGGAGGCGCTCGGCCGGTCGGCCGACGACTTCGGCAAAGGTCTCGCGATACACCTGCCGGTCGATGTCACCGACGTACAGCAGTGTTCGGTCGATGTCCCACAACACCAGGATCTGCTTGGCCCCGATCACGTTCGGCTCCTTGCTCCCGTCACAGCGGCGGCACGTTCCAGTAGGTCCCGAGCGTACGGTGCGTGCGTCACTGGCGTGATCGCGTTGAGCATGGTCTCGATGTGTTCGTTCAGGCGGGCTGACTGGAGCCGTTCTGCAAGGTCCAGGGCTTCATGCGCGGTCACACATCCAGCTTCAACCTCTCCTTGCTCGATGTAGGCAGCAGCCGCTCTCGACAGAAATAGACCCTTGGTGCGCGCCGGATGGAGTATGTCCCGAGCCTGGTTGAAGCTGGTCACGGCACGTTGCGGGTCGCCCAGGTCGACGTAGCAACTGCCGGCCTGCCCATCGATCTCGCCCTCATTGATCCAGTACAACCAGTGCGGATCTCGCTCCGAGCGGCCCTGAGCGCAGAGTTCAGCAGCCCGCCCGAGCGCGGAATACGCAGCTTGACGCTCTCCGAGCTTGGCGTGTCCGCGGGCCTGCCTAGTGAGCAGCATGGCTTCAAGTGCGGGGGTACCTAGCCCCTTGATCTTCTCTCGAGCAGCTCGTGCGGCAGTAACGGCGTCACCAGGTTGCCCGGTTGAGTAGCCGAGGATCGCTATGTAAGACAGCGCGCCAGCTCCGAGGCGAATGTCCCCGGATGCCTTGGCGGCACGGAGTGCAGCCAGCAGGTAGGCGGGGGTTCGGTTGTGTTCCCCTGAGTCGAAAGTGAACCATCCAGTTTGAGTAGCGGTGTCGGCGACAATAGCTGCGAGACGTTGCCCAGTTGCGTCGTCGTACGTTGCCTGCTGCAAGAGACGTTTCAGAAACTGCAGGTGCGCGTCACCGAGATCTGCAAGGGTGCCGCTGCCGGCGCTCGCGTCCATCGTGCGAAGACTGTCGGTGGTTGCTTGCAAGGTATCGAGCAGGTCATTGGTAAGGCGACTACCCCGTGCTGCTCGGACTAGTGGCTCGGCCTCGGCTGTGCTCCATTGATGCACAAGAGCGGTGAGCGAAAGACCACTCACGGCGAGGAATTGTCGGCGGTCCATCTCGCTACCTCCAACTGCGGTGCCCAGTGCCGTCACCATACGGTGCGTTGTCCAGGGCAAAGCAGAGTCAAGGTCCCCTCCGAGTAGGTCGGTGGGCTCCTGCCGAGGCCTGCCAGCAGCAGTGCGTGGGAGTGACACGGGAGCGAGGTCCGCCGGGACACCAAGTCCTGTCAGGAACTCAATGATCTTGTCTATGTGGGTGAGGCGGCGGTTGCCTGCCTCCAGCATGGATAGGAACGCCTGCCCCAGTCCAGTGAGTTGCGCTAAGTCGGCCTGCCGCAGGGAGCCTCGTTGGCGTACGAGACGGCTTGCCTTGCCAAAGTCCCAGGTAGCGAGTGCCTGGCGGACATCCGGGTCGCTCCACACCCGGTCTGGCACCTTCAGGGCATGCTGGACCGCAGCAGCCCTGGAACGTTCGCAGGAAGAGCAGTAGCTCTCTGGGTTGTACCGACTCAGTGGATAGCTGCACTGTTCACAGCGCCTTGGCGCCTGCTGCAACACGTCATGCCTCCCCGTTCGGCGACGGCATATGACCTCAACTTCCATGCCCACAACCGGAATCACTCAAGTGATATCACCCACGGAATGTGCGCACGGGCCCTTTGCCCGCCAGCCTGAGGGCTCTTGCAGCACGCAGGCGGGGACGAAGCGCGTGATTGTGCTCATTTGGCCATGCAAGAGCGCAGGGATGCTGCGGCCATCGCGCATGTTCGTCGATGGTTTCTGCCATCGGAGCCTCCGTTGTCCACCGCCAAACGAGCAGAACCGATCCGGAAGTCGGTGCTGGTCGTCCTTGGCTCCGCCAGTCCGGCACAACAAGTCAGAGGCAACCGCAGAGGGCAATGACCGTTCGCGCTTCATCAGCCTCGAAGGCGCTATTGAGGCACCTTCCCGGAGGAAGCCGTGTTGCAGCACTTGTTCCCCTGCCGGCCAAGAGAGTGGAAGGCGTACCCGCCGCTCTTCCCTCGAGTACCCCGACGAGCAACTCCTGCGCACGTCCGCCACCCCGGCCCTGATCAGCGCAGGCCACGAGCAGGAAGAGAGAGATGCGTACTGAGTTCGAAGCACGGTTCCTCGAAATCGACCCGTCGAAGATCACCGAGTACCTGACGTCCCAATCGGCTGTCTGCGCGATGCCCCGCACGCTCATGCGGCGAATCGTATTTAAGAACAATTACATCGAGGCCCGCGGTGGCTGGCTCCGCCTCCGACAGCAGGGCGAGAGGACATTCCTCACCTACAAACAGGTGACGTCGAACGTGTCGGCAATCGACACCACTCTCGAAGCCGAGGTCGAGGTCGGCAACTTCGACTCGACGAAGACGCTGCTGGAGGCGATGGGCTTCACCGCTCTGCGCTACCAGGAGAACTACCGCGAGGAGTGGAAACTCAACAGCGTCGCCTTCGACATCGACACCTGGCCCGACCTTCCCACATTCCTTGAGGTCGAAGGACCAGACGAGAACTCGGTGCACAAGGCAGCTGCGGCTCTGGGGCTCGACGTCACCCAGGCCTCGTACGGCACTGTCGATGAGGTCTACCTGGCAGTCCTCGGCCGGGACATCCTTGCCGAGTCGGAACTCGTGTTCACTGCGTAGAGGATGTCGGGTAGGACAGCCACTCGGGACGCTGTCACATCCGTCGCCTGCCCGCCTCGGCCAAATGCTTCAAGGGCGCCGGCGGAATGGCGCTGCCTGCGCCCGCGGTGGGACCAGGCCGTGGCCGTGGAACATGTCGATGCGTGTTGTCGGACCCGCGGTGATCGCCATCATGACGGGTAGCTCGCTGCCGACACGACGACCTGGTGACAGACTTCCACAGCGGCCGATTTGCGAGTTCCCAGGCATTCATAGCCGCGAGGTGGGCTGCACTTGGCCACAACGATGCTCAGGCTGGAGGGTTCAGCATCGGCGGCAACATGGGTAATCGCCTCAGCGATATCACTCTTGAAATGTGCGCAACAACGCCGCATCGACGAGTCTTGGGCTTCGACCAATCCTGACCGAACTGCCGCACGGTCGCGGGTTAGTAACGACACGTCGAGATGCACGGGAGAACGCGTGCTAGCTCCTCATCAGCAGCGAGAGACCGGACGGGCCAAACCGCCCGTTCGATCCTCGCGCCCTTTCGACGGCTCAACGTCTGGTGCTGACCGGGGGGGTACCGGTGGCCATTAGCATCTCCGCCGTTGTACTACTGGCC
Source organism: Streptomyces sp. NBC_01304 (assembly GCF_035975855.1). Classification (NCBI taxonomy): domain Bacteria; kingdom Bacillati; phylum Actinomycetota; class Actinomycetes; order Kitasatosporales; family Streptomycetaceae; genus Streptomyces; species Streptomyces sp. NBC_01304. The sequence goes on along the minus strand of NZ_CP109055.1, from coordinate 7,507,549 downwards.
ATCCTCGTCTTCCTGTTCATCAAGAAGGGCGGGTTGAACGCCGGACACGCGATCATCTCCGTTCTTCTGGGCTTCTACCTGGCCAGCTCATCGGTCGCGCCGACGATTGCCCGAGCCACGTCACGCGTGGCGGAGATGATCGGCGAGATCAACTTCTAACAGCGCGGCAATCACTGTGAGTCGGCCACCTGATGGTTCGCCTTACCGCACTTCTACGTTGGATCCCGCAGTCGCGTACGCATCTCGGAGGACTCAAGATGTTCGCCAAAGTCGCCACGAAGCGCGGCGAATCATCGCTGCACCCTTCCAAAGCAAGGGTGCCGGAATAGCCATGAGACATACATCAGCGTTTGACCGGCATCCGGCGCGAGACGACACCCCGCTCCGGGCGGTCATGGAGGACGCAGCGATGGGCCGCTGGGAAGGTGTCCGGGAACTGCTGGCCGCGACCGGCAGCAACTGGGACCGGCGCATCTTCCGCCTCCAGGCCTTGGCCCGCGCCGGGGCGCGGCTGACCTTCGCCGACACCTGGGCTCAGGCCGAACCTCGATCTCCCCACGCCCTGTCGCTTCTGGCCACCGTCCAGGCCTTACGGTCGATGGCCGGCCCGCGGGGACAAGGTAACAACGCGGAGATGGCACAGGCGTGGGAATCGTGCGACGCCGCCTGCGAAGCCCTTCCCCCCGATCCGGCGCCGTACGTCGTCATGCTCGCCCTCCTGCGCTACCACTCTCCAGACCGTGACCGGCAATGGCGAGCGACCGTACAGAAGGTGTGGGAGCAACTGGTAGTGCGTGACCCGTGGAACAGGGAGGCACACCACGAGCTCCTCACCTACATGTTCCCCGCATGGCACGGCATAGCGGGCGAAATGTTCCACTGGGCACAGGAGCAGTGCGCTCATGCGCCCCGCGGCTTGCCGATTCACACCCTGCCCTTGGTCGCCCTCGCCGAATCCCATCGCGTGCGGATGGAGACGGAAGGGCACCGGTATGGGCTGACGGTTCACCCCTGGACGGACAACCCTTCGACACAGCAGGCGTGGGCGAACTGGTGGGATTTCCGGGCCCCCTTGAGCCCTCATGCCGCCATTCACGAGGACGCCAACTACCTCGTCCATGCCCTGTCCTTCGCGGGCCAGCACAGGGAAGCCGCGGAGATATTCGACACCATAGGCCCGTACGCCACGGATATTCCGTGGAGCTACTGCGGGGAAGCGCAAACGCTCTTCACACGCCACCGGAAATGGGCCATCAAGGCATCAGCGCCCTAGGCATCCGCGTGGTCGAGCCCTAACAGCCCCTATTCACCCTGCTTTTGCCATCACGGAAGAAGGTCACCGTCATGCCATTGGACATCCCGAGCGTCACACAGACCGAAGAGGAGCGTCTGGCTGAGCTCGGCATCAGTCAGACCCTGGACCGGTCCATGTCTGGGCGTCAGAACTTCGCCGTCTCGTTCACGATCATCAGCATCCTGTCCGGCTGCCTGACCATGTACGGGTTCGGCATGAACACCGGCGGGCCCGCCGTGATCATGTGGGGTTGGGTGCTCGTCGGGCTGATGACCCTCTTCGTCGGCCTGGCCATGGCCGAGGTCTGTTCCTCCTACCCGACCTCCGCCGGCCTCTATTTCTGGGCCCACAAGCTCGCCCCACGTAAGTCTGCTCCAGCCTGGGCCTGGTTCACTGGCTGGTTCAACACTCTCGGACAGATAGCCGTCACCGCAGGCATCGACTTCGGCGCCGCCTCATTTCTCAACGCCTACCTGAATCTTCAGTTCGGGTATGCCGCCACCCCAGGCCACACGATCACGCTCTTCGGCCTCATCCTCCTGCTGCACGCCGCCGTGAACACTTTCCGGGTGCGCATCGTGGGCTTCTTCAACACCGTCTCCGTGTGGTGGCATCTGATCGGCGTCGTCGTGATCGTCGGCGCGCTCCTGGTCATCCCCGACAGGCACCAGTCCCCCGGGTTCGTGTTCACCGAGTTCGTCAACAACACCGGCTGGGGCTCCGCCGTCTATGTCGGGCTCATCGGCTTGTTGATGGCGCAGTACACGTTCACCGGCTACGACGCGTCCGCGCACATGACCGAGGAGACGAAGAACGCCTCCGTCGAAGGACCCAAGGGAATCGTCCGGTCGATCCTCGTCTCTTGGGTGGCCGGCTTCGTTCTTCTCTTCGGCCTGACCTACGCCATCCAGTCCTACAGCGGCGCTCTCGACTCAGAGACCGGGGTGCCTCCGGCCCAGATCTTTATGGACGCGCTCGGCGCGAGCACCGGCGAGATGATGCTCCTCATCGTCATCGGCGCCCAACTGTTCTGCGGCATGGCATCGGTGACCGCGAACAGCCGCATGATCTATGCCTTCTCGCGCGACGGAGCACTTCCGCTCTCCAAGGTCTGGCACAAGCTGAACCCGGGAACCCGGACGCCGACCAACGCCGTCTGGCTCGCGGCCGGCGGGGCGTTCGTCCTCGGCCTGCCGTACTTGTACAACGTCACTGCATACGCAGCCGTCACCTCGATCGCGACGATCGGCCTCTACATCGCGTACGTCGTCCCAACTTTTCTCCGGCTGCGCCAAGGTGAGGGCTTCCACCGGGGGCCTTGGCATCTGGGGCGCTGGTCGAGGCCCGTGGGGGTGATCGCGGTGCTCTGGGTCGTGGTGATCACGGTCCTGTTTATGCTGCCCCAGGTCTCCCCGGTGTCCTTGGAGACGTTCAATTACGCGCCCGTCGCCGTCGGCGTGGTCCTGGTCTTCTCCGGTACCTGGTGGCTCGTATCTGCCCGCAAGTGGTTCCTCAACCCGAGCCACTCGCGGAATGCCACTCCCGTGACCCGCGCACCGCACCAGGCGGCCCGGTGACGGGCAGGTCGAGCATCTGATGTTCTGAGGCCTGCGGAGCGACCAGCGTCAGAGGTCGGTCCGCAGGCTCAGTGCCGTGTCCAGGCAGATCGTTCGCTGCCAGAGCACACCATGTTCGTGCGGACGATCATCACCATGAGAGAAGAGCTACCTCGCATGACCACACATCGCTACGCCGTGCCTGACCGATTCACCCCGGCCCACCTGCGCATCCTCGCCAAGCTGGCGACCGGCGCCAGTAGCGCGAGCGTGGCCCTCGACTTGGAGATCACTACCGGCACCCTGGCCACCCAAGTGCAAGCGATGGGGCGCCGGACCGGTGTGAGCGGGCGCGCCCCGCTCCTGCACATCGCGTATCGCACCCAGCAGCTTCCGCGCCCCGAGCAGGCTACCTTCGACGGCATCCCGGACGAGATCGAGTTGCAGATGGTCCAGTTGGTCGCTTCAGGGGCAGCAATCCCGGAGATTGCCGACGCGTGTCGGATCTCCCGCGGCACTGCGAAGCACCGGCTGAAGCTCTTGCGGGATCGCGCGGGGGCCGCGAACGATGTCCAGCTCATCGCGCTTGGCTGGTGCTACGGGTGGCTCGACGAGTCGCTCGAGGTGAGGCCTGCGGACTTCCTTAGCGCAGCTCCAACTCGTGGATGACGTCCCAACGGTAGGTGTGTCCTTCACGCCGCAGTTCCACCAGTTGAACCCGCCGCACAGGCACAGTCACGGAGTCCAGAGCACGGAGGGGCAGTACGGCGTCTCTCACAAGGTGTGCGGGCATGCGGCGGTTGCTGTAGGCGATGCCGATGTGCGGGCGGAGAGCGGACGTCGGCTTCTTCGGCGATAGTCCTACCACGGAGCCAGCTCTGCTGAGGGCGGCGTGCAGGTCGATGGTGGAGATCCAGGGGGCCACGCTGTAGCGGATCGCGCCGCGGGAGGCTGTGAGTGGTACCGCGCGGAGGTTGAACGCCTCGGGTCGTGCTGCATGAGCGGCAGCGATCAAGCGGTGTAGCTGGCCGGGGGCTACCTGCTCGACGGTGCCAATGCGTCCCAGCGTCAGGTGGAGGGCATCTTCGTCAACGTCGTCGAAGCCGAGAGGCCGGAGTTCCTTCTGGCAGTGCCGTGCTTGATCGATGAGCAGGTCCGCGTCGGGGAAGGTGAGCATCCAGTAGTAGGCGCGGGTCGAGGAGGTCCAGCCGGGCCGGTCCCAGTGGTTGGTCATCTCCTCGACGTTGGCGAAGGCGGCCCAGTCGTGGTCTGCGATTGCTGATGCGTCAGTGGTGCTGGGTGGAGGGGTGGGAGGGAATGCGCCCGGGTCGGTCGTGAGCTGCATCCGCTGCCCCTCTCGTGTGCTCCGTCGGCGGGGACATTTTTGCAGGCTTCGCCAAGTCCCTGGTCTGGGGGTCGGTCCGCCAGGAGCGTAGGGCGTCGGCGTACTCCCTGACGACGGGCAGGGTGTTCCAGTCGTTGGCCTGGGCATGGAGTTCGCCTGCGCGTTGCACTACGGAGCGGATCGGGGGCCCTCCACCGGCTTCGAGGACTTGCCGGCCCAGGACCATTGCGTGCTCGACGTCGGGACGAGGGCCTGCGAGGAGAGCGGTGGCGACGTCGAGGCGGACGAGTGCCCGGCTCCAGGCGGAGTCGGATTGTTCGATGAGTTCGTCGATCTGGTCGGCGTAGGCGAGGACGCGTGGGGCGTTGGCGAGCGCGACGTGGACGGTCGCGGCGTTGGCCAGTGTCCGGGCCCTGCCGTACGGCTCGAAGGAGATACAGGAAGTCAGTCCCGCGGACACGGTGTGCTGGCGGCTCAGGTCCTCTGCTGCTGCGATCGCGCGCTCGGCTCCGGCGCGGTCGCCGAGTTTGCCCAGTGCTCTGGCGAGTCCGTTGGACTGGAGGCGGATGGCTTGTGGGTGGGCCGGGTCGATCGCGAGTCCCGTGGCGGCCCATCGAGCGGCTTGGTCGTAGTGGCCTGCGTAGTAGGCGTTGAGTGATCGCGTGCCGTGCGTCCACATGATCAGCTCGTGATCGGCGATTTCCTTCGCCAGTTCTTCGGCCTCCGCGCAGTAGGCGTCCGCCAGTGCTTCCCGGCCGGCATTCACGGCCATATAGCCGAGTAGTCCAGATGCTTGCGCCGCGAGCCGGAAGAGCGCCTCGCGCTGGCGCGGTGGCTGTCGGCCATCCAGCCGGTCCTGGATGAAGTTGCGCAGGTCGACGGCCTCAGGAGCCAAGCGTTGAGGGCCTTCGGCCTCATAGCGGTCGACGAGATCCGCCACGCCTTGCTCCAAGAGTCCGACCGTGGCCGGATCAACATTGGAGGAGGTCGTGTTGCTGAGCCTCTTCGCGATATCCAGCGGGCTCTCCCACACAGGCATGGAGATCGCAGTGGGCGCGGCGTGGATCTGAAGCCCGTGCGGGGTGGCAGTTCCCGGGACGGGGGTCGGCGCGATGTGCGGGGGGACTTCCATTTGCTGCAGGACGGTGATGATCTTGTCGATGTTGACGAGGCGGCGTGTACCTGACTCGAGTGTCGAGAGAAACGACTGGCTCAGGCCGGTGATCGTCGACATGTCCTCCTGCCGCAGGGAGGCGATCTGCCGGATCAGCCGGAAGGTCGTGCCGAAGTCCCAGGCGGCTAGGGCCGCGGATACGTCAGGGTTCGCCCACACATGGTCTGGCACCCGCGGCGGTGCTGCGGGCTCGGTCTCGGCGGAGCGGGTACACGCGGCGCATCGCTCATCGTTGTTGTACCGACTCAGGGGATTCCCGCACCGGGTGCATCGCCGTTCTTCGTCGCGTGCCACTACCGCCTCCCACCAGAGCGGAGATCCTGGCCGGGATCTGCGTTGGGCGCAATCACCCCAGTGATATCACCAGGCGGATGTGCGAACGCAGGCTTTCCGCCACATCCTTGATTCCCCGTCACCACCCGGTCCGGAGCGCGTCAGCGGACTCTGGCACCGCCCTGTTCGGCCCGCCCAGATCCTGCTCGGGGTCGATTGTCAGTGGCTGTTGGCAAGCTACACACCCACGAGACATCACCGTTCGCGCTCAATCGATCACGCATGGTGGCGCGCTTTGGTTTCACATACGGGAGGACGTACCACTGTGACCGACATGCCCGAGACAGTCCACCGCTTGGTGGCGTCGGTGACCAGCCGCTTCAGCGTCGTCGCCGATCACTCGTCGCCTGGCGATGGACGGCCTTTCGTGTGGGAGGTCGAAGACCCGGACGGGCGTCGGTGGGTCGCCAAACTGAACCCAGGGCCCAAGCTGCACCGGCGTGAAGTACGCGCCTACCAGCAAGGCTGGGCTGCTGCGCTCGGACAGGACCGGGCTCCCATTCTGGAGGCCGTGGATGACGAGGCGCGCGCCATCGTGATCACCAAGGTGCCCGGCCGTCCTCTCCGGCATCTCCGGCTGGACGCAAGAGAGGAGCGGGAGGCGTACCGCCAGGCCGGCCAGCTCCTCGCGCGACTGAATGCCGCAGATCCCGTAGGGCCCGAGTCGGCGACGAGCACAGCAAGTTGGGAGCAGGGCGTCGAGAAGATGCTCGCCAACGCCGGCCTGCACCTGACAGCCAATGACATGGCGATGCTCCGCTCACTCACCAGCAGGCCCCCCGCGAGACTCCCCTGGGTGGTGTCGCACGGAGATTTCATGCCTCGGAACTGGCTGTGGGATCAGGCCGAACAACGTTTGCGGATCATCGACTTCGAGCGGGCCTGTGTCGAGGCGGCCGCATGGCGGGACTTGCCTCGCCTGACATATCGCATCCTGCGTGGACGCCCAGACCTAGAATCAGCGTTCCAGACGGGCTATGGACGCGCGCTCACCATTGATGAGCGCCAGGCGTGCTCCGCGTATGCCGCGCTTGATGCGGTCAGCGCCCTGAGCTGGGGCATCGAGCACCATGACATTGAATCCGTCGACGAAGCCCACACCATGCTGCTGCACCTCGAAGGCGAGCACCACGCTGGGCTTCCGGAGGGCAGGTGGCGATGAGCGCCTTCACCGGCACCTCGGAGTTCTACCAGCAGTTCAGGCCTGAACTCCCCCACGAACTGACCACGCTGCTGGATCGGATCACCCCCACCGGCTCCCCTCGGCGATTGCTCGACATCGGCACGGGCCCAGGGCTGGTCGTCGAGGCCCTACTGGACCTGTTCAGTGACATCGTCGCGGTCGACTCAGACGCGGACATGGTCACGGCAGCAGAGGCGTTCTTGCGGCCACTCGTTCAGCCAAAGAGCCGGCTGCTTCTGCACCACGGGCTGGCTGAGGAGTTCACTCCGGCTGTGGGCTGGCAGCCGCATCTGGTGACGTTCTGCCGCGTCTTCCACTGGCTGGATCAACCGACTGTCCTGAGTCGGCTCAGTGAGTACGTTGCACCGGACGGTGTCGTCGCTGTGTTCAGCGACCGCAGCCTGTGGACCGCTGACAATCCCTGGCAGCGTGCGGTTCGAGGCGTCGTGCAGGACTTCCTCGGCGCGCAGCGCCGCGCTGGCACCCGTACCTTCGACACAGCCGGGCCACCGCACGCTGAAGTGCTCCGTGCTTCCCCGTTTAGCGAGGTCACCGAGACGGTGGTCCCCGTCCGCCGGACCTGGATCCCGGAGAAGGTCATCGGCTACCTGTATTCGACATCGTTCGCGGCCCCGCATCTCTTCGGAGAGCGTCGGGAGAACTTCGAGTCCGCGGTGAATACCGTCCTGGCGCACTTCGCCACCGACGGCGTGCTCCTGGAGAACAACGCATTCACGCTGCTCACCGCCCGACGACCCTCGCCATACGGAAAGCGGTGAACAGGATGACCGACGTCTGGGGTGACGATCTGGCCGTCGAAGTATTGGCGGACCGCTACGGGCTGACGGTCGAGGCCGTCGAGAAGGTTCCGATAGGGACTGACACCATCAACCGGCGCGTGTTGACGAACGGTGGGCACCGGTTGTTCGTCAAAGAGTATGCGTCGAGCGCCGACGTGAGTGCGGCTCGCTCGGCATGGGATATGTCGGAGTTCTGCCGGGCCGCTGATCTCCCTGTGCCGCGCGTGTGGCCCGACCGTGACGGTGACCTAGTCGCTATCGCCGAGGGAAGCGCCTGGGCAGTGGTCGATGAGGCTCCCGGTCGCGTGGCCACCGGGGCGATGACGGTGCCGCGCGCGGAACACATCGGCATGGTGCTCGGGAAGATGCACCGGGTCCTGGCCGCCTACCCGATGCCAGAGCGCGTGCAGGAGTCCCGCTGGCTCACCGAGCCCGTCACGAACGCCGTGGCACGATGCGACAGCGCGCTGTCTCTGGCGAGGCTGCAAGGTGACGACGATCTGCCCCAAGTCCGTGCACAGCTCGACCAGCGGTGCCAGGACTTGACCAAGCACGTCGGCCGGCTCCGCGACGGTCTGCCCCAGCATCTGGTGACGCAGGCACTTCACGCGGACTTCGTCCGCCCCAACATGCTGGTCCTGACCGATGTCGTCACCGGCATCATCGACTTCCGCAGCGCCCAGGCCATTCCCGCCTGGGAGTTGGGCCGTGCAGCTTTCGACCCCCGCACAGTCGCCACGAGCGATCAGTGGTTGGCCTGCGCGACCGCGATGGTGTCCGCGTACCGCTCAGAAAACCCCACCCTGCCCCTGAACGATGTTCTGGCCTGCGGTCGGATCGCTCTGCTCTACATGCTGTTCAGCTTCTACGGTTCGACCACCGCCGAATACGACCTGCCGTACGAGGCCGAGGTCGACCTGAAGCGGCACTGGCGAGAGCGGCAGGCCAGCATTGGTCGCCTCCTCGACAGTCTCGACGACCTCGAGGACACGCTCAGAACCTCAGCTCCCCTCCCGGGAGAGCACCGATGACCGACACCACCAGACCTGGCCGCAGACGACTGGCCGAGGATCCGGCGTTCCAGGACACCCACTTCGTGGTGATCGACTTCGAAGGCACCACCCCGAAGGGCGCTGCTCCCGAGCCGATCGAAGTCGCTGCCCTAGGGCTGAAACACGAACCGGGTTGCGGTCCGGTACGCAGTGGCTTCTCATTCCAGTCATTGATCCGCCCGCCCACGCATGCTCCCGTGACGCCGTTCGGCGCGAAGCAGAACGGGATCACACCGGAGGATGTCACCGACGCCTCACCGGCCACGACCGTCTTGCGCACGCTGGACGAGGAACTGCCGCCGCGGCCCGTGCTGCTAGTGGCTCACCACGCCCCGGTTGAGGGCAACTTCATCTACGCATACCGAGAGGCGTGCCCGCGGCTCGCCTACACCCGGATCGTGGACACACGGCTGCTCGCCAAGCACCTCGCCCCGGATCTGCCGGCGTACGACCTCGACGCGCTCCTGGCCCGCTACGGAATCCCTCAACCTCCGCACCGGCATCGGGCGATGGACGACGTGATCGTCACCGCCTCTCTGTTCCGCACGCTGCTGACCGAGGCCGCCCGCAGACACGCCATCACCAGCCTGACCTCCCTCATCCGCGTCTCCAGCAGGCGCCCACGGGCCAGTGCGCCAACCCAACTTGAACTGCCCTGATCGCCGACCGCGCGCCACCGAGGAGATTCCGTTGCCCGAACCTGAACTCACGCTGCCCGCCTTAGAGCGCATCGGTCCCCTGGCCCGGCGCCGCCACTCGATGGAATGGCCCTGGCACGAGGCCGAGGACGTACCCGACAATCTCAAAGTCACGCAGTCCTGGGGATGGCTATTCGTCCCGGACGGCCGCTGCATCGTCCTGATCGACACCACGCACATGCTGCCGGTGCTGCCCGGCGGCCAGGTCGAAGACGAAGACCACGACGATCCGTCAGCCACCCTGGAGCGCGAGGCAGCCGAAGAGGCCCAACTCGCCCTCGGACCAGCCCACTACCTCGGCTATCTGCACGACAAGATCAGTGACACGTACGACGGCAACGGAGCGCGCGCCCGGGTACGGATGGCCGCCGCCGTCACCCACATCGGTGCCTCCGCCGTAGATCCCGCGACCGGCTCGACCATGATCCGGCTACTCGCGGCGCCGCACCGCATCGTCGATCTGTTCGGCTGGGATGAGCAAGGCCGCAGCCAGGCCGATGCCGCGATCCGGACCGCCTGCGACCTGTGGGGCTATCCCGAGAACTCGTCATCGACGGTCAGCGAGATCCCCCTCAAAGGAGGCTGGCTGTGAAGCGAAAGTCCCCCACCGCTGAGCTCCATACAGAGAAGGTGTCCGACTCGGAGCAGCTGCTGTTCGGCGGGCCGCTTCGCTATGACCAGGGCTGGTCACGGCACGAAGACGCCCGGCTGAACACCACTTTCAGCAGCATGATCAGACAACTGCCCGCCCAGCTCGCCATCGTGGTCCGGCTGGCCTGGACCGCCGACCGTTTGGGGACCCGGCAGTTGATCGGCGCCGAGCTGGGCCAAGGGCTCGCCCGCGTGGTCACCTTGCTCGGCGTGAACGCCGCCCTGGCGCACGTGCTGACCGACGCCATCCTGCAGGAGCGGGCCCGGGCCGCCGCGCCGGCACTCGCTGTGGTCACGTTATCCATGATGGTGGCGTCGTTATGCCGGTCCCGGTCGACGTACGCGACGGGCCGGCTCGAGCCCAAGGTGGAGCGGAGGGCGACCGAAACCTATCTGGAGCGGGCGTGTCGGGTCGAGTTGGAGGCGATCGAGGATGACGAATTCCATCGACTGCTGGACTCCGCACAGCACGGCGCGATGGCGGCAAGGTTCTCCATCCGCATGGGCACCCAGGTCATCAACGCCCTGCTCGGCTTCGTGGCCGCGATCGGTGTACTCACCGTTCTCCACTGGGCATTACTACCCATGCTCGTACTAATGGCGCTGCCCAGCGGCTGGTCCGCACTGGCCACAGCCCAGCGCCGTTACCGCCTGTGGCAGACGTGGGCCCAGCATTCTCGGGCCTGCCAGAAGATCTCCCAAATGATCATTGATCCCAAGGCTGCTCCCGAGATCCGGGTGCACCAGGTCGGCCCGTTCTTGCTGGAGCAGTACCGCGGAATGTCGGAAGCCGCCGAGGCCGAAAAGGAACGGGTGGCCCGGCAGGAGGGGCGCACCGTGCTGATCGCATCGGTGTGGACAGGCCTGGCCACCGCCGCCACCTACGGGGCTTTGCTCGCTCTGTTGTGGTTCGGGTTCATGGAACTGGCCGTAGCGGGAACTGCCGTCATCGGGATCCGCACCGGGGCATCAAGTCTGACCACGCTGGTCACCCAGCTGAACAACCTGAACGGCGAAGTCCTTTATGTGGCCGACCTCCAGCGCCTGATCGCCGATGCCGATCGGCGCGCCATCCCGTCCGGAGGAGTGGACCTCCCCGACCACGTGCGGGAGATCCGCTTCGAGAACGTGTCCTTCACCTACCCCGGCCAGGACGACGAAGACGCGCTGACCCTCAAGGACGTGTCACTGTCCGTCCCAACAGGGAAGATCGTCGCACTCGTCGGAGTCAACGGCGCCGGCAAGACCACGCTAGTGAAACTCCTGGCCGGTCTGTACCGGCCGACCGCCGGCCGCATTCTGTGGGACGACGTGGACAGCGCACACGCGGTACGCGACCAACTCGCCTCGCGGATCGCGATGGTGGCGCAGGACTTCACGCGGTGGACCTTCACCGCTCGCGTGAATATCGGGATCGGCCGCCCCGAACTCCCCATGGACACTGACCGGCTGCAGCCGGCGATCGGTCACGCTGGGGCTCAGGACATTCTCGCGGGGCTGAAGCGGGGGCTCGATACGCTGCTCGGTCGGGGTTTTCGCGGCGGAGCGGAACTGTCCGGCGGCCAGTGGCAGCGGCTCGGGATCGCCCGAGCGGCCCACCGGGGCGGCGAGGTACTGATCGTTGACGAGCCCACCGCAGCCCTGGATGCCCGGGCTGAGCTGGACGTTTTCGACCGCATTCGTGCTCTGGCGGATGCCGGCCAGACCATCGTCTTGATCACCCACAGGCTCGCCTCTGTCCGGCACTCCGATCTCGTCCACGTCCTCGATGGCGGCCGTCTGGTCGAATCCGGCAGCCCCGAGGAACTCCTGGCCCAGGACGGGTCGCTGTATGCCGAGCTCTACAACCTGCAGGCCGCCCAGTTCCAAAGTGAGCGGGATTGTGTAGGGTCCACGACTCGATGCGCAATGTCGGCTGAGGATGCGCACTCGATGCGCAAATCCGAGCCTGGGTGCGCAGTGGATCACGCGACCTGTGGTGGTGCCGAAGCCGACCCTGCTCCGAACCGTGCTGGGACGGAGGGAGTGCACACTCCCGACCGACCGGACGAGTGCGCATCGAGCTCGGATTCCGGCGTTTCCGCAGGAACCAGTGCGCACGAAGTCGCGGACCCTGCAGATTGCACTGGATGCAACGGAGGAGCAGTGCCCTCGCCCCACTCATCCCGGTCCGACGCTCCCTCATCCAGCGCAGCATCATGAGCTGGCAATCTTCAACGCGCACGCGCCAGGCCCCGCCTGTGCAGCCGACGCCGCTCCCGGCTCAGGTTGCGGAGTGGGCCAGAACCAGGCTCGGGACCATCACGCCCTGGTTGCTTCCAGCGGACTTCAGTGGGGCGAGGAGTTGGCGTGTCTCGGCGCCCCAGGGGCTCATCGACATTCGTGTCACGCGCCATGACCTGGACTTCCGTCGGGAGGTCCAGGCCTACCGGGTAGCGATACACCGTCTTGGTCCTGCCAATGGGCCGCGCTTGATCGCCTCCGAGGCGCGGCTGCGCGCTCTGCTGATCACGCATCCGCGCGGCAGGCCTGTCGACGGCGAGGTGTCGCTGCATGTGCTGCCGCGCGTCCATGAGGATGCCGGGCGCCTTCTAGCTGTCCTGCACCGCAGCGTCGAGCGGGTTCCCGATGCGGCCGCTCTGGGCGTACGGCACCTCGCCCACTACATCCAGCGCATCCTGTATCTGCTCGAACGCATCGACTCGTGGCTCAGTCCGGAGGAGGCCGAGGTAATACGCCGCAGCACCGACCGGCTGCTGCACCGGAGCGAGGAACTGCCGGTGGCGTTCTGCCATGGCACGTTCGCCACCAGTTCCTGGCGGTGGAACATTCAGGGACAGACCCTGTCACTGACGGACTTGGGGCGCGCTCAAGTTCTGCCTGCTGTCTGTGACTTCACACGGACTGCCGCGCTGTGGGCCACTCATGCGCACCTCGCTGAGGCCTTCTTCGCAGCGTACGGACGCAAACTCAGCGACGCTGAGCAACTCGTCCTCGACGACGCCGCTATCGTCGCTGCCGTCGAGGATCTCCACCGCGCGATCGCCTCACGCGATGGCGATACCCTCTCTTCCGCTGGGGCGGCACTCCGCGAAGCCATGCGTCACCGGCCATCCATCGGCCGCCATGAGGAGTCGGCCTGATGCCCGGCCGAGATCGGACCTCCGGTCGGGCCAGCAGCTTGTGGCAGCACCGGGACTTCCACCGCTATTGGGGCGGCCAGGCCATCTCCGTCACAGGTGGCGGCATCACCGCCATCGGGATCTCGGTGATCGCAGTCGTGGATCTGCACGCCTCGACCATGCACGTCGCCGTGATCGCGTTTTGCGGGAGGCTGCCCCACCTGCTGCTCTCGCTACACGCTGGCGTGCTTGCCGACCGCTACCGCAAGAGGCCGATCATCATCGGCAGCGACCTGGGGTGCGCGGCAGTGCTGGTGACCATCCCGTTCGCCGCGTGGATCGCCGAGACCACACTCCTCCATCTGTACGTGGTCTCGTTTCTCGTCTCCGCGCTCCACGTGATCGGCAGCAACGCCTCGATCAGCTACCTTCCGATGCTGCTACGCGGGGAGCAACTCAAAGAAGGCAACTCGAAGCTCGGCGCGGCGAACTCGCTCGCTGACTTGGCGGGCAACAACCTGGGCGGTCTCCTCGTCACAGTCCTGGGCGCCGCCCGAGCCATCACCTTGGACGCCGTCTCCTACCTGATTGGCGCCTGGTGCCTGCTCCGGATCCGCCACCGTGAACCCAAACCGGAGCCTCGGCCCGAGGGCACCAGCCAGTGGACGGAGATCCGCGAAGGCCTCGACTACACCCTCAAGGCCCCCCTCGTGCGGTCCATCGTCACCGCGAACGCGACTACCTCGTTCATCCTGGCCGCCAGCGCCGCACTCTGGTCTCTGTATCTACTCCGGGAGTTGGCGTGGCGTCCCACCGCGCTCGGTCTCGTCATGGGCGCGGGCGGCGTCGGCGGATTCCTCGGCGCTCTCATGTGGAGACCTCTCGAGCGGCGATGGGGAGCCGGACCGGTCATGCTCACCGCCCTGGCACTCAACCCGCTCGCTCAGATCCCCCTTGTCGTCGTCGGCCCTGGCGTCGGCGGACAGGCTGCGATCGGCGCCGGCATGCTGCTGCAGACATGCGCGGCGGTCGCACACGGCGGTCTGCAGCGCAGCGTCCGCCAAGAACTCTGCCCGGACCACCTGCAGGGCCGCGCCCAGGCCACCGGGGCATGGCTGGCCCTCGGACTGCGCCCGTTCGCTGCCCTTCTGGCCGGCGTCCTGGGCACGCTCATCGGGCTACGCCCCACGCTCGTAGTGATCACCTGCGCCCTCACCGCACCGTTCCTCATCCTGCTCTGCTCCCCCGTACGCGACCTCGGCGCTGGGCGCCAGCTATAGGCATCGCGCACCGAGATCGACATGCCCGCTAGCGATCAAGCCTCAACCGGAGGGAATCAGCCGTGAACAACAAGGCGAAGAACAGCGCGTTGACCGTGACGGCACACGTGCCTGCTGGCGGGTGGCCCCGGGCACAAACTCCGACCATTACGGGCTCGCCTTTACGGTCGCTCTGGACCGGGTTGATCACTCTCGGGGCCACGACTGGACGTGACGAGCGCCCTGACGGGGTGAAGCCGGTGAATGCCTGGCAATCACCGGCTTCATCTGTGCCGTGCTACGGCCGCGAGGATGGGAGTTGAACATGGAGCGCGTGGAGATCATCCCCGGCGTGGTCGTGGACGAGGAGATGCACGAGCATGCTACGCAGGGTCTGGCCGAGCACGCGCCTGGCGAGAACGTCCCCTGGGAGACCTTCGCCGACGGTACAAGTTGGCTCTTGGTGCCGGGTCCGGATGGAGCGGGGTACAAGGCGGAGTTGGTGGTGCGGCGGGAAGAGCATCACACCATCAAGTTCAATCTATGGATGTCGCCGGACCTGCGCGCTGGAGCAGGGCCCCGCCCGCATAACCATCCCTGGGAATTCACCGCGTTCGTTCTCATGGGTGGCTACACAGAGGAGCGTTATCAGGTCGTGGACGGCGTTGTCCGTGCTTGGACCCAGATACACGAGGCTGGCGGCCGCAATCACCTGGCGCTGAACGTGTTCCACGAGGTCACGGAGATCCATGCGCCGGCTCGGACGCTGACTCTGATGCTGTGCGGGCAAGGTAGAGAGCGTGACTGGGGCTATCTGGACATCGCCACGGGCGCCTTCGAAGCGAACCAGGCCGACCCGGCATTCGAGACTCGCTTGCAGGCTCTCAATCCTCGCGCGAGAAGGGGGCGCCCCTCTTGACGGAAACAGATGTCGGGGACATGGCGGGCGCCGTACCGTTGCCGGGTCGGCCGAGACCAGGATCCGATCGGAGCGAGGGGGATTTCGTGCACATCGGTCCCAACGTGGAGTTGGCCCGCGACATTGTCGAGTTGCTGCAGGAGCTCGAACCAGGTAACGCCCAGGGATTTCAGAACATCGCCGACCATCTCCGTCTCTGGCAGGTCGACCTTCACCTGCTCCCGGGTGGATACCCCGCCGGTGATCCGCCGCGTGTACGGATCGAGTATGGCCTGGCCCAGACCATGGAGACCATGGAGAACGGGCCCCAGGAAGCCTGGTATGACCGGCAGAACATCACCTTCCACATCAACGTCCTGACTGCGGAAGCAGGCCCGCGACCGAGCCTCCCGCAAGTGGAGGAGGCGCCCGATCGCCCGGCCATGCGCCCCCACCGGTCGTACCCGTGGCAACGGGAACCCGGGCTGATGCCCGTCATCACCGGGGTCGACGACGAAGGGCGCTTCACCATGGACTTCCTCCAGGTGTGACGCGTTGGGCTGCGCTTCAGGGCAACTCTCAGCACTCACATAGCTGTTCGGTGGTGCGACACCATGAGTGGACAGCGTCGACGGTACGTCCGATGCTCAGGGAGCGGAGCGAGGAAGCAAAACCGTTGATGAGGCGGATCTCGGCGAGGAGACAGAGCCGTCAGTCGCGATGCGCCGGTCGCACTAGCTGCTGACCGGTTACTCCGGGGCCCAGGTCTCCCGGTACGGTCGCGTGACGTTCAGCGGCTGGCTTTGCGTCGTGTGGAGAAGTTCGGGAAGGTGAAATGCATGCTTCATCAGCGAGTCTGCGCACTGGCTCGAAGCACCCAGTTCTCCTTGATGTCGCAGACGCTGCTCTACATCGACTGGGAGCAAGGAGAACTGCGAGCCCAAGATTTTCCCGACCAGTTGTGGGTGAGCGTCGCGGGATTCGTCAACGTCAGCATGGACGTCTCCACCACGGTCTCCCAACTGGATGGTGAAAGTCTTCTGCCGACTCGGCTCGCGCAGGCCCGCGATGAGGCCCGGGAGGCACTCATTTCGGTGACGGCCCTCTGGCCAAGCTGGGAAGCCCACGTACAGGAGCATGATCTCAAGGGGGCGTCTGGTGCTCCGCATCCTCACGGACGTACCGAGCGCACGTTGTTCCAGGACCTCCCGAATCCGAAGGTCGTGCACGTCTGGCAAGACGCTGAAGTTGCTCGGCGGGCTGCTGAATCGGCCATGTGCTCGCTGAACCGGCTACGGGCTGCGCTGGTCGAAGTCAGCGGTGAGGACTTCGGCACCCGGCTGCGCCTGTGAGCCTGGGTTCATCGCGTTCAGGCTCACCGAGAGCCCTCGATCCGTGCCCTTGGCCGCCCGCTGAGCGACGAACGCTCCACCACGCTGAAATGCGAGAACGTCGAATGACATCACCAACGCTGGCTGTCGTGAGCGGTGGGCCCGGCACCGGGAAAACGACGCTCGCCCACGCGCTTGCGCACGAACTCGGGTGCCCCGCGATCATCCGAGATGAGATCAAGCAGGGGATGGTCATGGCCACCCCCGGATATCGGAGCGGCGGCGATGACCCGCTCAACTATCCGACGCTCGACGCGTTCTTCGACGTGCTGAAGGTGCTGCTCCAAGCCGGAGTGACTACCGTCGCTGAAGCCGCCTTCCAGGACCGGCTGTGGCGGCCCAACCTGGAACCCCTCGCCAAACTCGCACAGATCCGCGTGATCCGCTGCACCATTCCAGCGGCCATTGCCCACGATCGAATCATCCAACGTGCGCGGAGCAGCACCCACAGGGCTGCCCACGCGGATCATGATCTTCTCGAAGCAATTGCCGCGGGGAGACACTCACTTGAGTCGTTCGTACCGATCTCCTTGGAGGGGCCGACGCTGGCCGTGGATACCTCCGACGGCTACAACCCAGGCATCAGCGACATCGCCTCCTTCGTCCGCGCTGGCACTAAGGATGGGTCGCCTACAAGCATGAGCTGACAGATCGAGAACGTGCCGGCACTGCCGGTCTGTGCCAACCGAGAGAAGGGCTCGATGAGTGTGAAGGGCAAGCTCTACCTGCTCATAGCGATCGTCGTAATCGGGGTTCTGATCGGGATCAGCAACCCGGCGCCCAGCCCCTGACCTCTGAGGTCGCGACTCCTGTGTGATGTAAGGGGCACAAGAGGGAACTGGCAATACGTCATCCAGGTGGTCAGCGAAGCCGCGATCGGAACGAGGTCTAGCGGGGCCAGCGTTCAGGGTGTTTCCCTTCAGATCCCAGGTTCTCGCACCGCTTCTTCACGCACGGCGAGGCGTTAGGGCCGGGCCGCCGGGGGCGAGTCCGCTGAGAATCATGGGGTTCGTGGCCACACCTGCACGAGGACGCGTTCGTCGCCCTCGACGCCGGCAGCGTAGGCACGGACCTTGTAGGCGGCGGGGGTGACGGTGAAGTAGTTGGGGACTTCGCCGGGCTGACTCTGGCTGCTGCCGATGACGAGTGCAGTGTGGCGCCATCCCAGGTCCATGGTGCTGGTGCGGTCCCAGGAGTCTTGGGTGTTTGTAGGTGGTTCGCTGTCCCAGAGTTCCCCGCGCAGCCTGACCCACCGGTTCTCTGAACTTGTGCGGATGGTGACCGTTGAGCCGTGGTGCCGTAGCCACATGAACTCGGTGGTGTGCAAGGCCGGGTCTGGCTCCTCGGGTGGTGAGACCACAGTGAGTTGGAAGCCGTCGATGGCGAACTGATTGTGCTCGGCCGCTTCTGCGATCAATTTGGGCACGGGGTCCCCTTCTTGACGTGGCCATGGGTGTGGGGTGCGCCTGCTCGGGAGTTCAGGTGCTCAGCCTCGTTGCCAGCGCCCCAGCCTGCTGAAATCAGCCGGTCTGCAGCGCGTTACGCGGTACGGAAAGAGCATTCGTGGACCACAATGTCGCCCTGCGCCGTGCTCGTGGCCAGGAGGGCCGTCCCATCTGCCTGGGTGAGGGCACTTACGACGGCACTCTTAAGAGCGAGGCCGATCGGCTCGCCGGTGGCTGCGTCCCAGGCGCGGACGACCTCGTCGGCGCCGGCCGCGAACAGTACCGGCGCTCCGTCGATGCTCGCCGCTGCGAGGGCATAGATTTCGGTTCCGGTTTCAATCGGCGATCCGACTTCTGTGCCGGTGACAGCGTTCCATCTCTTCAGCACACCTTCTTGATCGCTGGAGACAAACAGGGGCTCCTCGGGCACGGGCAGCGTTTGAATGATGCGGACCTGACTACCGTGCCCCGGGATCGGCTGGCCCATCTGATCCCCGCTGGCCGCATTCCATCGCCAGATCTGGCCGGCCTCGTCGCCGGAGACGGCCACGCCGATACCGTCGGGGGACGGCACGAAGCCCACGGCCATCATGCTGCCTTGGTCATCCTCTGCCGATGAGGCTCCTAGCTCCTCACCGTCGACCGCGTCCCACCGGTACATCATCCCGTTGTGGCCCACGCCCAGCAGGATGGGACGACCGTCTGGCAACATCCCATGGGTGACTGCCCAGATGGTCCAGTCCTCCCAGGTCATCTCCGGGCGGTGTTGTCCGGTCAGGGCGTCCCACCATTCGATGCCATCTTCTGTGGCGACGGCCAGCAGGAGTTGGCCGTCGGGAAGCTCCACCAGGGCCGTGTCGTTGCAGCCGGACATGCCCTCGTCGTCAGACCAGACGCGATCTCCGGTCCGGATGTCCCAGCAGCTGACCTCTGATCCGTCCGGTACGGAGGAGAAGAGGAGCGGCTGCCCGTCCCGCCTCGCCCCGAGCAGCGGTCCCACGCCGTAGCCGAAGCCTGAGGAGAACCTGCGGATCTCCTGTCCCGTCAGCTGCCGCACGCTCATCCCTCTCATCGTCTTCCGCCCACCCCGCTGAGCGAAAACTCCAGCCAACTCCGGCAGCACGGGGGCGACAGACTCCACCACGACGGTCAGATCCTCGGGCATTCCGCCTGAGCCGTATCCATGGGTTGCTTCAGCATTCCGGTAAGCAGGAGCGAGCCGGAGCTCATGTGCTCGATCAACTCCTCGACCAGGCGCGGTATCTGCGAGGCCACCGAGTCACTTCACCCTTCAGATCAGCCAGAGAAGCCATCTGCTCGCTACGAGGCCTCGGTGGGCTTCGCCCCGTTACCCCGTCCAGCGCGAAGCGTCGGCTTGCGTAAATCGCACGTCCGGGAATGCGACATGAGACTTGGGCATGCCAGGAGGAAGGACTGGAGCTAGAGCCTCAAAGACTCGCCCCATTACCCCATCAGAATAGCCCGCCAGAGTCTCGCAAGACTGAAGAATTGCACCCCCGCCTTCTATCGACAGGACCCGAAAGAATGCGCCGCTGGATGCCAAAGCGTCACACCCGCCGAGGCGCTGCAGGAGCTCCTCTGGGCAGATAGTCACCCACGCGTACCCGCGGAGGATGCGCCGACTCTGCGGCACCGAGTCCCTCCGCTTGCGCCTAAGGACGACATCAAGGTTGGTTTGATCCGAAAAATCGCCAACCTCGACACGCCCAAACGCCGGGTTAGCTCCTGAAAGTGCCCCGGAAAGGAACTCCACCAGGCTGGCACAATATGCGGGATCAGCCAGGTCAGAATCATCGCCCGGCAGGGCTGCAACATTCGACGCATACGCCCCATCAAAGAAGGCCGAAGATGTACTCAGCCAGCCGAGCTGCTCATCTCTAGAATGAAATGCGAGTTGCGCATAATAGGGAGAGCAATGCAGCCCTTCAAGAAACGCGATCTGCTTCTCTCGCCCTCCTTCGAAGCTCTCTGCATTGGAGTACTCCTCTCGATTGAGCACCGCATACCACTCTGCGCTGTTCGCCAGATCCGAGAGTACAGATTCCAAGCCATCCATAAACCAGCGAGAAATGATCTGACCGCGTTGCATGCGGGCCTGATCGATAGAGACCTCGATATATAGATCCACTGATACCTCCACAGGAGGCCCTGACTGCGGGCTGACAGACGGTCCGCAGCCAGGGCCGGTGCTGTTCTAAATCAGCATGCTCCACCCAGGGCGCACGCCGGGCCTCCACTCAGTCCGGCCCCCGCTGTCCTGAATAGCCAGGTGAAGGCGGCTACGCCCGCTCCGGCGAGGACCTCCGGGGCAAACGACCGTGCACCCGGCTCAGGTGTACTGTAGCTGCCGCTTTCCGAGGGAGAGGGAGTGGGTTCCGAGGACGGTTTGGACTGCGGCTTGCCAATGCTCCGCGGGTCCGGCCCCGGGCTGGGACTAGGGGAGGCAGTTTCGGAACGCTTCTTTTTGTCCATGCCGTAATACCTCATACCGGCGGGTTTCCCCGACCAGACTCGACCGGGCCCTTGCTTCGAGGTGAAGGTCATGGCAGGAACGGTCGGGCCGGCCAGAACCCTCCGGTCGTCATTCAGCGATTCGAGATGGGGTTCGAGTTTGGAGATGTAGCGGGCCAGGTCTCTTGGACCGTCAGTCCAGCCGTACTTATTGTTCGGCTTCACTTCCCATACGTAGACGTCGTCCTCGCCCCAGAATATGACGTCAGCTTGACCGGGGTTCTTCGGGTTCTTTCCGCTGGCCCCAGGGATCATGTTCGCGTAGTACCCGCTTGATCCGATATCTACGGTCACATAGCCGCTGATTCCGTTCTGCTTGGCCCAAGCAGTTATTGCGCGTCCGGTTTGGCAGACGGATGCGTCGTGAGCACTCATGCCACCTGTTGAGCCACATTCGCTTGAGACATTCGATACGCCACCATTGGAGAGGGGCGCACTCTGCCGGTCACGTTCCGGGTGGTACTTCGACTTCTTCGTCGGTGTGCCGTTGTTGCAGTGGTCGAGTACTCCACTGTGGCATTCCTCGACACCTAGTCCGGTCGCGTCGGTGAAGGTAAGGGGGTTTTGGAGTCCGTAGGTGTAGCCGTTGAGGGATTGTG
Source organism: Streptomyces sp. NBC_01304 (assembly GCF_035975855.1). NCBI lineage: Bacteria > Bacillati > Actinomycetota > Actinomycetes > Kitasatosporales > Streptomycetaceae > Streptomyces > Streptomyces sp. NBC_01304. The sequence continues at coordinate 7,486,217 of NZ_CP109055.1, read as the reverse complement.
GTTTGTCGGTTTCGAAGAGGGGGTCGACGCTGATGAAGCGGCCCGTTGTGGGGTCGTACTCGCGGGCTCCGAGGTGGGTGAGGCCTGTGGCTTTGGTGTCGTCGGTGCCGCCGACAAAGCCCTTGGTGCCGGGCCAGGTGTCGGGCTGTTTGCCACGGGTGCCGCCGAAGGGCAGCGTGCGGCGCTGGCTCAGCTTCAGGGTGGCTGCGTCGATGGCGAGTTGGCCGGTGCCATGGTGGTCGGCGATGGTGAGTGTGACGGTTCCATCGTCGGCCTTGATGGCCTGGTGGCCGCCGCCGAGGTCGGTGTAGCGGGTGGCTTTGGCCTTGGTTGCGCCAGCGGGCAGGGTGACTTCGGTGTGGCCGAGGTAGAGGGTGGTTTCGGTCGGGGTGCGGCCGATGAGCCGATTGCCGTTGGTGTCGTAGACGTACTCGGAGGTCTTGGTCTTGCCGCCGTCAGCCGGTTCGCTGATCTTGGCAAGATGCCCCTCCGCATCCCAGATCAGGCTCTGGGTGGTCCCGGACAGGGTGCGAGTATCGGTGTTGCCGACCTTGTCGTAGCCGTAGCTGTCCTTCGTCGTACCAGTGGGCCCTGTAGTGGTGACGGAGGTCAGGGTGTGGGGCTGGGCTGTGCTCGGGTCTGGGTAGGTGTAGGTCCGCTTGGCGTCCTTGGTGCTGTCACCGGTGGTGTTGTGGTTGGTTTCGGTGAGCCGCTGGCCGGCCTTGTCGTAGGTGTAGCTGTCCCAGTAGGGGGCCGTGCCGCCGATCTTGTCGCCAGTTGGGGTACTGACGCAGGTGTCGGTGTTCTGGGTCCAGGCTTCGGTCAGGCGGCGCTGGTAGTCGTAGGTGAAGCACTGGTTGTCGGTGCCGTCACGGGAGACATCGGTGACCGCCAGGACGTTGCCGGCCTGGTCGTATCGGTAGGTGTTGTGCTGGTCAACGCCCGCGATGTCCTGGCGATCGACGCGTGAGGTGGCCAGGCGTTGGGTGCCCCACTCGTAGGTGTTGGTGACCTGGGTCTTCTTCGCCCCGCTGGCGGTGGAAGCGAGCGTGTACTGGAAGGGCTTGCCGGTCAGCGAGTAATTCACATCGGTCTGGAAGCCATCGCCGAGGACGGAGGTGGGCCGCAGGGTCTGGTCGTCGTAGGTGTAGGAGTAGCTGCCGCCCGGAAGAGAGCCGGCTGCTGAGTAGGACACGGTGCCGACGAGGCCGGAGGGCTTGTAGGCGGTGCCAGTTTGGTAGGTGCCCTGCAACGCACCTTCGGATGCGGGGATCACGACGGCGGTCTTGATCGGCCGGTACAGCTGGTCGTACAGCGTGACCTTGGACGTATAGGCGTTGCCGCCCACGTAGCGAGTGGCCTCGGCGAGCTGGCCCTTCGCGCCGGTGAGGGTGTCGTAGACCCACTTCGCGCGCAGTTCGCCGGTGGGGCTGTCCTTGTGCAGTTCGGTCTTGCGGCCAAGACCGTCGTACACGGCAGCCAGGGTGAAGCCGCGAGCGTCGGTGGTGGAGGTCAGCTGGCCGCGGTCATCGTAGGTGTTAGTGGTGGTGCCCTTGTCAGGGTCGGTGGTCTTGGTCTGGCGGCCGAGTTGGTCGTAGGTGTACGTCCAGTTGCTGCCGGCCGGATCGGTGACCTTGGCTCGCTCACCGCGGGGCGTATAGCCGTACTTCGTGGTGTCGAAGGGCGCGGTGGCGTTGCGGGAGTGGTGCTGGCGCAGCTCGGTCACCTGGCCGCGGGCGTCGGTGAGGGTGGTGGTGGCAGTGGCGCCGTCGGGCGGGATGACAGTGGTGCGGTCGCCGCCATAGCTGGTGGTCGTGGTGTTCAGGACGGCGCCACCGTCGCCATTCCCCGCGATCTGCTTGTTCTCGGTCTCCCGGCCCAGGCCGTCGTAGGTGTGGCGGGTCTGGGTCTCCACCGAGAGGGCGTTGTCCGGCTTGAACAGGTCTCGGTTGGCCGCCGTGGTGTTGTAGTAGGGGGCGAAGGTCTTGGTAGTGAGGCCGCGCTCGTCGTAGAAGACGTCCGTGAGGATGCGACCGCCGTCCGGGCCTGGAGCTTGGGTCTGGCGTTCGCGAAGGTATCCGTCGTAGAGCGTGTAGGAGGCGATCTGTGCGCCGCCGTTGTTCAGGGTCTGGGTGCGAACCGCGACCGGCTTGTTCTCCTCTACGAAGTAGGTGAACTCGTAGTTCGGGGTCTGCTCGGTCTTGCGGTCCGCCAGCCAGACTTTGCTGGAGCGGCCCAGTGCGTCGAAGGTGGACTCGGTGCGCTTGCCATTGGTGTCTACCACCGCTTTCGCCTGGCCGCGCAGGGGTTCCAGTTCCGTGACCGTGGTTTGCGCGGTGGTGGCATCTGCCTCCTTGGCCGGCGGGGTCGTGGTGGTGACCTGTGTGGCGAGGCCGGTGCTGGGGCTGTAGGCCGTGCTCGTGGTGCGGCCGTCGCTGCGCGCCGTGCGCACCAGGTTGTCGGTGGTGGCGTTCACCGTGATGTCGGCACTCAGGTCGGTGGCCTTCAGCTGGCGCCCGTAGATGTCGTAGCTGCTGGAGGTCTCCAAGTAGGTGGCAGTGGTGCCGTCATGCTTCTTCAGCTTGGCGACGCCGGTCGCGTCTCCCTTGTCGGGGGCCGCTCCGTAGCCGCCACCGTCGTAGGCCGTGCGCACATCCGAGATCACGCCGGTAGCCCGGTCCACCGTGTCGCCGCACGACGTGGCAACGGTCTCCACCCTGGACGGCAAGGTGAGGATGTTGTTGCTGGTGTTGGTGGCGTAGGTGGTGCGAGCGCAGCGGTTGTCGGCGGCGGTGGTGTTGTCTCCGAAGTCGTCGACCTGGGTAACTCGGCCGGCGACTGTGTCGTGGGTCATGGCGGTGGATGTGGTGCGCCAGTTGGTACCGGCGCCGTTGTCCAGGGAGGTCCAGGTCTTGGTGTTGGAGGTGCCGGTGAAGTTGGCGGTGATGGTGCCCCAGGTCCGCTTCTTGGATGCGGTCTGGTGGTGCCAGGGCCGCTCCACCGTCTTGACCAGTGCCTTGCCGTCCGGGCCGGAATAGCTGACGGTCTTGTAGCTGAAGCCCACTGCCGACTCGTGGTCGGTGATCGGATCGCCTTCGCCCTCGCCGAGGGAGACGCTCACCGTCTTGGTGCTGTCGCCTGTGGCGTCGGCTCGGTCGCCGTGCATGCCGCGCAGGAAGTAGGTGTCCTGCTGCGTCTTCAGTGCGGCCGCGCCGCCCTGGCCACCGGTCTTGGCTCGCACCTGCCCGTAGCCGCGCCACTGCGACCAGGTCTTGAACTTCTCCTTGGTCAGGCCGTCGTCATCGTCGAAGTGCCAGGCCGCATCGCCCTTGTACTCATATGCGGTGACTTGGTCCGGGCCGCCGCCGGTGCGGTCGGTGGTGGTCACCGAAGTGGTGACGTACTTGTTGAACCACTGCCGATCTGGATCGTCGGAGGTGGAGCCGCCGATGTACTGCGGGAAACACCGAGTGGTATTGGTCTGCGGTGTGGGCAGTGCGTCCCAGTTGCAGGCCGCCGCTGAGTAGTTGGCGTCGATCTGGCCGCCGGACTCGTCCGCGATGGTGGACAGACGGGCCTTGATGTATGGCGCGTAGCCGTCACCGGTCTTGTCCAGACGGTTCTCAAGCTGCGTGTACGCGAAGGTGGTCTTCGGCAGAGTGATCGTGGGAGTGGCGGTGTGCCCGGTGTGCTGGATCGAGTCGAGCAACAGTTGGTAGTCGACATCGGCCTGGCCCCAGCGATGGGTGAGGGCCCAGGAGTCAACCTTGCTGTACTCGGTGCCTTTGAGGACCTGTGTGTTGATGCCGGTCAGGCGCTTGCGGGTCCAGAAGGTAGGGGCTAGGCGGCCCTTGTCGCAGTCCGTGGCCGCCTCGCAGTTCATGTCCCACGGGGTGTCGTACCAGTAGAACGAGTCCTTCGAGATGGACGAGCAGTCGGTGCTGGCGTTGGGGATGCACCTCTCGGAGCTGGTGAACTCCACCTTGGCCAGGGGCTTGTCATAGAAGGCGCGCAGACCGTACTCGATCCGCTTGAGGTAGCCACCGCGGGTGTAGGAGGTGTCGTCGGACGCCTTGAGATTACGGCCGTAGGAGTTGCTTTCCTTGCCGTAGTAGTGCGTCATTAGGTTGCCGTGTGGGTCGATGACGGCGTCCAGGTTCCAGCGCCAGGTCTGCTGGCACCAGGATTCGGCGAAGGTGTCCTTGTGACACGGTTCACCGGAGTCGTCTCCGTAGACGGGCACGGTCCAAGACGAGTTCGTCTCGTCCTTGCCCTCGGCCCAGCCGGAGGGGCGGTTGTAACCGAAGTAGTAGCGGGTACCGTCGGCCGTGGTCACCCGCCAGTACTCGCCGTCGTTGTCCCCATTGGCCAGAGCGGTGTTGCGCAGCCGCTTGATCAGGGTGCCGTCGTCTGCCTTCAGCTTGAACTCGTCGGCGGTCCCGGTGGGAACGAGCTCGCCACCCTTGCCGTTAAAGGTGATGTAGGCGTTGTCGTAGCCCCAACAGAGGTCGCCGGGCTTGTTGACGCCGTCGCCGGCCGTCTGCCCATCCTCGGCGCATGGCTTGTAGCGCCGCTCGATATACCCGGGAGACAGCTCGAAGCCGTCACCGATCCAGGAGGACTGGTTGTTGGTGCTGCCGGTGCGGCCGTCGATCGTTCCGGAGGAGTACGAAAGCCCTACGTCCGGGGCCATGTCCCCCGGCACCTCGGGGACCGGAATATCGTACGACCAGCCGAAGTCTCCGGTGTTGAGGTCGGTGTTCCAGGCAGCCGACGGAGACAGTGACGTTGCCTTGTAATCCCCGGACTTCGCCTCGTCACCGGCGACCGCCGCCAGGACCGTGGGCGTGTCCGCGCTGAGAGAGACCGAACGGCCGCTCACGGTCCGCTTCTCGGTGTCGTTCACCGTCGCGACCGGCGTGGCGGTACGGCACTTGGCCTTGTCCGGCGTCTCGAGTACGCACGCGGGCAACTCGACGAGGGTCAGACGTGCACCGTAGTTGCCGCCGTACGCCTCGGCGAAGTCCGCGTAGCTGACGCTGGCCCCGATCGTGCCCGCGTCCTTGGCGGACTCGGGCTCCAGCGTGAACAGCAGCCCGACGACGCCCGCCTTGTCGGCCTGCTTCCGGGATAGGAGCCGGGTGTTGACCTTGCCGTCGAGCGGCTTCTTGGTGTGCTTGGTCGAGGCCGTGTTGAGCTGCAAAGGGAGGCCCTTGGCCTGCACCGGGCGGCCCGTCTTCTCGGTCGGCTCGGTGAGCGTGACTACAGCCTCATCGGCCGTGGGCCACTTCGCCTTGGGAGCCTTCTGCGGGGTCCGCGGGCCCTTCTCAAGGGTGCGCGGCTCGACCGTGTTGAGGCTCTTGCCCGCGACGGGCTTGTCGGGGTCGATGGCCTTGGGGCGGCCGCCGCCTGCGGCATCGGCTGCAGGTGCGAATGTGATTGCTTGGATCAGGGTGGCCACCATTGCTGTCGAAGCACCCAGCGCGATTCTGCGCCGTAGCTTCACGGCACCACGGGGCCGTCTTATTCCATACATGTCTGAATCAATTCTCTGAATGGAGGGGGATGCGCTGCCACGGCTTCGGGGCGCGCGGATTCGGAAGACGAGACGGACAGAAGGCGGCTGCAGCGGGGTGCCGGGCCACAGCCCGGCACCCCATACGCTTGAGATCAGTCGCCGGGTACTTCGGTGGGAATGTCGAACCAGGAACCGGCGAGCCTTTCGACCTGGGCGTCGCTCAGAGCGCCCTGGAAGGCCCACACATCGTCGACCAGCCCGGGGAAGTAGCCCTTGGCGCGGCTGCCGGTGCCTTCCCGGCCGACCTGGAGTGAGGTGGCCTTGAAGGCGAGAGCGTTCTCCGCCCACGGCACTGCGTCTGCGCAGGTCGGACTGTCGCTGGTGCCGTCCCCGTCGTCATCAGCGCAGGCGACTTCGGCGAGGCCGCCGTTGACGTACAGCCGCGCTTCCTTGGCGAAGCCGTCGTAAACCAGGGCCAGGTGGTTCCAGTTGCGGGCGTCGTAGAACTCGCCGTTGCTGGCCTCAGCCACGGTGGCCTCGGTTGTGTCTCTGTCGGCGACGGTCAGCTGCCAACGGCCCGGATTCGTCTCCGGAGCAGTGGCGTCCGGTACGTAGCGGACCGCGAAGGCACTCTGGTTGGTTCCTTCTGCGCTGGTCAGGGCGACGGCTCCGTCCGGCATCGCGGCGGCCTGAGCCCACGCGGTCAGTGTGAAGCTGCCCGAGGAATCGACCGGGACTCGGTCAGCCGTGGCGTAGCCGGTGGTGCCGTTCAGCTCCATCGCGCCAAGGTCGATCATGCCCATGTCGGACTTGGTGGCGCCGCCGTTGAAGGTCAGCTTGTTGCCGGTGCCCGCGTCGTCCGGCGTCGTGGCCGGGGTGGTGGTGGAGGTTTCCTCGAACTTCCAGCGGGATTTGACCAGCGGGCGCTGCTTAAACATCTGCGCGACCTCGTCGGCGGAGACGGACCGGTCCAGCAGACGTACGTCGTCGATGCTGCCGGGGAAGTAGGCCGCCATGGCGCCGCTGTAATTGCTGGCTCCGATGTACATCGACTGGTCCGCGTAGAAGGCCCCGGCCAGCTTCGTGGATCCGGCCTTTGTGCCGTTGACGTACAGGGTGAGCGTGTCGGCCACCGGATCGTGGACACCCACCAGGTGCACCCACTCCCCGGCCCGTGCGCTGGTGCCGTCGGGCTGCATGGCCCGGATGGGTGTGGCCTCGGCGGCGTCCGCCGAGTACTGGTTGACGGCCCACCGGTCATACGCCTGCGAGTAGTACAGCTCGAATCCGGGCTTGTCCTTCCCGGCCTGTGCGGTGATGACCGCGGCGCCGCTCGGCTTCTTGTCCAGCTTGGCCCAAGCGGAAACGGTGAAGGCACGCGAGGTGTTCAGGTGCGGGCCGCTCGTCTGGCCGATCTTCGCGTAGCTGGAGGCGCCGTTGAAACTGGCGGCCTTCCCAGCGACACCGGGTGCCCCGGTGGTCACCCCGCCGTTGTACTTGGCGGGCAGCACCCCGCCGTGACCGGTGATCTCCGTGGCGCCCACCGGCTCGTCCAGGCCGAAGACGGCGAGGGCGGGCCGGCCGGGGTCGCCGATGCTCTGCTTGGCGAAGAGCTTGTCGACCTCATCCTGCGCCAGCGGCTTGTCGAACAACTGCAGTTCATCGACCGCACCCGGGAACAACGCCGACACACCACTGCCGTAGTTCTTGCCGCCGATCTGCAGGCCCCGGCGAGCCTCCCACGGCGTGCTGTAGGCCGCCGAGCCGGCCAGCTTGCCATCCACGAACAGCTGCAGCTGATCACTCGTCGAGGAATACGAGCCCACCAGATGCGTCCACACACCAGCCGTCACCGCGCCGGTGCCGCCCTGGTCTGCGCGCACCAGCCCGCCTGCCACATCGTCGGACTTGTACTGGTTGAACGACCAGCCATACGTGGCCGAGTAGTACAGCTCGAAACCAGGCGCATTGTTACCCGGCTGCGTGGCCACCACTGCCGTCGTCTCCGGGATCTTCGCCAACTTCACCCAAGCCGACACCGCGAACCCGCCGCTGGTGTTGACCACGGACAGGTCGGTGGAGGCGTAGCCGTCGGTGCCGTTGAACTCCACCGCCGTGTCCTTCACGCCCGCCACCTTGGGCGTCACGCCACCGTGCAAGGCCAGGGTGCGGCCGGGCGTGGAACCGTGCGTCTCGGTGGCGTCAGCAGCCTCGTCCAGTTGCCAGGTGGCGCGTTCGGGCTGACCGGCCTTGACCCGGTACTGGTAGGTGCGGATCTCACTGCCGTTGCCCGCCGAGTCGAATGCCTGCGCGGTAAAGAAGTTCACCCCCGGCTTGGCCGGCAGCACCTTCACGATCTGGGCCGCACCGCCCGACGTGGTCACCTTGTTCTTCGAAGAAGGGTCACCGTTGACGCCGTACCAGTACGTCGTCACATCCGTATTGGCAGCCTTCATCTCGAACGATCCGTAGCGGCCCACCCCGTCGTACCAGGGGTCATCGGGGTTGTCGGTATCGGAGGCCGGGTACTCGCCCGAGCTGACCGCCGGAGCCTTGGGAACCTTCGTGTCGTACACGAAGTAGCAGGCATGCGGATCACCCGCGTACGACCACGGCGAGTACTGTGCCCCGTCGTAGGAACGGGCGTACCAGTTGACCGTCTTGTTCTGCGGGATCGACGAGGGCAAGCTGATCGCGAATGTGGACCCGGACTTCTTCGACGTGGTCTTGGCGGGGCTCCACGAGCCGCCATCCCACTTCGCCTGGAACTGCACCGACACACTGTCCTTGTCAGGGTCGGTGACATTGTTCGCGTAGATCTTCCCCAGCGTGCGTACCCGCGCGGCACTGGAAGACGGCTTACAGGTGCCGCCATACTCCATGGTCAGCTGAGTCCTCTTGAGCTGCGACGGCGGACGGTTGTACTTCACCCGCAGATACGCCTTATCCGAGAACCGCTTCCACGCATGGCCGTCCGACTCACTCGCGGCCCGCAGGCCGAAGGTCATCGTGTCGTCCTTACCGTTCGCGGCCGACTGCACCGCCGACTTCACATTGAACTCGGCGTCCTTCGCACTGCAACCCGTGTAGCCGTACGCGAACGAACGAGAGGCCAGCTCCTTGACCCAGAACCCGGACGCGTTCTGCGAGTTCCACGTCGTGGACGACGAGATCGGCTTGGTCTCCCACAGCTCCACCGACCGGTCCGCGCAGGACGCCGACCAGGTGTTGCGGACCACGAACTCCGCCGACAGGATCGACTTCCCCGCAAACCGTGACGTCGGGATCCGGTAGAACAACCGCTTGGTGTCATGAGGGGCGCAGTAAGCCCAGTTGCAGTAGCCCATGCCGGCATCGGAGTCGCCGTTGAACTTCCACTGCGGCGAGCCTGCCCAGTACTTCGACGCCATCGTCCACGCCGACGCGCGCGGCGAGTACCACTGCGGGTCGATGAACACCGGATACGTGGTGTCCGCACCCTTGAGTACGTCCTGGTCCGGCGTCAACACCAGCTCGTCCTGGCCGGCCGGAATCTCCACTCCTACCGGCGCAAGCTTGGCGGACTCGCCCGCCCCCGGCTCATCGTCCGCACCCATCGCCGCTTCGCGCGTCGCCTGCGTGCTGGCCTTGGCCGCACCCGCGCCGGTGCTGGAGTCCCACATCATCGGCTTCGGTGCCTCGAACACCGCGCCCTTCGCTCCGGCGTCGACTGCCTGGAGGCCGCCCTCAACAGTCTCCTTCACGTTCATGCCGTCCGCGTCCAGCCTCAGCCGCAGCTCGGCCAGCTCCGAACTCGCCGCTGCCTTGGCCGTCTTGACGACGAGGAGCTGGGTGAAGCCGTCTTCCTGGGCCCCCATCCGCAGATCGACATCTGGGAGCACGTCGCGGTAGGTCGCGGTCGCACCGTCCAACTCCGGCGCGGGCAGCTTGCCGGGCCACGACAGCGCCAGCTCACGTCCGGCCTTCACCATCTTCACCAGCGGTGCGTCGCCCCCACCGGAGAACTCCAAATCCACCGTGGTGACTTTCGGGGCAACCGAGCCGTCGGCAGCCTTTGCTAGCGCCGTGTCGACCGGCTTCCACACACCGCCGACTCGCGCCCGCACCGGACGCAGATACTCACGCGCCTCCAAGTCCCCCTGGGGCGTGGCGAAGACCTCGCTGCTCTCCCCTCGCAGCGACGCGATCTCCACGCTCTCACCCGTGCGCTTCGCCTCGGCCTGCGCCTCCGCCTCCGTGAACTCCCTCGAGCCGGTGGCTGCGTTACCTGCTTGAGGCGGGGCACCGGACGCTTGCGGCACTGACGCCAACGCGGTCTCGGGCACCAGTCCGATGGCCAGCGCGGCGCTCAACGTGACCGCGAACAGACCTATAGGACCGGCACCATCAGCACGACGCGATCTGCGCCTAGGTCCACGGGCATGACGATGCCCACACCTCAACTCCACAGTCCCCACCCCAGAGTTACCTAATATTCACGAGTGACGGGAGTTAACGCTGCATCAGCTCCCGGCGTCAAGTGAGATACCTCTCAGTGGCGACCTAGAGCACCTCTTTGACCTGCAGAAATAGCACTGGATGCCCGGCTTGCGGGCCCCTCATCAAACTCCCGTGACACTCACATTGCGTAACAGGAAGGGCTCTGATTTCGCCATCGGGCGCCCTCGCTCCGGCGAAGGTCGTCCGCCACCCGTCGACGCGAAGAGCTCCCACTTCAGGAGAAGTTGAGCCATAGAGTGTGGTCGGTTGGGCGCACAGAATCGGCCATGCTCGCGGCTGCCCGGACCTCCAGCGTCACTGGCGGCGACCAGATCGGGGCGGGCCGGCAGAGCACCTTCTTGATGGCTCTGAAATTGGCGCAATGGACGGCTAGTTCGCGAGCGTTTGCAAGATCATTCAGGCGGCTGTCTCCAACAGGACGCTTGTAGGGCACCCGTCTCACCACACTGCGCTGCCCGGACCCAACCGCCTGCCCCCACGCAAGAACAATCACCGCACACCCGGTAACGCCGCAGACAGCGAGCCTGACCGTATGCAGCGGTAACTCTCCGCGAGAACCGGCAGACTTGTTCCTGGAACGCTGCTGTACCCGCGTGCGGGGGTGATTCAGGCTGTCCACCTACAGCAGCCTGGTAATAATCAGACCAACCGCCTCAGGGAGCGTGGCTGTGGCCCGCCCTGCGTCTTGCAAGGGCGGGCCACAGTTCGAGCGATGCAGCCAGCAGCTCGGATAGGACCCGGTTCACGCTACGGCAGCCAAGGCGACGTGCTCGGGCAGCGACTCCTGCTGACCGGGAGAGGGTGCGTTTCGCGCACCTAGGGTCGGGATCATGAGCACGTACCTGGAGCCGCAGCGCGTTCGGATCGCTGCCCGTCCGGATGAACCGGCCGTGATCGAGGTCGACGGGCACAATGTCGCCTCGGCAGTCGAGGCGTATCGGATCACGCAGACCGTCGACGAGGGCCCTGAGGTCACCCTGTACGTACAGCAGGGCTGGCGTGGCGTCGAGTTCGACGGCCTGGCCGAGGTTGTCGTGGAGCCCGCGGACGTTCGTCATGTCGTGATCGGCTTCCTTGACGCGGTGGACTGGCAGAAGCTCGACGAGGCTGTTCTCGACCGGGATGACCTGGATGGGCGGCCGGGTGAGCTGACTCGCGGGATGCTGGCGCAGCTGAGGGAGTGGGCTGCGGGTGCTTGATCAGTCTGGGCTCGTCCGCTTCGCGGAGCGCCATCTGATGCCGGACAAGGTGCAGGTCAGTCGGGGCAGTGGCGAGGACATGCTCGACCCGGAAACCGGTGACCTTGTGCCGGCGCCGCCGGTGGTCGTGTACGAGGACAAGGCGGGGCTGTACGCGCACCAGGAGCGGATCCGCAGCAAGGGCTCGGGGCAGGACAGTGCGTATGTCCAGGAGGTGCGTGCCGGATACCGGCTGCTGCTGCCTCTTGAGGCTCCCGAGGTATGGGAGAACGACACCGTTCTGATCGTTGAGGCCCGTGATGAGCAAGCCGTCGGCCGTACGTACCGGGTATCGGCGTTGGGTGAAGTGTCGTCGTTCCCGGTGCTGCGCACCGTGTGGCTGGAGGAGCACAACCGGACGCTGGCGGCGCAGTGAGCGGCGGGACATATCGGGATCCGTCGCAGCTGGCTGCAGCGTTGAACCGTGGTGGGAAGGCTGCGGTGTCCGCGGCGGAGACCGCGATGCGGCACGGCGCGAAGGCGCTGGTGGTGCAGGTGCAGCGCAATGCGTCCGGCCGACCGGGCCCGCGGGTGATCACCGGCCGGTATCGGGCATCGTGGCAGGCCGATGTGCACCGGGCCGGGCCCGTGATCGTGGGTGAGATCGGCACGAACGCTCCGCAGGGCAGGCGGCTGGAGTTCGGGTTCGTCGGTATCGACAGCCTCGGCCGCCACTACAACCAGCCTCCGTTCCCGCACCTGGGGCCAGCAGTCAACGCCTTCGGGCCGCTCCTCGTACGGGAGCTTCGCAGCGCGGCCTCGGGAGCGTTGTGAGCGACATGAGCAACAACCTCGAGGACGCTCTTGCTGGCGTGCTCGCCGAGCATGAACGGGGCCTGCTGGCCAGGGCTGTCGTGGTTGCCGAGGTCTTCGATGAGGACGGTGAGCGGAGTCTGTCGATCCTCACGACGCCCGGGGTCATGGAGTGGGATGCGCTCGGTCTGTGTCGGTACGGGGTGCTCAGCATCGAAGGTCCTGCGGCCGCGTACTTCGCTGGAGGCGAGTTGTGATCGACCGCGCGCCGGTGACGAAGGCTCTCCAAGGCATGATCGCGAAGGCGACAGGCCGTCCATGCGGCCTTGGGAAACTGCCGTTGATGAACGGGAAGCCCACCGAGGTCCCGTACACCGTCCTGTATCCGCTGGGCGGATCGGTAGGGGGTGCTCCGCTGGCCGACTTGTCCGAGGACGCGGAGCTCGTCTATCAGCTGACTTCGGTGGCCGGCCGTGCCGATCAGGCCGAGTGGATGGCCGACCGGGGACGGCGAGCCCTATTGGAGCGGGGAGGGTCCGGCGTGTGGCTGTTTCCGCTGGATGTACCCGGAGTTGATGTGTGGGCGCGCGAGCTTGACGCTGACGACGGCATTGACGCCTCCGCTGCCGTCGAGGGGATCGTGACCAGTTCCCAGAGGTATCGCCTCAGCGCCAGTGGAAGTATGTAGTTCGCCTTGCCGTCCGGTTCGATCCTCGAGGGCCAAGGTGTACAGGTCAGCCGCTCATCCGCCCTTGTGCCTCCGCAGCATCTCTGCGTACTCAGCAACGACTCGCTGGAGCTCTGCCCTGTCGAGGAGATCCAACTCCTCCCGCGCTTCGCATACTTGACCACCTCCGCCCGATGCAGTTCTCTCTCTTCCTCCGTCTTCGCGTAGAAGAAGAACGAGCTGTGGACAGCGACCACCTGATCGACCAATTCAAGGGCCACTTCGTAGTCAACGCTCTCGCTCTGGGGCCAACTGCCCAGCTCGTTCCCATCCGTCACTCCGTGGTCCTCGGCTGGACGATCCATGTCTCCTCCGAAAGTTGTGTGCCAGGTAGGGCTGCTGTCTGCGGGGCCGGGAGCTCGACCAGCAGGGAATTCGTCAGCGCCAGCAGAGCTGAGCGTTGGCGACAGTATCGTGATCTGCATGTAGTGATTCGCGGCCACCGTCACCGGCGGGCCTGGCTCGCTTCCTCACCGCGGAGGCCCCGCGCGGACGCCCACCCGATACCGGGATGGGCCGGTTCCCCGACACGTCGTCGAGGGGCGGGGCCACCCCAACTCGCTTGACCTGGCTGCCGTCCCGGAATCGGACAGCAGACCTTGCAGGTAAAGAAGTTCTCCCGGCGCGGAGTTACCCGCGTCCTGTGGCTCAAGAGCGTCACCGACACCGGCCACGTCCCCACCCGCGCTGAGCTCACGGCCGGCACCGACCTGACCGACACGATCGCGGCGATCGACGGCTGGACGCTCCAGAACCAGGCCATCGAAACCCCCGACCTCGGCAGCACCTTCGAGTCGAAGATCCCCGGCACCGACCAGGCCGACGACTCCTCCCTCGGCTTCTACGAGGACAAGGTGTCGGACGAGATCGAGCAGCTCCTGAAGAAGGACGACACCGGCTGGGTCGTCTTCCTGCGCAAGGGCGACGTGCCTGCCTCGCGGTCCATGGACGTCTTCCCGGTTCGGATTGGATCGCGGTCGCCGAACTATTCGACGGACAACGAAGCGGCCAAGTTCACGGTGAACTTCTCGATCACAGAGAAGCCGACGCAGGACGCCGCAGTACCTGCTGCTGTGGCGCCGAAGGTCGAGAAGTGATGCCGGTGTCCACGGAGACCAAGCCCTCCCCTGCCCCGTCGGCCAAGGCTGTTGCCCGTGACGCGCATTGGGCGAGCAAGCTGGCCCGGCTTCGTGCCCGACAGTTGCCTGAGTACACGCTGGTGATCTGTGACGACCAGGAGGCCAAGCGGCACCTGGACGAGATGCTGCGGGAGTTGGCCCGTTGCCGGATGGCGGATGCGGAGAACGGCCGCGCGCACAGCGACGCGACGGCGAAGGCCGAAGAGGAGGTCGAGAGTGCGCAGGAGTTCTTCGACAATGTCTCGGTCGAGCTGACATTCAAGGCGCTGCCGCGGCCGATCCTCGATGGGCTGATCAAGCGGTTCCCTCCGACCGAGGCGCAGGCCGAGGACGGGGATGCTTGGAATCCGGAGACGTTCCCTGCGGCTCTGATCGCTGCCGCGCACATCGAGCGGGACGACGAGCGCAACGCCGTGGAGGGCATGAGCGATGAGGACGCGCAGGATCTCCTCGACTCCTGGCCGGTTGCTGAGTCGAATGCCCTGTTCGCGGCCGCGTGGCAGGCCCAGCAGATCGTGCGAACCAGCACCGTGGACCTGGGAAAAGGCTGATCACGGACGTACAGCTCCGTACCGAGTTGGAGCTGTGCGACCGCTGGGGTATCCCGCACTCGCAGTTCCTCGGCGCCGGTGATGGCCGCTGGACTGAGCTGGACCGGGCGAAGGCCCTGTCGTTTGTGGCGTATCAGCGGACGTTGTGCGATCAGTGTGGGACCCGGGCCGCGGAGTGGGACGAGGAGCAGGGTGGTGACCGGTTCGCGTACGTCACCACGAGCGTGCGCTGCACCGGCTGTGAGCTGATCGCGCACGAGCAGGACCAGGTGCCCGACGGCCCGGATGGGTACGGGGTGCGGATCGGTCTGGTGCCGCGAGCCGTGCGGTAGTGGGTGGTTGAGGGTTGGGGGCTAGGAGAAGGGGCGCGGGGAGGTAGGGGCACCGGCAGGTGTCGTCGTACACGCTCAGTGTTCAGGCGCGGGCGGACTTCTCCCATCTCCTGTCGGAGATCCGGCAGGCTTCTCGCGCCATGCGCGGCCTGGGCCGCGATACTGCCTCCCTCAACAGGCATCTCAACCAGATCGGGACGGGTGCCCGCGGCTCTTCCACCGGGCTGCGGGCTCTGACCCGTGATTCCGATCGTGCTCGTGCTGGTCTGCGCCGTGTCGGTGCGGATGGGCATGCGTCGATGCGGCAGCTCCGGCACGGGCTGCTCGGTGCCCGCCAGGAAGCCCACCACCTGCGCGGCCTGTTGGTCGGCGGAGGAATTGTTGCCGGGCTTGCGGAGATCGCGAAGGAAGGCAACGAGTACCAGCGGGCGATCAACAAGTGGGGCGCGGTCACCAACGCGTCCGGTCTGGAGATGGTGCAGGCCGCGGCGAAGGCCCGTGAGCTCGGCGCCGATCTCAAGCTTCCTGGTACGTCGGCGGCGAAGGCTGCGGACTCGATGCTGGAGTTGGCCAAGGCCGGCCAGACCAGTACGTCATCTATCGCGAATGCGCGGGCTGCGATGCAGCTCGCCGCTGCCGACAACCTGAGCGCGGCGGACGCCGCCCGGTATTTGGGCGACGTCATGGACCAGTTCGGGCTCAGCTCGAACAACGCCGGTCGTGCCGCCGATGTGCTGGCGGCGTCGGCGAACGCCGCCTCGGGCGGGCTGCAGGACATCTACTACGCGATGTCCTACACCGGGCCGGTCGCCGCCCAGTTGGGCATCTCCATCGAGGACACGTCGGCGGCGGTGGCGATGCTGGCCCGCTCCGGCATCCTCGGCTCCAAGGCAGGAACGTCCCTGCGCGGGATGCTCACCAACCTGTCCAGGCCCACGGCCCGGATGAAGCGTGGGCTCTCCGAGCTCGGTATCGAAGCCTGGGATGCGCAGGGCAATTTCAAGGGCCTGCGCACGGTGATCGAGGGCTTCGAGCAGGCCCAGAACCGGATGTCCCAGAAGGACTTCCTGGGTTCCCTCGCCGACGTGGTCGGCAAGCCCGCTCTCGCGGGTGCGTCGGCTCTGGCGCATCAGGGTGTCGAGTCTTTCGACCAGATGCACACGGCGATCGCCCGCACTGGCGCGGCCGGGGAGATTGCCGCTTCCCAGACCAAGGGCCTTGCGGGGGCGGTCAGCCAGCTCAAGACCCAGGCCTCGAACACCGGGCAGGTCCTCTACACGGCGGCCGCGCCCGGTCTGGAGAAGGTCACACGCCTGCTGACCTCCGGGATGGCCACGGCGACGCCCGGTATGGCAGCAGCCATCGACTACGTCCACGACCTGTACACGTTGGCCGGCCCGTCGGTGTCCAAGGCCGTCTCGGCGGGCTTTGACGAGGTCGGTGAATCGCTCGGCGGTTTGGGCGGGCCGTTGAAGGACCTTGCCTTCGACACCGCGGCTGCGGGGTTCAACGTCCTCATCAACGGCGGCCGCGCCGTCATCGACATCCTGCGTAACGTCGGCTCCGCCGTCTCTCCGGTCGCCGACGCCATCGGCGATGTGGCCGAGGAGGCGGATGCGGGCGGGACCGCGCTCGACATCATCGTCACCGCCCTGAACCTGGTCTCGGCCGCCGCGGGCACCGTGTCGGGTGCGCTGGTCCCGATCGGGCACGTTGTGGCGGGCCTGGTGCGCGGGTTTGGGGCGCTGCCGGGGCCGGTGCAGACGGCGATCATCGCGATGCTCCTGGCGCGCCGAGTGGCTCCCATGATGTCGCGGCTCGGTCAGACGGTGTCCGGGCCTGTCGTGGGCGCGTACCGGTCTCTCGGGGACCAGATGCGGCTTCAGCAGACACTCGCGGCCGCGCAGGGACAGTCGATTGGCCGGATCGGTCAGGCTCTTGCGGTGGTGCAGACCCGCATTCCGGTGGTGGGTCAGATGGCGTCCGCGTTCCGCAACGCCAACGGACCGATCACCGGAGTGGCCCGTGCCATCGGCGCTGGTGTCGGTGGTGCGGCCCGCGGCCTCATGGGTGCACTCGGCGGACCGTGGGGTGTGGCGCTTGCTGCTGCGGGTGTCGGGCTGTCGATGCTCGCCTCCCACCAGCAGAAGGCCGCCCAGGCGGCGGCCGAGCATCAGTCGCGGATCAGCAGCCTCACTCAGGCGCTGCGCGAGTCGAACGGTGCCGTGACGGAAAGCGTCCGAACTGCGGCCGCGCAGTCGTTGATGGACGCGAAAGTCCTGGATGGCAAAGAGCGCCTGGTCGACGTCATGTCGAAGGCGGGGGTACCCATCCGGGAGCTCACCGACGCCTACCTCAGCCAGGGTGACGGGCTCGGCAAGCTCCAGCAGCACATGGAGGACGTCGCCGCGATCAACCTGGAGCCGGTGAAGGGCGGCGGCGTCATGTACAACGACGTGGGCCAGCGTGCGCACGACGCTGCTGAAGCCCTGGGTTCCGTCAAGGGCGAGATGTCCCAGGCGGTGAAGGACGCCCGCGATCTTGCTGACGCCACAGGGTCTGGGGGCCGTTCGGCTGCCGACGCGGTGGGCCCGTTCGGGAAGTTCAGTGACGCGATGCGCCGTCTGTCGGACACGACTGCGGACGCAGACTCCCGGGCTCGTGCCCTGCATGACGCTCTGGACATCCTGGCCGGCGGTTCAGTGAACTTGTCTGCTGCTGAGGCCCGGTTGAACCGGTCCGTGTCGGATGCGGCCGAGTCGTTGAAGGGCGGCGTCGACAACGCTCAGGGATATGGCAAGTCCCTGCTGAATCTGGATGGTTCGCTGTCCACGGTCACGCGTAATGGGCAGAAGCTGTACGACTTGCTGCAGGGGCTGTCGACGAACTCGGCGGAAGCCGCGATGGCGGCCTACGAGTACGCCGAAGCGAACGGGAAGAGTGTCCCGGAGGCGTTGAAGGCCGCGCAGGACCAGATGCTCACGGCCCGCGAGTCCGCGATCTCCACCGCTGAGGGTTTCGGTCTCACAGCGGATCAGGCAGCGAAGCTCGCCGACAATGCCGCGCTCATCCCGGAGCAGGTGTCGATCCTGCTGGAGAGCAGGGGCTTGGAGTCGGTGCAGGCTCAACTCTTTGCGGTACAGCAGACTTTGAAGGCTGTTCCAGAGCGGAAGACCATCACCGTCACTTCGCTCGACGACGAGGCCCGCCAGAAGCTCAAAGACTTGGGCTTCAAGATCAAGGATCTGAAGAACCGACAGGTCGAGGTCACGGCCCCCACCGACAGTGCCCGAAGCGATCTGGACGCTCTGGTCGCGAAACTCTTGCAGACCCCGGGTGGAAAGCACGTCAACGTCACCGCGTCGACGCAGGCGACGATCGACAGCCTGGAGGCGGTCAAGCAGAAGATCGCCGGTGTGCCGGGCGGGAAGAGCGTCACGGTGAGCGCGCCGACCGGGGAGGCCCGCAAGCAACTGGAGGACCTTGGCTTCAAGATCGCCGAAGTGCCGGGCAGTAAGAACGTCACCGTCACCGTGCCCACGGCCGGCGCGACGGATGCGGCCAGCCGAATCCAAAGCGCGATCAACGGGATCAGCGGCCGGTCGATCGGCATCGGCGTGTTCCTCAAGCCGAATAGTTCAGACCGGGACGGCAACGGCATCCCGGACTCGATCCAGGCCCCGCAGGCTCGCGGCTCGGTGATCGACTATTACGCGAACGGTGGTGTCCGCGAGAACCACGTCGCGCAAATCGCCCCGGCCGGTGCGATGCGGGTGTGGGCGGAGCCGGAGACGCACGGCGAGGCCTACGTGCCGTTGGCTGCCGGCAAGCGGCCCCGCAGTAAGGCCATCGTCGAGGAAGTCGTGCGGCGCTTCGGCGGCGATGTTGACTGGTATGCGAGCGGCGGCCTGTCGAACTGGTCGTACCAGCCACTCGGCGGCTCCGGCTTCGGCATCTCGGATGTCGTCTCGAAGTCGCAGCGCAAGGGCAAGGGCGGCAGTGAGCACTTCGATCTGGGCATGTTCGAGCGGAACCTCCGCAAGTCCGTTCGCACTGCCTCTGCTTGGCGCAACGACTTGGCGACGGTGTCACGGCGGGCCGGCACCGATGTCGCCAAGGCGTTGGAGGAGATGGGCGAGGACGGTGTCGCGCTCACCCGCAAGATGGCCCACGGTTCTAGCCGGTACGTGCGGGACATGGCCGCGCAGCTCACGAAGCTCGCCGGCACCGCGAAGGCCACGCTGGGCGACTACACGGGCCAGCTCCAGAACGCGGTCAAGGACTCCACGACGTTCCAGAACGACCTCGCCAAGCTGGCCTCCGGCGGGTACGGGGCGCTTGCCGCTCGGTTGGCCGAGCAGGGTGACGAGAACGCAGAGGCGCTCGCCGCTCAGGCTGTGCGCGACAAGAAGAAGGCGAAGCAGGCCAACAGCGCGGCCCAGGCAGCCGGGAGGACCCTCGACTCGGATCAGCTCGGCGACTTCGTGAAGCTCATCGGCGCCCTGGCCAAGGGCCGCGGCATTCACGCGGTGGCCGAGTCGACAGGGATCGACGAGGACCGGCTCATCGAGATCGCCAACCGAGGCAAGGGCCAGATCAAGGCCACGGGCAGCAAGGGCGACCGGTTTCTTGCCGATCTGGTGAAGGCGAATGCCGGGAAGGCGTACGCGAACGGCGGCATGTGGGAGCCCGGCGTCTATCCGCCGTCGGGGAACGGGCTGATCAAGTTCGCTGAACGCTCGACGGGCGGGGAGGCGTACCTGCCGTTCGCCGCTTCGAAGCGCGGCCGGGCAACGGCGGTGCTGGGTCAGGTCGCTGACCGGTTCGGCTACGGACTCGCGCCAAGGAAGCTCGTCGATGCCGCCGGTGGGCGTGCCCGGGTCGTCGTGGTGCATCAGGCCCCGGCGATCGGCAGTCAGACCATCCACGTCACCCGTGCCGGGGCGACTGCCGACGACATCGCCTCCGCCGTCTCGTACCAGATGCGCCGGGCCAGGCGTGGAGGAGCCCTACGATGAACATCCCTGAACTGAGCGACTTCCAGCTGGACTTCAGCGGCGTCGTCCTTGGACACAACACCCGCATTCCGATCGCGGAGATCGAGGGCCTTGCCCGGCCTGGTACGCGCGGAGAGCTGGTTGAGCAGCCTGGTGCGGATGGTGTCTGGGCGGCACCGGACTGGTATGAGGGTCGCACTCTGCGCATCGACTGTGGCATCAAGACCCCCGGTGATCCGGCAGCGGCCCGGCAGATCCTCGCCGACCTGGAGGCCATCGCCGACAATCCGCGGGTCCGTACGGTCGGTGGGGCGGTGATGCCGTTGCGCATCAAGTGGCCCGGCTCCCCCGTTCGCGTTCTGCTCGGGCGGTTGAAGAAGCTCGAGGCCAAATGGGCGGAGGCGGCGCACGGCTGGATTCCCCTCGACGTCGAGTTCTCCGCCGACCCGCGCTACTACGCCGACATTGAGGAACGGCAGCAGTTGCGGCTGGGCTGGCTGTCCGGCGGCGGCTTCACCGCGCCCGTGCAGGCGCCGGTCCATGTGACGAGCGGCAACCCGTCGGGGCAGAACCGGCCGGGCTGGGTCACCAACGTCGGCAACCTCGACGCCCATCCGGTGATCACCGTGCACGGGCCGTGCGCCAATCCCGTCGTCACGCATGTGGAGACGGGCCGTTCGGTGGCGTTGAACGTGACGCTCGCCGCCGGCCAGTGGGCGCGTATCGACACTCGGCCCGGCCGGTGTGTGGTGACCCGCGAGAACGGCGGCAGTGTCGCCACCACCTCGAACCTTGAGGCCTTCCGCCTGCCTCCAGGGCGCAGCGAGATCCGCTGGACCGCCTCCGACCCGACCGCGACCGCCCGCCTCAGCGTGGTGTGGCGGGCTGCTTACACCGCCCTCTAGACAGAGACGAGATCCCTTCTTCATGACGCTCGCGCAAGCCCCCCTGCTCACCGACGGTGCCACGCACAGTGCCCAGACCTTCCGCATGATGATCAAGGACCTGTCGCGGGGCATGGAGGGGGTCACCGAGGCACCCGATTTGAAGGTCACTCCCCTGCCGGTTCCTGGGGGCGGGGTGCAGGTCGGGGACGGGTCGGCGGTGATCCGCGGCAAGGCCAACATGTGGCAGGGCTCCTACACCGCCTACAACATCGGCCCGGCCACCGTACCGATCGCGCAGACGGGGGCGGTGCCGCGTTCGGATCTGATCGTGCTGCGCGTGCAGGACCCCGAGTTCGAGGGCGGTCTGGACCCGGCGACGGATGCGATCAACTTCTTCGACGTCATCCCCAACGTCTCCTCCACCGCCACGGCAGTACCGAAGGGCGTGACGGGGGTGGCGTTGGCGCGCCTCGACATTCCGGCGAGCACCGGCACCATCACGGCGGCGATGATTCGTGACCTGCGCAAGGTCGCGAACCCGCGCCGCGAGCGCACCTTGTATACGGCGTATCCGAGCAAGCTCACCAAGGCGTGGCGTGATGACGACAAGTGGCACAACTGGCCGCCGGAGGCGCGCTGGCAGATACCAGTGCCGGAGTGGGCAACGAAACTGATCCTCACTATCACCCTGGCCGGCCTGCGCATGGACTTCGACTCCCTCTACGGCCGCCTGCAGCCGGTGTTCGGCAGCATCGAGGGCCAGGACACCGTCGTCGACGACAACCAGGGCAAGGTCGTACGGCGCTCCACCGCCGTCGTCGCCGACACCATCACGCTGCCCGCCTCATACCGGGGCACCACGCAGACGCTGTACATGCAGGCCGCCATGTCCGCGAACTGGAAGGGTGACCTGAGCGTGGACGGCGGCACGTCGATCATCACTGACATCGAGTTCACCGAAGGCCCGGTGTAGTCAGCGTGGGATACCGGTATATGACGCAGAACGCCCTCACCGGCGAATGGCTAGCACCTCATCTTCCCCTGACAGATGTGGAGTTCGGGCCCGAGTTGAACGGGCCGGGCGAACTGCGTGGGTCGCTGTCTCCCCGTCTGCTGTGGTCGTACCCCAAGCTCGCCGAGCCGGGCAACACTCTGCTGTATGTGGAGCGCAATGGGCTGCTGCGCTGGGGTGGCCTCATCTGGCAGACCGAGCCTGAGGGCAACGAGATGAAGGTCGAGGCGGCGGGCTGGTCCTCGTACTTCCACCGCCGGCACGACCTCGATGGTGAGCTCGGCGGCCGCGGCCCGTACGTACGCGCCGACCCGTGCAAGGTCATCCGGGACATTGCCGCCTACGCGCAGTCCGTCCCGGACGGGGACCTCGGCGTGAGCGTCGATGGCACCACGTCGAAGACGACGGTCGGGACGCCGTCGGAGCCGTGGCATTCGCGCTGGTGGGAGAACCCGGTGCTCGGGGACCTGCTCGACGACCTTGTGAAGGACCCGGATTCGCCGGACTACACGTGCGCCACCTGGTGGGACAGTAACCACCAGCCGGTGCGCCGCATCCGGCTCGGCTACCCGCGGCTCGGCGCCCGCCGCACGGATATCGCCTTCGGCACCGGCATCAACATCATCGACTCGACGCCGGTCACCTACAGTGCCGACGAATACGCGCAGGTTGTCATCGCCACCGGCACCGGCGAGGGCCGCTCCCAGCAGCGGGCCATCGAAGCCGTCCGGAACAAGCGGCTGCGTCTGGAGCACGTCCTCGAACTCCCGGATGTGCGCGGCCGTGACGTGCTCGCGCAACGGGCGAAGGCCGAGCGGGCCTGGCGGCAGAACCTCGGTCACGTCGCCGAGATCACCGTCCGCGACCATCCGTCAGCGCCGATCGGGTCGTGGCAGATCGGCGACGACGTGCAGGTCAGCGTCCGCAACGAGTGGGGCACCTGGTCCGGCTGGTGCCGCATCACCGGCTACACCATCCGCCCCGATACCAAGCAGGGCGAGACCGCCACCATCCGCTTCGAACCGGCCGGCGCCCACCAGTACGCCACCGCCGCCTGAATCTCACCAAGGACGCTGATCTTCTTGCCCACCGACATAGGTACCCGACTCGCCCGCCTGGAGAAGCTCCTCCGTACGGCGATCCGCTCCCCGAAGCTCGCCAACGCCAGCCTCGAGAACGGCGCCGTCGACGTATACGACGAGAACGGCTCCCTACGAGCGGTCATCGGCCAGCAGGCAGACGGCACGAGCGGCATCGTGCACGTGAACGGCCCTCCTCCACCCACCCCCACTACCCCGGCTCTCACCGCCGTCCTCGGCGGGGTCGCCGTCACGTGGGATGGCCGGTTCGTGGGCGACGATGTGGCTCCGCTGGACTTCTCCCGCATCGAAGTCCACTCCTCACCAACTGCGGACTTCGAGCCCACACAAGAGACCCAGGTCGGCACGATCGAGTCCCCACGCGGCGGCACCGTGCCCATCCCTGCCGAGGAGCCGGTCCATGTGCGACTGCTGGCCCGGAACCTGTCCGGCACCGCTAGTGCGCAGCCCTCCGGCACCGCGGGGCCGACGGGGCCGGCGGTGGTCGTCGCCCAGGACGTCCTCGACGGGATCATCACCGAGACCAAGATTGCCCAACAGGCGATCACCGAAGCGAAGATCGCGTTGGGTGCGGTCACCGAGACCAAGGTCGCGGCAGGGGCTGTCACCACCGACAAGCTCACCGCGCTGAGTGTCACCGCGGAGAAGATCGCCACGCTCGCGGTCACCACCGACAAGCTGGCCGCACTGTCGGTCACTGCCGACCAACTGGCCGCGAACGCGGTGACAGCCACCAAGATCAAAGCAGGGGTGATCGAGGCAACCCACATCAAGGCCGGGTCGATCACAGCGGAGAAGCTCGACGCGAACGCGATCAACGGCAAGACCATTACCGGCGCCACCATCCAGACAGCCCCCGATGGGCCCCGTCTCGTTCTCAGTGCCTCCCGCCTGCGGGCGATCGGCAGCAACGGATCCAGCATCGGCATGGAGCCCAACGCCGCCTACCCCTACATCTACTGGTCGTCCGTGGACGGGACGAACCAGGCGTTCGTCAACGTCAGCGGCAGCACCTCGGATGCGAACATCGGCATCAACTCCGGCAGCTTCACCGACCCTGACAGCGGCGGCACCTACAGGTGGCGCACGTTCTTCGGCAACGATTTCTTCGCCGCGGAACGCATCACCGTGAAGGGGGCCGACGCGGTGGCCGGCCGCCTGTACCTCAACAAGAACCTGGCACAACTCCACGCTGGCGGCGGCAGCCTGACCCTCGTGGACAAGGCGGCAACGGTGTCCGCACCTACCATCCGGGCGGCTGGTGTGCTGAGAGCAGACAACATCTCGATCGGCACCTCCACCATCACGCCTGTACCGAACAAGCCCACCTCGGTCACACTCACCGGCGGCACTATCAAGGGCACCAACCATCGTGCGTTCGTCACCCCGGTCACGTCAGCGCCGGGCGACAAGGTCCTGGGCGTTGGTGTCACAGGCGTCTCGTCGAGCGGACTGACGATCTGGCTCCACCGCACCAACAACACGAAGACCCTGGTCAACTGGATGATCATGGGAGAGGACTGACACACCCATGGACGAAGAAGCACCGGTCACCATGGCCGCAACCTGCCGCACACCGGAATGCCCGGTCGAAGGCCAGCCCTTCACAGCCGCCTTCTACGCCAACAGTGAGCCGCCCACCTACCGGGGCATCTGCATGCGATGCGGGCAGGAACTCACCGATCTTGTCCCCGTCCGTGCCTCTGCAGCGGAGAACGGCTCGGCCAACTCGACGTAACAGGCCGCGTCATCGAACACCTTCCCCGCTGAACTATGGCTCTGCTCAGAGGAGTTACCGTGCAAGGCCTACTTCTTGCGTGGCGTCCAGGGCTTGACGTCAAACTCCTTCGCGGCCAAGTCCATGTTGTTGTGGTACGTGTAAACGGCCGCGAGATACACGCCCCCGGCATCGTCACCCGCGGACACCTGCTGGTTCGCGTGGAACTTGATGATCGCCTGGCACCAGTCCTCGGCAGCGTCCGCAAAGTCCTGCGTCTCGGCTGGGGCGCGTCGGGAGACACGCTCAAAATCGTGTACTGATGCCTGAGCCTGGAGCGTTGTTTCCTCGATCGCGCTCTTCACCTCCTCGGGATCCCTCTTGTCCTTAACTGCCTTCCACTCCGCGTCCCAGGCCTCTCGGAGAGGCTCAACGAGTTCGCGTACGTCGCCGATCGACTTCTCCACCTCTGTGTCAGCTCCGCATCCAGCTATCCCGAGCATGAGCAGCACGGCTATAGCTCCGGTCATGACCCGACGTTTGGCAAGCATGAGTTCCCCATATGTGAGTAGCGGCTTCATCGGGGCACAGCATTGAAGGCAAGCTATAGACGCCATGGAGACGGAGTGCAGATAAGCACGTCATCTGCTGCTCCTCGAATGCACACCGTCCGTCCCCGACTGGACGTCAGTTTACGCTTCTTGATCAACTTTCCGCGGCCGCAGTGCTCTTGGGCCCCTTACGATCAAATCAGGGCACGGGGCCGCCAGGAGTGATCGCGGTGTCCGTGCCGCCGAGCGCCGAGCCCACACTGTGGGAGCTGCACCGTGCCGTCTCGCAGCTGCGTGAGGATCTCCGTGGTGACCTCGCACAGCTCGCCGCACGCCTCGACCAGGTCGTCACCCAGGACGTATACCGGGCCGATCAGCGGGCAGTCGATCAACGCATCAGCCAGGTCGAGGCAAGCCTGTCCGCCCTGCGCGGTGAGCATGACCAGAGTCTGGATCGGGCCGAGCAGCAGCGCCGGGAGGACCAGGCGCAGGCTGCAGCGACGAGGCGCCTGGTGATCTCTTCCTTCGTGGCCCCGCTGCTCCTCATGGCCTTGCAGCTGTGGATCGTCTCGCGCGGGACACCGCCGTAGGGCATAGGCGAGCAGGTTCAACATCAAGTTCGGGCGCGGGGAGATTTCGAGCGCCGAGTTGGCAACACCTCTTACCCCTGACCGGCTGGTCGCGGCCCTGCACGCTGAAGGCGTACGTGTCGTCGAGCGGTCTGGCTGGCAGTCCCACAACCGAAACCACAAGGGGCCCTGGGGGCCTGTCCGTGGCGTGATGATCCACCACACGGTGACCTCCGGCACGAGCAACACCGTCAGTATCTGCGAGCGCGGCTACTCGGGGCTTCCCGGCCCGCTCTGCCATGGTGTGATCGCGAAGGACGGCACGGTCCATCTGGTCGGGAACGGCCGCGCCAACCATGCCGGCCGCGGGGACGGCGACGTGCTCCGTGCGGTCACCGCTGAGCGGCCCCTTCCTTCGGCGAACCAAGCCGACACCGACGGCAACACGTCCTTCTACGGCTTCGAGTGCGAGAACCTCGGCGACGGCCATGACCCCTGGCCTGCCGCCCAGTTGGAGGCGATCGAGCGGGTCTCGGCCGCGCTGTGCCGCGCGCACGGGTGGGGCTCGGCGAGCGTGATCGGGCACAAGGAGTGGCAGCCCGGAAAGATCGACCCCAAGGGCTTCACCATGGGCTGGCTCCGCGGCCAGGTCGCCACGCGACTGAAGTCCAAGCCTTCCGGCGGCAGTTCGGGTGCGGGATCGAAGGATGGCGGGGCAGCAACATACGTCGTCAAGAGCGGCGACACGCTCTCCGGCATCGGCAAGAAGCTCGGTGTCAGCTGGGAGCGCCTTGCTCAGATCAACAAGATCACAGCCCCGTACGTCATCAAGGCCGGGCAGAAGCTCACCATCCCCGGAACGACAGCCGGGGGCACGTACACGCCGCCTCCGTTTCCGAACGGTCTTGCTCCGGGCCGCTCGTCACCGTCTGCGAAGAGCCTGCAAAAGGCACTGAAGGACACCGGCTGGCTCGACCGGTCGGTGCCGCTCTCCGACAACTACGGGCCCCAGACGCAGAAGGCCGTGGCCGGCTTCAACCGCAAGCACAACCTGTTCACCACTGGCCGCCCCAACGATCCTTCGATCGGCCGCCGCGGCTGGGACCTCCTGCACCGACTCGCCTACGGGAACTGACACCTTGACCGACTTCATTCACGCCCACAGCACCCGCCTCTACGCCATCGCCGCCGCGGCACTCTCGCTGATCGCCTACTACGTGGACGGGCTACCGACAGGACTGATCCTCGCCCTGGTCGCTGCGGTCCTCGGTACCGGCGAAGCCGTGCAGCGGGCTGAGGACCGCAAGACCTCCAAGGCACTCCATCAGGAACCGCCCGTCCCGACACGCCTCTAGACCCGAGCCGGCCGCGGACTGTCGCGGCAAAGCGGTCAGTTCCAAGCGGCCTGCGGCCTCCTCCTGACGGTGCCATGATCGGCACCTGGTGGGAGGAGGCTTTGCTGTGCACCCTGTGGTTCATCTCGTCGGTTGCGGTACACGTCCAACCAGGGACCTGCCCGGCTTCGCGGCTGCACTTCGGGGCGACGGCTGGGACCCGTACATCGTGCCCAGCCCCGTAGGGCTGCGCTTCCTCGACGTCGCGGCCGCTGAGAGCGAGTCGCAGCACGCAGTGCACTGGGACTTCGTCCCCGATGCGCCCGAGGAGTTGCCGCAGGCTCAGGCCGTGATGGTGGCGCCTGCGACGTTTAACACGATCACAAAGCTCGCCGTCGGGGCCGCCGATACCCTCGCTCTGGCCGTGGCCGCTGAGGCGATCGGCGCGCGGCGCCCCGTCGTGGTGGCGCCGTGGGCCAACGCCAGCCTGAGCAGCCACCCCGTGTACGCGAGATCGCTGCGTGCACTCCAGGAGTGGGGAGTGATCGTGCTGCCCGGTGATCAAATCCAGCCGTTCCCATGGACGCCGCTTCGCGAGCATCTCGCCCGCATCCGGACCGGACTCGTCGCCGAATGCGACGGTGCCTGAACAAAACGACTCCACCGCTAGCCCCTGCCGCAACACCGTGCCGCCTGGCAGACTCCCCGCCATGGTGATCGACGACCCCCGACTGATGCAGATTGAGGAGCTGCTCAATCGCGCCGACGCGCTGCTGCACGGCGGCGATCCGAAGGCCGCCTTCGCCGCCGCACACGACGCACTGCAGGTGCTGCCCGCAGACGGGACGCTCTCCCGCGAGGAACACGACGAGTGGCTGCTGCGCGGCTGGCTGATGTACGCGCGGGCCCAAGAGGCGCACAGCCACGTACAACAGGCGCTCTTCCAGGAGTGCGAGCTCAAGCCCGCCGAAGGCGCCTGGCGGGACGGCTTCGTCCGATGGCGGCATGCACTGTTGTGGCGCGCGGCCGCGGTGGTGGGGGTCCTGCTCGCTGGCATCGTCTTCCTGCTGGTCGGCGCGTCGGTGGTCGCGTCCGCGCCCGCCGCGCACCGTGCTCCCACAACCGCGGCCGTCGCCGCAGGGACTGTGGCACTGGCCATGGTCCAGGCACTGGCCGTGTGGCTGTTCGCGCAGGCTGCCCGGCGCCCAGCAACCAGCAGGTAGCGGCCTGCGCCCCAAGTCCGATGGAGAACTACCGGTCGGACACCTCGCTGGACTTCTTCAACGAGCCGGTGGCGCCACGCATTAGAGAGAGGACGGCTTCACCGATGGCCGGTCATGTCTTGGCGATGTGCACAGGAAACCCGGGCAAGTTCCGTACCGCGCAGGAGCATCTGGCTCCATGGGGCATCGAGATCGAGCAGGTGCCTCTGGAACTGGATGAGATCCAAACAGTGTCGGTTGAGGAGATCGCTCGGCACAAGGCCCGGCAGGCTTTCGCTGCCCTTGGCCGGCCGCTGTTCGTGGAGGATTCCGGTTTCTACATCGACGAGTTCAGCGGGTGGCCTGGGCCCATGGTCAAGCATGCACTGGAGGCGTTTGGGCCTGGCGGGCTGACGCATCTGGCAGACCGTACGAAGGATCGGGTGTGCCGGTTCGTGAGTGCCGCCGTGTACGTGGACGCGTCCGGGGATCTCCACGTCTTCGCCGATGACACGAGGCAGCCCGGGACCATAGCCCTGGAGCCTGCGCGGGGCGCTGGAGAGAGGGCGTGGTCGGATCTGTGGTCGATCTTCATCCCGCGGGGTGCTGCGACGACTCTGTCTGCGCTTCCCTCCGCCGAGCAGGATTGGTTCTTCGCTGAGTGGCGGAAGGCCTCAGTCGTCGCGGCGCTGGGCGCGTGGCTTGCGCATGGGCAGTGACGCTTCTGGTTGATATCGAGGAACGGCAGTTGGGCTCATCGGGCATGCGTGTGGCAGCCGGGAGGTCTGGCATAGCTCAGCCCCTGTGCAGAGGATTGTTGGATCGGGCTGAACGTGGCCTACGATCCCCCGCATGGCCCAGAAGGTAGTCACAACATATGTGGACGACTTGACCGGCGAGGAATCGTCGGACATCGCCACGCACAGCATCCTCATCGACGGCGCTGGGGTCGATATCGATCTCACTGATGGAAACTACGAGAAGCTCCTCGAGCTCTTGAATCCGTATCTCCAAGCTGACGGCGCTCGCCGAATTCGCGGTGCCGCGAAGGCGAAGGGGAAGTCCCAGGCGTCGACCGGCGGCAGGGACGACTCGTCCGCGATCCGAGCTTGGGCGAAGGTGAACGGGTTCGAGGTCAGCGATCGAGGTCGTGTTCCGGCCGCCGTCCGTGAGGCCTACGAGAAGGCTCGCTGATGTCCGTCGAATAGGCGGTGCCCCCCACAGCCTGTGGGGGGCACCGCTCATTTCGTGGAAGGCGGAGACCCCCAGAGCATCGGCAAGTCTGGGGGTCTCGTGCACCTCTTGGAAAGTGCGGCTTCAGCCTAACAAAGCCCAGGTCACGGGCCTCGGCCATCGGATCTGGACCAGCTACCACTATTCTGCTCTCTCAAGCACGTCGTAGCGGAGAGAGGTGGCTGGAGTGGCGAAGCCACTGCTGTTCGGACGCATGGAGATTGGCCGGGTCTACAAGATCAAGCCCGCGGCAGTCAGCAACAACTGGGTGTACAAGGGTGTCCTCTCCTACGAGGACGCGGTGATTGTCTCCGGCAAGCCGGTCTGGCCCGGAGGGCTCGTGATCGCCCTGGCGCTGCCCCCGGGCAGTCGTGGCCGGCAGCTGGATGAGCAGGAACTCGCCGCGCTCGAGGACGAACAGCTGGCTGGCTACCGTCCGAAGAAGAAGGCCGAGCTTCCGCCGCTCGTTGGTGCTCAGGAGTACGGCGAGCTGTTCGGCGGCGTGAGTGAGTTCACGGTCAGCAGTGCGGCACTCTCCGGTTCGGGCCAGGTGCCGGCGCCTGACTACGAGTTGTCGGGTTCCAAGGTGTGGCTCCTGGACACGGTGCTGGCCCATGCTCCGACGACGATGGAGATGTCGCGGAAGAAGATCTGGGTGCTGCGCGACGAGGTGGCCGCGGCATTGCGTGAGGGCCGGTACGCGGGCCCGGGTTCGTTCTTCTCGCAGCGGGGGAACAAGGCGACGGTGAACTCGGAGACGGGCGATTGATTCCGCTGCGGCGGCCGACCGGAGGCGTTGACGTTCTTCCGCCCGCGGGTGAGAGGGACGCGGGTAGGCGCCTGCTCCCCGCGGGACGTTCGTTGATGGCCCTCAGTGCGAGTTGAGATTCACGGTCTGGCGCGCCGATTTCGTGTCGCCTTGGCCACATTCGCGGGGATCGCTCCATCTGGCCGGTGAGGGCAGGTCGCGGCGATGGCCCTGTAATGCACTGCGTTTGAGCTGAGTTGACCCCCTCCATTAAGAGAGTAGAATTCAACAAAGAAGGGGAAGGGGTCGGCACTATCGCCGGATCTTGTGGCGCAGAATAGGTCGCGATAGAAATGAGAAGGGAGAGGTCATGCTTCCTGTGCAGCTGGAGCTGCCCATCGCGCCACTACGGCATCCGGAACCGGCCGGCAAGGGGGTGAGCATCCAGGAACGCTTCGAGTCGTTCCATCAGCTCAACCCCTGGATCCTGGAGCAACTGGAGAAGCTGACCGCCGACTGCGCCGAGCGCGGCCTGCGGCGCATCGGCATCGGCATGCTGTTCGAGGTGCTGCGCTGGCAGTATGGGCGCGCGACGCGGGGTGAGCCGTTCAAGCTCAACAACGACTTCCGTTCGCGCTATGTGCGCATGCTGCTCAGCCGACATCCGGAGTGGTTGCTGCTCTTCGAGACCCGGGAGCTCCGCACCCCTTGACATAGGTCGCGATAAATACACGCATCTCTTGGAGAAGTGCATGAACCACCCTGTACCGAAGCTCCGCACCCGGAAACCCACAGGCGTTATCCCGTGGCCGATCATCCTGATCGAAGGCGTGGAGAAGAGCGGGAAGAGCCACCAGGCTGCGGCGTTCACCGGCTCGGAGCAGACCGGGCAGGCTTACTGGCTGGAGCTCGGCGAGGACACGGCCGATGAATACGCGAACGTGCCGGGCGCGGACTATCTGCTGATCGAGCACAACGGCAGCTACCACGACATCCTCGGCCAGATAGAGGCCGTGCACGCAGAGGCCAGGCGCGCGGCCGCCGCGAAGGAGAAGCCGGTCGTCCTGGTCATCGACTCGGTGTCGATGCTGTGGCGGATGCTCGTGAACTGGACCAACGAGCGCGCCCGCCGCACTTCGAAGAACCAGGACAAGCTGCGCTACGAGCCGGATGCCGAGATCAAGCCCTCGATGAATCTGTGGAACGACGCGTCCGAGCGGTGGCAGCGGGTCATGTACCTCGTGCGCACCATGCCGGGCATCGTGATCCTGCTCGCCCGGGGCAAGGAAGTAGCCGCCGTGGACGGCAACGGGGATCCGATCCCGAAGACGAGGGACTGGCGGGTGGAGGGCCACAAGTCCCTCGCGTACGACGCGACGGTGTGGGTGCGCCTGCAGCGTGACAGCGATCCGCAGGTCATTGGTGCCCGGTCGCTGAAGTTCGAGGTGCCGCGCAGCGGAAGGCCGAAGACGCTGCCGGACTTCTCCATCGAGAGGCTGGTGTTCGGCCTGATGGGCTGCTCGATCCACAACCAGCCCAAGGTCGCCCCGGAGTTGACCGGGGATCTGGCGCAGCAGTGGATGCCGAAGGTCCACAAGGCGTCCGAGGAGGGCGTCGAGGGCCTGAAGGAGCTGTGGCGCCAGGTCGAAGCGGACGAGGATCTCAGCCGCAACGAGGTGCTTGTGGTGCGGGCTGCCATCGAGCGCAAGGCCGCCGAGGTCAAGAACCCGAAGAAGTTCAGCGACCCGACGAGCGACGACGTGGCGCGGCTGCGGGCCGCTGCGGCTGAGCAGCAGGGCCAGGACGCAGAGGTCACGGACGGCTTCGAGGAGCTCCCGTCCGACGAGTTCACCGCCGCCTGACCCTCGAACCCCCTCTTTCTCTTCCGGGGCCCGCCGTGACGGGCCGGGCCCCGGCATGCCCTCTAGGAGACTGCCGTGACCGCCACAACCTTCCGTGCACCCGGTTCCTTGTCGATCTGGGATGCCGCGCACGCTGCCGACTCCCGCCGCCCCCGGTCTGTGCAGACCCAGTTGGGGGCGTCGGACACGATCTGCTCACGCCGGGCCGGATACATTCTGGCCGGCGCGGAGCGTACGAATGCCGGGGACAAGCGGGCAGCGATCCTCGGGACGTACATTCACCAGGGGCTGCTTGAGGATGCTCGCCGCGAGTATGGGTGGCTCATCGAGCGCACCGTCGCCGATGCCACGCTGCGCGGCCACATTGATGTCGTCCAGCTGGATACCGCGACTGCGGCCCGGCTGCCCAGGCGGCACAGGCCTGTTGAACCTGCCGAGGTCGTGACGGTGGAGGACGTGAAGACGAAGTCGAGCCGCGTCTGGGATCGCGTCGTCAGATACGGGCCGACAGCCGCGGAGATGCGGCAAGTCCTGCTGTACGCCGACCTGCTGCGCACGGTCGGGTTCGCTGATGTTCCCGGTCAGCGGTATCTGCACCGGCTCGGTCCGGTCGACGTGCAGCGTGTCCGGTTCCGCTTTGTGTGCCGCGATACGGGTGAGGAGCACATCCAGGAGTTCGCGTTCGACGAGTGGCTGGCTGCCCAGGCTCGTTGGTGGGTGGACCGTGTTACGGAGGCGGAATCGCCGGAGGAACTGCGGCGCGACCACGACGGCCCCGGCCTGTCGGTGATCTGCGACAACTGCCCGTTCGTCCAGGCCTGCTGGCCAGGGGTGGCGCCGGGCCAGCCTGCGCAGACGACTCTCATCCACGATGACGAGGACCGGGCCAGGGCTCTCGCCGATTACGTGCGGGCGCATGAGCGGCTCCGGGATGCCAAGCAGGCCAAGGAGATGGCGCGGGCGATGCTCGACAACTCGCCGGAAGGCAACTACGGGGACAACCACCTTGGTTGGAGCGGGGGCAACGACAGGGAAGAGACCGATGTCGCCGCGATGGTCGAGCAGTTCGAAGACGCCGACCTGGCGGTGCCGATGATCCCGGACACGGAGGCCATGGTGTCCATCCTGCGCCGCGCCGGCATGGCCGTGCCTCGGCGCAAGGCCGCTGGCCAGAAGACCGCCCGCACCATCAAGGTCAGCCGGGCCCGTAAAGCCGCCTGACGGCCTCTGTGGCGGCCCCGCACGGGCGGTGCGGGGTTCGCCCTCTTTCTTGATCTTTTCGAAGCTCTGCTGCCCTGGAGGCATGTTCCGTGTCGATTCTGCGCCGCCACCTCAGCACCGGGTTCACAGTGCTGCCGACGGCCACCCTTGAAGACTCCCGGCTGTCGTTTCGCGCGCGAGGGATTCTCGCCTTCCTGATAGCCAAGCCGGACGACTGGAAGGTGCGGGCCGAGTCGATCGCCAAGGCGGGCAAGGAGGGCCGGGACGCGGTGCAGGGCGCGCTGCGGGAGCTGCGGAACTGTGGCTACTACCGGGTGGTGACCGAGCGGCTGGATGACGGGACGCTGGCGAGGGTCACGGAGGTGTACGACACCGCTCAGGAATGGGCGGCTGAGGAGTATGTGCGGCAGGTGGGCAGGCGGGTCGAGCGCAGGTTGAAGCGGGAGGTCGAGGAGGCCGCAGATGGGGGTCGCGAGGAAGATGAGGGGACCGAAACCGGGTTTTCAGGCGTCGGTTCACCAGGCGTCGGTGAACCCGTCGCCGGTTCTTCAGGCTTTCTAGTTAGTAACCAGAACAAGTACCCACAGGAGAAGAACCCCCCTCCCCCCGCAGCTGACGCAGCAGGGGAGTCCGGTGCCGCTCCGTCCCCAACTGGCGAGACCGCGCCGCCGTCGTGCACCGCGCACCCTGACCGCCCAGGAGGCTCCTGCCGTGGTTGCGGTACGAGTCCGCGACAGCAGCGGGAGGCGGAGCAACGGGCACAGAAGGAGCGACTCAAGACCGCCGAGCGGGAGGCGAATGAGCGGGTACTGAAGTCGGTGCGCCGCGATCCTGGTGGGCCGGGGCTGTCGGCGGTGGCCCGTCGCAGGCTTGAGGAGATGCGCGAGGCGCGCGCCGGGGCGGCTGACGGTGATGGCGGGCAGGAGAGCATCGGCGCAGGATAGGTCACATCTGATATGAAGGACTTGGGAGCGGATCCCATTTGCCACCCCTACCCCACAGAGTAGAATTGGCGTTCCGGGTGAAGGGGAGATTCCCCAAGAGTGAGGCTTTCAACTGCGGTGTCATGCGACTGTCGGGGCCCTGAATGGACCTCCACTCATCAATCGCGACCCCCTAACGCGGCGACTAAATAGGTCGCTACATTAAATCCAGGATCGGATTCTCATGCTGAACGTCACTTCGAAGGTTGCTGCCATTCACGCCGAGTACGGGCCGGAGGAGCTGGACGCGCTGGCCATCTACGGCGACGTACACGCTGCGCTCGAGGCGATCGGTCTGCACCCGTACATCGAGACGCGCGGGGGCCTGGCCGTCTGCGCGTACGCCCCGGACGGCTCGTTGCTGATCTGGGCTGGCCAGGATGCTCTCCCGCTGGAGCGTCGCATGCTCATGGGCTGGCACGTCACACATACCCCGGAGGATTCCAACCGCCCGCCATGGCGCTGCGTCGTGCGGGACACGACACCTGCCGACCTGTGCTGTGATCCGCCGGGCGATCTGCGGCTCGATGCGATGACCGAGGCGATCGCCCAGCACTTGGCCAGCTGCTCGCACACGCCTGTGGGGGCAGGACAGTGAAGCTCTCTGACGATGACCGGCTGATGGCAGTGCGGGACTTCTTCACCCCACCGCAGTTGCTGGAGTTCTTTGACCTTCCCGACGGTGCGGCACGCATCGAGTGGGGCGAGCGGCAGTTCACCGAACGCGACGGACGCTTCCGTGTGCGCCGCCTGGACGGGGAGCCGGATGCGGGGGCGTCGACCGTATGGACGCCGACGCCGGGCGGCTTCCGGTACGAGGTCCATGCACCGCAGGGCGTGCGCGCCGAGATTGCGACCTGGCGTGACGCTCATGAGCTCATCACGGCACGCATGACCGCGGTGCGCTACGGCGCGCTTCGCTCAGCGGTCGAGCTGGCCCGCAGCCACGAGGAGTCCTACGTGCCGTGCCCGGGTACCTACGCCGACCCGGAAGCGTGGGCGGCGAAGTTCTATCGCCGCTGGTCACGCCAGAGTTCGACTCTCCAGCTCAAGGCCTCCGCCGCGCTTGACGCGATCTTGCCTGCCGCTGTCGCGCA
The DNA here is from genome assembly GCF_035975855.1 of Streptomyces sp. NBC_01304. Taxonomy (NCBI): domain Bacteria; kingdom Bacillati; phylum Actinomycetota; class Actinomycetes; order Kitasatosporales; family Streptomycetaceae; genus Streptomyces; species Streptomyces sp. NBC_01304. The sequence continues at coordinate 7,450,946 of NZ_CP109055.1, read as the reverse complement.
CCCGTCCCTGTTCTGAATCACCCTGCCGCCACAAGGATGCGTAACCCTCGTGATCACCTCCACCACCTCGACCGCTTGGACCGAGCTCGCACCGTGCGCCGGCCTGGACGGCTACCTTCCCGACGATGCGCTGCTGCGCAGGCCGAAGCAGCTCCTGGAAGCCTGCGGGCCGTTGATGCAGGGCTGCGCCGAGTGCCCGTTCTCTGCCCGCTGCTACGACCTGGTGCGACCGGAGGCCAACCGGTTCGACGGGGTGTGCGCGGCACGGATATGGGTCGATGGAAAGGCGGTTGCCGCAGCCTCGGGCTCCTCTGGGCTGCCCAAGTTGCCCAGCCAGGCCGGGACATGCGGTACGAGCAGCGGGGTGGCGGGGCACCGGCGCCTCGGTCAGGCACTGTGCGGGCTGTGCCGGGTGACGGCACAGCGTGCCGAGGTGCGTCGCGCCGGGGCGGCAAGCATTCGCAAGCGGGCTCGACGCAGTACCGCCCTCGCGGGGGCGGCAGCATGATGGACCCGCAGAACGCACTCATCGCAGCCCCTTCTCGGTCAACTTCCCAGCGCGTCCGGAAGGTTCGTTCGCCTGGTCAGTGCCGTCGCCCAGGAGCCCGTTCAGGGCGGCGTGCGCCGCCGAGCCACCGACGACGCGCTCGGCAGCCGCAGTGAAGCGCCAAGTCCAGGCCTGCGGGCTGGGGAAGCAGGTTTGACACCCCTTCACTGAAGAGTAGAATTCAATTACAAGCAGGAGGAGCCCCGCCTGCGACCGAACCGGAAGGACACCGCCCCGATGCACGCGCCACTACCGGACCCACTGGCCGTCCTCAAGCTCGCCGCCGAAAAGAACATCAGCGAGGGGCAGGCTGCCGCCGCGATCGACTGGGCCGCACGCCTGACGGTCGAGGCGTGGCACGAGTACGCCGACTTCTGGGGCAAGACCCGGGATGACCTCACGGCGATGGAACTGTGGCTCGCCCTGCTCGGCGACGACCACGTGAGCCTGCTCGACGACGCGGTGAGCATGATCCTCGGCGCGGAGAACGTCCTCGAGCAGATGTACCGGGAGCGCGACGCGGATCACGGCGACCGGCAGGCGCGGGTGATCCGCACAAACCGTCCGCGCATACGAATTCACTGACATCCACTCTCCGGCGGACGCACACAGACAGCCACTGGCCGGAGTCGTTCATTCACCGCCTGGCGAATACGGGCGGGCGCGAGGCCACACACATCAGGAGGGCACCCGTAGGCGCTATCGCATTCTTCACCACGGCCATCAGCACTGACCCAACGAGCGCCTTCAACGCCGCGCGAGAAGAGGCACGTTGGGAGCATGGAAGCGACGGCTACACCGGCAGCATCGCCGAGAAGGACAGCTTCGAGCTCTTCGTTGAGCCGAGGCGCGGCGAGGAGGCCGCCTTGACCCGCGCCGAGGAGTTGCTCGATCGCGAAGATTCCGCGATCGCCGACAAGTGGGGGCCGGCGGGAGCGTTGCCCGTCACGGTCGATTCCGGCGAATCCGGTTGGCTGTTCTTCGGCTTCGCGACTTACTGAGAACCCTCCCGTGGCGCGCATTCCATAGCGGGCAGGAGCCAGGAAGCCCTGGAGCATGTAAGGGATTTGAACTGGGAGAACGGGTTTGACGCCCCCTCCTTAGAGAGTAGAATTCAATCATAAGGCGGAGGGGAAATCCCTGCCGAACCACTCAACGCGGGAGCACAGGCATGGGCGCGATGGACTTCTACACACCTGCCACGGGACGCAGTGTCCACAGGGCCTTTTTCAATGCACGTTCACAGGCTGCCTGGGACCACGGTCACCGCATGTACTCAGGGACGGTCTACGAAAAGGACGAGGTCACAGTTCTGGACGAACCCAAGCGCCCGCTGGCACAGGCAACAGAACGCGCTATGGAGCTGATTGGAGGCAGGGACCCGCGGGTCTTTCCCAAGGAAGGGCCTGCCGGGGCGCTGCCGATAGAGACGGACGCAGGTGAGCCTGCATGGCTGTTCTTCGGGATGGCTGCCTGCTGAATAGGCCTTGGTTGCGCCCACTCCAAGGTGGGCGCAACCCGTCAAATACCTCTTATGCCGTTGCCGAAGGAACCCGCACAACCATGCTCGATAAGCACCTGCCGCTTCAGGCGGCTGCCGAGATCATCAACAGTCTCGGACTCGACAGCGGCCAGACCCGCCGGGCCAACCGCACCATGCAGCGCGTCGTCCGCCGCGCCTGGACCCGGCGCAGTGCCGCCAAACGAGCCGTGACGCTCGATGAGTTCGCCGATGCCGTTCCTGAGTGCCACTGGTCGTTGATGTTCGAGGTCTGCGGCCTGATCCTCCTGCGCCGCGACAGTGAGGCCTGCGCGCTCATCACCGTGGCCCGACGCCTGCGGACAGCGCACGAACAACGGGCGAGCGACACGACTCACTGATCCAACGCCTGCCCGATGAGAGAGAACTCCTTTGATCCTCAGCCCTCGTGAGATCGCCCGTGCCGGGGTTCGCGACCGATACCCCGAAGACGACTTCCCCAACCGGCAGATAGCCCTCCGCGTCCGGCGCGCCTTGAAGCGCCGAGACCGCCAGCGCACCCGGACCGAAACCGACGAGTTCTACTCGCACCCACCCAGCCCCGACGAAACCGAGCACCCATGACCTGCCATCCCCTGCCGATCGGCACGCGGGTCTCGCACATCAACCAGCAGTGGCCCCGCAGCCTCCCGGACGGCACCGCCACCGTCATCGACCGTAAGGGCCCCTGACCGGACGGCTCATGGGAGTACCAGGTGTGCGCGGCTGGCGACTTCTCGCGCCGCCAGAGCCCCGACAATCCCAGATCCCGCACCACGTGGTGGCCGTCCTGGGCCACCACACCGTCACTACCGAAGGAGAAGGCCGTGAACAAAGGCCCCCATGACAACGAGATCGAGAGCGCCGAGCAGGAAGCCCTCCCACTCCACCGGCTCCTCGCCCGTGCCATAGCCGCAGTCGACGGCGACATGGAGGAGGCCTTCGTTGTCTTCGGCTTGCCCAAGCTGTGGGCTCTGACCAGCCCGGAAGCACGACGGCACGTACTGCTTCTTGCCGCCTGGGAAGCCCGCGACGCCACAGCCGCCGAGCTCGAATCCCCCACATCCGCAGGCCAGTACGCGTGGGCGTTCACCCAGTACGCATCCTCGTGGGCCAGCAGCACCCGCGGGAACTCGGACGCGTTTTGCGCGGGACCGCACTCGGCACGCCATGCCGCCTCGTCCCTCGCCTTCGACCGCGACGACCTCTTGTTGTCCTTGCAGACGGCGCTGCTCCTGGCCTCCCGTGCGGCCACGCCGGAGGGGCGACCGTGAAGGCCGGCGACTGCGTGGGGCTGCGCGCTGCCCTCGGTACGCCGCTGTCCGACGCACACGGTCCGGAGATCGCCTTCCACATCACCGCGGCCGAAACCCTGGCCGGCCACGGCGCTTGGTACCACCTGCACACCGCTCACTGCGCAGCACAGGAAATCTTCGGGGGCTGGCACACCGGCCTCGCTCTGACCCCCATACCGCCAATCCGGCTCACGGAAGGACCACCACAGCTGTGACCATCGAGATCACGCACTCACGTCGCGACGGCACCCTCGTAGAGGGCAGCCGTAAGGGAGACGGCGTCTTCGAGCTCATCAGGCCGTACGGCTTCCGCTTCTTCCGTTCGCTGGGCTGCCTGGGCCTGCCCCGCTCACGCGACAAGGCGGCCATGATGTGGAAGATCAACCCTGCCGCCGAGGCCCTGCGCGCCGAAGGCTTCGAAGTCACCGTCACCATTGACGAGGACACCCGGCGCAGCTTCGCCGAGGCGGAAGCCGAACGCGTCGAGCAAGCCGAGGCGCGGGCCGACCGGTTCGTTGAGCGTGCCGGCCGCGCGGCCGGACACTCCGAGGCGCTGCAGGAGAGCGCGCACCGGCTGGCGTCCTCGATCCCTTTCGGTCAGCCCATTCTGGTCGGGCACCATTCGGAGCGCCGCGCCCGGCGCGACCAGGAACGCATCCACAACAGCATGGGCAAGTCCATCGCCGAGGGAAAGCGCGCCGACTACTGGGCGGGCAGGGCGGCAGCTTCCGAAAACTACGAAGAGTTCCGCAACGCCCCGCGGCGTACTCTGCGCCGCCTAGAGAAGCTGCGGGCGGATCTGCGCAGGGTCGAGAAGTGGCAGAAGGGCGAATCGGCCGGGGGCTACACCCGGAACATCGGCAGCCCGGAGACGGTCGCGGAGCTCAACCGTCGGCATGAAGAGCTGACGGAGGAGATCACCTACTGGGAGGCGATCATCTCGAAGGCGGAGGCGGACGGCTTCAAGATCTGGGGGCCGGCGGACTTCGCGAAGGGGGACTTCGCGCGCGTGCACGGCCGGTGGTTCCAGATTCTGAGGGTGAACCCGAAGTCGTTGACCGTGCCGAGCATCCTCAACGTGCACTCCAAGGTCGTCACCAAGGAGAACTCGGCGTTCGGCAACATGACGCACACCGTCCCCTACGACTCGGTGTTCGGCCGCAAGTCCGCCTCGGCCATGGCTGAGGCGCTCGCGCCCGCAGACGAGTCGTAACCCCAACACCCCCTTGTGAGCTGGGTGTTCGCAGTTGCCCCACCCCACATAGAGAGTAGAATTTGATTACGAGGTGAGGGGATCACGCACTCCCTCACCTCCCACCTCAGCCCCACGAGAACGGCATCCGCATGAGCAACACCCAAGCCCTCGCAAGCGGCGGCACCAGCGTCTACCTCGCAGGACTGAAACCCTCGATCCGCAACCTGGCCTCAGCCGCCAAGGCCTTGGCCCGGATCGACGAACTCAGCTGGGCGCCGCTGGGCGGATATCCCGGCAGCGACGTCCTGTGGCCCGTGCGCTGCCTGATCTGCGGCTGGGAAGGCACCCGCTTCTACAGCCACCTGCGCCTGGCCCGCCCCGCCAGCCGTCACCCCGGCTGCCTCCCGCAGGCAGAACATCCCGCCGCCCTGGCCAAGCTCGCCGAGCGAGCAAGGAGCACCTGCGAGTGTTCCGTGCCGCACGCGATCACACCCGAGCAGGTCGCACTGGCCATCGAGACCGTCACCCAGGCTCAAGCACGCGGCAACGTCCAGGGGTTGGTGATCGGGCTCGACCGTCTCCTGACCCCCTGCCCGGCGACCGGGGCCCGCGCGGCAGCGGTCGCCGCCCACGTCCGGTCAGCGAACCGCATCAACAACGAGGAAAGAATCTCCGTGGATCTCTACCTGCCCGGTGACCGGGTGGCCGTCCGGTACCTGTCGAAGCACCACGGCCCCTGCGTCGCCTACAACCGCACCGTCATCCAGTCCGAGCCCCACGAACAGCACGGACCGCAGGTCTGGGTGCACATGCCCGACGACGCCGTGTACGGCAGTCCGCTGCGGTTCGCCGCCCAGAGCGACTCCATAGCCTTGATGGAGAGCACTCCGATCGAGCGACAGAGCCCCGCGTTCCTGGCGGCCAACCTGAGCTGGCACCTCGCCGCTGCGGCCCCGAACTCCCTGCAGGCGACCTGGCCGCACCCCCGCAGCCATGCCCTGGTCACCGAGCCGTTCACGGAAGCCGAGCGTGCCGGACACGCCAGCATCGCCGCCCGGTACATCCAGCAGTGGCGCCAGATGGACCCTGCCGGGTTCCGCGCCTGGCAGCACTCCTGCTCTTCGGACGGTGTGTGACGTGACGGGCTGGATGCGCGGCATGTGGAGCATCACACTGCGGCACCCCGAACGGGAGGCGGGCACGTTCACCTATTTCGTACCCCACTGGCAGGCCCGCACCGAAGCAGAAGCACGCGGGGCCGCGACGGCTCGCCATGCCGATCGGGCCTCAGTGCTGCTCGACCCGCTCACCTTGCGCGAGATGATCGTCGGCGAAGTGGCGTACAGGGCTGCGGTGCGCTCGCAGGAACGGGCCGTGGCCTGGGTCGCCCTCGCGCAGCACGATGCGATCAACGCTCGCGGATGGCACGCCGCCGAGCCCGGCCACCGCGATGAACTGTGGCGCCAGGAGCTTCGGGAGATGCACGAGCGGTACCGGGAGCGGGTCATCGGCTTCGGCGACTCCCTCGCCGACATCCTGACTTCACCGCCTGGCACGAACGCGGGCTGGGACCTGGACCCGTACCGCGATGATCTCGGACGCATCGTGTGGGACGACATGCGCGCCGACATCCACAAGGCTGCGCTCTCCCACATCTGGCACACGCCGTACGGCGTCGTCTGGATCGACCAGGGCTGACCCTCGCCCCGCATGACCTGCACGGCTGTCTCCTCTTCACCATCCCGGCCCGCCCCTGCCTGCGAGGGCGGGCCCCCGCACACCCACACCCCCTCGCCGAAAGCGATCAACTCGTGACGCAGCTCGACCTGTTCGCCGCCCTCCAAGAAGAGCCGCAGCCCATCCCCGCCGCCTTCACCGCGCCCAAGGCGCCGCCCGCTCCTTCCCGCCCCACACCCACGGCGGCCGCGGCTCCAGCCCGGCCGCGCAGGACAAAGCCTTCGGGTGACCCGCACGGGCACGCCATGCGGATCGGCGAGGGCGTTGCAGGCGTATGGCACCGGCAGCACGGTGGTCCGCGCATCGAGGTGCCCATCGGTATCGTCGCCGCGCTCTCCCTGATCCGGCAGAAGGACGACAGGGGCCCGGACTTGAAGGCGCAGATCCTCGCCCAGGAAGACACGCAGTTGATCGGCATGTTCCGGGAGATCTGGTCAACCCACTGGATGCACCGGCCCGACCTGATCGAGCGGGCTCGCATCCTGCACGAGTGGCTCAACGACGAGGAAATCGACGGCCACCGCGCCTACGTGGTGCGCGCCGTCACCAAAGCCGCCTTGGAGCATGGCCTGTTCGACCTCACCGGGCATGCGGACCCGTACCTGCGCGCCCAGACGGATGTGCTGTCGCCGGTCATGATGCTCGTTCGTTCCAGCGGCGCCCAGCAGGGCCTCGGCGAGTACCACACCCCCGCCTCAGTAGCCGATGCCATGGCGAACATGCTCGCGGCCGAGAGCGTCATGGATATCCAGCTTGCGGTGGATGACCCGCAGCGCGGTCAGCACGTCCACGACCCGGCCGCCGGCAGTGGCGGACTGCTGCGCTCGGCGGCGCAGCACCTGCGTGAGCGGGGGCTCGATCCGGCAGATTTCCAGTGGTCGATGGTCGACATCGACGAGATCGCCGCCGCCTGCGCGGCAGTGAATTCGATCATCTGGCAGCTCGGGCCTCGGGTGACGGTCGCCTGCGCCGACTCGATCGTGAACCCGAGGGCCGTCGAGGAAGCGATGAAGCAGGCGCGGGCCGTGTTCGCGCACCGCGACGAAATGCTCGGCAAGGCGCGCATCATCGCCGCCCTGCGCCAGACGCAGCACCTGCTGGAGCAGAGCACCGCGGTCGCCGCCTGACTCAGGCAGGCGCGAAGCCGACAGCGGCAGCCTGCACCTTCCCCCTGAACTGCACAAACGGGTTTGACGCCCCCTCTGCGAAGAGTAGAATTCAAGTATCAGTTGGAGGGGAAATCCCTTCCATTACGACGAACGGACTCCCCCATGACCGCCACCATCCGCGCCCTTCGCATCGACCTCGACGGCCAGGTCCGCGACCTCGATATCGGCACCACACTCAATGAGCAGTCGAAGGTCATCGCGCGTGCGCTGCTCGACTCGGTGGAGGCCGTGCAGTTCATCAGGCGGACGAGCGGGCCCTCGATCGCCGTGCTCGCCGGGGAGCACCGCGACAACAAGCTCCCCAACTTCTACGCGGGTCTTGCCGTTCACGACCTCGCCGGAAGTCTCGGCCATGAACTCCAGGGACCGGTCGTCTTCGCCGGATACACGCGTGACGGCGAACTCGCAGACCTCCCCCAGGACGCGGCCGATGAGATTCGCGCACTGTGCCCGGACAACCCCGACGGCATTCCGGCCATCGTCCACATCCGCTGAACCCGCCCGCGGTACGGCCACCGCCCCGCCCCGTCCGCCGCACCTCTGGAACAGGACTTCTTCGCATGACCTCCACGGACACCACCGGCCTGCCGCCGATCACCGTTTCCCTGTTCGGCCTGCACCTTCTGGCCGAGGACCTTGCCGGGGAGCTCGGCGTCTGGAACGTCGTCGACGACTTCGAGCCCCGCCAGGCCCCCTCCGTCCACCTCATCGCCCCCGACCGCCGCGCGATCGGACTGCGTCTCCTCTTCGGCGGGCGGGCAGTGCAAGCCTTCGCCATCGGCGGCACACCCTCCGAGCCCGACACAAGCACCGACGAGCCCGGCCGTCACCGCCTGGCGGAGGGCATGCGCTACAGCACCGGCGTCACCTTCACTCACGCCGAGACTCCGCTGGAGTCGCTCCTGACGGCTGTGCGCACCGTGCTGCTCCCGGCATTCAACGGCCACCGTCCCTCACTGAACTCGCGCGGCCGCCGCCTCGCTCCCGCACCTGCCGAGCCGGTCAAGGAGGCCGACGAGGCGAAGCCTGCGGCGAAGGCGGGTCCCAAGTCCCGCGCGCGCAAGAGCACTGCCCGGACGAACGACGCGAAGCCCGCTCGCCGCAAGAAGGCGGCCGCTACCACCGCCATCTGAGTCCACCGCCCCGGATTACTGTCCACTCGCACGCGAAAGGTCATCATGACCGTCATTGACACCGAGAAGCCCGCGACCAGCACCGATCCTGGCGCGGAGGTGACCGCTGAACCGGCCGTCGGCGTCGAAGGGTTCGCCGGTGCGTTCGCCTGGGTCGACCCGCACACGCTGGTCGTCGACCCGTACAACCACCGCAAGCCCCATCCATCGGCGTCCAAGGACGACGAAGGCACCGAGGACGAGGAGTCCACGCAGGAGGGTGAGGACACCACCGAGCCGGATCCCGAACTGATCGCTTCTGTCGAGGAGATCGGCGTGCAGACCCCGCTGCTGCTGCGCCCGCAGGACGACGGGAAGACGCTCGGCATCATCTTCGGCCAGCGCCGCTTCAAGGCCGCCGTCCTCGCCGCGGAGAAGGCGATCGCCGCCGGCCGCTCTTACCTGCTGGTTCCGGCGATCATCCGGACCGACCTCAAAGGCGTGGACGATGACGCGCTGACAATCAGCCTGATCGAGAACAAGCACCGCAAGGCCGCCTCCGTACGCGATGACATCAACGCGGTACGGCAGTTGTCGCTGATGAAGATCAGCAAGACCCGCAAGGCCAAGCACGCCCGCTCCCTGGGCCTGACACCCGAGCAGGTCAAGGCCGCCGAGACGGCGGACAAGCTGAGCGACAAAGCTCTCAGCAAGGCCCTTCAGTACGACTTCGATTTCCTGGAGCTGGCCGATCTGCACGAAGTCGAGAGCCTCGACCATGCCTTGTGGTGGCTGCGCGACGCCAAAAAGTGCGACCTGGAGCAGGGCACCGGTCAGCGCGGCAACTGGGCGCACACCATGCAGCAGTTGCGCGACCAGCTCATCGACCAGGCCGAGCGCGCGAAGGTCACCGAGGAACTTGCTGCGGCCGGCATACCGCTCGTCGACCGCTGCTGGGACTGGACGAGGACCGCCGCCCGCCCCCTCACCGACCTCGTGACGGCAGACGGCGAACCGGTCACACCCGAGACCCATCGCGCCTGCCCAGGCCATGCAGCGTTCCTCGACCGGCAGGAGCCTGTCGCGGTGTGGCTGTGCCAGGACTGGCTCAAGTGCGGGCACCAGCTCAGCCCCGACGCTCCCAAAGACACCCGGGCACACAAGGACAAGGAGCTGGAGAAGGAGGAGCGGCGCACCGTCATCCAGAACAACAAGGCATGGCGGGCAGCCCGGTTGGTGCGCCACGAGTTCCTCGCCACGCTGTGCACCCGCAAGGGCGACGCGTCGCCCGCTGCATGGAAGGTGATCATGACGACGATCACCGGCACCAGTTACCTGTACGAGCACTTCATCGACACCGCCGACACGACCCTGACGGCTACGTTCCTGCGCGTCCCGGACCCCAATGAGGACCGCAACAAGTGGACTCGGGTCGGTGACCCGTTCGCCGAGGTGATCGCGAAGACCCCGGCTTCGCGCCGGTGGCAGATCCTGCTCGCGCAGGTCTGCGCTGCGCACGAGCAGCAGGCCATGGGCGACAGCGCCTGGCGCGGGGAGATCAGCTCCACCACCGCCGCCTGGCTCACGCTCCTGAAGGGCGAGGGCTATGCGCTTTCCTCCATCGAGGCCGAGACGCTGGCGAGGGCTGAAGAGCAAGCGCAGAAACGGGCCGAAGCACTGGCTGCAGAGGAGAAGGCCCAGGCGGAGAGGGACGCGGTACAGGATGCCGAGCTAGCCGCCGCCTGACGAGCACAGCCCTGTTGACCTGCATAAACGGGTTTGACGCCCCCTTCGTGAAGAGTAGAATTGACGTAACGGATGGAGGGGGCGCCACCTCCCAAGCACCACGAACGGAACATGCAATGACACCCACCACCCCCAACCGCAGCAACGTCCTCAACGCCCTGGAAGCCGCTAACCGCCCCCTTCAGCGATACGACCTCCTCGTAGCCGTCTTCTGGGAGATCGGATACAACCGCGACACCTACCGCACCATCCATGACCTCCCCAACGAATGCCTCCAGTGGCTCCGGTTCATCGACCGCATGCACACCGACGGAGAACTCGTCCTCCTCCCCTCCACGAAGTGGCGGCAGATACTCGGCACCGCCTTCGACACCGCCACCATCCACAAACAGCGCGGCTACTTCTGGTTCGCCACCCATAACCAGTACGCCCTCTGGTCCTCGGCCGACCGCACCCGAAGCGAACGCATCCTTGAGATCACCGCACGCCTCAAGACCGCGAACCTGCCCCCGCTCGAACTCCACCGCACCCACTGGGCCCGCAACGGCGGCCTCGTCGACGCCGACGACCCCGAAGCCGTACACACCTCCCTCGAGATCCTCGAACCAGACGGCGCACGCGTCGCTGAAGTCCTGTGCAATCACGCACCCGACGACGAGCAGCCCGCCCACACCCTCGCCGCCGCGCAGGCAGCAGCCGACCTCCTCGTGAACGCCCCCGCCGACCTCGCCTTCCTCCTAGCCCTCGTCAACGACAAGACCAGCCGATGATGCTCCTCTACGGAGCCTCGGTCTCCGCAAAGCCCCACCTCGTGACAGTGGCCACCTGGCCGACCGACCCTGACCAGCTCGTCCTCACCCGCTGCGGCCGCCTCGCCCTGCACGAGATCCCCGAACCCGCCCCAGGCCACCTGTGCGGCAGCTGCAAGCGCCTGCACGAGAGCGACCAGCGGCAGGAAGCAGCCGACCTAAAGCACCACCAACGCCGCCTCGAACCCGTCTGCCGCCAGATCGCCGACGAAATCCGACACCTGCGCGCCCAGCTCCTCACCGACATCGAACTGCCCGCCTACCTCCCGATGACACCCGCTCACCGCTCCGCAAAGTCATCCATCGTCACCGGGCTCCTCACCGCGCTGTCGATCGCTCTCGGTCGCCCCGGTGATGACGCCGCGGCCGAGAACTACCTCCAGCAGGCAGGTCGGCAGTGAACGGCCTTCCCTGGCAGGCAGGCTTCCCCACCACCATCTACGCCTTCAACGGCCACACATACGACCTCACCCGCCCCTACATCGCGCCCGACGGCTCGATATGGCGCTGGACCCGCTGGTGCACCGAACACCGGCGCCCCGTCGCCACCCGCAGCGGACACACCCCCGGCGACCCCGCAGCCAGCGCCGAGATCCGCGAACTCATCGCAGGCCACGCCTATCGCTACCTCGCCCGCCCCAACACCACGCAAGGAACACCCTCGTGGAAGCAGTGACCTGGCTCCGCCCCGAATACCAAGGCCGCGAAAACGAACTGACCACGCTCGCCGGCGGCGCCCGACTCGTCGGCGTCACCCGCTCCGCCATCAGCAACTGGGCAGCCCGCCACAGCAACTTCCCCCGCCTCGTCCTACTGACCGGCCCCCTGAACCAACGGACCAAGTACGTCGTCCGCGAAGAGCTCGTCGCCTTCGCCCGCGCACAGCGCAACAAGCCCCGCAGCGAGGTACGGACTCACAAACCCCACCGGCCGAGCGTCGAAGTCCGCGCCAGTGAAGTCGAGCACTACACGCAGCAGGTCGCCCGTCTCACTGAGCTCGTCGACCGACACAAAAAGACCTTGGCCGGCGCCGAGACCCGGCTGCGCACCGCACGGAAGCGACTGCGCGAGGCCCACGCCGGACTGAACACCGAACTCGAAGCGGCCCACAAGCACAACACCCCCGAGACGAGCGCCAACGGTGACTGAACCTCCCTGACGGGCCGACTCCCCCGTCCGGCCACAGCCCACCGCGTGCCAGCACGGCCACCCATCTCAAGCAGAGCACCGCACCGCACCGCACCAGAGAGACCAGTCTTGAACTCCACGCCCAACCCGCCCCTGCCCAACCCGCGCCAGGCCAAAGGCTTCATGGTCACCACCGCGCTCCCGGCGGCTCTTCCCGCATCGCGCCTCCAAGAAGGTGACACCTTCGCCCTTCACGAGAACCCGGGCGAGCATCTGCTTGTCGAACAGACCAAAGCCCACCCCCACCTGCCCTCCCAGCTGATCATCACCGTCTCCGGCAAAGACACCCCGATCACACTGCACGCCAACGAAGCCATACGGCCCCTACGGATGCCCCGAACCGTTCACGTCACCTGCCAGCTATGCGGCCGGACCACCGAAACCCATCTCGAACTCGTCGCCAACGGCGAGCCGAAGACATGGGTCTGCAACCGGCACTGACGAGCCTGCGGGCGGGCCCGCGAGGACCGCCCGCCTCCACAAGCGCCACAAACAGGACACCTGCGCAGTGACCTATGACGCTGAACGCACCATCACCGTTGGCGACATCACCATCCACGCGCGAACCAGCAACCCAATCACCCTGGGCCTCAATGTCATCACCTCCGGTCAGGTCGCCGTCCGCGCTCCCCGGCACGCCATCAACACCCAGGCGGCCGACCTTGCTCGGCGTCATCGCCGCTGGATCCACCGCCCCTTCAAGGCGTCATCGCCATCACGCCTTCCAGCCCGACAAGGCCCTTGAGGCGGTGACGGAGTTCAGCACCCTCCGGCAGCCCCCCGCCCGTGGATCGCCTCGGCCACCCATCAGACCGAGCCACTCCCATGCCAGCAGGACCCCGCCTCCGGCTTCCGACCCTCGACGCGGCAAGACATGGCCGCAAACTTGAACATTAGGCCGCAAACCGTCACCAGACCGCACGCCGCCATCGGCCAGGAATGACTCAAAATCGCCTGCCCTCAAACTAGGAGAACAGCCATGAAACCGGCCATACCGATCACATCCCCGACCACACTCCACACGTTCCGGACCCACTGCCATCCCACCCTCCGGAAGGAGCACGAGCAGAAAGCCGTACACCTCAACACCCGCGAGCAGGAAGGCCGCCAACTGTGACAACAACGACCCGCATGCCTCGCACTGATGCAGTCCGACCAGGTCTCGGCAAGGACTGGCGCGCGGTGTGGGAAATCGTGCACCACACGCTCAACGACGACGGGGAACGAGGCACGTCGTGCATCGTCACTCAGCTCGAAGCGCACCCGCTGACATCGAACACCACCCTTGCCCACGCCGTGTTCGTACGCCTGACGCAAGACCCAGACACTCCCGAAGCCGACATGCTCGACGCGCAGTCGCGACTGCTGGGCTACGCCGCAGGCGAGCCCTACGAAGACGGAACGCTCCCCCGCATACATAGAGTCCTCTGCACCGAATGCGGCTCAGACCAAGTGGCGTTCACAACGAGATCCTGGGCGAACTGCCGGACCTGCGGCCAGGGGCAGCCACAGGGCGAAGCAATGCTGTGCTCCGAGTACTGCAAGGACTGCAGCGCGAAGGCGCTGAGCGCATGACCAACGCAATCACCACGGCCGTCATCACGGAGATGTTCCCTCCACCGCCCGACGGCCGCACGCCAGAAGAACTGAGGGCCGAAGCCGAGGCCCTGGTCCCCACCGACGTCGACGAGTTCGACGAGACGTACTCCACCTCGTACGGCGTGCACAACGCCGAGGGCCCGTGGCCGAGATGGCTGGCCATTGCGCTCGTCTTCCGCGGCCTCAGCAAGAGCGCAACGATCGCCATCGAATACGGGGAAGTCACCATCCGGCATGCCGACGGCTCCTCATCGACGCTACGCCCCCGCGGCACCGACCCCGTACGACCGGACGTCCCCCCAATGGGCTGCCGGTACTGCGGACTGACCCGTAGACACAGCACCCAATCCTCGGCCTGGGGCAAGCACGCCTACACCGAACCAACACAGTTCCAGATCAAGGCGCGAATGCTGGAGCGCCGGAAGAAGGCAGGAAAGTGAACGCGCAGGAGATCACCACACCGGACGGAGTGCGGCGACCGACCCACTGGGAGTGGGACGCCGAGATGATCACGGGCACGGCGGCACGAACGCTGCTTTGGGGGCTGATGCCGTGCCCGCTGGACGGCCGGGAGAACCAGCTCCACGACTGGATACGGTTCGAGGTCTCCTACAACGACAAGGGCCACATCGTCGGGCTGAATCCGATCGCATGCGACCTCATGCCCAAGCACAACGACGACCCCAAGTCAGCGTTCGAGATGAGCATCCACCGCATCACCGCACTCGGCTTCGACCTACGCAGCAGCGTCCACTACCGGCCCGGCAAGGTACTCATCAGCATCAAGGACGAGCGGACCAGCGAAGACGTATTTGCCTGCCTCTTCGACCTGAACGACGCACCCGGCCAGCACTTCCACGTCGGCAATGCCATCGACGCGACGCACGGCGACGAAGGAGTGTGGGATCACGAGCGGATCATGACCGCCGCCGGCCACAACCCGTCCTTCCTCCACGAGGAGTGCCGCATCTGCGGACAAGAGTTCCAGCACCATGAGCGCCTGGTCCTACGCGTCGCCCGCGGCGACGAGCACGACCCCGCCAAGATCCACTGCGCCCTCGTCATAGCCTGCGGGCCCAACGCAGATATCCCTGAGTCCAGCCGCAGGGTCGCCCGGCTGGAGGCACACGGCATCGGCAGAGTGCCAGGCCTCAACCACCGGTGAACGAACACTCACGACGGGGCTGCAATCCACCCTCTACCCTGACCATAGGAAAGCCCAAGCACGGCGCCGCAACACCTGTAACCCCATGGAGAACCCCATGACCACCCCCGAAGCCCGCGCCGCCGGCCTCTTCCTCGGCGCCTTCAACACCGCCTTTGAAGACGACCGGCGCATGACGATCTCCGTCCACACAGAAGGCGGCACCGTCTCCGTCCTAGGACAACTCTCCGACAACCACCGCATGACCTTCCAGGCTGAGGACGTCACATTTCTCGTCGACCGCCTCGCCAACCTCCTCTCCAAGGAAAAGCCGCAGGGCTCCCTGACCGTCACTGTGCCCCACCTCGGACACATCAGAGTGCCCATCGACGCCTGGGCATGGAGCCTCACTGCTGACGGCAGCACAGAACCGCTCGACCCGGAACTGGCTGTCATCCTGCTCCCCTCAAGCGCGAACTTCCCACAGCCGGACGCCGACCTCGGCAATGGCATCTTCCACAGCACACCCTCCGCATCGATGGACAGCGAAACCCTGTCCGAGCTTCGCCGACGCGGCCTCACCATCACGGACTTCGACACCGCCTGAGTCCGCAGCCCGCGTTCGCTGCGGTGCTAGGCCGCGAACCCTGAGCGGTAGTCCGTCGATTGCCTAGCAATGCGTTAGCTGCGGCTTTGATACAGATGATCGCGTGAAGGGCCAGGCGGAGGGTCTCGGGGCACGCTCGGGGGACAGGCGGGGGACAGACGCCTAAGAACAGCCAGGGAAAGATCGGGAAGGATCCGGTAAGAACTGCTCTCGCCGCTAGGCTCCGCTCCTACCAGGACGAGCCTCTGACCTGCACGGATATCCATTTGACCTGGTCGAACACACTTCGGCGCTCTTGATCACGAAAGCATGATCCAACATCCTTACAAGGAGGATGTCGGCGGTTCGAAACCGTCCGCGCCCACAGCAATGACCAGCCAGGATGCCGATACGGCAGCCTGGCTGGTTTTTTGTGCCCCTACCGCGAGCAGCTGACGACGCCGGCGGACGACGTCAGCGGACGACGTCGAAAACGTTCTTCTGCAGGCCGTTGGCGTAGGCCTCGTGCTCGACCAGCTTCAGCTTCTGCTGGTCCTTGTCCGTGGCGCTGAAGAGCCGCTTGCCGGCGCCGAGCAGCAGCGGGAAGACGAGCAGGTGGTAGCGGTCGATCAGGCCGGCGTCCGACAGGGCCTGGTTCAGGGCGGCGCTGCCGTGGACGATGATCGGGCCGCCCTCGGTCTCCTTCAGCGCGGCGACCTCGTCGAGCGAGCGCAGGATCGTCTGCTCGCCCCAGTTGTCCACCAGGTCGTCCTCGGTGAGCTTGGTGGAGACGACGTACTTCGGCATCACCTTGTAGCCGGCGAAGTCCTCCATGTCGGGCCACACCGGGCTGAACGCCTCGTAGCTGGTCCGGCCGAGGAGTATCGCGGTGGCTTCTTCCTGCTCCCGGCCCTTGATCTCGAAGGCCTCGGGGAGGAATTCGATGTCCTTGAAGGTCCAGCCCGAGTTCCGGTAGCCCGGCTCGCCGCCCGGGCCCTCCACGACTCCGTCGAGGGAAATGAAGGCGGTGCTGATCAGGGTGCGCATCTCGGGTTCCTCGGTGTCTGGTGGCTGGTTGGCCGCAGGTAGGACGGTTTTCGGCCGGTGCGCGATTGGACCACACTCGTGGCTTCCTCGCACCAACTGTCATCTATGACTGCGGATCACGCGGGAACTCATCGGTCGCCGGCCGACTTTTCCGGGAGCGTCCTCAGAGCCTCCGCGCCAACGTCAGTCCGTCCGCCACCGCCAGCATCACGCTGTCCACGCGATCGTCCGCCCGTACGCGCTCGTTGAACTCCTTGATCGCCGCCGCGAGGCCGGTCGCCCCCGGGTCGGTGACCTCGCCGCGCAGGAACACGTTGTCCGCGACGATCAGGCCGCCGCGCCGCATGCGGGGCACCAACTCCTCCCAGTACGCGACGTAGTTGTCCTTGTCCGCGTCGAGGAACGCCATGTCGATGTGCGGGGCGAGGGGCAGTGCGCGCAGGGTGTCGAGCGCGGGGGCCAGGCGCAGGTCGATGCGGTCCGCCACGCCCGCCTTCTCCCAGGCGTCACGGGCGTGGGCCGTCCACTCCTCCGAGACGTCGC
Source organism: Streptomyces sp. NBC_01304 (assembly GCF_035975855.1). Classification (NCBI taxonomy): domain Bacteria; kingdom Bacillati; phylum Actinomycetota; class Actinomycetes; order Kitasatosporales; family Streptomycetaceae; genus Streptomyces; species Streptomyces sp. NBC_01304. The sequence continues at coordinate 7,433,710 of NZ_CP109055.1, read as the reverse complement.
AGGTGAGGAGGGTGCCGCCGGGGGGCAGGGCCTGGGCCATCGACAGGGCGGACAGGCCCGTGAAGGTACCGACCTCGACGATGTGGCGGGCCCCGGTCAGGCCGACGAGGAACGCGAGCAGCGGGCCCTGCTCCTCGGCGACCTGCTTGCCCGCGTACATCGGCAGCTCGGTGTGCGTGACGTCGACGAGCATGCGCTGGACGGGGTCGAGCGGCGGGTTGTGGCCCAGCATGTAGGCGTACAGCTCGGCCGTGAGTGGTGTGCTGTTTCCCTTCGTCATGAGGGCAGCGTGCCCCAGCCGACGGCCGGGGCGACAGCCCTCAGCCGGACGCGTCCAGGAACTCGCGCAGGATCCGCTCCCCTGCCGCAACTCCCAGCTCCGGCAGCACCGTCAGCGAGGGCGCCGTCCAGCCCGTTTCCGCCAACTCGCCGTGCCCCGGCCGCCAGGCGCGGTCCGCCGCGAGCAGCAGGTCCGCGTCGAGGAGGGAGTCACCGGCCGCGAGGGTCAGCTCGGCGCCGGTCCGGCGGGCCACCTCGCGCATGGCGGCGCTCTTGGTCAGGGGCTTCGGCACGGCGTAGATCTTGCGGCCCTGCAGGGACACCGTCCAGCCGCGCCCCTGCGCCCACTCGCCGAGTTCCTTCACCCAGCCCTCGGGCAGCAGCGCGCGCTCGACGACGAGATACGCGAAGAGGTCCTCCGCCACCCGCTCCTTGAGAAGCCAGGACTCGTCGGCCGTACGCAGGAGATGTGCGCGCACCTCCGCGAGCGAGGCGCACTCGTCGGCGAGCCGGGCGGCGACCTGCCGCTGCCAGGACGCATCCGAGACGCCGTCGACGAGGATGTGCCCGCCGTTCGCGCAGATCGCGAACTGCGGGGCGGGGCCCGGGAGATGGATGCGCTGGTACTGCTCACGGGTGCGGGTCGTGGTCGGCACGAAGACCGCCTGCTCACCGAGTGCGGCGAGCAGGCCGGCCGCCGTCTCCGTCAGGTACGACAGCGGCTTGCCCTGGTACACCTCGACGCACAGCAGCCGGGGCGCCGACGCGTCCGGCATGTCCAGCTGCAGGGCGGGCGCGGAGTAGATCAGCGTACGGTCGAGATCGCTCGCCACCAGCGTGGTCGCGGTCCTGGTCGTGCTCATGCGGACGCCACCGCCTTGCCGTCCGCGCCCGTCGCGCCGCGCGTGTACTTGGGGTGGATCAACCCGACGCAGGTGTACGGGAGTTCGTCGACCTCCTCGACCGGCACCCCGCGCTGCTCCGCGAGCAGGCGTACGTGGTCCAGGTCGGCCCCGGCGCCCCGCTTGGCCAGGATCTTCCAGGGGACACGGCGAAGGAGCACGCGCGTCGTCTCGCCGACGCCCGGCTTCACCAGGTTCACGTCGTGGATCCCGTACGACTCACTGATCCGCTCAACCGCGGCCCAGCCCTCCCAGGTCGGCGCCCGGTCGGCCGACAGCAGCTCCTTGACCGACGCGTCCACCGCGTCCCCCACCTCGTCGAAGCGCGCGGCGACCGCGTCGAGGAACTGCACCGACACATCGGCCCCGGCCAGCTCCCGGTAGAACTTGGCCCCGTGGAAATCGTCGGGCCCGACCAGATCGGCCCGCAGCACGGTCCGCGATATCAGGCCGGAGACGGTCGAGTTGAGGCAGGCGGACGGGATGAGGAAGTCCTCACGCGTGCCGTAGGTGCGGACGCAGGAACCCGGGTCGGCGAGCACCGCGATCTCCGGATCGAAGCCGACAGCACCACCCGATGCCTCGAACTCCTTGACGGCCTCGGCGAGTTCACGGGTGATGGCGCCCTTGCCGGTCCAGCCGTCGACGAAGACGACGTCGGCCGGGTCATGGTGGGCGGCCAGGTAGCGCAGGGCGTTGGCGTCGATGCCGCGGCCGCGCACGATGGACACCGCGTAGTGCGCGAGGTCGACGCCGTGCCGGTGCTGGGCCCAGCGCCGCATCAGGACGCCGACGGGCGTGCCCGCGCGGGCCAGCGAGACGAGGACCGGGCGGGGCGTGCGTTCGGCGATGACCGTCTCGGTGACCACGCCGACGGCCTGCGCGATGCGGGCCGCCGACTCCGCGAGGGCGGCCTGGAACAGCTGCTGGTACTGCTCGCTCGGCTGGTACTCGACGGGCAGCGACTCCGCGTAGTGCGCGCCACCGCTCTGGATGGCCTCCTCGCGCTCCTCGGTGGGCGCCTCCAGCTCCGCGTCCGAGAGGTCCTGCAGCAGCCAGCCCACCTCGTCGGGTGCGTACGAGGAGAAGGCGGGGCCGCGAAGGGGCTCGGGCAGCATGCGGGGCCTTTCGGGTGCGTACGAGGGGACGTACGAAGGGATGACGGCCAGGACGACGCGCGAGGCGTGCCCGGCCAGCTGCGCCAACAGGCCGTCGGGAGCGTGCAGTTCGGGGGTGTCGGCGACGGAGTCCACGACGAGGACGATCGAGTCGAAGCCGCCGCCCGCGACGTTGTACGCGTACCGGGTGCCGGGCCCATCGGCCGGGGCGTCGTGCGCGGGGAAGGTGAGGCGGGTGCGGATCGCGTAGCCGGGGTCGTCGATGGCGAGGACGGGTGAGCGGGTGGTGGTGGAGTACGCGACGTCGAAGTCGCGGCCCTCCAGGTGGCCGGCCAGCCGCAGCGGGGCGTACATCAGTTCCTCGAAGCCGAGGACGAGCACCCGGCCCGCCTCCTCCGGGTCGCCGAGCGCCGCGGCCAGGCGGTCCGAGACGGCGGGCAGGGCTTGGGCGAGGGCGACCCGGTGGCGGGGCGTGAAGCCGTGCCGGCCGCCGTCGGGCAGGCCCTCGGGCCAGCCGAGGTCGACCCGCGTGACCGTGCCCGGTGCCGGACGCTGAGCGGGCACCGCACCCGACAGGGCGGCCTCCTGCTCGGCGACGATCGCCTGGCCCTTGTCGAGGACGCCCTCGGGCAGGCGCACCGTCCCGGTCGCGCCCGCGATCAGGTCGACCCGGGCCCCGATCTCGGCCGCGAAGGCTTCGAGCCGGCCCTGGTCCTCGGGCGAGCGCATGTCGACGAGCGCGACGATGACGTACCGGTCGCGCGGGTAGCGGGCGTGCAGGTCACGGATGGTGTTGAGGACGGTGTTCCCGGTGGAGAACTCGTCGTCGACGAGGACCAACGGGCCGTCGCCCGCGAGGAGTTCGGGATCCTCCGGCAGCAGCAGGTGCGAGGTCGCGTGCGAGTGGGCCTCCTCGAAGCCGCCCGCCTGCGCGACGCCCTCGACGGGCCGTCGGGTGGAGTGCAGATAGGGCGCGAGGGTCACCCCGTCGGCGACGCAGTGACCGAGCCCGGTCGCGGTCTCCGCATAGCCGAGGACGACCGCCCGCGCGGCTTCGGCCTCACCGAGCAGCGCGTACACCCGCTGCCCCAGCTCCTGCCCCGCCATGTACACGGTCGTGGGCCGCTGCGGAACGTGCTTGCCCAGCACGTTCGACACCAGCAGATGCGCCCGCTTGGGGTTGCGCCGCAGCGCGAGTCCGAGCAGGTCCTGCAGCTTCTCGTCGCCGACGAGTTCGACTCCGAGCCGCTCAGCGACCCAAGTACCCGACCACACTGCGTTGTTCACGTGGCTACTCATTCCTACCTATGTTGACGATCATCCGGGCAGCCCGGCGCTGAGCAGCTCCACGAAGCCGACGTCCTCGTTCGCGACGCCGAAGGCCTGCGCGCGCAGCAGGGTGCGTTCGGCCCAGGCGCGGTGCGGCTTCACCTCGTTCATCTTGTTCGCATAGCTGGACCCCATGGCCCCGCCGCCGTGCCGCTCCGGCCGCAGGATGTCCTGCGCGTCGCTGTACTCCTCGTGGCTGACCACGGAGAGCGCGTGCACGGGCAGGACGTGCGAGGGGTGGATGCAGGTCTTGCCGAGCAGGCCGTTGGCCCGGTCGAGCCCGATCTCCCGCAGCAGGCCGTCCATGTCGTGCTCGATGAGCGCCGTACGCAGCTCCTCTGCCCGGCCCAGGAAGGGGCTGGCCCGCAGCTGCGGCTTGAACATGCGCTCCTGGACCCGAAAGTACTCCCAGACCGGTCCGGTCACCGTAAAGCCGGTGCCGTCCGCCCGGCCCAGGACGTTCACGACGTCCGCGATGACGCCCGCCACGATCTGGACGTCGTACGCCGTCATGTCGGGCTGCCGGCGCAGTCCGTACGCCGAGCAGAAGTCGGTGACGCCGAGGCGCAGGGCGAGCACGCGGTCGCGGTACTTGTCGACGGTGCGGGCGATCCCGGTGAGCGTCTCGACGCGCGTCTCCAGGTGCAGCAGCTCCGGCGACTCCAGGACCGGCATCGCGAAGAGCCTGCGCCCGCTGCTCGCCTCGGCCGCGGTGAGCGCCTCGAGGAAGGGCACGCCCCGCTCCTCGGTGAACTTCGGCAGTACGAATCCGGACAACATTGCGGCGGCCGGTCCGAGGCGACGTACGAGATCGGGAATCTGCGCGGCCTCGCGTACCCGGACGAACAGCAGCGGAAGCTCCTGCGCACCGGGCTCACGGCTGACCTCGGCGAGCTCCGAGAACTGCCTGACCAGGTTCTCCTCGGCGGCGACGACATCGGCGTCGCTGATCGAGTCCTCCAGGCAGATCACCATGGACACGACGCCCCGCGCGGCCAGCTTCACGATGTCGGCGGCAAGGCGCGGCCTGGTGGCCGGGCTGTAGAGGGTGGCACCGAGCGCCGTGGAGAGCAGGGGTGCCGGGGAGTCGGCAGTGAACTCGCGCGGCTCGCTATGGAACAGACGATTCCGGATCTCAGGCGTGATATGCCCGAAATGACGCATGAGACTCCCCCGAGAAGACAAGGCCGGTGAATGGATGTGGCCGGTAATAGTACGTAGGGCAGCGTGTCAGGGGTTCCCGGTCGGCGTGAAATTCAGGTAACCCAGCCATGTCGGGCGTCCACACAATGCGCACACCAAGAGGCCCCCGCGTTGTCCTGGCCTGGACAGGGAAGGCAGGATGAACGGCATGACGCACGCGATGCTGAAGGGGTCGAACGTCCCGCTCGAAGCCACGGCCGTCCGCGCCGTGCTGCGCTGGGCCCCGAGCTCCGACGTGCCCGACGTCGACGCCTCGGCACTGCTGCTCTCGGCCGAGGGCCGGGTCCGCTCCGACGAGGACTTCGTCTTCTTCAACCAGCCACGACACCCGTCCGGCAAGGTGTGGCGCCTCGGCAAGAAGCGTCTGGCCGAGGGCCTGACCGACACCATCCAGGTGGATCTGGCGGGCCTCGACCCGGCGGTCGACAAGATCATGATCGTCGCGTCCGCGGAGGAGCGCCGCTTCGAGCACGTACGCGCACTGCGGATTTTGCTGTACGACGCCACCGCATCGGATGCGGAGCCGTACGCGTATTTCGATGTGAAGCCGGAGACGGGCGCCGAGACCGCACTGATCTGCGGCGAGCTGTACCGGCGCGGGGACGGCTGGAAGTTCCGGGCCCTGGGCGAGGGGTATTCCAACGGGTTGGTCGGCCTGGCCACCGACTTCGGGATCTCGGTGGACGAGTCCGAGCAGCAGGAGGCGGGCCCGGCGGGTCCGACCCCGGACGCCACGCCCGCGGCTCCGGTCCCGGCCCAGCCCGATGTGGCCTTGGCGCCGCAGCCCGCGTACGGCTACCCCCAGCCGCCCACTCAGGCGCCGCCGGCGCCCGCGTACGGCTACCCGCAGCCGGCCTCCCCACAGCCCGCGTACGGCTACCCCCAGCCCGCCTCGGCCGCCCCTGCCGGGGCCCCGGCGCAGGCCCCGGACCCGAACTTCCGGCTGCCTCCGCAGGGGCCGCAGTTCGTGGGCCGCTGAGCCCTGCCCTAACGCCGCTGCTCCGCGGTCGACTTGTAGCCGCGGCCCCACTGCAGTCCCCAGCCGTACAGCCGGTCGAGCTCGGCCTGGAAGCCGTACACGAACTTCACCTCGCGGCGCACGGTCAGCTCGCCCTTGACGTTCTCGATCGTCACCACCGCGCAGGAGCGCGCCTGCGGGGCCCGCTCGTCGAGGTCGATCTCGATGCGCGGGCCGCTGCTCGGGTAGAGCGTCACCTTGGCGTGCGTACGGTCGAACGCCGGGGTCTCGTCATAGATGTAGACGAAGACCAGCAGACGTTTGATGGCTTCCCGGTGGTCCAGATTGATGTAGACCGTCTCACCGGAGGCCGAGCCGAACCGGTCGTCGCCGCTGAGCTTCACGAACGGCGGCCCGTTCAGGTCCCCCAGGAAATTGCCGAGCGGCTGCACCACGCCCTTGGCGCCGTCCACCAGCTCGTACATGCAGCCCAGGTCGAGGTCGACATTGACCACGCCCTGGGTGTGGCCCTGCACCACATCGGGCTGGAACAGCTTGAACGGGTGCCGCAGCAGCCGGCCGTTCTGCCTGGAGCGGCCCTCGATGTCGGACGTCCGCATCTGCCAGGAGAGGTTGACCCGCAGATTTCCGCTGGCCGCGCCCTGTTTGCTCAAGCTGACCGTCGGGTGCCGCTTGGTCAGCTCGATCGAGTTGGTCGCCGCGCTGCCGGACTCGAACTGCGCGGAGTTCCCGCGCCAGAACCTCTCCCATGCGGACATCCCGCCGCCACCCCACCTTGTGTGCCGTGCCCCTGCGCCGCCGCAGGGGCCCCGTACCGATGAAAACGGGGCGGCCCAGAGGTTCAGGACCTCCTGGCCGCCCCGCTTCAGAGCGTTCCCTCAACTACCGCCGGGTCACACCCCGGACGAGACTTCGGCCTTCTCGTCCGAGGCGTCAGCTTTTCCCTCTGCGGCCGCCAGCGCCTTGTTGCGGCGCACGGAGGACCAGAAGGACCAGGCGATCAGGAGGACGCCGACCGAGCCGGTGATGACCTCGTGGATCTCGTACTGGATGGTGACGAGGAGGATGACCGCGAGCGCACCGATCGCGTAGTGCGCGCCGTGCTCCAGGTACACGTAGTCGTCCAGGGTGCCCTGGCGGACCAGGTAGACCGTGAGCGACCGGACGTACATGGCGCCGATACCGAGGCCGAGAGCCATCAGGACGATGTCGTTGGTGATGGCGAAGGCGCCGATGACACCGTCGAAGGAGAAGGACGCGTCCAGGACCTCGAGGTAGAGGAACATGAAGAACGCGGCCTTACCGGCCATGGCCACGGCCGAGCGCGGCTTGCCGGCCTTCTTGGCCTCTTCCTCTTCCTCGTGCTCGCGCTCCTCGTCCTCTTCGAGCTTGTTCTCGAAGTAGCCGGAGAGACCGCCGACGATCATGTACGTGACGAGACCGAAGACGCCGGAGATCAGCACCGTCTGCGCCTTGTCCACATGCCCGGTGTGGGTGTGGGCGTTGACCGCGAACGTCATCGAGGTGATGGCGAGCACCAGCAGCGCGATACAGGCCGACAGCATGTCGACCTTGCCGAGCTTGGCCAGGGGCCGCTCGAGCCACTTGAGCCACTGGATGTCCCGCTCCTCGAAAATGAAGTCGAGGAAGATCATCAGCAGGAACATGCCACCGAAGGCGGCGATCGACGCGTGGGCGTCGGTCACCAGCTCCTTGTAGTGCTCCTTCTCGTTCAACGCCAGGTTCACCGCGTCGATCGGGTTGAGCTTGGCGCTGATCGAGACGATCGCCACCGGGAAGACCAGCCGCATACCGAAGACGGCGATGATCACGCCGATGGTGAGGAAGATCTTCTGCCAGAAGGCATTCATCTTCTTCAGGATCCCGGCGTTGACCACCGCGTTGTCGAAGGACAGCGAGATCTCGAGGATGGACAGGATCGCCACGATCCCGAAACCGGTCCACCCCCCGTAGAGCACCGCTGCGACCAGGCCGATCGCGGTGACCGCGAACGACCAGCCGAAGGTTTTCAGTACCACTGGCTTCCCTATCGTTGGTTACGGGACTCCCCCGCGCCGAGTACGGGGCTCCCCCGAGCCGCGCGCGGCTTTACGAAACGTTGACCCCGAAGTCTAGAGCGATACCGCGCAGTCCCGACGCGTACCCCTGCCCAACGGCACGGAACTTCCATTCGGCGTTGTAGCGGTACACCTCGCCGAAGATCATCGCGGTCTCGGTGGAGGCGTCCTCGGAGAGGTCGTAGCGCGCGATCTCCTGGCCGTCGGCCTGGTTGACCACGCGGATGAAGGCGTTGCTGACCTGGCCGAACGACTGGCCGCGGTTCTCGGCGTCGTGGATCGAGACCGGGAAGACGATCTTCTCGACATTGGCCGGGACCTTGGCCAGGTCGACCAGGATCGACTCGTCGTCGCCCTCGCCCTCACCGGTGAGGTTGTCACCGGTGTGCTCCACCGAGCCGTCCGGGCTCTTGAGCTGGTTGTAGAAGATGAACCACTCGTCGCCGAGCACCCGGCCGCCGTTGCACAGGAGTGCGCTGGCGTCGAGGTCGAAGGGGGCTCCGGTGGTGGAGCGTGCGTCCCAGCCGAGCCCGATCAATACCTGCGTGAGGTTGGGTGCGGCCTTGGAGAGGGAGACATTGCCTCCCTTGGCGAGCGTGACGCCCATGTTCGTGTTCCTCCCCGAGTGGTGGAGCAGAGTGCAAAGAGGTGGTGAGCGCGTCCGGCGCCGCACAGCATGTGTGCGGCGCCGGACGGCTGGAACGCTGAGGCTCCGAACGACTCAGACGTACGGCTCGGTCGTAAGACCCGGTCGTACGCCTCGGACGTACGACTCAGACGTTCACGCCGAAGTCCTGCGCGATGCCGCGCAGGCCCGAGGCGTAGCCCTGGCCGATGGCGCGGAACTTCCACTCCGCACCGTGCCGGTAGAGCTCACCGAAGACCATCGCGGTCTCGGTGGAGGCGTCCTCGGAGAGGTCGTAGCGCGCGATCTCGGCGCCGCCCGCCTGGTTCACGACGCGGATGAACGCGTTGCGGACCTGGCCGAAGGACTGCTGGCGGTTCTCGGCGTCGTAGATGGAGACGGGGAACACGATCTTGGTGATCTCGGCCGGTACGCCGGCCAGGTTCACCTTGATCTGCTCGTCGTCGCCCTCGCCCTCACCGGTGGTGTTGTCACCGGTGTGCTCGACCGAGCCGTCCGGGCTCTTGAGGTTGTTGAAGAACACGAAGTTCGCATCGCTGCTGACCTTCCCGTCCTCCTTCGTCAGGATGGCGCTGGCGTCCAGGTCGAAGTCCGTACCGGTGGTGGTACGGATGTCCCAGCCGAGGCCGACCGTGATGTCGGTCAGGCCGGGGGCTTCCTTCGACAGCGAGACGTTGCCGCCCTTGCTGAGGCTGACTCCCATGAGTCCTCCCAATGGTGTCTAGGGGCAGCGCCCCCGAAGTACGTGCGTTGGCATCGGATCAACGACTGGATCCTAGTGACCGGTTCCCGGCTCAAACAGGCTCTTCGCCCGAAGGATCACGTTGTGGCCGTGTTCCCGGCCCGATCTTTCCCAAGGATTCGGTGATCCTCGGGAAGGATTCAGCCGACGGCGATCGCGCTGAGCGCCGTCACGTACTCGTTCAGGTCGCGCGCGTCAGGCAGCGCGTTGACGACGCTCCAGCGGACCACGCCCTCCTTGTCGATGATGAAGGTGCCGCGCACCGCGCAGCCCTTCTCCTCGTCGAAGACGCCGTAGGCCCGCGAGGCCTCGCCGTGCGGCCAGAAGTCGGACAGGAGCGGGTACTCGAGGCCCTCCTGCTCGGCGAAGACGCGCAGCGTGAACGGCGAGTCGTTCGACACGGCGAGCAGCTGGACGTCGTCGTTGACGAACTTCGGCAGCTCGTCACGGAGCGCGCACAGCTCGCCGGTGCACACACCGGTGAACGCGAACGGATAGAAGAGCAGCACCACCGTCTTCTCACCGCGGAAGTCGGAGAGCCGCACGGTCTCGCCGTGCTGGTTCTTCAGCTCGAAGTCCGGGGCCTTGGTGCCGGCATCGATCGCCTGCAGCGCCATGAGTACGCCAATCCCTTCGAAGGGGCTGTTCGGGTGGTGCCCAGCCTACGAGAGACGACCCGAGGCACACGTCGAAGCCCCCGTCGACCACAGGGGTCGACGGGGGCTTCGGTGGCTTCTGCCGGGCAGGGCGCCTCAGCGCTTGCCGGCCGCCTTGGGCGTGAGGAGCCTGGTGCCGCTCCAGTCCTTGCCCGCGTTGATGCTCTTGGTCTGAGACAGACCGGCGGTCGTCGCCGCCTCGCCGATGTCGCTCGGCTCGACGTAGCCGTCGCGGCCGGTCTTCGGCGTCAGCAGGAGGATGGAGCCGCCCTCCTCGATGTACGCGATGGCGTCCACCAGCGCATCGGTCAGGTCCCCATCGTCCTCACGGAACCAGAGCACCACGGCATCGGCGACATCGTCGTACTCCTCGTCGACGAGCTCGCCGTCATCGCCCAGGACCTCCTCGATAGCCTCGCGGAGCTCCTGGTCGACGTCGTCGTCGTAGCCGATCTCCTGGACCACCTTGCCGGGCTGGAAACCAAGCCTTACGGCAAGGTTTGTTTCCGCGTGGTCCGCGGTCGCGCTCACGGATTGCCTCCTGATCATGTTTCGGAAAGTTTGGTGGCCGCGCGCGTACGCGTGGCGTTGGCCGTAGTCCACACGGGCGGGGCGGATCGCGCAAGTACCCGGCCGTCGAGACCGCCGAAACGGTGACGTTCCAGGCCGTGTCACCGCAACTTATTGCCCGATTTCGCCCCACTCAGTGATTCATCCCACACCGTTCTGCCGGATTTGCCGGGCCTGGGGGTCTTCCCGGTCGGGGGCCCCGTCGATTAAAGGCGGCACCCGGGACTTTTCGAGTCGACATCCAGGACTTTCGTACGGGATCCATGGTCCAACGTCCTGGAGGAACACTCCAGCGGGGTGGGCGTATCGTTGCGATTTGGGCTGAAGACGCCGTACGTCGACCTTCCGAACGTCAGGGTTACCTCTCGGTACAGATGACGTTCAGACCCTCTGGGTAGACGATGGGGATCGTCGATAACCCCTTGATTGACCGTGTCACACCGTGCAGAGCAGCACGCCCGACGAGCGTAAGGAACAGCGTGGCTTCCGGATCCGATCGCAACCCGATCATCATTGGCGGCCTGCCCAGCCAGGTCCCGGACTTTGATCCCGAAGAGACTCAGGAATGGCTCGACTCGCTTGACGCGGCGGTCGACGAGCGGGGCCGTGAGCGCGCCCGCTACCTGATGCTCCGGCTGATCGAGCGGGCGCGCGAGAAGCGCGTGGCCGTGCCCGAGATGCGCAGCACGGACTACGTGAACACGATCGCGACCAAGGACGAGCCGTTCTTCCCGGGCAACGAGGAGATCGAGCGCAAGGTCCTCAACGCCACCCGCTGGAACGCGGCCGTGATGGTCTCGCGCGCCCAGCGCCCGGGCATCGGCGTCGGCGGTCACATCGCGACGTTCGCCTCCTCCGCCTCCCTCTACGACGTGGGCTTCAACCACTTCTTCCGCGGCAAGGACGAGGGCGACGGCGGCGACCAGATCTTCTTCCAGGGCCACGCCTCCCCCGGTGTGTACGCCCGCGCCTACCTCCTGGACCGGCTGAGCGAGCAGCAGCTCGACGCCTTCCGCCAGGAGAAGTCGAAGGCGCCGTACGGTCTTTCGTCCTACCCGCACCCGCGCCTGATGCCGGACTTCTGGGAGTTCCCGACCGTCTCGATGGGCCTCGGCCCGCTCGGCGCGATCTACCAGGCCCGGATGAACCGCTACATGCAGGCGCGCGGCATCGCCGACACCTCCAAGTCGCATGTGTGGGCCTACCTCGGCGACGGCGAGATGGACGAGCCCGAGTCGCTCGGCCAGCTCTCGCTCGCCGCCCGCGAGGGCCTCGACAACCTGACCTTCGTCGTCAACTGCAACCTGCAGCGCCTCGACGGCCCCGTGCGCGGCAACGGCAAGATCATCCAGGAGCTGGAGTCGCAGTTCCGCGGCGCCGGCTGGAACGTCATCAAGCTGATCTGGGACCGCAGCTGGGACCCGCTGCTCGCCCAGGACCGCGACGGCGTGCTCGTCAACAAGATGAACACCACGCCGGACGGACAGTTCCAGACGTACGCGACCGAGACCGGCTCGTACATCCGTGAGCACTTCTTCGGCGACGACCACCGCCTGCGCGCGATGGCCGAGGGCATGACCGACGACCAGCTCCTGCACCTGGGCCGCGGCGGTCACGACCACAAGAAGGTCTACGCGGCCTACAAGGCGGCCCTGGAGCACAAGGGCCAGCCCACCGTGATCCTGGCGCAGACCGTCAAGGGCTGGACGCTCGGCCCGAACTTCGAGGGCCGCAACGCGACCCACCAGATGAAGAAGCTGACGGTCGACGACCTCAAGCACTTCCGCGACCGGCTGCACATCCCGATCGCCGACAAGGAGCTCGAGGGCGGCCTGCCCCCGTACTACCACCCGGGCCGGAACTCCGAAGAGATCCAGTACATGCACGACCGCCGCAAGGGCCTGGCCGGGTATGTGCCGACCCGTGTGGTGCGCGCGAAGCCGCTGAACCTCCCGGACGACAAGGCGTACGCCACCGCCAAGAAGGGCTCGGGCCAGCAGTCGATCGCCACCACCATGGCGTTCGTCCGCATCCTGAAGGACCTGATGCGGGACAAGGAGATCGGCAAGCGCATCGTGCCGATCGCCCCGGACGAGTACCGCACGTTCGGCATGGACGCGTTCTTCCCGAGCGCCAAGATCTACAACCCGCTGGGCCAGCAGTACGAGTCGGTGGACCGTGAACTGCTGCTCGCCTACAAGGAGTCGCCGACCGGCCAGATGCTGCACGACGGCATCACGGAGGCGGGCTGCACGGCCTCGCTGATCGCCGCGGGTTCGGCGTACGCGACGCACGGCGAGCCGCTGATCCCGGTGTACGTCTTCTACTCGATGTTCGGTTTCCAGCGCACCGGCGACCAGTTCTGGCAGATGGCCGACCAGTTGGCGCGCGGTTTCGTCCTCGGCGCGACCGCGGGACGTACGACTCTGACCGGTGAGGGTCTGCAGCACGCGGACGGCCACTCGCACCTGCTCGCCTCGACCAACCCGGGCTGTGTCGCCTACGACCCGGCGTACGGCTTCGAGATCGCGCACATCGTCAAGGACGGTCTGCGCCGGATGTACGGCGAGAACAGTGAGGACGTCTTCTACTACCTCACCGTCTACAACGAGCCGATCCAGCACCCGGCCGAGCCCGAGGGCGTCGACGTCGAGGGCATCCTCAAGGGCATCCACCGCTACAAGGCGGCCGAGGCCGGCTCGATCCCCGCGCAGATCATGGCCTCCGGTGTCGCGGTGCCGTGGGCGATCGAGGCGCAGAAGATGCTCGCCGAGGAGTGGAACGTCAAGGCCGACGTCTGGTCGGCGACGTCCTGGAACGAGCTGCGCAGGGAGGCCGTCGACGTCGAGCGGCACAACCTCCTGCACCCGGAAGAGGAGCAGCGCGTCCCGTACGTGACGCAGAAGCTGTCCGGCGCGGAGGGTCCGTTCGTGGCCGTCTCCGACTGGATGCGTGCGGTTCCCGACCAGATCTCGCGCTGGGTGCCCGGGCGTTACAACTCGCTCGGCGCGGACGGCTTCGGCTTCGCGGACACGCGTGGTGCGGCCCGCCGCTTCTTCCACATCGACGCGCAGTCGATCGTGGTGGGCGTGCTGACCGAGCTGGCCAAGGACGGCAAGATCGACCGCTCCGTCCTGAAGCAGGCCATCGACCGGTACCAGCTGCTTGATGTGGCGGCGGCCGACCCGGGCGCGGCAGGCGGCGACGCGTAACGCTCCGCGGGGCGGCGGGAATACTGCGGGTCCGTTGTGGCTGGTCGCGCAGTTCCCCGCGCCCCTTTGGGGCGCAAAGCGGGCCGGGGACCTTCAGTGGTCCCCGGCCCGCTTACGCATTCCTTACGATGCTGGGCATGAAGGAACAACCCGCACAGATCCGTTGGGAGAACCGCACCCATCGGCCACTGCTCGCCCTGGCGATCCTCTTCGCCGTGGCGTACGCGGTGCCGATCGTGGCGCCCGATGCGGGCGACCGGATCCGGGCCGCGTGCACGATGGTCGAGTGGGTGGTGTGGGGTGCCTTCGCCGCCGACTATCTGATCCGGCTCGTACTGACCGAGCACCGCTGGCACTTCGTGCGCCACCACTGGCTGGACCTGGCCGCGGTGATCGTGCCGTTGCTGCGGCCGTTCCAGCTGCTCCGGCTCGTCGCCACGCTGATGCTGGTGGGGCGGCGGGCCAGGATGGCGTCCCAGGTGCGGATAACGACCTATGTGGCCGGGGCCGTGGTGGGCCTGCTGATGTTCGGCTCGCTCGCGGTCCTCGCGGTGGAGCGGGAGTCGCCGAATGGGAACATCAAGACGCTCGGTGACGCGGTGTGGTGGTCCTTCACGACCATGACGACCGTCGGCTACGGCGACCACGCGCCCACGACCGGACTGGGCCGGGTGCTCGCGGTCGGCCTGATGCTGTCCGGGATCGCCCTGCTCGGTGTGGTCACGGCGAACATCGCGGCCTGGTTCATCGCCCGCTTCGAGTCGGACGACGCGGAGGAGCGGCGGCAGACCGAGGCGATCCAGGCGCTGACCGAGGAGGTCAGGTCGCTCCGGTCGCAGGTGGCCGCGCTGGCCGGAACGCCCGTACTGGACAAGGCGGTTGTGCCCTCGCCCGTGGGGGCGCCGCCGGTGGCGGCGCCCCCACGGGACAAGGCGCTCTAGAACATTCCGTTGCCGAGGGTCGCGGCCCCCGCGATCCAGATGATCGCCAGAACCGTGTCGATCGCGCCGAGTACGACGGCGATCAGGGCCGGCACCGGCTGGGTGCCGTTCCAGCGGCGGCCCATCGCGAGCCAGCCGCAGATCACCGCGAGCGGCCCGAGCACGATCCCCAGGACGAAGAACCCTGCGACCGCGCAGATGACCCCGACGATGCCCAACGTCGCGCGATCCGGCCCGCTCCGTGACCAGTTACGGCCACGTGAGCGGGGGCGCCTGCGCGTACTGCTGTGTCCGAAGCCCGCCATCATCACTCCCTGAGTCGGTGGAGGGCGGCTCAGCGGTCCGGGTACCCCGGTCGGGGCGGGCCAGTCCTCAGGTCTCCCAGACCTTGAACGCGCGTACCCGATAAGGCGATTGAGGCGCCCAGGTGCCGCTGCCGGGATAGGTGGCGAACTCCCCCGTCTCCGCACACTCCGCGGACTGGTACGTGGTCACCGGCCGCCCGGTGCGATTGGCGAGGGCCTGCGCGCTGCTCCCCTCCGGCAGCGCGGTGCAGCTCTCGATGTCGACACCGCTCAGTTCGTACGTATACGAAGTGCCGGTGAAGTCCGCCCGTCCCCACAGGCAGAGCTCGCCGGGGCCGCACGCACCCAGCCGTGGTGGTGCGGCCCCGGAGGCGGGTGCGGGTGTCAGCGCAAGCAGGGCGGTGGCGAGGACGCCCGCCGCGACGCTGTTCCGCAAGGTCTTGAACCCCGTGTCGTACATGGTGGTGAACCCCCGTGTGGTGCTGGTCGATTGGCCCCACTCTGACCTGATCGGCGGCGTGGCCGGAAGGGTTGGCGGGGCCCGCCACCCTGATAGGCGAAAGCCCCGCCGGAGTGCTCCGGCGGGGCTTTCGGGCAGGACGGGTCGGGCTCCGGGCAGGACGGGTCGCGCTTTCGCCCGTGTCCTCGTGCGTCAGATGTGCGCGGCTCCCGCGCCCGCCTCCGCGTTGGCGCCGCGCTTGGTCAGCAGGGCCACGAGGACGGCGACCGCGGCGACGCCCGCCGCGACCAGGCAGGCCAGGCCCATGCCCGACATGAAGGTGTCGTGCGCGACCTTGCTGATCTGCGGGACGAGCTCCGCGGGGGTCTCCTTGGTCACCGGGGGCACGCCGACCTGGACCGCCTCCGAGGCCTTGTCCAGCTGGGCCTCGGTGAGCGGCGGAAGCTTGGCGCCGGTCCAGTTGCCCGGCAGGTCGCTGTCGACCTTGGACGCCATGACCGCGCCGAGCACCGCCGTGCCGAGGCTGCCGCCGATCTGCATGGCCGCCTGCTGCAGGCCGCCCGCGACGCCGGAGAGCTCCATCGGGGCGTTGCCCACGATGACTTCGGTCGCGCCGACCATGACCGGGGCGAGGCCGAGGCCGAGCAGGGCGAACCAGATGGACATGACGAGGCTGGAGGTGTCCGTCTCCAGGGTCGACATGCCGAACATCGCGACGGCCGTCAGGACCATGCCGCCCGCCAGCGGAATGCGCGGGCCCGCCTTGGTGATGAGCGCGCCCGCCAGCGGGGAGCCGACGATCATCATGCCGGTGAGCGGCAGCAGATGCAGGCCGCTCTCGACCGGGCTCTTGCCGAGCACGTTCTGCAGATAGAAGGTGACGAAGAACAGGCCGCCCATGAAGGCGATCGCCATCATGACCATCAGGACCGTGCCCGCGGACAGCGGCACGGACTTGAACAGGCCCAGCGGGATCAGCGGCTCCTTGACCTTCGTCTCCCAGAACGCGAAGACCACGAAGGCGAGCACCGAGCCACCGAGGAAGAGCCAGACCTTGGCGTCGCCCCAGCCCCACTCCGGCGCCTTGATGAGCGCCCAGACCAGGCAGAACATGGCCGCCGAGAGCAGGGCGATCCCGAGGATGTCGAAGGACCGCGGGGCGTTCTGCGCGCGGTGGTCCTTCAGGATCACCAGGCCGAGCACCAGGGCGATCAGGCCGACCGGCACGTTGATGAAGAACACCGACTGCCAGCTGACGTGCTCGACGAGCAGGCCACCGACGATCGGGCCGCCGGCCGTGGAGGCGCCGATGACCATGCCCCAGATGCCGATCGCCATGTTCAGCTTCTCGGCCGGGAACGTGGCGCGCAGCAGGCCGAGCGCGGCCGGCATCAGCAGGGCGCCGAACAGGCCCTGGAACACCCGGAAGGTGATGACCAGCGTGACGCTGTCGGAGAGCCCGATAGCGCCGGACGCGGCGGCGAAGCCGACGACGCCGATCAGGAAGGTCTGCCGGTGGCCGAAGCGGTCACCGAGCTTGCCCGCGGTGATCAGGGTGACCGCGAGGGCGAGGAAGTAGGCGTTGGTGATCCACTGGACGTCCGCGAAGGACGCGTGCAGCTTGTCGGCGATCACGGGGTTGGCGATGGCGACGATCGTGCCGTCCAGGGCGACCATCATGACGCCGATCGCGACGGCGAAGAGCGTCAGCCAAGGGTGTCCGCGAAGCCCCTTGGCCGGGGCGGCCGAAGCGGACGGGCCCGCCCCCGGCCGACCTCCTTGAGCCTTGTCCGCCTTGTCGACGGTGGTCTGACTAGTCATGGCGAGAAGAATAGTGACAGCCACTGACACTTGACGAACCATTTCACTAGTCGGTAACTGTCACGTAGCTCACAGGTAAGGTGAGCCGCACCCGTGAGCTGCACAAACAGCAAGAAAGAGGACCAAAGGCGACCATGGAGCCCGGAATCGGACTACGCGAGCTCAAGAAGCAGCGCACCCGAAACGCCCTGCTGCGCGTCGCGCTGGAGCTCTTCACGACCAAGGGGTACGAGCAGACGACGGTCGACGAGATCGTCGAGGCCGTCGATGTCTCGCAGCGCACCTTCTTCCGCTACTTCGCGGGCAAGGAAGAGGCCGCCTTCGCCGTGCAGGAGATGGTCGAGTCCCGCTTCGCCGACGCCCTGCGCGCCCGGCCCGCCACCGAGGCGCCGATCGAGGCCATGCGCCGGGCCGTGCTCGACTCCTGGGAGGCCATGGGCGAGTCGATCGCCGAGGTCGTCCCGCTCGAACTGCACATGCGGACGTACCAGATGATCGAGTCGACCCCGGCCCTGCTCGCCGTCCACATGCGCCGCTCCATCGAGATGGAGGCGGAGATCGCCCGCATCGTCGCCGAGCGCGAGGGCCTCGACGTCGAGACCGATCCGCGCCCGCGCGTGGCCGTGGCGGCCTTCAGCGGAGTGATGCGGATGACCGGGCAGATGTGGGGCGCGGCCGGCGACATCAGCGTGGAGTCGATGCGCGCCGTCACCGAGTCCTACCTCGACCACCTGGTGCCCGCCCTCGCCATGGACTGGCGGGCCGCCGGCAGGTAGCCCGCGGGCCGTGGCGGGAGCCACTGCGGGGAGCCGCCGAGGAGACCCCGTCCTCGGCGCACCCGGACTGTGGAAAAGGCCACCGGGGAGACCGCGGACTGTGGAGAAACCCCGGTGACAAAGCGCGGGTGACGTGATCTGCCCCACCCTCTGCCCGAACCGCCTCACGGGTCTCCTAGGGTGTCCCGCAGTGACTTCCTTCGATACATCCCCCCAGTTGAACGTCTGGCGCGCCCTGCTGGCGCTCGCGGTCGTCTTCCTCATGCTGACCACCACGGGCTGGACCGCCGTACGCAGCCAGCGAGCCGGCGACTCCCCGCTGGAGGCCGCGCTCGAGGCCTGGGGGCGCGGCACCATGAACGGCCGGGCGCTGCCCGACCCCGAGGCGCCCGCGGCCCGTATCACGCACTTCTTCTCCTCGCTGACGGCCAAGCAGCGCACCCGCCTCGCGCACCGCTATCCGCTCGCGGTCGGCAACATGGACGGCGCCCCGGTGCGGCTGCGCTACGAGGCCAATCACCTCGCCCTCGACCAGGCCCGCAAGGTCGAGCAGAAGCGCATGCACGACGACCGGCTCAATGACGAGGGCCGCGAGGAGGCGGGGCGCCGCATGCACCGCTTCGAGTCGCTCAGACTGCCGGGCCGGCAGATCCTCGCCTTCGACCCGATGGGCGCCGGCCGCGTCGCCGAGGTCCTCGGCAATCTCGACAAGGCCGAGCGCGTCTCGATCGTGGTGCCCGGCGTCGACACCAACCTGCTGACCTTCCAGAAGACGTTCGGCAAGTACACCGCCCCCCGTGGCATGGCCAGGGCGATCTACAACCAGGAGGGCGACCTGCGCCCCGGCACGCGGCGGGCCGTCATCGCCTGGGCCGACTACACGACCCCGGTCGGCGTCGGCATGGACGCGGTCACCGCCAAGCGCGCCGCGGACGGCGCGGTCCGCCTGAACGAGCTGGTGCGCTCGCTGCCCGGCCGCTCCGGGGTGGCGCTGTTCTGCCACAGCTACGGCTCGGTGGTGTGCGGGGTGGCCGCCGCCGAACTCCCCGACCGGGTCACGGACATCGCCGTCGCGGCCAGCCCCGGCATGCGCGCCGACAACGTCGCCGGGCTCGGCACGAACGCCCGGGTCTGGGCCATGCGTGACGGCGACGACTGGATCGAGGACATCCCGCATCTGGAGGTCGGCGGCCTCGGCCACGGCGCCGACCCGGTCTCCTCCGACTTCGGCGCCCGTGTCGTCTCGGCCGAGGGCGCGGTCGGGCACACCGGGTACTTCCTGCCGGGCACGGAGAGCCTGCGCAACTTCGCGCGGATCGGCGTGGCGGCGTACGACGACATCAGCTGCAAGGACGGCGGCGCGGACTGCCGGGAGGGCGCTCCCGGAACCGTGGCGGCCTGACGCGCGTAGAAGTTAGTGGCGCCGGGACCACGGCGGACCGCTTGCAGGGGGGACGTAGAGGGACGTGCCGCATACGATGAGCCGCATGGGTGACGTACTGGCCGGATTTCATGCCGCCTGGGAGTTCGACTCCGACTCCGTGCTCATCCGCTTCGAACGGGGAATCAGGACGCCGAAGCTGTTCCAGGCTCTCGGCGAACGCCGCATCCCCCACGAGGCGTTGAAGGCGGTGACGCTCACTCCCGGCAAGCGCGGGACGGTCGTCCTGCACGCCGTGCCGAGACCTGGCGCGGATCCGCTGATGGAGGCGGCCGCCGGGCAGCTCAAGGACGGCTGCGACCCCTACCGCCTGGTGCTTCCCGCCGAGCGCGAGACCCTCGCCGAGTACTACGCGGACGAGCTGCGTCCGCTGCTCGGCCGGGACACGCACAGCGAGGACTTCCTGGTGGCGGGGCCGGAGGGGCCGCTGCACTTCAAGGCGTACGACGGCAAGGCGTCCTTCGACGGCAAGTCGGTGGCCTATCGCTGGTTCTGGACGGGAGCGTCCTCGGCGAAGTGGAAGGCGGGCGACCAGACCTTCCAGGTCAGCGAGTTGAGCGGGGTCGAGTGGCGGTCTCCCGAGCTCTTCGACGGGTATCTGCGGCTCTTGCGGCGGGGCGCGGGCGAGGCGCAGCCGGCACAGGCGGACCAGGATCCGGCGGCGGTGGTCTTCGGGCTGGGGTACGGGCCTGTGCACGAGTCGCTGCCGTTCGCCGCTGCGGTGCTTTCGGCTGTACGGAGTTGTGGGCCGGCCGTTCTTGACGCGGCGCCTGCGGCTGCGCCTGGCCGGCGGGACCCGGCGGACATCGCGGATCGGATCCGGCATCTCGGGGAGCTGCATCAGGCCGGGTTGCTGACGGATGAGGAGTTCAGCGCGAAGAAGGCCGAGCTGCTGGCTGAGCTTTAGGCGGCTCCTTTTCTCCCCGCCCCGCCCCTTCCCGAAAGACTGCCATCGGCGTCAAAGAAAGTCCTCAGGCGCCGGACGGGCTGATAAATCAGCCCGTCCGGCGCCTGAGGACTTTCGGGAAGGGGCGGGGCGGGGAGAAAGTTGGCTCCGCGGTATGACGGCACAGTCGGCTCGCCCTGCCTACGCTGATCAAGCCATGAAAGCCATGAAATCTTCCTCTCCATCACGCCTGCGTGGGCGGTTCTCCGGAACGCGGGACGGGCTCCGCGAGCTGGGCCTTGCTCTGATGACGCCCGCCGCACCGGGGCGGGCCCCGCTCGCCTCGGCGCCCAAGCTGTGGGTGCGGCTGTCGCCGTACGTGCTCGTGCTGGCCTTCGTCGTCACGCTGCTGCCCGTCACGGTCACCGTGCTGACCCAGGACTACCGGGTGAACGGCGGCCTGGCCGGTGCCCTCGCCGTCGCCCAGACCACCCCGCTGCTGCTCGCCCTGACCCGGCCGCTGCACGCCTGGTGGGTCGTCTTCGCCGCGGATGTCGTGGGCGGGCTCGTACTCATCGCCGCCGACGGGACGCCGGGCCGTACCTGGCCCTGGACGCCCATGGCGATCGTCGGCTACCTGCTGCTCATGGTCCTGCTCGGCCTGCGCGAATCGCGGCGCACGCTGCTCGCCGTGTGGCTGGCGACCGGCACGGCGGGCCTCGCCTTCGAGCTGGCCCAGCCGAAGCTCGGCGCCGGCATGTGGGTGCTGCTCTTCGTGCTCAGCGGCCTCGCGCTCATCGCCACGTACGCGCTGCGCGAGCGCGGCATCGCCCAGAGCCGCCTCGTCGAGCAGGAGGCGCGGAACGAGCTCGAGCGCGCCCAGCGCACCCTGCTCGAGGAACGGGCGCGCATCGCACGGGAGTTGCACGACGTGGTCGCCCACCACATGTCGATGATCACCGTGCAGGCCGACTCGGCGCCGTACCGCATCCAGGGCCTCCCGCCCGAGGCCCAGGAGGAGTTCGCCACCATCGCGGGCAGCGCCCGCGAATCGCTGACCGAGATGCGGCGGCTGCTCGCGGTGCTGCGCAGCGAGGAGTCCGGGGGCGAGCGGGCGCCGCAGCCGGGGCTCGACAAGCTGCAGCAGCTGGTGGAGGCGACCGTGCGCGCAGGGGTGCCGGCCGAGCTGTCCCTCGCCGCCGAACTCGGCGACGTACCACAGGCAGTTGATCTGTCGGCGTACCGGATCGTGCAGGAGGCGCTGTCCAATGTGGTGCGGCACGCGGCCGGTGCACCGACCAAGGTGTCGGTGAGCGGGGACGGGAACGGGGACGATCTGACCGTGCTCGTGGTCAACGGTCCGCCGCCCGGGCCGGTCGCGCCCGTCGAGGGCCCCGGCGGCACCGGGCACGGCCTGGTCGGCATGCGGGAACGCGTACGGTTGGTCGGCGGCTCGCTCGACGTGGGCCCGCTGCCCGACGGCGGATTCCGCGTCGCGGCCCGGCTTCCGCTGCGTACGAAGGACGATCTGTGACCATCCGCGTGATCATCGTCGACGACCAGGCCATGGTGCGGGCGGGCTTCGCCGCGCTGCTCGCCGCGCAGAGCGACATCGACGTGGTGGGCGAGGCGCCGGACGGGCGCCAGGGTGTCGAGGTCAGCCGGTCCACGCACCCCGATGTGGTGCTGATGGACGTGCGGATGCCGGAGATGGACGGGCTCGCGGCGGCGCGGGAGCTGCTCGATCCGCCGGTGGGCGTGGTGCACCGGCCGAAGGTGCTGATGCTGACCACCTTCGATGTCGACGACTACGTGTACGAGGCGCTGCGGGCCGGAGCCTCCGGCTTCCTGCTCAAGGACGCGCCGCCCGCCGATCTGATCGCGGCGGTCCGGGTCGTGGCGGCCGGGGAGGCACTGCTCGCGCCGTCCGTGACGCGGCGGTTGATCGCGGACTTCGCGAAGTCGCGGCCCGCTCCTCGCAAGGATCCTTCGTTGCGGCTCAATGGGCTGACGCCGCGGGAGACCGAGGTGCTCGAGCTGATCGCCCGGGGGCTTTCGAACCAGGAGATCGCGGGCCATCTGGTGCTTGCCGAGCAAACCGTGAAGACGCATATCGGGCGGGTGTTGGCCAAGCTTGATCTGCGGGATCGGGCGCAGGCCGTGGTCTTTGCTTATGAGGCGGGGGTCGTGGTGCCTGGCGATGCTGGGTGATTGATACACCCCCTACCCAGGTATGACCCCCCACTTGGCGCCCCGGTGTGACGTACGACCCCAGGCCGTCTTCCTACCTTCCCTCCGTCAGCGAAACGGACGGAACGAGGGAGACAGGCCATGGCGGGCAAGCGGCTTCGATACAGGCGGACCCTGGTGGCGGCGGCGCTCACGACCACCGTCGTGGCCGGTACCGCGGGCTGGGCCGTCGGGAACGAGCAGGTCGCCGTCACCAGCCCGGTCCCCGGCGTCAGCTCCTGGCGGGCCGACCGGGAGCTCGGGCAGCCGATGCCCGACCCGGCGACCGCGAAGCCGGCCGAGGTGGCCCGCTTCTTCGCCGGTCTGAGCGAGCACGAGCAGCGGGACCTGATCGCCCGCCACCCCTTGGTCGTCGGCAATCTGGACGGCGCCCCGGTGGCGCTGCGGTACGAGGCCAACCGCAGCGCTCTCCAGGAGGAGCGCGCCAAGGAACGGCGCCTCGCCGCCGAGCCGGGCCGCACCGCGCAGGACCACGAGGCGGCCCGCGCCCGTGCCGAGCGGTACACCGGGCTCCTCGCGGGCGAGCGGCAGATACTCGCCTTCGACCCGCGCGGACGCGGCCAAGTCGCCGAGGTCTACGGCGACTTGGGGCGGGCCGAACACGTCTCCGTGATCGTGCCGGGCTCGGACATCGACCTGGACACGTTCGACCGTACGCGGGACCAGTACGGCACTCCGACCGGCATGGCCCGCTCCCTCTACGCCGCGACCGGACACCGCTCGGCGGTGATCGCCTGGGCCGGTTACACCACCCCGGTCGGGCTCGGACCGGACGCCGCCACCGGCCGCCTGGCAGCGGCGGGTGCCCCGCGCCTGGCCCGCTTCGTGCAGGGTCTGACCGCGTCCGGCGCACCCGAGCCCGCCGTGTTCTGCCACAGCTACGGCTCGGTCGTCTGCGGCCTGGCGGCGGACGAGATGCCCGCCGCCGACCTCGTGGTGGCCGGCTCCCCCGGGATGCGCGCGGACAACGTGGGCGACCTGAGGACCGAGGCCCGGGTGTGGGCCGCCAAGGACGGCGGCGACTGGGTCGACAACGTACCGAACGTCGAATTCCTCGGCCTCGGCCACGGCGCCGACCCCACCGACCCGTCCTTCGGCGCCCGCAGGGTCCCCGCCGCCACGGCCGACGGCCACACCGGCTACTTCGCCCCCGGCACGGACTCGCTGCGCGCGTTCGCCCGGATCGCGCTGACCGACGCCGGCTCCCTCAACTCCCTTGACGTACAAGGAGAGCACTGATGACCGCCACCCTCACGACGCTGCGCGAGAACGCGGGCAGGACGGTCGCGTCCATCGACGCCAAGACCCCCGCCCACCGCGACCGCGCCATCGACGGCCTGCGCGCCCTCGCCCTGCTCGCCGTGCCGCTGGGCCACTGGCTGCTCGGCGGCTTCACCCGCGACGCGGACGGCGCGCTGCACAACGCCAGCCCGCTGTCGACGTTCGGCTTCCTCTCCCCGGCCAGCTGGGTGCTGCAGATGCTCGGCATCTTCTTCCTGGTCGGGGGGTACGCGTCCGTCCTGTCGCTGCGCCGGGCGACCGAGCGCGGCGAGTCGACGGGCGCGTGGCTGCGCGGGCGGGTGGCCCGGCTCGGCCGGCCCGTGCTCGGGGTGAGCGCCGTGTGGGCCGCGCTGATTCCGGTGCTCTACTCGCTGGGGGTGCCGGGCGCGACCCTGCACACGGGGTCGACGCTCGTCGTCCAACCCCTGTGGTTCGTGGGCGTGTACGCGGTCGTCACCGCCCTCACCCCGTACTGCGTACGCGCCGCGCGGCGCCTCGGCGCGTGGGCGGCGGCGCCGCTGCTCGGGGTCGTGGCGGTGGTGGACTTCCTGCGGTACGGGCCGTTCGCCGAGGCCATGCCGTCGTGGCTGAGCGTGCTGAACATCCTGCCCGGGTGGATGTTCGCGTACCAACTGGGCGTGTCCTGGGGCGAGAAGAAGCTCGGCAGGCGGGGTGCCTGGTTGCTGCTGGTGGGCGGTACGGCGCTGTTCGCCGCGCTGCTGCTCGCGTTCCACTACCCGGCGTCGATGGTGGGGGTCCCGGGCGAGGCCCGGACCAACTCGCATCCGCCGTCGCTGCTCGTGCTCGCGCTGGCTTCGGCGCAGAGCGGGGCCGCGATCCTGCTCAGGGACCGGCTCGGGCGGCTGCTGCGCAAGCCCGCGCTGTGGGCGCCGGTGGTGGTCATCAACCTCTCGGCCATGACGATTCTGTGCTGGCACCAGACGGCGATGTGGGCCGCGGCCGCGTCCGGGTCGTTCCTGGGTTCGGTTCCGGGGCTCACCGAGGGGCCGGATTCCGTGGGGTGGATTGTGGCTCGGGTGTTGTGGTTGCCGGTGTTCGGGGGGCTGTTGATCGGGATCGGGCGATATGCGCGGCGCTTCGAAGCGCCTTGGCAGACGGGTACGCGGGCTTCGCAGGCGCGGCGTTGGGCGGCGGGGCTGCTGGCGGTCGGGTTCGGGGTGTTCGCGTTGGGTCTGGCTTAGGCCTTTGGGATCCCCACCCCGCCCCTTCCCGAAATTCTGCGAAGCCTTCCGCCCTTCGGGCGGTGTCCTCAAACGCCGGACGGGCTGGTAAAACCAGCCCGTCCGGCGTTTGAGGACAATCTTTGAAGCCGTCCGCAGGACTTTCGGGAAGGGGCGGGGTGGGGAAGAAATCTCTACTCGCGCCCGGCCGACGTGAACGCCATGTCCGCGTACCGGCCCCCGGCCACCTGATCGGCAATCGGCTCCAGGAGCGAGAGCTCGCTCTCGGTCAGCACCAGCCGCGTCGCCGACGTGTTCTCCTCGACCCGAGTCCGCTTGCGCGTCCCCGGAATCGGCACCACGGCAAGCCCGTGCACCGCGGCCTGCTGCTGGATCCAGGCGAGCGCGACCTGCCCCAGCGAGGCCCCGCGGGACTCCGCCAGCTTCCGCACAGGATCGAGCAGCGCCGCGTTCGCCGCCGCGTTGTCCCCGGTGAACCGCGGCATCGTCTGCCGGAAGTCGTCCGCCCCCAGCTCGCTGGAAGCGTTCACGAACGCGCCCGTCAAGAAGCCACGGCCGAGCGGCGAGTACGGCACGAACGCCGTTCCCAGCTCCGCCGCCGCCGGCACCACGGCCCGCTCCACGTCGCGGCTGAAGATCGACCACTCGGACTGCACGGCGGCGATGGGGTGCACCTCATGGGCCGCCCGCAGCTCGGGGCCGGTGACCTCGCTCAGGCCCAGGTGCTTGACCTTGCCCTCGGCGACCAGTTCGGCCATGGCGCCGACGGTCTCCTCGATGGGGGCGTCCACATCGCGCCGGTGCATGTAGTAGAGGTCGATGACGTCGACGCCGAGCCGCTGCAGGCTGCCCTCGACACAACTGCGAATGTACGCACGGTCGTTGCGCACGCTGCGCTTCGACGGGTCCTCGGGGTCCATGACGATGCCGAACTTGGTCGCGAGGACCACCTCGTCGCGGTGCGCCTGTATGAACGGGGCGAGGAACTTCTCGTTCTCGCCGAAGCCGTACATGTCCGCGGTGTCGTACAGCGTGACGCCCAGTTCGAGGGCCCGCTCCAGCGTGGCCCGCGCCTCGTCGACGTCGGTCGGTCCGTACGCGAAGCTCATGCCCATGCAGCCGAGGCCCTGGACGCCGACCTCCGGGCCACCGGTGCCGAGCCGGGTCTTGACGATCTTTTCGGGGTGCGCGGTGTGCGCGGTCTTCTCGGTGCTCATCAGGTTCAGGCCCTTCCCGACGTCCGCTGGGCGCCGGCATAGAAGTCGATCTTGTAGTCGAGTACGGCGAGCGTGTCCTGCAGCTCCGCGATCCGGCCGATGACATCGCGCCGGGTCTGCTCGAGCAGCTCCTGCCGTTCGTCGAAGGTGTGCTCGCCCTCCCGCACCAGCTCCGCGTAGCGCACCATCCCCGCGACCGGCATCCCGGTCAGGCGCAGCTTGCCGACGAAGGCCAGCCAGTCCAGGTCGCGGTTGCAGAAGCGGCGCTGGCCGGTGTGCGAGCGGTCCACGTGCGACATGAGGCCGATCCGCTCGTACCAGCGCAGGGTGTGTGCGGTGAGCCCGGTGAAGGCGACGACCTCGCTGATCGTGTAGCGGTCCTGGCCGTCGGGGCGTGGGTGCGGACGCGGGCCCGAGGCGCACGCGTCGACCGCGGCGGGCCGCACGAGGGACACGGGCTGTACGGATACCGACTGCACGGGCGTGCTCTCCATCACCGTCATGGCCTCCACGCTAAATCCTTGGAGTGCACTCCAGGCAAGTGAATTCCGCGGGACGGACCCGCTGTGCGGCCGAAGTAGGCTCGGGGGCATGCAGAGCCTGACCCTCATCGAGAACTGGCCCGTGCCCACCGCGGCCGCCGCCGTGGTCCGCGCGGACGGAACCGTCGCCGGATCGCACGGCCCGACCGCGCACCGCTTCCCGCTGGCCTCGGTCACCAAGCCGCTGGCCGCGTACGCCGCGCTCGTCGCGTACGAGGAAGGGGCGATCGAGCTCGACGAGCCGGCCGGGCCCGAGGGTTCCACGGTCCGCCATCTCCTCGCGCACACCAGCGGTCTGGCCTTCGACGAGCACCGCGTGACGGCACCGGCCGGCACGCGCCGGCTCTACTCGAACGCGGGCTTCGAGGTGCTCGGCGACCACATCGCGAAGGCGACGGACATCCCGTTCGCCGAGTATCTGCGCCAGGCGGTGTTCGCCCCGCTGGGGATGACGCACACCAGCCTGGAGGGGTCCCCGGCCAAGGACGGCGTCTCCACGGTGGACGACCTGGTGCGGTTCGCGGCCGAGGTGCAGGTGCCGCGGCTGCTCGACCCTCGTACGGTCCTGGAGGCCATGTCGGTCGTACACCCGGGACTCTCCGGGATCCTGCCGGGCTACGGCCATCAGAAGCCCAACGACTGGGGTCTCGGCTTCGAGATCCGCGACTCCAAGTCGCCGCACTGGACGGGCAGTTCGTCCTCGCCCCGCACCTTCGGGCACTTCGGGCAGTCCGGTACGTTCCTGTGGATCGACCCCGATGCGGGCGCGGCCTGTGTCGCCCTCGCGGACCGGGCGTTCGGCCCCTGGGCCGCCGAGGCCTGGCCGCCCTTCACCGACGCGGTGCTCGCGGAGCTGCGGCACTGATTCGGGCCCTACGGGCCAGGCGCTAGCCTGCACGGCCATGGCCGACATAGTCCGTGCGACCCCTGCCGACGTCCATGCCCTCGCCGCCGCGCTCACGAGCGCGTACGACTCGGATCCCGTCTGGAACTGGCTCCTCCCACGCGACCGAGCCCGCCGGCTGAACCTGCTGTTCACGGGCCATCTGTCGCAGCAGGTGGCGCGGGGCCGGGTGTGGACGGACATCGACCGTACGGTCGCCGCGGTGTGGTGTCCGCCGGGCGAGTGGAAGCTTCCGGTCAGCTACTTGCTGCGCAATGCGGCCGTGCTCGGTCGAGTGGGCCGGTCCCGGCTGCCCCTGCTGGCGGGCCGGTTGCTGACGCTCGAGCATCGGCATCCGGGCGCCCCCGAGCACTGGTACCTGGAGTTCATCGGTACGCACGCCGATGCGCGGGGCACGGGGCGTGGGTCTGTGGTCCTCGGCGGGTTGCTGGCGCAGGCGGACTCGGACGGGCGTCCGGTGTATCTGGAGTCGAGCAATCCGCGGAATCTGTCGTTCTACGAACGCCACGGGTTCAAGGTGCGCTCGGAGATGACCTTCCGGTCCGGGCCTCCGATGTGGGCGATGTGGCGCGAGCCGGATGAAATCAGCCCGTCCGGCGTTTGAGGACACCGCCCGAAGGGCGGAAGGCTTCGCAGAATTACGGGAAGGGGCGGGCAGGGGAGAATTCCCACACCAGGACCTCAGCCCCTGCCCCGATCCCCCGAAGCTCCAGCCCCGCCGCGTCGGAAACCCGGGCCGCATCCCCGGGGCCCAACTTCTCGGCGCCGAGCCGCACTTCGCCGCGCACGGCGTGGACGTACAAGAACGGCGCGTCCGGCAAAGCGGCCCGCTCGCCGTCCGACAAGCGGCGCACATGCAGCATCGCCCCGGCCCGCGGCACCGCGTACGGCGTGGAATCCGCGATCCCGCGCACGATCGCGTACGACGGCTCCCCGCCCGGCGACAGCGGGGCGAGCCACATCTGGAGGAAGGTCAGCGGCACCTCCCCGTCGTTGCGCTCGACGTGCCGGACCCCCGCCGCAGCGGACAGGTGCTGCACGTCCCCGGCCCGCACCACCGACTCGTGCCCCGCAGAGTCCCGGTGCGTGAGCTCGCCCGAGACCACCCAGGTCACG
This sequence comes from Streptomyces sp. NBC_01304, assembly GCF_035975855.1. Lineage (NCBI taxonomy): Bacteria > Bacillati > Actinomycetota > Actinomycetes > Kitasatosporales > Streptomycetaceae > Streptomyces > Streptomyces sp. NBC_01304. Next base: position 7,404,854 of record NZ_CP109055.1, on the reverse strand, counting down.
ATCTCCGTGTGGCTGTGCGGATGCTCGTCGAAGCCCGCGCCCGGCGCCAGCCGCTCCTCGTTGCACGCGATGATCGCGCCGAAGCGCAGATTTCCGGGGTCGTAGTGGGGCCCGAAGGAAAAGGCGTGCAGGGACGCGATGCCGGCCCCCGGATCCCCGCCCTGGTACCGGTCGCCGGAGCGCCAAACGTCCATCACATCCCCCACCGTAGACCCGGCACGACGCCGACCCGCCCGGATAGGGCAGTCTTGTCCCGTGCCTGAACCCGAATCCACGCAGCCCGTGCCCTCGCCCGCCCACTCGCATTCCGCGACCCTGAAGCGTCTCGAGAAGTCCTCCGGCAGCCTTGCCGCGCAGGCCATCGCGCGCATGGACGAGACGCTGCCCTGGTACCGGGCGATGCCACCGGAGAACCGGTCCTGGATCGGTCTGGTCGCGCAGGCCGGTATCGCCGCGTTCACCGAGTGGTTCCGGCACCCGGAGACCCCCCAGGCGATCTCGACGGACGTCTTCGGCACGGCGCCCCGCGAGCTGACCCGGGCGATCACGCTGCGGCAGACCGTCGAGATGGTGCGTACGACGATCGAGGTGATGGAGTCCGCGATCGAGGAGGTCGCCGCACCCGGTGACGAGTCGGTGCTCAGGGAGGCGCTGCTCGTCTACGCCCGCGAGATCGCCTTCGCCACCGCCCAGGTGTACGCCCAGGCCGCCGAGGCACGCGGTGCATGGGATGCCCGCCTTGAGTCGCTGGTCGTCAACGCCGTTCTGTCCGGCGAGGCCGACGAGGGCGCCGTCAGCCGTGCCGCGGCCCTCGGGTGGAACTCCCCCGAACACGTCTGCGTCGTCCTCGGCACCGCCCCCGACGGCGACAGCGAACTCACCGTCGAGGCCATCCGCCGGGCCGCCCGGCACGCGAAGCTGCAGGTCCTGACCGGAGTGCTCGGGAACCGGCTCGTCGTCATCGCGGGCGGCAGCGACAATCCCCTAGCAGTCGCGAAGGCGTTGATCGGGCCGTACGCCGCCGGGCCCGTGGTCGCCGGACCCGTCGTGCCCGACCTGCTCGCGGCCACCCGGTCCGCGCAGGCGGCGGCCGCCGGGCTCAAGGCCTGCACAGCCTGGCAGGACGCCCCGAGGCCGGTTCTCGCGGACGATCTCCTGCCGGAGCGCGCGATCGCCTCCGACCCTGCTGCCAGGGACCAGCTGGTGGAGGAGATCTACAGACCGCTGGAGGAAGCGGGCTCCGCGCTCCTTGAGACGCTGAGCGTCTATCTCGAGCAGGCGAGTAGCCTCGAAGGCGCGGCCCGGATGCTCTTCGTGCACCCCAACACCGTGCGCTACCGGCTCCGACGTGTGACCGACGTCACCGGCTGGTCGCCCTCGGATGTGCGCTCGGCGTTCACCCTGCGCATCGCCCTGATCCTGGGGCGCCTGGCCGACGGGGATACCCAGCCATAGACTTTTGTCGGGGGTCGACAATTCCCCTGACTGTTCTTCGTCCCTGTCCCCACGGGCGGTGCCCACCGTCCACAAGAGAGAGTGTGAGAGTGCTCGTACTCGTCGCTCCCGGCCAAGGCGCTCAGACGCCCGGCTTCCTGACTCCCTGGCTCGACCTCCCCGGTGCCGCTGACCGCGTCGCCGCCTGGTCGGACGCCATCGGGCTCGACCTTGCCCACTACGGCACGCAAGGAGACGCGGACGCGATCCGCGACACGGCCGTGGCGCAGCCGCTGCTCGTCGCGGCCGGACTGCTCTCCGCTTCGGCACTGGGTGCCACGCCGAGCGCCGTGGCGGGCCACAGCGTCGGTGAGATCACCGCCGCCGCCTTCGCCGGAGTCCTGGACGACAGCGCGGCCCTCCAGCTCGTCCGCAAGCGCGGTCTCGCCATGGCCGATGCCGCCGCCATCACGCAGACCGGCATGTCGGCGCTGCTCGGCGGCGAGCCGGACGTGGTCCTGCCGCACCTGGAGAAGCTGGGCCTGACCCCGGCGAACGTGAACGGCGCGGGCCAGATCGTGGCCGCCGGCACCATGGAGCAGCTGGCAGCCCTGGCGGAGGACAAGCCCGAGGGTGTACGCCGCGTCATGCCGCTGAAGGTGGCCGGCGCGTTCCACACCGAGCACATGGCCCCGGCTGTGCAGGCCCTCGCGGCCGCCGCCGCGGAGCTGACCCCGGCCGATCCCACGGTGACGTACGTCTCCAACAAGGACGGCAAGGCGGTCGCCACCGGCGCCGAGGTCATCTCGCGGCTGGTCGGCCAGGTCGCCAACCCGGTCCGCTGGGACCTGTGCATGGAGACCTTCAAGGAGCTCGGCGTGACCGCGCTGGTCGAGGTGTGCCCCGGCGGCACCCTGACCGGCATCGCCAAGCGCGCGCTGCCCGGCGTGAAGACCCTCGCCCTCAAGACCCCCGACGACCTCGACGCTGCTCGCGAGCTCATCGCCGAGCACGCTGCCTGAGAAGGAGCTCCCGAGCAATGTCGAAGATCAAGCCCAGCAAGGGCGCCCCGTACGCACGCATCCTCGGTGTCGGCGGCTACCGTCCGACCCGGGTCGTGCCCAACGAGGTGATCCTCGAGACGATCGACTCGTCCGACGAGTGGATCCGCTCGCGCTCCGGCATCTCGACCCGGCACTGGGCCAATGACCAGGAGACGGTCGCCGCGATGTCCATCGAGGCGTCCGGCAAGGCGATCGCGGACGCCGGGATCACCGCGGACAAGATCGGTGGCGTGATCGTCTCGACGGTCTCGCACTTCAAGCAAACCCCCGCCGTGGCCACGGAGATCGCCGACAAGCTCGGCACCGACAAGGCCGCAGCCTTCGATATCTCGGCCGGCTGCGCGGGCTTCGGCTACGGCCTGACCCTCGCCAAGGGCATGATCGTCGAGGGCAGCGCGGAGTACGTACTGGTCATCGGCGTCGAGCGGCTCAGCGACCTGACCGACCTGGAGGACCGTGCCACGGCCTTCCTGTTCGGTGACGGCGCCGGAGCGGTCGTCGTCGGCCCCTCGGACGTGCCCAAGATCGGCCCCACGGTGTGGGGTTCGGAGGGCGACAAGTCCGAGACGATCAAGCAGACCGTGCCGTGGAACGAGTACGACTCCACGGGCAAGTTCCCTGCGATCACGCAGGAGGGCCAAGCGGTGTTCCGCTGGGCCGTGTTCGAGATGGCGAAGGTTGCCCAGCAGGCGCTGGATGCGGCCGGAATCACCGCGGACGACCTGGATGTCTTCATTCCGCACCAGGCCAACGAGCGGATCATCGACTCGATGGTGAAGACTCTGAAACTGCCGGAGCACGTCACGGTCGCCCGTGATGTGCGCACCACCGGCAACACCTCGGCCGCCTCGATCCCGCTCGCTATGGAGCGGCTTCTGGCGACCGGTGAGGCGAAGAGCGGCGATACGGCGCTCGTCATCGGCTTCGGGGCGGGTCTCGTGTACGCCGCCACGGTCGTTACCCTCCCCTAGGCATCGTCCGGACCTTCACGGATCTCCGTGAGGATCCCGGCCGAAGCCGTCAAACCACCTGATACACAAGAAGGAGCGCCAACATGGCCGCCACTCAGGAAGAGATCGTTGCCGGTCTCGCCGAGATCGTGAACGAGATCGCCGGGATCCCGGTCGAGGACGTCCAGCTGGACAAGTCCTTCACCGACGACCTGGACGTCGACTCGCTGTCCATGGTCGAGGTCGTCGTCGCCGCCGAAGAGCGCTTCGACGTGAAGATCCCCGACGAGGACGTCAAGAACCTCAAGACCGTCGGCGACGCCGCGAAGTACATCCTCGACAACCAGGGCTGAGTCCCGGCTGTCGCGTAATGCCACCCGGCGGTGGCTCCGTGCAAGTTCCGGATCCACCGCCCCATTCCAAGACGTGGAGAAAGAATTCCTGTGAGCTCGACCAATCGCACCGTGGTCGTCACCGGTATCGGCGCAACCACACCGCTGGGTGGCGACGCAACATCGACCTGGGAAGGTCTGATGGCCGGACGCTCGGGGGTCAAGCCCCTCGAGGGCGAGCGCTTCGCCGAACTGCCGGTCCGCATCGCCGCACCCGCGGCCGTCGACCCGGGCGAGGTCCTGCCCCGCCCGCTGGCCCGCAAGCTGGACCGCTCGGCGCAGTTCGCGCTGATCGCGGCCCGCGAGGCCTGGGCGGACGCGGGTTACGAGGCCAAGGCGGGCGAGGACGAGAAGATCGCCCCCGAGCGTCTCGGCGCGGTCATCGCCTCCGGCATCGGCGGCGTCACGACCCTGCTCGACCAGTACGACGTGCTCAAGGAGAAGGGCGTACGCCGCGTCTCCCCGCACACCGTGCCGATGCTGATGCCCAACGGCCCGTCCGCCAACGTCGGTCTGGAGATCAACGCTCAGGCCGGCGTGCACACTCCGGTCTCGGCCTGTGCGTCCGGCGCCGAGGCGATCGGCTACGCCGTCGAGATGATCCGCTCCGGCCGTGCCGACGTGGTCGTCGCGGGCGGTACCGAGGCGGCCATCCACCCGCTGCCCATCGCGGCGTTCGCCAACATGATGGCGATGTCCAAGAACAACGACGAGCCCGAGAAGGCGTCTCGTCCCTATGACAAGGCCCGTGACGGCTTCGTCCTCGGGGAGGGCGCGGGCGTTGTCGTCCTCGAGTCCGCCGAGCACGCCGCCGCGCGTGGCGCCCGGGTCTACTGCGAGGTGCTCGGCCAGGGCCTGTCGGCCGACAGCCACCACATCGCACAGCCCGAGCCGACCGGCCGCGGCATCGCGGCCGCGATGGTGAACCTCCTTGAGTCGACGGACCTCAAGCCGGCCGAGATCGTGCACCTGAACGCGCACGGCACCTCCACCCCGCAGGGCGACGTCGCCGAGATCAAGGCACTGCGCAAGACGCTGGGCGACGACCTGGACCACGTGGCGATCTCCTCCACGAAGTCGATGACCGGTCACCTCCTCGGCGGCGCGGGCGGCATCGAGTCCGTCGCGACGGTCCTCGCGCTGCACCACCGCAAGGCTCCGCCGACCATCAACGTCGACGACCTGGACGAAGAGATCGCCGAGGACGGCGCGGACATCGTCCGCGACACCCCGAGGGCGCTGCCCGAGGGCACGATCGCCGCGATCAACAACTCGTTCGGTTTCGGCGGCCACAACGTGGTCCTTGCGTTCCGAACCGTCTGATCTGTTCGTACGGTTCGTACACAGCCTGTACGTAACTGAAGGGGCCCCCACCACACGGTGGGGGCCCCTTCAGCTTGGGTGAGCTTCAGACCACCTGATGCAGCCACCGCACCGGCGCGCCCTCACCGGCGTACCGGAACGGCTCCAACTCGTCGTCCCAGGGCTTGCCGAGCAGCTTCGTGATCTCTGCTTCCAGGTTGGTCTCGCCCTGCACGGACCGGGCGAGCGCCGCGCGCAGACGGTCCTCCGGGATCAGGATGTCGCCGTGCATTCCGGTGACCGCGTGAAAGATTCCGAGCTCGGGCGTGGCGGAGTACCGCTCGCCCTCCGCAGTGGGGCAGGGCTCGGCCGTGACCTCGAAGCGGAGCATCTGCCAGCCGCGCAGCGCGGAGGCCAGCTTGGACGCCGTACCCACCTCGCCCTGCCAGGAGAACTCGGATCTCCAGGTGCCTGGAGACGCGGGCTGCCTGATCCAGTCGAGGTTGACGCGCACACCGAGCACGCCCGCGACTGCCCATTCGACGTGCGGGCACAGCGCGCGCGGGGCGGAGTGGACGTAAAGAACTCCACGTGTCGTCACCGGGACCTCCAGTGTGGGTGGGTCGATCGAGGTCGCCTTCCCCAGCGGCCTCGCACCCGTGCCGAACGATATTGCCCAAAGGTAACCAATATGGACAGATCTGACGTGATGTAATTTACCGGAACCGAGACACCGGCGTGTCTCTGGGTCGACTGGGGCAAAGCTACCGTGCGGTGCGAGCCCGAGTGTGACGTACCGTCGGTCCCAAGGCCCGGAAACAGTAAGCATTCACCCGGCAGGACGCCATAGTCGGCACAGGGGAGACGCGGAGGAGACGGAACATGCGGGACACCGGTCGGAGCCGCGTACGCGCCGCCGTCGCCACCGTGACGGCGGTGCTGCTCGCCGCCCCCCTGGTCGCCTGTGACGCGACCGGCGGCAACTCCCCCGCCCCCAAGGGCGCCCCGGCCGCCGACCCGACACCGAAGCCCACCCCCGCCTGGAACAGCAGGCCCGGCTCCGTCGCCGCGGTCGGCGACTCCATCACCCGCGGCTTCGACGCGTGCACCGTCCTGTCCGACTGCCCCGAGGTGTCCTGGTCGACCGGCACCGATCCGGAGGTGCGCAGCCTCGCCGTGCGGCTGCTCGGGAAGGACCGGGCGGCCGAGCGCAGTTGGAACTACGCGGAGACGGGCGCCCGCATGGCCGCCCTGCCCGAGCAGATGGAGCGCGCCGCCGCCAAGTCGCCCGAACTGGTGACGGTCATGGTGGGCGCCAATGACGCCTGCCGGGGCGCGTTGCGCGCGATGACGCCGGTCGCCGAGTTCCGCCGTGACTTCGAGGACGCGCTGCGGACGTTGCGCGGCAAGGCGCCGAAGGCGCAGGTGTACGTCGCCAGCGTGCCGGATCTCAAGCGGCTGTGGTCCGAGGGCCGGGGCAACGCCATGGGCAAGCAGGTGTGGAAGCTGGGCATCTGCCCCACGATGCTGGGCGACCCGGACGACATGGGTGGCGAGGCGGTCGAGCGCCGGTCGACGGTGCAGGACCGGGTGGTCGCGTACAACAAGGTTCTTGAAGAGGTGTGCGCGAAGGACCAGCACTGCCGGTACGACGACGGGGCGGTCTTCGACTACCGCTTCGGCACGGACCAGTTGAGCCACTGGGACTGGTTCCACCCGAGCAAGGACGGCCAGTCCCGCCTTGCCGAGCTGGCGTTCCGCGCGGTGACGGCGGAAGAAGAGCGGTAATGGCTCGGGCCCCGGGGCATCCGTCAGGAAGCGCCCCGGGGCTCGTGCCGGCTTGAGGGGGCGGTCAGACCGTGAGCGTCGCCTTCAGGCGGACGTCGGTGAGCGAGTGGGACGCCTGGACCTCGTACGAACCGGAGACGAAAGTCCAGGAGTTGATGGCCTCGTCCCAGATCTCGAAGGCGCGGTGCGGCAGTTCGACGCGCACCTCGACGCTCTCCCCGGGCGCGGCCTCGACGCTCGCGAAGCCGGCCAGGCGGCGGGCCGGGCGCTCCACCCGGTCTTCCTCGGGGACGGCGAGATAGATCTGGACGACCTCGCGGCCGGTGCGCGTACCGGAGTTGGTGACGCGGACCGTGGCAGTGCCGGGCGTCGCCTCCAGGGAGTCGTACGTCCAGTCGGTGTAGCCGAGGCCGTGGCCGAAGGGGTACGCGGGGGTGGCGCCGGACTTCTCCCAGGCGCGGTAGCCGATGAACAGGCCTTCGGTGTATGGGACTTCACCGTCGACCGGGGTGACCTCGGTGACCGGGGCGTCGGCGAGCGCGCCCCAGGTGGTGGGCAGCCGGCCGCCCGGCTCCTCGGCACCCAGCAGGACGTCGGCGAGTGCCGCGCCGCCCTCCTGGCCGGGGAACCAGCTGAGCAGCACGGCCGCGACGTCCTCGCGCCAGGGCAGCTCGACCGGGGAGCCGGCGTTGACGACGACCACGGTGTTCGGGTTGGCGGCGGCGACGGCGCGTACGAGATCGTCCTGGCGGCCGGGGAGCCTGAGGTCGGTGCGGTCGAATCCCTCGGACTCGACGCGCTCGGTGGTGGCGACCACGACGACCGCCGTGTCGGCGGCGCCTGCGGCGAGGGCCGCCTCGACGATCAGTTCGTCGGCGTCGCGCCGGGGCTCGCGGTGGGCGAAGGTGAAGCCGATGGCCTCGATGGGCGCGTTCGGCATCTTGGCGAGCTCGTGGAAGAGGCTGACCTCGATCTGCGTGCCCTCTTCGAGGGCGACCCGGGCGATCTCGACGGGCGTGCCGAAGAACGCCTCGAACGGGTCGGCGCCGGGGGCGAGGACGCGCTTGTCGTCGGAGAGTTCCTGTCCGTCGACCGCGAACCGGAAGCGGCCGAAGCCGCGGGTGCCGAAGGCGTGCTCGCCGGTGACGCGTGGCGTGAAGGTGCCGGTCAGCTCGACGCTGTGCACATCGGCGAAGACGACGCCCTCGGGCAGGTCGGTGTTGAACCACTGGACCTGGCCGCTGGGCGCGCTGAGCGTGCCGAGCTCGGTGCCGGACTCGTCGCGGACGACGGCCCGGAGGGTGAACCCCTGGTCGGCGGCGGTGAGTTCGTCGGTCGGGTCGGCGCCGAGCGCGTACGTGAGCGAGCCGTCCGGGAGCGCGGCGGTCAGGCCGTCCAGCGGGGAGACGACCCGCTCGGGGAAGACCGTGGCGGAGCCGCCGCCGAGCACGCGGGCGTCGCGGGCGGCGGCGCCGATGAGGGCGACGGTTCCGGTCGGGGCGAGCGGCAGGGTCCGGTCCTCATTGCGCACGAGGACGAAGGCGCGCCGCGCGATCTCCCGGGCCACCTCCTGGCCGTCGTACGTCTCGGGCAGCTCGGTCACGACGGGCTCGGCGCCTTCGAGGATGCCGACGCGGGCGGCGAGCCTGAGGACGTTGCGTACCGCCTCGTCGACGACGGACTCCTCGACCTCCCCGGCGCGCACGGCGGCGGCGAGCGCCGGGCCGTACACGGTGCGCGGTCCCGGCATCGCGACGTCGAGGCCGGCCTCGACGGTGCCCTTGGTGGAGCGGGCCGCGAACCAGTCGGAGACGTTGCAGCCGTCGAAGCCCCATTCGCCGCGCAGGACTTCATTGACCAGGTAGCGGTGCTCGCTCATGGTCACGCCGTTGACCTGGTTGTAGGCGGTCATGATGCCCCAGGGGTGGGCGTTCTTGACGATCGCCTCGAAGGGGGCGAGGTAGAGCTCGCGCAGGGGGCGCGGGGCGATGAGGTTGTTGACGGTGAAGCGGTCGGTCTCCGCGTCGTTGCCGACGAAGTGCTTGACCGTCGTGCCGACGCCGCCGTCCTGAACGCCCTGGACGTAGCCGGTGCCGATCTCGCCGGTCAGGTACGGGTCCTCGGAGTAGCACTCGAAGTGCCGGCCGCCGCGTGGGGTGCGGTGCAGGTTCACGGTCGGCGCGAGCAGCACGTGCACGCCCTTGCGGCGGGCCTCCTGCGCAAGCACCCGGCCCGCGCGGCGGGCGAGCGCCGGGTCCCAGGTGGCGGCGAGCGCGGTCGGCGAGGGCAGGGCTATGGACGGGTCGTCGGCGGTCCAGCGCACGCCACGCACGCCGATCGGGCCGTCGGACCAGACGACGGACTGCAGCCCGATCTCGGGGAGTTCGGGCAGGGTCCACATGTCCTGGCCGGCGAGCAGTTTCGCCTTGGCGTCGAGGTCCAGCTTGCCGAGTGCGGCTGTGACGACCGCCTCGCGTGCCTGGTCTGCCTGGGCCTGTGCGGGGCGTGCGGTGTCCGCCATGACCGGGTCCCTCCTCGTTGAAGTCCGTTCCGTTCTCCCATCATGCCTCGACTACCTGTAGAGTGGTAGGTTTCGTTATCCTGTCGTTACTGATGGATGCCGTACGGTCCTCTCAGCAGGGCCGGTACAGGGCCTGTGCAGGGCCGATCAGGAAAGGGCGGGGTTCGAGATGGCAGCCAGGGCGAGGAGTGAGGAGCGGCGCGCGGAGATCGTGCGGTCCGCCCTCGAAGTCATCGCCGAGCGCGGCTACCGGGGGGCGTCCCTGGCGGCCGTGGCCGAGCGGGTCGGCCTCACCCAGCAGGGGCTGCTGCACCACTTCCCCACCAAGGAGGCGCTGCTCGTCGCCGTCCTGGAGGAGCGCGACCAGTGGGACGCGACGCCGAGCCGCGAGTGGCGACTGGACCTGCTCGGCTCGCTGGTCGAGTACAACGCGATGCGGCCCGGCATCGTCCAGACCTTCTCGGCGCTGCTCGGCGAGAGCGTCACCGACGAGCATCCCGCGCGTGACTTCTTCACCCGGCGGTACGCGACCGTGCGCGGGGAGATGGCCCGGATGCTGCGGGCCGAGTTCGGCGACCGGCTGCCGTCCGGGCTCACCCCCGAGCAGTCCGCGCCGCTCCTTGTCGCGGTCCTCGACGGGCTGCAGTACCAGTGGCTGCTTGATCCGGAGGCGGTCGACATGGCCGAGGCGTTCCGGGGGTTCCTGCTGCTGCTCCAAGGACCGTCCTCCGACTAGGAGTTGACGGCTTAGGAGGTGAGCGCGGCCACCACCTCGACCTCGATCAGGGCCTCGGGCCGGAAGAGCCGGGGCACCTCGACGGTGGTGCTGGTGGGCGGGGTCCCGGTGAGGAACTGCCTGCGTACGGCGGCGTATTCGGGGAGCCGGGTGATGTCCGTGAGGTACGTACGGATGTTGACGATGTCGTCGAGGGTCGCGCCATGGGCCTTGAGCAGGGCGGCGATGGTGACGAAGATGCCGTGGCTCTGGGCGGCGAGGTCCTCGCCCTCGGCTATCTGGCCGGAGAGCTGGAGGAGGGTGCCGCCGCCCGGGAGCTGGATGCGGGCGACCTGGGAGTAGGGGCCCAGCGGCTGCGGGGCTTCGGACGGGTTGTCCAGGGTGAACTGCATGACGGGTCCTTGTGGTTGAGGGCGCTTGAGCCGAGTGAAGGGGGCGCTATCGGTTGGCGCGGATGCGGGCGGTGAGGGCCGCGATGTCCTCGTGGGCGATGTCCGGATGGGCCTTCAGGTGTGCCAACACCGCCTCCATCGCCGGGAGTCGGGTGACCTCGGTGGCCAGCGCCACGTCCTTCACGCCGAGCGCGACGTCGAAGTGCACGTCCGTCGCGAAGGCGCGGGACACGGCGCCGCCCAGCGGGCTCTTGGTGAGGGCCGCCTTCGCGGTGGCCTCGTCGACGCCCAGCGCGTCCGCGAGCGCCATGGCCTCGGCGACCAGGGCGACCCCGCCCATCACGGCGGTGTTGACGACGAGCTTGAGCGCGGCGCCGGAGCCGGGCGGGCCGGTGCGGGTCACGGTGCCGAGCGCGGAGAGCAGGCCCTCCACGGCGTCCGCGTCGCCGCCCGCGAGGATGCCGAGCTGCCCGGCGGCGGCCTTGTCGGTGCTGCCCATCACGGGGGCGTCGACGAGGGTGACGCCCTGCGGGAGGCGGTCGCCCAGCGCCTTGACGGCGTCGGGGCCGACGGTCGACATCTCGATCCAGTACGTTCCCGGGCCCAGCTCCGGGATGACCTGGTCGGCGACCGCGCTCAGGGCCTCCGGTCCGGCCAGCATCGTGAGGACGACGTCGGCCCCGCGGACGGCCTCGGCGGGGCCGGCGGCCTGGCGGGCGCCGGCGGCGACGAGGGGTTCGGCCTTGGCGGGCGTGCGGTTCCACACCGTCAACGGGTGTCCGGCGGCGAGGAGTTGACGGGCCATGGGGGCGCCCATGTGGCCGAGTCCGAGGAAGGCGATCTGCTTGGGGGCGATCTTCTGCATGCCTCAGACGCTAGGACTGCCGACATGATGCCACAAGCGAATGTCTAGCATGGCTCCCATGCCGAACCCGCATGGCGCATCCTCGTCACCCCTGCCCGAGGTCTCCACATCCTGGCTCGCCGTGTTCCTGGAGGTGGCCCGGCAGGGGTCGTTCACGGCGGCCGCGGTGTCGCTGGGCTATACGCAGTCGGCGATCTCCCGCCAGATCGCGGCGCTGGAGGCGGAGCTGGGCGGTGCGACCCTCTTCGACCGGCTTCCCCGCGGCGTACAACTCACCGAGCCCGGCCGCGTGTTGCTGCCGCACGCCGAGGCCCTGACGGAGCGGTTGCGCGGTGTGCGACGGGAGCTGGACGCGCTGCGGGAGGTGTCGGGCGGGCGGCTGCGGGTCGGGGCGTTCCCGACGGCGGACGCGGCGCTGCTGCCGCGGGCGATCGCGGCGTTCCGGGCCCGCTATCCGGGGGTCGAGCTGACGCGCGAAGAGGGGCTCACGGCAGGGCAGTTGGCGCGGCTCGATGCCGGGGAGCTGGATCTGGCGGTGGTGTCGACGACGGGTGGGGATGCGCTGGCCTCGTACGAACTCCACCATCTTCTCGACGAGTCGATGTACGTCGCCCTGCCCGCCGACCATCGGCTGGCGGGCCGGCGCCGGGTGCGGCTCGCCGAGTTGGCCGACGAGGACTGGATCTCGGGCAGCCCCCGGATGGAGCGGAGCCTGCTCGGGCCTGCCGTGCGGGACGGGTTCCACCCCCGGGTCGCGCATGTGGCGGCCGAGTGGATCGCCAAGCAGGGGTATGTGGCGGCGGGGCTGGGGGTGGCCCTGATCCCGGCGCTCGCTGCGGAGTCCGTACGGCCGGACATCGCGCTCGTCGCGGTGCACGAGGCGGACGCTCCGGCACGCGCGGTGTACGCGGCGACGCTCCGGGGGCGGTCGCTCTCACCTGCGGCGGGGGCGTTTCTGGGGGCGTTGCGGGAGGCCGTGGGCGGGCTGGGCGGGGCCTCGGGGTGATCCCGTCGAGCAGAACCGATTCGTCATGCTACCGGCGATGCTACCGTTGTCGCATGAGTGGAACCACGCGGAAATACTCGATCAGCATGCCGGAGGACCTCGCGGAAACGGTGCGGGCGCGCACTGGCCCCGGCGGCTTCTCCGCCTTCGTCACGGCTGCCGTCGCCCGCGAGATGGAGCGCCAGCAGCTGCGTGAGCTCATCGACGCAGCAGAGGCCGAGCACGGATCGTCCGACCGCGCAGAGGTGGACGCCTACCGTGCGGTGCTGCGCGGCGACGACGTCCGCGACGACAACGCGGCCGCGGCATGACGGCGGGCGGCACCCTGATCCTGGACAGCGAGGGGTTGTCCAAGGTCGTCCTGCGCAATCCCAAGCTCACGGCTTGGTTGGTTGCCGCCGAAGAAGAGGACGCCCGGGTCGTCACCTCGGCTGCGACGCTTGTCGAGGCACGTGACCCCCATGTCAATCAGGCCAAATTCGACTGGGCCGTCTCCCGCATCCACGTGGAGCCGGTCACGGAGGAGATTGCCCGACAAGCATCGAAACTGCTGGCCGCTGCGAAGCTGCACGGACACAAGTACGCGATCGACGCCATACTGTCGGCACTGGCCCTCAGCTCCCCGGCCCCTGTCACCGTGCTGACCTCCGACCCCGATGACATCACCACCCTCTGCGGAAACCGCGTACGCACCATCAAGGTCTGACACCCCGGCCTCACCCGGCCCACCCATAGCGCCCGCCCCACCCGCCCCGCGATACTTCCGATACCCACACACTCAGGCGACGGAAGGACCCGGGGCTCCCGTGACAGCAATGCGCGTACGTCTGACGGCAGTTGGACTCTCCCTGGCGGCAGCGGCCGCGGCGACGGTGGCCGCCGCGCCCACCCCGGCCGGCAGCAGCACCGCCCCGCCCACCGTCGAGGAGCAGCGCCTCGACCGGGCCGTGCCGCAGGAGATCCTGCGGCTCAGCGGGTTCGACTCCGTGGCGCCGGCGTTCGTACGGGCGTTGGAGCAGGCCTCGTCGTACGCCGAGGCCGAGCGCATTGCCGTACGCCATGGGTCGAAGCTGTGGAAGCGGGCCGTGGCGCGGGCGCAGGGGCGGGGTCCCGGGGACGGGCTGAGCCGGGACGACGATCGGCCGCTGTACTGGGCGCGGCTCGGGATGACGCGTGAACTACGGGGCTGGAGCCCGGAGTTCGGGCTGTCGGAGCAGGGCCGGGCGCGGCTGCTCGGGGCGCTGGAGCGGGCCTCTCGCGGGCAGGACAGCCTCGACTATCCGAAGGGGCGGGGCTTCAAGCGGGTCCTGGTCACCGGGTTCGACCCGTTCACCCTCGACCGGGACGTCCGGATCAGCAATCCGTCGGGGGCGACGGCGCTGGCACTGGACGGCACCTGGATCCGTACGTCCGACGGCGGGCGCGCCCGCGTCGAGACCGCCGTCTTCCCCGTGCGCTGGCAGGACTTCGCGGACGGCACGGTCGAGCGGGCGCTGCGGCCCGCCCTTGCGAAGGTCGACCTGTTCACCACGGTGAGCCAGGGCCGCCCCGGCCGCTTCGACATCGAGCGCACCAACGGGGCGTGGCGGGGCGGCTTCCCGGACAACGACAACCTCTCCCGTACGGAGACCATCCCGGTCGGCGATCCGGGCTCACAGCCGCAGTGGACGTCGACGACCCTCCCGTACAAGGAGATCGTCGAGGCGAAGACCGGGCGCTTCCCGGTGTACGACAACACGTCGGTGACCGAGATCCCGGCGGGCGGCACCGAACCGGTCGTCCGCCCCGACGGGCCCACGCCGGGGTCGACGGCCCGTGCGGGCGGCGGCGGCAACTACCTGTCGAATGAGATCGCGTACCGCGCGACGCTGCTGCGGGACCGGCTCGGGCTGCACATCCCGGGCGGCCATGTGCACACGCCGGTGCTGGAGTTCGGGGCCGGGAACACCGATCCGGCGACCGGGAAGGTCACGGACCCGGAGTTCGTGCGCAATCGGGTCGACATCGTCGAGCAGGTACGGGCGATCGTGGGCGTGGCGGCTTCAGGTTCCGCAGGTTCTTCAGGTTCTTCAGGCTGAGGAAGCCGCGGGGCCTCAGCGGGCGGCGAGTACGCGGTCGAGCGTCGCCCGGCCTGCGGGCCCCCAGGTCTTCTTGCCGCCGGGACGGCCCTCCTCCCCCGCCCGGCCGATGGCCACGAGGCCCAGGCCCCGCTGGACCGCCCAGCCACGAGCCCTCCTCATCGTCGCCTCGTCCACAGTCCCGTACGCCTGGAAGAAGCGTGCGGCCGCGCCCTCGGGCAGGAGGACCCAGGCGGCGGAGAGGTCCGTGGCCGGGTCACCGGCGCACAGCTCGCCGAAGTCGAGGACTCCGGACAGGGTCCCGTCGGCGACGACGACGTTGGCCGGGTGCAGGTCGCCGTGCAGCCAGACGGGCGGGCCCGACCAGTCCGGGGCGGCCACGGCGTCGTCCCAGACGGCGCGCAACTCCGGGTCGAAGCGGGAGGCGTCGACGCCGAGCGCCCTCAGGGGCACGCCTCGCTGCGGGTTGACCGGCGCTTCGGCCGGGGCTTCCCGGTGGAGCGCGCGCAGGAAGCCTGCGAGGGTGCCGGCCGCGCGCTCGCCCTCGCTCACGGGCGCGCGGTCGGCCGGGGTGCCCGGGACCCAGGTCGCGATGGTCCACGGCTTGGGGAAGCGGGCGGAGGGTTCACCGAGGCGCAAGGGGATCGGAACGGGGAGCGGCAGCCGCCGGGCCAGCTGCGGCAGCCAGCGGTGTTCCTTGCGCAGCAGCTCGGGGGCGCGGTCCGTGCGCGGCAGGCGTACGGCCAAGTCGTCGCCCAGGCGCCAGAGTTGGTTGTCCCAGCCGGTGACCGTGTGGTGCAGGTCGAGGGTGGCGAGGTCGGGGTGCTGGTCCCGCAGGAGGGAGCGCACCAGAACCTCGCCGATCTCCGCGTCGCCCATGGCCGGGACCTCTCTGTCGACTCTGTCGGGGGTCAAGGGCCGATGCTAGTGGGGAGAAAGGGGCAGTCGGAGGCCCGATATGCCCCATTATGGCTGCCTCTTTCCCCTCACTTGGCCCTCACTTGGCCCCGCCCTCAGTGCGACGGCGCGAAGGCCAGGCTGATGCCCAGGCCCGCCAGGACCGAGCCGATCACCCGGTTCAGGACCTTCTGGGCCCGCAGCATCGCCTGGCGCAGGCGGGCCTGGGAGAAGAAGAGGGCCACCACTCCGAACCACGCCATGTGCGCGAACGACATGAACAGGCCGTACCCCGCCTGCCGCAGCAACGACGTGTCCGGGCCCACGACTTGAGTGAAGGTCGAGACGACGAAGAGGGTCGTCTTCGGGTTGAGGACGTTGGTGAGGAAGCCCGTGCGCAGCGCGGCCAGCGGAGAGAGCTCCGCCTTGCGGTCGAGGTCGACCTCCAGGTCGCCGCGTGAGCGGAACGTCTTGATGCCGATGTAGACCAGGTACGCCGCCCCGATCAACTTGATCGCCGTGAAGAGCGCGGTCGATGAGGCGATCAGGAGGCCGACGCCCAGCATCGTGTAGGTGACGTGGACCAGGACGCCGGTCGCGACACCCAGCGCGGCGAGCAGGCCGGTCGCACGGCCGTACAGATAGCTGTTGCGGATGACCATGGCGAAGTCCGCGCCGGGGCTGATGACGGCGAGGACGGTGATGACGGCGACTGCGATCACTTCTGGCATGCACAGATCGTGACCCGCGAGCAGTCAGGGCTCAACGGCCTTCCGGATACTGGGACGCAGGGGGCGTGTTGGGCCATCCCTGCGGCTGGCCCTGCGGCCACTGGCCCTGACGTCCCTGCCCCTGCCCCTGCGGGCCCGTCTCGTCCTCGTCCCCGTCGGCCGGCTGTCCCTCCCCCCGAAGGTCCCGCACCATCAGCGTCGCCCCCGCCACCGCCCCCGGCATCAGGAACACCGCCACGAAGGGGATCAGGAAGCACACGGCCAGCGGCACCCCGAAGCCCCAGATCAGCATCCGGCGCGAACGCATCAGGGCGAGCTGCTCGCGGACTTCGACCCGGCGGCGCTGCAGCGCGACCGACGTCAGCTCCTGGGTGAGGAAGAAGCCGGTCACGCAGAACCCGATCGCCGGGACGACCGTCTGGCCGAGGACCGGGATGAAGCCGAGCGCGAAGAGCAGGACCGCCCAGGCCAGGGCGCGGACCAGGATGCGCAGGCTGTCCCGGCCGGAGATCCACAGCTCGCGCCAGAGCGGCAGGCCCGACTCGGGGGCCGTGCCGTCCGGCGACTCGGACTTGTCGACCTGCTCGGACAGCGACTCGTAGAAGGGCTGGCCGATCAGGAGCGTCACCGCCGTGAAGGTGATCACCGCGAGCAGCAGGCCGAGCGCGAAGATCAGGGCGACCAGGAAGCCCCGGAACAGGCCCAGCCAGGGCGAGCTCCAGTCGTCCGCGAAAGGCGTGGCCCAGGCGGCGAAGTCGTCGGCGCCCAGACTCAGGCCGTACAGCGCGGCGACGTACAGAACGAGGGTGATCAGCCCGGGCAGCAGGCCGAAGCCGAACCAGCGGCCGTGGGTCGCCACCCACCGCTGGCCCTTGAGGAGATAGCCGAAGCCTGTTGCAAGATCGCGCATGGTCCTCAGCCTATCGGCGCCCACCGACAGCGGGGCCGCCGGTCGGCCCCTGGTACGCGTGTGTAACCAAGACACCCTTGTTGTGGGCGAGTTGACACGGTAGACCCTCTCCTATTGATCTCCGGGAGGTATCCATCCGTGCGTGTACGACCTGTGGGCATACCAAGACCCATCCTCATCGCCACCGCGTCGACGCTGAGTGCCCTGTTGCTCGCGTCGGCGTCCCCTGCGACCGCCGAGCCCAAGCAGGACCCGAAGCCGGACCCCGGCCCCACCCGCGAGCACGACGCGGCGGACGCGGGCCGTGCGGCCAAGTCCCCGGCCGAAGCTGCCGCCCGCGCGCTCAAGGGACAGATACCCGACCTCGCGAAGCACACCGGCGGCTACCCCCGCGAGCAGGTCCTCACCCCCGAGCCGGCCAACCCCGCCGACAAGTCGATCAAGTTGGGCCTGACCCCGTACCACTCCATAGCCCCGAAGCTGAACTCCCTGCAGAAGCTGGGCGACCGGGTGAGCGTGGAGATAGCCGGGCGGTCCGCGAACGGCCATCAGCTGTACCTGGTCACGGTGACCGCGCCCGAGTCGGCGGGCGAGGCCCGGCGTCAGGAACGTATGCGGGAACGCATCGAGAACTCCCCCGCCGCGGCCGCCAAGGACAAGGCGATCAAGCGGGACTACAAGACGCCCGTCCTCATCAACAACAACATCCACGGCAATGAGTGGGAGGGCACGGACGCGGCCCTGAAGCTCATCGAGGAGCTGGCGAAGGCCAAGGACGAGAAGTCCGAGGACCTGCTCGACCACAACCGGCTCTACTTCAACGTCACCGCCAATCCCGACGGCCGCATCGCGGGCACCCGCGCCAACGGCAACGGCTTCGACCTCAACCGGGACATGGTCACCGCCTCGCAGCCGGAGGACCGGGCGATCCGGCAGATCGCCATCGACAAGCAGCCGGCCGTGATGATCGACCTCCATGGGTACGTCAACGGCACGCTGATCGAGCCGACCACTCCCCCGCACGGCGAGAACTACGAGTACGACCTCTTCCTGAAGAACGCGTACGCCAACGCCCTTGGCATGGAGGCCGCGGTCAACGGTCTCGGCTACACCAAGGAGAAGGACGGCGTCGAGCCCGCCGTCATCCCCTTCCGCGACCAGGAGGAGGGCTGGGACGACTGGCCGCCGGTGTTCACACCGCAGTTCATGCCGTTCCAGGGCGCGGTCGCCGCGCACACCATCGAGTTCCCGATGACGGTGAACAACGAGGAGTACGACGAGCTGCCGGTCCCCGAGCTGCGGCGGCGGTCCGCCATCAACGTGGACATCGCGGGTGCCGTGATGCGGGCGACGCTCAAGTACACGGACGAACACCGGAGTTCGGTGCTCGCCGACCAGATCGAGACGTTCCGGCGCGGGGTCGCGGGTGCGGAGCAGGTGCCGATCTCGGAGGAGACCGTGCCGGGCGTTCCGGGCATCGGCCCGGAGGACGTCTACACGACCAAGTTCCCGCGCGCGTACGTCATTCCGGCCGGCCACGCTCAAAGGTCGGCGACGGCTGCCGCGCGGCTCGTGGACCATCTGCTCGCCAATGACGTCAAGGTGGAGCGGGCGACCCGGGACTTCCGGCTCGGGGGCCGTTCGTACGCCAAGGGCTCGTACGTCGTCGATCTGCACCAGTCCAAGCGGGGCATGGCCAATGTGCTGCTCGCGGACGGGCGGGACATCAGCGACAAGGTGTCGGTGATGTACGACATCTCGGGCTGGAGCCTGGGCCGCCTGTGGGGCGCGACCGTCACGCCGGTCCAGGGCGGCAAGCTGGACGTCCCGCGCCGTCCGGTGCACGACGCCACGGCGGCCGGATATGTCGCGCCGCGCGGCGATCTGCGGCTCCGGCTTGAGGACCCGCAGGAGGTCGCGGCCCTCAACTCGCTTCTGGCAGACGGGATTTCGGTACGTCGAGCGGCGGACGGCAGCGCGATCGTCCCGTCGTCCGCCCGTCGCCGGGCGGCACGGCTCGCGGTGAAGTACGACGTCGCCTTCGATGCGACGAAGGTCAAGGGCGTGGCCCCGCTGCACCGTACGCGGGTCGCCGCGGCCGTGGAGCCGGGCGAGCTCTTCGCCCTGCGCGAGATGGGCTTCACGGTGACGCCCGTCTCGACCGAGGCGCTGAACGACGGCTTCGACTGGGCGAAGACGGATGCCCTGTTCGTCTCGTCGGGGCTCGACCACGCGAAGCTGAACGCCGCCGCCAAGAAGGCGCTCAAGGCGTTCCTGACCGGCGGGGGCCGGGTCGTGGCGCGCGGTGAGACGGGTGCCGCGTTCAACGCGGACGCGGGGCTGCTCGCGGCGAAGGCCGTCGCGGGTCACGGCGATGCGAACGGCGTGGTGAAGGTCGTGAACGCGGGCGGGCGGGTCACGGGCGGCGCTCCGGCGCACAGCTTCGTCTACTCGCCGGTGTGGTTCACCGACCTCGGACCGGGTGTCCGGGTCGACCAGTCGTACGCCACCGGGGACTTGCTCGTGTCCGGGCACTGGCGGGCGCTTGAGGACGGCTCGGGCGGGCCGGCTGCCGCGGCCGGCAAGGCGTCGGTGGTCAGTGGCAAGGCGGGCGCTGCGCGGGTCACCCTGTTCGGCACCGAGCCGCTGTTCCGGGACCACCCCAAGGGGGTCTTCCCGCAGGTGGGTCGGGCACTGCTCGGTTAGTCGTACGCGAACGTCCAGTCGTACGCGAGCGTCCTGACGTACGTACCAGTCGTACGCGGGCGTCCTGACGTACGTACACGAAGAGGGCCGCACCCCAAGCCGGGGTGCGGCCCTCCCGCGTACAAGCGCGAAGCCCTACGAGCGCAGAGGCTTAGGCGACAGCGAGGGAAACCTCGATGTTGCCGCGGGTCGCCTTGGAGTACGGGCAGACCTGGTGGGCCTTCTCGATGAGCTCCTGGGCCTTGGCGGCGTCCACGGTCGGGATGGAGGCCTTGATGGCGACGATGATGCCGAAGCCCTCGTCGTTCTGGCCGATGCCGACCTCGGCGGTCACGGTGGAGCCCGTGATGTCGACCTTCTCGTTCCGGGCGACGACGCCGAGGGCGCCCTGGAAGCAGGCGCTGTAACCGGCGGCGAAGAGCTCCTCCGGGTTGGTGCCCGCGCCGTTGCCACCCATCGCCTTCGGCGGGTTCACGACGACGTCGAGGTTGCCGCTGGTGCCGGTGACCTTGCCGTCACGGCCGTTCTCGGCGGTGGCAACGGCGGTGTACTTGACGTCGGACTGCTGAATAGCCATGGAAAAACATCCTCCGGTTGGTGCTCCGCCGGGCTCGCGCCCACGACCCGGCGGTGCGGTCTGCAGTCGACCCTACTTGGTCGGGCTGACGATCATCTTCCCGGTGTTCTCACCCCGGAGGAGGCCGAGGAAGGCGTCCACGCCGTTCTCGATGCCCTCGACGAACGTCTCGTTGTACTTGAGCTCGCCGCTCGCGATCCAGGACGCGACGTCCTGGACGAACTGGGGCTGAAGGGCGCCGTGGTCCTGCACCATCAGGCCCTGCAGGCGCAGCCGCTTGCCGATGATCATGGCCATGTTGCGCGGGCCGGGGGTCGGCTCGGTGTCGTTGTAGCCGGCGATCATGCCGCAGATGGTGATGCGGCCGTGCAGGTTGAGGCGGCTGATCGCGGCCTCCAGGTGGTCGCCGCCGACGTTGTCGAAGTAGACGTCGATGCCCTCGGGGGCGGCCTCCTTCAGCTGCTCGGCGACGGGGCCGTTCTTGTAGTTGAAGGCCGCGTCGAAGCCGTACTCCTCCACCAGGAGCTTGACCTTCTCGTCGGAGCCCGCCGAGCCGATGACCCGCGAGGCGCCCTTCAGACGGGCGATCTGGCCGACCTGGCTGCCGACCGCGCCGGCCGCGCCGGACACGAAGACGGCGTCGCCCTCCTTGAAGGAGGCGACCTCGAGCAGGCCCGCGTAGGCGGTCAGGCCCGGCATGCCGAGGACGCCGAGGTAGGCGGAGAGGGGCGCGAGGTTCGCGTCCACCTTCTTGGCGTGCTTGGCCGGTACGTCCGCGTAGTCGCGCCAGCCGAGGCCGTGCAGCACGTGGTCGCCGACCGCGAAGCCCTCGGCGTTCGAGGCGATGACCTCGCCGACCGCGCCGCCGTCCATGGGCTGGTCGAGCTGGAAGGGCGCGATGTACGACTTCACGTCGTTCATGCGGCCGCG
Source organism: Streptomyces sp. NBC_01304 (assembly GCF_035975855.1). Lineage (NCBI taxonomy): Bacteria > Bacillati > Actinomycetota > Actinomycetes > Kitasatosporales > Streptomycetaceae > Streptomyces > Streptomyces sp. NBC_01304. Next base: position 7,383,575 of record NZ_CP109055.1, on the reverse strand, counting down.
CATGTACGGGTCCACCGAGAAGTGCAGGTTCTTGACCAGGATGCGGCCCTCGGCGGGCTCGGTGACCGGGGTCTCACGCAGCGCGAAGTCGGTCGGCTCGGGCCAGCCGTGCGGGCGGGCGACGAGGTGCCAGGCGCGGGAGGTGGCGGGGAGTGCGGACATGAGGGTGCGGCCTCCGAGGTCTTCGCGATCTTCGCGGATGGGATGCTCCAGCTGATTTAGTTCAGCATGTGAAACAACCCTGCGCCTGATATTTCATGTTGTCAAGTAAATGGGTACGCTGGTGAGCATGGCCACCGATCGAGCACCGCGCACCGACCCTCTGACCCTTGAGGTCGTCGAGCTGATCGGCACCGTCGTGGCGCGCTACCACGAGGAGTACGAGCAGGTCGCGGGCAAGCACGCGCTGACCGGCGCGCAGGCGCGGCTGCTCGGGCTGCTCTCGCTGGAGCCGCTGCCGATGCGGCGGATCGCCCAGACGTTGAAGTGCGAGCCGTCGAACGTGACGGGCATCGTGGACCGCCTGGAGGCGCGCGGCCTGGTCGAGCGGCGGCCGGACCCGGCGGACCGCCGGGTGAAGCTGGCCGCGCCGACCGAGGAGGGCGTGCGGACCGCACGGGAGCTCAGGGACGAGTTGGGCTTCGCCCGGGAACCGCTTGCCGAGCTTTCGAGGGACGACCGGGTGGCACTCCGGGATCTGCTGCAGCGAATGCTGGGCCAGAAACCGTGAGCCGAGCCAGGCGCTAGGTGCACCACCACAAGAACCGGTCGCACGTCTCCGAAGGCGTGGGGCTCGGAGTGGGCGTCGGCTTGGGTGCGGGTGGGGTGGTGTTCGGTGTCGTCGGGCGCTGGGAGGTGGCCGGGGCGGTGGGTGAAGTGCCGCCGTCGGGGCTCTCCTTGGGGCCCTTGGACTCCTTGGCGTCGGGGTCGTCCGCGTCGTCGGACTCCTTGGCGCTCGCGCTCGACGCGGATGCGCCGGGCGCGGCGGACGAGACCTGGTCCGGGCCCGAGGACTTCTTTCCGTCGCCCGGTTCCGCCTCCTCGCCCGACGATTCCCCGTCGTCCACGGGCACGTCCGACACGGAGGAGCCCGCCTGGTCGTCGCCCGGCGACTCGCTCGCCAGCTCCGCCAGGCTCAGGCCGCCCGCCGCGAGCACGAGGCCCGCGCCGACCAGCAACATCCGGCGGCGCCTGCGCCGGTGCACAGCGGCCCGTCGGGAGCGGCGCTCGCCCCGGCCGCGGCGGGGCTCGCGGGTCTCCTCGGCGTACGTCTCCTCGGGGTCCGCCGCCTCCTCGACCGCGGCGATCTCCTCGGCGTACCGACGGCAGGCCTCGGCGGGGGTGCCGCAGCCGGGGCAGGCGAAGGCGCCGTTGAGGTGGCGGCGGCAGGGGTGGCAGTAGTCCATGACGTGGGGAGATTAAGCGGGCCACCGGTCACGGATCGAGACGACCTTGTGAAAGTTGTGTGCCGGTGGGGCGGGCCGGTATGCGTATCCGGATATGACCACCCAGGAATGTCCCGTTCCGCCCGGCCACGGACGACCGCGGACGACCGCGGACGACCGCTCAGCCTCCCACGGCGCCTCGCAGCCGCTGAGCCCTCAGGACGAGTTCCAGCTCGAACCGCCGGTCCGGATCATCGACCTCGTCGCCCCACAGCTCCCGGATCTGCCGGAGGCGATACCGCACCGTCTGCGGATGCACCCCGAGCCGGGCCGCCACCTCCGGCGCCCCGCCCCGTGTCTCCAGCCAGGCGAGCAGCGTCTCGGCGAGGCGGCGCCCGTGTGCGGGACCGCAGTGGGTGAGCGGGGCCAGACAGCGGCGGGCCAAGTCGTCGATCAGTTCCTCGGGTTGGAGCAGGACCAGGGCCTCCGTGTGCTCCGTACAGAAAAGGACCTCGCCGGACGGCAGCAGGCCGCGCTCCATCAGGCGCACCGCGGCATCCGCCCAGCGCAGCGACTTGGCCGCGTCCGCGAGGGGCACGGGCGGGCCGATGGCGCCCGACCAGCCGGCCATGGCGCGGCGCAGGAGTTCGGGGCGGCCCGCGGCGTCCGGGTCGGGGACGACCATGCGGGGCTGTTCCGTCTCCATGTCCAGGAGCACCCCCTGGCCGACCGCGGGGGCGACCGCCTCCCGGGCGGGCCGCAGGAGCACGCCCACGGCGACCGTCTCGGGCAGCGACCAGCCGATCCGGGCACCGCGCTCCGCGAGGGCCTTGGCCGGATCGGTGCGGTGCTCGGCGAGCAGGAGTTCCATCAACTTCCGCTGCAGTCGCAGGCGTTCACCGGCCTGCCGGGCGGCGGCCTCCGCGTAGCCGCGTACGGACTGGTCCACGAGGCCGTCCAGATACTCGAAGCCCAGCTCGGCGAGCTCGTACATGGCGGGCGGCGGGAAGTCGACCTGCTGGCCGAGTTCGGTGAGCCGGCGCCAGGCGAGGCGGACGCCGAGCCGGTAGATGGACTGCAGGTCGTCGAGGGTGCGGCCGTGCAGGCCCTCGCCGCGGCCGAACTCCTGGAAGACCTCCGGGTAGTAGCGCGGCCGGTCCTCGGCCAGGGCCAGCTGGTGGACGAAGCCTTCGAGGGCGCGCCGGATCCCGATGAGGGCCATGGGCTCGCCCGAGTCGTCGAGGACCAGCGGCAGCCCCGGGTACTCGCGGCGGATCTCCCGCAGGATGTCGTTGGCGAGGTGCGGCACCTCCTCCAGGGCGAGCGCGGCGAACTGCTTGACCTGCAGGCGTGGCACTTCGCGCCAGGCGGAGCCCGGCGACAGCGGGGAGCGGCTCGGCGCCGCCCGGCCGGCGGCCTCGGACAGCAGCGGACGGACCGCGTCCGAGGAGGGCTTGGGCGAGGGCGTGGGGGGATGGCGGGCCGGCATCGTGGTCAACGGTTCTGCCGCGCCGTCTCGTAGGTCACGAGCGGCGTGTTGGGCTGGTCGGGCGTCTTGTTGAGCAGTGCCACGATGCCGAAGCCGGCGCCGACGGCGAGTGCGGCGGCGAAGGCCGCGGTCAGGATGGCGGCGAGCAGTCTGTGCATGACGGGGTAGGCCTCTCTGATCTGAATCTCGTACGAAACGATCCGAGGTCGCCCACACCCAGGCAGTTACCGGCCCCATCCGGCAATTGCCCAGTGTCGACTGTGCGTTGACAGTGCGTCAAGGGTGCGCCTACGGTTCCGGGCCCATACACGCACGCGCACTTCCCTCCGCCGCGCTTCTCGACGCCCCATGCGCCGCAACGAGCCGCCTAGACCCTCCTGGAGAGCCCGGATGCGCAGAACCGCAAGCCCCTTGTCGCTGGTCATCCTCGGCCTGGGCGTTTTCCTGCTCGTCCTGTCGCCGATGCTCGCGTGGTACGTCGAACCCCACGCGAAGCGCACCCCGATCGACGTCGACCAGACGACCGTCTTCAAGGGCAAGGGTGCCTATTTCGACAGGTTCAAGGCCGAGTCCGTGCCGTACGCGAATCTCACCGTCACCCGCCAGGTGCGCGGCGATGTCGCCGACAGCGAGGACAGCGGGCGGGCGGTGTGGGACGTGGTCACCTCGGTCGACCCGGACGACTCGCTGCCCGCGGCCGATCCGAACGACTCGCTGCAGTTCACCCAGGAGCGCTGGGTCACCGACCGCAAGACCAACAAGCCGGTGCACTGCTGCGAGGAGGAGCCCTACATCGAGGGTGAGGCCTACCTGAAGTTCCCCTTCGACGTGCAGAAACGCTCCTACACCTGGTGGGACAACACCCTGGGCGCGACCGTCCCGCTGAAGTACCGCGGAACGAAGGAGATCCAGGGCTACAAGGGCCTGTGGTTCACCGCCACGGTCAAGGCCACCAAGACCGGAACCCGGCAGGTTCCAGGGCGACTTGTGGGGTCCAAGGCGGCTCAAGTCATCGCTGAGGAGTGGTACAAGAACTACGGCGTCGAACTGGTCGCCGACCAGCGCACCGGCCGCATCATCTACGCGCAGATCGGGCCGCGGAAGACGCTGCGGGCGCCGGGGTCGAAGCGGGACGCCGTGGTGCTCCTGGACAGCAAGAAGATCGCGTTCACCGAGAAGACCCAGAAGGCGCAGGTCGAGCTGGCGGACGCCGATTCGAGCAAGCTCAAGACGGTCGGCGAGACGCTGCCGATCGGGACGGCGGGGCTCGGTCTGGTCCTTTCGGCGGCAGGGGTGTTTCTCGTCGTACGGGGCCGGGAGAGGCCAACCACGCAGCAGTCCAGCACGATGTGATGAGGCGTCAGCTAGAAGTGACCCCAAAATTGTCACTTCCGTGAGTAGCCGCATCGAACAGTGCGGCGAAAACTATCCACCCCCACCGAATGAGCACAGCCGTGCACAGTCGATCCACACATGGGCACGGCGGCACCTCACAACTGAATACACGCACCACACCCTCAGCACCCGCACCACCCGCCTAACACCCAGGCACGGCCCCCCGGTCACCCCCCACTTTCGTCACCGCACCCCGAGACGAGTTGGAGCACGGATGCCCCAGCACGTACCTCCCTCGCTGCGCGCCATGGAACCTCAGGAGGCCCTGCATCATGCACAGACCGGCGCGGTCCCCCCACACCCGCGCCGCATCGTCTTCCTCTCCCGCCGCGACCTCGGCAACCCGGCCGCCGGCGGTTCCGAACTCCTCGTCGACCAGCTGGCCGACGGGCTGACCAAGCGCGGCCACCAGGTCACGCTGTTGTGCGGCGGCCCGGCCGCGTACCGCGACTACCGCGTGGTCTCGGCGGGCGGCGACCTCGGCCACTACCTCAAGGCCCGCTCGGCGTTCTCCCGCCAGGTCGGCGACTGCGATCTCCTCGTCGAGGTCTGTAACGGCATGCCGTACCTGGCACCGCTGTGGCACAGCGGGCCCACGCTGTGCCTCGTCAACCACGTCCACACCGACCTCTGGGGGATGCGCTATCCGGGCCCTGCCGCCCGGCTTGGCAGAAGACTGGAGCACTGGTCGCTCTCGGGCGCCCAGCGCGGCAATCTCCTGGTCGCCGTCTCCCCCTCCACGGCAAGCGCCCTGCAGGCGATCGGGGTCCCGCCCGAGCGGATCCGGGTCGTGCACAACGGAGTCGACGAGCCGGGCCCCCTGGAGCCGCGCTCCGAGGAGCCCTTGTTCCTCGCGATGGGGCGGCTCGTCGAGTACAAGCGCATCGATCTGCTGCTCAGGCTCTGGGAGCGGGTACGTCCGGTCACCGGTGGCCGTCTCGTGATCATCGGGGATGGCCCGGAGTTGGGCCGGCTGCAGCAAATGGCGGGCCCCGGCGTCGAGTTCGCCGGGCATGTCTCCGAGGCCGAGAAGCACCGGCTGCTCTGTGCGGCGTGGCTGCTGCTGCACCCCTCCGCCGTCGAGGGGTGGGGCCTGGTCGTCACGGAGGCGGCCACCCGTGGGACGCCCGCGATCGGCTTCGACGTACCGGGACTTCGCGACTCCATCGAGGACGGGGTCACGGGCATGCTCGCGCGCGGGGAGTCCTCGTTCGCGGCGGCCTGGTGCACGTTGGCGCTGTCCGCCGAGCGCCGGAGAGGCATGGGCAAGGCCGCTGCCAGCCGGGCCGCCGACTATCGCTGGTCCAACACGGTCCGCCAGTTCCAGGCGGTCGCCGCCGAAGCAGTGGCAGAACACAGGGAGCGCGGGTGAAGCACGGGTGATACGTCAGGCCGGCTTCAGGGATCCCTCCCTGAAGCGTTCGGTGACGCTGTTCCGCGCGTTCATGCGCGAACAGTCCGACCCGGAGCACACGTACAACCTCCTGGCCCGCGACGCCGCCGACCAGGTCGAACGGTACGTCCGCCTCGACGGACGTACCGTCGTCGACATCGGCGGCGGAGGCGGCTACTTCACCGAGGAGTTCCGGCGGCGCGGTGCGCAGAGCTATCTCTTCGAGCCGGACGCAAGGGAGTTGGGCAAGGAACCGCCCAAAGGGACGGTCGTCGCCGACGGCTATCTCCTCCCGCTCCAGGACGCCGTCGCGGACGTCGCCTTCTCCTCCAACGTCCTTGAGCACGTGGACGACCCGGGCACCTTCCTCAGCGAAATGGTCCGCGTCACCCGTCCCGGCGGGCTGATCTACGTCTCCTTCACCAACTGGTACTCCCCCTGGGGCGGCCACGAATGGGCGCCCTGGCACTACCTGGGCGCCGAACGGGCCAAGCAGCGCTATCAGCGCCGCACCGGAAAGCCCGCCAAGCACACCCTCGGCGAGAACCTCTACGCCATCCACATCGGGCCCACCCTGCGCCAGGTCAGGGCCCGTGACGACGTCCAAGTCGTCTCGGCCAGATCCCGGTACTGGCCCTTCCTCGCCTCGGCCGTCACCAAGGTGCCGGGCCTGCGCGAGTTCGCCACCTGGAACCTCCTCCTCATCCTCCGGCGGTGTCCATGACCAGCACGGTCCAGACCCCTCAGCTGCCTCCGCAGGCACCTGCTCCCACCTCAGGTGCCCCGCAGGGCCCTCCCGAGGGCCCACGGTCCAGGCGGTGGCTGATCGGGTTCTGGGCCGTGGCGCTCGTCCTGTTCATCGCGGCCGCGCCCGGGAAGATGACGTTCGACACCAAGCTCGGGGTGAACGTCGACCCGTGGAAGTTCCTCAGCGACCTCGGTGAGCTGTGGCACGACCGGGCGGGCTTCGGCGGGATCGCGGACCAGTACATCGGGTACGTCTTCCCGCAGCTCCCCTTCTACGGCATCGCCGATCTGCTGCAGATACCGGTGTGGCTGACGGAGCGGCTGTGGATGTCGCTGATCGTCGCGACCGCGTTCTGGGGTGCGCTGCGGCTCGCGGAGCGGCTGAGCATCGGCTCCGGTTCGTCGCGGCTGCTCGGCGCGGTGGCGTACGCGCTGTGGCCGACGTACACCATCGTCATCGGCTCGACCTCGGCGGCCGCGCTGCCGGGCGCGCTCCTTCCGTGGGTGCTGCTGCCGCTGACGAACGACCGGGTGAGCGCGCGGGTGGCGGCGCTGCGGTCGGCCGTGCTCATCCCCTTCATGGGCGGCGTGAACGCGGCATCAACTCTGGCTTCCCTGCTGCCCATCGGCCTCTATCTGCTGTCGCGTCCGAACGGTCCGCGTAAGCGGAAGCTGATCACCTGGTGGGTGCCGGGCGTCATCCTGGCGACCGCCTGGTGGACCATCCCCCTCGTTCTCCTCGGTCTGTACGGGGAGAACTTCCTGCCGTTCGTGGAGTCGGCGCAGACCACCACGGACACCATGTCCGCCACCGAGACGCTGCGCGGCGCCGGCAACTGGGTGGCCTATCTGAACTTCGGCGACGCCTGGCTGCCCGCCGGCTGGACCGTCGCCACGGCCGTACTGGCCATCGTGTGCTCGGCGTTCGCCGCCGCCTTCGGTCTCGCCGGCCTCGCCAGACGCGACCTGCCCGAGCGCCGCTGGCTGGTGCTCACCGTCGCCTCGGTCGCCCTGCTCACGCTGGCCGGGTACGGCGGCGCGTTCGGCGCGCCCTTCCACGGCACGATCCAGGACTGGCTGGGCGGCGCCCTGGTGCCGTTCCGGAACATCTACAAGTTCCAGACGGGCCTCGCCCTCGCGCTCGCTCTCGGCCTGATGCACCTGGTGGGCATCGCGGTCCAGTCGCGCGGCGCCCGCCCCGTGCGCGGCCGCCGGTACGCACCGCTGATCGCCGCGGTCCTGGTGATCCCCGGGCTCGCGCTGCCCTATCTGAACGGCACGATCCTGCAGTCCGGTGCCTTCAAGAAGCTGCCGAACCACTGGCAGGCGACCGCCGACTGGCTGGAGAAGTACTCCCCCGACTCCCGCGCCCTGGTCGTCCCCGCCACCGCGCACGGCATCTACACCTGGGGCTCCCCCATCGACCAGCCGCTCGACGTGCTCGCCGAGTCGCGCTGGGCACAGCGGGACTACGTGCCCTTCGGCACGCCCGGCAACCGGCGTGCCCTGGACGCCATCGAGCAGGCCCTGATGACAGGCGGCCAAGTGCCGGGCCTGCAGGACTACTTGAGCCGTTCCGGTCTGCACTACGTCGTCGTACGCAACGACCTCGACCCCGACCAGATCGGCTCCGTACCGTCCTCGACCGTCAAGCGGGCTCTGGAGGCCTCCGGGTACACCCGGGTCACCGGCTTCGGGCCGAAGATGACCGGCGGTGTCATCGCCGACGACACCCCGACCCAGATCGAGGGCCTTTATCCGAGGCAGCAGGCCGTCGAGATCTACCAGCCCGGCGAGGACGCCCAGCGCCCCGGTCAGGCCGGGATCCAGCAGGTCGCCAACACGGCCGTGGTCAGCGGCGGCCCCGAGGCGATCCTTCCGCTGTCGGCCGACCCGTCGATGCGCAACCGTCCGGCCGTGCTCGCCGGGGACAACCACCCGGGCCTCGGCCAGCCTCCGCTGTGGGCCGTGGGTGACGGGATGCGCCGGGCGGACACCCGCTTCGGACTGCTCAACTCCAGTACCTCGTACACCTATACGCCCGAGGAACGCAATCACAGCGGCAGCGTCCAGGACCCGGGCGCGAAGCCCAAGCAGATCCTGCCGTCCGAGGGCATCGAGCACCAGACGACCGCGTCGCTGCGCGGCGCCAAGTCGGTGACCGCGTCGTCCAGCGGCAACTGGCTGTTCCACCTGCCGCAGTACGACCCGGTGAACGCCTTCGACAACAACGGCTCCACCGCCTGGGCCGAGGGCACCCCCGGCAAGCCCGAGGGCCAGTGGGTGCGCGTCGACTTCGACGAGAAGAAGGAGATCGACTCTTCGATCTCCCTGACGCCGCTGCCGCAGAACGGGGTGCGGCCCGCGCCGACCCGGGTGAAGGTCGAGACCGACCGGGGCGAGGCGATCAGCCCGCTGCAGCCCAACGGCATGCCGCAGAACGTCAAGGCACCCCGAGGTCCCGCCAGTTGGCTGAAGGTCACCATCCTCGATGTGCAGGAGGCGCGGCCCGGACTGAGCGGGGCCGGCTTCTCCGAGATCACCGTTCCCGATCTCGTGGTGAACCGGCTGCTCGACCTGCCCGCCGACGGCGACGCCGCCGACGGCACCGCGACCACCTACTCGCTGCACCGCAGCGCCGACCCGGGCGGACTCGCCCCGACCTCCGCCGAGGTGGGCCTGCACCGCAAGTTCAAGACGGCCGGCGAGGGAACGTACGAGGTGAAGGCGAGCGCGACCACCGTGCCCGGCGACAAGCTCGACGAGCTCCTCTACAAGGTGGCGCCCGAGCAGGAGCAGCAGATCAGGGCGAGCGCCGACTCGACGGCGCAGCTCGGCCCGAACCTGTCGCCGCGCAACCTCACCGACGGAGACCTGACGACGGCCTGGATCGCGGGCGACTCGGCGGTGATCCACCTCCGCTGGCCCGACAAGCAGCCGGTCGGCGAGATCATCCTCGCGGGCGCGGGCGGTCTGTCGACGCGGCCCGAGGAGATCACGATCCAGTCCCCGGACGGGGCGGCGACGGTGGGCGTCGACAAGAACGGCGCCGCCCGCTTCGAGCCGATCACCACGGACCGGATGGACATCACGGTGACCAAGTCGGCGCCGCTGACCGTCCACAACCCGTTCGCCGATGAGCAGATGCAGCTGCCGATCGGCCTCACCGAGATCTACATCCCGGCGCTCGACAAGTACCGCACGCCGCAGCCGAAGGCGGACGACACCTTCGAGCTGGGCTGCGGCGAGGGCCCGCCGCTCGCGATCGACGGGACGCTGCACGCGACCAAGGCCTCCGGCACGGTCCGCGACCTGACCGAGCGCAGGCCCATCAAGGTGGAGCTGTGCGCCGGGGCCGCCTCCGACGGCAGCGTGTCGCTCGGCGCGGGCGACCACACGGTGGAGGCCGACGACAAGGGTCCCCTCGCCCTCACGGACATCTCCCTCACGCGGGGTTCCGTGAGTGAAGCGGCCGCCGACACAAGGAAGTTGACCGTACGCGACTGGGAGGGCGACCGGCGCGAACTGGCGGTCGACGCCGGTCCGGCCTCGTACGTGTCGACGTACGAGAACTACAACGACGGCTGGAAGGCCACCCTCAACGGCAAGACCCTGCAGAAGGTCCGCCTCGACGGCTGGCAGCAGGGCTGGCTCGTTCCCGAGGGGCAGGCCGGCACGATCAAGCTGGAGTACGAGCCCGCCCGGGTGTACGAGGGCGGCATCATCGGCGGCGGCATCGCGGTGCTCGTCCTGGTGGGGCTGCTGTTCTACCGGCGCAACGAGGAGAATTCCGACGGGCCTTCGCCCGTGCCGCCGTCTCCGGGGCTGATCCTCGGCACGGTCGTGCTCACGCTGATCGGCATCGTGATCGCGGGACCGTTCGCGCTGCTCGTGCCCGCTCTCGCGCTGCTCGCCTGGTGGAAGCACGCGCTGCTCGTGCCGATCGCGTTCGTGGCGATGGCGGGCGCGGGGATCGCGGCGGCGACCGGGGCCGGGCAGGCGGTCTCCTCGGACGAGGGTGCCTTCGGTCCTGCGGCCCAACTGCTCGCCCTGATCGCGCTGTTCGCGGCGCTGGCGACGGTACGCGAGGAGCGTGCGCCCGAGCCCGCGGTGGGCCCGCACGCGCCGATGTACGGCCCCGCCCCGCAGGTGCCCGGCGCGCCTCCCGGCCCTTCCGCACCGCTCGGGCCGTACGCGCCCGGCGGTCCCGGCGGGGCTCCCGGCGCACCTGGCGGGACTCCCGGCGGGTCCACGGCGACCTTGCCGGTCACGCCGCGCCCCGACGCCGACCCGCCGACCGCGCCCCTGCCACGCCGTGAGCGGGGCACCAACCCCGGTCCGGGTCAGGACGGTTCGACGCCGCCGCTGGGCACGGCCCCGCGCGCCGGTGAACCGGAGTCGGGCCCGACGGTCTCGGCACGGGGGCCCGCCAGCGCGCAGCCGGAGCCGTCGACGACACGGCTCTCGCCGCGCAAGCGGCCGAAGTTCAGGCCCACGCCCCCGGAGTCGACGGGCGGGGCGGGGGAAGGAGACCAGGCATGACGGCACTGCAACACCCGGGCCCGGACACGGGATCCGCGGGGCCGGGCCCGGCCGGGGCGGCCCCGCACCCCCGCGTCCCCTTCCCCGTCGTCGACGAGGTCGCCCGGCACTGCCTCCAGGAGGAGGAGCCGGAAACCGTCCACATAGAAGTGCACCTGCCCGGCCGTCCGGACCCGGACCGGCTCACGGCCGCCTTCGTCGAGGCACTGAAGCGGCACCCCCGCATCCTGATGCGGGAGGCGCCGGGGCCCTGGTACCGGCGCCGCTACGAGTGGGAGCTGACGCCGGGGCCCGAGGTGGAGGTCGTCACCTTCCCCGAACCGGGGCCGGACGCGCTCAAGCTCGCGCGGCAGCGGGCGCTCGCCGACGCGCCCCCGCTGTCGGCGTCCCCGCCCATCCGGCTGGAAATGGTGGACGACCCCGAAGTGCCGGGCGGGGCCGTGCTGTTCCTCGTCATCAACCACACCGCCCTGGACGGGCCCGCCTGTCTGCGGGTCCTGGCGACCGCCGCCGAGCTGTACGGCGGGCAGGACAACTCCCCCGTGGCGCCACCCGTGCGCGCCGCGTCCGGGGACGGCCCGGCGGCCGAGCCGGTGGACATGCCGGGCGGCTGGGCCACGCCCGCGCACGTCGCGCCCGGCCTGCCCGAGCACTCGCCCGGCAACGGCATGCTGATCGCCGAACTCCCGGTGCCGAAGCGGCCGAAGGGGGCCGCGTACACCGTCAACGACCAGCTGATGGTCGCGACCGCCCTGATGATCGCGCACTGGAACCGCGAGCACGGCAAGGGCGCACGCCCGATGCGGATCACCATGCCCGTGGACGACCGCACGCGCGACGCCGACATGCCCATCGGGAACGGCACCCGGCTCGTGGAAGTACCTTTCGCCGCCGACGAGTTGGTGACCGGTGAGCTGGACGGCGACGAGATGTCCGCCGACCGGGTCCGCGATCTGCTCTGCCGCACCGCCGAGCGCACCCGCGCCCTGAAGGCCCTGAGCCGCCCCCAGTTGGGGCGCGGCGCGAACCTGCTGACCGCACCGGTGGTCCCCGTGTCCTGGCGAGCCGCCCTGACCAGGGGCCTGCGGCGGGCCGCCGGCCCGTGGACGTCCACGACCCTGCTCAGCAACATCGGCCGCATCCCGTACGCCCTCGACTTCGGCGACGCGGGCCGCGCGCACGCCGTCTGGTTCTCGGCACCCGCCCGGGTCCCGCGCGGCCTCACCGTGACCACCGCGTCCACCGCGGGCCGCCTCCACCTCGCCCTGCGCTGGTCCAAGTCGCTGCTCAGCCAGGGCGACGGCACCCACCTGCGGGACCTGTTCGAGCACTACATGCACGCGACGGAGCTCCCGGCCCCCGAGCCCGACCCGACCTCCGGTCCGACGACGAGCGAGGGCGGCGACGTATGACCACCACGACCTCCACGACGCGCACCCGGCCCCCCGGGCTGCGCGACTTCTACGAGGACCCGGCCGTCCCCGTCGCCTCCGGCGACGCCCGCAGCCTGCGCCAGGCCCGGATGCTCGCCGACGCCCTCGGCCCGGCCACCGCGGCGCCCGGTGTCGTCCTCGACATCGGCTGCGGCGACGGCACCGCGGCCCGGGCGGCCGCACCCCTGCTCGCGGGCCACCGGGTGATCGGCGTCGACTGGTCGCAGGACGCGCTCAAGCGCGCCCAGTCCCACATGTCGTACGTCGTGCGCGGTGAACTGTCCGACGGCGGGCTGCCGTTGGCCGACGCGAGCGCCGACGCCGTCCTGTTCAGCGAGGTCATCGAGCATCTCGTCGACCCGGACAGCGCCCTCGACGAACTGCGCCGGATCCTGAAGCCGGGAGGCCATCTGATGCTGTCGACCCCCAATCTGGCCGCCTGGTACAACCGTGCCCTGCTGCTCGCGGGCGTCCAGCCGGTGTTCTCCGAGGTGAGCCTGCGCGGCATCCACGGCCGGCCGGGCAAGGAGGTCGTGGGCCATCTGCGGCTCTACACCGCGCGGGCGCTGCGCGAGTTCCTGACCGCCTCGGGCTTCGAGGTGGTTCGCGTCGCCGGAGCGCCCTTCCACGGAGTGCCCCGGGTGCTCCGCCCCCTGGACAGACTCGCCTGCGCACGACCAAGTGCCGCCTCGATCCTGCTCGTTCACGCCCGCAGGACCTAGCGTGTGGTGGGGGGTGGCCTCTGCGCTGCTGGCCAACACGCTGTACAGCATCGGCTTCGTACTGGAAAAGAGGGCTCTGGGGAAGCTGCCTTCGCTCTCCACGCGACAGCCGTTCGTCCTCCTTCGTCATGTCCTGGGCAGCCCGCTGTGGATCGGCGGATCGCTGGCCCTCGCGGCGGGCTTCGGGGCGCAGCTCGCGGTGTACCGGACGCTGCCGATCGCGGCGGCCCAGGGCATCTTCGTGTCCGGCCTGGTGCTCCTCGTCCTCCTGTCGTCGGTCCTGCTCGGCGAACAGACGTCGGGGCGTGAGCGGTACGCGATCGGGGCGATCCTCGCCGCGCTGCTCATGGTCGTCCTCTCCCTGAAGGAGGGCGCCGACCAGGTCAGCAAGCACGCCCCGGTGCAGCTGGTGCTGCTGATCTGCGTGCCGTCGCTGGCTGCGGGCCTGTGGCTGTACGCGGCCGCCGAACGCCGGGCCAAACGCCAGCACCGGATGCCGACGAACGGAGTCGAGTACGGGGTGGCGGTGGGCCTGCTGTACGGGGTGAGCTCGCTGGCCATCAAGGGGGTGTCGAGCTATCTGACGACCTCGGGACTGGCCGGAGCCGCCCGAGGGCTCCTCTCCTCCCCCTATCCGTACCTGCTCCTCTTCACCTTCCCGTTCGGCCTGATCATGTCGCAGGCGGCGCTGCAACGGTCCCGGGCCTCACTGATCGTGCCGGTGTGCACGACGGTTACGTGTCTGTTCACCGCGGTACTCGGGACACTCGCGTTCGGCGAACCGCTGCCGGACGAACCGGTGCGGCTCGCGCTGCGCATCGCGGGGACGGCCCTTGCGGTGTCGGTGCTGCTCGCGCTGCCACGCCACGACGAGCCGGCCGCCCCCGCGTCTCCTGAGCCTCCTGCCCTCCCCCCACCTCCGGACAGCCCCAGGGAGTTGACCAGCACCGAATCACAAATCCTGCGTGAATCCGGCTTGAACCCCGAAGGAGCTGACCAGCCTTGAACTCCGACGACCCGCTGCTGAAAATCCTCGCGTGCCCCCTCGACAAGGGCCCGCTGCACCTCCTCACCCCGGAGGACACGCTCTACAACCCCCGCCTTCGCCGCCGCTACCCGATCATCGACGGCATCCCGCAACTCCTCCCCGCCTCCGGCGAGCAGGTGTCCGACGACGAGCACGAGAGTCTCCTCAAGCGAATCGAGGCGGGCGAGGCCAGCGAGGTGACGTGACATGACCGTCGCCGCACGCATCGGCCCGCTGCTTCCCGCCCGACTGGTCGGATCCCTGGCCCAGTTCGTCTATCCCCGCTTCGAACCGGAGCTCGCCCATCTCGCCGACTTCTGCCCGGCCGGCTGCGACACGGCGGTCGACGTCGGCGGCTGGTTCGGGCCCTGGTCACACCGGCTCGCGCGGCGGGCCCGGCGGGTGGTCGCGGTCGAGCCGGTGCCGCACCTGGCCCACACTCTTGAGTCGACCACGCCGTCCAACGTCGACGTCGTCCAGGCCGCGGCCTCGGACCGGCGGGGCACTGCCCGGCTGTGGCTGCCGCAGGGGGATCGGGGCGAGCGGGGAGTGTCGTCGCTGGTACGCCGCGACATTCATGCCCGGGCGGTGGATGTGCCCTGTCTGACGCTGGACGGGCTCGGGTTGCGCGAGGTCGACTTCATCAAGATCGATGTGGATGGGAACGAGTTGGCGGTGCTCAGAGGCGCCGAGTCCCTCCTCGACCGGGACCGCCCGGCGCTCATCGTCGAGTTGGAGGCGCGCATCCAGCCGATGGGGCCGGTGGTGTCGCTGCTCGCGTCGCACGGGTATCGGGGGTGGGTGCTGCCCGAGCGGTCGTGGGTGCCGCTCGACGACTTCGACCTGGCCGGTCATCAGGCGCGTAGAGAGTACGTCGTCCGACGCGGGCTGCTGCGTCGGGTGCTGCCCTTCCGTGGGCCTCGGTATGTGAACTCCGTGCTGTTCCTGCCGGACGGTCGGCAGCCTGGGTGAGTTCTCCATTCCCCTCCCCGCCCCTTCCCGAAAGTCCTCAAGCGCCGGACGGGCTGATGAATCAGCCCGTCCGGCGCTTGAGGACAGAGGCCGAAGGCCGATCTGGGGGCTAGGGGCGCAGCCCCAGGCTGCGCAGCATTTCGGGAAGGGGCGGGGAGGGGAAGAATCACCACATGGCCCACACCAGCACCCCGTTCACACCCCACGACTTCCAGCTGGTCCTCCTGCGCCGCATGGCAGACCACAACCCCGACCTCGTGGAAGACGCCCGACGCCGGCTAGGCACAAGCGTCGCCGACATGCGCGAGGCCAACCGCCGCTGGCAGGCCATGACCCGCTCACCCCGCGGCCGGGGCGCGGCCTCGCGGTACCGGCAGGTCCTGGGCCCGCCCGAGCAGACCCTGACCCGGAAGATCGGCGACCTGGAGTGCGAGGCGCAGCTCTGGCCCGTCCCGCTCTGGCCGGACCTCCGGTTCGAGATCCTGCTCGCCCCGACCGGCGCCGTATGGAACGAGTGGCTGATCCGCACCCCGGGCACCGCGGGCCCGACCCTCACCGGCCTCGACGACCTGACCCCTTGGTCCGCCACGGTCGATGAGGTGGCCCGCGCCTTCCCGCCGGCCCAGCCCCTGGAGGGCACGGCCCCCACCCGCTGGCGCCTGCTGTTCACCGCACCGGAGACAGCCGACGGGCAACGGCGGCGCTGCGTGGCCGAGTTCACCTGGGGACTGTTGCAGAGGCTGTCGTTCCCGGACCACTGATCACATACGCGGGACGCACCGGATATCTGATCGCGTACATACGACCAACCGGATACGGTCCGCGCCATGACCACCACCCCACCGGCGGCAGCCCCCCGCACCCCCGTGACCGCCGACGACGTCAAGCACGCCGTCCGACTGGCCCTCGCCACCCTCCGCAAGGCCCCCGCCGATGCCTGGCAGGGCAAGGCCGGGACGCTGGAGTGGACCTGCTGGGACACCGTCGAGCACCTGGCCGACGACCTCTTCTCGTACGCCTCCCGGTTCGGCCTCGAGTCCCCGCCCCAGGAGCGCGAGGTGCCCTTCCTCTGGGAGGCCCGCACCCCGGGCGGCCCCGCCAACGCCGTGCACGCCGACCCCGCGGCCGGCCCCGACGGGCTGCTCCAAGTCCTGGAGGCGTGCGGTGCGTTCCTCGTGGCGCTGGTCCGTCTGACCCCGCCGGAGGTCAGGTCGTACCACGTGTTCGGCCACTCGGACCCCGAGGGCTTCGCCGCGATGGGCGTCGTGGAGACCCTGGTGCACACCCACGACGTGGCCGAGGGCCTCGGCCTGGACTGGGAGCCGCCCGCGGACCTGTGCGCCCGCACCCTGGCCCGGCTCTTCCCGGACGCCCCGACCGACACCGGCCCGTGGCCCACACTGCTCTGGGCCACGGGCCGCGCGGAACTGCCGGGCCGGCCGCGCCTCACCAAGTGGCGCTGGTACGGCGAGCCGAGGGCCGACTAGGGCCTGTCCGGCGGATCTTCGCGGACTAGCCCGCGGCGTCTGGTGCGTGCTCTCGGCGTGCGCCCGGATCGCCCTCGTACTGGACGTACTTGGGTGATTCGGGCGTGCGGCGAGAGTGCGTGCCAGGCGTCGTGGGCCCGCGAAGATCCGCCGGACAGGCCCTAGCCGGTCAGTGCGGGCACTCCTTCCAGGCGATGTGGTAGATCGTGCTGATGTCGCCGTCGGTGGAGTCCATGGTCATGAAGCTGGTCTTGGCCGGGTCGGAGGTTCCCGCGTCGACCCGCAGTTCCGTGTTGATGTTGAAGTTGCGCTGAACTCCACAGGGTGCCCAGACCAGTTGGGCCCAGTCGGTCGAGTCGGTGGCCTGCCAGTTGTCGTTGAGCGGGCCGGTGAACGGATGCGAGATGGATGCCGTGCTGGGCGAGCCCTGGAAGTAGTACGAGGCCTTCTCGGTGCTCTTCGCCCCGGCCTGCAGCGAGGCATAGCCGCGGTAGTCGGCGCTGGCGATCGCGTAGGTGAAGCCCTGCGGGACGTGTACGACCAGGTTGAGCTGGCAGTTCTTGCGGAAGGCGGTCGGGCCCGAAGCGCCTCCCGTCTGGGCGAGGTAGTCGCTGTAGGTCACTGTGAAGGCCGTGTTGTCCTCGGACACGGCGACGGCGGCGGTGCCCTGCGGACAGCCGGATCCGTTGACCGTGGCGACCTCGATCACGATCTTGTCCGGCGGCGGGTCGAGGATCACGGAGGTGCCGGGGGTGGCGGCTTGCGCGGGGAGCGCGGAGGCGAACAGCGCGACCATCGCGCCGCTCACGAGAAGTCCACGAGACATGGTCGGTCCCATCCGGTACGTCGGGGAAGTGGGGGGTGCACCGTGCCGATGAAGGAGCTTGCGTGGGATCGATCGGATGGTATGGACCAGCCCGGAGGGCGCCTAGGTCGTTCTCCGGCCATTCCTGTGACGGAAGGGCCGTTACGTTGCGGGCGGCGCGAAAGTGACGCCCGTGGCACGTACAGCCAAGACCCCTTCTCCGTAAGCCTCATACGTGATCCACTGACGCTCGCGCTCCGATCCGCGCACCCTTGCCGCCCCTCACCAGGAGTCGACTTGCCCCTCCGCATCACCGCCCTCACCGACCCCGAACGCTCCCCCTCCGGCCACCGCCTGGCCTGGCTGGCGAGCGACGGCGACGGCTCACCCCTCGGGTCGGCCTATGTGCGGATGTTCGCCAGGGAAGGGCAGGAACACCTGGCCGAACTGCAGCTGAACGTCCATCCGGCCGAGCGGCGCAAGGGAGTTGGCGCGGCACTGCTCGCGCCCGCGGTGGCCGCCGTACGGGAGGCCGGTAAGCGGTCCCTCGTCGCGCAGGCCGACGCCGGTACGCCCGGCGACCGCTTCCTCGCCGCGAACGGCTTCCGCCAGGTGCTCGCGCTGACGTACGCCCGGCTGCCGTTGGCCGAGGCCGACCTGACCGCCGTCACGGGCCTCGTCGAACTACCGCACCCCGGCTACCGGTTGGCCTCCTGGCGCGGCACCGTGCCGGACGAGCTCGCCCGGACCTTCGCCGACTCCCGTCGCGCCATGGACGACATGCCGATGGACGACACCGACTACGGCGTCATGACCTGGGACGTCGAGCGATGCCTGGCCGCCGCGAAGGCCATCGCGGACCGCGGGGAACTGCTCACCACGGTGGTGGCGATGGACGAGTCGGACGGCACGATCGCCGGGTTCACCGAGCTCGTCGTCCCCGGCGACGGCAAGGGCGACGGTCTGCACTACGGCACCGGCGTGCTGCCCGAGCACCGCGGGCACGGCCTCGGCAGCTGGATGAAGGCCGAGTCGATCCGCCGGGCCCGCGAGGAGCACCCGGGCCTCGGCGGCCTGATCACGGACACGGCCGACAACAACACCCACATGCGCGCCATCAACGACAGCCTCGGCTACGTACCGACGCACAAGGCGCTGGAGTACCAGCTCGATCTCTGAGTACGCGTACGGGCGGGGCCTGTCCTCAAGTCCCGCCCGTACCCGCCTGGTTCGAGCGTCAGCGGACGAAGGCCCGCACGCCCTGCGACACCCCGTCGTCGCCCAGCAGATCGTTGTGCTTGAGGCACCCGGCCGCGTTGTTCGTCGCGCCGGAGAGCGGCACGCTGCTGTCGGGGTTGATGACCTCGTCGCAGTTGGACCACCAGGTCGCGTACGCCACGTCGCCCGGCGTCTCGTCGCCCTCCGCGAGCCCGTCCTGGACGTAGCTGCCCGGCGTCATGTCCTTGCACGCCTGCGACCAGAGCGCACAGGCCCAGGCGGTGCTGGTGCCGTGGTTGGGGCCGGCCAGGGAGACCCAGTGCGCGACCTTGGACGTGCCGCCGCCGTGCTTGACGTACCAGCGGGTGACGAGGCTCCCGAAGGAGTGCGCGACGACGTCGACCTTCGCGGCGCCGGTCTGGGCGCGGACCTGCTCCACATAGGCGGCGAAGCGCCCGGACAGCGTCTCGTTCACGGACTGGCTGGTGTCGTAGCCCCAGGAGAACAGCTCGGCGTCGGTGTACCCGTCCGCCTTGAAGTCGTCCCGCAGCGAACCCCAGACGCCGGGGTCGGCGTTGTAGCCGTGCACGAAGATGACCGGGGTGTGGGCCGCCTTCACCTGAGGCCGCGCCTGCGACGGTGCGGCCTGGGCCGTGGTCAGCGGCATCAGCAGGGCGGCGGTGGCAGCCGCGACGGCCAGGGGTGCGGATATTTTGCGCAGCACGAATTCCCCCTCGGGTTAGAGGACTTGTGAGGGCCTACGAGGACTTGTTACGCGCGAGTAGTCCTGAGAATGGTGGGGCCTGCGCGAGTGAATGAACAGCCCTGTGCAGCGATGGAGTTACCGCGGGATACCCCGTTCCCGTCGGCTGCCTGCATGGCTACCGTGCATGGCTACCGTGCCGCTGCAGTGCGGCTCGTCCTCGTGATGCCAGGGTTTGGGTAGAGCCAATCGACAGCAGCGTGACGATGCGAGGAGTACGTAGCGTGAGTTCTGCCCCGCCAGCCCCCTTTCCGGCCCTCTTCCCGGCCCTTGCCGCGGACCCCGGCCGCCCCGCCCTGCGCTTCGGCGAGCGGTCGCTGACATACGGCGAACTGGCCGCTGCGGCCGGGGCGTTGGTGCCCGAACTCTCCGGGGCCGGCATCTCCGGCGCCGGCGGCCGGGTCGCCGTATGGGCCACGCCCACCCTGGAGACCGCCGTCGGCGTGGTGGCCGCGCTGCTCGCCGGGGTGCCCGTGGTGCCGCTGAACCCGAAGGTCGGCGAGCGGGAGCTGGCGCACATCCTCGGCGACAGCGCACCGAAGGCCGTGCTCGCCGGGCCGGGCGAGCAACTTCCCGCGGCGCTGGACGCGTTGGCGCGTACGGACGTCGAAGTGACCCCGGGAACGGGCGCCCCGGACCGCCCGGTCGCGCTGCCCGCCGAGCCCGACCCGGAGTCCCCCGCCCTGATCGTCTACACCTCCGGCACCACCGGCCCGCCCAAGGGCGCGGTCCTCCCCCGCCGTGCCGTCGCCGCGAGCCTGGACGCGCTGGAGGACGCCTGGCAGTGGACGGCGGACGACGTGCTGGTGCACGGGCTGCCGCTGTTCCATGTGCACGGCCTGATCCTCGGGATTCTGGGCCCGTTGCGGCGGGGCGGATCGGTGCGGCACCTCGGGCGGTTCTCCACGGACGGGGTGGCGCGTGAGCTGGCCGACGGGGCGACGATGCTGTTCGGGGTGCCGACGATGTACCACCGCATCGCCGAGTCCGTGGCGGACGATGCCGGCCTGGCCAAGGCGCTGTCCGGGGCCCGGCTCCTTGTCTCCGGGTCCGCCGCACTGCCCGTGCACGACCACCAACGGATCGCGGCGGCCGCCGGTTGCCGGGTGATCGAGCGGTACGGCATGACGGAAACGCTCATGAACACCAGTGTCCGCGCCGACGGCGAGCCGCGGGCGGGCACCGTCGGCGTGCCCCTCGCCGGGGTCGAGCTGCGGCTGGTGGAGGAGTCGGGTGAGCCGTGCCCGGACGATCCGGAGGCGGTGGGCGAGATCCAGGTGCGCGGCCCCAACCTCTTCAGCGGCTATCTGAACCGGCCCGACGCCGACGCCGCCGCCTTCACGGAGGACGGCTGGTTCCGTACGGGCGACATGGCGGTACGCGACCCCGACGGCTATGTCCGCATCGTCGGCCGCAAGGCCACCGACCTCATCAAGAGCGGCGGCTACAAGATCGGGGCGGGTGAGATCGAGAACGCGCTGCTGGAACACCCGGGCGTGCGCGAGGCCGCGGTCACCGGGGAGCCGGACCCGGACCTGGGCGAGCGGATCGTGGCATGGATCGTCCCGACCGACCCCGAACAGCCGCCGGGCGAGGCCGAGTTGGCCGACCACGTGGCGGCCCAGCTCGCGCCGCACAAACGTCCCCGAGTGGTGCGGTACCTGGCGGAGCTGCCCCGCAACGACATGGGGAAGATCATGAAGCGGGCGCTCGATGCCTGAACGCACGACCGCCCGCACGACCGCCCGCGGGGCCGTCGCGGCCGTGGCGGACGAGGGCTCCTTCACCGAGCTGCCCCCGCCGCCCACCGACCGCGCGGGCAAGCCCAACGGCCCGCTGGACTGGCAGGGTTACGCCGACTCGCGGGCCCGCGCCACGGAACGTACCGGCGAGACCGAATCCGTCGTCTGCGGAACGGCGGCTGTCGGCGGGCGCGAAGTCGCCCTTCTCTCCTTCGAGTTCGGTTTCCTCGGCGGGTCCCTCGGCGAGCGCACGGGCGACCGGATCGAGGCCGCGTACACGCATGCGCGCGAGCACCGCCTGCCGGTCGTGTCGCTGATCGCGACGGGCGGCAGCCGCATGCAGGAGGGCATGCTCGCATTGACCCAACTACAGCGCGTGGCAAGGCAGTCGGCACTCACCCGTGCGGCCGGGCTTGCCCAGCTGGCCGTGGTGCGGGATCCCACGACGGGTGGCGGCTGGGCCACGCTCGGGGCCGGGGCCGATGTAGTGCTCGCGCTGCCGGGGGCGCAGGTCGGCTTCGCGGGGTCGCGGGTGCGGCCGCCGGACGCGGATCCGGCGGCGTACACGGCGCAGGGGCAGTTGGCGGCGGGGGCGGTCGACGAGGTCGTACGCCCCGAGGAGCTGGCGGGGCGGCTCGCCCTGTGGCTGCGCCTGCTCTCCGCAGAAGCCCCGCATGCGCCGACCGCGGCCGATCCGCCCCGCGCCCTCGGCCGGACCGACCTGCCGGCGACCGGCTGGGACGCGGTGGAGCGTGCCCGATCCGCGCAACGCCCTCGCGCCGGGGCCTACTTGGACGCGTACTTCACCGAGCGCCTCGCGATCAGCGGCGACCGCTGCGGCGGCACCGACCCGGGGATGCTGTGCGGGTTCGGGCTGCACGAGGGGCGCCCGGTCGCCTTCGCCGCGCAGGCCGGGACGGCGACGCGGCCCGCCGGATACCGCACCGCCGCCCGCCTGGTCCGCCTCGCGGAACACCTGCGCATCCCCGTGCTCACCCTGGTCGACACCCCTGGCGCGGCGAACGACGCGGAGGCGGAGCGGGCCGGGGCCGGGGCGGCCATCGCCGACCTCTTCGCCGCGGTCGCCGCGGCGACGGTGCCGTTGACCACGCTCGTGATCGGCGAGGGCGGCTCGGGCGGGGCGCTCGCGCTGGCCGCGCCCGGCAACACCTGGGTCACGCCGGACAGTTACTTCTCCGTCATCGCACCCGAGCTCGCCGCGGCCATCCTCAAACGCCCGGCGGACCAAGTCCGTTCACTGGCCGACGAGTTGCGGCTCAGACCTCAGGACCTGGCCGAACTCGCCCTCGTACAAGGGACTGTGACGCGGTGACAGATGAGCAACGCACACCAACCGAACCGAACAGGGGCGCAGTTGTTCCCGCGAACAGGTGATCGTTGCCGCTGAGATTGCTTTAGTCCTATGTGACCAACGATGCTTACGGTGCGCAAGCAACGGGCTGCAGACCGTGATTGCCGTACGTCCCATACGAGCAATACGTGCGTGTGTCACCGCACGCATGCGAACCGTAGAACCAAGGAGAACGCACCACATGAACTTCCTCACCGACCTCCTCGCCGGCGTCTTCCACTTCGTTGGCTGGCTGGTCTGATCGAAGTCCCGCAGCGGCGCCGTCTCCCCTCGTCCCAAGGGGAGACGGCGCCGTCGCGTTGTGGCCGTGAATCGCCTTCCGCGCGACCGCCTGGGCATCACGTCAGCAGCCGTGACCGCCACCTCCTAAGGACCTGCCTCGGACCGAACGATCTCGGCCCACACCGTCTTGAGCGGGGCAGGCCCCAGCTCCGTCCCCCAGCGCGTGGCCAACGCCTCGACCAGGAGCAGGCCGCGGCCCGACTCGGCGCAGCCGTCGGCGTGTTGGGCGGGGCGACGGGGCGAGAGGTCCGCGCGGGTGTCGGAGACCTCGATACGGAGCGTGTTCGGAGGGGTGAGCCTCAGCGTGAGACGGAAGCTCCGGCCCGGGACGCGGCCGTGCAGGGCAGCGTTGTTGGCGAGTTCAGCTACGACCTGTTCAGCGTTTTCGAAGTCGCATGCCCACTTGGCGAGTTGCTCGACCGTGAGTCGACGGGCGAGGCGGGCACCTCGGGGCGTCACCGAGAGCAGGATCGTGAACTGAGTGCTGGCGATTTCTTGATTCACGTCACTCAGCGTGGCGGCGCGTGCGTCACTTGTTGAGCGTTGCGGGCTGCGCGTATCCGTTTGTCTCGCCGTTGTCTCGGCTTGTCTCGCCTGTCCGGCGTGCCGACGGGGTACGGGTGCGCGTTGAGGTTGGGCAGCAAGCCGGAGGTGCGCGATGACCGTCGACGACAGCGTGGACGAACCTGGTTGGGATGTCGATCCGGAGGACGAGATCAGTGCGGTGGTCGAGTACACCGGACATCTCCTCAAGCGCCGGCGGGAGACGGTCGGGATGAGCGTGCCGCAGTTCGCGCATGCCGCCGGATACAGCGAGGACCAGATCCGCAAGATTGAACGCGGTGCTCGCATTCCGCGAACGGAGTTCCTGGACAAGGCGGATGAGGTATTGCGGGCCGGTGGGTTCATCTCGGCGATGAAGCCGGAGATGGAGCAAGCTCGGTACCCGAAGAAGGTTCGGGATCTGGCGAAGCTGGAAGAGCAGGCGACCCAGCTCGAGTCGTACGGAAACCACAATCTGCACGGCCTGTTGCAGACGAGGGAGTACGCCAAGGCGCTGTTCGAGCTGCGGCAGCCCGCGCTCTCCGAGGACAAGGTCGAGCGGGAGGTAGCGGGCCGCCTGGCGCGACACTCCATCTTCGAGCGGGACCCCGCGCCGGCGCTGAGCTTCGTCTTGGAAGAGGTGACACTGCGGCGCCCCATCGGCAGCACAATGGTGATGCAGCGGCAGCTTGAACACCTTCTGGAGGTAGCCCAGTTGCGCAATGTCACCATCCAGGTGATGCCAACTGCTCACGGTGGCCACGCCGGAATGGACGGGAAGATTCAGGTGCTGAGGTTCAGAGACGGTACGGCCGTCGGACAGTCCGAAGGGGCATTCGCCAGTCGGCTCGTCTCCGACCCGAAGGAGCTCCAGATCCTTGAGCTGCGCTATGGCATGATCCGAGCCCAGGCTCTCACGCCACGGGAGTCGCTGGCTTTTACCGAGCAAGTGCTGGGAGAGACATGAGCGACGGCGCCGAACTGGACTGGTTCAAGAGCAGCTACAGCGACAGTAGCGAACCCGGCGACTGCGTAGAGGTAGCCACAGCCACCACCCACATCCACGTCCGCGACTCCAAGCGCACCTCAGGCCCCCAGCTGACCTTCGACGCCACGTCCTGGGCCGACTTCGTCACCTACGCCGCGAAGGCCTGACGCACTCCGGCCGCGAGCCCTCGATTCGCCGAGCTCACTGCTCAACTGCCTGATTGCGTGGCTGGTGTGGGTGGGTGGTTGCGCGGAACTCCGTCTCTTTCGTCGCTGGCTGCGGGTGCTCTGTGGCTGGCTTTCTCCAACTGATGTCAGTACGGGGCCACGGGGGAGAGTGCCGGTGTTGGAGGGTGGGGGCAAGGCAAAGAGACAAAGACCGCAGCGAGAGAAGGGGGTGGAGGGGGAGCGGGCGGAGGGCGGGGTCTGGAGGCTTAGTGGGGGAAAGGGGGCCCAAAAGCGCCCCTTTTGTACTGGTTCTGTTGCCCCTTTTCCCCCACCAAGCCCCAGCCAGCCCTCCGGGCCCCCGCCAGCCCCCTCCTCCCCTTCCCTCGCTGCGGTCTTTGTCTTTGCCCTGCCCCCGCCTCTTCGGTTGCCGGGACTTCTCCCCCTGGGCCCCGTACTGACATCAGTTGGGGAAAGCCAGCCAAAAGAGCACCCGCAGCCAGCAACGAAACAGACGGAGGTCCGCGCAACCACCCACCCCCACCAGCCACGCAATCCAGCTTTTCGCCCCTACCTCCCCCCACCAGAGCCTGCCGGCAACCGCACCCGAACCCCGTAGAGCCGGGTGATCTGCTGAGCCAGCTCGTTGTCATCGCTGACCAGCAACACCCGAAGCCCCCGCCCGGCCCCACCGCCACTACCACTACCACTACCGCCGCCACTGCCACGGCCACCGCCACGACCACCACCCACGACCGCCATCCCCTCGATGTTGTCGATCAACGGGTTGTTCCCCGGCGGGAGTTGGGACGGTGCCCCCAGCGAAGGGCAGGCGTTCAGGTCCGCGAGCAGCGTCTTGCGGGCCACGCGCACCGAGCCGTCCCCGGCCAGCCGCTCGACACCCGATACGTCCGAAGCTCCGCGCAGGTCGGCGACGTACAGCTTCGCGCTGAGGAGGAAGTCCGGGGTGAACCCGCGTTCCAGGACGAGCAGCCGCCCGTCCCCCGTGGGTGCGAGCTCCACCAGGCCCTTGCCCGGGTCGACCGCGTACGCGTACTGCGGTCCGAGCCTGAACTCACCCCGCCCGTACGACCGTTGCCAGGTCTGGACGCGCTGCAGCGTACGGCCCGCCGCATCCACCCCGTCGTCGGCGAGCGGCCCCTCCATCCCCGCGACCAGGCGCCGCCCGTGCGAGAGCCAGGTGAGGCTCTCGAAGGTCTGGTTGGTGCGGGCCCGCCCGGCCGGGGCGACCCGGAGCGCGTCCGGGACGGGGAGGCGGCCGAGGATCTCGCCGTGGGGGCCGATGCGGCGTATGGACGGTTCGACCTCCGACGTCACGAGGTGACTGCCGTCCCGGTCCACGACCAGCCCCTCGGAGTCCAGGGCCTTCCCCGCCTCGTCGGCGAGCGGGAAGTACCCGGTGGCCCGGGCGTGCGGCACCGGACCTCTCGCCACGTCCAGCGTGAAGAGGGCCGAGCGGTCGGAGACCGCGGCGACCGACCCGTCGTGCCGGACGGCGAGCGCGGAAAGGCCCCCGACCAGCCGCCCGTCGCCCGTCCGGGCCTTGTTCAGCGAGTCGGAGTACCCGGCGACGGACACGTACGGCGAACAGGCGCCCGGCGCCCGGGGCGCGGCCTCGGCGGCTCCCGGGACCACGGCGGCGAGCAGAGAAGCAGCTACGACGGCGACGCGCAGACGCATGGCGGACCCTCCAGTGGCAGGCAGGCAACCCGAGGAGTGTCGTATGCCCAACTGGCAGAGATGTGAAGGGAGTTGGACGACTGCGCGAAAGGGGAGCCGCACAACCCGGCTACGCGAACTCCGTCGGATCGGGGCTGCGGATCGACCCGAGCACCTGACGGACCCCGGCGCTGACGGACTCGACGGCGAAGCCCGCCCGGTACTGCCGCTCGAAGCGCGCGGACCCGAGCGCCGCGCGGGTCTGTTCCTCGCACAGCCGCCGGTGCTCGACCATCTCCGGGGCGCCCAGGTGGGGCGTGCCGAGGATGCCCCAGGCCTTGTCGCCGAGCCCGAGCAGCCCGGCCGCCAGCCCGGCCCGCCCGGCGCCGACGGCGGCGCGGGCCATCGAGTCCAGGGTGACGGCGGTGCCGTAGAGGTCGTCCAGGAGCGACTTGGCCTCCAGGGCCGTACGCAGCGAGGTGAGCGCCTCGCCATGGCGGCCCTGGACGATGCTCAGATTGCCCAGGACGAAATCGCCGTACGCACCCGCCCAGATCTCGCCGATGGCACCGGACAGATCCTTGAGCCGCTGCACCTTGGCACGGACCTCGGCGGCCTCGCCGCGCATCATGTGCGCATAGCTCCACGACGCCAGGCTCACGAGTTTGACCAGGTCCGGGCCCGTGCGCGCGGCACCCTCGTGGGCCTGCGCGTACTTGGGGAGCGCGCCAGCCGTATCACCTTGCAGGGTCAGCGCCCCCGCCTGCACGTACAGCGAGCCCGCCGCCGCCATCTCGTCGTCGACGCGCTCGGCGAGGTCCTGCCCGCCCACAGCCAGCTGCAGGGCATCGTCGAGATCGCCCTGCCCCATGGCGAGCAGCCCGCACGACCAAAGGGCTCTGGCCCGCCCGCCCTCATAGGTGGGATCCAGCGCGAGGGCCGCCTCCGTGTAGTGCCGGCCCTCGCGGAGGTGGCCGCAGCAGAACCAGAAGAAGAGCAGGTCGCCGGCCATGTCGAGGGACGCGCCCACCGACGTGTCCAGGCAGGTGTCCATGGCGGCACGCAGATTGGGCAGTTCCACGGTCATCCGCGCGCACCAGGCCGGCTGGTCGGGGCCGATCCACTCCTCGTACCCGCTCATCGCCAGGTGGCGGTAGTAGTCGCGGTGGCGCAGCCGCAGCCGGCGGGCCTCGCCGATCCGCTCCAGCCATTCGGCGCCGTACTCACGGATGGTGTCGAGCATCCGGTAGCGGCGGGCGCCCGCGACGCCCTCGCGCAGCACGATGGACTTGGCGATCAGGGAGTTCAGTACGTCGGTGAGGTCGAAGCCGAACAGCGGGTCGCCGGTGCACACGAAATCGACGGCGAGTATGTCGAAGCTGCCGGGGAACACCGCGAGCCGGGCCCAGAGCAGCCGCTCCTCGCTGGTGCACCACTCGTGGCTCCAGCCGATGGTGGTACGCAGCCCCGCATGGCGGGAACGCGTGGCGAGCTGCCCGGTGTCGTCGAGGTGGTCGGGTGCGCTCGGCTCGTCGAAGCCGTCGGGCGACAGCACGGACATCCTGCGGGCGAGGTGCCCGATGAAGAGGTCGGCCGGCATGGTCCGCAGCGGGGCTGCGGCCAGTTCGAGGGCCAGCGGGATGCCGTCTAACAGGGCGCAGACCTGGGCGAGTTCATGGTTGCTGTGCCGTCTGAGGGTCCCGGCGGCCGAGGCCTCCTGGATGCGGGCGCGGAGCATCGTGATCGCGTCGCCGCCGAGGGCGGTCTCCATCGGGCCGATGGTCAGGACGCGCTCACCGGGGACGTCGAGGGCCTGTCTGCTGGTCACGAGGATGCGCAGGCCGGGCGCGGCGTCGAGCAGCAGCCGGGCGAGGCGGCCGCACTCCTCGACGAGGTGTTCGCAGGTGTCCAGGACGAGCAGCAGCTCGCGGCCGCGCAGATAGTCGACGAGTACGTCGAGCAGCGGGCGGGACGTCTGGTCGGCGGCCCCGAGGGCGCGGGACACGGCCTGCGCCACGTGGCGGCCGTGCAGGACGGCCGACAGCTCGACCAGCCAGGCGCCGTCCGCGAGTTGACCGGTGAGTGCGGCGGCGGCGCGGAGCGCTATGCGGGTCTTGCCGACACCGCCGGGCCCGGTGAGGGTGACGAACCGGTCCTCGGCGAACAGGGCGGAGACATCGCGCAGTTCGGCGGCCCGCCCGATGAACGGGGTCGCCTCGTCCGGCAGATTGCCACGCTCCCGCACTTGCCCACGACCTGGCACGGGACCCTCCCACTGGTTCCGTTGCTTCCATTATCCGCGCAGCGGAGCCCTTGGCTCCCCTCGTGCGGGCAACTCCGTCATGACCGCCACGACTGTCACGACCGCCACGGAATCGGCCCGGCACGGGGCACACCCACATCAGTGGAGTGCCGCCGTACCGGGCCGAACCGGCGGTCGTACGAGGCTACTTGACCCCGACCGCCCTGATGATCTCCTGCTTCACGGAACCGCCCTGGTCATCCTTGGCGGAGGCCCGCAGCGAGATGAAGTCGGCGCTCGCCGGGACCTTCAGCGTGCCCTTCCAGGACGTGCCCGACCCGCCGAGCCGGACGGAGGTCCAGTTCTTGCCGTCGTCGTACGACACCTCCAGGGTCCCGCCCGTGATCTTTCCGGTGCCCTCCGCGCCCTTGACGTACTCGGCGAAGATCCCGACCGGCAGGCGCTGCCCGCCCCGGACGTTGCCCGTGAGGTCGGTGTCGACGTCGAAGCCGAGGTTCAGCAGGGGCAGGAAGGTGTAGCGGTCCTCGGGGGTCTCGGACGACTTGAAGGTCCACTCGGAGTGGCCCTTCGTGGACAGGCGCCAGCGCTCGGGGTCGCTGGTCGTGTCCGTGACGACCTTGAAGTCCTGCTCCTCGGACGTGACGCCGTCCTCGTCGCCCCAGGCGTAGGCGCCCGAGCTCATCTTGCGGTCGACCTGGACCCCGTCGACGTACACCTCGGTGAACTGCGTGAGCCCAGACTCGCTGTCCCAGACGTCGCCGAAGCCCGTGTGGTCGGGGCCGGAGTCGCCCCAACCCGGCGTGTTGAACTGCAGGTTGTTGCCGTAGCGCTGCTGGCCCCAGCCGAGCCCGGTGCCGAGCCACGGGTGCAGGACGGGCTTGAACCAGTTGAGTTCGGTGCGGCTGCCGCCCTTGTACGGCACGGTGCCGGAGCGCTCCTCGATCACGCCCGGGCCGTTGGTGACCGACTGGTGCCAGAGCTGGCCGGGGCCGGTGGACACGTAGTCGGTGCGCTCGCGCGGGTAGGCGATCTTCTCGGGGAAGCCGATGCCGACCGGGAAGGTGTCGGTGATGGAGTAGCGGAACTCGCCGCCCGGTGCGGGCTTGGTGGCGTGGAACTTGCTGTCCAGGACGGCCAGTTCGCGCTTGCCCGGCTCGAAGGTCAGGTCGCGGTTCGGGATCGCGCCCTTGTGGCCCTCGGACAGGTCGTAGACGTACGGGGTGTACTGGGTGCCTTCGAGTTCCAGCTTGCGGCCGTCGCGGGCGGCGGCGATCAGCCTGGCCCCGTCCGCGGCGTTGACGGTGCCGATGTGCAGCGGCCGGTCCTCGTACCCCTCGGTGCCGAACCAGTCCATCAGCCGCCCGGGGGTCTCATCCGTGACGAACAGCGCCTTGGCGCCCGCGTCCTGCGCGGCCTGCCCCAGCTGCCAGGCCTCGGCCGTGCCGTCGGCCTTGACGACAACTGCCTTGCCCTTGACGTCCTTTCCTTCGTACGCGGCCGGGGTGCCGTTGCCCGCGTTCACGACGGGCAGCTTCAGCCCGCCGTTCAGGATGGTGCCGCCGCCCTGCACGGTGACCCCTTCGAGCCGCCGGCCCGCCGCCTCGACGGACAGGAGCGGCTTGCCCAGGCGCCACACGGTCCGGTACTCGAAGTCGCCCGTGGACGGCTTACGGGTGGGTGCCGCGAAGATGGAGTCGAAGGTCAGCGGGACCTGGACGGTGCCGCCGATGCCGGTGCCCGCGCCGGTCTGGCTGTACTCCATGAGCAGCTGGCGGGTCTCGGTGCGCTTGTCGACGTCGGCCTTGACCTCGCGCAACTTGCGCCCGTCCAGGGTGATTTCACGGTCCCGGTCGAGCTTGACCTCGGGCTCGGCGAGGAAGCCGATGCCGAGGGAGTCCTTGCCGTGGCTGCCGCGTACGTCGACGAAGGAGCTGAGCGAGTACGTGCCGGGCTTCAGGCGCAGCTTCAGGGTGCCGGAGTCGCCGACCTCCTCCTGGTACGGCTCCGAGCCCTCGGCCAGCTTGAGGATGTTCAGCAGGGACTTGGCCCCGGCCCCGTCGCGGTCCTTGACGTTGACCGTGAGGGTGTACCGCTCGTCCTCCTTGACCAGGCCGAACGCGGTGTGCGCGACCGTCGCGTCGCCGGCCTTGGCGGTGATGTGCCCGCCGAGGTTGCCGACCGGGGCCTTGGCGCCGTCGCCGGTGACGGTGGTCTGCGCGGTGCCGTGCGCGGGGACGGTGAGCTTGGCGTCGGCGAGGGTGACGGCACCCTCCGGGGCGCCCTCGGCGGCGAGGGTCAACTCCACTGCCTGGTCGGAGGAGTTGGTGTAGGTGACGGTCTTCGTCACCGGCTTGTTGTCCTCGTACGGCCAGCTGTAGTAGCCGAAGTCGACGCTGCCCGTCGCGGTGACCTTCGCGTCGATCGCGTCGGGCACGGAGACGCGGCCCGCGCCGAGGTCGTACGGCGAGTCGGTGAGCGTCTTGGACGTCGACATCAGCCCGTCCTTGAGCTGCTGCGCCGTCCAGTCCGGGTGCTTCTCGGCGAGCAGGGCGGCGACGCCCGCGATGTGCGGCGTCGCCATCGACGTACCGCTCATGTCGGTGTAGAAGCCCTCACCGGCGACGAGTTGGGAGCGGGCCGCGACGATGCCGACGCCGGGGGCGGACAGGTCGGGCTTGAGGGCGTAGTCGCCGCGGCGGGGGCCCTTGCTGGTGAAGTACGCGGCCTGGTCGGTGGAGTCGACCGCGCCGACGGTCAGCGCGGAGTCGGCGGCACCGGGCGAGCCGATGGAGCCGGGCGTGCCCGAGTTGCCCGCCGCGATCACGAAGAGCGCGCCGGTGTCCTTGGTGAGCGTGTTGACGGCCTGCGCCATCGGGTCGGTGCCGTCGCTCGGCTCGCGCGAACCGAGGCTCATGGACACGACCTTGGCGTCGACGTCCTTCGCGGCCCACTCCATGCCCGCGATGATCTGCGAGTCGTAGCCCTCGCCGTTGTTGGCGAGGACCTTGCCGATGGCGAGCTCGGCGCCCGGCGCGACCCCCTTCTCCTTGCCGTCGCTCGCCGCGCCGGAGCCACCGACGGTGGAGCTGACGTGGGTGCCGTGCCCCTGCTTGTCGGCGACTTCCTCGCCCTCGATGAAGGACTTGGACTGGCTCACCCGGTCCTTGAGGTCGGGGTGGGTGAGGTCCGCGCCGGTGTCGAGGACGGCGACCTTGACGCCCTTGCCGGTGAGCCCGGCCTCCCACGCCTTGGGGGTGCCGATCTGGGCGTTGGACTCGGCCATGTCGGCCTCGACGCGGCCGTCGAGCCAGATCTTGGCGATCCCCTCGTCGAAGGTCCGGGTGCGGGCCCCGTCCTCGGTGACCGTGCGCCACAGCTCGGCGTTCTTCTCCGCCTCGACCGCCGTGCCGTTGATGCTCGGCAGGGAGCGGACCTTGTCGCTGCCCTCGGGGGTCGCGGCGCTCCGCGCCGCCTTGCCGTACGTGACGATGAGCGGGAGCCCGTCCGCCTTGTGGCCCTTGGCGTCCGCGAGCCCCTGACGTATCAGCTCGCTCACGTTGAAGAGCCGCTTGTCGAGCTTGCCGGAGGCCAGATACGGACGCGCCTCGTCCGGTACGACGCTGATGTTGGCGCCGTCCTTCGACGTCTGGGTCCGCACCGCGCCGGTGGCGCCCTTGGGCCGCTCGACCGCCACGGACTTCTTGCCGTCGCCGAGTTCGGTGACCGTGACCTTGTCGCCGGTGATGAGCGTGACGGTCTGCGCGGCGCGGGCCACGGCGGTCGCCTTCGCCGGCGCGTCCGCCGGGGCCTGGGCCGCGTCCGGCCCGGCCATGGCCTGGCCGGCCGGGAGCAGTGCGAGCGCGAGCGTGGCCGTCAGCAGCCTGGCTCTGCGCCGCGCGGGTGCTCTGGTCATCGTTGGGTGCCCTCTCCCTCGACGGTCCCGGGCCGGGGGTGGGGCCCGAGTGCTGGGAAGAGTGTCAGGGGGCGAGTGTTGCGGGGATGTTGACGGGAGCGGGCGGGAAACCGCCATGGCAGCTATTTGCCAAGTGCGGGGAGCGGACCGGGGGTTGCCCCGGAGGGGGCGGGGTCGGGCCCCTACGCCTGCGGCGCCCGCGCGTCATACCGGGCGAAAGCCCGCCACTTCAGGGCAAGCAACCCGACCGCGACCACACACGCGAGCCCGCCTCCCGTGATGGCAACCTTCGGCGACGTGAGGTCCGCGACCGACCCGGCGAGGAAGTCCCCGAGCCGCGGCCCGCCCACGACGACCACGATGAACACGCCCTGCAGCCGGCCCCGCATGTCGTCCGGGGTGGCGGCCTGCAGCATGGTCGCGCGGAACACCATCGAGATGGTGTCGGCGCACCCGGCGAGGGCGAGAAAGAACATGCCGAGCCACAGATTCCGGGTGAGCCCGAAGACGGCGATGGCGACGCCCCAAGCGGCGACGGACAGCAGGATCGCCAGCCCGTGCCGCTGGATCCGCCCGAACCATCCGGAGAACACCCCGCCGAGGAGCGCCCCCACGGCGGGCGCGGCGACCAGCATCCCCGCCGTCTTCGCGTCCCCGCCGAACCACAGCACCGCGACGGCCGGGAACAGGGCCCGAGGATGCGCGAGGACCATGGCGCACATGTCCGTGAAGAACGTCATGCGCACATTGGGCCGCGTACCGAGAAACCGCAGCCCGTCCAGGACGGAGGCCCGCTTGGCCCCGTCGCCCGCACTCCGGATGGGCTTCATGGCGGGCAGCCGCCACATGGCATAGAGCGCGGCGGTGAAGGTGACGGCATCGATCAGATAGGCCGCCTGATACCCCCAGAACCCCACCACCAGACCGCCCACCATCGGCCCGACCATCGTGCCCGAGGTGGTCGTCATGGACCCGAGCGCATTGGCGGCGGGCAACTGCTCGGGCGGCAGCAGCCGGGGAATCATCGAGGTCCGGGCCGGCGAGTTGAGCGCCATGCACGCGGCCTGCAGCGCAACGACCGTGTAGAGCAGCCACACCCGGTGATACCCGGCGAACGCGGCCACGGCGAGCACGACCGACAGCGCACACAGCCCCGCGGCGGTGACGAGCCCCAGCTTGCGCCGGTCGAAGGTGTCGGCGATCGCCCCGCCGTACAGCCCGAACACGACGAGCGGCACCAGCGAGAACACCCCCACGAGCCCCACCGAGAAGCTCGACCCGGTGATCTCGTACACCTGCAACGAGACGGCCAGCGCGGTCATGGCCTGCCCCAGCCACGACACGGTGTTCCCGACCCAGAGCCGACGGTAGTCCTTGGAGGTGCGCAGGGGGGTGAGGTCGGCGAGGATGCGGGGGCGCTTGACGGGTGCGGGTTGGGCGGGCCCCGGGGAAAGGTCTCCGGCTTGGACAGGCCCCGGGGAAGAGTCTCCGACTTGGACGGGACCTCGGGAGGGGTCGCCGGCTTGGCCGGGTATGCCGGATGAGTCCGTTTGGCCTTCCTGGCCTGAGGTCGCGCTGGTCACAGGGGATGCTAACGCGTGCCCCTTACACCCGACCGGGGCGGCCACCAAGGCCCGCTGCGAACCCCATCCCAGCCCTCGCCGCACCGGCCGCCGCCCGCCTGCCCCGCCCCCGCTGCGGGCAGGCCTCCTCAACTATCCCCACCCCGCCCCCCGCTATAGGCAGGCCTCCCCACCCATTCCCGCCCCCCGCTGTGGGCAGGCGTTCCGCAGGGCGAGGGGGGTCCCCCCTGCTCGAGCGAAGCCGAGAGCTTGGGGGAGGGTGGGCACAGCCCGAAGGTGCCGCACGCCGTGAAAGCAGGGCCCCGGCCCACCACGGCGCCGCACGCCATTGAGTCTGGGCTGCCCCGGCCCACCACGGCGCCGCACGCCATTGCCTCAGGGCCACCCCACCCCTGGCGCCGCAAGCCGTTGCGTCAGGGCCGACCCCACCCCCAGCGCCGCAAGCCCAAAACCCGACCCCCAACGAAGCCCGCCCGGCCCCTGAGGACCGGGGGCCCGGGGGCAGAGCCCCCGCGACCCAGGCGGGAACGCGACCCAGGAGGGACAAGCCTCACTACCTCGCAGCAACCACCCGCCGACGAGGCACAAACACCCGACGCCGCAGCGCAGCAACCCCCGCGGCAACCCGCGCAGACCGAAGCTCCGCCATCCCCGAGGGCACCAGCCGCAACAACTCCCCGGCCCCGTCCCCCTCCCCCAGCACCAGCCGAAGCTCCGCGAGCTCGATCCGCAACAACGCCCGCGTCCGGTGCTCCGCAGGCCCCCGCAGCGCCAGCGACAGCTCCAGCGCCGACACGGCCCGCCGCACATCCCCTTGCGCCCGATGGATCCGGGCCCGCTGATGCACCAGCGCCCCCAGCGGATACGCCCCGCACTCCGCGTCCCCCCGATCGGCCCACCGCTCGGCCAGATCGATGTCCTTGAACGCGCCGCACCGATCCCCGCGCACCGCCCGCGCCACCCCTCGCTGGCCGTACAGATACGCCCGCCCCCCGGGCCCGGCCAGGGCTCCGCCGAGCCCCACCGCCGCCTCGGCGAGCACCAGCGCCTCGGCGGGCTGCCCGCACTCCAGGGCCTGCACGCTCAGGTCCCGCAGCACCAGCGCCCGCAGCACCGGCCGCCGTGCCGCACAGCCGAAGGACAGCGCGAGCCCGAAGGCGCCCTGCGCCGCACCGTGCCCCAACTCGTCCATCCAGCACCGCCCGAGCATCCGGCACAGCCCGGCGGCCGCGGCGAGCGCGGCGGGCTCGGCCTCCTCGAACGCGGGGCCGGCCAGGGCTTCCTGCAGCCGCGCCACCACCAGTTCGCGCGCCCGCCCGCCCCCGTACCGCTCCAGCACTCCGTCGATCTCCGCCACCGCCGCGCAGCGTCCTGCGGGCGCCGGACCCCCACGGCCGGCGCCCGCTCCCCCTTCCCCCACCAGGTCCGCCAACTGCACGCGCCGATACGCCAGTTGGCGCAGTCGACGCAGCTTGACGGGGTCCTGGTGCCGGCCGAGCAACTCGGTCAGGCCTCGCGCGGAGTCCGACGCGCAGGCACAGTCGTCCGCCGGTCGGCAGGCCGATCCCCCCACAGGAAAGGCCCCCTGCCCGACGTCCGACAGACCGAGCTCGATGCCGCCCACTGCGCGCTCGAGACGCTGGGAGAACACCCCGGCGAGCAGTTGTCCGGCGGGCGGCCTCGGCCGGGTTCCGGTGAGCCAGTGGGAGACGGTCGAGCGGTCGTACGAGACGCTGAACCCCAGTTCCGCACCGCGCGCGTTGACGGCCCTGGCCAGCTCGGCACCGCTCAGGCCCGCCTCGGCCATCAGTGCGCGCAGCCGGTCGTTCGGCAGCTTCCTCGTCCGCATGACCCCTCCCTCTGCCTGGCCCCCGTCCCTCAGGTGCCCACCACCCACCCGTGGCGGGCACCAGCCATTCGCTGCACCAAGTGGTTCCCAAACGCAACCACCTGTCCCCCAGCAGACGCCGGGACCCCCTTCCGTCACCCCAGACCGGCCGCTCGCTCCGGCTCCGACGACTGAGCCCCATGCGTCTTCCGGGGACATTTCCATCCACAGGGTGACCGTAACAACACGGCATGTGACGGAGTTTCAACATCAACGGCCGGAAACCGACGGAGAGTTGAGGCTCTGGCCCACGCCTGAGGGCCTGTGCGGCGAATGGTGGCTCCAGCAAATGGCCGAAGGTTGCCGTCCCCGTTCGCCGAGCCCGAACGGCGCACCCCAACGCGCGCCTCACCGGGCCTCACCTGACGATGCGTAAGGGACCGCACCCGCGGCCCCGTACACGGTCTGCGCTCTCGGGAGGCTCTGCCATGACCGTAAGCCTTGAGCAGCTACGCCGCTGCCACGTCGCCGTCGATCTGGGGGCCGCGCGTACGCGGGTCTACGTGAAGGGGGCCGGGCTCGTCGTGGACGAGCCCAGCGTCGCCGCCGTCAACACCAAGACCGGCGCCCTGATCGCCGTGGGCGAGTTCGCCGAGCGCATGACGGGCCGCACCCCGGGCTACATCCGGGTGGTGCGGCCGGTGTCCGGCGGCACGGTGGTCGACATCGAGATGGCCCGCCGCATGCTCAGCCAGCTCCTGGACGACAAGCTCCGCCGCGCCCTGCGCCGCAAGCCCCGCCTGCGTGCCGCGGTCTGCACCCCGCACGACGCCGACCCGCTCGCCCAGCGCGCGGCGACCGAGACGCTGGTGGGCCTGGGCGCCCGCCGCGTAGAGCTCGTGGACACCCTGATCGCGGCAGCCGTGGGCTGCGGCCTGCCCGTGGAACAGCCCGAGGCCACCATGATCATGGTGTGCGGTGCGGCGACCACCCAGGTCGCGGTGCTCTCGATGGGCTCGATCGTCACCGCCGAGCGGATGGCGGTGGGCGGCGACGCGATCGACCACGCGATCCTGCAACACCTGCGCCACCAGCACGAGTTGGTGCTGCCGAGCCAGTCGGTGCGCCCGCTGCAGCTGGCGCTGAGCGGCAACGGCCTGACCTCGCACGGCCCGGAGAGCACGGAGATCCACGGCCGCGACGTGGCCACCGGCCTCGCCCGCTCGGTGCAGGTCCAGACGGCCGCCGTACGCGATGCCATCCACACCCCGCTGACCGCCGTGCTCGACGGCATCGGCAAGGTGCTGCGGAACTGCCCGCCGGACCTCGTGGCCGACCTCGCCGACCGGGGCATCATGATGGTCGGCGGCAGCGCGCTGCTGCCCGGCCTGGACACGATGCTGCGCAGCGCCACGGGCATGCCGGTGGCCATCGCGGAACGCCCCGACGTGTGCGCGATCCTGGGCCTGGGCGCGCTCCTGGAGGGCAAGGTCGCCCCGATGCACCTGGACCCCCTGGCCCAGTGACCGCAACACCGACACCAGGACCAGGAGAGGAGCGCACCCCATGGCCATGTCCATCCAGCTCATCGGCGCCGCCCTGATCCTGGTGTCGTTCGTGCTCGCCCAGTCCGGCCGGGTCGCCTTCGGCTCGGCCGGTCATCTCTGGCTGAACTTCATCGGCTCCTCGCTCCTCACCATCGAGGCGGCGGCCGGCGAGCAGTGGGGGTTCCTGCTGCTCGAAGGGGCCTGGGCGCTGTACTCGCTGCTCGGCCTGGTGGACTGGGCGCGGGGCCGCCCGGTCAGCGGCCAGGAAGCCGCGTGAGCGAAGGTCCGGTCCCAGGTCCGGTCGACGGCCCGAGGGTGCCGCTCCTGGAGGCGGTCCTCAGCGTCGGCACGGACCTCGAACTACGGGCCACACTGAAGCACTTGGTGGACGCCGCGGCCGAGCTGACGGACGCGGCGTACGGGGCGCTCGGCGTCGTCGACCCGGCGCAGGGGCGGCTCACCGAGCTGTTCACCGCGGGCATGGACGAGGCGACCCGGGCCGCGATCGGGCGCCTCCCGTGCGGCGACGCCGGGCTGCTCGGCGTACTCATCAAGGACCCGAAGCCGCTGCGGCTGACCGATCTCACCGAGGACCCCCGTTCGTGCGGAATGCCCGCCGGGCATCCCCCCATGCGCAGCTTCATCGGCGTCCCGGTCCTGGTGCGCGCCGAGGTGTTCGGCAATCTCTATCTCACCGACAAGAGGCACGGCGCAGCGTTCACCGCCGAGGACGAGCAGCTCCTGCGGATCCTCGCCGCGCAGGCCGGCATCGCGATCGGCAACGCCCGGCTGTACGAGGCCGCGCGGCAGCGCGAGCGCTGGATCGAGGGCGCCGCCGCGGTCACCACGGCGCTGCTGTCCCGGAAGTCGCCGACCGATGCCCTGATGGTCGTGGCCGAGCAGGCCAGGAAGCTCGCGGACGCCGCGGCCGGGGTGATCCTGCAGCCCACGGTCGACGGCGGCATGGAGATCGTCACGGCCTCCACGCACGGGGACCCCGGCGACCTGGTCGGCACGACCATCTCCCCCGGCAGCCCGGTCCTGGATCAACTCCTGGGCGGCGAGGCGGTGTTCGTCGAGGACTCGTCGACCGACCCGCGGATGACTACGCCGGTACGCGCCCGCTTCGGCCCGAGCATGCTGCTGCCCCTGCAGGCCGAGGGCCGACTGATCGGCACCCTCGCCCTGCCCCGCAGGATCGGCGCCCGCACCTACACGGCGACGGAGCGCGTCCTCGCCGGCCACTTCGCCCAGCAGGCCGCGCTCGCCCTGGTCCTCGCGGACGCGCAGGAGAGCCGGGAGCGCCTCGCGGTGTTCGAGGACCGGGACCGGATCGCCCGCGATCTGCACGACCTGGTGGTGCAGCGCCTGTTCGCCACCGGGATGATGCTGGACGCCGCCAAGCGCCGGGCCCAGCTCACGGACGTCGAGGACACCATCGGCAAGGCGGTGGACGAGCTGGACTCGACCATCCAGGAGGTGCGTACGGCCATCTTCGCCCTGCAGCAGCCGCCCGCCGACGCCCCGACCAGCTTTCGCGGCAAGGTCCTGCGGGAGGCGGCGGGGGTCGCGGCGGTGCTCGGGTTCCAGCCGTCCGCGCAGTTCACGGGGGCGGTGGACAGCCGCATCGGGGAGCGCACGGCGGGGCATCTGCTGACCAACCTGCGACGCGCCCTGGAGACGGCCTCGCGCCGCCCGGAGGTGTCCCGCATCGAGATCACGGTCGACGCGGCGGCCCGACTGCCGGACG
The DNA here is from genome assembly GCF_035975855.1 of Streptomyces sp. NBC_01304. Taxonomy (NCBI): domain Bacteria; kingdom Bacillati; phylum Actinomycetota; class Actinomycetes; order Kitasatosporales; family Streptomycetaceae; genus Streptomyces; species Streptomyces sp. NBC_01304. Next base: position 7,344,542 of record NZ_CP109055.1, on the reverse strand, counting down.
GGCGGGACGGGGTACGGCTCACGGTGTACGACGACGGGGCCAGGGACGCGGCCGCCGAGGGCGGCGACAGCGGCGGCGAGGGTGACGGCGAGGGCGTTGCGGGTACGACGCTGACCTGGCAGTCACCCCTCTGAGGCCTGTCCGACCCGAACCTCCCGCACATGCTTTCGGATAGCGCCCATTACTCTCGTCCCCAACTGCGCGGCCCCAGCGGCACCACCTGCCACAGGGGCCCTGACCAGCAGTGTCACCTGCCTTCCGAAATAGGGGAGTTCATGTCCGTCAGTCGCCTGCACCGCCCCGGCCATCCGACGGAGGGCCTGCTGGAAAGCCTCCGCCGCCCTGCCGAGAAGGCCCCGCAGGAGACGGCCTTCACCTTTCCCCGCTTCGATGAGCACTCCGGACTCGAACTGCCGCCGGTCCGCCTGACCCGCGGGGAACTCGACTCCCGCGCCCGCGCCTTGGCGGTCGCCCTCACCGAACGTGGCGCACGGCGCGGACGCGTACTGCTTCTGCTGCCGCCCGGTCCGGCCTTCGTGGTGGGCCTGTTCGGCTGTCTGTACGCGGGTGCCGCGGCGGTGGCATGCGCGCCGCCCAAGGAAGGCACGGGCGGCGCGCTCGCCGAACGCTTCGTGCAGATGGGCAAGGACGCCGAGGTCGCGGCAGTCGTGGCCCCGCGCGGCCGGACGGCGGAGCTGCGCCGGATCTGGGCCGAGGGCGGCGCCCCCCAGGGACCGGACTGGATCGAGGTCGACGCCGACGCGAGCGACGTACCGGCTGCGCCCGACCTGTGGACGCCTCCGGACGCGGACGGCCACGACCTGGCCCTGCTTCAGTACACCTCGGGCTCGACCGGCACCCCCAAGGGCGTCATGGTCACCCGCGACAACCTCCTGGAGCAGCTGCGCGTCTTCCGCGACCTGGCCGAACTCCCGGACGGCGCCGACGTGGTGACCTGGATGCCCGTGTACCACGCGCTCGGCATCGCGGGCACGGTCACGATGTCCCAGTTCGTCGGCGGCCACTGCACCGTCCTCACCCCGGACGACTTCGTCGCCGAACCCTTCCGTTGGCTGAAGGCGATATCCGACGCACAGGCCCCGGTCTTCAGCTGCGGCCCGAACTTCGCGTACGACCGCTGCGTCGAGCGCGTCACCCCCGAGCAGCGCGAACAGCTGGACCTCGGCCGCTGGCACGCCGCCTTCAACGCGGCCGAACGCATCCAGGCCCGCACCATCGAGGCCTTCACCGACGCCTTCGCCCCGCACGGCTTCCGCCGCGAGGCCTGGTTCCCCGGCTACGGCCTCACCGAGGTCACCCTCGGCATCAGCGGCCGCCGCGGCCCCGACCCGCTGCGGCTCACGCTGGACGCGGCCGCCCTGGAGGCGGGCCGCGCGACCCCGGCCACGACCGACACCGCCCGCACGGCCGAGCTCGTGGGCTGCGGCACCCCGCACCCCCGCGTCCGCATGCTCGTAGTCGACCCGACGACGCTGACCGAGTGCGCCGACGGCGAGGTCGGCGAGATCTGGGTGGCCGGCGACGTCGTCAACCAGGGCTACTGGCAGCGCCCCGAGCAGACCACGGAGACCTTCGGCGGCCAACTGGCCGACGGCGAGGGCCCGTTCGTCCGCACGGGCGACCTCGCCTTCTCCCAGGACGGCGAGATCGTGGTCTGCGGCCGGCTGAAGGAACTCATCATCATCCGCGGCCGCAACATCCACCCCCAGGACGTCGAGTCCGCCGCCCGTAGGGCCCACCCGGCCCTGGAGACGGCACCGGCGGCCGCGTTCTCGGTGGACACGGAGAGCGGCGAGCAGCTGGTCCTGGTCCAGTCGGTCGAGTCCCCCGAGGACCTCGACCTGCCGGCCCTCGCCACCGAGGTACGCGCCGCCGTCGCCGCAGATCAGGAAGTCGAGGCGCACACGGTCGTGTTCGTCCGCCCGGCCGACATCCCGATGACGGGCAGCGGCAAGATCCGCCGCACCACCTGCCGCCAGGCCCACCTCGACGGCGAACTCACCCCGCTGCTCACCTCGTCCGTCACCTCCGCCCCGGCGGAAGAGGCGGCCGACGCCGAGGATCCGCAGACCCCCGCAAGCCCCTTGCGGGACATGGTGATCGCCCTCCCCGCCGAGCTCCGCGCCCAGGTCCTCACCGCGGAGATACGCCGCCGGGTCGGCGCCCTCCTGCGCGTCGACCCGGCCTCCGTCGCCGAGGACCGCCCCCTGACCTCCCTCGGCCTGGAGTCCCTGCGCACGGTCGAACTCCGGCACGGCCTGAGCCGCGACTTCGGCGTGCCGCTGCCGCTCGCCGACTTCTTCCGGGGCGGCATCCCGACGGTGGCGGGGCTGATCGCGACCGGACTGACCTCCGAAGAGGCGGTCACACCCGGGGAGTTGGTCCGGCCGACGCTCACACCGAACCCCTCGGCCCGCCACGAGCCGTTCCCGCTGACCGAGATCCAGCACGCCTATCTGGTCGGCCGGAGCAGCGGCTACGAGCTGGGCTCCACCTCCATCCACCTCTACACCGAGTACGCCTCCCCCGACCTCGACCTGCCCCGCCTCCGCCGCGCCCTGACCGCCCTGGTCGCCCGGCACGAGATGCTGCGGGCCGTCGTCGCCTCGGACGGCACCCAGCGCATCCTCTCCGAGGTGGGCGAGGTCCCGGTCACGGAGTACGACCTCCGCGAGGCGCCCGACGAGGACCAGAGGGCTCATTTGGCCGCCCTGCGCGCGGAGTTGAGCCACCAGGCCCTCCCCCTGGACACCTGGCCGATGTTCGATATCCACGTCACCTGGCTCGACGGCGACCGTGACGGCAACCACGCCCGCGTCCACATCGGCATCGACCTGCTGATCGCCGACGTGGCCTCGATCCGCCTGTTCTTCCTGGAGCTCGGCGACCTCTACGCCGACCCGACCGCCCAACTCCCGCCGCTCGACGTGTCGTTCCGCGACTACGTCCTCGCCGCGCAGGAGCTGCGCGACTCACCGGCGTACGACACGGCACGCGCGTACTGGAAGACCCGGATCGAGACCCTCCCCCCGAACCCCCAACTCCCCTTGCGCGCAGGGACACTTCCCACCGGCAGCACTCCCCTGCGCACCCGCCGTCAGGACCGCCTGCCGGCCGCCGACTGGATCCGGGTGAAGGAGCGCGCCGCCGCCCGCGGCCTCACGCCCTCCGCCGTCCAGCTCGCCGCGTACGCCACCGTCCTCGGCGCCTGGAGCCGCAGCGGCCACTTCACCCTCAACGTGCCGCTCTTCAACCGCCACCCGCTGCATCCGCACATCGACCGCGTGATCGGCGACTTCACCTCGGTGACCCTCCTGGAGGTCGACCTCCGCCCCGGCGGCGGGTTCACCGCGCTCGCCGCACGCATGCAGCGGCAACTGTGGCAGGACATGGACCACCGACTCTTCAGCGGCGTGGACGTCATCCGCGAGATCGCACGGGTCCGCGACGTGCCGCCGCACGCCTTCTCCGCGACGGTCTTCGCCAGCGCCCGCGAACAGGGCCGCGACCAGGACTTCACGGGCGGCGAGGTGGGCGCGGACTGGCTCGGCGAGACCGTGTACGCGGTGTCGCAGACGCCCCAGGTCCGCCTCGACCACCAGGTGTACGAGGACCGGGGCGACCTCACCTACAAGTGGGACGCGGTAGAGGAGACCTTCCCGCCGGGCGTTCTGGACGACATGTTCGACGCCTATACGCGGCTGCTGTGGGGCCTCGCCGACGAGGCGGGCGCCTGGGACGCACAGGGTGAATCGGTGTTGCCCGCACGGCAGTTGGCGCTGATCGAGGCGGCCAACGCGACCGAGGAGAAGGTGCCGGACGGGCTGTTGATCACGGACCTGGTCGAGCAGGCGCTGACGCATCCGGAGCGCACGGCGGTCGTCGGGGCGGGCCGCGAGCTGACGTACGGCGAGCTCTACCGACACGCCTGCCGACTCGCACGCCAACTGCGTGAACTCGGGGCTGGTACCGGCGAGTTGGTGGCGGTCGGGATCGGCAAGAGTGTCGAGCAGATCGTGGCGGTGGTCGCGGTGCAGCTGGCGGGGACGGCGTATCTGCCGGTCGACCCCGCGCTGCCGACGGCCCGCCGGGAGTGGCTGCTCGCGCACTCGGGGGCCCGGCTCGCCCTGGTGGCGGAGCGGGGCGACTGGCCGGCCACGGTCGGCACGCTCGTCGTCGACCTGACCACCGAGGACGGCGACGACTCGCCGCTGGAGCCGGTACAGGGGCCGGACGCTCTCGCGTACGTCCTCTACACCTCGGGCTCCACCGGCACGCCCAAGGGGGTCGCGGTCTCGCACCGCGCGGCCCTGAACACCTGCCTGGACTTCGCTGACCGCTGCGAACTCAACGCCGATGACCGGGTGCTGGGGTTGTCGGCGCTCGGGTTCGACCTGTCCGTGGCGGACATCTTCGCCGTCCTCGGACGGGGCGGGGCCCTGGTCCTGCCCGCACCCTCGGCCGTCACCGACCCGGCCCGCTGGCTGGCCCTGATGGCCGAGCACCGGGTCACCCTGTGGAACTCGGTCCCGGCCCTGATGCAGATGCTCGTCGAGCACATCGGCGACGCCCCGGCCCCGCCCGCCCTGCGGACGCTGCGCGAGGTGTGGCTCTCCGGCGACTGGATCCCGGTCGACCTGCCGGCCCGCATCCGGTCCGCGGCCCCCGCCGCCCGGGTCACGTCGGCGGGCGGCGCCACGGAGGCCGCGATCTGGTCGGTCGCCCACGTGGTGACCGAGGACGATGCCGGACGCGACTCGATCCCGTACGGCACCGCCCTGCGCAACCAGACGATGGAGGTCCTCAACGACCGCCTGGAGCACTGCCCGGTCGGCGTCACCGGCGAGATCCACATCGGCGGCACCGGCCTGGCCGACGGCTACTGGAGAGACCCGGAACGCACCGCCGCGTCCTTCGTCACCGACCCCGCCTCCGGCCGCCGCCTGTACCGCACGGGCGACCTGGGCCGCTGGCTCCCGTCCGGCGAGATCGAGATCCTCGGCCGCGAGGACTTCCAGGTCAAGATCCGCGGCCATCGCATCGAACTGGGCGAGATCGAGGCGGCGTTGCTGCGCCGCCCCGAGGTACGGGCGGCGGCCGTCACAGTCATCGGCTCCACCCGCGGCACCCGCCGCCTCGCAGCCGTGATCGTCCCCGAGACCCCACCAGCCACACAACCCGGGACCACCCCGCTCACCTACCGGGCCGACCTCCACCCTGACACCGCGCCCGCCCCCCTGAACCCCTTGACCACCAAGCCAACCCACCCCACCCCCCACACGAGCCACCCACCAACGGCCGCCCCCGACAGACCGGCCGCACAGGCCAGGACCACCCCCGCCACCTACCGGGCCGACCTCGGCGAGGGCGTCCTGACCGACCCCCTCGGCCGCCTCGCCTTCAAGGCGAGCCGTCCCGGCCTGCGTACGGACCTCCCGGCCGCCGCCGACCGGCTCGTGCTGCCCACCGCGAACCCGCCCGCCCGCACCAGCCGGCGCACCTTCGCCCCCGACCCGCTCGCGGTCGACGCCTTCGCCGGACTCCTCGGCGTCCTCGGCGCGTACGAGGACGCCACCGGCACCCTGAAATACCGCTACGCCTCCGCCGGCGGCCTCTACCCGGTCCAGACGTACGTGCACATCGCCCCCGGCCGCATCGCCGGCCTCGACGGCGGCACGTACTACCTGGACCCGCACCGCCACCGCCTGGTCGCCCTGACCACCGGCGCCACGATCGACCCCGGGGTCCACACGCCGGACAACCAACTCATCGCGGATTCAGCCGCGTTCACCCTCCTCTTCGTCGCCCGCCGCTCGGCGATCGAGCCGCTGTACGGCAGCCGGGCACGCGACTTCTGTCTGATCGAGGCGGGCCTGATGGCGCAGTTGCTGGACAGCGCGGCGCCGGAGCTAGGGCTCGGCCTGTGCCAGGTGGGCGTGCTGCACCCGACCGAGGCCCTGCGCACGGCCCTCGCCCTGGACGACGACCACGAGGTGCTGCACGGGATGCTCGGCGGGTCCCCCGACCCCGAGGAGGCACCGGCCCCGGAGGTCTCCCTGACCGACACCCTCCGGTCCGCCCTGGCCGCGACCCTGCCCGACTACCTGGTCCCCGCCACCTTCGTCGAGGCCGACCGCCTCCCCCTGACCTCGCGCGGCAAGCTCGACCGCGAGGCGCTGCGGGAACTGGCCGAAGCCGCCGAGCCGGAACCCACCGAGCCCGACGACGCGGCCCACACGGAGACCGAGGCGAAGATCCTCGCCGTACTCCGCACCGAGCCGGGCCTCACCGCCCTCGCCCTGCACGACCATCTGCTCGACCTGGGCGTCGACTCCGTCGCCATGGTCCGCCTGCACCGCCTGCTGCAGACGGCCCTGGACCGCCGCTTCCCCCTGGTCGCGATGTTCGAGCAGCCCACGGCCGGCGGCCTGGCCGCCTACGTCACCGGCCTCCCCCCGGCCACCGAGGCCGAGGACCCGGCCGCCACCACCCGCCCGCAGGACAGGGAAAACCAGTAATGCCGACGCCCCCCGAGAAGCCGTCCCTGCGTCTCTTCTGCATCCCCTACGCCGGCGGCTCGTCCTACGTCTACCGGGGCTGGCAGCGGGCCTTCCCGGCCGGCATCGACGTCTGCCCCATCGAGCTGCCCGGCCGCGGGACCCGCATCCGCGATCCCCTGCCCACGGACCTCGACGCCCTCGTGGACGACATCCTCGCCACGATGGACGACCGGCTCGACGGGCCCTTCGCCCTGTTCGGCCACAGCTTCGGCGCGGCCCTGGCCTTCGAGGCGGCCACCCGCCTCGAAGCAACGGGCCGACCGCCGGCCCACCTGGCGGTGGCGGCGTACCGCGCCCCGTCGTCCGCGCCCGTCACGGACTCGGACGCACGGCTCCCCGACGCCCAATTCCGCGAGGTGCTGCGCAAGATGGGCGGCACCCCCGCCGAACTCCTGGACGACGACGCCTTCATGGAGATGGCGATGCCGGTCATCAGGGCGGACATGCTCCTGGCCGACGCCTACGGCGACCGCACACCGCCCCCGCTGAGCTGCCCCGTCTCGACGCACGGCGGCGCGGACGACTGGTTCACCCAGGCCGACCTCAAGGCCTGGTCCCGGCACGCCGGCGGCCGCTTCGCGATGCACGAGTACCCGGGCGGCCACTTCTTCCTGCAGACCCACGAGGCGGAGCTGCAACGGGCGCTGAGGAGCGAGCTCCATCCCTGAGGGGCCTGGAGTGAAATAAGGGCCGCCACGGTTTGCGTGGCGGCCCTTACGGATACATGTGCGCAGGTCGCATCGTTTCTGCACCTGCTGCCTTGTGGGGCGGGTGGGACTCGAACCCACGGCCGACGGATTATGAGTCCGCTGCTCTAACCGGCTGAGCTACCGCCCCGGAACGGCGTGTCGCGTACACATGTACGCGCCGTCTGCCGCAGCATAGCCGCTCATACGATCTCCTGCGTCGGATGGTCGGCTCTGCCCGGCTGCGCATCTACCGGCTCGCGGTCGGTGCACGTCGATGAGGACTGCGTCGCAGGCAGGACGGTTCCACCGGACATGAAAAAGGACCCCGAAGGGGTCCTTTTTTCACTGCTCTCCCAACTGGACTCGAACCAGTAACCTGCCGATTAACAGTCGGCTGCTCTGCCAATTGAGCTATGGGAGACCGAGCTCCCCCGACTGGACTCGAACCAGTAACCTGCCGGTTAACAGCCGGCTGCTCTGCCAATTGAGCTACAGGGGATCGTCTCGTTGCGACGAAGCCACCTACCTGGGGTTTCCCGGGCGGCGGACGTTCGCTGCGACACATACATTAGCGCAAGCAGGGGGGTGCTCCGCCAATCGGTATCGGGTAGGCACCCAGTACGCGACGTAGAGGAAGGGTGACAGCCATGCGGTACAAGCTCACGTTCGTCGTCGGACTGGCCCTCGGGTACGTGATCGGGACGCGGGCCGGGCGCGAGCGCTACGAGCAACTGAAGAAGACCGCCCGCCAGATCTCGCAGAATCCCGCGGTCCGCAACACCGTGGAGTCGGCGGCGCAGGGCGGCCGCGAGTTCGCGGGCAAGGCCTTCGCCTCGGTGAGCGACAAGGTCGGGGACAAGGTCCCGGACTCGGTGGCCGACCGGGTGCGTTCACTGAGGGAGAAGAACGGCAAGGGCGGCGCCGGCGAGGACGACTGGGGCACGAGCAACACCTGACGCCGGTGGCGTAATACCTGAGGTTTGCCTCTCCAAGGGCTCAGGACACTCCCGCGGTAGGGCAAAATCTTGAGGCATGGGGATAGTCGCCGGTCTGGACAGTTCTGCCGAGTTCACTCGCATCGTCGTGTGCGACTCGGATACGGGTGCCGTGCTGCGGCAGGGCTATGCGCCGCATCCGGTGGAGGGCCGGCCTTCGGACATCGATCCGCAGGCCTGGCTGCTCTCGCTCGGTGAGGCCGCCGGCGGCGGGCTCCTGGAAGGCGTGCAGGCCATCGGGGTCTCCGCGCAGCAGAACGCCGTGGTGCCGCTGGACGCACAGGGCAACACCGTGCGCCCCGCGATCGTCGGCGGGGACAAGCGGGCCCAGGTCGCGGCCGTCGATCTGGTCGACGCGCTCGGCGGGCGGCAGGCCTGGGCCGAGGCCGTGGGCTCGGTGCCCGGGGCGCCGCATCCGATCACCAAGCTGCGCTGGCTGGCGAAGACCGAGCCGGACGCCGCGCAGCGCACCGCGATGGTGCTGCAGGCGCACGACTGGCTGGTGTGGCAGCTCCTCGGCCGTCCGGCGCGCCGCACTGCGGACCGCGGCGGCGCCTCCGGCACCGGCTACTGGTCGGCCTCGACCGGCGCCTACCGCCCCGATCTGGTCGAGCTGGCGCTCGGCCACCAGATAGCGCTGCCCGAGGTGCTCGGTCCCGCCGAGGCCGCCGGGACCACGCCGGAGGGGCTGCTGATCTCGGCCGGCACCGGCGAGACGATGGCCGCCGCCTTCGGGCTCGGCATCGGCGTGGGTGACGCCGTGGTGTCGCTCGGGGCCTCCGGGTCCGTCATGGCCGTGCATCACGAGGCGCTTGCCGACCCGAGCGGAATGATCACTTCCTTCGCCGACGCGACGGGGATGCACCTGCCCGTCGTCCACACGCTGAATGCGGTACGTGCCCTCCGTGGCACCGCCGATCTGCTCGGCACCGACCTGGACGGGCTCTCGGAGCTCGCCCTGAAGTCGACGCCGGGCGCGCACGGACTGGTCCTTCTGCCCTATCTGGAGGGCGAGAAGACCCCCGCGCTGCCGCACACCGCGGGCACCCTGACCGGCCTTCGCCGGGAGTCGATGAAGCCGGAGCACCTGGCGCGGGCCGCGTTCGAGGGCATGCTCTGCTCGCTGGCCGACGCGATGGACGTACTGCGCGGCCGGGGCGTGGAGGTGCGCCGGGTCTTCCTGCTCGGGGCGGCCGCCGAGCTGTCCGCCGTGCAGGCCGCAGCGCCGATGCTGCTCGGGGCGCAGGTCGTCGTGCCGCAGCCGGCCGACTACGCGGCGCTCGGCGCGGCCCGGCAGGCGGCGTGGGCGCTCGGCGTCTCGCAGGGCTCGCTCACCGCGCAGGCGCCGCCCGCCTGGCAGGGGGCCGCGGCTCAGGTCTTCGAGCCGGGCGAGGAGCTGGCGGTGGGCAAGGCGGTGCGCCAGCAGTACGTGGCGGTGCGCGAGCAGACCCATCCGGGTGCGTTCGGGCCTGCCTGATCCTGACCCGGTGGGGGCCTTGGTCCCGGCCCGTGGGGACGGGGCTCTGGCCGGTTCTTGACCCTCCCTTGAGTTAATCCGTTGAGCTCCGGGCGGTCGGGTGTCGCAGGATGGGGTGAACCGTTGATTGATGAAACGGTGACCCCGGCTAAAGCGATGGGTAGCTCGTGCTCATACGACTCCTGCGGAAACACCTCGCTCCGTACAAGAACTCCATAGCCCTGCTGGTGCTGCTGCAGTTCCTGCAGACCTGCGCCACGCTGTACCTGCCCACCCTGAACGCCGACATCATCGACAAGGGTGTGGTGAAGGGGGACACGGGCTACATCCTGTCCTTCGGCGCCATCATGATCGCGATCACCGTGGTCCAGGTGGTGTGCAACATCGGTGCCGTCTTCTACGGCGCCAGGACCGCCGCGGCTCTCGGCCGGGACGTCCGGGCCTCGATCTTCGACCGGGTGCAGTCGTTCTCCGCCCGGGAGGTCGGCCACTTCGGGGCTCCCACCCTGATCACCCGTACCACCAATGACGTCCAGCAGGTCCAGATGCTGGTCCTGATGTCGTTCACGCTGATGGTGTCCGCGCCCATCATGTGCGTCGGCGGCATCGTGATGGCACTCAGCCTCGACGTCCCGCTGTCTTCGGTGCTCGTCGCGGTCGTGCCGGTCCTCGGGATCTGCGTGACCATCATCGTGCGCAAGCTGCGGCCGCTGTTCCGCACCATGCAGGTGCGGCTCGACAAGGTGAACCAGGTGCTGCGCGAGCAGATCACCGGTAACCGTGTGATCAGGGCGTTCGTCCGGGACTCGTACGAGAAGGAGCGCTTTCGCGGCGCCAACACCGAGCTGACGGACGTCTCGCTCGGCACCGGGCGGCTCCTCGCCCTGATGTTCCCGATCGTCATGACGACGGTGAACATCTCGTCCATCGCGGTGGTCTGGTTCGGTGCGCACCGCATCGACAGCGGCGGCATGGAGATCGGCGCGCTGACCGCGTTCCTGGCCTATCTGATGCAGATCGTGATGAGCGTCATGATGGCCACCTTCATGTTCATGATGGTGCCGCGCGCCGAGGTCTGTGCCGAGCGCATCGAGGAGGTCCTGGACACCGAGAGCAGTGTGGTGCCGCCCAGCAACCCCGTGCGGGAGCTGACGCGGCACGGGCATCTGGAGATTCGCGGCGCCGGGTTCTGCTATCCGGGTGCCGAGGAATCCGTGCTCCAGGACGTCCGGCTGGTGGCCAGGCCCGGGGAGACGACCGCGGTGATCGGGTCGACGGGCAGCGGGAAGTCGACGCTGCTCGGACTCGTACCGCGACTGTTCGACGCCACGGACGGCGAGGTCCTTGTGGACGGGGTGGACGTACGCACCCTGGACCCCGCGCTCCTGGCGAAGACCGTGGGGCTCGTGCCGCAGAAGCCGTATCTCTTCTCCGGGACCGTCGCGACGAATCTGCGGTACGGAAACCCGGACGCGACGGACGACGAACTGTGGCAGGCGCTGGAGGTGGCGCAGGCCCGGGACTTCGTGGAGCGCCTGGAGAACGGGCTCAACTCGCCCATCGCGCAAGGCGGGACGAATGTGTCCGGCGGTCAGCGCCAGCGGCTCGCGATCGCGCGGACCCTGGTGCAGCGGCCGGAGATCTACCTCTTCGACGACTCCTTCTCGGCCCTCGACTACGCGACGGACGCCGCGCTGCGGGCCGCGCTCGGGCGGGAGACCGCCGAGGCGACCGTGGTGATCGTCGCCCAGCGGGTGGCGACCATCCGGGACGCCGACCGCATCGTGGTCCTCGACGAGGGCCGGGTCGTCGGGACCGGGCGCCATCACGAACTGATGGACAGCAATGAGACCTATCGGGAGATCGTGCTCTCCCAGCTCACGGAAGCGGAGGCTGCCTGATGGCCGGGCCTGCAGGGCGGATGATGGCCGGGGGCGGCCCCGATCAGCGGTCCATGGACTTCAAGAACTCCGGCAAGCGGCTGCTCGCGCAGTTCAAGCCGGAGCGGATCACAATGTACGGCCTGCTGCTCGCGGTCGTGCTCAGCGTGGGCCTCTCGGTGGTCGGGCCGAAGATCCTCGGCCACGCGACCGACCTGATCTTCTCCGGCATCGTCGGCAAGGACATGGAGGCCGGGCAGACCAAGGCCGAGGTGCTCGCGAAGATGCGGGAGCACGGCCAGGGCAAGATGGCCGACATGCTCTCCGGGATGGACTTCACCCCCGGCAAGGGCATCGACTTCAACGCGGTCGGCGAGGTGCTGCTGCTCGCGCTCGCGATCTTCGTGGTGGCGGGCCTGCTGATGGCGATCGCCACGCGGCTGGTGAACCGGGCGGTCAACCGCACCGTGTACCGGATGCGCGAGGACATGCAGGCGAAGCTGTCCCGGCTCCCGCTGTCGTACTTCGACAAGCGGCAGCGCGGTGAGGTGCTGAGCCGGGCGACCAACGACATCGACAACATCGGGCAGACCCTGCAGCAGTCGATGGGCCAGCTCATCAACTCGCTGCTCACCATCATCGGCGTACTGGTGATGATGTTCTGGATCTCGCCGCTGCTCGCGCTCGTCGCGCTGATCACGGTGCCGCTGTCGTTCCTGGTGGCGACCCGGGTCGGCAAGCGCTCGCAGCCGCACTTCGTGCAGCAGTGGAAGACGACGGGCAAGCTCAACGCGCACGTCGAGGAGATGTACACGGGCCACGCGCTGGTGAAGGTCTTCGGGCGGCAGGACGAGTCGGCCCGTGACTTCGCCGAGCAGAACGACGCGCTGTACGAGGCCGGGTTCAAGGCGCAGTTCAACAGCGGGGTCATGCAGCCGCTGATGTTCTTCATCTCGAACCTCAACTATGTGCTTGTGGCTGTCGTGGGTGGTCTGCGGGTCGCTTCCGGGTCGCTGTCGATCGGCGACGTCCAGGCGTTCATCCAGTACTCGCGGCAGTTCTCGATGCCGCTGACGCAGGTCGCGTCGATGGCCAACCTGGTGCAGTCCGGCGTCGCTTCGGCCGAGCGGATCTTCGAGCTGCTCGACGCGGAGGAGCAGGAGCCGGACCCGATGCCGGGCGAGCGGCCGGCGCATCTGCGGGGTCTGGTCGCGCTGGAGAACGTCTCCTTCCGGTACGAGGAGGACAAGCCCCTGATCGAGGACCTGTCCCTCACCGTGGAGCCGGGGCACACGGTCGCGATCGTCGGGCCGACGGGCGCGGGCAAGACCACGCTCGTCAACCTGCTGATGCGGTTCTACGACGTGACGGGCGGGCGGATCACGCTCGACGGGGTCGACATCGCGAAGATGTCGCGCGACGAACTCCGGTCCGGGATCGGCATGGTGCTGCAGGACACCTGGCTGTTCGGCGGGACGATCGCGGAGAACATCGCGTACGGCGCGGCGAAGGACGTGACGCGGGAGGAGATCGAGGAGGCCGCGCGTGCGGCCCACGCCGACCGGTTCATCCGTACGCTCCCCGAGGGCTACGACACGGTGATCGACGACGAGGGCACGGGCGTCAGCGCGGGTGAGAAGCAGCTCATCACCATCGCGCGGGCCTTCCTGTCCGACCCGGTGATCCTGGTGTTGGACGAGGCGACGAGCTCGGTCGACACCCGTACGGAGGTCCTGATCCAGAAGGCGATGGCCCGGCTCGCCCACGGCCGTACGTCGTTCGTGATCGCGCACCGGCTCTCCACGATCCGGGACGCGGACACGATCCTCGTGATGGAGAACGGCTCGATCGTCGAACAGGGCACGCACAGCGCGCTGTTGGAGGCGGGCGGGGCGTATGCCCGCCTGTACAAGGCGCAGTTCGCTCAGGCTGTCGCCGAGGTGGACTAGCCGGGTCTGCTGCCGCACTCTGGGTTTCATGCGCAAGGGTGCGGCAGCTGCGGGCAGCGCGGTCTTCTTCCTGGCCGCTCCGATGGTCGTCACGGGGGTAGTCCCGTGGTGGCTCACCGGGGGCTGGGACGCGGGTCGTTCATGGCTTCTTCCGGTACGTATCGCCGGCTGGGCGGTGCTCGTGGGCTCGGCGGCCCTGCTGATCCACTCGTTCGCCCGTTTCGTGGTGCAGGGACTCGGGACGCCCGCGCCCGTGGCGCCCACGGAGCATCTGGTCGTCACCGGGGCCTATCGCTACGTGCGGAATCCGATGTACGTGGCTGTGGTGGCGCTCATCCTTGCGCAGGGGCTGGTGCTTTCGCGGCCGCTGCTGCTCGGGTACGGGGGCCTCGCCTGGGCGGTGATGGCGACGTTCGTGCGCATCTATGAAGAGCCCACGCTGCGGCGGCAGTTCGGGGCGGAGTACGGGGCGTATCGGGGGGCTGTGCGGGGGTGGGTGCCGGTGCTTCGGGCTTACCGTTCCGCTCCCCCACCCCGCCCCTTCCCGTAATTCTGCGAAGCCTTCCGCCCTTCGGGCGGTGTCCTCAAACGCCGGACGGGCTGATTCATCGAGCTCGGCCTCGATGAATCAGCCCGTCCGGCGTTTGAGGACAGTCTTTGAAGCCGGCGGCAGCCTTACGGGAAGGGGCGGGGCGGGGACTATTTCGACTTGTCGACGACGCAGAACCGGTTGCCCTCCGGATCGGACAGCACGACGAAGTCCGCGTCGGCCGGATACTGCCAGCCCAGCACGACCTCCGCCCCAAGGCCCACCAGTCGGTCGATCTCGGCCTGCGGATCATCCGCGTACAGATCGAGATGCACGCGCGGCTGCAGCTGGGGTCGCGTCTCCAGCGTGTCCAGTGCCAGGTGCGCGCCCGCCGCACCATCCGGCGGCACCAGGATCACCGAATCCACCACGGGTCCGGGGTCACGCGGGACATACCCCAAGGCCCGACTCCAGAAGGCCAGCGCCCGCTGAACGTCGTCCACTCCCAGCACGGTCGTACCAAGCGTCAGCATGAGCCCATGCTGCCGGCCCGGGCCGTGCCGGGCCCGTCAGTCCAGGTAGCCGCGGAGCTGGTCCGCGAAGGCGTGGTCGCGGAGCTTGTTGAGGGTCTTGGACTCGATCTGGCGGATGCGTTCCCGGGTCACGCCGAAGATCCGGCCGATCTCCTCGAGGGTGCGCGGACGCCCGTCCGCCAGGCCGTACCGCAGCTGCACCACCTTGCGCTCACGCTCGCCGAGAGTGGAGAGCACGGCCTCCAGATGCTCCCTGAGCAGCAGGAACGCCGCAGACTCCACGGGCGACGTCGCATCGCCGTCCTCGATCAGGTCGCCGAGCGCGACATCGTCCTCCTCGCCGACCGGGGCGTGCAGCGACACCGGTTCCTGGGCCAGGCGCAGGACCTCGCTGACCCGCTCGGGCGCCAGGTCCAGGTGTGCGGCGACCTCTTCGGGCGTGGGCTCGTAGCCCCGCTCCTGCAGCATGCGGCGCTGGACGCGGACCACGCGGTTGATGAGCTCGACCACATGGACCGGGACCCGGATGGTGCGGGCCTGGTCGGCGAGGGCCCGGGACATGGCCTGGCGGATCCACCACGTGGCGTACGTGGAGAACTTGTAGCCGCGGGCGTAGTCGAACTTCTCAACTGCCCTGATCAGGCCCAGGTTTCCCTCCTGGACGAGGTCGAGCATGGTGAGCCCGCGTCCCACGTACCGCTTGGCGACCGACACGACCAGGCGCAGGTTCGCCTCGATCAGGCGGCGCTTGGCCATGCGGCCCATGACTACCAACTTGTCGAGGTCCAGGGCGAGTTGGGAGTCCAGGTCGGAGGCGGAGCCCAGCTTCTCCTCGGCGAAGAGGCCGGCCTCCACGCGGCGCGCGAGGTCGACCTCGTCGGCCGCGGTGAGCAGCGGGATCCGTCCGATCTCGCGCAGGTACTGGCGGAACAGGTCGGACGAGGGCCCGCCGGTCTCGGGCCGGGTGCGGGGCTCGGGAGCCTCGACGTGCTCCACGATCTCCACTGCCTCGGGAGGCTCCGCCGGCTCCGCGGCCTCGGCCTCCGCCGTCGCGGGCGGCGCTCCGGCCGCCTCCGCCTCGGGGTGGTGCACGGCCCGGCTCTGTGCCGGGACCGCGGTGATGATGTCCCCGTCCGGGGCTCCGGCGTCGCCGGATTCGCCCTGGGGCGGGGTGGGTTGAGTCAACGTCTGGGTCTGGGTCTGCACGGGGGCGACCTCCATGGTGATCGCAGCTGCCGGTTCGGGGGCGTGCGGCAGCGGGACGTCCGGGGCGTCGACGGCCGCGCCGCCGTATGTCCCGTAATCGTTGAGCGGATCCGCGGGGTTGTCGGGCCCGTGTTCGCTGGGCCGGCCGCGCTCCGAGGACTCAGGCACCGCCCCCAGTGTGGGGTACGACACATCTCCGCCACGAGGGGCGTGCGGTGACTTTTTGAGTCCGGTCCGTGACCACCCGGTTACCCACGAGGGAAACTCGCATGCCGGTTCGGGACGTGTCTGCGACGATCGAACGATGTACGATCACCAACTTTCGGCCCCCTCCTCGGGGTACCGCCCAACTCCGCTGTACGAGGCCCATGTCACCGTCCGCTGCGAGGACGCGGAGACCTTCGGGGCCTTCGAACGGTGGGCCGCCGAGGCCTCGTTGAAGGTGACCCACATCGTCCTCGCCCGTGGCCGTACGGTGTCGCAGCCGATGCTCACGCTGCGCGACGCGAGGTCGTACGAGGAGCAGCTCGGGGTGGCCCGGGCGGTCGCGGAGCGGCTGCGCGACGCGGGGTTCGAGCCGGTGCGGATCAAGGTCGAGACTGCGGTCCGGTCGCCCGAGGTGCCGCGGGACGCGGACGCCGACCGATTCACCTTCGGGGAGCGGCACTTCGAGCACCACGTGAAGCTGCTGCTCGACGCCGGCTTCGACCGCGCGGCGCTGACCGGGGTGGCCGTGGCACACGGGGCGCATCTGTCGTGGAACGCGCGGCGGGTGCGGGAGGGCGGACGGCACGAGCGCTTCTTGACGCAGCGCTGCTTCGGGGTGGGCGCGGAGTCGGCGGGGCGGGAGCTGGATGCGTTGCTGGCGGGGCTGTCGGCGTACGAAGTGGTCGGTGTGGAGCGGGAGTTCGTGCTGTACGACAGCGACCTGTCGGTGGACGACGGGTGGATCGAGCCGAGGAACGTGACGAGGAAGGCGGGGGCGGTGGCATGAGCGAGGCATGGCGGAAGTTCAGCTGGAACGACGACCAGGAGGTGCCGAGCGAGCCGCTGAGCGAGGAGCAGCGTGCATGGCTGAAGCTGCCGCGCACGCTCGTGCCGGCCGATTCCCGGGTGGTCCAACAGGCCGTCTTCGAGCCCGCTTTCAAGCATCTGGACCGGGCCTACCGGGCCCTCGACCCGGACTTCGCCGACCAGGAGCAGGCCGCCGCATGGAAGGCGGCACGGCAGGATGCGCTGCACACCGTGCTGGCGGCGGTCGCCGGCTCGCCGTGGGTCGACTCGCTGGTGCTGCGCGGCAGTGTGCTCCTTCCGCTGTGGCTGGGTGAGGCGGCGCGGGAGCCCGGTGACCTGGACTTCGTCGTCGTGCCCGAGGGCTGGCGGGTCGAGGAGGGGCGCACCCGGCGGATGCTGGACGGCATCGCGGAGGCGGCCCAGCGCATGGCGGAGCAGGGCGGTGGGGCGCTCGGGATCTCGGCGGGCGGTGCGGTGATCGAGGAGATCTGGACGTACGACCGGGTGCCGGGCCTGCGGATGATGCTGCCGTGGGCGGTGCCCGGACTGCCGGGCGGGCAGGTCCAGTTGGACTTCGTGTTCAACGAGAAGCTGCCGGTGCCGCCGGAGCCGGTGGCCTTCCCCGGCGGGGTGGTCGTGCAGGCCGCGACGCCCGAGCTGTCCCTGGCCTGGAAGGTGATGTGGCTGGTCAGCGACGCCTACCCGCAGGGCAAGGACCTGTATGACGCGGTGCTGCTCGCGGAGCGGTATCCGCTGCGGTACGCGCTGCTCGACGAGGTGTTCCGGCTGGCCGAGGCCGAGCCGTATCCGTATCACGCCGTGGAGTCGGCCCACATCGAGCGGATCCAGGACGACGTGGAATGGGAGGACTTCCTGAAGGAGTACCCGCAGATCGGCGGGCACGACTTCGCGCATGTGGACCGCCTCAAGGCCGCGCTGGCGCCCACGTTCCTGGAAGTGCCCGAGGCTTGACCGGCCGCCCGCCCGTCAGGGCCGGCCCGGTCCGGTCCGGTCCGGTCAGAGCGCGTCGGCCCCGCGGTCCATCAGCGCCCGGTTGTACCGCTGGAGAACCATCAACTCCTGCTGTACAGCGGCCAGTTGCTGGGGGTCGGCGTGCTGGCCGAGCCGGGCCAGCGTGCCCTGGACCTCGGCGATGCGCCGGTCGACCGCGCGGCGGCGGACCCAGACCAGCTGCTCCCCCGCGTAGGCCACGTCGACCGCTCTGCGCATGATGGCCTCGACGGCCAGTTCCGTGACCATGGCACGGACCGCGTCGTCGGGCGCGGCCTCCCGGACACGTACGAGATATTCCTGCGGGTCCTGCGTGCCGAGCTCCGCGCCGCCCGCCTCCATGATCGCCTGGCGTACGGCGGCGTAGGGTGCGGCGGTGAACTCGTCGATGCCGTACGCGTCGAAGGCCGGGGAGACCAACTCGGGCCGCTGCAGGGCGAGCTTGAGCAGCTCGCGCTCGGTGGCGAACACCGGGTTGCGCAGGTTCAGGGCCGGGCCCGAGGGGCCGGAGGAGCCCGCTGTGAAGGTCTGGCCCTGAGCGGGTGTGGGCGCGGGCCCCCGGCCGCCCCGGTCGCGGGCCCAACGGGCCAGCTGGGCCACCCGCTTGACCACGAACTGGGTGTCGAGGATGCCGAGCATCCCGGCGAGCTGGACCGCGACCTCGTGCTGCGCCCCGGTGTTCTTGATGCGGGCCACGATGGGCGCGGCCTCGTCCAGGGCACCCGCACGGCCAGCCGGGGTCTCCAGGTCGTACCGGGCCACGATCTGGCGCAGGGCGAACTCGAAGAGCGGAGTGCGGGGTTGGACCAGGTCGGCGACCGCCTCGTCGCCCTTGGCCAGGCGCAGGTCGCAGGGGTCCATGCCCTCGGGGGCGACGGCGATGTAGGTCTCGGCGGCGAACTTCTGGTCGTCCTCGAAGGCGCGCAGGGCCGCCTTCTGGCCGGCCGCGTCGCCGTCGAAGGTGAAGATCACGCGCGCCGAGCCGTTGTCCATGAGGAGCCGGCGCAGGATCTTGATGTGGTCGCTGCCGAAGGCCGTGCCGCAGGTGGCGATGGCGGTGGTGACGCCGGCCAGGTGGCAGGCCATGACGTCGGTGTAGCCCTCGACGACGACCGCGCGGGAGGTCTTGGCGATCTCCTTCTTGGCGAGATCGACGCCGTACAGGACCTGCGACTTCTTGTAGATCGCGGTCTCGGGGGTGTTCAGGTACTTCGGGCCGTTGTCGTCGTCGCGGAGCTTGCGGGCGCCGAAGCCGACGACATCGCCGGAGATGTCCCGGATCGGCCACATCAGTCGGCCGCGGAAGCGGTCGATGGGGCCACGGCGGCCCTCCTGGGAGAGGCCGGAGAGGGTGAGCTCCTTGTCGCTGAAGCCCTTGCCGCGCAGGAAGCGGGTGAGGTGGTCCCAGCCGGCCGGGCTGTACCCGACGCCGAAGTGCGCCGCGGCGGCTTGGTCGAAGCCGCGCTCGGCGAGGAACTTCCGGCCGATCTCGGCCTCGGCGCTCTCCAGCTGCTCGACGTAGAACTGCGCCGCGACCTTGTGCGCCTCGACCAGGCGGATGCGCTCGCCGCGCTGGTGGGAGGGGTTGTACCCGCCCTCTTCGTAGCGCAGCGTGATGCCCGCCTGGCCGGCCAGGCGCTCGACGACCTCCGAGAAGGACAGGTGGTCGACCTTCATCACGAACGTGATGGTGTCGCCGCCCTCCTGGCAGCCGAAGCAGTGGAAGAGGCCCTTGCTGGGGCTGACCTGGAAGGACGGTGACTTTTCGTCGTGGAAGGGGCAGAGCCCCTTGAGATTGCCGCCCCCGGCGTTGCGCAGCTGGAGGTACTCGGAAACGACGGCGTCGATCGGGACCGCGTCCCGTACCGCCTTCACGTCGTCGTCATTGATCCTGCCTGCCACGCGTGAAGTCTACGGGGGCGGACTGACATCTCAGTCTGCGAGTGAGCTCAGGGGGACGGAAGCATCGGTGAGCTGCGTCGCGTCCAGGGTGCGGCCCGAGCGGATCAGGCGCTGTACGTCGTCCGTGACGTCCCACACGTTCACGTTCATGCCCGCCAGGACCTTGCCCTCGCTCAGCCAGAACGCGATGAACTCGCGCTTCCCGAGATCGCCGCGGATCACCACTTGGTCGTACGAGCCCGGGGGCGCCCAGCCCGAGTACTCGAGGCCGACGTCGTACTGGTCGGAGAAGAAGTAGGGCACGCGGTCGTACGTGACCTCCTGGCCGAGCATCGCGCGGGCGGCGGCAGGACCGCCGTTCAGGGCGTTGGCCCAGTGCTCGACGCGCAGGCGGTGGTCGAAGAGCGGGTGGCGGGCGGCGGCCACGTCGCCCGCCGCGTAGATGTCGGGGTCGGAGGTGCGCAGGCTCGCGTCCACCGCGATGCCGCCGCCGTGCTCACGGTCGGCGAGGGCGAGCCCGGCGGCCTCGGCGAGGCCGGTGCGGGGCGCGGCGCCGATCGCGGCGAGGACGTCGTGCGCGGGGTGCTCCTCGCCGTCGTCCGTCAGGGCGGCCAGGACCACGCCGTCCTGACCGGTGATCTCGGTGAGCTTGGCGCCGAAGTGGAAGCGGACGCCGTGCTCGGTGTGCAGGTCGGCGAAGAGCTGTCCGAGCTCGGGCCCGAGGACGGAGTGCAGCGGGGTCGGCTCGGGTTCGACGACGGTGACCTCCGCGCCGTACGTACGGGCGGCCGCGGCGACCTCCAGGCCGATCCAGCCGGCGCCCGCGATGACCAGGTGGCCGTTGTCCCGGCCGAGGGCGCCGAGGACACCCTTCAGGCGTTCGGAGTGGGCCAGGCGGCGCAGGTGGTGGACGCCGACGAGGTCGGTGCCGGGGACGCTGAGGCGGCGCGGCTCGGCGCCGGTGGCGAGCAACAGCTTGTCGTAGGCGATGGCGGTGCCGTCGCCGAGGCGTACCGCCTTCTTCTCGCGGTCCAGCGAGACGGCGGGCTGGCCGAGGTGCAGCTCGATGTCGTGCTGCGCGTACCAGGCGGGCTCGTGCACGAAGACGCTGTCGCGCTCCTCCTTACCGAGGAGGTAGCCCTTCGACAGCGGAGGGCGCTCGTAGGGGTGGTCGCGCTCGTCACAGATGAGGATCACCCGGCCGGTGAACCCTTCGGCGCGCAGGGATTCGGCCGCCTTGGCGCCGGCCAGACCCCCACCGATGATGACGAACGACTGATCCGCGTCCACCACTTGATGCCTCCTCGCCACTGCCGTACAACTGCCGTTCCATCTTGCCGCCATCTGCGAGCGTCCCGCACGGAGCGTAATCGCGGAAGGGGGTGGCGCCCGTTCGTGGCTCATTCCTGTCGTGTGCCGGGGGCAATTCCGGTCAGGCCCGTGCCCCTGTGAGCCGGGCGTGCAGGGAGCGCGCGGAGGCGTCGGTGAGGGCCGCGATCTGGTCGACCACCACGCGTTTACGTCCCTGTTCGTCGGGTGCGGCGTCGAAGAGAGCCCGGAACTGGGGGTCCAGGCCCTCGGGCGCCCGCGCGGTGAGCGCCGCGGCGAGCTCGGCGATCACGACGCGCTGGTCCGCGCGGAGCCGCTCCTGCTCGTCACGCTGCATCACATAGCGGTCGGCCACGGCCTTCAACACCGCGCATTCATGGCGTGTTTCACGCGGTACCACGAGTTCCGCGGCGTACCGCGTGAGTCTTCCTGTGCCGTACGCGGCGCGCGTGGCGGCCTCGGCGGACTGGCAGAAGCGGCCGATGAGCTGGCTGGTGGCGTCTTTCAGCCTGGCCTGGGCGACGGCCGATCCGTCGTAGCCGTGCGGCCACCATTCCTGGTCGAGGAGGCGGTCCAGGGCCTCGCCGAGCTCTTCGGGGGACGTGTCCTCGGGGACGTACCGGCCGATGGCGACCTCGAAGACCGCCTGCCGTTCGGGTTCCGCGTGCAGGCAGTTGGGGTCGATGTGGCCCGCGTGCAGTCCGTCCTCGACGTCGTGCACGGAGTACGCGACGTCGTCGGACCAGTCCATGACCTGGGCCTCGAAGCAGGTCCGGTGGGCGGGGGCGCCCTTGCGGGCCCACTCGAAGACGGGCCGGTCGTCCTCGTACACCCCGAACTTCGTCGACTTGGGGTCGTGCGGGTGGGCGCCGCGCGACCAGGGGTACTTGGTGGCGGCGTCGAGCGCGGCACGGGTGAGATTCAGTCCTACGCTGACGAGCTCGCCCGTGGTGTCGCTGGGGACGAACCGCTTGGGCTCGAGGCGCGTGAGCAGTCGGAGCGACTGGGCGTTGCCCTCGAACCCGCCGCAGTCCTCGGCGAATTCGTTGAGCGCCTGCTCGCCGTTGTGCCCGAAGGGCGGGTGGCCCATGTCGTGCGCGAGGCAGGCCGTCTCGACCAGGTCCGGGTCGCAGCCGAGGGCGGCGCCCAGCTCGCGGCCGACCTGGGCGCACTCCAGGGAGTGCGTCAGCCGGGTGCGCGGGCTGGCGTCCCAGGCCTGGCTCCTGGTGC
This sequence comes from Streptomyces sp. NBC_01304, assembly GCF_035975855.1. Lineage (NCBI taxonomy): Bacteria > Bacillati > Actinomycetota > Actinomycetes > Kitasatosporales > Streptomycetaceae > Streptomyces > Streptomyces sp. NBC_01304. The sequence goes on along the minus strand of NZ_CP109055.1, from coordinate 7,322,217 downwards.
CGGGCGTGACGACCTGGGTCTTGCCGGCCAGGCGGCGCAGGGCCGCGGAGTGCAGCACGCGCGCGCGGTCGCGCTGGAAGGCGGTGCGGCCGGGGCGCTTGTCGGGCTCGGTGGCCCAGCGCTCTATGGCTGCGGGGTCATAGGCGTCGGTCGGTCGGGGGCCGTTGAGCGGTGCTGTGCCTTCCATAGCCCCGACAGTAAACGGAAGCAGTGACAATCCGGGCGTCAGGTGACTGTTGGCTCAGGAAGCGGAGGCCAGTTGGAGACGGTCGGTCGTCGTGGTGGCGGTGAGCGCCTGGTCGTAGCGGTGCAGCAGCAGCTGGGCGACGGCCGGGTGCGCGCCGAGCGGGGCGGCCGCGATCCAGGGGGCGCCGGCCGCGGACTGGGCGGCGAAGCGGCCGGGTGCGGTGAAGTACGAGGCGACGGCGGCCCGGTGCCGGCCGCGGGCGGCGAGGGAGCGCAGGGCGGCGGCGACGGTGGGCGCGGCGGCGGACGCGTAGGCGGGAATGACGGGGACGCCGAGCCTTTCGGCCAGTTCCTGAGCGGTACGCCTGGTGTCGGCGAGCCCTTCCGGGTCGCTGGAGCCGGCCGCGGCGAGGACGACGCCGGCGCTCCGGCGCACGGCGGGGGTGAAGCCAGGGCCTGTTGTGAGTTCCCCGTCGTCCGCGCGAAGCGCGGGCGCAGCGGCGTTCGGTGCGTGCCCTCGGTGTGCGGCGTCACAGGTCATGTGGCGGAGCCACCTGTCCTGCGACGCCGTGCAGCGAGGGTGCGTGCCGGGCGTCGGGGCGCAGGCGGGGAACTCACAACAGGCCCTGGGCCCGGTGGGCCAGCCGGCTTCGACGAGGCGGGCGTACAGCGCCTCCACGAGCAGCGGGTGCGGGCCGAGCGGGGCGGCGATGCGGGTGTGCAGGTGGGGAGCGGCTGCCGCGGCGGCGGGCAGGTCCTGCTTGACGTGGTAGCCGCGGCCGAGCAGGAGGGGCACGAGGACGGCGCGGCCGGGGCCGAGCGCCGCGAGGGTGTCGGTGAGCAGTGGCTCGTTGAGTTCTATGTGGCCGAGCCGGACGGGCAACGATGGACGCAGCTCGCGGACTCTATTGAGTAGGGACGTGACGGTGGCGAGGGTGCGGGGGTCGCGGCTGCCGTGGGCGGCGAGCACCAGGGTGGGAGGTGGTTCGGGGCGGCGCCTGCCGCTGAGGGAGACGTGGCTGAGCTGGTCGCCGAGCTGGGCGGTGATCCGGTTCATGAGCTGCGCCGTACTGTCGAAGGTGTCGAAGGTGGCGGACTTGTCGAAGGTGCCGTCGAGCGTGCGGTCGTCGCGCGGAGGGTTCGACGCTGTCATGGGCCAAGCGTGGGGGGCGGAGATTGCCGCCTCGTTGCGCGGCGGTGACGGGTGCTTTCCTGTGCGCTCACGGGGCTCCTGCGTGGGGTGTCAGGGCCGGTGAGGTTCCTCACGCGGGGCGGGCGAACTGATCGAGCGCGGGCGGGCGTCATAGCCGGAGCCGGGGACGGGGGCCGGTTGCTGGGACGGGATGGGCACGACTGGTGGGGATTGCGGGGGTTCGGATGGGCGAGTCGGCGGGGCGGCTGAGGACTGCCGGGACGCGGGTGCGGGCTGCGGTGGGGCGGGTGCGGGTCCGGCTGCCCCGTACCCGGCGTGGGCGGCGGCGGGCCGTGCAGGGGCTGATGCTCGGGTGCGTGCTCGCGCTGCTGCCGTCGACGTGGATGCACGCGGTGGCGGACAGCCGGGTCGGCAGCACGGCCACGGCGCCGCGGGCGCAGGTCGCGATGGTGTTCGGGGCCGGGCTGTGGAACGGCGAGCCGTCGCCGTATCTGGCCCATCGCCTGGACGCGGCGGCCGAGTTGTACCGGGCGGGGAAGATCGAGGTCGTCCTGGTCACCGGGGACAACAGCCGGGTGGAGTACGACGAGCCGGACGCCATGCGCGCCTATCTGAAGAAGCACGGCGTGCCGGACCGGCGGATCGTCAGCGACTACGCGGGGTTCGACACCTGGGACTCCTGCGTGCGGGCCAAGAAGATCTTCGGCGTCGACCGCGCGGTGCTGATCAGCCAGGGCTTCCACATACGCCGGGCGGTCGCGCTCTGCCGCTCGGCGGGCATCGACGCGTACGGCGTGGGGGTCGAGGCCGTGCACGACGCGACCTGGTACTACGGCGGCGTACGGGAGTTGATCGCCTCGGGGAAGGCGGCGGCCGACGCCCTGTTCGAGCCGGACCCGACGTTCCTCGGGGAGCGCGAGCGCGGAGTGACCGATGCCCTGAGGGCGCGGCGCTGAGCACATCTTCTGGCGCTGATCTTGTGTTGCGGCGATGACAGAGCGGGGCCGTCCTGCCAGACTGACGCCGGTCGATATGCCAATTAGTCATATGGGCCAAGCCGGTTGAGCCGGTCGCCCCCGACCGGTTCCAGGACGCAGGGAGCGCAGGGAGCCATGACCGCTGATCTGAGCAACAAGGTCGTCGTCGTCACCGGAGGCGCACGCGGGCTGGGCGCCGCCGCGGCCCAGGCCGTCGTGGCGGGCGGTGGGCGGGTGGTGCTCACCGATGTGCTCGAAGAGCAGGGCGCCGAGACCGCGGGGAAGCTGGGCCCGGCCGCCCGCTTCCTGCGGCACGACGTGACCAGCGAGCGGGAGTGGCAGTCGGCGCTCGACTTCGCGGTCGCCGAGTTCGGCCGGCTCGACGGCCTGGTCAACAACGCGGGCATCTCCACCGGGCAGCTCCTGGAGCACGAGACCGTCGAGCACTTCCGGCAGGTGATCGACATCAACCTGACCGGCGTCTTCATCGGCCTCAAGACGGCCATCCCACTGCTGCGCGCGCAGGGCGGCGGCTCCATCGTCAACATGTCCTCGGCGGCCGGCCTGATGGGCCTCGCCCTGACGGCGGGCTACGGCGCGTCCAAGTGGGGCGTGCGCGGCCTGACGAAGATCGGCGCGATCGAACTGGCGGAGGCGAAGATCCGCGTCAACTCGGTCCACCCCGGCATGACTTACACCCCCATGACGGAGGGCCTCGGCCTCCGACCGGGCGAGGGCGGCTACCCCGGCACGCCGATGCGCCGGGTCGGGGTGCCGGAGGAGATCGCGGGGGCGGTGGCGTTCCTGCTGTCGGACGCGGCGGCGTATGTGACGGGGGCGGAGCTGGCGGTGGATGGGGGATGGACGGCGGGGCCCACGTTGAAGGCGCTGACCGGGATGTAATCCAGCCCATCGGGCCTCTCCAATCAGCCCGTCCGGCGTTTGAGGACACCGCCCGAAGGGCGGAAGGCTTCGCAGAATTTCGGGAAGGGGCGGGGCGGGGAGAAGAGACGGGGCCCGGGGCGGCGCCCCGGAGACCGAGCTCGGCCTCACCACGCCCCACCCCCCGGAGGGAGCCCCCCGTACCGCGCACGTAACCCGCGAGGCCGAGCCACGTAACACCCCCGACGCATGCTGAACCGCATGCACTCCACGCCGACGCTCACCCATTGCCCGTACTGCGCCCTGCAATGCGGGATGGGGCTGGCCCGGGATCCGGCCGGGGCCGAGGCCGGGGGCGGCCTCACCGTCGTGGAACGCCCAGACTTCCCCGTGAACCGCGGAGCACTCTGCGGAAAGGGCCGCACCGCCCCCGAAGTGCTCTCCTCCCGGGTGCGACTGACCGAGCCCCTCATCCGGTCCCACGCCACGGGCAGGCTCGAGCCGGCCACCTGGGAGGAGGCCCTCGACAAGATCGCCGAGGGGCTGGCCCGCACGCGCGGCGAGCACGGTCCGGACGCGTGCGGGGTGTTCGGGGGCGGCGGACTCACCAACGAGAAGGCGTACAGCCTCGGCAAGTTCGCCCGCATCGTCCTCGGCACCTCGCAGATCGACTACAACGGCCGGTTCTGCATGTCGTCCGCGGCGGCGGCGCACCAGCGGGCCTTCGGGCTCGACCGGGGGCTGCCGTTCCCGCTGGAGGACATCCCGAAGACCGGGTGCGTGATCCTGGTCGGCTCGAACCTCGCCGAGACGATGCCGCCCGCGCTGCGCTACCTGACCGAGCTCCGGGCGAACGGCGGCAAGCTGATCGTCATCGACCCGCGCCGCACGAAGACCGCCGAGCAGGCCGACCTGCACCTGGCCCCGCGCCCCGGCACCGACCTGGCCCTCGCCCTCGGCCTGTTGCACCTGGTGGTGGCGGAGGGGCGTACGGACGAGACGTACATCCGGGCACGTACGAGCGGCTGGGAACAGACGCGGGCCGCCGCGATGGCGCACTGGCCCGAGCTGGTGGAGCGGATCACGGGCGTGTCCGTGCCCGAACTGCGGGAGACCGTACGGCTGTTCTGCGAGCCGGAGGCCGCGATGGTGCTCACCGCGCGCGGGCCCGAGCAGCAGGCCAAGGGCACCGACACGGTGGGCGCGTGGATCAATCTCTGTCTGGCCACCGGGCGGGCCGGGCGGCCGCTGTCCGGGTACGGCTGTCTGACCGGGCAGGGCAACGGGCAGGGCGGGCGGGAACACGGGCAGAAGGCCGACCAGTTGCCGGGCTACCGCAAGCTCACCGATCCGGCGGCGCGCGCGCATGTCGCGGGGGTGTGGGGGGTCGACCCGGACTCGTTGCCAGGGCCGGGGCGCAGTGCGTACGAGCTGCTCGACGCGCTCGGTTCGGACATCCGCTCGCTCCTGGTCATGGCCTCCAACCCGGTGGTGTCGGCGCCCCGTGCCGCGCACATCGAGGGGCGGCTGCGGTCCCTTGACTTCCTGGCGGTCGCGGACGTGGTGCTCTCCGAGACGGCCCAACTCGCCGATGTGGTGCTGCCGGTGACCCAGTGGGCCGAGGAGACGGGCACGATGACCAATCTGGAGGGGCGGGTGCTGCTGCGGCGCAAGGCCGTGCAGGCTCCCGCGGGCGTACGCAGCGACCTTGAGGTCATGCATGAGCTGGCGGCGCGGCTCGGGGGGACGGCAGGGGTCGGGGAAGGGCTGGAGAAGAAGTTCCCGACCGATCCGGAGGAGGTCTTCGAGGAGTTGCGGCGGGCGAGCTCCGGGGGGCCCGCGGACTATGCGGGGATCAGCTATCGCCGGATCGCCGAGGAGGACGGGGTCTTCTGGCCGTGCCCCGCGACCGACGGGACCGGCCCCGACGCCGATGCCGATGCCGATGCCGGAGCCGATGCCGGAGCCGATGGGGCCCAACACCCGGGCACACCAAGGCTGTTCCTCGACCGGTTCGCGACCGACGACGGGCGGGCCCGGTTCGTGGAGGTCGCCCATCGCCCGGCCGCGGAGGAGCCCGACGGGGAGTACCCGGTGCTGCTGACCACGGGCCGGGTCGTCGCCCAGTACCAGTCGGGGGCCCAGACCCGGCGGGTGGCCGAGTTGAACGCGGCCGCGCCCGGCCCCTTCGTACAGCTGCACCCGCAGCTCGCGGCGCGCCTCGGGGCCGCCGAGGGGGACGCGCTCGCGGTCGTCTCGCGGCGCGGGCGGGCGGTGGCGCCGGCCCGGATCACGGCGGGGATCCGGCCCGACACGGTGTTCATGCCGTTCCACTGGCCGGGCGAGGGCCGGGCCAACACGCTCACGAACCCCGCGCTCGACCCGGTGTCGCGGATGCCCGAGTTCAAGGTGTGCGCGGTGCGGGTGGAGCGGGCGGAGCGAGTGGACGGGGCGAACGGGCCCGGCGCGAACGGAAGTTGAGCCAGTCGCCGCCCTCAATGGGTGTGCCGTGGGCGCGCAGTCGTGCGGTCACGGCGGGGGCGGCGACGTACACCCAGGCCCGGATGGGGGTTCCGGAGGCGGTACGGGTCACCTCGCGGGCGATGCGCAGATAGAGGTTGTGCGGGTCGCCGGGGGCGTAGTCCTCCAGGCGGTCGAGGGCGGCGAGCAGGGCGGGGTACGCCTCGGGCCGCGCGGTGACCAGCTCGCCGTGCACCTCGCCGCCGGGCGCCTCGACGGCGTACGGGTAGCCGGGACCCTCGTACAGCACGGCGCCCGCGAGCAGGCCCGGCTCCTCGGCGGCGAGGCGGCCGCGCAGGAAGAGGTCGTGGTTGTGCTCGCCGGGGCGCAGGGTGCCGTAGACGAAGAAGGGCAGCATCCGCCCCTCGGCGGGCGTCGACTCCCCTGCGGGCATCGGCTCCCTTGCGGGCGTCGGTTCGCCGGTGGGCATGCTCACCGGGCGGTCTCCTGGCGCACCCACTCCAGATACGCCGCGCTCCCCCGCACCACCGGCGTCGCGATGATCTCGGGCGTCTCGTAGCCATGAGCCTCGGTCAGCCAGGCCTCCAGGGCCGGGTAGCGGTCGGTCGTCGTCTTCAGCAGGAGCTGCCACTCCTGGTCGGTCGCGAGCGCGCCGTCCCAGCGGTAGACGGAGGTGACGGGCCCGGCGATCTGCGCACAGGCGGCGAGCCGCGCCTCCACCGCGCCCCGGGCCAGGGCCTCCGCCTTGGCCGCGGCGTCCGTGGTGGTCAGCACCGCGAGTACGTCCGGATCGCTCGGTTTCCTGGGCTCGCTCGGCACACCCGGTCCTTTCGGTCGTCGTCCCTCGGCCTTTCGGCCGAGGGCGGTGTCGGTTCTGCTCGTCTCGGTGGGGGACGAAGCCTCGGTGCATAAGTCCCGAATCATCAACTCAGGCCTGTTTTCCGGCTGTCTGTTACACAACGGCCGGATTCCCGTGATGGTCGCCGCCTACCTTCGATTCTGGTGGCCGACCCCTCGGCCCTGTCTTCGGACAGAGCCTGCCGAATCCCCGGCACCCCCCGGTCGGCCACCACCATCTTGCCGATGCTCCCGCCAGCGGGACCCGAGCCCGAGACGGACGCTGCCGCCGCCATGATCTCCCGTTGCCGCCTGTTCCAGGGCGCCGCCGCCGCGGCCCTCGCCGCACTGGCGCTCACGGGCTGCGCCACGACGCAGAACGGCCTGGCCGCGGGCGAGCCCGCCCCCTCCGTCTCCCCGCAGCCACGGCCCGAGGCGGTCTGGCCGTCCTGGTCCGGCGGTTCGTCGAAGTCGCCGGCCGCCGACACCACCGCCCATCAGCCGCCGCCCCGCCCCCTGAAGAACCTCGACGTGCCCGAGGGCGGCCTCGCGAAGATGCCGGTACGGGACGTGCTGCGCGCCGATCCGCAGATGAAGCAGCAGGCGAAGCGCGCGGACATCACCAAGCCGGGCCGGGCGGGCATCCGCCCCGCCCGGCTCGCGGACCTCACCGGCGACGGCACGACGGAGCTGCTCGTCGCCGTGGACACGGAGACCGGCCGGACCATCCTGGCCGCGTACACCGAGCGGGACGGGAAGGTCTATCCGATCCTGCTCACCACCGCCCAGCGCGCCACGATCGAGACCGTCGGCAACGACCTGGTGATGCGCAGCCCCAGCGCGGACGGCGGCGAGAAGGCGGTCCGCTACCACTGGGACGGCGCCCGGATGATGACGGTGAGCGACACCACGACGTACCGCAAGGGCGGCCCCTCGTCGGTGCCGGAGTCGTCGAAGGACCTCGAGTCGCCGCCTCCGACCAGCGACGGCAAGTCCCCGGACCCGACCCCGACCCCGACGGCGGCCGACCCCACGGCCACGAACTCCGCGACTGACTCCGGGACGAACGCCGCGACCGACTCCGTGACCGACTCGGGGACTGCCCCCGGGACGGACGGCGGCACCGGCACCGGCACCCCGCAGGACCGCGGCGACTGGCTCAATTCCGCCCCCGGCCGGAACGCCACGCAGCACGCCGCACCGGTGGACGGCACCGGTGCGGCCTCGGACACCTACGACGCCCCGGACGCCGATGCGGTCGGCGGGGAGTGATGATCGCGTTCATCCGCAGGGCACGCCTCGCCCTGAACTGTCTGGGCCTGCGCTGGAAGATCGCCGCCCTGCTCGCCGCGGGCTGCGCCCTGGTCGCGGTGACCATCGGCCTGCTGATCCACCACACCCGTTACGACCAGGTCGCCGCGACCGCCCGCTCGGGTGCCACGGCCCAGCTGGTGCGGGTGCGTCAGCTGTACGAGGTGACGGGCCAGGTCGAGCAGGACGACGTGGACGCCGCGATCGACTCCCCCGCGCTGCCGGGCCCGCTGCGCGAGGCCGCCCTGCACGGCCGGCGCACCACCTACCTCGACATGGACGGCTCCGACCCCGCGGTGTGGGCGGCCCGCCCGATCGGCGGCTCCCATGTGCTGTCCGTACGCGAACCGCTCACCGAACAGCGCGCGGACCTGCGTGAGCTCGACAACTGGCTGATCGTCTGGGGCGCCGTCATCGTCGGCCTCGCCGCGCTCGGCGGCGCGGCACTCGCGAGCCGGCTGAGCCGCGATCTGCGCACCGCCGCGTCCACCGCGCGCCGCATCAGCCAGGGCGAGCTCGACGCCCGGATCGGCCATCCGCGTCCCCCGAGCACCAAGAACGAGGTCGCCGAGCTCGCCTCGGCCGTCGACACCATGGCCGCCAGCCTGCAGCACCGCCTGGAGGCGGAGCAGCGCTTCACCGCGGACGTCGCGCACGAGTTGCGCACCCCGCTGACCGGGCTGCACACCGCGGCCGAGCTGCTGCCGCCGGGCCGGCCGACCGAGCTGGTACGCGACCGGGTCGCGGCCCTGCGCACCCTCACCGAGGACCTCCTTGAGGTGGCCCGGCTCGACGCGAAGATCGAGAAGCCGGACCTCGAAGTGCACCCGCTGGGCAAGCTGGTGGAGGGGATCATCCAGCGGGCCGGGTTCGCGGCGGAGTTCGGGGGCGGGGCGGACACTCCGGTGCGTACGGACGCGCGGCGACTGGAGCGGATCCTCTCCAACATCATCACCAATGCCCGCAAGCACGGGTCCGAGCCCATCGAGGTCCTGGTGTCCGGGACGTCGGTCACGGTCCGCGACCACGGCCGGGGATTCCCCGACCACCTCCTCAAGGACGGCCCACAGCGCTTCCTCACGGGCGCGGCCGAGCGAGGGCAGGGGACCGGGCTCGGGTTGACCATCGCGCTGGGTCAGGCGGAGGTGATCGGGGCACAGGTCCTGCTCCGCAATGCGGTGGATGGCGGGGCAATGACCGAGGTCGTCCTACCGGAGGCATAGGCGAGGCCTCTTGGGGGCGCGGGGAACTGCGCAGTCTTTTAGGGGCGCGGGGAACTCCGCAATCCTGTAGGGGCGCGGGGAACTGCGCAGTCTTTTAGGGGCGCGGGGAACTCCGCAGTCTTCTAGGGGCGCGGGGAACTGCGCAACCCCAGCCCCGGACGCCCCCGCGACGCACGGCCCCGCACCCTCATTTCCCGTACGGCCGTACCGACTTGGCCTCACGCAGGGCCAGGGCCCACCACTCCAACTGGTCCAGCATCACCTTTGCCGCAGCGTCGCACCCGGCAGGGTCCCTGTGGCGGCCCGTCTCGTCGAAGTGGCCGTGGACGTGGTGGAAGGAGACCGTGTCCCGCACCGTCACCGCGTGCAGCTCCGCGAAGATCTGGCGCAGGTGCTCCGTGGCGCGCAGGCCGCCGGAGACCCCGCCGTACGAGACGAAGGCGATCGGCTTGGCCTGCCACTCGGTGAAGTGCCAGTCGATGAGGTTCTTCAGGGGCGCGGGGTAGGAGTGGTTGTACTCGGGGGTGAGGACGACGAAGGCGTCGGCGGCGGCCAGTTTCGGGGTGACCTTGCCGAGCAGTTCCCGGGCCTCTGCGGAGGGCCGGTGCGAGAGGGCGGCGGGCAGCTCGGTGACGCCCAGGTCGACGAGGTCGACCTCGAACTCCCCGCGCTCGCGGACGCGGGACAGGAACCAGTCGGCCACGACCGGGCCGAAACGGCCCTCGCGGTTGGAGCCGAGGATGACGGCGATGCGTACGGGGGAAGTCACTGCGGAAGTCACTGCGGAAGTGGCGACGGAAGGCGCGGCGGACGGCACGACGGAAGTAGTCATGCGCACAGGCTGATACCTCAACCTTGCTTCAGGTCAAGCGCCGCCCCGCGCCCCACCCCCGGCCGGGGCGGGTCACCCGTTCACAGGCGTACCGCCCCGACTTCGGTACTTTCCACGGGCACCCCGATGACCTGCTGCGATGACCCCGCAAGGGAGCGCGGAACCCCTCATCCGGCGCCTATCTGACGTCGCATCAGGAGGCGTGTCCGGGCGAGTGCCACTTACCTCGGTAACAAGGACGCGACCGACGCAGTGGCACATGGGGGTGCCGCCGGCCGTGCCCTCTCGGAGGACACATGCGCACCGCCGCCACCCGCCTGCTGACCGGCTCGGCGCTCACCGCCGTGGCCTCGGCCTGCCTCGCCGCCGGGCCCGCGTACGCGCTCACCGCCGCGGACGGCGGGAGCCTAGAGGTCTATCCGTCGAGCGTCACGCCGGGAGCCGAGGTCACCGCGAACACCACCGCGTGCGGCTCGGGCGGCACCGCCTCCGGGGATGCCAGCGCGGTCGGTGCGGGGGCGTTCAAGCTGGCGCCGACCACGCACAAGGAGGACGCGGTCGGCCAGTTCAAGGTGCCGACCTCCGCCTCCCCCGGCACGTACGCGATCCGTGCGAAGTGCGCCGAGGGCGCGGAGGTGTCGGGTGACCTGGTCGTCACCCTCACCGCCTCCGCCGCCCAGCCGGTCCATCCGAAGGGACATGTGAAGACGGGGGTCGGCGGCGCGCTCGGTCCCGACCCCGTGCAGACCGCGGCGGGCGTGGCGGCTCTGGCCGTCGCCGCCGCGGGCGGTACCTGGCTCCTGCATCGCCGGGCGAGAGGCGACGGGATCTGACCGGACATCCTCCGCTGTCCACCGGTACCGCCTTCCCCCGCCCCCTCCGATTCCGCGCCGCACGCGGCTCGGAGGGGGACGCGGGGCTCATGACGTAACCCCTGGTGCTGCCCAGCGCGGCGACGACCCGAGGAGGCCCTCATGCGAACCCTCCGCACGGCGATAGCCGCCGTCAGCATCCTCGCCCTGTGCTGCGGGCTCTGGCTCCTGCAGCACGGCACCGCGGGCCACGCCCCGCCGCAGCCCTCCCCCGCCGAGGCCGGCCGCCTCGCCCACGCCCGGCCGGCCGCCCCCGCCGCGCCGGGGCTCGCCCCGTCGCCCCCGCTGCGCATCCGCATCCCGTCGATCCGCGTCGACGCCCCGCTGATGGGCCTGGCCCTGACCCCGCAGGGCAGCCTCGACGTGCCGCCCGCCGAGCGGCGCAATCTGGCCGGCTGGTACGAGTCGGGCACCACGCCGGGCTCGACCGGAACGGCGGTGGTCGCCGGACACGTCGACAACGCGGAGGGCCCCGCCGTCTTCTATTCGCTCGGCGCCCTGAAGCAGGGCCAGGTCATCGAGGTCGACCGCACCGACGGCAGGACCGCGCTGTTCACGGTCGACGCGATCGAGGTGTACGACAGCCGGGCCTTCCCCGACGAGAAGGTGTACGGCGCGGCGCGGCGTCCCGAGATCCGGGTGATCACCTGCGGCGGCGGCTACTCGAAGAAGACCGGCTATCTGGGCAACGTGGTGGCGTTCGCCCACCTCACGGGCACGAAGCCGAGCTAGGGGCTCAGGCCAGCCACTGGTCGTACGCCAGCTTCGCCACCAGCGAGACGACGACCACGACAAGCACGCCGCGCACGAACCCGCTGCCCTTCTTGAGCGCCATCCGCGCCCCGGCCATCCCGCCGGCCAGGTTGAACACGGCCATCACGGCGGCCAGTTGCCACAGCACGGTGCCCTTGTAGCTGAACATCGCGAGCGCCCCGATGTTGGTGCATACGTTGACGATCTTCGCCGTGGCGGAGGCGTTGACCAGGTCCAGATGGAGCACCGCGGTCAGGGCGATCACCAGGAAGGTGCCGGTGCCGGGCCCGAACAGGCCGTCGTAGAAGCCGATTCCGAGCCCCGCGACGGCGATCGCGGCGAGCACCCGCTGCTTGGTCGGCGGCCCGACGACGCCGGTCGTCGAGGAGCCGAAGGAGGGCCGCAGCATCACGAAGGCGAGCACGCCGAGCAGGACGACCATGATGAAGGGCCGCAGGACGGCGGTGCTGATCCCGGCCGCGAAGGACGCGCCGCACATCGAGCCGACGAGGGCCGCGAGTCCGATGCGTACGGCCAGCCTCACGTCGATCGGGGCCTTGCGGACGTAGGTGACCGCGGCGGCGGAGGTGCCGACGACGGCTACCGCCTTGTTCGTGCCGAACACGTAACTGTGGTGCACGTTCGGCACGCCGAGGAGCAGCGCGGGAAGCAGCAGCAGGCCGCCGCCGCCCACCACGGCGTCGATCCAGCCGGCCGCTGCGGCGGCGAGGCAGAGCACGACGATCGTGGTCAGGGATATGTCAGGCATGATCACGACAGTATTCGGGGGTTCCGCGGGGGCTGGAACCGGGCCCCCGCAGCAGCCCGTCCGGCAAGAACTACGGCGCGGCCTGCGGCTCGGGGTTGCTCACCGGCAGCCGGTCCGGGGCCGGCGGCGCGGCCGGGTCGACCACCACGACCAGGAACGTGGCGGCCAGCGCACTCGCCCCGGCCAACCCCGTGGCGAGCATGCGGCGAGCGTGGCGCGTAGGCCCACGGCCTTCGATGGACTTGCGGTGGCGTCCCATGGCGTGGAGGTCGTCCTGTTCTGAAACGGGGTCGGATTCGGAGTCGGAGTCGGAATGACTCAGTAGGAGAAGTTCTCGGCGTGGATGCGCTCCTCGGGCACCCCGGCCCGCACCAGCGCCGCGATCGCCGCATTGGCCATCCCGGGCGGCCCGCACAGATACACGTCGTGGTCGGCGAGGTCCGGCACGAGGTTGCGCAGGGCCTGCGGGGCGAGCGGGTCGAAGGAGGCGTCGGAGCGGCCCAGGAGGTAGTGCAGGCCCGCCTGCCGGGACGCGGCGATGGACTCCAACTCCTCGCGCAGGACGAGCTGTTCGGCACTTCCGGCCCGGTAGAGCAGGGTGAGGTCGCCGGGTCCGCCGGGCAGGGTCTCGAAGAGCGCACGCATCGGCGTGATGCCCACACCACCCGCGAGCAGCAGCACCTTGCGCTGCTTGCGCTTGTGCGCGGTCATGGCGCCGAACGGGCCGGTGGCGAGGACCCGGGTGCCGGGCTTGAGGCGACGGATGCGCCGCGTGTGGTTGCCGATCGCCTTGACGGTGATCCGCAGGGTGTCGTCCTTCACGGGCGCGGACAGCGAGAACGGCAGCGCCGTGTGCCAGAGCCTGCGCTGCAGGAACCGCCAGCGGAAGAACTGCCCCGGTTCGGCGCACAGTTCGTCGAGTTCGAGGCCCTGCATGACGACGGAGACGACGTCGGGCCCCTCCTTACGGACGTCGAGCACCCGCAGGCTGTGCCGCAGGGCCTGCCGTACGGGCACGACCAGGCGGTACCAGACCAGCAGGACGGCGACCGTGGCGTGCATCATCGCCCACGCCCAGGCACCGAGGACGCTGCCCGCGATGTCGGGCCCGACCAACTGATGGGCGAAGGCTAGGCCCGCTCCGAGGTAGGTGAGCAGGTGCACGGCCCGCCAGGTCTCATGGGGCACACGACGACGTACCGCACGGGCAGAGGTCACACCGACCGCCGCGAGCAGTGCGGTACCGAGCGCGGCCGCGGCGAGGCCCGGATAGCCGAGGAGCCGTACGGCGGCGGTGAGCAGGTCGATACCGCCGTGGGCGGCGTACGCGCAGAGGGCGAGCAGGGCATGCCCGAAGCACAGCGAAAGCACCCAACGCCCGCCCAGCGCATGCCTCCTGGCCAGCCGGTCCGCCCCGATGCCGTGCTCCACGGCGGGCACCCGGGCCATCAGGAAGAGCATGACGAGGATCCCGTACCCGGCGAGCAGCCCGGTCAGATGGGCCCCGGTCGCGAACAGCGCGTCGAGCCGCGCGGAGGGCTGCACCTGCACGCCCCACATCCCGGTGACCGCGGCGGCACCGGCAAACAGCGCGGCCCGCAGCGACTTCGGCGAGACCCGCACGCGGGGCGCGGGCTTGACCACGGCCCGCGGGCGCACCTGGCGCAACTGCTGCGTCTGATCCACCGGCCCCACGGATGCCTGCGCCTCGTGATGCCCGAGCAGCACCCGCATCCCGTGCACCGCCGCCTCCCGCACCCGGGCACCGGCCGGCGCGGCAGCCGCCACGGCGGGGTCACGGGTCGGGCGGGGCGGCACCTCGTCCTGCCGCTGCGGGTCGGGCGTCACGTGCCCCGCCTGCTGCAGGTAGGAGGCCAGGGCGGGGTACGCGGTGAGGTCTGGGTGGACGGTGTCGGTGGTCACGACGCTGAACATAAGGGCTCAGGGGCGCCGGAAATAGCTGGTCAGGGCGTTATCCGAGATCCTTAAGGTTGCTTTGAGGATCGGCTCAAAAAGGGTTAAGGACCGAGTGGCACTCGACCACCCGCCGGCGGGCCGTACGTCGGTGAGCATCGACGAACTCGCCGGCCAGCCCTTCGCCACCGCCCGCGAGGGGCATTGGCTTCGCGGGCTGCTCGACCGGCTCTTCGCCGCACGAGACCTCACGCCGAGGATCGTCTGCGAAAGCGACGAACACAGCGCCATCGCCGACCTGATCGGCACCGGACCCGGCATCGGTCTGGTCCCCGCCTTCGCCCGCCGCAGCGCCACCCGCGCCCCCATCGCCTGGGTCCCCGCGGAAAGCCCGGACCACCGTCGCACGGTCACCCTGTATGGGGGTGCCGACACCAGCCTGCCGACCGCGGTCCAGCTGATGCGTACGACGATCACCAACTGGGACTGGAACCCGGGCGAGTTGAAGTGACGCGGTCCGGACTTCCGGCACACATCAGCGCAGGATTTCGGCTCGCATCCCCTCGTCCGGCGTGGCGATGTCCCAGTAGCGAGCGCTGCCCCTCGCCGCACTGAAGTCGCCGGTGCCGCCGGTGATGGCCATGTCGAGCGACTTCGCTCCGCTCACCCAGAGCGACTGCATCGTCAGCGAGCCGCGCTCAAGCTGGATCGTAATCAGGCACTGCGTGGTGAGCTTCTCGCCATCGACGTGAATGACCTGGCACGATCCGCCCCCGCGCCCGACGTTGCGGTCGTCCTGCATGGCCGCGCCGGAGTAGACGTACGTATCACCCAAGCTCGCTCCTTTCGGACCGAGATCAATCTGCTCGTACTGGTCGTTCTTGACGTCGAGTTCGAGGACCTCGACCCGGCCCTTGTCCGAAGTGTCGGCATCTGCGCTGCCTACGGCGGAGAAGCCGACCAATGCGGTGGCCACAGATACGGCGGCAAACTTGGCGAACCGTGCCCGCGAGCTGCTGGTGACCATGATGGATTCCCCTCGTTGCGATCTCCCTGTGCGAACACCTCGACACTATGAATGGCCAGTCATGACGTCCAAGACCAATATCGCTATGCCGTCATGACATCGCAGGCATGAGAAGCGGACCGGTTGCGGATGCTGCGTATCAAGGTGGCGAGGCAGTTGGGGGTTGTGGTCAGGATGACCTCCGGGTCGTCGCTTTCGCGGAGGTGGATCGTTCCGGCGGGGGTGGTGGCGAGGTAGACGCAGGACGAGCCGCTCTCGCTGTAGGTGGACTTCTGCCAGGTCAGTTCTGACATGGGTGGCTCTCCCTAAAAGGTCTTGGCGATGCGATGGATGAGGTCTTTGGACGCCGTGGGCGTCAGTGTGGCCTTCTGCATACGGTCCAGGATCATCCGGTACGTCTCCAACTTGGCTGCAGCATCGACGAGTTCGGTGCCGTGGCTCGTGTCCAGCTGGGCAGTGTCGAGGGCCGTCACGGGGCCGTGGGCGTAGTCCAGGCCGTGGCCGGCTGTGGGGAACGACGTGCCGTCGAAGGGGATCACACGCAGGGTGATGTGCGGCTCCTCGCTGACCTCGATCAGGTGGTGGAGCTGAGCGAGCGTCACGTCACGCCCGCCGAACTGCATGCGCAGCGCGGCCTCGTGGATGATCGCGGTGTACGGGACCGGAACGTCTCGGAAGAGGACAGCCTGGCGCTTGATGCGGTGGGATACACGGTGCTCGATCTCGTGCGGCCGCAGCGGGGGGACCGCTTCACGGAAGAGCGCGCGGGCATGCTCGGGGGTTTGCAGCAGACCGGGAATGTTGATGACCTGGCAGACGCGGAGCGCCTTCGCATGGTGCTCCATCTCCGCGAGATCGAGAAGCGGGGAGGGCATGGTGTCCCGGTACTCCTCCCACCAGCCGCGAGTGCGGTCGGCCGCCATGTCGGCGACGGCATCGATCAGGGGTTGGTCTGTGCAGTCGTAGATGTGAGCCAGGGTGCGGACGCGGTCGGCGCTCACCCCGAAGCGGTTGGCTTCGATGTTGCTGATCTGGGCCTGTGTGGTGCCCAGTGCACGGGCGGCCTCGACGGTGGTCATCCCCGCACGCTCGCGCAGGCGGCGCAGCTCGACGCCGATGCGGACGCGGCGCGCCGTGGGGGTGCTCCTCGGTGCCATGTTCTCGCTCCGTTCCGTACGCCTGGTGGGGCTGTCACCCACACGAGGTAAATCGCTGATGTATTTGGGATTGAGTGCAAATACATCAGGGTCTGCAGTCTACGGTGATTCCCTAGCCGCTCAACTGGCCTTGCCCATAAGACGGAAGAGCCCCGCACGCCCCCGCGCACGCGACATGCCACCGCCAGGCCGAGCCAATAGGGCAACCCGAATCGACTCTCCATAGGAGGCGTTCATGGTCACCGTATCCCCGCCCGAACCCTGGTCGTACGCCCTTCACTTGCCCCACGACCCCCGCGCCCCGCGCGTCGCCCGCATGACCCTGCGGGCCGCACTCTCCGGGCATGGCATTCCCGAACTCCTCGACACTGCCGAGCTGTTGACCTCCGAGATGGTCACCAACGCCTACCGGCACACAGAGGGCGCCGCAGCCATGCGGGTACGCGGGTTCGAGGGCGGACGCATCCGGGTCGGCGTGTGGGACTCCAACCCACACATCCCGCCACCCTTCGACCGACCGCCCAGGATGCTCGGGCCTGCACCCGACCTGGCGCCGGACGGCGAAGGCGGGCGCGGGCTGCTCCTCGTACAGCTGTGGGCCGACGACTGGGGCGGGTATCCGCTGGGGGACGACCTCTTCGGGCGGGGCGGGAAGCTGTTGTGGTTCGAGCTGGAGGCTGCGCCGGGGTTGGCGCGGGCGGCGTGAAGGAGCCCCCGCGGGTCAGGCCCGGCCCGCACTACCCACGGGTCATGGAGAACTCGGTCACCCGAATGTGCCGCGTCGCAGGGTTGGTTCCGGAAAGTCCTTGGCCTGGGGAAGATCCTTCACCATTGCCGCGTACACAGGTGAGTCGCCGGCCGGCCTGAACTCGTCCACCTGCCGGTAGCCCCAACTCTCATAGAGGCGAATGACCTTGGGGTGATCGATCTCGACCTGCAGCGATGCCACTCTCGCTTCTACGGGGGCTATCAGCGCGTCGTGAATCGGCTTGGCCCGCCCGGTCCCCTGCCAGCGGGGCAGCACCATGAGTTCAGAGAGCGCGAACACCGGTCCTCGCAGGCCCTTGGGCTTGGTGCTGCCCGCCCACCACCCCCCGGGCTTGAGTACCGCACCATAGGCGAACCCGACAGGGCCGCCGTCCTCCCAGCCGAGGATGCACCGCCAGTTCTCGCGGGATGACCAACGGTCCAGGAAGTAGGTCCAGCGCTCCCGGCGGTGGTACGGGTCGGGGTTGTCTGCGTACACATCGTCGTGGATATCCAGCAGCATCGAACGCACGTCTTGGGCATCGGTGTGCCGGTACCGCTTCAGGTCCACTGACGAGACACCTCGATCCACTCGACAACTTCGGGCGCCTTTGATCCGGAGGCGAGCAGTAGATCACGCCCACCAGCCAGGACATTGGCCGTCCTCCGTGATCCGGAATCAGGCGGGAGCAGGGCCGATGCCTCCCGCGCGGTGGCGCAGGCCAACTCAAGCTCGCCCTGCCTGACTTGCGCGAGGGACAGGTGCGCGGTGAAGAGTGCCCTGTCGCGAGTCATGCCCTGTGGGATGGCCGACAGTGTGTGGTGCAGACAGGACTCGGCCCGGCCGTGCTGTCCGACCGCCACCCACACGTAGGAGGACAGGGCATTGAACTCAGCAGGCGTGTAGAAGTTGATCCACCCCGAGCGCTCCGCTGTCCCGCAGCGTGCGAAGTTCTTCTCTGCCAGACGGAGGGCACGCAATGCTTCTGTGGGCTGGTTCAGTCGGGCCAGCGCGTTGGCATTGCGCATGTGTCCGAGTGAGGAAAAGAGAGGATCACGCCGTGCAGCAGTCGAACGCTTCATCACATCGGCACTGGCGGCAGCCTCAGAGTGGTTCTCGCGCATGCTCGACGCCAGCATTAGGTGATCCCATACGCGGTACAGCGTCTGGCTGTCTCGGGAGAGGCCGGCCAGCGTCATCGCCTTGTCCAGGTGCGTACGGGACCGCTGCGGTGCACGGGCGTCGATAGCGGCAAAGGCCGCGGCTGCCATCGCGTCCGAGGCGAGACGGTGCAGCATGTCACGCACACGACTGGAGACCGTTGCGGTCGACAGCGCGGACTGGACCCGCATCCCCAGCTCGACGGCCAGGTTCTCCACTCGCCGCGTGCCTCCCATGACCTGGTCCTGCTGAAGGATGTCGGCGTAGTCCCGGCTGAACCGCACGACATCGCTGACGCCGAGGCGTCTCGGCTGCGCCTGCGGAGCGGCGAAGGCTATTGCCGCTCCGCCTACCGCCTTACCGAATGCGCGACGCTGCACGGGCCCGTCCTCCGATGGTGCGCGACTCTTCGTGCGTCGGGGGATGAACCCTAGAGCCTCGGATGTGGAGTCCAATACCTCTTCGATGCAAAGCCGAATTCGGTCCTGCGGCCACTTCGTCTCGTATCGCAGCCAGCGACGTACATCGGAATCAGTGACCGAGCCGGGGGAACCAGTCAGCCGTTCGACGGCGAGGTTAATCCCCCGGGCCAACCAAGCCTGAGAGAAGCCGAGTTGGTCCATCCGCGCTTCAAGCTTGGCGTTCGCGTGCACCTCATGAAGGTAGCGCTCCGCTATCAGGCCACGACAGCGCGAAGGTAAAAATCACCGGGGTCACGCGTTGAAGCCTCACCTGGTTTCGCCTGTCTCGGATGTCGGCGTAGTCGTTCACTGGTTGTCACCAGAAGCCAGCCCCCACACGAGGCGAGGAAGATGATGCACCGCCAGGAATTGGCAGAGCCGCCCCACGCCGTGACGTTCACCGAGTCCATCACGCAGCTCAGGAAGGCGGCCGGCCTGTGAGCACCGATCCCATGGACGAGGCAACCGAGGTCTGGCGCGCATTGCGCGACACGCTTCAGGATGCCGGAATCCACCTGACCTCCCTGTCCGTCGATCCGCCCACCCTGCCGGGCAGCGCCTACGGCATTCAGCTGGGGCGAGTCGCCGTCCCTGTGGCGCAGAAGTTGACCGAGGTGGTGAAGAAGCATGGCGGACCAGGCCCCGACGCCGCAGGACACCCTGTCGAAGAAGCTCAAGCGGCGGAATGACCTGACGGGGAAGTGGCCGCGGTGATCAAGCTGGCGCCACCGTCTACGGCGTAAGCCGCCACTGAGTTTCTGACCTCCGATCCGACCCGAGGAGACAGTCATGGCTGAGCCCACGAAAACCTGGGACGAACTGCACGAGGAAGGCATGGGTCCTACCCAGGAAGCGTTCCTGGACCTGGTCAGGCAGACCAGGGAGACCAAGCACTACTGCCCCGATGTGATCTGGGGGAACCTCCAGACACCCGAGTACGTGAGGGCGATGCTCGCGCTCGTGGTCGACTTCCTCGAATCGCCGCGCGACATCGAGGCCGGTGTCCAGGCCCGCACGGCACGAGCAGAGCTGTTCGGCAAGGACGGGCGTACGTACCGGACCCTCCTCGGTGAGCAAGCGCTGCGGTCGAACATCGGCGGAGTCGAGGTCATGCGCGGCCAACTTGAGCATGTCCTGGAGTCGTTCGACATTCCAGGTGTAACTCTCGGGATCATCCCTAGCCGCGCTCAGCTCGCAGTGTTCCCCGGCAATTCGTTCGGGATCTTCGACGGTCAGCGAGTCGAGGTCGAGCTGTTCGGGTCGTCGCCCACCTACACCGACGAGGCGCAGATCCGGCGCTACGAGACGGCGTTCGGTCTGCTGGAGCAGTCCGCCGTCTTCGGGGAGGACGCCAAGTACATCGTCCAGGCGGAACTGGCGGCCATACAGCAGTAGCCCACCGACTTCCGTCTCCGTGGTGACCTGGCCAACTGCGCCTCACGCAAAGTGTCCAACCCACGAGGGGCGGGGGCCTGCACCCCCGTCCCCCAGTACGTCATCTCCACCCCCAACCCGACTAAGAGAGAAGGGGTTTGTGATGAGCACAGCAACCAAGCTAAGGCAGGGCCGCGACCTAGTCGACGACGCCTTGTTCAACCGCCTGGTCGACTTCCTCGCCGAGGAGGAAGGCCTAGAGCCCAGCATGGCCGAGCGTCGCATGGACCAGGGCATTGCGTTCGTGTGGACGATGGGAACGCTCGGCCGGGTCATGTCTCCGTCCAAGCAGATTGATCCCGCGTGGCATGCGTTCATCCTGCACACCGAGGCGTACCGCGAGTGATGCACAGCGAGCTTCGGCGAGCTGGTCCACCACAATCCGCGGTCCCGCCGACGAGATCAGGCGACCATGAACGACGTGGCCGCCGAGATCCGGGCGCAGGGCTTTGAAGTGGACGTACGGGACTGGCAGACCGCAGCGGAGTGCAATCCGACGACGTGCTGTGGCGACGGTCCTTGCTGCTGACCGTCTGGATCCAGCGGATGCCCGCGCTCCCCGCAGCGCGGCGCGGGCACCCCCGGAAGGGCCCCTCCTTGCGCACGATCAACGGGCACGGGCGCATCACCGTGTTCCCCCTGCTCCACTCATGGCCGGACAACTGGTGCGTCATGGCGTACACCAGCTACGACACCGGAGCCGTCGCTGTCCTCGGCCTGATCCCGGTTGAGGGCAACGTGTTCGAGCCGGGCAACCTGTTCGCCCTCGCCCACCGGCACAGTCCCGACAAGGTCGGGGACTGGCGCGGGCCGGGCGAGCACGCGGCCTGTTGCTGGCTGACCTGCCTCGGCTCGTCCGCCCGCGCGATCCCCAACCCGGACTCGTTCACGGTCATCGCGGACTGGCAGCTCGATCTGGACCAGGCCGAGAAGGTCGACGGCACGATGTTCGGACACTCCCGCGTCGAAACCGGACGGATTCATATCGACGAACCGAACATTCCCGAGCGGGCGCTGACGCTCCTGACATCACGGCGCCCCGACCCACCCCTGTCGAGCGGGTAGAGCAGAGCCCCGCCGCACTTCACGAAGAGCGACGGGGCTCAGTAATCCGTCCGGGACAGCTGGGACTCAATCAACAATCTGACAGCACTCCCGGCGCATTTCATCCAGCCGAGCTCGCTACTTCAGGCCGAACCGCGACTTCGAGTTCAGCTGACCGTTGGTGAAGATCAGCATCGCGTTGCCCGTCTCGCTGTCCGCCCAGCACGTGAACGACGTGCTGGGCATCCCGCCGATGTTCGTGTCAGGGAGGCCCAGGGTCCAGATTTAGGTAGACCGAATCTACATAGATTCGGTCTACCCGCGCCGACCTGGTGTGGGGCCCAGGCGATGTGCTTGCCGCCTGGGGCTAGCAGTTGTCCCCGGGTCGTCTCACCCGTGTGCGGCCGGCCTCACCCTCGTGCGGCGGACTTACGCATCCAAATACCGCAACACAGCCAACACCCGCCGATGCCCACTCCCCGAAGGCGGCAGATCCAGCTTGGCGAAGATATTGGCGACATGCTTCTCGACCGCCCGCTCCGACACCACGAAGGACGCCGCGATGTCGTTGTTCGTACGGCCCTGAGCCATCAGGTCGAGGACCTCGCGCTCGCGTGGGGTGAGGGCGTCCAAGGCCGAGGCGCGGCGGCTGGCGCCGAAGAGCTGGGCGACGACCTCGGGGTCGAGGGCCGTGCCGCCTGCGGCGACGCGCTTGAGGGCGTCGACGAACTCGCCGATGTCCACGACGCGTTCCTTCAACAGATAGCCGACGCCCGCGCCGCCGTCGCCGATGAGCTGGGCCGCGTACTTCGTCTCGACGTACTGGGAGAAGATCAGTACGCCGGTGCCGGGGTGGTCACGGCGGATGTCGACGGCGGCGCGGAGCCCTTCGTCGGTCTGGGTCGGCGGGAGCCGGATGTCGATCACGGCGGCGTCCGGGGCGTGTTCGGCCACGGCCGCGCGCAGGGCGTCCGCGTCGCCGACCGCGGCGAGGACCTCCACCCCGCGCAGGGTGAGGAGTTGGACCAGACCGTCACGCAGAATCGCGGAGTCTTCGGCGATGACGATGCGCATGGGCCCTCACGGTCGGCAGCGACTGCCGGCAGCGGCAGTCAGGAGTACGGGAGTACGACGGTGACCACCGTAGGCCCACCGGCCGGACTCGCACACTCCAGCGTGCCGTCGACGGTGCGCACCCGGTCGAGCAGCCCGCGCAGCCCGCTGCCGCCGCCCACGGCCGCGCCGCCGCGCCCGTCGTCCCGTACGACGAGCCGGAGTTGCCCGTCCGCGGCCGTCACGTCGACCTGCGCCGCCCGCGCCCCGCTGTGCTTGATCACGTTCGTGAGGAGTTCGGCGGCGCAGAAGTACGCGATGGACTCGATGGCCGGCGAGGCACGGCCTTGGAGGTCCGCGGTGAGCGTGACCGGCAACGCGCTGTCGGCGGCCAGGGTCGCGAGGGCCGTGTCGAGGCCCTGGTCGAGGACGGGCGGATGGATGCCTCGTACGAGATCGCGCAATTCGGCGACGCCCGCTTTGGCGCTGCCCTGCGCGGTGTCGACGACGGCGAGGACCTGCGCGCGGTCGGCGTCGGCGGTGAGCAGTTCCCGGATGATCGTCAGCTGCATGCCGAGGCCGACGAGGCGGGCCTGGGTGCCGTCGTGGAGGTCGCGCTCGATGCGTCGCAGGGTGGCCGCGGCGTCGTCGACGGCGTGCGCGCGGGTCTCCTCCAGGGTGCGGATGCGGCTCTCGGTCCGGTCGGGTCCGAGGAGGGCGCGCAGGACCATGCGGTGCGGGACGAGCGCGCGGTGCAGCAGCCACGGGGCGACCGCAAGAAGCACAACGCCGGCGGCCACGACGAGCAACCACCGTGGCCAGCTGTCGAGTTGGACGTTCGCGATCTCCAGGGACACCCGCCGGGTGCTGCCGTCGGCGGCCCGGACGGTGTAGTAGTTCCAGTTCTTCAGGAACGGGTGCAGGACGAACATCAAGCCGTATACGTACGTGCACACCGCGACGCCCAGCGCGAGTGCGGCCGTGAGCGGCACGGCGAGCGCGCAGCCGACCGCCCGCCACGCCACCCGGTCCCGCAACACCGCCCGCCGCCAGCCGAACGCCCCGGCCTCCTCGCCGCCGCGCCGCGGGGCCTCGATGTCGAGGCCGAGCAGCCCACGGGCGAGCCCTCGCTGCACCTCGCCGAGGGCGAGCGCCCCGCGCACGGTGCCCGCGATCAGCCAGGGCCCGAGCGCGGTGATGGTGAGCGCGCCGCCGAGCAGCAGGCCGAGCAGGACGAGCACGCACGACACCAGGGCGAGCGGCAGCGCGAGGGCCGTGTACAGCAGGGCGGCGAGGCTTCGGCGGGTGAAGGGGGCGGTGGCGAGGGCGATGAGCTTGCGGGGCATGGGGATCAACCTAGACGGGCGGGAGCCGGGAGCCGGTGGGCTCAGAGCCGGTGGACTCAGAGCCCGTGGACTCAGAGCCCGTGGACTCAGAACTGGTGGACTCAGAACTGGTGGATGATCGGGATCGAGAGCAGCACGCACCCGGCGGCCACGACGAGGGCGATCAGCGCCGAGCTGCGCAGCCCTGCCCGGTCCGCCCCGTGGAAGGCACGGACGAGTCGGCCCTGCAGCGCGGTGAAGCCCTTGACGATCCACGGCATCAGGAGCCCGACGAGCACGGTGCCGCCGAGGATGTGCACGCCCCAGGCGCCGGCCAGGGTGGGGCCGCCCCAGGACTGGGCGTAGTCGGCCGGCTGATCGCTGTCGGGGCGCAGCGGGTAGCCGAGGTTGATCAGCATGACGAACCAGACGAAGCCCGTGACGACGGTCGCGATCAGGGTCAGCGGCAGCGTGAGCACGGCGTGCGCGAGGGCCAGCGGCTTGCTCGCACGATCCGGTTCCGGCACCTCGACACCGAGCAGGCGCCGGGCCAGGGAACGCTGGATACGGCCTGCGGCGGGGCTGCCGACCAGGGCGAGGACGAGGCAGAGCAGCGCGGCGGGGAGGGCGATCAGGAGGTACGCGGCGCGGCGCCAGGTCTCACCCGTGAAGGGAGCACGCAGAATGCGACGCCAGACCGGCTGGGTACGAGCTGCGAGGGTTGCCGTAGCCATGAGAACCACCTCTTCTTAGGGGCGAACGCGACCCCTCAAGCGTCCCGCCGGGCCCCTTCCCGAACGATGGTGCAGGCACGGAACCCCGGGGTGGGGTAAACCGAACCTCGATGCAGCCCGTCCGGCGTTTGAGGACAGAGGCCGAAGGCCGATTCGGGGGTCCGGGGGCGAAGCCCCCGACGCTGTCCGCAGGACTTTCGGGAAGGGGCGGGGTGGGGAAAAAGAAGCCCCTCACACCCCACCCCCGCCCACGATGAGCCCACCGTTCCCCGCGGGAAACCCAAGGGAACCCCTCGGGAAACACCCCCACCGCACTCTCGACACCATGGCCCAACAAATCGTGGTGATAGGCACCGGCACGGCAGGCACCGCCCTGGCCCGAGCCCTCGCGGCAAGCGAGCACGCCGAAGTCACCCTGATCGGCGAGGAACCCCACGCCCCGTACAACCGCGTCCTCCTCGCAGAGGTCCTCGCAGGCCGCTACGCCCCCGAAGTGATCGCACTCCCCTCCCCCGGCCGGATCCACCACACCCGCGCGACCCGCATCGACCGGGCGGCCAAGCAGGTGCACACGGCGGACGGCGCCACGCTCACGTACGACCGCCTGGTCCTGGCCACGGGCTCCAACCCGGTCCTGCCCCCGCTGCGCGGCATGTCCCCACGGGCCGGCCTCCCCGACGGCGTCCACGCGTTCCGCACGATGGACGACTGCCTCGCCCTCAACGAGGCCGTCGCCAAGGACACCCGCGCCGTGGTCATCGGAGGCGGCCTCCTCGGCGTCTCCGCCGCCCGCGCCCTCGCCCAGCGCGGCGCCCAGGTCGTCCTCGCCCAGCAGGGCGAACGCCTCATGGAGCGCCAACTCGACCCCACGGCAAGTGCGTTGGTACGCCGCCACCTCACCGCGCTCGGCGTCGAGGTGCACACGGAGTGCCGCGTCCGCGGCCTCGGCACCACTGACGACAGGGTCCGCCGCGTGGAGCTGGCCGACGGCTACTCCCTAGGCGCCGACGTCGTCGTCATCGCCTGCGGGGTACGCCCCCGCATCACCCTCGCCCAGGAGGCGGGCCTCGACGTCCGGCGCGGCATCGTCGTCGACGACGAGCTGCGCACCTCGGACCCGTACGTCCACGCCATCGGCGACTGCGCGGAACACGCGGGCCGCACCTACGGCCTCGCGACACCGGCCCTCGAACAGGCCGCCACCCTCGCCGAGTTGCTCACCCAGCCGGAGAGCAAGCAGAGGTACACCGGCACCCGCACCCTCACCCGCCTCACCCTGAACGGCACGGGCCCGCTCGACCTCGCCACCTTCGGCGACCCTGACCCACTGCCCGGCGACGACGTGGTCCGCCTGGCCGATGCCACCCGCGGCACCTACCGGAAGGTCGTCGTCCGCGAGGACCGCCTGGTCGGCGGGGTGCTGCTCGGCGAGCTCGCCACTGTCGGCGCGCTCGCCCGCGCCTGGGAGGCCGACGAAGAACTCCCGCAGGCCCCCCTGCTCCACCTGCTCACCAACGACGGAGGCCCCGCATGACCCCCGTAAGCAACACGACCCCGCCGACGATCCTGCTCATCGGCCACGGCATGGTCGGCCAGCGCTTCCTCGAGGCCCTGGCCGAGCGTGGCATCACCGGGCGCAGCCGCGTGGTCGTCCTCTGCGAGGAGCCGCGCGCCGCCTACGACCGGGTCCGCCTCACCTCGTACTTCGAGGGCCGCACCCCGGACGAACTCTCCATGACAGAGCCGGACTTCATGGCGAAGCACGGCATCGAGCTGCACCTGGGCGACCCCGCCGAGCACATCGACCGGGCGACGAAGACCGTCACCGCGCGCTCGGGCCTGACCGTCACGTACGACACGCTCGTGCTCGCCACCGGCTCGTACCCCTTCGTGCCGCCGGTGCCCGGCAAGGACGCCGAGGGCTGCTTCGTCTACCGGACGATCGAGGATCTTCTGGCGATCGAGGCGTACGCGGCGGGCGCGCGGACCGGCGCCGTGGTGGGCGGCGGTCTGCTCGGCCTGGAGGCGGCGGGCGCGCTGCAGGGGCTCGGACTCGACACGCACATCGTGGAGTTCGCGCCCCGCCTGATGCCGGTCCAGGTCGACGAGGGCGGCGGCGCGGCCCTGCTTCGCACCATCACCGACATGGGCCTGACCGTGCACACGGGCACCGGCACGCAGGAGATCCTCACCAGCGACTCCGATGGCACCGACACCGTCACCGGCATGAGGCTGTCCGACGGTTCGGACATCGCCACCGACCTCGTCGTCTTCTCCGCGGGCGTACGTCCCCGGGACGCGCTCGCGCGTGACTGCGGGCTCCTGGTGGGTGAGCGCGGCGGCATCACCGTGGACGAGCAGTGCCGTACCAGCGACCCCGACGTGTACGCGATCGGCGAGTGCGCGCAGGCCGCGGACGGCCGGGTGTACGGCCTGGTCGCGCCGGGCTACGAGATGGCGCTGACCGCGGCGGCCACGATCGACGACGACCAACACGCCTTCACCGGCGCCGACTTGTCGACCAAGCTGAAGCTGCTCGGCGTGGACGTCGCCTCGTTCGGCGACGCGCACGGCACGGCGGAGGGCTGCCTCGACGTCGTCTACTCCGACTCGCGCTCGGGAACGTACAAGAAGCTCGTGGTCGCCCCGGACGGCGTCCTGCTCGGCGGCATCCTGGTCGGCGACGCGGACGCGTACGGCATGCTGCGTCCGCTCACCGGCAGCGTCCCGCCCATCTCCCCCGAGCAGCTGGTCCTGCCGGCCGGCGCGGGCGCACCCGTCCAGCTGGGCCCGTCCTCCCTGCCGGACGACGCGGTGATCTGCTCCTGCCACAACGTCACGAAGAAGGCGATCGCCGCCTGCGCCACCCTGCCCGAGGTCAAGAAGTGCACCAAGGCCGGTACGGGCTGCGGCAGTTGTGTGAAGGTGATCGGGCAGCTGCTTCCGCAGTCCGGCGACAAGGGGCTGTGCGGCTGCTTCCCGTTCACGCGCAGTGAGCTGTACGAGATCGTCCGTACGCTGCGCCTGACGACACACGCCGAACTCCTCGACAAACACGGCCGCGAGGGCGCGCGCGGCGGGGACGGCTGCGAGGTCTGCAAGCCGACCGTGGCGTCGATCCTGGCGAGCATCCCGGGCCACGGCCACATCCTCGACGGCGAGCAGGCCGCCCTGCAGGACACCAACGACCACTTCCTGGCGAACATCCAGAAGAACGGCTCGTACTCGATCGTGCCGCGCATCCCGGGCGGCGAGATCACCCCGGAGAAGCTGATCGTCATCGGCGAGGTGGCCCGGGACTTCAACCTCTACACGAAGATCACCGGCGGCCAGCGCATCGACCTCTTCGGCGCCCGGGTCGAGCAACTGCCGCTGATCTGGACAAGGTTGGTGGACGCGGGCTTCGAGTCGGGGCACGCGTACGGCAAGGCACTGCGCACCGTGAAGTCGTGCGTCGGGCAGACCTGGTGCCGGTACGGGGTGCAGGACTCGGTGCGCATGGCGATCGACCTGGAACTGCGCTACCGGGGACTTCGGGCCCCGCACAAGCTGAAGTCGGCGGTCTCGGGCTGCCAGCGCGAGTGCGCGGAGGCCCAGTCCAAGGACTTCGGGGTGATCGCCACGGCCAACGGCTGGAACCTGTACGTCGGCGGCAACGGCGGCGCCAACCCGCGCCACGCCGACCTGCTCGCGAAGGACCTCTCCGACGCCGAGCTGATCCGTCTCATCGACCGCTTCCTGATGTTCTACATCCGTACGGCCGACCGCCTGGAGCGCACCGCACCCTGGCTGGACCGGATCGAGGGCGGCCTGGAGCACGTACGGGACGTCGTCGTGCACGACTCGCTCGGGATCTGCGCCGAGCTGGAGGCGCTGATGGCCGCGCACGTCGCGCACTACCGCGACGAGTGGGCCGAGACGATCAACGACCCGGAGCGCCTGGCCCGCTTCGTGTCGTTCGTCAACGCACCCGACGTACCGGACCCGACCGTCCAGTTCGTCCCGGAGCGCGACCAGATCAAGCCGGACCTGCCCCTCCTCACCCTCGACGCTCCGCGCCCCCTGGAAGGAAGCTCCGCCCGATGACGATCGCCCCGGAATCAACCTCCACCTCGCTGAAGCTCCAACTCCGCCTGTCCGACGACTGGTTCGAGGCCTGCGACGCGACGCTGCTCACGCCCGGCCGCGGGATCGCGGTCCTGCTGCCCGACGGCCGCCAGGCGGCCCTGTTCCGGGACCGCGCGGGCCGCACGTACGCGATCGGCAACCGCGACCCCTTCACGGGCGCCGCAGTCCTCTCCCGAGGCCTGCTCGGCTCGGCCGAGGGCCGGGCGTTCGTGGCATCCCCCCTGCTCAAGCAGCGCTTCGACCTGGAGACGGGGCGGTGCCTGGACGACGAGGAGGTCACGGTGGAGGCGTACGAGGTACGAATCGGCTGAGCGCGGGCCGGGCCCTGGGCTGGCCGGGCCTTGTGTCCCGGGGCCCGGTGACCTTCGCCCCTAAAAGGCCCGCCCGCCCGGGCGCACCGTGGAGTCATGGAATCCTCGCGCGCCCCCCGCGACATCGAAACCCGCGCCGACCTCGACACGCTCCTGCGCCGCTTCTACACGACGGCCTTCAAGGACTCCCGGATCGGCCCGTTCTTCACCGAGATCGCGGGCACCGACCTGGAGGTCCACATGCCCCGCATCACGGACTTCTGGGAGAGCGCGCTGTTCCGCTCCGCGGAGTACCGCCGCAACGCCTTCACCCCGCACGCGGCCCTGCACTCCGCGGTCCCCCTGACCGCCGAACACTTCGGCCGCTGGAACCAGCTGTGGCAGGCCACCGTCGACGGCCTGCACCGGGGCCCGAACGCGGACCGCGCGAAGGCCACCGGCGAGCGCATGTCGATCGCCATGCTCAAGCGCCTCAACGGCGGCGAGGCGGACACCTCCGGTGACGGCCCCGGGTTCGTCCCGCTGGCTGCGGTGGAGCTGCGAGCCGCGTAGCGCTCCGCGGGGAGGCGAGTGCGGGTAAGTGCGTACCCGCGGGTGCGTCGTGGCCGGGCGCGCAGTTCCCCGCGCCCCTTCGGGGCGCTCCCCTCAGCTCTACGAGACCTTCAGGCCCTCGTACGTCACCCCCGTGAGCTGCTCCGAAGCCACCCAAAGCCGCTCCCCCGCCACATCGTTCAACGTCCACGCGGCCCGCCACGACTTCGTCGGCGCCCCTCGCCAGCCCTGGAGCTTCGGCCCCGTGAAGGAGTCGGGACGCACCCCGGGCGCGGTGGCGGCGTACAGCGTGGGCAGGGCGCCCGCCTCGGCGGACTGGGCGAAGATCCTGTTGCCGAGCTCGGCGGCGCGCTCCTTCAGCCTGCTGCCCTCGATCTTGGCGCCCGCCGTCTGCAGATTGGTGCTCGCATAACCGGGGTGCGCGGCGGCCGCCACGACATCGGAGCCCACCGTCCCGAGCCGGCGCGCCAGTTCGTGGATGAACAGCAGGTTCGCGGTCTTGGAGCGGCCGTAGGCGATCCAACGCCGGTATTTCCGCTCGCTGTTGAGGTCGCCGATGTCGATGTTCGACAGCGCGTGGAATCCGCTCGACACACTCACCACCCGCGCCCCCGCCGTCGCGAGCAGCTTGGGCAGCAGCAGCCCGGTGAGCGCGAAGTGCCCGAGGTGGTTGACCCCGAACTGCGTCTCGAAGCCGTCCGCCGTCCTGGCGTAGGGCAGCGCCATGACGCCCGCGTTGTTGATCAGCAGGTCGAGGCCCTCGTGCGCGTACCCGGCCGCGAAGTCCCGTACGGCCGTCAGGTCGCCGAGGTCGAGCACCCTGAACTCGACCTGCGCGTCCGGGACTTCACCGAGGATCCGCGACTCCGCTTCCTTGCCGCGGGCCTCGCTGCGGCAGGCGAGGATCACCCGGGCGCCCCGACGGGCCAGTTCGCGTGCCGTGACAAGGCCGATGCCGCTGTTGGCGCCGGTGACCACCGCGGTGCGGCCGCTCTGGTCGGGGATGTCGCTCGCGTTCCAGCCCGTCATGGCGGGGTCCTTCCGGAAGACGTGGTTGTTACTCCAGCGTTAGTACGTCAGCGTACGGCCGGAAAGCGCCCACGGCACCGGTCCAAGAGCCCCGCAACAGGGCGCACACAAGGCCTTTACGCGGCCGCGCCACCGTCGATCACCAGGTCGGTGCCGACCACGGAAGCGGCGTCCTCGGAGGCCAGGTACAGCACCGCGGCCGCCACTTCCTCGGCCGACGAGACCCGGCCGAGCGGCGACTGCTCCTTCATCCGCACCGCACGCTCCGCTTCGCTCTCGCCGGGCAGCAGCGACATGGTGGTGGCGGAGGCGCCGGGGCTCACGGCGTTGATGCGCACGCCGTCGCCGATGTGGTCGAGGGCGGCGCCCCGGGTGAGCGCGGAGACGGCGGCCTTGGAGACGCCGTAGGCGGTGGTGCCCGGGATGCGGGTGTGCGGGCCCAGGTTGGAGGAGATGTTGACGATCGCGCCGCCGCCCTCCTGCCCGCGCATCTGGGCGACTTCGGCCTGCAGGGACAGCAGGACGCCGGTGACGTTGATGTCGAGCAGCGTCTGCCAGTCGTCCTCGGCGACGTCGGCGATGGGCCCGGCGCCACGGAAGACCCCGGCGTTGTTGACGGCGACGTCGAGCGACCCGAACCGCTCGACGGCGGCTCGGACGAGCGCCTTCACGTCTTCGGAGCGGCTGACATCGGCGGCGTGGGCGTACCCGGTGCCGCCCTGCTCCTCGATGAGCGCGACGGTCTCCTTCAACGGACCTTCACCGCGCCCTGCGACGACGACGTTGGCCCCTTCGGCGGCAAGGGCGAGCGCGATGGCACGCCCGAGCCCGGAGCCGGCGCCGGTGACGAGGGCGGTCTTGGCGGTGAAGCGAGCGGTGCGGGACATGATGAGCCTCTCCTCTTTGCGGCTAAACCGCCGCCGCTCTCGCGGACCGGGTTCTCGCCGTCGTGGTTTCTCAATTGATGGTTGCGGTGGAGATTGGGGCATGGTGCCCACGCATCAGCAATGCACTGAGCGGTAGTTCAGAAGAGCAAGCAGCGCGAACCCGGCGGCCGCGGCGGCCAGCGAGGGCCCGTCCCCGCCCACGGCGAGCACGAGGGCGAACACGACGGTCGCCCCGAGCTCCATGGCCGTGTTGAGCACGCCCCCGGCCAGGCCCGCCTCCCCGGGCGGCACCCCGTCCGTGGCGAGCACGGCGGCCCCCGCGAAGGAGGCGGCGGCCCCGGCGGGCAGCAGGAGCAGGCCGGGCAGCAGCCCGGTGACGTACGGCAGTGACGGAGTGAACCCGGCGAGCGCGAGCAGCCCGAGCCCGGCCGCCCCGACGAGCAGCCCGCCACCGGCGACCCGCCCCGCCCCGTACCGCCCGATGAGCGGTCCGGCCAGGCGTCCCGAGAGGATCAGCGCGGCGGCAAAGGGCACGAAGGCGGCGGAGGTCTCCAGCGGCGACCAGCCCCTGCCCTCCTGCAGATGCAGCGAGAAGAGCACAAAGGTCGTCGAGGTACCCGCCGCGGTCAGCGCGATCGCGACGAGCCCGAGGCCCCGCCTGCGGTTCAGCAGGAAGCGCGGCGGCAGCAGCGGCGCGACGACCCGCCGCTCGACGGCCAGAAACCCGAGGAGCAGGCCGATGCCGGCGAGCAGGGGCAGGAGCACCTCGTACGCAGTCCAGCCGTACGCATCCGAGAGCACGAGCCCGTAGCTCGCGAGGACGACGCCACCGGTGGCGAGCCCGGCCCCCGCCGGATCGAGGCCCGGCTTCTGCTCGGCAGGGGGTGCGTCGGGCAGCAGCCGGGGCGCGAGTAGCAGCGCCCCGACGGCCACCACGAGCGGCACGGCGAAGGCCAGGCGCCAGGACGTCACCGCGGAGATGACCCCGGCGAGCAGATTCCCCGCGGTCGCCCCGAGCATGGAGAGCCCGCCCCAGGTCGCCATCGCCCTGCCGTACGCGGCCGGCTCGGGGAAGACGGACCGCAGCACGGCCATGGCGGCGGGCGCCACGAGGGCGGCCCCCGCACCCTGCGCGAAGCGCGCCCCGAGCAGCGCCGGATACGACGGCGCCAGCGGCACGAGCACGGAGGCGGCCGCAAACCCGACGAGCCCCACCGTCAGCACCCGCCGCCCCCCGAACCGATCGGCAAGCCGCCCCCCGAACAGCAACAGCCCCGCGAAGGTCAGCCCATAGGCAGCACTGAGCAACACCAGCTCGGCCCGCACGAGCCCGAATTCCCGCCCGATGTGCGGCAGCGGCACGGCGATGGCGGCAAGCGTGAATATCAGCGTGACCTGCACGACCCCAAGCAGCACAAAGGCCGGCCCGGCCTTGCGCCGCACGACCTCGACCGCGGCCCCCTGGACCTGGACGCCACTCACAATCCCCCTCTTTCTGAACCGATCGTTCCATTATCAAGGCATGTAAAGGCGCGCATAATCAGCCCGTCCGGCGTTTGAGGACAATCTTCGGAAGCCGGCGGCAGCCTTACGGGAAGGGGCGGGGCGGGGCGAAAATCAATCCAGCAACCCCAACGCCTGCTCAGCCGCATCCCGAACCCGAGCAGGATCGCTCGAAGCCTTCCCCACGACCCGAATCCCCTGCATCAACACCAACAACATCCGAGCCAAAGCAAGCGGATCCCGATCCGAAGCAAGTTCCCCCTGAGCCTGCGCACGCACAAGCGCAGAGTGGAGAGGAGTCTCCACATGCCCCCAACTCACCTCCACCCGCCGAGCCGCAGCAGCATCATGCGGCCCCAGCTCCGCAGCGGTATTGGTGACAAGACACCCCCGCAACCGCACGGAGTCGTCCGCGGCCTCCGCCGCGAACCGAAGCACCAGCTCCCGCACGGCGGGCAGCACCGGCCCGGGCTGCGACAGCTCGGCAAGCAGCACCGGATCACGGCTCTGCGCATACCGGTCCATGGCCTTCAGGTACAGCTCGTGCTTGTTCCCGAAGGTCGCATAGAGGCTGGCCCGCCCGATCCCGAGATGCTCCACGAGATCCGCCATCGAGGTCGCCTCGTAGCCACGCTCCCAGAACAGCTCGAGAGCGGCCTGGAGCGCGGCATCCGGATCGAATTCCTTGGTCCTGGCCACATCGAGAACACTAGCCCTATCCAGAACGACCGGTCAAGAAAAATCCGCAAGACCCCACCCCCGCTACCGTCGAAGACATGAGCACAGGCAGCACTGGCAGCACCGGCAAGACCGGCAAGACCGGCAAGACCGGCAAGAAGATCACCGAAAAGCTCACAGCCGCCGCCCTGACGGAGGCAACCGGCAAGGACTGGCTCGGCTGGTTCACGGTGCTCGACAAGTGGGACGCCACCAGCAGGACCCACACCGAGATCGCCCACCACCTGTGCGAGCAGCACGGCGTGAACGGCTGGCACGCCCAGTCGATCACCGTCGGCTACGAGCAGGAGCGCGGCCTGCGCGAGGTCGGCCAGTCCCGCGACGGCGAGTGGAAGCTAGGGGTGAGCAAGACCGTCGATGCCTCGCCCGAGCGGGTCATCGAAGCGTTCGCAGACGAGTCCGTACGCCGCCGCTGGCTGCCCGACAGCACCCTCACCGTCCGCACCCACCGGCCGGCCGCATCCCTCACCGCGGAATTCGACGACGCCTTCGGCGGGGTGAGCCGCATCGACGTACGCCTGACCGTCCTCGCCCCCGACAAGGTCCGCATCGGGCTCGGCCACCTGAAGCTGCCCGACGCCCAGGCGGTGGCGACGTACAAGGAGTTCTGGCGGGACCGCCTGACCGACCTCAAGGCGCTCCTCGAAGGCTGAGACTTTCGACGGAGGCCGGGCGTCGCCACATTGGCGCAATAACTCTGTCGTAATCGCCCTGCATGGTTGATCGTTGGGCCGAGCGAAATCTCGGTTCGGTCCGGACGACCCTGGGGGCGCAGCAGCATGACCATCAGCCGACGACACCTCATCGCCACCACCGCGGCGGGCGCCACCGCCGGCCTGCTCTCCGCCTGCGGCTCCAACACCGGCCGTGACGAGGGGAGTTCGGGCGGCAAGCCGGTCATCGAGCAGTGGTACCACCAGTACGGAGAGGCCGGCACCGAGCAGGCCGTGAAGCGGTACGCGGACGCGTACGACAAGGCCGACGTCAAGATCCAGTGGCGGCCCGGCAACTACGACCAGCAGCTCGCGTCCGCCCTGCTCACCAAGTCCGGCCCGGACGTGTTCGAGTCGCCGGGCCCGAGCCTGGACCAGATCAAGGCCGAGCAGGTCGTCGACCTCACCGAGCTGATCGAGGACGTCAAGGACGACTTCAACCCGGCGGTGCTCGCCCCGAAGACGTACGAGGGCCGGATCTACGGCATCCCGCAGGTCATCGACATGCAGCTGCTCTACTACCGCAAGAGCCTCCTCGACGACGCGGGCGTCGAGCCGCCGCAGACGCTGGACGAACTGGTGGACGCGGCGAAAGCGCTCACCTCAAAGAAAGTCAAGGGCCTCTTCCTCGGCAACGACGCGGGCGCCGGCGTACTCGGTGGAACTCCCCTGTACGCGACCGGACTTGAGCTTGTCACGGAGGACGGCAAGGTCGGCTTCGACGACCCGGCGGCCGCCCGTACCCTCGCCAAGATCCGCCAGCTGTACGCCGACAAGTCGCTGCTGCTCGGCGCGCCCACCGACTGGTCCGACCCGTCGGCCTTCATCCAGGGCCTGACCGCGCTGCAGTGGTCGGGGCTGTGGGCGCTGCCCCAGGTGAAGAAGGAACTGGGCGACGACTTCGGCGTGCTGCCCTTCCCCAAGGACGGCGCCGGGAAGGCATCCGTCCCGGTGGGTGCGTACGGTGCGGCGGTCAGCGCCCGCGCCAAGGACAAGGACGCGGCGAAGGCGTACGCGAAGTGGCTGTGGGTCGAAAAGGCCGAGTACCAGGAGGACTTCGCGCTCTCCTACGGCTTCCACATCCCGGCCCGGATCTCCCTCGCCAAGAAGGCGGGCAAGCTCAAGGAGGGCGCGGCGGCCGACGCGGTGCGCTTCGCGACGGAGAGCGGGTTCGCCGCGCAGCCGCTCCTGTGGACCCCGAAGTGCCAGACGGACTACTCGGACGCGCTCAACCGCATCATCAAGGACGGCGCCAACCCGGAGAGCGAACTGAAGGCGGTCGTACGGAAGGTGGCGGCCGAGCTGGACCGGGTCAAGAAGTGAAATCCGGGCTCAAGTCCCGTCTGGGGACCCAGAACCGCACCCTCTGGTTCTGGGTCTTCGTCGGCCCGTTCGCGCTGGGCCTCGGCATCTTCACGTACGTCCCGCTCCTCTGGAGCGTCTACCTGAGCTTCTTCGACGCGCACAACACGGTCACCCCGGACGTCTCCGAGGACTTCGTGGGGCTCGACAACTACACGTCGATGCTGCGCGACGACTCCTTCACCGACAGCCTGCTCACCTTCCTCGTCTTCTCGCTCTTCATCGTCCCGGCGACCTTCGCGCTCTCCCTCGCCCTGGCCCTGATGGTGAACCGGCTGCGCCGCGCCCAGGCGTTCTTCCGCTCGGTCTTCTTCCTTCCGGCGGCGTGCAGTTACGTGGTCGCGGCCCTGGTCTGGAAGCTCTCGATCTTCAACGGGGTGCGCTTCGGCCTGGCCAACACGCTGCTCGGCTGGTTCGACACGGACCCGGTCGCCTGGCTGTCCACCACCGACCCGCCCTGGTACTGGCTGGTGATCGTGACCGCCCGGCTCTGGCTGCAGGCGGGCTTCTACATGATCCTTTTCCTTGCCGGCCTGCAGCGGATCTCCCCGCAGCTGTACGAGGCCGCGGCGGTGGACGGGGCCAGGCCCGGCTGGCAGGTCTTCCGTCACATCACGTTCCCGCAGCTCAGAGCCACCTCGATAGCGGTGACGCTGCTCCTCGTGATCAACGCCTTCCAGGCCTTCGACGAGTTCTACAACCTGCTGTCCGACTCCCGCGGCTACCCGCCGTACGCCCGCCCGCCCCTCGTCTACCTCTACTACACGGCGCTCGGCCAGGGGCAGAACCTCGGGCTCGGCAGCGCGGGCGCGGTGATCCTCGCGCTGATCATCGCGGTGGTGACGATCGGGCAGGCCAAGTGGTTCGGGCTCGGCAAGAAGGAGGCGGCGTGACGGATCGGTCCCCACGCCAGCTGGAGAACGCCGTGGTACGGGTCGGCCGCGCCCTGCGCATCGCCCTCCTGATCGCGCTGGCCCTGCTCTTCCTGGTCCCCTTCTACCTCCTCCTGCGCAACGGACTCGCCTCCGAGCAGGACATCACGGCCCCCGACTGGACGTTCTTCCCCTCCGAACTGCGCTGGTCCAACGTCACGGAGCTCTTCGACGACCCGAACGTCCCCTTCGCCCGCTCGCTCCTCAACTCCGCGCTGATCGCGGTCGCGACGACCCTCGGCACCCTGCTCCTGGCCTCACTGGCGGGATACGGCCTGGCCCGGATCCCGTACCGCCACGCGAACAAGGTCTTCTACGCCATCCTCGGCACCCTGATGGTCCCGGCGGCCGTGACCTTCGTACCGAGCTTCGTCCTCGTCTCGACGCTGGGCTGGATCTCCACCCTGCGCGGCCTGATCGTCCCGACCCTGTTCTCGGCGTTCGCCTGCTTCATCTTCCGCCAGTACTTCCTGGGCTTCCCAAGGGAGTTGGAGGACGCGGCCCGGGTCGACGGCCTCGGCTACTGGCGTACGTACTGGCGCATCGTCGTCCCCAACGCCCGCCCGGTCTTCGCCGCGGTCGGCACGATCGTCTTCATCGGCGCCTGGAACTCCTTCCTGTGGCCCCTGGTCATCGGCCAGGACCGCGAGGCATGGACGGTGCAGGTCTCCCTGTCCACCTTCATGACGTCCCAAGTGGTCCGCCTGCACGAGCTGTTCCTCGCGGCGGCGGTGTCGATCGTGCCACTGCTGCTCGTGTTCCTGGTGTTCCAGCGGTGGATCGTGGCGGGGGTGGAGCGGTCGGGGATCAGCGAGTGAGTGGGCATCGTGCGGGGAGCCACCCGCGCGGGCGCAGAAAGAAAGGGCACCCCCGCACAAGGGTGCCCTTTCTTTCTCTCTCACACCGGAGCCGCAGCCGAGTCGGTGAGGGTCAGGATTGCCCGACCGCGGCTCCGGAGCCAACTACGCCGCAAGCGGCGAGGGTTCAACGACTGTCGCTGCCCTTCGACTCGGCCGCCGCACGGCCCGCCTCGAGCCGCGCCACCGGAATCCGGAACGGCGAGCAGGAGACGTAGTCGAGCCCGACCTCGTGGAAGAAGTGCACCGACTCGGGGTCGCCGCCGTGCTCACCGCAGACGCCCAGCTTGAGGTCGGGGCGGGTGGCCCGGCCGGCCTCGACGGCGCTGCGTACGAGCGAACCGACGCCGTCCTTGTCGATGGTCTCGAACGGCGAGACCCCGAAGATGCCCTTCTCCAGGTACGCGGTGAAGAACGAGGCCTCCACGTCGTCGCGCGAGAAGCCCCACACGGTCTGGGTCAGGTCATTGGTGCCGAAGCTGAAGAACTGGGCGGCCTCGGCGATCTGACCGGCCGTCAGCGCGGCGCGCGGCAGCTCGATCATCGTGCCGATGGTCAGCTTCAGGTTCGTGCCCGTCGCGGCCTCGACCTCGGCGATGACCGCGTCGGCCTCGTCCTTGACGATCTCCAGCTCCTGGACGGTGCCGACGAGCGGGATCATGATCTCGGCGCGCGGGTCGCCCTTGGCGTTCTTGCGCTCGGCCGCGGCCTCCGCGATCGCCCGGACCTGCATGGCGAACAGGCCGGGGATGACCAGGCCGAGGCGGACACCGCGCAGACCCAGCATCGGGTTCTGCTCGTGCAGCTTGTGCACGGCCTGAAGCAGGCGCAGGTCGTTCTCGTTGGCGTCCTTGCGGGACTCGGCGAGCGCGACACGGACCGACAACTCCGTGATGTCGGGCAGGAACTCATGCAGCGGCGGGTCGAGCAGACGGACCGTGACAGGCAGTCCGTCCATCGCCTCGAACAGCTCGATGAAGTCCTTCTTCTGCAGCGGCAGAAGGGTGTTCAGGGCCTGCTCGCGCTCCTCGTCGGTGTCGGCGAGGATCAGCCGCTCGACCATCTCGCGCCGCTCACCGAGGAACATGTGCTCGGTGCGGCACAGGCCGATGCCCTGCGCCCCGAACCGCCGCGCGCGCAGGGCGTCTTCGGCGTTGTCGGCGTTGGCCCGCACGCGGAGGCGACGTACGCGGTCCGCGTACGCCATGATCCGGTGCACGGCGGCGACCAGCTCGTCGGCGTCGTCGGCGCCCGCGTGCATCCGGCCCTCGAAGTACTCGACGACCGGCGACGGCACCACCGGGACCTCACCGGCGTACACCTTGCCGGTGGAGCCGTCGATGGAGACGACGTCGCCCTCCTCGATGACGGTGCCGTTGACGGTCAACCGCCGCCGCTTGGTGTCGACTTCGAGCTCCTCGGCGCCGCAGACACAGGTCTTGCCCATGCCGCGGGCGACGACGGCGGCGTGCGAGGTCTTGCCGCCGCGCGAGGTCAGGATGCCCTCGGCGGCGATCATGCCTTCGAGGTCGTCGGGGTTGGTCTCGCGGCGGATCAGGATGACCTTCTCGCCGGAACGCGACCACTTGATGGCGGTGTACGAGTCGAAGACGGCCTTGCCGACGGCGGCACCCGGCGACGCGGCGATGCCGCGGGCGATCTTCTCGGCCTTGGCGTCCTCGTCGAAGCGCGGGAACATCAGCTGGGCGAGCTGGGCGCCGTTGACGCGCTGCAGCGCCTCGGCCTCGTCGATCAGGCCCTGGTCGACGAGCTGCGTCGCGATCCGGAAGGCGGCCGCGGCGGTGCGCTTGCCGACGCGGGTCTGCAGCATCCACAACTGGCCGCGCTCGATGGTGAATTCGATGTCGCAGAGATCCTTGTAGTGCGTCTCAAGGGTCTCCATGATCTGCATCAACTGGTCGTACGACTTCTTGTCGATGTTCTCCAGATCGGCGAGCGGCACCGTGTTGCGGA
The DNA here is from genome assembly GCF_035975855.1 of Streptomyces sp. NBC_01304. Classification (NCBI taxonomy): domain Bacteria; kingdom Bacillati; phylum Actinomycetota; class Actinomycetes; order Kitasatosporales; family Streptomycetaceae; genus Streptomyces; species Streptomyces sp. NBC_01304. The sequence continues at coordinate 7,282,897 of NZ_CP109055.1, read as the reverse complement.
TACCGGCGACGACGTCCTCGCCCTGCGCGTCCTGCAGGTAGTCGCCGTACACGCCCGCGTGGCCGGAGGCCGGGTCACGGGTGAAGGCGACACCGGTGCCGGAGTCGGGGCCGAGGTTGCCGAAGACCATGGAGCAGATGTTGACCGCGGTGCCGAGGTCGCCGGGGATGCGCTCCTGGCGGCGGTAGAGCTTGGCGCGGTCGGTGTTCCAGGAGTCGAAGACCGCGTGGATGGCGAGGTCCATCTGCTCGCGCGCATCCTGCGGGAAGTCCCGGCCCGCCTCGGTCTTGACGATCTTCTTGAAGCGCGTGACCAGCTTCTTGAGGTCGGCCGCCTCGAGGTCGGTGTCGACCGTGACCTTCTTGGCTTCCTTGGCCTTGTCGAGCGCGTCCTCGAAGAGCTCACCGTCGACGCCGAGGACCGTCTTGCCGAACATCTGGATCAGCCGGCGGTACGAGTCCCACGCGAAGCGCTCGTTGTTGGACTGCTTGGCCAGTCCCTGCACGGACTTGTCGGAGAGCCCGATGTTGAGGACGGTGTCCATCATGCCGGGCATCGAGAACTTCGCCCCGGAACGTACGGATACCAGCAGGGGGTCGTCGGCCTGGCCGAGCTTCTTCCCCATCGTCTTTTCGAGGGCGTCGAGGTGCGCACCGACCTCGTCACGGAGTGCCGCGGGCTCGTCCCCGCTGGCGAGGTACACCTTGCAGGCCTCGGTGGTGATCGTGAAGCCTGGAGGCACCGGCAGTCCGAGATTGGTCATCTCGGCCAGGTTTGCACCTTTACCGCCGAGGAGGTCTTTGAGGTCCCGGTTGCCCTCGGTGAAGTCGTAGACGAACTTCTGCTCTTTGTGTTCCGACACGGGACTCGACTCCTCGAGTGCTGGGTGGCTGCCCTGACGTCGAGGAACATACCCAGATCGAAGGCTTCTGTGGAGGTCCACCTAGTGGTCGTGCGGCCGTAACCACCCGTCCGCCCCCAGATCGAAAGTGACTCTTTGGTAGGCGAAGTTTTTAGGGCCCGAAGGAGCTTTGACCGAATCGAGGGTTTGAGTGCTCACATGAGCGCCACAAGGAGCACTTGAGGCCGAGTTGAGTTCAAGACTTGAACGCAAAAAGGGTGGCACGGAGTGCCACCCTTCATCGCGCACACACTCTCAAGATCCGCTCATGTGAGCAGGACCCTCCTCAAGGTGGCGAGAATCACGCGTTGATCGATCATCATTCATGACCGAAATCGCGGTGCGATGCTTACCCGCCGGAGGCGCCCCGCCGGCCCGCGCGCCGCTCAGCCACCAGAGGTGTCCAGTTCCGCGTCTTCGCTGATGCCCGCGCAGTCGTAGGGGTCCTTCAGCCAGCCGTCCGGCAGCACGACCCGGTTGTTCCCCGACGTGCGCCCACGCGGCCCGTCCGCTCCGAGCGGCCACTCCTGGTCCAGGTCCAGCTCGTCCAGACCGGCGCGGAGTTCAGCCAGCGAAGACGTGATGGCGAGCCGCTTGCGCATCTCGGAGCCGACCGCGAAGCCCTTCAGGTACCAGGCCACGTGCTTTCGGAAGTCGATCACGCCACGGGTCTCGTCGCCGATCCACTCGCCAAGGAGTGTCGCGTGCCGGACCATCGCGTCGGCGACGGTGCTCAACTGAGGCCGCTGGAAATCCGTACGCCCCTCGAACCCGGCAACCAGGTCCGCGAACAGCCACGGCCGCCCCAGACAGCCGCGCCCCACGACCACCCCGTCGCACCCGGTCTCGCGCACCATCCGCAGCGCGTCCTCGGCCGACCAGATGTCGCCGTTGCCGAGGACCGGGATCTCCGGGACGTGCTCCTTGAGGCGGGCGATCGCGTCCCAGTCGGCCGTGCCGCCGTAGTGCTGGGCGGCGGTGCGGCCGTGCAGGGCGATCGCGGTGACGCCCTCCTCGACCGCGATCCGGCCCGCGTCGAGGTAGGTGATGTGCTCGTCGTTGATGCCCTTGCGCATCTTCATGGTGACCGGCAGATCGCCGGCCCCGGCGACCGCCTCGCGCAGGATCGCCCGCAGCAGGTTCCGCTTGAACGGCAGCGCGGAGCCACCGCCCTTGCGGGTCACCTTGGGCACCGGGCAGCCGAAGTTGAGGTCGATGTGGTCGGCCAGGTCCTCCTCCGCGATCATGCGGACGGCCTTGCCGACGGTGGCCGGGTCGACTCCGTACAGCTGGATCGAGCGAGGCTTCTCGGTCTCGTCGAAGTGGATCAGCTGCATGGTCTTCTCGTTGCGCTCGACCAGCGCCCGCGTCGTGATCATCTCGCTCACGAAGAGGCCCTTGCCGCCGCTGAACTCGCGGCAGAGGGTGCGGAAGGGGGCATTGGTGATGCCCGCCATGGGGGCCAGCACGACGGGAGGCTCCACGACATGCGGGCCGATGGTGAGCGGAGAGAACGCGGTCATTGCCCCATTGTCCCGCACGGCCCGCCCTCCACGCGGAGGTCGTTAGTTAGGCGTACTATCGTCGGCATGCCCGAGCTCTCCCCACGGCGACGGATGCTCGTCCTCGCGATCTGCTGCATGAGCCTGCTGATCGTCAGCCTGGACAACACCGTCCTGAACGTCGCGCTCCCCGTCATGCGCGAGGACCTGCACACCGATGTCGCGGGCATGCAGTGGACCATCGACGCCTACACCCTGGTCCTGGCCTCGCTCCTGATGCTCGCGGGCTCCACCGCCGACCGCATCGGCCGCCGCAAGGTCTTCAAGGCGGGCCTGGTCGTCTTCACCCTCGGCTCGGTGCTCTGCTCCCTCGCCCCGAACCTCGAATCGCTTGTCGCCTTCCGCATGCTCCAGGCCGTCGGCGGCTCGATGCTCAACCCGGTCGCGATGTCGATCATCACCAACACCTTCACCGAACCCCGCGAACGCGCCCGCGCCATCGGCGTCTGGGGCGCCGTCGTCGGCATCTCCATGGCCGCCGGCCCGCTGATCGGCGGCCTGCTCGTCGACTCCGTCGGCTGGCGCTCGATCTTCTGGGTCAACCTCCCCGTCGGCCTCGCCGCCCTGCTGCTCACCATCCGGTACGTCCCCGAGTCGCGCGCGCCCAAGCCGCGCCGCCCGGACCCGGTCGGGCAGGTCCTCGTCATGGCGCTGCTCGGTGCACTGACGTACGCGATCATCGAGGCCCCCGAGGCGGGCTGGACCTCGCCGGAGATCCTGGCCTTCGCCGCGCTCGCCGCGGCCGCGCTCACCGGGCTCCTGCTGTACGAGCCCAGGCGGGCCGAACCCCTCATCGACCTGCGCTTCTTCCGCAGCGCCCCGTTCAGCGGGGCGACGGTCATCGCGGTCAGCGCCTTCGCCGCGCTCGGTGGCTTCCTCTTCCTGTCGACGCTCTATCTGCAGGACGAGCAGGGGCTCGACGCGCTGCACGCCGGGCTGTGGATGCTGCCCATGGCGGCGATGACCTTCCTCTGCGCGCCGCTGTCGGGCCGGCTCGTCGGCAGTCGCGGGCCCCGCCTCTCGCTCCTTGTCGCCGGGGTCACGATCACGGCGAGCGGGGTGCTGTTCGCGGCGTTCCAGGCGGAGACTTCGAACGGCACCCGGCTGCTCGGCTACGTCCTGTTCGGCCTCGGCTTCGGCTTCGTCAACGCCCCCATCACCAACACCGCGGTCGCCGGCATGCCCCGCGCCCAGGCCGGGGTCGCGGCCGCGGTCGCCTCGACCAGCCGGCAGATCGGGCAGACCCTCGGGGTCGCGGTGATCGGGGCCGTGCTCGCGGCGGGCGTCACGGCGTCCAAGTCCGGTACCGGCGGCGGTGACTTCGTGGCGGCCAGCGGGCCCGCCTGGTGGATCATCACCGGGTGCGGTCTCGCCGTCCTGCTCGTGGGCGCGCTGAGCAGCGGTGCCTGGGCGCGGGGTACGGCGGTGCGTACGGCAGAGCGATTGGAAGAGCCCGCCGTCGGTCAAGTGTCGGCGAGCACGCGCGCGTAGCGCCCGAAGGGTCAGGCTTCGGCGAGCACGCGCGCGTAGAGCTCGTCGAGCCGCTCGCTCGTCCCCTCGTCCTTCGGGGTGTACGTCACCAGCTGCGGCCCGATGCGCGGCCCGAGCCACAGCCGCGTGAAGTCGAACGTCATCAGGCCCAGATCGGTGGAGAGGAACTTCGTGGCGGGCTCGTCCGGCTGCAGGACCTCGTGCCGCTCCCACACCTCGCAGAACTCCGGCGACGCGTCCTGCAGCCGTCGCACCAGGTTCTTCCACAGCGGGTCCGCGACGTGCTCGGCCATCGCCGCACGGTACTTGGCGACCATCTTCGGGATCGCCTCCGGGTTGACGAAGCCCTTGCGCCAGGCGGGATAGAGGAAGCTCAGGACCAGGAAGTTCCGGTCCTCCTGCGGCACTTGGTCGAGGTCGATGACCAGGCGGCCGTAGGTGCGGTTGTACGCGAGGAGGTCGAAGCGGCTGTTGATCACGGCGGCCGGGAGCGGCTCGAGCTGCGTCAGCATCGTCACCATGGAGGGCGAAAGCGCCGGACACTGCGGCTCGGCGTGCGGATCGCTGACTCCGGCGAGGGAGAAGAGATGGGTGCGCTCGGCCGCGTCGAGCAGCAGCGCCCGCGCGATCGAGTCGGCGACCTGCGCGGAGACCTGGATGTCCCGGGCCTGCTCCAGCCACGTGTACCAGGTGACCCCCACGGCGGCGAACTGCGCGACCTCCTCGCGGCGCAGCCCCGGCGTCCGGCGCCTGCGGCCGTGCGGCAGGCCCACCTGCTCGGGGGTGATGCGCTCGCGGCGGCTGCGCAGGAAGGCGGCCAGCTCCCGCCTGCGTACGGCGGGTTCCCGCAGGTCCGCGCCGTCCCGGCCGTCCGTGGCCGGCCGGTCGCGTGTGACTGCCCGGTCTTCCGTCGCTGCCCGGCCGTCCTGCACCATCGTGGTCATACTCCCAGCCTGCCGACTCACTCATCCCGTTGCCAGGTACTGCTTGTACCAGGATAAAGAAACTCTGGTACCAGGCTGAGCGGAGGCCGAAGCTGGTTGTCGTGAGCCAAACGACGATACGAAACGCGTCCACCGGAAACGGGTCCGCACCCCACCCCGACTCCTCCCCCGCCCAGGCCGCCGCACCGACGCCGACCCTGGGCCCGCTCGGTCTGTTCACCGTTCTGCTGGGCGCCGCCCTCCCCCTGATCGACTTCTTCATCGTCAATGTCGCCCTGCCCGCCATCGGCCACGACCTCCAAGCGGGCCCCGCCCTCCTGGAGTTGGTCGTCGCGGGCTACGGCGTCGCGTACGCCGTGCTCCTCGTGCTCGGCGGCCGGCTCGGCGACATGGCGGGCCGGCGCCGGCTCTTCCTCATCGGCATGGCGGCCTTCGCCCTGACCTCGCTCGCCTGCGGCCTCGCCCCGGACGCCTGGACGCTGGTCGGGGCCCGGGTGGCCCAGGGCGCCGCGGCCGCGCTGATGCTGCCGCAGGTGCTCGCCACCATCCAGGCGGCGACCCAAGGTCCGCGTCGAGCACGGGCGATGGGCCTGTACGGGGCGACCGCGGGCCTTTCCATGGTGGCCGGGCAGATCCTCGGCGGGGTCCTGGTCGCGGCGGACGTGGCGGGGCTCGGCTGGCGTGCGGTGTTCCTGGTGAACGTGCCGGTCGCCCTGCTCGGCGTGCTGCTCGCCGTGCGCAGCGTCCCGGAGACGCGCAGCCCGCAGCCCGCCTCGGTCGACGTACCGGGCACGGTGCTGCTCGCGGTCTCGCTGATCACGCTGCTCGTACCGCTCACGGAGGGGCGGGCCGCGGGGTGGCCGGTGTGGACGTGGGTGTCGCTGGCCGTGTTCCCGCTCGCCGTGGCCGCGTTCTGCGTGGTCGAGCAGCGCGCGGACCGGGCTGGGCGCACCCCGCTGGTGCCGCCGAGCCTGCTCCGACTGGTCTCGCTGCGGCGGGGGTTGGCGCTGGTGCTGCCCTTCTCCATCGGGTTCTCCGGCTTCATGTTCGTGTTCGCGGTGGCGCTGCAGCAGGGGCTGCGGATGGGGCCCGTCGAGGCGGGGCTCGCGCTGGTGCCGATGGCGGTCGTGTTCTTCGCCGGTTCCCTCTGCGGGCCGCGGCTGACCGCCCGGTACGGCAGCCGGGTCGTCACGGCGGGCGGGCTCGTCCAGGCGGTGGGCATCGCGCTCGTCGCGGTGACGGTGTGGCGGGGCTGGCCGCAGCTGGGCATCTGGGAGCTGGCGCCCGGCGTCGCGCTCGCGGGGCTCGGGCAGTCGCTGCAGCTTCCGGTGCTGTTCCGGATCGTGCTCGCCGACGTACCGGCGCACCGGGCCGGAGTGGGCGGCGGCGTCATGGTCACGACGCAGCAGTCGGCGCTGGCCCTGGGCGTGGCCACGCTGGGCTCGCTGTTCCTGACCCTGGCGGACGGGCGCGGGATGCGGGACGCGCTGCTGATCACGCTGCTCGTACAGCTGGGCCTGATCGCGCTGACGGTGGGGCTGAGCCTGCGGCTGCCCAAGGCCGTGGCCTGAGCGGCGGTCGCCCGGCGCACAGCACGAAGGCCCGCAACTCCCCGGGGAGTTGCGGGCCTTCGTCGCGTCAGGTCAGGCCTGCGCGTCGTCCTGCGCGGGAGCCTCGTCCGGCTTGCTCAGTGCGCGCTCGCGCATCTTGGCCACCAGGTCCTGCTTGCGGTCCGCGGCGACCTTGCGGTCGGCGTCGCGCTCCTGGGTGACGCCCTGCTGGTCGGCGCGGGACAGCTTCTTGCGCTGCCCGCCTACGCCGAGGAGGTTGTTGCGGCTCTTGGCCATGGGGTTCTCCCATTGGTGAGAAGTGGTCCGGTGTTCATCAGGCGGGGTCGGGGCGGTGTGTCCGCCGCACTCTCACTCGTAGATCTGGAAGAGGGTCATGGACGGACGATATCGCGTGCACCGGGGCGGCTCAGCCAGTTTTTCCGGGCATCTGCCGACGACCGGGGACTGACAGATGACAGATATTGAAATCTGTCATCTGTCATGCGATGGTTGATGAGCACCACCCCTCACACCACCTCTGACCACCGAGGAGTCCTCATGCGCACCCGCACCCTCAGCCCGCACGGCCCGCAGGTCTCCGCCCTCGGCCTCGGCTGCATGGGCATGTCCGCCCTGTACGGCGACGCCGACCGGGCCGAGTCCGTCGCCACCATCCATGCCGCGCTCGAAGCGGGCATCACCCTCCTCGACACCGGCGACTTCTACGGCATGGGCCACAACGAACTGCTCATCAACGAGGCGCTGCGCACCGCACCCCCCACCGCCCGCGAACAGGCCCTGACGAGCGTGAAGTTCGGCGCCCTGCGCACCGTCGAGGGCGGCTTCACCGGGTACGACGGCCGGCCGAACGCGGTGAAGAACTTCGCGGCGTACTCGCTGCAGCGGCTCGGCACCGACCACATCGACATCTACCGGATCGCCCGGGTCGACCCCGACGTACCGATCGAGGAGACCGTCGGCGCGATCGCCGAGCTCGTCGAGGCGGGCCATGTCCGGCACATCGGGCTCTCCGAGGTCGGGGCGCAGACGCTGCGCCGGGCCGCCGCCGTCGCGCCGATCTCGGACCTCCAGATCGAGTACTCGCTGATCTCACGCGGCATCGAGGACGAGATCCTGCCGACCGCCCGTGAGCTCGGCATCGGCGTGACGGCGTACGGGGTCCTGTCCCGTGGCCTGATCAGCGGGCACTTCACCCGGGACCGGCAGCTCGCGGCCAATGACTTCCGGGGCATGAGCCCGCGCTTCCAGGGCGAGAACCTGCAGCGCAACCTCGATCTCGTGGACGCGCTGCGCAAGATCGCCGAGCAGAAGGGCGTCTCGGTCGCGCAGACCGCGATCGCCTGGGTCCTGTCCCGCGGCGAGGACATCGTGCCGTTGATCGGAGCCCGCTCCCGCGAGCGGCTGAGCGAGGCGCTCGGTGCGCTCGACGTGACGCTCGACGAGGCCGACCTCACGGCGATCGAGCAGGCGGTGCCGGTGGGCTCGGCCGCCGGTGAGCGCTACCCGGCGGCGCAGATGGCACACCTCGACAGCGAGCACTGACCGACCCGCCGGGTACGGTCTCCACCATGGCCACCGAAGCACTGACCGCCGAGCGCATCCTCGCCGCGACCGAGGACGTCCTGCGCACCTTCGGCCCCGCGAAAGCCACCGTCGTGGACGTGGCGCGGGCGCTCGGGGTCAGCCATGGCAGTGTGTACCGCCACTTCCGTACGAAGGCGGCGCTGCGCGAAGCGGTGACCAAGCGCTGGCTGGACCGCACCACCGACGAGCTGCGGCGCATCGCCGAGGACGCGTCGGCCTCGGCGGCGGACCGGATGCGGCGGTGGAACGTCGCGCTGTTCGACGCGAAGCGCGCCAAGGCCGGAGCGGACCCCCAGCTCTTCGCGACGTACGAGGTACTCCTGCGGGAGAACAGCGGGACGGTCGACGAGCACATCGGCGATCTGGTCGCCCAGCTCACGACGATCGTGGAAGAGGGCGTCCGGGCGGGCGAGTTCAGGCTCTTGACGGCCGATGCGGCCGGCACGGCACGCGCCGCCTTCGACGCGACCCTCCGCTTCCACGACCCGGTGTACGCCGCGCAGTGGACACAGCCCGGCATCGAGGACGAACTGACGGCCGTCCTCGAACTGACCCTGCGGGGCCTGGCCTCCCCGAACTGACTCCGGGTCCACGCCTGGCCTGCGCCCGGCCTACGCCTCCGAAGGGTCCACCGTCGCCTGGTGTTCCTCCGCGAGGTGCTCCTCCGCCTTGAGCCACGGCAGGAACTGGGCAGTGCGGCGCCAGCCGCAGGTGCCGCAGACCAGGGCTCGCTGGACGCCCTTCTTGCTGACCTGGACGGTGTGTTCGCGCCCGTGCTGGTCCCAGCGGCTGACCTTGCTGGTGGTCATGGACGGCATCCGTGCCTCCTGGCACTCCCGGCACTCCTGTGGTCTGTGTGCGCCGACCAGTGTGCAGCAAGTCCAACATCAACAGGGCGATCCCGCCGGGTTGTTCAGCTCTGGCCCTGCTCCAGATAGCGCAGCACCGCGAGGACCCGCCGGTGATCCGCGTCCGCCTGCGGCAGGTCGAGCTTGGCGAAGAGGTTGTTGATGTGCTTGGCCACCGCGCTCTCGCTGACGACGAGTTCGGCGGCGATCCCGGCATTGGACCGCCCCTCGGCCATCAGCGCGAGGACGTCCCGCTCGCGCGGGGTGAGCCGGTGCAGCGGGTCGGGGCCGCCGCGGACCAGGAGTTGAGCGACGACCTGGGGGTCGAGGGCCGTGCCGCCGGCCGCCACCCGGTGCAGGGCCTCGATGAACTCCTCGACGTCGGCGACCCGCTGCTTCAGGAGGTAGCCGACGCCTCCGGTGCGGGTGGCCAGGAGATCGGCGGCGTACCGCTCCTCGACGTACTGGGAAAGCAGCAGGACCGAGGTGTCGGGCCACTGCCGGCTGATCGTCAGCGCCGCCCGGACGCCCTCGTCGGTGAAGCCGGGCGGCATGCGGACGTCGACGACCGCGAGGTCCGGCCGATGCTCCTCGACCGCCTTCAACAAGCTCTCGCCGTCGTCCACTTCGGCCACGACGTCGAAGCCCGCGGTCTGCAGGACCTTGACCACGCCGATCCTGAGCAGGACGGAATCCTCGGCGATCACAGCACGCACGGCAGCTCCACGGTGATGACGGTCGGGCCCCCGGCCGGGCTGTCGATGCCGAAGGTGCCGTCGACGGAGGCGACCCGGCGGCGCAGTCCCCGCAGGCCGCTGCCCGCATGGGGGTCGGCCCCGCCCACGCCGTCGTCCGTGACGGTCACCCGAAGTATCCCGCCCCGCCGCACCACACTCACCTCGGCCCGCTCCGCGTGCGCGTGCTTGGTGACATTGGCCAGGGCCTCGGAGACCACGAAGTACGCCACCGCCTCGACGGCGGGCGCGGGCCGTTCGGCCAGGTCGACCCGGAGTTGGACAGGGAAGGGCGCGCGGGCCGCGATCCCGGACAGGGCGGCGTCGAGGCCGCGGTCCTCCAGGACGGCCGGGTGCAGGCCCCGCACCAGTTGGTTGAGCTCTTCGATGGCGGCCTTCGCCTCGCTGTGGGCCTCGTCGATGACCCGGCGGGCGTCGGGCGGCAGATCGGTGAGCGTGGCGCGGGCCAGGCCGAGGTTCACGGCGAGCGAGACCAGCCGCTGCTGGGCCCCGTCGTGCAGGTCGCGCTCGATGCGGCGGCGCTCGGCGTCGGCCGCCGCCAGGGTCTCGGCCCGGCGCTCGGTGAGGTCGTCCACGCGCTGTTCGAGCTCTTCGGCACGGCTGGGCCCCAACAGGCGCAGGGCGACCGGCACTTCGGCCCGGATCAGGGAGTCGGCAAGCCGGGGTGCGGCGAACAGCAGGCCGAGGCCGCCGAACATGAGGAGCCAGCCCCACTCCCACAGCCACCAGGTGACCGACCAGTGCAGGGGCAGCGGCCAGCTCCACACGTAATTGAGCAGCGCCGCCGCACCCCCCACCCACAGCAGCAGCGCGACCGCCTCGGCGACGCCGAGCAGCAGCCCGGCCAGCTGGTGGTACGCGAACTGCCGCCAGTACGCGCCCGAGCGCATCCGGCGCCAGGCCCGCACCAGGTCGTACCGCCCGGCCACCGCCGTGACCGGCGGGATGTCCGCGCGCGCGTACGCCCTGAAGCGGTGGCGCTGCAGCCAGGTCCGGGGCACCACCGAGCCGAGGGCGAGCACCAGCGGGACGAGGGCGGCCGCGGGCACGGAGAACAGCGCGAGCAGGAACCACACCCACAGCAGCAGCGCCGCCCCGTGCAGCAGCACGCCCGTGGCGAGGAAGCCTGCCTGGGGGCGCAGGCGCTGCGGCCGGAAGGGCGCCGCCACGGCGCCGGTCAGCCGCCGCACGGAGCTGGGGATGTTCATGAAATGACGGTAAACGTCCAGGTCAGCCGTCGCCAATATCGCCAGGGCCCGCATCGGGGGTAGTGCTGGGACCACCCCAAGTCGGAAAGCAGCGTTACTGACCTCGGCCGCTCGAAAACGGAGTGTTGATCGCAGGCCCGGAACACCGGGTTCACCGCACCTGCGAAAGGCACTCCCATGGCTCTGGTCACCCTCAACTCCCCGTACCCCACCGGCCTGTTCCGGGGCGTGCCGAGGCGGGTGTGGCAGGGCCGGCTCCTGGTCGGTGCGGGCGCGGCGCTGCTCCCGTGGATGGGCTACCTCGCCGCCACGCTGCCGCCGGCGCAGGCGCTCGCGTGGATCGCGCTCGACTCGGCCGAGGCGGCCTGTCTGCTGCTCACGGGACGGTCGCTGGTGCGGGGGGACGGGCGGCACCGGGTGGCGGCGGCGGGGGCCGCGGCGCTCCTGCTCACGGATGCCTGCGTGGACCTGCTGACCTCGGCGCCGGGTACGGAGTTCGCGTCGGCCGTGGCGATGGCCGTGGCGGCCGAGCTTCCGCTGGTGGCGCTCTGCCTGGCGCTCGCCAGGGCCCGCCGGTGACACCCGCCCCGGCCACCGGCGCCTACGCGAAGGCCCCGGCCCCCCATCGAGGGGGCCGGGGCCTTCAGCAACGTACGACCGGAATCAACCGGGAATCAGCAACCGACCAGACGCGTCGCGAGGTAGCCCTCGATCTGGTCCAGCGAGACGCGCTCCTGCTGCATCGTGTCGCGCTCGCGCACCGTCACCGCGTTGTCGTCCAGGGTGTCGAAGTCCACCGTCACGCAGAACGGCGTGCCGATCTCGTCCTGGCGGCGGTAGCGGCGGCCGATGGCGCCCGCGTCGTCGAAGTCGATGTTCCAGTTCTGCCGGAGCGCGGTCGCGAGGCCCTTGGCCTTCGGGGAGAGCTCCGGGTTGCGGGACAGCGGCAGGACCGCGACCTTGACCGGGGCCAGGCGGTGGTCGAAGCGCATGACCGTGCGCTTCTCCATCTTGCCCTTGGCGTTGGGCGCCTCGTCCTCGTTGTACGCGTCGAGCATGAAGGCGAGCATCGATCGGCCGACGCCGGCCGCGGGCTCGATGACGTACGGAGTCCAGCGCTCCTGGGCCTCCTGGTCGAAGTACGAGAGGTCCTGGCCGGAGGCCTTGGAGTGGGCGCTCAGGTCGAAGTCGGTGCGGTTGGCGACGCCTTCGAGCTCGCCCCACTCCGAGCCGCCGAACTGGAAGCGGTACTCGATGTCAGCGGTGCGCTTGGAGTAGTGCGAGAGCTTCTCCGCCGGGTGCTCGAACCAGCGCATGTTCTCCTCGCGCATGCCGAGGCCGGTGTACCAGTTCCAGCGCTGCTCCATCCAGTACTCCTGCCACTTCTCGTCCTCGCCCGGCTTGACGAAGAATTCCATCTCCATCTGCTCGAACTCACGGGTGCGGAAGATGAAGTTGCCCGGCGTGATCTCGTTCCGGAACGACTTGCCCATCTGGGCGATGCCGAACGGCGGCTTGCGGCGCGAAGTGGTCTGCACCTGGGCGAAGTTGGTGAAGATGCCCTGCGCGGTCTCGGGGCGCAGGTAGGCCGCCGAGCCGGTGTCCTCGGTGGGGCCGAGGTGGGTCTTGAGCATGCCGGAGAACTGCTTGGGCTCGGTGAACTGGCCCTTGTTGCCGCAGTTCGGGCAGTTGACGTCCGCGAGGCCGTTGGCCGGCTCGCGGCCGTGCTTGGCCTCGTACGCCTCGATCAAGTGGTCCGCGCGGTGCCGCTTGTGGCAGGCGGTGCACTCGGTCAGCGGGTCGGAGAAGGTGGCGAGGTGGCCGGAGGCCTCCCAGACCTCGCTGGCCAGGATCACCGACGAGTCGATGCCGACGACGTCCTCGCGCGAGGTGACCATGTAGCGCCACCACTGACGCTTGAGGTTCTCCTTGAGCTCGACGCCCAGCGGTCCGTAGTCCCAGGCAGCCTTCTGACCGCCGTAGATCTCACTACAGGGGAAAACGAAGCCACGGCGCTTGCTCAGGCTGACGATGGTGTCGATCTTGTCGGCGGCCACGATGCTCTCTTCATTTACGACGGCGGGCAGCGAATGCTCCAGGTTACCGGCGGGGCTACCCCCCGGATCAAATCGGTTCCGTTATGGGGGGACCTCGCGCGACGGAGGCAGCCGTCACGGTGCGGCCCCCCCCCAGGAGAGAACCCAGTGACCCCTGACACCTTTATTGACAATCGTTTCCACCTTTGATGAAAATGAGTGTCATGAACGTACGACGCCCCCGCCGCCTCATATCCACCGTCGCCCTCGCCGGAGCCTCCGTCCTGGCCCTCGGCACCCTCTCCGCCTGCGGCACGTCCAGCGCCGCCGACAACGGCAAGCTCGACGTGGCGGCGTCGTTCTACCCCATGCAGTTCCTCGCCGAGCAGATCGGCGGCAAGCACGTCAACGTCGACAACCTGACCAAGCCGGGCGTCGAGCCGCACGACCTGGAGCTCAGCCCCAAGCAGACGGCCCAGCTCGGCGAGAACAACGTCGTGCTGTACCTCAAGGGCATCCAGCCCGCCGTCGACAAGGCCATCGACCAGTCCGGCGTGAAGACGGTCGTCGATGCCGCCACCCTCACCAAGATGGAGGTGCACGGCACCTCCAGCGGTCACAGCCACGACCACGGCGACGAGCACGCCGAGGAGGACGGGCACGACCACGAGTCCGAGGCCGGCACCGACCCGCACATCTGGCTGGACCCGGTGAAGTACGCCGAGGTCGCCAAGGGCGTCGGCAAGGCCCTGGAGAAGGCCGACCCGGACCACTCCGCGGACTACAAGAAGAACACCGAGGCCCTGGTCAAGAAGCTCGACGGGCTGAACACGGAGTTCAAGGACGGCCTGAAGAACGTCACCTCCAAGACCTTCATCACCACCCACTCCGCCTTCGGCTACCTCGCCGAGCGCTACGGCCTGGACCAGGAGGGCATCTCCGGGATCGACCCCGAGTCCGAGCCCAGCCCGGCCCGGATCAAGGAGCTCCAGGAGACCGCCAAGGAGGACAACGTCTCCACGGTGTTCTTCGAGACCCTCGCCAGCGACAAGACCGCGAAGACCCTCGCCCAGGACACCGGCCTCAAGACCGACGTCCTCGACCCGCTCGAGGGAATCACCGACAAGTCCAAGGGCGCTGACTACATCGAGGTCATGCAGTCCAACCTCGCCGCGCTGCAGAAGGCCCTCGGCGCGAAGTGACCCACACCCGCAGCACCGGGACGGCCGTCCGTACCGGTGCACCCCGCAGCACCGCAGCATCGGAGGCGCGAGCAGCCATGGATCCCGTCGTCACCCCGGCTCCCGTCATAGCCCTGCGCGCGGCCCAGGCCACGCTCGGCTCGCGCCCCGTGCTGCGCGGCATCGACCTCACCGTGCACCGCGGTGAGGTCGTCGCCCTGCTCGGCGCCAACGGCTCGGGCAAGTCCACCGCCGTGCGGTCCGTCATCGGTCAAGTCCCGCTCACCAGCGGCTCGGTGGAGCTTTTCGGTACGCCGCTGAAGCGCTTCCGGGACTGGGCGCGCGTGGGCTACGTACCGCAGCGCACGACCGCCGCCTCCGGTGTGCCCGCCACCGTCCGCGAGGTCGTCTCCTCCGGGCGTCTTTCGCGTACGAAGCTGCGCTGGCCATCGAAGGCCGACCGGGCCGCCGTCGACCGGGCCATCGACCTGGTCGGGCTCACCGACCGCGCCAAGGACTCGGTGAACGCGCTCTCCGGCGGCCAGCACCAGCGGGTCCTGATCGCCCGCGCCCTGGCCGCCGAGCCGGAGCTGCTGATCATGGACGAGCCGATGGCCGGCGTCGACATCGCCAGCCAGGAGATCCTCGCCACGACCCTGCACGCACAGGTGGCGAGCGGCACGACCGTGCTGCTCGTCCTGCACGAACTGGGCCCCCTGGAGCCCCTGATCGACCGCGCCGTGGTGCTGCGCGACGGCTGCTGCACGCATGACGGGCCGCCGCCGAAGGCCGTCGGCCAGCACGCGCTGCCCGGCCACGACCACGTACATCCGCACTCGGACGCCGAGCCGATCCGCACGGGACTGCTGACCTGACATGGAAATCCTCCAGAGCGCCTTCATGCAGCGGGCCCTGATCGCCGCCGTGCTCGTCGGCATCACCGCGCCCGCGATCGGCATCTACCTCGTGCAGCGCCGCCAGGCACTGATGGGCGACGGCATCGGCCATGTCGCCATGACCGGTGTCGGCCTCGGCTTCCTCATGTCCGCCAACCCGGTGTGGATGGCGACCGCCGTCTCCGTCCTGGGCGCCGTGGTCATGGAGCTGATCCGCTGGTACGGGCACACCCGGGGCGACATCGCCCTCGCCATGCTCTTCTACGGCGGCATGGCGGGCGGCGTGCTGCTCATCAACCTCTCGGACGCGGGCTCCAACGCCAACCTGATGTCGTATCTCTTCGGCTCGCTCTCGACCGTCTCCGACTCGGACGTGACGGCGATCTGCGTCCTCGCGGCCTTCGTCGTCCTGGTGACGGTCGGCCTGCGCCGGCAGCTGTTCGCGGTCAGCCAGGACGAGGAGTTCGCCCGGGTCACCGGCCTTCCGGTCCGGGTGGTGAACCTGCTTGTCGCCGTCACCGCGGCGATCACCGTGACGGTGGCCATGCGGGTCGTGGGCCTGCTGCTCGTCAGCGCGCTGATGGTGGTGCCGGTCGCGGCCGCCCAGCAGATCACCCGGTCCTTCAAGGTGACGTTCGTGCTCTCGGTGGTGATCGGGATCGGGGTGACCCTGTCCGGCACCGTGACCTCGTACTACCAGGACGTACCGCCCGGCGCGACGATCGTGCTCATGGCGATCGGGGTGTTCATCGCCCTGACCGTGCTGGCCGCACCGCTCGGCCGACGGCGGGCCCGCGCGCAGGAAGCCGCGGAGGCGGCGGAGGCCGTGTGCACGCTGCAGGTGCCCGGCGCCCGCGAGAGCGCCGACGACGTCAAGGTATGACGCACTCCACGTAAGGCATGCCTTACGTGCCGGGCCAACCTGGCACAATGGCCCGGCAGGAGTCGTGCAGCGTCGTGAAGGAGGCACCAGGTGACAGCGCCCGTACGCGGCCGGTCGACCCGGCAGCGCGCCGCAGTGGCGGCCGCACTGGACGAGGTGGACGAGTTCCGCAGCGCCCAGGACCTGCACGACATGCTCAAGCACCGGGGCGACTCGGTCGGCCTGACCACCGTCTACCGCACGCTGCAGTCCCTCGCCGACGCGGGCGAGGTCGATGTGCTGCGTACGAACGACGGGGAGTCGGTGTACCGCCGCTGCTCGACCGGTGACCACCATCACCACCTGGTCTGCCGCGTCTGCGGCAAGGCCGTCGAGGTGGAGGGGCCGGCCGTGGAGAAGTGGGCCGAGGCGATCGCCGCGGAGCACGGCTATGTGAATGTGGCGCACACGGTCGAGATCTTCGGTACGTGCGCGGAGTGTGCCGCGAAGGCGAAGGGCTAGGGCCTGTCCGGGTTGGCCAGGAGCGCGCGGAGCCGGTCCAGGTCCTCGGGGGTGCGCAGGCCGCGCTTGGGCAGTACCTCGACGACCAGGATGCTGCGGTCACGGCTGAACAGCACGAAGTGGTCCCGGAGTTCGCGGTAGCCGCGGAACATGGACCAGCGCTGGGTGAGCGTGCAGTGGTCGGTGGCGACGGTGATGCCTTCTGCCGTCACCGTCGCGCGGTACTCGCCCTGCCATTCCACGGTACGGATCACCTGGTGCGCCTGCAGATACGGGATCGACCAGATGACGGCCGCGCAGAGGAACGCCGTGCCGATCGATATCGCCGAGGGCTTGTCGGCCAGCACGGCCAGCAGGCCGAGCAACGCGAACGCCGCGACGAACGCCCATTTCACGAAGGTCAGTTTGCGCAGCCGGTCACGCGCCCCGATGCCCGCCAGCACGTCCTTGCGCCTCGGTCTGTAGACCAGTTCAACCGCATCGGTCGCCGTGTCCCGCCCCTGATCACTCATGGGCGGGACCATAGCGTGCATCACCGACAGCCGGTCAGCGGGCCTTCATGTCGCCCGCCGCGAGCTGCTGCTCGTTCGGGATCGCGCCGCCGAACCGCCGGTCGCGGGAGGCGTATTCGACGCACGCCCGCCACAGGTCGCGGCGGTCGAAGTCGGGCCAGAGCACGTCCTGGAAGACCATCTCGGCGTAAGCGCTCTGCCAGAGAAGGTAGTTGGAGGTGCGCTGCTCGCCGCTCGGGCGCAGGAACAGGTCCACGTCCGGCATGTCCGGGTAGTAGAGGTACTTCGCGAAGGTCTTCTCGCTGACCTTCGACGGGTCGAGCCGCCCGGCCTTCACATCCTCGGCCAACGCCAGCGCCGCGTCCGCGATCTCGGCGCGGCCGCCGTAGTTCATGCAGAAGTACAGGGTCAGCTTGTCGTTGTCCTTGGTCTGCTCCTGGGAGATCTCGAGCTCCCTGGCGACCGACTTCCACAGCTTGGGCATCCGGCCCACCCAGCGGACCCGGATGCCGAGTTCGTCGAGCTGGTCGCGGGTCTTGCGGATGAAGTCGCGGTTGAAGTTCATCAGGAAGCGGACCTCGTCCGGCGACCGCTTCCAGTTCTCCGTGGAGAAGGCGTACAGGGAAATGGCCCCCACGCCCATCTCGATCCCGCCCTGCAGCACGTCGAGGACGCGCTCGGCACCCACCTTGTGCCCCTCGGTGCGGGGCAGGCCGCGCTCCTTGGCCCAGCGGCCGTTCCCGTCCATGACGATCGCCACGTGCTTCGGGACGAGCTCGCCGGGGAGCTTGGGCGGGGTGGCCCCCGACGGGTGCGGCTCCGGCGTGCGGTAGTCGTCGCGGCGCCGTCCCAGAATCCCGCGTCGTGCCATGTGGTGTCTCGCTCCCCTGGTTGCTGGTCGTACTGGCGTTGCTGGTCCTACTAGCTTTTCTCTACGTAACGCAGCGAGCGCAGTCCGCGCTCCAGATGCCAGTGCAGATACGCGGACACAAGGCCGCTGCCCTCCCTGACATGCCGTGCCTCGCACGCGTCGGCCGTCTCCCAGTCCCCCGTGAGCAGCGCGCCGAGCAGGGCGATGGCCTCCGCAGAGGGTACGACGCTTCCCGGAACGCGGCACTCGGCACATATGACGCCGCCCGCGGCGACGGAGAAGAACCGGTTGGGCCCGGGCATTCCGCACTTGGCGCAGCTCTGGAAGCTGGGCGCGTAGCCGTTGACGGCGAGGGAGCGGAGCAGGAAGGCGTCGAGGATGAGGTGCGGCGCGTGCTCGCCCCGGGCGAGGGTGCGCAGGCCGCCGACGAGCAGGAGGTACTGCTGGACCGCGGGCTCACCCTCGTGATCGGTGAACCGCTCGGCGGTCTCCAGCATGGCCGTGCCGGCGGTGTAGCGCGCGTAGTCGGCCACGATTCCGCCACCGTACGGAGCGATCAGTTCACTCTGTGTGCACAACGGCAGCCCGCGGCTGACGAGTTCACTGTTGCGTGAGAAGAACTGCACGTCCACGTGCGAGAAGGGCTCCAGGCGGGCGCCGAATTTGGACTTCGTCCGCCGCACCCCCCGGGCCACGGCCCGCACCCGACCGTGCCCCCGCGTGAGCAGCGTGATGATGCGGTCGGCCTCGCCCAGCTTCTGGGTGCGCAGGACGATCCCATCGTCACGGAACAGGCTCATGGGGCCATTCTCCCGTACGGGATCGCCCTGCGGGGACCGCTCCGGTCACGGACCTGGACGCGGACACCTGGGCCTGCCCCCTACCCCCGAACGCCCCGCCGGACATGCGCCCCGCAAGCCCCCGCGTTGTGATGGAACGCCCCCCACTTCTCCGGAGGCACCCATGCCCGTTCGCCCGCGCATCCGCATGTCGGCAGTCCTGGCCGGCACCGTCCTCGCCGCCGCCCTGACCGCCGCGTCCCCCGCCGGGGCGGCCGCCGGGGCCGTCGCCGCACCCTGTACCGGCTGGACCATGACGTCCCCGGCGGCCGGTGCGACCTTCGCGGTCGGGGCGGCCCTGCGGATCGGCATCGCGCGGCAGGCGTCCGCCCCGCAGAAGACGCTCACCAAGGTCGACCTCTACAAGGCCGTCCCCGGCGGCACCCCGACCCTGGTCACGACCGTCTGGCAGGGCTCGCAGCCGGTGACGGCCACGTTCACGCTCGCGGGGAAGGTGCCGGCCGGGCTCGCGGGGCGGTATCTGTACCGGGCCACGGCCGGGAACTGCACGGTGGAGGGCAAGGCCTTCACCGTGGCGTAAGTATCCGCCGGGGCAAGGGACTTCGGCTCAGCCCTGTCCGCGCGTACGCTCCCGGTGGCCCTTCACGTCGGGGAAGCCCATGTGGTTCGGTTCCCGCTCCGCCTCACCGAGCCACAGGTGCCCGGCGTACTGCTGTACGGCGGTGACGAGGGCCTCCTGGTCCTTCCGGTGGACCGGGACGCGGTAGCGCAGCCGCGGGAGCGAGGGGTTCAGGGGCTCCTCGTCGCGGACCAGGTTCCACAGGACGGGGTGATCGCGGTCGATCGGGCCGCTGGGGCAGAGCTCCAGCGAGTGCTGCTTCACCTTGCCCTTGCCCATCGGCTTGCTCCAGTACAGGCCGACTCCGGCGAGGGTGTCCCAGGGGATGACCTTCTGGCCCGCCTGACCGCTGACCCACAGGCCGACCTGGTCGACGCAGAGGAAGGCGTTCCGTGACTTCCAGGAGATGCGCAGGACGAAGCAGAACATGATGAGGAGGAATCCGCCGAGTACGGTGACCGCGATCCCGCCGGCAGCCGACGCGTCCCCGATGATCCCGGCGGTCAGCAGGATGCCCATCACCAACAGGGCAGCACCCACCAGGGCACAGCCGGATCCGCCGAGGGCGCTCTGCCGGAACATGGTGCGGCCGGTCCTGATGAGCGTGGCGGTGGGCGCGGGGCCTTGGGCATAAGGGCTAGTCATGGCCAGGGAGTGTAGATACCCCTCCCCGCTCGACCCGCACCGTCCCCTCCTGGTGATCGAGCCGCACCAGCCACCGCGTCCCGTCCCCTGCCACCCGCGCCCGCACCTGAACCCCCGCCGGCAGCCCAGCCACCACCGGCGCCACCCCGGCCTCCGCCCGCACCCGGTCGAGGAGGTCCCGCATCTCCCCCGGAGCCGGCCGCATCCCCAAGTACCAGGCCACGCCCGCCCCGTACGCATGCCGGGTGACGGAAGGGCCCCCGCCCGGGAACGACCGGACCTCCGCCGCCCCCTCCAGGTGGATCTCCTCGCGCCACGACCCGTCCGGCGCGACGTCGAACTCCTCGACCCGGACGCCGAGAACGGAACGCAGCGGCCCGGGGTGGCCGCCGAGGTGGACGCGGTCGTGCTCGTCCGTGATGCCCGAGAAGTACGACACCACCAGCGTGCCGCCGCCCCGGACGTACGCGGCCAGCCGCTCGGCCGTCCGCAGGGAGAGCGAGTACAGGTTGGGGACCAGGAGCAGCCGGTACGCCGACCAGTCGCGGTCGCCGTCCACCCCCACCACGTCGCACGCCACCGACGCGTCGTACAGCGGACGGTGGTGGGCCAGGGCCGCGTCCAGCATGCGTACGTCCCCGCTGGGGTGCGCCTCCTGTTCCAGGGCCCACCAGTTGGGCCAGTCCAGGAGCAGGGCGGCATCGGCCCGTTCGGGGATCGAGCCCAACAGCTGGGGAGAGGTGGCCAGTTCGGCGCCCAGCTCGGACACCTCGCGGAAGATCCGGGTCGACGGGCCCGCGTGCGGCACCATCGCCGAGTGGAACTTCTCCGCCCCGCCCCGGGACTGGCGCCACTGGAAGAAGAGCACCGAGTCCGCGCCGTGCGCCACGGCCTGCCAGCTGTCGAGCCGCATCCGCCCGGGGGGCTTGCGGCCGTTGCGGGTACGCCAGTTGACCGCGCTGGGGGCCTGCTCCATGAGGAGCCAGGGCTGCCCGTCGCGCAGCCCGCGCATCACGTCGTACGAGAAGGCCGCCTCGTGGACCGAGGCCGGGTCGAGGGGGTCCGGGTAGGAGTCGTACGACACCACGTCCAGCTCGCGTGCCCAGCGGAACAGGTCCAGGGTCGGGGCTACGGGGACGAAGTTCGTCGTCACGGGCACGCCCGGGGTGATCCGGTTCAGGACTTCCTTCTCCGCCGCACAGCAGGCCAGGAGCTCGTCCGAGGAGAAGCGGAGGTAGTCCAGCTGCTGGGCCGGGTTGCGGAAGGAGGGAGCCGTGCGGGGGGTGAAGATCTCGGACCAGTCCCCGTAGCGCTGGGACCAGAAGTCCGTGGACCAGGCCGAGTTGAGGGCATCCAACGTCCCGTACCGCGTGCGCAGCCAGTCCCTGAAGGCCGCCGTCGAGACCTCGCAGTGGCAGTGCCGCGACACATGGCAGCCGTACTCGTTGCCGATGTGCCAGAGCGCGAGGGCCGGATGGTCTGCGTACCTCTTGGCGAGTTCCTCCACCAGACGGACCGCGTACGCGCGAAAGACCGGGCTCGACGGGCACCAGTGCTGGCGGGAGCCGGGGTAGAGGCGGGTGCCGTCCGCCAGGACGGGAAGCGTCTCGGGGTGCAGGCGCGCCAGCCACGGGGGCGGGGACGCCGTCATCGTGGCCAGGCAGACGGCGACACCGGCCTCGGCCAGGCGGTCCAGGTGCGGGTCGAGCCAGGTGAAGTCGTAGGCGCCTGGGGTTGGTTCGGACCGCGCCCAGGAGAAGATGCCGACCGTGGCCAGGTTCACCCCGGCTGCCTCCATCAGCTCGGCGTCCTCCTGGTGAACGTCCGGGCCCCACTGCTCGGGGTTGTAGTCACCGCCGTACGCGAGCGAGCCGAGCTTGTCGTAGAAGTGCGCCAACCTGCCTGATATCTCGGCCACTTGAACCTCCGATCGCCTGATCCCCCGATCCCCTGCTCACCAGAAGTCACTTCACGCCCAACGTCCCCTGCCAGGCCCGCGCCTCGATCCCCCGGAAGTGGTCCGCCATCGCCCGCTGCGCCTGCGCCACGTCGCGGGCCCTGAGGGCGGTCAGGATGTCCCGGTGGCGGCGGGCCGTGACGTGCGGCGACGGGTCCTGGTCCCAGCCGCGTACGCCCGCGACCCGGTGGAAGACGTGCCAGAAGGCCGCGAGCAGCTGCGGCACCAGCTCGTTGCCCAGCGAGCGGTAGAGCGTCTCGTGGAAGGTGCGGTCCAGCTGGGGGAAGGGGCGGCCCGCGTGGGCCTCCTCCTCCATGCGGGCCACGACCTCTTCGAGCGCGGCCAGCTCCTGGTCCGTGACGGACTGGGCGACCCGGCTGATCAGGCCCTCCTCCAGGACCTCCCGCACCTGCAGGATCTCACCCAACGCCTGGGCCTCGTCCTCCAGTTGGGTGAGTGCGCGGAAGGTCAGCCCGTCGACCAGCGGCGTGAGGGACGCCTGCCCGACATAGGTGCCGTAGCCGTGTCTGATCTCCACGATGTCCAGGGCCTGCAGCGCCTTGAGCGCCTCGCGGACCGAGTTCCGGCTCACGCCGAGGCTCTCCATGAGTTCGGTCTCGGTGGGCAGGGGGGCGCCGGGGCGGAGTCGTTCGTCGAGTATCAACTGCATGACCCTGCGCTGCACCTGGCCACCGGTGCGCCGCTTGTTGCTGGCGGATTCGGGCATGCCCCGCATGGTACGCACGACAGACGTCCCACGTCCCACCTCCTGCAGCAGATCTCTGCGCGATCCCTTGACCGGCCCCTGTGCCACTCCTATGGTCGCGGCGGCACCTGTAGACGTAGGACGTGGGATCTCCAGGATCACCGGGAGAGCCC
This sequence comes from Streptomyces sp. NBC_01304, assembly GCF_035975855.1. Taxonomy (NCBI): domain Bacteria; kingdom Bacillati; phylum Actinomycetota; class Actinomycetes; order Kitasatosporales; family Streptomycetaceae; genus Streptomyces; species Streptomyces sp. NBC_01304. Next base: position 7,260,253 of record NZ_CP109055.1, on the reverse strand, counting down.
AACAGCCCCCCGTTAACCGGAACTTGTACCCCGAACTGGTACCCGGAACTTGGAGAAGCCGTGAGTGACGCGACGCCGGGATCGGCACTGCACCGCCGGTCCTTCCTGAAGTACACCGGTGCGCTGGGCGCGGCCGCCGCCGTGACCGGAAGCCTCTCCGCCTGCTCGGGCGGCCCCGAGTCCACCAACGACACCGACGGGGACGGCAAGGGCGGCTCGGGCACGCTGACGGCCGTCATCGGCTATGGGAACGACGGCAGTTGGGACCCGACGCAGACCGCCTCGGCCTTCGCCATGGCCGGCAACCACCACATCTACGAGGGCCTGCTCGACACCGATCCGATCACGCGCAAGCCGTACCCCGCGCTCGCGACCGAGGCGCCGAAGGACCTGAACGCCACCACCTGGCGGTTCACGCTGCGCTCGGGCGCCAAGTTCCACGACGGCAAACCGGTCACTGCCGACGACGTCGTCTTCACCTTCGCCCGCATCCTGGACCCGGACACCGCGACGCTCGCCAAGGGCTTCTTCGCGTCGTGGCTGAAGGAGGTCAAGAAGGTCGACGCGCAGACCGTCGAGCTGGTCCTCAAGTTCCCCTTCCCGGACGGGGCTCCGCGGCTCACCCTCGCCAAGATCATGCCGAAGCACGTGTTCTCGAAGCCGGGCGCGTTCGACAAGGCCATCACGGGTCTGGCCGTCGGCTCGGGTCCGTACAAGCAGACCAGGCACACCCCGAAGTCGAACACGACCTTCGAGGCGTACGACGGGTACAACGGCCCGCGCAAGGCGGCCTTCAAGAAGATGAACTGGCTGACCATCGTGGACGCCCCGGCCCGCGTCGCGAAGATCTCCGGGTCGAGCGCGGGCGCGGCGATCGCGGACAACGTGCCGTACGCGAACATCGAGCAGCTCAAGAAGGACGGCCTGACGGTCGAGGGCGGCGCGGGGATGAACAACCTGTTCCTGATGTTCAACACGAAGCACAAGCCGTTCGACGACGTACGGGTGCGGCAGGCGCTGCACTACGCCATCGACCGGGAGAAGATGATCTCGGCGGCGCTCAAAGGGCACGGCAAGGCCGCGCGTTCCTTCCTGAACGAGGGCAACCCCGCCTTCCGGCCGGCCAAGACCGTGTACGCCTACGACCCGGACAAGGCGAAGGCGCTGCTCGCGGAGGCCGGGGTCAAGGGGCTGAAGATCAACCTCATGGCGGTGAACGTCAGTTGGATCGTCGACTGCCTGCCGACCATCGAGGAGTCCTGGCGCAAGATCGGCGTGGAGACCACGCTGGAACCGCAGGAAACCGCGGCACTCTTCACCAAGCTGGACCAGAAGAAGGACTTCCAGGTCATCGCGGCCGCCTCGAACCCCAACCAGTTCGGGCTCGATGCCGACCTGATCATGCACTACAACTACGGGCCGCAGAACCTGTGGATGACGACGTACTCCAAGTGGGCCACCAGCGCCGAGGCCAAGCAGCTCTTCAAGCAGATGGACGCCGCGACGCGGGAGCCGGACGCCGAGAAGAAGAAGCAGATGGCGCAGGACTACATCGACATCGTCGCGGAGAACGCGGTGCTCTACCCGGTCGTGCACAACGAGCTGATGACGGCCTGGGACCCGGACAAGATCACCGGGATCACGGCGCAGCCCTATCCGGGGATCAATCTGCTCAAGGCCAAGTGGGCCAAGTAGGCCGAGTGGGCCGCGCAAGAGGTCGGGAGCGTACGTACGCATGATCGCGATCGCCAGGATTCTGGCCCGCCGGATATTCCTGCTCGTGCCGTTGATGCTGGGCATCGTGTTGTTCGTGTTCCTGGTGATGCGGTTCTCGGACATCGATCCGGCGGCGGCGTTCTTCCAGGGCACCAACCCGACGGAGCAGCAGCTGCACGACTTCCGTGCGGAGAACGGGCTGCTCGATCCGCTGCCCGTGCGGTACTTCGCCTTCGTGGGCGATCTGCTGCAGGGGGACATGGGGACGAGCGTGCTGACGAAGGCGCCGGTGCTCAAGACGGTGAGCACGGCGCTGCCGCTCACCATGCAGCTGACGTTCCTGGGGCTGAGCATCGCGGTGGTCATCGCCCTGGTGCTCGGCATCACGGCGGCGATCTACCGGGACCGGCTGCCGGACCAGCTGATCCGGGTGGTCTCGCTGACCGGTGTCGCGGCGCCGGGGTTCTGGCTGGCCCTGCTGATGATCCAGTATCTGGCCGTCAAGGCGGGCTGGTTCGAGACCGGCGGATACGTCAATCCGGCGGACTCCTTCACCGGGTGGCTGCAGTCGATGACCCTGCCGGCGCTCGCCCTGTCGCTGCCGGTGGCCGCGCAACTGACGCGGATCGTGCGGACCTCCGTGGTGGAGGAGCTGGACAAGGACTACGTACGCACGGCGATCGGCAGCGGGCTGCCGCCGGTCGTCGTGGTCGGCCGCAATGTGCTGCGGAACGCGCTGATCAATCCGCTGACCGTGCTCGGCCTCAGGGTCGGCTATCTGCTCGGCGGGGCCGTCGTCATCGAGACGATCTTCGCGCTGCCCGGCATGGGGAACGAGATGATCAACGCCGTGAAGAACGGCGACCCGGCGGTGGTGCAGGGCGTGGTCATCACCACCGCGGTCGGGTTCGTCGTGGTGAACCTGGTCATCGACATCCTGTATCTGCTGGTCAACCCCCGGCTGAGGAGCGCTGCCCGATGACCTCCCTGATGAAGCGGGGCGATCTCGCCGCACGGCTGTCGCGGCCCGGTGTCCGGCTGCGGGGCTTCGGCCGGCTGCCCGTGCTCTCGCGCATCTCCGTCGTCGTCCTCGCGGTCGTGGTCCTGGCCGCCGTGCTCGCGCCGCTGATCGCCCCGCACGACCCGCTCGACCAGGCCCCGCAGATCGACGGCACCGGGCACCCCTCCGGCGCGCACTGGCTCGGGCAGGACAGCCTGGGCCGGGACATCCTCAGCCGGCTGATGTACGGGGCCAGGCTCTCCCTGATGATCGGCGTGGGCGCGACGCTGCTCGGGCTCGTGGCGGGGGCCCTGCTCGGGGCCGTCGCGGCGACCTCGCGCAAGGCGGTCGACGAGACGGTCATGCGCTGCCTGGACGTGGTGATGGCCTTTCCCGGGATCGCGCTCGCGGCGGTCCTCGTCGCCGTGTTCGGGGGCGGCACGACCGTCCTGATCTGCGCGATCGCGTTCCTCTACACGCCGCCGATCGCGCGGGTCGTACGGGCCAATGTGATGGACCAGTACGGCGAGGACTACGTGACCGCCGAGCGCGTCATCGGGGCGCGCACGCCGCACATCGTCCTCAAGCACGTCGCCATCAACTGCGCCGCCCCGATCCTGGTGTTCTGCACCGTGCAGGTCGCGGAGGCCATCGTCTTCGAGGCGTCGCTGTCCTTCATCGGGGCGGGGGTGCGGCCGCCGGACCCGTCCTGGGGCAGCGTCATCGCGGACGGCAAGAACCTGGTGCTGATCGACGGCTGGTGGGCGACCGTCTTCCCCGGGCTGCTGATGCTGCTGACCGTGCTGTCCTTCAACGTCCTCTCCGAGGGCGTCTCCGATGCCTGGGCGGCGCCCGTCGCGCGGGACGTACCGGCCAAGAAGGCGCGTACGGAAGACAAGTTGGAGGCGGCCGAGCCCGGTACCGGCACCGTCCTCGAACTGCCCGGCCTCACCGAGGCCGCCGCCCGGCTGCGCGCACGCGCCCGGCCGCTGCCCGGCGGGCCACCGGTGCTCCAGGTCTCGGACCTGGCCATCGGGTTCGCGGACCGGCACGGGGGCACGGACATCGTGGACGGCATCAGCTTCGACGTACGGCCCGGTGAAGTCCTGGGCCTGGTCGGCGAGTCGGGCTGCGGGAAGTCGCTGACCGCGCTGACCGTGATGGGCCTGGAGCCGAAGGGGGCACGGATCCGGGGGCGGGTCACCTTCGCCGGGAAGGAGCTCATCGGCCTTCCGATGCGGGCCCGGCGGCGCCTCCTCGGGCACGACATGGCGATGATCTATCAGGACGCGCTGTCGTCGCTGAACCCGGCGATGACGGTGCGGGCCCAGCTCAAGCAGGTCGTCCGGCGGGGCGGGAAGCGCACGGCCGTCGAGCTGCTTGAACTGGTCGGGCTCGACCCGGACCGGACCCTGCGCAGCTATCCGCACGAGCTGTCCGGCGGTCAGCGCCAGCGCGTGCTGATCGCGATGGCGCTGTCCCGCAACCCGAAGCTGATCGTCGCCGACGAGCCGACCACCGCCCTGGACGTGACCGTGCAGGCGCAGGTGATCCAGCTGCTGCTGCGGCTGCGCGAGGAGTTGGGGTTCGCGCTCATCCTCGTCTCGCACGACCTGGCGCTCGTCGCGGACGTCACCGACCGGGTGGTGGTGATGTACGGCGGGCAGATCGTGGAGACGGGTGTCACCGCCGATCTGGTCGAGGCGCCCTCGCACCACTACACGCGGGGGCTGCTCGGGTCGGTGCTCTCGCTGGAGGCAGCGGCCGAACGGCTCACGCAGATCAAGGGAGTTGTGCCCTCCCCGGCGGACTTCCCGGCCGGGTGCCGGTTCGCGGACCGGTGTCCGATGGCGAGCGAGGTGTGCCGTACGAGGGCGCCCGAGCTGGTCGGGGGCGGGAGGGCGCATGCGGTGGCCTGCCACCATCCGGCGGTGGTCCTCGCCGTGCCCGGACCCCGTACGAGCGAGGGAAGCGAGGCCGTGAAATGAGCGCCGCCGAGGAGCCGTTGAGCGCGAAGGGCGGGACGTCGGGCGCGCCAGGTGAGTCGTTGAGCACGAAGGGCGGGTCATCGAGCGCGCAGGGCGGGTCATCGAGCGCGAAGGGCAGGCCGTCCAGCGCGCAGGGCGGGTCATCGAGCGCGAAGGGCAGGCCGTCCAGCGCGCCGGACGAGCCGTTGATCGCTCTGCGGGACGCCCACGTAGTCCACAAGGCCCGCTCCGGCGGCCTCCTCTCCCGCGACCGGGTGTACGCGCTCACCGGCGCCGACCTCACCATCGCGCCCGGCGAGACAGTGGGCGTCGTGGGCGAGTCCGGGTGCGGGAAGTCGACCCTCGCCAAGGTCCTGGTCGGCGTGCAGAAACCGACGCAGGGCACGGTGTCCTTCCGCGGCAAGGACCTGTGGACGATGAAGCCCGCCGAGCGCCGCCTGGCCATCGGCTCACACACCGCGATGATCTTCCAGGACCCGTCGACCGCCCTCAACCGAAGGCTCCCGGTCCGCCAGATCCTGCGCGACCCCCTCGACGTACACAGGAGAGGGACGGGCAAGCAACGGGACGAGCGGGTACGGGAGTTGATGTCCCTGGTCGGCCTACCCAAGGCCCTCGCCGACGGCCTGCCCGGCCAGCTCTCCGGCGGTCAGCGCCAGCGCGTCGCCATCGCCCGCGCGCTCGCCCTGGAGCCCGACCTGGTGATCGCCGACGAGCCGACCAGCGCGCTCGACGTGTCGGTCCGCGCCCAGATCCTGAACCTCCTGCTCGACCTGAAGGAACGCCTGGGCCTTGCCCTCGTCTTCGTCTCGCACGACATTCAGACCGTGCGGCGCATGAGCGACCGGGTCATCACCATGTACCTGGGCCGCATCGTCGAGGAGTCGCCGGCCGAGGAGGTACTCGACCGGTCCCGGCACCCGTACACGCGGGCGCTGTTCTCGGCGACGCCCGGGCTGCTCGACCCGATCGACCCGATCCCGCTGATCGGCCCCGTACCGTCCGCGACCCGGCCGCCCAGCGGCTGCCCGTTCCGCACCCGGTGCTGGAAGGCGGACGCACAGTGCGCCGAGACGATGCCGGACTTCGCGTCGAACGGGAGCGTCACGGACCACCGTTACCGCTGCCACCACCCCGTGGGCGACGGCCAGTCGACCCATGAACTCGTCACGCAGGCCGCCGCGACCGCCACGACCGACACCGCGACGAGCGCACACCAGGCCGCCGCCACGGCCCCAGAAACAGGCACGGAGACGGCCGCCGCCACGGCCGAAGAGGAGCGTTCATGACCCTTCCCACCCCGCTGACCGGTGTCGTCCCGCCCGTCTGCACGCCCCTGACACCGGACAGCGAGGTGGACGTCCCCTCCCTCACCAGACTGGTCGACCACCTCGTCGGCGCGGGAGTGGACGGCCTGTTCGTGCTCGGCTCAACCTCGGAGGTCGCGTACCTGCCGGACGGTCATCGTCGTACGGTGATGGAGACGGTCGTACGTCATGTGGCGGGCCAACTGCCCGTCCTCGCAGGCGCGATCGACATGACGACCCTGCGCGTCCTCGACCACGTGCGGGCGGCCGAGCGGGCGGGGGCGGACGCGGTGGTCGTCACCGCGCCCTACTACACGCGCACCCACCCCGCCGAGATCGCCCGGCACTTCCGCCTGGTCGCGGCCGCGTCCGGGGTGCCGGTGTTCGCGTACGACCAACCCGCGTCCGTCCCCCTGAAGCTGGGCGCGGACCTGGTGTTGGAGCTGGCCGCCGAGGGGGTCCTGGCCGGGCTGAAGGACTCCAGTGGGGACGAGGGTGGCTTCCGGCAGGTGCTGCTCGGCGCCCGGGCGCGTACCGACATCAGCGGCTTCGGCGTGCTCACCGGCTCGGAGCTGACCGTCGACTCTGCGCTCGCGATGGGCGCGGACGGGGTGGTGCCCGGCCTCGGCAATGTGGACCCGGAGGGCTACGTACGCCTGTACCGGTCCTGCCGCGCGGGCGACTGGGAGCGGGCCAGGGCCGAACAGGAGCGGCTGTGCGGCCTGTTCGGAATGGTCGAGGTCGGCGATCCGGCCCGGATGGGGCGCAGCTCGTCGGCGCTCGGCGCGTTCAAGGCGGCGCTGCACCTGCGCGGGGTGATCGCCTGCCCGGCGACCGCGGCTCCCCAGATCCCGCTGTCCTCGTCCGAGGTGGAGCGGGTGGGGAAGTACCTGGCGGCGGCCGGCCTTCTGTAGCGAGAGCTGCTAGGTGGGGGGAAACGGGCACTTTTCGGCCCTGTATGTCCGTTACGGCCGACCCTTTTCCCCCACGTAGCCTCACTCGCCCCCTCTTCGGGCGCGTACTGACCGGTATCGGGGAAAGTCAGCCACCGAGCCGCCGCAGCCGACGACGAAAGAGGCGGAGGCCACCCGCACCACCCACCCACACCAGCCACGCAATCCGCTTTGAGCAGTGATCGGTCACAGCGTCAGCCGGAGCCCGCCCCCGGAGCCACAAGCCCCGACTCATAGGCCACGATGACCAGTTGGGCTCTGTCCCGGGCGCCCAGCTTGCCCATGATGCGGCTGACGTGGGTCTTCGCGGTGAGCGGGCTCAGGCCCAGCGTCTCGGCGATCTCCGTGTTGTTGAGGCCCCGCGCGACCAGGGCGAGGACCTGCCGCTCGCGGCCCGAGAGGCCGTCGGGCCCGCCCGCGCCGACGTCCGGCGCGTCGGGGGTGCGCAGGACGCGGGCGATCAGGCGGGAGGTGGGGCCGGGCGACAGCAGGGACTCCCCCGCGGCCACCGTGCGGATGGCGTCGAGGAGTTCGGCCGGCTTGGTGTCCTTGACCAGGAACCCGGAAGCGCCCGCGCGCAGCGCCTCGACCACGTGCTCGTCGGTGTCGTACGTGGTCAGGATGAGGACCTTCACCCCGGCCAGGTCGTCGTCCTCGGCGATCAGCCGGGTCGCCTCGATGCCGTCGAGGTCGGGCATCCGGATGTCCATGACGACGAGGTCGGCCCGTGCGGAACGGGCCAGCTCGACGGCCTCGCGGCCGGTGCCGGCCTGGCCGACGACCTCCAGGTCGCGGGCCGATTCGACGAGCATGGCGAAGGAGGCACGGACCAGCGTCTGGTCGTCGGCGAGCAGGACGCGGATGGTCATCGGTCGGCCTCTTCTCGTACGTTGCCTTCTCTTGCGCCGCCGTTGCCTGCGCCTGCGGCGTCGTTGCCTGCTCGTGTGCCGCCGTCGCCTGCGCTTGCGCCGCCGTTCCCTGCGCTTGCGCCGCCGTTCCCTGCGCGTGCGCCGCCGTCACCTGCACCGCCGTCGCGTAGGCCTGCGCCGTCGTCGCCCAGGCCTGCGCCGTCGTCGTCCTCGCCCGCGCCGTGCAGCGGGAGTACGGCCGTGACCGCGAAGCCGCCCCCGTCGCGCGGCCCCGCCTGCAGGGTGCCGCCGACGCTGCGGACGCGCTCGCGCATCCCGACCAGACCGTACCCGGGGGTGCCCGCCGCCTTCGCGCCCGGCTCCCCGTCGTCCACCACCGTGACCCCGAGCGTCCCGGCCGCCCGCCGCACCGTCACCTGGACGCCGACCGCGGGACCCGCGTGCCGCACCGCATTGGTCAGCCCCTCCTGCACGATCCGGTACACGGCGGCGCCCACCGCGGGCGGCGCCCCCTCCGCGTCGACGTCCAACTCGACCCTGGCCCCCGCCGTACGCGCGGCCTCCGCGAGGTCGGCCAACCCGTCGAGCCCCGGCAGCGGGCCGCGCCCCGTCTCCTCCGTATCGGCCCGCAACACCTCCAGCGTGGCCCGCAGTTCACCCCTTGCCGTGCGGCACGTCTCGGAGATGCCGTCCAGGGCCTGGCTGATCGCGGCCCGGTCCAGGCGGTCCGGATCGACGGTCAGGACGTGCGAGGCCACCGAGGTCTGGACGCCGATGAGGGTGATGGAGTGGGCGAGCAGGTCGTGCAGATCGCGGGCGATGCGCAGCCGTTCCTCGGCGACGCGGCGGGCGGCCTCCTCCTCGCGGGTGCGTTCGGCGCGTTCGGCCCGGTCGACGATGGCGCCGATGTAGTTGCGGTGCACGCGGACCGCTTCACCCGTTATCGCGCACAGCAGGATCCAGCCGGAGATCCGCAGCAGCTCCACGCCTTGGTGCGGGTTGATCGAGAGGAGCATGATCACGCTCAGGCCGAGCAGCGTCGGCATCACGATCAGGGTCCGCCGCCGCGGTCCGGCCACCGCGAGCGAGTAGATGGCGACCATCGTCACCGGGATCAGCGCGGAGTGGGCGTTGTCCAGTCGGTGGTAAGTGCCCTCAAGGACGATGAGCGTCAGCAGCACACCCATCGGGAAGTGCCGCCGCCACGCGAGGGTCAGCGCCGAAAGCCCGTACAGCGTCCAGCCGAGCAGGTCCGGCGTCTGCGCGTTGTCGCCCTGCGCCACGAACGCCAGCGGCACCGACGCCAGGCCCATCGCCGCCGCGAACAGCCAGTCACGCCGCGTGGGCCGCTTGTCGCCGCGGCCGGGATGCACCCTGGTGGTCAACACGTCCTCCATCCTCGCCGATACGGCCGAAGGCCGGACCCCCGGGGCGAGAAAGCCCGGGGATCCGGCCGGCGGTCCCGCTTGCGGTTCAGTGCGCGCCGGCGGGCTGCTTGTCCGGCTCGGGCAACACCTCGTGCCCCGCGGCCGGTTCCTTGGACAGCGGTCCCGGCCACCACACCTTGCGGCCGAGCGCCACACTCGCGCTCGTCACCAGGTACGTACGCACCAGGAAGGTGTCGAGCAGTACGCCGATCGCGATGACGAAGCCCAGCTCGGCCAGCGCGACCATCGGCATGGACATCAACACCCCGAAGGTCGCGGCCAGTACGAGCCCGGCCGAGGCGATGACCCCGCCCGTCGTACGCAGCGAGGTGAGCGCCGCCGCCGAGGGGTCGGCGCCCGCCAGGGACTCCTCGCGCATGCGGTGCATCAGGAAGATGCCGTAGTCCACGCCGAGGGCCACCAGGAACACGAAGGACAGCAGCGGAAGTCCGGGATCCGTGCCCTCGAACCCGAGCAGCGAGTCGAAGACGAGCCCGCCGATGCCGACCGACGCGCCCCACACCGCGACCACGGCCCCGATCAGCATCAGCGGCGCGACGAGGCTGCGCAGCAGGGCGACGAGGATCACCAGGATGGCCAACAGGACCAGCGGCACAATGATCTTGGTGTCGCGTGCGCTGGTGGTCTCCAGGTCGAGCGCCTGGGCGCTGGGCCCGCCGACGTAGGAGTCCGGAAGCCGCTCGCGCAGGGCCTCGATGGTGGCGGTCTCGGCGGCGGACTGCGGGGCGCCCTTGGCGAGGACGGCGATCTCCGTCCAGCTGCCGGTGGAGCGGCCGCGTTCGGCCCCCACGACCCCTTCGGTCGTACGTGCCGTACCGAGCGCCTTCTTCGCCTCGCCGGTCGGCGCGATCACCACGATCGGCTGGCTGGACTTCTCGGGGTAGGCCTCGGCGAGGGTCGCCATGGCCGTGACCGACTCGGGCTTGGAGGTGAAGGTGTCCTCTTGCTTGAGGTCCCCCGGCAGGCTGAACGAGCCGAGCGCGAGGGCACCGAGCACCGCGGCACCGGTGACGAGCACCGCGATCGGCCGGCGCCCGGCGGAGCTGCCCATCGCCGCGAACAGGGACTTGCGCTGCTTGGGCGCACTGCCGAACGCGGGGATCAGCGGCCAGAACACGCGACGCCCGAACAGGACGAGCAGAGCGGGCAGCAGCGTCATCATGGCGACGAGCGCGCACAGCACACCCACTGCCGCCATCGGACCCATCGACCGGCTGGAGTTGAGGTCGGCGGCGAGCAGGCAGAGCATGCCGGCGGCGACCGTCCCGGAGGAGGCGAGGACGGCGGGGCCGCAGCCGCGCAGTGCGCTCGCCATGGCGTCGTACGGCCGTTCCTTGCGCCGCAGTTCCTCCCGGTACCGGGAGATGATCAACAGCGCGTAGTCCGTCCCCGCGCCGAAGACGAGGATCGTCATGACGCCCTGGCTCTGTCCGCTGACGGTGATGTCGAAGCCCTGATGCAGGCCGTACGTCACCGCCATCGACAGGGCGTCCGCGACGCCGGCGACGACGAGCGGGACCAGCCAGAGAAGCGGGCTGCGGTAGATGATGATCAGCAGGATCGCGACGACGGCGACGGTCGTGTAGAGCAGCGGCCCGTCGAGGGACTTGAAGACCTCCTTCGCATCGGCGGTGAGCCCGCCCTGCCCGCCGACCTCGGCGGTCAACCCGTCGCCCCCCTGGACGACTTGCCGCACCTCGTCGACGAAGGCGGCCAGGGCCTCGTCGTCCTGGCCGGGCTCGGTGCTCGACACCGGGTACATCAGGGTGCTGCCGTCCTCGGACGGGATGCCCTTGGGCTCGTTGGCGAGCTTGTGGTCCGCCGCGACCTTGTCGACCTGCCGTGCCGCCTCGGCCTTGTCCTTGGCCGTCAGCCCGCCGTCGCGCTGGTACACGAGCACCAGCTCGGTGGCCTCGCCGCCCGGCATCTGGTCCTGGATCTTGGCGACTTGGGTGGAGTCGGCGTTCCCCGGGAGGTAGTCGACCTGGCGGTTCTGCTGTACGTCGGCGAGTTTGCCGGCGAGTGGCCCGGCGAGGGCGAGCACGCCGATCCACAGCGCAAGCGCGATCCACGGCAGGGTGCGCCTTTTCTTGGCCGCCATGAGGTGGCCCCCCTTCTGAGACTGTGATCTCAGACTCCCGTCCGGGGAGGGCGACTTCGTCGGGCTCAAGGGCGAGGTGGGGGGTACTCCCGCGGGTGCGGTGGGGGACCTGTTACTCCCGGGGGAGTAATTTCCCCCGCCAAATCAGCCCGTCCGGCGTTTGAGGACAGTCTTTGACGCCGACGGCAGTCTTACGGGAAGGGGCGGGGTGGGGGAAAGGTCCCTACGACGGCGTACGCGCAGCCGCCAGCAGACGGGCGACGTCATCCGCGCAGATCATCAACGCCCCACCGACCGTGGTCAAAACCTCCCGCTCAGCCGGCGAATACGGCCCATCGGCCAAAGCGATCCGCGCCCCCTGCAACAGCAGCGACTCCCGCCCCACCGGGGCAAGATGAGCCACCAACGGGTCCAGGGCCTCATGGAGCTCGATGGCCAGCGTGGCCCCGGCCCCGTCGTCGACCCCCGCCAACCGCCCCGTATCCGCGGCCAGCGCATCGACCAGCGTCGCCAGCTGATCCTCCGTGCACTCCTCGAACCCCGCGGAGCGCACCGCCCCCACGGCCACCCCGAGCACGGCCTGCGACGACGCACCCCCGGCCGCGAGCACGGCCAGTGCCACCGTGTGCACCGCGTCCCGCAGCATCGCGGAGAACCGCACCGTCGTGGGGTGGTCGAGGACGTCGAGCCCGAAGTGCCCCTGGCACGCGGCGCATTCGACGACCGGGCCGGCCTGGCCGCGCGGCAGCAGCGGGACGCCGAGCAGGACGAGGCGCCGACGCCCGGTCCGGCGGCGGTAGTTGCGGTCGCCACCGCATCCGGGGCAGAAGAACTCACCGTCGCCGACGGTGGTCCAAGCGGTGCTGATGCCGCAGATACGTGGTTTCCGGCCAAACCGCCCTCGCGGTCCCCGAGCTGGCAGCACGTCGCACCTCCGTAACGCTTCGGCAACATTGCCGCATTGGCGTGATGTTAGCCACATCAGTGATACGACGTCAGCACCTTGGACCGCAGATGGCCAAGACCTGACGTACACGATGCCCCGTACAAGCGCAGGGCCCCGCCCACCACATGGGTGGACAGGGCCCTTAAGCCGCAAAAGGGGTGATCAGCGAGCGGCGCGGTTGACTGCCGAGATGACCGCCTTCAGGGAGGCGCGCGTGGTGTTGGCGTCGATGCCGATGCCCCACAGCACCTTCTCGCCGATGGCGCACTCGATGTACGAGGCGGCCTGCGCGGAGGCGCCCTCGCTCATCGTGTGCTCCTGGTAGTCCAGCAGGCGTACGTCGATGCCGATGGCCTGCAGCGCGTCGAAGAACGCCGAGATCGGGCCGTTCCCGGACCCGGTCAGCACCGTGTCCGCGCCGTCCACGACCGCCTCGACGGTGAGGGTGTCCACGCCGTCCTTGTCGGTGGTGGTCTGGCCGGAGCGCAGCTGGATGCGCCCCCATTGAGCCGCAGCGTTGCCCTCGACGGGCAGGTACTCGTCCTGGAAGACCGACCAGATCGCGGCCGGCGTGACCTCGCCGCCCTCGGCGTCGGTCTTGGCCTGAATCAGCTTGGAGAACTCGATCTGCATGCGGCGCGGCAGGTCCAGCTTGTGTTCGTTCTGCAGGACGTACGCGATACCGCCCTTGCCGGACTGCGAGTTGACCCGGATCACGGCCTCGTAGGAGCGGCCGACGTCCTTGGGGTCGATGGGCAGGTACGGGACCGCCCACTCGATGTCGTCGACGGTCTTGCCCGCGGTCTCGGCGCGGACCTCCATCGCCTCGAAGCCCTTCTTGATGGCGTCCTGGTGGGAGCCGGAGAAGGCGGTGTAGACCAGGTCACCTGCGTACGGGTGGCGCGGGTGGACCTCCATCTGGGTGCAGTACTCGGCGGTGCGACGGATCTCGTCGATGTCCGAGAAGTCGATCTCCGGGTCGACGCCCTGGGAGAAGAGGTTCATGCCCAGCGTCACCAGGTCGACGTTGCCGGTGCGCTCGCCCTGGCCGAACAGGCAGCCCTCGATGCGGTCGGCGCCGGCCATGATGGCCAGCTCGGCGGCCGCGACGGCCGTACCGCGGTCGTTGTGCGGGTGCACGGACAGGCATACGTACTCGCGACGGGACAGGTTGCGCGACATCCACTCGAAGCGGTCCGCGTGCGTGGAGGGCGTCGAACGCTCCACCGTGGCGGGCAGGTTGAGGATGATCTCGCGGTCCGGGCCGGGCTGCCACTCGTCGCAGACGGCCTCGCAGACCTCCAGGGCGAAGTCCAGCTCGGTGTCCGTGAAGATTTCGGGGCTGTACTGGTAGCCGAAGACCGTCTCGGGGCCGATCAGCTTCTCCGCGTACTCCATCACCAGGCGCGTACCGTCCACGGCGATCTGCTTCACCGCGTCGCGCGAGCCGCGGAAGACGACTTCACGCCAGACGGGAGCCGTCGCGTTGTACAGGTGCACGGTGGCGCGCTTGGCGCCGACCAGGGACTCCACGGTGCGGGCGATCAGCTCTTCGCGGGCCTGGGTCAGGACGGAGATGGTGACGTCGTCCGGGATCGCGTCCGGGTCCTCGATGATCGAGCGGACGAAATCGAAGTCCGTCTGCCCGGAGGACGGGAAGCCGACCTCGATCTCCTTGTAGCCCATGCGCACCAGCAGGTCGAACATCTCGCGCTTGCGGGCCGGTGACATCGGGTCGATCAGCGCCTGATTGCCGTCGCGCAGGTCCGTGGAGAGCCAGCGGGGGGCCTTGGTGATGCGCTTTTCCGGCCACGTGCGATCCGCGATGTCCACCGCGTCGTATCCGCGGTACTTGTGGATCGGCATGCTGGAGGGCTGCTGGAAGTTCGGCATTTTGCGTAGGGCTCCTCGGTTATCCGCTGGGGGCGACCGACCGTCGTACTGGCAACGCCGAACTCCGCGGGGAGGGGGTCGGCCTACGACTTACAGACCCTCGCCGCGGCAGCTAAGGAGAAGCAGCCCGAAACGCATGATGGCGGTGAGACTAGCGGAGCCGGCACGTCGTGTGCCGACCCGTATCAGTATGCGGGACCACTGCCAGGTACCGGGAGGTAACGGTCATGGCGTGATCAATACCTCTTCGATCCCTCTATTTCATCAATCACGGTTGCAAGTAGTGACAGAGGCATGACCCAGTGCCACATTGCTCGCCATGACCGCCAACCAAACAGGCTTCGAGCCTGTCTTCTGCACCATCGTGCCGCCGCACCTTCTCGACAAGCTCGCCCAGGCCGAGAACCCCGCGATCGCCGAACCGGCGCGCAAGACCCTGATCCAGGACGCGTCACTGCGTACCGACCGCCGTCTGACCACCGTGCTCGGCGCCGCCGCCGTCGCCCCGCCCAAGGGTGCCGCGGCCGAGACCGTCCACCGGACGATCTACGACTGCCAGCACAAGACGAGGCTGCCGGGAAAGAAGGTCCGCGGCGAGGGCGACAAGCCCGGTAAGGACGCGACCGTCAACCGAGCGTACGCGGGCCTCGGGGCCACCTTCGACCTGTATCTGAAGGCCTTCAAGCGGAACTCGATCGACGGTCAAGGACTGCCGCTGATCGCCAGCGTGCACTTCGACGAGAACTACGGGAACGCCTTCTGGAACGGCCGTCAGATGGTGTTCGGCGACGGTGACAACGAGATCTTCCTCGACTTCACCATCCCCGTGGACGTCATCGGCCACGAACTCGCCCACGGCGTCACGCAGTACACCGCGAACTTCACGTACTTCGGCCAGCCGGGCGCCCTGAACGAGTCGATGTCGGACGTCTTCGGCTCCATGGTCAAGCAGCACGCCCTCGGCCAGACCTCCGAGCAGGCCGACTGGCTGATCGGTGCGGGCCTGCTGCACGAGAACGTGCAGGGTGTGGCGCTGCGCTCGATGAAGGAACCCGGCACCGCGTACGACGACGACGTGCTCGGCAAGGACCCGCAGCCCGCGACGATGGACGACTACGTCTACACCGGACGGGACAACGGCGGGGTGCACATCAACTCCGGCATCCCCAACCACGCCTTCTTCCTGCTCGCCACGCACCTCGGCGGCAGCGCCTGGGAGCGGGCCGGCCAGATCTGGTACGACACCCTGATCAAGGGCGACCTGAAGGTCGACACCAACTTCGAGACCTTCGCCAAGGCCACCGTGGCCGCCGCGCAGCAGCGCTACGGCGACGGCGAGGAGTACCAGGGTGTCCTCAAGGCCTGGTCCCAGGTCGGAGTGGCCACCAGCTGACCCGGGGGTCCGTCCGCCGGACGGGCCGACCGCCCGATCCGGTTCGCCCGATCCGGTCTACCGCCGGGGCCGTTCCCGTACTAGACAGGGACCCATGCGTATTCAGGTAAGGCGCACGGGAGGCTTCGCCGGAATCGACCGCCATGCCGAGGTGGACACCTCGGGGCGGGCCGATGCACAGGAGTGGCATGCCCTGGCCGAGCAGGCAGTGGCCGCGGGCCGGGGCACGCCACCGATAGGGGTTCCGGACGGGTTCAGCTACCAGATCACCATCGACGGGCGGACGGCGTACTGCTCCGACCCGAGGCTCACGGACGAACAGCGCAAGTTGATCTCGCGGGTCCTCAAGGAAGGTGCCTAGCCCACCCGTTGACACCCGTACTCGTGGTTACCATGATCACGAGCATGGCCCCGACCCGCGCACCCCTGCCCCGCTTCCCCCACGACTTCCTGTGGGGCGTGTCCACGTCCGCCCACCAGATCGAGGGCGCCGCGGGCGAGCGGGGTCCTTCCGTGTGGGACGCCTTCAGCGCGGTGCCGGGGCAGGTCAAGGACGGTTCGACCGCGACCGTCGCCTGCGACCACTTCCACCGCTACCGCGAGGACGTCGCGCTCCTCGCCGACCTGGGGGTGGGTGCGTACCGCTTCTCCGTCTCCTGGCCGCGGGTGCATCCGCACGGCGACGACCGGGTGAGCGCCGAGGGGCTCGGCTTCTACGACCGGCTCGTGGACGAGCTGTGCGCCGCGGGCATACGTCCCCTGCCGACGCTCTTCCACTGGGACACGCCCCTCGCGGTCGAGGAGCGCGGCGGCTGGCTGAACCGCGACACGGCCGCTCGCTTCGCCGAGTACGCGGCCGTGGTCGCGGACCGCATCGGCGACCGGGTCGAGCGGTGGATCACCCTCAACGAGCCTGCGGAACACACCCTGTTGGGGTACGCCATCGGGGAGCACGCCCCCGGCAAGGAGCTGCTCTTCGACGCGCTCCCGGTGGCCCACCACCAGCTCCTCGCGCACGGGCTCGCCGTGCAGGCCCTGCGGGCGGCGGGCGCGCGCAGCATCGGGGTGGCCAACTCGCACGGGCCGACCTGGGCCGCCTCGGACGCCCCCGAGGACACGGCCGCCGCCGACTTCTACGACGTACTCCTGAACCGGCTCTTCTCCGATCCGCTGCTCCTCGGCCGCTACCCGGACCCCATCGGTGAGCTGATGCCGTCACCGTCCCTCGACGCGGACCTGAAGACGATCTCCGAACCGCTCGACTGGTACGGCGTGAACTACTACCAGCCGACCAAGGTGGGCGCGCCCGGCCTGGAGCCCACCGACTTCAACGGGGTGACCATACCGCCCCAAATGCCCTTCGCACCAAGGGACATCGAGGGCTACCCGGTGACCGACTTCGGCTGGCCGGTGGTTCCCGAGGCCCTCACCGAACTCCTCCTCGCCTTCCGTGACCGCTACGGCGACCGGCTGCCCCCGATCATGATCACCGAGAACGGCTGCTCGTACGAGGGCCTCGACGACCAGGACCGGATCGCGTACCTCGACTCCCATCTGCGGGCGCTGCACCGGGCGATGGCGGCGGGGGTCGACGTACGCGGCTATTTCGTGTGGTCGCTGCTCGACAACTTCGAGTGGGCGGAGGGGTATTCGCAGCGGTTCGGTCTGGTGCACGTGGACTACGAGACGCTGGAGCGGACTCCGAAGGCGTCGTACGCGTGGCTGCGGGATGCCTTGCGGGGGCAGCGGGGCTGAGCCTCGCAGGGCCCCTCAGGACCCCTCAGGGCCTCCGGGGCTTACAGCGCGCCGGCGTCCCGTGCCGTCCACACCGACGGGTACACCGGACGGAAGCCCAGTTCGCGGCGGATGCGGTCGGTGGAGGTGCAGGCGAACCAGGGGTCGTCGTCCACCCGGTCGTACAACTCCCCTGGAATCTCACGGCCGTTGAGCTGGTACAGCTCCACCGCGGTGATCGGGGCGTCGTCCGCGATGTTGTAGATGCGGCCGTCCGCGCCGGGTGCGTACAGCAGGCGCAGCAGGGCCTGGGAGACATCCGCGTGGTGCACCATCTGCAGGCGCTGGGCCGCCGCCCACTGGCCGGCCCACATCAGGGACTGCGCCAGGTGCGGGTCGCCCTCGCCGTACACGAAGGAGAGGCGGCCGATCCGGACGTCCAGGCCCTCGGCCGCGTGCAGGGCGAGCAGGCCGCGCTCCGCCTCGGCCTTCGCCCGGGGGTACGCGCCCCACATGGCCCCGCCCGGAATCGTCTCGTCGTCCTCCGTGAGCATGCGGCCGCGGCCCTTGCCGTACACCAGGCCCGTGCTGACCTGGACGAACCGGCGGGCCCCCGAGGCGACGGCCGCCCGGCCGAGTTCGAGGGCCGCGTCGCGGTTCACCGCCCAGGCCTCCTCGTCGGGCACGCCGCGGAACGACGCCGCGATGTTGACCACCGCGTCCACGCCGGTCAGCGCCTTGCCGAGGGTTTCGGCGTCCCGCAGATCACCGGCCGCCACCTGGGCGCCGAGCGCCGCGAACGGCTCGCCCTTGGCCTCGTCGCGCACCAGGACCCGCACCTCGTCGCCGGGTGCGCGCTGCTGCAGCAGCCTGGGCACGAAGCGGCTTCCGACGGCTCCGGTCGCGCCTGTCACCAAAGTCAGCATGAGCTGTTCTCCTCAGTCGGTCGGGTGACTCCCTTGCGTGCCTCAAGAGTTGAGGAGGGCGCGGGCCGGCGGGAGAGACCTCTTGATCAGGGGACTGCCGGTCCCTGGATACGCCGCCGGGTCCGGGCCAAGCTGGGGGGTGTGAACCGAACCGAACTCGCCGACTTCCTGCGCCGCAGCCGGGGCCGCCTCGACCCTGCCGATGTCGGGCTGCCGCCCGGGGCGCGGCGCCGCACGCCCGGGCTGCGGCGCGAGGAGGTGGCGCAGCTGGCCGGGATGTCCGTGGACTACTACGCCCGCCTGGAGCAGCGGCGCGGGCCGCGCCCGTCCCGGCAGATGCTGACGGCGCTGGCCCGCGCGCTGCGCCTGACCGACGACGAGAGCGCCCATCTCTTCCATCTGGCGGGCGAGGAACCACCTCGCGGCGGGGCCTCATCTCCCCACGTGCGCCCGGGACTTCTGCTGATCCTGGACCGGCTGCACGACTCGCCCGCGCAGGTCGTCAGCGATGTCGGCGAGGTGCTTGCCCAGAACCGGATGGCGGTGGCGCTGGCCGGCGACACCATGTCCCGGCCGCCGGCCGAACGCAACCTGATGCGGCGCTACTTCACCGAACCGGACTGCCGCGCCCTGTTCCCGCCCGAGGACCACGCCGACCACGCCCGCTCCCACGTGGCCAACCTCCGCGCGGTCACCGCGGCCCGGCCCGACGATCCGGTACCGGCCGCCCTGGTGGCCGAACTGCGCGCCACGAGCGCCGAGTTCAGGGAACTCTGGGAGGCCCACGAGGTCGCCCTGCGCCGCTCCTGTACCAAGCGCTTCGTGCATCCGCTGGTGGGACTGCTCGAGCTGGACTGCGAGGTATTGCTCAGCGCGGGCCACGACCAGATGCTGATCGTGTACACGGCGCGGCCGGGTTCGGAGGCGTACGAGCGACTGGAGCTGCTGCGGGTGGTGGGCCTGCAGGACCTGACGCCGACCCCGTAGCGGCAGCGGTGGCCCGGGCGGTCAGAACCCGAGCCGAACACCCGGCCCGCGCAGCCCCCGCTCAGAACCCGAGCCGAACACCCGACCCACGCAGCCCGCCCTCAGAACCCCAGCTTCCGCAGCTGCTTCGGGTCGCGCTGCCAGTCCTTGGCGACCTTGACGTGCAGGTCGAGGAAGACCGGCGTACCCAGCAGTGCCTCGATCTGCTTGCGGGACTTGGTGCCGACGTCCTTCAGGCGCTTGCCCTTCGGGCCGATGATGATGCCCTTCTGGCTGGAGCGCTCGATGTAGACGAAGGCGTGGATGTCGAGCAGCGGCTTGTCCGCCGGGCGGTCCTCGCGCGGGATCATCTCCTCGACGACGACCGCGATGGAGTGCGGCAGCTCGTCCCGTACGCCCTCGAGCGCGGCCTCGCGGATCAGCTCGGCGACCATGACCTGCTCGGGCTCGTCGGTGAGGTCGCCCTCCGGGTAGAGCGGCGGGCTCTCCGGCAGGAGCGGGACGATCAGGTCGGCGACCAGGTCGACCTGGGTGTTGCCGACCGCCGAGACCGGGATGATCTCCGCCCACTCGAAGCCGAGCTCCGTGGCGAGCTGGTCGAGGGCGATGAGCTGCTCGGCGAGGGTCTTCGAGTCGACCAGGTCCGTCTTGGTGACGAGAGCGATCTTGGGGGTCTTCTTGATCCCCGCGAGCTCCTTGGCGATGAACTTGTCACCGGGGCCCAGCTTCTCGTTCGCGGGCACACAGAACCCGATCACGTCGACCTCGGCCCACGTCGTGCGCACGACGTCGTTCAGGCGCTGGCCGAGCAGCGTGCGCGGCTTGTGCAGGCCGGGGGTGTCCACCAGGATCAGCTGCGCGTCCGGGCGGTGCACGATGCCGCGCACCGTGTGCCGGGTGGTCTGCGGGCGGTTCGAGGTGATGGCGACCTTCGTCCCGACGAGGGCGTTGGTGAGGGTCGACTTGCCGGCGTTGGGTCGGCCGACGAAGCAGGCGAAGCCCGCGCGGTGAGTCGGTTGGGTCGGGGAAGGAGCGCTCATGGCGCCCATTCTCCCCGATCCGCCGTTCGCCGCTGACCGCGCGTCCCCCGTACCGTGACCATGTGATTGAAATGCGGCAATTGACCATCTTTAGGACGGTGGCCCGTACGGGCTCCTTCTCCGCGGCCGCCCGCCAGCTGGGCTACACCCAGCCGGCCATCAGCCAGCAGATCAAGGCCATCGAGCGGGCCCTGGGAACCCCGCTGATCGTCCGCTCGGGCCGCCAGATGCAGCTCACCGAGGCCGGCGAGTCCCTGTGCCGGCATGCCGCGACCATCCTCGGCGCCATGAACACCGCCGAGGCGGAGATCAAGGCCATCGCCGGGCTGCGGGCAGGGCGGGTGCGGGTCGCCGCGTTTCCCAGCGCCTGCTCCGCGCTGGTCCCCAAGGCCATCTCGCTGGCCCGGCGCGCCCACCCCGACCTACGGGTCACCCTCGTCGAGGCGGAGCCGCCGGAGGCCGTGGGGCTGCTGCGCGGCGGCGACTGCGAGGTGGCCCTGGTCTTCGACTATCCGGCGGTCAAGGACGCGGCCACCGGCCGCTCCGGCGACAGCAAGGCCGCCGATCTCGCCGAGCTCAGCGCCCACCCCCTGTTCACGGAGCGGATGCGGGTCCTGCTCCCGCCCGGCCACCGCCTGTCCGGCACCGCCCGCACCGAGCCGCTGCACCTGACCGAGCTGGCCAAGGAGAGCTGGATCGCGGGCTGCCCGCAGTGCCGGGGCCATCTGGTGGACGCCTGCCAGGAGGCCGGGTTCCACCCGGACATCGACTACGCCACGGACGACCACCCGGCCGTCGCGGGCCTGGTCGCCGAGGGCCTGGGCATCGCCCTGGTGCCGCAGCTCGCCCTGCTCGGCGGGCTGCCGCCCGGGGTGCGCGCCCTGGAGGTGGCACCGGCCCAGGAGCGGCGCGTGCTCGCGGTGACGCTGCCGGACCTGGACGCGGTGCCCGCGGTGGCGGCGATGATCCAGCAATTCGGGCTCGCGGTGTCGATGACGGAGCTGGCCGCGGCCCAAAGGGGCCCTTTGGCCACCTCCAAGAATTCCGCATGAAAAGGACTTAGGTCGGTTACCGAGGTCCATTAGGAGAATTTGCAGCACCCCTCTCGGATCGCTTCACAAGTAGGGACCTTTTCGGCTACTGAGCCTCTTTTCCGGTTTCTAGCATGAAATGCGAAAGGACCCGACAGAGAGGTTGGATCATGGCTGCCGCTCAGACCCTCACGCCGCTGCGCCCCGAGGCGGCCGAGCCTGCCGCAGGCCCGGGCGTGACCGACTGGCGCGCCGCCGCCTCCGCCGCGGGCCCGGTCATGCTGGGCTATCTGCCGGTCTCCTTCGCCTTCGGCGTCCTCGCCCCGACCTTCGGCCTGCCATCCTGGGCCGCGATCGCCATGTCGGGCGTCGTGTTCGCGGGCTCCTCGCAGTTCGCGGCGCTCGGCCCGCTGCAGGCCGGGGCCTCGCCCGTCTCGATCGTCTTCACCACGTTCCTGATCAACCTCAGGCACGCCCTCTACTCGCTGACCATGGCGCCGAAGACCCGCGGCTGGGAGACCCACGACAAGCTGGGATTCGCCTGGCAGCTGACCGACGAGGCATTCGCGGTCCACTCCACCGAATTCTCCAAGCGCACCCGCGGCGCCGGCGAGTGCCGGAAATTCAATTTCCTCATCCACTTCGCCTGGGCGGGTTCCACCGCACTCGGCACGGTCGCCGCCGGCCTCATTCCGGACAGCAAGGCGCTCGGTCTCGACTTCTCGCAGACGGCGATGTTCATCGCGCTGCTCGCGGTCCTGATCAAGGGCAGCCGTGAGCTCGTCATCGCCGTCCTCGCCGGTGTCCTCGCGGTCCTGATGACGGCGGCCGGGCTGCCGCTGTGGGCGGTGATCGTGCCGACCGTGGTGGCCGCGACGGTGGGGCTGCGCTGGGAGAACAAGTCCCCCGTCGGCAACGTACGTACGGAATCCGAAATCGCTGAGGAGAGCACGTCATGAGCACCGGCACCCTGATCGCCGTCCTGATCGGCATGACCGTCGTGACCTACGGCGTGCGCGTCGCGCCGCTCTTCCTCGCGGGCCGCGTCACCATCCCCGAGTCGGTCCTGCGCTGGATGAACTACGTGCCGCCGGCGGTGCTCGCCACCCTCGTCCTCCCTTCGCTGATCACCCCGGACTCGCACACGAACGCGCTCGAACTCGGCCTGAACAACCCGCTGTTGCTGGCCGCCGTGCCCACCGTGCTGGTCGCCTGGCGCACCAAGAACATGTACGCCACCGTCGGCGTCGGCGTCCTGGCCGTCGCGCTGCTCCGCTGGTTCGCCCCCTTCGGCTGAGCCGCGCCCCCTACGTATCCCCCGCACAGCACCACCCGGAAGGACGCCCCCGATGACCATCGCCCCGCAGAACCACGCAGCCCTCACCAGCCCCGCCGCCCTCGGCACCGGTGACCTGGAGCTGGACATCGACCGCTACGACCCCGAGTACCGGGGCTGGCTGCGCGAGGCCGTCCGCAAGGTGCAGGCCGACGGAAACCGCAGCGCCGACACCCACCTGCTGCCGGTGCCGCTGCCCGCCGAGTGGGGCATAGACCTCTACCTGAAGGACGAGTCGACACACCCGACGGGCAGCCTCAAGCACCGCCTCGCCCGCTCGCTCTTCCTCTACGCGCTGTGTAACGGCTGGGTCCGCCCCGGAAAGCCGGTCATCGAGGCGTCGTCCGGTTCCACGGCGGTCTCGGAGGCGTACTTCGCGAAGCTCATCGGGGTGCCGTTCATCGCGGTGATGGCGAAGACGACGGCCCGGTCGAAGATCGACCTGATCGAGTTCCACGGCGGCACCTGCCACCTGGTGGACAACCCGTGCGAGGTGTACGAGGTCTCCGCGCGCCTCGCGGCCGAGACCGGCGGCCACTACATGGACCAGTTCACCTACGCCGAGCGGGCCACCGACTGGCGCGGCAACAGCAACATCGCCGACTCGATCTTCCGCCAGCTCGCCCAGGAGCCGCACCCCGAGCCGGCCTGGATCGTCGCGGCCGCGGGCACCGGCGGCACCTCGGCCACGCTGGCCCGCTACGTCCACTACACCCAGCGCGCGACCGGCATCTGCGTCGCCGACCCGGAGAACTCGGCGTTCTTCGAGGGCTGGCTGCACCACGACCCGGCCGCCGCCACCCAGGTCGGCTCGCGGATCGAGGGCATCGGCCGGCAGCGCGTCGAGCCCAGCTTCATCGCGGGCGCGGTCGACCGCATGATGCGGGTGCCGGACGCCGCGTCCATCGCCACCATCCGGGTCCTGGAGCGGCTGCTCGGCCGCAAGTGCGGCGCCTCCACCGGCACCAACGTCTGGGCCGCCTTCAAGCTCGTCTCCGAGATGCGGGCGCGCGGCGAGCGGGGCAGCGTGGTGACGCTGCTGTGCGACCCGGGCGAGCGCTACCTCGACAAGTACTACTCCGACGCCTGGCTCGACGGGCAGGGCATCGACATCGCGCCGTACGAGGAGCGCGTCGAGCGCTTCCTCCTCACCGGCGAACTGGCCTGACCCCCACCCCTACGGAGATCCGGAGATCCTGAGATGAGCACCCCGAGCACCCCGAGCACCCCTGAACAGCGCCTCGCCGAGGCCGGCCTGTCCCTGCCCCCGACGCCCGCGCCGGTCGCGGTCTACGTCCCCGCCGTACGCAACGGTCCGTACGTCTTCACCTCCGGCCAACTCCCCATGGTGGAGGGCAAGTTGCCGCTGACCGGCAAGGTCGGCGCCGAGGTCACGGCCGAGCAGGCCAAGGAGCTCGCCCAGCAGTGCGCGCTCAACGCCCTTGCGGCGGTCAAGTCCGTGATCGGCGACCTGTCCGCGGTCAAGCGCGTCGTCAAGGTCGTCGGCTTCGTCGCCAGCGCGCCCGACTTCACGGCTCAGCCGGGCGTGGTCAATGGCGCGAGCGAGCTGCTCGGCACGGCTTTCGGTGACGCGGGCGTGCATGCGCGCAGCGCGGTGGGCGTGGCGGTGCTGCCGCTGGACGCGCCGGTCGAGGTGGAGATCCAGGTCGAGGTCTGAACGATCCATTGCGATAAATCAGCCCGTCCGGCGTTTGAGGACAAGGGGGGTCTGGGGGCGCAGCCCCCAGCCTCCGGAGGATTTCGGGAAGGGGCGGGGCGGGGAGAAATTCATGAGGCCCGCCGCCGACGCCGCACCACCCACAGCCACCCACCCCCACCAAGCACCACGACCAGCACCCCGGCCGCCAGCCAAGGCAACGCGAAGAAGGACGCGGACCCCGAGGTCCGCACGGACGCGGCGGTAGCCGTCAGCGTGACATCGCCCCAATCGAGCTGCGGAGCCCCGACCCACCGCTCAGTGAGCCGCACCTTCTGCCGGGGCAACAACTCCGAGGGCACCCGGGAGAGCTCCCGCGACAGCAACGTACGCCCGAACAACCCCTCCGCCCGCAACGTCGCCTTGGGATTCAGCGTCACATTCCCCCGGTTGTGCAGCGTGTACGTGATCACGGCAGTGCTGTCCCCGGCCCCGGGCACCAGCGGCTGCGTACGCGACATCCGCATGTCCTCCACCGCGAGCGCGGCCACGGTCGGCCCGCCGACCCGCAGATACACCCGCGCCCCGACCGCACGTCGAATCCCGACCGCCACGTCCCCCTCACCGCCGGAGACCCGCTCGTCGAGGGCGACGATCGCACCCGGGTGATCCCCCGGCTCGGCCCCCTCGGGCACGGCCAGGGAGAACGGCACGGTCACCGACTTCCCCGGCGCCACCGTGACCTTCGACTTCGCCAGCCGGACCCATGCCCCGACCGCGCGCTGCTTCTCGCCCCGCGTCCGCACCGCGAAGCCCCCGTCGCGCGCGGTGTTGTACGCGTCGGCGCCGTACAGCCGGAACGTCGTGGGCCGGTCGGCCTTGTTGGTGACGGTGACCTTGTCCTTGAGCGTGCTGCCGGGGTCGGCGGAGAGGTAGAAGTACGGGCGCCCGCCCAGCTTGGACGCGGCCGGGTACACGGACCAGCGCCCGTTGTCGGCGGCGTACGCGGCGGGCGGGGCGAGCAGTTGGAGGCCGACCGCGGCCACGGCGACGTACAGAAGACAGATGAATCTACGCACAGGTCCCCCCGGCTGGGAGGTGGGCCGGGTGCGCGGCCCACCACTGGTGATCGAAGCGTTCGTACGTCCCGAGAGGGATGTACGTCAGGTGAGCGTGAGCGTCAGCACCCCGGAGTACGCCCCGGGTGGCGTGAACTCCGGCACCTTCAGCGAGACCCGGGCGTCGACGGTGAACTCACCGCCGGTGAGTGCCGCGTTGGGGGTGGACGCGAGGGTCGCCCCCGAGCTGCCGACCGTTCCGGGCGAGCCCGCCGCACAGGTGCTCGGCGAGCCTGCCTTGGTCTGGCAGACCGGTGTCCAGCCCAGCTTCGACGCGTCGACCTTCGCTCCGCCGGGACCGGTGAAGTCGGTGACCTTGCCGGTCAGGGACCAACCCGCGGGCCCGCCGCGGAAGTCCTTGACCGTCACCGTCTGCAGCGACCCGCGCGAGAAGCCGCCCTGGCCGAAGTCGACCGGCGTCATCTCGACGGTGTCTCCGGCCTGCGTCATCGACAACGTGCCTGCCTTCACCGAGGAGTTGAGCTTCTGGCTGCCGGCGGGGAGGGGGGTGTCGTCGATCACGACATACGCCGCCGGGCCTGCGCCCTTCTTGGTGGACCAGGCACTTCCTTCGTACGCGACGATGCCTGTCGTCGCCTTGTCGCTGACGGGCAGCGCCGCGCTGAAGCCGCCCTGTGCGTCGGCCGTCACGGTCTTCTTGTCGGCCGTCTCGGTGTCCCCGGCCCGGCCCGCCACGGTGACCTCGGCCCCCGCGGTGAACTTCGACCCGGTGACGGTCACGCTGTCGCCGGGCTTGCCCGAGGCCGAACCCAGTTGCAGGGAACGGGGGTTGGTGTTTCCGGCCGGCGCCACGTTCAGCGTCAGCGAGGCCGGTGCCGGTGGATTGAGCACCGTGCACGGGGTGTCGAGCGACATGATGTAGTTGGTGTTGATGTTGTAGTCGCCGGGCGACAGGGTGACCTCACCGGGCGCGGTGAGGGTCAGGGTTCCCGTCATCTCGAAGCCCGGGAACGTTCCCTTGGGATCGACCGGCGGATTCTTCCTGGGCCCCGCGACGGTCGCGTCCCCGCTCTGGGCTCCGCCGACGGTCACCTTGCCGGTGGGCAGCATGATGTCAGCGGGCAGGGCGAGGTCGACGGGGTTGCTGGCCGCGGGTTTGACCACCTTGTACGTCACGTTGACCGTGTCGCCCACCTTGGGCGTCATGTTGTCGACGGTGATGTCCGCGGTGGTCGGGCCTTCGATCGGCGGGATCCCCGCGATCGGCGGCGGCACACAGCGGGTCGGGAACTCGACCTGCTGGGCCGCGGTGGCCAGCGCCGTGGCGTTCGGGGCCAGCGCCCCGCCTGCCCCGACCGCGAGCGCGGTCACCCCTAGTGCCGCCATCCAGCGGCGTCTTCGTCTTGCTGAAGGCATGTTTGCCCCCTCCTGGTGAATGCCGGGCGCAGCGGCTCTTCTGCGCCGACGGGGGCCATTGATGTGCGGGGTATGTGAAAAGTCAATGGAATCGAAACACTTCACCTGATGACCCATCAGATGCTGTCAAGATCCGCATTTCCGCAGGTCAGTTGGTACGCATCCGAAGGTGCGGGCAGCCCGGAGACCGGTGCCGCACGGGGCGACACCGGTCCGTCATGCCGATACTGCGGTCACTCGGCCGAACGACGCTTGCCCGGTCGAACGGCGGTTGCTCAGTCGAACACGAACGGGCCAGGCGCCTGCGCCCCGGTCGAGTTGCAGGTCACGTTGATGCCCATGACCACGAGCGTCACCGAGCCCGGGAAGGCGTCGAGCGTGTCGCCGGAGGCGACGGTCCCGGTCAGCGGGCCGGAGTTGACCCCGCCGCCGGCGGGCATCGCGGGGTTGCTGCTGCCCGTGAACTCGACGGTCCCGCCGCCGGCCTTGGACATCTTGAGCGTGGAGTTGACGGTGTTCGCCTCCACCGCGACCGGCGTGGTGATCTCGGACGAGGTGACCGTGATGGTCGCGGTGGTGCCGCTCTGGGTTGCCGTGAGGGTCGCCTCACCGCTGCCGTAGATACCGCAGTCGGCGCTTACCGTGGCCGCGCCCGGTGCGACCGCTGCCGCGGCCGGTGCGAAGGCGAGGCCGGCCAGGGCCAGCGCTCCCGCGGTGGCGGCAGCGCTGATCCCGAACTTCCTGCTGTGCTTCATCGCTTCCCCTTTTCCGATAGGAAGGCGCACACCATCGCCACAAGGGTTGCTTGGGGGTGTGCGCGGACCGTCCGCGGGCGGGGGTGCGGCACGCCGCGCGGCGGCTCTTATCTGACGGTCCGTCGGAAAGAACTGTCATCCATTGATGCGCGGATAGAAAGCGATTGCAAGAGGAAGTCCCTTGATTCTTCAAGGGACTTGAGTGGTGGATGTTACTGATCTAGAAGTCAGTACGTTCGTTGTGCCGAGCTCACGCGGTCCCGGCGGAGCGCACCGTTCCGTCCGCTCAGACGACGACCGTGGAGCGCACCGCCGCGTCCGCCCCGGCAAGCAGCACCGGCGTCCCCGCCCCGCCGAGGTCGCGTACCGCCGAGAGGTCCTCCTCGGACAGGGCCCCGGCCTCGGAGACCACCGCCGCCGCCTCCAGCGACTTCGCCCCGCTCGCCACGGCCATCGCGACTGCGGTGCGCAGCGCGCTGAGCTTCAGGGAGTCGAGGTCGACGGTCCCGGCCACGTACGTACGCCCCGTCTCGTCACGCACGGCCGCGCCCTCGGGCACGCCGTTGCGGGCCCGCGCCGAGCGGGCCAGGGTGACGATCTTGCGGTCCTCGGGGTCAAGCGTCTCGGTCATGCCCCGAGCATACGTAGGCCGCGGCGGGGCATGCGGAGCACCCCGGCCCGACCCGCTCCCACAGGTCGTGCCGGGGTGCTCTCCCCTCCGGGCGTCCCCCGATGCCCCGTTACTTGGCGGCGGAGTCGCCGCTGAGCGCCTTCTTCAGGTTGGCCGCGGCCTTGGTGTAGGCCTGCCGGAAGTCCTTCTCGCCCCGCTCGTCTTCACCCCAGTTGTGGAGGATCGTGGTGATGTTGGCGCCGACCCG
Organism: Streptomyces sp. NBC_01304; assembly: GCF_035975855.1. NCBI lineage: Bacteria > Bacillati > Actinomycetota > Actinomycetes > Kitasatosporales > Streptomycetaceae > Streptomyces > Streptomyces sp. NBC_01304. Next base: position 7,231,800 of record NZ_CP109055.1, on the reverse strand, counting down.
GACGGTCGCGATCTCGAAGTCGATGGCGTAGCCGTTCGACTCGAAGTGCATCCGGTATCCGACCGCCTCGTCACCGAGCGGGGGCAGGTCCACCTTCTTGAGCCTGGCCTTCGCGGCCTTGCCCTCATAGGTGGTGTCGAACGTCGTGCACGACTTCACCGCGCCCGCGAGCTTCTTCATCGCGCTCTCGGAGTCGGCGACGGGATAGCCGCTGACGTCCTGGCCCAGCGTGCTCGTGTCCCCGTCACGCGCGAAGAGCTGCTGACGGCCGACCTTGTAGTCCGAGAGCAGCCGTCCGGTGTTGACGACATCGAGGAACACCTGGCAGTCGGCCTGCTCGGCCTTGCCGAAGTCGGTGCTCTGGTTCACTTCCTCCTGGTCCAGGACGGTGTCCTTCTGGAGCTTCCACCCGTCCGGCAGGTCGGCGGCGCCGATCAGAACGCTCTTGGCCTGTGCGGCAGTCAGCGGCTGCGGCCCTTGCGGCTTCTTCGGGGACTCCTTGGCGTCCGCGGCACCCCCGCAGGCGGCGGCGAAGAGCAGGGACGAGGCGGCGAGGCAGGTCGCAGCGAACCGCAGGGGACGGGCACGCACAGGTTCTCCCAGTGGGGGTTGGATTGGTATGAACCAACCTAAGCCGCACCTAAAGACCGCATTACCGCCATTAGACCTGAGCCGGGCGCCTTTAGCCCCTCGCGTTCCCCGGCGAAAGGTGCTACCCCGCCACGGGATACATCGAGCCCCTACGGCCCTCCGGCGAGGACAGCCACTCCATCCTGCTGGCCGTGTCCGTGCCCGGCTGCGGGGTGTGCAGCACGATCGTGAGGTCCGGCCTGGCCGGCACCCGCAGCTGGGTCGACTCGAAGAACAGGGCCCCGACCAGGGGGTGTTCCATCTCCTTGGCGAGCTGCCCGCCGGGCTGGATGTCCCGCCGCTGCCACAGCTCGACGAACTCCTCGCTGGCCTGCGAGGCCTCGGCCACCACGGCCTGGAAGCCCTCGTCGTCCGGGCACTCGGAGCAGGCCGCCCGGTACTGCGCGACGACCTGGGGCGCGTTGACGCCCCAGCTCTTCGCCCGCGACCGGTACACGGGGTCGGTGAAGAAGTTCACCAGGCAGTTCTGCGTACGGTCGGGACGCATGCCGAGCACCATCGCGGCCGCGTCGTTGTACATGACGCAGTTCCAGTACTGGTCCATGATGTGCGCCGGATACGGCATCCAGGTGTCGATCAGCCGGCGCAGCCCCTCGCACATCTGCTGGTCGGCCTCCTCGACCTCCGGCGCGGGCGGGTTGAGCCCGGCGAGGACGTAGAGGTGGCGGCGCTCGGAGCTGCTCATCCGCAGCACCCTGGCCACCGAGTCGAGCACCTGGGGCGACACGGAGATGTCCCGCCCCTGCTCCAGCCACTGGTACCAGGAGGCGCCGACCCCGGCGAGCACGGCGACCTCTTCACGCCGCAGACCCGGCGTACGCCGACGGGCCCCGCCGTCCGGCAGACCCGCCTGCGCGGGCGTGACCCGGGCCCGGCGGCTCATCAGGAACTCGCGGAGCTCCTGCAGCCGGTGCGCCTTCATCGCGGCGGCCCCCACGGGCGCCTCGAACGGCATGGACTGCGACTGCCTGGCTGCCTCGGCCACGTACGTCTCCCCCTGGCTGGTGGTGCGACCACCAGCATAAGTTCCGGCTCCCCACTGTTATTCCGGGGCCCCGATGCTGCTGTGCATGGCGATCGACACCCCGACAACCGCGACCACCGACCCGACCACTCCTCCCCGCACCAGCGCTCCCCCGGCCCCGGCCCAGGTCTCGGCCCCGGCTCCGTCCTCGGCGACAGGGGCCCCGGCGCCGCTGGGCGTCCGCGCCAAGCTGATCCTCTTCGTGCTCTGCGCGGCGCAGTTCATGGTCGCCCTCGACTTCTCCGTCCTGAACGTGGCGCTGCCCGTCCTCGGCAAGGACCTGGGCATGAGCCAGTCCGCGCTGCAGTGGGGCGTGACGGCCTTCGCGCTGCCGTCCGGCGGCTTCCTGCTCCTCTTCGGACGGATCGGCGACCTCTTCGGCCGCCGCAAGCTGTTCCTCACCGGCCTCGCGCTCTTCGGCGCCGCCTCGCTGCTCGCGACGTTCGCCTGGGACCCGGCGTCGTTCCTGACCGGGCGCGCACTGCAGGGCCTGGGCGCCGCCGCGATCGTGCCGACCGGCATGTCCCTGCTGACCACGACCTTCCCCGAAGGCCCGCAGCGGGACCGGGCGTTGGCCATCTCCGGCACCGTCCTCTCGCTCGGCTTCACGGTCGGCATGGTGCTCGGCGGAGTCCTCACGGACACCCTCGGCTGGCGCTCCACGATGGGCCTGCTCGCCCTCTTCACGCTGCTCGTGCTGCCCCTGGCCCCGACCCTGCTGACCGAGTCCCGCCACCCCGAGCGGCCGCGCCTCGACATCCCCGGCGCGATCACCGTCACCGGCGGACTGCTCTCCCTGATCTACGCCCTCTCCACCGCCGCCGAACGCGGCTTCGGCAACGCCCCGGTCCTGGTCACCCTGATCGCCGGCCTCGCCCTGCTCACCGCGTTCGGCGCCATCGAGGCCCGCACCGCCCAGCCCCTCGTCTCCCTGCCGATGCTGCGCCGCCGCACCGTGGCGTGGGGGAACCTGGCCGGGCTCGTCACCTTCTCGATGATGTCGACGGTCATCTTCGCGCTGACCCTGTACCTGCAGGAGATCCTGGGCCTCTCGGCCTTCCAGACCGGCCTGATCTTCGGCGTCGTGGGCGTCGCGGGCATCGTCACGGGCTCGGTGGCCCCGAAGGTAATCGGCCGCTTCGGCGCCCAGCGCACGCTGGTCGGCTCGCTGGTGCTGCAGGGTGTCCTCACCGCGAGCCTGCTCGGTCTCGGGACCGGGGGCTGGTCGGTCTGGCTCGCGGTGGTCGGGGTGACCGTGGCCTGCATCGGGCACCTGGGCGCGATCATCGCGTACAACGTGACCGTCACGTCCGGTGTCCCGAACTCCGAGCAGGGCCTGGCGACGGGCCTCGCCACGAGCACCCAGCAGGTGGGGCTCACGATCGGCATCCCGCTGCTCGGAGTCCTGGCGACGACGTCGACCGACCTGCTGTCGGGGGCACGGACGGTGCTGGCCATCGACTCGGCGATCGTGCTGGTCGCGGCGGTGCTGGTGGGCGTAGGCCTGCGGGTCCGTCGCGGCTAGAGATTTCCTCCCCGCCCCGCCCCTTCCCGAAAGGCTGCCGCCGGCTTCAAAAGACTGTCCTCAAACGCCGGACGGGCTGATGAAATCAGCCCGTCCGGCGTTTGAGGACACAGCTCCGCAGGATTTCGGGAAGGGGCGGGGTGGGGTAAAAATCAGCCCCGATCCAGCCGCAACCGCTCAGCCTTGGGAAGACCGGCGACCACCAGGTCATACGAGTCCTCAATGAGCTCGCGGACCAGCTGGTCCGGCAAAGCGCCCACCGTCACGGTGTTCCAGTGCCGCTTATTGAGGTGCCACCCGGGCACAACCCCCGCATGCTGCTCCCGCAGCCGAACCGCGTTCTCAGGCTCACACTTGAGCGAAACCTTCAGCGGCGAAGCATCCAGCGCGGAAAGCGCGAAAACCTTGCCGAGCACCTTGAAGACAGACGTCTCCGGATTGAACGGAAACTCCTCCACCGAGGCATTGAACTCCAAGCAGAACGCCCGCAGTTCCCGTGGCGTCACGCCGACTCATCCCCCTCCACGGAGGCCGCGACCTCCACCGGCTCCACCAACACCGTCACGATCTTGTTCCGCCGCCCCGCCGCCGCCTCGGCGGTCAGCCGCAGCGCTCGCCCGTCCGGCAGGGACACCGAGGTCGTCGCCCCGGCGATCGGCACCCGGCCGAGCGCCTTCGCGAGCAGCCCGCCGACCGTCTCGACATCCTCGTCGTCGAACTGCTCGAGCCCGTACAGCTCCCCGAGATCCCCGATGTCGAGCCGCGCGGTGACCCGGTAGCAGCCGCCCTCCAGCTCCTCCACGGGCGGCAGTTCACGGTCGTACTCGTCGGTGATCTCGCCGACGATCTCCTCGAGGATGTCCTCGATGGTGACGATGCCGGCCGTGCCGCCGTACTCGTCGATGACGACCGCGACGTGGTTGCGCTCCTGCTGCATCTCGCGCAGCAGATCGCCCGCGTTCTTCGTGTCGGGCACGAACGACGCGGGCCGCATCGCCGTCGACACCAGCTCGGACTCGGCGTCCCTGCTGATGTGCGTCTTGCGCGCCAGGTCCTTCAGGTACACGATCCCGACGACGTCGTCCTCGCTCTCCCCGGTCACCGGAATGCGCGAGAACCCGGACCGCAGCGCCAGGGTCAGCGCCTGCCGGATCGTCTTGTACCGCTCGATGACGATCAAGTCGGTGCGCGGCACCATGACTTCACGTACGAGCGTGTCACCGAGCTCGAAGACGGAGTGCACCATGCGGCGCTCGTCGTCCTCGATCAGCGACTCCTTCTCGGCCAGGTCCACCATCGCCCGCAGCTCCGCCTCGGACGCGAACGGGCCGCGCCGGAAGCCCTTTCCGGGGGTCAGCGCGTTGCCGATGAGGATGAGGAGGGGAGGGATCGGGCCCATGATCCGGGCCAGTGGCAGCAGGACGTACGCCGATGCCGTGGCGGTGTTCAACGGGTGTTGGCGCCCGATGGTCCGGGGCGACACTCCAACGGCGACGTAACTGACGAGCACCATGACCGCGATCGCGACCGCCAAGGCCTGCCAGGTCTCGTCGAACTCCCGCAGACAGGCGTACGTCACCAGCGCGGCGGCCGCCATCTCGCAGGCCACCCGCACCAGGAGGGCCACGTTCAGATAGCGCGTCGGGTCGGCGGCGACCTGCGCCAGCTTCGCGCTGCCGCGCCGGCCGGAACGTACGGCTTCCTCCGCGCGAAAGCTCGACACACGCGCGAGGCCCGCCTCCGCACAGGAGGCGAGCCAGGCGACGACGAGCAGCAGGACGACGCCGAAGATCAGTTGCGTACTCACGAGACCGTGGGGGCGGGAGACGGACCGGTCATGCCCTGCTCGGCGCGCCAGCCGTCCACGATGGCCTGCTGGAGGCCGAACATCTCGGCCTTCTCGTCCGGCTCCTCGTGGTCGTAACCGAGCAGGTGCAGCACCCCGTGGACGGTGAGCAGCTGCAGCTCCTCGTCCATGGAGTGCCCGGTCGGCGCCTCTTCGCCCTGCCGCTTGGCGACCTCGGGGCAGAGCACGATGTCACCGAGGAGGCCCTGCGGGGGCTCCTCGTCGTCCTTCATCGGCGGGCGCAGCTCGTCCATCGGGAAGGACATGACATCGGTCGGACCGGGCAGGTCCATCCACTGGATGTGCAGCTGCTCCATGGCCTCGGCGTCCACGACGATCACCGAGAGCTCGGAGAGCGGGTGGATCCGCATCCGCGCGAGTGCGTGGCGGGCGATGTCGAGGATCGCCTGCTCGTCGACCTCGGTTCCGGATTCGTTGTTGACGTCGATCGACATGTGCGTGCTTCTCGCTACTTCCGTTTGTCGCCGCGGCGGCCCTTGTGGGAGCCGTTCTCCGTGCCGTTCTCGTTGTCGTACTTCTCGTACGCGTCGACGATACGGCCGACGAGCTTGTGCCGGACGACATCGTGCGAGGTGAGCCGCGAGAAGTGCACGTCGTCGACGCCGTCCAGGATGTCCTGGACCTGGCGCAGACCGCTCTTCGTGCCGTTCGGCAGGTCGACCTGGGTGATGTCGCCCGTGACCACGATCTTCGACTCGAAGCCGAGGCGGGTGAGGAACATCTTCATCTGCTCGGCGCTGGTGTTCTGCGCCTCGTCGAGAATGATGAAGGCGTCGTTCAACGTACGTCCACGCATGTACGCCAGCGGGGCGACCTCGATGGTCCCCGCCGCCATCAGGCGCGGGATCGAGTCCGGGTCCAGCATGTCGTGTAGCGCGTCGTAGAGCGGGCGCAGATACGGGTCGATCTTCTCGTAGAGCGTGCCCGGCAGGAATCCGAGTCTCTCTCCGGCCTCGACCGCGGGGCGGGTCAGGATGATGCGGCTGACCTGCTTGGACTGCAGGGCCTGCACCGCCTTGGCCATGGCCAGATAGGTCTTGCCGGTGCCCGCGGGGCCGATGCCGAAGACGATCGTGTGCTTGTCGATCGCGTCGACGTACCGCTTCTGGTTGAGCGTCTTGGGGCGGATGGTGCGGCCGCGCGAGGAGAGGATGTTCTGCGTGAGCACCTCGGCCGGGGTCTCCTCCGGTCCTTCGCCGTTCTCGCCCGCCTTGAGCATGGCGATCGAGCGTTCCACAGAGTCCTCCGTCATCGGCTGTCCGGTGCGCAGCACCAGCATCATCTGGTCGAACAGGCGGTGGATCAGGGCGACTTCGGTCCGGTCGCCCACGGCGCTGATCTCATTGCCCCGGACATGGATGTCGGCCGCCGGGAAGGCCTTCTCGATCACGCGCAGCAGAGCGTCTCCGGAACCGAGGACTGTCACCATCGGGTGGTTCGCCGGGACGGTGAAGTGGGCTCGGGAGGGTTCCTGCGCAGGGGTATGAGCTGTGGTGGGTGTCTGAGTCATGGGCCGGCTCTGTGGCCTGCTCACTCTCCTCGTGCGGGGCTCGCGCCGCTCGACAGCCTTGCACTGCCAAGAGTACGTCGGAGCACTGACAACACCGAGGGCTTTTTCCGTCCCCTGCGAGCTGGCCTCGAGTGCGGCTCAAAGTCAGCCCGTCCGGCGTTTGAGGACATCTTTGAGGGTGGTGAAGCCGGCGGCAGCCTTACGGGAAGGGGCGGGGAGGGGCAAAAGAAGGCCCGTCCGGCCAGGACCGGGGGCCCGGGGGCAGCGCCCCCGCGACCTCGACCGAAGACCACCCCTACCCGGCAGACGCCGCCCGGAAGCCAATAGTCGGCACCGCCCGAGCCAGCGGCCACGCCCGCGTAGCCGTGGGCAGCAACCCCGCCAGAAAGGCATAGCGGCGCAGAGCCGCAGGGTCCTGCTCACAGCGCCGACCAACCTCCTGCCACCACGCGGCAACCTCGTTCCACCCGGGCGCCGACAGAGACCCGCCGAACTCCTGCACCGACAGCGCAGCGGTCAGCCCGGCAAAGGCCAGCCGATCGGCCAGCGGCCACCCCGCCAGCGTCCCGGTGACGAACCCCGCCACGAAGACATCACCGGCACCGGTCGGGTCGAGGGCCGCGACCTCGATGGCGGGGACCGAGGCGGTCTCACCGGTACGCCCGTCCACGGCGTACGCCCCCTCCGCCCCCAGCGTGACGACGGCGAGCGGCACCTTCTCGGCGAGCGCGTGCGCAGCGGCCCGCGGACAGGAGGTGCCGGTGTAACGCATGGCCTCCTCGGCGTTCGGCAGGAAGGCCTCGCAGTGCTCCAGATCGGCGAGGCCCGCCAGGTCCCAGCGCCCGGTCTCGTCCCAGCCGACGTCGCCGAAGACCCGGCTGCCCTTGGCCGCGGCCTGCGCGATCCACTCCGCGCGCGTGCCCGGCGTCAGCGAGGCGATGGCGGCACGCGCGCGTGGCGGGCAGTGGGGCGCGGGCTCCTCGGGCGGCGGCTCGTGGCCGTGCGAGACCATCGTCCGTTCGCCCTCGTACGCCATGGAGACGGTGACCGGCGAGTGCCAGCCGGACACCTTCCTGGACGGCGACAGATCGATGCCCTCGCCCTGTTCCAGGGCGTCCCAGCAGTACTCGCCGTAGTGGTCGTCACCGAAGGCCGCGGCGAGGGAGGTACGCAGGCCGAGCCGGGCGAGCGCCGTCGCCATGTTGGCGGCGCCGCCGGGGCTGGAGCCCATGCCGCGCGCCCAGGACTCGGTGCCGCGGACCGGCGCGCTGTCGAGGCCGGTGAAGATGATGTCGAGGAAGACCGTGCCGGTCAGGTAGACGTCCCAGGGCGGGTCCTCGGGCGTGCGCAGGGCGGCGAGGGGATCGAGACAGCCGCTCTTGGCAGGCTGCTCGAACAGGTCGGCTCTCACCGTGGGATCGGTCGCCACTTCGCGCTCCCCGTACATGGTGCGTGCAGGTCAGGACAGTGTGCCTCATCACTCCTGTCATGCCCGGTTGTCGGTGTCGTGAGGTACGTTCCGCGGCATGAGGCTGACGATTCTGGGCGGTGGCGGATTCCGGGTGCCGCTGGTGTACGGCGCACTGGTGGGCAGCGAGATCACCGAGCTGACGCTGTACGACACGGATCCGGTGCGGGTCGGCGTCGTGCGCTCGGTCCTGGAGCACTTCGAGGGCGGTCCCGCCGTGCGGATCGCTGCGGAACTCGACGACGCCCTGCGGGGCGCGGACTTCGTGTTCTCCGCGATCCGGGTGGGCGGCACGGCGGGCCGGGTGCGGGACGAGCGCGTGCCGCTCGGCGAGGGCGTCCTGGGCCAGGAGACGGTCGGCGCGGGCGGTGTGCTGTACGGCCTTCGCACCATCCCGGTCGCGCTGCACATCGCGGAGCGGGTTGCGGCGGTGGCGCCGGACGCGTGGGTCATCAACTTCACCAATCCGGCGGGCATGGTGACCGAGGCGATGGCCTCGGTGCTCGGCGAGCGCGTCATCGGCATCTGCGACTCCCCGGTGGGCCTGGTGCGCCGCGCGGCACGCGCCGCCGGTGCGGACCCGGACTCGGTGACGTACGACTACGTGGGCCTCAACCACCTCGGCTGGCTGCGGAAGTTGACGGACGCCGACGGCCGTGACCTGCTGCCCGCTCTGCTCGCGGATCCGGCCGCCCTGGACTCTTTCGAGGAGGGCAAGCTCTTCGGTTCCGAGTGGCTGCGGGCGCTCGGCTCGCTTCCCAACGAGTACCTGCACTACTACTACTTCCGGCGCGAGACGCTGGCGGCGGTGCGCTCCGCGGACGAGACGCGCGGGGAGTTCCTGGACGCCCAGCAGGGCGGGTTCTTCGAGGCCGCCGCCTCGGAACCGGCGCGGGCGTACGAGTTGTGGGAGCGTACGCGGCTGGAGCGGGAGTCGACGTACATGGCGGACAGCCGGGCGGCGACCGGGGGTTGGGAGCGGGACTCCTGCGATCTGGACGGCGGGGGGTACGACCGGGTCGCGCTGGCTCTGATGCGGGCGATCGCCTCCGGCGAGGGGGCGCGGCTCATTCTCAATGTCCGCAATGGGACGACGGTGCCGGCGCTGCCCGCGGACGCGATCATCGAGACGGTGTGCGAGGTGTCGTCCGAGGGGGCTCGGCCCCTCCCCTGCTCCCCGCTCGGGGAGGCGGAGTTGGGGTTGATGCTGCAGCTCAAGGCCGTTGAGCGCGCGGCGATCGAGGCGGCCCTCTTCAAGGACCGGGATGCGGCGCTCAGGGCCTTGGCCCTGCACCCGTTGGTGGATTCGCCTGCGGTGGCCGGGCGGATTCTGGCAGGGATTTCTTCCCCTCCCCGCCCCTTCCCGTAAGTCTGCGACGCCTTCCGCCCTCCGGGCGGTGTCCTCAAACGCCGGACGGGCTGATTCATCGCTGATGAATCAGCCCGTCCGGCGTTTGAGGACAAGGGGGGTCCGGGGGCGCAGCCCCCAGCCTCCGGAGGATTACGGGAAGGGGCGGGGTGGGGAGAAATCAGTCCTCGAACTCGTACGCCTCCACCTCGGCCAAATACCGGGCACGCCGAGCCTCGTCGTCCTCCAGGAACGAGGCCAGGAACGAGTTCCGCGCCAACTCCCTGAGCCGCTCCGGCCCCAGCCCCAACGCCTCATGCACCGCATGAAACGTATCCCCGACATACCCCCCGAAGTACGCCGGATCATCGGAGTTGACCGTGCAGAGCAGCCCCGCCGCCATCATCCCCGGCAGCGGATGATCCTCAAGCAGATCGACCGCCCGCAGCCGGACGTTGGACAGCGGGCAGAGCGTGAGCGGAATGCGGTCCCGGACCAGGCGCTCGACCAGCTCCGGGTCCTCCATGCACCGCAGCCCGTGATCGATCCGCTCGACCCCGAGGACGTCCAGCGCCTCGCTGATGTACGCCGGCGGCCCCTCCTCCCCGGCGTGCGCGACCCTGCGCAGACCGAGCTCGGCGGCGGCCTCGTACACCTCGCGGAACTTGGCGGGCGGATGCCCGACCTCCGCCGAGTCCAGGCCCACCCCGGTGATCCGGTGCAGATAGGGCTTCGCCGCCTCCAGGGTCTGCAGCGCCGACTCGGCGGACTCGTCCCGCAGGAAGCACATGATGAGCCGCGTGGAGATGCCGTGCCGCTGCTCGCTCAGGTCCAGGGCCCGCCCCAGGCCCTCGATCACGGCCCCGATGCCGACGCCGCGCGAGACGTGCGCCTGCGGGTCGAAGAAGATCTCCGCATGGCGTACGCCCTGTGCGGCGGCGCGCGTCAGATAGGCGTCGGCGAGCTCGGCGAAGTCCGCCTCCGTCCTGAGCACCGCCATCAGGCCGTAGTACAGGTCGAGGAAGGACTGCAGGTCCTCGAAGAGGTAGGCGCGGCGCAGCGCCTCGGTGTCGGCGAAGGGCAGCTCGATGCCGTTGCGGGCGGCGAGCGCGAAGGCGAGCTCGGGTTCGAGGGTGCCTTCGATGTGCAGGTGGAGTTCGGCCTTGGGGATCACCGCGCCATCGTAGGCACGCAAGCCGTGCTCATCCCGCACGCCCTGGTGTGAACCGGCATACGTCGGGCAGCTCGAACCACTGCAGATCCCCGAACCCGGAGACCCCCGCCGCGGCGACCCCGCCCTCGTCGCGCCCGTCCCGCTCCGCCAGAATCGCCCGGGCCTGCGCCAACTGCCGTGCCAGATCGGCCTCCGCGGCCCCCGCCGCCACCCGCGCCGCGGGCCCGAGCCGCCCGGCAGCATCGAAGCTGAGCCCCGCGAGCCGCACCGCCCGCGCCCCGCCGGAGCGATGCCGCCACAGCCCCGTGCGAAGGTCGAACCGGTACTCCGGCAGCAGCCGCCACCCCTCCTCCGCCACGAGCCGGACCGCCTCGATGACGTAGTCCACGACGGCCGGCGCCATGAAGTAGTTGAGGCTGACCCGCACCCACCCCGGCTTCAGCCCTTCGTGCCCCTCCAGGATCTCCCGCTCGTACCGGTGCGAGGTGTCCTGGTCGATGGCGAGCAGCCGATGGCCGTACGGGCCCGCGCAGGAGCAGCCGCCCCGGCACTGGATTCCGAACAGGTCGTTGAGGACGGCCACGACGAAGTTGTGGTGCAGAAAGCCCCGCCCGCTCGGAGAAGCCCCGCTCGGGGAACGCCCGCTCGGGGAACGTACGAGGAAGGACACGATCGGCAGCCGGGCGGCCGTCGGACTGCCGAGGATCTCGATCGCCGGGCAGTCCCGCCAGGCGGCGAGCACCCGGCGGGTGATCCCCTCCTCGCCCGCGCGGATGGCGGCCGCGCCCACGGCCTGCTTGAGCAGGAAGACCAGGCCGGCCCGGATCGAGTCGACGAGGGCCGGGGTGCCGCCCTCCTCCCGGTGCTCCGGGTCGGCGATGTAGTGGTGCTCGACGGTGTTGACGTAGTCGACGGTGCCGCCACCGGGTTCGGCGGGGACCGCGTTGTGCAGCAGCTCGCGGCGGACGGCGAGGATGCCGGGGGTGCCGGGCCCGCCGATGAACTTGTGCGGGCTGAGGAAGACGGCGTCCTTCCAGGGCTGGTCGAAACGGCCGGCGTCCCCCGCCATGGCGACGTCCAGATACGGTCCGGCGGCCGCGAAGTCCCAGAAGGCCAGGGCCCCATGACGGTGCAGCAGATCGCTCACCGCGTCCGTGTCGCTGATGATCCCGGTGACGTTCGACGCGGCGGAGAAGGTGCCTATGCGCAGCTCGCGATCGCGGTGCCGGACGAGTTCGGCCTCCAGGTGCACGAGGTCTATGTGCCCTTCGGCGTCCTCCCGGATGGGCACGACGTCGGCGGTCGATTCGCGCCAGGGCAGCTCGTTGGAGTGGTGCTCGTACGGGCCGACGAAGACGACCGCACGGCGCCCGGCCGGCGCGCGGTGCAGCCCGAGGATGGTGATCAGTTTGTTGATGGCGCCGGTCGCGCCCGAGCCGGTGAAGATGACCGCGACCCGCTCGTCGCCGCCGATGGCCTGGCGGATGATCGCGCGGGCGTCCTCACGGAAGACGGTGGTCTGCAGGCCCGTCCCGGAGGCCTCCGTATGGGAGTTGGCGTAGTACGGCAGCACGGCGCCGCGGATGAAGTCCTCGATGAAGGTCAGCGCCCGCCCCGAGGCGGCGTAGTCGGCGTAGGTGATCCGCCGTTCCCCGTAAGGCCCGTCGAGCAGATGGTCGTCACCGATGAGGGAGTCCCGGATGGTCTGCAGGAGGGCCGCCGATGCGCCTGCCGCGCCCGGAGGTGGGTCCGAAGATGGGTCCGGAGGCGGGTCCGACGCGTCTGCTGCACTTTCGCGTATTGCGGCCATACATCCAGCCATATCGCCGTTCACCCGGCATGACCACACCCTTCAGGGGGCGTGAACGGCTCGTATCAGGGGCGCTTGGGCAGTGGAACACGCAACAAGTCGGCGGCGACGGTCAGTTCACCTTCGAACCCGGCGGCCCGCGCCTGCCGCTCGAACTCCGCGGGATCGGCGTACCGCTGCGAGAAGTGCGTAAGGACCAGATGCCGTACGCCGGCGTCGCGCGCCACTCCGGCCGCCTGTCCGGCGGTCAAGTGACCGTGATCGGCGCCGAGTTGAGCGTCTTCGTCAAGGAAGGTCGACTCGATGACGAGCATGTCGGCACCCTCGGCGAGCGCGTACACGCCCTCACACAGCCGGGTGTCCATGACGAACGCGAACCGCTGCCCGCGCCGCACCTCGCTCACGTCGTCGAGGCCGATGCCGTTCAGCACTCCCCCGCGCTGCAGGACGCCCACGTCGGGCCCCTTGATGCCGTGCTCCCTGAGCCGCTCGGGCAGCATCCGGCGCCCGTCCGGCTCGACGACGCGATAGCCGTACGACTCCACCGGGTGCGACAGCTTGTGGGTTTCGAGGCGGTACGTCGCCGAGGCGGCCAGCTCCCCGTCGGCGGCGACCGGCGCCTGCGTGAGCCGCACGGTCTCGCGGTAGGCGGTGGCGTACCGGAGCCGGTCGAAGAACTGCTGCCCGCTCGCCGGGTAGTGCGCGGTGATCTCGTGCGGCACCCGGTCGAGGTTGATCCGCTGGATCACCCCGGCGAGGCCGAGCGAGTGGTCCCCGTGGAAGTGCGTGACGCAGATCCGGTTGAGGTCGTGCGCGGCGACCCCGGCCCGCAGCATCTGACGCTGGGTGCCCTCGCCCGGGTCGAAGAGGATGCCCTCGCCGTCCCAGCGCAGCAGATAGCCGTTGTGGTTGCGGTGCCGGGTGGGGACCTGGCTGGCGGTGCCGAGCACCACCAATTCACGTACGGACACGTCGAGTTACCCTGCGACCTATCCGGGAGGCCATTCGAGGCCGCGTCCGGCCAGGACGTGGGCGTGCGCGTGGAAGACGGTCTGGCCCGCGCCCGCACCGGTGTTGAACACGATGCGATAGCTCTCGACGCCCTCCCCCTCGGCCACCTCACCGGCGGCCCGCAGCACCTCGGCGGCGGCCTCCGGGTCGCCGGCGGCGAGGGAGGCGGCGTCCGGGAAGTGCACCTTGGGGATGACCAGGACGTGGGTCGGGGCCTGCGGATTGATGTCCCGGAAGGCGAGCGTCGACTCGGTCTCCTGGACGATCGTGGCAGGAATCTCCTTGGCCACGATCTTGCAGAACAGGCAGTCCGCCTGCGGTTCGCCGGCCATCGGCGGGCCTCCCTCGGCTCTGTGGATCAGTTGATGCGCATGGTATCCGGCGAAGCCCTCGGCTACTTGACCAGCTTGCGATCGGAGTTGATGGTCAGCCAGGGCACCACCAGGCCGGTCCAGAACAGGAACTGCGGGATGCCCCGGCCGGTCCACGGGATCTCGGCGATCAGGAGCGCGCAGAGCGTGGTGAGGCCGGCCTGGGCCACGACTATGCGGGCCCAGAGCTGCCGCCGGAGCAGGGAGCCCACGTTCAGCCGGACGCCGGTACGCAGCCGCCGGTAGATGCGCCAGGCGCCGAAGGCCCAGACGGCGGCCATCGGGACGAGCACCCACAGGCGGCTGCCGAGCGGCACGGGCAGCGTCCGCTGCACCTCTCCGTCCACGTGGAACAGGTCGATCACCACGCCCGCGATCACCAGACAGAGCAGGGCGAGCCAGCGGGTGCCGCGCAGCAGCCGGTACGTGGCCCGGTCGAGGCCGCTGCGCAGCTCGCGGGAGTCGGGGGCGACGGCGAGCGCGTCGGCGTACATCGTGGAGGCCTGGGACGCGAGGACTTCGTCGGTCTCGGCGGCCTTCGCAGTCTGGCTCTCCAGAGCCTCGGCATGGGTGGGGTCGAGGCGGAGGATGGCGCGCTCGATCTCGCCGACGTCCTCGCCGCTGTGGCCGTACTTCGCGAGAGTCAGGGCGACTTCGTAGGCGAACACCTCGTCCGGGGCGAGCCGAATGGCCTCTTTGGCGAGCGCGGTGGACTCCTGGGTGAGATTCCGCATCTCGTCGGGCGTCACCGGCTTGCCTATTCGGCCGGCGCTGTTCAGGATGACGGCGTTCCGCCAGGCGATGTTGGCCAGTCTCGCGTACCCCAGCCAGAACTCCGGATCGATCCGGATCACCTCGCGCAGCGCCTGCTCGGCAGCCGGGGGACGACCCACCTGCTGCAGCGCTCGCGCGTGCACCAGAAGCGCGTAGACGTACTCCGGAGCCCTCCTGAGCGCTTCCTCGGTCGCCTCGACTGCCTCGTCCGGCCGATCCGCGTCCAGGTGCCCGCGTGCCATGCTCGTCCAGGCCCGTACGTCGTCGGGGTCCTCGGCCACGCGCTTGGCCAGCAGGGCCACCCCGTCGTCGTACCGCCCCATGTCGAGCAGCGCCTCGGCCCGCTCCACATCCGTGTTCCCCGTGGTCACAGCTTCCGCCTCTTCTTCAGATACGCCACCAGGTCGTCGTACATCCCGCCGTCGTTCGCGAACATCGCCACATTGCGGGCTGCCGCGAACCACGGCTCGGTGGACGGCACGACCCCCTTGGCCGCGCCGAGCAGGTCCTTCATGCCGATCATGCGAACCGTGCCGGTGCGCGCCGAGTCGAGCAGCGCGGTCTCCGCCGCGGACTCGCAGACATGGGCGAGGTCGGCGCCGGAGAGGCCGTCCGTGGCCTTGACGAGCTTGCCCAAGTCGACGTTCTCGATGGGGCGTTCACGCAGGTGGTAGCGGAGGATCGCCTCGCGGGCGGGTGCGTCCGGGGGCAGCACAAGGAGGGTGCGGTCGAGGCGGCCGGGGCGGCGCAGGGCGATGTCGACGTCCCACGGCACATTGGTGGCGGCCAGGACGAAGACGCCCTCGTTGGCTGCCGCGTCGATGCCGTCGAGCTCGGTGAGGAGCTGGTTGACGGTGTTGCGCATGCCGTTGTGCTGCGTACGACTGCGCTTGGCGCCGAGGGCGTCGAGTTCGTCGAGGAAGACGACGCAGGGGGCCTTGCGGCGGGCGGTCTCGAAGACCTGGTGCATATTGCGTTCCGAGTTGCCGATCCACATGTCGAGGACGTCGTTGACCGACACGGACAGGAAGCTCGCGCCCAGTTCACCGGCCACGGCACGGGCGATGAAGGTCTTGCCGCAGCCGGGCGGCCCGTAGAGGAGCAGTCCGCCGCGCAGGCTCTTGCCGTACAGCTTGCGCAGTTCGGGGTTGCGCAGCGGTGCGAGGAAGGCCGCTTCGATGCGGTCCTTGACGTCCTGCATGCCGCCGACGTCGGCGAGGCGCCGGGTGCCCGGCCGGTCGACGTCCCAGGCCTCGGCGTCACCGGGGTCGCCGGTGCCGTCGGCGGCGAGCGGGGGTTCGAGGCCGCTCTCGCCGTTGTCGCCGTTGTCGGCGGGCTGTTCGGCGGGGCTCTCGACGAACCGCGGGGGTATCGCCTCACCGATCTCCTGCTCGGCGGCCCGCCAGTCGAAGCCGGGCCTGGCCTCCGCCGGGGCGCCTTCCGAAGCCGCAGGAGAAACAGAAGGAACAGGAGCAGCAGGAGCGGCAGGAGCGGCAGGAGCAGCAGGAGCAGCAGGAGCAGCCGCAGGCATCCCCATCGCCCGCACCATCAACTCCCGTGCCTGTACGTCCCCGGGCGCGTGCTGCAACGCGACAGCGGCCTCGGTGACCGCCTCGTCCCCGCGCCCGGCGGCGAGCAGCAGCTCCGCGAGGTGCAGGCGCAACGGCACATCGGCGGGCGCGGCACCAACGGCCGTGCGCAGGCTCTGTATCAGGGGGGAGTCATCCGACATGGCCACACTTTACGTATGCGACGCGGCGGCCCGGATGCCTCCCCCCTCCCTTCCCGATCACGACAGCGGAGGAATCTCCGGCGCCGACTTCGCCGGACTCTCGTCCAACGAGGCCAGCGCGAGCCGCACCGCCTCGTCCAACTGCGGATCGCGCCCGGCGGCGTGGTCGTGGGGCGCGACCACGACCTCCACATCGGGGTCGACGCCGTAGTTCTCGACGCCCCACCCGTAGCCCTCGAGCCAGATCGCGTACTTGGGCTGGGTCACCAGCGTCCCGTCCACCAGGCGGTACCGGCTGTCGATCCCGACGACCCCGCCCCACGTCCGCGTACCCACCACGGGCCCGATCCCGAGCGCCTTGATCGCCGCGTTCACGATGTCCCCGTCCGACCCGGAGAATTCGTTGGCGACCGACACCACGGGCCCCCGGGGCGCATCCACCGGGTAGCTCGACGCCCGCATGCCGCGCGGCAGGTCCCAGCCCACGATCCGCCGGGCCAGCTTCTCCACCACGAGCTGGGAGGTGTGACCGCCGCGGTTCTCGCGTACGTCGACGATCAGCCCTTCCCTCGCCACCTCCACCCGCAGGTCTCGGTGGATCTGCGCCCACCCGGGCGCCTGCATGTCCGGCACGTGCAGATACCCGAGCCGGCCGCGCGACACGGCGTGCACATAGGCCCGCCGGTCCGCGACCCACGCGTGGTACCGCAGCGGCTCCTCGTCGTCGAGCGGCACGACCACCGAATGCCGCGGATCGCCGCCGCCCGAGGGCGCGATGAGCAGCTCGACGGGCTTGCCCGCCGCGCCCACGAGCAGCGGCCCGGGCCCGGTCACCGGGTCGACGGCCCGCCCGTCCACCGCGAGGATCGCGTCCCCGACCCGCACGGCGACGCCGGGCGCGGCGAGCGGGGCGTGCGCGTACGGGTCGGACGTCTCGGAGGGAAGGATGCGGTCGATCCGCCAACTGCCGTCCCCGTGGCGGGAGATGTCCGCGCCGAGCAGCCCCTGCCGGGAGTCCGCGTGCCCGTGCCCGCCCGGCGGGATGACGTACGCGTGCGAAGTGCCGAGCTCGCCGTGCACCTCGTACAGCAGATCCACCAAGTCGTCATGCGTGGCGACGCGTTCGAGGACGGGCCGGTAGCGGTCGAGTACGCCGTCCCAGTCGACTCCGCCCAGGTCCTCGCGCCAGAAGTGGTCGCGCATGAGGCGGCCGGTCTCGGCGTACATCTGGCGCCACTCGGCCGCGGGGTCGACGGTCTGCCGGATCCGGCCCAGATCGACGGTGATGTTGCTGTCGCTGTCGTCGTCGCCCGAGGCGCGCCGGTCGCTGGGGACGACCTTCAGGACGTCCCCGGTGTGCAGCACCACCCGCTTGCCGTCGCCGCTGACGGCGAAGTGGTCGGCGTCGGAGGAGAGTTCCTCGATCCGCTGTTGGGCGAGGTCGTACCGTTCGAGCAGCGTCTTGGGGTCCGGGTCGTCCGGCCTGGCCCGCGAGACGCCGAGCGCGCCGCGCACCGGGTGGCGCAGCCAGAGCAGCCCGTCCTTGGCGGCCCGCAGCGTGGAGTAGCGGGCGGCCTCGACGGGGAAGGCGATTATCCGGTCGGCGAGCCCGTCGAGATCGATCCGCGTGGCCGGCGCCTCCTCGGAGGCGTCCTTCTCCGGGGCCTCGAAGGGCCGCCCGTGCCGCTGCGGCCCGAACGGCGACGGCGTGGTGGCCGAGAGCGTGATCAGATGCGGCCGGCACGCGCCCACGAAGGCCAGGTCGAAGACGTGCGCGTCGTAGACCGGATCGAAGGACCGCTCCGACAGAAACGCCAGATGCTTGCCGTCCAGCGTGAAGGCGGGCGAGAAGTCCCTGAATCGCAGCGGCGTGGCCTCGGAGACGGACAGGTCCCCGGTGTTGGCGAGCTTGAGCTGCCGCAGCGGCGAGGGTCCGGCGTGCGACCACGCCAGCCACCCGGAGTCCGGCGAGAAGGCGAGCCCGCGCGCATCCCCGTCCTCGCTGCGGTCGACCTCCCTGACCTCGCCCGACTCCCGCTCGACGAGCAGCACCCGCCCGTCGTGCGAGGCGACGGCGGCGCGGCTGCCGTCCGGCGCCATGGCGAGCGCCTGCACCCGCCCCAACTGCCCTGCCGCCACCCGCCGTACGGACGCGCCGGGCCCGACCCCGGCCGCGGGCGCGAACTCCAGGGCGTCGTCGCCCTCGGCGTCCGTCACCCACACCACGTGCTCCTCGCCCTCGACCCGGAAGGTCCGCGCAAGGCGCGCCCGCACCCCCGGCTCGGCGGTGAGCGCCCGCGCGGGCCCCTCCCGGTGGGTCACCCAGTGAATGGCGCCCCGCACGGAGACGGCGCTGCCCCGACCGGTGTGGTCGGGTGAGGCATCCCCGAGATGGCGCTCGGCCTTGACGGGGTGCGGCTGCAGGTCGGTCCGCTGGCCGCCGAGCCGGACCTCGACCCGGCGCGGTTCGGCGGCCACCAGATCGTCGAGGAGCCACAACTCCCCACCCGCCGCATAGACCACCCGCACACCGTCGGTGGCGGCATGCCTGGCGTAGAACCCGTCGACTCCCGTGTGCCGCCGCAGATCCGACCCGTCGGCCAGCGACGAGTAGACGGCCCCGACCCCCTCATGATCGGAGAGGAAGGCGATCCGCTCCCCCACCCACATCGGGTACTCGAGATTCCCGTCCAACTCCTCGTGTACGCGGACGAATTCGCCGGTGCCGTCCCCCGCGCCGCTGTCCCGGTCGATCCACAACTTGCCCGCGGTGCCGCCCCGGTAGCGCTTCCAGTAGCTGGCCTCGCGCCCCATGGCCACGGACACGACCAGCACCTCGCCGCCCGGCCCGTACGCCACGTCCCCGACGGGCCCGTACGGCAGCACCCGGCCGGGACCGCCGTCGAGCGGCACGGCACGCGCCCAGCTGCGGCGCAGCGAGGCCTGGCCCTGCGTGGTGAGGGCCAGCACCTCACCTCCGGGGGTCCACCCGCGTACGGAGGTCTTCGCACTGCCCCAGTACGTGAGCCGCTTGGAGGGGCCGCCGTCCACCGGCGCGAGATGCACCTCGGGCGCCCCGTCCCTGGTCGAGGTCCAGGCGACTTGGGTGCCGTCGGGTGAGATCCGTGGATGGTTCACCGGCATGTTGTCGGCACTGACCCGCCAGGCCCGCCCGCCGTCGAGCGGCGCGACCCAGACGTCGTCCTCTGCGGTGAAGGCGATCAACTCGCCCTGGAGATGGGGGTACCGGAAGTAGGCAGGGTGCGTCACGAGCTCACCCTAGGCAGGACGGCAGTGCCAGGTCAGGGCTTTGGATCACTTGCCCGGCATGCAGTCACAGGTGGGCGGCACGGCCGTCACTGTCACGGTGACCGTCACCGTGGGCCGCGCGGGGTCGTCCGGCGGCGGATCCGGTGACGGATCGGCGGGTCCCGAACTCGACGTCGCCGCCGAACAGTTGCCGAGCACATGCGCGTGGAAGACCCGCTTGCCGTCCACCTTCGCGGTCAGGTCGCCCTGCACACACCGACCGCCGCGCTCCTCGGTCACCTTCCCGGTGAGGTCGATGTCGCGCCCGTCCTTGGTCTCGCCCTGGCAGTCCACGGTGGCGACGCTGCGCACGCTGGGCGAGCCCGACGACTTGGGCGTGGTCTTCCCGCCCTCCCCCATCGTGGCCACACAGCTGAGCCACTGCACGTCGAAGCCCTCGCGCTCCAGGGCCTTGGTCCCGGTCTGATCGGTGGTGACGGCGACCGCGACGGAACTCAGCCCGTCCCCGACGGGTTCACAGGCGGCAACCCCGATGGCGGCAGCACCCGCAAGCCCCACCGCGAAGAGCACCCGCCGTACACGCCTCAATGCCCCCATAGGGGACAGGTTCCCACTGCGCTCCCGCGAGGGGTAGGCATCATGCGGACAAAATCAACCGGTCCGCATCCATCAACCAGCCCCGCACCCACCAACCGGTCCGGCACCCATCAGCCCGTCCGGCGTTTGAGGACAGAGGCCGAAGGCCGATCCGGGGGCTAGGGGCGAAGCCCCAGGCCGTCCGCAGGACTTTCGGGAAGGGGCGGGGTGGGGAAGAAAAAATCCCTCAGCCCCAACGCCCGCTGCGCCCGAGCAACAACGCCACAGCCGCAGTCCCCGCAGTGGACGTACGCAACACACTCGCCCCGAGCCGGAAGGGAGAAGCTCCCGCTTCCTCGAACACCGCCAACTCCGAAGGAGAAACGCCCCCTTCGGGCCCGACGACAAGCACGATCGACCCAGCAGCCGGCAGCGAGGCCGAGGCAAGCGGCGCACTGCCTTCCTCATGCAGCACCGCCGCAAAGTCGGCAGCAGCAAGAAGCCCCGCAACCTGCTTGGTCGAAGCCGCCTCCCCCACGGAGGGAAACCGCAGCCGCCGCGACTGCTTCCCCGCCTCCCGGGCCGTGGCCCGCCACTTGGCAAGCGACTTGAGCCCCCGCTCACCCTTCCACTGCGTGATGCAGCGCGACGCGGCCCACGGCACGATCGCGTCGACGCCGGTCTCCGTCATGGTCTCGACGGCGAGTTCACCCCGGTCGCCCTTGGGCAGGGCCTGCACGACGGTGATGTGCGGCTGGGGCTCGGGCTCCACCCGGACCTCGGCGACATCCACGTACAGGACGTCCTTGCCCTCGGTCCCGGCGACCACGCCGAACCCACCGGCGCCCGCCCCGTCCGCGAGGACGATCTCCTCGCCGACCTGCAGCCGTCGTACGGACACGGCATGGCGTCCCTCGGGCCCGTCGACCGTCACACGCCCCGCGACCACCTTGTCGACGAGGAAGACCGGAGCCGTCATGCCCCCGCCCCCCGGAGGGCCAACGCCGCCTTGGCCGCGTCGAGTTCGGCCGCAAGCACCTCGACGAGCTGCCCGGCCGGCAGCTCCCGCGCCATCCGGTGCCCCTGCCCCGCCCACAGCGCCATGCCCTGCGCGTCCCCCGCCTTCGCGGCGGCCTTGCGCAGGCCGGTCGTCATGTGGTGGACCTGGGGGTACGCGGCCGGGGCATAGCGCCCGTGCTCGCGCATGAAGCGGTTGACCAGGCCACGGGCGGGGCGTCCGGAGAAGGCCCGCGTCAGCTCTGTGCGTACGAACAACGGGTTGGTCATGGCCTGCTTGTGCACCACGTTCGCGCCCGACTCGGGGCAGACCAGGAACGCCGTGCCCAACTGCGCCTGCTCCGCGCCCGCCGCGAGCGCGGCCGCGATCTGGCCGCCGCGCATCAGTCCGCCGGCGGCGACGATCGGCAGCTGCACGGTCTCGCGGACCTGCGCGATCAGCGAGAGCAGCCCGAGCCCCGCACCGTCCGCCTCGGGGTTGTCCCGGTGGGTTCCCTGGTGGCCGCCGGCCTCGATGCCCTGCACACACACGGCGTCGGCGCCCGCCCACTGGGCGGCCTGGGCCTCTTCCGGGGTGGTGACGGTGACGACGGTCAGCGTCCCCGCGCGCGCGAAGGCGTCGAGCACATCGCGGCTGGGGCACCCGAAGGTGAAGGAGACGACCGGCACCGGGTCGTCGAGCAGGATCGCCAGCTTGGCGTCGAAGCCGTCGTCGCGCCCGCTGTCCGGGTCGCCGAGCGGGGTGTCGTACCAGGCGGACTCACCGGCGAGCTGGGCGGCGTACACGGCGACGGCGGCCGGGTCCGCGCAGGTCGGCTGCGGCATGAACAGATTGACCCCGAACGGCTGCCCGGTCATCCCGCGCAGCTGCTTGATCTCCTGGTACATGCCGTCGGCGGTCTTGTACCCGGCGGCGAGAAACCCGAGCCCGCCCGCTTCGGACACGGCCGCGGCGAGGGAGGGGCACGAGGCGCCGCCCGCCATGGGGGCCTGCACGATCGGGTAGGGGCAGAGATCGGTCAGTGCGGAGGACATGAACGCATCGTGTCATGTCCTCCACGCCGTACTCGAATCGAGGGTTCCGCCTGTCATATGCAGGCGGAACCCTCGATCCCAGCAGGCAGAACCGGCGGGCTCAGCGCCCGTTGAAAGCATCCTTCAACCGCGAGAACAGCCCCTGCTGCCCCGGCTGGAACTGCCCGGTGGGCCGCTCCTCGCCACGCAGCTGCGCAAGCTGCCGCAGCAACGCTTCCTGCTCGGGATCGAGCTTCGAGGGCGTCAGCACCTCGACGTGGACGATCAGGTCACCCCGGCCACCACCACGCAGATGCGTTACGCCTCGCTGGTGCAGCGGCACGGACTGCCCGGACTGCGTCCCGGGACGGATGTCGATCTCCTCCATCCCGTCCAGCGTCTCGAGCGGCACCTTCGTACCGAGCGAGGCCGCCGTCATCGGGATGGTCACCGTGCAGTGCAGATCGTCGCCGCGCCGCTGGAACACCGTGTGCGGCAGCTCGTGGATCTCGACGTACAGGTCACCGGCGGGACCGCCACCGGGCCCGACCTCGCCCTCACCGGCGAGCTGGATCCGCGTGCCGTTGTCCACACCGGCCGGGATCTTCACGGTGAGCGTGCGCCGGGAACGTACCCGCCCGTCACCCGCACACTCCGGGCACGGGGTCGGTACGACGGTCCCGAAGCCCTGGCACTGCGGGCACGGCCGCGAAGTCATGACCTGGCCGAGGAAGGACCGCGTGACCTGCGAGACCTCACCGCGACCGCGACACATGTCACAGGTCTGGGCCGTGGTGCCCGGCGCGGCGCCCTCGCCGGAACAGGTCGTACACACGATCGCGGTGTCGACCTGGATGTCCTTGGTGGTCCCGAAGGCCGCCTCGTCCAGCTCGATCTCGAGCCGGATCATGGCGTCCTGGCCCCGGCGGGTCCGCGAGCGCGGGCCGCGCTGCGAGGCCGTGCCGAAGAAGGCGTCCATGATGTCCGAGAAGTTCCCGAAGCCGCCCTGGCCGAAGCCGGCGCCCGCGCCGCCCGACTGGGACAGCGGGTCCCCGCCGAGGTCGTAGACCTGCTTCTTCTGCGGGTCGGAGAGCACCTCGTAGGCGGCGTTGATCTCCTTGAACCGCTCCTGGGTCTTCGGGTCCGGATTCACATCCGGGTGAAGCTCACGGGCCAGCCTGCGGAAGGCCTTCTTGATCTCGTCCTGGGAAGCGTCGCGGCGCACGCCGAGCACGGCGTAGTAGTCCGTGGCCACTTACGACTCCGCCAGGATCTGTCCGACGTAACGTGCCACTGCGCGTACCGCTCCCATCGTTCCCGGGTAATCCATCCGCGTCGGTCCTACGACGCCCAGCTTGGCGACTGCCTCGCCGCCCGAACCGTAGCCGACCGAGACGACGGACGTGGAGTTGAGCCCCTCGTGGGGATTCTCATGCCCGATCCGTACGGTCATGCCCGAGTCCTTGGCCTCGCCCAGGAGCTTGAGGAGCACGACCTGCTCCTCCAGCGCCTCGAGCACCGGCCGGATCACGAGCGGAAAATCATGTCCGAAGCGGGTGAGATTGGCGGTACCGCCGATCATCAGCCGCTCCTCGCTCTCCTCGACGAGCGTCTCGAGCAGCGTCGCGAGGACGGTCGAGACGGTGCCGCGGTCCTCGATCTCGAACGACTCCGGCATGTCCTGCACCAGCTGCGGCACATCGGAGAAGCGCCGCCCGGCGACCCGGCTGTTGAGCCGGGCCCGCAGATCGGCGAGCGAGGTCTCACCGAACGGGGCGGGGCAGTCGACGTGCCGCTGCTCGACCCGGCCGGTGTCCGTGATGACCACGAGCATCAGCCGCGCCGGAGCCAGCGAGAGCAGCTCCACGTGCCGCACCGTGGACCGGGTCAGCGAGGGGTACTGCACGACGGCGACCTGCCGCGTCAGCTGCGCGAGCAGCCGCACGGTCCGGCCCACGACGTCATCGAGATCGACGGCACCGTCGAGGAAGTTCTGAATGGCCCGCCGCTCGGGAGCCGACAGCGGCTTGACGCCCGCCATCTTGTCGACGAAGAGCCGGTAGCCCTTGTCCGTCGGGATCCGCCCGGCACTCGTATGAGGCTGGGCGATGAACCCTTCCTCCTCCAGCGCCGCCATGTCATTGCGCACGGTGGCCGGGGAGACCCCCAGCCGGTGCCGCTCGGTGAGCGCCTTGGAGCCGACGGGCTCCTCGGTGCCCACGTAGTCCTGGACGATGGCGCGCAGCACCTCGAGCCTGCGTTCACTGAGCATCGCGCGCACCTCCCTGCGGTCGTCGTCCCTTGCGACTCACCCACCCTTTGGCACTCACGGCGGGTGAGTGCCAGCCATTCACGTGTCAGTGTACGGCCGTGAGGTACGGCCCCGGCAAGGGCGGTTGCAGGGATGCCGTGCCGGGCCACGCGCACGGGGTTAGCTTCGTTCCATGCAGTTGACTTGGGACCAGCAGGACGCCGGGGCCGACTGGGAGCAGCTCGCCCCCTCAGTGGGCCGTCGCCGCCTGCCCGGCTGGGACTGCACGGTCGGGCTCGTCGCGGGCGAGGGCGCGGCCCTCATGATCGATGCGGGTTCTACGTTGCGTGAGGGTTCCGAGCTGCGGGCGCAGGCCCAGCGGCTGCTCGGCGGGGGCCGGCGGGTGACCCACCTGGCGCTGACCCATCCGCACTTCGACCACGTCCTGGGCGCGGCCGCCTTCGCGGGGGTCGAGGTGTACGGCGCGGTGGGCCTGGACACGGTCTTCGCGCGCGGCCGGGACGAGCTGGCCGCGGACGCGGTACGCCACGGAGTCGCGCCGAAGGCCGCGGGCGAGGCAGCGGATCTCCTGGTGCACCCGCACCACCTGGTGTGCAGCGAGTGGACGCTCGACCTGGGCGGCGGGACCCAGGTGCTGCTCGCGAACGTCGGCCCTGGCCACACGGGCCACGACCTGGCGGTCCTCGTCCCCGGCACATCCGGCACATCCGGCACTTCCGGCTCTCCGGAGATCGTCTTCTGCGGCGACTTGGTGGAGGAGTCGGGCGAGCCACAGGCCGGCCCGGACGCGATGCCGTCGCAGTGGCCGCGCGCCCTCGACCGCCTCCTGGAACTCGGCGGCGAGGACGCCCTGTACGTCCCCGGCCACGGTTCCGTGGTGGATGCGGCCTTTGTCCGGGCCCAGCGGGACAGCCTGGCGGCGCGTTACGGCGTGTCGTAGTTGCGCTCCCGTCCCCTTTTCCTATCGTCGGCCGAATGCGCAGCTACAGCCCCGACCTGACCCCGCCCTGGAAGAAGCCGAAGCCGGTGCCGACGGTGGAGGCGGAGACCGATCTCGTGGTCGAGGAGGCCGCCACCGGTTTCTGCGGGGCGGTGATCCGCTGCGAGGCGGGCACGGTCACGCTCGAGGACCGCTTCGGCAAGCACCGGGTGTTCCCGCTGGAGCCGCGCGGCTTCCTCCTGGACGGCAAGGTCGTCACCCTGGTCCGCCCCTCGGCGGCATCTCCGGCACGTCCCACTCGTACGGCCTCGGGTTCGGTGGCGGTCCCCGGCGCCAGGGCCCGGGTCGCCCGCGCGGGCCGCATCTACGTGGAGGGCCGGCACGACGCGGAGCTGGTGGAGCGGGTGTGGGGCGACGACCTCCGCATCGAGGGCGTGGTCGTCGAATACCTGGAGGGCATCGACGACCTCCCCGCGATCGTCACGGACTTCGCCCCCGACGCGGAGGCCCGCCTCGGCATCCTGGTGGACCACCTGGTCCCGGGTTCGAAGGAGTCCCGCATCGCGGCGGCCGTGTCGAGCGAGTACGCGCTGGTGGTGGGCCACCCGTACATCGACGTCTGGGAAGCGGTGAAGCCTTCGTCGGTGGGCATCGCGGGGTGGCCCCGGGTGCCGCGTGGGCAGGACTGGAAGACGGGGGTCTGCCGGTCCCTCGGGTGGCCGGAGAACACGGGCGCCGCGTGGCAGCGGATCCTGTCCTCGGTCCACTCGTACCGAGACCTGGAGCCGGAACTCCTTGGCCGCGTCGAGGAGTTGATCGACTTCGTGACGGCGCCACAAGATTGATCCCCCCCGACGCCGGACGGGCTGGTTTACCAGCCCGTCCGGCGTTTGAGGACAGTCTTTGAAGCCGGCGGCAGCCTTACGGGAAGGGGCGGGGCGGGGAGAAAATCAGTCCACCAGATCCCGAACGACCGCATCAGCCAACAACCGCCCCCGCAAGGTCAACACAGCCTGCCCCGAGGCAAAAGCCTCACCTTCGAGCAACCCTTCGCCCAGCGCACGCTGAGCCGCCGCAAGCCCCGCCGGCCGAAGCAGCGAAAGCGAAACACCCTCCCGGAGCCGAAGCTCCAACAGAATCCGCTCGACCCGCCGGTCCTCGGCAGAGAGCAGCTCCCGCCCGGCCCCGGGCGACGAACCAGCCGCAAGCCGCCCGGCATAAGCCCCGGGATGCTTGACGTTCCACCACCGCACCCCACCCACATGGGAGTGGGCCCCGGGGCCCGCACCCCACCAGTCGGCCCCCCGCCAGTAAAGCTCGTTGTGCAAACACCGCCCGGCCTCCGAGGTCGCCCAATTGGACACCTCGTACCAGGAGAACCCGGCCTCGGCCAGCACGGAATCGGCGATCAGATACCGATCCGCATGCACATCGTCATCGGTCATCGGCACTTCACCCCGCCGAATACGGCGAGCGAGCTGCGTCCCTTCCTCCACGATCAACGCGTAGGCGGAGATGTGATCCGGCCCCGCGCCCAGGGCGGCGGAGAGCGACGCCCGCCAGTCGTCGTCCGACTCCCCCGGCGTGCCATAGATCAGGTCAAGGTTCACATGCGCGAACCCCGCCGCCCGCGCCTCCGCGACACACGCCTCCGGCCGTCCCGGCGTATGCGTACGGTCGAGCACCTGAAGCACGTGCTGCCGGGCGCTCTGCATCCCGAACGAGACCCGGTTGAACCCGCCCTCGCGCAGCTCGGCGAGGTACGCGGGGTCCACGGAGTCCGGGTTGGCCTCGGTCGTGACCTCCGCGTCCGGGGCGAGGCCGAACTCGTCGCGTACCGCCCCAAGGACCCGCACCAGGTCCGCCGCGGGCAGCAGCGTCGGCGTACCGCCACCGACGAAGACGGTCTGCACCGCGCGCGGATCGTCGCCGAGGACCTTGCGGGCCAGCCGGATCTCCTCGACGAGATGACCGGCGTACGAGTCCCGTGACGCGAGCGCCCCGTCCGGCCCGCGCAGCTCGCTCGCGGTGTAGGTGTTGAAGTCGCAGTAGCCGCAGCGCGTCGCGCAGTACGGCACGTGGAGGTAGAACCCGAGCGGGCGCGCGGCCGCCCCGGTCAGGGCGGAGGCGGGCAGCGAGCCGTCGTCGGGGACGGGCTCACCGTCGGGGAGTGCGGAAGGCATGCACCCATTGTCCGGTACGCCGCCGGGTCACCGTGCCTGGAGGACGAGCAGCGCCATGTCGTCGTCGGCCGGGACCTCGGAGAAGTCGTGCACGAGGCGCCGGATGCGCTCGGCGACGAGGGGCGCGGTGAGTCCGGCGCAGGCGGCGAGGGCCGTGGCGAGGCCGTCCCCGTCGTCGAGCTGGCGGCGGCCCGAGCGGCGCTCCGTGACGCCGTCGGTGACGCAGAGCAGGGTCTCGCCGGGGGCCAGGACGAAGGAGTCGCTGCAGTACTCCGCGCCGTCGAGGACGCCGAGCAGCACCTGCGGTTCGGCCGTCGCCCGTACGTTGCCGTCGGGGCGCAGGAGCAGCGGCAGCGGGTGTCCGGCGCTGGCGAGGGTGCAGCGCACGCCCTCGTCGGTGGGGATCAGCTCGCCGTAGAGGAGGGACAGGAAGCGGGTCGGTGAGCCGTCGTCGTGCAGCCCGACCCCGCCCGCCTCGGCGACGGCGCGGGCCGCGGACTCGGCGGCTTCCATGGCGTCGTCGAGGAGCAGGCGGTTGAGGCGGTCGAGGACGTCGGCGACCTGGTAGCCCTCGCGGGCGAGCAGGCG
The DNA here is from genome assembly GCF_035975855.1 of Streptomyces sp. NBC_01304. Lineage (NCBI taxonomy): Bacteria > Bacillati > Actinomycetota > Actinomycetes > Kitasatosporales > Streptomycetaceae > Streptomyces > Streptomyces sp. NBC_01304. Next base: position 7,203,675 of record NZ_CP109055.1, on the reverse strand, counting down.
CAGCCAGGGGCGGGCGAGGCCGGTGACGACGGCGGCCTCCGGGCCGTTCCCGCAGACGTCGCCGAGGGCGAAGCACCAGCGGCCGTCGCCTGCCGGGAAGACGTCGTAGAAGTCACCGCCTGCGAGGCCCTCGCCGCGCGGTTCGTAGACGAGGGCGGTCTCCAGTCCTGGGACCTCGGCGACGGCGCTGGGCAGCAGTCCGCGCTGCAGTACGCGACTGATGGTGGCCTGCCGGGCGTACTGGCGGGCGGCGCCGATCGCGAGGGCGACGCGGCGGCTGAAGTCGTCGAGCAGGGCGGTGACTTCGTCCGGGAAGCGCTGCAGACCGGTCCGGCCGAGCAGCAGGGTGCCGAGCCCGCGGCCGCCCGCGACCAGGCGGTAGGCGACCGCGCTCCCGGTGAACTCGCCGACGTTCTCGCCGGGCCAGGGCACGGGCAGCGGGCCGCTGTGCGGGAGGCCGGTGAACAGCGGCGGGTCCTTCTCCAGGACGCGGCGCAGTTCCTCGATGCAGCTCTCCTTGTAGTGCCAGACGCGGGAGAGCCGCGGCGCGACGGCGGGCCCGGACTCGCTGTCGAGCCAGATCGCGCACCAGTCGGCGAGGCGGGGCACGATCAGCTGGCCGGCGAGGGCGGCGACCATGTCCTCGTCGAGCTGCCCGGCGAGCAGGTCGGAGGCCTCGGCGAGGAAGGCGAGGGCGCCGCGCTGCTCCCAGTCGCCCCGCTCCCTGGACCGCTTGGGCGTGGGGTCGAGGATCTCGGCGACCCTGAGACCGCGTTCCAGGGCCTGGTCGGCCGCGTACGCCTCGAGCTGCCGTGCGGCCTGCACGCCGTCTACGGGGAGGCGGGCCCAGACGGTCTTGGAGCCGGTGCGGTAGGTGATGCCCCAGGACTCGGAGAGGCAGGCGACGAGCTGGAGGCCGCGGCCGTACTCGGCGATGGAGATGCCCCGTTCGGGCGGCAGGGTCTCGCCCTGCACGGCGCGGGCGGGGTGGTGGTCGGTGACCTCCAGCATGAGGGAGGTGCCCTCGCCGTCCGGCGAGTCGTCCGCGTACTCCATCCGGCAGGTCAGTTCGACGTTGGTGCCGGCGTGCACCACGGCGTTGGTGACCAGTTCACTGACGAGGACCACCGCGTCGTCCGTGAGCCGGTCCGTGAAGCCGTCCGACGCGGGCAGCGCGGTCTCGGTCCAGTCGGCGAGCGCGGCCCGGACGAAGCGGCGGGCGGCCGCGGGCGCGAGCGGGTTCCCGGGCAGGGAAGTGCTGGAACAGGCCCGCCCGGCATGACGGCGGGCCAGCGGAAGTGGCTGGCTGAAAGCGGTCTCCCGCTGCATTGGAATGGACCCCACAGTGCGGCTCCCGAGCAGTTCGGGCATTACGTCTCAAGCAACACGGACAGAGTGACAGACTGGCCTCGCCCATAAGCGCCGAGTTACTGAAGTGGGCCGCCATGAGTGAGAACAGTGGTACGTCCGTGCTTTCAAACGGTCAGTTTCGGGCCTCCGAACTCCGCCCCCTGCTGGCCGCGATGACCGCCCTGCGGGACGGGGACTTCCGCATCCGCGCGCCGGAAGGCGAGGCGGGGATCCCGGCCGAGCTTGCAGCGGTGTTCAACCAGGTCGCCGACCGGAACGAGCATCTGTCCTCCGAGCTGGCCCGGTTGCGCCGCGAGGTCGTGCGGCACGGCAGGCTGGACGAGCGGCTCGCCGCGTCGCCCGGCCAGGGCTCCTGGTCCTCGACGGTGCGCGATGCGAACACGTTGGTGGACGCGCTGGTGGCACCCGCGGCGAACGCGACGCGGGTGCTGGACGCGGTGGCCGGCGGCGACCTCACCCAGCGGGTCGACCTGCACGACGGCACCCGCCAACTGAGGGGCGATTTGCGCCACTTGGGACGCGCCGTCAACAAGATGGTCGACCAGCTCTCCCTCTTCACCAGCGAAGTCACCCGCGTCTCGCGCGAGGTGGGCACGCAGGGGCGGCTCGGGGGCCGGGCCAAGGCCCAGGGCCTGTCCGGGAGTTGGCGCGACGTAACGGAGGCCGTCAACACCATGGCGGCCCGGCTCACCGCCCAGGTCCGGGACATCGCCGCGGTGACCACGGCCGTGGCGAGCGGTGACCTGACGCGTACGGTCACCGTCGAGGCGACCGGTGAGCTGCTCGAACTGAAGCTCACGGTGAACACGATGGTGGACCAGCTGTCCGCCTTCGCCGACGAGGTCACCCGCGTGGCCCGCGAGGTCGGCACCGAGGGGCAGTTGGGCGGCCGCGCCCAGGTCAGGGGCGCCTCCGGGGTCTGGAAGGACCTCACGGACAACGTGAACTTCATGGCGTCGAACCTGACGTCCCAGGTCCGCAACATCGCGCAGGTCACCACCGCCGTCGCCAACGGCGACCTGTCCCAGAAGATCACCGTCTCCGCCCAGGGCGAGATCCTGGAGCTCAAGTCGACGGTGAACACGATGGTGGACCAGCTGTCCGCCTTCGCCGACGAGGTCACCCGCGTGGCCCGCGAGGTCGGCACCGAAGGGCAGTTGGGCGGTCAGGCGCATGTCCGGGGCGTCTCCGGCGTGTGGAAGGACCTGACGGAGAACGTCAACTTCATGGCGGACAACCTGACTTCCCAGGTCCGAAACATCGCCCTCGTCTCCACGGCCGTCGCCCAGGGCGACCTGTCGAAGAAGATCACGGTCGAGGCCAAGGGCGAGATCCTGGAGCTCAAGACCACCATCAACACCATGGTGGACCAGCTGTCCGCCTTCGCCGACGAGGTCACCCGGGTCGCCCGCGAGGTCGGCACCGAGGGCAACCTCGGCGGCCAGGCCCAGGTCCGCGGCGTATCGGGCGTGTGGGAAGAGCTGACGGACAACGTCAACTTCATGGCGCTGAACCTGACGTCCCAGGTGCGCAACGTCGCCCAGGTCACCACGGCCGTCGCCAACGGCGATCTGTCCAAGAAGATCACCGTGGATGCCCGGGGCGAGATCCTGGAGCTCAAGGACACCATCAACACCATGGTGGAGCAGTTGCGCGCCTTCGCCGACGAGGTGACCCGGGTCGCCCGCGAGGTCGGCACGGACGGCCGGCTCGGCGGCCGGGCCCGGGTGGAGGGCGTCTCCGGCGTCTGGCGCGACTTGACCGACAACGTCAACTACATGGCGGACAACCTCACTTCACAGGTGCGGAACATCGCCCAGGTCGCCACGTCGGTGGCGCAGGGCGACCTGTCGAAGAAGATCGACGTGGACGCGCGCGGCGAGATCCTGGAGCTCAAGTCCACCATCAACACCATGGTGGACACCCTGTCCGCCTTCGCCTCCGAGGTGACCCGAGTGGCCCGCGAGGTGGGCTCCGAGGGCCAACTGGGCGGCCAGGCCCGGGTGGAGGGCGTCTCCGGCACCTGGAAGCGTCTGACGACCAACGTGAACGAGCTGGCCTCCAACCTCACCACCCAGGTCCGCGCCATCGCCGAGGTCGCCTCCGCGGTGACCCAGGGCGACATGTCCCGCGCCATCACGGTGGAGACCCAGGGCGAGGTCGCCGAGCTCAAGGACAACATCAACCTGATGGTGTCCAACCTCCGCGAGACCACCCGCGCCAAGGACTGGCTGGAGTCGAACCTGGCCCGTCTGGCGGGCCTGATGCAGGGCCACCGGGACCTGATGGAGGTCGCCGACCTGATCCTGCGCGAGCTGACCCCGCTGGTGAACGCGCAGTACGGCGCGTTCTTCCTGGCCGACCCGGACGACGAGAGCGCTCCGCTGCGTACGGCGACTCCGTCCAAGGGACTCGCCTTCATCGCCGGGTACGGATCGGCGCAGGGCGCGGTCGTCGAGGCCGGCGGGATGCCGGTGCACGGTCTGGTGCGGCAGGCGGCGCTGGAGAAGAAGCGCATCCTGATGGAGGACGCGCCGCCGGACTACATCAAGATCAACTCAGGTCTGGGCGAGGCCTCTCCTAGCAGTGTCGTGATCATCCCGATCCTCTTCGAGGACCGGCTGCTCGGCGTGATCGAGCTGGCCACGTTCTCCCGGTTCTCCGATGTCCACCTGGCGTTCTTCGACCAGTTCGTGAACACCATCGGCGTCGCGATCAACACCATCATCGCCAACTCCCGTACGGAATCCCTGCTCGGCGAGTCCCAGCGCCTGGCCCTGCAGCTGCAGGAGCGCTCGGACGAACTGCAGCGCCAGCAGGCCGAACTGCAGCGCTCGAACGCCGCGTTGGAGGAGAAGGCGGCCCTGCTCGCCACCAGCTCCCAGTACAAGTCGGAGTTCCTGGCGAACATGTCGCACGAGCTGCGCACCCCGCTGAACTCCCTGCTGATCCTCGCCCGGCTGCTCTCCGACAACCCGGAGAACCATCTCAACGACCAGGAGGTGCAGTTCGCGACCACCATCCACCGCTCGGGCACGGATCTTCTCCAGCTGATCAACGACATCCTCGACCTGTCGAAGATCGAGGCCGGCCGGATGGACGTACGCCCGAAGAAGCTCCCGCTGATCAAACTGCTCGACTACGTGCACGCCACCTTCCGCCCGCTCACCCTGGACCGGGGCCTCGCCTTCGAGGTGGCAGTGGGCGAAGGAGTACCGCGCGAGATCTACTCGGACGAGCAGCGCCTGCAGCAGATCCTGCGCAACCTGCTGTCCAACGCGGTCAAGTTCACCGCGTCCGGCAAGGTCGAGCTGCGGGTCACCCGGGTCCGCGACGCGGAGGTCGTCTCGGACAACGACGACCTGCTCGCCTTCGAGGTCCTGGACACCGGGATCGGCATCGCCCCGGAGAAACTCCCGGTGATCTTCGAGGCGTTCCAGCAGGCGGACGGAACCACCAACCGCAAGTACGGCGGCACCGGCCTCGGCCTCTCCATCAGCCGCGAGATCGCCGGCCTCCTCGGCGGCCGCATCATCGCCACCAGCGACCCCGGGAAGGGATCCATCTTCACGCTGTACATCCCCGCCTCGCACGCCGCTTTCGACAGCCCGGACGGCCCCGAGTACGAGCCACGGACGCCGAGGCTGCCCGAACAGTCGGTGGACGACGCGGTCGTCGCCTACGACCAGGAGGAGGCCTGGCCCGCACCGACCAAGCTGGAGGCGTGGCGCACGGGACGCGCCGGCACCGTGTTGCCGGGCCGCCGGGTCCTGATCATCGACGACGACATCCGCAACGTCTTCGCCCTGACGCATGTCCTCGGCCGCGTGGGCATGCCCGTCCTGTACGCGGAGAACGGCAGGGAAGGCATCGAGACGCTTGAGCGCAATCCCGACACCGAGCTCGTACTGATGGACATCATGATGCCGGAAATGGACGGCTACGAAACCATTTCCGTCATCCGCCGGACGCCTCGCTGGGCGAACGTCCCGATCATCGCGCTGACCGCCAAGGCCATGCCCGGAGACCGGGAGAAGTCCATCGCGAGCGGCGCCAACGATTACGTACCCAAGCCAGTGGACGTGGACCGGTTGCTCACCGTCGTCTGCGCTCTCCTGGACCCCGAGGGCTTGGAATCGGAGCAGCCTCTCGACGCAAGCAACGCACCGGGGCAGGACGGCAGCCTTGGGGAGGCCGCCTCCCCGCCGATCAGTGAGTAGGCGTTACCAGCATGAGCACTGAGGTTTCGACCGACGACCGCGCAAGCATCCTCCTTGTCGACGACATGGAGGACAACTTGATCGCTCTCGAAGCCGTCCTGGGGTCATTGAACGAACCACTGATCCGGGCGCGTTCCGGCGAGGAGGCGATGAAGGCGCTGCTTCGACAGCCCTTCGCGCTGGTCCTCCTGGACGTCCGGATGCCCGGGATGGACGGCTTCGAGACCGCCGCGAACATCAAGCGGCTCGACCAGACCAAGGACGTCCCGATCATCTTCCTGACCGGTACGGACGCCGACACGGGCTATGCCTTCCGCGGCTACGCGACGGGCGCCGCGGACTACCTGACAAAACCTTTCGACCCCTGGGTGCTGCGCGCCAAGGTGACCGTCTTCCTCGATCTGTACCGCAAGAACAAGGAGTTGGAGCGCCTGCTCGCCCGCGAGCAGGCCCAGTTCGAGGAGCTGTCGTCACGTCTCACGGCGATCGAGGAACACCTGGCGGCACGCGAGGACGACGAGGCCGAGGCCCGGGAGATGCGCGCTCATCTGACGCGCATGGAGGAGGTCCTGACACAAATGCGGCGCGGGCCCGGCCACTGAGGCCGTACCCACGCCGCCCTTGGTCCGCTGCTACGCCTCGCGGGTACCGGCGTACATGTCGTCGATGAGCTCCTTGTAGGCGCGCTCGACGACCGGCCGCTTCAACTTCAGGCTGGGCGTCAACTCGCCGTGCTCGACGTCGAGATCACGCGGCAGGAGCCGGAACTTCTTGATCGTCTGCCAGCGCTGCAGACCCTGGTTCAGCTCCTGTACGTAGCCGTCGACGAGCGCGACGGTCCGCTGGTCGGCGACCACCTCGGCGTAGGACTTCCCGGTGATGCCCTGCTCCTCGGCCCAGCCGAGGATCGCAGGCTCGTCGAGGGCGATCAGCGCGGTGCAGAAGTTCCGGTCGGCGCCGTGCACCAGGACGTTGGAGACGTACGGGCAGACGGCCTTGAACTGGCCCTCGACCTCGGCGGGCGAGATGTACTTGCCGCCGGACGTCTTGATCAGGTCCTTCTTCCGGTCCGTGATCCTCAGGTACCCGTCCGCGGACAGCTCACCGATGTCCCCGGTGTGGAACCACCCGTCGCTCTCCAGGACTTCGGCGGTCTTCTCGGGCAGACCGTGGTAGCCCTCCATGATGCCGGGGCCGCGCAGCAGGATCTCGCCGTCGTCCGCGATGCGCACCTCGGTGCCGGGCAGCGGCTTGCCGACGGTGCCGGTGCGATACGCCTCACCGGGGTTGACGAAGGAAGCGGCACTGGACTCGGTGAGTCCGTACCCCTCGAGGATGTGGATGCCGGCACCGGCGAAGAAGTAGCCGATCTCCGGCGCGAGCGCGGCGGACCCCGACACACAGGCCCGCATCCGGCCGCCGAAGGCCTCCCGCAGCTTGCTGTAGACGAGGGCGTCGGCGACCTTGTGCTTGGCCCCGAGCCCGAACGGCACCGAAGCCGTCCCGGTCCTGCGGAAGTTGTCCTGGCTGACCTTCGCGTACTCGCGGGCGACCCCGGCCGCCCACAGGAAGATCTTGTACTTGGCGCCGCCGGCGGCCCGCGCCTTGGCCGCGACACCGTTGTAGACCTTCTCGAAGATCCGCGGCACGGCCGCCATGTAGGTCGGCTGGACCACCGGCAGATTCTCGATGATCTTGTCGATCCGCCCGTCGACGGCGGTCACGTGCCCCAGCTCGATCTGCCCGCTGGTGAGCACCTTGCCGAAGACGTGCGCGAGCGGCAGCCACAGGTACTGCACGTCTTCGGAGTTGAGCAGGCCCGTCGCCGCGATGGCCTTCGCCATGTACGACCAGTTGTCGTGCGGAAGGCGCACGCCCTTGGGCTTACCCGTGGTGCCCGAGGTGTAGATGATCGTGGCCAGTTGGTCGGCGGTGATGGCGCCGATCCGCTCCTTGACCGCGTCCGGGTTCTTCTCCAGATAGGCCGCACCGCGCGCCTCGAGGTCGGCGAGCGAGAGCACCCAGCCCTCGGGGTCGCCCTCGGCCGCGAGGTCGCCGTCCGCGTCGATGACCACGACGTGCTGGAGCTCCGGCAGTTCGGCCCGGCGCTCCCGCGCCTTGGCCAGCTGCGCGGCGTTCTCGGCGATCAGCACCCGACTGTCCGAGTCGGACAGGATGTACGCGGATTCCTCGGCGTTCGTCGAGGAGTAGACGGTCGTCGTGGCCGCGCCCGCGCACAGGATGCCGAGGTCGGCGAGGATCCACTCGATCCGGGTGTCGGAGGCGAGCGCGACCCGCTGCTCCGCCTGTACGCCCAGGTCGATCAGTCCGGCTGCGATCGCGAAGACCCGCGTCGAGGCCTGTTCCCAGCTCAGCGACTTCCAGTCGTCGGGCCCCTCGCCCGAGGCCACCGGATAACGGTAGGCCTCGCCGTTCGGCGTGGCCGCCACGCGCTCCAGGAAGAGGTTCGCCACGGAGGGCGGTCGGTTCTCGATCATGGTCTGTGTGTCGCTCACGACATCCTCCGGCCCGCGACAGTGCATGCGACTGGCTTGCTGCGGCTTGCTTGCGGCTGCCCTGCTTGCGGCTGCTGGTGCGGCTGCTTGTTTAACTGGCGAGTAACCATCGAGCAGTGATCAGAGTAGAGCGCTCCGGCCCGGCGCGTAAGGGGCGGCGGCCTGTCACTTCCTACAGAGACCGTTGCTGGTCGCAACCGGTCGGAGCACGGGAAAAAGCACGCCACGTCGGGACACGAGAAGAGGCCCGCCACGCGAGGTGCGTGGCGGGCCTCTGCCCGAAGCGAGAGCCGTGCCTCAGGTGACCGAGGCTCCGACCCCGGCGATGAGGTCGGCGAGGATGTCGACATCGAGCCCGACGTTGGTCTCGTTGGTCAGCGAAGTCGAGATGCCCGCCGGACCGTTCACCTTCGCACCGGTGTCGGCGTTGGCGCCGTTGACTTGGCTGTTGACGCCGATGTCGACCAGCGCGCCGACGTCGAGGCCGACGTCCACGTTGCTCTCCACCGCGGCAGCGGCATCGACCGTGGCGGTGGCATCCGCCTTGGGCGGCTTCGGCCCGGCCGCGGAAGCCACCGAGGTACCGGCGCCGAGCAGCAGAACCGCCGTGCAGACCACACCGGCCGCCCGCATCATCACGTTCTTGTTCATGGGAATTACCTCCTTCAAACAGGAACGGTAACCAGAATTGGGCCAATCTAACGGCGATAATTCATCTGCACACACAAAACACCCCAAGGGCCCATTAGGAATACAAATAAAATGCGGGCCCGGCGCAATGCGCCGGGCCCGCGATTCACCTTGCCGCCGCTCGAGGAAACGGCAGGGTATGCGCCTGAGTGATTCAGCCGCCGATCGGCATGCCGCCGACCAGGCCCGAGCCCGGGAGGGAGCCGGAGGCACCCTTGGTGGCGCCGGCCAGCGCGTTGGTCTTCGACGCCAGGTCGTTCTTCGTGGCGAGCTTGTCGGCGACCTTGCCGAGCGCACCCACGACGACCTCGGCGTTGACGTCCTTCAGCGGGTTCTTGACGTCCGTGTTCGAGACCGTGCTGCTCTTCGCCAGCTGGTTGTCGTCCTTCGCCGGAGCGTTGTCGACGTCGTCCGCGAAGGCGGGCGAGGCAACACCAAGGGCCATGACGGAACCGGCAACGAGCGCAGCAGCCTTCGAGTACTTCACTTTGAAATCCCTTTCTGTAGCGGCGTTCTTCACGGTCACGACCGTCGTGCCGCCCGAGCGTCTTGCTGGCCGCTCGGAACGCCGCTGCCACCCTTCGTAACGGGACGCCCCTGCCTGCGGAAACTCTAAATCTGAGGCTTTTTTGGCATTCACTCGGATGCCGCAAGCGCTTTTCCAATTGACACATCAACGCAAAAGGCGCCCGTCCGGTGGGGGACGGGCGCCTTTCGCTGAGCCTGGCGGCCCGGCGGAGGGTCGAGCGGTCGGGCTACTTCTTCTTCGAAGCGCTCTCGTCGCTGGAGAGCACCGCGATGAAGGCCTCCTGCGGGACCTCCACGGAGCCGACCATCTTCATGCGCTTCTTGCCTTCCTTCTGCTTCTCGAGCAGCTTGCGCTTACGCGAGATGTCACCGCCGTAGCACTTGGCGAGGACGTCCTTGCGGATGGCACGGATGGTCTCGCGGGCGATGACACGGGAGCCGATGGCGGCCTGGATGGGCACCTCGAAGGCCTGCCGCGGGATGAGCTCGCGAAGCTTCGCCACGAGCCGCACGCCGTACGCGTACGCCGCGTCCTTGTGCGTGACGGCGGAGAAGGCGTCGACCTTGTCGCCGTGCAGCAGGATGTCGACCTTGACCAGGCTGGCGGACTGCTCGCCCGTGGGCTCGTAGTCCAGCGAGGCGTAGCCACGGGTCTTGGACTTCAGCTGGTCGAAGAAGTCGAAGACGATCTCCGCGAGCGGCAGCGTGTAGCGGATCTCGACACGGTCCTCAGAGAGGTAGTCCATGCCGAGGAGCGTGCCGCGACGGGTCTGGCAGAGCTCCATGATCGAGCCGATGAACTCGCTGGGGGCGAGGATCGTGGCGCGTACGACGGGCTCGAAGACCTTGTCGATCTTGCCTTCGGGGAACTCGCTCGGGTTGGTGACCGTGTGCTCGGTGCCGTCCTCCATGACCACGCGGTAGACCACGTTGGGGGCGGTGGCGATCAGGTCGAGGCCGAACTCGCGCTCCAGGCGCTCGCGGATCACGTCCAGGTGCAGCAGGCCGAGGAAGCCGACGCGGAAGCCGAAGCCGAGGGCCGCGGAGGTCTCCGGCTCGTAGACCAGCGCGGCATCGTTGAGCTGCAGCTTGTCGAGGGCCTCGCGCAGGTCGGGGTACTCCGAGCCGTCCAGCGGATACAGGCCCGAGAACACCATCGGCTTGGGGTCCTTGTAGCCGCCCAGGGCCTCCGTGGCGCCCTTGTGCAGCGAGGTGATGGTGTCACCGACCTTGGACTGCCGGACGTCCTTCACGCCGGTGATGATGTAGCCCACCTCACCGACGCCGATGCCGTCGGCCGGGGTCATCTCCGGCGAGGAGACACCGATCTCGAGCAGCTCGTGGGTGGCTCCGGTGGACATCATCCGGATCCGCTCGCGCTTGTTGAGCTGACCGTCGACGACTCGTACGTACGTCACCACACCGCGGTACGAGTCATAGACCGAGTCGAAGATCATCGCGCGGGCGGGGGCGTCCTTGATGCCGACCGGGGCCGGGACGTCCCGGACCACGCGGTCGAGCAGCGCGTCCACGCCGACGCCGGTCTTCGCCGAGACCTTCAGCACGTCCTCCGGCTGGCAGCCGATGAGGTTGGCCAGCTCCTCGGAGAACTTCTCCGGCTGGGCGGCCGGCAGGTCGATCTTGTTGAGCACCGGGACGATGGTGAGGTCGTTCTCCATCGCCAGGTACAGGTTCGCGAGCGTCTGGGCCTCGATGCCCTGGGCCGCGTCGACAAGGAGGACCGTGCCCTCACAGGCGGCGAGGGAGCGGGACACCTCGTACGTGAAGTCCACGTGTCCCGGGGTGTCGATCATGTTCAGGATGTGGGTCTTGGCCTGGTCGTCGCCCTCGGTGGGCGCCCAGGGCAGACGGACCGCCTGGGACTTGATCGTGATGCCGCGCTCGCGCTCGATGTCCATGCGGTCGAGGTACTGAGCACGCATCTGCCGCTGGTCGACCACTCCGGTCAGCTGGAGCATGCGGTCGGCGAGCGTGGACTTGCCGTGGTCGATGTGCGCGATGATGCAGAAATTGCGGATCAGAGCCGGGTCGGTACGGCTCGGCTCGGGCACATTCGTAGGGGTCGCGGGCACGCAGGGTCCTGATTCTTGAGACGTCCGCAGCTCTCTGCGGCCTCGGGTCGGATCTATACGTAGCTTCCATCGTCCCATGCGCGGCGGACTGCGCTCGGTTTGGGCCGGTCGGGTGGCCACTGGTAGCCTGGTGAGCTGTGTCTTCTGGCCCTCTCAGCGAGGAGGCACACCCAATGAAGAATCATCGAACCTGAAAAGGCTCTTTCGTGGCGAACATCAAGTCCCAGATCAAGCGGAACAAGACCAACGAGAAGGCGCGCCTGCGCAACAAGGCCGTCAAGTCGTCGCTCAAGACCGCTGTCCGCAAGGCCCGTGAGGCTGCCGCCGCGGGTGACGTCGAGAAGGCCACCACGGCCCTTCGCGCCGCCAACCGTCAGCTCGACAAGGCTGTCTCCAAGGGTGTCATCCACAAGAACCAGGCCGCCAACAAGAAGTCGGCGCTTGCGACCAAGGTTGCCTCCCTCAAGGGCTGAGCTCCTGAACTCGAGCTCTGCTGAGTCTCACCGACTCCGCCGAGCTCACCTGATGTGATCGCCGGGACGGATCAAGCGGGCCCTCTCTTCCGCTCCTGACCGGCACCCCCGTGCCGCACACGGCCTGCGTTCGCCACGCGGGTGCGGCGCACCAAAGCTTCAAGCAAAGGCCCCGGCCGATGTCCTCCCCAGGACTTCGGGCGGGGCCTTTGTGCTGCCCGTACAAGGGCAAGCAGGTGCTGGGCTCGGGGCTCAGCGGGCGCCCCGGGAGCGGGCCGCCCGGGCCACCGTGACGACCGCCTTCTCCAGGGCGTACTCCGGGTCGTCCCCGCCGCCCTTCACGCCCGCGTCCGCCTCGGCGACGGCCTTGAGGGCGGCCGCGACGCCGTCCGGCGTCCAGCCGCGCATCTGCTGGCGGACCCGGTCGATCTTCCAGGGCGGCATGCCCAGCTCCCGGGCGAGGTCGGCGGGGCGGCCGCCGCGGGCCGAGGAGAGCTTGCCGATGGCGCGGACGCCCTGGGCCAGCGCGCTGGTGATCATCACGGGGGCGACGCCGGTGGACAGGGACCAGCGCAGCGCCTCCAGCGCCTCGGCGGCCCTGCCCTCCACCGCCCGGTCGGCGACGGTGAAGCTGGAGGCCTCGGCGCGGCCCGTGTAGTACCGGCCCACGATCGCCTCGTCGATCGTGCCCTCGACGTCCGCGACCAGCTGGGACACGGCGCTCGCCAGCTCGCGCAGATCGCTGCCGATGGAGTCGACCAGGGCCTGGCAGGCCTCGGGCGTCGCGGACCTGCCCAGCGCCCGGAACTCGCTCCGGACGAACGCGAGCCGGTCGGCCGGCTTGGTCATCTTCGGGCAGGCCACCTCGCGGGCGCCCGCCTTGCGCGCCGCGTCGAGCAGACCCTTGCCCTTGGCGCCGCCGGCGTGCAGCAGGACGAGGGTGATCTCCTCGGCGGGGGTGCCGAGGTAGGTCTTGACGTCCTTGATCGTGTCGGCGGACAGATCCTGCGCGTTCCGCACCACGACGACCTTGCGCTCGGCGAAGAGCGAGGGGCTGGTCAGCTCGTCGAGGGTGCCGGGCTGCAGTTGGTCGGGGGTGAGGTCACGCACGTCCGTGTCGGCGTCGGCCGCTCGGGCAGCGGCCACGACCTGCTGCACGGCACGGTCGAGCAGCAGATCCTCCTGGCCCACCGCGATGGTGACGGGGGCGAGCGGATTGTCGTTTGCGGGGTTCCTGGCCATTGCCGTCAAGGATCCCACGGGGGACTGACAGTCCGGTGCGGGCCGGGATACCGGGGCGGGCTGCGTGCGGGCCGGTCCGGCGCGTGGGCGAGAATGTGCACGTGAGTGACGTACGACATGTGCTGGTGCTGCCGGACCGCGATGCCGCGGAGGAGGTGGCGCGGGAGCTCGCCGAGCGCTTCGGCGTCGGCGAGGAGCCGCAGATCCTTCGGGACGCCCTGGCCGGCGAGGACGACGCCGAGGACGCCCAGTGGCTGGTCGTCCTCGCGGACGCCGACGGGCGGCTCGACCCCGCGGCGCTCGACGAGTTCGCCGCGGAGTACGAGGGCTGGCGCGAGGAGCCGTAGGGAGCTGCCGCAGGTCAGCGCTTGGGCTGCTCGGGGAGCCGGTCGAGGGCGATCCCGAAGTGTTCCCGGTAGGCCGTGAAGACTTCGGCGTCGGTGCTGAGTTCCTCGGTCTTCCGCTCGCCGTCGACGGTGGTCGTCAGGGTGCGGCCGCTGAGCGTCACCCGGCCGTGCTCGGTGAGCAGGGAGCAGACCAGCGACCGGGTGAAGTGCGAGTCGGGCGAGGTGCGGTGGTACCAGGCGCCGCTCTTGAACTCCTCGAGTTCGCGCGGGCGCCGGTCCAGGAGGAACTCCGGCTTGCCGTCCTTGAGGACGTCGAGATCCCCCGCGGGGGCGTCGGCGATCCGGAACGTACCGCCGGGATCCTCCTGCTCGCCCCGCTCGTCGAGGGCCAGCGGGAGGTGACTGTGCGAGCCGAACCCGATGTCGGCGAGCCAGGGCCCCTCCGAGGTGTCCACCCGCAGCGCCATGTGGTCGTACGGAATGCCGAGACGCCCCTCGGAGCCGTACACGCGGGCCTGGAGCAGCGTCACCTGGAAGCCGAGGGAGCGCAGCAACTGGGCGAAGGCCCCGTTCAGTTCGTAGCAGAAGCCTCCTCGGCGGGCGTCCACGACCTTGGCGACCAGGGCCTGCTCGGTGAGCTCGATGTCCTCGCCGAGGTGGATGGAGAGATTCTCGAAGGGGACCGTGCGCAAGTGCCGCAGATGCAGGTCGCGCAGGGCCCCGGCAGTCGGTACGGCAGGCCGCTCCGCACCGATCCGGCGCAGGTAGGCCTCGGTCCAGTTGTGATCCATGGGACCAGTCTGGCCCGGATGCGGCGTCGGCGACCAGGCGGTGGCCGGGGTCCGGTGGGGACGGTGGGCATGGCAGGGATGGCGGGCACGGTGGGGACAGCGGGGACGGCTTCGGGCGTCGCCTCGGGTGGGGCCGACGCGCCAGCACGGTCACTCCTTGCGTGGCTGGGGAGGCGCGCATGAACTCACCACCTGGGGCTTGGTCTTGGCCTTGGCGTGCCGCGGCGCGGTGGGGCGGTTGCCGGTGCGCTCCCCCGGTGGGCACCGCGCGCAGGGCGGAGCCCGCTCCGGTCACCGCGATCGCGCCGTCCGTGTCCGTACGCAGGACGGCCGCACCCGAGGACCGCAGCGCCTCGATCGTGCGGGGTGAGGGGTGTCCGTACGGATTGCCCGTCCCACAGGAGATCAGCGCGAGCCGTGGTCGGACTCGGTCCAGGAAAGCGGGGTCCTGGTAGGCGGAGCCGTGGTGGGCGACCTTGAGGACGTCGATGGGCGGCAGGGCCGGGGCGGTGCGCAACAGCGCCTCCTGAGCGGGTGGTTCGAGGTCTCCGGTGAGCAGCAGGGTCACTCCCGCGGTGCGCACCAGAAGGGTGACGCTGGCGTCGTTGGGGCCCTCGGGAGCGGGGGCGGGCATGGCGGCCGTGGGGGGCCAGAGGACCTGCCAGCGCACCGGCCCGGCCCGGCGCCGCTCCCCCGCTGCCGCCTGGACCATCGGGACACGGTGAGCGGCGGCCTGGACGCGTACGAACTCGGCCTGGTCCCACGGTTCTTGGAGCCCCGTCGCCTGAATCGCGCCGACCGCGCGGCCGCGCAGGACACCGGGCAGCCCCGCGACGTGATCCGCGTGGAAGTGAGTGAGCAGCAAGAGTGGGATGCGCGTGACACCGAGCGAGCGCAGGCAGCGGTCGACGAGAACCGGGTCCGGGCCCGCGTCGATGACCACCGCGGTGCCCGCGCCGGTCGAGAGGACGGTGGCATCGCCCTGCCCGACGTCACACATCGCGAAGCGCCAGCCGGGCGGCGGCCAGCCGGTCATCATGCGGGTCAGCGGGACCGGGCGGAGCACTACGAGGAGCAGGAGCAGGGCGCAGGCCAGGGTAGCCAGACGGTGCCTGAGGAGTCTGCGGCCGAGCAGGACGACGACCACGGTGACGACCGCCAGCAGGAACGCGCCCCGCCAACTTCCCGGCCAGTCCACCCCGGCCCCCGGCAGAGCGGCGCCGGTGCGGGCGATGTCGGCGATCCACCCCGTGGGCCAACCGGCGCACCAGGCCAGCGCCTTACCGGCCGGCAGCGCCAGCGGTGTCACGGCCAGGGCCGCGAAGCCGAGCACCGTGGCCGGCGCCACCGCGAACTCGGCGAGCAGGTTGCAGGGCACCGCCACCAGACTGACCCGGGCGGCCAGCACAGCGACGACGGGAGCGCAGACGGCCTGGGCAGCGGCGGCCGCGGCGAGCGCCTCGGCGAGCCTGGGCGGCACCCCGCGGCGCTGCAGGGCCTGGCTCCAGCGCGGGGCGAGGGTGAGCAGGGCGCCGGTGGCGAGGACGGAGAGCAGGAAGCCGTAACTGCGGGCCAGCCAGGGGTCGTACAGCACCAGGACCAGGACCGCGGTGGCCAGGGCCGGGATCAGTGACCGGCGCCGCCCCGTGCCGATGGCGAGCAGCACGATCAGCCCGCAGGCGGCGGCGCGCAGCACGCTCGGGTCGGGTCTGCAGACGATGACGAAGCCGAGGGTGAGCGCCCCGCCGAGCAGGGCGGTGGCTCTCAGCGAGATGCCGAGCCGTGGCGCGAGGCCCCGTCGCTCGGCACGCATCGCGGTGCCGGGCGGGCCGATCAGCAGCGCGAGGACGATGGTGAGGTTGCTTCCTGAGACGGCCAGGAGGTGGGTGAGATCAGTGGCCCGGAACGCGTCCTGCAGCTCGATCGGAACGCGCGAGGTATCCCCGACCACGAGCCCCGGCAACAGCGCACGGGCGTCCGGCGCCAGCCCGTCGGTGGCCTCGCGCAGCCCGGCGCGCAGCCTGCCCGCGGTGCGTTGGAGGGCAGTGGGCTGCCCGATGATGTGCGGCGGTTCACCTTCCGGCACGCGCAGGACGGCCGCGATCCGGTCACTGCCGGGCAACGGCGGAGCGAGCCGCACACTCAGCCGGAGCCGGGTGGAGGGGAGCAGGCCGAGCCAGGAGGTGGGGCCTGTACTGCTGTCGCGGGCCGCGGGAGCGTGGCTGCCCGCGGGGTCGGCGGCTCCCGCACCGCTTGGCCTCCCACGGGTGTCGGCCTCGCGTTCTCCGGGCTCACCGGGAGTGGGCTCACGGGCCAGGAGCAGGACGGGAGTCCGAGCCGTGGTCGCTGCGCCGTCGCGTGTGACGACCCGCGTGACGTCTGCCTTGAGCACGACGCCCGGCCGGGGCAAGCGATCGCCCTGTACGCGCGGGCGGGACAGCCGGGGATCCTCCGTGACCTCCAACTCGACGGTGGCGTACGCGTATTGACGGGCGAGGTCGGGCAGCGGCCCACGGTGCAGGTCCGCCGCGTGCAGCCCGGCGGACGCGGCCGCCGCTCCGGCACACAGCAGAGCCACGGCTGCGGCCACGGAGAGCCGGCCCCACCCACCGCCCGCCGCGGCTCCGAAGCCCCGAACCGGTCCGGCATGCGATCCCCCCATCGAACCACCGGCCCGGTCCACCCCGGGCCCGCCCGCACGCCCCTCACCCACATCCCCCTCAGAAGCCGCCCCCCGCCTTCCTCGCACCACTTCCACGACCAACAGCCCCATCGCAAGCGCCACACAGGCCGCCACCACCACAGTGGTCCACCGCGCGGACCCCCCCAGCGCCACGGCGGCCGTGCCCCAGGCCGCCAGCGCGGGAGGCACCAGGCGGAGGTCGGCCGGTCCTTCCTGCCGGGGGTGCGAGGCGCCGAGCCGGTGCTCGGCCGCCTCGTGAACTGCCGGGCGCCTCATGGCCGTACCGCGTTCCGCAGATCCGCGAAGCGGCGGTCGCCGATGCCGTTCACCTGGCGCAGTTCCTCGACGGAACGGAAGCCTCCGTGCTCGGTGCGGTAGTCGATGATGTGCTGGGCCAGAACCGGCCCGACCCCCGGCAACGTGTCCAACTGCTCGGCGGTGGCGGAGTTGAGGCCGACCACGCCGCCCGCCGGTCCCGCACCGGCTCCGGACCCAGAGCCGGAGCCGGCGACAGGAGGAGCGGCGCCGGGGGCAGCCCCGACGACCACCTGCTCGCCGTCCACCAGCACCCGAGCCCGGTTGATCCCCCTGAGATCCGTGCCCGACCGCACCCCGCCCGCCGCCCGCAGCGCGTCCTCGACCCGTGAGCCCGGCGGCAGTCGGTGAATGCCGGGCCTGCGCACCTTGCCGCCGATGTCCACGACGATCCGGTCACCGGGACCACCCCCGACTCCCGGCCCGGCCGCCACCGAAGACGGGGCATCCCCGGCCTCCGAGCCCGCTCCGGCCGCCGCCATGTCTCCCGCGCCTGCGCCCGCACCACTGCCGCGCACCACCTCCGGCGCCCGCACCGCCTGCGGCCGCCCCGACCAGAAGTGCTGCACCGCGAACCCGGCCGCGAGCACCAGGACCGCGGCCAGCGCGACCAGGCTGCCGCGCTCCAGCCCGCACCTCAACTGCAGCCACAACGGCAGCCGTTCCCGCACAGCCGGCCACAGGCGGGCCACCTGGGCCCGACGCACCGGCGCCCTCTCCTCACCGGCAGCCGAGGGGGCGTACGAGCTCAAGCCCGCGGTCGCCTCAGCCTCAGCAGCAGCCACACCTGCACCCGCACCCGCAGTCACCTCGGGGCCATCGACAGCAGCACCAGGCGACTCAGCAGGCAGCGACTCAGGCGCAGCCCGGGCCGATACCCCGCCCGACGCCCCACCCGATCCCCGCGCGGCTTGGTCGAACATCGCCTCCGCCCGCAGCCGCAGACGCTCGGCCGAGGCATGCCGGCGTCGGGCGCGCCCACGCACCTGGAGGGGACGGCGCCGGACCCGGCCGTCGGAGGCCGGTCCACGTCCGGGGCCACTGCTGGCGACAGAAGATCGAGGAGTCATGCCCGCGACGCTAGGCAACTCGCCCCAAGCTTGCTGATCTTGCTCAATTCCCGGGGAATACCCAGCAGTTGTGGATAACTCGGTCACCCACACGAGCCACAAAGGCCCCACTCACACGTCACGTCACGTCACGTCACGTCACGTCACGTCACGTCACGTCACGTCACGTCACGTCACGTCACGTCACACGGATCCGGAACCAGACCGACGATCGCAGTCCCCGTCGCAGCCCCCGCCACCCCGAAACCACACCCCTCACCGAGGCGAAACCACAGCCCCCAACAACCCGGGCCCCGTATGCGCCCCGATCACCGCCCCCACCTCGCTCACATGCAGCTCCCCAAGGCCGGGCACCCGCTCCCGCAACCGCTCCGCAAGCGCGGCCGCCCGCTCCGGCGCCGCCAGGTGGTGCACCGCGATGTCGACCCGGCTCGTCCCGGCCCGCGCCGCCACGATCTCCTCGAGCCGGGCGATCGCCTTGGACGCCGTACGTACCTTCTCAAGCAGCTCGATCCGCCCACCGTCCAGCTCTAGCAGCGGCTTCACCGCGAGGGCCGAGCCGAGCAGCGCCTGCGCGGCGCCGATCCGCCCGCCGCGGCGCAGATAGTCCAGGGTGTCGACGTAGAAGTACGCGGCAGTCGAGGCGGCCCGCTTCTCCGCGGCGGCGACCGCCTCGTCGACCGTGCCCCCCGCCTCCGCGGCCTCCGCGGCCGACAGTGCGCAGAAGCCCAGCGCCATCGCGACCATGCCGGTGTCCACCACCCGCACCGGCACCGGAGCTTCCTTCGCGGCAAGCACCGCGGCGTCGTACGTACCGGAGAATTCCGCCGACAGATGCAGTGAGACGATCGCGGTGGCCCCCGCGTCGGCGGCCGCGCGATAGGCGGCGGCGAACTGTTCGGGGCTGGGACGGGAAGTCGTCACCGGACGCCGCTTCTGCAGCGCGAGGGCCAGCGAGCGGGCCGAGATCTCGGTGCCCTCTTCGAGCGCCTGATCGCCGAGGACCACGGTCAGCGGAACCGCGGTGATGCCGTGCCGCTCCATCGCCCGCTGCGGCAGGTAGGCCGTTGAATCAGTGACGATCGCGACATGGCGGGACATGAGCTGGAGATTACCTGCCCCGGCACACGGGCGGCAGCCCGGCCCCGTCCGGCCGGAACTCCGACCGAGGCGCCGGCCGGAGCGCCGCCCGGGACTCGGTCAGGTGGTGCCTTCGGGACGCGCCTGCTTCTGCCAGGGGTACGTCACCGGACGGCTCGGCGCGATCGCCTGCGGACCGTCGTCGTCACTCGCCCTGGCCTGCTCGGGCCAGGTCTGCTCGGCAGGTGCCGCGGGGCCGTCCACCAGGGTCGGCTCCGGCCAGGTCTTCGGCGCCGGGCCGGCGCTCCCGGATGCCGCGCCCGTCCCCGAGCCGTGGGTTCCGGCCTCCGGAACGGCGTCCCAGTGCCGCAGCGCCCCCGATTCGACGTCGATCTGCCGCCCCAGGTCCGCCAGGTCGTCGTCCGCGAACTTCCGGGCCCGGTCCCGGGCCGCCCAGCGCAGCGAGTCCGCCGCGTCAGTGATCTGTTGCGTACGTTCCCGGAGCTCGGGCAGCCGCTCGCCGAGCCTGCCCTTGTCGGGCTCGCGCTCCAGGAGCCGCAGCGCGTCGTCGAGCTCGTGACCGTGCGCGCTGAGCCGCTCGAAGAGCCGCATGGATTCCTGCAGCGAGGCATCCTCCGCGATGCCAGCGCCCAGTGCGTCCTGGGTGGCCCGCATCGACGTGCGCAGCTTCAGCCGCAGCTGCGCGAGCTCGCCCGCGGGCCCCGGCTGGGCAAAGGTCCTGGCCCGCAGCTGCGTGTCCTCCACGGTGCGCCGGGCCTGCGCCACGGTACGGTCCACGCCGCGCTTGGCCGCCGTCACGACCTTGACCGTGACGAACACCCCCAGCGCCACGAACAGCACAAAGAGCAGCGCCACTACGGCGATCACTGCTTCCATCGGGGCTCCTCCTGGGCTGGGCCGTCACCTCCACGGTAAACGCGCCGGGGCAGGCCGGGAGTTCCTTCGAACCCCCAACCTGCCCCTACCTTCCCCGTAGGGGAAGAAACCGGGTCACGCCGGAACGATCACACGGCCGCGCTCACACGGGCGTGCTCACACGGACAGGAGCACGCGGAAGCGATCACGCGGGGACGATGTTCACCAGCTTCGGCGCCCGCACGATCACCTTGCGGATCCCGGCGCCGCCCAGCGCCTCCACGACCTTCTCGTCGGCCAGCGCCAGCTGCTCCAGCTCCTCGTCGGAGATCGACGGGGAGACCTCCAGGCGCGCCTTGACCTTGCCCTTGATCTGCACGACGCAGGTCACGGCCTCGGCAACGGCGTACACCGGGTCGGCGACCGGGAAGTCCTGGTGGACCACCGAGTCGCTGTGGCCCAGCTTGCGCCACAGCTCCTCGCCGATGTGCGGGGCCAGCGGCGCGACCAGCAGCACCAGCGGCTCGGCGACGCTGCGCGGCAGCGCGCCGCCCACCTTGGTCAGGTAGTTGTTCAGCTCGGTGACCTTGGCGATGGCGGTGTTGAAGCGCATCCCGTCCAGGTCCTGCCGTACGCCGTCGATCGCCTTGTGCAGGGCGCGCAGCATGGGCTCGTCGGGGTCGGCCTCGACCACGGTGGCCTCACCGCTCGCCTCGTCCACGACGTTGCGCCACAGCCGCTGCAGCAGCCGGTACTGGCCGACCACCGCGCGCGTGTCCCACGGCCGCGAGACGTCCAGGGGGCCCATCGCCATCTCGTACAGGCGCAGGGTGTCGGCGCCGTACTCGACGCAGATGTCCTCCGGAGTGACCGAGTTCTTCAGGGACTTGCCCATCTTGCCCAGCTCGCGCTTGACCTGCTCGCCCTCGAAGAAGAACTTGCCGTCGCGCTCCTCGACCTCGGCGGCCGTCACCGGGAAGCCGCGGCTGTCCCGGTAGACGTACGCCTGGATCATGCCCTGGTTGTACAGCTTGTGGAACGGCTCGGCCGACGAGATGTGGCCCAGGTCGAACAGCACCTTGGACCAGAAGCGCGCGTACAGCAGGTGCAGCACGGCGTGCTCGGCACCGCCGACGTACAGGTCGACACCGCCCGTCGGCTGCCCCTCGCGCGGGCCCATCCAGTACTGCTCGATGGCCGGGTCGACCAGCTTCTCGCTGTTGTGCGGGTCCAGGTAGCGCAGCTCGTACCAGCACGAACCGGCCCAGTTCGGCATGGTGTTGGTCTCGCGCCGGTACGACTTCACGCCGTCGCCCAGGTCCAGCTGGACGTTGACCCACTCCTGGTTGCGCGACAGCGGCGTCTCCGGAGAGGTGTCGGCGTCGTCCGGCTCGAAGGTGCGCGGCGTGTAGTCGTCGACCTCGGGCAGCTCCAGCGGCAGCATCGACTCGGGCAGCGAGTGCGCGACGCCGTCCTCGTCGTAGACGATCGGGAAGGGCTCGCCCCAGTAGCGCTGGCGGCTGAACAGCCAGTCGCGCAGCCGGAAGTTGACGGTGCCCTCGCCGATGCCGCGCCCGGCCAGCCACTCGGTGATCTTGGCCTTGGCCTCGACGACGCCCAGGCCGTCCAGGGCGATGTCGGCACTCGACGAGTTCACGATCTTCGCGTCGTACGAGACGAACGCGTCGTCCCAAGTGGACGGGTCCGTACCGCGGTCGTCCGAAGGCTCGACGACGCAGCGCATCGGCAGCTCGAAGGCGCGCGCGAAGGCGAAGTCACGGGTGTCGTGCGCCGGGACGGCCATGATCGCGCCGGTGCCGTAGCCCATCAGCACGTAGTCGGCGATGAAGACCGGGACCTGCTCGCCACTGACCGGGTTGGTCGCGAACGCGCCGGTGAAGACGCCGGTCTTCTCCTTGGCGTCGGCCTGCCGCTCGACGTCGGACTTGGCGGCCGCGAACGCGCGGTACTTGGCGACGGCCTCGGCCGGGGTGGCGTGCCCCTCGGTCCACACGTCGTGCGTGCCCGCGGGCCACTCGGCCGGGACGATCTTGTCGACCAGCTCATGCTCGGGCGCCAGCACCATGTAGGTCGCGCCGAACAGCGTGTCCTGGCGCGTGGTGAACACCGTGATCGCGCCGGAGTCGCCGACGGGGAAGTCGACGCGGGCGCCCTCGGAGCGGCCGATCCAGTTGCGCTGCTGCAGCTTGATGGCCTCGGGCCAGTCCAGCGCGTCCAGGTCGTCGATCAGGCGGTCCGCGTACGCCGTGATCCGCATGTTCCACTGGCGCAGCTTCGACTTGAAGACGGGGAAATTACCGCGCTCGGAGCGGCCGTCGGCGGTCACTTCCTCGTTCGCCAGTACGGTGCCCAGGCCGGGGCACCAGTTGACGGGGGCGTCCGAGGCGTACGCCAGGCGGTAACCGGTCAGCACGTCGGCACGCTCGGCGGCAGTCAGCTCGCTCCACGCGCGCGTGGCGCCCGCTTCGCCTGCCGGGACGACACGCTCACCGCTCTCGAACTGGGCGGCCAGCTCGTCGATCGGGCGGGCCTTCTGCGCGTCCGCGTCGTACCAGGAGTTGAAGATCTGCAGGAAGATCCACTGGGTCCACTTGTAGTACTCCGGGTCGATCGTCGCGATCGAGCGGCGCTTGTCGTGACCCAGACCCAGCCGGCGCAGCTGGCTCTTCATGTTGTCCATGGCGGCTTCCGTCGACACACGCGGGTGCGTGCCGGTGGCGACCGCGTGCTGCTCGGCGGGCAGGCCGAAGGCGTCGAAGCCCAGCGTGTGCAGGACGTTGTGGCCGGTCATCCGCTGGAAGCGGGCGAAGACGTCGGTGGCGATGTAGCCCAGCGGGTGGCCGACGTGCAGGCCCGCACCGGAGGGGTACGGGAACATGTCCATGATGAACTTCTTGGGCCGGGCGACGACTTCGGCGTCGCCGGCCAGGTCACCGGTGGGGTTGGGGGCCGCGTACGTGCCGTTGGCGTCCCAGAAGTCCTGCCAGCGTGCCTCGATGTCGGCCGCCATGGCAGCCGTATAGCGGTGAGGGGCTGCGACTTCGGCAGCCGAATTCGTCTCGCTCATGATCCTTAAGGCTCCATCGATCGTCTCTGCCGGCGGTCTCGGCTGCGACGTACAGCCGAAATGAAAAATCCCCTCGCACAGGAGGGGACGCCGCGCTGACTCCGACCGCCCTGGCTACGACGGCCAGTGGTCGGGACTCTTCAGCGCGGCTCGCTAAGCAGAAGGCGTACGGCACGCATGGCGTCAGGGTACCGCAGCGCCTCCAGGGCCCGCATCGAGCTTCTGGCCGGACCCCACCGGGTGCGGGGTTACTCGGCGTACCGCCTTGTACCGGGGCAACACCACAGCACGATCGCCACTTGATAACGACGCAATAACTCAAACCCCGTACCGGCCGGTATGGAGCCACTTAGCATGCGGCAGCGGGACGAACTTTTCGAACCATCCGGAGTCACCCCCATGAACTCTCGAATCTCCCGAATCTCCCGAAGCCCTCATCACAAGATCGCTTCCGGTGCCCCTCGCGAGTTGAGCCGCATCACGCGCGGGGTCTTATCGACGGCATTACTACTGCTGATACCCGTGACCGTCCTCGTCGCCGGTGACGGATTTCGCACCGCCCTGGACTTCACCACCGGAGTGCTCTCGCTCGTGGCGCTGACCTGCTCCGTGGTGTGGGGCCTGGTCGCCTCCGACCGGCTCTTCCTCAGCAGCAGACAGCGACTGCTCGCCCAGGGCGTGCACCGGGCCACCGCGGTCGCCTCGATCGGCTTCCTGCTGCTGCACGGCACGGTCAAGATCGCCCTCGACCATGTGTCGCTGCTCGGCGCCCTGGTCCCGTTCTCGCTCGGCGTGCGCGGTACGTCCGGGCTCATCGGCTTCGGTTCCCTCGCGGGCCTGCTCATGGTGGCGACCGGCGTCACCGGGGCCCTGCGCAGCGCCTTCGCCTCGCCCGCGCGGGTGGCGGGCCGCTGGCGGGCACTGCACATGCTGGCCTACCCGGCCTGGTGCTCGGCCCTGGTGCACGGCCTGTACGCGGGCCGGGAGCCGAAGCCGTGGGTGGTGACCCTGTACTGCCTGTGCCTGGCCGCCGTCGCCGGGGCGATCGCCCTGCGCAGCGCCCCGCTGCCGATCAAGCGGAAGGTCGCCGCCCGCATCCTCGCGCTGCTGCGGCCCGTGCCGGACGCGGCGTCCGCCCGCTCCCCACAGGAGCCCCCGGCCCGCCGCACCGCGCCCCTGCCCGGCCTTGCGGCCGCCGAGACGCCTCCGGAGCTGTCCGAGCTCCCGTCCCAACTCCCGCCGCGGCACGGCCCTTTCGAGCCCCCGTCGCCCGGCCTGTACGAGGCCCTCCCACAAGCTCTCGGCTCGGGCCCGTCGGGCCCCACCGGCATGGCGGCCGCCTACCGCGCGGTCTCCGCCGCCCCCGGCGCCCGCCCCGCCCCGGAACCTCGCTGGCCCGCCCCCTCGCCGCCCCTGCCGACCGAGGCCCACTCGGCGACGGACGAGCCGCCCGGATACGCACCGGTCGCCTACGACCCGTACGACACCGGAGCAACCCCCACCTACCAACCCGTCGCCTACGACCCTTGCGACACCGGCGGGACCCCCGCCTACGACCCCTACAGCACGAGCAACACCGCAAGCACCGGCAGCACAGGCAGCACAGGCAGCAGCGACACCCCGCTGTACGACAGCCTCACCGACACCACTCCCCTGCCCGGCACACCCCCCGCCCCCTTCCAACCCCCCAGCGCAGGCAGCCCCTGGACCACGCCGTCCACCCCGAGCACGCACAGCGCCACCGGAGGCCGCCGTTGAACGCGCCCCTGCCCGATGTCCCCGAGGTCCGCGTCGTCGGCCTCCCCCAGCTGACCTCCGGCTTCGACCTCGTGGAGCGGCTCGACCTGTCGATGCACCTGAAGGTGCACGGGCCCCTCGAACCCGTGCGCGGCGAGCGTCTCGCCGCCCTCGCGGACGAGATCGCCCTGCGCGGCCGCGGCGGGGCGGGCTTCCCCTTCGCCCGGAAGCTGCGCGCGGTCGCCGAGGCGGCCATCAAGCGGGGCGTACGTCCCGTCGTGGTCGTCAACGGCAGCGAGGACGAGCCCGCCTGCCGCAAGGACACCGTCCTGATCAACCGCGCCCCGCACCTCATCCTCGACGGCGCCCTCCTTGCCGCCGAAGCGCTCGGTGCGCGCACTCTTGTCATCGGTGTGACCCGCGACTCCACCGAGGCCTCGATGAGCGCGGCCCTCGCGGAACGAGGTCTGTCCAACCGCAGAAACGCCGCCATACGCGCGCGCGTGCAGCGCAATCCCGAGCGCATGGTCACTGGCGAGGCCTCGGCCCTGGTCCGCTCCGCCGACGGCGGCCCCGCGCTCCCGCCGGGCCGCAAGGTCCGCGCGTCCGACTCGGGCGTGGGCGGGGCCCCGACCCTCCTGTCGAACGCCGAGACGTTCGCCCAGCTCGCGGTCGCCGCCCGGATCGGCGCCGCCCGCTACCGGCACACCGGCCTCTTCGAGGAGCCCGGCACGGTGCTGCTCACGCTCTCCGGAGCGGTGGCCCGCCCCATGGTCGTCGAGGTTCCCACCGGGGTACCGCTGCGCTACGTCCTGCAGCTGGCCGGGGCCCCGCCGCTCCCGCAGGGCGTGCTGACCGGCGGCTACCACGGCGCCTGGCTGGACTCCCTGACCGCGCACGACGCCGTGGTCTCGCGCGCCTCGCTCGAGGCTCTCGGCGGCGCGCTCGGCGCGGGCGCGGTGCTGCCGATCGGCCCCGAGACCTGCCCGCTGGGCGAGGCCCTGCGGGTGGCCCAGTGGCTGGCCGCCGAGAGCTCGGGCCAGTGCGGCCCCTGCCGGCTCGGCCTGCCCGCGGCGGCGGCCGGGCTCGCCGATCTGCTGGCCGGCGGCGGCCCCGCCGCCCTGGAGGCGCTGCGCGAGGTCACGCGCGCGGTGAACGGCCGCGGCGCCTGCAAGCACCCGGACGGCGCCGCGCGCTTCATCGACTCCACCCTCTCCGCCTTCAAGGACGATCTTGCCGCGCATGTCCTGAGCGGCGGCTGCGGCCGCGAGACCAGCGGCGTACTGCCGTTGCCCGCGCCGGGGCAGCAGGAGCTCGGCCTGCCGAGCGGCGAGAAGCTGGCGGTCGACTGGACCCTCTGCCAGGGCCACGGCCTGTGTGCGGACATCGTCCCCGAACTGATCCGGCTCGGCCCGGACGGTTTCCCGTCCGTCGCCGACGCCGCGGTCCCGCTGCCGCTCCGGGGACGGGCCCAGCGCGCCGTACGCCGCTGCCCCGCACTCGCCCTCCGCCTGGAGCGCACACCGGGCGAGCCCCCGTCCCGTCCCGCACTCCTGAGCGCCCCGGACCGCAAGGCCCTGGACAGCGGCCGGAGTTGAGGCCCGGCCGGCCACGTACGCCCGCGCACAAGACGTCGACGTACGCCCGGGGACAACGCGAGGACGGGCCGCCCGATCGGACGGCCCGTCCTCGCGTCACTCCACGCACGTCACTCCCCGCACGTCACTTCAAGAGGGCAGCAGCTCGGGCCGGAGGGCCAGATCGCGCAGCTGTGTGCGGGTGAGCGGCGGAGCGTCGAGGAGCGGGCCCAGCCGCCTGCCCTCGCCCAGGAATCCTTCGGCGTCGCTGATGGTCAGCACCCCGCCATCCGGCAGGTTCAGCCAGGCCGTGAACCTCTCGCCCCAGAGCACCTTCGCGTCCGTCTCCTGCCAGATCGACAGGCCCCGGCCGTTCGGCAACCGCTCGCTGGTGCAGTCGTCCGGAGGCGTGTTGCCCGCTCCGGGAGCGCAGAAGTCCTCCGGAAGCCCCTCCTTGGCATCGACCTCCTCCGGCGTCATCACCGTGACCGTCAGATGACCGACCCCGCCGTCCCGGCGCACCGCGTAGTGGCCGTCGAGCGGGCCCACCGGTTTCGGCCCGTCCGGCCAGGAGACCTCCTCGATCTTCCCCACTCCCGCGGGCAGCAGCTTCGCGAGCTCCGCTGCCCGACCCGTGGAGGCCGCGGGACCCGCCCCCTGCGGTCCGGCGCCGTTCGCCAGGAACACCGGTACGCCGGTGACCACCACGGCACCGACCGCGGTCAGGGCGGCACGCCTGCGCCAACGCAGCCGTGCGGCCCGTCCGTACACCGCCTGATCGGACCCCCGCGACGGCCCCGCCTCCTCCGCCACCCGCGTGAGCAGGGCCTTCACCGCCGCGTTCTCGTCGCCGTTCATACGTACTCCTCCCGCATCACGGCGCGAAGCGCCTCCAGCCCCCGTGCCGTGTGGCTCTTGACGGTGTTCTCCCGCATGCCGAGCAGTTGCGCGGTGTCCTGCACGCTCAGGTCCTCCCAGTAGCGCAGGACCAGCACGGCCCGCTGCCGCGGGTTCAGCCCGGCCATCGCCGCGCGCAGCGCCAGCGCGCTCTCGGGGTCTCCAGCCGGTGCGGGGCGGTCGGGCAGTTCGCCGTACGCCTGCTCCCACCGCCAGAACCGACGGCGGCCGGCGATGAACGTATTGACCAACGTCTTTCTGGCGTATGCCTCGACGTTGTCGAGGCGACGCAGCCTGCGCCAGCCGAGCACCACCTTCACCAGCGTCGCCTGGACCAGGTCCTCGGCCTCGTCCCGGTTGCCGCAGAGCAGATAGGCGCTTCGGAACAGCGCGCCGCGTCTCGCCTCGATGAAGGCGTGCAGCGGCTCCTCGTCCGACGTCATCCCCCGCCCCTCTCCCGGCCCACGGGTGCGGACCGTCCTTACCCTTTCAGTGCGCTGGGCAGGCCGGGAGGTTGCAGCCGCGCGTCAATGACCGTCCCAGGGGCGGCGGAAGATCCCGGGAAACGCAAAAATCCCGTCCGATCGATGCGATCGGACGGGATTCACTGTGGAGCTAAGGAGATTCGAACTCCTGACCCCCTGCATGCCATGCAGGTGCTCTACCAACTGAGCTATAGCCCCTCACTGCGTGCCGCCCCGGGCCTTGCCCTCGGCGACGTCGACAACATTAACGGGCAACCCGTCCCTGCACCAAATCGTTTGTCCTGGCCCCTGGCAGTGCCCCACCCACCAGGTACTGTCGTATCGCGTGACCACTGTGGTGCGGGCAGTCCCGAAGACGAACGAGGACCGGCGGCAGAGCGAGCGGGACTGGGGCGCCGGGGCGCCGAGCAGACGCGGCGTGCTGACGGCCCTGGCCGTCTGCCTGCTCTCCTTCACCGCGTTCTGGATCGTCCAGCGCCTGGCCGGGGTGACCCTGCTCGACGTGATGGTCTACCGCGCGGAGGGCATGACCGTCCGCCAGGGCGGCGACCTCTACGCGATGCTGGCCACCGAGCACGAGCTGCCGACCACCTACCCGCCGTTCGCAGCCCTGCTGTTCACGCCGCTGACGCTGCTCTCCGTACCGCTGATGCGCACCCTCGCCACCGGCTTCAACCTGCTGCTCGTCCTCGGTGTGGTGTACCTCGCCCTGCGCCTGGTCGGGAACTGCCTGCGGCTGCCGTCCCTGCAGCAGCGCGGGCGGCGCTTCGTCGTCGCGCTGTGGATGTCCGCGCTCCTGGTGTGGAGCGAGCCGGTGTGGACGACGCTGCGGTACGGCCAGATCAATCTGCTGCTCGCGCTGCTCGTCCTGTGGGACCTGACCCGGCGGATCGACAACCGCTGGGCCGGCATCGGCATCGGCATCGCGGCCGCGATCAAGCTCACGCCCGCGCTGTTCGCGGTGATGCTCTTCCTCGCGGGTGTGGTTCAGGCGGTACGTCTGATCCGCGCGGGACAGCGCTGGTGGAACCCCCGGCTCCGTCAGGCGGCCGTGGCGACCGGGACCTGCGTGCTGGTCTCGGCGGCGAGCGCGGTCGTCCTGCCGTACGACTCGCGCCGCTTCTGGACCGAGATGATCTTCTCGGCGAACCGGCCGGGCAAGGCCGAGGACACCGCCAACCAGTCGCTGCGCGGTGTCGTGGCCCGGCTGCTGCACACCGCCGACCCCGGCCTGTGGTGGGCGGCCGCGGCCGCTCTGGTCGCCGTGGCCGGGCTGACCGTCGCGGTGGCCCTGCTGCTGCGCGACCGGGTCGCCTGGGCCACCATCGCCTGCGGGATGACCGCCCTGCTGATCAGCCCGGTGTCCTGGTCGCACCACTGGGTGTGGGCGGTGCCCGCGCTGATCCTGCTGATCGCGGAGGTCCGCCGCTCGGGCAGCCGACGGCTCCTCGCGCTGACCTCGGTGGCGTTCCTGGTCTTCTACTCGTTCTCGCTGTGGTGGGTGCCGCACTCGGGCAGCAGCATGTCTGTCCGCCATGAACTCGACCAGAATCCCGGGCAGTTCCTGCTCTCGGCCGGCTACGCCCTGTTCGGTCTCGCGTTCCTGACGTTGGCCGCGCTCCGGCTGCGTACGACGGAGGCGGCGAGCACCGAGGCCCAGAGCGGAACTCAGGCCGAGGCTCAGGCCGGAACTCAGGCCGTCGCGAAGGAGTAGAAGCGCTTGAGCGTGCAGTGCTCGTCGAGCAGCCGGCCATAGATCGGCTCGCCCTCGAGTTCGCGGTACGTCTCGATCGGGTCGCCCTTTATGATCAGCGCCCGCGCGCACTCCTCGCACCAGTACTGGTACTCGGAGTTGACTGGTTCCATGTCGCGGACGATCGGCGTACCACTGCCGCACCAGTCGCATTTCCGCCTGTGTGCACCCATCGATCAGCTCCAGCTGTGGCCACAGGCCGTGCACACATAGGAGATTCCGCCGTTGTCGCCGAGTACCTGGGCGACGTGGGCGGAACCGCAGGACGGGCAATTCAGGGCAGCGGGGCCGAAAGGGGCCTCGTTCGGGGGGCAGGTGAAGCGGAGCGCGTATTCCGGCAGCCAGTCGTAGCCCTGTGCCTCGGCCACGTCGAGCAGGTCGTTGACCTCCTCGAGGATGCTCGCAGGCATCAGGCGTCTCCCTCCCGTCGGCGCTCATCGCCGGTGTTGGGACCCCCTTCCGGCCCGCTCGATTCTGCCACGGTCATGCAAATGGGTCAGCGACGCGCGCGTACCAGTCCGGACACGGCGCCCACAGCGGCCGCCGCGGCCAGCGCATAAGCGCACACGAGGAGCGCATCGGCAGACCCTTGCGCCCCTGCGAGCGCACCCGCGCTCTCAAGGCGGTTGAGGAACAGCGTGCCGAAGGTGGCGACCCCGATCAGCTGCCCGAGCTGGGTGACCGTGGCGAGTAGTCCGCTGGCGTCCGCCGCGTCCTCCTGCCGTACGGTCGCGAGCGCGCCGGTGAGCGTGGGGCTGAAGCCGAGCGCCAGACCAGCGCCGACGCCCGCAAAGGCCACATAGAGCCAGAATCCGCCGTCGCCGCCGTCGCGGAGCACCAGCCCCACCGCCGCCACCGACACGGCGGCCAGCGCGAACCCGGCGGGAATGAGCGCCCCTTGGACGCGCCGGGGCCAGCGTCGCCAGGTCAGCCCGATCGCGCCGAACACCGCGGCGGTCGGTGCGAAGGTCAGGCCCGCGCGCAGCGCGCTGTGCCCGAGGCCGCCCTGGAAGTGCAGGGTCAGCGTGAACAGGAAGCCCGCGTTCACGCCCATCACGAGCAGAATGCGCACGATCGCCCGGCCCATGCCGGGAATCCGCAGCACACGCGGTGCGATCAGCGGCGCACCGCCCCGCGCCGCCAGCCTGGCCTCGTACGCCACGAACGCCGTGAACAACACGGCACTTGAGGCCAGCGACAGCCAGGACCAGAGCGGCCAGTCCTGCTCCTGCCCGAGCACCAGCGGCACCGTGAGCAGCGACACCGCGCCACCGAGGAGCACCAGGCCCGGCAGATCGAGCCCACGCGCGCGTTCCGGCTCGTCCAGGCGGTCCTTGGGCAGTACGCGCGCGCCGACGACGAGCAGGGCGATGCCTATCGGCACGTTCACCAGGAACACCGGGCGCCAACTGGTGCCGAACAGATCGGCGTTGACCAGGACGCCGCCCGCGACCTGCCCCGCCGCGGCCCCCGTGGCGAGCACGGCGGAGTAGGCGCCGAGCGCCCGGACCCGGGCCTCGCCCACGAAGTTGCGCTGGATCAGGCTGAGCACCTGCGGGATCATCACCGCCGCGCCCGCGCCCTGCACCAGGCGGAAAGCGATCAACTGGCCGGTGCCCTGGCTGAGCCCGCAGGCCAGGGAGGCGGCGGTGAAGAGCGCGATGCCGGCCAGATGGACCCGACGGTGGCCGAGGCGGTCGCCGAGCCTGGCGCCGGTGATCAGCAGGACGGCGTACGAGATGCCGTATCCGGCGACCACGAGCTGCAATCCGGCGCCGGACGCGTCGAGTTCGGTGCCGATCGTGGGAGCCGCGACATTCACGATGAACACGTCGAGCAGGGCCATGAACTGAGCGGCAAGGATCAGCGCGAGGAGCTGTCCGGGGCGCCGGGCGGGGCGCATGTCAGTGGCAGCGGCTTTACTTGGTGGAGCAGTTGAAGCAGTTGGACCAGTCGAATCAGTGGTCGTCGTCATGGCATCGAGCCTGACGGCAGGTGGGTACGGGTAACAAGAGCCCGCTGATACAGGTACTGACAGCACCTGGCAAGGAAGCCGGGCCCGTTCGACCATGGGGGATGTGACAACGATGGCCGTGAGCACACAGCGCCGCCGGCCCGAGCTGGCCGCGTTCCTGCGCAGCCGCCGGGCCCGGGTGACACCCGAGGACGTCGGCATGCCGCCCGGCCTGCGCCGCCGCACTCCGGGCCTGCGCCGCGAGGAGGTCGCCCAGCTCTCCGGGGTCGGGGTGACCTGGTACACGTGGCTGGAGCAGGGCCGCCCGATCAACGCCTCGGCGCAGGTCCTGGACGCCGTGGCCCGCACCCTGCGCCTCGACCGGCCGGAGCGGGAGCACCTGTACCACCTGGCGGAGGTGCCGCACTCACCGGACGACGAGGACCAGGCCTGCGCCCTGGAGGTCGGCCCGGAGATCCAGGGCATCCTCGACGCCCTGGACCCCAATCCGGCCGTGGTCTACAACGCCCGATACGACGTCCTGGCCACCAACCCCGCCTATCGCGACCTGTTCTTCCCTCCGCCGATGGGCGACTCGAACCGGCCCAATGTGCTGTGGGGACTGTTCATGGTTCCGGAGCCGTCCTGTCCCCTGGTGTTCCGCGAGTCCGAACTTCCCGTGATGGTCGCGCAGTTGCGCGGGGCGTACGGGCGGCACGTGGGCGAGCCCGCGTGGGAGTCGTTCATCAGCCGGCTCTCGGCGGCCAGCCCGTTCTTCGCCGAGCTGTGGGCCAGCGGTGACGTGGTGCCGCCGGGGTCACGGGTGAAGACGTTCCGGCACGAGGCGGTGGGCGAGATGCGGATGACCTCGGTCTCCCTGTCGATCAACGGCATGCCGGAGGCCCGCATAGTGACCTACACACCGAACGACGGGCAGAGCCGCGACCGCATGGGCGCCCTGCGGGAATTCATGCGGGCCACCACCACCCAGCCCTCCTAGGCAGACATCTCCGGGCCGGAAACGAAGAATCCCGCCCGGTCGAAATGACCGGACGGGATCTTCTGTGAATGTGGAGCTAAGGAGATTCGAACTCCTGACCCCCTGCATGCCATGCAGGTGCTCTACCAACTGAGCTATAGCCCCTTGCGTTCTTCCCGCTCGGCGGGCGAACAAGAAGAACTTTAGCCCGTGACCTGCCGGAAAGTGAAATCCGGGGTCGGGGCCGCCGAACGCGTGAGCTCGCGGCGAGCTCAGTCGTCGTCGCCGAGCACCGGCACCGGGAGTGTCCCGGCATTGTGCTCGAGCAGGCGCCAGCCGCGCGCGCCCTCGCCGAGGATCGACCAGGCGCAGTTGGACAGGCCGCCCAGGCCCTCCCAGTGGTGGGAGTCCAGGCCGAGGAGGCGGCCGATGGTGGTGCGGATGGTGCCGCCGTGGCTGACCACGACGAGCGTGCCGCCGTCGGGCAGCTTGTCCGCGTGCTGCAGGACCACGGGTGCGGCCCGGTCGGCGACCTCGGTCTCCAGTTCGCCACCACCGCGCCGCACCGGCTCGCCGCGCTTCCACGCCGCGTACTGCTCGCCGAAGCGCGCGATGATCTCCTCGTGCGTGAGGCCCTGCCACTCACCGGCGTAGGTCTCCCGCAGCCCCTCCTCGTGCGTGACCTCGAGCCCCGTGAGGGACGCCAGCTCACCGGCCGTGGCGGCGGCCCGCTGAAGGTCGGAGGCCACGATGGCGTCCGGCTTCAGCGAGGCGAGCAGCCGGGCCGCGCGGCGGGCCTGAGCGATGCCCTCGTCGGTCAGCGCGATGTCCGTGGAGCCCTGGAAGCGGCGCTCCAGGTTCCAGGACGTCTGGCCGTGCCGCCACAGGATGAGGCGGCGGCCACGGCCACCGGACGCGTTCAGAAAGGCCTGCACGGAGGTGGTCACCGGAAGTCTCCGGCCGCGAGGTCCGCGTCAGCCTCCGCCTCTGCCTGCTCGGCGTGCTTGGCGCTCTTGCCGCGGGTGGCCTTGGCCTCTTCCGGCAGGTCGAGCTCGGGGCAGTCCTTCCACAGGCGCTCGAGGGCGTAGAAGACGCGCTCCTCGCTGTGCTGGACGTGCACGACGATGTCGACGTAGTCCAGGAGGATCCAGCGGGCGTCGCGGTCGCCCTCGCGGCGTACCGGCTTGGCGCCGAGCTGCTTGCTGAGCTGCTCCTCGATCTCGTCGACGATCGACTTGACCTGGCGGTCGTTGGGCGCGGAGGCCAGCAGGAAGGCGTCCGTGATCGCCAGGACGTCACTGACGTCGTAGGCGATGATGTCGTGCGCGAGCTTGTCTGCGGCCGCCTGCGCGGCAACGTTGATGAGCTCGATGGAGCGGTCTGTCGCGGTCACTGCACGGCTTTCCGTCGGCGGTCGTTACGACTCAAGGGTCTCACGGACCGCCGACGGTGCCCCAAACGATTACTTCGGCCCCGTTCCCGCAAGGCCTGGCCGGCCTTCCGGCAGGGGCCCGGCGGCCTTCCGGCAGGGGTCCGGCGGCCTTCCGGCCGGCCCTAGCCGCCCTTGTAATCACTGCCGAGCGTCACCGCGATGTCCGCATTTGCGGCGACCTTGCCCTTCTTCACGGCCCCGGCCGGCAGGCCCAGCGTCTTGGCGACCTCGGCCGCCTCCGCCTTCTTGCCCGCGTCGGCGTACGTGACCTGCGAGGACGAGGCCGCGCCGGAGCTGCTGACGGAGACCGTCCAGCCTCCGTTGACCAGGTCGACCCGGGCATCGCCGACCGCCTCCTTGCTGCCGACGACATGCACGCGGACCGCCGCGCCCTGCTCCGGTGCCTTGACCGTGCCGCCGAGCAGCTTCTTGACGACTCCGTCGGTGGCGCCCGCGGTGAGCGCCCCGTTCTGCTCGACCGGGAGGACCTCGGAGTCGTAGTGGCCGCCCTTGGCGCGTCCGCCC
The DNA here is from genome assembly GCF_035975855.1 of Streptomyces sp. NBC_01304. Classification (NCBI taxonomy): domain Bacteria; kingdom Bacillati; phylum Actinomycetota; class Actinomycetes; order Kitasatosporales; family Streptomycetaceae; genus Streptomyces; species Streptomyces sp. NBC_01304. The sequence goes on along the minus strand of NZ_CP109055.1, from coordinate 7,168,953 downwards.
AGCTTGGCGAGGAAGGCGCCGAGGTCCTGTTCCTTCAGCGAGGGGTCCATGATCTGGCCGAGCGTCTTCACGGCCTCGGTGGCGCCCTGCTCGTTGCCCGGGACCTTCCGGAGCACGCCGCGCAGCACTTCGCCGAACCGCTTCAGCTGGGCGGCCTCGGTCTCGCCCGGGGCTCGGTACGTGGCGTACGCGACCGCCGCCGGGCCGCTGAGCGTCTGGTCCTCGCCCTTGCTGACGATCGGGGACTCGCCCTTCTTCTTCGCGTCGGGGTCCGGGACGTCCGCGTCCGTGTCGATCTCGATGGTGCCGACGATGTCGACGAGGTTGCTCAGGAACGGGGTGTCGAGGCGCCAGGTGCCCTCGATGTCCGTGCCGAGGAGCTGGTCGACGGCGTCCCGGGTGCCGCCCGCGCCGTCCTCTTCCACCGACTTGCCGAGCGTGGTCGTGGCACCGTCGTCGTCCGTCACGGACAGCGAGTTGGGCAGCAGCACGGTGGCACCGCGCTCGGTGGTGGTGTTGTCGACGAGCAGCGCCGTGGAGGTGCCGCCCTTCTTGGTGTTGTGCAGATGGACGACGACGACATCGCGCTTCTGCGGCCCGCTCTGCGCGGCGTTGTCGGCGTCCGGGCCGGACATGCCGGGCAGCTTGCCCGCGTACCAGAGGTAGCCGACACCACCGGTCAGGACCAGCGCGACGAGTACCACCAGCGCCACCATCCGGTTGCGGCCGCGGCGCTTGGCCTCTTCGCGGCGCTCGGTGCGGGACTCGGTGAACTTCAGCCAGTCGATGACGTCTTCGGAGTCCTCGTCGGGCTCCTCGATGAACTGGAACTGCTCGGTCTGGTACTCCCGCCCGACGTCGCCCTGCGGCTCCGGCTCGCGCATCGGCCGCTGCAGCGGGGGCTCGGCGGGCCGGTGCTGCTGCGGCACCCAGGCGGTCTGCTCGTCGACGCGGGGTTGTGCGCCGGTGTCGTGGATGCGGGGCTGCTGACCCGTCTCATGGCCGACGCGGGGCTGCTGGCCGGTTCCGTCGTAGACGCGCGGCTGCTGGCCGGTTCCGGTGTTCTGGCCGTAGGGGTCGTACGAGGATCCGTAGCCCTGACCGTGCGGCTGGTCGTACCCCTGCTGCTCGTAGCCCTGCTGCTCGTAGCCCTGCCGGCCATAGCCGTGCGTGGGCTGCTGCTGACCGGTGTCCGCGGCGGCGCCGTACGGGTCGTACCCGTAGCCCTGGTCCTGCTGCTGGGGCTGCTGGGGCTGCTGGGGCTGCTGCGCGGCGTACGGGTCGTACTGCTGCTGCACATGCTGCTGCTGGGCGTGCTGCTGCTGCGGTGCGACCTGCTGGTACACCGGCCGGCCGTACTCGTCGTATCCGACGACCTCGTACTGCTGACCCTGCTGACCCGCGTACGGGTCCTGCTCGCCCGCGTACGGGTCGTACTGTCGGTCGTTCACCGGTGCCCCTCTCGGCTCACTCGCCGCGGTACAGCTCGCGCTTGTCGATGTAACGCACCACGCCGTCCGGCACCAGGTACCAGACGGGGTCACCCTTGGCGACCCTCGCCCGGCAGTCCGTCGAGGAGATCGCGAGCGCGGGCACCTCGACCAGCGAGACCCCGCCCTCGGGCAGGCCCGGGTCGGTCAGCGGATGGCCGGGGCGGGTGACTCCGATGAAGTGCGCCAGGTTGAACAGCTCTTCCGTGTACCGCCAGGTGAGGATCTGGCCCAGGGCGTCGGCGCCGGTGATGAAGAAAAGGTCCGTGTCCGGGTTGAGTTCACGCAGATCGCGCAGGGTGTCGGTCGTGTACGTGGGCCCCGGCCGGTCGATGTCGATGCGGCTGACCGAGAACTGGGGGTTCTCGGCCGTCGCGATGACCGTCATCAGATAGCGGTCCTCGGCCGGAGTGACCTGCTTGTCGCTCTTCTGCCAGGGCTGCCCGGTGGGCACGAACACCACCTCGTCGAGGTGGAACTGCGCGGCGACCTCACTGGCCGCCACCAGGTGTCCGTGGTGGATCGGGTCAAACGTTCCGCCCATGACGCCCAGGCGGCGCTTGCCCGTGCTGAAGGCGCTCGCCGGGCCGGTAGGCATGTCCTGCTCTCCCATGCGTGCAGACCCTACCGGCCCGTTCGGCCGGCCCCGCCGTCGGCGGGAGTCCGGCCCCCTTCGGCGGGAGTCCGGGTCAGCGGTCCCGGTTGAACCGCGTGGTGATCCACAGCAGCAGGAACAGCACTGCGAGTGCGCCCCCGCCGGTGAGGTAGGGGCTGAGACTGTCGTGTTCGCCGCCGTGCTCGCCGCCCTCGGAGGCGAGGGTGGCCAGCTGGACTGCGGTGCTGTGGAGGCTCATCGTCGGCAGGACCTATCCGGGTGGGAGCGGGTTGAGACTTCGGGCACATCGTATGCGGGGGACTCCCGCGCGATCACGCCGACTCAGGCAAGAGGGGCACGGGTGCGGGGAACGGGGGCGTGCGGCCCTCAACCTTCGCGGCCGTCATCGGCGTCACTGTCGTTGCGGTAACCGCGCAGCAGGAACCACGCGAGGAAGGCTCCGCCGACCACCGAGACGATCAGCACGATCCGCAGGACGTTGCCGGGCCCCTGCTGCTTGGCGGCCTCGGCCGCGGCGGCGAGCAGGACGGTGCTGGTGTGCTCCATGACGGCGATGCTCCTTCGTTGCGCTGCGCGCCCACCGTAGCCCGCGGCCCGCGGGATGCGGTCGGCACCCCTCGACCGGAACCGAAGCGCATACGCTGAACGTTCTTCGAGGGGCGGGGACCACGCGCACAAGAGCGGGACAACTCGCAGAATTTGGGGGCCAGCATGACCGAAAGCACCGAGAACAACGAGAACCTGCCGGGCCGCAACCGCCGGCGCTTCCCGGGTATCTCCTCCCGTGCCTATGAGCACCCGGCGGACCGCTCGGCACTGGTGGCCCTGCGCAAGCTCAGCGGGTTCGACACCGTCTTCAAGGCACTCAGCGGGCTGCTGCCCGAGCGCAGTCTGCGGCTGCTGTTCCTGTCGGACTCGGTGCGGGTGAGCGACGCCCAGTTCGCGCACCTCAACACCATGCTGCGGGACGCCTGTTACATCCTGGACCTGGAGAAGGTCCCCCCGATGTACGTGAACCAGGACCCGGTGCCGAACGCGATGTGCATCGGCCTGGACGAGCCGATCATCGTGGTGACGACGGGCCTGGTGGAGCTCCTCGACGAGGAGGAGATGCGCGCGGTCATCGGCCACGAGGTGGGCCACGCGCTGTCCGGGCACGCGGTGTACCGCACGATCCTGCTGTTCCTCACCAACCTCGCGCTGAAGATCGCGTGGATCCCGCTGGGCAACGTCGCGATCATGGCGATCGTGACCGCGCTGCGCGAGTGGTTCCGCAAGTCGGAGCTGTCCGCGGACCGGGCGGGCCTCCTGGTGGGCCAGGATCTGCAGGCGTCGATGCGCGGCCTGATGAAGATCGCGGGCGGTAACCACCTGCACGAGATGAACGTGGACGCGTTCCTGGCGCAGGCGGAGGAGTACGAGGCGGGTGGCGATCTGCGCGACTCGGTCCTCAAGATCCTGAACGTACTGCCCCGTTCGCACCCGTTCACCACGGTGCGCGCCGCCGAGCTGAAGAAGTGGGCCGAGTCCCGCGAGTACCAGCGGATCATGGACGGCCACTACCCGCGCCGCGACGAGGACAAGGACGCCTCGGTGTCGGAGTCCTTCCGCCAGTCCGCGAGCAACTACGCGGAGAACGTGCGCAACTCCAAGGACCCGCTGATGAAGCTGGTGTCCGACATAGCGGGCGGGGCGGGCGACCTGGGCGGGAAGCTGCGCGGGAAGTTCGGCGGGAGCGGCGGCGGCACGACCACCACGGAGGAGCGCCCCGAGGACGGCCCTGAAGACGACTCCGGCAACAAATGAGCCCGTCCGGCGTTTGAGGACAATCTTTGAAGCCGGCGGCAGCCTTTCGGGAAGGGGCGGGGAGGGGCAATAGACAGCCCGTCCGGCGAGGACCGGGGTCCGGGGCAGAGCCCCGCGACCCCGGGCCGGTCGAGCATCAGGTGCTGGGCGAGGGCTGCGCAGAAGCTGCCAAAGACCCACACAGCGCGGTCGTGCCACCCGTGGCATAGGGGTCGGTTCCGGCCGGGCCCTCGGCCTTGGCCGTCTGCCCCGCGAGCAGCGGCCGAAGCCGCCCCGCCGAGTCCGTGGCGCAGGACAGCGGCCCGGCCTGGACGTACGACAAGACCAGCTCGGCCCTGCGCATCTGCAGATCCTCCGCGTCGAAGCGGAAGTGCAGCTCACGCCGGACCGTGAAGAGCGAGGCGCGCCCGCCGTCGCCGCCGACCGGCCGCAGCGCGTAGACGAAGGTGTGGTCCGAGGTCACCTCCAGGGCGTCGGACCCCGTCTCGGTGACGTGCAGCGTGCCCTGGACCCGGGTCTTGGAGTCGGCCAGCTCCACCTTGGCCGGGTCGAAGCGGACCAGCCACCCCGTGGCGGCGTGCCGGCCGTCGGCGAGGGGATGGTCGAAGCTCGCGTCGAACTGCTCGAGCTGCTCGGGGCCGAGGAGTATCCGCACCTCGCGCACCCTGTCCCCGGTCAGCACGTCCGGGTCGAGCGAGGAGTGCACCAGATAGTCCTTGGCCGTGGAGAGCGCGGTCATCACCTGGCCCTCCGAGAAGTGCGCGGTGCGCCGCGCCGCGGGCAGCGTGACCCCGGCGGCGCCGACCCTGAACTGCGCGGCCGGGCTGTGCTCGTAGAGCTCGGTGGTGGAGCGCCCGCCGGGCACGGGGCCCTGCGGCACCAGCGGGATGACCGTCATGCGCAGCGGTCCCGCGGGGCGTGCGGCCGGCTTCTGATAGGGATGGCGTACGCCCATGTAGATCGCGGTACCGAAGGCCACCGCGATCAGCACGACGAGGATCATCGCCTGCTTGGAGAAGCCTTTGACCGCGGCCGCCGGGCGGCGGCGTACGGCCGGTGAGTGATCGGTGATGCGCTCCTGGGCGGAGAACTCCTGAAGCCGGGCAGCGCGGACGAACGACTCGTCGAAGACGACGGATCGGTACTCTTCCTCTCCACCACCGGCGACGCCCTCGGGTGTGCCCTCAGGTGGGTCTCCAGGCCCGGCCATACCTTCAGAGTAGGTCTCGCGGGCCGAAGGTAAACGCCCTGGTACACGACAACTTCTGACGGACTCTCACTACGGATTCTGACGGAGTCTCACGGAATCGGTCAGGGCAGGCGCGGAGCTGCCGGTACCGGTGAGTGCGAGTAGTCCGGGGACGCCGAGGGATCGCCCCCGACGTCGGCCGTGGCGGGCGGCGGTATCTGGTCCTCGCTGCCCGAGGAGGCGCCCCGGTAGACGGCGGTGAAGGCGAGGGCGACCATGCCGATGCCCATCAGCAGGGCGAGGATCCAGGCGACGGGCCGGTGCCAACGCCCTTGCCCGCGACGGGAATGGCCGTCCTCGACCAGATCGAAGTCGATGCCCTCGTGGTCGAGGTGCGGGTCCCGCCCGAAGGCGTCCCGGCCGTGGCGGCCACCACGCCCCACGCCCGATCCGTACCCGTCATACCCGTCGTACCCGTCGTAGAACTCGTCCGGATCGTCGTCGCCCCCCGCCCCGTGGACCGGTGCGTGCCGGGCGGCCGCGTCGGCCTCCGCGCGGGCCTGGGCGGCCGCCAACAGGCGCTCCACGGCGGTGGGTTCATGGACGGTCGCGGCCCGTACGAAGTCCTCGTCGAAGACCACGGCGGCGAACTCCTCGTCCGCACCCCCGTGGTGGTCGTCGTCGGGCTCCCAGCCGTCCGGAAACGGCGAGCCCCCCACGTCGTCCGGCACGCAACCAGAGTAGACCTGAGGGGGTCAATTTGGGCAGACGGTAAGGGAATTCACCTATAGCTGCCGCCGCGGAAACCGGGTCAGCGCGTGTGCCCGTCGCCCGTGACGATGTACTTCGTCGAGGTCAGCTCGGGCAGACCCATCGGGCCGCGGGCGTGCAACTTCTGTGTGGAGATGCCGATTTCGGCGCCGAAGCCGAACTGGCTGCCGTCGGTGAACCGCGTCGAGGCGTTCACCGCGACGGTGGTGGAGTCCACGAGCTGGGTGAAGCGGCGGGCGGCCTGCTGCGAGGTGGTGACGATCGCCTCGGTGTGCCCGGAGGTCCACAGGCGGATGTGCTCGACGGCCTTGTCGAGGGAGTCGACCACGGCGGCCGCGATGTCGTACGAGAGGTACTCGGTCTCCCAGTCCTCGGCGGTGGCCGGGACCACGGAGGCCTTGGATCCCTCGGCGTACGCGGCGATCCGCTCGTCCGCGTGCACCGTCACCCCGGCCTCGGCGAGGGCGTCCAGGGCGCGCGGCACGAAGGCGTCGGCGATGTCCTGGTGGACGAGGAGCGTCTCGGCGGCGTTGCACACGCTGGGGCGCTGCGCCTTGGAGTTGATCAGGATGTCGACCGCCATGTCGAGGTCGGCCTCCGCGTCCACGTACACATGGCAGTTGCCGGTGCCGGTCTCGATGACCGGGACGGTGGACTCCTCGACGACGGTCTTGATCAGCGAGGCACCGCCGCGCGGGATGAGCACGTCGACGAGGCCGCGGGCGCGCATCAACTCCCGTACGGAATCACGGGATTCGCCCGGCACCAGCTGGACGGCGTCCGCGGGCAGCCCGGCCCCGCCGACCGCGTCGCGCAGCACCCGTACGAGCGCGGTGTTGGAGTGGTACGCGGAGGACGAGCCGCGCAGCAGCACCGCGTTCCCCGACTTCAGGCACAGCGCGGCCGCGTCCACGGTCACATTGGGCCGCGCCTCGTAGATGATCCCGACCACCCCGAGCGGCACCCGGACCTGCCGCAGGTCGATGCCGTTGGGCAGCGTCGAGCCGCGTACGACCTCGCCGACCGGGTCGGGCAGCGCCACCACGTCGCGCACGTCGGAGGCGATCGCCTTGACCCGCTCGGGGGTCAGCGTCAGCCGGTCGATGACCGTCTCGCTGGTGCCGGCCTCGCGGGCCTTGGCGATGTCCTGCGCGTTGGCCTCGACGATTTCCTTCGTACGGACTTCCAGCGCGTCCGCGATCGCACGCAGCGCGTCGTCCTTGGCGGCCCGTGGCAGCGGCGCGAGGTCCGCGGAGGCGGCACGGGCGCGGTAGGCGGCCTGGGCGACGGGCGACATGTCGGCGTACGGGGAGAGCGAGGTCATGAGGGCAGGGTAATCCGAGCCGGAGCCCTGTCCATCGGGTATCCCACTCCCCGAGACATCCCTGAGCACAGGGCCCGGACTCGGCTCAAAAGGGATGCACTCCGACGGGTGCCGCGGGCGGCGGACCGTATCCCTCCGCGATGCGCTGGTGGTAGGTGTCCCGGTCGATCACTTCGAGGCCGACGATCTCCCAGGGCGGCAGCTTGGCGCTCTGCCGGTGCTCGCCCCACAGCCGCAGGGCGACCGCCGCCGCGTCGTGCAGATCGCGGGCCTCTTCCCAGTAACGGATCTCCGCGTGGTCACCGGCGTACCGGCTGGTCAGCAGAAAGGGATGGTCGTGGGCCAGCTGCTCCAGGCCCCGCCGGATTTCCGGCAGCGGAGCGGCGGGGCCCGAGACGCTCAGCGTGACGTGCCAGAGCCGGGGCAGCTCGCCCTGGGCCTCCTGCTCGTCCTGCCGGTCGGTCTGCCCCCGGTCCGTCGCCTGGTCCGCCGTGTCCTCGGCGGCATCCGCGTGGAAACTCTCCCCTGCCCTGACACTCGTCAGTGCCCGCTCAGCTCCTCGGGGCGCCGCCCCAGGGCGCACTCGTCTCACCGGCGGCCTCCTGTCAAGCCTCTGTCGTGTGGAACTCTCCCCCAACAAAGTTGACCAGCCCACGCGCCTTCGCGTGACGGTTTTGCGGAAGGTCCCTCACTAAGGGCGTCAACTGGCGCGCACTTTCGGCCGGTTATTCGCCCTGATTAGGGGCGCAGGACGACGTTCGGCGGGTGCAGAGCGACGAATACGGGTGCCGGACGACCAGGATTACGGGTACGGGACGACCGGGATCAGGGGTACGCGACGACCGGGATCACGGGTGCAGGACGACCAGATCGTCCCGGTGCACGACCTCGCGCTCGTACGCGGGACCGAGCTCCTTCGCCAGCTCGCGCGTCGACCGGCCGATCAGCTGCGGGATCTCCTTGGCGTCGAAGTTGACGAGGCCACGGGCCACCGCGCGGCCCTCGGTGTCGCGCAGTTCGACCGGGTCGCCGGCGCTGAACTCGCCCTCGACCGCCTTGATCCCGGCGGGCAGCAGCGAGGTGCGCCGCTCGACGACCGCGCGGACCGCCCCTTCGTCGAGCGTGAGGGCGCCCTGCGGCGTGGAGGCGTGCTGCAGCCAGAGCAGTCGGTCGGCCGAACGCCGTCCGGTGCTGTGGAAGTGCGTGCCGGTCCCCCGCCCGGCCAGCGCGTCCGCGGCGTGCACGGCCGAGGTCAGCACGACGGGGATGCCCGCGGCGGCGGCGATCCGGGCGGCCTCGACCTTGGTGACCATGCCGCCGGTGCCGACGCCCGCCTTGCCGCTGGAGCCGATCTGGACGTGCGCTATGTCGGCGGGGCCGCGCACCTCCTCGATGCGCGAGGTGCCCTCCTTGCTCGGGTCACCGTCGTACAGGCCGTCCACGTCGGACAGCAGAACCAGCAGATCAGCGCGTACGAGATGCGCGACGAGGGCGGCGAGCCGGTCGTTGTCGCCGAAGCGGATCTCGTCCGTCGCGACCGTGTCGTTCTCGTTGACGACGGGCAGCGCGCCCATCGCGAGCAGCTGGTCGAGGGTCCGCGAGGCATTGCGGTGGTGGGCGCGGCGGGCCATGTCGTCGCTGGTCAGAAGCACCTGCCCGACGCGTACGCCGAAGCGCGCGAAGGACGAGGTGTAGCGGGCCACGAGCAGGCCCTGGCCGACGCTGGCGGCGGCCTGCTGGCGGGCGAGGTCGCGGGGGCGGCGGCGCAGTCCGAGCGGGGCGAGGCCGGCGGCGATGGCGCCGGACGAGACGAGGACGATCTCCTTCTCGCCGCCGCTGCGAGCCTTCGCCAGTACGTCGACGAGCGCGTCGACACGGTCGGCGTCGAGGCCGCCCGACGCGGTGGTCAGCGAGGACGACCCGACCTTGACCACGACCCTGTGAGCTTCCGCGATGCTCTGCCGCTGCTGGCTCTGCCTTGCGCCTGACACGTACGACCCCATCCTTTGCAGTGTCTGCAATCTACGTGAGGTGTGCCGCACGCCGCCGCCGCGTTTCGAGGGGCGGGACATACGCCGCTACGCCGTCTGCGGCGCGGCCGTCGAGCCGCCACGCTTCCCCGGCCGGTGACCCCGCGAACGCCTTCGCCCGAGCGTTCGACCAAGCCCTCGACCAGGGTCAACGGCGGACGGGCGAAATCCACCTGAGGTTCAGTGGTTTTGCCCGTTTATCCGGTGATTGATGTCACGGAGGATTGCTCCAGCAGAGGGAAAAGCCATACGGTCAGGGGTCAGCCTTCCCCCACGAAGGTCATGAAGGCTGCCCGCCTTTGCCGCACCCCCAGTCGCACACCCCATTTGACCCGCAGGAGCCCAGCCCGTGCCCTCAGCCGGACTCGCCCCCCGTCGCATCGTGCAGCTCTCCGCGCTGTGCGCGATGTTCGCGCTCTTCACGGCCCAGCTCGCCAGCGCTCTGCTGCCGAACCTGCCCGTGTTCATCGTCGCCTCCGTCGGCGGTCTGGCCCTCGACACGTACCTCCAGTACAAGCAGCCCGGTCTGCTCGCCGTACTGAGCAAGATCCGCTTCGACGTCACGGTGCGCCAGCTCCTGCGCGACATGCTGATCGTGGTCGGCCTGCTGCGACTGCCGGGCATCAACCCGCTCGAGGAGCAGGCGCCGCTGACCATCGCGCTGCTCGCCTTCTACGTCGTGCACTTCGCCAACCAGGCGCTCGCCGTCCTGATCCGCCGCACCCGCCAGCTGCCCATCGTCACGCGGAACATCGACGCTTCCGCGCTGCGCCTGAGCGCCGCACCGCCGCGCATCCTGGCCCGCCGCCAGGCACACCGGCTGCTGACCTTCTCGATCCCGGCCACCATCGGCATGATGGCGACCGCGATCAGCGAGGACGTGCTCGAAGGCGCCATCGGCGTCGGCATCTCGCTGGCCCTGATGGTCGGCGGCACCGGCTATCTCGCGACGTGGCTGCTGCCCAAGAAGCGCGCGGTGCACGAGAAGAAGGTCATGGAGTGGCTGGACAAGTGGCTGGCCGCGTACAAGCCGACCGTCGCCATGTACTTCTCCGGCGGCACCAGCTCGGCGTACCAGGCGAACATGTGGCTCTCCACGCTCGCCGCCGTCGACGGCAAGCCGCTGATCGTGCTGCGTGAGCGCTTCATGGTGCAGAAGATCGACGCCACCGACGTGCCGATCCTGTGCGTGCCGAAGGTCGCCAACATGTTCGCGCTCGAGAACTCGACGCTGAAGATGATGCTGCACCCGGCCAACGCCGCGAAGACCTCGCAGGTCCTTCGCATCCCCACCATCAAGCACGCCTTCACCAACCACGGCGAGAGCGACAAGCTCTCCTCCTGCAACCCGTACGCCAAGGCCTACGACGAGGTCTGGGTCGCCGGACCCGCCGCCCGCGACCGCTACCAGCTCGCGGACATCGGCGTCGAGGACAAGGACGTCGTGGAGGTCGGCCGGCCCCAGCTGTCGCCGATCCTGCCGTACGAGGGTGCGCCGAAGGGCACGTACACCACGGTCCTCTACGCGCCCACCTGGGAGGGCTGGGACGGCAACCCGGGCAACACCTCGGTGATCCTGGCCGGCGAGAACATCGTCAAGCACCTGCTCGCCGACGACGCCGTACGCGTCCTCTACAAGCCGCACCCGATGACCGGCTCGGTCGACCCGCGCGCGGGCGCCGCCAACGAGCGCATCAAGGCCATGATCCGCGAGGCCAACACCGGCCGCTCCGGCGCCCGTCCGGGCCCCGAGGCCGCGCGCGAGCTGGCCCGCCGCACCGTCGCGCTGGACCAGCTCACCTCGACCCACTTCCGCACCAGCGCCGACGAGATGGAGCGGATGCTGCTCCAGGGCGCCCCGGACGGCGACCGCGCGGCGGCCGTCGCGGAGGCCACCGAGGCCTGGGAGGCGGCGTACTGGGCGTCGTTCCCCGAGTGGGAGCACCAGGTCATCACGGACGCGCGTCCGGCGATCTTCACCTGCTTCAACCAGGCGGACCTGCTGATCAGCGATGTCTCGTCGGTGGTCTCGGACTGGCTGAGCAGCGAGAAGCCGTACGCGGTCGCGAACACGACCGGCATGTCCGAGGCAGACTTCCGGGCCGGCTTCCCGACGGTCCGCGCGGCCGCGATCCTCTCCCCCAAGGCGGGCGGCGTCCCGGCGCTCCTGGAGTCCGTACGCCACCCGGAGAAGGACCCGTACGCCGAGGAGCGCGCAGAGCTCAAGGAGCACCTGCTCGGCCCCTCCGACCCGCCCTCCATCGACCGCTTCAACGCCGCGATCCGCGCCCTGTGCACCCGCGCCGACGAGCGCCGCGTCCGCATGACCTCCCGCCTGGCGGAGATCCCGAGCCAGCGCGAGGGCGACTCTGACGAGTTGGGCGAAGACATGGACGCGGAGTCCAATGGCGCAGAGGACTCCGTCAACGCGTAGTCGCTGCGTAGTCGCTGCGCTGACAGGCATGTGGAAGGGCCCCGGGAAGTTTTCCCGGGGCCCTTCCGCTTGCTCACGATTCTGCGGGTTGGTCGCCATCTGCGGGCCGGTGGGGGCTGGTCGCGCAGGTCCCCGCGCCCCCTGTGGAGCGCGCCCTTCGGGGCGCGCCCTCGGGGCGTGCCCCCTAGAAGGGGTTGAACTCGTCGTACTCCTGCTCCGACTCGTCCTTGTCCGACTTGTCCCGACGCCGCTGCGCAGCAGGACGAGGCGCCTCCAGGCGGTGGTCCTCGCCACGCCGCCCCAGCATCTCGGCGCCCGCGACCACCGTCGGCTCCCAGTCGAAGACGACCGCGTTCTCCTCGGGTCCGATCGCCACCGCGTCGCCGGCGGCCGCACCCGCCTTCATCAACTCGTCTTCCACACCAAGGCGGTTGAGCCGGTCCGCGAGATAGCCCACGGCCTCGTCGTTGTTGAAGTCGGTCTGGCGGATCCAGCGCTCCGGCTTCTCGCCGCGCACCCGGTACAGCGCCTCGCTGCCCTCGTCCTCCCGCGTGACCGTGAAGCCCGCGTCGTCCACGGCCTTCGGCCGGATGACGATGCGCGTCGCCTCTTCCTTGGGCTTGGCGGCCCGGGTGGCGGCGATCACCTCGGCGAGGGCGAAGGACAGCTCCTTGAGGCCCGTACGCGCCACCGCGGACACCTCGAAGACGCGATAGCCACGCGCCTCCAGGTCGGGCCGGACCATGTCGGCCAGGTCCTGGCCGTCCGGGATGTCGATCTTGTTCAGGACGACGATCCGCGGCCGGTTGTCGAGCCCGCCGTACTGCTTGAGCTCCTCCTCGATGATGTCGAGGTCGGAGATCGGGTCCCGCTCGGACTCCAGCGTCGCCGTGTCCAGTACGTGCACGAGCACGCTGCAGCGCTCCACGTGCCGCAGGAACTCAAGGCCCAGGCCCTTGCCCTGGCTGGCGCCCGGGATGAGACCCGGCACGTCCGCGATGGTGTAGACGGTCGAACCGGCCGTGACCACACCGAGGTTGGGCACGAGCGTCGTGAACGGATAGTCCGCGATCTTCGGCTTGGCGGCGGAGAGCACCGAGATCAGCGAGGACTTGCCGGCGCTCGGGTAGCCGACGAGGGCCACATCGGCGACCGTCTTGAGCTCGAGCACGATGTCGCGCTCTTCACCGGGCACACCGAGCAGCGCGAAGCCGGGCGCCTTGCGGCGGGCGGAGGCGAGCGCGGCATTGCCGAGGCCGCCACGGCCGCCCTGTCCGGCCACGTAGGTGGTGCCCTGGCCGACCAGGTCGGCGAGCACGTTGCCCTTCTTGTCGAGGACGACGGTGCCGTCCGGGACGGGCAGGACCAGGTCCTCGCCGTTCTTGCCGGAGCGGTGGTCGCCGGCGCCGGGCTGACCGTTGGTGGCCTTGCGGTGCGGGCTGTGGTGGTAGTCGAGGAGCGTGGTCACGTCCTGGTCGACGACCAGGATGACCTCGCCGCCACGGCCGCCGTTGCCGCCGTCCGGGCCGCCGAGCGGCTTGAACTTCTCCCGGTGTACGGAGGCACAGCCGTGGCCCCCGCTACCCGCGGCGATGTGCAGCTCGACGCGGTCCACGAAGGTGGTCATGGTTCGGTGCCTCCTGGGGGTACCCCCGGCCGAAAGTCGGGAGCGTACGGAATTGTCTTACGTCTAACACGCGAAAGGCGGACCTGCTTCCCCGTGAAGGGAAGCAAGGTCCGCCCTCGCAATGAGTTCGCGAAAGTCGCAGAACCCGCTCTACGGAACCGAAATTACTCGGCGACCGGAACGATGTTCACGACCTTGCGGCCACGGTGGGTACCGAACTCCACGTTGCCCGCGGCGAGCGCGAACAGCGTGTCGTCCTTGCCACGGCCAACGGAGTTGCCCGGGTGGAAGTGGGTACCGCGCTGGCGGACCAGGATCTCACCGGCGTTGACGAGCTGACCGCCGAAGCGCTTCACGCCGAGCCGCTGAGCATTGGAATCGCGCCCGTTCCGAGTGGACGATGCGCCCTTCTTGTGTGCCATGTCTCAGTCCCTACCCTTACTTCGCAGCCGCGGGGATCTCAGTGACCTTGATCGCCGTGTACTGCTGGCGGTGGCCCTGACGACGGCGGTAGCCGGTCTTGTTCTTGTAGCGAAGGATGTCGATCTTCTCGCCCTTGTGGTGGTCCACGATCTCGGCCTGAACCTTGATCCCGGCCAGCACCCACGGGTCGCTGGTAACCGACTCGCCGTCGACAACGAGCAGCGTAGAGAGCTCTACGGTGTCGCCAACCTTGGCGGTGGAAATCTTGTCAACCTCAACGATGTCGCCGACAGCAACCTTGTGCTGCCGACCACCGCTGCGCACGATGGCGTACACGCGGATCTCTCTTTCGCTCGGAACGGGACCCCTGATGCCAGCCGCTCACACAGCCCCGAGGGGCTGAATATCCGGAAGGACGAGCGGCCTCTCCTGCGCCTTGAAACTTCCAGGGCCCGTGGAGGGAGGTGCTCAGAGGTGTGGCGTACAGACGCCGACGGTCAAGATTACGGGTCCTCGACCGAAAGGGTCAAACCAGCCCGGCGGCCGGGGCCCGCCCACCACGCTGAGTGGTGGGCCCCGCACGCTACGGCCTCGGCGGCTGCGGCGGCTCACCGTCCGGCGGCAGCGGCTTGACGCCCTTGCACAGATCGGTGGTGTCGGCGCTGCCCGGCCAGGCCACGGTCCGCAGCCGGTCGAAGTTGACCCGGTACATGTCGTGCACCTGGTCGTCGTCGACCTTGACTATGACCTCGTCGTTCTCGCGCAGCGCGGGCGCCGTGTAGTTGCCGGACCCGGAGAAGGTGACCTTGTTGCGCTTGCCGTCGTAGACGCCGTCGATGAGCACGTACTTGTTGTGCACGATGTACGGCGCCACCAGCTTCTGGCCGGGGTGCAGCGGGTCCCGGTCGTCGTTGTAGCAGCGCACGGACGGCCCGCCCGAGGTGTGCAGCTTCTCCCAGGTGCCCTTGGTGCCGCCCTGGCTCTTGGCGCTGTCGGTCTCCGCGTACGTCACGTACACCGAGCAGCCCTTCTTCTTCAGGTCCACCAGCTTGTCGGCGATCTGCTGTCGGGTGAGCTTGAAGATCGAGACCCGGACCTTGGTGCGCTGGGTCACGCCGGCGGTGTCCTTGTAGGTGCACTTCACGTTGTTGAGGACCGAGTAGATCGTGTCGGTCTCGTTGGTGGAGCCTTCCCGGGGGAAGAAGTACGCCTTGTACAGGCCGTTGCTGACCGTGCGGTAGTGCCAGTCCGCCCAGTTCTTGCGGGTCATCTCGTCGAAGTAGTCGCCGTAGGCGTCGTACAGCGTCGGGTTGTTCGGCAGCAGCAGCGCGTCGTTGAAGAACTTGGTGTGCGCCGACGGCGTCGAGTTCGAGGTGGTCTGCACGACCACGTCCTTGGCGCCCTCGACCTCCGAGAACAGCCAGAACTTGTTGTGCATGATCGACTTGCCCCACTGGGGATCGCCGAGGCACGACTTGTCCTTCGCGCACAGGGTGATGAACGACGGCTTGGCGCGGTCGGTGCCGAACGCCGTCGCGAGCTGCGCGTACACGGTGTTCTCCGGGCGCTCCGTCTTGCTGGTGGAGTCCAGCAGGATCTGTACGTTGACCCCGCGGTTCTTGGCCCGCACCAACGCGTCGACCATCGTCTGTTCCCAGACGTGGTAGACCGCGACCTTGATCGTCGAGCCGGGCACGGCTGCGTCGGTGAGCTGGACGAGCCGGGTACGGATCGCGTACTGCTGCTCGGTGGTGCCCAGCGGGTCGTTGAAGATGGGGCCCTCGGTCCAGGTGGGCCCCTCGGCCGCACCCGCGCTCCCCGTGCCCACGGCGGCCTGGACTCCCGCGGCCGACAGCACCGTGGCCAGTGCGACGGCCTGGCGGCCACCCATGGTCGGCTTCACCGCACGGTGCCGGCCCGTGCCCTTCAGGCGCACGCGCGCCATGGCGATCCCCTCCCTCACCGCACGCACGCGTCTCCCCAACGCGTCCTTGCGGACTCTTGCTGTTCAAATGTGTGACTGAATGAGTTTTACAGGTATACCCCTGCGGTCCAAGAGGCGGGGGCGATTACCGGACCCGATCAGCCTCAAGGGGGAACGCCGACGCCCCCTGCGCAAAAGGCTGCGCAGGGGGCGTGCGGTGACTGGCGGAGGACTGCCGGAAGGTCAGCTCTCGTCCGTCGAGGCCGAGACGGTGGGCAGCGTCTGCTGCTCGGCCGCCGCGGTCTTCTTGGACGCCTTCTTGGCCGTCGTCTTCTTTGCGGCCGTCTTCTTGGCCGTTGACTTGCTTGCGGCCGCCTTCGTGGTGGCGGCCTTCTTCGCGGTCGCCTTCTTGGCCGACTTGCGGGCCGCCTTCTTGGCCGGGGCCGCTTCCTCGGCAGCGTCCTCGGACGTGGCCGCCTTGGCGGCCTTGTCCTCCTTCGCAGCCTTGGGCTCGGCCGTCTCCGTGGCGCTCGACGGGACCACCAGGACGGCGGTCTCCTCGGCGGCGGTCGGGGCGGCGGCCTTGCGCACGGCCCGGCGACGCGGCCGCGCGGGGGCGGCATCGGCGACGGGCTCGGACGCGGGCTCCACGACCGGCTCGGCCACGGGAGCGGGCTCCTCGGCCTTGACCGGAGCAGCCGGGGTCTCCACCACGGATGCCTCCACCGGCGTCTCGGACGCCTTCGGGGACCCGGCCGGAGCCGACGCCTTACGGGTCGCACGCCGACGCGTCCGGCCCTTCGGCGCCTCGTCCGCCGCCGGAGCCTCGGGCTCCGCCTGCGCGGCCGGTGCGGGCTCGGGCTCGGCCACCGGGGCCTCGGCCACGACGACCGGCTCCGGAGCCGCCACCGGCGCCTCCTCAGCCTTCCTCGGCGCACCTGCGGGAGCCGACGCCTTGCGGGTGGCCCGACGGCGCGACCGGCCACCGCGGGACGCGGCCGCCTCGGCCTCGGCGGGGCTGCTGTACAGCTCCTCGTCCGGCACGAACTCCGGCTCGTCGAGCTTCACCGGCGCCGCGGCCTCGGCCGCGACCTCCGCCTCGGTCTCGACCTCGGCGGACTCGTGCTCGTGCGTGTGCTCCTGGCCCTGGTCCGCGTTGCCACCGCGGCCGCGCTTCTTGGAGCGCTTGCCACCGCCGCCGCCACCGGCGGTCGTCGGCTGCTCCATGTGCACGATCACGCCACGGCCGTTGCAGTGGACGCAGGTCTCGGAGAAGGACTCGAGCAGACCCTGGCCGACCCGCTTACGGGTCATCTGGACGAGACCGAGCGAGGTGACCTCGGCCACCTGGTGCTTGGTCCGGTCCCGGCCCAGGCATTCGAGCAGGCGCCGCATGACCAGGTCGCGGTTGGACTCCAGGACCATGTCGATGAAGTCGACGACGACGATGCCGCCCAGGTCGCGCAGCCGCAGCTGGCGCACGATCTCCTCGGCCGCCTCCAGGTTGTTCCTGGTGACGGTCTCTTCGAGGTTGCCGCCCTGACCGGTGAACTTGCCGGTGTTGACGTCGACGACGACCATCGCCTCGGTCTTGTCGATCACCAGCGAACCGCCGGACGGCAGCCAGACCTTGCGGTCCAGGGCCTTCATCAGCTGCTCGTCGATGCGGTACGTCGCGAAGACGTCGACCTCGGACGTCCACTTGGAAAGGCGGTCGGCCAGGTCGGGCGCGACGTGCTGGACGTATCCGTGGATCGTCTCCCACGCCTCGTCACCGCTGACGATGACCTTCGAGAAGTCCTCGTTGAAGATGTCGCGCACGACGCGGACGGTCATGTCCGGCTCGCCGTACAGGAGCGTCGGGGCGTTGGAGGCGCCGCCGCTCTTCGACTTCTTCTGGATGTCCTCCCACTGCGCCTGCAGGCGTTCGACGTCGCGGCGCAGCTCGTCCTCGCTCGCGCCCTCGGCGGCGGTGCGCACGATGACGCCCGCGTCCTCGGGGACGATCTTCTTGAGGATGGTCTTCAGACGCGCGCGCTCGGTGTCGGGCAGCTTGCGGCTGATGCCCGTCATCGACCCCTCGGGGACGTAGACGAGGTAGCGGCCGGGCAGCGAGACCTGGCTGGTCAGGCGGGCGCCCTTGTGGCCGATCGGGTCCTTGGTGACCTGCACCAGGACCGACTGGCCGGACTTGAGGGCGGTCTCGATGCGGCGCGGCCCGTTGGCCATGCCGAGCGCCTCGAAGTTGACCTCACCGGCGTACAGGACGGCGTTGCGGCCCTTGCCGATGTCGATGAAGGCGGCCTCCATCGACGGCAGGACGTTCTGCACCTTGCCCAGGTAGACGTTGCCGACGTACGAGGTGGCCTGCTCCTTGTTGACGTAGTGCTCGACGAGCACGTTGTCCTCGAGGACGCCGATCTGCGTACGCTCGCCGCTCTGGCGGACGACCATCACGCGCTCGACGGCCTCGCGGCGGGCCAGGAACTCGGCCTCGGTGATGATCGGGACGCGGCGACGGCCCTGCTCGCGGCCTTCGCGGCGGCGCTGCTTCTTGGCCTCGAGACGGGTCGAGCCCTTGATGGACTGGACCTCGTCCGAAGGCTCGGACTCCTTCTTGGCACGGGGCTCACGGACCTTGACGACCGTACGCTCCGGGTCGCCGTCCGACGGCTCGGCCTCGGAGGAGGAGTCACCGGCACGGCGACGGCGGCGGCGCCTGCGACGGCTGCTGCTGGAGCCACCACCGGACTCGCCGCGCTCGTCGTCGTCCTCGGCGTCCTCTTCGACCTGCTCGGCCGTGTCCTCGGCGTCCTGCTCCGCCTGCTCGGCGGCCTGCGCGTCGGTCGAGTCCTCGGCCTCGTCGCTGTCCGCGGACTCGCCACGGCGGCGGCGACGGCCACCGCGACGACGACGACGGCCCTGTCGGCCGCCCAGCTCGTCGGAGTCGTCCTCGCTGTCCGCGGCGTCGGCGCCGTCGGCGTCCTCGGTCTCGTCCTGCGCGGGCTCCTCCTGCGGTGCCTCGGCGGCGGCCACCGGCTCGGCAGGCTCACCACGACGGCGGCGGCGACGGCGTGCGGGGGCCTCGGTCTCGACCTCGGCTTCGACCTCCGCCTCCGGCTGCTCCTCGACCACGGGCTCCGCGGCCTCGGCGGCGGCCGCAGCGGCGGCGGCGCTCTCGGGGGTCTGGAACATCGGCGCCTGGAACACCGGCGCCTGGAACACGGCGACGGAGGGCCGCTTGGGGCGGCCCGCGTCGTCGGCGCTGTCGTCGTCGGCAGCGGTCGCGTGGGAGCGGTTGGGCTCCGAGAACATCCCCGACTTGCGGGTGGCCCGGCGCCGGCCGCGGCGCGGCCCGGCGGAGTCCTCGTCGGCGGCGGGCGCGGTCTCGGCGGCGGGCGCCGCGACGACCGGGTCCTCCTCTGCTACCGGGTCCTCGGCCACGGGCTGCTCGGCCTCGGCCTCGGCGGCGGGCGCGGCGACCTTACGAGTGGCACGACGGCGCGAACGTCCACGCGGAGCGGCATCCTCGGCCGGAGCCTCGACAGCAGCCGGAGCCTCCTCGACCGGCTCGGCCTCGACAGCCACAACCGGCTCGGCAGCCTCGACCGGCGCAGCGGCCTCAGCGGCGGGCGCGGCGACCTTACGAGTGGCACGACGGCGCGTACGCCCACGCGGAGCGGCATCCTCGGCCGGAGCCTCGACAGCAGCCGGAGCCTCCTCGACCGGCTCGGCCTCGACAGCCACAACCGGCTCGGCAGCCTCGACCGGCGCGGGCGCCCCGGCCGGAGCGGCAGCCTTGCGGGTGGCGCGACGACGGGTACGAGCGGGGGCTGCGGGCTCCTCGGCCGGAGCCTCGACGGCGACAGGCGCGGCCTCGGCCTCGACCGCGGATACGGCGTCAGCCGTGTCCGCGGCGTCGGCGCCCTTCGGCGCACCGGCGGGCGCGGAGGCCCGGCGGGTGGCACGACGGCGCGTACTAGCAGGCGCGGCGGCCTCCTCGACCGGCGCCTCGGCCGGGGTCTCGGCCTCGGCGGCAAGCGCGGCGGCGGCCGCGGCCTCCTCCTCGGTCTCCTCGGCAGAGGCGGCGTCGGCGACATCCGTGGCCGGTATGGCCACGGCCACCGGCTCTTCGATGTCTGCCGCGTCTTCTGGGCTCACGGTCTTCGCGACCGGCGGCCCCGCGGGGCGCGAAGCAGCGCGGCGCCGGCGGCGCGGCGGCAGCTTGTCGCCTGGGGTGTTGCTGTTGTCCTCGGCGTCCCCGGTCACACCGGGTTCGGTCGGCTCGAGCATGCGGGCGGTTCTCCCGTCACGGCTCCCGGGCGCCGCGCCCTTTTCCGGTGACGTCCGCGGCCTGCGCGCAATGCGCTGGGCCGCCGTCCGGAGGGCGCGGGCGCCGCACGGGAGCTCTCAGTGTCTGTCTCGCCGGTTCCGTCCGCGGTATTGCGGACGGCCTGGCGAAAGTCTGGTGGTCTTCGCACGGCCCGACCCAGGTGGCTTCGTAGATGCCAGGGCCCTGGGCTGCGCTACGACGGCGGTCCTTACGCGGGGCCTTCCGGCGCCTGCGCTGCCGCGGCGGTCAGCTCGGCGTCCCCCGGTCGGGGGGTCGCGGCTGCCTCGCGGTCGGGCGCGAGCGGGTCGGTCACCGTGCCGGTCTCTTCGTCGAAGAGCCCCTGCGCCAGCCTGGTCACCGCTGCGGGGACCGGCGGCGCCAGGTCGGCCACAGCTCGGAGACCGGACAGGACGTCGTCGGGTCGAACGGCAGGCGTCACGTGCCGAACAACCAGCCGCAGTATCGCACAGGGCCCATCCACCGGCCTATCGGCCGAAGGAGGCTGGGCCTGGAGATCTGCTACAGCGGCACGCGCGTCAAAGGCCCGCATGCCGTTCTTGGTACGTCGCTCGACCTCGACGGATTCCGCCGCGAGGAAGGTCTCGACCGCGCGAGCGGCCTCCTCCACCGTGACGCCGTCGAGCCTGAGGTCCCACACGGAGGCCTGGAGCCGGTCGGCGAGTCCGGAGGTGCGCGCCTCGACCGCATCGGTGATGTCGAGCCCGGTGGGGAGCGACTCGTCGAGGAGGTCGCGGAGCTTCGCGGGGTCGCGGTGCGCCGTGAGGGCGATCTCCAGATACTCGGCCTCGCTGCCCGTGCCGGTGGGTGCGGCATTGGCGTACGACACCTTGGGGTGCGGGGTGAAGCCGGCCGAGTACGCCATGGGTACCTCGGCGCGGCGCAGCGCGCGCTCGAAGGCGCGCTGGAAGTCGCGGTGGCTGGTGAACCGGAGGCGGCCGCGCTTGGTGTAGCGCAGTCGGATGCGCTGCACCGCGGGTGCGGGCGGCGGGCCTTCGGGCTGTCGCTTGCCCAGTGTCGTTCAGTCCTTCGTGAGCTTCGGCCATGCTGTCGTAGCAGTCGTACTGCTACCTAGAGTACGTGCCTCAGCAGAGCTCGGTTCCCGTCGGGGCTTGACAAGCTCGACGGGCTCGCGCTCCGGCTCGCGCGCCCCGAAGACCATCCGCCGGAAGTCCGCGCGGGCCTGGCGTGCGCTGTCCCGGGCCGCTGCGACGGCCTGGCGTGCGGCGCGGCCGGCGTCCCTGACGGCCTTGGCGGCGGGCCGCCAGACCAGGTCGCGCACGGCGTGCCCGGCAGCGCGCACCGCGTGCCCGACCGGCGTGAGCACCGACCGGTACACCCAGCGGACCGGCTCCACGAAGACCCACCGCAAAAGCTTCGCCAGGAAGCGCCAGACGGCCACGGAGATGTATCCGGCGATCCGCCACGCATGCCCGAACGCCGTCCCGATCTCCCGCGCCACCACGGCGATCGCCCGCCCGACGGGCGTGAGCACCCAGCGCCAGACGAAGCGGACGGGCTCGACGAAGACCCAGCGCAGCAGCGTGCCGATTCCGGTGCCGAGTCCGCGCACGAGCCAGGCGATCCCGTGCCCGAAAGGCGTGAGCACGCGCGCGTACAGCCACGTCAGGGGTACGACGACCAGCGTCCGGCCGAGCCACGCGAGCCCCTGCCCCACCGGCACCACGACGTACCGCCACAGCGCCACCCACGGCCACACGAACAGCGCCCTGCCCAGCCACACCAGCGCCCGGCCGAGCCACATCAGACCGGCACCAACTGCCCGCCCCAGCCAGACCATTCCGTGCCCGAAAGGCGTGAGCACGCGCGCGTACAGCCACGCCAGAGGGACGACGACCAGCGTCCGCCACAGCCACACCCCCGCGGCGCCCGTGCCCCGCCCGGCAGCCGCGAACGCGTGGCCGATCATCCGCAGCGTCCAGACGACGCCGTGCCCGACGGGCGTGAGGATCCGGCGGTACGTCCACACCGCGGGCACCACGAGCAGCATCCGCCCCAGCCAGGCCAGGCCGATGCCGACCGGCACGACGACGTACCGCCACAGCGCCACCCACGGCCACACGAACAGCGCCCTGCCCAGCCAGGTGATCCCAACTCCCAGGCCGGACGCGACAGTTCGCACCAGCCAGGCGAAGCCCAGCCACAGCGGAGTGAGCAACTGCTCCCAGACGAAGACGGCGGGGACCGCGATCAGCACCCTGCCGAGCCAGGCCAGCGCCCGGCCGACCGCCGTGGCCGGCACCACGAACAGCCAGTGCCCGAGCCACCCGAGCCCGCGCCCCAACGGCCTGAGCAGCGCCCGGTCCAGGAACCGCCCGCACGCGGCCAGCGCGTCCCACGCCATGCGCACCGGCACGACGAGGACCAGCACGACGATCCGTACCGGTATGCGGATGGCCACGGCCAGACAGCCCTCGGCCTGGGGCGGCGGGCCCTGGGGGGCCTTTTCGAGTTCCATATCGGCCATGACGCGAAAGAGGCCCTTCCGGATGCGGTTGATCGGCAACGAAAGGGCCTCGATCGACGGACGCCGGGGCCCGAAGGCCCCGGCGCCGCCTGCTACTTGCTGCTTCTCTTCGCTGCCTGCTACTTGACGACCGTCAGCGGCAGGAGCTTCTTGCCGGTCGGGCCGATCTGGATCTGCGTGTCCATCTGCGGGCAGACGCCGCAGTCGAAGCACGGGGTCCAGCGGCAGTCCTCGACCTCGGTCTCGTCGAGCGAGTCCTGCCAGTCCTCCCAGAGCCAGTCCTTGTCCAGGCCGGAGTCCAGGTGGTCCCAGGGCAGGACCTCTTCGTACGTACGCTCACGGGTGGTGTACCAGTCGACGTCGACGCCCGTCGTGGGCAGCGTCTTCTCGGCGCAGGCCATCCAGCGGTCGTAGCTGAAGTGCTCGCGCCAGCCGTCGAAGCGACCGCCGTCCTCGTACACCGCGCGGATGACCGCGCCGACGCGGCGGTCGCCGCGGGACAGCAGGCCCTCGACGATGCCGGGCTTGCCGTCGTGGTAGCGGAAGCCGATGGAGCGGCCGTACTTCTTGTCGCCGCGGATCTTGTCGCGGAGCTTGAGCAGACGGGCGTCGGTGTCCTCGGCGGAGAGCTGCGGGGCCCACTGGAACGGCGTGTGCGGCTTGGGCACGAAGCCGCCGATGGAGACCGTGGCGCGGATGTCGTTCTGGCCGGAGACCTTGCGGCCCTCGGCGATCACGCGGGTCGCCATGTCGCCGATCTGCAGGACGTCCTCGTCGGTCTCGGTCGGCAGGCCGCACATGAAGTACAGCTTCACCTGACGCCAGCCGTTGCCGTACGCGGTCGAGACGGTCCGGATCAGGTCCTCTTCCGAGACCATCTTGTTGATGACCTTGCGCATGCGCTCACTGCCGCCCTCGGGGGCGAAAGTGAGGCCCGAGCGGCGGCCGTTGCGGGTCAGCTCGTTGGCGAGGTCGACGTTGAACGCGTCCACGCGGGTCGACGGGAGGGAGAGGCCGATCTTGTCTTCCTCGTACCGGTCCGCGAGGCCCTTGGCGATGTCGCCGATCTCGGTGTGGTCGGCCGAGGAGAGGGAGAGCAGGCCGACCTCTTCGAAGCCGGTCGCCTTGAGGCCCTTCTCCACCATGTCGCCGATGCCGGTGATGCTTCGCTCCCGCACGGGGCGCGTGATCATGCCGGCCTGGCAGAAGCGGCAGCCGCGGGTGCAGCCGCGGAAGATCTCCACGGACATGCGCTCGTGGACCGTCTCGGCCAGCGGTACCAGGGGCTGCTTGGGGTAGGGCCACTCGTCGAGGTCCATGACGGTGTGCTTGGACACGCGCCACGGGACGCCCGACTTGTTCGGGACGACGCGGCCGATGCGGCCGTCGGGCAGGTACTCGACGTCGTAGAAGCCGGGGACGTAGACATTGCCGGTCCTGGCGAGGCGGAAGAGGACCTCCTCGCGGCCACCCGGGCGGCCCTCGGCCTTCCAGGTGCGGATGATCGCCGTCATGTCGAGCACGGCCTGCTCGCCGTCACCGATGACCGCACAGTCGATGAACTGCGCGATCGGCTCGGGGTTGAAGGCCGCGTGGCCGCCCGCGAGGACGATCGGGTCGTCGATCGTGCGGTCCTTGGCCTCCAGCGGGATGCCCGCGAGGTCCAGGGCCGTGAGCATGTTCGTGTAGCCGAGCTCGGTGGAGAAGGAGAGCCCGAACACGTCGAAGGCGCTGACGGGGCGGTGGCTGTCCACGGTGAACTGCGGCACGTCGTGCTTGCGCATGAGCTCTTCGAGGTCCGGCCACACGCTGTACGTGCGCTCGGCGAGCACGCCCTCGCGCTCGTTCAGCACCTCGTAAAGGATCATGACGCCCTGGTTGGGCAGCCCGACCTCGTACGCGTCCGGGTACATGAGCGCCCAGCGGACATCGCAGGCGTCCCAGTCCTTGACGGTGGAGTTGAGCTCTCCGCCGACGTACTGGATGGGCTTCTGGACGTGCGGGAGAAGCGCTTCCAGGCGTGGGAAGACGGACTCGACAGGCATCTCGGCGTCTCTCATGAGCTGGCAGGGGTGACCATCAAGCGTACCCCGGCGCTCAGCCGCCGAGCGACGCCCGCAATTCCTCCTCCGCCGCCCTGGCCCAGACCCCCGGCAGTTCCCGCTCCCGGTCGGCCGCGGCCGACTCCTCCTGGCCGTACAGCAGGCCCCAGGTGAAGGCGGACTCCCCCGCCAGATGCGCCTGCACCGCCAGGGCCCGCAGGGCTTCGCGCGCGACCACGCTGTCCTGGTGGTCGCCGAGCAGGCCCTGTACGGCCTTCATCCGCTTCGCGAACCGCTCGGCGGGCGCCCCGAGCGCGGGGGTGGCCGCCTCGCCCGCGTACCGGGCCCGCTTGGCGGCCTTGCGGGCCTCGTGCATGGCGAGGTCGCGCTCCGTGCCGGCGTCCGGCGCGAGGGCGTGCTCTATGCGGGTCGCGAGGCGCGCGTAGTCCTTGAGGACGGCCTTGGGCAGCGCCTTCTCGGGTGCCGCGGCGGCGGCCGGGAGCAGCGGGGGCGCGGCAAGGAGGGCGTCGAGGGTGTCCAGGAGCATGAGGTAGCGCTTGCCGTCGAGCACGGCGACCGTCCGGCGCCGCGAGCCGGTGCGCCGGGCAACGGTCCAGATGCGCAGCCGGCCACGGACCGGGCCGAGCAGCAGGGTCCTCGGCAGGGCGGTGATGCGGGCGGTGAACCGTTCGGTGAGGACCTCCTGGTCGCGGTCGACGCCCAGTTCCCCCGCGAGCCACTTGAGCTCGTCGCTCACCGGGTCGGTGACCGTGCGGTCGAGGATCTTCCGGTACGTGCGGAAGGCGCTCCGCATCCGCCGGGTGGCCACCCGCAACTGATGCACGGAGTCGGGCAGATCGCGGCGGACGGCGGGGTCGAGCGAGACGATCGCGTCGCGCTGGGCCCGCAGATACGCGAGGACGTGGTCCCCGGCGGTCCCGGGTCCCTCGCCCACGGCCGCCGCGACCGCCTCGGCCACGGCCTCGCTCTTACCGGCCTTCTTCCCGTCCCTGACCGCCCTTCCTTCGGGCTTGGCCTTCTTGGCCTTGCGTTCCTTCGGTGCGGTCTCCGCCAGGGCCCGGCCGAGCTTCGACGTCGAGGCGGACCGCCGTACGCCCGCCTTCTTGAGCTTCTTCTCGACCTTGTCGAGGAGCGCGGGGTCGCCGTCGTCCGCCAGCTCCACCTCGATCTCGGACCACTCGGCCGTCCCGCCGCCCCCGGTGAGCCGCTCGGCCCGCACCCCGTCGACGCTGACCTCGGCGAGCAGGGCACCCTCCGTATCGACGAGGTGGCGCACTTCCCGCGCAGACAACAGCCGCACCAGGGGCACGAGTTGCCCCTCACGCACCCGGGAGCGCACGAGGCCGCCGAGTACTCGCGGCAGCGTGTCCGAGAGCGGCGCGCGGATCTCGTCCCGTACGCCCTCCGCGAGCGACACCGGCAGCTTCAGGTGCCAGCCCGCGTCGGCCCCGCCGGTGCGCCTGCGCAACGTGATCGAGGCGGCGGCGAGGCGCTGGTCGGGGGTGTCCCAGTAGACGGCGTCCAGTTCGACGACGCCCTTGCCGACGACATCCACGACCCCGGCGACGCCGGTCAGGTCGGGCAGCTTCGCGCCGGCCGCGACGTCGTACTTCCGCTCGATCTCGCGCTTCGTCTCCGCCATGAACCGACTTTAGAAGCGATTTCAGACGGTGGGCAGTCCCTGGCGGCAGCCAACCGGGAAGGACGCGGTGGACGTGCCCCGAAGGGGCGCGGGGAACTGCGCGACCAGCCACGACGCACCCGCAGGTGCAATCCGGCCGTCCAGCGGAGCGCTCACGCCGACATGGGGCGTTGCACTCTGATCGACTGCAGCAGCCCGATGGCGATCCAGACCGCGAACATCGACGTACCGCCGTACGACACAAAGGGCAGCGGTAGCCCCGCCACCGGCATGATGCCGAGCGTCATCCCGATGTTCTCGAAGGCCTGGAAGGCGAACCAGGCGATGATCCCGGCGGCGACGATCGTGCCGTACAGCTCGGTCGTCTCGCGGGCGATGCGGCAGGCACGCCACAGGACCACACCGAGCAGCAGCAGGATCAACCCGGCCCCGAGGAAGCCCAGTTCCTCGCCGGCGACGGTGAAGATGAAGTCCGTCTGCTGTTCCGGGACGAACTGGCCCGTGGTCTGCGAGCCCTTGCCGAGCCCGGAGCCGGTCAGGCCGCCCGAACCGATCGCGATGCGCGCCTGGTTGGTGTTGTAGCCGACGCCCGCCGGGTCGAGCGCCGGGTTGGCGAAGGCCGCGAAGCGCGCGATCTGGTAGTCGTCGAGCAGGCCCAGCTGCCAGACCGCGATCGCACCGCCCGCGCCCGTGCCGAGCAGCCCGAAGATCCAGCGGTTGGAGGCGCCGGAGGCGAGCAGCACGCCGAGGACGATCATCGCCATCACCATGACCGAGCCGAGGTCCGGCATCAGCATCACGATCATTATCGGGACGACGGCGAGACCGAGGGCCTGGACGACGGTGCGGTGATCGGGATGGGCGCGGTCGCCCGCGTCCACCCGTGCGGCGAGCAGCATCGCCATGCCCAGGATGATCGTGATCTTCACGAACTCGGAGGGCTGCAGGGACATCCCGCCGACCACCAGCCAGGCATGCGCGCCGTTGATGGTCGCGCCGAGCGGGGTGAGGACGAGGAGCACCAGGAAGACCGAGACGCCGTACAGGATCGGGACCGCTGTGCGCAGGGTGCGGTGGCCGAGCCAGATGGTGCCGATCATCAGGGCGAGCCCGATTCCGACGTTCAGGAGGTGCTTGAGCACGAACGAGAACTTGTCGTCGCCGACGAGTTCGGTGCGGTTGCGGGTCGCCGAGTAGACCAGGGCCGAGCCGATCACCGACAGCGCGAGCGCGGAGAGCAGTATCGGCCAGTCCAGGCGGCGCGCCACGGAGTCGCGGGCGAACAGCTTGGACAGGACGCCGCGTTCGGGTCCGTATCCCGATACGGAGAAACCGCCGGCCATCAGTCCCGCCTTCCGTTGCCGGGACCCGGGAGTCCGGCCGCGAGCTCCTGCACGGGCGGCTCCTCCTTCTTGGGCTCGTACGGCTTGATCTTGGGTGCGTCGATCGAACCGTCCGACTCGATCTTGGGGAGGTCCTTCTCGGGCTTGGGCAGCAGGGCCTTCTTGAGGTCCTGCTCGCCCTTCTCGTTCAGGCCGTACATGGCGTCGTAGATCTTGCGCACGGCCGGACCGGAGGCGCCGGAGCCGGTACCACCCTGGGAGATGGTCATGACGATCGTGTAGTCCTCGGTGTACGTCGCGAACCACGAGGTGGTCTGCTTGCCGTAGACCTCGGCGGTACCCGTCTTGGCGTGCATCGGGATCTTGTCCTGCGGCCAGCCGCCGAACCTCCAGGCGGCGGTACCGCGGGTGGCGACTCCCGCGAGGGCACCGTCTATCAAGTCGCGCGTCTTGGCGTTCATCGGCAGCTTGCCGTGCGACTTGGGCCTGATCTCCTCGACCTGCTTGCCGTCGGGGCTGACGACCGCCTTGCCGACGCTCGGGTCGTGCAGGGTGCCGCCGTTGGCGATGGCCGCGTAGATGGTGGCCATCTGGATCGGGGTGACGAGGGTGTCGCCCTGGCCGATCGAGTAGTTGACGGAGTCACCGGCGCGCATCTTCATGCCTTCGAGGCAGTTCTCGTACGCGAGCCGCTCGACGTACTCACCGTTCTTCTTGCCGGTCTTGCACCAGGAGTCCTTGTTGGCCGCCCAGAAGTCCTTCTTCCACTGGCGGTCGGGGACCCGGCCCTTGACCTCGTTCGGCAGGTCGATGCCGGTCTCCGCGCCGAGACCGAACTGGTGGGCCGTCTTGTAGAACCAGTCCTTGGTGTCCTTCTTCGGCTTGTTCCCGCCGTCTTTTTGCCACTGCTGGTGGGAGAGCGCGTAGTAGACGGTGTCGCAGGAGACCTCGAGGGCCTGGCCGAGGGTGATGGAACCGTGGCCCTGCGACTCGAAGTTCTTGAAGACCTGGTTGCCGATCGAGTACGAACTCGGGCACGGGTAACGGCCGTTGAAGTCGTACCCCGCGTTCACCGCGGCCGTGGTCGGGATGACCTTGAAGATGGAGCCGGGGGCCGCCTGGCCCTGGATGGCGCGGTTCAGGAGCGGGAAGTTGGACTTCTTGCCGGTCAGGTTGGCGTAGTCCTTGCCGGAGATGCCGCCGACCCAGGCGTTCGGGTCGTAGTCCGGGTTGGAGGCCATGGAGATGACGCGGCCGGTCTTGGACTCCAGGACGACGACCGCGCCGGCGTCGGCCTTGTAGTTCTCGCCGGTGTTCTTGTCGAACTCGCCGCGGGCGGTCTTCATCGCCTCGTTGAGCTCGTACTCCGCGACGCGCTGCACGCGTGCGTCGATGCTGGTGACGACGTTGGCGCCGGGGCGGGCGGGGTCGGCCTGGGTCTTGTCCATGACGCGGCCGAGCTTGTCGACCTCGTACGCGGTCACGCCGGCCTTGCCGCGCAGCTGCTTGTCGTACGTCCGCTCCAGGCCGGAGCGGCCGACCTGGTCGGAGCGCAGATACGGGGACTCGCTGTCCTTGGCCTTCTGGATCTCGTCGTCCGTGACGGGCGAGAGATAGCCGAGGACCTGCGAGGTCTGCGCCTTGCCGGGGGCGGCGTAGCGGCGTACGGCGGTGGGCTCGGCGGTGATGCCGGGGAAGTCCTCGGCCCGCTCGCGGATCTGCAGGGCCTGCTTGGGAGTTGCCTCGTCCGTGATCGGGATGGGCTGGTACGGCGAGCCGTTCCAGCAGGGCTGGGGGGTCTTGGCGTCGCACAGGCGGACCTTGTCGGCGACGTCCTTGGGCTTCATGCCGAGGACCTGGGCGAGGCGGGTGAGGACCGCGTCGCCGTCGTCCTTCATCTTCATCAGGTCGGTGCGGGATGCGGAGACGACCAGGCGGGTCTGGTTGTCGGCGAGCGGGACGCCGCGGGCGTCGAGGATCGAGCCGCGGACGGCGGGCTGGACGACGCGCTGTACGTGGTTGCCGTTGGCCTCGTCGGCGTACTCGTCGCCGTTGCGCACCTGGAGGTACCAGAGGCGGCCGCCGAGGGTGAACAGGAGGGAGAGGACGAGGATCTGCAGGACGATGAGACGGATCTGCACGCGGGGGGTGCGTCCGGTCTCCGGGATGTTGGTCACGACTCGCTCCCCCTCGACTGGTGTGCGCTCACAGGCGCTTGACCCCCTTGATGCGTCCGGCGCGGGCCACCCGGGCCTTCGCCGCCTTCATCCGCAGACCGCCGCGCTGGTTGCCGATCCGCAGGCCGGTGCCGGTCGTGAGCCAGCCCGAGGAGACGTCGCTCGCCTTGGTGGAACCGCCTCCTGCCTCGCCGAGCGGGTCGTTCTCGGCGCGTCTGGCCAGCGCCATGATGCCGGGGACGACGAAGGGCGCCAGCAGCAGGTCGTAGATCGCGGCGGTGAACAGCAGGCCGCCGAGGCCCACATGCTGTGCCGCGTCGTCGCCGACGAGCGCGCCCACACCCGCGTACAGGAGCGTGGAGCCGAGCGCGGCGCCGACCACGACGACCATCGGGCCGGTGGCGGAGCGGACCTGGCCGCTCTCGGGCTTGACCAGACCGGCGAGGTAGCCGATGACGCACAGCACCAGGGCGTACCGGCCGGCCGCGTGATCGGCGGGCGGCGCGAGGTCGGAGAGCAGTCCCGCGCCGAACCCGACGAGGGCGCCGCCGACATGGCCGTACACCAGGGCGAGACCGAGGACGGTGAGCAGCACCAGGTCGGGCACCGCGCCGGGCAGATGGAGCCTGGCGAGGACGGAGACCTGGATGACCAGGGCGACGATCACCAGCGTGCTGGAGAGGAGGATCCGGTTGAAACGCATCAGCTACTCCTCCTCGGTGCCGGCGGCGCCCGTGGACGCGTTCGGTGACGGGGTGACCGTGACGGTGACGGTGGGCGTCGGCTTGGGCTTGGTCGGCTCGGGCAGCACCTTGTCGCGCGGGTCGGTGCGCGGGGCCTGGACGACGATGCCGACGATGTCGAGCTTGCTGAAGGCGACGTACGGCTTGAGATAGACGGTGCGCGTCAGGTCGCCGCCGGACGGGTCCACGCGGACGACCTCGCCGATCGGGACGCCGGGCACGAACGGCTTGTCCGCCTGGGAGCCGAAGGTCACCATGCGGTCGCCCTTCTTGACCTTGGCCTTGCCGTTGAGCATCTGGACGGAGAGCTCCTGGCCGCCGTCGCCGGTGGCGAAGCCGAGTTCGTCGGTGGACTCCATGCGGGTGCCGACCGTGAAGTCCGGGTCGTTGGCGAGGAGGATCGTGGAGGTGCTGGGGCCGACGGTGGTGACCCGGCCGACCAGGCCGTCGCCGTTGAGGACGGTCATGTCGCGCTTGATGCCGTCGTTCGCGCCGGCGTCGATGGTGACGGTCCAGGAGAAGCCCTGGGCCGCTCCTATGGCGATGACCTCGGCGCCCTTGATGCCGTACTGTCCGGCGCCGGCCGTCTTGAGCATCTTGTCGAGCTGCCGGACACGGCTGCGGTTGCGGTCGTCGCTGCCGAGCTTCGCTTTCAGTGCGGCGTTCTCCCGCTCCAGCTGGGCGACCCGGCTGTGCCGGTCGCCGGAGTCGCGGACGGCCGCGATCGCGTTGCCGAGCGGGTCGACAGCCGCTGATACGGCGTTCTCCGCCGGTCCGAAGACCGTGGCGGCGGCCTGGCGGGCACCGTCGACCGGAGACTCCTCGCCCCCTCTGATGTCCACCGTGATCAGTGCGAACGCGATGGCGATCAGTAGCACCAGGAGCAGCCGGCTCTCTCGTGTGTCCCTCACGTGCGGCGGCCGTGCCTTCCTCGTCGGAATCGGTTTGGCTGTGTTGCCTGTATGGACCGGCTTGCGGGTGCCGGTGCGTGATTGTGTCGCCGGGCCGTCTGCCTGACTTCTCGTCCGGCTGTCCGACCTGGCTGTCTTGCCTCTATATCAACGATCCGCCGTACGGAAGGGCAGGCCCGTACGGCGGATTGTTGGTTTTACGTCATCTGCGCGGCGTCGCGTCGAGCACCTGCTGCAGTGCCTCGAACTCCTCCACGCACTTGCCGGAGCCGAGCGCGACGGAGTCGAGCGGGTCCTCGGCGATGTGGATCGGCATGCCCGTCTCCCGACGGAGGCGCTCGTCCAGGCCGCGGAGCAGGGCGCCGCCGCCGGTGAGGACGATGCCCCGGTCCATCACGTCGCCCGACAGCTCGGGCGGGCACTTGTCGAGGGTCGTCTTGACCGCGTCGACGATCGCGTTGACCGGCTCCTCGATGGCCTTGCGGACCTCGGCCGCCGAGATGACGACGGTCTTCGGGAGTCCGGAGACCAGGTCGCGGCCGCGGATCTCGGTGTGCTCGTCCTTGTCCATGTCGTACGCGGAGCCGATCGTGATCTTGATCTGCTCTGCGGTGCGCTCACCGAGGAGGAGGCTGTACTCCTTCTTGATGTGCTGGATGATCGCGTTGTCCAGCTCGTCGCCGGCCACGCGGATGGACTGTGCCGTGACGATTCCGCCGAGCGAGATCACGGCGACTTCGGTGGTGCCGCCGCCGATGTCCACCACCATGTTCCCCGTGGCCTCGTGGACCGGGAGGCCGGAGCCGATGGCCGCGGCCATGGGCTCCTCGATGATGTGTACCTGGCGGGCGCCGGCCTGGGTCGACGCCTCGATGACGGCGCGGCGCTCGACTCCCGTGATGCCGGACGGCACACAGACGACGACGCGCGGCCGGGCGAGGTAGCGGCGCTTGTGGATTTTGAGGATGAAGTAGCGGAGCATCCGCTCGGTGATCTCGAAGTCGGCGATGACGCCGTCCTTGAGCGGGCGGACCGCGACGATGTTGCCAGGGGTGCGGCCGATCATCTTCTTCGCCTCTGCGCCGACCGCGAGGATGCCACCGGTGTTCGTGTTGATGGCGACTACGGACGGCTCATTGAGTACGATCCCGCGACCCCTGACGTAGACCAGCGTGTTGGCGGTCCCGAGGTCGATCGCCATGTCACGGCCGATGAACGACATTTTGGTTCCCATCAGGAGCGTCTGGCCTTCCCACGTGGAGCGTTAGGGCTTGTTAGGTCGGCGAGTTCGGGCACAGTGGCGTGAAGACTTCATCGTAGTCTCGCCTGCACGGACACGGCGCGAGGGTCTCCGCCATTGTCAGCAGAGGATTCGCCGTCCCGCTAATGGGGACGAGCCGACGGAAGGATGCGTTCCCCCAATCGGCTTGCATATGCCAAAGGACGGCCGCGGGATCCACGGCCGTCCCAGGTCAGGGACCCAGCATTCCTGACGCTCAGTCAGGAATTAAGCGCTGCGGGTCGGTCCCGATCAGACGAGTCGGTCCCGATCAGACGAGTCCGGGGAAGAAGATCTTCAGCTCGCGCTCGGCGGACTCCTCGGAGTCCGAGGCGTGGATCAGGTTCTCCCGGACGATGGAGCCGAAGTCACCGCGGATGGAACCGGGGGCGGCCGCGATCGGGTCGGTCGGGCCGGCCAGGGCGCGGACGCCCTCGATGACCCGCTCGCCCTCGACGACGAGCGCGACGACCGGGCCGGAGC
Organism: Streptomyces sp. NBC_01304; assembly: GCF_035975855.1. NCBI lineage: Bacteria > Bacillati > Actinomycetota > Actinomycetes > Kitasatosporales > Streptomycetaceae > Streptomyces > Streptomyces sp. NBC_01304. The sequence continues at coordinate 7,135,839 of NZ_CP109055.1, read as the reverse complement.
CCATGAACTCGACGAGCGGCTCGTAGAAGGGCTTGCCCTTGTGCTCGCCGTAGTGCGCCTCGAGGGTGTCCTGGTCGAGGTGGCGCAGCTCGAGAGCGGTGATCTGCCAGCCGGCCTTGCGCTCGATGCGGCCGAGGATCTCGCCGATCAGGCCGCGGCGGACGGCGTCGGGCTTGAGCAGGACGAGGGTGCGGCTCACAGGACGGCTCCTTGATAACTCGGGTGAGCGGGTGCTCAGAGGCTACAGGGCTGGGAACTGCGGTCGTTACGCAGCGTCAAGCCAGCCCCTTCGTCACGCCGGGTCAGCTCCCGCCTCGGCCTGCGCCGCGAACCGTGCCTTCGCCTCGTCGATCTTCTTGCCGAAGTGGATCGAGGCCCACCACAGGCCCGCGAAGCACGCGCCCAGGAAGAACATGATCGGGACGACGAACCCGGACGCGATCAGCCCGATCTGCAGGGCCCAGCCCAGCTGCACCCCGCCCGGCCGGCTGATCATCCCGCAGAGCAGCACCGACAGGACCATGGCGACCGCGCACACCGTCCAGACCGTGCCCTGCGTCAGATCGGGGTCCTTCATGGCGACCAGGCCGGCGAAGCCGATGATGAAGAACTCGCCGATCAGCGTGGAAGCACAGAGCGTACGCATGGAAGTCAGCCCCTCCCCAGGAGCAGCCGGGCCTCGCCGACCGTGATGACGGAACCGGTGATGAGGACTCCCCCGCCCGCGTACTCGCCCTCTTCCTCGGCGAGCGTGATCGCGGCCTCCAGGGCGTCGTCCAGGCGCGGCTCGACCTGTACGCGCTCGTCACCGAAGACCTCGACGGCGATGCCCGCGAGTTCGTCCGCGTCCATCGAGCGGTGACTGGAGTTCTGCGTGACGACGATCTCCGCGAAGATCGGCTCGAAGGCCTCGAGCAGTCCGCGTACGTCCTTGTCGCCACTGGCCCCGACGACCCCGATGAGGCGGCTGAAGTCGAAGACCTCGCTGATCGCCTCGGCGGTGGCGCGGGCCCCCGCCGGGTTGTGCGCGGCGTCCAGGACGACCGTCGGGGACTTGCGGACGACCTCCAGGCGGCCCGGTGAGGTGACCGTCGCGAAGGCCTTACGGATCGTCTCCACGTCCAGCGGGTCGGAGCGCTGGGCGCCGACACCGAAGAACGCCTCGACCGCCGCGAGGGCCACCGCGGCGTTGTGCGCCTGGTGGGCGCCGTGCAGCGGCAGGAAGATCTCTGTGTACTCGCCGCCGAGCCCGCGCAGGGTCATCAGCTGGCCGCCGACCGCGATCTGCCGGGAGACGACGCCGAATTCGAGGCCCTCGCGCGCGACCGTCGCATTGACCTCGACGGCCTTCTTCAGGAGCACCTGGGCCGCGTCCACCGGCTGCTGGGCCATGATCACGGTGGCGTCCTGCTTGATGATCCCGGACTTCTCGACGGCGATCTCGCCGGGCGTCGAGCCGAGCCGGTCCGTGTGGTCCAGGTCGATCGGCGTCACCACGGCGACATCGGCCTCGATGACGTTCGTGGCGTCCCAGCTGCCGCCCATGCCGACCTCGACGACGGCCACGTCGACGGGGGCGTCCGCGAAGGCCGCGTACGCCATGCCCGTGAGCACCTCGAAGAAGGAGAGGCGGTACTCCTGCTGCGCGTCGACCATCTCGACGTACGGCTTGATGTCCTGGTACGTCTCGATGAAGCGCTCGGCACTGATCGGGGTGCCGTCCAGGCTGATGCGCTCGGTGACCGACTGGACGTGCGGCGAGGTGTACCGGCCGGTGCGCAGCTCGAAGGCGCCGAGCAGCGCCTCGATCATGCGGGCCGTGGACGTCTTGCCGTTCGTGCCCGTCAGGTGGATCGAGGGGTACGCGTGCTGCGGCTCGCCCAGGACGTCGAGAAGCGCCTTGATGCGGGCAACCGACGGCTCCAGCTTGGTCTCGCCCCAGCGCGTGGCCAGGTCGGCCTCCACTTCGCGCAGGCCCTTGTCGACCTCGGGGTCGGCGGGGCGCGGCGGGACGTCGGCGGTCGCGGACGGGGCGCCCTGCGTGCGCAGGGTGCGGCTGCCGGCCTCGATCACCGCCAGGTCGGGGTCTCGGTCGGTCTCCGAGGCGACGATCTCGTCGAACTCGTCGGGCAGGCGCATGCCGTCCACGAGTCCTTCGAAGGGGTCGGGCTCGCTGCTGTCGCTGGGGGGGAGCTCACTCACGTACGCCAGTCTACGGAGGCCCACCGACAGCGCGGGGCGCGCCACCTGTCGCCGGGCCCGCAGGCCGTCCACGGGACCTTCGGCCTGCCCGGTTCAGGACCTTCGGCGCACCGATTGCCGGCGTCTGCGGGCAAACTTGCGGATCATGGACATAGGGATCGACCTCGGCACCGCAAACACCCTGCTCTACGCCCGTGGCCAGGGCATTGTGCTCAATGAGCCGTCCGTCGTCGCCGTCCGGGAGGGCGTCAAGGGCGCGCTCGCCGTCGGCGCGGAGGCCAAGGAGACCATCGGCCGCACCCCCGGGTCCATCACCGCGATCCGCCCCCTGAAGGACGGCGTGATCAGCGACTACGAGGCGGCCGAGGAGATGATCCGGCACTTCGTCCGCAAGGCCGTGCCCGGCCGCAAGCCCCGTACCCGCATGGTCGTCTGCGTGCCCAGCGGGGTCACGCCCGTGGAGCGGCGCGCGATCGTGCATGCCGCGCAGCGCTCGGGCGCCCGCGCGGTCCACCTCATCGAGGAGCCGATGGCCGCCGCGATCGGTGCGGGTCTGCCGGTGTCCGAGCCGCGCGGCTCGATGGTCGTCGACATCGGCGGGGGCACGGCCGAGGTCGCCGTGATCTCGCTCGGCGGGATCGTCACGGCGCAGTCCCTGCGGGTGGGCGGCGACCGGCTCGACGCCGCGATCACGGACTACGTACGCAAGGAGCACTCGCTGCTCATCGGCGAGCGGACCGCCGAGGACATCAAGGTCGCGATCGGGTCGGCGTGGCCCGTGCCCGGTGAAGACGCCTTCGAGATGCGGACGTTCACCGTGCGGGGGCGGGAGAAGGTGGGCGGGCTGCCCAAGACGGTCGACCTCACGGTCAAGGAGGTCCGGGCCTCGCTCGACGAGCCGATCGAGGCGGTCATCGCGGCGGTGAAGACGACGCTGGAGGAGTGTCCGCCGGAGCTGTCCGGGGATGTCATGGAGCACGGGATCGTGGTCACGGGTGGCGGGGCGTTGCTGCCTGGGCTGGACCTTCGCATGTCTGCGGCGACCGGGATTCCGGTGACCATCGCGGAGAATCCGCTGGACTCGGTGGCGCTTGGCTGCGGGAAGTGTGTGGAGGAGTTCGACTCACTGCAGCGGTTGATGTCTGCGGCGTAGGCCTTCCGGAGCCGGCGGGATTGAGGCTTGGGTCGGCCCGCTCAGGTCGCGGGGCTTCGCCCCGGGCCCCTTCATTCTCCCCGCCCCGCCCCTTCCCGTAATTCTGCGAAGCCTTCCGCCCTCCGGGCGGTGTCCTCAAGCGCCGGACAGGCTGATTCATGCCGGCGGCAGCCTTACGGGAAGGGGCGGGGCGGGGAGAAATCAAGCCGCAGGCAACCCCGTCGGCAGCTCCGCCACCACCTCGTACGCCCCCTCCGCATGCCCCGCCGTGAACGTCCCGCCCACGCTCCGTACCCGCTCGGCCATCCCGGCCGTGCCCGTGCCGGCCGACACCGGGGCCCGTGAAGGGGCCGACGCCGGGAGGGTGTTGCTCACCGTGATGCGGGCCTGGTGGTCCGCGATCGCTATCCGGACGCCGACCAGCTCTCCCGGTGCGTGCTTGGCCGCGTTCGTCAGGCACTCCTGGACCACGCGGTAGACCGCCGCCTGCCGTAGCGGGGACAGCCGTTGGGCCGCCTCGTCCACGTCCAGCTTCACCGGGCTGCCGGCGCGATCGCTCTGCTCGGCGAGAGCCGCCAGGGCGTCGAGGCCCGGGGTCGGGGCGCCGTCCGCGCCGCGCTGGACGATGATCTCGTTGAGAACGCGGTGGGCGCGGCGCGAGGTCTCCGAGAGCTCCTCGAAATCCTTCGCGTACGACTCCCCGCGCGCCCGGCGCGCAAGCACCTCGGCCCGCACGGTCAGCAGCGTCAGCTCGCGCCCGACGAAGTCGTGCACATCGCCCGCGACCCTGGCCCGCTCGGCCTGCACCGCCCCGAGCACGGCGGTCTCGGCGCGCTGCGCCTCCAGGGCGCGCACCAGGTCCTGCCGGTTGGCGGCGATGCCGACACCGGCCGCCAGTACCCCGATGGGCACCACCAGGCTGAGGAACGAGGGCAGCGAGTCACCGCCGTGCAGCGGCCAGCCCGGCAGGCTGAACAGCACCAGCGCGCACACCACATACGCCACGACACCGAGGACGCCCGCCCGCCAGCCGCGGTAACGGCCCAGCGAGTAGAGCGCGAACTGCACCAGCGTCAGCTCGTGCAGCCACCACAGGAAGATCAGGGCGACGGCGTACGGCACCCACGGCTGCCGGCGCCGCAGCAGGAGCGTCGACGCGCCCAGGAACAGCACGAAGGCGGCTTCCACCGGGGAGTCGAGGGAGTTGTCGGCCTCGGCGAGCCCGGGGATGTCCAGCGCCATCAGCGCGAGACAGCTCAGCGCGGTCAGGACGTCGAGGATCCGGGGACAGCCCACCCAGCGCCGAGCGCGGCGACGGCCCGCGGCCGTCAGCCGGTCGAGCGCCGAGACGGCGGGCTGGGGGTTCATGTCTTCCATCATCAGGGGTCTTTAGGCCCGATCCAGCGGACTTCCGTCCCGATTTAAGTGATTTATGGCACCTGGATCGGCCATTACCGGCAGCAATCAGCCAAAAGTACGGAATTCCCAGGACCCATTCGGGACCATCGAGCCTTCCGACGACCCATGCGTCACGGCGAGGCTGGGAGGTATGTCCGACCTCTCGACGCCCGCCGCCCGCCCGATCCCCGCCCCGCGCGCCCTGAGCCTGCTCCTGCTGGTCACGGGCGCACTCGGCACGCTGGCCTCGGCGGTCCTGACGTACGACCGCATCGAGAGCCTCGCCAACCCGGCCTTCGTCCCCGGGTGCAACATCAACTCGGTGCTGAGCTGCGGCGACGTCATGGACACCTGGCAGGGCAATCTGCTCGGCTTCCCGAACATGCTCCTCGGCATCCCCGCCTTCGCCGCCCTCGCGGGCCTCGCCGTCGCCCTCCTCACGGGCGCCGCGCTGCCGCGCCGGGTCTGGCTGGGGCTGTGGGCCGGGGTGACGGGCGCGTTCGTGTTCGTGGTCTGGCTGATCACCCAGTGTCTGTACGTCATCGGGGCGCTGTGCCCCTGGTGCATGGTGATCTGGGCGCTGGTGATCCCGCTCTTCTGGTACGTCACCGTGTACGCGCTCCGCACCGGGGTGATCCCCGCCCCGCGTCGCCTCGTGGCGACGGTGACCACGCACACGTGGGCCGGACCCGTCGTCCTCTACGGGGTCCTGGTGGTCCTCGTACTGACCCGTTTCGGCGACCGGCTGCTCTAGCCACGGCGCGGTTCGTCCGGTGCGGTGGGGCGCCGGGTTGCAATCAATTCATGTGGTATGCCCAGAATTCCGGCCGCCGTACGCGGCAGATCATCGGTGATGGCGCGGTCCTGCTGTGGACCGCCCTGTGGGCCGCGGTCGCGGTGATCGCGTACCGGCTCGTCCAGCTCCTGTCCCGGCCCGCCGAGGACGTCGAGACGGCCGGGCGCAGCTTCAGCTCGGGCCTGACCAACGCGGGCACGACGGCGGCGAAGCTTCCGCTGGTGGGCGGGAAGCTGGACGCGGCGCTGCGGAATGTGGCGGGGGCCGGGGACAAGCTCGCGTCCGCGGGGGACGGCGGGCAGACGGCGGTGGACGCACTGGCGGTGGCCGGCTCCATCGGGCTCTTCGTCCTGCCGGTCGGGCTGGTGCTGGTGCTGTGGCTGCCGCGGCGGTTGCGGTGGACTCGGCAGGCTGCGGCGGCGGCTTCGCTGGCCGCTACGGAGGACGGGCGGGAGTTGCTCGCTCTGCGTTCCTTGATGCGGCCTCTCGATGACGTGGCCCGGACGGCCGCGGAGTTGCCGGACGCGACTCCGGGGAGCCTGGCCGAAGGGTGGCGCAATGGCGATCCCGAGACGCTGGACGCGTTGGCCGAGGCGGAGTTGGAGCGGCTGGGGTTGCGTACCGCTTGATTTCCCCCACCCCGCCCCTTCCCGAAAGTCCTCAAGCGCCGGACGGGCTGATGAATCAGCCCGTCCGGCGCTTGAGGACAGTCTTTGAAGCCGGCGGCAGCCTTACGGGAAGGGGCGGGTAGGGGAATAAATCCCTTACGCCGACGGCAAGTTGGCCAGCTGGCCCTGGATTCGCTCGATGTCCGCCTCCGCCTTCGCGAGGCGACCCCGGATCTTGTCCACGACGTGGTCGGGCGCCTTGCCAAGGAACGCCTCGTTGCCCAGCTTCGCGTTGGCCGCGGACACTTCCTTCTCCGCCGCCGCGAGGTCCTTCGTGAGCCGCTTACGCTCGGCCGCGACATCGATCGTCCCCGACAGGTCGAGCTCGACCTTGGCACCCGAGACCGGCAGCGAGGCCGTCGCGCTGAAGCCCTCCCCCTCCGGCTGCAGACGCAGCAGTTGGCGGATGGCCGCCTCGTGCGGGGCCAGCGTGGTGCCGTCCAGGGTCAGGCGGGCCGGCACCTTCTGGCCGGGCTGCAGACCCTGGTCCGTACGGAAACGGCGGACCTCGGTGACGACCTGCTGGACCGTCTCGATGTCCCGCTCCGCGGCCGGGTCCCGGAAGCCCGAGTCCTTCGGCCACTCGGCGACGACCAGCGACTCGCCACCCGTGAGCGTCGTCCAGAGCGTCTCCGTGACGAACGGGACGATCGGGTGCAGGAGCTTCATCGTGACGTCGAGGACCTCGCCCAGGACGCGCTTGGTGTCCTCGGCCTCGGGGCCGCCCGCGATGAACGTGGTCTTGGTCAGCTCGACGTACCAGTCGAAGACCTCGTCCCACGCGTAGTGGTAGAGCGCCTCGCTGACCTTCGCGAACTGGTAGTCCTCGTACAGCGCGTCGACCTCGGCCACGACCTCGTTCAGGCGGGACAGGATCCAGCGGTTGGTCGCCGACAGGCGCTCGGCGGGCGGGAGTTCGCCCTCGATCGTCGCGCCGTTCATCATCGCGAAGCGCGTCGCGTTCCAGATCTTGTTGGCGAAGTTGCGGGACGCCTGGACCCAGTCCTCGCCGATCGGCACGTCCGCGCCCGGATTGGCGCCCTTGGCCAGGGTGAAGCGGACGGCGTCGGAGCCGTACGCGTCCATCCAGTCCAGCGGGTCCACCGCGTTCGGGTTCGACTTCGACATCTTCTTGCCGAACTCGTCACGGACCAGGCCGGTCAGGGCGACGGTCTTGAAGGGGACCTCGCCGTCCATCGCGTACAGGCCGAACATCATCATCCGGACGACCCAGAAGAAGATGATGTCGTGCCCGGTGAGCAGGACGTCGGTCGAGTAGAACTTCTCGAGGTCCGGGGTCTGCTCCGGCCAGCCGAGCGTGGAGAACGGCCACAGGCCGGAGGAGAACCAGGTGTCGAGGACGTCCTCGTCCTGGGTCCAGCCCTCGGCCTCCGTGCCGGGCGCCTCGTCGTCGGGGCCGAGGCAGACGACCTCGCCGTTGGGCCCGTACCAGACAGGAATCCGATGCCCCCACCACAACTGCCGTGAAATACACCAGTCGTTGAGGTTGTCGACCCAGTCGAAGTACCGCTTCTCCATCTCCTTCGGGTGGAGCACGACCTCGCCGTCGCGGACCGCGTCGCCCGCGGCCTTGGCGAGCTGCTCGACCTTGACCCACCACTGCAGGGACAGGCGCGGCTCGACGGTCGTCTTGCAGCGGGAGCAGTGGCCGACGGAGTGGACGTACGGCCGCTTCTCGGCGACGATCCGGCCCTGCTCGCGCAGCGCGGCGACGATCGTCGAGCGGGCCTCGAAGCGGTCCAGGCCCTGGAAGGGGCCGGGGACGGTGATGACGCCGCGCTCGTCCATGATCGTCAGGGACTCGAGGTCGTGCCGCTGGCCGATGGCGAAGTCGTTCGGGTCGTGGGCCGGAGTGACCTTGACGGCGCCCGTGCCGAACTCGGGGTCGACGTGTGCGTCCGGGACGACGGGGATCGTACGGTCGGTCAGCGGGAGCTTGATCCGCTTGCCGATGAGGTGCGCGTACCGCTCGTCGTCCGGGTGGACGGCCACGGCGGTGTCACCGAGCATCGTCTCGACGCGGGTCGTCGCGACGACCACGGTCTCGTCGCCCTCGCCGTACTTGATGGAGACGAGCTCGCCGTCGTCGTCCTGGTAGTCGACCTCGATGTCGGAGATCGCGGTCAGACAGCGCGGGCACCAGTTGATGATGCGCTCGGCGCGGTAGATCAGACCGTCGTCGTACAGGTCCTTGAAGATCGTCTGGACGGCCTTGGACAGGCCCTCGTCCATGGTGAAGCGCTCACGGGACCAGTCCAGGCCGGCGCCGAGGCGGCGCAGCTGGCCGAGGATCCGGCCGCCGTACTCCTGCTTCCACTGCCAGGTCTTCTCGACGAAGGCCTCGCGGCCGATGTCGTGGCGGGACTTGCCCTCTTCCGCGAGCTGCTGCTCGACCTTGTTCTGCGTGGCGATGCCCGCGTGGTCCATGCCGGGCAGCCACAGCGTCTCGAAGCCCTGCATGCGCTTGCGGCGGGTGAGGGCGTCCATGAGCGTCACCTGGAAGGCGTGGCCCAGGTGCAGGGCGCCCGTGACGTTCGGCGGGGGGATGACGATCGTGTACGGCGGCTTGTCGCTCTTGGCGTCCGCCGTGAAGTAGCCGCGGTCCACCCAGCGCTCGTACAGCGGCCCCTCTACCTCGGCCGGAGCGTACGTCTTCGGCAGTTCGGGTTCGGGGAGGCTGTTTGGCTGCTGCTGAGTGTTCTCGGTCACGGGCCACAGTTTACGGGCGTCACGGTCCCGTACCGAAACCAGATTCGTTGGTAACGGTGTGCACCCTGCCACCCCATGGTGCGGCCCCGTCCGTCAGGATGTTCGGACTACATAAGCACCTGGAGGGGACAGACCCGATGAGCTACAACCAGCCGGGCCCGTACGGCGGCCAGCCTCAGCAGCCCGGACCGTACGGTCAGCAGCCGCAGCAGCCGGGCCCCTACGGCCAGCAGCCGCAGCAGCCCGGCTACGGGTACCCGCAGCAGGCCCCGCAGGGTGTACCGCCGCAGCAGCCGGGTTACGGCTACCCGCAGCAGGGCCAGCCGGGCGGCTTCAGCCAGCCCCAGCAGCCGGGGCAGCCGTACGGGCAGCAGCAGGCCCCTTACGGCCAGGTTCCGCCGCCGCCCGCGGGCGGGGGTGGTGGCGGCAAGAAGGTCGGCATCATCATCGCCGCCGTGGTCGCGCTGGCGGCGATCGGTGGTGGCATCTACTACTTCACCTCGGGTGACGGCGGCAGCACCGAGGTCGCCGATGACGGCAAGACGTACAAGTTGACGGCGCCGGCGACGGTGCTGGGTGGCGAGTACAAGAAGGACGACAGCGGCTCCGGGGGCGGCCCCACGGACGACGACGGGTTGAAGGACGCGGAGAAGTGGGGCGTGAAGAACGCCAAGGAGGTCGAGGGACAGTACAAGGCCGGCGACGAGGACAACCCGATGTCCGGCCAGATGCTCAGCTTCGGCGGTGTCTACGGCGAGATCGCCGACCCTGAGAAGGTCGTCGACGCCGCGTTCGCGTCCCTCAAGGCCGAAGCGGAGAAGGAGTCCGACGGCGAGGGCGAGCTCGTGGGCAGCCCTCAGAAGTACGAGCCCGCCGGCTTCGACAACGGCATCATCAAGTGCCAGGAAGCGAAGATCAAGATGTCGGGCGAGGACACCTCCGCAGGCGCCCCCAAGGAGATGTCGGTCCCGATTTGCATCTGGGGCGACCACAGCACCCTCGCCGTGGTGAGCCACTCCGACATCGCAGGCATGCTCGCGGGCCGCAACACCACCCCCGAGAAGGCCGCGGAGTTCGCCGCCAAGCTCCGCAACGACGTCCGCGTCGAGGTCAAGTAGCTCCAGGTCAATGCCGAAGGGGCCCCGGTCAGTTGACCGGCGCCCCTTCGGCATACGTTCAAACAAAGCACTCATACCAGCACGTGGAGGGGACAGACCCCATGAGCTACAACCAGCCGGGCCCATACGGCGGCCAGCCTCAGCAGCCCGGACCGTACGGTCAGCAGCCGCAGCAGCCCCAGCCCGGCTACGGCTACCCGCAAGCGCCCCAGCCGCCGCAGCAGCAGCCCGGATACGGCTACCCCCAGCAGGGTCAGCCTGGCGGGTACGGCCAGCCTCAGCAGCCCGGCCAGCCGCAGCCTCCGTACGGCCAGGTCCCGCCGCCGCCCTCGGGCGGGGGCAACGGCAAGAAGATCGGCATCATCGTCGCCTGTGTGGTCGCGCTCGCGGCGATCGGCGGCGGGCTCTACTTCGTCACCAAGGACGACGACAGCAAGGGTGACGGCGGCAAGGGCGGCACGGTCGCCAACGACGACAACAAGGGCAAGGGCAAGGACGAGGGCGGCGACGGGCAGGACCAGGAGCAGACCGACGACAGCGGGGTCTCCGCGGCGACCAAGGGCTACAAGCTCGTCCTGCCCGAGACGATCGGCGCGTACAAGAAGGGCAACGTCGGCGGCACCCAAGGGGCCCTGACCGGCGCGGAGAAGCTGCAGGCCGAGTCCATCGGGATCCAGGACGCGTCCGCCGCCAAGGATCAGTACTCGACCACCAAGACCGGCAGCACCACGGGCAAGATGATGACGTTCGAGGGCTATTACGGCGAGGTGGCCGACCCCGAAGCGGCCATCGACGGGTACTTCCGCCTTGCCGAGAAGCAGCTCAGCAAGGGCAGCGGTGGGACCACGGCCGAGCTGACCGGCAGCCTCGAGAAGGTCGAACCCGCGGGCTTCGAGGGCGCTCTGATGAAGTGTCAGACAGTGAAGTTCACCTTCAAGGACCCTCAGCCGGGCCAGCCGAGCACCTTCGAGGCGCCGTCCTGCGCCTGGGCCGACTACAGCACCGTCGCCATGGTGCAGCCCGTCGACATGGCCAAGGTCATCAGCGGCGGAGCCGCCTCGACGACGGAAGAGGCCGCGGCGGAGGCAGCCACCGTCTACAAGGCCGTACGCGTGAAGAAGTGACGTAGCAGGCGGCGTAGCAGGCAAGGACACGAAAGGGGCGCCCCCGCCAACTACCCGGCGGGGGCGCCCCTTTCAGCTGCGTACAGCCGAAGCGTGCTCAAGCAGAGCGCTGTGTCACGCGCTCTTCTCGTGCGGTCCGTCCTTCTTGCCCACGATGCGCGGGACCAGCGTCGGGTTCACGTTCGAGCGGACGACGTCCGCCGAGATGACCACGCGGGCCACGTCCTTGCGGGACGGGACCTCGTACATCACCGACTGGAGGACCTCCTCCATGATGGCGCGCAGGCCGCGCGCGCCGGTCTGGCGGAGGATCGCCTGGTCCGCGATGGCCTCGAGGGCGTCGCGGTCGAACTCCAGCTCCACGCCGTCGAGTTCGAAGAGGCGCTGGTACTGCTTGACCAGTGCGTTGCGCGGCTCGATCAGGATCTGGAGGAGCGCCTCGCGGTCGAGGTTGTGGACCGAGGTGAGGACGGGCAGGCGGCCGATGAATTCCGGGATCATCCCGAACTTCACCAGGTCCTCCGGCATGACGTCCTCGAACTGGTCCTTCTCCTCGAGCTCCCGCTTGGAGCGGATCGTCGCGCCGAAGCCGATGCCCTTCGCACCCGCGCGGCCCTCGATGATCTTCTCCAGGCCGGAGAAGGCACCGCCGACGATGAAGAGGACGTTCGTGGTGTCGATCTGGATGAATTCCTGGTGCGGGTGCTTGCGGCCGCCCTGCGGGGGGACCGAGGCGGTCGTGCCCTCGAGGATCTTCAACAGGGCCTGCTGTACGCCCTCACCGCTCACGTCGCGCGTGATCGACGGGTTTTCGCTCTTGCGGGCGACCTTGTCGATCTCGTCGATGTAGATGATTCCGGTTTCGGCCTTCTTGACGTCGTAGTCGGCCGCCTGGATCAGCTTCAGGAGGATGTTCTCGACGTCCTCGCCCACATAGCCGGCCTCGGTGAGGGCCGTCGCGTCGGCGATGGCGAACGGGACGTTCAGCATGCGCGCGAGGGTCTGGGCGAGCAGGGTCTTGCCGGAGCCCGTGGGGCCCAGCAGGAGGATGTTGGACTTCGCCAACTCGATGGCGTCCTCACGCCCTTGGCCCCCGCCGTTCTCTCCGGCCTGGACCCGCTTGTAGTGGTTGTACACCGCGACCGAGAGCGCCTTCTTGGCGGGCTCCTGGCCTACGACGTACCCCTCGAGGAACTCGTAGATCTCGCGAGGCTTGGGGAGTTCCTCCCAGCGGACCTCGCTCGTCTCCGCGAGCTCTTCCTCGATGATCTCGTTACAGAGGTCGATGCACTCGTCGCAGATGTATACACCGGGTCCTGCGATGAGCTTCTTGACCTGCTTCTGGCTCTTGCCACAGAACGAGCACTTGAGCAGATCGCCGCCGTCACCGATGCGTGCCACGAGGTGCTTCCCCTTCGCCTGGGAGACGCCCGTGTGAGCGTCTCCTGGTGCCTCTATCCGACGGTACCTTGCCGAGCCCCCCGTTCGGGCCCCCCTTGGCGCGGTTCACTTTGACGTGAACGCCTACAAACCACACCAAGGGGAGGCAGGTGTTGCTTCGTCGAGTCCGGAGCTCGAGTCCGGATGACGTCGGGCCGACGTCAGGCGACCGACGCGTTGTTCATCTTGCGGGTGGAGATGATCTGGTCGATCAGGCCGTACTCGAGCGCGTCCTCGGCCGTGAGGATCTTGTCGCGCTCGATGTCCTCGCGGATCTTCTCGATCGACGTCTTGCCGGCGGAGTGCTTGGCCAGCATCTCCTCCAACTGGGCGCGCATGCGGAGGATTTCGTTCGCCGCGATCTCCAGGTCGGAGACCTGACCGCGACCGGTCTCGCTGTACGGCTGGTGGATCAGCACGCGGGCGTTCGGGAGCGCCATGCGCTTGCCCGGCGTACCGGCCGCGAGCAGGACCGCGGCGGCCGAGGCCGCCTGGCCCATGCAGACCGTCGACACATCGGGCTTCACGAACTGCATCGTGTCGTAGATGGCCGTGAGAGCGGTGAAGGAGCCGCCCGGGCTGTTGATGTAGATGGAGATGTCGCGGTCCGGGTCCATCGACTCCAGGCACAGGAGCTGCGCCATGACGTCGTTGGCGGACGCGTCGTCGATCTGCACGCCGAGGAAGATCACGCGCTCCTCGAAGAGCTTCGCGTACGGGTCGTACTCGCGCACGCCCTGCGAGGTGCGCTCGACGAAGCGCGGGATGACGTAACGGGACTCGGCGCGCGGGCCGTTGTACTCGGCCATGGTGCGCTCGTAGAGGCCGCTGCCGGGGAAATCGTTCACTGTCTCTCCTGGAAGTGGGCTGGGGTCGGCTACGGGGCTGTGGGGCTCAGGCCCCGGTGCCGCCGCCGCCCGGCACGCCGGAGGCCGTGGTGATGACCTCGTCGATGAGGCCGTACTCCTTGGCCTCCTCCGGGTCGAACCAGCGGTCGCGGTCGGAGTCGCGGGTGACCTGGTCGAAGCTCTGGCCGGTGTGCTGGGCGGTGAGCTGGGCCATGCGCTTCTTGGTGAGCAGCAGCCGCTCGGCGTGGATCTTGATGTCCGAGGCAGAACCGGCCAGGCCCGCGGAGGGCTGGTGGATCAGGATCTCGGCGTTGGGCAGCGCGAAGCGCTTGCCCGGGGTGCCGGCACTCAGCAGGAACTGGCCCATCGAGGCGGCCATGCCCATCGCGATCGTCACCACGTCGTTCCGGATGTACTGCATGGTGTCGTAGATCGCCATGCCCGCGGTGATCGAGCCGCCGGGGCTGTTGATGTAGAGGTAAATGTCCTTGTCCGGCTCAGCGGCAAGGAGAAGCAGCTGCGCGGTGATCTTGTTGGCGATGTCGTCGTCCACGGCCTGGCCGAGGAAGATGATCCGCTCGCCGAGCAGCCGGTTGTAGACCTGGTCGCCGAGGCCACCACCGATGGAGGGGTCGCCGGCGGCGGAGGGCATCAGATTCGTCACGTATCCACCTGCTCGTCTTGACGACGGCGCCGGGCCGTCTCGCGTCTGTCTCGCGTCTTCTGCTGGGGCGTGGGACCCCTGGGTACTCGCCCCTGCGGGCGGCGTTCGGGGACTCCCCTGCCCTCGTAGTTATGGACCCTAACGCGCGGGTCCCTTCGGGGAATCCCGCAATAGGAACTGTTCGCTGTGAGCGCAGGGTGCTGCGCAGGCTGGGGTGGGTTTTGACCTGGGGTCGGCGGGGGCGGTGACCTGCGGTCGGCGGGGGCGGGGCTGTCTTGTGGTGGTGGCCTTTTTGGGTGGGGGTGACGGGGGGCCGTCTGCCCGGTGTGGGGGCGTTGCCGGGTGCGGGTTGTGGGTGGCTGACGGGGGGCCGTCTGCCCGGTGTGGGGGCGTTGCCGGGTGCGGGTTGTGGGTGGCTGACGGGGGGCCGTCTGCCCGGTGCAGGGGCGTTGCCGGGTGCGGGCTGTGGGTGGCTGACGGGGGGCCGTCTGCCCGGTGCAGGGGCGTTGACGGGTGCGGGCTGTGGGTGGTTGGGCGCGCAGTTCCCCGCGCCCCTTTCGGGGCACCTCCGCCGCCGGCTCACGGGCGGCCGTCGGGCCCGTGTGGGCGCGTTGCCGGGTGCGGGCTGTCGGTGGCTGGGCGCGCAGTTCCCCGCGCCCCTTTCGGGGCACCTCCGCCGCCAGCTCACGGGGAGCGCGAGGGGTGCCAGGGGACGGGAGCCCCTAGCCCGGGACGGAGCAGCGTGAAAGCCCAGGAGACGGCAGCGTGGAGGCCCCGGGGGGCGGCGGCGTGGGGCCGGGGCGGGCAGCGTGGAAGCCCGGGGACAGCAGCGTGGAGGCCGGGAGAGAGGGCGGGAATGCGAAGGGCCCCCGGGACTGGTGTCCCGGGGGCCCTTCGTTGTGGTGCTGGTGAGGCTTAGGCCTCGGTCTTCTCGTCCGCCGGGGCGTCCTCGGTGGAGGCCTCGACCGTCTCGGCGGTCTCGTCCTCGTCCTCGTCGCTCAGGTCGACGACCTCGCCCTTGGTGTCCTTGACCGTGGCGGCCTCGACGACGACCGCGAGGGCCTTGCCGCGGGCGACCTCGCCGACGAGCATCGGGACCTGGTTGCCCTCGACGACCGCCTGGGCGAACTGGTCGGGGGACATGCCGGAGGAAGCGGCGCGACGCATGAGGTGCTCGGTGAGCTCCTCCTGGCTGACGTTCAGCTTCTCCTTGTTGACCAGCTCGTCGAGCAGGAACTGGGTCTTGATGCCCTTGACCGCCTGCTCCTTGGTCTCGGCCTCGAACTCCTCGACCGTCTTGCCCTGGATCTTCAGGTAGCCCTCGAGGTCGAGGCCCATCTGACCGAGCTGGTGGTGCTCCAGGTTGTGCTTGCGGGTGTTCACCTCGTCCTCGAGAAGCTTCTCGGGGATCGCGATGTCCGCCAGCTCGAGGAGCTTGTCGAGGACGCGCTCCTGGGCCTGGGTGGCCTGGTCGTACTGCTTCATGTTCTCGAGGCGCTTGCGGCTGTCCGCCTGCATCTCCTCGAGGGTGTCGAACTCCGAGGCGAGCTGCGCGAAGTCGTCGTCCAGCTCGGGCAGTTCGCGGGCCTTGACCTCGGTGACCTTGACGGTGACCTCGGCGTCCTTGCCCTCGGCGGAGCCGCCCTTCAGCTGCGAGGTGAAGGTCGCCTCGCCGCCGGCCTCGAGACCGGTGACGGCCTCGTCGATGCCTTCGAGGAGCTCGCCCGAGCCGATGGTGTACGAGACGCCCTCGGCCACACCGTCGGCGAGGACCTCGCCGTCGACCTTGGCCTCGAGGTCGATCGTCACGACGTCGCCCTCGGCGGCGGCGCGCTCGACGGCCGAGGTGGAGGCGAAGCGCTCACGGAGCTGCTCCACCGACTTCTCGACGTCCTCGTCGCTGACCTCGACCGCGTCGACCTCGACCTCGATGCCGGAGTAGTCCGGGATCTCGATCTCGGGGCGGATGTCGACCTCGGCGGTGAAGTTCAGCGTCTCGCCGTCCTTCAGCTCCGTGATGTCGACCTCGGGCTGGCCCAGGACGTTGAGCTCGGCCTCGTTGACCGCCTCGGTGTAGAACTTCGGAAGCGCGTCGTTGACCGCCTCCTCCAGGACCGCACCGCGGCCGAACCGCTGGTCGATGACGCGGGCCGGGATCTTGCCCTTGCGGAAGCCCTTCACCGTGACCTGCTGGTTGATCTTCTTGTACGCCGCGTCGAGGCTGTCCTTGAGCTCCTCGAAGGGCACCTCGATGCTGAGCCGAACCCGAGTGGGGTTCAGGGTCTCCACGGCGCTCTTCACGGTTCGGTCTCCTTGTGGCTGACTGCTTGGATTCTGCCGAGCCAGAGAGCTGCGGCCGATCGCGACGCCCGGAACTTCAGTCGATGCCGGTAGTCAGTGTGCTGACCGGGAAAAGAGCTGAGACACACGAGCGCGCAGCTTGCATAGTAACCGCAGCTGGTACGCGCCCCAAAAGGCGATCTTGAAGGTCAAGAGTGAGGTGGTCGGGGTGGCGGGATTTGAACCCACGGCCTTCCGCTCCCAAAGCGGACGCGCTACCAAGCTGCGCCACACCCCGTCGGTGCGACACGTAGGGTACATGCCCGCAGGCCATGCGGCTGCCGCATTGTTCGCGGGGGCTTCGCGGGGAATGGGGTGTGCGCCTCGGGGCAGGGACCCGCTACGATGCTTTTCGTGCGGCGGTCACCGAGTGACCTGCGGCGCAAACTGTGCGGGTGTAGCTCAATGGTAGAGCCCTAGTCTTCCAAACTAGCTACGCGGGTTCGATTCCCGTCACCCGCTCCACATGGCTCCGGCCCAGGTCGAGGATTGACTCCTCGACCTGGGCCGCAGTCGTTTCAGCGGGCCGGGCCCGGGGTGTTCCGGTGCTGGGTCACGTCGATGCTGAAGACCGTGGAGCCGGGCAGCGCGGCATAGAGGGCGTCGCCGTCCAGTACGAGGCGGGTGGCCTCCTCGGCCAGGGGATCGGCAGGGGGTGTGCCCTTGGGGGCCAGGGTGCTCCAGCGTTCGTCTCCAGTGGCCGTGTCCAGGGCGAGCATGCGGCCCGAGATGTTCCCGAAGTAGACGGTGCCACCCGCGACGACTGGGGCGCCGAGGCTGTTGACGGAGGTGCCGCGGTCCCAGAGCGTCCGGCCGGTCCGCACGGACAGTGCGAAGACCCGGCCCGAGCTCTCGCCGTAGACGATGCCGTCGGCCAGCCAGCGGTGCTCGGTCCAGGACAGGTTCTGCGGCAGCCGGAGCTCCTGGCGCTCGCCCGTGCGCAGGTCGATGCGGACCTGGTGGGTGACCTTGATTTCCATGTCGTCGGTGCGCAGGAGGACCAGGTCGCCGCGGTCGGTGCCCAAGGGGGCGAGCAGGCCGCGGATCGGCTTCAGCTTCCGGTCCTGGCCCTTGTCGCCGCCGAGGAACGTCACGTGGGTCGTGGTGCCCTCGTCGCCACCGACCGTCTGGTGGATCAGTGCCGCCCGGTCACCTGCCGGGAGCAGGAAGCGCATGTCGTCCACCTCGCCGCCGATCGATGCCGAGCCGCGGCTGGTGCCGGTGCGGGCGTCGACGCGCAGGATCGCCTTGCCCTTCCCGTCCGGCATGAAGACGGTTTCACCGACGAGCACGGCGGATATCTCCCCGTCGGTCACCACGGTGGGGTCGGTACGGGACGTCGGCTCGGTCCAACGGACCTCTCCCGTCCCCGCGTCCAGCGCCTGCACCGCGTACTGCTGGTCGATCTCGCCCGTGGGGCTCTCGGTGACCGAGCGGAGGTCGTGCACATAGACCAGACCATGGGCCGCCCCGATCATGCGGCGCTCCCCCGGCGGGTCGGAGGACGCGTCGGTCGTGACCTTGTGGAATCGCTTGTGCCACAACTCGCGCCCCGTCGCCGGGTCGAGCTTGACCGCCTTCGTGCTCTCGGTGGTGCAGTACAGCGCCTCGTACGCGTTCAGGCAGTCGGGGGCGACGGTCGCGGGAAGCTTCTTCTCCTTCTTCAGCTGGACGTTCCAGGGCCTCCAGCCCTCCGGTACGTCCCCCGTCGCGGCCCCGTCGCCGTCCGCGGCGCGTACGACCAACAGCGAGGCCAGCGCGGCCAGGACCACCCCGGCGGCCGCGGCGGCCGCCACCCATCGGCTCCGGCGCCTTCGGGGACCGGCCGCGGCCTCCGCCTCAGCCGTGGGTCTCGCCGGCACCGGACGCCCCTCCAGCATCGCCAGCAACTCATCAGGCGTCGGCCGGGACTTGGGCTCCTTGTCCAGGCAGGCCTCGACCAAGGGGCGCAACTCGGGTGGTACGCCGTCGAGTTCGGGGGCGCCCGTGACGACTCGGGTCGCCGTCTCGAAGGGGCTGACGCTGTCGAAGGGGCCGCGTCCGGTGGCGGCGTACACGAGGACCGAGCCGAGGGAGAAGACGTCCGCGGCGGGGCCGACCTCGCGGGGGTCGGCGAGCTGTTCCGGGGACATGAAGGGCGGGGTGCCCATGACGCGGCCGGTCTCGGTGAGGTCCTGGCCGTCGTCGTAGAGGTGGGCGTCGCGGGAGATGCCGAAGTCGATGACGCGCGGGCCGTCCTCGGCCAGCATCACGTTGGCCGGCTTGAGGTCGCGGTGGATCACGCCGACGCGGTGCAGGTCGCGCAGCGCCTCGGCCAGGCCGGTGGCCAGTTCGCGCAGCCGGGGCAGCGGCAGCGGGCCGTCCTTGCGGACGTGGGCGCCGAGGTTCTCGCCGGGTATGTAGAGCGTCGCCATCCAGGGGTGCTCGGCGTCCGCGTCGGCGTCCACCACCGGCGCGGTGAAGGCGCCGCTCACCTGGCGGGCTGCGGCCACCTCACGGCGGAAGCGGGTGCGGAACTCGGGGTTGTCGGCGTACTGGGCGTGCACCACCTTGACGGCGAGCCGGCGCCCCGACGCCGAGCGGGCGAGGTAGACGACGCCCATGCCGCCGGAGCCGAGCCGCTCCGTGGTCCGGTAGCCGCCGATCTCCCTGGGATCGGAATCGCGCAGCGTCATGCCTCGTACGCCCCCCGTACGTCCAGCGCGGTGCCGCCGGCGTGAGGGTCGTCCGGACCCTCAAGGCCGTCAGAACTGGATGTCGTTGATTGTTTTCGCTATGGAGTCCAGGAACCTCTGGATGTCGTCGGCCATACCGGTCGACGCCAGGAAGAAACCGAACAGCACGGCCACGATCGCAGGGCCGGCCTTGATCGAGTTCCCGCGGATCAGCACCACGAGGATGATCCCCAACATCAGCACCACAGACAGCGAAATGGCCACACTGATCACACCCTACGTCGGTCCGCTCACCCGCCCAGAGGCGCACGACCCCGCGCACCCCCGCCAGAACCATCGTGCCACCAACAGGCCTGACCTATGCGGCGGGTGACGCATCGTCGGCCACTGTCACAGACGGCCATCCCGCCCGCCGCGACGCGACGAGGGCCGCGCGCCAAGCCGACAGCGGGCCGACAGCGGGTCTACGCACGGTAATTCGTTGGTGACGGGTGCACGGAATTCGGCTTGATCGTTTCCATGTGGACACAATCACGCACAGGTTGTTCGTCAGGAATTCGAATTGTTGCTGCGGCCACAACAGTGTCCGACGAATCGGGCATATCACCAGAGTCGCCCGCGGACGTTATGCCCTAATTAAGCAGTACAAGCATGAGTGTATCGGGTTGAATCGGGCAGGAATATGCCCCCCGAGACGCGGAACTCGTCGTGCATGGACGGAAATTCAGAGCGAATCCCCAACAGCGTTTTACGAATTGCTTCATCCGCCGCTAAGGTGCCTCAGATGTTCCACACTGCCGGTTCCCCCGCAGGCGCAGTGCGGTCACAGCACAGAGCGCCGCTTCCCCCGCAGAAGACGCAGCAGCCGCTGCCGACAGAGCCCACACAGAGCCCGCAGGCCACAGCGGTCCCCCAGCCGCCCCGGCCCGCGAAGCAGCGTGATGCCTTCTTCGACAACGCCAAGTACCTGGCCATCGTGCTCGTCGCGATGGGCCACGCCTGGGAACCGCTCACGGATCACAGCCGCGCCGCCGAGGCGCTCTACATGACCGTGTACGCCTTCCACATGCCCGCTTTCATCCTTATCTCCGGGTATTTCTCCCGCAGTTTCGACATGCGGACCGACCGGCTCAAGCGACTCGTGAGCGGGGTTCTGGTCCCCTTCGTGCTCTTCGAGGTCGCGTACACCTTCTTCAAGCGGTACGCGGACGACGATCCGACGCAGCCGATCAGCCTGCTCGACCCCTGGTACCTCACCTGGTTCCTGGCCGCGCTCTTCGTCTGGCGGCTCACCACGCCGCTGTGGAAGGTCGTCCGCTGGCCGGTGCTCCTCGCTCTCGCCATCGCCGCGATGGCCTCGGTCTCCCCCGACATCGGGGACGACCTCGATCTGCAGCGCGTACTTCAGTTCCTGCCGTTCTTCGTGATGGGGCTCTTCCTCAAGCCGGAGCACTTCCAGCTGGTGCGCCGGCGCGAGGTGCGGATCCTGTCCGTGCCGGTCTTCGCGCTGGCCCTCCTCGTCGCCTACTGGGCGGGGCCGCGGATGAGTTCAGCGTGGTTCTACCACCGGGACAGCGCGCAGGAGTTGGGCGCGCCGTGGTGGGCCGGTGCCGTGATGACCCTCGCGATGTTCGGCTGCTCGATGGTGCTCATGGCCTGCTTCTTCGCCTGGGTGCCCCGGCGGAAGATGTGGTTCACGATCCTGGGCGCCGGCACGCTGTACGGCTATCTGCTGCACGGCTTCCTCGCCAAGGGCTCGCGCTTCTGGGGCTGGTACGAGGACTACTCGTGGCTGCACAAGCCGTTCGGCGAGATCTTCGTGACGGTGGTCGCGGCGACCGTCGTGACGCTGCTGTGCACTCCGCCGGTGCAACGGATGTTCCGGTTCGCCATGGAGCCCAAGCTGAACTGGGCGTTCAGGCGGGACGCGGCGGAGGTGGCGAGGTCGCGGGAACGGGCCTCGCGCTGACGCCCGGCGCTCCTCCTTCCATACGTTGCCGATCAGTGCCCGCACACCTCTGGTGAGGTGTGCGGGCACTGGTCGTTGCGGAGCTCTTCGCGTCAGCCCCGGCGCTGGGCGAACTGGAGGGTCTCCGCGGCGATCCGGGTGACGGCCTCGCGGGTCGCGCGGGCGAGCAGGTCGGTGCTGATGGCTCCGCCTGCCGCCAAGTGGCGGTCGTACGGCAGGAGTTGGACGCTCGCGCCGGTCGCGCGGAGCTTCTGGACGGCCTTGGAGGTGTCGAGGCCGCCGTGCGGGACCGATTCGGCGAGGACGACGACCGTGCCCTCGATGATGTGGCGGGGCAGGCCCGACATCCACTCCAGGACCGCGTGCGTGCTCGCCACGCCCTCGAAGGTCGCGGGCGCGACGAGGACGCGGGCCTGGGCGGCGGAGAGCGCGGTGCGGGCTACCTCGGCGGGCAGGGTCTCGCAGTCCACCACCGTGATGCCGAAGTAGCGGCGCAGCGAGACCATCGCCTTCTCGTACAGCTTGGGGTCCAGCATCGCGCCGACCTTGCCCTGGCTGCCGGGCAACAGCCAGGCGTTGTCGGGCAGCTGGACGAGATACCCCGTCACGTCGAGGAGGGACATCGACGGCTCGACCATCTGGGCCAGGTCCCGGACCGTCCAGCGCAGCGCCTCGGCGCCGAGCCGGAACGGCAGGGTGCCGAGCGCGGGGTCGGCCTCGACGAGGAGGACGGGGTCGTGGCGGTAGTGGGCGTACGTCTTGCCGAGCAGGGCGGCGACCGTGGACTTGCCGGCGCCGCCGCGGATGGAGGTGACGGCGATCTGGCGTCCTGTGACGATCTGCTGCTGCAGCACCTCGGCCTTGCCCGAGGCCAGGGTGACCTCGCGGGCCGCGGACGAGGACACGGTCCGCTGGACGGCCCGCAGCGCCCGGGCCACGAAGGGCTCACCGTGGCGGGGCTTGCGCCGGGTGGCGGCGAGGGACTCGTCGACGACGGGGAGCGAGCTGAACATGTGGCGGGGCGCAGGGGGGCCTGCCGGGGTGTACGTCGCCGGGGGCTGGGCCTGCGCCTGGTAGGCCAGGGAGGCCTGCGGCGGCGTTGCGGGGTTCGGCTGCGGCTTGAGCGCGCCGAGGGCGACGGTGGCCCGGCTCGGGGGCTCACTGCCGACCGGGCCCGCCTCGGTGTTGAGCGCGGGCAGGGCGAGGGTGCCGGGGTCGGGCCGGAACGGCTCGGTCGCCGGGACGTACGGGGCCGGGATGGGGAGAGCCGTGGCCGGGGGCGGAGTGCCGGGGGCCGGAGGTCCGGCGGCGGGCGGGAGCGGGGCGCCGGGCACCGAGGGCTCGGCGGCGGGCGGCCGGTAGGACGCGGGGATGGCGTCCTCGATCACGGGCTCCGGGGGTACGGGGGTGAGCCGAGCGGCGGCTCCGGGGTCGAAGTCGCCCTGGGGGGTGGGGTCGAAGGCCGGGATAGGGGCGGGCTCGACCTCGGGGGCCAGGTCGAAGGCCGGGATAGGGGCGGGCTCGACCTCGGGGGCCAGGTCGAAGGCCGGGATAGGGGCGGGCTCGACCTCGGGGGCCAGGTCGAAGGCCGGGATAGGGGCGGGCTCGACCTCGGGGGCCAGGTCGAAGGCCGGGATAGGGGCGGGCTCGACCTCGGGGGCCAGGTCGAAGGCCGGGATAGGGGCGGGCTCGACCTCGGGGGCCAGGTCGAAGGCCGGGATAGGGGCGGGCTCGACCTCGGGGGCCAGGTCGAAGGCCGGGATAGGGGCGGGCTCGACCTCGGGGGCCAGGTCGAAGGCCGGGATAGGGGCGGGCTCGACCGCGGGAGCCAGGTCGAAGGCGGAGGCATAGTCGGCCGGGACGGCGTCCGTGATGGCCGCGTCGGGCTCGGGGAGCGGTGAACTCTGCGCCGGGGCGGGGGTGATCTCCCGCTGCTCGTCAGCCGGGACCACATCCCTGATGGCCGCGTCGGGCTCAGCGAGCGGTGAACTCTGCGCCGGGACAGGATCGATCTCCCGCTGCTCGTCAGCCGGGACCACATCCCTGATGGCCGCGTCGGGCTCAGCGAGCGGTGAACTCTGCGCCGGGACAGGATCGATCTCCCGCTGCTCGTCAGCCGGGACCACATCCCTGATGGCCGCGTCGGGCTCAGCGAGCGGTGAACTCTGCGCCGGGACAGGATCGATCTCCCGCTGCTCGTCAGCCGGGACCACATCCGTGACGGCCGCGTCGGGCTCAGCGAGCGGCGAGGGGTCGGCCTCGGAGGAGGAGGCTTCCTGCAGCACCTCGGCCGGGGCCGCTTCCGTGGCCACCGCGTCGGGCTCAGGAAACGGCGAGCTCTCAGCCTGGGCCTCGTCGGCCGCCGGCGAGACTTCGGCCGGCTCTGCAGGTGCCGAACTCGGCGTTGCCGCCTCGGCGTTCACCGGGGAGCGGGATTCCGGGGAGCGGGTTTCCGGGGAGCGGGTTTCCGGGGCCTCGTCCTGTCCATGCTGCACCACGGGTTCCGGCTCGGCCCCCTCCGCCGCCAGGACGACACCGACACCGACACCGACACCGGCATCGGCATCGGCATCGGCATCGGCCGACAACGCCTCAGCCGCATAGCCGGCCGGGATGGCGTCCTGGATCTCCGGCTCGGCGTCCGCGTACTCGTACTCGTCCTTCGGCTTGTCCGTCATCTCAGCCATGTTCGTTTCTCTCCCGCTACCCCGTCAGAACCCGTACGCACCGAACACGCCCACCGCCAGCGGGAACAGCCCCACCACACCGATCGACTCGGCCAAGTCGGCCCACCGCCCCAGCCTCGCCCGCACCGGCTCCGGCGGATGCGCCGCCAGCGCGAGCAGGGGCAGCAGCGCGGCCGCCGACAGGAGTGCGAGCGGGCCCGCGCCGCCCGCGTGGTCGAGCCAGAGCGCGGCCAGGCGTACGACCAGGCACGCCGCGGCGGCGTACACCGCGAGTACCTCCACCACCAGCGGGAAGGCCCGGGACCTGGCGCAGAGCACCAGCACGGTGAGCGCCACCAGGGACACCGTCCACACGCTTGGCTCGGCGGCCGTGAGGAGCCAGCCCGCGGCCGCGGCCGAGACCGTCGTGAGGAGCGTCGCGAGGGCGAGGCCGCGGTGGGTCGCGGCGAGGGCGTTGCGTACGCCCTGGCTGCTCACCGAGGTTCCCGCGGAGCGGCGGTCGTCGATGCGGGTCAGGCCCGTGCCGAGCAGCGCCAGGCGGGGAAGGAAGCCCAGGAGGAGGATCGAGAGGACGGCAAGGACGGCTCCGGTGCGGGCCGCGTCGTCCGTCAGGGCCAGGGCAGCCTCCCAGATCGCCGCGAGCCCCGCGGCCGCGGCCGCCCCGGTCAGGCCGCCCCGGCCCAGCGGCGAGAAGAGCCCGAGGAGGGCGAGGGTCAGCGTGAGGGCCCCCGCGAGGAGGGCGAGTCGCGCGGGGCCGGACAAGGCGTGTGCGTCCGCCAGCGTCCAGGCGCCGAGTGCGGCCAGCACCCCGCAGGTCAGCAACAGCACTGTGGCGAGGCCCCGGTTGGCCCCGAGCCGGGACGCGAGCGCCCCGCCCGCCGCTGCCACGAGAGCGGCACCGAACAGCCCGTACGCCACCGGCTCCAGGCCGAACGCACCGCGCGCGAGCAGGCCCGCGATCGCGGCGAAGAACACGGTCGCCGCCCCTGCGCCGATCCGCCGCACGGCGGGCCGCCAGCGCCAGGAGCGCAGATCGAGGTCGGCGCCCGCTTCGACGGCGGGCGCGGCGTCGGAACGTACGAGATGAAGCACCGCGCCCGGCGCCAGAGAGGCGGCGGCGAGGGTGCTGTCGGGCGGCAGGGGCACCCCGTCCGCGGTGGTCAACCGGCGGGTCAGCGGCCGCGCGGCCGCCTGGTCGCCGAGCAACTCCAGGAGATCCGGGAGCAGTTGGCCTATCGGTACGTCGGACGGCAGGACCGTGTCGGCCCGTCTGCGCTCACCGACCAGCGTCACCCGGGCCAGGCCGGAGCGGGGCCCCTGGGGGGTCTGAGGCGCACGAGGCGCACGGGAAGTCGCTGCTGTGCTCACCACGCGCGGGAACCTATCATCGCGCCGCGCGCCCGCCCTTGGCGCCTGCGCCCCATGGCCGTCACCGCCATCAGTCGCCCTCCACGAGGCCGAGCAGCTGCCGCGTCCGTGCGTACTTGTGAGTCAGCCGTCGCCGGGTCTCCTCGTCGAGGCGGGCCCGGCGGGCCGGGTCGCAGTTGTGCGCGATGTCGGCCGCCTTCACGAGGCGGGCGCCGTCGGTGTCGAGGATGCGCTGCGTGTACTCCGGCAACTCCTCGCCCTGGCGCTTGGTGAGCGCGAGGACGATGTCCTTCGTGCGCTGCGAGAGGGCCGCGTCCGCCAGCCACTGCTCGGACAGCTGCTCGTCCTCGACGGAGTCGTGCAGCCAGGCCGCGGCGATCTGTTCGTCGTCGCCGCCCCGGGCCCGCGTCCCTTCGGCGACCGCCTGCAGGTGCAGCACATAGGGCTCACCCGCCTTGTCGGTCTGGGTCGCGTGCGCCTCGCGGGCGACGGCCTCGACCTCGGCCAGGCTCAACCACTGCTGCCGCTCCGCCATCGGCTCCCCCTTCACCCCTGTCACGTGCGGGACATTCTCCCGCACGTCAGGGGGGTCTGGCAGCCGCGGCCCCACACCGTCCTTGTCGCAGGCGCTATCGCCGGGCGCCGCGCAGGGCCGCCCGCGCCGGCAACGTGGCGGCGCCGAGGCCGAGTACGAGGATCGCGCCCACGAAGGAGCCGTACACGAGGGGCGGGATGTACGGGTCCTGCCCGGTCAGGCCGTTCATCATCGGGATGAGCGTGGCCAGGGCGATACCCGTGCCGAGGACGATGCCCGCGCAGGCGACCAGGAGGGCCTCCCAGCGGACCATGCGCATGATCTGGAGGCGGGTGGAGCCGATGAGGCGGAGCATGCCGAGTTCGCGGCGGCGGTCGAGGACCGTCATGACCAGGGTGTTGACGGCGGCGACCGCGGCGAAGCCGCCGAGGACCGCGGCCATGGTGGTGTTGGCCCAGGCGTTGAGCTTGCGGTCGAGGGACTGCGCGGTGGTGTAGCCGCCACGGTCCAGGACCTTGCCGAGCGGGGCGAGCGCCTGCGCGGTGCCGCCCTTCGTCCAGACCTCGGAGAGGAAGGGCGAGGTGACGTGATGGGCCAACTGCGCGTAGGGAAGGGTGACTTGGGAGAGGCCGAGGCCTCGGCCGTACGTCGCCGCCACCACCGGTGACGCCTTCGTGCCGTCGGGCAGCATGAGCTCCAGGCGGTCACCGACTCCCACCTTCGCCGAGCGCGCCAGGGACGCGTCGATCGCGACCTCGCCCTTGCCGAGCTTCAGCGAGCCGCCCTGCACGTCCAGGTCCTGCACCCGGGCCAGGTCCCGCGCCGAGCCCGAGACGCCCTGCGTGGACGCCGACTCGAGGTAGCGGTCGCCGCCCGAGCCGACGGGCACGAGGACGGAGGACTTCAGCAGGCCCACCGAGGCGGAGACGCCGGGGGCCGCGCCCGCCTTCGCCGCCGCGTCGACGGGCAGGCCCGCGCCGCTCGGCGAGGCCACGATGTGGTCGGCGGTGATGCCGGCCTGCCGCTGGTCCGAGGCCACCCGGTCCTCGCTGGTGTGCATGAAGACGAGCGTCGAGGAGAACGCCATGGCGAGCACGATCGGGGTGATCGCGGACGCCAACCTGCGTGCGTTCGTACGGGAGTTGGCGGCGGCCAGCGACGCGGAGGCGCCCGCGCCCCGCAGCGGCAGGCCGAAGAGGGCGGCGCAGGCCCGCGCGATCAGCGGCCCCAGGAGGGCGACCGCGAGCATGAAGAGCATGACGACGCCGAGCGCGGCATTGGCCGCGTCCTCCCCCGTCGACGAGGCCGCGAGCCCCGCGCACAGCGCGCCGCCCACGGCGGCCGCGATGCCCAGCGGCGTACGGATCCAGCCGGGCCTGAGTCGTTCCACGGAGGCCTCGGCGAGGGCCTGGCCCGGCTTGATCCGGGACGGGCGGCGGGCCGCCATGTAGCCCGCGAGCAGCGCGGTGACCAGGACCGCGCCGCCCGCCGACACCAGCGGGATGAACGACACGGAGAGGTCGACGGCCTCCGGGACCGCACCCTTCTCCTTGAGTTGCCCGAACCACCAGGTGGCCAGGCCGATTCCGGGCAGCAGACCCACCGCGGCGGCGACCGGAGCGAGCAGCAGCCCCTCCGTGGCGATCGACCGGCGCAGCTGGCGCGGCGTCGCCCCGACCGCCCTGAGCAGCGCGAACTCACGGGCGCGCTGACCCACCGAGAGCGCGACGGTGCCGGCGGCGGTGAACACGGCGACCATGGTGGCGACCCCGCCGAAGGAGCCGCCGAGCCCGGTGAGCAGTTCCTTGGCGCCGGCCAGCGAGCCGTCCTCGGCCGCGCCCCGGTCATCGCCGGTGTACACCTTGGCCTTGCCGCCGAGCGCGTGGGCGACCTGGGCCTTCAACTCCCCTGCATCGACGCCACCCTTGGGCAGGACGGCGATCGCGTCGATCTTCCCGGGGTGCCCGGAGAGACGTATGGCGTCGGAGTCCGCGAACCAGACGGTGCCGCTGCCCGATTTCGCCAGGCCCGAGACCCGGAAGTCCTTCGGTCCGCCGGCAGTGGTGAGGGTGACGCGGTCGCCCACGTGCCCCTTGTCCAGGACGACTTCGCCCGCGCGCGGGGCCGCGCCGCTCGCCAGCGCGGTGCCGGTGAACTGCGCCGAACCCCAGCCGTGCGCGGTGAGCGGTCCGTCGGCGGACTGCACCGGGTAGCTGACGTCGGCGACGGCGGTACGCGCCCCCGGCACCGAACCGGCCTTCGCCACCAGCGAGTTGTCGATCCGGGCCCGGTCCGGGAGCGGCGTCTGCGACTCGCTGTCGCCGCTGCCGAGGTGGGCCGTCTGGTCGGCGGCCGCCACGACGGGCGCGCCCGCGTAACGGGTGGGCGGCACGGAGGCGCGGATGCCCGTCTCCAGGAGGATGCCGCAGGCGGACACGATCATCGCGGCCATCATCAGGGCGACGAACGTGCCCACGAAGGAGGCGGGTTTGAACCGGACCGCGGCTCGCGCGAGGCCGTTGCTGAGGGATTTCATCGGAGTCTCGGGATCTCTGTCTCGGATCCCTGGCTCGGGATCTCTGTGTCGGATCCCGGTCGCGGGATCTCTGGGGAAGCGGCGCGGCTATGCCGCTGCGGCGGTCGCGTAGGCCGGGGCCGTCAGGGCGGTCATGCGGGCGGCGATCTGAGCCGCCGAGCCGCGCTCGATGCGGTCCGCGATCGAGCCGTCCGCGAGGAAGAGGACGCGGTCCGCGTACGCGGCCGCCGAGGGGTCGTGCGTGACCATGACGACGGTCGCGCCCATGCGGTCCACCGCGCCGCGAAGGAGTCCGAGGACCTCGGCGGCGGTGGTGGTGTCGAGGGCGCCGGTCGGCTCGTCCGCGAAGACGACGTCGGGCCGGGTGACCAGGGCGCGGGCGATGGCGACGCGCTGCTGCTGGCCGCCGGAGAGCTCGCCGGGGCGGCGCTTCCCCTTGTCGCCGAGGCCGACCTGGGCCAGGACTTCGGCGGCGGCGCGGCGGTCGGGGCGCTGTCCGGCCAGGCGCATGGGGAGCAGCACGTTCTGCTCGACGCTCAGCGAGGGCAGCAGGTTGAAGGCCTGGAAGACGAAGCCGAGGCGGGAGCGGCGCAGGGCGGTGAGCTTGTTCTCGCTCATGCCGGTGATCTCGGTGCCGCCGAGCCGGACCGTGCCGTCGCTCGGCCGGTCGAGGCCCGCGGCGCACTGCAGGAAGGTCGACTTGCCGGACCCGGAGGGGCCCATCACGGCGGTGAAACTGCCGCGTTCCAGGGCGAGATCGATGCCGCGCAGGGCGTGCACGGCGGAGCCTCCGCGCCCGTACTGCCGCCGGACGCCGCGCAGTTCGACGGCCCAGTCCGCCACGGGGCCCTGCGGGCCGCCGGCCGGTCGAGCCTCGTCGTGCTCACGCTTCTTGCTGCGTCGCAGCCCCATGTCCACCGTCTCCGTCCATGTTCATCACGGTCATCGCGTACGTCGCTGATCTATGACTCGAACGTACGGATTCGGGGGGTGCGGGAACCATGGCGGTCGCTGGCGGATCGGGGGTGGGGTTCTCCCCACCTCTGGCCGGGGGCAGGGCGTGAATGGTTGCCGCTCTAAACCTTTTGGTAAGCTAAATATTGACGCGTTCTTGACGCTCCCTTTGCCATCGAGCCATGACATCGAGCCAATGACACGGAGGAAAGCCCATCGGACACGCAGACACCCTCATCGCCATGGGCGGCGCATTCCTCGCCGCCGCGATCCTGGCCCGCCTCGGCGGCCGCATAGGACTGCCGACCATCCCCCTGTTCATCCTGGCCGGGATCCTGCTCGGCCCGCACACACCGGGCATCGTCCTGGTCGCCGACCCGCACGACCTGGAGATGCTC
This sequence comes from Streptomyces sp. NBC_01304, assembly GCF_035975855.1. NCBI lineage: Bacteria > Bacillati > Actinomycetota > Actinomycetes > Kitasatosporales > Streptomycetaceae > Streptomyces > Streptomyces sp. NBC_01304. Next base: position 7,106,236 of record NZ_CP109055.1, on the reverse strand, counting down.
TCCGCACTCGGCCTGGTCCTGCTGCTCTTCTATCTCGGCCTCGAGTTCCACATGGACGACCTCAAGGCGGGCGGCCGCAAGATGGCCCTCGCCGGAGGCGCCTACCTCACGCTGAACGTCGGCGCGGGCCTGGGCTTCGGATTCGCCCTCGGCTGGGGCACCTCCGAAGCGCTGGTCCTCGCCGGGGTGCTCGGCATCTCGTCGTCCGCGATCGTCACGAAGGTCCTGGTCGACACCGGCCGGCTGGGCAATCCGGAGACCAAGCCGATCCTCGGGATCATCGTGGTCGAGGACATCTTCCTGGCCCTGTACCTGGCGGCGCTGCAGCCCGTCCTGTCCGGCGCGGACAGCCTCTCGGCGGCCGTCATGGACGGCGGCAAGGCCTTCGGCTTCCTGCTGCTTCTCGCTCTCGTGGCCCGTTTCGGTACGCGCCTGATCCAGCGGCTCTTCGACGTCGAGGACAACGAGCTGCTGGTCATCTCCTTCCTGGGCGCGGCCGTGTTCGTCGCCGGAGTCTCGGAGTGGTTCGGGGTCGCCGACGCGATCGGCGCCTTCATGGTCGGCCTGATGCTCGGCTCGACCACGTCGGCGGCGCGCATCCGCAAGCTGGTGCATCCGCTGCGGGACGCCTTCGGCGCGATCTTCTTCTTCGCGTTCGGGCTCTCCATCGACCCCGGTGACCTGCCGGTGGTGCTGTGGCCGGTGCTCGCCGCGGTGGCGCTGACGCTGGCGATGAACGTCCTCGCGGGCCTCGCCGCCGGACGCGTCTACGGCTTCGGCCCGGGCCCGTCCGCGAACATCTCGGCAACGCTCCTTGCCCGCGGCGAGTTCGCCCTGATCCTGGCGACGATGGCAGCGGGCGCGGGCCTGGACGCCCGCCTCTCCCCCTTCATCGCGGGGTACGTACTGCTCCTCGCGGTACTGGGGCCATTGGCGGCGGGCCAGGCGCACTGGCTGGCGCGGATCTTGCCGGGCAAGGGGAGCGCGGAACCCTCAGCGTCCGAGGGTCAGCTCACGCGTCACGACACAGAAGCAGCAGTGCCCGGTCGTCGTTGACGTCCTTCGCGACCGCCTCGATCAAGTGCCATGCAGCGCCGTGGAAGCCGCCCGCGACATAGCGGTCGGCCTCGCCGGTCAGGCGGTCGATGCCCTCCGCGATGTCCCGCTCGGACGTCTCGACCAGGCCGTCCGTGAAGAGCATCAGGACGTCGCCGGGGCGCAGGGAGCCCTTCACCGGGTCGAACTGCGCCCCGTCGTACACGCCGAGGAGGGGGCCGTCCGCGGCCTTCTCCTCCCAGCGTCCGGTGCCCGCGTGCAGCTGGACCGCCGGCGGGTGCCCGGCCGACAGGAGCTCGTAGTCGCCGGACTCCAGGTCGAGGGCCAGGTGGATGGAGGTCGCGAAGCCCTCGTCCCAGTCCTGGCGCAGCAGATAGCCGTTGGCCGCCGGCAGGAACTTGTGCGGGGGCAGCGAGCCGAGCAGCCCGCCGAAGGCGCCGGACAGGAGCAGGGCCCGCGACGCCGCGTCCATGCCCTTGCCGGAGACATCGGTGAGGACGACCTCCAGGGTGCGGCCGTTGTTCGTGCGGGCCGCGACCACGAAGTCGCCGGAGAAGGACTGGCCGCCGGCCGGCCGCAGCGCCATCTCGCGGTGCCAGCCCGTCGGGAGCGCGGGCAGCTTGCTCTGCACCCGAATGCGTTCGCGCAAGTCGAAGAGCATGGTGCCGCCGCGCCGCCAGGGCACCCCGACCCGGCTGCGGAACTGCGCGATGACCAGGCCGAAGAACCCGCAGGCGGCGACCGTCAGGACGATGCCCGGCGTCACCCGGGCCGGCCCCTGCGTATAGGGGCCGAGCGTCAGCGACTCGACGATCAGGGCCGCGGCGGCGGCACCGTACAGACCGAGCAGGCTCGCGGGACGGAGCAGCAGTCCGCCGGCGACGATCGGCACCACGAGCAGCGCGGGTGAGAACCAGACGGGCATCGCGATCGTGCCGACGGTGACGGCCGGGACGGTCAGCAGCAGGGCCGCGAGGGCGATCCAGTCAGAGCCGTCGCCGCGGAAGTAGTCGACGCCGGATTTGCGCAGCGCGATCCGTACCCGGTGCACCTTCTTGCGCATCCGGGCAGGGAGCGTCTCGGCTTCCGAGCGGCCGATGAGTCCTCCTGCGCTGGTTCGTGGACTGTTCTGGACCCTATACAGGCGATGCCGCGCTGTGCACGGGAGGTGCGCGTTGTCCTTCTCACGGGCGGGCACGCGGACGGTGGATCGCCCCGCCGGGCGGGCCTAAATCCCCTCGCCGACGGAACCGATGGCCTGGTAGGGATGCCGTATGACGACTGAATTGCGGGTACTTCGGCCCGAGGACTGGGATCGCTGGTTCAGCACGCTGGAGCTGGCGTTCGGAGGGGTCAGAGAGGCGGAGGAGGAGCGGGAGTTCGACCGGTCGGTCACCGAGTGCGAGCGGTCCCTCGGCGTGTGGGACGGCACCGACGTGGTGGGCACCAGCGGGGCGTTCTCCTTCCGGGTGGCCGTTCCGGGCGGCGCCCTGGTGCCCGCGGCGGGCGTCACGATGGTCAGCGTCGCGCCGACGCACCGCCGGCGCGGGGTCCTCACCGCGATGATGCGGCGGCAGCTGGACGACGTACGGGAACTCGGCGAGCCCCTCGCGCTGCTCACCGCGTCCGAGCCCTCCATCTACGGCCGGTTCGGCTACGGCGCCGCTACCCAGCAGCTGTACGCGGACATCGATTCGGCGCGGGTACGGCTGGCCGTGCCGCCCGGTACGGATGACGTACGGCTACGGCTCGTGCCCCCGGGCGACGTACTGGACGAGTGCGAGGCGCTCTACGCACGGCAGGTGCCGGCCCGCCCCGGCATGCTGGCCCGGACGCCCGGCTGGGAGCGGCAGGGGCTTGTCGACCCGGAGAGCGAGCGCAGCGGGAAGTCGCCGCTGCAGTGTCTGCTGGCCGAGCGGGAAGGCGAGTTGGTGGGCTATGCCCGCTTCCGCACCAAGCCTGACTGGCATTCGCTCGCGGTGCCGGACGGATCGGCGATCCTGCACGATCTGGAGGCGGTGGACCCGGCGGCGTACGCGGCGCTGTGGCGGTACCTCTTCGACCTCGACCTGACGTCGAAGATCGTGCTGCGCAACCGGCCGGTCGACGACGCCTGGCAGCACATGGTCTCCGACATCCGCCGGTGCGCCCCGCAGGCACGGGATTCGCTGTACGTACGTCTCGTCGAGGTCGGCGCCGCACTGTCGGCCCGTACGTACCAGGCGCCCGTCGATGTGGTCCTGGACGTCGAGGACGCCTTCTGCCCCTGGAACGCGGGCCGTTGGCGGCTCACCGGCGACACCAAGGGCGCGTCCTGCGAGCGGACCACCGACCCGGCCGATCTCGCCCTGTCCGTACGGGAGTTGGGCCAGGCCTACCTCGGCGGGTTCTCGCTCGCCTCACTGGCGGCGGCCGGGCGGGTGCGCGAGCTGCGGGGCGGGGCGCTGGCGGAGGCTTCGGTGGCCTTCGGGTCCGCGGTGGCGCCGTTCCTGCCGCACGGCTTCTAGACGGTCTTGCGCGTCCTCTTCGGGCGCTGGCACTTGGGGCACCAGAAGAGGTTGCGGGCGGCGAGATCGGCGGTGCGGATCTCGCCGCCACAGATGTGGCAGGCCTGTGTGGCCCTGCGATACACGTACACCTCGCCGCCGTGGTCGTCCACGCGGGGCGGACGGCCCATCGCCTCCGGGGTGTGCTCGGGGCGCACGGTGTCGATGCGGTTGTTGCGTACGCCCTCGCGCATCAGCTCCACCAGGTCCGTCCACATCGCGTCCCATTGCTTGCGGGTGACGTCCTTGCCGAGGCGGTACGGGTCGATGCGGTGCCGGAAGAGGACTTCGGCGCGGTAGACGTTGCCGACTCCGGCGATGACCTTCTGGTCCATGAGCAGTGCGGCGATGGTGGTGCGGGAGCGGGCGATGCGGGCGTAGGCCTTGCCCGGGTCGTCGCCGTCCCTGAGCGGGTCGGGGCCCAGGCGGTCGTGTATCGCCTGCTTTTCCTCTGCCGTGACGAGGGCGCAGGTGGTGGGGCCCCGCAGGTCCGCGTACGCGATGTCGTTCAGGAGGCGGAGGCGGACCGTGTCGGTGGGCGGGGGTGCGGGGGCGTCCCCGAAGCCGAGCTTGCCGAAGAGGCCGAGGTGGATGTGTACGTGGCCCACCGGGCCGAAGCTGAGGAACAGGTGCTTGCCGTGGGCCTCGGCGCTCTCCATGACCTGGCCGTCGAGCAGGGCCGCGCCGTCGGAGAACTTGCCCTGCGGGCTGGTCACCCTGAGGCGGGTGCCCTCGAACCGCTCGCGGTGGTCGGCTGCGAGCCGGTGGATGGTGTGACCCTCGGGCACGGTGTTCGGTCCTCCGTTTTTGATTCCCCACCCCGCCCCTTCCCGGCAGTGACACTTGCGGCTTCGCCGCGGGCCTCAAACGCCGGACGGGCTGATAAATCAGCCCGTCCGGCGTTTGAGGACAGTCTTCTGAAGCCGGCGGCAGCCTTACGGGAAGGGGCGGGGTGGGGAAAAGTTCCTACGCCTGCGGGTGGTGCGCCGGGATCGGGGGAAGCTCGCCCGTCGTCTCGTACGCCGAGAGCATCTCGATGCGGCGGGTGTGGCGCTCCTCACCGGAGTACGGCGTCGCGAGGAAGATCTCGACGAACTTCGTGGCCTCTTCCTGGGTGTGCATCCGCCCACCGATGGAGATCACGTTGGCGTCGTTGTGCTCGCGGCCGAGCGCGGCCGTCTGCTCGCTCCACGCGAGAGCGGCCCGCACGCCCTTCACCTTGTTCGCCGCGATCTGCTCACCATTGCCCGAGCCGCCGATCACGATGCCGAGCGCGTCCGCGTCCGCGGCCGTTCCCTCGGCGGCACGGAGGCAGAACGGCGGGTAGTCGTCCTGGGCGTCGTAGATGTGCGGACCGCAGTCGACGGGCTCGTGGCCCTGGGCCTTGAGCCACTCGACGAGGTGGTTCTTGAGTTCATAACCGGCATGGTCGGAGCCGAGATACACGCGCATGGCACCGAGTGTGGCACGTGACGGGCGGGGTAGGCGCGGCCGGGTCGGGACCTTGGTCCTTCTGCAACGATCCGGAATCAGGCCTTCCGTCCCTGGCCTTCGTATGGGTTGAATGCTTGGGCTCGTCATCCGAGAACTTAAGGATCTGTCCATGACCTCGCAACCGCACCTTGCGAAGGAAGACAGGCGTCCCGCTGCTCCTGGGAATCCTGGTAACACCCCCGGCACCGTCGAAGCCCCCGTCACCGGCGGCGGCGACGAGCTGAAGGCCGGGCTCAAGAACCGTCATCTGTCGATGATCGCCATCGGTGGCGTGATCGGGGCGGGGCTGTTCGTCGGCTCCGGTTCCGGCATCGCCGCCGCCGGGCCCGCCATCCTGCTGTCGTACGCGATCGTCGGCACGATGGTCGTCCTCGTGATGCGGATGCTCGGTGAGATGGCCGCCGCCAACCCGGCCTCCGGGTCGTTCTCCGAGTACGCGGACCGGGCGCTGGGCCGCTGGGCCGGGTTCTCCATCGGCTGGCTGTACTGGTTCTTCTGGGTCGTGGTGCTCGCCGTCGAGGCGACCGCGGGTGCGGTGATCCTGGAGGGCTGGATACCGGCGATCCCGCAGTGGGGCTGGGCGCTCATCGTGATGGTGGTGCTCACCGCGACGAACCTCGTCTCCGTCTCCTCGTACGGTGAGTTCGAGTTCTGGTTCGCCGGGATCAAGGTCGTCGCGATCGGCGGCTTCGTGATCATCGGGCTGCTCGCCGTGTTCGGCATCCTGCCCGGCTCCGACAACCCCGGCGCGGGCTTCGCGCATCTGACGGACACCCACGGCTTCATGCCGAACGGCGCCGGCTCCATCCTCACGGGTGTGCTCATGGTCGTGTTCTCGTTCATGGGCAGCGAGATCGTCACGCTCGCCGCCGGTGAGTCCGAGGACCCGCAGCGCGCGGTCACCAAGGCCACCAACAGCGTGATCTGGCGCATCGGTGTCTTCTATCTCGGTTCGATCTTCGTCGTGCTGACGCTGCTGCCGTGGAACGACAAGTCGATCGAGAAGGACGGCTCGTACGTCGCCGCGCTGAACTCCATCGGGATTCCGCACGCCGGGCAGGTCATGAACGTGATCGTCCTGACGGCCGTGCTCTCCTGCCTCAACTCGGGGCTGTACACGGCCTCGCGCATGGCCTTCTCGCTCGGCAAGCGCGGGGACGCGCCGCGGGCGTTCGGGCGGACCGATGGCAGTGGGGTGCCGCGGACCGCGATCCTCGCTTCTGTCGTCTTCGGGTTCGTCGCCGTCTTCTTCAACTACATGTGGCCCAAGACCGTGTTCGCGTTCCTGCTGAACTCGTCGGGCGCGGTGGCGTTGTTCGTGTGGCTGGTGATCTGCTTCACGCAGCTGAAGATGCGCGGGATCATCCAGCGCGAGTCGCCGGAGAAGCTCGTCGTGAAGATGTGGCTCTTCCCGGTGCTCACCTGGGTGACCATCGCGGCGATTTCGTTCGTGCTCGTGTACATGCTGTTCGATGACGCGGGGCGGGAGCAGGTGCTGCTTTCGCTGCTCGTGGCCGCGTTGGTGCTCGGCATTGCTGTCGTACGTGAGTGGGTCTGGGCTCGGCGCAGGCGCGTCGGGGCCTGACGTTCCGCTCGGCCGGCGGGCGGTGGCGACCATGACGGTTGCCGCCGCCCGCTGCCGTGTTGACGGGAACGTCGGCAGAAATGCTGACGGCGGATGTCAGGTTATTCGGGGACGGTGTCCCCATGACCACACAGAACCCGTTGAAGAACGTCCTCAGCGCCCAGGACACCGGCTACGACGAAGAACGCTCCGGCTTCCAGGCCGCCTACGCCCACCGGCCCGCGCTCGTCGTCGCCGCCGAGACCGCCGACGAGGTGCGTGCCGGGGTGGCGTACGCCCGGGAGAACGGGCTGAGCGTCGCCGTGCAGTCCACGGGGCACGGGCTGTCCGCCGCCACCAACAGCGGCGTGCTCATCTCCACCCGGCGGCTGAAGGACCTCACCATCGACGCCGACCGGCGCACCGCGCGCGCCGGTGCCGGGGTGACCTGGGCCGAGGTGATCGCGGCCGGCGCACCGCACGGCCTCGCCCCGGTCAATGGATCCGCGCCCGGTGTCGGTGTCGTCGGCTATCTCACCGGAGGCGGACTCGGCATCCTGGGGCGGCAGTTCGGGTACGCCGCCGACCATGTCCGGGGCTTCGACATCGTGACGGCCGACGGTGCGCTGCGACAGGTGGACGCGGAGCGCGAGCCCGAGCTGTTCTGGGCCGTGCGGGGTGGCGGGGGCAACTTCGGCGTCGTCACCGCCGTGGAATTCGATCTGATGCCGCTGGCGACCGTGTACGGCGGGATCCTCGCCTTCGCCGACGAGCAGGTGGAGCGCGCGCTTGCCGCGTATGTGGCGTGGGCGGAGAACGCGCCCGAGGAGCTGACCAGTTCGGCGGCGCTGATGGCCTGGCCGGACGCGCCGTTCGCGCCCGAGGCGTTCCGGGGGCGGTACGTCCTGACGGTGCGGATCGCCTTCACCGGGTCCGCCGAGGAGGGCGAGCGCCTTGTGGCGCCGCTACGGGAGGTGACGCCGCCGCTCGTCGACGACCTGCGGACGATGCCGTACACCGAGAGCCACACCATCCACAGCGACCCGCCCGCGCCCCATCCCTATGACGGGGACAACCTGCTGGTCGACGCGGTGGACGCGGCCGCCTTGCGCGCACTGACCGGGCCGGACGCCCGGGGCGCGGTCGTCCAGGTGAAGCACCTGGGCGGGGCGCTGGCGCGCGAGGCGAAGGTGCCGAACGCGGTGGGGCATCGGGGGGCGCACTGGCTGGTGACCGTGCTGTCGGCGCTCTTCGAGGTGGACCGGGGGACGGCTCGGGCCGCGCACGGGAGGGTGCTGGAGCCGCTCCAGGAAAGGAAGTTGGGGCGAAACCTGAACCACCTCTTCGGCGAGTTCGGCGAAGAGGTGGTCCGGGACGCGTACGAGCCGGAGACGCTGCGGCGGCTGGCGGAGGTGAAGGCCGCGTACGACCCGGCCAACACCTTCCGCCACAACTACAACGTGCGGCCCAAGGTGGACTAGCGGCGGCCGACGAGCTTCCAGGCCGCGGGAAGTGCCCCCATCGCCAGCGCGGCCTTGAGGCCGTCGCCGATCAGGAACGGTACGAGCCCCGCGGCCACCGCCGCGCTCAGGTTCATCCCCGTCGACGCCATCAGCCACGGCACGCCCACCGCGTAGATGACCGCGGAGCCGAGCACCATCGTGCCCGCCATGCGCAGCACCGAGCGGTCGCCGCCGCGGCGGGCCAGCTCGCCCACCATCGTCGCGGCGAGCAGCATCCCGAGGACGTAGCCGAAGGAGGCGCCGCCCCAGCCGGACGTGCCGCCCTGGAACCACGGCACGCCGGCCGCGCCGACCAGCGCGTACACGGCGAGCGAGGCGAAGCCCCGCTTGGTGCCGAGCGCGGTGCCGACCAGGAGGGCGGCGAAGGTCTGGCCGGTGACCGGGACCGGGGAGCCGGGGACCGGGACCACGAGCTGGGCCGCGGCGCCGGTGAGGGCCGCGCCGCCCACCACGAGCGCGATGTCGCGGGTACGGGAGGCGGGCAGCAGGTCGGCGAGGACCTGCCCGGGGCGGGCGGTGACGGCAGCGGTGGCCATGGGGACTCCGGGCGAAGCTAGGCAGGACGGGACATCGGTGACGCTAACCCAGGTGTTAACGCGCGATCACCATCAGCCGCCGACAAAGCGGGGGTTGGGACCTTGGTGAGGTCCATACAAAGAGGCCCCCGCACACAATCGGCAGGCGTGACGCTCGTCACTGAGGTCCGGGCGGTCGGTGTCCTTTTTGCGTAGATGCAGGGTGCCGGGAGAGACTGTGGGGTCCCGCCAAATCACTGAGATCGCTCAGATCGCTCAGAGAGTACGCACCCCACCATGCCCCCCACCTCGCAAGACGCCCCCGACGCCGCCGCGCCCAAGGCGACCCCGGGCCTCGACCCCGGTTCCGAGCCCCTCTCCACCGGGCTCAAGCAGCGGCACCTGACCATGCTCGGCCTGGGCGGGGTGATCGGTGCGGGGCTGTTCGTCGGCTCGGGTGCCGGGATCGCGGTCGCGGGCCCGGGCATCGTCCTCTCATACCTGATCGCGGGTGTGCTCGCGATGCTGGTGATGCGGATGCTCGGCGAGATGTCCGCCGCGATGCCCGCCTCGGGTTCGTTCTCCGTGCACGCCGAGCGCGCCATCGGGCGCTGGGCCGGGTTCAGTGCGGGCTGGCTCTACTGGTTCCTGCTCGTGGTGGTGCTCGCCGTCGAGGCGACCGCGGCCGCGCAGATCGCGAACAGCTGGGCACCCGCGGTCCCGCAGTGGACCTGGGTGCTGATCTTCATGGTGGTCTTCACCGCGTCGAACCTGGCCGCGGTGCGCAACTTCGGCGAGTTCGAGTTCTGGTTCGCGGCCCTCAAGGTCGGCGCGATCGTGCTGTTCCTGGTGCTCGGCTCGCTCGCGATCTTCGGCGTGCTGCCGGACACGGACCCGGTCGGCCTCACCCATCTCTCCGGCGACGGCGGCTTCCTGCCCAACGGTTGGGAGGGCGTGATCTCCGGCGTGCTCGCGGTGGTCTTCGCCTTCGGCGGTCTGGAGGTCGTCACGATCGCGGCCGCCGAGTCCGAGGACCCGGCCCGCTCGGTGTCCCGCGCGGTGCGCAGCGCGGTGTGGCGGATCCTCTTCTTCTACGTCGGTTCGATGCTGGTCATCGTGACCGTGCTGCCCTGGACCATGCAGAAGGCGGGACTCAGCCCGTACGTCACCGTCCTCGACTCGATCGGCATCCCGGCAGCCGGCACGATCATGAACATCGTGGTGTTCGTGGCGCTGCTCTCGGCGCTCAACGCCAACCTGTACGGCTCGTCCCGCATGGTCTTCTCGCTCGCCGAGCGCGGCGAGGCGCCGAAGGCACTGCTCAAGGTCTCGCGCGGCGGGGTGCCGCAGCGAGCCGTGCTCGCGTCGGTGGCCTTCGGCTTCGTCTCCGTCGTGCTCAACCTCAAGTGGCCCGACTCGATCTTCCTCTACATGCTCAACGCGGTCGGCGCGGTGCTGATCTTCGTCTGGGCGCTGATCGCCGTCTCGCAGCTGCGCCTTCGGCGCCGCATCGAGCGCGAGGCGCCGGAGCGGCTCGTCCTGAAGATGTGGCTCTTCCCCTGGCTGACCTGGGCGGCGCTCGCCGGGATGGCCGCGCTGGTCGGGCTGATGCTCACCGACAGCACGGCGCGGCCCCAACTCCTGTGGTCGGCGGGCGCGGCGGCCGCGGTGCTGGTGGTGGCGGGGATCCGGGAGTTGCGGCACAAGTAGCCCGTCGCGGCAGTCGTGACCAACGTATGACCCTGTGTAAAGAAACTGTCCGGATAACGGTCGGGGTCTACAGCTGAGCGGTGCGGGAGCCCAGACTGGCGGGGCTCTTGCCGTCTCAAGTAATGGACTCCCCCACGACCATGGCTCGGACATCGCTCTCACCCGAGAAGGCCGCGGCGCCCGCAGACGCCGCCACGCCTGTCACGGGCAGCTCCCCCGCCACTGGCGGCTCGCCCCTGCACAACGGCCTCAAGCAGCGCCATCTTTCGATGATCGCCCTCGGCGGCGTGATCGGTGCCGGCCTCTTCGTGGGCTCCGGCGCCGCGATCTCCGCCGCGGGTCCGTCGATCATCCTCGCCTATGCGATATCCGGCGCCCTCGTCATGCTCGTGATGCGCATGCTCGGCGAGATGTCGGCGGCCAACCCGGCCTCGGGTTCGTTCTCGGTGCACGCCGAGCGGGCGATCGGGCCGTGGGCCGGATTCACCGCGGGGTGGTCGTTCTGGTTCCTGCTCTGTGTGGCCGTCGGCCTTGAGGGGATCGGCGCCGCGAAGATCGCGCACGGCTGGCTTCCGGCAGTGCCCGAGTGGGGCTTTGTCGCCCTGTTCATGCTGCTCTTCTGCGTCACCAACCTGATCTCGGTGAAGAACTTCGGCGAGTTCGAGTTCTGGTTCGCCGCGCTGAAGATCGGCGCGATCGTCCTCTTCCTCGGCATCGGCATCCTCGCCATCACCGGCGTCCTGCCCGACACCGAGGCCCCCGGCCTGTCCAACCTGACCGGCAACGGCGGCTTCTTCCCCAACGGCAGCGAGGGCCTGATCATCGGCCTCCTCGCCTCCGTGTTCGCGTACGGCGGCCTGGAGACGGTCACCATCGCCGCGGCCGAGTCCGAGCACCCGATCAAGGGTGTGGCGAAGGCCGTGAAGACGGCGATGTGGCGGATCGCGATCTTCTACGTCGGCTCGATGGCCGTGATCGTGACGCTGGTCCCCTGGAACAACCCGGCACTGCCCAACCCCGACAAGGGTTCGTACGTCGTCACCCTGGAGCACCTGGGTCTGCCGGCCGCCGGCCAGATCATGAACGTCGTCGTCCTGATCGCCCTGCTCTCCGCGATGAACGCCAACATCTACGGTGCGTCGCGCATGGCCGGCTCGCTGGTCGCGCGCGGCCAGGGACCGAAGGCGCTCGGCAGGATCTCCGGCGGAGTGCCGCGGATCGCGGTGCTCGTCTCCAGCGTCTTCGGGTTCGTCTGCGTCCTGCTGAGCTACTGGTACCCGGAGACCCTCTTCGCCTGGCTGCTCAACATCATCGGCGCGATCATCCTGGTCGTCTGGTTCTTCATCGCCGCCGCCCAGCTGCGGATGCGCAAGAAGCTGGAGCGCGAGGCGCCCGAGAAGCTGGTCGTGAAGATGTGGGCCTACCCGTATCTGACCTGGCTGGCCCTGGCCGGCATGGCGACGGTCTTCGTCCTGATGGCCCGCGAGGAGGAAACCCGCGTCCAGCTGTACTACACGGGCGGGCTGACCCTGGCGCTCGCGGTGATCGGCTTTGCGCTGCAGCTGTCCCGGAAGGTGCAGGCACTGACGGACAAGGTGGCGGTGCTCACCACGCGGGTCGAGGCGCTGGAGCCGAAGTCGGAGCCGAAGCCCGAGTCCGAGTCCGAGTCCGAGCCCGAGTCCGACTGACGCATCCCACACACCTCAAGGCCCCCGCCGGACACCGGCGGGGGCCTTTCGCATGCCCCTCGCACCTCATGCCCCCTCACACCCCGCGCACCTCTTGCTGCTAGCCTGCAGTTGCAAGTCTTTTGCAATAAGAGTTGTCGAAGGGCGTTGTCGAGTCATGGCCATCTACACACTTCCTGAACTTCCGTACGACTACGCGGCGTTGGCCCCGGTCATCAGCCCGGAGATCATCGAGCTGCACCACGACAAGCACCACGCGGCGTACGTGAAGGGCGCGAACGACACGCTGGAGCAGCTGGAGGAGGCCCGCGACAAGGAGTCGTGGGGGTCCATCAACGGGCTCGAGAAGAACCTCGCGTTCCATCTCTCCGGCCACATCCTGCACTCGATCTACTGGCAGAACATGACGGGCGACGGCGGCGGCGAGCCCCTGCAGGCCGACGGCGTGGGCGACTTGGCGGATGCCATCGCCGAGTCCTTCGGGTCCTTCGCCGGTTTCAAGGCCCAGCTCACCAAGGCCGCGGCCACCACCCAGGGTTCCGGCTGGGGCGTCCTCGCGTACGAGCCGGTCAGCGGCCGTCTCGTCGTCGAGCAGATCTACGACCACCAGGGCAACGTCGGCCAGGGCTCCACCCCGATCCTGGTCTTCGACGCCTGGGAGCACGCCTTCTATCTGCAGTACAAGAACCAGAAGGTCGACTTCATCGACGCGATGTGGGCGGTCGTCAACTGGCAGGACGTGGCGAAGCGTTACGCGGCCGCGAAGGAGCGGGCGTACAACCTGCTGCTGGTGCCGTAGGCAGGGGAAGGCTTTTCTCTTTGGGGGGATTCCCCCCAAACCCCCCACTCCTGCTCGTGATCGTCTTCTCAACCTTCACTTGCAGGCGGAAGAACGGAATGCCCCCGCGAGGACGTGACTCGCGGGGGCACTCCTGCTTCACGGGGACCGGTCAGCCGGTCTTCGGCGTGACGCGCATGCCGACGTAGACGCACTGGGTGCCGTCGGTCAGCGTGGAGAAGACCACCGGCATGTAGGCCTCGCTGAACGCCGGCCCGGCGCCCGTCCCGGCGAAGACCGTCTCGCTGACCGGCAGCAGGTCGATGTCGAGCGGCGGGGACATGTCCTTCATGCCGTCCACGAATTCGTAGAGCAGGTGCGCACTGCCGTCGTCCTTCTGGCTGACGGTCAGCACGACGCCCGCGCGCGTGTACGTGCCCACGAGGGGCGCCAGGTCCACGGCCGGGGGCTGCTCCGCCGGTCCGAAGTCGTCGGGCATGCGCACTCCGGCCAGCTCGGCCAGGAGTTCCCGCATCAGGTCCGCGTAAAGGGTGCGGGCCCCGCCGCCATTGGTCAGCAGGGCGACGGCGACGCCCGCCCCCGGGACCACGCGCAGATAGGACTGCTGGGCGACGGCCGAGCCGTCGTGGCCGTAGCCGGATATGCCGTCCCAGTCGTACAGCGTCCAGCCGAGGCCCCAACCGTCCGAGCTGACCGTCCACTTGTCCGGGCAGGTGACCTCGCGGTGCTGCATCGCCGCGACGGACTCGGCCGACAGGATGCGGGTGCCGTCGGGGGCGGTGCCGCCGTTCATGTGCATCCGGACGAGCCGCAGCGCGTCGCCCGCGGAGTAGATGACACGGCCGTACGGGCCCGCCGAGCGCGGCATGAAGTCCCAGACCGGCGCCGGGTCGGGGTAGCCGCCCGGCTCGCCGAGGTGGCTCATGGCCACCCGGAACCGCAGCGCCTCCTCGGGCAGCGTCATGGTGTGCTCGAGGCCGAGCGGCGCGAGCAGCCGCTCCCGCAGGGCCTCGTCCCAGGTCTGGCCGGTGAGGATCTCGATGAGGCGGCCGAGGACGACGTATCCGAGGCTGCTGTAGGAGATCGCCGTGCCGGGCGGACAGTCGAGGGCGACGTCGTGGGCGGCCTCTACGTACTTGCTGAGGCAGTCGTCCCCGCGCCCGGAGTCGTAGGTGAAGTCGCAGGTCAACCCGCCGGTGTGGCTGAGGAGTTGACGTACGGTGATCGTCTTGGTGGCCTCCGCGTCCGGGGTGGCGAACTCGGGCACGAGGTCCACGACGCGCGCGTCCAGGTCGAGCTCGCCGGAGTCCACGAGCTGCATCACCAGGGTCGCGGTGTAGATCTTGGCGATCGAGCCGGAGTGGAACACCGAGTCGGTGGTGGCCTCCACCCCGGTGCCCATGTGCAGCACCCCGCTGGCCAGTTCGTGGATCTCGCCGTCCTTGAGCACGGCGAGGGTCGCACCCGGCACGTGATGGGCCTCGCGCAACTCGTCGAGACGGGCCTGCCAGCGGTCGAGCGAGAACCCCTCCCCGCCCGAACCTGCGGTCCCCCAGCCGCCCTTCGCCGTCCAGTTGCCCTCGGCATCCCAACTTACGTCGTTCGACAAAGCGTCCTCCGTGTCATGCATGTTCGGTCAACGACGATCCTTGTCCGCCACGACCGGCCGATCAAGATCGCTGTCGACAATGCGTTCAATGCGCCGACACGGATCAACTTCGCTTCTGCCGGGGCCCGGACGGCTAGGGCGTGTCCGGCGGATCTTCGCGGAAGAGCCCGCGGCGTCTGGTGCGTGCTCTCGGCGTGCGCCCGGATCGCCCTCGTACTGGACGTACTTGGGTGATTCGGGCGTGCGGCGAGCGGGGGCACCCCCGGCCGGAGGCTGGGGGCGCGTGCCAGGCGTCGTGGGCCCGCGAAGATCCGCCGGACAGGCCCTAGGCGCTCAGCCCGTCGATCTCCCCGACCGCCTCGAACTCCCTTGCAAGGCCCGTCTCATGGAGCCGCGCGAAGGGAGTGAAGGGGATGCCGTACTCCGACTCGCCGCGGTCGAAGTTCCAGGACTTGTGGACGCGGAAGCGGTACGTGATCCGCACCGGCCCCGGCGCCGCGACCTCGACCGTCCCGGTCAGCCGGTACTGCACCCCGCGCAG
Source organism: Streptomyces sp. NBC_01304 (assembly GCF_035975855.1). Classification (NCBI taxonomy): domain Bacteria; kingdom Bacillati; phylum Actinomycetota; class Actinomycetes; order Kitasatosporales; family Streptomycetaceae; genus Streptomyces; species Streptomyces sp. NBC_01304. Next base: position 7,091,191 of record NZ_CP109055.1, on the reverse strand, counting down.
GGCCAGCCAGAGGTCCGCGCTCCCCGGCCGGGCGATGGTCACGCCGCGCCAGCCGCTGTCCGCGGGATACGTTCCCGGACCCCGTTCCCGCGCCTCCTCGCGCCACCGGTCCAGCCGGCCGTCCACCGCCGTCCGCACCACGGGCAGGGCGAGCAGGGCGCGGGCGTCCAGGCGGTACGGGGCGCCGGTGCCGCGCAGATAGTGGCGCAGGGTGCCGGCCGCGGTGCGCAGGCCGAGGGCCGACCAGAGCGGGGGCAGGGCGCGGCAGACCAGGTGGAGGGCGCGGTCGCCGGGGCGGGGTGCGAGGGTGGCGTAGGGGGCGTTGTCGTTGGGCAGCGCGGGGTCGTCGCGGCCGCCGTCGCCGCCGATCGCCTGCTGTGCGCTCGTCCCCATGCTCGGACGCTAAGCGAGGCCGTCGCCGCACGCCTGTCGAGGCCCGCCTGGCCTGCTCCGGGGGACGGCCGTACTGCGCCGGCGTCGCCTTCGATGTCGAGGTGTCCATGAGGCGCCGCCCCCATGGCCCGTCAGGGCTGTCATGGGATCGGCTTGCGGATGGCGTCGCGTATCTTGCTGGTCTCCGCCGCGGCCACTTCGAGTGAGTCGGCCGCTGGGGTGAACTCGATCGCGACAGTAGTGCTGTCGTCGCCCCAGCCGCACACCGTTGCCGCGTCCACCGTCGTGCAGCGGAAGTCGACGTCCGAGCCGGGAACGCTGATCATCTTGGGCCCATCGCTGACATTCTCGCTGCCCGTTACGGTCATGGCATCCATCAGGCCGTCTCGGGTGTCCCCCGGGTACTTGAACCGACCGGACGAGCCGTACACCGACATCTTTTCGAACCCCGGTGCCTTGTCGGTGCCGAGGTAGTCGACGGAGTGGTGCAGCACGTCCTTCTCGGTCCAGTCGTCCGGTTGCGGGTCCGTGAAGTTGGTGCCTTCGGCGTCACGCTTGTATGCGCCCCCCACCATCGTGGCGGGTGTGACGATCTCGTGTGTGGCCTTGGGAAAGGCCGCGTCCGAGAAGCCGTAGATGCCGTAGCCCCCGCCGCCGAGCACGATCAGGGCTCCCACCCCACCGAAGACGCGCAGTCCGGTGCGCTTCCTCCTCGGCGGCGCGGTCGTCGCCGGCCGGCCCCAGGGGGGCTGCACCTGGCCCCAGGGGGGCTGCTGCGGAAAGGCGGGCGGGAGATCGGACCGCGGGGCGGCGGCGACGGTCACGGCACCGGCGATGTGCCCCACGGCCGGTGCGGGAGCGTACCCGGCGGCCGGCGTCGGCACGGGTGGCACGGCCGGGGCGGGCAGCACGGCGGCCGGGGCCGGCAGGGTCGGCGGGTGTCCGGCCATGCCCGGCGTCGCCTCCGGAGCGGTGTCCGGCGCGAACAGGTCCAACAGCGCTTCGGGGGTCGGCCGTTGTGCCGGTTCCTTGGCCAGGCAGGCGGCAACCGCCGGGCGTATGCCCTCGGGCACGGCGGACAGGTTCGGCGGCTCGTGCACGGCCCGGTACATCAGCCCCATCGGGGTGCCCTCCCCGAACGCATGGCCACCGGCCGCCGCGACCAGCACCGCACCCAGTGCGAACACATCGGCGGCGCCGCCGACTTCCATCCCCTGGGCCTGCTCGGGGGCCAGGAATCCAGGGGTGCCGAAAGCCGCTCCGGTGGAGGTCAGCCGGGTCGACTCCAGGGCGCGGGCGATACCGAAGTCGAGGACGCGCGGGCCGTCGTCGGCCATGATTATGTTGCCCGGCTTTAGGTCACGGTGGATCAGGCCACAGGTGTGAATGGCCTGCAGCGCTTCTGCCAACGCCGCACCGAGCAGCCGCAGTCGGGCCTCGCCCATCGGGCCTTGTTCGGCCAGCAGACGCGACAGCGTCGGCCCCGCGATGTAGGCGGTCGCCAGCCAGGGTGCCGCCGCGTCCGGGTCGGCGTCGACCACCTGCGCGGTGTGGAACCCGCCGACCCTGCGGGCGGCGTCGACCTCGGCGCGGAATCGGGCACGGAAGTGCGGATCGGCGGCCAGCTCGGGGCGGGCCACCTTGACAGCCACGGTACGTCCGCCCCGGGACCGGGCCAAGTACACCGTCCCCATGCCGCCCGCTCCCAGCTCACGCTCCACGGCGTAATCACCGATGCGCTCCGGCACGTCCACGCCGTCCACTCCCCAACCCATGCCCCGCACGCCCCCGTTGGAATGCCGCGGGCCAGTATGGCCGACCCCTCCGCCCGGCGTCACGCGCGGCCTCTCACCGACCAACAGCCCCGTACGCCGTAGGGAAACCCCCACCCCCTGGGTCCACCGATCGGTGGAAGCAGAGTCCAACCGGCCGGTGCTGTCGCCAATCACCCCTGGTCACACAGGATTTGGGCATGAACTCAACGACTGTGCGCCTCGCTCGCTGGAGTGCGCTGCACCCCTGGCGGGCCATCATCGGCTGGCTGGTGTTCGTGGTCCTGTGCCTGGGCGTCGGCAGCGCCGTCGGCACCAACGCGGCCACCACCGAGGACTACCGGGTCGGCGAGGCCGGCCGGGCCGAGGCGATCGCCGACGAGGGCGGGCTCGAGCGGCGGCCCACCGAGCAGGTGCTGATCTCGTCCAAGTCGGGGGCGCTGGACAGACCGGCCGCCGAAGCCGCCGCGAAGGAGCTCACCTCGCGGATGGAGGGCCTGCCCGCCGTGCGGGGCGTGGAGCGGCCGCGTACCTCCGAGAACGGCAGGATCCTCCTGGTCCAGGTGACCATGAGGGGCGCGGAGATGGTCGCGGACGCCCAGGTCCACACCTTGCAGGCACAGACCGAGGCCGTACAGAAGGCGCATCCCGACCTCGTGGTGGAGGAGACCGGAAGTCCCTCCACCGGCAAGGGCGTCGACGACCAGCGCGACAGCGATCTGGCGCTGTCCGAGGCGATCACGCTGCCGGTCACGCTCATCACGCTGTTCGTGGTGTTCGGCTCGGTGGTGATGGCCGGGGTGCCGCTGCTGCTCGCCCTGTCGTCGATCGCGGCGGCGATCGGCCTGGTCATGGTGGTCTCGCACCTCTCCCCCGATGCCGGGGTCGGCAACAACGTGATCCTGATGATCGGCCTCGCGGTCGGCGTCGACTACACGCTCTTCTACCTCAAGCGGGAACGCGAGGAACGGGCCCGCTCGGGCGGCAAGCTGAGCTCCGAGCAGCTGGTGGAGCTGGCCGCGGCGACCTCGGGCCGGGCGGTGGTGATCTCCGGGCTCGCGGTGATCGTGTCGACGGCGACGCTCTATCTGGCCGCCGACGTGATCTTCTCCTCGCTCGCCACCGGCACCATCGTGGTGGTCCTGGTCGCGGTGCTCAGCTCGCTGACCGTCCTGCCCGCGCTCCTCGTGAAGCTCGGGCAGCGACAGGAGCGGCGGGCCGCCCAGAGGGCACACGCCGGGCGCGGGCCGCGCAAGGTCAAGGGCTCGAAGGACGGCCGGATCTTCGGCGTCCTGCTGCGGCCCGCGACCCGCCATCCGCGCGCCACGCTGCTCGTCGCCGTCCTCGGTCTGCTCGCCCTGGTCACCCCGCTGTTCGGCCTGAACATCACAGAGATGAGCCGGGACACCCACTCCCGCGACATCCCCGCGATGCGCGTGTACGACCGCCTCAACGAGGCCTTCCCGGAACTCCGGGTGACCCATCAGGTCGCCGTACGCGCCGACGCCGACCAGTCCGGTCAGGTCGTCGCCGCCCTCGAAGAGCTCGGCCGCCGCACCCAGGACGACCCACTGTTCACCGGCACCCCGCGCCTGCGCACCTCGGCCGACCACCGGATCAGCGTGCTCGAACTCTCCGTGCCGCACCTAGGCAACTCCGAGGAGGCGTACCGCTCCCTCGACCATGTCCGTGACGACTACCTGCCCGCGACCGTCGGCAAGGTTCCCGGCGCCGAGACGGGAGTGAGCGGCGATGTCGCCCGCTACACGGACTATCCGGCGCACCAGAACAGCAAACTGCCGCTGGTCCTCGGCGCGCTGCTGCTCGTCACGTTCGGCATGACGCTGTTCGCGTTCCGCTCGATCGTGCTCGCCCTGCTCGGCGTCGTACTGAATCTGCTGTCGGCGGCGGCCGCGCTCGGGCTGCTCGTCCTAGTCTTCCAGGGGACCTGGGCCGAAGGGCTGCTGAACTTCACGTCCACCGGCTCGATCGGCTCGCGCGTCCCGCTCTTCCTCTTCGTGATCCTCTTCGGGCTCTCGATGGACTACCAGGTGTTCGTGGTGAGCCGCATCCGCGAGGCAGCCCTGAACGGGGTGCCCACGCGCCAGGCGGTGCTCGACGGGATGCGCAGTTCGGCAAGTGTGGTGACCAGCGCGGCCGTTGTCATGACGACGGTCTTCGTGAGCTTCGTCTTCCTGCACATCATCGAGATGAAGCAGATCGGTTTCGTGCTGGCCGCGGCCGTCCTGCTCGACGCCTTCATCATCCGCATCATGATCCTGCCGTCGGTGATGCTGCTGCTCGGGGAGGCCAGTTGGTGGCCTTCGCGCGGAGTGTCCCGGGCGCGGCGGGCCCGTGCCGGCCGGGAGGCGGCGGCCACGGCACCGGCACCGGTTCAGCAGGGGATTCCGGTGCCGTCGTCGGGCAACGTACGTTGATCGACATGAATCCTTCCGTCGGGCCGGTCCAAGGTGACGCCCCCTTCTGGTCCAGGTCGCTGAGCCGCTGGAACGCGGTGTGCTGGGTGCTGTTCGGCGCCATGGCCATCGGCCTGGTCGCCCTGGACCGGCCCGACGGGAGCAAGTACACGGCGCTGGCGCTGCTCGGGTGCGTCGTGGTCTGCTACGCGGCCCTCGACCGCTTCCCCGACAACCCGGTGGTCCGGCCGCACCTGTATCTGTCGGTGCTCGTACTGGCCCTCGGCGGGCTCGCGTTCAACCGCAGCAGCTATGCGGCGCTGTTCATGGTCACGCTGCCGCACTACTGGATGTTCGGCCGCACCCGGCGGGTCTCGATGGCCTTCCTGGGGCTCGCCGCCGGGGCGACCCTGCTGGGCAGCTGGCTGCGGCAGGGCTGGTCCGGGGAGTTCTTCGGCGAGACCCTCGTCTCGACCCTGATCGTCGTCGCGGTGGGTGTCCTCATCGGCCTCTGGGCCCACTCGGTGGTCGCCGAGAGCCAGGAACGGGCCCGCCTCATCGAGGAGTTGGAGCGCACCCAGGTCCAGCTCTCCGAGGCCCACCAGCGCCAGGGCGCGGCGGACGAGCGGGAGCGCCTGGCGCGGGACATCCATGACACCCTCGCCCAGGGCTTCGCGTCCATCGTCGTCCTCTCCGAGGCGGCCCAGGGCGCGCTCGACACCGATACCGAAAGGAGCCGCAAGCAGTTGCGTTCGATCGAGAACACCGCACGCGAGAACCTGGCCGAGGCCCGCGAACTCGTCGGCTCCGCCCAGCAGAGCGGCCAGGTGGCCGCGGGGACCGTGGCGCAGACCCTGCGCCGCACCCTCGACCGCTTCACCGAGGACACCGGGATCCCGGTCGACGCGGAGCTCGCGGACATCACCTGCGACCAGCAGACCCGCATCGCGCTCCTGCGCTGCACCCAGGAATCGCTGGCCAACATACGCAAGCACGCCGGCGCCTCGGCCGTGGGCGTGGTCCTGGCCCGGCAGCCGGGCGGGGTCGAGCTGGAGGTCACGGACGACGGACGCGGCTTCGTCGTCGGTACGTCGCCGGGGTTCGGCCTCGACGGGATGCGCAAGCGGCTGGCCGAGCTGGGCGGGGAGTTGACCGTGACGAGCTCGGTCGGCGACGGGACGCGCATCCTCGCCATGATTCCTACGGAGGTCTCCGCATGACGGCCAGTGAGCGGCTGCGCATCATCGTGGTCGACGACCACACGGTCATGCGGGCCGGCGTCGTCGCCCTCCTGTCCGGCGAGCCCAGCATCGAGATCGTCGGCGAGGCCGGGGACGGCCGGGCGGCCCTGGAACTCATCGAGGAGCACGCCCCCGACCTGGCCCTGCTCGACCTGCGGATGCCGGTGCTCGACGGGGTCGCCACCACGGCTCAGATCGTGGCGCGGCATCCGCGTACCCGGGTACTGATCCTGACGACGTACGACACCGATGCGGAGATCGAGCGGGCGGTGGAGGCCGGGGCGATCGGCTACTTGCTGAAGGACGCGACGCGGGAGCAGCTGGTCGCGGCGATCCACGCGGCGGCGCGGGGGGAGACCGTGCTGGCGCCTCGGGTGGCGGAGAAGTTGGTGGCTCGGATGCGACGGCCTGTGCAAGTCCCCTTGACGGGGCGGGAGGTGGATGTGCTGAACGCTGTCGCGGACGGGATGACGAACGCGGAGATCGGGCGCCGACTTGTCATCGCCGAGGCGACCGTGAAGACGCATCTGCTGAGGTTGTTCGCGAAGCTCGACGCGAAGGATCGCACCCATGCGGTGGTGATCGCGCTGGAGCGGGGGTTGTTGCGGCGCTGATTTTCTCCCCACCCCGCCCCTTCCCGAAAGTCCTGCGGACGGCTTTGTCCTCAAACGCCGGACAGGCTGATTCATGCCGGCGGCAGCCTTACGGGAAGGGGCGGGGTGGGGGAAAGATCCCTTAACCAGCCGCAGCCGCAACGTCGCACGCCTGGCCGCGCAGCGTCCTCGCCAGGTCGTCCCGGGCCTCCAGGACCAGGCGGCGAAGGGCCGGAGCAGAGTCGGCGTGCGCGGAGAGCCACGCGTCCGTCGCGTCCAGCGTCTCTTGCGAGTCCTGCAGGGACGGGAACAGGCCGCGCACCACGTCCATGCCGATCTGGATCGAGCGCTCGGCCCACACCCGCTCGATCGCATCGAAGTACGACGCGGTGTACGGCGCGACCAGCGCGCGCTGCGACGCCTGCCCGAACCCGGCGATCGTCGCCTCGACCAGCGCGTTGGACAGCGCGTCCGACTCCACCACCGCGGCCCACGCCTGTGCCTTGACCGCCGCGGAGGGGCGGGCGGCGAGGCAGCGGACCTGGTGGCGCTTGCCCGAGGCCGTGTCGTCGCGGGCCAGTTCGGCCGCGAGCACCGACTCGTCAGCCTTGCCCTCCGAGGCCAGCGGCTCCAGGAACGCCCAGCGCATTTCCTGGTCCACGTCGAGGCCGTCGATCTTCGCCGTACCGTCCAACAAGCCCTGAAGCAGCTGGAGATCGGCCTCCGTCGACGCGACCGAGGCGAAGAAGCGGGCCCAGGTCAGCTGGTGCTGGCTGCCCGGCTCGGCCTGCCGCAGCTCGCGCAGCGCGCCCTCGGCGGCGAGGCGGCCGCCCTGCTCGCGCCAGTCGGGGGCCGCGTAGTAGGTGAGCGCGGAACGGGTCCAGGTGTGCAGCATCTGCAGGACGCCGATGTCGGACTCGCGCCCGGCGAAGCGCAGCACGATGTCGATGAAGTCGCGGGCCGGCATCAGCGCGTCCCGCGTCAGGCTCCACAGGGCCGACCAGCACAGGGCGCGGGCCAAGGGGTCCGTGATGTCGCCGAGGTGGGACCGGAGCGTGTCGAGGGACGCCTCGTCGAAGCGGATCTTGCAGTAGGTCAGGTCGTCGTCGTTGACCAGGATCAGGTCGGGCTTCTCGGCGCCCGCGAGCTCGGTGACCACCGTGCGCGGGCCGTCCACGTCGAGCTCGGCGCGGGCGTAGCGGACCAGGTCCGCGCCCTCGCGCCGGTAGAGGCCGACCGCGACGCGGTGCGGGCGCAGCTCGGGGTGCGACTCGGCCGCCTCCTGGACGACCGCGAGCTCGGTGATGCGGTCTCCGGCGTCGTAAGTCGCCTGGGGCGTGAGGGAGTTGACGCCCGCCGTCTGCAGCCACGACCGGGACCACGAGGTCAGGTCACGGCCCGAGGTCTCCTCCAGGGCCGAGAGCAGATCGCCGAGCTGTGTGTTGCCGTACGCGTGCCGCTTGAAGTAGCGCCGCGCGCCTTCGAGGAACGCGTCCTGACCGACGTACGCCACGAGCTGCTTGAGCACGGACGCGCCCTTGGCGTACGTGATGCCGTCGAAGTTGAGCTTCGCGTCCTCCAGGTCACGGATGTCGGCCGTGATCGGGTGCGTGGACGGCAGCTGGTCGGCGCGGTACGCCCAGGCCTTGCGGTTGTTGGCGAAGGTGATCCAGCCGTTGGTGAAGCGCGTCGCGTTCACCATGGAGAAGGAGCCCATGAAGTCCGCGAAGGACTCCTTCAGCCACAGGTCGTCCCACCACTGCATGGTGACCAGGTCGCCGAACCACATGTGCGCCATCTCGTGCAGGATGACGTTGGCCCGGCGCTCGTACGACGCCTGCGTCACCTTGCCGCGGAAGATGAACTCCTCGCGGAAGGTCACACAGCCCGGGTTCTCCATCGCGCCGAGGTTGTACTCGGGCACGAACGCCTGGTCGTACTTCCCGAAGGGGTACGGGTAGTCGAAGTGGTCGTGGAAGAAGTCCAGGCCCTGCTTGGTGACCAGGAAGACATCGTCCGCGTCGAAGTGCTTGGCGAGGCCCTTGCGGCACATCGCGCCGAGCGGGATGTCGAGGGTGCTGCCGTCCTCGAAGGTGCGGGTGTACGAGTCCGTGACGTAGTGGTACGGGCCCGCGACGATCGCCGTGATGTACGTGGAGATCGGCTTGGTCTCGGCGAACTTCCATACGCCGTCCGCGAGTTCACCCACCCCGTTGCTCCAGACCGTCCAGCCCTCGGGCGCCTGCGCCTCGAAGCGGAAGGGGGCCTTGAGGTCGGGCTGCTCGAAGCAGGCCATGACCCGGCGGGAGTCGGCCGGCTCGTACTGCGTGTAGAGGTAGACCTCGCCGTCCTCGGGGTCGACGAAGCGGTGCATGCCCTCGCCGGTGCGGCTGTAGGCGCACTGGGCGTCGACGATCAGCTCGTTCTCCGCCCGAAGGTTCTCCAGGGCGATCCGGGAGCCGTCGAAGACCTCGGAAGGGTCGAGGTCCGTGCCGTTCAGGGAGACCGCAGTGACGCTCGGTGCGATGAGGTCGGCGAAGCTGGCCGCGCCCGGCTCGTTGCAGCGGAACCGGACCGTCGTCACCGACCGGTACGTCCGCGGCTCAGCCTCGGCGTCGCCGATCGCCGACCGCAGGTCGAGGGACACCTCGTACCCGTCGACGGACAGCAGGGCGGACCGCTCGCGGGCCTCGTCGCGGGACAGGTTCTCACCGGGCACGGGCACTCCTTTGTGACGCGTACGTGATCTGTTCGAATGCCTGCCGATCCTCCCATGCCGGACAGAGCGAGGGCATCCGGGAATGCCCTCGTCGCGGTCCGCGTTGGGGCGGGCAGACCCGCATCGCTTCTTGAGGAGAGAAATGACTGCCCAGCCGACGAACGACAAGGTCAAGGCCGACTTCTGGTTCGACCCGCTGTGTCCCTGGGCCTGGATGACGTCCCGCTGGATGCTCGAGGTCGAGAAGGTCCGTCCGGTCGAGGTGCACTGGCACGTGATGAGCCTGGCCGTCCTCAACGAGGACAAGGACGTCCCCGAGGAGTACCGCGAGGGCCTGAAGCAGGCCTGGGCTCCGGTCCGCGTGGTCATCGCGGCGCAGCAGAAGCACGGCGACGAGGTGGTCGGGCCGCTGTACACCGCGCTCGGCACGCGTTTCCACAATGAGGGTCAGGGCCCCACGCGGGAGGCCATCGCCGCGGCGCTGGAGGAGGTCGGGCTGCCCGCTTCCCTTCTTGAGTACGCGGACTCGTCCGAGTACGACAAGGAGCTGCGGGCGTCGCACGCGGAGGGGATCGAGAAGGTCGGGCAGGAGGTCGGTACGCCGGTGATTTCCGTGCCGGGTGCGGAGGGGTCCGAGGTCGCCTTCTTCGGGCCGGTGGTCACCCCGGCGCCCCAGGGGGAGGCTGCGGCTCGGCTGTGGGACGGGACGCTGCTGGTGGCGTCGACGCCCGGCTTCTACGAGATCAAGCGGACTCGGACCGCTGGGCCGGACTTCTCCAACCTCTGAGATTTTCCCCCACCCCGCCCCTTCCCGTAAGGCTGCCGCCGGCTTCCGGGGTGGGGGTGGGTGGGAAGCCGTCCGTCACTGAAGTCCTCAATCGCCGGACGGGCTGATTTATCAGCCCGTCCGGCGATTGAGGACTTTCGGGAAGGGGCGGGGTGGGGACGAATCCGTGACGCTCAGCCAGGCACCGGCCCGTAACCCGCCCGGCGACCAGCCCTTTTCGGCAGTCGAACGCTCGTCCTTTAGCCCGAGCTTGTCCGCATTTGTCGACGAGACGGTAACAGCGGTTACAGCGGCGGCAGACCGCGGGAAACCCCCGTTCATGAACCACAACACCCCGGTCTCCCCCCGCCCCCTCAGCCACCTCACCGACGCCACCACCCGCGTCCTCACCGCCGCCCAGCTCCGGGCGCACGGCGTCGCCGCCGCCGACCTGACCGCCGCGTGCCGGCCCGGAGGGCCCTGGCAGCAGATCCTGCCCGGGGTGTTCCTGCTCCACCCGGGCCCGCCCACCAGCGAGGAGCGGCTGCACGCGGTGCTGCTCTACGCGGGGCGGCCGCCCGGGGAGAAGGTGACGCTGCCGCAGCAGTCGGCGGACTCCGCGGCCGCCGCCTCGCTGCCGCCGAACCGTCGCCCGGCCGTCGACGCGGCCGCCGCCGCGGCGCCGGAGATCCCGGCCGCGTACGGCGACGCGATGATCACCGGGCTCGCCGCCCTCACCCTGCACCGCTTCTCCTCCGCTCCCCCGCTGCTCGCCCTGGAGCGCATCGACGTCCTGGTGCCGCGCACCCGCCGGCTGCGCTCCACGGGCCCCGCGCACCTGGTCCGCAGCCACGCGCTGCCCCGGCCGCAGCTGGTCACCGGAGTGCCGGTGGCGCCCGTGCCGCGGGCGCTGGCCGACGCGGTCGCCCAGCTCGCGGACGCCAGCGCCGTGCGGCGGCTGCTCACGGAGGCCGTACGCGGCGGACACTGCGAACCGGCCGCCATCGTCAAGGAGTTGAACCAGGCCCGGCTGCTCACCCGCCCGCACGTGGTGGACGCCGTGGACTCGCTGCTCGCGGAGGGGCGGGCGATCGCCGAGGACCGGCTGTATCGGCTGGTGAGCGAGCACGGCCTGCCCGACCCGCTGTGGAACGTCGACCTGCGGCTGCCGGGGGGCCCGCACATCGGCGGTGTGGACGCCTACTGGCCCGACCAGGCGGTGGCGTTGGAGCTCGACACCCGCGCACCCCGCCAGGACGAGGACGCCCTGTGGTCCGAATACGCCCGCAAGCGCGAGCACTTGGAGCGGCTCGGCATCACGGTCGTCCACATCACCCCGAAGAAGCTGCGCGACGCGATGGACCAGCAGGCCCAGGTCGTACGCACCGCACTGATGGCGTCGAGCGACCGGGATCCGGCGGCGTACGTGGTGGTGCTGCCCCGATAGCGGCCGGCCCGAGGGGTGAGGGGGAGGAGGGGCGGGGCCCGGACGGCGGGCCCCGCCCCTCCTCATGCGCGCTCCCGACTACTTCTTCGGGCAGAACTCCGCCTCGGCGACCGCGTCGCTGTCGCCCGACCAGTCGCCGTTGAAGTTCAGGGCGAGCGAATGGCTGCCGTCGGTCGTGGTCAGCGCCAGGGACGAGGAGCCGTGGATGCCGCCGCTGTGGCCCCAGACCACGCCGCCGCAGGGCAGCTCGTTGCGCATCAGGCCGAGGCCGTAGCTCACGTTCGGCACGCCCTCGATCGGCACCGTGTCCTTCATCTCCTTGAGCTGGGCCGGCGGCAGCAGCTTGCCGCGCAGCAGCGCGCTGTAGAAGCGGTTCAGATCGCCGGAGTCGGAGATCATGTCGCCCGCCGCCGACGCGAGGGTCGGGTTCAGCTCGGTGACGTCGTACGTCTTGTCCGTCGGCTTGGGCTCCGCGGAGAGCTTCGAGTACGCGCGTGAACTCGGCTTCGGCACCGACGCGTCGGTGCCCGGCGAGGTGGTGGCGTGCAGGCCGAGGGGTTCGATGATGCGCCGCTCGATCTCATCGGCGTACGGACGTCCCGAGACCTTCTCGACGATCATTCCGGCGAGTACGTAGTTGGTGTTGGAGTAGCTCCAGGAGGCGCCCGGCTCGAAGGTGGGCTTGTGGCCCATGGCGATCTTCACCAGCTGCTCTGGCGTCCAGGTGTCGTAGCGGTGCTTCAGGAACCCCTTGGCGAACACGCGCTGGCCGAAGCCGTCGTCCGTGGTGTAGTCGAAGATGCCGCTGGTGTGATTGAGCAGCTGCCGGACGCTGATCCTGCTGCCGTCGTGACCGTGGCCCTCCACCACACCCGGCAGCCACTCGGCCACCTTGTCGTCCAGGTCGAGCTTCCCCTCGGCCTCCAGCTGGAGCAGCACCGTGGAGACGAAGGTCTTGGTGATGGAGCCGACCCGGTAGCGGTCGTGCGCGCTGCGCGGCTTGCCCGTCCTGAGGTTGCCGACGCCCGAAGTGCCTTTCCAGCGCCCGCTCTTGTCGATGGCCTGCCCGGCGACGCCCGGGACCCCGTCCTTGACTGCGGCGTCCATGGCCGCCTGGGTGCCGGTGTGGTCCGAGCGCTCGCTCGCGGCCTGCGCGGGTGCCGCGAACGCGGTCGCGGTCAGCGCGCCCGCCACCGCGATGCCGATCAGCGCGCCGCGTACCGGTCGTGCTGTACGTACTGCCATGTGAACTCCCCTGTTCCCCTCCGACTTACTGCGGTCAGCGGGCAGGACCTCGCCCGGGTCCGGGAGGGTTGAGCGGGTCGCGGGGGTTGATCACTTTTCAGCCTTTGCGCAGGACCAGCTCGGTGTTGCGGTCCTCTGGGTCGCCGCCCAACGTGGGCTTGGCGCCGGGCGCGTTGAAGGCCAGCTCCCGGTAGAGCGCGCCGAGTCCGGGCTGGGAGAGATCGGCGAAATCCGTTCGGTGCGGGGCGGCCGACTCGATGAGCGTGGTGAACAGGGAGAGCGTGCCGTCCTTGTTGTCGGTGATCTCGATGACGCGGGCCAGCTGCGGGAAGTCGATGTGCGAGGCGGTGGTGACCTCCCAGAAGCCGCCGTGCGGGGTGATGTTGTTCTTGTGGCTGTGGCCGTTGATCCAGGCGACGACGGAGCGGTGCCCCTTGAGGACCTGGAGGACCTCGTCGCCGCCGTGCCGCTTCTCGCCGGGGTGCGCGGGATCGGTGCGCAGATTGCGCATGCTGGCGCTGGTGTGGTGGCTGAAGACGACGACGTACGCGCCGTCCTTGTCGGCTGCCTTCAACGTCCGCTCCAGCCACTTGAGCTGGGCGGTGCCGAGGGAGCCCTCGTAGTGGCCGCCCGGGTCGGTGGTGTCGAGGCTGACGCCGAGGACCCCTTCGGCGATCTCGAAGGCGTAGTACTGGGTGGTGGAGGCCAGGTTGGCCTGCGTATAGCCGTGCCCGACGGGGCCGTGGCCCGCGTGTGCCGGGTCGAGGTGGGCCTGTAGGTACTCGGCCGGGGTGAAGGGCGCGCGGGCGGGGTCGGGGGTGACCGGACGGAGCTTCCGCGACTGGGACTTGATGAGTTCCTTGAAGTGGGCGCCCTTCGGGTCGAGGCCCTTCTTCACGGACTTCCAGAAGGCGGCGCCCTCCGCCTCGGGCAGCTCCATCAGCTTCTTGCCCCCGGTGGCGAAGTCCGTCAGCCAGGCGTCGCCGGGTGCGAAGCAGCCGCCGGGCAGGGAGTCGTGGTTGCCGACGGTGGAGTACCAGGGGAGGTTGAGGCCGGGGCTGCGGACCTGGCGGGTGGCAGCTTCCAGGAACCCGTCGAGGTGCGGGAAGCCGAGCCGCTTGTCGGCGTCGCGCAGGGCGTCGTCCGGGTGCCAGTAGAGCTTCAGCCCGCTGTCCTGTACGCCCTCGTAGCGGCGCGGGTCACCGGTGTTGGGGGTGATGGTGCCGCCGCTCATGGCGGTGAGGAACCAGTCGAGTTCGGCCTTGGAGTTGTTGTCCGTGTTGTCGCCGGTCGTCATGACGAAGCTGAGCGGGGCGCCGGTCGCGGGGGCGCCGCGCAGGGCGTTGACGCGCTCGACGAGGCTGACCGCGCCGGCCACGGACAGGGCCTCCTGGGGGCGCCAGGCGCTGGCGGTCTGGGCCCTCAAGTACTCGTAGCGCAGGGGGTGTTGTACGTCGACGATGTGCAGGTCGGTGAATTGCACGAAGGCGGCGAGGGTCTTGCGGCGGGTGGCGCGGTTCGGCTTGGCGGCGGCGAGGTCGGTGCGGGTGAGGCGGGGCCAGGCGGTTCCGCTGCCCAGGCGGCGGTAGCCGGTGGTGCCGCTCGGTTTGGCCACCGACTGCAGCGTGGTGTTCCTGGTGTACGGGGCGAGCGCGGGCGGTGGGGCCTGCCTGCCTCGGACGGGTGCGGCCGCGGGCGGTGCGGCGGCGCCCGCCTCGCCGCCGCCTAGGCCCAGGGCCAGGCCGAGTCCGGTGGCTGCGCTGGCCGCGCCTGCGGCGGTGAGGAAGGTGCGGCGGTCGAGGGCTTCGGCGACTGTGCGTATGCGCGGCATGGCGCGGTCTCCCCGTGTTCGATCGCTTGGGCTCGGCTTTGGCGGGACCGAAGTCCCGGGCCCTACTGGATCGTTGGCAATGGGGATGGCCTGCGCGTTAACGCGTGCGCAACGCTTTGGGCCGATCACGGTACGTGGATCAACCTTGAGTTGGGCACGTCATGCAGCTCTCGCTGCGGGGTTCTCTGTTGGTTACGTTGCGTTCATTCGCGGGGGTACGGGGGCGCCTTCGGCGGGATTTTCCCCACCCCGCCCCTTCCCGTAAGGCTGCCGCCGGCTTATGGGGCGGGGGTGGGTGGGCACCCGTCCGTCACTGATGTCCTCAAACGCCGGACGGGCTGATTTCATCAGCCCGTCCGGCGTTTGAGGACACTGCCCGGAGGGCGGAAGGCTCCGCAGGATTTCGGGAAGGGGCGGGGTGGGGAGAAATCAGACCCGCCCCACAGCCGGCCGCTCCCGCCAGAGCGACAGGCCCACGTCCACCAGCCCCACCCGGGGCAGGTCGGGCACCGCGTCCAGCGGGTGCCAGGCGGCGAGGTCCGTGGACCCGGCCTCCTCGTGCCGCAGCGAGCCCCCGGTCACCAAACCCTCATACACAAGCCGCAGCCCCTGAAAATCCGCCATCGCCCCGAGCTTGCGCGGATAGCGGCGGCGGATCGAGTCCACCCCGAGCAGCGTCACCGGCCGGACGGCGTACCCCGTCTCCTCCTCGGCCTCGCGGATCACCGTGTCGTAGGGGTCCTCGCCGTGCTCCATGCCGCCGCCGGGCAGGGTCCAGCGTCTGCTGCCGTCACCGGCGATCCAGCGGGCGAGCAGTACCTGATCATCCCGTACGCACACTGCGTAGGCCGCGACCCTCAGTTCTTTGTGCACATGGAGACGTTAGAGGCAATCCACCTTCCCGTGACGACCCGTTAGCCGAGAAGCCCCGAACCGGTGACGTACCCTTGACCGGTTAGTACCGAAAAGGAGCCGGACATGTCCGCCGAGACCGACCCCCGCCCGCTCGTCGGCGAGCCCCTCGCACTCGATCTGCTCAATACCCGCTGGATCCACGAGGGCGAGCGCCAGGATCTGCTGACCGGGGTCGACGGCGCCCGGATCTGGCTGGCCTCGACCGGTCTCGACGACCGGTTCGACGCGGACGCGACCACCCTGCGCCATCTGCTGCAGGCCCGCGACGCGATCGGGGCGATCGTCGACAGCCCCGGTGATGCGGCCGCCGCCGCGCGGGTCGACGAGGTGCTGGGGCACGGTCGCATCCGCGCGACCCTGACCAGCGAGGGTCCCGGTGAGCACGCCGAGTTCGACGACGTGGCGTGGGGGCCGGCGTGGCTCGCCGCGCGCAACTACCTGGAGCTCCTGAGCACCGCCCCCGACCGGATCAGGGCCTGCTCGCACGACGCCTGCATCCTGCACTTCTTCGACACGTCGAGGAACGGGACCCGGCGCTGGTGCTCCATGGCGATCTGCGGCAATCGAGCGAAAGCCTCCCGGCATTACGCCCGCACCAAGACGACCTGATTCCGGGCACCGCCTGGCCCAAAACCCCGTCGGCGCCGGATGGCGTATGGCGGAAGTACGCCATGGCCTCATCCCGCCTCGGACAACTCTCCCCAAACACCCGACACTTACGTAAAGCTATGCGGTCATCCGGTCCCGAATTGCGGACCATCTCTTTCACGTACAGGGATGCAGATGACCCTCGAATCCCGCGCACCCAGAACGGGTGCTAGACGCGCGGCCCAGATAGCCATGGCGGCGGGTCTGGTGGCGGCCCTCGCGGCGGCCGGCCCGACCCCCGCCTTCTCCGCGGACGACCCGGCGGCGACCCCGGTCAAGTCGGCCGGGGACAAGCTCGGTTCGACCGACGCGCAGCTGCTCGCCGATGCCCAGGCCGACGGCGACAAGACGGTGACCATGATGGTCGCCACCGCCCCCGGTGCCACCGAGCAGGTCGCCGACCAGCTCGACGCCGTGAAGGGCGGCACGGTCGGCAAGCGGTACGACAAGCTCGGCTACGTCCGCGCCACGCTGCCGACCGCGCAGGCCGAGGACGCCATCAAGAAGGCGTCCAAGCTGGACAGCGTGCACGGCATCGACCTCCGCCAGGAGATCGAGCTCGACGACCCGACGCCCAAGGCGGACCGGGCCAAGGGCGCCAAGGCCGCCGCTCGGGGAACCGCTGCCGCGCCCGGCAAGGACACCCCGGCGAAGAACCCGTACAACCCGTCCTTCGAGACCGGTGCCGTCGACTTCGTGAAGAAGAACCCGAAGGCCGACGGCCGCGGGATCACGATCGGCATCCTCGACTCGGGCGTGGACCTCGGCCACCCGGCGCTGCAGAAGACCACCACCGGTGAGCGCAAGATCACCGACTGGGTCACCGCCACCGACCCGGTGGTCGACGCCGACCCGACCTGGCGCCGGATGAACGCGGTCGCCCCGGTGACCGGGCCGACGTTCACCTTCGACGGCAAGACGTGGACCGCCCCCGCGGGCAGCTACCAGGTGCAGTACTTCCGCGAGTCCGCCTCCACCGGCGGCGACGCGAACGGCGACCTGAACCGGGACGGCGACACCACCGACGTGTGGGGCATCCTGTACGACGCCGCCGCGGGCACGGTCCGGGTCGACCTGAACGACGACAAGAACTTCACCAACGACGAAGCCATGAAGCCGTACAAGAGCGGCTTCCAGGTCGGCTACTTCGGCAAGGACGACCCGGCGACCGATGTCGTCGAGCGCGTGCCGTTCGTGGTCGAGGTCCGCAAGGACGTCGTCTACAACGCGGCCGGCGCGAAGTCCGACTTCGTCAACATCGGCATCATCGAGTCCGAGCACGGCACGCACGTCGCGGGCATCACCGCCGCCAACTCGCTGTTCGGCGGCAAGATGAACGGCGCGGCGCCCGGCGCCAAGCTGGTCTCCTCGCGGGCCTGCTCCTGGGGCGGCGGCTGCACCAACGTCGCGCTCACCGAGGGCATGATCGACCTGGTCACCGCCCGTGGCGTCGACATCGTGAACATGTCGATCGGCGGTCTGCCCGCGCTGAACGACGGCAACAACGCGCGCGCCGAGCTCTACAACCGGCTGATCGACACCTACGGCGTGCAGCTGGTGATCTCGGCCGGCAACTCCGGCCCCGGCACCAACACCATCGGCGACCCCGGTCTCGCGGACAAGGTGATCTCCGTCGGCGCGGCCATCTCCAAGGAGACCTGGGCCTCCAACTACGGCTCCGCCGTGGAGAAGCCGTACGCGATGATGCCGTTCTCCTCGCGCGGCCCGCGTGAGGACGGCGGCCTGACGCCGACGCTCGTAGCGCCCGGCGCGGCGATCAACACCACGCAGACCTGGATACCCGGCGGTCCGGTCCCGGAGGCGGGCTACCAACTGCCCGCCGGTTACTCGATGTTGCAGGGTACGTCGATGGCGTCGCCGCAGGCCGCGGGCGCTTCGGCCCTGCTGCTCTCCGCCGCCAAGCAGCGCGACCTGGACCTCACCCCGCAGAAGCTGCGCACCGCGCTGAACTCGACGGCCGACCACATCCGTGGCTTCCAGCCGCACGAGGAGGGCGCCGGACGCATCAACATCGTCGACGCCTGGGAGTCCATCAAGGACGGCGCCACGGCTCACGAGTACAAGGTCGAGGCCCCCGTCGACACGGCCCTGGAGCAGGCGCTCAAGAAGCCGGGCACGGGCATCTACGACCGTGAGGGCGGCCTCAAGGCCGGCCAGAAGCGGACGTACGACGTCACCATCACCCGCACCAGCGGCCCGGACCGCGCGCTCCGCCACGAGCTGCACCTGGCCAACAACGACGGCACGTTCCGCATCGCGTCCTCCGACGAGGTCTCGCTGCCGCTGAACAAGCCGGTCAAGGTGAAGGTCTCCGCCAAGCCCGGCTCGGCCGGCATCCACAGCTCCATCCTGGAGGTGGACGACCCGCGCACCGAGGGCGTCGACAAGCAGATCATGTCGACCGTCGTCGTCGCGAAGGCCCTGGCGAAGCCCGCCTACACCTTCTCGGCGTCCGGCTCGGTGCAGCGCAACAGCACCAAGTCGTACTTCGTGACGGTCCCGCAGGGCGCCAAGTCCCTGGAGGTCGCCATCGGCGGCCTGAAGACGGGCAGCCAGACCCGCTTCATCTCCATCCACCCGTACGGCGTCCCGGTCGACCCGACCTCCACGCCGAACTGCTACAACAACTACCCGAACCCGGCCAACACCTGCCGCCCGGACCTGCGTTCGTACGCGGACCCGCAGGCGGGCGTCTGGGAGATCGAGGTCGAGGCGCGCCGTACGTCGCCGCTGCTCGACAACCCGTACAACCTGGACGTGGCCGCGCTCGGCGTCTCCTTCGACCCGGCCGTCGCCACCCTTCCCGAGGCCAAGGTGGGCACGCCCGCCCCGGTCGAGTGGAAGGTCACCAACGGCTTCGCCGCGATCGACGGCAAGCTGAAGGGCGGCCCGCTCGGCTCGTCGAAGTCGGCGCGTCCGACCATCGCGAACGGTGAGTCGCAGAAGACCACGGTCGTCGTTCCCGAAGGCGCCGAGAAGCTCGACGTCGCCATCGGCAACACCGCGGACACCGCCGCCGACCTGGACCTCACCGTCCTCAACGAGGCGGGAGCCGTGGTCGGTTCGGCCGCGGACGGCGACTCGGAAGAGGCCGTCTCGCTGGCCAAGCCCGCGGCGGGCACGTACACGATCGTCGTCGACGGTTATGCGATCCCGTCCGGGTCCACCGCCTACGACTACCTCGACGTGTTCTTCGCCCCCTCGCTCGGCCAGGTCAAGGTCGACGAGAGCAAGGCCGTGAAGCTCGCCAACGGGGCCTCCGCCCAGGTGGCCGCCGAGGTCGTCGTCGCGGGTGCCGCGCCCGAGGGACGGCAGTTCTTCGGCGAGGTGTCGGTGCTGAACGCGCGGGGCACGGTGGCCGGGTCCGGCAGCGTCAAGATCGAGAAGGTCGTTCCGTAACACCCTTTGCCTGTAAGGGAGTTACGTAACTGGGGCGGGCGTCCGGTGTGTGCCGGGCGCCCGCCCTCTCGCGTCCGCGGGGTCAGTCGCCGGGGCCCGGCGGGGTGTCGCAGGTGATCTTCCCGGCTCCCGGGAGTGCCTTCAGGAGCATGGCCCTGACGCGCTCCAGGTCCTTCCCGGTGGCCCAGTTCACCGGCTGCGTACCGCCCTTGTCGATGGTGATCAGCGTGTGGTCGCCCACCTTCAGCCTCGGGTCGACGTTCCAGTCCATCGGGAACGTGACGTCGGCCGGGCCGCTCTCCGGCTTGTAGTAGCGCTGCACCTTCAGCGTGATGCGGTCCATCCGCTTTCCCTCGACCGGCGCCACCCGGACGACCGTGCCCTCGACCATGAGCCGGGAACAGGCCACCCAGCCCTCGGGGCTGAGGCTGTTCGCCGGGCCACTGCCCTGCTTGCCGGCATCCGCGCTGTCCCCTCCGCTGGGGGAGGCCACCACCTGCTTGCTGCCGCCCTTGTCGGCCGTCGCGTCGTCTCCGCTGCCCTGCATGCTCCCGAGCAGCGCCACGCCCCCGACCAGCGCCGCGACCCCGGCTGCCGCCCCGGCCCCGGCTAGCGCCACGCTGAACAGCCGCCGCCTGCGCACCGGGTTCAGCCACCGCTCCTTGGGCGGCTCCGGCTCGGGCTCGGCCTTCGGCTCGGGTACGGGCTCCCCCAGTGCGTCCCCGATGGCCTTGAGCTGATCCCGCAGCAGTGCGACATCCGCCACAGCGGCCAGATACCCGGCGTCGCCCCGGACCTCCTCCGGCACCGGCTCCCCGGTGATCGCCGCCATCAGCGGGTCCACCTGCGCCTGCTCCTCCCCGGCCACGTCACACCACCTCGTCCTCGTGCAGCCGGGCCCGCAGCGCCCGGACCGCGCCGTGCAGCCTGCTCTTCACCGTGCCCTCCGGAATGCCCAGCTCGTCCGCGATGCCGCGCACCGAGAGGTCCGCGTAGAAGCGCAGGACCACCACCTGACGCTGCAGGTCGGACAGCTCGTCCAGGCCCTGCGCCACGGTCAGCGAGAGGACCCGTGACTCCTCGGCCCCCTCGACCACCGCGGGCGCCTGCCGCAGCGCCACGAGCCGCTCCCCCACCCGCTCCTGCCGCCGCCGGGACCGGTGCCAGTCCATGGCCCAGTTGGACGCGACGACCGCCGCCCACGCCGACACGTCCCGCGGCGCCTCGCGCCCCGTGGCGGCGCGCTCGAGCAGCCGCAGCCGCACCTGCTGAACCCCGTCGAGCAGATCCGTCTGCGGTACGCCACCGAGCGCGAGGACGGCCCGCACCCGGGCCTCCTGGGCCGGCTCGAGCGGATCCTCCGAGTCCCCGGCACCTGCCCGAGCCCTCGACTCCGCTCGCGCAGGGGACACCCCTCTCCCGCTTCTGCGCAGCAACGCCCCACCCCTCCCTCAGGGCCTGCCCGGCGGGTCAGGCCGGAGTCGCGGGCTCTGGCATGCTTTGCCGGCATCGTCGGCCTCATCCGGCCTGACCCGCCGGACAGGCCCTACCTGCGTTTCCCTTATGACGCCGAAGCGCCCGGAAACGTTCGGCCCCGGCCCCAGGTCTTCGCGACGGGTCCCACGTCGTCTTCGTGACATGTCCCACGTCGTCCGCCCCTCGGACAATGGATTGGACAAGCGCACCCGGGTCAGAAGCATGATGGGCAGGCTGCCCCAGGTGCCGCCAGGCACGTTCGCCACCAGGTAAGGAGCCCTTGTGAGGGTCGGAATCGTCGGTGCCACCGGTCAGGTCGGCTCAGTCATGCGCAAGATCCTCGCCGAGCGGAAGTTCCCGGTCGACGAGCTCCGTCTCTTCGCCTCCGCGCGCTCGGCGGGCAAGACCCTGGACGGCGTGACCGTCGAGGACGCCGCCACCGCGGACTACTCGGACCTGGACATCGTGCTGTTCTCCGCGGGCGGCGCGACCTCGCGTGCGCTCGCCGAGAAGGTCGCCGCGCAGGGCCCCGTCGTGATCGACAACTCCTCGGCCTGGCGCGGCCACCCCGAGGTGCCCCTCGTCGTCTCCGAGGTCAACCCGGACGCGATCCGCAACCGCCCGCTGGGCATCATCGCCAACCCGAACTGCACCACGATGGCCGCGATGCCGGTCCTTCGTCCGCTGCACGACGAGGCCGGCCTGGAGGCCATGGTCGCCACGACCTACCAGGCCGTGTCCGGCTCCGGTCTGGCCGGTGTCGCCGAGCTACACCAGCAGGCCTGCAAGGTCGCCGAGGCCGCCGACCAGCTGACCTTCGACGGCGAGGCCGTGGACTTCCCGGAGCCCGGCGTCTACAAGCGCCCCATCGCCTTCAACGTGCTGCCGCTCGCGGGCAACATCGTGGACGACGGCTCCTTCGAGACCGACGAGGAGCAGAAGCTCCGCAACGAGTCCCGCAAGATCCTCGACATCCCCGGCCTCAAGGTCTCCGGCACCTGCGTCCGCGTCCCGGTCTTCTCCGGCCACTCGCTCCAGGTCAACGCCCGCTTCGCGCGCCCGATCAGCGTCGAGCGCGCCTACGAGCTGCTCAAGGACGCCCCCGGGGTCGAGCTCTCGGAGATCCCGACCCCGCTACAGGCCGCCGGCAAGGACGCGTCGTACGTGGGCCGCATCCGCAACGACGAGACCGTCGACAACGGCCTCGCGCTCTTCCTCTCCAACGACAACCTCCGCAAGGGCGCCGCGCTGAACGCGGTGCAGATCGCCGAGCTGGTCGCCGCCGAGCTGAAGGGCTAACGCCCTTCAGGCCTGCGCACCTCGAAGTGGAAGCAGCCGTATTCGACCGCGCGTACGTGCACGAGGGCGACCTCCGGGTCGGCGAACGCTTCCGCGAAGGCCGCGTCGAATCCCTCGGTGGCCGTCTCCGGGATCTCCAGGAGGCGGCCTCCGACGATGCGGCCTTCGGCGCTGTAGCGGCGCAGGGTGCGCAGGGCTCCCGCCCGGCTGAAGGGGTACGCCGCGCCGTCGCCCTCGGGCCCGTCGCACTCCTGCGCGTGAATGAACACGGGCCCTTGTTCGTCGTACGCGCCGGGCTTGGCCCAGGTTTCGGCGGCCCAGCGCCGCAGTGGGGCGTAGGAGACCAGGGCGATCTGCTCGCCCTCGCGGCTGAGCCGCAGGCAGCAGCGGAGCGGGGCGCCGCCCTCGTCGTCCTGGTACGCCTGGCAGGCGTGGCCCGCGTCGTCGGCTTCCCGGAGTTGGGCGAGTGTCTTGGGGTCTATGGGGCGGGGCGTGTAGGTCGTCGTGGTCATGGGATCAGCGTGGCTCAGGTGGGTGGGTAGGTTCCGGCGGATTTCAGACATCAAATTTCCCCCACCCCGCCCCTTCCCGTAAGGCTGCGACGCCTTCCGCCCTTCTGGCTGTGTCCTCAAGCGCCGGACGGGCTGATGAAATCAGCCCGTCCGGCGCTTGAGGACACAGCTCCGCAGGATTTCGGGAAGGGGCGGGGTGGGGAAAATGTCCCTACCGAACCGACCACGACCCGCGCCCGTTCAGCAACGCCACATCCGTCCCCGTGGTCCGCCGATACGCCGCTTCGATCGAGCCCAGCTCCGCAGGAGTGAGCACGTCCTCGACCCGGTCGAACCCGGCCGGCGCCCGATCCGCCACAGCCCGCAGCAAGCGATCCGCCGGCATCTCCCGGTTCGCCAGAACCAGCGCGTTCACGGCCGGCAACCGCTCCGCCTCGTACGCCCGCAGCCCCGCCTCCGGCGAGGAGGCAAGGGCCAGGCACCGGGCAAGGACGCGCGCGTCCAGGACCGCCTGGGACGCCCCGTTGGAGCCGATCGGATACATGGGATGCGCGGCGTCGCCGAGCAGGGTGACCCGGCCGAGGCCCCACGACGACAGGGGATCCCGGTCCACCATGGGGTACTCCAGGATCCGCGAGGTCGCGGAGATGAGGCCGGGCACATCCAGCCACGGCACCTTCCAGGACGCGAACAGCGGCAGCACGTCGGCGAGTTGACCGGCCCGGTCCCAGTCCGCCCCGCCCGGCGAAGCCCCCGACCGCACCTCCGCGACCCAGTTGATCAGCGCGGCCCCCTCCGACTCGGCGGCCCGCGACACGGGGTACGCCACCAGCTTGGCCGTGGCGTTGCAGCCGAGGACCGCGACCGTACGGCCCGTGAGGAACGGCTCGCCGCGGGTCATGCCCCGCCACATGCGGATGCCGCTCCAGAGCGGCGGGCCCTCGCCGGGGTGCAGCTGCGCGCGGACCGCGGAGTGCAGGCCGTCGGCCCCGACCAGGACGGACACGGTCTCGGCGGGCCGCTGCCCGGAGAACGACACCCGCACCCCGCCGTCGCCGGGCAGCTGCTCGAAGCCGAGCACCGCCGCCCCGGTCCGCACCGGACCGATCCGCGCGACCGCCGCGTCGAGCAGGATGCGCTGCAACTCCCCGCGGTGCAGCGAGTACTGGGGCCAGTGGTAGCCGAGGGCGAGTCCGCGCGGCTCGCCCCAGATGCGGTTGCCGTGCCGGTCGAAGTGGACCATCTCGGCGGTGGGCACGGCGGTCGCGGCGAGCGCGTCGCCGAGGCCGAGCTCCGTCAGCTCCCGTACGGCATGCGGCAGGAGGTTGATGCCCACGCCCACGGGACGCAACGACCGCGCCGCGTCCACCACTTGCACCGGCAGTCCGGCCGCATGCAGCGACAGCG
Source organism: Streptomyces sp. NBC_01304 (assembly GCF_035975855.1). Classification (NCBI taxonomy): domain Bacteria; kingdom Bacillati; phylum Actinomycetota; class Actinomycetes; order Kitasatosporales; family Streptomycetaceae; genus Streptomyces; species Streptomyces sp. NBC_01304. Next base: position 7,067,090 of record NZ_CP109055.1, on the reverse strand, counting down.
CTGCCGTCAGCCCGCCGATCCCGGCGCCCGCCACGAGAACCCGGTCCGTCATGGCCGCCGCACCGCCCGTCCGACCTCGGCCCGCAGCCGCACGAAGGCGGGCAGCTCGCGGGTGGCTATCTGATCGCGGGGCGCGGGAAGCGGGACCGGCAGGTCCAGGCGTACGCGGCCGGGCGCGCCGGTGAGGACGACGACGCGGTCGCCCACGTACACGCTCTCGTCGATGTCGTGCGTCACGAGGAGGATGGTCATCCCGTCCGAGCCGCGCACCGTGAGGAGCAGGTCCTCCAGGTCCTCGCGGGTCTGTGCGTCGACCGAGCCGAAGGGCTCGTCCATGAGGAGGAGGGTGGGGCGGTACGCCAACGCCCTTGCGAGCGCGGCCCGTTGCTGCATGCCTCCGGAGAGCTGCCAGGGATACTTGCGGCCTGCTCCTTCGAGGCCGACCGCCGCCAGGGCCTCCTCCGCCGCGGCCCGGCGTGCGGCCCGGGCGCTGCCGCGGCGGCGCAGCGGGAGGGCCACGTTGTCGCGTACGGACAGCCAGGGGAAGAGCGAGCGGGTGTAGTCCTGGAAGACGACCGCGAGAGCGTCCGGGACCCGGTCGACGACCTTGCCGTCGATGACCACCGCGCCCTCGCTCGGCGTGATCAGCCCGGCCACGCAGCGCAGGAGCGTCGATTTGCCGCAGCCGGAGGGGCCGACGAGCGAGACCAGTTCGCCCCGGGCGATGTCGAGGTCGATCCCGTCGACGGCCCGGTGACCGTCCGCGTACGCGTGGCCGAGCCCCTTGATCTCCAGCACGTACCCCAGGATGCCCAACAGTCGGATCCCTGCCCAGAGCAAATGCGACCGGCCCTTTCGGGGGCACCGTGGAAGGATGGCGGGAAAACCGAACGACATATCCGGCTCAACGAGGAGATGACCGCGTGCCTGGCACCAATCTCACCCGCGAAGAGGCGCAGCTGCGGGCGCGCCTGCTCACCGTGGACGCGTACGAGATCGACCTCGATCTGAGCGGCGCGCAGGAGGGCGGCACCTACCGGTCCGTCACCACCGTGCGCTTCGGCAGTGCCGAGGCGGGCGCCGAGACCTTCATCGACCTGGTCGCGCCGACCGTGCACGAGGTCGTGCTGAACGGCGAGAGCCTCGATGCGAAGGCGGTCTTCGCGGACTCCCGGATCGCGCTCGCGAACCTGCAGGCGGGGCCCAATGAGCTGAAGGTCGTCGCGGACTGCGAGTACACCAACACCGGTGAGGGCCTGCACCGCTTCGTCGACCCGGTCGACGACCAGGCTTATCTGTACACCCAGTTCGAGGTGCCGGACGCCCGCCGCGTCTTCGCCTCGTTCGAGCAGCCCGACCTGAAGGCGACCTTCCAGTTCACCGTGAAGGCGCCGTCCGGCTGGACCGTCATTTCCAACTCGTCGACGCCCGAGCCGTCGGGCGATGTGTGGGTGTTCGCGCCGACGCCGCGGATCTCGACGTACATCACGGCGCTGATCGTGGGTCCGTACCACTCGGTGCACAGCAGCTACGAGGGCCCGGACGGGCAGAGCGTGCCGCTCGGCATCTACTGCCGGCCCTCGCTCGCCGAGTTCCTGGACGCCGACGCGATCTTCGACGTGACGCGGCAGGGCTTCGACTGGTTCCAGGAGAAGTTCGACTACGCGTACCCCTTCGAGAAGTACGACCAGCTCTTCGTGCCCGAGTTCAACGCGGGGGCCATGGAGAACGCGGGTGCGGTGACCATCCGCGACCAGTACGTGTTCCGGTCGAAGGTCACGGACGCCGCGTACGAGGTGCGGGCCGAGACGATCCTGCACGAGCTCGCCCACATGTGGTTCGGCGACCTCGTGACCATGGAGTGGTGGAACGACCTCTGGCTGAACGAGTCCTTCGCGACGTACACGTCCATCGCCTGCCAGGCGTACGCCGAGGGCTCGAAGTGGCCGCACTCGTGGACGACGTTCGCCAACTCCATGAAGACGTGGGCGTACCGGCAGGACCAGCTGCCGTCGACCCATCCGATCATGGCTGAAATTGGCGACCTCGATGACGTTCTCGTGAACTTCGACGGCATCACGTACGCCAAGGGCGCGAGCGTCCTCAAGCAGCTTGTCGCGTATGTGGGGATGGACGAGTTCTTCAGCGGGGTGCAGGCCTATTTCAAGGCGCACGCCTTCGGGAACACCCGCCTGTCCGACCTCCTCGGCAAGCTGGAGGAGACCAGCGGCCGCGATCTGAAGGCCTGGTCGAAGGCGTGGCTGGAGACCGCGGGCATCAACGTCCTGCGCCCGGCGATCGAGACCGACGCCAACGGCACGATCACCTCCTTCGCGGTACGCCAGGAGGCCCCGGCCCTGCCCGCGGGCGCCAAGGGCGAGCCGGTCCTTCGGCCGCACCGCATCGCGATCGGCCTGTACGACCTCGACGACAGCTCCGGCAAGCTGGTGCGCTCGGACCGGATCGAGCTCGACATCCTCGACCGTGACCTCACCGAGGTGCCCGAGCTGGTCGGCCGGCACCGTCCCGCGGTGATCCTGCTCAACGACGACGACCTGTCGTACGCCAAGGTCCGCCTGGACGCCGAGTCGCTGCGTCATGTCACCCAGCACCTGGGCGACTTCGAGGCCTCGCTGCCGCGCGCGCTGTGCTGGGCCTCGGCCTGGGACCAGACGCGGGACGGCGAGCTGGCGACGCGCGACTATCTGTCGCTGGTCCTGTCGGGCATCGGCAAGGAGTCGGACATCGGTGTGGTGCAGTCGCTGCACCGGCAGGTGAAGCTGGCGCTCGACCTGTACTCGGCCCCCGAGTGGCGCGAGCAGGGCGTGGCCCGCTGGACCGAGGCCACGCTGGCCCACCTGAAGTCCGCCGAGCCGGGCAGCGACCACCAGCTGGCGTGGGCGCGCGCCTTCGCCGCGACGGCGCGTACGGACGAGCAACTCGACTTCCTGGCCGCCCTGTTGGACGGCTCCCAGTCGGTGGAGGGGCTCGCGGTCGACACCGAGCTGCGCTGGGCGTTCCTGCAGCGTCTCGCGGCGACCGGCCGTGCGGACGAGGCGGCGATCGCCGCCGAGTACGCGCGCGACAAGACCGCGGCCGGCGAGCGGCACGCGGCCACCGCGCGTGCGGCCCGCCCGAGCGCCGAGGCCAAGGCCGAGGCATGGGCGTCGGTCGTCGAGTCGGACAAGCTCCCCAACGCGCTGCAGGAAGCGGTGATCGGCGGCTTCGTCCAGACCGACCAACGCGCGCTCCTCGCCCCGTACACGGAGAAGTACTTCGCGGCGGTCAAGGGCGTCTGGGAGTCCCGCTCGCACGAGATGGCCCAGCAGATCGCGGTCGGGCTCTACCCGGCGCTGCAGGTCTCGGCGGGCACGCTGGACGCGACGGACGCCTGGCTCGGGTCCGCGGAGCCGAACGCGGCGCTGCGGCGCCTGGTTTCGGAGTCGCGCTCCGGTGTGGAGCGGGCGCTGAAGGCGCAGGCGGCGGACGCCGCCGCAGGCTAGGGCCTGTTGAGCATCTGACGCACTGCCATGTGCCCGGTACGAAGGCGTTGTTACGCCGCCGTGCCGGGCACATGCATATCGCGCCAAGGAAACGGAGCAACGTCAACCGCATTCACTCGAACGCGTTACGCTACCCAACCGTAAGCTGATCTTCGGGTGCGTACGGGAGTTGCGGTGCAAAGGGTGAGTGCGGGGATATCCCCGGGAAGTCCCAAGTCCTCCCCTCCGTTGTGGCTGGTAGGACCAGCCGCGGCCGCCGGGTTCGTGGCACTGGGCCTCTACCTGGCCGAGCCGGCCAACCTCCTGGCCGGCATCTGGTGCGGCGCCCTGGTCGTCGGCCTGACCGCCATGCTCAGCATCTTCATCACGCTCAACCACCGGCAGATCACCGAACTCAAGGTGGCCGCGACGGCGCGGGACGAGGACCTGGCCCGGCAGGAAGCGGCGACCGTACGTCTCGCCGAGCAGCTTCTGCCGGAGCTCGTGGCCCGGCTGCGCAAGGGCGAGTTCGCCGAGGAGGTGCTCGCCGGACTCGACGTCCCGGCCGCGCACCAGGCGGTGCTGCGCTCGGTGCTCGACGCGGTCGCGGCCGAGGAGGACCTGCGCGACTCGGCGCAGCGCGCCTTCGTCAACATCGCCCGCCGCGTACAGGCGATCGTGCACCAACAGGCCCAGGAACTCCGCGAGATGGAGGACCGGCACGGCCAGGCGCCCGAGGTCTTCGGCGATCTGCTGCGCCTCGACCACGGCACCGCGCTGATCGGCCGCCTCGCCGACTCGATCGCCGTGCTCGGTGGGGCCCGCCCCGGCCGCCAGTGGTCGAAGGCCGTGCCCCTCTACTCGGTGCTGCGTGGCGCCATGTCGCGGATCATCGACTTCCAGCGGGTCGAGCTGCACTCGGTCTCCGAGATCGCCGTCGTCGGCACCGCGGTCGAGCCGCTGATCCACGCGCTCGCCGAGCTCCTCGACAACGCCACCCGCTACTCGCCGCCCAACACCCGCGTCCATCTCACCGCCGTCGACGTCCAGTCGGGCATCGCCATCGAGATCGAGGACGGCGGCGTCTCCATGAGCGAGGAGGCGCGGACCCGCGCCGAGCGCATGCTGAGGCAGGCCCAGCAGGGCATCGACGTCAACGACCTCGGCGAGACCCCGCGCCTCGGCCTCGCCGTGGTCGGCAAGCTCTCGCAGGTGTACGGGTTCCAGGTCTCGCTGCGCCCGTCCGCGTACGGCGGTGTCCGTGCGGTGCTCGTCGTGCCGCAGGAGCTCATCACCACGACGGCGGCCGCGACGGGCCTGGCCCACGGCATCGGCGCGTCCTCCGGGCCGCGTACCGCCACCAGCACACCTCCCGCGGGGACCGCTGTCGCCAGTACGCCCCTCGCCGGAACCACGACGTTGGTGGAGCGGGCGACGACCGGCCCGAGCCTGGACGCGGAGACGCCCGTAGTGACCGAGCGCACCCCGAACGGCCTGCCGCAGCGCCGCCGCAAGGCCCCCACCGCAGCAGCCGCAGCACTTCCGGGCCCGACCGAGCCCGAGTCCGAGCCCGTGGAGCAGACCCAGCCCGGTATGTGGCTGGCCGCCTTCCAGAGCGGCGTCTCGGGCGAGACCGCACCCGAGGTCGAGACCACTAGCAAGGGGAACGAGCAGTGACGCAGCAGCAGGTACACCCCGGCAAGGCAGCAGGCACAGCCAATCTGGACTGGATGCTGAAGGACCTGGCCGAGGGCGTTCCGCAGACCCGTCAGGTGGTCGTCCTGTCCGCGGACGGCCTGCGCATGGCCCAGCACGGTGGCGACACCGACTCGGCGGACCGCCTGGCCGCCGCCTGTGCGGGCCTGCAGTCCCTGGCGGGTGCCGTCGCGGCCGAACTCCCGCAGAGCGAGGGCCGGATGCGGCTCGTCGTCATCGAGATGGACGGCGGCTTCTTCTACCTGATGGCGGCGGGCGCGGGCGCGTACCTCGCCGTGCTCGCGGGCGAAGGGGTGGACGCGGGCCTGATGGGGCAGCGCATGCGCGACCTCGTGCTGCGGATCGGAGCACACCTGAGCAGCCCGCCGCGGCAGGACGCGCAGGCCGCCAGGTGACGCAGCCCCCCGGCCAGGAATGGGACGAGGGCGGGCCCGAGCGGCTCTATGTGATCACCGGTGGGCGCAGCGGTTCGTCCGCGCCCACCGCGCTGGACCTGGTCACCCTGATCGTGGCCAAGTCCGGCCCGCGGCCCGGGATGCAGCCCGAACGGGCGGCCATCATGCGGATCTGCCAGCGCCCGCTGTCCGTCGCGGAGATCTCCGCGCACCTGGGCCTGCCGGTCAGTGTCGTCACCGTCCTGCTCAGCGATCTGCTCGCCGAGCAGAAGGTGATCTCCCGGCCGCCCGTGGCTCCCGCCAAACTCCCCGACATCAGCTTGATTGAGGCAGTGATCGATGGACTTCAGAAGCTCTGAGCTGCTGCCCGGCGGGCCGAGCAGCGAGGACGAACTTCCGCAGACGGCGGCCGCCGCGGTCAAGGTGGTCATCGTCGGCGGCTTCGGGGTGGGCAAGACGACCCTGGTCGGCTCGGTCAGCGAGATCAGGCCGCTGACCACCGAGGAGACGATGACCCAGGCCGGGGTCGGCGTCGACGACACGGCGGGCGTCGCCACCAAGTCGACCACCACCGTGGCCATGGACTTCGGCCGCATCAGCATCAACGAGGAACTGGTCCTCTACCTGTTCGGCACCCCCGGCCAGGAGCGCTTCTGGTTCCTGTGGCGCGGCCTGTTCGAGGGCGCGCTCGGCGCGGTGGTCCTGGTGGACACCCGCCGCCTGGAGGTCAGCTTCGACGTCATCGGCCGCCTGGAGGAGCGCGGCGTGCCCTTCGTGGTCGCGGTCAACTCCTTCCCGGACGCGCCCGGTCACGCCCTCGACGAACTGCGCGGCGCACTCGACCTGCCGGCCGAGGTGCCGATCGTGGAGTGCGATGCGCGGAGTCGGGAGTCGAGTCGGGATGTGCTGATGGCTTTGATGCGGTACTTGCAGTCCATCGCCCTGACTAGTTCGTCCCCGGAGGCATCGTGAGCACGTCCGAGTCACCCATCGAGTCCGGGCTCGCCCCCGCTCCAGGCGCCGGGGCCACGCCTCCGCCCGGCTGCCCCGCGCACGGGCTCGGGCCCGAGGGCATCCGTCGCCTCCACGGCCCCGAGGCGGAATCCGACCCCCGAGGCCTGTACGAGAAGCTCCGCGCGGAACACGGCGCGGTCGCGCCCGTCCTCGTCCAGGGCGATCTGCCGGCCTGGCTCGTACTGGGCCACCGCGAGAACCTTGAGGTGGCCCGTACACCGTCCCGCTTCTCCCGTGACTCCCGGCGCTGGCGCGCCATGCGCGAGGGGCAGGTGCGGGCCGACCATCCGCTGACGCCCATCGCCGCCTGGCAACCGGTGTGCAACTTCGCGGACGGCGCCGAGCACGAGCGCCTGCGGGGCGCGGTCACGGAGTCCCTGGAACGGTTCGACCGGCGCGGCGTCCGCCGCTATGTCACCCGCTTCGCGAATCAGTTGATCGACCGCTTCGCCCAGAGCGGCCGCGCCGACCTGGTCCAGGACTTCGCCGAACAGCTGCCGATGCTGGTGATGACCCAGCTGATCGGCATGCCCGACTCGTACGGTCCGCGCATCGTGGAGGCCGCCCGCGACATGCTCAAGGGCACCGAGACGGCCGTCCAGTCCAACGAGTACATCACCGGAGCCCTGCGCCAACTCCTTGAGCGCAAGAGGGAGCAGCCCGGCCGGGACTTCACCTCGTGGCTCCTGGAACACGACACGGCCCTGACGGACCAGGAGATCCTGGAGCACGTACGCCTCGTCCTCATCGCCGCCTTCGAGACGACGGCAAACCTGATCGCGAACACCCTGCGCATGGTCCTCACCGACCGCCGTTTCAGGGCCAATCTGTCCGGTGGCCATATGACGTTGCCGGACGCGCTCGAACAGGTCCTGTGGGACGAGCCGCCGCTCACCACGATCCTGGGGCGGTGGGCCACGGGGGACATGGTGCTCGGGTCCGCCTCCATCAAGGAGGGGGACATGGTGCTGCTCGGGCTCGCGGCGGGCAATGTCGATCCGGAGATCCGGCCCGATCTGACCCGGGCGGTGCATGGCAACCGGTCGCATCTCGCCTTCAGCGGCGGGCCGCACGAGTGCCCCGGGCAGGACATCGGGCGGGCGATCGCGGACACCGGGATCGATGCGCTGCTCGCACGCCTACCCGATCTGGAACTGGCCGTCCCCGAGGCTGAGTTGCTGCGGTCCGCCTCATTGATGTCGCATCAGCTGGTCTCACTGCCGGTGACCTTCACACCGCGCGGTGCGGAGGTCACGGACTCCACCCCGGCGCCCCCGAAATCGGCGCCTCTGCCGGAAGTCGCTTCGCCGCGAGCAGAGCCTGTGATCGAGGCCGCAACCGCCCGGCGGTCCTGGTGGTCACGGCTGTTCGGGAGCTGAGGTTCTCGTTCTCAAACGCCGGACGGGCTGATTCATCGAGGCGGGCCTCGATGAATCAGCCCGTCCGGCGTTTGAGGACACAGCTCCGCAGGATTTCGGGAAGGGGCGGGGTGGGGGTCAGTTCTTCAGCTGCTCCCACCACCACGCGACAGCCGGTATGTCGGGCGCATCCGTACGGACATCCGTCGGCGTGGCCCGCCATCTGATGTCGTACGAAGCCCCTTCCGCAGGAAGCGAGTTCCGGTTCCGCGGACTGGCGTACCGCGGCGCCAGGTTCTGCCACTCGATGCACCCGCTCACATAGTGGGCCAGCGAGTCCAAGTAGCGTCGCAACGGCTCGTCCGCCCCACGGGCAAGCCGTTCCCTGAGCCGGATGAACAGCGTCATGGCCCGGTCCCGGAGGGCCACCGCGGGTCCAAGTGCCTCCCGCGGGGAACACCCCTGATCGGCGGCCACCACATTGAGCAGGTTCTGCTCCCAAGGCGACTGGTGATCCTCCTTGTTGTACGAGAACAGATCGTTGTCGCACGACACGATGAACCCCGCCGCGTCCGTCAACGCCTGTACGGGGGCGGAGTACAGGACCTCCGGGGGCCCTGAAATCTCGTTCGCCACATCGCACCACGTGAGCGTGAACCGTGTTCCGTTCACCGACATCCGCATGGCGCAGAACTCGTTCAGCGACGGCATCACGCCCCGCTCGGAGTTGGCCGTCTGCCACCCGGCACCGAACAGCCAGTCCCGCGTCCCCTCGGAGAATCTCCGCAGCTGGAAGGGGGTCAGCATGGCGCGCGTCCGCGAGACCAGATCGTCCAGCGCGGCCGTGAGCGGCGAAGGCGGCAGGAGCCCGGAACCAGGTGCTTCGATGGCACGGACCAGGCGGGCGCTGTGGTCGGCGATGGCAGCGGTGCTGGTGGCGGTGGAGCCGGAGTCCTGCCAGTCGTCGACGGCATTGGCCCAGTAGTTCCACTCCACAAACAGGAGCATCGCCTCCACGTCACCGTACGGAATGATCCGCGAGGTGAAGTCGGCGGAGTGGGTGGCGAGTCCCCAGGCGCGCTCCACCGGGTCCGCGTAAAGGCCGAAGTGGTCGATCCACTCAACGGCCCGGGCCTCCAGTTCCGCCGCCTTGGGGTGGATCAGCGATTCATTGAACGGGCAGTAGAAGGGCGGCAGTTCCCAGCCGATGCGCGAGGACGCGCTGCCTTCTGCATACACGGGTGGCACCGGCTCAGCGCTCCCCTTCTGCGCCGACGAGACGGAAGAGCAGCAGCCTGGTCTCCATCGCGTGGTCGCGCCAGATGCGGAACAGCTTGCCGTGGGTGATCGCCGACTCGGTGAGCCGTTCGCGGGTCCAGGCCTCCCGGGGCTGCTCGCCGGTGCGCTCCGTGCGCTCCAGCTCGGCCGTGTTCCAGGCCATCGACTGCACCCAGAACTCGGCGACCCGGTCGGTGACGTCCTCGTCCTGTTCCAGCTCGAAGCCCGCGGCCTCGGCGGCGGTGATGTATTCGGTCAGGGTCCCGAGGCGGGTCTTGTAGTAGTCGTCGATGAACTCGGTCCACTCGGGGCGGCAGATGAAGTGCTCCTGGATGCCGAACCAGCCGCCGGGCTTCAGCGACTTGGCCACCACCTCGAAGAGCCGCTCGCGGTCCATGTAGCCCGAGCTCTCATTCGCGTACGCGGCGTCGAAACGCTCGGTGGCGACGTACTCGTGCACGTCGGCGAACAGCGGAGTGACCCGCTCCCCGACCCCGGCCCGGGCCGCCAGGTCACGGATGACAGGAAGATGCTCGCCCGCGACGGTGAGACCGGTGACCCGGGCGCCGTGCTCCTGTGCCCAGTAGAGGGAGCCGCCGCCCACACCGCAGCCGATGTCGAGGACGGAGCCGGGCGGGCTCGCGTACACGCCCCAGGTGCGGGCCGCGTGGTCGACTATCGCCTCCTGGGAGCCCACTATGCGGCGCTGCAGCGCTCGTTGGGAGACCGTCGTGTTGGGTGTGGCGCCCGACTCGAAGAGGCCCATATGGAAGTGGATCCTTGGTCCTGGACCGTATTTGTAGAGGATGTCGGCCGTCTTGCGCGAGTAATACAGGGGCACTTGGGTCTCATCGAAGGCGACGAGGCTGCGGTCCATCGATTCTCCGGTCCTACGGTCGTGGGGGTGGCGGGGCGGATCAACTGTGCCCGAAATTGATCGTTCCCGTCACCCCGCCTCGGACCACACCCCGTGAAATCGGCGTAACGCCGGCACGGTTGCGCGCTGGACAGCGAGGCCGGAAGTCAGAGAAAAGCCAGCTTGGCTCCAAGTGCGGCGAAGGCCCCCGCGAAGATCTGGCGCATCCAAGTGAGCACCTTGGGGCGCGAGATGACCTGCCCGCGCATCGCGGCGGCGAACCGGCCGTACGCGGCGAAGACGACGAACGTCAGCAGCATGAACACCAGGCTCAGCACGACCATGTGCGCCAGGGCGTAGCTCGCCCCGGGATCCACGAACTGGGGCAGGAACGCGAAGAAGAACAGCGTGAGCTTGGGGTTCAGGAGGTTGATGAGCACGCCGGAGACGATGACCTTCCCGGCCGAGGGCGGTGTGCTCTCCTGCTCCACCGTGAGCGAGCCCTTGTCCCGGAACGTGGTTACCGCCATGTACAAGAGGTAGGCCACGCCCGCGTACTTGAGGATCTGGAAGGCCATGGCGCTGGTGTGCAGCAGCGCGGCGAGCCCGGTGATCGCGGCGAGCATGTGCGGCACGACGCCCAGCGTGCACCCGACGGCGGCGACGACACTGGCCCGGGTGCCGCGGGCCAGGCCGGCCGCGATCGTGTAGAGGGCGCCGGTGCCGGGGGTGACGACCATGATGAGCGAGGTCAGGAGGAATTCCGGGGTGAGTGCGAACATGCTCTGACTCTGGCGGGAGAATGGACTGGTGGACAGGTCCAATGGGGGGCGGTTCGAGGGGTCCATAACTGGCTTAGGGGAACGGGAGTTGGGGGCGGCATGGCGAGGGCTGGGATCGGCGGGGCCGGGGCGGAGGCCAGGAGCGGCGTGGTCGGCTCGGCGGCTGGAAGCCGTACGCAGGCCGGGACAGCCGGGAACGCGCCGCCGGGCGCCGCCGACTTCCTCCAGCTGCGTACCACCGACGCCCCCGCGGGCGGTCTGGCCGACTGGCTGGCGCGGGAGTTGCGGGCGGCGATCGCGGACGGGCGGCTGCCGGTGGGCACGCGGTTGCCCGCGAGCCGGGTGCTCGCCGGGGAGTTGCGGGTCTCGCGAGGCGTGGTCACCGAGGCGTATCGCCGGCTCGGCGAGGACGGGCAGGTGGCGGGACACGGCCGGGGCGGCACCGTCGTCCTGGCGGCCCCGGTCGCCGCGTGGGACGACGCAACGCACACCCGACCCGCAGCTCCCGCACCGGGCGGCAGGAGGCACATCCAGCCCACCACCCCCGCCCGCCACACCGCTGGGCACACCCAGCGCACAACCCCCGCCCGGGACAACACAAGGCATGCCCGACCCACAACCCCCGCCCGGCACAGCGCCGAGCGCGCTCAACCCGCGTCCCGCGCGCCCGCGTTCGCCCCCACCCCCGGACTCGACGTCTTCGATGCCATCCGTGCCGCCCCCGCCCGGATGGACCTCACCCCGGGCCTCCCCGACCTCGCCGCCTTCCCCCGTGCGTCCTGGCTGCGGGCCGAGCGGGCCGTGCTCGCCGGGCTTGCCCCCGCCGACTTCGGGTACGGCGACCCGCGCGGCACCCCCGCCCTGCGGCAGGCGATCGTGCACTGGCTGGCCCGGAACCGGGGCATCCGGGCGGAGCCGGACGAGCTGATCGTGACCTCCGGGACCGCACAGACCCTCTCTCTGGTCGCCCAAGTCCTGCGCGCCGAAGGCATATCGGCCCTCGCGGTGGAGGAGCCGAGCTCGCTGGGCGCCCGTCAGCATCTGCACAACTGGCAGCTGGACACCCCGCCCGTACCGGTCGACGCGGACGGCCTGCGCGTCGACGTCCTGCGTGCCACCGGGGCGTCCGCCGTGCTCCTCACCCCCGCCCACCAGTTCCCGATGGGCGTCGTCCTCGCGGGCGAGCGCCGCCGTGAACTGCTCGCCTGGGCCGCCGAGTCGAACGGCCTGATCATCGAGGACGACTACGACGCCGAGCACCGCTACGACCGCCCCCCGGTCGCGGCCCTGCGCTCGCTCCTGCCCGACCAGGTCCTGTACGCGGGCAGTGTGTCCAAGATCCTCGCCCCGGCCCTGCGGATCGGCTGGATGCTGCCCCCGCCCCGCCACCGCGACGCCCTCGTCGAGGCCAAGCGTTTCGCCGACCTCGGCAACGCGGCCCTCCCCCAGCTGGTCCTCGCCCACTTCCTCGCGTCCGGCGCGATGGAACGCCACCTGCGCCTGAGCAGGGCCCGCCATCGCCGCCGCCGGGACACGATGATCGCGGCGCTCGGCCGGTACCTGCCGGACGCGACGGTCCACGGTGCGGCGGCGGGCCTGCACCTGACGGTCACGTACGACAGCGGCAGGACGGACACGGAGGTGGCGGCCGGGGCCCTGGAGCGGGGAGTCAAGGCGCACCCCTTGTCCTGGCACGCCCAACTCCCCGGCACCCAGGGCCTGGTCCTCGGCTACGCGGCGGCGCACCCCTCGGCGATCACCGAGGGCGTGGCCGTCCTCGGCGACCTCCTGCGCGGAGCCTGACGCACCACCCGGGCCGCGCTGCGGCTACTTCGCCTGGAGTTCACCGTCCCAGTGCTCCCGCTCTCCACGGCGCGGGTCGTGCACCTCGACGCTCTGCGCCTGGTCGTTGTGCCAGAACGACATGACGGAGCGCGCTTCGGTGTCGTACGCGTTCCAGTCCGGCGCCCCACCGCTCGCGAAGCCGACCCACGCCTGGTGCATCTCGTCGGCGAGCGCCTGCGGCGGTTCGGCCCCCGTGAGGTACAGGCTGTCCGGGTTGGCCAGGGTGTCCCACATGAAGGGCAGCTCCAGGGCGTGCGAGGAGCCGAGCTCGATGTCGTGCTCGTTGGGCACGGTCGGGGAGCGGAAGCCGAACTCGTAGACGTGCGTGCCGGCCGACGCGTTCGCGCGCGCCTCGGCGATACGGATCGTGGGGATCCAGAACATCCGGTCGGTGAGCACCGCACAGGCGATGGCCGGCGCCTTCGGCCGCTTGTACGGCTCGACGTTGTACTCCGAGTCCCGGTACAGCGCGTACGACCCGTCGGGTGCGCCGTACTGCCCGAGCCTGACCCGGAACAGGATCGGGTCGGTCCAGGCGACCATCCAGGTGGGCATGACGAAGAGCCGGAACTCCTCGCTGTTGGTACCGAGCAGCAGCTGCACCCGCTCGCCCGCGCCCTCCGCGATGGCGGAGATCGGGGGCTGGGTGAGGAAGTCGCCGTCGATCACGGGCATCAGCGACATCCCGCAGGACGCGATGGTCGAGGCCCCGTACTTGGTCTTGTTCGCGTTCGTCACCACATCGCTGTTCACCGCGGCCTGCGCCTTGATGAGGTCGGCCATCGGGACGTCGATCAGGTCGGCCTTCGTCGCGCCCGGCCTGCCCAGCTCCTTGGCGATCTCCCTGATGACGAGCTTGGCGTCCTCGACGGTCTGCGCGATGTGCGCCGTGCCGCTCTGCACGATCGCCTTGTGGAACAGGTCGGTGTCGCGGGAGAGATGGGCGAGGATGCTCATCGCGCCGGCGGACTCGCCGAAGACGGTGACGTTGTCCGGGTTCCCGCCGAACCTCGCGATGTTCTGCCGCACCCACTGGAGCGCGAACTCCTGGTCGCGCAGGCCTCGGTTGGCCGGACAGTCCGCGCCTTCGATGTAGGCGAATCCCTCGACGCCGAGCCGGTAGTTGAGGCTGACGCAGACCACGCCGTCGCGGGCGAAGGTGGCGCCGTCGTAGCCCCTGACCGCGGAGGAGCCGGAGGTGAAGGCGCCGCCGTGGATCCAGACCATGACCGGCAGCTCCGCGCCGTCCTCGGGCCTCGGGGTCCACACATTGAGGTTGAGCCAGCCGTCGCCCTCGTAGGACGGCTCGGGCATCAGCTTGCCCATCTCGCTCTCGGGGTCGAGGAGCGGCTTCGGCGGGGTCGGGCCGTAGGTGTAGGCGTCGTGCACGCCGGTCCACGGCTCGGGCGCCTGCGGGGCGGCGAAGCGGAGGTCGCCGACCGGCGGGGCGGCGTAGGGGATGCCGAGGAAGCGGGCTATCCCGTCCTCGACGATGCCGGAGACCTTGCCGTACGCCGTGTTCACCTCGGACGTCTGGATGGGCATGTGGATTCCTCCCTGAGCGCGGAGTGCGGAGCGCGGATGCTGTCGGCGGGCCTGATGTCCTTGCCGTCCGCCCGACCGCCCAAGGTGACCAGTGATCAACCGTCAGTGACAGCCGCCCGCCCGGGAGTTGGCCCGAAGCCGACCGGAGCCACCCGCGCGGCCTGCACAGTTCACACACGTACCGCACACAAGTGGGCGCGAATCACTCGCCCCAAATCGGCCAACCGGTCCCAAAACGGCGCACCTTACGCCGGGGCGTCACCCGCACTCGCCCCAGAACCCGTGCCCGCGCCCGCCCCCGAACCCGCCGCCGCATCCCGCAGCGCCCCGAGCACCCGGGCCACCGCAGGCCCTTCCTCCGCCCCGCGCCGCACCGCGGCGACGACATGGCGGCGCGGCTGATCGGCGCGCAGCTCGCGCATGACCACGCCGTCCGTGTGCGCCTGCCGGGGGCCCGCCGCCATCCGCGGCACCAGCGCGACGCCCATCCCGGCCTCGACCATGGCCAGGATCGCCGTCCACCCGGCCGCGCTGTGCGCCTGCTCCGGCACGAACCCGGCGACCTCGCACGCGGCCAGCGTGATCTCCGACCAGGGCCCGCTCCCCCCGAAGATCCACTGCTCCCCGGAGAGATCGGCGAGCCGGAGCCGGCTCTTGTCCGCGAGCGGATGCCCCACGGGCAGGGCCACGTCCAGCGGATCGGCGAGCAGCGGTACGCGGGTGAACTTGGGGTCACGGGCGGTCGGCGCGTGCGCGGCGAGGGACAGGGCCAGGTCCACCTCGCCACCCGAGAGCAGTTCGTACGCCTCCGCCGCCTCGGCCTCCCGGACCCGCACGTCGAGCCCCGGCGCCACCTCGCGCAGCTGCCGCACTGCGGGCACGACCAGGGCGGGCACGGCGGTCGAGAACGCCCCGACCCGGACCTCCCCCGCCTCGCCGTGCACATAGCCCGCCAACTCCGCGTCGGCTAGCTCCAGTTGGGCGAAGACGAGCTCCGCGTGGCGTAGCACCAGATGGGCCGCGTCGGTCAGGCGTACGCGCCGCCCCTGCGCTTCGAGCAGCGGTACGCCGACCTGCTTGGCGAGGTTGGACAGCTGCTGGGACACGGCCGAGGGCGTCATGAGCAGCGCCTCGGCAGCCGCGGTCACGGTGCCCCGGTCGCGCAGGGTCCGCAGGATCTGCAGCTTCTTGATGTCCCACTCGGTCATACGCGGCAACTTATCCCGCGCACCGGCGGGCCCCGCGCGCCGGCGGACCCTGCTCGCCGCGGAGCTCTGCCCGCCGCGGAGCTCTGCTCGGGCAGAGACGAAAGACTCGATTGCGTGGCTGGGGCGGGTGGGTGGTGCAGGTGGCCTCCGCTTCTTTCGTCGTCGACCGCGGACCGTCTGTGGCTGGCTTTCCCCCATGACGGTCAGTACGGCCCCGGGAAGCAGCTGCGCGAGTCGAGGGAGCAGCTAGAAGGGAGCAGCCAGGCGGGAGCAGCCAGGCGGGAGCAGCTAGGCGGGAGCAGCTAGGTGGGGGGAAACGGGCAGAAAAAAGGGGCAAATTGGGGCAGTAATTGCCCCTTTCCCCCCACCCGACCCTCCCCATCTCCGCCGCCGCCCCTTTTGCCCCGCACTGACCGCAATTGGGGAAAGCCAGCCACAGACGGTCCGCAGCCAACGACGAAGGGGGCGGAGGCCACCTGCACCCCCCACCCCCATCAGCCACGCAATCCCGCTTTTGCCCCTACCTCCAGGCCATCACGCGGCTCACTCAGCGGCGCCGCGATCGGCGGCACTGCGAGCCGCGGCACTGCGATCGGCGGCGCTGCGAGCCGCGCTACCGCTATCGGCGCTGCTGCGATCGGCGCCGCTCCGATCGACGCTGCCACGAGCCGCGCCGCCACGGGCCGCGCCGCTGCGGGCCGCCCCCAGGATCACGCCGCCCAGGATCAGGACCATGCAGACGATCTTCATCAGGTCGATCTCCTCGCCCAGGATCACCAGCGAGAGGGCCGCGACGCAGACGGGCTGCATGTAGTAGATGACCCCGGCGCGGGCCGCGCCGATGAGCGAGATCGCCTTGTTCCAGGCGAAGAAGGCCACGGCCGAGGACGCGACACCGACGTAGAGGAGCGGCGAGACCGTCTCGGTGGAGACCTCGAAGCCACCCTGGACGGACAGGCTCACCAGGTAGGCGGGCAGCAGCATCAGGGTGCCGAGGACGAACGTCCAGAGCAGGAAGGCGAGGCCGCCGATCTCGGCGGGCTTGCGGCGCAGGATCGCGCTGTACGAGGCGAAGGAGACGGCGGCGCCGATCATCCACAGGTCGCCTGCCGCGAAGTCCATCGCGAGGGAACCCTTGCTGACGAGCAACAGCACTCCGGCGCAGGCGATCAGCATCCCGGCGATGCGGCGGGCGCCGAGGCGGGCGCCGGTGAAGCGCTCGTACAGGGCCATCAGGACCGGCGAGGCGGCCATGATCATGCCCATGTTTCCGGCGGAGGTGGAGGTGCCGGCCTGGTTGACCAGGGTGTTGTAGACGGTGATCCCGAGGAGGGCGGCGACGAGCACGAAGCGTATGTGGCGGCGGATCAGGTCCCGCTGCCGCCAGGCCTCGCGGGCCGCGAAGGGGGCGACGGCGACGATGGCGATGATCCAGCGCCAGAAGGCGTGCTGAATGGGCGGGACGGAGTCGCCGAGGGCCCGTGCGGCGACGAAGCTTCCGGACCAGACCACCGTCGCGACGGCCGCGAGGACGAGGCCGCGGGCCGGGGCCTGCTGACCCTTCGTCGACGTCGAGGTCGCGACTGCCTCGCTGCTGTGGGCTCGGTCCAGGACTGCCATGACGTATCCCTTGCCTGTCTCCCCTGGTCAGGGGCCTAGTTGATGGAGCTTGACGATGCCTTCGCGGGGGTTTCCCTCGCCGACGTGATCTACAGTCCCATCCCTCACTTGCTTAGGTCCATCGAAAACTTTCGACCGTTCTTTGAAGCAGAACTGAACGTTTCGGAGCTCGCGACCACCGTGGTCACGCCCGGCGCCCGCTGCGGCGCCAGCTGCCCCGCGAGCGTCGCCCCGAACGCGATCGTCATCCCCGCCAACTGCACCGGGGTCAGCGCCTGACCGAGCGCGGCCCAGCCGATGACGGCCGCGGCGATCGGGGACATCGGGCCGAGGAAGGTGGCCTGCGACGCGCTCAGCCGGCCGATGCCGCGGAACCAGAGCCAGTACGCGACCGCCGTGTTGACCAGCGCGAGGTAGAGGTAGCCCGCGATGTTCCGCCCGTCGAGCGCGGGCGGCGCGCCCTCGACGAGGAAGGCGAGCGGCGCGATCAGGAGGCCGCCCCAGGCGAGCTGCCAGCCGGTCATGGCGAGCGGGCCGACGCCGTCCGGGCGGCCCCAGCGCTTGGTCATGATGGTGCCGGTGGACATCGACGCGGTGCCGGCGAGCGCGGCGAGTACGCCGATGAGGTCGAGCCCGGCCGTCGCCTTGAGCACGACCAGGCTTACGCCGAACGCCGCGGCGATCGCCGTGAGGACCTTGCGCACGGTGACCCGCTCCCCGAGGACCAGGGCCGCGAGCCCCACCGCGAACAGCGGCCCGACCGAGCCGAAGACCGCCGCGAGGCCGCCGGGCAGGCGGTAGGCGGCGAGGAAGAGCAGCGGGAAGAAGGCCCCGATGTTCAGCGCACCGAGCACGGCCGACTTCCACCACCAGGCGCCGCGCGGCAGCACCCGGGCGAGGGCGAGGAGCGCGAGGCCCGCGGGCAGGGCGCGCATCAGGCCGGTGAACAGGGGCCGGTCCGGCGGCAGGAACTCCGTGGTCACGGCGTAGGTCGAGCCCCAGGAGATCGGGGCCAGGGCGGTGAGGGCGATGGTGGCGATCTTGCCGGTGCCGGTGCCGGTGCCGGTACCTGTGCCTGTGCCTGTGCCTGTGCTGGTGCCTGTACCTGTGCTGGTGCCTGTACCTGTGCTGGTGCTGGTGCTGGTGCTGGTGCCAGTGCGCTTCATGGTTCCCCCTCGGAAGTAGCTTGCTGGAAAGTAGCTTACTCCTAAGCTACTTTCCGTCAAGCAACTTTCTTGCGACCGAGCGAGCGGGCGCCGATACTGGGGACATGAGCGCATCTCGAAAAGCCTCGGAGGCCCCGGACGCGGTCGACGCGATCATCGACCAGTGGAACTCCGTCCGCCCCGAACTCGACGTGGAGGCGATGGCGGTCTTCGGGCGGATCGCCCGGATCACCGCGAAGCTGCAGACGGTGATGGACCGGACGTACGGTCAATTCGGCATCAACCGGGGCGAGTTCGACGTCCTTGCCACGCTGCGCCGGGCCGACGAGCCGTACACGCTCTCCCCGCGCCAGCTCTCGGCGACGCTGATGCTCACCACGGGCGGCATGACCGGACGCCTCGACAAACTGGAGCGCGCAGGCCTGCTGGCCCGCTCCCCCGACCCGAATGACCGACGCGGCCTGCAGGTCACTCTCACCGAGAAGGGCCTCGCCCTGATCGAGGAGGCGGTGGTCGCGGGCCTTGAGGTACGCCAGGCGATCCTGACCTCGCTCGACGACCGGGAGACGGAGCAACTGAACGGCCTCCTGCGCACGCTCCTTGCCGCGACGAACCAGGCGTGACGAACCAGGCGTAGGGCCGGTCCGTGCCCCGTACGGGCACCCCGGGCGCGCGGGTCGTTCCCGCATTCGCTACGTTGGCTCCGTGGACAAGAAGAACGCCCTGCGCGCCGGCGCCGTAGCAGCCGGTACGACGCTGATGATGCTGCTCATGACGTCCCCCGCGCTTGCGCTCACGCGCGACGACGGCGACGACCCGGGCCCCGGCCTGAACGTGATGGAGACCCTCGGGCTCTACGTCGTGGCCCCGATCGTGCTGTTCCTGGTGATCGCCGGCCTGGTGATGGTCGGGGACAAGTCCCGCAAGCAGCAGTAGCGACGACGCTTCCCGTCGAGGGCGTCCTTGTGTGTACGCACACGAGGGCGCCCTCGACATGTCCGCGCGGCCGTGCGTCAGGAACGTACGCCTGCGTCAGGAACGTAAGGCGGAGAGCAGCGCGTGCATGCGCGGCGACGCCACCAACTCCTCCAGCGTGACCGGGCTCCCGTCCGCCCCCGCGATCGGGAGCCGCCAGTTCGGGTACTCGTCCCAGGTGCCCGGCAGGTTCTGCGGGCGGCGGTCGCCGACGCCGTCGGGCAGCCAGACGCCCACCATCCGGGCCGGTGTGCGCGCCAGGAAGCGGTAGACGGCCCTGATCTCGCCCTCCTCGTCGCCCCCGCCGCCCGGCAGCAGCCCGAGCCGGCCGAGGATGCCCAGCCACTCCCCCACCTCCGCCGAGTCCTCGGCCTGCGCCACGAGCAACGGGGTCGTCAACAGGCCGAGGCGGTGGCGGAGTTGGACGTGTTCGCCGGTGAGGCGGGCCGCGGTGGACGGCAGGTCGTGCGTGGTGGCGGTGGCCACGCAGTCCGTGCGCCACTCCTCGGGGGCGAGCGGGCGGCCCGTGCCCTCCCAGTCGCGCTCGAACCACAGCACCGACGTGCCGAGGATGCCGCGCCGCGCCAGCGCCTCGCGTACGCCCGGTTCGACCGTCCCGAGGTCCTCGCCGATGACGGTCGCGCCCGCGCGGTGCGCCTCCAGCGCGAGGACGGCGAGCATCGCCTCGGCGTCGTACGAGACGTACGTGCCGTCGGTGGGCGGGTGTCCCTCGGGGATCCACCAGAGCCGGAACAGGCCCATCACGTGGTCGATGCGCAGCGCACCGGCATGGGCGAACAGGGTGCGCAGCAGGCCGCGGAAGGGTGCGTAGCCCGCGGCGGCGAGCGCGTCCGGGCGCCAGGGCGGCAGACCCCAGTCCTGGCCGCGGGAGTTGAAGGCGTCGGGCGGGGCCCCGACCGTCATCCCGCGCGCGTGGAACGCCTGTTGGGCCCAGGCGTCGGCCCCGCCCGGGTGCACGCCGACCGCGAGGTCGTGGACGAGTCCGATGTCCATGCCCGCGTCCCGCGCGGTGCGCTGGGCGGTGCCGAGTTGGGCGTCGGTAAGCCAGGCGAGCCAGCAGTGGAAGTCGATGCGGTCCATGAGCTCGCCGCCGGCCCGGACGACGCCCGGGGCGTGCGGGTCCCGCAGTGTCTCGGGCCAGGTGTGCCAGTCGGGGCCGTACCGTTCGGCCAGCGCACACCACGTGGCATGGGCTTCGAGGGCTTCGCCCTGTTCGGCGAGGAAGTCGCAGTAGGCGGCGCGCCGGCCGGGGCTCAGCGGGACGGTGCGGATCAGTTCCAGGGCCTTGAACTTGAGCGCCCAGACGGCGTCCCGGTCGATCAGGGCGCCTTTGCGGAGGACGGACTCCCGCAGGGCCCCGGCCTGTTCGAGGATCCCCTGGACGTCATGCCCGTCATGCCCGTCATGCCCGTCATGCCCGTCGCGTCCGTCGTCGATACGTTCCCGGGTTCGGGCCGGGAGGTACGCGTACTCCGGTATGTCCTCGATGCGTAAGTGCACCGGGTCCGGGAAGCGCCGCGAGGAGGGCCGGTAGGGCGAGGGGTCGCTCGGCGCCCCCGGCACGGCGGCGTGCAGCGGGTTGACCTGGAGGAAGCCGATCCCGTGCGCCCGTCCCGCCCAGGCGGCGAGCTCCGCGAGGTCCCCGAGGTCGCCCATGCCCCAGGAGCGCCGGGACAGCAGCGAGTAGAGCTGTACGAGGACGCCGTACGTCCGCTGCTGCGGGACGGGGACCCGCTCGGGGGCGACGACGAGGTGGACCTGAGCGGTGCGGTCGTCGGGGGCGGTGGCGTGCAGGGTGTGGATCCCCAACGGGAGTCGGGGGACGTCCGCGTCCTCGTGCGTGCCGTCATGCACGTCGTCGTGCACGTCGTCGTGCACACCAGAGCCGGCCGCGGCTGCCGTCCACTCCAGCGTCTCGCCGTCCTCCGTCTCCACCCGCAGGCGGGTCCCGTCGGGCAGTCCGGACACCCCGTCGGGCCACACCACGGTCGGTGGGAGCAGGCGGCGGCGGAGTGCGGCCTCGCGCAGGGTGAGGGCGTCCCGGATCGCGCCCGGTGCGGACGCGTCGACCCCCAGCGCCGCGAGCGCGGCGACGATCGCGGCGGCCGGGGTCTCGACGGTGCGGCCCGGCGACGGGGAGTAGGAGGTGGCGACGCCGTGCAGGGCGGCCAACCGGGCAAGGGTCATGGGGTCATCAGACTCCCGACGCGGTACCCGTGGCGGTGGGCTCGCTGGTCAGCGGCGCGGCGTCGGCGAGCGGGGGCTCGCTGGTCAGGGGGGCGAAGGCGGCGAGCGACGGTTCGCTCGTCAGCGGCGCTTCGAGGGTGCAGCAGGAGCAGGAGCCGAGCAGGCCCGAGTCGGGGTCGGAGACGCGGGACAGGTCCGGCTCCGGGCGTTTGGAGAGGGCGTCGAGCAGCAGGTGAGCCGATGCGGCCACGGGGGCCTCCTTGACATAAGCGGTGGCAGGGTCCAGACGAGCTCTACCCAGCGAATGGTCCGGCATTCGGGCAACGTGGCGCTGCTCACATTGTGTGCCGGGTACGGGAGTTGGCCAGGGCCTGGACGAGATCGCGACACGCGGCCCGTTCCCAGGGGTGCAAACCCGGCACAACGGTCACGCGCATTGACACTGTCACCACCGTGGTGGTGGGCTCGGGTCCACCCTGGATCCCCCACTCCCGGGGCTGTCGAGAAGGGCAGGACCAACCGTGCAGGTCCGGCGCAGGAAGGGTGCCGCGGCCATCGCCGCCGCCGTCATCAGCGGTCTGCTCGGCGCCGCGCCGGGCGCCCTCGCGGCTCCGGCCGATCCGGGCATCAGCTCTCCCGACGCGCAGGACCCGCAGGGCGCGGACCGGCTGCCGTCGGTGTGGCCGAAGCCACAGTCGATGCGGGCCGCGGGCGGGGCGGTCCCGGTGGGCGACGAGGTGTTCCTGCTCACGGACGAGGGCGCGGATCCGTACGCGGTCGAGGCCCTGCGTGAGGTGCTGCGCTCGGCGGGTGCGCGCATGGTCAGCGAGGTTCCCTCCGAGGACGCGCTGCCGCCGAAGGGTCTGCTCGTACGGGCCGGATCCGGCGCGGGCTCCGGCACTGGCGTCGGCGCCGGTCGCTCCGGCAGCGATGCCGCCCTGCGCGCCCTGAAGGCACCCGAGCGCGCCGACCTGCCCACCGGGGGTTACCGCCTGGCGGCCGGCCGGATCGCGGGCCGCGACACCCTCGCGCTCCAGGGCGTGGGCGAGGACGGACTGTTCCACGCGGTGCAGACCCTGCGGCAACTGATCCGCGACAGGTTCGTGCCCGGTGTGCAGGTCAGGGACTGGCCGGGCACGGCCGTGCGCGGCATGACCGAGGGCTTCTACGGCACGCCGTGGACGCGCGAACAGCGGCTCGCGCAGCTCGACTTCATGGGCCGTACCAAGCAGAACCGTTACGTGTACGCCCCCGGGGACGACCCGTACCGCCAGGCGCGCTGGCGCGAGCCCTACCCGGCCGACGAGCGCGCCGACTTCCGCGCGCTCGCCGAGCGGGCCCGGCGCAATCACGTGACGCTGACCTGGGCCGTGTCGCCGGGCCAGGCGATGTGCATGGCGTCCGACGGCGACGTACAGGCGCTGATCAAGAAGCTGGACGCCATGTGGGCGCTGGGCGTCCGGTCCTTCCAACTGCAGTTCCAGGACGTGTCGTACAGCGAGTGGCACTGCGACGACGACGCCGACACCTTCGGCTCGGGCCCCGAGGCGGCCGCGAAGGCGCAGGCTCGCGTGGCGAACGCGGTGGCCGCACATCTGAAGGATCGGCACCGGGCGGCGGATGCGCTGTCCCTCATGCCGACCGAGTTCTTCCAGGACGGTGCCACCGAGTACCGCGCGGCGCTCGCGCGGGAGCTGAAGGGGAGGACGCAGGTCGCGTGGACCGGGGTGGGGGTCGTGCCGAGGACCATCACCGGGCGCGAACTGGCCGGTGCGCGCGGGGCGTTGAAGCATCCGCTGATGACGATGGACAACTATCCGGTCAACGACTACGCGCAGGACCGTATCTTCCTGGGCCCGTACACGGGCCGCGAGCCCGCGGTCGCCACGGGTTCGGCGGCGCTCCTCGCCAACGCGATGGAGCAGCCCGCGGCTTCCCGCATCCCGCTGTTCACGGCCGCCGACTACGCCTGGAATCCCAGGCACTACCGGCCCGAGGAGTCCTGGCGGGCCGCGATCGACGACCTGGCGGGCCCGGACCGGAAGGCCCGCGAGGCGGTCGCCGCGCTCGCCGGGAACGACGCTTCCTCGGTGCTCGGCGGCGAGGAGTCGGCGTATCTGCGCCCGCTCGTCGCCGACTTCTGGCGTGCCAGGGAGAGCGCGGACCAGGGTCGCCTGGACGAGGCGGGGCAGCGACTGCGGGCCGCCTTCGGCGTGATGGCGCAGGCGCCCGAGCGCCTCAAGGGCAGCGAGCTGGCACGCGAAGTGAAGCCGTGGCTGGACCAGTTGGCGCGCTACGGCACGAGCGGTGAGCTCGCGGTGGACATGCTCCTTGCGCAGGCGAAGGGCGAGGGGGCGGCCGCCTGGACGGCGGCACGGAAGCTGAACGCGCTCCGCGGCGACCTGAAGACGGCCCGGGTCACGGTCGGCAAGGGCGTCCTCGACCCGTTCCTCGACCGGGCCCGGCGGGAGTCCGCCGCGTGGACGGGCGCGGCACACCCGCAGGGCAAGGCCGAGGTCAACGAGCGTACGGAGAGCTCCACTTACACGGTCCGGCTGCCCCGCCCCCGCCCGCTCGACGCGGTGACCGCGATGGCCGCGCCCGGCGCCGAGGGCACGGTGGAGGCCCATGTGCCGGGCGAGGGCTGGCGCGCGCTCGGCAAGCTGGCCGACGGCGGCTGGACGGAGACCGGGGCGCCGGGCCAGGGCGCCCGGGTGGACGCGGTCCGGGTCACCGGCGACGCGGCCCGGGTCGAGCGCCTCGTCCCCTGGTACGCCGACGGACCGGCCGCCGACCTGTCGCTGGCCCGCGCCGAGACGGACGCGGAGATCGGCGGCACCTCCCAGCGGGTGGCCGCCCGCCTGACGTCCACGCGCCCCGGCGACGTACAGGGAAAGCTGACCACCCGGCCCCCGAAGGGCATCACGGTCCGCACCCCGGCCGACTCCCGCCTGCCGCGCGGCACTCAGGTGTCCGTCCCGGTCGAGGTGACGGTCGCACCGGGGACGGCGGCGGGCACGTACGACGTCCCGGTCTCCTTCGGCGAGGAGACCCGCACCCTGACGGTCCGCGCCTACCCCCGCACCGCAGGACCCGACCTGGCCCGCTCAGGGCAAGCCTCGTCGTCCGGTGACGAGACGAGGGACTTCCCCGCGTCGGCCGCCAACGACGGCGACGCGAAGACCCGTTGGTCCTCCCCCGCCGCGGACGGCGCCTGGTGGCAGCTGCGGCTCCGGGAGCCGGTGCGCCTGGGTCAGGTGGTCCTGCACTGGCAGGACGCGTACGCCTCCCGCTACCGCGTCCAGGTGTCCGCGGACGGCCGCACGTGGCGCACGGCGGCCACGGTGAAGGACGGGAAGGGCGGGCGGGAGTCGGTGCGGATGGATGCGCGCGAGGTGCGCTTCGTCCGGGTTCAAGGGGAAGAGCGAGCTACCCGGTTCGGGTATTCGTTGTGGTCGGTCGAGGCGTACGCGGTCAAGGAGGACCCCCGCTAGAGCCCCGGTTCGCAGACCCGCGGACCGGACCCGCGAATTGGACACGCCAGAAGCGGAATCAAATCTCTCACTTCACTTCGGCCTGCAGCTTCTTCCCGTCGGCTATTCACTCAGTACATATAGCCGGTGCATAGTGTGCGTATGAGCACTCGCCACGTCCTGCTCGGACTGCTCGCGGCAGGCCCCAGCCACGGCTATGACCTCAAGCGACGGCACGACGAACGTTTCCCGCAGGCCCGCCCGCTGGCGTACGGGCAGGTCTATACGACCCTGCAGCGACTCGTCCGCGACGGGCTCGCCGAGATCGACGGCACCGATTCGGACGGCGGACCGGAGCGCACCAAGTACCGGTCCACCACCACCGGCAGCCGCGAACTCATCGGCTGGATCGCACAGATCGCCCCGCCCGCGCCCTTCGTGAGCAACGAGATCTTCGCCAAGGTCGTCGTCGCGACACTCGCCGCCACGGCCGGCGAACCGACCGATCCGGCCGCGTACCTGCGGGCCCAACGCACCGCCCACATGGCGCGCATGCGCGAACTCACGGCGGTCAAGACGGCGCCGGGCACCGACCTCACCACCGTCCTGTCCGCCGACTACGCCCTCAACCACCTCGACGCCGACCTGCGTTGGATGGCCACCACGGCGAGCCGGCTCGCCACCCTCACCGAGGAGATCAACACCGTATGAGTACGACTGCGCACGGAGGGACCCCGCTGCTCGCGGCCCGCGACCTCCACCTGGCCTACGGGAAGACCCAAGCCCTGCGCGGCGCGTCCGTGGAGCTCGGCGCGGGCGAAATCCTCGCCGTGTCGGGCACGAGCGGCAGCGGCAAGTCCACGCTGCTGCACTGCCTGACCGGAATCGTCACGCCCGACGAGGGCGCGGTCGTCTACGACCAGCGGCGCGTCGACCGGCTCTCGGAGGCGGAGCGCAGCGAGCTGCGGCGCACCGAGTTCGGCGTGGTCTTCCAATTCGGCCAGCTGATCCCGGAGTTGACGGCCATCGACAACGTCGCCCTGCCGCTGCTGCTCGCCGGCACCGGCCGTGCCGCGGCGCACGCACAGGCCGACGAGTGGCTGGAGCGTTTCGGCGTACGCGGCCAGGCCGAGCAGCAGCCCGGGCAGCTCAGCGGCGGACAGGGCCAACGGGTCGCGCTGGCCCGGGCGTTGGTGACGCGGCCGCGGGCGGTGTTCGCGGACGAGCCGACCGGCGCCCTGGACACGCTCGCCGGCGAGCAGGTGATGACGGCGCTGGTGCACGCGGTGCGCGAGACGGGGACGTCGGTGCTGCTCATCACGCACGACGCCCAGGTGGCGGCGTTCGCGGACCGCGAGGTGCGGCTGGTGGACGGGACGCTCGCTCCCGAGGCGGGCGGGGCCGCGTACGGGGCGGCCCCGGCTTCTTCGCAGGAGCGTGCCCGATGAGCGCCCAGACCGCGCCCGGGTCGGTCCTGCGCGGGGCGAAGCCCGGCTGGGGTGCCCGCTGGAAGGCCTGGTCGGGCGGCATCCTGGCCAATCTCCGCATCGCGTGGCGGCTGCTGCGCGGCTCGGACCGGCGCGAGTGGTGGCGGGCCGGGCTCACGGCGCTCGGCGCGCTGCTCGGCACCGGCTTCGCCCTGGCCGCGGTGACGGTCGCCGCGATGTCGGGCTCGCACCGGGTCCCGGTCGGCGGCACGCTGCTGAACGGCGAAGGCACTCGCGTCGGCGTGGTCCTCGCCCTGCTCGGCCTGCTCGCGCCGGTCCTCGGCTTCCTCGGGCAGTGCGCCCGCATCGGGGCCGTGCACCGCGACCGGCGGCTCGCCACGCTGCGCCTGATCGGGGCGAGCCCGCGTCAGGTGCGGCAGATCTCCGCCCTGGAGTCGGGGCTGACCTGCCTGGCGGGCTCGCTGCTCGCGCTCCTCGGCTTCATCGGATTCCTGCTGGCCATCGGGTACGTTCCCGAGCTCCCGGCCGTCGTCGGCGGCGTCCTCGTCACGCTGGGCGTACCGCTGCTCGCCGTCCTCGTCGGTGTCTTCGCGCTGCGCCGTGTCGTGGCCTCGCCGCTCGGTGTGGTGCGCCGGATCAAGCCGGAGCGCCGCCGGGTGCCGCGGCTCGTCCTGGTGGCGGGTACGGCCCTCGTCGTCGCGGCGGTCGACCTGATCGTCCGGGCCGGCCAGGACCCGACCGCCGTGCTGCTTCCGCTCGGCGTGATCGCCGCGGTGACGCTCACCGGCGCCGCGGCACTGGCCGCCGCCGGGGGCTTCGCCAAGTACATGGGCCGCCGCCTGTCGTCCTCGCCGCGACCCGCCGTCCTCATCGCCGCGGGCCGGCTGCGCCTCGACCCCTGGGCGGCGGCGCGTACGCATGCGTCGGTGCTGCTCGTGGCGGTGGTCGGGGTGGGCTTCGCGGGGGTGTGGCAGATCGTGCACGACGGGGTGGTGCGCGAACAGGAGATGCACACCGACGTCTCCTACTACGACACCGGCTTCGCCATGATCGGCGCGGGCGTCCTCGTCGCCCTCGGCATCGGCCTCGTCGCCCTCGCGATCGGCACCGCCGAGTCCCTCGCCACCCGCCGCCGCACCCTCGCGGCCCAGGCCGCGGCGGGCGTCCCCCGCTCGGTGCTGCGGCGCGCGGTGCTCCTGGAGACGGCGCTTCCGCTGGCCCCCGCGGTGGTCCTGGCCGGGGTCGGCGGGTTCGGGCTGTACGCGGGCTACGGCGGCATGACGGGCGAGCCCTTGCCGCTGGTTCTGCCCCTGCTGGTCCCCTTCGGCGTGTACGCCCTGTGCCTGCTGGCGGCGGCGACGTCTTTGCCCCTGCTGGGCCGGGCTGTGCGTCCGTCGGAGCTCCGCTACGAGTAGCGAACGGCTTTCACCCCACCCCGCCCCTTCCCGTAAGGCTGCCGCCGGCTTCAAAGACTGTCCTCAAACGCCGGACGGGCTGATTCATCTCTGATGAATCAGCCCGTCCGGCGTTTGAGGACACAGCTCCGCAGGATTTCGGGAAGGGGCGGGGTGGGGAAAAAGTTCCTACTTCGCCAGATTCGGCGGCGCTATCGGAGACGCGGCGAGCGACTGCGGCGAAGTCGAAGAGGCGTACGCGGACGGCGCGGAAACAGCCGGCGCCGCAGGCGCGTCGTCCTCGTCCCCGGCCCCGACCGGCAGGGGCCCGCCGACGATCCGGATCCCCGCCGCGTCGAAGGCCCGCTTGATCCGCCAGCGCAGCTCCCGCTCAACGCCGAGCGCCTTCCCGGGCATCGTCTTCGCGGAGACACGTACGACCATCGAGTCCAGGTAGACCGCGTCAAGGCCAAGAACCTCGACCGGCCCCCACAACCGCTCGTTCCAGGGTTCGTCCTTGCTGAGCGAGTCGCCCACCTCGGCGAGCACCTCCTGGACCTTCTCCAGGTTCTCGTCGGAGCGCACGGTCACGTCCACCCCGGCCGTGGCCCAGCCCTGGGAGAGGTTCCCGATCCGCTTGACCTCGCCGTTGCGGACGTACCAGATCTCGCCGTTGTCCCCGCGCAGCTTGGTCACGCGGAGCCCCACCTCTATGACCTCGCCGGACGCGACGCCCGCGTCGACCGAGTCCCCGACGCCGTACTGGTCCTCGAGGATCATGAAGACGCCGGACAGGAAGTCCGTGACGAGGTTGCGCGCACCGAAACCGAGCGCGACCCCCGCGACGCCCGCGCTCGCGAGCAGCGGTGCGAGATCGATCTCGAAGGTGCCGAGGATCATCAGCGCGGCCGTGCCGAGGATCACGAACGAGGCGACCGAGCGCAGGACCGAGCCGATGGCCTCGGAGCGCTGGCGGCGGCGCTCCGCGTTCACGAGCAGCCCCCCGAGCGCGGTGCCGTCGACGGCCTGGGCGCCCCGGTTCATCCGGTCTATCAGCTTGGTGATGGCCCGCCGGATCACACTGCGCAGCACCGTGGCGATCACGATGATCAGCAGCACCCGCAGCCCGATGGCGAGCCAGGAGCCCCAGTTGTCCTCGACGAAGCCCGCGGCGCTCTTGGCCTTCTCCTGAGCGTCGTCCAGGGTTGCTGGGTCGTTGGACCCCGCGGCCGACAACGTCGACAAGGCGGCGGACAGGAACACGGCAGGCACCTCCAGGTGTAGCGGCCTGCCCGCAAGAGGGAGATCCCAAGAGGGATGTAGCGGGCAGACCCACCACACTAACGGGGCATTGTGTGTGGATCGTTGTCATGTTCGAGGGAGAGACGCTTCGCACCTGGGGATGAACGAGGTGTGGTCGAAAACACTCCGAGCCCGTTACTCGGACATGGTGGCGCTTCGACCAGCACTGAGGGGAGACTGAGAGCAGATCGTCCCGGCGCGAGCCACGCGCCGCCGGCGTAATAGGAGGCATCCGTGCCGCACGTCCTGGTTCTGAATGCGTCGTACGAGCCCCTCGGCGTCGTACCGCTCCGCCGCGCGCTCGTCCTCGTCCTTGAGAACAAGGCTCTCTGCCTCGAGGAATCCGGCGCCTTCATGCACAGCGCGACTCGCACCATCCCCGCACCCAGCGTGGTCCGGCTCAAGCGCTTCGTGAGGGTCCCCTACCGGGGGCCCGTGCCTTTGACCCGCCGGGCGCTCTTCGCCCGCGACGGCGGCCGGTGCGCCTACTGCGGTGGCGTCGCAACCAGCGTCGACCACGTCATCCCGAAGAGCCGGGGCGGACAGCACGCCTGGGAGAACGTCGTCGCGTCCTGCCGCCGCTGCAACCACACCAAGGCCGACCGCCATCTCCTCGAGCTGGGCTGGCGACTGCGGCACAAACCGGCCCCGCCCACCGGTCTCGCCTGGCGGATTATCGGGACCGGGCATAGGGATCCGCGCTGGCTGCCTTACCTGCAGCCATACGGCGCGGACGACGCGTTGGCCCGGATCGACGGCATCTCTGCCTGAGGCCGGGCTTTTGTGTGGCCGGGGCCCTTCGAGGGGCGGGGCCCTTCGAGGGGCGGGGCCCTTCGGGGGGCGCCGGCCCGGGGCGGGCGGGGCGGCCCGGGGCGGGCGACGCAGGGGCGGGGCCGGGGCCCGGGCGAGCGGCGGGCGCCGGGCCGCGCCGCCCCGCCGCGGCGCCCGCCTGAGGTGACGAGTGGAGGAAAAGGGGCGCTAGAGCGTCCGATACGCCCCTTATCTGAGCCCCATTTCCCCCACTTGCCCCCTCCCCTCAGGTAACGACTTGGCCGCTGCCCGTGTGCGGTGTCTTGACGCTCCCCCGAGCTGCGCTGCTACGTTCCTCGCAGCGCGATAGGAAACCTTCCTAACAGTTCGCGTGGCCAGTACGAAGGACCGCACGAAGGGGCAGCTCATGGCCGGTACGACCCCCGGTACCCCCGGACCGCCCTCCGCCACTCCCGGCACCCCCCGGGTCCTGCGCGCGATGAACGACCGGGCCGCGCTCGACCTGTTGCTCGCGCACGGGCCGCTGTCCCGGACCCGGATCGGGAAGCTGACCGGTCTCTCGAAGCCGACCGCGTCCCAGCTGCTCGCCCGCCTCGAAGCCGCCGGCCTCGTCGTCGCGACCGGGACCAGCGAGGGCCGGCCGGGGCCCAACGCCCAGCTGTACGCGGTGAACGCGCAGGCCGCGCACGTCGCCGGACTCGATGTCACCCCCGAGCGGATCCTCGCCGCAGTCGCCGACGTCACCGGGGCGACGGTCGGCGAGTTCGAGGTCCGCACCCCCGGCCGGGCCGGCCAGGGCGTCGTACGTCAGGTGACGGAGGCCATCGACGGCGCCGCGAAGGCCGCCGGGGTGACCAGGGCCCAGCTGCATCGCGTCGTCATCGGCACGCCCGGCGCCTTCGACCCCGGCACGGGACGGCTCAGGTACGCCAGCCACCTGCCGGGCTGGCACTCCCCCACGCTCCTTGACGAGCTCGCCGCCGTACTGCCGATGCCCGTCGAGTACGAGAACGACGTGAACCTCGCCGCCATCGCCGAGCAGCGCCTCGGCGCGGCCCGCGAGCACGACGACTTCGTGCTGCTCTGGGACCAGGAAGGGATCGGCGCCGCCCTCGTCATCGGCGGGCGACTGCACCGGGGCTGGACGGGCGGCGCCGGTGAGCTCGGGTTCCTGCCCGTGCCCGGGACGCCGCTGGTCCGGCAGGTCACCAAGGCCAACAGCGGCGGCTTCCAGGAGCTGGCCGGCGTCCAGTCCGTGCCCAGGATCGCCAAGCAGCTCGGCATCGACACCCCCGAGCAGCCCTACCTCCAGGTGGCCACCTCGCTGCTCGCCCGGGCCGCAGCCGACGAGAGCGGCGACGAGCAACTCGCCCAGCTGCTGCGGCAGTTCGCGCAGCGCCTCGCCATCGGTCTCTCCTCCGTGGTCGCCGTGCTCGACCCCGGTCTGATCGTCCTGTCCGGCGCCCTGTTCCCCGCCGGCGGGGAGCCGTTGCGTGCCCTGATCCAGTCGGAGCTGGCCGAACTGGCCGCGTCCCGGCCCCGGCTCGCGCTCGGCGAAGTCCATGAACACCCCGTTCTGCGCGGTGCGCTGGAGAGCGCGCTCGCCAGCGCCCGCGACGAGGTGTTCGACACCTCCCGCTGACCACCACCACCCAAGAGTCCCGCCTCAAGTTCCGTCCCGAGTCCTTCCCGACGTCCTGCCAAGACCCGAGCCCGCCAAGGGAGACAGCGCCATGCGCAAAAACCGCCGGCTGATCGCAGCAGCCGCAGTCGCATCAATATCGGTCCTTGCCTCCGCCTGCACCGGTTCCACCGAGAACGGCGCGAACGACGACCCCAACGCCAAGACCACGATCAACTTCTGGCACGGCTGGTCCGCGGACAGCGAGAAGAAGGCCATCGAGCAAGCGATCGGCCGCTTCGAGGACGCCCACCCGAACATCACGGTGAACATCACCCCGAATGTGACGGACCCGAAGATCAACCAGGCGTTGCGGGCCGGGGGTTCGAAAGGACCGGACGTCGTCTCCTCCTTCACGACGGACAGCGTGGGGAAGTTCTGTTCCTCGGGGGCCTTCGCCGATCTGAAGCCGTTCCTGGCGAAGTCGAAGGTCGACGTGACGAAGGTCTTCCCGAAGGCGCTGCAGGAGTACACGCAGTTCGACGGCAACCAGTGCACGCTGCCGCTGCTCAATGACGCGTACGGCCTCTACTACAACAAGGACGCCTTCAAGAAGGCGGGCATCAAGGCCCCGCCGAAGACGTGGAGTGAATTCGAGAAGGTCGCCGTCAAGCTGACGAAGGCCAAGGGCGACTCGTACGAGCAGGTCGGGTTCATGCCCAACTACCACAGCTATGAGACGACGCCTGGGCACTACGTCGCCCAGTGGGGGCCGACCTATTTCGACAAGGACGGCAAGTCGAACATCGCCAAGGACCCGGCCTTCGCGAACATGTTCAAGTTCCAGAAGCGGCTCATAGAGAAGCTGGGCGGCTTCGAGAAGCTGGAGCGGCACCAGAAGACGTTCGGTGACGAGTTCGGGGCCAAGCACCCCTTCCACACCGGCCAGGTCGCGATGCAGCTGGACGGCGAGTGGCGGCTCGGGATGACG
The DNA here is from genome assembly GCF_035975855.1 of Streptomyces sp. NBC_01304. Lineage (NCBI taxonomy): Bacteria > Bacillati > Actinomycetota > Actinomycetes > Kitasatosporales > Streptomycetaceae > Streptomyces > Streptomyces sp. NBC_01304. Next base: position 7,034,642 of record NZ_CP109055.1, on the reverse strand, counting down.
AAGGACGCCGGGGCGAAGTTCGAGATCGGGACCGCGCCGCTGCCCGTCCCGGACGACCAGGTCGCCGACTACGGCAAGGGCTATCTGTCGGGCACGATCATCGGGATCCCCGGCAACAGCAAGAAGCAGAACGCCGCTTGGGAGCTGGTGAAGTTCCTGACCACGGACACCGATGAGGTCGTGGCCTTCGCCAACGCCATTCACAATGTGCCCTCCACGCTGGAGGCGCTGAAGTCGCCGAAGCTCGAGGTCACGCCCGAGTTCAAGACGTTCATCGAGATCGCGCAGCACCCGAAGTCCAACACCACCCCGGCGGCGGCCGACGGCGGCGCGTACCAGGTGACGCTGCAGCGCCTCGGCTACGACTACGAAAAGGGCCGGCAGACCGATCTGCAGGCAGGTCTGGAGAAGACCGCCGCGCAGATCGACACGGACATCGAAAAGGCCAAGTAGGCGTCGGGGGCTCAGGGACTCAAGGACTCAGGGGAATGACCAAGTACACCCTGCGGGCGAAGCGCCGGCGGTCGGCGCTTCGCACCGCGGCCTTCATGTCGCCCTGGATCATCGGTTTCGGCGTCTTCTTCGCCTATCCGCTGCTCTCGACCGTCTATTTCTCGTTCATGGACTACGACGGGATCCGCCCGCCGACGTTCAACGGGCTCGACAACTGGACGTACGTCTTCGACAACTACCCGCTGTTCTGGCCCGCGATGAGGAACACCCTGTGGTTCGTCCTCGTCATGGTCACCTGCCGGGTCGCCTTCGGGCTCGGGGTCGGGCTGCTCATCACGAAGATCAAGACGGGTGCCGGTGTCTTCCGGACGCTCTTCTATCTGCCCTATCTGGCGCCGCCGGTCGCCGCGACGCTGGCGTTCGTGTTCCTGCTCAACCCCGGTACCGGGCCGGTCAATTCGGTCCTCGGTGATCTCGGGCTGCCGACGCCCGGCTGGTTCACCGACGCCGCGTGGTCGAAGCCGGCGCTGACCTCGCTCGCGGTGTGGGGCGTGGGCGACCTGATGGTGATCTTCATGGCCGCGCTGCTCGACGTACCGAAGGAGCAGTACGAGGCGGCCGAGCTGGACGGTGCGAATGCCATCCAGCGGTTCCGGTTCGTCACGCTGCCGAACATTTCGCCGATCGTGATGTTCGCCGTGGTGACGGGCGTGATCCAGACGTTGCAGTACTACACGCAGCCCTTCGTGGCCGGAAAGGTCGCCTCGGGAATCATCGGCAATTCCGGTCAGCAATTCGAGCCCGGATATCCGGACCAGTCGACGCTGACCATTCCGCAACTCGTCTACGACCTGGGCTTCTCGCGCTTCGACTACGGCGCGTCGTGTGTGCTGGCCCTGGTGCTGTTCGTGCTCGCCATGGCGGTCACGGCGCTCCTCATGCGCCGCCGCGGCGGCCTGATCCAGGCAGGTGACTGATCACTATGTCCACTGTTGCCGCTGTGACGGCACGCCGTAGGGCGCTGCTCGAATGGGTCGGGGTGCACGCGCTCGGAGTCGCCGCCGCGCTCTTCTTCGTGCTGCCCTTCGTGTTCGTGTTCCTGACCTCGGTGATGAGCGACCAACAGGCGCTCACCCGCGATCTGTGGCCGCGCGACTGGGAATGGAGCAACTACCGCGAGGTGTTCGACACTCCCGGCTTTCTGACCTGGTGGAAGAACACACTGCTGTACGCGGGCCTGGGCACGGTCCTCACCCTGCTCTCGTCCATTCCCGTGGCGTACGCGCTCGCCAAGTTCCGCTTCCGGGGCCGGAATCTGTCGCTGATGCTGGTCATCTCGATGATGATGCTGCCGCCGCAGGTCATCATCATCCCGATGTATCTGTTCTGGGCGAAGCAGCTGGATCTGGCGGGTACCTTGTGGCCGCTGATCATTCCGATGGCCTTCGGCGACGCCTTCTCCATCTTCCTGCTGCGGCAGTTCCTGCTGACCATTCCCAATGAGTATCTGGACTCGGCGCGGGTGGACGGCTGCGGTGAATTCCGTACGCTGATCCGTGTGGTGCTCCCGATGGCGAAGCCGGGAATCGCCGCGGTCGCCCTGTTCCAGTTCTTCTACGCCTGGAACGACTACTTCGGGCCGCAGATCTACGCCTCGGAGAACCCGGCCGCCTGGACGCTGAGTTACGGACTGGAGTCGTTCAAGGGCGCGCACCATACCGACTGGAATCTGACGATGGCCGCGACCGTACTGGTCATGGCGCCCGTCATCGTCCTCTTCTTCTTCGCCCAGAAGGCATTTGTCGAGGGCGTCACCCTGACCGGAGTGAAGGGCTAGAACCATATGAAACTCGCAGTGGTGGGGGGCGGCTCCACCTACACCCCCGAACTCATCGACGGCTTCGCCCGGCTCAGGGACGTCCTGCCCATCGAGGAGCTCGTCCTCGTCGACCCGGCGGCCGACCGTCTCGAACTGGTCGGCGGTCTGGCACGGCGCATCTTCGCCAAGCAGGGCCACCCCGGCCGCATCGTCACCACCTCCGACCTGGACGCGGGCGTCGCGGACGCGGACGCCGTGCTGCTGCAGCTGCGCGTCGGCGGGCAGGCCGCCAGGCAGCAGGACGAGACGTGGCCGCTCGACTGCGGCTGCGTGGGCCAGGAGACGACGGGCGCGGGCGGCCTCGCCAAGGCGCTGCGGACCGTCCCGGTCGTCCTGGACATCGCCGAGCGCGTACGCCGCTCGAACCCGAACGCCTGGATCATCGACTTCACCAACCCGGTCGGCATCGTCACCCGCGCCCTCCTGCAGGCCGGCCACAAGGCCGTCGGCCTGTGCAACGTGGCGATCGGCTTCCAGCGCCGGTTCGCCGCCTCCCTCGGCGTCGAGCCGGGCCAGGTGTTCCTCGACCACGTGGGGCTCAACCACCTCACCTGGGAGCGGGGCGTACGCATCGGCGGACCCGACGGCGAGGACGTACTGCCCAAGCTCCTCGCGGAGACGGGCGACGAGATCGCCGACAACCTGAGCCTGCCGCGCCCGCTCCTCGACCGGCTCGGCGTCGTGCCCTCGTACTACCTGCGGTACTTCTACGCGCACGACGAGGTCGTGCAGGAGCTGGCGACCAAGCCGTCGCGGGCGGCCGAAGTCGCCAAGATGGAACGCGAGTTGCTGGAGATGTACGGCGACCCGACCCTCGACGAGAAGCCGGAGCTGCTCGCCAAGCGCGGCGGCGCCTTCTACTCGGAGGCCGCCGTGGACCTGGCCGCGTCGCTGCTCGGCTCCGGCGGCAGCCCGTACCAGGTGGTCAACACCTACAACCGCGGCACGCTGCCGTTCCTGCCCGACGACGCGGTCATCGAGGTCCAGGCGACCGTCGACGGCTCCGGCGCCACGCCGCTCGCCGTGCCCGCACTCGACCCGCTCTACAGCGGACTGATCGCCAACGTCACGGCGTACGAGGACCTGGCCCTGGAGGCGGCCCTGCGCGGCGGCCGCGACCGCGTGTTCAAGGCGCTGCTCGCCCACCCGCTGATCGGCCAGTACGCGTACGCCGAGCAGCTGACCGACCAACTGATCGCGCACAACCGGGAGCACCTCGCGTGGGCATGACGCAAGACCCGCGCGAGGCGGCGGTGCTCGCCATCGACGCGGGGAACAGCAAGACCGACGTCGCGGTCGTCGCGGCCGACGGACGCGTCGTCGGCTCGGCCCGCGGCGGCGGCTTCCAGCCGCCCCTCGTGGGCGTCACGGCGGCGATGGACATCCTCGCCGAAGCGGTCACCGAGGCCTTCACCGCGGCGGGCGTCACCGGCGTACAGCATGTCTCGGCCTGCCTGGCGAACGCCGATCTGCCCGTCGAGGAGGAGGAGTTGACGACGGCGGTACGTTCCCGGGGCTGGGGCTGCTCCGTCGACGTACGCAACGACACCTTCGCCATCCTGCGCGCGGGCCTGCAGCTCGGCGACGAGCCGCGCGGGGTCGCGGTGGTGTGCGGGGCCGGCATCAACTGCGTGGGCATGACCCCGGACGGGCGCACCGCGCGCTTCCCGGCGGTCGGGCGGATCTCCGGGGACTGGGGCGGCGGCGGGGGCCTGGCGGAGGAGGCCCTGTGGCACGCGGCCCGCGCGGCGGACGGCCGGGGCGGGCCCACGGCCCTGGCGGACGCCCTGCCGGCGCACTTCGGGCTCGCCTCGATGAGCGCGCTCATCGAGGCGCTCCACCTGGGGCATGTCCCCGTGCTCCGGCGGCATGAGCTCACGCCGGTGCTCTTCGCCGTCGCGGCGGCGGGTGATGCGGTGGCGCGTTCGATCGTGGCGCGCCAGGCGGAGGAGGTCGCGACGATGGCCTCGGTCGCGCTGGGCCGGCTCGATCTCCTTGACGAGGTGGTGCCGGTGCTGCTCGGCGGGAGTGTCCTCGCGGCGCGGCACGCGCTCCTGGACGACCGGGTGCGGGCCCTGCTCGCGGCTCGGGCGCCGAAGGCGGTGCCTCGGGTGATCGTTGCCCGTCCTGTCCTTGGAGCTGCGCTCCTGGGGCTCGATTGGCTGGGCGCCGACCCTGAGGTGCACGCGCGCGTACGTGAACATTTTTCTCCCCGCCCCGCCCCTTCCCGTAAGGCTGCCGCCGGCTGAAAGGACTGTCCTCAATCGCCGGACGGGCTGGTTTCACCAGCCCGTCCGGCGATTGAGGACAAAGGTCCCACCCCGCCCCAAGCCGGCCGCAGGCCTTTCGGGAAGGGGCGGGGTGGGGGAAGAACTCACTCCCAGTGCGGCCACTCAGGCGCATACCCGCACCAGTCCGAAGGACACCCGACCTTGTAGGCCCGAGTCACTGTCTCGGTGAGCGAGGCGCCCCCGGGCGCGGATCCGGTGACCTTCAGCGAGACCCAGCCCTGGGACAGCCCCGGCACGGACACGCGCCAACTGCCGTCCGCCTTGCGCACCTTGGCCGAGGCCCAAGTCGCCCCGTCATCCGTGGAGTACTCGACCCGTACCCGGTCGACCGCAGCCCCCCGCGCCCCGGCCTGATACCCGAATCCGACCCCGAACTCGAAGGCCCGCCCCACCCCGACGGAGTTGTCCCCGTCGAGCCCGGCAACGTCGTACCGCGTGTCGAGCAGCCCGAGCGCACGCTCGGACGACGTACGCCCCGAACGGAACCGCCAGGTGTCCGACACCTGGGTGCCCAGCTCCCAGGACGAGCTCTCCCGCCGCACCGTCGAGGTCAGCTCGTACGCGGCATTCCGCGCCGGCACGTCGAACACGCCCCGCCCGCCGGAGTCATTGCGCCCGACCAGCTCACCACCGGCGGTCCGCAACTCCGTCGTCCCGCTCTCCAGCTGGGGCGTGGCCACGGACCGGTGACCGCGCGCGTCGGAGAGCATCGGCAGCGCGAGCCGCAGCTTGTCGCCGTCGCGGGTGGCCTGGGCGCGCCCGTCGGAGCCGGTCACGGACAGGGACGGGTTGAAGGGGCCGGTGAGCCAGTTCTCCTCGACCGTCCTGCCGCGCCGGTACACGGTCGGCTCGGTGAACTGCTCGCCGAGCGTCATGTCCCGCTCCCCGTCGGGCACCAGGTATTCGAAGGTCGCGGCCGTCCACGGCACATCGGGCGTGTAGTACGCGGTCAGCTTGTGCGGCGCCCGCACCACCGTGTTCTGCTGGACCAGGTTCAGGCCCGCGTAGCGCGCCCAGCCGTACAGGCCCTTGACGTCATTGGGGTATCCGGTCGTGCGCACGCTGTGCTCCACGCGCGCCAAGTCGGCGCGCCTGTCTACCCAGTTGGCGCCCGCGGGGACGCCGTTCTCGTGGCTGTGGAACGTGAAGTACGCGCGGTCGCCGTTGCGCTGGGCCTTGATCTCCAAGGTGACCGGGCCGGCCGCGAGGCGCCCCCGGAGCAAGGTCTGGGCCGGCTCCTGCACCACCAGGACCTGGTCGTCGGGCTCGGCGGAGACCCAGCCCTTGCCCAGCAGCACCACCTGCGGCTTCTTGGCCAGGATCGCCCGGTAGCGGCGGTCGGCCTCGCCGCCGGGAAGGCCGTAGCCGGGCTCGAACAGCACGATGCGGTCGGCGAGTTCACGCCCGTCCAGGTCCGTGCCGTCGCCCACGTCGACGACCTGGCCCTTGAGGTCCCACTCGATGCGGTCGAAGTAGTACGGGCGGATCGGGATGTCGAGCGGATCCGGTCCGGTCGTCGCGGCGTGCAGGAACGGCTGCTCCCAGCTGGCCCCGGCGAAGTAGGTGACGCCCGGAATCTTGCCGCTGCCGACCGCGTACGCCTTGAACTGCCCGTCGAACAGCGGCGTGAGCAGCCCGGTGGGTGCGCCCGTCACCTGCGAGACCAGGCCCTGGGCGGAACCCTGGCTGCTGATGCGCATCGTCGGGTCGTCGACACCGAGGGTGACCGGCTTCGCGCCGGACAGGTCGGGGGTGACCGTGCGGTCGCCGGTCAGGGTGACGCGTTCGGCGAGCTGGACGGTGGCGACGGAGACGGGCACGTCGTTCTCGTCGTCGTACTCCCAGACGCTCCCGAGCAGCCGGTACGTGCCCTCCGGGAGCCGCAGTTCACGGGTGCCCTCGGTGACTCCGGTCAGCTGGGACTCGCCGGTCTTCTCGTTCTGGACGACGACGTTCGTGTACGCGCGGTCGACGCCGGGACGCTTGGCGGGGGCGGCCAGCGTCAGGGTCGCGGTCTTGGCCTCCGCGTCGATGCCGACGGGGGTGCGGACCCGGCTGCCGTCGGAGCCACGGGCGGTGATCCAGGCGCTGTGCGTGCCCGGCCCGGTCGCGGACCCGTCGATGCGCACCGTGGCGGTCGCGGTGCCGCCCGCCGGAATCGTGAGCCTGCGCTCAGCGAGCGCCACGCGCGCGTAGCCGTCGATTTCGAGGCTGAGGCGGACGCTCTTGTCGCCGGTGTTCCGGTACGTCACCTTCCGGGTGACCTCTTTCGCGTACGGCCAGGTCAGCTCGGCGGAGACGGCCGCCGGGGTGGCCTGCACGCGCGCGTGGAGCGCACCGGGGACGTCGACGCTGCCCGCGCCCTGCTCGTAGACACCCGCGTCGTCCACCGCGTCCGCACTGCCGACGAGGGCCGACTTGAGCTGCTGCGCATCCCAGTCGGGGTGGCCCTGCTTGAGGATCGCGGCGGCTCCGGAGACGTGCGGGGTGGCCATCGAGGTGCCGCTGATGGTGGCGTAGTGCTCGCTCACCGCGACGCTCTCGAAGGTGCCCTTCGCGCGGGCCGCGGTGATGTCGCTGCCGGGCGCGGTGATCTCGGGCTTGACGCCGCCGTCGTCGAGGGCGGGACCCTGCGAGGAGAACTCGGACATGGCGCGCTGCTTGGTGATCGAGCCGACGGTCAGGGCGCTGGGCGCAGCGGACGGGGAGCCGATGGTGTTCGGCTTGCCCTCATTGCCCGCGGCGACGACGAACAACGGGCCGCCCCCGGCGGACAGTTGCTCCACGGCCTGGGACAGCGGGTCACTCCCGTCGCTCGGCTCTCCGGAGCCCAGCGACATGGACACGATGTCGGCCTTCTGGGCGGCCGCCCACTCCATGCCCTCCAGGATCCAGCTGATGTAGCCGGAGCCGCCTCCGTCGAGCACCTTGCCGTTGAGGAGATCGACGCCGGGTGCGACGCCCTTGTAGCGCCCACCGGAGGCCTGACCAACACCCGCGACGGTCGACGCGACATGGGTGCCGTGCCCGTTGAAGTCCTCGGCCGTCTCGTCCCAGGTGAAGTTCTTCTCGGCGACGACGCGGCCCTTGAGGTCCGGGTGGGTGGTGTCAGCCCCGGTGTCCAGGACGGCGACCCTTACACCCTTGCCGTCGAGGCCCTTCTTCCACGCCTCGGGCGCGCCGGTCATCGGCACGCTCTTGTCGAGACTCGCCTCGACCTTGCCGTCCAGCCACACCTTGGTGGCCCTGGCCGTACGTGAGCTGCCCGCAGTCTCCTTCACCAGGCCCTGCCAGACCTCGGCGGCCTCGGTCTTGCGCACGGACCGGGCGGCGAGGCCCAGCTCCTCGAACTCGCCCTTCCGGGAAGCCCCTTGGAGCTCGGCCCGCTCCGTGGCGATGAGCGGGATGGTGGTGCGCTTCGCGTCGTCGTGGCCCTGCGCGACCAGCGCCGTCACATCGAAGAGCTGCCGGTCCAGGCGCCCTGCGCCGAGCGCGTCCGTGGCGTCGACGGGGATGACGTACTCGTGGTCGTCGAGCCGGGCCCGGGTGAACGCGACCTGCTCCCGCCCCTTGCCCGCCCTGACCCCGCTGACCTGCAGGGACTTCCCGCTCCCGGTGTAGGTGACCCGGTCGCCGCTGAGCAGTGTGACCGTGTGCGCGCCGGGTGCGGCGGTGGGCGCGGTCCTGCCCTTCGAGCCCGGCCCCGGGTCGGCCCCGGCGGGCGTGAGCCCGGTGGCGAGCAGGGCGACGGCGGTGGCCGCCACCACCCCCATGGTTCTCGTACGTCTTCCCATCCCGATCCCCATTCCCATCCCCAACCCCTCAGCGCGCGCGGTGCGGGTTCTTGGCTCCTGGCTTCTGGCTCCTGGCGAACACCATTGGCGCGGTTGGGGGTTGGGGGACGCCAGGGGCTGGGGTGGCGGTAACCCGTCATGGCAGGTATCCGCCGCTGAGCGCTCCCGCGAAATTGGCCGCACACGCGGGGAACGTTTCGCCCGTACGCCGCCTCTGGAGGTTGCCCCACCCTCATCGCTGCCCACTGGAGGCCCCCATGCCCACCGCCGAACGCACGGCCCGTCGCGCCGCCACCCTCATCGCCTCGGTCCTGGCCGCCGACGCCGCGCTGCACCTGTTCTGGGCCACCGGCTCCACCTGGCCGGCGGCCGACGAGAAGTCCCTGTCGTACGCGGTCCTCGGCCTGGACACCCCCTTCACCCCACCGGTCCTCGTCCCGCTCGCCCTGCTCCTGCTCACGGCGTCGGGGATCGTCCTGGCCCGGGCCGGGCGCCGCACGCGCGTACTTCAACTGGGCGTACGCGCAGTCACCTTGGGCTTGTCCGCACGCGCGGCAGCCGGTCTCCTCTGGCTCGTCACGAAGTCCCCGGACTCCGCCTTCTACTGGCTGAACCTGGCCCTCTACACCCCGCTCTGCCTGACCCTCGCGGCAGCGGCCCTGCGCGTGGGGCGGTCCCGGCCCGCGACCGACTCCGTCCCCCTGGAAGACTCGCTCCGTGCCTGACGAAGCCACCGTCCAGCGGGTCCGCGCGGCCCAGCGCGGCGACACCCTCGCGATGGCGGCCCTGCTGGACGAACTCACCCCGTACGTGGGCCGGATCTGCGCCCCGATCGCCCTCGACCAGGGCCCGGACGCGGCGCAGGAGGCCCTGACCGCGGTGTTCCGCGCGCTCCGCTCGCTCAAGCAGCCGGCCGCGCTGTACGGCTGGGTGCGGGCGATCGCGGTCCGCGAGGCCGTCCGGGTCGCCCGTCGTTCGGCCCGCGCGGTCCCGGCCGACCTGAGCGAGCTGCCCGCGCGCGGCGACCCCCAACTGGCCGCCGACATCAGGGATGTCCTGGACCGCCTCTCCCCCGAGCACCGCGCGGTCCTGGTCCTGCGCGACATCGAGGGCCTGGACGAACGGGCCGCGGCGGAACTGCTCGGCCTGCGCGTGGGCACGGTCAAGTCCCGGCTCTCGCGGGCCCGCGACACCTTCCGGAAGGCGTGGACGTCATGACGTACGAACAGGACAACACCCGGTGGCCGACCACCGACCTGGACCCGGTACGCCGCCTGCACGCGCTCGCGGCGGGCGTCCGCGGCGCCCAGGTGAGCGAGCGCCTGATCGAGGCGCCCTTCGACCAGGTGTGGCCGATCCTGGCCGATCTGGAGGGCGAGTTGGGCCGCGTCCTTCCGGACATGCGAGGCGTACGGATCACCCACAGGAACGGCGAGCAGGTGACGGCCGTGGCCCACAGCAAGTACGGCTTCCGCGCCCGCCTGGCAGGCGTCCAACGCCCCGGCTGGTGCTGGCTGCAGAGCCGCTTCCTGCTGGTGGGGGTCGCGGCGGTGGCGGAGGGGCCCGACACCCGGGTGGCGCTCACCGGGGGCGTACGGGTGCCGGGGCGGGCGGCGTTGGTACCGGTGGGGGTGGGGCTGTCGGGGCGGCGGAGCCTGGACAGGTTGGGCTCTCTCTTCAGCCCGCCCTCAGCTCTCTAGCCCGTCCGGCATCTCTCTAGCCCGTCCGGCATCTCTCTAGCCCGTCCGGCATCTCTCTAGCCCGTCCGGCGTTTGAGGACACCGCCCGGAGGGCGGAAAGCTCCGCAGGATTTAGGGAAGGGGCGGGGAGGGGCAAAATCAGCCCGTCCGGCCAGGACCGGGGCCCGGGGCAGAGCCTCGCGACCTGGGCCCGAACAGACCCACCTCCACCCGGAGTTGGGCCTCCCCTTGGGCCCATGGACCCGTGCCCAGCCACACGGACATACCTAACTTGAGCCCATGGCTCAGGCAGAGGCCCCACCCCACCCGCTCCCCCACCGCGTGACCCACCTCCGCCTGCTCCTGGCCACCGCATTCACGATCACCGCCGCATCCACCCTGGGCGTACTCCTCGTGGCCCCACCGAGCGGCCAGCTCCTGGGCAGACTCGCGTACGCCGCAGCCCCCACCACACTCGGCCTGTGGCTCGCACTGCGCACACGCCGCGGCGGCATGCGCACGTACGCCGGCCTCGCCGCCGTCCAGATCTGGCTCACCCTGGGCGCGCTGAACACGATGGGCTCGGGCAGCGGCCGCGGCCTGACCCAGCTCCTGATCCCGGCCGCGATGGCGGCCCTGCTCCACCGACGGGACGTACGCGACTGGTTCCGCAGCGCCCCGGACACCCGCGACCCCGGCCGCAGCAGGGGCCGCGCACGGGGCTTCAGCCCGGCCCGGATGCTGAAGTGGCGGCACAGCGAGGAGGGGCAGACCACCGCCGAGTACGCGGGGCTGCTCACGATCATCGCGGGCATCGTGCTCGCCGTACTGGCCCTCGGGATCGGCCCCCAGGTCGCCACCACCGTGCAGAACGCGGTCTGTTCCATCACCGGCATGGGCTGCGCGGCCCCACCCACCACGGACGAGAGCGGCGACAAGCCCGGCAACAACGACGGAGACGAGACCGAAGGCGACGAGAACGGGAACGGGAACGACGACGGAAGCAAGGACGGAAGCGACAACGGAGACGAAGACGAGAACGACGACGAGGGCTGCTTCTCCGGCGTAGGCGCCTTCTTCGGCTGCGCGAAGGACCAGACCGTCGGCGCGGTCGAGGGCATCGTCGTGGACGGTGCCTGGGGCGACGTCAAGGACACCGTCAACTCGGTGATCCACCCCATCGACACCGTGAAGGACACGGTCACCGGCCTGTGGGACTACGGCAAGGACTGGGTCACCACCGAGTTCGACGGCTACCGCGACAAGTGGAACGACGGCGACTACCTGGGCATCGTCGGCCAGGCGGTGACCGTCAACCCGCGCCTGATCTGGAAGCTCGGCGGCGACTTCGTCGTCACCCCGGAGGCCCGCGAGGCCTGGAGCAACGGGGAGTACGGCAGGTCGATCGGCCAGGTCCTGTGGAACGGCGGCTCGCTGTTCATCCCGGGCCTCGGCGAAGCCAAGATCGTCCAGAAGCTGACCAAGCTCCGCAAGATCGCGGACGGGGCGCACGACGCGGGCAAGAAGCTCCCGGACGGCAAGAAGCCGGACCCGGACGGCAAGAAGCCCGACCCCGACGGCAAGGACCGCGACCTACCGGTCACCTGCCCGGCGTCGTACCACGGCAACGACGGCAGCCTCACCGAATCCCCCGGCGCCCCGACCGTGGTCCTCGCGGTCTACCAACACCCCGCAGACCCAGCCGAATCCGGCATCGTACGGATCAACAACCGCCGCTGCGGCCGCATCAACCTCAACGACTCCGGCAACACGCTGTCCCAGCTCTCCATGCGCCTGCGCATGGAACACAACCTCCCCAGCACCCGCAACATCGCGGTCTACCGCATCGGCGAGGGCCCCGACGCCCGCTACATCGCGGCACCCAACGAGGGCAACCGGGGACTCCACTCGGAGCAGGTCCTCGACCAGTACCTGAAGGACAACGGCATCTCGCCCGACGAGGTGACCGGTGTCTACTCCGAGCGCCAGCCGTGCATTTCGGGCGCCGAGTGCGCGCGGATCGTGGGCCGCTACCCGAACGCGCAGAACGACATCTCGTGGAGCCTGGAGCCGGATGTCGGCATCAGCGGGAAGAAGAACCTCGCCAGGAATGCCGGAAGGATCGGCGAGGCGCGGGGAAACTACCAGGGGCCGTCCGGAGACCTGCCGGGCGACGGCGACGTCACCTGGCTCGGCAACTGACCCCCGCCGGCCGGGCGGCCGAGCGGCCAATCGACCACACGTACAAGGAGATCCATGCACGACGAGGCTCAGCGCGCCTTCGACACCGCGCTCACCCGGGACCTGGACGGCCTCGTCGCCGAGGGGCCGCCCGCGGCGCGGGCGACGGCCGTCGCGCGCGGCTGGGACCTGCCCGCGGACGCGGTGGGGGCGCTGACCCGCTGGGGTGTGCCGGTGCTGCCGGCGGGCCCCTCCGGGATCTCCACCCTCGCCGGGGACGTGCAGACGGAGCCGGAGCCGCAGCTCATGGCGCGCGGCATCACGGCGTACCGCCTGGCCAGTTACTTCGGGCGGCCGATCGGTGCCCTGCCGGGGAGCGGCGCGGTGTACGGGCTGCCCGAGGAGGAGCACTTCCCGGTGGTGCTGATCAATACGTCGGTGCCGGCGTTCGTCGAGATCGCCTGGCGGCTGCACTTCACCACGCAGGCCCTGATCCCGCTCGACGAGGCCGAGGAGTACGAGCAGTTGGAGGGGAACCTGCAGCGGTTCTGCGACTGGATCCACGAGCTGGATCCCGGCTGCAAGCCGCCGGGCGCGGCGAGTTGGTGGGACGGGATCGCGGGCAGTTGGTAGCGGGGCCCGTCGACGGTGGTCTGTGACCGAAGGTAACCGGCGCCGAACGGGAACCGAACAGATCCAGATCGCGTATACAAGGGCAGGGGGCGGTACGGGCGTCTCGTGCTGCGTTACGCACCGGAAGCCCAGCAGGAACAAGCGGCACGAACCAGTGGTTCCTGGCACGGGGAACAAGCAACAACAGCAGGAATCAGGGCTCAACCAGCGCGGTCCCAGGCTTCGATACGAACAAGATCCAGTCAGCACTGGTGTCGATGTCAGTCCCTGCGGCCATACTGTCGGATGACCAAGGGGGAGGTCACGTGACATACCCGCCGAACGGCAACGCGGAGCGGCCACCTACGGCCCCGCCCACCATGCCCGCAGGGCCGCCGCCCACGGTGCCGCCGCAGGCACCGGGCGGGCCCGGTGTGCCTGGTGCGGCCGGTGTGCCTGGTGCGCCCGTGGAACCCGCGGCTGCCGCGCGTCGCCCCGCCTGGGCCGAGGCCACGGACCGGCTGCGCGCCGCGGCCACCACGGAGCCCGGCCGGCTGCGCCTCATCGGGGCCGTGCTCGCGGTGCTCGTCATCGCGTTCGGCGCCGTCACCGCCTGGCAGGAGTCCGACCGCTCTGCCGCCGCCGACTCCGTGCTGCACCGCAGCCAGCCGCTGAGCGCCGACGCGGCGAGCATCTACCGCTCCCTCGCGGACGCCAACACCGCGGCGGCCAGCGGCTTCCTGACCGGCGGCCAGGAGCCCGCGGACCTGCGCGAGCGATACCAGGACGACATGGACAGGGCCGCGGAGAAGCTGGCCAACGCGGCGGCGAACAGCAAGGGCTCGACCACTTCGGCCGCCCAGATAGCCAAGCTGAACCGGCTGCTCCCGGAGTACGCGGAGCGCATCCAGACGGCCCGGGACAACAACCGCCAGGGCCTGCCCCTGGGCGGCGCCTACCTGCGCAATGCGAACGACCTGATGCAGAACGAGATGCTCCCGGCCGCCGAGGAGCTGTACGACGCCGAGAAGGCCCGCCTCGACTCCGACTACGCCGACGCGAAGTCCTACCCCTGGGTGGCCATCTTCCTCGGCCTGGTCGCGCTCGGCGCGCTGGTCTGGGCGCAGCGCCGCAACTACCGGCGGACCAACCGGGTGTTGAACCACGGCCTGGCCACCGCGACCGCCGCGACCACGGTGGTGCTGCTCTGGCTGTCGGTCGGCCACACCCTGGCCTGGTCGGCGCTCTCGGACTCGTACGACAACGGCATTCGTTCACTGAATGTCCTCAACGACGCCCGGATCAGCACCCTTCGGGCCCGCAGTGACGAAAACCTCACGCTGGTCGCACGCGGCGCCGAGACCGTCACCAAGGAGGGCAAGGACAAGGGCAAGGACGCCTACGACGTCAGCTTCATCAAGCTGATGAAGTCCCTGGACGGCGGCCGCGGCGACCGCCTCGAAGGCTCCCTCGACAAGGCCCTGGCACTGGGCGACGACGAGGGTGACGCTCCGGTCAAGGCTGCGATGGATGCCGTGGAGGCTTGGCAAAAGCGCCACACGGCCGCCCGCGAGGCCGATACACAAGGTGACTACGAGACGGCGCTCGCCCGGGTCATCGGCGGGAAGGACTCCAAGGGCAAGCTCATCGAGAAGAAGGACGCCACGGGCGAGTGCTTCGACGTGGCGGACAAGGCGCTCGACCAGGCCTTGGCACTGGAGAAGCAGGACTTCCTGAGCGCTGCCGAGGACGGCAGGGGGGCGATGACGGGTCTGCCGATCGGCGCCGCCGTACTGGCCGTGCTGGCCGCGGCGGGTGCCGTGCTCGGTATCGGGCGCAGGCTTTCGGAGTACCGGTGAGAGGGGGCGAGATGACCAAGATGAGGGCACCACTGGAGTTGAAGCGTCCGTTCGCCAGGCTGCGCGGCTGGGGCGGCGTGGCCTCGATGGCCGTCGCCTGCCTGCTGGCCGCGTGCTTCGTGCTGCTGCCCGTGAAGGGCGCCGCGGACGAGCAGGTCGCACAGGGCGGCTCGGGCGTGGCCCACGCCGTCCAGGCGAAGGCCGAGAAGTGCGACGACGAGAGCCCGGACAAGAGCCTGCCCAAGTCCTCCGACGACGGCCCCACAATCGAGGCGATCAAGGCCCGGGGGGACAACGCCAAGCTGGTCATCGGCGTCGACCAGAACAGCTACCGCTGGGGCTACCGCGACCCGGACGACGGCAAGTTGCACGGCTTCGACATCGACCTCGCCAAGGAGATAGGCCGCAGCATCATGGGCCACGAGGACGCGGTGACGTTCCGCGCGGTGCCGACGAACCAGCGCATCCCGATGCTCAAGAGCGGCAAGGTCGACCTGATCGTGCGCACGATGACGATCAGCTGCTCGCGCAAGGCGGAGGGCGTCGAGTTCTCCACCGCGTACTTCAAGACGGGACAGCAGGTGCTCGCGCCCGAGGGCTCCCCGATCAAGGGGTACGACGACACGCTGAGCGGCCGCCGCGTCTGCGTCGCCGACAAGTCCACGGCCGACGAGGCGCTGAAGAAGGAGTCGCACGGCGCGAAGATCATCCGCGTGGTCAACCAGCTGGACTGCCTGGTGCAGCTGCAGTTGGGGAACGCCGACGCGGTGGTCACGGACAGCGCCCTCGGCGCCGGCCAGGCCGCGCAGGACCCGACGGTGGAGCTCAAGGGCGAGCCGTTCACCGAGGAGTACTACGGCGTGGCGGCCAAGCAGGGCGCCGACGACTTGGTAAGCCGGGTCAACGACATCCTGGAGAAGTACCGCGACGGCGGTGACGGCAGCAAGTGGGAGAAGGCGTACGACACTTGGCTGAAGGCCGACATGGGTGACAGCCCCGGCCCGCCGCCCGCCAGGTACCAGAAGGACTGAGCGAAGAAGAACTGAACAAAGAAGAGAAGGACTGGGCAAGGACCGGAAGTACTGGCCGGGAGCACCAGCAGGACTGGTCGAGTACCAGCGGAACCAACCGGGTTGAACGACCGTGGCGCCAACCGTGCGCCCAGGTGGGAGAGGTGATCGATGGGCGTCGCGGGACCCCCCGGACCCGTCATGGACCGGGACGAGGTGGACCGTGCCCTTGCCCGACTGGGCGCCGAGCACGAGGCCATCGAGTCCTCGCTGCTCGCGTTGCAGGACCACGCGGGCCGCAGGCTCCTCGAGGGCGCCGGGCTGACCGGCACCACCAAGGAGCGCTGGTCCGTC
Source organism: Streptomyces sp. NBC_01304 (assembly GCF_035975855.1). NCBI lineage: Bacteria > Bacillati > Actinomycetota > Actinomycetes > Kitasatosporales > Streptomycetaceae > Streptomyces > Streptomyces sp. NBC_01304. Next base: position 7,018,530 of record NZ_CP109055.1, on the reverse strand, counting down.
GCCGAGGGCGAGATCACCCGGCTCTGGGCGTACTTCGACGCGTACACGGACGCCCTGACCGGCGCCCGTGAGGTGCGCGCGCGCCGGCGCTGGCCGAGCCGCGAGGACCTGGTCGAGCTCACCGACGTGCTGCGCGGCGACGGCATCACCGTCTCGGGCGGCGCGCACCCCAATGGCGCGCCTTCTTCGATCACCGGATCGCCCACGCTCTCCGAGCAGTTCACGCTGGCCGACCTGGTCGCCCGGATGAACGAGCTGTATGCGAGCAGCCTGGACATGGTGGTCGCGGCCGACGCGGTCTGGTCCGCGCTGCCCGCCCGGATCGATCTGCTCTCGGCCGAGCTGGCCCGCACCCGGCAGCTCGCCTCCTCCGTCGGCGTACGTCCTGGTGAGCATCCTTCGGGTGACGATCTGGAGCGCATCACAGCCGAGTTGACGTCCCTGCGCGCCCAAGTGATCTCGGATCCGCTGGCGTTCTGGATGCCGTCGCCGTCGCGCAGTTCCGCGCCGGGCGGCGGCCGGCCCGACACCGGGCGGTACGACCGCGAGGCCCAGGCCCTGGAGGAGGTGCGCCGCGAGATCGACGCGGTGCTCACGGTCCGCCAGGACGCCGAGCTCCGGCTCGGCAGGCTGCGCGACGTGCTGTCCCGCGCGGACCGCACCCTCGCCGAGGCCCGCTCCGCGCGCGGTGAGGTGCTTGCGAAGATCGCCGCGTCGGAGGTGCCCCCGGTCAGCGGCCCGCCGACCGCGCTGCAGGATCAGCTGGCGACCGCCGCCGAGTACCGCAGACATGCCCAGTGGCACCGCCTGTCACCGCTCCTGGAGTCCCTGGAGCGCAAGGCGGAGGACGAACTCCTGCGCGCCCGCGAGTCGTTGAGCGCCGTCACCCAGCCGCTCGCGGTCCGCGCCGAGCTGCGCGGCCGCCTCGACGCGTACAAGGCGAAGGTCGCCCGGCACGGCGCCGCCGAGGACCCGCTGCTCATCGAGCGGTACGACGCGGCCCGCCGCATGCTGTGGAGCGCACCCTGCGATCTACGCGTGGCCGAGCAGGCGGTCCTGCGCTATCAGCACGCGGCCGCGGAGGCGCTGGCCGCACGAGTCCCGCAGCAGGGCGGACCACAGGACCGTAGGGGGGAATCTTGACCAGTCAGGAATGTCAGCGGCCCGGTTGCACCGGATCGTACGAGGACATGGGCGGTGGTGAGCTCTACTGCGACACCTGCGGCCTGGCTCCCGTCGTCGCGCCGAACGGCATGGTGAGCTCCCAGCCGACCGGTATCACCGGGGGCGGCGGCCGGGGCAGCAGCTCGTCCTCGCGCAGTTCCAGGGCCAGTTCGCGCTCGTCCCGCTCCTCGCAGTCCCGCCGCTCGGTGTCGGGCCGGCTGTCGCGCTCGCTGTCGGGGCGTACGTCGTCGCGGTCGGTGTCGGTCCGCAGCTCGGGCGCGTCCACCGGGGCGTCGGGGCGCAACCGCCTTGGCGCGGGCCTGGTCTCGGTGCCCCAGGTGCCGCGGCCCAACCCGGGCGAGATGGTCCAGGAGAACCCCGAGGTCCCCGAACGCAAACGGTTCTGCTCGCGCTCCGACTGCGGGGCGCCGGTGGGCCGTTCGCGCGGGGAGCGCAAGGGCCGCACCGAGGGCTTCTGCACCAAGTGCGGCCACCCGTACTCCTTCATGCCGAAGTTGAGCACGGGCGACATCGTGCACGGTCAGTACGAGGTCATGGGCTGTCTCGCGCACGGCGGGCTCGGCTGGGTGTATCTCGCCATCGACCGTGCGGTGTCGGACCGTTGGGTGGTCCTCAAGGGCCTGCTCGACACCGGTGACCAGGACGCGATGGCCGCGGCGATCTCCGAGCGGCGCTTCCTCGCCGAGATCGAGCACTCCAACATCGTGCGGATCTACAACTTCGTCGAGCACCTCGACCAGCGCACCGGCTCCCTCGACGGGTACATCGTCATGGAGTACGTCGGCGGCAAGTCCCTCAAGGAGATCGCCAACGACCGGCGCACCCCGGACGGCAAGCGCGATCCGCTGCCGGTCGAGCAGGCGTGTGCGTACGGCATCGAGGCCCTGGAGGCCCTCGGCCACCTTCACAGCAGAAACCTTCTGTACTGCGACTTCAAGGTGGACAACGCCATCCAGACGGAGGACCAGCTCAAGCTCATCGACATGGGCGCGGTCCGCAGGATGGACGACGACGAGTCGGCGATCTACGGCACGGTCGGCTATCAGGCCCCCGAGGTCGCCGAGGTCGGCCCGTCCGTCGCCTCCGATCTGTACACGGTGGCGCGCACCCTCGCGATCATGACGTTCGACTTCCAGGGCTATACGAACGTCTTCGTGGACTCGCTGCCCGACCCGGACAACATCGAGGTCTTCCGTAAGTACGAGTCGTTCTACCGCCTCCTGGTCCGTGCCACCGACCCGGATCCGGCGCGGCGGTTCGCCTCCGCGCAGGAGATGGCGGAGCAGCTGACCGGTGTGCTGCGCGAGGTCGTCGCGGTCCAGACGAGCAAGCCGCGGCCCGCGCTGTCCACGCTGTTCGGGCCCGAGGTCAAGGTCACGGACACCGAGCTGTTCGCGGAGCGCGACCTGGAGGTCTCGAAGCTGGGCGCCCGGCGCGACGGCAAGGCCGCCCCCGCCCTCTCCAACGGCGGGCCGCTGCCCGCGATCCCCGCCCCGCCCGGCAGCACGGGACCCGGCCCCACGGACCCGCCCAACGCCGCGCACCTGATCCGCACGCTGGACGCCCCGGCCGTGGCGCTGGCGCTGCCCGTGCCGCGCGTCGACCCGAGCGACCCCAACGCCGGGTTCCTGGCCGGGCTCATGGCCTCCGCGCCCGCCGAGCTGATCAGCGCGCTCGCGGCCGCGCCCGCGACCTCCCTGGAGCTGCGCCTGAGGGAGCTGCGGGCCCGCCTGGAGATGGGCGAACTGAACTCCGCCACAAAGTCGTTGGACGATCTGGAGCAGACCAACCCGGACGACTGGCGCGTCGTCTGGTACCGCGGTGTGGTCTCCCTGGCCACCGGCGACTTCGCGAGCGCCGCGCTGTCCTTCGACGGGATCTACGACGCGTTCCCCGGCGAGCCCGCGCCCAAGCTGGCCCTCGGCGTCTGCGCGGAGGTCCTGGGGCAGTTGGACAACGCCGCGGAGTACTACCGCCTGGTGTGGACGACCGACCCCAGCTATGTGTCGACGGCCTTCGGCCTCGCCCGGGTACAGCTGGCGGCCGCGGACCGGCGCGGCGCGGTGCGTACCCTGGAATCCGTACCGGAGGCGTCGATTCACTACACGGCGGCCCGGGTAGCCGCCGTACGGGCCCGCTTGCGGGACCAGGCGCTGCACGAACCCCTGCTTGACGACCTGACCGCCGCCGCCGGCCAGGTCGAGGCGCTCAGGCACTTCGGCCTGGACGCGGTGCGCCGCGAGCAGTTGTCGGCCGAGGTCCTGGGGACCGCCCTTGACTGGGTACTCTCCGGTAGCCGCGGCAGTGCGCCGCAGGGCGGGCAGCAGGGACAGCAGGGAGCCGCGCACGCGGTGCTGCTCGGCAGCAGTCTGGACGAGCGGGGCCTGCGTTTCGGCCTCGAGCGCTCGTACCGGACGCTTGCCAGGCTGGCGCAGCGCGGTGAGGAGAGGATCGAACTGGTGGAGCGGGCCAACCGTTTCCGCCCCCGGACGTGGGTGTGATTGATGTCGCAGATGCACCAGCAGACCGACGGGGCGGCCATGCCTGAAATGTTGAAGTGCCCCAGTTGCACCGAGCCGCTGGAGAGCGGCGACCTGTTCTGCGGTGCGTGCGGATTCGAGCTGTCGGCGGCCGCGCAGCCCGCGCAGGACCACCCGACCGTGGCGATCAACGGCGCTGCGGCGCGTGCGGCTGCCGCAGCGGCGGCGTCGGCTCCGCCCATGCCCGCCGCTCCCCCGGCGCCCGCGGCTGTCTCCTCGTCCGTGGAGTGGCCGGAGGCCCCAGAAGTAGACAGCTCGGACACGCCCGCGCCGGTCCACCTGCCCAGCGACCTCGCGGGCACCGACTCGGGCGGCAGCGAACTCCCGGCGGACGGACCCGACTTGAGGCCCGCCGGCACGCTCTCCCCAGATCTCGGCTCCGCTCGAGCAGGGGGGACCCCCCTCGACAACCCGCCGGCCCCGGCCGCCGCCGAGTCCCGCCCCGGCCCCCTGACGGACTTCGACGAGCGCGAAGGTCTCACCGACTTCGACGAGCCCGGCGCCGCCGCCCAGGCCCCGCTGCCCGACCCGCGCACCACCGCGCCGGAGCCCACGCCCCCGGCCGGCACCAAGCTCTGTGTGGCCTGCCGCTCCGGGCAAGTCGACCCGGACGGCTACTGCGAGCGCTGCGGCCACGCCCAGCCCCGCGAGCGCGACCACATGGAGCAGGAGCTGGACGCGGTGGCCGCGGTCAGCGACCGCGGGCTGCGCCACCATCGCAACGAGGACGCGTTCGCGGTCTCCGCGACCGCCCTGCCCGACGGCTCGCCCGCGGTCGTGGCGATCGTCTGCGACGGCGTGTCCTCGGCAACCCGCCCCGACGAGGCCTCACTTGCGGCCTCCCAGGCGGCCAATGAGTCGCTGCTCGCGTCCCTGCCACGCGGTACGCATCCACAGCAGGCCATGCACGAGGCGATCGTGGCGGCCGCCGACGCGGTCAACTCCATTGCCACGGAACCGGGTCAGGCGATGGAGCACGACCCGCACCGCCACCAGAACGCACCGGCCTGCACCATTGTCGGCTCCGTCATCGCGGGCGGCCTGCTCGTCGTCGGCTGGGTCGGCGACTCGCGCGCCTACTGGGTCCCCGTCGACCGCTCCGCGCCCGCCGCCCGGCTCACCGAGGACGACTCCTGGGCCGCGCAGATGGTGTCCGCGGGACTGATGAACGAGGCCGAGGCGTACGCCGACGAGCGCGCGCACGCGATCACGGGCTGGCTCGGCGCGGACGCGTACGAACTGGAGCCGCACACCGCTTCCTTCAAGCCCGACCGGCCGGGTGTAGTGGTGGTGTGCACGGACGGACTGTGGAACTACGCGGAGGCGGCGGACGACATGGCCGCGGCGATCCCCGTGGACGCCGCGCAGCGCCCGCTGCACAGTGCCCAGGTCCTGGTCGGTCACGCCCTGGACGGCGGGGGCCACGACAACGTAACAGTGGCGGTCCTGCCGTTCCCCGCCCCGCCGCAGGGGGCAGGATCGGCCTGAGGCCGGCCGAGCCACCACCACACCTGAGGTCGGCCGAGCCACCGCAACGTACGCCTCATCACTCACCACGTACGCCTCATCACTCAGCAGTTGTCACCCACGTACCGGCGGTCGCACCGCTGCCGTGGGAAAGCTTGTGGAAGAGCTAGGGGGAGCAAAATCCATGGCCAATTTCTCGAAGTCGAATGTGCCGCAGTTCTCGGTCGACGTGTACCAGAACGAGTACCTGCCGGACGGCGGCCGCGAGGTCAACGCGATCGTGACCGTGACGTCGACGGGCGGTGGCACGCTGGGGGGCATGGCCGCGCGCACGTACGCCGCGGGCGGCGGGCCCGACGCGGCCGTCGCGATCATGGTCGACTGTTCGGGCTCGATGGACTACCCACCGACCAAGATGCGCAACGCGCGCGACGCCACGGCCGCCGCGATCGACACCCTGCGCGACGGTGTGCACTTCGCGGTGATCGGCGGCACGCACGTCGCCAAGGAGGTCTACCCGGGCGCCGGGCGCCTCGCCGTCGCCGATGCGCAGACCCGTGACCAGGCCAAGCAGGCGCTGCGCAAGCTCAGCGCGGGCGGCGGCACGGCGATCGGCACCTGGCTGAAGCTCGCCGACCGGCTCCTGGCCAACGCGGACGTCTCCATCCGGCACGGCATCCTGCTCACCGACGGGCGCAACGAACACGAGTCGCCCGAGGACCTCAAGGCCGCGCTCGACGCCAGTTCGGGCCGCTTCACCTGCGACGCCCGCGGCGTCGGCACGGACTGGGAGGTCAAGGAGGTCACCGGCATCGCCTCGGCGCTGCTCGGCACCGCCGACATCGTGGCCGACCCGGCCGAGCTCTCCGCCGACTTCACGCAGATGATGGAGCAGGCGATGGGCAAGGAGGTCGCCGACGTCTCGCTGCGGCTGTGGACCCCGGTGGGCGTGGAGATCAAGTTCGTGAAGCAAGTCGCGCCCACGGTCGAGCAGTTGACCGACCGCCGTACGCAGACGGGCCCGCGGGCCGGCGACTACCCGACCGGCTCCTGGGGCGACGAGTCCCGCGACTACCACGTGTGCGTCGAGGTACCGAACGCCGAGCTGGGCCAGGAGATGCTCGCCGCCCGGGTCTCCCTGGTGATCCCCAAGGACGACGGCAGCGTGGAGACGCTCTCCCAGGCGCTCGTACGGGCCGTGTGGACGGACGACATGGCGGCGTCGACCTCGATCAATCCGCAGGTCGCGCACTACACAGGTCAGGCGGAACTGGCACAAGTCATCCAACAGGGTCTGGATGCACGCAAAGCGGGCGACGTGGATGGCGCAACGGCCAAGCTGGGCCGGGCAGTTCAGCTCGCGAGCGCCTCGGGGAACGAGGACACTGCGAAACTCCTTGCGAAGGTGGTCGACGTCGTCGATGCCGCGGAAGGTACTGTGCGACTGAAGGCGAAGGTCGCGGAGGCCGACTCGATGACGCTCGAGACCCGGTCGACAAAGACCGTTCGCGTAAAGAAGTGAACGCCTTTTGTACGTAACGCAGTTGCCCCGTGACAGTAAGTGATCGGGCGCGACTGCGGCAGGGCCCCGAGGGGCGACGAGAGCAGGGCCCGAGGGGCCGAAGAAGGAGAGGGGGAAGCGCCGACATGCCGACCTGCCCGAACGGACACCAGTCGGGTTCCGACGACTGGTGCGAGGTCTGCGGCCACCGCATGGCCGGAGCAGGGGCGCCCGGTGCTGTGCCGCCGCCTCCCCCGCCGCCCCCGGGCGCCGGTTACGGCTACCCGCAGCAGCCCGGCCAGCCCGGACCGCCGCCACCGCCCGGCGCCGGTTACGGCTACCCGCAGGATCCCGGCGCCGCTCCCGAGCTGTGCCCGCAGTGCCAGACTCCGCGCGAGGCGAACGCCCCGTTCTGCGAGCAGTGCCGCTGGAACTTCCTGACCAACACGGCGACGTCGTACACGCCCGCGGCCCCGCGCCCGCAGGGCGGCCCCGCCCTCAACCTGCCGCCGGGCTTCTCGCAGGCACCGCCGCCGGGCCCCGGCTCCCCGCAGGGTGCGCCGCCCGGCCCCGGTTTCCAGCAGGCCCCGCCGGGTCCCGGCACCGTGGGCGGCGAGTACACCAGCTCGCGGCCCTCGCAGATGAACCGCCCCGCCGAGCCGCTGCCCGGCCCGCACTTCGGCGGAGACGACGACTGGCAGAACCGGCCGCAGCCCGGCCAGGCACCTCAGCCCGGCATGGGCGCACCCGGCCAGCAGGGCCCCGGTCCGGGCGCACCGCAGGGCATGGGCGCACCGCAGGGAATGGGCGCGCCACAGCCGCCGGCACCGCAGGGCATGGGCGCGCCTCAGCCGCCCGCGCCGCAGGGTCCCGGTCCGGGTCAGGGTGGTCCGCAGGGCTTTCCCGGCCAGGGGCCCGGTCCGGGTCAGGGCGGTCCGCAGGGCTTCCCCGACCAAGGCCCCGGTCCCGGTCAGGGTGCGCCGCAGGGCTTTCCCGACCAGGGCTTCCCCGACCAGGGCTTCCAGCAGGGGCCGCCGCCTCCGCCGCCTGCTGCCGGGTTCCAGCAGCAGGTCCAACCGGCTGGTGAGCCGCTGCCGCCGAACCCCAGCTTCGGCGGTGACGACGACTGGATGATCCCGCCGCCGTCCGGCCAGGCACCCCCGGCTGCCGCCGCCTCGTCGGCCCCGCCGATGCAGCAGCAGCCGTTCGCACCGCAGGGCCAGGGCGCCCCGCAGGGCTACCCCGACCAGAGCCAGGCCGGCTTCGACCCGAACGGCGGCGGCTTCCCGGGCGGACCCCCGCAGCAGCAGGGCTACCCGGACCAGAGCCAGGGCCAGCCCCAGGGCGGCTACGGCTACCCGCAGACCCAGGCGCCCGCGCCGACGGGCTGGACGGCGACGGTCGGGCCCGACCGCGACTACTTCATGGCGATGATGCAGCGCAGCGGCCCCGACGCGTCGGGGCTCAACCTGCCCGCGTACTCGCCGGAGCAGCAGCGCCAGCTGGTCGGCAACCAGATCACGATCGGCCGCCGCCGGCACTCCACCGGCGACACCCCGGACATCGATCTGTCGGTGCCGCCGGAGGACCCGGGCGTCTCGCACCAGCACGCGGTCCTGGTCCAGCAGCCGGACGGCTCCTGGGCGGTCGTCGACCAGAACTCCACCAACGGCACGACGGTGAACGGCGGCGAGGAGCCCATCCAGCCCTTCGTCCCGGTCCCGCTGCAGGACGGCGACCGCGTGCACGTGGGCGCGTGGACGACGATCACCGTCAGGCGCGGCTGAACCTCATCCGCGTAAGGCGGTAGAAGCACCAAGGACAGTCACGGAAGCGGCCAGGCGTACGGACCGGCTGGATCATCCAGCCAGGCCCATGCGTACTGGCCGCTCACCGTCACCCCGAACCGCTCCCGCTCCGGCCGCCCCTCGCGCCGCCACAGGGCCAGCGCCTCATGTGGATCGAGCACGCCCTCGGTCAGCGCGAGCAGGAACCGGAACAGCTCGTTCTGCAACGCCCCGCGCGGCAGCCCGCCGATGTGCTGCGGCCGCCCGGCCCGCTTCTCGGCGCCCCGCAGCGGCACGAAGTAGGCGGGCGTGTGCAGGAAGTGCCCCTCCGCGTGCCCCGAGTCCCGCACTTCGAGCGCGATCAGACCGGTCGCGAGCGGCGCCAGGATCCGGGCCCCCGGCCGGCACTGCGCGATCCAGGGGCGCGGCACGGTGGTCAGGGTGCAGGTCGCGATGATCCGGTCGTACGGGGCCCGCTCGGGGCACCCTCGCGCGCCGTCCCCGGTGACCACGGCGGGGCGGTGTCCGGCGGCGGCCAGATGCGTGCGCGCGGCCTCGGTGATCTCCGGGTCCAGGTCGACCGTCGTGACCAGCGAGTCCCCGAGGCGATGGGCGAGCAGCGCCGCGTTGTAGCCGGTCCCGGCGCCGATTTCGAGCACCGCGTGCCCCTCGCGCACGTCCAGCTCCACCAGCATCTTGGCCATCAGCGACGGCTGGCTGCTGGACGAGATCAGCTCCCCGTCCCGCACCCGCGTGGCCAGCGGTGCGTCCGCATAGGCCCCGCGCAGCCAGCGCTCCCGGCGCTCCGGGTCGGGGTCCTCGCCCCAGAGCCGCTCATAGCCCGTCGTCGTACCGATGAAGTAGTACGGAACGAACACATGCCGTGCCACCTGCGCGAACTCCGCCCGCCACGACAGGTCGCCGTCGAACGCCCCGCTCGCCTCGATCTCCGCCACCAGGGCGGCACGGGCCGCCGCGGCGTGGTCGGCGTCCACGCGCGGGTCGTCGAGGCGGGGTTCCGGTTCCGGCGCACCCATATACCCACTGTGCTGCGCTTTGGCCGTGGATGCGAGGGCCCATGCCGCCACAGTCGCCATCGGTCGCCTGGAGAGAAGTCCTAGGCCCCAAGTCTTCGGCCGCCCCGTCTGAGACCATGGACAGGTGAAAGAGATCCCGCGCGGCACGCTTCAGGAGCAGACCTTCTACGAGCAGGTCGGTGGCGAGGAGACCTTCCGGCGCCTGGTGCACCGCTTCTACCAGGGCGTTGCCGAGGACCCGCTGCTGAAGCCGATGTACCCGGAGGAGGACCTGGGTCCGGCCGAGGAGCGCCTTGCCCTGTTCCTGATGCAGTACTGGGGCGGCCCCCGCACCTACAGCGACAACCGCGGCCACCCGCGCCTGCGCATGCGGCACGCCCCGTTCGTGGTCGATCAGGCGGCGCACGACGCATGGCTCAAGCACATGCGGGACGCGGTCGACGAGCTCGGACTGAGCGAGGAGCACACGCACACGCTCTGGAGCTATCTGACGTACGCGGCCGCTTCGATGGTCAACACGGCGGGCTGACCCGGCAGTCGAGAGCGCCGGCTCAGGTCGGCGTCACACTCAGGGCGCCAAGTCCCGCGCGCCGTACGGCGATGGATCCGTAGGGCGTACGCAGCCGGAGCCAGGCCCCCGCGGACAGCAGGGCCAACTCGCTCTCGGGGCGCAGGAATCCCACGGACTGCGCGGCGTGCGCGGCACGCACCGGAAGCTCGGTGTCACCGACGGGGCGGGACCAGATCACCCGCCCGATCCGGTCGAGTTCGGACCGGGTCCGCTTCTCGGGCTCCAACTCCTCGACCTGCGCCCGGAATTCGGCCACCGCGCCGCTCACGAACCGGCGTACGGCCTGGGATCCCGGAAGCCCCGGCACCTGTTGCCAGCCGCCGCGCGGGGGCAGCACCCCGGCCCAGGGCGGGCCGGTGACGGCGGCGGGCACGACGGCGCCGCCCGCCGACTCGTCGATGGCTTCGAGGAGTTCACCCGCGGAGACGGTCACATCGAACGTCTCTTGCTGCTGCGCGAGCCGCGCCGTGCGGATCGCGAGGACCTCGAACGACGCGGGCCGCCCGAAGACCGCGAGCGCGCCGCCCCCGGCCTGCAGGCGCACGGCCGCGGCCTTGTCGTAGTGGATCAGCCGGGCCAGGAAGGCGGCGAGGTCCGCCGCCTCCCCGACGTCGGCGAAGCGCACCGGCTGCGTGAGCGCCGTCATGCGGCGAGCGCCTCCGGCCCATCGAGGTACTCCTGGAGGTACAGCTTCTCCTCGGCGGTGATCCGCCGAGGCCGCTGGGCCTCCAGGTTGAAGGGCACGACGACCGTCGAGGCCCGCACGTACACCTGCTCGGGATCCTTGATCTCGTACGCGATGGTGAGCGAGGCCGCGCCTATCTTCGTCACCCACGACTCGACGGTGACGGGCTCGTGCCGGTGCACCAGCGGCCGTACGTAGTCGATCTCGTGCCGTGCGACGACGGAGCCGCCGGAGAACGACGGCGACCCGTCACCCGGCGCGAGCCGGAACATGAAGTCAATGCGCGCCTCTTCCAAGTACCGCAGGAAGACGACGTTGTTGACGTGCCCGAAGGCGTCCATGTCCGACCAGCGCAGGGGGCAGGAGTAGATGTGCCTCGTCATGGAAGTCGACCTCAGCCTCGGGTCAGCTTCTTGTACGTGGCACGGTGCGGACGGGCCGCGTCCGCGCCCAGGCGCTCGATCTTGTTCTTCTCGTACGACTCGAAGTTGCCCTCGAACCAGTACCACTTGGACTCGCCCTCGTACGCGAGGATGTGCGTCGCCACTCGGTCCAGGAACCAACGGTCGTGGGAGATGACCACGGCCGCACCCGGGAACTCGAGCAGCGCGTTCTCCAGCGACGACAGGGTCTCGACGTCGAGGTCGTTCGTCGGCTCGTCGAGGAGGAGCAGGTTGCCGCCCTCCTTGAGGGTCAGCGCCAGGTTGAGGCGGTTGCGCTCACCACCGGAGAGCACCCCGGCCGGCTTCTGCTGGTCCGGGCCCTTGAAGCCGAAGGCGCTGACGTACGCGCGCGACGGCATCTCGACCTGGCCGACGTTGATGTAGTCGAGCTCGTCCGACACGACCGCCCAGAGGGTCTTCTTGGGGTCGATGTTGGCGCGGCTCTGGTCGACGTACGAGATCTTGACCGTGTCGCCGATCTTGATGCTGCCCGAGTCCGGGGTCTCCAGACCCTGGAGCATCTTGAACAGCGTGGTCTTGCCGGCACCGTTGGGACCGATGATGCCCACGATGCCGTTGCGCGGCAGCGTGAAGCTCAGGTCGTCGATGAGCACCTTGTCGCCGAAGGCCTTCGAGAGGTTCTCGACCTCGACGACGATCGAGCCCAGACGCGGGCCCGGCGGGATCTGGATCTCCTCGAAGTCCAGCTTCCGCATCTTGTCCGCCTCGGCGGCCATCTCCTCGTAGCGAGCGAGACGCGCCTTGGACTTGGTCTGCCGGCCCTTGGCGTTGGACCGCACCCACTCGAGCTCTTCCTTGAGCCGCTTGGCGCGCTTCTCGTCCTTGCGGCCCTCGACCTTGAGGCGGGAGGCCTTCTTGTCGAGGTACGTCGAGTAGTTGCCCTCGTAGGGGATCGCGCGGCCGCGGTCCAGCTCGAGGATCCACTCGGCGACGTTGTTGAGGAAGTACCGGTCGTGGGTCACGGCCACCACGGCGCCCGCGTACTTCGACAGGTGCTGCTCCAGCCAGTTCACCGACTCGGCGTCGAGGTGGTTGGTGGGCTCGTCGAGGAGGAGCAGGTCGGGCGCCTCGATCAGCAGCTTGCAGAGCGCGACGCGGCGCTTCTCACCACCGGAGAGGTTGACGACCGGCCAGTCGCCGGGCGGGCAGCCCAGCGCGTCCATGGCCTGCTCGAGCTGGGCGTCCAGGTCCCACGCGTTGGCGTGGTCCAGGTCCTCCTGGAGCTTGCCCATCTCCTCCATGAGCGCGTCGGAGTAGTCGGTCGCCATGAGCTCGGCGACCTCGTTGAAGCGCTGGAGCTTGCCCATGATCTCGGCGGCGCCGTCCTGCACGTTCTCCAGGACGGTCTTGCTCTCGTCCAGCTTCGGCTCCTGCATGAGGATGCCGACGCTGTACCCGGGCGACAGGAACGCGTCGCCGTTGGACGGCTGCTCCAGGCCGGCCATGATCTTCAGCACCGTGGACTTACCGGCACCGTTGGGACCCACCACACCGATCTTCGCGCCGGGCAGGAAGCTCAGCGTCACGTCGTCAAGGATGACCTTGTCGCCGTGCGCCTTGCGCGTCTTGCGCATCGTGTAGATGTACTCAGCCAAGAGAAACCGTCCGGCAAGCTGGAAGTGGGCAGATACACCCCATCTTGCCAGTCGTCCATAGCGTGGGGGAAACCGGTTAGGTGACGGGCCCATTACCTGGACACGGGTAGCGACGGCGAGTGTTCCTCTCGTCACATCTCGTCACCGCGCCACCCGTGCCACACCGCCCCCCGAGCCGGACACCCTCACCCCCGCGCCCACAACGGGACCGGCCCCGGTCGCCAGAAGCGCCGGGGCCGGATCGATCACCTGTGAGGAGTGGCTACTCCCCGGCCTCGTTCTTCTTCTTGCGGAGCAGGAACACCGCCGCGCCACCGACCACGACCAGCACGACCGCTATGCCCGCGATCATCGGCGTCGCGTTGGAGCTGCCCGTCTCGGCGAGGTCCGGGCCGTCCGTGCCCGTGCCGCCGGCCGAGGCCGGACTGGGCGCTGCCGACGGCTCGCCGGAGTCGCCGCCCGCGGCACCCGCCGTCTTGCAGTCGAAGACGCCCTTGAACCTCTTCTCGAAGCCGTTCGGCCCCGTGATGGTGAAGTCGTAGGCCTGGTCCTCCTGGAGCGGGATGGTGACCGTCTTCGACTTGCCGGCCTCGATGGTGTGCTTGAGGCCCATCAGCTCGAAGGTGAACGCCTCGTCGCCCTCGTTGCCCGCCGTGATGTCCACACCGCCCTTGGCGCAGTTCTTCTGCGCGGACAGCGCGGGTATCGCGCCCTTCTTGGCCCAGTTGGCGGTCGCGGTGGCGGACACGGTGGACTGGCTGGAGCCCGCGAGGATCTGCGTCTGGCTCTTGGTCTCGGAGACGAAGGCCCGACCGACCGGCACGGTGGTGGAGCCCTGGACGGTCAGCGCGGCCGAGCCGTCCGCCGCGTCCTTGGGAATGTCGAAGTACAGCCGGCTGCCGTCCTTCGCCGAGGTGACCGGCTTGCCGTCCTTGCCGACGACCTTCACACCGCGCACCGCGGGATCCACGGGCGGGGCGACGGTCACGCCGTCCGCATCGGTGTGCACGGTGACCGGGCCGAGCTTCTCGCCCGCGTGACCGGAGACCGCGGGCGGGTCGAGGGTCAGCGAGGGCTTCGGCTCCGCCAGGTTCTCGGCGCTCTTCTCTAGGTAGTCGGCGAGCTTCTCGGCCTGCGGGTCGACCGCTTCCACGGCCGCGCCGTCCGAGTAGCGCCAGATGGCCACCTGGGTGCCCGCGGCGGCGGTCTTCTCACTCAGGCTGCCGGCCCCGGCCTTCTTCGCGAGCGCGGCGAGGTCGTTCACCTGCGGGTAGGAGTGCTGCAGGATCCAACGGATCTTGCCCGCCTGCTTGTTGCTGTTCAGCGAGGTCGCGCTCCAGGGGGTCTCCTGGTACTTCGCGTCCTTCTGCGTCGGGTTGTGGATGTCTATGCAGTACGTCTGCAGGGTGCCGCCGTCATCCACGGCCATCTCGAAGAGGCCTGCGGGGATGTGCTGCTCGGCGCCGTCCTTGCGGATGACCGCCTCGTCGTACGTCTTCAGCCCGCCCAGCGTGGCGGTCGCGCCACCCTGCTGCTGCGGGGCCTCATCGGCGGCGGCCGAACCAGCGCCGGCTATCGCGCCGACCGCGACGATGCCCGACACCAGTGCCGTGACGGCTAGGCGGGCAACGACCCGATGACGAACAGAGAACGAAGGACACACTGAAGACACTGAATTCCCCTCCGGGCGGGACGCATACACATGGGGTGCACATGGGGGGTTTCGATCCCGCCAACCTCTTGAGTTACGCCCGGCATCCTAGGGACGTGGTGCACCACGAACCCCGGTCATGCCATCGGATAACCGTTCCGACTCGGAATTGTTATCGCCGGTAACGCGACTGACCTGCCCGTATCGACAAATCCCCGGACAACTGCCGTTGCTTTTCGGCGATATGGCGCATGTCGGTCAGAACGCCGGCTCGGGCTCACGCACCGAATCCGGCACCGCCTCCGGTGTGGGTTCCGGCATCGACTCCGGTGCGTCCCCCTGCTCGAGGCCCCCTTCGGGAGGCTCTTCCTCACCCCCGCGCGGCGGCCGTTCGAACTGGGGCTCCGGCAGCCCTTCGGACTCCATCGCCGAACGCGTCACCTGCTCCTGACGCTCCGCCAGAGAGGCGTCCCCACCCCACTTCGCCCGCCGGAAGGCCGACGTACCGCGCGCCAGATCGTGTCCCATCGAGAGCGCCTCGATGTCCGCCGAGGTCCAGTGCTGACCGCCCCGGTCCTCCGTCCGCACCTTCAACCGCCCCTGCACCACCACCGGGTCGCCCAGCGACACGGACGCCCCCACATTCACGGCGAGCCCGCGCCAGCACCAGACCGTGAAGAAGTTGGTCTGGCCGTTCTTCCACTCCTGTGTGTTGCGGTCGTAGTGACGTGGTGTCACCGCGAGTCGGAAGCGTGCCATCGGCCCACTCGCCGCCTCCCGGAACACCGGCGCCGTCGCCACATTCCCCACCACCGTGACCAGCGTGTCGTTCATCGCGTCCCCTCCCATGAATCCCACGAATCCCATGGACCCCGCGGATCCTTCGGATTGCCGGATTGCCTCGGATGCCTTGAGTCCACAGG
Source organism: Streptomyces sp. NBC_01304 (assembly GCF_035975855.1). NCBI lineage: Bacteria > Bacillati > Actinomycetota > Actinomycetes > Kitasatosporales > Streptomycetaceae > Streptomyces > Streptomyces sp. NBC_01304. Next base: position 7,003,124 of record NZ_CP109055.1, on the reverse strand, counting down.
CAGGCGCACACGCCACCCGCGGACACACGTGCGGGCCCGTCCCGCACGGCTGCGACGGAGACCGGCCGGCGACCGCCGCGGTCTCAGAGAACACCCGTGGGAACGAGCCCGCTCAAGGCTGTGGGCTACCGGCCGGTTGTGGACAACGCCGTCACCCTCGCGGACCCCATCACCCCCGCACCGCCCACCGACCCCGCCAGCCCCGTCACCTTCACGTACTGCTCACGCACTTCGCGGTACCGCAGCAGCTCGGCGGCCACCGGATCGAGCACCCGGGCCCGCCCGCACCCGCCCGCCGCGTCCCGCAGTCTCCGCTCGGCCTCGAGCCCGTACCGCCGCGCCGGCCCCCGCGCCGCCATCCGACAGGCCCACTCCACGCACGGCCCGCCCACGATCCCCGCGATCATGAGCAGCACCGGCGTCCCGAGATTGGGCTCGAAGACGCCGATGACCTGGCCCAACAGCCAAATGCCACCCACCACTTGGAGCAGCGTCATGACCGCCTGCGCCAGCACCGCCGCCGGCCACCAGCCGGGCCGCGGCGGGCGCCGCACGGGCGCCCCGACGGTCACCGCCAGCTCGTCCAGCGCCTCGGGCAGCCCTTCACCGCCGCGCGCCGCCGCGTCCCGTACGGCTTGCGCCCAGGGGACCGGCAGCCCGGCCGCGGCCTCCCGGCCGACGGTGCGTACGGCCTGCTCGACCCGCTGCCGGGCCGTGGCCTCCTCGTCGAGCGGCGACGAGGTGGCCGCCCTCGCCACTCCGGGCGAACGCTGGGCCTCGTACCAGCGCCACAGCCGCAGCCACGGCGTCCCGCACGCCTTGCCCGCGCCTCGCAGCCAGGCGCGCTCCGCCGCCTGCCCGGCGGCCGTGGCACCCACCGCCTCGGCGAGCCGGTCGGCGAACTCCTCGCGGGCCCGCTCGCTGAGCCCGACCCGCTGCCCGGCCGCGTAGACGGTACGCAGATGGGCGGCCGCGGCGTCCAGGTCGGCGGAGATCCGGCGGGCCGCCGCGCCGCGCTCGGCCACGAACTGGCCCAGCGCCTCGCGCAGTTCGCCCACCCCTTCCCCGGTGAGCGCGGACAGCGCTCGCACGGTCGCACCCGGCTCGCCGTGCTCCCCGAGGGCGATGCCGTCCTCGTCGAGGAGGCGACGCAGATCGTCGAGCACCAGATCGGCGGCGTCACCGGGCAGCCGGTCGGTCTGGTTGAGCACCACGAAGGTGACTTCGGCATGCCCGGCCATGGGCCGCAGATACCGCTCGTGGAGGACGGCATCGGCGTACTTCTCCGGGTCCACGACCCAGATCACGGCGTCCACCAGGGTGAGCATGCGATCCACGTGCTCACGGTGCTCGACCGCCGCCGAGTCGTGGTCGGGCAGGTCGATCAGCACCAGGCCCTGCAGCTGCTCATTGCGCTCCGGACCCTGCAGCGGCCTTCGGCGCAGCCTCCCGGGAATGCCGAGCCGGTCGAGCAGCGGCGCCGCTCCGTCGGACCAGCTGCAGGCCAGCGGGGCCGCGGTGGTCGGCCGCCGCACCCCGGTGTCCGAAATCGCCACCCCCGCAAGGGCATTGAACAGCGTCGACTTCCCGCTGCCCGTCGCCCCGGCGAGCGCGACGACCGTGTGCCGGTCGGAGAGCCCGCGCCGTGCCGCGGCCTGGTCGAGAACCCGCCCGGCCTCGGCGAGCGTCCCGCCGTCGAGCCGGGTGCGGGACAGCCCGACGAGCTCACGCAGCGCGTCGAGCCGGGCCCGCAGCGGCGGTTCGTAGGTCGTCGTGGCCTGCTGGGGTCGCGAGTTGTGCGGCCGGTACGCCTCCACGCGCGCGTACTCGTCGGTGCCTGCGGGCCCATCGACGTTCTCGTACGCCGCCACGGCATCCACGCCCGCGTTCTCCACCCCCACCCGCGCGTACGCCCCGACGTCGGGCCCTGCCGAGTCCTTGGCCTGCGTCTCGCGCGCCGCCGGCTCGCGTACCGCCGCGCCTTGTTCATCGGCGTCGCTCACCCGCCGGGCGATGAGCCCGTCGTCCCAGCTGCGCCCGGCCTCCGCGCGGTCGACGTCCGCGGCCTCACTCTGGCCGTCCTCCTCTCCCGGCACGCGCGCGTGGAGCTCATCGTCGACTACGCGCGCGTTCTCCTTGCCCTCCTCGTCGACTGTGCTCGCGTGCTCGGTGGGCTCCTGCCCGCCGGCGTGGTCAGTGACGGCAGTCACCGCGGTCACCTCTCCTTCTGCAGTACGGACAGCGCGGCGATGAGTTCGGCCTGCGGTTCCGGATGGACGTCGAGGGCGTCGAGCGGTGCGAGCCTGCGGTCGCGTTCGGCCCGCAGGACCTTTTCGACGTACGAGGTGAGCAGTCGCCCCCCGCGGTCGCGGAGCTTCAACGCCCCGTGGGCGCCGATCCGTTCGGCGAGCAGCTCCCCGGCCGAACGTGCCCGCCGCCCGCCGAGCAGGGCCGTGGCAAGCAGCGCGGCCACCGCCTCGGCGTCCGGCGGGTCCTCCATGCCCCGTACCTGTTCCTCCGCGTACTCCTCGAGCACGCGGCGCCACCTGCGTACGGCAAGGCCGATCCGGTGCTCGGCGCCCTCCGCGTCGGACTCCCGCTCGGCGAGGCCCGGCGCGCCCGCCGCGGGTTCGCGCCGCCAGGATTCGTCGACGCGCTGGTCGGCCGCGCAGACGGAGCACAGCAGCAGCGCGCCGAGGCTCTCCACGACCGCGTCGAGCAGCTCCCCCGAGGTGCAGTCCAGCGGATAGCTCCGCCAGTGGCTGAGCGCACCACCGGCCAGCACGGCGCCGGCCTGAAGACGGCCGCGTACGCGCGCGTGCTCGCTTTCGTACGCTTCCTCGACGGCGGCGGTCAGCCGCAGCGAGGCCGCGTGCTGAGCGGCGACGGCACCCGCGAGCTCGGACATCCGACCCTTCAGCGAGTCGATGATTCCGGTGGCCGTACGGCTCATCGCGTGCACGCGCGCGGCGGGATCCTGCACCCGGTGATTGAGCCAGGCGCGCAGCGGTGCGACGGCGGTGGCGGGCAGCAGCCCACCTCCCCCTGCCGATTCGGGCAGCTCGGGAATGGTGAAGCGCGGCACCTCGCCGAGCCCCGCCTTGGCGAGCAGCGCCCCGTACTGCCGCGACACATCGGCCACGACCTGGTGCGGCACACGGTCGAGGACGGTCACGAGCGTCGCGTTGTACTCCTTGGCGGTCCGCAGCAGATGCCACGGAACCGCGTCGGCGTATCTCGCAGCGGTCGTCACCATCACCCACACATCGGCAGCACAGATCAACTCCGCCGCCAGTACGCGGTTGTCGGCGAGCAGCGAATCGATGTCGGGCGCGTCCAGGAGGGCCAGTCCGCGCGGCAGCGTGGCCGCGGTCTCGATCCGCAGCACCCGCTCCGCACCCTTGACCGGTTTGTCCCGCCGGCGTCCCCCGCCGCCCTCCTGCGCCTCCTCCTGAGGCACCCATTCCCGGGTGAGATCGGGCAGCACCCGATGCCCCGCGAACCAATGATGATCATCCGGGTTGCACACGAGCACCGGCGTGCGCGTCGTCGGCCGCAGCACCCCCGCCTCACTGACCTGCCGCCCCACCAGCGAGTTGACCAGCGTCGACTTGCCCGCCCCGGTCGACCCCCCGATCACCACGAGGAGCGGCGCTTCGGGCTGCCGCAGCCGGGGCACCAAATAGTCGTCGAGCTGCGCGAGCAGCTCGTCCCGGTTGGCCCGCGCACGCGGTGCGCCCACCAAGGGAAGCGGAAAGCGCGCGGCGGCGACACGGTCGCGCAGGGCGGAGAGTGCGTCGAGCAGCTGAGGCCGTACGTCCAAGGTCACCACATGCGAAGAATGCCCAATTTTGCCGACTTTCTGAAGGATATGCCCCCTTCTGCGCGCCGATCGGACTCCTACCGGACACTTGAGACAGAGGGGACGACTGGGGCGCAGGCATAACGAGTGCACAACACCCGGGGCGTCAGACGCCAAAAGCGCTGCGAGATTCGTACCTGCCTGCGATTATCAGGACCGCTTCACTGAACCTCCACATGGTGCCGCGCAGGCGAAGCAACAGGGACAAGGACCCGGGAGCCCTATCCTTGTCCCCGGCAAGGTCACGGATCTGCCCCACACCCGGGCTCCAGGCCACCGGCCACCACCCGGCCCCCGTAGCTCAGTGGATAGAGCAGGCGCCTTCTAAGCGCTTGGCCGCAGGTTCGAGTCCTGCCGGGGGCGCTTCAGCCCAGCCCGCTTCGGCCCTCCGCCCAGGAGGGCCCTCTTGCTGGTCAGGGCAACGTAGCGGGGCAGCGGTAGTGGGTGCGTAAGTGGTGGACCCGGCTGGCCGGGCGCCGGCTTCCGCGGCTTGTCGCGGCTGGAGATGTGGTCGGGCCGAGAATCGGTCGGATCCTCCCCCTCAGCTCAGTTGCTCGGCCAGCCCGACGATGATGCCCTCCGGGCCGCGGACGTAGCAGAGCAGATAGCTGTCCTCGAACCGGGCGATCTCGCCGATGACTTCGGCGCCGTGCGGGCGCAGGCGGGCGACGGTGTCTTCGAGGCCGTCGACGGCGAACATGACGCGGTGCGTGCCCAGGATGTTGTGCGGCTTGTTGCGCGGCTCGGTGCTGATTGCCGCGGGGGTGCGGTACTTCGACAGTTCGAGCCGGCTGTGTCCGTCCGGGGTGCGGAGCATCGCGATGTCGCAGTGGACGCCGTCGAGCCCGGTGCACTGGTCGGCGACGAGGCCCTTGACCTCCGCCCTGCCCTCCAGCTCCATACCGAGTTCCACGAAGAACGCGATGGCGGCCTCCATGTCCTCGACGACGATGCCGACGTTGTCCATCCGCTGAATCGCCATGCTGGCTTCTCCTTCTTCGTCGTGCGGCCGGTGGTGGCCGCTGATGTCCCTGGGACGGAGCCGGTGGCACGTTCTCGACATTCGCAGACCTCCGAACCGCGAAATATTTGGATCGGGTTCGGGTGAGATCCATCCGGGTGCGCCAACTCGCCGCCGACACGATGAGGATGGCTCCCGCGAAGGCCCGCACCGCGGTTGCCGCGCTGCGCGAGGCCTGGATCAGAGCAAGCATGCCCAGCCAGGCACCAGACATCAGGCATCAGGCATCAGGCACGAGACACCAGGTGCCTCCCAAGGCCCTGCCTGCCCTGGAGCACACACCGGAGCTCCCCTTGGAACCACACCTTCCAGCCCTCGCGCACTTCCGATCGCATCCGCATCCGTAGCTGTCTTTTCCAGGTTGCTTGTGATCCCGGAGGGAGAACAGGGCGTGGTGGGCCGTCGGGAGGGTGAAGCGTGATGCGCGTCCTTTCGGAATGGATGGAGATCAACTCACATGACGGCGTCCTTCGATTGGGCCGGGTTTGCCTCGGTCGTGGTGAGCGGTCTGGCTCCCGTGCTTGCCGCCCTGCTTTCCGGCCGTCCGGAACGGCAGCGGACCGGGAGGGGGCCGGCGACACGGGCTCCTGCCGTCGGGCAGACAGAACCGGGCGTACGGGTGGACGTCTTTGGCACTCAGGACGTCGCGATCACCGTTCACGTCGGGCCGGGGCCTGCCAGGTGCGTCGTCTGCACCCGTGCGAAGGAGGGGTTCCGTGGTAGGCGGTGAGGCGCGTTCAGAGAGCTTCGCCGTGGACAGCGGCCCGGGGCAGCAACTGCTCGACTATTACGAGCCGTTCATGAACTACATGCCCCGGTCGTTGCGAAGGAGGACAGGCAGAACGCTGTCGCTCCACGCCTGCCAGGACATAGCGCAGGAAGCCTTCCTCAGCGTGGCACGACGTCTCCAAGCCGGTGAGCTGGACGACGATGTCAACGTTCGGGCGTATCTGGCAACAGCCGCATGGAACCTCGCCCGGGACCGTCTGCGTACGCATCGACGGCTGGACTTGGTCGGAAATGATCTGCAGGCGATCCTGCCGGAACAACGCGACGACGACTCACCGGTGCACAGCGTCGACGTCCTGGAGGACCTGGTGTGGCCGGCGATCGAGGCGATGCCACCCAGCCAACGCCGACAGGTGGTGGACCTGCAGAGCCGCGGGATGACCGACCTCGAGATCGCCACTGTCCTCGGGATGCGCGCCGACCAGATCCATCGGGACCGGCACAAGGCGGTGGTCGCTCTCCGGCAGGCGCTGGCGAAGTTCATCAGAGACCAGCACCGGAGCAAGAACCGATGCGTGAAGAAGGACGGGGGACGGGTGTGAGCCACTTCAACGAGGGCAGTGACAGCGGCCAGGCACCACCTCTCCCTGCCGGACTCCTGGAACTGATGGGCAGGTTGGCGGGACCGCCGGACTACTGGTGCCGCGCCGACGGTGACTTCGGCGGCCCGGCCGAGCGCGTGGAGCCGGATCGCTCGGTGCGGCAGCAGGCGAACTCGCTGTACCGGCTGGGCTCGCGCGCACTGGCACGCGGTGAACTGCAGCAGGCGGCCGACTGGTTGGGGGACGCCGCTGCGTCCGGCCACCCAGGAGCACTGTTCCGATTGGCCGTTGTGGCTCTGCGGGCCGGCCAGGACTGGACCCATGACGCATGGTTCCTGATCGCCGAGTCTGCACGGCTGGGGCACGGAGACGCGGCCCGGCTGCTGCGTTCGCTCGCCCACCGGCGCCCCACCACGGAAGCGGAGGCTCCGCCGGTCGAGGACGTCGAATACTTCGACGAGGCCCGCCGCCTGCTCGGCGTCAGCGAGGACCTGCCGGCCTCGCAAGAGGTGCCTTCGGAGCGCGCGCCCGAGCCCGGCACGGCGGTCGGTCCCCCGCAACTGGTCCCCGTGCCGGCCCCTCCGCTGCCGCCCCTGGTAAGGGAGGCCCGCCACGAACGCATGGTGCCACCCCCGAATCACACAGACGATCAACGCAGTTCCGCCGGTCTGCGACGGCACGCCTCAACGCTCTGGCTCCCCGGTGACCGCGACATGCAGATCGGCCCCGGCATCCCGAACGATGGCTCCCCGGCAACGTCGCAAGAGCCGTGGTGGTCGGCGAACGCGCTGCGGTCGGCCGTCCTCAACGACATGGGGCGCAACCGCCCGGAGCTCACCACGCCACCCCGCGCATGGCAGGCGGCGCAGCAGGCCAGGGATCTGCTGCACCTCATCAACAGCGCGGACGGCATCGACACCCACGCCCTCGCGCAGCGGGCACGCATGTCGATGAACACCACCATCCGTTTGCTGGACTGGCTGCGGGACCAGGGCCTCATCACCACTGTCGGCGGTGCTCACCACGCCGGTGCGGTGATGAGGATGACCACGCACCGGGACCCCGGCCTGCTCCAGAGAGCGCTGGCCGAGCTGCGCGACGAACTCGGCGCCGCGATCTACCTCAGCAGTTACACCGACGGGGAGATCCATATCCTCGATGCCGCGTACAGCCACACCGCTCCCCCGGTCGAGGAGTGGGCACCCTTCACCGACACCGGCCACGCCAGCGCGGTCGGCAAGTGCCTCCTCGCCCAACTCGACTTCAACACCCGCATGGAGCACCTGGCGCGCTACCCCTCGATCCAGCTCACCGAGCGAACCATCACCGACCCCCGCGACCTGGTCGAGGAGCTCGATGGACACGGACCTCACGCCGCGCAGTTCGACCTCCTCGAGTACTCGAGCAAGGAAGTGTGCGTCGCCTACTCGCTCGGCATGCCCGGCCGGGCGTCGGCCGTCGCGCTGTCCTTGCCCGCCGAAGAGCACGGCCGCCTCGTCACCGTGGCCCGCGCCCTCAGCAAGCGGGCGACGGCCATCCTCCTCGCTCACCTCATCGCCGATGACACCGCGGTCACGGCACAGGAGTTGGGGGCCGCCGCGGTGCCGGAGCCAGGACGCGCCCTGCCCTGATCGCACGAAGGCCTGGACGACCAGTTTCTGTAGGCCCTGCAGGCCGCCGTCCTGCAGGGCCCAAGTCCCTTACGTCTGCTACGGAGTGGGAATTCCCCGTACGCCACCGGGTTCGTCGGCGGCGACCGCGGGAGTCCCGCCCCACCGCCCCTCCCCCACCCACGCGACCCCACCCGCCACCGCACACGCCGCCCCCACCGAGGCGAACGCCAGGAACGGGCCCGACAGGTCCAGGGACGCTCCCGCGAGGGGGGAGCCGGCTGCGCTGCCGATCAGGAGGGCGCTGGCGTAGGTGCCCATGGCGGCACCGCGGCTTCCTTCCGGGGCGAGGCGGCTGACCAGGTCCGCCGTACCGGAGAGGGCGGGCGCGCACATCGCGTTGGCGGGCAGGACGAGGACGCAGAGCCAGACCCAGTCGGGGGCGAGGCCGACCGGGATCAGGAGGAGGCCGAGGAGGATGGTGATCAGGAGGACCGAGGGCGGGCGGGGCATCGCACCATAGACGAGTCCGCCCGCGATCGAAGCCGCGCCGCAGCCGATCAGGAACACCCAGGTCCACTGGATCTCGCCCCTGTCCTGGAGGGTTCCGATGGCCGCCACCTCCAGGCCGACCACGGCCAGGCAGATGCCGGCTGTCGCCACCAGCACGCCCAGCATCTGCGGGGTCATCCAGTCCCGTAGCCGTACGCCGCTCGATGTCGGGTCCTGCGAACTCGCTCCGCGGACCGGCGGGTTGAGGACCGCGTAGGCCACGGCGGACAGGACGAGCAGGCCTCCCATGACGAAGAACGCCGTGGCCGGTGAGGCCTGGGAGGCCAGGAGTACGCCCAGTGAAGGACCGGCCATGTAGGCGAGGTCCGTGGTGAGTGAGTCGGCGACGTAGGCGGTGTGCCGGATGTCCTGCGGGACCATGACGGCCAGCGCGATCCGGATGATGGTGAAGGCGGGGAGCGTCACCAGGCCCGCGGCGAAGGACGCGCAGAGCAGGGCCGGGTAGGGCAGGAACGGACCCGCGCCCCAGAACGCGCCCTGGACCAGGACGACCGCCGCAATCAGTGGCCGCAGCCCCCACTTGTCCATCGCCCGGCCCTCGAGCGGCGACCCGATGCCCGCGCCCACCGTCCAGGCGGCGGTGACCAGACCGCCGAGCCCGAAGCCGAGCCCGAGGTTGCCCGAGACATGGAGGACGACGACCGCGGGGATGCCGAGCCCCGGCATCTTGGCCAGCAGCCCGACCACCATCAGGGACCGCAGCCCCGGTGTGGCGAACACCTTTCGATACGCGGCGAAGTTCACGGCGCGGAGGCTACAGCGACGCGGAGAAGGTGACGAGCCATATTCCGGCGCCAGTATCGCTAATGCACTAGTGCATAATTTAGTTGACGCTAGTGCGAAATGGCGGCTAGCCTCCCGGTCATGATCGACTCCAACGCCGTCACCGTCTCCCCCGCCCGCCCCGAGGACCACGCCAAGTGGCGTGAACTCTTCGCGGGATACGCCGAGTTCTACGCGGTCGAGCTGGGCGACGCCGAGTACGAGCAGGCCTGGTCCTGGATCCACGACCCCGCGCGGCCGACCAAGTGCCTCATCGCCCGGGACGCGGACGGCACGCCCGTCGGGCTCGCCCACTACCGGCCGGAGGACTCGCCGCTGATGGGGACGCGCGGCTTCCTCGACGACCTGTTCGTGGACCCCGCGCACCGGGGCGGCGGCGTGGTCGACGCACTCTTCGAGGCGCTGAAGCAAGCCGCCCGTGACGAGGGCTGGAGCTCGGTTCGTTGGCGTACGGCCGAGAACAACTACCGGGCGCGGGCCGTCTACGACCGGCACGGGGAGAAGTCGGTGTTCTTGACGTACGGCATGAACGTCTAGGCATCCAAGCCGCCGGACGTACGCCATGAACCTCTAGGTGAACGCCGCGCCGAACGCCACGAACCCGCAGATCAGCACGAACAGAATCGCCAGCAACGGCCAGACGAACCGCAGGTACTTGTCGTAGCCGACCTTGGCGAGGGCCACACCACCGATGGTCACGGCCGTCGTCGGTACCCAGAGGTTCATCCAGCCGCTCGCCGCCTCCCAGGCCGTGACGACCATCGCGCGCGAGACGCCCGCGAAGTCGGCGAGCGGCGCGAGGATCGGCATGGCGAGGGTCGCGTGGCCGGAGGTGGAGGGGATGAGGAAGGCGAGGGGCAGGTTCACCAGGAAGACGATGATGCCGAAGAGCGCCGATGAAGTGCCCTTGACCACGCCTTCGATGGAGTGGAGCACGGTGTCGGTGATCTTCGAGTTGTTCATGATGACCGTGACGCCGCGGGCCAGCATGATGACGAGCGCCGGCGAGATGAAGTCGCCCGCACCCTGAATGATCGTGGAGCTGAGCTTCGCCTCGCCCATGCGGGCCACCAGGCCGACGAGCACGGCCGCGCACAGGAACAGCGCCGACAACTGCGCGAAGGACCAGTCGAGTTCGAAGCCGTACGGCTTGGCGTCCGCCTTGCCGGTGAGGGCGCTCGACCAGGGCACCACCGAGAAGATCATGAAGGCGAAGACCAGGCCCACCATGATGAGCACGCCCTTGTGCAGCCGCGTCAGCTCGGGCGCCTCGCCCGCGTCGGTCGCCGTCTGCTCGCGGTCGCCGGGCAGGAATCCGCAGATCGAGTGGTCGGGGTTCTTCTGTACGCGCTTCGCATAGCGGATGACGTACAGGATGGTGACGGCCGTGAGGACCGCCCACATGAAGAAGCGCAGCACGATGCCGTCGCCCAGCGAGATGTCGGCGGCGGAGGAGGCCACTCCGGTCGCGAAGGGGTTGACCGTGGAGCAGAGCACGCCGACGCCCGCGCCGAGGATGGAGGCGCCGACCGCGACCATTCGGTCGTAGCCGAGCGCGAGCATCATCGGGACAAGCAGGCCGTAGAAGCCGAGCGTCTCCTCGGCGAAGCCCTCGACGGTGCCGAGGACCGAGAACACCAGCATCACGCCCGCGATGAGCAGAGCGCCGCGGTCGCGCAGCTTGTGGGCGAGGCGGGCGATGCCGCGGTCGAGGGCGCCGGTGGCGAAGACGACGGTGATGAAGGCGCCGATGGCGAGCACGAAGAGGAAGACGCCCGCGCTGCCGTACAGCTCGCCCGTCATCGACGGGCCGACCTGGCCGGTCTTGGTGTCCTGCACGCCGTAGAGGCCGTTGACCGGCGAGAGGAAGAGGTCGTTGAGCTTGTCGACGAAGCTCTGGCCGGACGGAACGCGGTGGTACGTGCCCTCGACGGGGGCGCCGTCGGCGTTGCGGTTGTACTGGCCGGAGGGGATGAGGAAGGCCAGGAGCCAGACGGCGACCGTGACGATCGCGAGGATCGTCAGGGCGCTGGGGAAGGTGAAGCCCTTCTTCTGCGGGGCTTCCGGCTCCTCGGTGGCGGTCGTGGTGCCGCCGATGCCTTCGGTGTCTCCCGTGTCTCTGGTGTCTCCCGTGTCTCTGGTGTCTCCCGCGTCGCTCACTGTCCGGCTCCCGTCGCGCGGAAGTCTGCGGCGTATTCGCGTACGAACGCGGCCATCGCCACGACCGTGTTGCGTACCTCGCTGAACAGGACCCGTTCGTTCGGGGCGTGCAGGTTGCACATGCTGTCCTGGGCGCCGAAGAGCAGCACCTCCGCGCCGGGGGCGGCCTGCGCGAGGCCGTTGACCAGGGGGATCGAGCCACCGGTCGCGACGTACTGGGCGTCGGTGCCCCAGGCTTCCTTGAGCGCCGTACGGGCCGCCTCGTACGCGGGTCCGCCGGTCTGCGCCTCGTAGCCGGGGCCGGTGTCGCCGGGGGTGACGGTGAGCGGGATGCCGTACGGAGTCTGCGCGCGCAGATGCTCGACGAGCTTCTCGCGGGCCTCCTTGGGGTCCTGCAGCGGGTGGAAGCGCAGATTCAATTTCGCCCGGGCGTACGGCACCACGGCCGATGCGGCATGTTCGACGCTGGGCGCGTCCAGGCCGATGACGGTGATGGCGGGCCCGCTCCACAGGCGTTCGCCGAGACCGCCGGAGCCGATCAGCGGCAGGTCGCCCTCGATGCCGGCGAGGGAGCGGAACTCGTCGTCCGTGTAGCCGGCCCCGCTCCACGGCTCCCTGCGCAGCCCGGCCACGGCCACATCGCCGTGCTCGTCGTGCAGCGTGGCCAGGGCCTTGAGCAGGACGAGCAGCGCGTCGGGCGCGGCCCCGCCGAACTCGCCGCTGTGCCGGGGCTCTTCGAGCGTGCGGACCTCGACCATCACCTCGCAGGCGCCGCGCAGCCCGGTGGTGAGGGTGGGGGTGCCGGGACGGAGGTTGCCGAGGTCGGCGATGACCATGGCGTCGCAGGCGAAGCGGTCGGGGTCGGTCGGCGGGTAGTCGTCGAAGGGGCTGCCGTACTCCTCCTGGCCCTCCATGACGACCTTGATGCCGACCGGGGGGCGGCCCTCGTACACCCGCAGCATGCCGAGGTGGGCGATGAGGTTGGCCTTGTCGTCGGCGATGCCGCGGGCCCGCAGACCACCCTCGACGGGGGTCGGCTCGAACGGCGGGGAGAGCCACAGGGATTCGTCGCCGGCAGGCTGGACGTCGTAGTGGCTGTAGAGGAGGACGGTCGGGGCGGAGGGGTCCGGCGGGGGGATCTCGCCGTAGATCACCGGGGAGGTGTCCGGGAGGTCGATGCGCTCGATGTTCTGGACGCCGGCGTCCTGGAGGAGCTGGACCACCAGGTCGTGGCATTCCTCCACGGGCTCCTTCGGGAAGCCGGGGAACGCGATCGAGGGGATCCTCGCCACCTTCTCCAGGTCCGCCTTGAGGCCGTCCATCAGGCCGTCGACCTTGGCTTCCAGATCCATGAGTTCAGCCCCTGTCCCTCACCACTCCGTCATTGGGGCCCAATCGACCATGCGGGGCATGACGTCGCATCCTGGTGGGGGGCCGAGTGGGCTATCCGGGGCGGCGGGGTGTCCGTGGGCGGGCTGCTTCTTTCTCCCCGCCCCGCCCCTTCCCGAGAGGCTGCCGCCGACTTCAAAGACTGTCCTCAAACGCCGGACGGGCTGAAGGAATGCCGCGCGGGTCGAGAAGGTGCCGGGCGGGTCGAGAAGGTGCCGGGTGGGCTCAAATGCGATGGCTGGAATATCTCCCTTGAGCGCGTCGGCGGCCGAACGTAAGATCCCCGGACGGCATCGCGCGTCGGTCACCGGCCGGGTGAGGCGTGGAGGTAGCCCGTGAGTGCCTTATGGAGGCATTCCCACCGTGTCAGTCGAGTTGAACCACACGATCGTCTTCGCCCGTGACAACCGGGCCTCGGCCGAATTCCTGGCCCGCATCCTGGACCTCGAGGTCGGTACCCCTTGGGGACCGTTCGTCCCCGTCTCCACCGCCAACGGCGTCACCCTGGACTACGTGTCCCTGCCCGCCGAGCATCCCCTCGCCTCCCAGCACTACGCCTTCCTCGTGACCGAGGACGAGTTCGACGGCGTCTTCGCCCGGATCAAGGAAGCCGGGATCGAGTACTGGGCGGACCCGCACTTCAAGCAGCCCGGCGAGATCAACCACAACCACGGCGGACGAGGCGTCTACTTCCTCGATCCGGGCGGGCACGGCATGGAGGTCATCTCCGCGCCTTACACGTTCGACACGCCGGAGCCCGGCGACACCCCGGAGTCCGGCCGGGCGTAAGGCCATCCGGCTGAGCAAGTCACCCGCACGAGGACCGCGCGGCGCCCTCCGCATGCGCGGTCCTCGCTGACGGCATTGGCTCGATGGCACGGAGCACGGGCCTCCCCCACCTCTGGCGGCTCTTCGGAAGCGCCGCCACCCGGGCTTCGGTGGAGGGCATGCTCATGCGCACTATCCGAATATCCCCGCGCTCCGGTCTGGTCGTCGCCGCCGTCGCGGTACCGCTCGCCCTGGCCGCAGGTCCCGCGACCGCTGCGGGTGGCGGCATCAGTGTCAGCGTCACCGGGACGACCGTGATGGTCTCCACCACCGCATGCCCGAGCGGGGGCAAGGCCGCGCTGATGAGCAACGGCAGCGCGAACTTCGCCCAGGGCAAGCAGGTCGACCTCGCGGGCGGCAGCTCCAGCCAGAGCGCCTCATGGACCGGCGTCAGTCCAGGGACACACACCGTGGCCGTGGTCTGCTCCGGCGGTGCCTCGGCCGGTGCGGCCCAGGTCACCGTCTCCGGGTCCACGGCCTCGCCCACACCGCGGCCCACCTCCACCTCCGTGCCCAGGGGCCTGGCGCGCGGTGGTCTCGGCGGCGGTGCGCACGGGGACACCGCCGGGCAGATCGCCGCGGGCGCCGCGCTCGCGGTGGTCACCGGGGTCGGCGGTACGTGGCTGATGCGTCGGCGCCGCAGCCGGCGGACGCTGCCTCCCGTGTGAGCCGGTGAGTACGGCTCCGCTCCGGTCTCCTGGCTCGCGCCGGGGCCGGGGCGGAGGTTCCTTTCACGACGGTTCCTTTCACGACGTCCTTCTCCGTACGTCGCCCATTCGTCCTCGTACGTTGCCGAGTACGCCCGGAGGTCAGCCCGTGCCCCGATCGCGAAGTCGCCTTGTGGACCGTCGGCGCCGTGGCTGGCGCGGCCACCGCGTCCAGGTGCCGTTGGCCGGGCTCACCGCGCTCGGTGTGCTGGTCGGATCCTGGCTGATGGCCGAGGGAGCCCGCGCCCCGGAACCGCCGCCCCGCCCGGCCACGGCGAAGGCCCGGGCCGCCGTGCACGGCGAGGCGCATCCCGCGCTGCCCGCGTCGCGGCCGCTGCGGATCCGGATCCCCGCGATCCATGTGGAGGCGCCGCTGATCGGTCTCGGCCTCGCGCCGGACGGGTCGCTCGATGTGCCGCCGGCCAGCGATCCGTATCTGGCGGGGTGGTACGAGCGCGGGGTGGCGCCCGGGTCGACCGGCACGGCCGTGACCGTGGGCCATCTGGACTCCGCGACCGGGCCGGCCGTCTTCTACAAGCTGGGGGCGCTCGGGCGGGGTGATGTGATCGAGGTCGATCGGGAGGACGGGCGTACGGCGTTGTTCACGGTGGAGAGCGTTGCCCTGCATGAGGGCAGTGCGTTTCCGGATGCTCAGGTTTATGGCAACTCGTCTCGGCCCGAGCTTCGGGTGATCACGTGTGGTGGGGCGTATTCGCGGGCCGCGGGTGGGTATTTGGCCAACACCGTGGTGTATGCGCGGCTCAGTGGGGTGCGGGGTTAGGGAGTTTTCCCCACCCCGCCCCTTCCCTTAAGGCTGCCGCCGGCTTCAAAAGACTGTCCTCAAACGCCGGACGGGCTGGTGGAGACGGACGGGCTGGTGGAGACGGACGAGCTGGAAAGCAGCCACTCCACCACGTCGAACGCCCCGTACGCCTCACCCTCGGGGCTCAACTCGCCCAAGAAGTCCAGGTCTTGGCCCAGCGTGAGGACCGGCGGTTCCACCGTGCCGCCCGGGCGCTTCTGGCCCAGGCCGATCGTTGCCAGCAGGCCGTTGCAGAGGCAGACCCGGCCCTCGGTGTCCGTTGCGGTCCCGCCCTTGCGGACGTACGCCGCCTCCGGCTCGGCCGAGCAGCGGTAGCCGATCGCGCCCTTCTCGGTCCGGTACGGCGTACGGAGATAGCCCAGGTCGCAGACCCGGCGCCGGGACGCGCGGACGTCGGACTCCGAGAGCGTTCCCGGGAGTTCGGCCACCTTGAAGGGGAAGCTCGTCGGCGACGCGGCCGGGTCGTTGCGCACCCGGAGCGTCCCGGCGCGGGCCCGCTCCTTCAGGGAGCCGCGCAGTGAGGCCTCCATGCCCGAGTCCTCGCAGAGCGCGAAGACGCTGCCGACCTGCACCCCGGCCGCCCCCGCCGCCCGCGCCGCGGCGAGCCGCGTGGGGTGGGCGGTGCCGCCGGCCAGCCAGAACGGGATGCCGAGCGCGGCCATCTTCGCCAGGTCCGGGAAGTCACGCGGGCCGTAGACGGGATCGCCGTCCGAGTCGAGCTTCATGGCCCCGCGGGGCGGCGCGCTGTGGCCGCCCGCGCCGTGCGTCTCGATGACGAAGCCGTCGGGGCGGGTCGCCTCGGAGCGGGCCAGGTAGGAGGCGAGCACGGGGAGGGACACGATCGCGAGTACGTCCGGGCGAGCCAAACCATCAACCAGGCCGGCAGGAACGGCAGTTCCCGCAGCCTCGGGCGGCCGGGACCTGATCTCCACGGACTGCACGCGCCGCACCCCGCGCGGCTTCGCCTCGCCGCCGCCATCTCCGCCGCACTGGCAGGAATGACCGTCGCCGCCCCCGCACCCCTCGCCTTCCGGACGAGCCACCGCGCCCAGCACGGCACGCGGATCGAAGTCGTACGCGTACGCCTCCTCGTCGCCGTCGACCGTGATCCGTACGGTCACCGGCTCCATCCGGGCAAGGCGCGTCGCCAGATCCGGGATGTGCCCCGGCACTCCCGCGCCGACCAGTACGCAGTCCACTCCGGCGAGTATCGCCCCGAACATCCCGGGTGCGACGCCCAGTTGGATCTTTTCGAGATAGTTGATGCCGACCAGCCCGTCGTGGCCTTCCTTCGCGAGCCACACCTCTACGAAGTTGCCGAGCACGGTGAGCAGTTCGGCCGCCTCGCCCTTCTCCACCCGGAGCTTGGGCTCGGTCCGGAAGCGCTCCGATGCGGCGACGCCCCCGGGAACGTAGAAGCGTTCGAGAACCGCGGCCGCCAACTCCGGCACGGGGAACGCGGCGAGCGCGCGCCGCACGTCGCCGCCCGGGTCCCCCACCTGCAGCCGCCGCGCGAGGACCGCGTCGAGGGCCGTGCCGGAGACCACGCCGAGCTGGCCGGTGCGGGACACCGCGCGGGCGAGCTGCCAGCCGGAGACGCCGACGCCCATTCCGCCCTGGATCACCTGGGGAAGCGCCCTGTTCGCCGTGGCCATCGGCATGCTCTACCTCATCGCTCGCATCCGTAACTTACGGAACCGTAAGTTCGCTCAATGCCCAGTGTTGGCCACCTGGACCCGGGGAAAGCACGGCGAAGGGCCCGACTGGCCGTGACCAAAGGCCTGCCACAGGGTCATTTCGGCAGGCGAAGGGCCCCGTACGCGGTGGACGGCACGGCGGGCCGCACCGGCGGGACCGGCCTGACCTGCGCATAGGCCGCACCCTGCGACGGCCGCGGGTCCGTCTCCCCCTTGTTCGGCCACAGCGACATCGCCCGCTCCGCCTGGGCGGTGATGGTCAGGGACGGGTTCACGCCCAGGTTCGCGGAGACCGCCGACCCGTCCACCACCGAGATGCCGGGATACCCGTACAGCCGGTGGTACGGATCGATCACCCCTGCCTCCGCAGACTCCCCGATCGGGCAGCCGCCCAGGAAGTGCGCGGTCAGCGGTCTGCCGACGAGTTCGCCGAGGTTGGTGCCCGCGAAGCCGCCGATGCGTTCGGCGAGGAGGCCGGCCGCCGTCCAGCCCTCCGGGATGTGCACGGGGTTGGGGGCGCCGTGGCCCTGTTCGGCGGTCAGCCGTCCCCGTCGGCCGAGGCGGGTCGTGAGCGAGTTGTCGAGGGTCTGCATGACCAGGCCGATGATGGTCCGCTCCGACCAGCGGTACGTCGTCGCCGTGCGGGCCACCAGGAGCGGGTGCCGGGCGAAGGCGAGGGCCGCGGCGATCGGCTTGGGCAGGTTCTGGGCGTACTGCGGGACGCAGATCAGGGCCATGAGGTTCGAGCCCTTGCCGTAGCGGACGTTCTCGATGTGGGTGGTGGGGGTGGGGTGGATGGATGAGGTGATGGCGACGCCCCGGGTGAAGTCGGGCTCCCCCGCGTCCGCCCCGCGCGCCTTGCGGTAGCGGCGCGGGAACGTCAACGCCCCCACCAGCGCTTCGGAGTTGGTGCGGGTCAGTTCGCCGAGGCGGTCGGAGAGACGCGGGAGCAGTCCGCGGTCCCGCATTCCGTGGAGCAGGGTCTGGGTGCCGTACGTTCCCGCCGCGAGCACCACGTGCCGGGCGCGCAGCACCTTGCGGCCGCGACGCCGGCGACCGGTCGGGACGGCCTCCACCTCGAAGGCACCCGCCTCGTCCTCGCGTGTGCCTGACGGCATTACTTCGTTGACCGCCGTGACGGTGGTGAGGGGGTGGATCACCGCGCCCGCCCGCTCGGCGAGGTGGAGGTAGTTCTCCGTGAGGGTGTTCTTGGCGCCGAACCGGCAGCCGGTCATGCACGAGCCGCACTCCACACAGGCCGTGCGGGCCGGACCCGCCCCGCCGAAGTAGGGGTCGGCGGCCTCCTGCCCGGGGGCCGCCTTCGTCGTGCCTTCCGCGTCCTCGCCGTCACCGAAGAACACGCCGACCGGGGTGAGTTGGAAGGTGTCGCCCACTCCCATGGTGTCGGCGACCGCGCGCAGGTGTTCGTCGGCCTCCGTGGTGGTGGGGTTGCGGCGCACGCCGAGCATCCGCCGGGCCTGGTCGTAATAGGGGGCGAGCTCGGTCTGCCAGTCGGTGATGTCCGCCCACTGCTCGTCCTGGAAGAAGGCGGGTGGTGGGACGTACAGGGTGTTGGCGTAGTTGAGCGAGCCGCCGCCGACGCCGGCGCCCGCGAGGACCATGACATTGCGAAGGAGGTGGATGCGCTGGATGCCGTACAGACCGAGTCGCGGCGCCCACAGGTAGTCCCGCAGCTTCATCGAACTGGTGGGCAGTTCCTCGCGGTTGAAGCGGCGGCCCGCCTCCAGGATCCCGACCCGATAGCCCTTCTCGGTCAGCCGTAACGCCGCCGCCGAGCCGCCGAATCCGGACCCTACGACGATGACGTCATAGTCGTACGCGGCCGGATCAGCCACGGTAGAGCTCCTCGATCTCCTCCGCGTACGCCGCCGCGACCGCATGCCGCTTGATCTTCAGGGAGGGCGTGAGCAGCCCGTTGTCCTCCGTGAACTCGCCCTCGACGAGGGTGAATTTGCGGATCGACTCGGCGCGCGAGACCGCCTCGTTGGCGTAGTCCACGGCCTTCTGGACGGCGGCGATCATCCGCGGGTCGGCGGCGACCTCGGCCATCGGGGTGTCCTTGGGCATCTTGCGTACGGACAGCCAGTGCTCGACGGCGTCCGGCTCCAGGGTGATCACGGCGGCGATGTAGGAGCGGTTGTCGCCGACGACGATGCACTGTCCGACCGGCGGGCGGCTGCGCAGCCGGTCCTCCAGGATCGCGGGCGAGACGTTCTTGCCGCCGCTGGTGACGAGGATGTCCTTCTTGCGGCCGGTGATCCTGAGATAGCCGTCGTCGTCGAGCTCGCCGAGGTCACCGGTCGCGAACCAGCCGTCGTCCAGGGCCTCTTGGGTGGCCTCGGGGTTGTTCCAGTACGAGCGGAAGACGATGCCGCCCTTGATGAGCACCTCGCCGTCGTCGGCGATGCGGACCGCGGTGCCGGGCACGGGAAGGCCGACAGTGCCCGGGCGGGGCTTGAGCGGGGGCGTGATGGTGGCGGCCGCGGAGGTCTCGGTCAGGCCGTAGCCCTCGTAGATGATGATTCCGGCGGCGTAGAAGAAGAGGTTGAGACGGTGGTCCAGGGGCGAGCCGCCGCTGATCGCGTAGCGCAGCCTGCCGCCGATCTCCTTGCGGACGCGGCGGTAGACGAGCAGGTCGTAGAGCGCCCAGGCGAGATAGAGGCCGAGCGAGGGGCCCTTGCCGGTCTCCAGGAACTTGTTGAGGTACGCCTCCCCGAAGCGCACCCCGATCCGGTCGGCCCGCTCGAAGGACGCGCCGCGTCCCAGCTTCTCCGCCGTCGCACGGCCGGTGTCGTGGATCTTCTCGAAGAGGTACGGCACCCCGACGATGAACGTCGGCCTGAGCGTGCGCAGTTCGGGGCGGAGTTCGTCGGGCTTGATGCTCGGGCAGTGGCCCAGTTCGATGCGCGCGAGCATGCAGGCGATCTGGATGGTGCGGCCCAGGATGTGGGCGAGCGGCAGGAAGAGGAGGGTCGAGGCGACCTGGCCCGTGACCTCCTTGAAGATGGGGTGCAGCAGGTCGACGGTGTTCGCAGCCTCGGCGTGCAGATTGCCGTGGGTGAGGACGCAGCCCTTGGGCTTGCCGGTCGTCCCGGAGGTGTAGCAGACGGTCGCGATGGTGTCGGGGGTGAGCGTGGCCCGCCGCTTGGCCACCTCGTCGTCGGGTATCTCCCGCCCGATGGTGGCGAGTTCGAACATCGCGCCCGAGTCGAGTTCCCAGACCCGGGGCGGCTCTGGCAGCCGTTCGGCCGCGCTCTGCACCGTCGCCACGTTCTCGGCGGTCTCGGCGATCAGGAAGCGGGCGCCGGAGTCCTGGACGATCCACTCGATCTGTTCGGCCGAGGAGGTCGCGTAGACGGGGACGGTCTGACCACCGGCCGCCCA
The DNA here is from genome assembly GCF_035975855.1 of Streptomyces sp. NBC_01304. Taxonomy (NCBI): domain Bacteria; kingdom Bacillati; phylum Actinomycetota; class Actinomycetes; order Kitasatosporales; family Streptomycetaceae; genus Streptomyces; species Streptomyces sp. NBC_01304. The sequence goes on along the minus strand of NZ_CP109055.1, from coordinate 6,982,935 downwards.
GATGGCGAAGTCGAGGACCGCCCACTCGTAGCGGGTGCGCGACATCAGGGCGACCCGGCCGCCCGGCTCCAGGCCCGCGGCGATCAACCCCTTTGCGGCGGCGGTGACTTCACGGGCGAAGGACGCCGCGGACACCGGGCGCCACTTGCCGGCTTCCTTGCGGCGCAGGACGACCGCGGTGGGGTCCTCGGCGGCGTTGGTGAAGGGGATGTCGGCGATGGAGCCGGAACCGGGCTCCGCGGCGAGGCGTTCGGTGCGCACCTCGCGCACGACGCCGTCCTCCCGGACGAGCTCGGTGTGCACGCGCGCCGCCAGGTCGCTGTGCTGCTTCGCCTTCTTCAAGTCCTTGCGTACGCCCATGGGTCGCGGCTCCGTGGTCGACGTTCACTGGTGTGCCGTGCCGTGCTCCGAACTTCTTTACGCAGACGTCAACTTACCGATGCGTAAGCAGAAATCAATGGGTCTGGCAATTTTCTGACTTACGAGTAAGCTTACTCGCGAGTAAGGACGATCAGGGAGGGCTTCCATGGCGGACCGCGACAAGGAGAGCAACGTGGAGAACGTCGACAACCTGGCCGATCTGGACTTCGCGAGCATCTCCCCCGAGGAGTTCGCACGCATCGTGAAGGGCCTGTCGAAGAAGGAGATCAACGAGATCGCCCAGGACGGCGCACTGCGCGACCGCGTCCTGCAGGAGGTCTTCGGCCGCATGGAGCGGCAGTTCAAGCCCGACGCGGCGGGCTCGGTCAAGGCCCTGGTCCGCTGGAAGATCAACGGACTGACCGAGACGGTGTACGAGACGTCGATCGACGAGGGCACCTGCACGGTGACCGCCGGCCGCTCGAACGCGGAGCCGCGCGTGACGCTGATGATGGACGACGCGGAGTTCCTGAAGCTGGTCTCCGGCAACGCCAGCCCGGTCACCCTGTTCATGATGCGCAAGCTCAAGATCGCGGGCGATGTGGCGCTCGCGTCCGGGCTGACGCGCTACTTCGACATCCCGAAGGCGTGAGGGAGTTCGCACGATGCCCTTCTCCCTGGATCTGACAGAAGAACAACGGGACTTGCGGGACTGGGTCCACGGCTTCGCCGCCTCCGTCGTCCGCCCCGCGGCGGCCGAGTGGGACGAGCGCGAGGAGACCCCCTGGCCGGTGATCCAGGAGGCCGCGAAGATCGGGCTCTACGGATTCGAGTCCCTGGCCGACCTCTTCGGCGACCCCAGCGGGCTGTCGTTGCAGATAGCCAACGAGGAGCTTTTCTGGGGCGACGCCGGGATCGGCATGGCCCTGTTCGGCACGTCCCTGGCGGTGGCCGGGATCTTCTCGGCGGGCACTCCGGACCAGTTGGCCGAGTGGGTGCCGCAGTGTTTCGGGGACGAGGACGACCCGAAGGTGGCGGCGTTCTGCGTGTCGGAGCCGCAGGCCGGCTCGGACGTGTCGGCGATGCGGACGCGGGCGCGGTACGACGAGGCGCGCGACGAGTGGGTCCTGGCCGGACAGAAGGCGTGGATCACCAACGGCGGCATAGCGAATGTGCACGTGGTCGTGGCCTCGGTGGAACCCTCGCTCGGCGCGCGCGGGCAGGCGGCCTTCATCGTGCCGCCCGGCACGCGCGGGCTCGAAGGTGCCAAGAAGATAAAGAAGTTGGGGCTTCGGGCCTCCCATACGGCGGATGTGTTCCTGGACGACGTGCGGGTGCCGGGGCACTGTCTGCTCGGCGGCAAGGAGCGGTTGGATGCCCGGCTGGCCCGGGCCCGGGAGGGCTCGGCGGGTGGCGCCAGGGGGCAGGCCGCCATGGCCACGTTCGAGGTGAGCCGGCCGACCGTGGGTGCGCAGGCGCTCGGGATCGCACGGGCCGCGTACGAGTACGCCCTCGAGTACGCCGGGGAGCGTGAGGCGTTCGGCCGGCCCATCATCGAGAACCAGGCGATCGCGTTCGCCCTGGCCGACCTCCGGACCGAGATCGAGGCGGTGCGGCTGCTGATCTGGCAGGCGTCGTGGATGGCTCGGAACGACAAGGTCTTCGACGCGGGGCAGGGGTCGATGTCGAAGCTTCGGGCGGGGGAACTTGCCGTTGCCGCTTCGGAGAAGGCGATTCAGGTGCTTGGGGGTGCGGGGTACAGCCGGGAGCATCCTGTGGAGCGGATGTATCGGGATGCCAAGATCTACACGATCTTCGAGGGGACGAGTGAGATTCAGCGGCTGGTGATCGCTCGGGCCATCTCCGGGCGTCAGATCCGCTGATTCCCTTTCCCCACCCCGCCCCTTCCCGAAAGTCCTGCGGACAGCTTGGGGCTGCGCCCCTGGCCCCCGAATCGGCCTCCGGCCTCTGTCCTCAAACGCCGGACGGGCTGATCTACCGCGGCCGAGCTGATTTAGGCCGACGGCAGTCTTTCGGGAAGGGGCGGGGTGGGGGAAGAAGCCACCTTGCGCGTCACCCGCTCGGCGATCGCCGCGACCAGCGTGCGCGGACGCCGCGGCGTCAGGTGGGCGCCCAGCGCATTGCTCAACCCCGGCGTGACGTACGCCTTGTCCTTCGCCAGGGCGCGCAAGGCCGCCCGAACCACCGGCTCCGGGCCCGAGAACGACCCCGTCACCGCCGCATCCCGCGTCCCGATCGCCTCGAAGAACCCGGTCTCCACCGGGCCCGGGCACAAGGTGAGGACCTTGATCCCGCGCCCCCGGCACTCCTGCCGCAACGCCAGCGAGAAGTTGAGGACGAACGCCTTCGCCGCCGAGTAGACCGCGAAGTAGGGACCGGGCTGGAACCCCGCCGTCGAGCCGACGTTGAGCACCGCACCCCCGCCCCGCGCCAGCATGCCCGGCAGCAGTGCGTGGGTCAGGTCGACCAGGGCGACCACGTTGACCATCAGCTGGTCGTGGTCCCGGCCGGGGTCGATGTCCTCGAAGCGTCCGCAGGTGCCGAATCCGGCGTTGTTCACCAGCAGATCCACGCGCAGGTCACGCGCCGCCAGCTCGGCCTCGATCCGCCGGGCCGCGTCCGGCTCCGCCAGGTCCTGCACCAGGACGTGCGCGGCCACCTTGTGCTCGGCGCGCAGCCGGTCGGCCAGTGCGTGCAGGCGTCCTTCCGAACGGGCCACCAACACCAAGTCGTGCCCGGATGCAGCCAGTTGGACGGCGAACTCGGCGCCGAGGCCCGAGGACGCGCCGGTGATGAGCGCAGTGCTGTTCATGGTCTTTCCCTCCCAGGAACTTCAAGAAGCAGTGACATGAGAGTAGCGGTTTTTCAGTTAACTGCAACATCAATGTTGCAGTTATGCCACGAGCTGCAGCGGCCGCGTATCGTTGCCGCATGCCTGCACCCACCACCCGCCCCCTCCGTGCCGACGCGGAGCGCAGCGTCCGCGTCATCCTCGAAGCGGCCGAGCGTGTCCTCGCCGCCGACCCCGCCGCGTCGATGGAGCAGATCGCCGAGGCCGCGGGGGTGGCCCGCACGACCGTGCACCGCCGGTTCGCCAACCGGCAGGCGCTGGTCGACGCGCTCGCGGACTCCGCCGTACGGCAGCTGCGGCAGGCCATCGAGGACGGCCGCCCGGGCACCGCTCCCCCGCTGGTCGCCCTGCACCGGATCACCGCCAACGTGCTGCGCGTGAAGGGCGCCTGGAGCTTCGCGCTCGGCCAGCCGGCCGAGCCGGGCAGCGCGGCCGCCGCGGCCTGGGACGAAGTGGCGGCGGACTGCCTCGAACTGCTCGCCCGCGCAAGGGAGGGCGGCCTGCTCGCCGCGGACGCCGACCTCGACTGGGTGCGCCGCGTGTACTACGCCCTGATCGGCGAGGCCCTGCACGAGACCCCCGGCGCGAAGGAAGACTCGAAGGATGGCGCGAAGGACGACGCGAAGGACCCCGACGCCCTCGCCACCCGCGTACTCGACACGCTGCTGTACGGAGCGGGCCCGCGGCCCGGCAAGGGCTGACCCAACTCCCGCTCACACCAAGGGCTGCGGGAATCGAAATCTTTCCGCAACCCCCTCGTGCCATCCGTTCGGCCACCTCGCACGTCACAGTCACAAGCAATCGCGACGCGACTGAGGGGCGGCAGCAGCATGGCGCAGTACGGGACACGATCCGGGGGGATACGCAGGGGCCTGTTGGCCCTGACCTGCGCTGCGGGCCTCCTCCTCACCGGGTGCAGCGGCAGCGGGGACCACGCGACCTCGTCCCAGGACAAGAGCCGCGGCGGCAGCGGGCAGAACGGCGGCGGGCCGCTGCCCGGCGTGCCACAGCAATCCGGCGGCCCCGCCGACGGCGAGCAGGGCGAACGGTCCGACGGGTCGAAGGAGTTCGTGCCCCCGCCGGACTACCTCTCCACCTTCGCCCTCGACGTCGACACCGCCTCCTACGGCTTCGCCCGGCGCACCCTGGCCGAGGGGCGGCTGCCCGATCCGGCCACGGTGCGGCCCGAGGAGTTCATCAACAGCTTCCGGCAGGACTATCCACGTCCCAAGGGCAACGGCTTCTCCGTGACCATGGACGGCGCGGGCACCCCGCGCGACGACGACGGCTGGTCGCTGCTGCGCGTCGGCCTCGCCACCAAGGCCGCCGAGTCCCAGGGCGAACGCCCGCCCGCCGCCCTCACGTTCGTCATCGACATCTCCGGGTCCATGGCCGAACCTGGCCGCCTCGACCTGGTCAAGCAGTCCCTGGACCTCATGACCGACCAGCTGCGCGGCGACGACTCGATCGCGATCGTCACCTTCAGCGACGAGGCCGAGGAAGTGCTGCCGATGACCCGCCTCGGCGACCACCGCGGCCGGATCCACGACGTCATCGGCGGACTGCAGCCCACCGACTCCACCAACCTCGACGCGGGTATCCGCACCGGCTACGACACTGCCGTCGAGGGTCGCAGGAGCGGCGCCACCAACCGTGTCGTGCTGCTCTCCGACGCCCTCGCCAACACCGGCTCGACCAGTGCAGACGAGATCCTGGAACGGATCTCCGGCGCCCGCAAGGAGCACGGCATCACGCTGTTCGGCGTGGGGGTCGGCAGCGAGTACGGCGACGCGCTGATGGAGCAGCTCGCCGACAAGGGCGACGGGCACACCACGTACGTCTCCGACATCAAGGAGGCCCGCAAGGTGTTCTGCCAGGACCTGCCCGCGCACATCGAGCTGCGCGCCCGGGACGCCAAGGCGCAGGTGGCCTTCGACCCGCAGACGGTCCAGGAGTTCAAGCTGATCGGGTACGACAACCGGCAGGTCGCCGACGAGGACTTCCGCGACGACCGCGTGGACGGCGGGGAGGTCGGGCCCGGCCACACGGTGACCGCGCTGTACGCGGTACGGCTGAAGGGCAACGGCGGCGGCCACGTCGCCACGGCGAACGTCCGCTGGCTGGACCCGAACACCCGCACCCCGCACGAGACTTCGCAGCAGATCGAGACCGGCGGCCTGGAGGGCTCCCTGTGGGGCGGCGCCGACAAGCGCTTCCAGGTGGCCGCGGTGGCGGCGTACTTCGCGGACGCGCTGCGGGTGGAGTCGACGTACAGCCCGTGCGAGAGCGAGACCCGGTGCGCCGAGCCTGAGCCTGCCGGGGACACGACGACGTACAGCGCGACGCCTTACGACCAGGGTTATGGAGGCTACGGCGGGAAGCGTTACAGCAGCCTGCCGGGGACCATGGCGCTACCTGAACTGGCAGCGAAGGCCAAGGAATTGGCGAGCAACTCCGAGGACAGCGCCCTGCAGCAGCTGGCGACCGCGATACAGCAGGCCAGCGACCTCAGGGGCGACCGCTACTAGCTACTGGCGACGGCCGCACAACTCCCGTTCCGCTTCCGCCGCGTCGATCGGGAAGCGGAAGGCCGTACGTTCCCACGCCCCGGTCAGATTGCGCAGGAAGCGGTCCGCGGTGAGCGGGGCCGTGGTGGCTGTGCGGAGTTCGGCGAGGGGCCCGCAGTTCAGGGCGCGGCGGGCGGCCGCCACGCGCAACGGGTCGACGCGGGGCGGGAGTTCGCCCGCCCCGCGGTCGGCGATGATCCATTCGGCGGGGAGCTGCTTGTCGTGGCCGACCCGGCCCCCGGCGACCTGCTGCGAGTGAGCGGCCAGCGGATACGCGAGGCCGATCGGGTCGAGGGCGGCGCCGTCCAGCGGGACGGCGGTGCCGTTCAGGCCGAGGACGCTGTACACGCCGGTCACGGTCGGGGCGTTCGCGGCGAGCCTGGTGCGGCCGAGGAGGAGCGCCGGGGGCTCGGCGTGGGTGGCCAACTGCCGGTACTGGGCGTGCCAGTCGGCGCCGGCGAAGGTGTGGTGCAGCGGGTGGGCGGACGCGTTCTGCTTGACGTACACCCCGCGCTCGTCGGCGATCCCGGCGGGCCCGAGGCCGCCCTCGTACGGAATCCGCAGCCAGCCCGCGCACACCACCGCCCAGAGGCCGACAGCCGCACCGGCGAGCAGGCACGCGCGCGTGGCGGGCACGACGAACACGGGGAGCAGCATCAGCAGGAGCCCCGGCAGGAACATCCGGCCGTGCATGAAGTCGCCGCCGACCTTGATGACGTACACCCAGCACAGCGCCCCCGCCACGACGGGCGCGAGCGCGGGCACCAGCGGCACCGGGCGGCGCTCGCGGCCCGGTCCCGGCAGCACGGCGGCGACGATGAACAGCGCGGGCAGCCACAGCAGATAGGGGTGCGCGAAGTCGCCGAGGTAGCCGAGGCCGCGCCCCCACAGGCTCTGCGAGGCCTCCTTGGTGACGCCGGGGAGGGGGATCAGATGGCCGTAGTAGCCGGCCCTGAAGATCTCGTACGCGAACGGAAGGGCGAGCGCGATCGCGAGACCGGCGCCCGCGCGGCGCCAGGTCGGGCGGACCACGAGCCACTGCGCGGCCAGGAAGACGGCGGAGACGAGCCCCAAGTCGGGCCGCACCAGCGGGCCGAGGCCCAGGACCAGGCAGGTCCACGGGGAGGCGGGGCGCGCGACGAGGAGGAGCCAGGCGCCCGCGAGCCAGCAGGTGGCGAGGCCCGTCTCAAGGCCGGAGGTGGCGAAGTCCCAGACGGGCGGCAGCGCGAGGAGGACGAGCGCGCCGAGCGGCAGGGCGGCACAGGTGCCGTACAGGCGCATGCCCGCGAGCGCGGCGAGGGCGAAGCCGGCGGCGGTCAGGAGCAGCCCGCCGTACATGGCGGCGGTGGCGACGTCGAGGCCCGGCAGTCCGGCGAGGACGAGCAGCCACTGCCAGAGGGTGCCGGTGGAGGCCTCGGCGCGCTCGCCCGGATTGAAGACGGGCCCGTTGCCCGCGAGGATCTGCCGGACCGTGCGGACGTAGATGTGTCCGTCGTCCGACATCCAGCGGCGCTGGAATCCGGCGAAGAGGACCACGAGTGCGGGCCCGAGACAAAGCGCGATGCGCCGCACGCGCGCGTGGCGTTCATCGGCCCCGCTCCGTGCGGTGAGCAGGTCGACGAAGGTGCCGGGGGCGCGGGCGGGAGTGAACACCATGCCCGGTCAACTGCGGCTTGACGGGGAGGTCACCCGGGCTCGGCCGAACGGGTCGGTCCTGCCCGTCACCCTCTATCGCGGGAACTCCCAGGTGATCATCGCGAAGGTCCCGTCGTCCTTCCCGCCCGTCGAGCGGTACGCCGCGAGGGCCGGCTCGTTGTCCGTGTCCACGCCGACCCACATGTCGTAGCAGCCCCGCTCGCGCGCGAGGGCCGCGAGGCGTTCGATCAGGGCCCGGGCGATCCCGCGCCGCCGGTACGGCTCCGCGACCCCGAGCTCGTACAGGCACATCTCGACGCCCTTGTCGGGGTGGAGCATCTCGATGCCGGTGATGAAGCCGATCGGGAGTTCGCCCTCGTACGCGAGGAAGAGGTGGTGGCCGGATGCGCGCAGGAAGGCCTCGGCCCACTCGGGGCGGGCGGGGTGGTCGAAGAGGGGTGAGGCGGCGACGAGCTCCGCCGGACCGGTCGCGCGTCGGATTTCCATGACCGGGTTCGTACCACGGACGCGGTATGCGGGGCGCGGAGTTTACGCCCCAGGGAGGTGCCCGGGTTCCGCCTGGCGGGTGCCTCGGATGTCAGTTCACGCCCGTACGGTTGATCGTATGACTCGCCCTACGTCCGGAAAGACCGGGAAACCCTGGCTGAAGGCCGGGAAACCCTGGCCGAGGTCCCGTCGGCGGCTGCTCGCGATCGCGGCCGCCGTCGCCGTGCTGGCCGGGGCCGGGACCTGGACCGCCCTCGCGGCCGACGACAAGCCCGCCGTGCGCCAGGCCGACCAGGTCATGGACATGGGCGGCGGCGTCCGGATCGACACCTCCTACTTCACGGCCGGGTCGGCCGACAGCAAGCGCCCCGCCGTCCTCATCGGGCACGGCTTCGGCGGCAGCAAGAAGGACGTGAAGGGGCAGGCCGAGGACCTCGCGCGGGACGGGTACGCGGTGCTGACCTGGTCGGCGCGGGGCTTCGGGAAGTCCGGCGGGAAGATCGGGCTGAACGACCCGAAGGCCGAGGTCGCCGACGTCAGCAAGATGATCGACTGGCTGGCCGAGCGGCCCGAGGTCCAGCTCGACAAGGCCGGCGACCCGCGCGTGGGCATGACCGGCGCCTCGTACGGCGGGGCGGTGTCGCTGCTGGCCGCCGGGTACGACAAGCGGGTCGACGCGCTCGCCCCGCAGATCACGTACTGGAATCTGGCGGACGCCCTGTTCCCGGACGGGGTCTTCAAGAAGCTGTGGGCCGGCGCCTTCGTGTCCACGGGCGGCGGCTGCAAGAAGTTCGAGCCCCGCCTTTGCGAGATGTACGAGCGGGTCGCGGTCGCCGGGAAGCCGGACGAGGCCGCCCGGAAACTCCTCGAAGAGCGCAGTCCGGTCGCCGTCGGCGACAAGATCAAGGTGCCGAGCCTGATCGTGCAGGGGCAGACCGACTCGCTCTTCCCGCTCGGCCAGGCCGACGCGATGGCCAAGACCATCGGGGACAACGGCGCACCGGTGGCGGTGGACTGGATCGCGGGCGGGCACGACGGCGGCGATCGCGAGGCCGGCCGCGTCGAGGCCCGGATCGGCAAGTGGTTCGACCGCTATCTCAAGGAGGACACCTCCGCCGACACCGGGCCCGCCTTCCGCGTCACCCGTACCGGAGGAGTCGACTCCACCGACGGCCGGGCGCAGCTGCGCGGCGCGACGGACGGCGAGTACCCGGGGCTCGACAGCGGGCAGCGCAACATCCCGCTTGGCCGCGGCGGCAAGGCGCAGGCCAAGGCGACGCAGACGATCGACAACCCGGCCGGGGCCAACCCGCCCTCGATCTCGAACGTGCCCGGAATCAGCGGCGGCCTGGAGCAACTTTCCTCGCTCGGGATCGGCGGCCTCTCGGTCGACTTCCCGGGGCAGTTCGCCCACTTCGACTCCGCGCCGATGACGAGCGATCTGACGATCACCGGGTCGCCGACGGTGACCGTGCACGTGAAGTCGTCCCGGGACGACGCGGTGCTCTTCGGGAAGGTGTATGACGTCGGTCCTGACGGCAAGCAGCAGGTGCTGCCCTCCCAGCTGGTCTCTCCGATCCGCGTCACCGGCGCCAAGGACGGCAAGGACGTCCGGATCACGCTGCCGGCCATCGACCACGAGGTGCAGTCCGGACACCGGCTGCGGCTCGCGCTGGCCTCGACGGACCTCGGGTACGCCTCGCCGGCCGACCCGGCGACGTACACCGTGAGCCTCAAGGGCGATCTGGGCGTGCCCACGGCGCCCGGCGTGAAGACCGGCGCGGCCGCGCTGCCCGCCTGGGTGTGGATGCTGCCGCTGGCCGGACTCGCCATCGCGGCGGGGCTGCTCTACACCGCACGCCGTCGCACCAGCGCACCGCCCGCGGACCGCGAGCTCGCCGAAGTGCCGCTCCAGATCGCGGACTTGAGCAAGAAGTACGCCAAGGGCTCCGACCGGTACGCCGTCCGCGACCTGTCCTTCCGGGTCGAGAAGGGCCAGGTCCTCGGCCTGCTCGGCCCGAACGGCGCGGGCAAGACCACCACACTCCGCATGCTGATGGGCCTCATCACGCCGGACGCCGGTGAGATCCGCGTCTTCGGGCACGCCATCCGCCCCGGCGCCCCCGTCCTCTCCCGGGTCGGCGCCTTCGTCGAGGGCGCCGGGTTCCTGCCGCACCTCAGCGGGCGCGACAACCTGGAGCTGTACTGGGCCGCGACCGGCCGGCCCGCCGAGGACGCGCACTTCGACGAGGCGCTGGAGATCGCCGGACTCGGCGACGCGCTCGCCCGCGCGGTGCGCACGTACTCGCAGGGCATGCGGCAGCGGCTCGCCATCGCGCAGGCCATGCTCGGCCTGCCGGACCTCCTGATCCTCGACGAGCCGACGAACGGCCTGGACCCGCCGCAGATCCGCGAGATGCGCGAGGTGATGATCCGGTACGCGGCCGCCGGACGCACGGTGATCGTGTCCAGCCACCTCCTCGCCGAGGTCGAGCAGTCCTGCACCCACCTCGTGGTGATGCACCGGGGCAAGCTCGTCCAGGCCGGCCCGGTCGCCGAGATCGTCGGGTCCGGCGAGACGCTCCTGGTCGGCACCGAGGTGCCGCTCGACGTGGTGACGGTGGAGAAGGTCGCCGCCCTGGAGGGCGTGGCCTCCGCCGAGCCCACGGACGGCGGCGTACTCATCCGGCTCGATGACGCCTCGGTTCCCCAACTCCTCGCGGAACTCGTCCGGTTGGAGGTGCCGGTCACCTCGGTCGGCCCGCACCGCCGCCTGGAGGACGCCTTCCTGAACCTGATCGGAGGCACCGCATGAGCGCCACGCTGACCAAGCCCGCCGATGCCGCGCCCGGCTACCGTCCCGGCCGGACCCTGCCCCTGCGGGTGGAGGCCATGCGCCAGTTGAAGCGGCGCCGGACGCTGGTGATGGCGGCCGTCCTCGGGGCGCTGCCGCTGATCCTGGTGGCCGCCTTCGCGATCGCGGGCGGGGCGCCGGACGCCAACCCCAACCGGGGCGCGACGCTGATGCAGGTCGCCACGGACTCCGGGGCGAACTTCGCGGCGACGTGTCTGTTCGTCTCGGCCGGGTTCCTGCTCGTCGTCCCGGTGGCCCTCTTCTGCGGGGACACGGTGGCGTCGGAGGCCAGTTGGTCGTCGCTGCGGTACTTGCTCGCCGCGCCCGTGCCGCGCTCCCGGCTCCTCTGGAGCAAGCTGGCGGTGGCGCTCGGTTTCAGCGCGGCCGCGATGGTCCTGATGCCGCTGATCGCGCTGGTCGTGGGCACGGCGGCATACGGCTGGGGACCGCTCCAACTGCCGACAGGGGGCGGCCTTCCGGCCGGCGAATCGGTGGTCCGGCTACTGATCGTCGTCGGGTACGTCTTCGTCTCCCAGCTGGTGACGGCCGGGCTCGCGTTCTGGCTGTCGACGAAGACGGACGCACCGCTGGGAGCGGTCGGCGGGGCGGTCGGCCTGACGATCGTCGGGAACGTACTGGACGCGGTCACGGCGCTGGGCGACATGCGCAACGTGCTGCCCGCGCACTGGCAGTTCGCGTGGATCGACGCGCTGCAGCCCAAGATGGAGTGGGGCGGAATGATCCAGGGCGCGTCGGTCTCGCTGACGTACGCCCTGATCCTCTTCGCCCTGGCCTTCCGAGGCTTCGCCCGCAAGGACATCGTCAGCTAGCGGCGCCGAGGTCGCCCCGGAACGTCAAGTGGGGGAAAACGGGCAGCCAGACCGGTGCAAACCAAGACACCGATTGCCCGTTTCCCCCCACCTAACTTCCTTGCCGCCGTTAGTGGTTGCGCGGGAAGCCCAGGTCTACGCCCAGCGGGGACTCCGACGGGTCCGGCCAGCGGGTCGTGACGACCTTCCCCCGGGTGTAGAAGTGCGTGCCGTCGTTGCCGTAGATGTGGTGGTCGCCGAAGAGCGAGTCCTTCCAGCCGCCGAAGGAGTGGTAGCCGACGGGGACCGGGATCGGGACGTTCACGCCGACCATGCCGGCCTCGACCTCCAGCTGGAAGCGGCGGGCCGCGCCGCCGTCCCGGGTGAAGATCGCGGTGCCGTTGCCGAACGGCGAGGCATTGATGAGGGCCAGGCCCTCCTCGTAGGTCTCGGCGCGCAGAACGCACAGGACCGGACCGAAGATCTCGTCCTTGTACGCGTCCGCCGTCACCGGCACGCGGTCGAGGAGCGAGAGGCCGATCCAGTGGCCGTCCTCGAAGCCTTCGACCGAGTAACCGGTGCCGTCGAGGACGACCTCGGAGCCCTGGGCCGCGGCGCCGTGCACGTACGAGGCGACCTTGTCGCGGTGCGCGGCGGTGATCAGCGGGCCCATCTCGGAGGACGGGTCGTTGCCGGGGCCGATCTTGATCTTCTCGGCGCGCTCGCGGATCTTCGCCACGAGCTCGTCGCCGACCTCACCGACCGCGACGACCGCGGAGATCGCCATGCAGCGCTCACCGGCGGAGCCGTACGCCGCCGAGACCGCGGCGTCGGCCGCCGCGTCCAGGTCGGCGTCGGGCAGGACCAGCATGTGGTTCTTGGCGCCGCCAAGTGCCTGGACCCGCTTGCCGTTCGCGGCCGCCGTGGTGTGGATGTGGCGGGCGATCGGGGTCGAGCCGACGAAGGAGACGGCCGCGACGTCCGGGTGCTCCAGGAGGCGGTCGACGGCCACCTTGTCGCCGTGCAGGACATTGAAGACGCCGTCGGGAAGCCCTGCCTCCGCGAGCAGTTCGGCGATCTTGATCGCGGCCGACGGGTCCTTCTCGGACGGCTTGAGCACGAAGGTGTTGCCGCACGCGATGGCGAGCGGGAACATCCACATCGGCACCATGGCCGGGAAGTTGAACGGCGTGATGCCCGCGACGACCCCGATCGGCTGCCGGATCGAGGCGACGTCGACGCGGCTGGAGACGGACGTCGACAGCTCGCCCTTGAGCTGGACCGTGATCCCGCAGGCCAGGTCGACGATCTCCAGGCCGCGCGCCACCTCGCCGAGCGCGTCCGAGTGCACCTTGCCGTGCTCAGCGGTGATCAACTCGGCGATGGCGTCCCGGTTCGCGTCGAGCAACGCCCGGAACTTGAAGAGCACGGTCGTGCGCTGGGCGAGCGAGGACTGGCCCCAGGTCGCGTAGGCCGCCTTGGCCGTGGCGACCGCGGTGTCCACCTCGTCGACCGAGGCGAAGTCGACGCGGGTGGTGACCGCTCCGGTGGCAGGGTCGGTCACCGGGCCGGTGTTCCCCGAGGTGCCCTCGACGGTCTTGCCACCGATCCAGTGGTGAACGGTCTTCGTCATGACGTACAGCTCCTTCGCGTCCTTCACGTTTTTCAGAGGTGGCAGCCTTCACAGGTGGCGGCGGCGTGCTCTGGCCTGCCGGTCGTACTCCTCGCGGGCCTCGACCGCGGAGGGACGGCTCGCGGTCTCGGCCACCGGAACATCCCACCACGCCTGCGCAGGCGGCACGCCCGACACTGTGTCTGCCGTTTCGGTCTCCACGTAGACACATGTGGGAACGTCCGAGGCCCGCGCCTCCTTCAGGGCTTCTCGCAGGTCACGCACGGTGCCGGCGCGCAGGACCCGCATGCCGAGACTCTCGGCGTTGGCCGCGAGATCCACGGGCAGCGGGTCGCCGGTGTACGTCCCGTCGCCGGCCCGGAAGCGGTACGCCGTCCCGAACCGCTCACCGCCGACCGCCTCGGAGAGGCCGCCGATGGAGGCGTACCCGTGGTTCTGCAGGATCACCACCTTGATCGCGATGCCCTCCTGGACGGCGGTGACGATTTCGGTGGGCATGATCAGATACGTACCGTCGCCGACCAGCGCCCACACGGGCCGGTCGGGCGCCGCGAGCTTCACGCCGATCGCGGCCGGGATCTCGTAGCCCATGCAGGAGTAGCCGTACTCGACGTGGTACTGGTCGCGGGAGCGCGTACGCCAGAGTTTGTGGAGGTCGCCGGGGAGGGATCCGGCGGCGTTGATGAGGATGTCGTCGCCGGTGACCAACTCATCGAGCAGACCCAGGACTTGGGCCTGAGTGGGGGGCATCTTCTCGTCCGGGACCGCGTAGGCCTGGCTGACCAGGTCCTCCCAGCGGGCCTTGGCCTCGCGGTAGTCCATTTCGTAGGCGGGGTCCACGCGGTGGGCGGGGATGATCTCCGTGTCGACGACGTGCTCGCGCAGCTTGTCCCAGAGCTGCTGCAGCCCGACCCGCGCGTCCCCCACCAGCGAGATGCCGCCCATCTTGTGGGCGTCGAACCCGGCGATGTTGAGGTTCACGAACCGCACGTCCGGATTATCGAAGAGCGTGCCGGAGGCAGTGGTGAAGTCGGTGTAGCGGGTGCCGACCCCGATCACCAGGTCGGCGGTGCGGGCGAGTTGGTTGGCGGTGGCGGTCCCCGTGTGTCCGATCCCGCCGACGTCCTGCGAGTGGTCGTGGACCAGGGATCCCTTGCCCGCCTGCGTGGAGGCGACGGGGATGCCGGTCTGCTCGGCGAGCAGGCCAAGGACGTGCTCGGCCCGGCTGTGGTGCACTCCCCCGCCCGCGATGATCAGGGGGCGACCGGCCGCGCGGACCGCGCGTACGGCGTCGTACAGGTCCCGCTGCTCCGGCATCTGCTCGGCCACCCGCCAGACCCGCTCCCGGAAGAACTCCTCCGGCCACTCCCACGCCTCCGCCTGCACGTCCTGCGGCAGCGCAAGCGTCACCGCCCCCGTCTCCGCCGGATCGGCAAGCACCCGCATCGCCTGCAGCGCGGCCGGGATCAGGGCCTCGGGGCGGGTGATCCGGTCGAAGTACTTCGACACCGGGCGCAGACAGTCGTTGACGGATACGTCGCCCGCGTACGGCACTTCGAGCTGTTGGAGTACGGGGTCGGCGGGCCGGGACGCGAACACATCGCCGGGCAGGAGCAGTACGGGGATGTGGTTGATGGTGGCGAGCGCGGCCCCGGTGACGAGGTTGGTGGCGCCGGGCCCGATGGACGTGGTGACCGCTTGCGCGCAGAGCCGCCCCGACTGCCGGGCGTAGCCGACCGCCGCGTGCACCATGGCCTGCTCGTTGCGGCCCTGGTGGAAGGGCATGTCGTCCGCGTACTCGACCAGCGCCTGCCCGATCCCGGCCACGTTTCCATGGCCGAAGATCCCCCAGGTGCCGGTGATCAACCGCTGCCGGATGCCGGACCGCTCGGTGTACTGGGCGGCCAGAAACCGCACCAGCGCCTGTGCGACGGTCAGCCGGCTCGTACCGGATGTGCTTCCGGACGTGCTTCCGGACGTGCTCATCGGTATCCCTCCGCATGGTCGGGGTGGAACCGGATCCGCCACTCCCGCTCCTCCCCCGGGCCCGCCATCACATTCAGGTAGTACATGTCGTGGCCGGGCTGCGCGATCGAAGGGCCGTGCCAGCCGTCCGGCACCAACACCGCGTCCCCGCTGCGGACTTCGGCCAGCACGTCCGTGCCGCCTTCGCGCGAGGGCGAGACCCGCTGATAGCCGAAGCCGGGCCGGCCGCCCGGGCCCGAGTCGATCTCGAAGTAGTAGATCTCCTCCAGCTCGGCCTCGGCCCCGGGCTCGTACGCGTCGTGCTTGTGCGGCGGGTACGAGGACCAGTTGCCGCCGGGCGTGACCACCTCGACGGCGATGAGCCGGTCGCACTCGAAGACCCCGGCGGCCCCGAAGTTGCGTACCTCGCGGGCGCAGTTGCCGCTTCCCCGGCGCTCGACGGGAACCTCCGGCGCGGGGCCGTAGCGGGCGGGGAGTCTGCGCTCGCACCTCGCTCCTGCCAGGGCGAAGCGGCCTCCCGCGCCGGAGGCGATCTGGGCGTGGGCATCGCGCGGGACGTAGGCGAAGTCGGTGACATCGCCGAACACGCTTGCCCTGCCTTGGAGTTCGATGATCTCCCCGGCCGCGTGCACCGTACAGCCCCCGCCCAGCGGAAGCACGATCCATTCACGATCTTCCGTGCTGAGGAAGTGTGAACCGCCGGGCTCGAGTTCGATCACACGCAGACTCGTATGGGACAGGGCCGCCCGTTTGGGGCCGATGTCCACTGCGTACGGCCCTTGCGCCGCACTGCCTGCCGGTACGTACATCACGCCTCCGTAGCCGTGTCGCTAGAGCAGCCCGACCGCGGTGTCGACCGCCGCGGCCACATCATCATCCGCCGGATAGAGCAGCGAACGCCCGACGACGAGCCCTTGGACCGTGGGAAGTTGCAGCGCCTTGCGCCAGCGCTCGTACGCCCCTTCCTCGTCCCCGTGGGTGTCGCCGCCGAGCAGCACCGCGGGCAGGGTGGACGTCTCCATCACCCGTGCCATGTCGTCGGGGTCGTCCGTGACGGGGACCTTCAGCCAGGTGTACGCCGAGGTGCCGGCGAGCCCCGAGGCGACGGCGATGGCCGTGGTCACGGCGGCCGGGCTCAGGTCGTTGCGGAGCCGCCCCTCCACCCGGTGGGACAGGAACGGCTCGACGAAGACGGGCAGTCGGCGCTCCGCCATCTCGCCCACGGCCCGGGCGCCGGCCTCCAGGGTGTCGAGCGACGCCGGGTCGTCGTAGTCGATGCGCAGCAACAGCTTGCCCGCGTCGAAGCCGAGCCGCGCCAGGTCGCGCGGCCGGTAGCCGGTGAAGCGGTCGTCCAGCTCGAAGGCGGCGCCCGCGAGGCCGCCCCGGTTCATGGAGCCCATGACGACCTTGTCGTCGAGCACCCCGAGCAGCAGGAGGTCTTCGAGGATGTCGGCGGTGGCGAGGACCCCGTCGACGCCGGGGCGGGACAGCGCCAGGCACAGCCGTTCCAGCAGGTCGAGGCGGTTGGCCATGGCGAACTGCCGTCCCCCGACCGCGAGTGAGCCGCGCGCCGGATGGTCGGCCGCGACGATCATCAGCCGCCCGCTCTCCCCGATCAGCGCGCGCCGCCGGGTGCGCCGCGCCGCTGCCTCGGCGATGGCCTCGGGGTGGCGGGCGCGGGTGCGGGCGAGGGCCTGTGCCGAGATTCCCGTCGTCCGCCCGGAGGGCGGGCCCTGCGCCCGCTGCGGAGCAGCTGGTGTCTGCAGTCGGTGCGTGCTCTCGGCGTGCCGGCCGGAAGGCCCCGTCGACGGACCGGACGTACTTGGGCTTTCGGCCGGTGCGTCGAGAGGGCGTGCCGGGCGTCGCGGGGAGCGGGGCACCTCCCCGCTCGAGCGAAGCCGAGAGCTTGGGGGAGGGAATCTCGGCACGGGCTCTCGGTCGGCGGGGCTGATGCCGGGGCCGCTTCTCGGCAGGCTCACACCCGGCCGCCCTTCAGGACCGCCTCGACCTCGTGCGGGTACGGCATCGCGGCCGAGCAGGCGAGGCGTGAGGCGACGATCGCGCCCGCGGCATTCGCGTACCGCATGATCCGCTCCAGTTCCCAGCCTTCGAGCAGTCCGTGGCAGAGGGCCCCGCCGAAGGCGTCCCCGGCGCCGAGGCCGTTGACCACCTCGACCGGGACGGGCGGCACTTCGGCGCTCTCGCCCGCGCTGCTGACGGCGAGCACGCCCCTGGGGCCCTGCTTGACGACGGCGAGCTCGACGCCGGATGCCAGCAACTTCCTTGCCGCGGCGTGGGGTTCGCGCTCGCCGGTGGCGACCTCGACCTCGTCGAGATTGCCGACGGCGACGGTCGCGTGGGCGAGGGCCTGGGCGTAGTACGTACGCGCCTGGGCAGCGTCAGTCCCTTGCTTCCAGGCCGTGTCCTTCCAAAACATGGGCCGCCAGTCCAGGTCGAACACGGTCGTGCCCGACTTCGCGCGATGCTCAAGGGCGGCGAGCGTGGCGCTCCGGCTCGGCTCCTCGCTCAGGCCCGTCCCCGTCACCCAGAACACCCGCGCCGCCGACGTCGCGTCGAGGTCCAGCTCGGCGGCGTAGATCTCCAGGTCCGGTGCCTTCGGCTGCCGGTAGAAGTACAGCGGGAAGTCGTCCGGCGGGAACACCTCGCAGAACGTCACCGGCGTCGGCAGCCCCTCGACCCCGCCGACCCAGCGGTCGTCGACGCCGAACTCGCGCAGCGCCTCGTGCAGATAGTCGCCGAACGCGTCCTTGCCGGTGCGGGTGATCAGGGCGGTGCGGCGGCCGAGGCGGGCCGCGGCGACCGCGACATTCGAGGGGGAGCCGCCCAGGAACTTGCCGAACGTCTCGACCCGGGCGAGGGGGACCCCGGTCTGCAGCGGGTAGAGGTCGACCCCGATCCGGCCCATCGTGATGACGTCGTACGGAACCTCATGCGGAGCCTCTTGCGGATCCATCCACGCCCCTTCGGTCGTGCGGAAGCCTGCACCGAAAGCCTGCCCTCCCTTTCTACAGGTTGTCCTTACATCAGGACCACACCCGGCCGATGCCTTGACACTCAACTCCCGGCGCAAGGAGGCTGACCGCCATGACGTTGTCGCGTTTGTCGCGTATCCGCATCGGCTCGGCACCCGATTCCTGGGGTGTCTGGTTCCCGGACGACCCGCAGCAAGTGCCCTGGCGGCGCTTCCTGGACGAGGTCGCGGACGCCGGGTACGCGTGGATCGAGCTGGGACCGTACGGCTATCTGCCCGGCGACCCGGCCGTGCTCGGCGACGAGCTCCGCCGACGCGCGCTGCAGGTCTCGGCGGGCACCGTCTTCACCGGGCTGCACCACGGACCCGAGGTGTGGGACGCGACCTGGGAGCAGGTGGCGCGGGTGGCGGCGCTGACGCAGGCGACGGGCGCGGAGCACCTGGTCGTCATCCCCTCGTTCTGGCGCGACGACAAGACCGGCAAGGTCCTGGAGGACAGCGAGCTCACCGCCGCCCAGTGGCGTCAACTGGCCGTGCAGATCGAACGGTTGGGGAGTGAGGTACGGGAGCGGTACGGCCTGCGGATCGTCGTCCATCCGCACGCCGACACCCACATCGACACCGAGGAGAACGTCACCCGCTTCCTCGACGCCACCGACCCCGACCTGGTGTCGCTGTGCCTGGACACCGGGCACTACGCGTACTGCGGGGGCGACAGCGTCAAGCTGATCGAGACGTACGGCGAGCGCATCGGCTATCTGCACCTCAAGCAGGTGGACCCTCAAGTGCTGGCCCAAGTGCGGGCGGAGGAAGTACCGTTCGGGCCTGCCGTGGCCCGCGGCGTGATGTGCGAACCGCCGTCCGGGGAGCCCGCCCTGGAGCCGGTGCTCGCGGCGGCGCAGGGCCTCGGGGTCGACCTCTTCGCCATCGTGGAGCAGGACATGTACCCGTGCGAGCCCGACCGGCCGGGGCCCATCGCCCGCCGGACCCGACAATTCCTGCGCTCATGCGGGGCGTAGGCCGACTAGGAGCGCCCGCCCAGCGCTGCCCGGCCGGAACCTGGGAGCGGGCGCTCGGTGTGCCGCATCCACGACTGCGGCCCGGAGTCATCGGCTACCGGGGGTTCCGGCTGAACCTGGGCCGGCCGCGGAGCCGCCTGGAGGCGCCGGTCGGGGCGGTGACGCTGCTGCTCGGGTTCGAGCACGCGGTGCGCCTGCACCGGGCGGGGCGGCCCAGTGTGACGCGGATGTCCTCGGTGTCGGGGCTGCACACGGGGCCGGTGCTCGGTGAGCACGACGGGCGGCTCGCCGGCATCGAGGTGCTGATCGCCCCCTGGTACGCCTTCACCCTGTTCGGCGTCGCCCAGCACGAACTGGCCGACCAGGTCGCCGATCCGCGCGAAGCGCTGCCGCCCCGCCTCGGCAAGCGGCAGGGGCGGGCGGGCTGGGGCACCGTCGAGGATCTCGCGGGGGCCCTTGCCGCGCTGCCGGGCTGGGCCGCGCGCTTCGCCCTCCTGGACGAGGTGCTGATCCGCTGGGCCGAGGCCGGCACGCCCTGCTCGGCGCGTACGGCGCACGCCTGGGCGGAGCTGGTCCGCACCAGCGGGGCGCTGCCCGTGCACCGGCTCGCGGACGAAGTGGGCTGGAGCACAAGGCAGTTGGAGACCCGGTTCCGGGAGCAGATCGGGCTGAGCCCCAAGGCGGCCGCCCGGGTCCTGCGCCTGCAGCGGGCCCGGCGGATGCTGTCGGCGGGGTGCAGCCAGGCGGAGACCGCGGCGTCCTGCGGCTTCTACGACCAGTCGCACCTCAGTGGCGAGTTCCGGGCCATGACGGGGTGCACGCCCGGCGAGTTCGCGACGGCCCGCGGCGCCGGATCCGCTCCCGGGGGCGGCCCGCCCGGCCCCGACCGGCTCGCGGGCGAGGCGACCAGCCTGGTGCTGCCGCCCGGCCGAGGTGCGCGTTTTTCCAAGACCGGCAGGCTGGCCTGACGGCAAGGTGGGGGACCTGGCTCTCCTGAGCGGGAGTAGCGGGGGTCACCGTGAGCCGGGCCCGACGCAGCGGGTCCGGCCCGCGGTGTGTCCGGGCAACATCGGCCCCTCCGGCGTTTGAGGAGCGGGGTCCGGGGCGCTGTGCCCATCAGCGGCTTCGCCGCAGGCCCGTGACAACACCCCCATCCCGCCCACCCCCACGTGCCGGATTCGTAACCATCGTCCCCCTCCCGTCACACACGTCACGCTCACGCGGGTTCCCCGCAACAGGTGATCGACAAGGGGTCCCTCATGTACGACCGCTTCGTTCATCCGGGCACAGGCTGAGTGATCACCAGCTAGCGCACGCGTCCCGGCTCCCCCGACGGCCCCCCGGCCGCCGCCGCGGCGCGTACAGGGAGGTGCCATTCATGACCGACCGACGGCTCTGGTCGTACAAGGAGATCGCCGCACACATCAAGGTCCAGCCGGACACGGTGCGCTCCTACCGCAAGCACGGGCTGCTCCCTCCCCCGGACCTCGTCGAGGGTGGCAAGCCGTACTGGTTCGCGGACACCATTCGAGCCTGGGTCGCCCGACGGCCCGGCAACCGGGGCCGCAAGGAATGAGCCTTGCCGTCCATATCCCGGTCCCCGCGCACGCCCTGCGCGGGGACCTCTGCATGATGGAGGCATGACCGACCACGACACCCCCGCGACATCCCTGCTCAAGGAGTACGGCGCCGAGACCACCAAGCACTCCGGCGGTACGCTCCTGACGCATCTGCAGCGCGTCGAGGCGCTGCTCGTCGAGTGGGGCGCACGACCTGTCCTGGCGACCGCGGGCCTGTGCCACGCCTTCTACGGCACGGACGGGTTGCCGCTGGTCCTCCTCGAACTCTCCGAGCGCGACCGGCTGTCCGCCGCGGTGGGTACGGAGGTGGAGGAGCTCGTGTACTTCTACGCCAGCTGTGACCGCAAGGCGTCCTATCCCTCGCTCGCGGCCGAGGACGCGTCCACGGTGACCTTCCGGGACCGCTTCACGGGTGAGTCGTTCACGCCTTCGCTGCAGCAGCGGCGGGACTTCGCGGAGCTGACGGTGGCCAATGAGCTCGACCTGGCCAAGGTGAACGCGTCCTTCCGCGAGCGGAACGGGGCGGGACTTCTTGAGCTGTTCACGGGCTGGGCCCCGCTGTTGTCGGATGCGGCCCGCCGCGAGGTGACTGCCGTCCTGGGCTGAGGCCTTTTTTCCCCTCCCCGCCCCTTCCCGAAAGTCCTGCGGACGGCCTGACAAAGTCAGCCCGTCCGGCGTTTGAGGACACCGCCCGGAGGGCGGAAGGCTTCGCAGAATTTCGGGAAGGGGCGGGGAGGGGAAAAACTCACCACGACTCCTCACTCCGCACCGCCCCCGAAGGCCGAGCCCGCTCCCCCACCGCCGTCCGCAACTTCAAGGCCAGCAGCGGAAACACCAGCACCGAAACCATCGCCGCCCCCACCAACGCAGCGGCCTCGCTCGACTTCAACGCCCCGTCGTCAAGCCCGATCGTGGTGATCGCGACAACCAGCGGCAACGCCGTGGACGCGTACAACGTGAGCGCCCGGCGATCCCGTACGCCCAGGTCACGGGGTGCCAGGAACCACACCGGAAGCCCGCGTACGACGACGAACAGCAGCAGGAACACCGGCACCAGCAGCAGCGCCCGGCCACCCTCAAGCAGCGACTTCAGGTCGAACTCGATCCCCGTGACGACGAAGAACAGCGGGACCAGGAAGCCGAAGCCCATCGCCTCGATCTTCGCGAGGACCTCGTCCGCACTGTCCGGCGCCGCGCCTTGCAGCACAAGGCGCGTGATCATGCCGGCCGCGAACGCGCCTAGCAGCACGTCCAGGCCGAGCCACTGCGAGGCGCCCAGCATCAGGGCGAGCAGGAGCACCACGAAGCGGACCGCGAACTGGGCGCTGCTGTGCAGGGTCTTGGCGATGACGTTCGAGAACCAGGGCGGGCGCGGACGCAGCGCCCAGAACACGGCCGCCGCGGTCAGCAGCGCGAAGAGCGCGAGCAGGACCGTGGACTTGCCCGGCGAACGGCCGCTCAGGAGCAGCGCCATGGCGATGATCGGCCCGAACTCGCCCACCGCGCCGAACGCCATCATCACCGACCCGAAGCGGGATGACAGGTCGCCCGCGTCCCGCAGCACGGGCAGCACGGTGCCGAGGGCGGTGCTGGTGAGGGCCACGCCGATGTAGACGCCCTTGGTGTACGCGCCGCCCGCGAGCAGCGTGCCGATGCCAAGCCCCAGGGCGAGCGCGATCAGCCAGGCCCAGACCGAGCGGCGCAGGGTGTCGCCGCGGACCTTGTCGAACTGGATCTCGTACCCGGCCAGGAAGATCAGCATGGCCAGGCCCAGTTGGGAGAGGGCGTCGATGACCTGGTCGCGGTGGGCCCAGCCGAGGACGTCGGGACCGATGGCGATGCCGAGCAGGATCTCGAAGATGACGAGCGGCACCGGCAGCCAACGGCCGATGCCATAGGCGAGCAGCGGGGCGATCACCGCGATGGACATGATCAGGATCAGCGTCCCGGACTGCGACATAACGGCTGTCTACCATAAGCTCCGGACAATTCCGCCCAATTGACCGCACCCCCCATCGCCGCTTCGGGAGGCCCCTGCCGTGAGCTCGCCCGCACCCCTGCAGATCTCGCCCGGCCTGTGGAGACGCTGCCTGTGGGGCGGCCTCGCCCTGTGGCTGCTGACCGCGGTCATCACGTACGTCACCAAGAACACCACCCTGCTGCCGACCCTCATCCTGCTCGGCAGCTTCCTGGTGCCGGCCGTCTTCGTGCTGTGGGCGTACGAACGGCACGGGAGCGATCCACAGGGGGCGGGGAGCCAGACCCTGAGCATCGGCATGATCCTCGGCTGCTTCCTGGTCGGCGGGATCCTCGGGGTGCTCGGCGCCTCGGTGATGGAGTACTACCTGCTGCATCCCTCGCTCTGGCTGTACGTCGGCGTCGGCCTGATCGAGGAGGCCGTGAAGCTGGCCGCGCTGATGTGGGTCCTGCGCCGCTATCCGCAGATCCGCGGGCTGCGCGCGGGTGTGGTGCTCGGCGCGTCCGTCGGCTTCGGGTTCGCCGCGTTCGAGAGCGCGGGGTACGCCTTCAACGCCGCGGTGACCATGCAGGGCATCGATCTGCGTTCGCTGCTGCAGACGGAGATGCTGCGCGGGGTGCTCGCGCCCTTCGGGCACGGGCTGTGGACGGCGATCTCGGGCGCCGTACTGCTGTCCTTCCGGCGGCCGGACGGCCGGTTCAGGTTCGCGGGGCCGGTGATCGGGACGTATCTCGGCGTCTCGCTGCTGCACGCGCTGTGGGACTCGACGCACGGCATCGCGCTCTGGCTCGTCGCGATGCTCACGACCAGCGATCTGGACCGCTCGCTCTTCGCCCAGGGATATCTGCCGCAGCCCACTGACCAGCAGAAGCACCTCTTCACGCTCTTCTCGGTGGGGGGCATGGTCCTGGTCTCGCTGATCGGCCTCGCCTGGGCGCGCTCGCTCGCCCATCGCGACCCCACTTGGAAACGTACCCCCTAGGGGTATACGGTAGGTCCATGAGGGAGCACCGGACGCCCCGGTTTTCCCCTCATGCCACGTCTTCATCAGACTGTCTACGTACGCCCTCGACAGGAGAACGACATGACCGCCCAGACCGAGCTCCCCCAGGCCGAGACCACCGGCTCCTGCTGCTCCCCGACCGGCTCCTGCCACAGCGACAAGGCCGAGGCGAAGGCGGGCGCCGTGACCACGGTGTACCAGGTCACCGGGATGACCTGCGGTCACTGCGAGGGTGCCGTGTCGAGCGAGATCTCCGAGATCGCCGGCGTGACCTCGGTGAAGGCCGTCGCCTCCACCGGCCAGGTCACCGTGATCTCCGAGGCCGAGCTCGACGACGAGGCCGTGCGCGCCGCCGTGGACGAGGCGGGCTACGAGCTCACCGGCCGCGCCTGAGCACCACTTCCGCATCCGGGGATGCGGCGCCTGCCGGCGCCGCATCCCCCGTTCCGTTCTCAGGAAGACCCCATGCCCCCTACGGCGACTCCACCCATACCGACCGTGGACAGTTCCGAGGTCGAGCTCTCCATCGGCGGGATGACCTGCGCCTCCTGCTCGGCCCGCATCGAGAAGAAGCTCAACCGCCTGGAGGGCGTGACCGCTTCGGTCAATCTCGCCACCGAGAAGGCGAAGGTGTCGTACGCCGCCGGGGTCGAGGTCGCGGACCTGATCGGGACGGTCGAGAAACTGGGGTACACGGCCGAGGAGATCGTGCCGGCGCCGCCCGAGGCCACGGGTGCGGCCCCTCCCCTGCCGGACACCACCGACCTGGAGGCCGACGCGCTGCGGCAGCGCCTGACCGTGTCGGCGCTGCTCGCGCTGCCCGTCGTCCTGATGGCGATGGTCCCGGCCCTGCAGTTCGACAACTGGCAGTGGCTCTCGCTCACCCTCGCCGCCCCGGTCGTCGTCTGGGGCGGGCTGCCCTTCCACCGCGCCGCCTGGACCAATGCGCGCCATGCCGCCGCCACCATGGACACCCTCGTCTCGGTCGGCACGCTCGCGGCCTTCGGGTGGTCGCTGTGGGCGCTGTTCTTCGGGGACGCGGGGATGCCCGGGATGCGGCACGGCTTCGACCTCACCGTCTCGCGTACCGAGGGCTCCTCGACGATCTATCTGGAGGTCGCGGCCGGGGTCATCAGCTTCATCCTGCTCGGCCGTTACCTGGAGGCCCGCTCCAAGCGGAAGGCCGGCGCGGCGCTGCGGGCGCTGCTCGATCTGGGCGCCAAGGACGTCGCGGTGCTTCGCTCGGGCACGGAAGTGCGCGTTCCCATCGGCACCTTGGCGGTCGGCGACCACTTCGTCGTGCGCCCCGGCGAGAAGATCGCGACCGACGGGACCGTCCTTGAGGGCCGGTCCGCCGTCGACGCCTCGATGCTCACCGGCGAGTCCGTACCGGTCGACGTCGGCGCGGGGGACACGGTCACCGGCGGCTGCCTGAACACCTCGGGCCGCCTCGTGGTGGCCGCGACCCGGGTCGGCGCCGACACCCGACTGGCCCGCATCGCCAAGCTCGTCGAGGACGCGCAGACCGGCAAGGCGCAGGTGCAGCGGCTCGCCGACAAGATCTCCGCCGTGTTCGTCCCGGTCGTGATCGGCCTCGCCCTCGCCACCCTCGGCTTCTGGCTCGGCAACGGCTCGGGCCCGACCGCCGCCTTCACCGCCGCGGTCGCCGTCCTGATCATCGCCTGCCCCTGCGCCCTCGGCCTGGCCACGCCCACCGCGCTCATGGTCGGCACCGGGCGCGGCGCCCAACTCGGCATCCTGATCAAGGGACCGGAGGTCCTGGAGTCGACGCGGCGCGTGGACACTGTGGTTTTGGACAAGACCGGGACCGTCACCTCCGGAGTGATGCGACTTCATGAGGTGTACGTCGCCGAAGGCGTCCAGGAGCACCGACTCCTGCGCCTCGCCGGGGCCCTGGAACACGCCTCTGAGCACCCCGTGGCCCGGGCGGTCACCGAGGGGGCCGCGGAGCGCCTGGCGGCGGTGGACGGTACCGCCCAGGGCTCCACGGGCGTCGATCACTTCGAAGGTGTCTCGGACTTCGTGAATGTCGCGGGGCTCGGCGTGCGCGGCACGGTGGCCGGGCACGCGGTGCTCGTCGGACGGGAGCGGCTGCTCACCGAGGCGGGCATCGAGCTGCCCGCCGCGCTCGGCCACGCCAAGGAGGCGGCCGAAGCCCAGGGACGTACGGCCGTGGTGGTCGCCTGGGACGGGGCCGCGCGGGGTGTGCTCACGGTCGCCGACGCGGTGAAGGAGACCAGCGCGCAGGCGGTGCGCGAGCTGCGGGCGCTCGGGCTGCGGCCGGTGCTGCTCACCGGCGACAACCGGGCGGTGGCCGAGGCGGTGGCGGCCGAGGTCGGCATCGACGCCGCCGATGTGCACGCGGAGGCGCTGCCGCAGGACAAGGTCGCGGTGGTGGAGCGGCTGCGCACCGAGGGGCGGGTCGTCGCGATGGTCGGGGACGGCGTGAACGACGCGGCCGCCCTTGCCACCGCCGATCTGGGCCTGGCCATGGGGACCGGCACGGACGCGGCGATCGAGGCCGGGGACCTGACGCTGGTCCGCGGCGACCTCCGGGTCGCCGCCGATGCGATCCGATTGGCCCGGCGGACGCTGGCCACGATCAAGGGAAATCTCTGCTGGGCGTTCGGCTACAACGTCGCCGCGCTGCCGCTGGCCGCCGCCGGGCTCCTCAATCCGATGATCGCCGGTGCCGCTATGGCCTTTTCATCGGTGTTTGTCGTGACCAACAGTCTCCGACTGCGAACTTTCAGGTAAGAGAGACCTTCACATCGTCCCCACAACTCCCTTACGCTTGGGCCTCGTTCATCAATTCGGGGCCCTTGCGCACGTAGAGGACAAATGCAAGAGACGTAGATCACAGAGATCCGAACGTAACCATTTGCATGGCTCGCGGGTCTAAGAGTGCGATGGCTGGGACGCCTTGGGGGGCGTTCCAGACATTTGAGGACGTCTTGGGGGATGTCCTCGAACCGCGTTGGCCGGGGCACGTATACCGGGGAGCTTTGAGCGGCCCTCCCGTATATGCGCGTCCCGGCAGACACGCAGCAGGACCTGTACAGCAAGACCCGAAGCAACACCTCAGGTGCACTACCCGCAGACGCCCGGCCGGATCCCGTGGGGGGAATCCGCACCGGGACAAAGGGAAGCGCCCCGTATTGCCGGCCCGTGGGGGGACTGGCAGCGGGGCGCTTCTCTGTATCTGAGCCGTCCGGCGTTTGAGGACCGGGGTCTGGGGCGGAGCCCCAGGAAAAAACCCTTACCCCGCCCCACGCCGGAAGGCGCTAGCGAGCCTCGACCGGCACGAAGTCGCGCTCGACGACGCCCGTGTAGATCTGGCGCGGGCGGCCGATGCGGGAACCCGGCTCCTTGATCATCTCGTGCCACTGGGCGATCCAGCCGGGCAGCCGGCCGAGCGCGAAGAGCACGGTGAACATCTCGGTCGGGAAGCCCATCGCGCGGTAGATGAGGCCCGTGTAGAAGTCCACGTTGGGGTAGAGCTTGCGCTCGACGAAGTAGTCGTCGTTCAGCGCGTGCTCCTCCAGCTTGAGCGCGATGTCGAGCAGCTCGTCGGACTTGCCGAGGGCGGAGAGAACGTCGTGCGCGGCGGCCTTGATGATCTGCGCGCGCGGGTCGAAGTTCTTGTACACCCGGTGGCCGAAGCCCATCAGGCGTACGCCGTCCTCCTTGTTCTTCACCTTGCGGATGAAGGTGTCCACGTCGTTGCCCGAGTCGCGGATGCCCTCGAGCATCTCGAGCACCGACTGGTTGGCGCCGCCGTGCAGCGGGCCCCAGAGCGCGGAGATGCCGGCGGAGATCGACGCGAACATGTTGGCCTGCGAGGAGCCGACCAGACGCACGGTCGAGGTCGAACAGTTCTGCTCGTGGTCGGCGTGCAGGATCAGCAGCTTGTCCAGCGCCGAGACGACGACCGGGTCCAGCTCGTACTCGGCGGCCGGCACCGAGAAGGTCATGCGCAGGAAGTTCTCGACGTACCCGAGGCTGTTGCTCGGGTAGACCACCGGGTGGCCGATCGACTTCTTGTACGCGTACGCGGCGATCGTCGGAAGCTTCGCGAGCAGCCGGATCGTCGAGAGGTGGCGCTGCTTCTCGTCGAACGGGTTGTGGCTGTCCTGGTAGAACGTCGACAGGGCGCTGACCACGGAGGACAGCATCGCCATCGGGTGCGCGTCACGCGGGAAGCCGTCGTAGAAGCGCTTGACGTCCTCGTGCAGCAGCGTGTGCTGGGTGATCTCGTTGCGGAACGTCGCGAGCTCGTCGACCGTCGGCAGCTCGCCGTTGATCAGCAGGTACGCCACCTCGACGAAGGTGGAGCGCTCGGCCAGCTGCTCGATCGGGTAGCCGCGGTAGCGGAGGATGCCCTTCTCGCCATCGAGATAGGTGACGGCGGATTTATAGGCGGCGGTGTTGCCATATCCGCTGTCGAGGGTCACCAGTCCGGTGTTGGTACGGAGCTTCCCGATGTCGAAGCCCTTGTCGCCGACGGTGCTGTCGATCACCGGGTAGGTGAATTCGTCATCGCCGTACCGCAGTACAACCGCGTTGTCGTTGTGCTCGCTCACGTCTCGTCCCTCACCGACGTAGTGCCTCTTCTTCGAGGTGCCCTGACTGTTCTCTACCATCCCCCACTTGGCCCAGCAGAGTGCACTCGGGGTCGACCATTGGGCCTATTGACGGCACTCAGTGCCGTCAGCCTGCTCATCCTGCCCCGTTCGCCCCGGTTCCGGAAGGCCTGCGTGATGTTTACCACCGGGATGATCGATCAACGATCACGCAGGCGAATCGTCAGTTGTGACGGAGCCTGTGGTCAAGGGCCGTACAGCGTCTGCCCGCGGAAACCGTGCGCACCGCCTGCCCTACAGCCTTGCGCGAGCCGACGAGGACGACCAGCTTCTTGGCGCGGGTAACCGCCGTGTAGAGCAAGTTCCGTTGGAGCATCATCCAGGCTCCGGTGGTGACCGGGATCACGACGGCCGGGTACTCGCTGCCCTGCGAGCGGTGGATGGTGACCGCGTACGCGTGCGCCAGCTCGTCCAGTTCGTCGAAGTCGTACGGCACCTCCTCGTCCTCGTCCGTCAGTACGGTCAGCCGCTGGTCGTCGAGGTTCAGCGCGGTGACGACGCCCACCGTGCCGTTGAAGACGCCGTTCTTCCCCTTGTCGTAGTTGTTCCGGATCTGGGTGACCTTGTCGCCGACGCGGAAGGTGCGGCCGCCGAATCTCTTCTCGGGCAGGTCGGGGCAGGCGGGGGTGATCGCCTGCTGCAGCAGGCCGTTGAGCGTGCCGGCGCCGGCCGGGCCGCGGTGCATGGGGGCGAGCACCTGGATGTCGCGCCGGGGGTCGAGCCCGAATTTGGCCGGAATCCGACGGGCGGCCACGTCCACGGTGAGCCGCCCCGCCTCTTCGTTCTCGTCCTCGATGAACAGGAAGAAGTCCCCCAGGCCCTGAGTGAGCGGATGCTGCCCGGAGTTGATGCGGTGGGCGTTGGTGACGACGCCCGACTGCTGTGCCTGGCGGAAGATCCGGGTCAGCCGCACGGCGGGGACGGGGCTGCCCTCGGCGAGCAGGTCCCGCAGCACCTCTCCGGCGCCGACGCTGGGCAGCTGGTCGACGTCCCCGACCAGGAGCAGGTGGGCGCCGGGAGCCACGGCCTTCACCAGCTTGTTGGCCAGAAGCAGATCCAGCATGGAGGCCTCGTCCACCACCACCAGGTCGGCGTCCAGGGGGCGGTCCCGGTCGTACGCCGCGTCGCCGCCGGGCTTGAGTTCCAGGAGGCGGTGCACGGTGGACGCATCGGCTCCGGTGAGCTCGGCCAGGCGCTTGGCGGCCCGCCCCGTGGGGGCGGCGAGGACGACCTTGGCGTGCTTGGCGCGGGCCAGCTCGACGATCGAGCGGACCGTGAAGGACTTGCCGCAGCCGGGCCCGCCGGTGAGGACGGCGACCTTCCGGGTGAGGGCGAGGCGGACCGCCTGCTCCTGCTCGGGGGCGAGCTCGGCGCCGGTACGGGTCTTCAGCCACGCGAGGGCCTTGTCCCAGGCCACGTCCCGGAAGGCGGGCATGCGGTCGTCGGCGGTGCGCAGGAGGCGCAGCAGCTGTGCGGAGAGGGAGAGCTCGGCGCGGTGGAAGGGCACCAGGTAGACGGCGGTGACCGGCTCGCCTCCGTCGGGTCCGGGCACCTGCTCGCGCACGACGCCCTCCTCCTCGGTGGCGAGCTCGGCCAGGCAGTCGATGACCAGGCCGGTGTCGACCTGCAGCAGCTTCACGGAGTCCGCGATCAGCTGCTCCTCGGGCAGGAAGCAGTGGCCCTGGTCGGTGGACTGCGACAGCGCGTACTGCAGGCCGGCCTTCACGCGCTCCGGGCTGTCGTGCGGGATGCCGACGGACTGGGCGATGCGGTCGGCGGTGAGGAAGCCGATGCCCCAGACGTCGGCGGCCAGGCGGTACGGCTCGTTCTTCACTATCGAGATCGAGGCGTCGCCGTACTTCTTGTAGGTGCGTACGGCGATGGAGGTCGACACCTCCACCGACTGCAGGAAGAGCATGACCTCCTTGATCGCCTTCTGCTCCTCCCAGGCGTCGGCGATCTTCTTGGTCCGCTTGGGGCCGAGACCGGGGACCTCGATGAGGCGCTTCGGCTCCTGCTCGATGATGTCGAGGGTGTCCAGGCCGAAGTGCTGCGTGATCCGGTCGGCGAAGACCGGCCCGATGCCTTTGACCAGGCCTGATCCCAGATAGCGGCGGATGCCTTGGACGGTGGCGGGCAGGACCGTCGTGTAGTTCTCCACGGTGAACTGCTTGCCGTACTGCGCATGCGAGCCCCAGCGGCCCTCCATCCGCAGGGACTCCCCCACCTGGGCGCCGAGCAGCGAGCCGACCACGGTGAGCAGGTCGCCGGCGCCTCTTCCGGTGTCCACTCGGGCGACCGTGTAGCCGTTCTCCTCGTTGGCGTACGTGATGCGCTCGAGGACTCCCTCTAGCACCGCGAGGCGCGGCTGGGGGACGGCCGGGTTGGTCCCCTGATTGGTCGCAGTCGGGTTCGACATGATCCGACGCTATCGCCCGGGTCCGACAGCGCGGGCGGCCTGTGGACAACTCGGTCGCCTGCGGCTGAGGACGCACGACTGTGAAGCTGTGGACAAACTTCGAGGGGGCCCGGCCCGTCGGCCGAACCCCCTCGGTTTCCCCCTCCGTGTCAGAACCCCCCGATCCCCCCAGATCCCCCTCCGGCGGTCCTGATGCCAAGTACGACCCACGTCACCCGGCAAGGGTTGTACGACTCCGCCGAGTAATTTTCAGCAGCTTGCTGGGGGCCTCCGAAATGCCGACATAGCCGGGTGGTCGTAGCGTTTCAGGCATGAGCGAGAATTCCCTCGAGCAGGACGTGCTGGACGAGCTCAACGACGACAAGCTCCAGGAGATCGCCGGTCTCCTGGGCCCCGACGCGACCCCGGAGACCGCTCGCGGCTTCGTGGGCGACACCGTCGCGGCGCTCAGCACCGGCATCCAGGAGAAGGCTTCGGGCGCGCCCGAAGACGTCGACGAGGTCAAGCAGGCCTTCGCAGGCGCTGCCGATGCCCCGCTGCAGGGTGTGGCCGCGCTCGGCGGCGGCCTGGGCGGGATGCTCGGCGGCACCATGATGTCCGGCATGCTCGCGAAGATGAGCAAGCCGGTCGCCGAAGCGGTGGCCAAGAAGACGGGGCTGCCCGCGGAGAAGATCGCGGCGGGTATCGCGATGCTGATCCCGGTGATCATCGCGGCGATGAACAAGCGCGCTAAGAACCCGGGCGCGGCTCAGGCGGGGGCTCCGGCCCCGGCACCCGGCGCGGCGCCCGCGCCCGCCTCCGGCGAGTCGGGTGGGCTGGATCTGGGCGCGATCCTGGGCAGCATTTTGGGTGGCGGAAAGAAGTAGTCCCCACCCCGCCCCTTCCCGTAAGGCTGCCGCCGGCTTCAAAAGACTGTCCTCAAACGCCGGACGGGCTGATAAATCAGCCCGTCCGGCGTTTGAGGGATTTCGGGGAGAAATCAGCAGGCGTGTGCCACGAAGCGCTCCGCCGTCTCCCGCAGGACCTCGCGCCCGTCCCGCGCCCACAACGCCTCGTTGAAGAGCTCGACCTCGATGGGCCCCGTGTAACCCTGCTGATCCACGTACCCGCGCCACTCCCTCATGTCGATCGCACCGTCGCCGAGCTGGCCGCGCCCGGTAAGGACGCCCTCGGGCAACGGGGTCACCCAGTCGGCGAGTTGGAACGCGTGCAGACGCCCCGCGTCGGCGGCGCGGACGATCTGGGTGGGGGCCTGGTCGTCCCACCACACGTGGTACGAGTCCACGCAGACGCCCACCTGGGAGGCGGGGAAGCGGTCCGCCAGGTCGAGGGCCTGGGCCAGGGTGGAGATCACGCAGCGGTCGGCCGCGAACATCGGGTGGAGGGGCTCGATGGCCAGGCGCACGCCCCGCTCGGCCGCGTACGGGGCCAGTTCGGCCAAGGCGTCGCCGACCCGCTCGCGGGCGCCGGACAGGTCGCGGCTGCCCTCCGGGAGGCCCCCCGACACCAGGACCAGGGTGTCGGTGCCCAGGGTCGCCGCCTCGTCGATGGCCGCCTTGTTGTCGTCGATGGCGGCCACGCGCGCGTGCGGGTCGATGGCCGTGAAGAACCCGCCGCGGCACAGGGTGGTCACCGTGATGCCCATGTCGCGCAGGAGTTTGGCGGCGGACACCACGCCGTACTCCTGGACCGGCTCGCGCCACAGGCCGATGCCGGGGATGCCCAGCTCCAGGCAGGCGTCCACCAGCTCGGGCAGGAGCAGTTGCTTCACCGTCATCTGGTTGATCGAGAAGCGGGACAGGTCGCCCTCGATGCGGGACAGCTCCGTCATGGGGTCACTCCGTACACGTTCAGCAGGGACTTCATGCGGGCCTCCGCCAGCGCCGGGTCCGGGAACAGGCCGAGGCCGTCGGCCAGTTCATAGGCGCGCGCGAAGTGCGGCAGCGAGCGGGCCGACTGCAGGCCGCCCACCATCGTGAAGTGGGACTGATGGCCCGCCAGCCAGGCCAGGAAGACCACGCCCGTCTTGTAGTAGCGGGTCGGGGGCTGGAAGAGGTGGCGGGACAACTCGACGGTGGGATCGAGGAGTTCGCGGAACTTCTCCACGTCGCCGGTGTCGAGGACCCGTACCGCCTCGGCCGCGAGGGGGCCCAGCGGGTCGAAGATGCCGAGCAGGGCGTGGCTGAAACCGTGGTCGTCGCCCGCGATCAGTTCGGGGTAGTTGAAGTCGTCGCCCGTGTAGCAGCGCACGCCCTGGGGCAGCCGGCGACGCAGGGCGATCTCGCGGTCGGCGTCCAGGAGGGAGACCTTGATGCCGTCGACCTTGTCGGGGTGCGCGGCGATGACCTCCAGGAAGGTCTCGGTCGCCGCGTCCAGGTCGGTGGAGCCCCAGTAGCCCTCCAGGGCGGGATCGAACATCGGGCCCAGCCAGTGCAGGATCACCGGCGCGGAGGCCTGGCGCAGCAGGTGGCCGTACAGGTCGAGGTAGTCCTCGGGGCCGCGGGCCACGGCGGCCAGGGCGCGGGACGCCATCAGGATGGCCTGGGCGCCGCTGTCCTCGACCACGGTCAGCTGGTCCTCGTACGCCTCCAGCACCTGGCTCAAGGAGGCCGGGGGAAGCGTCAGTTGGTCGGTGCCCACTCCGCAGGCGATCAGGCCGCCGACCGCCTTGGCCTCTGCCGCGGAGCGCCGGATCAGTTCGGCAGCACCGGCCCAGTCCAGGCCCATGCCGCGCTGTGCGGTGTCCATCGCCTCGGCCACTCCCAGGCCGTGCGACCACAGGTGGTGGCGGAAGGCCAGGGTGGCGTCCCAGTCGATCCCTGCCGGGTCGTCGGGGGATATGTCGGCGAAGGGGTCCGCCACCACGTGGGCGGCCGAGAAGACCGTACGGGAGGTCAGGGGGCTTCCATCAGGGTGGGCTTGGAGCGGCTCCGTACGCGGGGCGTAGGTGTGGAGTTCGCCCTTGGCGTCAGGGAGTTGGATCACAGGGCACCTCCGGGGTGCGTCGCCGGGTGCGGGTACGTGGTGGGTGGGATTTGTCCCCTACCCGTCCCTTCCCGAAAGGCTGCGCCGCTTGGTGTCGGCTGAGGTACTGGGGGCTCCGCCCCCAGACCCCCGAGTCGCGCTCGTCCTCAAACGCCGGACAGGCTGAGAATGCGAACCCAGGACGGGATGGAAAGAGAGCAGCGGCCCCAGGACGGAATGGACGACTCACAACTCCGGCACCTCGAACCGCCGCCCCTCCGTGGAAGACCGCAGCCCCAACTCCGCCAGCTGCACCCCGCGCGCCCCCGCGAACAGGTCCCAGTGGTAGGGCTCGTCGAGCACCACGTGGCGCAGGAACAGTTCCCACTGGACCTTGAAGCCGTTGTCGAAGTCGCCGTTGTCGGGGACCTCCTGCCACTGGTCGCGGAAGGGCTCCGTCGCCGGGATGTCCGGGTTCCAGACCGGCTTGGGGGTCGCCGAGCGGTGCTGGGCGCGGCAGTTGCGCAGGCCCGCGACCGCCGAGCCCTCCGTGCCGTCCACCTGGAACTCGACCAGCTCGTCGCGGTTCACGCGGACCGCCCAGGACGAGTTGATCTGGGCGATCGCGCCGCCCTCCAGCTCGAAGATGCCGTACGCGGCGTCGTCGGCGGTCGCGTCATAGGGCTTCGACTGCTCGTCCCAGCGCTGCGGGATGTGGGTCGCGGCCAGGGCGGTCACCGACTTCACCCGGCCGAAGAGCTCGTGGAGCACGTACTCCCAGTGCGGGAACATGTCCACGACGATGCCGCCGCCGTCCTCGGCCCGGTAGTTCCACGAGGGGCGCTGCGCGTCCTGCCAGTCGCCCTCGAAGACCCAGTAGCCGAACTCCCCGCGCACGGACAGGATCCGCCCGAAGAAGCCGCCGTCGATGAGGCGCTTCAGCTTGAGCAGGCCCGGCAGGAAGATCTTGTCCTGTACGACGCCGTGCTTGATCCCCGCGGCCTGTGCGAGGCGGGCCAGTTCGAGGGCGCCGTCCAGCGAAGTGGCGCTGGGCTTCTCGATGTAGACGTGCTTGCCCGCCGCGATCGCCCGCTTCACGGCTTCCTCGCGGGCGGAGGTGACCTGCGCGTCGAAGTAGATGTCGATCGAGTCGTCCGCGAGGACCGCGTCGAGGTCCGTCGTCCAGTGCTCCAGACCGTGCGCCTCGGCGAGCGCGCGCAGCGCGTGCTCGCGGCGGCCAATGAGGACCGGCTCCGGCCACAGGACCGTGCCGTCCCCGAGGTCGAGGCCGCCCTGCTCGCGCAGCGCGAGGATCGAGCGGACGAGGTGTTGGCGGTGGCCCATGCGCCCCGTCACACCGTTCATGGCGATGCGCACCGTCTTGCGTGTCACGAAAGTCCCTCCGTACGCCCTTAGTAAGCGCTTTCTATCCAGGTAAAAGCTAGCCTGCCTGACAACCCCCTCACAAGGGGCCCGGGCCAAGTGCCGGCAAAGCACCCGCGGCGGCCCGCTCTGAGCACTCATGCGCACCCCGGAGGCAACGAGATGACCGTGACCCTGGCGGACGTGGCGGCCCGCGCCCAGGTCTCTCCCGCCACCGTTTCCCGCGTACTGAACGGCAATTACCCGGTGGCCGCGGCGACCCGCGAGCGCGTCCTGAAAGCCGTCGACGAGCTGGACTACGTACTGAACGGGCCCGCGAGCTCGCTCGCCGCCGCCACCTCGGACCTGGTCGGCATCCTCGTCAACGACATCGCCGACCCCTTCTTCGGGATCATGGCCGGTGCGGTGCAGTCCGAGATCGGGGGTCCGGGCGGGCGCGCGGGCGGCGAGCGGCTGGCGGTGGTCTGCAACACGGGGGGCTCCCCGGACCGCGAACTCACCTACCTCACCCTGCTCCAGCGTCAGCGCGCCGCCGCCGTCGTCATCACCGGCGGTGCGATCGAGGACGCCGGGCACGCGGCCGCGCTCACCGCGAAGTTGCAGCGCCTGACCGACTCGGGCACGCGCGTCGTGCTGTGCGGGCGACCACCCGCGCCCGACACCGACGCGATCGCCCTGACCTTCGACAACCGCGGCGGCGGCCGCGAGCTCACCGAGCACCTGCTCACCCTCGGCCACCAGCGCATCGGCTACATCGCGGGCCCCGAAGAGCGCACCACCACCCGGCACCGTCTCGAAGGGCACAAGGACGCCATCGAGGCGGCGGGGGTGGCCCTCGGGCCGGTCCTGCACGGGCCCTACGACCGCGGCACCGGGTACGAGGCGGCCCGTGAACTCCTGCGCCTGGACCCCGACTTGACCGCGATCGTCGCGGCCAACGACACGGTCGCGCTTGGCGCGTGCGCGGCGCTGCGGGAGGCGGGGCTGCGGATTCCGGAGGACGTGTCGGTGGCCGGCTTCGACGACCTGCCGTTCTCCGTGGACGCGGTCCCGGCACTGACCACGGTGCGGCTTCCGCTGTATGCGGCGGGGGCCAGGGCGGGGCGGATCGCGATGGGGCGGGAGAAGGCGCCGGGGGGCGAGTTGGGGACGGTGCGGGGGGAGCTGGTGGTGCGGGGGTCCACGGGGGCGCCGCGTCGGTAGTCCGGGGTTCGCCGGGGCCGTGGGGCCGGTAGTGACCGTGCACCCCCGGCTATCGTTTTGGTCATACCGGCTTACGGAGGTGTCATGGCGAGTACGACCATGGACGTACCCAGCGCCTGGGGTGTGCTGGAAGGCGCCAACTTGCCCCGCGGCTATCGCGTCGAGATCACCGACGGCCGGATCCTCATGACGCCGCGGACCGTACAACAGTCGGACATCGTCCTGTCGGTGGCCGCGCAGATCGACCGGCGACTTGAGGGAGGCGGCGTCGTTCTCGGCGACGTGATCGTCGACTTCCCATCCACCGAGTACGGGTACTCCCCCGACCTCACCGTGATCGCCCCGACCGCCCGGCGCAACCGGCGCGGAAGGTTCGAGTGGCACAGTGTCGACGCGATCCTGGAGGTCGTCCCGCAGAGCACCCGGGACGGCGACTTCGAGAAGAAGGTCCGCCACTACGCGCAATGCGCCATCCCGGTCTACGTGACCATCGACCCGGAGACGTCACTCTGCACCATGCACACCGAGCCACAGCGCGACCGTACGTACAGGGATCGCGAAGAAGTGCCCTTCGGCCGGGACTTGGTCGTGCCGACCAGCGGGAACCGGAACCTCGTCATCAACACCGACAGCTTCCCCGGCTCCCATGACCTCGACTGACCCCGCCCGCCCCCCGGGCGTCCGCCTCCGCGACCCCGCCCCCGGCGACCTGGGCTGGATCGTCCAGCGCCACGGCGCCCTGTACGCGACCGAGCAGGGGTACAACACGGACTACGAGGGTCTGATCGCCCGCATCGTGGCCGACTTCGCGCAGGACCACGACCCGTATCTGGAGCGCGTGTGGATCGCGGAGCTGGACGGCCGTCCGGTCGGCTCGATCATGTGCGTACGCGATGACGCACCCGGCACCGCCCGGCTGCGGCTGCTCCTCGTGGAGCCGGATGCCAGGGGGCACGGCATCGGGGACCAACTGGTGGGTACCTGCGTCGACTTCGCGCGCGGACAGGGCTATCGGGAGCTCGTGCTGTGGACGGTGGACGCGCTGGCGGCGGCCCGTGCGCTCTATCAGCGGCACGGCTTCGTGCTGGTGGCGGAGAAGCCCCAGCGGCTCTTCGGGGCGGACGTGGTGGGGCAGGACTGGCGGCTCGCGCTCCACGACACTCCTGCTTGAACCGCGAACGCCCGGCGAAACGCCTGCTTGACGGGGTGGCCGGGGCTTCCTAGGGTCCGCCTCATCCCCCGGTCGACTCCCTGCGGACCTTCCCCATGAAGCTGGAGCCCTCGCCATGAAGCTGGCCTTCTCCACCCTCGGTGTGCCCGGACTGCCGATCTCCGACGTGGTGTGGCTCGCCGCGTCGCACGGCTACCACGGCGTGGAGCTGCGGGCCCATCCCGAGGAGCCGGTGCACACCGGGCTCGGACTCACCGAACGGGCCGATGTGGCCGCCGAGTTCAAGGCGGCCGGGGTGGAGGTCCTCGGCATCGCGGGGTACGCGCGCGTGGCCGAGCCCGGCGAGGACGGCCCGGTACTCGTCGAGATCCGGGCGCTGCTCGAGCTCGCGCGCGACCTGGGGGCGCCGTACATCCGCGTCTTCCCCGGCGGCGGCGAGGAGCAGAGCGAGGCGGAGGCCGACGCCACGGCCGCGCGACGGCTCGGCGCGGCGGCGGAGATCGCCGCGGACCTCGGGGTCCGCATCCTGCTGGAGACCCACGACTCGCACCGGACGGGTGCGGCGGCCATGCGCGTCCTCGGCCAGGTCGGGCACCGGCAGGCCGGGGCCCTGTGGGACGTGATGCACACATGGCTGGGCGGCGAGCAGCCCGCCGAGTCGTACGCGGCCCTGGCCCCGCACCTCGGATACGTCCAGGTCAAGGACATCGCGTCCGGCGAGGACACGACGCCGCTCGCCCTCGGCCAGGGTGTGCTGCCGCTGGCCGAGCTGGTCGAGGTGCTGAGCCGGGCCGGCTGGGACGGGTGGCTGTGCTGGGAGTACGAGGCCCGGTGGTACCCGGAGGCGGCGCCCCTGCCGGGCCTGCTGACGGGAGGCCGGGAGCATCTGGCGCGGCTCCTGAACGAGTCGGCCTGACCTGAGCCGCGCCCAAAAGTACAGCCGTCACCGGCGCTGTCGGAGGGGGGCGCACCGGTGACGGCATGCTGCCGGCCGCGTGCGGCGGAGAGGGAGGTCAGCGTTCGCAGCCAGCAGCGAGGCCGACACCGCACTGCGGAGACTCTCCGGCAGCATGCCGGTTGGACGGAGGGGTAGGCGTACGGGTTCCCCTGAATCCCCAACTCCCTTGACTGGCAGAAACTTTCCGACTATCCGTATGTCCTCGGAAGTTTCCTTCAGTCAGGTTCAGTGCTCAGGCTCAGCCCCCGTTCCACTCACTCCAGCCCTGGGAGCGAAAGTGCAGCAACGCCGGCTCCGCACCGCCACCAGCCCTTCCAGACGCACCCTCCTCGCCGCCACCGCCGGAGCCACCGCCGCGGTCGCGATGGGAGCAACTCCGGTACAGGCGGCGGAAGATGGTCGTGTGAACCGCGACAAGCTCCGCGAGCTCATCGGCCGTATGACTCTTGAGGAGAAGGTCGGTCAGCTCTTCGTCATGCGCGTGTACGGCCATTCGGCCACGGCCCCCGACCAGGTGGACATCGATCACAACCTGGAAGAGATAGGGGTACGCAGCGCCGCCGAGCTCATAGCCAAGTACCACGTCGGCGGCATCATCTACTTCGCGTGGGCGCACAACACCCGCGACCCGCACCAGATAGCCGACCTGAGCAACGGGATACAGAAGTCGGGGCTCCAACAGACCACGCCCGTCCCGCTGTTGATATCCACCGACCAGGAGCACGGCATCGTCTGCCGCGTCGGCAAGCCCGCCACCCTGATGCCCGGCGCGATGGCCCTCGGCGCCGGCGGGTCCACGTCCGACGCCCGCCGGGCCGCGAAGATCGCGGGGGCCGAGCTGGCCGCGGTGGGCATCCGGCAGAACTACGCGCCGGTCGCCGACGTGAACGTCAACCCGGCCAACCCCGTCATCGGCGTACGCTCCTTCGGCGCCGACCCCCAAGCGGTCGCCGAGCTGGTCGCCGCGCAGGTCAAGGGCTATCAGAGCGGGGGCGTCGCGGCGACGAGCAAGCACTTCCCCGGGCACGGCGACACCGCG
Organism: Streptomyces sp. NBC_01304; assembly: GCF_035975855.1. Taxonomy (NCBI): domain Bacteria; kingdom Bacillati; phylum Actinomycetota; class Actinomycetes; order Kitasatosporales; family Streptomycetaceae; genus Streptomyces; species Streptomyces sp. NBC_01304. Next base: position 6,943,339 of record NZ_CP109055.1, on the reverse strand, counting down.
ACCGACAGCCACACCGGGATTCCGTACATCCACCACACCCGCGAGCAGTGGCAGGAACTGGACGCCCCGCCGTTCGAGGCCGCGATAGCCGCCGGCATCGACTCAATCATGACCGCGCACATCGTGGTCCCGGCGCTCGACGCGGCCGAGGACCCGGCCACGCTCTCGCCGCCGATCCTGACCGGCATCCTGCGCGAACAGCTCGGCTACGACGGGGTCGTGGTCACCGACTCGCTCGGCATGCAGGGCGTACGCACCAAGTACGGCGACGACCGGGTGCCGGTGCTCGCCCTGAAGGCGGGCGTCGACCAGCTGCTCAACCCGCCCGACCTGGCCGTGGCGTGGAACGCGGTCCTCGCGGCCGTCCGCGGCGGCGAGCTGACCGAGGCCCGCCTTGACGAATCGATCCTGCGGATCCTTGAACTCAAGGCCAGGCGCGGTCTGTTCAAGCAGCCCTACGTCACCCACAAGGGCGTCGACCGCGTCGTCGGCACCCGCTCCCACCTGGCCTCCGCCGACCGCATCGCCGAAGCGACGACGACCCTGCTCGTCAACGAGGGCGGGGCCCTGCCCCTGTCGAGGCGGCGACAGCCCAACCTGCTCGTGGTGGGCGCCGACCCGGCCTCACCGTCCGGCTCGACCGGCCCGCCCACGACGGTCCTGGCCAAGGCGCTCACCGAACTCGGCTTCACCGCGACGGCGTTGTCGACCGGGACCGCGCCGACCGCCGCGAAGATCGACGAGGCGGTGGCGGCGGCGAGCGGCAAGGACGCCGTGATCGTGGGGACGTACAACGTGGCGGCGGGCAGCGCACAGTCCACCCTCGTCAGCAGGCTGGCCGCGACCGGGGTCCCGGTCGTCACGGTCGCCATCCGCAATCCCTACGACGTGGCGCAGTTGTCGGGGCAGAAGGCCACGCTGGCCGCGTACTCCTGGACGGATGTCGAACTCCGCGCCGCCGCAAGGGTGATCGCAGGCAAGGCCGAGCCCGAGGGGCGGCTGCCGGTGCCGGTGCAGCGGGCGGACGATCCGACCCGGACGCTGTATCCGATCGGCTACGGACTGTCGTACTAGAAGGTGAGGGGCGTGCCGGTTGCGCGTCGTATGCGACGTACGCCGCGCAACCGGCGCACTCCCCCCAACTGACGCAAACCCCCATACACCTCTGGCGTGCACCCCTCGGGACGGGCCACGCTGGAGGGACATACCGGGGGGTACACCATGCGCCAAGCACGATTCGCAGGGGTGGTGTGTGCGTGCGCGCTGCTGCTCGCGGCCGCGCTCACTTCATGTCAGAAATCGCCGGGCACCAGCAGCGGCAGACTCGGCGGCGACGCGTCCACCGTGTCCCCCTCCGGCTACGGCGCGGTCTTCCTGGCCGTCGACGAATGCAGCACGCGCGGTCAGGGCTTCACCGAAGTGGCCTGCGGCAGCGAGAAGGCACAGGCCCGCGTCGTCGCCCGCTACGACGGCAACCTCTCGGACGGCCCCGCCTGCCCCACCACCACCGACTTCGTCCTGCACATCACGGAGACCCGGCCCGCCCTCGACGAGGACGGCGACGGCAACGTCCCGCGCGGCTACGCCTGCATGCGCAACCTGGAGAACCCGCACCCCGGCGACCCGGGCGGCGGCGGTGGCCCGCGCACGATCGTCGGCGACTGCGTCTACCAGGCCAAGGCCGGCGAGGTCCGCGAGACGGCGTGCGACGGCTCGGGCAAGCAGTCACCGGAGTTCCGGGTGGGCTCGGCGGTCACGACCCGGGCCAAGTGCCCGGACTCGACACAGCTGTACGTCCAACTGGGCGGGACGAAGCCGGTGGGGTGCGCACAGCCGGTGTGACGGCCCAGAGGAAGGCTCAGAAGCAGGCGCTGAGGGTCCAGGTCCGCGGCCGCTCGGTATCATCCGCGCACGGCCGTACGACGATGGGGGAACGATGGCCCAGGATGCTCAGGGTGCCCGGGGGGCACAGGAGTTGCCGGACATTCCCGGCTATCGGCTGGATTCGCTTCTCGGGTCCGGCGGCATGGGCCATGTCTATCTCGGCACGTCGCCCTCGGGCCGCCAGGTCGCGGTCAAGGTCATCCGTACCGATCTCGCGCACCAGCCGGACTTCCGCCAGCGCTTCCGGCGCGAGGTGACGGCGGCCCGCCAGGTGAGCGGGGCGTTCACGGCGCCGGTCCTGGACGCGGACCCGGATGCCGACCCGCCGTGGATGGCGACCCTGTACGTGCCGGGGCGGCCGCTCGACCTGCGCATCAAGAACGGTCCGGCCTTCACCGACGACGAGCTGTACCGCCTGGCCCTCGGGCTCGGCGAGGCGCTGCGCGACATCCACCGGGCCGGGATCGTGCACCGCGACCTCAAGCCGGGCAACGTGCTGCTCGCCGACGACGGGCCGCGCGTCATCGACTTCGGGATCGTGCGGGCCGCCGACGCCGACATGCGCACGCACACCGGGATCGCGGTGGGCACCCCGCCGTTCATGTCCCCGGAGCAGATCCGCGCCCAGCGGGACGTGGGATCACCGAGCGACATTTTCTCGCTCGGGTCCGTGATGACGTACGCGGCGAGCGGGCACGTGCCGTTCGACGCGACGGACGTGTACGCGGTGGCCTACCAACTGGTCCACGAGCCGCCGGACCTGGACGGGGTGCCCGACTGGCTGCGGCCCGTCCTCGAGCGCTGCCTGGCCAAGGAGCAGGGTGAGCGGCCGGACGCGGACGAGCTGCTCGTGCTGCTCCAGAAGACGCGGGCCAAGCCGCCCTCGGCCGCGCCCGTCCCGGCCGCGCCGGTGTCGCCGGACACGGTGATGCTGCGGCGGGCGCCGGGCGGGGCGGCGCCTGCCGTGCCGGTGACGAATGGCACCGATGCGGCCTCGGCGCCCACCCCGCCGCCCGTCGGACGGCGCCGCCGCGTGCTCGCCGTGGCGGCCGCGGTGACGGGCGTCGCGGTGCTCACCGGAGGCCTGCTGTACGGGCTGCGGGAAGACACCACCACGGACGACCCCGCGGCCGCGCCCGGCGGTTCGGGCAAGCCGCCCGCGCAGAACACGGCGCCGCGCGAGACACCGCAGCCGCCCGGCGCGGGGGCGTACGCGAGCGTCCAGTCGGGGTCGACGGGGTTCACGTACGCCTACGAGGACAGCGCCGAGCGCCGCCCGGCGGGCTGGCAGCGGTGGGCGTACAACCTGCAGGGCAGCGACTGCGTCTACGCGCAGGCCTCGCTGATCTGCGTCGGGGACGAGACCGTACGGATCGACGCGGCCACCGGCGAGAAGATGTGGTCGACCAAGAAGGCGTCGGCGTACGGCCAGAACTCCCCCGTGGTCCTCGGCGACACCGTGCTCGTCAACAGCGGCGAGCGGATGGTGGGCCTGTCGATCGGCAAGGGCGAGGTGCTCTGGTCCACGCCCCTGCAGATCCTCACGCAGCGGCTGGTCGGAGCGGGCGACAGGGCGTACTCCGCCGACCACGCGGGCCGGGTCTACGCGTTCGACAAGGGCGGCAAGCGGCCGTGGACGACCAAGCCCCCGAACCCGGAGAACATGTCGGGCTATCCGCCCTCGCTGCGCATCGTGGACGGCAGGGTCTACTCGTTCTCCGCCGCGAAGGACGGCGCCGGGACCGAGGACTTCGTCACCGTCCTCGACAAGAGCGGTGAGACGGTCGGCTCCTTCGCGCTCGACAAGCCCTGTGTGATGGGCTCCGAGGCGCTCACCAAGGAGGACGGCAAGCTCCTGCTGCACTGCGCGACCACGGACGAGACCCAGGAGAACACCTCGGTGCTCCGCCAGGAACTGGCGAAGGGCGCCGACTCCAAGACCACGCGGGTGAAGGGGAGTTGGGGTTTCGGCCAGGTGGGTGCGGCCGAACTGTCGGTCACGAAGGGGAAGGTCCTGCTGCTTGCCGACAGCGAGCTCGTGGCCGTCGACCCGGTGGCGGGGCGGGAGCTGTGGCGGTCCCCGGTGCCGCGCAAGGGGGTTTCCGACGCGGCGCCCGTCTGGGCGGGCAACCGGATCTATGTGACCACCGACCAGAACGTCGTCGCCTTCGACCCGAAGACCGGTGACGTCGCCTGGCAGGGCGCAGTACCGACGCTCCCGGACGACAGCGGGATGCCGTCCATCGGATCGGACACCGAACCGCTGATCGCCGGGGGCATCGTCTATGTGTACTCCGAGAAGGACGGCTGGGTGAGCCTCGACAGCACCAAGAAGTGATGCCGAGGCCCACCGGGCCTTCCCCCGTGGAGGCTTACGGCCTGAGCCGCAGCTCCTTCTCGATGTCGCGCTTGTCGAGCTTCGCGTCGTACGAGGCCAGCGGCTTCGCCTTCGACGCGTCCGCCTGGACCGCGGCCGGGGCGACGCCCGCCCAGGCCAGGATGCGGGCGGTGGCCTTGGCCTTCTCGTCCGCGACCAGGCCGGCCACGTTCGCGCCGTGGTTCATGCCCGGGGCCGTGTAGACGTAGGAGTCGCGCGCGCCCTTGCCGGGGCGGAACTGCTCGGCGCCCCACGGGTCGTTCTGGCCGTAGACGAAGAGCATCCGGTTCGCATTGTGGCGGACCCAGGTGTCGACGTCGCGCATGGACTGCGGCTTGAACTTCATCGCGATGTCGCGCGGGACGAAGTTGCGCGGCGGCTGGTAGCCGTAGCGCGTCAGACCGTCCAGGTGCGGCGACTTGATGGTCGGGGCGCCCAGCTCGGTGCCCGCCTGGTAGTAGTACGGGGTGTAGGCGGAAAGGCTCTGGTCGGCGTAGTTCGCCCAGCCGTTGACCGCGTCGATGTAGTCGAAGAGCTGCTGGTCGGTGGCGGTCTTCGCGTTCGGCACCGCGGCGCAGTCGGTGACCGAGCTGTACTGCCAGAAGCCCCAGACGGTGTCCATGACGGTGGCCTCGTAGGCCTTGTCGAGGGTGCCGACCGTGTTCACCGTGTAGTTGTTCGCGGCCAGGAAGTCCGCGTACTTCTTCTCCAGCGGCTCACGGCGGACGAGGGCCTGGCGCTCGACGTCCTGCAGCGCCTCGCGGCACTCCTTGGGGCCGACCTTCTCGAAGAAGCGGTCGTACGCCGAGTCCTCCTTGTTCACCACGTCGTTGGGGGCGACGTACGCGACGACGCCGTCCATGTCACGCGGGTGGAAGCGCTCGTAGTACGTGGCGGTCATGCCGCCCTTGGAGCCGCCGGTGGCCAGCCACTTCTGCTTGTAGATCGGCTTGAGGGCCTTGAAGATGGCGTGCTGGTCGGCCGCGGCCTGCTTGATGTCGAGCTTGGTCCAGTCGGCGGGCGCGGGCCTGGACGGTGTGAAGAAGCGGTACTCCATGGAGACCTGGTTGCCGTCGATGATCCGGGTCGGCTCCGAACGGCCGGGATTCGTCGACACGTTGTAGCCCGAGGTCTGGAAGACCGTCGGCCGCGCGGTGTCCTTGTGCAGGACGGTGAACCGCTGCTTGAAGGTGCCCTTCGACGCGTCGCGGTGGTCGACCCGCTGCGTGAAGTTGAGGACGAAATAGCGGTAGCCGGCGTACGGCTTCTCCTCGATCAGGCTCACGCCGGGTATGGCGAGCAGCTGATCCTTGATGTCGGTCGCCTGCGGCTGTGCGGCGGTGGCCGCCGATGCCGTCGTACTCACGGTGCCTATCAGCACCGTCAGCGACAGCAGCCATCTGAGCGCCTTGCGCATGCACTCTCCCCTGTGGTCACGGATGTCAGCCGGAAGCTACCGGTAGCAACCTGCTCCGCACCAGGGGGAGTTTCGCCGTACGCGCCCTCGACGGGCGCCCCTCGTCAGACGTGCAGCCAGCCGTCGCTGACCTTGCCCGCCCCGACCGATCCCCTGACCCACACCGGACGGGTGCGGCCCGCGGTGACCGTCACGCCGCCCATGTACTTCTTGGCCTTGCCGCTGATCGTCACCGGCCGGTGCCCGCGCGCCTGGATGCTGACCATCATCGGCTTCTTGGAACCGGTGCGTTTGGCGACGGTGAGGGCGCAGAGCTTGTTGCCGCTCCGGTAGATCTTCACGCTGCCGGTGGAGAACCAGAGCGTGTCCACCTTGTGCCCCTTGCAGCGGCCGGCGGCCTGAGCGGTGCCGGTGCCGGGACCCACGAGGGACATCAGCACGATCGCGCTCAGCAGCGCCGCCCCCAGCGCCCAGTGTCTGCGCGCGCGTCCGGCCTTGCGTCCCGCCCGTGCTTCCCGTGTCTCGCGTATCTCCCGTTTCTCCGCAGCCTGCACCGTCAGTCCCTCCCGCCTCAGCAGCGTCTGAGCATACGGACGCCGTTTGGCGGCCGAACGGTTGCACCCTGGACCGGGCCTGAGCGAGGTTGGCCGAACTTGGCCATACCTTTCCCGTGGATTCGGATGTTTCAGGCAACCGTGGACGTATACCCGTGGTCCAACAGACGAGGCTCCGGTTCACCGATTCACCGATTCACCGGAGTCGAACGCGAAAGGCGGTTCCCCCCATGACTCAGCACCGCGTCCTCGTCATCTCCGCCGTACTCGTCTCGCTCGCCGCGGTCCCGGCCGCGGCGAGCACCCTGCCCGACAGGGGAACCGTGGCCCCGGCCTCGTCCCCCTCGTCCGGACCCCCGTCCCGCAGCGGCGGCCCGCACGTCGTCTACGACCGCGTGGCCCACTTCTACGGCGCGTACATCGACGTCGCCAACGACCCCGGCTCGAACGCCGCCGCGGCCGAACTGCGCAAGTTCTATCTGACGCCCGCCCTGCGCCAACGCCTCCTCGACTGGGAGAAGCGCAACGACGCGGACGGCGTCCTGATGGCGCAGAACGTGCCGAACGCCTGGAAGGTCACCGCGGGCGACAGCGGCATGGGCAAGACCCGGTCGACGGTGCGGCTCACCTGGGGTGCGGGCAAGAACCGTACGTACACCTATCTGGAGGTGTCCTCGGACCTCGCCACCCGCAAGATCGTCGACATCAGGGCCAAGTACTGATCCCCATGAGGCCCAAGTACTGATCCCCGCCCGGCAGTTGGAGCCGGCCCTTCACGCCGCGGCCGGCTCCTCCTCGCCGACGAAGGTCCGCCACAGGCGCGCGTACTTCCCGTCGAGCGCGAGCAGTTCCTCGTGCGTGCCGTCCTCCGCGACCTGCCCGCGGTCCATCACCACGACCCGGTCGGCCCGGGCCGCCGTGGTCAGCCGGTGCGCGACGACCAGCGTGGTGCGGCGTCCGGCGAGCCGGTCGGTGGCCTGGTTGACCTGCGCCTCGGTGGCGAGGTCGAGCGCGGCGGTGGCCTCGTCGAGCAGCAGCACGTCCGGGTCGACCAGCTCGGCCCGGGCCAGCGCGATCAACTGCCGCTGCCCCGCCGAGAGATTGCGGCCGCGCTCGCTGACCTCGTGCAGATAGCCGCCGTCCAGCGTCGCGATCATGTCGTGCGCCCCGACCGCGCGGGCGGCGGCCTCCACCTGCGCGTCGGTCGCGTCCGGCCGCCCGTACGCGATGGCGTCCCGCACCGTGCCCTCGAAGAGGTACGCCTCCTGCGGCACGACGCCGAGCCGGTGCCGGTACGAGGTCAGGTCGAGCGCGCGCAGATCGGTGCCGTCGACGGTGACCCGGCCCTCGGTCGGGTCGTAGAACCGCGCGACCAGCTTGACCAGCGTCGACTTGCCGGCGCCGGTCTCACCGACGAAGGCCACGGTCTGCCCGGCGGGAATCCGCAGCGAGACGTCACTGAGGGCCGCCTCTTCGTCGACGTACGAGAAACGCACGTCCTCGAAGGCGATCTCGCCCCGCAACGACAGCACGTCGAGGGGTTCCCCGGCGGCCTTCGTGGAGGTCGGCTCCTGGAGCAGTTCCTGGATGCGGCCGAGCGAGACGGTCGCCTGCTGATAGCCGTCGAAGACCTGCGAGAGCTGCTGCACCGGGGCGAAGAACAGGTCGATGTAGAGCAGGTACGCGACCAGCGCACCGGTCGTCAGGGTGCCCGCGTCGACCCGGTGCGCGCCCACGATCAGCACGGCCGCGACGGCCACGGAGGACAGGAGCTGCACGAAGGGGAAGTAGACGGAGATCAGCCACTGGCCCTTGACGCGCGCCTGCCGGTACTCGTGGCTGCGCGCCGTGAACCGCTCGCTGCCCGAGCGCTCGCGCCTGAAGGCCTGCACGATGCGCAGCCCGGACACGGACTCCTGCAGGTCGGCGTTGACGACCGACACCCGCTCACGCGCCAGCTCGTACGCCTTCACGCTGGACTTGCGGAAGAAGTACGTGCCCACGATCAGGATCGGCAGGGTCGCGAAGACGATCAGGGCCAGCTGTACGTCGATCACGACGAGCGCGACCATGATGCCGAAGAAGGTGACGACCGAGACGAACGCGGTGACGAGCCCGGTCTGCAGGAAGGTGGACAGGGCGTCGACGTCGGTCGTCATCCGGGTCATGATGCGCCCGGTCAACTCCCGCTCGTAGTAGTCGAGTCCGAGGCGTTGCAGCTGCGCGAAGATCTTCATGCGCAGCGAGTAGAGGATCCGTTCGCCGGTACGTCCCGTCAGCCGGGTCTCCGTGGTCTGCGCGGCCCACTGGATCACGACGGTGACCAGGGCGAGCCCCGCCGCCACCCACACCGCGCCGAGCGCGGTCCGCGAGACGCCCTCGTCGATGCCGTGCCGGATCATGACGGGCAGGAGCAGGCCCATGCCCGCGTCGACGACGACCAGGAGCAGGGTGAGGAGCAGCGGGCGGCCGAAGCCGCGGATCAGCCTGCGCAGGCCGTACGACTCCTCGGCGGCGACCGCGCGGGCCTCGTCGATGTCCGGGGTGTCGGTGGCCGGGGGCAGGGCCTCGACCGCGGTGAGGAGTTCGGGGGTGGCCGGGGTGCCGGACAGGGCCGCGTCCTTGGGGGTGCGGTCGCCCGCCCACAGGGTCGGCGTGATGCCGCGCTCGGCGTCGAACTCGGCGTCCAGCTCGGCACGTATGTCTATCGACATTGCTTCGCAGACGGACTGGTCCTCCACAGGCTCCTTGACCAGCGGCAGGGCATGGCCGGGCGAGACCCCGCCGAGCTCGTCCGGGTCGGTGAGCAGGCGCCGGTAGAGGGCGGACTGGGCCTCCAGCTCCTCGTGCGTGCCGATCGCGGCGAGCCGGCCGCCGTCGAGGACGGCGATGCGGTCGGCGAGGTTCAGGGTGGAGCGGCGGTGCGCGATGAGCAGCGTGGTCCGGCCGGCCATCACGCTGCGCAGCGCCTCGTGGATCTCGTGCTCCACGCGCGCGTCGACCGCCGAGGTGGCGTCGTCCAGGACGAGCAGCCGGGGGTCGGTGAGGATGGCGCGGGCGAGCGCGAGGCGCTGGCGCTGGCCGCCCGAGAGGGTCAGGCCGTGCTCGCCGACCTTGGTGTCGTAGCCGAGCGGCAGCTCGTCGATGAAGCGGTCGGCCTGGGCGGCGCGCGCGGCGGTCTCGATCTGCTCCTGGGTGGCGTCCGGGAAGCCGTACGCGATGTTGGCGCGCACGGTGTCCGAGAAGAGGAACGAGTCCTCCGGGACCATGCCGATCGCGGCCCGCAGCGATTCCAGGGTCAGCTCGCGGACGTCGTGCCCGCCGACCAGGACGGCGCCGTGCGTGACGTCGTAGAAGCGCGGCAGCAGCAGCGAGACGGTCGACTTGCCGCTGCCCGAGGAGCCGACGACGGCGACGGTCTCGCCGGGCCGGATGTCGAGGCTGAACCCTTCGAGGACCTGGCGCCCGTCCTCGTACGAGAACGAGACGTCGTCGAACTCGACGGTCGCGGGGGCGTCGGCGGGCAGCTCCTTGCTGCCGTCCTCGATGCTCGGCTCGGTGTCGATCAGCTCGAGCACCCGCTCCACACCGGCCCGCGCCTGCTGCCCGACCGTGAGCACCATGGCGAGCATGCGCACCGGGCCGACGAGCTGCGCGAGATAGGTGGAGAAGGCGACGAACGTACCGAGGGTGATCTTCCCCTCGACCGCCAGCCAGCCGCCCGTCGCCAGCATGGCGACCTGTCCGAGAGCCGGGACGGCCTGCAGCGCGGGCGTGTACTTGGCGTTCAGCCGGATGGTCCGCAGGCGCCCCGCGAAGAGCTTGCGCCCGACCTCCCGGAGCTTCCCGGTCTCCTGCTCCTCCTGCCCGAACCCCTTCACCACGCGCACGCCGGAGACGGCCCCGTCGACGACCCCCGCGACGGCGGCGGCCTGCGCCTGCGCGTACCAGGTGGCCGGGTGCAGGCGGGTCTTGCTGCGCTTGGCGATGAGCCAGAGGGCGGGGGCGACGGCGAGCGCGACGAGGGTCAGCGGCAGTGACAGCCAGGCCATGATGCCCAGCGAGATCACGAAGAGAAGGATGTTGCCGATCGTCATCGGCAACATGAAGAGCAGGCCCTGGATCAGCTGCAGGTCGCTGGTGGCACGCCCGACGACCTGCCCGGTCGACAGCTCGTCCTGCCGCCGGCCGTCGAGGCGGGTGATCGTCCCGTACATGTCGGTGCGCAGGTCGTGCTGGACGTCGAGGGCGAGCCGGCCGCCGTAGTAGCGACGGATGTACGTCATGACGTAGACGACGACCGCGGCGGCTATCAGCAGCCCGGTCCAGGTGGCGAGGGACCGCTCGTGGCTGTCGATCACGTCGTCGATGACGACCTTGGTGATCAGCGGGACGAGGGCCATGACGGCCATGCCGCCCAGCGAGGAGCCCAGCGCGAGGACGACGTCCTTCGGGTAGCGCCATGCGTACCCGGCCAGCCGCCGTGCCCACCCCTGCTGCTTTGCCCCGGTCACCAGTGGCCTCCCGTTGATCTGCTCTGCCGGAAGGCTCTAACGCCGTGGGGTGCGGATTTCATCCCGCCGCAACAATCGGCCCCCGATCACTCCCGATGTCCCCCCGGGCACGGATTTGACCCTGTCCATGACAACGACACAGAACCGACCCACCACGTTCACCCCGGACGCCATCCAGCCATGCCACTCTCCGGTTGTCCCAACGGTCAACCCGCGTAGATCGCCGCCTAGTTGGAGGTGCCCGTGCCCGCTGTCCCGCGCACGCCCCACATACGCCGCCTCAAGAGCCTCGCGCTCGCCGCCGCCGCCGTCCTCGTCGGCGTCACCCTGCCCGCCGCCGCCTCGTCCCCCGCCGCGGCCGCCGACGACACGTACTACCAGGACGCGATCGGCAAGACCGGCCCCGCCCTGAAGGGCGCGCTGCACACGATCATCAGCGACCAGACGAAGATCTCGTACGACGCCGTCTGGAACGCCCTCAAGGTCACCGACCAGGACCCGGCCAACAGCAACAACGTGATCCTGCTGTACGGCGGCACCTCCCGGGCCAAGTCCCTCAACGGCGGCAACTCCGGCAACTGGAACCGCGAGCACGTCTGGGCCAAGTCCCACGGCGACTTCGGCACCTCGACCGGCCCCGGCACGGACCTGCACCACCTGCGCCCCGAGGACGTGACGGTCAACAGCATCCGCGGCAACAAGGACTTCGACAACGGCGGCAGCGCGGTGAGCGGGGCCCCCGGCAGCTACACGGACTCGGACTCCTTCGAGCCGCGCGACGCGGTGAAGGGTGACGTCGCCCGCATGATCCTCTACATGTCGGTCCGCTACGAGGGCGACGACGCCTTCGCCGACCTGGAGCCCAACGACTCCGTCGGCAACGACAGCGACCCGTACATGGGCCGCCTCTCCGTCCTGAAGGCGTGGAGCGCGGAGGACCCGCCGGACGCGTTCGAGAAGAACCGGAACGACGTCATCTACTCCTCGTACCAGCACAACCGGAACCCGTTCATCGACCACCCGGAGTGGGTCGAGGCGATCTGGTAGCGGAGGGGGCGGCGGGGGCTGGGCCCGGCCCCCGCCGAGGCACCCGCAGGGTTGCAAGGGTTACGTGGGGGAAAAGAGGCAGCAGAATCGGGACATAGCGGACCGAAAAGTGCCCCTTTCCCCCCACAGCCCCCTCACGGTGCAGTCCGCCCCGTGGTCAGGCGAGGTGGGTCGCCGCGAACAGACTCAGTACCGCGGGCAGGACGACCACCGAAGGGCCGGGGGCAGCAAGGGACTTGGCGAGGTCCCCGGCCAGCGATTCGGGTGTCGTACGCAGCGCCGGTACGCCGAAGGACTCGGCGAGCGCGACGAAGTCGGGGCGGGCCAGCTCGGTGCCGGTCGTCGTGCCGTACGCCTCCGTCAGGTACTCGCGCAGCACGCCGTAGCCCCCGTCGTCCACGATCAGCCAGGTCACCGGCAGGTCGTGCTGCTTGGCGGTGGCCAGCTCGGCGATCGAGTACAGGGCGCCGCCGTCCCCTGACACGGCGAGCACGGGCTTCGTCGGGTCGGCGACCGCCGCGCCGAGGGCCGCCGGGTAGGCGTAGCCGAGGCCGCCGGCGCCCTGGGCCGAGTGCATGGTGTTGGGGCGGCGGGGGTCGAAGGCGGACCAGGCCCAGTAGGACAGGATCGTCATGTCCCAGAAACTGGGGGCAGCGGCGGGCAGGGCCTCGCGGATCGACGCGAGGACGCCCTGCTCCAGGTCGAGGCCCTGGGATGCGATCCGGTCGCGTACGAGGTCGAGGACCGTACGCACCCGGTCCGCCGCGGTGGCGTCCTCGCGCGGCCCCTCCAGCGTCTCCAGGAGCGCCGTCAGCGCGAGCCGTGCGTCCGCGTGGATGCCGAGCGCCGGGAGGTTGGCCTCCAGCTTGCCCGCGTCCGCGTCGATGTGGACGACGCGGCCTCGCGGCTTGAACGTGTAGTAGTTCGAGGAGAGTTCGCCCAGTCCGGAGCCCACCACCAGCAGGACGTCCGCGTCCTCCAGGAAGTCCGTGACGTGCCGGTCCTCCAGCCAGGACTGGAGCGAGAGCGGGTGGGTCCAGGGGAAGGCGCCCTTGCCGCCGAAGGTCGTGACGACGGGGGCGTTCAGCTGCTCGGCCAGCACCTTCAGCTTGCCCGCCGCGTCGGAACGTACGACCCCACCGCCCGCGATGATCGCCGGCCGCTCGGCCCCCGCGAGGAGGTGCGCGGCGACCGCGGTGAGCTCGGGGCGCGGGGCGAGCTCCTCGGGGAGCGCGTCCGGGGCGTTGACCTCGGGCAGGAGGGTCTCGGCGGCCAGGACGTCGGCGGGGATCTCCACCCAGACCGGGCCGTGCGGGACGGTCAGCGCGGACTCCCAGGCGGCGGCGATCGCGGACGGGATCTGCGACTGGGTGCGGGCCGTGTGCACGGACTTCACGACGTCCCGGAAGGACGCCTGCTGATCGCGGAGCTCGTGCAGATGGCCCTGGCGGCGGCCGCCCAGGCCCCGCGCCGGGATCTGGCTGGAGATCGCGAGCACGGGAGCGGAAGCGGCTGCCGCCTCCTGCAGTGCGGCGAGGGAGGTGAGCGCGCCCGGCCCGGTGGAGAGGAAGAGCGGGGCCGCCTCGCCGGTGATCCGGCCGTACCCGTCCGCCGCGAACCCCGCGTTGTTCTCGACCCGCAGGCCCACGTACTGGAGCGAGGAGCGGCGCAGGGCGTCGAAGAGCGCGAGGGCGTGCTGGCCGGGCAGGCCGAAGACGGTGGTGGCGCCGAGGCCGTGCAGGGTCTCGATGACGAGGTCGCCGCCGGTGCGGCCTGCCGGCGGCGCGAGGGCGGCTTCGGTCTGCCGGGCCGTGGGCTTGAGGACCAGGTCGTGGTCGTGCGTCACTTGCGTGCTCCGTCGCGTCCGCGGGGTGTACGGATTCGAACCTACGCTGCCCGTTGGCGTGCTGCTCGACCGGCCTGGCTCACGGGGCGCTGCCCCCGGACCCCTGCTCCTCAAACGCCGGAGGGGCTGATCTCAGCCCCTCCGGAGCGGGGTCTCAGCCGCGCGCCTCGGCGATCTGCCGGGACATGATCGTGGTGAGCTCGTACGCCGTGTGGGACGCCGCCACCGCCGTGATCTCCGCGTGGTCGTACGCCGGGGCCACCTCCACCACGTCGGCCGAGACGAGGTTGCAGGACGCCAACCCCCGGATGATCTCCAGGAGTTCGCGGGAGGTCATGCCGCCCGCCTCCGGGGTGCCCGTGCCCGGCGCGTGGGCGGGGTCCAGGACGTCGATGTCGATGGAGATGTAGAGCGGGCGGTCCCCGATGCGCTGGCGCAGCTGGTCGGCGACCTCGTCCACGCCCCGGCGCATGACATCGGCGGACGTCACGATGCCGAAGCCCATCTTGGCGTCGTCGTCCAGGTCCTTCTTGCCGTACAGCGGGCCGCGCGTGCCCACGTGGGACAGCGCCTCGGTGTCGAGGATGCCCTCCTCGACGGCCCGGCGGAACGGGGTGCCGTGCGTGTACTCGGCGCCGAAGTAGGTGTCCCAGGTGTCGAGGTGCGCGTCGAAGTGGAGGAGCGCGACCGGGCCGTGCTTCTTGGCCACCGAGCGCAGGAGCGGGAGCGCGATGGTGTGGTCGCCGCCCAGCGTCATCATGCGGGCGCCGGTGCCGAGCAGATCGTCGGCGGCGGCCTCGATGGTGTCGACGGCCTCGTTGATGTTGAAGGGGTTGGCGGCGATGTCACCCGCGTCCGCGACCTGGGCCAGGGCGAACGGCGAGGCGTCCTGCGCCGGGTTGTAGGGGCGCAGGAGGCGCGAGGCCTCACGGATCGCGTTGCCGCCGAAGCGGGCGCCCGGCCGGTAGGAGACGCCGCTGTCGAAGGGCACGCCGACGACCGCGACATCGGCCGAGCCCACCTCGTCGAGCCTCGGCAGCCGCGCGAACGTCGCGGGGCCCGCGTAGCGCGGGATGCGGGAGGAGTCGACGGGGCCGCGGGGCTGGGAGGGAGTGCTCATGAACCGAGCGTAGGTCTGGCTGCGGATTCCGCACATGTACGTTTCCGAGCAGACCGACCCATCATTTGGACACAGAGGCCAGGTCGCACCGTTCGGGCCACAATGGACCCATGCCGATATCGCGAGTACCCAGCCGCGCCGATCTTGTCGACCACCTCGTCCGCACGCGCATCGCCGGAGATGTCGCCACTCCCCGCGACAACAACCTCTCCCACTACCGGAAACTCGCGAACGGCGACCGGCACTACTGGCTGGGCCTGGAACTCGGCGACCGCTGGAAGGACGAGCAGGACGTGCTCGCCGTGATGGCCGAGCGCTGCGGTGTGAACGACGACCCGGAGTACCGCTTCGGCCAGGACACCATCGACCCGGAGCTCACGGTCGACGCCCTGGAGCGGATGGCGGCGCGGCTGCGCAAGGCGGCCGCCGGCAAGCAGCGCGTGCTCTTCGCGACCGGCCATCCGGGCGGTCTGCTCGACGTCCACCGGGCTACGGCGGACGCGTTGCGCCGGGCGGGTTGCGAGATCGTACGGATTCCCGGCGGCCTGACGGCCGACGAGGGCTACGTCTTCCAGTTCGCGGACGTCGCCGTCCTGGAGCGCGGCGCGACGCTCTGGCACACGCACTCGCCGGAGCCGATGAACGCGATCCTGGACGGCCTGGAGCGCGAGTCACTGCCGCTGCCTGACCTGGTGGTCGCGGACCACGGCTGGGCGGGACGCGCGGGCCAGCGCGGGGTCGACTCCGTCGGGTACGCGGACTGCAACGACCCGGCCCTGTTCCTCGGCGAGGCGGAGGGCACGCTCCAGGTGACGGTTCCCCTGGACGACCACGTCCTGGACCCCAGGTTCTACGACCCGATGACGGCTTACTTGCTGGACGCGGCGGGGCTCGACACCGACTGAGGCAAGCGGGCGCGGTCACCTGCGGGTACGTCGTGGCTGGTCGCGCAGTTCCCCGCGCCCCTTACGGGGCACGAACCTCGCCGCCCGGCGACGGCGTCGGGTCGATGAACACCCGCCGGATCGCCGGAAACCGTTCCTGAAGCTGCCGCTCGGCCTCCTCGCAGGCCCACTCCACATCGGCCGCGGTCGACACATCGCGAAAGTCCGCCTTGGCCGCGATCAACACCTCGTGCGGCCCCTGCACGATCGTCACCAGCTCCACCACCTGCACCAGGTGCGGCACCGTGTGCAGCTCCTCGATCACCTGCGCCCGCAGCTCCGGCGGCAGCGAACGCCCGATCAGATGCTCGGCGTTGCTGCGCCCGAGCTCCCAAGCCACCCACACGAGCAGCACCCCGATGAGGATCGACGCCACCCCGTCGAAGACGCCCGACCCGGTGAGATGTCCGCCGAGCAGCCCGCCGGCCGCGAGCACCAGACCGATCAGGGCCGCGACGTTCTCCAGGAGGACGGCCTTGACCGCCGTGTCCGGCGTCTCGCGCACGTACCGCTTCGTCCGTACGTGGAAGCGCGCGGCCTCCCCCTTCACCTGCCGCCACGCGACCAGGAGCGAGTAGCCCTCCAGCAGGAAGGCCACCCCGAGGACGATGTACGAGATCGTGGGATTGCCCGGCTCCTCGCCGTGGGTGAGCGTGTGGATGCCGTCGTACACGGCGAAGACGCCACCACCCACGAACGTCGCGACGGCGGCGAGCAGCGCCCAGACGTAGCGGGCGCCGCTGTAGCCGAGCGGATGGGCGTCGTCGGCGGGCTTCGCGCTGCTCTTCAGGGAGACGAGCAGCATCACCTCGGTGACGGTGTCGGCGACCGAGTGCGCGGCCTCGGAGAGCATCGCGCTGGAGCCGCTGATGACGCCGCCGACCGCCTTGGCGGCGGCGATCCCGAGGTTGGTGAGCGCGGCGATGACGACCGTGCCGACGCTCTCCGACTCCTCGGGGGACGCGCCCGCCTCGGGCCACTCCACCGGTTCCACAGGTCCAGGTCCGCTGTCACCCATGAGGCGACGTTATGCCGGATACATCCCGTACGCCTGGTCAGCGGGGTACACGGACGACTCAGCGGGGTACCCGGACCACGCCCTCCTGGATGACGGTGATCGCCAGCCGCCCGTCCTGCGTATAGATCCGCGCCTGCCCGAGCCCGCGCCCGCCCGAGGCGGACGGCGACTCCTGGTCGTACAGCAGCCACTCGTCGGCCCGGAACGGCCGGTGGAACCACATCGCGTGGTCGAGCGAGGCCCCGACCACGTCCCCGACCGCCCAGCCACCGCGTCCGTGCGCGAGCAGCACCGAGTCGAGCAGGGTCATGTCGGAGACGTACGTCGCCAGGCAGACGTGCAGCAGCGGGTCGTCGGCCAGCTTGCCGTTGGTGCGGAACCAGACCTGCGAGCGCGGCTCGCGCGGGGTGCCGACGCTGCCCCACGGCGGCACCTCCGCATAGCGGAGATCGACGGCACCACGGGCCTTGACCAGACGTGCCGCCACATCGGCCGGCAGATGCCTGGGCAGCATCTCGGCCGCGGTCGGCAACGTCTCCGGGTCGGGTGCGGGCGGCATGTCGTCCTGGTGCTCCAGCCCCTCCTCGTACGTCTGGAAGGACGCGGAGAGATGGAAGATCGGCTGTCCGTGCTGGACGGCGACGACCCGGCGCGTGGTGAAGGACTTGCCGTCGCGGATCCGGTCGACCATGTAGACGATGGGCGCGCCCGGGTCCCCGGCGCGCAGGAAGTACGCGTGCAGGGAGTGCGCGAGGCGGTCCTCGGGCACGGTGCGGCCCGCGGCCACCAGGGCCTGGGCCGCGACCTGGCCGCCGAAGACGCGCGGGACGATCGACGGCTTGGACCGGCCCCGGAAATAGTCCTGCTCGATCTGCTCCAGGTCGAGCAGATCGAGCAGGCCCTCAAGTGCCTCGCTCATAAGGGGTGTTAGAGCCCCATGTCCTTCGCGATGATCATCTTCATGACCTCGCTGGTGCCGCCGTAGATGCGGTTGACGCGGTTGTCCGCGTACAGGCGGGCGATCGGGTACTCGTTCATGAAGCCGTAACCGCCGTGCAGCTGCAGGCACTTGTCGATCACACGGTGCGCGACCTCGGTGTTGAACAGCTTCGCGGAGGCGGCCTCGGCCGCGGTCAGCTCACCCGCGTCCAGGGCCTCCAGGGAGCGGTCGGCGACGGCCTCGGCGGCGTCCACCTCGGCCTGGCAGGCGGCCAGTTCGAACTTGGTGTTCTGGAAGGAGGCGACCGGCTTGCCGAAGACCGTGCGCTCCTGCACGTACTCCTTGGCGAACCGGACGGCGGCCTTGGCCTGGGCGTACGCGCCGTACGCGATGCCCCAGCGCTCGGACGGCAGGTTGGCGCCGAGGTAGTAGAAGCCCTTGTTCTCCTCGCCGAGGAGGTCCTCGACGGGAACCTTCACGTCGACGAACGCCAGCTCGGCGGTGTCGGAGGTCTTCAGGCCCAGCTTGTCGAGCTTGCGGCCGATCGAGTAGCCCTCGGACTTGGTGTCGACGGCGAAGAGCGAGATGCCGTGGCGGCGGTCCTCGGCGGTCGGCGCGGAGGTGCGGGCGCAGACGATCACGCGGTCGGCGTGGACGCCGCCGGTGATGAAGGTCTTGGAGCCGTTGAGGACGTAGTGCGTGCCGTCCTCGGAGAGCTTGGCGGTGGTCTTCATGCCCGCGACGTCGGAGCCGGTGCCCGGCTCGGTCATCGCGAGGGCCCACATCTCCTCGGCGGAGACGAACTTCTCGAGGTAGCGCTTCTTCTGCTCGTCGGTGGCGAGCATCTTGATGTACGGCAGGGCGAGCAGCACGTGCACGCCGGAGCCGCCGAAGGTGACGCCCGCGCGGGCGGTCTCCTCGTACTGGATGGCCTCGAACTTGTGGGTGTCCATGCCCGCGCCGCCGAACTCCTCGGGCACGTTGATGCCGAAGAGGCCCAGCTCGGCGAGCTTGTAGTAGAACTCGCGCGGCACGATGCCCTGCTCGAACCACTCGTCGTAGTGCGGGACGACCTCGGCCTCGATGAAGGCGCGCAGCATCTCCCGGAACGCGTCGTGGTCCTCGTTGAAAACGGTACGGCGCACGGAAAACTCCCTCTACGGACGGTGGCTGCGACTGCCACACGCATGACTACGACGGCAACTAAGCGCTTGCTCAGATTCAGGTTACCCGTCAGTCACCAAAAGCGTCCAGAGATGTGTGTCACCCGGGGGCGCCCCGGAGGTCAGCCGGCGGCAGCGGCGGCGAAGGCCCCGCGCGCGAGCCGGTGCAGCAGCGCCGCCATCGCCGTACGGCCGGGCAGCGCGCCGGGCCGGCCCAGGTGCGGGGTCGAGTTGAGCAGCCCGAAGACGGCATGCACGGAGGCCCGGGCGTCGGCCTCGGCGAGGTCCGGATAGACCTTGCGGACGGCCTCCACCCACAGCTCGACGTACTGGCGCTGCAGCTGGCGCACCAGCTTGCGGTCGCTGTCCCGCAGCCGGTCCAGCTCACGGTCGTGCAGGGTGATCAGCGGCCGGTCGTCCAGGGCGAAGTCGATGTGCCCCTCGATGAGGGAGTCGAGCACCGCCTCGGGCTCCGCCGCGCCGTCGGGGGCCTCGGCGACGCGCCGCTTGCCGCCGATCAGGAGCTGCTCGCTGATGCCGACCAGCAGCTCGGCGAGCATCGCGTCCTTGCCCGCGAAGTGGCGGTAGAGGCCGGGGCCGCTGATGCCGACGGCGGCCCCTATCTCGTCGACGCCGACGCCGTGGAAGCCGCGGGCGGCGAAGAGGCGGGCAGCCTCCTTGAGGATCTGCTCGCGACGGCTCATCGACGCTGCGGTCGGACTCGTGGTGCTCATGAATCCATTCTAGACAGCGCTGTTAGCGGTCGTTAACCTGATGGCAACACGTTAACGCCCATTAACCACGTCCATCGCGTGACCACATCCATCACGTCACCACGTCCATCACGTCGGGGAGCTATGGCGATGCAGCAGGCACCGGAGCTGAAGAGCGGGGCAGACCCCGCTTCGGAGGCCTGGAAGTCCAACGAGGCCGCCCACCAGGCGCTGGTCACCCAGCTGCGCGAGAAGCTCGCCGCGGCGCAGCTCGGCGGCGGCGAGAAGTCGCGGGCCCGCCATGTGGCCCGCGGCAAGCTGCTGCCACGCGACCGCGTGGACACGCTGCTCGACCCGGGCTCGCCCTTCCTGGAGCTGGCGCCGCTGGCCGCCGACGGGATGTACGGCGGAGACGCCCCGGCCGCGGGTGTGATCGCGGGCATCGGCCGGGTGTCGGGCCGCGAGTGCGTGATCGTCGCCAATGACGCGACCGTCAAGGGCGGCACGTACTACCCGATGACGGTGAAGAAGCACCTCCGCGCCCAGGCCGTCGCCCTCGAAAACCGTCTGCCCTGCCTCTACTTGGTGGACTCCGGCGGCGCGTTCCTCCCGATGCAGGACGACGTGTTCCCCGACCGGGAGCACTTCGGGCGGATCTTCTACAACCAGGCGAAGATGTCGGGCGCCGGCATCCCGCAGATCGCCGCGGTCCTCGGCTCCTGCACGGCGGGCGGCGCGTATGTCCCCGCGATGAGCGACGAGGCGGTCATCGTCCGCAACCAGGGCACGATCTTCCTCGGCGGCCCCCCGCTGGTGAAGGCCGCGACCGGTGAGGTGGTCACCGCCGAGGAGCTGGGCGGCGGCGAGGTCCACTCCCGTACGTCCGGCGTCACGGACCACCTCGCCGAGGACGATGCCCACGCGCTCCGCATCGTCCGCAACATCGTCGCCACGCTGCCGCAGCGCGGCCCGCTCCCCTGGTCGGTCGAGCCGGCCGAGGAGCCGAAGGTCGACCCGGCCGGTCTGTACGGCGCCGTGCCGGTCGACTCCCGCACCCCCTATGACGTACGAGAAGTGATCTCGCGGATCGTCGACGGCTCGCGCTTCCAGGAGTTCAAGGCCGAGTACGGCCAGACGCTGGTCACCGGCTTCGCCCACATCCACGGGCACCCGGTCGGGATCGTCGGCAACAACGGCATCCTGTTCTCCGAATCCGCCCAGAAGGGCGCCCACTTCATCGAGCTCTGCGACCAGCGCGGCATTCCGTTGTTGTTCCTGCAGAACATCTCGGGCTTCATGGTCGGCCGGGACTACGAGGCGGGCGGCATCGCCAAGCACGGCGCCAAGATGGTGACCGCGGTCGCCTGCACCCGCGTACCGAAACTGACGGTCGTGGTCGGCGGCTCGTACGGCGCGGGCAACTACTCGATGTGCGGGCGGGCCTATTCACCGCGCTTCCTTTGGATGTGGCCGAACGCCAAAATCTCCGTCATGGGCGGCGAGCAGGCGGCGTCCGTCCTCGCGACGGTCAAGCGCGACCAGTTGGAGGCGCGCGGCGAGTCCTGGCCGGCCGAGGACGAGGAGGCCTTCAAGGACCCGATCCGCGCGCAGTACGAAACCCAGGGCAACGCCTACTACGCCACCGCCCGCCTCTGGGACGACGGTGTGATCGACCCTCTTGAGACCCGGCAGGTCCTCGGCCTGGCCCTGACCGCGTGTGCCAACGCCCCGCTCGGTGACCCCGAGTTCGGCGTCTTCCGGATGTGAGGCGGATGACCTTGAGCACCAAGACGACGGCCATGTTCGACACAGTCCTCGTGGCCAACCGTGGCGAGATCGCGGTCCGCGTCATCCGTACGCTGCGGGAGCTTGGCGTGCGGTCGGTGGCCGTGTTCAGCGACGCGGACGCCGATGCCCGGCACGTACGCGAGGCGGACACGGCGGTCCGGATCGGGCCCGCTGCCGCCTCCGAGAGCTACCTGTCCGTCGACCGGCTCCTGGACGCGGCCCGCCGTTCCGGCGCCCAGGCGGTCCACCCCGGCTACGGCTTCCTCGCCGAGAACGCCGCCTTCGCGCAGGCCTGCGCGGACGCGGGCCTGGTCTTCATCGGGCCGCCCGCCGCCGCGATCGACCTGATGGGCGACAAGATCCGGGCCAAGGAGACGGTCGCGGCGTACGGGGTGCCGGTGGTGCCGGGCTCCTCCGGAAGCGGGCTCAGCGATGCCCAACTGGCTGCCGCCGCGCGGGAGATCGGGGCGCCGGTCCTCCTCAAGCCCTCGGCGGGCGGTGGCGGCAAGGGCATGCGGCTGGTGCGGGACCTCGCCCTGCTCGACGACGAGATCGCGGCGGCCCGCCGCGAGGCCCGCGCCTCCTTCGGCGACGACACGCTGCTCGTGGAGCGCTGGATCGACCGGCCCCGGCACATCGAGATCCAGGTCCTCGCGGACGGGCACGGGAACGTCGTCCACCTGGGCGAGCGCGAGTGCTCGCTGCAGCGCCGCCACCAGAAGATCATCGAGGAGGCGCCCTCGGTGCTCCTCGATGACGGGACCCGGGCGGCGATGGGCGAGGCGGCGGTGCAGGCGGCGCGCTCGTGCGGGTACGCGGGCGCGGGCACGGTCGAGTTCATCGTGCCGGGCAACGACCCGTCCTCGTACTACTTCATGGAGATGAACACCCGGCTCCAGGTGGAGCACCCGGTCACGGAGCTGATCACGGGGATCGACCTGGTGGAGTGGCAGCTGCGGGTCGCCGCCGGCGAGCAACTGCCCTTCTCCCAGGGCGACATCCGGCTGACCGGGCATGCGGTGGAGGCCCGTATCTGCGCGGAGGACCCGTCCCGGGGCTTCCTGCCCTCCGGCGGCACGGTCCTGTCCCTGAACGAACCTTCCGGTTCCGGCGTACGCACCGACTCCGGGCTGTCCCTCGGGACGGAGGTCGGCAGCCTGTACGACCCGATGCTGTCGAAGGTCATCGCGTACGGCCCCGACCGGGCCGCCGCCTTGCGGGGGTTGAGGTCGGCCCTGGCCTCGACGGTCACCCTCGGGGTGCCGACCAACGCGGGCTTCCTGCGCCGGCTCCTGGCCCATCCGGACGTGGTGTCCGGGGACTTGGACACGGGGCTTGTGGAGCGGGAGGTGGATGGGCTGGTCGATGCTTCGGTGCCGGATGAGGTGTATGCGGCGGCGGCGTTGCTGGCTCAGGCGGATCTTTCTCCCCGCCCCGCCCCTTCCCGAAATCCTGCGGAGCTCGGAACGGCGGGGACCCCCGCCAGGGAGTGGGTCGACCCCTTCGGGGCCGCGAGCGGATGGCGGCTCGGGGGTACCCCGGCGTGGACGGTGCACCACGTACGCGTGCCGGGCCACGACCCGGTGACTGTCCGCGTGCGCGGCCTCGCGGATGATGCCGTCGTCCAGCTCACCACCCCCACCCGCGCCCGGCTGGTCACCGTCACCCCCACCCACCTCACCCTCGAACTCGACGGCATCACCCACAAGTTCAGCCACGCCACCAGCCCGGACGGGCACTGGCTCGGCAGGGACGGTGACGCCTGGCACGTCCAGAGCCATGACCCCGTGGCGGCCAACCTCACCGGAGCCGCCCACGCCGGTGCGGACGCGCTCACCGCGCCGATGCCCGGCACCGTCACCGTCGTCAAGGTCACCGTCGGCGAGGAAGTGGCCGCAGGCCAGAGCCTCCTCGTCGTGGAGGCCATGAAGATGGAGCACGTCATCTCCGCCCCGCACGCCGGCACCGTCACCGAACTGGACGTCACACCCGGCGCCACCGTCGCCATGGACCAGGTGCTCGCAGTGGTCACCCCCCAGGAGGAGTCATGACCGAGGGCCCGGGCAGCCTGCCCATGGTCGTCCCCACCCCCGACCTGCCCCCCAAGGTCCGCATCCACGAGGTCGGCGCCCGCGACGGACTGCAGAACGAGAAGGGGACCGTACCGACCGAGGTCAAGGCCGAGTTCATCCACCGCCTCGCGGACGCCGGGCTCACCACCGTCGAGGCGACCAGCTTCGTCCACCCCAAGTGGGTGCCCCAACTCGCCGACGCCGCCGAGCTGTTCCCGATGCTCGGCGACATCGAAGGCGTCCATCTGCCCGTGCTCGTCCCGAACGAGCGGGGCCTGGAAAGGGCCCTCGGCCTCGGCGCCCGCCGCATCGCCGTCTTCGGTTCGGCGACCGAGACCTTCGCCTCCCGCAACCTCAACCGGACCGTCCAGGAATCCCTGGAGATGTTCGAGCCGGTCGTGGCCCGCGCCAAGGCCGACAAGGTGCACGTGCGCGGCTATCTCTCGATGTGCTTCGGCGACCCCTGGGAGGGCCCGGTCCCGGTCCATCAAGTCGTCCGCGTCGCCAAGGCCTTGATGGACATGGGCTGTGACGAGCTGAGTCTGGGCGACACGATCGGCGTGGCCACCCCCGGCCACGTACAGAATCTGCTCTCCGCACTGAACGAGGAGGGCGTGCCGACCGACGTGATCGGCGTGCACTTCCACGACACGTACGGCCAGGCGCTCTCCAACACGCTCGCCGCGCTGCAGCACGGCGTCACCACCGTGGACGCGTCCGCGGGCGGCCTCGGCGGCTGCCCGTACGCCAAGTCCGCGACCGGGAATCTCGCCACCGAAGACCTCGTGTGGATGCTCGACGGCCTCGGCATCGAGACCGGAGTCGATCTCGGCAAGCTCACCGCGACCAGCGCGTGGCTGGCCGAACAACTGGGCCGACCCAGCCCGTCCCGTACCGTCCGCGCACTCACGAGTGCATCGCAGCCCCAACAGGAGCAGTGAGAACGATGGATCACCGCCTCACCCCCGAGCACGAGGAACTGCGCCGCACCGTCGAGGCGTTCGCGCACGACGTCGTCGCGCCGAAGATCGGCGACTTCTACGAGCGCCACGAGTTCCCGTACGAAATCGTCCGCGAGATGGGGAGGATGGGGCTCTTCGGCCTCCCGTTCCCCGAGGAGTACGGCGGCATGGGCGGGGACTACCTGGCCCTGGGGATCGCCCTGGAGGAGCTGGCCCGGGTCGACTCGTCCGTCGCGATCACCCTCGAAGCGGGCGTCTCGCTCGGCGCGATGCCGATCTTCCGGTTCGGTACGGAGGAGCAGAAGCGGGAGTGGCTGCCGCGGATGTGCGCCGGTGAGGTCCTCGGCGCCTTCGGTCTGACCGAGCCGGAGTGCGGTTCGGACGCGGGCGGCACGAAGACCACCGCCGTGCGCGACGGCGACGAGTGGGTGATCAACGGCTCGAAGTGCTTCATCACCAACTCCGGGACCGACATCACCGGCCTGGTCACGGTCACGGCCGTCACCGGCAGGAAGGACGACGGACGTCCGCTCATCTCGTCGATCATCGTGCCGTCCGGGACGCCGGGCTTCACCGTCGCGGCGCCGTACTCCAAGGTCGGCTGGAACGCGTCCGACACCCGCGAGTTGGCCTTCACGGACGTACGTGTCCCCGTCGCGAACCTCGTGGGCGAGGAGGGCCGCGGCTACGCCCAGTTCCTGCGCATCCTGGACGAGGGACGCATCGCCATCTCGGCGCTGGCGACCGGGCTCGCGCAGGGCTGTGTGGACGAGTCGCTGCGGTACGCCAAGGAGCGCAAGGCCTTCGGCCGGCCGATCGGCGACAACCAGGCGATCCAGTTCAAGCTCGCCGACATGGAGATGAAGGCGTACACGGCGCGGCTCGCCTGGCGGGACGCGGCATCGCGCCTGGTGAACGGGGAGCCGTTCAAGAAGGAGGCCGCGCTGGCGAAGCTGCACTCCTCGACGATCGCGGTGGACAACGCCCGCGAGGCCACACAGATCCACGGCGGGTACGGCTTCATGAACGAGTTCCCGGTGGCCCGCATGTGGCGCGACTCCAAGATCCTGGAGATCGGGGAGGGCACGAGTGAGGTGCAGCGGATGCTGATCGCGCGGGAGCTCGGGCTGGGATAGCGGAGGCCGGGCGGGGACCACATACCGCTTAGGTTAGGTTAACCTAACGCCGAAAACCGGCCAGTGACCCGGCCCGCTCACGCGAAAGCAGACACCTCCATGCGCAACGCCCGAGCCCCTCACCTCTCCCGTCGCGGCCTGCTCGCCGCAGGCACCGCCGTAGGCGCCGGTGTCCTGCTGGCGGCCTGCGGCACGGAAAAGGACAAGACGGGCGGCTCGGGCACCGCCGCGGGGAAGAAGGGCCCCTGGTCCTTCAAGGACGACCGCGGCACCACCGTGAAGGCGGACGCGATTCCGTCGAGCATCGTGGCGTTCACCGGTACCGCCGCCGCGCTGTACGACTACGGCATCCAGGTCAAGGGCGTCTTCGGCCCGACGACGACCCCGGACGGCAAGCCCGACGTCCAGGCCGGCGACCTGGACATCGACAAGGTCGAGATCCTCGGCAACGCCTACGACAAGTTCAACGTCGAAAAGTACGCGTCCCTGGCGCCCGATGCCCTGATCACCGACATGTGGATCAAGGACCAGCTCTGGTACGTCAGCGGTACCGCCGCCGAGAAGAAGATCCTCCAGCTGAAGGTGCCGACCGTCGCCCTGTGGGCCGCCGAGACCACGATGGACAAGGCCCTGGCCCGCCGTCTGGACCTCGCCGAGTCGCTCGGCGCCGACATCACGGCCAAGAAGGTCACCGACGCCAAGACCCGCTTCGAGAAGGCCGCCGCCCGACTGCGCGCCGCCGCCAAGGCCAACCCGGACATCAAGGTCCTGATCGGTTCGGGCAGCAAGGATCTCTTCTACGTCTCCCTCGCCAAGATGTCCGCGGACACCGCGTACTTCGCCCAGCTCGGCGTCAAGTTCGTCGAGCCGAAGGTCAACGCCCAGGGCTTCTTCGAGGAGTTGAGCTGGGAGAACGTCGACAAGTACGACGCGGACATCATCATGCTCGACAACCGTGCCCAGTCGCTGCAGCCCGACGCCCTGGACAAGTCCAAGCCGACCTGGAAGCAGCTCCCGGCGGTGCAGGCGGGCCAGGTCGTCCCGCGCGTCACCGAGCCCATCTACTCGTACGCCAAGTGCGCGCCGGTCCTGGAGGACCTGGCGAAGGCGATCGAGACGGCGAAGAAGGTCAAGAAGTGACGTCGGCCGAGGAGACCGCGGCGACGCCGCCCTTCACGCTCTTCGACCTGGAAGTCGTACGCGCCGAACAGCTCTCGCGCTCCCTGATCCGGGTCACCTTCACCGGCCCGGGCCTGGACGCCTTCACCTCCGGCGGCCGCGACCAGAGCCTGTCGCTGTTCCTGCCGCACCCGGGGCAATCGGATCCGGTCCTGCCGCCCGCGCAGGACCCGGCCACCTGGTACCAGGCGTACCGCGAACTCCCCACCGGCGTACGGGCGATCATGCGCTCGTACACGGTCCGCGCGCAGCGCCGCACCCCGGCACCCGAGGTCGACATCGACTTCGCGATCCACGAGGACGGCGGTCCCGCCTGCGTCTGGGCCGAGCGGGCGAAGGCGGGTGACCGGGTGAAGGTGCTCGGCCCGGCGGTCGAGGACAACACGGGCGTACGCTTCCGGCCGCCCGAGGGCACCGACTGGATCCTGCTCTGGGCCGACGAGACGGCGCTGCCCGCCGCTTCGGCGATCCTGGAGTGGCTGCCGGCGGGTACGAAGGCGAAGGTCTGGCTCGAAGTCCCGTACGCGGACGACAAGTTGGAGCTCACCACCCAGGCGGACGCCGACATCACCTGGCTGGTCCGGGACGGCGCCGAGGCCTCGCGCACCGACCTCACGGTGGACGCGATCCGCGCGGCGAACCTGCCCGGGGGCACCCCGTACACCTGGATCGCGGGCGAGGCGGGCACCATCAAGACCCTCCGCCGCCACCTGGTGAACGACCGCACCTTCGACCGCAAGGCGATCACCTTCGTCGGCTATTGGCGCCTGGGCGCAAGCGAGGACAACCTGCGGGACGAAGCCGAATCCGCTTAGCTTTTCAGCCCGTCCGGTTCCCTCATTCAGCCCGTCCGGCGTTTGAGGACAATCTTTTCCAGCCGACGGCAGTCTTACGGGAAGGGGCGGGGAGGGGAAGAAATCCCCACCCCGCCCCGACTGACCCGCACCCATCAACCCGCAGGCCAGGGCACCTTGCTCGACTTGTAGTAGTCCATCCCAAGGGCATCCCACCGAGGCCCTTGCTGAGCAAGCCGCCCCTTGTACTCCTCGAAGGAGTTCGGCTTCCGAAGCGTCCACCCGAGCTCAGCAATCCCCGGCAACCGCGGAAACGCCATGAACTCGATGTGCTTGCTCGTCGAGATCGTCTCGGCCCAGAGCGGCGCCTCGACCCCGGCGATCGATTCCGCGGGCGCCCCCGCCAGCAAGGTGTCCGGGTTCCAGCTGTAGGACCGGTCGACCTCGACATAGCCGGCCCAGGCCAGCCCCAGCGGGGTGTCCTTGTTGTACTTCATGTCGAGATAGGCCCGGTCGGCCGGCGAGAGGACCAGCTTGGTCCCGTTCTTCGCGGCGTTCACGACCTGGTCCTTCTCCGCCTGGCTGGTCCCGTCCAGACCCCACCACTGCGCGATCGCACCCTGCGCGGGCGTCGCCCCGGTCAGCTGGTGCCAACCCATCACGGTCTTCCCGTACTTGGCGACCACCGGCTGCACCCGGTTCATGAACTTCACGTAGTCCTCATGGCTGGTGGAATGCGCCTCGTCCCCACCAATATGAATGTACTGACCCGGAGTGATCTCGGCGATCTCCCGGATCACATCGTCCACGAAGTCGTACGTGACCTCCTTGGGCACGCACAGCGAACTGAAGCCGACGTTGGTGCCGGTGTAGAGCGGCGGCGCCACGCCGTTGCAGTTCAGCTCGGCGTACGAGGCGAGCGCGGCGTTGGTGTGCCCCGGCATGT
Organism: Streptomyces sp. NBC_01304; assembly: GCF_035975855.1. Taxonomy (NCBI): domain Bacteria; kingdom Bacillati; phylum Actinomycetota; class Actinomycetes; order Kitasatosporales; family Streptomycetaceae; genus Streptomyces; species Streptomyces sp. NBC_01304. Next base: position 6,914,925 of record NZ_CP109055.1, on the reverse strand, counting down.
CGATCTCCGGGACCACCTCCATGTACCGCGAGCCCGCGTACGCGACGAGGTCCTTGTACTGCGCCTTGGTGTAGTAGCCACCGGGACCGCCGCCGACCTGGGTCGAGCCGCCGTACGTGGCAAGCCTCGGCCAGGAGTCGATCGCGATCCGCCAGCCCTGGTCGTCACTCAGGTGCAGGTGCAGTTTGTTGATCTTGTAGAGCGCCAACTGGTCGATGTAGCGCTTGACTTGGTCGACGGTGAAGAAGTGCCGCGACACATCGAGCATGGCACCGCGGTAGGCGTAGCGCGGCGAGTCCTTGACGGTGCCGCCCGCGATCAGCCAGGGCCCGGACTGCCTGGTCTTCTTCTCGACCTTGGCGGGCAGCTGCTGGCGCAGCGTCTGGATGCCGTGGAAGATCCCGCCGGCCGACCAGGACTCGATACGCAGGACGCCGGATCCGGAGATCAGCCGGTAGCCCTCGGGGCCGAGCACCTTGTTCGCGACGTCCGCACTGGTACGCAGGACGATTCCGTCGGTGTCGACGTTGTCCCGGACGACGGGCAGCTTGTACCCCGTGGCGGGCCGCAGCAGCCGGGCCAGGTACTCGCCGGCCCGCAGATCGGCGGGGTCGTCGTGCCAGACGTGGATCTTGGTCTTGGAGTTGATCTGGAACGCGCCCCCGGCCGGCTCCACCGACATCGGCGCCGGAATCACCTGGCCCAGCGGCCTGGGCTCGGCGGCCCGGGCGTCGGCGTCGGGGGCGGCCCCGACGCAGGAGAGTCCGGCGGCCGCGACGAGCAGCAGCGAGCCGATCAGGCGGGTGAGGGCCTTGTTCGTTCTGAGCTGTCTCACAAGCTGGGTCCCTTCGCCGGGTGTCTCACCGGGGGTGGCCTCTGTCGTGCCGGGCAACTGAACGGTCACCATGCGTACCGTGCCCCTCATACAGGGTCAAGGTGTAGACCACTCCTCGCGGCCGCGGATGCCAGAATCGCTGCATGGCGGAAATCATCCAGCGCGAGGGGACCTGGACCTTCGACGGCGAGACGCTGCGGATCGTGCCGGGCCGCGACAAGAGTGTGAGTCTGCTCCGCAAGGAACTGGGCGAACTCGCGGTGCCCCTGGCCGCGTTGGCGGGGATCTCCTTCGAGCAGGGCAAGAAATCGGGCCGGCTGCGACTGCGGCTCCGCGAGGGCGCCGACCCCCTCCTCCAACTGACGGGGAACAGACTCAAGGACTCCGAGGACCCCTACCAGCTGGCGGTGGACCCGGACCGGTACGGCGTCGCCGAGTACTTCGTCGACGAGGTCCGCCAGGCCCACCTCCTCGACCAGATCCCGTCCGTCGGCTGCGACGGCTACCTCCTGCCCGGCCCGTCGATCCCCCTCTCGGTGACGGCGGGCGACGGCACGGCGAGCTTCGACGGGGATCAGCTGCGCCTGGAGTGGAAGTGGAACACCGAGGAGGCCAAGGCGGCCTCGGGCACCCGCACGCTCGCCCTCGCCGACATCACGGCGGTCGAGTGGCAGCCCTCGGCCGGCCTGGAGAACGGCTACCTCCGCTTCACCGTCCGCCACTCCCCCACCAAGGCTCCGCCGAAGTACGACCCGAACGCGATCGACCTGTACGGCTTCAAGAAGGACTCCCTGATGGCCCTGGTCGGCGCCGCGGTCCAGGCCCGCCTGCGCCACCCGGCGGCAACGGAGAAGAGCGCGGCCATCGCCGCAGCCCCCGCAGACGCGGTGGACCACGACACCCTCCTACGCCGCCTGCGCGAACTGGGCGACCTGCACCAGTCGGGAATCCTGACGGACGAGGAATTCACAACGGCGAAACAGGCAGTACTAAAACGCCTCTAGCCCCTCCACCCCGCCCGGCACCTCTCCAGCCCGCCCGCACCTCTCCATCCCGCCCGGCATCCCTCCAGCCCGCCCGCACCCCTCCAGCCCGCCCGCACCCCTCCAGCCCGTCCGGCGTTTGAGGACAGTCCTTTCAGTCGGCGGCAGCCTTTCGGGAAGAGGCGGGGTGGGGAAAAGACACGCCCTTGCCCGAAACCGGGCAGGATTCTTGCACCGGCCCCCCAGATCGAGCACTATCGCCTGGTGCACGACGACCTCGTAGATCACCTGACCCGCAGCACGCCGCTGCAAAAGGGCGAAGCCCTGCGCGTGATCCAGGACGTCCTGGCGTACTTCGACGAAACGACCGAAGGATTCGTCCGCCGCCGCCACCGCGAACTACAGGCCCAGGGCCTGCTGAACGCAGCGATCTTCGAGCAGATCCAGTCAGACCTGAAGTACCGCGCAGTCGCGCCGCCAGAGCTCTCTCTGCGCCAGCTGCGCCGCATCATCTACGGCTAGAGGAAGAGACCCATATGTGCGGAATCGTCGGATACATCGGCAAACGTGACGTAGCCCCCCTCCTCCTCGAGGGCCTCCAGCGCCTGGAGTACCGCGGCTACGACTCCGCCGGCATCGCCATCTTTAACAAGCACAGCACCGGCAAGGGCACGGCCGGCAAGCCCGCCGGCCTGAAGATGGTCAAGGCCAAGGGCCGCGTCCGCGACCTGGAGGCCAAGGTCCCGGCCCGCTTCAAGGGCACCACCGGCATCGCCCACACCCGCTGGGCCACCCACGGCGCCCCCTCCGACGAGAACGCGCACCCCCACCTGGACGCCGAGGGCAAGGTCGCCGTCGTCCACAACGGCATCATCGACAACGCCTCCGAGCTGCGCACCAAGCTCACCGCCGACGGCGTGGAGTTCCTCTCCGAGACGGACACCGAGGTCCTGGTCCACCTCGTCGCCCGCTCCCAGGCCGAGACCCTGGAGGAGAAGGTCCGCGAGGCGCTGCGGCACGTCGAGGGCACGTACGGCATCGCGGTGATGCACGCGGACTTCAACGACCGCATCGTCGTGGCCCGCAACGGCTCCCCGGTCGTCCTCGGCATCGGCGAGAAGGAGATGTTCGTCGCCTCGGACGTCGCCGCCCTCGTCTCGCACACCCGCCAGGTCGTCACCCTCGACGACGGCGAGATGGCCACCCTCAAGGCCGACGACTTCCGTACGTACACGACGGAGGGCTCCCGTACGACGGCGAACCCGACCACCGTGGAGTGGGAGGCCGAGTCGTACGACATGGGCGGCCACGACACGTACATGCACAAGGAGATCAGCGAGCAGGCCGACGCCGTGGACCGCGTGCTGCGCGGCCGCATCGACGACCGCTTCTCCACCGTGCACCTGGGCGGCCTCAACCTCGACGCCCGCGAGGCGCGCACCATCCGCCGCATCAAGATCCTTGGCTGCGGCACCAGTTACCACGCGGGCCTGATCGGCGCCGGCCTCATCGAGGGCCTGGCCCGTATCCCCGCGGACGCCGAGCCGGCCTCGGAGTTCCGCTACCGCAACCCGGTCGTCGACCCGGACACCCTCTACATCGCGGTCTCCCAGTCGGGTGAGACGTACGACGTGCTCGCCGCCGTACAGGAGTTGAAGCGCAAGGGCGCCCGCGTCCTCGGCGTGGTGAACGTCGTCGGCTCGGCGATCGCCCGCGAGGCCGACGGCGGTGTGTACGTGCACGCCGGTCCCGAGGTCTGCGTCGTCTCGACCAAGTGCTTCACCAACACGGTCGTCGCCTTCGCCCTGCTCGCCCTGCACCTGGGCCGCATCCGCGACCTGTCGGTGTCGGACGGCAAGCGGATCATCGAGGGCCTGCGCCGGCTGCCCGGCCAGATCCAGGAGATCCTCAAGCAGGAGGACGACATCAAGAAGCTGGCGAAGCGGTACGCCGAGGCCAAGTCGATGATGTTCATCGGCCGGGTCCGCGGCTATCCGGTCGCCCTGGAGGCTTCGCTGAAGCTGAAGGAGATCTCGTACATCCACGCCGAGGCGTACCCCGCCTCGGAGTTGAAGCACGGCCCGCTCGCCCTGATCGAGCCCGCCCTGCCGACGGTCGCGATCGTCCCGGACGACGACCTCCTGGAGAAGAACCGTGCCGCCCTGGAGGAGATCAAGGCCCGCAGCGGCCAGATCCTCGCGGTCGCCCACCAGGAGCAGGAGAAGGCCGACCACACCATCGTGGTCCCGAAGAACGAGACCGAGCTGGACCCGATCCTGATGGGCATCCCGCTCCAACTCCTCGCCTACCACACGGCATTGGCGCTCGGCCGGGACATCGACAAGCCGCGCAACCTGGCCAAGTCGGTCACCGTCGAGTAGTTCTCGTACGTACGCCGCCGAGGCCGCGTACGCCCGCAAGACATGAACGACCCCCCTGTGGGTGCCACCAAGCACACAGGGGGGTCGTTCTTCACGTGGGCCCAGGGTCGCCCATTACCCCGGGCCCTTGATGGCTGCTCAGCCGGCGGCCGTCACCCCCCGGCCCGCAGCTCGACCAGGAAGCGCCGTGGGCCAATTGGCCAGGGACGCCGTGGCTCCGTACCAGGCGAACGCACCCGCGGCCACCGCGAACCAGCCGCCGACCTTGGCGAGCCCGTCGCTCTCGCCGAACGTCCCGATGGCGAGCAGCAGCAGCGAGACGAACAGCAGGCCGTACCCACCCTGCGAGAGCAGACCGCCGCCGGCTGCCCCCAGGGTCAGGCTGAGCGCGAGGAGCGCGAAGAGCAGCAGGAACAGGCCCGCCGCGTTCTTCGAGACGCCGGCCTCCGCCGTGACGCCCCAGGTGAACCAGAAGGCGGCCAGGCCCGCGAAGGCCGTGCCGGTGAATGAGTCGTTGTCGCGGAAGGCGAAGAGCCCCGCGATGAACAGCGCGATCCCGCCGACGAAGGTCGCGATCGAGACCGCGTCCGCCGCCGTCACGCCGTCGATCACATCGGTGTGACCGAGCCCGAAGGCCAGCAGGGTGAGGCCGAGGGCCAGTGATCCGAGGGTTGATGTGGTGCTTCCCGCAGAGACGTCCTTGTCCACGGCGGGCTCCCTTCATGTGCAGTTGTGCTGCATGGTGGTGCTGGGCCATGCGGTTGTGCCAGCGAGCCTTATGTACCCTTCACAAGGGCACAAACCACCTCTACGCGCGAGTAGATTTATGCGCCGTCAAGCGGGAGTTGACCTGTCGGCGGTCCCATCTCACCTGGGACAACGCGGGGTTACGGAATGACAACGACGGGGCGCTGAGCGCGGCGCGCGAGCCGTCCCGCGACGGAGCCGAAGATCCGGCCGACGATGCCGTGCGTGGAGCCGACGACGATCGCGTCCGCCTCGTACTCCTTGCCGACCTCTTCGAGCTCGTGGCAGATGTCGCCGCCGCGCTCGACGAGGATCCAGGGGACGTCGCAGAGGTACTCGGCGCAGGCGAGTTCGAGTCCGAGGACCTCGGTGCGATGGTCGGGTACGTCGACGAAGACAGGGGGTTCGCAGCCCGCCCAGACCGTGGTGGGCAGCCGGTTGGCCACATGCACGATGATCAGGCCCGAGCCGGAACGGCCCGCCATGCCGATGGCGTACGCGAGGGCCCGCTCACTGGAGTTGGAGCCGTCGAAGCCGACGACAACCCCGTGCTTGAAGGCGGGATCGCAGGACTGACGTGTCTCTTCCGCCGCCAGGGGGGTCGTCGGATCGGCGACCTGCCGCTTGCGGTCCGCGGGTTCGAAGAATTCGTGACCGGCCATGTGTGTCTCGGCTGAAGGAAGTCCTCTGTGCGAGGGACGACTTTTCTCGGGCAGATTTTCTCGGGCAGAGTGGCGCTGAGGGGTGGAGCGTGTCCGGGAATCATCTTCCCAACCCCATACCCCCAAGGGTACGGCGACACTCCTCTCCTGCCCAGGTCCGCGGGGGTTCACCCACGGCGTTCCAGGGAGCATGCACGAGCGCGCCCCGTATGGCAACGGTTGCTGCCCTGTACAGCCTTTTGCCCTTGTAACGGTCTTCCGCTCTTCAACTACGTACGACAGTGACTGTCAACTCTGTACGCCAGTGACCGCCCGCGCCCGCAAGCGTTGAACTTGCGAATCTCCAGCCGCAGGGAGCAACGCCGTGCCCGGACCGTCGCCCGCGCCCCCGAACTCACCCCCGAACCCCCCTTCCCAGCCGCCACCGGGCGCCGGACGCCGCCGGGAGGGATGGGCGCCGCCCGAGCAACGGTGGAGTGCGGCTCAAAAACCGATTGACCTTTATTCTTCTGGCTCCCTCACACGGGCCCAGGAGACCCCGGCCGCCCCGGAGCCGCCGACGGGTCACGCGGTGGGCGACGTGGTGGGCTGGGCCGCCTTCAGCTGCGTCCTGGTACCGGTCGTCCTCGTCGTGTACGGCACCTCGTTCGGCGGGGCCGCCTGGGCGGCGCTCGGGCTCGCGGCGGTGACAGGGGTGTGCCGTGTGCTGCTTCGCCAGTCGGAACGCGGGGCGGCCCGGCAGCGGCTGCGGGACAACGGCGTTCCCGCGCAGGGCGGCGGCGTCCCAGCACAGGGCGGCGACACCCACGGGCCGGACGACGGCATCCGTCGTGGCCGGCGCGGCAGGACGGGCTCGGGGGCGCATCGGGGCGGCCGGCACTCGGCTTGAAATACACCGGGGGCTGACTCGAATCGGCTGCACGCTCCCGGCACTTTTCAGCCAAAGTGCTTGGGGCATGCACCTCTTGGCCCGGACACCCATCAACCCCCTGTCCACCAGGGCAGAAAGCCCAGCGGGGGGCGTCTGCACCCTACGGGGACCGGCCATGGGCCAAAGGCGTACTTCCCAGCAACGCCCTTGAGTGCAACGCTTCGTGATCGAATGCTTCACGCCAAGTTGCCATGTCGACTTTCTAGCGGGTGCTGAACTGGTCACGTCGGCACCACGGGACACAGTAGATTCGATCATGACCGTCTGGGCGGGGGACTTGTGCAGGACCGAGGGGCTGTGACTTTCAGAAGAGAAGTGCAGAAGCACACGACCCAGCAGGACAGCGCCGGGGGCACCGCGACCACCGAGGGGGGCTTAGCCGCATGAGCCACGACTCCGCAGCCGCGTTGGAAGGCGCGCGCAAGCTCTCGGGTCGGCGTCGCAGGGAAATCGTCGCCGTGCTGCTGTTCAGCGGCGGGCCCATCTTCGAGAGCTCGATACCGCTCTCCGTATTCGGAGTTGACCGACAGGATGCCGGGGTTCCCCGGTACCGCCTTCTTGTCTGCGCGGGCGAGGACGGCCCGCTGCGGACCACAGGGGGGCTCGAACTCACCGCGCCCTACGGCCTGGAGGCGATAGCGCGAGCGGGCACCGTGGTGGTGCCGGCCTGGCGCTCGATCACCTCTCCACCGCCGGAGGAGGCGCTCGACGCACTGCGCCGCGCACATGAGGAGGGGGCCCGCATCGTCGGGCTGTGCACCGGCGCGTTCGTACTCGCGGCGGCCGGCCTGCTGGACGGCAGGCCCGCCACCACCCACTGGATGTACGCGCCGACGCTGGCCAAGCGCTATCCATCCGTGCACGTCGATCCACGCGAGCTGTTCGTGGACGACGGTGACGTCCTGACGTCGGCCGGCACGGCCGCGGGCATCGACCTGTGCCTGCACATCGTGCGCACCGACCACGGCAGCGAGGCGGCCGGGGCACTGGCCCGCCGGCTCGTCGTACCACCGCGTCGGTCCGGCGGACAGGAGCGCTACCTCGACCGGTCGCTTCCCGAGGAGATCGGTGCCGACCCCCTCGCGGAGGTCGTGGCGTGGGCGCTCGAGCATTTACACGAACAGTTCGACGTGGAGACGCTGGCCGCGCGCGCCTACATGAGCAGACGGACCTTCGACCGCAGGTTCCGCTCGCTCACCGGCAGCGCACCACTGCAGTGGCTCATCACCCAGCGGGTGCTGCAGGCCCAGCGGCTCCTGGAGACGTCGGAGTACTCGGTGGACGAGGTCGCGGGCCGCTGCGGCTTCCGTTCGCCGGTCGCGCTGCGCGGGCACTTCCGCCGCCAGCTCGGCTCCTCACCCGCGGCCTACCGGGCGGCCTACCGCGCCCGCAGACCGCAGAGCGAGCGCCCGGCAGAGCCGGAAGACCCACTTCCGGTGCCGTCGCGGCGGGCCGCGGCAGCCTCCTCGCTCGGTCTGGCGGGGGCCACCGCCCCCACCGAACCGGGCAAGCCCAGCTCCGATGCGTACGCCCACACCCGCGCGACGCTCCCCGGCCAGCGGGAACGCCCCGTAGGCTGAGACGCATGAACGATCGCATGGTGTGGATCGACTGCGAGATGACCGGGCTCTCGTTGACGGACGACGCACTCATCGAGGTGGCCGCACTGGTCACCGACTCGGAACTGAACGTGCTCGGCGAAGGCGTGGACATCGTGATCCGCCCTCCGGACGCTGCGCTGGAGACGATGCCCGAGGTGGTGCGCAACATGCACACCGCCTCGGGCCTCCTCGAGGAGCTGGCGGGGGGCACCACGCTCGCCACCGCGGAGGAGCAGGTCCTGGCGTACGTACGTGAACACGTCAAAGAGCCCGGCAAGGCCCCGCTGTGCGGAAACTCGGTCGGCACCGACCGCGGCTTCCTGCTGCGGGACATGCCGACGCTCGAGGACTACATGCACTACCGCATCGTGGACGTCTCCTCGATCAAGGAGCTGTCGCGGCGCTGGTACCCGCGCGCGTACTTCAACAGCCCGGAGAAGAACGGCAACCACCGGGCGCTCGCCGACATCCGCGAATCCATCGCCGAGCTGCGCTACTACCGCGAGGCGATCTTCGTCCCGCAGCCCGGCCCCGACTCCGAGACCGCGCGGACCATCGCGGCCAAGTACGTCCTGCCCGCCGAATAGACCCTGCACAGGACCCCCTGCTCAGGGCCCCTGCGGGCCCGGGAAAAAGGTGGGCGCGAGCACCCGCTCGGACCCTGTACACTTTTTCTCGGCCGGTCAGAAAAACGACCGGACATGGTGGGTGTAGCTCAGTTGGTAGAGCACCTGGTTGTGGTCCAGGTGGCCGCGGGTTCAAGTCCCGTCACTCACCCTGATCGATTCGGGCCCCGGTTCTTCGGAACCGGGGCCCCTTTCGTTTGTCGGGGCCCCGGAGCCGCACCTACGAAGACGCCCGCACCACCAGCTCCGCCGGCAGGACGAGCTGGCGCCGGTCCGGGCGGCGGGCCGCCGCCGTGCGGCCCGCCGAGACCTCCGCGATCTCCTTGAGGAGCAGTCCCGTCATCGCGCGGCCCATCTCCTCGATCGGCTGGCGGACGCTGGTCAGCGGCGGATCCATGTGGCGGGCGATCGCCGAGTCGTCATAGCCGACCAGGGCCACGTCGTCGGGTATCCGGCGCCCCGCCTCCCGCAGCACCTGCCGCGCGCCCGCCGCCATCACGTCCGAGCCCGCGAAGACCGCGTCGAGGTCCGGGCGGCGGCGAAGGAGCTCCAGCATCGCGCGCCGGCCGCCCTCCTCCGTGAAGTCGCCCGGCTCGATCAGCCCCTCGTCCACCGTGTGGCCCGCCTCGGTCAGCGCCTCGCGGTAGCCGTCGAGGCGGCGCTGGGCTCCGTACACATCGAGCCGGCCCGTGATCGTGGCTATCACCGTGCGGCCGCGCGCCAGCAGGTGCTCGACGGCGGACCGCGCCCCGGCGAAGTTGTCGGAGTCGACCGAGGGGAGCGGCTCGACGGCACCGCGGCGGCCCGAGATCACGGCCGGGATCTCCAGCTGGGCCAGCAGATCGGGCAGCGGATCGTTGGCGTGCACGGAGACCAGGAGCACCCCGTCCACGCGGTGCGCCGCCAGATACTGGGCAAGGCGCTGCCGCTCCCGGTCACTGCCCGCGAAGATCAGCAGCAGTTGCATCTCCGTCTCGCCGAGCTCCGCGCCGACGCCGCGCAGGACGTCCGAGAAGTACGGCTCGGCGAAGAAGCGGGTCTCCGGCTCGGGCACCACGAGCGCGATCGCGTCCGTACGGTTGGCCGCGAGGGCGCGGGCCGCCGTGTTCGGCACATAGCCGAGCTCCGTGACCGCGGCCTCCACCGCCGCCCGGGTCGCCTCACTCACCCGCGGCGATCCGTTGATGACGCGGGAGACCGTGCCCCGGCCCACGCCCGCCCGCGCGGCGACCTGCTCCAGCGTCGGCCGTCCGCCGCTGCGGCTGCGCCCCGAGTGAGCTGCCATGACCGGCCTCCCGTCACGTCCTTGGGCCAGGAATCTAACAGTCTGATCTTTTCCGGCCTCGGGCACCGACCCCCGCAGCCGTACGCGATCCGCACGGGGCCGGCCGTCACAGCATTCCCCATAACAGGCCGATAACTGAGGACAGGGCGCACTGTCCGGTCCCTTGACACCCCCGCAGCGAACGGCGACTCTTCAACTCATCACCTATGGGAGCGCTCCCACAGTACCTGACGCATACACATCCCGCACGTTCCCCGCCCGAGCCGCAGAGTGAACCGACGGGCCCAGCAGTGGAGTTGGCCGGGGGGCCGGCACATCAGGCAATCAGGAGGACGCAATGCGCACGAGTTCCCGCCGGTCCCGGCGACTGGTGGCCTTGGCGGCCGTGACCACGCTGGCCACAGGCCTGCTGACCGCTTGCTCCAGCGACGACGACGGCTCGGGTGGCAGCGACGGAAAGATCACGCTCAATGTGGGCACGTTCGGTGTGCTGGGCCTGAAGCAGGCAGGGCTCTACGAGGAGTACGAGAAGGCGCACCCGAACATCAAGATCAAAGAGAACGTCATCGAGCGGAACGACCTCTACTACCCGAAGCTCCTCACCCAGCTGCAGTCCGGCGCCGGTGTCAACGACGTCGCGGCCATAGAGGTCAGCAACATCACCGAGGTCGTGCAGACCCAGGCCGCCAAGTTCGAGGACCTGAGCAAGGCCAAGGGCGTCTCCAAGGACACCTACCTCGACTGGAAGTGGGCGCAGGCCACGACCGAGGACGGCAAGACGGTCGGGCTCGGCGTCGACATCGGCCCCACGGCGCTCTGTTACCGCAAGGACCTCTTGAAGAAGGCCGGGCTGCCCACCGACCGCGAGGAGCTCGCCAAGGCGTGGGCCGGCGACTGGGACAAGTACGTCGCGCTCGGCGAGAAGTACATGAAGAAGGCGCCCAAGGGCACCAAGTTCGTCGACTCCGCCTCCAGCGTCTACAACTCCGTCTTCGCCGGCGCCACCGAGCGCTACTACGACAAGAGCGGCAAGGAGATCTACGAGGAGAGCCAGGGCCGCAAGGACGCCTGGGACACCGCGATGAAGGTCGCGCAGGGCGACATGTCCGCCAAGCTCAAGCAGTTCGACCCGACTTGGGACTCGGGCTTCGCCAACGCCAAGTTCGCCACGGTGTCCTGCCCCGCCTGGATGGCCGGCTACATCCAGGAGAAGACCGGCCCGAGCGGCAAGGGCCAGTGGGACATGGCCAAGGCGCCCACCGCCGGCAACTGGGGCGGCACCTTCCTCGGCGTGCCGAGCGCGGGCAAGCACAAGAAGGAGGCGACCGAGCTCGCCGTCTGGCTCACCCAGCCCGAGCAGCTCGCGAAGGTCTTCGCCAAGCAGGCCAGCTTCCCGTCCACGCCGTCGGTCTACGACAAGCTGAAGCCTTCGGCCGCGACGTCCGCGTACTTCAACAACGCCCCCATCACCGAGCTCTTCGCCGGCATCGCGAAGGACATCCCCTCTGCCATCTATGGCATCAAGGACGCCCAGATCGGCCAGTCCATCACGGACATCGGTGTGCTCCAGGTGGAGCAGCAGGGCAAGACTCCCGAGGAGGGCTGGGAGGCGGCCCAGGAGGAGATCAAGGATGTTCTGGGACAGTGACACCCATGTCCGAGACCGCTGAGGACGCCCATGTCCGAGACTGCTGAGTACGCCGAGACCGCGTCCCCCGGTGCGGGGGACGCGGCCCCGGCCGCATCGAAGAGCCGCAAGGCCGCCACGCCCTCGTGGCGCAGCCGTCTGTACCGCTGGGACATAAAGGCGTCGCCGTACCTGTTCGTCGCTCCGTTCTTCGTCTTCTTCGGCGCCTTCGGCCTGTTCCCGCTGCTCTACACCGGCTGGGCCTCGCTGCACCGCCTGGAGCTGACCAACCTCGACGGCGGCACCTGGCTGGGCCTGGAGAACTACCGCAACCTGCTGGGGAGCGACTACTTCTGGAACGCCCTTGGCAACACCTTCACCATCGGTGTGATCTCCACCGTCCCCCAGCTCGCCATCGCGCTCGGCATCGCCCATCTGCTCAACTACAAGCTGCGCGGCTCCACTCTGTGGCGGGTCGCGATGCTCACTCCGTACGCAACCTCCGTGGCCAGTGCCACGCTGGTCTTCACGCTGCTGTACTCGTGGGACGGCGGCATGGTCAACTGGCTGATCGGCCAGGTCGGCGTCGATCCGATCAACTGGCGTGAATCCACCTGGGGTTCACAGTTCGCGGTGTCCTCGATCGTCATCTGGCGGTGGACCGGGTACAACGCGCTGATCTATCTGGCCGCGATGCAGGCCGTGCCGCACGACCTGTACGAGTCGGCCGCGCTCGACGGGGCCTCGCGCTGGCAGCAGTTCCGGCACGTGACCGTGCCGATGCTGCGCCCGACGATCCTGTTCACCGTGGTCGTGTCGACCATCGGGGCCACCCAACTCTTCGGCGAGCCACTGCTGTTCGGCGGCACGTCCGGGTCCAAGGGCGGCGCGGCCCACCAGTTCCAGACCCTGGGCCTCTATCTGTACGACCAGGGCTGGATCAACGGCCATCTGGGGCGGGCCTCGGCCGTCGCCTGGCTGATGCTGGCGATCCTGCTGCTCATCGCCGCGGTCAATCTCCTGATCGCCCGACGTCTGAGGAGGGACCGGTGAAGTCCCGCCCCACGGGCCTGAAGGCCGACCGCCGTACGGGCCTGAAGGCCGACCGCCGTACGGGCCTGAAGGCCGACCGCCGTACGGGCCTGAAGGCAGGCCGCACGATGCACGCGGGGCCCGTCACCTATGCCGTGCTCGCCCTGTTCACCGCCATCTCGCTGGCGCCGCTGGTGTGGACGGCGATCGCCGCCTCGCGTACGAGCGGACGGCTCGCCCAGACACCGCCACCCCTGTGGTTCGGCGGGAACATCTTCAAGAACCTCGAGCGGGCCTGGACGGAGGCGAGCCTCGGCGACGCGATGCTCAACACGACCATCGTGGCGAGCACCATCACCTTCGGCACGGTCCTGTTCTCCACCGTCGCCGGATTCGCCTTCGCCAAGCTGAAGTTCAGGATGCGCGGCGCGCTGCTCCTGCTGACCATCGGCACGATGATGGTGCCGCCGCAGCTCAGCGTCGTACCGCTGTATCTGTGGATGGCCGACCTGCAGTGGACCAACCAGCTCCAGTCGGTGATCCTGCCGACGTTCGTCAGCGCCTTCGGTGTGTTCTTCATGCGGCAGTACCTGGTGCAGGCGCTGCCCACCGAGCTCATCGAGGCGGCCCGGATGGACGGTGCCAGCAGTCTGCGCATCATCTGGCACGTGGTCTTCCCGGCGGCGCGGCCGGCCATGGCCGTGCTCGGGCTGCTCACGTTCGTGTTCGCCTGGAACGACTTCCTCTGGCCGATCATCGCCCTCAACCAGTCGAACCCGACCGTGCAGGTGGCGCTCAACTCCCTCGGCACGGGCTACATCCCGGACCGGGCAGTGATCATGGCGGGCGCGCTGCTCGGCACGCTGCCGCTGCTCTTCGCGTTCATCCTGTTCGGCAAGCAGATCGTGAGCGGCATCATGCAGGGCGCGGTCAAGGGCTGAGCCCTTCGCGCCCTTCGCGCACGCGGGGCCGGGCCGCTGTCGCTCCGGCCCCGCCCGACTGCCCGCTCCGTCTGTCTCCCCTCCCCCATTTACCGTCTCATGGGAGCGCTTCCATGCCTGAACCCATTACGCCTGAGTCCCTTACGTCTGCATCCCTTGCGCCTGAATCCCTTGCGCCTGAGGCCATTTCGACCGGGCCCCTCGCCTTTCCGGCCGACTTCCTGTGGGGCGCGGCCACGTCCGCGTACCAGATCGAAGGGGCCGTACGCGAGGACGGCCGTACGCCGTCCATCTGGGACACCTTCAGTCATACGCCGGGCAGGACGGAGGGGGGTGACACCGGGGATGTCGCGGTCGAGCACTATCACCGCTACCGCGACGACGTCGCGCTGATGGCCGACCTCGGCCTGACCTCGTACCGCTTCTCCGTCGCCTGGACCCGGGTGCAGCCCACCGGGCGCGGCCCCGCCGTCCAGCGCGGCCTGGACTTCTACCGGCGGCTCGTCGACGAGCTCCTCGACCGGGGCATCACCCCCTCGCTCACCCTCTACCACTGGGATCTGCCCCAGGAGTTGGAGAACGCGGGCGGCTGGCCCGAGCGGGACACCGCGTACCGCTTCGCCGAGTACGCGGGGATCGTCGGCGCGGCGCTCGGCGACCGGGTGCAGCTGTGGACCACCCTCAACGAGCCCTGGTGCAGCGCCTTCCTCGGCTACGGGTCGGGGGTGCACGCCCCGGGCCGGACCGACCCGGCGGCGGCCCTGCGCGCCGCCCACCACCTCAATCTCGCCCACGGCCTCGGCGCGAGCGCCCTGCGCGCGGCCATGCCGAAGCGCAACCGGGTCGGCGTCAGCCTCAACTCCTCGGTGATCAGGGCGGTTTCGGAATCTGCCGAGGACCTGGACGCGGTGCGTCGTATCGACAACCTCGCCAACGGCGTCTTCCACGGCCCCCTGCTGCACGGCGCCTACCCGGCGGGCCTGTTCGAGCAGACGGCCCGGGTCACCGACTGGGGGCACGTCCAGGAGGGCGATCTGCGCGCGATCCACCAGCCGCTGGACTTCCTCGGCCTCAACTACTACACACCGGCACTTGTCTCGGCCGCGCCCTCCGCGCCCGCCGGTCCCCGCGCGGACGGGCACGGCGCCAGCGACCACTCGCCGTGGCCGGGCGCGGGCGACATCGCGTTCCACCAGACTCCGGGCGAGCGCACCGAGATGGGGTGGACCATCGATCCGGGCGGGCTGCACGAGCTGATCATGCGGTACGCGCGCGAGGTGCCGGGGCTGCCGTTGTACGTCACCGAGAACGGCGCCGCCTACGACGACAAGCCGGACCCCGACGGCACCGTCCACGACCCCGAGCGCATCGCCTATCTGCACGCCCACCTGGCCGCCGTCCACCGGGCCGTCGCCGATGGCGCGGACGTGCGCGGGTACTACCTCTGGTCGCTGATGGACAACTTCGAGTGGGCGTACGGCTACGGCAAGCGGTTCGGTGCGGTGTACGTCGACTACGAGACGCAGGCGCGGACTCCGAAGTCGAGTGCGCGGTGGTACGCGGGGGTTGCCGCGACCGGCGAACTGGGTGAGTTTCAGGGGTAGTTGGCGGGTACGTACGCAGGTGCTCATTCGCCGGTACGTACGTGCGCGTGCCCCGACCGGAGTGGGGGGAGTTCCGGTCGGGGCACGCTGTGGGGGATGGCAGTGGCTCGGGGTTCAGGCCCTGCTTACTTGTACGCGCCGAACGCCTTCGTGAACGCCAGCGGGTCCTGCGAGATCGAGCTGCAGGTCGGGGAGACCTGGGTGGAGCCGCCCTCGCAGGCCTTGTCACGGGTCGAGGACCACATCGACAGCCAGCCGAGGCCCTTGTCCTGCGCGAACTTCACCAGCTGCGTCGCGTCGTCGACCTTGAAGACCTCGGTCGTGACGTCGTTGACGCCGATCATCGGGGTGACCGCGACGGCCTTCCAGGCGGCGGAGTCGGACAGGCCGAGGACGCCCTTGATCTGGGCCTGCGTGGCGGTGGCCGCCTTGATCGCGTACTCGCCCATGTCGCCGCTGTAGGACGGGCCGTAGTCCATCGCCATGATGTTCACGGCGGAGGTCTTCACGCCGTTCTTCTTGGCGTCCGCGAGCAGGTCGACGCCCGGCTGAGTGAGGCCCTCGGGCATCACCGGCAGCGTGAACGAGACGTCCAGGCCCGGGTGTTCCTTCTGCAGCGCCGCGATCGCCTTCGCCCGCTTGGTGTTGGCCGCGGCGTCCGGCAGCGCGCCGCCCTCGATGTCGAAGTCGACCTTGGTCAGCTTGTACGCGTCCACGACCTTGCCGTACGCCTTCGCCAGGTCGTCCGCCGAGGAGCAGTTCAGCGCGAGCTCCGAGCCGGCCGCGCCGCCGAAGGACACGCGTACGTCGCCGCCCTTGGCGCGCAGGTCGCCGATCTGGGCGGCCACCTTGTCGTCGTTCAGGGCCCCGGTTCCGCCCCACAGCGGGGCGCAGCTGCCGCCCGAGGTGATGAAGGCGAGGTTGAACTCCTTCACGCCCGTCTTGGCGGCCGTGTCCACCATGTCGTACGCGGGTGCCAGGGACGTGTCGATGAAGGGCGCGAATCCCGCGGTGCCGGACGAGCCTGATCCGGATCCGCCGCCGGGCGTCTCGCTCGGCTTCTCGGTGGGCGTCGCCGTTTCGGTCGGCTTCTCGGAGGGCTTCGCGGTCGCGCTCGGCTCGGCGGAGGGCTTCGCGGTCTCGGTGGGGCGGCCGGTCGGCTGCGGCGTCGCGCCCTCGTCGACCGAGCACTTGTTGTCGTTGATCAGGCAGCCGGTGGGGTCGGCGTCGCCCGACGCGACGAAGCCGACGGTCACGGACTTGCCGGCCGCGAGGTCGCCGTCCCAGCTCGCGGGCTTCACGGTGACGTGCCCGCCCTTGAGCGTGTACTCGGCGTTCCAGAGCGAGCTCAGCTTGGTGCCGGCCGGGAGGTCGAACTCGAGCGTCCAGTCGGAGAGCGCCTTGTCGCTGTCGTTCGTGATCACGTACTTGCCGGTGTAGCCACCCGCCCAGTCGCTGGCCTTGGTGTACGCGGCTCCGGCGCCGGCGGCCTGTGCGGTGCCGGTGAACAGCAGGGCCGCACCCCCGACGGTCGCCGCGGCGACGACCGCGCCTATCGCCTTGGTCTTGCCGCTGACCGTGCGCCGGTGCGTACTGCTCATCGCGTGCCTGCCTCTGCTGGTACGGGGGTGGGTGCGGGCAGCACGTTAGCTTTGCGGAATCGGACAATCCGCGTGATCTGGGCGGGGGTTGGGGATCTTAGGGTGCGCTTAAGGTGGGGCTCGGGTTGGGTTGAGGTCGCGGGTCCCTGGCCGGGTGGGGCGGGGTTCGGTTCGGCTGAGGTCGCGGGTCCCTGGCCGGGTGGGGCGGGGTTCGGTTCGGCTGAGGTCGCGGGTCCCTGGCCGGGTGGGGCGGGGTTCGGTTCGGCTGAGGTCGCGGGTCCCTGGCCGGGTGGGGCGGGGTTCGGTTCGGCTGAGGTCGCGGGTCCCTGGCCGGGTGGGGCGGGGTTCGGTTCGGCTGAGGTCGCGGGGGCTCTGCCCCCGGGCCCCCGGTCCTCAGGCGCCGGACGGGCTGGGTTTGGGGCAGGCGGGGCTTTGGGGGCCAGCCCCTGCTGACCCGGTTGTGGCTGAGCGCCGTTGGTCAAGGCGGGGCCGTGTCGGTAGGTACGTGCTCGCCGCGGGCAATTGCAGGTGGTCCGGTATGCGTCGAGCACGCACCTACCGACCCGACCCCTCGCGTTCGTTCGTCGTGCGCTGCCGGTCAGTGGTGAGGCGCGTACCCGGCTGATCGCCGGTGGGGGGTGGCCCCCATGCCGACCGTGCGGCGAGGAGACCGGACTACGCCGAAGCGGAAGTCTTCTTGCGTCGGCGTACCGCGCCCCGGTGGCGGCGGCGGCCCGCCGAGGGCACGCGGGCGTCGAGTTGGATCCAGATGCGGATCTCGGTGCCGCCGAGGACCGAGTGGCCGATGCGTACGTCGCCGCCGGTGGCCTCTGCCATCTGGCGGACGATGTCCAGGCCGAGGCCCGTGGAGCCCGCCTGGTCGGAGCCGCTGCCGCGGGCCAGGGCCGCCTCCGGGTCGAGGATGCCGGCGCCCGCGTCCGAGACCAGGACGATCACGGCGTCCTCGGCGCTGTGTACGTCGACCGCGAAGGCGGTGCCCTCCGGGGTGTGCCGGAAGACGTTGCCCAGGAGGGCGTCGAGGGCGGCGATCAGGTCGGGGCGGGCGACGGGGACGCGGACGGGGTGGTCCACGCCCGCGACGCGGACCTTGCGGGCCTCGTCCTCGGCGAGTGCCGACCAGAAGTCCATGCGTTCGCGGATCACCTCGGCCGCGTCGCAGCCGACTCCGGGGCTGCCGGACACCTGCTGGGGTTTGGCCTCGCGGGCCGTGCGGATGATCGTGTCGACCTCCGCCTCCAGCTGCTCCACCGCGGCCCGCGTCTGGTCGGCGGCGGGGCCGTCGCCCAGGGAAGCGGTGTTGAGGCGCAGGACGGTGAGGGGGGTGCGCAGGCGGTGCGAGAGGTCCGCTGCCAGTTCGCGTTCGTTGGCGAGGAGTTGGACCACCTGGTCGGCCATCGAGTTGAAGGCGACGGCCGCCTGCTTGAGCTCGGTCGGTCCGTCCTCGGGCACGCGCGCGTTGAGCTTGCCGTCACCCAGGGCGCGGGCGGCGCCCGCGAGGCGCTTGGCGGGCTGGATGAGGCGTACGCCGAGGCGGTCGGCGACCGCGACGGAGCCGATGATCAGCGCGACTCCGACGCCGGCCAGGACCAGCCAGGCCGTGGCCACGCCATTGCTGACCTCGCCCTCGGGGACGAAGACCTCGACGATCGCGATCGCGCCGGAGCCGAGCGCGGTGGGCTGCAGCAGGGCGCTGCCGCCCGGGGCCTGCGCGATGGAGGGGCTGGCCACCTTGCGGGTCTTGTCGAGGTCGGCCTGCGCGGCCCGGCGGCGGCCGACCTCGATGGGCTCCTGGCCGTCGGACGCGGGGATGTGCACGGCCATCCGGCCGTCGGCGCCGGCCTGGGTGGAGGCGACGGCGCGCTCGAGCTGTTTGCGGTCGGTGGTGATGGAGAGTGTGGGGCCGATCGCGGCGGCCTGGCGCTCGGCGTTGGAGAAGGCGCGGTCGCTGGCCATCTCCTTGATGACCAGGCCGAGCGGGATGGCGAAGGCCACGACGACCATGACGGTCACGGCGAGGCACACCTTGACCAGTGCCCACCTCACTGCGGGGGCTCCAGCTTGACGCCGACTCCGCGCAGCGTGTGCAGATAACGCGGCTTTGCGGCCGTTTCGCCCAACTTCCGCCGGAGCCACGACAGATGTACGTCGATGGTCTGGTCGTCGCCGTACGACTGCTGCCACACCTCGGCGAGGAGTTCCTTGCGCGGTACGACGACGCCGGGGCGTCCGGCCAGGAAGGCGAGCAGGTCGAACTCGCGCCGGGTCAGGTCGAGGGCGGTGCCGTCCAGCTGGGCCTGGCGGCGCAGCGGGTCGATGGAGAGGCCGCCGACCTGGATCACCCGGGACAGCGGCGCCTCGGCCGCTCCCCCGCCGGCGCCCGCGCGGCGCAGCACGGCGGCCATGCGGGCGGAGAGGTGCTCGACCGAGAAGGGCTTGGTGAGGTAGTCGTCGGCGCCGTCATTAAGGAGGCGGACGATTTCGGCTTCGTCGTCCCGCGCGGTGGCGATGATCACGGGGACATCGGTGATGCCGCGCAGCATCTTGAGCGCCTCGGACCCGTCCAGGTCGGGCAGACCGAGGTCGAGGATGACGACATCAAAGCGGAAATGGGCGACCTCACGCAGCGCCTCGAGGGCCGTGCCGACGCTCCGCACGGTGTGGGAGGCCTCGGTCAGATGCCGGATGAGGGCGGAGCGTACGAACTGGTCGTCCTCAACGACGAGCACACTTGCCATGGGCGGCACCGTACGCCATTCGGGGGAGCTGGGTGCAGGTCGGGACGGCAGATGGGATGCCGGGGGCGCGTCTGGAGTTTCCCTGCGGGCGCCGGTCCCCACGGGACACGCGTGCGACGGATGGTGCAGTATGGCCCGCGATGCAACGAGGACTGGTACACGGCATGGCGTGGACGCTCGCCACAGGGGCGGCGGTCACGCTGTCCTGGTGGGGTGTGCACACGGTGATGTCGGGCACGGCCTACGACCCGCCGCACGCCCTGCCGATCGCGGGCATCGCCCAGGACGGCACGCCTCCTCAGGAGGCCGAGCCCCAGTCGGCGTCCACGCGGCGCCCGAAGCCGGGTGGCTCCGGCAAGGACGACAAGGGCGACAGCGACAAGCCGTCCAGCGGCTCCTCCGGCAAGAGCACTCCGCCCAAGTCGGGCGGCAGCTCGGCGGGTTCCACACCGACGGGCAACGTCAAGAGCTATACGGTCGCGGGCGGCCGGGTCGCCTTCGACATCGGCAACAGCTCGGCCGAGCTGGTCTCCGCGACGCCCAACTCGGGCTGGACGATGCAGGTGTGGAAGCCGCCGCAGCTGACCGACGGGATCCGGGTGACCTTCACCCAGGGCAGCCGTGAGATCTCCGTCTTCTGCACCTGGCACGACCACAGGCCGCTGGTCGAGATCGACGAGCGGTAGGGCGCACTTTTCGCCTAGCGGAAAACTCCCGGAGGAGGCGCCGGCGAGGCGACCGCGCTCACATCCGTGACGGCCGTCGCGCCCCCGGCGAAGTCCGCGAGCGCCTTTCCGTGCTCCACGCGCCCGGGGTGCGGGTCGCCCGCGATGCGCCGGGTGAGTTCGGCGACGGGCAGTTCCCGGTCGGAGCCGAGCAGCACCGCGTTGCCGAAGCGCTTGCCGCGCAGGACGGCCGGGTCGACGGCCAGGGCGAGCTCGGGGAAGACACCGGCCGCGGTGGCTATCTGGCCGCGCAGATGCCGGAGCGGAGGGCCGTCCGCGAGGTTGGCCGCGTAGAAGCCGCCGGGCTTGACGACCCTGCGTACGTCGTCGAGGAATTCGGTGCTCGTCAGGTGTGCGGGGGTGCGGGCGGCGCTGAACACATCGGCGATGACCAGGTCGGCCCAGCCGTCGGGGATCTTGGCGAGCCCTTCGCGGGCGTCGACGGCCCGCACGCGCACGCGTGCCGTCGGGTCCAACGGCAGCTCCCGGCGCACCAGTTGGACCAGGGCCGCGTCCCGCTCAACGACCTGCTGGGTGGAGCGGGGCCGGGTCGCGGCGATGTAGCGGGCCATGGTGAAGGCGCCGCCGCCCAGGTGGACGGCCTGGATCGGCTTGCCGGGTGGCGCCAGGAGGTCGGCGATGTGGCCGAGCCTGCGCTGGTAGGCGAAGTCGAGGTGGGCGGGGTCGTCGAGGTCCACGTGGGACTGCGGGGCGCCGTCGACCAGGAGGGTCCAGGCGCGGGCCCGGTCCGGGTCGGGCATCAGCTCGGCGAGCCCGCCGTCCACCTTCTCGACGACTGCTTCCACGTCCCGTTTTCTCCTGGCCACCCGATCATTATCGGCCGTACGGGCGAACCCGGCCCCGCGACCGCCCGGAGCTCAGCCGCAGAGGGGGCCCGCGGCCTCGATGATGCGGGCCGCCTCGCCGAGCGCCTGGCGCAGTACGGCCGGGTCCGTGACGGGGTCGGTGTCGGCGGGCGGCAGCAGCCAGCCGGTGCCGCGCACGGGAGGCGCGGGGTCGGCGGCCGGGTCCGCGGGGGCGAGGGACGTGCCGCGGCCGAAGGTCTGGGTGCAGGCGCTGCCCGGCAGGTCCCAGCCGTCCGCGGTGCCGGGCGGCACCAGGAAGCCGAGGGTGTCGCCTCCGTTGTCGTGCAGGACGGGTCCGACACCCGGGTCGGCGCCGCGCCGGAGGATGTCGACGGCCTCGAGGCCCTGCCTGGCCGGAACGGTCACCAGGTCGCAGCCGTCCCCGTCCGGCGGGCTGCTGTGGTCGAGCGTCGGCAGGTGCTGTGCGGTGGACATCGTGGGCATCGTGGACTGCGTCGTCAGGAAGTCGTTGTTCGTCAGGAAGTCGTTATTCGTCAGGAAGTCGCTGTTCTCCATGCCGGCCTCCAACAAGGGAACCCCTCCTCGCTCGAGAAGGCGCCGGGTAGCTCCTTCTCCACATGGTTCAACGCTGGACGGCGTCAACAGCTACGGCGATGAACCGCCGTAATGGATGGCAGTTCATGGCAGATACGGCGTGGGATTTCCGGTTTGTAGGCAAACCCTGCGTACCGACCCCGTCACAGCCGGTACGTTCGTGCACCGCCGGAACACGGGCCGCATCGCGGCCGGCACCGGGCAGCAACGGCCCACTCCGGCACGGACCGCACGAGAGGGCATGGCCATGGCTTCGTCTCCGGCTGCCGCAGCAGCGGGGCCTGCCGGATCTCCCCGGCCGAATCTGGCCTTCCGGCGGCTGCGCGGGCAGCTGTCGCCGGGCGAATTCGCCGCCGCGGTGCGCCGGGCGGCCCGCGAGATCGACGAGCGGGTCTCTTGCGACGCGCGCTACATCGGGCGGGTGGAGGCGGGCGAGATCCGCTGCCCCAACTACGCGTACGAGCGGGTGTTCCTGCACATGTTCCCCGGCCGGACGCTGATGGACCTCGGCTTCGCACGGCGCGAAACCGTGCGCGGCCGAGGAGCGCGCAGCACCGCCGGTGCGCCCCCGCCGCACCTCACGCTCCAGCCCATCGAGAACCACCAGCACCACGGCACCAACCACGAGTACAACGAGGAGAGCGACGTGCTGCGTCGCGCGTTCATGACCAGCGGTACGGCCACCATGGCCGCCGTCTCCCTGGGCCTCACCGGCCCCCTCACCGGTCCCTTGACCGGCGAGGCTCTTGCCGCGGGCCGCACGCCTCGCCGGGTCGGCGGGGCCGAGGTGTCCGCGGTCGAGGAGGCCGTGCGCCGGATCCGGCTGCTCGACGACCGGCACGGCGCCGACGGCCTCTACCAGCGGGCCGCGAACCCGTTGCGTACCGCCTACGCCCTGCTCGACGCGGGCGCGGCCCGCCAGTCCACGGCGGACCGGCTGCATGCCAGCGCCGGTGAACTGGCCATCTCCGTGGGCTGGTTGGCCCATGACTCGGGCCGCTTCGACGACGCCCGCTCGCACTACGCGGAGGCGCTGGCGACGGCCCGGATGGCGGGGGACGCGGCGCTCGAGTCGCACGCCTTCTGCAATATGTCGTTCCTGGCCAGGGACGCGGGACGCCCCCGCGAGGCGGTGCGCGCGGCGCAGGCGGCACAGCGTTCGGCGCGGCCGCTGGGCTCGGCGCGGCTGCTCTCGCTGCTGGCGATGCGCGAGGCGGGCGGCTGGGCGGGGCTCGGCGACCGGACCGGCTGCGCGCAGGCGCTGGCCCGCGCCCAGGCGCTGTTCGGGGGCGGAACCTCGGGCGCCGACCCGGAGTGGATGTCCTTCTACGGGCCCGCCGAGCTCGCGGGCCTGGAGGCGCAGTGCTGGTCGGCGCTCGGCGAGTGGTCCAAGGCGGCCGGGCAGGCCCGGCGGGCCGCCGCTCTGCAGGACCGGCACTTCGCCCGGAACCTCGCGCTCTACACCGCGGAGCTCGCCGACAACCTGGCCCGCGCGGGCCGCCCGGACGAGGCGGCGGCCGCGGGCCAGCGGGTTCTCGACCTGCTCAACGAGGTCAAGTCCTCGCGCGTGCAGGCCATACTCGCGGCGACCGTCCGGGCCCTGCTGCCGCATCGCCGGGCCGCCGGGGTTTCCGCGTTCCTGGAACGGCATGCTTCGCTGCCGCGTACTGCGTGAGTTCGTGATCGTGCCCGTATTCGTGTTCGCGGCGGGCGGTTCGGGTTCGTTGCGCCTGCGGCGGGCCGGGTCCCCTACCCGCCCCTTCCCGTAAGGCTGCCGCCGGCTTCAAGAGCGAAGAGATTGTCCTCAAACGCCGGACGGGCTGAAGACATGCCGGACGGGCTGATCAACCGGCCAGGTGCCCCGTGTCGTTCCAAGACTCGAGTGCCGGCTCCCCGTAGGCCCACCCGAGCACCGACAGCGACGTCGGGTTGAGGCGGATGCGGGCCGCGAAGTCGAGGGGCAGGCCCAGCCAGCGGGCGCCGATCGAGCGCAGCATGTGGCCGTGCGCGAAGACCAGGACGTCGCGGTCCGCCGAGCGCGCCCAGGACACCACTTCGTCGGCACGCGCGGTGACGTCTTCCAGCGTCTCGCCCTCCGGGACGCCGTCGCGCCAGATGAACCAGCCGGGCCGCAGCGCCTGGATCTCGGCCGGCGTCATGCCCTCATAGGCGCCGTAGTCCCACTCCATGAGCGTGTCCCACTCCTGGGCGCGGTCGCCGAACCCGGCGATGTCGCACGTCTCACGCGCGCGCGTGAGCGGACTGGTGCGGACCTCGACGTCCGGGAGGCCGTTGAGCGGCGCCTGGTGCAGGCGCTCGCCAAGCAGCTTGGCGCCGCGCCTGCCCTCGTCGAGGAGCGGGATGTCCGTCCTGCCGGTGTGCTTCCCGGACAGCGACCACTCGGTCTGTCCGTGCCGGGCCAGCAGGATGCGCGGTGCCATGAGGCGTCTCCCAAAGCTGTGAAGAGGTGTGTATACGCGGATTTACCAGGAAAGGTGGCGACCCGCCCCATCCATCATCGCGCACGCGTGGAGCCCCCTCCTGCGCGGTGTCACCTCGATGTCGCGCACAGGCAACCCACAGGGCGATCGTGACGTCGTACACCGTAAAGTGGGTCGGCGGCCACGAGCCGCCACAAGCGCGAGGGAGAGCGATCGGATGGCGCGTAAGCAAGTGCCGGGGGCCGACGCACCGCACCTGAACCAACGGCAGGCGGGCACGTCGGGCACCGGGGCACAGCGCGCCGCGTCGGCCGCCGCGCCCGGACGTCCGCGCTGGTGGACCGAGCTGCCGCTGATCGTTCTCGTGTACGCCGCCTACTCCGCGGGCCGCCTGGTGGTGAAGGGCGATGTGTCGAGCGCCGTCGACCACGGACTCGCGATCCTGCGGATCGAGAAGTCCCTGCACCTCAACGCCGAGCACCCGCTGAACCGTCTCTTCACCGAGCACGCCTGGCTGGGCGTGCCGTCCGACTTCGCGTACGCCTCGCTGCACTACCTGGTGACGCCGGCGATCCTGATCTGGCTGTTCAGGCGGCGGCCCGCGCACTATCGCGCCGCCCGCACCTGGCTGATGACGTCCACGCTGCTCGGTCTGGTCGGCTTCATGCTGCTGCCCACCTGCCCGCCGCGGCTGCTCGAGTCGACGTACGGGTTCGTGGACTCCATGGCGCAGTACAGCTCGTACGGCTGGTGGGGCAGCGAGGCCAGCGCCCCGCGTGGGCTCGGCGGGATGACCAACCAGTACGCGGCGATGCCGAGCCTGCATGTCGGCTGGGCGCTGTGGTGCGGGGTGATGCTGTGGCGTCACGGGCGTACGCCGCTGATGCGGGCCCTGGCGATCGCCTATCCCCTGCTGACCACGATCGTCGTCATGGGCACGGCCAACCACTACTTCCTGGACGCCGTCGCGGGCGCCGCCACGATGGGCCTCGGCCTGCTGCTCACACGGCCCGCGCTCCGGCTCGCGCACCGGGTGCGCTCCCGCTTCGCACCGGTCACTCTCGCCGCTCGTTCCACGGTTGTCAGTGCCGGATGCGAGACTTCCGCGGGTGAGCGAATTCCCCAACAGCGCGGGGCCGGCAGCGGATCCGCCAACGCAGACAGCACCGCCGGCGCCGCAGAGTCCGGCGCTGCGACAGCGGCTCGCTGAGCTGCGGGGCCCGGCACTCCAGCCGAAGGCCCTGGACGCACGCGCCCTCGCGGCACTCGCCGCCAACCCGGGCTGCAGGCGGCGCGCCCTCCTGGACGGGGCCGGGGTGGACAAGTCGGCGCTCGCCTCGGCGCTCGGGTCGCCCTCCGGGTTCGGGCAGTCCCAGTTCGCGTTCGTGCGGGGAAACGCCTTCGAGGCGAAGGTCAAGGCGGACGGCGGGGCGGAGCTGCTTCGCCTGGTCCAGGACCGGCTCGGCGGTGAGCCGGGGCCCGCGCGGGTTCCCGACCTCGCCGCGGTCGGGCCCGAGGGGCGGGCCGCGCGGACGGCGCTCGCGCTGCGGGAGGCCTCCGGCGCCGGAGAGTGGACGCTGCTCGACCATCCGATGCTCGCCCTGGACGTGGCGGGCTCGCCGGCCTTCCTGGAGCCGGATGCGGTGGTGGTGCATCCGGACGGGCACTGGACGGTCGTGGAGATCAAGTCCTTCCCGATGATCGACGGTTCGGCGGACGCCGCGAAGGTAGGCGCCGCGGCCCGGCAGGCCGCGGTGTACGTACTGGCGCTTGAGCAGGTCGCCGGACGCCTCGATCCGGCGCCGGTGGTCGACCACCGGGTGCTCCTGGTCTGCCCGAAGGACTTCTCGAACCTGCCGACCGCGTCCGTGGTGGACGTACGCAAGCAACTGTCGGTCACCCGCCGTCAGTTGGCCCGGCTCACCCGGATCGACGACATCGCGGCGGCGCTCCCCGAGGGCACGACCTTCGACGTCGAGCGCCCGGCCGCCGAGCTGACGGCGGCGGTCGAGTCGGTTCCGGCGCAGTACGCACCGGAGTGCCTGGCCGCCTGTGAGCTGGCCTTCCACTGCCGCGACCGCTCGCGCGCGGAGGGCGCCGTGACCTCGCTCGGCCGTTCCGTGCGCGGCGAGCTCGGCGGTCTCACGACGGTCGGCGGGGTGCTCTCGGCGGCCCGTGGCGCCGCGGGCGACCCGGACGATCCTGCGGTCGCGGCGCTGCGCCGGGCGGCGGGACTGCGGGCCGCGGCGCTGGCCTGCGCCCCGGTCGCCGACCCCGGCCCCGGCCCCGGCCCCGGCCCCGGCCCCGGCCCCGGGAGGGTGACTTCATGTCCCTGATCACCACGCTCGCCCGGCTCGAGGCCGTCGAGTCCGGCCGGGCACAGCCCCTGGCCACCGTGCGGCACCGCCATCTGTCCGACCGGCCGCTCGTCCTCGTCCCGCTCACCACCGCCGGCGAGGCGGGCGCCCCGCTCGGCGCCCTGGTCGGCACCGACCGGGAGCGGCCCCGGCTGCTCGTCGTGCCGCAGCCGCGCGACCGGGACCTGCGCTTCGCCTTCCTGGCCGAGCTCGCCGAGGAGGTCCTGCCGTACGTCGACTCGTTCGCCGAGGAGACGGATACGACCGAGCGCAACGAGACCGACCCGGAGACCGGCAAGCGGGTCAAGGTCGAGGTCGAACTGTGCGTGGAAGCACCGCAGTTGATCGTGCCCAGCCGGGCGGGTGTGGAGTTCGTGCGGCTCCTGGGCCGCTCCATGCGCTTTCGCCGGACCGCCGAGCAGGACCCCGAGGGGCCGTTCCCCGCGCCCCCGCGCGTGCCGCTGCTCGGTCGCTGGCTGACGCACTTCGCGGAGCGGGCGCGGGTGCCGGGGTCCGCGCTGCTCCTCACAGCGACGGAGCTCCTTTCGCGGCACTGGGCGACCGGGCAGTCCAGCCTGGAGGACCAGCACCTGGGCGCGCTGCTCGCCTGGATCGACCCGCCCGAGGGCACTTCGGGCGCGGCTGCGGCGCTCCGGGCCGAGCTGGGCCGGGACCGCGCGGGGCAGCTGCTCTGCCCTCCCGCAGGTCCGGCGACCGATCCGGCCTTCGACAACAAGCTGCTCGCCCCGGCCATCGAGCGCTACGACCGCGCGCGTACGGCTCTCGCGGCCGCCGAGGACGGCCTGGTGGCGGACGACCGGCTGGGCCAACTGTCGTCCGCCGAGCGGGAGATCAGGGACCTGGTCGAGTCCCGTACCCGTCCCACCTGGGACGCTGTCTGGCGCGGCCTGGACCTGCTGCGGGCCCTGCCCGGAGGGGCGCACACCGCCGACCGCCGCATCAGTGACCGCTGGTCGTACCACGGCCAGCGCGAGCGCATCCTGGCCGGCGAACCCCCGCAGCCCCGCCGCGACGACGCGGTGACGGCGGCGAACAAGCTGGCCACGAGGGAGACCGCGCAGACCCGGCTCGAGGCCCAGGAGGCCCTGGACGACCCGCTGGTGATGGCCGGGCGGCGGCTCACCGGGGAGGCCTTCGCGGGCGAGGTGACCGAGGTCGTCATGGCGTACAGCGAGAGCAAGCGGCCGAGCCCGCGCCCCCTGATCACCGTCCGGACGGACGACCGGCCGCACCTCGGCGAGCGCGCCAAGGTGTACCGCACCCTCGAAGGCAAGGCGCAGAGCGCGGAGTTCGTGGGTTACGCCACCGACGAGGGAGCCGGCGTCGTGGTGCTGCGCCTGCTGGACAAGATGGGCCGCGGCAAGGAGCCGGAGGCGGGATCCGTCCCCGGCAAGGGCGACCAGGTGTGCTGGACCCTCTTCGAGCACACCCCGCCCGGGGGCGCGAAGCTGCCGGACCCGGAGGAGACCCCGTGGACGCACGGCGGGCCGCCGGGGGGCGAGGCGGAACGCCCGGATGCGGTGACTGCGGAGGACGTGCTGTGACCGCGAGCCACGGGGTGCGGGGCGGGCCTTCCCGGCAGGGCAACGCGGACCACGCGCCGGGCCGCACACGCGCGGGCGGCCGGAAGCGACGCGTCGATGCCGAGAGCTGCCCGGGCCCCGCACGCGCGAGCAGCCGGGCGCGACGCGTCGCTGCTGCGACCTGCCTGACCTCATGCCACAGCACCAACTCACCCCTCGGCACGCCGCATTCACTGCCCGCCACGCCGAAGCCGCCGCCCCGGCAGGGTGGTACGACCTGCCCGGACCCCGCCCGCACGAGCAGCCAGGCGCAACGCGTCGCTGCCGCGACCTGCCTGACCTCATGCCACCGCGCCAACTCACCCCTCGACACGCCGCATTCACTGCCCACCGCGCCGAAGCCGCCGCCCCGGCAGGGTGGTACGACCTCCCCGGGCACCGCACGCGCGAGCAGCCAGGCGCGACGCGTCGCTGCCGCGAGCTGCCCGGCCTCACGCCACAGCACCAACTCACCCCTCGGCACGCCGCATTCACTGCCCGCCGGGCCGAAGCCGCCGCCCCGGCAGGG
Source organism: Streptomyces sp. NBC_01304 (assembly GCF_035975855.1). NCBI lineage: Bacteria > Bacillati > Actinomycetota > Actinomycetes > Kitasatosporales > Streptomycetaceae > Streptomyces > Streptomyces sp. NBC_01304. Next base: position 6,886,257 of record NZ_CP109055.1, on the reverse strand, counting down.
TGGTACGACCTGCCCGGACCCCGCACGCGCGAGCAGCCGGGCGCGACGCGTCGCTGCTGCGAGCTGCCCGGCCACCGGCCCGGCCCGCCCGGTGCCCCTCGCCCTCGTGATCGCGGAGAAACCCCTGTGAACAGGCCCAACGACACCGCCTTCGACCCCGGCGCCGCGGCCTCCCGGGCCACTGCCGCGATCCTGGAGGACACGCTGCACGGCACCGCGCGCGGTGTCGTCGTGGACTCGCCGCCCGGCGCCGGGAAGTCGACGCTCGTCGTCAACGCCGCACGCGAACTGGCTGCTGCCGGGCGCTCGTTGATGGTGGTCGCGCAGACCAACGCACAGGTCGACGACCTGGTCCTGCGGCTCGCCGAGAAGGACCCGGAGCTGCCCGTAGGGCGGCTGCACAGCAGTGACGCGGACCCCTACGACAAGGCGCTGGACGAGCTCGATCACGTACGGAAGTCGACCAAGGCCGGCGACCTCGCGGGACTGCCCGTCGTGATCTCCACGGCCGCCAAGTGGGCGCACGTCAAGGACGTCGAGCCCTGGCAGCACGCGATCGTCGACGAGGCCTATCAGATGCGTTCGGACGGGCTGCTCGCCGTGGCCGGGCTCTTCGAGCGGGCGTTGTTCGTGGGCGATCCGGGGCAGTTGGACCCGTTCTCGATCGTCGGCTCGGAGCAATGGGCGGGGCTTTCGTACGATCCGTCGTCGAGCGCGGTGACCACGCTGCTCGCGCACAATCCGGAACTCCCGCAGCACCGCCTGCCCGTGTCCTGGCGACTGCCCGCCTCGGCCGCTCCCCTGGTCAGCCGGGCCTTCTACCCGTACACACCGTTCCGCAGCGGCACCGGACACGAGGACCGCAGGCTCAACTTCGGTGTGCCGTCGGACGGTTCGGGCCCGGACCGGGTGATCGACGAGGCCGCCGAGTCGGGCTGGGGCCTGCTCGAACTCCCCGCGCGGCACACCCCGCGCACGGACCCCGAGGCGGTGCGCGCGGTGGCCCAGGTCGTCCGCCGCCTCCTGGACCGCGGCGGCGCGGCCACCTCCGAGCGGGGCCCGGACCCGGTGCCGCTCACCGCGGACCGCATCGCCGTCGGCACGGCCCACCGCGACCAGGCCGCCGCGGTGCGGGCCGCGCTCGCCGAGCTGGGCGTGGCGGGCATCACGGTGGACACCGCGAACCGGCTGCAGGGACGCGAGTACGACGTCACGGTCGTGCTGCACCCGCTGTCCGGGCGGCCCGACGCGACGGCGTTCCACCTGGAGACGGGCCGGCTGTGCGTGCTCGCCTCCCGGCACCGGCACGCCTGCATCGTGGTCTGCCGCGCGGGCGTCGCCGACCTCCTGGACGACCATCCCTCAACAGAGCCAGTGCAGTTGGGGGTCACCGTGAAGTTCCCGGACGGCTGGGAGGCGAACCACGCGGTGCTTGCGCAGCTGGCGGAGCATCGGGTGGCCTGGCGGGGCTGAGGCCCTCTTGCGCGGGGCTGGACAATAGAAGGCGGCCCAACGGCCACGTATGCGTACGACGAAGGGACTGACACATGGCGGAGCCGGAGCAGGGCAGTAGGCGGTTGCGACCCGCGCCGCTGCTCTTCGAGCCGACCTCGGCGACCGCCGACCCGGACCATTTCTTCGACCTGGAGTCGATCGAGGACCCCAGGGAGCTGCTGAGCCGCGCCACCGAGCTGACCCACGCCTTTCGCGCCGCGACCGACCGGTCGATCGAGTTCCAGGCGATCGCGGCGGCCCAGCTGGCCGATCCTCGGCGGTTCGATCGGCTGACCCCGGCGGATATCGCTGCGCAGGCCGAGTGGACCGAGGATTACGCGAAGCGGATGGTCGAGTTCGGCCGGGAGTTGCTCCGCACCGGTACGCAGCAGTAGAGGCCTCGCCTCTTGGGTGGGGCTTGCCCCGGCTCGGGTCGCGGGGGCTCCGCCCCCGGGCCCCCGCTCCTTGCCGGAGGGGCTGTTTCCCGTGCCGGAGGGCTGTCGGTCAGCTGCGGGTGCCTCGTGGCTGGGCGCGCAGTTCCCCGCGCCCCTGGCGGGACGAGCCTGTCCCCCGCTTCGTCGCGAGCCCGAACCCGCCTGGCTCACGGGGCTCCGCCGGGGGAAATCAAGATCGCTTGGCATATGCCGGAGGGGCAAGGTACTCCCCCGCACCCCACCCTGTCCCGGTTTCTGCCAACCCACAGAAACGGAACGCTCACTCCCGGTACACCTGGACCCATGAGCACTCCGCAGATGAGCCACCCCGCCGCCGCCCACGACCACGACCACGCCGGCCTGGTCACCGCGCCGGGTGCGGCCTGGCTTGCCTCGGCCACGACGTTTCCGCGCAGCACTCTCGCGCTGTGGGAGTCCCGCCGGGCCGCCCCGGTCGTGCTCCCCTGTGGCTCCGCCTTCGACGTGGTGAGCGTTCCCGCGATCTTCGGGCGGCGCATGCTCGACCGCTTATGGGACGAGGGGCCGGGCTCCGGCCCGGTCGCCGCGTACCGCGGGCGGATGCTGCTCTTCGCCGCCCCCGGCACCGCCCAGCGCCTGCCCGCGCTGCTCGCCTGGGAGGAGTGGAGCCCGGACGTTCCACTCCCGCTCTGCCACGGCACGGGCGACGCCGTCACGGTCCCGCCGCTGGTCAGCGACCCGGACACGGCCCCGGCCGGCCGGCTCGGCTCGCGCTGGCTGGTCGCGCCGGACACCCGGCACCCCTGGCTGCCGGGCCCCGAGGTGATGCTCTGGGCCGCGGTACGGGCCGCCCGGGCCGCCGCCGGAGCCGCGGTGCGCATATCGATTTTTCCTCCCCCGGATCAGGATGCTAAGGTCTACGACGTCAGCAAGCGCCGCTAGCTCAGTTGGTTAGAGCAGCTGACTCTTAATCAGCGGGTCCGGGGTTCGAGTCCCTGGCGGCGCACAGACGACGAAAGGCCCCTCGCGAGAGCGAGGGGCCTTTCGTGTGTCCGGACACTGCCTGGGCACTGTCCGAAAGCCGTGCCTCAGGTGGTGATCTTCACCGTCCACGCGCCCGACTTCGAGCGGTCCACCACCTGCACCCGCACCTTCTCGCCCGGCACCGAGAAGCTCTCCCCCACCCGCACCGGCGCATCGGCGAGCGGCGGGTACACCGACTCGTTCCAGCACGCCTCCGAGTGCGGATGGGCGTCCACCACCTCGACCGGGCCGCCGCCGGACGCCGTCTCATTGCGTACGCGGTAGATCAGCACGCCCTCGGTGCAGGTCGCCCCGTCATTGCCGGCGGAGCCCCGCGCCTCGATCGCGATCGCGCTGCCCCGCCCGGTACGGACCACCGCGAGCCGGGTGCCGCCGCTCTGCCCCGGCTGCACCTTGCCCCCCAGCGGCTCCAGGGTGACCAGGCTGTCCCCCTTGCCCTGCACACAGTGCACCTGGGGCTCTTCCAGCCAGCCCAGCTTCCACTTGTGCCAGCCGAAGAGGTCGGGGGCGAGCCCGAACTGGCTGCCCATGACGTCCCAGTCGCCGACGTACGTGTCCCAGTCGCCCTTGCCGTCGGACGGGCGGTGATAGAGGTCGGGCAGGTCGAAGACGTGCCCCGTCTCGTGGGCCAGCACATTGCGGTCCGGCGGATGCTGCTCGAAGACCGTGACGATGCGGCGTACGTCCACGCCGTCGGCCTTCAGCGGCTTGTCGAAGTTCACGACCTTGGTGGCGTCGGAGTCGACGCCCGGCGCGTCCGGGTCGGCCACGAAGTAGACGATGTCGTACTTGCTGAAGTCCACCGCCGCGTCCGAGACCCGCATGGCGTCCCGCAGATAGGCGGTGCGATGCCCCGCGTCCCAGTCACGCTCTATCTCGTACGACATCGAGGCCTGCGGCATCTCGATCCACTCGCGCTGCGGGTGCGGGCGCAGCGCGAACCTTCCGTACGAGGCGCGCTCGAAGAAGCGGCTGGTCGTCGGGAAGTAGTCGGCGGTCAGCTCCTCGGGCGTGGTCATCGGGATCGCGTCGGGGAACGACAGGAAGACCATCACCGCGTCGAGCGTCTGCACCGGCTTCGGGTACGAGCTGTTCCAGTTGTCGAGGCCCTCCGAGTGATGTGCGGACGTGCGCTCCAGGGCGCACGGACCGGCCAGCGGTTCGGCGGTGGCCGGACCCGCGACGAGGGACATCGCGGCAAGGGCCACCAGGGAAGTGAAGCCGGCCGCGGCACTGCGCGGCCTGGCTTGAGGACCCCCTGCACGAGGGACTCCCTCAGGGGGGTGCTGACGTGGCACGTCGACCTCCGGGTGCGGACGGCGGAACACCTCACCCAGCCTGTGACGGTTTGTTGAAGTTCGCCCTGTTTCGGTGCCCCAGTCGAGTGAGTGGGCGACACCCCGGCCCCGGCCGAGTGCTCACAGAACGTCACAGAGGCAGCCGTAACCGATCAGGGGCGGGCGACCCGACGGAACGAGCTCGACCAGCAGTGAGCAGAAACGATCGGGCAATCCGACCGGCGGGTCACCCGGCCGTGGCAACCCGAACCGGACCGTGTCCCTCCGGAGTGCTCAGAACTGTGGCGGAGCTGGATCGCCGCTCCAACCAGCCTCTATGATCGGCACACTTTCCAGCCGACCCACCCCGAATCAGACGCCGGACAGACCCCGACCAGATCTGTACGTGAACAACTCCACCTGCGGGAGCGAGCGGTGAGCGGAACCTCCGAAGGACCGTCGCCCACGGCGACGACGGCCTCCGATGCCCTCGGGCCGGCCTTCACGGAAGGCCTCACCTTCACAGAGCGTCACCATCAAGCCTCATCTCCGGAACACCGGGGCCGAACCTCACCTCCGGATCACCTCGGCCGTCCTTCACCGCCCGAGCACGTGGGCCGTACCGCCTCCGAGCTCCGCGACTACCGCGCCGCCTTCCACGCCGCCCAGTTCGCGATGGCCGTCGTCGACCGCGAGGGCTTCGTCGCCGCCGCCAACGACGCGCTCGGCACGCTGCTCGGGGCCCCGGCTCCCGAGCTCGCCGGGCAGGTCGCCGCGGACCTGGTGGATCTGGCGTCGGACGCCCGCACCTGGCACGCGTACCGCGAGGTGCTGCGCGGCCGGCAGGCCAAGCTGCGCTGCACCCGTCGCCTCAAGCACCCCGACGGGCACTCGCTGTGGGCCCAGGTCACGGTCTCGCCGGTGCCGGGCAGCGCGACCGTGCTGCTCGCGGTCGCCGACATCAGCGCCCGGCGGGAGCTGCAGGCGCAGCTGCGGCATCTGCAGATGCACGACCCGGTGACCCGGCTGCCCAACCGCACCCTGTTCTTCGAGCGGCTGACGTCCGCGCTGGAGGCCGCCTCGTACGAGGACGGCGGGACCGGCCGGATCGGCCTGTGCTACCTCGACCTCGACGGCTTCAAGGCCGTCAACGACACCCTGGGCCACCGCACCGGCGACCGGCTGCTCTCCGCGGCCGCCGCCCGGCTCACGCACTGCGCGGACCGGGCCGGATACGGCAGGGGCGGGGCGCCGCTCGTGGCACGGCTCGGCGGGGACGAGTTCGCGCTGCTCGTCGAGGACTCCACCGGCACCGAGCAGCTGGCCGACCTCGCGGAGGCCGTCCTCAAGACTCTGCAGGAACCATTCGACCTGTCCGGACAGCGGCTTTCCCTGTCCGCCTCCATCGGCGTCGTCGAGCGTCGCGCGGCCGGGACCAGCGCGACAGGCCTGATGCAGGCGGCGGACACCACGCTGTACTGGGCCAAGGCCGACGGCAAGGCCCGCTGGACGCTCTTCGACCCCGAGCGCAACGCCCACCGCATGACCCGCCAGGCGCTCTCCTCGACCCTGCGCCCCGCCGTCGAGCGCGGCGAATTCGCCCTGGAATACCAGCCGTTGGTGGGCCTGGACGACTGCGGCGTACGCGGCGTGGAGGCCCTGGTCCGCTGGCATCACCCGCAGTTCGGCACCTTGACGCCGAATCGGTTCATCTCACTGGCCGAGGAGGACGGCTCCATCGTCCAGCTGGGCCGCTGGGTCCTTCGTACCGCCTGCCGCCAGGCCCGGCGCTGGCAGCTCGACCACCCGGACGTCCCGCCGGTCTTCGTCAGCGTCAATGTCGCCGTGCGCCAGGTGTGGGACTCCGACCTGGTCGCGGACGTCGCGGAGATCCTCGCCGAGACCGGACTCGCCCCACATCTGCTGCAGTTGGAGCTCACCGAGTCCGCCGTGATGGGCTCGGCGGGCCGCCCGCTGCAGGCCCTGCAGGCGCTCAGCGACATGGGCGTACGCATCGCCATCGACGACTTCGGCACCGGCTACTCGAACCTCGCCTACCTGAGCCGTCTGCCGGTGTCCGTCCTCAAGCTGGACGGTTCGTTCGTCCGCGGCTTCCAGTACGAGAACGGTACGCATCCCAATCCCGCCGACGAGACGATCGTCGAGGCCCTGGTCCAACTCGCCCACAAACTGGGCCTGACCGTCACCGCGGAGTGCGTGGAGACGGCCGACCAGGCCGCCCGGCTGCGTCGCATCGGGTGCGACACCGGGCAGGGCTGGCTGTACTCGCGGGCGGTGCCGCCGGATCGTATCTCCAAGCTGATCCACGCGACGCTGCCCATGACCGGCAGCTAGCTCCGGCTAGCTCCTGGGCAAGTCGTAGGCGTCCGCGATCAGTTCGTAGCTGCGCAGGCGGGCCTCGCCGCTGTGTGCGTTGGCCGTGATCATCAACTCGTCGGCGCCCGTGCGCTTCTGCAGGTCGTCGAGGCCCGCGCGGACCTGGTCCGGGGTGCCGTGGATGACGTTCTTCAGCCAGCTGTCGACGAACTCCCGCTCCATCTCGCTGAATTCGTACGCTGCCGCCTCGTCCGGCGTCGGGATCAGGCCGGGCCGGCCGGTGCGCAGGCGGAGCATCGACAGGGCGCCGGTGAGGACCTGGCGGCGGGCCTCGGCCTCCTCGTCGGTGGCGAGGGCGGAGGCGCCGATCAGGGCGTACGGCTCGGCCAGGATCTCGGAGGGGCGGAACGAGTCCCGGTAGAGGTCGAGGGCCGGGACCGTGTTCTGCGCCGAGAAGTGGTGCGCGAAGGCGAAGGGCAGGCCGAGCATGCCGGCCAGGCGGGCGCTGAAGCCGGAGGAGCCGAGGAGCCAGATCTGGGGGCGGTGCGGGTCCTGTACGCCGCCGGGGGACGTCGCCTGGACCGGGCCGGGGACCGCGTGGATGCGGGCGTAGCGGTGGCCGTCGGGGAAGCTGTCGTCGAGGAAGTGGGTCAACTCGGCGAGCTGCTGCGGGAAGTCGTCGGCGCCTTCGTTCAGCTGGTCGCTGCGGCGGAGTGCTGCCGCGGTGGCACCGTCCGTGCCGGGGGCCCTTCCGAGGCCGAGGTCGACGCGGCCGGGGGCCAGGGCTTCCAGGGTGCCGAACTGTTCCGCGATCACGAGGGGGGCGTGGTTGGGCAGCATGACGCCGCCCGAGCCCAGGCGGATGCGGTCCGTGTGGGCGGCGAGGTGGGCGAGGATCACCGCGGGTGAGCTGCTGGCGACGCCGGGCATGGAGTGGTGCTCGGCGACCCAGTAGCGGGTGAAGCCTCTTGCCTCGGCGAGGCGGGCGATGTCGACGCTGGTGCGTAGGGCCTGGGTGGCGGTGCGGCCTGCGCCGACCGTGGCGAGGTCCAGGACTGAGAGCGGGACTGGGGCCGTCCCGTGGGCCCTGCCGTGGATCTGGTCGCTCACCGGGGGTGCCTCCTGCTGCTGCCGCTGTTCGTTGCGTTTGCTCGCGGCGTTGACAACAGGTTGAGGCTTGTACGTATTCCGTAGTGACTTTTCCCCTCCCCGCCCCTTCCCGAAATCCTGCGGAGCCTTCCGCCCTTCGGGCGGTGTCCTCAAACGCCGGACGGGCTGATAGATGAGCCCTGATCTATCAGCCCGTCCGGCGTTTGAGGACAGTCTTTGAAGCCGGCGGCAGCCTTACGGGAAGGGGCGGGGAGGGGCAAAGTCAGCCCGGGACCTGGATCAGGGGCTCCTTGGTGAAGAGTGCGCCCAGAGCGGGAGCGTTTACCCGGCGGCCGACCAGGCGGAGGGCCTCCCAGACCGTGACCTGGTTGGCGGTGAGGACCGGCTTGTCCAGCTCGGACTCGAGGTCGCGGACGTACGCCCCCGTGTGCAGGGCCGTGTCCGGCAGGAGTACGGCCTGGGCGTCGGGGTGGTCGCCCGCGCGGGCCAGGGCCAGGACCTCGTCCCAGCCCCAGGTGCCGACCTCCGCCGCCGTGATGATGCCGCTGCCCCGCATGGACACGACCTCGACGCCATCCGCCTGCAGGAACTCGCGGAAGTGGGCGGCCACGTCCTCCGGATAGGTCGCCGCGATCGCGACGCGGGCCGCGCCGAGCTCGCGTATCGCATGGGCGAACGCGAAGGACGTCGACGACGCGGGCAGGCCGGCCGCCTTGGCCAGCGAGCGGACCTGGTCGTGCGCGCCGTCCCAGCCGAAGACGAAGCTGCCCGACGTGCAGGCCCAGACCACCGCCTCCGCGCCGGAGAGCCGTAGCTCCTCGACGCCCGCGGCGAGGCGAGCCGCGGAGCCCATTTCGAGGAGCGCGTCGACCCGGTGGGCGTCCTCGCCGATGTCGGTGTGGACGAGGGCCAGGCGGATGTCGCTGCCCAGAAGCTGTTCGATGCGCGGATAGTCGTCCTCGGCGGAGCGGCCCGGGTAGAGGAATCCGACTGCGGTCATCTGCGGCCTCCGTGACGTACGGAACGAAGAGAGAACAGGGCGTGTCACTCGGGAAGAGCCGGCGGTTCCGGCTCCGGCTCCTGCAGAGCCGGTGGATCCCGTAACGGATCCCGCACCAGCATCTGCCGCGCCGAGTCGTCGAGCAGCGCCTGGTACGGGCCCACCGCACGCGTACCCAGCCTGCGCAGGGCTGACCACATCGTGACCTGGTTCGCGGAGAGCACCGGCATCCGCAGCTCGGCCTCCAGCTGCGGGATCGCGTCGTACGTCGGCAGATTGGTGCAGCTGATGAACAGCGCGTCGAAGCCCCCCGACGCGGGCACGGCCTGCCGGGCCATCTGGACGACGTCCCGGTACGGCACCTTCCAGATGTGCCGGGTCAGCCCCAGGAAGGCGCAGGAACCGACCCCGATGCCGGCCTCGGCGAGATAGTCCTCCAGGGCCTGGGTCACCGACTGCGTATAGGGCGTGACCAGTGCGATCCGTCGGGCGCCCAGCTCGAGCAGGGCCTCCAGGAGCGCCCCGGAGGTGGTCAGCGCGGGCACCTCGGCGGCCGCCTCCATGGCCGCGCTCATGGTGCGCTCGCCCACCATGCCGTCGACGAAACTGCCCGACGTACAGGCGTACGCGATGACTTCGGGTTCGGCGGCGCTGAGGGCGAGTACCGCCTCGCGCAGCGTCTGGTGCTCGCTGACCAGGCGGGCCAGGTCGAGGCTCACCTCGACGGGAACGTACGGCGTGCGGGTCAGATGGAGGGACACCTCGTCCGGGACCCAGCGCCACAACTCCCGGTCGAGGGCGAAATCAAAAGGGGCGACGATGCCAATGCCCCGTTGCGGGTGTGGACCACCCAGGAAGGAGACGTCCATGTATAGCCCCCAGGCGTCGAGCAACGTACTTGTTGACGAAGGTAGGTTCGGGTGCCAGCGTGGTCAATCCGCACATCTCAGACGGCCGCCGGACTCTCGGCAGACAGCTATCAGGGGAGCAGGTCAGCGTTGCGTAATGGTTTCCCCGCGATGTCCGAAGTGACCCCCTCCGAACCGACCCTTCTGGTCCTCGACGCGGACCCGCCGCCACGCCTGGGCAAGCTCACCGGGCGGGCCCGCGTCCTGCATGCCGACGAGTCGACGCTCGCGGCTCAACTCCCGCTCGCCGACGTGCTGTTGGTCTGGGATTTCACCTCCCACGCGGTGCGTCACGCCTGGCCGGGCGAGGGGCCGCGGCCGCGCTGGGTGCACACCGCGAGCGCCGGCGCGGACCATCTGCTCTGCCCCGAACTCGTCGCGTCCGACGCGGTGGTGACCAATGCGCGGGGCATCTTCGACAAGCCGATCGCGGAGTACGTCGCCGGGCTCGTGCTCGCCTTTGCCAAGGATTTGCCCCGCACCCTGGAGCTCCAGCGCCAGCGGCGCTGGCTGCATCGCGAGACCCGGCGGATCGCGGGCACGCGCGCGTGCGTCGTGGGGTCGGGCCCGATCGGGATCGCGATCGCCAAGTCCCTGATGGCGCTGGGCATTCAGGTGGCGATCGTGGGGCGCACCGCGCGCAGGGGAATCCATGCCATCGGCGACCTGGACCGGCTGCTCGCGCGGTCCGACTGGGCGGTGTGCGTGGCGCCGCTGACCGAGGAGACGCGGGGCATGTTCGACGCCCGGCGGTTCGGGATGATGCAGCCGTCGACGTACTTCATCAACGTGGGGCGGGGCCCGCTGGTGGTCGAGGCCGACCTCCTCGACGCGCTGGCGAAGCGGTGGATCGCGGGGGCCGCGCTCGATGTGTTCGAGGAGGAACCACTGCCTGCCGACAGCCCGCTGTGGGACGCCCCGGGGCTGCTGGTCTCACCGCACATGAGCGGGGACACGGTCGGCTGGCGCGATGAACTCGGCGCCCAGTTCGTCGAGTTGTACGAGCGGTGGGCGGCCGGCGAGCCGTTGGTGAACGTGATCGACAAGAAACGTGGGTATGTCCCTGGGCATTGATCCCACCCTCTCCTGAGCATTGATCTCACCCTCTTGCGCCCCATGGAGGCCTGGATGACCGAGCTCGGCAGGCTCACGGCAGTTCAGCTCATCGACGGTTACCGGAAGGGCGAGTTCGATCCGGTGGACGCGCTGTCCGCGGCGGTCGAACGGATCGCAGCGACCGAGCCGGCCGTCAACGCGTTCGTCCGCGTGGACCGGGAGGACGCCCTCGTCCAGGCGGAGGCCTCGGCGCGGCGCTGGCGGCGCGGGGAGCCGGAGGGGCTGCTCGACGGAGTGCCGGTCACCGTCAAGGACGTACTGCGACAGCGGGGCCGGCCGACGCTGCGGGGCTCCAGGACCGTGAGTGAGGAAGGCAGTTGGGACTGGGACGCGCCCGCCGTGGCCCGGCTGCGGGAGCACGGTGCGGTGTTCCTCGGGAAGACGACGACCCCCGAATTCGGCTGGAAGGGCGTGACGGACAGCCCGCTGTCGGGCGTCACCCGCAATCCGTACGACTTCTCGCGCACGGCGGGCGGTTCCAGCGGCGGCAGCGCGGCGGCCGTGGCGGTCGGCGCGGGGGCCGTCTCGCTCGGCACGGACGGCGGGGGCAGCGTGCGGATACCCGGCGCGTTCTGCGGGATCTTCGCGCTGAAACCCACGTACGGCCGGGTCCCGCTGTATCCGGCGAGTGCCTTCGGCACGCTGGCGCACGTGGGGCCGATGACGCGGGACGCGGCGGACGCGGCGCTGGTCATGGACGTGATCAGCGCGCCGGACGCGCGGGACTGGTCGGCCTCCGCCCCGCCCGCGGTGAGCTTCCGGGAAGGCCTGGGCGGTGGGGTGCACGGGATGCGGATCGCCTACTCGCCGACGCTCGGGGGGCAGGTGGCGGTGCAGCCCGCGGTGGCCTCGGCGGTGCGGCGGGCGGTGGAGCGGCTGGCCTCGCTGGGGGCGTACGTGGAGGAGGTCGACCCGGACTTCAGCGATCCGGTGGAGGCGTTCCACACGCTGTGGTTCGCGGGGGCCGCGCGGCTGTTGCAGCAACTTGGGCCCTCACAGCTGGAGTTGCTCGATCCGGGGCTGCGGGAGATGGCCGGGCGGGGGGTTCGGTACAGCGCGCTGGACTATCTCGCCGCGGTGGATGTGCGGATGGAGTTGGGGCGGCGGATGGGGTTGTTCCACTCGACGTACGACCTGTTGGTGACGCCCACGTTGCCGATCACGGCGTTCGAGGCGGGGGTGGAGGTGCCCAAGGGGTCGGGGCATCGGCGGTGGACGGGGTGGACTCCGTTCACGTATCCGTTCAATTTGACGCAGCAGCCTGCGGCTACGGTGCCGTGCGGTTTGGATGCGGGTGGGCTGCCGATCGGGGTGCAGCTGGTCGGCGCTCGGCACCAGGACGCGGTGGTGTTGCGGGCGGCGCATGCGCTGTATGAGGCAGGGGCTGCGGGTGGGGTCTTGCCGCCTTCGGCGGGTTGATTCCCCACCCCGCCCCTTCCCGTAAGGCTGCGCCGCCTTCCGCCCTGCGGGCGGTGTCCTCAAACGCCGGACGGGCTGAATTACGCCCGCCGGAAGCTGAGGGTCTCGCCCTCCGCCCCCTTGCGCCACAAGTCCTGGCAGGCCTCTGCCATCGCGTCCAGGCCCTCCACCACCTGGCCCCACACGATGCCGGGGACCCAGCCCACGTCGCCGTTGAGCAGGAGGTTGTTGCGTTCGTAGAAGAGGGCCAGGTCCACCACCGTGGACTGCTGGGGGGTTCCGTAGCCGTAGGCCTTCGTGCCCAATTCCGCACCGGAAAAGGTGAAATAGCAGAGGTCACCCGGAATCGGAGTCACCGTGGGATTTTCCAGTGGTGGCTCCGATTCCGCGAAAGGCGGGAAGAGGGCGTAGATCTCGTTGCGGGCGTATTTGGCGTGGTAGACGTCACCGGACAGGGGCAGTGCCTCCCACACGGCGGCGCAGGTGAGCGGCGCGCGGTCGTCGAGGAGCAGGACCGTGCAGCTCACGCCCCGCTTGTCCAGGGAGAGTTCCAGGTGTCGTTCGCTCATGAACTCATCGTCCCCACGCGGTCAATACCGCCTCGTCCGCAACCGGGGCTGAAATTGATCCGCATACCTTGATTGAGTTCGGGTAGCCGCGCGCCCATGGCTCCACCATTTGGGAACGACAAGGGATTCATAGGCAGAGCAGTACGCCGCCGCTCCCTGCTCACCGGAGCAGGAGCGGCGGCTTTTGGCGCGTTCGGTGTCTCGGCATGCAGCCGGGTGCCTGAGGAAGGGAAGGTCGAGGGCGGGGATCTGCTGGACCGGCTGCGCGACAGCGGCACGGTCAAGATCGGTGTCGCCGGTGAAGTGCCGTTCGGGTACATCGACGAGAACGGCGAGGTCACCGGCGAGGCTCCGGCCATCGCGAAGGTGATCTTCCCGAGGATCGGGATCCCCCACGTGAAGGCGGTGCCGACCAAGTTCGGCGCGCTGATCCCGGGGCTCACCCAGGCCCGGCAGTTCGATGTCGTATCGGCGGGCATGTACATCAATCCCGGCCGCTGCGAGCAGGTGCTGTTCTCCGATCCCGACTACCTGATGCTCGACGCCTTCATCGTGGCGAAGGGCAACCCGCACGGCATCGAGTCGTACGAGGACATCGCCAAGAAGGGCCTCAAGCTGGCCAGCGGGACGGCCTACGCCCAGATCGCCACGGCCCAGGCCGCGGGCATCAAGGAGATCCTCGAGCTCCCCGACCAGGTGGCGGGCCGCGACGCCGTGGCGCAGGGGCGGGTGGACGCCTTCGCCGGCACCTCGGTCACGGTCCGCGACGTGATCAAGGGCAGCAATGGGGCCGAGGGCTCCAAGCCCTTCCAGCCCGAGATCGACGGCGAACCGGTCTACGGCGCGGGCGGCTTCGCCTTCCGGCTGTCGGAGAAGAAGCTCCGTGACGCGTTCAACGCGGAACTGCTCAAGATGAAGAAGAGCGGCGAACTCCTCCGGGTCGTCAAGGAGTTCGGCTTCACCAAGACGGAGATGACCGACATGAAGATGACGGATCTCTGCCCGGACCTGAAGGGAGCCGCCTCATGATGACCTCAGGGTTCTTCACCACCTGGTTCCTGCCCGGACTGTGGATCACCATCCAGGTCACGGTCTACAGCGCGCTGCTCGCCTTCGCGATCGCCTTCCCCATCGGCGTCCTGCGCACCTCCCGCTTCTGGATCGTGCGCTTCCTGGCCGGCGCCTACTTCGAGATCTTCCGCGGCACCTCGGCCCTGGTCTTCATGTTCTGGGTCGCCTTCACGGTGCCGATGATGTTCGGCATCAGCTTCCTGCCGATGGCCGCGGGCGTGCTCGCGCTCGGGATGACGTACGGGGCGTACGGCTCCGAGATCGTGCGTGGTGCGCTCGCCGCGGTGCCGCCCGCCCAGCGTGAGGCCGGCATCGCGCTGAGCTTCACGCGCGCGCAGCGGCTGCGCCGGATCGAACTCCCGCAGGCCTGGCCGGAGATGATCCCGCCGTTCAACAACCTGCTGATCGAGCTGCTCAAGGGCACCTCGCTGATCTCGCTGATCGCGGTGGCCGACATGACCTTCGCGGGCGACCTGTGGCGCCTGGTCAAGGCCGAGAGCGCACCGATCTACACGCTGCTCCTGGTGGTGTACTTCGTCATCGCGTTCGTCCTCACCCGGGTGATGCGGCTTCTTGAGCGACAGGCGAAGTCGAAGATCGGCCAGACCCCGGAGAAGTTCCGGCTGCTCGGCGGTCTGCGCGCCAAGACCGATTCGGCTTCCTCGATGGGCGCCTACCCCGCCGGAGGTGCCGGATGAACTGGAACTGGTCCAATGTCGACGCCTTCATGCCGACGTTCTGGGACGGGGTGCTGCTCACCCTCCAGGCGCTGCTCGGCGGCGTGCTCATCGCCTTCTCGCTCGGCCTGGTCTGGGCGATAGCCCAGCGCTCCAAGGCCAGATGGGTCCGCTGGCCAGTGACCGCGGTCACCGAGTTCATCCGCAACACCCCGCTGCTCGTGCAGCTGTTCTTCCTGTTCTACGTGGTCCCGGCGTGGGGGCCGTCGATGTCCCCGCTGGTCACCGGAGTGGTCGGGCTCGGTCTTCACTACTCGACGTACACCGCCGAGGTCTACCGGGCGGGCATCGAGGGCGTACCGGCAGGCCAGTGGGAGGCGGCCACCGCGCTCAGCCTGCCCAAGCGCCGCACCTGGACGGCGATCATCCTGCCGCAGGCGGTCCGCCGCGTGATCCCCGCGCTGGGCAACTACGTGGTGGCGATGCTGAAGGACTCTCCGCAGATCGCCGCCATCGGCGCCCTGGAGATGCTGGGTGAGGCCCAGGCCTTCAGTCAGCTGACCTTCACCTACGAGGCGATAACCGTCGTCGGCGTCGCCTTCATCCTCATCGCCTACCCGGCCTCCATCCTTCTCCGAGCCCTGGAGCGACGCCTTGTCCGCTGACAGCAGCAACAGCACTTCGCAAGAGATCCCCAACCCGGCCGTCGACGGCAGCGAGCTGATCCGCTTCGACAAGGTGACGAAGCGCTTCGGCAGCAACGTCGTCCTCGACAGCCTCGACTTCTCGGTGGCCTCCGGCAAACACGTGACGCTGATCGGCCCGTCCGGCTCCGGCAAGACGACGATCCTGCGCCTCCTGATGACGCTCCTCGAGCCCGACGAGGGCACCATCAAGGTCGGCGGGCAGTACCTCAACCACGAGGAGAAGAACGGCAAGCTGGTCAAGGCCTCCGAGAACCACGTCCGTGAGGTCCGCAAGAACATCGGCATGGTGTTCCAGCAGTTCAACCTCTTCCCGAACATGAAGGTGCTGCGCAACGTCACCGAGGCGCCCATCCACGTCCTCGGCCTCTCCACCGACGAGGCCGACCAGCGCGCCCGCGAGCTGCTCGAACTGGTCGGTCTCACCGAGCACATGGACAAGTACCCGACGCAGCTCTCCGGCGGCCAGCAGCAGCGCGTCGCCATCGCCCGGGCGCTGGCGATGCGTCCCCAGGTGCTCCTCCTGGACGAGGTCACCTCGGCGCTCGACCCGGAGCTGGTGGCCGGCGTCCTGGACGTGCTGCGGGACATCGCGCACTCCACGGACATCACCATGCTCTGCGTCACACACGAGATGAATTTTGCGCGTGACATTTCGGACCAGGTACTGATGTTCGACAAGGGGCGGGTCATCGAATCCGGGTCACCTGAGAAAATCTTTGGTGAACCTGATCACGACCGGACCCGGGAGTTCCTCAGCGCAGTCCTCTGAACGCGCAGCGTAAGCGGCAAGGTCACGGCGTCGCACTGGGCGGAATCCCGTGACTGTGGCATATGCCAGGGTGGCGCGTTCCTGCGTACGCGGTATGCGTGCAGTAGGAATGCGCCACCAATCTCGCCAACAGCCCCTCCGGTAAGGGGGCTTGACGGCTATCGTGGTACGGAGCCCAGCTGTCCGGAACCGGTCCATGCAGGGGGATACCGTGGCGCTGAAGCCAGACTCGACCGCGCCGTACCACTCGGTGCAACACGCCCTCCGCGTGCTCGAAGCCGTGTCCCGGCACGGCGGCGGGGTCACTGACGTACAGATCGCCCGCGAGACCGCACTGCCCGCCAGGCAGCTCGCCGCCCTGCTCCTGATGCTGCGCCGCGAGGGGTACATCCAGCAGGTGGCCGACGGCGCCTACGTGACGGGCGACGCACTCGCCCGCCTCGGCTCCACGGCCGGCCGCGAGCAGGCGATAAGGGACAAGCTCCAGCTCACGCTGGACGAGCTGCGGGACACCGTGGGCGCGGCGGTCTACATCAGCCGGTACATCGACGGCGAAGTGAAGATCACGCAGTACGCGGACGGGCCCGATGCCCCGGCCGTCAAGGAATGGGTGGACTTCCGCTCCTCGGCACACGCCAGCGCCGTCGGCAAGAGCCTGCTCACGCAGCTCGACCTGAACGGCCGCAGGGACCACCTCTCCCGCCACAAGCCGGCCCGCCTCACCTCGCGGACGATCACCAACGAACGGCTGCTGTTCAGCAAGCTGGACGCCCAGCCGCCCACGGTCCCGGTGCTCGACCTCCAGGAGTACGCGGTCGGCACGGTCTGCGCAGCCGTCCCGATCACCGCCGGGTCGGCGGTGGGCTGCCTGGCCCTGTCCATGCCGATCGAGCACGCCCACCGGCTGCGGGCGGCCGCCCAGACGCTGAATCGCGGAGCGGCGCCGGTGCTGCTTTCCCTGGCGCTCTAGGGGCGCTCCGGGGCCGGATCATTAATGGTTCGAGGCACCCCCTCGGACCAGGTACTATTTACGAGTCAGCAGGCGCCGCTAGCTCAGTTGGTTAGAGCAGCTGACTCTTAATCAGCGGGTCCGGGGTTCGAGTCCCTGGCGGCGCACGATGACGATGGCGAGGCATGTTCGCGGAAAGCGCGAACCGCCTCGCCATCTCTGTTTTTGCGCGGCTTCGCCGCGCGTCGCGGGGGCTCCGCCACCCGCACCCCCTCCACCGCCCGGGCCAGACCTTTACCGGGCCCGGCAAGTGGGCGATTCTTAGCCATCGTTGAGGCCGGGAAGCGGCCCCACCAGGCAGGGGGAATCGTGGCACTGAGGGTGGATCTGCTGGGCTCGGTGCAGGCGCACGACGGGGAGCGCCCCGTCGACATCGGCGGCGTGCGGCTGCGGATGCTCCTCGCCCGCCTCGCCCTCGAACCCGGCCGCCCCGTCTCCGTCGACTCCCTGGTGGACGGCCTGTGGGGCGAGCACCCCCCGGCCGACGCGGCCAATGCCCTGCAGGCCCTGGTCTCCCGGCTGCGCAAGGCGCTGCGCGGCGCCGGCACGGTGGACTCCGCGGCGGGGGGCTACCGGCTCTCCGCAGCAGAGGCGGACGTGGACACGTACCGCTTCGAGGACCTGGCGGGCCGGGGCAGACGCGCCCTGGCGGCCGGCCGGGCCGAGGAGGCGGCGCAGGCGCTCGCGAGCGCGCTCGGCCTGTGGCGGGGCGCGGCGCTCACCGATGTGCTGGAGGCCCCGTTCGCGGGCGCCGTCGCCACCCGCCTCGACGATCTGCGGGCGGCGGCCGTCGAGGACCACTTCGACGCGGAACTGCGGGTGGGCCGGTACGCCGACATCCTGGCCGACCTCGAAGCGGCGGGCGCGCGGCGGCCGTTGAGCGAACGCCTCGCCGGCCTGCGGATGCGCGCACTGTCGGCGGCGGGACGCCAGTCGGACGCCCTCGGCGTCTACGAGGACCTGCGCGCCAGGCTCGGCGACGAGCTCGGCGTCGACCCGTCGGCCGAGGTGCGCGAGATCCATCTCGCCCTGCTGCGCGGCGAGTTGGAGCGCCCGGCCGCCCGCCCCGAGAACGCCCCCAGCCGCCTGCCCGCCCGGCTGACCAGCTTCGTCGGCCGCGACGACGAACTGGACCGGCTCGCCGATCTGATGCGTACGGCCCGTCTCGTGACCCTGGTCGGCCCGGGCGGCGCGGGCAAGACCCGGCTGTCCCTCGAAGCGGCGACCAGGGACGCCGCCCACGCGCGGGACCGCGTCCGCTTCGTGCCGCTCGCGGGCGTGAGCGGGCCCGAGCAGCTGGCCGACGCGGTGCTCGGCGCGCTCAGCTCCACCGACGGCCGGCTGTACGAGGGCGGCGGGGCCCAGCAGGCTTCGCCCGCGGAGCGGATGGCCGGGCTGCTCGGCAGCGGCGACGCCCTGCTCATGCTCGACAACTGCGAGCACCTCGTCGAGGCAGCCGCCGAGCTCGCCGATCAACTCCTCCTGCGCCTCCCGGAGTTGCGCATCATCGCCACCAGCCGCGAACCCCTCGCCATCGACGGCGAGTCGCTGTTCCACCTCGGCCCGCTCGACGTCCCCACGGGATCGCCGGAGCCGGCCGCGGCGCTGGAGGCGGCCGCGGTCCGGCTGTTCGTGGACCGGGCAGCCGGTGTCCGGCAGGGGTTCGCCCTCGACGAGTCGACCCTGGACGCCGTCCTGGAGATCTGCCGGCGCCTCGACGGGATGCCGCTCGCCCTGGAGCTGGCCGCGGCCAAGCTGCGCTCGATGGGCGTGGAGCAGATCGCGCGCCGCCTCGACGACCGGTTCCGGCTGCTCGCCTCCGGCAGCAGGACGGCCATGCCGCGCCAGCGCACCCTGCTCGCGATGGTCGAGTGGAGCTGGGACCTGCTCGACGAGCCGGAGCGGATCCTCGCCCGCAGGCTGTCCGCCTTCCCCGGCGGGGCGACCCTCGCCGCCCTCGAAGCGGTCTGCTCGGGCCCGGACCTGCCCGCCGACGACGTCCTGTACGTCCTCGGCTCGCTGGTCGAGAAGTCCCTGGTCTCTGGCGTCGACGACGGTGAGGGCGACGAGCGGTACCGGATGCTGGAGACCGTACGCGCCTACGCGGGCCGCAGGCTCGCCGAGTCCGGCGACGACATCTCCGCCCGCTTCACCGCGTACCACCTCGAACTCGCCGAGGAGAACGAGCCGTTGCTGCGCACCGGCCGGCAGCTGAGCGCCATCAAGGTCTTCGACGGAGAGCACGACAACCTGGTGTTCGCGCTGCGGCTGCTGCGCGAGGCGGACGACCAGGAGACGGCGGTGCGGTTCGGTGCCGCGATGTTCTGGTACTGGGGCATACGCGGCATGAGCAGCCAGTTCGAGACGCATCTGGCTGCCGTCGGCGCCTCCCCGCAGCAGGCCGCGTCCGCTCCCGGAGCATCGGCGGTGGGCCGCGAGTTCCACCCGGCGGGGCTGCTCCTGCGGATGTCCCAGGTGGCCTTCGCGGGCAAGGCGGCGGACCAGGGCGAGCCCGGCTTCGAGGAGCTTCTCGCCTCGCCCGACCCGTGGGTGCGGGCCAGCGCCCACCTGGCACGCGACTTCGAGCTCACCGAGCAGGGCGACCTGAAAACGGGCGAGGAGTCCCGGATCGAGGCGCTGCGCGGGTTCGAGGCGGTGGGTGACCGCTGGGGCATCGTCTTCGCCCTCATCCCCATCGGCCGCGACCACTCCCTGCGCGGCGAGAACGCCGAGGCCATCGCGGTCTTCGAGCGGGCCGTCGCACTGAGCTCCGAGCTCGGCACGGAGGACTACCTGTACCTGAGCAAGGCGCGGCTCGCCCGCGAACGCCGGCGCGGCGGCGACCTCGACGGCGCCTTCCGCGATCTGCGGGCCGCACACCGCCAGGCCAGGGAGCGCGGCCAACTCCGCCTCGAGGCCAACATCCTGGTCGGCCTCGCCAACGCGCACCGGATGTCCGGCAATGTGGGCGAGGCGAACCGGACCCTGGACCACCTGGAGGCGCTGTCCCGCCGCCGCCCCGATCTCGCCGAGCTCGCCCACGACTTGATCATCAGCACCCGCATCGAGAACCGCATCGCCGAGCGCCGGGCACCCGCGGCGCGCGCCCTGCTGCCCGAGGCGGCCGGCGGCCTGTTCGCGCTGGGGGCCGGGGCCGGGCTCGCCTGGGTCGCCGAACTCCTCGGCGGGATACGTACGTTGGAGGACGATCCGGCGACCGGGGCGATCGCCTTCGGGATCAGCGAGGTCATGCGCGGCGCCTTCGACGCGGGCGAGCCGGAGCTGCAGGGGCATGTGTCCCGGATGGTCGAGGCCCTCGGCGAGGACGGCTATCGGGCCGCGTACGGGAAGGGGGCGGCGATGCCTCGCGAGGAGGCGAAGGGGTGGCTGGAGCGGGAGGCGTTGGGCGGCTGAGGCTCGGGACGCGAACCAGGCGTACGTACGCCGAACCGGCCGGCCACGATGCGTGGCCGGCCGGTTCGGGTTGGGGCGGTTCGGGTTGGGGCGGTTCCGCGTGGGGCGGGGTCGTCAGCCGTTGTTCTTGCGGTAGGCGCGCATGGCCAGCGGGAAGAAGACCGCGGTCACGCCGGCCATCCAGAGGAAGCTGCCTGCCAGGGGACCGGCGACCTCGCCGCCGTTGAGCAGGCCGCGGACCGCTCCCGCCACCAGGGAGACGGGGTTCACGTCGGAGAAGCCCTGGAGCCAACCGGCCATCTTGTCCTTCTCCATGAAGACGGTGCTGGCGAAGGTGAGCGGCAGGATCAGGATGGTCATCAGGCCCTGCACGGAGGCGGGGTTCTTGATCAGCATGCCGAGGTAGACCGACATCCAGGAGAAGCTGAGGGCGAAGCCGATGAGCAGGGCGACCGCGGCGAGCGAAGCGACCGGGTTGGTCCCGATGCGGTATCCCATGATCAGGGCGAGGACGACCAGGGTGGCCAGGCAGATGACGTAGCGGACGAAGTCGGCGAGGACGGCGCCGATCAGTGGGCTGGAGCGGGCGATCGGCATGCTGCGGAACCGGTCGAAGATCCCTGTGCTGGCGTCCGCGCTGAGCGAGGCGCCGATGCCGATGCTGGCCTGGAAGACGGCCATGACCATGACTCCGGGTACGACGTGCTGCAGATAGCGGTCGGTGTCGCCGCCCGGGGCCATGGACTCCCCGAAGAGGTAGATGAACATCAGCAGGCTGATGATCGGGGTGAGGACGACGTCGACCAGCTGCATCGGCGACTTCATGAACTTGGTGACGCCACGGCCTGCGAGGGCGAGGCTGTGCTGCGCGGTCTGCGCGAGGCTGATGCGCCCGGGGAGCTGCTTGGCTGCGGGGGCGGGTGCGGTGGCGGTGAGGGTCTGGGTGCTCATGACGGGGTCCTTTGGGGAAGTCTGTGCAGGGCAGCGGGCGTTGGGGGAAGTCGGGGGCTCAGACGGTGACGGGCTGTCCGTCGGCGACGGGCTGCTCGTCGACGGCGGTGGGTGCGTTGCCGGTCAGGGCAAGGAACACCTCGTCCAGGCTGGGCAGCCGCAGCCCCAGTTCGTCGGCCGAGATCCCGGCGCTGTCGAGCCGGCGGGCGACGGCCGAGACGAGGAGCGGCTCGTCGGCCGAGACGGTCAGCACGCCCGACTCCTCGGTGGGGGCGTGCCCGGACAGTTCGGCCAGGATCGTGGACACCTCCGGTACGTCGGCCAGGACGCTCGGGCGGACCTGCAGCACCTGACCGCCCACGCGCCGCTTGAGCTCCCCGGGCCGGCCCTCGGCGACCTTGCGGCCCTTGTCGAACACCGTGATGGAGTCGGCGAGTTGGTCGGCCTCCTCCAGGTACTGCGTGGTGAGCAGGACCGTGGAGCCGTCCGCGACCAGGCCCTTCACCACGTCCCAGACCTCCTGGCGGGCGTGCGGGTCGAGGCCGGTGGTGGGCTCGTCGAGGAACAGGACCGAGGGCCGGCCGACCAGGCTGGCCGCCAGGTCGAGGCGGCGGCGCATACCGCCGGAGAAGGTGGCGATGGGGCGCTTCGCGGCCTCGGTGAGCGAGAAGTTCTCCAGGAGGTCGGCGGCCCGGGCCTTCGCGTCCCGCCGGGACAGTCCGAGCAGCCGCCCGATCAGGACCAGGTTCTCGGCACCGGACAGCGTCTCGTCCACCGAGGCGTACTGACCGGTCAGGCCGATCAACTGGCGTACTCGGACCGGGTCCTTGATGATGTCGTGCCCGCCGATGGTCGCGTGGCCCGCGTCGGGCCGCAGCAGCGTGGCCAGCATGCGCACCGTGGTGGTCTTGCCGGCACCGTTGGGGCCGAGGACGCCGACGACCTTGCCGGCCGGGACCTCCAGGTCCACACCGTCCAGGGCGGTGAAGTCCCCGTACTTCTTGACCAGTCCCTCGGCCTTGATTGCGTAAGACACGTCGACTCCTCGTCAGCTGCTTGCCGTTCTCGATGGGCAGGACTCTGCCGGGGGGCGCTGACAGCCGACGGACAGCACGCTGACAGGGCTGTCAGAGGCGCTGACAGGACGGCCGCGGGCTGTCAGGAGCGCTTGCCCGACGCCGTCGGCTCATTCCAAGATCACCTCAACTACCCCTCCAGAAACAGGAGTTGAAAAACCGGTTCCGCATTATGCTGGCCGCCTCGAACCGAGCGTGATCAGCAACAGCGGGGATGCTCTATGTCTGGTTGGGTCGGCTTGCCATGCCCTGGCAAGGGCGCGTCCGGCAAGGACGCGTGGATGTGGATAGCGTGCGGGAGCGGTCATGGCCTCTGACTTCTCCCGGTTGATGAATCAGGACTTCTCGGACCTGGAGGCCGCCGCCAAGGCCTGGCGGAGCCTGTCGACGACGATGGACGGCCTCACCGACCGGCATCGCAAGCAGGTCACCGGCCCGCTGCACCACTCCTGGAAGGGCGACGACGCCGACGCGGCGCTCTTCTACCTGGAGGACGTCGAGTCGCGGATCGGCGTGGTCGAGACGGAGGCCATGGCGATCGCCTCCGTCCTGGACACCACGAAGTCCTGGATGGAGCAGGCCCAGACGGACCTGCGGGGCGCGGTGCAGCGCGCGGAGGCCGACCGCTACAAGGTCGACGAGGACGGCTGGGTCAGCGACCCGACCACCTCGGACCTGCCGCACCAGGATCCCGATGCCCAGCAGGCGATCGCCGACCGCAGCGGTGCGCTCGGCGAGTACCGGGCGCGTATCGACGAGGCCCTGGCCGATGCCCGTAAGGCCAGTGACGACGGCAAGAAGGCCCTCGGCCAGCTGAACGGTGACATCCTCACCGACCAGTTCAACAACGACGCGACGGCCGAGTCCGCCGACGACGTGAAGAGCGCGATGAAGGCCATCGGCGTCCAGGACCCGCAGATCCCCAAGGACGACCCGAAGGCCGCCGCCGAGTGGTGGAAGGCGCTGAGCCCCGAGGAGCGCCAGGAGTACGAGACGCTCCACCCGAAGGAGATCGGGGCGACGAACGGCCTGCCCACGGAGACCCGCAACGACGCCAATCGCACGGCCCTCGCGCAGGAGCTCAACCTCCTGGAGGAGGGCAACACCCACGACGGGTTCAAGGGCGAGAGCCAGGAGACCGTCAACAACCGTCTGAACAACGCCCAGTTGCTGAGCGACCGGCTCGACCAGGGGGACAGCGCCCCCAAGGGCAAGGAGCTGTACCTCCTGGGCTACGACTCCAAGGACGACGGACGGGCCATCATCGCGATGGGCAACCCGGACACGGCCGCGCACACCGGCGTCCTCGTACCGGGAACCAACACGGACATGACCGGAGTGCCCGGTCAGCTGGAGCGCATCGACAAGCTGCAGAACTCCGCCACGGCACAGTCCGACGGCGAGGACGTGGCCATGATCACCTGGCTCGGCTACGACGCCCCCGAGGCGTCCATGACCGACTTCAACAGCGTCGGCGGCACCGGCCGCGCCGAGGACGCCGCTCCGGACCTGCGGCAGTTCGTGGCCGGCACCCAGGCCTCGCACGACGGTTCGCCGAGCCACACCACCGTGATGGGCCACAGCTACGGCTCGACCGTGGTGGGCGCGGCGGCTTCCGGTGGCAACGGCCTGGGCGCGGACGACGTGGTGGTGGTCGGCAGTCCGGGCATGACGGTCAACACCGCGGACGAACTCCAGATGGACTCGGAGCACGTGTGGGTCGGCGGGGCCCCGGACGACCCCATCATCAACAACTTCGCCGGGGCGACGCTGGGCGCGGACCCGATGCTGCAGCCCTTCGGCGGCAACAACTTCCAGGTCGACACCAGCGGTCACAGCGGCTACTGGAACGAGGGCAGCGACTCG
The DNA here is from genome assembly GCF_035975855.1 of Streptomyces sp. NBC_01304. NCBI lineage: Bacteria > Bacillati > Actinomycetota > Actinomycetes > Kitasatosporales > Streptomycetaceae > Streptomyces > Streptomyces sp. NBC_01304. The sequence continues at coordinate 6,862,030 of NZ_CP109055.1, read as the reverse complement.
CTCGCCAACCAGGGGCTGATCATCGCGGGGAAGCCCGCGCCCGAGGCACCCAAGGAAGTCGACAACGGCCCGCCGCCGGACCCGATCATCATCGGCTGAGCGCACCCGCTGAGCCCTGATCGTCATCCTGCTGCCGACTGGAGGCCGTGTGTCCCCGTACGAAGACCCCAACGACCCCAATGCCCCGCTGCCGCGCATGGACAAGGCGGCGGCCCTGCAATGGGCCGAGAACTACACCACGTACATGGCCGAACTGACCGGCGTCCCGCTGATCCCCGGGACGGCCAAGGTGCACTTCGAGGCGTGCGTCGGCGCGCGCAACGAGGTGGCCGAGGACGGCCGGTACAGCCTCTTCTACTACATCTACTCCCCCGTCTCCCCCACCGAGCACACCCGCATCGTGCGCACCCTGCGGGGCGAACTGCCCAAGCAGGGCTACGAGGTGACCGGGTACCGCGAGTTCCAGGACGCCTACTACTCGGCCGCGTTCCGGGCCCGCAGCAGGCAGAACGCCTACTCGGTGACGGCCGACACCGTCGGCTCCGGCCGGGCGAAGCCGCAGCGCTTCTCCTTCGCGGTACGCACCCCGTGTCTGCTTCCGCCCGGTGTCGAGCAGCAGCAGTTCTGAGAGGAGAGGAGCCTTCCATGTCCAGCGGACCCAAGGTCGACCCCGCCGAACTGCGCTCGTCGGCCGGAGCGTGTGACGAGATAGCCAAGACGATGAAGGAGCCGTCCGACAAGGCCGTCAAGGAGGCGGACACGGCCGGGAGTTCACTCACCGGCTGGTCGCTCGGCCCGGCCCTGACCACCATCTCCACCAGCTGGAAGCCCGCCCTCCAGGGCCTGCACGACCGCGCCAAGGCCGGGGCGGCCAACCTGCGCTCCTCGGCCGACGGCCACGAGTGGAACGACAAGCGGACGTCCCAGGACTTCGAGAACCTCGGCGGCGAGACCCAGACACAGGCGGCCTTCGGCACGATGCCCGCCGCGCTGCGTCCGGGCAGCCCCCTGGGTCCGGGCCCAGGGCTTGGCTCCGGGAACGACCCGGTCGCCAGGCCGCCGGGCGCGGGACCGCTCGACCCCCGGCTCGACCCGCGCACCCCGCTCATCACCAACATGCCGACGTACGACGAGAACATCAGCACCCAACCGGCCCCGGGCGGGAACGACTTCGGCTGACCGCCGACCCCTGTCCGTCGCCCGGACGCACGACTTCGGCTGACCGCCGGCCCTGTCCGTCGCCCGGACGCAGGGGCGGGACCACTACCGCCCGAGCAGCTCCTCCCGCCCCTGCGCCCGGTACTCCCCGACCAGCCCCTCCACATCCCCCGCGTCCAGCGGGCGGTACACCTCCCCCACCCGCCACCACACCGGGTCCGCACACCGGAAGCCCTCCCGCCGCAGCGCGACCCGGTGCACCTTGTTCGTGGCCGTGACCGGCATCCGCCGCACCACCCGTACGAATCGGGGCAGCATCTTCGGCCCCAAGTCCCCTTGCTCAGCAAGGAATTGCATGAAGTGGGCCGGATCGAAATCATCGGGATCCGGCACCGCCAGCGTCGCCATCACCTGGTCCCCGGCCACCGGATCCGGCACCGCGTACACGGCGACCGCGGCGGCGGCCTCGTACCGGGCGAGGATGCTCTCGATCATCGCGGCGGCCAGGTTCTCGCTGTCGACGCGGAGCCGGTCGTCCGTGCGGCCCGCGAAGTACAGGAAGCCGTCCGCGTCCCGGAAGAAGAGATCCCCGGTCCAGTACCAGCCGCCGTGCACCCGGGCCGCGTTGGCCTCGGGGTTGCGCCAGTAGCCCTCGAAGGGGTTGCGGCCGCGGTTGACCAACTCGCCTATCGCCTCATCGCCGTTGAGCAGCCGCCCCGCCGCGTCGAACCGCGCCGCCGGACGCTCCGTCCCGGTCGAGGCGTCCACCACCGCCAGGTCGTCCGTGGGCTGGGCCAGGCCGATCGCGCCGGCCGGGGTGTCCGGGGTGCGCTGGATCGCGGCGCCGCCCTCGGACGAGCCGTACCCCTCGACGAGCCGCACCCCGAACCGCTCGGCGAACCGCGCCGCGTCCACCGCGCCCGCCTCCGTGCCGAAGCCCATCCGCAGCGGGTTGTCCCGGTCGTCGGGGCGCTCGGGGGTGGCGAGGAGGTACTGCACGGCCCTGCCCACGTAGGTGAAGTACGTGGCCCCGTAAGCCCGTACGTCATCCAGGAAGCCGGACGCCGAGAAGCGTCGCCGCAGGGCGACCGAGGCTCCGGCGGCCAGCGCGGGCGCCCAGTCGGCGATGACCGCGTTGCCGTGGAACATGGGCATGCAGATGTAGTGCACGTCGTCCGGGCTGACCTCGAACTGCCGGACCAGGGACTGCCCGGCCGCCGCGAGCCGCCCCTGTGAGCAGATCGCCGCCTTGGGTGCGCCGGTCGAGCCGGAGGTGAAGTAGAGCAACATCCGCCGGGCGGGGTCCACTTCGGCGACCGTGGCCTCGCCGGGCTTGGCGCCCTCGTACCCGGCGAGGAGCCGGTCGTACGCCTCGGTGTCGGTGACGAGGAGACGTACGCCCGGCAGATCGAGATCGTCGAGCAGCGGCAGATGGGCCCGCTCGGTGATCAGGATCCCGCACTCGGTGTGGCGGATGTCGCGGGCCAGCTCGGCGCCCCGCCGGGTCGGATTGATCCCGGCGACGGCGGCGCCCGCGAGGGCTGCGGCGCTCAACCACAGGGGATATTCAGGGGTGTTGTCGAGAAGCACCCCGATGTGGGGCTCCGCGCCGGGCGGCAGCAGGTCGGCCAGGAGCGCGGCGCGGGCTGCCGCGCCCGCCGCCACCTGGTGGTGGCTGAGCACCTGGTCCTCGAAGTGGAGGCCGGGGCGGTGGTCGCCCCACCGGGCCCGGACGAGATCGGCGACGGTCGCGGCCTGAGCACCCTTGGTTGCCATGGTCGGGCACGATAATTGACGTACCGTCAGATGTGGAGGGTGCGCTCGCCGAAAGAGGGTGCGTCCCGTCAGAAGTCGGGGCCGGAGCCGGCCGTCGTCATGAAGAAGACGCAGAACGCGATCATGACGGCCACGAAGGCCAGCGTCCCCGCGGTGCCCGCGAGGTTGCCCACCGGGCTCGGCGGCCGGGCCGTGGCGCGCTCGGGGTGTTCGGCCGTGTAGTGCACGGGCACGATGTCGCCCTCGATGATCGTGCCGGGGCCGTTCTCCTCCTCGAAGCGGATCTGCCGGCCGTCCCTCGTCATGAACTCGAAGACGTGGTGCCGCGTCGTGGTGACGTGGTTGTCGTTGCGCCGCGTGGTCGTGTAGAAGCGCAGACAGCGCGCCTCGGCGGTGAGCCCGCTGCGCCACGCGCTCCTCAGCTGCAGGGCGCGCATGACGGTCTTGACGCCGATCAGGATCGCCACACCCATGATGAACAGCGGTATGACGACAAACATGAAGTCCATTGGTTCCCCCCGAGATTCCGGTACGCGCACGCCGTGCCATTCGATCACGGCGCGCGCGGACCGTATGTGCCCGTAGAACCGGGGGGAAGAACCGGATCTGAGGAAGAACTGAGACTGCCGAACCTGAGACTGCAGGCCGTAGGCCCTACGGACCTAGAACGTCACGTCCGAGCAGGCGTAGAACGCATTCGACGTGTCCGCGATCGTCCACACGGCCAGGATGATGTGGTGCCCGGACTTGCCCGTGGGCAGCTTGCCGGTGTGCTCCAGCGTGGCCGGGGGCTGGCCGCTGTAGGGGACGGTGAAGAAGGGCGCGGTCTCCAGGGACGCCCTGGTCAGCGGCTGGCTCTGGTTCCAGCCGTTCTTGGTGACGTAGTACTTGAAGTCGGTCGTGGAGTGCCGGGCGGTGAACTGCCAGCGGAACGTGTAGTTCTGCCCGTTGCTGACCGATGTGGTGGGCCAGGCGCCGCCGCCCGGCTTCGTCGCGGAGTTGAGCTCGTTGAACTGGGAGAGGCCCGCCGAACAGATCTTGCCGTCGGCCGGACCCGAGGCCGGGAATCCCTTGGGGCCCTCGACACTCTGCGGCTCCCACTGAATGGCGCCACACCCGGTCACCGTGCCGTTCTGGCACAGCTTCTGCCGGCTGATGGGTGAGTCGGTGTAGCCATGGCTGCTGGCGCCGCCCGTGGTGAGCGCAAAGGCTCCGGCGGTGGCGAGGCCGAGCATCGCCGCGTACGTCTTCTTCCTTCGCATGCTGCTGCTCCGATGCTCCGTTGAGAACGTGGGGGAGTTCTTCTTCGAGCGCGCGCAGGACTGCTGCGGTCTAGACCAAGTTCAGATTATTGCTGAGAGTTGAACATGTCCATACCAATCGTGGAGAGGTTTCGGTCGGCCCGTTCCCGCCAGTTCTCCACAAGTTCCCCGTTGGGCGCGTCATTGGTCCCGACCCACTCCCGCGCCTCGTCGCCCGTTCGACCGCCGCTCAACTGTCGGTCCACCAAACGGAGTTGACGTACATCTGCCGGTGCCTCGACATACCAGAGCGCCGCCATCAGCTCGCGCGCTTCGCGCCAGCCGGGCAGGTCGCAGGCGAGGTAGTTCCCCTCGGTGACGATCAGCCGCGCCGACGGCGCGACGAGGTGCCGCGCGGCAATCGGATCGTGCGCGAGCGTCCGGTCGTAATCCGGTACGTAGATGTCGCGCGCCCCGTCGCGCTCGTCGAGCACGCGGTGCAGGAGGGCGACGTAACCCCAGACGTCGAAGCTCGGCTCGGACCCCTTGCGGGCCATCAGCCCGAGCCGCGCCAGCTGCACATTGGACAGATGGAACCCGTCGAGCGGCAGGTACCCGGCGGCCCCGGCCCCGTGCTCGGCGTCGAGCGCGGCGACCAGGGCGCGGGCGAGGGTGGACTTCCCGGCGCCGGGCGGGCCGGCGAGGCCGAGCACGGCGCGCGGGACGTCGGCCGTCAACTGCCAGGCGTCAGCGGCCAGATCCGGGATGAGGGGCGGGTCAGCGATCTCCATGCCCCGTATAGAACGCCACCGTCAGATCCTTCACCAGGGCCTTTCGTTCGTAGTCGTCGAGCTCCACGAGCCCGCGCGTGGTCAGCCGCGTCACCGTGTCCTCGACCGAGTCGACGACCTGGGTCAGCAGGCTGTCCCGGTGCCGGGCGTCCAGAGCGGCGATCCGCCTGCGCTGCATGGCGGCCGCGACTTCGGGGGCGTACTCGATCCGCGTCGGCTGCGCGGAGAACACCTCGATCCCGGCGGGCTCCGCGTCCTTCCTGATCCGCCGGGTCAGCGCGTCCCCGACCGCCTCCACGTTGCGCAGGGTCGGGCCGCCGCCCTGGAAGGCGTCGGCGGGCAGCTGCGAGAGGACCCGGGCGAGCGCCGCCTCGACGCATTCGCGCAGGAATCCGGCGTGGTCGTCGACCGCGAAGACGGCCCGCGCGGTGTCCTTGACCCGCCAGACCACGAGGACGACGACCTGCAGCGCGACCCCGTTGGCGTCGACGGCGGGCATCGGCTCGCTGCGCCAGTGCTTCAGTCGTACGTCGATGCGTTGCCGCCTGAGCAGCGGGTTGATCCAGACCAGGCCGGTCCGGCGCACGCTCCCCCGGTACCGCCCGAACAGCGAGAGCACCCACGCCTTCCCGATCCGGCCCCGCCCGAGCCCGCCGAACGCGAACAGCGCGACCGCTCCGGATCCGGCGACGACAGCCCACTGCGCGGGCCCCAGTTCGGCCCCTTCGTGGATCGGCAGCCGCGCCAGCTTCAGGGCGAGCGGCGGCACGACCCCCGCCCACCACAGCCCGGCGCCGCACCCGGTGAGCGCCGCGGTCCCGGCGAGCGCGGCGGCCGGTCCGGAGCACGCCGGGCCCGCGCACTCGGCCGGCGAGGCGTCGACGGGCGGGCCGGTGGGTGCGACGGTCGGCGCGGGGCGGCGCGGGGTGCGCGGCTGCTCCCCGGTGCCCTGCCGGCGGCCGACCACGGTGGGCGGCAGGGGCAGCGGGGTCTGCCCGGTGTCGTCGCGGAAGAGGAGGTGGACGGGGATCTCGGTGGTGGCCTCGTTCTGGATGAGGCGGGGCGCGCGCTGGGGGGTCTCCGGCGCCCCGCCCTCACCCTCGTCACGCTTCCCTGCGGTCCTGCTCATCGCTGCCTCCGCGAACTCTCGGGTGGGAGATGGAGATGTGGGGGATAACGGACAGCTTGGCGCCCGGTTCCGCCCGTTTTGCCTGCCCCTTTTCCCTCACAACGCTCAGGAGAAGAGGCGCCGCCAGGTCTCCGGGCCGGGGAAGCCGTCGGCCGCTCCGCCGCGCCAGCCCTGGGCGCGCTGGAAGGCCTCGACGTTGCGGCGGTCCGCCTCGCCCCAGCGGGGACCGGGGCCCTGCGCGTAGTACTTGCCGAACCCTCGCTGGACGAGCCGCTTGCCGAGGAGTTCGACGTACGGGTTGGACTGTCCCGGGCGGAAGTGGGCCCTGCCCGGGTACGCGGGCACCCGGACCGAGGCGGCACTCGCCCCGGAGGTCGCAGCCGGGGCCGAGGCCGCCGCCGGGATGTCCCGGCCCTTGCCGCTGACCAGGTACTCCCAGGTCAGCCGCCCCGGCAGTCCGTCCGCGTCCCGCCCGGTCCAGCCCTGCGCACGCTGGAACGCCTGCGTCGCCCGGCGGTCCGCGTCGCCCCAGGACGGGCCGGGACCCGAGCGGTAGAAGCGGGCCCCGCCGCGCCCGCTCAGCAGGCGCCCCAGATCGGTGATGTGCGTGCCGTGCGTGCCGGGGCCGAAGGCGGCGGAGCCGGGATAGCGGCGGGTGACATCGCTGCCGGCGGTCGGCGCCGGGGAGCTCAGGGCCTTGTAGCGGTAGGCGGTATAGCGCCCGGAGTGGCTCCAGTATGCATACGGCGTGGCCTGTTTGCGGGCGTGCGGCCGGGCCTGTTCATAGGCGAGGTAATAGGCCTTCGTGTAGTCGGTCCAGCCGCCGAAAATGGTCACGTGCGATCCCTTCCCCGGGTCGTCCGGATTGTGGAAGAGCAGAATGTCGCCGGGCTTGAGCTGATCCCGGCCGATGCGCACGGCATACCGGTCGAGACTTCCGGTCCATTCATTGCGGCCGAGGTTCCAGGCCATCGAGACGAATCCCGAACAGTCCTGCCGATAGCCGTCCCGCCAGTACCGGTCCATGCTGTACGGCACCTGCGTGCCGACCCATTGCTTGGCCCGCTTGATGATGTCGGCGCGGGTGGTCGGCCGGGCCTGCGCGGGCTTCCATTCGCCGCGGCCGTGCAGTGCGCTGGAGCCGCCCTGCGGGTGCCCGTCGGGCTCGTCCGCGGCGGGCCTGGCGGGACCGCCCGGGACGGCCGGCCCGGCCGGGCTGACCTGCCCGTGCTCGGCGGCCGGCGCCGCGAGGGCCGGCGAGCCGGAGCCGGAACCGAGCGCCGTGCCCGCGGCCGCCGCGAGCAGCAGCGCGCGGTGCGCCCCGCGCGAGGGCCTTTCACCGGACCGGGAATTCCGCAGCTGGACGCAGCCCGCGCAGTCGCAATCAGCCGGAGGTTCGAATTCTTCGAATACCGGAGCGGATGTGGAAGCCGAATCAGAAGCGGCAACCGACGCCGGAGCCGGATTCTTCATGCGATCCCCCTCACATCCCAGGAAGAAATCTGTACGGATCTGCACAGGCGTCAGTTTCTCAACTGTCCACGGAAATCGCATGCTGACGGTCCGAATGCTGTATTCGCCCACGTCGGGCCCGCCCCGGCCGCGCGCCGGGCGCCCGTCGGCGGTCGGGACCACCTCCGGACATCGGGTAGAGTTCTCCAGGTCAGCAGGCGCCGCTAGCTCAGTTGGTTAGAGCAGCTGACTCTTAATCAGCGGGTCCGGGGTTCGAGTCCCTGGCGGCGCACAGACACCGAAAGGCCCTTCGCGAGAGCGAGGGGCCTTTCGCGTACCCGGGCACCCTCAGGTGCGTGGCCGGATACCGTGTGCGCCATGGCGCGCGACATACAGGAGCGGATCAAGAAGCTCATCATCGACCAGCGGCTGCCGTCGGGCGCCTCCCTCCCCACCGAGCCCGAACTGATGGAGCTCCTCGGGGTGAGCCGGAACTCCGTGCGCGAGGCGCTCAAGGCGCTGCAGGCGATGGGCATCGTCGAGATCCGGCACGGGTTCGGGACGTACGTCGGGCCGATGTCGATGGCGCCGATGATCGAGGGCCTCACCTTCCGCACGGTCGCCGGGCACTACCGCGGCGAGGACAGCCTGCTGCAACTCCTGGAGCTGCGCGAGGCCGTGGAGACCGGTCTCATCGCCCGGCTCGCGGGGCTCGTACCGGCCGAGGACCTGGCGGAGCTCGACGCGCTGGTCGGGCGGATGGACGCCGAGGCCGCCGAGGGGGCGGTGCGGGCCGAGACCGACCGGGCCTTCCACGCGACGCTCTACCGGGGGCTCGGCAATCAGCTGCTCGGCGAGGTCCTGGAGGCGTTCTGGGACGCGTTCCACCGGGTGCGGACCGACCTCGTGGACGTACCGCAGGATCCGAAGGTGACGTGCCGGCAGCATCGGGAGATCCTCGACGCCGTGCGGTCCGGCGACACTCTCCGGGCCGAACAGGCCATTCGCGAGCACTTCGGGAATATCAGGACGAGGTTGGGCTCTCCCGCCCCAACTGCTGTCCCAAATCGCGTGTATGACCGGTAACGACCTTGTTTCGCTCTTGCGATCATGATGATGCTCGTAGAAGTCTTACCGAGAGCCATTGGCTCCTATGAGGCTTGCGGTACAAGGTAGTTGAGCAGACGGCACGAGGAAGCCGAGGGGGCTCGGCCGGTTGCGGAACGGATGCGGGGTGGGGGCCCCGTTCATGAACAGATGTCGGGGCGGGCATCATGCAACCGGAAGGTCGCGTTCTCAGTCCTAAGGATCAGGAACCTCAAGGATCAGGAACGGTGGCCTGCCACTGATGCGTTCGCGGAGGTCGAGGGGGACCCGAGCGGACGGAAGGACCAACGACCACGCAACGCACGCGTGCGGGGGGATGACTCATGACGTCGACGCCGACAGGCGCCCGACCGGGACCGGACCCGTCCCAGACTCAGCAGTTGAGAGTGCCGTCGCATCGGACGGGCGGCTTCAAGCGGCTCAAGAAGTCGCTGCCGCGCTATGACTACGAGCACTACAGCAGGCTCGCCGGCCCCCTCACCAACCCCGACCCGACGAAGCCGTACAAGGTGCAGTACCGCACCCTGCTCTCGCAGGAACCGCACCGCATCCGCGCCGCGTTGATGCTGGGCGCGGCCCCGCTGCTCTCGCTGGTCCTGCTCGCGTGGCTGCTTCAGCCCGAGCACTGGACCAAGCGCGACTACGTCGAGTACGACTTCCTGCCGACGCTCGACGTGATCATGCTGGTCTCGATCGGCCTGATCGAGTTCTTCCGCTGTATGAACGTGCTGTCGAACGCGCACGCCACCCTGGTCGCCCGCGACCCGGTCCCGGTGGTGCCCGAGACCGGCACCCGCGTCGCCTTCCTCACCTCCTTCGTTCCCGGCAAGGAACCCCTGGAGATGGTGACGAAGACGCTGGAGGCGGCGGTCAAGATCCGGCACCGCGGCCTGATGCACGTCTGGCTGCTCGACGAGGGCGACGACCCGGCCGTCAAGGCCGTCTGCGAGCGCCTCGGGGTGCACCACTTCTCCCGCAAGGGCGTGGAGCGGTGGAACCAGAAGAAGGGCCCGCACCGCGCCAAGACCAAGCACGGCAACTACAACGCCTGGCTGGACGCGCACGGCGACCACTACGACTTCTTCGCCTCGGTCGACACCGACCACGTCCCGCTGCCCAACTACCTGGAGCGGATGCTCGGCTTCTTCCGCGACCCGAACATCGGGTTCGTGATCGGCCCCCAGGTGTACGGCAACTACGACAACTTCATCACCAAGGCCGCCGAGTCCCAGCAGTTCCTGTTCCACGCCCTGATCCAGCGCGCGGGCAACGCGTACGGCGCCCCGATGTTCGTCGGCACGTCCAACGCCGTGCGCATCAAGGCGCTCAAGCAGATCGGCGGTCTGTACGACTCGATCACCGAGGACATGGCGACGGGCTTCGAGATCCACCGCGCCAAGAACCCGGCCACCGGCAAGAAGTGGCGCTCGGTGTACACCCCGGACGTGCTCGCGGTCGGTGAGGGTCCCAGCGCCTGGACGGACTTCTTCACCCAGCAGATGCGCTGGTCGCGAGGGACGTACGAGACGATCCTCAAGCAGTACTGGAAGGGCTGGTACTCGCTTCCGCCGAGCAAGCTCTTCAACTACACGATGATGATCATCTTCTATCCGATGTCGGCCCTCAACTGGATCCTGGCAGCGATGAGTTGTGCGCTGTTCCTGGGCCTGGGCGCATCGGGTGTGAACATCGACCCGACGATCTGGCTGATGCTGTACGGCAACGCCTCCGCCCTGCAGATCGGGCTCTACGTCTGGAACCGCCGGCACAACGTCTCGCCGCACGAGCCGGAGGGCTCCGGCGGTGTGGCCGGCATGGTGATGTCCGCGCTGTCGGCGCCGCTGTACGCCAAGGCGCTGATCGACTCGATGCTCCGCAAGAAGAGCAAGTTCGTGGTGACCCCCAAGGGCGACTCGGCAAGCCCGGACCGCTGGTTCGGCACGTTCCGGTACCACTGGTACTTCATCCTGCTCTTCGGCGGCTCGATCGCCGCCGGAGTCGTGTACGGGCACTCGCACCCGGCGATGATCATCTGGGCGACGTTCGCCATGACGATCACGGCGCTGCCGATCTTCGTCTGGCGCCACATGGTGCGCCAGGAGAAGAAGAAGCGCAAAGCCGGTGGCACGCCGCCGGGTTCGGGCACACCCGCACAGCCCGAGGCCGTGGTGCCCCCGCAGGGCGCCGCGCCGCCGGGGCCGGGCGCCCACACCCCGCAGCAGAAGCCCAGTTGGGCCAACGCGCCCGACCAGACCATGCAGATCGCCCTTGGGGGACGTAAGAAATGACCGACGGTTCCACCCCGGCGAAGCACAAGCACCGCCGCGCCCGCCGCATAGCGATAGGCGCGGCGGTGGTCCTTGCGCTCGCCGGGATGAACGGCCCGGCCCTGTGGCGCTTCGGCTCGGAGAAGTACCACGACTACAAGATCAACAAGCCCGAGTACAAGGCGGACAACGGCCACTGGGACATAGTGGACATGCCGGAGAAGTACCGGCTGAACACCATCCACGCCGCCCTGCTGCACACCGGCAAGGTGCTCCTGGTCGCGGGTTCGGGCAACAACCAGAAGAACTTCGACGCGAAGAAGTTCGACACCACCCTCTGGGACCCGGTGGCGAACACCTTCAAGGAGATCAAGACCCCCAACGACCTGTTCTGCACGGGCCACACCCAACTGCCGGACGGCAAGCTCCTGGTGGCGGGCGGCACCAAGCGGTACGAGAAGATCAAGGGCGACGTCACCAAGGCCGGCGGCCTGATGGTGGTGCACAACGAGGACCCGGACAAGCCGATCACGCTGCCCGCGGGCACCCGGTTCACCGGCAAGAAGAACGGCAAGACGTTCGTCGCCAAGGACGACACGGTCGTCGACCGGGCGAAGAAGGTGTTCGACCCGGCGACCGGCGAGTTCATCCGCAACGACCCCGGCCTCGGACGGGTCTACGTCGAGGCGGAGAAGAGCGGCAAGCAGTACGAGACCGGCTCCGAGGACAACTACCGGGTGCAGGGCCTCAAGGGCTCCGACACCCGCAACGTCTACGGCATCGGCCAGAAGATCGCCCTGGACAAGAAGGACTTCCAAGGCATCAAGGACGCCTACGAGTTCGACCCGGTCGCCGAGAAGTACATCAAGGTCGACCCGATGAACGAGGCCCGCTGGTACCCCACCCTCACCACGCTCGACACCGGCAAGATCCTCGCCCTGTCCGGCCTCGACGACATCGGCCAGGTCGTCCCGGGCGACCGGAACGAGGCGTACGACCCGAAGACCAAGAAGTGGACGTACGTCAAGCAGAAGCGCCAGTTCCCCACCTACCCGGCGATCTTCCTGCTGCCGAACGGCAAGCTCTTCTACTCGGGCGCCAACGCCGGCTACGGCCCGGACGACGTGGGCCGCAAGCCCGGCATCTGGGACTTCGAGACGAATGACTGGACCAACCTCAAGGGCCTGAGCGACCCCACCCTGATGGAGACGGCGGGCACGGTCATGCTGCCGCCCGCCCAGGACGAGAAGTTCATGGTGATCGGCGGCGGCGGCGTCGGCGAGTCCGAGCAGTCCAGCAAGAAGACCCGCGTCATCGACCTCAAGGACACCAACCCGGTGTTCAAGGACGGCCCTTCGCTCGACAAGGGAACCCGTTACGCCCAGTCCTCGGTGCTCCCCGACGACACGGTGCTGATCTCCGGCGGCTCCGAGGACTACCGCGGCCGCGGTGGCTCGAACATCCTCGAGGCCCGCATGTACGACGCGAAGACCAACGAGATGCGCCGCGTCGCCGACCCCCTCGTCGGCCGCAACTACCACTCGGGCTCGCTGCTCCTGCCCGACGGCCGCGTCGTGGTCTTCGGCTCGGACTCGCTCTTCGACGACCCGGCCAACACCAAGCCCGGCACGTTCGAGCAGCGCATCGAGATCTACACCCCGCCGTACAACTACGCGGGCCCCAAGCCGACCCTGACCGGCGGCCCCAAGTCCATCGAGCGGGGCGGCACCGCGACCTTCAAGTCGCGGCACGGGGCGTCCATCAAGAACGCCCGCCTGATCCGCCCGAGCGCCTCCACGCACGTCACGGACGTGGACCAGCGCTCGATCGCCCTGGACCTGAAGAAGTCGGGCAACGACATCCAGGTCACGGTGCCGAGGAACAAGAACCTGGTGCAGCCCGGCTGGTACATGCTCTTCGTCACGGACGACCAGGGCACGCCGAGCCAGGCGGTGTGGGTGGAGATTCCGAAGTAATAAGCAGCCGTACGTAGTTGAGGGCGGGCCCCGATCGGGGCCCGCCCTCAACTACGTACGGGAAAGGGCTACTTGCTCGCTCTCGCGAGCCCCAGCGCGTACTCGGGCCACCACTCGCCCGCCTTCGGACCGCCCTTGCACGTGCCGTCCGACTCCCCGGGGCGCTTGACCCACAGATAGGCGTCCACCTGGCCGTCGGCGGTCTTGGTGGTGGGTGCCTCGCCGAGGGCGCGGCCGGGCGGGTTGCACCAGCGCTCGTTCGGATCGCCCTCGTTGTAGGGGCCGTTGCCGTTGCGACTGGTGTCGATCACGAAGGGCTTGTTGCCGACCTTCGCCGAGAGTTCCTTGCCGAAGGCCGTGGCGTCCTGCGTGGTGAAGAAGTTCGACACATTCACCGCGAAGCCGTCGGCCTTGGCGATCCCGGCTCTGTTCAACGGCTCGGCGAATCCGTCGGCCTTGCCCGCGCCCGGGTTGCCGCCGTCCAGATAGACCTTGGTGTTCTTGCGCGCCTTCAGCTTGTCGATCGCCTCGTTCAGGAGGGCGTACCTCTCCTCGTGCAGCTCCTGCGGGGTGCAGTTCTGTACCAGGTGCAACAGCGCGTCCGGCTCCAGGATCACCGTGGCGTGCCGGTCGCCGATGCCCTTGGCCACGCTGTCGATGAAGGCGCGGTACGCATTGCCGTCCGCGGCGCCGCCCTTGGAGTACTTGCCGCAGTCGCGGTGCGGGATGTTGTAGAGCACCAGGAGCGCGTCCCGGTCGACCTTCTCGGCGGCCTCCGTGAAGCCACGGGCCTCCGCCTCCGCGTTCTCCGTCCCGATCCACTGACCGACCGGCTGGTCCGCGATCTTCTTGATAAGTTCGGCGTCGTCCTTCTTGCCGTCCTCGAGGAAGGTGGCGACCTGTTTGGCCGCGTTCCCATCGGGGTTGACCCAGTAGGGGTCCGTGCCCTTCGGCTGCTGCTTTCCCGAAGTCTTGGGCGCGTCGGGGTCCCCGCCACTGTCGGAACAGCCGGCGAGCAGCAGCACCGCCCCCACGGCCACCGCTGAAGCCTTCACCCCCGCACCTGCAGACCTGCGCTTACGGCGGTCATCGCTGCCGTACATCCACTCCCCCTTGGGTGCACCGTCCGGCTCCCAATCCTGACATACGTACCCGCACGCCACGAGGCTGACCGGGGCCTGCATCTTCTTCGTAGATGAGCCGTTACACCCTTCCCAGATCGGGTAGGCGCGGAGATGCCTGCCAACTGAATCGGTCGAGAGAGGCCACCATGCAACACTCCATGAGCCAATTGCGGCTGGCCTCCGCCTTCGTGGAGACCGCCGACACCCTGACCACCGACTTCGATCCGGCCAAGTACCTGGCACGCCTCGCCGACCGCTGCGTGGAGCTGCTCGGGGCGGTGGCCGCCGGAGTCGTGCTCTTCTCCGAGGAGCAGGTCTCCCTGGTCACCAGCTCGGACCGGGACGACTGGGTGCTCGGTCTGCTCGAGGTGCAGCACCTCGGCGGGCCCTGCCTGGACAGCTTCACCACCGGCGCCCCGGTCGGGCCGGTGCCGCTCGACGAGCCCCAAACCCTCACCCGCTGGCCGGATTTCACCGTGCGGGCCCGGGTCCAGGACATCAGCTCCACCTATGCGGTGCCACTACGGCTGCGCGAGACCGTGCTCGGCGCGGTGATCGTCTTCACCACGCACCAGCGGCCCCGCGCCGAGGTGGAGCTGGCCCAGGCGCTCGCCGACGCCGCGACCATCGGTCTGCTGCACCAACGCGAGATGTCCCAGTGCCGGGAGCTCTCCGAGCAGTTGCAGACCGCGCTGACCAGCCGCGTACTGATCGAGCAGGCCAAGGGGCTGCTCGCCGAGCGCTGGGGCGTCGGGGTGGACGAAGCCTTCCGGGCCCTGCGCCGCCATGCCCGCACGGCCCGCCGGCCGCTCAGCATGGTCGCGCAGGCCGTGATGGACGGGGATCTGGACGACTATGCGCTGCGTGGAGAACGCAACACACCGTCCTGATCGGGACGCCCGGCGGTCGCGGTCGGGAGGCGCGGCTGCCGTGATCGCGCGGCACGGCAGCCGTGATCAGAACTCACCCACCGCCACCAGGCCACGACTTGGCGTCAAAGTGCCTCTAGGCCTTGGCGTTCATCCGTTCTAGAGTTGGGCCAACGGCTCTACGCAGAGTTGCCGTTCAACGGCCCCAGCCCCCGGCCACACGCCAGAACAACTGGACTGGCCTCAGAACCTCCCGTGCCGGCGCCGGGTTACTCCCGCAGCCCGAGCGCGCGCGGTCGAGGACCGGCCCGGCCGGCGGCTCCGGGGGGAGCGGGTCACCGGCCGGGTCAGGTGCGCCCCCCGAGCCTCCAAGAGCCCCCCTTGCCGCCCCCGGTGACCTCGCAAAGGACAGGCAGGCCTGGTTGACAGGGGTTGCCGTGGACTGCGACTCTCCCGGACGACAAGTCCATACATTGAGGCGACGGTTGACAGGAACCCGGTGCAACTCCGGGGCGGTCCCGCCACTGTGACCCCACGCGCCACCCTCCGGTGACGCGTACGGGAAGTCAGGAACTGAACCCGTCGTCCTCCTGCCATGGGGCGTGGAAACCCCAGAAGGAGGTCACCGGTATGTCTCTGCAGCACGCGCAGCACACCGACACCGCGGCGGTTTCGGCCGCCACCACCCGCACCCGCGACCTGCTGATCGCCTCGGCCGCGGTCATCATCGCTCTTGTGGCGCTGTACGCGATCTTCCTGGACAACGGAACGATGATCGCCGCGACGGGCGACTACCTGCACGAGTTCTCCCACGACGGACGGCACCTCTTCGGCGCCCCCTGCCACTGATCGGGGCGCTCGCACCATGTCTTCACCCGTACTCCCCCTGCTCGGGCGCGGTCTTGCGGCAGGAGGAGCGGCCGGTCTTGCCACCGGTCTCTTCTCCCTGCTGCTCGCCGAGCCCTTGATGGACAAGGCGATCCGCCTCGAAGAGGCACGCTCCGAATCCGGCCACAAGCACGAGCCGGCCGGCGCGATAGTCAAGCACCACGAGGAGCTCTTCACGCGCTCCCAGCAGCACTTCGGCCTGGTCGTCACGGCGATCGTCGCGGGCCTCGCCCTCGGCCTGCTCTTCGCCGTCGCCTACGCCCTGGTGCACCGCCGCACGCCCACCGCCGGTTCCCCGTGGACGCGCGCCCTCACCTTCTCCACGGCCGCCTTCCTGGCCGTCTCGCTGCTCCCCGGGCTGCGCTACCCGGCCAACCCGCCCGGCGTCGGCGACTCCACCACGGTCGCCAACCGGCAGGCCCTGTGGCTGGCCGCGGTCGCCATCGGGGTGCTCGGCATGGTCCTGGTCTGGCAGGTGTACGTACGCCTCGCGTCCCGCTCCGTGCCGGTCAGGCACCTCGCGGTCGCGGTGGCCACGATCGCCGTCCTGGTCGCGCTGTTCGCGCTGCCGGGCAACCCGGACGAGGTCCCGGTCGCGGCGACGCTCCTGTGGGATTTCCGGGTCCTCTCGATCGCTTCACACGTGCTGCTCTGGGGCGTGTTCGCGGCGGTCTTCGGCGCACTCGGCCTGCGGGCCGCCGCCCGCGCCGCCGCTCCGGCCCCGGCCGCCGCGGAGGCTTCGGGTCAAGGGCCGGTGCCGGTGGGCTAGGGCCTGTCTCCCCGATCTCTGTGGATCAGCCTGCGGCGTCTGGTGCGTGCTCTCGGCGTGCCGGGCGGAAGGCCCCGTCGATGGGCCGGACGTACTTGGTCTTTCGCCCGGTGCGGCGAGAGGGGGTCCCCCCTGCTCGAAGAGCTTGGGGGAGCGTGCCAGGCGTCGCGAGGCAGACGGGAGTTTGAAGACAGGCCCTAGTTGAGTCGGGCCGGGTGGCTCAGGGCCCGGTGCCCGTGAGGTAGGCCGAGACCACCACGTTCGACGTGTACGCCTTGGCCGCCCGGTCGAAGGTGCCGCCGCAGGTGATCAGGCGCAGCTCGGCCCGGTCCGGCTCGCGGGCGCCGTAGGCCTGCTGTGCGTCGAACCGGTCGCGGGTGAAGACCTGGACGTCCTCGACGGTGAACTCCGCGAGCGAGCCGTCCGCGCGGGTCACCCGGATCTGCTGGCCCGGGCGCAGCGTGCTGAGGTTGTAGAAGACAGCGGGCTGCGTCTCGGTGTCCACATGCCCGACGAACAGCGCGGCCCCCTTGGCACCGGGCTTCACCCCGCCCCCGTACCACCCGACCACACCTTTCTGGTCGTACGGGGGCGGGTCGATGGCCCTTTCCGCGTCGAGGCCCCGCTTCACGACGGGGGCCTGCACTCCTATGGCGGGGATGTCCACGCGGTGCGGCCGGGCGGGCGGCAACGGCTTGTGGGCGGGCGGCAGTTGGACCTCGGCGGGCTGCCCGATCCCCGACACGTCACCGATGCTCGGGCCGCTCTGCGGCACATCGGTCAGATCGCTCCCCCAGACCAGCAGACCGGCGAGGAGCACGACCCAGGCAAGACCGGTGAGCAGCCGGCTGGACACCGGCGACCTCTCGTCGGCCATCTCACCGACTCACTCGGAGCGACGACGCCGACGACGGCTCACGAGCCGCCCCGCCACGGCCAGGGCCGCGGCTCCGGCCAGCATCCCGCCGATGAGCGTGTGCCGGGTGCCCGGCCCGTCGTCCGTGGTCGCGGCAAGCTTGGCGGTGCCGCCGCCGCCGGCCTTGATCGGGGCGGTCGGCGAGGGCTGGTTCCGCACGACGGTGACGGTCCCCTTGGCCTTCCCGTCCTGCCCGTCGCAGGTCACGGACACGTCGTACGTTCCCGGGGTGGCGGTCGACCGGATCATCGCCTCACCGGCCAGCGGAAACCCCTTGCCGTCCCGCCCGGTGAGGGCGCCGTCGGCGACGAAGGCGGGCGATTTGGCGGAGCCGGTGGTGCCGTCACAGCCGGAGGCGTAGAGCTGGATCTGGGCGCCGGGGGTCGCTTGCGCGGGCGTGACCTTGACCGTGCCGTCCGCTGCCGCGGCGGGGCTGGTCAGGGTGATTGCCGCGAGGGCGGCGCACAGGGTGGGTGCAACTCGGCGCATGGTTGCAGCTTGCGGCGCTT
This sequence comes from Streptomyces sp. NBC_01304, assembly GCF_035975855.1. Lineage (NCBI taxonomy): Bacteria > Bacillati > Actinomycetota > Actinomycetes > Kitasatosporales > Streptomycetaceae > Streptomyces > Streptomyces sp. NBC_01304. Next base: position 6,844,058 of record NZ_CP109055.1, on the reverse strand, counting down.
TGGCTGCGGCCGCATCCGGGGGTGGGCTGTTCAGGGCTTTTTCTCCCCGCCCCTTCCCGAAATCCTGCGGAGCTGTGTCCTCAAACGCCGGACGGGCTGATTTCATCAGCCCGTCCGGCGTTTGAGGACAGTCTTTGAAGCTGGCGGCAGCCTTACGGGAAGGGGCGGGGTGGGGGCTAAATCCTGTCCACCAGATCCGCGATCGAATCCACGATCTTCGACGGCCGGAACGGGTACTTGTCCACATCACCCGCAGCCGTGAGCCCGGTGAGCACGAGATACGTCAGCATCCCCGCCTCCAGCCCGGCCAGGACATCCGTGTCCATGCGATCCCCGATCATCGCGCTGGTCTCGGAATGCGCCCCGATCGCATTCAAGCCCGTCCGCATCATCAAGGGATTGGGCTTGCCCGCGAAGTAGGGCTCCTTACCCGTCGCCTTGGTGATCAGCGCGGCAACCGCCCCGGTCGCCGGCAACGGCCCCTGCAGCGAGGGCCCGGTCTCGTCCGGGTTGGTGCAGATGAAGCGCGACCCGGCATTGATCAGCCGGACCGCCTTGGTCATGGCCTCGAAGGAGTAGGTCCGGGTCTCGCCCAGCACCACGTAATCGGGCTCGGAGTCCGTCAGGACGTACCCGATGTCGTGCAGCGCCGTGGTCAGACCCGCCTCGCCGATCACGTACGCCGTGCCGCCCGGCCGCTGGTCGTCGAGGAACTTCGCCGTGGCGAGGGCCGACGTCCAGATGTTCTCGACGGGGATGTCGAGCCCCATCCGCTGCAGCCTGGCGTGCAGGTCACGCGCGGTGTAGATGGAGTTGTTGGTCAGCACCAGGAAGGGCTTCCCGGACTCCCGCAGCCGCTTGAGGAAGGCATCCGCCCCGGGGATCGGCACACCCTCGTGGATGAGGACGCCGTCCATGTCGGTGAGCCAGGATTCGATCGGCTTGCGCTCTGCCACGGGACTGTTCTCCGCTCACGTCAAACGGTGGCCAAAGGTCTACGCCTTCACCCTAACCGGGGCGGGCCCACGGGGCCCGCCCCGGTCAGCAGGCGAGATCAGCGGACGTGCTCAGCGGCTGTCAGGCGATCCAGACGTTGTCGACCGCCCAGTACCAGTTGTTGTCACCGCTGTAGCGGAACTTGACCTGCACGTTCGTGGCCCCCGCCGGCACGTTCAGCGCAATGCTCTGCCACTGCGCCACGGCGTCGGCGCTGAACGTCTTCACGACGGACGACGCGCCACCGTCGTACGAGACGAGCACCTGGGCCGTCTGGCCCGCCTCGTGGTGGTAGTGGCTCTGGAAGCGGAGGCTGCGGGTGGTGCCGCCGGTGACCGGCCACTTCGGGCTGACGAGCGTCGAGTCGTACGTGCCGGTGAAGGTCTTGTCGGCCCACTCGTCGGAGTCGGCGACGGCGAAGACGTCACGGCTGCGGACGTTCAGCTCGCGCCACTGGTCGCGCTGCGACTGGGTCCAGAACTCGTCCGTGGCGAAGGCCCAGCCGCGCCACTCGGTGACGCCGCCGGTGCCCATCTTGGAGTTGTCGACGGACCAGCCGGCGGGCGGGGTGTGGGTGTAGCCCTTCACGTCCGCCGGGATGCCGGTCTCGTCCGTACGGGACTGCAGCTTCGGCCGTACGGTGTCGAAGTCGTCGTTGTCCGGGGAGTCGAGCGGCACCCCGTCCAGCCCGGACGTGGACACGCCCACGTGCTTGAGGGCGGTCGCCGCCACGTCGACGAGGCGTACGTCGTGGCGGACCGAGCCCGCCGGGATCCCCGCGCCCTTGGCGATGACGAAGGTGCCGCGCTCCTGGGTGGTGGAGCCGCCGTGACCGCCGGAGTCGGTGTGCCCGTGGTCGGTGGTGACCAGGATCTTCCAGTTCTCCTGGGAGTACGTGGGCCGCGAGGTGACCGCGTTCAGGATGGTGCCGATGTGCTTGTCGGTGCGTCCGATGGCGTCCAGGTAGGCCTGGCTCGCGGCGCCGCTGCTGTGGCCCGCGACGTCTATCTCGCCGAAGTAGACGAAGGAGGCGTCGGCGCTGGTGTTCTTGAGTTCGCCGGCCGCCGCGGAGGCGATCTTCGGGTCCTCCACGCCGTAGCCGTTGGCGTCGCCCTTGAGGCTGTAGCGCTTGTCGACCTTCGGGGAGTAGATCGGGCCGTTCTGGTCGGTGGAGGCGATGGGCTCCCAGTCGGCGGCCGCGTAGGTGGTGAGCGACGGCTTGGCGTTCTCGACGCGGGTCAGCCAGTCCGGGTAGGTGCCGAACTGCTTGCCGGTGAAGGAGTTGTCCTTCACGCCGTGCTTGTCGGGCCACACGCCGGTGGCGATCGTGGACCAGCCGGGGCCGGAGGAGGTGGCCGCCATGGGGTTCGCGTACAGCTTCGAGTCGGCGGTGAGGCCTTCGGACATCAGGCGCTTGAGGTTCGGCGCATTGGCGGCCTTCACCCGGCTGAGGACGGCGCCGTCGACGCCGATGACGAGGACCTTGTCGGTGGTCGCCGCGGCTGCGGCGGTGGGGGTGGCGGCGGTGGCGCCGCCGGTGCTGAGCTGAACCGTGCCGGCGAGCAGGGCAACTGCCGTCGCGCTCATGGCGATTGCGCGGGTGCGGCTGCGTCTGGGCAGGACAGTGGGCACGTACTCCTCCATGGTGGGGGTCGGGATGGGCCGCCGAGGATCCTCGGCGGCCCACATGGACGTACGGTTACCGATCAACTTCCGGTGGCAGATTTCCAGGCGTCGACGTAAGAGGAAAGGTTCTTGTCGATGTCCGCCCAGTCGGGCTCGAAGACCTCGACGCCGTCCAACAGCTTCTTGAGAGCGATGGAGTTGGCGTCGACGGGCTTCACGTCGGAGCGTGCGGCGAAGCCGCCGCCGATCTCGCTCACCTGCTTCTGGGCCTTCTCGGTGAGCATGAAGTCAAGGAGCTTCTTGGCGTTCGCGGAGTGCGGGGCGTTCTTGACCAGGCCGGCCGCGTAGGGCAGCGCGAAGGTGGTGGGCTTGCCGCCCGCCGTCTTCGGGAACCAGATGCCCAGGTTCGGCATGGACTTGGCCTGGGCGAAGTTCATCTGTACGTCGCCGTTCGCGACGAGCAGTTCGCCCTTGTCGGTCTTGGGCGCCAGCTTGGACGTGGACGAGGACGGGCCGACGTTGTTGGCCTGCAGCTTGCCCAGGTACTCCATGGCGGCGTCCTTGCCGCCGAAGTCGTGCATCGCCTTGATGACGACCGCGGTGCCGTCGCCCGCGACGCCCGGGGTGGAGTACTGCAGCTTGTTCTTGTACTTGCCGTCGAGGAGCTCCTGCCAGGTGGCCGGGGGCTGCTTCAGCTCCTTCTTGTTGTAGATGAAGGAGAAGTAGTTGTTGACGACGGCCGTCCAGGTGCCGTCGGCCGCCTTGTCGGCACCGTTGACCTGGTCCGACCCTTCCGGCTTGTACTTGTCCAACAGGCCCTTTCCGTCGGCCTGTTGGATGAACGGCGGCAGGGTGACCATGACATCGGCCTGGGTGTTGGACTTCTCGCGCAGCGCCCGCTGCACCATCTCGCCCGAGCCGCCCTCGACGTACTTGACCTTGATGCCGGTCTTGTTCTCGAAGTCCTTGAAGACCTGGTCGTACCAGCCGTCGCCGTTCTCGCCCTTGAGGCCGTCGGCGCTGTAGACGGTGACGACGTTCTCGTCGGACGCGGCGGAGTTGCCGCCGCAGGCAGTGAGGAGCGGGGCTGCCAGGGCGAGGCTGCCGACGGTGGCGGCTATGGCTTTGACACGCATGAGGTTCGTATCTCCAGGAAGAGGGGCCAGGAAGAGGGGGTGGAAGGAGAAGCGGCGAAGGACGGCAGGCGTCAGCGGTAGGAAGCCTTGGTGCGGATGCGGGAGACCGCGAGCAGCACGAGCAGCGTCGTGCCCATCAGGACCACCGCGACGGCGGAGCCCGAGAAGAGATAGCCGCGGTCGGTGGCGGTGAAGATCTGGACCGGCAGCGGCATCCAGTCCGGCGGGTAGAGCATCATCGTGGCGCTCAACTCGCCCATGGACAGGGCGAAGCAGAGCCCGGCTGCCGCGTTCAGGGACGGCAGCAGGAGCGGCAGTTTCACCCGCCACAGGACGTACGAGGGCCGCGCGCCCAGCGACGCCGCGGCCTGCTCATAGGCCGGGTCCAGCCTGACGATGGCAGCGGAGACCGACTGATAGGCGAACGCCGTGACAAGAACGGTGTGCGCGAGGATGACGATCGAGCTGGTGCCGTTGAGCAGCATCGGCGGCTTCGAGAACGCCACCAGGACGGCGAGCCCGACGACGACGCTGGGCACGGCGACCGGCAGCATGAACAGCGCGTCCAGGACTCGCTTCCCCCGCTTCTTCAGCGCGGCCGCGGAGAGCGCGGCCCAGCTCCCGACGGCCAGCGCGAGCAGGCTCGCGGTGAGCGCGGTGACCAGGCTGGTGGTGAGGGCCTGCAGGGACTCGCCGCGGGTGGCGGCGGCGTAATTCTCGGTGGTGAACCCGGACGGAAACGCACTCGACCAGTGCGTGGAGAACGAAGCCGCGACGATCACGAACAGCGGCAGCGCGAAGAGCGGAAGGAAGAGGACGAAGAAGACGACCCAGGTGGCCCACTTGCCCTTCTTGCTATGCACCAACACGACGGCTCACCAACCTGTAGAGGCCGTAAAGGCCCACGGAAATCCCGATGTTGACGACGGCGACGACACAGGCAGCCGGGTAATTGGATTCGAGAATGGCCTCGCTGTAGACCAGCATCGGCAGGGTCGTCACCCCTTTCGCCCCCGTGAAGAGCACGATCCCGAACTCGTTCAGGCACATGACGAGGACGAGGCTCCCGCCGGCCATCAGCGCGGGCAGCGCCTCGGGCAGGATGACCTGCCGGATGATCCGCGGCGCCCTGGCGCCCAGCGAGGAGGCGGCCTCGATCTGCGCGGTGTCCAGCTGCGAGAAGGCGGCGAGCAGGGGCCGCATCACGAACGGCGTGAAGTACGTGATCTCGGCGAGCAGCACACCCCAGGGCGTGGTCAGGAACTGGAACGGCCCGTCGGCGGCCCCGGTGACGTCCGTCCACAGCCCGTTGGCCATGCCGACACTGCCGTAGATGAAGAGCAGTGCGAGCGTGATGAGGAAGGACGGGAAGGACAGGAACACGTCGATGAACTTGGCGACGGCCTTCCCGCCGGGAAACGGCACGAACGCGATGACCAGCGCCAGCACGAACCCGAGCACCAGACACCCGACGGTCGCCCCGACCGCCAGCCACACGGTGGTGGACAAAGCCTCCCGAAACGCTACGGATCCGAAGACATCGGCGTACGGCTGAAGGGAAGTCCCTCCGGTGTCGGGCTGGAAGGACTGCTGGACGACCAGAGCGAGGGGGTAGAGGAAGACGAGGGCGAGCGCGGCTATGGGCGGCAACGCCCAGACCCAACTCGGCACCTTGTCCGGCGACTTCGTCCCCTTCTTGGTTGCCCCGATGAGTGTGGCGCTAGCCATGCTTGCCCACCCCTGCGGAAAGCAGCACCGCGTCTTCCGGCGCGAAGTGCAAGGTGACCTCATCGCCCAAGCCGGGCGGATCCCGAAGCTCCCGGAGGTCCGCCTTCACCCGCTGCCCGTCCACTTCGACGTACAACCGGTGTGTGGAACCCCTCCACTGCACCTCGGCCACAGTCCCGGTCAGGGCATTGGGCCCATCCCCGAGCCCCACCAGATGCGGCCGCACACAGAGGGTCGCAGTCGCCCCCGAGGCGACCTCCTCGGTGGACACCTTCAGCTCGGCCCCGCCGAACAACACGACCCCTGAGCCCACTTGCACCGGCAGAAGATTCGCATTGCCCACGAACGAAGCCGTGAACTCCGTCCGAGGCCGGCGATAAAGCTCCTGCGGAGTCCCGCAATCCTGCAACCGCGCCTTGTCCATCACCGCGATCCGATCGGCCAAGGTCAAAGCCTCGACCTGGTCATGGGTGACGTACAGGATCGACACATCCGGCAACTCCCGGTGCAGCCGGGCGAGTTCGGCCAGCATCCCCGACCGAAGCTGAGCGTCCAGCGCCGAAAGCGGCTCGTCGAGCAGCAACACCCCCGGCCGAATCGCCAGCGCCCGCGCAATCGCGACCCGCTGCTGCTGCCCTCCGGACAGCTCGCGCGGAAACCGCTTGGCATAGGCCGCCATGCCCGTCATCTCCAGGGCCTCGGCAACCCGCCCCGGTATCTCGGACTTGGCGACCTTCTGCGCCTTCATCCCGAACGCGACGTTGTCCTCGACCCGCAGATGCGGAAAGAGCGCGTACTGCTGGACGACCATCCCGATGCCGCGCTTGTACGGCGGCAGCCCGGTGACGTCCCGCTCCCCGATGAACACCCGCCCGGCGACCGGCTGGACGAACCCGGCGACCGCCCGCAGCGCCGTGGTCTTGCCCGACCCGGAGGGCCCGAGGAGCGCCATGACCTCACCGGGTTCGACGGTCAGGTCCAGTGCGTCAAGAACGACGTTCTTGCCGTACGCGACCGACACGCCGTCGAACCGGATCCCGCTGCCCGCCCCGCCGCTCCCGCCCATCACCGAACTGCCCATCACCCAACTCCCCCAAGAACACCGGGCAGTTCGGCGACCGACCCGAGCACATGGGTGGCCCCGCCCGCACGCAGCGCCGCCGCGTCGTGCGCTCCGGTCAGCACGCCCGCGACGACCGAGGCCCCGGACCGCGCGCCACTGCGCATGTCGTACGCCGTGTCCCCCGCGACCGCGATCTGCCGCACGTCGTCAGCGGCCTGCGTCCGCAGCAGCGCCGCGAGCACCATGTCGGGGTAGGGCCGCCCCCGGCCGCCCGCGTCGGCCGGGCACAGGGTGAGCTCCACCAGGTCCCGCCAGCCGAGCGCATCGAGGATGGCGTCCTGCGTGACCCGCGCGAACCCGGTGGTCAGCACGACCCTGCGGCCGTCCGCCCGCAGCTCCTCGATGGCCTCGCGCGCCCCGTCGATCGGGGCGATCCGCCCACCGTCGACGAGTTCCCCGTACGCCGCCTCGAAGGCCACGTTCGCCTTCTGGGCCGCCGCCTCGTCCCCGAACAGCGCCCGGAACACGGTGATCTTCGACTCGCCCATGGTGTCGCGTACGTACTGCAGCTTCTTCGCGTGGTCCTCGGACCCGGGCTCGACGCCCAGCTGCTCGGCGGCCCGCGAGAAGGCCTGCTCGACGAGGCCACCGTCGGCGACGGTCGTGCCGGCCATGTCCAGAACCACCAGCTTGATGCTCAAGTTGCTCAATTCCCTCACCAGCCCAGCTCGTTGGCAGTGGTCTCGCCGATCGCGGGCGAGCAGGTCATACCGCGTCCGCCGGGCCCGGTGACCAGCCACACGCCGTCGCGGACCTGCTGGCGGTGGACGACGCGGGAGGTGTCGGTGCACTGCGCGTACACCCCGGCCCAGCGCCGGCGGATCTTCGGCAGCGGCCGCCCGAGGAACGACTCGACGACCTCGGTGAGGTGGTCGTAGGGGTCCTCGAGGGTGTCGAAGGCGAAGGGGTGCTCGTACTCGTGGGTGTCCCCGATGGTCAGCCCGCCGTCCGCGCGCTGCACCATGAGCAGCTGCATCTTGTACGCGGCCGCCGTCGGGGCCTGCGCCTGCGCGGAGTTGAGCTCGTCCAGCGCGGGTGACTTGTACGCCGGGTAGTAGCGGAAACTGTCCGCGTCGGCGACGGAGGTGGTGAGCGGCTCACCCAGCGGATCGGTCTGCATCATCTGCAGCCGTACGCGCCGCACGGGCAGGTCGCCCGCCAGCTCACGGACGAGCCCACCGAGCCAGGCCCCGGTGCACAGCACGACCGCATCGCCCGTGTGGACGTCGCCGTGGTCGTCGCGCACCGAGTTCTCCCCGATGACCTCACGGACCTCGCGGCCGGGCAGGAAGGTGTAGTCGGGCGACTTCAACAGCTCCTCGCGCAGGGCGAGTTGGGCGGTACGCGGCTCGACCGCGGCATCCCGCTCGCAGTACAGCGCGGCCTCGAACTCGCCCCGCAGCGCCGGGTTGACCTCGCGCGCCTCGCCCGCGGTGAGCAGCTTGTAGCCGCGCGCCGCCGCGTCCTCGCGGGCGAGTGCCGCCTCGGCGACGGCAAGCTCGCGGTCATTGCGTACTGGCGTCAGCGAGCCGTTGGCCCGGAAGCCGAGCCCCGGCACTCGCGTGCCTATCTGCTCCCACAGCTCCCGGGCGCGGAGCGCGGTGTCGAGTTCCTCGCCACCCGCGCGGCCGCTGACCCATATCTGGCCGAAGTTGCGGAGGCTCGCCCCGCGCGCTTCCGCCTCGCGCTCGATCTGTACGACCTCGTGGCCGCGTTCCAGTGCATGCCAGGCGTGCATGGTTCCCACCACGCCGGCTCCTACGACGATGACTCTCACGACGTCAAAGCTCCTGGGGGCGAATGACCCGGGCCGTACGTCACGGCAACGGGAGGGTGAACGACCCCCCAAACTTGGCCTAGACCCGTTACGTTCTCGTTATCAAAATGCGTCAGGTGAGGCCTTCTTCACGGTGAACTTGCCCTGAATTCAGCCCTGTTGGCCCAAATGCGTGGTGAAACTGAACCGGTCGCCCCGGAACAGGGTCCGTACCCGCTCGAGCCGGCGCCCGTCGGCGTCCCGCGAGATCCGGTGGATCAGCAGCATGGGCAGCGCGGGCGGCGTCCCGATGAGCAGGGCCTCGCGAGGCGTGGCGAGCACGGTCTCGATGCGCTCGTCGGCGGCGCCGAAGGAGATGCCGAGCCGGTCGTGCAGGTAGGCGTAGAAGGACGAGTCCGGATCGAAGTCACGCTCGAGATCCGGTACGCGGTCCACGGCGACGTACGTACTCTCCAGGCCGACCCGTTCGTCATCGGCGAGCAGCACCCGCTCCAGATGCCACACCGGTTCACCGCGCCCGACCTCGATCTCGGCGGCGAGCGCGGCCGGGCACGGGAAACGGTCGAGGGAGATCAGGGTGCGTCCGGGGCGGCGCCCCTGCCGGCGCACGCCCTCGGTGTAGCTGGCGAGCGCGAGCGGCTGCTCCAGCTTGGGCCCCGCGACGACGGTCCCCCGCCCGAGCCGCCGCAGCCGCCCCTCAAGCACCAGCTCCCGCAGCGCCTGCCGCACGGTCTCCCGGGCCACCTCGAAGCGCAGGGCGAGGTCACGCTCGGCGGGGAGCGCCTCGGCTTCGTCCAACTCATCGATGAGCGCGACCAGTTGAGCCTTGACCGCGTAGTACTTGGGGATCCGGCCGTGCTCGGGGATGCCTGCCTTGACGGGGGCGCCGGGGTGCTGGTCGTTCGGGTAGTCCACGAAGGAACTCTAGGCGGCGGCGCTGCACCGCCCGGACGTGGCTGTGCCCACGCTGCCGGTTGAGATCGGCTGGAGCAGCGCGGGCACGGCCTTCCGGAAGGGCGGGAACGGCTGGTTCAGCGCTTTCGCAGGCGAAGGCGCCGAGATCCCACCACTAGGGCACCGCCGCCGAGGAGGAAGACGCCGGCAGTGGCCCCAAGCCCGAGCAGCGAACTGCCGGGGCCTGTCTTGGCGAGCCCCGTGGGCGGCGGGTTCTGACCCTCGTCCGCCTGGAGGCTGCTGATGATGCTGAACTTGTAGTCGTTGGACTCGCCGACCCACTCGCCGTCGTCGTTCTGACGCTGTACGAGGGCGACGTTGGCGGTGACCTCGTTGGGCTGGGTGTCGGCGGTGAAGGCGAGCCGCACGTCGACGGTGATCTTCTTGCCCGGGGCGAGCGAGAATCCCGCGAAGCCGTCGTCGAAGACGCCCACGTTCTCGTCCTGGTCGGTCTTCTCGAAGGGCACCGGCCGCCACTTGGTGCCGTCGAAGAACTCGAGCTGCGGCTGGCCCGGCGCGAGGGTGCGGGCCTGGTCGACGAAGACGACGATCGGGTGGAGGTTGGCGCAGGTGTCGCCGGAGGTATTGGTGAGGTCGACCTTCCAGTGCTGGAAGCCGCCGCCGGGGGTGTAAGTGGTCGGACCGTCGTGGATCTTGGTGTCGATGGGGAAGTCGTCGCTGTCGGCCGCCGCATCGCAGCTGGGCTGCAGGCTGGAGGCGGTGTCGGTCAAACCCTGCTTGGCGGGGGGCTGTTGGGCCGGGGGCTGGGCCTGGGCGGCGGTGTCGGCGGCCGTATCCGCAGCGGTGTCGGCTGCGGTGTCTTGAGCCGTGTCGGCTGCGGTGTCCTGGGCGGTCGTGTCGGACGCCGCAGTGTCCGCAGCGGTGTCGGCAGCCGTGTCCGCGGCGGTGTCGGCGGCCGTATCCGCAGCAGTGTCGGCGGCGGTGTCGGCCGAGGTGTCCGCGGCCGTGTCAGCAGCCGTATCCGCCGAAGTATCAGCCGCGGTGTCGGCAGCCGTGTCGGCCGAGGTGTCCGCAGCAGTATCAGCAGCGGTGTCGGCTGCGGTGTCCGCTGCCGTATCCACCCCCGTCTGCTGCCCCGTGTCCGCGACGCCCCCAATGTCCGCAGCCGTCGCCTGGTCGGCCGTCTGCGCCGCCTGGTCAGCCGTCTGCGCCGTGTGGTCCGGCTGCAGCATCCCGTCGGTCTGGGCCCCACTTCCACCGCACGACGAGTCCGCCACAACAGCGCTCAACAACCCGGTCACCGCGCACACGTTGCTCGAGAGCAGGCTTTCGTCCGCCTCGGCAGCAGGCACCGAAACCACCGTGGGGGCAATGGCGGCGGCGGTGACACCGAGGGCGAGGGCGCTGCGCAGTCGCATGGAGGAAGAGCCTTTGCTGATCGCGAATCAAGGGCCGAGCAAGAAGCCAGCACGAACCGTGCAGAACATGCAGAACATGCAGAACATGTAGAAATGCAGAACATGCAGGACGAACGCCGACATCAGCCGTTCGTGGTGCCCGTGACCCTGCCACGCGCGCGCGACCTTTCGCACGCGCCACGACCCCGTACGGCCGAATGGCCGCCGAACACCCCCCTATCAGCCCAGTTTCAGTCAATTCCGATTGGCGGGAAAGGCCACATTCGCCCGGCCGAACAGCGGCGCGAGGAGCAACTGTGCGGCCCCGTCCGCGACTACGCGCTCCGCACCGCCGGCCATGCGCACGGGCACCCCCGCGATCGCCCCTCCGCGCCGGGCGCGTTCATCGACGACGGCACCGACGCCCCGCACAAATCGCTGCGGAGCAGCGGCAATTGCCTGCCCGCCGAGCAGCACCAGATCGATGTCGAGCAGGCTGACCAGATTCGCGGCGCCCTCACCGAGCACGCGCGCGGCCTCGTCGATCGCGCCCCGGCCGACGGCGGCGAGGCAGAGCGCCTCGACGCATCCCCGGTTGCCGCACTCGCACGCGGGCCCGTCCAACTGCAGGACCTGGTGGCCGAATTCACCAGCCCCGGTGCGCTCCCCGCGATAGACGGAGCCACCGAGCACGAGCCCCGCGCCAAGTCCGGTACCGAGATGGAGATACGCGAACGAACCGCGCGGCGACACGGTGGCACCGGCCAGGGCGAGCCCGAGCGCGGCCGCGTTGGTGTCCTTGTCGACGACGACGGGCAGCCCGAGCCGTCGCCGCAGCGCCTTGCGCAGCGGAAAACCGTCCCACTCGGGGAACCCGGTGACCCGGTGCAGCATCCCCTGCCGATGGTCGAGCGGCCCGGGCAGCGCGACACCGACCCCGAGGACACCGGGCCGGCCCGCGCCGTCACCGTGACCCTCGGACCGGACCTCGCCAAGGCCCCCGGGGCGGCCCGCCATCTCGCCCGCCCCGCCCTCGCCCAGCAGCCCTGCCACCTCCGCGGCCGCCGCCTCGACCACCGCCTCGCCGCCCGCCCCGAAGTCCAGCGGCGCCCGGCGCTCGGCGATCAGCGCGCCGGACAGGTCGACCAGGACCGCCGTCAGCGAGTCCCGGTCCAGATGCAGCCCCACCGCACGCCCCGCCTCCGGCACCAGCCTGAGCACGGTCCGCGGCTTGCCCCCGGTCGAGGCGCGCTGCCCCGCCTCGGCGACGAGCCCGACCCCGCGCAACCTCGCCGTGATCTTGCTGACGGCCTGCGGAGTGAGCCCGGTCCGCTCGGCGATCTCCAGCCGGCTGATCCCGTCCGGCCCCGCGCCCCGCAACAGATCGAGCACCAGCGCATCGTTGTGCCCCCGCACGGCGGTCACCCCTGCCCCGCCGCCGCCCCCGCCACTGGTCCCCTCGCCGCCCCGCACCCCGTGCCCCTCACCCTCGCTCGCGCTGTTCACGCGCCCATTGTCCCCCGAGCTTGCACTTTGGCAACAGCGTTGCTTAAGTGGATGGCATGACCTCCTCGATCCCCGCCCCGCTCCGCGTCGGCCTCGTCGGCTACGGGCTCGCCGGCTCCGTCTTCCACGCCCCGCTGATCGCGGCGACCGAGGGCCTGGTCCTCGACACGGTCGTCACCTCGAATCCGGAGCGGCAGGAGCAGGCACGTACCGAATTCGGTGCGGACGTACGCACCGCCGACTCCCCCGACGAGCTCTGGGAGCGTGCCGACGAGCTCGACCTGATCGTCCTCGCCTCGCCGAACAAGACCCATGTCCCGCTCGCCACCGCCGCACTGAAGGCGGGCCTGCCCGTCGTCGTGGACAAGCCGCTGGCCGGCACGGCCGCCGAGGCGCGCGAGCTGGCCGCGCTCGCGGACGAGCGGGGGCTGCTGCTCTCCGTCTTCCAGAACCGCCGCTGGGACAACGACTTCCTGACCCTGCGAAAGCTGATCGCGGACGGCGAGCTCGGCGACGTACAGCGCTTCGAGTCCCGCTTCGAGCGGTGGCGGCCGCAACTCAAGGGCGGCTGGCGGGAGTCCGGGAACCCGGAGGAGATCGGAGGTCTCCTCTACGACCTGGGCAGTCACGTCGTCGACCAGGCGCTCGTCCTCTTCGGACCCGCGGTCCAGGTGTACGCCGAGTCGGACGTACGCCGCCCGAACGCGGAGGCCGACGACGACACGTTCCTCGCGATCACCCACGCGAACGGCGTCCGCTCACACCTGTACGTCTCCGCGACGACGGCCCAACTCGGTCCGCGCTTCCGCGTGTTGGGATCGCGCGCGGGCTACGTGAAGTACGGCCTCGACCCCCAGGAGGCAGCCCTGCGCGAGGGCAAGCGGCCCACCGACGAGGGCGAGTGGGGCGTCGAGCCCGAGTCGATGTGGGGCGGTGTCGGGTCCGGCGAGTCCCCGCTGACCGGCGGCGGACGGCCCGAGCCGACGCTCCCCGGCGACTACCCCGCGTACTACGCGGCCGTCGCGGCGGCCCTGCGCGAGGGCGCCTCGAACCCGGTGACCGCACAGGAGGCGGCGGCCGCCCTCGACGTCCTGGAGGCGGCCCGGCGCTCGGCCCGCGACGGTGTGACGGTGACCCTGTGAGCACCGAGAACACCGACGCCATAGCGACCCTGGAAGCCCAGGAACGACGCCTCGTCCTCAAGCAGTTCACGTACGACGACGCCTGGGCCCTCGGCTCCCTGCTCGTGGACATGGCGCGCGAGCGCAGCGCCCCCGTCGCGATCGACATCCGGCGCGGCGGCCAGCAGCTCTTCCACGCGGCACTGCCCGGCTCGACCCCGGACAACGACGCCTGGATCGACCGCAAGCGCCGCGTCGTGGAGCGCTACGGCTGCTCGTCCTTCCTGGTCGGCGCGCGCTTCCGGGCCAAGGGGACGACCTTCGAGGCTTCGTCACGGCTCGACCCGAACCGGTTCGCCGCGCACGGCGGGGCGTTCCCGATCGCGGTCGAGGGCGCGGGCGTCATCGGCACAGTGGTCGTCTCGGGCCTGCCCCAGGCCGAGGACCACGCGATGGTGATCGAGGCACTGGAGCGCTTCAGCACGCGCTGACCCGCCCATACGTTGCTGGGCCCGACCTCTGATCAGAGGTCGGGCCCAGCAACGTATGAACACTACGAACGCTTACGCGTCCTTCAGCTCCTGGCGCTGGCGCCCAAGCCCCGCGATCTCCAGCTCCACCACATCACCGGCCCGCAGATACGGCTTGGGCTCCGGCTGCCCCATGGCCACACCCGCCGGCGTACCGGTGTTGATGACATCGCCCGGGTACAGCGTCATGAACTGGCTTACGTAGCGGACCACTTCGGCGACCGGGAAGATCTGCTCGGCCGTCGTGCCGTCCTGCTTCAGCTCGCCGTTGACCCAGAGCTTCAGGGACAGGTCCTGCGGGTCCGCGATCTCGTCGGCGGTGACCAGCCAGGGGCCCAGCGGGTTGAACGTCTCGCAGTTCTTGCCCTTGTCCCAGGTGCCGCCGCGCTCGATCTGCCACTCGCGCTCGGAGATGTCGTTGGCCACCGCGTAACCGGCGACGTACGACAGGGCCTCCTCGGCGGAGTCCAGGTAGCGGGCGGTCTTGCCGATGACGACGGCGAGTTCGACCTCCCAGTCCGTCTTCACGGACTTGCGCGGCACGAGCACGGTGTCGTTGGCGCCGACCACCGTGTCCGCCGCCTTGAAGAAGACGATCGGCTCGGCGGGTATCGCGGCGCCGGTCTCGGCGGCGTGGTCGTGGTAGTTCAGCCCGATGCACACGACCTTGCCGATGCTGCCCAGGGGCGCACCGATGCGCAGTCCGTCGGCGTCGAGCGCGGGCAGCGTGCCCGCGGCGGCGGCCTCCCGGATCCGGGTGAGCGCGGCGGCGTCGGCGAGCACCGTGCCGTCGATGTCGGGGACGAGCTCCGACAGATCACGCAGGGTGCCGTCCTGGTCGAGCAGCGCCGGGCGTTCCGCCCCCACGTTTCCGACTCGCAGCAGCTTCATCGTTCGCTCTCCTGTGGTCGTAGGGTCGGTCCGGGCGCGCGGCGTTGCGCAGCCCTGACCGGCCGATGGGTTGCGGCCATCGGAGGATTGGCTGATCCTCCAATGAATTCGTCCACTCCGCAATACCCCATTCACGTACTGGACCGTAGGGATCAGGTCCGAGGCGGCCGCGCGGCAGTCACATCGCGGTGGCGAGGGTCCCGGGGACCATGTCCCGGTAGAGGAAGAAGCGCTCCGCGGCGCTCCATGTGGTGCTGGTCACGACGTAGAGCGCGGCCGCGAGCGGGACGACGCCGACCGTGAAGAGCGTCATGAAGGACATGAGCGGCATGAACTTCATCATTGCTCCCATACCGGGCATCTGCGGGGTGCCCTCGGGCTGCGCGGGCGCGGCCGCCATCTGCCGCTTCGTACGCACGTAGTTGAAGGTCGCGACGGCGGCGACGAGCGCGAACAGCGCGAGGTAGACAAGCCCGGCCGCACCGAAGAGACCGCCGTCCGCAAGCGCGTCGTGGAAGCGTCCGCCGAGGGGCGCCCCGCCGAGCTGGTGGCCGAGCAGGGTGTTGGGCTCGCCGCCGATCGAGGAGCTCGAGAACAGGTGGTACATCAGGAAGAACGCGGGCAGCTGCAGCAGGCTCGGCAGGCAGCCGGCGAACGGCGAGACCTTCTCCTTGGCGTGCAGTTCCATGAGCGCCTTCTGCATGCGCTCGGGGCTCTTGGCGTGCTTCTTGCGCAACTCGGCGACCTGCGGCGCGATCCTGCGCTGGGCCCGCTGACCGCGGGCCGCGGCCCGCGAGAGGGGGTGCACGGCGAGGCGTACGGCCATGGTGAACAGGATGATCGCGGCGGCGGCCGCGGAGCTCTGGAAGATCGGGTGCAGCACGTCGGCGAAGCGCTCGACAAGGTCGGCGAAGCCGCCGAAGAAAGCGGAGAAGACGGACATGGGTGAGCCCTCCGGGGGTCTCGTCAGTGCCGGGAAGTGAAGAACGTCGGCGTGACGGACCGCAGCCAGGGCTACAGGTGGATGCGCGTGTGCCCTACGCGGCCGTCAGGACGAGACGGCCGGGTGCTCGGGGGCGCCGGCGCCCGGAGGCGTCGGGGTCCCGCTGGGGCAGGAAGGCGGTGCGTTGCTCACGGTCGCGGATGGCCGTACGCACCCTCGCGGGCGGCACGGCGGGCGCGGTGCGCGAGGCGATGACCGTGCACACGGCGAGGGCGGACCCGGCCGCGGCGGTGGCGGCGAGCGCGACGGCGGCGGAGAGCGTGCCGGCGTCGGTGAGCAGGACCTGGGCGAGGAGGAAGAGCAGCACGGCGATCGGGCGGGTGGTCTTCATGGACTTCCAGCCGTTCAGCATGTGCGGTTCTCCTCTCTGGTCTCGCAGGGTCCTGTCTCGCACGGTCGACACGAGCCTACTTGCCGGGCGGCTAGTTCGCCAGGGCCTCTTTCCCTGATACGTCCTTCCCGAGCACGTCCTTCCCGAGCACATCCTGCGCCAGTACGTCGCCGTCGGGTCGTTCGTCCCGGTCCTTGGGCCCCGCGTACGTCACCACGAGCGCGACCGCGAGATTGGCGGCGAGGGCGACCATCCCCGCGTTCACGCCGAGCACCGGATCGTTGTCGGTGAACACCAGCGCACACACGATCGCCACCCCCACGGCGACCCCGCTCAGCGCGGCGGCCGTCGAGAAGCGGCGCCAGACCAGGCCGAGCAACAGCATCGGGACGAGCTGCGCCATCCCCTCGTACGAGATCAGTGACAGCCGTACGAGGGTGTTGGGAACGGCATAGGTCATGATCAACGCGATCGTTCCGGCGACCACGACGACGACCTGCGAGGCGGCCTTCTGTCGCCGGTCCCGGGCGAGGCTCGGCACGAGCGACAGCACACTGCGCCCCCACATGGTCCCGATCACCAGCATGAACACGGCCATCGGCACGACGGAGGAGAGCGCGGCCGCGACCCCGATCACCCCGACCGCCCAAGCGGGCAGCGAGTCCACGATGAGCTTGAAGAGGGCGAGGTTGGAGTCGGCGCCCGCAAGCCCGGGCACGACGAACAGGGCCGCCATCCCGAGCAGCATCGGCACGAAGAGCAACACGTTGTACGCGGGCAGCCAGATGGCATTGCGGCGCAGGGCGTCGGCGTTGCGGGCGCCGAGATAGCCCGCGACGGTCGTCGGGAAGATCACGACGGTCAGGGCATTGAGGAAGGAGGTGGTGGCGAACCAGGCCTGCCCGAGCCCGCTGGTACTGCCCCCGTGCCCCGGCAGCGTCAGCCAGTCGCGCTTCTCGGCGACGATCCGGTCGAGGAGCGGCCCGTACCCGTCGAAGTAATGAAAGGGAACGTAGAACGCCAGAAACCCCAACGTCCCGATCACCAGCACGTCCTTCAGCACGGACACCCAGGCACTCCCCCGCAGCCCGCTCACGACCACGAACCCGGTGGTGACGGCAAAGGCAATGAAATAGGCCCAGTTGAGGCTGATGGACCCGTAGGAGATCGTCGAGACGACGACACCCATGCCGGTGATCTGCAGCTGGATGTAGGGCAGCAGGAACACGGTCGCGAGGACGGCGATGACCGCGCCGAGCCAGGGCCGGCCGTACCGGTGGGCGATGATGTCGGTGATCCCGACCAGCTGATGATCACGCGCGTACGCCCACAGCATGGGGCCGACGAGATACCCGACGGCGTACCCGCAGGACATGTACGCGACGACGTACAGCACGGGCGACCCGTAGTTGTACCCCCACCCCGCGGCGCCCAGATAGCTGAAGCTGGTGTAGCTCTCCCCCGCCATCAACACCCAAATGAAAACGGCTCCGAGGCTCCGCCCACCCACCGACCACTCGGCAAGCCCGCCCTGCCCGCCCCGGCCCCGCACGGCGAACAGCCCGAGAGCCACGGTGGCGACCATGAAGACGCCGAAGATGGTGGTGGCGATGGTGGCGTCGCTGCTCATCGGGTCCCCGCCTCGCTGTGCGTCGCCGCCTTGTGATCGCCGCGCCAGGCCAGCCACACGGACACGGGCGTGAGGACCGTCGCGCCGAGCAACCAGGCGAAGAAGAACGGAAGCCCGAGAACGACGGGCTCGACCCGGTTCACGAAGGGCAGCGCGACGATGAAGAGCAGGAAGGGGACGACCAGCCACAGGAGATGGCGATGCGGGTGACGTCGGCGGGGGCGTGTGATCACGCCGCGAGCCTAGCGAGGACGCGTGCCGGTGAGCTTGCCCCACACCACGAGGCGGTACTTGGACGTGTACTCGGGTGTGCAGGTGGTGAGCGTGATGTAGTACCCCGGCTCGCTGTACCCCGCGCCCGGCTTGACCTGACTCTGCGGAACCTTGGCGATGACCCCGCCGTCCCGGGGCGAGGTCTGCGCAAGCGTCCTTCCCACGGTGTACGTATACGTCGCCGCCTTCGTCTCGACCTTCAACTGGTCCCCCGACCGAAGCCGGTTGATGTACCGGAAGGGCTCACCATGGGTGTTCCGATGCCCGGCGAGCGCGAAGTTCCCTTTCCCGCCCGGCTGAGCGGTGCCGGGGTAATGACCGACGTAACCCTTGTTCAGCACCCCGCTCTTGCTGACGCCCTGGGCGACGGGGACGCGAATGCCGAGGCGCGGGATGGTGAGCACGGCGTAGGCCTGGTCCCAGTCGGGCTTCGGGGGCGGCTTGGCTGCGGAGACGGGCTGTTGCGGGCCATCGCCGGCTCCGTCCCCGCTCCCGGGCTCCTCTTCCGCCTGCTCGTCCGGCTCCTCGGAAGGGACGTCAGCGAGGTCGTCAGGCGAACGCTCCTCGGACGCCGCCCATTCCCTTTCCAGGGCCTGCACTTGGCGCTCGGCGCCCTGCCTGGCCTGCCGATTGGTCCACCACAACTGATGGACGACGAGCAGCAGAAGCACGAGCCCGACGGTGACGGCGACTTCGGCACCACCCCAGAGCACGCCGGCCCCCCGGGACCGCTGCCGCCGCCCCCACCCCCGAGCACCGCCCTGCACGATCACTTCGGGCTGCCGCCCCCGCCTCGTCCACTCCCGCAGCACCGGCTGTCCTCCCTCCGCCGGGGCGCACGATAGGTGCTGGCCGCACAACTCACCAGGGCCGGGCTCGTGGACGTACGCCGCGATGGAGACGAGGGACTGTCCGCCCTGGCCCCCTGCGCACATACACCCGACTACACCCGACCTGAACAGCCCTGCGCCCATTTCCCCCGGCCGCAGTACCGTGTCCCTCATGCGCCCCGACACGCCTGCCGAAGCCGACGCCGAGCCCGGTCCCGACCACGGCCACCCGGACCTGAGCGCCGACCACATCGCCGAAGCCGAGCGCCTGCTGCGTACCGCGACCCAGTACCCCGAGGACGCCGAGCAGCTACTGCTGCACGCGGCGGCCCACCTGGAACTGGCCGGCGAACGGGCCCGCGCGACCACGCTCTACGACCAGTTGCTGTCGGGTGCGCTGGACAACCCTGTCCTGGTCCGGGCCCTGAAGGCCGCCAACCTCTGGGAGTACGGCCACGAGGCGGAGGCCCGCGCGATCATCGACGGCGTACGCGTCGCGGCTCCGCGCGACCCGGCGGCCTGGGTGATCGTGGCCGAGGCCCTCGAATCCCACGACGAACTGACCCAGGCCCACGAGATCTTCACGGAGGCCGCCGACCTCCTGGTAACCCCGGACACCCCGATCCCCCACGAGTCCCGCCCCCTCCTCATCGGCCGCCACCGAGTCCGCCGCCTCCTGGGCGCGGCCCACGACGCCTGGGACTTCGCAGCAGACTCCCTGCACACGGCACCGGTCCCGCTGGACGAGCTGCACGACCCGAAGCGGCTGTGGGCACTGGGGTCGTCCAACCCGGCGGAGCTACAGGCTGAAATCACGCGGCTGCGGGCGGAGTTGGGGTCTTACCGGGAGGCCTTGTCACGGCCGTTCCCGGTGGCGGTGCTGCACTGGCCTGCAAGCGAGATGGCGGAACTGCTTTCCGCGTATCCGGCGCTGGCTTCTGAGTACCCCTCGCATGAGGAGCATTTGGC
The DNA here is from genome assembly GCF_035975855.1 of Streptomyces sp. NBC_01304. NCBI lineage: Bacteria > Bacillati > Actinomycetota > Actinomycetes > Kitasatosporales > Streptomycetaceae > Streptomyces > Streptomyces sp. NBC_01304. The sequence continues at coordinate 6,824,276 of NZ_CP109055.1, read as the reverse complement.
GGGGATAGAGGGGGCGTTGCGGGAACTCTCGGCTTCGGGGACGCCGAATCTGGGGATCGTTACGGCGACTGTGCCTTCTTATGAGGCGTTTGCGGCTTCGGAGGCTGCTTCTCCGGGGGATGCGGATCTGCTGCCTCAGTATGCGACGACGTTGGCGGCTAGGGGGAGGGCTGTGGGGTGGCCGCCTCGGGGGGAGTGCTGGTGTGGGTCGGGGAACCAATACGCACAATGCCATGGGCCCTTTGCGCCGTAGGCGAGCCGAGACCTTCACGGAGAAGGCGGGGTCAGGAGAATCCCGACCCCGCCCCTTTCACACGCCCCTCCGCTGGCTCACGAACGGTTCCGGACTCGCTCGCACAGCTTCAGCCCGATCCCGAAGGCAGACCACCAGGCCATGCCCTCTACGTCGCCGGGCGCGATTTCGATGAGTGTGACCATGAGGTCCGCGTACGACTGCGCCGTCGGCAGGCTGCCCCATGCCAAGCGAGCCTCACCAGCCACGATGCGGCGCCGCCTCGCCCACACTGACCTCAGTGGCCGATAACGGTTACCATGCATGAGTCCCCCTCCCATGACACATCTGATAGCGGATCGCACTGCTGATGGGTTTGTTCATGAGACGGAGACACGGGGTCGCAGCCCTGCCGCCAAGCTGATGGCTGCGACCCCCCTCCTTAAGGAGATGAGGTCTGTCGGGTGGCGCCAGCGCTGCCCGGAGGTCGATCACGCGGTGCATGTAGGGCCTTCCTCGAAGTCGAGTGACACATGCGCCCCGATCTGTCACTTATGTACGTGATGCCCTTTTTAGCGCACCACCCAGCCCTCACTTAGGCACCACAAGTCACAGGACGAGTCACGGGCCGAGTGTAGTACACGCGTCCACAGGAAACTCGAACGGGTGACCCGTCGACCCTCCAGTAACTCCGGGAAAACTCGTACCTGTTGAGTTTCACTGTCTGCACACACCCCTTGAACACGACGTTCTACACCTTTAGTTGCTTGCTCGGTCGCCCGACTTTCCGGCCACCCAAGCCCAGTTGTTGCAGCACGGAGACGTCCGTCAGCTTCCGCAGCGACTGATCATTGTCGGCAAGCCACCGCAAGGTCTCCTTGATTGCGGCCTCGTACGTCGTGCGTGTCGCGCCACCAGGCGCCGCCCGCCACATCCCCGCCTTGGTGTCGAAGGCCGTGTTCACGAGTGTTCCTTCATAGAGCTCGTGAACACGAACAACCTCACCGTCACGTTGGGTCTCACGCAGGTCGTACCGACTCCACGGAGCCTCCGCCAACGCATCGATGACAGCTTCCGTATCGATCCCAGCCGCTCGAGCGACCGCAATGACATTGGCAATTACATGGAGGCCCGCAGCCGACGAATGGACAAAGTTGGCCTTGAAGTCGGACACCGTCGTTGTCCCGGCCAGCAACTGCTTCCATCCAGGTATGCGGCCCGCGGCGTAGTCGACTGCCGACGCCACTTCATCGGCGACCGCCTTGAGGACGTCCTCCATGGACCGTTGCTCATCGCGCGCCCGCTTCTCGATCAGCGCGGTGAGGATGCCCTCACGTTGGTCAGGACTTCGGTCGCGCACGCCAACGCCCGCCATGGACGCAGCAGCCGATCGCACAGCGGCAGCCGGATACAGGGGGTCGTACCCCCTCCCCTTCGCTGAGGCCAGCTTGCGTGCGGCTGCCGCACTCAGGTAGGAGGTGCGATCCGCCAGGAAAATGCTGCCCCTTGTGACCATTTGCCCCAGCCGATTCTGGATCGCGCTGGAGTCCATGATGGCTATCAGGCTGGAGCTGATCGGCCGCGTACTGGCCATCTTCACGAAGATCGTCGACAAAACAGACGCATCGTTCTCTAGCAGCATCGTGACCTCGATGCTGCTCGCCTCCAGGAGATTCCGAGCCTCACTGAACTGCTGCTGCTCCGGCAACCTCTTGGCGTCCTCGGTGATGACCTGCCAAGCCTGCGTCAGACCCTTGACACGATGCTGACCGTCCTCGATGACAGGGTTGTCGCTGGTGCTAGGGATCGTCAGACGCACGAGTGAGACGTTTGGCGAGACACGTTGGATCTCCTCGATCCTGACGTCACTCTCGTCAATGGCCACGGTAAGCGTGCCGAGGTAGGGCCGGTCTGCCCCCTGCAGGAAGGTGGCGATCTTGTCCGCATGCGACTGGCTGATGTCTCGCTGACCAGGCGTGGTCAGGCTCTCAGCGTCGAAATCGTGCCGGTCGAGGAGCCGTTCAAAGGTGAGCTGTTCGGCAACCTCCCGGAACGGAACAACGAACGTCACCTTCTTCATCACGCCCGCGGCCGAGAGGAAGCCGATCGCCTCGAACTTCGCTGGCAAACTCAGCAAGTTGCCCTTGAGGCTGGACGCAACGGCATCCAGATCGCTGGTCGCTTCTATGTGTTCAGACATGTCCCTCGTCTCACTCCCCTGCGCCTGGCGGGAGTGCAGCACAACACCCCTGCACTCAACCACTCGGCGACTATACGCCAGGCCTATTTTGAGAAGTGTTGTGAGGTTGCCGGACAAGCGCCGCCCTCCTCACCTGCCCGGGAACCAACTAGACCTCTTGTTCCACGATCCGCCAACGCCGCCGATGTGCACGTACGAAACGTTTCTGTATCCGGTGCCGTTCGTCTGTTGTCAGCCGCACCCGCGGCGCCTCGGCAGCGAACCTGTCGACCACTCGCAGGTCATCCGTAAGGTAGAGAGCTCCACGGTCGAAGCGGATGTGACAGTTGGGGCACAGGCAAAGAACGTTGCCGTCAACATCAGGGCCAGGGTCGGAGTTGCCCAGACTTTGAATATGGGCGCCCTCCGCGTAGCTCGCCCCATCCGCCCCAACAGTGAGGGCTAGTTGGCATATCTGGCACCTGTGTCTGTACCAACTCTTGACTCGACGGCTGACCGCGGTATCGCGCACGATGCGATCAATGGTCGAAGTCCGACGGGGCGGCACCCCAGCAAGCAGATCCGCTATTTGCTGCTCGATGGGCGTGAGCTCCTGCTGATCATCCGTCAGGCGCCGAAGCCGGAAGCGGCACATCTGGAAGCCGGCTTGCCCTTCGCTCTGACGCCACTCAACGACCTGGTACAGCCCGTCATACCGGTATCCCGTGACTGGCGAGTACAGCTCTTCACCGCTGGCCCCCCGGAGTACCCGGACCGGGTACTCCCTCTCACCACTCCGCCGAAGTGCGGCGTTCCCGCGATCAGTCCAGTTCTGGTCTCTCACCTGACGCTTGGTCGACCGGTCTTGCCCACCATGGCCGGTGTAGATGATGTCCGACCACCAATCCACGTCATCTTCGTAGCCATGGTTCAGCACGATCGCATCGGCGGCCACCTCGCCCTGAACGTCGCGCCCCCACGAGATGCCGGCCTCCGCCTCCTTCGTAAGACCGGCATCCTTGGCTTCCTTCCTGGAAGCAAAGTGCGCGCCCGGCAGATGGTCCCCGATGTGCCCGAAGGCAGCCCTGTATGCAGCCATGCGGCCATGCTGCCTACCGGGTGATCGATTGTGGAAGCCTCGATCACGTGACGTTCATCAGCGGCCGGATGTGGGTGCTACTTGGCCGAGAAGTGATGCCTTAAGCCCCTAGGTACGTCCTGACCATGCAGACCTTCGAGTTCACCGACACGGACTCGCTCGCAGGCTCCTCCTGCGGGCTCCTGTCGCTCAACCGTCGCCCACAACCACCGACACCAGCCGCCCCCGCCTGCCCCCAACTCCGCTCGGATTTCGGCCACTACCTCCTCAGGGCACTCCGCCCCCCGGCGCCACACTCACCACGTCCACCGCGGCCGTCTCCATTCGCAACCTCCTCCACAAGGTCGCCCGATACGAGGCCGGCTCCAAATGGAACTCTTCCGAATCGATCTCAAGGGCCACCCCCTCCCGAGGCCAGTACGCGGCCGGCTGGGCCAGGAAGGCACCCGACGGTGTGCGCAAAGCCGGATTCCACAAGGGGGTGGGGAGCCCGGACTTGGTCAGGATCCGCCGAGCGTCCTCCCCAGCCACCGGCAGTGCCCCCGCGATCAACGCCTGCAGCGCCGCGGCGACGTGCGGTGAACTGGCCAGATAGGCGGAGCTTAGGGCCGCGATCAGTTGCTCGACCGTGCAGCGGCTCGCCTGGATCACCCCCGCCAGCAGCGCCAGAACGTCGGACTCGTGGCACAGGGACGGGACCACGTTCGCCACCTCGCGGGGCAGCGGGACGCAGGGCAGGCCTTGGACGAGCAACCCATGGGGGGAAGGGGCGGGTTCGATGGATACGGACGTAGGCGGCGTTGCGTAGGCGGCGGGGTTCCGGGACCAGGACGTCGACCGTGCGGAGCACAGCAACGTGCGGGGCCGAGCGCACCGCGTAGCAGGAGAGCGCTGCCTGGCCTGTGAGCAGGGCGTTCGGAGATGCGTACAAGAGGGGGCTGCCTGCAGGCGCTGTCGAGGTGTGGGCGGGCCCGTCTGAGCAGCACCACTCGGGGGAGCACGCGTTGCCAAGGCCCGTCGGGGCGCCAGCAGTGGCTCACCGTTCCTCTGGGACAGCCCAGTTCGATCAGCTAGAGGCGGGCGAGCAGACCGTGCTGGACCCGGGCCACGAGGTGAAGGGGGGGGTGAAGTCGGCCGTAGTTGGAGTCGTACGCATGGCATTGGCCTGCCCCGCCCCCGAGGGCACCTGCCTGGAGGGACGGCAGGACGGCGCAGGCCCACCGCCCTAAACCGCGCCCATCTCGGCCTCGAAGTGCACCTGCGCTCGATCCAGCACCTCGTCGGGATCGCACCCATGTGCCCGAAGCCAATGAAGGAGGTCGGCGATCAGGTCGATCGCCCACGCCTCCCCCACTACCGCGCTCAAGCGACTGGTACTGAGGGCCCATTGAGGCACTGCGGAGCCGTACAGAGAAAGACATGCCTCCGCCTGCTCAACCCGTGGGCCCCCGGCGTGCCCGTTCGGCGACATCAGCCCAGTCTCCAACTCGCACCACACCGCCTTGCCATCCTCCCGAAGCGTCACGCCCCACCGGTGAGTGATCGCGTCGACGATCGCCATGCCTCGCCCTTCCTCAGCCTCGCCGTCTACGGAGAGCAGCGTGGGCAGAGCCCGAGTATTCGGGTCCCGCATCTCGATGCGGAGATAGGTGCCATTCATGGACACCGCAAGCTCGGCCGGCGTTCCGACGCCCACGTGATTGATGACGTTCGTGGCCAGTTCCGTGACGCAGAGCTGAGCCGATTCGATGAGTTCGGGTAGGCCCCACAACGGCAAGTGCAGCCGCATCACCCTGCGCAGACCTGCGACTTCACAGGCCTCCGCGACGAAGGGCAAGTCCCAAGACTTCCGTGTGACACAACCATCGGCATCCATCATCTCTGGTCGCCTCCCAGCGCATAGCTGAGCCCAACTAACCGCACAGAGTGGGCTGTTCAGCACTGAAGGTAGGGTCACAACCACAGCGGGTGCAATCCACTCGGGGAAAATTACACCCGATGTGGTTGCGAGCGTTCCGTGGTCAGATCCAAACTGTGCTCGCACCCAGGGAGGGAAACCGCGTGAGGCAAGAACAGGCACCCCAGGGCAACCGTGCTTCCACGGTGTTGGGACGACGCTTGGGCGGGGAGTTGCTGAAGCTCCGTCTCGCCGCCGGCCTGACCCAGACCCAGGCGGCCAAAGCCTTGACCGCATCCACGGCGAAGGTCGCCAAGATGGAGAGTGGTTGGGTGCCGATGCGGGACCCGGACATTCGGGCCCTGTGCGAGTTGTACGGAATCACGGATGCCAAGGTCGGCGAGCACCTGCTGGCCCTTGCAGCTGCTGATCGGGATCGACGGAAGGCCCGCGGCTGGTGGAATCAGTACCCGGAGCTTCGCTCGCTGGTTGAGTACGTCGCTCTGGAGGATGTCGCCACGTCGGTCCGGACCTGGCAACTGGCCTTTGTTCCCGGGCTGTTCCAGACCCCCGACTACGCTCGCGCACTCGCCGTCGGTAGCGCCTCCTGGGAAGACCCGGACGAGATCGAGCGGTTCGTGGAGGCCAAGGTTGCCCGTCAAGCTCGGCTCAAGGGTGAGTCCCCGCTGCGGATCTGGGCCGTCGTCGCCGAGGGTGCGCTCCGCCAACTCGTAGGCGGGCGGGAAGTTATGCGGGCGCAGCTCGACCATCTCGTACGCACTGCGCGACTGCCCAACGTGAAGCTTCAGGTCATGCCGGCACTCGCCGGAGCTCACCCCGGGATGACCAGCTCATTCAACCTTGTCTCGTTCGCCGAGTCCGGCGCGATGGACGTGGTCTACATGGACACGTCGTCATCTACGCTGTGGCTGGAGAGCGAGAAGGATGCGGCCCACCACGGGAACCTCTTCGACCGCATCGCCCGGCTCTCACTGGCGCAGCACGACTCGCGCGCCCTGATCGAGAGCATCCGCAAGGAGATGTGAGCATGCCCGGCTACGAGTTCGCGAAGTCCAGCTACAGCAGCGGCAACGGCGAGTGCGTCGAGGTGGCCACCAACCTTCCCGGCTCCGTGGCGGTGCGTGACTCCAAGCAGCCCAGGGGCGCAACCCTCCGCTTCTCCACTGCCGCTTGGCATTCCTTTCTGCGAGAGGCCGGGGCCGGCACGACCCAAGTCCGCACTGCGGACTGACGCGATCCCTGGCGGTGGGGTAGGAGCAGGATTGCGTGGCTGGTGGGGGTAGGTGGTTTCGGTGGCCTCCGCATGTCTCGTTGTCGTCTGCGGCTGCTCGTGGGCTGACTTTCCCCTATTTCTGTCAGTACGGGGCTTTCGAGTTACACACCGGTGACAGGCAGAGCATTAGGGCGGTCGTGTAGGGGCAAAGACGGCAGCAGGGTAGGAAGCCAGGGGGTGTCGCCCCGCTGGGGGCGCTAAGGGTCCGATGCGGGGCGGGGGCGGGAAAGCTGAGCTGCGAGCACGCCCGGGCTGAATGCCCGGGCGCGGGCTCGTAGCGTCGCTTACCGGTCGGCCACGACCACCGACACAGGCCTGACCCGCCCCACCCCCAACTTCGCCCGAATCGCAGCAACCACCTCCCCAGGGCACTCCCGCACCAACCGAGGCGCCACACTCACCACCCCCACCCCATACCCCTCCATCCGCAACCGCCTCCGCAAAGTCGCCCGGTACGAGGCCGGACCCAGGTGGAACTCCTCCGAGTCGATCTCCAGAGCCACCCCCTCCCTGGGCCAATACGCATCAGGCCTGGCCAGGAAGGCCCCCGACGGCGTGTGCAGGGTTGGGTTCCACAAGGGGGTTGGGAGGCCTGAGCCTGCGAGGAGACGGTGGGCCTCTTCCTCCGCCACCGAGAGCACCCCGGCGATCAGGGCCTGCAGCGTGGCGGCGACGTGCGGGGAGCTGGCCAAGTGGGCCGCGCGCAGGGACGCGATCAGTTGCTCGACCGTGCAGCGGCCTGCCTGGACCACTCCCGCCAGCAGGGCCAGTACGTCCGATTCGCGGCGCAGGGAAGGGACCGTGTCCGCCACCGCGCGGGGTAGCGGGACGCAGGGCAGGCCTTGGATGGGGAGGGCTCGGGGGACGTGGCGGGTGCGGTGGATGCGGACGTACGCCGTGTTGCGGAGGCGGCGGGGTTCCGGGACCAGGATGTCGACCGTGCGGAGCGAGGCCACGTGTGGGGCCGAGCGGACCGCGTAGAGGGAGAGTGCCGCCTGGCCTGTGAGCAGGGCGTTCGGGGATGCGTACAAGAGGGCTGCGCGTAGGCGTTGTTGGGGGGTGGGTGGGCCCGTCTGGAGGAGGACCACTCTGGGGAGTACGCGCTGCCAGGGGCCGCTCGGGCGGCAGCGGTGGCTGATCGTTGCCCTGGGGCAGCCCAGTTCGATCAGCTGGCGGTGGGTGAGCAGGCCGTCCTGGCCCTGGGCGAGTGGGTAGGCGGGTTCGTTAAGGAGCGCGTGTGCAAGGGCAGTTGGAGTCGTACGCATGACCTGGCCCTGCCCCGCCCGCAGAGCGCCGGATCGGCGGTGACGAAACCGGGACAGCCCTGCCGATCGGTCGTAGCGGAGTCGGGGGTTCTGCGGAGCGGGAGTTCGAGCGGATCGAACTCCCGCTCCGCAGAATCTCCGGTTCCGGATGCCCCACCCCTGATCGCCGGCCGGTCGGGCCCCCGGGCTGTCTCGATGAGGGCCCCGGATAGCCTCGTACGCACACGTTTCTCACCACTCGCACCACGCCGGAGGTTCCCCATGCCCCAGATCCCCACCGCGGCCACCGCAGCGACGGGCCTCGTCGGCGGGTACGCCGTGGCGCGCTGGACCAAGAAGCGGCCCCTCGGTGGGATCACGCTCGCCGCGGCGGGGGCCGTTGCCTCTCGGCAGTGGCAGCGGAAGGCGGGTATCGGGGCTGCCGTGGCGCTTACCGGGGCGTACGTAGCCGGGTTCGGGGCCGCCCATCCGTTGGCCAAGAAGGTGGGGGCCTGGCCTGCGGTGTTCGCTGTCGCGGGGGTTGTGGCGGGGGCTTCCTGGGTCGTTGCCGATCGACGCGGTTAGCCTCCGGCTCGGGCCCGGCCACGTCGGGTCGGCCTGCACCGCCCGGGGTTGGCCTGCGTCGCCCAGGGTTGGCCTGCACCGCCCGGGGTTGGCCTGCACCGCCCGGGGTTGGCCTGTCCCCGTGTCGTCTCGGGGCTCTGCCCCGGGCCCCGGTCCTCGCCGGACGGGCTGACCCTCGCCCCTCCCCGCCCCTTCCCGTAAGGCTGCGCCGCCGTCCGCCCTGCGGGCGGTGTCCTCAAACGCCGGACGGGCTGATTCATCCGGGCTCATCCATCAGCCCGTCCGGCACTTGAGGACAGAGGCCGCAGGCCGATCTGAGGCCGGCGCGGAGCCGAGCCGGTGGCCGCAGGCCGATCCGGGGGCCAGGGGCGAAGCCCAGGCGTCGCAGACCTACGGGAAGGTCCGGGGCGGAGCCCCGAAGCTGTTCGCAGGGCGACCAGCAGACCCGCCTCAAGCCACAGCAGGATGCCTCGGCGCCAGGAACACCATCAGCTCGGACCCCGACGACGGCAACGACGGCACCTCGTGCCAGCCCAGCCTTCGGTAGCTGGCCACCGCGGCCGCAGCCCGGCGGGCAAGGACCACCCAGGCCCGCCCCAGCGGAGCGTCCGACGTGAGCTCCGAGAGCAGGGAACGTCCCACTCCCTGCGGTCGCGCGTGCCGGCGTACCGCCAGCTCGTCCAACTCCAGTGCCCCGACCAGGAGTTCGGCGACCCGTTGAGGGCCGAGCTGTTCCATGATCCGGGCGTACGTGGGCGTGTCCGGCAAGGACTCCGGCGTGATCCAACCCGTGGCGAAGCCGTCCACGCCCTGCCCGGACTGGACCAACGCGGCCCGGAAGCCGGGACGTTCGGTGTCGTTGCAGAGGCGGTACTGGAATCGCTGAATGCTTTCTTCGTTCTCGTTCCACGGCGGGGCGGAGAACACCTCGGCGTAGGCGTCCACCAGGTCCTCCACGAGGTCGAGGACGGTGGGTCCGTAACAGATCACCTGTTCCACTCCTTGTTCACGTCAACTCCGGTGTACTGAGGGGGAGTCCGGAGTCCGTACCGACCCTGTGGGCCTCATGGTCGAATGTAGGCGAATTGGAAAGCTTGCGGGTTAAGCGCAGGATGATCCGACCCCATACGGTTCGCCCTGGATCATCAACTACCGCCACATAAAGCCGAGATGAGCCACATGATGGCCCCCGGTAAGGGCTCAAGTGGATCATCCTTCGCCAGACCTGAAATCCGCCCCCACGCCCGGGCGTGTCGCGCTCCCCCGCTCAGCCCGCGCCGGGCCCCGAAACGTCGCCCGGTAGGCCCGAGGCGTAACCCCCAGCAGCGCGTGGAAGTGCTGCCGCAGCGACGCCCCCGTGCCGAACCCCGCATCCGCCGCGATCCGGTCGACCGTGCGGTCCGTCTCCTCCAGCAACTCCCTTGCCCGGTCGAGGCGTTGCCGCGTCAACCACTGCATGGGGGTCATCCCCGCCTCCGCGAGGAACCGGCGACTGAAGGTGCGTACGCTCATCGAGGAACGGGCCGCCAACTCCCCCAAGGTCAAAGGCTCTCCGAGCCGTCCAAGGGCCCAGGCCCGCGCGCTCCCGGTCGACGACTCCAAAGCCGCCACCACGGGCCGGGGGATGTACTGCGCCTGACCGCCCTCCCGGTGCGGCGGCACCACCGTGCGCCGGGCCACCTCTGCCGCGACCGCCGCGCCGAAGTCGCAGCGGATCATGTGCAGGCACAGGTCGATCCCGGCGGCCTCCCCCGCCGAGGTCAGCACCCGCCCTTCGTCGACGTACAGGACCTCGGGGTCGACGCCCACCGCCGGGAAGGTCCGCGCGAAGAGCCCCGCCGAAAGCCAGTGCGTGGTCGCCCGCTGCCCGTCCAGGAGGCCCGCCGCCGCCAGCAGGAAGGCGCCGGTGCAGATCGAGGCGAGCCGGACCGAGGGTGCGATGCGGGTGAGGACCGACCCCAACTCCCCTGCCAGCGGCGCCCGTAGCGACTCGTCCTCCTCCCGCGAGGCCGGCACCAGGACCGTGTCGGCCCAGTCCAGGGCCTCCAGGCCGTGCGACGCAAGGATCGGGAAGTCGGCGTTCGTACGCACCGGACCGGGGGCGAGCCCGCAGGTGCGCACCTCGTACAGCGGCTCCCCGGCAGGCGACCTGGCGGCGCCGAACAGCTCGTGGACCAGGCCGAGTTCCATCGGCAGCACACCGTGCCGGACGAGGACGGCCACGCGGTGAACGGAAGTGGACCTCACAGAAGGCATGGCCAGATTCTTGCATAACCTGTCCATCTGGCCACTCGTTGAGGATCGCCGCAAACCGCAGGCTTGAAGCATGACGACGAAGACGAAGATGAAGACGAAGGCGAAGGCGAAGGCGTACGCATCCGACACGTCCGACGCATCCCCCGCTCCCCACGCCTCCCCCACCTCCGACCAAGCCCCACAGCCCCCGCAGACCCCACAGCCCTGGACCACCTGGAAGGCCCGCCGAACCCGGTCCGCACAGGAAGCCCAGCAGTCCCGGCAGGCCTGGCGCGCATGGCAGGACCGGCAGGACCGGCAGGACCGGCAGAGTCGATAGCGGCCCGTGGTGGCCGGAGCGGTCGGGCGCATCAGTGGGCGGCTCGATCAACGTAGGGAAAATCAACCGGAGTTCAGGAAGACCCCCCGGACTTGAGGACTGGACTTGTCCGCAAGCCTCCCTAGATTCGACCTCACCGGAACGGAACCTCACTGGAACGGAACGCCCTCCGCTCCACAGTCGTACGGGAGGAACCATGTACCTCGTCACCGCAGCCACCGCCCCCGTGGGCCGCTCCGTGGCCGAGCAACTTGCCGCCGCCGGGCACCCCGTCCGCGCCCTGACCCGCGACCCGGCGAAGGCGGACCTGCCGGCCGGGGTCGAGGCGGTCGCGGGCGACCTGGTGGATCCGTCGACCTACAAGGCCGCACTTCAGGGGGTCGACGCGCTGTTCCTGCTGGCCGTGCCCGGCTTCGACGCGAAGGCCTTCGTGGCCGCGGCCAAGGAGGCGGGCGTACGCCGCATCGTGTTCCAGTCGTCCGCGGAGATCGTGGAGCGGATGGGGCCGGAACAGCGCAACGAGATCGCGCAGTTCCATCTGGCGGTCGAGTCGGCGATCAACGCCTCGCTCATCCCGCGCGTCCACCTCCGTCTGCTGGTCCGCTCGTCCGGTGCCCTGGAGTGGGCCTTCGACATCCCCGGCCAGCTCGCCAAGGGCGATGTGGTGCGCGGCCCGTACGCCGATGCCGTCGAAGCCCCCATCGCCGCCTCGGACTTCGCCGAGATCGTCGTCGCCCACCTCGTCGACACGGAGTTCGTCTCCGGCACGACGAGGGTCGGCGGCCCGCACAATCTGACCCTGCGCGAGCAGATCCGACTGATCGGCGCGGCCCTCGACCGGCCGCTCCGCTACGAGGAGTTGACGCCGGAACAGGCCCGGAAGGAGATCAGCCCGTACGCCCCCGTGGAGGTGCTGATGGCGCGCTGGCAGGGCAGCATCGGCAGCGACGAGCCCGAGGTGGACCTGGTCCAGGCGATCGTCGGGCGCCCGGCGCTCAGCCCGGAGGCCTGGGCGGCAGAGGCGGCCGCCCGCCTGACCGGCAGGTCGTGAACACCCCCGGCCACGTGACCGGCGGGCCCTGAACCCTCCCGCCGGTCACGTGGCCGACGCGGCCGACAACGGCGTGGCGATGTCCTCCAGCGACCGCCGCTCCGCGCGCACCGCGAGCACCGCCGCGACAAGGCCGGCCAGGCACATCAGCGCGGCCCCGATCTGGAAGGCGAGGACCGTGTCGGCGACCACGCCGGTCTCGGTGAGCTTGGCGAAGAGCAGCGGGCCGCTGATGCCGCCGGCCGCCGTGCCGACCGTGTAGAAGAAGGCGATGGCCATCGCCCGGGTCTCCATCGGGAAGATCTCGGAGACCGTCAGATACGCGCTGCTCGCCCCCGCCGACGCGAAGAAGAGGACCACCGACCAGCAGGCCGTCAGCCCGACCGCACTCAGCGAGCCCCGGTCGAAGAGATAGGCGGTGCCGAACAGGAGGAGCCCCGACAGGAGATACGTCGACGTGATCATGATCCTGCGGCCGAGGGTGTCGAAGAGCTTGCCGAGCAGCAGCGGGCCGAGGAAGTTGCCGGCCGCGATCACCGCGAAGTAGTAGCCGGTGCGGGAGGTCGACACGTCGTAGAACTTGGTGAGGATGGCGCCGAAGCCGAAGGTGATCGCGTTGTAGAGGAAGGCCTGCCCGACGAAGAGGGAGAGGCCGAGGACCGTCCGCTTGGGGTAGACCGAGAACACGGTCCGGGCGATCGTCAGGAAGCCGATCGACTTGCGCTGATGGATGGTGATCTCCCGGTCGGGCGGCGGGAGTTGCCGGCCGTGTTCGGCTTCGATCCGTTCCTCGATCCCGGTCACCAGGGAGTCGGCCTCCTCGCCCCGGCCGTGGATGAAGAGCCAGCGCGGGCTCTCCGGCACGTTGCGGCGTACGAGCAGGATCACCAGGCCGAGGACCACCCCGAGCGCGAACGTCAGCCGCCAGCCCACGTTCGGCGCGAACAGATCGGTGTCGAGCGCGACGATCGAGAGCAGCGAGCCGCCGATCGCGCCGAGCCAGAAGCTGCCGTTGATGATGAGGTCGACTCGGCCCCGGAAGGTGGACGGGATCAGTTCGTCGATCGCCGAGTTGATGGCCGCGTACTCGCCGCCGATCCCGAAGCCGGTGAAGAAGCGGAAGAGGAAGAACCACCAGGTTTCGAAGGAGACGGCTGTCAGCGCGGTCGCCGCGAGATACACGGCGAGGGTGATGATGAAGAGCTTCTTGCGGCCGAACCGGTCGGTGAGCCACCCGAAGAACAGTGCCCCCGAGCACGCCCCCGCCACATACAGCGCCGCCGCGATGCCCGTGACCTGCGCCGAACTGATCGGCAGCCCGCTGCCCTCCTCGGAGAGCCGCCCGGCGATGTTGCCGACGACCGTGACCTCCAGCCCGTCCAGGATCCAGACGGTGCCGAGGCCGATCACCACCATCCAGTGCCAGCGCGACCAGGGCAGCCGGTCCAGTCGGGCGGGTACGGCAGTGGTGATCGTCGATGTCTCCGACGGGGTGGGCGCGGTCGACATGGCACCTCCTTGTGGCCAGTGCCGACCGAGTCCCCGCAGGCCGCGGCTTTACGCTCCCAGCGCGTGCGTCAGGGCGTAAATGGCAAGCCCCACAAGGGAACCCACCACCGTGCCGTTGATCCGGATGAACTGCAGGTCGCGCCCGATGTGCGCCTCGATCTTCTTGGTGGTCTGCTCGGCGTCCCAGCCGGCGATCGTGTCGGTGATCAGTGAAGTGATCTCATTGCGGTACGTCGTCACCACGTGCACCGCCACGTCCTCGACCCAGCCTTCGACCTTGCCCTGAAGGCGTCCGTCGGTCGCGAGCCTGGCGCCCAGGGAGAGCAGCGCGGACCGTACGCGCAGCCGCAGTTCGCTGCGCTCGTCGTCGGCGGCGGCCACGATCATCTGGCGTACGGAGGACCAGGCGGAGGCGATGACGTCCTGCACCTCGCCCCGGCCGAGGACCTCCGACTTGAGGCGCTCCACCTTCATCCGGGTGTCGGTGTCGGACTGCAGGTCGGCGGCGAAGTCGGCGAGGAAGCGGTCGACGGCGCCGCGTGCCGGGTGCTCGGGCATGTCGCGCATCTCGGTGACGAAGCGCAGGAGTTCCTTGTAGACCCGCTCGCCGACCCGCTTGTCGACGAAGCGCGGCGTCCAGCCGGGGGCGCCGCCCTGGACGGCGTCCATGACCTGGTCGCTGTGGACGACGAGCCAGTCGTGGGCGCGGGCGCACACCAGGTCGACGACCTTCTTGTGGCCGCCGTCGGCGACGACCTTCTCCAGGGTCTTGCCGAGTCCGGGCGCGATCTCGGCGGCGTTGGCGCGACGGGTGATGGCCTCGCCGACGACGGCCTGTACGTCCGAGTCGCGCAGCACGGTGAGTGCGCCGCGCAGGGCGGTGGAGAGCTCGGCCGTCACCCGGTCGGCGTTGGCGGGTTCGGCCAGCCAGGCGCCGAGTTTGCCGCCGATGCCGATCGAGCGAAGGCGGCCGCGTACGACCGACTCGGAGAGAAAGTTCTCGCCGACGAACTCACCGAGCGAGACGCCCAGCTGGTCCTTCTTCGTCGGGATGATCGCGGTGTGCGGGATGGGCAGGCCGAGCGGGTGCCGGAAGAGGGCGGTGACCGCGAACCAGTCGGCCATCGCACCCACCATGCCCGCCTCGGCGGCCGCCGCGACATAGCCCGACCAGCCGCCCGCGCCGGAGTTCTGCGCCCATTTGGCCAGGACGTACACGAGCGCGACGAAGACCAGGAGGCCGGTCGCGGTGAGCTTCATCCGGCGTACGCCGCGCCGCTTCTCCTCGTCGGCGGCGCTGTAGGAGAACGCGGCCTTCAAGGACTCGGCCGACTCGGCCTTCACCGACTCGGCCTTGAATGACTCCTCGTCAGGACGGGCATGCTGCCCAATGTCGGGTTCATCCGGTTTCGTACGTTGCATCCGCTCCACCGTCCGCTGTCGCCCCTATGCATTGTCTCTACCTGCACGACTTCTGGAACGAACCACGAGTTCCCGGCGTCTGTTCGGGCGGGGGGTGCCGTGCACGACCTCGGAACCCATGCCGCAAAATGGGATTGTCCAACCGGAGCCTCGGGCTCCCTTGCCCGAGGAGACACAGGCCGCATGACCAGACGTCATGGTTATGCCCTCTTGGCTGCGCTCGCGGCCGTCGTGGTGCTGATTTCGGCGGCCATATACGTGGGCGTGTCGGGCGGGGACAGCGCCAAGGACGAGCTCCGGGCGGGCCCCCACACCCCCCAGGGCTCCGCGGACCCCGCCTCCGCCGGCCGCTGGGTCGGCACCTGGTCCACCTCGCCGGCCGCGGCCGAGCCGCGCACCGAACAGGGCTTCGCGGGCCGCTCGATCCGCAATGTGGTGCACACCAGCGTCGGCGGTACGAGTGCCCGCATCACGCTGTCCAACCTCTTCGGGCACCAGCCGCTGACCCTCACGCACGTCTCGCTCGCGGTGGCCTCCGCGCCGAGCAACCCGGCGGCCGCGGGCGGCACGGTGCGCCGACTGACCTTCGGCGGCAACCACTCCGTGGTGATCCCGCCGGGCAGACAGATCGTCAGCGATCCCGTACGGCTGCGGATCCCGCACGACGCGGACCTGTTGGTCACGACGTTCTCGCCCACCCCGTCGGGCCCGGTCACCTATCACCCGCACGCCCGCCAGACCAGCTTCGTGGCGCAGGGCGACCACGTGGAGGACCCGCTCGGCGACGCGTACACCGAGCAGAGCCCGTACTGGCGTTACCTCGCCGCCGTCGACGTGATGACCCGCGAGGCCGAGGGCGCGGTAGTCGTCCTCGGCGACTCGCTCACCGACGGCGTGACCTCCACGCTCGGCGCCAACAGCCGCTGGACGGACGTCCTGGCCGACCGGCTGCGCGAGGAGTCGGGCGCGCCCCGCTACAGCGTCCTCAACCAGGGCATCAGCGGGAACCGGATACTGTCCGACGGCCTCGGCCGCCCGGCCGGGAACCCCAGCGGCCTGTCCCGCTTCGACCGCGACGCGCTCTCCCGCACCGGCGTGAAGGCCGTCGTCATCGCGCTGGGCGTCAACGACATCCTGCGCAACCCGCACCAGACGGACCCCGACAGGATCGTCGCGGGCCTGCGCGAACTCACCCGTCAGGCGCACGCCCGCGGCCTGCGCGTGATCGGCGCGACGCTGATGCCGTTCGGCGGCCATCGCGGCTACACCCCGCACCTCGAGGACGTACGCAAGCAGGTCAACGCGCAGATCAGGGCGGGCCGCGTCTTCGACTCGGTGGCCGACTTCGACCGCGCCCTGCGCGACCCGTACGCACCGGACAGGCTGCGCGGGGTGTACGACTCCGGCGACCACCTGCACCCGAGCGACGCGGGCTACCGGAAGATGGCCGACAGCTTCAATCTGGCGCAGCTGAAGGCATCGGCGCCGGCGGAGCTGTGACGCTGTGAAGCGGTGAGCCCCGCCGGCGGCAGGGCTCAGATCCCCAGATCCTTGATGATCTTCGCGACGTGGCCGGTGGCCTTCACGTTGTAGAAGGCGTGCTCGACCTTGCCCTGCTCGTCCACGACGATCGTCGACCGGATGACCCCGGTGACGACCTTGCCGTACAGCTTCTTCTCGCCGAACGCCCCGTACGCCTCAAGGACTTCCTTCGACGGGTCGCCGACCAGCGTCACCTTGAGCTCCTCCTTCTCGCGGAACTTCGCGAGCTTCTCCGGCTTGTCGGGCGAGACGCCGATGACGTCGTAGCCCGCGCCGGCGAGCAGGTCGAGGTTGTCCGTGAAGTCGCAGGCCTGCTTGGTGCAGCCGGGCGTGAGGGCGGCCGGGTAGAAGTAGACGATGACCTTGCGGCCCTTGTGATCGGCGAGAGAGACCTCGTTGCCGTCCGCGTCGGGCAGGGTGAAGGCGGGGGCGGTGTCGCCGGGCTGAAGGCGCTCGCTCATCGGTGGCTCTCCTCAAAACTTGGGTCGGTACTTCAGGCAGCGTAATGGGGGTGCTGTGCGGTGCGGGGTCGCAGGAGCTGACAGACTGTCCACCACTACGACGGAAACGGAGGCGGCGCGGTGTCGGATGCCAGGACCCCCGCTGAGATCGAGGCGGACATCAAGCGTCGGCGCGCCCAGCTCGCCGACACGCTCGACGAGATCGGTGTGCGGGTGCACCCGAAGACGATCGTCGGCGACGCGAAGGCCCGTTTCGTCGGCAGCGTCGACCACACCGTCGGACGGGCGTACGTCTCCGCCAATCGTGCCGTCTCCGATGTGAAGGCCCGCTTCGTGGACGACGAAGGCGCGCCCCGCCTGGACCGTCTCGTGCCCGTCGCCCTCGTCGTGGTCGGCGTGGTGGGCCTGCTCGCGGTGTCCTCGCGGCGCAGGCGCGGCTGAACGCTTCAGAAGCTTCAGAAGTGGCCGACCCGGCCGCGTACGGAAGAGACAGGGCCAGGTAGGTTCGAGGCGTGAGTCAGAACAGCCCGCACGACAAGCTGCCCATCCGGATGCTGCACGACCGGGTCCTGGTGCGCACCGACACGGTCGAGGGCGAGCGACGCTCGACCGGCGGCATCGTCATCCCCGCCACGGCAGCGGTCGGCCGCCGCCTGGCCTGGGCCGATGTGGTCGCCGTCGGGCAGAACGTACGGACCGTGGAGCCCGGCGACCGGGTGCTCTACGACCCGGAGGACCGGGCCGAGGTCGAGGTGCGGGGCGTGGCCTACATCCTGATGCGCGAGCGCGATCTGCACGCGGTGGCGGCCGATCGCTTCGAGGGGTCGGAGGACTCCACGGGGCTCTATCTGTAGCTCCGCTTTTGCTGAAGAAGGCCTGGTGACCGGAGTCACCAGGCCTTTTGTGTGGTCCTGAGCCCCACGTCGGGGCCGCGCGTCGCCGGGCGGCGCTAAGTGCCCGAGTGCGAGCCGTCCAGGCCGTCCAGGAGCCCGCCGTCCGCGCCTCCGTCACCGCCCTGGGTGGCTCCGCCGTCGGTCTGGCCCCCTTGGGCCGCGCCGCCGTCGGTCGTGCCTCCGTCGGTCTGGCCCGCCGTCTGGCCCTGGTTCTGGCCGCCCGTCTGGCCCTGTGTCTGCCCTTGGGTCTGGCCCTGCGTCTGGCCCTGGTCCTGGCCTGCGGTCTGGCCCTGGTTCTGACCGGCCGTCTGGCCCTGCGTCTGACCCTCCGTCTGGCCCTCGGTCTGCCCGGCCGTGTCCTCCTCGGGCGGCCCCGAGGTCTCCGGGACCGGCGGCGGCTCGGCCGCCCCCGCCTGCAGTTGCAGGTCGAAGTCCTTGGGCGACACCCCTTGCAGCGCCGCCTTCGTGAACTGCGCCCAGATCCGCGCCGGATAGGCCCCGCCATTGATGCGCCGCTCACCGAGCGCCCCGTACAGCGGCTCCTGCGCCCCGGTGTCCGGGTCCTGCCCCATCACCGCGACGACCGTCGCCAGATCCGGCGTGTACCCGGCGAACCAGGCCGCCTTGTCCTCCTCCGCCGTCCCCGTCTTGCCCGCCGCGGGACGCCCCGCCGCCAGCGCCGCACGGCCCGTGCCGCCGTCGACGACGGACTGCAGCAGCGAGGTCGTGGTGTCCGCGGCCTCCCGGCTCACCGCCTGCCGCGACTCCGACTTGGGCAGCGCGATCGGGTGGCCGTCCTTGGTGATCTCGTCGACGAGCGTGTACGTGCCGCGCTTGCCGTGATTGGCCAGCGTCGCGTACGCCTCCGCCATGTCCAGGACGCTCGCGGTGGCCGTGCCCAGTGCGATGGCCGGGCCGTCCGGCATGTCCTTGGTGTCCTTCGGGATGCCCAGGTCGATCGCGGTCTGCTTGACCTTGGACGGGCCCACGTCCATCGCCATCTGCGCGTACACGCTGTTCACGGACTTGTCGGTGGCGGTACGCACCGTGATGTTGCCGTAGTCGACGTTGTCCTCGTTCTCCGGCGCGAAGGGGTCGCCGTTCCAGCCCTGCACCAGGCGCTTGTTGGTGCCGTCGTAGATGGTGTTCGGGGTGATCCGGACGCCGCTCTGCGTCGTCGAGTTGTTCTGCACGGCCGCGGTGAACACCAACGGCTTGAAGGTGGAGCCGACTTGGTACTCGCGGCGCGTGGCGTTGTTCACGTACTGCTTCGTGTAGTCGATGCCGCCGTACATCGACACGACCCGCCCCGACGCCGGATCGACCGCGACGCCGCCCGCCCGCACATTGCGGTCGGCCTTGCGGGCGTCCTTGTCGACCTTCGACATCAGCTGGTCCTCGACGGCCTCGGCGAAGGCGTCCTGCTTGTCCTTGTCGAGCGTCGTGGTGATCCGGTAGCCGCCCTTGCGGAGGGTCTCCTCGTCCTCGACCACCTTGTTGGTGATGAGCCAGTCGTTGACCGCCTCGACCAGATAGCCGCGCTGCCCCGAGAGCCCGGACGGCAGCCGGCCCGGCTTGGGCTCGGGGAACTTCATCGCGGCCCGGTCGGCCTGGCTCAGCCACTTCTCCTTGACCATGCCGTCCAGGACGTAGTTCCAACGCCCCTGCGCCCGCGGCTTGTTCTCCGGATGGGCCGCCACGTCGTACGCGTTCGGCGAGTTGAGCAGCGTCGCCAGATACGCCCCCTCGGGGATCGTCAGCTTCTCCGCGTCCTTGTCGAAGTAGGCGTGCGCCGCGGCCTGCACCCCGTACGCATTGCGCCCGAAATAGCTGGTGTTGAGATAGCCGGCGAGGATGTCGTCCTTGCTGACCTGCCGGTCCAGCTTGATGGCGATGAAGAATTCCTTCGCCTTGCGGGTGATCGTCTGTTCCTGGCCCAGGTAGTAGTTCTTCACGAACTGCTGGGTGATCGTCGACCCCGACTGCTTGCCCTTGCCGGTCACCGTGTTCCACGCCGCCCGCAGCATCGCCTTCGGGTCGACCGCCGACTCCGAGTAGAAGTCCCGGTCCTCCGCGGCCAGTACGGCGTGCTGTACGTCCTTCGGAACCGAACTCAGCGGAATGTTCTCGCGGTTGACCTCGCCGTCCCGGGCGAGCTGCGTCCCGTCGGCGTACAGATAGACATTGCTCTGCGCGGTCGCCGACGCGTTCGCGGGCGGAATGTCGACGAGCATGTAGCCCGCCACCAGGGCGCCACCGACCAGCAGGCAAAGGAGCAGGAGCGTACCGAGCACCATCCGCCAGGTCGGGAAGATCCGCCGCCAGCCGGTCCGCTTGCGCCGCCCCTTCTTGCCGCCGCCCGCGTTCTTGCCCCCGCCCTCCCCCGCGGGCGACGGGCTCTGCGCCGGCTCCTCGGGCCCGGGGGCCGAGGAGCGCTCGGGCTCGCGGGGCGCCCAGCCCTGGTGGCCGGCGGCCTTGCCCGCATCACCCTGCTGCTGCGGCTCGTCGCTCATCTTCCCGTGTCTCCCGGAACTCCCGATTCGCCTTGTACGCCCTATTGGACACTGTTGCATCACCGAACGAGGGCCCCGAGCGTGGCGCGCGCCCGTGACGGGACTGTCATCCACCAGGCGAGTGAAATTGCCTGGCGCCCCTGCCCACCGCGCCGCTAGGGTCGTGCGCTTGTGCCCGAACCGGAAGGAGCGCACGTGCGGCTGTACGCGGCCGTCGCGGCCGGTGGATTCCGGCGCTACGCGACCTACCGCCTGGCCACCATGGCAGGAATCTTCACCAATACCGTCTTCGGCTTCATCGGCTCCTACACCTACATCGCCCTCTGGGACGAACGCCCCCACCTCGGCGGCTACGACCAGCCCCAGGCCCTCACCTACGTCTGGATCGGCCAGACCCTCCTCGCCGCCTGCGCCCTGCTCGGCGCCGGCTTCGAGGACGAGCTCATCGAACGCATCAAGACCGGCGACATCGCCATCGACCTCTACCGCCCCGCCGACCTCCAACTCTGGTGGCTCGCAGCCGACTTGGGGCGCGCCACCTTCCAGCTCATCGGCCGTGGCATCATCCCCATGGCCGTCGGAGCCCTCGCCTTCGACCTCGCCCTGCCGGGCTCCGCCTGGCCCTGGCTCGCCTTCCTCGTCGCCGTCACGCTCGGCGTCGTCGTCAGTTTCGCGATCCGCTACCTCGTCGCGCTGTCCGCGTTCTGGCTGATGGACGGTGCCGGGGCGGCCCAGATGGCGTGGCTCGCCAGCGCGTTCTTCTCCGGCATGCTGCTGCCGCTCAACGTCTTCCCGGGCGTCTTCGGCGAGATCGCCCGCGCCCTGCCGTGGTCCGCGCTGCTCCAGGTCCCCGCCGACGTCTTCCTCGGCAAGCACGCCGGCTGGGGGCTCCTGCAGGCGTACGCGTTCCAGGCCGGCTGGGCCGTGGCGCTGCTCGGCGCCGGGCGGGCGCTGCAGGCCGCGGCCACCAAGAGGGTGGTGGTGCAAGGTGGTTGACCGGGTCGACCACACCGGTGGCCTCACCCATGGGCTGCGTACGTACTCGATGATCGTCGCCATGTGGGTGCGCTCGACGATGACGTACCGCGCGTCCTTCGCGCTGACCGCGTTCGGCAACTTCGTCGCGACGGCCTTCGACTTCGTCGCGATCCTGCTGATGTTCTCGCACATCGACGCGCTCGGCGGCTACACGCTCGGCGAGATCGCCTTCCTGTACGGCACCACCAGCACGTCCTTCGGCCTCGCCGATCTCGCCATGGGCTCCATGAACCGGCTCGGCAGGCGCGTCCGCGACGGCACCCTCGACACGCTCCTCGTCCGCCCGGCCCCCGTCCTCGCCCAGGTCGCCGCCGACCGGTTCGGGCTGCGCCGGCTCGGCCGCGTCACCCAAGGCCTGCTCGTCCTCGGGTACGCCCTCGTCGTCGCCGACATCGACTGGACGCCGCTCAAGGTGCTCATGCTGCCGGTGATGCTGCTCAGCGGCGCGGGCATCTACGCCTCGCTGTACGTCGCCGGAGCGGCCTTCCAGTTCGTCGCGCAGGACGCCTCCGAGGTGCAGAACTCCTTTACGTACGGCGGCAATACGCTCCTGCAGTACCCGCCCTCGATCTTCGCGCAGGACCTGGTGCGCGGCGTCACCTTCGTCCTGCCGCTCGCCTTCGTCAACTGGCTGCCCGCGCTCTACGTGCTCGACCGCGAGGATCCGCTGGGGTTGCCCGACTGGCTCGCGTTCCTGCCCCCGGTGGTGGCCGTCGTCTGCTGCGGTCTTGCCGCGCTGGCGTGGCGGGCCGGGCTTCGTTCCTATCGCAGCACCGGGAGTTGATGTCACCGATGGACAAATTCATCGAACTCGACGGCGTGAAGAAGGTCTTCGACGTACGGAAGAAGACCGGCTTCCTGCGCCGCGAGCGCCACGAAGTACGCGCCGTCGACGGCATCTCCTTCTCCGTCCCGCGCGGCGAGATGGTCGGCTACATCGGGCCCAACGGCGCGGGTAAGTCCACCACCATCAAGATGCTCACCGGCATCCTCACCCCGAGCGGCGGCCGTCTGCGCGTCGCCGGGATCGAGCCGGCCCGCGAGCGTACCCGGCTCGCCCGGCGCATCGGCGTCGTCTTCGGCCAGCGCACCACCCTGTGGTGGGACCTGCCCCTGATCGACTCGTACCGCCTGATGCACCGCATGTACCGCATCCCCGACGCCCGCTTCCGCGCGAACCTCGACCGTTGCGTCGAACTCCTCGAACTGGCCGACCTGTTGGACACCCCGGTCCGCCAGCTCTCCCTCGGCCAGCGCATGCGCGGCGACATCGCGGCCGCCCTGCTGCACGACCCCGAGATCCTCTATCTCGACGAGCCGACCATCGGCCTCGACGTGGTCAGCAAGGCCAAGGTCCGGGGTTTTCTGCGGGACTTGAACTCCGAGTCCGGCACCACGGTCCTCCTCACCACCCACGACCTGCAGGACATCGAGCAGCTCTGCAAGCGCGTCATGGTCATCGACCACGGCCGTCTCATGTACGACGGCGCCCTCGCCGGACTCCACGAGGTGGGCGAGAGCGAACGCACGCTCGTGGTCGACCTGGAACGGGAGTTGCCCGCGCTGGACGTCAAGGGCGCCCGGGTGGTGAAGGTCGAGGGCCCCCGCCAGTGGCTGGCCATCCCCGCCTCCGCCTCTGCCGCCCCTGTCGTCACGGAGATCGCCTCGTCCTTCCCGCTCCTGGACCTGTCCATCCGCGAGCCCGACATCGAGACGGTGATCGCCAAGATGTACGCGGACCGGGCCGCATCGCTAGGCTGACTTGTATGACGGATGACCTCCCCGAACTGCGAGCCTCCGACGCCGACCGCGAGCGCGTCGTCGAACGACTGCGGGACGCGGTCGCCGAAGGCCGACTGGACATGGAGGAGTTCGAGGAACGCCTCGACGCGACGTACAAGGCGCGTACGTACGGCGAGTTGGAACCTCTCACCCGCGATCTGCCGGCCACCACGGGGGCGGCACCCGTCCCCGCTCCCACCGGCGGCTGGGCGGACCGCATCGTCGGCGGCGAGGGCACGTCCGCCGGCGGCGTCGCCATCATGTCCGGCTTCAGCCGCAAGGGCAGCTGGACGGTGCCGCGCCGCTTCAACTGCTTCGCCTTCTGGGGCGGCGGCGAAATCGACCTGCGCGAGGCGAACTTCGCCGCACCCGAGGTCACCATCAACTGCGTCGCCATCATGGGCGGCATGAGTGTCATCGTCCCCCCGGGCGTGGAGGTCGTGGTCCGCGGCTTCGGCCTGATGGGCGGCTTCGACCAGCGGCACCTCGGCGAGCCCGGCGAGCCCGGCGCTCCACGGGTGATCGTCACGGGCTTCGCCTTCTGGGGCGGAGTCGGCGTCGAGCGCAAGCTCCCGAAGGCGGAGCGGCTGCGGCTCAAGGAGGAGCGGCGGCAGGCGAAGCTGGAGAAGCGGGCGGACGATCGGAAAGAGTTGGGGGACGCGTAGGACTGCCCAGTAGAGTGGGCGGCGCTGCGGGCCCGTACCCCAGCAGGCTAGAGGGCGCCGGTTTAGGTCCGGTGTGTCGTGGGTTCGAGTCCCACCGGGCCCACTTTGATCATCGAATCGAAGGCATGGCATCGAAGGCCCGGCCCGCCGTGTGCGCGAGCCGGGCCTTCGTCACGCCTGGGCCCGCTCACCTTCGCCACACCCGGGCCGTCGGCTACCCCGCCAGATACCGCACCTGATCCCACACCACCGGATCCGCGACCCCCACCCGCCGCCGGAACTCCCACAGCGGCACCTCCCTGAGCTCGTCCGTCTCCAGGAAGCTGGCCCGGCCGTGGGCGTCGCCCACCGAACCCGGGGGCAGCGGGATCACGCCGGCGCGTTCGTCGTGGTACTTGCTGGTGATCTTCGCGACGAGCACCGATTCGCCCCGTACGGACAGGACCAGGCAGGGCCGGTCCTTCGATCCCGGGCCGTCCTCGAAGGGCACGTCGGCCCACCAGATCTCGCCCGGCTGGGGCCTGCGCTTGGGCAGGCGGACCGGCCCGCGCGGGCGCGACGGCGGCCGGGTCCGGCCCTCGGGCCGGCGCCGGGAACGGCCCCATCCGTCCGCCAGCGCCGCGACCAGCGCGATCGCGACCACGGCGGCCAGCGCGAGCCACCAGGACGTGTCCATGCCTTCGACGGTACCGGTGCGCCCACGCCCCCGCGCGCGGTACCGCAAGAGCCCCGCACGCCTCGTCGAGGAGCCCCCCGAACCGGTGACAGCGCAGGTGAGTTCCCCCACAACGCCCGGGGAGGTAGGAACGACGGGTCCTTTTGCGCCTTACGCTCGACGAACCGCACCACCGAAGCCGCATAGCCCCCGTCCGTCCTGCCAGCGCGGAGGTCCCCGCTCCATGAAGCTCACTGTCGTCGGCTGCTCGGGGTCGTTTCCGTCCGCGGATTCGGCCTGCTCGAGCTACCTCGTCGAGGCCGACGGCTTCCGGCTGCTCCTCGACATGGGCAACGGTGCCCTGGGCGAGCTGCAGCGTCACTGTGGTCTCTACGATCTCGATGCGATCTTCCTGAGCCATCTGCACGCCGATCACTGCATTGACATGTGCGGCTATTTCGTGGCCCGCTACTACCGGCACGAGGGCGGCCGGGCCGGCGCCATTCCGGTGTTCGGGCCGGAGGGCACGGAGCAGCGGCTGACCACGGCGTACGCGGACACCCCGTCGGCGTCGTCGATGAGTGAGGTCTTCGACTTCCAGACGCTGAAGTCGGGGTCGTTCGACATCGGCCCGTTCGCGGTGCGCACGGAGAAGGTGTGCCATCCGGTGGAGGCGTACGCGATCCGGATCGAGCACGACGGCCGTACGTTGACGTACTCCGGGGACACGGGCGTGTGCACGCAGCTCGACGAACTGGCCGCGGGGAGCGACCTGTTCCTGTGCGAGGCGTCGTTCACGCACGGCAAGGAAGACATTCCCGATCTGCACCTCAACGGCCGCGAGGCGGGCGAGTCCGCGCGGCGGGCGGAGGCCGGGCGCCTCGTCCTCACGCACATTCCGCCGTGGACGGACGGCCAGGTGAACCTCGCCGACGCACGGGCGGCGTTCGACGGCCCCGTCGAACTGGCCCGCCCGGGCGCGACGTACGAGATCTAACGCTCGGTGGTGCGGAAGCCGCGGCCGCTGATGGCCATGCGGTTCCAGGTGTGGCGGCGGCCGCGGATGGCGACGGAGTAGTCGTAGAAGACCTCCGGGTCGCACATGCCGGGGATGTACGAGTCGCCGAAGTGATGGGCGTCGAAGCCGATCTCCTTGGCGTTGAGGGCGAGTTGGGGAACGATGTTGCGGTGCGAGCCCTCCTGGCTCGTACCGATCGCACCCATCACGATCGCGCCCGCGTCCTGCACCGCGGCGACCGCCTTGGCGGCCAGTTCCTTGGTGACGCCGGGCATGGTGCCGGGCAGCGGCATGACGACGCCGTCGGCGCCCGCGTCGACCAGGGCGGTCAGCTTGGCGGTGGTGACCCGCTCGACGTGACCCGCGTGGTGCATCTTGCCGCTCCACAGCGCGACGTCGTCACCGAGACCGCTGCGCAGCTCCTCGGTGACGCGGGCCATGCCCTCGAAGGAGCCGCCGGTGCCGGGGTTGGCGGTGATGCAGAGCATCGCGGCGCCCATGTCGATGAGCTTCTTGGCGTGCTCGGGCTTGGCACGGCGGATTTCCGGTACGTCGCCGGGTTCGAGGTTGATGCCTACGGGGCGGCCGATGTACGCGGCGAGGTCGGCGATCGAGGTGAAGGTGCCGAGGCCCGGCAGGTCGAGCTTCTCGCCGTCCCAGGCGCGCTCGATGAGGTTGAGGATGACGATGTCGGCGCCGAAGGCGGAGACGAGCTCCATGTTGTGCACGCCGCGGCCACCGGGGTTGGGGATCATCGCGGCACGCTCGGCGAAGACCTCGCCGATCATGGTGCGGCCTTCGGCGGCGGCGACGGCGGCGGTGAGCTCTCGGCCTCGGAGGGCGGAGAGCTGTTCGCGGTCGAGGTCGAGGATTCGGGTCGTCATATATCGACGGTATGCGGCATTGCATGACAAAGCCCCCGGTCGTTGGTACCAACGACCGGGGGCTTTGGTCCCGAGTGGGACAGAGGCTTACTTCGCCTCTGCCTTCTCCAGCTCGGCGAGCTCCTCGTCGGACTCACGGCCCGGCGTCGGGAGGTTCCACTTGGTGATCGCGAAGCGGAAGACCACGTAGTAGACCGCGGCGAAGCAGAGGCCGACCAGGGCCAGGCCCAGCGGGTTCTGCGTGTTCTCCTTGCTGAAGTTCAGCAGGTAGTCGATGGCACCGGCCGAGAAGCCGAAGCCGTCCTTCATGCCGAGGGCCCAGGTGAGCGCCATGGAGACACCGGTCAGGACCGCGTGGATCGCGTAGAGGACCGGCGCGATGAACATGAAGGTGAACTCGATCGGCTCGGTGATGCCCGTGATGAAGGCGGTGAGCGCGAGGGAGAACATCATGCCGCCGACGATCTTGCGACGCTCGGGGCGGGCGCAGTGGGTGATCGCGAGGCATGCCGCCGGGAGGGCGAACATCATGATCGGGAAGAAGCCGGTCATGAACTGTCCGGCGGACGGGTCACCGGCGAGGAAGCGCGGGATGTCGCCGCTGGCGCCCTCGTAGGTGCCGGCCTGCCACCACGGGAAGGAGTTGAGCAGGTGGTGCATGCCGACGGGGATCAGCGCACGGTTGGCGACACCGAAGATGCCGGCACCGACGGAGCCCGAACCGACCAGCCACTCACCGAAGTTGTGCAGACCCGTGCCGAGGACCGGCCAGATGAGGCCGAAGAGGATGCCGATGACCAGGCCCGCGAAGGACGACAGGATCGGGACCAGGCGGCGGCCACCGAAGAAGCCGGCCCAGTCGGGCAGCTTGGTCCGGTAGAACTTCTGGTAGAGCAGGGCAACGACGATGCCCATGACGACACCGCCGAGGACACCGGCGTTGACGGGGGCGTCGACCAGGGCGACCTTTCCGTCGACGACGGTCTCGATCTGCTTCAGGTTGCTGTCCGTGAAGGTGGCGAGCACCTTCTGGAAGACGAGGTAACCGGCGACGGCCGCGAGGGCGGTCGAGCCGTCCGACTTCTTGGCGAAGCCGATCGCGATACCCACGCAGAACAGGATCGCGATGTTGTCGATGATCGCGCCACCACCGGCCGCCATGTAGCCGGCGATCTTGGTGATCCAGGTCGGGAAGGACTCCCGGCCGAGCATGTCGGTGGCGCCGAGACGCACGAGCAGCGCGGCTGCGGGCATCACCGCGACGGGCAGCATGAGGCTGCGGCCGATGCGCTGCATGACCGACATCACGCTGGAGCGCTTCTTTGCCGCAGGTGCGGCAGCCGTGGACACAACTTCCTCCAGTGGGCATGACGCCGCCAGAGGACAAGTGGGGGACGGCGACGTCGCTCAGAAGACACGGCCCGGACAAGGCCATGTGGTCTACACCAATTAGTGGTGTAGACCTGTTGTAGCACGGTGAAGGTCAGATAAGGAACCTGCGATTCCAGTGGCCTGGAACACATCGGGACATGCATGACAAAAGACCCTCGAACCGACTGCGGTTCAAGGGCCTTTGGTCACTCTCCGGAAGCACAATAGGGCGCCTCAGGCGACTACTTGACGTTCTCCCGTTCCAGCTCCGCCGCCTCTTCCTCGGGTTCTCGGCCCGGGGTCGGCAGGTTCCATTTGGTGATCGCGAAGCGGAAGATCGCGTAGTACACGGCCGCGAAGCACAGGCCGATCGGAATGATCATCCAGGGCTTCGTCGCCAGGCCCCAGTTGATGGCGTAGTCGATCAGACCCGCGGAGAAGCTGAAGCCGTCCTTGACGCCCAAGGCCCAGGTCACCGTCATCGAGACGCCGGTGAGCACCGCGTGGACCGCGTACAGGACGGGCGCGACGAACATGAAGGAGTACTCGATCGGCTCGGTGATCCCCGTGACGAACGAGGTCAGCGCCAGCGAAAGCATCATGCCGCCGACCACCTTGCGCCGCTCGGGCCGTGCGCAGTGGACCATCGCGAGGCAGGCCGCCGGGAGGGCGAACATCATGATCGGGAAGAAGCCCGTCTGATAGATGCCCGCACTGGGGTCGCCGCTGAGGAACATGTTGATGTCGCCGTGCACGACCTGGCCGTCGGGCTTGGTGTACGAGCCGAACTGGAACCACATCGGCACGTTCAGGAACTGGTGGAGGCCGATCACCAGCAGGCCGCGGTTGACGACGCCGAAGATGCCCGACCCCACGGCCCCCAGTCCCTCCAGCCAGCTGGAGAAGCTTTCCAGGGCGTCACCGATCGGCGGCCAGACCCACAGGCAGAGCACGGCGAAGACGATGCCGACGAACGCCATGATGATCGGGACGAGCCGGCGGCCGTTGAAGAAGCCGAGCCAGGAGATCAGCTTGGTGCGGTGGAAGCGGACCCAGAAGAACGAGGCGAGCAGACCCATGATGATGCCGCCGAAGACGCCCGGGTTCTGGTACGTCGCATTGGCGGCGGCTTTCGCCGCGTAGTCGACGCACTGGTTGCCCGCGAGGGCCTGGCCGTCCGGGCAGTCCACCGGGAACTGGTTCAGCACGCCCCGGTAGACGAGGAATCCGGCCACTGCCGCGAGCGCGGTCGAACCGTCGGCCTTCTTGGCCATGCCGATCGCGACACCGATGCAGAACAGCAGGGGCAGACCGAGGGTGGCATCGAGCAGCGCGCCGCCCGCGCCCGCGAAGACCTTGGCGACGTTGGTCCAGCCGAGGCCGTCGGCGCCGAAGACGTCGGGCTGGCCGAGCCGGTTCACGATGCCCGCCGCAGGGAGCACGGCGATGGGCAGTTGCAGGCTGCGGCCCATCTTCTGGAGCCCTTGGAGGAGGTTCCCCCAATGACTCGGTTTGGCTGCGGCCGCGGCATTCGTGCTCATGGTCGTCCTCCCGGAACAAGCCGCGTTTGGCTGTCGTTGGAAACTGGTGTAGACCAGTTGCGGGACGGGGTCGGTCCTCGTGCTCGCCATCTTTGGGTACGGGCGGTGTCACCGCCCGCGAAGTTGCGCCAACCGTGCGTTACCGTGACGAAACGGACCACGCGGTGGGCCGAGGCTGCGTTACGTGAACAGGGAGAAAGACATGGCCACCAAGGCTGAGAAGATCGTCGCCGGGCTCGGCGGTATCGACAACATCGAGGAGATCGAGGGCTGCATCACCCGCCTTCGCACCGAGGTCGTCGACCCCGCCAAGGTCGACGAAGCCGCCCTCAAGGCCGCCGGCGCCCACGGCGTCGTCAAGATGGGCACCGCGATCCAGGTCGTCATCGGCACCGACGCCGACCCGATCGCCGCCGACATCGAAGACATGATGTGAGCCTTTGAACCCACTGGGCCCAGCGGCCCATTGAGTTCCGAGAAGGCCCCGATCCGGACGACCGGAACGGGGCCTTCTCGCATGCCGATAGGCTCGACGGCATGTCCTCAATGCCTCGTATCGACGGTCGCACCCCCGAACAGCTCCGCCCCATCACCATCGAACGCGGATGGAGCAAGCACGCCGAAGGCTCCGTGCTCATCTCCTTCGGTGACACCAAGGTCTTCTGCACCGCCTCCGTCACCGAGGGCGTCCCGCGCTGGCGCAAGGGCAGCGGCGAGGGCTGGGTCACCGCCGAATACTCGATGCTCCCCCGCTCCACCAACACCCGCGGCGACCGCGAGTCCGTCCGCGGCAAGATCGGCGGGCGTACGCACGAGATCAGCCGACTGATCGGCCGCTCGCTGCGCGCCGTCATCGACTACAAGGCCCTCGGCGAGAACACCATCGTCCTCGACTGCGACGTCCTGCAGGCCGACGGCGGCACCCGCACCGCCGCCATCACCGGCGCGTACGTCGCCCTCGCCGACGCCGTCTCCTGGGCCCAGGGCAAGAAGCTCATCCGGGCCAACCGCCAGCCCCTCACCGGCACCGTCTCCGCGGTCAGCGTCGGCATCGTCGGCGGCGTACCGCTCCTCGACCTCTGTTACGAGGAAGACGTACGCGCCGACACCGACATGAACGTCGTCTGCACCGGCGACGGCCGCTTCGTCGAGGTCCAGGGCACCGCCGAGGCCGAGCCCTTCGCCCGCGACGAGCTGAACTCGATCCTCGACCTCGCCGTCGGCGGCTGCGACGAGCTCGCCGCGCTGCAGCGCAAGGCCCTCGAGGAGACGCTCGCGCGCTGACCGCCCCGGCCGGGGCGGCCGGCCGCCTGCGAAGATCGGCCGCCACGCAACCAGGCACGCCCCTGCGGGCGTTCATACAGATACGGGATCCGGATACGGGCGTACGGGCACATCCGTGCGCCCGTCCGGTTCAGGGAGGGGAACGTTCCATGGCCTTGCGCCGCCGCCGTACCGCCATAGCCGTCGCCACCGTGGCCCTTGTCGCGCCACTCGCCATCAGCTGCAGCGCGGTCGAGAAGGCCCTCGACTGCGCCCAGACGGCCCACGCCATCGCGGGCAGCGTGTCCGATCTGCAGCAGGCGGCACAGGACGCCGCCGAGAACCCGCTCCAGGCGGACAAGGCGCTCGACCGGATCGACGAGAACCTCGGCGAGATCACCGACAAGACGGACAACGTCGATGTCGACAAGGGCGTCAACGACCTTCAGAAGGCCGTGGACAACGTCCGGACCGCCATCAAGAACGGCGACAACACCCCGGACCTCGGGCCCGTCCTGGATGCCTCCGGCGAGATCACCAAGGCCTGCACGTCCTGACCCGCTGAACCCGGCGGGCCGGCGCAGGGCCGATAATCGGGGCATGACGCGCCTGATCCTCGCCACCCGCAACGCCGGGAAAATCACCGAACTCAAAGCGATCCTCGCCGACGCAGGGCTCACCCATGACCTCGTCGGCGCGGACGCCTATCCCGACATCCCCGATGTCAAGGAAACCGGCGTCACGTTCGCCGAGAACGCGCTGCTCAAGGCCCATGCCCTGGCCCAGGCGACCGGGCTGCCCGCGGTCGCGGACGACTCCGGGCTGTGCGTGGACGTGCTCGGGGGTGCGCCCGGGATCTTCTCGGCCCGGTGGGCCGGGCGGCACGGGGACGACGTGGCGAACCTGGAGCTTCTGCTTGCGCAGCTCGGGGACATCGCCGATCCGCATCGGGGGGCGCACTTCGCGTGCGCGGCTGCGTTGGCCCTGCCGGACGGGACGGAGCGGGTTGTCGAAGGTCGCCTTCGGGGGGTGCTGCGGCATGCGCCGTCGGGGTCGGGCGGCTTCGGGTACGACCCGATCCTGCAGCCCGACGGGGAGTCGCGGACCTGTGCGGAGATGACGGCCGAGGAGAAGAACGCGATCAGCCATCGCGGGAAGGCGTTCCGCGAACTGGTGCCCGTGGTGCGGGAGTTGTTGGGCTGAGGTCTATTTCGGCCCCTCCCCGCCCCTTCCCGTAAGGCTGCCGCCGGCTGCAAAGACTGTCCTCAAGCGCCGGACGGGCTGACTTTGTCAGCCCGTCCGGCGCTTGAGGACACAGCTCCGCAGGATTTCGGGAAGGGGCGGGGTGGGGAAGAAATCAAGCCCAGAGCTGGCCGTGCAGCGCCGCCACCGCGTCCTCCGTGGTGGCCGCCGTGTAGATCCCGGTCGACAGGTACTTCCAGCCCCCGTCGGCCACGACGAACGCGATGTCCGCCGACTCCCCCGCACGCACCGCCTTGTTGCCCATGCCGATGGCCGCGTGCAGGGCGGCACCGGTCGACACACCCGCGAAGATGCCCTCCTGCTGCAGGAGTTCCCGCGTACGCGTCACCGCGTCGACCGAGCCGACCGAGAAGCGGGTGGTCAGGACGGTCTCGTCGT
This sequence comes from Streptomyces sp. NBC_01304, assembly GCF_035975855.1. Taxonomy (NCBI): domain Bacteria; kingdom Bacillati; phylum Actinomycetota; class Actinomycetes; order Kitasatosporales; family Streptomycetaceae; genus Streptomyces; species Streptomyces sp. NBC_01304. The sequence continues at coordinate 6,791,922 of NZ_CP109055.1, read as the reverse complement.
ACAGCTCGGGGACGAAGCCCTCGTCCAGGTTGCGCAGACCGTAGACGAGGTCGTCATAGCGCGGCTCGGCGGCGACGATCTTCACGTCCGGCTTCTGCTCGCGCAGGAAGCGGCCCACGCCCATGAGCGTCCCCGTCGTGCCGAGCCCCGCCACGAAGTGCGTGATCGAGGGCAGGTCGGCGAGGATCTCGGGGCCGGTCGTGGCGTAGTGCGCGCCCGCGTTGTCCGGGTTGCCGTACTGGTAGAGCATCACCCAGTCCGGGTGCTCGGCGGAGAGCTCCTTGGCGACGCGTACCGCCGTGTTGGAACCGCCCGCCGCCGGCGAGGAGATGATCTCCGCGCCCCACATGGCGAGGAGTTCGCGCCGCTCGGACGAGGTGTTCTCGGGCATGACGCAGACGATGCGGTAGCCCTTGAGCCGGGCCGCCATCGCGAGCGAGATGCCGGTGTTGCCGGACGTCGGCTCGAGGATGGTGCAGCCGGGCGTCAACCGGCCGTCCTTCTCGGCCTGTTCGATCATGTGGAGCGCGGGGCGGTCCTTGACCGAGCCGGTCGGGTTGCGGTCCTCGAGCTTGGCCCAGATCCGTACGTCGGCGGACGGGGACAGCCGCGGCAGGCGGACGAGGGGCGTGTTGCCCACCGCGGCGAGCGGGGAGTCGTACCGCATGTCAGACCGAACCGCCGGCGACCGCGGGGAGGATCGTGACGTTGTCGCCGTCGGCGAGCTTGGTGGAGATGCCGTCCAGGAAGCGGACGTCCTCGTCGTTCAGGTACACGTTCACGAAGCGGCGCAGCTGCTCGCCGTCCACGATGCGGGCCTGGATGCCCGTGTGCCGGGTCTCGAGGTCGGCGAAGAGGTCGGCAAGGGTGGCTCCGCTGCCGTTCACGGCCTTCTCGCCGTCGGTGTAGGTGCGGAGGATGGTCGGGATGCGGACCTCGATGGCCATGGCTGGGCTCCTGTCGGAAGTTTCGTAGTCGGTGGCACGCACGGCCTGGCCAGGCATTTCTGCCCGGGGAGACCGGTGGAAACGGGGGTGGTACGCGGACGGGCGCGCCTCGGCTCACGGCCGGATGACGGCAGGGGTCAGCGCGGACAGATGGCGCTGCCGATCCTGCACAGGTCGACGTGAAGGCGCGCCACGAGCAGCATGCCCGGCGTCTTGTCGTTCACGTCGTCGATAACCATGGGCTCATCGTATCGATTCCCCTCCCGCATTCCGGAATGTGATCTCGAATGCTGGACGAAAATCGTCCGCTACTCGGACACCTCCACCGGCACCTGAGGGGCGGGGGCCGCAGTGGGAGCCGGGCCCGGCAGGTAGGTGACCGTGGGCGCGCCGGTCGTCGGATGCACCGTGACCTCGGCGTTCACCCCGTACACCGAGGCCAGGAGGTCCGGGGTGAGCACGTCGCCGGGCGGGCCGGATGCCACGGCGCGGCCGTCCTGGAGGACGTAGAGGCGGTCGCAGTAGTACGCGGCCAGGTTCAGGTCGTGCAGGGCGAGGAGGTTGGTGGTGCCGAGGGTGCGGACCAGGCCGAGAATCTGCAGCTGGTAGCGGATGTCCAGGTGGTTGGTGGGTTCGTCGAGGACGAGCAGGTCTGGATCCTGCACCAACGCCCTTGCCACCAGGGCGCGTTGGCGTTCGCCGCCGGAGAGCCGGTCGAAGGGGCGCTGGGCGAGGTCCGCGACGCCGACCTCGGCGAGGGCCTCGCGTACGAGCGTCTCGTCGTGCGGGGTGTCCTGCTCCCAGAAGCTCTTGTGCGGGGAGCGGCCCATCGCGACGACCTGCTGGACGGTCAGCTCGAAGCCGGCCTGCCCGTCCTGCGGGACGGTGGCGATGCGGCGGGCGCGGGCCTTGGTGGAGTGCGTACGCAGGTCCTCGCCGTCTAGGAGGACGCGGCCGGAGGTGGGGGCGAGGGTGCCGTAGACGCATCTCAACAGGGTGGTCTTTCCACTGCCGTTGGGGCCGACGAGGCCCACGGTCTCGCCCTTGTCGGCGTGCAGGGTGACCGCGTCGACGAGGGTGCGGCCGCCGGTCGTCTCGTAGCCGAGTGCTTCGGTACGCAGCATCGTCGCCGCCTAGGACCCTTCGGAGGTGCGGCTGCGGTGCAGCAGCCAGAGGAAGAACGGGCCTCCGGTGAGGGCCGTGAGGATGCCGACCGGGATGTCCTGCGGGGCGGCGACCGTGCGGGCGGCGAGGTCGGCTGCGACCAGGAAGACGGCGCCGGTCAGGGCCGCGACGGGGAGCAGCCTGCGGTGGGCGGCACCGACGAGCATGCGGGCGGCGTGCGGGACCATCAGGCCGACGAAGCCGATCGCTCCGCTGTACGCGACGAGGACGCCGGTGAGGAGGGAGGCGAGCACGAAGATCGCTCGGCGGAAGCGGGCCGTGTCGAGGCCGAGGACGGTGGCGCCCTCCTCGCCGACGAGGAGCAGGTCGAGGGGGCGGGCCAGGGCGAGCAGGAGTGCGGTGCCCGCGGCGAGGGCGGTCAGGGGCAGGGCGAGCATGTCCCAGCGGGCGCTGCCGAGGCCGCCGAGGGTCCAGTAGAGGACTTCCTGGAGGTGGTCGGCGCGGGCCGAGGTGACGAGGAGGAGGCTGGTCAGGGCGGAGAGAATGTACGCGACCGCCACTCCGGCGAGGATCAGACGGCCGGTGGTGAAGCCGCCGGCGCCACTTCTGGCCAGGGCGTAGACCAGGGCCAGGCTGGCGAGGGCTCCCGCGAAGGAGGCGGCCGGGATGGTGAGGGTCGTGGCCACGCCCGCGAGGCCCAGGCTGCCGCCCAGGACGATGACGCCGACTGCGCCGGCGCTCGCTCCGGACGACACTCCCAGGAGGAAGGGGTCGGCCAGGGGGTTCCGCACGAGGGCTTGCAGCACGGCTCCGATTACGGCCAGGCCCGCGCCGACGGCTGCGCCGAGCAGGACCCTGGGGAGTCTTACGTCGAGGACGATGGTGCGGAAGGGGCTGGGCCTTGCCTGGCCCGTGAGGATCTCGACCACTTCGGTCGGGGCGATTCTTACTGGGCCCAGGGCGAGTCCGGCGACTGTGGCTGCAGCCAGGGCGACGACGAGTATGGCTATGACCAGGGCGTACGGGGGCCGGCCCCCGTGGCCCCGCTTCATCGGCATGCGGCGCCTTCGGCCTGGAGGTAGCCCCCCATCGCCCCTTTGCAAAGGCCTGCGGCACCTCCGGCCCAGGGGTAGACCCCCATCGCCCCTCTGCAACGGCATGCGGCACCTTCGGCTGCGCCCACCCGTGCCGCCCTGCGGCACGCCTGCCCGCAGGTTGGGCGGGAGCGGGGAGGGCGGGGGCGCGTCCTGGGGCACGCCTGCCCGCAAGGGAAGTGGGGGTGGGACGTCGCCCTGGGGCACGCCTGCCCGCAGGGTTGGCGGGGAGGGTGGGGAAGCGCCTTGCGGCCCCCGCTCGCCCGCCCGCGGGGAGAGTGAGGAAGCGCCCTGCGAAGTTTGCTCCCCCGACCGCGGGGAGGGTGGGGCGGCGCCCTGCGGCCCCCGCTCGCCCGCCCGCGGGGAGAGTGAGGAAGCGCCCTGCGAGGTTTGCTCCCCCGTTGGTCCCGGTCCGCTGCTCACTTCGTCGCGTCCGGGTGGAGTTGAGCCGCCAGCCTTGCTGTCGCTGCCGGCGCCCGTACGCCCAGCACCGCGTCCGACAGCGGGAGTACCGCGAAGCGTTTGTTCTTGATGGCCGGGACGTCGGCCAGGGCCGGGTCCGCCAGGAGGCGGCGCTTCTTCTGGGCGACCGTGGTGCCGCCGTAGTCGTAGATCACGATCACTTCGGGGGCCCGCTCGACCACGTTCTCCCAGGACGCGTCGCCGAAGGACTTGTCGAGGTCGGCGAAGACGTTGCGGCCCCCGGCGCGGGTGATGATCTCGTTGCCGATGCCCTTGCCGCCCGCCGTGAAGGCCGTTTTGTCGCCGCTGTCGTAGACGAAGACCGACAGGGGCTTCGTACCCTTCAACTGCTCGGCCGTGGCAGCGACTTCACGCTCGGCCCCCGCCACCCAGCGGTCCGCCCGGGCCCGTACCCCGAAGGTGGACCCCGCCTCGCGGACCTCGCGGTAGACGTCCTTCATGGTCACCGCCCGGCCGCCCGCGCAGTTCTCGACGTTGAGGCGGGTCTCGATCCCGGACTTGGCGAGGGCCGCCCGCGACCGGCCCTCGCTCGCCGCGAAGGCGCTCGCGTAGCCGCCGTAGACGAAGTCGGGATTCGCGGCCAGGAGCTTCTCGTACGAGGGGTACTCGGCGGCGAGCACCGGCCGGGCCTCGTAGTCCTTCGCGTACTTGGGCAGGACCTTGTCGTCCAGATACGCCGTGCCCGCGATCCGGTCCGCCAGGCCGAGTTCGAGCAGCACCTCGGTGGCGTGCTGGTTCAGTGTGACCGCACGCTCGGGCGGCGCCGAGAAGGTGGTCTTCACCCCGCAGTTGTTCACCGTGTACGGGAACCCGGCGGCCTCGGCCGCGGGCTTGTCACCGCCTCCGGGAGCGCCGGCACAGGCCGTGAGCGGGGTGAGCAGGGCCAGGGTCGCGACGAGTGCGCGCAGGGGCCGGGGCATGGCTGAGCTGCCTCCTGAAGGGGATTTCCGCGTCCCCTCGAGTTGCGTGGAAGAAGGCGGCAGGTCAGTTCCTGACTCCCCCACCGGCAAAAGGTGGGGTCACAGTGGCGGGACCGTCCCGGATTCGCACCGGGTTCCTGGCTCCTGCCGCCTCAAGGTCGAAGCTCAGTATGCCTGTACGACCCTGACGTCTTCCTCGGTGACCTCGCCGTCGACGATCCGGAACGAGCGGAACTGGAACGGGCCCGCCTCGTCCTCGTCGGCGGTCGACACCAGGACGTAGTGCGCGCCGGGCTCGTTGGCGTACGAGATGTCGGTCCGGGAGGGGTACGCCTCGGTCGCCGTGTGCGAGTGGTAGACGACGACGGGCTCCTCGTCCCGGTCGTCCATCTCGCGGTACAGCTTGAGCAGGTCGCCGGAGTCGAACTCGTAGAACGTGGGCGAGCGGGCCGCGTTCAGCATCGGGATGAAGCGCTCCGGCCGGTCCGAGCCGGCCGGGCCCGCGATGACGCCGCACGCCTCGTCGGGGTGGTCCTTGCGGGCGTGGGCGACGAGCTGGTCGTGCAGCGCCTGGGTGATGGTGAGCATGCCCATGAGAATAAGCAGATGGGCCGTGGATCTGAGATCCACGGCCCATCTGGTGAGACGCGTTCATGAGACGGGCTCATGAGACGCAGGCACGGGACGGGCACCCGGCAGGAAGCGCCCGTCCCGGACGATCGCTAGCTCTTGGCGTCCTCGGTCTGCGCGTTGACCGAGGGGGTTCCCGAGCCGTTCTTGCGCTGGATGGCGAGGTAGCCGACGCCCAGGATCAGGGCCCAGAGCGGGGCCGCGTACAGCGAGATCCGCGAGTCCTTGTCGATGCCCATCAGCACGATCACCATGCCGATGAAGAGCAGCGCGAACCAGCTGGTGTACGGGGCACCGGGTGCCTTGAAGGTGGACTGCGGGAGCTCCCCGCGGTCGGCCTTGCGGCGGTACTTGATCTGGCTGACCAGGATCGCGATCCAGGCCCACATGCCGGAGATGGTCGCGAAGGAGACGACGTAGTTGAACGCCTCACCGGGGAACTCGTAGTTGATCCAGACGCCGACGAGCATCAGCGAGGCGGAGACGCTGGTGCCGATGAGCGGCAGGCCGTTCTTGGTGAGCTTGGTGAAGACCTTCGGGCCCTGGCCGTTGAGCGCGAGGTCGCGCAGCATGCGGCCGGTGGAGTACATGCCCGAGTTGCAGGAGGACAGCGCCGCGGTGAGGACCACGAAGTTGACGATGGCGGCGCCGACGCCGAGGCCCATCTTCTCGAAGGCGGCCACGAACGGGCTGACGCCCGGCTGGAAGTGGGTCCAGGGCACCACCGAAAGGATCATGATCAGCGCGCCGACGTAGAAGACGGCGATGCGCCACGGCACGGCGTTGATGGCCTTGGGCAGGACGGTCTTCGGGTCCTTGGACTCGCCCGCGGTGACGCCGACCAGCTCGACGGCGAGGAAGGCGAACATGACCAGCTGCAGCGTCATCAGCGTGGAGCCGATGCCCTTGGGGAAGAACCCGCCCTCGGACCACAGCAGCGTCATGGAGGCGGTGTCTCCGGCGTCGGAGAAGCCGACGGTGAGGATGCCGGCGCAGATCAGGATCATGCCGATGATCGCGGTGACCTTGACCATCGAGAACCAGAACTCGAGCTCACCGAAGAGCTTCACGGAGACCAGGTTCACGAGGAAGAGCACGACGGTGAAGATGAGGGCGAACACCCATTGCGGCTGATTGAGCACGCCGTCGGCGTTCTTGGTCCAGAACTGCATGTACTCGGACGCCGCGGTGACCTCGGTGATCCCGGTGACGACCCAGAAGAGCCAGTACGTCCAGCCGGTCACGAAGCCCATGAAGGGGCCGACGAACTCACGCGCGTACTCGGAGAAGGAGCCCGACACCGGGCGGTACATGAGGAGCTCGCCGAGCGCCCGCATGATGAAGAAGATGACGAGGCCCGCGATGGCGTAGGCCAGGATCAGGCTGGGGCCCGCCTTGGAGATGCCCTTGCCGGCACCGAGGAACAGGCCGGTGCCGATGGCGCCGCCGATCGCGATCATCTGGATCTGACGGGATCCGAGTCCTCGCTGGTATCCCTCGCCGGACGTGCCCTCAGGGCCGCCGTCCTGCACGGCCCCATTGCCGTCGGACTTGCTGTCGACCTGCACTGAGGTCATGTTGGTGCGCCTTTCTCCATGCCGACCCGGCCGTACTTGTGTACGCGCCCGGATCGGGTCCCGATCCCCCCGGATGTGGATGGAGCTGTGCCTACCGACGATCCGTCGGTGGGGCGCCCCTGACCGGAACATGGGTGGCGTCCGTCAGGTGGTCGTGAACATTTATCACGCGCACAACAGGGGAGAAACAAGACCTTTGTGGCGGACAGCACATGAAAAAGGGGACAAAGGTCCCTGGGGGCACCAAAGGGCTACCGCTTGGTGACGCGATCGTTATGCGGATTTGAGCGTCCGCTGAGCGAACACATCGCCCAGCGGACACCTCGCGAAGATCGCCGGGACGTCGGCGTCCCGAATCAGGCCATCAAGGTCTCGACGAGCGTCTCCTGCAGCCCGCCGAGCCAGAGGTACGCCATCACCATCGGCTTGCGCGGGTCGGAGTCCGGGAGCCGGTAGAGCAGCTCCGTGTCCTCGTCGGCGATGACATCGAGGCGGGAGGCGACCGCGAGCCGAAGATCGTTGAGCGTGCCCATCCACTGCCGGGATTCCTCGACCGACAGCTTGAGGACGGCACCGCCCTCGCCGCCGGAGCTGAGCGCGTCGAGGGAACGTACGACCACGAGGGCGTTCTCCCGCTTGCCGGCCCGCAGGTCGTTCTCCGTGAAGCGCCTGAACTCGGCGGAATACTCCTTGAGTTGGTCGTCCGGGACGACCTCCGGGTCGCCGTACGCGTCCGGGAAGAGGCGTTGCAGGACCGGGTCGGACGGCGGCTCGCTCGGCCCCTCCGCGAAGAGCTCCGCGAGGGGGTCGTCGGAGATCTCACCGCCGGGGCCGGGGCCGATCAGCTCCAGGAGCTGCACCGCGAGGGAGCGCAGGATGGAGATCTCGACCTCGTCGAGGGCGACGGCCGCGCCGCCGCCGGGGATCGGCTCGAAGTGTCCGGCCATCAGTTGCGGTCCTGGCTCAACGTCGCCCACAGGCCGTAGCCGTGCATGGCCTGCACATCGCGCTCCATCTCCTCGCGGCTCCCGCTGGAGACGCAGGCGCGGCCCTTGTGGTGCACGTCGAGCATCAGCTTGTGCGCCTTGTCCTTCGAATAGCCGAAGTAGGTCTGGAAGACATACGTCACGTAGCTCATCAGGTTGACCGGGTCGTTGTGGACGATCGTGACCCAAGGGACGTCCGGCTCGGCAACGACGGAGACCTCCTCGGCCGATTCGGTGCGTTCGATCTCTACGGGAGCCACATCTGGAGCCACACTCACCTGTCCCATGCTGCCACTTGAGGGCGGGCACCGCACAAACGGCCCTGGACGGCGCTAGAAATCGTCAGAGTGACGAGATGTGCGCTAGGCTCCCTGCCATGAACACTGCGGACCTTGGGCTGCCGGTGGATGTCCCGTCGACGGCGCTTTTCACGGATCACTACGAGCTGACGATGCTGCAGGCAGCGTTGAAGGCCGGCACGGCCGAGCGGCGCTCGGTCTTCGAGGTCTTCACCCGCAGACTGCCCGAGGGGCGCCGGTACGGCGTCGTGGCGGGCACCGGGCGGGTCCTGGACGCGGTCGAGAACTTCCGCTTCGACGCGGACGTCATCGGCTTCCTGCGCGAGCGCCGCATCGTCGACGAGCCGACCCTTCAATGGCTCGCCGGCTACCGCTTCCGCGGCGACATCTGGGGCTACCCGGAGGGCGAGATCTACTTCCCTGGCTCGCCGATCCTGCGGGTGGAGGGCTCCTTCGCCGAGTGCGTGCTCCTGGAGACCGTGATCCTCTCGATCCTCAACCACGACTCGGCGATCGCCGCGGCGGCCTCGCGCATGTCGTCCGCCGCCGGGGACCGGCCGCTGATCGAGATGGGCGCGCGGCGCACGCACGAGCTGGCCGCGGTGGCCGCCTCGCGTGCGGCGTACGTCGGCGGCTTCACCTCCACCTCGGACCTCGCGGCCGGATTCCGCTACGACATCCCCACCGTCGGCACCTCGGCGCACGCCTTCACGCTGCTGCACGACAGCGAGCTGGACGCCTTCACGGCGCAGGTCGACTCGCTGGGCCGGGGCACGACGCTGCTCGTGGACACGTACGACGTGGCCGAGGCGGTCCGGATGGCCGTGGAGGTCGCCGGGCCCGAGCTGGGCGCCGTACGCATCGACTCCGGCGACCTGCTGCTCGTCGCCCACCGGGTACGCCAGCAGCTGGACGACCTCGGCGCCACCAAGACCAAGATCACCGTCACCTCCGACCTCGACGAGTACGCCATCGCCTCCCTGGCCGCCGCGCCCGTGGACGCGTACGGCGTCGGCACCCAGCTGGTGACCGGCTCCGGGCACCCCACCTGCTCGATGGTCTACAAGCTGGTGGCCCGCGCGAAGTCCGCCGACCCGAAGGCGCCGCTCGAGGCGGTCGCGAAGAAGTCGCTCGGCGGCAAGTCCTCGATCGGCGGCCGCAAGTGGGCCGCGCGCCGCATCGGCTCCGACGGGCACGCCGAGGCCGAGGTCATCGGCACCGGTCCGGTCCCGGCGGACCTTGCCGACCAGCAGCTCCTCGTAGAGCTGGTCAAGGGCGGCGAGATCGTGGCTCGGGAACCGCTCGACGTCGTACGCGACCGGCATGCGGCCGCCCGCGACCGGCTGCCGCTGTCCGCGACGCAGCTGTCCCGCGGGGAAGCGGTCATTCCGACCGAGTACGTGTGATCGCGCCGTACGCCTCCAGGGGCGTACGCCCGGCCGAGTGCGCATGAACCCCGGGTGAGCGGGCATGCAACGCAACGTCCCTTAGCAGCCAAATGCCCTCTCCCGCAACGCACTTGGAGTCTCTACGCTCGGTCATGAGGCCGGGCCCCCGCCGCACTCTCCAGCTGAAGGAACCCATCATGCGCCGCGCCCTGATTGTCGTGGATGTGCAGAACGATTTCTGCGAGGGCGGCAGCCTCGCGGTCGCGGGTGGCGCGGACGTCGCTGCGGCGATCACGGATCTGGTCGGCCAGACGGCCGGGGCCTGCTACCAGCACGTGGTCGCCACCCGCGACCACCACGTGGCGCCCGGTGACCACTTCTCGGACAACCCCGACTTCCGCAACCACTGGCCGGCGCACTGCGTGGCGGGCACGGAGGGGGTCGGGTTCCACCCGAACTTCGCGCCGACGGTCGCCTCCGGGGCGATCGACGCGGTCTTCGACAAGGGGGCGTACGCGGCCGCCTACAGCGGGTTCGAGGGGGTCGACGAGAACGGGGTCACGCTCTCGGCGTGGCTGCGGGCCCGTGAGGTGTCCGAGGTGGATGTCGTCGGTATCGCCACCGACCACTGCGTGCGGGCCACTGCGCTGGACGCGGCCCGGGAGGGCTTCCGGACCCAGGTCCTGCTCGACCTGACGGCCGGGGTGGCCGAGGAGACCACGGAGGCCGCCCTGGAGGAGCTGCGTTCGGCGGGGGTCGAGCTGAGCGGGAAGCCCATCGTTTGATTTATCCCCTCCCCGCCCCTTCCCGTAAGGCTGCCGCCGGCTGAAAAGACTGTCCTCAAGCGCCGGACGGGCTGATGAATCAGCCCGTCCGGCGCTTGAGGACACAGCTCCGCAGGATTTCGGGAAGGGGCGGGGTGGGGAAAAGATCAAGCGGGACGAGCCGGACGCAGCAGCGCCCGAATCGGATGCCACAGTTCGTCCACGTCGTCCGGTGCCGTGCGCCAGATCAGCCCGTCCGGATGGTGCAGCACCGCCGTGATCTCATCCGGCGTCGGGGGCTCGCTGTTCCCCCGCAAGTACACCGACCGGAGCCCCAGATTCCGTAGCCGCGTCAGCGCCCGCGCACGGTTCGCCGCGTGCACCAGGACACGTATCCGCCGCCCTTCACCCGCCGGGCTCGGCAGAGCCACCGCCACCACCACACTGCCACCGGGCAGCCTGCTGAAGCCTCCTCCAGCCATCCCGCATCACACCCCCGTGAGACGTCGCGTCAATAAGGAACTCACAGGACGCACCTAAACACGATCGGCCGCGACCCGCTAGAGGGTCGCGGCCGATCACGTTCTGACCTGCGGTGATGTCACTCAGTCCGTGGACGGGCCCACTCGGACAGTGATCGTTTCGCCGTTCTTCGGCTCCTTCAGGATCTCGATCCGCGTGTTGGTGTCAGTGACCTTCACGCTGGCGAGCGGGTTCGACGGGTCGTAGTACGACACCCAGTGACCGTCGTCGAAGACCGGCACGCCGGCCCGGGCGGGGATCTTCTTCGCCACGCCGTTCTTGTGCAGCGTGACGGAGTCGGTCCGGTAGCGGCTGAAGGGCGAGTCGTACGACTGGATGCGCGAGCGCATCAGCGTGCCGTCGGTCCACTTCTCGGCCTTCGGGTGCGAGTCGATCGGCAGGAGCAGACCCTTGCCCGGGTGCTGGCTCGTGTTGTTGTCCGCCTGCGAGGTGTCCCACTGCCAGATCAACAGGCCGTTCTGGTACGGGAAGTGCTCGACCCAGTTGTCCCGCGTGTCGGCCCAACCGAAGTTGTACGGACCGACCTTGAGGGTCTTGTCGTACGACACGTACTGACGGTTCTCCGCGATGTAGTACTGCGGGTAGTCCTTGGTGAAGGACTCACCGATGCGCGAGAAGCCCTTCGCCGTCCAGCCGTTGTCGTCGCCCTCGGCGCCGTCCGTGAACAGCGCGGCGCCGTCCGCGGTGACGCTGATCGCGTCGACGGCCAGGCCCTTGAGCGAGTAGCCGCCGTCGGTCTGGTAGCGGAAGCGCAGGTCGATCTTCTTGCCCGCGTACGCGTCGAGGGAGAAGTTGAGCTTCTTGTACGCGCCCGAAGTGCCGGTCAGACCGGGCTTGTCGCTGCCGTCGCGCGGGAGCGGCTTGCCGTCGGCGGTGCCGTCGAGGGCGGTGTAGTTGGCACCGCCGTCGGTGGAGACCTCCGCGTACGCGAAGTCGTAGTTCTCCTCGATGTCCCACCACGCCGAAAGGTCCAGGCTCGCCTTGGACTTGCCGGTGAGGTCGACGCTGCGCGTCAGGGTGTTCTTGAGGTCGTCGCCCTGGCCGCTCCACCACTGCTTGGTGCCCTCGGCGGGCTTCGCGATGGTGGTCGTCACCGGCTTGGCGGGCAGCTCGACCACGAGGGCCTGCTCGTTCTTGGTGTTGTACTCGGCGAGGCCCAGCTTGTGCGTGGACTTCGTCTTGGAGGTCACGCCCTCCTTGAAGTCCAGCCAGCCCAGCTGCAGCTTGTCCCAGGCGGTCATGTCGCCCGGCAGGTTGCCGATCTGGTCCTTGCCGGTGCCGAGCCAGGAGCCCGACGACATCAGCGTCCAGAAGGCGGTGGAGTTCTCGCCGCCGCCGCTGGTGTCGTAGTGGTCCGGCAGACCCAGGTCGTGGCCGTACTCGTGGGCGTAGACGCCGAGGCCGCCGTTCTCCGGCTGCATCGTGTAGTCGCCGACCCAGACGCCGGTGTCGCCGATCTGGGAGCCGCCCGCCTTGTTGTCGGCGGGGCCGGTCTTGCCGGCGTCGGTGCCGTACGCGTACCAGCGGTGCGCCCAGATGGCGTTGGTGCCCTCGACGCCGCCGCCCGCGGACTCGTCCTCGCCCGCGTGCACGATCTGGAAGTGGTCGATGTAGCCGTCGGGCTCGTTGAAGTTGCCGTCGGCGTCGAAGTCGTAGCGGTCCCACTCGTCGTACTTGGCGAGCTGGGCCTTGATCTCGGCGTCGGTCTTGCCGGCGGCCTTCTGGTCGGCGGCCCACTGCTTGGTGCCGTCGCGGACGGCGTCCCAGACGTTGGCGCAGTTGGTGTCGCCGCAGTAGTTGGAGCCGTAACGGGCCTCGTTGGCCTCGACCTTGACCCAGTCGGAGACCTCACCGTCGACCGAGTAGCGGCCCGAGGACTGCTTCTCGTAGTACTTCTTCACGGACTCTTTCTTCTTGTCCTTGGAGAAGTACAGGTCCTGGAAGTGCTGACGGTTGTAATCCGCCTGCCAGGCCGTGGAGTTGTCGTTGGTGCGGTCCGGCTTGGCGATCTTGTTGTGCAGCGGGCCGGGGGCGCCGCCGTACTTCTTCTCCGGGGGCTTGGGGCCCTCGGGACCGTCCGGGTCGTACATGGTCGTGTCGTCGACCTTGTCGCCGAACTCGACCAGGATCGTGAAGATCTTGTCGGTCTTCTGGCGGCCCAGCTCGACGTACTTTCCGTCGTCGAGCTTGACGACGTCGGAGGCGCCGCGCTTCGTCTTCTTCGCGTCGCCGGATATGAGCTGTTTGAGGGCTTCCTCGCGCAGCTTCTCCTGCTTCTCGCTGAAGGGGCCCTTCAGATCGTGCTCGGTGTCCTGGCCCTTCGCGGGTGCCGGGTCCCGGCGTTCCACCGGGGCGTTGGGGCCCCGCTCGTCGGCCTGGGCCGTGGCGTACGCCGAAGCCGTGGCTCCGGTCGCCGCCAGTGCCGCCAGCACAGCCACGGCGCGTACGGTGCGCCGTCTGCCGCTGGTGCTCGTTTCTTTGGTCACTTGGATGCAGTCCTCCCCCGCGACCGCGCCTGCGGATGAGGAGTCGGATGAGTTCCGCGCGCCATGTCGCGTGTCACAAGTGACGACATTCGACCGGAGTTACCAGAGAAAAGACAGACCTTGACTTGTGTGGCCCAAGTGCGTTACGCGGTGGCCGTGTTGCGCTATCCGGACACCTCAGGCAGGTCACGCAACGGCACCAGCGCGTTCGTCTCGCGTACTGGACAGCCGAATGAACCCGTGCGCCCCCCATGCTTCGCGACCGTGGGTTAGGTCACGCTTACCAACCGTTCCACTCGGGAATCCAGCCCAATAGAGTTACTTGACGGCGCGCTCAGCGAAGTCGAACGACTCCCCCGCAACCACTGTCCATGCAAGGACGGTTCCGCCATGCCTGGTTACGCCCTGCCTCGTCCGACTGCCGCACAGCTCGCCTACGGTTCGGCCACCGTGGTCTTCTCCACGCTCGCCATGCTGCTGCTCTCGCAGACCCGTACGGGCATCGGCGTCGCCGTCATCACCCTCGCCGCGCTCGGCCTCGGCCTCCTGGTGGCGGTGACGGTACCCATGCCGAAGCCCGCACCCCGACAACCCCTGGCCGCGCCCGAACCGGTCGAGGAGCGAGTGCCGGTACAGCGCCTGCACACCGGCGCGGAGTCGCGTGCCGCCGAGCATTCCTTGCGCAACTGACGTCACACGACAGCGTGTTGGGCGGGCCCGAAGACTCTCGGGCCCGCCCAACACGCTGTCGTACGTGGGGTGAGGCGTGGGTCAGACGGTGACCACCACGGTCTTCGCCGCCTTGTCGTGCAGACCTTGTCGGTACGGTTTGTCCGACGCGATCAGCACGATGAGGATCAGCCACCAGACGCAGCAGCAGAGCACGGCGGGGATCTGCAGGACCGCGGCGCGGGTCAGCGCCGCGCTCGAGTCCGGGGTGCTGCCGTCGCTGAGGTTCGCGACGCGCAGGCCCAGCCACTTCTTGCCGAGCGTCTGGCCGTTCTTGCGGACCATCAGCCAGTCGTAGAGGACGTACGCGGCCAGCGCGATGATCTTCCAGAGCCACTGGCCGCCGCTGTTGGCATCGGCCACGACGTCGCCGAAGTCCTCGCCCTTGTCCGCGGTGACCTTGATGCTGCCGGTCAGCGTGGAGAGCAGCGAGATCGGGATGACGATGACCAGGATGTCGAGGAAGCGGGCCAGGAGCCGCTTGCCGATGTCGGCGAGGGGCGGCATTCCGGCGAGCGGGTCGGAGCCGCCGTAGCCGCCGCCGTAGGGGTCGCCGCCGTACGGGTTGCCGCCACCGGGCGGCGGTGCACCGTAGCCGCCGGCTCCGCCTGCGCCGGGCGGGGGTGGCGGGGGTGCCGCGCCGAAGCCGCCGCTGTCTCCTCCGGAGGGGGGCGGGGGCGGGGGTGTGGCGCCGTAGCCGCCGCCGTTGCCTCCGGAGGCGGGCGGTGGGTCGTACGGGGATCCGCCGTTGCCCTGCGGAGGCTGAGGCGCGTCGTAGGGGGAGCCGCCGCCACTGCCGGCGGGCGGCTGCTTCAGATACGGGTCGTCCTCCGGCTGTCCTGCACCGGGGGGCGGCGGTTGGGTCGTCATGGGCCGAGTCGACCGCATGGCCCTGCCGGGCGCACGCCTGGTGGGGCCATTCGGGGGACCCTCAGGGTACGGATTGCTCCCCGCCCCGCCCCGCCCCTTCCCGACTGTGACATCAGCGGCTGCCGCCGCGGGCTGCGCCGCCTTCCGCCCTGCGGGCGGTGTCCTCAAACGCCGGACGGGCTGAAGAGATGCCGGCGGCAGCCTTTCGGGAAGGGGCGGGGTGGGGAAAAGAAGCTAGCCCGCCACGAACGTCCGCGCCGCCTTGTCGTGCCAGCACTGCTTCCACGGGCGGTCCCACAGGCACCACAGGACGCCGAGCACGCCCACCACCAGCAGGCCCGGCACCACGTACACGAACCAGCGGCGCAGGGCCGCGCCGAACGTCGGCGGGGCGTACTCCTCGATGTCGCGGACCTCGATCTTGCAGAGCTTCTTGCCGAGCGTGCGCCCCCACTTGGACGTCGGCAGCGCCTCGTAGAGGACGCCGAAGACCAGCAGTACGCCGAGCACGACGCCCAGCGTCACCGAGGTCGTGCCGTCGAGCAGCCACACCGTGGTCTTCAGGCCCGACTGCTTCGCCGCCTCGATCTTGTCGTCGATGTGGTCGAGGGTCTTGCCCACGAACGGGAACGCCGCCCCGCCGACGACCGCCACCAGCACGATCGTGTCGATGAGCCGGGCAAGGAGCCGCCGCCCGAGCCCCGCGGGCCGCGCCGCCGCCGCGGCCTGCGCCGCCGCCAGGAACGGGTCGACCGTCACGGGCCGGATCGGCGCGGGCGCCCCGGCCTGCGCCTGCCCCTGCGCCTCGCCACCGCCCTGCGCCAGTTGCTGCACCTGCTGCGGCCAGGACGCGGCACCCCCACCGGGCCCCGCGACGGCCATTGGGGAGGACGCGGCCGCGGCGGCGGCGGGCGGTGGATAGCCGTACCCCGAGCCGGAGTTCGCGGGCTGCGCGGGAACGCCGGGCGTGCCCTGCTGCGGCGGATAGCCGTAACCGCCGCCCTGGGCGGGAGCGGGCCGGGCGGCGTTCGCGGGCAGGGCCCGGATCGCCATCGTGCCGTCGGCGACGGGCGCCTGAGCGGCCGGGCCGGGCTGCGCGGAGGCCGCGCCACCGGCAGCCGCGCCACCGGACGCGGCGGGGCGCGGGCGGCGCACCATGACCGTGTGCCCGTCGGCCTGCTCGGCCGGCGGCTGCGGAGTCTCGGCCTGCCGGGCCGGGGCCCGGTCCCCGTCGTTGCGGGGCGCGCCGGCGCCGGGGCGGGCCGCGCGCATCATCACGGTGCCGTCCCTGCGCTCGTTCCCCGCCGGGGGCGCCGCGGGCGCGGGCTGCTCGGCGGGCTCGACCGGTTCGGCGGCCGGGGCCTGCTGCCCGGCGCGCGGGTCCGGCTGCGGGGCGCCGGGAGCCTGAGTGTTCTGCGGGGCCTGCTGCGGAGCGCCCTGCTGGGGCGAGCCCCAGGAGACGCGCTGGTCCTGCTCCCCACCGAACCCGGCCTGCCGCGACGCGTCCGCGCCCCAGGCGGAGGCGGGCTCGGGGCGGGCGCCGTGCAGTTCGTCGGGGGCCGCGGCACCGGGCTCCTCGTCCAGGAAGACCGGGCCCGTCTCCTCCACCGGAGCCGCGGGAGCGGGGGCGGGAGCGGCCGGAGCGCCACCCTGGCCCGGAGGGGCCGGCATGGGCTCACCCTCCGCCGGGGCAGGGCGACTTGTACCCGGAACCCAGGCCGCACCATTCCAATACCGGACATATCCGGGAATGGACGGGTCGGGGTAGTAGCCAGACGTGGGGCTGCTGTCGCCCGGTGCCGGAGTTGGGGCGCTCATGGTCCGTCGTCCCGTATCTGCTCGGTGGTCTTGTGGAGGCTCCACATCTATCAGACCGCCGGACCCGGGCGGGCCGGTCCCCGGGTTCCGTCCACTTTCCGGGCATCAAAAAGAAACTCTGAAAAGTCGCGTAAGGGAACGGCGCCGACGCCCTCTCTGCTTGTACGGGCCTGCTCCACGGCCCGGGCCGTGCAGTACAAGTCGAAAGGAAACGCACCGAGATGCACACCGTGGTGGAACGCGAGCTGGAGCTCAAGCTGGTGCTGTCGCCCGAGCGCAGCATTCCCGTACCGGCCCGGCTCGTCTATCGCACCGACGATCCGTACGCCGTGCACATCACCTTCCACGTCGGCTCCGACCAGCCGGTCAACTGGACCTTCGCCCGTGAACTCCTGGTCGAGGGCGTCTTCCGCGCCTGCGGTCACGGCGATGTGCGGGTCTGGCCGACCAAGCTGGACGGCCGCAGCGTCGTCCTGATGGCACTGTCCTCGCCCGACGGCGACGCGCTCCTCGAGGCGCCGGCCGCCGCCGTGTCCGCCTGGCTGGAGCGCACCCTGCGGATGGTCCCTCCGGGCTCTGAGTCCGAGCAGCTCGGCATCGACGACGGCCTCGCCGAGCTGCTCGCGCCCACCCCGGCCGACGATCTCTGGCTCAGGGACCCCTGGCCCTCCGACGAGTCGAAGGACGGTGAGTGAGCAACGTACGAGTGAACGTACGGAACGTACGCGCATCCGGCATGCGCGCCTCAGAAGATCGGATCGGATCGAATCGATCGGAAGAGCCTTCAGAAGAGCTTTCCGGGGTTGAGGATCCCCAGCGGATCGAACGTCTCCTTGATCCCGCGCTGCAGTTCGACGCCCACCGGCCCGATCTCGCGCGCCAGCCACTCCTTCTTGAGGACGCCCACGCCGTGCTCGCCGGTGATCGTGCCGCCGAGTTCCAGGCCGAGGGCCATGATCTCGTCGAAGGACTCGCGGGCCCGCCGGGACTCGTCCGGGTCCTGGGCGTCGAAGCAGACCGTGGGGTGGGTGTTGCCGTCGCCCGCGTGGGCGCAGACGCCGATGGTGAGGCCGTACTTCTCGCCGATGGCGGCCGTGCCTTCGAGCATGGCGGCGAGCTGCGAGCGGGGCACGCAGACGTCGTCGATCATCGTGGTGCCCTTGACGGCTTCGAGCGCGGTGAGCGACAACCGCCTTGCCTGGAGCAGCAGTTCGGACTCCGCATGGTCCTCGGCGGGCACGACCTGAGTGGCACCCGCGGCCTCGCAGAGCGCACCGACCGCGGCGAGGTCGGCGGCCGGGTCGAGGGTGTCGAAGGCGGCGAGCAGCAGGGCCTCGGTGGATTCCGGGAGGCCCATGTGCGCCATGTTGTTGACGGCCTGGACGGTCGTACGGTCCATCAGTTCCAGGAGCGAGGGGACGTGGCCGCCCTCCATGATCTTGCACACCGCGTCGCAGGCCGCGGCCGCTGAGCCGAACTCGGCTGCCAGCGCCAGCTGCCCGGGTGGTTCCGGCTTCAGGGCGAGGATCGCGCGTACGACGATGCCGAGGCTGCCCTCGGAGCCCACGAAGAGCCGGGTGAGGTCGTACCCGGCGACGCCCTTGGCCGTGCGGCGGCCCGTCGTCAGCAGGCGCCCGTCGGCGAGGACGACGTCGAGCCCGAGGACGTACTCCGCGGTGACGCCGTACTTCACGCAGCACAGGCCGCCCGAGGCCGTGCCGATGTTGCCGCCGATGGTGCACTGTTCCCAGCTGGAGGGGTCCGGCGGGTAGTACAGGCCGTGTTCGTTGACCGCGCGGGAGAGGGTGGCGTTGACGACGCCCGGCTCGACGACCGCGATCCGGTCGATCGTGCTGATCTCCAGGATCCGGTCCATCTTGACGAGCGAGAGCACGATGCAGCCGTCGGAGGCGTTGGCCGCCCCGGACAGGCCCGTGCGCGCGCCCTGCGGGACGACCGGGACGCGCAGCGCGGTGGCCGTGCGCATCACGTGCTGGACCTGTTCGACGGTGCGCGGCAGGACGACGACGGCGGGGGTCCCGGCCTCGCAGAAGCTCGCCATGTCATTGGCGTACGCGGCGGTGACGTCCGGGTCGGTGAGGACGGCGTCGGCGGGGAGCCCGTCGCGCAGGCGGCCGACGAGGGTGTCCTGGGAAGGCTGACCGGGGGCGGCGTTCATGATCTCAGCCTGGCACTCGGGGCCATCGGTGTGAACCCGTCTGCGAACCCTCGCGCATGCACCGATGTGTTCTTCGTATTGACGCACAGTGTGCGCCATGGAGATCGAACCGGAACCGCGGCCGCAGGGCCGGCAGCCTGAGACCCCGCCGTCCGAACCGCCGCCTCCTGCCGCGACCCAGTCCTGGTCCGGGCCGTTCGGCGACCCGCCGCCGCGCTGGCCGGTGCCGGACGCCGAGGCCCCGCCCGCGCCCGCGCCGAGGCCCGCGCACTGGGCCGAGGCCACGCCCGTGCCGCTGCCTACATCGACGCCGGAGCCCGCCGCCGTGCTGCCGGACGGGCCCTCGGCTCCGGCCGCCGATGCCGCGGGGCCCACTCCCCCGGCCCCGCGGCGCGGCCTCTCCCCCAAGGTCAAGCGGGCCCTGGTCGTCACGGTCGCGGCCTCGACCGCGCTGGCCGGCGTCCTGATGATCGTGCCCGCCCTGCAGGGCAGCGGGACCCCGCCCGCGCTCGGCCCCGTCGGCCGGGCGAGGGCCGCGGCCGGTGCCGGCGCGCCCGCCTCGCTGCGGGATCTGGGCGCGCTGATCCGCGACCGCGAGGCGCACCTGGCGCAGCACCCCGGTGACGAGGAGTCGTGGGCGGTGCTCGGGGCCGCCTACGTCGACCACGGGCGCCGGGTCGCCGACTACAGCTACTACCCGCGGGCCGAGGAGGCGCTCAATAAGTCCCTCGCCGCCAAGCCGGGCGACCAGGGCAACATCGAGGCGCTGTCCGGGATGGCCGCCCTCGCGCATGCCCGGCACGACTACCGGGCGGCCAAGAAGTGGGGCGAGCTCGCCGTCATGCAGGCGCCCCAGCGGTGGACGCTCTACCCGGACCTGATCGACACCTACGGGCGCCTCGGCGACCACAAATCCGTGGGCAAGGCCCTGGAGAAGCTGCAGGAACTGCGGTCCGGCTCCGCCGTGATGGCCCGCGCCTCCCAGGTCTTCCGGGACCGCGGCTGGCGCGAGGACGCGGCGGCGGCGATCTCGGACGCGGCCGCGCTCGCGGAGACCCCGGCCGAGCGCGCCGCGTACCTCCATCGCATCGGCGAGCTGTCCTGGGAGCGGGGCGAGGCGGCGGAGGCCCTGCGCTACTTCGACGAGGCGCTGCGCACCGACCCCGACCACCACCCCTCGCTCGCGGGCCGGGCCCGGGCGCAGGCGGCGCTCGGCCGGCACCGGGAGGCGATGCTCAGCTATCAGGCGGCCCTCACCAAGCAGCCGCTGCCCGAATACAACCTGGAACTGGGCGAGTTGCAGGAGTCCCTCGGCCAGGAGGCGGCCGCGCGCGTCCAGTACGGGCTGCTGCGCGACCGGATCAAGAAGGAGGCCGGGCTCGGCGTCAGCGACGAGCTGGTGCTCGGCATGTTCGAGGCCGACCACGGCGACCCCGACGCGGCCGTGCAGCGGCTCCAGGCCGAGTACCGGCGCCACCCGAGCCGTCAGGCCACCGACGCGCTGGGCTGGGCGCTGTACCGGGCCGGGGACCACAAGCGGGCCTTCGGGTACGTGAAGCGGGCGATGGAGAAGGGCCCGCGCAGCGCCCTCTTCGTCTACCACCGGGGCCAGATCGAGCGTGCCCTCGAGGAGTTCGGCGCGGCCCGCCGCCACCTCCAGGAGGCGCTGCGCCTCAACCCGGCCTTCTCCCCGCTGCTCGTCCCGCTCGCCAAGGAGGCCCTGGACGCGCTGGGCGAGCCCTCCGAGGGCGGCCCCGAGAACATGCACGGCCAGGCGCCGCAGGCCCCGGAGTACGGCAGGCCCTCCTCGGGCGGCGGGCAGCAGGTCCGTCCGGGCAAGCCGGGGCGGGGCTCCGGCCAGGGCGGCGGGAGCGGGCAGCCGAAGCAGTCCGGATCCCGGGAGACGTACCGGAAGTCCCAAGGAAACGGCAGCGGTCAGGGCACCAGCAGCGGCCAAGGCACCGGCAGCACCCCCCGCCGCACGCCCTCGACGGCCCCGCGCCGCACCCAGCAGTCCGAACCGCGGCGGACGCAGCAGTCCGAGCCGCGCCGCACCGCTCCCCGCACGACCGGCAAGGCGGACAAGCCGGCGCCGAAGCGCACCAAGCAGCGCTGAACCCCCCACCCTCCCAGGAGAGTTGCCATGCTTCATCACGTACGCCGACTGCTGACCGGAGCCGTGCTGGCCTCGGCCCTGACCGTGTCCGCGGCCCTGCCCGCGGGCGCCGCGAACGGCGGGAACCCCAATCCCCCGCCGGACCCGTACCACGCGGGAACGACCGTCTCGGACCTCAACCTCTATGTGGCGGCGGGCGGTTACGCCGAGATCCCCTTCAGCCCCGAGTTCAAGGCGGCGCTCACGAAGGCGGGTGTGACGGTCAAGCAGCTGCACCCGTTCAAGCCGCTGCCCGGCAAGTCGCCGAACGACGGACTGTGGCTGCCGGTCGGCAACCGGTACGACGCGATCCAGCTGGACACCCGGTTCACCTACCCCGGCGGCTTCGTCCTGACGAACAAGGCGGGCAAGACCTGGTCGGCGAACGGCTGGTCGCTGCTGATCGAGCCGGTCGTCGCCGGGTTCTACGTCAACCCCTGGGTCGGCAACCAGCAGTTGGGCAAGAACTTCAAGGTCGTCGACGCCAGCTTCGTCGAGGCGCTGACCACCGGCGGATTCTTCGCGCCGCACTTCGAGGGCGGCCAGTTCTCGTGGGGCCCGACGAAGGTCGCGCTGCGGATCACCGCGAAGATGGCCGACGTACTGAAGAAGCACCTCGGCGTGGTCGTTGCGAAGGGGACGGTGCTCGGGCACATCACGGTGCGCTGGAGCGACCGGCCGATGTGGCAGAACGAGGACAGCATCGAGATGGGCAAGCAGAAGCCCGCGCCCCCGGTCATCAGCTTCAACTGAGTCGTGAGCCTCAGCTGAGGCACGAGCTTCAGCTGAGGCACGAGCTTCAACTGAGGCCGGGGATCCGGATTCTCAGATCGCTGCCGTGCCGATCAGGGCGTTGCGGGAGACGAGGGCGGCCAGTTCGTCCTCGGTCAGTTCTTCCGTACGTTCCGGTCGGCGCGGCAGCACCATGTAGCGGGTCTCCGAGCTGGAGTCCCACACGGTGATCGCCGTGTCCTCGGGCAGGTCAAGACCAAACTCCGCCAGCACGGCGCGGGGTTCGCGCACCACGCGTGAGCGGTAGGCCTCGCTCTTGTACCAGCTGGGGGACGGGCCGAGCAGCCGTACGGGATAGCAGGAGCACAGCGTGCAGACGACCACGTGGTGCTCGTGCGCGGTGTTCTCGACGACGCGCAGGCGCTGCGGCTGGACGCCGCCGGCCGAGTAGCCGAGCTCCGCGACGGCGGCGGTGCCGTCCTCGACGAGCCGCTGACGGTACGCCGGGTCGGTCCAGGCCTTGGCGACGATGCGGGCGCCGTTGGCGGGGGAAGCGCCGGACAGGAACGCGTCGAGGGTCTCGTCGAGGGCGGCGCCCGCGACCAGGCCGCGGTCCTCCAGGAGGGTCTCCAGACGGCGGACCTGGCGGGAGATCCGGGCGTCGGTGTGGTCGCTGCTCATCCTTGTTCCTCGCTCGGTTCCAGGGCTTCCGTCGGCTCCAAGTAGCTTTCCCACAGGTCGAGTACGACGTGGTGGTCGCCCTCTCCCCACAGGTCGCGGGCCGTGAACCGGACCGCGTACACCGCCTCGACGGGTGCGTCGTCGCGGCCCTGCGAGCGGATGTCCGCGAGGGGGTGGCGGCCCTCCGGCTCGACGATCACGCCCTGTTTGCCGCGGGCGTAGCGCGGGATGCGGGTGTGGTGGGGCGGGTCGGTGTGCGTGGTGCGTACGCGGGTGCCGGGGCGGTAGCGCGCGTCGGCGTCAGTCATCGAGGGCCCCGGGTTCCAGGACGCCCTTGCGTTCGAGGAGGGTGCGGATCGCGTGGAACCAGCGCTCGTAGTACGAGGCGGCGAGGTACTCGGCCGGGGCCATCGTCTCGACCGCGTCGCGGAACTCGTCGAGGTTGTAGACGCCTTGCCCGATCAGGGCGCTGTTCAGGGCGAAGACGCGGGCCTCCCAGTCGTGGTGGAAGGGCTCGTCCTCGGTGGTGGTGTCGATGGGGCCGAAGCCCTGCATGCCGCCTACGTCGTTGATGCGGGCCATGGCCGCACTCTAGGGCCTGTCCGCCACACCCGGGGCCATCGGTGTGATCTTCTGCCAGGACGCCATTTCGGGGCCGTGCCGACGCGGCGTACGCCCGCACAGTGAACGGGTGGATTCCTCCGAGACCTCCGAGACCTCCAAGACCTGCGAGACAGAGACCAGGCGGTCGGCCGGGCGGTTCGGCGGCCGGAAGGCGGCGGTGGCGGTGGCGGTCCTCGTGGTCGCGGCGGTGGCCGGCGGGCTGCTGACACTCGGCCCCGACGACGTGCCGCCGTCCGCGGCGCCCGTGATCCGGGCCGACACGGTGACCGGGGCGGGCGCGCCCGCCGCGGCCGGGGACCTCTCGGCGCTGATCGACGAACGGCAGAAGGCGCTGCGCGAGCACCCGGACGACGACGCCTCGTGGACGGTGCTCGGCACGGCCTACCTGGAGCAGGCGCGGCGTACCGCCGACCCCTCGTACTACCCCAAGTCCGAACAGGCGCTGGGTCGTTCGCTGAAGCTGCGGAGCGCGGCGGGCGGGAACTACGCCGCCATGGTGGGGATGGGCGCCCTGGCCAATGCCCGGCACGACTTCGCCGGGGCCAGGAAATGGGGCGAGCGGGTGCGGGCCGCCGAGCCGTTGCGGTGGACGGTCTATCCCGTGCTGATCGACGCGTACACCCAGCTCGGCGCGTACGACGACGCGACGGCGGCCGTGCAGCGGCTGCTCGATCTGCGGCCCGGGCTGCCCGCGTTCACCCGGGCCGCCTACGAGCTGGAGATGCACGGCCGGACGGGCGAGGCGAAGAGTGCGCTTGAGCAGGCCGTGGGGGTGGCAGGTTCGCCCGCCGAGACCTCCTTCTGTCTGCACCGGATCGGTGAACTGGCCTGGGAGCGCGGCGATGTGCGCGGGGCGCTGCGGAGCTACGAGGCCGCGCTGCGGGCCGACCCGGACTCGCATCCGGCACTCGCCGCGCGGGCCAGGGCGCGTGCGGCGCTCGGCGATACCGAGGCGGCGCTGCGGGACTACCGGGAGGTGACCGGACGGGTTCCGCTGCCCGAATACGTGCTGGCCCTGGGCGAGTTGTACGAGTCGCTCGGACGCGGGGCCGAGGCGCGGGAGCAGTACGAGGTGCTGCGGGCGGAGGTCAAGCTGTTCGCCGCGGCCGGGGTGAGCGACGACCTGACGCTAGGCCTGTTCGAGGCCGACCACGGGGACCCGAAGGCGGCGGTGCGGACGCTTCAGGACGAGTGGCGGCGACGTAAGAGCGTGCTGGTGGCGGATGCGCTCGGCTGGGCGTTGCACCGCGCGGGCCGGGACGCCGAGGCGTTGCCGTACGCGCGGAAGGCGGCCGGGATCGGCTGGCGGGGCGCGTCGTTCTCGTACCACCGGGGGGAGATCGAGCGGGCGCTCGGCATGCGGGCGGCGGCCCGGGCGCACCTGGGCGAGGCGCTGAAGCTCAACGCGCACTTCTCGCCGCTGCAGGCACCGGCGGCGCGCAAGGCCCTCGATGCGCTGGACAAGGGCAAGGGTCAGGACGAGGCATGAGGGTGCGGGTACGGGTACGGGCATGGAGTGCCGTCGTGGCGGCCTTGGCGCTGCTCGGCATCGGTGAACTGCCCGCCGCTGCGCATCCGTTGGGGAACTTCACCGTGAACCGCTATCACGGGCTCCGGGTGTTTCCCGACCGGGTCGAGGACACCGCCGTCGTGGACCGGGCGGAGATCCCGACCCTGCAGGCCTCGCGGGCGGTCGACGCCGACCGGGACGGGCAGGCGGAGCCCGGCGAGCTCGCCGCGCACGCCGGCGAGGTGTGCGCGGGGATCGCGCGCGAGGTGCGGGCCGAGGCCTCGGGGCGGGCCCTGTCCTTCCGGGTCACGCACAGCCGCATGGAGGTGGTGCCGGGCGAGGCGGGGCTGCGGACGAGCCGGATCACCTGTGCGCTGAGCGCGGCCGCCGAGTTGGGGCGCGGGGCCGAGGTGGTCTTCGCCGACGAGTCGGAGCGCGGGCGGATCGGCTGGCGCGAGATCACCGCAGGGGCGGCCGACGGGGTGCGGCTCGCCGCCTCCGATGTGCCGGGCCGGAGCGTCTCCGGGGAGCTGCGCCGCTACCCGGACGACCTCCTCGCGGATCCGCTGGAGGTGCGCCGGGCCGTACTGCGGGTCGCTCCGGGTGCCGGCGGGTCGGCGGCCGAGGGACTGCCGGGTGGATTCAACTCATCTGCTGGTCCCGGCACTTGGCTCACCGCGATGGACGGACGGCTCGCCTCGCTCGCCGCGCGGGACGGCCTCACGTTGCCGGTCGGGCTGGCCGCGGTGTTCCTCGCCCTGCTGCTCGGGGCGGGGCATGCGGCGCTGCCGGGGCACGGCAAGACGGTGATGGCGGCGTGCATGGCGGGGCGGCGCGGGGGCGTCCGGGACGCGGCGGTGGTCGGGGCGACGGTCACCTTCACGCACACGGCGGGCGTGCTCGCCCTCGGCCTGCTGATCACGGTGTCGGCTTCGCTCGCCGCGGACCGGGTGCTGAGCTGGCTGGGGGTGGCGGGCGGGGCCGTGGTGACGGGGGTGGGGGTGATGCTGCTGCGCGGGGCCCTGCGGGGCAAGGAAGGGGCGTACGGGCACAGCCATGGGCCTGGGCATGGGCCTGGGCATGGGCATGGGCATGGGCACAGCCACGGTCATGTGCACGGGCACAGTCATGAGTACGGGCACAGCCATGAGCAGGGGCACGGGCCCGACCACCACGATCATCACGACCACCACGATCACGTGCACCAACCCCCCACCCCCTACCGCCGGTTCACCCTCCTCGGCATGGGTGTCGCGGGCGGGCTCGTGCCCAGTCCGTCGGCGCTCGTGGTGCTGCTCGGCGCGATGGCGCTGAACCGTACGGCCTTCGGGGTCGGTCTTGTCCTCGCGTACGGCCTCGGGATGGCCGCCGTGCTCACCGCCGCCGGGCTGCTCGTGGCCCGGCTCGGCGACCGGGCCGGGCGGTTGAACAGCGCGCGAGCGCGGCGGATCCGGGCCTTGATGCCCCGGGTCACCGCCGCGCTCGTCGTCGCGGTGGGCCTGGGCCTCGCGCTGCGCAGCGCCGTGCCGTTGCTGCACGGCTGAGCGGGGCGCGGGGCGCGAGGCCCCAGCCGTCAGAAGAGCGCGCTGGGCAGCTCCACGTACGGGAAGTGCCCCTTCGGCTTGGGCGGGAACGGGCCGAGCTGCGGCTCGAAGAGCAGCGGGGCGCCCTTGCCCTGCGGCTCGCCCATCAGCAGCCGGCCGAAGACGACGGTCGCGTCGTCGGTGAGCCGGCGGCCGTTGGGATAGCCCTGCTTGTCGCCCACCAGCCAGCCGTACTTCTTGGGGCTCTTGGTGACGGGCGTCGACATGTTGAGCCGGATCATCTCGCCCGGCACGATCTTGTCCGCGTCGACGTCGGCGTTGAGGTTGTGCGCGTTGAGGTCACCGGGGATCGGGCCGTTCTTCTTGCCGATGCCCTTGGTGAAGACCTGCCAGAGGTCCTCGCGCGGATCCTTGGGCGCCGGTACGAGCGCGAGGTGGCCGAGCGAGGCCAGCTTGGGGCCGAGCGGCCGCTTGACCATGTCGACGAAGGCCCGCCACTTGCTGTCCATGTGCGGCTTGCTGCCGTTGAACTGGTCGGCGACGCCGCCGGGGATGCCGACGAGCAGCCCGCCCGGGTTGAGGAACGCGTCCGGCCCGAGCGCCTCGTTGAGGAACGAGTGGCCCATGCGGGACATCTGGACATACCCGCCACCGGAGTTGTTGATCTTCAGGGTCTTGGCCGAGGCGGTCGCCCAGGCGCCGATCACCGGGTTGCGCGACGGGTTGCCGCCCAGGGCGAGGCTCTTCTTCGGGACCTGGACGGCGGTGACGATCACGTTGGAGCCCAGCGCGGACAGCGGGTTGACCGGGGCCGGGAGGTCCACCCCGAGCTTGAGCATCGCGAAGGTCCGGATGTCGACGATGAACGGGTCGGCGGCCGGGCCCGCGTACGCCTTGATCCCGCCCGGCAGGCTGACCGTCGCCTGGCGCTGCAGCTTCTCGTAGTTCGGCATGAGCACTCGGCTGAGCCGGCTCGGCGCGGAGAGCTGGTTCTTCGTCAGGACCTTGGTGCCGCCGGGGCGGATCTCCTCCAGCTGGTAGGTCTGGCGCTCCAGGCGGTCGGTGTCGGCCAGGTCGTCGACCACGCCCTTCGCGTGCAGCAGGCCCGGGTTCTGGGTGCGGAAGGTCCAGCGGTAGGTGACATCGGGCCTGGCGTCGCCGTTGCTGTCGATGTTGAGGTCGTAGTGCGCATCGGGGCGGAACAGCCGCGGCGGCAGTACGCCGACCACCTTCGGGGGGTTGACCGGCTGGTACGTCGACATGATCGTCACCGAGTCCGGGTCGTCCGGGCTGGTGAACATGAACAGGTCCGCGCCGTTGAGGTCGGGGTTGAGCATCGCGACGGGCGCGTCGATGTGGCTGCCGGCCGCGGAGACGCCGGTGCCGGGGCCGGCCAGGGTCGCGGCGGCGAGCAGTGAGGTGCCGGTGAGGAAGGCCAGGGCGTACGGAACCCTGAATCGCAGCGTTGACTTCATGGTCGTACTCCCAGGGGGTGTGGTCCTGAGAGCCACTGAAACCCGGGCCGCTACACACGGCGACACGGAGAGTGCCAAATGGGCACTCTCCGTGTCGAACGTGTCAATGTGCCGAGATGGCGGTCGGCTACAGGTTGCCGCGCTTCTCCTGCTCGCGCTCGATCGCCTCGAAGAGGGCCTTGAAGTTGCCCTTGCCGAAGCCCATGGAGCCGTGCCGCTCGATCATCTCGAAGAAGACGGTCGGCCGGTCCTGGACCGGCTTGGTGAAGATCTGCAGCAGATAGCCGTCCTCGTCGCGGTCGACGAGGATCTTCTGCTCGCGCAGGATGTCGACCGGTACGCGGGTCTCGCCGGCCCACTCGCCGAGGGTGTCGTAGTAGCTGTCGGGCACGTCGAGGAACTCGACGCCCGCGGCCCGCATGGCCTTGACGGTGGCCACGATGTCGTTGGTGGCGAGCGCCATGTGCTGGACGCCGGGGCCGCCGTAGAACTCGAGGTACTCGTCGATCTGCGACTTCTTCTTCGCGATCGCCGGCTCGTTGATCGGGAACTTGACCTTCTTGGTGCCGTCCGCGACGACCTTCGACATCAGCGCGCTGTACTCGGTGGCGATGTCGTCGCCCACGAACTCCTTCATGTTCGTGAAGCCCATGACCTTGTTGTAGAAGGCGCACCACTCGTTCATCTTGCCGAGCTCTACGTTGCCCACGCAGTGGTCGATGGCCTGGAAGGTCCGCTTGGCCGGGGGCTCCACGATCGGCTTCGCGGGCACGAAGCCGGGCAGGTAGGGGCCGTCGTAGCCGGTGCGCTCGACGAGGGTGTGGCGGGTCTGGCCGTACGTGGCGATGGCGGCGCGCACGACGATGCCGTGCTCGTCCTTCGTCTCGTAGGGCTCCTCGAGGCCGGTGGCGCCGTGCTCGACGGCGTAGGCGTACGCGGCGCGCGCGTCCGGGACCTCGATGGCGAGGTCTATGACGCCGTCGCCGTGCGCGGCGACATGGGCCTCGAGGAAGCGGCCCCAGTCCGTGGACGCCTTGATGACGGAGGTGAGGACGAAGCGGGCGGCGCCGCTCTCCAGGACGTAACTGGCGGTCTCGCGGCTGCCGTTCTCGGGTCCCGAGTAGGCGACGAGCTTCATGCCGAAGGCGGTCGAGTAGTAGTGGGCGGCCTGCTTGGCGTTGCCCACGGCGAAGACGACCGCGTCCATTCCCTTGACCGGGAAGGGGTCGGCCTGCCGGGCGGTCGCTGGAGTGGTGTGGAGGGTCTCAGTCATGGCGGCAGCGTCCCTCCGAACTTCAAAGTGCGCAATAGTTCGCGGATTTGCTGGGCATTCTGCACAGCGACGCGCGAGTATGGCCGGACGATCTGTACAGGATGACCACCGGGAGTGTGAGCCACGCCATGAGCCATCCCTCGTCCCCCTCAGCGCACTCCGCGCCGCCCGGGATCGACCCGCTCGACGGGCGGCTCCTCGTGCTGCTCGCGCAGGAGCCCCGGATCGGGGTCCTGGAGGCGTCCCGGCGGCTCGGGGTCGCGCGGGGCACGGTGCAGGCGCGCCTTGACCGGCTTCAGTCGAATGGAGTCATCCGGGGTTTCGGCCCGAACGTCGATCCGGCCGCGCTCGGCTACCCGGTCACGGCCTTCGCGACGCTGGAGATCAAACAGGGCCAGGGGGCGGACGTCCGGGCGCACTTGGGCGGCGTACCGGAGGTGCTCGAACTGCACACCACGACCGGGCACGGAGACATGCTCTGCCGCCTGGTGGCCAGGTCGAACGCCGATCTTCAACGTGTGATCGACCGAGTTGTCGGTTTTGATGGCATCGTTCGGGCCTCCACGGCGATCGTGATGGAAAACCCCGTTCCGCTGCGGATCATCCCGCTGGTGGAACAGGCCGCGGAGGACAACCCCTGACCCCTGTCCTCGGGGGTCGCCGGATCCTGACCGCGAGGTGAATCCGTGTGAGCTTCTGGGAGTACCTGGGCAACCGGCATCAGCAGCTCCTTGCCGACGCCTTTCAGCACGCCAGCGCGGTCTTCCAGTGCATGGTCGTGGCGACCCTGATCGGGGTCGCGATCGGCGTGCTCACCTATCGCAGCCAGTGGGCGGGCAATCTGGCCACACTGACCACCTCCACCATCCTGACCATCCCGTCGCTCGCCATGATCGGTCTGCTGATCCCGGTGGTGGGGCTCGGTGTCGCGCCGACCGTGATCGCGCTGACGCTGTACGGCCTGCTGCCCATCGTGCGGAACGCGATCGTGGGGCTGCGCGGTGTGGACCCGTCGCTGGTGGACGCCGCGAAGGGCATCGGGATGTCGCGCATGGCGCGGCTGTGCAAGGTGGAACTGCCGCTCGCCTGGCCGCCGATCCTCACCGGCATCAGGGTCTCCACGCAGATGCTGATGGGCATCGCCGCGATCGCCGCCTATGCGTCGGGCCCCGGGCTCGGCAACGCGATCTTCCGCGGCATCGGCTCGCTCGGCAGCAAGAACGCGCTGAACCAAGTGCTCGCGGGCACGCTCGGCATCATCGTCCTGGCGCTGCTTTTCGACGCCGCGTACGTCGTCATCGGACGGCTGACCATCCCGAGGGGTATCCGTGTCTGAGACGTCCGCGAGCACAGCTTCGGCCGCGACCACCGCGCCGCCCAAGCCGGCAGGCTCGGCCGCGACCGGCGCGACCATCGAGCTGGAGAACCTGACCAAGCGCTACCCGGGCAGCCCGAACCCCGCGGTGGACGAGGTCAACATGGAGATCAAGGCGGGCGAACTCGTCATCTTCGTGGGCCCGTCCGGCTGCGGTAAGTCGACCACGCTGAAGATGATCAACCGGCTGATCGAGCCGACCAGCGGCCGCATCAGGATCGGCGGCGAGGACGTCACCGACATGGACCCGGTGAAGCTGCGCCGCAAGGTCGGCTACGCGATCCAGTCGTCCGGGCTCTTCCCGCACATGACCGTCGCCCAGAACATCGCCCTGGTGCCGAAGATGGTCGGCTGGTCCAAGTCGAAGATCAAGGACCGGGTCGAGGAGATGCTGGACCTGGTCGGTCTCGACCCCGGCGAGTTCCGGGGCCGCTATCCGCGCCAGCTCTCCGGCGGGCAGCAGCAACGGGTGGGCGTGGCAAGGGCGTTGGCGGCCGACCCGCCGGTGCTCCTGATGGACGAGCCGTTCGGCGCGGTCGACCCGATCACCCGCGACCACCTGCAGGACGAGCTGATCCGGCTGCAGCACGAGCTGCACAAGACGATCGTGTTCGTCACCCATGACTTCGACGAGGCGATCAAGCTGGGCGACCGCATCGCGGTCCTTCGCGAGCGCTCGCACATCGCCCAGTTCGACACCCCCGAGGCGATCCTGACCAACCCCGCCGACGACTTCGTCTCCGGATTCGTGGGCGCGGGCGCCGCCTTGAAGCGGCTCAATCTCACCCGCGTACGGGATGTGGAGATCCGCGAGTACCCGACGGTCACCGTCGACGACCCGCTGCAGGACATCTTCAACAAGCTCCGCTCGGGCAACACCAACGAGATCCTGCTCCTGGACAAGCGCGGCCGCCCCTACAAGTGGCTCAGGCGCGGTGACTTGATGCGCGCCAGGGGTTCACTGGCCCGCGCGGGCACGCTGGTGCACGACACGGTGACCCGTGATGCGACCCT
Organism: Streptomyces sp. NBC_01304; assembly: GCF_035975855.1. Taxonomy (NCBI): domain Bacteria; kingdom Bacillati; phylum Actinomycetota; class Actinomycetes; order Kitasatosporales; family Streptomycetaceae; genus Streptomyces; species Streptomyces sp. NBC_01304. The sequence goes on along the minus strand of NZ_CP109055.1, from coordinate 6,760,701 downwards.
GCGCGACGCGCTCGAAGCCGTGCTCACCGAGAGCGCGGGCCGGGTCGCGGTGACCGGGCGGCGCGGCGAGTTCGAGGGCGTCGTCGACATGGAGACGCTGATGAACTCCGTGCAGGAACTCCTGGAATCCGACCGCCTGGAGGCCATGGAGCACCAGCACGCCCTGGAGGAGCAGCGCGCCGAGCAGACCCATCGCGAGCAGGAGGGCGACTTCGGCTCCGCGGCGCCCGGGGAGGAGAAGGCGTGAACACCTCGCGCAGGCCCCCCGCTCCCCCGCCCGGGCGCCCCGAGGGCGAGCACGAGCTCAAGGGGCACACCTTCCGCGACATCGGCGAGGCCGAACTGGAGGCACCGCCCGCGGAGCAGGCCGTGAAGGACCCGCCCCGGATCACCTGGCAGAAGCTGACCTTCCTGCCGGCGACCCTGGCGATCGTCCTCCTGATCACCTGGCTGTGGTTCCGCAACGCCAGTCTGGACTCGATCGCCACCAACGCGCTCGCCGACGGCAGCGTCTGGGTCCGGCTCAAGGAACACATCGAACTCACCGTGATCTCCACGTTCTTCGTGCTGATCATCGCGATCCCGCTGGGCATCCTGCTCACCCGCAAGCGGCTGCGCCCGGCCGCCCCGTTCGCGATGGCCCTGGCCAACATCGGGCAGGCGACACCCGCGATCGGTCTGCTCGCGCTCCTGGTGATCTGGCTGGGCATCGGCAAGCGGGCCGCGCTGTTCGGCATGGTGATCTACGCGGTGCTGCCGGTCCTCTCCAACACCATCGCGGGGCTCAAGGCCAACGACCCGACCCTCCTGGAGGCGGCACGCGGCATCGGGATGTCGCCGCTCGGAGTGCTGAGCAAGGTCGAACTGCCGCTCGCCGTACCGCTGATCCTCGCGGGGGTGCGTACCGCACTCGTCCTGAACGTCGGCACGGCGACCCTCGCCACCTTCGGCGGTGGCGGCGGGCTCGGCGATCTGATCACCACCGGGATCACCACCCAGCGCATGCCCGTCCTGGTCCTCGGCTCGATCCTGACCGTGGCGCTCGCGCTCCTGGTGGACTGGCTCGCCACGCTGGCCGAGCTGTTGCTGCGGCCACGAGGTCTCGAGGTGCGGTCATGAGGCATACGTTCCGATTGATCGCGGCGACCACCGGTGCGCTGGCCCTGCTGAGCGCTTGCGGACTGCACAGCGGGTCCACCCTGGTCGCCGATGTCACACCCGGCTCGATCGGCAGGGGCGAGCCCCTGAAGGGGGCCGATCTCACCGTGACCTCCAAGGAGTTCACGGAGCAGCTGATCCTCGGCCAGATCATGGGCATCGCGTTCAAGGCGGCCGGCGCGGACGTCCTCGACCGGACCGGCATCCAGGGCTCGATCGGCGCGCGCGAGGCCGTCAAGAGCGGGGACGCGGACGGCATGTACGAGTACACGGGCACCGCCTGGATCACCTTCCTCGGCAACACCGAACCCATCGACAACCCGCAGAAGCAATGGCAGGCGCTGCACGACGCGGACCTGAAGAACGGCATCACCTGGCTGCCGCCCGCCAAGCTCAACAACACCTACTCGCTGGCCATGAACCAGGCCAACGCGGCGAAGTACAAGACGAAGACGCTCTCCGAAGTGGCGGCCCTGTCGAAGTCGGATCCGAAGGCCGTCACGCTCTGCGTCAACCAGGAGTTCGCCTCGCGCAACGACGGACTGCCCGGGATGCAGAAGGCCTACGGCATGAACATCCCGCCGTCCCACATCAAGGCCATGGACTCCGGGATCGTCTACACCCAGGTGTCGGAGGGCAACTCCTGCACCTACGGCATGGTGTTCACGACCGACGGCCGGATCAAGGCGATGGATCTGGTGCTGACGGAGGACGACAAGCACTTCTTCCCCAACTACAACGCCGCGCCCATGCTCAACAGCGACACCTTCAAGAAGTACCCGGCCATCGCGGACGTCCTGGACCCCATCACGGCCAAGCTCGACAACGCGACGGCGCAGGAGCTGAACTCGAAGGTCGACGTGGACGGGCAGGACCCGCACGAGGTGGCGCTGGACTGGCTGGTGCAGGAAGGGTTCGTCAAGAAGGGCTAGAAGGGCTAGAAGGGCTGGGCGTACGGGAGTTGAGCCCTAGCAGCTCGGTACCTTCTCGCCCTCCTCCAGGGCGCGCAGCGATTCCACGGTGCCCTTGAGGGTGCTGACGGGGATCAGCTGGAGGCCCTTGGGGAGTTCGGCCTTGGCGTCCGAGCACTCCGCCTGCGGGACGAGGAAGACGGTCGCGCCGTCGCGCTTGGCGGCCTGCGTCTTGAGGGACACCCCGCCGACCGGGCCCACCTTGCCGTCCGGCGTGATCGTGCCGGTGCCCGCGATGGTGCGGCCGCCGGTGAGGTCGCCGCCGCTGCCGTCGCCGTCCAGCTTGTCGACGACGCCGAGGGAGAAGAGCAGGCCCGCGCTGGGGCCGCCGATGTCGGCGAGCTTGAGGGAGACCTTGATGCCGTCGTCGGTCTTGCCCAGGTACTTCAGGGCGGCGTCGACGGCGGAGTTCTGGGACTTCTTCATCTCGTCGAGGTTGTGCTTCTCGATCTCCTCGGTGGAGTCGCCGCTCGGGTACACGGCGTCCTTGGGCATCACCGCCCGGTCCGTGCGGAACCAGCCGTCGATCACGTCGCCCAGGTCGACGTCCATGGCCGGGCCGGTCGCGATGATCGTCGTCATGCGCAGCTCGCCCTTGGTGGAGCGGGTGGGCGCTCCGGTGATCGTGATGACCGGGTCGCCCTTGTTCTCGCCGAGCACATCGGCCGTGGTGCCGGGCTGGGCCACGGTGAACGGCAGCGGGGCGAGCCCTACGGTGGCGAGGAGGGCCACGGTGGGGATCGCGCTTAGGGCGATGGCCTTGGGGCGGGTGAGCTTGGCGAGGCGTGAGAGCACGGGCCCAATGTAACCGGCAACGCCCCCCGCAGCGGGCCCGGGGAACTGCGCCCCGTAAGGGGCGCGGGGAACTGCGCGACCAGCCCCCACGAACCCGCACCCGACAAACAAGGGGTCGCCCCCATCAGGGCGCGGGGAACTGCGCGAAAGACCGGCCCAGCCAGCGCTAGCGCAGCGCGTCCGCGACTTCGCGCGCCGCGTCCACGACCCGAGGCCCCACCCGCTCCGGCACGGAATCCGCCAGCATGACGACCCCCACGGAGCCCTCTATCCCGGTCACCCCGAGCAGCGGCGCCGCCGCCCCGCTCGCGCCCGCCTCCAGCTCGCCGTGCGTGAGCGTGTAGCCGGGCTCGTTCACCAGGCCCTGGCGCGCCGCGAGGATCGCCTTGCCGGCCGCGCCCCGGTCGAGGGGGTGCCTGAAGCCCGTCCGGTAGGCCACGTGGTAGTCGGTCCAGGTGGGCTCGACCACCGCCACGGCCAGGGCCTCGGTGCCGTCGACCATGGTCAGGTGGGCCGTGGCCCCTATGTCCTCGGCCAGGGAGCGCAGCGCGGGCAGCGCGGCCTCGCGCACCAGCGGGTGCACCTGGCGGCCGAGCCGCAGCACGCCGAGCCCCACCCGTGCGCGACCGCCCAGGTCACGACGTACGAGCGCATGCTGTTCCAACGTGGCGAGCAGCCGGTACACGACGGTCCGGTTCACCCCGAGCTTGTTGGACAGCTCGGTGACGGTGAGGCCGTGGTCGGTATCGGCGAGCAGCTTGAGGACTCGCAGTCCCCGGTCGAGCGTCTGGGAGGTCTCCGCGGTCACGACGCCCTCTCCTTAGAGGTGAGTTGCGACGGCCTCTTACGCTTCGTTACGTCACCGAGTCCCGTCGGCGACGCGCGTCAGAGGGCCGCCGGTCGTAAAGCGGGGCCCGGGGCAACCTTGCGTACCTGCCCCGGCGCCACCTGGCACCGGCTGCGCTCCGCGGCGGCGCTGCCACGGGGCGTGTGCGTTGCCGGGACAGTAGCGAGCGGGTCCGCTGAGCGGAAGACTACGTCCAGAATCCGGGCACTCAGGGGTGAAGAGACGACTCCGGTACGTCCTGTAAATGCGGAATGCCGCATTCGCGTACGTACGGAATGCGGCATTCGGTCCCTGCGGATGTGGAGGTTCGGCGGTGGAGGCCAACTCCCCCTCCACACGCCCCACTTCCGCACTCCCTCTTCCTCACTTCATCCGGGTCGCCCACTCCTGGACCTTGGCGATCCGCTGCCGGATCTGCCCCGCCGTGGCCTCCGCGCTCGGCGGGCCGCCGCAGACGCGGCGCAGCTCGGTGTGGATCACGCCGTGCGGCTTGCCGGACTGGTGGGTGTACGCCGACACCATCGTGTTCAGCGACTTCCGCAGTTCAAGCAGCTCCTTGTGGGAGACGACGGGACGCCGCTCGGCCGGCAGTTCAAGGAGGTCGGCCTCGTCGTCCGGCTTCTTGCGGCTGTGCGCGATCTGCCGGGCCTGGCGCTTCTGCAGGAGCATCTGGACCTGGTCGGGTTCCAGGAGGCCCGGGATGCCGAGGTAGTCCTGCTCCTCTTCGCTCCCCGGATGGGCCTGCATGCCGAATTCGGCACCGTCGTACAGCACCCGGTCGAAGACGGCCTCGGACTCCAGCGCCTCGAAGGAGAACTGCTCCTGCTCGCCGGTGTCCTCGTCCTCCTGCTTGTTCGCCTCGTCCATCTCCTTCTCGGACTCGGCGTAGGGGTCTTCCTCCCCGTCCTTCTTGGGCTTGTCGAGCACGTGGTCGCGCTCGACCTCCATCTCGTTGGCGAAGCCGAGGAGATCGGGGATGGTCGGCAGGAAGACGGAAGCGGTCTCGCCGCGCCTGCGGGAACGTACGAAACGCCCCACGGCCTGCGCGAAGAAGAGCGGGGTCGAGATGGTGGTGGCGTACACCCCGACCGCGAGGCGGGGCACGTCGACGCCCTCGGACACCATGCGGACGGCGACCATCCAGCGGTCGTTGCCCTCGCTGAACTTGTCGATCCGGTTCGACGCGCCCGTGTCGTCGGACAGGACGGTGGTCGCCTTGGTGCCGGTGATCTCGCGGATCAGTTTCGCGTACGCGCGTGCCGAGTCCTGGTCGGCGGCGATGACCAGGCCGCCCGCGTCCGGGATGCCCTTCCTGACCTCGGTCAGCCGCTGGTCGGCGGCCTTGAGGACGCTCGGCATCCACTCGCCGCGCGGGTCCAGGGCGGTGCGCCAGGCCTGGCTGATCGCGTCCTTGGTCATGGGCTCGCCGAGGCGGGCGGCGATCTCGTCGCCGGCCTTGGTGCGCCAGCGCATGTTGCCGCTGTAGGAAAGGAAGATCACGGGTCGCACGACGCCGTCACCCAGGGCGTTCCCATACCCGTAGGTGTAGTCGGCGGACGACTTCCGGATCCCGTCGTTGCCTTCCTCGTACGTCACGAAGGGGATGGGGTTCGTGTCGGACCGGAACGGCGTACCGGTGAGCGCGAGGCGGCGGGTGGCCGGCTCGAAGGCCTCCAGGCAGGCCTCGCCCCAGGACTTGGAGTCACCGGCGTGGTGGATCTCGTCGAGGATGACCAGGGTCTTGCGCTGCTCGACGCGGTTGCGGTGCAGCATCGGCCGCACACCGACACCGGCGTACGTGATCGCGACGCCGTGGTACTCCTTGCTCAGCGGGCCCGCGCTGTACTCCGGGTCCAGCTTGATCCCTATCCGGGCGGCCGCCTCGGCCCACTGCTTCTTCAGATGCTCGGTCGGCGCGACCACCGTCACCTGCTGCACCACATGGTGGTGCAGCAGCCACGAGGCGAGGGTCAGCGCGAAGGTCGTCTTGCCGGCGCCGGGCGTGGCGACGGCGAGGAAGTCTCGCGGCTGCTCCTGGATGTACCGCTCCATGGCCCCTTGCTGCCAGGCACGCAGCTTGTTGGCGGTACCCCAAGGGGCCCTGCCGGGGAAGGCCGGGGAGAGGTGGTGGGAGGAGGTGGCGGTGGTAGTCACGGGCTCCGGGTTCGACGGGTCGGCGTCAAGGGCAGGACGCGGTGGCGTCAGGTACGTACGACAACCGGGCCACCTTACCGGTGGGGGTGGGGCGGTGCCGGGTGGACGGTGCCGGGGTGGCGGGGAGTGCGATGTGCGTCACATCTGTCACCGCGACTTGGACCGAAGCCCGAGCCCGGCGCAGCCCGGCCCGAAGACAAGCTCAATCCCGCCGCCCGGCGCCCAGCCGGCCCGCCACGAACACCCCCAGCAGCGCCACCCCCACCGACAGCGCGAACACCGCCACGAAGGCCCCCGGGTGCGAGCCCGAAGAACCCCCGGCGTGCCCCACCGATCCCCCGCCGAGCCCCGCGAACAACGCGCCCCCACCCGCGAGCAGCAAGACGTTCGACAGCCCGTCCGAGATCTGCAGGGAGGCCGAGTTCGACCCCACGTCCGCCGGCGCCGACAGCTTGAGCAGCAGCACGCTCGTGGACGAGATCACCAGCCCCATCCCGAAGCAGCCCCAGGCCCACGCGACCCCGATGATCCACACCGGCACCGAGGAGATCAGCACGGTCGGCGCCGCCGCGATCGCCGTCGCGACCAGGAGCATGCCGAGCCGGACCAGCGACTCCCGCCGGCCCTCGAGCCGGGGCCGCGACTGAACGTACGAGCCGAGCGCCCAGGTCGCCCCACCGACGGCGAGCGAGAACCCGGCGAGGGTGGGCGAGAGCCCGCGCTGCGTCACGAGCATCAGCGGCACGAACGACTCCGCCGCAATGAACGATCCGGCCGCGATCCCCCGCAGCAGAACGACCGAAGGCAGCCCCCGCCCGGCCCGGAACGTCCCCCGCGGCAGCAGCCCCAGCGCGCAGGGCGCGAGCAGGGCCGCCCCCGCGAGGGCGGGCAGCACCGACCAGAGGGACAGCTCCTGCCCCGCGTACTGCAGCAGCCCCGCCCCCGCGGAGATGCCGAGCGCGAGGCGGATCCGGCGCGGGTCGAAGCGGGCCTCGTCGGACACCGGGCCCGACGCCTTGCGGCGTATCGCGGGCAGCGCGAGCGCGAGGGGGATCACGACCAGGACCGGAACCCCGATGAACACCCAGCGCCAGCCCAGCTGTTCGGTCACCGTGCCCGCCGCGAGCGGCCCGACGATCGACGGCACCACCCAACTCGCCGCGAACGCCGCCATGATCGCGGGCTGCAGCCGCTGTGGATAGGCCCGGCTGACGACGACGTACAACGAGACGATCACCAGGCCGCCACCGAGCCCCTGCACCGCCCGTCCCAGGATGAACAGCCACATCCCGCCCGCCGTCCCGGAGAGCAGCAGCCCCGCCACGAAGGCGCTCATCCCGATCGCGAGGGGCCGCAGCGGCCCCTGCCGGTCGGCCCACTGCCCGGCGAGCACCATGCCGAAGAGGCTCGTGGTGAAGTACCCGGAGAAGGCGAACGCGTACAGCGATATCCCGTCCAGCTCGCGTGCCGCCACCGGCATCGCGGTGCCGACCGCCGTCGCCTCGAAGGCGATCAGGAACGTGACCGAGACGATGCCGATGCTCAGGGCTCGGTGGGCCCGGCCGAGCACTCCGCCGCCGTGGTCGTTGCCACCGTCGTGGTCGTTGCGGTCGTTGCGGCCGCCGTGGTCGTCGGCCAGGGCGGGAGCGGCGTCCGGTATGCCGGGTTCACCCGGTTCGGTCTCACGTGGTGCGGTGGCGGTCATGCAGGCCAGAGTAAGTGGCGTGACGCCCGTTGACCCCTGTCGCGGGACGGGCTCGGCCTGGTCCCTTGGTCGTACGTCCTCTACGTACGTCCGTACAGCGGTGAGCCCGCTCCATGAACGGCGTATGGCAGTCGCATTGCAGGCCCCGCCCTTTCCTTGAGCTCCGGCCCCGGGCCCGCCTACCGTCGAAGCACGAGGTACGACACGGCCGTGTGCCCGAGTGGTTGAGGGACTCGCCTGCAAAGCGAGTTACGTCGGTTCGATTCCGATCACGGCCTCCGGCAGCTCCGGCGCACGAGCTGCAAGGATCGAGGGGCGGTTCCCCGTTCAGGGGCCGCCCCTCGGTCGTGGTCCGTCCTCACGTGCCCGGGACGCAGCCCGGGACTCATCCGGCGTAGGCGTCCTTCAGGGCCTGGACGTCGATCTTCCCCATCTTGAGCATCGCCTCCATGACCCGCCCCGCCTTGGCCGGGTCCGGGTCGCGCATCAGCTCGGTCAGGGTGCGCGGGACGATCTGCCAGGACAGGCCGTACCTGTCCTTGACCCAGCCGCAGGGCCCGTCCTCGCCGCCCTCGCCGAGCTTGGCCCAGAGGTCGTCCACTTCCGCCTGGTCCGCGCAGTCGACGGACAGCGAGATGGCCTCGGTGAACTTGAACTGCGGTCCGCCGTTCAGCGCCATGAAGCTCTGCCCGGCGAGCTCGAAGGTGACGACCATGACCTTGCCCGCCATGTCACCGGGACTGCCCTCGGGGTACCGCTGGACCTCCGTGACGCGCGAGTCGGGGAACAGGGACGTGTAGTACTCCGCCGCCTCTTCCGCCTGCTGGTCGAACCAGAGGAACGTGGTGATCTTCTGCATGACGTCTTCTCCTTCGCCGGCCGTCCGAGGCGTTCGCCTCGTCCTGTCTCGTCCTGTCTCGTCCTGTCGTGTAACCAAGGGGTAGACCGGCCGGGCCTCGGAAACTCATCGCCACGCACTCATCGCTCCGTCGCCACGCGCTCATTGCTCCGGCTGCCGCGCACTCATCGCTCCGGCTGCCGTGCATGAACCCAGGAGTGGAGCACGAGCGGCCGCCCCTTCTCCTCCAGCCGCTCCTCCTCGTCGATGCGCCGGTATCCGGCACCCTTGGCCACCGCCACGCTCGCCCCGTTCTCGTCCTCGATCTGCAGCCGCAGCCGGGGCAGGCCGAGGGTGTCGTGGGCGTACGCGGTGAGCAGCCGGGTGGCGCGCAGGGCCAGGCGCTGCCCCCGGTGGGCGGAGCCGACGGCATAGCCGAGGGTGCCGGTGGAGGTGACCAGGACCTCGCCGAGCGGGGCCCGGCCGTCGGTGGTGATCGCCAGGTGCAGCCGGGTGCCCTCGGCGCGGGCGCCGCGGACCTTGTCCAGGTAGGCGCGCGCCTCGGCCAGATCGAAGGGGGTGACGAGCGGGGTCCAGTACGCGACCTGCGCCTCGTCGAACAGGTCCACCATGGCGGGCAGATCGTCCTCGGACCATTCACGCAGGACGAGACCGTCGCCCTCGATCAGCACCGCCTGCTCGCTGTTGCCCACGGCCGCAGCTCCCCTCTCTCGTTCGTCACTACTGTTGCCTGTTGCCTGTTGCCTGTTGTTGTCTCGCGGGTACGCCCCCACGTCACGATTCAGTGCTGATACATGGCCCCCGAGGCCCGGATCCCAGCCTCTCCGGCACCGTGCGGCATGATGTGGCCATGGCAAGCACGGGGGATCTGATAGCGGGCCGCTACCGCATCACGACGCGGCTCGGCCGCGGCGGCATGGGCACGGTGTGGCGGGCCAAGGACGAACTGCTCGGCCGGGACGTCGCGGTCAAGGAACTGCACGTGGACGACGAACTCGCGCTCGTCGACGCCGAGTTGCAGCGCGAACGCACGCTACGCGAAGCGCGCACCGTCGCCCAGGTGCGACACCCCAACATCATGGTGCTGCACGACATCGTGTCCCATGACGCACAGCCCTGGATCGTGATGGAGCTGATCGACGGCCGCTCCCTCGCCGACCTCATCGCCGCCGAGGGCCCGTTGACGCCCGCCGAGGCCGGTCGCATCGGCCTCGACCTGCTCGCCGCCCTGGGCGCCGCGCACGACAGCGGGGTCCAGCACCGCGACCTCAAGCCCGCCAACGTCATGCTCGAAGCCGGCACGGGCCGCGTCGTCCTCTCCGACTTCGGCATCGCCCAGGTCGTGGGCCAGCCGACGCTCACGGAGACCGGCGCCTTCGTCGGCTCGCCCGAGTACACCGCCCCCGAGCGCATGTCGGGCAAGCGCACCGGTCCGGAGTCCGACCTCTGGTCCCTCGGCGTCCTGCTCTGCACCGCCGTCACCGGCGAATCCCCCTTCCACCGCGACTCCCTGGCCGGGGTCCTGCACGCGGTGGTGATGGACGAGATCCAACTCCCCCCGGCGGCGGGCCCCTTGCTGCCCGTCATACGCGGCCTCCTGGAGCGCCACCCCGACGTACGCCTCGACGCCCCCGAGGCGGCCCACCTGCTGCGCACCGTCCTCACGGACAGCCGGTCGGCGTCCACCGTGCGCCGCCCCTTGGGCGAGACCAAAGCCGAGCATCCTGACGGGTTCGGGCCCGGGCACACCGACGCCCACTCCGGCGCCGCCCACTCCGGCGCCGCCCACTCTGGTGCCGCCCGCTCCGGCGCCACAACCACGCCGGACACCCCGCACCCACCCGCCGATCCCCTGGTCCACGTCGGGCCCACCACGGCAACTCCCGCACGCCGCCCGCGCGTTCGCGCCGCGCTCCTCGGCGGCATCCTGGTCGCGGTACTGGCCGCCGGCGGGGCCGGCGCCGGGGTGTGGCTGCTGACCCGGGACGACGGGAGCAGCGACAAGACCACGAGCAACGGCACGTCCGACCAGGTGTCCCAGGAGGACCTGCCGGACCAGCCGGAGGGCGGCCGGGTCCCGCCCCCGGCCGGCGGCAAGTCCGGGAAGCCCACGCCGTCCACCGACGCCACCGACCCGGACGGCTCCGGCTCGGGCGACTCCGAAGGGGCCACGTCGGGCACCGGCGACGCGACCGAGGATCCACAGGACTCCGGCCCGCCCAGCTACCACACGGTCAACGACCAGCTCGGCTTCGAGCTCGCCGTCCCCGACGGTTTCACGCGCTCCAGCGAACCCCCTCGCGTCTTCTACTACTCCCCAGGCAAGACCTACCGCCTCGGCGTCCACCCCCAGCCCCAGGACCCGGACGGCCCCCTCGCGGTGATGCAGCGGGCCCACGAGGACGGCCCGTCGCGCTATCCCGGCTACCGGCTCGGCTCGGTCCGCGAGATCACGCACAACGGACAGCCCGCCGCCCTCTGGGAGTTCACCTGGGACGGCACGTCGGCGGACGGCGGCCCCCGCCACACCTACGACCTGAGCTGGGACGAGAACGGCAAGATGCACGACGTCTGGCTCTCCGCACCGACCACCCAGGAGGAGCGCGGCAAGCAGTACTTCGACAAGGCCATCGAGACGTTCGTGGCCCCACCGGCCGACTGAGGCGGGGCGGCAGCCGGGGGCGCGCCCCGGGGCCGGGCGTAGGGGCTACGTGGGGCGAAAGGGGCACCTAAGCGCCCGAATTACCCAGGTTTCGGCGCCCCTTTTCCCTCACCTACCTCTTCCCGCACCTACCTCCACCACTCCCCAGCCTCCGCCCCTGGCCTCGCCGCCCCAGCTCCGCCGCCCCTGGCTCCCCCCTCCCCCGACCTCGCCGCCCCCGCCTCCGCCCCGCTCCCCCTCCCCCGGCCGCCCCAGCCCCAGCCCCCCGCCGACCTCAGAGCACCCCGCCCCCCTCGTCCCGAAACGCCTCCGGCCAGTACCGCCAGCCCCTCGCCTGGGCCTCCGCCTCTCCGGTACCCCCGGCGCTTCCGGTACCCCCAGCACCCCCGGCCGCCCCCACCGGCCCCGCAGGCGCGCAGGCCACCGGATCCTTCCCGGCAAGGACGGCCACCATCGCGCTCGCCGCCGCCTCGTACGCCTCGTACGTCACCTCCTCCAGCTCGTCCAGCTCCTTCTCGCGGTGCAGCAGCCAGAGCGTGAACGCGAGCGTCGACACGTCGGCGTTGACCGGCCGGAGCACGCCCTCGACGCCGTACCAGCCGAGAACCCGCCCCGTGCTCCCCTCGACCACGACGTCGATCTCCTCGATGAGCGAACCGAGCCGGATCAGCCGCCCCGCGCTCGTAGGCAGCGCGAACCCGCATTCCTCGACCGACTCCGAGTCGGACTCCGCGTAGTACGAGGCCAGGGTCGGCAGCGGGACGTCCGCGTCGAGCAGGAACATGAACCCGTCCTCGGGCAGCCCCACTTCGCGCAGGAAGCGCCGGGTCGGCTCGTGCTTCAGCGCGGTCGGGAAGTCGACGTCCTCGAAGCGCACCACCCCGCTCGCCCCGAACTCCTCGTCGAGCAGGCGCTCGGGAAGGTCGAGCGCGAGCTCGTGCACGGGATCCTTTCCGGGGCCCGCGCCGAGCGCCAAGGGACGTATCTGCGCGGCGACCAGCCAGTAGGCCGGCACGTCGGCATCCCCCATGCCCTGCTCCAGGACCGCGGTGAGTCGCCTCGCCGCCTCCTCGACCACCCGTATCCCGAACCGCCCGCGCAGGTCCTGGAACCGACCGTGCAGCCCGTCCAGCTCCGCCACGGCCGCCTCGAACCGGAGCAGGGTCTCCAGGTCGGGGGCGAGCAACTCCCGCTCGGGCGTGCTCACTCCGGGGTAGAGGTCGGTGAGGTAGACACGCCCGCTCTCCCCGTCGAGCAGAATCGTCCGCTCACCGTCCCGGCCCCACGCGCCGTCCCCGTCCTGCGCGCCGTCCCCGCCCCACGCGCCGTCCCCGCCCTGCGTGCAGTCCCCGTCCTCGCTCCCGTCAAGGATCAGCCGCCCGACGACCAGCAAGTCCCGTATGGACTCCTCTGGTTCAGCCGAAGGAGGCGCAACCTCCCCCAGGGTCCGCAACCCACCCCCGTCCCCACCCCTGCCTCCGTCCGCACCCTCATCCCCCAGGGCGAACCGCATCCGGGCCGTCTCCCGCAGCCCTTCCCCCGCCAGCCACGCACGCGTCCCCGCATGCGCGATCCGCGGGTCGATCCCGCCCTCGGCCTTGCCCTGGGACTTGCTCTCAGCCCTGTTCCCAGGCTTGCTCTCAGGTTTCCTGACCGTGCTCATGGCACCGCCTCTGTCCACATACATCCCCACAGGACCCGCGCCCGCCGAAGACCCGGCCGCACACGGTTCCCCACTGCTCAACGACCATACGCGCCACCACTGACAACGCTCCCGAACCGGCATGACAGAGGCCGGAGTTCAAGCCACCGAGGCCTCTCCCAGCCCGGCCAGAATCGCCTCGACCGTCTCGTCGACGGTCAGCTCGGAACTGTCGAGCCACAGCCCGACCCGCGAGGTCTCCTCCCGCAGCCCCTGGTCCAGCTCGGCCACCGACCAGGCCGCCCCGTACCCGGTCTTGCCCCGCCCCGCCTCCCGCTCGGCCACCACGTCGGCCCGCGGCGCAAGCACGACCACGTACAACGGCCGGGTCCGCACCCCGGCGACGTACCGCCCTAGTTCCGCACCGAGCACGACGTCCTGCACCACGGCGGTGAACCCGGCCGCCGCATACTCATCGGCCACCATCGCCGACAGCCGGTACCGCAACCGCAGTTGCCCCAGCGCCTCCTCCCCCGCCCCCTGCACCATCTCCTCGCGCCCGGAGACGACCATCCCGCCGGAACACATCCCCCCGGACATGCACGGCCCGCGGCAACCGCTCGGCGAGGGCCTGGGCAACGGTGGACTTGCCGGCGGCCATGATGCCGGTGACGAGGAGGACGGCAGGGCCCGGATCAGTCATGGCGGGACGGTATCCCGACCGCCGGACCACACCCCGACACCCGAGCCACGACGCACGCACAACCACATCCGCAACCACCCCCCGCGCACTCCCTCGACCACATCCCCAACCACCCCTCGAGCACTCCCTCGAGCACATCCGCAACCACCCCTCGAGCACGCCCCCGAGCAGCAACACCCCTCATTGCATTCGCCAGCCCGCACACAAGCCCCACCCCGCCCCACCACCGCCCTCCCTCCCCCACCGCACCACCGTCTGGGTAGGCTCGACCCGTTCAGCACGCACGGGGGGAAATTTGCGCATGGAACGCCTACGTCAGGACGACCCGCCGCAGATCGGGCCGTACGTCACCCTTGCCCGGGTCGATGCCGACGGCGACCGGCAGCCCGTTCCCGACCGCCGCTACATCGCCCGCAGCTCCGACGGCGAACGCACGGTCGTGGTCTGCCTCCCCCGCGTCGACGCGGACCCGATGCGCTGGGCCGTCGAGGCGGAGGGCGCCCGCCGCAGCTCACTGCCCGGCCTCGCGCCGGTCACGGAAGTCGGCGGTTCCGCGGCGTTCCCCTGGCATGCGATGCCGTACGTCCCCACGCTCCCCCTCCCCGCCGCCCTCGCCCTGCACGCCGGCCCTCTTCCGGAGACGGTCGTACGTTCCCTGGGCGCGGCCCTCGCCACCACCCTGGCCACGGCCCACGAGCAGGGCGTGACCCACGCGGGCCTGTCCCCGACCGCCGTGCTGCTCGGGGCTGAAGGCCCCTTGCTGGCGTCCTTCGGAGCCGTGCGGGCGGCGGCCCCGGACGGCGAACAGCGCACGGGCCTCCCCGGCCTGGAGCCGAGCTGTCTCGCCCCGGAACAGGCCCAGGGCGGCCGCCCACGCCCACTCGGCGACGTATACGCACTGGGTGCGGTGCTCTCGTACGCGAGTACCGGGCACACCGTCCCCGAGCGGGAGGAACTACCCGCCTCCCTCCGCTCCTTGATCACGGCCTGCCTGTCCCGCGACGCGGCGAAGCGACCGCCGGCCGCCCAGCTCGCGGCCGAACTGGCAGCGGAACAGGCCGTCCCGACACCCATGGCCGTCCCTGCGCCGCCCATGGCCAGCTCTGCCCCGCCCATGGCCGTCCCGACACCGCCGGGGCAGCCGGCGACGGTCCTCGACACCCCGCCCACCCCCTCTCCCTCCCCCTCCCCTCTCCTCGCTCTCCCCCCGTCGCTCGTCGTGGCCCTGGCCCGCCAGTCCGCCGACCTCCTGGCCACCCAACTCCCGCAGCAGCCCACGGAGGTGAGCTGACCATGACGTTCGCCCCGCTCGCGCACGACGACCCCGAGCAGCTCGGCGGCTACCGCCTCATCGCCCGCCTCGGCAGCGGCGGCATGGGCACGGTCTACCTGGCCCGCTCGGCCACCGGCCGCACTGCGGCGCTCAAGACGATGCACGAGCGAATAGCCGCCGACACGACATTCCGTACCCGCTTCCGCCTGGAGGCCGACGCTGCCCGCGTCATCGGCGACCACCACGGTGCCCGCGTCTTCGACGCCGACGCCATGGCCCAAACCCCCTGGCTGGCCACGGAGTACGTGATCGGCCCGCCCCTCGACGACGCCGTCCACCTCTCCGGCCCGCTCCCCGAACCGGCCGTACGCTCCCTCGGCGCCCTGCTCTGCGCGGCCCTCGCCCAGCTGCACGCCTCGGACGTGGTCCACCGCGACCTCAAGCCCTCCAACATCATGCTCACCGCCGACGGCCCCAAGGTCATCGACTTCGGCATCGCCCGCGCCTTCGGCGACGAACGCCTCACCAGCGTGGGCGCCGCGGCCGGCACCCCGGCCTTCATGTCACCGGAGCAGGCGACAGGCCAGGAACACACCCCGGCCGGCGACGTGTTCGCTCTCGCAGGAGTGCTGCTCTACGCGGCCACGGGCCACGGCCCGTTCGGCGGCGGCGCACCCGCGGACCTCCTCTACCGGGTCCGCTACGCCGAACCCGACCTCACCGGAACCCCGGAAGGTCTCATCCCGATCCTGCTGCGCTGCCTGAGCAAGGACCCGGCAGACCGCCCCAACACCTCTGACCTGGCAGCCCAACTGTCGCCTGGCCACCCGGACTTCACCGCCCACCTCCCCGAGCCCTTGCTCACCGACATGGGCCACCGCGCCACGGAAGTCTGGCGCGTACAGCCCCACCGCCTCCCGGCCCCGCCCATGACGGCGGAACAACAAGCAGCAACTTCCGTATCCACCGGCGTCACCCGCCGCACCCTGCTCACAGTGGGCGGCACCTCGGCGCTCGGGGTGGCCGCGGTGGGGGGCGGGGCTTGGGCTTGGTTCGGGCGGCAGAAGGACGGGGGGCCCGAGGCGAAGCCGAGCAAGGCTCCTAAGTCGAAGGCGAGCGCGGTCGCCAATCCGGACCGCTTGTGGCAGGTCCCGATCACCGAAGCGAAGGACGCGCTCGTGCCGTCCTTCCCTTTCGCCTTCAGCGCCGGATTCGTCGGGATCTCCGACAGCAAGGGAGTGCGGCTGTACGACTCCGAGCGGGGCGGCGTGGAGTTCGACGGCCTCAGCAAGGCTCCGGCCCACCAGTGTGTCGCCGAGGTCATAGGTGAGTCGTCCAAGGCCGAGACGCTCCTGCACACCAATGAGTCACCGGCGGGTGAGAACGGCCCGCTGCGCATCCAGTCGGTGGATCCCGTCTCCGGTGAGGCCGCGTCGCCCGCGGCCGAGTACCCGGACTTCAACGGGGGCCTGCCCGGGACCCAGTTGCTGTGCGCCGCGGACGACGTCCTCTACCTCGCGGCGGGCCGGGGCGAGCAGTCCACGGAGGGCATCGGCTTCGGCCCGGACCAGTCCTGGTCACTGCTGGCCGTCCACGCCAAGAAGCGCAAGATCCTCTGGCGCCATCCACTCCCGAAGCGGCCGGCCTCCTCACGCCGGCTGCATTTCCTCGACGCCCGGATCACCGCCGCGTACCTGGTGCTGCTCCAGGAGAGGTCGGACGGCAAGGTGAAAATCTCGGTGCGCGACAACCGCTCGGGCAAGCTCCGCTGGGAGCAAGTGATCGAGGCTCCCGACCCGGAACGGTTGCGCGGGCTGCTGGCCGTGGATCTCAGCCAGGTCTTCCCCCCGACCGGGCCGCTACGCGCTCTCGACCTGGAGGACGGCCGCGAGGGGTGGAACGCCGGCAAAGGGCGGGCCCGCACCGGCCCTCCGGCGAACGGGGAGCACCTGTTCGCCGTGGAGGAGGGAGTCGGCGTCATAGCCGTCGACCTCTACAACGGGAAGGAGGTCTGGCGGGAGAAGGGCAACCAGGGAGCCAAGGCCGACCTCACCGCTCCACCCCTCACCATATACGGCTACGTCTACAGCTACAGCAAGGACCTGGGGCAGATCCGCATCCTGAAGGACCGCTCCGGCGACGCCGTCCGGCCCTACCAAGCCGCCGGAACCCGCCTGTTCGCGCAGTCCGGCATCCCCGAGCGTGTCCTTGCCCTGGGCGATGGCTTCCTCGACGCGTACGAGCACAAATTCAAATGACCCAGATGAACCAGCTGACCCAAGTGACCCAGGTGAACCGACAGAAGGCAGTCTTCGCATGAACCCGCTCGGCACCGGCGATCCGCTCCGCCTCGGCCCGTACCGCCTCCTCGGCGTGCTGGGCGAAGGCGGCATGGGCAAGGTGTACTTCGGGCAGGACGCCGAGGGGAACAAAGCCGCGGTGAAGGTGCTCCGGCCCGAGCTCACCCAGGACCAGCACCTCGCCCAACGCTTCGTCCGCGAGGCCGAGATGGCCCAGGCCGTCGTCAGCCCCGGAGTGGCCCGCGTCCTGGGTGCGCAGACCGAGGGCGGGCGTCCCTGGATCGCCACCGAGTTCCTGACCGGCCCGACGCTCGACGAGGCCGTGGAGTCGTACGGGGCACTCGACGAGCCCGCCGTGCGCGCACTGGCCGCCGGAATCGCCGGAACCCTGACGGACATCCATGCCCTGGGCCTGGTCCACCGCGACCTCAAGCCCGCCAACATCGTGCTGACTTCGACCGGGCCGCGCGTCATCGACTTCGGCATCGCCCGCCCTGAGCACGGCCTCACCCTCACCACCACGGGCCAAATCCCCATCACTCCCGGTTACGGCGCCCCCGAACAGGTCCTCGGCCAGCGGGTCGGCGCCCCCGCCGATGTGTTCTCGCTCGGCGCGGTCCTGGTGTACGCGGCTACCGGGGCCAGAGCCTTCGACGGCGGCCATGTCGCCGCGGTGCAGTACGAAGTCGTGCATGGTGAGCCTGAGTTGGGCCACGTCCCGGAAGAGCTCCGGTCGCTCATCGCGCCCTGCCTCGGCAAGGAGCCGGCGTTCCGTCCCACTCCCGACCAAATCACGCACGCCTTCGCGCCGCCGCGCGGGGCCGAACGCATCTGGCGGCACGGCCCGTTGGCCCAGGACATCAAGAAGCGGGAACGTACCGTTCAGCAACTGACCACGGTCGTCTCGGGGCCCGGCTCCGGCCGCCCTCTGTCGCGCCGCCGTCTGATCACCACCTTCGCGGTCGGCGGCACGGTGCTCGCGGCAGGCGGCGGAACGGCTGCCTGGTGGCTGCGCGGGCGCAAGGAGGACGATCCCTTCGCCCTTCCCCCTGCGGCAAAGACCCCGCAGGCCCGGGTGGTTGCGGCTGCGGGCGGCAAACCGCCCGCTCCTCTGTGGCAGACCCGTGAAGCCTTCACTGAGAAGTCACCGGGCCCCCTTGCCGTACGCGATGTCGTCATCGCCGGCCCGAAAGGCGGGGGCATCGCCGCGTACGACGTGGTGGACGGCAAGCGCCGGTGGCAGGCGAAGGACATCGACATGACGGCGGGATACCTGTCGCTGTCGGACGCCCTCATCGCGGCGATCGACACGAAGGGCACGCTCCGGACGTACGTCGCCTCCAGCGGGGAGCCCAGATGGACGGCCCCCGCGGAGGCCAGATCGCTGGTGGCCGCCGACGACAACGCGGTGTACGTCGCCACCAGGAGCGGCCGCCTGCGCAGCATCAGCCGCTACACCGGGAAGATCGTGTGGACGGTCAAGACCACCATCGATCTCGACAGCCAGGGCGGCAAGCAACGGCCCGTGGGCGCCGCGGCGCGGGATCGGCTGGTGGTCGCCACGCACGCCGGGGACGTGGTCGCCTTCGATTCGGGAACGGGCGAGCAGAAGTGGAAGTTCAGCGGCCAGGAGACGATCGACGAGACGGTCCTCGTCCCGGTGATCGAAGGCAACGTCGTGTACATCAACGGCAGGGTCCTGACCGCACGCAACCTGGCCGACGGCAACGAGCACTGGGCAACCGGCAAAATCACCGAGGGCAAACTGCGCGCGGCCGGCCCGCCGATCATCCGGGGTCGCTCCATCTACGTCACCGAAGGCCTCAACATCGACGCCTACCGTCTCAAGGGCGGGGACGCGGAGTGGGAGTCCTCGCAGGCGAACTTCACCTACAGTCCGCTCGCGTTCCAGGGCGACACCGTGTGCGCGATGAGCTCGGGGGACTCGGGCTTCCAGCTGTGGGCCTTCAGCCACGACAGCGGTAAGAAGGTCTGGACGTACCCCTTGGTCAAGGACGCAGGACGCTACTGGGTGGTGGGCGACGGCAACCGCCTCTTCGTGCGCAACGGCACTGAGCTCCTCGCACTACCGGTGTTCTGATCGCATCAGCGTGCCCTCTAGGCTCACCCGCATGGAATTCGCCGTATACCTGATGCTCTTGGCCCTTGTTGTGATGTACGGGTTCCTCGAGACCAAGATCAAGCAGACCCATCGGACCATGGCCAGGATCGAGGGGAAGGTCGACCACATCCTCGGCCACCTGGGCATCGACATGCCTGTCGATGGCTTCGACGCCTCCCCTGACGGGCCCTACTCCGAAGTGATCGCCCTCGCGCAGGCGGGCAAGAAGATCCCGGCGATCAAGCTGTACCGGGAGCTGACGGGAGCCGGCTTGAAGGATGCCAAGGACGCGGTGGAGCGGATGGTGCCGTAGGCATCGTCGGGCCAATCGCACCGCTCGGCCAGCTCAGACAGCGTCACGGCAAGTCGAGCAGACCCCAAAAGACCAGATACAGCGCAACGAGGGAGAGCGGCGCCAACCAGGCGAAGGCCACGCGCCGCCCCCTGTAACGCAATTGCGCGGGAACGGTCCAGCCGGCGATCAGGAGCCCGAGCGTCACCACGTGGCCAAGCCCGTAGACCGGGAAGGCGATGTCCCAACTGGACTCGAAGCGCTCACTGTCCGCGTCGGAGCAGGAATCGCAAGCCATCGCCGAGAAGGCGACGACGATGTAGGCGAAGCACGCCAGCGGGAGCGTGACCACGGTGGAGAGCAGCGGGGCGAGCCAGGCGCGCGGAATCGGGTCGTCGGGCGAGCTCTCCAGGTCGGCCACTTCGGTCGCGTTCTCAGGCATACGGGCCAGTTAACTCGATGAGAACGAACGGAACATCGGTCCGCGTACTCATCCAGGTACTCAACTGTCCGCGGCCCAACAGACCATCACCAGGTACTCACCTGTCCGCAGCCCAACAGGCCATCACGAGCCCGCGACAGCCACCGCAGCCTGCGGCCGAATAGGCAACCGATTGACCGGCCGCCCAGTAGCCGCCCGCACCGCCCCCGCCACCGCCGCAGGCGAAGTCACCACGGGTGCGGCCGAAGCCGGCTTCGCGCCGAAGGGCGCCACCACGTCCCGCTCCTCGACGAGCTTCACGATGCGAATTTCCGGGGCGTCCAGCGACGTCGGCAGGGCGTAGCCCGTCAGGTCGGGGTGCCGCACCAACCCCTGCGGCGTCCGGAGGTTCTCCATCAGCGCCGCCCCCACGCCCTGCGTGACGCCGGCCTCGATCCGAGCGGCCAGCTGCACCGGATTGAGCACGCGGCCCACATCCTGCGCAACAGCCAGCTCCACCACGCGAATTGAGCCGAGCTCGACGTCCACGTCGACGACAGCCCGAATCGCGCAGAAGGCGAGCCCGACGAAAGCGTCGCCCTGCCCGGTGTCGTCCAGCGGCTCCGTCGGATGCGGCCTGCACTGAGCCGTGGCCCAGAGCTCCTTGCCGTCCATCGCCTCAGTGACAGTCGTCGACAGGACACCGTCGTACGACGTGATCTTGCCGTCGACGATCTGGAGAAGCTCCGTCGACATTCCGAACTTGGCCGCCAGCGGCTGGAGCAGCTGAGTGCGGACCATCTTTGCCGCCCGCTCGACAGCGCCTCCCGAAACCCACGTGTGGCGGCCACGGCACGAAGGCCCGGCCGGCGGCTGGTCCGTGTCCACGGACGCGACGTGGACTTCTTCCAGGCCCAGCGTCTCCTGCACGATCTGCCGGGCCAAGGTGGAGAAGCCCTGCCCCGCGTCCACCGCCGCGCAGATCACCGTCGCCACGCCGTCCTGGACCTTCACCGTGGCCGTCGAGACCTCGTCGGCGCCCTCCGCGCCCAGCATGTGCACCATGCCGAGTGCGTAGCCGACGCCCCTGCGGATCGCTCCCGGTTCGCCCGCGCCCTCCGGGCCGCCCGGCAGCAGCCACTCCTCCTCGGGAGTGTCCTTCGGCAGCTCGGGGAGCGGGAAGTCCCGTACAGAACGCAGCAGTTCGGCGACCGGGGCGGGACAAGTCACCGTCTGTCCGGTCGGCAGGATGTCGCCCGTGGCCAGCACATTACGAAGCCGCAGCTCCGCCGGGTCCACCCCCAGCTTCGCCGCCAGCTTGTCCATCTGGGCCTCGTAGGCCGCGCAGACCTGGAGAGCGCCCTCGCCCCGTACGTGACCCGAGGGCGGGTTGTTCGTGCGGACCGCCCAGCCTTCGACAAAGGCGTGCGGGACGACGTACGGGCCACAGGCGAACGAGACCGCGGCCGCCAGCGACTCCGACGAAGCATCCGCGTACGCGCCCGCGTCCAGCAGGATCTGCGCCTCGACCTTCACCAACCGCCCTTCGGCGTCCGCATGGTGGCGGTACCGAAGAAGAGTGGGATGCCGGTGCGCATGCCCGAGGAAGGACTCCTCGCGCGTCGCCGTCAGCTTGACCGGGCAGCCGGTCTTCAACGCCAGCAAGCCCAGGGGGAGTTGGAAGCTGGGGTCCTCGCGGTCGGCGGTGGCGCCGGGTACGCCCGTGACCACGACCTTTACGCGGTCCTGCTCCAGGCCGTAGCAGGCCGCGGCCATGTCGCGGTCCGCGTGCGGGTCCGTCGAAGCGACGTAGAGCTCCACGCCGCCGTCCGGGCGGGGCACGGCGAGGCCCGCCTCCGCGCCGATCGGGGCCGGGTCCTGGCGGCCGATGCGGTAGAGGCCCTCCACCACGACCTCGCCGGCGGCCTCGGGGTCGCCGTAGCGGAGCGGGATGTGGCGGATGAGGTTGCCGTCGGGGTGCAACGGTTCGGCGGCGAAGGCCTGTTCGGGGTCCGTGACCGGGTCAAGCACCTCGTACTCGACGACGATCGCGGCGGCCGCCATGCGGGCCGTGTCGGGGTGGTCGGCGGCGACCGCGGCGATGGGCTCCCCGTGGTGGCGTACCAGCACAGAAGCGAAAACCGGACGGTCCGCGATGCGGCGGCCGTGGGCCGCGTCGCCGGGGACGTCCTCGTGCGTGACCACCGCGCGGACGCCCGGCATCGCGGCCGCGTCCTTGGTGTCGATCGCGACGATGCGCGCGTGCGCGTGCGGGGAGCGCAGGACGGCCGCCCACAACAGGCCCTCGGCCCACAGGTCGGAGGCGTACGGGAAGGTGCCCTCCGTCTTCGCCTGGGAGTCCAGGGGCGGCAGCGAACTGCCGATGCCGTGCGCGGGCTGTTCCGGTGCGGCCGGCGGGGAGGCGGTCGGTGAGGTGGTCGCGGTGGCGGCTTCGTTGCTCACGCCAGGCCTCCGTCCTGCGGATAGTCCTGCGGGTTCTGCGGGTTCTGCGGGTTCTGCGGGTAGTGCTCGGGGTTGATGCCGCCGGCGCCGGGGCGCGCCTGGTGCGGGATGCGGGCCGTGTCGTCCGAAGCCTGCTTGGCCTCGTCGGCGGATGACGCCGACGCCTCGCGTTCCGCCACCACGTCGCGTACGGCGTCCAGGACCCCCTGGTAGCCGGAGCAGCGGCACAGGTTGCCGCAGAGCGCCTGGCGGGTCTCGCGCTCGGTCGGGGCCGGATTGCCCTCAAGGAGGTCGTGCACGGTCATCGCCATCCCCGGGATGCAGAAACCGCACTGGACGGCGCTGCTGCAGGACAGGGCGCGCTGCACGTCGGAGGGCTGTCCGTCGGTGGCCAGGCCCTCGACCGTACGCACTTCGCTGCCCGCGGCGGTCGCCGCCGGGACCAGGCAGGAGGCGACGAGGCGGCCGTCGACCTGCACCGCGCAGGCCCCGCACTCGCCCTGTGAGCAGCCGTCCTTGGCGCCGGCGAGGCCGAGGCGCTCGCGCAGGACGTAGAGCAGCGATTCGCCGATCCAGGCGTCGGTGACGGGCCGGTCCGCGCCGTTCACACGCAGGACGTACGAGGCGAGGGGGTGCTCGTCGTGGAAGACCGGGGCGCTCTCCTCGGCCGGCTCGGCCTGCTCGGCCGGTGCCGGCGACTCCAGGTCCGAGTCCGACTCCAGGCTGGGTTCTTCGGCTGCGGACGCGGGCGCGGGCTCTTGCTCGACTTCAGGAGCCTCGCCCGTGGCGCCAGCCTCAGTCGACAGCTCCGGCTCCGGCTCCGTCTCCGGGGCCGGCTCCGGAGCCAGGGCCTCCTCGACCTGCTGCTCCGCCGCCAACGCCTCCGCCCAAGGTGCCGGAGCACCCCCGGGGAGCGTCGCCGGGGCGTTCCCGCCCCACTGCTCGACCAGCGAGGATTGAGTGAACTCGCCCGATTCGTCCGGGAGATCACCATCGGCGAGCGGAATCGACCACTGCCCGGTCACGTTCGAGTGCCCGGACCCGGCGGACGCGGCGGCCGCGGGGGTCTGCGAGAACGACCACTGCCCCGTGGCCCCCGGGTCGTGCACCTCGGGCGCGGGCGGCTGCGGTGCGTTGGGCTCGGGCCACTGCACGGCCGGGGCCGCGGCGGCCTGCGGCGCGTCGAAGTGGGGGATCACGAAGGTGCCGGTCGCCGCGGGATCCGTGGCCGCACCCGGCGACACCGAGATCTGCGAGATCTGCGGCGGTACGAAGCCGCTGCCGGGGGCCGCGAGCGGCGAAGACCCCGGGGCCCGCGAGGTGTCCTCCTCGAAGTCCGCGAGGCCGTCCATCATCCCCTCCGGGAGGCGGACGAAGGCCGTGGCCTCGGCGTCGTAGTCGCCCTGCGGGGTGGGCTCCCAACCGCCGTACCCAGGACCGTCGCCCGCGCCATTGCCGTAGCCGTTGGTGCCGCTCACGACAGCGCCCTCCCCAGTGCTCGTCGGGCCAGTGCGGCGACGGTCCGCCGCAGGTGCAGTACGGCCGGCGACAGTTGCTCGGGGGTGCCGTCCGGGCCCGCCTGGTCGGGGATGCAGGCCGCGGCGACGTACTCCCCGAAGGCGTTCAGCGCCTCGGGGGCCAGCGCCCGCTCGGCGTCCCAGTCGATGAGTGAGGCGACCCAGTTCTCGGCTTCGAGGGGGCGCAGCGGCATCGGCGCGATGGCGCCCACGGCGCAGCGCACTCCGCGCCGGGCCGGGTCGAGGACCAGCGCGACGGAGGCGGTGGCGCGGCCGGGGCCCGTGCGGCCGGTCGCCTTCAGGAAGACCTGGGGGGCGTGCAGCAACGGAACGCGCACAAAACCGATGAGCTCGCCCGCGCGCAGCATCTCCATGCCGGCGAGGAGGTGCGAGACGGGGATCTCGCGACGGGCGCCGTTCGGGCCCGCGATGATCAACGTGGCTTCCAGGGCTGCCAGGACGGGCAGGGAGTCGCCGGTCGGGGCGGCCGTCGCGATGTTCCCGCCGAGGGTGCCCGCGTTCCGGATCGTGGGCGGTCCGGCAGCGCGCGCGGAGGCGGCGAGCGCGGGGATCAGGGCGGCGAAGTCGGGGCGGCCCATGCGGGCGTGGGTCAGTCCGGCGCCGAGCAGGGCGTGGCCGTCCTGGTACTGCCAGCCGCGGATCTCGCTGATGCGGCCGAGGCCGACGAGTGCTGCGGGGCGCAGGAGGCCGGAGTTGACCGAGGCCATGAGGTCGGTGCCGCCGGCCACGGGCACGGCGGCGGGCATGGCGGCGAGCGCTGCCACTGCCTCGTCGAGCGTGGCGGGGAGATTCACCGCCTGCGCAGCCTGCGGTGCCTGTGGTGCGTGCGTGGTCAAACCGGCTGCCCCTTCCCAATGACCGACCGTGCGAGCCAAGGTGTGCCTGTTCCGCCGTACGGTACGTGCTCACAGGCCGGACGTGGCAACTCTGGCACATCTTCCGAGCCCACCGACGCGGGGGTCCGCTAGGAGCAATTCGTCCGTGGACCTGGGGATTGGTCCGGTTTCTCACTCCCGCGCCGTTCGACGCACAATGACACTCTTCGGTGATTCTTGTACGAGTTCCCCTTTGCGGTCCTCCACGCTCCCAGGGCCGCACCCCCGGGACGCGCGGCTTACGGCATGCCTCACACGTTCGGGGGCGCCCCCTCGATCGGGCGTCCGAGGCTGCCCTCCATTCCTGCCGGGACGGGGCGCTGCTGCCACGGCAAGGGGCCCGAGGACGGCCGGTATTCGACCCCCAGTGCGTCAAGTCTCGCGTAGTGCACTGACATTCGGCGCTCGAAGTCCGCAAAGTCCCGGTCAGCGGCGGGCGGCAGGGAACTCCAGGCGACCTCGGCGAAGGCCGCGAGGCGCGGGAACACCTGGTAGTCCACGCGCGCGTGGTTCTCCATCACCTCGGTCCACACATTGGCCTGGGTGCCCAGGACATGGCCGGCCGCTTCGGGGCTCAGCTGTGGCGGGACGGGCTCGAAGCGGTAGACGTCGGCCGGTGTGCGGACGTACCCGATGGGCATCGGCTCGTCCTCGCCGCCGTCCTGGCGGTGGTCCAAGTACACCTGCTGCTCGGGGCACATGACGACGTCGTGGCCCGCCTCGGCGGCGGCGATCCCGCCCGCGTAGCCGCGCCAGGAGGAGACGGCGGCGCCCGGTGCGAGGCCGCCCTCCAGGATCTCGTCCCAGCCGATGAGGCGCCGGCCGCGCTCGCCGAGCCAGCGGTCGAAGTGCCGGATGAACCACGACTGCAGCTCGTCCTCGTCCTTCAACCCCAGTTCCCGGATGCGGGCCTGGGCGGTCGGGGACTGCTTCCACTGGTCCTTGGGGCACTCGTCGCCGCCCACGTGGACGAAGGCCGACGGGAAGAGCTCCAGGACCTCCTCGAAGACGCCCTCGTAGAAGCGGAGAGTGTTGTCAGTGGGGGCGAGTACGTTCGGATTCACGCCCCAGGTGTCCCAGACGGAGAGGGAGGTGGTGTCGATGACGTCGGTGTTGCCGAGCTCCGGGTAAGCGGCGATGGCGGCCTGCGAGTGGCCGGGGATGTCGATCTCCGGGACGACGGCGATATGCCGCTCGGCGGCGTACGCGACGATCTCGCGGATGTCGTCCTGGGTGTAGTACCCGCCGTGCGGCTTCTCCTCCCAGAGGGGCGAGGCGCGGTGGCCGTACTTGGTGCGGGCGCGCCAGGAGCCGATTTCGGTCAGCTTCGGGTAGCGCTTGATCTCGATGCGCCAGCCCTGGTCGTCCGTCAAGTGGAAGTGGAAGACGTTGAGTTTGTGGGCGGCGAGCAGGTCGAGGTAGCGCAGGACGCCGTCCTTGGGCATGAAGTGCCGGGAGACGTCGAGCATCATGCCGCGCCAGGCGAAGCGGGGGCTGTCCTGGAGGTGGCTGACCGGCAACCGCCAGGTGGTGCCGGGCAGTTCCGCTCGCCGGAAGGCCGCAGGCCCGAGCAACTGCCGCAGCGTCTGTGCTCCCCAGAACAGCCCGGCCGGGCCGCCGCCGGCCAAGTGGACGCCCTGGGGCGTCACCACGAGGCGGTAGCCCTCGTCCCCGAGGTCCTTGGCCACCACGTCGTCGATGGACAGCCGGATGACGTTCTCGTCGTCGGCGCCCGCGGGGGCGAGCGCGAAGCCCGTCGCGGCCCCCAGCGTGCCCCTGAGCCAGCGTTCCGTACGTTCCGTTCCCGCACCGGCCGCGAGCTTTGTGGCCGACCCGAGTTCATAGAAGGTGTCCCCGTACTCGTGCACGTACCGGGGTACCGGAATCAGATCCGTTTGCGTCATGATTCCGAGCCTGCCACGGCCCCCCGTTACGCAACGAGCCTCCAAAAACACACAGCCCCGGCGCACGCCGAAGCGCGCACCGGAGCCGCAGGGTCAGCCAGGGGACCGCAGGGTCCGCCAGTGAAGAGGAGGGGCTACTTCGCGCCGCCGCCCTTGCCCGACTTGTCCTTGTCCTTGTCGCCACCGGCGCCCATGGACTCGTAGATCTCCTTGCACATGGGGCACACCGGGTACTTCTTCGGGTCGCGACCCGGCACCCAGACCTTGCCGCAGAGCGCGACGACGGGCGTGCCCTCGAGCGCGCTCGCCATGATCTTGTCCTTCTGGACATAGTGGGCATAGCGCTCGTGATCGCCGTCACCGTGCGACGTCTGCGGCGTCGGCTCAACGAGGGTCCCCGTACCTGTCCCGCGCTCGGGCTCAAGAGTGCTCATGGATTCCAGGGTACTGAAGGCGCAACGAACCGGCCGCACAGCGTCAAGGAAGCGACCGCCGGGCGTCAATTCAGCGAGGGATCGTCCGGATACGTCGCCACCATCGCCAGCTCGCTGCGCTGCCTGCGCAGCACCTCCCGCCACAGCCGCTCCGGTACCGGCGACGACACATCCCCCGGCTCCGACTCGACCACGTACCAGGCGCCTTCGACCAGCTCGTCCTCCAGCTGCCCCGGCCCCCACCCCGCGTACCCCGCGAAGATCCGCAGCGAGCCGAGCGCGGCGCCGATCAACTCGGGCGGCGTCTCCAGGTCGACCAGGCCGATCGCGCCATGTACGCGACGCCAGCCCAGTGGCCCGTCGTCACCCGGGATGACTCCGACCCCGAGCGCCGAGTCCAATGAGACAGGCCCGCCCTGGAAGACCACCCCCGGCTCCCCCGCCAACGAGGCCCAGTCCTCGAGGATGTCGCCGACGCCCACCGGAGTCGGGCGGTTGAGGACAACGCCGAGCGAGCCCTCCTCGTCGTGGTCGAGGAGCAGCACCACGGCACGGTCGAAGTTCGGGTCCGCCAGGGCCGGGGTGGCGACCAGCAACCGCCCTGTGAGCGAGGACACCTCGGTCATGCCAGACATGATCCCGCATCTTCGCCCTCCGTGGGGAGGCAAAGCCCGTACGTAAGGGAATGCAGCTCAGGGCTCACGGAGGCAACCACCGCGCACAGTCGCCGGAGGGGTCGATTCCGTGACCGTATGCGCTGGATAAAGCACGGTTCGTGTTGTGGCGAAGTCATGACGTCCGGAACCGGTACTTGGGCTTACGGAAGGGGGGTAGGCGCCCATTACCCTTGCTCTTCGGCCCACTCACAGCCAGACGCCCCCAGCCCGACACACGGAACGCGAGATACATGACCGTCAACGGCAATGACGACGTACTGCTTGTCCACGGCGGCACCCCGCTCGAGGGCGAGATCCGTGTCCGCGGTGCCAAGAACCTGGTCCCCAAGGCCATGGTCGCCGCGCTGCTCGGCAGTGGCCCGAGCCGGCTGCGCAATGTCCCGGACATTCGTGATGTGCGTGTCGTACGCGGACTCCTGCAGCTGCATGGTGTGACCGTCCGCCCCGGTGACGAGCCGGGCGAACTGGTGATGGACCCCTCGCACGTCGAGAGCGCCAACGTGGCCGACATCGACGCGCACGCCGGGTCCTCCCGCATCCCGATCCTCCTGTGCGGCCCGCTCCTGCACCGCCTCGGCCACGCGTTCATCCCGGGCCTCGGCGGCTGCGACATCGGCGGCCGGCCGATCGACTTCCACTTCGAGGTGCTCCGCCAGTTCGGCGCGACCATCGAGAAGCGCGAGGGCGGCCAGTACCTGGAGGCACCGCAGCGACTGCGCGGCTGCAAGATCCAGCTGCCGTACCCGTCGGTGGGCGCGACCGAGCAGGTCCTCCTCACGGCCGTCCTGGCCGAAGGGGTCACCGAACTCTCCAACGCGGCGGTCGAGCCCGAGATCGAAGACCTCATCTGCGTACTGCAGAAGATGGGCGCGATCATCGCGATGGACACCGACCGGACCATCCGGGTCACCGGTGTCGACACGCTCGGCGGCTACAACCACCGCGCCCTCTCGGACCGTCTGGAGGCCGCCTCCTGGGCGTCCGCCGCGCTCGCGACCGAGGGCAACATCTACGTGCGCGGCGCGCAGCAGCGCTCGATGATGACCTTCCTCAACACGTACCGGAAGGTCGGCGGCGCCTTCGAGATCGACGACGAGGGCATCCGCTTCTGGCACCCGGGCGGCTCGCTCAACGCCATAGCGCTGGAGACGGACGTCCACCCGGGCTTCCAGACCGACTGGCAGCAGCCGCTCGTCGTCGCCCTCACGCAGGCGGCGGGTCTCTCCATCGTCCACGAGACGGTGTACGAGTCCCGGCTCGGCTTCACCTCCGCGCTCAACCAGATGGGTGCGCACATCCAGCTCTACCGCGAGTGCCTCGGCGGGTCCGACTGCCGCTTCGGGCAGCGCAACTTCCTGCACTCGGCGGTCGTTTCGGGCCCGACGAAGCTGCAGGGTGCGGACCTGGTCATCCCCGACCTCCGGGGTGGCTTCTCGTACCTGATCGCCGCGCTCGCCGCGCAGGGCACGTCGCGTGTGCACGGCATCGATCTGATCAACCGTGGCTACGAGAACTTCATGGAGAAGCTCGTAGAGCTGGGCGCCAAGGTCGAACTGCCGGGCGGCGCGCTCGTATAGATGTTCTTGGTTGTACGTTGCCGGGGTGGCCGTCCGTTGTCGGGTGGCCGCCCCGGTTTCTTTCTTCCCCTCCCCGCCCCTTCCCGAAAGTCCTCAAGCGCCGGACAGGCTGATAAATCAGCCTGTCCGGCGCTTGAGGACATCAGTGACCGTCGCTGAGAACACCCGCACCGTCATGGAAGCCGGCGGCAGCCTTACGGGAAGGGGCGGGGTGGGGAAAATATCGCCCCGGAGGCCCCCTTGATACTCCTGCCCCAACCCGCCGCCCTCCTCTGCGACATGGACGGCACCCTCGTCGACACCGAGCACGCCTGGCTGGACGTGGTCGCCGAATTCGTCCGGGGAGAGGGCCGGTTGGCGGATGCCGCCACGCTCGCCCCCTTCGCGGGCGCGACGATCGCCGCTGCCGCCGAGATGGTCGTACGCGGCGGTCTGACGGCCCGTACGGAGGCCGAGGCGGGGGAAATCCTGGACGCCGCCTTCACGGCCCGTGTGGCCGAAGGTGTGACCGTACAGCCGGGTGCGCTGCGGCTGCTTGACCGGGCACGCGAGTTGGGGATCCCCACGGCCCTGGTGACGGCCTCCGAGCGGCACGTGGCGGACCTGGTGCTCGAGACGCTGGGCAAGCACCGCTTCGACACGTCCGTGACGCAGGGGGAATCTCGGCGGGGCAAGCCCCATCCGGACCCCTATCTGACGGCCGCGGCCGCCCTGGGCGTGGACCCGGTGGCCTGTCTGGCGGTCGAGGACACTCCTACGGGCGCGCAGGCGGCCCTTGCGGCGGGCTGCAGCCTGTTGGCCGTGCCTTCGCTGCCGGGGATCGAGCCGGGGCCGCGTACGACCGTCGTACAGTCCTTGACCGAGGTCGACTTCTAGCCAAGCCCCGCCCGCACACGCAGAAGGCCCCGGAGCCCGCGCACGCAGAAGGGCGGCCACCCGGAAATCCGGATGGCCGCCCGACGTTGGTCAAGCCGAAGGCTTACTTGCCCTTGGCCGCTTCCTTGAGCTT
Source organism: Streptomyces sp. NBC_01304 (assembly GCF_035975855.1). NCBI lineage: Bacteria > Bacillati > Actinomycetota > Actinomycetes > Kitasatosporales > Streptomycetaceae > Streptomyces > Streptomyces sp. NBC_01304. The sequence continues at coordinate 6,730,320 of NZ_CP109055.1, read as the reverse complement.
CGAGCCCGCGGAAACCTTCACGCTGTAGCCGGCGGGGATGTTGATCGGCTCGCCGGTCTGCGGGTTGCGGGCGGTGCGAGCGGCACGGTGGGTGCGCTCGAAGGTCAGGAAGCCGGGGATGGTGACCTTCTCGTCGCCCTTGGCAACGATCTCGCCGACGGTCTCGGCGAACGCGGCCAGTACGGCGTCGGCGTCCTTGCGGGTCACCTCGGCACGGTCGGCCAGCGCGGCCACCAGCTCACTGCGGTTCATTTTTGTACTCCCGTGTTCTTCTTGCCGTTGAGGCGTCAGATCGAAGCCGATGCTGCCAGGGTCCTTGGAGGTCCCTGGACCCGGGTCCGTCGTCAGACCCTCGCGCCCAGAGACGCATCCTGCCCCCACCTGCGGCGGGAAAGCCAATCCGCCGCCCTTGAGAGTCACACGAAAAGCGCCCATCTTAGGCAAGGTGCCTCGAAATGGTGACGCTCCGTCCACTCCCGGCAGCGGACCGCAGGGCATTTTCAGGGCGTGGTTTCCGCAACCCTAGAGGGCCGCACAGGGCCCTGCGTTCCGCGACGCGCCGCTAAATCGGCGGGATCAGGCCGTGGTTCCGGTCACAGTGGCGGCGGCGGCCTTCGCGGCATTGCGCACCGCGCCCGCCACCGCGCCCGCGACCTTGTCGTTGAAGACGCTGGGGATGATGTAGTTCGGGTTCAGCTCGTCCTCGGACACGACGTCCGCGAGAGCGCTCGCCGCGGCCAGCATCATCTCCGTGTTGACGGTGCGCGACTGGGCGTCGAGCAGACCGCGGAAGACGCCCGGGAAGACCAGGACGTTGTTGATCTGGTTGGGGAAGTCCGAGCGGCCAGTGGCCACAACTCCGGCCGTCTGGCGGGCGATCGACGGGTCGACCTCGGGGTCCGGGTTCGCGAGCGCGAACACGATCGCGTCGTCCGCCATGGCCGCGACGTCGTCGCCGTTCAGCACGTTCGGAGCAGAGACGCCGATGAAGACGTCGGCGCCGACCACGGCCTCCTTGAGGGTGCCGGTGAGGCCCTCGGGGTTGGTGTTGTCGGCGATCCAGCGCAGCGGGGAGTCCGCGGCGGCGTCCACGAGATCCGCGCGGTCGCACTGCACGACGCCGTGGATGTCGGCCACCACGGCGTTCTTGACGCCGGCCGCGAGCAGCAGCTTCAGGATGGCCGTACCGGCGGCGCCGGCGCCCGACATGACGACGCGGACGTCACCGATGGACTTGCCGACCACGCGCAGGGCGTTGGTCAGCGCGGCGAGCACCACGATGGCCGTGCCGTGCTGGTCGTCGTGGAAGACCGGGATGTCCAGGGCCTCGCGCAGGCGCGCCTCGATCTCGAAGCAGCGGGGCGCCGAGATGTCCTCGAGGTTGATGCCCGCGAAGCCGGGGGCGATGGCCTTGACGATCGACACGATCTCGTCGGTGTCCTGGGTGTCCAGGCAGATCGGCCAGGCGTCGATGTCGGCGAAGCGCTTGAAGAGGGCCGCCTTGCCCTCCATGACCGGCATGGCGGCCATCGGGCCGATGTTGCCGAGGCCGAGCACCGCGGAGCCGTCCGTGACGACCGCGACGGTGTTGCGCTTGATGGTGAGGCGGCGGGCGTCCTCGGGGTTCTCGGCGATCGCCATGCACACGCGGGCGACGCCCGGGGTGTAGATCATCGAGAGGTCGTCACGGTTGCGGATCGGGTGCTTCGCCTGCATCTCGATCTTGCCGCCGAGGTGCATCAGGAACGTACGGTCGGAGACCTTGCCGAGCGTGACGCCCTCGATGGTGCGCAGCTCCTCGACGATCTCGTCGGCGTGCGCGGTGGAGGTCGCGGCGATGGTGACGTCGATCCGGAGCTTCTCGTGGCCGGACGCGGTGACGTCGAGGCCGGTGACCGAGCCGCCGGAGGACTCGACCGCCGTGGTGAGCTGCGAGACCGCTGTTCCGCTGGCGGGCACCTCAAGGCGGACCGTCATCGAGTAGGAGACGCTGGGCGCCGTAGCCATGCCGACTTCCTCTTTCACCTGTAAGTCACGTACGTCTTCCGATCGTCGCACCTACCTGTGGGTACGTGGTAGCCGCCCCAGATTGAGAACGTTTTGTTCTCAAGCTTTTCGGAAAACGACTTCCACCATACGAGAAGTGCTCGCACAGCGGAACCCCTTGCAGGGGACACGTAAGAGGCCCACGTCACCATGTGACGTGGGCCTCTTACGGAAGTTAAGCGACACCGACCCGCCATGCTCGCCTCGCGGCAAGTGGTCGCTCTAAGCGACGAAGGTTGGGCCCGGGGGCTTGGATCGAGCCGGTGTCACATCCAAGGTAACAAACGATCCCCGTAAGGCAATTCCCGTCCCGCAGGACTCTTCGAAGTAGGGCCAACAGGCCCTGTGACGTCAGCCCCGTGTCAGCCGCCGTCAGGCCCGGTATCAGCCGATCAGGGCCCCCGGTGCCGGCCGGCCTGCGCCCCGGTGTCAGTCCCGCAGCAGGTCCGGCACTCCGGCCCCGTCCGGGTCGTCACGGTCCGTCGAGATCACCGTGAGCTGCTGGGTGGCCCGGGTGAGGGCGACGTACAGGACGCGCAGCCCCGCCGGGGACTCGTCGGCGATCTCCGCCGGGGAGACCACCACCGTCGCGTCGTACTCCAGGCCCTTGGCCTCCAGGCTGCCGAGCGCCACCACGCGCTCGCCCAGCTCCGCGAGCCAGCGGGCCGCCTCGCCCCGGCGGCGCATCGCCACGACCACGCCGACCGTGCCGTCGACCTGGTCGAGCAGGCGCTGCGCCTCCGCGCGGACCGTCCCCGCCAGATCCCTGCCCCGTACGACGGCGAACCGGGGCTCGATGCCCGTCGAGCGGACCGCCTTCGGGGACGGGGAGCCGGGCATGGCGAGGGCCAGGACCTTCGCCGCGAGCTCCGCGATCTCGGACGGATTGCGGTAGTTGACCGTCAGCTCGAAGCGGCGGCGCGGGCGGGTGCCGAGCGCCTCGTCGCGGGCCGCGGCCGCCTCGTCCGGGTCGGACCAGGAGGACTGGGCCGGGTCGCCGACGACGGTCCAGGTGGCGGTCCGGCCACGGCGGCCGACCATGCGCCACTGCATGGGGGTCAGGTCCTGCGCCTCGTCGACGATGACGTGCGCGTACTCGACGCGCTCCTGGGCGAGGCGTTCGGCGCGCTCGCGCTGGGTCTCCTCGCGGGTCGGCATCAGCTCTTCGAGGCCGGTGAGCTGGTCCAGCGGGTCGAGCTCGCGCTTCTTCTTGGGGCGGGCCGGGGTGCCGAGGATCATCTGCAGCTCGTCGAGCATGGCCACGTCGTGCACGGACAGGCCCGCGCGCTTGAGCGAGCGCGCGACCCGGCGGACCTCGCCGGGGTTGAGGACGCGGCGGGCCCAGCGGCCCAGGCGCTTCTCGTCGGCCATGGCTTCGAGGACCCGGCGCGGGGTCAGCTCGGGCCACCAGGCGTCGAGGAACTCGATGAACGGGTCCTCGGAGGTGATGTCCTCGTCGAAGGACGAGCGCAGCTCGGCGGCCAGCTCCGGGTCGGTGTGCCGGCCGGCCGCGCCGGACTGGGACCACAGGGCGTCCAGGAGCAGCCGACGGGCGCGCGGGCGCAGGTGGTTGACCGGTGAGGTGCCGCCGAGGGCGTTGTTCCGGATGCGCTGAAGGGCGTCGTACTCCAGCTCCAGGCGGCGCCCGAAGGCGACCACGCGGAGGCGGGTCGGCGGGCCGGCGGCGGCCTGCGGTTCCTCGCCGAAGGCCAACTGGCCCTCCTGGCGCGGCGGACCGCCCGGGCGGGTGCCTTCGAGCACGCCCCGGGCCGCCTTGCGCAGCACCTTGAGCATGCGCGAGGAGCCCTTGACGCGGGCCACCGAGGGCTCGTCGTACAGCGTCGCCTCGGCCCCGTCCACCAGCGAGCCGACCGCGCGGATCGCGACCTGTCCCTCCTCGCCGAGGGAGGGCAGCACGCCTTCGGTGTACGCCACCAGCAGGGGCGTGGGAGAGACGATGAGGATGCCGCCCGCGTACCTGCGGCGGTCCTGGTAGAGCAGATACGCGGCCCGGTGCAGCGCGACCGCCGTCTTGCCGGTGCCGGGCCCGCCCTCGACGTACGTGACGGAGGCGGCGGGGGCCCGGATGACCAGGTCCTGCTCGGCCTGGATGGACGCCACGATGTCCCGCATGGTGTGGCTGCGGGCCTGGCCGAGCGCGGCCATCAGGGCGCCGTCGCCGATCACCGGGAGCTCGGCCCCGCCGAGGAAGGCGCGCAGCTCGGGGCGCATCAGGTCGTCCTCGACACCGAGGACCTTGCGGCCCTTGGAGCGGATCACCCGGCGGCGTACCACCCGGCCGGGATCGACCGGCGTCGACCGGTAGAACGGCGCGGCGGCCGGGGCGCGCCAGTCGATGACCAGCGGCGCGTAGTCCTCGTCCAGGACTCCGATGCGGCCGATGTGCAGGGTCTCCGCGATGTCGGCTTCGCTGTGGGTGCCTTCGGTGCGGATCGCGTCGTCGGCCGGGTCGATCGACGTGTACGCGCCGTCCGGGCCCTTCTTGCCGTCCTTGCCGAGGAGCAGGTCGATGCGGCCGAACAGGAAGTCCTCGAACTCGCTGTTGAGGCGGTTGAGGTGGATCCCGGCGCGGAAGACCTGCGCGTCCCGCTCGGCGAGCGCGCCGGGGGTGCCGACCTGGCCGCGCTGGGCGGCGTCGTGCATCAGGAACTCGGCCTCGTGGATCTTCTCCTCGAGCCGCCGGTACACCCGGTCAAGGTGGTCCTGCTCGATGCCGATCTCCTGGTCGCGTACCGAATCCACCTGGGACTCGACCGCGGATCCGACGGATTCGACAGCGGCTTCCTGCGCGGCCACCGAGGCCCCCTTCTGACGTGCTGAGCAGCCGTCCACGGTACGCGAAGGGGGCCGGTGGGTGCACGCTTCTTACCTGTTCACCTTCACCGGACGGGCACAAAATCTCACGCCTTCACCTCCACCAGCCGCTTGCCGTCGAAGGTGCGGACCTCGAAGTGGTCGATGTCGGCGCGGTCCATCGCGGCGCCGCCGTGCACGTAGAGCGGGGTGCGGGCCCATTTGTTCGGGCTGTCCTCGATGCCGTAGCCCCACTTCGGGACTGACCAGGAGGTGACCGTCTCCTCCTTGCCGTTCTTGCCCACGGCGATGAGGGAGCACTTGAGCGGGCCCTTGACGTTCTTGAGTTCCAGGACCGTGTGGGTGCCCCAGGCCTTCTTCTCCAGGCCGACGGTCGCGGTGACGTCGGTCTTCGCGTCGGTCGCCTCGACCTTCTCCTCCATGTGGTGGAAGAACGCGTCCTGGGCGGGGCTGGTGGAGTGCGCCGACGGGGTTCCCGTGCTGTCGCTCCCGCCGGTCACCGCCATGACCGTGAGCGGGCCGCCGATGATCAGGGCCGCCGCTGCCGCCACCAGGTAGAAGGACCGCCGGCGCTTTTGGGCGCGCTTCTCGGCGACCTCGTCCACGAGATTGCCGAGCAGCTTGTCGCTGGGCTTGGCCGAGAGCTGGTTCCCCACCTCAGGCCCGCGCTGCTCGGGCATGTCCGCGAGGGCGGCCAGCATCGGCTCCATGCCGGCCAGCTCCTCCAGCTGGACCTGGCAGAAGTCGCACTCGGCCAGGTGCGCCTCGAAGGCGGTGGCCTCCGCGTCGTCCAGGATGCCCAGGGCGTAGGCGCCGACCGTCTCGTGCATGGCTTCCATGTCGGGTGCGCCACTGTTCGTGTCGTACGCGGTCATGCCGTCACCCCCCGCTCTTCCAGGGCCAGTTTCATGGAGCGCAGGGCGTAGAACACCCGGGAGCGGACCGTCCCGCTGGGTATGCCGAGGGCTTCGGCCGCCTCATTGACGGTACGCCCTTTGAAGTACGTCTCGACAAGTACCTCCCGGTGCGCGGGAGTCAGGTCCTCGAGAGCGTCGGAAAGAGTCATCAGCCACAGCGCCTTGTCGATCTCGTCCTCCGCGGGGATGACCTCCAGTGGTGACGGGTCGACCTCCTGCGGCCGGGCCTGCCGGCTGCGGTGGCCGTCGATGACGATACGCCGCGCCACTGTCACCAACCAGGGCCGGACCGAGCCAGTGGCGCGATTCAGCTGCCCCGCGTTCTTCCACGCCCTGATCAGCGTTTCCTGTACGACGTCCTCGGCCCGCTGCCGGTCGCCCGCCACCAGGCGCAGCACATAGGCGAGCAGTGGACCCGCGTGCTCCCGGTAGAGCGCGCGCATCAACTCCTCGTCGGGCTCCGCCGGTTGACCCCGATGTCGGGCTCGCGGCGGGCGGTCGTCGGCCACAGCGGAATCCTTGCGCACGCCTACCTCCGGTGTCCCCCATACAGGTGGGCTCACCCACCTTGCTCATGGGTGAGTTACGTACGCGGGCCGCGCTCCGTTCAAAGCGTCTTCCTGTACGTCCATTCAGTAGCGGTACGCGGCTGAGTAGGCGCTACGCCACCGGCGTGGGCTTCAGACGCGGGCCAGGGCCGCCGCCCTGCGCCGGTGCCGGGCCACGCGTTCGCGGTTGCCGCAGATCTCGCTGGAGCACCAGCGGCGCCGGCGGCCCCGGGACGTGTCGAGGTAGATGATCGGGCAGTTGTCGCCCTCGCACTGCCGGATCCGGGAGCGCGCGGCCGGGTCGGTGAGCAGCTCCACCGCGTCCCGCGCGACCGCCGCGAGCAGTGCCGGGGCGCCGGGGTCCTGGTGCAGTGCGCGGACCAGACCGCCGTCCGCGGTACGCACCGCACGCGGCGCCGGGGGTGAGCCTGCGGCCAGCGCGTTGAGGTGGGCGAGGGCCGCGTCGAAGGGCCGGCCGTCGAGGTTCGGCGCATCGGTGACCAACTCGGCTATGTGGTCCCGCAGTTCCCGGAAGGCGGTCGCGCAGCCGGCGTCGATCAGGCCGAGCGGGGTGCTGGCGGGGACGAGCCCCGCACCCTTGAGCCAGGCCCGCAACGGCTCGGTGCCGCTGAGGTGTTCGTCGGGGTGTGCGGTGGCGAGGAGGTCCAGGCAGACCCGCCCGGAGTCGAACCGCAGCTCGTACGCGCCCGAGCCCGCATCGCCGAAAGACGTGCCCGCTGCCATGCGCCTGTCACCGCCTTGTGGGGGGTTACCGGGGAGCTACTCCCCAGAGTGCCCTCCCGGTGCCGCGACCGGAAGGGCTCCTGCCGCCCTGCCGGTCGGGATCCGGGACGCCCCAGGCCGACCGTCAGCCGGAATCCCGGCTTGCCCCAGGCCTGTTGCGGCCAGGGCCCCGCCACGTCCCAGGCCGACCGGCGGGCAGGGCCCAGGCGCCCCCAGGCCTACGGGCGGCCAGGACCCAGGTGTACCCGGGCCGTCGGCGGCCAGGATCCAACCGCATCCCTGGCCGGTCGGCGGGCCGGATCCAGGTGTGTCCCAGACCCACGGACGGCCAGGACCCAGGTGCACCCGGGCCCGTCGACGGCCAGGATCCAACCGCATCCCTGGCCGGTCGGCGGGCCGGATCCAGGTGTGTCCCAGACCCACGGACGGCCAGGACCCAGGTGCACCCGGGCCCGTCGGCGGCCAGGATCCAACCGCATCCCTGGCCGGTCGGCGGGCCGGATCCAGGTGTGTCCCAGGCCCGCGCGCAACCAGGATCCAGGCTTGCCCCCAGGCCCACCGGCAACCACGACCCAGGATCCGGCCGAGCCCTACCCCTGCACGGCGTACCGCCCCTGCCGGACCCTCCCCCGTACCGCCAGCGCCCGCGCCAGGCACGCCACCGCTGCCGTGTTGAGCAGCGCTCGCACGATGTTCCAGGCGACCCAGGGATCCTCGAAGTCCCCCCGCACCCCTGCCGGATCGGCGATCTTCGCCGGATTGCCCGCGGCCGCCAGCTGGTCGTTCAGCGGGACGCTGGCGCCCGAGGTCACCACGAACACGGCGAAGTACAGCGCGAGTCCGGCCAGCGTCCACAGCAGGACGTCCCGCTGCCCGGCCCGCCGTGCTTGCCACGCCGCGACGGCCGGCAGGATCAGCGCGCCGAAGAGGCCCGCGAAGAACACCGGGTTCTGGATCATTTCGTTGATGTTCTGCATGACCTCGATGAAGGTCCGGTCGTCGGTGCGCCCGAGCGCCCCCATGACCGAAGTCGCGTACGCGTACCAGACCCCGGCCATCAGCCCGCTCACCACGGTCGCCGCGATCAGGACCACCCCTGCGGCTCCCCGCCGCACCTGCGTGTTCTGTGTCATGGCTCAAGTCAAGCCGCAACGGCTGAGCTTTCCCATGGGCTAGAAGCGCGCCCGCATACGCGAGCGTCCAACACCCCTACGAGTCCGCGTACTTCGCGTCCGCCGCCGGATCCAGCGCCAGCCGGTACCCCCGCTTGACCACGGTCTGAATCAGCTTGGGCGCCCCCAGGGCGGACCGCAGCCGCGCCATGGCGGTCTCCACCGCGTGCTCGTCCCGCCCCGCCCCCGGCAACGTACGCAGCAACTCCGCCCGCGCCACCACCCACCCCGGCCGCCGCGCAAGCGCCCGGAGCAGCGCCATCCCGGCCGGCGGCACGGCCTGCAGCTCGTCGTCCACGAGCACCGCATGGCCGCGGATCTCCACGCGCCGCCCGGCGATCGGCAACGTACGCGTACGAGAAGGGAGTTCGAGGCAGAGCAGCTGCACCAGCGGCCCGAGCCGGAACCGCTCCGGCTGCACGGTGTCGAGCCCGTGCGCCTGCAGCGGCAGCGCGGTGACCGGCCCGACGCACGCCGGCAGCACGTCGTGGTGCAGGGCGGCGATCAACTGGTCGAGCTGACCGCGCTCCTCGGCCCGCGAGAGCAGCGAGGCCGCGGCGGGCGCGCTGGTGAAGGTGAGCGCGTCCACGCCGCGCGAGAGCGTCGCGTCGATGAGGCGGTCGAGGGGGGCCAGGTCCTCGGGCGGCAGCCAGCGGTAGACGGGGACGCCGACCACGTCCGCGCCGCCCGCCCGCAGCGCCTCGACGAAGCCGGGCAGCGGCTCGCCGTGCAGCTGGAGGGCGATGCGCCGGCCGTCGACGCCTTCGGCGAGCAGCCGGTCCAGGACCTCGGCCATGGACTCGGACGACGGGGACCAGTGCTCGGTCAGGCCCTGGGCGCGGATGGCGCCCTTCACCTTGGGCCCACGGGCGAGGAGTTCGCTCCCGCCGAGGCAGGCGAGCAGGGCCTCGCCGAGGCCCCAGCCGTCGGCCGCTTCGACCCAGCCGCGGAAGCCGATCGCGGTGGTGGCGACCACCACGTCGGGGGCGTGGTCGAGCAACTGCTTGGTGGCGGCGAGCAGTTCGCTGTCGTCGGCGAGCGGCACGATCCGCAGCGCGGGCGCGTGCAGGACGGTGCCGCCGCGCCGGGTGAGGAGCGCGCCGAGTTCATCGGCCCGGCGGGCGGCGGTGACCCCGATGGTGAAGCCCGCGAGGGGCCCCTGACCGGTCGGCGCCGGGGCTGCGGCTGTGTGCGCTTGCATGGTGTCGTCCCGCCTGACGGTGATGCGTGGCGACCGAGCCTGCCAACAGTGCGTGACAGGCTCGGTTCGCTCCGATTGCCTCGGTGTTACGTCACCCTCCTCGGGCGCACGTACCCGACGATCTTCGGGTGTACGTTCCCGACGATCACACCTCCGCGTAGCTGAGCTGCGGCTTCGCCTCGGGGGCCACCGCCGACGGGGTGGGCGCCGGGGCCGTGCGGCGAAGGTATACGGCCCACGTCATCACGAAGCAGGCCGCGTAGAAGGCGAGGAATCCGACGAAGGCGCCGGTGCCGGAGCCCACCGTCTGGAAGGACTGCCTGAAGGCCAGGTTGATGCCGAGCCCGCCGAGCGCGCCGACCGCGCCGATCAGGCCCATGGAGGCACCGGAAAGGCGCCTGCCGTACGCGGCCGCGGCCTCGCCGGTGAGGCCCTTGGCCACGGCCTTGGCCTGGAAGATCCCGGGGATCATCTTGTACGTCGACCCGTTGCCGAGGCCCGACAGGACGAACAGCACGATGAAGGCCGCGGTGAACAGCGGCAGCGACTTCTGGGTGGAGGCCAGGACGACGACGGCGGTCGCCAGGGCCATGCCGACGAAGTTCCACAGCGTGATGCGCGCCCCGCCGTACCGGTCGGCGAGCCAGCCGCCGACGGGCCGGATCAGCGAGCCGAGCAGCGGCCCGATGAAGGTGATGGACGCGGCCTGCAGCGGGGTCCGCCCGAACTGGGTCTGCAACACCAGGCCGAAGGCGAAGCTGTAGCCGATGAACGAGCCGAAGGTGCCGATGTACAGGAACGCCATGATCCAGGTGTGCGGGTCCCGCACGGCCTCCTTGGCGGCCCCGGTGTCGTTCTTGACCGGCGCGAGGTTGTCCATGAAGAGCGCGGCGCAGACCGCGGAGGCCGCGATCAGCGGGATGTAGATGCCGAGCAGCACCCGCGGGCCGCCGCTCGCCCCGATCACGCCGAGCGCGACCAGCTGCACCACGGGTACGCCGATGTTGCCGCCGCCCGCGTTCAGGCCGAGCGCCCAGCCCTTCTTCCGCAGCGGGAAGAAGGAGTTGATGTTGGTCATGGAGGAGGCGAAGTTGCCGCCGCCCACGCCGGTGAGCAGGGCGCACAGCATGAAGGTGGTGTACGAGGTGCCGGGCTCCATGACCGCGAAGGCGGCGATGGTCGGCAGGAGCAGCATGGAGGCCGCGAAGATCGTCCAGTTGCGGCCGCCGAAGCGGGCCACGGCGAAGGTGTACGGGACCCGGATCACGGCGCCCACCAGGGTGGCCATGGCCACGAGGAAGAACTTGCCGGCCGGGTCGATGCCGTACTCCGGTCCCATGAACAGGACCATCACCGACCACAGGGTCCAGATCGAGAACCCGATGTGCTCGGACAGGACGGAGAAGACGAGATTGCGCCGGGCGGTCCGCTCCCCCGTCTCCTTCCAGAATCCTTCGTCCTCCGGGTCCCACTGCTCGATCCAGCGGCCCCCCTTGCGCGGTGCGGTGGTGGTTGGGGCTGTCATCGCGCGCCTCCACTGATGCGTCGGGTCGTGATGCCGACGCTATGGAGGGCGCATTTCAGCCCCGTGCCGCCAGGTGACCGCGTTGAAACCTTACTCTCACCCGCAACTCAGCGTCGGTGTGAGCCGGTGTTCGCCCGCGCCCGCTTGGCCGGAGCCTTTCCGGCCCCTTCCCCAAGCTCTCGGCTTCGCTCGAGCAGGGGAGACCCCACTGGCCACAGCCTGGGACTGCGCTTGGCCGCCAGGTCCTCCACCCAGCCCGTCGTCAGGATGACCAGGCCGATCAGCGGCCAGACCAGGAGGAACATCCACACCATGTACGTCGTCTCGAGCGCGTCGCTCAAATGCTGGTCGACGTACGGGATCTTCCACAGCTGGTCCAGGATCGGCACGGTCGCCGTGATCAGCATGTTGTGCCAGAGGTAGATGGTCACCGCGCGGTTGTTGGAGAGGGTGACCAGCTTGTCGAACTTGGCGAGTCTTCCGGGCAGTTCCTGCCAGGACGGCGAGTACTGCAGCAGGATCACCACGAACCCGAGCGACCAGGTGGCCTGGGCGAGCGGAATGTCGTTGAGGTCCCAGCCGTCCGGGCCGAGGTGCCCCGATGCCCACCACAGGCCGAAGGCCATGAGCAGCGAGGACGCGGATATCGCCAGGTAGCGGGGTACCCGCTGGAGCACGCCTTCCTGGTGGGCGAAGCCCAGCACCCAGCAGGAGCCGTAGATCGCGAAGTCCTGGACCGCGTTCCCCGTCTCGCCGGGGATCTTGACCAGTCCGGTGCCGATGACCGCGGTGAGCGCGAGCGGCGCGCACAGCGTCGCCCACGGCACCTTGCGGAACGCCCACAGGAGCAGCGGCGAGGCGATCACGAACCACAGATAGGCCCGGATGTACCAGAGCGGCCCGACGGCGTTCACCGCCCAGGTGTCCTCCAGGAGGCCCGCCTTGTCCCCGAGGTGCCAGGGCAGCGGCGGGGCGCCCACCGGGAAGAGGTAGTTGCCGAACTCGATCAGCCAGGTCCCGGTCCTGGTCGGCTGCCAGCCCGCGTAGAACATCAGCGGGAGCATCGCGGCCCCGAACAGCCAGACGGGCGGCAGGAGTCGGCGGATACGTCCCCGGATCACGCTCCACGCGGGCCGGTTGAGCGAGCGCGCCATCAGCGACCCGGCGAGCGCGAACATCACGCCCATGGACGGGAACAGGATGGTCAGCCAGGCCCAGCCGAAGATGTGGTAGATCACCACGCGGACCAGGGCGAGGGACCGCAGCAGGTCCAGGTACCGGTCGCGGCCGGGCTTCTTGGGCGCGGCCCAGGCCGGAGTCGTGGCCGGTCCGCCGGGGGCCGGCCGGCCGGGGCCGAGGTCCGGCACCACGTGCAGGGGCCGGGTGTCGCCCGATGGGGCTCTGTGGGTCGTCACGCGACGGGCCTCCGCTCATTGCGGCGCTGCCCCGGCATCGAGCCGGGCGCCGCACCCACCACTCCGGTGCGCCGGAGCTTCTGCCAGCGGAGCCGGCCTCCGGTCAGGGCGGTGATCCAGGACTGGAGCAGCACGACGTACATCAGCTGCCGGTAGAGAATCTGCTGGAGGGGCAGCGAGATCAGATGGGTCATGCGCTCGCGGTCGAGCCGGAAGGCGTACGCGGCACAGACGGCCTGCACGGCGAGCACGCCGAGCCAGGCGAGGACCGTCTTCTGGGTGGGGCCGAAGACGAGTCCGTACAACAGGAAGACGTCGATGAGCGGCGCGAGCAGCGGCGCGAGGACCATGAACAGCGAGACCAGCGGAAGGCCGACCCGCCCGAACCGTCCGGAGGGACCGCGCTCGATGATCGCGCGCCGGTGCTTCCAGATGGCCTGCATGGTGCCGTACGACCAGCGGTAGCGCTGCGACCACAACTGCTGGACCGTTTCCGGGGCTTCGGTCCAGGCCCGCGCCCGCTCGGCGTACACGACGCGCCAGCCGTCGCGGTGCATGGCCATGGTGATGTCGGTGTCCTCGGCGAGCGTGTCGTCGCTCATGCCGCCGACCCGCTCCAGGGCGCTGCGCCTGAAGGCCCCGACCGCGCCCGGGATGGTGGGCATGCAGCGCAGCACGTCGTACATGCGGCGGTCGAGGTTGAAGCCCATCACGTACTCGATGTGCTGCCAGGCGCCGATCAGCGAGTCCTTGTTGCCCACCTTGGCGTTGCCCGCGACGGCGCCGACCCGGCGGTCGCCGAAGGGCTGGACCAGCTCACGGACGGTGGACGGCTCGAAGACCGTGTCGCCGTCCATCATCACGATGATGTCGTAACGGGCGTTGGCGAGACCGCGGTTGAGGGCGGCGGGCTTGCCGGCGTTGTGCTGGCGGACCACCCGGACGTTGGGCAGCCGCAGGCCTTCGACGATGCGCGCGGTGCCGTCGGTGGAGCCGTCGTCGATGACGATGACCTCGATGGGATGGTCACTGCCCATCAGCGAACGCACGGTGTTCTCGATGCACTTCGCCTCGTTGTACGCCGGTACGAGGACGCTCACCGGCTCCCGGACCGGCGGCCCCCACGAGAAGTCGCGCTTGCGGGTGCGGCGCGCGTGGATGGCGGAGAGCAGCAGCATCAGGCCGAACCGGGCCAGGACAAGGGCCCCGATCACGGCGAGGCCCACGACGAGTCCGACGGTGGCCTTCTCGGAGACCTGGACGGCGAAGACGAACGCCCGCGCCTTCCACAGATCGAACCCGGTCACCGGGATGTGGGCGCTGGGGGCGCCCATGGCCTCGGTGAGGTTGGTGAACTCATAGCCCTTGGCCTGGAGTTCGGGCAGGAAGCGGTCGAGGGCCGCGACGGTCTGCGAGCGGTCGCCGCCGGAGTCGTGCATGAGCACGATCGCGCCCTTGCCGCCCTTCGGGGTGGCCCGCTTGATGATCTCGTCGACGCCGGGGCGCTTCCAGTCCTCACTGTCGGTGTTGTTGACGACCGTGATGTAGCCGCGGCCGCCGATGTAGGACGTCACGGGCCACGACTTGTTGTCGAAGGCGTCCGAGAAGGAGGAGTACGGCGGCCGGAACAGGGACGTACGGATGCCCGCCGCGCCCGCGATCGACAGCTGGTTCTGCGAGAGCTCCCAGTCGATGCGGCTCTTGGACTGGTAGGAGAGATCGGGGTGGTTGAAGGTGTGCAGCCCGACCTCGTGCCCCTCCTTCACCATCCGCTCCACCAGGTCCGGGTGGCGGGCGGCCATGGTGCCGGTGACGAAGAAGACGCCGTGCGCGTGGTGTTCCTTGAGCTTGTCGAGGACCTTCGGGGTCCACTCCGGGTCGGGCCCGTCGTCGAAGGTGAGCACCAGGCGGTGCTCGGGGACGCTGAGTGCCTTCATCTCGCCGTCGCGCACATCGATGACCGGGCCGCCCTTGAGGATCTTCTCGGGCACCTGGTCGGTGGCGGCGGGCGGGCGCACGCGGTGGTCGGCGAGGATCTCGCTGTGTACGTAGCCGCGCAGCATCAGCATCGCCAGCAGGGCGACGAGGAACAGCAGCGGCAGCAGATAGCGCATGGGCAGCCGGCGCCGCTTGGCCTTGGCCGCTCTGCGGGAGCGCGCGGGGGCGGGGGCGCCCCGGCGGGCACCCGCGGGCGCGGCTCGGCGGGAGCCCGTGGGTGCGGCTCGACGGGAAGGTGCGGTCATCGCTGTGCGCCCTCCGGGGCGGGGCTCTGCGGGTTCTGCGGGCTCTGGAAGGAGATCGGCTGCCCTGCGCCGGCCCCGTCGCTGACCGGCGTCTCGCTCGGGTCGACCGGCGGGTCGGTCGTGGGCGGCGGGTCGGTGGGCTCCTGGGTGACGGGCGGGTCCGTGGGGTCCGGGTCGCCGGGATCCGTCGGACCGGGGCCGCCGTCGGACGGGTTGCCGCTTGGCTCGCCCGGCTCGGTGGCGCCGGGGCTCGCCGAATCGCCGGGCGAGGCGCTGCCGGACGGGTCGGCGCCGGGGCTCGCGCTGCCCGAGGGGACCGGAGTCGTGGAGGGGCCGACAGGTTGCGCGCCGGCGCCCGGCAGTTCGCTGGGGCCGGGCGAGGTGTCGACGCGGCCCGCGGGCCGGTCGTCGTCCTTGCCGAGGCCGGGCATCCAGGGCGCGTCCGAATTGCCGGACAGGAGCGTGACGCCGAGCACCACGGCGTACACCGCGCAGCAGATGCCGAGCACCCAGCCGATGCGGCGCACTCTGCGGCTGCGGCTGCCGGACTCGTCGACGAACACCGGGCCCTCGGCGGCCTCCGGCTCGTCCGGTGCCGGGGAGAGCCCCGGCAGCTGACGGCCTATGCCGTCGATCTGGACCGTCACCTCGTTCGGGTCATGGGTGTGTCCCGAAGATGGGTCTTCTCGCCACATTTCCACTGAAGTACGCCCCCGACAGACTGATTTGGGCGCACGCGCGAGACCGGGCACTCGCCGCCGGACCGAGTCCCCACCCGGTCCGAACGCCCCCCTTGTCCCACTGCGCCCGGACCACGAATGTAGCGCAAGCGAGTGACAGTCGTACTTTCCAGTCAGTTCTGACTCATCATGATGAGTGCATCTGTTTCCGGAATCCAATGGTTCGGACCATGCTCCAACCACCCCTCCGACCTGGCGACTTCGGTCGCAGCCGCCCGCAGTGCGGCGAGCCCGGGATGCTTCAGCGTTTTGTTCCACACCAGTGACACGGGCGACAGGGGAACGGGGTCCACGAGCGGCCGGACCACGCTGCCCGGCATGGCCGGAAAGTCCACCACGGCGAGGACCGGGTTCCGGTGCTTGGCCATGATCCGCCGGAACTCCTCGACGCCCACGGCGAGCGGCGCGGGCGCGGCGACCTCGATCCCCCGCCCTGCGAAGAGCTGCCGCGCGAGGTCCGTCCACTCCGGCGTCCGAGGATTGCCGGCCCCCGCGTACACGCTCTCCCCGCGCAGCTCGTCCAGGCGCACCGCTGCCTGTGCCGCCAGCGGGTGATCGTCGGGCAGCACGACCGCCATGCGCTCGTACCGCACGGGCTGCTGCGCGAGGCCCGCCCGCAACTGCGGGGCCAGGCCCGCGTACCGGCCGAAGGAGGCGTCCAGCCGCCCGGCCATGATCTCGGTGGCCGCCCCGGTCAGACCGCTCTCGTAGCGGGCCATCAGCTCGCACTCGGGGGCGAGTTCGCGGGCGCGGGCGAGGACCCGCTCGAAGGCGAGGCCCGGGCTGTTCACATCGACCAGGAGGGCCCGGCTGCCCCCGTCGGCGGCGGCGTGCAGCTCGTCCTGTGCCTGGAGCACCCGCCGCGCGTACGGCAGCAGCCGCTCCCCCTCTGCGGTGAGCGCCACCGCGCGCGTGCTGCGCACGAACAGCTCGGCACCCAACTCCCGCTCCAGGCGCCGCACATCACGGCTAAGGGCCTGCTGGGCGACGTACAGCCGGGCGGCCGCCCGGGTGAAGTGCAGCTCGTCGGCGACGGCGGCGAAGGCACGGAGGAGGCGCGGCTCGATGTCCCTGGGGAGGCCGGGGCCCGGGCCCGATATCGGATTCACGCGCCGAACTTACAACCCAGGTGCGTGAATCGGCGCCCAGAAGGTGTTGGACCCCGCCCCACCCGCACCCCGAGCCTTGGTCCATGCCCGACGCCCCGCTCCGCACCGCCTCCCCCATCCTCACGCTCACCGGCGACCGCCTGATAGCCGCCTCCCCACGCGCACCCAAGCGCCCCTCCCGCAACCCCTACTTGCGCCTCTTCCGCATCCCCGGCACCCGCGCCTTCACCCTCGGCAATCTCCTGGCCCGCCTGCCCATGGGCATGTTCGGCGTCAGCGCCGTCATCATGATCGCGGGGCAGCGCGGCTCGTACGCGCTCGCCGGTGCCGTGACGGCGACCGGTCTGGCCACGACCGCCCTGGTCGCCCCCTGGACGGCCCGCCTGGTCGACCGGCACGGGCAGGCCCGAATTGCCGTACCCGCCACGGCACTTGCGGCCCTCGGCTCGCTCGCCCTGGTCCTCTGCGTCCGCCTGGACGCCCCCACCTGGACCCTGTTCGCCGCCTACGCGGCCACCGCCACCACGCCCAACACCGGCGGTATGTCCCGCGCCCGCTGGCAGCACCTCCTCAAGGACGACCCCAAGGCCCTGCACACCGCCAACGCCTTCGAGCAGGCCGCGGACGAGCTCTGCTTCATGCTCGGCCCCGTCCTGGCCGCCTTCCTGTGCACGGCGATCGCCCCCGAGGCGGGCACCTTGACCGGCGCCGCGTTCCTGCTCACGGGCGTACTGCTCTTCGCGGCCCAGCGCTCGACCGAGCCGCCCGCGCAGGGACGTACACCCCAAGGCCCTTCCCCCGTACGCACGTTGGCGCCGCTGCTCACCGTCTTTCTCGCCACGGGCGCGATCTTCGGCGCGATGGAGGTCATCACGGTCGCGTACGCCGATGAGCTGGGGCATCCCGCAGCCGCGGGCCCGGTCCTCGCGCTGCAGGCGGCGGGATCGTGCGTCGCCGGACTCGTGTACGGCACGCTCCGGCTCCGCGGACCGGTGGACCGGCGCTTTCGCGGCTGTCTCGCCGCCATGGCCGTACTGATGTCCCTGCCTCTGCTCACCACGACCGCCACCGGCTCGCTGCTCGCGCTCGCGCCCGCGCTGCTCGTCGCCGGGATGGCGACCGCGCCGACCATGGTCACCGGCATGACGCTGGTGCAGGCCCGCACCCCCGAGGGCCGGCTCAACGAGGGCATGACCCTCGCGGTGACCGGCCTGCTCGGGGGCATCGCCTGCGGCTCCGCGAGCGGCGGCTGGGCGGTGGAGCACCTGGGCGCGAGCACGGCCTACGCGGTGCCGGTCGCGGCGGCCGCGCTCGCCCTGGCCCTGGCCTTCCTACGCCGCCGGTCTCAGCATTGACTCGGCTTCTGCCAGGAGCATTCGAGGTCGGCGCTCCGCTCGGCGGCGCGCTCGGTGCGGGGACGTACGAGCACGGTCTTGTCGGCACTCGACTTGGCGAGCGTGACGACGATGGCGTCCTCGATGCTCTTCACGGACGGGGCCAGGTAGTTATTGAGGACGATGCTGAAGACCAGCTCCCTGCCGCCCGCGTCCTTCACATATCCGGAGAGCGCCGAGGCACCGGTCAACGACCCCGTCTTCGCATGGGCGTTGAGAGCGGCCGGCGTCCCGCACATCCGCGACCTGAGCGTCCCGCCGACGAACCGGTCCGGATCGCAGGCCACCGGCAGCGAGCGGTACCAGTCCGCGTACCAGGGGGCGTCCCGCACGGCGAGGAGCAGCTTGGCGAGCTGGTCGGCGGGGAAGTTGTTCATCCGGGAGAGCCCGGACCCGTCCACCTGCCGCAGCTTCCCCCTGTCGACGCCCTCCTTCTTAAGGAAGCCGTCGATTGCGGCGAGCCCGGCGCTCCAACTCCCGCTCCCCGTCGCCTGGTAGCCCATGGCCTTGGTGAGCGCTTCGGCGTGCATGTTGTTGCTGAGCTTCATGAAGGGGACGAGCAGCTCCTTGAGCGGCATGGAGCTGTGCCCGGCGAGCTGCTTGGCGTCCTTGGGAGTGGCCCTGCCGAGCTGGGTCTTCCCGACGACGCGTACACCGTGCGCGGCGAGGGCGTCCCGGAAGACGGCGGCCGCGTACCCGGTGGGCGCCCAGACGGTGACCCACTCCTTGGCGGGGTCGTCACCGACGGGGATGTTGCCGCTGACGGTGATGGTGTTGGAGCCGTGCACCCGCTCCACGGTCAGGGTGTTCTCCTGCCCCGCGGGCACGGTCTTCGCCTGTACGTCGATATCGACGTACCCCGTCTTCGGAGTGAGGGCGGTGCGTGGCTTGTCCCCGGCCGCGGCACCCGGGAACACCTCGACGATGACGGTGCCCGCGTCGTAGTCCGTGTCGGGCGCGACGGTGAGCGCCGAGATCTGCGCCGAGTAGTACGAGGACTCGTCGTCGGCGGCCCAGGACCGGCCGAGCCGCTGGCTGTCGAACCGGGTGTCGTCGGCGATCAGCCGCCCGCTCACGGTCTTGATCCCGGACCCCGCGAGATCGGCGGCCAGGGCGTCGTAGTCCTTGGCGAGCGCGGTGGGATCACCGGTCCCGCGCAGATACAGGTCGCCCACGAGTACGGAGCCCTGCTTGCGCCCGTCGGACAGGGCATCGGTGCGGAAGCGGTAGTCGGGGCCGAGCAGGGCGATCGCGGCGGCCGAGGTGGGCAGCTTGGTGTTGGAGGCGGGCATCAGGCGCCCGGCGGGCTGGTGCTGGTAGAGGGTCTGGCCGGTGGCGGCATCGGCGACGACGACGCTCGCCGCACCCCCGTCGAGGCGGGGATCGGCGAGGATCTTGTCGATGGCCTCCGGCAGCCCTGCGTCCTCGGGGCCCGCGCCGGCCGGTGAGCTCCAGGTGAGGGTGGCCGCGAGGCCGAGGACTGCGGTCCAGATCCAGGCATTTCTGCGTCTCACGGGTCTACTCATGGCACGGGAGCATCCCGGAAACGGGGGCTGCGCAACAGAACGCATGCCCACACCGCAAGGGTTTTGTTACATATTGCCCGGATTATCGAAATAGACGCTACTTAGCGTTGATTCCATGACGACCTACCAGACGTGGGGGCCCAAGGACGACCCGCAGACCCCTGCCGCCCCCTCCACCACCGGCGCACTCTTCAGCCATCTCTCGCACGTCCTGTGCCTGATCACGGGCTTTCCGTATCTGGCCTGGATTCCGGCACTGGCCATCAGGGCGAGCGCCAGGGACGAGCACACCCGGAGTCATGCGACCACGGCCCTGAACTTCGTCCTGACACAGCTGATCGCCTGGGGGGCGGGCTTCCTGGCCCTCGTGGGCCTGATGACAGTCGGCACTTTCGACGACGGCCACGAAACGCTGTTCCTTTTGGGCCTGATCCCTCTATGCCTCGGCTTTCTCGCGTATCTCGCCTTCGGGGTCGCGTACAGCATCATCGGGATGATGAGGGCGACGCGTCTGGAGCCGTTCCAGTACCCGGTATACCTGGCCTTCCCAATGGTCCGGTGAAACGCACGGACCCGACCCGGAAAACGACAAAGGCCCCGCTGCCTCAGCAGCGGGGCCTTTGCCTCACATGGGAATTGTGGAGATGGCGGGAATCGAACCCGCGTCCAACGGTGCGGAATCAGGGCTTCTCCGAGCGCAGTTCGCTGTGATTTTCTCGGCCCCGGCAATCACGCGAACAAGTCGCCGACGGGCCCAGTCACTGTTTGATTTCCCTTCCAACCCCGTGACCGGGCTGGAAGGTTTAGTTCCCTAGATTATGCCAGGGTCCGGGTCGGGAACACCCCCGGGCTGACACCCTTTTAGGGTCCTTCAGTCGCTGTTATTAGGCAGCGAGGGCGAAGGACTGGGAATCGCTCTTGGAATTGGCGATTATTGGTTGCGACATATGGTTTACGAGATCATTGCCGCTTCCTCGGCTCGCTTCCCCTGCTTCGACATCCGCTGTCGAAACCGATCATCCCCATGTTGATTTTTCAAAGTGCGCCCCTCGCGGGGTGCTCTGCTGCCATGGTACGCGACCCGGGCCGCCCCATGCCAGATCTTTTAGCCGTGCTGGCTCCGCTGCTGCCTGCGCACCGCGGCGATCGCCCGGTTCGTCTCGCGGGTGTCCTGCTTCTCGCGCAGCGTCTGCCGCTTGTCGTACTCCTTCTTGCCCTTCGCGAGGGCGATCTCGACCTTGGCCCGGCCGTCCTTGAAGTACAGCGCGAGGGGCACGATCGTGTGACCCGACTCCTGCGACTTCGACTCGAGCTTGTCGATCTCGTGGCGGTGCATCAGGAGCTTCCGCTTGCGCCGGGCGCTGTGGTTCGTCCACGTGCCCTGGCTGTACTCCGGCACGTGCACGTTGTGCAGCCACGCCTCGTTGCCGTCGATCTGGACGAAGCCGTCCGTCAGCGAGGCCCGCCCCTGACGCATCGACTTGACCTCGGTACCGGTCAGCACGAGGCCGCACTCGTAGGTGTCGATGATGGTGTAGTCGTGCCGCGCCTTCTTGTTCTGCGCGATCAGCTTGCGCCCTTTTTCCTTAGCCATAGTGCGGCCATTTTCGCACTAGGAGGGGGTGCCGAGGCCACTCAATACTGTGCGGGCCCGCTCCTCGGCCGCCTCGCCGGCCTCGAGGTCCGGAGTGATGCCCCGGCCGTCGACGCCACGGCCCGACGGGGTGCGGTAGTGGCCGACGGTGAGCTCGGCGACCGAGCCGTCGGGGAGCCGGGTCGGCATCTGCACGGAGCCCTTGCCGAAGGTCCGGGTGCCGACGACGACCGCGCGGCCGCGGTCCTGCAGGGCCCCGGTGAGCAGTTCGGCGGCGCTCATCGTGCCGCCGTCGACCAGGACGACCAGGGGTCTGAGCGTGTCACCGCCCGCTTCTGCGTGCAGGGCGCGCTGCTCTCCCTTCTCGTCGTACGTCGCCACCAGACCGCCGTCCAGGAAGGCGGAGGCGGCGACCACGGCCTCGGAGACCAGTCCGCCGGCGTTCCCCCGCAGGTCCAGCAGAATGCCCGCGTGGTCGGGGGCCGACCGGACCGCGGAGCGCACCTGCTCGCCCGTGCCCTTGGTGAAGGCGGTGACCTTGATCAGTACGGGGCCGCCGGCGAGCGTCCGGCTGGACACCGACTCGGTCTCCAGGGTCTCGCGGCGCAGCACCCTGCTCCACGCGCGCGTGCCGCGCGTGAGGCCCAGCTCGACCCGGGTGCCGGCGTCGGCGCCCCGGCCGCGCAGCCGGGCCAGCACCTCGCTGACGGGGCGGTCGGCCACGGGCTTGCCGTCGACGGTGCGCAGCCGGTCGCCGCGGACGATCCCGGCGCGCTCGGCGGGGCCGCCGCGCTGGACGCGGGTGACCTCGATGGCGCCGTCCCGGGTGCGGCGGGCCCAGAGGCCGACGCCGGTGTACTCGCCCTCGAGCTCCTGGGCGAACTCCTCGTACTCGGTCGCGTCGTAGACCGAGGCCCAGCGGTCACCACTGCGGCTGACGGCTTCCTCGGCGGCCTCGGCCGCTTCGGCGGGCGACTTGCCGTCGGCCATGGCCTCGGCCGCGGCGTCGGCCACCTTGTCGGCGGGGGCGGCGGAACGGGCGGGCGGCTGAGGGTTTTTCCGGCCTTGCTCGCTCCACGATCCGGCGGCGGCGCCGGTGAACAGGACGCTCGCGAAGACCAATGTCAGGGCCGCCCCGCGGCGAATGCTGCGGGGCCGGTGGAACAAATCAGGGCCCGACATGACGGTGAGTCTAGGACAACACAGGGCGCCGTACGGCCCGTTGACCGTACGACGCCCTGGACATGTCTCACACCTTGAGGTACTTGCGCAGCGCGAAGAAAGCGGCGAGCGCGGGCATCAGCAGGCCGATGAGGAGGACGTACGGGAGGACCGCGATGACCTGGTCCCAGCCGACGAACTTGATCAGCTGCAGCTTGTCGGCAAGCGCGAGGCCGTGGTCGATCAGGAAGTACCGGCCGACGAGGAGCATCACACAGGCGACACCGGCGCCGAGGAGCCCCGCGAAGGCGGCCTCCATGATGAACGGCATCTGGATGTAGAAACTGGAGGCGCCCACCAGGCGCATGATGCCGGTCTCGCGTCTGCGGCTGAACGCCGAGACGCGCACCGTATTGACGATCAGCATCAGGGCGACGACCAGCATCAGGGCCATCACGAACAGGGCCGCGTAGTTCATGCCGTTGAGCAGCTCGAAGAGGTTGTCGACGGTCTTGCGCTGGTCCTGCACCGACTGCACACCCGGCCGGTCCGAGAAGGCGCTGGCGATGACCTGGTACTTCTCCGGGTCCTTCAGCTTGACCCGGTACGACTCCTGCATCTGGTCCGGGGTGAGCGAGTTGATCAGCGGCGAGTCACCGAACTGGTCCTTGTAGTGGTCGTACGCCTCGTCCTTGGACTCCTCGATGACGTTCTCGACGATCGGCAGCTTCTCGAGCTCGGCGAGCATCGACTTCTTCTGCTCGTCGTTGACCGCCCCCTCGGTGCAGTTGGGGTCGGTCTCCGCATCACCCTTGTTGCACAGGAAGATGGCGACGTTGACCTTGTCGTACCAGTAGCCCTTCATCGTGCTCACCTGGTCGCGCATGAGCAGCGAACCGCCGAAGAGCGCGAGCGAGAGGGCGACGGAGACGATGACGGCGAAGGTCATCGTGAGATTGCGGCGGAGACCTACGCCGATCTCCGACAGGACGAATTGGGCGCGCATGGCGTCCTTTCAGGCTTGTGCTCTCGTTGCTGCTCGTGTCAGTGCTGGTAGCCGTAGACGCCGCGCGACTGGTCGCGGACGAGACGGCCCTTCTCCAGCTCGATGACGCGCTTGCGCATCTGGTCCACGATCTGCTGGTCGTGGGTGGCCATGATGACGGTGGTACCCGTCCGGTTGATGCGGTCGAGCAGCTTCATGATGCCGACGGAGGTCTGCGGGTCGAGGTTGCCCGTGGGCTCGTCCGCGATCAGCAGCATCGGCCGGTTCACGAAGGCGCGGGCGATGGCCACGCGCTGCTGCTCACCACCGGAGAGCTCGCCGGGCATGCGGTCTTCCTTGCCGCCGAGACCGACGAGGTCGAGGACCTCGGGGACGGTCTTGCGGATCGTGCCGCGCGGCTTGCCGATGACCTCGAGCGCGAAGGCGACGTTCTCGCCGACGGTCTTGTTGGGCAGCAGCCGGAAGTCCTGGAAGACGGTGCCCAGCTGGCGCCGCATGTGCGGCACCTTCCAGTTGGACAGGCGCGCGAGGTCCTTGCCGAGGACGTGCACCTGGCCGTGGCTGGCGCGCTCCTCACGGAGGACCAGGCGCAGGAAGGTGGACTTTCCGGAGCCGGAGGACCCCACCAGGAAGACGAACTCGCCTCGCTCGATGTCGAGGGAGACATCCCGCAGCGCGGGGCGCGTCTGCTTGGGATAGGTCTTGGACACGTTGTCGAATCGGATCACGGATGCACCACGGGTCGCCGGGGGTAGGTCTGCGTGACCATACGCGACCTGGGGTGCGGAGTGCAGTCGGCGTCCGGGGTTGCGCGAGGGTTGCCCCTTTTATCACGGATCTCACCTGGAACGGATCGGTCGGAATCCGGCGACTTACGGCGGGGCGCGCCGAAATCCGGGGAAGCTGGCACAGTGGAGGGGAACGGATGCGTTTCCGTGAGCGTTGGGCGGAGAGAACTGTGGTTGCGGCTCCGCCGCGCGGGAGGAGGAGTGCGCATGACGTATGACCGATTGGTGTGTGCGAACTGCGCCGCCCCCGTCAATGAGGGCCGCTGCCCCGTGTGCCGCGCGAACCGCGTGCGGCTGCAGCAGCAGGATGAGGGCCCCTTCGGGGGCCTGAACCCGGTGGCGCTGATAGCACTCCTGGTGATGCTGATCGGCGCGATGGCGCTGCTGGCGCACCAAACCGCATAGGCAGAAGGCAGGCAGAAGGCAGGCAGAAGGGCCCGGAGCGAACGCTCCGGGCCCTTCTGGTTACGCTACGTGCAGACTCGCTCAGACAGCCGCGTTACGGCCGGCAGCCAGGCGAGGCAGCAGGCGGAAGCCGATGCCGCCCGCGATCATCGTGGCGGCACCGATGATCAGGAACGTGGTCTCGGCCGCGCCCGTCTCGGCGAGCTCGCCCTTGTCCTTGCCCTGCGCGGCGGGAGCCTCGCCGGTGTCGGTCAGGCCCTCCTGGCCGCCACCGTTCTCGACGGGCTCGTTGCCGCCGTTGGGGTCGGTGTTGCCGTTGCCGCCGTTGTTGCCACCGTTCCCGTTGCCCGGGTCGGTCGGCTCGTCGGTCGGCTCGGACGGGTCCGTGGGCTCGTCAGTCGGCTCGGTGGGCTCGTCGGTCGGCTCCTCCGGGTCCGTCGGGACGTCGGTCGGCTCCTCGGGGTCCGTCGGGATGTCCGTCGGCTCCTCCGGGTCCGTCGGGTCGTCCGTCGGGTCGTCCTCGCCGCCGATGCCGATGCCGACACCGACACCGTCCTCTTCGCCGGCGTGGGCGTTCACGTTGAGCGGGCCGACGTTCACGTCGATACCGGCGGCCGAGGCAACGCCGGCGGCGGTCAGCGAGGCACCGGCGGCGATCACTGCGCCGGCGGCTATCCGCGCCACGCGGATCCGCGTCTTCTTCGTCATCTGGCTGCTACCCCCAGTAGCTAATTCGTCAGTGGAGCAGCGCCCAGGGCAGAGATGCACCGAGTGGCCGGAAGCCCCCGTCACACGCGCCCCAGTAATACGCATGCCGCGCGCCAGCCTTCCCAGAATTAAAGACTGCGTCAAGGCCGTTGCGCGAGTGATGTCCGAATTGCCATGTGATGCCCGGCCTACGGAGATGCGACTGTGACGGAAAAGGCAACTGCCGCCTCAAGGGACGTACCCCGGGCGGCAGTTGCCATGTCGATAAAACCAGCGGAGAGAGCCGACGTGAGTGGCTTACTTCTCCTGCTGCTTGCGCCAGCGAATCCCGGCCTCGATGAAGCCGTCGATCTCGCCGTCAAGTACGGCCTGCGGGTTGCCGACTTCGAACTCGGTGCGCAGGTCCTTGACCATCTGGTACGGGTGCAGGACGTACGACCGCATCTGGTTGCCCCACGAACTGCCGCCGTCCTTCAGGGCGTCCATCTTGGCCCGCTCCTCCTGGCGCTGGCGCTCGAGGAGCTTGGCCTGCAGGACGTTCATGGCGCTGGCCTTGTTCTGGATCTGCGAGCGCTCGTTCTGACAGGACACCACGATGCCGGTCGGGATGTGCGTGATGCGGACCGCGGAGTCGGTGGTGTTGACGCCCTGACCACCGGGGCCGGAGGCGCGGTAGACGTCCACGCGCAGGTCGGCCTCCTCGATCTCGACGTGGTCGCTGGACTCGACGACGGGGAGCACCTCGACGCCCGCGAAGGACGTCTGGCGGCGGCCCTGGTTGTCGAACGGCGAGATGCGGACCAGGCGGTGGGTGCCCTGCTCGACGGAGAGCGTGCCGTACGCGTAGGGCGCCTTGACGACGAAGGTGGTCGACTTGATGCCGGCCTCTTCCGCGTACGACGTCTCGTAGACCTCGGTCGAGTAGCCGTGCCGCTCGGCCCAGCGCAGATACATGCGCTGCAGCTGCTCGGCGAAGTCCGCGGCGTCGACGCCGCCGGCCTCGGCGCGGATGTTGACCAGGGCCTCGCGGGCGTCGTACTCACCGGAGAGGAGGGTGCGTACTTCCATCTCGTCCAGCGCCTTCTGGACGGCGGCGAGCTCGGACTCGGCCTCCGCGAGGGTGTCCGCGTCGTCCTCCTCCGCGGCCATCTCGAAGAGCACCTCGAGGTCGTCGATGCGACCCCTCAGGGCCTCGGCCTTGCGGACCTCGGCCTGCAGGTGCGAAAGCTTGCTGGTGATCTTCTGCGCCGCCTCCGGGTCGTCCCACAGGGACGGTGCCGCGGCCTGCTCCTCGAGCACGGCGATATCGGCCTTCAGCTTGTCCAGGTCGAGGACGGCCTCGATCGACCCCATGGTCGCGCTGAGGGACTTGAGCTCTTCGGAAACATCGACGACTGCCACGACACCAGCCTAACGGCTCGGGGAAGTACCGATTCCCCGGCTGCGGTAACCGCTCGGATCAGGGGCTGACCGGGGCCGTCGGGTTGCCTCCGTTGTTGTCCTGAGGGGTCGCGTCCGCGTCGTCCCCGCTCGTCGCCAGCCAGCTGCCGACGCCGACCGCCGCGACCAGGGCGACGGCCGCCGCCCCCAGCGTGAGCCGCCGTCTACGGGCGTCCGCGGCCGCCTTGTGCCGGGCCGAGCCGGGCCGGGGCGCGCCCGCCGCCCGGGGCGCACGGGCCGTGCCGCGCGCACCGCCGGCCAGCTCGTCCGGTCCGGGCACCCGCATCGACGTATGGGTGTCGCGGTTGGAGTCGGTGGCGCCGCCGGGCACCAGCGGGACGGCGCCCCGGCGGGGGGCGCCGGGGTTCGGCTGGTCGTAGGCGTCGCTGTGCTCGTCCTCGTAGGTGTCGCCGGCGGGCGCCGCGTCCGGGTCGTACGGCTCGTCCACGTCCAGTGGCGGCATCCCGGCGAGCAGCGGGAGCTGCTCGCGCAGCCGGGCGGCCATCTCGGAGGCGCGCAGCCGGGAGGCCGGGGCCTTGGCCAGGCACTGGACGATCAGCTGCCACAGCTCGTCGGGGATGCCCGGCAGCGGCACGACGGTCTCGGTGACGTGGCGGCGCAGGACGGCGCCGGGGTGGCCGCCGCCGAACGGCGTGAAGCCGGCGAGGAGTTCGTACAGGACGGTGGCGAGCGCGTAGATGTCGACGGCCGCGCGGGGCGGCAGTCCCTCGATGATCTCGGGGGCGAGGTAGTCGGGGGTGCCGATCACCTTCGTCGCGCGCGTGCGGCGCGGTGAGTCGACGAGCTTGGCGACGCCGAAGTCGGTGAGCAGCGCCGGGTGCGAGCCGCCGGGGCCGAGCGGGCCCTGCATGTCGAGCAGGACGTTCTCCGGCTTCACGTCGCGGTGGACGATGCCCGCCGCGTGCGCGGCCGCGAGTCCGTCGGCGACGTCGGCCGCGATGGCGACCGCGGCCTCGGGGGCGAGCCTGCGCTCGCGCTCCAGGCGGGTGCGTACGTCCGTGCCGCGGACGAGGTCCATCACGAGGGCGAGGTCGTTGCCGTCGACCACCAGGTCGCGGACGCCCACCACGTTCGGGTGGTCGAGGCTGAGCAGCGCGGTGCGCTCCTGCACGAAGCGCCCGACGAGGTCCTGGTCGGAGGCGAGGTCCTCGCGCAGCAGCTTGATGGCGACGGGCCCCTCGGGTCCCTCACCGAGCCACACTGTGCCGGCGGATCCGCGGCCCAGGATCTGGTGGGCGGTGTACCGGCTGCCGATTTTCCGTGCCAAGACTGCTCCTACGGGGCGCTGTTGGCGACAAAGCTACGCGGCTTCGTCGCCAACCTTCACTTCCGCGGGAGAAATCACCCTGCAGATGTCGACAAATCTGCAGGGTCGCGTGCGCAGTTGGGTGCGGGCGGCCAGCGGTCGGCCGCCCGTGGACTACTGCGAGCCGCCGCCCGAGTCTCCGCCGAGGTCCCCGACCCAGCCGGACACCGTGCCGACCCAGTCCGAGATCTGCTCCCAGTAGCCCTTGCCCTGCCCGATCCAGTCCTGCAGCGGGCTCAGCTCCCAGATCAGCCAGCTGGCCACGATCAGGATGACGACCGTGAACAGGCAGCCCTTGAGGCAGCCGAGGCCCGGGATCCGCATCCGGTTCGGGTTGCTGCGCCGCGGCTCGCGCGGCGGCCTAGGCTGCTGGGGCGGCGGGGCCTGCGGGGGCGCGTAGTGCTGTGGCTGCTGCTGGGGCTGCGGGGCCGGGGCGTAGCGCTGCGGCTGGTGCTGCTGGGGTTGCTGCTGCTGGGGGTAGCCGTAGCCCGCCTGCTGCTGGGGATAGCCGTAGCCGCCCTGCTGCTGCGGCTGGCGCGGGGCCTGCTGCGGGCGGTTGACCTGACGCTGGGGGCGGCGGCGCAGCGGGTCCTGGTTGGGGTCCAGGTACTGGACCTGGGTCTGCTCGTTGCGGTCGCGAGCCGCGCGCATCTGGTTCTGCCACGGGTGCTCGTCCTGGGGGCCCTGGCCCGGCTGGTTCGGCGGGACGGGCGGCATGACCGCGGTGGGATCGGCGTGACCGGTGTGCGGCATGACGTTCGTCGCGGCGCCCGGGTCGTACGAGCCAGCGTTGCTCGGCAGTACCTGGGTGGGGTCGGCCGCGCCCGGGGTGCCCGGGACGGTGGCCGGGGCCGGGTCGGGGGCGAGCAGGGCGCCGACGCCCTCGGCCGCGGCGATCTGGGCGGAGTTCGCGTGCACCCCGACGCCGTCGGCGACGGTGCGCAGCCCGCGCGCGAGGTTCTCCGCGCTGGGGCGTTCGTCCGGGTTCTTGCGCAGGCAGCGCTCGATGACCGTCCACAGCGGCTGGGGCACGGTGGACGGGCGCTGCGGCTCCTCGCTGAGGTGCCGGTGCAGCACCTCGAGGGCGGTGCCGCCCGCGAACGGCGGGCGCCCGGTGACCAGTTCGTACAGCAGGATGCCCGCGCCGTAGATGTCGACGGCGGAGGTCTGCGGCCGGCCCTCGGCGGACTCGGGTGCGACGTACGCGGGCGTACCGACGAATTCATGGGTCCGGGTCAGGCCCGGGGAGTCGGCGAGGCGCGCGATGCCGAAGTCGGTGAGCAGCGGGTGGAGCTGACCGCCCTCGTCCTTCAGGAGGACGTTCGCGGGCTTCAGGTCGCGGTGTACGACGCCGTCCGCGTGGCTCGCGGCGAGGGCGTCGGCGATCTGGGCGGTCATCAGGGAGGCGGCGACGGGCGTCATCGGCCCGTTGTCCCGGATGTAGTGGTGCAGGTCCGGGCCGTCGACCAGGTCCATGACGAGCGCCAGGAGGTCGCCCTCGACGACCAGGTCGCGGGTGCGCACGATGTTCTGGTGGGTCAGGCGCAGCAGGACCGAGCGTTCGCGCAGGAAGCGCATCACGACGTCCGGGTCGTTCGCCAGCTCCTCCTTGAGGACCTTGATGGCGACGGTCTCGCCGGGCTGCCCGGCCACGGCGGCCTCGGCGCCCGCGGTCTCGCGCTGGCGGGCTCGCCAGACGGTGCCCGTGGCGCCGCGTCCGAGCGGCTCCTCGAGCAGATACTTGCTGCCTACCGGCCGCACGTCGCGCTCCCTGTCGATCTGCTGGTCTGCCTGGTGTTTCCTGGTCTGCTTGGTCCCAGGGGGCCCTCTGTACCGCGTCCAGGTGTTCCGACCCACTGTAGTGCGGGTGTCTGAGGGCCTTCCCCGGATGTATCGGATCAGTCGGATCAGTGTTCGGTGGGAAGACGTTCCTCCGTGGCCGTTGGTTGCCACCGTCGGGGTCGCAGGAGGTCACACCGGGTCGTCCGCGCCGTGGCGGCGGGCTCAGCGACAGGCTCAAGGCGTCAAAAAACAGTCAGACCCAGCCAATCAAGATCACTTACGGGTGGCCCCCGGGCGTGTTGTCAGTGGCAGGTGCGAGGATGCACAGCAGCACGGAGCCATGCCGTGTGCGGTGGGGGGAGTCACATGGGCCATCTCCCTGCCGGGCACTAGGGCCTGTTCTGAGTTGCCCGTCGTCCGCGCGAAGCGCGGACGCAGCGGCGGTCGGTGCGTGCCCTCGGCGTGCGGCGTCGCAGGTCATGAATGGGGTCTCCCCTGCTCGAGCGAAGTCGAGAGCTTGGGGAAGGAGCCACCTGTCCTGTGGCGCCGTGCGGTGAGGGTGCGTGCCGGGCGTCGGGGCGCAGACGGGCAACTCAGAACAGGCCCTAGCGCAGAAGGGACCGCTGACGGCGATGCAGATCCGGCTGACCGTCCTCGGGCCGCTCAGCGGCCGGACCCCGCAGACCGCACAGTCCGCGCAGGGCGAGCCGCCCCTGCCCCCCTCCCGGTCGTCCTGCGACGTGCTCGTCACCGCGCCCACCGGCACCGCTCTCGCGTCGGTGGTCTCCGGCCTGGCCACCGCCGTCGGCGGACCCGAGGGTCCCGTGGTGGTGTACGCGGGCTCCGAGCGCCTCGACGCGAAGGAACGCACGCTGGGCGAACCGCCCCTGCTGGACGGATCCGTGCTCGCCCTGGGCGGTCCGGCCGAGCCCGCCCCGTCCGCCGAAGGTGCCGCCGCGCGCCTCCATGTGATCGCCGGGCCCGATGCGGGCGGCGTCCATCTGCTGCACGGCGGGCAGGTCAGCATCGGCCGCTCCGCCGACGCGGACGTCCCGCTCGACGACCCCGATGTGTCCCGGCTGCACTGCGCGGTCACGGTGGCCCCGGACGGCCGGGTCACGGTGACGGACCTGAACTCCACGAACGGCACGGCGGTCGACGGCGAGCCGGTCGCCGACCGCCCCGTGCGGCTGGCCCCCGGCGCACTGTTGCGCATCGGCGAATCGGCGCTGCGGCTCGCGCCCCCGCGCGCGGAGACCGCGCTGGACACACAGGCGGACGGCGAAGGACACATCCGGGTGGGCGTCCCGGCGATCGCCGCCGTCGGCCTGTCCGCGACCGCCCCCGGCGCCCCGGCGGGCGCGACGGTGAGCGGCCTCGGCGACGCGGGGCCCGGCGTCGCCCCGCACGCGGGGCCCGTCGCCGAGTCGGACCCGCGCGCGGCCGCCCAGGAGGGAACGGCCTCCTCTTATACGGACCCTTCTTATACGGAGCCTTCTTATACAGAGCCTTCTGCGGGAGCTTCTTACGCCTCAGCAGGGCCCTCTTACGAGGGAACCCCGTCCGCCGGACCGTACGAGGGTGCGGAGGACGACGGCCGCACCCCCGAGCGCGGCCGCACCGGCACCCCCGCGCGGGGCACCACCGTGCCCCGGCAGATCCGCAGGCGCGGCGGGATCGGCGCCTGGGCCAGGCGGTTGACCGGTGGGCGGGGCGAGCAGGAGCTGCCCCTCGCACCGGCCGTCACCGCGCGCGTGACCGTCACTGAGCCCCCGGCGGCGCCGGAGGTCTGGCCCGACCCGTCCGCGCTGCTGCTCACCGCGCTCGGCCCGGGCCCCCGGCTCTGGGAGCGCGGGCCCGCGCACCCCGAGGCCCTCGCAGTGCGGCTCGGCACCGCGGACCGGGCCACGCCTGACGGGGCGGGGCTGCTGCCGGCCGTGCCCGTGACGGTCGGCCTGCGGGAGGCGGGCGCGCTGGGGCTCGCCGGGCCCCGGGACCGCCTCGCGGGCCTGGCCCGCGCGGTCCTCGCCCAGCTCGCGGCGCTGCACTCGCCCTCGGACCTGGAGCTCGTGCTGATCAGCACCGACCGGGTCCGGCCGGTGGAGGAGCGGACCGCCCAGTGGGGCTGGCTCGGCTGGCTGCCGCATGTGCGTCCGGCGCACGGCCAGGACTGCCGGCTGCTCCTCGCGTACGACCGTGAGCAGGCGGCCGCCCGCACGGGTGAGCTGCTGCGTCGCCTGGACGACCACCTGGAGGACGTCGAAACTCCGCCCGCCCGCGGCCCCTTCACCGTCCTCGTCGTCGACGGCGACCCCGGCCACGCGGGTCTGCGCGAGGCGACCACCCGGCTCGCGGCCGAGGGCCCGGCCGCCGGAATCCATGTGATCTGCCTGGCCGAGACCCCGGCGGCGTCCCCCGCCTCCCCGGTCGCGACGACGTACGAGACGGCCTGCGCCGCATCCCCCGCCTTCCGTGCCTGCGGGGCGGTCACCCTGCTGAGCGGCGACGTGGCGACGGCCCTGCGCCTCCTGCGCATCTCGCAGGGCCGCCCCGTCGGCCACGGCCAGGTCGCCTCGGTGGACGCCGTGTCGGCCGCCTGGGCCGAGCGGTTCGCGCGGGCGCTCGCCCCGCTGCGCACGGCGGACTCCCTGACGCCGGGCGAGCGGCACGCACGCGTGGCGGCGCCGTTGCCCCAAGCGGCCCGGCTCCTGGACGAGTTGGGGCTTGCCAGGGCCACCCCCGCCTCCCTGCTCGCACGCTGGGCGGCGGCCGCCGACGACAAGGAAGCGCTCGGCGGGCGCGCCTGGGCGGTGCTCGGGGC
Source organism: Streptomyces sp. NBC_01304 (assembly GCF_035975855.1). NCBI lineage: Bacteria > Bacillati > Actinomycetota > Actinomycetes > Kitasatosporales > Streptomycetaceae > Streptomyces > Streptomyces sp. NBC_01304. The sequence continues at coordinate 6,697,873 of NZ_CP109055.1, read as the reverse complement.
GGGCCCGCGCGGGCCGGTCTGCGCCGACCTGGTGGCCGCAGGCCCCCATCTGCTGATCGAGGGCCCGGCAGGCAGCGGCCGCACCGAGCTGCTCCGCTCGGCCGCCGCGTCCCTGGCCTCCGCCGAGCGGCCGGACCGCCTCGGCATGATCCTGATCGACGGGGCGGGCGGCGAGCGCGGCGAAGGCCTGCGCGCGGGCACGGAGCTGCCCCACGTCACCACCCACCTCACGGCCAACGACCCGGTGCGCATGCGGGAGTTCGCGCAGGCCCTGACCGCCGAGCTGAAGCGTCGCGCCGAGCTCCTGGGCCGCCTCGACTTCACGGCGTGGCACACCCAGCGGGAGGTGTCGGGGCGGATGGTGGCGCAGCGCTCGGGCGCCGGTGCGCCGGGGCGCCCGGAGCAGCGGGGCGCGGCGGATCTGGACGCGCCGCCCAGCTCGACCCTCAAGTTGCGTACGACACAGGCGAGTTCGGCCCCCGAGCCGGGCCCGCCGCTCCCCCGCCTTGTCGTCCTGGTCGACGACATCGACGCGCTGGTGGCGCCCGCGCTCGGCGCACCCGGGCGGCCCTCGGCCGGGTCCGTGGTGCGCGCCCTGGAGGCCATCGCCCGTGACGGCGAGCGGCTCGGCGTCCACCTCGTGGCGACCACGGGGCGTCCGGACCGGACCGCCGAGACGGAGCTGGCCCGGTCGGCGACCCTGCGCGTCGTGCTGGCCGCACCGGCGTCGAACCCGGAGGATCCTGCCCCGGGGCGCGGGCAGTTGCACACGGCGGACGGTCGTGCGACGCCCTTCCAGGCCGGGCGGGTCACGGGGCGCATTCCCCGTACGTCGACTTTGCGGCCTACCGCGGTGCCGCTGGAGTGGGAGCGGATGGGGGATCCGCCCACGCGGCGGCCCGTGCGTGAACTGGGCAATGGGCCCACCGACTTGGCCCTGCTGGCCAGTGCGCTGGAGCGGGCCGCTCGGTCCGTTGCGGCTCAGGAGGTTCCGTCGCTGTTGTGACGCCCCCCTTTTTTCTTCCCCTCCCCGCCCCTTCCCGTAAGGCTGCCGCCGGCTTCAAAAGACTGTCCTCAAACGCCGGACGGGCTGAAGAGACACGCCTGACGGGCTGAAGAGACATGCCGGACGGGCTGATTCATCGAGGCCGAGCTCGATGAATCAGCCCGTCCGGCGCTTGAGGACACCGCCCGGAGGGCGGAAAGCTCCGCAGGATTACGGGAAGGGGCGGGGAGGGGCAAAGGAAGGGGGCCCGGGAGCGAAGCCCCCGCGACCTCGGCCGGAAATCCCGCCCAGCCCTGACGGCAAGTCACGCTCCCATCACGATCGCCTACTTGACGCCGCAGACGCTATTGCCGGGCTCAAGGCACCGGGCGTACACCTGACCGCACGGGACAAGCTCTCCGCACGGGACAAGCTCCCCGCAGGGGACCGCGCACAGGAAGAAGAGACGGGGCAGTGATGCGCACAACTCTTCGCACGGGCAGGGCAGGCAGCGTAAGCAGCGCCAAGGCCGCCATAGCCATCGCAGTGGCAGGCGCCCTCGCGCTCGCCGGATGCAGCGACGACAAGAAGGGCGACGGGGGCGGCGAAAAGCCCAGCAAGTCCAGCGGGGCAAGCGTCCAACTGCCCAAGCTGGACGGCCAGAAGCTCGAGGTGGCGGCCGTCTGGACCGGGCCCGAGCAGGAGAACTTCCAGGCGGTCCTCGACGAGTTCGAGAAGCGCACCGGCGCCGAGGTCAGCTACGTACCGACCGGCAACAACACCTCCACCTTCCTGGGCACGAAGATCCAGGGCGGCCAGCCGCCCAATGTGGCGTTCCTCCCGCAGGTCGGCGTCCTGCACCAGTTCGTCGACAAGGGCTGGGTCAAGCCGCTGGGCACCGAGGCCCAGGCGCAGCTCGACAAGAACTTCTCGGCGGGCTGGAAGGACCTCGGGGCCTACAAGGACAAGCAGTACGGGATCTACGCCAAGGCCGCCAACAAGTCCCTGGTCTGGTACAACACGGAGGCCTTCGAGGCCGCGGGCATCAGTGACGCGCCCAAGACCTGGAAGGACTTCGTCGCCACCGCGCAGACCCTGTCGGACGCGGGCTCCCCCGCGGTCTCGGTCGCCGGGCAGGACGGCTGGACCCTCACCGACTGGTTCGAGAACGTCTATCTCTCGCAGGCGGGCCCGGAGAAGTACGACCAGCTGGCCGCGCACAAGATCAAGTGGACGGACCCCTCCGTGAAGGAGGCGCTGACCACCCTCGGTGAGCTGTGGGGCAAGGACGAACTCCTCGCGGGCGGCAAGGCGGGCGCACTGCGCACGGAGTTCCCCAAGTCGGTGACGAACACCTTCTCCGGTGACACCCCGGCCGCGATGGTCTTCGAGGGCGACTTCGTCACCGCGAACATCAACAAGGACACCAAGGCCAAGGTCGGCACGGACGCCAAGGTCTTCCCGTTCCCGGCGGTCGGCGACAAGTCGCCGGTGGTCAGCGGCGGCGACGTGGCCGTGATCCTGAAGGACGACAAGGCCGCCCAGGCCCTGATGACCTTCCTCGCCTCGACCGACGCGGCCGAGGTCTGGGCGGCGCAGGGCGGCATCATCTCCCCCAACAAGGAGATGGATCAGGCCAAGTACAAGGACGCCGTGATCCGGGACATCGCCAAGAACCTGATCGCCGCGGGCGACGACTTCCGCTTCGACATGTCCGACCAGGCCCCGGCCGCCTTCGGCGGCACCCAGGGCTCGGGCGAGTGGAAGGCGCTGCAGGACTTCCTCAAGAACCCCAAGGACGTCGCGGGCGCCCAGCAGGCACTCGAGGCGGCCGCCGCCAAGGCCTACAAGAGCTGACGGCAGCCCATGGCAGCCGACGCAGTGACGGCGGGGGGCCCAAGAGGTCCGGTGCCCCCCGCCGGAAAACGCAAGAGCTTGATGGGTACGCGACCGTGGGTGGTGGGACTCTTCCTGCTGCCCGCGCTCGTGCTGCTCGGAGCGCTCGTGGTCTACCCGATCGGGTACTCGGTCTGGCGCAGCCTGTTCGACGCCGATGGCTCGGGCTTCGTGGGCCTGGACAACTACGTCGACATGTTCACCGACGACGCCACCTTCACCGCGGTGAAGAACACCGCGATCTGGGTCGCGGTGGCCCCCGCCCTGTGCACCGGGCTCGGTCTGATCTTCGCCGTGCTGACCGAACGGGTGCGCTGGTCAACGGCGTTCAAGGTCATCGTCTTCATGCCGATGGCGATCTCCATGCTCGCCGCCGGCATCATCTTCCGGCTCGTGTACGAGGCGGAGCCGGACCAGGGCGTGGCCAACGCCGTGATCGTGGGCGTGCACGACAGCTTCGCCGATTCCTCGGTGTACCCGAAGGCGCGCCCGGCCCTCGGCGGGGATCTCAAGGCCTCCGGAGGCGGCGCGTTCACCACCAAGAGCACGGTGAACACGGACTCCCCGGCCCTGCTCCCCCTGGTCGGCATCGCGCCGAACAAACTCCCCGACAGCCCGCAGAACGCCAAACCCGCCGCAAGCACGGGTAGCGGCATATCCGGCACGGTCTGGCTGGACTTCAAGCTGGGCGGCGGCGGCAAGAAGGGTGCCATCGACCCGGGCGAGAAGGCCATGCCCGGCATCAAGATCGAGGCGGTCAAGGACGGCAAGGTCGTGGCCTCCACGAAGGCCGGCGCCGACGGCACCTTCACCCTGCCCAAGGAGGCGGACGGGGCCCAACTCCGTTTGCCCGGCTCGAACTTCGCGGCGCCCTACAACGGCGTCGACTGGCTCGGCCCCAGCCTGGTGACCCCGGCCATCATCGGCGCGTACGCATGGATGTGGGCGGGCTTCGCGATGGTCCTGATCGCGGCGGGCCTCGCCGGGGTGGACCGCAACCTCCTGGAGGCGGCCCGCGTCGACGGCGCGAACGAGTGGCAGGTGTTCCGCCGGGTCACGGTGCCGCTGCTCGCACCGGTCCTGGTCGTCGTGCTGATCACTCTGATGATCAACGTGATGAAGATCTTCGACCTGGTCTACATCATCGCCCCGCAGCCCACCCAGGACGAGGCCAACGTCCTCGCCCTGCAGCTGTACAACGTCTCCTTCGGCGGCGGCGAGAACCAGGGCCTGGGCAGTGCGATCGGCATCGTCCTGCTGCTGCTCGTCCTGCCGGTGATGATCATCAACATCCGCCGACTGCGAAGGGAGCGTCAGCGGTGACCGCACCCTCCGTACCCGCAGAAGAGACACCGGGGCCCGTCGAGGCCTCCGGACCGCCCAAGCGCTCGGTGGCCAACCGGCTGGCGAGCGGGGCGGCCGGCGGTGTGATGCGGATCTTCCTGATCCTGATCGCGCTGCTCTGGCTGACACCGACCGTCGGCCTGCTCGCCTCGTCGTTCCGCGATCCGACCGACATCGCCGAGTCCGGCTGGTGGGACGTCTTCAGCAAGCCGTCCCAGATGACCTTCGACAGCTACTCGACGCTGCTCGAGAAGGAGGAGATCACCGATTCCCTGCTGAACACGGTCCTGATCACCGTCCCGGCCACCGTCCTGGTGATCGTCATCGGCGCGATGGCCGGATACGCGTTCGCCTGGATGGACTTCAAGGGCCGCGACTGGTGGTTCCTGGCCGTGGTGGCGCTGCTCGTGGTACCCGTCCAGATCGCCCTGATCCCGCTGACCAGCCTCTTCCGCGACCTCGGGATCTTCGGCACGATCACCGCCGTCATCATCTTCCACGTCGGCTTCGGCCTGCCGTTCGCGATCTTCCTCCTGCGGAACTTCTTCGCGGAGATCCCCAAGGAACTCCTGGAGGCGGCACGACTGGACGGCGCGGGCGAGACCCGGGTGTTCACCCAGGTGATCATGCCGCTCGGCGGGCCCGCCATCGCCTCCCTCGGGATCTTCCAGTTCCTGTGGGTGTGGAACGACATGCTGGTGGCGCTGGTCTTCTCGAACTCCAAATCACGCCCACTGACCGTCGCCCTGCAGGAGCAGACGCGCGCGTTCAGCGGCAACATCGAGACACTCGCTCCCGGCGCGTTCATCTCCCTGGTGATCCCGCTGATCGTCTTCTTCGCCTTCCAACGCCAGTTCGTCTCCGGCGTGATGGCGGGCGCGGTGAAGTAGGTGCGGCAGGTGAAGCACGTGACCATGCACGGTGAAGCACCCGTGTGCACTTCGTGAACCAGCTTATTTTGTACGTGAGTTGAGGGGCGCCCCCGACCGACCAGGCCGGGAGCGCCCCTCACCCCTTTGCCACATCTGGCGTAACCGGCCCGCCATGTCGGCCGTTTCCGGGCAGTCTGCCCGTGCCGACCCATGGATGCGCCTTGCCCCGGTTCAGTGTCATCGTCCCCGCGTTCAAGGTGCAGGCGTATCTGCACGAGGCCCTCGAATCCGTACTGAGACAGTCGTACGCGGATCTGGAGCTGATCGCGGTCGACGACTGCTCACCGGATGCCTCGGGCGCCATCATCGACGAGTTCGCCGCAGCCGACCCACGTGTGAAGGCCGTCCACCTCAAGGAGAACGTGGGCCTGGGCCGGGCCCGCAACGCCGGCATCGAGCGGGCGAGCGGCGACTACCTGATCTTCCTGGACAGCGACGACACGCTCACCCCGGACGCCCTGCAGGCCATCGCGGACCGCCTCAAGGAGACCGACGGCCCCGACGTCCTGGTCTACGACTACGCGCGTACGTACTGGAACGGCTCCGTCGCGCGCAACGAGTTCGCGGACCAGCTCACCGAGCGCGGCGAGACCACCTTTCAACTCGCCGACCGGCCCGGCCTGTTGCGCGTGATCATGGTCGTCTGGAACAAGGCCTACCGGCGCGAGTTCATCGAGCGCGAAGGCTTCACCTTCCCGCCCGGCTACTACGAGGACACGCCCTGGACCTATCCGGTACTGATGGCCGCCGAGTCGATCGCGACCCTGGACCGGGTGTGCGTGCACTACCGGCAGCGCCGCCAGGGCAGCATCCTCGGCACCACCAGTCGCAAGCACTTCGACATCTTCGACCAGTACGACCGGGTCTTCGCCTTCCTCGACTCCCGTCCGGAGCTGGCGAGTTGGCGGCCGGTGATCTTCCGGCGGATGGTCGACCACTACTCGACACTGTTCACCAAGCGGGGCCGGCTGCCCCGCGGCAGCCGGCCTGAGTTCCTGCGCAGGGCCCGCGCCCAGTACGCCCGCTACCGCGTCAAGGGCGCCCGGGTGAAGCCCCGCACCCGACTGCGGCACGCCCTCGTCAAGCTGGGCGTGCACCGCGTCTACCGCACCCTGTGGACGGGCATCAGGATCGCCCGGCGGACCGGCCAATTCTCCCGGACCGTGCGCCGCATGGCCCGCGGGGCGCTGCTCCAGCTGCACTACCGCGTCCAGCTGCGCCTGCCCGTACGTGACAACCACGCGGTGTTCTCCGCCTATTGGGGCCGCGGCCACAGCTGCAACCCGGGCGCCCTGGAGGACAAGCTCCGCGAGCTCGCCCCGCGGATGCGCACCGCCTGGATCGCCGAGCCCGCCCACCAGCACACCGTGCCCACCGCGACCAGGAGGATCACCCCGGGCTCGATGGCGTACTGGACGGCCCTGGCCCGCGCCAAGTACCTGGTGAACAACGTCAACTTCGACCGCCGCCTGAAGAAGCGCCGCGGACAGGTCCTGATCCAGACCCAGCACGGCACCCCGCTCAAGCACATGGGCCTCGATCTGCAGGACCGCCCGGCGGCCGCCCGCACCATGGACTTCGGCGGCCTCATGGCCAACGTCGACAAGTGGGACTACGTCCTGTCCGCCAACCGGCACTCCACCCTCACCTGGGAGCGAGTGTTCCCCGGCAGCTACACCACGCTCGAGTACGGCTACCCGCGCAACGACATCTTCCAGCGCACCACGTCGAAGGACGTCACACGGCTGCGCGAGACTCTCGGCATCGCGCCCGGCACGACCGCGATCCTCTACGCGCCGACCCATCGCGACTACCGCACGACCCAGCGCCACTCGGTCGACCTGGCGCGGATGCTGCGCACGCTCGGCCCGCGCTTCACGATCCTGACCCGCGCCCACCACGCGTACGACGCACCGCTCTGCGAAGAGACGTCCGCCCGGCTCATCGACGTATCGGCACACCCGAGCATCGAATCGCTCTGCCTGGCCAGCGACGCCCTGATCACGGACTACTCGTCGCTGATGTTCGACTACGCGAGCCTGGACCGCCCGATCGTCGTGTACGCCGACGACTGGGAGGCGTACGAGGCGGCCCGCGGCACCTACTTCGATCTGCGCGCCTTCCCGCCCGGCGCGGTGGCCCGCAGCGAGGACGAGCTGATCGACATCTTCGCGACCGGACATTGGCGCGGATCCCGCTCGACACAACTGCGTTTGGCCTTCCGTGAACGCTTCTGCGGATGTGACGATGGGCGCGCCGCCGAGCGCGTCGTACGCCATGTGTTCCTTGGCGAGACGGCGGGCCTGCCGTCCGTCGTGCCCCTGGAGGAACGCCGTCCCGTGCCCGCACCGCACGCCGCCGACCACCTGCCCGAGCAGTACCAGGGACTTCCCGCTCTGCTGCCCACCGAGAGCAACTGACCGTCAGCACCTGATCCCGCCAGTACGCGCCGCCACGCGACTGAAATCGACCGATCGCACCGGACCATCCCGTACGCACCGGATCTCAGGAGCACCTCTTGACCAGCACCAACGCCACCGACACCCTCCCTCGTCCGACCAGCCTCGCCGAGGTGAAGGGCTGGTTCTTCCCTGCTGACCAGCTGCTCTTCGACTGGTTCCTGGCCCGGCAGCAGGCCCGCGACGTCCACGGCGACCTGCTCGAACTCGGCGCCTACATGGGCAAGAGCGCCATCTTCATGGGCGGGTACCTCCGCACGGAGGAGACCTTCACGGTCTGCGACCTCTTCGACTCGCCGGCGCTCGACGACCCCAACTCCAGGGAGATGAACCGCTCTTACGCGACGCTGACCCGCCGCGCCTTCGAGTCCAACTACCTGTCCTTCCACGACGAGCTGCCGAAGATCCTGCAGGGCCCGTCGTCCATCGTCACCGATCACGTGGCCGAGAACAGCTGTCGCTTCGCGCACATCGACGCCTCGCATCTGTACGAGCACGTGCACAGCGACATCGAGGCGGCCGCCCAACTCCTGGGCCCCGACGGCATCGTGGTCCTCGACGACTTCCGCGCGGAGCACTGCCCGGGGGTGGCCGCGGCGACCTGGGGCGCGGTCGCGACCACGGGGCTCAAGCCGCTGTGCATCACCGGCACCAAGTTCTACGGGACCTGGGGCGGCGGGCACGACGAGATCCACCAGGAACTCGTGGAGATGCTGAAGCAGCGCGGCGATCTGTGGCACGGCGTGGAGCAGGTCGCGGGCCGCGCGATGATCCGCATCGACGGCAAGAAGGCCAAGTCCCCTGCCCAGCCCACCTCGAAGCACCGCGCGGCGGACGGCGACAAGCCTGCCGGGCAGGTGCCCACTCAGGCCCGGCGAAGCCTCTCCGCCCGCCTGGCACGGCCCTTCAGGGGGCGCTGAGCACCCCCTCAACAGGGCTCGGAACCAAGGGTGTCTGCCCCGGTCGGCGGGGGCAGACACCCTTTCCTGCTGTCCGTCGCCGTGTGCTGTTCCTGTCCGACGCCGTGTGCTGTTCCTGTCCGTCGCCGCGTGCCGCTCGCGCGAAGATCCCCCGGATGCCACACCTGGCGTAACCGGAGCGGAAGACAGCCAGTTGCTGTGCAGAGCCCCACGTCTGCACATCGAGAGAGGCTGTCTTGTTGCGCTTCAGCATCATCGTTCCCACCCACGCGGTCGCGGGCCTGCTGCCCGGCTGTCTCGACTCGGTGCTCGGGCAGTCCTTCGCCGACTTCGAGCTGATCGCCGTCGTCTCGGAGCAGGAGGGGCTCGGCGCCTCGGCCCTCTCCGGGCAGGCGGGCCGCGATCCGCGGATCAGAGTGGTGTACGAGTCTGCTGAGGGTGGCCTGCCGGCCGCGCGGAACGCGGCCCTGAAGGTGGCCCGGGGCGAGTTCGTGCTCTTCCTCGACGGGGACGACACCCTCGTCCCGGGCACCCTGAGCGCCTTGGACGCGCGGCTCACGGAGACCGGGGAGCCCGATCTGCTGCTCTTCGACCACGAGAAGGTGCACTGGTACGAGGGCAGTCAGGGCCCGGTCCTGGACCGCCTCTGGCCGGGCGCCCCCGCCGGGGCGTTCGGGCTCGGCGGGCATGCCGCGCTGCCGGACGTCCTGGTGCCCGCCTTCTCGGCCGCGTACCGCCGTGAATTCGTCGAGAACGCTCGACTCGCCTTTCCCACCGGGATGTTCACCGATGTCGCCTGGAGCGCGCTGGCCGCGCTGCGGGCCGACCGGATCGCCGTCCTCGACCGGATCTGCGTCCGGCATCTGCAGCGCCGCCAGGGTGCGCGCAACCGGCTGCCCGGGGCGCACCATCTGGAGCTCCTCGACCAGTTCGACCTGGTGATGCGGGAGGCGGCCGGCCTGAAGCTGCCGAAGGGCACGCTGAACGCGCTCTTCCGGCGGCTGGTCCACGAGGTGCTCAAGACCGCGGCGACCCCGGGACGGCTGCCGTCCACGCGGCTGCGCCGACGCTTCTTCCGGCGGGCGGCGGGGCTCTACCGGCAGCACCGGCCGGCCGGGTTCTGCACGCCCGGCGGCAGCGTGGGACTGCAGCACCGGCTGCTCGCCACCGGCGCGTACGCCGCGTTCCAGGTGCTGCGCGGCGCCAAGGGGTCGACGGCCCTGGCCGCCCGACTGCGGCCCCGGCCGCGCACCCGCACCCCGTACGCGCGCCACCTCAGGCGGCCCGTCGACGAGAAGCTCGCCGTCTACTGCGCGTACTGGGGCCGCGGTTACACCTGCAGCCCGGCCGCCATCCACGCCGCCGCGCGGCGCCTGGCCCCGGACATCCGCTCGGTCTTCCTGGTCACCAAGGACGCGGTGCCCCGGCTGCCCGAGGACATCGAGTACGCGGTGATCGGCACGGCCCGCTACTGGGAGGTCCTGGCCCGCGCCAAGTACCTGATCAACAATGCCAACTTCGAGGGCACCGTCGTCAAGCGGCCGGGCACCGTGCACCTGTCCACCCAGCACGGCACCCCCCTGAAGAAGATGGGCATCGAGCAGGCCGCCTACCCGGTGGTCACGGCCGCGACCGGCAGTCTCGGCCGGCTGCTGCAGCGCATGGACCGCTGGGACTACAACCTCAGCTCCAACCGGCACTCCACCGAGGTGTGGGAGCGCGCCTTCCCCGGCAGCCACGAGACACTCGAGTACGGCTATCCGCGCAACGACGCGTACTACACCGCCACCGCCGCCGATGTGCGCCGCATCCGCGAGCAGTTGGGCATCCCCGAGGGGCGTACCGCCCTGCTGTACGCGCCCACCCACCGCGACTACCGGACCGGCTTCGACACCCAGCTCGACCTGACCGCCTTCTGCGAGGCGGTCGGCGAGGACTTCGTGGTGCTGCTGCGCGCCCACTACTTCTACGACGAGGGCGACCGGCGCCTGCCGCACGAGCGGATCATCGACGTCACCGGCCATCTCTCCTCCGAGGAGATCTGCCTGGCCGCGGACGCGCTGATCACGGACTACTCGTCGATCGCCTTCGACTACGCCAACTTGGACCGCCCGATCGTCGTGTACGCCGACGACTGGGACGTCTACCGCGAGACCCGGGGCATCACCCTGGACTTCCTGGCCGGGGCCCCGGGGCCGGTCGCCCGCACCCCCGAGGAACTGGCCGACGCCTTCCGGTCCGGCGACTGGGCGGGCGCGGAGTCGGCGGCGCGCCGTGCCGCCTTCCGGGAGCGCTTCTGCGAGTTCGACGACGGCCGGGCGGCCGAGCGCACCGTGCGCCGGGTACTGCTCGGCGAGCCGGCCGACGCCATCGAGCCACCGGTGCCGCTCGCCCGGCGCACCCCCGCGCCCGCCGCCGCACTGCGCGTGCCCGCCGCCACCACTGCCCAAAGGAGCTGACCCGTGCCCCGCTTCAGCATCGTTGTGCCCGTCTTCAAGGTGCAGGGGTACCTGCGTGCCTGCCTCGACTCGGTGCTCGACCAGTCGTTCACCGACATCGAGCTGATCGCCGTCGACGACTGCTCACCTGACCACTGCGGCGACATCCTCGACGAGTACGCGGCCCGCGACCCGCGCGTGACGGCGGTCCATCTGCCCGAGAACGTGGGGCTCGGCCGCGCCCGCAACGCCGGCCTTGACCTGGCCACCGGCGACTACGTCCTCTTCCTCGACAGCGACGACTCCTACACGCCCGGTCTGCTGCGCGCCGTCGACGACCGGCTGCGCACCACCGACGACCCCGATCTGCTGGTCTTCGACCACGTCCGCACCTTCTGGTGGGGCCGGGCCAACCGCGGCACCACGTCGGAACTGCTGGCGCAGATCGGCACCGGGACCTTCCGGATCGAGGACGATCCCGCGTACATCCATCTCTTCCTGGTCGCCTGGAACAAGGCGTTCCGCCGCGACTTCTTCCTCAAGCAGGGGTTCCGGTTCGCGCCCGGCCTGTACGAGGACGCACCCGTCAGCTATCTGGCGATGATCACCGCCGAGCGCATCGGCTGCCTGGACCGCGTCGGCGTCGAGTACCGCCAGCGCCGCCAGGGGGCGATCACCCGCACTCCCGGGCGCAAGCACTTCGACATCTTCACGCAGTACGAGGGGCTGTTCGCCTTCCTCGACGGGCGCCCGGAATTCGAGTGGGCCCGGCCCCTGCTGTTCGAGCGGGCCCTGGACCACATGCTGTTCGTGCTGGCCTGTGACGAGCGCGTGGCGCCGGCGGACCGCAAGGAGTTCCACCGCGAGACCGCGAGGTTCTACCGCAGCCACGTGCCGCGCGGCTTCACCCCGCCGCGCGGCCCGCGGCGCACCGAGTTCCGGCTGCTCTCCGCCCTTCCGTACGCGGCGTACGCGACTCATCGGCGGCTGCGGGCCATGGCCCCGGCGACGCGGGCGCACACGGAGAAGCTGACCAAGCGTCTGCACCACATGGTCAAACAGGCCTGGTACAAGGCGCAGTTGATGCGCCGACTCGACCCGCGGCTGGCGGTGTACGCGGCCGGTCACCATCGCGGGGTCTTCGGCGACCCGGCCGCGATCCACGCCCGGGCCGGTCAACTCGCCCCGCACATCAAGGGGGTGTGGGTGGTGCAGGCCGACGCGGTCGATCAGGTGCCGCCCGGCACCGACTACGTACTGGCGGGGTCCTGGAGCCACTACGCGGTGATGGCCCGCGCCACATATTGGATCAACCAGTTCAACTGGGCCGGGAACCTCGTCAAGCGCCGTGGCACGACCCACATCCAGACCCACCAGGGCACCCCGCTGAAGTACATGGGCCTCGACCTGCTCGACCGGCCCGCCGGCCGGCACGGCTTCAATCTGCGGGCGATGCTCCGGCGCAGCGACCGCTGGGACGTCAGCCTGGCCGCGAGCCGCTATGCGGAGGAGGTCTGGCAGCGCGCCTACCCCTGTCACTTCACGTCCCTGCGCACGGGCAGCCCCCGCAACGACGTGCTCGTGCGCGGCGACGCCGGACGCGCGGCCACGACCCGTGAGCGGCTCGGCATCCCTGCCACCGACACGGTCGTCCTGTACGCGCCGACCCGCCGCGACTACCGCGCGGGCGGCCACGTACAGCGCGTCGATCCGGAACGTCTGGCACGTGCGCTCGGCCCCGGGCACACCCTGGTCGTGCGGCTGCACCCGACGCTGGCGGGCGCACCCGAGCGCGACCTGGAACTGCGCGATCTGCACCGCGCGGGCCTGCTCGTCGACGCCACCGACGAGGCCTCGGTCGAGGATCTGATGCTCGCCTCGGACGCTCTGGTCACCGACTACTCGGCCCTGATGTTCGACTACCTCTGCCTGGACCGGCCGGTCGTCGTGCACGCCGACGACTGGGACGTGTACCGGGTCAGTCGTGGCGCCTACTTCGACATCACCGAGGACGCGCCCGGCCATGTCACCCGCACGGATGAGGAGTTGGCAGCGGTCTTCAGTTCCGGTGCCTGGCGGGACGAGGAGTCGGCGCGGCGCCGGGCCGGGTTCCGTGAGCGCTTTTGCGAGTACGAGGACGGGCGCGCCGCCGAACGTGTCGTACGCCGGGTGATGCTGGGCGAGCCGGATGCCGCGCTGCTGCCGGCGGCGCGGCGGGACAGCGAGAACACCGGGCACACCGAGCACACCGGACCGGCGCCCCGGCCCGCGCAGAGCGAGCACGTGCCGGGCTGAGCCGAGCTGCACGGGAATGCCGTCGGCCGCCTCGGATTCCGAGGCGGCCGACGGCTTTTCGGTGCGGCGGGGACGTCAGGCCTGCTGGCCGGCCATGACCGTGATCAGCCCGAGCACCACCATCACGGACCCCGACCAGGTCCACAGGGTGGTCCGCTCGTGCAGCACGGTGGCGCTGACCAGGACGATCAGCAGGTACCCGAGGGCATTGAACGGATAGGCGATCGACAGCGGCACCTGCGCCAGAGTCGTCATCCAGGCCACCGCGGAGACCGCGAACACGGTCAGGCCGAACAGCACCCACGGAGTGGTCATGGCATGCACGGCGATGGATCCGCCGCGCCGCTCGGCCGTGCTCGCGGCCACCCGCATGCCGTGCTTGAGCAGCAGCTGGCCCGCCGCCGACGAGAAGACGGCGAAGAGCAGCAGTGCGAGAGCGGGGAGGGTCAAGGTCCTTCTCCTGACGGGTGGTTCGACCTCAGGGGCCGCGGACGGCTCAGACCCGGACTGCTGCGGTACCGGCCGGCTCGGCGGGGCTGTACTGACGGTTGAGGAGCTCTTGGACATCGATGTGCTCTCCGGCCACGATCGTCTGGGCCGCATGCGGGGTGAGCGATGCGACGTACTGGTAGCCGAAGAGGGTCGGCCTGATGCGGGTGAGCAGCCGGGACGCGGCACCCAGGGTGCGGGCCACGATCCCGCCGCCGAGCACGGACCAGAAGGGCGCGCCCGTCGAGGTGAGCGCGATCAGGTCGTAGCCGGCCGCCTTGACCGTGCGGCGCAGGCTGCCGCGGGTGAAGAAGCGCAGATGGGTCTCGTCGAGGATGCCGCGCCGGTCGTAGTCGAAGGCGCCGGCCGCCACCCGCAGCCGCGAGTACCAGTGGCTGAAGTTCGGTACGGAGAGCAGCACTTGACCGTCGGGCCGCAGCACCTCGGCGACCTGCGCGAGCAGCTGCTCGGGCCGGGACAGGTGCTCGATCACGTCGCCGGCGACGACGTAGTCGAACTCGTCGCCGATCTCGTCCGGCAGGCCCGCTTCCAGGTTGGCCAGGACGAAGCGGGAACACTTCTCCCGTACGCCCGGCACCTCGATGTAGTCGACGCCGGTCACCTTGTGGCCGAGCGCTTCGAGGCGCTCGGCGAACAGGCCGCCGGAGCAGCCGAGGTCGAGGACCCGGCCGGGGGGCAGCTTGCGCATCTGCTCCAGGATGACGGCGTGCGAGGAGCCGTCGCCCTCCTTGAACGCGTACTCCGCGGGCTTGGGGATCCAGGGGCAGGTGCCGAACCCCTTGAGCGCGAGCCGGTATTCGAAGACGTCCTTGATGACGTCCTTGGCGTACCGCATTCCGTTGACGTAGCAGATCTCGTCGCCGTAATACGTCGGAATGGGGATCTCCTTGATCCGCATTCCGGCATCGATGACCTGGACGATGATCTGGGTGTCGAAGTCGAACTCGTCGGTGTTGCGGTCGATGGGGAGCTTCCGCAGGGCGTCCACGCTGTAAGCGCGGTAACCCGAGTGGAATTCGGTGAGCTTGGAGCCGAGCAGCTTGTTCTCGAGCCGCGTGAGGATGCGGTTGCCGAGCCACTTGTACATCGGCATTCCGCCCTTGCGGGCGCCGCCGTTCTTCATCATGCGGGAGCCGAACACGGCCTCGCATTCGCCGCGTTCGATGGGCGCCACCATGTCCGGCAGGAGTTCCGGCGCGTACTGGCCGTCGCCGTGGAGCAACACCACGATGTCCAGGCCGCGTTCCATGGCGAGCGCGTATCCGGCCTTCTGGTTGCCGCCGTATCCCAGATTC
The DNA here is from genome assembly GCF_035975855.1 of Streptomyces sp. NBC_01304. NCBI lineage: Bacteria > Bacillati > Actinomycetota > Actinomycetes > Kitasatosporales > Streptomycetaceae > Streptomyces > Streptomyces sp. NBC_01304. The sequence goes on along the minus strand of NZ_CP109055.1, from coordinate 6,682,799 downwards.
TTGGTGTGCCGCATGACCACGGTCTTGGGCCGGTCCTCCAACTGCGACCATCGGCAGCCGGCGGTGAAGGTCTCGTCGTGGCTGGCGTCGTCGAGGATGAGAATTTCGGCGATCCGGGAGCGGAAATCCTCCGGGATACGGTCGAGCGTCTTCTCCAGAGTCGACTCGGCGTTGTACGCCACGACCAGGATGCCGATCCTGGGAGCCGGGCTTTCGTTCACGGGTGGTTCTCCACTTTCCCTCGGGGGGTGGTCAGTTGGCAGCAGACTCGGCGGGTTCGGGCCGGTCGGCGGATGCGGAGCGCGGGGTGACGAGCGGCACCGGGGCCGGCTCCCCGGGAACGGTCAGGAGTTTGCGCATGCCATCCGCGATGGCGACGGCGAGCACCACCCAGCCGACGGCGGCGAGCACTTGCAGGGGCTCGCTCCAGACCACGGCGGACCGCCCCGCGTACGCCAGGTAGGCGACGGCTCCCAGGACGGCGTTGCAGGCGAGGCCCTGCCACAGGCCGACCGCGCACACCGCGGTGGCGGCCCAGGCCAGGTACTGCACGCCGGACGCCGTGGAGAGCAGGAGCAGCAGTGCCATGGTCAGCCCGACCACCGCCGGTGCCTCGTCGGGCCTGCGCCAGGCGAGCCAGACCCCCGCGGCCACGCAGGCCAGGACGAACAGGAAGTGACCGTCGCCGCGTGCGAAGCCCATCACCGGCTCGGGCACCCCGAGCCAGTCGCCGAACTTCATCAGCCCCCACAGCCGCCAGCGGCCGCCCTCATAGGCGAGGACGTTCGCCTTGAGGGCCGCGGGCACCGTGAGCAGGGCCGGCCCCCACAGCAGCGCCATCAGGCCGCCGAAGCCCGCACCGAAGCGCAGCAGCACCGCGCGCCCGCCCCGCAGCGCCACCACGAACAGCACCGGGATCGCCACGATGGGCACCAGCTTGACGCTGATGGCCAGGGCGGCCACCAGGCCTGCCGCGAGCGGGAGTTTGCGATCCGCAAGCAGATGGGCAGCGGCGAGCGCCAGCGTGACAGCGATCGGATCGGTGTTGCCGTGATAGGCGGAGACCCCCACCAGGACCGGACTGAGCGCCACGGCCAGCGCGCACAGCACGGCGCTGCGCAACCGGACGCGCCGCCGCATGATTTCGAAGACGAGCAAACAGGCGACGGCGTCCGCCAAGGAAGACGGCAGTCGAATGAGCACCCCGAACGGGAGTCCCATTCCCTCGAGTTCCGTCATCGCCGCGAGCATCCACCCGGCAAGCGGCGGGTGGTTGTAGACGGGAAGTCCGGGGAGGTCCTGTGCATAGACGCGTACGGGCCCGAACTTCTCGATGGCTTGGGCGAATCCGTGGAAGAAGCGGACGTCCGCCGTCCCGGGCGTCGTGACGACAAACCAGATCCGCAGCAGCAGTCCGGCCGCCGCCAAAGAGACGACAGCCCAACGCGCTCTGCGGACCCGGTCGGAATCCTCTCGCTGTTCGCTACTCAAGCTCATGGCCGTGGAACGTATCAACGCAGGCGAATCCCCTGCCGAACCGATGAACACATAGGAACGGCCCCGGAGTTCAACTGCCAGGGGATCTGGAGCCGCACAGTGGACACGGCGGTTCGCTGATTCACCCGGAAGGCCCACAGGCCCCCGTAATCCGGATGGTTATCTCTCGTTCACTACCTGTCCCCCTGCAGACATCCCTGCATGCACGGGCCCCGTTCATCTCTTCGTTCACCCGCCATCAGCGCGAAGGACAGACACAGTGAAGGCACTCGTACTTTCCGGCGGCGCCGGCACCCGGCTGCGGCCGATCACTCATACGTCCGCCAAGCAACTCGTCCCGGTGGCCAACAAGCCCGTGCTCTTCTACGGCTTGGAGTCGATCGCGGCGGCCGGCATCACCGAGGTGGGCATCATCGTCGGTGACACCGTCGAGGAGATCAAAGCCGCGGTCGGCGACGGCTCCCGCTTCGGGATCGACGTCACGTACATCCACCAGGACCAGCCGCTCGGTCTCGCGCACGCGGTGCTGATCTCCCGGGACTTCCTCGGGGACGACGACTTCGTGATGTACCTGGGGGACAACTTCATCGTCGGTGGAATCACCGATCTGGTACGGGAGTTCCGCACCAGCCGGCCCGAGGCCCAGATCATGCTGACCAAGGTGCCCGACCCGCGCTCCTTCGGTGTGGCCGAACTCGACGGCGAGGGGCGCGTGGTGCGCCTGGAGGAGAAGCCGGAGCAGCCGCGCAGCGATCTGGCGCTGGTCGGCGTCTATCTCTTCACGCCGTCGATCCACGAGGCCGTACGGTCCATCAAGCCGTCCGCACGCGGCGAGTTGGAGATCACGCACGCGCTGCAGTGGCTCATCGACGAGCGGCGCGAGGTGAGTTCGACCACCATCTCCGGCTACTGGAAGGACACCGGCAATGTGGTCGACATGCTGGAGGTGAACCGGTCCGTGCTCGAACTCCTCGAACCCGTCTGTGAGGGTTCCGTCGCCGACGACACCGAGATCATTGGCCGGGTGCACATCGGCGAGGGGGCAACCGTGCGCGGCTCCCGGATCGTCGGTCCCGCGATCATCGGCCCCCGTACCACGGTGGAGAACTCCTACATCGGCCCGTCCACGTCGATCGCCGAGAACTGCCGGATCACGGACAGCGAGATCGAGTACTCCATCGTGCTGTGCGGGTCCTCGCTGGACGGCGTGGGCCGCGTCGAGTCCTCGCTGATCGGCCGGGACGTCGAGATCACCCCCGCCCCCAACACCCCTGCCGCACACCGTCTGGTGCTCGGCGATCACAGCAAGGTGCAGATCTCCGCATGACGCAAGGCCTCCGCATGACCCAAGGCAAGGACCACGCCCCCCGCATCCTGGTGACCGGCGGTGCCGGGTTCATCGGCTCGCACTATGTCCGTACGCTGCTCGGCCCGGGCGGCCCCGAGAGCGCCGTCGGCGCCGATGTCACCGTGCTCGACAAGCTCACCTATGCGGGCAACCCGGCCAACCTCGACCCGGTGCGCGACCACCCGCGCTTCCACTTCGTGCAGGGCGACATCTGCGACGCCGAGCTGGTGGGCAAGCTGGTCTCCGAGCACGACCAGATCGTGCACTTCGCGGCCGAGTCGCACGTGGACCGCTCCATCCAGGGCGCCGACACGTTCGTCCGTACCAACGTGCTCGGTACGCAGGTGCTGCTTGATGCCGCGCTGCGCCACCGGCTCGGCGCCTTCGTGCACATCTCGACGGACGAGGTGTACGGCTCGATCGAGGAGGGCTCCTGGCCGGAGACCGACCCGCTCGCCCCCAACTCCCCGTACGCGGCGGCCAAGGCGTCCAGCGACCTGCTCGCGCTCTCGTACCACCGCACCCACGGTCTCGATGTCCGGGTGACCCGCTGTTCCAACAACTACGGGCACCACCACTTCCCGGAGAAGATGATCCCGCTGTTCATCACCCGGCTCCTGGACGGCGGCCGGGTGCCGCTGTACGGCGACGGTCTGAACGTCCGGGACTGGCTGCACATCGACGACCACGTCCAGGGCATCGAGCTGGTCCGCAGCCGCGGCCGGGCGGGCGAGGTCTACAACATCGGCGGCGGCACCGAGCTCACCAACCGGCGCCTCACCGAGCTGCTCCTGGAGCACTGCGGCGCCGACTGGGACCGGGTCGACCACGTCGAGGACCGCAAGGGCCACGACCGGCGCTACTCGGTGGACTGCACCAAGATCCGCACCGAGCTGGGCTACGTACCGCGCAAGGACTTCCCGACCGGGCTCGCCGAGACGGTCCGCTGGTACCGCGAGAACCGCTCCTGGTGGGAGCCCCTGCTCGAACGGTCCGGGCTGTGAACACCCCGGCGGCGAGCGGCCGCTGGCTCGTCACGGGCGCGGGCGGCATGCTCGGCCAGGACGTCACGGCGCTCCTGGAGCGGACGGGTCCTGCCCATGTCGCCCTAAATCGGGCTGAGTTGGACCTCACCGACCCGGCCGCGGTCTCCCGTGCGCTCATGGACGTACGTCCCTCGGTGGTCGTCAACTGCGCGGCGTGGACCGCCGTCGACGACGCCGAGGAGCGCGAGGCCGAGGCGCTGCGGATCAATGGCGCGGCGACCGACGTACTGGCCACCGCCTGCGGCGCGCAGGGCTGCGTCCTGCTGCACGTGTCGACGGACTACGTCTTCGCGGGCGACGCGCACGCCCCCTACGCGGAGAGCGGGATCCCCGCGCCGCGCACCGCCTACGGCCGCACCAAGCTCGCCGGGGAGCGCGCGGTGCTCGACCGGCTGCCCGAGCGCGGCCATGTGGTGCGCACGGCCTGGCTGTACGGCGCGGGCGGCGCCAACTTCGTACGCACCATGATCCGTCTGGAGGGCGTCAAGGAGACCCTGGACGTCGTCGACGACCAGCGCGGTCAGCCGACCTGGACCGCCGACCTCGCGGACCGGCTGCTCGCGCTCGGCCGGGGCGCGCTCGCGGGCACCGCGCCCGGCGGGGTCTACCACGGCACCAGCGGCGGCGAGGCGACCTGGTTCGAGCTGGCCCAGGAGACGTTCCGGCTGCTCGGCGCCGATCCCGGCCGGGTGCGGCCCACCACGAGCGCCGCCTTCGTGCGGCCCGCGCCCCGGCCCGCGTACAGCGTGCTCGGCCACGAGCGCTGGCGGGCGGCCGGCCTGGCACCGATCGGCGACTGGCGGGCGCGTCTGGCCGAGGCCTTCCCCGCCCTGCTCGCGGCCGAACGGGGCGGGCGAGCAGGGCAGGGCGCCGCGGTCAGTGCTGCACGGGAATAGCCGCCGGGGTGCGGCGGCCCTCCACGGCACGGGCCTGGAGCTCGCGCTGCCAGGCCACGCACTCCTCGTAGTCGGGCAACAGGCCCCCGCGCTCGGCCTCGGCGAGCGTGGGGGCCGCCGCGTCCTTCTCCGAGAGCAGCGGCGCGAGGTCGGCGGGCCAGTCGATGCCGAGCTCCGGGTCGAGCGGGTGGATGCCGTGCTCGCGCTGCGGGGCGTAGCCGGTCGAGCAGAGGTAGACGACGGTGGCGTCGTCGGTGAGCGCCATGAAGGCGTGGCCGAGACCCTCGGCGAGATGCACGGAGCGGTGCTCGGTGTCGTCCAGGCGGACCGCCTCCCAGCGACGGTACGTCGGTGAGCCGACCCGGATGTCGACGATCACGTCGAGGACCGCGCCGCGCACGCACTTGACGTACTTCGCCTGCCCGGGCGGCACATCGGCGAAGTGGATGCCGCGCAGGGTGCCGCGCGCGGAGACCGAGCAGTTGGCCTGGGCGAGGCCCAGGCCGTAGCCGGTGGCGGTGCCGAAGTCGCCCTCCTTGAACCACTCGTGGAAGCCGCCACGGCCGTCCGTGAACACCCGCGGTTCCATGACCCAGGCGCCTTCAATGCTCAACGGCCGCATGTGCAGCCCTCCTTCGGACGTAAGACAACTTCGGACTCGGGCAACTTCGGGACAACAACGGGGTTCAACCCGCTTCGCCCGTCCCGGTCACCTCCGGTGCGCCATACGGGGGACATCTCCGCGCCCCGCGCTTTCGCGCCGGGCTGGTTTTCCGCGGCGGGCCGAAACCCAACACGCCCATGGGCGTTGGTACTTCGTTCCCGCCTGCCATGAAGGAGTCCGATGCCCACGGTCCTGGCTGTGATCCCCGCCCGGGGAGGCTCCAAGGGCGTGCCCGCCAAGAACCTGGCCCCCGTGGGCGGCGTCCCGTTGGTGGCCCGTGCCGTGCGCGCCTGCCGGGGTGCGCGGCTGGTCACCGCCGTCGTCGTCTCGACGGACGACGCGGCGATCGCCGAGGTCGCACGGGCCGCGGGCGCCGAAGTCGTCGCCCGCCCACTGGAGTTGTCCGGTGACACGGCGACCAGCGAGTCGGCCGTGCTGCACGTCCTTGAGTCGTACGAGGGCGCGGACGTGGTCCTCCTCGTCCAGGCGACCAGCCCCTTCCTGACGAGTGCCGAGATCGACGGCGTCGCGGCGGCGGTCGCCGAGGGCGGCGCGGACAGCGCCCTGACCGTCGCCCCCTCGCACGGCTTCATCTGGCGCGACGCGGCCGAGGCGCCCGGGGCCGACGTCGGGACCCACGGGGTCAACCACGACAAGGCGTTCCGGCCGCGCCGCCAGGACCGGCCCCAGGACTACCTGGAGACCGGCGCCGCCTACGCCATGGACGTCGCGGGATTCCGGGCCGCCGGCCACCGCTTCTTCGGGCGCACCGCCCTCGTACACACCGATCCCGCCCGGGTCCTGGAGATCGACGATCCGCACGACCTGGCCCGCGCCCGCGCCCTCGCACCGCTCCTCGACCGCCCTGTCACACCGCTCCTCGACCGCCCCCTCACCAGGCAGGGAACACCACACCTCATGGGCACCAACTCACCCCTGCGCACGCTGGGTTCGCGCGTCGTGGGCTTCGACCAGCCCGTCTACATCACCGGCGAGATCGGCATCAACCACAACGGCGACCTCGGATGCGCCTTCGCGCTGATCGACGTGGCCGCCGAGGCCGGCTGCGACGCGGTCAAGTTCCAGAAGCGCACCCCGGAGATCTGCACCCCGCGCGACCAGTGGGACATCGAGCGCGACACCCCCTGGGGCCGCATGACCTACATCGACTACCGCCACCGCGTCGAATTCGGTGCGGACGAGTACCGCCAGATCGACGACCACTGCAGGAAGCGCGGCATCGACTGGTTCGCCTCCCCCTGGGACACCGAGGCCGTCGCCTTCCTCGAAAGGTTCGACGTCCCCGCCCACAAGGTCGCCTCCGCGTCCCTCACCGACGACGAACTGCTGCGCTCGCTGCGCGCCACCGGCCGCACGATCATCCTCTCCACCGGCATGTCGACCCCGAAGCAGATCCGCCACGCGGTCGAGGTCCTGGGCAGCGACAACATCCTTCTCTGCCACGCCACTTCGACCTACCCGGCCAAGGCCGAGGAGCTCAACCTGCGCGTCATCAACACCCTGCAGGGCGAGTACCCCAACGTCCCGATCGGCTACTCCGGCCACGAGACCGGCCTGCAGACCACCCTCGCCGCCGTCGCCCTCGGCGCCACCTTCGTCGAGCGTCACATCACCCTCGACCGCGCCATGTGGGGCTCCGACCAGGCCGCCTCCGTCGAACCCCAGGGCCTCACCCGCCTCGTCCGCGACATCCGCACCATCGAGGCCTCCCTCGGCGACGGCATCAAGAAGGTGTACGAGTCCGAGCTCGGCCCCATGAAGAAGCTCCGCCGCGTCCCCGGCGTCGTGGCCCAGGCCGACACGGCCGACCGCGCACCACTCGCGGTCTGACGGGGCCCGGCCATGAGACTGACGTCCGTCGTCGCCTGCCACAACGTGGCCCCTCACCTTCCCGAGTGCCTTGCCACCCTGTGGCGCAACACCGGCCCGGACATCGAGTTCGTCTTCGTCGACGACCACTCGACCGACGGCACCCTCCCCCTGCTCGAGGAGGCCGTGCGTTCCCTGCCCCGCTGCACCCTGATCCGGCACCCCGACAACCGGGGCGTCTCCGCGGCACGCAATACGGGCACGGCTCGGGCCAGGGGTGATTACGTCACCTACCTCGACGGCGACGACTGGATCGCGCCCGGCTACTACCCCCGCCTCGCGGCCGCCGCCCGGGCGAGCGGCGCGGACTTCGTCAAGGTGGACCACATCAGCGTTGCGGGCCGGCGCCGCACTCTGCACCGCGCCCCGGAAGACCGTCGCGACCGCCTCCTCCACCCACTCGACCAGGTGGAGACCGAGGAGCGGACCACCATGGTCGACTACCCGCAGGTGTGGGCGGGCGCGTACCACCGGCGGCTGGACGCCCGCGGTCTGCTCACCTTCGACACGACGCTGCGCAGCGGCGAGGACCGGCACTGGACCTGGCGGCTGCACCTGCGCGCCGACTCCTTCACGGTGGCCGGTCTCGACGGCCCCCGCTTCCGCGACATCGCCCCCGGCCCGGCGCCGGACGACCACCACCTCGACTTCCTGCCCGCCTTCCGGAAGGTGATCGAGGAGGCCGCGGCACACCCGATGGGCGCCAGGCTGCTCCCCAAGGCGATCCGCTCCTGCCTCGACGTCGTCCATTCCCACGCCGAACGCATCCCCGCCCACGACGCACCCGCAAGGCGCGCGCTGCGTACCGGGTACGCCCAACTCGCCGCGGAACTGCCCCAGGACCTCCTCGCGGACGTGCTGTTGCGGATGGACGACAAGCGCCGCAAGAAGCTCCTCACGCTGTATCGGCCCGAGGGGCTTTACCGACCCGAGGGGCTGCACAGACCCGAGGAGACGTGGTCGTGATGACCGTACAGATCGTCGAGATCTCCACGGTCTACGGACTCGCCTGCGTCTGCGCGGCCGTCGACGCGGGGCTCCTCGACCCCGCCGAGCCGGGCCCCGTGCGCCGCATCCTGGTGACGTCCACCAACACGGCGGTTCCCGAAGCGGCCCCTCGCTGGGAGGAGTACGCGGGCTTCGACGCACTGCGCACCCGCTTCGAGCGGGTCGTCTCCTGGAACGACACCATCCACCCGAACCACCCGGCCACCTGGTCGCCCCAGCCGCGCGACGTCCCGATCCTGGAGCGCGCGCTGCGCCACGCCTGGGGCATCGAGGCCGCGGAGCCGGTGACGCTGGTGGTGGAATCCATCCAGATCTCCCCCGGCCAGGCGCTCGCCAAGCTCTTCCCCGACGCCCGCGTCCAGGTGTACGCCGACGGGCTGATGGCGTACGGGCCGCTGCGTGCCCGGCTGCCGCACCAGGTGCTGCGGCGCATCGAAGCGCTCATCCACCCCGATCTCGTCCCCGGGCTGCGCCCCCTGGTGCTCGACGAGACCGCCTTCGGCCGGCACCGTCCCGTCCACCGGACCGTTCCGCACGACGCCCTGAGGTCGGTCTTCGCCGAACTGGCCCGCACCCCTCGGACGAAGGAAGCACTCGAACCGCTGCGCGGCGCTGCGAACCCGGTGATCCTCCTCGGCCAGTTCCTCGCCGCTGGAGGCATCCTCAGCGACGAGGAGGAGTCCGGTCTGCATCTGCGGATGCTGCGCCGGGTGATCGGACACGGCCACCGCGACGTCGTGTTCAAGGCACACCCGAGCGCCCCCAGGACCCAGCTCCACGCACTGCACGACGAGGCGGCGGCCGCGGGGATCACGCTGCGCACCACTACCGCCCCCGTACCGGTGGAGGTGCTCTTCCAGGAGCTCGGGCCGGCGGCCGTGGTCGGCTGCTTCTCCACCGGGCTCTTCACCGCCCGCGCCCTGTACGGGATTCCGGCCGCCCGCTTCGACACCGCGATGGTGCTCGACAGACTCTCCCCGTACGAGAACAGCAATCGCGTCCCCCTCGTCATCGCGGACCGTGCGCTGCCCGAGCTGCGGGCCGGTGAAGGCGGCGAGGGCAGCGAGGGCGGCGACCCCGGACCGCTGGTGCGGGCGGTGACGTACTGCATGCAGCCGAAGGCCTACCCCCAACTCCGCCCGGCCGCCGAACAGTTCCTCGCCGCCCACCCGGACTGCGAGGAGACGCAGCGGCACTTCGGGCACGACCGCCTGCGCGAGGTGGGGCTCGCCGCACCCCCCGCAGTCCCGTCCGTCCCACTCGCGCCGCCCGCCGAAGAGCGGCCCGTGCCCGACCACCCCCGGCCGACGACCCAGACCAGGAGCACGCCCCCCATGCACCCCTCCCGGCCACAGCCCACGAAGAGCCGCCGGGCGGCACGCCGGCTCAAAGCGGCCGCGCGGAGGCTGACGCGGACCGCCCCGTCCGCCTCGTCCGCACCTCCCGCGCCTGCCGCACCCCGGCGTCCGCTCGCGGAGATCATGCGGGCCAATCCGCTCGCCGCGGGCATCAGCGCGTGCGCCGACCGGATCGAGGAGATCCGGGGCAGCGACAGCGCCGACCACCTCGCCCTCGCGACGGCGGCGGGGCAGCTGGTCCGCAGCTATCTCGGCACCCTGTCCGACCCCGAACACGCGGAGGACGTACGGAGCGCCAACGGGCCCTGGTGCAAGGCGGGTTCACCCCACCTCGTCCAGCTGTTCAGCACCTGCCGCGCGGCCCTGCGGTCCGGGGAGCCCGCCGACGCCCGGCTGATCCGCACCCTGGCCGACGCCGTGCTCACCGCGCGCCCGGGCTCCTGGACCGCGCTGCACTACCGCGCCAGGGCGCTCGAAGCGCTGGGCGATCTGCCCGGGGCGCTGCGCGCCTACGACACGTACCTCGACGCGTGCGGCGACGACACCACCGCGGTGCGCCGCAAGGTGCGGCGCCTGCGCGAGACGTACGCCGCCCAGTCGGCCTGCGCCGACCTGCTCACACCGCACCTTCCCCCGGCATCCTTGCCCACGGCACCCGACCGGTGCGCGACGGCCCCCGCCGCCGAGGCCGTCACGCTGATCCGTGCGGGCTGCTCCCTCGCGGAGGGTTCCCGGGCCCTGGACGCGGTGGCCGTCCCGCTGGTGCTGGGCACCACGATCGACGGGCTGGACACCACTGCCTTCCTCCGCGGCTACGCGGAGCAGGGCGCGTCGGCAGGCCACGGCCCGCTGTCCCGGCCCGGCCCAAAGGATGCCGCGCACCCTCTCGACGTCGCCCAGTTCCGCAACGCCGTCGTCGGCCGGAGCATCTGTCTGGTCGCCGACTCGCCACTGCTCGCGGAGGGCGGGTGCGGCGCGGAGATCGATGGTTACGACCTCGTGGTCCGCTTCTGCTCGTATGTCACCGAGGCCCACTCCACCGGCGTACGCACCGACATCCACGTCACGACTGCCCGCGACACCGAGAACTGGGATCAACAGGTGCCCATGCGCCTGGTGTTGGAACCCAGCAGGTCCCTCTGGGCGCAGGCGCTGCGTCACCAGCTGGTGCCCGGCGCACAGCGACAGGTGGGCGATGCCTCGCTGCGCCACCCCGTCGGCTCCCTCGGCACACCGGGCCAGGGCCTGCCCGCCGCGCCCTCGCCCGGATTCACCATGGCCTGGCTCCTCGACTTCCTCGACGTCAGCCCCCGCATCGACCTCTTCGGCTTCGACTTCACCTCCCCGGCAGAAGCCGGCTGGCTCGAGGGCCGCACCCGGTCGGTCACTCGGACAAGGACCACGCTGCGATGACCGCGACGACCACCGCCACCGCCACCGCCGGCGACCGCGCACTGACCGGCAAGCGGCGCATCGCCTTCGCCTCCTTCGTCGACGAGGCCCGACTGCCGGGATTCCTCGGCCTGTTGCGCAGTCTCGCCCTGCACAACCCCGCGCTCTGCGAGGACTTCGCGGTCCTGCACGAAGAGCTGTCGCCCACGTCGTGGGAGGCCGTCCACCGGCTCCACCCCCGGGTGGTCCCGTTCCGCGTCGAGCCGGGCCGCCCGCCCGCGTACGCCCTCCTCGACGCCCTCCGGCTGCGCGGCTACGACACGGTCGTCGCGGTGGATTCCGGCATGGAGGCCCTCGGCGACATCGGCCATCTGCTCACGCCGAGGGAGGGCTGGGCAGGCCTGCCGTCCGGGGACGACGAGTGCGGTGATCTGCTGGTGATCCAGCGGGAGTTCCTCACCGACGCGTTCTGCCGACGGATCGACGCGGCGCTCCGCAATGCGGAGCACGAGGGAGGCCGGCACGCCCAGGACGTCCTCGAAACGCTGGCCCAGGACTCCCTGACGCCCCTCACCCCCCGGTTCAACCTGGTCCGGCAACAGGACGGGCAACAGGACCGGCCCGCGTGCTCCGACACCGACTTCCGCACCGCCTATCTGGACCTGAAGGGCGCCAGGCACCCCGACCTGGTGATCCACTACGCGACGGCACACCGTCAGGAGAACGGCGCCCTGTCCACCGCGCAGGCGACCGCGCTCTGCAACGCCCTGTACGCGTCCTCGCGTTACGAGGAGGCCGTGGCGGCGATCACGGCCGCCCAGCCGCTGGCGGCCGACGATCACGCCGCCCAGCTGGCCGCCGGCCGGGCCCTGATCGCCTGCTCCCGGTATCCGGAAGCCGAGCGCCATCTGCTGATCGCCGCCGCCCATCACCCCGATCCGGTCCGCCCGTACCGCGAGCTCGCCCGGTGCGCGTGGATCCGTGACGACCGGGCGCAGGCCCACGCGTACGCCGCGCAGGCGCTGGCCGCGCTGCCCGCCGACCGTGGCGCCCACGAACTGTTCGTACGCACCGGCCCCGAGGCGCCCGCCCCTCAAGAGCACAACCCAGCAAGGCAGTTGAGCCATGTCGCGTACTACATGGACCAGCAGGGCAACGCCGGTGACAAGGTGCTGCCCGAGGCGGTCCGGCTCTGCTTCGGCCCGGACACCGGACCCTCGGCGTGGCATGCGGTCCATGTGCACCAGGAGTTCGACGGGCGCCGCATCGACGAGGTCAACCGGCGACGCGGTGTCGTCGTGGGCGGCGGCGGACTCTTCCTTCCCGACACGTCCCCCAACGGTCACAGTTCCTGGCAGTGGAACGTCCCCGACGCGGCGCTGTCCCGCATCGACGTCCCGCTCGCCGTTTTCGCCGTCGGCTTCAACTCCTTCGACGGCCAGGGCTATCCGCGACCGGGATTCCCCGCCAGTCTGCGCGGGCTCGTGGAGCGCGCCGACTTCTTCGGCCTGCGCAACCACGGCTCCGTCGAGCGGGTGCGCGACCTGCTCCCCGCCCATCTGCACGACCGCGTCGTCCACCAGCCCTGCCCGACCACGGTCCTTGACCACCTCCGCCCGCCCGCCGCTCCGGTGCCGCGCGTGGACACCGTCCTGGTGAACTGCGCGTACGACCGCTCGGGGATGCGCTTCGGCCACGACTACGAGGCCTTCCTCGCGCACATGGCGCGGGCCGTCACCGCCCTCGGCCGCCGGGCCGAAGTGCGGTACGCGGCCCATTCCGGGAACGACGAGAGGTTCGTCCTCGATCTGCGTTCCCGGTACGGCATCAGCCTGCCGGTTCTGCCGATGTACGACTACACCAACACCCAGACCTGGGCGGCCTACCGGAGCACCCGGCTGGTCATCGGCATGCGGGGACACGCGAGCATGATCCCGTTCGGTGTGGGAACCCCGGTGCTCAGTCTGGTCTCGCACCCCAAGATGATGTTCTTCCTCCAGGACATCGGCCGCCCGGAGTGGGGGGTCTCCGTCCACGACCGGAATCTGTCCGACGTGCTCGTCGACAAGGCGACGCACATCCTGGACGACCATGCGCGGGCGGTCGCGGATGTCCGCGACCGCCAGAACGCGCTGTGGCAGGTCACCCGGGGCAACCTGGAGGTCCTGGAGAAGACCTTCGGATCCAACGGCCAGGGCTCACCGCGCAGTTGATGCCACCGGTTCGGGGAGCTCCGGGGCGGGTGACGGTGCGGTGGACTGGACGGGCAGCCCCTCAGCGGCGGCGACGGTACCGGCCGCCGCGCGACGCCGCGCCGCGTAGGCGGTCGCGACGAGCACCAGCGCGACCGTCCCGGAGAGCGCCGGCCAGTACACGTAGCGGAAGTTGGACTCGGGCGCGGTGGGCAGGTACGCGAGGACGTACACGAGCGAGCTGGCCCCGATGAGACGCAGCTCCCTGCGGTAGGGGCCGGGCCGGCGGCGCAGCACCAGCACCAGGGACACCGCCAGCCAGAACCAGCCCTGGAAGAGCATCGGCAGGTCACGGACGGCACCTGTCACATAGTTCTGCAGGGCGAACCTCAGTGTGTCGTTGGTCGGTTGCTGCGACGCGATCTCGGGCAGCCGACTGCCCTTCGGGAGCCGGGTGCCGTTGAAGAAGGTCTGATTGCTCTGGAAGAGCACCTTGGTGAACACCCGGACCCGGTACTCGGCGTATCCCTGCCAGTGCCTCGGCATCTGCCGCATCCACATCCGGCGTACGACGTCGGCGTTGCGGCTCAGCTCCATCACGTCGAAGCGGCCCTTGCGCGGATAGCACTCCAGGTACGCGTTGGACGTGAGCCGGCGCTTCTGGCAGTCGACGGCTGCGGTGACCATGCGGTCCGTGAAGTCCGCGCTTCCACCGGCCTGTTGGGCGGCGGAGCGGACCTGGGTCGGGGTGAGCACATGGACGAGGTCGTCCACCGGGATGACCGCGTACACGCGGGTCGGCAGCGGTTGGGCGACCGCGGACACACCGATGCTGCCGACGACGGTGAGCGCGAGGAACACCCCGGTGGCGGCAAGCCACCGGCGGCGGCCCGGAGTCGGCCACGCCGCGAGGACGAGCAGCGCGAAGACCGGGAGCACGGCGGGGAAACCGTTCTTGCGGACCATGCCCGCGTACACGACGAACAGCACCCCGAGCACCAGCAGGGCCCATCGCGTCCTGGTCCGGTCCCTGGGCAGCTCACGTACGGTGAGCGCGAGCGCGCAGGCCGCGAGGAGGGCGTACGCCAGGTGTACGTCCTTCCAGACCACGCCCGTGAAGTTCATGACCTGGGGCGCGAGGCCGACGGCCAGCATCGCGAGAGACAGGCCGCGGCTGCCGGTCTTCAGCCAGACCAGTCGGGCGAGCAGCCACAGCGACCCCCACAGCAGGGCGGTCTGCAGGTCGGCCATGGCCGAGACGCCCCCCGTGGCCCACAGCAGGGCCCGCCACACGAGCGCCAGAACCGGCGGGTGCCAGTCGCTCATCGGCTCGTCCCCGAGCGCCTGCAGCAGCTGGTAGTGGCTGTCCGCGCTGAAGTATCCGGGGTGGAAGACGGTGGCCACGGCGTAGCCGCAGACGGCCGCGATCGCCGCCAGGCACCACGGCCAGGGCGAAGGCCTTTCGGAGGGGGTTGTTGTGTGCTTCACAGCGCGCTCTGACCCAGCAGCCGGTCCGCCACCCGCTCGGCCGCGTGCCCGTCGTCCAGGTCGCAGAAGGCCTCGCGGAAGGTGTCGTACGCCTCGGCGCTCGCCTCCATCACTCCTCCCAAGTCCCTCAGCGCGTCGACGACTTCGGCCGACGTGGAGAGCAGCGGGCCCGGCGCGCGGGACTCGAAGTCGAAGTAGAAGCCGCGCAGCACGTCCCGGTAGTGCTCCAGGTCGTAGGTGAAGAACAGCATCGGCCGGCCGGTGTGCGCGAAGTCGAACATCAGGGACGAGTAGTCGGTGATCAGGACGTCCGCGATCAGCATCAGCTCGGTGATGTCCGGATGGGCCGACACGTCGCGGACGAAGCCGCTGGGCGAGGCGGGTACGGAGTCGGACACGAAGTGGTGCTTGCGGATCAGGAGTACGTGGTCGTCGCCGAGGGCGCGTTCGGCCGCCTCCAGGTCGAGTCGCAGGTCGAGCTTGTAGCGGGCGGCGTCGTACCGCATGTCGTCCCGCCAGGTCGGCGCGTACAGCACGATCTTCTTGCCCTCGGGCAGACCGAGATCGCGCCGCACCGCCTCGGCGACCTTGCCCCGGTCCTCCGCGTACAGCAGGTCGTTGCGCGGGTAGCCGGACTCCAGGATCTCGCCCTCGTAGGCGAACGCCCGGCGCAGGATGGGGGTGCTGAAGCGGTTGGGGGACAGCAGCATGCTCCACTGGCCGGCCCGTCGGCTCAGGCCCCGCAGATAGGCGGGGTTGGCGAAGTCGGTGCCCGCCAGGTCGTGGCCGATGCGCTTGAGCGGAGTGCCGTGCCAGGTCTGCAGGACCGTCTGGCCGGGGCGCTTCCTGAACCAGCGCGGGAGGTGGGTGTTGCCGACGATGGTGCGGCTGCGGCCCAGGGCCTGGTGCCATTCGGCGCTGCCGAGCACCACGGCGCGGGCGGTGGGCGGTACCTCGGCCTGGCCGTCGCGTACCGCCCAGAGGTGTTCCACGTCGGCGGAGCGGCGTACCAGTTCCTCGTGCACGGCTCGTGGCGAGTCCGAGTACTGCTTGCCGTCGAAGCTGTTGTAGAGCACGGCGTCGCGCAGCGGCAGGTGCCGGGCCACCGGGAAGCCGACGGTGGCGAGTCGGTGCTGCCGGTAGGCGCCCCGCTCCCGGGGGCCGAGCGTGGAGCCGGACCCGAGGAAGAGCAGGTCGTGGAAGCGGCGCTGCACTGTGAAGGTTCGGTCAGACGCCCGGTGTTCCAGGGGCAGTTGAGGCAGAAGCGCCGGGGCGAGCCGCAGGGGGGCGTCGACCCCAGGGGTCCGGGCGTCGCGGAAGAACGCGTACCAGCGTCCCTCGCGCAGCGGCCGCCCGCCGCCGCCCGCGGCCGCCGGGGACACCTCGGTGCGGAACCGGCCGTCGCTCAACTCCACCGGCAGCACGATCTCTTCGCGGTGCTCACTGTGCTGCCACACCAGCTCGACGCCGGCCGCCCCCGCGTGGGCGCCCGCCAGGACGAGCCCGCCCTCGGGGGTCCAGGTGAGGGTGTCGACGAGGGGCTGGCCGATCTGGTCGATGAGAGTCAGATGGCCGGACGCGTCGGCGGTCACGGCGAGTTCACGGCGTACGCCGCCGAGGCGCGGGTCGGTGCCAAGGGGGTGGCGGCCGGGTGTCAGGCCCTGGGGCACGAGCAGCCGGTGGCGGCCGCCGTCGGTCGTGGCGAGCTCGACCTTCCAGTAGTCCCTGGTGCGGACCGGCTCCTCCTTGGGCCCGGCGGCCTCGACGGGGCGGGTCGCTTCGAGGACGGCGAGCGGGACCCGGGCGGTGAACGGCGCCCAGCCACCGGGCACTTCGGCCGATTCGGCAGGGGTCGCCGCCACGGGAATGTCGAGCGACTCGACGGAGTCCGGCCCGGTGAGCCGCAGCGCGACGGGCGCGGAGCCGCCCCGCACCAGGCCGGTCAGTTCGAGGTCGTCCCCGTCGAGCCGGTGGCCGGCGAGCCGGGCCCCGGTCTCCTCCACGGTGATCCGGAGCACGCCCTGATGGAAGGCGGGCACGGCACGCCGTCCGTCGCCGAGGTCCAGGGCGGGCGGCTGGGCGCCGGATCCCTCGACGCCCGCGCCGATCCGGCTGCGACGCAGCACGCCGCCGGTGAGGACGCCCAGGGTGAGGTGCCAAGTGCCCGTCCTGACACCCTTCTTGAGGAGCCGGTCGAGGTCGATGCGGAGCCCGAAGCCGGAGGCGTCGTACGAGTACATGCGCTGCCCGGAGTTGCGGGTCGCCTCGGGGCAGGACGTGCCGCGCACCCACACCGGCACGACGGAGCGACTGCCCTGGCGGCGCAGCCAGCCCGCCTTGACCGAGCGGTGCGGGCGGCCGGCGCGCAGGCCGCGGATGTACGCGTATCCGCCGAGTCGCAGGGTGCGGCCGTCCCAGTCGGCCGACAACAGGCGGGCGTGCAACGGGAGTTCCGACCGCTTGAGTGTGGCGATGCCCGCCGGGACGCGGATGACACGGCCGTTCGGCGCGGTGGGCACGGCACGGCGCCCGCGGTGGCCGGCCAGGCGGAACACGGAGGGGTTGGCCACCTCGAAGGCGAGCAGGTCGAGCAGGTCGGCGGTGCGCCGCTCCTTGATCAGCTGCCACTTGAGCCGCATCCCGAGCGGCAGTTCGGCGTGCACCGAGGGGTCGACCCGGCTGAGGAAGTCGGCACCGAGCTCCACGAAGAGCTCCTGGAATTCCTCGGAGCCCTGGGCCAGGACCTCCATGAAGAGCACCAGGTCGCTGGCCAGGACGCTGCGGTCGTAGGCGCGCTTGAGCGGGGCCGCGCTCGGGTCGTCCTGCGCGGCGAGGAAGCGGCTGGCCCCGTCGACGGAGGTGAACCGGTCCCGCAGTCCGCTCGGCCTGGTGCGGGCCTGCGTGATGGAGCCCTCGCGCTCGCGCCAGTAGTAGACGTGGTCGCTGAGCACGTCGACCGACCTGGCGTGGTAGTGCGCGGGGATGCTCACCGGGATGTCCTCGTAGAGCCTCCCCTCGGGGAACGTGAAGGAGTGCTTGTCCCAGAAGGCGCGACGGTAGACCTTGTTGCAGACGATGCGGTCGTACACGAGGTCGTGGTGCCGGGTGATGTGGGTGGCGACGCGGGTCTGGGCCATCGGCTTCTTGAAGGTGCCGGACTGGCCGAGGCCCCGCGCCCGCAGCCGCATCACATTGCCCGTGGCGAAGTCGGAGCCGCTGGCCTCCAGGGAGTCGAGCATCTTGGCGTAGGCGTCGGGCGGGATGACGTCGTCGCTGTCGACGAAGGTGAGGTACCCGGCCCCGGGGTCGATGTGCCGCACCCCGGTGTTACGGGCGTGCCCCAGCCCGCCGTTGGCCTGCCGGACCAGGGTGAAGCGCTCGTCCACCGCCGCGTACCGCTCGGCGATGGCCGTGCTGCCGTCCGCCGATCCGTCGTCGACCATGACCACTTCGAGGTCTGCCATGGTCTGGACGGCCAGCGAGCTCAGGCAGTCCTCCAGGTAGAGCTCCACGTTGTAGATCGGGACAACGACGCTGAGCCTGGGCGGCATGGAGGCACATCCGTTTCACGCGGGGGCGGGGGTTGCTGGTGACCAACCCCGCAGTCGCGCCGCGGTCACCCACGAGTGGGCCGTACGGGTGACCCCTGACGGCATGACTCAACTTCGGGTGTTCTCCGGCGAGTTCACGCGAGTTCACTCCGGGGAAAGCCGCCTCTGCTCCGCGGCGGGCCCACCTCGCCGAGGGCCGGCCGCCCTCACCGGTCCCCGAGGAAGACCCGCCGCACCACCCGCTCCGCCGCTCCCCCGTCGTCGTACGGACAGAACCGCGCCCGGAACGCGGCCCGCAGCCGGTCCGTCTTCTCCGTGTCCCACGCCCCCACCTGGAAGAGGAAGCCCAGCTCCTCCTCGCTGGCGGCGACCGCCCCCGGCGTCTCCCCGGGCCGGCCCGAGAGCAGGTCGAAGTAGGTGCCGCGGGCCAGCCGGTACGCCTGCCAGTCGGGGGCGTAGCTGATGATCGGGCGGTCCAGGCAGGCGTAGTCGAACATCAGGGACGAGTAGTCCGTGATCAGTGCGTCGGCGGCCAGGCAGAGGTCCTCCACGCGCGCGTGGCCGGTGACGTCGACGATCTGCGGGTGCGTGGCGAGCCCCGCCTGTGCGCCGTAGAAGTAGTGGGCCCGCACCAGGATCACGAAGGAAGGGCCGAGCTTCAGGGCGAAGCGCTCCAGGTCGAGGCGGGGCTGGAAGCCCTTCTGGTAGTCGCGGTGGGTGGGCGCGTAGAGCAGTGCGGTCTGGCCGGGCCGGATGCCCAACTCCTCGCGCACTGCGGCTACTTGCTCCTTGCCGGCCCGGAAGTAGATGTCGTTGCGCGGATAGCCGAGTTCGAGCGCTTTGTACGTCGACGGATAGACGCGCTCCCAGATCTCGGTGGAGTGCGGATTGGCGGAGAGCGAGAAGTCCCACTGGTCGGTGTGGTCCAGGACCTTCTGGAAGCTGATTCCGTGCGTGCCGGCCGGGTAGCGGCGCTGGTCGAGGCCCATCTTCTTGAGCGGGGTGCCGTGGTGGGTCTGCAGGTAGACCTGACCGGGGCGCTTGACGAAGCCGCCGGGGAAGCTGGAGTTGTTGACCAGGTAGGTGGCCTGCGCCATGACCCGCCAGTAGCGGCGTGATCCCTCGATGACGTACTCGACGCCCTCGGGGACGCGGTGCCGGTTGCGGCTGGAGACGACCCAGACGCCGCGGATGTGCGGGGCGAGCTCGCGGGCCTTCTCGTAGACCGCCAGGGGGTTGCAGGACAGGCCGCGGTTCCAATAGGAGCCGTAGACCGCGAGCCGGGGGTCGAGGGCCCGGCGGCGGTCGGTGCGGTAGGTGAGGCGCATGACCTGGGCCCGCAGCCGCTTCTTGCGGTGGGTGAGGGCCTTCTTCGCCGCCTTGAGGCGGCCGTTGGCGTGCTTGAGGCCCTGATAGGCGGCGTACGAGCCGGTCGCGAGGGCCCGCTGGCGGTCGCCCACCGGCTCGTAGTCGTCCGGGCGGTGGGCCCGGTAGAGGCGGGCCGCGCCGCGGAAGAAGTCGGCCCGGTCGGCGGGGCGGATCCGGCCCGGGTCGCCGAGCACCGCGAGCGCGTGCTCGATCGCGGGCCCGAAGAGCCGCTGCCCGGACTCGCCCGCGCCGGACGTCCCCGCGGCGCCGGAGAGCAGTTCCTCGTACCGGTCGAGGACCGCGAAGTGCGCTCGCCCGGGCGTCGTGGACACGCTGCCGCCGCGTCGCTTGCGCCAGCGCACGCAGACCTTGGGCAGGACGGCGAGGCGCCGGCCGGCCAGGAGCGTGGCCCGGTGCATGGGCACCACGTCCTCATAGGGCCCTTCGGTGAAGGCCAGCCGGTGCGTCACCCAGAAGGAGCGGCGCACGACGCGGTTCCAGGCGGCCGGGGTGACGGCAAGGGGTTCGCCCGCGAGGTCGTCGCCGCTGCCGGAGACGTTCTCCCACCAGTCGACCCGGTCGTGGTCGAAGAGCAGCACGTCCGTCTCGCGCTCGGCGAGGGCGCGGGCCAGGGATGCGAGGGCGCCGGGCAGCAGCAGGTCGTCGCCGTCGAGGAAGAGGAGGTGGTCGCCGGTGGCGCGGTCGGCCCCGGCATTGCGGGCGGCGCCCGTGCCGGAGTGCTTGTCGAGGCGGACGAGTTGCAGGCGGTCGTCGCGTTCCGCATACTCCGCGGCGATCGCGGCCCCGGCGTCCGGGGAGCAGTCGTCCACGACGATCAGTTCGAGGTCCCGGTGACTCTGCGAGAGCACGGATTCCAGGCATTCCCGCAGATAGCCCTGGATGCGGTGAGCGGGCACGACGACGGAGAAACGGACCATGACAACTGACCGTAGTCAGCCGCGTACGCCCTGTCGAAGACCTCTGGCCACTCTTTCGGGTTACGTAAGGCAAAAAGATTGACGTGAATGGGCAAATGGGACAAATACACCGCATTCACTCGCGGTGCGCCCTTGTTCCTTTTGGACCGCTGCGAAAGGCCCACCGTGCAGCCCCGACTCAGCGTCGTCGTGCCCATCTACAACGTCGAGGACTACCTGGAGGACTGCCTGCGCTCCCTCGCAGGCCAGACCATCGCGCAGAGTGAGCCCGCAGAGGGCGATGCAGATGCGGTCGGCTTCGAGGTCGTCCTCGTCGACGACGGCTCCACCGACGGCAGTACGGACATCGCCCGTGCCTTCGCCGAGCGCGACCCCCGCTTCCGGTACGTCCACCAGCAGAACGCGGGCCTGAGCGCGGCCCGCAACACGGGGGTCCGGCACGCCTCGCCGGACGCCACGTATCTGACCTTCGTCGACAGCGACGACGTCGTGGCGCACGACACCTACGCGCGCATGATCGCCAGCCTCGACGCCTCGGGCTCCGACTTCGCGACCGGCAACGTGTGGCGCCTCAACGAGCGCGGCCGCCAGCAGGCCTGGCAGTACAAGTGGCTGACCGAGTCCCGGACGCGTACGCACATCACCCGCGATCCGGAGCTGCTGGCCGACCGCGTGGCCTGGAACAAGGTGTTCCGCCGGGACTTCTGGGACAAGCACGCCTTCGAGTTCCCCGAGGGCAAGCTCTACGAGGACACCCCGGTGATGATCCCGGCGCACTTCCTCGCCACGTCCGTGGACGTCCTCGCCGAGCACGTCTACTACTGGCGGGTGCGCGAGGGGTCCATCACCCGCCGCCGTACGGATGTGAAGGGCGTACGCGACCGGATCGCGGCCTGCGCCGGCGTCAGCGCGTTCCTCGGCGAACGCTTCCCCGGACAGAAGCGCACCTACGACCTGTCCTGCCTGCGCGACGACTTCCTCTACTTCCTGGACGGGCTGCCGATGGGCGGCCCCGAGTACCGCGCGGCCTTCCTCGCGGACACGGCCGCCTTCCTGCGCGACGCGGACGCCTCGGTGATCGCGGAGCTGCCGGTCGACCTGCGGGTCAAGTGGCAGCTCGTACGCGAGGAGCGCCTGGCCGATCTGGTCGAGCTGCTCGCCTTCGAGCAGGCCAACGGGACGGCCTTCCGGGTACAGGGGGCGTTGGCCCGCAGCGCCGTGTACCCGAGTGCGGCCGGCGGCCGCCTCGACGTCGACCCGAAGCTGACCCGGATCGGCAGCCGTGAACTCCCCGTCGTGGCAAGGGTTGTCGATGCCTCCTGGGGCGCCGACGGGAAGCTGACGATCAGCGGGTACGCGTACGTCCGCAATCTGGAGGCGGCGCGGCCGGGTCAGTCCGTCAAGGCCGGAATCCTCAAGTCGGCGCACAGCAGAGGGCAGTTCAGGCGGGTCCCCACCACGACCGTCGCCTCCCCGTACGCCACCGAGTCCTCCCGGCAGCAGCTGCACAGCTACGACCAATCCGGCTTCGAGATGACCATCGACCCGCGCAAGCTGAAGATCCGCGGGCGCTGGCGGCCGGGCAACTGGCTGCTCGGCGTGGTCGTCGCGGGCCACGGCACGGTCCGCCGGGCCGCGGTGCGCTCGCTCGACGGCGCGGCCGCGCAGTCGGTGGTGCGGGAGCTGGCGGACGGCCTGCGGCTCGTGCTCGCCTTCAGCAAGGGCCGCCTGGTGCTGCGCGTCGAGCGGTACGCCGCCCGGGTCGAGTCGCACGCCCTGGACGGCGGCGACGTGGTGCTCACCGGGCGCGTGCACGGCGGGCCCGAGCCGAAGGCGCTGCGGCTCACCCACAAGGACTCGAAGGCGGAGCTCGACTGCCCGGTCGCCT
The DNA here is from genome assembly GCF_035975855.1 of Streptomyces sp. NBC_01304. Classification (NCBI taxonomy): domain Bacteria; kingdom Bacillati; phylum Actinomycetota; class Actinomycetes; order Kitasatosporales; family Streptomycetaceae; genus Streptomyces; species Streptomyces sp. NBC_01304. The sequence goes on along the minus strand of NZ_CP109055.1, from coordinate 6,660,275 downwards.
GCGCGCTCGGGCGGTTCAGCGTGCGGATTCCGCTGGCCGACCTGGAGGCCGTGCCGCCGACCGAGCACCGGGCGCCGCGCGAGGTCGAACCGCCGCACGGGGACCGGTGGCAGGCCAATCTGGTGCTGCCGGACGGGTCGTTGAAGTCGGTCGCCGCGGTGTGCGACCTGCCGCCCGGGCGGTACGCGACGCAGGCCGGCCGCGAGGTGTGCGCGACCGCCAACGACGCCGGGCAGCTGGTGGTCGAGCTGACCCGGCAGCCCGTCGCCGACGTGGTCCGCTGGACGGACGAGGGCGCGCTTGTCGTCGAGGGGTGGGTGAGCGAGGCCAGTTGGTACGAGGCCGAGCTGGTCCTGCGGCACAGCACACGGGACGAGGAGGTCACGGTCGCGGTCGAGCGCGACGGCGGCCGCTTCCGGGCGTCCTTCGCCCCCGCGAGCGCGGACGACGGGCTGTCGCTGCGGGAGGGGCGCTGGTACGCCTTCCTGCGCGAGGTGGCCGCGGTCGGCGAGGACGACCGGGTGTCAGGGGACGGCTCCGCGATCTCTGCGGGCCCGCGACGCCTCGACGGTGTGCCGGTACGCCTGCTCGCCTCGGTCGGCGCCGGGCTGCCGCTGGCCCGCGAGCACGGGGGCCGTACCTTCACCGCCGACCGGCGCTTCGGGGACCGGCTCCTCCTTGACTCGGGACCCGTACTGCCCGCCGCCGAGCGCAGCGCGTACAGCCGTGCCCGACTGCGTACCGTCCACTACCCGGCGCAGCGCCAACTCCCCCTCCAGGAGACGGTGTTGTACTTCGACGGCGATTCCCCGCGCGCCGTCCACGAGGAACTGGTCCGGCGCGGCACCGACCTGGAGCACCTGTGGGTCGCCCACGACGGGCAGACCCGCATCCCGGCCGGCGCGCGCGCCGTCGAACTGCACAGCACCGCCTGGTACGAGGCCCTCGCACGGGCCCGGCACATCGTCACGGCCGGCCATCTCCCCGACTTCTTCGAGCGGCGCGAGGGCCAGCACGTCGTCCAGACCTGGCACGGCGCACCCCTCAAGCGCATCGGCAAGGACCTCACCGACACGCTGTACGCGGACCACGCCCACGTCGACGCGCTGCCGAGGCTCACCGCGCAGTGGAGCCTCCTGGTCTCGCCGAACCGGCACTCCATCCCCCACATGTCGCGGGCCCTGAGCTACCAGGGCGAGGTCCTGCAGGCCGGATCGCCGCGCAACGACGTCCTGTTCGCCGACGACCGCGCCAAGATCGCGGACCGGGTGCGGCGCGACCTCGGCATCGAGGAGGGCAAGCGGGTCGTCCTGTACGCCCCGACCCACCGCGACCACCTCGCCTACGAGCCCGGCCGCTTCCGCTACGAGGCCGCCCTCGACTTCCGCGAGGCCGAGCGGGCCCTCGGCGAGGACCACGTCCTGCTGGTCCGCAAGCATCCGCTCGCCACGGGCCGGCTGCCGGGCGGCCGCGCTCCGTTCGTGCGCGATGTCTCGGCGTACCCGCAGGTGGCCGAACTGCTCCTGATCACCGATGTGTTGGTGACGGACTACTCGTCCCTGGTGTTCGACTTCGCGCACACCGGCCGCCCGATGCTCTTCCACACCTACGACCTGGAGCACTACCGCGACACGGTCCGCGGCTTCTACCTCGACTTCGAGACCCGCGCCCCTGGCCCGCTGCTCGCCACCACCGGCGAGCTGATCGAGGCGCTGCTCGACGTCGACACGATCGCGGCCCGGCACGCGGACGTGTACGCGGCGTTCCGGCAGGCGTACTGCGACCTGGACGACGGGCGGGCCGCGGGCCGGGTCGCGGACAGGATGCTGCGGTGAGCGGGCCCGCCACCGCGACGCTCACCCGCAAGGCCCGCATCACCCACGGCGCGACCGCGCTGTTCGGCGGCCGGCGCTCGCTGCGCCCCAGCCCCTACCTGGTGTTCGGCACGCTGTTCTGGGTACTGATGTCGGCGGCGGCCTGGCGGGTCCCGGTCTGCTGCGACTTCGGGCAGCACGCGGCAGTCGTCGAACGCCTCAAGGCGGACCTGCTCAGCCCGTCCCACCCGATGGCGGACCTGCCGGGCGACGGCAGCGCGTACTACTCGCCGTACGCCGTCCTGCAGGGCCTGTTCGCCCAGCTCGCCGGCCTGGCGGGCTGGCAGGTGGTCAAGCTGACCGGCCCGTTCAACCTGCTCGTCCTGCTCACCGGCCTCGGGCGCTTCGTGAAGGTACTCACTCCACGCCCCTGGGCGCCGGTCCTCGCGCTGGCCTGCATGGTGCTGCTCTGGGGCACCAAGATGGCCTGGTGGAGCGGGTACTTGGGCCTGATGTCCATGACCGGCCACCTCCCCTTCCCGAGCACCTTCGCGATCGGGCTGGCCTTCTGGATCTGGGCGCTGACCGGACGCCTCACCCGCTCCGGCGGACGTCTTTGGTCGTACGCGGTGCTCGGCGCGCTCTGCGGCCTCGTCCTGCTCGTCCACCCGATCACATCCGTGGCGACGATGCTGGGCGTGCTCGCCTTCGTCGCCGGATGGCAGCGGGGCCGGCCGCCGCGCGTGCTCGGCGGCTGGGCGCTCGGGGCCGTGGTGGCGGTGCTCGTGGCGGCCGGGTGGCCGTACTTCAGTGTCGTCTCGCTGGTCGGCGACCAGAGCGTCGACTGGATCCACGAGCAGCTCTACTTCGACATGCCGGCACACTTCTGGCTGGCCTTCCTCGGCCTGCCCGCGCTCACGCTGCGGTGGCGCCGGGACCGGCGTGATCCGCTGGTCCTGATGTTCGCGCTGGAATGCCTGACCATCGGCTACGGCTGGGTGAGCGGGCACTACACCTACGGCCGGATCATGGGGATGACGCTGATCCCCCTGCAGTTCGCCCTCGCGGTGGAGCTGGCCCGGCCACGACCCTGGCCTCTTGGCCGTCAACTCCTAGGCACCGCCGCCGGGTTGGGTCTCTGCATCGGCTTCTTCCAGGTCCAGGCGGGCGCGGTCGTGCCCCGCGCCCTCGACCCGGCCGGCTTCGACCAGCCGCCGCGCTGGCCGTCGTACGACTGGGCGGCCCGCCGGATCGCCCCCGGCGAGGTCGTCCTCACCGACGCGTACAAGGCCACCCGGTCGCTGCCCGGCTTCGGCCCCAACCTGGTCGCACCCGCCTGGCCCGACGCCTCCCTGGACGAGCGGGAACGCAACCGCAGACTGCGGGCGGTGAAGGACTACTTGGCGCCGTCGTCGACCCGCGCGGTGCGCGCCGAAGTGGTACGCCGCTACCACGTGCGGTGGCTGCTGCTCTCGCCGGACCAGCGGGCGCCCGAGGAGGCGGTGGTGGTGGCCTGGGGGCCGCACACCGGGGAAGTCCTGGCGCGGATCGGCTAGTTGTCGTTCTCCTGCTCTTCTTCCACTGAACCGGGGTGGTCGGCTCCCGCCGGCCACCCCATCGGCTTGACCGGGGCCCTGCGGACGTACTGCCTGAGCACGCCGCTGCGCGTGGCGAACTCGTCCCGCAGCACGAACTGCTCGTTCACCACGGAGAGCTTGGCCCGCTCCGTCGCGTTCCTCGGGTACCAGGCGGGCCGCACCGCGAACGGCTCCGCGAGCACCCACACCCGCTCCAGGCCGGCCAGCCTGCGCCGCACCTCCGCCGCACCTGCCTCCTCGCCGTACAGCGTCCCGGACTCGGGGCCGGGCGTGCGCAGCGCGAGATCCTTCGTGCCACGGAACCCCGCCGGATACGCCATCGCCGTGGCGCGCCCGCTGGACGGCAGGAACAACAGCGGGTCCCCCGGGTGGAGTTCCCGCGCGGCCATCCGGGCCACCCCTGCCAGATCGTCCCGGCGTTCCATGCCCGTCCGCTCCGCCCGGTGCTCCGGCAGCTGCCACACGAAGCCCAGGCCCACCGCCACCACTCCGGCGAACGCCCCGATCGCCCGCCGCCGCACCACCGCCCGCCCGCCGAGGCGGCGTACCGCCCGCGCACAGCGCTCGGCCCCCGCGGCGACCAGGAGCGGAAGACCCGCCAGCGTGAAGAACAGATAGCGGCCGCAGAACAGCGGCGTGCTCTGCGGGGCGAAGAACAACACGACGGGCGGGACCAGGACCAGCGGCAGCGCCACCGCGTTCAGCGAGACCGACCCACGCCGTCCCGAGGGACCACGCCGTCCCGAGGGACCCCGCCACCCCGAGGGACCGTTCAGCGCCGCGCAGGCCAGCAACAGGCTGACGCACAGCACGAGTTCGGTCGGCCCGCCGAAGGCGCGCAGGACCACCTCCGCACTCTCCCCGTTGGGCGGCTTCAGCCAGGCGATCTGTCCCCGTTGCCCGGCCGACAGCCACAGCAGGGGCAGCAGGGCGGCGAGTGCCGCACCCGAGGCGAGCGCCCACCCCGCCCACACCCGCCGGTCGATCCGCCGCCAGGAAACGGCCAGCGTCACCGCGTGCGCGAGGAGCAGCAGCGCGGCGAGCTCGTGCAGCAGTGCGGTGCCGGTGACGGCGACCCCGTACAGAAACCAGTCCCGCACGCGCGCGTGACGTACGGCGCGCAGCAGGAGCAGCGTCGCGGTCGCCGCCCCGGCCGCGACCAGGGCGTAGGAACGGCCCTCCTGCGCGTAATGGCCGGTGATCGGCATGACCGCGTAGAGCAGTCCCGCCCACAGCCCGACGCGGGGCCGCGCGAGCCGCACCCCGAGGAACGCCACGAGCGCGGCACTGGCGGTCGCGGCGAGCACCGAGGGCAGCCGCAGCGCGACCTCGCCCGGGTGCACGGCGACGGCCAGGTGCATCAGCACGTAGTAGAGGCCGTGCACGGCGTCGACGGTGCCGAGCAGCCGCCAGATCTCCGGCAGCGAGCGCCTGGCCACCTGGAAGGTGGCGCCCTCGTCGCTCCACATCGTGCCCCGGTCCAGGCCCCAGAGACCGAGACCGAGCATGACGGCGGCGGGGGTGAGCACGGCGGTGACGGCCGGGCGGGCCGTGCAGACTCCGACGAGCAGCCTGAGGAGCGTGCGGGCGTGCCCGTCGGGGCGGGGGCTCGTGCGGTGCGCATGGTCCGCACGGTGCGTACGGGGTGTCATGACCTGCATGACGCAGAGTTTGTACGATTAACAGCCGATTGCTGTGTATTGACGAGGCATCAGGCGATACGCGCCCTAAGCTGCCCGCCGATGACACCGCACCCGACACCCACCGCCCCCGCCCTGACCGCCGCGGCACCCGAAGCCGGACCCACGGCCGCCACTGCCGGACGCAGGGCCCAACTCCCTTCCTTGCCCAGCGTGTTGCTTGCCACCTGGGGCGTGACGCGCTGCGTGATGCTGGCCCTGCTCCTCCTCGACGGACGCGCGCCGCTCGGTGTCGGCGGGGTGGCGCGCGAGGTGCACGAGCTCTACTTCCGCTGGTACGGGGTGCTGGCCCAGGGCGGCTTCCCGGTGGGCGACCCGCTCTGGCAGTACCCGCCGGCGGCGGGCCCGGTGCTGCTCGCGCCGGGGCTGCTGCCGGGACTCACCTACTTCCAGGGCTTCGTGGCCCTGACGCTCGCGGCGGACGCGGTGGTCGCGTACGCCTTGGTGCGGACGGGACGGCGACCGGGGCGCAGCCTGAAGGGGGCCGCGCTCTGGGTCGGCGGCCTCCCGCTCCTCCTGCACCTCCCGCTCGCCCGCTACGACGTACAGGTCACGGCCTTCGCGGTGCTCGCCCTGCTGGTGCTTCCGGCATCACTTCCGGCGGGCACGCGCGCGTGGGGCTCGTCAGACCCGACATCGCAAGGCACGCGCGCGTGGCGGCCGATCGTCTGCGGCGTGCTCACCGCGCTCGGCACCCTGGTGAAGGTCTGGCCCGCCCTCGCCCTCCTCGGCACCCCGCGCGGCCGCACCACCCGCGCGGCCTGGACCTCGGCGCTCGTCTCGGCGGCGGCCCTGCTCCTGACCCTGACCGCGCTCTTCGCGCACCCCTTCGCCTTCCTCCGCCAGCAGGGCGGCCGGGGCATCCAGATCGAGTCGCTCGCCGGCACCCTCCTCGCCTTCGCCCGGCACGCGGGCTGGCCGGGCGAGGTGCGCTATCAGTACGGGGCGATGGAGTACGTGGGCCCGTACGTCACCCTCCTGGCCCAGGCCTCCCTCCTGCTCACCGCGCTCGCCTGCGCCGCGCTGCTGTTCTGGCGGGTGCGGGCCGGGCGCTGGACGGAGGCCACCCCCTATGACGCCGCCCTCTGCGCCGTCCTGCTGTTCACCCTCACCAGCCGCGTGATCAGCCCCCAGTACCTGATCTGGCTGCTCGGCCTCGCCGCCGTCTGCCTCACCTCGCGCGCGACCACCCAGCGCCCGGTGGCGGTGCTGCTCCTTGCCGCGGCCGGGGTGAGCACGCTCGTCTATCCGGTCCTGTACGAGGACGTCATGGCCGGGACCTGGACGGGCTGCGTGGTGCTCGGGGTGCGCAACGCGCTGCTGGTGGGGGCGGCGGTGCTGTCGTGGCGGGGCCTGTGGCGCTCCGTGCACGCAAAGTGACCCAACCAGCCTCCAGCCATCCCTTTACTGCCCAATAACTGGCAATCGTTAATATTTACCCGTGAATAGCCTGCCGCCCCGGTCGTCCCAGGTCTGCGTCGTCGTGATCGGTTACAACGACGCGGCCCATGTGGCTGACGCGGTGCGCTCAGCCCTCGCCCAGGGCCCCGCCGTCCGCGAGGTGATCGCGGTCGATGACTGCTCCGACGACGAGAGCCCCGAAATCCTGCGGCGCCTGGCCGCCGACGAACCCCGCCTGAAGGTCGTCCTGCGGGACACCAACAGCGGCGGTTGCGGCAGTCCCCGCAACGACGGCATCGACGCCTGTGCGTCGCCGTATGTGATGTTCCTGGACAGCGACGATCTGCTGCCGCCCGGAGCGGTGGACGCGCTGCTCACCGCCGCCACCGAGCACCGCACGGAGGTCACCGCCGGCCTGTGCGTGCGCGTGGAGCTGCCGTCGGGGCGCGAGGTGGCCTGGCAGCCCGAGCTGTACGACGTGCCTGCCATCGTCGAGCGTCCGCAGGACCGGCCCCGCCTCGTCCACGACACCCTCTGCGTGAACAAGCTGTACGAGACGGACTTCCTGCGCGCGCACGCGATCCGCTTCCCCGAGGGCCGGTTCATCTACGAAGACTTCGTCTTCACCGCGCGCGTCCTCGCCGCCGCGCCCCGGATCGCCCTGATCTCGAACACCGTCTACCGCTGGCACGTCCGCCGGTCCGCCGCCAAGCTCTCCATCTCCCTCGACCGGTCCGGCATCGCCAACTGGAAGGCCCGGATGGAGGCCCACCGCCAGGTCGTCGACATCCTTCTGGGCGCCGGCGAGAAGCGCCTCGCCAGGGCGGCCCGCGCCAAGTTCCTCGACCACGGCCTGCGCATGTACACCAAGGAGCTGGGCGCCCGCAGCCCCGAGTACCGGCGCGAGTGGTGGGACCTCACCCGGGCCTATCTGCGCACCTTCGACACGGCCGACTTCGAGCTGGCCCCGGCCCCCGGCCGGGTCATCGGCCGGGTCGTCATGGCCTCGCCCGACCCCGTCGACCTGCCCCGCCTGCAGCAGGTCGCGGCCCGCCCCGCCCGCCTCACGCCGCCCTACCCGCGCACCGGCTCCGGCACCCCGGTCTGGTCGGCCGACCTCCCCCAGGTCACCCTCGAACACCTCCTCGTACGCCCCATGCGCCTGCTGCCCCTCGCGGTCGACGCGGAACTGCGGCCACGCGCGCGTGCCTCCGTTCTGTCCCTCCGGCTGCACGAGCTGTACGGCCGGGTGGCGGCTGCGGAACCGACGTACGTGGACGTGGAGCTGCGCGCACGCAACGGCGGCCGGTGCGGACTGCGGCGGACCGCGGCGTGGGCGCCCGCACAGGGTTCCGGGGGCACCGCGAGCTGGACCGCCGACGTGCTGCTCGACCTGGCCGCGCTCGACCGCGGCGTCTGGGACCTGCGCATCCGGCTCCGCTTCGCCGACGGCACCACCCGCGACACGACCGGGCAGGCGACGGCGGGCGCGCCCGGACTGCGCCCCCGTATCCTGCCGCACCGGCGCCGCGGCGTCCTGCTCGTCCGCCCGTACGCCACCACGGCGGCGAACCTCGCAGTGCGGGTCGCACCCGGGGTGCGGGCGGCGGGCGGGGTGGTCCGGGGGCGGCTGAAGCGGCTGTTCGGCCCGGGCTGACGGAACCCGGCCCCCGACCCCGCACGTTGACCGACAGACAACCCGCACAACAGAGAGCGAATCCATGACCTGGCTGATCACCGGCGGCGCCGGCTACATCGGGGCGCACGTCGTCCGCGCCATGACCGAGGCCGGCGAGCAGGCCGTCGTGTACGACGACCTGTCGACCGGGGTCGCCGAGCGCGTCCCCGCGGGCGTGCCCCTGGTGCGGGGATCCGTCCTCGACCGCGAACTGCTCGACCGCACGATCGCCGAACACGGCATCACGGGCGTCGTGCATCTGGCGGGCAAGAAGCAGGTCGGCGAGTCCGTCGAACTGCCGCTGCACTACTACCACGAGAACATCGAGGGCCTGCGCGTCCTGCTCGCAGCGGTCGCCGCTGCGGGCGTCGGCTCCTTCGTCTTCTCCTCCTCCGCCTCGGTGTACGGCATGCCCGACATCGACCTCGTCACCGAGGACACGCCCTGCGCGCCGATGAGCCCGTACGGCGAGACGAAGCTGGCCGGCGAGTGGCTGGTGCGCGCGGTCGGCCGGGCGCACGGCCTGTCCACGGCGTCGCTCCGCTACTTCAACGTGGCGGGGGCGGCGGCGCCCGAACTCGCGGACACCGGCGTCTTCAACGTCGTCCCGATGGTCTTCGAGAAGCTCACCGAGGGCGCGGCCCCCCGCATCTTCGGCGACGACTACCCCACCCCGGACGGCACCTGCGTCCGCGACTACATCCACGTGGCCGACCTGGCGGACGCCCATGTGGCCACCGCCCGCAAGCTCGCCGCGGCCGAGGCCGGGACCGATCTGACGCTCAACATCGGGCGGGGCGAGGGGGTTTCGGTGCGCGAGATGGTCGACCTCATCAATGAGGTCTCGGCGTACGACATCGCCCCGGAGGTGACACCGCGCCGCGCCGGCGACCCGGCCCGGGTGGTCGCGTCCGCGGAGCGCATCGCGACGGAGCTGGGCTGGTCGGCCAAGCACGACGTGCGGGCGATGGTCACTTCGGCTTGGGCGGGGTGGGTTCGGCTGCATCCGGAGGCGGCTCGGAGCTGACTTCGACGCCGGCGGTGGCCGGGCCCGTAACGGGCCCGGCGCTTCCGTTTCCGCCGCAAAGGGCCGCTGCGCCGCCTCCCGCTCGGCCCGCCCGGCCCGCTCGCCCTGCCCGGCCGCACCGAAGGTCAGGCGCGGCCCGACACCTGCTCCTGAGCCCGCTCAAAGAGCCCGCAGCCCGGCCGCGGTAGCCCCCGCCAAGGCCCCCAAATACCCTCCCGGCAAGGGAACCCGCACCACCAACGACCGCCAGTACAGCGGCCCCGAAATCAGATCGAGTGCCAACTCCTCGTCCAGCCCCGGGCGGAGCTCCCCCCGCCCGATGGCAGCCTGGACGATGCCATGGGCGACTCCGTACTGGCTCTCGCGCAAAGCTTTCTGCAGCGGCTCCCGGATCTCCGGGTTACGCGCGGCCTCCGCCTGCAGGTCCGGGATGATCTGGCTCGCCACGGGATGCCGCAGGGCCCGCGCGGAGACTTCGTACAACAGTCGCAGATCCCCCTCGAGCGACCCCGTGTCCGGCGCCGGCAGCCCCTGCACCGCGAGCGCCGAGACCAGGTCCAGGACCAGGTGCAGCTTGGATCGCCAGCGCCGGTAGACCGCCGTCTTTCCCACGCCCGCGCGGCGCGCGATGCCCTCCATGGACATCCGGGCGTAGCCCACCGCGGCCAGCTCCGCGAAGACCGCAGCGCGGATCGCCTCGGTCTTGTCCTCGCGCAGGACGGCGGCCCCGGCAGGGGCTCTGCGCCGGGCGGACGGGGTGGATCGGGGGGCGTCGGCGGGGTCAGTCATGAGGACAGCATAAGGCGTGACGACGATACGGTTGCGTCCCGACGTCACTTCTGCTTACTCTCGACGTAGCGACGCAACGGGTCCGTCCCGACGTGTGCCGCCACATCAGGACACACTCCCCCGCGGAAGGCCAGGCCGATCAGTGAGTCAGCTCCTCGACGCCCCACCGCGTAAAGCGACACCTCACGAAGCGACACTTCATGAAGCGGCGCCGCACGAAACGGCGCCTCACGAAGCGTGGACAGGACCCGCGGCCCGCTCCGCCACCGAACTCGCCGAGCAGTACGGCCTGGCCATCAGCAACGCCCGCCCCCCGCTGTCCACGTACGCCAAGCAGCTCTGGCGGCGCCGGCACTTCATCACCGCCTTCGCCACCGCCAAGCTGACCTCGCAGTACAGCGAGGCGAAGCTCGGCCAGATCTGGCAGGTCATGACGCCGCTGCTCAACGCGGGCGTCTACTACCTCATCTTCGGCGTCCTGATGAACGCGAAGCGAGGCATCGACGACTACATCCCGTTCCTGGTCACCGGCGTCTTCGTGTTCACCTTCACGCAGTCCTCGGTGATCGCCGGGACCCGGGCCATCGCCGGAAACCTGGGCCTGGTGCGGGCGCTGCACTTCCCGCGGGCCGCACTGCCGATCTCGTTCTGTCTGCAGCAGCTGCAGCAGCTGCTGTTCTCGATGGTCGCCCTGGCCGTGATCATCCTCGGCTTCGGACTGCCGCTCTCGACCTCCTGGCTCCTCGTACTGCCCACCCTGGTGCTGCAGTTCGTGTTCAACGCGGGGCTCGCGATGATCATGGCCAGGATGTGCGCGAAGACCCCGGACATCGCACAGCTGATGCCGTTCGTGCTGCGGACCTGGATGTACATGTCCGGCGTGATGTTCGCGCTCTCGAACGTCCTCAAGGGCCACAACGTCCCGCACGCCGTCCATGTGGCGCTCGAGTGCAATCCGGCCGCCGTCTATATCGACCTGATGCGTTTCGCCGTGATCGACAGCTTCCACAAGAGCCAGCTGCCGCACCACGTGTGGGCCTGGGCCATCGGGTGGGCGCTACTGGTCGGCGTGGGCGGGTTCATCTACTTCTGGAAGGCAGAGGAGACCTACGGCCGTGGCTGACACCCTGATCAAGCCGGACACCCACCCGGTACGGGCCGGCGGCGGCCCGCTGACCCCCACCGTCATCGCCGAGAACGTCGACATCGTCTACCGGATCATCGGCACCGGCTCGGGCCGCGGCAGCGCCACCTCCGCGCTGACCCGGATCATCAGCCGCAAGGAGCGTCCCGGCATCCGCGAGGTGCACGCCGTCAAGGGCGTCTCCTTCACCGCCTTCAAGGGTGAGGCCATCGGCCTCATCGGCACCAACGGCTCCGGCAAGTCGACCCTGCTGCGGGCCGTCGCGGGGCTGCTGCCCTGCGAGAGGGGCCGGATCTACACCGACGGCCAGCCCTCCCTGATGGGCGTCAACGCCGCCCTGATGGACGACCTGACCGGCGAACGCAATGTCACGCTCGGCTGCCTCGCCATGGGCATGAGCCGCGAGCAGGTCAAGGAGCGCTACGACGACATCGTCGACTTCTCCGGGATCAACGAGAAGGGCGACTTCATCTCACTGCCCATGCGGACCTACTCCTCCGGCATGCGCGCCAGGCTCCGCTTCTCCATCGGCGCCGCCAAGGACCACGACGTACTCCTGATCGACGAGGCCCTGGCCACCGGCGACCGGCGCTTCCAGAAGCGATCCGAGGAGCGGATCCGGGAGCTGCGCCAGCAGGCCGGCACGGTCTTCCTGGTCAGCCACAACAACAAGTCGATCGCGGACACCTGCGACCGGGTCCTGTGGCTGGAGGGCGGAGTGCTGCGGATGGACGGCCCGACGGGCGAGGTCCTGGAGGCGTACGAGCGGTTCACCGGCAAGTAGCCGACGAACCGGCCGGTGAACGGCTCACCGGCGGGCCGGCGACGGGCGGGCGACGGGACAGCGACGGGGATCACTCTGAGTCGTAGAACCCAATCGGGACATTTAGCCTCTTGTTGTCGGGGTACCTCCTCCGCCGCCGCCAGCAAGGACACACCATGGGTCTCACCAGCAAGAAGCTGCTGCTGCTCGCCATACTCGTGGCGGTGGCGCTGTTCGTGCTCACCATGTGGCTGTGGCCACGGTTCTCCCGTACGACCGTGCGCGCCTGGCTGGGCCGGCTGGCACTGCTCGTCTGCACCCAGGTGGCCGTACTGTCCGTGGTGCTGCTGTACGTGAACGACAAGTTCGAGTTCTACGCCTCCTGGGACGACCTCTTCGGCACGCAGCAGGGCGAGGGCGTCGTCCAGGAGGTGGGTCCCGGCGGCAAGCTGGTTCAGCAGTCCGCGAGCCAGCCGCTGGGGGGTGCCGGGAGCAAGGCGCCGGGGATCGCCGGGCGGATCGACACCGTGAAGATCCTGGGCGAGTCCACCCGGATCGCCGCGACCGCGAAGGTCTATCTGCCGCCCCAGTACTTCCAGAAGGGCGACCGGCACAAGAAGTTCCCGGTCATCCTGGCGATCACCGGCTATCCCGGCACCGTCGACGGAATGATCAACGAGCTCAAGTTCGCCGAGACCGCCCGGGACAAGGCCCGCAAGAAGAAGATGCCGCCCGCGGTGATGGTCTTCATCCGCTCGGCGGTGACCCCGCCCCGGGACACCGAGTGCGTGAACGTGCCGGGCGGACCGCAGGTCGAGACGTACTTCGCGAAGGACCTGCCCAAGGCGGTGACCTCCGAGTACCGGGTCCAGACCGGGCCCGAGCACTGGGTCGTCACCGGCTACTCGACCGGGGGCTACTGCGCACTGAAGCTGCCGCTGATGCACCCCGACGTGTTCTCGGCGGGCGCCGGGCTCTCCCCCTATTTCTCGGCCAAGACCGACGACACCACCGGGGACCTCTTCCAGGGCAACAAGAAGCTGCAGCAGGAGAACGACCTGATGTGGCGCATGGAGCACCTGCCGCAGCCGCCGGTCTCGCTGCTGGCCACCAGCAGCCGCAAGGGCGAGTACGACTACGGCCACACGCTGAAGTTCCTGGCCGCGACCAAGCCTGGCCCGCTGCGGATGTACCGGATGCTCCTCGACGAGGGCGGCCACAACTTCAACACCTGGAAGCGCGAGGTGCCCGGAACCCTGGTGTGGCTGGGCAAGCAGCTGGACCCTAAGAAGTCGCCTTAATTCTTGCCTTATAGACTCAAAAGTCACATAAAGCTGCACACGGTGACCGACCCCGACCGACCACTGCTGACTGTGCCGCCACCCGACCGACGACTGCTGACCGGATAAGGACGACCTGCCCCATGCCCCACCTCAGCGTGATCGTGTCCGGCCCGGACATTCAGGGCCATCTGTACGAGTGTCTGGACAGCATCGCCGCGCAGCCGGACACCGGTCTCGAGGTGCTCGTCGCCACCGCCGACGAAGCCGCCGGTGAGCTGGCGGCCGCGCACGCCGCCCGCGACCCGCGCTTCATACCCCTCGCCCTGCCCGAGGGCACCTCCCCGGCCGCCGCCCGCCGCGCCGCCCTGGACCGGGCCACGGGCCTGTATCTGCACTTCCTGCAGAGCAAGGACGGCCTCCCGGCCGACGCCGTGGCCTCGATCGTCGCCCGCCTGGACGAAGCCGCGACCGCCGACGGCGACCTGGACGTGCTGCTCTTCGACCACGTCCAGGTCCACTGGTGGGACCCGGCCCGCCCCAGCGGCGACACCGCGCTCATGGCGAAGGCCGGCCACGCCGTCACCCGACTGGCCGCCCGCCCCGAGCTCCTGACGGCCGCACCCCTGCTCGGCAACCGTGTGCTGCGCGCCGACTTCGCCCGCGCCCACGCCGACCTGCTGACCTCGGACCTGCCGCCCGCCCCGAACGCCCCGGCCGACGAGCGCCACCCGGCCTACGCGACCCTGCTGCTCGCCGACCGCATCGGCTGCCTCGACAAGGTCGCCCTCCACCACCGCCGGCTGCGCCGGGCCAGCCTGCCCCCGCTCTCCGCCGAGCAGCACTTCGCGGTGTTCGCGACGTACGAGCGCCTGCAGGAGCTCGCCGAGAGCAGCCCGAAGGCCGTACGCATCGCGCTCTACGACCTCATGGTCGAGGACTATCTGCGCACCATCGCCCGCCCCGGCCTGCTGCCCGCGGCCATCGCCCCGGACTACTTCCACCGCGCCGCCGAGCACGCCCGCCGCTACCGGCCCGACGGGTATCAGACGCCGGGCGGCCTGGCCGGCGTACGACGGAATCTGCTCGACCGCGACCAGTACACGGGCTACAAGGCCCTGAACACCGCCAACGCCAAGCGCCGCGGCCTGCAGTCCAAGCTCGGCGCCAAGAAGCGCAAGGTCGGCGCGGCGGTCCGCAAGCACCGCTACGGCAAGGCGCTCGAGCAGCCCGTCGACCGCGAGCTCGCCGTGTTCTCCGCGTACTGGGACCGCGGGGTGGCCTGCAACCCGGCCGCCATCGCAGCACGGCTCGGCGAACTGGCCCCCGAGATCCACCCGGTGTGGGTCGTCGCCCAGGACCGGGTGCCGCTCCTGCCGCCCGGCACCGACTTCGTGGTGCCCGGCAGCCGCCGCTACCTCGAAGTGATGGGGACCGCGAAGTTCCTGGTCAACAACGTCAACTTCCCCAATGCCATGGTGAAGCGGCCCGACCAGACCTACCTGCAGACCCACCACGGCACCCCGCTCAAGCGGATGGGCCTGGACCAGCTGGACTTCCCCGCGGCCTCCAAGGGCCTCAACTTCCGCAGCCTGCTCGCAAGGGTGGACCGCTGGGACTACAGCCTCTCCGCGAACAGCCACTCCACGCGGATGTGGGAGCACGCCTACCCGTCGCACTACACCTCGCTCGACTACGGCTATCCGCGCAACGACGTCTTCTACCGGGCGGGCGCGGAAGAAGTACGCGCCGTACGCGCCCGCCTCGGCATCGCCCCCGGCAAGCGGGCCCTGCTCTACGCGCCCACGCACCGCGACTACGAGGCCGGCTGGACCCCGCGCCTGGACCTCGCCGCGCTCAGCGAGGCGCTCGGTGAGGACACCGTGATCCTGGTGCGAGGCCACTACTTCTACGGCGGCGCGGCATCGCCGCTGGCGCGGCTGCGCAAGACGGGGCGGGTCATCGACGTCTCGGCGTACGACCCGGTCGAGGACCTGTGCCTGGCCGCCGACGCGCTGATCGCGGACTACTCCTCGATCATGTTCGACTACGCCAACCTGGACCGCCCGATCGTCATCTTCGCCGACGACTGGGAGATGTACGCCAAGACCCGAGGCGTCTACTTCGACCTGGTGGCCGACCAACCGCCCGGCCATGTCGCCTTCAGCCAGGACGAGTTGACGCAGCTGCTCGGCTCGCAGATGTGGCGCGACGAGGCGGCCGCCAAGCTGCGGGCCGACTTCCGGCGACGCTTCTGCGAGTTCGACGACGGTTTCGCCGCCGACCGGGTGGTCCGCCGGGTCTTCCTGGGCGAGCGCCCCGAAGCCCTCCCGCAGATCATCCCGGTCGAGGACCGTACCCCCGCACCGACCCCGGAAGAGGCCGCCGCCCGATGAGCACTTCAGCGATATCCCCCACGACGGCCGCGGACACCACCAAGGGCCCGGACGTCACCGTCACGGTGATCGTCTTCAATGACGCCGAGCGGCTGCCGCGCGCGGTCGCCTCGCTGCGCGCGCAGACGCACGCCAATATCGAGATCATCATCAGCGACGACCACTCGACGGACAACACCCCCGAAGTCGCGCGGCAGTTGGAGTCCGGGGACGAGCGGGTCCGCTATCTCCGCCTCCCCGAGAACAGCGGCGGCTGCAGCGCCCCGCGCAACCGCGCGATGGAGATCGCCCGCGCCCCGTACCTGATGTTCCTCGACAGCGACGACGAACTCCCGCCCGACGCCGTCGAGTTGCTGCTCGCCGCCCACCGGGAGCAGGACGTAGACTTCGCCATGGGCCAGGTCGAGCGCGTCCGCGTCGACACCGGCGCCCGCTCCACCTGGATGCCCGACCTGGTCGCCGAGCGGCGCACGGTGCAGGGCATCGAGGCCGAGCCGCGCCTGCTCTTCGAGCACCTCTCCACGTCGAAGATGTACACCAAGGCCTTCCTGGACCGGCACGAGCTGCGCTTCCCGGAGGGCATCCACTACGAGGACCAGCTGTTCTCGGCCCAGGCGTACTGCCTGGCCAGGGCCTTCACCATCGTCCCCAAGCCGGTCTACCGCTGGTACATCGAGCCGTACGCCGCCGCAGGTGCGGCCTCCATCTCCAACCAGCGGCACAAGATCAGCAACGTACGGGACCGGATCCACGTCCAGACCTTGATCGACGACTTCCTGGTCTCGTCCGGCCATGCGGGCCTGCGCGCCGACAAGGACTACAAGTTCCTCAAGCACGACTTCCGGATGTACGCGGGCGACCTGCCGTTCCGCGACGAGGAGTGGCTGCGGCAGTTCGCCGGGGCCGTCGTGCCGTACCTCGACGACGTGGCGCCCTCCGCGCTCGCCCGGCTGCCGCGCTCCGAGCGCGTGGTGATCCAGCTGCTGCGCGACGGCCGGCTCGCCGACGCCCAGGTGGCCGCGCGCGGCATGGGCCACGGGGTCGCACCCCGGCAGACCACCGCGGACGAGACGGGCCGGGTGTACTGGGGCGACCGCGTGCCGGTCACCGAGCAGACCAAGGCGGAACTCGACCTGACCGAACTGGATCTGGACACCCGGCCGTTCCCGGCGGCCCAGTTCCGGCACGAGATCACCCAGGTGACCAAGGGGCCGGGCGCCACGATCGACCTGGACATCCGCACCTACGACCCGGGACTCAGGCTCGCGGTCGGCCCGCACGCGGCCGCCGTCCACCTCGCACCGGGCGGGCGCCGGCACACCTGGCGGTTCCGCCTCGACGTGGTGCGGCCGGGCGTCTACGAGGGCCGGGTCCGGCTCGACCTGGCCGCCGCGCAGCTGCCGGTGCAGGGCTTCGACGGGACGCGGCACCCGGTGCTCGAGCTGGAGGAGAACCGGCAGCGCAACACGGGGCTGCTGCTCGCGCCGCTCACCTTCACACCGCTCACCGCGTCACTGCGGCCGCGGCACGGGCTCACCCATCGAGTGACGGTCGAGCCCGAGGGCCGCAACTCCGGTCGCCTGCAGGTGCGTTGGGTTCCGGAAGGCGTACTGGCCCGGGTCCGGCCGCTGGCGGTGCGGGCTCGTGGGCTGCGGGCGGTACTGGCCCGCTGACGCCCCCGGTCGGGCGCGGACCCACTCCGCGCCCGGCCCGGCTCAGCCCGCGAGCAGCACGTCCTGCACCCCACGGGGCCCCGGCAGAAGGCCGAGCCCGTCCGGGCCCGGTGCGGGTGCCGGAGTGCGGTCGGCCAGGGGCAGCACGGCGGGACCCATCTCCTGCCCGAGCAGGACCCGGCGCACCACACGCTCGGCGGCACGCCCGTCGTCGTACTGGCAGAACCGCTCCCGGAACGCGGCCCGCAGCCCGGCGGCGGCCTCCCCGCGCCAACTGCCGTTGCGGAAGGCCTCGATGAGCTCGTCCTCGGTGGTGGCGACGACGCCCGGGGTGTCGCCGGGGTTGCCGGAGAGGAGGTCGAAGGTGACGCCGCGGGATTCGGCGTAGACATCCCAGTCGTCCGCGTAGGTGACGATCGGGCGGTCCAGGTTGGCGTAGTCGAACATGATCGACGAGTAGTCCGCGATCAACGCGTCCGCGGCGAGGCAGAGCTCTTCGACGACCGGGTACTGGGAGACGTCGACGAGCGCGCCCTGCGCCGCGAGCTGCTCCAACTGCCGGTCCTGGCCGTAGAAGTAGTGGGTGCGCGCCAGGATCACATAGTCGTCACCGAGCGCGGCGCCGAGGCGGGCGAGGTCCAGACTGGGGGTCCAGTCGGCCCGGTAGTCACGGTGCGTGGGCGCGTACAGGAGCACGGTCTTGCCGGGCGCGATGCCCAACTTCTCCCGGATGGCTGCCACGCCCTCGGCATCGGTGCGGTAGTAGGCGTCATTGCGCGGGTAGCCGGCGTCGACGGACTCGAAGGCGCTCGGGTAGACGCGCTCCCAGTTCTCGGTCGTGTGCTGGTTCGCGGAGACGCTGAAGTCCCAGCGGTCGGCGCGCGCCAGGAGCCGGGCGAAGCTCATGCCCTTGGCAGAGGCCGGGAAGCGCTTCTGGTCGATGCCCATGCGCTTGAGCGGGGTGCCGTGGTGGGTCTGCAGGTGGACCTGGCCAGGGCGCTTGACGATGTTGTCGGGGAAGTTGACGTTGTTGACGAAGTACTTGGCGCGCGCCATCACCTCCCAGTAGCGCCGGGAGCCGGGGACCACGAAGTCGATGCCGGCCGGCACCTGGTCGGCGAGCGCCTTCTTGACCACCCACACGCCGTGCACACCGGGGGCCAGCTCCTTGGCCTCCTGGTAGATCGCGAGTGGATTGCAGGAGGGCAGACGGTTCCAGTACGCGGAGTAGACCGCGAGGTTCTCGTCGAGCGGGCGGCGGCGCTGCAGCGCGTAGAAGCTCTGGTAGGCACGCTTGCCCAGCTTGTTCCTCGACGTCGTGACCTTCTTCAGGCCCGACTTCGCGGACTGGCGCAGGAGTTCATTGGCCTGGAAAGCGCGGTAGTTGCCGCGTGCGAGCAGCCGGACGCGGCCCAGCTCGTCCCCCTCGTCCGGTGTGAAACCGGCGGGGAGGTGGCGCCCGTAGAACGTGACGGCCCGGGCGAAGAACTCCTTGCGGTCGGCCGGCATCACCCTTTCCGGGCGGACCAGCGCGAAGAGTATGTGGTCCAGGGCCCGCTCGAAGAGCAGCGGCTGCGCCCAGGCCAGCTCCGGCCGGGCCTCGATGAAGGCGAACAGGCCCTCGTACTGGCGGAAGATGTCGAAGTGCTTGCGGCCGGGAGTCTTGGTGATCGCGCCCTGCCGCCGCTGGCGGTACTCCACGCCCACCCGGTTGAGGCAGCCGATGCGCTCGGCGGTGACCATCGCCTCGTAGGTGACGGGCGCGTCCTCGTACAGACCGGGCGCGTACTGGAGGCCCTGCTCCAGGAAGAACTCGCGGCGGAACGCCTTGTTCCAGGCGACCAGGAAGAGGTTCAGATACTCCGGGGCGTCCTCGATCCGGAAGCTGTCCGTGCCCGCCTTCTCGAGCAGGTGCGCGGCATCGCTCTGGCCGCCGTTGCCCCACCAGTACGTGCGTACGTGATCGAAGACCAGGATGTCCAGGTCGCCGGACGCGTCGAGCCGGTCGGCGAGGGCCTGGAGCAGTCCGGGGGTGTAGGTGTCGTCGCTGTCGAGGAACAGCACGTACTCGCCGGTGGCGTGGGTGAGCCCGGCGTTGCGGGCGCGGCCGAGTCCGCCGTTCTCCGCCAGGTGCACCGGGACCACTCGCGAGTCCCGCGCCGCGTACTCGTCGATGATCGCCCCACACGCATCCGGCGAGCAGTCGTCGACCGCGATGACCTCGATGTCCCGGAAGGACTGACCGAGCACGGAGTCGAGGCACTCGCGCAGGTAGCCCTGCACCTTGAACACGGGTACGACGATGCTGAAGCGGGGCATGAAGAGGGAGCCTCCCGGCGGCGACACTTCGGACGTAGATGCACTTACTTGGACTTTACGTAGGGAAGTTGTAGCCCGTTCTCCCCAAAGGTCCCTATCCGCCGGGACCAAAGACCCCTGCCTCGCGCTTCGGGTTCGGCGGCATGCCAATGCCGAAAAACCCTGAAAAAGGCCGTGTTAGCGTGGTGAGCCGTTCGCGCGGGCGAGGGAATCCGTGCACCGCCCCGTCAGCCTGCCGCCCGGAGAGTCACCATGCCCCAGCCCTCCCTCGCCGCCCCGCCCCACCCCGCCCGGTCTACCCCCGTGCCGCGCCAGGCGACGGCCGGCGGCCGGCTCAGGGTCCTGGACGGACTGCGACTGCTCGCCGCGCTGATGGTGATGCTCTACCACTTCGCGAGCCCGGACATATGGGGCGGTACGCGATTCGGTGTGCTCGGGGCGATCGCGCCCTACTCATGGCTCGGCGTCGAACTCTTCTTCCTGATCAGCGGATTCGTCATCTGCATGTCCACCTGGGGCAAGACCCTGCGGGACTTCGTGCGCAGCCGGGTCGTGCGGCTCTTTCCCGCGTACTGGTTCTGTGTGCTGCTCACCGGTGCCGTGCTGCTGGTCCCCGGTCTTCCCGTGGACGGCGACCGGCCCACCGTGAGCACGATCCTCACCAATCTGACGATGGTGCAGGACCCGCTGGGCGTCGCCGAGGTCGACCACTCGTACTGGACGCTCTGGGCGGAGCTGCGCTTCTACCTGCTGTTCGCGGTGGTGGCCTGGCTCGGGGTGAACTCACGGCGGGTGCTCGCCTTCTGCTGGGTGTGGACCGCCGCGGTGGTGCTCGCCGGCGATTCCGGCATCCCGCTGCTGAGCACGCTGGCCAATCCGGGGTACGCCCCGCTGTTCATCTCCGGGATCGCGTTCTACTTGATCCGCCGGGACGGGCCGCGCTCGCGCCAGCCGTGGGCGCTGCTCGGCGTCAACTGGCTGTTCGCCCAGCACAATCTCGTCGACACGGCGCAGAACTACAGCACCGGGCAGCACCAACTGTCCTGGACGGTCTGCGTGACGGTGCTCACCGGCTGCTACGCCCTGATGGCGGCCGTCGCGCTCGGTCTGCTCGACCGGATCGACTGGCGCTGGCTCTCCGTGGCGGGGGCCATCTCGTATCCGCTGTACCTGGTCCACCAGGCGATCGGCACCACCGCGCTGCGCGCCTGGCACGACGCGGCACCGGCGTGGGTGGTGCTGCCCGGCGTGATGGCGGGGATGGTCGCGGTCGGCTGGCTGATCCACCGGTTCGTGGAACGGCCCGGCTCAAAGGCGCTGCGCAAGGCTTTCCGCTAGCGCGGCGCCTCACCTCAGAGACGTACCGGTCCCTCACCTCAGAGACGTACCGACGTGTCCCTCTCGGCCTCGGCCGCCGGCTTCCCCGTCGGGGAGGACGAGGAGGACACCGCGGCCCGCGCCGCTCCCAGCTGCCAGATCCGCTCAAGGGCGAGCGGCAGCCCGATCACCGCGATCAGCCACACCTGGACGTACAGCCGGTCCTGCTCCATGTCGAGCGGATGCGCCGCCATCGTCGCGAATCCGGTCAGTCCCATGGCGAGCACACACAGCGCGACCGGCACGGACCGCTTCCAGACGCCCCAGGCGCCGACGGCCAGCAGGAACAGCAGCAGCGGCGCGAGGGACTCCTTCTGGAGCCACTGCCACCAGTAGTTGAAGTTCAGCCGGGCCAGCGCCCGCCACGGATCCGCGATCTCCGGCCGCGTCCAGTGCAGCGAGAACGTGTCCTGCAGCGAGTCCACCATCCCGGGCAGCCCGAGCACCTTGCTCAGTACGACGGCGAACAGCGTGCCGCCCGTCGAGAGCCCGGCCAGCCACCAGGTGCCGCGATGACGCACCCCTCGTACGAACAGCAGGGCGGCGATCACGGCGGCCGCCAGGAACGGGGCCGCGACCAGGAAGCTCGAATACTTCACCCCGAGCCCCAGCGCGAAGGCGCCGGTGAACAGCAGCGCACCGCTGCGCACCCGGCCCTGCAGCAGCCAGACCGAGGCGAGCAGCAGAGCCGTCATCAGGCTCAGCATCGGCCCCTCGGTCAGCGGCCGGCCGCCCCATGCCGCGAGCGGCGTCACGTAGTAGAGGACCTGCCCGAGCACGGCGGCCGCGGGCGGCGCCCGCAGCGCGCGCAGCAGCAGGTACACCAGGTAGCCGGCGAGCGTGGTGAAGCCCAGGGCGACCAGGGTCAGCCCCGCCTTGGCGCCGAGCAGCCAGACGAAGGGGGCCGCGATCAGCGGGTAGGCCGGTCTGGTGTGGAAGATCTTCTCGTAGCGCGGGTCGTTCGGCTCCAGGCCGTTCTTGTACTTCGCCACGCAGTCGCGGGTGTACTCGGCCTCCCGGCCCGGACCGCGGAACTGGAGCTGGTCCAGCATCCGGTTGCGGTGCACCAGCTTGGCGGTGTCGGTGCAGTACGCCTCGACCGCCTTGGCCTGCGCCTCCTTGGGCGAGTCGCCGAGGAATTCGTACGCCTGGCGCGCATAGCGGTAGGAGTCGTTGGAGAAGCGGGTCGCCGGGTAGCCGAAGGCGTGCAGCAGCACGAAGGCGGCCGCCGCGATCAGCGGCAGCGCACGCAGCACCCGCCGCCTGCGGGCGGCGCGGGAGGCCGCGGTGCGGGCTGGGGCACGGACCTGCGTACGCCCTCCGGCGTGGCCGTCAGTGCCGGTCATGCTGGAAGACCCAGGTCCGGTAGACCAGGAAGCGGAACGCGGAGGCGAGGACGATCGAGCCCGCCTTGGCGATGTTCGAGCCGAGCGGGCCGCTCCAGTCCAGGCCGTGATAGGCGACGTAGAACAGGGCGCTCTCCACGGCCACCCCGAGGCCGCTGAAGACGAAGAACAGCACGATCTGCTGCTTGGTGCGCTTCGCCCGGTCCCGGTACGCGAAGAAGCGGAAGCCCAGGTAGTTGGTGCAGATGGCGACGCAACTGGCGAGGATCGTCGAGGTCATCGGCCCCCAGCTGAGGCCGTGCAGAAGCAGGTTGAAGACGACGAAGTTCACGCCGACACCGCTGCCGCCGACGATGCCGAACTTGATGACCTCCTTGCCGATCCTGCGCAGCCGGTCTGCGCCGGACGGCTTCGGCAGCGCCCCCGGCACGGCGGGCGCGGGAACGGAGACGGTGGGGGGTTCGTGCAGCGTGGTCATGGCAGTGGGGTCACCAAGTCGGTCGTACGTGTGGGAGGTCGGGGCTTCCTGGTCGGTCAGCGGCGGCCACGGGAGCGGGCGCGCAGCTTCCACGGCATGGCCATGGACTCGAGCTGCACGGCGAGGTTCATCTTGGACTCCCCGATGGTGCGGTCCTCGAAGTGGATCGGCACCTCCATCACGCTGAAGCCACGGCGCAGGGCGGCGTACTTCATCTCGACCTGGAAGCTGTAGCCGGCGGAGCCGACCGAGGCGAGGTCGATGGCGCGCAGGGCGTCGGCGCGCCAGAGGTTGAAGCCGCCGGTGATGTCGCGCACGCGGGTGCCGAGGATGGCGCTGGCGTAGGCGTTGGCCCAGCGGGAGAGCAGCTTGCGGTGGGCGCCCCAGGCGTCCGAGAGGGACCCGCCGGGGACGTATCGGCTGCCGACCACGACGCCCGCGCCGGTCGAGAGGGCGACACCGAGCATCTCGGCGACCTTCTCGGCGGGGTGGCTGCCGTCGGCGTCCATCTGCAGCACGTACTGGGCACCCTGCTCGACCGCCTGGCTCATGCCGGCCGCGTAGGCACGGCCGAGGCCGTCCTTGTCGGTGCGGTGCAGGACGCGCATACGGGGCCGGTCGGCGCCCTTGTTGTAGCGCGCGGCCAGGGTCTCGGCGAGGTCGCCGGTGCCGTCCGGGCTGGAGTCGTCGACGACGAGCAGGCTCAGTCCGGGCAGGTCGAGGTCCATGAGAGTCTCGGCCATGCCGGGCAGGTTGCCCGCCTCGTTGTACGTCGGCATCACGACGGTCAGCGGGGTGTCGGCCCAGGCCGCGGGCAGCGCTCGGGCTGCCGACTGCTGGGTCCGGGGGGTGGGGTTCACTTGCTTGCCCTTCGTTTCTTGCGTCGTCGTGTGCGGCTCGCCGGTGTTCATCGGCCCGTTGCCGCCTTCAGCGGTCCGACGAGAACCGCAGCGCGGCGTCGGGCAGCTCTGCCTCGCACCACACCCGGGCTCCCGCCCGCAGTTCGTTGTCGGCCCCCACCCGTGCGCCGTCGCCGATGACGGCTCCGTGCAGTGCGGTGCGCGGGCCGATGGTGGCACCCGCGCCGACCAGGCTCTCGTGTACGTAGGCGTCCTCGGCGACGACCGCTCCGTCCAGGACCACCGAGCCCTGCACCACGGCCCCGGCCCCGATGCGCGCACCGGCTCCGACGACGGTGCCGTCGGCGAGCTTGGCTCCCTCGGCGACCTGCGCGCCGGCCAGGACCAGGGCCTCGCCGCGCTCGCCGGGCACCGCCGGGGAGTCGACGATGCCGCGGACCAGGTCGGCCGAGGCCTGGATGAAGGCCTCCGGCGTGCCGAGGTCCAGCCAGTAGCCCTGCTCGACCTTGCCGTGCAGCCGGGCGCCGGAGGCGAGCAGGGCGGGGAAGGTCTCGCGCTCCACGGAGACCGGGCGGCCGGACGGAATCGTGTCGATCACCGAGCGCTTGAAGACGTAGCAGCCCGCGTTGATCTGGTCGGTGACGATCTCCTCGGGCGTCTGTGGCTTCTCGGTGAAGGCGGTCACCCGCCCGTCCGCGTCGGTCGGCACCAGGCCGAAGGCGCGCGGATCGTCGACGCGGGTGAGGTGCAGGGTGACGTCGGCGCCGGCCTGCTGATGCGAGTCGACCAGGCCGCGGATGTCCAGGCCGGTCAGGATGTCGCCGTTGAAGACGAGCACCGGCTCGTCGGCGCCGCAGGTCAGGTGCTCGGCGGCATGGCGGATGGCGCCGCCGGTACCGAGCGGCTGGTCCTCGACGACGTACTCGAGCGTGACGCCGAAGGCGGAGCCGTCGCCGAAGTACGGCTCGAAGACCTCGGCCAGATAGCAGGTGGCCATCACGATGTGGTCGACCCCGGCGGCCGCGGCCCGTGCGATCTGATGGGCCAGGAAGGGGACTCCGGCGGCGGGAACCATCGGCTTGGGGGTGTTGACCGTCACCGGTCGCAGCCGAGTCCCCTGGCCTCCGACCAGCAGAATTGCTTCCGTCATCCACAAACCCCAGACAGGTCAGAACTCGACAGCAGGCAAGTAATCAGATCAAGCTTAGGCCATATGTCCGAGTTCTTATCTATTGCGCTTCTCGCACGATTTCTTCCATGCGGGAAGCAACCTCGGGCGCGCTGTGCGCATCAGACCCCCTCGGCCGGTGCGAGAGACATCAGCGGCCCTCGACCCGTCCCAGGTCAGGGCGCGGGCCGGAACAGCACCAGGAGGCTCACCCCGTACCACCCGGCGAACACCGCACCGCTGCCGTAGAGCAGCCACCGCACCTGCCGAGGAGCCCGCGCCAGCGGCGTGGCGACCAGCAGCAGGAGCACCGGCAGGAAAGGCAGCATGAAGCGTGGCTTGGAGAACGGTGCGCCCGGCGTGCCGACCATCAGCAGCCACGCCCCCGACACCAGGGCGACCAGGGGCCACGGAATCCGTCGGTCCAGGACCAGGGCGACGACACCGATCAGCACGGCCGCGATCACCGCGATGACGGCGACGTACCGCAGGTCGAAGGAGTGCGCCCCGGCCGCCCGCTTGAGGAAGCGCAGGGTGCCGAGGCCGAAGTCGAAGGACTGGTCCCAGGCCTTCTGGGCCTCGAACCAGCCGGTCACGGAGCCGATCCTGCTGCCCAGATACAGCCAGCTGCCCACGAGACCCACGGGCGCCAGCATCAGCGCGGCCAGCGGACGCAGCCCGTCCCGTCTGCCCCAGAGCGCCGCGAGCGCGCTCAGCGCCACCACCGCGACCAGCACCGACGCGGTCGGCCGCACCGTCCCCGCCAGGGCGCACAGCAGCCCCGTCGTCACCCAGCGCCGGGCAAGCAGCGCCACCAGGGCCCACATCAGGACCGCCGTGAACACGGCCTCCGAGTACGGGATCCACAACACGAAGGCGTACGGCGAGCAGGCCCACAGCGCCACACAGGCGAAGGCCGCCGACCGGCCGACGACGGCCCGGGCCAGGGTGTGGATCCCGGCGGCGGCCACGGCGCCCGCAGACCAGGAGACGACGACCCCGGCGAAGGCGAAGGGCAGCCCGGTCAGCAGATGCAGGCCCCGGATCAGGCCCGGCACCAGTGGGAAGAAGGCCAGCGTGTTGTAGTCGGGCACGCCGTCGGGCCGGTACTTCAGGGCGCTCGGGTAGCCGTGCTCGGCGACGGACAGATAGTTCGCCGCGTCCCAGCGCCCGAGGAGCCCGGTCACCCCGTGGTCGAGGTGCCGATTGAGCACCAGCAGCACCGCGAAGCCCAGGAGCGCGAGGATCAGGTGGAGCGCGGCCGCGAGATGGGCCTCGTGCCGCACCAGGCGGATGCGCACCGGATCCCGGTCGAGCAGTCGGCGCCGCCCGTCAGCGGCGCCGCCGGACGGCAGCCGGTGCTTGCGGGCCGGCGCGAGGGTGCTGCCGAGCGTCATGTCGGTGGATCTCCAGTCGGGCAGAGGTGCTGGTGCGCGCCCTCCCCCGAAACGGAACGCTCCGGCCAGTCAGATGGCCGGAGCGTCCCTTTGGTTCACTTTTTTGACTTTAACGCCTCTTTTGACGCGGAGCCGCGGTCAGCTCCGCGCCGCCAAGCCTCAGCCGTGCGTCCGCAACAACGTCCGCATGGTCCGCATCGCCACCGACAGATTCGCCAGATCGAACGCCTCGGACCCCTGGATCTCGTCCAGCGTCGTCTTCGCCCGGCCCAGGATCGCCGCGTTCCGCTGCTCCCACGCCTTGAAGCGCTGCTCCGGCGTCGACGTACCGTTGCCCGCCGCCAGGACGTCCGCGGTGAGGGCCGCGTGCGCCGCGTACAGGTCCTCGCGGATGGCCGCGCGGGCCATCGACTGCCAGCGGTCGGTCCGCGGCAGCGCGCTGATGCGGTCCATGAGCTGGGTGATGGAGAGCCGGTCGGCCAGGTCGTAGTAGACCTCGGCGACCGCCATCGGCTCCTTGTCCATGCGGTCCGCGATCAGTACGACGTCGAGCGCGGGGAAGGCGGACGAGAAGCCGGCGACCCGCTGGGCGAGCTCGTCCGGCACGTTCGCGCCGGTCAGCTCGTCGCGGATCTGCTGGTACCACTCGAGGTCCGCGCCGCGCAGCAGCGTCGGCAGCTCGGACCAGACCTGGGCGACGCCCGCGCTGAAGAAGCCGATGGTCTCGTCGAGCTGGAGCGGCTGCGGCCGGTTGTTGAGCAGCCACCGGGTGCCGCGCTCGACCAGGCGCCGCGAGTGCAGCCGGATCCGGGTCTGGACGTCGGCGGCCACGACGTTGTCGAGGGCCTCGACCGCGTCCCAGACCTCGCCGAGACCGAAGATCTCGCGGGCCGCGGTGTGCGCGCGTACGACCTCTTCGAGCGAGGCGCCGGTCTCCTCGCGCATGCGGTGCAGGAAGCTCGTGCCACCGGAGTTGATCGTGTCGTTGACGAGGACCGTCGTGACGATCTCGCGGCGCAGGGCGTGCGCGTCGATCTGCTCGGTGAACTTCTCGCGCAGCGCCGTCGGGAAGTACGCGTGCAGCAGGCTCTGCAGGTACTTGTCGTCCGGCAGATCGGTGGCGAGCAGATCCTCGGCCACGGTGATCTTCGCGTACGCGAGGAGGACGGAGGTCTCCGGCTGGGTCAGGCCGAGACCGGCGTTGAGCCGCTCGCGGATCTGCCGCTCGGTGGGCAGGAACTCGAGTCCCCGGTCGAGGCGGCCCTCGCGGACCAGGGTGCGCATGAAGCGCTGCTGGGCGTGGAGCATGGACGAGGACTGGGCGAGCGCGTTGGCCAGCGCGGTGTTCTGCGCGTAGTTGTTGCGGAGCACCAACTTGCCGACCTCGTCGGTCATTTCGGCGAGCAGCTTGTTGCGCTGCTTGACCGTCATGTCGCCGTCCCCGACGACCGCGTTGAGCAGGATCTTGATGTTCACCTCGTGGTCAGAGGTGTCCACGCCCGCGCTGTTGTCGATCGCGTCGGTGTTGACGCGTCCGCCGGTGCGGGCGAACTCGATGCGGCCGAGCTGGGTCAGACCGAGGTTGCCGCCCTCGCCGACGACCTTGACCCGCAGGTCCTCGCCGTTGACGCGGATGGCGTCGTTGGCCTTGTCGCCGACGTCACCGTGCGATTCGGCGGACGACTTCACGTACGTACCGATGCCGCCGTTCCACAGCAGGTCGACGGGCGAGCTGAGGATCGCCTTCATCAGGTCGGCCGGGGTCATCTTGGCGACGCCCGACTCGATGCCGAGGGCCTCGCGGATGTGCGCGTTGAGCTGGATGGACTTGGCGCTGCGCGGGAAGATGCCGCCGCCCGCGGAGAGCAGCTGCTTGTCGTAGTCCGCCCAGGACGAGCGCGACAGCTCGAAGAGGCGGCGCCGCTCGGCGTACGAGGTCGCGGACTCCGGGTTCGGGTCGATGAAGATGTGCCGGTGGTCGAAGGCGGCCACCAGGCGGATGTGCTCGCTGAGCAGCATGCCGTTGCCGAACACGTCGCCGGACATGTCGCCGACGCCGACGACCGTGAAGTCCTCGTTCTGCGTGTCGTGGCCGAGCTCGCGGAAGTGCCGCTTGACCGACTCCCAGGCGCCGCGGGCGGTGATGCCCATGCCCTTGTGGTCGTAGCCGGCCGAACCGCCGGACGCGAAGGCGTCACCGAGCCAGAAGTTGTACGACTCGGCGACCTCGTTGGCGATGTCGGAGAAGGTCGCGGTGCCCTTGTCGGCGGCGACCACCAGGTAGGTGTCCTCCCCGTCGTGGCGGACCACGTCGGAGGGCGGCACGACCTCGCCGGCCACCATGTTGTCGGTGATGTCGAGCAGCGCCGAGATGAACGTCTTGTAGCTGGCGATGCCCTCCGCCAGCCACGCGTCCCGGTCCACGCCCGGGTCCGGCAGCTGCTTGGCGACGAAGCCGCCCTTGGCGCCGACCGGCACGATGACGGTGTTCTTCACCATCTGCGCCTTGACCAGGCCGAGGATCTCCGTACGGAAGTCCTCACGCCGGTCGGACCAGCGCAGCCCGCCGCGCGCGACCTTGCCGAAGCGCAGGTGCACGCCCTCGACGCGGGGCGAGTACACCCAGATCTCGTACGCGGGCCGGGGGGCCGGCAGGTCCGGGATAGCCTGCGGGTCGAACTTCATGGAGACGTACGTGTGCGGCTTGCCCCCGCCCGCCTCCTGGAAGAAGTTCGTGCGCAGGGTCGCCTTGATGACGGTGAGGAAGGACCTGAGGATCCGGTCCTCGTCGAGGGAGGCCACCTGGTCTAGGGCGCCCTCCAGCTCCTCCATGAGCCCGTCGATCAGCTCGGTGCCCGCGCGCTGGCGGTCCGGGGACATCCGGGCCTCGAAGAGGGAGACCAGGAGCCGGGTGGTGTGGACGTTGTCCCGGAGGGTGTCCTCCATGTAGTCCTGGCTGAAGGTCGCACCGGCCTGGCGCAGGTACTTGGCGTACGCGCGCAGCACCATCGCCTGGCGCCAGTCCAGACCGGCGCCCAGGACGAGCGAGTTGAAGCCGTCGTTCTCGGCGGCACCGGTCCAGACGGCGGCGAAGGCCTCCTGGAAGCGCTCGCGGGCGTCGTCGGCGAGGTAGTCGCCGTTGCCGTTGGCCTTCGGCATGCGCAGGCCGAAGTCGTAGACCCACGCGGTGGAGCGGTCCGAGCAGCGCAGCTCGTACGGCCGTTCGTCGACGACCTCGCAGCCGAGGCGCTGCAGCACCGGCAGGACGGCGGACAGCGAGACCTGGCCGCCGAGGCGGTAGATCTTGAAGCGGCGCTCACCGGGGCCGGCGCCCACGGGCTCGTACAGGGAGAGCGCGAACTCCTTGTCGGCGCCCGAGAGTTGCTCGATGTGCATCAGGTCGGCCACGGCGGAGCGCGGGGTGTGGTCGGCCTTGTAGCCCTCGGGGAAGGCGTTGCCGTACCGGCGGAGCAGCTCGGCGGCGCGCTCCTCGCCGCACTCGGCGGTCAGCGCCTCCCCGAAGCCGTCGGCCCAGGAGCGGGCGGCCTCGACGAGGCGGGCCTCGATGCGGTCGGTGTCGGCCTCGGTGAGCGCGGGCAGCTCGGTGCCCTGCGGGACGCGGACGACGAAGTGCAGGCGGGACAGGATCGACTCGGTGTTCCAGGCGGTGAAGTCGACGTTCGTGCCGCCGAGCTCCTCCTTGAGGATGTCGATCAGACGCAGCCGTACGCCGGTGGTGTAGCGGTCGCGCGGCAGGTAGATCAGCGCCGAGTAGTAGCGGCCGTACTCGTCCTGGCGCAGGTAGAGCCGCAGTCGGCGGCGCTCCTGGAGGTACAGGACGGAGGTGACGATGGCGCGCAGCTCGTCGGGCGGCGTCTGGAAGAGCTCGTCGCGCGGGTACGTCTCCAGGATCTGCAGCAGGTCCCGGCCGTCGTGGCTGTTGGGCGAGAAGCCCGCGCCCTTGAGGACCTCGGCGACCTTGCGACGGATGACCGGGACGCGGCGTACGGACTCGGTGTACGCGGCCGACGAGAAGAGGCCGAGGAAGCGGCGCTCGCCGACGACGTTGCCCTCGGCGTCGAACTTCTTCACGCCGACGTAGTCGAGGTAGCTGGGCCGGTGCACGGTGGCGCGGCTGTTGGCCTTCGTCAGGACCAGGAGCTTGTGCTCGCGGGCCTTGGCGCGGGCGTCGGCGGGCAGCCGGTTGAAGGAGGGGCTCACCGGGTGGCCGGTCGAGTCGCCGCCGTGGTGCGGGTCGGAGCGCAGCACGCCGAGGCCGGTGCCGGGCACGGCGGCCAGGGAGTCGTCGTCGCCCAGCTGGTACTCGCGGTAGCCGAGGAAGGTGAAGTGGTCGGCGGCCAGCCAGCGCAGCAGCTCGCGGGCCTCCTCGACCTCCTGGTTGGGCAGGTCACCGGCGGTGGGCTCACCGGGCAGTTCGTCGGCGATGCGCAGCGCCGCGTCCCGCATCTTCTCCCAGTCCTCGACGGCCTCGCGGACGTCGGACAGGACGCGCTGCAGATCGGCGGTGATCTGCTTGAGGTCGGCGCGGTCGGTCTCGCGGTCGATCTCGACGTGGATCCAGGACTCGACGGCCGCGTCGTGCGGCAGCTGGTCCGCGGCCGGGGCGTCGGTGAGGAGCTCGATCAGCTTGCCGGTGACATCACGGCGGACGATCACCTGCGGGTGGATCACGACATGGATGCCGCGGCTCTGCCGGGACAGCTCATTGGTGACCGAGTCGACGAGGAAGGGCATGTCGTCGGTGACGACCTCGACGACGGAGTGCGAGCACGTCCAGCCGTTCTCCTCGACGGTCGGGGTGTGCACCCGGACGCTGGCCGTGCCCTGCGGGCGCATCTCGGCCAGGCGGTAGTGCGAGAGCGCGGCACCGAAGACGTCAACCGGGTCCCGGTCGGCCAGATCCTCGGGGGCGGTGTGGAGGTAGTACCGCTGCAGATATGTGAGGACGGTGTCCTGGTCCGGACGGCCGGAAGCGCCTGGATCGCCGGAAGAGCCTGCCCCGCCCCCTGCCGCCCCGGTCGTGGCCCCCGTCGGAAGTTGCCCCCCGACCGGGCTGTTCTCAGCAACCCGGGCAGCCCTTGCGAGCAGCTCGGCCTTGGCTTCGTCCAGCTTGGTCTGCATGTCCTCTGGCTCCTGTCAGCGCGCCATTGCGTGACGTAGAAAATGTGGCGTGACGCCGCGACACGGGGTGTCCGGTCGAAGTCGACGTTATGCCGTGAAAAGAGATGCCCGGGCGGATACAGGACATCTGCGAACGGGCCTTGTCGGCCATCTTCGAGTGCCTGCCCCGGATCTGAGGATCAGCAAGCGCCCGGGCACGGTGGTGCACCGGGCGGCGGCCGGGAGCTGCACTGCTCCCGAGGCGTATCGCGCTGATCACGCGACAAGGCTATCGCCCCGCACCGGGGAACCGTCATGAGCCGGTTCTGTCCAAAAAGTGCCGGGGATTTTGACACTTTGGCCAGAGGCGGCGCCCTCTCGGTCCGTGCCCCTTGGCAAACCCGCCCGACGGGGGCACGTTGACCGCAACGGCACACATGGCACACATCGGATGGCACACACCGAGGGAGCGATCGGCGATGTCAGTGAAGATCCTGATAGTGACCGGTGATGCGGCCGAGTCGCTGGAGGTCCTGTACCCCTACCAGCGGCTGCGCGAGGAGGGCTACGACGTCCACATCGCGGCCCCGGCCCGCAAGAAGCTGCAGTTCGTGGTGCACGACTTCGAGCCAGGTTTCGACACGTACACGGAGAAGCCGGGCTACACCTGGCCGGCCGACCTTGCCTTCTCGGAAGTCGATCCGGGACAGTACGCCGCCCTGGTGATCCCGGGCGGCCGGGCCCCCGAGTACCTGCGCAACGACCCGGAGCTCCGCAAGGTCCTCAAGGCCTTCTTCGACTCCGACAAACCGGTGGCCCAGATCTGTCACGGCCCCCTCCTCACCGCAGCGGTCGGCGCCCTCACGGGCCGCAGGGTGACGGCGTACCCGGCCCTGGAAATGGACATGCAGGCAGCGGGCGCGACCTTCCAGGACGCGGAAACAGTGGTCGACGGCACCCTGGTGTCGGCACGGGCTTGGCCGGACCACTCACGCTGGATGCGGGAGTTCCTTACGGTGCTGCGCGCGAAGGCTCCGGTGACCTGAACCAGCCCGCCCGCATCTCTCCACCCGCCCACATCTCTCCAGCCCGTCCGCAGCTCTCCACCCGCCCGCATCTCTCCAGCCCGTCCGCAGCTCTCCACCCGCCCGCATCTCTCCAGCCCGCCCGCAGCTCTCCACCCGCCCGCATCTCTCCAGCCCGTCCGGCGTTTGAGGACAATCTTTTGCCTTTGAAGCCGGCGGCAGCCTTACGGGAAGGGGCGGGGTGGGGGAATCAGCCCGCCGCAGGCGCAACGAACCCCCGCCCGCCCCACGCCCCACGCCCCACCCATCACGCATCACGCATCACGCATCACCCATCACGCAACGAGGCGCCCCACCTCCTCAACAGCCTCCGCAAGCGTGTCCACCACAGGCACCCCGGCCACGGCAAGGCTGGCCCGACTGTGCGACCCCCCGGTGTAGAGCACGGCCTTGGCCCCGACATGCGCCGCGGCCAGCGCATCGTCCACCGCATCCCCGATGACCACGGAACGCCCCGGATCCACCCCCGGCAGCGCGGCTATGTGCCGCACCATGTGCTCCGCCTTGCCGCCCCGCGAGTCCCCCACCCGCCCGTCCACCCGCACAAAATGCCGCTCGATCCCATGCGTACGCACGATCGGCAAGAGCTCCGCATGCGGCGCCAGCGAACACATCGACTGCGTGAGCCCCGCCCCCTGCCAGGAGGCCAGCAACTCCCGCGCCCCCTCGGCAAGCCCCGCCCCCGCGGCCCGCACCCAGTAGTGCCGATGGAACGCCTCGTCCATCACGGCCCACTCGGCATCCGTCGGCAGCCGCCCCATCAGCCGCTCGTAGAACTTCGGCACGGGCACGCAGTACAGATCCCGGTAGCGCTCCAGCGTGATCGGCTCGAGCCCGACCTCCGCGAACGAAGCGTTCGTGGCCTCGATGACCGCGTCGATGTCATGGAACAGCGTGCCGTTCCAGTCCCAGACGATGTGCCCGCCCTGCGTCCCGTTCTTCCCCATGCCCAAGAACGTACCCGCCACCACCGACAACACGGCAGCCGCAACCAATTCACCCAGGCCAGCCGATCAAACTCCGCGGAGCAGACCCAGCGGATCAGACTCAGCCGATCAGATTCGGGATCTCCTGCGTCGCGAACCACAACAGCTCGTGGTCCTCCGCACCGTCCACGGTGAACTGCGCGTCGTCGTCCCCCTGATCGGCCGCGCCCAGCGCGTCCGCCGCCGCCGACACATCGCCCTCGGCGTCATCGGCGTCGACGTGTACCGCCGCCGCCTTGGCCAGCGGCACGGCCACCGCGATCCGCACCTCGCCGAGCGCCCCCGCGTCGAGACCCCGGTCCGGGTCGACGGAGGCATCGGAGTCCGGCACGTCGACGGCGAGCACGACGCGCCGCCTGGCGGCGGCCGGATCCCCGGCGAGCAGCCGCAACGAGGCGGCGGCGGCCCGATTGAGCGCCGCGTACTCGAGCTCCTCGATGTCGTCCGAGACGTACCACTCACGCAGCGCCGGCGTCACCGCATACGCGGTCAGCGGCCCGGGGCCCAGCTCTCCCGCCCGGTGCGCCGCCGCGAGACCGCCGAGTGTCAGGGGTACGTAGACGCGCATGGCCGTCGCTTTCGTGGTCGGGGCTGAACGGTCGAGTCCGAACGGCCTTCAGGATACGTGCGGGAGTCCCCCTTCGGGCTGTCGGCCAAGGCCCGCACCACGTCGACTCCGCGCCCCGCACGCCAGGGCCCGCCTGCCCCTGACCCGGGCCTGCCTCACCCTGATAGGTGATTCCGTCGTACGTCGCCGCTGCGGCCCCACGCCGTTGCGGCACCCTCGCCCGCCCCCGTAGAAGAAAGCCAGAAGCTACTGGCCGGTAAGCAGGCCGGAACAGGCAGAACGGGGCACTGGCATGACGACGGGGACCACGACCTCGACCCGGCCCGGCGGCCGGCGCGACCGGAGCACCAGGCCGGGCGGCGCCCCGGCACAGCGCGGGCGCCGACGCGGCATCACCCCGCACGAGCTGTTCGCCGAGCGCCTGTTGGCGGTGCTCAGCGGACAGCGTCCGGTGCACTGGATGCTGAACCACACCGTCGGGCCCGGCTTCCAGCACCTGGTGGAACTCGCACCCGGGGCCCCCTTCAGGGCGCAGGGCCCGCGCTCCGTGGTCCGCACCTGCCGGGCCGTCCCGCTGCGCCCCGGCGTCGTGGAGGCCAGCGCCTGCATCGGCACCGGCGACCAGGTGCGCGCCATGGCCTTCCGCCTGGAGCAGGGCCCCGACCTGCGCTGGCGCTGCGCCGCCGTGGAGCTGGACGGCCGACGGGAACCGGCCGAGGCCTGAACGCGAGAGGGCCGGGGCCCAGCAGCAACTGCTGGACCCCGGCCCTCGTACAGCCAGAACTACTTCTTGCGGCGGCGGCCCTTCTGCGCCTTGCGCCGCTCCGCGCGGGTCATGCCGTCGGCCTCCGAGCGGGCCGGGCCGTCGCCGTTGTCGAAGTCGCCCTCGACGACACCGCCCTCGCCGTCCACGGTCGGCGCCGAGAAGTGCAGCCGGTCCGGGCGCTGCGGGGCGTCGAGGCCCTTGGCGCGGATCTCCGGGCGGGCGCCCGCGGGGACGGTGTCCTGGACGTCGTCACCCTTGTCCAGGGACGGCTTCGCGTCCTCGACCGGGACCTCCTCGACCTGCTGCTCGACCTGGACCTCCAGGTTGAACAGATAGCCGACGGACTCCTCCTTGATGCCTTCCATCATGGCCGTGAACATGTCGAAGCCCTCGCGCTGGTACTCGACCAGCGGGTCCTTCTGGGCCATCGCGCGCAGGCCGATGCCCTCCTGGAGGTAGTCCATCTCGTAGAGGTGCTCGCGCCACTTGCGGTCGA
Organism: Streptomyces sp. NBC_01304; assembly: GCF_035975855.1. Classification (NCBI taxonomy): domain Bacteria; kingdom Bacillati; phylum Actinomycetota; class Actinomycetes; order Kitasatosporales; family Streptomycetaceae; genus Streptomyces; species Streptomyces sp. NBC_01304. Next base: position 6,625,045 of record NZ_CP109055.1, on the reverse strand, counting down.
GGACCGAGAGGACCACGCGCCGCTCCAGCTCACGCATGATCTCCGAGCCGAGCTGCTCCTCACGGGCGTCGTACTGCTCGTGGATGTCGTCCTTGATGGACTCCGAGACGAACTCGGCGGTGAGGCCCGCGCGGTCGCCGGTGGCGTCCTCGAGCTCCTCGATGGTCACCTTCACCGGGTAGAGCTGCTTGAAGGCGCCCCACAGCCGGTCCAGGTCCCACTCCTCGGCGAAGCCCTCGGCGGTCTCGGCGCCGATGTACTCGTCGATGGTGTCGTCCATGAAGTGGCGGATCTGCTCGTGCAGGTCCTCGCCCTTCAGGACGCGACGGCGCTCGCCGTAGATGACCTCGCGCTGGCGGTTGAGAACCTCGTCGTACTTCAGGACGTTCTTACGCGTCTCGAAGTTCTGCTGCTCGACCTGCGACTGCGCGGAGGCGATCGCGCGGGTCACCATCTTGTTCTCGATCGGTACGTCGTCCGGAACGTTGGCCATCGCCATGACGCGCTCGACCATCTGGGCCTTGAACAGGCGCATCAGGTCGTCACCGAGGGACAGGTAGAACCGGGACTCGCCCGGGTCGCCCTGACGGCCGGAACGGCCGCGCAGCTGGTTGTCGATACGCCGCGACTCGTGCCGCTCGGTGCCGAGCACGTAGAGCCCGCCGAGGTCCTTGACCTCGTCGTGCTCGTCCTTGACGGCCTGCTCGGCCTTCTCCAGGGCGGCGGGCAGCGCGTGCGCCCACTCCTCGATGTGCTCCTCGGGGTCGAGGCCCTGCTGGCGCAGTTCGGCCTCGGCGAGGTCCTCGGGGTTGCCGCCGAGCTTGATGTCGGTGCCTCGTCCGGCCATGTTCGTGGCGACGGTGACGGCGCCCTTGCGGCCGGCCTGGGCGACGATCGTGGCCTCACGGTCGTGCTGCTTGGCGTTGAGCACCTCGTGCGGGACGCCGCGCTTGGCGAGCTGCTGCGAGAGGTACTCGGACTTCTCGACCGAGGTGGTGCCGACCAGGATCGGCTGGCCCTTCTCGTGCTTCTCGGCGATGTCGTCCACGACCGCGTCGAACTTCGACTTCTCGGTGCGGTAGATCAGGTCGGACTGGTCGAGGCGGACCATCGGCCGGTTCGTCGGGATCGGCACGACGCCCAGCTTGTAGATCTGCTGGAACTCGGCGGCCTCGGTCATGGCCGTACCGGTCATGCCGGACAGGCCGCTGTCGTAGTCGTCGCGCTTGTAGAGGCGGAAGAAGTTCTGCAGGGTGATCGTCGCGAGCGTCTGGTTCTCGTCCTTGATGTCCACCCCTTCCTTCGCCTCGATCGCCTGGTGCATCCCCTCGTTGTAGCGGCGGCCGGCGAGGATACGGCCGGTGTGCTCGTCGACGATCATGACTTCGCCGTCCATGACGACGTAGTCCTTGTCGTTCTTGAACAGTTCCTTCGCCTTGATGGCGTTGTTCAAGTAGCCGACGAGCGGGGTGTTCACCGACTCGTAGAGGTTGTCGATGCCCAGCCAGTCCTCGACCTTGGCGACACCCGACTCATGGATGGCGACGGTGCGCTTCTTCTCATCGACCTCGTAGTCGCCGGTCTCCTCGATGCCCTTGAGCTGGTTGCCCGGCTCGCCCTTCTTGAGGCGGGTGACGAGCTTGGCGAAGTCTCCGTACCACTTGGTGGCCTGGTCGGCGGGGCCGGAGATGATCAGCGGCGTACGGGCCTCGTCGACGAGGATCGAGTCGACCTCGTCCACCACGGCGAAGTTGTGGCCGCGCTGGACGAGCTCGTCCTGGGACCACGCCATGTTGTCGCGCAGGTAGTCGAAGCCGAACTCGTTGTTCGTGCCGTACGTGATGTCGCAGTTGTACTGCTCGCGGCGCTGGGCCGGCGTCATGTTGGCGAGGATGCAGCCGACGCTCAGGCCCAGGAACTTGTGGACCCGGCCCATCATCTCGGAGTCGCGCTCGGCCAGGTAGTCGTTGACCGTGATCAGGTGCACGCCCTTGCCCGACAGGGCGTTCAGGTACGTGGGGAGGGTGCCGACGAGGGTCTTGCCCTCACCGGTCTTCATCTCGGCCACATAGCCGAGGTGGAGCGCGGCACCACCCATGATCTGCACGTCGTAGTGGCGCTGGCCGAGGGCGCGCTTGGCGGCCTCACGGACGGTGGCGAAGGCCTCCGGCAGCAGGTCGTCGAGGCTGTCGCCCGACTTGCCCTCGCTGTCGACGTACTCCTTGTACCGCTCCTTGTACTCCTCGGTGAGGGCGCGCAGCTCGGCGTCGGAGAGGCTCTCGAAGTCCTCTTCGATGGAGTTGACCTGGTCCGCGATGCGGTGCAGCTTGCGCAGGATCTTGCCTTCGCCTGCACGCATGAGCTTGGAGATGACGGACACGAGGGAAGGTCTCCTTGGCGATCGGGCCTTGCGCGGTCGGGTACTGCTGAGCAGCGGTCGGTACTACTGAGCAACGGCCATCGTATGCGAGGACCCGCCTGCGCCGGGAGGGTCGTCGTGACGAACGACACCTGTTGCCTCTATTGGCAACGATTCGGCACCGCGTGAGGTGCCCAAGCGCACAGGAAAAGTTCTGGCGCCGCGCTCCGGATCGGACCGAGAATCGGCCGATGGAGCCCGTCACACTGACCACCGACCGACTGCTGCTGCGCCCCCTGGGCCCGGACGACACCGAGGCCGTGTACGCGGCCTGTCAGGACCCGGACATCTCACGCTGGACCACCATCCCGAAGCCGTACCGGCGCGAGCACGCGGAGGGCTTCACCCAGAAGATCGCCCCGGAGGCCTGGCGCAGCGGCAGCGAGTACGCGTTCGCCATCCTCAGCAAGGAGGCGGACAACGAGGGCGCCCTCGTCGCCTGCATGGGCATCATGGCGCGCGGTCTGGGCGTGGCCGAGGTCGGTTTCTGGGCGGTCAAGGAGCACCGCGGTCGCGGCTATGTGACGGAGGCGCTGCAGACCCTGGCCCGCTGGGCCTTCGAGGAGGGCGCGGTCGACCGTCTCGAGTGGCGGGCGGAGGTGGGCAACGAAGCGTCCCGCGCGGTGGCAACGAGGGCCGGCTTCACCTTCGAGGGGACGCTGCGGGCCGCGATGGCGCACAGGGGCGCCCGGCACGACTGCTGGGTGGCCTCACTGCTGCCGTCGGACGTGGGGCTCAGGCCGCTCGATCCCTATCGCCCGACGGCGAGTTGATGCCCCCGAGGCACGTCGCGGGCTGATCCCGCAGGCCGGCGCCGATTGTCAGTGGCGGGTCCTACGGTACGTACATGACCTCTGCGCCCACCCCCGAAGCCGAGCTCTCCGCCGCCGACGCCCGCCGCATCGCCCTGCGCGCCCAGGGCTTCCTCGGCGCTCCCGACCGCCGCGGCGGGGTGCGGGGCGTGCTGCGGCACCTGGGGGCGGTCCAGCTCGACACGATCTCGGTGCTCGCCCGGTCGCACGAGCTGATTCCGTACGCACGCCTCGGCGCGGTCGGCCGGTCCTCCGTGGAAGACGCCTACTGGACCGAGACGCACGCCTTCGAGTACTGGTCGCACGCGGCCTGCATCCTCCCCATCGAGGAGTGGCCGCACTTCGCCTTCCGCCGCCGCGCCTACCGCAACCGACCGCACTGGAATCACCAGCTCACCGACGGCGCGTACGAACAGGTCATCAAGCAGCTGCGCACCGAAGGCCCGCTCACGGCCACGGAGTTGGGCGGCGCGAAGAACAAGGGCGAGTGGTGGGACTGGTCGGAGTCGAAGGTCGCCGTCGAGCGCGCGCTGATGTACGGCGAGGTGGTGTGCACCGAGCGCCGCAGCTGGAAGCGGGTGTACGACCTCGCGGAGCGCGCCGTACCGCAGGAGCTGCTCCATGACGATCTGGACGACCGTGAGTGCCGGCGCCGCCTGGTGCGCCTGGCCGGCGAGGCCCTGGGCATCGGCACCCGCTCGGACATCGCGGACTACCACCGCTTGAAGAACGAGGAGTTCGACGAGGTGGTCGAGGACTCGGGCCTGGTACCGGTGACGGTCGAGGGCTGGGGAAAGCCGGCCTGGGCGGACCCGGCGGCCCTGGCGACGCCCGCGCGCGGCCGCCACCGCACGACGCTGCTCTCGCCCTTCGACTCCCTGATCTGGGAGCGCCCCCGCACCGAGCGGATCTTCGGCTTCACCCACCGCCTGGAGGCGTACGTCCCCAAGCCGAAGCGGGTGTACGGCTACTTCGCGATGCCGCTGCTCGCCGGCGGAGAGCTCCTGGGCCGCGTGGACCCGGCCCGCGAGGGCTCGACCCTGGTGGCCCGGCACGCCTCACTCGACACCCCGAAGGCGGTGGAGCCGATGGCCAAGGCGCTGGTGGAGGCGGCGGGTTGGGTCGGCTGTACGAACGTACGGGTGGAGCGCGTCACCCCGGCCGAGCTGGGGCCCCGTCTGACGGCGGCCGTGGCGGCGGAGCTCGGCTGAGCCGGGCTCTGCACCGGGTCGGCGCGGGTCACTTCACCGGATCTCGAGGATCTTCTCCCGCATCGCGTACACCACGGCCTCCATCCGGGAGTGCAGCTGCAGCTTCTCCAGGATGTTGCGCACGTGGTTCTTCACGGTGTTCTCGGAAATGAACAACTCTTTCGCGATATCGCGGTTGTTCATCCCGGTCGCCACGAGCTTGAGCACTTCGAGTTCACGGTCGGTCAGCCGCGGCGCGGGCACCAGGCGGCGCTCGTCGGTGCGCTGGATCATCGACTTGAACTCGGTGAGCAACTTCGAGGCCATCGAGGGGCTGATCTGCGACTGCCCGTCGGCCACGGCCCGAATCGCGGTGGCCACCTCGTCGGTCGAAATCTCCTTGAGGAGATATCCGGTGGCCCCCGCCTTGATCGCGTCATAGAGGTCGGCCTCTTCGTCGCTGATCGTCAGCATGATGATTTTGGCGCTCGGTGCCACTTCCTTGATGGAGGTGCACGCCTCGATCCCGCCGCGCTTGGGCATCCGTACGTCCATCAGCACGATGTCCGGCAGCAGATCCGCGGCCTTGTCCACCGCCTCGGCGCCGTCCCCGGCCTCGCCGACGACCTGGATGTCCTCCTCCTGCGCGAGGACGATCTCGAGGCCCCGCCGGAAGAGCGCGTGGTCGTCCACCACAAGGACCCTGATGGGCTCCTTGCGGGACACATCCGCCTCCGCACCGATGCCGGCGATGCCTTCGACGTCGCCGTCGTCGGCACCCTCGCGACGCATCGGTCCGAAACTGTCCGCCATCGTTCCTCCCCCTGAAGGCCGTGGCCCCGTGCTGCTTTTCAAGTGTCGCGGCGAGTGCGCGTGAGTGCCGCACCAACCCGGGTCGGCAGTGCATGGGTTGGCCTGCCGGGCCATGATTTCATGCCCGGGTGACAGTGCGGTGCCCGAAGTGGCTGTAAGTGGCCGTACGCAGCCGCCCGGACGGTTCTCATACGGGTGCCCCTGGGGGCCGCGGCGGGCTCCAGGGGCACCATCGATGGGGTTGCCGGGGGACGTCAGCCGACGTCAGCCACCCAGCGCTCCGCCTGCTCCGGCCGTCTGCGCCTTGGACACCATGGGGTCGGCGTCCAGGTGGATGACTCCGTAGTCATAGGCGTGGCGGCGGTAGACGACGCTGGGCTGCTTCGTCTCGGAGTCGACGAAGAGATAGAAGTCGTGTCCGACCAATTCCATCTCGTAGAGCGCCTGGTCGAGCGACATGGGCGCCGCGACGTGGGTCTTCTCGCGGACCACGAGCGGCCCTTCGCCCTTGATCTCCAGGGAGCCGATCCGCTTCGTCGGGATGCCGTCGCCCTCCTGCTCCTCGGCGGGCGAACCGTCACCGTTGAGGTAAGCCGTGTCCGGGTTCCGGTCGGCGACCTCGGCGGCCGACAGACGGCCGTTGCCACGTCGGGTGGAGCGCTTGCTGTGCTCCTTGCGGAGCCGGGCCTGCAGCTTCTCTTCTGCCAGGTCGAGCGCCGCGTACGGGTCGCTGGCCGAGGCTTCCGCGCGGATCACGGGACCGCGCGAACGCAGCGTGATCTCGACTCGGTCGGAACGGTCGGCCTGTCGCGGGTTGGGCTCCTTGGACACCTCGACGTCCAGGCTGATCACCTTGCCGTCGAGCTTCTGGATCTTCTCCAGCTTGAGCTTCTCGGCCACGTGCTTGCGGAACCGCTCGGGCACCTCGGTCTTGCGGCCCTTGACGACGATGTCCACGCAGAACTCCGTTCCCGGATAGCTCCGCTCCTACAGGCGGAGCATCTCCCTTTTGCACCAGACTCCGGTGAGCCCCGGAGTCTCGGACTCGGTGACTTCCACCTCCTCCTCCCCCGCAGACAAGATCTCCACCCCACCGGTGCGGGTGATTACGAAAACCCACAGCACGGCATTCCGATATGCGAGGTACAGCGTCCGCCATTCCTCACAACCGAACATATCTCGCCCGGACGGATGTCGTCACCCTCTACCGTGGCGTACCTCCGTTCAGGTGGAATGCCACTCTCACTACCTGCAACGATGCAAGTTCTCGGTCAGTTCCGGTTTATTTCGAAAGAATCCGGTGACGCGGCAACCACGGCCGCGTACGTGCGGCACGTTCGACTCATTTCTCCGGCTTCTTCGGGCGCCTGCCCACTTGTGGCACTGGCACGCAATGCCCTTGCCGCCTCCGTCAAGGAGGCCCCTGTGGTCAGGAGATCGTCCACCAGCACCGCACGGTGCCCGGCGAGGAGCCGCTCGGCACCGGGTGCCGTCTCCAGCGCACCGGTCAGGTTGGCGAGCCGCTGCCGGGAGTTGAGCCCCGACTGGTCCGCCACGACCCGACGCTGCCGCAGCACCGGGAGCACCCGGGCCGAAGTGCCTCGCCGGCGCAGCTCATGGCTCGCGGCCAGCGCGATCCGTCGCGCCGGATCGTGTCCACGCGCGGCCACGGCCCGCCGCGACGAGGGCACCGGCACGAGCAGCACCGCCCGCCTCTCCACGCCGCCGGGCGGCTCGCCCGACAGCTCACCTGGCGGGCGGCCCGGCAGGTGGCCCGCCCGCCGGTCTGACAGCCCGGCTCCGGATGCCCCGCCGGGCCACCCGTCCGGGAACCCACTCAGCCCGCCCGAGGGCCCGACCGGCCCGGCCGAGGGCCCGACCGGCCCGGCCGAGGGCCCGACCGGCCCGCCTGGGGACCGGCCCGGTACCTGCCCGGCCACCGCCGAAAGCCCTGTGGATCCGGAGTTTGCCGCCCGAGCGTCGCCCGGCCCCAAGTCCGGAGCGTCCCCCAGCCCCGCGAGCACCGCCCCGGCCAGCGCGGCTCCCAGCGCCTCCGCAAGCCCCAGCGCGCCCCGCTCCTTGTGCGCGAGCAGCACGGCCCGCACGGCGTCGGCGTAGGGCGCGGCCGCGTACACCACGGGCAGCCCGGCCGGCTCCGGCTCGGGCCGCACCCGCTGCGCCGGCTCACCGCACAGCGCCGCACGGCAGGACGCGCACAGCACCGTGCGAGGCCTCCCGCAGCCGCCGCAGTCGGCCGGCAGCACCAGGTCGGCGAATTCCCGCCACCACCCCCGCATGCCCACCACTGTGCCAACGCGGAGAGCGCCCTGCCACCCCTGTGGATAACTCCGCTGTGGACAACTCCACGCAACAGGCGCCGACTTGTGCGGACCTAGCAGCCGATCAGCCCGGATAGACCGGCGCCGACCCCTTGGTGACCACGGTCTTCCATCCCTCGCCCGGCGACAGCCGCACGATCCCGTCCTCGGAGTGCGCCACCAGCGGCAGCCGCTCGTTCTCGGACGCCGCGATCTCCGTGACCCCGGTGAGCCCGGGCAGCGCCGGCCCCACCGCGTCCGAACCGTCGCTCTGCACATACTTCATCTGCTGCACCCCGCCGGCCTCCTTGCCGACGACCACCAGGCGGCCGCCGCCCGCCCAGGACATGGCGGTGACCTCCTCCATCTGCGGTGCGCCCGAGCGCAGTTCACGCACGGAGACCTCGGGATGCTCGGGCGTGCCCGCGCGCTCGATCCAGCCGACTTTGAGCGAGGTCTTGCCGTCCTGCTCTACGAGCAGCGCCACCCGGACCCCGTCGTCGGACACGCGCAGTGACTTGATGCGCCCGTCCGCCAGATCCGGGACCTTGACCTCGACCGGCTCGCCGGCGCCGCCCGCCAGCCAGAGCAGCCGCGAACGCTCCGGGTCCTGGTCGGCCACCCACAGGTCGTCCCGGTTGTCCCAACTCGGCGCCGTCAGCCGGTCTTCCGCCCGCTTGGCCCGGCTGCGCACCTTCGTCTTCTCGGCCTCACCGCCGCTCAGCATCGACCCGACGTACAGCGATCTGCCGTCGCTCGACACCCCTGCCGCACGGCGCTCGCCCCGCGCCACCGCGACCGAGCCGAGCGCGTAGGTGCCGTCACCCAACGGCCCGTACACCGGATGCGCCTCATCGCCGTTCTTGGCCAGGCTCACCAAGCGGTGCTTCTCGTTGACGAGGTACTGGGAGTAGGCACCGGCCGACCGGTGCGGGGCGCTGCCCGCGGCAGCGTCGGCGCCCAGGGCGCAAATCAACGTGCCCTGCGCGTCCTGGAGCTCCACCTCTTCGATCGCGGTGGGCGTCAAGTTCTGCAGGGTGAAGAACAGTTGGGTCGCCATCCCCATGCACTGGCTCTGGCCGATCCTGTCGGCCCGCCCGTTCAGCGGCACCTTCAGGCGGTTCTCGTCATCGAACGTGAGCCCCTTGGTGCCTGCCTTCAGCTTTGTGTCGCTGGGGAACCGTGACGACACCCCCTGATCGAGCCAGCTGGTCGGCCCGTCGAGCAGTGCCTTGACCGTCTCCGTCACCGTGTCCATCCGCTTGCGCACATAGACCGGGTCGGGCACGAGCGACGTCGGCTGCGCACCGTCCCGGTCCAAGGGCGAACGCGAGGCGAAGTAGTACTTGTTGACGGACTGATAGAGCCGCTGGAAGTCCGACTTGCCGAGCACCACACCGTGCGGCAGCGAATCGATGCGCCACTCCTTGCCGCCCTGCTTGGTGAGGTGCATCTCCCCGTCGTACGTACCCCTGTCGGACTTGTACGCGTGCTCCGTGTTCACCACGCCGACCTTCTGGCCGGTCATCACGTACCGATAGCCGTTCCCGTCGCTGTCGGTGGTCGTCTGCCGGGCATCCGCGGTGGGCCCGTCCGTGAGAACCGTGGTCGACCGGTCGGAACGCCAGCTCTTCGCCGCCTTGGAGGTGAGGTACTTGCGCGCCGTCGAGAATTCCGGATCATCGCTGGTCAGCGCCTCCAGGAACCCCTGGAGGATCTCCTCGGGCTTTGCACCCTCGCGCGGCGGCACCGCGAACACCCGCACCTGCGGCTCCTGCGGCGAGGCCTCGACGGGCTCCACGCCACCGCCGTCCGGCATCGACGCACACCCGGCGAGCAGCACCCCGCTACAGCCCAGCACCAGCCCCGTCCGCAGGGACCGGACACGCCGACCTCGCTCAGCGCCCACGAGTGCCCTCCCCTTCCGGACCACGATCGGCCCGTACGGAACCGATCTCTTCAGGCTCCGAATATCCGGATACGTCGAGTCCGGCATGGCCCTCGCCCGCCTGCGCGTCCGGTTCCCGGGCCGGCCGCGGCACGACCCGCGCCCCGCTGCCGGGCAACGCCGTCGGATCCGCCGTCGGGGACTCGAAGCGCGGCGGTATCGGCCCCCGCTGCGACAGGGACGGCGCCGCCATCTCCCGCGCGGTCTGCGCCGGCACCGTGGCCCGCTTGCCGGCCCCGCCCTGCGGCAGGCCCGCACCACCCAGGCCACGGTTGCGCCGCGAGTCGTCGGGCTCCAGCGCTATCGGCGAGCCCCGCAAGGCCTCGTCCGCCGTACGCGGCAACGTGAGCCGGAACTGCGAGCCGCCTCCCGGCTCACCCCACGCCTGCAGCCAGCCACCGTGCAGCCGCGCGTCCTCCAGCGCGATGGACAGGCCGAGGCCCGTACCACCGGTGGTACGCGCACGTGCCGGATCCGCCCGCCAGAAACGGTTGAACACCCGGGTCGCTTCACCCGGCTTGAGTCCCACGCCGTAATCACGCACGGCGACGGCCACCGCCCCGCCCGCGACACCCAGGCGTACCACCACGTCCTTGCCGTCGCCGTGCTCCACGGCGTTGACGACCAGGTTGCGCAGCACCCGCTCCACCCGGCGGGCGTCCGCCTCGGCCACCACCGGCTGCTCGTCCCCGATGATCCGGATCCGGCTGCCCTTGCGCTCCGCCAGCGGCTCGGCCCCGCCGACCACGCGGCGCACGACTTCCCGAAGATCTATCGGCTCGGCCTCGAGCGCGGCCGCGCCCGCGTCGAACCTGCTGATCTCCAGCAGATCGGCCAGCAGCGACTCGAAGCGGTCGAGCTGATCGGCAAGAAGCTCCGCCGACCGCGCGGTGATCGGATCGAAGTCGACCCGCGCCTCATGGATGACGTCGGCCGCCATCCGCACGGTCGTCAGCGGCGTACGCAGCTCGTGCGACACGTCCGAGACGAACCGCCGCTGCATCCGCGAAAGATCCTCCAACTGCTGGATCTTCAACTGCAGGTTCTGCGCCATCTTGTTGAAGGCCTCACCGAGCCGCGCGATGTCGTCCTCGCCGGTGACCTTCATACGTTCCTGAAGCCGCCCGGCGGACAGCCGCTCGGCGATCCCGGCGGCCATCCGCACCGGCGTGACGATCTGCCGCACCACGAGCCAGGCGATGGCCCCGAGCAGCACCACGACGAAGAGCCCCGCCGTCGCCAGCGTGCCCTTCACCAGACTCAGGGACTTCTCCTCCTGAGTCAGCGGAAAGATGTAGTAGAGCTGGTACGCATCGCCGTTCACGTCCGTCAGCCGCTTGCCGATGACCAGCCCGGCCTCCGGCTCCGGGTTCTTGTCGTACACGATGCGGGAGAACGCCTGGAACGTGCCCGGGTTCTTGTCCACCTCGTCGCGCAGCTCCTGCGGCACGACCTGCAGCGGGGTCACATCACCGGAAGCGCGCGGGCTGCGGCTGCTGTAGGCCGTGCCGTCCGCGTTGGAACTGAGCGCCGCCACATGGAACGCGCTCTGCCCACCACTCGACAGCTCCGCCACCAGGTCGGACATCCACTGCCCCGCACTCCTCTGCGCACCTCGCCCGTCGTCGGCCGCACCACCCTGCCCAGCACCGAGCCCTCCGGTGCTGGCCCGCTCCTGGGCCGCTACGAAGCCCCCCTGAGCCTGGATCTGGGACGCCTTCTCCTTGGCATCCAGCAGCCCGTTGCGCACCTGCCCGATGACGACGAAGCCAAGAAGCAGCACCACACCGAGCGACATGATCAACGTGCCCGCGACGACGCGCAGCTGGATGTTCCGCCGCCACAACCGCATGACCGGCAGCAGCGGACGCCGCACCCAACGCGTGAAGAGCCGCAGCACGGGGCTGCCCTGCACCCCGTCCTGCAACCGCTGCCCACTGTCGAGCAGCCGTCCGAACCGGGCCCCGCGCCGCACCGGCCTGCTGCCCGGCTCCCCGGGCGCCGAAGCGGCGCTGTCCCGGGTCACGTCAGCTCGGTCCGGCCTTGTAACCGACGCCACGGACGGTCACCACGATCTCCGGCCGCTCGGGGTCCTTCTCGACCTTCGAGCGAAGCCGCTGCACATGTACGTTGACCAGCCGGGTGTCGGCGGCGTGCCGATAGCCCCACACCTGCTCGAGCAGCACCTCACGCGTGAACACCTGCCACGGCTTGCGCGCCAGCGCGACCAGCAGGTCGAACTCCAGCGGCGTCAGCGCGATCGACAGCCCGTCCCGCTTCACGGAGTGCCCCGCCACGTCGATGACCAGGTCACCGATGGCCAGCTGCTCCGGCGCAGGCTCCTCCGACCTCCGCAGCCGCGCCCGGATACGGGCCACGAGCTCCTTCGGCTTGAACGGCTTCACGATGTAGTCGTCGGCGCCCGACTCGAGCCCCACCACCACATCCACGGTGTCGCTCTTGGCGGTGAGCATGACGATCGGCACCCCGGACTCCGCCCTGATCAGGCGGCACACCTCGATGCCGTCCCTCCCGGGCAGCATCAGATCGAGCAGCACCAGATCCGGCTTCGACTCCCGAAAGGCAGCCAGCGCCTTGTCGCCATCAGCTACAAACGACGGCTCAAAACCTTCTCCCCGCAGCACAATGCCCAGCATCTCGGCCAGCGCGGTGTCGTCGTCGACGACAAGGACTCGTCCCTTCATAAACGACATCATCCCATTAGCTAATCGTTACCTGGCGTGACCTGGCACACAGCTCGGCAAGTCCTTCGGCTGTCACGGGCGACACAACCCCGTATTCCGTGACGATCGCGGTCACCAATTCCGGCGGCGTCACATCGAACGCAGGGTTGTACGCCTGCGTTCCCAAGGGGGCCACCGCGATCCCGCCTCCCGCTTCCGTTCCCGCCACGGGCACCTGCGGCGCCGTGAACTCCGTCACTTCATGTCCCGCCCGTTGCTCGACCTCGATCGCCGCCCCGTCCGGCGTCTGAAGATCCACCGTCGTCACGGGCGCGACCACGATGAACGGCACATGGTGGTACTTGGCGAGCACCGCGAGCGGATAGCTCCCCACCTTGTTGGCCACCGAACCGTCGGCCACGATCCGGTCGGCGCCGATGAGCACCGCATCGACCTCCCCCGCAGCGAACAACGAGCCCGCCGCGTTGTCGGTCAGCAAGGTGTACGCCATTCCGCTGCGCGCCGCCTCGTACGCGGTCAGCCGAGCCCCCTGCAGCAGGGGCCGTGTCTCGTCCACCCACAGCCGCCGGAGCCTGCCGGCCCGATGCGCCGTGAGCGCCACCGCGAACGCCGTGCCCTCGCCACCGGACACCAACGCCCCGGTATTGCAGTGGGTGAGGATGCGGTGGCTGCCACCGGGCAACATCTCATCGAGCAACGCCAAGCCGTGCTCCGCCATGGACCGGCTGGCCGCCGCGTCTTCCGCATGCAGCGCCCGCGCCTCCGCCAGCGCCGTACGTGCGGCCTGCTTCTGATCCGCCCCGCCTTCGACCGCCGCCCGGTAGGCCGCCAACGCCCTGCGCACTCCGCGCTCGAGGTTGACCGCGGTGGGCCGGGCGGTGGCGAGCGCTTCGGCTGCCGCGTCCACGTCGAAGCCCCGTACGGCGGCGAGCGCGACGCCGTACGCACCGGCGATCCCGAGCAGCGGTGCCCCGCGCACGGCCAGTGTCTGGATCGCCTGAACCAGCGTCGACGCGTCGGTGCACACCAACTCGACTTCCTCCGCCGGGAGCCGCGTCTGGTCGAGAAGCACCAGCACCGGGCCTTCCGGCGGCTCCTCCCAACGGATCGAAGGGATGTCCCGCACGCCGCCGTCTTCAAGGGATTGCGCGTACTGATCAGCCATCCGCCCAGTCTGCCCCCTACCCGAAGCACAATTGAAGGTGCGCAGCCCATACAACGCCCGGTCCACGCAAGGACACACCGTGGCACGATGGCTGCCAACCTGCCGCCGCAACCGCGGTCGGGCACCGTGAAGGAGCGACGATGAACGACACTCCGGGCTGGGCCTCGCCCGGATCTGCCCCCTCCAACGGACCGGACGGGGAGACGCCCCGCCCTGCAGAGCCCGCAGACCCGCAGAGCTCGAAGTGGTCCAAGGAACAGCCGCCTGCCGGCCAGTGGTCCGCCCCCAGCACTCCGGTGCCGGGCCAAGCGCCACCGCCTCCGGCGCCCGGTCAGGCCCAGCGGCCCGGCTGGGGCGGTCCCGGAGTTCCTCCCGGGCAACCGCGCGGAGGCTGGAGCAACGGCTGGGGCGGACCCCCTGCCGCCGCCAAGCCGGGCGTCATCCCGCTCCGTCCCCTCGGCGTCGGCGAGATCCTCGACGGCGCGGTATCGACCATGCGCGCCCACTGGCGCACGGTCCTCGGCATCTCGCTCGCCGTGGCCGTGGTCACGCAGATCGCGATCATCCTGCTGCAGGGCCTGGTCCTGAACGGGGCCGACACAGACGTCCTGAGCGACCCCAACGCCACTGCCGGTGAGCTGGGCCGCGTGATGACCAGCCTCATGACGGCGACCGCCGCAATCGGGCTGGTGGGGATGATCGGCACATTCTTCGTCACCGCTCTGCTCACCATGGTGACCAGCCGCGCCGCCCTCGGTAGGTCCGTGACCACCGCGGAGGCCTGGCGGGACGCCCGACCTCAGTTGCCCCGGCTCCTCGGCCTCACCTTCCTGCTTTCGCTGCTCGGCGTGGCGATCATCGCAGTCGGCGCTCTGCCCGGTGTGCTGGTGTCCGTCGCAGGCGCCCCGGAAGCCGGTGTCGTGCTCGCCATCCTGGGAATCATCGGCGGCGTCGTCGTCGCCGTGTGGATCCTGATCCGCTTCTCCCTGTCCTCTCCCGCGCTCATGCTGGAGAAGCAGACCATCCGGAAGTCCATGGCGCGCTCGGCGAAGCTGGTCCGCGGTTCGTGGTGGCGGGTCTTCGGCATCCAACTGCTCACGCAGATCCTCGTCGCCATCGTGGTGTCCATCGTCGCGATCCCGTTCTCCTTCCTGGCCGTAGCTCTCAGCGGGGAAGGCATGAGCGGCTTCCTCAGCACAGGCGGGACCGAAGGCGGCTGGACGTTCCTCATCGTCAGCGGCATTGGATCCGTGATCGGATCCATGATCACTTTCCCGATCGCCGCGGGCGTCAGTGCCCTGCTCTACATCGACCTCCGGATCCGCCGCGAGGCCCTCGATCTGGAGCTCGCCCGAGCAGCAGGCATCCAGGGCTACGGCTCCACGGCTCCGGGCCCCACCCCGGGGAGCTGATGCGGTGACTGTGGCGGGGGGATTCCTCAGAACGGCGTCCGCGACGGTGGTCACCGGCGACGAGCCGCCCGTGACCGCCCCGCGCGACGCCGCGCGGGAGGCTGCCGAGCGCGAGTTGTCCAAGCCGAGGTACCACGAGAACGATCCGAGCCTCTTCCAGCGCGCCCTGAACCGCTTCTGGGAATGGGTGGGCGACCTCTTCGATGCCGCCTCCGGCGCGACCCCCGGCGGCACGCTCGGCCTCCTCGTCATCGTGCTCTTCATCGTGCTGGCCCTGGCGGGACTCTGGTGGCGGCTCGGTACCCCCGCCCGCACCCCGTCCTCCTCCCCCGCGCTCTTCGACGACCGCCCACGCAGCGCCGCCGAACATCGCGCCACAGCGCAGGCGCACGCCGCCGCACAGCGCTGGAGCGAAGCCGTCCAGGAACGCATGCGCGCCATCGTGCGGTCCCTGGAAGAACGCGCCCTGCTGGACCCCCGCCCCGGCCGCACCGCCGACGAGGCAGCCGCGGAAGCCGGCCGGACCCTCCCCGCCCACGCGGACCAACTCCGGGACGCTGCCCGAGAGTTCGACGGCGTCACATACGGCGGACGCCGCACCAACGAGCAGGCGTATCTCCGCCTCACCGAACTCGACCACGCCATCGAACAGGCCAGCCCCGTCCTGAGCTCGGTCCAGGGGGACGCGGTATGACCGGGACCACCCTCCCGTCCACCTCGGTCTCCACCACACCCCGTCAGGCGTGGACCCGCGCCCGGGGACTCCTCCTTGCCCTCGTCATCCTGCTGGTCGCCGGAGTCGCGATCGCCGCCCTGCGCTCCGGCGACCAGCACGGCAGGCTCGACCCACGCTCCGCCGACCCCTACGGCAGCCGAGCCGTCGCCGAACTCCTCTCGGCCCGCGGGGTGTCCACCCGGGTAGTCACCACGACCGACGAAGCAGCGGCCGCGGCGGCCTCCGACACCACCCTGCTGGTGACCGCCCCCGACCTGCTCACCGGCAAACAACAGTCGGCTCTGCACTCGGCGACCAAGAAGTCCGACGGCCGCACGGTCCTCCTCGCTCCGGGCCCTCCGTCGCTCCGCACCCTCGCCCCCGGCGTCCGGGCCGAGGCCCCCAGTTTCGAGTCGACGCTGCAGCCCGACTGCTCCCTCGACATCGCCCGCCGCGCGGGAGACGCCGACACCGGAGGCACCCGCTACTCCTCCGACGTGCCCGGTTCCGACGCCTGCTACATCGACGACGGCCTCCCCACGCTGCTGCGACTCCCGGCCGCCGACGGCGACACAGTCCTGCTCGGCTCCGCGGACATCCTGTACAACGACCAGCTCGCCGAGCACGGCAATGCCTCGCTCGCCCTTCAACTCCTCGGCTCCCGCCCCCATTTGGTCTGGTACCTCCCCTCACTGGGTGACGCAGCGGCCACCGACGACGGCGACCGCAGCTTCTTCGATCTCATCCCCTCCGGATGGCGATGGGGAGCACTGCAGCTCACCATCGCCGTCGTACTCGCCGCCCTGTGGCGAGCCCGCCGTCTGGGCCCTCTCGTGCACGAGCGCCTGCCGGTGGCCGTCCGCGCCTCCGAGACCGCCGAAGGCAGGGCCCGTCTCTACCGCAAGGCCAACGCCCGGGACCGGGCGGCCACAGCCCTCCGCTCAGCCACTCACACCCGCCTTGCCCCCCTCATCGGCGTGCCCCCTTCCCAAGCCCACGCCCCAGAGTCCCTGCTGCCCGCCCTCTCCACCCATCTCCCCGGCACCAGCTGGGACTTGCATTCGCTCCTCTTCGGGCCGACGCCGACCGACGACGCCGCCCTCATCGCCCTCGCCGACCAACTCGACGCCCTCGAAAGAGAGGTACGCACCTCATGAGCGCCCCGAACGCAGACTCCGCAGGGAACGCGGACCACGCCCGCGCCTCCCTGGAAGCCCTGCGCGCCGAGATCGCAAAGGCCGTGGTCGGCCAGGACCCTGCTGTCACCGGACTCGTCGTAGCCCTGCTCTGCCGCGGCCATGTACTTCTGGAGGGCGTGCCCGGAGTCGCCAAGACCCTCCTCGTACGCGCACTCTCCGCCGCACTCGAACTCGACACCAAGCGAGTCCAGTTCACCCCTGACCTCATGCCCAGCGACGTCACCGGCTCCCTGGTCTACGACGCCCGGAGCGCCGAGTTCTCCTTCCAACCAGGCCCTGTCTTCACCAATCTCCTGCTCGCTGACGAGATCAACCGCACCCCGCCGAAGACGCAGTCCTCACTGCTCGAGGCCATGGAGGAGCGACAGGTCACAGTCGACGGCACCCCGCGGATGCTGCCCGAACCCTTCCTGGTGGCCGCCACCCAAAACCCCGTCGAGTACGAAGGCACCTACCCCCTCCCGGAAGCCCAACTGGACCGCTTCCTCCTCAAATTGAACGTCCCCCTCCCCTCCCGGCAGGACGAGATCTCCGTCCTCACTCGGCACGCAGAGGGGTTCAACCCGCGCGACCTGCACAGCGCCGGCGTCCGCCGCGTCGCCGGCCAGGCCGACCTGGAGGCCGCCCGCGCAGCCGTCGCCAAGACCTCCGTGTCCCCCGAAATCACCGGCTATGTCGTCGACATCTGCCGTGCCACACGCGAATCCCCCTCACTGACGCTCGGCGTATCACCACGTGGCGCCACCGCCCTGCTCTCCACCGCCCGCGCCTGGGCCTGGCTCACCGGCCGCGACTACGTCATCCCGGACGACGTCAAGGCCCTCGCCCTGCCCACCTTGCGACACCGCGTCCAGCTGCGTCCCGAGGCCGAGATGGAAGGCGTCACCCCCGACTCCGTCATCACGGCGATCCTCGCCAACGTCCCCGTACCCCGCTGAACCGAGGACCCATGGCACTCACCGGACGTGCGGCCTTCCTTGCCGCCCTCGGCACGCTCCCCGTCGGCGTACTCGCACCCAGTTGGACCGGCATCCTCGCCGTCAACGCTCCCCTCACACTCGCAATGATGTGCGACTACGCCCTCGCCGCACCAGTGCGATCGCTCCGTTTCACCCGATCTGGTGATACATCAGTTCGACTTGGTGATACCGCTGACGTCACGCTCACGATCACCAACCCTTCAACTCGCCCGCTGCGCGCCCATCTCCGCGATGCATGGCCTCCGAGCAGCTGGACTACCGGAACCGAAACAGCCGCGTCCCGGCACCAGCTGAAGGTCCCGGCAGGAGAACGCCGCCGGATCACCACACGACTTCGCCCTACTCGCCGCGGAGACCGCCAGGCCGAGCGCATCACCATCCGCTCCTACGGCCCCCTCGGGCTCCTCTCACGCCAAGGCAGCCACCAGGTGCCCTGGACGGTCCGCGTCCTCCCACCGTTCAACAGCCGCAAGCACCTACCGTCCAAACTCGCTCGCCTCCGCGAACTCGACGGCCGCACAAGCGTGTTGACGCGTGGCGAAGGAACCGAGTTCGACAGTCTCCGCGAGTACGTTCCCGGAGACGACACCCGCTCCATCGATTGGCGCGCCACCGCTCGGCACTCCACGGTCGCGGTACGCACTTGGCGCCCTGAGCGTGACCGGCACATTCTTCTGGTCCTCGATACGGGACGTACCTCCGCCGGTCGTGTCGACGATGCTCCGCGTCTCGATGCCTCCATGGATGCCGCATTGCTCTTGGCGGCGCTTGCTTCCAGAGCCGGCGACCGCGTGGATCTCCTTGCCTTTGACCGCAGCATTCGTGCCCTCGTGCAGGGCCGTGGAGCAGGAGAGCTGCTGCCTGCCCTCGTCAATGCGATGGCCACGCTCGACGCCGAACTGGTGGAGACAGACGCCCGAGCGCTCACGGCTGCTGCCCTCCGCACGGCCCCACGCCGATCCCTCGTCATCCTGCTCACCAGTCTCGATGCAGCACCCATTGAAGAAGGTCTGCTCCCCGTGCTCACCCGTCTCACCAAGCGCCACACGGTGCTTTTGGCTTCGGTGGCCGACCCGGAGATCAAGCGCATGGCGACCAACCGCGGCACCACCGACGCAATCTACGACGCAGCAGCCGCAGCCCAGGCGCAGGCCGAGCGACGGCGTACCGCCGACCAACTCACTCGCCGTGGAGTCACCGTCGTCGACGCAACGCCTGAAGACCTGCCACCCGCGCTGGCCGACGCCTACCTGGCCCTCAAGGCTGCCGGCCGTCTCTGACGTATTGAGTTTGAGTGTCCTGTTCTTGCGAGAACAGGACACTCAATACGTAGACCTAAGACCTATAACGCAGAAAACCCCCGCACCATAGGTGCGGGGGTTTCCCTTTCATCTAAATTTAGTTCGGCGGCGTCCTACTCTCCCACAGGGTCCCCCCTGCAGTACCATCGGCGCTGTGAGGCTTAGCTTCCGGGTTCGGAATGTAACCGGGCGTTTCCCTCACGCTATGACCACCGAAACACTTTGAAATTTTGAACCGATGCCTCAACCCCCCATGGCCTTAGGGGGGAGGCGTGTTGTTCGTTATTTCAGAACTAACACAGTGGACGCGAGCAACTGAGGACAAGCCCTCGGCCTATTAGTACCAGTCAGCTCCACCCCTTACAGGGCTTCCACATCTGGCCTATCAACCCAGTCGTCTACTGGGAGCCTTAACCAATCAAGTTGGTGGGAATACTCATCTTGAAGCAGGCTTCCCGCTTAGATGCTTTCAGCGGTTATCCTTTCCGAACGTAGCCAACCAGCCATGCCCTTGGCAGGACAACTGGCACACCAGAGGTTCGTCCGTCCCGGTCCTCTCGTACTAGGGACAGCCCTTCTCAATATTCCTACGCGCACAGCGGATAGGGACCGAACTGTCTCACGACGTTCTAAACCCAGCTCGCGTACCGCTTTAATGGGCGAACAGCCCAACCCTTGGGACCGACTCCAGCCCCAGGATGCGACGAGCCGACATCGAGGTGCCAAACCATCCCGTCGATATGGACTCTTGGGGAAGATCAGCCTGTTATCCCCGGGGTACCTTTTATCCGTTGAGCGACGGCGCTTCCACAAGCCACCGCCGGATCACTAGTCCCGACTTTCGTCCCTGCTCGACCCGTCGGTCTCACAGTCAAGCTCCCTTGTGCACTTACACTCAACACCTGATTGCCAACCAGGCTGAGGGAACCTTTGGGCGCCTCCGTTACTCTTTGGGAGGCAACCGCCCCAGTTAAACTACCCATCAGACACTGTCCCTGATCCGGATCACGGACCCAGGTTAGACATCCAGCACGACCAGAGTGGTATTTCAACGACGACTCCCCCTGAACTGGCGTCCAAGGTTCAAAGTCTCCCACCTATCCTACACAAGCCGAACCGAACACCAATATCAAACTGTAGTAAAGGTCCCGGGGTCTTTCCGTCCTGCTGCGCGAAACGAGCATCTTTACTCGTAGTGCAATTTCACCGGGCCTATGGTTGAGACAGTCGAGAAGTCGTTACGCCATTCGTGCAGGTCGGAACTTACCCGACAAGGAATTTCGCTACCTTAGGATGGTTATAGTTACCACCGCCGTTTACTGGCGCTTAAGTTCTCAGCTTCGCACACCCGAAAGTGCACTAACCGGTCCCCTTAACGTTCCAGCACCGGGCAGGCGTCAGTCCGTATACATCGCCTTACGGCTTCGCACGGACCTGTGTTTTTAGTAAACAGTCGCTTCTCGCTGGTCTCTGCGGCCACCCCCAGCTCAGGAAGCAAGTTCCTTCACCAGTGATGGCCCCCTTCTCCCGAAGTTACGGGGGCATTTTGCCGAGTTCCTTAACCATAGTTCACCCGAACGCCTCGGTATTCTCTACCTGACCACCTGAGTCGGTTTAGGGTACGGGCCGCCATGAAACTCGCTAGAGGCTTTTCTCGACAGCATAGGATCATCCACTTCACCACAATCGGCTCGGCATCAGGTCTCACCCTTATATGTCATCCGGATTTGCCTAGATGACGGGCTACACCCTTACCCCGGGACTACCACCGCCCGGGCTGGACTACCTTCCTGCGTCACCCCATCGCTTACCTACTACAAGTCTGGTTCGTCGGCTCCACCACTTTCCTTTCCCCGAAGGGTCCGGAACGGCTTCACGGACTTAGCATCGCCTGATTCAGTATTGGGCGTTTCAAAGCGGGTACCGGAATATCAACCGGTTGTCCATCGACTACGCCTGTCGGCCTCGCCTTAGGTCCCGACTTACCCTGGGCAGATCAGCTTGACCCAGGAACCCTTAGTCAATCGGCGCACACGTTTCTCACGTGTGTATCGCTACTCATGCCTGCATTCTCACTCGTGAACCGTCCACAACTCGCTTCCGCGGCTGCTTCACCCGGCACACGACGCTCCCCTACCCATCCCAGCGGGCGTTGGCCCTATTGCTGGAATGACACGACTTCGGCGGTACGCTTGAGCCCCGCTACATTGTCGGCGCGGAATCACTAGACCAGTGAGCTATTACGCACTCTTTCAAGGGTGGCTGCTTCTAAGCCAACCTCCTGGTTGTCTCTGCGACTCCACATCCTTTCCCACTTAGCGTACGCTTAGGGGCCTTAGTCGATGCTCTGGGCTGTTTCCCTCTCGACCATGGAGCTTATCCCCCACAGTCTCACTGCCACGCTCTCACTTACCGGCATTCGGAGTTTGGCTAAGGTCAGTAACCCGGTAGGGCCCATCGCCTATCCAGTGCTCTACCTCCGGCAAGAAACACGTGACGCTGCACCTAAATGCATTTCGGGGAGAACCAGCTATCACGGAGTTTGATTGGCCTTTCACCCCTAACCACAGGTCATCCCCCAGGTTTTCAACCCTGGTGGGTTCGGTCCTCCACGACCTCTTACAGCCGCTTCAACCTGCCCATGGCTAGATCACTCCGCTTCGGGTCTAGAGCGTGCAACTCAATCGCCCTATTCGGACTCGCTTTCGCTACGGCTTCCCCACACGGGTTAACCTCGCTACACACCGCTAACTCGCAGGCTCATTCTTCAAAAGGCACGCAGTCACGACGCATTGAGTAAACTCAATGCGCGACGCTCCCACGGCTTGTAGGCACACGGTTTCAGGTACTATTTCACTCCGCTCCCGCGGTACTTTTCACCATTCCCTCACGGTACTATCCGCTATCGGTCACCAGGGAATATTTAGGCTTAGCGGGTGGTCCCGCCAGATTCACACGGGATTTCTCGGGCCCCGTGCTACTTGGGTGTCTCTCAAACGAGCCGTTGACGTTTCGACTACGGGGGTCTTACCCTCTACGCCGGACCTTTCGCATGTCCTTCGTCTACATCAACGGTTTCTGACTCGTCTCACAGTCGGCAGACTGTGAAAGAGAGATCCCACAACCCCGCATGCGCAACCCCTGCCGGGTCTCACACGCATACGGTTTGGCCTCATCCGGTTTCGCTCGCCACTACTCCCGGAATCACGGTTGTTTTCTCTTCCTGAGGGTACTGAGATGTTTCACTTCCCCTCGTTCCCTCCACATGCCCTATGTGTTCAGGCATGGGTGACAGTCCATGACGACTGCCGGGTTTCCCCATTCGGAAACCCCCGGATCAAAGTCTGGTTGACGACTCCCCGGGGACTATCGTGGCCTCCCACGTCCTTCATCGGTTCCTGGTGCCAAGGCATCCACCGTGCGCCCTTAAAAACTTGGCCACAGATGCTCGCGTCCACTGTGTAGTTCTCAAACAACGACCAACCACCCATCACCCTGACCCTTACGGTCAAGTTCACTGGGGCCGGCATCCCGAAGCACAACCTTGCGGCCGTTACTTCAGATACCCAACAGCGTGCCCGGCCCAGTCCCCAACCCGCTTCGCTTTCCACGCTCCGAAGAGCAGTACTTGCGGCCCGAGTTGGCCAACTGTGCCGAATAATCAACGTTCCACCCATGAGCAACCACCGTCGAACGTGTGCCGACGTAATGGCCCTGGACCACCAAGCAAGCTTGGCGGCCTAGATGCTCCTTAGAAAGGAGGTGATCCAGCCGCACCTTCCGGTACGGCTACCTTGTTACGACTTCGTCCCAATTGCCAGTCCCACCTTCGACAGCTCCCTCCCACAAGGGGTTGGGCCACCGGCTTCGGGTGTTACCGACTTTCGTGACGTGACGGGCGGTGTGTACAAGGCCCGGGAACGTATTCACCGCAGCAATGCTGATCTGCGATTACTAGCAACTCCGACTTCATGGGGTCGAGTTGCAGACCCCAATCCGAACTGAGACCGGCTTTTTGAGATTCGCTCCACCTTGCGGTTTCGCAGCTCATTGTACCGGCCATTGTAGCACGTGTGCAGCCCAAGACATAAGGGGCATGATGACTTGACGTCGTCCCCACCTTCCTCCGAGTTGACCCCGGCGGTCTCCTGTGAGTCCCCATCACCCCGAAGGGCATGCTGGCAACACAGGACAAGGGTTGCGCTCGTTGCGGGACTTAACCCAACATCTCACGACACGAGCTGACGACAGCCATGCACCACCTGTATACCGACCACAAGGGGGGCACTATCTCTAATGCTTTCCGGTATATGTCAAGCCTTGGTAAGGTTCTTCGCGTTGCGTCGAATTAAGCCACATGCTCCGCTGCTTGTGCGGGCCCCCGTCAATTCCTTTGAGTTTTAGCCTTGCGGCCGTACTCCCCAGGCGGGGAACTTAATGCGTTAGCTGCGGCACCGACGACGTGGAATGTCGCCAACACCTAGTTCCCACCGTTTACGGCGTGGACTACCAGGGTATCTAATCCTGTTCGCTCCCCACGCTTTCGCTCCTCAGCGTCAGTAATGGCCCAGAGATCCGCCTTCGCCACCGGTGTTCCTCCTGATATCTGCGCATTTCACCGCTACACCAGGAATTCCGATCTCCCCTACCACACTCTAGCTAGCCCGTATCGAATGCAGAACCGGGGTTAAGCCCCGGTCTTTCACACCCGACGTGACAAGCCGCCTACGAGCTCTTTACGCCCAATAATTCCGGACAACGCTTGCGCCCTACGTATTACCGCGGCTGCTGGCACGTAGTTAGCCGGCGCTTCTTCTGCAGGTACCGTCACTTTCGCTTCTTCCCTGCTGAAAGAGGTTTACAACCCGAAGGCCGTCATCCCTCACGCGGCGTCGCTGCATCAGGCTTTCGCCCATTGTGCAATATTCCCCACTGCTGCCTCCCGTAGGAGTCTGGGCCGTGTCTCAGTCCCAGTGTGGCCGGTCGCCCTCTCAGGCCGGCTACCCGTCGTCGCCTTGGTGAGCCATTACCTCACCAACAAGCTGATAGGCCGCGGGCTCATCCTTCACCGCCGGAGCTTTTAACTCCCTGCCAGGAGGCAAGGAGTGTTATCCGGTATTAGACCCCGTTTCCAGGGCTTGTCCCAGAGTGAAGGGCAGATTGCCCACGTGTTACTCACCCGTTCGCCACTAATCCACCCCGAAGGGCTTCATCGTTCGACTTGCATGTGTTAAGCACGCCGCCAGCGTTCGTCCTGAGCCAGGATCAAACTCTCCGTGAATGTTTTCCCGTAATCGGGATGACACCACGAGAGCGGAACAACCAGGAGGAATAATCCCGGTCGTTCACAGCGTCCTCGCTGTGTTTGCCTACCAACCGGTGTAGATCGGCAGGACTTTTTCAAAGGAACCTCGCCCCAACCGAACGGTTGGAGACGGGGTATCAACATATCTGGCGTTGATTTTTGGCACGCTGTTGAGTTCTCAAGGAACGGACGCTTCCTTTGTACTCACCCTCTCGGGCTTTCCTCCGGGCGCTTCCCTTCGGTCTTGCGTTTCCGACTCTATCAGACGCTTTCGTGTCCGACTTCCTCGGCGCTTTCCAGGTTTTCGCTTTCGCGCTTTCCCTTTCGGCGTTTCCAACTCTACCAGATCCTTTTCCCATTCCGTTTCCGGTGTGGAATTCGAATCCGTGGCCGTTGGGAGCCATTCACCTTTCGGCTGATCCGACTTTATCAGAGGCTTTCCGCCGGTTTGACCAGCGGCTCGCTCTAATGAATCGGGAGAGGCTTCATTGGAAATGAGAATTTCCGAAGCAGACAGATGCTAACTGTTGCGGTCGAACCTGTCTAGTTCGAGGCAACTGTTCGAATCTACCTCCCCGCGCCAGCCGTGTCAACGACTTTTTGCGGGGCGGAGAGGACAGTAGCAGCTCAGCAGGGGCCGACGCACATCACGCCGCAGTGGGGAGGCCGGCGCTGCGCTCTGCCCTGGCGAGGTCGCCTGTCTCGCCGGCTCGGGTCGCCCTGCCGCCGAGGACGTAGACGTACAGAAGGAAAGCGAGTTCGGCCGCGATGCCGATCCCGATGCGGGCCCAGGTGGGCAGGCCCGATGGGGTCACGAAGCCCTCGATGGCGCCTGAGACGAAGAGGATCAGGGCGAGGCCGATGGCCATGCCGAGGGCCGCTCGGCCTTCTTCGGCGAGGGCCGTGCGCCGGGTGCGGGGGCCGGGGTCGATGAGGGTCCAGCCGAGGCGGAGGCCCGTGCCGGCGGCTACGAAGACTGCGGTGAGCTCGAGCAGGCCGTGCGGCAGGACCAGACCGAGGAACGTATCAAGCCGGCCGGCTGAGGACATCAAGCCGATGCCTACGCCGAGGTTGAGCATGTTCTGGAAGAGGATCCAGATGACCGGGAAACAGAGGAACGCGCCCAGGACCAGGCACATCGCGGCGGCCTGGGCGTTGTTCGTCCAGACCTGTGCGGCGAAGGACGCTGCGGGATGGCTGGAGTAGTACGTCTCGTACTGGCCTCCGGGGCGGGTCATCTCGCGGAGGGCCTCCGGGGCCCCGATCGAGGACTGGACTTCGGGGTGCGTGCCGATCCACCAGCCGATCAGGATGGCCACTGCGGTCGACAGGAGTGCGGTGGGTACCCACCAATGGCGCGTGCGGTACATCGCTGCGGGGAAACCCGCGGAGAGGAAGCGTGTGACGTCGCGCCAGGTGGCGCGGCGCGTGCCGGTCACGGCGCTGCGCGCGCGGGCCACCAGTTGGGTCAGGCGGCCGGTGAGCTGGGGGTCGGGCGCGCTGGACTGGATCAGGGAGAGGTGGGTGGTGGTGCGTTGATAGAGCACGACGAGTTCGTCGGCCTCGGCGCCCGTGAGGCGGCGCTGGCGGCGCAGGAGTGCGTCCAACCGGTCCCACTCGGCTCGGTGGGCGGAGACGAAGACGTCCAGGTCCATCAGTCGGCTGCTCCCCTTCTACTGCGGCCGGCGGCCGCAGGCGCGATGCGCACTCAGCTTGGCAGACTGGCGGTTCCAGGGGCAGGGCAGGAAGGGCGGCATACGTGAGTGAGCTTGTGACGGGTGAGGCGGTGGCGCTTGAGCTGCGGGCCGCGAAGCTGCCGAGCCGGGCGCTGGCCGTCCTGATCGATCTGGCGGTGGCGATGGCGGCGTACATCGCTGTGTCCATCGGGCTGTTGGCCGCGACGGCGTCGCTCGATGCCGCGGCCGCCGCTGCCATATCGGTGGCCAGCTTTCTGCTGGTGCTGGTGGGTGGGCCTATCGCCGTGGAGACCCTGAGTCATGGCCGGTCGCTGGGGAAGCTGGCCTGTGGGCTGCGGGTGGTGCGGGACGACGGAGGGCCCATTCGGTTCCGGCATGCGCTGGTGCGCGGGGCGATGGGCCTGATCGAGATTCTGGGGACCTTCGGGGTCGTCGCCTGTATCGCGTCGCTGGTGTCGGCGCGGGGGCGGCGGCTCGGGGATGTGTTCGCGGGGACGCTCGTCGTGCGGGAGCGGGTGCCGGCGGGGCGTATGCCCTTTGTGCCGCCGCCTCCGCCCTGGTTGGTGGGGCGGTTCGCCGGACTGGATCTGTCGGGGGTGCCGGATGGGTTGTGGCTGGCGATACGTCAGTACCTGACGCGGATGGGGCAGCTCGATCCGCAGATCGGCTGGTCGATGGCCGAGCGGCTGGCCGGTGATCTCGCGGCGTGCACCGGGGCGCCGGCTCCGCCGGATGTGCCGCCGGCGGCCTATTTGGCGGCCGTGGTGAATGAGCGGCAGGCGCGGGATGCGCACAAGGCTTTCGGGGGCGGTGGGGTGCCGGCGGTCGCGATGCCCAACGCGGCAGGTGCTGGGGCGGTGCCGCCGGGTGTGCAGGGGCACATGGGGGCGAATGTGCCCTCGTACGAAGCGTCGGTACGGCAGGACCGTCCCGTGCAGCCGTCGTATCGGCCGGAGCCTTCGGCTCAGGTGGCGCCGCCCGCTGGGCGTGAGGGCGAGACTCCGTCGGCCACTGGGTTCGTACCGCCCGCGTAGGGAGCGGAGTTGGCGGCTGCCGGTGTGTTTCGGGTGCGGCCTGGGTGCGTTCGTCGGATGGCGTTACGGGAACGTCGACGGTGGGGTTTCGAGGTGTTCCAGCTCGATGCCGGGGGCTGCTAGGACCACGTCGCCGGCGATGTGGATGCTGGCCTGTTCGCCGGTGTCCAGGGCTGTGACCTGGTATTCGTCCACGGCCAGCGGGCCGTTGTCAGTGGCGTGTGCTTCGCTATTCAGCAGTGCCCAGGACTGGTCGAGGGTGCGTGGGGCGAGGACCGGTTCGGTGAAGCGGACGAGGCGTACGCGGGTGGCGGGGGCGCCGGGCGTCAGGCGCAGCAGCCGGGATGTGGCGATCAGGAAAGCGGGGGATGCGCCGGAGAAGGCATGGGCCGGGACGTTGCCTTCTGTGGCGTGGGTGCCGGTGGGGTCGGTGCGTACCCAGGTCACGCCGTCGAGGGCGGCGCCGCGGACCTGCCAGCTCGCGGCGTGGAGTGCGAGGCGGATGGGGCGGCCGAGTTCGTCGAGGGCCAGGTCGACGGAGCCGGTGTGATCGCCGGAGGGGGCGGTGAGTTGGGAGACGTAGCGCCAGCCGGAGGGGCCGGGTGCGCAGTGGAAGTGTTCTTCGCCGAGGGGGGTGTGGTCGTGCGGGTCGTGGAGCGAGTAGCGGCCGCGGGGCATCGGTGTCGGTCCTTGCTCGGGGCCGTGGGGCGGTCCCTGGTGGGTACCGTGTCGGGCCTTCATGGGGGCAGGCCCCCGCCGCGGGGGCGAGGGCCTGCGTCACGTGCGGCTGACGGGCCGGTCCGCGGCGCGGGGGCCGGGACCGGCTGCCGGTCAGTAGCGGTAGTGGTCGGACTTGTACGGGCCCTCGACCTTCACGCCGATGTAGTCGGCCTGCTCCTGTCGCAGTTCGGTGAGCTTCACGCCGAGGGCGTCGAGGTGGAGGCGGGCGACCTTCTCGTCCAGGTGCTTGGGCAGCACGTAGACGTCGGTCGGGTACTCCTCGGGCTTGGTGAACAGCTCGATCTGGGCGAGGGTCTGGTCCGCGAAGCTGTTGGACATCACGAAGGAGGGGTGCCCGGTGGCGTTGCCCAGGTTCAGCAGACGGCCCTCGGACAGCACGATGAGGACCTTGCCGTCGGGGAACGTCCAGGTGTGGACCTGCGGCTTGACCTCGTCCTTGACGATGCCCGGGATCTGGGCCAGGCCGGCCATGTCGATCTCGTTGTCGAAGTGACCGATGTTCCCGACGATCGCCTGGTGCTTCATCTTGGCCATGTCGCTCGCCATGATGATGTCCTTGTTGCCGGTCGTGGTGACGAAAATGTCGGCCTTGTCGACGACCTCGTCCAGCGTGGTGACCTGGTAGCCGTCCATCGCCGCCTGCAACGCGCAGATCGGGTCGATCTCCGTGACGATGACGCGGGCGCCCTGGCCGCGCAGCGACTCCGCACAGCCCTTGCCCACATCGCCGTACCCGAACACGACCGCGGTCTTGCCGCCGATCAGCACGTCGGTGCCACGGTTGATGCCGTCGATCAACGAGTGACGGCAGCCGTACTTGTTGTCGAACTTCGACTTCGTCACCGCGTCGTTGACGTTGATCGCCGGGAACAGCAGCGTCCCGTCACGGTGCATCTCATACAGACGGTGGACACCGGTGGTGGTCTCCTCCGTCACACCGCGGATCTCCGAGGCGAGCTTCGTCCACTTCTGCGAGCCCTCGGTGATGGTGCGGTTGAGGAGCTGCAGGATGACGCGGTGCTCGTCGTTCTCGGCCGTCTCGACGGAGGGGACCTTGCCGGCCTTCTCGTACTCGACGCCCTTGTGCACCAGGAGCGTGGCGTCGCCGCCGTCGTCCAGGATCATGTTCGGGCCGCCGGTGGGGCTGTTCGGCCAGGTCAGCGCCTGCTCCGTGCACCACCAGTACTCCTCCAGCGTCTCGCCCTTCCAGGCGAACACCGGGATGCCCTGCGGGTTGTCCGGGGTGCCGTTGGGACCCACCGCGATCGCCGCGGCGGCATGGTCCTGGGTGGAGAAGATGTTGCAAGAGACCCAGCGGACCTCGGCGCCCAGGGCGACCAGGGTCTCGATCAGGACGGCGGTCTGCACGGTCATGTGCAGCGAGCCCATGATGCGGGCGCCGGCCAGCGGCTGCGTGGCGGCGAACTCCTTGCGGATCGACATCAGGCCGGGCATCTCATGCTCGGCGAGCGTGATCTCCTTGCGGCCGAACTCGGCAAGCGAGAGGTCGGCGACCTTGAAGTCCTGTCGGTTGTCGACAGTGGTCATAACGAGCTGCTCCTCGTGGTTGGTCGAGAGCTTGGGCATGGCTGTTCTGCGGCGGCGGACACACGCGTGCCCGGGACGCTCGCAGCGCAGTCCGTCGGAGGCCCTCTCTCCCTCGGCCGACCCGCGATGCGGACCGCCCGACCGCCATCAGCAGCGACGTCTGGCTCTGGTCACGAATCTACACCGATCGGCCCAGTGAGCCCCAGTCCCCCTCCGGCCGCTCCACGACTGGGCCAAACGGGACTAACCCGCTCTAATTCGGGACTTTTGGACTTTGATTGTGCGCTTATCTGTTGCAGGATGCCTGAAGATCGGGAACACATATGCGCGATCTTGGTGCCGAAGGCGTTAGGAGATCCAACGTGACCAGTCCGGGCGACCCCCCAGTGGACGCGAGCAAGGGTGGGCAGAGGAAGTTGGTCGCGGTGACCGCTTGCCCGACCGGCATCGCTCACACCTACATGGCGGCGGAAAAGCTACAGCAGGCCGCCGACAGTCTCGGCATCGACATGAAGGTGGAGACGCAGGGCTCGATCGGGGCCGAGAACGTCCTCACTGACAACGATGTCAGGCAAGCGGACGGCGTGATCATCGCCGCCGACAAGGAGGTCGACCTCGATCGCTTCGCCGGGAAGAAGGTGCTCCGCGTCCCGGTCGCCGACGGCATTCACCGCCCGGAGCAGCTCTTCGAAGAGGTGCAGAAGGCGCCCGTCCAGCAGGCTGGGGCCGCGCCCGCCAGCGGCGGTGGGGGCGGCGGCGGCAAGGAGCGGAGTCAGGCATACAAGGCGCTGATGAACGGCGTCTCGTACATGATTCCGTTCGTCGTGGTGGGTGGTCTGCTGCTCGCCGTCTCGCTGTCTTTGGGTGGACATGCCGCCCCCGGCACCGATGGCGGCCTGAAGATCCCGGAAGACACCTTCTGGTTCTACGTCAGCAAGCTCGGCGAGACCGGCTTCAAGCTGATGCTGCCGATCTTCTCCGGCTACATCGCCTACGCACTCGCTGACCGTCCAGCCCTCGTGCCGGGCATGATCGGTGGCTTCCTCGCCGCCGATGCCGTGGGCATCTACGGGGCCGACGCCAACGCGGGCTTCCTCGGCGCCATCGTCACCGGCTTCCTCGCCGGGTATCTGGTGCTGTGGATCAAGAAGGTCAAGGTCCCCAAGTTCATCCAGCCGATCATGCCGATCATTGTGATCCCGATCGTGTCGACGCTGGCCTTGGGCCTCTTCTACATCTACGTGATCGGTCAGCCCATCTCGTGGGTGTTCACGCAACTGACCGACTGGCTGAACGGGATGACCGGTTCGAGCGCCATCGTGCTCGGGGCCATCATCGGCCTGATGATCTCCTTCGACATGGGCGGCCCGGTCAACAAGACCGCGTTCCTCGCCGCTGTCGGCCTCATCGGCACCAACAACGCGGTGATGGGTATGGCCGCCGCCGCGATCCCGGTGATGCCGCTCGGCCAGGGTCTGGCCACCGTCCTGCGCCGCAAGCTCTACAGCGAGCAGGAGCGGGAGACTGGTATCGCAGCCCTGTTCATGGGCTTCTTCGGAATCTCCGAAGGTGCCATTCCCTTCGCTGCCGCTCGGCCTGCCCAGGTCATCCCCGCGAACATGCTGGGTGGCGCGGTGGCCGGCGCCATCGCTGGTGTAGCCGGGGTCGAGGACTCGGTGGCACACGGTGGTCCGATCGTCTCGCTGTTCGGCGCCATCGGGAACGTCGCCATGTTCTTCGTCGCCATCGCCATCGGTGTGGTCGTCACGGCGTTCACCACCAACGCCCTGATCGAGATCAAGCTGCGCAGGCAGGGTCGCTCGGCCGGGGAGCCGGCTCTGGTCAGGGAACCCGCACTGGCCGGAGTCGGGGCAGGCGCCGCCGGCGCCGTCTCAGGTTCGAAGGCCCCCGCGGCCGTGACCGACGCCCCGCACACGAGTGCCGCAGCGGGCAGCGGTCCGGGCGAGGACGAGGTGCTCTCCGGCTACCTCACCCACCAGACCGTAAAGACCCAGCTGGACTCCACCGACAAGGAGTCCGCGATCCGCGAGATGGCCGCCATGCTGGCCCGTACGGGCAATGTCGCGGATGAGGAAGAGCTCGTGCAGACCGCCCTGCGCCGCGAGGCCCAGGGCACCACCGGGCTCGGCGAGGAGATCGCCATCCCGCACGCCAAGACCGATGCGGTGACCTCGCCGACGGTCGGGTTCGCGCGGTCCGCCGAGGGCATCGAGTGGGGTGCCCTCGACGGTACGAAGGCCAAGCTCATCTTCATGATCTCGGTGCCGGAGGCGGCGGCCGGTGATGAGCACCTGCGGATCCTGGCGCTGCTCTCGAGGAAGTTGATGGACTCCGGCTTCCGGGAGCGGCTGATGGCGGCTCCGGACGAGCCGGCGATCATCGAAGTCCTGCGCGAGATCCAGTAGGGCTCGCACCGGTCCTGTACGTGGATGGGGCTCGCACCGAATTCGGTGCGAGCCCCATCCACGTACGAGCAGAAATCAGTGACCGGTGTCAGGCATCGGGCCGCCCGGCGACTTCGCCGGATTGGTGCCCGCCGCGGCCGCCGACTCGCTGTAGATGTCCGGCTCCAGGTAGATCACGCGGGCGATCGGCACGGCCGTGCGGATGCGCTCCTCGGCGGCGTTGATCGCGGACGCGACCTCGGCCGCCGTGTCGTCGTGCTGGACCGCGACCTTGGCCGCTACCAGGAGCTCCTCCGGGCCGAGGTGGAGCGTGCGCATGTGGATGACCCGGGTGACCGTGTCGCCGTCGACCAGGGCGTCCTCGATCTTCTTGACCTCGTCCGTGCCCGCGGCCTCGCCGAGCAGCAGGGACTTGGTCTCCGCGGCCAGGACGATCGCGATCAGGATGAGCAGGATGCCGATGCAGAGGGTCCCGATGCCGTCCCAGACTCCGTTGTTGGTGGCCAGCGCGACGCCGACGCCCGCGAGGGCGAGGACCAGACCGATGAGCGCACCCAGGTCCTCGAGGAGGACGACCGGCAGCTCGGGGGCCTTGGCGCGGCGGATGAAGTCCTTCCACGACTGCTTGCCGCGGATCTGGTTGGACTCCTTGATGGCCGTACGGAAGGAGAAGGATTCGGCGATGATCGCGAACACCAGGACCCCGACCGGCCAGTACCAGTGGCTGATCTCGTGCGGGTTCTTGATCTTCTCGTAGCCCTCGTAGATCGCGAACATGCCGCCGACCGAGAAGAGCACGATCGAGACCAGGAAGGCGTAGATGTAGCGCTCGCGGCCATACCCGAAGGGGTGCTGCGGGGTCGCCTCGCGCTGGGCCTTCTTGCCGCCGAGCAGCAGCAGGCCCTGGTTGCCCGAGTCGGCGAGCGAGTGCACGCTCTCCGCGAGCATCGACGACGAGCCACTGAAGAGGAACGCCACGAACTTCGCTACCGCGATCGCGAGGTTGGCGGCGAGTGCCGCCACGATCGCCTTGGTCCCGCCTGACGCGCTCATGTGTGCCCGCTGTCCCTTCGTACGTGCTCGTACGTACCCGGGTATTCGCTACCCGGGTACTCGTCTGCTGAACGGTGGGTCATTGTTGCAGCACGCGGGGACAGTGGTGCGTCAGGCCACCACGGTGGCCCGGAAGAGGGTGCCGTTTCCGGAAATCTCTGCCTTGTCCCCGGCGGGCACGAAGGCCGACTGCCCCGGCGCCAGTTCCAGCTCGCCGGCCCGCACCGTCCCCGCCGTGCAGAGCATGATCTGGGGCGTACGTGCCGTCAGGTCGCGCGGCGCCGAGTCCTCCGCGAGGACGTAGCGGGACAGCCGGAACTCGTCGATCGGCGTCTCATAGACCTCTTCGCCGTCCGCGCTCGCCTCGGGCCGCAGCACGCCGGGGTCGGTGGCCTCGAAGCGGACGATGCGCAGGAGTTCGGGCACGTCGACGTGCTTCGGGGTCAGTCCGCAACGGAGTACGTTGTCCGAGTTCGCCATGATTTCGACACCCAGGCCGTCCAGGTACGCGTGCGGCACGCCGGCGCCGAGGAACAGGGCCTCGCCGGGCTGGAGTTGGACGTAATTGAGCAGCATTGCGGCGATGACGCCCGGGTCGCCCGGGTAGTGGCGGGCGATCGACGCATACGGCGCGTACGGACCGCCGAGGCGCTCGCAGGCCGCGGCGGCCTCGGTGACCGTGGCCGCCATCTCGTCCCGGTCCGCGGAAAGCACGGCGGTCAGGACCTCGCGCAGGGCCGCCTCTTCGGGGTGCGCGGACAGGATGTCGACGTACGGCTTGAGGCCGTCGACGTCCAGGGTCTCCAGGAAGCGGGCCGCCTGGTCCGGGGCGCGGAAGCCGCACAGGCCGTCGAAGGGCGTGAGCGCGCAGATGAGTTCGGGCTTGTGGTTGGCGTCCTTGTAGTTGCGGTGCGGGGCGTCGATCGGGACGCCGCGCGCCTCCTCGTCGGCGTAACCCTCCTTCGCCTGCGCGAGGTTGGGATGCACCTGGAGGGAGAGGGGGGCGCCGGCCGCGAGGATCTTCAGCAGGAACGGCAGCCGGGGGCCGAACTTGGCGACCGCCTCGGGGCCCAGCTCCTGCTCGGGGTCGGCGGCGATGACCTCGTTCAGCGGACCGCGCTCGAGGTGCGAGGGCGCGCCCGGGTGGGCGCCCATCCACATCTCGGCCTGCGGCTCACCGGTCGGCTCGATGCCGAGGAGCTGGGGGATGGCGGTGGTCGAACCCCAGGCGTAGGGGCGGACGGTGTTGGTGAGGCGGTCCATGATGCTTCTTTCGTACGCGGTCGCTGACCGTGTGTCCGGCCGGGCGGGCCCGCGATCGGGCTTTGGCCTTGGGCCGGGCCTTGGGTCAGCCGACGTCGTCGGTCGGGTCGGTTCCCCCGAGTCGGGTCGGTCCCCCCAAGATCATCGGTCCCCCGATGCAAGCGCCAGGTAAACGGCGGCGAAATCCGTGATGGCGATCAGCTCGGCGAGCGACTCGAGTCCGGTGCGCTCGCCTTCCTCCTCGTCGGGTGCGAGCTCGCTGATCGCGACGTCATGGCTGAGCGCCAGCTCGCGGGCGGCCGGGGCCGCGCTGAGGCTGCCGACGGAGCCCTCGCGGAGCAGCACGGCACGGGCGCGCAGGGCCTGCGGTTCGTCCACCCGGTCGCGGAAGAAGTCGTCCGGGTCGGCGCCCGCGGCCAGGCCCCCGGTGAGCAGCCTGCCGTGCGCGGGCAGCGCCTCGGGCAGCTCGGCGGCGAGCGCGGGGCTGCCCGCGAGCTCGGCGAGGCAGGCGGCGAAGCGGCGGCCGGCCGGGCCCGCGAGGGGGCCCTCGGTCCAGATCAGCGGCAGGCTCTCGGTGAGCTCGGCCGCGAGGGTCTTGGCGGGATTGCTGTACGTAGCCACGGTGGGGCCGCAGCGCTCCGCGGTGGTGTCGAGCCGGTCTGCGATCTTCTGCAGGGTGTCCGGCGGCGCGGCGATCAGGCCGGTGCGGTCGAGCAGGGCGAGCAGTGGGGTGAGCAGGGCCCACAGGGCGTCGGCCCCGGCGGCCGCCTGCTCGTACTCCTCGGCCTCGAAGGGCGCCGTCGCCATGGCCACGGCGAGGCCGTGCTTGCCGCCCACCGCTTCGGTCAGCGGGGAGCGGGCCGGGGCCACGCTGGCGACGGTGCAGCCGCGGCGGTAGGCCTGGTCGACCAGGAGCTCGAGGCCGGGTTCGGTGCCGTCCGGGGTGGCGATGAGCAGGAGGTCCACGGGGCCGACCCAGCCCGGCAGCGTCCAGCGCAGGGCGCCCGCGGCGGGGGCGACTCCGGTGGGGTGCAGCCGGGACACCGGGCAGCCGCCGCCCGCGAGGGTGCCGATCAGGTCGGCGACCGAACCGGCGGCGGTACCGGGCCCCGCGATGAGGATGGCGCGGGGGCGGCCCTCCGGCTTGAGGTCCATGACCCCCGCCTCGACGGCGTACCGCACGGCCGTGCGCACCCGGGCGCCGGCCTCGGCGGCGCCGCGCAGCAGGCCGCGGCGGTCGGCGCGGGCCAGCGCTTCGGGGTCGTCGAGCAGCGATTCGTCGAGCAAGGGGGTCAGCCTCCGATGTGCCGGTGCCGGGTGTTGCTCTCGCGTGGGGCCGGTGATGCTCTCGCGTGGGTCCTCAGGCGGGGCGGCGGGCCTCGTCGACCAGGAGGACCGGGATGCCGTCCTTGACGGGGTAGGCCAGGCCGCAGTCCTTGCCGGTGCAGAGCAGCTCGCTGTCCGCCTCCTTGAGGGGGGCATGGCAGGCCGGGCAGGCGAGGATCTCCAGGAGGCCGGCTTCGAGCGGCATGGCGTGGTCCCTTCGGGCGGGTGGATGCGGCCTGGTCAGCGTACCGCTGGGCGGTGACAGCGGGCTGGTCGAGGCGCGACCTGCCCGCTGTCTTCCTGTGCTGCGACCGGGAACGGCCGGAGATCAGCCGGAGATCAGCCCCGGATGATGGCCAGCGCCTCGTCGCGGACCTTCGCCATCGTGGCCTCGTCGCGTGCCTCCGCGTTCAGCCGCAGGAGGGGCTCGGTGTTGGACGGGCGTACGTTGAACCACCAGTCGGCGGCCGTGACGGTCAGGCCGTCCAGCTCGTCCAGGGTGACGCCTTCCTTGCCCTCGTACGCGGTCTTGATCGCGGCGAGCCGGCCGGCCTGGTCGTCCACCGTGGAGTTGATCTCGCCCGAGCCCGCGTAACGGTCGTACTGCGCCACCAGCCCGGACAGCGGCCCGTCCTGGCCGCCGAGGGCGGCGAGGACGTGCAGGGCGGCGAGCATGCCCGTGTCGGCGTTCCAGAAGTCCTTGAAGTAGTAGTGCGCCGAGTGCTCACCGCCGAAGATCGCGCCGGTGGTGGCCATCTCCTGCTTGATGAAGGAGTGGCCGACGCGGGTACGGACGGGGGTGCCGCCGTTCTCCTTCACGACCTCCGGCACGGACCACGAGGTGATCAGGTTGTGGATGACGGTGCCCTTGCCGCCGTGCTTGGCGAGCTCGCGCGCGGCGACCAGGGCGGTGATCGCGGAGGGCGACACCGGGTCGCCGCTCTCGTCCACCACGAAGCAGCGGTCGGCGTCGCCGTCGAAGGCGATGCCCAGGTCGGCGCCCTCGGCGCGCACCTTCTTCTGGAGGTCCACGATGTTGGCCGGGTCCAGCGGG
The DNA here is from genome assembly GCF_035975855.1 of Streptomyces sp. NBC_01304. Classification (NCBI taxonomy): domain Bacteria; kingdom Bacillati; phylum Actinomycetota; class Actinomycetes; order Kitasatosporales; family Streptomycetaceae; genus Streptomyces; species Streptomyces sp. NBC_01304. The sequence goes on along the minus strand of NZ_CP109055.1, from coordinate 6,588,621 downwards.
TTGGCCTCGTGGTTCGGGAAGGTGCCGTCCAGCTCGAAGTACATCGGCACCAGCGTGAGCGGCAGGCCGTCGAAGACGGTCGGGACGGTGTGCCCGCCCATGCCGTTGCCCGCGTCCACGACCACCTTCAGGGGGCGGATCGAGGTCAGGTCGACCAGCCCCAGCAGGTGGGCCGCGTAGTCGGTGAGGGTGTCGCGCTGCGTGATCCGACCCGGGGTCGTCCCGGCGGCCACGGCGGGGGCTCCGGTCTCGGACCACCCCTCGACCAGGGTGCGGATCTCGGAGAGACCGGTGTCCTGGCCGACCGGGGCGGCGCCCGAGCGGCACATCTTGATTCCGTTGTACTTTGCGGGGTTGTGCGACGCCGTGAACATCGCGCCTGGCAGATCGAGGGCTCCGGAGGCGTAGTACAGCTGGTCCGTCGAGCACAGACCGATCTCCGTGACGTCCACGCCACGCGCCGCGGCGCCGCGCGCGAACGCCCGCGAAAGGCCCGGCGAAGAGGGCCGCATGTCATGCCCGATCACGATCGCCTCAGCGCCGGTGACCTGCACGAAGGCAGCGCCGAACAGCTCTGCGAGCGACTCGTCCCACTGGTCGGGAACCACTCCACGTACGTCGTACGCCTTCACGAGCTGCGAAAGATCAGCCACTGCCAAGCCTCTCTGGGATTCTGCGCGGTCCGTCAAAAGTACCCGTCCGCACCGACAGTCAGGCCCACCCGCGGGGTCGCCGAAGGAACTACGACAGCGGCCGAAAGAACTACGGCAGCATCCAACCGAGCACCACGGTGCTCTGCGCGACCACGATCAGACACATCACCAGGAGCAGCCCGAGGCTCCAAGGCAGCACCTTGCGCAGCAGATCGCCCTCCTTGCCGGCGAGGCCGACGGCCGCGCACGCGATCGTCAGATTCTGCGGCGAGATCATCTTTCCGAGTACGCCGCCGGAGCTGTTGGCGGCCGCGAGGAGTTCCGGCGAAAGCCCGGACTGGCGGGCCGCCGTCACTTGAAGGGCGCCGAAGAGCGCGTTGGCCGAGGTGTCGGAGCCCGTGACCGCGACGCCGAACCAGCCGAGCACCGGCGACAGGAAGGCGAGTCCGGCGCCCGCCGCGGCCACGAAGTGCCCGATGACGGCGGCCTGTCCGGAGAGGTTCATGACGTACGCGAGGGCGAGCACGGAGGTGACGGTGAGGATCGCGAAACGCAGCTCATGGACGGTCGCGACCCACTCCTTGACCGCCACGCGCGCGTGCACGCCGAGGACAACTGCCGTACACAGTCCGGCGAGCAGCACGAGCGTCCCACCGGTGGACACGAGCGGGAGCGTGAAGGTGTTGGCGCCGACGGGTTCGCCGCCGGGCGCCGCGACATTCAGGAAGGGCCAGTCGAAGATCTGGGTGGCCTTCGCCAGGAAGTCCTTCACGGCCGGGATCTGCGCGACCGAGAAGACGGCGACGATGAGCGCGTACGGGGCGTAGGCGCGCAGCACTTCGGGGCGCGGGTCCTCCGCGTCCAGGTCGTCGCTGCGTACGCCGGTGAGGACCGCGGCCCGCACAGTCTCGGCGGCCGGCTTGCGCGCGCTGGGCACGGCGACGAGGGCGGCCGCACCCGCCAGGGCCGCGCCGATGTCGGCGAGTTGCGCGGAGACGTAGTTGGAAGCGGCGAACTGCGCGACGGCGAAGGCGAATCCACAGGCCAGGGCGGGCAGCCAGGTCTCCCGCAGCCCCCGCCTGCCGTCCACGAGGACGACAAGGAGGAGCGGCACGACCAGGGCGAGCAACGGGGTCTGGCGGCCGACGACCTCGGCGACGGAGTCCAGGGGCAGCCCGGTCACCTGGGCGAGGGTCACGACCGGCGTACCCATGGCGCCGAAGGCGACCGGAGCCGTGTTGGCGACGAGGGCGACGATCGCCGCCTTCGTGGGGTCGAAGCCGAGGGCGACCAACATCACGGCGCTGATGGCGACGGGCGCACCGAACCCGGCGAGCGCCTCGAGCAGTGCGCCGAAGCAGAAGGCGATGACGAGGGCCTGGATGCGCGGGTCCGCGGAGAGCCGGCCGAAGGAGCGGCGGAGGATGTCGAAGTGCTGGGTGCGGACCGTCATCCGGTACACCCAAAGGGCGTTGACGACGATCCACATGATGGGGAAGAGCCCGAACAGCACGCCCTGGGCGCCGCTGGAGAGCGTCTGGCCGAGCGGCATGCCGTAGGCGAGCCAGGCGACCAGGACGGCGACGGCAAGGCCGATGAGGCCCGCGAGGTGCGCCTTCATGCGGACGGCGCCGAGCAGGACGAGGACGGTCACCAAGGGCAGCGCCGCGACCAGCGCGGACAGGCCCAGCGAAGCGGCTACGGGGTGCAGTTCCTGGACGAACAAGCGGACCTCCCGGCGATCTTCAACGGGTTCCGCATGCTCGTGTCCGCGCCAAGGGGAAGTCAATGCTCCGGACAGCAAAGGCTGTTGAAGACGAAACATTGCCAACAAGGAGGCGGCAAAACGCCAACAAGGAGGTGGCAGAAGAGAAGCCGAAGGAGCCTCAGGAGGACAGGGTCAGGACTCGGGCGACCGCAGCACCCGCAGATGGCCGCGCCGTGCGACCTCCATCGGGTCCGCCGCCCTGGGCCCGCTGCCGCCGGCCTCCGCCGCGCGCTCCTGGGGCCTGGCCGCTTCCCTGACCGCGTTGGCCAGCGCCTCCAGGTCGTCGCCGCTGGGGCGGGACGGGCCCGAACCGTCGGTGAGCCGGACGACCTCCCAGCCGCGCGGGGCGGTGAGGCGCTCGGAGTGCTCGGCGCACAGGTCGTAGCAGTGGGGTTCGGCGTAGGTCGCGAGCGGTCCGAGTACCGCGGTCGAGTCCGCGTAGACGTACGTCAGCGTCGCGACGGCGGGACGGCCGCAAGCGGTGCGCGAACAGCGACGTACAGGGCTCACGACGTTGGACGGTACCGCACTCTTGAGCGGGCCGCGACGACTCTCCACCAGGTCACTCCACCGTGTCGTGGCGTGAGCCCGCGCACAACGGGCGCCCGCGCCGCCGCGCTGACCTGCGAGGACCCCAGGGGGCACAGCAGTCACCGGTGTTGAATCCGGTCACCACTTGGCTCAAATGCCGTCATTTGCCATGAGGATGACGGTCTCGCAGGGCTACAGAATCGAGCCGAAGGCTGTCCGGAACGGTCATCGAGCGACAGGTCGCCAACCGAGGTGGTCGGGGGCCTGTCCCGGCCGGTGCAGGCTGCCGCGGGCCGGTCCGGGCGGGACCGGCCGCGCCGGGGCGGCCGCTGTCGGTGCGGAGGACTACGCTTCCTCAGTGATGGACAAGCCCGTACCGCCCCGCGACACCGATCCCAGGCCCCGCCGCCGCGACCGCCACGGCCGGGGCATGCGCGGCCCCGTGGCGCCGCCCCAGGTGCCGCTCTCGGCCAGCAGGGGCGAGGTGTTCGCGGATCTGGTGCGGGACTCCGTCGAGCGGCTCGAGCGCCGCCTGCCGCAGCTCACCGAGATCGATTTCCTGGTGCTCGATGTACCCCGTCTCGACGGCAAGCAGGACGACGCCGAGGGGTGGAGCGACGAGAGCGTCCCGCTGGGCGGCACGTCCGCCGCGCAGGGCGAGCGGGCCGCGCGGGTGGTGATCTACCGGCGACCGGTCGAAATCCGCACCAAGAGCCGCGACGAGCGCGCCGCCCTCGTGCACGAGGTGGTCGTGGAGCAGGTCGCCGAACTCCTGGGCCTGTCCCCCGAGTCGGTGGACCCGCGCTACGGCGAGGACTGACCGGCCCGACGCCCGCCCGCCGGCCGGCCCGCCCCGAGCTCATCCCTGAACCAGGCCTGATGCAGTCCCGAACTCGGCCCCGGCTCAGTCCTGCAGGACCGAAAGCTCCTGCTCCGCCTCCGGCACGCCGACCGTCCCCCGGTCGTCCGGCAGCGTCTGCACGGTGAACATCGGCACGCCGTCCTCCGGCAGTTCGAGCGTCCGCGCCGCGTACACCGTGCCCGAGACGTGCTCCACCGTCAGCGCGTACGCGCCCTTGAGCCCGTCCGGCACCGGCGGCTCGACCGCCATCGTCGTGCCTGCCTTGATGGTGTACGTCTCGGTCTTCGGCGTACCGCCCCCGCTGCCGGCCGACGCGGTCACCCGCACCTTCGCAGCCGTCTTGCCCGGCGCCACCAGCGACAACGTCGACCCCTTGGCGCGATTGTCGGCGGCCGTCGCGCGGTTCCCCACCGGGCTCGTCGCCGGAATGAAGGCCGTCTCCTGCTTGGCGCCCTTGCCGCGCGTGACCCGCAGCGCCGCCACGATCGGCGCCGACTCCTCGGTCGGCGTGAGCACGAGCGAACCTGCCTCCCCGCGCGTGACGTTGCCGAGGTCGACCGCGGCCGTCATCCCGCTCTTGACGTGCAGCGTCTCGTGCCCAGCCGGAACGATCGAGCCGTTCGCCCCCGCGAGCGACACCTTCAGGTCCGCGTCGTCCTCACCGGGCGCGAAGGCCACCAGGCGCACCGCCGTCGCGTCCTTCGGGATGCCCGGCAGCACGACGCTGCCCGACGGGTCGGCGGACGCGGCCAGCCAGTCGCCGCCCAGCTTGTCGTCGGCCGCCTGCACGGAGGCGCCGACGCGGCCGGTGCGCGCGGTGACATGGGCCGTCAGATTCGTCTCCGGCTCATCCGCCAGAGTGGACAGGAGGACCGGGACGCTGGAGTGCGGAGGCACCGGAATCTCGTCGCCCGCCTCGGACTTGAGGGCGCCCTCCGGGCCGTACAACTCGATGTTCACGACGGCCGCGGTGTCATCCGGGTTGGTCAGATGGACGTAGTCGCTGCGGTCCTTGGCGGTGCTCGTCCCCGGGAACCAGAAGTCCGTGTCGGGCGCCGAGCAGGCAACGCCCTGCACGCCCCGCCCGGCTCCCGCGGCGACCGTCGTGGTCTGCTGCGTCACCCAGCCGGGCGCGAGCGCGCCGTCCGCCGAGCCGACGAGCGCGGGCGCCCCGGCGCCGACGGCCTCCCCGGTCACGGGCTTGCCCGGGGCCTCGGGCGCGGGCACCTTCTTGTCGCGCTTGCCCTTGTCGTCCTTGTCCTTCTTGTCCTTGCCGCCCTCGTCCGACTCACGGGTGGCGGGGCGCAGTTCGGCCGCTCCCTTGCCCTCTCCCCCGGCCGACTTGGCTGACTTCGGTGTGAAGGAGGTGTACGTCGTCTCCGCGAGGTCCGAGGAACTCGGCGCGGGGCAGAGCAGACTCGACCGCTCGACGGGCCGCTCCGCCGCCGTCTTCGCCCCGCCGTCGGTGGAGGCGTCCGGCGCGTTGAGCGCGGCGAAGCCGGTGACGGCGGCGAGCGCGGTGCCCACGGCGATCAGGGACAGGGTGGTGCGGTTCACTGCTGGCTCCCGTCGGGGCGCTCACTGTCGGGCCGGTGCTCGGGGCTGCCGTAGGGCTCCTGTCCGTACGGAGGCGACTGCGGCTCGTACGGCGGCTGTTGCTCGTACGGCTGGTACGGCGGCGCGGTCGGCTGCTGCGGCTCGTACGAGTGCTGCGGCGACTGCGGCTGGGCCTGCCCGTCGTAGGCGTAGGGGTCGTACTGGCCCTGGCCGCCCGGCGCGAAGGGGTCGGCCTGGTACGGGTCGGCCTGGTAGGGCTGCTCGTACGAGCCCGCCTGGTACTGGCCGCCCTGGTACTGCTCCTGCTGAGGGGCCGCGTAGTCGGCGCCCGCATAGGCGTTGGCAGTGCCCCACTGGTCGTCGTACGCCTGCTGCTGCGGCACCGCCGGGGCCTCCTGCGGGGCGGCAGCGGCCGTTGGCTGCTGCGCCTCCTCGGCCTCCTGCGACTCCTGGGCGGCCCGCAGCCTGCGCGCGCGGCGGCCCTCGCCGGCGACCGGCTGGGCGGGCACCGCGGCGGGCTCCTCCGGAAGGTCGTCGTCGACGGTGCGGCGGCGGCCCGGCAGGGCCAGCACGACGAGGACGACGGCAAGCGCGCCCTGCGCCCACAGCCAGCCCGTGTGCGTACCGGGTACCTCGTAGGTCACGTCCAACCGACCGCCGGACTTGGGCAGTTCGAAGCCCTGCGCCCAGCCGTCGACGGTCTTCTTCGGCAGCTCGCGGCCGTCCAGGGTCGCCGTCCAGCCGTCGGCGGCCGAGTCGGCGAGCCGCAGCACGCGGCCCTCATCGCCCGCCGGAAGCTGGGTGTGCACCTCGACGGGTCCCGCGTCGATCGGCGTCGGGGCGCCGGAGCCGGACACGACGGTGGCCCGCGCGACCCGCGCGACCTCCTGGTTGACCCGCCACAGGGCGCTGCCGTCCTGCTGGCTGAGCCTGGTCAGGGCCGGGTTGGCGTTCAGGACGCGGCCCACCTGACGCGGCGCCCCGTCCTTGACGAGGATGTAGCGCACCGCGAACCCGCCGAGCTGGTCGGCCTGGTCGGCGCCGGAGCCGGCGACGAGGTGCGCGACGGTCTTGTCGAGGCGGTCGTTGCTGCCGCCCGCCTCGGTCAGTTCGGCGTCACCGAGGCGCGAGCCCGCGCCGCGGACCAGGGTGTACGTCACCTTCGCCGCGGAGTCGCTGTCGAGCACCAGGGTGCGCGCCTGGTCCCGGGTGCCGGCCTCTTCGGCGACGAACGCGGGGACCTGCGCGGGGTCGCGCCGCTCGAGCGGGCCGTCCGCGCCGCGGATCATCCAGCCGGCGGCTCCGAGGAGCGGGCCGACCGCGGCGGCGAACGCGATGAGCGCCGCGACGGGCTGACGCCAGCCGAAGCTCTGCTCGGCGACACGCGCGCGTGCCCCGTCCGCGCCGAGCACGGCGGCGGCCAGGAGCGCACCGCCGTAGACGAGGGTGGCGGGTCCGGCCCAGGCCGAGCCGTTGGAGAGCGCCGCGAAGACGAAGCCGGTGAGCGCGACGGCCCACGCGGTGTGGATGGCCAACTGCCGCTCCGTGCGCAGCAGTGCGCCGAGCGCGGCGAGGACGACCCCGATGAGCAGCAGCCCGCCGACCGTGCCGGGACCGCCGGGGCTCATCCCGAGCAGGTCGAGCGCGGAGGCCGAGCCCGCACCGAAGTCGAGCCCGGGCTCCCGGAAGAACCCGAACGGAAGGAGCGAAAGCGACCAGGGCGCGAGCACGAGCAGCGGCACCCCGAGCGCGGCCAGGAAGCGCAGCCCGTAGGCGGTGATGTCGTCGCGGCGCACCACCAGGAGGGCGATCCCGAGCACCAGGGCGATCGGCCAGACGATCGGCGTGAAGGCCGTCGCCAGGGTCAGGAGCAGGGTGTACGCCCATGTCGCACGCCAACTGCCGCGCGCACCGGCGACGAGCCCGCTCGCCGCGATCCCCGCGCGGGCGATCAGCGGCAGCAGCATCACCAGGACGGCCGTGCCGATCCGGCCGCCCGCGAGGGCCCCGGTGGCGGCGGGCAGGAAGGCGTAGGCGACGGATGCCCAGGCGCGCAGCAGCCGCGACTCGACGAGCGGCCGTGAGGCGAAGTACGCGGCCGCGCCGGCCAGCGGCACGGAGCAGACGAGCAGCACGGTGACCGCAAGCCCGGTCGAGCCGAACAGAAGGCTCGAGAGCCCGGCCACGAGTGCCAGGTAGGGCGGCGCCGCCTGGGTGCCGCCGGTGCCGACGGCGTGCCAGCCGTCGAGATAGCGGTCCCACAGCGCGGACGCGTCCGAGGGGGCGGGCAGCATGGCGCCGCCCGCGAGTGCGCCGCTGCCGAGGAGGGAGCGGCACGCGATGAGGGCGACGAACAGCAGGACGGCGAAGAGCACCGGACCCGGCTTGCGGGCAAGGCGCTTCACGCGCGCGAACTGCTCGATCTCCAGGTAGTCGGCGTCGTCCCCGCCAGGGCCGGACTCGACGGCGCCATGCCGACCGCCGGCGGAAGCCTCGGGCTCCGAGCGCCCTGCCAGGTTGGACGCGACCTGCTCGACGGTGGCCCGCACGGTCGCGCCGGGCGGCGGGAAGAGCGGGCGCAGCTCGGCCGGGTCGACGGGCCCCTTGCCGCGGCGCCGTCGCGCGCCGATGATCCGGCCCGGGCGCAGCAACGTACCGAAGAGACCGGCGACTTCGTCGACGGCCTGGCCCGGCACCTTGCCGACGAGATAGGCGAGGGTGCGCAGGAGGGTGCCGAGCACCAGGCGCAGGAGCACCCAAGGGAGCACTGCCGCGCGCGCGTTGACGAGCAGGGTGTAGACCGCGCCCGCCTTGTCCACGCGGTGCGGGCTGGTGGCCGAGCGGCCCACGCAGTCGACGGTGCGGCGCTCACGCGCGGAAGCCTCCGCGTGCCGCAGCACCGCGTCGGGCGCGATGAGCACGCGGTGCCCTGCGGCCTGGGCGCGCCAGCACAGGTCGACGTCGTCCCGCATCAGGGGCAGTCGGCGGTCGAACCCGCCGAGCTCGTCGAAGACGTCGCGCCGGATCAGCATGCCCGCGGTCGACACGGAAAGGACCGGCCGCACCTGGTCGTGCTGGCCCTGGTCCTGCTCGCGGCGGTCGATGCCGGTCCAGCGGCGGCCGCTGTTGGCGATGGAGACGCCGACCTCGAGGAGCTGGCGGCGGTCGTACCAGCCGCGCAGCTTGGGGCCGACGATGGCGACGTCGCGCTTCAGTTCGCGTTCGTTCTCGACGACGCGGAGGAGTTCGGCGAGGGCGTCCGGCTCGGGCGCGCAGTCGTCGTGCAGCAGCCACAGCCACTGCTCGGGCTCGCCGTACGGCAGCTCCGGCATGTCGTAGGCGTCGTCGCGCCAGGTCCGGCTGACCGGGTCCCAGCCGCTGGGGCGCTTCAGATAGGGCAGTTCCTCGGGCGTGAGGACGCCGGCGGTGCGCGCCGCCTCGTCCACGGCCGTGCCGAAGCCGGAGCGGCGGGCGAGGTGCAGCACCCGCTCGGCGCCGAGCGCGTCGGTGACGATCCTCGCGGAGTCGTCCGCGCTGCCGGTGTCTGCGGCGATGACGTTCTGCACCGGGCGTTCCTGGCCGAGCAGGCCGGTCAGCGCGTCGGGCAGCCAGCGGGCGCCGTCGTGGGAGACGAGCACCGCGGTGACGACATGCCTGGGGAACTCGGGTGCGGCAGCGTCGTGGCCGGCTGCCGTGTGCGTGTGCGCGGACATCGAGGTACGGGCCCCGGTTCGATGGACTGCGATGGACGCGGGCCACACTAACGGCAACCACACACAGCAGCCCGCCGCCTGTGGATAACCCAGGGGCAGCGGGCTGTTCGTAACGTACTGATCTATGCCGATTGGTCAGGGTTGATCGGCTTCGGGCACTGAATGCTCAGACCGCGGCCTTCTTCAGGCGGCGCCGCTCGCGCTCCGAGAGGCCGCCCCAGATGCCGAACCGCTCGTCGTTGGCGAGTGCGTACTCGAGGCACTCGGAGCGGACCTCGCAGGCGAGGCAGACCTTCTTGGCCTCGCGGGTGGAGCCGCCCTTCTCCGGGAAGAAGGACTCGGGGTCGGTCTGGGCGCACAGCGCGCGTTCCTGCCAGCCGAGTTCCTCGTCCACGTCCTCGACCAGCAGTTCCTGGAACACCTCGGTCATGTGCGCGCCCCTCGTCTGTCAGTGCAGTCCCCGTGCTTGCCGTTACCGATTTCGGCTGAACGACACGAGTGAAATTACAAGTGTGCCGATCCGGGGCAGTCAAGCCGAGTTCTGCTATTGGGCCCCTTATTCACTCTGCGGAACCAAGGCTTTGCGGAAAGTGTTCAAATCGGCCTAAACCAAGACACTTGCCAAGCGCTCATCCGTACGTCCTGCCGATACACGAAAAGACGCGTTGGAGATTGATCCCGTTCCGGAACGGGCGCCGAAGCGAACCGGATCACATTCGGATCACGAGACGGCGACGGCGTTTGCCTGCCCGGATGCACCGCCACTTGTCCGGTCCGGCGACTGCACAAACCTTTCGCCTACGAGAACAACCGGATACGGTGAAAGATATCTCGCAATACGGACATCAGGTTGACACCAGACGTGTGACCCGGTCTCCTGGTGGGCATGCTCGCAAACTTGGCGCACACCCGGACCCACAGCCGTGGGTTCCTTCGTGCTGCCCACCCGAGCTGTTGCTGTTGCTGTCCCAGCTGTTGAGCCCCACCGCGCTCCAGCTGCACTCCTGAGCCCACACCCGGGCCCGCTCCGCTCGTGATCCCGAGCGAACCCACCGCGACACCCCAGCACTCTCCGCCGAGGAACCACCGCACCCATGAACAGCGACAGCGACCTCCAGATCGCCGGCGACATCCTCGAGGTACCGCACCTCCTGCAGCCCGCCCGCGAGCACCCCGCCACCGTGGCCGAATTCGCCGGCCTCGCGCGCGCCATCGCCGCCGACCGCTCCCAGTGGGAGCACCTCGTCGAGTACGACGCCACCAGCCGCTGGTACCACCGCCTGCGCACCGGACCCGGCTACGAGGTCTGGCTGCTCAGCTGGGTGCCCGGACAGGGCAGCGGACGGCACGACCACGGACTGTCCTCCGGCGTCCTCACCGTCCTCGACGGCGAGTTGACCGAGCACACCGAGCGCGGCGACCGCGCCCTTGCCGCCGGATCGCAGCGGGTCTTCGCGCCCGGCTACGTCCACGAAGTCGTCAACGACTCGCTGCAGCCCGCCGTCAGCCTGCACGTCTACTACCCGGGCCTCACCGAGATGCCCATGCACAGCGCCCGGTGCGCGGCCCCGGCCGCCGTGGATGTCGTACCCGCCTGACACACTGCCGTACATGCGCATTGTGGTTCTGGCCGGCGGCATCGGTGGTGCTCGATTCCTGCGTGGCCTCAAGGCGGCCGCGCCCGACGCGGCGATCACCGTCATCGGCAACACCGGTGACGACATTCACCTGTTCGGGCTGAAGGTCTGCCCCGACCTGGACACCGTGATGTACACCCTCGGCGGTGGCATCAACGAGGAGCAGGGCTGGGGGCGTACCGACGAGACGTTCCAGGTCAAGAGCGAACTCGCCGCGTACGGCGTGGGACCCGAGTGGTTCGGGCTCGGCGACCGGGACTTCGCCACCCACATCGTGCGTACGCAGATGCTGGGCGCCGGCTATCCGCTGAGCGCCGTCACCGAGGCGCTCTGCGACCGGTGGCAGCCCGGCGTGAAGCTCATCCCGATGTCCGACGACCGCGTCGAGACGCATGTCGCCGTCGACCTCGACGGCGAGCGCAAGGCCATCCACTTCCAGGAGTACTGGGTCAAACTGCGCGCCTCCGTGGACGCGCTCGCCGTCGTGCCCGTCGGGGCCGAGCAGGCCAAGCCCGCGCCCGGCGTGCTCGAGGCCATCGCCGAGGCCGATGTCGTGATCTTCCCGCCGTCCAACCCCGTGGTCAGCGTCGGCACCATCCTCGCCGTGCCCGGCATCCGGGAGGCCATCGCCGAGGCCGGGGTGCCCGTGGTCGGGCTCTCCCCGATCGTCGGGGACGCGCCCGTGCGCGGCATGGCCGACAAGGTGCTGGCCGCCGTCGGCGTCGAGTCCAGCGCCGCCGCCGTCGCCGAGCACTACGGGTCGGGGCTGCTCGACGGCTGGCTCGTCGACACCGTGGACGCGGACGTGGTCGAGCGGGTCGAGACGGCCGGGATCCGCTGCAAGGCCGTACCGCTGATGATGACCGACACCGAGGCCACCGCCCAGATGGCCCGTGAGGCGCTGGCCCTTGCCGAGGCGGTACGCGCGTGAGCGCCCCCGCCTACCGGGTGTGGGCCGTCCCCGGACTGCCCGAGATCAAGACGGGCGACGACCTCGCCAAGCTGATCGCCGACGCCGAACCGGCGCTCGCCGACGGGGACGTCGTCCTCGTCACCTCGAAGATCGTCTCCAAGGCCGAGGGGCGCATCGTCGCCGCCGACGACCGGGAGGCGGCCATCGACGCGGAGACCGTGCGGGTCGTCGCGCGGCGCGGGGCGCTCAGGATCGTGGAGAACCGGCAGGGCCTGGTCATGGCCGCGGCCGGTGTGGACGCCTCCAACACCCCTGCGGGGACCGTGCTGTTGCTGCCCGAGGACCCCGACGGCTCCGCGCGGGTCATCCGCGACGGGCTGCGGGACGTACTGGGAGTGGACGTGGGGGTCCTGGTCACCGACACCTTCGGGCGGCCCTGGCGCAACGGGCTCACCGATGTCGCCATCGGGGCCGCCGGAGTGCACGTACTCGATGATCTGCGCGGTGGTCTGGACGCGTACGGGAATCCGCTGAGCGCGACCGTCGTCGCGACGGCCGATGAGCTGGCTGCCGCCGGGGATCTTGTGAAGGGGAAGGCCGGCGGGCTTCCGGTGGCCGTGGTGCGCGGGTTGCCGCAGGTCGTCGGGGGTGACGCCGGCGCCCGGGAGATGGTGCGGGTCGCGGCCGACGACATGTTCCGGCTGGGGACTTCGGAGGCCGTACGGGAAGCGGTCGCGCAGCGGCGTACCGTGCGGGCCTTCACCGATGAGCCGGTGGACCCGGGAGCGGTACGGCGGGCCGTCGCCTCGGCCGTGACGGCGCCCGCCCCCCATCACACGACGCCCTGGCGGTTTGTGCTGTTGGAGTCGGCGGAGTCGCGGACCCGGCTGCTCGATGCCATGCGGGACGCGTGGGTCGCGGATCTGCGGGCCGACGGGAAGAGCGAGGAGTCCATCGCGCGGCGCGTGCGGCGTGGAGACGTCCTGCGCAACGCCCCTTATCTGGTGGTGCCTTGTCTGGTGATGGACGGGGCGCATACGTACGGGCATGCGCGGCGGGATGCGGCCGAGCGGGAGATGTTCGTCGTCGCGACCGGGGCCGGGATCCAGAACTTCCTGGTGGCGCTGGCCGGGGAGCGGTTGGGGTCGGCGTGGATTTCGTCGACGATGTTCTGCCGGGATGTCGTACGGCAGGTTCTTGAACTGCCCGATGAGTGGGACCCGATGGGGGCCGTGGCGGTCGGGCGGGCTGCCGAGGAGCCTCGGGAGCGGGCTGCGCGGGATGCGGCCGATTTCATCGAAGTGCGTTAGCGCGTACGGGAGTTGGGGCGCGCCCGGTCACAGGCGGGCGATGTCCGCCTTCGGCATCTTCGGCGTGCGGCGGGGCGGGGTGCGGCCTGCCAGGAGGATGTAGCGGGCCGCGCGGTGGCGTTGGCCCTTGTAGGGCGCCAGGAGTTCGAGCATGCGCTCGTCGGTCGTGGACTGGGCCCCCGTGAGGGCGTAGCCGATAATGTGCGGCAGGTGGAGGTCGCCGACCGTGACCGCGTCGGGGGCGCCGTTGCTGCGCTGGACCACCTCGGCGGAGGTCCAGGGGCCGATGCCGGGGATCAACTCCAGGCGCTCCTGGGCCTGTTCAGGCTCCATGGCCGCCGCCTCCTCCAGACGGTTCGCCACGCGGACGGCGCGCAGGATGGTGGAGGCGCGCTTGTTGTCGACGCCTGCGCGGTGCCATTCCCAGGACGGGATCATGCGCCATGTCTGGGGGTCCGGCATGACGTACATGTGGTCGGGGGCCGGGCCCGGGGCGGGCTCGCCGTGCTTGCGGACCAGGAGGCGCCAGGCCCGGTAGGCCTCGTCCGTGGTGACCTTCTGCTCGAGGATCGAGGGGATCAGGGACTCGAGGACCAGGCCGGTGCGGGTGAGGCGGAGGCCCTGGCGCTTCTTCTGGGCCTGCGCGACGAGGCGGTGGTGGGGCTCGAACTCGTCCGGGGTGTCGCTCTGGCCGAGCAGGTGCGGGAGTTGGTCCAGCATCCAGGCCGCGCCCGGGCCCCAGGATTCGGCGTGCGCCGTGCCTTGCTTCGTGGTGATCCGGATCGTGGCGGGGCCTTCGGGGGTGCGGCTCGCTCGCCACAGCCCTGCCGGGGTGGTGCGGAAGGTGGGGTCGGCCGGGCCCCTTCGCAGGGGGCCGAGGGTGAGGCCCAGGTCCAAGGGGGCCTCGGGGGCCTCGGGGGTCCAGCTGCGGGTCGCGCCCCGGGTGGTGGGGCCGGCCGGGGCGCCTTGCGGGATCACCGTGTGACCGCCGCGCACCGTGGTGCGGGTGGGTTTGGGGGTGAAGCGGCCTGCCACGGGGTCCTCGGGGGTGCTGGTTGTTGGGCGTCCGCTTCGAGGGTAGGGGTGTTTTTCTCCCCGCCCCGCCCCTTCCCGAAATCCTGCGGAGCTTGGGGGTGGGTGGGAGATCCGGGATCCGGGTGGGTGGGCTATCGGGGATCCGGGTGGGCGGGCCCCTGCATCGCGCTTCGCGCTCGTCCTCAGGCGCCGGACGGGCTGGCTGGCTGCGGAACTGCTGACCAGTGGGCCCGGCGGCGCGGAGGCGGGAGGTGGGCGCAGCGGGGCCCTGACGCCTGGACCGGAACCGGCGGGGGCGGGTGCGCGGGATCAGGGCCGCGCCGAGCAGTACCGGGCGCGGAGTGGCGTGAGCACTGCCCCAAACCGAGCAGCACCGGGCGCGCAGCGGAGTCAGCGCTACCCCAAACCGAGCAGCACCGGGCGCGCAGCGGAGTCAGCACTGCCCCAAACCGAGCAGCACCGGGCGCGCAGCGGAGTCAGCACTGCCCCAAACCGAGCAGCACCGGGCGCGCAGCGGAGTGGGGCTACTGGTCCGATGAGAAGCGCACGCACGCGTCCGGGAGGACCGCGTTGCACCAGACGCGGGCGCCCGCCCGTAGTTCGTTGTCCGCGCCCACCCTCGCGCCGTCGCCGATCACCGCGCCCGCGAGGATCGTGCGGGCGCCGATCACCGAGTCCGCGCCGACCAGGGAGTCCGTGATCGTCGCGCCCGGTTCGATCACCGCGCCCGACAGGATCGTGCTGCCCTCGATGCGGGCTCCCGCGCCGACCGTCGCGCCCTCGCCCACCACCGTGCCGCCCGTCAGCTTGGCGTCGGGGGCCACGCGGGCCGTGGGCAGGACCAGGCGGTCGCCGCAGCGGCCGGGGACCGCGGGGGACGGGGCCCGGCCGAGGACGAGGTCTGCGGAGCCGCGTACGAACGCCTGGGGAGTGCCCAGGTCGAGCCAGTACGTGGAGTCGACCATGCCCTGGAGGTGGGCGCCGGAGGCGAGGAGGTCCGGGAACGTCTCGCGTTCGACCGAGACCGGGCGGCCCGTCGGGATCGTGTCGATGACCGAGCGGCGGAACACGTACGCGCCCGCGTTGATCTGGTCCGTGACGATCTCTTCGGGCGTCTGGGGCTTCTCCAGGAAGGCCGTGACGCGGCCCGTGGAGTCCGTGGGGACCAGGCCGTACGCCCGCGGGTCCTCGACCTGGGTGAGGTGCAGGGAGACGTCTGCGGACGAGGACTCGTGCGTCGCCACCAGGGCCGGGATGTCCAGACCCGTGAGGATGTCGCCGTTGAAGATCAGGACCGGGTCGGACGGGTCCGAGCGCAGCAGCGGTGCCACATTGCGGATCGCGCCGCCGGTGCCGAGGGGCTCGTCCTCGGTGACGTACTCGAGGTGGAGGCCGAGCGAGGAGCCGTCGCCGAAGTGCGGTTCGAAGACCTCCGCCAGGTAGGACGTGGCCAGGACGATGTGCTCGATCCCGGCCGCCCGTGCCCGCGCCAGCTGATGCGTGAGGAACGGGACGCCCGCCGCGGGGACCATCGGCTTGGGTGTGTGGACCGTGACCGGACGGAGCCGGGTGCCCTTGCCGCCGACCAGGAGGATCGCTTCGGTCGCCCCATGCACGCGATTCAATTGCTGCCTCTGCTTCCTGCCGGGGGCACGGCCCAGGTGGTACGGCCGGCCAGTGTATGCAGACTGTGTGCCGTGCCCCGGTCTCACCGCCCCTGGTAGTGGGCCGATGTCTGCCGGGCCTTGCCGAGCTTGCCGTACAGCATCCCTCCGGGGCATTCAGTGGCAAATCCGTCTCGGTGACCTGAAATCACGTTGAGGCGGACAAGCTTCCCCTTCTTGTAGAGATTGCTGCCCCCTGACTTCAGATATGCCTTGCCACGCGGATTGACGCCGTACATGCCGAGCTTCCACGCGGTCAGCCGCGCGATGGCGTTCAGGGCCGCCTGCGGGGGCGTGGAGTTGCTGTAGGTCCCGAGGACGGCGATGCCCATGCTGTTGCTGTTGAAACCGAGAGTGTGGGCCCCGTAGACGGGCTTGGCTACTCCTCCGGCGCGCCCTTCGTAGATGTTCCCGCACCTGTCGACGGCGAAGTTGTAGCCGAAGTCACGCCAGCCACTGCTCTTGACGTGGTAGCGGTAGATACTGCGCAGGACGGAGGGCGACTGCGAACAGCGGTAGTTGTTGCCGGACGCGCTGTGGTGCACGAAGGCCGCCTTGACGGACTTGGTGTAGACGAAGTTCTTCTCGCGGAGCTTCTCGTTCGCGCCCCAGCCCCTGCGCGTGATGATGCGCGGGCGCGGGCCGATGTACGGCCGCGCCGTCAGGTCGCCGCGGGACGCCATCAGGTCGTCCTCGGTCTGCTGCTTGGTGAGGTCCGAGATGACGGAGGCGCCGAGCGGGGCGAGCTCCGCGTTGACCGCCGAGCTGGCCGCGGACTCCCAGGTCAGGGCGGTGTCGCCGAGGCTCGGGGCGTCCGCTTCCGGTCCCTGCGGTGGGGGGTCCTCGCCGGGGTCTACGAGTTCCAGGCGGAGGCCCTTGGGGAGCAGGCCCTCGTCCGAGGGAGCCGCAGGTGCCGAGGGAGCCGCCATGGCTCGGTCGCCCGTGGACTCCGGCTCCACCCGGATCTCCACGCCGTCCGAGTCGCCGACCCACAGGGGGGCCGTGGAGCCGCGGACGTTCTTCGAGGCGTGCTCGGGGGTGTCCGGGTCGGCGGCGTGGTCGTGGTTGTGCGTCTCGACGTCCTGCCAGCCCGACCAGGCCTCGGTGCCCCTGGCCCGGGTGCGGACCTGGACGCGGCCGTGCAGCTCGGCCTCCGGGTTGTCCCAGACGACGCCGACCAGCGAGAACGGCAGTACGTCGCGTCGCAGCACGCCCTGCGCTGCGGCGCCGGCGCCGCCCGCCCGGTCCGAGCCGAGCGAGGCCAGCGGCAGCGACTGGGTCGAGCCGGCGAGCGCCTGTGCCGCGGGGGCGGACCGGGGGGCCGAGGCGTGCGCCGGCCCCTGGGCCGCGAGCGGCAGGGTGAGGGCGGCCGCGCAGGCGACACCGATCGATGAGGCGAGCAGCCGGCGGCGGGCGAGAAGCGGAGCAGCAAGGAATCCACGCATGGCGTCGATCGTGCGGCCAACCGGACACGTCCGCACATCGAGGACAGCTGTGCGCGACTGTGGACAACGGGAACTGACGGTGTGTCGGACCCCTGGCCGACCCCTGCCGTTCCCCCGGGCGGGCGGACGGCGGCGCGCTCGCCGCGTACGCTTGCCCGCGTGAACGCGACCGACCGCACCCCCGCCGACCTGCTGCGATCCGCGCTCGCCGCGGACCCGGCCCGCCCGCTCGTCACCTTCTACGACGACGCCACGGGCGAACGTGTCGAATTGTCCGTGGCCACCTTCGCCAATTGGGTGGCCAAGACCGCAAATCTGCTCCAGGGCGACCTGGGCGCGGAGCCCGGCGACCGGCTCGCGCTGCTGCTGCCCGCGCACTGGCAGACGGCGGTGTGGCTGCTCGCCTGTTCCTCGGTGGGCGTGACCGTCTGTGTCGGGGGCGATCCGGCCGATGCGGACCTCGTGGTCAGCGGTCCCGATTCGCTCGATGCGGCGCGGGCCTGTTCCGGGGAGCGGGTCGCGTTGGCGCTGCGGCCGTTGGGTGGGCGGTTTCCCCAGGTCCCGGACGGGTTCTCGGACTATGCGGTGGAGGTGCCGAGCCAGGGGGACCGGTTCGCGCCGTTCGTGCCCGTCGATCCGTCCTCGGCCGCGCTCGACGTCGGGGGTACGTCGGTGACGGGGGCGGAGCTGGTGGAGCGGGCTCTCGCCGAGGCGTCGTCGCTCGGGATTTCGGCCGGGGCCCGGGTGCTTTCGGGGTTGCCGTACGACACGTGGGAAGGGCTCTTCGCCGGGCTGTACGCTCCGCTCGCGGCCGGGGGGTCGGTCGTGCTGTGCCGTCACCTCGACGAGGTGGGGCTGGACAAGCGGGTCGAGAGCGAGCGGGTCGGCGTAGTCCTGCGTTGAGCGGGAAGCCGTAGCGGCTGAAGAAGCAAGCTCTCCACAGGCGAAGGAACCGAACTCCACCCATCCGGCGCAGGCCCGGGCTTGGCCCGCAGGCGCCGGGGGCAGGTCGCCGTCATGGTCGTAGGAGCACTACGTACGGCTGCAACCTGCCGAACCGCCGACGCCGCGAGGGGTGGACCCAGACGTGACCGACACCGCAGGCACGCCCGCCGAGCCGGATCCCGTCCCGGACGACGACGCGCCTGAGCCGGTAGCGCCTGCGCCACCCGCGCCGCCCGCACCGCGCAAGCGGCACTGGCTCCGGTGGGCCGCCCTGGCCGTGTCCGTCGTCGTGCTTGCCGCCGCCGGGATCGGCTGGAGCCTCTACAAGAAGCTCGAGGGCAACATCACCGAGGACACCGGCACCGCGGCCGAGCTCGAGCGGTACGAGCGGGAGCGGCCGCTGCCGGCCGTGCACGACGCGCAGAACGTCCTGCTCATCGGCTCCGACACCCGCTCCGGGCAGGGCACCGGCAACCCCTACGGCCAGGACCAGGGCACCCAGCGCTCCGACACCACGATCCTGCTGCACCTCGCGGCCGACCGGCGCAGCGCCACCGCCGTGTCGTTGCCGCGCGACCTGATGGCCGACATCCCCAGCTGCCGCAAGCCCGACGGGTCGCGTACGAACGAGCAATTCGCCCAGTTCAACTGGGCGTTCGAGTTCGGCGGGGCGGCCTGCACCATCCGTACCGTCGAGAAGATGACCCATGTCCGCATCGACCACCACATGATCGTCGACTTCCGGGGCTTCAAGAAGATGGTCGACGCGGTGGAAGGCGTGGAGGTCTGCCTCAAGGATCCCGTCGACGACGCGGACGCCCACCTGAAGCTCGCGGCGGGCCGGCAGAAGCTGGACGGAGAGCAGGCGCTCGGCTACGTACGCGCGCGAAAGACGCTCGGCAATGGCAGCGACACCGACCGAATGGACCGCCAGCAGCAGTTTCTCGGCGCGCTCGTCAACAAGGTGCAGAGCAATGGCGTACTGCTCAATCCGACCCGGCTCTTCCCGGTCCTGGACGCCGCCACCTCTTCGCTCACCACGGACCCGGCGCTGGCGAAGTTGACCGACCTGTACGAGTTGGTCCGCTCCATGCGCAATATCCCCACGGAACGGGTGCAGTTCCTCACCGTGCCCCGGCAGTCGTACACCTATGACGCCAATCGCGACGAACTGGTGCAGCCCGATGCGGGACGCCTCTTCGACCAACTGCGCAATGACGCACCGGTCCAGGTGGCCCCCGAGCCCACCGAGGCCGAGCAGGCCGCCGACGAGGCCGCGCAGAAGGGCGAGGAATCCGAGAGCGGGGGTGGGCATTGGGTGGACCAGGGGTATTGGGGCGATGACGGCGAGTGGGTCGACGACGGCTACTGGGCGGATGGAAAGCCGTCCGGAAGCGAGGCGTCCGGCAAGGGGACATCCGATGAGAAGCCGGACGACGAGAAGCCGGGCGACGGGAAGCCCGCCGATGCCTCGCCGAGCCCTTCGGAGTCGCCCTCTCCCGCCCCCACATTCCGCGGAAACACGGCCGCGGGAAGCACCTGTTGAGCGCTGCCGGGTAAAGCGCAGCCCAAGCAGAAGGTGAAGTCGGCCAGAAATTGTGCGGATTGCCCAGTTGTAGGGGAGTGGAATTTGTCACCGCCGTCGCCGGGCGCTGAGCTGGTCGGATAGCGTGAGCGATTCGACTGACCGGGCGCCGCTGGAGGGGGAGGCGCCGCGTGGCCCAGACGGAGGATCTAAGCAACCGTGGACGCGCAAGGCCGTGGGCGGGCGGAGAACATCGATCCCGCAGACCAGTGGGTACTCAACCCGCAGACCGGCGACTACGAACTGCGACTGAACCCCTCCGCAGGGCAAGGGCAGTCGGGCATTCCGGGCCCCCGCAGAACCGGCAGAGGCAGCCGGAGCACCTCGGGTGCCGGCCGCCGGCCGGGCGGGACCACCGAGGGCGGTTGGCCCTCGGTCGACTCGCCGCGCCGCCGCGGGCCCGCCCCCGACCGGGACGGACCGGGCCGTGACGGCCGCGATCTGCCGGGCCAGCGCAGGCGCCGCCAGCCGGACGAGGACCTCGCCCCGGGGCGCGGCCGGCGCCGGCCGAAGCAGCGGCCGTCGAGGGGCAAGAAGATCGCCAAGTGGACCGGTGGAATCCTGGCGTTCCTCCTGGTCGGCACGGGCGTGGCCGGAGCCCTCTACTGGAAGCACCTCAACGACAACATCACCGGCATAGACGACGACGGCGCGGGCACCGGCGGGTTCAGCAAGGACCGGGCCATCAACATCCTGCTGATCGGCACGGACAAGCGCACCGGCAAGGGCAACGAGGGCTACGGCGACGCCGGGAGCTCCGGGCACGCCGACACCACGATCCTGCTGCACGTTTCCAAGGACCGGACGAACTCCACCGCGCTGAGCATTCCGCGCGACATGATCACGGACATCCCCTCCTGCCCGACCAAGCAGGAGGACGGCTCCACCAAGGACATTCCGGGCACCAACAAGACCCGGTTCAACGAGAGCCTCGGCCAGTTCGGCCGCACGCCGAGCTGCACCATGCGGACCGTCACCAAGATCACCGGCATCAAGATCGACCACTTCATGATGGCCGACTTCAACGCGGTGAAGACCTTGTCTTCGGCAGTCGGCGGGGTGCCGATCTGCCTGGCCAAGGACATCAACGACCCCAAGTCGCACCTGAATCTGAAGAAGGGCAAGCACACCGTCGAGGGCGACGACGCACTCGCCTTCGTACGGACCCGGCATGCCGTCGGCTTCGGCGGTGACCTGGACCGGATCAAGCTCCAGCAGCAGTTCCTGAGTTCGCTGATGCGGCAGATGAAGTCGAACGACACGCTCTCCAGCCCGGGCAAGATGATGGACCTGGCGGAGGCCGCGACCAAGGCGCTGACGGTCGACAGTCACATAGACGATCTGAACAAGCTCAAGGACCTCGGCGGGGAACTGAACAAGGCCGACCTGGAGAACATCAGCTTCACCACGGTGCCGGTCGTAGACAACACCGACCACGCCACCGTCCTGCTCAACAAGTCGCTGGCGGACCCGTTGTTCGCGATGATGCAGCAGGACGTCTCCCTCACCGAGACGAAGAAGAAGGCCAAGGCGGCGGAAGCGGCCAGGCTCAAGGGGTCCAAGTCGGACGCGTCCGAGGTGCGGGTCAACCTCTACAACGGCAGCGACACGCAGGGCGCCGCCGGTACGACGCTGACCTGGCTGCAGAACGACCAAGGCGTGCTCAAGGCGAGCCAGTTGGGCAACGCCGACAAGAAGCAGGCGAAGACGACGCTCGAGTACTCGCCCGATCAGGCCGATCAGGCACGCAGGCTCGCGGACATCATGGGGCTGCCCGGCTCCGCACTGAAGCCGGGCAAGAGCGAGAAGAACGATCAGGGGCTGCCCGCGATGGTCCTGATCCTGGGGGCCGACTTCAAGGGTGCGGGGACACCCATCTCCGCTCCGTCGAAGGCGCCGGACGGGGTCAACAAGGTCGGAGCAGACAAGGCCGTCTGCGCCAAGTGACATCTGGTTGCTTCAAGTGAGAACCGGCCCGCCCGCCCCGCCACAAGCTGGGGCGGGCGGAGCCGCAGGGCGGGGAGGGGCAGGGGATGAGGCAAGGCAGTGTGCGCGGACAGGGGGCGCGTTCGCGCGACCGGCGCGCTCAGGATCTCGGCTGGGACGAGAGTCTCTACGAGGAGGGCGACAGACGGGAGGGCGAGGGCGGTGCGGACTCGCCCCCACCGGGTGAGCGCAGTCATCGGCGCGGCGGCCCCAGAACGCAGCGTCGCGGGCGCCGGATACTTCGCTGGGTGGCGATCGTCTTCGCGGTACTGATACTCGGGACGGCCGGCGCCGGTTACCTCTATTACCAGCACCTGAACAACAACATCAGGACCACCCCGCTGCCCGAGGAGGGCCGCGCTCCCTCGGCCACCCCCAATGCGGCCGGGCAGACCCCGCTGAACATCCTGCTGATCGGTTCCGATGCCCGGGACACCAAGGAGAACCAGAAGCTCGGCGGCGCCAAGGACACCTTCAACGGGCCCCCGCTCGCCGATGTCCAGATGCTGCTCCACCTCTCCGCGGACCGGACCAACATGTCCGTCGTCAGCATGCCGCGCGACACCCTGGTCGACATTCCCAAGTGCACGGATCCCAAGACCGAGCACGTCTATGCGGCCAGCACCCGCCCCACCATGACCAATCAGTCCCTCATGCGTGGTGGAGCCGGCTGCACCGTGCTGACCTGGGAGAAGCTGACCGGGATTCGTATCGACCACTTCATGATGGTCGACTTCTCCGGCGTGGTCTCGATGGCCGACGCGGTGGGCGGCGTCCCCGTCTGTGTGGACGCCAACATCCTGTCCCGTGGCAAGAACGGCCGTGGTGGCTCGGGCCTCAAGCTGGAGGAGGGCACCACCGACATCCAGGGCAAGCAGGCGCTGCAGTGGCTGCGTACCCGTTACGGCTTCGAGGACAACACCGACATCGGCCGCACCAAGGCCCAGAACATGTACATGAACGCGCTGGCCAGAAAGGTCCGTTCGGACGCCAAGCTGAGCAACCCGAACAAGCTGCGCCGCCTCGCCGAAGAGGCCACCGACGCGCTCCAGGTGGACGACGGCCTCGACACGGTCAAGAAGCTCTACGACCTGTCCAACGAGCTCAAGAAGATCCCGCCCAAGCGCATCACCATGGTCCGGATGCCGTGGCAGTGGGCCGTCTCCGACCGCAACCGGGTGGAGCCCAAGCCCGGCGAGGCCGCCAACCTCTTCCGCATGGTCCGTGAGGACATCGCCCTCGACGGCAAGGACGCCAAGAAGACGCTCGACGAGAAGACCTCCAACGACCCGGCTGCCGATCCCGCCGAGACCGGCGTCGCGGTGCAGAACGGCACCGGTACGGCCACCGAACAGGCCGTCCCCGGCCGCGCCAGCACGGTGGCCCAGCTACTCGTCGCCAAGGGTTACAAGCGGGCGGCCTCGGACCAGGAGAACACCCCGGTCGAGGAACGTACACTGATCCGCTTTCCCAGCGCCGAACTGGAGGGCGACGCCCAGAAGCTCGCCAAGTCCCTGGGTCTGCCGGTGAGTTCGGTCAAGGAGTCCAAGGAAGTCTCCGGGGTCACCCTGGTGGTCGGCCACGACTGGCGCACCGGCGAGCTGCCGCCGAAGCCCCCGAAGGAAGAGAACAAGACTCCCGCCTCCGCGACGGCCATCAATGGCGCGGACAAGAAGGCATGCATGCACGTGAACCCCAACTACACCTGGTAATAGGCGAGTTGCGCGAGAAGGGCCCCGGCAGCTGCTGCCGGGGCCCTTCTCGTACGTCGCTGCGGAGGCGGGCCCTCAGGCCTCGCTGAGGACCGCCGGGCGGCGCGAGGCGATGACCTTCTTGGCCAGCGAGCGCGGGCTGGTCAGGAAGCCGTACCCCCACGACATGTGCATGGTCGCGAGCGCCACCGGGATCTGCAGCCGCGCCTTCAGCGGCAGCCCCTTGCCGGCCGGGACGGACCCGGCGGCGATGGCGGCGACGTACCCGGCGGGAATGACGAAGCCGAGCGGGCTGACCACCGCGCCCACCACGACGCCCGCCACGATCGCGCACACGGCGGTCGGCGGGGCGAGGTAGCGCAGGTTGATCGAGCCCTCGTGGTAGCGGGCGACGACGTGGCGCCAGCGGCCGTAGTCCTTGTACTGCTTGGCGAGCGCCTTGACGGAGGGCCGCGGGCGGTACGAGACCTTGAGCTCCGGCGAGAACCAGATGGCCCCGCCCGCTTCCCTGATCCGGAAGTTCAGCTCCCAGTCCTGGGCGCGGATGAACTCCTCGTTGTACCCGCCCTGCTGCTCCAGCGCCTCGCGCCGGAAGACACCCAGATACACGGTTTCCGCCGGGCCGGCCTGGCCGCCGGTGTGGAAGGCGGCGTTCCCGACGCCGATCTTCGACGTCATCGCGGCGGCGACCGCGTGCTCCCAGTCGTTCTCGCCCTCGGCGTGCATGATCCCGCCGACGTTCTGCGCGCCGGTCTCGCCGAGGAGGCGGACCGCGGTGGCGATGTAGTTCGGCGAGAGCATGCCGTGGCCGTCCACGCGTACGACGATCGGGTGGCTGGAGGCCTTGATCGCGGCGTTCAGGGCGGCGGGCGTACGTCCCGTGGGATTGGGGACCGTGTGCACGCGCGCGTTCTTATTGGATGCGGTCTCCGCCACGAGCTCGGCCGCGATCTCATCGGTCCGGTCCGTGGACGGGCCGAGCGCGATCACCACCTCCATCTCGCCCGCGTACTCCTGCTGCAGGATCGCGTGGATGGCTCCGCGCAGATGCCGTTCCTCATTGAGGACGGGCATGATCACGGATACGGCCGGGGGCTGCACGTCGGGAGACTGGGTGTCCCTCTGGGTGTTGTCGCTCATCAGGCGTCACGTTACCGCGAATGGGGGACACGGGCGCGCGCCAGCCGGGTCGCTCCCCTGGGCAGCATTTCGTATCGGCTTACGGTTGCACGCGTTCCCGGCGCCCTTCCCGCGGAGGTGTCCCACGTGCCCACGCCGCCCCGCTCCCCCGCCCGCCCCCCACGTCAGCACCCCGGACAGCCGATGCGGCCCTCGGCCGGACGGCGCAGGCGACGCCCGGCGAAGCCCCGGTGGGCCATGCGGGTGGCGACGGCCTTCTCGGTGGTGGTCCTCGCCTCGGCCGGGATCGGGCATGCGGTGGTGACGAGCCTGGACACCGGGATCGCCCGGGTCGACCCCTTCAAGGACATGAAGAATCGTCCCAGCCCGGGCGACGGCGGCATGAACGTCCTGCTTGTCGGCACGGACGGCCGCGACAAGATCACCGAGGAGGAGCGCCGCAAGTACCGGCTCGGCGGCGCCCCCTGCCACTGCACCGACACGATCATGATCGTGCACATCTCGGAGGACCGGGACCGCGCGAGCGTGGTGAGCCTGCCCCGCGACTCCTACGCGGAGGCGCCCGCGCACACCGACATGAACTCCGGCGAGAAGCACCACATGCACCCGATCAAGATCAACGCGGCGTATGCGGAGGGCGGGCCGAACCTCACGGTCCGCACGATCGAGCACATGACGAAGGTGAAGATCGACCACTATCTGGAGGTCGATTTCAGCAGCTTCATGAAGACGGTGGACGTGCTCGGCGGGGTGGAGATCTGCACGATCCGGCCCATGAAGGACTCGTACACCGGACTCGATCTCTCGGCGGGCACCCACAGGCTGAACGGCGGCGAGGCCCTGCAGTACGTGCGCTCCCGGCACATCGACGGGGCGGCGGACCTGGGCCGGATGCAGCGCCAGCAGCGCTTCCTGGCCGCGATCATCGCGAAGGCGACGTCGTCCGGGGTGCTGCTCAACCCGGTCAAGTTCCGCAACGTGACCAAGACGGTCCTCGGGTCGGTACGCGCCGACAAGAGCTTCGGCATGGACGACATGCTCGACCTGGGGCGGGCGATGCGCAGCTTCACTCCGGCGTCGTCGGAGTTCACGTCGGTGCCGATCGGGAAGATGGGGCACGTCGTGCCCGGGATCGGGTCGACCCTGAAGTGGGACAAGGACAAGTCCGAGAAGCTCTTCAAGGCCCTGCGCGAGGACCGGCCGCTGGCGCCCTACCGGGTGCGGCGGGCCAAGGCGACTCCGGTGGACGTCGCTCCGCAGCAGATTCGGGTGCAGGTGGAGAACGGGACGCGGGTGTCGGGGCTGGGCAAGAAGGTGGACCGCGCCCTGCGCTCGACCGGGTTCCGGACCACTCGGCAGCCGATTGCCGCGTCCAAGTTGGGGGTGCGGCGGACCGTGGTGACGTATGACCCTCGGTGGGATCGGTCGGCGAAGTCGTTGGCGACTGCGTTGCCGGGGTGCGAGATGAAGAAGGTGAAGGGGCAGGGGGCCCTTTTGAAGGTGATCGCAGGGTCGGACTTCGACGGGGTGCGGCGGGTGCGGGCCGATGATCCGTATCAGGGCGAGTTCGGGGTCGTGACCGGGGATCAGGTGGTGTGCGGCTGAGGGGATTGCCCCCTTCGCTCAGGGCCGGGGCTCACCGCTTGCTTGTGGCGGTGAGCCCCGGCTCTCTTTGTCTTGTCCGGGCTGGGTGGGGTCCTTGAGGTCGGTCCTTGAGGTCGGTCCTTGAGGTCGGTCCTTGAGGTCGGTCCTTGAGGTCCGTCCTTGAGGTCCGTCCTTGAGGTCACCGCTCAAA
Organism: Streptomyces sp. NBC_01304; assembly: GCF_035975855.1. Classification (NCBI taxonomy): domain Bacteria; kingdom Bacillati; phylum Actinomycetota; class Actinomycetes; order Kitasatosporales; family Streptomycetaceae; genus Streptomyces; species Streptomyces sp. NBC_01304. Next base: position 6,562,370 of record NZ_CP109055.1, on the reverse strand, counting down.
GACAAAGACTTGATTGCGTGGCTGGTGTGGGTGGGTGGTTGCGCGGACCTCCGTCTGTCTCGTTGTTGGGTGCGGGTGGTCGGTGGCTGGCTTTCCCCAATTGCTGTCAGTACGGGGCCCGGGAAGGTGGCTGCCGGTGATGGAAGAGGTGGGGGCAGGGCAAAGACAAAGACCGCAGCGAGAGAAGGGGACGGAGGGGGGAGGGGGGCTGGAGGGGAGGTGCGGGCCCGGGGGGGGTGCGGGCCTGGGGCGGGGAAGTGCGGGCTCGGCGGGGGAAGCGCTGGCCTGGGACGGGGAAGTGCGGGCCCGGCGAGGGGAGATGCGGGCTCGGGACGGGGAAGTGCGGGCTCGGCGGGGGAGGTGCGGGCTCCGGACGGGGAAGCGCGGGCCCGGCGGGGGGAAGCGCTGGCCCGGGGCAGGGAGTGCGAGCTCGGGTGGGGGAGGCGGGAGCCCGAGACGGGGAGGCTGGGGCTGGCCGTGCGGAAGGTGGCGTCGGGGTGCCCGGTTTGCCCGTTAGGTGAGCCCCTTTCCCGCCACGAGGCGGCAGAGGGCGGCGCCTGGAGGCTTAGTGGGGGGAATGGGGCGCAAAAGCGTCCCTTTTGTGCTGGTTCTGTTGCCCGTTTTCCCCCACTAGGCCCCCAGCTCGCCCTCCGGGCCCCCGCCCACCCCCAAGCTCTCGCCCGCCCCCTCCCCTCGCTCGCCCTTCGAGCCCTCGCCCGCCCCCTTCCCTCGCCTGCTCCCTTCCCTCGCCCGCCCCCTTCCCTCGCCCGCCCTTCGAGCCCTCGCCCGCGCCCTTCCCTCGCCCACCCTCCGAGCCCCCGCCCACCCCCTCCATCCCCTCCCCTCGCTGCGGTCTTTGTCTTTCGTCTTTGCTCTTCCCCCGCCTCTTCCATCACCGGCAACTTTCCCCCTGGGCCCCGTACTGACATCAGTTGGGGAAAGCCAGCCCGCAGAGCACCCGCAGCCAGCAACGAAACAGACGGAGGTCCGCGCAACCACCCACCCCCACCAGCCACGCAATCAGGCTTTTCGCTCCTACCTCGCTACGCGGCGCCGAGTTCGCACCACACGTACTTGCCGTGGTCGCCATGCGAAGTCAGGGGATGCCAACCCCAGTTCCCGGCACAGGCGCGGACCAGGTTGAGGCCCCGGCCCTCCTCCGCGTCATCTGCAGCCAGACCCAACGGAGGCGCGGGCGGGGTGCGGTCCGCGTCCCACGCCCCGACCCGGAGCACGCCACCCGCCCAACGCAGCCGCAGCGCCGCCGGGCCCTTGGTGTGGCGCACCGCGTTGCCGATCAGCTCCGACGCGAGGAGCTCCGCGAGGTCGGCCAAGTGAGGCAAACCGTGCAGGGCCAGGACGTGGCGCAAGGTGTGGCGGCAGACCGTCACCGCGCGTGGCGTGTGCGGGATGCACAGGGTGTACTCCCAGGGTTCTTCGGGGTCCCCTGGGGCTACGTCTTGCGGCATGGCCAACTCCGTTGAGTGAGGGAGGAGTTGATGGCGCGCGGCGGACCGCTGGGCGGTGGCAGTGTCACCTTCGTCATGGCATGACGGGGCGGTGCGCTTCCGGGGTCCCGGTCTCGCAGCGTTTGCGACGCGTCACCGACGGTAGGGCATTAATTTCTGCCTATGCAACCGATTCGCGTACCCTGACACCCGAACGTGGCGCGCCCTCAAGGGGGTTGAGGCAAGGAGGGCAGATGGCACCGAGGAGCCATCCCACCGCACGGCAGGTGCGCCTGGGCGCGGAGTTGCGCAGGCTGCGAGAGGCGTCGGGGCTAAAGGCTCGCGAGGTAGCAGCGTTCCTGAACTCGACCTCAGCCCAGATGAGCCAGATGGAAGCAGGAATCGCCAGCGTCAGCGCGGAGCGCATCCGTCGCCTCGCGGCCCACTATGGCTGCACCGATGGGCAGTTGATCGACGCACTGGCGGGCATGGCGGGCGAGCGCACGCGCGGATGGTGGGACGAATATCGAGGGGTCCTCCCCCAGGTGAACCTGGACGTGGCCGAAGCGGAGCACCACGCCACGTTCCTGCACGAGGTCGTCATCACCGACATCCCCGGGCTTCTCCAGACGCCGGATTACGCCAAGGCAGTGTTCAGGTACATGCGTCCCGAGCTCCCCGAGAGCGAGCTCGCCCCCCGGGTAGAGCACCGGATGCGACGGCGAACCGTCATCGAAGACCCGCACCCAACCCCGTACACGACACTGATCCACGAGTTCGCTCTGCGCATCCGTGTAGCCGACCGCCAGGTCTCACGCGCTCAACTCCGACAGATCCTGAACCAGATCGAGCAAGGGCACGTCGGCGTGCGCGTCATCCCCACCGACCAGGATGGATTTGCCGGCGCCGGAGCCTCGATGATGCACATAGGAGGACCGGTCCCCCGGCTGGAAACCGGACTCCGCGATGCCCCCACGGGAACCGCCTTCATGGATGCGGAACCCCAACTGGAGCATCTTCGAACGCTCTTCCGTAAGGTGGAGAGTGCGTCGCTGGACCTCGTGGCGTCGCGGGACTTCATCCACCGCTTGACGAAAGAGCTGTGAGCCACCCATGAACTGGCAGAAGTCGTCCTTCTCCGGCGGCGGCGAGGGCAACACCTGCGTGGAGCTCGCGAACCTCGACCGAGCCATCCACCTCCGCGAAAGCGACTCCCCCACAACGGAGTTGACCACCACCCCGGAGACCCTCGCCCAACTCCTCCGCGCCCTCAAAACGCCATAGGGCCCCGCCCGAAAAACGAGCGAGGCCCCAACAGCGTACGGAGACGTACGAACTACGGCAGATTCCGCGCCATCACGATCCGCTGGACCTGATTCGTGCCCTCATAGATCTGGGTGATCTTGGCGTCGCGCATCATGCGCTCGACCGGGTAGTCACGGGTGTAGCCGTACCCACCGAGGAGCTGGACCGCGTCCGTGGTGACCTCCATCGCGACGTCGGACGCGAAGCACTTCGCCGCGGCCCCCTGGAAGGTGAGGTCCGCGTCGCCGCGCTGCGACTTCGCGGCCGCCGCGTACGTCAGCTGGCGGGCGGCCTCGATCTTCATGGCCATGTCCGCGAGCATGAACTGCACGCCCTGGAAGTCGCCGATCGGCTTGCCGAACTGCTTGCGCTCCTGGACGTAGCCCTTGGCGTAGTCGAGGGCGCCCTGGGCGATGCCGAGCGCCTGGGCCGCGATGGTGATGCGGGTGTGGTCCAGGGTCTTCATCGCCGTGGCGAAGCCGGTGCCCTCCTCGCCGATCATGCGGTCGGCGGGGATGCGGACGTTGTCGAGGTAGACCTCGCGGGTCGGGGAGCCCTTGATGCCGAGCTTCTTCTCCGGAGCGCCGAAGGAGACGCCCTCGTCCGACTTCTCGACGACGAAGGCCGAGATGCCCTTGGAGCGCTTGGTCGGGTCGGTCACGGCCATCACCGTGTAGTACTCCGATACGCCGGCGTTGGTGATCCAGCGCTTCACGCCGTTCAGCACCCAGAAGTCGCCGTCGCGGACCGCGCGGGTCTTCATGCCCGCCGCGTCCGAGCCCGCGTCCGGCTCGGAGAGGCAGTACGAGAACATGCCGTCGCCCTTGGCCAGCGGGGTCATGTACTTCTTCTTCAGGTCCTCGGAGCCGGAGAGGATCACCGGGAGCGAGCCCAGCTTGTTCACGGCCGGGATGAGGGAGGACGAGGCGCAGACGCGGGCCACCTCCTCGATCACGATGACCGTGGCGAGCGCGTCGGCGCCCGCGCCGCCGTACTCCTCCGGCACGTGCACGGCGTGCAGGTCGTTCGCGGTCAGCGCGTCCAGCGCCTCCTGCGGGAAGCGGGCGTCCTCGTCCACCACGGCCGCGAAGGGCGCGATCTTCGCCTCGGCGAGCGAGCGGATCGCGTCCCGGAGCATGTCGTGCTCCTCGGCCGGGCGGTACAGGTCGAAATCAGCGGTTCCCGCCAACGTCTCTCACTCCCCAAGGTGCTAACTACCGTTAAGTAACCAAGCTGGTCATCCAGATTTTAGGGCCCGTGACCCCGCTGTAGTACGTGAGGTTGGCGACAGCGGGAAAAAGCCGCTGGTACGGCCCGACTATGCTCGGTCAGCGCATCCCTGCCCTCCCCCCTCAGGAGCAACCGCATGGCCCCCAAGATCACAGTGATCGGCACCGGCTACCTCGGCGCCACCCACGCCGCGGCCATGGCGGAGCTCGGCTTCGAGGTGCTCGGCCTCGATGTCGTGACCGAGAAGGTCGAGATGCTCTCGCAGGGCCGGGTGCCCATGTACGAGCCCGGCCTGGAGGAGCTGCTCGCCCAGCACGTCGCGGGCATCGAAGGGTCCAGCGGGCGGCTGCGCTTCACCACCTCGTGGGAAGAGATCGGCGCGTTCGGCGACGTCCACTTCGTCTGCGTGAACACCCCGCAGCGGCACGGCGAGTACGCGTGCGACATGTCGTACGTCGACTCCGCCTTCGCCTCGCTCGCGCCCGTGGTCCGCGAGGGTGCGCTGGTCGTCGGCAAGTCGACGGTGCCGGTCGGCTCGGCCGCGCGGCTCGCCCAGGTCCTTCCGGAGGGCGTGGAGCTGGCCTGGAACCCGGAGTTCCTGCGCGAGGGCTTCGCCGTCAACGACACCCTGCACCCGGACCGGATCGTGGTCGGCGTGGAGAGCGAGCGGGCCGAGAAGCAGCTGCGTGAGGTGTACGCGACGCCGCTCTCGGAGGGCTCGCCCTTCGTGGTCACGGACTTCCCGACCGCCGAGCTGGTGAAGACCTCCGCGAACTCGTTCCTCGCGACGAAGATCTCGTTCATCAACGCCATGGCCGAGGTCTGTGAGGCCGCCGGCGGCGACGTGGTGAAGCTGGCGGAGGCCATCGGCTACGACGAGCGCATCGGGTCGAAGTTCCTGCGGGCCGGGATCGGGTTCGGCGGCGGGTGTCTGCCCAAGGACATCCGAGCCTTCATGGCGCGCGCCGGTGAGCTGGGCGCGGACCAGGCGCTGACCTTCCTGCGTGAGGTCGACTCGATCAACATGCGGCGTCGGGGGCACATGGTCGAGCTCGCGCGGGAGGCCGTGGGGGGTGACTCGTTCCTGGGGAAGCGGGTTGCCGTGCTGGGCGCCACGTTCAAGCCCGACTCGGATGACGTCCGGGATTCGCCTGCGCTGAACGTCGCCGGGCAGATCCATCTGCAGGGTGGGCAGGTCACTGTGTACGACCCCAAGGGCATGGCCAATGCCCGGAAGCTCTTCCCGACGCTTGGGTATGCGGATTCCGCGCTCGGGGCCGTGCGGGGGGCCGATGTGGTGCTGCACCTCACGGAGTGGCGGGAGTTTCGGGAGCTTGATCCCGTTGCGCTCGGGGCGGTCGTTTCCGAGCGGCTCATTCTCGATGGGCGCAACGCCCTCGACCCCGTCAAGTGGCGTGAGGCGGGCTGGACTTATCGGGCGATGGGGCGTCCTGCCGCCTAGGAATTTTTCTCCCCGCCCCGCCCCTTCCCGAAATCCTGCGGAGCCGGGGTGGGCGGGGGTTCACGAACGGGGGCTTCGCCCCCGGACCCCCGGATCGGCCTTCGGCCTCTGTCCTCAAACGCCGGACGGGCTGAAAGATGCGAAGCGAGGATTCAGCCCTTGCGGGCCCGGTAAGCCCGCATCTTCGCGCGTGCCCCGCACACCTGCATCGAGCACCAGCGGCTGCGGCCCGCCGGGCTGCGGTCGTAGTACGCCCAGTGGCAGTGCGGGGCCTCGCAGGCCTTGAGGCGGGGCCAGGTGGTCGGGGACAGGGCGATGGCCGTGGCGATGCGGGACGTCAACGAGGGCTTGGCCGGGTGTAGTTGGGCTACGCCCGTCTCGTCGACCGTGACCAGTAGCGGGGCCTCGGCGAGGAGGTCCGTCAGGGGGCGGACCTGCCGGTGCGGGGCGTGGCCCGCGTGGGCCAGGCAGGCCGCGCGCAGCGACTCGCGGAGCTCCTTGGCCGGCTCCGTCTCCCCCGCCGTCAGGGCGAAGGGCGCCCGGCCCTCGGCCGAGTCCAGCTGATCGGCGCCCGTCTCCACGTCCAGGGTGTTCATCAGGGCCTCGATGAGAGCCAGTTCCCCCGGTGCGGACGCTCTGTCATTCATGCTTGCGACGTTACCTCCATTGCGGGAGTATGAGGTAACCGTTACTGGTTCAGCCTAGATACCGGTAACCCTCAGGGAGGAAAACACCATGGCTGTGGCCAAGTTGGGCCCCGTCGTCCTCGACTGTCCCGACCCTCGTGCGCTCGCCGGGTTCTACGCCGCCGTCCTGGGCGGCACCGTGAGCGAGGGGGACAGGGGCTGGGTCGACCTCACCGGGCACCCGGGCTCACCGCTCGCGTTCCAGCTCGCCGAGGGGTACGTACCGCCGAAGTGGCCCTCGCCCGAACAGTCCCAGCAGTTCCATCTGGACCTGACCGTCGACGACCTGGACGCGGCGGAGGAGCAGGTGCTCGCGCTCGGCGCGAAGGCGCTGGACGCCGAGGACCGGGCGCGCACCTGGCGGGTGTACGCGGACCCGGCCGGGCATCCCTTCTGCCTCTGCGCCTGCTGAGGTCTGCCTGCGCCTGCTGAAGTCTGCCCGCGCCTGCTGAGGCCGCGTACGCCCGCGGTGCCTCAGACGTCGAGGCGGTCGATCGTCGCCGAGGACGGCGGGCGGCGCAGCTGGGCCGCGCGGGCCGTGAAGTCCGCGTCGCGCAGCACCCGTTGGACGTTGCCCCAGGTCAACAGGGCCACCTCCGCCTCGGTCCAGCCGCGCTCCAAGAGCTCGGCGAGGAGGTGCGGATAGCGGGCGGGGTCCTCCAGCTCGGGGGCGTGCGTCGTCTCTTCGGTGTCGTACGTGCCGGAGAGGCCGACGTGCTCGACGCCCGCGATCTCCCGCACATGGTCCAGGTGGTCCGCCGCGTGCCGCAGTGTGGGCCCCGCCTGCGCGGTCGACAGGGGGACCATGCACAGGCCGCGGTTGGCCGGCAGCGCTGCGAGCAGGTCGTCCGTCAGGTTGTCCGGGTGGTCGGTGAGGGCGCGGGCACCGGAGCGGGAGAAGAGGACCGGGGCCTTGGACACGGCGAGGGTGCGCCGGATCGTGGCCTCGGAGCTGTGGCTGAGGTCGGCCAGGACGCCGAGCCGGTTCATCTCGCGGACGACCTCCTCGCCGAAGCGGGACAGGCCGGTGCCGCTCGCCCAGCGGGTGCCGAGCAGCGCGATGCTGCGTACGCCCAGGGTGTGCAGGGCGCGCAGGGCGCCCAGGGAGTCGCCGAGCGCGGTGGCGTTGGCGGGGCCGAGCAGGCAGGCGATGCGGCCGTGTGCGCGGGAGTCGGCGGACTCGGAGGCGGAGCGGGCCATGCGCAGGGCGTCCGGGTGGCTGCGTACGACCCCTTCGGTGAGGTCGATCAGGCCCAGAGTGGCGCTGACGGCCCGGTCGCCGGTGTAGTCGTCGGGGACGCGCAGGGACCAGAACATGGCGCCGACCGAACCGGCCCGAAGGCGCGGGATGTCGGTGCGCAGGGCGCTCTCGCCGAGCTCCAGGTCGTACCAGGCGAGCTGGCTCAGCGCCCACGGCAGCCCGCTGTGCCCGTCGGCCACGGGGTGCGTGGCGAGCAGGGAGCGGACGCGTTCCATGGGGGTCGCGCCGGGGCCCAGCGGCGTGGGCGGCTCGACCGGGGCGGGGGGCGCTGCCGCTTCGAGCTCGGCGGCGCATTCGGCGTCGAGCGCGGGATCGACCTCGACCGGGGCCGGGGCGGCGGGCGGATCGAGCGTGCCGACCTCGCCGGGGGCGTGCGATTCGTCCTGCAGGTCCGCCATGGGGGGCTCCGGGTGTCGACTGCTCGGGAGGGCAGGGAGGGAGGGCAGTGAGGACACCGTAGGCATGTAAGGGGCGGGGCTTCCTGGCGGATGGTGCGTACGGGGTACGGGGTGCCGGGCCGGGTCAGGTCGGGTCGAGTCGGGTCGGCCTGGAGGTCGGGCCCGACTTCCCGCGTCGTCGCGGGGCGCTGCCCCCGGGCCCCCGCTCCTCAAACGCCGGAGGGGCTGGATTGGGCGGCGCTGGATCAGGGGCTGGGAGGGCTGGAAGGGCTGGAAGAGTCGAGAGGGATGGGCGGGACTGGATCAAGGGCCGGAAGCGCCGGGAGGGAGCGGCGGGCCGGAAGTGCCGGAAGCGTTGGGCGGAGTCGGTCTCGGGACCAGTGTCTCCGGGAGTACCGCGAGTGCGCCGCCGTCCACCGGGATGCAGGCGCCGTTGATGTACGAGGCCTGGTCGGAGGCGAGGAAGGACGCCGCGCCCGCGATCTCCTCCGGGGCGCAGAGCCGGCCCAGCGGGTAGGCCGCCAGGATCGTGGCGCGTTCGGCGGGGTCGGACCAGCGGTGCTCGTTGCGCGGGACCGTCACGAAGCCGGGCTCCAGGACGTTCGTACGCACCCCGAGCGGGCCCCACTCCACGGCCGCCGCGCGGGCGAGCGCGGCGAGGCCCGCCTTGGCCACGGCGTAGGGGGCCACTCCGGGGGCGGCGGCGTGGGCGTGGACCGAGCCGATCAGGACGACGGCGGCGGGGCCCGGACCCTTGTGGCGGACCAGCGCGGCGGCGGCCTGCCAGGCCGAGACCAGGCCGATGTCGAGGACCCTGCGCCAGTCCGCGAGGGTCAACTCGCCCAGTGGGGACCGGACTTCGTCGAGCAGGGCGTGCACCAGGATCCGCGGCGGGTGTACGCAGGCGGCGAAGGCCCGCTCGATGAGGTCGGGGTCGGTCGCGTCGCCGGCCAGCGGGGTGCAGTCGGGCAGGTCGGCCACGCGCGCGTCCCGGTCGACGGCGACAACGTGCGCGCCGTCCGCGGCGAGGCGGGCGACGAGGGCGCGGCCTATCCCGCCGGCGGCGCCCAGGACCACTGCGGAGGTGGCGGACTCGGGTTGCTCATCGGACATGAGGCACCTTCGGGGTCAGGCCCAGTCCCGGGCGGTCGTTGAGTGCGTACGTACCCGGATCGAGCGGCTCGTACGGGGACACGCTCGCCCCGCGCCAGGTCACTTCGCCGAACATCGTCTCCAGCGGCGGCCCGTCGGGCAGCAGCGCGGCGAGGTGGGCCGAGGCGGCGGTGGCGACGGGCCCGCTCGGGTTGTGCGGGGAGAGCGCGACGCCGTGGTCCGCGGCGAGGGCGGCGAGGCGCAGCACCCGGCGGGGGCCTCCGGCGTGCTTCACGTCGGGCATGAGGACGGCGAGGGCCCCGGAGGCGAGGGCGGGCCGCACCTCCTCGGCGGTGGCCGCGAACTCGCCGCCCGCGAGGGGCGTGCCGGTGGCATCGGCGAGCCTCCGCAGGGCGCGTACGTCACCCAGGGGTGCGGCGTCCTCCAGCCAGCCGAGGCAAAGTGCCACGAACTCGTCGGCATGCGCGACCACTTCCTCGACACTCACCAAGTGGTGGGCATCCAGGAGGAGTTGGCGTTCCGGGCCGATCGCGTCGCGCACGGCCCGGGCGATCTCCAGGCCCTCCTTGAGGCGGTGGCGGTCGGGGAGGCCGTCGAACGGGGCGCACTTGACGGTGCCGAATCCGGCGGCGACGGCCCGGCGGGCGACCTGGGCCGCGGCTTCGGGGGTGCGGTTCGCCATGGCACGGTTGATGTTGGCGTAGAGGGGGATGCGGTGGCGTGCCGGAGCGGATCCCACCCGCCCCCGGAAAGCCCCCAGGTGCTCGGCGAGCGGCTCCCCCGCCGCCCGTGCCGCCGCGTCCGCCACCGCCGTGGCCAGACCGCCGAGGACCGTCCAGCGGTGGAAGCGGTCGCCGCCGGCGGTCCAGGGGCGGACGGCCTCCTCCAACTTCCGTTCCGCATCGGCCACTTCGAGCCCTCGCACGACCCCCGCCAGCTCCCGCAGCAGCGGTTCCGCCGCGGCGGCCGGGATGTCGGACAGCTCGCCCCAGCCCGTCACGCCCGGCCCGGTCACCTCGGCGTACAGCCAGGTGGTGCGGGCGGTGACGGGCACGGCGTGCAGCCGGGCGCCCTCGATCACAGCGGCGGTCACAGCGCTCCCCTCACAGCGGCGGTCACATCACTCCCGGGGTCAGGAAAGGGTCTCGTACGCCATCGGGTCGGCGAAGTACGCGCTCAGCAGCAGCGCCGCCGACGAGGCCACCAGGGCCTGCGGTCCGGGCCCGAGCCCCGTCGCCCGTACGACCCGGGGGTCCCAGCCGCGGCCGATCCGCAGCACGGCCTCGCGGCGGACCTCTTCCAGGTGGTCCGGTACCGCGAGCACCCCGCCGGACAGGACCACCAGGTCGGGGTCGAGGAGGTCGACGAGGTGGGCGACGGCCGTTCCGATGTGCCGGGCGCGGGCCCGCAACAGCCCGTCCGCCTCGCGGGATCCGGACAGGGCGAGCGTGGCCAGAGCCTCCAACCCCGCGCCGGGACCGAGCAGTTCACGCTCGACCGCCTGCGTGAGCACGGCCGAGTCGGCGGCGACGGCCTGCAGCACCCCGGTCCGCCCGCAGGCGCAGGCGGGGCCGCCCTCGCGCACGGGCAGATGCCCGACCGCCCCGGCACCGGAGCGGGCCCCGGTGTGGACGCGGCGGCCCATGGCTATGGCGGCGTCGATGACATTGCCGGTGAAGAGGTGGACCGAGCAGCCCTCGGTCCGCTCGCCGCCGAACCACAGCTCGGCCGTGGCATGCGCCCGCGCCCCCGCGTCGACCCGCACGGGCAGCCCGGTGGCGTCCTCCAGGAGGCGGCGCAGCGGTACGTCGCGCCAGCCGAGCGCCTCGTTGTCGACGACGACCCCGGCGGTCGGATCGACCCAGCCGCCGGCGGCCGCGCCCACGCCGAGCACCGGTGTGGAGCGCGCCCGCTTCAGCAGCGTACGCACCAAGCCGGCGGCGCCCGGGAGGAGTTCGGCCGCCGAACCGGGTCCGCGTTCGATGGTCGCCACCTCCCGCACCTGCCCGCGCAGGTCCACCAGGCCGGCCGTGGTGCGCTGCCGTCCGAAGTACAGGCCGATGGTGAGGCGCGCGTCGGCGACCAGGTCGACCGGCACCTTCGGACGCCCTCCCCCGCCGCTCACCGACGGGAGCTCGCGCAGCAGGCCCGCCGCCACTGCCCGGCCGACGATCCGGCTGATCGTGGCGTGCGAGAGGCCGAGCCGTGCGGCCAGGTCGGAGCGGGGCACGGGGCCCTCGTCGAGGACGGTGCGCAGGGCGGCCGCGAGGTTGGCCCGGCGTATGTCCGGGGGCTGGGCGGCGGCGGTCACTGTGCTCCCTCGGGTCGTGCATCGCTCACAGGTCGTGCATTTCTCAACTCGCGGTCTCCTCCAGCTCCTTGCCGGTCGTGGCGAGGAACGGGGAGGCCGCCACGATGCCCGCGCAGACCAGATACGCGCAGGCGTACAGGGCGACCGCCTTGAGCTCGAACTTCTCCAGGAGGGTCGGTACGAGCACGATGTTCAGCGCGATCATCAGCCGGGTCACGGCCTGCGCGATCCCGGTCCCGATGCCGCGCAGCTGCGTGGGGAACGCCTCGGACGACCACACCCAGGACAGTACGCCGGGCCCGAACCAGGTCAGGAGCGAGTAGGCGACGTAGCAGGCGAGGAGCAGCGCGCTGGACTTCGGACCGAGGAAGGCGATGCCCATCCCGGCGACGAAGACACCCAGGCAGGCCCAGATCCCGAGGTGGCGGCGGTTCACGCGGTCGATGACACGGGCGCCGACGATCACGGCGAGCAGCCCCGCCGCGAACCCGGCGAGCGAGAAGTACAGCGCGTTCTGTACGCCGATGCCGGTGGCCTCCATGACCAGGGGTCCGGCGACCGTGGCGACCGCGCCGCCGAAGGCCTGCAGGGCGAAGAACCCGGTGACGGCGGCGAGGCGGATCGCGGCCCGCCTGGTGAACAGGGCGCGGTAGTCCCGCTTTTCGGGCTCGGCGGGGGCGGGCGGCTCCTCGACCCGCAGGACCTTGAAGACGGCGTCGGCCTCCTCGTGCCGCCCCTGCGCGCGCAGCCAGCGCGGCGACTCGGGCAGGAACTGGCGGGCGATCAGCACGGCGAGGGCGGGCAGGGCGGCGAAGCCGAAGAGGTAACGCCAGGTGTCCTCGCCGGTGACGTCGCGCAGGGCGAGCGCGATGAGGACGCTGGTGATCGCGCCGCTCAGCCACATCATGTTGGGCAGGCTGCCCGCGATGCGGCCGCGGCGGGCCTTGGGGGCGATCTCGGCGAGGAAGGCGTGCGAGGTGGGGATGTCCATGCCGACGGCGACGCCGATGAAGAAGCGGGCGATCATCAGCTGCCAGACCTCGGTGACGAAGGCCGAGGCGGCCGCGGCGACCACGAAGAACACCAGGTTGATGACGAAGATGACCTTGCGCCCGAACCGGTCGGAGAGGTCGCCGAAGACGACGAGGCCCACCGCGGTCCCGATGAAGGCGATCGCGCCGAGCCAGCCGACCTCGGTGGTGGAGAGGCCGAAGGTGGGCTTGAGGAAGAGCAGGGCGGCGCCCATGACCAGGAGGTCGTAGCCGTCGATGAACTCGCCGAAGGCGACGAGGCGCGGGGTCCAGCGGCGGGTGAACTCGGCGCGTTCGGAGGTCAGTTGATCCGTTGTCGCCGCCGGGGTGTCCTTGACCGCCATGTCACCGCCCCCCTGCGGGCTCGTGGAAGCCGATGGACGGCGGGGTGGCGATCGGTGTGCCGAAGAAGTCTCGGCCGCCGTTGTCGGCGATGGCCGCGCCCGCCCCGGTCGCGGGCGAGCCGGGCAGCAGCCGGTAGTCGGCGGGGGCGTCCGTTCCGGTGCCGGGCTTGGTGAGGAGCGGGGCGGAGGTGAGGGTGCCGGTCGCGGTGGCGGGCACGGGGACCCCGTACAGGACGTTGCGGTCGATGCGGAACGACGGGTCGTCCAGGGTCCAGGCGAGGGTGCCCGAAGTGGCCCCGCCGCGAAGGATGTTGTTGGCGAAGAGCACGTCGAGCGCGCCGGCCTTGGTGGCGTTCTCCGTCACGATCTGATGGGTGGTGCCCGCCGGGACGTCCGGCAGCTGGATGGTGTTGTGGTAGATCTTGCCGCGCTGCAGCCCGCCCGAGCAGACCTGGAAGGTCCGGGTCCGGTCGTTCACTGACAGGTTGTAACGGATGACGAAGTCCTTGGCGTTGCCGGGCACGTCGGCGCCGTACGGGCAGAGCAGGAAGAAGCCGCCGTCGTTGTCGGACGAGACGTTGTACTGGAACGTCACGTGGTTCGTGGAGTGGTCGACGTCGTAGCCCTGGCCGTCCTTGTCGGTGTTGCCGCCGGACGACCGGTTGAACTGGAAGGTGACATGGTCGCTGTTGGCCGTCCACATCCCGGCGTTGACCGATCCGGCGCGCTCGTTGAACCCGTCCAGGGTGTTGCGCTGCACGAGCACATCGCGGCTGGTCTTCACGACGAGTCCGTCGCCGCCGATGTCAGCGAGCTTGTTGTCCTCGATACGCACGTTGCGATGCGGATGCCAGTCGGCGGTGGCCAGGCTGTTCCAGAAGGTGGCGAGGTCGGGCCTGCGCGCCCAGTTCGACCAGAAGTAGATGCCGGCCCGGTCGACGCCCCGGATGCTGTTCTGGCGGATCGTCAAGTCCGTGAAGGCGGACGGGGTTTGCGTGCCGAGTGCCTCCACGATGATGCCGCCGGACGCACCCGCGTACTTCCCGTTGCCGTGGAAGCCGCCGGTCGCGGCCGGCAGGACGCCGCGTACGTCATGGATGTCCAGCCGCTCCAGGACCACCCCGGCCACGTCGCCGGAGTCGACGGCCTGCAGCCAGACGCCGCGCCGCGCGGTCGTGTTGTCGCCGGGGGCGGTCAGCTCCAGGTCGCGGATGTGGTTGTACGGGGCGTTCTTGAGCCAGACCGCGGCGTAGTTGCCGTTCGCGTCCAGGTGCGGCTTGGCGCCGGTGCCGTAAGCGCCGTACGTGATCGGGGAGTCGGCGGTGCCCGCGAAGCGCGCGTGCAGCTGGCCCTTGCAGCGCGTGCCGCGCTTGAACAGGACGGTGTCGCCCGCGTGCAGGGTCAGGGCGTTGACGGCGGGCAGCGAGTTGAGGGGCGCGGCCCGGGAGCCGGTGCCGGGGGTGGGGGCGGAGCAGTCGACGTAGTACGTGACCGGCGCTTCGGCCGCTTCGGCGGCCGGTCCGGCGAGGGTTCCTGCGAGGGCGAGAGGGAGGAGCCCGGCCGCGAGGAGGGCGGCCCGGCGTATCCGGGGGTGGGGCATGGTCACCTCCTGAGAGCCTTATTTTCTTGCTGCAAGAAAACAAGCAGGGCATGACCGCGTCAATGAGTCCGGCGGAGGTTTCGTACGGCTGACACATGGCCGCAATGAGTGCGGGCCCGGACGGCAACTGCCGTCCGGGCCCGCACTGTTGAATCGGGTCAGCTGCCTTCGACGGTGACCTTCTCGTCGTTGTTCAGCTGCTCAACCAGCTGCTTGACCTTCGCCTTGTCCCAGAGCAGGTTGCCGCCGCTGGAGCCCGAGATCGGCATGTTCATCGACTTGCCCTCGCCGCCGCTGACGCCCTTCATCGCCCAGAACATCTCGGCCAGGTCGAACAGGCCCATGTCCTTGTCGACGATCAGGGTGTCGAGGCCCGCGCTCATCGTCGGGTAGAGCTTGAAGGGGTTGATGACGGTGCCCGGCGTGGCCACCTGACTGGCGAGTGCGGACAGGAACTTCTGCTGGTTCTTCGTGCGGTCCAGGTCGCTGGCGAACGCGTGCCGGGTGCGGACGAAGGCAAGGGCCTCCTGGCCGTTGAGGGTCTGCTTGCCCGCCTCGAAGTCGGCGCCCGAGTACTTGTCCCTGAAGGCCTTGGGGATGTTCATCTCGACCCCGCCGACCGCGTCCACGATGCCGGCGAAGCCGCCGAAGCCGATCTCCGCGTAGTGGTCGATCTTGAGGCCGGTGTTCGCCTCGATGGTACGGACGAGCAGCTCGGGGCCGTCCTCGGCGTACGCGGCATTGAGCTTGGTGTGCCGACCCTGGCCCGGAAACTTCTTGCCGGACTCGGAGCCGACGAAGGACGGGATCTCCACGTCCGAGTCGCGGGGCAGCGAGATCATCGTGTTCCCGCTGTCGCCGACGTGCAGGATCATCATCGAGTCGGTGCGCTTGCCGTCGGCGGAGCCGGTGTGCAGCTTCTGCTTCTCCTCCTTGGACATCCCCTCACGGCTGTCCGAGCCCACGATCAGGTAGTTCGTGCCCTCGCCACCGGCCGGGCGGTCGATGACCTTGGAGAGGTCGACCTCCTGCTTCAGCTGGGAGCTGGCCCAGAAGTACGTGCCGACGCCCCAGACGAGGACGACCACCAGGAACGTGATCAGACCGATCTTGATCCGGCGGCGCCAGTCGGGCGCGGGCCTGCCGCTGCCGCCGTAGGAGCCGTCGTCGCCGCCCTGGCCCTGGCCTCCGCCGCCGTAGACCTGGCCGTCGCTGTAGCCGCTGTCGTAGCCGCCACGGCCGTCCTGGCCGTTGCCGTAGCCGTCGTCGTGCCCGTACGCGGGCTGCGGCGGGACGCCGCCCTGGGGCGGGGCGGACGGGCGCTGGACGTGCCGCATCGCACGGGCACCTTCCGGTTGCGCGCTGCCACTGCCGCGTCCGTATCCACGGTTGCGGTCTTCACTCCACCCGTTGGGCCAATCGTTCATGCGGTCCAGTGTGCAGGGCAGGTCAAGCCGCCATACAAGGGTTCGGGTCGAATCGGGCCAGGGCTGTTGCAGAGCTGATGCAAAGCGCCCGGTCCTTTTGGGCCGCTTATGGTGGAGGGCATGACAGACCAGGCCCCTACCGCGGAGGCGGAGATTCCGGGCAAGCCGACCTCGGCTTCCCGGACCACGCTCAGCCACATCATGACCCACAACGACACCAACCTTCTGGGCACGGTGCACGGTGGCGTGATCATGAAACTCGTCGACGACGCGGCGGGCGCGGTGGCCGGGCGACACTCCGGCGGGCCCGCGGTGACGGCCTCCATGGACGAGATGGCCTTCCTCGAACCGGTCCGCGTGGGCGACCTGGTGCATGTGAAGGCGCAGGTGAACTGGACGGGGCGGACCTCGATGGAGGTCGGGGTCCGGGTGCTCGCGGAGCGCTGGAACGAGTCGACGCCGGCGCAGCAGGTGGGCTCCGCCTATCTGGTGTTTGCGGCCGTGGACGAGGACGGGAAGCCTCGGTCTGTGCCTCCGGTGGTGCCGGAGTCTGAGCGGGATCAGCGGCGGTATCAGGAGGCGCAGATCCGCCGGACCCATCGCCTCGCGAGGCGGCGGGCGATCAAGGATCTTCGGGAGAAGCGGCTTGCTGAGGGGTTGGACGGGGAGGCTTAAGGGCTTTCCGCCTGGTTCGACGCCGGACGAGAACTGATTTTCTCCCCGCCCCGCCCCTTCCCGTAATTCTGCGAAGCTTTCCGCCCTTCGGGCGGTGTCCTCAAACGCCGGACGGGCTGATTCATGGCTGATGAATCAGCCCGTCCACCCCGGGCCCTACCCGTCCAGCTGGTCCAGCGTCGCGTTCGACGGGCCCCGCTGCGCCTGCAGCTCGCGGGCCACGTCCTCCGCCCCGCGCA
Organism: Streptomyces sp. NBC_01304; assembly: GCF_035975855.1. NCBI lineage: Bacteria > Bacillati > Actinomycetota > Actinomycetes > Kitasatosporales > Streptomycetaceae > Streptomyces > Streptomyces sp. NBC_01304. The sequence continues at coordinate 6,545,840 of NZ_CP109055.1, read as the reverse complement.
GCGCCCGCACCGCGTTCGACCAGGTCAGCTTGGCCAGGTCGGCCGAAGACCAGCCCCGCTTGAGAAGCTCCGCGAGCAGGTTCGGGTAGCCCGCGACGTCGTCCAGGCCGGACGGGGTGAAGGCCGTGCCGTCGTAGTCGCCGCCGATGCCGATGTGGTCGATGCCCGCGACCTCGCGCATGTGGTCCAGGTGGTCGGCGACCGTGGCGGGCGTGGCGATCGGGCGGGGGTTCTCCGCCTCGAAGGCCCGGTGCACGGCCATCGCCGGGGCCGTCGTGTCCAGGTGGTGGAAGCCGTTGGCCCGCATGTTGTCGTCCGCGCGGTGGGTCCAGTCCACCGCGGCGGGCAGGATGAACTTCGGCACGAACGTGGCCATCGCCACCCCACCGTTCGCCGGCAGCCGCTCCAGGACGTCGTCCGGGATGTTCCGCGGGTGGTCGCAGATCGCCCGCGAGGACGAGTGCGAGAAGATCACCGGCGCCGTGGACGTGTCGAGGGCGTCGCGCATCGTCGTGGCCGCCACGTGCGAGAGGTCGACCAGCATGCCGGTCCGGTTCATCTCGCGTACGACCTCGTGGCCGAAGGCCGACAGACCCCCCACGCCCGGCTCGTCCGTCGCCGAGTCCGCCCACGCGATGTTGTCGTTGTGGGTCAGGGTCATGTAGCGGACGCCCAGCTCGTGCAGCGCGCGCAGCGTGGCCAGGGAGTTGTTGATGGAGTGGCCGCCCTCGGCGCCCTTCAGGGAGGCGATCCGGCCCTCGGCCCGCGCCTTCTCCATGTCGTCGGCCGTACGGGCGTCCGCCAGGTCGGCCGGGTGCAGGGCGATCAACTGGTCGACGCAGTCGATCTGTTCGAGGGTCGCGCTGACCGCCGCGTCACCGGTCAGGTCGGTGCGTACGTACACCGACCAGAACTGCGCCCCGACCCCGCCCGCCCGCAGCCGGGCGAGGTCGGTGTGCAGATGGGCGCTCTGGTCGGCGGCGATGTCGCGCTGCGCGTGGTCGTAGCGCACCTGCTCGCGCAGCGCCCACGGCAGGTCGTTGTGGCCGTCGACGACGGGGTGCGCGGTCAGGAGTTCGCGTGCCTGGGCGACGTAGTCCATGGAGTCCATGCCCCTCAGGGTGCCACCCGGCACGCCACGCGCCGAAACCGGCCTTTACTTCGCGAATCCGAAGGAGCCGGACCCTTCTGCCTTGGCCCGCAGCCGCTTGCCCTTCTCCGTCGCCTGGTCGTTCAGCTCCTGCTGGAACTCCCGCATGCGGGCGAGCAGTTCGGGGTCGTGCGCGGCGAGCATGCGGGCCGCGAGCAGCCCCGCGTTGCGCGCGCCGGCCACGGACACCGTGGCGACCGGGACGCCCGCGGGCATCTGCACGATCGAGAGCAGCGAGTCCATGCCGTCGAGGTACTTGAGCGGCACGGGTACGCCGATCACCGGGAGCGGGGTGACGGAGGCCAGCATGCCCGGGAGATGGGCCGCTCCCCCGGCGCCCGCGATGATCGCCTTGAGGCCGCGGTCGGCCGCCTCCTCGCCGTACGCGATCATCTCGCGCGGCATCCGGTGCGCGGAGACCACATCGACCTCGTACGGGATCTCGAACTCGGCGAGGGCCTCGGCCGCCGCCTCCATCACGGGCCAGTCCGAGTCGGAGCCCATGACGATGCCGACCAGGGGCGCGGGGCTGTGCGAAGTGCTCATTCGGTGATCGTTCCTCGGAGGTAGCCGGCCGCGTGCTGGGCACGTTCGAGTACGTCGTCCAGGTCGTCGCCGTAGGTGTTCACGTGGCCGACCTTGCGGCCGGGCTTCACGTCCTTGCCGTACATGTGGATCTTCAGCTGGGGGTCGCGGGCCATGCAGTGCAGATACGCCTGGTACATGTCCGGGTAGTCGCCGCCGAGGACGTTCGCCATCACGGTCCACTTCGCGCGCGGGCGGGGGTCGCCCAGCGGGAGGTCGAGGACCGCGCGGACGTGGTTGGCGAACTGCGAGGTGACCGCGCCGTCCTGGGTCCAGTGGCCGGAGTTGTGCGGGCGCATGGCCAGCTCGTTGACGAGGATCTGGCCGTCCGGCGTCTCGAAGAGTTCGACCGCGAGGTGGCCGACGACGTCGAGTTCCTTGGCGATGCGCAGGGCCAGTTCCTGGGCGCGTACGGCCAGCTCGTGCGAGAGGCCGGGGGCCGGGGCGATCACCGTGTCGCAGACGCCGTCGACCTGGCGGGACTCCACCACCGGGTAGGCCACGGCCTGGCCGTGCGGGGAGCGTACGACGTTGGCCGCCAACTCCCGTACGAAATCGACCTTCTCCTCGGCAAGCACGGGGACGCCGGCCTTGAAGGGCTCGGCGGCGTCGGCGAGGGAGCGTACGAACCAGACGCCCTTGCCGTCGTAACCGCCGCGGACCGTCTTGAGGATGACCGGGAAACCGTCACCCCCGTCCGTCGCGCCCTCGGCTGCGAAGGCGGCCGCATCCGCGGGATCGGACACGAGGCGATGGCGCGGACACGGAGCGCCGAGTGCGTCGAGCTTCGCGCGCATCACACCCTTGTCCTGGGCGTGCACCAGGGCGTCGGGGCCGGGGCGGACGGGGATGCCGTCCGCCTCCAGGGCGCGCAGATGCTCGGTGGGCACGTGCTCGTGATCGAAGGTGATCACGTCACAGCCACGAGCGAACTCACGCAGCGTGTCCAGGTCGCGATAGTCGCCGACGACGACATCGCTGACCACCTGGGCCGCGGAATCCTGAGGAGTGTCACTGAGGAGCTTGAACTGGATGCCGAGCGGGATGCCCGCCTCGTGTGTCATACGAGCGAGCTGCCCCCCGCCGACCATGCCGACTACCGGGAACGTCACATCGTCCAGGGTAAGGCCCCCCTGGAGTCGTAGGGACAGACGAGTCGCTCGTCACATTCAGGGGCGTACGAGGTTGTCGAAAGCCCGCCGCATGTCACAGCAGCGCCACACCCTGCGGGTGCGCGCGGTGCGTCGCCGGGGTCGCTGGTTAGCATGACCGGAGGCCGACGCGACCAGGCGACGGGCGAAGAGCAAGACCGAGAACCGACCGGACGGGGCTGAGCGATCACCATGAGTGAGCGTGGCGCACTGCGCATGCAACTGGACCAGCTCATGCGCGAGATCGCCAAGTTCGGTGTGGTGGGCGGCATCGGCACCCTGGTGAACTTCGCCGTCTTCAACCTGCTGCGGCACACCACCGACATCCCGATGGTGCGCGCCTCCATCGCGGCCACGGTCGTCGCCATCTGCTGCAACTACGTGGGGTTCCGCTACTTCACCTACCGCGACCGCGACAAGAGCGGCCGCGGCAAGGAGATGTCGCTCTTCCTGTTCTTCTCGGTGATCGGGCTGATCATCGAGAACGGCCTGCTGTACGTGACCACGTACGGGTTCGGCTGGGACTCCCCGCTGGCCAGCAACGTCTTCAAGTTCGCCGGCATGGCGATCGCGACGCTCTTCCGCTTCTGGTCGTACCGGACCTGGGTGTTCAAGGCGCTGCCCGCCGAGGCTCCGGCGGAAGCTGCCGCCGACCGTCCGGTCCCGGCTGCTGAATCGTTCCTCGCGTCCGAGGCGCCTTCGGCCGAGGCACCTTCGGCCGAGTCCTCTTCCGCCCGGGCCGACCGCGCGGCCTGACCGCGCGGCCTGACCGGGTCAGCGCACGGTCGGCGGCGGCTCCACGACCAGGTCGTGGTTGCCGGGCGCCTTCAGTGACGTACGCGACAGGAAGAGCCCGAACACCGGCGGCTGGGTCTGCAGCATCTCCAGGCGGCCGCCGTCGGCCTCCGCCAGGTCGCGGGCCACGGCGAGGCCGATGCCGGTGGAGTTGCGGCCGCTGATGGTCCGCTCGAAGATCCGCGCGCCGAGGTCGGACGGGACGCCCGGGCCCTCGTCGGTGACCTCGATCACGACCTGGTTGCCGGTGACGCGGGTGCGCAGGGCGACCGTGCCGCCGCCGTGCATCAGGGAGTTCTCGATCAGCGCGGCCAGGACCTGGGCGACCGCGCCCGGGGTGCCCACGGCCTTCAGGTGCTGCTTTCCCGAGCTGACGATGGCGCGGCCCGCGCTGCGGTAGGCGGGGCGCCACTCCGCGAGCTGCTGCTTGACCACCTCGTCCAGATCGAAGGAGACGGCGGAGCCGGTGCGCGGGTCGCGGGAGTTGGTGAGCAGCCGCTCCACCACGTCGGTGAGCCGCTCGACCTGCGTGAGCGCGATCGTCGCCTCCTCCTTCACCGTGTCCGGGTCGTCGGTGAGCGTGATCTCCTCAAGGCGCATGGACAGCGCGGTGAGCGGTGTACGCAGCTGGTGCGAGGCGTCGGCCGCGAGGCGCCGCTCCGCCGTGAGCATGCGCCCGATCCGGTCGGCGCTGGAGTCGAGGACGTCGGCGACCCGGTCGAGCTCGGGCACCCCGTACCGCTTGTGCCGCGGCCTCGGGTCGCCCGAGCCGAGGCGCTCCGCGGTCTCGGCGAGGTCGGTGAGCGGCGAGGCGAGGCGGTTGGCCTGGCGGACGGCGAGCAGGACGGCGGCGAGCACGGCGAGGGCCGCGACGGCGCCGATCATGAGCAGGGTGCGGCCGACCTCGCGGGTCACGGTGGAGCGGGGCTCCTGCACGGTGACCGTCTCGCCCTGCTCGCCGTGCTCGACGGCCGCGATGACATCGCCGGAGGGCTTCTCGCCGACCTCGATGGCCGCGCGGTCGGGGATCTTGATCAGCGCGTAGCGGTTGGTGCCGACCTGGTCGCGCAGGATGCCCGGCGTGATCTTGTCGTCGCCGAGCAGCCTGCTGTCGACGATGGACACGAGACGTACGGCCTCGGAGTCCACGCGCTCCTGGGCGCTGCTGGTGATGGTGCGGGTTTCGACGATCACCAGGCTTACGCCGAAGACCGCGATCACCACGAGTACGACGGCGAGGGTTGAGTTGATGAGACGGCGACGCACGGGCCCTCCGGGCGGTGGCTTACGTAGTTCAGTGTGCCCGGTGTTCGGGCGCGGCAGGCTTGTCCCCCGCCCCGCCCCTTCCCGTAATTCTGCGAAGCCTTCCGCCCTTCGGGCGGCGTCCTCAAACGCCGGACGGGCTAATGGATCAAGCCCCGATCGAGATGAGGCCTAGCTCTTCTCAAAACGGAAGCCCACACCCCGCACGGTCGCGATGTAGCGCGGATTCGCCGCGTCGTCGCCCAGCTTCTTGCGCAGCCACGAGATGTGCATGTCCAGCGTCTTCGTCGACGACCACCACGTGGTGTCCCAGACCTCACGCATCAGCTGGTCGCGGGTGACGACCCGGCCCGCGTCCCGCACCAGGACGCGCAGCAGGTCGAACTCCTTTGCCGTGAGCTGGAGTTCCTCCTCGCCCATCCACGCGCGGTGCGACTCCACGTCGATCCGCACGCCGTGCGTGGCCGGCGGCTGCGCGGGCTCGGTGGCGCCGCGCCGGAGCAGGGCCCGGACCCGGGCGAGGAGCTCGGCCAGGCGGAAGGGCTTCGTCACGTAGTCGTCGGCGCCGGCGTCGAGTCCGACCACCGTGTCCACCTCGTCCGCGCGGGCGGTGAGGATCAGGATCGGGATGGCGTGCCCCTCGGCGCGCAGCCGTCGGGCCACCTCCAGGCCGTCCATGCCGGGCAGGCCGAGGTCGAGCACCACCAGGTCGACGCCGCCCTGAAGGCCGGCGTCGAGCGCGGTCGGTCCGTCCTCGCGCACCTCGACCTCGTAACCCTCTCGGCGCAGGGCGCGGGCCAGGGGCTCCGAAATGGACGCGTCATCCTCGGCGAGCAGTACACGGGTCATGGGGGTGATGGTAGTCCGCGCCGCCCCCAGGTCGCCGGGGCATGGGTGAGGCCGCAGGGTCAGGAGCGCATGGTCCGGCGGGACTTCGAAGGCACCCCGGAGGCATCTCGAAGGCACCTCGAAGGAACTTCGAAGGCACTTCGGCGACGCGCTTCGTGGGCGCTTTCGCCCCTCTTCTCCGTTTCTCCAAAAGTTCTCCGTCGGTGAACCGTTCCCGCGGCACAGGAAAGCCCCTGCGGAACTGCAGAGAAACTGTGTGAGTTACCTTCGATCCTCGGGTTCGGTTGCATCAATCCCTGTGATCCAGCTCTCAAATGCTTCCATACGCGCTATTGACATGGCTTATGGTGTTGCAACGTCTATAAGCAGATACAGGACCTTCGACCCGTCAAATCCGTCAAAGTTCTCTTCTGCGCGCAAGGCCGGCTCAGCCAGCCTTGTTGGTTAGTGATTGACCTGTAGGCCGGGCCCCGAGCGCGACGGTGCGTTCAGGGCGTGGATCCCGGTGCACTCAGCTCTCTTCTTCGCTCCTTCTGGAACGAGACCCCTCGGGCGTGGGGTCGAGCTGTGCTGTGCCGGTGCCGGCCACCCCCCACCCGGGCGCGTACCCGCTCTTGCAGCGCGTCCCGAGCGAACAAGGAACACCCATGGCGTCCAGCCTGACGAAGCAGCCTTCCGCCAGCGGCGAGAAGACCTTCTTCGGCCACCCCCGCGGCCTGGCCACACTGTTCATGACCGAGATGTGGGAGCGTTTCTCCTACTACGGCATGCGCGCTCTGCTCGTGCTCTACCTGGTCTCCGGCGGCGCCGACGCGGCCACCGGCAGCCAGGGCGGCGGGCTCGCGTACACCGCGGCGGCCGCCACGGCGATCTACTCCGTCTACGTGGCCATGGTCTACCTCATGGCCCTGCCCGGCGGCTGGTTCGGCGACCGTGTCTGGGGCGCCCGCAAGACCGTCGCCATCGCGAGCATGGTGATCGTCGCCGGTCACGTGTGCCTGGCGGTGCCCAGTCAGGCGATGTTCTTCGTCGGTCTGGCCCTCGTGGCGGTCGGCTCGGGTCTGCTGAAGGCCAACATCTCCACGATGGTCGGCCAGCTCTACAGCGACCCGAAGGACCCCCGTCGCGACGGCGGCTTCACGATCTTCTACATGGGCATCAACCTCGGTGCCTTCGCCGCCCCGTTCGCCATCGGCATCCTCGGCGAGAAGGTCAACTGGCACCTCGGCTTCGGTCTGGCCGCGGTCGGCATGGCCCTCGGCGCGCTGCAGTTCATGCTCGGCACCCGCCACCTCGCCGAGGAGAGCAGCAAGGTTCCGAACCCGCTGAACTCCGCGGAGAAGCGCGGCATCATCACCAAGGCGCTCGCCGCCGTCGCCGTGATCGCCGCGTTCTACCTCGTCGTGGCCTTCACCGACGTCTACACGCTCACCCTGAACTGGGCGCTGCTGCCGATCACGATCGCCGGTCTGCTGATCCCGATCGCGGTGCTCGTCAAGATCAAGCGCGACAAGGACCTCAACGCCGAAGAGCAGACCAAGATGACCGCGTTCATCTGGTTCTTCGTGGCCGCCGCGATCTTCTGGATGATCTACGACCAGGGCGCGTCGACGCTGTCGCTCTTCGGTGACACCAGCACCGAGCGCTCCATCTTCGGCTGGGAAATGCCGACCACGCTGTTCCAGTCGCTGAACCCGGGCTTCATCATGCTGATCGCCCCGGTCTTCGCCGCGATGTGGATCGCCCTTGCCCGTCGTGGCAAGGAGCCCAGCACGATCGTGAAGTTCTCCATCGCCCTGGTGGGCGCGGGCATCTCGTTCTTCGTGTTCCTCATCCCGATGGGCATGGCGGGCGACGGCAAGGTCACCATGTGGTGGCTGGTGCTGATCTTCCTGATCCACACCTTCGCCGAGCTCTGCCTCTCCCCCGTGGGTCTGTCCCTGACCACGAAGATGGCGCCCGCGAAGTACGCCTCGCAGATGATGGGTGTCTTCTTCCTCGCCGTCACCGCCGGTGACAGCGTGACCGGCATGCTCTCCATCGCCGGTGTCGACCTGAACAGCCAGGGCATCGTCGCCCTGGAGGCCACGGCCGCCGTGGTCGCCGGCTTCGCGGTCTACATGGCCCGCAACAAGGTCCGGTCGCTCATGGGCGACGTGCGCTGACCCGTGCACCCGCTCTGCTAGCACGCTCGAACTGAAGGCCGCCGCACCACCCGGTGCGGCGGTCTTCGGCGTTTTTGGCCCCCGCGCCGCGCACGCCGGTGGACCCTCGGGACATGCGTCTCGCCGTACGTCGCGCTCTCGTCGGCCTCTCCGTCTGCGGGGCCCTGCTCTCCTCGTCCGCCGCCGTCCCGGCCACCGCGGACCCCCTGCCGGTACGCAGCTACGCGTACGGCTCCCACGCCCGCCAGACCGTGACCGTGTACGGCACGCGCGGGCCCGCCCTGGTGATCCTGCACGGCGGCTACTGGGCGCACGACGCGGACTGGAGCCGGTGGGCGCGGTGGTTCGCCGGGCAAGGCTTCCGGGTGTACGACGCCGACTACCGCCTCAACTCCGACGCGCGCTGGCCCGCCCAGCGGGTGGACGCGGTGGCCGTGCTGAAGTGGGTGGCCGCACGGCACGGCGGGCGGACGCCGCTGCTGCTCGGCTCGTCGGCCGGGGGCCAGATCGCGACCGTGGCCGGAGCGTGGGGGGCCGGGCGGGACCGGGTGCGCGGGGTGGTCGCGCTGTCGCCGGTGGCCACGCCTTATCGGGCGTGGGTCGACGGGGCGCGCGCCGGGGCTTCGCAGGAGCGGCGGAAGTTGCGGCGGGAGGCCCGGCGGCTCGCGGGGTGTTCGCCCGACGACGGGGATCAGGGCTGCTGGGCCCGGTGGGGCGACATGGCGGCGTCCTCGCACGCGTCGGGGCCCCTGGATGCTCCGCTGTTCCTGGTGCACTCCTCGGGGGACTTCGTGCCCCCGGCGCATTCCCGGGACCTTTCCAGTGCGGCGCGCACGGCCGGGCTGCGGGACGTCACGCTGCGCGTGGTGCCGGGGGCTGCGCATGGGGCGGGGCTGTTGGAGGCTCCGGGTGTTCAGCCGGCCGTTGTGAAGTGGTTGCGGTCACACGCTTGATCCCCACCCCGCCCCTTCCCGAAAGTCCTCAAGCGCCGGACGGGCTGACTTTGTCAGCCCGTCCGGCGCTTGAGGACAATCTTTGAAGCCGGCGGCAGCCTTACGGGAAGGGGCGGGTAGGGGAAAAGATCAACGCAGACGACGACGCGGCATGAACGTGAACACTGCCCCGCCCAGCAGAATCACCGTCCCGGCAATGAGCCCGAGCGCACGCAGCGCACCGTTGTCATCGGCTCCGGTCTCCGCGAGACCACCACCGGAAGCCGAGCCCCCGGCCGAACCGGAACCCGAACCCGAGCCGGAGCCCGAACCACCCGCGGCCCCACCGGGCACCGCAGCCGTGTCGATCTCGAGGGACACGAGATTCGTCTCAGGCGTACAAGTCGTCGTCGTACCAAGCGCCTTGACGATCAGCACACCCGGCGACAGCGTCGACTTGCCCGAAGCACCCGGCTTGTACGTACCGGTCAGGTCGGGCACCGTGATCGGGTCCCCGGACTTGATGGGCTTCGCGTTGGTCGGCCCTTCGACGTGGACCGTGCCCTTGTCCGCACCGCCCAGGTCGACCTCCATGGACGGCTTGACCGAGTCCTTCGGAATGTCGGCCGGGCTGTCCATCACGGACGTCTTGAACTTGACCGTGAGGTCGTAATTCCCGCCGGCCTTCTTGGCGTTGATCTGCACCGGCGACGTCGCCGACTTGTCACCGATCGGCGTCACGCACTTGTAGGGGACCTTGACTTCCTTGCCCTCGAAGTCCGTCTCGCCGCCCCCACCACCGGTGGAGCCGCCGGAATCCGAACCACCGGAGTCCGAACCACCGGAGTCCGAACCGCCGGAATCCGAACCGCCCGCGGCAGAACCGCCCGAGTCCGAACCACCCGCAGCCGCACCACCCGAGTCCGAGCCGCCCGAACCGCCGCTGCCACCGGTCACCTTGATGGTGACCGCCTTCGGCACGGCCTCCTTCGGCGAGCACTTGGTGTCCACCGACATGCCCATGACCTTGGCATTGATGTTGTAGACGTCCGGCGTCAGCGTGAGGTCACCGGCCGCCGTGAGCTTGATCTTGCCCTTCATGTCGGCGAGCTTCATGTCGCCGCCCTTGGGGATCGCCGGGTTGGTCCGCGGCCCCTCCAGCTTGATGTCGGCACTCTGCGCGCCGGACGTCTTGACCGTGCCGGTCGGCAGCAGCGAGTCCTTGGGCAGATCGATGATGTCGGGGTTCTTCGACGCGGCCTGGGTGAACTTCCAGACCACCTCGACCTCGTCGCCCACCTTCGCCGTGGCAGGCGCGGTGATGTCGGCGATGGTGGTCCCCTGGACCGGGTCCGAGCCCATGCTCGGCACGCACTCCGTCTTCCACGAGGACTCGGCGGCCTGTGCGGGTGCCGCGGCCAGCAGGATGCCCGCGCCGCCGAGCATGAGCGCGACTCCCGCCGCGCTCACTCTCCGTTGAGTTCTCACGTGTTGCCCTTCTTTTCGACTGCAGGGGAACGGTTCTCTTGCGGTGCGGAGAGCTGTGCGCCCGGTGCGGAATCCGGGGTGAACCACGGCAGTGCCGTGGAGTTTGTGGGTGTCTCGGGTGCGGCGGCGTGCTTCGCGGTACGCGGCTTCCGCTCCGCGCGCGGCGGCTTCTCGCCGTCCGGGGAGGGCTCGCCGCGCCGCCCGGCCGCCGCCGAGCTCAGCGGGGTCAGCATCTTGGGGAGACGTACGGTCCGGTCGGCCATGCGCGACCGACCCCGGTGCCCGCCGCCGCCCCGGCGCGGCCGCACCCGGTCGACGACCGCCATGCCGATACGGAACACCGCCGCCGGCACGATCAGGCAGAGCAGGATCCAGAAGAGCGTCACACCCCAGGGCCGGCCGACGCCCCAGGGCTGTTCGGCAAGCACCTTGTCGCCGTACTGCAGGGAGACCGTGTAGTCGCCGTGGTCCCCGGCGCCCAGCTGAACCTGCAGCTTGACCTGCGCCTTCTTACCGGGCGCGATGGTGCCTCGCCACTGCTGTTCCTCCCACTCGGGGGCGAGGACGCCGTGCGCGGTGCCGACCTTGAAGATCGGGTCCTTGACCGGGGCCGAGCCCAAGTTGCCCACGGTCAGCACGAGTTTGCGGCTCGGCGGGGCGCCGAACCAGTTGAGGATGCCGCTCGATCCCTCGAGCCGGGTCGCCGCGAGGACGGCCAGCTTGCCGCCGCCCTGCTGGTCGGGCAGCGGCTTCACCGGGTGCCCGGCCACCTGGAACGGCGTCTGGGCCTCGGCCTTCTCACCGGTCACCGTGGCGGCGTGCACCACGCAGGGGCAGGGCTTGGGGGGCTCGGCCACGGCGAGCTTCATGCTGAAGGCGCCCTTGGCGTCGGTGGTGACGGCCCGGCCTTCGGGGTTGGCGCAGGCGTTCGTCCCACCGATCATGTTCTGGCCGCAGATGATCACGGTGAGCAGCGCCTTGGGCCGCCAGTCCTTGCCGGTCACCGTGATCGAACCGCCCTTGCCTGCCTCCTTCTTGTTCACCGCGATCGAGGGCTTCCCCTCTGCGGCAAAGGCGCCGGGCGCGGGCAGCAGCGCCAGGGACAGCGCCGCGGCCACCGTGGTCAGGGCCGCGACCAAGCGCCGCCGCAGGCTCAGATCGACGTTCACTGGTCTTCTCCCGTTCGCGCGGACACCGATCGTGGGGACACCGTTCGTGGGGACACCGTTCGTGCGGACATCGCTTCTGCGGGCATCGCTTCTGCGGGGGCCGACACCATCACCAACTGGCGCTCGTCCGGCGCCTCTTGCCCTGCCTCCGGCTCACCCCGACCGGACCCGCGCCCCCGTCTGCGTACGAACCAGACGGCCGCACCCACCACCGCCAGTCCCCCGCCGACCCCGCCCACGAGGCCCCACGGCGCGAAGGACGCCGAGGCGTCCGCCTCGTCCCGGGCGCCGCCGCCCGCCGTCACCGTGAGCGTGACGTCGACCGAGTCGAGCGTGGGCGGATCGGGCCAGGGCTCGGTGAGGGAGATCTTGCGGCCGGGGAGCAGCTCCACCTGGAGGCTGCGCGGGGCGCGGCGCAGGACCTCGCCGAAGAGGCCTTCGCCGCGCACCGCCAGCTTCGGTGTGAGGGTCGTGTTGCCGCGGTTCACGACGTCGTACGAGATGCGCCCGCCGTCGATCCGTACCTTCTCCACGGTCAGCGCCGACAGCGTCGGGCCGCTGACCGTCAGATGCACCCACACCCCGGCGTTCCGGCCGCCGCTGCTCGCGATGATCGCCGCGGGGTGGTCGCCGGGCTGTGCGCCGCCCGGCACCGCGACGGTGAACGGCACCTCGGCGCGGGTCCGTGGCGGCACGGTGATCCGGTCCTTCTTGAGCCGCAGCCAGGTCCCGCTGTCCGCCGACTTCTGCTTGGCCCGGACCGCGGCCGAGCCGTCCGGTGCGTTGTCCGCGTCCGTCCCGCGCAGCTCGACCGTGAGCGGCTTGTCGCCCGGGTTGGTCACCGCCACGGTGTCCTGGAGCACGACACCCGGCGCCCCCTCCAGATAGAAGTAGGGCCGGTCCCCGTCGGCGGGACGGGTTCCGCCGCCCGAGGAGGGCGCGACGGACCAGTTGTCGGCGTCGTCCTCGGCGGCCAGGGCGGTGTGCGCGGGCAGGGTGAAGAGGCCGGCCGCCAGAAGAAGGCAGGCGGCACCGGCTCGGGTGGCGGACAGCATCGGCGGCTCCAGGTGCTGTGGTGCTTTTGGTACGTCGTACGCGTACGTTCCGGGCTGTGCGCGGTGGCTAGTTGCGCGCGGCCTGGTTGCGCCGGGTCAGCCAGAGCACTCCCGCAGCGCCGGCAAGGAGGACGGTCCCGCCGAGCGTGCCGAGCGCGATCGCGGAGTCCTCGGGTCCGGTCTGCGGCAGTTCGCTTCCCTCGCCGGAGTCGCTCTGCGAGTCGCCGGTGGTGGAGCCGCCGCCCGAGGTGGAACTGCCACCGCCCGTGGAGCCGCCGCCGGAGCCCTTGACGTCCAGGGTCAGCGAGGGCTTGGGGTTGTTGGTCGGGGTGCAGGTGGTGGTCGTGCCCATCGCCTTGATGGTGAGCGTGGAGGCGGTGAAGGTGACCTTGCCGCTCTTCTTGGGCGTGTACGTACCGCTCAAGTCGCTGATCTTGATGGGGGTGTTGGCGGGAATCGCCTCGGAGTTGGCCGGCCCCGAGACCGGCACCGTGCCGCTCTCCGCGCCGCCCAGCTTGATCAGCGCGCTGGGCTTCATGACGCCCTTGTCCAGCTTGAGCGGGCTGGAGGAGACACCTTTCTGGAAGGACATGGTGAGCTTGTAGCCGCTCCCGCTCTTCACGCTCTTGATGTCGATGGGCGAGACCGCGGCCTTGTCGCCGATCGGTGTCTTGCACTTGTAGTTGACGTCCACGACATCGGCGTGGGCAGCGGGGGCGGCCATCAGCACCGCCGAGCCGGCCAGGGCTGCGGCGAGCACGAGCCCGGCAGAGCGTTTCTGGTACGACACCTCGAAGTTCCCCTCATGCGCCGGTAGTGAAGGACGAAAGCAACTGGTGCGGTGGACGGTCCCGAACTGCTTCAAGAATCGGCCAAGTTACTGACGACACATCAGATTGGGCGCTCAAGGTACGCCCGGGCGCTTGTGGAGGGAAGACAAAGAACAGCCCCGATCTCGTACCCCCTTAGGACCTGCACAGAGGGCGCGAACCGCGGGTAACAGCAAGGGGTGACAAGGGACTGTCAGGCCGAAACCAAGCAGGAACTAAGCCGGAACTCCGAGCTCCGCCCACACCGTCTTGCCGGCCTCGCCGGGGGTGCGCACGACTCCCCAGTCCAGGCAGAGCCGCTGCACGATGAACATGCCGTGCCCGCCGGGCCGCCCGGCCCGGTGCGGGGTGCGCGGCGTCGGCTGGCCCGCGCCGCGGTCGGAGACCTCGAGCCGCAGCACCTTGCCGTCGCAGCCGATCCACAGCTCGTCGGCGCCTTCGGCGTGCAGACAGGCGTTGGTGACCAACTCGGAGACGACGAGGAGGACGTCCTCGGCGGCCGCCCGGCGGTCCGCGGTGGCGGCGGGCAGCCAGCCCCAGTCGTGCAGCGCCTGGCGGGCGAAGTCACGGGCGAGCGGTACGACGCCGCTCGCGCCGTCGAGACTCAGCCTGCGCACCTGGCCATCGGAGCGCGCCGGCGCGGCGGCATCCGCCTCCGGGCCGCGGTCGCCCGGCGAGAGGGGCCGGGTGGTGCTCATCAGCGCTTCACCTCACCGATTCACCAGTTCGTCGTTCAAGTTCGGGTAGTACCTGTTCGGGCGGTACGGGTCCTGCGGATCCCGTGGGCTTTCTGTGGACTCACAGCATCGTGCAGTCGTCTCCTGCCCGGCCGTTCCGTGAGAACACCCACCAATTCGGCACGGTTCCTGTGACGCGGGTTACGCGTCGATCACGCCGGGACAACTGTGCTGTAACTCCGCACGGTGGTCAGCTCGTGGGCTCCGTCGGCTCCGTGGATTCGGCCAGCGCGGCCTCGAGTGACTCGTGCACGGTGAAGACCGCCTCCGCTCCGGTGATCTCAAAAACCCGGGCCACCACCGGCAGCATCCCGGCCAGATGGACCCCGCCCCCCGCTGCCTCTGCCTTGAGGCGTGCACCGAGCAGCACGTTCAGCCCGGTGGAATCACAGAATTCGAGCTGCGAGCAGTCGACGACGAGACGGGTGAAACCTTCGGTCAGACAGCTTTCGAGCGGTTCCCGCAACAGATCGGCGGTGTGGTGATCCAACTCACCCACGGGTGCCACGACCGCACTGCGGCCCTGACTCCACGCCTCGACCCGAAGCCGGCCCCGGTTTGTGCTGCCGACCGTCCCGCGGTCCATGCCGTCTCTCTTCCCAACGTCGCGAAGCTCGTGTTGACGCTCCAAAACACTACGCCTTCCGTACGCCCCGGGGTACCCGAACTTCCCCTCGATTTCGGACATATCACCACATAACTCACTTGCAAGTGGCAGCAGTAAGCGGGTAGGTCTAGATAAGACAGCAATCAACACGACCGGCTTTGGAGGCGCCGCACTCGTAGTGCACGTATTGGCATCGGCAGCCATATGCCGAGAATGATGGAGGACAGCATGTCACCCCGGCTCGACGCATCGCCCGCTCATCCAGCGACGTCGACACCCCCACCGGAATCTGCAGACGCCGCGCTCGAGGGCCTCACGGAGCTCCCAGGTCTCTCCGATCTGCCCGAGATCCCGCCCTTCGACGAAGTCGCACCGCTGGATGCAAGGGCCCTGTCCAAGACCCTCTTCGGGCGCCTCGAAACGCTCGAGGAAGGCACCCATGAGTACGCGTACGTACGCAACACGCTCGTGGAACTCAACCTCGCCCTGGTGAAGTTCGCCGCATCCCGGTTCCGCTCCCGCAGCGAACCGATGGAAGACATCATCCAGGTGGGCACCATCGGCCTGATCAAGGCCATCGACCGCTTCGAACTCAGCCGCGGCGTCGAATTCCCGACGTTCGCGATGCCGACCATCGTCGGCGAGATCAAGCGCTTCTTCCGCGACACCTCGTGGTCCGTGCGCGTGCCGCGCCGGCTGCAGGAACTCCGTCTCGACCTGGCCAAGGCCGGCGACGCACTCGCTCAGGAGCTCGACCGCGCGCCGACAGTGGGCGAGCTCGCGGAGCGACTCGGCATCTCGAACGACGAGGTCGTCGAGGGCATGGCGGCGAGCAACGCGTACACCGCGAGCTCGCTCGACGCACAGCCGGAGGAGGACGACTCCGAGGGCGCGCTGGCGGACCGGATCGGCTACGAGGACCACGGGCTCGAAGGCATCGAGTACGTCGAGTCGTTGAAGCCTCTGATCGCCGAACTCCCGCCGCGCGACCGGAAGATCCTTTCCCTCCGCTTCGTGGCGAACATGACGCAGTCCGAGATCGGCGAGGAACTCGGCATCTCCCAGATGCACGTCTCCCGCCTGCTCTCGCGCACGCTGGTACGCCTGCGAAAGGGCCTGACCGTCGAAGAGTGACGGCGGCCGTCCTTCGCCTCGTGCACACGTGTGGCGGCGGTGGCGGGAGCGCTCCTAGGCCTGGAGCGCTGCCGCCACCGCCGCCTCGGCGTGCAGGCGGGTGGTCGGGAAGAGAGGCACCGGGCTGTCCCCGTCCCCTTGCCCGTCCCCGTCGCCGATCAGCAGCTCGATCTCCGTACACCCGAGAACGACGCCTTCCGCGCCGCGCGCGACGAGCTCCCGGATGACTTCCTTGTACGCCTCCCGGGACGCATCCCGTACGACTCCGAGGCACAGCTCCTCGTAGATGACGCGGTGGACCAGCGCACGCCCCGCCTCGTCCGGGACGATCACGTCGAGCCCATGACCCGCCAGGCGCTCCTTGTAGAAGTCCTGCTCCATGGTGAACGCGGTCCCGAGCAGACCGACCTTCTTGATTCCCTTGTCCTGCACGGCAGTTGCGGTCGTGTCGGCCAGGTGGAGGAGAGGCACCCCGATCGCTGCCTCCACTTGCCCGGCCACCTTGTGCATGGTGTTGGTGCAGATCAGCACGAGGTCGGCCCCGGCGGCCTCAAGGGATGTGGCGGCATGCGCGAGCAGCTCGCCGGCCTGCTCCCACTCCCCCGCGACCTGCAACTGCTCGATCTCGGCGAAGTCGACGGAGTAGAGCACCACCCGGGCCGAGTGCAGCCCGCCGAGCCGCTCCCGTACGAGCTCGTTGACGAGCCGGTAGTACTCGGCACTGGACTCCCAGCTCATGCCGCCGATGAGGCCGATGGTCTTCATGGGTGTGCTCGTCATGGGGTCAGCATCGCATTCGGCCAGGCCGTGCTTCTGACCGAAGCCCGCGTTCCGTGAGGCCGGGCTTCTGGCCGGAGCAGACATTCCTGGGGATCGGGCCCCGACACCGGAGCATCCCCCACCGCGACGCCTCGCCCCGCCCCCGCCGCCGCCGCCGGGCTTCGCCCCAAGCGCGCGCTCCCGCAGACCCCCGCGCCGCTCCCCGGAGCCCCACCCGGAGTGCCAGGTGGGGGGAAACGGACACTTTCTAGCCCTCTATGTCCTAATTCGCCTGCCCTATTTCCCTCACCTCGCTCGCTGCGCCCCTCGGAGCGCTGCCGCAGCAGGTTCCCCTGCCGGAGCATCGCCCACCGCACCACCCGGCCCCGATCCCATCCACCACCCCCACCACCGGGCTCACCGCGAGCGTGGCCTCGACCCGACGAGCCCTCACACCCGCAGCTCGAACCACGGGACTTTCCCCGCCCCCGCAGGCACCGCCCGACTCCCCCACGCCTGCGCGCACCGGCTCACCAGGAGCAGGCCCCGGCCCTGCTCATGCCCCGGCCCACCACCCGTCGGGCAGGGCAGCGCGCTGCTCCCGTCCCGGACGCTGATGTGCAGCGTGCCGTCGCACCAGCGCACGCATACGGTCGCGGGGCCTGCCGCATGGCGGTAGGAGTCTGGCTATTCGACTCCCAGACCATCGTCAAGTTCCACTTCAACGATCAGGACACGACCCTTGGCGTCGAGGTGAGCGAGGATCCCACTCACGTTCGCGCGACCTGTCAGGCACGAGACGCCGCATGGCGACATGCGATACACACCGCTGAGTTCCAGGCACAGCTACATTCCACCGGCTGAGCACGCCAAATACGCACAGAGGGCAGCCCCTGAGCCATGTCGCCTCCGGTACGCCGGTGACGGTTAAGCCACGCTCTCGCCACCCCGCCACACCTTCGTGACCAGCGGCACCCCCGGCCGATAAGCCAGATGCACATGGCTCGGCGCATCCAGCAGTGCCATGTCCGCCCGCGCCCCCGGCGAGATCCGGCCCACGTCGTCGCGGCGCAGCGCCGCCGCCCCGCCCGCCGTCGCCGACCACACCGCCTCGTCCGGCGTCATCCCCATGTCCCGTACCGCCAGGGCGATGCAGAACGGCACGGAGGAGGTGAAGGAGGACCCCGGATTGCAGTCCGTGGACAGGGCCACCGTGGCGCCCGCGTCGAGGAGGCGGCGGGCGTCCGGCCACTCGGCGCGGGTGGAGAACTCGGCGCCCGGGAGCAGCGTGGCGACCGTGTTGCCGTTCGCGAGGGCGTCCACGTCAGCGTCCGTGAGGTGGGTGCAGTGGTCGGCGCTGGCCGCGTCGAGCTCCACTGCGAGCTGGACACCAGGGCCGTACGACAGCTGATTGGCGTGGATCCGGGGCGTCAGGCCCTTCGCCCTGCCCGCCGTCAGGATCGCACGGGCCTGGTCGCCGTCGAAGGCGCCCTTCTCGCAGAAGACATCGATCCAACGGGCGTGCGGAGCACAGGCGTTGAGCATGTCGCCGGTGACGAGGTCGACGTACGCGGCCGGGTCGTCGGCGTAGTCCGGGGACACGATGTGCGCGCCGAGGTACGTCACCTCGTCCGTGTGCCGCGCGGCGATGCGCAGGGCGCGGGCCTCGTCCTCGACCGTGAGGCCGTACCCGGACTTGGTCTCGAAGGTCGTCGTGCCCTGGCGCAGGGCCTCGCGGAGGTAGCGGACGAGGTTGGCTTCCAGCTCCTCGTCGCCGGCGGCCCGGGTGGCGGCCACGGTGGTGCGGATGCCTCCGGCGGTGTAGGTCTGGCCGGACATGCGGGCGTTGAACTCTGCGGTTCGGTCGCCTGCGAAGACGAGGTGAGAGTGGGAGTCGACGAAGCCCGGGATTGCCGCGCGGCCCTTCGCGTCGTACGACGCGTCTGCCTGCGGCGCGTGCCCGGTGGGGCCGACCCATGCGATGCGGTCGCCCTCGATGACGACTGCGGCGTCCTCGACCAGGCCCAGGGGGCCTGACCCTGCGTTCGGGTCGTTGGTGACGAGGCTCTTGATGTTGGTGATGACGGTGCTGGTCATGGTCCTCTCCGATGTTCTCTCTTCCCCACCCCGCCCCTTCCCGTAAGGCTGCCGCCGGCTGAAAGGACTGTCCTCAAGCGCCGGACGGGCTGAATTCATCAGCCCGTCCGGCGCTTGAGGACACAGCTCCGCAGGATTTCGGGAAGGGGCGGGGTGGGGGAAAATCAGTTACGCAGCGCCGCGATCGCAGCAGCCAGCTCCGACGGCACATCCGGGACAAGGGCGTGGGACCCGTCCCGCACCACATGACGCCCGCCCACCACCGTGTCCCGCACATCGGCAGCAGACGCCGCGAACACCGCGGTCTCGGCAGCAAGCCGGGGCAACGGCCCCGCCGTACGCACCGAATCCAGCGCCACACACGTGAAGTCCGCGAGCGCACCCGGCTCAAGGTCACCCGCGCCGGCCCAGCCCAGGGCCGCATGCCCATCCCCGGAAGCCGCCCGCAGCAGCGCCGCAGCGGTCCAGTGCCCCCGAGTCCGCGACCGCAGGCGCTCGTTGAGCTCCAGGGCCCGTGCCTCCTCCAGGAGGTCGATGACGGCATGGCTGTCCGAGCCCAGGGACAGCGGCGAGCCCGCGCGCTGCAGCGCGACCGCCGGGCCGATGCCGTCGGCCAGGTCGCGTTCCGTGGTGGGGCACATGCAGGTGCCGGTACCCGACGAGCCGAGCAGGGCGATGTCCTCATCGGTCAGATGCGTGTTGTGGACGCCCGTCGTGGACGGCCCGAGCACCCCGTGATCGGCAAGCAACCGCGTCGGCGTACAGCCATGAGCCGCGAGACACGCGTCGTTCTCGGCGGTCTGCTCGGAGAGGTGGACGTGGAGCGGGGCGCCCCGCTCACGGGCCCACTCGGCCACCGCCGACAACTCCCGCGCGGGCACGGCCCGTACGGAATGGATCGCCGCACCGATGCGTACCCCGTCCGAAGGAGCGTCCTTCAACGCGGAAGCCCGAGAGGCCCAAGCGTCCGCCGTCCCGTCCGAGAAGCGCAGCTGGTGCCGGTCGGGCGCGGCGCCGAAGCCCGACGACAGATACGCCGTGTCGAGGAGCGTGATCCGGATACCGGCGTCCCGGGCGGCGGCGATCAGCGCCGCGCCCATCGCGTTGGGGTCGTCGTACCGTGCGCCGCCGGGCGCGTGGTGGACGTAGTGGAATTCGCCGACCGCCGTCACGCCGGCCAGCGCCATCTCGGCGTACACCGCACGCGCGAGCGCGTAGTACGTGTCCGGGGTGAGGCGGGAGGCCACCTGGTACATGACCTCGCGCCACGTCCAGAACGTCCCGGACCCCACCTGGACCGTGCCGCGCAGCGCCCGGTGGAAGGCGTGGCTGTGGGCGTTGGCGAGGCCGGGGAGGGTCAGGCCGCGCAGGGCCACCGAGCCTGGCTCGGGGGCTTCGACTCCCTTGCGCACAGCCGCGATTCGGCCGTCCTCCGTCACGTCCAGGGCCACGCCCGGCTCGACGTTCGTATCCAGCCAGGCGTGCTCGGCCCAATACGTGGTCTTCGGAGTCAGCTGCACGCGAGTCCCTCCAGTACGTCCGCCAGTGCGCGCACCCCGGCCACGCAGTCGTCCTCGGCCGCGAATTCGGCCGGGGAGTGCGAGACGCCCGTGGGGTTGCGTACGAACAGCATGGCGGTGGGGATCACCGAGGACAGGATTCCCGCGTCGTGTCCCGCACCCGTGCCGAGCACCGGCACCTCGCCGCCGAGCAGACGGCCGAGCTCGTCGCGCAGGGCGTGCTCGAACTCGACGACCGGAGTGAAGGACTCACGGACCACGGACAGGTCGATGCCGTGGCGGTCGGCGTACTCGCGGGCCGCCTTCTCGATCGCGGTGACCGTCTGGTCGAGCGTCGACTGGTCGGCGGCGCGGGAGTCGAGCCAGCCGCGGACCAGGGACGGGATGGCGTTGACGCCGTTCGGCTCGACCGAGATCTTGCCGAAGGTGGCGACCGCGCCCGCGAGTTCGGCCTCGCGGCGGGCGGCGAGCACCGTCTCCGCGTACGACAGCATCGGGTCGCGGCGGTCGACCAGGCGCGTGGTGCCCGCGTGGTTGGCCTCGCCCCGGAAGTCGAAGCGCCAGCGGCCGTGCGGCCAGATCGCGCTCGCGATGCCGACCTGGTCGCCGGTCAGGTCGAGGGCGCGGCCCTGCTCGACGTGCAGCTCGACGAAGGCGCCGATGCGGGCGAGGCGCTCGGGGTCGGGGCCGATGGCGTCCGGGTCGTACCCCGCGCGTTCCATGGCCTGGGGCAGGCTCACACCCTCCGCGTCGCGCAGCTCGTACGCCTTCTCCTTGCTGAGCTGCCCGGCCGCCAGCCGGGACCCGACGCAGGCGAGGCCGAAGCGGGCGCCTTCCTCGTCGCCGAAGTTGGTGAGGGCGAGGGGTCGCCTGAACTGCACCTTGCGGGCGCGGAGTTCATCGAGCGCGGCGAAGGAGGAGACCACGCCCAGCGGGCCGTCGAAGGCCCCGCCGTCCGGCACGGAGTCCAGGTGCGAGCCGGTGACGACCGCGTCGCCGCGCGCGGGGTCGCCGAGCCAGGCCCACTGGTTGCCGTTGCGGTCGACCTCGTAGTCCAGGCCGCGCGCCTCCGCCTGCGCCTGGAACCAGAGCCGGCAGTCCGCGTCGGCGCCGGTCCAGGCGTAGCGGCGGTAGCCGCCCGAGGCGTCGCTGTGGCCGATGGGCCGCAGCGAACGCCACATGGCGTGGAAGGTGGGGCTGTCGAACCTGTCGCCCGTGTCGTTCTTGGAACCGTCGAACGTGTCGCTCACTCGGAGTCGCCCTCACGCATCGGAACCCGTACGCCCTTGTCCTCTGCGACCGACTCCGCGATGTCGTAGCCCGCGTCCACGTGCCGGATGACGCCCATGGCGGGGTCGTTCGTCAGTACGCGGCGGATCTTCTCGCCCGCGAGCTTCGTGCCGTCCGCCACGGAGACCTGTCCGGCGTGGATGGACCGGCCCATGCCGACGCCGCCGCCGTGGTGGATCGAGACCCACGAGGCGCCGGACGCGACATTGACCATGGCGTTGAGCAGCGGCCAGTCCGCGATCGCGTCCGAGCCGTCGAGCATGGCCTCGGTCTCGCGGTACGGCGAGGCGACGGAGCCGCAGTCGAGGTGGTCGCGGCCGATCGCCAGGGGGGCGGCGAGGGTGCCGTTGCCGACCATGTCGTTGAACATGTCGCCCGCCTTGTCGCGCTCGCCCTGGCCCAGCCAGCAGATGCGTGCGGGGAGGCCCTGAAAGTGGACGCGCTCGCCTGCCATCTTGATCCAGCGGTGCAGCGATTCGTTCTCCGGGAAGAGGTCGAGGATCGCCTTGTCCGTCTTGTGGATGTCGCTCGCCTCACCGGACAGCGCCGCCCAGCGGAACGGGCCCTTGCCCTCGCAGAACAGCGGACGGATGTACGCCGGTACGAAGCCGGGGAAGGCGAACGCCCGCTCGTAGCCCGCGAGTTGGGCCTCGCCCCGGATCGAGTTGCCGTAGTCGAAGACCTCGGCGCCCGCGTCCATGAAGCCGACCATGGCCTCGACGTGCTTGGCCATCGACTCCCGGGCCCGGGTGGTGAATCCGGCCGGGTCCTTGGCCGCGTACGACTGCATGTCGTCGAAGTCGACACCGATCGGCAGGTACGCGAGCGGGTCGTGGGCGGAGGTCTGGTCCGTCACGATGTCGATGGGCGCGCCCTCGGCGAGCATCTGCGGAAGGAGCTCCGCGGCGTTGCCGAGCAGGCCGATGGAGAGCGGACGGCGGGCGTCGCGCGCCTCGACGGCCAGCTGCATGGCGTGCTGCAGCGAATCGGCCTTCACGTCCAGGTACTTGTGCTCGATGCGGCGCTCGATGGCGCGCGGGTCGACGTCGATACAGATCACGACGCCGTCGTTCATGGTGACGGCGAGCGGCTGGGCGCCGCCCATGCCGCCGAGCCCGGCGGTCAGCGTGATCGTGCCCGCGAGGGTGCCGTTGAACTTCTTCGCGGCGACCGCCGAGAACGTCTCGTACGTCCCCTGCAGGATCCCCTGCGTGCCGATGTAGATCCACGAACCGGCCGTCATCTGGCCGTACATGGTGAGGCCGAGCTGCTCCAGGCGCCGGAACTCCTCCCAGTTCGCCCAGTCCCCGACGAGGTTGGAGTTGGCGATGAGGACGCGCGGCGCCCACTCGTGTGTCTGCATGACGCCGACCGGACGCCCGGACTGGACGAGCATCGTCTCGTCCTGCTTGAGGGTCCGCAGCGTGCGGACCATGGCGTCGAAGGAGCGCCAGTCGCGGGCGGCCTTGCCGGTGCCGCCGTAGACGACGAGCTTGTCGGGGTGCTCGGCGACCTCGGGGTCGAGGTTGTTCTGCAGCATCCGCAGGGCGGCTTCCTGCTGCCATCCCAGGGCGCTCAGTTCCGTACCGCGCGGGGCTCGTACGGGGCGGGGTCCTGACATGGTCTGCCTCCCAGGTGACGACTACAGGGTTGTGACGGTTGTATTCACATCCTGGTCTGGTGAATAGAACTAGTCAATACGCCGGTACGTCTGCGGGGCACGCGCCGCGATGATTGTCTTGATCCATGGCCATAGGTATCGAGGCGAACCCGGGGGCGGAACCTGTCGCCCGTCGCGACCAAGCCGTCCGCGCAGCCGTCGAGCAGGGCCTCGTGGGCCCCGCCGATCCGCTGATCGCCCTCCTCGACATCGCCGGCATCCGCGCCTCGGCCGGAGCCCTGCGCTCCGCCTTCGCCGAGGTCACCGCAGCCCCCGTGCTGCACGCCTTCGCCGTGAAGGCAGGTCCCCTGGTCCCGGTCCTGCGGCTGCTGCGCCAGGAGGGCATCGGCGCCGAGGTGGCCAGTCCGGGCGAGCTCGCGCTGGCCGCGGCGGCCGGGGTCAAGCCCGCGCACACCGTCCTGGACTCCCCCGCGAAGACCCCGGCCGAGCTGCGCCACGCCCTCGCGCTCGGCATCGCGGTGAACGCCGACAACCGCCAGGAACTGGCCCGCCTGGACGCCCTGGTGGGCTCGGCGCCGACCCGGTCGCCGCTCGGCCTGCGGGTGAACCCGCAGATCGGCGCGGGCTCGATCGACGCCCTGTCCACGGCCACGCCCACCTCGAAGTTCGGCATCGGGCTGCGCGACGAGGGCGCCCGGGCGTGGGTGATCCAGGCCTTCCTGGACAGACCCTGGCTGACCCGGCTGCACACCCACACCGGCTCCCAGGGCATCCCGCTGGAGCTGATGGCGCAGGGCGTCCGGGCCACGTACGAACTCGCCGAGGAGATCAACGCCCGGATCGGCCGCCGCCAGATCGACACGCTCGACATCGGCGGCGGACTGCCGGTCAACTTCGCCTCGGACGAGGAGAGTCCGACCTACGCCACGTACGCCCGCCTCCTCGCCCGCGAGGTCCCCGGCCTGTTCACGGGCGCGTACGGCCTGGTCACGGAGTTCGGCCGCTCGCTGCTCGCCAAGCACGGGACGATCGTGGCGCGGGTCGAGTACACGAAGACCTCCGGCGGCCGCCCCATCGCCATCACCCACGCGGGCGCCCAGGTAGCGGCCCGCACGGTCTACGCCCCGGCCTCCTGGCCGCTGCGCATCGCGGCGTACGACGCGAAGGGCCGGCCCAAGGCGGGGCCCGCGGTGCCGCAGGACGTGGCGGGCCCGGCCTGCTTCGCCGGGGACCTGCTCGCCGAGAACCACCCGCTGCCCCTCCTGGAGCCGGGCGACTACGCGGCGGCCCTCGACACCGGCGCGTACTACTTCGCCCACCACTACGCGTACAACAGCCTTGTCCGGCCGGGCATTTACGGCTTCAGCACCACTGCCGACGGCGTACGGTTCGCGACGGTACGCACCCCGCAGACGGTCGACGAACTCGTCACGGAGTCGGGCGGCGAGCACGCCCGCGCCCTGGACGGGATCTGACCGGTCCGGCGCGCGCTCACTCGACGAACAACCCCCGGGCCACCGCCCGGGCGTCGAACTCCTCGAGCCGGGCCTGCGCCTCCGGCAGCCCGTCGCACATCGCCTCGAGGAGCACCCGCCCGAGCAGCATCGGCGCGCAGGCCGTGTCGAAGGCGAGGCCCGTGCCCACCGCGGCGGGGATCAGCAGGTCCGACACCTTGGCGACCGGCGCGAAGGCGCTGTCGGCGACCGTGACCACGGTGAGGCCGGCCGCGCGGGCGTGGGTCAGGGCTTCGATGACCTCGCGCGGGTGGCGGGGCAGCGCGAAGCAGAGCAGGGCCGTGGCGCCCGCGCGTACCGCCGTGTCGATGCGGTCGGCCAGCATCGTGCCGCCCTCGTCGAGAAGGCGTACGTCCGGATGGACCTTCGCCGCGAAGTACGAGAAGCCGTACGCCTGGGACGCGGCCGCGCGCAGCCCGAGGACCGGCAGCGGGCGGGAGGCGGCGAGCAGCCGGCCCGCGCGCTCCACCGGGGCGGGGTCGGCGAGCATCGCGGCGAGGTGCCTGAGGTTCTCGATCTCCGCTTCCACCGCCTGCTGGTACTCGTTGTACGCCGCCGGCTCGGCGGCCGGCTCCGCGGGCGCGACCTCGCGCAGGTGCTTGCGCAGCGCCGGGTAGCCGTCGAAGCCGAGGGCGACCGCGAAGCGCGTGACGGACGGCTGGCTGACGCCGGCCAGCTCGGCCAGTTCCACCGAGGACAGGAAGGGCACATCGGCCGCCCTGCGCACCATGCAGTGCGCGATCCGGCGCTGGGTCGGCGTGAGCCGGTGCCCCTCGAAGAGCTGCTGCAGCCGCGATGCCGGGCTCTCTGACATGACTTCCCCACATTCACCGCATGCGCAGATCGACGAGCTATTCAGCCAACCAGAACTCTGCATGAGGATATGCAGCCGGGCAAGGGTGAGCGGAACTGGTGGCTTCCCTCAGGGCGAAAAGGGGGGCTAGCCCCACTGCCCCGGCCGCCCCATCTCCGTACCGTGAAGACCATGGAAGCCCGCGACCCTGAGCTCAAGAAGGAACTCGACGCCACCTTGCAGACCCGCAAGGAGCTCGGCGACGACTACGAGACCGCGCTGGTCGAGTCGTTCCTGGAGAAGGTCGAGCAGCGCCTCGACACGACCGTCGACAAGCGCGTACGCCGGCAGCTCGCCGAGCAGCAGATGGTCGTCGCCAGAAACTCCCGCGGCCCGCAGGGCGGCGACAACTGGGGCGAGCGCTTCGGCTTCGGCATGGTCTCGCTGATCCTCGCGATCCCGCTGTCCGCGATCGCCGCGGTGAACGCGGGCCTGGCCGGCCTCGTGGTCTGCTGGGCCGGCATCGTCGGCGTGAACACGGTGCATTCGCTGCACAAGTTCCCGCACTTCGGGCGGGGGCGGCGCGAGGAGAAGTCCGACTGGGAGGACTGACCGACTCGAAGACCGCCACCATCAGTTGAGCACCCCGACGGCGGGGGCGGCGGTCCGCGAGAGCGGCGGCCGTTCGGCCGCCGAAACGGTACGTGGCCGACACGTACGCGCAGCACCCGCTTAACAAGCGTCCTGCACATTAGGGGATGTCGGCAGGGCGGGAGCGGCTCCCCGCCTCGCCGGCACCGAGCGGCGAACAGGACCTCCGGAGCGGCTCCCGGACCTTCTGGACGCCACGGACGTGGCCCGCCGGCCCTGACCTGGCACCGCGTCCCTCGCGGGGACCGCCGTCGTCCCGCCCCCTTGGGCAACCAGGGGGTGCGGCGGTCCCCGCGCCAAACTCTCCTAGGGCCTGTCCGGCGGATCTTCGCGGGCCCACGACGCCTGGCACGCGCCCCCAGCCTCCGGCCGGGGGTGCCCCCGCTCGCCGCACGCCCGAATCACCCAAGTACGTCCAGTACGAGGGCGATCCGGGCGCACGCCGAGAGCACGCACCAGACGCCGCGGGCCCTTCCGCGAAGATCCGCCGGACACGCCCTAGGCTCCGGCCTCCGCCGGGGCGACGGTCGCCGCGTCCGGCGCCTGGATCCGCCGCCGCCTGCGCCGCTTGAGCATCGCCCAAGGACCGCGCGGCCCGGTCGGCATCGCCGCGGTGACCTCCGTGCCGCCCTCCGACGCCGCCTGCGCGGCGGCCCGTGCCACCGGCAGGAAACCCTCGTCCCGCGACACGTCCGGGCGCTCC
Source organism: Streptomyces sp. NBC_01304 (assembly GCF_035975855.1). Taxonomy (NCBI): domain Bacteria; kingdom Bacillati; phylum Actinomycetota; class Actinomycetes; order Kitasatosporales; family Streptomycetaceae; genus Streptomyces; species Streptomyces sp. NBC_01304. The sequence goes on along the minus strand of NZ_CP109055.1, from coordinate 6,518,982 downwards.
TCCTCGGGCCAGAGCCCGAGCGCGGCGCACACCGTGGGCAGCACCGCCATCGCCGCGGTCGCGTAACCCTCCGCCGAGGGGTGGTAGTTGTCGGGCCCGAACAGCTCGCGCGGGTTCGCCGTGAACTCCGGGCCGAGCAGATCCCCGAGCGACACCGTGCGCCCGCCCTGCTCCACGGCCCCGATCGTCTGGGCCGCCGCCAGCTGCCGCGAGACCCGCCGGGCCAGCCAGCGCAGCGGCTGGTAGACCTGCTCGACCGAGCCGAGGTCCGGACAGGTGCCGACCACGACCTCGGCGCCTGCCGTACGGAGGCGGCGTACGGCCGCGGACAGATGCCGTACGGACTTCGTCGGCGGCATCCGGTGCGTCACATCATTGGCCCCGATCATGATCACGCAGACGTCCGGGGCCGGATCGGAGTTCGCCAGGACCAGCGTGACCTGCCGGTCGAGGTCGTCCGACTGCGCCCCGGGCAGCGCCACATTGCGCAGCCGCACCGGCCGCTCGGCCACCGCCGCGAGCCCCTGCGCGATCAGCGCGCCCGGCGTCTGGCGGGCCCGGTGCACGCCCTGCCCCGCCGCCGTGGAGTCGCCGAGCATCGTGAAGCGCAGCGGCGGGGAGCCGTCCGCGAACGCTCTTCCGTACAGCCCCTCGGCGCCCGGCGGATCGACGGACACCCCGCCGATCCTGCTGCTGCCCACCTGCCGCTTCGCCAGCCGCACCTCGGCAAGCACCAGGCCGACCGCGGCCGCGCCGACCAAGCCGACACCGCCGCCGCCGTACGCAGCGCCCGCAGCGATCCGCCGCGCCACCCTCGCCCTCGACATGGATCGAAGCCACCGCCTTCCCGCTCAGTGGAGCCATACATCAACTGCTTGCCCCGTCGGACGGGGCAGTCAATCTCCGACGCCACCGGTACTGCCCCCAGTCACCACACCAGTCGACGCTCGACGACCGCTCGGCAATCGCTCGACGACCGCTCACCCGTGGGTCGGCCCTCGCTCGGCCGGCATTGCGCCTTCGCCACCAAGTCTCCGGACCGGGCTCCGAATTCCGCTTAGGCTGACCGCAATCCCATGGCGAATCCGCAGATCCGGAGACCAACGGTGCATTTCCACGATTCGATGATCAGCCTCGTCGGCAACACCCCGCTGCTGAGGCTCAACAACGTCACCTCGGGCATCAGGGCGACCGTCCTGGCCAAGGTGGAGTACTTCAACCCGGGTGGCTCCGTGAAGGACCGCATCGCGCTGCGCATGATCGAGGCGGCCGAGAAGAGCGGCGCCCTGCAGCCCGGCGGCACCATCGTCGAGCCGACCAGCGGCAACACCGGCGTGGGCCTGGCCATCGTGGCCCAGCAGAAGGGCTACAAGTGCATCTTCGTCTGCCCTGACAAGGTCTCCACGGACAAGATCAACGTGCTGCGCGCGTACGGCGCCGAGGTCGTCGTCTGCCCGACGGCGGTGGACCCCGAGCACCCGGACTCGTACTACAACGTCTCGGACCGTCTGGTGCGCGAGACGCCCGGCGCCTGGAAGCCGGACCAGTACAGCAACCCGAACAACCCGCGCTCGCACTACGAGACCACCGGCCCCGAGCTCTGGCAGCAGACCGAGGGGAAGATCACCCACTTCGTGGCGGGCGTCGGCACGGGCGGCACGATCTCCGGCACGGGCCGCTATCTCAAGGAGATCAGCGACGGCCGGGTGAAGGTCATCGGCGCGGACCCGGAGGGCTCGGTCTACTCGGGCGGTTCCGGGCGGCCCTACCTGGTCGAGGGCGTCGGCGAGGACTTCTGGCCGACGGCGTACGACCGTACGGTGACCGACGACATCGTCGCGGTCTCCGACAAGGACTCCTTCCAGATGACCCGCCGCCTCGCCAAGGAGGAGGGCCTCCTGGTCGGCGGCTCCTGCGGCATGGCGGTCGTGGCGGCCCTGGAGGTGGCCAAGGAACTCGGCGAGGACGACGTGGTCGTGGTCCTCCTGCCGGACTCCGGCCGCGGCTACCTCTCGAAGATCTTCAACGACGAGTGGATGGCGGACTACGGCTTCCTGGAGGAGGCCGGCCCGTCCGCGAGCGTCGGCGACGTCCTGCGGCACAAGGAGGGCGCCATCCCCAAGCTCGTGCACATGCACCCCGAGGAGACGGTCGGCGAGGCCATCGAGGTGCTTCGCGAGTACGGCGTCTCGCAGATGCCCATCGTGAAGCCGGGCGCCGGCCACCCGGACGTGATGGCGGCCGAGGTGATCGGTTCGGTGGTCGAGCGCGAACTGCTCGACGCGCTCTTCGCCCAGCGGGCCTCGCTCGGCGACCCGCTGGAGAAGCACATGTCGGACCCGCTGCCGCAGGTCGGCTCGGGCGAGCCGGTCGCGGACCTGATGGCGGTGCTCGGCGCGGCCTCCGGCGCGGACGCGGCGATCGTCCTGGTCGAGGGCAAGCCGACCGGCGTGGTCAGCCGGCAGGACCTGCTCGCGTTCCTGGCGCGGGCCACGGAGCACTGAGGCCGGCACGGGCACCGAGATTCGGCGCAGGCCATCACTGACGCCGAGGCAGGCACATGAGCGGGCGCTCGGGGGCTGCACAAGCCCTGAGCGCCCGCTTAGACTGGGGCTGAGCGCTCGCTTAGAAAAGAGTCCGGGGTCACACGCCGGACCCGATGACCTTTGGCGTACGTACGAGTAACTTGCCCGGTGGCCCTGCCAGGTCACCAGCCCCCAGCCCGCCTGCCCGCTCGCGAAAAGGGAACCCCTCATGCCCGAAGCCGTGATCGTCTCCACCGCCCGCTCCCCGATCGGCCGCGCGGGCCAGAAGGGCTCCCTGAAGGATCTGCGCCCGGACGACCTGACCGCGACGATCATCCAGGCCGCCCTCGCCAAGGTCCCCGAGCTCGACCCCAAGGACATCGACGACCTGATGCTGGGCTGCGGCCTGCCGGGCGGCGAGCAGGGCCACAACCTGGGCCGGATCGTGGCCGTGCAGATGGGCATGGACCACCTGCCGGGCTGCACCATCACCCGCTACTGCTCCTCCTCGCTGCAGACCTCCCGGATGGCGCTGCACGCCATCAAGGCCGGCGAGGGCGACGTCTTCATCTCGGCCGGCGTCGAGACCGTGTCCCGCTTCATCAAGGGCTCCTCCGACGGCCTGCCCGACACCCACAACCCGCTCTTCGCCGACGCCGAGGCCCGCACCGCCGAGGTCGCCCAGTCCACCGGCGCGAGCTGGCACGACCCGCGCGAGGACGGCCTGGTCCCGGACGCGTACATCGCGATGGGCCAGACCGCGGAGAACCTGGCGCGGATCAAGGGCGTCACGCGCGCCGACATGGACGAGTTCGGCGTCCGCTCGCAGAACCTCGCCGAGGCCGCGATCGCCAAGGGCTTCTGGGAGCGCGAGATCACCCCGGTGACGCTGCCCGACGGCACGGTCGTGTCCAAGGACGACGGCCCGCGCGCGGGCACCACCCTGGAGGGCGTGCAGGGCCTCAAGCCGGTCTTCCGCCCCGACGGCCTGATCACCGCGGGCAACTGCTGCCCGCTGAACGACGGCGCCGCCGCCCTCGTGATCATGTCCGACACCAAGGCGCGCGAGCTGGGCCTGACCCCGCTGGCCCGCATCGTCTCCACCGGCGTCACCGGCCTCTCCCCCGAGATCATGGGCCTCGGCCCGGTCGAGGCGTCCAAGCAGGCCCTGAAGCGGGCCGGCCTGACCATCGACGACATCGACCTGGTCGAGATCAACGAGGCCTTCGCCGCGCAGGTCATCCCCTCGTACCGCGACCTGGGCATCGACATCGACAAGCTGAACATCAACGGCGGCGCGATCGCGGTCGGCCACCCCTTCGGCATGACGGGCGCCCGCCTCACCGGCACGCTGATCAACTCGCTCCAGTTCCACGACAAGCAGTTCGGCCTGGAGACCATGTGCGTCGGCGGCGGTCAGGGCATGGCGATGGTCATCGAGCGCCTCAGCTGATTTCCACCAGTGCGTAACCGGCCGATCTCCGGCCGTGACCTAATCTCCCCCAGGATGTGACCTTCGTCCTGGGGGAGATGTTTATCCGCAGGTCAGAGCGTTATGGCGAATTCCGCCGGGTCGAAAGACCTGTCCATTTCATGACCTAATGCACTGACAGCATTTAGCCGCCTCCGACAAGCTGATGTAGGAAGTCGGGGGTCGACTTTGAACCGGGAGTACGTCAGTGAGCGCCATGCCTCTTGCCCTGCTGCTCGCCACCGCCGCTGCCACGGCCGTGGGCGCCGCGGCCCTGCACTCCGTGCACGGGCTCCGGAAGCAGATTTCGGCACTGCGTGACGAGCTCGTCGTGAGCCGCACTCAGCACGCCGCCGCCCGCACCGCCACCGTCCCGGCCGCCCGCAGCGCCGCTGACGAGATCCCGGACACCAGCACCATCCGTGCCGCCGTCGCCGAGGCCCTCGCCGAGGAGCGCGAGCGCGAGCTGGCCGAGGCCCGCGCCTTCTGGGCCGCCCAGGAGGCCCGTGACGCCGCGGACGCCCCGTCGCTGCTCGGCGGTCTGCCGCCGAACCTGGCCGACGAGCTGTTCCTGCCCCGCCAGTCCGACTTCGTCGGCATCGAGCAGGAGGTCGAGCAGCTCATCGGCGAGCAGCTGATCGGCGAGGCCGGCGAGGGCGCGACCGAGTTCCCTGACGACTCCCCCGAGCTGGCCGCGGCCCGCCGCCGCCACCCCTCGCACCCCGACTTCGTCCCCGTCCAGCAGGTCCGGGACGCCACCGAGGGCGACCACGAGCACACCGTGACCCGCCTCGACGAGCTGGCCATGGCCCAGACGGCGCTCAGCGACGTCCGCCCCGGCCCGCTCGGCACGCTCGACGTCTACGTCTTCACCGACGGCACCACGCTCTGCATGACCCCCGGCCACCGCGAGACCGCGGAGCGCCTGGCCGCCGCCCTGCGCGACGGCGAGACCCCGGTCCTGCTCGGCGGCTCGGGCGTCTCGGGCGCGTACAGCCTGACGTTCTCCTGCGGCGAGGACAACGTGTACATCCTGGCCGACCGGGTCATAGCCTCCGCCTGACTGTTTTTTGCGCCTAAACCGGCGCCGCTCTCGCGGACCTGGTTGATCGCCGCTGTGGTTCCTCAATTGATGGTTGCGGTCACACCGGCGCGCTCCTGCGTTCGCGTACGTACGTCACACGCCCGCGCGCTTCAGTGCCGCCTCCACGAGCCCGAGCGCTTCGGCGAGTTCTTCCTCAGTCGTCAGTACGAGGGCCAAGTCGCGCCCCGCGACGGTGATTTGGTCCGACACCGCGAACAGACCGGCGTCCGGCATCTCGCGCGGCTCGGCCCCGGGTGTCTCCAGGAGCTGGGCTCGGACCGACAACTCCCTGGCCAGGCCCAGTGCCTCGCCCGCCGCGCCGCGCTGCAGGCGGCTCTCGGGCGCGGCCCGCAGGCGGTCGGCGAATCGGTCCACGGCGTTCGTCAGCGGCGTCGTATCAAGCACACCGCGACCCTATGCGCCGATACGGGACTGTTGCCAACGCCCCAACACTCAGGCACGGTGGCGTGAAGGACTATCGACCTACATCGCCAGCGTCCGGAGGCGCCGATGTCCCTAGTCTTCTCCGAGGAGACCCACCGCAATCTGCTCGCCCGCATCCCCCACTGCACAGGCCGCGAAGTGTCCGACTGGCTTCGCGCCGTAGAAGATGGCCCGTCCTTCCTCCGCTTCGAGGAGAAGGTCATGTGGCTCCGAGGCGAATACGACCTCGCGTACGGCCACGCGAAAGCGATCGTCCACGAGTACGACATGAGGAGGGCCGCGCGCAGGCTGCTGTGAGCGTGCGCCGCCGTGAACGGACCACGCATCCGACGACGACGAAGGGCCCGCGGATCTCTCGATCCGCGGGCCCTTCGCTGTGTGCCGGTGCCTACCGGCAGACGACTACCACTACCGCTAGTCGTTGCCCTGCAGGATGGAGATCAGCCGCAGCATCTCCAGGTAGATCCACACCAGGGTCATGGTGAGGCCGAAGGCCGCCAGCCAGGACTCCTCGCGCGGGGCGCCGTACGCGATGCCGTCCTCGACCTGCTTGAAGTCCATGGCGAGGAAGAACGCACCGAGCAGGATGCCGACGATGCCGAAGACGACGCCCAGCGGGCCGCTGCGGAAGCCGAGGCCGTCGCCGCCGCCGAAGACCATGAACAGCAGGTTCACGGCGGTGAGGATGACGAACGCGGTCGCCGCGATGATCACGAAGCGGGTGAAGCGGGCGTTCACGCGCACGATGCGGGTCTTGTACAGCACCAGCATGGTGACGAAGACCGCCATCGTGCCGAGCACGGCCTGCATCGGGGCGCCGGGCACCCACTTGTTGGTGTAGTTGCTGATCGCACCGAGGAAGACGCCCTCGAGACCCGCGTACGTCAGGATCAGCGCGGGCATCGGCTTGCGCTTGAACGACTGGACGAGCGCGAGCACCATCGCCACGAGGCCGGCCGCGATGGCCGGGCCGAGGCTCAGGTCGGTGATCCAGGCGGCGGCGGCGCCGACGATCACGAGGCCGAGCGTCATGCCCGTCCGCGCGACGACGTCGTCCATCGTCATCCGGTTACCGGTGGCGACCGGGGCCTGCGGGGCGCCGTGCTGGAGGTCCTGCTGCGCGTAGGGGTTGTTCTGCGCGTACGGATTCGTCGGTGCCTGGGCGTACGGGTTACCGCCCGCGTACGGGCTGCCCTGGGTACCGACGGCGGGGCCCCCGGCCTGCGGCGCCGAGCCGAAGCCCGCGGTGCCGTTGTCGCGGCTGAACCCCCGTCGCGAGAAGACCGGGTTGCTGCTCCTCATTTCACTCCTCTGCGCCATCACGACCGGCCACCTTGCGCGGCCGTACGTCAAGAGTAATGCGTTAGCAAAAGATGCACCCTAGTGCTCTGGGAGGATCTTTCTCCTCCGTAGAGCAAACGGCTAGTGGAATACCTTCCCCGTCTGCGCCTCCGGAGACCTCGGGCCGCCCGCGGAGGCGTCCACAGAGGCCTTCACGGGACGATCCGGACATCATGCGAGGGGGTCTCGGCGTCATGATCGACTGAGGGGGTCGAGCGAGGGTCCGGGAGCACCTGCTCCACCCGACGGCCGGCGGAAGGTGCCCGGAACCGGACTTGAACCGGTACGCCCGCAAGGGGCAGCGAGGTTTAAGCTCGCCGTGTCTGCATTCCACCATCCGGGCAGGCCGTGGGCTCCGCATATGCGGGTTCCGAGCCTATCCGGAGGCATCCCCCGAACAGCTCAACAACAGACCGATGTTGTCTTATTTTATTGACGCCTGAGGGGCCGTCAGGCAACGGGATCGGTCATCCGCACTTGCCGCAGGCGGTTCCCCGGGTACGAGGCCACCGGCAAGGAATGACGGAATTCCGCCCCCGCCGCGCGTGCCGCCGAGCCCCCGCCGCCCTCAGGGTCCCGGTCATCCCCAGGTATGACGCGGCCCCCGTCCGGTCAGCCTGGAGAGGAAGGGCAGAGCAGGAACTGGGGCTGACTTCATCAGGTCATCGGGCTTGGACGATGGAAGCGTCCTCCCACCCCGTCGTCCCGACAGGAGCCCTGCCCCGTGACCACCACCCCCTTCGCTCAGCAGGCAACAGCGACAGCGGTAGCCGCGCGCGCCACCGACCTCTCCAAGGTCTACGGACAGGGCGAGACCCAGGTGGTCGCCCTGGACCGGGTCACCGTCGACTTCCGGCAGGCCGAGTTCACCGCGATCATGGGCCCCTCGGGGTCCGGCAAGTCGACGCTGATGCACTGCGTGGCCGGGCTCGACTCGTTCAGCAGCGGCAGCGTCCGCATCGGCGACACCGAGCTGGGCTCGCTCAAGGACAAGCAGCTCACGCAGCTGCGCCGCGACAAGATCGGCTTCATCTTCCAGGCGTTCAACCTGCTGCCGACCCTGACCGCGGCCGAGAACATCACGCTGCCCATGGACATCGCGGGCCGCAAGCACGACAAGCAGTGGCTGGCCCAGGTCATCGAGATGGTCGGCCTCAAGGACCGCCTCGGGCACCGCCCCAGCCAGCTCTCCGGCGGCCAGCAGCAGCGCGTCGCCGTGGCCCGTGCGCTCGCCTCCAAGCCCGACATCATCTTCGGCGACGAGCCGACCGGAAACCTGGACTCGCGCTCGGGTGCCGAGGTCCTCGGGTTCCTGCGCAACTCGGTGCGCGAGCTCGGCCAGACCGTGGTGATGGTGACGCACGACCCGGTGGCGGCGGCGTACGCGGACCGTGTCGTCTTCCTCGCCGACGGGCGGATCGTCGACGAGCTGCACGAGCCCACCGCGGACAACGTCCTCGACCGCATGAAGCGCTTCGACGCCAAGGGCCGCACCAGCTGAGGCCCGCCGGGCTCGCCGCGCCAACCCGTGCGCCGAGCCCACCAGCCCGCTGAACCGGCCCTCACCCCACAGGACTTCACACCATGTTCCGTACCGCCTTGCGCAACGTACTCGCGCACAAGGCCAGGCTCCTGATGACCGTGCTCGCCGTCATGCTCGGCGTCGCGTTCGTCTCCGGCACCCTGGTCTTCACCAACACCATCTCCGACGCGTTCCAGAACAGCTCCGCCAAGGGCTTCACGCACGTCGACGTCGCCATCCAGCCCGACAAGGCCGACGGCGACAAGAGCAATCCCGGCGCCGCCCCCAAGCTGAGCCAGGAGCTCGTCGACAAGGCCGCGAAGGTGCCCGGCGCCAAGGACGCCACCGGCACCGTCTCCGGGTTCGCCGCGATCGCCGACAAGGACGGCAAGCTCGTCGGCGAGGGCTGGTCCACCAGCGGCGCCAACTACTACCCGGGCAAGGACGGCAAGGACGTCCGCTACCCGATGCAGACCGGCAACGCCCCTAACGGCAAGGGCGAGGTCGCCCTCGACGCCAAGACCGCCGAGCGCGCCGGGTTCAAGGTCGGCGACACCGTGCGGATGTCCATCAACGGGCCGGTCCTGGAGCAGAAGGTCTCCGGCATCTTCACCACCGACGACGGCAACGTCGCCGCCGGCGGCAGCCTCGCGCTCTTCGACACCAGGACGGCGCAAGAGCTCTACGCGATGCCCGGCAAGTTCAGCGAGATCAACGTGCAGGCGGCGCCCGGCACTTCGCAGTCCGCGCTGAAGGCCGAGATCGACAAAATCCTGCCGAAGGACCAGGCCGAGGCCACCACCGGCAAGAAGCTCGCCGACGACCAGGGCAAGATGATCGCCGCCGGCATGAGCGGCATGAAGACCGGCATGCTCGTCTTCGCCGGCATCTCGCTCTTCGTCGGCATCTTCATCATCGCCAACACCTTCACCATGCTGGTCGCCCAGCGCACCAAGGAGCTCGCCCTGATGCGGGCGGTCGGTGCGAGTCGCCGCCAGGTCACGCGCTCCGTCCTGCTCGAAGCGCTCGTCGTCGGAGCCGTCGCCGCCGTCACCGGTCTGATCGCCGGCATCGGCATCGGGGCCGGACTGCGCTCGCTGATGGGCACGCTCGGGATGACCGTCCCGGACGGCCCGCTGGTGATCGGCGGTTCGACCGTCGTCATCTCGCTGATCGTCGGTGTCGTCGTGACGATGCTGGCCGCCTGGCTGCCGGGCCGCCGCGCCGCGAAGATCCCGCCGGTCGCCGCGATGAGCAGCGTGCACGCCACCGCGACCACCAAGTCCCTGGTCGTACGCAACTCCATCGGCGCCCTCTTCTCGGGCGCGGGCATCGCCGCCGTGCTCGCCGGGGCGAGCCGGGGCATGGACGGCAAGGAGATCGTCGGCCTGGGCGCCGCGCTCCTGGTGATCGGCGTCTTCGTCCTCACCCCGCTGCTTTCCCGCCCGATCATCGCGGCCGCGGCCCCGCTCCTGAAGCTGTTCGGCATCTCCGGGAAGCTCGCCCGGCAGAACTCCGTACGCAACCCGCGCCGCACCGCCGCGACCGCCTCGGCGCTGATGATCGGGCTGACCCTGATCACCGGCATGACGGTGATCGCGGGCAGTGTCCAAAAGGGCATCGACCGGATGGCGACGGACTCCCTGAAGTCCGACTACATCGTGTCGATGGCGAACATGAACTCGCTCTCGCCCGACGTCGAGAAGAAGCTGAACAGCCTCGACGACGTCACCGCGACCAGCCCCATGCGGGTCTCCCCCGCGCGGGTCGACGGCAACAACGAGGACCTGGTGGGCGTCGACGCCAAGACGATCGGCGAGCTCACGGCCCTCGACTTCAAGCAGGGCTCCTTCGCCGACATGACCGGCGACAAGGTGGTCGTCGACAAGGACATCGCCGAGGAGAACGGCTGGAAGGTCGGGTCCGGCTTCCCGGTCACGTACGAGGACGGCAAGAAGGGCACCCTGCGGGTCGGCGCCGTCTACGAGGGCAACGAGATGATCAACGGGATCATCCTCGACAAGGACACCCTCGCCCCGCACCAGCGCGAGACCGGCGACCGACAGGTCTTCGTGAAAACCAAGGACGGCGCGTCCTCGCAGGTCAAGGACGCCCTGACCAAGGACCTGGGCAGCAACCCGGCCGTCCTCGTGCAGGACAAGAAGGACATCTCCGAGGGCATCGCGGCGATGTTCACGCTGATGCTGAACATGCTGTACGGCCTGCTCGCCATGGCGGTCATCGTGGCCGTGCTCGGCGTGATCAACACCCTGGCCATGTCGGTCTTCGAGCGCTCCCAGGAGATCGGGATGCTCCGGGCGATCGGCCTCGACCGCAAGGGCATCAAGCGCATGGTGCGCATGGAGTCCCTGGTGATCTCGCTGTTCGGCGGGGTGCTCGGGATCGGGCTCGGAGTGTTCTTCGGCTGGGCGGCCGGTGAGCTGATCGGCGGCTCGATGGCCACGTACGAACTGGTCCTGCCCTGGGGCCGGATGGGCATCTTCCTCGCCCTGGCCGCGGCGGTCGGCATCCTCGCGGCGCTGTGGCCGGCCCGGCGGGCGGCCAAGATGAACATGCTCGCGGCGATCAAGTCCGAGTAGCCGCAGGCGAATCGGGCCCCGGACACGAACCGTGTCCGGGGCCCTTCGTGTTGCGCCCGCTCGCTCGCTTGCCCTGTCCGGCGCGTTCTCGCCCTACGTGCGCCACTCGCGGGAACGCAGCGGCAGCCCCGACACCCCGGACTCCGGGGTCTTCACGGCGAGCACCTGGTTGACGCCGATCCGGTTCCGGTCGAAGGACAGGGCACATGCCGCCATGTAGAGCCGCCACACGCGGGCCCGGCCGGGCGAGGAGAGCCGCACCGCCCGCTCCCAGTCGGCCTCCAGATTGGCGACCCACTTCCGCAGGGTGAGCGCGTAGTGCTCGCGTATCGACTCCAGGTCCCGCACCTCGAACCCGGCGTCCTCGAGCAGCCCCACGGTCCGCCCCACCGGGGCGAGTTCACCGTCCGGGAAGACGTACGCGTCGATGAACTCATCGATTTCGTACGCCCCCTCGTCGACCTCCGGACGCCGCGCGATCTGATGGTTGAGCAGCCGACCACCGGGCCTGAGCAGGGCGTGCAGGTCGCGTGCGTACTCCAAGTAGCGCCCGGATCCGACGTGTTCGGCCATGCCGATCGACGAGATCGCGTCGTACGGCCCGTCCTTGACGTCGCGATAGTCCTGCACACGGATCTCGATCCGGTCGGTGAGCCCCTCCTCCGCGATGCGCTTTCGGGCGTACGCCGCCTGCTCGCGGGAGAGCGTGATGCCGACGACGTGTACGCCGTGCTCGCGGGCCGCGTGGATCGCCATGGAGCCCCAGCCGCAGCCGACGTCGAGGAGGCGCCGGCCCTCCTTCAAGTCGAGCTTGCGGCAGATGAGTTCGAGCTTGTCGCGCTGGGCGTCATCGAGGCTTCCGTCCTCGGTCCAGTACGCGCACGAATAGACCATGGACGGGCCGAGCACCAGCTCGTAGAAGTCGTTGCCCACGTCGTAGTGGTGGCTGATGGCCTGCCGGTCGCGGATCTTCGTGTGCAGCGGGCCGCTGCGCCGGCCGACCTCCTCGGCGGGCGGCGGCGGGGGCGGCAGCGGTCCGGCGAGCCTCACCAGCTCGCGGGCGGCGGCCCGGATCTTCGGGTCCCGGGCCAGGTCGAGTCTGCGGCGGGTGGGCCCGTCGTTCTCCCAGAGGAGGCCGGCGATGCGCTCCAGGGCGGCGTACAGATCCCCCTCGATGTCGATCTCCCCGGCCACCCAGGCGCGGGCCAGGCCCAGCTCGCCCGGCTTCCACAGCAGCCGACGCAGGGCCCTGCGGTGGCGTACGACGAGGGTGGGGGCGTCGGGCGGGCCCGACGCGCTTCCGTCCCAGGCGCGGATGCGGATCGGGAGCGGGACCCCCAGGAGCTGCTCGGCGAGGGCTCTCAGCCGCGGCGCGGCGTCGGTCATGGTGTCACCTTCCCGGTACGAGGCACGGTTGGGTCCAACACCACGTAAACACCGGGACGGGGTGTGCGCAGTCCCGGCGGGGCATTTCTTCTCCCCACCCCGCCCCTTCCCGTAATTCTGCGAAGCCTTCCGCCCTTCGGGCGGTGTCCTCGAACGCCGGACGGGCTGAATATTCAGCCCGTCCGGCGTTTGAGGACAGTCTTTGAAGCCGTCCGCAGGACTTTCGGGAAGGGGCGGGGTGGGGAGATAAACGCCGAAGGGACCGCCCGCACCACGGATGGCGAGCGGCCCCTTCGGGGTCTAGCTATGACTTGCTATGAGCGCGAGGTCAGGAGGCCTTGGCCTTCTCAGCCCCGGCCGAGGCCTTCTCCGCGACCGGCGGAGCCACGGGCGCCGGCTTGGCCGCCTCGTAGAACTCCTCGCGCGGAGTCTCCATCGCACCGAGCGAGACGACCTCACGCTTGAGGAACATCGCGAGCGTCCAGTCGGCGAAGACCCGGATCTTGCGGTTGAACGTCGGCATCGCCATGCCGTGGTACGCGCGGTGCATGTACCAGGCCAGACGGCCCTTGAGCTTGATCTTCATCTTGCCCATGACGATCATCGCGACGCCCTTGTGGAGGCCGAGACCCGCCACCGCACCCTTGTTGGCGTGCTTGTACTCCTGCTGCGGGAAGCCCCGCATGCCGGAGATGACGTTGTCGCCGAGGACCTTGGCCTGACGCAGCGCGTGCTGGGCGTTCGGCGGGCACCAGGCGCCCTCGCCGACGGCGAGGTCCGGGACCTGGGCGTTGTCGCCCGCGGCCCAGATGTAGTCGCTGCCCTGGACCTGGAGGGTCGTCTGGGTGTCGACGTGACCGCGCGGGCCGAGCGGCAGACCGAAGCGCTGCAGCGCCGGGTTGGGCTTGACGCCCGCGGTCCACACGATGGTGTTGGAGTCGACCTCGAGGCCGTTCTTGAGCATCACGTGGCCGTCGACGCAGGAGTCGAGGGAGGTACCGAGGTAGATCTCGATCCCGCGGCCCTCGAGGTGCTCCTTGCCGTACTGGCCGAGCTTCGGGCCGACCTCGGGAAGGATCTTGTCCGCGGCGTCGACGAGCACGAAGCGCATGTCCTCGCGCTTCACGTTGTTGTAGTACTTGGCCGCGTCCCGGGCCATGTCCTCGACCTCGCCGATCGTCTCGGCACCGGCGAAGCCACCGCCGACGAAGACGAAGGTCAGCGCCTTGCGGCGGACGTCCTCGTCCTGCGTCGAGTCGGCCTTGTCGAGCTGCTCGAGGACGTGGTTGCGCAGGCCGATGGCCTCCTCGACGCCCTTCATGCCGATGCCCTGCTCGGCGAGGCCGGGGATCGGGAAGGTGCGGGAGATGGCGCCGAGCGCGATGACCAGGTAGTCGAAGGGCAGCTCGTACGCCTCGCCGACCAGCGGGGCGATGGAGGCGACCTTGCGGTCCTGGTCGATGGTCGTGACGCGTCCGGTGAGCACCTCGGCCTTGGGCAGAACGCGTCGCAGCGGTACGACGACGTGCCTCGGGGAGATGCTGCCGGCAGCGGCTTCGGGGAGGAAGGGCTGGTACGTCATGTACGACCGCGGGTCGACGACCGTGACGGTCGCCTCGCCGTAGCGCATCTTCTTGAGAATGCGCCGAGCTGCGTACAGGCCTACGTACCCACCGCCTACAACGAGGATTCGGGGACGCTCCGTGGTGCTCATGCCATCGAGTATCCACCCGCTCGACGGGGGTCGCTCGTGAGCCCCTTCACAAGGGTCTGGACTGCCTCTGCTACACTCCGCGGCCCACGTGACACACTTCATGGCCGCGCGAGGGAACCATGGTGTAGTACGCGAGGCCCGAGACCCCCGCTGAGCTGCCCGTCTCGGCGCCCCCGGAAGTGGACCACCGCCTCGGTTCACACGGGCGTCACACCCCTGGAACCCTCCGGTTTCCCTGCCGAGAGGCCTTCCGGACCGCTGATTCGTCGCTGATTCGGGTTCCGGGTCCCCGAACTTCGACCATCGGGGCCCTTTTCCTTGTGAAGAACTTCACGAAGTTCATGTGGACGACGGACCGGAAGTCCCGCTTCCGGCCCGTCGCGCCTGCTCAGTGGTGCAGTGACCCCGCTCAAGTGGCCCCGCTCATGACCCTGCTCAGGCGAGGGACCAGGCGATCCCGTCGAGGATGTCGTGCTCGCTCACGACGATCTCGTCGAAGCCCCACCACTCCATGATCAGCATGAGGACGAGGGCGCCGGACGCGATCACGTCGACCCGGCCCGGGTGCATCACGGAGATCGCCGCGCGCTCGGCGTGCGTCGAGCTCAGCAGCCGCTCGGTGATCGCCTTCACCTCGCTGAACGGGATGCGGGAGTGGTGGATCGCGGCGGAGTCGTACTCCTCGAGCCCGAGCGCGATCCCGGCGACCGTGGTGACCGACCCGGCGAGGCCGACCAGGGTGAGGTCCTTGCCGATCGGCATGGTCTGCGTGACGAGGTCCAGGCCCGTGGCGATGTCCTCGCGGATCGCCTCGATCTCGGCCGCGGTCGGGGGGTCGCTGACCTGGCCGTCGTGGACGAGGTGGCGCTCGGTCATGCGGACGCAGCCGACGTCGATGGAGCGGGCCGCCCGGACGCTGTCCTCCCCCACCACGAACTCGGTGGAGCCGCCGCCGATGTCGATGACGAGGTAGGGACCGGTGAGGTCCGGGTGGCCCGTGAGCTCCTTGGTCGCGCCGGTGAAGGAGAACGCGGCCTCCTGGTCACCGGTGATCACTTCCGGCTCGACGCCGAGGATGTCCAGGACGCCCTGGACGAACTCGTCCCTGTTCTCCGCGTCGCGGGAGGCGCTTGTCGCCACGAAGCGGACCTTCTCGGCGCCGTGCTCCTTGATCGCCGCTGCGTACTCACGGCACGCCGCGAAGGTGCGCTCCAGCGCGTCGGGAGCCAGCCTGCCGGTCTCGTCGACGCCCTGTCCGAGGCGGACGATGGTCATGCGGCGATCGAGGTCGACGAGCTCGCCCGTCGTCGGGTCGGCGTCCGCGATCAGCAGGCGGATGGAGTTGGTTCCGCAGTCGATGGCGGCTACGCGGGTCATGGGGGGCTCCTGTCGTTTTTGATTCCCCAGCCCGCCCCTTCCCGAAATCCTGCGGAGCTGTGTCCTCAAACGCCGGACGGGCTGATGAAATCAGCCCGTCCGGCGTTTGAGGACAGCCACGCGGCGGAGCCGCATAGTGTCACCGTGAAGCCGGCGGCAGCCTTACGGGAAGGGGCGGGGTGGGGGAGAAATCAGTTCTCGTCCGCCGCCGGCAGCGTCACGCAAGCGCCCTTGCGCCACCACTCCGGCAGCATCGCCAGAGCCTCGTCCCCGAGGGGATTGACCCCGGGGCCCGCGGCCAGGGAGTGGCCGACGAGGACGTGGAGGCACTTCACGCGGTCCGGCATGCCCCCCGCCGAGGGGAACCCGGCCAGGACCTCGATCTCGTCGCGGCGACGGATGTAGTCCTCGTGGGCCGCCCGATAGGCGGCGGCCAGCTCGGGGTCGGTGGCGAGGCGCTCTGTCATCTCCTTCATCACGCCGTTGGCCTCGAGCGTGCCGATCGCCGAGGCGGCCTTGGGGCACGTCAGGTAGTACGTCGTCGGGAAGGGCGTACCGTCCGGCAGCCGCGGCGCCGTCTCGACCACGTCCGGCTGCCCGCAGGGGCACCGGTGGGCGATGGCCCGCAGGCCGCGCGGCGGACGGCCCAGCTGCTGCTTGAAGGCCTCGACATCGGCGTCGGTGGGCTCGGTGCGCGGCGTGGACGGCGGGGGCGTTTCCATGGGGGTGCTTACGTCTTTCAGTCAGAGTGCGAAGAGTCGAGAGTGCGGAGCTTCAGTCGTCGGTGCGGTAGCGGTCCGCCCGGTCGACCCCGTCGAAGAGGTTCGCGTACCAGGCCCGGTCCGCCGCCGCCCCCTGGTCCGTGCGGCGCCGCGTCGCGCCGGACGGGTCGACCACCGTGAAGCCGGTCTCGCCGGGATTGACCATGTGCAGCCGCTCGCGCGCCTGCTGCTCGACGTACGCCGGGTCCTGCCAGCGGGCCTTGGCGTCCCGCAGCTCCTCCGCCTCGCGGCGGGCGTCGTCGAGCTTCTGCTGCTCCTCGACGATGTCCGCGCGCTGGCCGACGTACTGCCTTATCGGGTACGCCAGCGCGACGATCAGCGAGCACAGGACGAGCGCGAGCAGCGCGGCACGGCCGGTGAGCCGGGAGCGGCGGGCCTGGCGTTTGGTCTGCGAGCGGTAGACGCGGGCGGCGGTCTGCTCGCCGAGCAGGCGGATCCTGGTAGCGGTGGAGAACCGGTCCCGGTTCTTGGTCGCTCCCATGCTCGCCTCCCCGTTACGCGCGTACGTCCCCGCACACGGTACGGGACCGAGTGCGGGGACGTACGTACGACTGGCTACGAGGCCTGAGCGATCAGCCCTTGAAGCGCGGGAAGGCGCTGCGGCCCGCGTACACCGCGGCGTCGTCGAGGATCTCCTCGATGCGAAGGAGCTGGTTGTACTTGGCGACGCGCTCGGAGCGGGCCGGGGCGCCGGTCTTGATCTGGCCGCAGTTGGTGGCGACGGCGAGGTCGGCGATGGTGACGTCCTCGGTCTCGCCGGAGCGGTGGGACATCATGCACTTGTAGCCGGCGTTCTGCGCCATGGAGACGGCGTCCAGGG
Source organism: Streptomyces sp. NBC_01304 (assembly GCF_035975855.1). Lineage (NCBI taxonomy): Bacteria > Bacillati > Actinomycetota > Actinomycetes > Kitasatosporales > Streptomycetaceae > Streptomyces > Streptomyces sp. NBC_01304. The sequence goes on along the minus strand of NZ_CP109055.1, from coordinate 6,501,916 downwards.
TCTCGGTCAGCGAACCGATCTGGTTGACCTTGACCAGGAGGGCGTTGGCGGAGCCCTCCTCGATGCCGCGGGCCAGGCGCTCCGGGTTGGTGACGAAGAAGTCGTCGCCGACGATCTGGACCTTGTCGCCCAGCTTGTCGGTGAGGACCTTCCAGCCCGCCCAGTCGTCCTCGAACAGCGGGTCCTCGATGGAGACCATCGGGTAGTCGGCGACGAGCTGCTCGTAGTACTCGGTCATCTCGGCGGCCGAGAGGGACTTGCCCTCGAACTCGTACTTGCCGTCCTTGTAGAACTCGGACGCGGCGACGTCGAGCGCCAGGCCGATCTGCTCGCCGGGGACGTAACCGGCCTGCTTGATGGCCTCGAGGATGAGGTCGAGCGCGGCGCGGTTGGAGTCCAGGTTCGGCGCGAAGCCGCCCTCGTCGCCCAGGCCGGTGGAGAGGCCCTTGGCCTTCAGGACGGACTTGAGGGTGTGGTAGACCTCGGTGCCCCAGCGCAGCGCCTCGGAGAAGGACTCCGCGCCGATCGGGGCGATCATGAACTCCTGGATGTCGACGTTGGAGTCGGCGTGCGACCCACCGTTCAGGATGTTCATCATCGGGACGGGCAGCAGGTGCGCGTTCGGGCCACCGAGGTAGCGGAACAGCGGCAGGTCGGACGCCTCGGAGGCGGCGTGCGCGACGGCGAGCGAGACGCCGAGGATGGCGTTGGCGCCGAGCGAGCCCTTGTTGTCGGTGGCGTCCAGGTCGAACATGGCCTGGTCGATGAGGCGCTGCTCGGTGGCGTCGTACCCGACGAGCTCCGGGCCGATCTGCTCGATGACGGCGAGGACAGCCTTCTCGACGCCCTTGCCCTGGTAACGGTTGGGGTCACCGTCACGGAGTTCGATGGCCTCGAAGGCACCGGTGGAGGCGCCGGACGGAACTGCAGCACGGCCGGTGCTGCCGTCGTCGAGGCCGACCTCGACCTCGACCGTGGGGTTGCCTCGGGAGTCCAGGATTTCCCGGGCTACGACGACGTCGATGGACGGCACGAGCATCTCCTTATGGGATGTGACGCTAGATGTGACCCAAGTCGTGCGGGTCGGCGCAGGGTCGCTTTCGGCCTTGCGACACGAGCCTAACCGGCTCTGGAGCATCCACCAGCCGACTGCTCGCCTCATGGGACGAAAAGAGGCCTGAAGGCCCTCCAACCAGGGCAAAAGGCCTGTTTACTACTCGCCAGTACATCCACCATCAATTGATCAGCCCCCACGGCGAGCAACCAGGTCCGCGAGAGCGGCGCCGGTTTAGGCGCAAAAGACAGACATGACCCCGCCCCGACGCGCACGGGGGAGAGCGCGCCGGGGCGGGAGTGTGGGGGGTGTGGGGGGATCACCCGGATCGCGGGCCGGATCTGATCACCGGCGCCGCGGGCTGCTGCTGCTGCTTACTTCAGGTGCAGCTGCTGGCCCGGGAAGATGAAGTCCGCGTCGTCGATGATGTCCTTGTTCAGCTTGAACAGCTGCTGCCAGCCGCCCTTGACGCCGTGCGCCTCGGCGATCTTGGACAGGGTGTCGCCGGACTTCACCTTGTACTCGCCGTCGCCCTTCTTCACCTTCTTGCCGGTCGGGGTCTCGACCGTCTTGCTCTTCGAGCCGGTGTCGGTGCGCGGGGTCTCGGTCTTCGGCGCGGACTGCTGCTTCTGCTGCGGGGCCGCCTGCTGCTGCTTCTGCTGCGGGGCGGACTGGGTGCCGGTGGAGCCACCACCGCTGTACGTGGCGTTGGACAGGCCCACACCACAGCTCGGCCAGGCGCCCTTGCCCTGGCTCGCGAGGACCTTCTCGGCCACGGCTATCTGCTGCGACTTGGAGGCCTGGTCGGCGGTGGCCGCGTAGGCGGTGCCGCCGTGCGCGGCCCAGGTGGAGGCCGAGAACTGCAGGCCGCCGTAGTAGCCGTTGCCCGTGTTGATGGACCAGTTGCCGCCGGCCTCGCACTGCGCGACGGCGTCCCACTCCGAGGAGGTGGCGGCGGAAGCGGTGCCCGCGGTCATCAGCGGCGCGGCGACCGCGGCGCCCGCGACACCGGCCACGGCGACGGCGCGGGTGGCCTTCTCGGCCTTGGTCATACGACGGTGCTTGCCCTTGCCGGAAAACAGCATGGAGTGATCCCCTCACCGACGCCTACGAGGTGAGCTGTCGGGTTCGGGCCAAGTGAGTTGCCCGGTCGCGGATACGTACGGAACGCATTCGCGACTTCACCCCAAGCCGAGCCGGCTATTTCTCAACAACCGGACCCGGCGCAAACCTTGGGTCCCCCGCTCCTGCCTACGGCGCTTTACGCGTCGACTGTTCCCTGCGGCCGTCGGCAGGATTCGGCGTGACGGCTTCGGGGCCCGCGAGTGGCGAGCGGTCACGACCGTAAACATGCGATCCCCGGAAATACAAAGACGATCGGGGTCGATGAGACCCATCTCTCATCGACCCCGATGTCTCTTTATTACGGACATTCAGCAATGAACCGCCGCCGCAACTACCGTTGCTTTTCCCCGAGATCGAGGCTTTGGCCAGGGAGGATGAGGTTCGGGTCGGCGCCGACGACTTGCTCGTTGTCGGCGTAGAGGGCCGGCCAGCCGCCCTCGATGTCGTGACTGTCGGCGATGGCCCAGAGGTTGTCCCCCGGGCGCACTTCGTACGCCCCCTCGGCGTCGTCGCGCGAGTCGCCGCGGGAGGCGTGCCGGCCGTCGGACTCGTCGCCGGACTTGTCGCCGGACGCGCCTTCGTCGGCGCGGTCGCCGCGGTGCCGGCCGCCGCCTTCGGAGGGGGTCGACGGGGAGGGGTCGGGGGACGGGGTGGCGGACTCGGTGGGCGAAGGCGTCACATCCTGACCGGAGTTATCACCCTTGCCCGATTCGCCCGATTCCCCCTCTTCGCCTTCCTTGCCCTCTTCGCCCTTGTCGTGATTCTTGTCTCCCGACTCGCTGGGCGTGTCGGTCGGCTCGCCCGAGGGATCCGCCGATTCCGACGGCGCCGGGGACTCCGTGGACGGTGAAGGAGTCGGGGACGCCTCGTCCGAGGGCGTGAGCCCCGCGATCGGCGCGCAGGTCGGCCAGGCGTCCTTGCCCTGCGCCGCGAGCACCTTCTCGGCGACGGCTATCTGCTCGCTGCGGCTGGCCAGGTCGGCGCGCGGCGCGTGGTCGAGACCGCCGAAGGCCTCCCAGGTCTCCTGCGAGAACTGCAGCCCGCCGTAATACCCGTTGCCCATGTCGGCGCTCCACACGCCGCCGCTCTCGCACGCGGCGAGGCGGTCCCAGGTGGCCCCGTCCGCGGCACTGGCGCTGGTGGCGCCGAGCAGCGGGATGGCGACCGCCGATCCGGTCACTCCCGCCGCGACGAGGAGGGCGGGAGCCTGGCGGGGACGTCGGTGACGACCGTTGCCGGTGAGCATGCGACTGCCTTTCGAGGGACAGCGGTGACAGCTGAGCAGACAGCGAACGTAGCGAGACTCGAACGCTTGTCACAAGTCGATGCAGCGGAGATCACGTGAAAGTCACAGAGTTGACGGACCGTCAGGCAGTAATCAGCCGTCCGACTGCCGCAGCTCCGGGGTGAACTCGACCGGAAGCGTGCGAAGTCCGCGCATAATGAGCCCGCCCCGCCACCTCAAATCGCCTGGATCTCCCGCAAGTTGCAGATCCGGCAGTCGGCGCAGCAGCGTGGAAATCGCCGCTTGCCCCTCAAGTCGGGCAAGCGGGGCGCCCAGGCAGTAGTGGATGCCGTGCCCGTAGCCCAGGTGCTGGTTGTCCCGGCGGGCCAGGTCCAGGGTGTCGGGTCCGTCGAACCGCGCGGGGTCCCGGTCGGCGGCGGCGAGCACCACGAGCACCGGGTCGCCGGCCCCGATCCGCTGTCCGCCGATGTCCAGCTCCTCGGTGGCGAAGCGCCAGGTGGCGAGCTCGACGGGCCCGTCGTAGCGCAGGAGTTCCTCGATCCCGGTCTCCAGGAGAGAGGTCTCCCCGGCCGCCAGGGACTGCTGCAGCCGGGCCCGCTGCTCCGGGTGCCGCAGCAGCTGATACGTACCGTTGCCGATCAGGTTGACGGTGGTCTCGAAACCCGCGAACAGCAGGATGAAGGCCATCGCGGCGGCCTCGTTCTCCGTCAGGTGCTCGCCGTGGTCGCTTGCCCGGATGAGGCCGGAAATCAGATCCTCGCCGGGATCCTCCCTTTTCCGGTGAATGAGCTCGGCGAGATATCCGCGCATCTTCTTCACAGAGCGCGCGACGCCGCCCCGCGGCCCGCCCCCGTGGCGGATCATCATTCCCGCCCAGTCCCGGAAGTCGTCCTGGTCCTCGCGCGGAACGCCGAGCAGATCGCAGATCGCGTAAATGGGGAGAGGGAAGGCGAATTCATGGATGAGATCCGCTTCCCCCTTCTCCGCGAATCCATCGATGAGTTGATCGGTGAGTTCCTGTACGCGCGGCGCAAATTCGGCAACCCGGCGCGGGGTGAACGCCTTCGACACGAGCCTGCGCAGCCTTGTGTGGTCCGGCGGATCGATATTGAGCAGATGCGTCATCAGCTCGGCCTTGCGCTCGCCCGGAATTCCGGTCTTGCCCTTGGCGTGGGCGGGCTCGTCGTGATGGGCGGGGTTCTTCGAGAGCCGCTGGTCGGCGAGGGCCTGGCGGGCGTCCGCGTACCGGGTGACGAGCCAGGCCTCGACGCCGCTGGGCAGCTGGGTGCGGTGCACGGGGGCGTGCTCGCGCAGCCAGGCGTAGGCGGGGTAGGGGTCGGTGGCGAACTCCCAGGAGAAGAGCTCCGGTTGGGGCCCCTGCGCTGCCTGCGGGGTGGTCACGCCTGGCCCTCCGCGGCCAGGATCGCGTCCCGGTACGCGCGCGCCGCGGCCCGCAGCGCGGTCTCCGGGTCTCTGCCTGCCGCCTCGGCGCGTACCGCGAGAGCGAGCAGCTCGTACCCGATGCCCTCGCCCACCGGCAGCGCCACATCGAGGCCCGCCGTCCGCACGCGCGAGGCGAGCTTGGCGGTGAGTGCGAGGGAGGGCTGGCCGAGCGGAACGCCCTCGGTCAGCGAATCGCGCTGCTTCTCCTCGGCCTTGGTGCGCATCCAGTGCGCCTTGACGTCCTCCGGGGTCTGCGCGGTGTCGTCGCCGAAGACGTGCGGGTGGCGGTGGATGAGCTTGGTGACGATGCCGCCCGCGACGTCGTCGATGGAGAAGGGCTCGTCCTCCTCTTCCGGACCGCCCTCCTCCGCGATCCGCGCGTGGAAGACGACTTGGAGGAGTACGTCGCCGAGTTCTTCCCGCAGTTCGTGCCGGTCGTCCGTCTCGATGGCCTCGACGAGTTCGTACGCCTCCTCGATGCCGTACTTGGCGAGCCCCTTGTGGGTCTGCTGCGAGGACCAGGGGCACTCGCGGCGGATCCGGTCCATGACCTGGACGAGGTCGAGGAGGCGGGCGCCGGGCAGGTCGTAGGAGGCGGGCAGCAGCTCCAGGTCGGGCATCTGTACGCGCCCCGAACCGGCAAGGCGGGCCAGTCCGTCGGTCAGGCGGGGCTCGCCCTCGCCGGTGGCCACGACGACGACCGTGTGCCCGCCCACGCAGGCCTCGACCAGCTCGTCGGCGCTCGGCGCGGCCTCCTCGACGGTGACGCCGGCCTCGCGGAGGTAGGGCAGCTGGGGGTGGTCCGGGTCTGCGCAGACGACGCGGTCGGCGTCGCGCAGGGCCTGCCAGGCGGGCCAGGAGAGGAGGCCGGGGGCCACGCGGTGGCTTGTGGTGAGCAGGACGATGCGGCCCGGGGCGTTTGCGTTCACCCCTCGAACTTAACCTGCCGGTGGGGCGGGGCTTGCGGGGCGGTGTTTTTCTCCCCGCCCCGCCCCTTCCCTAAAGGCTGCCGCCGGCTTCAAAAGACTGTCCTCAAACGCCGGACGGGCTGAAGAGCGACGCCTGACGGGCTGAAGAGAGACGCCGAACGAGGAGCTAGGCCTGCTTGCGAGCCGCCGCCGAATCCTCCCGGATCCAGGGCGTCGTCGCGTCGGCCCGCTGGCTCTTCGTCACGTCCCACTTGCCGTAGCGCGGGTTTACGTCGATCTTCAGTGCCTTCGACGCCTTCGAGAGCGCGCTCCAGAACGCGGCCTGGCCCTCGTCCGAGGACGGGTCGACGCCCAGCTTCTCGTAGAGCTTCTGGGCCTCGATCTCCGTACGGAGGCTGTCGTCGATGCGGCTCGGCGGGATGCTGTACTGCTGCAGCCAGCCCATCTCCAGGGCCTTGGCGCCGCCCGCCTGGGTCTCCAGCTTGGCGCGCAGGTCCTGGAACTCCTTGCGGCTCACGGTGACTCCCGCGTCGGTCGCCGCGCGGTGCAGGACCTTGTCGAGGACCATCGACTGGAGCGTGTCGCGAGTGAGGCTGCCGGTCTTCTCGACCGCCTGCTCGTACTGGCCGGACTTGGCGGTGGCGCTCTGCTGGGCCGCGCGGACCTCGCCGACCCGGGACTGCAGCTGCGCGACCGTGATGCGGTCGCCGCCGACCACGGCTGCGGCACCGGGATGCGCGTCGTTTCCGCACGCGGTGAGGAGCGGGGCCGCGGCGAGCAGGGCGGCGGAGACGGCGAGCGCGGTGCGACGGCGGTGCAAAGTGGCCTCCCGGAGGCGAGATTGTGCGGCATTGCACAAGCGGGCCTTGCGGTGATCGATGTTAGGCAGTGGCGGCGGCTTCGGCCACTGATTCGACCAACGATTCGGGGTCAGTTGGGGGTACGCCTCCACTCGGGCCCTGCTGGAAACGTTCCTCCTCGTGGCGCCGGGCCCGGGCCCGAACCCCGGATCAGCCCCGGACCTGCCCCAGCCAGTGCAGCGTCCGCCGGATCTCGCCGGGCAACGGGTGGGCCGGGCCGTGGCGGAGTTCGGCGTCGTAGAGCAGCCGCGCCAGGGTGTCGTGGGCCGCGGCCCGGTCGCCGAGGGCGAGCAGCAAGTGGCCTATTCGGCGGCGCAGTTCGAGGGCGGTCTCGGGGTCGCCGCCCACGTACTGGTTCTCGAAGTACGGGAGCAGGGAGCGGTATTCGGCGAGCGCGGCCGCGGGTTCGCCGAGCTGTTCCAGGCACTGCGCGGCCTCGTAGCGGAAGCGCAGCGAGTCCGGGTCGGCCTGGCCGGTCTCTGCGGCGCGCTGGTCGGCGAGGCGGCGCAGCTCGGGCAGGGCGCGGCGGTACTGGCCGTCGTCCATGAGCGTGGCGGCGTACTGCTTGCGCAGGGTGCGCACGACCGGCGAGTGCTCGCCGTGCTGCTGCGCGGCGGCGGGCAGGATCGCGCCGAGCAGGTCGACGGCCTGGGTGATGCGGCCCTCGCCGAGCAGGCGCTTGACGTCGTCGACGGCCTGCGCGACGTCCTGGCGGGGCTCTTCCACCTGCTGGGTGGGCTGCGCGGCGGGGGTCACCGCGCGGTCCGGCCAGGGGGCGCCGGGGCGCAGGAAGGGCCGGGTCGGGTCGAGCGGTCCGACGGGGGCGCCGCGCGCGGGCAGCAGGGGAAGCAACGCCTCGTACACCTCTTGCGCGGAGGCGGGGCGGTGCTGCGGGTCCTTGGCGAGCAGGCGCAGGACGAGGGCTTCGAGGGGTTCGGGGATCTCGGGGCGCACCTGGCGGACCGGGAGCGGCGGCTCGTAGAGGTGGCGGTGGAGCACGCCGAGGACGGTGGTGCCCGCGAACGGGACGTTGCCGCTGAGGAGTTCGTAGAGGAGTACGCCGAGTGCGTAGAGATCGGTGTACGGACCGACCGCGCCGCCCATCGCCTGCTCGGGCGCCATGTACGCGGGGCTGCCGATGGGTGAGCCGGTGTGGGTGAGGCGGGTGGTGTCGGAGTCGAGTACGGAGGCGACGCCGAGGTCGAGCACGGTGAGGGTGCCGTCCGGCTTGACCATGACGTTCCGCGGCTTGAGGTCGCGGTGCACGATCGGCACCGCGTGCACGGCGGAGAGCACGGAGCACAGCTGGGCGGCGACCGCGACGGCCCAGGGCCAGGGGTAGGGGTCGTGCTCGGCTATGTGGTCGGCGAGGTCGGAGCCGTCGACGTACTGCATGACGAGGTAGAGGTCGCCGTGCTCGCCCGTGTCGCTGCCCGCGTCGTGCACGGTGACCAGGCCGGGGTGGTCCACCTGCGCGGTGACGCGGCACTCGCGCACGAAGCGGCGGCGCAGCTCCTCGGCCTCGTGGCCGGCGACGCGGTCGGGGCGGAGCAGCTTGACGGCGACGCGGCGGTCGAGGCGCTGGTCGTAGCCCGTCCAGACCTGGCCCATGCCGCCCTGCCCGATGAGCGTGGACAGTTCATAGCGGTCGGCGACGACGCGTCCGCTCCCGCTCACCGATCACCCTCGGGCCGATGGTCCTGCGGGGGCCGGTCCTGCGGCTCCTGCTTGCGCAGGAAGCTGCTCAACTCGTCCAGTTCTGCGCGCACCTGGTCGATGCGGGCGGGGCCGGGCGGCGGCGTGGGTGCCGGGGCCGGGGCCGGGTTCGGTATGTGCCGGGGCGTCGGGGGCATCTGCTGCGGGAGCTGCGACTGGGTCATCTGCTGCATCTGCTGCTGCGGCATCTGCTGCTGCGGCGCCTGCGGGTAGCCGTACGCGGGTCCGGGGTGGGGCTGTTGCTGCGGCTGCGGGTAGCCGGGGTAGCCGGTCGGCTGCTGGAAGTGGCGGATTTCCATGGTCAGGTAGTAGACGGTGACCCCGACCATCGTGAGGAGGACACCGAAGGTGCCTATCCACTCCTGGGCGGTGTCGACCTCCTCGGTGGGTTCCGCGCCGAGCATGATAAGCGAGCCGATGCCGACCACCATGCTCACGGCCATGGCGATCCAGTCGCGTGTCTTGCGGGTCAGGATCGCGAGGCGCAGGAGCGGGGCCCAGGCGAGGATCCCGCAGGTGAACATCGCCAGCAGCACGAAGAGCACACGCAGCGCGATGAGCACGCCGTCAGAGGGGCGCTGAGGCTTCGACGGGCCATACGCGTGGCCGTACATGGGGCTGCTCCTGGGGAACCGAACGGGCGTGTGCAGGGTCGAGCGTATACAGCGACGCCGACAAGCGGTCCAGGGTTGCAGTGGATCGCTGACCTGCCGGTTATCCGGAAGAGGATGTTCCGGTGGCTCGAAGGGGTCAGTGGGCGCTCACCCGGGCTGCAGGGTTCCGTCCGTCAGGCCGTCGTACGTCCCCTGCACCAGCTGTTCCCCGAGCACGGCCGCCTGCCGCAGCGCCTCCTCGAAGTCCGCGAGCGAGCGGAAGCGTGCGCCGTAGCGCTGCTGCTGGTCGAGCGGCAGGCGGGGCAGCTGCAGACGGCGTACGTCGAGTCGGGTCGCGGTCGAGGCGTAGCTGCTGGCCTGGCGGTTGTTGGCGGTGCCGCGCAGGAAGCCGGCCAGGAACCAGGGGTCGAGCGCGGACCGGTCGGGGCGCAGCAGGGTGACGTTGCGGCCGAGGACGGCCCCCGCCGTCGCGGCGTCGACCACGCGCGCGACAGTGCCGCCGCCGAGGACGGGCACGACGACATCGCCCTCTTCCGTGAGGACGGCATCCGTAAGGAGGGCGTCGTCCTCCTGGCTCGCGTCGCCTTCGGGGAGCGCGCCGGAGGGTGCGGTGCCGGAGACCACGTCGTAGTCGGTGAGCACGGGCACGCGCGCGTGGCCGACGGCGCTGCCCGTACGCAGCGTCAGCGCGCCCGCGCGCGCGAGTTCGCCGACCGTGGTGAGCGGCCACCGCGCGGGCGGCGCCGACTCGGTCTGCGGGGGCGCGAGTCCGGCGGCCAGGTGCAGCGTCTCGGTGAGGCGTACGCGTACGTCCGCGAGCTCGGCCCCGCCGCCGGGCGCGGCCGGGGGCGGCAGATGGCGGGCCGGGGCGAGGTCCACGTCGTCGTCGAGCAGCTCGATGACGGGCAGCGCCCGGCTGAGGCCCGGCTGTTCCTCTGCCGTGCCGGTGCGGTCGAACGGCGTCCAGGCGTCGAGCACGGCGGCCTGCACTGTCTGCCAGGGCAGCTTCTCCCGCGCGGACCCGGCTTCTTGGACCGACCCCGCGGTGTCGACGAGCAGCACCTCGGGGGCGGGCCGCGTGGTGGGGCCCGGCTTGCGCAGGACCCACAGGTGCAGCGGCACGTTGTTGGGCGGGGCGGCGCCCGCCGGGAGCGCGACGACGGCGCGCAGCGCGCCGCGGCGGAGCAGGTCGGCCCGGATCCGGCGGCCGGAGCGGCGCGAGGCCGCGGCGGGCGGCATCAGCAGGACGGCCGTGCCGCCGTCGCGCAGGCGGGCCAACGCGTGTTGCACCCAGGCCAGTTCGGACTCCGTACGGGCCGGGAAGCCGTACTCCCAGCGCGGGTCGTAGGCCAGCTCGTCATGTCCCCAGTTGCGCTCGTTGAACGGCGGGTGGCAGAGCACGACGTCGGCCCGGACGCCTTCGAAGGCGTCGGCGCGCAGGGTGTCGGCGGCCGCGGTGCGCACGGTCGCGTCGGTGTTGAGGGCGAGCCGCAGGGCGGTGAGCGCGGCCAGTTCGGGGGCGCCGTCCTGGCCCTGCAGGAGCTGGTCGGGGCGCGGTTCGACCGCCTTGAGGAGGGCGCCGGTGCCGCAGGCGGGGTCGAGGACCGCGCGGGCCGGTCCTGCGAGGGCGGCCATGAGGGCGGCGGGTCCTGGCGGGGTGAGCGTGTACTGGCGGGGATTGGCGTCGAGGTGCCGGCCGAGCAGGAACTCGAAGGTCTGGCGGGCACCCAACTCGGCGGCGAGCTCCGCGGATCCGCGCATCAGCGGCACGGAGGGCAGCAGGTCGGCCGGGTCGGGGGTGTGCACGGCCCGCTCGGGCGCGGCCGGGCCGAAGCGCTGGGTGAGGACGACGCCGAGGGTGCCGGGCAGCAGCTCGGCCAGGCGCCGGTCGGAGACGGCGCTCAACTCGAGCCAGTCGGTGGGCCGTTCATGCACGAGGAGCAGCGCGCCGCCCGCGTGCAGCAGGGCGGTGACCGGCCCCGCCGGGTGCCCCGCCAGCTGCTGCCAGACCCGCTCGCGCAGCGGCACCTCGGCGAGCTTGCCCTGGCCGCGCAGCCAGTCCTCGACGTCGGTGAGGGCGAAGGCGGGGCTGGTCTCGGTCCCGCCGACCGGCTTGGGGAAGTCCGCGTGGCGGCGGCGCCAGTTGCTCACCGCGGCCCGTCCGACCCCGGCGAGCCGGGCGATTCCGGCGGCGGTGACCTCTGTCGCGTTGTCCGGCACCCGGCGGCTCCCTGCTCGGTCGTGTCCCGCGCTCGTCGCGTTCCGGTGCGCGTCGCGTGTGCGGTGCAGCATACCGCTCACACGCGTGAACACACCTGTTCCTATGAACTGTGTTGACTCGGTTCACAGGCTCTGCTCTTATTGACCCATCGGGCCAGCAGGCCCGGTCGAATCAACTAGTCACAGCAGCGCACCCCACGGCGCAGCCGGAAGGGTTTCCCATGTCTCACGGTTACGGCGCCCCGCAGGACCCGCAGCAGCCGCAGCAGCAGCCCCAGTACTCGCAGTACCCGCCGCAGCAGCCCTTCGGTGCACCGCAGCCCCAGCCCCCGCATCAGCAGCAGCAGCCCAAGCGCAGCTGGATCGCCCGCCACAAGGTGCTCACCGCGGTCGGCGCGATCGTCGTCCTCGGGGTGATCGGCGCCGCGGTCGGCGCGGGCGGCAGTGGGGACAAGGACAAGGGCAAGGACAACACCGCCCACTCCGGCACCAAGTCGGACGCGAAGGGCGGCGGCAAGACCGGGGAGAAGGCCGGCGAGAAGGCCGAGGAGAAGAAGGAGCAGGAGGCGAAGCCCGCGATCGCCGGCGAGGGCGACTTCCAGGTCGGCGGCGACGTCAAGCCGGGGACGTACCGCACGACCGGGAACACGGACGGCATGTGCTACTGGGAGCGCGCCAAGGACTCCAAGGGCGAGCTCGACTCGATCCTTGCCAACGACAATGTGTCCGGCACCAGTTACGTGACGATCGCGGCGGGCGACAAGCTCTTCAAGTCGACCGGCTGCAAGGACTGGACGGCCGTCGACGAGAAGGCGAAGGGCACGCCGCCCGGCGGCCCGCTCAAGGGCGACGGCGGCATGTTCAAGGTGGGCGTCGACATCGCACCCGGCACCTACAAGTCCTCGGGGAACACCGATGACATGTGCTACTGGGAGCGCGCGAAGGACGCCGGGCACGGCATCGACTCGATCGCCGCGAACGACAACGTCAGCGGGAGCGCGATCGTGACGATCACCGCGAAGGACGCGTACTTCAAGACGACGGGCTGCAAGGACTGGAAGAAGACGGGCTGATCCGGCATACCGCCCGCCGCACGGCCCGCACCCCGCCGCACAGTGACAGTTGGGCCCTCTCCTGCGCTGTCATACCCGTCCCATAGGCTCCACTCGCGAGCGCGAAGCTCGCTCGTTTACCGCTCTCCGGGGGGAGAACACTCATGCGTCGCACCACACTTGCCGCCCTCTGCATCACGGCCTCGCTGGCCCTGACCGCCTGCAACCCGACGGGAGGGGACGGCAAGAAGGACGACAAGTCCCAGGGCGGCTGGAGCGGGGTCGGCGGCGGGGCCTCGAAGAAGCCGGCCGAGTCCAAGGCGCCCTTCGCGGGCGAGTCGGGTCCCGACATCGTCGACAAGGCCCTGGAGACGACCGGTGACGCCAAGTCCCTGCGCGTCAAGGGCACGGCCCCCGACGACGAGATGGGCCTGATCAACATGGACCTGGCCCTCGACACCGAGGGCAACTGCGCGGGCACGATGTCGGTGCCGGACCAGGGGTCCCTCGAGCTGATCAACGACGGCAAGACGCTGCACATGAAGCTCGACGAGAAGTTCATCCGCAGCCAGGTCGGCAAGGGCCAGCCCGCGGGCGAGGTCGACGCGGCCGTGGACATGATGGCCGACCGCTGGGTGAAGACGGACGCGACCAGCGGCCAGGCCAAGCAGATGGCGTCCTTCTGTGATCTCGACGCGCTGCTCAAGGAGTTCACCGGGGCCCGCTCCATGGCCCGCAAGGGCAAGCCGGCCACGATAGGCGGCAAGAAGGCGATCACCCTCCACGAGAACGACGGCAAGGACCGCTACAAGATCTACGTCGCCGCGGAGGGCGAGCCCTACCTGCTGCGCATCACCAACGAGGCGCCCGGCCAGGAGTCCATCGACTTCCTCGACTTCGACAAGCCGGTCGACACCACGGCACCCACCGGCGACGTCCTGGACATGGACAAGCTGGGCGGCAACTCCGGAGGGATCGACGCCTGACCCATCCGGTCCGGGGCCCACTCCGCGCGGAAGGCGGGGCTCACTCCACGCGGAAGGCGGCGCTCACTCCACGCGGAAGGCGGCGCTCACTCCACGCGGAAGGCGGCGCTCACCCCGCGTGGAAGCGGGGCGGCGCCACGGTGGGCGCGTCACCGGCCCCGGGCAGTCGCTGTCCGGGGCACCCGCCGAGCACCCGCTTCATCGCGGCCTGCTCGGCGGCCGTGACCCACACTCCGTACTTCTTCTTCACCGCGACCTGCCCGGCCGCATACGCGCACCGATAGCCCTTGGCCGGCGGCAGCCAGGTCGCGGTGTCGCCGTCCCCCTTGCTGCGGTTGGGCGTCGCGCCGACCGCGAGGAGGTTCAGCGGGTCGTTGGCGAAGGCGATGCGCTTGCTCGGCTCCCACTGCTGCGCGCCCTTCTGCCAGGCGTCCGAGAGGGCGACGAGATGGTCGATGTCGACCTTGCTGCGGCCGCGCGCGTACGTGACGTCCTGGCCGCTGTACGGGTCGGGGGCGAGCGTGCCCCCGGTGACCTTGCAGTCGCCGTCGGTGCGGACGTCGTCCAGGTCGCGCTTGAGGATGTCGTCGCGGGTGCCGCAGCCGTTGGAGTCGGTGTCGGCCCAGGGACTGCCGAACCGGTCCCGGTCGTAACCCGTCTTGGGCGCACGCCCCTTGACCGTCAGGCCGTCGACGGCCGCGAGGGCGGAGCCGGGCTTCCCCTCGGGGCCGGCCTCTCCCCCACCGCCCGGCTCGGACTCCGCGGTGCAGGCGGCCGCACCCAGCGTGAGCAGCAGGGCGAGCGCGACCGTCGTAAGGCGGGCGGTCACCGACCGCTCGGTAAGACGGGCGGTCACCGATGACGGGTGTTGGGTTCCCTCGGCAAGACGGGCGGTCCCCGCCCCCTCGCCGGTCATGGACTTCTCCACAGCGCGCTTCCCCTCCCCTGCCCGGCCCCCGCATGCCTGGCGCGGGCGCGACCGACCGTATCGCGGGCCCGCCCCCGCACCGAGAAGCGGGGCCGGGCGTTCGGGCGTATCGTCGGAAATGGATATGGGTGAGTTGCTGCACTTTGCGCAGATTCGCCCCGTCACCTCCGAAAGGAGCCCCGAGGTGGGCATCTTCGACAAGTTCAAGGGCCAGGCCCAGGACAAGGGCAAGGAAATCATCGACAACGTCGGCGACGAGGTCGACGAGAAGACCGGCGGCAAGTTCAAGGACCAGGTCGACAAGGGCCAGGACGCGGCGAAGGATGCGCTCGGCATCGACAAGGAGGGCGAGCAGCCCAAGTAGGGCTCTGCCCCCGGTTCTCAGTCCTTACGGAGGAACTGGACCACCACGGTAGAAGAGAGCCGTCGTCCCGCGGACCGCACCTGCCGCGGACGACGGCTCTTCGTGTCCTGGGGCCCTTCCCGGCGGACCGGCCCCAGGGCACGTCTCTCAACTCACGCCATTCCCGGGGGTCCCGGGGGGTCTTCACACCTTCCCGATCCCCAGCGTGTTCGTCCCCGGCAGCAGGCCGGACCCGATCACCGCGACCCAGAACTCCCCCAGCAGATCGGCGAGCTTCGCCATGTCGGCCGCGCCCAACGCCTCCCAGGGCCCCGCCGCAAGCTCGTCCGTGCGGCGCTCGACCTCCGCGCGCAGCGCGCGCCCCGCCTCCGTCGCAGTGCCGTCCTTCTCCAACAGGCCCCGCGCTACGAGGCGTTCACCCGCCGCGGTCCAGGCGGCCGCACTCCAGCCCCGGCTCTCGAAGGTCGCGGCCGGCGCCGCCCCGATCGCCGCGAAGGACACCAGCGACTCCACCGGGTCGAGCCCCGCGACCAGCGTCGCCGCCAGATGGCCGTCGCCCCGGTGCTCGCGCAGGATCGTCGCGGCCCGCCAGAGCACGAGGTGCGGCGCGTCCGGCCAGGCCAGGGCCGCATTGGCGGCGGCGAGCGGGCGGCCCGCCACAACGGCGGCCTCGGCGGCCCGGCGGGCCAGCGCTGCGGCCTCCGCGAGCTCGGCACTGCCGACGCGGTCGCCGAACAGCGCACGGTAGGTACGGTCCACGGCCCGTTCGCGGGCGGCGAGGACGGCCTCGGGAGCCGCGACGTCCCACGCGGCGGGAACGTACTCCCCGACCATCTCCGGGTTGAAGCTGTAGAACGCGGACGCCACCTGCTCGCGCCCGGCCGCCCCCAGTGGCGCGGCCCGCCAGGCGAAGTAACTCGGCCACCGCTCATCGGTCTTGAAGCCGAGCGCGGCCGCCTCCTCGAAGGACTCCGGGGCGTAGTAGAGCACGGCGTGCAGCGGCTCCAGGAGCTGCCACAGGTGCCGTACGCGACCGAGCTCGATCTCTGCGGACATGACGCTCTCCTCTGCCGTCGGAGGCCTGCGGACGTTTGGCGCGGGCCAGAACTTGACACTGACTAGATTGCTCGCGCCCGCCGAACTTGTCAATGCCTAGATTCCGCGTAATCTGCTGACCATGACGAACCGGCGCACCAGTGAGCGCACCTACCACCACGGCGATCTCCGCCATGCCGTCCTGACCGCGGCCCTCGACGTCATCGCCGCCGAGGGCCCGGGCGCCCTGAGCCTGCGCGACCTCGCCCGCCGGGCCGGTGTCTCGCATGCCGCGCCGGCGCATCACTTCAAGGACCGCACGGGCCTGCTCACCGCGATCGCGGCGGAGGGCTACGACCTGCTCGCCGAGGCCCTCGCGGACGCGCCCGAGCTGCGCGAACGAGGGGTGCGCTATGTGCGGTTCGGGAGGGCGCACCCGGCGCACTTCCAGGTGATGTTCCAGCCTGAACTGCTGCGCGGGGACGACCCGGACCTGGTGGCCGCCAGGGAGCGCGCCGGTGAGCAACTACGCGCAGGGGTTGCCGAGTTGGAGGAGACGAAACGGGGCGACGACGCCCGGCTCGCGGGCATCGCCGCCTGGTCCCTGGCCCACGGTTTCGCCACCTTGCTGCTGAGCCGGAACCTGGACGGCCCAGTGGGCGACCGGGACCCCGAGGACGTCTTCCGGGCACTCACCGGGCTGTTGTTCGCGCCGGAACGCTGAAGAATTTCCCCGGGCCGGGAATGCCCGGGGCCACCCCACGCTTAGTGATGTTCGTAAGTGATCGAACACATGCAAGGGGTGGGGAAAATGATTGCCAAGCGTGCCTCGGTTCGGCTGGCCGGTACCGCATTCGTGGCGGCGGCGACGCTGCTGGCCGTGTCCGTCACCGACGCTTCCGCGGCCAAGGTGGCGCACCATGCGCCGACTTGGCAGGGCGCCTGGGCCGCCTCCCCGCAGTCGGCGACCGCGCCCTTCGCGCCGAACTGGTCGCAGGAGGGCTTCGACAACCACACCGTCCGTCAGGTGGTGCGCGTCACCAACAGCGGCACGAAGGCCCGGATCGAGCTGTCCAACCGTTACGGCAAGACCCCGCTGAAGATCACCGGCGCGACGGTGGCACGTACCGCCAAGGGCGCCTCCGTACAGCCGGGTTCGGTGCGGCAGCTGACCTTCGGCAAGGGCCACGACTCGGTGACGATCCCGTCGGGCGGCAAGGCGCTCAGCGACGGCGTGCCCTTCAAGGTGAAGGCCTTCGAGTCGGTGACCGTGACGCTGTATCTGGCGGAGAAGACCGGGCCCGCGACCTTCCACCACCTCGCCTCGGCCACCAGCTACCGCGCGTCCGGCGACCACCGCTCCGACGCGGCCGGTACGTCGTTCAAGGAGTCCGGCACGTCCTGGTACTACCTCTCGGGCGTCGAGGTCAGCGGCTCAAAGCCCGTACGGGGCAACGGCATCGTGACCTTCGGCGATTCCATCACCGACGGCGTGGGCTCCCACGCCGACGCGAACAACCGCTACCCCGACGAGCTCGCCGAGCGGCTGGCCGCCGCCGGGAAGCCGCGTGCCGTGCTCAACCAGGGCATCGGCGGCAACCAGGTCACCAACGACACGGTCTGGGCGGGCGAGAAGGGCATCGCCCGGTTCAAGGAGGACGTGCTCGACGAGCGGGGCGTACGCACGGTCATCGTCCTGGAGGGCATCAACGACATCGGCGGCACCACCTGGGGAGAGAACTTCCCCGGCGGCCCGACCCCCGAGGTCTCCGTGCAGCAGCTCATCGACGGCCACCGCAAGCTGATCCGCCAGGCGCACTCCAAGGGCCTCAAGGTGATCGGCGCGACCCTGACCCCGATCGAGGGCTCGGCCTACTTCACCGCCGAGAACGAGGCCAAGCGGGACGCCGTCAACAAGTGGATCCGCACCTCGGGCGCGTACGACGCGGTGGTCGACTTCGACCGCGCGGTGGCCGACCCGGCGCACGAGGACCGCATCCTGCCCGCGTACGACTCGGGTGACGCGCTGCACCCGAACGACGCGGGGTACAAGGCGATGGCGGACGCGCTGGACCTGAATGAGCTCTGACGCCGGCTAGGGCCTGTCTTCAAACTCCCGCCTGCCCCGCGACGCCGCAGTGACATCAGCTGCTGCCGCAGCGGGCGCACGCTCGCCGCACCGGGCGAAAGCCCAAGTACGTCCGGTCCATCGACGGAGCCTTCCACCCGGCACGCCGAGCGCACGCACCAGACGCCGCAAGGCCGCCCTTCGGGCGACGACGGGAGTTTGAAGACAGGCCCTCGGGGTGGCCGCACCGCATGCGGCCACCCCGAGGTCAGGACCCCGAGGACCGGTCAGGACCCCAGGATCGTGGTGAGGAACTCCCCCACCCACCCGAGCAGTTCCCGCCCGACCACCGGCTTCCCGCCCACCTTCGCCGTCTTCGGGCGCGGCACCAGGAGCTGGTGGCTGGTGGGCTTGATGACCGTGCCCGGGTAGAGCCGCTTGAGTCGCAGCTCCTGGGACTCGCGCAGCTCGACGGGCGCGAACCGGATGTTGTTGCCCTGCAGCACGATCTCGCCGACCTCGCAGGCGCGGGCCAGCATCCGCAGCCCGGCGACCAGGAGCAGGTTCTCGACCGGTTCGGGCAACTTGCCGTAGCGGTCGACCAGTTCCTCGCGTACCGCCTTGATGTCCTCCTCAGTGTTGGCGGAGGCGATCGAGCGGTAGGCCTGCAGACGCAGCCGCTCGCCGGGCGCGTAGTCGTGCGGGACGTGCGCGTCGACCGGCAGCTCGATCTTCACCTCGAGCGGCGGCTCCTCCTCCGCGCCGCCTTCCAGCTGAGCCCGGTAGTCGGCGACGGCCTCGCCGACCATGCGTACGTACAAGTCGAAGCCGACACCCGCGATGTGGCCCGACTGCTCGCCACCGAGCAGATTGCCCGCGCCGCGGATCTCCAGGTCCTTCATCGCGACGTACATGCCCGCGCCCATCTCGGTGTGCTGGGCGATGGTCGCGAGCCGCTCGTGCGCCGTCTCGGTGAGCGGCTTCTCCGGCGGGTACAGGAAGTACGCGTAACCGCGCTCGCGGCCTCGTCCCACACGGCCGCGCAGCTGGTGCAGCTGCGAGAGACCGAAGTTGTCGCCGCGCTCGACGATCAGCGTATTGGCGTTGGAGATGTCGATGCCGGACTCGACGATCGTCGTGGAGACGAGGACGTCGAACTTCTTCTCCCAGAAGTCGACGACGACCTGCTCCAGGGCGGACTCCGACATCTGCCCGTGGGCGGTCGCGATCCGCGCCTCCGGCACGATCTCCCGGAGCCGGGCGGCCGCGCGGTCGATCGACTCGACGCGGTTGTGGATGTAGAAGACCTGGCCCTCACGCAGGAGTTCACGCCGGATCGCGGCGCCGATCTGCTTCTCCTCGTACGGACCCACGAAGGTGAGGACCGGGTGCCGCTCCTCCGGCGGTGTCGTGATGGTCGACATCTCGCGGATGCCGGTCACTGCCATTTCGAGCGTACGAGGAATGGGGGTGGCGGACATCGTCAGTACGTCGACGTTGGCGCGCAGCTTCTTCAGCTGCTCCTTGTGCTCGACGCCGAACCGCTGCTCCTCGTCGACGATGACCAGGCCCAGGTCCTTGAACTTGGTCTCGGACGAGAAGAGCCGGTGGGTGCCGATGACGATGTCGACCGAGCCGTCCTTGAGGCCCTCCAGGGTGGCCTTCGACTCGCCCTCGCTCTGGAAGCGGCTCAACGCCCTTACGACGACCGGGAATTGGCCGTACCGCTCGGTGAACGTCCCGAAGTGCTGCTGCACGAGGAGCGTGGTCGGCACCAGGACGGCGACCTGCTTGCCGTCCTGGACGGCCTTGAAGGCCGCGCGGACCGCGATCTCCGTCTTGCCGTAGCCGACGTCGCCGCAGATCAGGCGGTCCATCGGGACCGACTTCTCCATGTCCTCCTTGACCTCGGCGATCGTGGTCAGCTGGTCGGGCGTCTCCACGTACGGGAACGCGTCCTCCAGCTCGCGCTGCCAGGGGGTGTCCGGGCCGAAGGTGTGGCCGGGGGCCGCCATGCGCGCGGAGTAGAGCTTGATCAGGTCGGCGGCGATCTCCTTGACCGCCTTCTTGGCGCGCGCCTTGGTCTTGGTCCAGTCGGCGCCGCCGAGGCGGTGCATCGTCGGGGCCTCGCCGCCCACGTACTTGGTGATCTGCTCCAGCTGGTCGGTGGGGATGTAGAGCCGGTCGCCGGGCTGGCCGCGCTTGGCGGGGGCGTACTCGACGACCAGGTATTCGCGGGTCGCGTTCTGCACGGTGCGCTGGACCATCTCGATGTAGCGGCCCACGCCGTGCTGCTCGTGCACGATGTAGTCGCCCTGCTCCAGGGTGAGCGGGTCGATGGTCTTGCGGCGCCGGGCGGGCATCCGCTGACCGTCCTTGCCGGCCGCCTTCTGGCCGGTCAGGTCGGTCTCGGTGAGGACGGCGAGCTTGAGCGCCGCGTCCACGAAGCCGTAGTCGATCGAGCCGCAGGCCACGTGCACGACGGACGGCGCGATCTCCGCCAGGTCCTTGTCGAGCCGGGCGGCGATGCCCTCGCCGCCGAGGACCTCGACGGTGCGGGCGGCCGGGCCGTGCGCCTCGGTGACGAAGACCGTGCGCCAGCCGTCGGCGTTCCACTGCTTGGCGTCCGCGAGCGCGCGGGCGGTGTCACCGCGGTACGTCTCCGGGGCGTGCATGCCCAGCTTCAAGGTGTCGGAGTCGAGCTCCTCGTCGGCGGCGAACGGCGAGACCGACCACCACATCATCCCGAGGTCCCGTGCGTGGTCCCGGACGTCCGCGATGCCCCGCAGCGAGGCCGCGCCCACGTCGATCGGAGCCTCGCCACCACCGGCGGTCGCGGCCCAGCTGGCCTGCAGGAACTCCTGGCTCGTGGCCACCAGGTCGGCCGCGCGCGTCCGCACCCGCTCCGGGTCGCAGACGACCGCCATGGCGTCCTTCGGCAGCACGTCGAGCAGCAGCTCCATGTCGTCGACCAGGACCGGGGCCAGGGACTCCATGCCCTCGACCGCGATGCCCTCCGCGATCTTCCCGAGCAGTTCGCCGAGCTCCGGATGCGCCTCGGCGAGGGCCGCGGCCTTCTCCCGTACGGAATCGGTGAGCAGCAGCTCCCGGCAGGGCGGCGCCCACAGGCCGTGCTCGGCGATCTCCAGGGACCGCTGGTCGGCGACCTTGAAGTAACGGATCTCCTCGACCTCGTCACCCCAGAACTCGATGCGGAGGGGGTGCTCCTCGGTCGGCGGGAAGACGTCCAGGATCCCGCCCCGGACCGCGAACTCGCCGCGCTTCTCGACCAGTTCGACCCGGGCGTACGCGGCCGCCGCAAGGGCCTCCACGATCTCGTTCAGGTCCACCGACTGGCCCTGGGCGAGGCTCACCGGCTCCAGGTCGCCGAGCCCCTTGACCTGCGGCTGCAGCACGGAACGCACGGGCGCGACGACCACGCTCACCGGCCCGGTCTCGGGGTCGTCCGGCCTCGGGTGCGCAAGGCGGCGAAGAACCGCGAGCCGCCGGCCCACCGTGTCCGAACGGGGCGAGAGCCGCTCGTGCGGCAGCGTCTCCCAGGACGGGTACTCGGCGACCGTGTCCGGGTCGAGCAGCGAGCGCAGCGCCGCCGCCAGGTCCTCCGCCTCGCGCCCCGTCGCGGTCACGGCGAGCACGGTCCGCTTGGCCTCGCGGGCCAGCGCGGCCACGGCGAAGGGCCGGGCGGCGGGCGGACCGACCAGATCCACGTGCATCCGGTTGCCGTCCTGGGCGGCCTTCACCGCTTCGGCGAGTGCGGCGTCCTTGACGACGGCATCGAGCAGACCGTGCAGGCTCATGAAGACTTTTCCGTCCAGGCAGTGCGTACGCGGGCGGGGAGCGGGCGTACGGCGTGGGCAACGCAAAGGGCCCGACACGTCCAGGGCCTGTGTCGGAAGTGGCGTCGTCCGCCCGGAGGGCGGGCCCTGCGGCGTCCGGTGCGTGCTCTCGGCGTGCCGGCCGGAAGTCCTCGTACTGGACGTACTTGGGCTTTCGGCCGGTGCGGCGAGAGTGCGTGCCGGGCGTCGCGGGGCAGACGCCACTTCCGACACAGGCCCTGGCGGGCCGGGGGTTCCCAGCCTACGTCGCACCACTGACAGGCGCCGGAGAAAGCCCCGCGGACCGGTCCACGGAGCCATTCGGAGAGCCGTCCATGGATCCAAAAGCGGCCTACGAAGCGTCCTCGTACAGGAGTCCCCCGTACGGAACCCAGTCCGCATCAGGTTTACCGTTACTGGACCCCCACCTCCGAAGCGTCCACCTCCCGAAGGGCCAAATCCACCGATGTCAGGCGCAGAGCTCGCCACGCCCGTCAAGGACGTGCCGGAACTGGTCAGGCCGCAGGCCGACTCTTCCGTGGCCGCCCGGCTCGCGCCACGCATTCCCTACCTGCTCGCCGCCGCCTTCTTCGTCGGGTACGCGATCATCTCGGTCTGCCGCTGGCGGCGCATGGCCTCCATGTCGTGGGACCTCGGGATCTTCGAGCAGGCGATCCGTGCCTACGCCCACTTCCAGGCGCCGATCGCCGACCTCAAGGGACCGGGCGCGCACATACTGGGCGACCACTTCAGCCCGATCACCGCCACGCTCGCCCCGCTCTACCGGCTCTTCCCGTCGCCGGTGACGCTGCTGCTCGCGCAGGCCGCGCTGTTCGCCGTGTCCCTCATCCCGGTGACGCGGGCCGCGTCCCGGCTGCTCGGGCCGAACCGGGGGCTCGCGATCGGGGTCGCGTACGGACTGTCGTGGGGGCTGCAGCGCGCCGTCGAGTTCGACTTCCACGAGATCGCCTTCGCCGTGCCGCTGATCGCCTTCTCCCTGGAGGCGATCCTCTTCAGCCGCTGGCGGGCCGCCCTGCTGTGGGCGCTGCCCCTTGTCCTGGTCAAGGAGGACCTGGGGGTCACGCTCGCCGCGATCGCCGCGGTGGTGGGCATCCGGGCCTGGAAGCAGGCGCCGCGGGCGGTGCCGTGGGCGATCGGGGTCGCCGCGTTCGGTCTGGTGGCCGCGCTGATCACGTTCACCTGGCTGATCCCGGCCTTCAACACCACCGGCGACTACGGCTACTGGGACAAGGTCAGCGGCAACCCGAACCCCTTCGCCGGGTTCGACGTCAAGCTGCGCACCCTCGGCTGGCTGCTCATCCCCACCACGGGCCTGCTCGCCCTGCGCTCGCCGCTCCTGATCGCCGCGCTGCCCACCCTCGGCTGGCGCTTCCTCTCCCAGGACGATCACTACTGGGGCAAGGACTGGCACTACAGCGCGGTCCTCATGCCGATCGTGATCCTGGCCCTGGTGGACGCCATCGACCGCTCGCGCCGCAGCTCGCGCCCGTTCCTGCGCAAGTACGCGGCCCAGCTCCCGGCCGCCGTCGCCGCGGCGGCGCTCGCCCTGACGACCGCGCTGCCGCTGTCGGGCGTCCTGGAGTCCGGGACGTACAAGGTGAGCGAGCAGGTGAAGGCCGCCGAGCAGCTCCTGGACCGGATCCCGGACGGCGCGAGCGTCGAGGCGAACATAGGGCCCATCAGCCGGCTGACCTCGCGCTGCCAGGTGTTCTGGATAGGCGGCACGAAGGACGTCACGCCCCGCTTCATCGCCCTGGACGCGAACGGCGGCCGCCATCCGGACCCGCTGGGCTATGCCAAGCAGCTCCATCCGAACGCCTCGTACCGGATGGCGGGGTCCGGCGGCGGCTACGTACTGATGGAGCTGCAGCAGCCATGAACTGAGCGGCGGCCCCGGCGGACGTGAAGCACGTCCACCGGAGCCGCCGCCCACCCCGTCCCCCCTGGGCCGGTCCGCCTCAGTCCGTGGCGATCGCGTTCAGCACGTTCATCCGCCCCGCCCGGAACGCCGGCACCAGCGCCGCGAACAGGCCGACGAACGCCGAGCCCACGAAGACCCAGCCGATCGTGGGCCACGGGATCTCCAGGATCTGCAGCCCCTCAAGGGCGAGCAGCTTCTGCGCGGTCGCACCCCAGGCCATGCCGAGCCCGAGGCCGAGCAGCGCGCCGAAGAGGGCGATGACCACCGACTCCAGGCGGATCATGCGGCGCAGCTGACGGCGCGAGAGGCCGATCGCCCGCAGCAGCCCGATCTCCCGGGTCCGCTCGACCACGGACAGGGCAAGGGTGTTCACGACGCCCAGGACGGCCACGATGATCGCCAGCGCCAAGAGCCCGTAGACGATGTTGAGCAGCTGGCCGATCTGGTCCTTCAGGTCCTGCTTGAAGTCGGTCTGGTCCTGGACCTTGACCGTCGGGTACTTCTCGACCGACTTCTTGAGGGAGGCGTACGCCTCCTTCTCCTTGCCCTCGACCGCCGACGCGAACATGATCGTGTCCGGTGGCATCTTCGCGGCCCCGACATAGCTCTCGGCGGTCGGGATGCCCATGTACATCGCGCCCTTGTCGATGGACGTGTCGTCCGACGTGACGGCCGCGATCTTCAGCTTGGCGGTCTTGCCGCCGGCGAAGGCGACGCTCAGCTCGTCCCCGACCTTCAGGCCCTCGCGCTTCGCGAAGTCGTCGCCGACCGACATGGCGTTCTTGCCGTACGCGGCCGGGAGTTCACCGGCGACGGTCTCGCGCCGCACGTCCTGGGTGTACGTCGGGTCGGCGGCGATGATCCCTTCGTCCTCCGTCTTGCCGTTCGGCAAGGTCAGCTTCGCCGGCACCTCCTTGTACCGGGTGAAGTGCTCGATGCCGTCCGCCTTGCGCAGCGCCTCCTGGGCCTGCGGCACGATCGGCTGCTGGCCGCCCATGACGATGAAGTCCGCGCCGACCGACTTGTCGAGCTGGTCGGTCGCCGAGGCCACCATGGAGGAGCCGACGACGGACAGGCACGCCACCAGGGCGAGGCCGATCATCAGGGCCGCGCCGGTCGCACCGGTACGCCGCGGATTGCGCAGCGCGTTCCGCTCGGCCATCCGCCCGACCGGGCCGAAGATCCGCAGCACGACCGCGCTGAGGACGCGTACGACACCGCCCGCGAGGACAGGACCGACCACGACGAACCCGATGAGGGTGAGCACCACGCCGCCGCCGAGGAACAGCGAGCCCTCGCTCGCCTTGTCGGCCGTGGCCGCGAGGTAGAGCCCGGCGGCGCCGACGCCGGTGAGGACGAGCCCGATGAGGGCGCGGATCGCACTGGCCCGGCCGTCGGCCGGCGTGCCCGCGTCCCGCAGCGCGGCCATCGGCGAGACCTTGCCCGCACGACGGGCCGGAAGGTACGCGGCGAGGACGGTGACGACGACACCAAGTGCCATGCCGATCACGGGAGTTGTCCACTTGACCGTGAGGTCGTCGAGCGACAGCTCCATGCCCATCCCGGACATCAGCTTCATCAGCCCGACCGCGAGCCCGACGCCCGCCCCGACCCCGAGGATCGAGCCGAACACACCGAGCATCAGCGCCTCGACGAGCACGGACCGGTTGACCTGCTTGCGGCTCGACCCGATGGCGCGCATCAGGCCGATCTCGCGGGTGCGCTGGGCGACCAGCATCGAGAAGGTGTTGACGATCAGGAAGATGCCGACGAGGAAGGCGATCCCGGCGAAGCCGAGCATCGCGTACTTCATGATGTCGAGGAAGCCGACGTTGGACTTGTTGGCCTCGGCGGCCTCGTCCTGCGTCTGCAGCTTGTACGTGCCTGCGCCGAGGACGTCGGCGACGTTCTTCTTCAGCTGTACGTCATCGACGCCGGACGCGGCGCTGACGTTGAGGTTGGTGAACCGGCCGGTGGCGCCCAGGAGTTCCTTCTGGGCGGTGGCGGTGTCGAAGTAGACGACGGCGGCACCGGGGTTGGTCACCTTGAAGGTGGCGATGCCGGAGATCTTCGCGGTGAGGTCGCCGGTGACGGCGATGGTGCGCAGCTCGTCGCCGATCTTGAGGTGGTGCTTCTCGGCGGTGTCGGCGTCGACCATCACCTCGGTGGGTCCGCGCGGGGCGTGCCCGGAGGTGATCTGCATCGAACGCAGGTCGTTGCGCGTCCAGTTGCCGGCCAGCGTCGGGGCGCCGTTACTGGAGCCCATGTTCTTGTTCTCGGA
The DNA here is from genome assembly GCF_035975855.1 of Streptomyces sp. NBC_01304. Taxonomy (NCBI): domain Bacteria; kingdom Bacillati; phylum Actinomycetota; class Actinomycetes; order Kitasatosporales; family Streptomycetaceae; genus Streptomyces; species Streptomyces sp. NBC_01304. Next base: position 6,476,217 of record NZ_CP109055.1, on the reverse strand, counting down.
GTTGACGACCGTGACCTTGTCGCTGGTCACGGCGCCCTCGGCGGTCTTGACGCCCTCGGCCTTCTTCGCCTGCTCCAGGGCGGAGGCGGGCAGCGAATCGGGCTTGCCGGTGTTCTCCTCGGCGCCGAGGCCCTTGGCGTCCTTGGGGCTGACGGTCACATCGGCGGCGGTGGCCGCGAAGAGCTTGTCGAAGGTGGTGTTCATGGTGTCCGTGAACACCAGCGTCCCGCAGACGAACGCCACGGACAGCAGGACCGCGACGGCGCTCAGCGCCATCCGTCCCTTGTGCGCGAAGAAGTTGCGCATCGAGGTCTTCAGCACGGTCATGACGTACGGCCCCGGGCGTCGAAGTCCTTCATGCGGTCCAGGACCTGGTCGGCGGTCGGGTTGTACATCTCGTCGACGATCCGGCCGTCGGCGAGGTAAAGGACCCGGTCCGCGTACGACGCCGCCACCGGGTCGTGCGTGACCATCACGATGGTCTGGCCGAGCTCGGACACGGAGCGCCGCAGGAAGCCCAACACCTCTGCTCCGGCACGGGAGTCGAGGTTTCCGGTCGGCTCGTCACCGAAGATGATCTCGGGCCGGGCGGCGAGCGCGCGGGCCACGGCGACGCGCTGCTGCTGGCCGCCGGAGAGCTGGGTGGGCCGGTGCTTGAGCCGGTCGGCGAGCCCGACGGTCTGCACGACGCGGTCCAGCCACTGCCGGTCCGGCTTGCGGCCGGCGATGTCCATCGGCAGCGTGATGTTCTCTATCGCGTTCAGCGTGGGCAGCAGGTTGAACGCCTGGAAGATGAACCCGATCCGGTCCCGGCGCAGCTGCGTGAGCTTCTTGTCCTTCAGCCCGGTGATCTCGGTGTCATCGAGATAGATCTGTCCACTGGTGACCGTGTCGAGCCCGGCCAGGCAGTGCATCAGCGTCGACTTGCCGGAGCCGGACGGGCCCATGATCGCGGTGAACTGGCCGCGCGCGATGTCCACATCGACCTGATCGAGGGCGACGACCCGGGTCTCCCCCGACCCGTACGCCTTCACCACCTGCCGCGCCCGAGCCGCGACCGCCGTACGCCCTCCAGCGCCTCCCGTGCCCTCGTGCCTGGGAATGCCTACTGCGGTTGTCACGGTATGTCTCCTATATCGGTTTCGGCGCGCGCACAGTCGTGTGCGTACGTTGAGAAGTCTGGTGTCGTCAGGGGGTCGGGCGCGCTGGTGCAGGGCCGAGTCTTCTTCCGGGGGTAAACCCCACCCCCGGCGATCGAGCGACCTCGACTCCGGCCCTCAACTGCGGCCATGAATCAGGCTATGGACCTGCGCCGGGCGCCTCATCCTCCAGCGGTATGGACCGTCCCCAACCCGTAGTACGGAGGCTCCCCTAGGGGAGTCCACCCCTCGGTGGACCTTGCTGTCAGGGAGCCTCCACCCTCCCGCTGCGTAAGGAGCAAGTGAGAAGCTGGTCCCGGCGGAAATAGATGCACGGTGAAAGGACTTCGGTGAGCGACGACACGGCGGACGGCACCGCCGACGGATCCGCGGAGATATCCGGCGGGGCTGCGGGGGCATCTGGCGGGCCGGCTGAGATATCCGGCAGTGCCGCCGCGACCGCGCAGTCGGACCCCCGCAGGCGCGGCGCCGTCGTCGCCGCGCTCATGCTCGCCATGGCGCTCGCCGCCCTCGACTCCACGATCATCGCGACCGCCGTCCCGCAGATCGTCGGCGATCTGGGCGGCTTCTCCGTCTTCTCCTGGCTCTTCTCCGGCTATCTGCTCGCCGTCACGGTCACGCTCCCCGTCTACGGCAAGCTCTCCGACACCTTCGGCCGCAAGCCCGTCCTGATCGCGGGCACCGCCCTCTTCCTGCTCGGCTCACTGCTGTGCGCCGGCGCCTGGGACATGGCGTCGCTCATCGCGTTCCGCGTCGTCCAGGGTCTGGGCGGCGGCGCGATCCAGGGCACGGTCCAGACGCTGGCCGCCGACCTCTATCCGCTCAAGGAACGCCCCAAGATCCAGGCGAAGTTGTCCTCGGTGTGGGCGGCCTCGGCGGTCGCGGGTCCGGCGCTCGGCGGGGTGCTCGCCGGGTACGCGGACTGGCGCTGGATCTTCCTCATCAACCTGCCCTTCGGGGCTGTGGCGATCTGGCTCGTCCTCCGCCATCTCCATGAGCCGGTACGCGACCGGAGCCAGCGGGGCCGGATCGACTGGGCGGGCGCGCTGTCCGTCTTCGCGTGCGGCGGTGTACTCATCACCGCGCTGGTGCAGGGCGGGGTGGCCTGGCCCTGGCTCTCGGCGCCTTCGCTGCTGCTGTTCGGGGCGGGAGCTCTGCTCGTCGTGGCCACGGTCGTCATCGAACGGCGGGCCGAGGAGCCGATCATCCCCGGCTGGGTCTGGAAGCGCCGCACGATCGCGGCGGTCAATCTGGCGCTCGGCGCGCTGGGCCTGATGATGGTCGCACCCACGGTCTTCCTGCCCACGTACGCCCAGTCGGTCCTTCAACTCGACCCCACCGCCGCCGGGTTCGTCCTCTCCGCCATGATCCTGAGCTGGCCGCTCTCCGCCGCCCTGAGCCAGCACGTCTACACCCGGATCGGCTTCCGCAACACGGCGATCATCGGCATGAGCGCGGCCACGGCGATCCTGGTGGCCTTCCAGTTGCTCCCCTATCCCGGAGCGGCCTGGCAGCCGGCCCTCCTCATGCTGCTGCTCGGCGCGTCACTGGGCCTGTTCCAACTCCCGCTGATCGTCGGCGTCCAGTCGACGGTCGGCTGGTCGGAGCGCGGCACGACGACGGCCTCGGTCCTGTTCTGCCGCCAGATCGGCCAGACGGTCGGCGCGGCGCTGTTCGGGGCGATCGCCAACGGGGTGCTGAGCTCCCGCCTCGGAGGCTCGGGCTCGGGGGACCTCGACTCGGTGGCCCGCTCGCTGGACCATCCGGGCCCCGACGCGGATCACCTGCGGCAGGCGGTGGACGCGGCGGTGGACTGGGTCTTCCTGGGGGCGGCGGCCGCGGCAGCCCTGTCCTTGCTGGTCCTGATCTTCGTGGCCCCGCGACGCTTCCCGGTCCTGAAGTAGACGCACGCCCGCACCCGTTCCCGCTGTGGGCAGTCGTTCCGCAGGGAATGGCCCGCCCTCTCGTTCCCGCCCCCCGCTGTGGGCAGTCGTTCCGCAGGGCGGAACGGGTGGGCACAGCGCGAAGGTGCCGAGTGCGCTGAACGTATGGCTGGCACAGGACCGGTACCGCCTGCCGGTAACCGCAAGCCTCAGGCCGTAGGCCTAAGCATCAGACCCGTCCGCAGGACCAGGAACAGTCCCGCCCTCCTCACCGGAGGCAGGCGCCACCCGCCCGGTGAGCGAGGCCAGACTGCTGCGCACATGGTCCATGTGAGCCCGCAACTCCTCCCCCGCCTCCGCGTGCTCGCGCAGCACCCGCTCGGTCTCCCGCTCGATGCGCTCCCCCCGCATCCGGGCCTGCGACACCAGCTCGGCACCGCGCGCCTCCGCGTCCTCCTGCCCGTGCCGCGCCGACTCCTCCGCCTCCGAGAACGCGCGCTTGGCCTCCGACAGTTGGGCCTCGGCGGCCGCCGTGAGTTCGACGTGACGGGCGTCGAGGGCGGCCTCCCGCTCGGCCTCCGTCCGGTCCTCCGCGTCCCAGCGCTCGGCCTGCTCCTTGCCCAGCTCGCTCAGCGTCGCCTCGCCGCGCTCGCGCATCTCGCGCAGCGCCGCGAGCGCCTCGCCGCGCCGCTCCTTGACCTCGCGGCGCACGGTCGTGCGCTCCTCGTCGGCCGTCCCCTGCGCGGCGAGCAGCAGCTGGCGGGCCCGCTCCTCCGCGTCGCCGCGCACCGAGTCGGCGTACGCACGTGCCGCCTCCTGCAGTTCACGGGCGGCGCCCGCGGCGGAGTCGGTCAGGCGCTGCGCCTCGTCCCGGGCCGCGGCACGCACCGCGTCCGCCTCCTCCTGGACGGTGGCGAGCAGGTGCACGGCGCGCTCGCCGAGGGTGTCGTACGTCTGCGGGGCGAGCTGCGCCACGGTCTGCGCGAGCCGCTGCGCCTCGGCCTCCATCTCCTTGGCCAGGACGGTCAGCCGGGCGGCGCGTTCCCACGCGTCGTCGCGGTCGCGGGACAGCCGCGCGAGGGCGCCGTCCACCTGGCCGGGGTGGTAGCCGCGACCGCGTACTGCGGTCAGACCATGCGTGTGCGGTGCCGTTGCACTGCTCATCTCTGCGGCTCCTCTCCGACGGACAACCCGAGTCGTCGCACATCCTGGCGGAACGTCATCAGTCGCCCATAACGCGACACTCCACGATGTGTACGTGAGCAAGGATGCGCCAAAACGTGGCAGAAACGGAATTTCCCCCTTCCTGAAAGCCCTCAAGCGCCGTACGGGCTGATTTATCAAGCCCCGCCGCACATCTCCTCAGCCCGTCCGGCGTTTGAGGACACCGCCCGCAGGGCGGAAGGCGGCGCAGCCTTACGGGAAGGGGCGGGGCGGGGCGAAAGTCACCGAGCCGGAATAACCGCCGACACCCGGAACCCGCCCGCGTCCGTCGGCCCCGACACGAACACCCCGCCCAGCGCGGCAACACGCTCCCGCATGCCGATCAACCCGTTCCCGCCGGACGGCAGCCCCGCGTCGGAGCCGCCCTCGGGTGCGGGCCCGTTCTCGACCTGCATGGCGATCTCCGACCCGCGGTGCGCCACCCGTACGCGCGTCTTCGCGCCCGGCGCGTGCTTGTGCACGTTCGTCAGGCCCTCCTGGATCACGCGGTACGCGGTCTGCTCGACCTCCGGGAGATAGCCGACCGGGTCGCCCTCGACCGTGAGGTCGACCGCCATCCCGGCCGCCTGGGACTGCCCGACGAGCACCTCCAGCTCGGCGAGGCAGGGCCCGTCCTGGCCCTCCTCGCTCTCGGCGCGCGAGGCAGCGGCGGCGGCCGCCTCGCCCACGGCGGCCAGCGGGACGACGGGCGCGGCAGCCGCTGCGGCCGCCTCCGGTGTCGTACGCAGCACGCCGAGCATCTCGCGCAGCTCGGTCAGCGCCTGGCGGCCCATGTCGCCGACGAGCGCCGCGTTCTTGACCGCCTTCTCGGGGTCCTTGCGGGCCACGGCCTGCAGCGCCGCGGCGTGCACGACCATGAGGCTGACCCGGTGGGCGACGACGTCGTGCATCTCGCGGGCGATGCGGGTGCGCTCCTCGCCCCGCGCCCATTCCGCACGCTCCTCGGCCCGCTCGGCGAGCAGCTGCAGCTCCCGTTCCAGGCTGTCGTTGCGCTCGTGCAGGGACTCCATGAGGCGGCGCCGGGCGCCGATGTAGAGGCCGCAGAGCAGCGGGGCCAGGGTCACGCCCAGGGACGCGAAGATCGCGATGAGCGGCACGACCCACGAGCCGACCTGCAGCTCGCTGTGCCCCGAGTCCTGCTGGGAGCGGACGACGGTCACGATCATGGTCCCGGCGAGGGACATGCCCGCGAGGGCCCCGGTGATGCGGCGCGGCACGTCGGACGCGGCCAGTGTGTAGAGGCCGACGACCGTCAGCAGGAAGCCCATGGCGGCCGGCGTCACCGCGATGGAGACGAGCACGACCACGATCGGCCAGCGCCGTCGCAGCACCAGGACCGAGCCCGCGAGCAGCCCGAAGGCCAGGCCTATCGGGAACGGCAGGCCCGTCTTGTCCGCGAACGCGATCCCCTCAAACGCGCACTCGACCGCGGAAAGCGCGGCCAGTCCGATGTCGAGCGCGGCACTGCGGCGCCGCCCCCACCACCACCACGGCCCCCCGGCCGCTTCTTGGTGGTCTACCCCCGTAGTGGTCATGTCTTCCAGCCTACGGGCGGGCGCGCGAAGATTTCCGGTGAGTTTTGGTGGCGCCCGCGACATCACGCGGCGCACCCCACACCGGGACCAGGAGTTTCAGCCCACGGCCGGCAGGGCCCTGGAGTTTCCGCTCATGACCGGCCCCGCAGGCTCAGCTCACGCCGGCCCCGCAGGCTCAGCTCATGGCAAGCCGCACCGGCATGGCCCCCGACACCAGCGTCGCGAGGGCCTGGTCGATGTCCGCCCCGATGAACCAGTCGCCGCTGTGGTCGAGCGAGTACACCCGCCCCTCCGCGTCGATCGCGAGGACCGCCTGGCTCTCGCCCTCCGCGCCCAGCGGGCACACGTCGGTGTCCAGCGCCCGCCCCAGGTCACCCAGCGTGCGCGCCATGTGCAGCCCGGCCAGCGGGTCGAAGGCGAGCTGGGCCGGCGCGATCTGGCGGCCGGCGCCCAGCGGGGTCACCCGCAGCCCGCCGAACTCCGCCCAGGCCTCGACCGCGGCCGGGAACACCGCGTGCCGGTGCCCCGCCGAGGACTCGTGGGAGCGCAGGGCGTCCGCCCAGTACTCGGCCTGCTTGATGTCCCAGCGGCCCGGCTGCCAGCCCGCCTCGCGCAGCGCGGCGTCGACGGTGACGGGAAAACGGGTCGTCGAGGTGCGGTCGACCGACATCAGCTGGAACTCTCCGGACTTGAGGGGGGTGTCACGACCCGTACGCCGAAGTGCGCCGTCAGCGCGGAGCAGGAACGGCAGGGCGGGGCGAAGCCGCCGTGCAGCGGATCGCCGGCCTCGCGGATGCGGCGCGTGGTCAGCTTGGCGTTCTTCAGGGACTTGCGGGCCTCGCTCGGCGTGAGCGCCTTGCGCTGGGCCCGCTTGGAGCGGGCGGCCTCGAAGGCGGTGAGGTGCCGGGAGAGCAGGATCGCCTCGGGACATCGCCCGGTGAACCTGTCGCGCTGCCCGCTCGTCAACGTATCGAGAAAGTCCTGCACGAGCGGATGCAGTTCCGGGGCGGTGTCCCCGCGCCCGGCCGTGCTGGTGAGGGTCTCGCCGCGCACCGAGAGGGCGGCGGCCACGGTGGGCAGGATGCCGTCGCGCCGGAACCGGATCTCCGGCGGACGGGACGTGTCCGTGCCGCCCCAGTTCAGCCGGGGATCCCCGGCCGTATGTCCGTGTGCTGCTGACTGTGGTGCTCCTGTATGTGCCGCCTGCATAGAGCTGCGTCCCCTCCCCTTACCTGCCGTGCCTGCGGCTGTGGCCGCGCGTCGGCACTCCCCCGAGTGCGGGGACAGCCTGCCAAATGGGGTGCCTGGTACGGAAGCTGAGGCTGTGTGTCATGTGTGGCTTTCGTCTCAGTGTCACGAGGGAGTGACCGCTGGTCACGGAAGTGGCGGCCCGGTGACCGGCCGTGGGCAAGGACATAGGCTGTTGGCCAACCACGATCCGTACACAGTGCCGCAGGGGGCAACCGCCATGACGACAGGTCGGCTCGGGCAGCAGGCTGCGCCGCCGAACGCGGCCTACGCCGGGCAGCTCGTGCTCTTCCCGGACCCGGTCAGGAAGTCCCGGCACCCGCGCGGCGTGCGCGTGGACGAGCAGGGCTACCCGGACTTCTCGCCGTACGCCCGTGCCGCGGCCGAGATCGCCGATCCGCCGGAGGGCTTCGGCGTCGACGAGCTGCGTCTGACGGACTACGTGTCGGCGAACGCCGCCCTGGCCGCCGACGGGCACTCCCTGTGGGACACCATCCCGGCCGTCGCGACCCCGCACGGCTGGACCTGGCACCACGTCCCCGGCACCCGCCGCATGGAACTGATCCCCGTCGAGGTCAAGGCGCTCCTGCGGCACCACGGCGGGCTCGCCACGGCCCAGGTCGACCAGCACAAGCGCGGCACCCGCCCGCTGCAGGAGACCCGGCCCGCGCACTTCGGCCTGCCCAAGTCGACGGTCGCGGTGAGCGAGCAGCAGCTGCAGGGCGTCGAGGAGGACCTCGGCTACCGGCTGCCCGGCGCGTACCGCGCGTTCCTGAAGGCGGCCGGCGGCTGCGCCCCGGTCGGCGCCGCGCTCGACGCGGAGCTCGGCCTCCTCGTCGACCAGCCGTTCTTCACGGTGCGCGACGAGGCCGCGGTCAACGACCTCTTCTACGTCAACAAGTGCCTGCGCGACCACCTGACCAAGGACTACCTGGGCGTCGGCTTCGTCCAGGGCGGCATCCTGGCCGTGAAGGTCAGGGGCGAGCGGATCGGCTCGGTCTGGTTCTGCGCGTACGACGACGCCCGGGACAACGGCGACACGACCGGCTGGTCGGTGGCGGAGCGCGTCCAGCGCCTGCTGCTGCCCTGCGGCGACGACTTCGACGCGTTCCTGTCCCGGCTCGCCGGCAATCCGCCGGAGCTGGAGACCGTGGCGAACCTGATGGTGGACGGCGGCTTCGCGCACGCCGTCCCGGTGACTTCCGGGACTTCCGGTGGGGGAGTGAACTAGTCGATGGTGACCTTCGCGCAGGCGCAGGAGCGCGCGGAAGAATGGATCAACGGCGACGTACCCGGATACCAGCATCGCGAGGTGCGGGTAAGGGAGTTCGAGCTGGGCTTCGTAGTCTGGGCGGAGGACCGCGAGGACGGTCCGCGTTCGGACGGCGGCCGCCAGCGCCTCGTCATCGCCCGCGACAGCGGCGAGGCCACCCTCTGGCCGTCGCTGCCCGTCGGTGAGGTGATCAGGCGGTACGAGGAGGAGTACGGCATCACGGACGCCGTGCCGACACCCGCCGCCCCCGCACCCGACCGGGTCGACCTGAACCAGACGTCGTTCCTGCTCACCCCGCCCGAGTGGCTCCAGGAGGCGGCGGACAAGCTGGGCATCGGAGACCGTCCGGGCGCGGCGTCCGACGCGTCCTCGGCGGACAGCTCGGGCACGGCCGGCGCCCCGCTCGGCGCCTCTTCCTCCACATCGACCTCGGGCGGGTACGGCCTGTCCGCGTCCGCCGACTTCTCGTCCAACGGGGCGCCCGAAAGCGGCAGTTCACCCGCGTCCGGCGCCGCCTGGCCGAGCGCCGCACCGTCACCTGCGCCCGTCGACGCCACCCCCTGGGCGGGCACGGACACCAACGCCGGCCCGGACGAGGACGACCGCTCGGTGTCGCCGCCCGCGACGGTGTTCGCGCCGCCGCTGTCCGGCGACGACGAGGAGGACACCCCGCCGGCCGTCCCGCCGGAGGCCAAGACCGCGCTGATGTCGGGCGGCAGCCAGCTGCCGCCCACCGCCGTCGCCGAGTCCCTGCCGCGCGAGCCCGCCGCACCGCAGGCACCGGGCGCCCCTTCTTACGGGTATCCACAGGCCCCGGGCACACCCACGCCACCCCCACCGCCCAACATGCCGCAGGCGCCCGGGAGTTCGGGCGCACCGGACGCTCCGTCGTACGGCTATCCGCAGGCCGCTCCCGGACAGGCGCCCGGTGGCGCGTCGCTGCCCGCCGCCCCCGGAGCTCCGGGGGCGCCTTCGGCCGGCCGGCCGGTGCCGCCCGGTGCCGGTGACATCGCCGAAGTCGCGACCAGCAAGGCCGAGCCGCCGCGCGCCGCACGCGGTGCGGGTGCGGCCCTTCCGCCGCCGCCCGGTGCGCCGGGCACGCCGGGTGCGCCCGCGCCGTCCGGGCCCGGCGCTCCGGGCACGCCCGCCGGTGGCTACGTACCGACGCAGCTCGTCTCGTCGCTCGGCCCCGACGGACCGCAACCGCCCGCCCCGCCCGCCGCCGGGGGCGGCGATGTGCACCACGCCGCGACGATGTTCGCCGACCCGAGCATGGGCGGCCCCGGCGCACCCAAGCCTCCCGGCCCGCCCGGCGCTCCAGGTGCGCCGCAGCCTCCCGGCCCGCCTGGCGCTCCCGGCGCTCCGCAGCCTCCGGGCCCCCCCGGCATGCCCGGCGCTCCCGGCGCTCCGCAGCCTCCCGGTCCGCCCGGCGCCCCCGGGGCTCCCGGCGCGCCCGGAACCCCGCCTCCCGCCGGGCCCGGCGGAGTGCACCACGCGGCAACGATGCTTGCCGGTCCGGCAGTTGGCGGCCCCGCGGGCCCCGGCGCACCCCAGCCGCCCGGTGCACCCGGCGCCCCTGGAGTGCCCGGCACCCCGCCCCCCGGCGGCCCCGGCGCACCCGGTGACGGCGGTGTCCACCACGCCGCGACCATGCTCGCCGGCCCCGCGGTCGGCGGCCCGGGCCCCGGACCCGTCGGTCCCGGTGCGCCGCAGCCACCCGGTCCGCTCGGTCCGCCGCAGGGCGGTGCGCCCGCGGGACCGCCCCCCGCGTACGGCTATCCGCAGCCGCCCACCGGTCAGCCGACCGTCGGCCCCGGCTACCAGGCCGTGCTCCGCTACCGCGCGCAGGACGGCTCCGAGCAGCAGCTCATCCGCCGCTCGGCGCCCGGCACCCCGCACCCGGAGTGGCAGATCCTGCACGAGCTGCGCTCCATGAACGTGCCGCCGCAGCAGGTCCTCGAGCTCCACACGGAGCTGGAGTCCTGCGAGCTGCCCGGCGCGTACTGCGCCCGCATGATCAGGGAGACCTGGCCGCAGGCGCGGATCACCTCCATCGCCCCGTACGGCAAGGAGCACGCCTCGCGCCAGCAGGGCATGCAGCAACTCCTCGCCCACCAGGGCGAGTTGCACCAGGTCGCGGACGGGCCCGCCCGCCCCGCCCCGGTGCGCGCGCCGCTGCAGCCGGTGCAGCCCGTGCCGCCGATCCCGCCGGAGGGCGTGGCGCAGGAGCTGGCCGGGGCCTTCGGGCCGCAGGGCATCTTCCGCTTCGACCAGCGGGCGGTGTCCCGCCAGGGCGTGCCCGACATCGTGGCGCACACCCTGGTCTGGGCCGGGCTTCCGGTCGACTTCAACCCGTTCTTCTGGGCCCAGGCCCAGCCGGGCCGACCGGTGCCGACGCTGGCCGAGATGGCGGCGGAGCGCCAGGTGCAGCCCGCGTCCGACGCCGGCTCGTACCTCGTGATGGGCTCCGACTTCGGCAAGGCGATCTGCGTCCAGTACGGCACCGCGCACATCGTGGCCGTACCGGTCGAGGCCGGTCCCGGCGGAGCTCCGGTGCCGCCGCAGTTCGTGAACACCGGCCTGCCGGAGTTCGTACGCTGCCTGGCTCTCCTGGGACGGATGTGGCGCCTGCGCTTCGGTCTCAACCAGGAGCAGGCGGCCCGCTGGACGATCGACTTCCAGCAGCAACTGGCGGCCCTGGACGGCGCGGCGCTGGCCTCGCCGGAGAGCTGGTGGTCGGTACTGCTCGAGCAGATGTGGGACGGGTTGCTGTAGTCCGCCGCGGGACGGACTGTCGTGGTCCGTCCCGTTGAGCCGACCTTTGGCCGTCGCGTCAAAGGCTCTTGGTACGGCATAGTGTTGGGTGCCCGACCGACAGCCTGACGCAATGTCCGGTTTAGGTCGTTCAATCCCCCGTGGTGTAATTGGCAACACTGTGGCTTTTGGTGCCATCTTTCCGGGTTCGAGTCCTGGCGGGGGAGCTTTACTCAGTGCGGGTCCTGACCGACGGTCAGGACCCGCACTCGTTCCACGGTCCGGACCCGCACTCATTTCTCCGTCGCGACGCCCCGGTATCCTGCGGATGTCCCCCCGCAGAAGAACCGAAGCCGAAGGGCACCACCGTGAGCTCCAGCCGCCCGGCCGCCGCCGTCGTCGTCCTCGCAGCGGGTGAGGGCACCCGTATGAAGTCCAAGACCCCCAAGGTCCTGCACGAGCTCTGCGGCCGTTCGCTCGTCGGCCATGTCGTCGCCGCCTCCCGCGAGCTGGAGCCCGAGAACCTCGTCGTGGTCGTCGGACACGGCCGGGACCAGGTCACCGCGCACCTCGCACAGATCGACGCGTCGGCGCGTACCGCCGTCCAGGAGGAGCAGAACGGCACGGGGCACGCCGTCCGCATGGGCCTGGAGCCGCTCGGCGGCCGGATCGCCGGCACGGTCGTCGTGGTCTGCGGCGACACCCCGCTGCTGACCGGCGCGACGCTGCGGAAGCTGGCCGCGACGCACTCCGCGGACGGGAACGCCGTCACGGTGCTCACCGCCGAGATGCCGGACGCCACCGGGTACGGCCGGATCGTGCGGGACAACGTCAGCGGTGCGGTCACCGCGATCGTCGAGCACAAGGACGCCACCGAGGCACAGCGCGCGATCAGCGAGATCAACTCCGGTGTCTTCGCCTTCGACGGCGAGCTCCTCGCGGACGCGCTCGGCAAGGTGCGCACCGACAACAGCCAGGGCGAGGAGTACCTCACGGACGTTCTCGGCATCCTGCGCGAGGCGGGCCACCGCGTGGGCGCCTCGGTCGCCGGGGACCACCGCGAGATCTCGGGCATCAACAACCGCGTCCAGCTCTCCGAGGCCCGCCGGATCCTGAACGACCGGCTGCTGCACGAGGCGATGATGGCCGGCGTGACGGTCGTCGACCCGGCGAGCACCTTCGTGGACGTCACCGTGACCTTCGAGCCGGACGCGATCGTCCTTCCCGGTACACAGCTGCACGGCGCGACGCACATCGCCGCGGGCGCCGAGGTCGGCCCCAACACCCGCCTGACGGACACCAAGGTGGGCGCGGGCGCACGGGTGGACAACACCGTGGCGAACAGCGCGGAGATCGGCCCGGACGCCCTGGTCGGCCCGTTCGCCTATCTGCGGCCGGGCACGCGCCTCGACGCGAAGGGAAAGATCGGGACGTTCGTCGAGACGAAGAACGCGACGATCGGCGAGGGCACCAAGGTGCCGCACCTGAGTTACGTCGGTGATGCGACGATCGGTGAGTACTCGAACATCGGCGCCGCGAGCGTCTTCGTGAACTACGACGGAGCGGCCAAGCACCACACGACGATCGGGTCGCACTGCAGGACCGGTTCGGACAACATGTTTGTGGCTCCCGTCACGGTCGGGGACGGTGCCTACACCGCCGCCGGCTCGGTGATCACGAAGGATGTGCCGCCGGGTTCGCTCGCGGTCGCCCGTGGCCAGCAGCGGAATATCGAGGGCTGGGTGGCTCGTAAGCGTCCTGGGAGCGCGGCTGCGAACGCCGCGCTGGCCGCGGCTCAGGAGTCGGACAGTGAAAGCTGACCGGAAACAGGTGCGTCTGGTACGGCGTACCGTGATAGACGCAGACAATTTGTTGGCCGGCTCGTACGAGGGTACTGGGCGGCGATGAACACCTCTGAGGAGACTGTGCTGTGAGCGGGATCAAGACGACCGGCGAGAAGAAGCTGATGCTCTTCTCCGGCCGCGCCCACCCCGAGCTTGCCGAGGAGGTCGCACACAAGCTGGGCATCGGCGTGGTGCCGACGAAGGCGTTCGACTTCGCCAACGGCGAGATCTACGTCCGCTACGAGGAGTCGGCGCGCGGCGCGGACTGCTTCCTGATCCAGAGCCACACGGCTCCGATCAATAAGTGGATCATGGAACAGCTGATCATGCTGGATGCGCTGAAGCGGGCCTCCGCGCGCAGCATCACCGTGGTCGTCCCGTTCTACGGCTACGCCCGTCAGGACAAGAAGCACAAGGGCCGCGAGCCGATCTCGGCGAAGCTGGTCGCGGACCTGATGAAGACGGCGGGCGCCGACCGCATCGTCACGGTCGACCTGCACACCGACCAGATCGTCGGCTTCTTCGACGGCCCGGTCGACCACCTCTTCGCGCTGCCGCTGCTCGCGGACTACGTGGGCCACAAGGTGGACCGCTCGAAGCTGACGATCGTCTCCCCGGACGCCGGCCGCGTACGCGTCGCCGACCGCTGGTGCGACCGCCTCGGCGCCCCGCTCGCGATCGTGCACAAGCGCCGCGACAAGGACGTCGCCAACCAGGTCACCGTGCACGAGGTCGTCGGTGACGTGAAGGGCCGCGTCTGCGTCCTGGTCGACGACATGATCGACACCGGCGGCACCATCTGCGCGGCCGCGGACGCCCTGTTCGCGCACGGCGCGGAGGACGTCATCGTGACGGCCACGCACGGCGTGCTGTCCGGCCCGGCGGCCGACCGCCTGAAGAACTCCAAGGTCAGCGAGTTCGTGTTCACGGACACGCTGCCGACGCCGAGCGAGCTCGAGCTGGACAAGATCACGGTCCTGTCCATCGCGCCGACCATCGCCAACGCGCTGCGCGAGATCTTCGAGGACGGCTCCGTGACCAGCCTCTTCGAGGAGCACTGACCTTCCTCGTCGCCTTCGTGCGAGGGTTCGTACGAGGGTGAGCTGAAGATCGATTTCTGGGACGGCCTCCCCGCCGGGTAGACTCACTGAGTTGCTCGGCGAGGGAGGCCGCACTCATTCATGAGTCGCGGCGGTCCGTTATCGACGCGCTCTTCGTAGCAGGCCAGTCGTGGCCGGGTGACCAACATCGTTTCGTCATCCCCTACGAGGAGTGCACATGGCTGAGATCAAGATTGCCGCCGAGACCCGCACCGAGTTCGGCAAGGGCGCTGCCCGCCGCATCCGTCGTGAGAACAAGGTTCCCGCCGTTCTCTACGGTCACGGTTCCGACCCGCTGCACGTCACCCTGCCGGGCCACGAGCTGCAGCTCGCCCTGCGCGCCTCGAACGTGCTGCTCTCGATCGACGTCGACGGCACGAACGAGCTGGCCATCCCGAAGGCCGTTCAGCGTGACGCGATCAAGGGCTTCCTCGAGCACGTCGACCTGCTCCTCGTGAAGCGCGGCGAGAAGGTCACCGTCGAGGTCCCCGTGCACTCCGAGGGCGAGCTCGCCGCCGGTTCGAACCTGCTCGAGCACGTGCTGAACACGATCACCGTCGAGGCCGAGGCCACGCACATCCCGTCCTCCTTCACGGTCTCCGTCGCGGGCCTGGACGCGGGCGCCCAGGTGCTCGCCAAGGACATCCCGCTGCCGGCCGGCACCACGCTGGCCGTCGACGGCGAGACCGTCGTCCTGCAGGTCCTGGCCGCGCAGGCCGAGGAGCCGGCCGCCGAGGCCGCGGGCGACGAGGCCGCTGCCGAGGCCTGAGCCATTGGCTCTGCTTGACTGACGGGGCGGTGGGCCACGCGACCACCGCCCCGTCCTGCATGTTCTGCACGCTCTGCCGTTCAGCACGCTCTGCCGTTCAGCACGCTCTGCCCGTCCGCTTGCTCGCGAGGAGACTCGACGCGATGACCACCGACGCCAACGCCCCTTGGCTCATCGTCGGCCTCGGCAACCCCGGCCCGGGCTACGCCGCCAACCGCCACAACGTCGGCTTCATGGTCGCGGACCTCCTGGCCGACCGGATCGGCGGATCGTTCAAGCGCCACGGCAAGGCCCAGGCCCACGTCCTCGAAGGCCGCATCGGCCCGATGGGCCCCGGGAGCCGGCGCGTGGTCGTCGCGAAGCCGACGTCGTACATGAACCTCTCCGGCGGCCCCGTCACCGCGCTCCGCGACTTCTACAAGATCCCGACCGCGAACGTCGTCGCCGTCCACGACGAGCTCGACATCGACTACGGCGTGCTGCGCCTGAAGCTCGGCGGCGGTGACAACGGCCACAACGGCCTGAAGTCGATGACCAAGTCCATGGGCCCCGAATACCACCGGGTGCGCTTCGGCATCGGCCGTCCGCCGGGCCGTATGCAGGTCGCCGACTTCGTCCTCAAGGACTTCTCCGCGACCGAGCGCAAGGAGCTCGACTACTTCGTGGACCGGGCCACCGACGCGACGGAAGCCCTGGTCATCGAGGGTCTTGAGCGCGCGCAGAGCTCGTACAACTCCTGACCGGACTGT
Source organism: Streptomyces sp. NBC_01304 (assembly GCF_035975855.1). Taxonomy (NCBI): domain Bacteria; kingdom Bacillati; phylum Actinomycetota; class Actinomycetes; order Kitasatosporales; family Streptomycetaceae; genus Streptomyces; species Streptomyces sp. NBC_01304. Next base: position 6,460,678 of record NZ_CP109055.1, on the reverse strand, counting down.
CGGCCGAGGTTGACCCGGCGCCATGCCATGGCCAAGGATCGCGGCCATGCCTGCCAAGTCCAAGCCGTATCTGCACACCGGCCGGCGCGTGGGATCGGTCCTGCTCGCCGCACTGCTGCTGGTCGCGGGTGCCTGGGCGTCCTGGGACACCGCCCGGCACGTCATGGCCGCCAAGGACCGTGAGCAGGGCCGGATGACCGTCGCGCGCTGCGACGACAAGCACTGCACCGGTTCGTACGTCCCCACCTCGAAGGGCGCGAAGCCCCGCAAGCAGGTCGTCATCGACCGCTCGATCGGCGAGCGCAAGGGCGTCGAGGTCCCGGTCGCCGTCAAGCCCGGCACCGACGAGGTGGTCCGCCTCGGCGGCCCGGGCTTTCTGCACGCCTGGGTCCCGCTGGGCGGCGCGCTCCTGCTCGCCGGGATCGTGATCGGCGGAGGCCTGCGGATGACGCGTACGGCATGGGGCACAAGCCTGACGGGGGCGGCGCTCCTGGTGGCATCCTTCGCCACGCTCTGAAGCACCGCCCCCGTCGGGGAACAGCCAACTGCCTTGTGATCAGCCGGTGTTGCGCAGCCCCGCCGCCACACCGTTCACGGTCAGCAGCAGCGCCCGCGCGAGCAGCGGGTCAGCCTCGACGCCCGCCGCGGCCGCGTCCCGCTGCCGCTTGAGCAGCGTGACCTGGAGGTACGAGATCGGGTCGAGGTAGGCGTCCCGGATCGCGAAGGTCTGCTGCAGGACCGGGTGCTTGTCCAGGAGCTGCTCGCCGCCGGTGATCCTGAGGACCTCCTGGACGGTCAGCTCGTGCTCGGCCTCGATGACGTCGAAGACGTGCTTGAGCTCGTCCGGCACCAGGGTGTCGACGTAGTGGCGGGCGATCCGCAGGTCGGTCTTCGCGAGCGTCATCTCGACGTTCGAGAGGAAGTTCCGGAAGAAGTGCCAGTGCTCGTGCATCTCGTCGAGAACCGTGTCGAGCCCGGCCTCGCGCAGGGCCTTGAGGCCCGAGCCGACACCGAACCAGCCGGGCACGATCTGCCGCGACTGGGTCCAGCCGAACACCCACGGGATGGCCCGCAGACCGTCGAGGGAGACGCCCGAGCCGGGACGGCGGGAGGGCCGCGAGCCCAGGTGCAGGTCGGCGAGCTGGTCGACGGGGGTCGAGGCGAGGAAGTACGTCGGCAGGTCCGGGTCCTCGACGAGCTTGCGGTACGCGGCGTGCGCGGCGTCCGACACCGTGTCCATCGCGGCGTCCCAGCGGGCCAGGGCCTCGTCCGACTGACGCGGCGAGGTGTGCAGGGCGGAGGCCTGCAGCGTCGCGGCGACGGTCAGTTCGAGGTTCTCCCTGGCCAGGGACGGCACCAGGTACTTGTCGGAGATGACCTCGCCCTGCTCGGTCACCTTGATCTCGCCTTCGAGCGTGCCCCACGGCTGCGCGAGGATCGCGTCGTGCGAGGGGCCGCCACCACGGCCGACCGTGCCGCCACGGCCGTGGAAGAGACGGAGACGTACGCCATAGCGGTGCGCGACGTCACGCAGCCGCCGCTGCGCCCGGTGGATCTCCCACTGCGAGGTGGTGATGCCGCCGAACTTGGAGGAGTCCGAGTAGCCGAGCATGACCTCCTGCACGTCTCCCCGCAGGGACACGAGACGGCGGTACGACGGGTCCGCGAGCATTTCGTCGAGGATGACGTCGGCCGCGCGCAGCTCGTCGGTGGTCTCCAGGAGCGGCACGATGCCGATCTTCGCCCAGCCGCCGTGCAGATCGACGAGACCGGCCTCGCGGGCGAGGACGGCGGCGGCGAACACGTCGTCGGCGCCCTGGCACATCGAGATGATGTACGACTCGATGACCTCGGGCCCGAAGACTTCGAGGGCCTTCTTGACGGTCGAGAAGACGCCGAGGGTCTTCTCGCCCGCGGCGTCCAGCGGAGCCGGCGAGGGAGCGAGCGGGCGCCTGGACCTGAGCTCCTTGGCGAGCAGCTTCTGCCGGTACTCGCGCGGCATGTCGACGTACCGCCAGGACTCCTCGCCGAGCCGGTCGAAGAGCTGACCGAGGGCGTGGTGGTGAGCGTCGGCGTGCTCGCGCACGTCCATCGTCGCCAGCTGCAGACCGAAGGCGGCCAGCGTGCGGATGGTGCGGTCCATGCGGCCGTCCGCGAAGAGCCCGCCCTTGTGCTCGCGCAGCGAGGTCTGGATCAGGGTCAGGTCGTGGATCAGCTCGGCGGTGCCGAGGTAGTCGCGGCCCGGCTCGTGCGCGGTGCTCTTGGCCAGCCGCTCGCGGGTGTTGACCAGCTTCTGCCGGATGCAGGTGGCCTTGAGGCGGTACGGCTCCTCGGAGTTGAGCCGCTTGTAGCGCGGGCTGATCTCCGGCAGGCGCTCCAGGTCGCACTGCAGCGAGGTGAGGAGTTCCTCGGTGGCGCCCGTGTAGCGGATCGAGTTCGAGAGCAGGCTGCGCAGGAAATCGACCAGTTCGAGGGCGTCGGTGATGCCGTGCTCGTGCTGGAGGATCAGCACGTCCCAGGTGACGGCGGGCGTCACGTTGGGGTTGCCGTCGCGGTCGCCGCCGATCCAGGTGCCGAAGGTGAGCGGGCGGGTGCCGGCGGGGATGTCGACGCCGATCCGCTCCAGTTCGGCGGTCAGGTCCTCGAGTACGTCGCCGACGGCGCCGGCGTGCAGTTCGTCGAGGTAGTAGATCGCGTTGCGCGCCTCGTCGGCGGGCTCGGGGCGGACCACGCGGAGCTCGTCGGTCTGCCAGACCAGGTCGATGTTCTCGGCCAGGCGCAGGTCGAGGCGGCGGCGGTCGGCCGCAGTGCCCGGGGACTCCAGAAGCTCGGCGATGCGGCGGAGCTTGTTGAGGACGGAGCGGCGGGCTGCCTCGGTCGGGTGGGCCGTGAACACCGGGCGGACGTTCAGGTGCTCGACCGTCTGGCGCAGGTGCTCGGGGTCGGCGTCCTTGAGGAGGTCGGCCGTGCGGGCCAGGGTCGAGCCCTCGGCGTCGCGCCTGGTGCGCAGCTCGCGGCCGCGGTGCACCTGCTCGGTGACGTTGGCCAGGTGGAAGTAGGTGGAGAAGGCGCGGACCAGCTTGGCCGCGGTCTCCAGCTCGGTCTCGCCGAGCAGCGTGGCCGCGGCCTCGCCGTCGCTGCGGGTCAGCGCGCGGACCTGCTCGACGAGGTCGAGGAGGTCACGGCCTTCCTGCCGCACGAGGGTCTCGCCGAGGAGGTCGCCGAGGCGGCGGATGTCGGCGCGCAGCTCCGTGTTGGCACTGCTGCCCGTGCTGTTCTCACTGGTGGCACTAGTGCTGCTCGTGGCGCTGGTGCTGTTGTGCTGGTGGTCGGCACTGCTCACAGGTGCGGCTCCTTGCAGTGTTGAGCACGGCTGGGAGGGGAACCCGTGCGAACCGGGAGGGATCGCTGATTCCGGGGAAGACTCAGAGCGGACCACGCTGTCCGATGCCACCAAGGATAGGTGCCAAAAAAACCGGTACCCGTCCGTGCACACTTGCCGCTCAGCTGAGCGCTGCCATACTTACGTCGCCGTAGGTTACGGAGGCGTAGGCCCGTGACCAGGCAACCTGCCGAACACCCTCCGACCCCACAGGGGACGCCCATGACCACGAGCTCGGATCTGCTCGACCAAGAGGACCCGGCGTCGCAAACCGGTGCCACTCCCCCGCCGTCGTCGGCGACGCGCGGCGGCGATCAGAAGAGGTCGCTGGAACAGATCACGCTGCTGTTCTTCATCGTCGTCCCGTTTCTCGCGGTGCTCGCCGCGGTGCCGCTGGCCTGGGGCTGGGGGGTGAGCTGGCTGGACCTCGGCCTGCTCGTCTTCATGTACTACCTGGGCTGCCACGGCGTGACCATCGGCTTCCACCGCTACTTCACGCACGGATCGTTCAAGGCCAAGCGCCCGCTGCGGATCGCGCTCGCCATCGCCGGCTCGATGGCCGTCGAGGGCCCGCTGGTGCGGTGGGTCGCCGACCATCGCAGGCACCACAAGTTCTCCGACGCCGAGGGCGACCCGCATTCGCCGTGGCGCTTCGGCGAGACGGTGCCGGCCCTGATGAAGGGCCTGTGGTGGGCGCACATCGGCTGGATGTTCGACGAGGAGCGGACGCCGCAGGACAAGTACGCGCCCGACCTGATCAAGGACACGGCGATCCGCCGGATCTCCCGCGACTTCATCTTCTGGACGTTGCTGTCGCTGGCCATCCCGCCGGTCGTGGGCGGTCTGGTCACCATGTCCTGGTGGGGCGCGTTCACCGCGTTCTTCTGGGGTTCCCTGGTCCGTGTCGCGCTCCTGCACCACGTCACGTGGTCGATCAACTCGATCTGCCACGCGGTGGGCAAACGTCCCTTCAAGTCCCGGGACCGCTCGGGGAACGTGTGGTGGCTGGCCGTGCTGTCCTGTGGTGAGTCCTGGCACAACCTGCACCACGCGGACCCGACGTCGGCGCGGCACGGGGTGATGCGCGGGCAGCTGGACTCGTCGGCGCGGATCATCCGCTGGTGCGAGCAGCTGGGCTGGGCGTATGACGTGCGCTGGCCCTCGGCGGCGCGGATCGACGCCCGGCGCAAGACCGAGCCTGCCGACGCGGCATGATTGAGGGCGTGGCGACCGACTCGAACTCCTCAGGCTCAGGTTCAGGCAGCAGCAACGAAAAGCCCAGGCGGGCCCGCCGGACCCGGATGACCGGTGCCGAGCGGCGTCAGCAGCTCCTGGACATCGGTCGCACGCTCTTCGCGGAGAAGGGCTTCGAGGCCACGTCGGTGGAGGAGATCGCGGCGAAGGCCGGGGTCTCCAAGCCGGTGGTGTACGAGCACTTCGGCGGCAAGGAGGGGCTGTACGCGGTGGTGGTGGACCGCGAGATGCAGCGGCTGCTCGACATGGTGACGAGCTCGCTGACGGCCGGGCACCCGCGCGAGCTGTGCGAGCAGGCGGCGTTCGCGCTCCTCGACTACATCGAGGAGTACACGGACGGCTTCCGCATCCTGGTCCGCGACTCCCCCGTCGCCCAGTCGACGGGCACCTTCGCCTCGCTGATCTCCGACATCGCCACCCAGGTCGAGGACATCCTCGGCCTGGAGTTCAAGGCCCGCGGCTTCGACCCGAAGCTGGCTCCCCTCTATGCCCAGGCCCTGGTCGGCAGCGTCGCGCTGACCGGCCAGTGGTGGGTCAACACCCGCAAGCCGAAGAAGGCCGAGGTGGCCGCGCACCTGGTGAACCTGGCCTGGCACGGCCTGGGCAACCTGGAGGCGAAGCCGCGGTTGATAGGGCATCGCAAGAGCTGAGGCCTTCGTCCTCACGACGGTGGGTCGACCGGCTCCAGGAATTCGAGCCGGTTGCCCACCGGGTCGGACGAGTAGAAGCGCCGATGGCCCGGCAGCTCCTTGTCCCAGATCACCTCGGCGCCACGGCCCGCGAGCCTGGCCGCGTACGCCTCGATGTCACGTACCCGAAGCCCCGGATGCGCCTTTCGCGCGGGCCTGAAGTCCGCTTCGATCCCGAGATGCAGCTGTACGCCGCCGGCCTCGAACCAGCAGCCCCCGCGTGCCGCGAGGGCAGGGGGCTTGGGCAGCTCCGTCATGCCGAGGATGCCGGCGTAGTACGCACGGAGTCGGTCCTCGCTGCCGGGTGGGGCGGCGAGCTGGACGTGGTCGACGGCGGTCAGCACCGGCTCAGCCCCTCTTTCTCGCCACGGCGAAGATCCGGCGGAACGGGAAGACCGTGCCGTGCGGGCCCGACGGGTAGGCCTTGCGGAGCAAGTCCCGGTATTCGGTGAGGAATTCGGCAATGGCCGTCGGGTCGCCATCGAGGGCGGTGAGGACGGGGCGCAGGGCGGTGCCCTTGACCCAGTCGAGGACCGGGTCCTCGCCCGCCAGGAGCTGGCTGTACGTCGTCTCCCAGGTGTCCGCCTCACAGCCCAGGTCGGCCAGGCGGGTCAAGTACTCGGCGGGGTCCAGGACATGGACGTAGCGCCGACCGTGGGTGCCGAGGCGGTCGCGCCACTGCGGGGCGTCGCAGAGTTCGCCGAGCAGGGCGTGGCTGGGCGAGGTGAAGTTCCCCGGGACCTGGAAGGCGAAGACCCCGCCGGGACGCAGGTGTTCGATCCAGCGCGGGAAGGACTCCGGGTGGTTGGGCACCCACTGGAGCGCCGCGTTGGAGACGATCAGGTCGTACGTGCCGTCGGGCGTCCAGTGCGCGGCGTCGGCCTCGCGGAACTCGAGGAAGCCGCCGCCGGGCGTGGTGCCCGCGTACTTCTCGGCCTTGGCGAGCATTTCGCGGGAGCTGTCGAGTCCCGTGATGTGGGCGGTGGGCCAGCGCTCGGCGAGGAGCGCGGTGACATTGCCGGGGCCGCAGCCCAGGTCGGCGATGCGGGCGGGGACGCCACCGGTGTCCGGCAGGTCCGATATGCGGGCGAGCAGATCCAGGAAGGGCCTGGTGCGGTGCCCCTGGTGCCGGAGGTATTGCTGTGGATCCCAGGTTGGTGCGGAATGCATGTTCGAGCTCCCTGCCTGGCGTGACGAGTGGAAGTGGAGTGGGCTTCCGTCGCTTCGATGCCCCCAGAGAACCCAAAATATCTCTCGATGTCAAGAGACTTGATATCGAGAGACTTCACGTCGAGCGACCTACTACACTGATCGCCATGGAGGACGAGGTCGATCGGCTGGTCGCAGCATGGCGCCGGGAGCGCCCCGACCTCGACGTGGAACCGCTCGAGGTGCTGAGCCGCGTCAGCAGGCTCGCCCGCCATCTGGACCGCGCCCGCAGGCTCGCCTTCTCGGAGCACAACCTGGAGCCGTGGGAGTTCGACGTCCTCACGTCGCTGCGCCGGGCCGGCGCCCCGTACCAGCTCTCACCGGGTCAACTGCTCACCCAAACCCTCGTGACCTCGGGCACGATGACCAACCGCATCGACCGCCTCGCCAAGAAAGGCCTGGTGGAGCGGCTGCCCGACCCCAGCGACCGGCGCGGTGTGCTCGTACGGCTGACCCCTGAGGGGCGCGACCGCGCGGACCAGGCGCTGGCCGGACTGCTTGACCAGGAGCGGGCCATCCTCGCCGAGCTGTCCCGTGGGCAGCGGGGCGAACTGGCCGGGTTGCTACGCCAGTTGACCGCCCCGTTCGACAACATCCCCAGCTAGGTCGACGGGTCCGACCCCGGCCCTGCGCGCCAAAGCGACGGCCGCGAGGGTGGAGTGCACGCCCAGCTTGCCGAGCACGTTCTGCATGTGCGTACGGACGGTGTGCGGTGACAGGAACAGGCGCTCGGCAACTGCTTTGCGCCCCAGGCCCGCGACCATGCAGCGGAGCACTTCGCGCTCGCGCGGGGTGAGGGATTCGACCAGCCGTTCGCTCTCGGTGCGGTGTTTGCGGGCCGCGGTGAGCTCGCGCAGGACGCCGGTGAGCAGGGCGGGCGGCAGATGCGTCTCATCCTTGAGCACGCCGCGTATGACGGTCAGCAGTCGGGACAGGGAGCAGTCCTTGGCGACCCAGCCACAGGCGCCCGCCTGCAGGGCGAGGGCCGCGCGACGCGGGTCGTCCTTCTCCGCGAGCACGACCGTGCGCACCGCGGGCTGGCCCGAACGGACGCCTGCCACAAGGGAGATGCCGTCCACATAGCCGTCCTCGGCGCCCTCGCGCACGGGCACCGCCGCGCGGGCTCCGGGCACCACGACGCCGGTGCCGAGGTCCGCGTCGACGAGCAGGACATCGAATCTGCGCCCTTCGGCTACCGCCCGCTCCATGCAGCGCAGTGCTGCGGGGCCGCTGCCGGCCGCGCTTACGTCCACGTCGGGCTCGGCCGCGAGGGCGGCTGCGAGCGACTCGGCGAAGATGCGATGGTCGTCAACGACCAGGACCCGGATTCGAACCACTGAAACCCCCAGGCTCCATCTTCCGGGGCAGACTCCCCGGACCCCCGGCGGGAAACGGACCGGTACGGGTACGGCGCCTGAAGCACAGGATCACCACAGCACCGCACGGCCGCCGCCGCACCGGAACTGCTACCCCCACTTCGGGCGTCGTACCCGACTGTCTCGCCCCCTGATCAGCACCGGCCCCCACCGGTGCTGTGCATCACATTACGGCCGGGGGCCAGGAGCGGAAGGTAATTTGCAGAACTGGTTGGCCGGGGTGGTGTGGGTGTGCCGTTTGTTTCGTTCTGAGACAGAAGTCGACAGCTATCACTGCGAGTTGGGCAATCTCTCCAGCCCGTCCGGCGTTTGAGGACACCGCCCGGAGGGCGGAAGGCTCCGCAGGATTTCGGGAAGGGGCGGGGCGGGGAGAAAATCACTCCACCCGACGCGCACCCGGCGACGGCGTCGCAGCGAACACTCGAGGCTCCGAGAACCCCGCCCCCGCGAACGCAGCCACGACAGCCTTCGTGATCGCCTCGACCGCGTCGACCTCGGCGAGCACGATCGCCGACCCCCCGAACCCACCCCCGGTCATCCGCGCCCCCAACGCCCCGGCGTCCACCGCCGAAGCCACCACCAGGTCCAACTCCGGGCAGGAGATGCGGAAGTCGTCCCGCAACGACGCGTGCCCCTCGACGAGGACCGCCCCGATCGCCCGCACGTCCCCCGCCGAGAGCAGCTCGATGACGCGCTCGACCCGCCGGTTCTCGGTGACGATGTGCCGCACGAGACGACGCACTTCCTCGTCGTCAAGACGCGCAAGGGCCTCGGACAGGCCCTCGAAAGGCACATCCCGCAACGCGGAGACCCCGAGCGCCGCGGCACCCGCCTCGCAGCCCGCCCGGCGCTTGCCGTACTCGCCCTCGCTGTGCGAGTGCTTGACGCGCGTGTCGACGACCAGGAGCTGCATGCCCTCGGCCGCGAGGTCGAACGGCACCTGGCGTTGGGCGAGATCACGCGTGTCGAGGAACAGCGCGTGCCCGTCCGTGCAGCAGGCCGAGGCCGTCTGGTCCATGATCCCGGTCGGCGCCCCGACGTACACGTTCTCGGCGCGCTGGCACAGCCGGGCCAACTTGCCGCGCTCCAGGCCGAGTTCGTACAGGTCGTTGAGTGCGAGCGCGGTGACGACCTCCAGCGCCGCCGAGGAGGAGAGCCCCGCCCCGGTCGGCACGGTCGACGCGATGTGGATGTCGGCGCCGCCCACCTTGTGCCCGGCGTCCCGCAGCGCCCACACGACACCGGCCGGGTAGTCGGTCCACGCACCGGGACCGCCGGGTGCCAGCGCGTCCACGTCGAGGGAGACGGGAGCGTCGCCGATGTCCGCGGAGTGCAGCCGCAGCACCCCGTCGTCGCGGCGCCGGACGGCGGCGAGCGCGGTGTGCGGCAGGGCGAAGGGCATCACGAAGCCGTCGTTGTAATCGGTGTGCTCACCGATCAGATTGACCCGGCCCGGCGCGGCCCAGACCCCCTCGGGGGCCTGCCCGTACAGCTCCTCGAAACGCTCGGCGACGCTCATACCCCTCGGGCCCCTTCTCCTGAACTGCGCTGAAACTACTGGTCGCGCTGGGCGAAGGCCCAGGCGTCGGCGACGATTCCCGCGAGGTCCGCGCGGGACGGGCGCCAGCCGAGCCGGTCGTGGGCGGTCGCGGCGGAGGCGACGAGCACGGCCGGGTCGCCGCCGCGGCGCGGGGCCACGACCTCGGGGATCGGGTGCCCGGTGACCTGGCGGACGGTCTCGATGACCTGGCGGACGGAGAAGCCCTCGCCGTTGCCCAGGTTGCAGATCAGATGCTCGCCGTCGGCCGGGGCCTTGAGCGCGAGCAGGTGGGCCTCGGCGAGATCGGCGACGTGGATGTAGTCGCGTACGCACGTCCCGTCCGGCGTCGGATAGTCCTCGCCGAAGACCGAGATGGCCTCGCGCCGGCCCTGCGCGACCTGGAGCACGAGCGGGATGAGGTGCGACTCCGGGTCGTGCCGCTCGCCGTAACTTCCGTACGCACCGGCCACGTTGAAGTAGCGCAGCGAGACCGCGCGCAGCCCGTGGGCCGTGCACTCGCCGGTGATCATGTGGTCGACGGCGAGCTTCGAGGCGCCGTACGGGCTGGTGGGGGCGGTCGGGTCGGACTCGGTGATGGGGGTGTTCACCGGTTCGCCGTACGTCGCCGCCGTCGAGGAGAAGACCAGCTGCTTGACGCCCGCCGCGCGCATCGCGGCGAGCAGCGCCATGGTGCCGCCGACGTTGTTGTCCCAGTACTTCTCGGGCTTCACGACGGACTCGCCGACCTGCGAGAAGGCGGCGAAGTGCAGCACCGCGTCGTAGGAGCGGTCCAGCCACTTGGCGGCGTCCTTGATGTCGCCCTCGATGAACTCGGCGCCCGCGGGCACGCCCTCGCGGAAGCCGGTGGCGAGGTTGTCGAGGACGGTGACCTGATGCCCGGCCTCAAGGAGATGCGCCGCCACTACGCTGCCGACATATCCCGCACCGCCGGTGACCAGGTACTTCCCGCTCATGAACTCGCTACCTCTCGCAGTCGCTTTGCCGCGGTCTCCGGCGGCACGTCGTTGATGAACACACTCATGCCGGATTCGGAACCCGCGAGGAACTTCAGCTTGCCGGAAGTGCGGCGAATGGTGAAAAGCTCAAGGTGGAGCCCGAAGTCGTCCCGGCCCACGCCGTACTCCTCCAGGGAGGCGAAGGGGGCTTGGTGCCAGGCCGCGATGTACGGGGTGGGCGGCTCGGCGGGGCCGAAGATCCGGTCGAAGCGCCTCAAGAGTTCCAGGTAGATCTGTGGGAACTCTGTGCGCGCCGCGTCGTCCAGGGCCAGCAGGTCCGGCACCCGGCGCTTGGGGTACAGGTGCACCTCGTAGGGCCAGTGGGCGGCGTACGGCACGAACGCCACCCAGTGCTCGCCCTCCAGGACGACCCGCTCGCCGGCCATCTCGGCGTCGAGCAGATTGTCGAAGAGGTTCTCCCCGGTGTCCTCGCGGTGCTGGGCGAGCGAGCGCAGCATCAGGGCGGTGCGCGGGGTGACGAAGGGGTAGCCGTAGATCTGGCCGTGCGGGTGGCCGAGGGTGACGCCGATCTCGGCGCCGCGGTTCTCGAAGCAGAACACCTGGGCCACGGACGGCAGATGGGACAGCTCGGCGGTCCGGTCCGTCCAGGCCTCCAGGACCAGGGCGGCCTGCTCCTCGGTGAGGTCGGCGAAGGACGCGTCGTGGTCCGAGGTGAAGCAGACGACCTCGCAGCGGCCCGAGTCACCGGCCAGCGAGGGGAAGCGGTTCTCGAAGACGGCCACGTCGTAGGCGGTGTCCGGGATCTCGCTCAGCTTCTCGCCCGCGGACGGGCAGAGCGGGCACTCGTCGGCCGGCGGGTGATAGGTGCGGCCCTGGCGGTGCGAGGCGATCGCGATCGAGTCGCCGAGCAGGGGGTCGCGCCGGATCTCGGAGCTGGTGGCGACGGCGTCCAGGGGACGCCGGTCGACGGCCTCGCGGACGACGTCGTCGCGGAGGTCGTAGTAGATGAGCTCACGACCGTCGGCGAGCCGGGTCGAGGTCTTCTTCACGTAGGGACTCCCCATCACGTCCACCAAACAGAACTCAACACAACAAACCACAAGGCAACAGCTGCGTCAATGTACCGATCACCGCCGGATCCCTGTCGGATCGCTACCGGTATCGCCACAAGATCACCAACGGACCGACCCCCGGCACTCCGGGACATTCCACCTCGCCCGATCACGATCCAACAAAGAACCCCAACAGAACTGTTCAGTTTCTGAACGTGGAGGCGTAGGTTCCGGTCAGATACGTTCGCGCAACGAAGCGAGTTCCCCCATGCAATACCTGGCCGAAGGGCTTCGGCTCCCCACCAACGGGCTGGATTACGCAATCCTGGCGATCTACTTCGCCGTGGTGCTCGGCATCGGCTTCGCGGCCCGGCGGAGCGTCAAGACCAGCCTCGACTTCTTCCTCTCCGGACGCTCCCTGCCCGCCTGGGTCACGGGTCTCGCCTTTGTCGCGGCGAACCTCGGGGCCACCGAGATCCTCGGCATGGCGGCCACCGGCGCCCAGTACGGCGTGGCCGTCGTGCACTGGTACTGGATCGGCGCCATCCCGGCGATGGTCTTCCTGGGCCTCGTGATGATGCCCTTCTACTACGGCTCGAAGGTCCGAAGCGTCCCCGAGTTCCTGCTCCAGCGGTTCGACAAGTCCGCACATCTGCTCAGCTCGGTCCTGTTCGCCTTCGCCGCGATCCTGATCGCGGGCGTCAACCTGTACGCCCTGTCGATCGTCGTGGAGGCGCTGCTCGGCTGGCCGCAGTGGGTGGCGATCGTGGTGGCCGGGCTCTTCGTGCTCGCGTACATCACCATCGGCGGTCTCTCCTCGGCGATCTACAACGAAGTGCTCCAGTTCTTCGTGATCCTCGCCGCGCTCATCCCGATCTGCATCATCGGCCTGAAGAAGGTCGGCGGCTGGGACGGTCTCACCGGCTCGATCGAGAAGTCGCACGGGGACAACTTCCTCACCGCCTGGGGCGGCACCGGCATCGGTGACGCCAACCCGCTCGGCGCCAACTGGCTGACGATCATCCTCGGCCTGGGCTTCGTGCTCTCCTTCGGCTACTGGACGACCAACTTCGCCGAGGTGCAGCGCGCCCTGTCCGCGAAGAACCTGTCCGCGGCCAAGCGCACCCCGCTGATCGCGGCCTTCCCGAAGATGTTCATCGTCTTCCTGGTGATGATCCCCGGTCTGGTCGCCGCCGTCCTGGTCCCGAAGATCGGTACCGCCGGCTCGGACCTGACGTACAACGACGCGATCCCCTACCTGATGCAGGAACTGCTGCCCAACGGTGTCCTCGGCATCGCGGTGACCGGTCTGCTCGCGGCCTTCATGGCGGGCATGGCGGCGAACATCTCGTCCTTCAACACCGTGTTCACGTACGACATCTGGGCCAAGTACGCGAAGACCGGCAAGCCCGACGCGTACTACCTGCGCTTCGGCCGGCTGATCACCGCGATCGGCGTCCTGGCCTCCATCGGGACGGCCTTCATCGCCTCGTCGTTCTCGAACATCATGGGGTACCTGCAGACCCTGTTCTCCTTCTTCAACGTGCCGATGTTCGTCGTCTTCATCATCGGCATGTTCTGGAAGCGGGCCTCCATGAAGTCCGGTGTGTGGGGCCTGCTCGCGGGCACCACGGCCGCGATGGTCAACTACTTCTGGATCTACAAGCAGGGCGTCATCGACATCCCGACCGACCAGGGCGCCAACTTCGTCTCCGCGATCGTCGGCTTCGTCGCCGGCGCCGTGGTCATGGTCGTGGTCACCCTCTTCACCGCCCCCAAGCCGGAGGCCGAGCTGGCCGGTCTGGTGTACGGAACGCGCTCGCCGGGGATGGAGGAGCCGCCCGAGGACGGCGACGACGCCTGGTACCGCAGGCCCGCCCTGCTCGGCTGGGGCGCGATCGTGCTCGCCGCCGCCTGCTACATCCCGTACTCCTTCTGACCGAAAGGGAGGCTCAGGAAAACCATGTCTGAACTGCAGCGCGAAGTCTCCGAGTTGGAGAGCAAGTCCGCGACCGCGGCCCGGCTCTTCGACATCCGGCGCATCATCGGCGGGCTCTTCGTGGTCTACGGCGTGATCGTCACGATCGCCGGGATCACCGCGTCCGACGCCGACCTGAAGAAGGCCGAGGACATCAACATCAACCTCTGGACGGGCCTCGCCATGCTGGCGCTCGGCCTGTTCTTCCTGGTGTGGCTGAAGCTGCGGCCCACCCAGGTGACGGCGGACCCCGAATCCGGCGTCGAGTAAGTGCCTTGTCCGGGGCCGGAGTTCACTGCTGAGACGGTGACTCCGGCCCCGTCTGCATGCCCGCGACGGGGCCCGCGCGGTCGAGCAGCCCGGTGCGCGCGGCGAGGGCCGCCGCCTCGAGGCGGGAGCCGACGCCCAGCTTCATCAGGACGCGCTGGACATGCGTACGCGCCGTCGACGGAGCTATCCCCATGCCGGCCGCGATCAGCCGGGTGTCCTCGCCGTCGGCGACCCGGACCAGGACCTCGACCTCGCGCGGGGTGAGCATCTGCAGGAGCCGCTGGCCCTCGTCGTCGGGCTGCGCCGCCGGGTTGAGCAGCTCCGCGAAGGCGCCCTGAAGGAGCTGAGGCGCCACCGCGGCCTCGCCCGCCCGGGCCTTCATGATGGCGCGCTCCACACCCTCGATGCGCTCGTCGTGCCGTACGTAACCGGAGGCGCCGGCCGCGAACGCCGCGGCGATCCCGCGCGGCGACGGCACCGGACCGAGCACCACGACCGCCACCTGCGGACGCTCCCGCTTGATCCGCACCACCGGGTCGAAGATCCCCGGCTCGGCGGGCGTCGCCGTCCCCATCAGGCACACCTCGGGCGAGCGCTGCACCACCAGCTCGGCCGCACCCGCGGCAGGCGCGGCAGCGGCAAGTACCCGGTGCCCACGCAGTTTCAGCGCCGAGGCGAGTGCCTCGGCGAGCAGTCTGTGGTCATCCACCACCATCAGCCGCACACCCATAGAGCAACCCCCCAAGTCCCCACGAACCCCATTGAGCGGGAGCCCCCCGGCCCTCCTGTATCCCCCGGAAGCTACACGCTTGTTCGACGTTACGCGCCCCTTACCGGTCAGAAGCCCCTCGGAATGCCGAAATCCCGGCCATACAGGACTGATAGGCGTCAGCATGCCGCTCCGCACGAGGCAGAACAGCCCGGCAGGACGCAGAACGGCCCCGCCCGGGAGGGGCGGGGCCGTTCTGCGTCACGGCGAAATCACTCGGTGCCGAAGCCCATCGCCAGGTTCTTCTGGGTGGTCGAGCTCGCGCTCACGATGTCCTGCGCGAGGAACATCCGGCCGTTCCCGTAGAGCAGTTCGTCCGATTCCGGAACGAAGCTGGTCTCCGCGTCCCGGATCGACTCGGTGCCCGGGTTCTCCAGGAGCAGGGTCTCCTTCATGGTGCCCGCGTCGATGGAGACGATCTTTCCGCCCTTGTCGTACGGCGGGATCTTGTAGGCCAGGATGTTCTTGCCGTCCATGCGCAGCGGGAACATCGTGTACCGCTCGCCCGCGTCGGCCTTGTCGCCGGTCTGCTTGCCGGTCTTCAGGTCGAAGGAGACGATCTCGTTCGTGCTGCCGTACTCCCCGGTGCCCTGGTGCTCGAAGGTGGAGAGGTAGAGCCGCCCGTTGCCGATGGCGAACTGCTCGCACAGGGACACCTCGGTCGAACTGCAGGTGCGCCGGTACTTCTTCGGGTTGACGGCGATCTTGCTGATCATGTGGCCGTCGTTGTTGTCGAGCGAGAAGTAGTCGGTCGGGCCCGCGCTCGCGTCGGTCGAGTCGACGCCCACCACCACCGGCTTGCTGGACAGGACGCTCGCGTACTCGATGCCGGACGGGAGGTTGTACGTCCACTTCGGCTTGCCCGAGGTCGGCTCCAGGAGCTGGGCCTGCAGCTTGGGGTTGTCGTACTCGCCGCAGTTGCGGATGGCCACGAGCTGGTCGCCGCCGGTGTAGCCGAGGTCGCGGCAGGTGTCGGTGGCCTTGGGCGCCCACAGCTGCTTGCCGGACTTCACGTCGAACGCGGCGCCGCCGTCGGTGCCGCCGCCGACCGCGACGGTGTTGGCGGTGATGACGGCCTCCGAGAAGGTCGCCTTCTGGTCGCCGTCATCGACGTTCTTCTGCCAGAGCTTTTCCCCGGTGTTCACGTTGAACACCGCCACCTCGCTGCAGCCGTAGCCGTACGGCTTCTTCTTGTCGGGCTTGCGCGGCTCGAAGATCACCGCGGCCAGACCGTCCGGGGTGACCTCCTTCGAGCCCGCGCACGTCGGCCCGCCCAGGGGCAGCTTCCACTGCTCCTTGCCGCCGGTGAGGTCGTAGCCGCCGATCATGCTGTTGCCGCTCTTGGCGTAGACCTTGTCGGTCAGCCAGGAGCCGGCGACGTTGACCTGGTCCTTGCCGATCTCCGGCGTCGGCAGCTGGAAGAGCACCCGCGACGTGGTGTTGGACGGCACCTTCTCCTTGCCGCCACCGCCGAGGCCGCCCTTGCCCTCCTCGCCGCCGTTCGTGCCGCCGGACTTCTTGGCCTCGTGCTTCGAGTCGTCGTCGCCGCCCGACGTCGCGAACCAGACGCCGGCGCCGATGATCAGGGCCACCGCGACGACCGCCGCGATGATGATGGTCATCTGGGTGCTGAGCTTCTTGCCGCCGCCCGGAGCGCCGCCACCGGGGACCTGCTGCTGCGGGGCGGTGTTGTACGGCTGGGGCTGACCGGGGAAGCCGGGCTGCTGGTACGTGCCGTACTGCGGTTGCTGGGGCTGCTGCGGCTGCTGGCTCGGGAAGCCGTAGCCCGGCTGGGCGGGCGGCGGGGTCGGCGGCTGGGCGGGTGCGCCGGGCGGCGGGGTCGGCGGCTGGCCCGGGGCGCCCGGGTAGCCGTAGCCCGGCTGCTGCGGGGCGGGCGCGGGCGGCGGCGTCTGCGGGTAGCCGTAGCCCGGGTCGGGGGCGCCGAAGCCACCCGGAGGCGGATCCTGCGGCTTGCCGAAGCCGCCCTGCGGGGGCTCGTTGGGCGGCTGGGGCGGCTGCGGCGGTTGCGTCATCGGATTTCTACCTCTGAAATGCGTGGGAAGTGCGTCTGGACGTACGGGATTTGAGGGCGGGACTCGAGTCCCGGAGCGGTAACGGGCAGTGCGGTAACGGGCGGTGCGGTGACGGGCAGTGCGGTGACGGGCAGTGCGGTAACGGGCAGTGCGGCGACCTCACTTGCCGAAGGAGAGCAGCTGCCCCGTGTCCGAGTCGTCCTGGCCCGAGAGCCGTGAGGGCGAACCGTAGAACCGGCCGTCGAGGTAGCGGGTCTGGCCGAGCATCGCCAGGTTGTTCTCCTGGCTCTGCGCCGACTTGGGGTGCTGGAGCAGCACCGTCGGCTTGCCGCCCGACTTGCCGAACCGCACGGTCTGCCCCGGGGTGTCGAAGGTCGGCTGGACGTAGGCGACGAGGCCCGACCCGTCCGCGTACAGCGGGAGCAGTGAGCGGGCGCCGTCGGCCTTGCCGCGCCACTTGGCCTTGCCGGTGTCGAGGTCGAAGGCGACTACCTCGTTGCTGCGGTCGTAGTCACCGCTCTTCTTCTCCTCGGTCGCCATGTAGAAGGTGTCGCCGGACGCCACCATGCCCATGCAGCTCTGCAGTTCGCGCTCGGTGATGGTCATGCCGCAGCGCTGCAGGAAGGTGTCCTTGCCGCCGTCGATCTGCGAACGGGGCTGCCCGTCGGACTTGAACGCCTGGATCGTCCAGGCCTTCTTGTCCCGGTTGACCAGGGAGACGACCAGCGGGTCGACCGAGTAGACCTTCTGGACCTGGTAGCCCTTGGGCGTCTTGAAGCGCCACTTGACGGCGCCCGAGGTCGGGTCGATCTCCTTGAGCTGCTCGTTCTTGTCGTCACTGGCCGCGCAGGAGTCGACGACCACGGCCTTGGCCGCGGTGGAGGCGAAGGCGCCCGGGAAGCAGCCCTTGTCCTTCTTCAGGCTGAAGAGCTCTTCGCCGCTGTCGAGCGAGTAGCCCGCGCCGGACAGCGAACGGGCCACCAGGAGGGTGTTCTCGGAGATCGACAGGTCCAGGGTGATGGTGCTGTCGAAGCTGTCACCCTCGTCGATCTTCTTCTTCCAGCCGGCCTCGCCCGTCTTCAGGTCGATCATCTGCAGCTGGTTGCAGCGCTTCTTCGTGTCGTTGCCGCTCTCGTACGCGACGACGACCTTGCCGTCCGCGCCGGGCGTCGGGGGCGTGTCGCAGACGGGGGCGTCGAGCGGGACGCTCCACTTCTTCTTGCCGTCCTCCGCGCCCCAGGCGGTGACCGCCTTGTACCCGGCCTGGACGACGGTGTCGTCGACGACCCAGATGTCCATCAGCTCGGCGCCCCTGCCGGGCAGGTCCTGGTCGCTGAGGGCCATCCACGCCTTGGCCTCGCCGGCCTGGCGGCCCGCGTTGAGGTCGGGGGCGTCGCTGTTGCGGCCCTCGGCCGTCCCCTCTCCGGTGGGCCTGCCCTCGCCGCCCTTGGGCTCGGGGTCGCCGCTGCCGTGTGCCACCGGCTCCTTGGGCTTCTCGTCGTCCCCGCTGACGGCGAAATAGACCCCGCCGCCGATCACCAGGAGGGCGGCGAGGGCCGCGCCGACGATCACGGCGGGCTTGCCCTTGAAGAAGCCACCGGGGCCGCCGCCGACGGGCCCGGCGGGCACACCCGGGGCGCCGGGGGCTCCGGGCACGGGCGCGCCGGGGAACTGGGGCTGCTGCGGATAGCCGTACTGCGGCTGCTGGTTGTACGCGCCGGGCTGGGCCTGCTGCGCGTACGGATTGTCGGCGACCGGCTGGGGCTGCTGCGGCGCCTGAGGCGGCTGAGGCTGCTGCGGCGGCTGACCCTGCGGATACCCGTACCCGGGGCCGGGCTGCGCGGGCGGCGGACCGGCGGGCGCGGCAGGCGGCGGACCGACGGGTGCGGCGGGCGGCGGGCCGGCCGGCGGCTGGGCAGGTCCCTTGGACACCCCCTGCCAGGGGTCCTGCGGTGCCCCGAAACCACCCGGGGACCCTGGTGGCTGACTAGGCGGCTGGGTCATCGCGGTGTACCTCTTCACACGGGTCGCTGCCCAACCGGCCTCCCCCGCAATTCCGTTGGTTCAAATCCCCCCGGAAAGGAGCGAATCGGGCATTGTTCCCGTAACTCTGCGTCTGTCGAGCGGGAGTTCTTTCTATCACTCACAGCCCGTACGACGCGGGGCCGGTCGCCCGCTGTTCCCAAGGGAGGACCGGCCCGTAATGCCGTCGTTACGTCGCCCAAGACGGGCTCCGGAGCGCGGAATCAGGCGTCCTCGGCAAGCTCCAGCCAGCGCATCTCCAACTCGTCGCGCTCACCGACCAGTTCGCGCAGCTTGGCGTCGAGCTCCGCGACCTTGCCGAAGTCCGTCGCGTTCTCGGCGATCTGGGCGTGCAGCTTGGTCTCCTGGTCGGACATCTTGCTCAGCTGGCGCTCGATCTTCTGGAGTTCCTTCTTCGCGGCGCGCTGGTCTGCGGCCGAGGTCTCCTTGGCCTTGACCGGGGCGGACACGGGCGCCGGGGTGAAGGCCTCGATGACCTTCTGTCGGCGCTCCAGGTACTCGTCGATGCCGCGCGGCAGCATCCGCAGCGTCGCGTCGCCGAGCAGCGCGAACACCCGGTCCGTCGTCCGCTCGACGAAGAACCGGTCGTGCGAGATCACGATCATCGACCCGGGCCAGCCGTCGAGCAGGTCCTCCAGCTGCGTCAGGGTCTCGATGTCGAGGTCGTTCGTCGGCTCGTCCAGGAACAGCACGTTGGGCTCGTCCATGAGGAGGCGCAGGATCTGCAGCCGCCGCCGCTCACCACCGGACAGGTCCCCGACGGGAGTCCACTGCTTCTCCTTGCTGAACCCGAACTGCTCACACAGCTGCCCAGCGGTCATCTCCCGGCCCTTGCCGAGGTCGACCCGGTCCCGGATCTGCTGCACGGCCTGCAACACCCGCAGGTTCGGGTCGAGTTCACCGACCTCCTGCGAGAGGTACGCCAGCTTGACGGTCTTGCCGACGACGACCTTCCCGGCCACGGGCTGCGTCTCGCCCTGCGTGCGCTGCGCATCGGCGAGCGCCCGGAGCAACGAGGTCTTGCCGGCCCCGTTCACCCCGACCAGACCGATGCGGTCGCCGGGCCCGAGCTGCCAGGTCAGATGCTTGAGCAGCACCTTCGGACCGGCCTGGATGGTGACGTCCTCGAGCTCGAAGACGGTCTTGCCGAGCCGCGCGTTGGCGAACTTCATCAGCTCGCTGGTGTCGCGCGGCGGCGGCACATCGGCGATCAGCTCATTGGCCGCCTCGATGCGATAGCGCGGCTTGGAGGTACGCGCCGGCGCCCCGCGCCGCAGCCACGCCAGCTCCTTGCGCATGAGGTTCTGCCGCTTGGTCTCCTCGGTGGCGGCGATCCGCTCACGCTCGGCCCGCGCGAAGACGTAGTCGCTGTAGCCGCCCTCGTACTCGTGCACGGCACCGCGCTGCACGTCCCACATCCGCGTACAGACCTGGTCCAGGAACCACCGGTCGTGCGTGACGCAGACGAGCGCGGAGCGGCGCTCCCGCAGATGCTGGGCCAGCCACGAGATGCCCTCGACGTCGAGGTGGTTGGTCGGCTCGTCGAGAACGATCAGGTCCTGGTCCTCGATGAGCAGCTTGGCGAGCGCGATCCGGCGCCGCTCACCGCCGGACAGCGGCCCGATCACCGTGTCGAGCCCCTGCCCGAACCCAGGCAGATCAAGACCGCCGAACAGCCCGGTCAGTACGTCCCTGATCTTGGCGTTGCCCGCCCACTCGTGGTCGGCCATGTCGCCGATGACCTCGTGCCGGATCGTCGCCTCGGGGTCGAGCGAGTCGTGCTGGGTGAGCACGCCCAGCTGCAGCCCGCCGTTGTGCGTGACGCGGCCGGTGTCGGCCTCCTCCAGCTTGGCGAGCATCCGGATCAGGGTGGTCTTGCCGTCGCCGTTGCGCCCGACGACGCCGATCCGGTCCCCCTCGGAGACGCCGAGGGAGACACCGTCGAGCAGCGCACGGGTGCCGTACACCTTGGTGACTGCCTCGACATTGACCAGATTGACGGCCATTTCACTCCTGTACCGGGGGATGGATCGATCTCCTAGCGTACGGCGCAGCGCGCACCCGGCGGACTGCCCACCCTCCCCGCCCCGGCTACCGGGCGGCCCGGCGCCCCGCCCGCTCCACCAGGAGCCAGCCGAACAGGGCCATGGCGACCGCCCACGGCGCGGTGACGTGGACGGCGATCAGCATCGCCGACCGGCTCTCCAGCAGCCCGCCGAAGCCGACCATCGACAGCCCGAGCACGCCGAACAGGCAGAGCATGATCCCGAGCGCCGCCACCGGGCCCGAACCGCCCTCGCGCGGCTTCGCGGTCGCCGGGCGCTCGAAGGTGCGGAACACCGCGACCAGGGCGGCGGTCAGCACGGCCGCGACCGCGATCCGCAGCGGCACCTGCGCCCACCAGGCCGCCGACGCGGGCTCCGGCAGCGGTACGTCGAGCGCGAGGAGCGCCCCGTACACCCCGAGCATCGCCGTGAGGTGCCACAGGAACGCCGTCATGGACACCCCGTTCGCGGCGACCACGCCCCGCCACACCTTGGGCCGCTCCAGCCACCGCGTGGCCGGACCCTTCACCAGCTCCACCGCGCCGACCAGCCACAGGCCGTGGCAGAGCAGGGCGAAGGTGGGCGGGGCCATGTTGGATATGCGCTCGCCCGGCATCCCGACCATGGACAGCGGATACGGGCCGTACGTCACCAGCGCCGCGGCGCCCGCAAGGCCGGCCCCGGCGAGGGCGGCGGGAACCTTGATGCGACCGTCGGCGCGCAGGAAGCCGAGCTGGTGGACGGCGAGCCAGACGAAGGCGAAGTTGAGGAACTCGACGTAGGGCACGCCTGCCGCGAACCGCAGGGCGTCCACCGTGGCGGCCGCCCCGACCAGCGCGCCGAACACGCCCCAGCCGTAGCGCTCGTGCAGCTTGAGCAGGGGCGGGGTGAAGGCGACCATCGCGAGGTAGATGCCGATGAACCAGAGCGGCTGGGCGACGAGGCGCAGGGTCGCGTCCAGCAACCCGCCGCCCTGGCCGGTGAGTTGCAGGGCCAGCGCGGCCGCGCCCCACACCACGATGAACACCATGGTGGGTCGCAGCAGGCGCTGCAGCCTCGCCCGCAGGAAGGCGGAGTACACGCTTCGGTCCGGGCTCTTGCGGCGCAGGGAGCGGTAGCTCAGGGCGTGGCTGAAGCCGCCGACGAAGAAGAACACCGGCATGACCTGGAGGGCCCAGGTGAGCAGTTGCAGCTCCGGCACTTCGGCGAGCAGGTTCCCCATCTCGACCTGGCCGTCCTTGCCCGTGCCGACGGCGGCCATGAGCCAGTGGCCCAGGACGACCGTCCCCAGGGAGCCGACCCTGAGCAGATCGATGTACCGGTCCCGCGTGGACGGCGTGGCGGCGGCGAGTTGGCTTGCGGTTCCCATGACTTGTACGGTGCCGCTCCGCGGTGGGGTGCCGTCAGAGTGCGGGTACTCAACCGTGGGCTAAGTACTTGTTCCCCACCCCGCCCCTTCCCGAAATCCTCCGGAGGCTGGGGCTGCGCCCCAGACCTCCTTGTCCTCAAACGCCGGACGGGCTGATTTCATCAGCCCGTCCGGCGTTTGAGGACACAGCTCCGCAGGATTTCGGGAAGGGGCGGGGTGGGGAAAATCAAACCACCGTCGCACCCGCGGCCGGCGCCGAAGCCACCCGCGCCGCCCGGCAGGTCCCGGAGGCGAGCAGCGCCTCCGCCACCGCAGCCGCGGATTCCGCAGACTTCGCGAGGAACGCGGTGGTCGGCCCGGAACCCGATACCAGCGAGGCAAGCGCACCCGCCGCCATACCCACGTCCAGCGTCTCCCGAAGCGACGGGAACAACGACAGCGCAGCCGGCTGCAAGTCATTGGACACGGCCGAGGCCAAAGCCACCGCATCCCCCACCCGCAGAGCGGAAAGCAGCGCATCCGAAGCCACCGGCTCCGGCACGGAACGCCCCGCCCACAACCGGTCGAACTCCCGGTACACCGCAGGCGTGGAAAGCCCCCCGTCAGCGACGGCGAACACCCAGTGGAAGGAGCCCCCGACCGGCAACGAGGTCAACTGCTCCCCCCGCCCCACGCCCAGCGCAGCACCCCCCACCAGCGAGAAGGGAACATCGCTCCCCAACTCCGCGCAGAGGGAGAGCAGTTCGCCGCGCGAAGTGCCGAGCCCCCACAGCGCGTCGCACGCGACAAGCGCCCCCGCGGCATCCGCGGAACCCCCCGCCATGCCCCCGGCGACCGGGATGTCCTTGTCGATGTGGATGTGCACGGCAGCGGAAGAAGCCGAGATCCCCGCCCGCTCGGCAAGAGCAAGCGCCGCCCGGGCCGCCAAGTTGGAGGAATCCAAGGGCACTTGGTCCGACCCCGGGCCCGAGCAGGTGACCCGCAGCGAGGCCGCGGGAGTCACCGTCACCTCGTCGTACAGCCCCACGGCCAGAAAGACGTTGGCCAGGTCATGAAAGCCGTCGGAACGCGCCCCACCCACCGCGAGCTGCACATTGACCTTGGCCGGTACGCGTACCGTCACGCTCACTTACGAGACTCCCTTGTGCTCCGCGATCTTCGCGAACTCCTCCACCGTGAGCGCCTCGCCCCGCGCCTGGGGCGAGACACCGGCCGCCACCAGCGCCGCCTCGGCGGCCGCAGCCGAACCCGCCCACCCGGCGAGGGCGGCCCGCAGGGTCTTGCGGCGCTGCGCGAACGCGGCGTCGACGACGGCGAAGACCTCGGCGCGGGAGGCGGACGTGTCGACCGGCGCGGAGCGCCGCACCAAGGACACCAGGCCGCTGTCGACGTTGGGCGCGGGCCAGAAGACATTGCGGCCGATGGACCCGGCGCGCTTGACGTCCGCGTACCAGTTGGCCTTCACGGAGGGCACTCCGTACACCTTGTTCCCGGGCGCCGCGGCCAGCCGGTCGGCGACCTCGGCCTGCACCATCACCAGGGTCCGCTCGATGCTCGGGAACGTCGCGAGCATGTGCAGGAGCACGGGGACGGCCACGTTGTAGGGCAGGTTGGCGACCAGCGCGGTCGGCCCGGGACCCGGCAGTTCCGTCACGACCATCGCGTCCGAGTGCACGAGCGAGAAGCGGTCGGCGCGGGCCGGCATCCGGGCCTCGATCGTCGCGGGCAGCGCGGCGGCGAGCACGTCGTCGATCTCGACGGCGACGACCCGGTCCGCGGCCTCGAGCAGCGCCAGGGTCAGCGAGCCGAGGCCGGGCCCCACCTCGACGACCACGTCGTCGGGCTCGACGCCCGCGGTGCGCACGATGCGGCGGACCGTGTTGGCGTCGATGACGAAGTTCTGGCCGCGCTGCTTGGTCGGGCGTACGCCCAGGGCAGCGGCCAGTTCGCGGATGTCGGCGGGGCCGAGGAGGGCGTCGGGCTCAGTGGTGCTCACGGCATCAAGACTAAGCGCCCCCGACGGCCCGCCCGGTCAGCCGGACAGCCGACCGCTCAGCGGTGGAGTCGGCCGCCGCAGTGCGGCCACGGGCTGGCGCCGCGCTGCACGTACAGCTTCTTCGCCCGGAACGTCTGCTCCTCGGCCGGGGCGTCCTGCGGACGGCCACTGCCGCCGAGGCTCTGCCAGGTCTGGGTGTCGAACTGGTAGAGCCCGCCGTACGTCCCGGAGGGGTCGGTGGCGGCGGGGCGGCCGCCCGACTCGCAGTGCGCCAGGGAGTCCCAGGAGAGGTGGTCGGCGCCGGACACGGTCGTCGGGAGCGCCTTGGTGCCGACCTTCACGATCTGCGTCTCGGGCTCGCGGATCACCTCGGTCTGCAGGCGCTTCGGCTTCTGCTTGACGCCGTTGACGGTGCGCAGGGCGTACGTGACCCGGCGCGCGCCCTGTCGGCCGGGGCTGACGACGACTTCGGTGCCGCTGTAGAGCGAGGCGTCCTGGGTCTTCTGGACGTCGAACGCGATGGGTTCCTCGCGGACTTCCTTGGTGCCGGTGACCCGCATGACGGTCACGGTCTGGCCGTCGCGCGGGAAGCTGGACGGCGGCACGGAGGTGGTGTCCTGGCCGCGCAGCTCGATGCCGGCCTCCTCGACGGCCTCGCGGACGGTCGCCGCGTTCGTGCGCAGGGTGCGCTCGCGGCCGTCCACCATGACGGTGACCGTGCGCTCGGTGCGTACGGCCAGTTCGAGACCGTCGCGCTCGATCCGCTTGGAGCGCGAGGACGACAGATACGCGCCCTCCGCGCGCACCCCGAGCTGGCGGAGCGCCCCGTCGACCGTGTGCGCGGTCGTCCAGACCTTGCGGCGCTCGCCGTCGAGGGTGAGGTGCACGGGCCGGCCGTAGCGGACGACGACCTCGTCGCCGCTGGCCAGGGCGGTGCCGGGGGCGGGGGCGACGATGTCGTGGCCGCTGACGGCCAGGCCCTCGTCCTCGAGGAGCTCGTGCACGTCGTCGGCGAAGGTGTGCAGGGTGCGCGGCTTCCCGTCGACGGAGAGCTCGACGGCCTTGTCCTCGGCGATGAACGCGGAGGTCCCGCCCGCCAGGAACGCCACGACCAGGGCCTGCGGGACGAGCCTGCGCAGGGTGTCGGGGCGGACCGCGTCGGTGCGGGACTTCTTGCGCCGGGCGGCCCGACGCGCCTCGGCGCGGCCGCCGGCGCGCTGCTGGGCGGCGGCCGACGCGGAGGACTGGCGGGGGAAGGCGGGCGGCGTCGCGGCGGCCTCGTAGGCGGGCCGGTACGTGTCGTACGGGTCGCGGTCGTAGGCCTCACCGCTCTCCCCCGGCCCCGGATCCACGTACGACGGACCGGAGACGGCGGCACCGCCGCGACGGTGACTGCCCCTCGAATTGCTCACTAAGACGCTCCAGGCTGCGGTCCGGGCGGGCGGACAGAACCTAGCGGAGCTCTCGTCACTCTCCAAAGCAGGCCGATCATGCTGTGTCGCGGCACTGCCCAGCGATAGACCCCTTCCGGGGCCCTTCTGCCGTTATCGGTCAGTAATCAAATGCGCGCGCCGTATTGGCGGAAATCGCCGTCGCCAGCGCATCCTCGGCCACGCCCTTGACCGTCGCCATCGCCCGCAACGTGACCGGAATGAGATACGGCGCATTAGGCCGTCCGCGGTAGGGCGCAGGGGTCAAAAAGGGCGCATCGGTCTCTACGAGGACAAGCTCCAGCGGCGCCACGACGAGCGCGTCCCGCAGCGGCTGGGCGTTCTTGAACGTGACGTTGCCCGCGAAGGACATGAAGTAGCCGTTCTGCGCGCAGACTTGGGCCATCGCGGCGTCGCCCGAGTAGCAGTGGAAGACGGTGCGCTCGGGGGCGCCCTCCTCCTTGAGGATGCGCAGCACGTCGGCGTGCGCCTCTCGGTCGTGGATGACCAGGGCCTTGCCGTGCCGCTTGGCGATCTCGATGTGGGCGCGGAACGACCGCTCCTGGGCGGCCTTGCCCTCGGGCCCGGTGCGGAAGTAGTCGAGCCCGGTCTCCCCGACGCCCTTGACGTGCGGGAGTGCCGCAAGGGCGTCGATCTCGGCAAGGGCCTCGTCGAGGCCCGCGTCCCCGAGCGGTTCCCGGGCGCCCTGCCGGGACCAGCCGTCGGGGTCTCCGTGCACGATGCGCGGGGCCTCGTTGGGGTGCAGGGCGACCGCGGCGTGCACGGCCTCGTGGGCCTTGGCGGTGTCCGCCGCCCAGTGCGAGCCTCGTACGTCGCAGCCGACCTGGACGACGGTCGTCACGCCCACCGCCGCCGCGTTGGCCAGCCCCTCCTCGACGGTGCCCGCCTGCATGTCGAGGTGGGTGTGCGAGTCGGCGACCGGGACCCGGAGGGGCTCGGGCAGCGGCGGTGCGGCGTCGGCGTCGTGCTTGGGGCTCATGCCCCGATCCTACGAACCCCCGGGATCACTCGGACTTGCGGTGGTGGTGCTGGAAGGGATGCAGAAGGTCCGACAGATGCCAGTGGTGCGACTCGTCGTTCGTCGGCTCGTCGCCGTCGCCCTTCGACTGCTTCGGCGGCTTGGGGGCATGGTGTTGACGCTTGAGCATGTCCAGGACGGAAGAGACCTGACCGGCCTGCATGATGCGCACGACGTGGCCGCCGCAGTTCATGCAGGTGGGGCGGGACAGCGGCGAGGGAACCCGCTGGCCGTCGGCCATATACATGACGAATTCATTGCCTGAGGCGTCGACATGGTGCTCGATGTCGTACGACTGCTCCCAGCCGTAGCCACAGCGCATGCAGGCGAAGGAGTACGCCTCTTGAACGGTCGCGATCGCGCCGGTGGATTCACCTGTTGTACGGCCGGTGGTGATGTCACTCATGCCAGCTCCTCTTGTCCGCTGGACAAGCACGTCCGGGGACGGGTGCGTCCCCACAACCAGTGGACGCCTCTCCCGGCCGGCGCGCATCAGTCCTGTCGACTATTGGAGCGGTCTTTGGCCTCTCATGTGGAAAGGGCCTGGTACGCGCCTTAATCTTTGCTTTTCACGATAGTCCTTTGCCGCGTCATGGGGACTGTCGAGCCGCATTCTTTGCCGCCACGACCGCATCGAAAACCTCGCGTTTGGGTAGGCCCGCTTCCAGAGCCACTGCCGCGATGGCCTCCTTGCGGCGCTCCCCCGCCTCCTCGCGCACCTGGACCCGGCGCACCAGCTCGTCCGCGTCCAGCTCCTCGGCGCTCTCGGGGGCACCCTCGACGACGACCGTGATCTCGCCGCGTACGCCCTCGGCCGCCCACTCGGCGAGCTCCTTCAGGGGGCCGCGCTTCACTTCCTCGTACGTCTTCGTCAGCTCGCGGCAGACGGCGGCCCGCCGGGTCTCGCCGAAGGCCTCGGCCATCGCGGCGAGGGTGTCGTCGAGGCGGTGCGGGGCCTCGAAGTAGACGAGGGTGCGCCGCTCGTCGGCGACGTCCTTGAGGCGGCTCATGCGCTCGCCGGCCTTGCGCGGCAGGAAGCCCTCGAAGCAGAAGCGGTCGACGGGAAGCCCGGACAGCGCGAGCGCGGTGAGCACCGCCGAGGGGCCGGGCACGGCGGTGACCTTGATGTCCCGCTCGACGCAGGCGGCGACGAGGCGGTAGCCGGGGTCGGACACGGACGGCATGCCCGCGTCCGTCACCAGGAGCACGCGCGCGCCTTCCGCGAGGGCCTCCACCAACTCGGGCGTACGCGCCGACTCGTTGCCCTCGAAGTAGGACACGACCCGGCCTGTCGTCTGCACCCCGAGCGCCTGGGTGAGGCGGCGGAGCCGGCGGGTGTCCTCGGCGGCCACGATGTCGGCGCCCGCCAGCTCGGCGGCGAGCCGGGGCGGGGCGTCGGAGGTGTCGCCGATGGGGGTGCCTGCGAGTACGAGCGTTCCTGCTGTCACCCGTCCATCCTCGCAGGGAATCCGGGCACCCTTCGCGCGGCCGATGGCGCAAGGCCCTGCACGGGCAGAAGGGGGTATATCCCGTAGGGATTCGATTGAGGGTGGTGGCGGGAGACGGGAGGGCGGGACTCGCACAGCCCGGTTCCCTACGATGGCGCGGTGACCAGTGCAGCGTCCACCACGGACTCCCCCGACGCCCAACAGGGCGAGGCAGCCCCTCAGCAGGCGCCGACCTGGCAGCGCCGCCTGCGCCGGTTCGGCTACGTCGCGGGGCCCAGAGCCGATGTGCGCGCCCGCCTGGTGCCGCCCTACACCGAGCCGAGCCCCCGCCTTTGGGCCGTGTTCGGGGTGCCCGCCGAGCGGATCGCGCCGCTGAACCGGGCGATGGCGTGGGTGGGGCCGCTGCTCGTGGCGCTGGTCGCCGGGGTCATGCGGTTCTGGCATCTGGGCTCGCCGCGGAAGGTGATATTCGACGAGACGTACTACGCGAAGGACGCGTGGGCGCTCTGGCACCGCGGCTACGAGGTCAACTGGCCCAAGAAGATCGGCAATCTCGACGTCAACGACGCGGTGATCCAGCAGGGTTCGTCGACCCCGCTGGGCCACGACGCCTCGTACGTCGTGCATCCGCCGGTCGGCAAGTGGGTCATCGGGCTCGGCGAGTGGCTGCACGGCTTCACGCCGTTCGGCTGGCGCTTCATGGTGGCGGTGCTCGGCACGCTGTCGGTCCTGATGCTGTGCCGGATCGGGCGCAGGCTGTTCCGCTCGACGTTCCTCGGCTGTCTGGCGGGCGGGCTGCTCGCGGTGGACGGGCTGCACTTCGTGATGAGCCGCACGGCGCTGCTCGACCTGATCCTGATGTTCTTCGTGCTCGCCGCGTTCGGCTGCCTGGTGATCGACCGGGACTGGGCGCGCCGCCGTCTCGCGGCCGCGCTGCCGACCGACGAAGAAGGCGTCGTACGTCCCGACGTGCACGTCGCCGAGACCTTGCGGCTCGGCCTGCGGCCGTGGCGGATCGCGGCCGGGGTCAGCCTGGGCCTCGCCGCCGGCACCAAGTGGAACGGCCTGTACATCATGGTCGCGTTCTGCCTGATGGCGGTCCTGTGGGACGTCGGCGCGCGCCGGGTCGCGGGGGCCGCGCGGCCCTATCTGGCGGTGCTCAAGCGGGACGTGACGCCGGCCTTCTTCTCGACGGTGCCGGTCGCGCTCGTCACGTACCTCGCGTCCTGGACCGGCTGGATCCTCAGCAAGGACGGCTACTACCGGAACTGGGCCGCCACCGAGGGCAAGGGCTGGGGCTTCCTGCCGGACTGGCTGCCCAGCCTGTGGCACTACGAGCAGACGGTCTACAAGTTCCACGTCGGCCTGACCTCGGGCCACCAGTACGACTCCAACCCCTGGAGCTGGCTGGTCCTCGGCCGCCCGGTCTCGTACTTCTACGAGTCCCCGACGGCCAATCAGGACGGCTGCACGGCCCAGATGGCGGGCACGGCCGGCAAGTGCGCCAGCGAGGTCTTCGCCCTCGGCACCCCGCTGCTGTGGTGGGCGGCGTGCTTCGCCCTCCTGTACGCGCTGTGGCGCTGGGCCTTCCGCCGCGACTGGCGGGCCGGGGCGATCCTGTGCGGGGTCGCGGCCGGGTACCTGCCGTGGTTCATGTACCAGCAGCGGACCATCTTCTTCTTCTACGCGGTCGTGTTCGTGCCCTTCCTCTGTCTCGCGGTCGCCATGATGATCGGCGCGATCCTCGGCCCCCAGGGGTCGTCGGAGCGGCGCCGGGTGGTGGGCGCGGTCGGGGCGGGCGTGCTCGTCCTGCTGATCGTGTGGAACTTCATCTATTTCTGGCCGCTCTATACCGGCCAGACGATCACCGTCGATCAATGGCGGGCGCGGATGTGGTTCGACACCTGGGTCTAGCCGGGCGGATTCCGGGTCCATCCCGTTCGCATAACGAAAGGCCCTTCAGCCCCTCACGCCACGTAGTCTGCCCCTCATAACTTCCTGTTGAACACGTTCAACAGGCCCTGGGGAGGGGAGCGCGACATGCGCAATGGGGCAAGGCTTTCCATCATCGGCGGGGTATTCGCCTTGATGGTGGGCGGGGCGGGATATGGCGCCTGGAATCTGCTGAGTA
Organism: Streptomyces sp. NBC_01304; assembly: GCF_035975855.1. Classification (NCBI taxonomy): domain Bacteria; kingdom Bacillati; phylum Actinomycetota; class Actinomycetes; order Kitasatosporales; family Streptomycetaceae; genus Streptomyces; species Streptomyces sp. NBC_01304. The sequence goes on along the minus strand of NZ_CP109055.1, from coordinate 6,430,648 downwards.
CGGACTCGGGGGGCTCTGGTGGCCCTGGTGGCTCGACTTCCGACAAGTCGGGGCCGCCGTCCGCGGACGAAGTCCGGGATGTCACGGGGAAGTTCTTCGAGGCGTGGGAGAACGGGAAGGCGGACGACGCCGCCCGACTCACCAACTTCTCGAGCGATGCGACCGGATTGCTGGGCACGTTCTCCAAGGTGAAGGTGACACCGGGCAAGGCGTCCGGCACGCAGGTGCCGTACAAGGTCTCGGCGACGGCGACGTACGAGGGGAAGAGCAAGACCTTCTCGTACGAGAGCTCGTTGAAGGTCGTCCGTGGCAACACCACCAAGGAGCCCTTGGTGGACTGGGACCCGAGCGTCGTGCACCCCGACCTCAAGAAGGACGACACCTTGAAGCTGGGCGAGGCGGAAGCCGCGCCGATCAAGGCGCTCGACCGGAACGGCAAGGAGCTGACCGAGGACAAGTACCCCTCGCTCGGGCCGATCCTGGGCGCCCTGCGCGAAAAGTACGCCGAAGACGCGGGCGGGAAGCCCGGCGTCGAGCTGTGGATAGAGCGGGCCGGTGACAGCGATCCCGACGAGACTCTGCTCACTCTTGAGAAGGGCAAGCCTGCCCTGCTGCGGACCCGGCTGAGCGCCACCGTGCAGGCAGCCGCGGAGAAGGCCGTCTCCAAGTACCCGAAGTCCTCGGTGGTCGCCATCCAGCCCAGCAGCGGCGACATCCTCGCGGTGGCCAACGAGCAGCCCTTCAACACGGCATTCAGCGGAACACTGGCCCCTGGCTCGACAATGAAGATGGTCTCGGCGGCCACCCTCATCGACCAGGGCGTGACCTCGGCGGACAAGCCGGCCCCGTGCCCGCCCACCGCCACCTGGCAATCGCGCACCATCGGCAATCTGAAGGGCATGCAGCCCAACGAGAACGCCACGCTCGCCAACAGCTTCGCCCGTTCCTGCAACACGGCGTTCGTGAAGTACGCCGACGAGCTGAAGGTCGACGACCTCACCAACGAGGCACGCAACTACTTCGGTATCGGCGCCAACTGGCAGACCGGCATAGAGTCGTTCGACGGCAGGGTTCCGGCCTCGGGCGGTGGTACCACCGCGGAAAACCTGATCGGTCAGGGCGAAGTTCAGATGAACCCGCTCAACCTGGCGTCGATCGCCGCGACGGTGAAGGCGGGCGCCTTCCACCAGCCGATCCTCGTACCGGCGAGCTACGGGGACCGCCAACTGGCCACCGCCAAGCCCCTGTCGGGGAGCACGGCAGTCCAGCTGCGCCAGATGATGCGGCTGACCGCTACCTCCAACATCGGCACCGCCACCAGGGTGATGGCCGGCCTCGGCGGCGACATCGGTGCGAAGACGGGCTCGGCGGAGGTCGATGGTGCGGCCAAGTCCAACAGCTCCTTCGCCGGGTACCGGGACAACGTCGCCGCGGCCGCGCTGGTCGAGCAGGGCGGCCACGGCGGCGACGCGGCCGGCCCCATCGTCGCGGAGGTGCTGCGCGCGGGCTCCTGACCCTCCCGGCCGCGTATAGGGTGCCCGGACTGGCCGGGCGTGGGGCATCTGCGGAGGAGCTGTGGGCAAGAGAAGGCGCGTCGAACCGGAGAACGGTTCGGCCACCAATGCGTGGGCGGGTCTGAAGGACCTGCCCAAGGGGGCCAAGGCCGCCGTGATCGGCGGAGCCGTCGCCGTGGTCGCGGCCGGGGCGGGCTTCACCGCGTACGCGCTGTCCGGCTCCGGCGAGGGCACGGCGGGCGAATCCTCGCAGGCCACGGGCCACGACTCCGTCGAGCAGGGGCCGCCGAGCAAGTCCGAAGTCCGGGCCACCACCGAGAAGTTCCTGGCCGCGTGGGCCAAGGGCGACGCGGCGGGCGCGGCCGGGCTGACGGACGACTCGGCGGCCGCGAGCGCCGCGCTCACCGGCTACAAGAAGGACGCGCACCTCAGCGAGGTCAAGCTGAAGCCGGGCTCCGCGCAGGGCGCCAAGGTGCCCTTCGAGGTCTCCGCGGTTGCCTCGTACGAGGGAAAGAGCAAGCCGCTTTCGTACGGCTCCGAACTCACCGTCGTACGCGACAAGAAGAACGGAAAGCCGGTCGTCCACTGGCAGCCGTCCGTCGTGCACCCGGGTCTCAAGGACGGCGACACCCTGCAGGCCGGTGCGGCGGGAACCCCGCCGATCAAGGCAGTTGACCGCGACGGCGGCGAGCTGACGAAGGAGAAGTACCCCTCGCTCGGCTCGGTCCTCGACGGGCTGCGCGACAAGTTCGGCGACAAGGCGGGCGGCAAGGCGGGCATCGAGCTGCGGATCGTCCGCAAGGACTCCGCGAAGGCCTCCGACAAGGACAAGTCGAAGGACAAGGCCAAGGGCGACGACGGCAAGGCGTTGCCCGACAAGACCCTGCTCACCCTGTCCGAGGGCACCCCCGGCACGGTGAAGACCACCATCAGCCCGGCCCTGCAGGCCAAGGCCGAGCAGGAGGTGGCCAAGCGCTCGCGGGCCGCCGTGGTCGTGCTCAAGCCGTCCACCGGGGAGATCCTCGCCGCCGCCAACTCCAACCCCACCGGCATGAACGTGGCGCTCCAGGGCTCCCTGGCCCCCGGCTCCACGATGAAGATCGTCAGCGCCTCGATGCTGCTCGAAAAGAAGATCGCGTCGATCGACAAGCCGCACCCGTGCCCCAAGTACGCCTCGTACGGCGGCTGGAAGTTCCAGAACGTCGAGGAATTCGACATCAAGAACGGCACGTTCCGCTCCAGCTTCGCGGCGTCCTGCAACACGGCCTTCATCTCGCAGGCCGAGAAGCTCAAGGACGACGACCTGACCAAGCAGGCCCAGGAGGTCTTCGGGCTCGGGCGCGGCAACTGGCAGATCGGCGTCTCGTCCTTCGACGGGGCGGTGCCGGTGCAGTCCGACGCGCAGATGGCCGCCTCGCTGATCGGGCAGGGCGGGGTCCGGATGAACCCGCTGAACGTCGCCTCGATCATCGCGACGGCCAAGACGGGCACCTTCCACCAGCCCTATCTGGTCTCCCCGGACGTGGACGGCCGCACGCTGGCGACGGCGCCGCGCAAGCTGTCGGCCGAGGCCCAGTCGCAGCTGCGTACGTTGCTGACCTATACGGCGACGTCGGGCTCGGCGGCCGAGGCGATGGCGGGGCTCGGTCCCGACATCGGCGGCAAGACGGGCTCGGCCGAGGTCGACGGGCAGGAGAAGCCCAACGGCTGGTTCACCGCTTGGCGGGGCGACCTGGCCTCGGCCGCGGTGGTCCAGGAGGGCGGGCGGGGCGGCAAATCGGCGGGGCCGCTGGTCGCGACGATGCTGCGGTAGCCATTCAGCCCCTCCGGCGTTTGAGGAGTGGGGGTCCGGGGGCGGCGCCCCGGACCCCCACTCTGTTTCTGCCCCACCTGCAAGGCGACCTTGCGCGGGCCCCGGAATCGCACCGAATGCGCGGGCGTTGCACCATGGGGGGTCGGTCAAGCGAGAACGGGAGTACGGGCGTGGACGTCCAAGGCACAGTGGCGCCGGGCTTCGAGCCCGTCCGAGAGGCGTTCATACGCAACTTCGACGGGCTCGGTGAGCGCGGCGCCGCGGTCACCGTGTACCGCGGCGGGCAGCCCGTCGTGGACCTGTGGGGCGGGACCAGGGATCTCGACTCCGCCGCCCCCTGGGAGCAGGGCACGGCCCACATCGTGCGGTCCGCCACCAAGGGTGTCGCCGCCGCCGTCCCGCTGCTCCTGCACCAGCGCGGACTCCTCGACCTGGACGCGCCCGTCGGCACGTACTGGCCCGAGTACAAGGCGAACGGCAAGGAGCGCACGCTGGTGCGGCACCTCCTCGCCCACCGGGCCGGCGTGCCCGCCCTGGACCGCCCGGTCCGCTTCGAGGAGCTCGGCGACGCCCCGGCCGTCGTCGCCGCGCAGGCCCCGCACTGGGCGCCCGGCACCGCTCACGGCTATCACCCGCACACCTTCGGCTGGCTCGTCGGCGAGCTCGTGCACCGGGTCACGGGCCGCTCCCTCGGTCGCTGGATCGACGAGGAGCTGGCCCGCCCGCGCGGCCTGGAGTTCTGGCTCGGGCTGCCCGACGCGGAGGCCCACCGGGTGGGGCGGGCCGGGCGGGTGGAGACCCCGGAAAGCGTCGGCGGCCTGCGCCTGAGGCCCAAGCGAAGCGTCTCCGAGGCGTACGCGGACCCCGAGTCGCTGACCCGCCGGGCGTTCGGCGCCCTCGCGCCCACGGACGAGAACGCGCCCGCGTACCACGCGGTGGAGCTGCCCGGCTCGAACGGCATCGCCACCGCCCGCGGCCTGGCCCGCTTCTACGCCTCGCTGATCGGCGAAGTCGACGGCCACGCCCGGCTGTTCGCCCCGGCGACGGTCGCGATGGCCCGCACCGAGGAGTCGGCGGGCCCGGACCGCGTCCTCGTCGTGAACACCCGCTTCGGCCTGGGCTACATGCTGCACGGCTCGGCCTCGCCGCTGCTCGCCCCCGGCTCCTTCGGTCACCCGGGGCGCGGCGGGCCGCTGGCCTTCGCGGACCCGGAGTCGGGGATCGCCTTCGGCTACGTGACCAATGGTCTGCAAAAGGGAGTCACGGCGGACCCGCGTGCGCAGGCGCTGGTGCGGGCGGTGCGGGCCTCGCTCTGAGCCACCATGGGGCTCCACTGGGGGGCCCACCGTGGGGCTCCACCGAAGGCTCACGCCGAGTGCAGCATCAGCCCGATCCCGACCACCATCAGCCCCGCCGCCGCGATCCTGGGCGCCCCGAACTTCTCCTTGAAGAACACCGCCCCGATCCCCGCCCCCACGATGATCGACGACTCCCGCAGCGCCGCGATCGGCGCGAGCGCGGCGCGGGTCTGGGCCCACAGGACCAGGCCGTACGCGGCCACGGAGAGGGCGGCGCCGAGCAGCCCCCGCAGGGCGTACGGCCGGAGCAGCGACGGCAGTTGACCGCGATGACGGTGGAGTGCGTACGCGGGAATCGCGACGCCCTCCAGGATCATCAGCCAGGCGATGTAGCCGAGCGGCGTGCCCGACGCCCGTACGCCGACCCCGTCCACCACGGTGTACGCCGCGATGGAGAGCCCCGTCGCGAGGGCGGCCAGGAGCGCCGGCCAGTGCGGCAGCTTGCCGGAGCCCTTGATCCCCCACAGGGCGACGCCGACCAGACCGGTGCAGGCCACCGCGACGCCCACCGTCTGCCAGGCGTCGATGCGCTCCCCCACGAAGACCGCGGCCGCGACGGTGACGACGAGCGGGGCCGTGCCGCGCGCGATCGGATACATCTGCCCGAAGTCGCCGAGCGAGAACGACCGCATGAGCAGCGCCTGGTAGAGGACGTGCAGGAACGCCGAGGCGATCAGCGCGGGCCAGGCGCCGGCCGCGGGCATCGGCGCGAAGCAGGCGAGCACGGCCCCGATCAGCGCCCCGCCGCCGGTGAGCAGGGTGAAGGCGAGCAGCTGGTCCTTGATGTGGTGGGCTATCGCGTTCCAGCTGGCGTGTGTGACGGCGGCGAGCACCACGGCCGCCGCGACCAGGGGCGTCACTGCGCGGACTGCGTTTCGCGTACGTCGACGAGCGTGGCGCCCGCGTGCGCGATCACGCTCTTCGGGTCGAGCGGGAACACGGCGTGCGGCGTGCCGGCCGCGGCCCAGACCACGGTGTGGTCGAGCAGACCCCGGTCGGCGAGGACGCGGGTGCGGGTGCGGTGGCCGAAGGGCGGCACCCCGCCGATCGCGTACCCGGTGGTCTCCCGGACCAGATCGGCGTCCGCACGCTTGACCTTCTCGGCGCCCAACTCCCGGCGCACGAGCTCCACATCGACCCGTGAGGCCCCGTCCATGAGAACGAGCACCGGCACGCCGTCGGCAGCGAAGATCAGCGACTTCACGATCTCGCTGAGCTCGCAGCCGATGGCCTCGGCGGCCTGCGCGGCGGTCCGGGTGGCCTCGGGGAAGGTGCGTACGGCGGGCAGCAGCTCGCCGAGGCCCAGTTCCTTCAGGGCCTCGGCGAAACGGGGATGGGCGGCGGTGTCCTGGTTGCTCATGGCCCGCACGCTAGCGGTACGTGTACCCGGCATGCGACCCGGATTCCGTGGCGCGACCGCGCCAGGCGCGAACGCGTCAGGGCCGCGTGGACGCCGACCGGGGATCGAACCCGAACGGCAGCTCCAGGCGGTGCGCCCGCATCAGCTCCTCGTCGCACAGCAGCTCGGCCGTCGGCCCGTCCGCCACGATCGCGCCGTCGCTGAGGACGAGCGCGCGCGGGCACAGTTCGAGGGCGTACGGCAGGTCGTGCGTGACCATGAGGACGGTGACGTCCAACGAGCGCAGGATGTCGGCCAGTTCGCGGCGCGAGGCGGGGTCGAGGTTGGACGACGGCTCGTCCAGGACCAGGATCTCCGGCTCCATCGCGAGCACGGTCGCGACGGCCACCCGGCGCCGCTGGCCGAAGGACAGGTGGTGCGGCGGCCGGTCCGCGAAGTCCTCCATGCCCACAAGCGCGAGCGACTTGCGCACACAGGCTTCGAGTTCGGGCCCGCGCACTCCCGCGGACGCGGGCCCGAACGCGACGTCCTCGCGGACGGTCGGCATGAAGAGCTGGTCGTCGGGGTCCTGGAAGACGATGCCGACCCGGCGGCGGATCGCCGCGAAGTTCCGCTTCTCGACCGGGAGTCCGGCCACGGTGACGGAGCCCGCGCCCGCCTGGAGGATGCCGTTGAGGTGCAGGACGAGGGTGGTCTTGCCCGCGCCGTTCGGGCCGAGCAGCGCGACGCGCTCGCCCCGGCCGAGGGAGAAGTCGACGCCGAAGAGGGCCTGGTGGCCGTCCGGGTAGGCGTAGGCGAGGCCGGAGACCTCAAGAGATGCAGTCACAGGGTCCATCCCAACAGACATACGGCGAGAGCGGCGAGCGGCAGGGTCAGGGCGTACGTCCACTGCGCACGCGAGGCCGTCACCTCGTCGATGACCGGCATCGACCCGGCGTATCCCCGGCTGACCATCGCCAGGTGCACGCGCTCGCCACGCTCGTACGAGCGGATGAAGAGCGCGCCCGCCGACTTCGCGAGGACGCTCCACGAGCGCAGCCCGCGCGCTTCGAAGCCGCGGGACTCGCGGGCGATCCGCATCCGGCGCATCTCGTCGGTGATGACGTCGCCGTACCGGATCATGAAGGACGCGATCTGGACGAGCAGCGGCGGAAGCTTCAACCGCTGCAGGCCGAGCAGCAGTTCGCGCAGCTCGGTGGTGGAGGCGAGGAGTACGGAGGCGGCGACGCCGAGGGTGCCCTTGGCGAGGACGTTCCAGGCGCCCCACAGTCCGTTGACGCTCAGCGAGAGACCGAGGACGTCGATCCGCTCGCCCTGCGCGACGAACGGCATGAGCACGGCGAAGGCCACGAACGGCACCTCGATGAGGAGCCGCTTGAGCAGGAAGCCGGCCGGGACGCGGGCCGCGTACGCCACGGCGCCGAGCAGCACCGCGTACAGGCCGAACGCCCACATCGCCTCGCGCGGCGTCGAGACGACGACGAGCACGAAGCAGAACACGGCGGCCAGCTTGCAGTGCGGCGGCAGCGCGTGCACGGGCGAGTGCCCGTGCCGGTAGAGGCGGTGTGCGTGGCCCGCGCCCATGCCGTCAGACCGTTTCCGCGACCGGGGCCTCGGCGGCCTCGGTCGGCGTACGACGCTTGCGGACGACCCAGAAGACGCCCGTGCCCACGACCACCGTGACGCCGACACCGATCACGCCCGCGAGGCCGCCGGAGAGCCGGGCGTCGGTGACGTCCTTGACGCCGTAGTCGGCGAGCGGGGAGTCCTTGGCGGCGTGGTCCTCGACGTTCTTGTCGATGCCCTTGTCGGCGGCGACCTTCTCCAGGCCGTCGGGGCTGGCCGAGGCGTAGAAGGAGACGAAGCCCGCGAGGATCAGGGAGGCGACGAGGCCGGTGATCCACACCTTGCGCGGGGAGCGGCCGACGGTGACGGGGGCCGCGGCGGGCGCGGCATCGACCAGCTCGCCGCCGACGCGCAGCTTGAGCGGGGCGGTGAGGCCCCGGGCGCCGTGCACGAGGTCGGGGCGGACCGCGATGACCGCGCCGACCGTGGCGGCGGTGATGGCCGCCTCGCCGAGGCCGATGAGGGTGTGCACGCCGACCATGGCGGTGAAGACGGTGCCGGTGGGCACGTCCGTGGTGCCGCCGACGGCGTAGACGAGCGTGAAGACCGCGGCCGCGGCGGGCACGGAGACCAGCGCGGCGACGAAGGACGCCACGGTCACCGAGCGGCGGCCGCGCGGCAGGACCTTCACCAGGCCACGGAAGAGGGCGTACGCGACGACCGTCGTGACCACGCCCATCACCGTGATGTTCACGCCGAGCGCGGTGAGCCCGCCGTCCGCGAAGAGCACGCCCTGCATGAGGAGCACGACCGAGATGCAGAGCACGCCCGTGAAGGGCCCGACGAGTATCGCCGCGAGCGCCCCGCCGAGCAGATGCCCGCTGGTGCCGGCGGCGACCGGGAAGTTCAGCATCTGGACCGCGAAGATGAAGGCGGCGACCAGGCCCGCGAGGGGCGCGGTGCGCTCGTCCAGCTCCCGGCGCGCGCCCTTCAGGGATACGGCGACGGCGCCCGCGGCCACGACTCCGGCGACCGCGGAAACAGGTGCGTTGATGAATCCGTCGGGTACATGCATGGGCAGGGCTCCGCTTCTGCGGTCGGTCGGGCTTCGGTGGTTCGGAACGGCGGTCGTTCTGGATTCCTGGCAGGGCGCAGAACCGTTTGATGATAGTCCGCTGTTGCGAGGCGCTTGCAAGAGCGCACTCCACACAATTAGCGCTACCCCATAGACGGGTAAATATGGGACATTAGGGACTTAAGTTAATGACTGGTCCACAGCCAGTCGTCGCCACGGTAAGGAGCCGCATGTCCGTCGTCGAGGAGTGGGCACGAGGGCACATCGTCGCGGACGACGGCCCCGGCGGTCACCATGCGGTACGCGTGGCGCTGCGCTACGACCCGGAGCCCACTCCCGGCACGGTGATGATCAGCTTCCCCGGCTCCCCCGGCGGGCAGGAGTGGAAGTTCTCCCGGGAGCTCCTGGAGCAGGGCATGCGCGCCCCCGCCGAAAGCGGGGACGTACGGATCTGGCCGTGCGGACGGGTCCAGACGGTGATCGAGTTCCATGCGGAGCACGAAGTGGCGGTCGTGCAGTTCGACTCGGTCCCGCTCACGCGGTTCCTGCGTCGTACCTACACGACCGCCACCTCGATCCCCCAGTAGGGCTCAGACGCCGACCAACTCCCGGTCCCCGTCCGGGTCTTCCGCGGCCTTCGACTTCTGCAGCTGCTCGCCCTCGACATCGACGTTGGGCAGCACCTTGTCCAGCCACTTCGGCAGCCACCAGGCCCGGTGCCCGAGCAGCGCGAGGACGGCCGGCACGATGGCCATGCGCACGATGAAGGCGTCGAAGAACACCGCGATCGCGAGGCCGAAGCCGATCATCTTGACCATCTGCTCGCTGGAGCCGATGAAGCCGGAGAACACCGCGATCATGATGACGGCCGCGGCCGTGACCACCCGGGCCCCGTGCTTGAAGCCGGTCACGATGGCCTGTCCGGGCCGCTCCCCGTGGACGTACGCCTCGCGCATCCGCGTCACCAGGAAGACCTCGTAGTCCATCGCGAGGCCGAAGACCACGCCGACCATGAAGATCGGCATCATCGACATGATCGGGCCGGTCTGCTCGACGCCGAAGAGCGAGCCGAGCCAGCCCCACTGGAACACCGCGACGACCGCGCCGAGCGCGGCGACCACCGAGAGCAGGAAGCCGAGCGCGGCCTTGAGCGGGACCAGGACCGAGCGGAAGACGACCATCAGGAGCAGGAAGGCGAGGCCGACGACGAGCGCCAGGTAGGGCAGCAGCGCGTCGTTCATCTTCTGCGAGAAGTCGATGTTCATGGCGGTCTGGCCGGTGACCAGGACCTCGCCGCCGGTGGAGGCCTTGATGTCGCCGCCCGCGCCGCGGATCTCGTGGACCAGGTCCTCGGTCTGCGTCGAGGACGGGCGGTCCTTCGGGACCACCGTGATCATCGCGGTGTTCCCGTCCTTGTTGAGCGTGGGCGGGGTGACGGCGGCGACTCCGGACATGCCCTTGATGTCGTCGACCGTGCGGTCGGCGGCGGCCTTGTCGCCGTCGACGACGACCATCAGCGGGCCGTTGAAGCCGGGCCCGAAGCCGTCCGAGAGCGCGTCGTACGCGCGGCGCTGGGTCGTCGAGGTCGGCTGGGCGCCGTCGTCGGGCAGGCCCATCTCCAGGCTGGAGGCGGGCAGGGCGATCGCGCCCAGGCCGATGACGCCGACGAGCAGCACCCAGATCGGACGGCGCAGGACGAAGCGCGCCCAGCGGGTGCCCGCGTTCGGCTTCTCCTCGCCCTTCGTGAGGTCTCCGGAAGCCATGGCCTTGCGCGCCTTGCGGCCGTGCACCCGCTTGCCCGCGAACCCGAGCAGCGCCGGGATCAGCGTCAGCGCGATGAGGACGGCGATGCCCACCGTGCCGGCCGCCGCGAAGCCCATCTTCGAGAGCATCGGGATGTTGACCACGGCCAGGCCCACCAGGGCGATGACGACCGTGAGTCCGGCGAAGACCACCGCCGAGCCCGCGGTGCCGACGGCCCGTCCGGCCGCCTCCTCGCGCTCGCGCCCCTCGGCCAGCTCGGCCCGGTAGCGGGAGACGATGAACAGCGCGTAGTCGATGCCGACCGCGAGCCCGATCATCATCGCGAGCGTCGAAGTCGTGGAGCCCAGATCCAGCACATTGGCCAGCGCGGTGATCGTCGAGACGCCGATGCCGACGCCGATGATCGCGGTGAGCAGCGGCAGCCCGGCGGCGACCAGCGAGCCGAAGGTGATGACCAGGACGATCGCGGCGATCGCGATGCCGATGATTTCGCCGGCGCCCGTCTCGGGCACGGCCTGCAGCGCGTCACCGCCGATCTCCACCTGGAGCCCGTCGGCCTTGGCCGCCTTGCCGGTCTCCTTCAGCTCGTCCTTGGTGTGCTCGCTGAGCTCCATGCCGCTGACCTTGTACGAGACCTGCGTATAGGCCGTCGTACCGTCCTTGCTGAGCGCGCCGGACTTGGGCGCGAACGGGTCGACGACCGAAACCACCTGGTCGGACCCGGACTTGAGGTCCTTGACGGTGTCCTCGATCGCCTTCTTGTTGGCGGGGTCGGTCACCTTCTGGCCGTCCGGCGCCTTGAACACCACGCGGGCCGTGGCCCCGTCGGCGCTCGCGCCCGGGAAGCGCTGGTCGAGCAGGTCGAAGGCCTTCTGCGCCTCCGTACCCGGAATGGAGAAGGAACTGGAGGTCGCGGTCGACGCGGAGGCGGCACCGAAGCCCGCGAGGGCCAGCAGTGCCACCCATATGAGGGCGACGAAGCGCCGGCGCCTGAACGTCAGGCGGCCGAGCTTGTAGAGGAAAGTGGCCACTTGGGCGTACTCCCGGTCAGGTCGTGGGGGCGTATCAGGGCAGGGCAAACCAGCCCGACGACGTGAGCGGTGCGTCAGTTGGGGCTGTACGGGTTCTGCAGGGGGCGGACGGTCAGACGCCGAGGGCGGGGAGCACGACGGCGTCGATGTAGGAACCGAGGAAGGCCTTGTCCATGGGCTTCTCCTCGACCATGTGCCGGGCGATGAAGGCACCGACCAGCATGTGGATGACGTACTCCAACGCGGGGTTGTCCGCGGCCACTTCGCCCCGGTCCACCGCACGGCGCAGCAGTACGTTCAGCCCGGTGATCTCGGGCTCGATCATCAGGTCCCGCATCGCCTTGTGGAGATCGGGATTGTCGTGGACGACATGGACGAGACCCCGCATCAGCGCGGAGTCCTTCTCCATCTCGCAGTCGTCGCCGAGCTCCACCATCTTGTGGAAGTCGCCGCGCAGCGTGCCGGTGTCGATCTCGGCGAAGCTGACGGGCTTGTTGAAGCGCAGCGCCTTGGCGACCAGCTCGGGCTTGCTCCCCCACTGGCGGTAGAGGGTGGCCTTGCTGGATTTCGTACGAGCCGCGATGGCGTCCATGGTCAGGGCGTCGTAGCCCGTCTCGCGCAGCAGGTCGAGGACGGCTCCGTAGAGCTCGGCCTCGCGCTCGGGGGTGATCCGGCTGCGACGTGGAGCGGTCTCTGCCATGGCACTCCCTCCCGGGGCTCTGGGCGATCTGGGTAAACGAAACGGTTTCGTACTCCAGAGACTGTACGCCCACGCCTTAGCGAAACGAAACCGTTTCGTACGTGTCCCGGGTCACAGAACCAGCCCCTCCGGCGTTTGAGGAGGGGGTCCGGGGCGGAGCCCCGAGTCGTGAGCCGGTCGCGCCCGAAGGGAAACCCAAGTTGCCGCACCCCGCCAAGCGGAAAAGCATGGATAAGTGAGCGATGCCGCGTACCTCCGCTTCCCGCACCTCTACGGTGACCTGCTCTGCTTCGCCGCAGAGGATGACCTCTGGATCTCCCCCCTGACCCCCGCGGGCTCGCGCGCCTGGCGGCTGACCGTCGACCGGACCCGGGTCAGCCACCCGCGCTTCTCCCCGGACGGCAGCCAGATCGCCTTCACCACCTGGCGCAGCCTCGACCCGGAGATCCACACCGTCCCCGTGTCCGGCGGCCCCGCCACCCGGCTCACCTACTGGGGCAGCACCGACACCAAGGTCTGCGGCTGGACCCCCGACGGGGACATCCTCGCCGTCGCCTCGCACGGCCAGCCCTTCTCGTACTTCACCTGGTCCTACTCGGTAGCCACCGACGGCTCCCCCGGCGGCAAGCTCCCCTGGGGCCCGGTCGACGACATCGCGGTGGCCGACATCGACGGGGAACGCCTGACCCTGCTGCTCACCGGCAAGCCCCCGCACGAGCCGGCCGCCTGGAAGCGCTACCGGGGCGGTGCCACGGGCCGCCTCTGGATGCACGGCGAGCGGATCCTGGCGGACCTCGGCGGGCACTTCAGCAGCCCGATGTTCGTGGACGGCCGGATCGCGTTCCTCTCCGACCACGAGGGTGTCGGCAATCTCTACTCGTGCCTGCCGGACGGCTCCGACCTGCGACGGCACACGGACCACGACGAGTTCTACGCCCGGCACGCGTCCAGCGACGGCACCCGCGTCGTCTACCAGTGCGCGGGCGACGTCTGGCTGGTCGACGACCTCTCCGAGAGCGGCCGGCCGCGCAAGCTGGACATCCGCCTCGGCGGCCCGCGCGCGGGGCGGCGCGGCTATCAGGTGCCCGCGGCCCAGCACGTCGACGCGTTCTCCGTGGACGAGACGGGCCGGGCCAGCGCGGTCGTCGTGCGCGGCAGCCTGTACTGGCTCACCCACCGGGACGGGCCCGCCCGCACCATCGCGGACACCCCGGGCGTACGCGTACGCCTGCCGGAGATGCTCGGCTCGGGCGGCCAGGTCGCCTACGTCACCGACGCCGAGGGCGAGGACGCCGTCGAGATCGCCTATCTGCCCCGGGCCAGCGGCGACCGGGAGCCCCGGCGGCTCGCGCGCGGCGAGCTCGGGCGCGTACAGGAAATGGTGGCGGACACCGACGGCGAGCGGATCGCCATCGCGTCCAACGACGGGCGGCTGCTGCTCATCGACGCGACCGAGGACTCCAACGGCGAGGTGACCGAGCTGATCCGGTCCATCAACGGGCCGGTCAGGGATGTCGCGTTCTCGCCCGACGGGGAGTGGCTGACCTGGTCGCACCCCGGCATCGGACGCTCCCTGCGCCAGATCAAGATGGCGCGGATCAAGGACCGCACGATCGTCGACGTCACCAACGGCCGCTTCGAGGACGAGAATCCGGTCTTCACCCGCGACGGCCGCTACCTCGCCTTCCTCTCCTGGCGCGGCTTCGACCCGGTCTACGACGTGCACACCGGCGACCTGTCCTTCCCGCTCGGCTGCCGCCCCTATCTGGTGCCGCTGTCCTCGGCCACCCCCTCCCCCTTCGCCCTCTCCCCCGACGGGCGCCCGGCGGCCGGCGGCCTCGACCCGGCCGAGGGCGACAGCGGCGACGGCACGGTCACCGTGGAGATCGAGGGCCTGGAGTCCCGCGTCACGCCCTTCCCGGTCGCGGCCTCCAAGTACTCGGCGCTCTACCCGGTCAGCGGCGGCGGCCTGGTCTGGCTGCGCTGGCCGATCTCCGGCGCGCTCGGCGAGACCTTCGCCAACCCGACCGACATGTCGGGCCGCCCGACCCTCGAATACTTCAACATCACCAAGGCCAAGAAGACCGAACTGGTCAACCACCTCGACGCGTTCGGCATCAGCGGCGACGGCACCCGCCTGGTCGTCATCGACGAGGGCGAGCTGCGCGCGGTCCCCTCCACCGAGACCGGCGACAGCGACTCCACGGTCTGGATCGACCTGCGCCGCATCCTGCACGAGGTCGACCCGGCCGCCGAGTGGCGCGGCGCCTACGCGGAGGCCGGCCGCATCATCCGCTCCTACTTCTGGGAGCCCCACATGTGCGGCCTGGACTGGCCGGCGCTCCTCGACCAGTACCGTCCGCTGGTCGAACGGGTCGCGTCCCCCGACGAGTTCGCGGATCTGCTCCGCGAGGTCCTCGGCGAACTGGGCACCTCTCATGCGTACGTCTCCCCCGCACGCCGCAACGAAGGCCCACCGCACTACCAGCGCGCCATGGGCCTGCTCGGCGCCAACCTGGTCTGCCGGGACGGGGTGTGGGTGGTCAAGCGGATCCTGCCCGGCGACTCCTCGGACTCCAAGGCCCGCTCCCCGCTGGCCGGCGCGGGCATCCGCGAGGGCGCGATCCTCACGCATGTCGACGGGCGGCCGGTGGACCCGGTGACCGGGCCCTATCCGCTGCTCTCGGGCGCGGGCGGCACGACGGTCGAGCTGACCTTCAAGGCCGCGGAGGGCGAGGGCAGATCGCGGCGGGTCGCGGTGGTCCCCCTCATCGACGAACGCCCCCTGCGCTACCAGGACTGGGTGGCCAAACGCCGGGGCGTGGTACGGGAGTTGAGCCACGGCAAGTGTGGCTATCTGCACATCCCCGACATGGGCGGCTCGGGCTGGGCCCAGTTCAACCGCGATCTGCGCATGGAGGTCTCCCGCCCCGCGCTCATCGTGGACGTACGGGGCAACGCGGGCGGCCACATCAGCGAGCTGGTCGTGGAGAAGCTCACGCGGACCATCCTGGGCTGGGACCTGACCCGCAACGCCCAGCCCGTCTCGTACGCCTCCAACGCACCCCGCGGCCCGATCGTGGCCCTCGCCGACGAGGCGACCTCGTCGGACGGCGACATGATCACGGCGGCCTTCAAGCTGCTCGGGCTCGGGCCAGTGGTGGGCCAGCGCACCTGGGGCGGCGTGGTCGGCATGACGGGTCGGCACCGGCTCGGGGACGGGACCATCATCACGGTGCCGATGAACGCGGCGTGGTTCGACGGCGAGCTCGGCTGGTCCGTGGAGAACCACGGCGTCGAGCCCGACATCGAAGTCCTGCGCACCCCCCTGGACTGGGCCGAGGGCCGGCACGCCCAGTTGGACGACGCGGTACAGGTCGCGCTCGACCTGCTCGCCGAGCACCCGGCGGCGGTCCCGCCGGACTACTCGGCGGTTCCGGATCGTCGCCGACCGAAACTTCCACCGCGCTGACCTGCGCAGACCACGCTGCGCAGTGGGCAGGTACGCCCTGGATCACGCACCGGAATCTTTCAAAATGCGCGGAATGTCCTCGCATGCCACGCTGGTTGCGGCCCGAAACCCCTCACCCTCTTAGGAGTGAACCTTCATGGGCATCATGGACCAGTTCAAGGACAAGGCCGACCAGCTGCAGGACCAGGCGAAGGAGAAGTTCGGCTCCGCCAAGGACGCCGGGCAGGACGCCGCCGACCAGGCGAGCGACCGCGCCTCGCAGGCCGGCCAGGACCTGCAGGACAAGGCGCAGGGCGCGGCCGAAGAGGCGAGCGAGCGCTCGTCGGGCCTCGCGGACGACGCGAAGAGCGCCGCCCAGGAGCAGGCCGACAAGTTCAACCAGGACTACGACTCCTGACGAACTGACCGCGCACCGCACACTGCGCAGCCATTGAGGGGCGTACCCACAACCCGGGTACGCCCCTCAACTTGCACCGCTGTTACCGCTGTTGCGGCCGCTCCGGCTATTCCCGCCGTTGCGGCCGCTCCCGCTGTTCCCGCCGTTGCGGCCGCTCCCGCTGTTCCCGCAGCGGGCAATCGTGCCGCAGGGCGGCACGGGTGGGCGCGGCACGAAGGCGCCGAGTGCGCTGAACGTATGGCTACGCCCACCCCGGTGCCGCACCCCGTCGAAGGTCAGGCCCCGGTACGCGCCTTCTCGTCCGCCGCACCCCCCTCGCCCACCAACCCCTTGCTCACGCTCCCGAGCCGAGGCTCGAACCGCTTCATCTCGCGCACCCCCACGGTCGCGATGATCCCCGGCAAGTACCCCCGCATGGACTGCATCCCCCGCAGCCACCACTGCGCGTACACATGCGGAGACCGCCGCTCGATCCCCGCAACGATCCGGTCGACCGCAGGCCCCAGCGGATACGTCTTGTTGGAAGGCCACGGCAACCGCTGCCGAAGCTCCCGCATCACATCGTCCTGGTCGGCCCCGCGCACCATGTCCGTGTCGGTCCACGACAGATACCCGACCCCGACCCGCACCCCCTTGTACCCGACCTCCGCCCGCAACGAGTGCGCGAACGCCTCGACCCCGGACTTCGACGCGCAGTACGCGGTCATCATCGGTGCCGGCGTAATGGCGGCAAGCGAAGCTATCTGCAGGAAGTACCCCCGCGACTCCATCAGCACGGGCAGGAACGCCCGAGCCGTCACGGCCCCGCCGATCAGATTGACCTCGATCACCCGCCGCCACGCCTCGGGGTCGGAGTCCACGAAGGGCCCGCCCGACGCGACCCCCGCGTTGGCCACCACGATGTCGACCTTGCCGAAGCGCGCCTTGACCTCCTGGGCCACCCGCGCCATCGCCTCATGGTCGGTGACATCCGCGTACCAGGTGTCGCTCTCGGTGTGCAGCCGCTCGGAGACCTGCTTCATCGCATCGGGCTCGAGCCCGACCAGCGCGACCTTCGCACCCCGCGCCGACAGCTTGCGGGCGAGCAGTTCGCCCACGCCCCGCGCGGCCCCCGTGACGACCGCGACCTGACCTTCCAGGCTGACCTTGCTCATGCGCCCTCCCTGACAGTTACGTACGTACCGACCAGCTCACGAATCGCCGCGCTGACCGCTTCCGGCGCCTCGACCGGCGTCATGTGCCCGAGCCCGGCCAGCTCGGTGCTGCCCACGCAACTCGGCAGCGCGGCCACCAGGGCGCGGGCGTGCACGGGCGGCGTCATCCGGTCCGCCGTACCGACGAGCACCGCGGTAGGCATCGTCAACTCCCGCACGCCCGACGAGAGTTCGAGCTCGGCCAGGACATGCGACCACCCATAGCGCACCATGCGCGGGCAGGCGTGCACAATGCGGGCGCATGCCTCGATCTTGTCCCGGGACGAGCCGGGCCCCATCGTGGCGTACCGCAGAATCCGCCTGGCCACCGGCGTCACGGGTCCGAGCGGCGCCTTCGACCCGAGCACGGCCCGGGTGAGCCGGGTCCGCAGCCGCCCGGCCTTGAGCGGCACGACGCGCGACTCGGCGGTCAGGTCCCAGCCGCCCGTGCTGCAAAGCAGCACCGCCGCCGCATGCTCCTTGAACTTGCCGCGCCCCGCGGCCGCCATCATCGTCATGCCACCCATGGAGTGCCCCGCGAGCACGGCCCGCTCGCCGGGTTCGAGCGCGGTGGCGAGCACCGCCTCCAGGTCGTCGGCGAGCGCCGTCGTGCTGTACCCGGCGGCCGAGGCGCGCGCCGGACTGCGCCCGTGCCCGCGCTGGTCGTACGCGATGACGCGGTGGTCGACCGCCAACTCCCGTATCTGCGCGGCCCAGAAGGCCGTCGAACAGGTCCACCCGTGCGCGAGCACCACGGCGGGCGCCCCCTCGGGACCGTGCACCTCGACGTACAGCCGGGACCCGTCGGCGGACACGGCCGTCAGCTCGCGCGCGGCGGGCGGCGGTGCGTACGGCCCGGTCGTCACATGCATCAGCCTGCTCATGCCGCCGCCTCGGCCTTCTTCGTACGCGCCTTCTTGGCCGGCGACTTGGTCTCGACGGCCACGTCCTTCGTGGACTTCTCGGTCGGCCGCACCACCTCGTACTCGGCGAGGTCGACCTGCCGCGTCGCCTTGCGGAACTCTGTCGTGGTACCCGGCCAGATGGTGGTGTTGACGCCGTTCGCGTCGAGGTACCAGCTGTTGCAGCCGCCGGTGTTCCAGACGGTCCGCTTCATACGTTCCTGGACCCGCCGGTTCCACGCACCCACGGCGGACGGCCGTACGGCGAGGGCCGCCTTCCCCCCGAGGACGTCCAACTGCCGCATGTAGTCGGCCATGTAGTTCAGCTGGGACTCGATCATCAGGATCATCGAGGAGTTCCCGAGGCCGGTGTTGGGCCCGATGATGGTCATCCAGTTGGGGAAGCCCGCCGCGGTGGCGCCGCGCAGCGAGTTCATGCCGTCCTTCCAGGACTCGGCGAGCGTCGTGCCGTCGTCGGCGATGACGCGGTCCGCGATCGGCATGTCCGTGACGTGGAAGCCGGTGCCGAAGATGATCGCGTCGACCTCGGTCTCGGTGCCGTCGGCGGCGACCAGGGTGTTCCCGCGGATCTCGCTCAACCCGCTGGCCACGACGTCCACATTGGGCTGGGCGAGCGCCGGATAGTACGTGTTCGACAGCAGGATCCGCTTGCAGCCGATGCGGTAGTCGGGCGTCAGCTTGCGGCGCAGCTCCGGGTCCTTGATGGCCCGGCCCATGTTCCGCTTGGCTATCGCCTCGATCATGCCCAGCTCGTTCGGCCGCTTGGTGAAGGCCTGGACCTGCAACTCCCGTATGCCCCACAGGATTCCGCGCCGGGCGGCGGTGGTGAACGGCAGCTGCCGGTGCAGCCAGCGCTCGGGCGCGGTGATCGCACGGTCGGCGCGCGGCATCACCCACGGCGGCGTCCGCTGGAACAGCGTGAGCCTGCCGACCTCCTTCTGGATGGCCGGCACGATCTGGATCGCGGAGGCCCCGGTCCCGATCATCGCGACGCGCTTGCCGCTGAGGTCGTAGTCGTGGTCCCAGCGGGCCGAGTGGAAGACCTTGCCCTCGAAGGTGTCGAGCCCCGCGATGTCCGGGACCTTGGGGTCGGAGAGCGGCCCGGTGGCGGAGACGACGACATCGGCGGTCAGCGAGCCGCTGCTGCTCTCGATCTCCCAGCGCAGCTCCTCGGCGTCCCAACGCATCTGCTTCACCTCGGAGTTGAGGCGGATGTGCGGGCGCAGCCGGAAGGTGTCCGCGACGTGCTCCAGGTACTCCTGGATGCGCTCCTGCCCGGAGAAGGTGCGCGGCCAGTCCGGGTTGGGCGCGAAGGAGAACGAGTACAGGTGCGAGGGCACGTCGCAGGCGCAGCCCGGGTAGCTGTTGTCCCGCCAGGTCCCGCCGACCGCGCCCGCCCGCTCCAGGACGACGAAGTCGGTGATGCCCTCACGGCGCAGCCGCACGGCGGCCCCGAGGCCACCGAACCCGGACCCGATCACCGCCACCCGTACGTGCTCGCGCTCCCGCTCGTGCTCGGCCATGCCGCCGCCTCCCGAACCTCACGACTCTGCCAGTAACTACTGGCGCAATGGGGAGACTAGAGCAGCAACATACCGAGCGGTAGGGGGTAAGCCCGGGAATGTTACCGGCGGTACAACATAGGGTTCGGTCATGAGCGCAGACGGGGCCGTACGCGAGTACCGCATGGAAGAGCTGGCCGAGGAGGCCGGCATCACCGTGCGCACCCTGCGCTTCTACCGGGAGCGCAAGCTGATCCCGCCGCCCCGCCGCGAGGGCCGCATCGCCTGGTACGACGAGCACCACCTGGCCCGCCTGCGCACCATCACCGGCCTCCTGGAGCGCGGCCACACCCTGACCGCGATCGCCGAGCTGACCGACGCCTTCGAGCACGGCCGGGACGTCGGCGAACTCCTCGGCCTGACCGGCGAGCCCACCGAGGAGACCCCGGTCCGCCTCACCCCCGAGGAGCTGGCCGACTACTTCGAGGGCGAGGTCACCCCGGAGAACCTCCAGGCCGCACTCGACCTCGGCTACATCGGCACGGACGGCGACGAGATCGTGCACATCAGCCGCCGCCTCCTGGAGGTCTCGGCGCAGCTCGTCCGCGAGGGCGTCCCGCTCGCCGCGGTGATGACGGCGGGCCGCCGGGTGCGCGAGCACGCGGACGCGCTCGCCGAGCTGTTCCTCACGACCGTCCACGAGTACAAGGCGGACGCCGACATGGACAAGCTGCGCCCGCTGGCGAAGGCGGTCGTGGAGGCGGAGCTGTCGATGGCGATGGACCGGCGCATCGCGGCCGACCGGGCCGGGGACAAGGGCTGAGCCACCCGCACCGGCCTACCGGGGCAGCCACCAACGCGCCTTGTAAATCCCGCCGTTGACCAGCAGATACTCCGAGTCCGGCCGATGCACGGTCACCTTCCGCGTCCACCAGGTCTCCCCGAGCCCGCCCTCCGGCACGGTGCTCGCCACCTGCCCGGTCCGGGGATCGTTCCCGATCGCCTTGACGCCCTTGCGGCTGATCCGGTCGGCCCCCGCGAAGTCCTGCACGAACTCCTTGGCGCCCTTCGCGTACTGGAACACCGCCGCATTGGTCGTCACCCACAGCCGGTCGGGCCGCCCCGCCACCGGGAAGAGGTCGTGCCCGCCCGGCTTCTC
This sequence comes from Streptomyces sp. NBC_01304, assembly GCF_035975855.1. Classification (NCBI taxonomy): domain Bacteria; kingdom Bacillati; phylum Actinomycetota; class Actinomycetes; order Kitasatosporales; family Streptomycetaceae; genus Streptomyces; species Streptomyces sp. NBC_01304. Next base: position 6,409,821 of record NZ_CP109055.1, on the reverse strand, counting down.
GCCCGGCAGTGCGATCCCGTACGTCCGGGTGAGCGTGGGCTTGGCCCGGCCGCCGCCCACCCGGTACGTCACCAGCTCGTCGTCGCCGATCACCCACAGGACCTTGCGCGCCCCGTCCCAGTGCAACCCGTGCGCACCCTTCAACTCGGCTTTCGCGTACGTGGTGTTGCGCGGCCCCTGCGAGGCGGCGTACAGCCTCACCTGCGCCCCCGTGCTGCAGGCGACCGCCACATTGCCGTCCGGCAGGATCTCCATGGAGTGCGGGTTGAACAGGTCGTCGCCGGGCCCGATCGCCCCGCCCCAGTACCGCCGCCCGGTCGGATGCTCCACGACCGCGGCGAACCCGAACGACGCGCAGGTCAGCAGGTAGGTGCGCCCGCCGTACCGCCGCACCTTCGCCTCGCTCGGGTACACCCAGCTGACGTCCGGCTGCAGATCCGCGTACCGCCGGTCCCCGAGCGGCGAGAACGCCCACTTCACGGAGGCCGGATCGGCTGCCGGATCCCAGGTGGGGCGCTGCGGGTCGAGGACGAGAATGCGCTTGGAGGCCTGCTCGGTGACGAGCACGGGCGGCGTCCCGGCGGGCGCCGCACCGGCCGGCGCCGCGGGCAGCGCGGCCGCCAGACCGACACCGAGCGCACCGCCGAGGACGGCGCGCCGAGAGTACGAGTGGTTCATGAAATCCCCCTGTACGACGGGCAGTTGGCCGTGCCGTGCGCTCGGCAATCTGCCACGCCGCACAGGGAGCGGGAAGCCCTCTATCGGACTTCGCGCTCTTGCGCCCCAGCCTTCACATGGCGTACGCGACGTCGCCTAAAGGTCGTACACGACGGTCACCGGAGCGTGGTCCGACCACCGCTCGTCATGTGTCGCGGCCCGCTCCACGAAGCCCTTGACCGCGCGCTCGGCGAGGCCGGCCGTGCACACCTGGTAGTCGATGCGCCAACCTGCATCGTTGTCGAAAGCCCGCCCCCGGTAGGACCACCACGAGTACGGCCCCTCAACCCCCGGATGCAGCGCCCGCACCACATCCACGTAACTCTCAAAGACCTGCCCCATCCACTCCCGCTCCTCGGGCAGGAATCCGGCGTTCTTCTTGTTGCCCTTCCAGTTCTTGAGGTCGGCCTCCTGGTGCGCGATGTTCCAGTCACCGCAGACCACGACCTCGCGGCCGTCCGCGGCGGCCCGCACCTTGAGCGCCTTCAGGTACGTGAAGAACTCGGCCATGAACCGCTCCTTCTCGTCCTGCCGCTCGGTCCCGACCTCGCCCGAGGGCAGATAGAGGCTCGCGACCGTGACGCCGGGCAGATCCACCTCGACGTACCGCCCGCTGGAGTCGAACTCCTCGGAACCGAATCCGATCTGTACGCGGTCGGGCTCGCGGCGCGTGTACAGCGAGACCCCCGCCCGCCCCTTGGCCGCGGCCGGGGCGTGCACCACGTGCCAGCCCTCCGGCGCCCGCACCCCCTCGGGCAGCTGCTCGGCCTCGGCCCGCACTTCCTGCAGGCAGACGGCGTCGGCATCGGTGGCGGCCAGCCACTCGACGAAGCCCTTCTTGGCGGCGGCACGGAGCCCGTTCACGTTCACAGAGGTCACAGTCAGCACCCCGACACGGTACCGGCCCACCCGCATACGATTTCCGCATGGAGATACGCCCGGTCCCGTTCGACCACCCCGACGCCGTCAAGCTCAACGACCAGGTGCAGCTCGAGTACATCGAGCGCTACCAGCAGCACGGCGAGGAAGAGGGCGATGTCACCCCGCTCGACCCGGCCATGTTCGAGCCGCCGCTCGGGCTCTATCTGATCGCGTACGACGATCAGGACCGGCCCCTCGCGACCGGCGGCTGGCGCACCCAGGACGCGGGCGAGGACGGCTACTCGGACGGCGACGCCGAGCTCAAGCGCATGTACGTGGTCCCCGAGGCCCGCGGTCTGGGCCTGGCCCGCCGCATCCTGGCCGCCCTGGAGGCCGACGCCCGCGCGGCAGGCCGGACCCGGATGGCCGCGGAGACGGGCACGGAGCAGCCCGAGGCGATCGCGCTCTACACGTCGAGCGGCTACGCGGCCTGCGCCAAGTTCGGCCACTACCGATTCCACGAGGAGAGCCGCTGCTTCTCGAAGCTGCTGCTCTGAGCGGCTTAGGAGTCTGATCAGCTTCGGAGTCTGATCGGCTTTGGGTCTGATCGGCTTCGGGGTCTGGGCGGCTAAGGAGTCCGGGCAGCGCGCAAGTCGAGCACCGCCAGCGCCCCGCCGCCCTCGGGGTTCTCGAAGCGCAGCCGGGCCCCGAGCACCTGCGCCTGCCCCCGCGCGATGGTCAGCCCGAGCCCCAGCCCGTTCTCGCGGGCCCCGGTACGGAACCGCTGGGGCCCGCCCGCGAGCAGGGCGGCGGGGAAGCCGGGCCCGCTGTCGCGCACCCGCACCACCGCGCCCTCGACCTCGACGCGCACCGGCGCCGCCCCGTGCCGCAGCGCATTGCTGACCAGGTTGGCCAGGACCCGCTCGACCCGGCGCGGATCGGTCTCCACCTCGGTGTCCTCGACGACATCGACGGTGACCCCGCGCTCCTCTCCCGCCACGGCCCCGACGGCCTTGCGGACGAGCGCGCCGAACTCCCGTACCTCCGTCTCGGCCTGCTCCGTCGACACATCGAGCCGCGCCACTTCAATGACATCGTCGACGAGCTCCCGCAGCCGCTGCGCGCTCCCCTGCACCAGCTCGGACGGCCGCCCGGCCGGCAGCAGCCCGGCCGCGGTCACCATCCCCGCGACGGGCGTACGCAGCTCGTGCGCGATGTTCGCCGTCACCTCGCGCTCGGCTTGCAGCCGGCCGGACAGGGCGTCGGCCATGGTGTTCACGGCGGTGGTCAGCTTGGTGATCTCGTCCTTGCCGTGCAGTTCGAGGCGCGCCGTCAGATCGCCGTCCGCGATGCGCTGCGCGGTGTCCGCGGAGGCGGTGAGCCGCCGCCCGAGCCGCGTCGCGACGAGCAGCCCCGCCACGATGGCGAGCCCGGTGCCGAGCCCGCCCGCGACCCAAAGGACCCGGTCCAGCTCCCGCACGGTCGTGTCCTCGCGGGTGTAGGGCCGGCGCAGCGCGACGACGGAGTCGCCCTCCTTGCTCGCGGCCCACAGCCACGGCGTGCCCTGGGTGCCCGGGTCGAGATAGACCGCCCATTTGCCCTTCTGCACGGCCTCACCGAGCGGCTTCGGCAGATCCGGCGGATTGATCAGGGTGTTGGCCCCGTCGACGCCCGCCGCATGATCCTGCACGGCGGTCGCGAGCCGGTCCCCGATCTGCCCGGTGGCCGTCTCGAACTGGGCGTTCACCGTCCGGTGGTGCACCAGGAGCCCCATCACCACGGACACCACCGCAGCGGTGCCCGCGATGGCCACACCGATCTTCGTTCGCAGTCCCATGGATCGCCCGACCGCCCGCTCAGAACGCCGGAACGGAGAGTCGGATGCCGCGCAGCTGCACGTTCACCGCGTTCTTCGGCAGGTCCTCGGGGTGCACCGGCTCGACCGTCGCCCGCCGGTAGTAGGCGACGCGCTCCTGCTTCTCGAGCGCGCTCAGCGTCACGTTCACCTCGTACGGCTTCTCGCCGCACTCGGGCAGACACCACATCCCGCTGAGCTTCCCGGTGGCATGCGCGGTGCCGTCGCCCCAGCTCCCCCAGCGCAGCTCGGACACCGTCACGAACTCGGTCAGCCCTATCGCGGTCGGCCGCCGCAGCGGCTGCGCCTGCGCGTCGGCGACGTAGACCGGCCCGGACACCTTGGACGGCGAGATCGCGGGCCCCTGCACGTGCAGCCCCTGCGGACCGCTGCAGCCGCTGACGAGCACCGCGACGACCGCGAGGAGCGCGGCACCGCAGGCAGTCATGGCGAGTCGGGCAGAACGGGACATGTCTACAAATGTACGGGCCCTAGTCAAGACCCCTGTCGACTCTGGTCGAGCCCTGCCTGCCCTGATCGAGACGACCGCCGAGCTTGCTCCCGCACATGCGAAAGCCCCGCCGGACGAATCCGGCGGGGCTTTCAATTGCGGTGGACCTGTGGGGATTTGAACCCCAGACCCCCTCGATGCGAACGAGGTGCGCTACCAGACTGCGCCACAGGCCCTTGCAACGAGTGAAACTTTAGCACCCCGATCGGGGTGCTTGGAAATCCGTTCCGGCCCTGGTCAGCTCAGTGGCTCAGGCCAGGCCCCGAAGAGCGGATCCCACGGCTACTCGTTGGCCGCGCGCGGCCGGTCCCCGACTCCCCTGTCTGCGTATTGGTCGAACAGCGGGGTGCGCCCGCGCTCCCTGGCCCGCCGCCCACCGGCACCGCGCCGGGCCGCCTGCGTGCCCTCGCCCTGCCGGGGCCCCGCCTTGGACTCCTCGGCCTGCTCGCCCTCCCGCGCCGCCGCGGCCTCGCGCGCCTCGCGGCCGCGCCGGTCCGGCTCGGCGGCGCTGGAGCGCGCCGAGCTCCACGAGTCGGGGGCGCCCAGGTCGACGCTGCCGGGTGCACGCGGGGCGACCGGGGCGGTGACGTAGGTCGGCAGCGGGACCGGCACCGGCTCCCAGCTGTCACCGCGCGCCGCGCCCCGTTCCCGCTCGCGCTGCTGGTCGACCCACTCGGCGTGGTCGGTCTGCTCGACGAGGGCCCGGCGGTCGGCGGCGAGGGAGGAGAGCCCGGGGCTCTCGGCCTGCGCTTCGCCCTCCGCTTCGTCGTCCACCGGCGCCGCGGCCGGACGCCGCCCGCCGGAGCGGCGCTCGCGCAGCCGCTGGGCGGCCATCTCGGCGCGCCGCTGATCCATCACGTACGTATAGCGGCGGCGCTCCTGCGAACGCAGATAGACGATGTACGCGCTCAGCAGCAGGGCCGGCCCGGCGGGCGCCCACAGGAAGCCGAGTCCGCCCACGGCGGCGACGATCGCGCCGAGGGTGAAGGCCAGGAACAACATCACCGTCGTACGTCGCCGACGCGCCAGCACCTTCAAGCGCCGGGCCCGTGCCGCCGCCTCGGCATCCGCCCGCTCGGCCCTCGCGGACCGTTCGGGGCGCTCCTGGCGCTCGGGGCGCTCCTGGCGTTCCGGCCGCTCGGAACGTTCCGCCCGGGCTTCCTTGCGGCTCGGGGGCACGGCGAAGTTCCGGACGTCGACGGAGCCCGTCAGGGCGTCCGTGGCGGCGTCCGGCTCGGCCCCGGTCCGGGGCTCTTCCCCGTCGGTGCGCGCCTGCAGGTCCTTGGCGTACCGGCGCTCCATCCCCGCCCGTCCGGACAGCAGCCGGATGGCGGTGCTGAAGCGTTCCGTCGGACGGGCTTCATTGAGCTCGTCCTGCCTACGGAGCCACATCGGCACCAAGTAGGCGGCCCAGGCCCCGACGATGACTGCGTAGATGAGGCCGCTGCTGCTCACGCCTCACACGGTAGAGGGGTTTCGGTGAGGCCATCTGCCAATTGAGCCGGTGTGTCGCACGATCTGGCTGATATCTCGAACTTTTTTTGTGACTGATGCGATCAGCAGTCTTCGATTCCAGGCATATTCGCGGTCAACTACTGCTCATTTTCGAACACTTATTTCATTTGGGTGGCGCGATACGTCGGGCCTGGTGCCAGCGGTTGAGCAACCCTTCGGGCACCTCTTCCGCGGTGAGCGCGAAGACGAGATGGTCGCGCCAGCCTCCGTCAATGTGGAGATAGCGTGGACGCAGTCCCTCTTCGCGGAATCCGAGTTTCTCCACGACGCGCCGGCTCGGTCCGTTCTCGGGCCGAATACAGACTTCGATGCGGTGCAGTCCGACAGTCCGGAAGCAGTGGTCCACGGCAAGTGCCACAGAAGTCGGCATCACTCCGCGGCCCGCGACCGACTGGTCGACCCAGTAGCCGACATGGCCCGAACACATCGAGCCCCAGGTGATTCCGGCGACCGTCAACTGCCCGGCGAGACGGCCCTGGTGCTCGATGACGAAGGGCAGCATGCGGCCCGCGTTGGCCTCCGCCCGCAAGTGGCGGACCATTTGACGGTACGTCGGCCGATGGGCGACCGGGCCGCCCGGTGCGGGCGGCGGAATGGTGGCTTCCCAGGGGCGCAGCCAGTCGCGGTTGCGCCGGTTGACCTCGCGCCAGGGCCGCTGGTCACGCAGCTTTATGGGGCGGAGGACGGTGTCGCCGTCCGCCAGCTCGACGGGCCAGGCGAGGCTGTTCAGCTCGGGCTCCCGGTGGATCCGTGGTCCGGTCGGGGGTGGTCGCCGCCGCGGATCTGGTCGACGGCGTGGACCAGGAGCTTCTCGAGTACCGCGATTCCGTCGCGTACACCGCCGGTCGAGCCCGGCAGGTTCACGATCAGGGTGCGGCCGGCGACTCCGGCGAGGCCACGGGAGAGCGCCGCCGTGGGCACCTTGTCCCGGCCGAACGCGCGGATCGCCTCGGGGATCCCGGGGATCTCGTGGTCGAGCACGGCCCGGGTGGCCTCGGGGGTCTTGTCGCCGGGCGAGATGCCGGTGCCGCCGGTGGTGAGGATGACGTCGTATCCCGCGCCCGCGCCGGCCCGCAGGGCCTGCTCCACGGGATCACCGTCAGGGACCACCAGCGGGCCGTCGACGGCGAAGCCCATGGCGGCGAGTCCTTCGGCCAGGAGCGGCCCGCCGCGGTCCGCGTAGACGCCCGCGGAGGCGCGGTTGGAGGCAGTGACTACGAGCGCGGCATAGGGGGCGAGCAGTGCGTCGCCGAGCGTCGCGGAGTCGCCGGGGAACGGGGGCGCGTTCTCCAGCCCGGCGCGGTGCGGCACTGCGGGCCCGGTCCCGCCGTCGGTGTGGGCGCTGCTCACGACCGGGTCCATTCCCCGGACTTGCCGCCCGTTTTCTCCTCGACGCGGACGTCCGTGATGACGGCCCCCTTGTCGACGGCCTTGACCATGTCGATCACCGTCAGGCCCGCCACCGAGACCGCCGTCAGCGCTTCCATCTCGACACCCGTCCTGCCGGTCGTCTTGACCGTGGCCTCGATCTCGACCGCGTCGTCGGCAACGGCCAGATCCAGCTTGACGCCGGAGATGTCCAGCGGGTGGCAGAGCGGGATCAGATCGGCGCAGCGTTTCGCGCCCATGATCCCGGCGATCCGCGCGGTGGCGAGGGCGTCGCCCTTGGGCATGCCCTCGCCGCGCAGCAGCTCGATAACGCGGGGCGAGACAAGGACGCGGCCGGACGCGCGGGCGGTGCGCGCGGTCACGTCCTTCTCGGATACGTCGACCATGCGGGCGGCGCCCGCTTCGTCGATGTGCGTCAGTCGGTCCTGCGTGCTCATGTGCTGGGCGCTCCCGGTCGGGCCTCGTGCGGGCCGCAAGGCGGGCCGCGGTGCGGCCCTGTGTGGGCAGACACGGTACCCGTACCAGGAGGGTCTCAGCCGAGCAGGACCACGTCGAGCTCGGCGCCGGGGGCCACCTCGGTGGTGTCCTCCGGGACGACGATCAGGCAGTTGGCGTGGGCGAGCGCGGCGATGAGGTGGGAGCCCGCGCCGCCGACCGGGGTGACTGTGCCCTCGCCGTCGTACCTGCCGCGCAGGAACTGCCGCTTGCCGCCCGGCGAGGTCAGCGGCTTGTCGCAGCTCAGCTCGGCGCGGGCGGTGGGGCGGTGGACGTCCTCCAGGCCCATCAGGGCGCGGATCGCGGGACGTACGAACAACTCGAAGGAGACGTACGACGACACCGGATTGCCCGGCAGGGCGAGCAGCGGGGTGTGGTCGGGGCCGATGGAGCCGAAGCCCTGCGGCTTGCCCGGCTGCATGGCGAGCTTGCGGAACTCGATGCCGCTGCCCGCCTCGTCCTCGTCCCCGACGTGTTCCAGGGCTTCCTTCACGACGTCGTACGCGCCCACGCTGACGCCGCCCGTGGTGACCAGGAGGTCCGCGCGGATCAGCTGGTCCTCGATGGTGGAGCGCAGCGTCTCCGCGTCGTCGGCGACGGCGCCCACGCGGTAGGCGATGGCGCCCGCGTCCCGGGCGGCGGCGGTCAGCGCGAAGCTGTTGGAGTCGTAGATCCGGCCCTCGGCCAACTCCTCGCCGGGCTGGGTGAGTTCGCTGCCCGTGGACATCACGACCACGCGCGGGCGGGGACGCACCCGCACGCTGCCGCGGCCGATCGCGGCGAGCAGGCCGATCTGCGGCGGGCCGAGGACGGTGCCCGCCTCCAGGGCGCGCTCGCCGGCCTGGACGTCGCTGCCGCGTGCGCGGACGTGCTGGCGGTCGGTGGCCGGGCGGTGGATGCGGACCTCGCCGGTGGCGCCCTCGGGGGACGCGCTGTGCGGGGTCATCGAGCCGACCGGGCCCTCGCCGAGGCCGCCGTCGGTCCACTCGACGGGGACCACGCACTCGGCGCCCGGGGGCAGCGGGGCGCCGGTCATGATGCGGGCGGCCTGGCCCGCGCCGACGGTGAGGTCGCCCGCGCTGCCCGCCGCGACGTCGCCGATGACCTCGAGCACGGCGGGGAACTCCTCGCTCGCGCCCGCGACATCGGCGACCCGGACCGCGTACCCGTCCATGGAGCTGTTGTCGAAGGGTGGCAGCGAGACGGGCACCGTGACGTCCTCGACCAGGACACAGCCCTGGGCGTCGAGCAGTTGGAGCTCGATCGGCTCGAGCGGGTGGACCGCGCCGAGAATGTCCTCGAGGTGCTCGGTCACCGACCACAGGTGGGCCTGACCGGTGACCGCTTCCGTCGTGCTGCTGCTCAAGGTGCCTACATCTCCTCGTCGACGTAACTGCGAAGCCAGGCCTTGAAGTCGGGGCCCAGGTCTTCACGTTCGCACGCGAGTCTGACAATGGCACGCAGATAGTCGCCACGGTCTCCGGTGTCATAGCGGCGGCCCTTGAAGACCACGCCGTGCACCGGGCCGCCGACCTTCTCGTCCGCCGCCAACTGCTGGAGCGCGTCCGTGAGCTGGATCTCGCCTCCGCGGCCCGGCTCGGTCTTGCGCAGTATGTCGAAGACGGCGGGGTCGAGGACATAGCGGCCGATGATCGCGAGGTTGGACGGGGCGTCCGCCACGTCCGGCTTCTCGACCAGGTCGGTGATCTTGACCACGTCGCCCTCGGCGGTGGGCTCGACGGCCGCGCAGCCGTACATGTGGATCTGCGCGGGGTCGACCTCCATGAGCGCGATGACGCTGCCGCCCTCGCGGGCCTGGATCTCGACCATGCGCTTGAGGAGCGGGTCGCGGGCGTCGATCAGGTCGTCGCCGAGGAGGACCGCGAAGGGCTCGTGCCCGACGTGCGGGGCCGCGCACAGGACGGCGTGGCCCAGGCCCTTGGGGTCGCCCTGGCGGACGTAGTGCATGGTCGCCAGGTCGCTGGACTCCTGGACCTTGGCGAGGCGTTCGGCGTCGCCCTTCTTGGTGAGGGCCGACTCCAGCTCGTAGTTGCGGTCGAAGTGGTCTTCCAGGGGGCGCTTGTTGCGGCCCGTGACCATGAGGACGTCGGACAGACCGGCGGCGACGGCCTCCTCGACCACGTACTGGATCGCCGGCTTGTCGACGACCGGCAGCATCTCCTTCGGTGTGGCCTTCGTGGCCGGAAGGAAGCGCGTGCCGAGGCCTGCTGCGGGGATGACAGCCTTGGTGATCGTGGGGTGCGACTCAGTCATGCCGGTCACCATATCGGGTGCGTATGTGCGGAAGATGTGGGTCCGGTAAATTCGTTGCCTTTGTTGACTTTGCAAGCAATAAGAGAGGTTTGTGGACCACCTGTGAGCGCGAGCGCAGACTCCGGCACGAGCGGCAAGGCTGACAAAGCCACATTGCGGCGAGAACTCCTCGACGTGAGGCGCCGGTTGACAACAGATGACGCACAGGAGGCGGCCGCGGTTCTCGCCGAGCGTGCGATGCAGCTCACCGAGCTGGCCGGGGCGCGGACCGTCGCCGCCTATGTCTCGGTCGGCCGGGAGCCGGGCACGCGCGTGCTGCTCGACGCGCTGCACGCGCGCGGGGTGCGCGTTCTGCTGCCGGTGCTGCTCGCGGACAACGATCTGGACTGGGGGACGTACGACGGTACGGAGCGGCTCGTACGCGCAGGCCGGGGCCTGCTCGAACCCGAGGGCGCCCGGCTCGGCCCCGACGCCGTCCTGGAGGCCGACGCGGTGCTGCTGCCCGGGCTCGCGGTGGACGGGCGCGGGATGCGGCTCGGCCGGGGCGGCGGGTCGTACGACCGGGTGCTCCAACGCCTCGCACGCGCGCGCGTGCAGCCGCCTCTGGTGGTGCTGCTCTACGACAACGAGGTGGTCGCGCGGGTCCCGGAGGAACCGCACGACCACCCCGTGCACGCGGTGGTGACCCCGGGCGGGGTCCGGAGATTTACGGCCTGAGCGCCAAGGTGTTCTTGGTGGCGGCCTCGACGGCCTTCTCCGAGTAGGCCCAGTCGAGCAGTTCGCCCTTGGCCCACTTGTCCGTCTGGTCCGTGTAGTTGTCGTGGTAGGCGTGGCCCGAGGCGCCGGTCAGGTTGATCCACTTGGACTTGTCGAAGTCCGCGAGGTTCACGACCATCCGCATCGACGGCACCCAGATCACGCCGTAACCGCCCGCCGCGTTCCAGCCGGTGGCGTTCACCGCGGCCTCGCCGCCGCCCAGGTTCCAGGGTCCGCGGTTGAGCAGCCACTGCATGAAACCGGGGCCCTCCGTACCGATGGTCTGGTTCTTCAGCGTCAGCTGGTGCAGGCGGCCCCAGCTCCAGGTGTCGATGTCCTTGCCCAGCTTGGCGGTCAGCTCCCAGCGGGCGTCCTCCATGGCGCGCGCGAAGAGCTCGTCACGGTTCGTGGTCGCCTTGTCGGTGCGCGACTTGGGCGTGTGCCACCACTCGTTGTTCTCGTCGTCGAGGATGTTGCGCACGACCTCGTACCAGCGGTCGCCACCGTCCGGCTGCGCCGCGTCCGCGTCGCGCTCGCCGCACTCGCGCACCCGCTCGTCGGGGTCGTCCACCGGGCCGGTCTTGTCGGCCGGCTCGACGTTGATGCAGGAGCCCTTGACCCGAAGCTCCTTGGGCAGCTTGTTGCCGAACGACAGCTTGAGGACGTTGCGCCAGACCGCGTTGAAGTACGCGGCCGCCGCCGAATCGGAGTCCTGGGTGTAGTCCCAGCCCTCGAGGAGCTTCTGCGCCTCACGGACGTACGGATCCTCGACATCGATCTTGAGCAGCTTGGGCGTCAGCATCTTGGCGATCTCGCTGCTGTTGTCCAGCTGCATGAGGCGCATGTCCTCGGTCGAGATCTTGCCGTCGTTCTTGATCTTCGACTCGATGAGGTCGTTGATGCGCTGGCTGCGGGCGCCGTAGCCCCAGTCGTCGGTGAGCTTGTACGGGTACTTCTTCTCGTCCACGACGGCCTGGTTGGCGGTCACGATGTAGCCGCGCTTCGGGTTGTACTCGTAGGGCAGCTCCGCCTGCGGGATGTAGCTCTTCCAGTTGTACGAAGAGTCCCAGCCCGGCACCGGAAGGGAGCCGTCGTTGTCCTTGCCGCCACGGACCGGGATCCGACCGGGCGCCTGGTAGCCGATGTTGCCTTCCTGATCGGCGTAGATCAGGTTCTGCGAGGGCACCTCGAAGTGCGACGCGGCCTTGCGGAAGTCCTTGAAGTCCTTGGCCCGGTTGAGCTCGAAGACCGCGTCCATCGAGTTGCCGGGGTCGAGCGCGGTCCAGCGCAGCGACACCGCGTAGCCGTCGGCGCGGTCGGGGGCCGAGCTGCCGGCCGGGGCCTCCTGGCCGACCTTGCCCAGTTCGTCGCTGCGGTCGGAGATGAGCGGGCCGTTGTTCGTCGACCGGACCACGATGGTCTTGTCGTCGCCGCCCGCGACCTTGATGGTCTCCTTGCGGGTGGTGAAGGGCTGGACCTTGTTGTCGTACAGGTAGCCGTCGCCCTGGATCTTCTCCAGGTAGAGGTCGGTGACATCGGCGCCGAGGTTGGTCATGCCCCAGGCGATCTTGTCGTTGTGGCCGATGATCACGCCCGGTACGCCGGCGAAGGTGTAGCCGGAGACGTCGTACTTGCACTTGCCGGAGGCGCCGCCACGGCAGTGCAGGCCCATCTGGTACCAGACCGACGGCAACTGGGGCGACAGGTGCGGGTCGTTGGCGAGAAGCGGCTTGCCGGTGGTGGTGTGGTCGCCGGAGACCACCCAGGAGTTGGAGCCGATGCCGTTGCCGTTGGGGCCGATGGCGTCGGGGAGCTTGTCCAGGGCCTTGGAGATCCGGGACAGCTGGGTGTTGAGGCCGGCCGTGGCGTTCGTACCGCCGGAGAGGGAGTTCCCGGTACCGGTACCCGTGCCAGTACCCGTACCGGTACCTGTGCCGGTGGAGCCCGACTGGCCCTGACCCTGCGTCTGGCCCTGGGTCTGGCCCTGGGTCTGGCCCTGGGTCTGTGTCGCGGTGCCCTTCGGGTCGAAGGACTTCGTCGCCGGGTCGACCGCGCCGTTCTCGATGATCGGCTTATGCAGCTTGTACGGGTAGCCCGGGTACAGGTCGTCGATCTGCTTCGGGCCGAGCCTCGAGTACATCAGCGAGCGGTCGATCTCGTCCTGCATGTTGCCGCGCAGGTCCCAGGCCATGGCCTTGAGCCAGGCCACCGAGTCGACCGGCGTCCACTTGTCGACCTTGTAGTCGGTGGTGAAGCCGAGCGCCGCGTACTCGACGGACAGGTCCTTTCCGGACTTGCCCTCCAGGTACGCGTTGACCCCCTCGGAGTAGGCGTCGAGGTACTTCTTCGTCTCGGCCGAGAGCTTGGTGTCGTACTCCTTCTGCGCCACCCCGTGCCAGTCGAGGGTGCGCAGGAATTCATCCGTCTCGACCTGGCCCTTGCCGAACATTTCCGAGAGCCGGCCGGACGTCATGTGGCGACGTACGTCCATCTCCCAGAAGCGGTCCTGGGCCTGCACATAGCCCTGGGCCATGAACAGGTCCGCGTCCGACTCGGCGTAGATCTGCGGAATGCCGTTGGCGTCGCGCCGCACATCGACCGGTCCGGAGAGACCATCGAGCTTGATGGACCCCTTGGTCTGCGGGAAGGAGGCGCGCACGGTGCTGATGCTCCAGTACGTCCCGAAGGCCACACCCGCGACCAATGCCAGCACCAAGGTGATCAACAGCAGGCGAAGGCGTCGCCCCTTCTTCTTCCCGGTCTTCTGCTGGCCGGAAGAGGCGCTTTCATTGGCGGGCATCGCTGTCCTTCGAGGGGCAGGGCGGTCCTGGAGTGCTGGAGCAACCATAGGCGCAGGGCAGATCGGCTTCGGACGCGGAGTCGGCACCGTACATCGCGGAGGTACGGGAAGCGTCAAGAAATCGTCAACAATTAGGTAAGGTAACTAGGCAGGGTAACGAAGTACCCTGCCCGTCACACCCCGCTTCCCGCCCAGTTCTCGCGAAAGGAACGGCCACTGACTGTCCATCAGCTCAACGAGCTCCTTCTCGTCTGCTCGCTCGTTCTGCTCATCGCCGTCGCCGCCGTGCGCATCTCCTCGCGCAGCGGCCTCCCCAGCCTGCTCCTGTACCTGGGGATCGGGATAGCGATAGGCCAGGACGGCATCGGCAATGTCGTGTTCGACAATGCCGAGTTGACGCAGGTGATCGGTTACGCCGCACTTGTGGTGATCCTGGCCGAGGGCGGCCTGGGCACCAAGTGGAAGGAGATCAAACCCGCGTTGCCTGCGGCAGTGGTGCTGTCGCTGGTGGGCGTCGCGGTGAGCGTGGGCGTGACAGCGGCCGGTGCGCACTATCTGGTCGGGCTCGAGTGGCGCCAGGCCCTCATCATCGGCGCGGTGGTGTCCTCGACGGACGCCGCGGCGGTGTTCTCCGTGCTGCGCAAGGTGCCGCTGCCCTCGCGCGTGACCGGTGTGCTCGAGGCCGAGTCCGGCTTCAACGACGCGCCTGTCGTCATCCTCGTTGTGGCCTTCTCCACGGTCGGCCCTGTCGACTCCTGGTACCTGCTCGTCGGCAAGATCGCACTGGAGCTGGCGATCGGTGTCGCGGTCGGGCTCTCGGTGGGCTGGCTGGGCGCGTTCGGGCTGCGGCACGTGGCGCTGCCCGCCTCCGGTCTCTATCCGATCGCGGTCATGGCGATCGCGGTCGCGGCGTACGCGGCCGGGGCGATGGCCCACGGCTCCGGGTTCCTCGCCGTCTATCTGGCCGCGATGGTGCTCGGCAACTCCAAGCTGCCGCACTGGCCGGCCACGCGCGGGTTCGCGGACGGGCTCGGCTGGATCGCGCAGATCGGCATGTTCGTCCTGCTCGGCCTCCTTGTCACGCCGCACAACCTGTGGGACGACGTCTGGCCCGCGATCGTCATCGGGCTCGTCCTCACGATGGTGGCCAGACCCCTCGAAGTCTTCCTCAGCCTGCTGCCGTTCAAGCTGCCCTGGCAGGAGAAGGCCCTCATGTCATGGGCCGGACTGCGCGGCGCCGTGCCCATCATTTTGGCGACGATCCCGATGGTGTCGGACATCGACGGCAGCGAGCGGATCTTCAACATCGTCTTCGTGCTCGTCGTCGTCTACACCCTCATCCAGGGGCCTACGCTGCCGTGGCTGGCCAAGGCCCTGCGGCTCGAGGACGACCCCTCCGAGGCGGCCGACCTGGGCATCGAATCGGCGCCCCTGGAGCGGCTGCGCGGGCATCTCCTCTCGGTGGCGATCCCCGCGAAGTCGCGGATGCACGGCGTGGAGGTCGGCGAGCTGCGGCTGCCGTCCGGCGCCTCCGTGACACTCGTCGTACGGGACGAGAAGTCCTTCGTGCCGGGGCCCACGACGGTCCTGCGGCGCGGCGACGAGCTGCTCGTGGTCGCGACGGACCCGGTGCGGGACGCCGCCGAGCAGCGGCTGCGCGCGGTCGGCCAGGGCGGAAAGCTCGCCGGGTGGCTGGGCACGGGCGGGCCGGAATCGGGCAACACGGGAACCGGAACGCGACGATCCCGTTAATCACAGGTGACAACCTGCCCGGTTCCCTCTATTCGGAGGCGAACACGGCTACTGACCCGTACAATGAAGGAACACTGAATCGAACCACCTCTGTCTGATGCAGAGCTGGCGCGACCGCACGGCGGCCGTGGTCCCTCGCAGTGGGACCGGGTATCACCGACGTTCGCTGCGCATGAGGACAGCTCTCGGCGAAGCCACACGGGCCCGCTACCAGGCAGCAGAAAGGCAAGGACCGTGGTGTCCACGGTCAACTCCACCTCCGCTCCCCAGGCGTCCGCCACCGCGGCACGTCCCGGGTACGGGCAGCTGCTGCGCACGCCCGGAGCCCTCTCGTTCGTCCTGCCCGGCTTCGCCGCCCGTCAGCCCTTCGCGATGCTGACGATGTCGATCGTCCTGCTCGTCCAGCACACCACCGGATCCCTCGGCAGCGCGGGCGCCGTCTCCGCCGTCGCGGGCATCTCCATGGCCCTGTGCGCCCCGCAGACCGGCAAGCTCGCCGACCGCTACGGGCAGCGCGCCGTGCTGATCCCCGGCGTCGTGGTGCACGCCGTGTCGGTGATCCTGCTCGCGGGCCTCGCCCTCGCCGACCTGCCGCTGTGGGCGCTGTTCCTGGCCGCCGTGCCGGTGGGCGCCTCGGTGCCGCAGGTCGGGCCCATGGTGCGGGCCCGCTGGGTGTCCGTCCTGGACCGGCCCGGCCGGTCGCCGCTGCTGCCGACCGCCGCGGCCTTCGAGTCCGTCACGGACGAGTTCACCTTCGTCGTCGGCCCGGTCCTCGCCACCGCGCTGTGCACCTGGGTGCACCCCGGTGCCGGTCTCGCGGCCGAGGCCGTGCTGATCCTCGCGGGCGGCCTGCTGTTCGCCGCACAGCGCGGTACGCAGCCCAAGGCGCACGGTCTGGCCGACGAGCACGCGCGCGTGGAGCACGTTTCCGCCCTCTCGATCCCCGGTGTGCGGGTGCTCGCGGTGGCGTTCCTCGGCATCGGCGCCGTCTTCGGCGGCATGCAGGTCGCGCTGACCGCGTTCGCCGAGGAGATCGGCCAGGCAGGCGTCAACGGCCTCCTGTACGGCATTTTCGCCGCCGGCAACATGCTCGCGGGCATCACCTTCGGCGCGATCGCCTGGAAGGTCGGGCCGCAGCGCCGCCTGATCCTGGGCTACACGGGGCTGGCGATCGCCGCCTCCACGCTGTGGATGCTGCACTCCGTGGCCCTGTTCGCGATCGTCGGCGTCGTCGTCGGCGTCTGCATCGCGCCCGCCATGATCAGCGGCTTCACCCTGGTCGGCTCGCTCGTCCCGGCATCCGCCCGGACCGAGGCCTTCACCTGGCTGACCGGCGCCATCGCGCTCGGCCAGGCCGGTGCCGTGACGATCGCCGGCCGCCTCGCCGACGAGCGCAGTGCGAGCGCCGGATTCCTGGTCCCGCTGGTCGCCACGGCCCTGGCCCTGGCCACCCTGGTGGCGCTGCGCTCGCGGCTGCACCCGACCTCCCGCGGGCGGACCGTCGCACGTGGCGTGGGTCACCGCATCCCGGTCGCGGTGGACTGATCCCGAGGAATACGTCACTATGGAGCGTCGTTAGCACTCATCGAGTGAGAGTGCCAGGAGGAAGTCAAAGTGCCGACCTACCAGTACCAGTGCACCGAGTGCGGCGAGGGCCTCGAGGCGGTGCAGAAGTTCACGGATGACGCTCTGACCGAGTGCCCGAACTGCAAGGGACGCCTCAAGAAGGTGTTCTCGGCGGTCGGCATCGTGTTCAAGGGCTCCGGCTTCTACCGCAACGACAGCCGTGGCTCGTCGTCGAGCAGCACGCCTGCGTCGACGTCGTCCCCCGCGTCCTCCTCGAAGCCCTCCTCCACGCCGTCGACGTCTTCGTCGTCGGGCTCCTCGAGCTCTTCGAGTTCGAGCTCGGGCAGCACGTCCGCCGCCTGACGCACGCGTACTTCAGGCCCCGCAGTCCCGGTGACCGCGGGGCCTTTGTGCTGCCCCGGCCGGGTCTGCCGGGCCTTCCCGCCGCCCGGCTAGGCTGCGGGACATGGCGAACGCAGAGATCGGCGTAATTGGCGGCTCGGGCTTCTACTCCTTCCTGGAGGACGTCACCGAGGTCTCGGTGGACACCCCGTACGGGCCGCCGAGCGACTCCCTCTTCCTCGGTGACATAGCGGGACGCCGGGTCGCGTTCCTGCCCCGGCACGGGCGTGGACACCATCTGCCGCCGCATCGCATCAACTATCGGGCCAACCTGTGGGCGCTCAGGTCGGTCGGCGTACGCCAGGTGCTCGGGCCGTGCGCGGTGGGCGGGCTGCGGGCGGAGTACGGGCCCGGCACGCTGCTCGTGCCCGACCAGCTGGTGGACCGTACGAAGGCGCGTACGCAGACGTACTTCGACGGGGAACCGCTGCCCGACGGCACCGTCCCGAACGTGGTGCACACGACCTTCGCCGACCCCTACTGCCCCGAGGGGCGGCGCACCGCGCTCAAGGCGGCGCGGGGACGCGGTTGGGAAGCGGTGGACGGCGGGACGATGGTCGTCATCGAGGGGCCGCGCTTCTCGACCCGCGCCGAGTCGCAGTGGCATGCCGCGGCGGGCTGGTCGGTGGTGGGCATGACCGGGCACCCCGAGGCGGTGCTCGCGCGTGAACTGGGGCTCTGCTACACGTCGTTGTCGCTCGTGACCGATCTGGACGCGGGGGCCGAGACGGGCGAAGGGGTCTCGCACACCGAGGTGTTGAAGGTGTTCGGCGAGAACGTCGCCCGGCTGCGCGAGGTGCTGTTCGACGCGGTGGGGGCGCTGCCGGCCACGGCGGACCGGGACTGCCTGTGCACGCATGCGCATGATGGGTGGGACTTGGGGATCGAGCTTCCCTGAGCCTCGGCAAGGCGGGGCCCGGGAGTGCGGAATTGCCCCTTCGGGTGAGGGAGTTGTCCACAGGCCCGGGGTGGTCCACAGGCTTCGGCGCGGTCGCGGCGGACCGTGGATCGTGAGGTGCGTCCAGCCGACGTTCCTCATGGCAGGCGGTGGTTGCTGTGTCCTCTCCGCGTTCCCGCACGACTCCCTCATGGGCTTCGCCCGTTCCGTACGCTCCCTCGGCGGTGCCTCCGCCGTGCGAGGTGCCGCACTTCTCGCCGCTCAGAGTGCGTGGCGGGCCGGGCGGGCAGCGCTGGCGGCGGGCCGTGCGGCGCAAGCGGCGGACCATGGCGGCGGGGCTTGCGATGGCCGCTGCCGCGCTGGCCGCCGGCGGGGCACAGGGTTTTGGGCCCGCGGAGGCGGCCGCGCCCGTGGGCGGGGCCGAGCGGGAGCGGCGCGCCGTCGAGCTGGTGTCGGCTCCGGTGCGGATCGCGGATGCGGCGGCGGTGGGGCTGCTGCGGGCCGGTGACCGGGTCGATGTGGTGGCGGCCGGTGCCGCTTCCGGAGGCGGGTTCGGGGGCGGCGGTGAGACTTCCAAGATCGTGGCCCGGGGCGCACGGGTGTCGCGGGTGCCGAAGGCCGATGACGTTCCGGAGCAGGGTGGGCAGAGCGGGCAGGGCGGTGCGCTGGTCGTGCTGTCCGTGCCCAGGGATGTCGCGGCGAAGCTGGCGGGGGCGGGCGCCACCTCACGGTTGGCGGTGACGGTGCGATGAGGCGCGCGGGGGCACGTACTGGCGTTTCGTCAACTCACCTGTTCGTGTGCGCTGATTGGACGGCCTTCCGGGCAAGCGGGCCTAATGGCACCGTCAACTGCACATACGAGGAAGGTCTCCGTGGTGACCGAGGAGAAGAAGCCCAGCGTCTGGGCAGGCTTCAAGGCGTTTCTGACGCGCGGGAATGTCATCGATCTGGCGGTCGCGGTCGTCATCGGTGCCGCATTCACCAACATCGTCAACGCCATGGTGAAGGGCATCATCAACCCGCTGGTCGGGGCGCTCGGCACCAAGGATCTGGACAAGTACAGCTCGTGCCTGAAGGCGCCGTGCGCCTTCAAGGACGGCAATGTGGTCGAGGGCGTCCCGATCATGTGGGGCTCGGTGCTCAGTGCGGCGCTCAGCTTCGTGATCACCGCCGCCGTCGTGTACTTCCTGATGGTGCTGCCCATGGCCAAGTACCTCGCCAAGGTCGAGCAGCGCAGGAAGGCCAAGGAGGGCGTACAGGAGACCATGGAGATCAGCGAGCTGGAGGTGCTCAAGGAGATCCGGGACGCCCTGGTCGCCCAGCGCGGTTCCGGCTCCGGGTCCGGTGGTGGCGCGGGCTCCGGCGCTCCGTAGGGGCCCCTGCTCAGAGGTGGTGGGGCGGCTTCTCGTCGAGGAAGCGGGCCAGGTCGGCGGCGCTGTCGCCGCCGGCGGTGGGCCGCTCGCCCCACCCCCGGTCCGTGTCGTCGGCGGACTGCTGGTCGAGCGGGTCGTCGAAGACCAGCGCGGGGCGGGGCCTGGGTTCGGGCTCGGCAGCCGCGCCGGCTTCGGCGGGGTCGGGGGTGGTACTCATGCCTCCAGGGTACGGCGAGGCGTCAGCTGGGGGCCTCCGCACCCTTGCGGGCGTAGAACCACCAGCAGACCACCAGGCACGTGGCGTAGAAGCCGATGAAGAGCCACAGCGAGCTGGTCACGGCGAAGTTCGCGAACATCGCCGGGATGAAGAAGAAGCCGTAGGCCGCGATCGCCGAGGAGAACCCGGTCACCGCGCCCGCCTCCATCTCGGACTGCTTGAGCGCGGCCGCCTGCACCTCGGGGCTCTTGCCCGCCGCGCCCTGGGTGTGCTGGTCACGGAAGATCACCGGGATCTGGCGGAAGGTCGAGCCGTTGCCGATGCCGGAGAAGAAGAACGCCGCCAGGAAGCCGATGTAGAAGGTCCAGAAGTTGCCCTGGTCCCCGCCGGTCGGGATCGCGAAGATCACCACGACCAGGGAGGCCGCCATGCCGACGAAGGACAGCATGGTGACCTTGGCGCCGCCGATCTTGTCGGAGAGCGAGCCGCCGAGCCAGCGGGTGAGCGCTCCGATGGCCGGGCCGATCCAGGCGTAGGTGGTGGCCTGGTAGCCCTGCGCCGAGAAGTTGTCCTTGATGAGCATCGGCAGGGCGGCTGCGAAGCCGATGAACGAGCCGAAGGTACCGACGTACAGCCAGGTCATCAGCCAGTTGTGCTTGCGCTTGAAGATGATCTTCTGCTGGCTGAACGGGGCGGCGGCGACCTTGAGGTCGTTCATCAGGAACCACGCGAGCACGGCCATGATCACCAGGAGCGGCACCCACAGGAAGGCGCCGTTCTGCAGCCAGACGTCGGCGTTCTTCTTGGTGTCGCGCTGCGGGTCGCCGGCCGGGGCGCCGAGCACGGCGGCCGTCACGACCAGCGGGGCCACCAGCTGGACGACGCTGACGCCGAGGTTGCCGAGGCCGCCGTTGAGGCCGTTGGCCGAGCCCTTCTCGCTCTTCGGGAAGAAGAAGCCGATGTTGGCCATCGAGGAGGCGAAGTTGGCGCCGCCGATGCCGCAGACGGCCGCGATCAGGGCCAGCTCCCAGTAGGGCGTGCCGGTGTCCTGCAGGGCGAAGCCGAGCCACAGCATGGGCGCGATCAGGATGATCGTGCTGAAGGCGGTGAACTTCCGCTCGCCGAAGATCGGGCCGATGAAGGTGTACAGGATGCGGAAGGTGCCGCCGGTGATGCCGGGGATCGCGGTCAGCCAGAAGAGCTGGGACTTGGAGAACCCGAAGCCGACGTCGCCGAGGCGGACCACGGTGACGGACCAGACCTGCCAGACGACGAAGCCCAGCATCAGCGCGGGGATGGAGATCCACAGGTTGCGCTTGGCGACCTTGTGGCCGGTCGTGCGCCAGAAGGTGGCGTCCTCGGGATGCCAGTCGGCGATCGTCGAGCCGGGGCGGTAGCTGTCCGTACCCGTCTGGCCTGCGGTGGGAGTGCTCACCCGGCCAACGTAAGGAGGGCCTGTTCAGGGCGCCCGCGCTGTGGGCCGAACGGGTTACGCGCGGAGCCCTCGGGGCGCTGGGCGGGGCGGGCTGCGGGCTCAGACGGCCTTGAGGCCGTGGGCCTCGAAGATGCTCTTCGCGAAGGCCACCTGCTCGGGGTCGGGCGAGGGGGTGTCGTGCAGGGTGAACTTCATGTCGAGCGCCTGCCACTTGCCCTCGCCCAGCTTGTGGAAGGGCAGCACGTCGACACGGCTGACGTTGCCGAGCGAGCCGGCGAAGGCGGCGACGCCCTCGATGTTGGCCGGGTCGTCGGTGAGGCCCGGCACGAGGACGAAGCGGACGTTCACCTCCTGGCCGAGGTCGGCGAGGCGGTGGGCGAAGTCGAGGGTGGGCTGCAGCGGGCGGCCGGTGACCTTCTTGTAGGTCTCGCGGTCCCAGGACTTGATGTCGAGCAGGACCAGGTCGACGTCGCGCAGCAGGGCGTCGGTGGCGCGTACGCCCAGGAAGCCCGAGGTGTCGAGGGCGGTGTGCAGGCCGAGTTCGTGCTTCATGCGGTGCAGGAGCTCGCCCGCGAAGACCGGCTGGAGCAGCGGTTCGCCGCCGGAGATGGTGGCGCCGCCGCCCGAAGCGGCAATGAACTTCGTGTACTTGCGGGCCTCGGCGATGATGTCGTCGGCCGACGTCCGCTTGCCGTTGCGCATCTTCCACGTGTCGGGGTTGTGGCAGTACAGGCAGGTCAGCGGGCAGCCGGAGAGGAACGTGACGAAGCGGGTGCCGGGGCCGTCGACGCCGGTCGACAGGTCCCAGGAGTGGACCGAGCCCTCGCTGGGGCGGTGGGTGACGGCGGCGGCCGGGGTGGTGGCCGCGGCGCTGATGTTCTGACCGAGCAGGATGGTCATGGCCGAACTCCCGTACTCCTGGGAAGAGTTGGAATTCGCGGCTCCCGGGACCGGTGTGAGGTCCCGGCCCGGGGAGCCGCGAGTTGGGGGCGGTGCGTCAGGCGCTGTCTCGGGGAGTCAGGGCCCGCTCACCGCGGGGGTGGCTCAGAGGGAGCCGTGGAACGTGCGGTTGATGACGTCCAGCTGCTGCTCGCGCGTCAGGCGGACGAAGTTCACCGCGTAGCCGGAGACCCGGATGGTCAGCTGCGGGTAGTTCTCCGGGTGCTCCATGGCGTCCTCGAGGGTCGCCTTGTTGAGCACGTTGACGTTCATGTGGAAGCCGTCGCTGGCCATGAAGCCGTCGAGCACGCCGGAGAGGTTCTCGATGCGGTCCTCGGGAGTGCGGCCGAGAGCGTCCGGGGTGATCGTGTTGGTCAGCGAGATGCCGTCCTCGGCGTCGTCGTAGTTGAGCTTGGCGACCGACATCGCGGAGGCGATGTAGCCGTGCTCGTCACGGCCGTTCATCGGGTTGGCACCCGGGGCGAACGGAGCGCCGGCACGACGGCCGTCGGGGGTGTTGCCGGTCTTCTTGCCGTAGACGACGTTCGACGTGATGGTCAGCACCGACTGGGTGTGCAGCGCGTTCCGGTACGTCGGGTACTTGCGGATCTTCTCCATGAAGCCGGTGACGATGCGCTGGGCGATCTCGTCGGCGCGGTCGTCGTTGTTGCCGTAGGCCGGGTAGTCGCCCTCGATCTGGTAGTCGACGGCGAGGCCGGTCTCGTCACGGACGACCTTGACCTTGGCGTGCTTCAGAGCCGACAGGGAGTCCGCGGCGACCGAGAGGCCGGCGATGCCGCAGGCCATGGTGCGCAGGATCTCGCGGTCGTGCAGCGCCATCTCGATGCGCTCGTAGGCGTACTTGTCGTGCATGTAGTGGATGACGTTCAGCGCGTGTACGTACGTCTTGGCCAGCCACTCGAGCATCGAGTCGTACTGCTCGGCGACCTTCTCGTAGTCGAGGTACTCGCCCTCGATGGGCTCGAAGCCCTGGACGACGAGCTTGCCGGACTTCTCGTCACGGCCGCCGTTGATCGCGTACAGGAGCGCCTTGGCGACGTTCACACGGGCGCCGAAGAACTGCATCTGCTTGCCGACCGCCATGGCGGAGACGCAGCAGGCGATCGCGGTGTCGTCGCCGTACTTCGGGCGCATCAGCTCGTCGGACTCGAACTGGATGGCCGAGGTGTCGATGGCGACCTTGGAGGCGTAGTCCTTGAAGCCCTTGGGGAGCTCCTGCGCCCAGAAGACGGTCAGGTTCGGCTCCGGGGCCGGGCCCAGGTTGTACAGGGTCTGCAGCGCGCGGAAGGTCGTCTTGGAGACCAGCGGGCGGCCGTCCTCGCCGATGCCGGCCATGGACCAGGTGACCCAGGTCGGGTCGCCGGAGTACAGCTCGTTGTACTCGGGGGTGCGCAGGAAGCGGACGATGCGGAGCTTGATGACGAAGTCGTCGATGAACTCCTGGGCCTGCTCCTCGGTGATGAGGCCGGCCTCGATGTCGCGCTGCAGGTAGATGTCGAGGAAGTTGTCGATGCGGCCGATCGACATGGCCGCGCCGTTCTGCTCCTTGACCGCGGCGAGGTACGCGAAGTACAGCCACTGGACGGCCTCGCGGCCGGTCTCGGCCGGGCGGGAGATGTCGTAGCCGTACGACTGCGCCATCGCCTTGAGCTCGCCCAGGGCCCTGATCTGCTCCGAGGTCTCCTCGCGGGCGCGGATGACGTCCTCGTTCGGCCACTCGGCGTCGAGCTCGACCTTGACGGCCTGCTTGTCCTCGATGAGGCGGTCGATGCCGTAGAGGGCGACACGGCGGTAGTCGCCGATGATGCGGCCGCGGCCGTAGGCGTCAGGGAGGCCGGTGATGATGCCGGAGGAGCGGCAGGCGCGGATCTCCGGGGTGTAGGCGTCGAAGACACCCTGGTTGTGGGTCTTGCGGAGGTGGGTGTAGATCTCCCGGACCTCGGGGTCGGCCTCGTACCCGTAGGAGTTGAGGGCGCCCTCGACCATGCGCCAGCCGCCGTTGGGCATGATGGCGCGCTTGAGCGGGCCGTCCGTCTGGAGGCCGACGATCAGGTCCTTGTCGGCGTCGATGTAGCCCGGCGCGAAGGCGTCGATGCGCGACGGGGTCTTCACGTCGACGTCGTAGACGCCCTTCTCGATCTCCTCGGGGAACATCGAGAGGAGCTTGTTCCACACCGCGGTGGTGCGCTCCGTGGGGCCCGCGAGGAAGGCGTCGTCGCCCTCGTACGGGGTGTAGTTCTGCTGGACGAAGTCGCGGACGTCGATCGCGTCCCGCCACAGGCCGCCCTTGAAGCCCTTCCAGGCCTCGTCGTTAACCGTCTTCTCCGCAGGAGTTGCAGTCATCGCCCGCACCTTCCGAGTCGCGCCATTGCTACCTCATCCATTGCACTGCTTTTGATCGATCATTTGGGGCGGCGTTGGTCCCTGATTGGGACCCGAAGGTCCCGCGCCCGACGGGATCGAATCGGACGCGCCCCGCCTGACCTGCGGTTTTGGCCAGGACCAAGGACCTAAGTTCGCTTGTGAAAACTTTCACAAGTTTTTCGGGGAGGTACTTGTGCGATCCGCGGAGGCACGTGTGCGAGCAGTCCCGGCGGGGTTACGCGAGCAGTTCCGCGATGCCGAAGCCCGCGAGCACCGCCGTCGTGACGGTGACCAGGCCGGGAATCATGAACGAGTGGTTGACCACGAAGCGGCCGACCTTCGTGGTGCCGGTGCGGTCGAAGTTGATCGCCGCGATGTAGGTGCCGTACGTCGGCAGGATGAAGTAGCCGTTCACGGCCGGCCACATGGCGATCAGCAGCGGCGTGGGGATGCCGAGCGCGACGCCGAGCGGCATCAGGGCCTTGGTGGTGGTCGCCTGGCTGAACAGCAGCGAGGAGAGCAACAGGAGCATCACCGCGAAGAACCAGGGCTGGGATTCGGCGATGCCGCCGAGGGCGTCGGTGATGCGCTTCTCGTTGGCGCCGATGAAGGACAGGCCGAGCCAGGACAGGCCGAAGACGCCGATGACGGCGACGAGGCCGGAGCGGGCCACCTCGCTGCCCGGGATCTTCTTGGCGTCGACCTTGCAGACCAGCAGGATCAGCGCGGCCACGGCCATCATCAGGATCTCGATGGTGGCGGGCATGGAGAGCGGCGCCGAACCCTTGGCGCCGGGGACCTCCGGGCGCAGGTCCGGGAAGAGGCCGCTGACCACGACGGCCACGGTGCCGGCCAGGAAGAGGTACGCCGACCAGCGCGCCCGGGGCTTCAGCGGCTTGGCCTCCGCCTGCGTTCCCTCGGCGGCGACCGGCTCGATCTCGCCTGCGGCCAGGCGCCGTTGGTACTCGGGGTCCTGGTCCAGCGGCTTGCCGATCCGGGACTGGACGAGGGCCGCGACGAGCACGCCGAGCAGGGTGGCCGGCACCGCCACGGCCATGATCTTCGGCAGCCCCCAGCCGTCCTTGTCGTACAGCACGATCATGGCGGCCATCGCGGCGGAGACGGGCGAGGCGGTGATGCCCACGGTCGCGGCGATCGAGGAGACGGCGATGGGTCGTTCGGGGCGTACGCCGCCCTCGCGGGCCACGTCGTGGATGACGGGCAGCAGCGGGTAGAAGACGTGGGCCGTGCCCGCGCCCAGGGTGAAGAGCCAGCTCACGACGGGCGCGATGAAGGTGACCCGGGACGGATTGCGGCGGATCGCCTTCTCGGCGACGCCGACCAGGTACTCGATGCCGCCCGCCGCCTCCATCGCCGCCGCGGCCATGATCACGGCGAGGATGATCAGCATCACGTCGACGATGCCGGAGGTGTCAGCGGGCGCCACGTCGAAGACGGTCGCCAGGACGAAGACGCCGACCGCGCCCCACAGGCCCATGCCGACCCCGCCCTTGCGGGAGCCGAGCGCTATGGCGCCGATCATGACGACGAGTTGGAGCAGCATGCTGATCATGGGGGTGGGCTTTCTGCGGTCGACCGTGCCGAGCGGGGCGAGGAGGCGGGCGGGCTCGACCGAGCCCGGACATGCCGGTGCCCCCGGAGGCCGCGGACCCGGCGAAGGCGTAGGCGATGGCCGGTGGTCCGTGGCTCCCGAGGGCGACGGGTGCTGCTAGGAGGGCGACTCCGCGCCCTTGCGGGCGTAGAACCACCAGCAGACGACGATGCAGGAGACGTAGAAGCCGACGAAGCCCCACATCGCGCTGGTCACCGCGAAGTTGGCGAACAGCGCCGGGATGAAGAAGAAGCCGTAGGCGGCGATGGCCGCGGTGAAGCCGGTGACGGCGCCCGCCTCCATCTCGGTCTGCTTGAGCGCCTTCGCGAACTCGGGCGTGCCCTCCGTCAGACCCTTCAGGTGCTGGTTGCGGAAGATCACCGGGATCTGGCGGAACGTGGAGCCGTTGCCGATGCCGGAGAAGAAGAACGCCGCGAGGAAGCAGGCGAAGAAGCCGGCGAAGTTGCCGCCGTTGCCGCCGCTGGGCAGGAAGTTGATCACGCCGATGATCGAGGCACCCATGCCCACGAAGGACAGGATGGTGACGCGGGCGCCGCCCAGCTTGTCCGCGATCCAGCCGCCGGCCCAGCGGGCCAGGGCGCCGAGGGCCGGGCCCATCCAGGCGAAGGTCGCGACCGAGTACGCGGGGAACGTGGTCTTGATCAGCATCGGGAAGGCCGCGGCGAAGCCGATGAACGAGCCGAAGGTGCCGACGTACAGCCAGGTCATCAGCCAGTTGTGCTTGCGCTTGAAGATGATCTTCTGCTGGCTGAAGGAGGTGGAGGCGGTCTTCAGGTTGTTCTGGCCGAACCACGCGATCGCGGCCAGGACGATCAGGATCGGGACCCACAGGAACGCGGCGTTCTGGAGGTAGACGTCCTTGCCGGTCTTGGCGTTGTGCTGGCCCGAGCCGATGGCGATCACCGAGCTGGTGATGACGATCGGGGTGAGGAGCTGGACGACGGAGACGCCGAGGTTGCCGAGGCCGCCGTTGATGCCGGTCGCGTTGCCCTTCTGGGCCTTCGGGAAGAAGAAGCCGATGTTGGCGAGCGACGAGGAGAAGTTGGCGCCGCCGATGCCGCACAGCGCCGCGATCATGCCCAGGGTGGCGAAGGACGTCGAGGTGTCCTGGATCGCGAAGCCCAGCCAGAGCAGCGGGACGATCAGCACCACCGTGGACAGGGCGGTGAAGGTGCGCTGGCCGATCTTCGGGCCGAGGAAGGTGTAGAAGATCCGGGCCGTACCGCCGGTGATACCCGGGATGGCCGTCAGCCAGAACAGCTGCGAGTCGCTGAGCGCGAAGCCGACGTCCTTGAGGTTCGTTGCGGTGACGCTCCACACCTGCCACACCACGAAGGCGACGAGCAGCGCGGGGACGGCTATCCACAGGTTGCGGGTGGCGACCCGCTTGCCGGTGGACTTCCAGAAGAGCTCGTTCTCCGGCTCCCAGTCGGTGATGGTGCGGCCCGGACGGTACTGCTCCGGGTCGTACGACGGCTGGGTGGCCGCGGCTGCTTCTTGGACGGCAGGACTCATGGCTTAGTTCCTGGTGGTGGAGGAGGGAATCCTTACCTATCCAGGGTGTATGTGAATTACGGGAAAGTTCAGGGGAATTGGTCGCCTATGCCCGCTGCCCTAGGGCCCCGGATGGCAACTGTCGTAGGTCCCGTTGTCCACCTGCCGTCCGGCCTGTTCGGACCGGACGGCAGGAGTGGCGCGAAGGGAAAGTGGGCCTCAGGCCTTGTGGACCGGCAGCGCGACCTCGGGGTCGTCCAGGCAGACGCCGGTGCGCAGGTCGAAGACCTGCTTGTGCATCGGGGACGCGACGACCGGGATGTCGCCGACCGAGCCCATGATGCCGTTGGCGATCACGCCGGCGCCGGAGAACGGGTCCCGGTTGCCGACGGCGTACACCTCGCCCTCGGCGTCCTTGAACAGGGCCGCCTCGGTGCCGTCGGGCCGCACGGCGACGCGGCCGCGGCCCGGCTCCAGGTCACCGACAGCGCTCTCGATGGCATCCGTGAACGAGACCCCGTCCTCGGGCGCGGAGGTGAAGGGCTTGAAGCGGGCCAGCTTCGCCGGGTCGGCGAGCACGGCGGCCCACTCGTCCTGGTAGGCGGCGACGTGGCGGTCCATCTGGGCCTCGAGCTCGGCGCAGATGCCGAGGGAGTCCTCGATGAGGACGGCCTTGAGGTGGTCGAGGCCGCCGTCGATGCGCTCCAGCCACGCCGACGTGCGCTCCAGGCGCTCGGCGGTGCGCACGTAGTACATGAGGAAGCGGTCCATCAGGCGGAACAGGCCGGCCGCGTCGAGGTCGGCGGCGAGCAGGTCGGCGTGGCGGGGCTGGGTGCCGCCGTTGCCGCAGACGTACAGGTTCCAGCCGTTGGCGGTGGCGATGACGCCGATGTCCTTGCCGCGGGCCTCCGCGCACTCGCGCAGGCAGCCGGAGACGCCGCCCTTGACCTTGTGGGGCGACCTGAGCCCCCGGTAGCGGAGCTCGATGTCGATGGCGAGCTGGACCGAGTCGCCCTGGCCGAAGCGGCAGAACTTGGAGCCGACGCAGGACTTCACCGTACGAAGGGACTTGCCGTAGGCGTGACCGGACTCCATGCCGGCGTCCACCAACCGCTGCCAGATCTCGGGGAGTTGCTCGGCACGGGCGCCGAAGAGGTCGATGCGCTGACCGCCGGTGATCTTCGTGTAGAGGCCGTAGTCACGGGCGACCTCGCCGATGACGATGAGCGCTTCGGGAGAGATCTCGCCGCCGGGGATGCGCGGGACGACCGAGTAGGTGCCGTCCTTCTGGAGGTTGGCGAGGTAGAGGTCGTTGGAGTCCTGGAGGGAGGCCTGCTCGCCGTCGAGGATGTGGGTCAGGCCCAACTCCGGGGCCAGGGTGCCCAGTACGTTGCCGACGACGGGCTTGCAGACCGCGCAGCCGTAGCCCTTGCCGTACTTCTCCAGGAGCTCGGTGAAGGACCGGATGTGCTCGGTGCGTACGACGTCGTAGATCTCGGAGCGGGACAGCTCGAAGTGCTCGCACAGGCCCTTGGCCTTCTCGATGCCGGCCGCGGAGAGCTCGGCGTCGAGGACGGCCTGCAGGGTGCCGACGCAACCGCCGCAGCCCGTACCGGCCTTGGTGCACTTCTTGATGCCACCGATGTCGGTGAGGCCCTCGGCGGCGATCGCCGAAGTGACCGCACCCTTGGTCACGTTGTGGCAGGAGCAGACGACCGCGTCGTCCGGCAGCGCGTCCGCGCCCGGGATGTCGGCGGCGGTGGCCGGGCCGACATAGGCCTCGGCGGGGGCCGGGAGCTGCTTGCCGGTGTGCGGCTTCAGGGAGCCGTAGGCCTCGGCGTCGCCGACCAGGATGCCGCCGAGCAGCGAGCCGTCGGGGCCGAGCAGAAGCTTCTTGTAGACGCCGTCGCGGGAATCGGAGAAGACGACGGAGACCGCGCCGTCCTTGCCCTCCTTGGCGAAGGGGTCGCCGAAGGACGCCACGTCGGCGCCCATCAGCTTGAGCTTGGTGGAGGTGTCGGCGCCGTTGAAGACCTTGCTGCCGTCGCCCGCCAGCGCGCTCGCCGCGGCCTCCGCCATCTGGTAGCCGGGCGCGACCAGGCCGTAGACCCGGCCGTCGGCGGTCTGGGCGCACTCGCCGATCGCGTACACGTACGCGTCCGTGGTGCGGCAGTGCTCGTCGACGACCACACCGCCGCGGTCGCCGACCGCGAGACCGGCCTCGCGGGCGAGGCGGTCGCGGGGGCGGACGCCCGCGGAGAAGACGACGACGTCGGCGTTGATCTCTTCGCCGTTGCTGAGCCGCAGGCCCCGCGCGCTGCCGTCACCGTCCGTCTCGACGCTGCTCGCGCCGACGCCGGTGTGCACCGCGACGCCCATCTGCTCGATGGTGGCGCGCAGCGCGGCGGCGCCGCCGTCGTCGACCTGCAGCGGCATCAGACGGGGCGCGAACTCGACGACGTGCGTCTGCAGGCCGAGGGTGCGCAGCGCGCCCGCGGCCTCCAGGCCGAGCAGTCCGCCGCCGACGACGACGCCGGTGCGCTTGCCGTCGGCGTAGGCGGTGAGGGCCTCGACGTCGTAGAGGGTGCGGTAGGTGAAGCAGCCGGGGGCGTCGGCGCCCTCGATCGGCGGGACGAACGGGAAGGAGCCCGTGGCGAGGACCAGGGCGTCGTACGAGACGACGTTGCCCGAGGTCGTGGTCACCGTGCGTGCGATCGGGTCGATGTGCTCGGCCGGGTCGCCGAGGCGCAGGTCGATGCCGTGCGCCTGGATGAACTCGTCGTCGGTGAGGGAGAGTTCGTCGCCCGTCGCGCCGGTGAAGGCGGAGGACAGGTGCACGCGGTCGTAGGCGACGCGGTCCTCCTCGGCGAGCACCGTGACGTGCCAGCCGGGTCCGCCGCCCGGGCCCGCGAGCGCGCCGCGTTCCGCAAGCACCTCGAGGAAGTGCTGGCCCACCATGCCGTGGCCGATGAGCACCAGGGTCTGTGCCATGGGGGATTCACACTCCGTCGTACGTCGAGGGGGCCGGGCGGGCAGGTGGCCGCGCGGGCTTGCGTTGAGGAGTCCTCAGTTGCGGGGTCCTCATTCGACGGTAGGCCTGGTGGCCGGGCCGGCCGGGCCGTGAAGGGCCCCACTGCACAGGACTTGCGGCCCGGTCGGCGGTGGTCCACGGTCCCGCCCGTTCCGGGACCCGGCCCGCGGTTCAGTGGCCATCCGGCCGATCCGGGCGCACCCCCCGCGCGCGTAGCGTCGAGGGCATGCCCTCCTCCCCCACCTTGGTTCTCGCTGTGCACGGCAGTGCCGTGCCCGCGGCCGCCGCCACCGTCGGGCGGCTCTGCGACGCCGTCGAGGCGATGTCCGGTGTACGCCCCGTGGTGGGGCACCTCGACATCCAGCGGCCCTCCCTCGGGCAGGCGCTCGACCATCTCGCGCAGGCCGCGCGGGAGCGGGCCGTCGTGGTGCCGCTGCTGCTCGGGAACGGGTTCCACCGGACCATCGACATTCCGGCGCTCGTCGCGAAGCCGCGGCCGCTGCCGGTCTCGCTCACGGCCGGGCTCGCCGGGGAGCAGGACATCGCGCTGGCCCTGTACGGGCGGTTGCGGGAGGCGGAGAGCCTGGCCGGCGGGGGGCGGGCGGATGCGGTCGTGGTGGCCTCGGCCGGGTCGTCGCGCGACGGGGGGAACGACGGGGCTCGCACTGCTGTGGCGCAGCTGCATACGCTCCTTGAGGCGGAGCGGGGCACTGTGCCGGTGCTGCCCGCCTATTGCTCGGCTGCCGAGCCGACCGTGCCGGATACGGTGCAGCGGCTGCGGGATGCGGGGTATCGGCGGGTTGCCGTGGCCACGCATCTGCTGGCGCCGGGGCGGTTTACGCGTGCGCTGGCGGGGGTTGGGGCCTGGGCCGTTGCCGAGCCTCTTGCGGATCATCCGCGGGTTGCCCGGGTGGTGCTTCGGCGGTACGAGGCCGCGGTGCGTTCCGAGGTGCGGGTCGTGGGGGTTGCGGGCTGAGTTTCCCCCACCCCGCCCCTTCCCGTAATTCTGCGAAGCCTTCCGCCCTTCGGGCGGTGTCCTCAAACGCCGGACGGGCTGAAAGAACGAAGCCCGGCTGAAAGAACGAGCGACGTACGGGCTGAAAGATTCGCCAGCCCGGCGTTTGGCGGCATCCCCCCGCCCTCCGGCCGGGCACCCTGTCCGCATGACGACCCCACCAGCGCACCCCCTGCGACCGATGGCCGCCCGCAGTCGCGATGAGGGACATCGTGCTGCCACTCCGCTCGAGCTCTTCTTCGACCTCTGCTTCGTGGTGGCGGTCGCGCAGGCGGGGGTGCAGTTGGTGCACGCCGTCGCCGAGGGGCATGCGGGGGAAGGCGTGCTCAACTACGCGATGGTGTTCTTCGCCATCTGGTGGGCCTGGATGAACTTCACCTGGTTCGCGTCGGCGTACGACAACGACGACGCGCTGTACCGGGTGGTTACCCTCGTCCAGATCGCGGGCGTGCTGATCCTCGCCGCCGGGGTGTCCAAGGCGTTCCAGGACCACGACTTCGTGGTGGTGTGGCTCGGGTATCTGGTGATGCGGCTCGCGCTGATCGCCCAGTGGCTGCGCGCCGCCCGCGCGTCGAGCGGCGCCGAGCGGCGGATGGCACTGCGGTACGCGGGCGGGTTGGCGCTCTGCCAGATCGGCTGGGTGGGGCTGGTCGCGCTGCCGGAGGGGGCCAGGGGCTGGCTGTTCCTGGTCATGGTGATCGCCGAGATGTGCGTACCCGCGTACGCCGAGAAGGACCGGCAGACGACCTGGCATCCGCATCACATCGCCGAGCGGTACGGCCTGTTCACCATCATCGTGCTCGGCGAGACGATCGCGGCGGCCACCGTCGCCGTGAAGTCGGGGATCGACGAGCACGACGCGCTCGGCGAGCTGCTGCCGATCGCCGCGGGCGGGCTGCTCATCGTGTTCGCCGCGTGGTGGATCTACTTCGTCGTGCCCATCCACGGGCATCTGAGCTCCAACCGGCAGGGTTTCCTGTGGGGTTACGGCCACTACTTGATCTTCGCCTCGGCCGCGGCGATCGGCGCGGGCCTGGAGGTGGCCGTCGAGGAGGCCGTGCACAAGGCGCACATCTCCACGCTCGCCGCGTCCGCCGCGGTGACGGTGCCGACGGCGGTGTACCTGCTGACCGTGTGGGCGCTGCACTCGCGTCACTTCAAGGTGGGGCTCGCCCAGCAACTCGTGCTGCCGGTGAGCGCGTTGGCGATTCTTGGCTGTACGTTCGCGGGCCGCTGGGCGGTGCTCGCCGCGGGCCTCGTGGCTGCCTCGACGGTCGCCACAGGCACGACCTTGACGGCCCGGATGGCCCGTTCGGAGCGTCAACTCGCGTGATAGGGATGGGCGTCATGGACCTCGACAAGTCGGATCTCGGCAAGCCCATGGACTCCCTGACCGATGTGGCCGGCATCCGGGTCGGACACGCTTCCCGCTCCGGCGACGGCTGGCTGACCGGCACGACCGTCGTACTCGCGCCCGAGGGCGGCGCGGTGGCCGCCGTGGACGTACGCGGCGGCGGACCCGGGACCCGCGAGACCGACGCGCTCGACCCGCGCAACCTGGTCCAGCGCGTCGAGGCGATCGTCCTGACCGGAGGCAGCGCGTACGGCCTCGATGCCGCGACGGGCGTCATGAACTGGCTCGAGGAGCAGGGCCGCGGCTTCCCCGTGGGCGGCCCCGGCCAGGTCGTCCCCGTCGTCCCCGCCGCCTGCGTCTTCGACCTGGGCCGGGGCGGCGACTGGCGGGCCCGCCCGGATGCCGCGCTCGGCCGGGAGGCGGCTCAGCAGGCGTCGACCGAGGTGGCGCAGGGCAATGTCGGCGCGGGCACCGGCGCGGTCGCGGGCGGCATGAAGGGCGGCGTCGGCACGGCGAGCGTCCAGGTCGGGGCCGGTTTCACGGTGAGCGCGCTCGTGGTGGTCAACGCGGTCGGGGCGGTGGCCGACCCGAACACCGGCGTGCTCTACGGGCGCCACTTCGACAGCGAGGCGGGCCCGGTGACGTACCCGGACCCCGACATCCACGCCCGCGCCCAGGCCCAACTCGCCGAAGCCCGCGCCGAGTCCACGCGCCGCCAGGCCGAGGCCACCGGCGTCCCGGCCGGCCCCGGGAGCGGCACCCCCGCACCCCCGCCCCTCAACACCACGCTCGCCGTCATCGCCACCGACGCCGGACTCACCCGCGCCCAGGCCCAGAAGCTCGCCGGCACCGCGCACGACGGGCTGGCCCGCGCCGTCCGTCCCGTGCACCTGCTGCACGACGGCGACACGGTCTTCGCCCTCGCGACCGGCGAAAAGCCGCTGCCGGACGATCCGTTCCCCGCCATGCTCGCGGCCAACGAGATCCTCGCGGCGGGCGCAGACGTGCTGACCAGGGCCATCGTGCGGGCCGTCGAGGCGGCCGAGCCGGTGGACGGTCCGGGCGGAACCTTCCCCTCGTACCGACAGCTCTACGGCGCCTGAAACCAGGGAACTGGCGCCTGAAACCCGGGAACTTGGGAACGGGCTCGTACGTTTTCCCGAACGACGGACACGATGTCCGACCCAGGGACTACGGTGAGCGGTCACAAGGTGACATGCAGCGACAGCAGCGGCCGTCGACGCGCCGGACCACGCCGACCGACGCGCTGAACAGCCGCGCTGAACCACGCGACACAGCGACGCCGGGAGATGCCTTGAGCGTTGAGTACGAGACACCCGAGGAGCACCTCGAGCAGCTCCTCGCGCACGCCCTGAACTCCTTCGAGTTGCCCGACGAGACACTGGCCCGCCTCGGGACGGCGCTCGCGCACGACCGTTCGCTGCGCTCCGCGCACCACAGCGGAGGGCTGCACCGGGAGACGTACCGGCATACGTTCCTGCTCGCGGACGGCGAGACGGCGAGCCTGTGGGAGCTCATCCACCGCACGACGCAGGACGGGCCCGAGCAGCACGAGCTCTACACGGACGAGGAAGCGGCCCGCATCGCCGCCGCCCGGCTGCCCTTCGACATCCGCGCGGACGTGTGCTCAGCGCCCGGGCCCGACTCCGAACACGGGCCGGAATCACGCCCGGTCTCGGGCTGCGACCCGCTGGACGCCCTGCAGTTGATCGTCGCCCCCGCACCGACCGAGAGGGTGTACGCACCGGCCAACCCCGACGACTCCGTGGACCACGCCCGCCGCCTGCTGCGCCGCGCGGAGAACCCGCGAGGCACGGACCGGCCCGGCGAGGAAACCGCACGCCTGCTGCGCTCATCGCTCGCCCATCAGATAACGCAGGCCTTCGGCCGGCCCGGCGCCGTGGGCACCGCGGGGCTCGGCTTCGCGCTGTACGAGCACGCGTTCCTGCTCGGCGACGGCAGCGAGATCAGCCTCTGGGAGGTCGAGCACACGGCGACACCGGACGGCCGCCACATGTGCGAGGTCTACCTCACCGAGGAAGCGGCGCGCACGGCCATGGAGCGCCGCGCGGACGGCTGAGCCGCCGAACTACGGACGTCCGTCCGTGAGCTGACGTACGAGCCCGGCGAAGGCATCGCGCTCGGCCGCCGTCAGCTCCACGGACTCGACGGGGTGGTACTGGCGCGGCATCGCGTACAGCGGCTGCGCGTCGCGCCACACCGTCACCGCGAACCGGTCTCGGCGCAACATCCGCACCAGGCCGACGACCCACACCACGGTCGCCACGATCAGGACGGACAGGCCGATCTGCTGAAGGACTGAGACATGATCGAACATGCCGGTCAGTAGACAACATGGGGCGGGACTTACGACAGGCCCGTCTTGGGACTTTGGTCCCGAAGTGACGTATCTCGCAAGGCATTGAGCCCCGGCACCACTTGGGGTACCGGGGCTCTTCCGTCAGCTGGAAAAGGCGAGGTCAGAGCGCGACCGACGCCTTCGCCGAGGCGGCCTCCGAGACGGCCACCGCGGTGTCCTGCGAGCTGGCCCCCGCCGCGACGGCGACCTTCTCCGAGCCGGCGCCGGCCACCGGCTTGCGCATCCCCTTCAGCGCGACGACCACGCCCGCCGTGACACACGTACCGGCGATGA
Organism: Streptomyces sp. NBC_01304; assembly: GCF_035975855.1. Lineage (NCBI taxonomy): Bacteria > Bacillati > Actinomycetota > Actinomycetes > Kitasatosporales > Streptomycetaceae > Streptomyces > Streptomyces sp. NBC_01304. The sequence continues at coordinate 6,374,480 of NZ_CP109055.1, read as the reverse complement.
CCGCCACCAGGTAGAGCAGCGGCTGCCCGATCAGCGGCACCACCCAGACCCCGCCGTGCGGAGCCTGCAGCGTCGAGCCGAAGCCCATCGACAGGGCGCCGGTGACCGCGCCGCCCGCCATCGAGGCGGGGATGACCCGCAGCGGGTCGGCGGCCGCGAACGGGATCGCGCCCTCGGTGATGAAGGAGGCGCCGAGCACCCAGGCGGCCTTGCCGTTCTCGCGCTCGGTCTTGGTGAAGAGCCTGCCGCGCACGGTGGTGGCCAGCGCCATGCCGAGCGGCGGGACCATGCCGGCCGCCATGACCGCGGCCATCACCTTGAGGTTGCCGTCCGTGGCATTGGCACCCAGGCCGCCGACCGCGAAGGCGTACGCGACCTTGTTCAGCGGGCCGCCGAGGTCGAAGCACATCATCAGGCCGAGGATCACGCCGAGGATGATCGCGTTGGCGCCGTTCAGGCCCTCCAGCCAGTCGGTGAGCGCGCCCTGCAGCGAGGCGATCGGCTTGCCGACCACCAGGAACATCAGGAAGCCGACCACCGCCGAGGAGATCAGCGGGATCACCACCACCGGCATGACGCCGCGCAGCACCGGCGGGATGTGCACCCGCTGGATCGCCATGACCGTGCCGCCCGCGATCAGACCGGCGACCAGACCGCCGAGGAACCCGGCGTTGATGGTGACGGCGACCGCACCGCCGACGAAGCCCGGCACCAGACCGGGCCGGTCCGCCATGCCGTACGCGATGTAACCGGCGAGCACCGGCACCAGGAAGCCGAAGGCGAGCCCGCCGACCTGGAAGAACAGCGCGGCCCAGCTGGCCGCCTCGGTCCACACGAAGTGCTCGGCCACCGACTTGGCGGTGTTGATCTCATAGCCGCCGATCGCGAAGCCGAGGGCGATGAGCAGTCCGCCCGCGGCCACGAACGGAACCATGTAACTGACGCCGGACATCAGCCACTTGCGCAGCTTTGTGCCGTAGCCGTCGCCTTCCTCGCCGGCCTTCTCCACCGGAGTGGCGGCCGCACCCGAGGAGACATCGCCGCGCTCGGCCTTGTCGCGCACCTCGGCGATCAGCTCGGCGGGGCGGTTGATGCCCGCCTTCACCCCGACGTCGACGGTGGGCTTTCCGGCGAACCGCTCCTTGTCCCGTACGGGCACGTCATGAGCGAAGATCACGCCGTCGCGGCGGCGATGACGGCCGGGTCGAGCCGGGTGAACCCGGCGGAGCCCTGCGTCTCGACGACGAGCTCGATGCCCGCGTCGCGGCCCGCGTTCTCCAGGGACTCGGCGGCCATGTAGGTGTGGGCGATGCCGGTGGGGCAGGAGGTGACTGCGACGATCTTGAACGTGCCGTCGTCGGCGGCCTGCGCAGGAGGCTCCTCGACAGTCTCAGCCGGTACGACAGCCTCATCGCCCCTGATCATCGCGGCAGCGTCCGCCGCATCACCCACCGCGCGCAGCGCGCCCGTGAACTCCGCGTCCATCAACTGCCGTGCGAGCGACGACAGGATGGACAGGTGATCGCTGTCGGCCCCGGCGGGCGCGGCTATCAGGAACACCAGGTCGGCGGGCCCGTCCGGCGCCCCGAAGTCGATGCCCGTCGCCGACCGCCCGAAGGCGAGCGTCGGCTCGGTGACATGGGCGCTGCGGCAGTGCGGGATCCCGATGCCGCCGTCGAGCCCGGTCGGCATCTGCGCCTCGCGGGCCGCGACATCGGCGAGGAACCCGTCCAGGTCGGTCACCCGCCCCAGGGCCACCATCCGCTCGGCGAGCGAACGCGCCGCGGCTTCCTTCGTCTCGGCGGACAGGTCGAGGTCGACCAGTTCCGCGGTGATCATCTGGCTCATCGCGGGCTCCTTTGCTCGCATGTGCGGGGGCTGTGGGGGGTGTTGGCAGGGCACTGCGGGTGCTTCGAGAACTTCGGGGAGAGGTGGTTCATGCGGCAGGCTCCGTGAGTACGCGATCCAGCGGCACGTCGGCCGTGACGGAGACCGCCGCCGTATCGAGGTCGCCGGGCGTCGGCATCACGCTGCCGGGCAGCTGGACCGCCGCAGCCCCGTGCGCGACGGCCGACGCGAGGGCCATCGGGCCCGAGCCCCCGGCCGCCAGGAATCCGGCGAGCGAGGCGTCACCGGCGCCGACGTTGCTGCGTACGACATCGACCCGCGCGCTCGCGAAGTACGTGCCCGAGTCGTCCACGAGCAACTGGCCGTCCGCGCCCAGCGAGGCGAGGACCGCCCGTGCGCCCAGCTCCCGCAGCTCCTGTGCCGCCTTGACCGCGTCCCCGACCGTGGCGAGCGGCCGCCCGACCGCCTCGGCCAGCTCCTCGGCATTGGGCTTGACCACGTCGGGCCGCCCGGTGAGCGCCGCGAGCAGCGCGGGCCCCGAGGTGTCGAGCGCGATCCGGGCCCCCGCGGCATGGGCGCGGGCGACCAACTCGGCGTACCAGGAAGCCTGGAGCCCGCGCGGCAGGCTGCCGCAGCAGGCGATCCAGCCGGCCCCGACGGACCGCTCCTGGACGGTCGCGAGCAGCAACTCGGCCTCGGTGGCGGACAGTTCGGGCCCGGCTGCGTTGATCTTCGTGAGCGTGCCGTCCGGTTCGGCGACCGAGATGTTGGACCGGGTCTGCCCGGCGACCGTGACCGCGGCGACGTCGATGCCCTGATCGTCGAGGAGTTGCGCGACCAGGACGCCGGGGGTCCCGCCGAGCGGCAGGACGGCGACGGTGCTCAGGCCCGCGGCGGCGACGGCCCGCGAGACGTTGACTCCCTTGCCGCCCGGGTCCATCCGGTCGCCGGTGGCGCGGATGACCTCGCCGCGGTCCAGCGACGGCACCTCGTAGGTGCGGTCGAGGGAGGGGTTCGGGGTGACCGTGACGATCAGATCGGTGGCGTGGGGGGTGTGCGGGGTGCTCATACGCGTACAACTTCCGTACCGGCACGCTCGATCGCGGCCGCGTCTTCGGGGCTGAGCCCCTGGTCGGTGATCAGCAGGTCCACGGCGGAGAGGTCGCCGAAGCGCGCGAAGTGCTCCTGGCCGTGCTTGGCGGAGTCCGCGAGCAGCACCACCCGGCGGGCGGCGGCGACGGCGGCGCGCTTGACGGCGGCCTCTGCGAGGTCGGGGGTGGTCAGGCCGTGCTCGGCACTAAAGCCGTTTGCGGCGAGGAAGAGGACGTCGGCGCGGATCTCTCCGTATGCCCGCAGCGCCCAGGCGTCGACGGCGGCGCGGGTACGTTGCCGGACGCGGCCGCCGACGAGGTGGAGCTGGATGCCCGGGTGGTCGGCGAGGCGGGCCGCGGTGGGCAGCGAGTGCGTGACGACGGTGAGCGCGGAGTCGAGAGGGAGGTTCGCCGCGACCCGGGCCACGGTCGACCCGGCGTCCAGGATCACGCTGGCCTCCCCGGTGGGGAGTTCGGCGAGGGCGGCGTGCGCGATGCGGTCCTTCTCGTCGGCCGCGGTGGACTCGCGCTCGGCGAGGTCGGGCTCGAAGTCGAGGCGTCCGGCCGGTATGGCCCCGCCGTGCACGCGGCGGACGAGGCCGGCGCGGTCGAGGGCCTTGAGGTCGCGCCGGACGGTCTCGGCGGTGACCTGGAAGGTCTCGGCGAGGGACAGCACGTCGACCCGGCCGCCCTCGCGGGCAAGGCGCAGGATCTCCTGCTGACGCTCGGGTCCATACATGTGGGTTCCGCTCCGCTTCATGCCCGACTATGTGGTTTCATCGCCAGAGTACGGTCACGTACGCACGAAGTAAACACATTCGGGCATCACGCGGGCAGAAACAGACTTTGGGCCCGAACCCCGGTGCGGGGTTCGGGCCCAAAGGCCTGCCTTGAACAGGTACCGGGTCAGCTCCCGGGATCAGGTCCCGGGATCAGGTCCCAGGATCAGACGAGCACCGACTCCTTCGCCGGCGGCACCTCGTCGTCGTCCGAAGCGGCGACCACGACCGCCTCCGGCTCCGCGTCGTCGCCCGCGCCCTCCACGTGCTGCGCGGGCTTCTTCGGAAGCGCGAACATCAGGACGAAGATCGCGAGAAGGATCACGGCGACGTACCGAAGCGCGTACTGGAAGGCGTCCACGATGGCGAGGTTCACCTGCGGCGGCACCAGGTGATCGCCGATCTGCCCGAAGAAGACCACCGAGACCAGACCGAGGCCCAGCGCGTTGCCCATCTGCATGGTCGTGTTGATCAGGCCCGACGCCGAACCGGCGTGCTCACGCGGCACCTCGGAGAGCACCGCGTCCGTCAGCGGGGCGACGATCAAGCCCATGCCGATGCCCATGAGGATCAGCGGAAGGGCCATCTGCCAGGCGCTGATGCCCATGCCGTACCGCTCGGCCTCCCAGATGTAGACCAGGACGCCCGAGGCCATGACGAGCGCGCCCGCCTGCAGCACCTTGCGGCCGAACTTCGGGACCAGCATCTGCACGGACATGCCGGCCGCGGCGGACACGGCGATCGAGAACGGGATCCCCGTCACGCCTGCCTTGAGCGCGGTCCAGCCGAGCCCTTGCTGCATGTAGAGGGTCCACACCATGAAGAAGATGCCCATGATCAGCCCGAAGGTCAGCTGGACCGCGATGCCCGCCGCGAAGCTCTTCACCTTGAACAGCGGCAGCTCGATGAGCGGCGAGCCGTCCTTCTTGGCCTTCTTCTTCTCGTACGCGATGAGGATGGCCGCGACCGGAACCGCGCCCGCCATCATCACGAAGCCCCACACCGGCCAGTCCAGCTCGTGGCCGCGGGTCAGCGGGTAGAGCAGCATCAGCAGGGCGATCACCACGAGCACGACGCCGACCAGGTCCAGCTTGAGCGCCTTCGGCGCCTTGGACTCGGAGATGAACTTCCGGCCGAGGATCAGCGCGGCGATACCGACCGGCAGGTTGATCAGGAAGATCGGACGCCATTCGAGACCGAACAGGTTCCACTGGGTGAGCAGCGCACCGAGCAGCGGGCCGGTCACCGCGCCGAGCCCGACGATCGCGCCGAACAGGCCGAAGACCTTGCCGCGCTCGTGCGCGGGGAACGTCGCGTGCACGATCGAGAGGACCTGCGGCACCATCAGCGACGCCGTCGCACCCTGCAGCAGTCGCGAGGCGACCAGCATCTCCGGGTTGGCCGCGAAGCCGCAGAGCGCCGAGGCGAGGGTGAAGCCGGCTATGCCTATCAGGAAGAGCTTCTTGCGGCCGTAGATGTCGCCGAGCCGGCCGCCGGTGATGAGACCGGCGGCGAAGGCGAGTGCGTACCCCGCGGTGATCCACTGGATCTGGCTGAACGAGGCGCCTTCGGTGCGCGTGATGGTGGGAATCGCGACGTTCACGATCGTCACGTCCACAAGGTCCATGAACGACGCGGTCATCACGACGGCGAGCGCGAACCAACGGCGCCGGTCGCTTCCCACGACCGTGCTGCTGGGCCCCGCTACGGGGGTACTGGAGGAGGTCATGCGTAGAACTTAGACCCCATGTAGGTCAGGGTGCGTCCTAATTAGGGCTCATCATGAAATGCATGACGACGGATACTCCAGCACGACTGCTGCAGCTCCTCTCACTCCTGCAGACACCGCGCGAATGGCCGGGCGGTGAACTCGCGGACCGCCTGAGCGTCTCCCGGCGGACCGTGCGCCGGGACGTCGACCGGCTGCGGGACCTCGGCTATCCGGTGCAGGCGACGATGGGTGCCGACGGAGGCTATCGCCTGGTCGCGGGCAAGGCGATGCCGCCCCTGGTCCTGGACGACGAGGAGGCGGTGGCCATCGCGGTCGGCCTCAGGGCCGGGGCGGGGCATGCCGTCGAGGGTGTGGAGGAGGCGTCGGTGCGCGCCCTCGCCAAGCTCGAACAGGTCCTGCCCTCGCGCCTGCGGCACCGGGTCTCCACCCTCCAGGCGGCGACGAGCCCGCTGGTCTTCGGGGGCGCGGACGGGGCGACGATCGCGCCCGAGACCCTGACGGTCCTGGCCTCGACGGCGACCGGTCACGAGAAGCTCCGCTTCGGCTACCGGGCGAAGGACGGCATCGAGTCGCGGCGCCAGGTCGAGCCGTACCGCCTCGTCTCGACGGGACGGCGCTGGTACCTCGTCGCGTACGACCTGGAGCGCGAGGACTGGCGCACCTTCCGGGTCGACCGGATCACGGACCCCTTCGCGACCGGCGCCCGCTTCACCCAGCGGGAGCTGCCGGAGGGGGACGCGGCGGAGTTCATGCGGCGCACGGTGTGGCGCAACACCCCGTCGTTCGCGCTCGACGTGTCCTTCGCGGCTTCCGCCGAGTACGTCGCGGCACGGCTGCCGGGACATCTGGGGACGCCGGTGGCCGAGGGCGAGGACGCGTGCCGGTTGCGGGTGACGGCGACGGACTCGGTGGTGTGGCTCGCCATGCGGCTGGCGCTGGTGGACGCGGAGTTCACCGTTCACGGTCCGGCTGAACTGGCGGGGTACATCCGGGATTTGGGTACCCGAATGGTCAATTCCAGCTCACCCAAAATCAGCCCCTCCGGCGTTTGAGGAGCGGGGCCCGGGGCGGAGCCCCGTGTGCTCGACAGAAGTGGGGCCCGACGAAACGAAGCGAGCCCCGGCGCCAGGGGGGGGTGGGCGCCGGGGCTCGGTCTATGGGGCGGCGGGGCAGAGCCCAGCCTTTTCGGAGCTATGCCGCAGCATCAAAGCCGGTGTCGCGAGCCAGCCGCTTCAGCTCAAGAAGCGCATGCTTCTCGATCTGCCGAATCCGCTCACGCGTCAGCCCGTGCTCCTTGCCGACCTCGGTCAGCGTCCGCTCCCGGCCGTCCACGATGCCGTACCGCATCTTTATGATCGACGCCGTGCGCTGATCGAGCCGCCCGATCAGATCGTCCAGCTCCTCACTCCGAAGGAGCGTGAGCACGGACTGCTCGGGCGAGATCGCGGAGGTGTCCTCGAGGAGGTCGCCGAACTGGGTGTCGCCCTCGTCGTCCACCGCCATGTTCAGCGAGACCGGGTCACGGGCCCAGTCGAGCACGTCGCCGACGCGCTCCGGCTTGGTGTCCAGTTCGGCGGCGATCTCCGCGTGCTCCGGGTCGCGGCCGTGCTCGCGGTTGAACTCGCGCTGCACCCGGCGGATCCGGCCGAGCTCCTCGACCAGGTGGACGGGGAGGCGGATGGTGCGGGACTGGTCGGCTATGGAGCGGGTGATGGCCTGACGGATCCACCACGTCGCGTACGTGGAGAACTTGAAGCCCTTGCGGTAGTCGAACTTCTCCACCGCGCGCACCAGGCCGGCGTTCCCCTCCTGGATCAGGTCCAGGAGCGGCAGGCCGCTGCGCGGGTAGCGGCGGGCGACCGCGACGACCAGACGGAGGTTGGAGCGGATGAAGATGTCCTTGGCCCGGTCGCTGTCGGCGATGAGCGCCTCCAGCTCCTCACGGGAGGCACCGGCGGCGGCCTTGCTCTTCTCCTCGACCTCGCCGGCCAGGATCTTCTCCGCGTACACCCCCGCCTCGATGATCTGCGAGAGCTCGACCTCACGGGCCGCGTCGAGCAGCGGCGTGCGGGCTATCTCGTCCAGATACATGCCGACCAGGTCGCGGTCGGCGATCTCGCCGGTTCCGACGCGAACACTGCGTGCCGCGTCGCTGGTCCCGCCGGAGGCGGACTTACGACGGGCGACGGCACGGGTTGCCATGCGTGCTCCCTTGCGATGAATGGTGCTGGTCAGCGGGCCTTTGTGGGAAACGGCACACGCCCCTGTGTGCTGCATCCGATGGAAACAACGACTGGAATCAGGACAGAATTCCCAAGCCGCTCAACAATTTTCCAGATCTTGCAGTACCCTGTGCCGCCCACGGAGGGAGGCAAGGTGCTTACAGGATCCACAGAGGTGCAGGTCAGGCCAGGTGTCGAGGGGGACATCGGGCCCCTCACGGACCTCTACAACCACTACGTGCGTGAGACGGCCATCACATTCGACACGGCCGAATACACCCCGCAGGAGCGCCTGCCCTGGCTGCTCTCCCACCCTGAAGACGGTCGGCACCGCCTCCTGGTTGCCCAGGAAGTACCGGGTTCCCGCATTTTGGGTTACGCAACCAGTAGCGCGTTCCGGCCGAAGGCGGCGTACGAGACCTCAGTGGAGGTCTCGGTCTACCTCTCCCCCGACGCGGGCGGGCGCGGCATCGGCACCCTCCTCTACAAGCGTCTCTTCGAGGCCCTGGCCGACGAGGACGTGCATCGCGCGTACGCGGGCATCACGGTGCCGAACGAGGCGTCGGTGCGGCTGCACCAGCGGTTCGGCTTCCAGCACGTGGGGACGTACGGGGAAGTCGGCAGGAAGTTCGGCGAGTACTGGGACGTCGCCTGGTACGAGAAGGCCCTGGAGCCGGGGACCGTCTAGGCGTCACCCGAACCGCATCACCGAACCGCATCACCCGAACCGCATCACCCGAACTGCATCACCCGAACTGCACCGAGCGCTTCGCGAGCCCCATCCAGAACCCTTCGATGACGGACCGCTGCGCGCCCAGTTCCCCCACCGCGTCCGCCGCCCCGAGGGTCACGAACAGCGGCGCGAAGTGCTCGGTTCGCGGGTGCGCCAGCTGCCCCGCGGGCGACTTGTGCGTGAAATCGAGCAGCCCGTCCACGTCGCCCGCCGCGAGCGCCTCGCGCCCCCACGCGTCGAACTCGGCCGACCAGCCGGGGATGCCGCCCTGCCGCAGCGCCGCCAGGTTGTGCGTGAAGAAGCCACTGCCGACGATCAGCACGCCCTCGTCGCGCAGCGGCGCCAGCTTGCGTCCGATGTCCATCAGGCGGCGCGGGTCGAGGGTGGGCAGGGAGATCTGCAGGACCGGGATGTCGGCGCCGGGGTACATCTCGACGAGCGGGACGTACGCGCCGTGGTCGAGCCCCCGGTCCGGGATGTCCTGCACGGGCGTGCCCGGGGTGCGCAGCAACTTACGTACGGATGCGGCGAGTTCGGGGGCCCCGGGGGCGGCGTACGTCACCTGGTAGTAGTGCTCGGGGAAGCCCCAGAAGTCGTACACGAGCGGCACGGTCTCGGTCGCGCCGAGGGCGAGCGGGGCCTCCTCCCAGTGCGCGGAGACCATCAGGATCGCCTTCGGCCGCGGCAGCTCGGCGGACCAGGCGGCGAGCTGGTCCGGCCAGAGTGCGTCGTCGGCGAGGGGCGGGGCGCCGTGGCTGAGGTAGAGGGCGGGCATGCGCTCGGGTGCGGTGGGGGTGGTCATCCCGGCCTCCAGCTTGCTCAGTTTTGCTTGAACTCTAAAGTACAACTTCGAGGGTAGTCCGCTTTTGTACAACTTTCAAGGACAGGCTCCGTACAGTGGAGTCATGACGACGCACAACGAGGAGCCGCGCTGGCTCAGCGACGAGGAACAGCGCACCTGGCGCGCCTATCTGCACGCCACCACGCTGCTCGAGGACCACCTGGACAGACAGCTCCAGCGCGACGCGAAGATGCCGCACATCTACTACGGGCTCCTCGTCCAGCTCTCCCAGGCCCCGCGCCGCCGGCTGCGGATGACCGAGCTGGCCCGCAACGTCAAGATCACCCGGTCCCGGCTCTCGCACGCCGTGGCCCGCCTGGAGCAGCACGGCTGGGTACGGCGCGAGGACTGCGCCTCGGACAAGCGGGGGCAGAACGCGATCCTCACGGACGAGGGAGTCGCGGTCCTGGAGCGGTCGGCGCCGGGCCATGTGGCCGCCGTACGCCAGGCGATGTTCGACCGGCTCACCCCGGAACAGCAGCAGTCCCTCGGCGAGATCATGAAGATCATCGCCGAGGGACTGCAGCCGAACGAGGTGGGTGCGGACCTGCCTTGGCTCCGCTAGCTCATACGCTTCGCGCTTTTCGTACGTTCCCTACGCGGCCTCAGTGGGCCACCACCGGGATCTTCACCTCGTCCTCGACCGACCCGGCACCCTCGCCGCCGCCGGAGGCGACGGGCGTGGAGGTGCCCGGCGCACCGGTGTTGATGAAGGTCACCGCGATGATCGCGGAGATCACCAGGATGCCGACCGCCCACCAGGTGGCCGTGGCGTAACCGTCCACCTGCGCCTGCGCCGCCAGGAGCTGCTTGGCGGCCGCGGTGTTCGCGCCCGCCGCGTGCGCGGCCACGTAGGCCGTGGTGGCGGAGGCGGCGATGGTGTTCAGCAGGGCCGTGCCGATCGCGCCGCCGACCTGCTGCGAGGTGTTGACCATCGCGGAGGCGACACCGGCGTCACGCGGCTCGACACCGTGCGTGGCAAGGGACATGGCGGGCATGAACGCCGTACCCATGCCGAGACCGAGCAGCAGCAGCGCCGGCAGGACCAGCGTGGTGTACGAGGAGCCGATCTCCATCTGGGTGAGGAGCAGCATGCCGAGCGCGGCGACCAGGAAGCCCGGCCCCATCAGCAGGCGCGGCGCGACCCGGGTCATCAGACGGGCACCGATCTGCGTGGAGCCCGTGATCATGCCCACGATCATCGGCAGGAACGCGAAGCCGGTCTTCACCGGCGAGTAGCCCTGCACGATCTGCAGGTAGTAGGTGAGGAACAGGAACGTGCCGAACATCGCGATGACGGCCAGACCCAGCGACAGGTAGACGCCGCCACGGTTGCGCTCGGTCAGGACGCGCAGCGGCAGCAGCGGGGCCTTGACCTTGGACTCGGTGACGAGGAACGCCGCGAGCAGCACCGCGGAGGCGACGAACATGCCGACCGTCAGCGCGTCGGACCAGCCGGCCGACTCGGCGCGGGTGAAGCCGTACACCAGGGCGACCAGGCCCAGGGTGGACAGGAGCACGCCGGGGATGTCGAGCGGCGAGCGGTTGCGGCCCTCGGCGGGCTCACGGATGACGAAGTACGCACCCGCGGCGGCGACGATCGCGAACGGAACGTTGACGAAGAACGTCCAGCGCCAGTTCATGTACTCGGTGAGCAGACCGCCGAGGATGAAGCCCACGGCGCCACCACCACCGGCGATCGCACCGTAGATGCCGAACGCCTTGGCGCGCTCCTTGCCGTCGGTGAACATCACCGCGAGCAGCGACAGCGCGGCCGGCGCGAGCAGCGCGCCGAACACGCCCTGCAGGGCGCGGGCGCCGAGCATCATGGCCTCGCCGTTGGCCGCGCCACCGAGCACGGAGGCGACGGCGAAGCCGACCAGACCGACGAGGAAGGCGCGCTTGCGCCCCCACAGGTCGGCGATGCGGCCACCGAAGAGCAGCAGGCCACCGAAGGCCAGGGCGTAAGCGGTGATGACCCACTGGCGGTTGCCGTCCGAGATGCCCAGGTCCACCTGGGCGGAGGGCAGCGCGATGTTCACGATGGTCGCGTCGAGCACGACCATCAGCTGGGCCAGGGCTATGAAGACGAGCGCCTTCCAGCGCTTCGGATCGGGAACTGCGGTGTGCGGACTGGCTTTCAGGCCTGTTTCAGGCATGGGGGTACCCACCTCGGGACTCTTGGAACTGAATGAATGCGGTAACGGGAAGCGTGTGGTGTAAGCCTGCGACCTCAAGCCCGGTCGAGGTCAAACGGATTAATCGGGATTGCTGCAGGGATTGCTGCAGGGATTGCTGCAGGGATTGCTGCAGGAAGTGCCGAGGATCACTCGGTGGTCCGGAGATCCTCCAACGTCGCGGCGGAGCCCGGGAGTTCGGATCGCGCGGGTGCCATCAGGCCGTCCAGGAACAGCTGCAGATGGCGGTGCACGAACTGGTCGAAGTCCACACACCCGCTGCCGGGCAGCGGACGGGTGAGCTGGGAGAGACCGACGAGGAGGTCACCGGCGGCCACGTCGCCGCGCAACTGGCCTGCCGCACGGGCCCGTTCCATGAGCTGTACGACGAGCTCCTCCAGCCGGTCCCGCGCGTCGTGCAGATCCGAGTGGTCCCGGTCGAAGGCGCCGGAGAGCATCGGGCACAGCGCGCCGATCCGCTCGTCCGCCGCGGCGTGCACGAAGCGGCGCAGCGCCTGGAAGGCGTCGGCCTCCTCGGCCATGGCCCGCTCGGCCTCGGCCGAGGTGCGGTCCATCACCGAGCAGACCACCTCGTGGATGAGGCCCGGACGGTCCGGAAAGTGCCGGTAGAGCGTGGCGTTGCCGATCCCGGCCCGGCGGGCGATCTCGTCCAGCGGGACCTCGGGGCCGAACTCGACGAACATCTCGCGTGCCGCGGTGACGATCCGCTCGCGGTTGCGCAGGGCGTCCGCCCGCGGGCGGGGGACGCGCTTCGGCTTGGTGGCGGTGTCCACGGCGGCGCTCCTCGTTCGTCTACGTATGCGGTGATCCATCCGCCACTAGGCGGGGAATCAGTCCCCGTTTCGTGAGGACACCCATGCAAACGGGGAGAGGGTCCCCGGTTATTTCACACATCCATGTGAACTGAGTCACACGCCTGCAGGTCGAAATACCCACGTTCGGTCGCACTCAGCGAGCGCCTGCGCACACCCCGGCACAGGGTGACGTCAAGGGCGCCGCCTGCTCGGCCGCCCGCCGCGAACCGTCGCCCTCGCCCCCTTCGGGCGCGGTGGACCCGACCGGAAGGCCCCTCGATGCAGCTGGCAAGGCGCTGGATACGCAGCCCCCGACGCAGCGCGCTGCTTGCCGCGGTGGCGGCCCTCGTGCTCTCTGCGACCGCGACGGCCAGCACCGGACAGCTCGTGGACCACGGCCCCGGGACCGCGGCCGGATCCATCGCGATGGCCCGCTCCACGGCCCTCGGCCCCTGCATGATCAGCGGCACGCTCGGCGTCCAGATGTCCGAGGGCGTGCCCACCTCGCCCGGCTACGCCCGCTCCACCGGCGAGATCCGCGCCCTGAACCTGATGGTCGACTTCCCGGACGCGCCCGGCGAGGGCCCCGCCACCGGGCGCCTCGCGGAGTTCTTCCCGCAGACCCAGGACTGGTTCCGCACCGCCTCCTACGGCCGTCTCACCTATCGCCCCGATGCCCCGATCAAGGACTGGCTGCGGATGCCGCAGGCGTTCTCCGCGTACGGGATAGAGCGCGGGGCTCCCTTCGACCCGGGCTATCGCCAGCTGGTCGAGGACATCGTGCAGGCCGCCGACCCCAAGGTGGACTTCCGCGCCTACGACCTGGTGAACATCCTGGTCACCCCGAACGCGGGCCCGTCCGCGCTCGACACGGTCCTCTCCGTGACCTTCGCGGGCAACCACGAGGCACCGGTCGCCGACGGCGTCCCGGTCGCCAACGCGTCCTTCGTCTACAGCCGCCAGGACGACGGCTCGGGCTCGTACGCCGAGACCGGCTACCGCGTGCTCCCCCACGAGAACGGCCACGTCTTCGGCCTGCCCGACCTCTACACCTCGGACGGCGGCGGGGCCGTCGGGCACTGGGACATCATGAGCGAGGACTGGGGCGCCAACAACGACCTGCTCGGCTGGCACAAGTGGAAGCTGGGCTGGCTCGACGACAACCAGATCAGCTGCGCCGCCAACCCCGGCACCACCGAGCACGTCCTGACCCCGCTCGGCGCGACCGGCGGCCCCAAGGTCGCCTTCGTACCGCTCAGCGACGAGACCGGGTACGCGATCGAGCTGCGCACCCGCGGCGGCAACGACGAGTCGGTCTGCAAGCCCGGCGTCCTCATCTACCGCGTCGACGCGGACGTGGACACCGGCCACGGCCCGGTCACCGTCTCCGACTCACGCCGCGACAGCGGAGGCTGCACCCGCCGCCCCAACGTCCACGCCGAGCTCTCGGACGCGCCGTACGCTCCCGGCGAGACCTTCGTCGACGAGGACGCGGGGGTTCAGATCAAGGTGGCGTCGGCGGCGCTGGACGGGACGTACCGGGTGCTGGTCAGCCGCGTCTGAGCCCCCTGCGGGTCTCGTCGAGGGCTCAGGAACGTACGTACAGCCCCGACCGCCCCGCGTACCGGGCCTGCGCGCCCAGCTCCTCCTCGATCCGGATGAGCTGGTTGTACTTGGCGGTGCGGTCCGACCGCGACAACGACCCCGTCTTGATCTGCCCGCACCCCGTCGCCACCGCGAGGTCGGCGATCGTCGTGTCCTCGGTCTCGCCGGAGCGGTGCGACATGACGACGGTGTAGCCGGCCTTGTGCGCGGCGTCGACCGTGCCGAGGGTCTCGGTCAGCGACCCGATCTGATTGACCTTGACGAGAATCGAGTTGGCGATGCCGTCCCGGATCCCGTCCCGCAGCCGGGCCTCATTCGTACAGAACAGATCATCCCCCGTGAGCTGGCACTTCTCCCCCAGCAGCTCCATCAGCAACTTCCATCCCACGGAGTCGTCCTCGGCCATGCCGTCCTCGATGGAGGCGACCGGGTAGCGGGCGACGAGTCCGGCGAGGTACTCGGCATGCTCCTCGACCGACCGCCGCACGCCCTCCCCCGCATAGTCGTAGACCCCGTCCTTGAAGAACTCCGAGGTCGCCGGGTCCATCACCAGGCTGATGTCCTCGCCGGGCGTGTACCCCGTCGCCTCGATCGCGTCCACGACGAACTGCAGCGCCTCGTCGGCCGTGCTCAGCTCGGGCGCGAAGCCGCCCTCGTCGCCGACGCCGGTGCTGTGCCCCGCGTCCGACAGCGACTTGCGCAGGGTATGGAAGACCTCCGACCCCATCCGAACAGCGTCGAAGAAGCTCTCCGCACCGATCGGCGCGATCATGAACTCCTGGAAATCCAGCCGGTTGTTGGCGTGCGCGCCGCCGTTGATGATGTTCATCATCGGTACGGGAAGCAGCCGGGCCCCCGCCCCTCCCACATAGCGGTACAGCGGCAGCCGGTGCGCCGCGGCGGCGGCCTTCACGGTCGCGAGGGAGACCCCGAGAACGGCGTTGGCCCCCAGCTTCCCCTTGTTCGGCGTCCCGTCGAGCGCCACCATCACCTCGTCGACGAGCGCCTGATTCTCGGCCTCCAGCCCCACCACGGCCCCGGCTATCACCCCGTTGACGGCGTCGACCGCCCCCCGAACCCCCTTGCCGTGAAACCGCTTCGCGTCCCCGTCCCGCAACTCGACGGCCTCATTGGCCCCGGTCGAGGCACCCGAGGGAACGGCCGCCCGACCGAGCGATCCGTCCTCCAGGAGGACATCCACCTCGACGGTCGGGTTGCCCCGGCTGTCGAGAACTTCGCGGCCCACCACACGAGAGATGACAGTCATCGCACTCCTCTTGATCCGACTTGATTCGACTTGACCCGACTCTTTAGCCCGGCTATTTAGTTCAGCTACTTAGCTTGGCTAACGACATCTTCGCACAGCGCCAACTACTGCTTGCGGGCACCCCCTTGACCAACGGGTGAACAGAGCGCGACGGTCCGGGGCGAGAACACGACGGTTCGGGACGAGAGCACGACGGTCCGGGACGAGGAGATGACGGTCCAGGCCGCCTGCCCCATGAGGACGCCCTGACCAGCAAGAACAGGAATCCTCCCTGGCTGCGGACGACATCCGCTAGGCTGGTCGCCGGATCTTAGAGATCCCCCCGCCTTCGTAGCTCAGGGGATAGAGCACCGCTCTCCTAAAGCGGGTGTCGCAGGTTCGAATCCTGCCGGGGGCACACGACTAAGGGCCAGCTCAGGGGATGTTTTCCCCGGGGCTGGCCCTTCTGGATGATCTGGCCTGTGCCACTTACGTGCCCTCGTGCCGACGTCCCTGTTCTTGCGGATCATCTCGCCGAGGCGGTTGGCGATCTCCCGGTCACGGCCGTTGACCATGTGCTGATAGATCAGTGCAGCCCTAGCGGTGCCGTGCCCCATCCTCGCCATCAGCTCACGGAGACTCGCGCCGTCGGCAGTGAGGGTGTTTCCCGTGTGCCGAAGATCGTGGAAGTGGACGTCAGCCGTGATGCCCGCCTTGGTTCGGGCCTTGACCCAGTCGTCGCGGAAGTTGCTTCGCCGTAGCTTCCCGCCCTGGGGACCGATGAAGACGTGTCCGTCGCGACCGGGGCCAGCCGCGGGGGACTCGGCGGGGGCCGACCGGATGCAGTCGGCGCAGCCGGTACGGAGAGGCTTTAGGCGAGCGACCAAGGTGCACCGCTCAATGCGGTGTGGAGCGGGGCTGCCAGTGCACACCGCGCAGAGTTGAACATGTTCAACTTTCGTGGCAGCGTGAGCGCTTGACGATCTGGTTGCTTCGCACACCAGGGTTTGACGTACGCAAGGGGGAGTCATGCGTGATGAACGAGGGCGAGTCGCTGCGGGGTTGCGCGGAGTGGTCTTGGCGGTCGCGGTGTTGACGCTGGCCACGGGGTGCATATGGCAGCAACAGACACTGGCTCGGGCCGACATCGTAGGTACCTGGACCGAGGGCGATACCGGGACCCTGCTCTTCAAGGACGATGGCACCGTCGTCATAACCAACCTTGCCGAGTTCAATAACGACGGCGACAAGGTGTCGGAGTGCAGCGGCACCGGCGACTGGTGGGTGTATCCCGACGACAAGGAAGCGGACACGTTGGGGACCAGCATCTGCGACGGCAACCCGTGGGAATTCGGCGGCTCGAAGGCGCATCCGAAGATGCGGCACAGCGTGGGAGATCCTGATAACGGGGACTACCAAACCCTCAGCCGCAAGTAGCGGAAGCCGCCCGGCGCGTCCAGCCCGTCACCCACCCGACTCACCTGTACTGCACCAGGAGGCGTCGAGAGGTAGTGATCTTGAAGAGTGAGGTCTTCTCAGCGGTGCTGAATGCAGCAGAGAAGGACCTGGAAACGTTCTTCTGGTACGGCGAAGATCCGGACGAGACCGTCAGGCCGGAGACCAGAGTCTTCGCGGTGGACTTCATGAACGGGTTGATCGACAAAGGGCAGCCCAAGCCGCCGCAAGATACGAGCTGAGCTAGGCGTGCCACAGCCGTGCCAGAGCGAGCAGGGAACCACGGGGAACACCGAGGACCAACGGGTGACGCCAAGAGGATCAGCGCAGGGCGGGAATCCGCAGGTCAGCCGCCACATGATCCAACCTCGCCCCTAAAGCGGGTGTCGCAGGTTCGAATCCTGCCGGGGGCACCAGGCCTGATCAGCGCGCTCGCCTCTGTGAGGTGGGCGCGCTGTTCTGTGTGGCCAGGGCGTGGGTATGCCGTTTCGTGGCTTCCTGCGCCGTCGGCCTTCCTGCCCCGTCGGCCCCTGCCGCCGCTCAGTGCAGCACGCGATAAGTCACATGCGTGACCGAGTCCGTCGCTCGCGACTCCACCTGTTCGAGGTTCAGGGGTGGTACGCCGTCGAACAGTCGGGTGCCCGCGCCGAGTGTGAACGGGAGGGTGTGCAGGCGTAGTTCGTCGATCAGGCCTGCGGCGAGGTACTGGTTGATGGTGGTCGCTCCGCCGTGGATCGCCACGTCGCGGTCGCCGGCCGCCTCGCGGGCCCGGCGCAGGGCGGATGTGATGCCGTCGGTGACGAAGTGGAACGTGGTGCCGCCGGCCATCGGCTGTGGGTCGCGCGGGTGATGGGTGAGGACGAAGACCGGTGCGTGGTAGGGCGGGTTGTCGCCCCACCAGCCGTTCCACTGCCGGTCCCACGTACCGCGTACGGGGCCGAACATGTTGCGCCCCATGATGAAGGCGCCGAACGCCGTCAGCCGGTCGAGCTCGGTCTTTCGCTGTTCCGGGGTTTCGAACATCCAGCCGTGCAGCCTGTCGCCCCAGCCGTCGCCCGCGTCGTCCCCGAACGGGCGCTGCTCGGTCTGGTTGAGCCCTGCCGAGTAGCCGTCGGCGGAGATGGACAGGTCGCACCTCACCCTGCCCAAGGGCTTCGAGGGCTTCGAGGGCTTCGAGGGCTCCAAAGGTTCCAAGTGTCCCGATTTTCCCGTGTGTTCGGTCATTGTGACGTCCTCCCGAGGGAATGCGTGCCGTACGGGGTGGACCGAGCCCAGGCCGCGAACTCATCGCGAGTGTCGCTTCGGTCACCAAGCGGCGATGACCGGCGCCTCCGGTTCGCGCCGGCGCCAGGCCACATTGAGGCGCCCGAGCCGGTCCGCGGCCGCGATGCCGCGCAGGGACGCGACCTTGCCGTCGCTGATCTCGAAGGCCACGGCGCCCACCACCCGGCCGTCGACCACGGCGACGACGGCCGGGGAGCCGTTGAGCAGCGCGATGTGCATCGCGGGCGAGCCGCCGGCCATCCGCCGCTTGGCCGGTGTGGGCTTGAAGCCGGCCCGCACGTAGGCGGCGACCCGCTCGCGCGTGTCGTACCGCAACAGCCGTTTGGCCAGTCCGGCGCCGTCCGAGAACGCCGTCACGTCGTCGGTCAGCAGCGCCACAAGGCGTTCGGTGCGCCCCGACGTGGCGGCGGCCAGGAACTCCTCGACCACCCGGCGCGCGGACACCGGGTCGGCCTCGCGGCCGCGGCGGCGCTCGGCGGTGACGCGGATCCGGGCCCGGTGGGCGTGCTGCTGGCTCGCGGACTCGGAGATGCCGAGGATTCCGGCGATCTCGGCATGGCCGTACGAGAAGGCCTCCCGCAGGACGTAGACGGCCCGCTCGACCGGCGAGAGGCGCTCCAAGAGGGTCAGTACGGCCAGGGACACCGATTCGCGCTGCTCGAAGGTGTCGGCCGGGCCGAGCATCGGATCGCCCTCCAGGAGCGGCTCCGGCAACCAGGCACCGGCCGCCCGCTCATGGCGTACCCGCGCCGAACGCAGCCGGTCGAGGCAGAGGTTGGTGACGACCTTGGTCAGCCACGCCTCCGGCACCTCGACCTGTTCGCGGTCCGCGGCCTGCCAGCGCAGGAACGTGTCCTGCACCGCGTCCTCGGCGTCGGCCGCCGAGCCGAGCAGTCGGTACGCCAACGAGGCCAGCCGGCCCCGGCCGGCCTCGAAGCGGTCAACTGCTGCCATGTCCATGCGGACCAGCCTATGCGGCGACCCGCACCCCGGCTCGCTCCGGTGCAGCGGCCAGGCGGCGCCTGCGCTTCGGCATGCCGAACGTCGGGTGGGCGATGCTCAGGGCGGAACCCTTGAGGATGACCGCCTTGAAGCGCGTGGCGGCCCAGCCGCCCAGGTACCAGGACTTCGACCGGGCCTCGTCGTCCACCGCCTGGAAGATCGCGTCCCGTCGGCCGAGGCTGATGTGGTTGCCGACGTACTTCATCCCGACGGTCGGGACCTCACCGCCCGTGAGGCGCGCGATGATCGCGCCGAACGCCTGCATGTTGGTGTTGCCGGCCGAGGCGCACGACATCGGCAGCTGCCGGCCGTTGTCGCCGATCGCGTGGACGGCGTCACCGGCGGCGTAGACGTCCGGGTGCGAGACCGAGCGCATGGTGCGGTCCACGACGATCTGGCCGGTCCCGGTGACCTCCAGACCGCTGGAGGCCGCGATGGGGTGCACCGCGAACCCGGCAGTCCACACGGTCACTTCGGCCGGTATGGACGTACCGTCTGCGGCGATCGCCCGGGTCGGCTCGACGGCTTCGATGCCGGTGTGCTCGTGGACGGTGATGCCGAGCCGGTCGAAGGCCCGGCGCAGATGGCGGCGGGCCTTCGGGGAGAGCCAGGCGCCCAACTCGCCGCGCGCGGCGAGCGCGACTGAGAGGTCGGGCCGCGTCTCGGCGAACTCGGCGGCGGTCTCGATGCCGGTCAGCCCCTCGCCGACGACAAGCACGGTCGCGCCCGCGCCCAGACCGGCCAGGCGCTCGCGCAGCCGCAGCGCCGAGGGCCGGCCGGTCACGTCGAAGGCGTGCTCGGCCGCACCGGGGACACCGTGGTCGGCCGCCGAGCTGCCGAGCGCGTAGAGAAGCGTGTCGTACGCGATCTCGCCGTCGCCGTCCTCGCCGGTCACGGCGACGGCCTTGCGCTCGGGGTCGATGCCGGTGACGCGCGCCAGGCGCAGCCGCACCCCGGTGCCCGCGAAGACGTCGGCGAGCCCCCGGAACGGGATGTCCTGGCCGCTCGCGAGCTGGTGCAGCCGCATCCGCTCGACGAAGTCGGGCACGGCGTTCACGACGGTGATCTCGGTGTCGGCCGGGGAGAGCCGACGGGCCAGGTTCCCGGCGGCGAAGGCCCCGGCGTATCCGGCACCGAGGACGACGATGCGGTGCTTCATGGCGTTGCTCCTGTCTCGTTCGCGTGCCCCTTGAACGGGACGGCGGGCGGATTGCTGACAGGAGTCGCGTGTGACGAGGGTCACCCGCGTACACCGTCACAAGGACCGGGCCACGGACGCCTTGTGGGCAACAAGCGACGAGATACCGCCGCGGGGGACGAGCTACCGCGGCCAGAAGGAGCACACCATGAACACCGCCCTGTGGATCGTCACCGGACTCCTGGCCACCGTCTTCCTGGTCGCCGGCGCCAACAAGCTGTTCCTCTCGCACGAGAAGCTGGCCAAGGCGCCCGGCGGGGGCTGGGTCCTGGATTTCAGTGCCGACTTCCTCAAGGGGCTCGGAGCAGTGGAGGTCCTGGGCGCCGTCGGCCTGGTCCTGCCCGCTCTGGTCGACGTGGCGCCGGTGCTTGTGCCGGTGGCGGCCGTCGGCCTCGCACTGATCATGGCGGGCGCGGCGGTCACGACCCTGCGCCGTCACGAGCCCCTGCACGCCCTGTTGAACCTGGTCTATCTCGCCCTCGCCGTCTTCGTGGCGTGGGGGCGCTTCGGCCCCGAGTCGTTCACCGGCTGATCGACGCCCGAAGATCGACGCCCGAAGATCGGCACCCGAAGATCGACACCGGCTGTTTGACCTTGCCCCTGGGGCAGACCCCATCGTCCGGAGCTCAGGGAGGATGAACGCGTGGATACGGGACTGCTCAGCATCGGTACGTTCGCCGCTCGCGCCCGCCTTTCGGCCAAGGCGCTGCGGCTGTACGACCGGCTCGGGCTGCTCGCTCCGGCGTACGTCGACGAGGTCAGCGGATATCGCTTCTACCGGGGCGACCAGGTGGAGCGGGCCCGGCTCGTGGCGCTGCTGCGGCAGCTCGACATGCCGCTCGCGCAGATCAGCGAGGTGCTGGCGCTGCCCGGTGACTCGGCCGCCGATGCGGTGGTCGCGTACTGGGCGGGCGTCGAGGAGCGCGTGGCCGGGCAGCGGACGCTCGTGGACTACCTCCGTGGACGACTGAGTGGGAGGAAATCCGACATGAGCCAGAAGTTCGAGATCAAGACCGTGGACGTGCCCGAGCAGTATGTGATCACCGAGTCCAGGCACACCCTGGTCGACGAGTTGCCGGCCTTCATCGGCGCCTCGCTCGGGCGCCTCGAGCAGGCTGCCGGGAGTTGCGGGGGCATCGCCGGGGCGCCGTTCGTCGCGTACTACTCGGAGATCAGCCAGGAGAGCGACGGGCCCGCGGAGTCGTGTGTGCCGGTCGTCGACCGGGCGGCGGCCGAGGCGTGGGCGGCGGCAGCGCGGCCGGGTGGCACGGTGAAGGCCCGGCTGGAGCCCGCCGCCCGGCTCGCGTACACCCGGGTCACCAAGGCTCAGGTCGCGTATCCGCAGATCAACGCGGCGTACGAGGCCGTGGAGAGGTGGATCGAGGGGCAGGGGCTGACCATCGCGGGCCCGTGCCGGGAGATCTACTTCGCCGACTGGGACGCGGCGAAGCCCGAGGACGACGTGTGCGACATCGCGTTCCCCGTCGAGACGGCCGAGTAGCCGAGTAGCCGAGTAGCGGTCAGCAGCGGCCGGGGCGGGCGTACACCGTGACGCGTGCCCCGGTCACTTCCTTGGCGCTGCACTGCTCGAAGTGGTCTTCCAGGGTGGTGCGCTTGGCCCTCTCCTGCGCGGTCTCGTCCAGCGGCTTGCCGTCCGGGTCGCCGAGGACGACGAGGCGGTCGGCCGCCAGCATCCGCGCGCGTATCCGGTCCGGGGATATCTCCTCGCCGTACAGCGACTGCGAGGCGTCGACCTTCTGCGCGAGCGCCAAGTCCGGGTAGGCGCGGAACTGTTCGGGGTCGGCCAGCGTCCACACCCGGCGCCGGGCCGGTGTGAAGACGAGACCGTCGCCCGGCCTGGCCGCCTCCCGCACCGCCTCCGTCACCGCCGTCGCGTCGTCGACCCGGCTGTCCGGGCTGCGCAGATGCACCGCCACCGGGAGCAGCGTGCCGAGCACCGCCATGGCCGAGAACAGCCACACCCACTTGCGCCGCTGGATCTCCGCGACCTTCCGGAACGCGCGGTCCAGGGCCGCGCCCGCGAGCAGCGCGAACCCTATGACGTAGTAGAGGACATAGCGGTCCACGTACATCGGCTTGAGGTTGGAGACGAGGAGCAGCACGGCCGTCGGCAGGATCAGGAGCGGTACGGCGAGGGTGCGCAGCGGGATCGGGCCCTTGGAGCGCATCGGGATGCGGGCGCAGCGCAGGCCGATGGCCGCGAGGATCACGAAGCTCACCAGCTGGATGGGGTCGGGCCACATGATCCAGCGGACTTGGTCGGACTGCCCCATGCTGAACACGGCGAGCGGCGCGAGCCCGGCGACCACGCAAGAGGCCGAGATCGCCCAGGACTTCCGCACCGTACGGGGCACGTCGGCGGCAAGCACCACCGTCGCCCCGTGGGCCGTCAGCATCAGGACGGCGAACTCGTGCAGGAGACAGGCCAGCAGGGCCACCAGCGTGTACGCGACCCAGCGGCGCCTGCTGGACTCGCTCGCGGCCCGCACCAGCAGATACGTGGCCCAGGTGACCATCGCGCAGACGACCGCGTACGACCGTCCCTCCTGCGCGTACTGCTGCACCGCCGGCACCATCGGGAAGACAAGACCGGCGAGCAGCCCCGCGCGCGGCCCCGCGAACCGGTAGCCGAGCAGCCCTATCCCGGCGGCCGCGGCGGCCATCGCGAGCACCGACGGCAGCCGCAGCGTGGTCACATCGCCGCCGAACACGGCGAACAGGCCGTGCATGAGGAAGTAGTAGAGCCCGTGCACCATGTCGTTGTTCTGCAGGGTCTCCCACAACTCGGGCAGGGTGCGGTGCGCCATGTCGTACGTCACCACCTCGTCCCGCCAGAGGCTGCCCCCTCGGCGGATGCCCCACAGGCCGAGCGCGAGCGTCAGCGTGAGCGGCAGGAGAGCGGCGGCGGTCCGCGAGGACAGCACCCGGCGGCCGGCACCCGCCGTGGGAGCGGCGGCGTTCACTGCTGTGATGCTGATGAGGACTCCCGGGACGGCAGGGACTGTTGAGGTAGTTGGGCCTGGTGGGACTCGCGGGTCGAGCGGCGGTCAAGCGTATGGGATCGGCCGGAAAGTGTCCCCGGCCGATCCCCCGGCTGTTCCGCGGTCGTGACAAAGGGCGCGCCCACCGAAGTAGACGCGCCCCGCTGCCTGCGGCTATGCCGGTCGGCCGATAGGTCTCGGCATCAGCCGATACGCGTCAGCTTGTCGCCGAAGCCCGGTTCGACCATGTCTTGCTGCAGCGCGACCGGGACCTGCACCGCGCCCACCGCGCCCGACTTGCCGTCTCCGACACTCAGTACGCCGACGGTGGTGCCCGCCTTCGCGGAGTGCGGGATCGTCTTGCCCTTGGCCGCGTCGAGCTTGAGCTGCACCGTCAGGCCGGGCCAGCCGACCGCCTTGACGTCCTTGGTGGCCACGACCGGCGTCGTACCGCCGAGTCCGTCGTCCACGTGGCCGACGACATCGCCCTTCTTGACTATCGTCTTCGAGGTCAGAGCGGCCTCGGCGGCCTCCATCAGCTTGCGGCTGTTGGCCGTGACCTCGTCGATGTTCGCCTGCGTGTGCTTCGCGAACTGCGCGAGCGCCGCGCCGATCACGATCTGCTCCTGGCCGTCGACCGTCTTCTTCGAGGCGAAGAGGAGGTTGCCGCCGGCCGCCGTGGTGGTGCCGGTCTTGATGCCGACGGCGACGGTCGGGACGAGGCTGTTGAAGTTGCACCACTTGCTGCCGCCCTGGCAGTTCGGGTCGCCGCGCCCGTTGCTGGGCGTGTAGTAGGGCTGCCCGACGATCTCCTTGAACACCGGGATCTCCATCGCGGCCCGGCCCAGCTTCACCAGGTCCTCGGCCGTCGAGACGGTGGTCTTGTCCAGGCCGGAGGCATCGGTGTACGTGGTGTTCTTCATGCCGAGCTTCTTGGCGGCGTCGTTCATCTTCTGCACGAACGCCTTCTCGTCGCCGTCGGAGTCCCAGCGCGCGAGCAGCTTTGCGACGTTGTTCGCCGACGGCAACATGAGCGCCTGGATCGCCTCGTACTCGGAGAGCTTCTCGCCCTCCTTGACGTCAACGACGGACTCGTTGTCCTTCTTGCCGGAGACGTAATGCTCCTCGGCCTGCTTGTCGACGGGGATCGTCGCGCCCTTGCGGTCCTCACCCTTGAGCGGGTGCCCCTTCAGGATCACGTATGCCGTCATGACCTTGGCGATCGACGCGATCGGCACCGGCTTCTGCTCACCGTACGTACCGAAGGAGCCGATGCCCTCGACGTCGAGCGCGGCCTGGCCCTGGTCCGGCCAGGGGATCTGCGGCTTGCCGCCCTCGAACGAGACCTTCTCCTGTGCGGTGAGGCTCAGGGTCGGGGTCGGCAGCGGGCGTACGACCTGCGCGATCGCAAACGCGACCAGGAGGAGCAGGACCAGCGGGGTCCAGATCTTGACCCGCCGCACCGTGGTGCGGATGGCGGTCTCCGCCGGCGGAGGCGTGTTCGTCAGCTCGGCCAGGAGGTCGAGCGGCGGCTTGGGCGGCAGCGGCTGCTGCCGGGTCCGCTCGGGGCCGACGTGGTCGGGCCCGGCCTTCGGCTGCTCGGCCGGCTTCGCTTCCTCGGCCGGCGTGGGGGCCGGCGGCTTCGGGGCCCTGGGGGCGGCCGGCTCGTCGAGCGGCTTGAGCGCGACGAACTTGCTGGTGCGCTCCGCGGGGGACTCGCTCTTGGGCTCGGCCTCGCTCTTGCTCTCGGCCTTGTTCCCGGCCTTGCCCTCGGCCTTCTCGTCCGCCTTTTCCGCGTCGGGCTTCGGCAGCTTGAGCATGGCCGTGGGCTGGTCGACGGTCGGCTTCGCGGCCGCGGGCGGCTCTGCGGGCGACTCTGCGGGCGACTTGGGGGCGAGGGTCTTGAAGACGGCGGTGGCCTGGTCGACGGGTTTGTCGGTGGGCTCGTCCGCGGGCTCGTCGGTGGACTTGCCTGCGGCAGGCTCTTCCGCGCCCTTGGGAAGGGTCTTGAAGACGGCGGTGGCCCGGTCTATGGGCTTGCCCTCGGCGGGCTTGCCCTCGCCCCTGGCGTCGTCACCTTCATCCTCGGACTTGCCCTCGGGCGCCCCAGAGGCCGAACCGGCAGGCGCCGATTCGGTGTTGGAATCGTCCGCATCGTTCGCTTCGGGCTTCGCAACTGCATCGTCCGACGCTGCGGCCTCCGCCTCGCCGGGCTCGTCGGCCTCGGCCGGGGACTCGGTGTCCGCCGCCGGCTCGCCCTCGTCCTCGCCGGAGGACTCCGCCTCGCCGGAGCTGTCGGGCTCCTCTGTGGCCTCGGGCTCACTGCTCTCGTCGGCCTCGTCGGCCTCGTCGCTCGCGTCGGACTCACTGGACTCGCCGGGCTCACCGGACTCGTCCGAAGCCGGAGCCGGAGCCGGAGCCGCAGCCTCCGAGTCCTCGCCCTCCGGGCCCTCCCCCGCGACCCAAGCCGCAACCGCGGCCCGCAGCCGTGCGTCCTTGCCCGCGTCGGCCTCGGCGGGTTCCGCGGGCGCGGCGGGCTCCACGGCGTCCGCCGAACCCTCCGCCGCGGCCGGCTCGGCCGCGTCCTCGTCGTCCGCCCCGGACGACGCAGCCGAGGCCGAAGCCTCCTCGCCCCGCCCCTGCGCGGCACCCGCCACGCTGAACACGGCCGTCGGCTGATCAACCCGGACCGGCCGGTCCTTGGCCACCGCAAGCCGCGGATCGGCCGCCGTCTCCGCCGCCGCCTCCCCAGGGGACCGCTGCTCCGACCTGTCGGGGGTCTCGCCCGCCACCAATGCCTCCTCGATGCTGCCTTTACGCCGTACTGCCCCGTACGTCCCACGCCCGCAGGCCCGTCCCCACCGTCCGGGTCCGCCCGGACCCGGTGTCCGAACCATGTACCAGTGTCCTGTGTGGGGGCTTAACCCCCGTGGTAGACGAGAACGACATACCTACTGGTTCCCGTACATAGCGGTCACGCACTCTCGACAGATGAATGTGAGAGGGGTCACCCTGTCATTCATCCACGCGGGGAGGCATGGATGGGCAAGAGCCGCAGAACGATTCCGGAGGAGCTTCTGCTTCTCGCTTTGGACCCGGCCACGGGTACCACAGCGCAGCCGCAGTCGCTCGACCTCGGTCTGGCCGGAGCACAGCTAGTGGAGCTGGCACTGGCCGGACGGATAGCCCCTGACGGGGATCGTATCGCCGTGGTAGTACCACGGCCGACCGGAGATCCGACTCTGGACTGTGCACTGGAGCTGTTGCGCCGCCGCGGCGCACCGGTCCGGGCAGTCCACTGGATCGGCGGGCCCCGACTGGGGCTCCGCCAGACGTATCTCTCGCATCTCGAACGGTGCGGCATGGTCCATGCCGTGGCGGGACAGATGTGCGGGGTGCTGCCGACGACTCGCTACCAAGCGACGGACACGGACATCAGCCGGGAGATCCGAGCCCGGCTGGACAGCGCGATCCGCACCGGCGTACCGCCGGACCCGCGGACCGCGGCGCTCGCCGCACTGGCCCACGCGGTCGGACTCGGCAAGCACCTCTATCCCGGGAACGAGGGGCGTTCATCGCGCTCCAGGCTCCGGGATCTGATCAGGCACGACCCCATGGGCGGCCTCGTGGCACACGCCGTGATGGACGTTCAGAACGGTGTGGCGGCACAGCCACGTCGTTCGCCGGCCCCGGGCGGCCGTCCGCCGGCCAGGGCCACCGCGGACGCCGTTCCCATGCAGCCGCACCGCGGCTCCATGGCGCGGGCCGTGGCGCACTGAGTCAACCGGCATTCCCGTACCAGCAGTCCAGCACGCGCAGTTCAGCAAGTCCCAGCACCACCGCACCACCCGCACCACGCGTCAAGCCGCACCGCAGTCCCCAAGACCCGGTTCGGGAGCCGCTGGACCGCGCGGGGCGGTGACCGGACGTCCTGGACGCCGCGATGTCGCAAGGCATCGCCGTCGTCGAAGACATCGCCGGTCACCGCCCCGCGCGTCC
Source organism: Streptomyces sp. NBC_01304 (assembly GCF_035975855.1). Taxonomy (NCBI): domain Bacteria; kingdom Bacillati; phylum Actinomycetota; class Actinomycetes; order Kitasatosporales; family Streptomycetaceae; genus Streptomyces; species Streptomyces sp. NBC_01304. The sequence goes on along the minus strand of NZ_CP109055.1, from coordinate 6,347,451 downwards.
GCATGTGGAGCCCCGTGCGCATCGAGCGCCCTCAACCGGCCCCGGAACGCATGGCATCCGCTGTTTCCCAGCGGTATAAGGCCTCTTGGTGGCAATCTGCTGAACAGCAGATACGCAAAGTAGAGGCACGTAGCCGGAGGTGCACGTCCCGTGGCGTCCAGTGTCAATCCCACCGTCAGGCGACGCCGATTGGGCCAGGAGCTCCGTCGGCTCCGCGAGCTCAAAGGCATGACGGCCGAGGAGGTGGCGGACAAGCTCCTGGTCTCCCAGTCGAAGATCAGCCGCCTCGAGAACGGCCGGCGCAGCATCAGCCAGCGCGATGTCCGCGACCTGTGCGGCGTCTACGAGGTCGAGGACCAGCGCGTCATCGACGGGCTGATGCAGATGGCCAAGGACAGCCGCCAGCAAGGTTGGTGGCACGCCTTCGGCGACATTCCGTACAGCGTCTACATCGGACTCGAGACCGACGCCGCCTCGCTGCGGGTGTACGAGCCGCAGGTCGTGCCCGGCCTGCTGCAGACCCGCGCCTACGCCGAGGCAATGATCACCGGAGCGCTTCCGGAGACGGCGCAGAGCGACATCGACAAGCGCGTCCAGGTGCGGATGCGCCGCCAGGAGCGCATCAATTCCAGCGAAGCGCCGCTGCGTCTGTGGGCCGTTCTCGACGAGGCGGCGCTGAAACGCGTGGTGGGCGGCCGACAATTGATGATCGAGCAGCTCGAGTACCTCGTGGAAATGTCGCAACTGCCGCATGTCACGGTGCAGGTGATGCCGTTCAGCATGGGCGCGCATCCCGGGGTGAACGGCCAGTACGCGGTTCTCGAGTTCCCCGACGCCGCCGATTCGAGCGTGGTCTACATCGAGGGTGTGACCAGCGACCTGTATCTGGAAAAAGCGAATGACGTCCAGAAATACAGCGTTATGTACGAACACCTGCGGGCCCAGGCCCTGAATGTGGATCAGACGCGGCAGTTCATTTCGGACATCGCAAAAGAGTACGCCCGCTGACCGGGCCCACGGCATAAATCGGGCCCTCACGGGAAGGCGCCGCACGGTACACCTTCGCCGCGTCGGCGCGGAAGACCCATCCGGTATATGCCATCCGGTCGAGTGAATGACCTCTTCGCGCACCGATGTTGGCGAGTAGCGTCGATCACGCCAACACCTCAGTTGGCACGGCAACTCACCGACAACTGCCAAGCGGAGCGAACATGGCAATTCAGCAGGGCGTGACAAGCACGTGGACCAAGTCCTCCTACTCCACCGGAAACGGCGCCTGTGTAGAGGTCAAGTCCCCCGAGATGCACGAGATCGCCGTACGTGACTCAAAGGTCCCCACGGGCCCGTCCCTCGCGTTCGAGAGCAACTCCTGGAACGCATTCGTCGGCCAGGTCAGCCGTGGGGCTTTCGACCTCGGCTGATTACGGTGATACCGGCGAGACCGGTGATACCTGAGATACCGGACAATTCAATAAGCACCACCGATAGAGCCCTCTCGACTGGCCCGCCGTCCCGGCCGAGGGGGCTCGGCTCTGCCCGCAGCCCGGAGGCTCTGCCCGCAGCCCGCCGAACCCCCTGCCGCCCCGCTACCTGAGCTGGTCGACGTACGTGTCCGTGCCCGGCACCGTCGGAATGAAGGGCGCCACCAACTCGACGCGCCCAAGCCCCGACTCGGCCACTTCCTCCACCCGCGAGCCGAACTGCCCCTCCCAGCGCTCCCGGGGGTCGACCCCCAGGAACCACAGCAGGGTGAGCCGGGTGTCGACGCCCTCGACCTGCTTCACATACGTCATCCGGTCCCCCGGCAGCGGCGTCGGCTTGAAGATCACCACCATCGCGCCCGGCGACCCGGCGAGCTTGCCCGGCAGATGCCGGGACCGCAGCCACTCCAGCAACTCCTCGCGCTGCTCGGGCCCTTCGGCATCGATGACCTCGACGATCAGCCCCTGATAGGGGTGGTCGAGCGCGTGGAAGTCGCGCGGCCCCGCCGCCCCGTCCCGGTAGACGGTGGCCGCGTGGTCCTGGAAGGAGGTGAAGACGTGCGTACGGTCCTGGTAGACGCGGCCGTCGCGGTTGAGCCTCTTGTTGATGCCGACGGTCCACTTCATGTGGTCGTCGTAACGCCCCTCGGTCACCCAGTACGTCGAGATGTAGCAGCCCGCGGTAACCGGCTGGGCGACCGCCGACTTCTCGGGATAGCGCAGGAGTTGGAGCTCGCGCGTGGCGACCCAGCGGCGCCCGGCGTACATCCAGGGCATGGCCATCGCACCGGCGTAGTAGTGGTCGTCCTCGTACCAGCGGTTGTACGCGTGCTCGTGCCCGGCGTGCGGCTCGACCATCGTGATCAGCGCATGCCCGGGATGCACACCGTACGGACCGACGCTCGCCAGTTCGGCGTACACCTCGCTGCGGGTCTCTTCACCCATGACGCTCCCCTTCCTTCCTCCGCTGGACGGACCTACTCTGACGCCCCGTCAGCAAATTCACCAGACTGCTCACAGCCCGCGGCGACAGCCGCTCGATGTCACTCCGGAGGGGCCCGTGCTGCTCGAGGGAAAGACCGTGATCGTCTCCGGGGTCGGCGCCGGACTCGGCCATGAGGTGGCCGCGGCCGTGGTGCGCGACGGGGGCAACGCCGTGCTCGGGGCGCGTACGGAGGCGAACCTCGCCAAGTCCGCCGCCGAGATCGACCCCGACGGCAAGCACACCGCGTACCGGTCGACCGACATCACCGACGAGCGGCAGTGCGAGGCGCTCGCCGCGCTCGCCCTGGAGAAGTTCGGGCGGATCGACGCGGTGGTCCATGTCGCCGCCTGGGACAGCTACTTCGGCGGGCTCGCGGACGCGGACTTCGACACCTGGAAGGGCGTCGTCGACGTCAATCTGCTCGGCACGCTGCGGATGACCCGGGCCTGCCTGCCGGCCCTGAAGGAGCGCGGCGGTTCGGTCGTCATCGTCGGTACGCAGTCGTCGGTGGCCGCGCCGAGCGAGGTGCACCAGGCGGCGTACGCGGCCTCCAAGGGGGCGCTCACCTCGGCCATGTACTCCCTCGCCCGGGAGCTCGGCCGGGACCGGATCCGGGTCAACACCGTGCTGCCGGGCTGGATGTGGGGTCCGCCGGTCGAGGCCTTCGTCCAGTTCACCGCGCACACCGAGGGCGTACCGGAGGAGGAGGTCCTGGCCCGGCTGACCAACCGGATGGCGCTGCCCGAGCTGGCGACGGACGGGGACGTGGCGGACGCGTGCGCCTTCCTGTCCTCGGACCGGGCGCGGGCCATCACGGGGCAGTCGCTCCTGGTGAACGCGGGCGAGCTGATGCGCTAGCGAACCTCGGGAGCTCACAGACTCCGAAATACGTGAACGGCCGTACGGGACCTGTCCCGTACGGCCGTTTTTGTGCGCCTCAGTGAGTCACGTACATGAACAGAGGTCATCAAGTAGAACGATTTTACTGTCCCTTGACCTCACTAGCGGTTGTCGTCCCTGTGTGACCGAACCCACCATGAGCGGGCGTTCACAAGGCGGACCACGTACCCCTGGAGGGGGACATGAACAGTCTCGACTGGGCCGTGCTCATCGGCTACTTCGGCGTGATGGTCGCGATCGGTGTGTGGTCCCACAAGCGCGTGGACAACGTCAGCGACTTCTTCACGGCCGGCGGCAAGATGCCGTGGTGGCTGTCCGGGATCTCGCACCACATGTCCGGCTACAGCGCGGTGATGTTCACCGGGTACGCGGGCATCGCGTACACCTACGGGGTCACGTCCTTCGTCACCTGGTCCTTCCCCATCGCACTCGGCATCGCGATCGGCGCCAAGCTGTTCGCGCCGCGCATCAACCGGCTGCGCTCCCGCCTCCATGTGGCCTCGCCGCTCGAGTACTTGAAGAACCGCTACAACCTCAAGACGCAGCAGGCGCTGGCCTGGTCCGGGATGCTCCTGAAGATCGTCGACGTGGGCGCCAAGTGGGCCGCGATCGCCACGCTGCTCTCCGTCTTCACCGGGATCTCGCTCAACCAGGGCATCCTCATCACCGGCGTCATCACCGGCATCTACTGCACGATCGGCGGCCTGTGGGCCGACGCGCTCACCGAGCTCGGCCAGTTCGTGATCCAACTGCTCGCCGGTGTGGCCATGTTCATCGCCGTGGTCGCCAAGCTCGGCGACTACGGCGGCTTCTTCGGGGTCTGGGACGAGCCGGCCCTGCAGGGACACGGAAAGCCCCTGGTCGGCCCGTACGGAACGGTCTTCCTGCTCGCCTTCCTCTTCATCAAGCTCTTCGAGTACAACGGCGGCATGCTCAACCAGGCCCAGCGCTACATGGCGACGGCCAACGCCAAGGAGGCCACCCGCTCGGCCCGCCTCTCCGCGATCCTCTGGCTGGTCTGGCCGGTGGTCCTGTTCTTCCCGATGTGGATGTCGCCGCTGCTCGTCGACGCGCAGAAGCCGGACGGTTCGGACTCGTACGCCCTGATGACGGAACAGCTGCTGCCGCACGGCCTGTTGGGCCTGGTCATCGTGGGCTTCTTCTCTCACACCATGGCAATGTGCTCCTCCGACGCCAACGCCATCGCCGCCGTCTTCACCCGCGATGTGGCCCCGGTGATCTCCAAGGCGGCCCGCGGCTGGAACGACCGGGCCGGGCTGCTCGCGGCACGCCTGACGACGGTGGCGTTCCTCGGCCTGTCCATGGCGGTGGCCACGCAGGTCAACTCCCCCACCTTCAAGGACATCATCACGGTCGTCATCAAGTGGGTGGCGGGCCTGATGGGCCCGATCGCGATCCCGATGATGCTGGGGCTCCTGAAGACGTTCCGCCGCTCGGGCCCGACCGCGGCGCTCACCAGCTGGGCCATGGGGCTGCTCGCCTTCTGGCTGGTCAACTTCCCGATCAGCTGGAACGTCGAGGGCGGCGTACCGCTGCAGTACCAGGTGTCGATCCCGCTCGCGGTGTCGCTGGTCCTCTACATCGTCATCGGCTTCGTGAAGCCCGAGGACACCCCCGAGCGCGATGCGCTCCTCGCGAAGATCAACGGCGATGACGAGGGGCCGGACGCGGCGGCCGCGGCGGTGCCCGCGCCCGCTCAGTCGCAGGACGCGAAGGTGGTGGGGCGGGAGGGCTGAGCCCTCCCTGACTGTCCACGCACGTCGAAGGGCCCGTCTCCGTGGAGGAGACGGGCCCTTCGGTCGTGCGTCTTGCGTCGTACGTTGCCGGGGTCGGTCAGCCGCCGAAGAGGGAGGTCTCGACGTCGGCGTTCTGCGCGACCAGGCCGGACGCGTCGGCCGGGGCGCCCATCTCGCCGGGCGGGCAGTGGCCCGGGGCGTTGCGGAGCGAGGGGTACGCGGTCCAGGCGGCCTCTTCCGACTCCTGGTGCGCCTGGGCGCGGGCGAAGAAGTCCTCGTGGAAGGCGTCGCCCTGGAAGGGGGCGCCGAAGGGGACGGCCGAGCCCGAGGGGGCGCCGGGGAACGGGTCCGCGGTGGCGAGCGGGGCGGTGGCGCCGAGGAGGGCGAGGGCGAGGAGGGGGGCGGCGATGAGCTTGTTCATGGGGTCGACCCTGGCGGGCGGGGCGTTGGCGAGCGAGGGGACACGGCGGGGCGGGGCCGGATGGCGGGTAGTTTTGCCCCTCCCCGCCCCTTCCCTGAAGTCTTCGACGACTGGGGCTTCGCCCCTGGCCCCCAGATCGGCCTTCGGCCTCTGTCCTCAAACGCCGGACGGGCTGACTTTGTCAGGCCCGCGGATACCGAGCCAGCCACCCCGGGCTGGACCCCCCGGGCCCGTGGAGCGCCGGCCCCTGGGTCATCTCCATCGCGAAGTCGTCTGCGAGCTCCAGCACCGAGGCTCGGCCCTCCAACTCGGCCACCCACCCTGGCGGAAGTGCCGTTTCGCCGTGCAGGGCGCCGAGGATCGCGCCCGTGAGCGCGCCCACCGCCGGGGACGGGCCGCCGTGGTTGACCGCGAGGCGCAGGCCGTGGCGGATGTCCTCGCAGACCGTGGCGCAGTACACGGCCGCGCCGAGCGTCGCCTCCGCCGTGCCCTCCTCGGCGAGGAGTTCGACCCGGGCGGGGGTCGGCATGCCCTGCCGTACCGCGCCGAGCGCCTCCTTGAGCGCCTGGGTCACCGGCTGGTGGCCAGGCCGCTCGCCCAGCAGGGCCAGGGTGCGCTGGACGGCGCCGTCCAGTGATTCGCCGCGGGCGAGGCCGTGCACGATGAGCGCGACGGCGCCCGCCGACAGCGAGGCCGCCGGGTGGCCGTGCGTCTGCACGGCGCACTCCACCGCCAGCTGCAGCACCAACTGGGGCTCCCAGCCGACCAGAAGCCCGAACGGCGCCGACCGCGTGGCCGCCGCCGACCCGCGCTCGCCGGTGTTCTTCGGCGCTTCCAGCGTGCCCATCTGCTCGTCCCCGAGCCCCACCAGGCAGGCCCGGGCGGGGTCGCGGCGGGCGTACAGCCACTCCTCGCGGGCCAGCCAGCCGTCGTCCTTGCGGCGCTCGTCGGGGCCCCACTCGTGCTGGGTCACCGCCCAGCGCAGATGGGCCCGGTGGACATCGGTGGGCGGGTGCCAGGCGCCGGTGTCGCGGCGCACCTGGGCGCGGATGAGGCCGTCGACCGTGAACAGGACGAGCTGGGTCGCCGCCGTGACCGCGCCCCGTCTGCCGTACGCCGGAGCGAGGTCTTCCAGCCCCTCGACCCCGTGTGCCGCGCGTATCTCGGCCAGCGTGAGCCCCGTCAGGGGCGCACCGAGTGCGTCGCCGACAGCGGACCCGAGCAGGGTGCCCCGCACCCGGCTGCGGAAGTCCTGCTGCTCGGCCCGGCCCCACACGGCCGTCACTCCTGCGCTCACCGCGCCCCCTCCCATCGGAAGTTCTCGGAGGCGCTCAAAAAGCACGTCCGGCGCAGCACTGTAATCGACCGGGAACGATCAGTTGTGGGCCCGAGCGCTATGTGAACAGTCGCCCTTCAGGCCACTTTTGACCGCCGTTCACCCGCGGTTTCCCGCCACCCCGAACGATCCCAGCCATGAAGAAGCTCTCGTACGCCGCCTCCGCAGCCGCGGCCGCCCTCCTGCTCGGCCTGTCCGTCGCCCCTGCCGCCTCGGCCCATCCCCAGCACGGCCACGCGCGCGCCATCCCGTTCACCCATGCCGAGGTGACCGCCGCCGACGACGGTTCGTACGAGATCACCTGGAACGCCCCCGGCACCCGCCACGTGCAGATCCGCGCGAACGGCAAGGTCGTTGCGGAGGGTGCCGGCCAGGGCAAGGCCACCGTGCGCGGTCTGCCCACCGCCGACCGGCAGTGGTTCGACCTGGTGCCGAGCCGCGGCGGCTCCCTCCGCCTCGCCGACCGCCTGGTCAAGCTGTCCGGCACGGTCAACTTCCGTGACGCGGGCGGCTATCGCACCACGTCCGGCCAGTGGGTGAGGATGGGCGAGATCTACCGCTCCGACGCCCTGGACAAGCTGACCGCCGACGACCTGGCCGAGCTGCGCCGCCTCGGCATCCGCACGGTCTTCGACCTGCGCATGGAGAAGGAGCGCACGGACGCCCCGGACCGGGTGCCGGCGGGCGCGCAGCACGTCGTCGCCGATGTCTTCGCGGGCTCCCCCGCCTTCACCACCCTGCCGAAGACCGCGGCGGAGGCCGAACAGGCCATGATCGACGCGGAGCAGGTGATGGTGTCGGGCACCGGCGCCAAGTCCGCGTACAGCAAGGTCTTCCAGGGCTTCGGCGACAACGGCCGCGGCTCCGCCGTCCTCTTCCACTGCACCGCAGGCAAGGACCGCACGGGCTGGTCGAACGCGGCCCTGCTCACCGCGCTCGGCGTACCCCGCGAGACGGTCATGGCGGACTACCTGGCCAGCAACGACTACCGCAAGGCGGCCAACGAGGCGACCCTCGCCCACCTCCCGGCCGACCAGGCCAAGGTGTACAAGCCGCTGCTCGACGTGCGGGCCGAGTACCTCAACTCGGGCTTCGAGGAAGTCCGGGACAGTTATGGATCATTCCGTACGTATCTGAACAAGGGCATAGGTGTCGACGGGCGGGAGCTGCGGGAGCTGAAGCGGGAGTTGCTCGTCGGCTGAGAACCGGCCTCGGCGGTCGGCGGCCGAGAACCGACCCTGCGGTCGGCGTGGCGCAACCATCCGGCAACCTCACGTGTCCCCCTGGGTGCAGCAACGTTCACCTTTACCTGCCCCACACCGGAGGACTCGTGCGCCGCCCCTTGCTCATCGCGCTCTCGCTGACGACCGCGCTCACCGCCTCGCTCGCCGTCGCCGGCCCGTCCTCGGCCGCGGCGGCGGAGCGGCCCGTGATCGACTTCAACGGGGACGGCTTCGCCGACCTCGCCGTGTCCGCCCCCGGCGGCACCGTGGCCGGGACGGCGGAAGCCGGATACATCTCCGTGTCCTACGGAGGCTCCGGCGGAGTCGGGGCGGGCGGCCGGGTGCTGCTCACCCAGGACTCCCCGGGCGTACCCGGAGACGTCACCGAGAACGGCTCATTCGGGTTCGACACCACGGTGGCCGACTTCGACGGTGACGGGTACACCGACCTGGCCGCGGCCGGTCAGCTCGGCAGCGTGATCCTGTGGGGTTCCGCGGACGGCCTGGGGGCCGGCGTCGCCCTGGCGGGCAGCCCCGACACCCTCGAAAGCGGGGACTTCAACGGCGACGGCCACGCCGACCTCGTCACCGACGTGTTCCCGGAGAACGAGGAGGGCACGATCGGCATGACCATCCAGTACGGGCCGCTCAGCCGTGCGGGCGTCCCCAGCCGCAGCGACGTGATCGCGACCTCGGACGCCGACGGCTCCGGGACGTACGACTTCGTGGTCGGCGACATCAACGGGGACGGCGCCGACGAGATCATCACCAGCCACGGCTTCGAGGAGATGGCGCACAACGGCAAGCTCTGGACGGGCGGCGCGAACGGCACGAGCCACACCTCGAAGAAGGTGACCTCGTTCCAGAACGGCGTGATCGGGGACGTGAACGGCGACGGCTTCGGCGACTTCGTCTTCCGCGACACCGGCGACGTGTGGGAGGGCGACGACTACGGTGCCGGCAACGTCACCGTCACCTACGGCTCGGCAGCAGGCCTTTCCACCCGTACGAAGGTGATCACCCAGGACAGCCCCGGGGTGCCCGGAGTGGGCGAGTCCGAGGACGGCTCCACGAACTTCGGCGGCGACCAGTTCGGCTACGACCTCGCCGCCGGCGACATGACCGGCGACGGCATCGACGACATCGCCGTGGGCGTGCCCGGCGAGGACATCGGCTCGGGTTCCGCCGCGAAGAAGGACGCCGGAAGCGTCGTCCTGCTCAAGGGCGCCGCGTCCGGTCTGAGCGGCACGGGCGCTACGGCCTTCAACCAGTCCACGGCCGACGTGCCGGGGGCCTCCGAGACGGAGGACTACTTCGGGGCCCGGGTGCTGCTGCTCGACGTGAACAACAACAACCGCGCGGACCTGGCGGTAGCGGCCATCAATGAGGACGGGGCGCAGCAGGACTCGGGCGCGTTCTGGCTCTTCCGGGGCAGCAAGAACGGCCCGGTGACGACCAACATCGCCTCGTTCGGACCCGCCGCCCTCGGCGCCACGGAGTCCAAGTACGGCCGGCTCGGGTACGAGCTCGGCGGCCGCTAGGGTCTGTCCCGGCGGAGACCGCTAGGACCTGTCCGGCGGAGGCCGCCAGGTCCTCCGGCGGATCACGACCGGCCGTCAGGTCAGCCACAGCTCCCGGCCCGGGGGCTGCCGGATCCGCTCCGGCAGCCCCCGGGCCGCTGTGTCAGCCGTGCCAGCCGTGCCAGCCGTGCCAGCCGTGTCAGTCCAACACCGGCAGCAGTTCCGGCAGATGGCCGTCCGAAGCGACAGCGGCCTGCTGCCGCTCCTCGGGCACCTCCCCGTACAAGGTCGTACGCGGCTTCGCCGGGCGCCCCGCCGCCTCCGCGATGGCGACCAGGTCCTTGACCGACCGATAGGACCCGTAACTGGAGCCCGCCATCCGGGAGATGGTCTCCTCCATCAGGGTGCCGCCCAGGTCGTTCGCCCCCGAGCGCAGCATCTCCGCCGCCCCCTCCGTGCCCAGCTTCACCCAGCTGGTCTGGATGTTGGGGATGTGCGGGTGCAGCAGCAGCCGGGCCATCGCCATCACCGCGCGGTTGTCGCGGTCCGTCGGCCCCGGCCGAGCGATGCCCGCCAGATACACCGGCGCGTTGGTGTGGATGAACGGCAGCGTCACGAACTCCGTGAAACCACCGGTCTCCTGCTGAATGCCGGCCAGCGTCCGGAAGTGGCCGAGCCAGTGCCGCGGCTGGTCGACATGCCCGTACATCATCGTGGAGCTCGACCTGAGCCCCACCTCGTGCGCGGTCTTGATGACCTCGATCCAGGTCGCGGTCGGCAGCTTGCCCTTCGTCAGGACCCAGCGCACCTCGTCGTCGAGGATCTCGGCGGCCGTCCCCGGGATCGAGTCGAGGCCCGCCTCCTTGGCCTGCTGCAGCCACTCGCGGATCGAAAGCCCGGTCCGGGTCGCGCCGTTGACGACCTCCATCGGCGAGAAGGCGTGCACATGCATGCCGGGGACGCGTTCCTTCACGGCCTTCGCGATGTCGAAGTAGGCCGTGCCGGGCAGGTCGGGATGAATGCCGCCCTGCATGCAGACTTCAACTGCCCCTACTGCCCAGGCCTGTTGGGCCCGGTCGGCCACCTGGTCCAGCGACAGGGTGTACGCATCCGCATCCGTCCTCCGCTGCGCGAAGGCGCAGAAGCGGCAGCCGGTGTAGCAGACGTTGGTGAAGTTGATGTTCCGCGTGACGATGTACGTCACGTCGTCACCGACCACCGACTTCCTTACGTCGTCGGCGACTTGGCAGAGCGCGTCGAGCGCCGGGCCGTCCGCGTGCAGCAGGGCGAGCGCCTCGTCGTCGGTGAGCTTCGTCGGGTCGTCGGCCGCCGTGGCGAGGGCGGCGCGTACGTCGCCGTCGATGCGGGACGGCACCATGCCGGGCGCGGCCGCCTCGCGCAGCGCCTCCCAGTCGCCGTAGACCTCGTCGAAGTCGTCGCGGCGGTCGGAGGTGCGGCCGGTGGTGTCGATGGTGCGGTGCAGGTCGGTGCGGCCGGAGGAGGCGGTGAATCCTTCGTCGGGCTCCTGCCAGGGGTGGCCCTCGACCACCGCGTCGGGGATCGCGAGACCCGTCTCCGGGTCGGCGAGGGCACGTACGTGCGGAAGGAGGCGGGGGTCGAGCCAGGGCTCGCCGCGCGTCACGAACTCCGGGTAGACGCAGAGCCGTTCGCGCAGCTCGAACCCGGCCGCCGAGGACTGCTCCGCAAGGACCTCAAGCCCCGGCCAGGGCTTCTCCGGGTTCACGTGGTCGATCGTCACCGGGGACACGCCGCCCCAGTCGTCGATGCCCGCACCGATGAGACGGGCGTACTCGCCGTCGACGAGGTTGGGCGGCGCCTGCAGATTGCCGGCCGGGCCCATGATGTGCCGGGCGACGGCAACGGTGGCGACGAGGTCGTCGAGCTCCGCGTCCGGCATGCCGCGCATCGCGGTGTCCGGCTTGGCGCGGAAGTTCTGGATGATGAGCTCTTGGATGCCGTGGTAGGAGCGGGCGACGCGGCGTAGCGCGAACAGCGACTCGGCGCGCTCCTCGTAGTTCTCCCCGATCCCGATGAGCAGCCCACTGGTGAAGGGCACGGACGAACGCCCAGCGTCCTCCAACACCCGCAGCCGTACGGCCGGTTCCTTGTCGGGCGACCCGTAGTGCGGCATGCCCGGCTCCGACCACAGCCGCTCGGCCGTCGTCTCCAGCATCATGCCCATGCTGGGCGCGACGGGCTTGAGGCGCTGGAAGTCGGTCCAGCTCATGACGCCCGGGTTGAGGTGCGGGAGCAGTCCCGTCTCCTCCAGGATCCTGATCGAGATGGCGCGTACGTACGCGATCGTGTCGTCGTACCCGGCCGCGTCCAGCCACTCCCTGGCCTCGGGCCACCGGTCCTCCGGCTTGTCCCCGAGGGTGATCAGGGCTTCCTTGCAACCGAGTTCGGCCCCTCGACGGGCGATCTCAAGCACCTCGTCCGGGGACATGAACATCCCGTGCCCCGCCCGGCGCAGCTTGCCGGGGACGGTCGCGAAAGTGCAGTAGTGGCACTTGTCGCGGCACAGCTTGGTGAGCGGGATGAACACGCTCTTGCTGTACGTGATGACGCCGGGCCGCCCCGCGGCCTCGAGCCCGGCGTCGCGCACGCGCGCGGCGGAGGCGGTCAGGTCGTCGAGGTCAGCCCCTCTGGCCTGCAGCAGCACGGCCGCCTCGGAGACGTCGAGCGCGACGCCGTCGCGGGCCCGTTTCAGGGCGCGGCGCATGGAGTTGGCGGTGGGCCCGGCCGGGGTGCTGGGGGTGCTCGGGGGCTGCTGATCCGTCATGGGTCGAGCATACGAGCGGGTCAAGTGGAGGGATCCGGGCTGGTGGTATGGGGAGGAGCACAGGGGTGGCGGGAATTTATGGGGGGAACACTTCGCCGTGGTCCTCGTCCGGGTAGTCCCGCGTCAGCAGGGCGGTGAGCTCCGGGTCCGCGAGGATCCGGGCCGTCGCGCGCCATTCCACGATGATGCCGTGCAGGTCGGTCTGCGGGTCCGACGACTCCGTGGCCCCGCAGCGCGGTGGCGACGTCATGGGCGAACGACTGCAACTCGTCGTCCGACAAATGCCTGACCCACGGGAACACTGAGGCCAGGGTGCTCGGCAGCGGCTGCCCACCGTCAGGCCCGGCGAACGCCGCGAGGAGCCGGGCCTCAGGCTGCGTCATGGCGGTGCGCAGTGAAGGTGACCTCGGTGTTGTCGTCGTCAAGCGCGATGTTCAGCGACGCGTCGAGCGCGCTGGCCAGCTTCGCGAGCAGGGGCAGCGTCGGCACGGTGTCGGACCCCTCGATCCGCGACACCTTCGCCTGGGTCAGGCCCGCCCGCTCGGCAACCTGGGTCTGGGTGAGCCCGAGCTCGGTCCGCCGGTCGTACACCGCCTTGGCCAGCGCCATGGACAGCCGGATCTCGTGCCGCGCCTCGGCAACGTCGGCCGGCTCCTTGAACCCCTCGGCGAGCTTCCGCTCGCGCAGGGTCTTCCATCGGCTGTGGCTCATGGTCAGACTTCCCCTTCCTCGACGACCCGCAGGAACTCCTCATGGGCAAGGCCATGCCCGGCCGGCACCCGGCTGCGTCACCCGCGACGTAAGTACGTACAGCACAACAACGACGTACGTGGTCCTCCAGGTGCGCCCGCACACCGGCATCGGGCCATCGTGGTGCTCGGGCCAAGCTCACCTTCGTACACCCCATGTGATCAGCGGCACATAGCCGCCGACCGCATACCGGCCCGCCCGCCCCAGCTCCGGGGCCTGTTCCACCCCCACACCCCGGGCCCCCGCGCAGCCCCGCCCCACCACTCTGCTCCAATGGACACATGGAGCCCCGAACCCGCACAGCCCTGGTCGAAGATCTGATGGAGCGCTTCCCGCACGTCCCGCGGGAAGCCGTGATCAAGGAAGACCTGCTGCGTGGCGGCATGGCCTTCGACGAGTCCGCGCTCAGTGGCGGGGCCGACGGGACCGGCGGTGACGTCAAGCCGAAGTCGTACTTCATCTTCTCCTTCGACCACCGCACCCTCCCCGAGCTGGGCCAGGCCGCCCTGAACCGGCCCCCGGAGGAGATCGTCCTCACCGGCGGCCAGTACGACCTGCGCCGCACGGTCGTCTCCGTACGCGTGAATCCGGATTCGCCGTACATCGTGAAGGGCGGCGAGGACGGGTCCCTCGGGCTGTACCTCGACGGGGTGCGGATCTCCGACGTCGGGCTGCCCCCGATGCCCGAGTACTACAAGCACAAGCTCTCCAACGGGAAGTCCGTGATGGAGGTGGCGCCCACGATCCAGTGGGGCTACCTGATCTACCTCACCGTCTTCCGCGTGTGCCAGTACTTCGGCGCCAAGGAGGAGTGCCAGTACTGCGACATCAACCACAACTGGCGCCAGCACAAGGCGGCGGGACGGCCGTACACGGGAGTGAAGCCGTCCGACGAGATCCTCGAAGCGCTCCAGATCATCGACCAGTACGACACCGCGAAGGCGTCCACCGCCTACACCCTCACCGGCGGCTCCATCACCTCGAAGGTCGGCGGCAAGGACGAGGCCGACTTCTACGGCAGCTACGCCAAGGCCATCGAGGAGATGTTCCCGAACCGCTGGATCGGCAAGGTCGTAGCCCAGGCGCTGCCCAAGGACGACGTCCAGCGCTTCCACGACTACGGGATCAAGATCTACCACCCGAACTTCGAGGTCTGGGACAAGAACCTCTTCGAGCTGTACTGCCCCGGCAAGGAGCGCTACGTCGGCCGCGAGGAGTGGCACAAGCGGATTCTGGACTCCACCGAGGTGTTCGGCGCCCGCAATGTCATCCCGAACTTCGTCGCGGGCGTCGAGATGGCCGCGCCGCACGGCTTCACCACGGTCGACCAGGCCATCGCCTCCACCGAGGAGGGCCTCAACTTCTTCATGTCGCACGGGGTCGTCCCCCGGTTCACCACCTGGTGCCCCGAGCCGACGACCCCGCTCGGCAAGGCCAACCCGCAGGGCGCCCCGCTGGAGTACCACATCCGCCTGCTTGAGACGTACGCCGCGACGCTCGAGAAGCACGGCCTGACCTCCCCGCCCGGCTACGGCCCGGCGGGCCCCGGCAACGCGGTCTTCTCGGTCAGCTCCTTCATGGACAGCCTCCCGGCCGCCGAGGCCACACCCGTCGAGTAGCCCGTTTCCGCCCCGGTCTCAGCGGACCGGGGCGGCCGGCACCAGCTTGGTGACCAGCTGGGCGACGGCGTCGAGGTGCACGATGTCCTGCACCGCCGTCCCGGTGATCTGGTCCGCCGCCTTGCGGCCGTCCGCGCTGAGCGGCTTCGCCTTGGCGCTCTCCTCGACGAAGACCTTCGCCAGCTTCTCCACGTCGCCGCCGCTGAGCTTCAGCGCCTGCCACTGCGTGGCGAACTGCCGGGCCCGCCCCAGGATGTCCTGCAGATCGGGCCGGGCCACGAGCGCCGCCACCGACTTGTCCGCGGCCTTGACGATCTCCTTGCGCTGCGCCTCGGAGAGCTCGGGCGCGTACACCGCGAGGAAGGCACGCACCGCCTCGCGGGTGTCGTTGTCGGCCGGGGCGCTCATGGCGGGCGCCGGCTCGGCGGCGAACGCGGGCACGGCGGCGCCGGCCGCGACGGCCGAGGTCAGGGCGGTGACGAGGGCGAGCTGAGCCAGCCGGGAAACGCGGTACATGGGACTTCCTCACTGTGCTGCGACGGTCCCCGAGACCCCCTCACCCTCGCCCAGGCCTCCGAGGGACGCCTGTTCGACGCCGCCATTCGAATGGCCCGCCCTCCCCTCTCCATCACAGATGGCGAGCGAATTCGTCCAGTACGCCGATGACCTCGGCCTCACCGCGCGGCGGCAGCTGCAGCAGCACCTCGTCCACGCCCAACTCCCGGTAGTGGTCCAGCTTTCCGGGCGTGGGCTCGACCGCGGACAGGACGACGTACAGGCCCTCCGGGTCCCGGCCCGCCTCCTCCCAGGCGGCGCGCAGCGCGGGCAGCGTCTCGCGCAGACCGGACCCGCCGATGGGCATCCAGCCGTCCGCGTACTCGGCGATCGCCCCGAACAGCTTCGGCCCGGTCGCCCCGCCGATCACCGTGCGCGGCCCGTACAGCGGACCCTCCTTGCGCGGGCGCGGCTCCCGCAGCGGCTTCGGATGCGCCTCACTCGCCCGTACGCTCCCGAACTCGCCCTCGAACGCGGTGGGTTGCTCCGACCACAGCGCCCGCATCACCGCCATCCGGTCCCGGACGATCGCACGCCGCTTCGGCCAGTCCACGCCGTGGTCGGCCGCCTCCTCGCGGTTCCAGCCGTAGCCGAGGCCGAGCGTGAAGCGACCGCCCGAGAGGTGGTCCAGGGTCGCGATCTGCTTGGCCAGGTCGACCGGGTCGTGCTGCGCGACGAGCGTGATGTTGGTGCCGAGACCGAGGCGTTCGGTGACCGCTGCCGCCTGGGCCAGTGCCACGAACGGGTTGAGCATGCGGCCGGTCTCGGGCGGGAGTTGGCCGCCCGGGTAGGGCGATTCACGGCTGACGGGGATGTGAGTGTGCTCCGGGAGGTAGAGCCCGGCGAAGCCGCGTTCCTCCAGCGCCCGGGCCAGGCGGACGGGCGTGATCGTCTCGTCGGTGGCGAAAATAGTGGTCGATATGCGCATGCGACTGCCTCCGGGCCGGGATGCTGGGGGTCAATTCCTAGCCGCGCGGCCTCTGTTAGTCCATAACGTCATGCGCGATGATGCCCGCCATGCGACTTCGCTTCGTGACCGTACCGCTGCTCCTCGGGGCCCTGTTCGGAGGCGCCGTGCCCGCCACGGCGGCCGCGGCCACCTCCGCGTCCCCGGTGGCGTACTCCGCGTCCCACCACCCCGGCTCGACGGCCGGGAAGACGCCGGAGAGGACCACCCACTCCGCCGTGGACTCCGCCGTCGAGAAGATCAAGAAGCCGAAGAAGAAGAAAAAGAAGAAGGGCGGCTCCTTCGGCGTGATCGGGCTGATCCTGATCATCGTCCTGGTGGGACTCGTCGCCCTCTACTTCATCCGGCGGCGGCGATCGTAGTCGGCAGACGCGAGCTGCTCGTGACGGGAGCGGCGGCCGCGCTTACGCTCGACGCCGTGACCTTCGCGAGCGCCGACGAGCACGGGCCCGGTAGCGGATCGCACACCGAGGTGGTGCGCGGCACGCTGCCCACCGGGTCGCCGGACTTCGTGTACCTGCCGGTCGAAGTGCCGTCCGGGGTACGCGAGATCCACGTCTCGTACACGTACGAGAAGCCACCGGTGCCACCCGGCACGGCGGGCAACGCGCTCGACATCGGCATCTTCGACGAGCGCGGCACGGCGCCCGGCGGCAAGGGCTTCCGCGGCTGGTCCGGCGGCGCACGTTCGGAGTTCTTCCTCCGCTCCGACGACGCGACACCCGGCTACCTCCCCGGCCGGATCCGCCCCGGCACCTGGCACCTCGCGCTCGGCCCCTACACGGTGGCGCCCGAGGGACTGCCGTACGAGGTCACCATCACGCTCACGTACGGGAAGCCCGCGCCCGCGGTGCGGCCGAAGTACCCGCCCGAGCGCGCCAAGGGCCGGGGCAGGGCCTGGTACCGCGGCGACTGCCACCTGCACTCCTGGTTCTCGGACGGCCGCCGCACCCCTGCCGAGATCGGCGCGCTCGCCCGGGCCGCGGGCCTGGACTTCATCAACACCTCCGAGCACAACACCCATGCCGCACACGCCCATTGGGCCGATGTGGCCGGTGACGACCTGCTCGTCCTCCTCGGCGAGGAGGTCACGACCCGCAACGGCCACGTCGTCGCCCTCGGCACCGACCCCGGCACCTTCGTCGACTTCCGCTACCGGGCCCGCGACAACCGCTTCGGCCACTACGCGAAGGCCATCCGGCGCGCCGGCGGCCTGGTCGTCCCGGCCCATCCGCACGCCACCTGCATCGGCTGCAACTGGAAGTTCGGCTTCGGCGAGGCCGACGCGGTCGAGGTGTGGAACGGCCCCTACACCCCCGACGACGAGGTCTCCCTCGCCGACTGGGACGGCACCCTCCAGGCCTCGCCCCGTGACCGCTGGATCCCGGCCATGGGCAACAGCGACGCCCACCGCGACCCCGACCGGATCGGCGGCCCCCAGACGGTCGTCCTCGCCGACGACCTGACCCGCGAGGCGATCCTGGCCGGCATCCGCGCCGGCCGCTCGTACGTCGCCGAGTCGTCGGCGGTCGAGCTGTCCTTCTCGGCAACGGGCGGCAAGGGCCTGCACGCGGGCATCGGTGAACGCCTCCCGGTCTCCCCCGAGGACGAGGTCACGGTCCGCCTGGACGTGAAGGGCGCCCCCGGCTGCTCGATCCGCTTCGTCACGGACCAGGGCACGCTGTTCACCGGGCCCCCGCTGCCGGAGTCGGGGGCGGGCGGTGCGGAGTGGCGGACGACGGCGGCGTACGCCTCCTACGTACGGGCGGAGGTCCGCCGCGCAGCGGTGATCCCGCTGCTGCCGGGACCACTGGCGGCGTTCACGAATCCGGTCTTCCTCGGCCGCTGAAGGCCGCGCCGTCAGCTGTCGGCCGTCAGCTGTCGGCTGTCAGTCGGCGACGACCAGCGCGGGCGTCTCCTTGGTGAGCACCTCGCCCCGGAAGAAGGCCGGACTGCGCCGCTCGGTGACGAACATGATGACCAGGCCGAGCGCGAGCAGCCCCACCCCGATCACGAAGACCGAGCCCACACCGAGGACCGCCGAGCCGCTGCCGTACGCCGGATCCCACATGTCGTACAGCGTCTTGAAGAAGACGGCCGCGAGCAGGACGCCGCCGAGCAGCGGGAACAGGCCCTTGAAGACGAAGTCCCGTACGGATGCGGTGAGTTCGCGGCGGAAGTACCAGGCGCAGGCGAAGGCCGTCAGGGAGTAGTAGAAGCAGATCATGAGGCCGAGCGCGTAGATCGTGTCGACCAGGACGTGCTCGCTGACCAGGGTCATGACCGTGTAGAAGACGCCGGTCGCGACGCCCGCCATGACCGTGGCGCGGCCGGGCGTCTTGAACCGCGGGTGGACCTTCGCGTACGACGGTGGCAGGGCCTCGTACGCGGACATCGCGAGGACCGTGCGGGCCACCGGGATGAAGGTCGTCTGCAGGCTGGCGGCGGCCGAGGCGAGGACGGCGACGAACAGGACGATGCCGAGGGTCGGGCCCATGACGGGTCCGGCGAGGGCGGCGAAGACGTTGTCGGAGGTGTCGCCGTTGGCGAGGCCGAGGCCCTTGCCGCCCGCACCCACGGCCATCTGTGCCGCCACACCCGTGGCGAGGTAGGAGCCGACCAGGACGACCATGGCGATGAGGGCGGCGCGGCCGGGGGTCTTCTCGCTGCCGGTGGTCTCCTCGTTGGCGGTGAGACAGGCGTCCCACCCCCAGTACATGAAGATCGACAACGACAGGCCGGCGGTGAAGGCGGCGAACGACTGCACCGCGAACGGGTTCAGCCAGGACCACGAGAAGTCGATGCTCGTCGCGAAGGTGTCGGCCTTCTGGAAGGCCATCACGACGAACAGGACGAGCACCAGGAGCTGCAGTCCGACGAGCGCGTACTGAACGCCCTTGGTCGCGGTCATCCCGCGATAGCTGATGGCCGTGGCGGCCGCGATCAGAAGCAGGCAGGTCAGGATGTGGACGGCCTTGTTGCCGTCGAGGGCGGCCATCCGTTCGCTGCCGGTGATCTCCCCGGCGAGCAGCCAGAAGTAGGAGGTCGCGACGCCCGCGAGGTTGGAGAGCACGATGATCGTGGCGATCACGAGCCCCCACCCGCACATCCACCCCACCCGCGGCCCGAAGGCCTTCACCGTCCAGGTGAAGGAGGTGCCGCAGTCCGGCATGACCTTGTTGAGCTCGCGGTACGCGAACGCCACGAGGAGCATCGGCAGGAAGCCGGCCAGGAACACCGCGGGCATCTGCACGCCGACCTCGCCGGCGGTGGAGCCGAGGGTCGAGGTCAGGCAGTAGACGGGGGCGACCGTCGAGATGCCGATGACGGCACTGCCCACGAGGCCGACCGAGTTGCCGCCGAGGCCCTTGCCCCGCACGCCACCCTCGCCGGGGTGCACGCCCCGTACCGTGTCTCCGGCCTGGGGCCGGGCATCCAGCTGCGTCATGAACAGGACGTTAAGCGGTGCGGTTTCCACATCCGGAGGATGAGACTCCGGCGTCTCGGGCTTGGATGGTTGGGGTTAGCGACGAATCCTGCCATGGATTCCTAGGTGAACAACCGAGACCTCCACCTCATCAGTAGGATTGGAGCGCCATTTCCGCCATGCGGGAATCGCAACGGTGTCCCTTTTGTACCGTTTCTAAATTTTCCCGTACGCCCTCGGAAAGGACGCCCGGCATGACCGCCGCCCCCGCCCCCTCGGGGCCGCAGTCCGTCGACCGCGCCCTGGAGATCCTGGACGCCGTGGCCGGGGCCGCGCATCCCTTGACCGCCAAGGCGCTGGCCCGGCATCTGGGGTGTGCGCTGTCCACCGTCTACCACCTCCTCGGCCCGCTCACCGCCCGCGGCCACCTCGCCCGGACCGCCGACGGCTACACCCTGGGCCCGCGCGTGCCCGCCCTCCATCAGGCCTTCCGGCGGCAGCTGCGGATCGGGCCGGGGATCGGCGAACTGCTCCTGCGGGTGCGCCGGGCGACGGGCGCGGAGGCCTACTTCACGACGTACCGGGACGGCGTCATCACGGTGGTCGACAGCACCGCCCCGCCGCACACCGCCGAGCCCTGGACGCCCGGCCTCGAACTGCGCGCACACGCGACGGCGCACGGCAAGGCGCTGCTCGCCGCGCTCCCCCGGGCCGCACGCCGCCGCTACCTGGACGCCCACGGCATGGCCCGGCTGACCGAGCGGACCATCACCGACGCCGAGCGGTTCGAGGCCGAGCTCGACCGGGTGCGGGCGGACGGGGTCGCCGTGTCGGTGGGCGAGGCGGACCCGGCGTACACCTGCCTCGCCGCGACCCTCGCGGGCGGCGGCGAGGACGGTGCGGGCGGTGCGGCGCGGGCCGTGTCGGCGCAGGCCGTTTCAGCGCGGGCCGTTTCAGCGCAGGCCGTATCGGTGCGGGCCGTATCGGTGTCGGTGCCCACGGCCGAGTTCCGGCGCCGGCACGGCGAGCTGCGGGCGGCCCTTGCGCGGGCGGCGGACGGGCGACTCTGACAGGGCTCAGGCGGGCCGTCGCGGCGACAGCTCCGCCATCCGCCCCCAACCCTCGCCCGGCACCTCGACGTTGATGATCTCCGGGGTGGCGGCGATCGCGTCGGCCATCGCCTCCATGCCCGCCTTGAAGTGGCCGGACCCCACGTGGGCGGCGCCCGCGTCGGCGTCGGCGAAGGCCTCGATGAGGACGAACTGGTGCGGGTTCTCGGCGCTGCGGGACCACTCGTAGAAGAGGTTGCCCGGCTCCGCGCGGGTGGCGCGGGTGAAGTCGTCGACGAGGTCGAACCAGGTGTCGCTGTACTCGGGGTGCACGGTGAACTTGACGGCGATGAAGATCATGGCGACGCTCCGGCTTCTCGTGGCTCTCGGCTTGGCTTGGCTTCCACCGTGCGCGCCGGGGGCCGGTCCGGCCAGCGCGGGCGCGGCCGATTCCGCCTGTGCCGGAAAGGCGGCGAGCGGGGCGCGAAGATGGAGGCCAGGAGTAAGTGGGGGAAAGGGGGCCACTGGCGGCCCCATATGTCCGGTTCGCCCGCCCCATTTCCCCCACGTAGCCTCCGCAGAGCCCCTGTCTGCCCCGTACTGACCGTCATCGGGGAAAGTCAGCCCACGAGCCGCCGCAGACGGCGGCGAGAGGGGCGGAGGCCACCTGCACCACCCACCCGCACCAGCCACGCAATCCCCCCGCTCCTACCCCCACCCCGACAGGGCGCCGCCTCGGGGCCGACCCTGCGGCAGGTGTCGGCCCCGGCTCGACGTCAGGTCGTCCAGACCACCGACTGGACCTCGCTGTACGCCGCGAGCGCGTACGAGCCGCAGTCGCGGCCCACTCCGCTCTGCTTGAAGCCGCCGAAGGGGGCCTCCATGTTGCGGCCGATGGTGTTGATCCCGACGCCTCCCGAGCGCAGTCGGCGGCCCACCCGGAAGGCGCGGGCGACGTCCCCCGACCAGACGTACGACAGCAGGCCGTAGTCGCTGTCGTTGGCGAGGCGGATCGCCTCTTCCTCGTCGTCGAAGGGGACGACCACGACCACGGGTCCGAAGATCTCCTCGCGGACGATCCGCATGTCGTTGGTGCAGTCGGCGAAGAGGGTCGGGGCGACGTAGAAGCCCCGGTCCATGGCCGGCCGTTCGCCGCCCGCGACCAGGCGGGCGCCTTCCTTCTTGCCCAGCTCGATGTACGACTCGACGCGGTCGCGGTGGGCGGCCGAGATGACCGGCCCCATGACCGTGCCCTGCACCGTCGGGTCGCCGACCTTCATGAAGCCGATGTACTGCGTCAGCTTCTCCAACAGCTGCTCGTAGATGCCGCGTTGGGCCAGTACCCGGGTCGGCGCGGTGCAGATCTGGCCGCTGTAGAAGGCGTACGTCGTCCCGATGCCCATCATCGCGGCGTCGAGGTCCGCGTCGTCGAAGACGAGGGCCGCACCCTTCCCGCCGAGCTCCATGAGCTGGCGCTTCATCGAGCGTCCACAGACCTCGCCGATGGCCTGCCCGACCCCCGTGGACCCCGTGAAGCTCACCATGTCGACGTCCGGGGAGTCGACGGCGGCCTGTCCTACCTCGACCGACCGGCCGGAGACCACGTTCACGACGCCCGCGGGTACGCCCGCCGCCTCCAGCGCCTCCGCCATCCGGAACACCGACAGCGGGTCCTGCGGCGCGGGCTTCACGACGACGGTGTTGCCCATCGCGAGCGCGGGCGCGACCTTGCCGGCCGGGTTGGCCCAGGGGTTGTTGTAGGAGGTGATGCAGGTGACGACGCCGACCGGCTGGCGTACCTCCAGAGCCCCGAAGGCGCCCGCCTTGCCCATCGGCCCGGCCTCGTTGATCTGCGGCGGCAGCGCGTGCTCGACGGGCTCCAAGGCCCCCCTCGCGTACCGCTTGAACCGGGCGGTCCCGACCGCGACCTGCATGCCGCGGGCCGTTCCGGTGGTCGCGCCGGTCTCGGCCTGGGCGAGCGTCGCGTACTCGGCGGCGTTTGCCTGGATGATCCCGGCGGCCTTGTCGAGGATCGCCGCACGCTCCTCCACCGGCGTACGCGACCACGTCTCGAAGGCCGAGGCGGCCACCGCAGCGGCCTTCTCGACCTGCGCCCGCGAGGCCTCGGGAGCAAGACCCACGACCTCCTCGGTCGCGGGGTTGATCACTTCGTAGTGGCCGCCGTCGGGCTCGACCCACTCGCCACCGATGAACAGCCGCTGCCCAGAAGAAAGTTCTGCGCTCACTTGGTGCTCACCGTCCTGGTGTCCTGTCCCGAGCGAAGCACCTTGCCGGGAACGGCGCCGCTCACGACGTCGTCGCGAATGGCCTCGACTCCGTTGACCCATACGGCATTGATGCCGATGGCCTTCGAGTCGAGGCGCGGGCTGTCCCCCGGCAGGTCGTGCACGAGCGTGGCCTTGCCCGCCTCGATCGTCTCCGGGTCGAAGAGGACGAGGTCCGCGTGGAAGCCCTCCTCGATCCGGCCCCGGTCGATGAGCCCGAACAGCTGGGCCGGGTCGTCCGTGAGCATCTTGATCGCCTGTTCCAGCGTGGCCAGCTTGCGGCCGCGCAGGCAGTCCCCGATGAAGCGCGTGGTGTACGGGGCGCCGCACATGCGGTCCAGGTGGGCCCCGGCATCCGACCCGCCGAGCATGATGTCCTCGTGCTGCCAGGCCTGCTTGCGCAGCTCCCAGGAGGCCGGGTCGTTGTCGGTGGGCATGGGCCAAAGGACCGTACGGAGCTCGTCGTTGGCGCAGATCTCGACCAGGCACTGGAAGGCGTCCTGGCCGCGCTCGGCGGCGATGTCGTTGACGATGCGCCCGGTCAGGCCCTCGTTCTCCTTGCTGTACGTGTCACCGATGACGTACCGCCCGAAGTCGCCGAGCCGCCGGAAGACGCCCGCCTCCTTGGAGTCGGCGCGCTTGAGCATCTCGGTGCGTACGTCCGGGTCACGGAGCTTGGCGATCCGCTCGGGCACGGGGAGGCCGAGGATGTCGCCCCAGCCGGGGATGAGGTTCAGGGCGCAGAAGGTGCCGAGCGACATGTTCATCGGGGTCAGGATCGGCATCGTGAGGGCGACGATGCGGCCACCCGCCTTGCGGGCGCGCTCACTTGGGATCAGCTGGCGCGGTACGCGCTCGGGCACGGCCGAGTCGATGGTCAGCACGTTCCAGTTGAGGGGACGCCCGGCGGCGGCCGTCATGTCGACGAACAGGTCGATCTCGTCGTCGGAGAACTGGTCCAGGCAGCCCGCGACGATCGCTTCGAGCTGGGTCCCCTCGTGCTCGGAGACGGCCTTCGACAGGGCGAGCAGCTCCTCGGGCCCCGCGTGCCGGGAGGCGACGGGCTGGCCGTTCCCGTCCGAATGCGTGGAGGACTGGGTGGTGGAGAGCCCCCAGGCGCCCTCGTCCATGGCCTGGTGGAAGAGGTCGAGCATCTGCTGCAGCTGCTCGGGCGTCGGCTGACCGCCGACCGCGTCCTCACCCATGACGTGCCGGCGCAGGGCGCAATGCCCCACCATGAACCCGGCGTTGACGGCAATCCGTCCGTCGAGCTGGTTCAGGTACTCGCCGAAGGTCGACCAGTTCCAAGGCGCGCCCTCTTCCAGGGCGACCAGGGACATGCCCTCGACCTTGGACATCATGCGGCGCGTGTAGTCGGCGTCGTCGGGCCGGGCGGGGTTCAGGGGCGCGAGGGTGAACCCGCAGTTGCCGCCGGCGACGGTGGTCACGCCGTGGTTGAGGGACGGGGTGGCGTAGGGGTCCCAGAAGAGCTGGGCGTCGTAGTGCGTGTGCGGGTCCACGAAGCCGGGGGCGAGGATCTTGCCGGTGGCGTCCTCGGAGGACGCTGCCGCTTCCTGGACCGTGCCGGGTTCGGCCATGACGGCTATGCGGCCGTCACGGATGCCGACGTCTGCGACGCGGGCGGGGGCTCCGGTGCCGTCCACGACGGTGGCGCCCTTGATGAGGTGGTCGAGCATGACGAAGTCGTCCCCTTCTGGTGCGGTCTGCTGCGCGTGCGTACGTGGTTGTGTCCCGGCCGGGGGCCGCCGCGAGGGCCTCCGGCCGGGACATGGACGGGGTCGGCAGTCCGGGATGAGCGCCGATCCCGCGTTTTGATTTCCCCACCCCGCCCCTTCCCGTAAGGCTGCGCCGCCTTCCGCCCTGCGGGCGGTGTCCTCAAACGCCGGACGGGCTGATTCATGCCGGCGGCAGCCTTACGGGAAGGGGCGGGGTGGGGGAAAGTCCGCCGAAGGCGGCTTACGAACCCGCGCTCTGCCGGAATCGCGTCGTCCGGTGCACCGGATCCGTGTCGATCTTCGGTATGACGTGCTCGCCCACGAGCTTGATCGTGTTGAGGACGTCCTCGGACGGCACCCCGATCGGTATGCCGAACGAAAGCTGATCCGCCCCCGCCTGCTCCCACCGCTTGCACTGCTTCAGCACCTCATCAGGATCGCCGCAGATCAGCAGCTCCTCCTCGATGAGCAGCTCGACGATCTCCTCGTTGAACTCGGGCAGCATCTCCGGCCAGACCGGCAGCCCTTCGGGCTTGGGGAAGGTGTCGTGGTAGTAGAAGACGAGCGACTGCAGCCGGTTCAGCCCCGCGTTGATCGCGAGCTGCACGGCCTTCTCGTGGGTCTCGGCGCAGATCGCCGTCGACGTCACCATCACGTTGTCGTTGACGAAGTCGCCGACCGGGTCCGGGTCCTGGATCGCCGTCTTGTACTGCTCTAGCACCCACTCCATGTCCGAGACCTTCTGGACGCTGAAGCCGAGGACCCCGAGCCCCTTCTTCGCGGCCATCGCGTACGAGGACGGCGAGCCGGCGGCGTACCACATGGCCGGGTGCGACTTCCCGTACGGCTTGGGGAAGATCTTCCGCGGGGGCAGCGACCAGTGCTTGCCCTGGAACCCCTCGTACTCCTCCTGGAGGAACATCTTGGGGAACTCGGCGATGGTCTCTTCCCAGATCTCCTTGGTGGCGTTCATGTCCGTGATGCCGGGCAGGAAGCCGAGGATCTCGTGCGAGCCGGCACCGCGTCCGGTGCCGAACTCGAAGCGCCCCTTGGAGAGATGGTCGAGCATGGCCACCTTCTCGGCGACCTTCACCGGGTGGTTGACCTGGGCGAGGGGGTTGAAGATGCCGGAGCCGAGGTGGATGCGCTCGGTGGCGTGGGCGAGGTAGCCGAGGAACACCTCGTTCGCCGAGAGGTGCGAGTACTGCTCGAGGAAGTGGTGCTCGGAGGCCCAGGCGTACTTGAAGCCGGATTTGTCCGCCTGGATGATGTACTCGGTCTCCTCGATCAGAGCGTGGTGCTCCGCCTCGGGGTCCACAGCCCGGCGCGTATCGGGCACGTATCCCTGTACAAAGACGCCGAATTCCACGGAGGTTCACCATCCTCTTGAGTTTCTGACGTACCGTCAGATCCTGATGTGGTCGACTGTTCCACCGTCGGCTGGAGCCGTCAATACTGACGACCCGTCAGATACCTGCCGGAGCCCGGTGCGGATGCCGCCTCAGATGACGCTGACCCCCGCCAGCCACCCGCCGTCGATGACGAACGGCTGCCCGGTGATGTACGAGGAGTCCTCGCTCGACAGGAACAGCGCCAGATCGGCGACCTCCTTGGGCTTCCCGACCCGCCCCAGCGGCACCAGCTTCCGGTAGAGCTCGTCAAGCGCGGCCGACATCTCCGCGGGGTCCGCGTCGGGGTCGAGCTGCGAGGGGTTGGACATCGGAGTGTCGATCGCACCGGGGCACACGGCATTGACCCGGATCTTGTTCGCCGCGAGCTCCATGGCCGCCACCCGCGTGAGCCCGAGGATCGCGTGCTTGGTCGCGGCGTACGTCCCCACGCCGGCCATGCCCGTCATCGCGGTGTACGACGCCGTGTTCACGATGGTGCCGCCGCCCGCCTCGCCGATCGCGGGCGCGACGGCGCGGATGCCGAGGAAGCAGCCGACCTGGTTGACCTGCACGACCTGCATGAACTCGTCGAGCGGGGTGTCGAGCAGGGCGTTGAAGCGCAGGATGCCCGCGTTGTTGACCAGGCCGTCGACCTTCCCGAAGGCCTCCTTCGCCGCGGCCACGACCGCCGCCCACTGGTCCTCCTGGCTCACGTCCAGGTGTACGTAGCGGGCCCGGTCCTCCCCTATGTCCTTGGCGACGGCCTCGCCCTGCTCGTCGAGCACGTCGGCGAGCACCACCTTGGCGCCCTCGGACGCGAAGAGCCGCGCCTCCTGCTCGCCCTGCCCGCGCGCGGCACCGGTGATGATGACGACGCGGTCGTCCAGCTTGCCCATGGGTCCTCCGTACGTTGATTGAGCCCTGTAGGTCGAACTAGTCGTTGAGATGCGGCGCGACTCAGTCGTTGAGGTGCGGCGCGACTCAGTCGTTGAGGTGCGGCGCGGCTCAGTCGTTGAGATGCGGCGCGACCTCCGCGCCGAACGCGGCCATCTGGTCGGTGAGTTCGTCGACACTCCGCGAACGGAAGCGGATCTGGATCTGATGGACGCCCATCGCCTTGAACTCGCGCAGCGAGGCGGCGATCGCCTCCGGCTTGCCGGACAGGGTCCAGCGGCCGACCTCCCAGTCGGGCTCACCGAGGTAGAGGGGCTCGACGATGGTGCCGATGGTGATCGGCGCCTCGATACCGGCCTCGGCCCGCAGCTCCTTGAGCTTGGCGATCTTCGCGGGGAGCTTGGTACGCGGATCCCCCTGCGGCAGCCACCCGTCGGCCCGCGTCGCGGCCCGGCGCACGGCGGCCGGCGAGGACCCGCCGACCCAGATCGGCACGCGCTCCTGGGCGGGGCGCGGCCGCTGCCCGAGCCCGCTGAACTGGTAGCGCTCACCGTGGTGTTCGGGGTATTCGTCCTGCCCGAGCGCTGCCTTCAGGGCGTCGATGGACTCATTGAGTACGCCGCCACGCCCGGCGAAGTCCGCACCGAGGGCGTCGAACTCCTCCTCCACGTGCCCGGCCCCGACCCCGAGGATGAGCCGGCCGCCCGAGAGGTGGTCGAGGGTCGCGTACTGCTTGGCGGTGACGAGCGGATGCCGCAGGCCCACGATGGCGACATGGCTCAGCAGCCGCACCCGCTCGGTCACGCCCGCGAGGAAGGAGAGCGTGGCTACGGGGTCGTACCAGGTGGTGCCCATCGCCCTGGCGAGCCGTCGCGGGATGGCGACGTGGTCGCAGGAGGCGATGTACGCGAAGCCGGAGCGGTCCGCCGTACGCGCGATCTCGGCCAGCTCCCGCGCTCCGGCGTCCGCCTCCCACGACTCGGCGAAGAGACTGCTCTGCGACTGGACCGGCAGCTGCATGCCGTAGACCAACCGCCCCTGTCCCAGGACTTGCACCATGCCCGGCTCCCCTTACCTGACGGAGTATCCGACGACGTACCTGACGACGTACGACGTATCCGACGACGTATCCGGCGACGTTTCCGACGACTCATCTGACGGATCGTCAACTCTGGGTACGGGCACATCGTGGTACCTGACGGACTGTCAGGCAAGGGGTGGGGCAACGTTCAAGGGGTCCAAAGGCGCCACCCTGCGGCACACGCGTCCTTGATCAGGAACCCGACACCCCGGACGCCCGGCCATGGTTCAATGCCGATTGGGATAGCCCCCGTATCCAAACTGATATCCGGCAGATTCGAGTAGCCCATGACGGACCCTCTGCGCCCCGGTGACCCTCAGCGCATCGGCCCGTACCCACTGGAAGGCCGACTGGGCGCGGGCGGCATGGGGCAGGTCTACCTCGGTACGTCACCGGCCGGCCGCAAGGTCGCCGTGAAGGTCATCCGGCCGGAGTTCGCGGACACCCCGCAGTTCCGGGAGCGCTTCGCCCGCGAGGTCGACGCGGCACGACGCGTCGGCGGCTTCCACACCGCCCAGGTCGTCGACGCCGACCCGCACGCCGAATCCCCTTGGCTGGCAACGGAGTTCATACCGGGCCCCACGCTCCAGCAGGTCGTCACGGAACACGGCCGCAGGCCCGAGGACGCCGTCCTGCGGCTCGGCGCCGGGCTCGCCGAAGGCCTTGCCGCCATCCACAACTGCGGCCTCGTGCACCGGGACTTGAAGCCCGGCAACGTCATCCTCGCCGCCGACGGGCCCCGCATCATCGACTTCGGCATCGCGCACGCCCCCGAGGCCGGACCGATGACGCGTACGGGCGCGATCATCGGGACGTACGCGTACATGTCCCCGGAGCAGGTGCGCTCCGCCCCGGTGTCCCCCGCCAGTGACGTCTTCTCGCTCGGCTCGGTCCTGGCCTTCGCCGCGACCGGCCAGGGCCCGTTCGACGCGTCGACCGTCCCCGCGATCATCCACCGCGTCGTCAGCGAGCCGCCCCGCCTGGAGGGCCTTGCCGAGGGTGGCCCGCTGCACGACCTGATCGGCGTCTGCCTGGCCAAGGACCCCGCCCAGCGCCCCTCCGCCGCCGAGATCCTGCACCGCCTGTCGGTCACCGGACCGGCCACAACTCCGGTCGCTGCCGGACCCCTTGGGCGGCGCTCCGTCCTCGTGGGCGGCATCGCGGCCGCCGCCACGGCCGCGGTCGCCGTACCGGCGTTCCTGCTCTGGCCGGACTCCGATCCGAAGGGCAAGCCGAAGGCGGGTCCCGGCAAGTCCCCGACCCCCGCCCGGGACCCCGCCAAACCGGTCGCCCGGCTGAGCGGCAACACCGACAACATCGACTGCCTGGCCTTCAGCCCGGACGGCAGGACCCTCGCGGGCGGCGGCCTGGAGGGCGAGGTGCGGCTGTGGCACCTCGCGTCCAAGCGCCTGACCGCCACGCTCAAGGGACACACCGGGAGCATCCTGAGCCTGGTCTACAGCCCGGACGGGCGGACGCTGTACAGCGGCGGCATCGACCAGACCCTGCGGCACTGGGACGTGGACACCCGCGCGCCGAAGGGTGTCCTCGCCAAGTACTCCGGCGAGTTCGAGAGCGTGAACAACCTGTCCTTCAGCCCGGACGGCAAGACGCTCGCCGCGGGCGTCAACAGCGGCGGACTCAAGCTCGTGGACGTCTCGACCGGCCGCTCCACCGCCCCGTTCAAGAAGCACACCGGACTTCCCAACGACATCGCATTCAGCCCGGACGGCAAGACCTTGGCCACTGTGGGCGAGCGGGACAACAGGGACCCGGTGGAGCTCTGGTCCGTCGAGACCGGCCGCCTCATCAGGACGTTCGTCGACGACCGGGAGAAGAGATACACCTCGGTGATGTTCAGCCCGGACGGCAAGAGCCTCGCCGCGACGGGCGACGACGTGAAGGTGTGGGACCTGGACACCGGTCGCGTCACCGCAACGTTCACCAACCGCGACGGCGACGGCGCCGGCGCCGCGTACCGCCCCGGGAAGCCGGGGACGATGGTGGTCGCGGGCAGCGGCGCCGTTTCCCGCGAACCCACGGACCCCACCGGCAAGGACGTCTGCCTCTGGGACGTCTCCGCCGAGCGGGTCGTCACGACCCTGACCGGCACCACGTCGAAGTCCCACCCCCTCATCGGGACCAGGGCGCTGACGTTCAGCCCGGACGGCAAGACCCTGGCCGCCGTACTCGTCCGGACCACCAAGAACGAAGGGCCGTACTACGACATCCAGCTGTGGAAGCTGCCCTAGCGCCCCGGTACTTGGGCCCTCACCCCTGGGCCCTCGCCCCTGGGCCCTCATCCCTCTCTCCCTCAATTCACCCTCCACCGGACGGTACGCATGGACGCGCTGAAGCCCGACGACCCGCAGTGGGTCGGCCCCTACCGCCTCGACGGCCGCCTGGGCGCGGGTGGCATGGGGCAGGTCTTTCTCGGTACGTCACCGGGTGGCCGCAAGGTCGCGGTCAAGGTCATCCAGCCGGAGCTCGCGGCCACCCCGCAGTTCCGGTCACGGTTCGCCCGCGAGGTCGAGGCGGCACGGCGCGTCGGCGGCTTCCACACCGCCCAGGTCGTCGACGCCGACCCGCTCGCCGAATCTCCTTGGCTGGTAACGGCGTTCATCCCCGGCCCCACCCTGCATGCGGCGATCCACACGGACGGGCCGCTCGCGCCCGACGCGGTCCTGCGGCTCGGCGCGGGCCTCGCCGAAGGCCTCGCCGCCATCCACAACTGCGGCCTGGTCCACCGCGACCTGAAGCCCGGCAACGTCATCCTCGCCGAGGACGGCCCCCGCATCATCGACTTCGGCATCGCCCGTGCCGTGGACGCCAGCTCGCTCACCGCGACCGGCACGATCGTCGGGACCTACGCGTACATGGCGCCGGAGCAGATCCGCGCGGACCGGGCCGGTCCGGCGGGCGACGTGTTCTCCCTCGGCTCGGTCCTGGCCTTCGCCGCCACAGGCCGGGGCCCGTTCGACGCGCCGTCCCTGGTGGAGGTCGTCCAGCGCATCCTGGACGAGCCGCCCGCGCTCGACGGGCTCGACGGCGATCTGCACGCCCTGCTGACCGCATGCCTGACCAAGGATCCCGCCGCACGGCCGTCCGTCGCCGAACTCCCGGCCAGGTTCGCGGGGTTGCCGGCCGCGCCCACCGGTCCGGCCGGTCCGCAGCAAGCGCAGCCGCTCGCCGCCGCTGACACGCCGACCCTGGCCGTGGGCGGCCCAGCGCGGGAGCCCGAGCCCGACCAGGCAGGGTCCCCGGGCGGCCCGTCCGCCCCACCCGCCCCGTCCGGCCCGGAGCAGACGCTGCTCCGGGGTGGCCCGGCAGCATCCCGGCCCGCGTCGCCGACCACCCCCTATCCACCCGCGTACGCCCCCGCCCACCCGCCTGCGGGGCCGACCCCGGCCACGCCCGGCACCCCGCCCGGCACCCTCGGCGCGCCCAGCCGTGGGATGTCCCGGCGCACGCTCGTGTTCGGCGGGCTCGCGGCCGCCGCGACCGCGGCCACGGCTGTCGGGGTTCCGCTTCTCCTGCGAGAGAAGGACAAGGGCTCCGGCAATCCCTCCTCCGGCTCCGGCTCCGGCTCTTCGGCGGGAACGGGCTCTTCAGGAAGCTCCCAGTCGGACGGCATCGCGCTCAAAGGGCCCAAGGGCCTGCGCCACATCAGCTTCGGGAAGGACAACAAGACGCTGCTCGGTGCCGGCTACGACTCCATCTGGCGCTGGGACATCCCCTCCAAACGCGGCACCAGCACGCGCATCAGCGGGGAGAAGTACCTCCAAGCCAACCTCTTCAGCCCGGACTTCAAGCTTCTGATCAGGGCGGAGGAGCACAAGGTCGTGCTGTGGGACGTGGTCTCCGGCCGTGTGGCGAAGACCCTGGACGGCCCTCCGAAGGGCAAGCTCCAGGACAACTTCGTGCAGGCCCTCGCCGTGAGCCCGGACGGCAAGACCCTGGCCGGGGCCCTGCCCGAAGACCTGTACCTGTGGGACATCCCGTCCGGCCGACGACTCGACATGCGCAAGGGCGGGCACTCCGGGCCGTTGGCCTTCACCCCGGACGGCAAGCAGCTGGTCACCGCACGCCCCTTGGCGCTGTGGGAGCTTCCGTCCCTGCGCCGCGTGGTGACCATCGACGAAGAGCAGACCAACCGGGAGACCGCGACGTTCAGCCCGGACGGCCAGCTTCTGGCCATCTCGGAGATGGACGGGTCCATCAAGCTCTGGAACGCGTCCAGCCAGCGGCTGGTCACCATGCTCAAGGGTCACAAGCAAGAGGTCAGCACCCTGGCCTTCCACCCGAGCGCCGGCCTTCTGGCCAGCGGCAGCGGAGACGAGACCGTCCGGCTGTGGGACACCGCCACCGGAAAGACCACCGCCACCTTCACCTGCCCCGACGCCGTGGAATCGGTGGCATTCAGCCCGGACGGCAAGACGGTGGCCGCAGGCTTCAGCGCCTATTCCTCCTCCGACGAGACCGCCCTCCTCTGGCCGGTCCCCTGAGCCCCGAACTCCGATCCCGGAACTCTGAACCCTGCCCCGGGCTCACCGAAGCGGAACCCAAAAGTCTGCGGAGCCCGAGTTCGACGACATCGAACTCAGGCTCCGCAAAAGCGCTTTCAGGCGCGCGGCGCCGACGGGCCCCAGAGTCCGTCGTTCGTCAGGCCCAGGAGGTCGATCGCGTTTCGGCGCACGATGCGGTCGACCACGTCGGCGTCCAGGTGCCCCATCTGGGACTCCCCGACCTCCTTCGACTTGGGCCAAGTCGAGTCGGAGTGCGGGTAGTCGGTCTCGTACAGGACATTCCCCACCCCGATGTCGTCGAGGTTCTTCAGCCCGAAGGCGTCGTCGAAGAAGCAGCCGTAGACGTGCTCGGCGAACAGCTCGGACGGCGGCCGGTGCACCTTGTCCGCCACGCCGCCCCAGGCCCGGTTCTCCTCCCAGACCACGTCGGCGCGTTCGAGGATGTACGGGATCCAGCCGATCTGGCCCTCGGCGTACATGATCTTGAGGTTCGGGAAGCGCTCGAACTTGCCGCTCATCAGCCAGTCGACCATCGAGAAGCAGCAGTTGGCGAAGGTGATGGTCGAACCGACCGCCGGCGGCGCATCGGCCGAGGTGGACGGCATCTTGCTGCTGGACCCGATGTGCATGGCGATGACCGTGCCGGTCTCGTTGCACGCCTCCAGGAACGGGTCCCACTCATCGGTGTGGATGGAGGGAAGCCCGAGATGCGGCGGTATCTCCGAGAAGGCGACCGCACGCACCCCGCGGGCCGCGTTCCTGCGCACCTCCTCGGCAGCGAGCCGCGCGTCCCAGAGCGGAATGAGGGTGAGCGGGATCAACCGCCCCTGGGCATCCGGCCCGCACCAGTCCTCCACCATCCAGTCGTTGTACGCGCGTACGCCGAGCAGCCCGAGTTCATGATCCTTCGCCTCGGTGAAGGTCTGCCCGCAAAAGCGCGGGAAGGTCGGGAAGCAGACGGCCGACTGGACATGGTTGACGTCCATGTCGGCGAGCCGCTCGGGCACGCTGAACGACCCCGGGCGCATCTGCTCGTACGTGATGACCTCGAGCTTGATCTCGTCACGGTCGTAGCCGACCGCCGTGTCGAGCCTGGTCAGGGGGCGGTGCAGGTCCTCGTACACCCACCAGTCGCCTATCGGCCCGTCGTCGCCCTGCTGCCCCATGACCGGGGCGAACTTGCCGCCCATGAAGGTCATTTCCTTCAGGGGCGCGCGGACGATCCGCGGGCCGATGTCGTGGTACTTCGACGGGAGCCGGTCCCGCCAGACGTTGGGGGGCTCAACCGTGTGGTCGTCCACCGAGATGATCTTCGGGAAGCTGTCCGTCGTCTCCATGGTCCTCACGGTAGCTCGCATCTGACGATCCGTCAGCTAGTCGGTCGGGAGCTCCTGCGGCGAATGGTCGCCCGAGGCGACCGAGGGCGCCCTTCAGCCACCACCGACGGCTTGCCCTTGGGTGGACCCTGTGAGAGGTATCTCCCGGAGCTGACGCATCCGGCACGGACAAGGCAAACTGGCGGGGGCAATTCCGTGCGCGCACGGCACGAAGGCAGAGCGTGACGTGCATTTACGGGCAATTGCCGTCAGTTCAACCCGTACACGTACTTCATCACGTACGTCGCCAGGGGGACAGCGATGAACGGTGTACCGCGAGTACCCGAGCAGCGACGCCCGGAAGGGCCTCCGCTGCGCTTCAGCGTGCTCGGACCGGTACGCGCCTGGCGCGGCGGCGAGCCGCTGAGCACCGGCTCGCCGCAGCAACGCGCCCTGCTCGCCGCGCTGCTCCTGCGCGACGGCCGCACCGCGACCGCGTCCGAGCTGATCGACGCGATCTGGGGCGAGGAGTCGCCGTCACAGGCGCTGGCCGCGGTGCGGACGTACGCGTCCCGGCTCCGCAAGGCCCTGGACCCGGGCGTACTCGCCAGCGAGTCCGGCGGGTACGCGATCAAGCTGCCACCCGACGCCCTCGACCTGGCGGTCGCGGAAGAACTCTGGTCCGACGCCGAGAAGGCGCGCGGCGCGGGCGACCTGTGCCAGGCCCGCTCCCTGCTCAAGAAGGCCCTCGGCCTGTGGGACGGCGAGCCGCTCGCCAACGTCCCCGGCCCGTACGCCGACAACCAGCGCACACGCCTGGAGGAGTGGCGCCTCCAACTCACCGAAGCCCGCCTGGACATGGACCTGGAGCAGGGCTGCCACGCGGAGGCGGTCTCGGAGCTGACCGCTCTGACCGCGGCCCACCCCCTGCGCGAGCGGCTCAGGGAATTGTTGATGCTGGCCCTGTACCGCAGCGGCCGCCAGGCCGAAGCCCTCGCCGTGTACGCGGACACCCGCCGCCTGCTCGCCGACGAGCTGGGGGTCGACCCCCGCCCGGGCCTGGCGGAACTCCAGCAGCGCATCCTCCAGGCGGACCCGGCCCTCGCGGAGCCGTCCGCGGCGGTGGCGGAGCCCGCCTCCACTCCCGTACGCCCTGCCCAACTCCCCGCCACAGTCCCCGACTTCACGGGCCGTGCCTCCTTCGTGGCCGAGCTGAGCGAGGTCCTGGCCGTCGCCGAGGGCAAGGTCATGGCGGTGTCGGCGCTGGCCGGGATCGGCGGCGTGGGCAAGACGACGCTGGCGGTGCACGTGGCGCATGCCGCCCGGGTGCACTTCCCGGACGGGCAGTTGTACGTGGACCTGCAGGGCGCGGGCCCTCGCCCCTCGGAGCCGGAAACGGTCCTGGGCGCGTTCCTGCGCGCACTGGGCACCGCGGACTCCTCGATCCCGGACTCCCTTGCCGAGCGCTCGGCGCTGTACCGATCGGTCCTTGACGGCCGCCGGGTGCTCGTACTCCTGGACAACGCGCGGGATGCGGCGCAGGTGAGGCATCTGCTGCCGGGCACGGAAGGGTGCGCGGCCCTGGTCACCTCCCGGGTACGGATGGTGGACCTGGTCGGCGCCCATCTCGTGGACCTGGACGTGATGTCGCCGGAGGAGGCGTTGCAGCTCTTCACCAGGATCGTGGGTGAGGAGCGGGTGGCCTCGGAGCGCGAGGCGGCGCTGGACGTGGTCGCTGCCTGCGGCTTCCTCCCGCTGGCGATCCGCATCGCGGCGTCCCGTCTCGCGGCCCGCCGCACCTGGACGGTCTCGGTCCTCGCCGCCAAGCTCGCGGACGAGCGCCGCCGGCTGGACGAGCTGCAGGCGGGCGACCTCGCGGTCAAGGCCACCTTCGAGCTGGGCTACGGGCAGTTGGAGCCGGCACAGGCTCGCGCCTTCCGCCTGCTGGGGCTGGCCGACGGCCCGGACATCTCCCTGGCTGCGGCTGCCGCTGTCCTCGACCTCTCGCTCTCGGAGACCGAGGACCTCCTGGAGGCGCTGGTCGACACCTCGCTCGTCGAATCGGCCGCGCCGGGACGTTACCGCTACCACGATCTCGTACGGCTCTACGCGCGTGCGTGCGCCGAGCGCGACGAGCAGCCACCGGCCGAGCGCGACGCCGCGCTGTCGCGTTTGCTGGACTTCTACTTGGCCTCGGCGGCCCGCGTCTACGCGATGGAACGCCCCGGCGACCGGCTGGTCGACCACCTCGCGTTGACCGCATACGCGGGCCTCGATTTCGCGAACGGCGGGGAGGCGCTGGACTGGCTGTACCGGGAGGCGGACTGCCTGCTGGCATGCGTACGCCAGTCCGCGGACGTGGGTGCCGATCCGGATCGGCTGCGGCGGGCGGTGGATCTGCTGTGGGCGGCGAAGGACCTGGCGGAGTCCGGGGCCAACTCCCACCGGTACGAGACGACTGCGGTCGCGGTGCGGGATGCTGCTCGGGCTGCGGGGGATGCTTGGGCTGAGGGGCGGGCTCGGACCACTCTGACGAATGTGCTGTTGGTGTCGGGGTGGATCGAGGCTGCGGAGGAAGAGGCCAGCCAGGCGATGCGACTCGCGGAGTTGGTGGGCGACACTGCGGCCATCTGTTGGGTGGCCAACGATCGCGGGATCATCTCGCTGCATCAGAGTCGCTACTCGGACGGGGAGCTGTTCTTCAAGAAGTCGTTGGAGAGCTCACGCTCTGCGGGCAACCGATCCAGCGAGGCGACCGCGCTGTGCAACCTGTCGCGAGCCCACCTGAGCCTTGACCGCACCGCGACCGCAGTGGAGACGGCACAGCAGGGCATCACGATCTACGACGAGATCGGCTCGGCCCTGCGCTCTGCGAACGGTCGCTACGCGCTGGGGTTGGCCCTGATTCGGGCCAACCGGCTGAATGAGGCACTGGCCCAACTTACGGACGCTCTCACCATATTTGCCACGCACCGTCAGCGCCTCTGGGAGGGGACCACTCACTTCCGGATCGCCCAGGTGCACCTCGCTGCCCGTCGGCACCCACAGGCTGCTCAGCACGCCGAACAGGCTCTGGCCCTGCGCTGCATCGGCGGGGACCGGATGCGCGGGAACGTACTGGTTCTGCTGGGTCGTTCACTGTTGGGGATCGGCCAGGTGGACCGGGCGAAGGCCTGCTGGCAGGACGCACTAGGGCTGTTCGAGCAGTGCGGCGTGCAGGAAGCCGAAGAAGTACGCGGCCTGCTGTCACCTGCGGCTGCGGCCTAGAACCCGTCCCGCCTTGGACACCTCCGCACATCTGTAAGGCAATCGACGGGAACCACCCACGGGATGGCTCCGTCTCTCTGCGCGGACGTTCATCGTTCGTTTATCGCCGACCGGCAAGCTCTTCCTTGTCGAACCGTCGCGTCGGGGGGCAGACGGTCTGGCGAGGAGCCCAACCGCTAGGGTGTACGGCTCCTGAACGCCCGTCCGGCAGCCCACGGGGGAGCTGCTGGACGGGCGTTCCGATCCATCGTCACCGACACAGGTCATACAACAGGGGAGCTCAAGCCATGACCGAGCAGAAGAAGCCCAAGGCCGAAGACATCACCACGCAGGACAACCACATGCCCAGCGAGCCGGCCGACAAGACGGTTTACAAGCCGCAGGACAACCACATGCCCAGCGAGCCCAAGGCCGCGGACATCACCACGATGGACAACCACATGCCGGCCCCGCCGGCCAAGTAGACCTTCCTGTACGGGGATCGGCCGCGGCGGCGCGGAGGGGGAGCCGCCGCGGCCGATGCATGTCCGGTCGAGTTCGTGTCAACCGATGTCGGGTATCACTCAAAGAGTTCGAACATTCGCACCCACTTGCCGCTAGCGTCGCTCGGCGTTGGACGTCTGCCCCGCACTAGGAGTTGGAATGACCCGCGCCAAGAAGATCCTCGTCACCTGTGCCGTTGTTGCCGCCGCTGCGGCTGGGGCTGCGACCCCGGCGTCCGCCGACAACCACCTGCCGATGCCCCCGCTCGACAACAGCTCGCCGCTGTCGCCGCTGGACAACCACCTGCCGGTCAGCCCGAACGACCAGCACGCCGGCTGATCACGACCTCGACGCGGCGGTCCGATGTCAGGACCAGGCCCACCGTCTTGCCCGTCACCGTGCGGCCTCAGCCCCTGTCCGCCCCGACGCCTGCCGCCAGGTCGGCCTCGGCGCCCGGGCCGCGCTCCAACAGCCGAGCCCACGAACTCGCGGCGCCCGCTCCCGCCCAATCGCCTGCGCGACGTACGCGCCGAAGCCTGCGCCCGACCTCCGGCCGCACTCCCGGCGTGCCCCGCCGAGGTAGGGGCAACTGATCAACTGCCTGATTGCGTGGCTGGTGGGGGTGGGTGGTTGCGCGGACCTCCGTCTGTTTCGTCGCGGAGTGCGGGTGCTCGGTGGCTGGCTTTCCCCAATTGCTGTCAGTACGGGGCCCAGGGGGAGAAGTCCCGGCAACGGAAGAGGCGGGCGAAGAGCAAAGACAAAGACCGCAGCGAGGGGAGGGGACGGAGGGGGAGGCGCGGGCTCGGGGCGGGGAAGTGCGGGCCCGGCGGGGGAAGGTGCGGGCTCGGGACGGGGAAGTGCGGGCCCGGCGGGGGAAGGTGCGGGCTCGGGACGGGGAAGTGCGGGCCCGGCGGGGGAAGGTGCGGGCTCGGGACGGGGAAGTGCGGGCCCGGCGGGGGAAGCGCTGGCCCGGGGCTGGGAGTGCGAGCCCGGGAGGGGGAGACGCGAGCCCGGTGGGGGGATGCGGGCTCGGGACGGGGAAGTGCGGGCCCGGGGCTGGGAGTGCGAGCTCAAGAGGGGGATGCGGGCCCGGGACGGGGAAGTGCAGGCCCGACGGGGGAAGCGCGGGCCCGGGGCTGGGAGTGTGAGCTCGGGAGGGGGAGACGCGAGCCCGGGACCGGGAGGCTGGGGCTGGCCGTG
Source organism: Streptomyces sp. NBC_01304 (assembly GCF_035975855.1). Classification (NCBI taxonomy): domain Bacteria; kingdom Bacillati; phylum Actinomycetota; class Actinomycetes; order Kitasatosporales; family Streptomycetaceae; genus Streptomyces; species Streptomyces sp. NBC_01304. The sequence continues at coordinate 6,308,479 of NZ_CP109055.1, read as the reverse complement.
CGGAAGGTGGCGTCGGGGTGCCCGGTTTGCCCGTTAGGTGAGCCTCTTTCCCGCTACGAGGCGGCGGAGGGCGGGGTCTGGAGGCTTAGTGGGGGGAATGGGGCCCGAGAGTGCCCCTTTTGTGGTGGTTCTGTTGCCCGTTTTCCCCCACTAGGCCCCCCGCTCGCCCTCCGAGCCCCCGCTCGCCCTCCGAACCCCCGCCCACCCCCAAGCCCTCGCCCGCCCCCAAGCCCAACCTTCGCCCGCTCCCTCCGAGCCCTCGCCCACCCCCTTCCCTCGCCCGCCCTCCGAGCCTTCGCCCACCCCCTCCATCCCCTTCTCTCGCTGCGGTCTTTGTCTTTCGTCTTTGCCCTGCCCCCACCTCTTCCGTTGCCGGGACTTCTCCCCCTGGGCCCCGTACTGACATCAGTTGGGGAAAGCCAGCCACCGAACACCCGCAGCCGACAACGAAAGAGACGGAGGTCCGCGCAACCACCCACCCACCCCAGCCACGCAATCAGGCAGTTGAGCAGTTACCTCAAGGCCTCAAAGCCCAGAAGCCGCCCCGCCACCGCCCAGCTGAAACCACACCGCCTTCCCCGACCCCGCCCCATGCCGGCACACCCCCCACTCCGTGGCGCAGGCCCCGATGAGATGGAGGCCTCGCCCGCCCTCCTCGTCCGGCGGGGCCGCCCTCTGGACCGGGAACCCCGGGGCGGCGTCCCGTACGAGGACGTGGAGGCTGCCCGGCGCGGCCCACTGGGCGTGCAGCGCGACCGGGGCGTCGCAGCGACCGCCCTGGCAGGCGATCACCGCGTTCGTGACGACCTCTGAGGTCAACAGGGCGGCGGTGTCGTCCAGTTCGCCTATCCCCGAGTGGTGCGCCGCCGCCCGTACCGCCTCCCTCGCGACGCGGACCCAGGCAGGGTCGGGCGGGAAGACGAGCGAGAACTCGCTGCTGCGGTAGGACACGGTGGGCCTCCTTGCGTCACCGGGTGCCCGGCCGGGCGGTTCGGGGGTGGCTTTGTCGAGCCTGGGCAGGCCTCGGTGCGCTTCCGTCCCGGGTTGCCGGTTGGGCGGTACGTCTTCGACGCTAGGGATAGAGGGTTTAGCAAAGCAACCGGTTCGACGACATTGCCCTCGATCGAGTGGACCAACTCCCCCATCAACAGGCAGACTTCGCGTGTCCTGGAGGGAGTCACACATGGGCCTTCGCACCAACCCAACGCAGCGGCAACGCCGTTTGGGGCAAGAGCTACGCAAACTCCGCGATGCGAGTGGGCTGTCGGCAGGGGAAGCGGGCGCCGCAGTCGGACTGGGCGGCCCACATCTTGGCCACATCGAGCGAGCTCGAACAGCCATCCCAGAGGGAAAGTTGCGAACCCTCGCCGCGAAATATGGTTGCCAAGACAAGCCCTATATCGAGGCCTTGGTCGCCATGGGCAACGCATCAGGGCGGGGCTGGTGGCACGAGTACCGGAAGGTGATGGACTCGCGCGCCCTGGATCTGGCCGAGCTGGAGGACTCCGCCCTGGCTCACCGCACCTTCCAGTGGCTGTACATCCCAGGGCTCTTGCAGACCGAGGAATACACGCGGGCGCTCTTTCAGGCGCCGACCGCCGAATCAGACCTGAAGGCCTTCGAGCGTCAGGTCGAGTTCCGCCTTCGGCGCCAGCGAGTGCTGACGAGCAGCAACCCACCCATGCTGCACGCCGTGATTCACGAGGCCGCCCTGCACATGGGGTTCGTGGAAGCTGCGATCATGCGCCGCCAACTTGAGCATCTACTCGTCGCGGCCGAACTGCCCAACGTACGAATCCAGTTCCTGCCGTTCAAAGCCAAGGCCAATCCCGAGGTGAGGGGCGTGCCGTTCAGCATTTTCGAGGCTTCGGTCCCCCAGCTGAACACGGTCTACGTGGAGCATCCGGTGTCGTCCCTCTGCCTGGGGGACACAGCGCACCTGGCCGAGTACGCGCGGACCTTCGAGAACCTCAGCTCCGCCGCGCTGCCTCCACTTGACCCCGAGCCCGCACACGTGTCCTATACAGAGGCGGACTCGCTCAGGCTCGTCCAGCACATGCTCTATGTCCTGTGATGGGGGTATCGATGACAGCACTCGTCTGGCAGAAGTCGAGCTTCAGCAGCGGAGACGTGAACTCCGACTGCGTGGAACTGGCCACCGCCCAGGACGGCCACATCCTCTGCCGAGAGAGCGACACCCCCCAAGCCGTACTGCGCACAGCGCCCACCGCCTGGGCCGCCCTGATCCAAGCCCTACAACAGTGACAGCGACAACGGACACCTGGTCCCCCCAAACCCCCGGCGTCCTACGCCTCCCCTCCGGCAGGCTGATCCGAGGCAGAGGCCTGCGCCATCCCCTGCCCGAGGGACCCGAGGCGCAGGCCCCGACCCACGCCCTCTACCTCCTGGGCAAGCAACCCCCGCTCACCCCTTGGCCCCAAACCTGGCTCCCCTGGCCCGACTTCCGCCTCCCCCGCGACCGCGACCAGGCGAGGGCCCTGCTCACCGAGATGTGGGAGCGGGCCCCCGGCGAACGCGTCGAGGTGGCCTGCGCGGGCGGGCGGGGGCGGACCGGGACCGCGCTCGCGTGCATCGCCGTGCTCGACGGGGTGCCGGCCGAAGAGGCCGTGGCGTACGTACGGGAGAACTACGACCCGCGCGCCGTCGAGACGCCCTGGCAGCGGCGGTACGTGCAGCGCTTCCCGGGATAACGGGACAACGGATAACGGATAACGGATAAGGGCCTCAGGCCAAGGGGTCGGGGTCAAGCTCGATGACCTCCGCGGGTCCCGCCCGGAACGCCGGGCTTGCCGCGTCGGCCTCGATCATGTGCGGGGTCGCGTCGTGCGCGGCGAGCGCGGCTCGCGACGACCAGCGCTCGATGAGGACGAAGCGGTCGGGATCGCCCGCGACCTGGTGCAGGTCGTATTGGAGGCAGCCGTCCTCGGCCCGTACGAGAGGGGCCAGGCGCTTGTACGCAGCGATCTGGTCGCCTCCGCGCCCCGGCAGAGCGGTTATCTGGATGACGAGTTGCACGGGCTGCTGTGAAAGCTGTGACATGCGCTGGAGGCTATCCAGCGCATCCCGTACACAGCATCGCAATTACTGCTGCGGCGGCCGCTGCCAAGCAGGAGGCTGAGCCTCCGCCGAGGGAGAGGCAGGCGGCGACGGCATCCCGTCCAGCGTGGGCGGGCCGTCGTACGCAGGAGGAGGCGGCGCGACATCAGGCTCCGGCGGCTGATACTGCTCCGGCTCCGGCGCCTGATACTGCTCCGGCTCGCCAGAGGCCTGCGCACGCACCCGCTTGCGGCGCCCCGCCATCAACAGGGCCGCGAGCAGCAGGACCGCCCCGCCCACGAAGGCGTTCGCGGCGCCCACGTCCACGCCGCGGCCGTCGCCGTCGACCGTCAGGGAGCCCTGCGCCTGTCCGAGCCGCACCATCCACAGGATGGTGAAGCCCAGTACGACGACGCCCGCCAGGGCGATCAGCAGGCGCGAGCGCAGCAGGATCCCCGCCAGCGTGACCACCGCCGCGAAGAGGAACGGCAGGAAGAGGGAGGCGAAGAGCTGAGCCTTGGCGTCCGTGACTCCGGCGCGGGAGAAGAGTTCGTCCAAGCGGTAATCACGCCCGTGACGGCCGTCGTACCAGGCACGGAAGGGGCTCCAGACGGCGGCCGTCGCTCCGGCGAGAGCGAGGAGCGACCCGATGACGTTGCGGACCTTGCTGACTCCGTCGCGCATCATTCGCGGTGACCTCCTTGGGACCGGCAACGTTCAGCGCCGGACCTCGTCGAGCTCTCGATCACGACGCTACGCCGGGTCCGGGAGCCTCGCCATGCGGCAGGCGCTGCGCCCCGGCCACACTGGGCCCATGCAGATCGAGCGGCTACGCGCCTGGTGGGCGCACCGGCAGGGCCTGGACGGCACCCTCCAGGGCGCCGACTGCGCCGACGTACTCGCCCGTACCGGCTGGGCCCGCTCCGTCGGCGGGTCCGCGCCCTATCTCGGGCTGCGCGCCCGCTGCGGGGCCGGCCGGGAGGAGGTCGACGCGGCCGTCGCGGCGCTCGTGATTCATGAGCTGCCCAGTGCCCGCGGGTGTACGTACGTGCTGCCGGCCCAGGACTTCGCCCTCGGGCTCACGGTCGGGGCGGGCGTCCCCGAGGCCGAGCTGCGCAGCGCCGAGAAGCACCTCGGCGTGACCCGGGACGAAGTCGACGAGCTCTGCGCGGCGGTCACCGGCGCGCTCGGCGACAGCGACGTACCGCTCGATCCGCGGAAGATCAAGGCAACGACGGGAGACGCCGTACGCAGCCTGGGCGAGGCGGGCAAGAAGCGGGGCCTGAGCAGCACCCTGCCGCTCGCGCTGGGACTGCTCCAGGCCCGCGGGGCCATCCGCCGCGTACCGGTGGACGGGCGGCTCGATCAGCAGCGGTACGGGTATGTCCGGTGGGGCCTCGACAGCGAAGACACCAGCAAGATCGAAGACACCGGCAAGCTCACGCCGGAGAGCGCGCGGGCCGAGCTCGCGCGGCGGTACTTCGCCTGGGCGGGGCCCGCCTCGATGGCGCACTTCCGGTGGTTCTCCGGGGTCACGGCGGCCGCGGCCAAGGCGGCGACGGCCGGGCTCGACCTCGTCGACGTAGGAGACGGGCTGTTGCTCCCGGCGGCGCTGCAGGACGACTTCGCCGCGTACCGGACGCCGAAGAAGCCGTCGTACGCGCTGGTCGCCGGGATCGACGGGATGCATCTGCTGCACCGGGACTTCGCGAGCAGGCTCCTCGACCCCGCCGATGCGGCCCGTATCGCCCCCGACACAAAGGGCCGCAAGACGCTCGGCCAACTCGCCGACTCCCCCTCGCACATGATCGTGGACCGGGGCCGGCTCGTCGGACTGTGGGAGTACGACGTGGACGCGGGGGAGATTGTGTGGGAGGCCTGGGTGACGCCGGACGCGGCCCTCAGGAAGGCCGTCACGACGACCGAGGCGTTCGTACGCGACGAGTTGGGCGACGCACGCAGCTTCAGCCTCGATTCGCCGAGTAGCAGGTCGCCGCGCATCGCCGAGCTGCGGGCGCGGGCCCAGTAGCGAGAACCCGCGAGATCCCTTGGGATCCCTTTAATCTCCGGTTATTTCCGGGCCCCGCCCCGCTGCTAAGGTGACGCGCGCCTGACACTTCAGGCCCTTCAACAACACCTAGAACCCACACCACAAGCCAGCAACATCGGGGGTCTCACATGAAGATGCGCCATGTCCGGTACATAGCCGTGGTCGCCACGGTCGTCGTCGCCCTGACCGGCGCCCGCCGTGGCCACGGCGGCGGCTGCGACGACGACAACGGCTCCAGCTCCAGCTCGTCCAGCGGTGGCTTCACCTCCGGCGGCAGCAGCAGCTCCAGCGGCGGCAGCGACGACGACTACGAGGTCTCGACCGGCGGCTACAGCTCGGGCACCTCGGGCAGCAGCGCCGACGGCACGAAGACCGAGGGCGAGTCGGACGTCAAGATCACCGCCTGTGAGGTCAGCAGCACCAGTGAGACCTTCGGCGAGGTCAAGTTCAAGTACGAGATCACCAACGGCAACTCGGTCAAGGAAGCCGACTACTCCGGCACCTTCGAGTTCAAGGAGACCGCCGGCACGGCGACCAGCATGGGCCTGTTCACGCAGAGCGACGTGGCGGCCGGCGCGAAGGTCACCGGCGAGGTCACCGGCATGGTCTCCGACGACAACATGTCCGCGCTGTCGGGCCAGTGCACGGTCAAGTCGGTCAGCAAGCTGGACTTCTGAGCCGCGGGCTCACCAACCAGCAGTCATCAACCGTGAACCAGTCATAAATCGTGAACCTACGGGGGTTCTGCACGTGAAGCTTCGCCATGTCCGCTCCATCGCCGTCGCGGCCGCGGTCGTCGTCGTCCTGACCGGTGCCCGCCGTGGCGGCGACGGCGGCGGCTGCGACGACGACCACGACAGTTCGGGCAGCTCCAGCTCGTCGAGCGGCGGCTTCGGAGTCGGCGGCAGCAGCGGGAGCAGCGGCGGCCACGACGACGACGTCACCTCCGGGTCCACGTCCTCCGGCACCTCGACCTCGGGCAACACCGCCGCCCCCACTGCTGGGGCGATCTCCGAGGGCAAGGAGGACTTCTGGCTGGACCGCTGCCAGATCAGGCGGGACTCCGCGACCCAGGGCGACGTCAAGTTCACGTACCGCATCACCAACAACAACAAGACGCAGTCCGCCAGTTACGCGGGCAGCCTCGACTTCATCCGCAAGTGGGACAAGAAGGTCCTGGGCACCACCACGTACTCGGTACCTGACGTGGGGCCGGGTGAGGTCAAGGAGGGCGTCCTGCACGCGACGGTCCGGAGCGTGGACGGCGACATGGAGACGCTCGTCGGCAAGTGCACCATCCCGTCCGTCTACAAGACGAACAGCTGACGGCAGCCGATGACGACCGTCAGCTGACAGTTGTCTTCGACGGCCGTCAGGTCACCGCACCCGGTAACCGCCACCCCGCCCGCCGAACAGCCCCGCCTGCTGCTCCGGCGGCAGATTGCCGAGCGTGATGAGATGCGGCGCGTGCGCCAGTGCCTGCGCGCGCGCCGCCTCTTTCGTCGCCCACAGGGCCCGTACGGTGCCCTGCACGGCCTCGGCCGGATAACCGGCGATGGTCCGGGCACAGGCGAGCGCGGCCTCCAACTCCTGCCCGCTGTCAGCGAGTTCGCTCACCAACCCCGTCTCGTACGCGCGCCGCGCCGAGATCCGCTCGGCGGTCCCCATCAGCGACATCCGCGCGACTTCGCCGAACGGCATGCGCTGCGCCATGTAGATCGCCTCGTACGCGCTGACCATCCCGTACGTCGTGTGCGGATCGAAGAACTCGGCGTGCTCGGCGGCGACGATGAACTCCGCCTCGCCCAGGAGATAGAAGGCCCCGCCGCACGCCATGCCGTTGACGGCGGCGATCACCGGTTTCCAGAGGTCGTTCGCCTTGGGGCCGATCGCGATGAGCGGGTCGTCGATCGAGTACGGGCCGGACGGCTGCGGTACGTCGACGGAGCGGTCGATGCCCGTGCAGAAGGCCTTGTCGCCCGCCCCCGTGACGACGATGGCCCGCACGGAGTCGTCGAAGCGGAACTGCCGCCAGGTGGCGGTGAGTTCGGCGGCCGTGTCCAGGTCGATGGCGTTGTACTTCGCCGGACGGTCGAGGGTGACGACGGCGACGCCGGTCTCCTTGTCCGTCTCCACACGCAGGCCGCTCGCGGAGGACATGCGCCTCACCTGTCCAGGATCCAGCGCGGCACGGCGATCCCGTCGACCTCGGTGAAGGCCACCTGGACGCGGGCGCCGATGCGCAGGCGGTCCTTCGGCAGGGAGTTGAGCGGGGCGTCCGGCTCGGTGACGAGGTTGCCGACCAGGCGGATGCGGGGCGCGTCGGCGAGTTCGACGACGATCGCGTTGTAGCCGGGCTGGTCGGCGTAGGCGGGCAGCAGGGGCGGGTGCGGGATGACGTACGACCAGACGCGTCCCTTGCCGCTCATCCGGCGCCACTCGCTGTCGAAGGACTGGCAGTGCGGGCAGCAGGGGCGGGGCGGGAAGCGCAGCTCGGCGCAGGCCTCGTTGGCGCAGGCCTGGATGCGGAGCTCGCCCTGGGCGGCGTACTCCCAGAAGGGGGCGCCGTCCTCGTCGGCGACGGGCGAAAGAAGCTCATTCGTCATCGGATCTCTCAACTCCTCAGCAGGAAGGCCGAAGTGGGGACACCTTCACCGGCGGTGACCAGGCAGGTGGCGGCATCGGGAACCTGTGCCGTGCTGGTGCCGCGCAGCTGCTTCACGCCCTCGTTGATGAGGTTGAAGCCATGGACGTACGCCTCCGAGAGACCCCCGCCGCCGGTGTTGATCGGCAGCGTCCCGCCGATCTCCAGCGCCCCGCCCTCGGTGAAGGCGCCGCCCTCGCCGCGGCCGCAGAAGCCGTAGCCCTCCAGGGAGAGGGGGATCAGCGGGGTGAAGGCGTCGTAGATCTGGGCGACGTCGACGTCCTGGGGGCCGAAGTCGGCCTGCTTCCACAGGTGTCGGGCCGCCGTCCAGGCGGGGCCGGTGAGCGGGTCGTCGTTCCAGTAGTTGACCATGCCGTGGTGCTGGGCGGGCAGGCCCTGGGCGACGGAGTGGACGTACACGGGCTTCTGCCGGCAGTCGCGTGCGCGCTCGGCGGAGACGATGACGCACGCCAACGCGCCATCGGTCTCGAGGCAGTTGTCGAAGAGGCACAGCGGCTCGCTGATCATGCGCGCGGTCATGTACATCTCGCGCGTGAGTGGGCGTTCGTACATCATCGCGGCCGGGTTCTGGTTGGCCCGGTTGCGGCAGGCGAGGGCGACGTTGAAGAGATGGTCGCGGGTAGCGCCGTACTCGTGCATGTAGCGGCGCGCGAGCATCGCGATCTCGTCGGCGGGGCGGAGCAGGCCGTAGGGCCTGGTCCACTGCGCGGGGGTGGGGAGTTGGACCGTGGTGTTCTTCCAGGGGCGGGGCCCGCTGCCCCGCTTGCGCGACCGCCAGGCGATACCGACGTTCGCCTGCCCGGTGGCGATGGCGGAGGCGAGATGGCCGACGGTGGCGCAGGAGCCGCCGCCGCCGTACCCGATCTTGCTGAAGAAGGTGACGTCGCCGGCCCCGATGGCCTTCGCCACCTCCACCTCGTCGGTCTCCTCCATCGTGTAGGACGCGAAGGCGTCCACCTCGGAGGGAGCGATTCCGGCGTCCTCCAGCGCGGCGAGGATGGCCCGGCAGGCCAAGGTCTTCTCGCCCTCCGGAAGTTGTTTGGCGAAGGGGGTCTGACCTATCCCGACTATCGCTGTAGCGTCCTTGAGAGTCGCCGCCGCCATCGCCACCTCCGCGATCAACTTGCCCTGCCTCACTACTGACAGCGGGGAACGCTACAGCTAATCTGACGGATAGTCAGCTACTGCGGTGGAAGGGCTTGCGATGCGCACAGACGTGGAGTGGGGCAGCATTCCCCAGCTGGTGCGGACCGCCGGTGAGCGGTTCGGTGACCGGGAGGCCGTCGTCGACGGCCGGACCCGGATCTCCTACACCGAGCTGGCGGAGCGCGTGGAGCGGGCGGCGGCCGCCTGTATGGCGAGCGGCGTGGAGAGCGGCGACCGCGTCGCCGTCTGGGCGCCGAACACCCTCGACTGGATCGTCTCGGCCCTCGGCGCGGTCTCGGCCGGCGCCGTGCTCGTCCCGCTCAACACCCGTTTCAAGGGCTCGGAGGCGGCGTACGTCCTGTCCCGCTCCCGCGCCAAGCTCCTGTTCATCACGGGCACGTTCCTCGGCACGTCGTACGTCGCCTCCTTGCGCCGCGCGACGGCGGAGGGCTCCGGCACGGGCCCGCTGCCCGCCCTTCCCCACCTGGAGCAGGTGGTGGTCCTCGCGGACGACGCCCCTGAGAACTTCCGTACCTGGAAGGACTTCCTGGCGGGCGGCGAGGGCGTGAGCGGCGAGACGGTCCGCGAGCGCTCGGCGGCGATCGAGCCGTCCTCGCCCTCGGACATCGTCTTCACGTCGGGCACGACGGGGCGGCCCAAGGGCGCGGTCATCACGCATGAACAGACGCTGCGCGGCTATGCCATCTGGAGCGATCTGGCGGGCCTGCGCGAGGGCGACCGCTACCTGATCGTGAACCCGTTCTTCCACACCTTCGGCTACAAGGCGGGCATCATCGCCTGCCTGATGCGCGGGGCCACGATGGTCCCGCAGCCCGTCTTCAACGTGGACACGGCCCTGGCGAACATCGCCGCCGAACGCATCTCGGTACTCCCCGGCCCGCCCACCCTGCACCAGTCGCTCCTCGACCATCCGGCCCGCGACAAGCACGACTTGTCGGCGCTGCGGCTCGTGGTGACGGGCGCGGCGGTCGTCCCGCTCCAGTTGGTCGAGCGGCTCCGCTCCGAGCTCGGCATCGCCACCGTCCTTACGGCGTACGGGCTTTCGGAGGCGAGCGGCATCGTCACGATGTGCCGGCGGGGCGACGAGGCATCGGTCATCGCGTCCACGTCCGGCCGCGCGATCCCGGACACGGAGGTGCGGATCGTCGCGTCGACCGGGGCCGTGCAGGCGCCCGGGGCCCCCGGTGAGGTTCTGGTGCGCGGGTTCAACGTCATGCAGGGGTACTTCGAGGATCCCCAGGAGACGAAGAAGGCGATCACGCCTGACGGGTGGTTGCGGACGGGGGACGTCGGCGTTCTGGACGCCGCCGGGAACCTCCGGATCACGGACCGCATCAAGGACATGTTCATCGTGGGTGGCTTCAACGCGTACCCGGCAGAGATAGAGCAACTCCTGGGCCTGCACCCGGATGTGGCCGATGTCGCGGTGATCGGGGTCCCGGACTCCCGGCTCGGCGAGGTGGGCAAGGCGTACGCCGTCCGGCGTCCCGGTTCGACGCTCACGTCGGACGACCTGATCGCGTGGTCCCGCCGGGAGATGGCCAATTACAAGGTGCCGCGTGAGGTGGAGTTCTTGGCGGAGTTGCCGCGGAACGCGAGCGGGAAGGTGCTGAAGACCGCGCTGCGGGTTCGGGGCTGATTTTTTCCCCTCCCCGCCCCTTCCCGAAAGTCCTGCGGGCGGCCTCAAAGATGTCCTCAAACGCCGGACGGGCTGACTTCATCAGCCCGTCCATGACTAGCGAGCCGTACCCGTCCCCTTCACCGCGTCCAGCGCATACACGCACCGGTCCTTGCTGCAGGCGTACACCACACCCGCCTGCGCCACCGGTGAGCCGGTGATCTCGCCACCCGTGGCCAGCTTCCAGCGGAGCTGACCCCCGTCCGCGTCCAGCGTGTACAGGCAGTGGTCCGCCGACCCGAAGTGGATCCGGCCCTCGGCCGCGACCGGCGACCCGATCACCTCGCCACCCGCCTGGAACCGCCACTTCGGCGTACCGGTGACCGCGTCCAGCGTGTAGAGACCATTGCCGCTGCCCACGTGGACATGGCCACCCGTGACAAGGACGGGCTCGATCGAGGCGCGCGACTCCGTCGCGATGCGCCAGCGGTCACGCCCGTCCGTCGCGTCGAGGGCGTACACCGTGCCGAGGTAGTCGGCGAGATAGACCCCGCCACCCGTCACCGCCGCACCCGGCGCGAAGGTCGGCGGGGAGAGGAAGACCGCGGGGGCCTCGAAGTGCCAGCGCACATGCCCGCCCGCGACATCGATCGCCAACACCCTTGTCCCGGCGGCGACATAGACGTATCCGTCATCGGCCTGGGACAGCCGCACCGGCACTCCCCCGCAGGACGCCGCGTCGCCGATCGGGTACGACCAGCGCTCGACGCCCGTACGCGCCTCAAGGGCTCGGAGCCGCGCGTCCTGCCAGACGTAGACCGTGCCGTCCTGGATGACGGGGCCGGCCTCGGGGGTCTCGAAGTCGGTCTGGGCGCCGGTGACTTCCCACAGCTTCTCGCCGTTGGCCGCTTCCCAGCCCTGTACGCCGCCGCCGCGGGTGCCCGTGACGATCGTGCCGCGGTCCGCCTTGAGCGAGTACACCCAGGCGTCCGTGTTCAGGCGCCACAGGTCGGAGCCGTCCTTGGCGTCGAGGGCGTACAGCGTGGGCCCGTCGGAGGCGTGGATGCGGCCGTCGGCGACCGCCATCGACCAGGCGACGTCCCGCGTCTTGAACTGGCGGCGCCCGGTGGCCACATCGAGGGCGTGCACCTCGAAGGACGTGACGTAGACCTGCTCGCCGGCGACGTGCGGGGTGCCCCAGACGTCGTTGGACATGCGGAACCGCCAGGGCCGCCAGGGCGCGTCCGCCGACGGGGACGGTGGCGGCTGGGCCGGTGCCGGTACGGAGGGCGCCGCGCCGTTCACCGCGGCAGCTGGCCCCGGTCGGCCGCGGGAGTAGGACGCCGCGAGCCCGCCGTCGGGCACGGCCGCCTTCTCCGCCGCCGCACGGGCGTCCGCGACGCGCGGGCCTGGGCCGATCGGGACGGCGGAGCCCGGCAGGTGCACGGGGCTGGAGCCGGGCGGCGAGGCAGGCGGGGCCGGAGCGGTGACCGGGCCGCCGCGGCGCCAGGCCGCGTCCCAGTCGTCGTTGCCGAGGGCGGGGCCGGGCGAGACCCGTGACGCGTGATCGGAGGCTGGCTGGGGCGGCAGCTGCGGCGGGAGTGCCTGCGGGGGCGGCCCGCCCCGGCCTCCGGCGCTGCCCCGCCCGGAACCGCTGGGCTTGATCGCCGGCCGGCCGCCGCGCCGGCCCTCGATCAGGGCGGTGGCCCGCTCGGGCAGCCAGGCCGAGGCGGTGCCGCTGTCGTCGGAGCCGGAGAAGAGGTGGGGGGCGAGCTGCGACTGGAGGTCGGCGGGGCTGGGCCGCATCGCCGCTTCCATGTGCATGCACATCTCGATGAGCGGCCGCAGCTCGTCCGGCAGGCCCTCCAGGTCCGGACCCTCGCGCAGCAGCATGAAGACCGTCTCGACGGGGTTGGCGCCGTGGAACGGGGCGTGCCCGGTCGCCGCGTAGACGAGGGTGGAGCCGAGCGAGAAGACATCGCTGGCGCCGGTGACGCTGCGGGAGTCCTTGGCCTGCTCGGGGGACATGTAGGCGGGCGTACCGACGGCGACGTTCGTCATCGTCAGCCGCGTATTGGAGACACCGGAGGCGATGCCGAAGTCGATGACCCGGGGGCCGTCCTCGACCACCAGCACGTTCGACGGCTTCAGGTCCCGGTGTACGAGACCCGCGCCGTGGATCGACTGCAGGGCCTCGGCGATACCGGCGGCGAGCCAGCGCACCGCCTGGGCCGGGAGCGGCCCGCACTCGTTGATTATTTCCTCGAGCGAGGGTGCGGGCACATAGGCGGTGGCCAGCCACGGCACGGCGGCGCGCGGGTCGGCGTCCACGACGGCGGCCGTGTAGAAGCCGGAGACCGCGCGGGCGGCCTCCACCTCGCGGGTGAAGCGGACGCGGAACAGCTGGTCCTCGGCGAGCTCGGTCCTGACCGTCTTGATCGCCACGCGTCGGCCCGAGGCCGAGCGCGCGAGATAGACCAGGCCCATACCGCCGGCACCAAGTCGTCCAAGCACCTCGAACGGCCCGATCCGCCTCGGATCGTGCTGCGTCAGCTGCTCCACCACTTGCCTGCCACCTCCCCGTACGAGACGTCACTGGTCAGCGTCTCACCACCGAGCCGCAATGGCGGCACGCACCCTGATTCTTCCTGTCTCGGCCAGCGGTTGCGAACCCGGGGCCGGATCGGGATGTCTGGGTCGAGGAGTATCAAGTCGGGGCAAACCAGCCCGTCGGATTCCGGGCCGAGCCCCCGCCGGACCGCACCGTCCGCAGTCCGGCGGGGGCAGATCGGTGCCGTTCAGCGCCGGGGTCGGTGTCGCTCAGTCCTGCAGGACGGCGAAGACCGCTCCCTGGTTGTCGATGAGAACGGCCATCCGCCCGCCCGTCACCCGACCACCGCCCCTCATCGAGGCGCTGCGCGCCGCCACTTTTGATTCATACGGAATGTCGAAGGGCTCCGCCTGTACGCGCCCGCCGAGCCGCTTCGCCGTGGCCGCGGTGGCGTCACAGTCCGTGACGTTGAAGTAGATGAGGAAATGGGCCGGCATCTCGGCGGGGAAGGTCCCGGAGACCAGCGACCGCCCGCCGATCGCGGTGTCCGGCCCGGCCTCCGCGCCCGCCGGCGACCACGTGCGGAAGTCGAGCCCCTCCGCGTCTCCCCCAGCGTCTTGCACCGGGTCGCCCAGGTCCGCGCCGCCGAACCCGAAGACGCCCTCGTAGAAGGGGTCGACCAGGGCCTTGTCCCGCGAGTAGACCTCGGTCCAGCAGAAGGAGCCGGGCTCGCCCTTCTTCTCGAAGCCGGCCAGCGAGCCGGCCTGCCAGAGCCCGAAGACGGCGCCCTCGGGGTCGGCTGCCTGGGCCATCGTGCCGAAGGCGCCGATCGGCATGGGCTCGATGACCAGCTGCCCGCCCGCCTTCTTGATCCGGCGGGCGAGGGCGTAGGCGTCGGGGGTGGCGAAGTACACGTTCCAGACCGTGGGCATCCGCCCGTCCTGCTTGGGGGCCAGCGCGGCGACCAGCTCACCGTCGCGGAAGGCCTCGTACTCCGGCCCGGCACCCTCGCGGAAGGTCCAGCCGAAGAGCTCTCCGTAGAAGCGCTTGCCCGCCTCGACGTCGGGGAGCAGCGCATCGATCCAGCAGGGGACGCCTTCGGCGAATGCGACCTCGCCCATCTCATCCATGGACCCGTCCATGGACCCAAAGTAACGGCCCCTCACCCTGCGCGCAGGAGAATGAATCGAACAACTGGTCAATTCTGGGGAGCGGGGGCGCGCGCCGGGGTCTCGCGATGCCGGCCCCTCACTTCCGGTGCCTCCGCCCGGCGAGCCCCATTTGCAGTCGGCCGAATCGCGCCCCGATCACCCCTCGGTAAGCTGACGGCATGACAGGACAAGTACGTACCGTCGATGGCCGCGTGGCCGGACGCCGCGGCCAGGCGACGCGAATGAAGCTGCTCGACTGCCTCAGCGAGATGCTCAGTTCGTCGCCCTACCGCGATGTGAAGGTCATCGACGTGGCCCGGAAGGCCGGGACCTCGCCCGCGACCTTCTATCAGTACTTCCCGGATGTGGAGGGCGCGGTCCTCGAGATCGCCGAGCAAATGGCCACGGAGGGCGCCGGGTTGACCGATGTGCTCGCCGAGCGTTCCTGGGTGGGCAAGGCGGGGTGGCAGACCTCGCAGGAACTCGTGGACGGTTTCCTCGACTTCTGGCGCAAGAACGAGGCGATCCTCCGGGTGGTCGACCTCGGGGCGGCGGAGGGGGACAAGCGGTTCTACAAGATCCGCATGAAGATCCTGAACTCCGTCACCAACTCCCTTACGGACACGGTCAAGGACCTACAGGCGAAGGGGAAGGTCGACAAGGACGTCAACGCCGCGGCGATGGCGGGATCCCTGGTGGCCATGCTGGCCGCGGTGGCCTCGCACCAGAAGGGCTTCCAGACCTGGGGGGTCAAGCAGGCCGAACTCAAGCCCAACTTGGCGTTGTTGGTGCATTTGGGCATTACGGGGAAGAAGCCGACGAAGTAAGGCTGACTGGGGTCCTGTCATACATTTTCCCCACCCTGCCCCTGGGTCCTCAAACGCCGGACGGGCTGACATAGTCAGCCCGTCCGGCGTTTGAGGACACCGCCCGGAGGGCGGAAAGCTCCGCAGGATTTAGGGAAGGGGCGGGGTGGGGGATCCCTCTCTGCGCTCCAGGCGGAACAACCGGATCTCCCGATCGATCCGCGCCTGGTAAGTCGCGTACGGCGGCCAGAACTTGAGGACCGCCTCCCACGCCGCAGCCCGCTCCTCCCCCGCCAGGAGTCGAGCCGTGACCGGAATGTCGGACCCCTTCCAGGACACCTCCGCATCCGGATTCGCCTTCAGATTCACCGTCCACACCGGATGCCCGGGCCGCCCGAAGTTGGACCCGATCAGGATCCAGGTCCTGGAATCCGGCTCCGGCATGCACGCCAACGGGGTGCGGCGAGGCACCCCGCTCTTGGCCCCACGGACAGTGAGGATGACCCCCGGCAGCATCTGCGCACTCAGCATCACCTTGCCCCGCGTGAGCCGATGCACCGCCCGGTCCATCGCGGGAATGAAGTGCGGCGCGATCTTCGCGAAGGTCTTCGTCGAGGAGACCTTCTGCATCATGCGCACCCCGACCGGCATCAGACCGCCACCTCCGCGGAAGCGGAAGCGGAAGCGGACGCGGGATCGGAAGCGGGATCGGAGACCGGGACCGAGACCGGCTCGGCGGCAGCCGGAACGAACAACCCCGCCCGATCCGCCGCATGCGCCCGCAGCCGATGCACGGGCCCGAACAGCAGCTCGTCCCCCGCCGCCCGCTTGAAGTACAGATGGGCCTCGTGCTCCCAGGTGAAGCCGATCCCGCCGTGCAGCTGCACGGCCTCGGACGACGCGGTACGCAGCGCCTCCAGGGCCTGCGCGAGGGCAAGCCCGCCCACCCGCTCACCGGCACCAGCACCGGCACCGGCACCGGCACCGGCACCAGACGGACCCGACCCCGCCGCCCACGCCGCGTAGTACGCCGCGGACCGAGCCGCCTGCACGGCCACGTACACGTCCGCGAGCCGGTGCTTCACCGCCTGGAACGACCCGATCGGCCGGCCGAACTGCTCCCGCTCCTTGGCGTATTCGACGGTCCGCTCCAGGGCCCGGTCCGCCGCGCCCACCGCCTCCGCGGCGAGCACCGCGGCGAGGGTGTCGCCCGTCGCCGCGAGGGCGTTCGCGACCTCGGCGGCATCATCCGGCCCCAGCAACTCGGCGGCCGCGTCCCGCAGTTCGATGCGGGCCTGCGGTCGCGTCTCGTCCAGCGAGGTCTGCCGCGCCGTGGCGACTCCGGCCGCGTCGGCGCGTACGAGGAAGAGGAGTGTGCGGGAGCGGGCGAAGCCCCCGGTGTGCGCGGCCACCACGAGCAGCCCCGCACTGTGCCCGTCGAGGACCTGCTCGGCCTGCCCGTACAGCCGCCAGCCGTCCTCATCCACCTTCGCCTGTACGCCGCCCGCGCGGCCCCCGCCCGCCCAGTCCCCGGCGTTGTCACCGGCAAGCCCGAGCGCCGTGGCCAGCGAGGCGCCCGGCACCGCGAGGGTCGCGGTGAGCGCCCCCGAGGCCAGCTGCGGCAGCAGCTCGCGGCGCTGCCCGTCCGTGCCCAGGCGGGCGATCAGCGGGGCCGCGAGCGCGGCGGTCGCGAGCAGCGGGCTGGGCACCAGGGCGCGGCCCGTCTCCTCGCAGGCGAGGGCGAGTTCGGTGACGGAGCAGCCGACCCCGCCGTACTCCTCGGGCAGCGCGAGCCCCGGCAGGCCCAGCTGCTGGGAGAGGGTCTGCCACAGCTGTGGGTCGTGGCCCGCGGCGGTTCGGACCGCGGCCTTGACCTCGTCCGGGCCACAACGCTTGGCTACGAGTTCGCGCAGGGTGCGCCGGATCTCGTCCTGCTCCGCGGTGAAGGCGGCGTCCATCGGCGGGTTCCTCCCCTGGGGCCAGTTCGCCCTCGGAGGCGAACGCCTCCGATCTGACGGGCCGTCATATTAGGCCGGGAAGCGGCAGATGCACAGGGGCTGAACGCATCTGCCCGGCACCCCGCCCCACTTCCCCCCGACCCTCCCGATCACCTGTCGGCGGCCCTGGAATCTGATGTACCGTCAGATTCATGTCAGCCTCAACCGCCCACCCCCGTCGCAAGGTCGCGGTCGCCGGTATAGCCCTCTCCGACTGCGGCCGGGTCGACGACGCCACCCCCTACGCCCTGCACGCCCAGGCCGCCCGCCGCGCGCTCGCCGACTCGGGGCTCGACAAGAGCGTCATCGACGGCTTCGCCTCGGCCGGGCTCGGCATCCTCGCGCCGGTCGAGGTCGCCGAGTACCTGGGCCTCAAACCGACCTGGGTCGACTCGACCTCGGTGGGCGGCTCCACCTGGGAGGTGATGGCCGCGCACGCCGCGGACGCGATCGCCGCGGGGCACGCCAACGCCGTCCTCCTGGTGTACGGCTCCACCGCACGGGCCGACATCAAAGCGAAGCGGCGTACGTCCAATCTGTCGTTCGGCGCCCGCGGACCGCTGCAGTTCGAGGTGCCGTACGGTCACTCGCTCATCGCCAAGTACGCGATGGCCGCCCGCCGTCACATGCACGAATACGGCACCACGCTGGAGCAGTTGGCCGAGGTCGCCGTGCAGGCGCGGGCCAATGCGGCGCTCAATCCGGACGCGATGTTCCGCGACCCGATCACGGTCGACGAGGTGCTGAGCGGCCCGATGATCGCGGACCCGTTCACCAAGCTGCACTGCTGCATCCGCAGCGACGGGGGCGCGGCCGTGCTCCTGGTCGCCGAGGAGTACGTCGCCGACTGCGCCAAGGATCCGGTGTGGGTGCTCGGCGCCGGGGAGCACGTCTCGCACACCACGATGTCGGAGTGGGACGACTTCACGGTCTCCCCCGCGGCGGTCAGCGGGCGGCTCGCCTTCGAGCGGGCCGGGGTGCGTCCGCAGGACATCGACATCGCGGAGATCTACGACGCCTTCACGTACATGACCCTGGTGACCCTTGAGGACCTGGGCTTCTGCGCGAAGGGCGAGGGCGGCGCCTTCGTCGAGAAGGGCCGTCTCACGTTGACCGGGGACCTGCCCGTGAACACGGACGGCGGCGGCCTCTCGGCCCAACACCCGGGCATGCGCGGCCTGTTCCTCATGGTCGAGGCGGTACGGCAGCTGCGCGGCGAGGCCGGCCCGAACCAGGTGCGCAAGGCGGGCGGACGACTGCCGGAGCTCGCGGTGGCCTCGGGGACGGGCGGGTGGTTCTGCTCTTCGGGAACGGTCGTGCTCGGGCGGGACTGAGCTCCGCAGGACCGAACCTGGTCCGGTGGGTGGCGGGGCGGAGGTCCCCGCCGCCCACCGGACCGGGAATCACAGCTTGAAGATGTCGCCGAAGCTCGGCAGCGCCGGCAGCTTGTCGCCACCCGGCAGCTTGTTGAGGTCGAGGGCACCCAGGTCGAGCGACTTGAGGTCGAGCGGCTTGAGCAGGGCGCCGACCGCGAGGCCGAGGTTGCCGACGCTCAGGACGTTCTGGATCGCCAGCGTCACACCGACCAGCGCGGCCGGCAGCTGCCCGACCCCACCGGGGCCGGCGCCGACCACCTTGACCAGGGCGTCCGTCTGGACCTTCAGCGCGGACAGCGCCGACTTCAGCAGCTCGTCCTCCGGCCCCGCGACAGCCAGCGCGTCCGCGAAGGCCGCACGGTAGGCGGCCTCGTCGACCGGGCCCTGCTTCGCGTCGGCGAGCAGGTCGTCGGCGGTGATGGCCACGTCCTGCAGGGCCTGCTTGTACACCTCCTGCTGGGAGGCGGAGAGCGCCGCGCCCGCGGCCGGCAGCACGGTGGGGGCGGCGGCAGCGGTGCCGGAGACGCCGACGACGAGGGCACCGGCGAGCGCCGCGGCCACGAGGGCGGCGGCTGACTTGTGCAGGTTCATTTACAGGGTCCTTTTCCAGGGTGGGGGATGGAGCGGGTCGACCCTGTTTCACACCCTGTGATCAGTCGTGACGGTACGCAACGCGGCGGTGGCCAATGGGGGGTCGCCCCTGCCCGTCCGAGGATCCATACGGTCGCCATGGACGAACGTGTAAGACATCCGTACAGCCGTGGACGTCGGCAGGACGACATCCAGAAGGCGGCCGACACGATCAGGATCAAGGAGTACGCGGTGGCGTGAGGGAACACGCGTGGCACGGCCGAAGTTGTACAGAGGAGTGACTCACGACGACGTGCGACTACGGAGGAGATCCCTGTGGCCCTGACCGTTGCAGAGCGCGAAGCGTTCCTCGCCGAGCCCCACATCGCCGCCCTCGCGGTGGACGCGGGCGAGGGGCGGGCCCCACTCACCGTCCCCATCTGGTACCAGTACGCACCCGGCGGCGACCTCCAGGTCATGACCGCCATCGACTCCCGCAAGGGACAGCTGATCACCGCCGCGGGCCGCTTCTCGCTCATGGTGGACCGCATCGAACCGACCATTCGTTACGTGTCCGTGGAGGGCCCCGTCGTCGAGACGCGGAAGGCCACCATCGAGGAGCTCCGAGAGCTCTCGGCACGGTATCTGCCGGCCGAAAAGGTGGACGGGTACGTCGAGTTCGCCTGGAAGGAGCACGGCGATCACACGATCTTCGTGCTGCGCCCGGAACGCTGGCTGTCCACCGACCTCGGATCGGTCTGAGCCACAATCGCGGGATGAGCCACGAACACTTCACCGAGCTGCTGAGGTCCCGGCGGGTCTGGGACATCGAGCTGCCCGCGTTCGACCCGGCGACCGCGCCCGCTGAACCCGTGGAGCTGTTCCACGCGTGGTTCGCCGAGGCGGTCGCCGCCGGACAGCCCGAGCCGCACACCATGGGCCTGGCCACCGCGGACGGGTCCGGCCGGCCCGACGTACGCACGGTGATGCTGCACGACGCGGACGCGCACGGCTGGCACTTCGCCTCGCACGCGACCAGCCGCAAGGGCCGCCAGCTCGCGGCCCGCCCCGAGGCCGCGCTGCACTTCTACTGGCCGGCGCAGGGCCGCCAGATCCGCATCCGGGGCCGGGTGCGGACCGCACCGCCCGCCGAGGCCCAGGCGGACCTGCACGCCCGCTCGACGGGCGCCCTCGCGGCCGCGCTGGTCGGGCGGCAGAGCGAAGTGCTCGGATCACAGGGGGAGTTGGCGACCTCGTCCGCCGCCGCGTGGGAGCGGGCGCAGGCGGAGCCGGACGCGGAATCGCCGACGTGGACCCTGTACGTGCTGGAGCCGGACGAGGTCGAGTACTTCCAGGGGGACGCACAGCGTCGGCACGTGCGGGTCCGGTACCGGCGGGAGGCCCCGGACAGTGACTGGACCCGGGAACTGCTCTGGCCCTAGGGCCTGCCTTCAAACTCCCGCCTGCCCCGCGACGCCGCAGTGACATCAGCTGCTGCCGCAGCGGGCGCACGCTCGCCGCACCGGGCGAAAGCCCAAGTACGTCCAGTACGAGGGCTTCCACCCGGCACGCCGAGCGCACGCACCAGACGCCGCGGGGCCGCCCTTCGGGCGACGACGGGAGTTTGAAGACAGGCCCTAGGCCTTGTCTGCCGGGGTCGTCGACGTTGCCGGGGTCGCCGGGCGATCCGTGGCGAGGCGGGCGTGCATGTGGGCGTTCGAGAAGGTGCCGTCGGCGTTGAGGTGTGAGCCGCGCAGGATGCCCTCGCCGACGAATCCGCACCGTTCGGCGACCCGGCAGGAGGCCTCGTTGGCCACGACGTGGTCGAGGGCGAGGCGGTGCACGCCGAGCCCGAACGCCCAGTCGGCGAGCAGCCCGAGCGAGCGGGTGGCGACGCGCTTGCCGCGGGCGTCGGGCAGCACCCAGTAGCCGATGGTGCCGTTGCGGTTGGGCCAGTACACCGAGATGAGCGAGATGCTGCCGAGGATGCGGCCCGTCACCTCATCGGTCACGCAGTACGAACCCGCGACGCCCTCGTCCCACTGCCGGGCCCGGTTCCGCAGCGCCTCGCGCGCACCGGCCAGGTCCTCGATCGGCTTGGCCGGGTTGTTCCAGAGCTTGAACTCCGGGTCGGTGACCCCGGTGAGCATCGCCTCGGCATCCGCGTCGGACGCCGGGTCCCAGGGGCGCAGCAGCAGCCCGTCGCCGCGCAGTTCGGTGCACACCAGCCGGCGGGTCACGGGCCCAGTCCCCTTCGTCATGGGCCCATTCAACCCCGAAGACCCCGTCGGTCAGGTCCGTGGCCGGAACACCGCGACGGCCACGGCCCGTTCACTCTCGCCGCCCTCGCCGCCCCCGCCCTCCTCGCGGAACGTCACCGCCAGCTCCATCCCGATCGCCAGGTCCGCCTCCGCGCACTCCACCACCTCGGTCATCATGCGCGGCCCCTCGGCCAGATCGACCACGGCCGCGACATAGGGCGTACGCGTCCCGAAGGGCGGCAGGTCGTTGCGGTGCACGACGGACCAGGTGTAGAGCGTGGCCCGGCCACTCGCGGCCTCCCACTCGACGTCCTCGCTCCAGCAGTGCGGGCAGAACTCGCGCGGATAGTGATGCGCCCGCGCACAGGCCCGGCACCGGCGGAGCAGCAACTGCCCCTCGGCGGCGGCGTCCCAGTAGGGCTGGGTGAAGGCGTCGATGTCCGGGAGGTCGAACCGGGGCCGGGGGGTCGTCGGCGTACTCACTCAGAACAGTCCCATCGCGTTGTCGAGCGACCAGCTCTGCCAGGACATCCCCACCAGGGCGATGAACGAGATCAGCGCCATCATCGCGTTCTGCCCCTGCTCGGCCCAGTCGTGGATCATCAGCACGAGGTAGAGCAGATTGAGCAGCAGCCCGCCGACCAGCGCGATCGGGGTGAGGAAGCCGACGATCAGGCCGAGCCCCAGGGCGAGTTCGGCATAGACGACGACGTACGCCATCGTCTTGGGCCGAGGCGCCACGATCGTGTCGAAGCCGTTCTTCACGGCCCCCCACTTGTGCTTCCCGGCCACGTCGGCGGCCCAGGCGATGCCGGTCCCGCGCTCGAACCAGCCCTTCTTGTCCTTGTGCCGCCAGCTCTCCAGCCACCACAGCCCGAGGCCGATGCGCAGCACGGCGAGCCATTCGGCACCGCTCAGCCAGATCGTCTCCATGCCCATCCCCTCGTCGGGTCCACTCGCCCCGTCACGCCCCGGTACGTTTCTGACGGTACGTCAGTTCAGCGGATGGGACGCCTCTTGCGCAAGGGGCGGGCCTGGGGCATCGCCGGGACATGAGGCATGGGCATGGGGCATTCGGGAGCATCCCGCCGGGGCGTGATCAATTCGCAACCGGATTGACCATGGACCGCACCCCATCCATTGACAGGGTCATTACGCTCCCGCTCATGGCCGACACCTCGCACACCGACCTGGACCGCACCCAGGACCGCCCCGTCTATGTCATAGGCGGCGGCCCCGGCGGTCTCGCGGCGGCGGCATCGCTGCGCGCGCAGGGGCTCCGAGCCGTCGTACTGGAGAAGTCCGAGTCCGTCGGGGCCTCCTGGCGACGCCACTACGACCGCCTGCACCTGCACACCACGCGCCGGCTCTCGGCCCTGCCGGGCCTCGGGATGCCGCGCTCCTTCGGACGCTGGGTGTCGCGTGACAACGTGATCCGCTATCTGGAGAAGTACGCCGAGTACCACGAGCTGGAGATCATCACCGGCGTCGAGGTCAACCGGATCGACCGGGCCGAGGACGGCTCGGGCTGGCTGCTGCACGCCACCGGCGGGCGGGAGTTGACGGGTTCGGCGGTGGTCGTCGCCACGGGGTACAACCACACGCCCCGGCTGCCGGACTGGCCCGGCGCCTCCTCCTTCACGGGCGAGCTGCTGCACGCGGGCGAGTACCGCAATGCCGCGCCGTACGCGGGCAAGGACGTCCTCGTGGTCGGTGTCGGCAACACCGGCGCGGAGATCGCGGTCGACCTGGTGGAGGGCGGCGCCTCCCGCGTCCGTCTGGCAGTCCGCACCGCCCCGCACATCGTGCGCCGCTCCACCGCGGGCTGGCCGGCCCAGCTCACCGGCATCCTCTGCCGCCGCCTGCCGGTCTCGTGGGTCGACAAGCTGGCCGGGCCCATGGCGAAGCTGAGCATCCCCGACCTTTCCGCGCAGGGCCTGCCGCGGCCCTCGGCGGGACTGTACTCGCGGGTCCGCGAGGGCTCGATTCCCGTGCAGGACGTGGGGTTGATCGCGGCGGTCCAGAAGGGTTCCGTCGAGCCGGTCGCGGCGGTGTCCTCCTTCGAATCCGGCAAGGTCGTCCTGGCGGACGGGTCCCGGATCGAGCCCGATGTGGTGATCGCGGCGACGGGGTATTCACGGGCGCTGGAGGGGCTGGTGGGGCATCTGGGCGTGCTCGACCCACAGGGGCGGCCTCTGACGACCGGAGCTCGGTCTCCTGAGCAGGCCCCGGACCTCTTCTTCCAGGGCTACACCAACCCGATCTCCGGGATGTTCAGGGAGATCGCGATCGACGCAGGGCGCATCGCGAAGGTACTGGCTCGCTGACGGCCTTTTGTTTCCCCACCCCGCCCCTTCCCGTAAGACTGCCGTCGGCGTCAAAGATGTCCTCAAACGCCGGACGGGCTGATTTATCAGCCCGTCCGGCGTTTGAGGACACCGCCCGAAGGGCGGAAGGCTTCGCAGAATTTAGGGAAGGGGCGGGTAGGGGACCCAGCCCGCCGCAGGCGCACACAACCCGCACGCTGCACCCGAGTTCCACCAACCCATGGAGGACGCACGTGGCACGCGAAAGACAGATCACCCGCCGAGCCCTGCTGGGCACCGCCGCCGCAGGCGCAGGCACCCTGATCGGAACCACCGCAAGCCCCGCCGCAGCAGCGACCCGCGAAGTGGACGTAGCCATAATCGGCGCAGGCCTCGCAGGCCTGACCACCGCGAGGGACCTCGCAAAGGCGGGCAAGAGCGTGCTCGTCCTGGAGGCGAGAGACCGCGTCGGAGGACGCGTCCTCAACCTCAAGCTCCCGAACGGCGACGCCACCGAGGGCGGCGGCGAGTTCATCGGCCCCACCCAGGACCGCATCAAGGCCCTCGCCGACGAGGTGGGCGTGGCCACCTTCGCCACGTACAACGCGGGCAAGAACCTGCTCTACAAGGACGGCAAGCGCACCCCGTACGCCACCGACGGCCTCCTGGGCGCCGTCCCGCCCATCGACGCCGCGGGCCTCGCGAACGCCGCCGTCGTACAGGCGCTCCTCAACGACCTGGCCAAGAAGGTCCCGGTGAACGCTCCCTGGACCGCCGAGAAGGCCCAGGAATGGGACCAGCAGACCTTCGAGACCTGGCTGAAGCACAACGCCGTGATCCCGTCGGCCAAGTTCCTCTTCGACGTGGCCTGCACCTCGGTCTTCTCCGCCGAGCCCCGCGAACTCTCGCTCCTCTTCGTGCTGTTCTACATCGCGGCCGCCGGCAACGAGTCGACCCCCGGCACCTTCGAGCGCCTCACCGAGACCGCGAACGGCGCCCAGGCGACCCGCTTCGTCGGCGGCTCGCAGCAGGTCCCGATCAAGCTGGCGGCGACGCTGGGCGACAAGGTGCTGCTCGACGCGCCCGTGCGCACCATCACCAAGTCCGGTGACCGGCTGACCGTGGCCGCGGACGGGGGCGTGAGCGTGTCCGCGCGTCGCGTCGTCGTCGCGATCCCGCCGTCGCTCGCGGCCCGGATCGAGTACGACCCGCTGCTCCCGGCCGCCCGCGACCAGCTGAGCCAGCGCCTTCCGATGGGCTCGGTGGGCAAGGCGGTCGCCGTGTACGACAAGCCCTTCTGGCGCGAGCAAGGCCTCAACGGCCAGGCCCTCAGCGACACCGGCGCGATCCGCTCGACCTTCGACAACTCGCCGCAGGACGGGTCGTACGGCGCACTCATGGGCTTCATCGAGTCCGACGAGATGCGCAGGCTCAACGGCGCGAGCGAGGCCGAGGTGAAGGCCGTCGTGCTCGCGAACTACGCCGCGTTCTTCGGCGACAAGGCCAAGACCCCGACCGCCTTCCTGCTCCAGCGCTGGGACAACGAGGGCTACACGCGCGGCGGTCCGGTAGCCTATGCGCCACCCGGTGTGCTGACCCAGTACGGGCCCGAGCTGCGCAGGCCGGTGGGCGGCATCCACTGGGCGGGGACCGAGACGTCCACGTACTGGAACGGATACATGGACGGCGCGGTGCGCTCCGGCGAGCGCGTGGCCAAGGAGGTCCTCGCGGTGCTCTGAGTCATCGGGCACGGCACTCCGGATCACGGCGAGCGGCGCTCTGATCACGGGTCAAGAAGGCTTGCGGCGGGTAGGGAACAGGTCAAATTCCCCGCCCGCCGCCGCTTTTTGGGCTCATCCGGTTGCTTCTTTGCACGCAAGCCTGTTCCTGACGGGCCGTCAGTTCAGTAATCTGACTATGCGTCAGTTGCATGGATCGGACGTTGGACCGGACGCAGACCGGACGTAGACCGTTACAGGAGCACCCAGGAGGCGGGCGTCAGCGATGCTTGGATCGACTCACGGCACCCTCAGCACCGACTCCCGCCCGGCCCATGTGGTGGCCTGCGGAGAGCAGCGCCCGCACGCGGCCGTGCACAGCAGCACGGGCCCGGAGGGCGCCGGCACCGATGTGGACGTCAGCGGCCGGCCGCTGCACGCCGAAGTCCCTGACCTGGACCGCTTCTTCCGCCCCGAGTCCGTCGCCGTGATCGGCGCCTCGGACGCCGAGGGCCGCCCCAACACGGGCATCACGCGCCAGCTGATGGCCTGGGCAGAGCGGGTCGGCGCCCGTCTGTACCCGGTGCACCCGACCCGCGAGTCGGTCTTCGGCCTCGACTGCTTCCCGTCGGTCGCGGACCTGCCCGAGCAGGTCGACCTGGCCGTGCTCCTCGTCGGCGATCCGCTGCCTGTGATCGAGGAACTGGCCGAGTCCAAGGTGAAGTTCGCCGTCGCGTTCGCCTCCGGTTTCGCCGAGACGGGCGCGGAGGGCGCGGCCGCGCAGGCCCGCCTCGCGGCCGCGGTCGAGCGCTCGGGCATCCGCCTGCTCGGCCCGAACACGAACCTCAACGCCTTCGAGAAGTTCCGCGACGACCTCGAAGGACCGGCGATCGCCCTGATCACCCAGTCGGGACACCAGGGCAGGCCCGTCTTCACCATGCAGGAACTGGGCGTACGCCTCTCGCACTGGGCCCCCACCGGCAACGAGGCCGACCTGGAGACCTCCGACTTCATCTCCTACTTCGCCGAGCAGCCCGAGGTCGGCGCCATCGCCTGTTACGTCGAGGGCCTCAAGGACGGCCGCTCCTTCCTGCTCGCCGCCGACCGCGCGGCCCGCGCCGGCGTCCCGGTCGTCGCGGTCAAGGTCGGCCGCACCGAGACCGGCGCCCGGATGGCCGCGTCCCACACCGGCAAGCTGACCGGCGCGGACAAGGTGGTGGACGCGGCGATGCGCCAGTTCGGCGTGATCCGCGTCGACGGCCTGGACGAACTCCAGGACACCGCAGCCACGTTGGCCCGGGCCCGCAAGCCGCAGGCCGACGGCGTGGTCGTCTACTCCATATCCGGCGGCACGGGCGCCCACTTCTCCGACCTGGCGACCGAGGCGGGCCTCGACCTGCCCACCCTCTGTGCCGCCAAGCAGGACGAGCTGCACCAGTGGATCCCCGAGTACCTGAACGTCGCCAACCCCGTCGACAACGGCGGCCACCCGGTGGGCGACTGGCGCGGCCGCAAGATCATCGACGCGATCCTGGCGGATCCCTCGGTGGGGGTGCTGATCTGTCCGATCACCGGTCCCTTCCCGCCCATGAGCGACAAGCTCGCGCAGGACCTGGTGGACGCGGCCGAGCAGACGGACAAGCTGGTGTGCGTGGTGTGGGGTTCGCCGCTCGGCACGGAGGCGGCGTACCGCGAGACGCTCCTCGGCTCCTCCCGGGTCGCGACCTTCCGCACCTTCTCCAACTGCATCACGGCGGTACGCGCCCACCTGCAGCACTCCCGCTTCACCGCCTCGTACACCTCGCCCTTCGACGAGGCCCCCCGCACCCACTCCCCCTCCTTCCGCAAGGCCCAGGCCCTGATGCGCCCCGGCCAGCAGCTCAGCGAGCACGCGGCGAAGCAGCTGCTGCGCGCGTACGGGATACGCGTCCCGCGCGAGCAACTGGTGACGAGCGCGGCGGCGGCCGTGCGGGCGGCGGGCCTGGTCGGCTACCCGGTGGTGATGAAGGCGTCCGGCGCCCGCCTGGCCCACAAGACCGAACTCGGCCTGGTGAAGGTCGGGTTGACCTCGGCGAGCCAGGTCCGGGACGCCTACCGCGAGCTCACTGACATCGCGCGCTACGAGGGCATCGACCTCGACGGCGTACTGGTCTGCCAGATGGTCGAGCGGGGCGTCGAGATGGTCGTCGGCGTCACCCAGGACTCGCTCTTCGGCCCGACGGTGACGGTCGGGCTCGGCGGCGTCCTGGTCGAGGTCCTGCAGGACGCGGCGGTACGGGTGCCGCCGTTCGGCGAGGACCAGGCTCGGGCGATGCTTTCGGAGCTGCGTGGGCGGGCGCTGCTCGAGGGGGTGCGGGGTGGGCCTCCGGTGGACGTGGACGCTTTGATCGAGGTCGTCCTCCGCGTGCAGCGCATGGCGCTCGAACTCGGCGATGAGCTCTCGGAGTTGGACATCAATCCGCTGATGGTGCTGCCCAGGGGGCAGGGGGCGGTTGCGCTGGACGCGTTGGCTGTCTGCCGGTGAGAGATTTTCCCCCACCCCGCCCCTTCCCGTAATTCTGCGAAGCCTTCCGCCCTTCGGGCGGTGTCCTCAAACGCCGGACGGGCTGGTTCTACCAGCCCCCGCCCAGAATGCCGGCGGCAGCCTTTCGGGAAGGGGCGGGGTGGGGGAAATGCCCGCCGCAGGCGCAACGAACCCGCACCCGACAAACCTCCAGGAGCCCCAATGACAGACACCACCGCCGACGAAGTCCTGCACACCGTCACCAGCAACGTCAGCTGGATCACGCTCAACCGGCCGGCAGCCATGAACGCCGTCACCTGGGACCAGCGTGAGCGCATCATCACCCTGCTCGCGGAAGCCTCCGCAGACCCCGACATCCGATCCGTGGTCATCACCGCGACAGGCAAGGGCTTCTGCGCAGGAGCCGACATCCGAGGCGGCCCCGCACCCGCGGAGCGCATCCCAGGAGACGTGGCCCGCACCATCCAACGCGGAGCCCAACGCTTCATCGCCGCCATCATGGATTGCGAAAAGCCGGTGATAGCCGCGGTGAACGGCACGGCCGCCGGCATCGGCGCGCACCTCGCCTTCGCCTGCGACCTGGTCATCGCGGCGGAGAACGCCAAGTTCATCGAGGTGTTCGTACGCCGCGGCCTCGTCCCCGACGGCGGCGGCGCCTACCTCCTGCCCCGCCTGATCGGCCCGCAGCGCGCGAAGGAGCTCATGTTCTTCGGCGACTCCGTGCCGGCTGCGGAGGCCGAACGCCTCGGGCTCGTCAACCGGGTCGTCCCGGCCGAGGACCTGGAGAAGACTGCCCGCGAGTGGGCCGAACGCCTCGCCCAGGGTCCGACCCGCGCCCTCGCCATGACGAAGCAGCTCGTTAACGCCTCCCTGGAGTCGGACCGCAGGGCCGCCTTCGCCGCCGAGGCCACCGCCCAGGAGATCAACATGACGACGCGGGACGCCAACGAGGGCGTGGCGAGCTTCGTGGAGCGCCGCTCGCCCGAATACAGGGGTCGTTGAGGGGTTACCAACCCCCGCTCACCCCTTCCAATCTGACACCCCGTCAGCTTCAATGGGTGACGTGATGGGACACGCAGGGATGGCGGCCACCGCCGTCCGATACCTCAGGTCGGTCGGCGCCTCCACGGTCGCCGAGCCAGTCGAAGCACTGCCCCGCCCAGATCTGCGCGCGGTCGGCGAAGACGAGCGGCTGCCGCTCGACGGGGCCGAATTCCGGCGCGTGCTGGGACACTTCGCCTCCGGCGTCACCGTGATCACGGCGCTGGACGACGAGGGCCCGGCCGGCTTCGCCTGCCAGTCCTTCGCCTCGCTGTCCCTCGACCCGCCACTGATCGCGTTCATGGTCGCGCGTACGTCGACGACCTGGCCGCGCATCGCCCAGGCGGGCACCTTCTGCGTCAACATCCTGGGCGCCGAACAGGGCACGCTCTGCCGGGGCTTCGCCGTCAGCGGCGGCGACAAGTTCGCCGGCGTCACCTATGACGCGGCCCCGTCCTCCGGCGCACCCCGCCTCGACGGCGTACCCGCGTGGCTCGACTGCACGATCCACGCGGTGCACACGGGCGGGGACCACCTGATCGTGGTGGGCCGGGTCGATGCGCTCGGGGCGACCGAGGCGGGCGAACCGCTGCTCTTCCACCAGGGCAAGTTCGGCCAGTTCCAGGCCTGAGGAAGCCCACTCCGGCGACGTGACAACGTACGAACTACGCGGCAGTGACCGCCAGTTCCTCCGCACGCCTGCCCTTACGGATGACGACGGCCATCAGCGCGGCCGCGGCGCACAGCGCGCCCGACGTGTACCAGACCACGTCGTACGACCCGAAGTTGTCCCGCGCCACCCCGCCGAGGAAGGCGACGATCGCCGCGCCCACCTGGTGCGAGGCGAGGACCCAGCCGAAGACGATCGCCGAGTCCTCGCCGTAGTGCTCACGGCAGAGGGCGAGCGTGGGCGGGACCGTGGCCACCCAGTCGAGGCCGTAGAAGACGATGAAGAAGATCATCGGCGGCCGGACGTCCCCGGCGCCCTGCACGAGCAGCATCGGCAGGAACAGCAGCGAGATGCCGCGCAGCGAGTAGTACGCGGCGAGCAGGCGCCGCGAGTCGAAGCGGTCGGTGAGCCAGCCCGAGAAGATCGTGCCGGCGACGTCGGCGACCCCGATCACCGCGAGCAGCGAGGCCGCGGCCTGCATCGGCATGCCGTGGTCGTGGGCGGCGGGCACGAAGTGGGTCTGGATCAGGCCGTTGGTCGAGGCGCCACAGATCGCGAAGGTGCCTGCGAGGAGCCAGAAGGGGCCGGTCCTGGCGGCCGAGAAGAGAACCTTGACGGTACGCCGCGCGGCGCCCACGGCCGGCGGAGGCTTGGGCACGAACTCCTCGGCCCCGTAAGGCGCTAGCCCCACGTCCGCCGGGTGGTCGCGAAGCAGCAGCCACACGAAGGGCACGACGGCGAGTGCGGTCAGCGCGACCGTGATCGCGGCCGGGTGCCAGCCGTGCTCGGTGACCATCCAGGAGAGCAGCGGTAGGAAGACCAGCTGCCCGGAGGCGCCGGCGGCGGTGAGGATGCCGGTGACCAGGCCGCGCTTCTCGGTGAACCACCGGTTGGTGACGGTCGCCGCGAAGGCCAGTGCCATCGAGCCGGAGCCGAGGCCGACGAGGACGCCCCAGTACAGGATGAGCTGCCAGGCGGCCGTCATCCACAGGGTGAGCCCGGTGCCGATCGCGATGACGGTGAGGGCGAGCGCGACGACGCGACGTATGCCGAAGCGGTCCATCAGCGCGGCGGCGAACGGTGCGGTGAGTCCGTACAGCGCGAGATTGACGGAGACGGCGAAGCCGATCGTGCCGCGCGACCAGTGGAACTCCTGGTGCAGCGGGTCGATGAGAAGGCCGGGAAGGGCACGGAAGGCGGCGGCGCCGAGGATCGTCACGAAGGTCACGGCGGCCACGTACCAGGCGCGGTGGATACGCCCCTCGGTCCGGCCCGCGACCTGCGGTTCCTGCGCGTCTGCGGGTACTTCCGCGGCTACGTCCCGGGCTGCGTCCTGGGCTTCGGTTGTCTGCGTCACGTCAACCATCCTGATGGCCGGAATCACCCCGCACGACTGGCCCGAAGGACACACTTCGCTAGGATCGAGCCATGGCCACCGCGTCCACTCCCCCCGCCCTCCCGGAGCCCGCCCTCCCGAAGCGCCACCGTGTCGTCGTCCTCGCCCTCGACGGCCTGCTCCCCTTCGAACTCGGCATCCCGCACCGCATCTTCGGCCGGGCGAAAGACGCGAACGGGCACAAGCTGTACGAAATCATCACGTGCTCCGTCCGCCCGCCCGGCCCCGTCCGCACCGACTCGGACTTCTCGATCGTGGTCGAGAACGGGCCGGAGGCACTGGCCACCGCGGACACGGTCGTCGTCCCGGCCTCGTACGAGCTGGGTCCGGTCTTCGAGGAGGGCCGCCTCACCGACGAACTCGCCGCCGCACTGGCCCACATCAGGCCGGGCACCCGGCTCGTCTCGATCTGCACGGGCGGATACGTACTCGCCGCGGCCGGATACCTCGACGGCCGGCGCGCGACCACGCACTGGCACCACGCGGAGCACTTCCAGGAGCTCTTCCCGAAGATCGAGGTCGACGCGGACGTCCTGTTCATCGACGACGGCGACGTACTGACCTCGGCCGGCGTCGCCGCGGGCGTCGACCTCTGTCTGCACCTGGTGCGCCGCGACCACGGCACGGCGGTCGCCAACTACGTGGCCCGCTACACGGTCGTGCCCCCGCACCGCGACGGCGGCCAGGCCCAGTACGTCGAACGCCCGGTCCCCGAGCCCCAGTTGGCCACCACGACGGCCGCCAGGGCCTGGGCGCTCGGCCGCCTCCACGAGCCGATCCAGCTGCGCGACATGGCCGAGCAGGAGTCGATGTCGGTACGCACCTTCACCCGCCGCTTCCGCGAGGAGGTCGGCATCAGCCCGGGCCAGTGGCTCACCCAGCAGCGCGTGGAGCGGGCCCGCCACTTGCTTGAGTCGAGCGACCTGTCGATGGACCAGGTGGCCCGGGACGCGGGCTTCGGAACGGCGCAGTCGATGCGGCAGCACGTGCAGGGGGCGCTGGGGGTGACGCCGACGGCGTACCGGCGAACCTTCAAGTCCAGCCCGTCCGGGGTGTGATCATTCAGCCCGTCCGGCGTTTGAGGACGAGGCCGAAGGCCGTGATCCGGGCAGGGGTCCGGGGGCGGCAGCCCCCGAGGTGCCGTCAGGCTTTCGGGAAGGGGCGGGGAGGGGAATCTCTTTGCCCCGCCCGCCCCGAGTGGCCCGCTCCCCCACCGCACCGACAACCGTCAGCACAACAGTCAGCCCCACCCCCGCCAGAATCGCCAGGGACGGCGAAGTCACCTTCAGCAGCGCCCCGGACAGGGTCCCCGCGGCGGCATACCCCGCACCCACAGCCGCGTACATCACGGAGTACGCCGCAGCGAGCGCGCTCGACGGCAGCACGGCCCGCAACGTGAGCTGCCGCGTCATCATCGATCCGGCCTGCAGCACCCCGGCGATGCCGAGCATGATCCCGATGAGCACTCCCGAGGGCAGCACGGCCACCAGCACCACACACCCCGACACGGAACACATCAGCACCAGCGACTGCACGGGCAGGCTCCCCGGCCACGACCCGCGCAGCCCGTACAGGAACGCCCCGACCCCCGACCCGACGGCGAACCCGGCCAGCAACGGCCCCGCCCAGCCGACACCGATGCCGCGCTGCTCAAGGAGGGCGGGGAGGATCAGTTCGGCGAGGCCGAGCAGGGAGAGCGAGGCGGCGCCGGTGACGAACACCGGCCAGGCCCGCGCCACGGTCCGCACCATCGACTCGCCGCCCGGTTCGGCGGCCTCCTTCTCCCAGCCGACGGGCAGGCGCCACATCCCCGCGCACCCGGCGGCCATGAGCACGGCGCCGAGCAGCAGCGGCAGACGGGGATCCAGGGAGAGGGCGAGCCCGGCGACGGCGGCCGGGGAGATCGCCCAGATCGCGAAGGTCAGGGTCGTCTCGTAACTCAGCGCCTGCGTCACGACCCGCTCGGGCACCAACGAGGTGAGCAGGGCCCGCAGTCCACCGGGCGCGGCGGCCGGCCCGGCCCCGGCTATGAACGCGAAGGCGGCGAGCAGGACGGGATGCGCGCCGGGGAACACCCCGAGCGCCCCGAACCCCGCGGCCCCCACCGCCAGTCCCCCGGCGAGCGCGGGCCGGGCCCGCTCGGCCTTGAGCCGCATGCCGAGCAGCGGGGCGCCGACGATCTCGCCGAGCACGTACACGGCGGCGAGCAGCGCGCCCAGCGTGTATCCCCCGGGCCGCTCCCGCACGAGAAACACCACGGCGAGCGGCGCCATGGCCACCGGCATCCGCGCCCCCACGGCCACGCCGCTCCAGGTCAGGACGGGTCGGGTAAGTACGTCTCGGTACGCGCGCAGGGACATGGGCGGACGATATCCTCCCCGCCCCGCCCTTCCCGAATGTCCTCAAACGCCGGACGGGCTGACTTTGTCAGCCCGTCCGGCGTTTGAGGACAAAGGGGGCTAGGGGCAAAGCCCCAGTCGTCGAAGACTTTCGGGAAGGGGCGGGCTGGGGAATCTAAAACGTCAGAACCCCACGCGCCACCTTCCCCCCATGCAAATCCTCCGCAGCCTTCGCGAACTCCTCGACCGGATAGGTCTGAGTGACCAACTCATCGAGCAGCAACCGCCCCTGCCGATACAGCTCCGCATACATCGGAATGTCCCGCTGAGGCCGCGAAGACCCATACCGGCATCCCAGGATGGACTTGTCCAAGAACATCCCCGCCGGCAGGAACGACGCCTCGACGGTCGGCGCGGTCATCCCGAGCAGCACCGCCTGCCCGTGCCGATCAAGCAGCTCGACGGCCTGTCGAATCAGCTTCGGATTCCCCACGCACTCAAAGACATGATCGGCCCCGGTCGGCAGGACCTCCTTGACCGCAGCCGACGTATCGGCCACAGCGGACGCATCCACGAAGTGCGTCGCCCCGAACTGCCGAGCCGCCCCCTCCTTCGCCGGATTCGCATCCACCGCCACGATCACCGTGGCCCCCGCGATCCGTGCGCCTTGCAGCACATTGAGCCCGATCCCGCCGGCCCCGATGACGACCACCGTGTCCCCGCGATCGACCTTGGCGCGATTGAGCACGGCCCCGACCCCGGTCAGCACCCCGCACCCGATGAGGGCAGCAGAAGTCAGCGGAATGTCCGACGGAATCTTCACGGCCTGGACGGCCTTCACCAGCGTCCGCTCGGCGAAGGCCGAGTTCGAAGCGAACTGGAACAGCTTCTCCCCACCCCGTGAGAACGGCCGCCCCGGCATCCCGATCGCCTTGCGGCACATGGTCGGCCGCCCCCGGTCACAGTCGGCGCAGGCCCCACAACTCGCCAGCGTGGAAAGGGCCACATGGTCCCCGGCCGCCACGTGCCCGACCCCGGCCCCGACCGCCTCGACGACGCCCGCACCCTCGTGCCCGAGCACCACCGGCACCGGAAACGGAATGGTCCCGTCGATCACGGACAGATCGCTGTGGCACAGCCCGGCGGCCGCGATCGAGACGAGCACTTCCCCCGGCCCCGGGTCACGTATCTCCAGGTCGTCGACCACCTCGGGCTGCTTGCCGTCAAAGATGACGCCCCTCATCGAACCCCTCCGTCACACTCTCAGGACCCCTTGGGCTCCTTGGGCAGACCGAGCACGCGCTCGGCAATGATGTTGCGCTGAATCTCGTCCGAGCCGCCGTAGATGGTGTCGGCCCGGGTGAACAGGAACAGCCGCTGCATGGCATCGAGTTCGTACGGCGTCTGCGCGGACCAGTCCCCCGGCCCGATCGCGGCCGCGACACCGCGCACCTGCATGGCGAGCTCCCCGAGCCGCCGATGCCAGCTCCCCCAGAGCAGCTTGGCCACACTCGGCGCCCCGGCATCTGGCTCCGAACTCCCGAGCGTACGAAGGGCGTTGAACCGCATTGCCCGCAGCTCGGCCCACTGCCGCACGAGCCTCTCCCGCACCACTGGATCGGCCACGGCCCCCGCCTCCAGGGCGTCCTGCACGACCAGGGCAAGCTCCTCCGCGAACCCGATCTGCTGCACCAGAGTGGACACGCCCCGCTCGAAGCCGAGCAGCCCCATGGCGACGCCCCACCCGTTGCCCGCGCCGCCGACGACGTGGGCGGCGTCGGCCACGGCCCCGTCGAAGAACACTTCATTGAACTCACTCGTGCCCGTGAGCTGCCGGATCGGCCGCACTTCGATCCGTCCCGGCTGATCCATCGGCACCAGCAGGAAGCTGAGCCCGTGGTGCCGGCTCGACCCCTCCTCGGTCCTGGCCAGGACGAAACACCAGTCCGCGTCGTGCGCGAGGCTCGTCCAGATCTTCTGCCCCGTGATGCGGTACGTGTCCCCGTCACGGACCGCCGAGGTCCGCAGCCCCGCCAGATCCGACCCGGCGTCGGGTTCGCTGTAGCCCTGGCACCAAAGTTCCTCGCCGCGGGCGATGGGAGGCAGAAAGCGCGCCTTCTGCTCCTCACTGCCGTACGCGAGGAGGGTGGGGGCGAGCAGGTTCTCCCCGATGTGGCCGTACCGGCCCGGGGCCTTGGCGCGGGCGTACTCCTCGGCCCAGACGACTTGCTGCGTCAGGCCGGCGACCCTGTTCCCGAACTCGGCGTTCCACCCGAGCCCGATCCACCCGCCCTTCCCCAACTCCCGCTCCCAGGCCCTACGGGCCTCGCCCCCCTCATGCTCGCTACCGGGCCCGCCCCTTCCTCTGGCGGCGGCGAAGTCCCCGGCGAGATGCTCATCGAGCCAGGCCCGCGCCTCTTGGCGAAACGCCTCATCCTCAGGCCCGAACCTGAAGTCCACGGTGCCTCCTAGGAGTTACGGACATCTCTCCCGCCCCGCCCCTTCCCGTAAGGCTGCCGCCGGCACAAATCAGCCCGTCCGGCGTTTGAGGACGAAGGGGGCCAGGGGCGAAGCCCCAGTCGTCGAAGACTTTCGGGAAGGGGCGGGGCGGGGAGAAAATCAAGCGTTGGGCCGATCCTTCTTGGCCGCAGCCTCAGCCATCGCCTTCAGCTGCGCCAGCATCGGCATCGGATCAACCCCGACCGTCCCCGGCAGGAAGTCCGCGATCTTCTCCGGCGTCCAGGCCCCATCCGCGTACCCGGCCCGCAATTCACGAGGCTGCGCCCAGACCGCGATCTTCGGCCCCGCAATCGTGTACACCTGCCCAGTGATCTCCTCGGCCCGAGCCCGCTCGGAGAGCAGATACACCACCAGGGCAGCCACATCCTCCGGCTCCCCGATCTCCTTCAACTCCATCGGAACATTCGCCGACATCCGAGTACGAGCGACAGGCGCCACCGCATTGGCGGTGACCCCGTACTTGTTCAAGCCCAGCGCAGCGCTACGCACCAGCGAGATGATCCCGCCCTTGGCAGCCGAGTAGTTGGCCTGCGCCACCGACCCTTGGTGATTGCCGCTCGTGAACCCGATCAAGGTCCCCGAGCCCTGCTTGCGCATGACGGCGGCGGCAGCCCGGAAGACGGTGAAGGTGCCCTTCAGGTGAGTGGCGACCACCGGGTCCCACTCCTCCTCGGACATGTTGAAGAGCATCCGCTCCCGCAGGATCCCGGCAACGCACACCACCCCGTCGATGCGCCCGAACTCCGCGAGCGCGGTATCCACGATCCGCTGCCCACCGGCCATGGTCGAAATGTCATCGGCGACCGCGACGGCCGAACCTCCCGCCGCGACGATCTCTTTGACCACCGACTCGGCGACCTCACTCGTCGGCTCGCCACCCTCGATGGACACGCCGTAGTCATTGACGATGACCTTCGCGCCCTCGGCGGCAGCCGCGAGCGCCACGGCCCGGCCGATGCCTCGACCGGCCCCGGTGACGGCGACGACCTTGCCTGCCAAGAAGTTCCCCACGTCCGGCCCCTTCCCGCGGTTTCTGACGGACCGTTAGATTCTATGGGTCATCAGATACGCGAGCACAAGCCCCCACAGCCAACGGACTTGAAGCAGCACACGTGAAACAGCGCACGTGAAGCAGCGCACGCAAGGCAGCGCACGTGAAGCAACGGACTTGAGGAGAACGCCATGGGACTGCCGCCCGAGTTCCACGACATCGCCAAGCGCATCAACAACTGGGGCCGCTGGGGCGCCGACGACGAGATCGGCACGCTGAACCTGATCACCGATGACGTCGTACGCGCGGCCGCAGCCGAGATCAGGACCGGCCGCCGCATCCCGCTCGCGCTCCCCCTCCAGGAGGACGGCGTACAGACGGGCCTGATCGAGGGCCGGGTGAACGCGGAGCACACCCAGTTCCAGATCAACCAGGAGATATTCGGCGAAGGCACGGTGGCCTGCAGCGACGACGCCGTGACGATGGGCCTGCAGGCGGGCACCCACTGGGACGCCCTGACCCATGTCTCCCACTCGGGCAAGATCTACAACGGCCGCCCCGCGAGCTCCATCACCCCTGACGGCGGGGCCGAGTTCAGCGGCATCGACAAGGCACGGCACATCGTCTCGCGGGGCGTACTGCTCGACGTGGCGGCGGCGAAGGGCCTCGACCGGCTGCCGGGAGACCATGCCGTCACCCCCGAAGACCTGGAAGAGGCCGAGGAGTTCGGGGGCGTACAGGTGCGCGCCGGCGACATCGTCCTCGTACGCACCGGGCAGATCCAGCAGTACCGGGCCGGCGACAAGCACGCGTACAGCTTCCCGTCCCCCGGTCTGTCGATCCGCACGCCCGAGTGGTTCCACGCGCGCGACGTGGCCGCGGTCGCCAATGACACCCTGACCTTCGAGATCTTCCCGCCGGAGATCGAGGACCTGTGGCTGCCGGTGCACGCCCTGGATCTGGTCGAGATGGGGATGCTGCAGGGTCAGAACTGGGATCTCGAAGAGTTGTCCACAGCCTGTGCACAGGAGTCTCACTACTCGTTCCTGCTGTCGGCCATGCCCGAGCCGTTCGTCGGCGCCACGGGAACGCCGGTCGCGCCGATCGCCGTCCTCTAGACCTTCGGGCCGACGCCCGTCCCGTACTTCAAGGTGACAAACCACCGGTCCGGGTGTTGACGATTCGTGTCCGTTTGATCACGCTTGTGGACATGGATTCGCCGCGAGGGGACGCCGAGGAAGCCAGTGACGGGCTGGCCCCTCGACGAGTGCGGATCGCGTTCGGCGGTCGGCTCCGCCAGGGCCTGGAGCGGACCCGGACGCGCAGTGGACGGTGGTGCGCTCTGCCGCGCTCGGGGTGGCAGAGCGCACCACCGCCCGACCCACGAGGTCGGGGCCGGAGTTACGCGGGGAAGGCGATGACGCCGACGGGCTCCGAGCGGTGGACGCTCGCAGACTCCCGGTCCACCTCGCACCAGATGCTCTTGCCGGCACCCTCGGGCTGCCAGCCCCAGCGGTCGGCGAGACCGTCGACGAGTTCGAGGCCCCGGCCGTTCGTCTCGTCGCCCTCCGCGTGCCGCGGCCGGGGCGGCCGGGCGCTGGAGTCGGCGACCTCGACGCGCACCGTGTCCGGGGAGGACTCCTCGGCCACATCGCCATTGCCGAGCAGCAGCATCCGCAGAACGGCCGGACAGCCCGTGTGCACCACGGCGTTGGTGACAAGTTCAGAGATGAGCAGGACCAGCGTCTCCGCCAGTGGCTCATCGGCCTCTATACCGGAACCAGCGAGCCGCGACCTGGCCCACCT
Source organism: Streptomyces sp. NBC_01304 (assembly GCF_035975855.1). Taxonomy (NCBI): domain Bacteria; kingdom Bacillati; phylum Actinomycetota; class Actinomycetes; order Kitasatosporales; family Streptomycetaceae; genus Streptomyces; species Streptomyces sp. NBC_01304. Next base: position 6,269,899 of record NZ_CP109055.1, on the reverse strand, counting down.
CCGGGCACGCCCCACCTCTGCGGGATCGGCCCCGACCTCCAGCTGAACCTGAAGCACCTGCACCGCTCACACCATCCGAACCGGCGGACACATCGCCTCGTGTCTCCTCGGGGTCACGGAACGTGATCCCCGTGCAAGACAGCATGGTTGACGTACAGTCACCCCAACAAGCGCTTCGGGCATATTCCAGCGCGAAGGAGTACGCGTGCGGCATACTGTGCGACGCGCGCCGCGGGGAGTCGAACGCAGGGGCGGCAAAGGCCTCCACGCCGTACGAGCGGCACGCATTGCCGGTTCCGGAGTGGCCGCAGAGGCCCCTCCGGTATGGCTCAGCATCAGAACCACTCGCATCTCACGGAGCGTACCGGAGCGGAAGCCCGACTCCGTGATGTGACGAGTCACGCGTAGGACACGACCTGATATCGACGCTGAGTAGTCGTATCCCACAAAAAGTTGTCGATCAGTGGCTCACAGCGCCGCCGCAAGCTCCTCCTCCGCCTGCGCCGCCGACCCGCCGAACTCGGCCCGCACCCACGCGCGCTTCAGATGCAGATGTACGTCGGCCTCCCAGGTGAACCCCATCCCGCCGTGCACCTGCAGACAGTCCCGCGCATTGCGCACGGCGGCATCGTCGGCGAGCAACTTGGCCCCCGCGATCTCAAGGCGGTCCCCGGTGACAGCGGCCGCGTACACCGCACTGCGGGCCACCTCGGCCCGCACGAGCATCTGCGCACAGAGATGCTTCACGGCTTGGAACGCCCCGATGGGCTGCCCGAATTGCTGACGCTCACCGGCGTACTGGACGGCCATCTCGGTGGTACGAGCAGCACTGCCGAGCTGCTCGGCGGCGGTGAGCAGGGCGGCCACAGCGCCATCCGGTACCCCTACCGCTGTGGGCACCTTATGGAGCGGCGTGAGCGGGTCTACCGAGCTCGTCGGCACGGCACCGGACGCGTCACCACGTACGACATCGGCGAACTCCAACCAGGGAACCAGCCCGGACTCGTCCACGTCAGTGACCACCACGGTCCCGGAGGCAGCGCCTTCGACAGAGCCCGCCGCGAGGTGAGTCGCCACCAACGGCCCGGGCAACAGCACCCGCCCCGCCTCCTCGAAGGCCAACACCGCCTCGGGAAGCCCGAGCCCCACCCCGCCCTCCGCCTCCGGCAACCGGAGCGCGAAGAACCCGGCCTCGCCGAGCTCCCGCCACAGCTCCCGGTCCAGGGACGGCGAATCCACCGCGGCCCGCAGGGCATCCCGCCCGAAGCGACCTTCGAGCAGCTCCCGCACTCCGGCCTTCAACGCCCGCTGATCGTCCGACAGTTGAAAGTCCACGCTCAGCGCCCCTTCGGCAGACCGAGGATCCGCTCGGCCACGATGTTCTGCTGGATCTGCGACGTACCGGCCGCGATCGTGTACGACAGCGACGACAGCCGGTCGAGGTTCCACTCGCGCGCCAGGTCGAGCGAGTCGGGCCCGAGGACCTCCGCCGCCGTGTCGTACAGCTCCTGCCGCGCGTGCGAGTAGCGCAGCTTGAAGACGGAGCCGCCGATCCCGGGCACGCCGCCGGAGGCCTGCGCCTCGCTGACGTTCCACTGGGTGAGCCGCCACAGCGCGCTGAGTTCGGCGTTCAGGCGGCCCAGCTTTCGCCTGATGACCGGGTCGTCCCAACGCCCGTTCTTCCTTGCCTCGGCGGCGAGTTGACCAAGCGTCCGCCGACAGGCCACCACCTCCCCCACGAAGGCGGTGCCCCGCTCGAACGACAAGGTCACCATGGTCACGCGCCAGCCGTCGTTCTCGTCCCCGACCCGGTTGCCGACCGGCACCCGCACCTCGTCGAGGAACATCTCGGCGAACTCCGTGGAGCCCGCGAGCGTACGCAGCGGCCGGATGGTCACCCCTGGCGCGTCCATCGGCATCGCGAGCCACGAGATCCCGCGGTGCTTGGGCACCTCGGCACTGATGGGCTCGGTGCGCACCAACAGCTCGCACCAGTCGGCGACTTCGGCGTGCGAGGTCCAGATCTTCGACCCGGTGACGACGTACTCGTCCCCGTCGCGCACGGCCTTCGTACGCAGCGACGCGAGGTCCGATCCGGCGTCCGGTTCGCTGAACCCCTGGCACCACATCTCGTCCCCGCACAGCACGGGCGGCAGCCAGCGCGCCCGCTGCTCGGCCGTGCCCTCGGCGGCGATGGTGGGGCCCGCGTGCAGCAGCCCCACGAAGTTCGCCCCGACGTAGGGCGCCCCGGCCCGCTCCGTCTCCTCCAGGTAGATCAGGTGCTGGGTGGGGGTCGCCCCGCGCCCGCCCGCGTCGACCGGCCAGTGCAGTCCCGCGTACCCGGCGTCGTACAACATCCGCTGCCAGCCCGCGTCATGGCGCCGGCGCGCGGGCCAGTCGGCGGGGTCGGGCTTGGGCGGCAGCCCGGGAAGGACCTTCCCGAGCCACTCCCGCAGCCGCGCCCGGAACTCTTCCTCTTCCTCGGTGTAGGTGAGGTCCATGGGGCCGGCACCTGCCTACTTGTCGAAGTCGAGGCCGAGCATGCGGATCGCGTTGCCCCGCATCAGCTTGTAGATCGTCTCGTCGTCGAGGCCCTTCACATGGTCGAGGGCGACTTCCTTGGTGTGCGGGAAGGTCGAGTCGACGTGCGGGTAGTCGGTCTCGAACGTGGCGTTGTCACGGCCGACGACGTCCAGCGAGGCGATCCCGTGCTTGTCGCGGAAGAAGCAGCAGAACATCTGCCGGTAGTAGTACGTCGACGGCGGCTCGGGGATCAGGTCCCGTACCCCGCCCCACGCCCGGTGCTCCTCCCACACGTCATCGGCGCGCTCGAGGGCGTACGGAATCCATCCCATCTGCCCTTCGCTGTACGCGAGTTTGAGCGTAGGGAACTTCACCAGGACCCCGCTGAAGAGGAAGTCCATCATCGAGGCCATGGCGTTGTTGAAGCTGAGGCTGGCCTGCACGGCGGGCGGCGCGTCCGGGGACGCGGCCGGCATCTGGCTGCTGCTCCCGATGTGCATGTTGACGACCGTGCCGGTCTCCTGGCAGATCGCGAAGAAGGGGTCCCAGTACCCGGAGTGGATGGACGGCAGTCCGAGGTACGTCGGAATCTCGGAGAAGGTGACCGCCCGAACCCCCCGCGCGGCATTCCGCTTGATCTCGGCGACGGCGAGGTCGATGTCCCAGAGCGGGATGATGCAGAGCGGGATGAGGCGGCCCCCGGAGCCCCCGCACCACTCCTCCACCATCCAGTCGTTGTACGCGCGGACGCAGGCGAGCGCGACTTCCTTGTCGTGCGCCTCGGCGAAGGTCTGGCCGCAGAAGCGGGGGAAGGTCGGGAAGCAGAGGCTCGCCTCGACATGGTTGAGGTCCATGTCCTTCAGGCGCTCCTTCGGGTCCCAGCAACCCCTGCGCATCTCCTCTCGGGTGATGCCTTCGAGGGTCATGTCGTCCCGGTCGAAGCCGACGGCCGCGATGTTCCGCTTGTACGGGAACTTGAGGTCCTCGTAGATCCACCAGTCGGTGGGCGGGCCGTCCGGGTCCATGGTGATGACGTACTTGCCGCCGGTGTACTCGAGTTCACCGATGCCCGCGGTGAGGGGCTTGGGCCCCCGGTCCTGGTATTTCTTCGGCAGCCAGGTCTCGAAGAGGTGCGCCGGCTCGATCACATGGTCGTCGACGCTGATGATCCGAGGCAGTTCCATGGGGTCCCCTCACCTGACTGACGTTTCCGGCTGTCGTTCGCGACTCACGTTTCTGATGGGTCGTCAGATAGAGGCTAGCCCCCGCACCTCTGGACCGACAAGGCGCTGAGTCCTACGCTCTGCCTGAATCTGACAACCCGTCAGCTCTTTCTGTCGTGGAGGGTTGGGAATGACCATCTGGGAACGAGCCCGCGAGCACGCCGATCTCGACTCCTCGCCCACCTTCTGGGAACTGATCTGCCGCCGCGCGGCCCGCACCCCGGACGCGCGGGTCCTCATCCAGGCCGCGGACGACCCGGCCGACGACCGCACCCTGACCTTCGCCGAGCTGCGCTCACGTGCGGAACGGGTGGCGGCGGGGCTGTACGACATGGGCGTACGCCCCGGAACGGTCGTCGCCTGGCAGCTGCCGACCCGCATCGAGACGGCCCTGCTCTCCTTCGCCCTGGCCCGCCTGGGCGCCGTACAGACGCCGATCATTCCCTTCTACCGCGACAAGGAAGTCGGCTTCGCGCTGCGCGAGTCGAAGGCGGAGTTCTTCGCGGTGCCGGGGGTGTGGCGGGGCTTCGACCACACGGAAATGGCCGGGCGCCTCGGCGCGCGGGGCATCTTCGAGGCGTACTCCGACGACCAACTCCCGGACGGCGACCCGTCCGTACTGCCTCCCGCCCCCACCGACGGCACGGCGGTCCGCTGGATCTACTGGACGTCCGGCACGACCTCCGACCCCAAGGGCGTACTGCACACGGACCGTTCACTGATCGCGGGCGGCGCCTGCCTCGCGCACGCCCTGCATCTGTCGGCGTCCGACGTGGGCTCGATGGCGTTCCCCTTCGCACACATCGCGGGCCCGGACTACACGGTGATGCTGCTCCTGTACGGGTTCCCCGCGGTGATGTTCGAGAAGTTCGCGATGCCGGACGCGCTGGACGGCTACCGGCGCCACGGCGTGACGGTGGCGGGCGGCTCGACGGCGTTCTACTCGATGTTCCTGACGGAACAACGCAAGGACCCGTCGTCGAAGCTGATTCCTTCCCTGCGCCTGCTGGCCGGCGGCGGGGCCCCCAAGCCGCCCGAGATCTACCACGCGGTGGTCCGCGAGATGGACTGCCAACTGACCCACGGGTACGGCATGACCGAGGTCCCCATGATCACGATGGGCGCCCCCGACGACACGGTCGAGAACCTGGCGACGACGGAGGGCCGCCCCCCGGCCGGCATGGAGATCCGCATCATGGACCCCGACGGCAAGGAGCTGCCGCCCGACGTCGACGGCGAGGTGCGACTGCGCGGCGAGGCGGTCTGCCAGGGTTATCTGGACCCCGTCCAGTCGGCCTCGGTCTTCGACTCCGACGGCTTCCTGATCACGGGCGACGTGGGCCACCTCCGCCCGACCGGCCACCTGGTCCTCACGGGCCGCCTGAAGGACATCATCATCCGCAAGGGCGAGAACATCTCGGCGAAGGAGATCGAGGACCTGCTCCACCAGCACCCGTCGGTCGACGAGGCGGCGGTCGTCGGGCTGCCGGACCCGGAGCGGGGCGAGCGGGTGTGCGCAGTCGTCCAACAGCGCGCGGGCGCGGCGGAGTTGAGCCTGCCGCTGCTGACCGCATACCTCCAGGAACAGGGCCTCGCCCGCCACAAGCTGCCGGAGCAGCTGGAGGTGGTGGAGGCCCTGCCTCGGAACGAGACGCTGCGGAAGGTACTGAAGTACAAGCTGCGGGAGCAGTTCGCGTAGGGCGGGCGGGGCTGAGCGGGAGGGGACGGGGCTGGGCGGGGCTGAGCGGGACGGGGCTGGGCGGGGCTGAGCGGGACGGGGCTGGGCGGGGCTGAGCGGGACGGGGCTGGGCGGGGCTGAGCGGGACGGGGCGGGGCGAGGCTGGGTGAGGTGGGGCGAATAGGGCATCCTGGCGCCCGATATGCACCAGTTCTGGTGCCCCATTTCCCTCACGTGCCGCTGCGGCTTCGCGCCTGCGCGCCTTCGGGCCGCTGCGCCTTCGCGCCGTCGCGGCTGCGCGCCTCCGCCGCTGCAGGCCTCCGCCGCTGCGGGCGCCGGGGCCGCCCCGCCCCGTCCCGCCCCCAGCCCTCCGGCCCCCAGCCCGCCCCGACCCCAGCCCGCCAGGCCCCGGCCCCAGCCCGCCCCGCCCGTCAGGCGTCAGGAGCCGGAGTCGTGAAGTACCCCGCGAAGGCCGCCAGGATCTCGGCCTCGGCGATCCGGCCGTCCCCGTCCGCGTCCAGCGCGGCGGCGGCGATCCCCGCCAGCTCGGCCCCGACCCCGAGCACCCGGAGGACTCGCTCGGCGGACGCCACGGTCGGGCCCTGCCCGTCCTCGTCGGCAACGGCGATCACGGCCCGCAGGAAGGGCCGCGCGATCTCGGCGAACCGCTGCGGACTGTCCCGCAGCCGCTTGACGGCCCCGGTGACGAACTCCTCGCGGGTCACCCGCTGGTCCCCGTCCACATCGGCGATCCCCGCCATGCCCTGCCAGAACGCCTCGGCCCCGGCATAGAGCGCCTGCCCCTTGTCACACCGCGCCGTCGTCCCGAACTCCGCGAGCACGGCCTTCGCCGCTCCACTGAAGTCCTCGCGATCGATATAGCCGTTGTGGTCCTGGTCGAAGCTCGCGAACCGTGCGGCAATCTTGCGCTCGTACTCTGCGCTGTCCATCTCGGCCTCACTGGGTGAAGTGTGGGGTGGGATGCGGTGTCCCTGCGTTCACGACGGAGCGTACGTCGGGTGCGGCGGCCGGGACCCGGAAAAGCAGAGCTTGCGTCAAGAACGCAGGGATTCCGGTACGAGCGCGTGACACGGGCGGGGCGTGAGCTCCGCTTTCAGGCCGGCCTGGCCGGAGCGGACCGATGGGCCCTGGCGTTCGCACACCTGATCAGTTACGGTGCGATTTCGCTTGCGCAAACTATCTACGGGGGTGGAAGACGTGAGCGCATCTCCGCATGCCCGCGGACGGGGCGGCCAACTGGCCGCGAGGTTGGCCGAGTTGACCGACCTCGGCCCGGACGGCCAACTGAATCCGCATGCGCTGCTGGGTGAGTTCCGCCGTACAGAGGTGCTTCTCCCCGTCGTGGACGGCAGCTTGCTGTCGGCACCCTCAGGCGGCATTCGCTGGATCTTCACATTCACAAGTGTGGAAACACTGGAACACTTTGCGAAGCAGCGGCCCGAGACGATCGACGAGTGGGTCCCGGTCCACGGCGCGCAGATCCTCGACCGGATGATTCCGGCCATCGAGGGCCCCACCGGAGTCGCGCTGGACGCGGGGAGCCCTGCGAGCTGGATGCTGCCGCCGGTGGTGGGGATCGTGCCGGACGCGGTGGCGGTGGACGCGGCGGGCGTGGGCCCGGCAGGTGCGGAAGCGGGTGGCCCCCGATGAGCGACGGCTACCGCTTCGACCAGGAAGCCCTGAACCAGATAACGAAGGGCATCAACCTGGCCATGGCCGAGTTGAAGGAGCTCGGCTTCGACATCGAGGCGAATCTGGGGCGGGGCTTCGACGAGCTGGAGCTGACCGGCCTGGAGGTGGGCGACGACAGCCTGACCTCGACGTTCGCGGACTTCTGCGACCGGTGGGGCTGGGGAGTGCGGTCGATGATGCAGGACGCCAACGAGTTCACCAAGCGGCTCGGGCTGTCGGCGGGGATGTACCACGAGCAGGAGCAGTACGTCTCCGACAGCTTGAAGAACGTGTTCGCGGCGGCTCAGGGCGATCCCCACAAGACCAAGGAACAAGTCGATGGGGAGTCCTGGAACAAGGTCTTGAAGGACAACATGGTCACTCAGGTCCAGAACCCGGACTACAGCCACGAGTCGGCGCAGGCCGCCCAGGACACGGCCAACAAGGCCTGGGGACAGACCTGGCAGGACCTCGGAACCTCCACCGTGACCCCCGACGCGTTCTTCGACGACGACACCGACTGGCAGTGGGACGGCCCACCCGAGTCCGAGGCCGAACCCGGTCCCACAGCCGAACTCCGCGAGGACGATCCCGACAGTAGAGCCGAACTCCGCGAGGGCGGGGGTGAGCGCTGATGGGGCTCGGAGACATCGTCGAGGGCGGGCTCAACGAACTCGGCGACGCGGCCGAGGGCGTCATCGACTCGGGGAAGAAGGGCCTTGGCGAGGCCACCAACTTCGTCACCGACAAGACGGCCGACGGGCTGGCCTGGGCAGGCGCCGACGGCGCTGCGGAGGGCGTACGCGACTTCGGCGAGGGCGTGAACAACCGCCTCGGCGGCACGGTCGACGAACGCGGACTCGGCGAGACCGACGACCCCAAGGAACTGATCCACGGCAGCGCCCCCAAGATCGAGGAAAACGCCAAGCACCTCCTCGACTTCGCCAAGGCCTTCGAAACGGTCGGCGACGGCATGCGCAACCTGGCCGGCGAAGGCTGGCAGGGCAAGGCGGCGGACGCCTTCCGCGACAAGTTCGAGATGCACCCCAAGCAATGGCTGAAGGCAGCCGACGCCTGCGAGGACGCGGGCAAGGCACTACAGGCGTACGCGACGACGGTGACCTGGGCGCAGGGGCAGGCGGGCGTCGCGATCGACACGTACAAGAACGCGCAGCGCGCCACGGAGAAGGCCGCTTCGGCACACAACGCCAAAGTGGAGGCGTACAACAAGGCCGCAGACGAGTACTTCACCGCATCCGCTTGGGGCAAGGACCCGGGCCCGAAGCCGACCGAGCCCGGCGACTTCCAGGACCCGGGCGTCGCGGGCCGCCAGGAGGCCCAGGAGATCCTCGACGACGCCCGCCGCCAACGGACGGACGCGGCGCGGGACGCGCAGCAGAAGGTACGGGCGGGGCTGGAAATGGCCCCGGAGAAGCCGGACTTCACGGACCGGGTGGGCGCCGACTTCAAGGACGGCTTCGTCGGCTTCAACCTGAACGCCATGCACTTCGCCGGCGGCGTGGTCAGCGGCGGCACTGACCTGCTCCGGATGGCGCGCACGGTCAACCCGCTGGACCCGTACAACATCACCCATCCCGGCCAGTACTCGGCCGGAGTCCAGACGCTGGCGGCGGGCCTCATCAGCACGGCCGCACATCCCGAGCGGCTGCCCAAGGCGATCGTCGGGGCCGGGTGGGGCAACGACCCCGGTCAAGCATTGGGCGTGCTGGTCTCGAACTTGATCGGGGGGAAGGGCGCGGGGGGTCTGGGACGGGCCGGGGCGAAGGCTGCGGCCAAGAGCACGGCGAAGAGCACAGCACGCAGGAGTCTCGTCGACAGGCTCAAGGACCTCGGACGCAAGTCCGAAGACCGGCCCTGCGAGGGTGACCCCGTGGACGTGGCCACGGGCCGAATGATTCTTCCGCAGACGGACGTGTCACTGCCCGCCGTACTGCCCCTGGACTTCTCTCGCACCTTCGAGTCGTCCTACCGAGCGGGGCACTGGTTTGGCCCCACGTGGGCCTCGACCGCGGATCAACGCCTGGAGGTCGATGCCGAGGGCGTCGTCTTCGTCCGTTCGGATGGCTCGATGCTCGCCTATCCACATCCGGCCCCCGGCGTGCCAGTCATGCCGCAGGCCGGCGACCGGCACCAGCTGGCCATCGACGCGTACGGCGACTACACCGTCATCGACCTGGCAGCAGGGCGGGCCTGGTACTTCGCTGGACCCGGCGGCGACGGGGACGGGATCGCGCTCTTGGAGCAGGTAGCCGATCGCTCGGGCCAATGGCTGGCCTTCTCGTACGACCCCGACGGCGTGCCCGTCCGCATCGATCACAGTGCGGGATACGGCTTGCTGATCACCACTGAAGGCGACCGTGTCACCGCCCTGCATCTGGCGGACGCCGACGGAGACATCGAGCTCATCCGCTATGCCTACGACGGGCGCGGCCACCTGTCAGCGGTGACCAAGTCCTCCGGTCTCCCCACTCGGTTCGCCAATGACGAGCTGGGCCGCATCGTCTCCTGGACCGACACCAACGACTCCTCGTACACCTACGTCTACGACGAACGCGACCGCAGCACCCACCAGTCCGGCCAAGCCGGCCACCTGCGTGGCACCTTCACCTTCGACGAAACCGATCCGGAAACTGGCTACCAGGTCACCACTTACACCAACTCACTTGGTGCCAGCACTCGTTACCTCATCAACAGCGAAATTCAGGTCGTGGCCCACATCGCCCCGGACGGAGCGACGACGCGCACTACGTACGACGAGCGCAGTCGCCCCCAGACGGTCACGGACCCGCTGGGCCGCACGGTGAGCTACGCCTACGACGCGGTGGGCCGCCCCCTGATAATCGTCCGCCCGGACGGCCGTTACACCAGCATCGGCTACAACGAGCTGGGCTTGCCGGTGTCGATTGTGGGCGCGGACGGCGCCCGGACTTCCCAGCAGTTCGACGAGTGGGGCAACCGAACGTCGGTGACGGTTAGGACGGGGGCCACGACTCTCTTCACTTACGACGATCGGGGGCATCTGGCCTCAGTTACAGACGCGTTGGGGGCAACGACCTCGATTCGCTGCGATGCGGCGGGCCTACCCCTCCGCATCACGGACCCGCTGGGCGCGGTGACGTCGTACGAGCGGGACGCCTTCGGTCGGCCGGTCATGGTTACCGATCCGCTCGGCGCCACGACCCACCTGGAGTGGACGGTGGAGGGCAAACTGTCTCGCCGCACTGCCCCGGACGGGGCAGTGGAGTCCTGGACGTACGACGGCGAAGGCAACTGCACCTCCCATACTGACGCGATGGGCGCGGTCTCGCGCTTCGAGTACACCCACTTCGACCTGCTGACGGCGCGTACAGGCCCTGACGGGGTTCGCTACGAATTCGAGCACGACACGGAACTCCAACTCCGTAAGGTATCCAACCCCCAGGGTCTGACCTGGAGTTACGAGTACGACCCAGGTGGCCGCCTGATATCGGAAACGGACTTCGATGGCCGCAGGCTGTCCTACAGTCACGACGCAGCAGGCCAGTTGTCGTCCCGCATCACTCCCTCCGGCGCGGAGATCCAATTCCAGCGGGATGTTCTCGGCCGCACGGTGGCGAAGGATGTGGCGGGCGCACTCACTGCGTACGCATACGACGTAGCAGGTGGGCTCTCCCAGGCAAGCAACGCAGACGCCGAACTTACCTTGGAAAGAGACGAATTCGGCCGAGTGCTCTCGGAAACGGTCAACGGCCGGACCCTGAGCTACGGGTACGACGCACTGGGCCGCCGCACATCCCGCACCACCCCGACAGGCGCCCAGAGCTCATGGGCTCACGACGCGGCAGGCAATCGCACCGAACTCACCACGTCCGGCCGAACCCTGTCCTTCGCGCACGACGCGACGGGTCGCGAACTGACCCGTCAGATCGGCGACGCACTAACGATCTCCAACACATACGACGTAGTGGGCCGCCTGACGAAGCAGAGCCTCCTTGGCCCGTCTTCATCCGAGGCCCCGATCCAACACCGTTCCTACGCATACCGCGCAGACGGCAACCTGATTGCCCTGGACGACCAGTTGGCCGGTTCCAAGCACTTCGACCTGGACATGGCCGGCCGGGTCACGGCGGTGCACGCGGCGGGTTGGACGGAGTCGTACGCATACGACGAGGCGGGCAACCAGACCTATGCGAGCTGGCCGGCGCCGATGCCAGGGCAGGAGGCAGTGGGCCCGCGTGCGTACGCAGGAACCCGAATACGCGCGGCAGGCGGAGTCCGCTACGAGCACGACTCGGCCGGCCGTGTGACGGTACGGCAGAAGCCTCGGCTCTCTCGCAAGCCGGACACATGGCGGTACACGTGGGACGCAGAGGACCGGCTTGTCTCAGTGCTCACGCCGGATGGGGTGACCTGGCGCTATCTGTACGACCCTCTGGGCCGGCGAATCGCAAAGCAGCGCCTTGGGGTGGCGGCTGAAGGGTCCGAAGCGATCATGGAACAGGTCGACTTCACATGGGACGGAACGACACTCTGCGAACAGACAACCCGGGCACCCGGCACATCACAGGGCAGGCTAACCCTCACCTGGGACCACGACGGTCTGCGCCCTCTTGCCCAAACCGAGCACAAGACAGCATCTTCTGCGCCTCAAGCAGAAATCGACTCGCGCTTCTACTCGATTGTCACGGACCTCGTCGGTACCCCCACTGAACTTGTCGACGAACAAGGCGACATTGCCTGGCGAACGCTAAGCACGCTCTGGGGAACGACAGCCTGGAGCCGCATAGCGGCGGCGTACACGCCGCTGCGGTTCCCTGGCCAGTATTTCGATCCCGAAACGGGACTCCACTACAACTACTTCCGCACCTACGACCCCGAAACCAGCAGGTACCTCACCCCTGATCCTCTAGGTCTCGCGCCCGCTCCGAACCCTTCCACATACGTGGTCAATCCCCACACGTGGACGGATCCCCTCGGTCTCGCACCAGAAGAGTGCACCGAAGGCGCTAAGAGCAGAGGGAGAATGGCGCAAGAGAGGGGGGAAGAGTATGAAAGATCACTGCAGCAGCAACTCGGCGGAGGAGGCGGATTCTCCGAGAATGGTCGTCAATTTGATGGCGCATTCGTGGACAACGCTACCGGTCGAGGAACTTGGTATGAAGCAAAGTCCGGCGAATTCTGGGATAGGCTGCTATCCGATGAAAAACGGGCGGGCAAATTCTTCTCCACTGAAGGGCAGAAGCAACAAATTGCAGCAAGTAAGGGCATCGACTACGCCGTAATTTCCGAAAGGGCCATCCCCGAGAGAGTAACAAAGTGGCTGGACAAGAAGGGGATACCTTGGCACGTAATCCCCATGGAGTAGACTCGCGGCACTGAAACTGGCAGATAGGAAACAGCGTGAGCAGAACTGCAGATATTGACTTCTCTTTCCATGACCCCGTAGCGATTTCTAACGTGCTGCACGCACTGGTCGAGAATGGCGTTTCATTCCAGCACCAGGGGGAAGTGTCATACGTACTGGACCTCAATGGAATGTTCGAGTGGATCCAAGTTCCCGAAAATGAGTTGAGTCGAGTCACCGCTGAGGCGGATGGTGCGCACGCCAGGTCGTCAATCTTCGCAATCTCGGCTTACTTCACAGAACAAAATACCGGCGGCGAATTCATGTTCCACAAAGACAGAAAGGAAGTTTCCTTCATGGCGACGATTAACCGACGCCACGTCTTTGAGTCGTCAAAGTTTTGCGACTTTGGGTGGTATCTAGATCGGCTAGTACCAGCCTTGGAACCTCTGGGGTTGAGTGAACTAGTTGCACGTGACTACAAGTAGCTGACCGGGCGGCCAGTATCACCCCATCAATGCGACCAGCTCGTAGATCTGTGATCGCCCTGTCTGTTCAAACCCATTGAGGAGGAGCGAGCACGCCCCGAAGCCCGACGGGTGGCGTCTGCCAGGATTTCTGGGTGAGCACGGATCCACCTTTCATGTCATGGCAGATCCCGCTTTGACGGCCCCAAGCAGTGCCTGCAGGGCTGTCCGGGTCGTTGTGAGCGCCGTCGCCGGACTGTCACTTTCGCGAAGCCATATCGCGCGGCCACCCTGCGCTGCGGCCAGCTCGACGCAGTCCTCCCCCGAACCCCCGCCCGAGAACGTCGACTTCTGCCACTGGAGCGGTGCGGACTCGCTGTCGTCTCTCACAGTTCCTCGATGATCCGGCTGATGAGGCTCCGGGACGCGGCCGGAGCCAGGGCAATGGCTTCGATTCTCTCGTAGCGGCCCCGGTACTGCTTCAGGCGGGGTTCGGCATCCAGGAAGACACCGTCGTGGGCCGTGTCGATCTGCACGGTGTCGAGCTGCGGGACAGGCCCGCTCACGTAGAGCAGGGAATGGCCGGCTCCGGCGAAGTCCTCGCTGTCGAAGGGGACCACGCGGACCGTGACATGCCCCAGGTCCGACAGGTACAAGATGCGGTCCAGTTGAGCGCGAGCCGTCTTCCTTCCTCCCACCCGGATGCGTAGGGCCGCTTCGTGGATGATCGCCGCGTACGGCGTCTCACGCTCGCCCGTGATGATCTGCTGCCGTTGGACGCGGAAGGCGACGTGGGCGTCTTGGTCCTTGCGTGGCCAGTCCGGCGACACGTACCGGAAAGCCGCTCGCATGTGCTCCTCCGTCTGGAACAGCCCTGGAATATGGGCCATTTGGAAGGTCCGGATGCCTACGGCGTGATGCTCCAGCTCGGCCAAGTTGAGGCCGGGGGGAGCAACGATTCCGCGGTACTCCTCCCACCATCCCTTGCCGCGCGTTGCCGCCATGTCCACCAAGACATCGATGTACGCGACGTCGTCGCAGGCGTAGTACGCAGCCAGGCGGCGGATGCGCTCTTCGCTGATCCCGCTGCGCCCCGATTCGACGTGGCTCATCTGAATGGGATTCGAGCCCAGCAGGTCCGCTGCGCTACGAGCGGTCACGCCTGCGCGCTCGCGCATCTTGCGCAGCTCCGCACCCAGGCGCTCTTGCCGGGCAGAGGGGGCACTCCTCGGCGGCATACGTTCCTCTCCCCTGGCGGATCACTGGACAGGTACGCAGCGTAAGCCTGTTGGCGCGCTTCCTGACAGTCACCAACCATCACCATAGGGTTGCGCCACCATAATGTTATGTCCTACCTTCAGTAGCGCATCAACCACGGTCGGTTGCATCGGTACATCTATGCCTCAACTCAGCTGTGCCCTCTGCCAGTTCGGAAGCGCACCCACGAAACCTCGATACGTGGGCAATGCCACCGGCGCAGCGGCACATGCGGCAGGCCCCTTCAGCTCACCCCTCAACGGAGTTGATCCGTCATGCCCAAAACCATAAGCACCACAGACGTCCCTCACACGTACACCCTGTACTGCCCAGCCCTCTCCACCTCCCCCCGCATAGCTCGCACCTTCATCGCCACCGTCCTCCGCTCCCAAGCCCTCGACCACCTCAACGAGGCAGCCACCCTCTGCACCTCCGAACTCGTCACCAACGCCGTCGTGCACGCAAGAGGCCCCGGTGCGACGTTGGAGCTCGCCATCGAGGCGACGTACGTACGAGTCGAAGTCCGCGACAGCGACGACCGGCCGCCCGTCTTACGAGAGGGGTACGACGCCGAATCCGGGCGTGGGCTCTGGCTCGTCGACGCGCTCAGTGAAGGGCGGTGGGGTGTCGAGCCCGGCGAAACCGGCGGCGGCAAGGCCGTGTGGTTCGAGCTCCGGACGTGCGGCGGCATGGAGGCGGCCCTCAAGCGCGGTGAGGCCCAGGGATAGCCTGCTCGTCGGCCACGTCACGACAGGGGGAGCCAGCCAGATGTCATACCCGCCGCAGCCGCCGCCTCAAGGGCCCACGCCCACGCCCTATGGGCAGCCCGGGCAGCCTGGGCCTTACGGGCAGCAGGCCGGTCCGGCGCCCTACAGTCAGCCTCCCGGTGGTCCGCTCCCCTACGGGCAGCCGCCGGTGTACGGCCAGCCCCAGTGGCAGCAGCCGAGCCGGGATGTGTTCGTCCCCACCGGGCAGGTCCGGCGGCCGTGGCTGCGGCCGGTCGTGGCTTTCGGTGCTCTGGTCGTTTTCGGGGGCGGGTTCTGGGCGATGGGCGCCCTTGCCGACGACGGAAAGCCGCCGGCGGAGATCGCCAGCAAGGCCTACGTCGGGGATTGCGTGGAGAACCGCGCGTCGAAATCGGATCCTGTGGTGTTCACCATCCCCTGCGACGACGCCGGAGCCGAGTACAAGGTCATGGCTCATGAGTACGGGCGTTACACATGCCCCGCGGGAACCGTCACCTATTACGAGACCGGTGGCCGCAAGGCGACTCTCACGCTGTGCCTGCAGCCCGTGCGTCACTAGTCCCCTCCTCCTCAATCCCCTTCGTACAGCCGTCGGTGCCACCACGCGAGCCCACCCCGTACCGGGACCAAGCTCGGCAGCGTACGGCGGCGGAACTCCAAGTCCAGGGCAGTGAGGAGGAGTTGGAACTCCGTGCGCGGTCGTAGCGGCAGGGACAGCAAGGTCGACTGCGACGCGTCCCGTACCACCGCGATGTCGTCGTACTGGCAGCCGGGGCAAGCCGGGCAGGACGACGCCACCAGGCGGAGTCGGCCTCCAGAGGTGTGGAGGAAGCGGCGGTAAGTGGCAAGGAAGCGGGCCGTGTTGCCGGGTGATACGTGGTGGTCGACTCCCCCGGTGTGCTCCGCCAGGCGGATCGCCGCGCTGGTCGGGAGGGAGAGGCGGTCGATGCGGCCGCCCTCGTGCGTCCACAGGGGTACGCGGGGCGCGGTGGCGCGCAAGGCGCCGGGGCGGTTACGCGGCATCTGCCTTTCGGCAGGAGCGGGAGGGCTGCGTGGCGGTCTGCATGGTCGACATCATGGCATCCCTGCCCCGTGCCGTGGTCAACTTGCCCCCGTGCCAGCCGAAGCCATCGCCAGTGTCATCGCCGTCCTCGGAACGCTGTTGGGTGTGGGGGTCACGCATGCCTTTCAGCGCAGGGCCCTCGCGCGGAGTGAGGCGTTCGCGAGGGATGAGCGGTTGCGGCAGGAACGGATGGACGCCTACAGCTCATACGCGGGGACGCTGATCAACTATCGGCGGAGCCTCATCGAGCGGCGGATGCTGGACGACGGGCACGACTTCGAGGATGACGCGACCGCGATGCGGGCCCGGTCCTACGACCTGCGGACCCAGGCCTACGAGGCTCTGTTCCGCGTACAGATGGTGACGGACATGCCAGCTCTCGCGGCGCAGGCGCAGGAGGCCCTCGACGTGGTGGCGCTGATCCACAAGGCAGACGACGAGGGTGAGTTCGTGGCTCGGCGCGATGCCGCAAAGCAGCGGATATACGCCTTCGTCGCCGCGGCCAAGGTTCACGTGAGCTGACCCCCGTCCGGGATCGTTGCGGTCGCTAATCTACGGTGGCTCGCAGTAGATCGCATCGGACCGGACCGGACGGCCAACGGGGGAACACGACCATGTCCATACCCACGCCACCCCAAGGTGGATACCAGCAGCAGCCTCAGCCTCAGCCCTATGGACAGCAGGGGCCGTACGGTCCGCCGCCGCCGCAGCAGGGTCCGTACGCACCCTCTCCGCAGGGCCCGTACGGGCCGCCGCAAGGCCCACCGCCCGGTGCGCCCGGTCCGTTCCCGTACCCGCAACAGCAGCAGCCGTTCCCGCCCTTCCAGCCGCGCCCGCCGAAGCGGAAGATGCACCCGGCCCTGATCGCGGTGCTGGTCCTGGTCGGGTTGGGGATCCTCGGCACCGTGGTGCGGGCCGCGACGACGGCGAGCAACAGGGGGGCGGGGCCGGAGAGTTCCTACCCCCCGGCCGAGCACAAGCTCGACCTGCCGAAGAGCCTGCTGGACGGCGATTACGACCTGGGCCAGGACCTGTCCAGCGCGGCCCCGCAGGACGACGGCACCTTCAGCCGGGACGACATGAAGGACTTCACCGGCGTCGCCGCGCAGTACACCGGCAAGAACCCTGGGGACATGCTCGTGTTCTCCGGGGCCTACGGCCGGATCCGCAATCAGGAGAACATGCGCGAGAGCGTCCTGGGCGGCGCGGCGAAGGGGGACAACGCCACCCTGGCAGTACCACCGAAGGACATCGTCCCCGCGGGGTCCGGCCTGACGGTGAGCTGCCAGGTCCTCAGCATCGACAACGGCACGGCCAAGGCCAGCACTCCCATGTGCGCCTGGGCCGACGGGAACACGGGCGGAGTGGTGGCCGAGAGCACCGCGGAGTTCGCGAAGCAGGCTCCCGAGGACGTCGACCTCGGGAAGGTCGCCGAGCGCACCCTCCAAGTCCGCGAGGAAATGCGCAAGCCGATCAGCTAGTCCGGCCCGGCAGCCGGCCCTCAAGCCGAAAGCGGCGCCGCCCCCTCGTCCAACGCAGCGTCCACGTCCGGGTACACCTCGAAGAGGCGGCGTACGCCGAGGGCCGCGAGGACGCGGTTCACGTGGGAGCCGTCCTCCGCGCCCTGCGCCGGCAGGATCAGGCGGAGGCGGCCCTGGCAGGAGCGCATCAGGCGGCGGGTGGCGATGAGGACGCCGACGCCGCTGGAGTCGCAGAAGAGGACCTGGGAGAGGTCGAGGACCAGGCTGTGGCGGCCGTCCGCCACCGCGTCGTGGACGCGCTGACGCAGTGCCGGTGAGCTCACCAGGTCCATCTCGCCGCAGACATGGATGACGGCCCAGCCGCCCTGTTCGCCCTCGGTCACCTTGAGCGTCACGCCATGCCTCTCGCTCGCCTCGATCCAGAACCTCGGTCCAGAAGGGATATCCAGAGGGGTTATCCGGAAGCTGTTCCTACGCTTGCTTCATTCCCGGCTGCCCCACCAGTTCCCCGCGAAACACGGTTCCCCGGCTCCCCACTGTTCCGCTCGGTCCCCCACTGTTCCGCACGGTCCCCGCGAAACACAGTTCCCCGCGCAGGCACAGTTCTCCCGCGCCACCCAGAATCGCAGACCAAGAGTGTTTGGGTGCATTCGGGCCGGGTCGATGTGGTCCGGACCACTACGGCCCTACCATCCGGCACGCCCCCGGCGGTGCACATTGCCGCAAAGGGGCGCCCCTTGTCAGTGCCTCCCGTTACATTCGAAGGGAGGCGAGGAGAGCCGGGCGGGCAGACGGAGCGGACTGAGCGGACAGGGGGCCTCATGGCGAAGGACACACCACCTCGCTGGGACCGGAAGATGCAGCAGCGCCTCGCCCGCGGGGAGGCCGCCGCGCTCGGCGAGCTGTACGACCGCTTTGCCTCGCTCGTGCACAGCCTGGCCCATCGCGTCCTCGGGGACGACGAGGCGGCCGACCGTCTCACCCGGGACGTCTTCGCGCACGTCTGGGAGAACCCCGAGTCGTACGAACCCAAGCAGGGCTCGATGCGTTCCTGGGTCGCCGGAGTCACCCATCGCCTGGCCGTGCAGCGCCTGCGCCAGGCCGAGACCGAGGCGCTCGCCGAGAGCGGGGAGGGGACGACCGAGGACATGGAGCGCAGGGTGCGCCGCGCCTCCGCCGCCGCCCGCGCGGACTACATCGTGACGTCGATGCCCGCACCCCTGCGTGCCGCCCTCGAACTCGCGTACTTCCAGCGCCGGGACTACCGCCAGACCGCCGCCGACCTCGGCGTCACGGAGGACGAGGCGCGGCGCCGGCTCCGCCTCGGACTGCAGCTCCTGTCCACGGCCAACGACCAGCGCCCGGCCACCGCACCGCCGTCGGGCTACGGGAGAGCTCGGTGAACAGCGACCCCAGCGAGCAGTTCGAGCCGCAGGAAGACGAGGGCGAGCGGCCGGATCCCGCGCAGCAATCGCGCGGACCGCAGGACGCGCACGGGCAGGACGGCCGTACGCAGGACGAGCACGCGCCGGACAGTCGTACGCGGGACGACCTGCCGGAGCGCGACGACAGCCACGCCCCGCAGCCGCGGTCTCAGTCACAGCCGCAGTCCCAGTCCCAGCCTCTGCACAACCCGCCGAGCTCCCTGAACCCGCTCAACCCCCGTATACCGCCCATGCGTTCCTCGATAGAGGACACCGGCAGGCCCCTGCCCGAGCTCAACCTGCCCGCCACCCCGCCTCCCGCGCTCGAGCACAAGGTGCTCAAGTCCCTGCTCGGCGCCTGGGCCCTGTCCGCCTGCTCCGCCGACGAGGCCGCCGCCGTCGAGCTGCACCTCGGCGGCTGTGGCCCCTGCGCGGACGAGGCCCTGCGGCTGCGGGACGCGGTCGGTCTGCTGCACCAGGAGGAGAGCCTCGACCTCGACCCGGGCCTGCGCTCCCGCGTCCTCGCCGGCTGCCTCGACAAGCGCGCCCCGCGCATACCCGTGCCGGACTGGGCGGCTCCGTACGACGCCGAGACCGCCCGCCTTGACGCCCTCCTGAAGGACTTCGGGGACGGCGAGTGGCACGCCCCGGTGCGGCTGAAGTGGTACGAGGACGACGTCCCGGTCGACCGGCGCACCACCGTGGCCGGAGTGATCGCGCACCTCCTGACCGTCGACGGCCTGGTCGCGCTCGCCCTCGGCCTGGACGACCCGCTCGGCAAACTGCCCCTCACCGAGCGGGACCCGCAGGTGCGCACCGAGACGTACTGGCGCGCCTCCCGCTTCCCGCCCACCCGCGCCGTCCGGATCCCCTGGCGCGAGCAGAGCCACACGCTCGTGCGGACCGTGTCCTTCGCGGGCGGCGGGTCGGCCCAACTGACGGTCCCGTACGGCGAGTTCGAGCTGCCTTTGCGCGACTCGCTGCTCGACCGCGCCTTCGAGTGCTGGGTCCACGCGGGCGACATCGCGGACGCGGTGGACTACCCGTACCAGCCACCCGCGCCCCGCCACCTGAACAAGATGATCGACCTCGCCGCGCGGATGCTCCCCTCGGCCCTCGCCGAACGCCGCCGCTCGGGCCTCGCGACCCCGCCCCGCCGCCTGGTCGCGGCCGGCGCGCCGGGGCGGACGCTCCGCCTGGAAGTCGAGGGTCTGGGCGGCGGCGAGTGGCTGATCGCGCTCGACTCACCGGGCGCGGCGACCTCCTCGGAACACGAAGTCGCCCATGTCGCCCTGGACGGCGTCGAGTTCTGCAAGCTGGCCGCGGGCCACGTCCCGCCGCTGGACGCGGCGGCCGGGCAGGACGGCGACCGGGAGGCAATCCGGGACGTGCTTTCGGCTGCGGCTTCGCTTAGCCGGATGTAGGCGGGGGGGCGGGGAGTCGGGGCGGGACGAGGCGGGGAGTCGGAGCGGGACGGGGGACGGGGAGTCGGAGCGGGGACCCGGAGAGCCGGGGGCCTCAGCCGGAGGGTCGGAGCCGGGCCGGGAGCCGGAGGGCGGGCCGGGAGCCGGAGGGCGGGCCGGGAGCCGCAACCGGAGGCCGGAGCGAGGACCGGAGGCCGGGCCGGGAGCCGCAGGGCCCCGACCGGGAGCCGCAACCGGAGGACCGGAGCCACCTCCACCACCCCAGAGCCCCGCACCCACCACCAAGTGAGGCGAAAGGGGCATCGGAATCGGGTCAAATCGGGCGCGAATGTGCCCCTTTCGCCTCACTTGGCACCTCTCGGCCCCGCCCAGCCCCTCTCGCCCCGCCGAACGCCACCGCCCGGCCCCGCTAGCCCGGCCCCGCCCGCTCGCCCTACCTCGCCCAGCCCCGCTAGCCCGGCCCCGCCCGCTCGCCCTACCTCGCCCAGCCCCGCACCAGCGCCAGCACCAGCACCAGCACCAGCCCTACGCGAACACGACCGTCCGACGCCCGTTCAGGAGCACGCGGTGCTCGCTGTGCCACTTCACCGCTCGGGCCAGCGCCTGGCACTCCACGTCGCGGCCGATCGCGACCAGCTGCTCCGGCGTCACCTCGTGGCCGACGCGCTCGACCTCCTGCTCGATGATCGGGCCCTCGTCGAGGTCGGCCGTCACGTAGTGGGCCGTCGCGCCGATCAGCTTCACTCCGCGGGCGTGCGCCTGGTGGTAGGGCTTGGCGCCCTTGAAGGAGGGGAGGAAGGAGTGGTGGATGTTGATGATCCGGCCCGACAGCTGCTTGCACAGGTCGTCCGAGAGGACCTGCATGTAGCGGGCCAGGACGACCAGCTCGACGTCGGACGCCCGTACAAGATCGAGCAGCTCCGCCTCGGCCTGTGACTTGTTCTCCCTCGTCACCGGGATGTGGTGGAAGGGGATGTCGTACGAGCCGACGAGCTCGGCGAAGTCCGTGTGGTTGGACACGACGGCCGCGATCTCGACCGGCAGCGCCCCCGTCCGGGCGCGGAAGAGCAGGTCGTTCAGGCAGTGCCCGAACTTCGACACCATCAGCACGATCCGCATCCGCTCCGTGGGGCGGTGGATCTGCCAGTCCATCTGGAAGGAGTCGCCGACCGCGGCGAAGCTGGCGCGCAGCTTCTCCACGGTCACCGGGCTCTCCGCGGAGAAGTGGACGCGCATGAAGAACAGGCCCGTGTCGTGGTCGCCGAACTGCTGGCTGTCCTCGATGTTGCAGCCCGTCATGAAGAGGTACGACGAGACGGCGTGCACGATCCCCTGCTTGTCGGGGCAGGAGAGGGTGAGGACGTACTGCTCGGCAGCGGAGACTGGGGCGGCGTTCATGCCTTGCAGGATCCCATACGTCACCGGGGCCACCGCGAACCGTTCCGCGGAGCGGAAGGCCTCAGGCCGCCCGCGTGAGGATCCGCAGCACCTCGAGGGTCTTCGGCTCCGCGTCCGGGTCGTCACCGTCGCTCACCGCGAGCCGCACATGCGCGTCCCGGGCCGCACGAACGGCCTCCAGCCAGGCGTGATGCTCCATGTACGCGGAGACGGGAGCGTCCGGGCCCACCTGGTGCATGATCCGCAGGACGCGCAGGACGGCGGTGTCGACCAGCGCAGCTTCCTGCGAGTCGCGGAAGATCGTGCCGACGTATTTCTCGGCCGACCAGTTGTCCAGCCAGGTGTCCTCGACGAGGCGGTAGACCGCGTCGGTGACGTCCCCGTACCCGTCCGCACCTGCCAGCCAGACGTCCCGCTGGAAGTCGGGGTCGGAGAGCATGTGCAGCGCCGAGCGCACGTTGCTGCGCCAGCGCCACCAAGGCATGTCGTTCAGAGGCATGCCGCCCATGGTGGAGGAGCGACGGCCGCGACGGGAAGACTTCTCCGAGCTTTGCACGGTTATCGATCGTACGTTCCCGGAACGAGTGGTCCTCACGGCCCCCGTGGCGCACGGCCCGCACGACCCCCGTAATTCACCTTCAGGTCACCCGCTGTTGAGGAGGGATCACTCAAAGGTTGGGGAAGGGGCGCAATCGTGCATGTCCATGACTGCCCGGCGACGCACCTTGCCTCCCCGCCCGCGAAGGAATCAGAAGAAGACAGCCGCGTACGCAGCGGCCACCCTCGCGGTGTGTACGTCCCTGACAGTCGGCTGCGGCGTGCTCCCTGGTGCCACGGGGGGTTCCAGGGAACCCGTCGTGGTCATGACCTGGGCCCCGGAGAAGACCCGCGCCACCAATGTGCCGGGCGTGCCCGCCATGGCGCAGGCCTACGCCCGCTGGGTCAACGCCAACGGCGGCATCAACGGCCGCGAGCTCAAGGTCCTCACCTGCAACGACCACAACGACACCGTGGGCGCCGCGGAGTGCGCACGCCGCGCGGTCGACGAGGGCGTCGTCGCCGTCGTCGGCTCGTACAGCCAGCACTCCCGCGCCTTCCTCACCCCGCTCGAGGCAGCAGGCATCCCCTACATCGGCGGCTACGGCGTCACCGACAAGGAGTTCGCCAGCTCGCTCTCGTACCCCGTCAACGGCGGCCAGCCCGCGCTCATGGCCGGCAACGGCCGGCAGCTCGCCGCCCACTGCAAGCGCGTCGCCCTGATCCGCCCCGACTCGATCGCCGGCGACACCCTGCCCGAGCTCCTCAACACCAGCCTCGCCGCGTCCCGTCGGCCGCCGGCCGCCGACATCCTGGCCGCCGAGGAGGCCACCGACTTCACCTCGCAGGCCGAACAGGCCCTCACGAAGGTGGGCGCCGACAAGTCCCTGGCCACCACGCTCGGCCGGGCGGGAGCCGCGCAGCGGGCGCGGGAGGGCTGCGTCACGGCCGCGCTCGGGGATCGTACGGACACGTTCTTCGACTCCTTCCGGCGCACCCAGGAGGACTACCAGAAGGTCCGGATCTCCTCGGTGCTCGGCAGCGTCGACCAGTCGCTGATCGACCGCACGGGCGGCAAATCCGGTCCGTACGAAGGGGCTTGGGTCACCGGCTGGTATCCGGTGATCAGCGACCACCGCTGGGACCCGCTGCGCAAGGTCATCAAGGAGCACGCCTTCGGCGACACCCGGATCGAGATCACCAACGCGGGCGTGCAGACGACGTGGATCGCGTACACCGTCCTGAAGAAGACCGTCGAGTCGCTCGGCGACGGCGAGGTCACGGGCAGCACGCTCGCCCGCGCGCTCGACGACGGCCTGCGGGTGGAGACGGGCGGCCTCACCCCGCCGCTGAGTTGGCGGTACGAGGACACCATCGCGGCCCGCGACCTGCCGCGCCTGGTCAACGCCCACGTCACCTTCCAGGTGGTGCGCGACGGGCGCCTCGTCGCGGCGGACGCGGGCCAGGATTCGGTGGATGTGTCGCCGATCCTGGAGCAGGCCAACTGACTCCGGCGGTTGGCCTTACGCCCTCAGAGCTCGGTCTGCACGCGCGTCTTGAGCCCGTGCGCCCGCGCGATGTCGTTCCACAGCGGCACCGCCTGCTGCTTGAACTTGCTGGCGTCGCCGCTCGCGCGGTTGCCCGCGCCGGTCTGCGGCGTGGTGCGGGCAGTGCCCTTGTGGCAGCCCTTCTTGCCGGCGACCTGGTCGGCCCACGCCGCGTAGTGGTTGTCGGCCGAAGCGGACGCCTTCCAGGCCTTGTTGAGGGCCTGGGTCAGCTCCGCGTGCCGGGGGAGCTTGTCGACGGAGAGCTCGCCGAGGCGGGTGACCAGGTCGCCCCGCTGGTCGGCCGCGGCGCGCAGATCGGTGGCCGCCTGGGGGAGGTTGGCGCACTTCTTGATGTTCTCGACGGAGCTGATGACCGAGGCACGGCTGTTGTTGCTGTCCGCGAGCAGCTTGTCCAGCGCGACGGCCTGCTCCTTCACCGGGTCGGCGGACGGGGACGGCTTGGCACCGCCGTCCTGGGTGGCCGAGGCGGGCTGCGGGTCGTCGCCCTTGTCGTCGCCGCCACCACCGAGGCCGAGCAGGGCGCCCGCGCCCACGCCGATCACCACGATGCCGACGCCGAGCGCGGCGAGCAGCGGGACCTTCGAGCCGCTGCGCCGCCGGCCGCCGCGGTCGTCTCCGTCGTCGTACGGCGCCGGGTCCCGGTGGGTCACGTACGGCTGCTGCGGGGGCGCGTCCTGGAAGCGGGGCATCTGCTGCGTGGAGTCCGGGGCGCTCGCTGCGGGCTCGCTGCGGAAGAGGCTGTCGAACTCGGCGGGCGGCTGCCGGTCGCCGGGCGCACCGGGCCGGATCCCGAAGGGGGCCCCGGCCGGCTGGGACGGCACCGGCGCGATGTACTGCGTGGCCTCGACATCGGGGTCGACGCGCGGCTGCGCCTGCTGCTGCGGCGGCTGCGGCTGCACCCGGCCGAGGAACTGGGTGGAGTCGGCCGGTGCCTCCGGGGGCAGGGCGCCCGGCAGTTGGGCACCTTGCGCGGATTGCCCGTAAGGCGCTGCATGACCGGAATCACCTGCATACGGCGAATTTCCGGGATGCGATGCATTCCCGGGATGCGCCGGATG
The DNA here is from genome assembly GCF_035975855.1 of Streptomyces sp. NBC_01304. Lineage (NCBI taxonomy): Bacteria > Bacillati > Actinomycetota > Actinomycetes > Kitasatosporales > Streptomycetaceae > Streptomyces > Streptomyces sp. NBC_01304. The sequence continues at coordinate 6,245,016 of NZ_CP109055.1, read as the reverse complement.
CCCGACCGGCGGTATGAGCTGGGTCGCCTCCGCGTCGGCCCCGGCCGGCGGGAGCGGCGCGACGGGCTGCTGGACGGGCGGGAGCGGCGCGGGCGCCTGGAGGGGCGGCAACGATCCGGCGACCGGCTGCTGGGGCGGCAGCGCGTACCCCTGCGGCGCCGGCTGCTCGGGCGCGTACCCCTGCTGTACCGGCTGCTCGGGCGCGTACCCCTGAACCGGCGACTGACCGGGCGGCTGCTGGACCGGCGACTGTGCGGGCGGCTGCGGCGCCTGGCCCCAGCCCTGTCCCGGCTGCTGCCCCCAGCCCTGCGGCTGTGAGGGCGCCTGGGCCTGCGCCTGCGCCTGTCCGTGAGCCTGGGCCTGGGCCGACTCGGGTCCCCACGGCTGGCCCCAGGGCGAACCCTCGGCGGGCACGCCGGCCGGGTCGGCGTACGTGCCGGGCAGCACCGGGCCGCTGCCGTCAGCGGGCAGCACGACACCTTCGTGCGCGGGCCGCGCCGCCGGAAGCTGCGGCTCGTCGCCCTGTCCGCTCTGCGTCACCGGGACTCCTACCAATGGGGGACCTAGGAAATCGTCGGTTCACGCTACCGGGTCTCCCGAGCACGTTGCCACGCAGCTCCGGCCCCCTGCCCCTCATGTAACAAGAGCGGTCGCACATACGCTGCTTACTGCCGGGTTATGACGCTTCTCACGCCACGTCCGCACCCCGGACACAGCTGTGTGCGGGGCACTCACACCCCGCACACACCCCCTCACGCGGCCCGCATCCCTCAGGCCGCCTGCATCTCCATCCGGGCCCCGAACTCCCTTACCACCGGCTCGTCCCGGTACGGCTCGAGCCGCTGCTGGAAGTCCTCCAGGTACTCCGCGCCCCGGTTCGACCGCAACGTCCCGAGCAGCTCCACGGCGCGGGTCCCGGTGTTGCAGGCCTGCTCCACCTCGCGCTGCTGCACCTGCGCCGTGGCGAGCAGCACCAGGCCGATCGCCCGCCGCCTGGCCCGCGTCTCGGGGTGCCCGTCGAGGGACTCTTGCGCGGTACGTGCCGCCGCCTCCGCGTTGCCCAGGTCGCGGTGGCAGTGCGCCAACTCGTCGGCCAGATAGGCGTGGTCGAAGTGCTTGATCCACACCGGGTCGTCCCCGGACTCGGCGGTCGAGCCCGCCCGGTCCATCGCGGCGTGCGCCCGCCCGGCCACGGTCTGGGTCGCCCTGGCGTCCCCCATCAGCGCGTGTCCGCGCGCTTCGGCGGCGTAGAACATCGCCTCGGCCCGCGGCGTGACCCGCCCGCGCGCCCCCTCCTGCGCGGCCCGCGCCAGCTGCGCGATCTCGCGCGGGTTGCCGAGCTGCGCCGCCAAGTGGCTCATGGACGCGGCCAGTACGTACCCGCCGTAGCCCCGGTCTCCCGCGGCCTGCGCGAGCCGCAGCGCCTGGATGTAGTAGCGCTGGGCGAGCCCGGGCTGCCCGGTGTCCACGGCCATGTAGCCCGCGAGTTCCGTCAACCGTGCGACGGCGGCGAAGAGTTCCCGCCCGACCGCCTCCCGGTAGGAGCCCGCGAGCAGCCCGGACACGACGGAGTTGAGGTAGTGCACGACGACCGGGCGCACGTGCCCGCTGCCGAATTGGTGGTCGAGCTGCGTCAGCGCTTCCGTCATCGCCCGCACGGCCTGCACGTCCGCCGTGCCGACCCGGGGCCCGGCCGCCCGCGCCACCTGCGAGTCCATCGCCGAGATCAGCCAGTCCCGGCTCGGCTCGACGAGGGCGGACGCGGCCACCGAGGAACCGGAGAGGAAGTCCCGGCGCCCCACGTCGCTGCGCCACAACTCGCAGACCTGCTCGATCGCGCCGAGCACGGTGGGCGAGAACTGCAGGCCCACGCCCGAGGCGAGGTTCTTGCCGTTCGCCATGCCGATCTCGTCGATCGTCACGGTCCGGCCCAGCTTGCGGCCGAGCGCCTCCGCGATGATCGCCGGGGCCCGTCCCCGCGGCTGCTGTCCGCGCAGCCAGCGGGCCACGGAGGTCTTGTCGTAGCGCAGGTCGAGCCCGTGCTCGGCGCCGCACATGTTGACCCTGCGGGCCAGACCGGCGTTGGAACAGCCGGCTTCCTGAATGAGAGCCTGCAGCCGTTCGTTCGGCTGCCGCGCGACGAGAGGCCTGGCGGCCATGGCGTACCCCCTGTGTGCGCCGAGAAGAACTCGATGAGAAGAACTCGGTGGAGAAGCCTCCCGATGAGGAAGCGTCCCGATGATCAATGCCCAGGAATGCGCCAAGGCATGACGAAATATGCGGGATTCACATAAATTCAGGTCGAACCACATGACTTAACGTCAACTGTCGGCAAACCGGGCCCCTGCCCGGGTTACTCCTGCATTGCTGCCGGTTGTCGATCCCACCCAGCTGGCTACCCATCCCCCGCGGCAGATCCGCATGCGCGCCCCCGCCCGTGCACCCATGCGCCCCGGATGCAGGATCGATGCGCCTGACCTGCGCGGTGCGCCCCCGTAACCCGAGGTGGCGGCGGGAGTTGAGTTCATCGTGGAAGAGACCATCACAGGCACAGGAGCCGCGCAGATCCCCAAGCAGCGCGGAGAACAGCTGCTCGACACCGCGGTGCGGTACGCGGAGGAACGCCACTGGGACGTGTTCCCCGGCACCTGGCTGGAGGCGTCCGAGGGCGTGGAGCGCTGCTCCTGCGGCGACGTCTCCTGCGCCCTGTCCGGTGCGCACCCGGCCCGCGAGGACTGGGCGACCCAGTCGACGGGGAGCGCGACGGTGGCCCGCCGCCTGTGGTCGAAACAGCCCAAGGCCTCGATCCTGCTGCCGACCGGCCGCACCTTCGACGCGCTCGACGTCCCGGAGACGGCGGGGTTCCTGGCGCTTGCCCGGATGGAGCGGATGGAGCTCACGCTCGGGCCGGTGACTCTGACGCCGAATCGCCGGATGCAGTTCTTCGTGCTGCCGGGGGCGACTGCGAAGGTGCCCGATCTGGTACGCAAGTCGGGGTGGCCCCCGGCTTCGATCGACCTGCGGGCGCTGGGTGAGGGCGACTGGGTCGCCGCGCCTCCGACCCGGTTCGGGCCCCATGGCGCTGTGCAGTGGGCCCGGCGGCCCACGCCTGCCAACCGGTGGCTGCCGGACGCGGAGGAGCTCCTCAGCCCGCTCGCCTATGCCTGCGGGCGCGAGGGGCGTCGCTGAGTTCCTCAAACGCCGGACGGGCTGATTCATCGCTGATGAATCAGCCCGTCCGGCGTTTGAGGACATCTTTGAAGCCGTCCGCAGGACTTTCGGGAAGGGGCGGGGTGGGGGACATATCTTTGGGCGCGTGACTGAAGACGCCGTACGCGTACAAGGGCTGTGGAAGCGATTCGGCGAGCAAGTCGCCGTGGCCGGGATCGATCTGGCCCTCCCGGCAGGGAAGTTCATCGGGCTCGTAGGGCCCAACGGGGCAGGCAAGACCACGACCTTGTCCATGGTCACCGGCCTGCTCAGGCCGGACCACGGGACCGTCGAGGTCGTCGGCCACGACGTATGGAAAGACCCCGCCGAGGTCAAAGCAAGGATCGGCGTGCTGCCAGAAGGGCTGCGGCTCTTCGAGCGATTGTCAGGCCGCGAACTCCTCGCGTACACGGGACGTCTCCGCGGCCTCCCCGGCGACGAAGTCGACAAGCGCGCCACCCAACTCCTCGACGTCCTCGACCTCGCCGGATCCCAGCACAAGCTGGTCGTCGACTACTCCACCGGCATGCGCAAGAAGATCGGGCTCGCGGCGGCGCTGCTGCACAATCCCGAAGTGCTGTTCCTGGACGAGCCGTTCGAGGGCGTCGACCCCGTCTCCGCCCAGACCATCCGCGGCGTCCTGGAGCGCTACACCGACTCCGGCGCGACCGTCGTGTTCTCGTCCCACGTCATGGAGCTCGTCGAATCGCTCTGCGACTGGGTCGCGGTCATGGCCGCGGGCCGCATCCGCGCGCAGGGCACCCTCGCGGACGTACGCGGCGACGCACCGTCCCTGCAGAGCGCGTTCCTCGAACTCGTCGGCGCGAACGGCCGGGACTCCGGGCAGTCCCTGGACTGGCTGGGCGGCGGCGCGGGCGGACCCCGATGAGTACACAGAGTACGCAGCGCACGCCCGACGCCACCGCGCTCACCCCCGTCTTCGTACGGCTGAAGCTGTCCCTCCTGCGCAACGGCCTGCGGCAGTCGTCCGGGCGGCGGGCCGCGTACATCGCCTCCGTCGTCGGCGCCCTCCTCCTGGCCGCGCTGCAACTGCTCGGCCTGGTCCTGCTGCGCGGCAACGAGCACGCGGCGACCGTCGTCGTCCTGCTGGGCGCCGTACTCGCGCTCGGCTGGGCGGTGATGCCGCTGTTCTTCCCCAGCGGCGACGAGACCCTGGACCCCACCCGTCTGGTGATGCTGCCGCTGCGGCCCGAGCCGCTGGTGCGGGCGCTGCTCGTCAGCTCGCTGGTCGGGATCGGGCCGCTGTTCACGCTGTGCCTGGTGGTGGGTTCGGTGATCGCGGTGGCGCACGGCGCGGCGGCGGTGGCGACCGGGGTGGTCGCGGCCGCCCTGACGCTGCTCGTGTGCGTGGCGCTCGCGCGGGCCGTCGCGGCCGCCAACATCCGTCTGCTCAGCAGCCGCAAGGGCCGCGATCTGGCGGTGCTCAGCGGGCTCGTCATCGCGGTGGGCGTCCAGGTCGTGAACTTCGGTGCGCAGAAGCTCGGCCAGTCGGGCGGGCTCTCGCGGCTCGATCCGGCGGCGGACGTGGTCCGGTGGATCCCGCCGGCGTCCGCGCTCGGCGCCGTGGACTCGGTGGGCGAGGGAGCGTACGGGAGGGGAGTTCTTCAACTCGCGCTCACCGCAGGTCTGTTGGTGGCGCTGCTGCGGTTCTGGCAGCGCAGCCTGACCCGGCTGATGACCTCGCCGGACGGCTCCACGCTGCAGGCCGCCGAGCCCACCCGCGACAAGGCCCGCGCCCACGGCCTGTCCCGCTTCCTGCCCGACGGGCGCACCGGGACGGTGATGGAGCGCAGCCTGCGCTACGTGTGGCGGGACCCCAAGACCAAGGCGGCGTGGGTGACTTCGCTCGCGATCGGGCTGATCGTGCCGCTGTTCAACGCGTTCCAGGGCACGGGGTCGGTCTACTTCGCCTGTTTCGCGTCCGGGATGCTCGGCATTCAGATGTACAACCAGTTCGGCCAGGACACCTCGGCCTTCTGGATGGTCGCGACGACGATCTCCTCGACGAAGGACGCGTACGTCGAACTGCGCGCGCGTGCCCTCGCGTTGATGCTGATCACCCTGCCGTACGCGGCCCTCGTCGTCGTCCTCACGTCGGCGGTGATCGGCGAGTGGCGGCCGCTGCCCGAGGTCCTCGGGCTCTCCTTCGCGCTGCTCGGCGCGATGCTCGCGACCGGGGCCTGGACCTCGGCGCGCTTCCCGTACTCGATTCCGCAGGAGGGCTACAAGAACGTGGCGCCCGGGCAGGCCGGGCTCGCCTGGATCTCCATCTTCGGCGGGATGGTGGCGGCGGCGCTGCTCTGCGCGCCCGTGATCGCCTTCACCATCTGGCTGCACAGCGCGGGCCACGCGGGCCTGACGTGGGTGCTGCTGCCGGTCGGGGCGGCGTACGGATACGCGCTCGTCCAGGGCGGGTTGCGGCTCGCGGCACCCCGGGTGGCGGGGCGGCTGCCTGAGATTCTGGCGGCGGTGAGCCGGGGCTGACCACCTGCCCGTCCCCGGACATGCAGACGACCCGCGGTCTCGGGTTCCCCTGGGGGGAGCCGGCCGGACGTACCGGCGAGACCGCGGGTCGGGTGACTGCTTGGGATTGGCCGGCTGCACGCTCAAGAGCGCGTGCTGGTCCGGCACCGCACAGAGTGCTGACGACGGGCCACTAGCCCGCAGTCACCTCACGCGTCCGGTTTCCATGCATCTGGCAAACCACCTCCCTTCTCGTGTGCCCCACACCTTAGGAACCCGCCCGGAGCCGTACAACCGAATTTCCGCACCGCAACGATTTCCTCCAACTTCCCCGAACTCGATGTGTTCTGGGTCACGTTCGAGTTCAATGATCCGTGTGCAGTGCATGCCGACAGGCGTACTCGTCCGCCAGGGGGTGGCCAGGTGAGTGCTTCCCGGCACAGTGGAACGACCGACTCCGTGGGCCCGGGCGACCCCGGCCCCGAGCCCGACCCCGAACCCGACCGTGACGGCCCCGGCTCCGACGACCTCCTTGCCGCGCTCCTCGACGGCATGGACGCCGCGCTCTGCGCCTTCGACGCGGACGGCGTGGTCACGCACTGGAACCGCGAGGCCGAGCGCATCCTCGGCTGGTCCGCCGCCGAGGCCGTCGGCCGCGACGGTTTCGCGGGCTGGGCGGTGCGCACGGCGGACGCCGAGGAGGTCCAGGGCCGGCTGCTCTCCGCAATGGGGGCGCCCGGCCGCCAGGTGCACGAGTTCGCCCTCCTGACGAAGGACGGCGGGCGGGTTCTCGTACGCACCCAGTCCGCTGCCGTACGCGGCCCCGACGGCAAGGCGGCAGGGGTCTACTGCGCCTTCAGCGAGGTCCATACGCAGATCGACCTCGAGCGCTCGATCGCCCTGAGCGAGGCCCTCTTCGAGGACGCGTCCTGGGGTGTCGTCCTGGTCGACGCCGACCTGCGGCCCGCCGTGGTGAACGCGCACGCGGCGCGCTCCCTCGGAATGGGGCGCACGGCGTTGCTCGGGCGCCCGCTCGGTGAGCTGATCGCGCAGGGCGTCGAGGAGCTGGAGGCCGCGCTGGCGCACGTCCTCGCGGAGGGCGCGCCGCCGTCCCCCACCGAGCTGTGGGTGACGCTGCGCTGCGGCGACGCCCCCGAGCGCAGGCGCTGCTGGCGCAGCGGCTTCCTGCGCCTTGCCTCGCCGCTCGCGGAGGAGCCGGTGCCGCTGGGCGTCGGCTGGCTCTTCCAGGACATCACCGAGGCCCGGCAGACCGAGCAGGAGGCGGCCCAACTCCGCTTCCGGGCCAACCAGTTGCATCGCGCGGCCCGCGCGGCCGCCGAGTGCGAGGACCCTCTCGAAGCGGCCTCGGTCCACCTGGACTTCGCCCTCGCGGGCTTCGCCGACCACGCGCTGGTCGACCTCGCGGCCGAGGTCGAGCCGCCCCGGCTTGTCCGCTCGGCCCAGACCCCGGCGGGCGGCGGCTCCCTCGGCCCGCTGCTCCCTCTCGCGAAGGCGGGGCTGCCGCTTCGGTACTCGGCCGGGCATCCCGCGCTGCAGTGCGTGGAGCGGGCCGGGTCGGTGCGGGCGAGTGCGACCGTGGGCGGCCCGCCCGTGGAGTGGGCCCGGGCCCGGCAGTGGCCCGAGGACTCCGTCCACGCCCTGTGTGCGGCGCTCCGCAGCCGGGGCCGGACGCTGGGGGTGGTGACCTTCCTGCGGGGCTCTGGGCGGGCACCCTTCGAGCGGGGCGACGCGATGTACGCGGAGAGCGTGGCGGTGCGGGTGGCTGGGGCTGTGGATTTGGGGGGGTAGGGCGGGGGGGCGGAGCGGCGGGGCGGAGCGGCGGGGCGGAGCGGCGGGCGGAGCGGAGCGGCGGGCGGAGCGGAGCGGCGGGCGGAGCGGGGCGGCGGGCAGGGCCAGGGCGGCGGGCGGAGCGGCGGGACGGAGCGAGGGCGCCGGGCGGAGCGGCGGGCGCCGGGCGGAGCGGCGGGCGGGGCGGCGGGACGGGGCGAGGGCGCCGGACGGAGCGGGGGCGCCGGGCGGAGCGAGGGCGCCGGGCGGAGCGAGCGGCCGGCAGGCAGCCGCAGTCAGCTAGTGGGGGAAAAGGGGCTGTGGAATCGGGGCAAATCGGCCACTTTTGTGCCCGTTTTCCCCCACTCAGCCCCAGCGGGTTCAGTGGCTCCCCAGCGGGTTCAGTGGCTGTAGAAGATGCGGGGGCCGTATTTCGCGAAGATGCGGCCGTTCCACTCGTGGCCGCCGTCCACGTTCCCGGAGCGTAGGAGCGGCGGAGTGACGCCCCGAGCGGCCAGCTCGCCCGCCGCAGTCGCCATCACGGCCTGCAGCAGGGCGTTCGTGACCACGCTGGACGCCGGTCCGAAGGAAGCCTCCACGCCGTCCACCGACAGCTCCGCATCGCCGATCGCGATCTTGTTGTCCAGGACGATGTCGCAGTGGTCCTTCAGGTACGTGCCCGAGACGTGCCGTGACTTCGTCTCCGTCGCGTACGCGACCGAGGTCACGCCGATGACCTTCAGGCCGAGCGCCCGCGCGTTCATCGCCATCTCCACGGGCAGCGCGTTCCGGCCCGAGAGGGAGATGATCACCAGTACGTCGCCGGGCTGGGCCGGTGAGGTGTCCAGGACCGCGCCCGCCAGGCCGTCGACCCGCTCCAGGGCCGATCCGAGCGTCGCGGGCATCACGTCGATGCCGACCACGCCGGGGACCGCCAGGAGGTTCATCAGGGCCAGGCCGCCCGCGCGGTAGACGATGTCCTGGGCGGAGAGCGAGGAGTGGCCCGCGCCGAAGGCGAAGAGCCGGCCGTCCGCCTGCACGGTGTCGGCGAGCAGCGCGCCGGCCGCGGCGATCGCCTCCGCCTCCTCGTCCCGCACCCGCTGCAGCAGACCGATCGCGGCGTCGAAGTACTGATCCGCCAGTGAGCTCATCGCCGAGGGGCCTTTCCCGGAGGGTGCGTGGAGGGGTGCATCGAGGGGTCCGTACGAACGTGCCGCGGATCACGTTGCGGTCTGGACCAGTGCCCTGTCAATACGGCCCGGCCGGGCCGTACGGAGCCGCTTCCCACTGGCGCGGCACGGTTGTCAGCGGTATGCGTCAGAATTGAGGTCAGGGCGAGCGCACGACAGGCGAAGAGCAACGAGCGACGCGATTACACGTCACAGCATCGAGGGGCACGTATGTCCGGACTGATCGACACTACGGAGATGTATCTCCGCACCATCCTCGAGCTCGAGGAGGAAGGTGTGGTCCCCATGCGCGCCCGGATCGCCGAGCGGCTCGATCAGAGCGGCCCGACGGTCAGCCAGACGGTGGCGCGCATGGAGCGGGACGGCCTGGTGGCCGTCGCCAGCGACCGTCACCTGGAGCTGACGGAAGAGGGGCGACGCCTCGCCACGCGCGTCATGCGCAAGCACCGGCTCGCCGAGTGCCTGCTCGTCGACGTGATCGGCCTGGAGTGGGAGCAGGTGCACGCGGAGGCCTGCCGCTGGGAGCACGTCATGAGCGAGGCCGTGGAGCGGCGCGTTCTGGAGCTGCTGCGGCACCCGACGGAGTCGCCGTACGGCAACCCGATCCCGGGCCTGGAAGAGCTCGGCGAGAAGGCCGAGGCGGACCCGTTCCTGGACGAGGGCATGGTGAGCCTCGCCGATCTGGACCCGGGCGCCGAGGGCAAGACCGTGGTCGTGCGCCGCATCGGCGAGCCCATCCAGACCGACGCCCAGCTGATGTACACGCTGCGCCGGGCCGGAGTGCAGCCGGGCGCGGTGGTCAGCGTGACGGAGTCCGCGGGCGGGGTGCTCGTGGGCAGCAGCGGTGAGGCGGCGGAGCTCGAGGCAGACGTCGCCTCGCACGTGTTCGTCGCCAAGCGCTGAGCCGGGGCCTCAACTACCCCATCCGCAGCGGGACTTGGGCGTTGAAATTGGGCGCCGAAAACCAAGACTCACTCTGCGGAATCGCAGCGGACGGACGATTTGCGTGCGAGGCTGTCGCGAGAGGCATATGACCTGAGGGGTCTTGACCGGGTGGGCGGCGAGGTCTGGCCGGGCCCGCCCATGTCTGCCCCCTCGGGTCAGGGGAGGGCAGAGAGATGGGCCGTACCAGCGCAGAGGGCCCCGGCGCCCTGCGGCGCCGGGGCCTGTCCTCCCCTGTGCCGACCCGGAGCCCCGAGCTCCCAGGGTCTGCACTCCCCTCGGACCGTTTTCCCCGAGCGGTCCGCCTCCCGCTGAAGATCTCCCCTCGGCAGCGCCGGTCAATCCTTGAGCGCGGTCACTCGAACGAGGGGTGTTCTCGCCAGAAACGGCCGTTTCGAATGGGGGTTCGATAACGTGCCCGTACGTTGTACGTACGCCCAGAGCGAGGGGGGTGCCGAAAGCCAATGGTGCGGCGCATCGACGTAACCGGAGCGGGTGGTGCACGCCTGGCCGCCTGGGAGTTCGCGGACCCTCCCAAGACCAGGGAGGTCGCGCAGGCTCCCGGCGTGCTGTTATTGCACGGCCTGATGGGCCGTGCCTCGCACTGGGCCGGCACCGCGCGCTGGCTCGCCGAGCGACATCGCGCGGTCGCGCTCGACCAGCGCGGACACGGACAGAGCGACAAGCCCCCGGAGGGGCCGTACGACCGCGAGGCCTATGTCGACGACGCCGAGGCGGCCCTGGAGCAGCTCGGGCTCGCGCCCGCCGTCGTCATAGGCCACTCCATGGGAGCGCTCACCGCGTGGCAGCTGGCCGCGCGCCGGCCCGACCTCGTGCGGGGTCTGGTCATCTGCGACATGCGGGCCTCGGCGCTCGGCGCCGCCTCCCAGCGGGAGTGGGCCGACTGGTTCCGGGCCTGGCCACTGCCCTTCGCCACGCTGGCGGACGTGCGCAAGTGGTTCGGGGAGGACGACCCCTGGGTCGAGCGGCCCAATCCCGCGCGGGGTTCTTTCTACGCCGAGGTGATGACCGAGTCCGACGACGGGTGGCGGCCCGTCTTCTCGCGGGATCAGATGCTGGTGTCGCGGGAGACGTGGGTGTACGACGCGCACTGGGAGGAGCTGGCCCAGGTGCAGTGTCCTGCGCTCGTCGTTCGGGGCCTGGATGGGGAGTTGGGCCGCGCCGAGGCCCAGGAGATGGTGCGCGTGCTGCCTCGTGGGGCGTACGCGGAGGTTCCTGATGCGGGACATCTCGTCCACTACGACCAGCCGGAGGCTTGGCGGGCTGCGATTGAGCCATTCCTGGACGGGGTTCTGACGGGCTGAATCCTCAAGCGCCGGACGGGCTGACGAATCAGCCCGTCCGGCGCTTGAGGACAGTCCTTGAAGCCGGCGGCAGCCTTACGGGAAGGGTCGGGTCGGGTCGGGTCGGGTCGGGTCGGGTCGGGTCGGGTCGGGTCGGGTCGGGGACTAAATCCCTTCGTACCCCGACACGTCCTGCGGACTACGCGAAGCCGGCCCCACGTACCGCGCCGAGGGCCGGACCAGCCGACCCGTCCGCTTCTGCTCAAGGATGTGCGCCGACCAACCCGCCGTACGGGCGCACGTGAACATCGACGTGAACATGTGCGCCGGCACCTCCGCGAAGTCCAGGACGATCGCCGCCCAGAACTCGACGTTGGTCGCGAGGACACGGTCGGGGCGGCGGGCGTGGAGCTCCGCCAGGGCCGCCTTCTCCAGGGCCTCAGCGACCTCGAAGCGCGGCGCACCCAACTCCCGCGCCGTGCGGCGCAGCACGCGGGCCCGGGGGTCCTCCGCCCGGTAGACCCGGTGGCCGAAGCCCATCAGACGTTCGCCCTTGTCGAGGGCCTGGCGGACGTACGCCTCCGCGTCACCCGTGCGCTCGATCTCCTCGATCATGCCGAGGACCCGGGAGGGCGCCCCGCCGTGCAGCGGCCCGGACATGGCCCCGACCGCGCCCGACAGGGCCGCCGCGACGTCCGCGCCCGTCGACGCGATGACCCGGGCGGTGAACGTCGAGGCGTTCATGCCGTGCTCGGCGGCCGAGGTCCAGTACGCGTCAACTGCCTTGACGTGCTTGGGGTCCGGCTCCCCGCGCCAGCGGATCATGAAGCGCTCGACCACCGTCTTGGCCTTGTCGATCTCGCTCTGCGGCACCATCGGCAGCCCCTGCCCACGCGCCGACTGCGCGACGAACGACAGCGCCATCACGGCGGCCCGGGCGAGGTCGTCACGGGCCTGCGCCTCGTCGATGTCGAGCAGCGGGCGCAGCCCCCAGACGGGAGCGAGCATCGAGAGCGCGGACTGTACGTCGACCCGGATGTCCCCCGAGTGCACCGGGATCGGGAAGGGCTCGGCCGGGGGCAGTCCGGGGTCGAAGGCGCCGTCGACGAGGAGGCCCCACACGTTCCCGAAGGACACGTGGCCCACCAGGTCCTCGATGTCGACGCCGCGATAGCGGAGCGCGCCGCCCTCCTTGTCGGGTTCGGCGATCTCCGTCTCGAACGCGACGACCCCTTCAAGACCGGGTACGAAGTCGGACATCAGGCGGCTCCTCGTGAAGTATGGGAAGTACTCGAACTGGTCGAAGTTCTCGAAGTACGCGACAGGATGCAGGGGCTTGCTTCCCCGGTCCGTCCCTGGACTCGAGGCCGGGCCCGGCCACTGAAGGGTGATGCCCCGTGGGGCAGGACGATATCCCTTAGTGCCACCCTTCGGGAGTTCCAACGGCACTGAGTGCCACAGGCCACACTCGACCGTACGCCGGAGCCGTACGGCAAGATGGTGTCGTGAATGATCGCGCACTCGACCCCGCCGCCATGCGTGAGCAGTACCGCAGCCAGGAGTTCGACGAGGTCGCCCTCGCGGACGAGCCCGTGGCGCAGTTCGCCCGCTGGTTCAAGGAGGCGGCGGACAGCGGTCTGCACGAGCCCAACGCGATGGTCGTGGCGACCGCCGATGCCGAGGGGCGGCCCAGTTCACGGACCGTGCTGCTCAAGGGATATGACGAGCAGGGCTTCGTCTTCTACACCAACTACGGCTCGCGCAAGGCCCGTGAGATCGAGGCCAACCCGTATGTCTCGCTGCTCTTCCCGTGGCATCCGATTTCCCGTCAGGTGATCGTCACCGGTACGGCGGAGCGGGTCGGGCGGGACGAGACGGCGGCGTACTTCCGGACCCGGCCGCACGGGTCGCAGCTCGGGGCGTGGGCCAGCGCCCAGTCGTCGGTGCTCGCCGGGCGCGAGGAACTCGATCGCGCCTACGCGGAGTTGGCGGCGCGCTACCCGGAGGGCGAGCAGGTTCCGGTGCCGCCGCACTGGGGTGGGGTGCGGGTGGTGCCGGATGCGGTGGAGTTCTGGCAGGGGCGGGCGAACCGGCTGCACGATCGGCTGCGGTACGTGGCTCTCGGCGAGGGCGGCTGGAAGGTGGAGCGGCTCTCTCCTTGAGGCCTCTGAGGGCTCCGCCCCCAGACCCCCGGATATTTGCCCCTCCCCGCCCCTTCCCTAAATCCTGCGGAGCTTGGGGTGGGTGGACTGAGGTCCTGGGGCTGCGCCCCAGACCCCCTTCGTCCTCAAACGCCGGACAGGCTGACTAGAGCGCCTCATCGATGAGGTTCGCCCACTGAGCCACCACCCGCTCCCGCCTCGCCCCGTCATCCGTCAGCAGGTTCGCCAGGCCCAGCCCCCGTGCCATGTCCAGCAGACCCTGCACCGTCTCGCGTACGCCCGGATGTGACTCGTCCGCGCCGAGCAACCGCACCGCTATCCGGTGGGTCTCCCGGCCCACCCGCGCCTCCAGCTCCGTCACCCGCGCGTGCAGCTGGTCCTCGTTCGATGCCGCGACCCACAGGTGCAGGGCGGCCCGGAACAGGGGGCCGGTGTAGAGGTCGACGAGGGCCGCGACCACGGAGCGGCGGTCCTCGGCGGTGAGGGACTTGAGGGCGGTCGAGCGCTGTTCGGCGACGTACTCGACGGCCGCCGTGAACAGGACCTCGCGCGTCGGGAAGTGGTGCTGTGCCGCGCCCCGCGAGACGCCCGCGCGCTCGGCGACGACGGAGACCGTGGAGCCCGCCCAGCCGAGGTCGGCGAGGCAGGCGACGGCGGCTTCCAGGAGGCGCTGGCGGGTGGCGCGACTGCGGTCCTGCTTGGGATGGCGGTCGGCCTGGGTCACAACACCCATGCGGGGTCCCGTCGTTCGAGGAAGGCGGTCATGCCCTCGCGGGCCGCGGGCGACGCGAAGAGCGAGGCCGAGCGCTGCACCAGGTCCTCCGCGTCGCGCTCGAAGGCTTCCAGGACTCTAGCCGTGACCAGGCGTTTCGCCTCCGCCAGGCCCTGCGGGGACGCCTTGCGCAGGCTTTCGAGTACGCCGGTGAGCGCGTCGTCGACGTCGTCCGCGGCCTCGGTGATCAGGCCTGCGGCGGCCGCGTGCTCCGCGTCGAAGCGTTCGCCCGTGAGGTAGTAGCGGGCGGCCGCGCGGGGTTCCATGCGGGGCAGGAGCGGCATCGAGATGACGGCGGGCGCGACGCCGATACGTACCTCCGTGAACGCGAAATCGGAGGTCCGGGAGGCCAGCGCGAGGTCGCAGGCGCCGAGCAGGCCGAGGCCGCCCGCGCGCGCGTGCCCGTCCACGCGGGCGACGACCGGCTTGGGCAGGGTCACGATCTGCCGCATCAGGTCGACGAAGGTGTACAGGCTGGGCGGCTCGCGCAGGTCGGCGCCCGCGCTGAAGGTGGACCCGGTGTGGGTGAGGACGACGGCGCGTACGTCCGGGTCGGCGGCACAGTCGGTCAGGGCCTCGGTGAGGGAGGCGACCAGCTTGGCCGAGAGGGCGTTGCGGTTGGCCGGGGCATCCAGGGTGAGTGTGGTGATGCCCCGGTCATGGCTGCGGATCATGAACTCTGCTTCTCCCTGTCACGCAGTTCGCGGCGGAGGATCTTCCCCGTGGCCGCGCGTGGCACCGCCTCGATGAACTCGACGCGGCGGATCTTCTTGTGCGGGGCCACCTGTTCGGCGACGTACGTCATGACGTCGTCGGCGGTGAGCCCGGTTGCCGGCTGGGGGACGACGAAGGCCTTGGGGATCTCCGTGCCCTCCTCGTCGTATACCCCGATGACGGCGGCGTCGGCGATGGCGGGGTGGGTGAGCAGGAGCGCCTCCAGTTCGGCGGGCGCGACCTGGAAGCCCTTGTACTTGATGAGTTCCTTCACGCGGTCGACGACGAAGAGCCAGCCGTCCTCGTCGACCCGGCCGATGTCACCGGTGTGCAGCCAGCCGTCGGCGTCGATCATCTCGGCGGTGGCCTGCGGGCGGCCGAGGTAGCCCTTCATCACCTGGGGCCCGCGGATGGCGACCTCGCCCACCTCTCCCGGGGCGGCGTCCTTGGCCGGGTCGCCGAGGGAGGTCAGCCGCATCTCGGTGGAGGCGATCAGCTTGCCGACCGTGCCGGGCGGCGGGTCGGTCGCCGCGAGGGGGACGACGTGGGTGACCGGGGACAGCTCCGTCATGCCGTACCCCTGCAGGATCGGGGGCAGCCCCAGCCGCTCGGAGCAGGCCGCGGCGAGCTCGGCGTCCAGGGGCGCGGCGGAGCTGATGATGTAGCGGAGCGAGGAGAGGTCGTACTGCGCGACCGCCGGGTGCTTGGCCAGCGCCAGGACGATCGGCGGGGCCACGAACAGGCCCGTGATGCGGTGCTTCTCGATCGCCGCGAGGAACGTCTCCAGGGTGAAGCGGGGCAGCACGACGACGGTCGCGCCGTGCCGCAGGGGTGCGTTCATCAGGGCGGTGAGGCCGTAGATGTGGAAGAACGGCAGCACGGCGAGGATGCGGTCGCCCGGGGCCATCTGGATCGACGGGTAGAGCTGGTTCAGGTTGGTGACGATGGAGCGGTGGGTGAGCATCACGCCCTTGGGGACGCCCGTGGTGCCCGAGGAGTACGGGAGTACGGCGATGTCCTCGGTCGGGTCGATGGCGATGTCCGGCTCGGGGGCGGTGGTGGTGAGCAGGAGGTCGATGAGGGAGCGGTGGCCGCTGCCCTCGCCCTCCTCGGTCGCCTGGTCGCAGATGAATATCTCCCTTATGCCGCCCGCGAGTTCGGCGGCGGCGCGGGCGGTCGCGGCGAGCGGGGAGACCGTGATGATCCAGCTTGCGTGCGCGTCGCGGAGCTGGGTGGCGAATTCCTCCGGGGTGTAGAGGGGGTGGACCGTGGTGACGCTCGCGCCGGCGCGGGCTGCGGCGTAGAAGGCCGTGGGCCAGGCGACGGTGTTGGGGCTGTGCAGGGCGATGACGTCGCCCTTGGCGACGCCGGCCTCTGCGAGGGCCGCGGCGAGCCTTCGGTGGGCGCTGTCGAGTTGGGCGTAGGTGAGGGTGGTGCCCTCGACTCCGTCGATCAGGGCGGGGATCTCGCCGAACTTGGCCGCTTGGCCCAGGACTGCGTCGTGGATGGGCTCGTTGACCGGGTCGACGTCTCCGAAGTCGCTGTGGAACACCATCTGTTGGGCCCTCCTGGTGCGGCGGGGTGGGTTGTGCGGTGGATTTTCTCCCCTACCCGCCCCTTCCCGTAAGGCTGCCGCCGGCTTCTAAAGATTGTCCTCAAACGCCGGACGGGCTGATTCATGGCTGATGAATCAGCCCGTCCGGCGTTTGAGGACACAGCTCCGCAGGATTTCGGGAAGGGGCGGGGTGGGGAACTAGTAGCTCTTCGGCAGCCCCAGCGTCTGATGCGAGACGTAGTTCAGGATCATGTCCCGGCTCACCGGAGCGATCCGGGCCACCCGCGAGGCCACGATCAGCGAGGCCAGCCCGTACTCACGGGTGAGCCCATTGCCGCCCAGGGTGTGGACCGCCTGGTCCACCGCCTTCACGCACGCATCCCCCGCCGCGAACTTCGCCATGTTCGCCGCCTCCCCCGCCCCCACGTCATCCCCCGCGTCGTACAGGGCGGCAGCCTTCTGCATCATCAGCCGCGCCAGCTCCAGCTCGACGTGCGACTGCGCGAGCGGATGCGCGATCGCCTGGTGCGCCCCGATCGGCGCCTTCCAGACCTGCCGCTCCTTCGCGTAGGAGACGGCCCGCCCCAGCGCGTACCGCCCCATGCCCACCGCGAACGCCGCCGTCATGATGCGCTCGGGGTTGAGCCCGGCGAACAGCTGCAGCAGACCGGCGTCCTCGTCCCCGACCAGGGCGGACGCGGGCAGCCGTACGTCGTCGAGCACGAGCTCGAACTGCTTCTCCGGGGCCTGGAGTTCCATGTCGATCTGGTGGCGCTGGAAGCCGGGAGCATCGCGCGGGACGATGAACAGGCAGGGCTTCAGCTTGCCCGTGCGGGAGTCCTCGGTGCGGCCCACGATGAGCGTCGCGTCCGCGATGTCGACGCCCGAGATGAAGACCTTGCGGCCGGTGAGCAGCCAGTCGTCGCCGTCCCGGCGGGCCGTGGTCGTGATGCGGTGCGAGTTGGAGCCCGCGTCGGGCTCGGTGATGCCGAAGGCCATGGTCCGCGAGCCGTCCGCGAGCCCCGGCAGCCACTCGCGCTTCTGCTCCTGGGTGCCGAAGCGCGCGATGACCGTGCCGCAGATCGCGGGCGACACGACCATCATCAGGAGCGGGCTGCCCGCCGCGCCCAACTCCTCCAGGACAATGGACAGTTCGGCTATGCCGCCTCCCCCGCCGCCGTACTCCTCGGGCAGGTTCACCCCGAGGTAGCCGAGCTTGGCGGCCTCCGCCCACAGTTCGTCGGGGTGCCCGGATTCGCGTACGACCTTGGTCATGTAGTCGCGGCCGTACCGCGTGCCGAGCGCGGCCACGGCGGCGCGCAGGTCCTTGTGTTCCTGGGATTCGATGACGGGGCTCATGCGATGTCCTCCTCCTGTACGACGGCCAGCAGGGCGCCGACCTCGACCTGGCGGCCGGGTGCGGCGTGCAGTGCGGTGAGCGTGCCGGAGACCGGAGCGGTGATGCGGTGCTCCATCTTCATGGCCTCCAGCCAGATGAGGGGTTGGCCCGCCTCCACCCGGTCGCCCTCGGTCAGCGACGCGGCGAGCCGGACGACCGTGCCGGGCATGGGCGCGAGCAGCGAGCCGGGCGCCCGGTGGTCGGCGGCCTCGGGGAAGCGGGGCAGGGCGGTGAGCGTCGTGCCGCCCACGTGGATGCGAGGGCCGTACGTCGACACCTCGAACTGCCGCTGAA
Source organism: Streptomyces sp. NBC_01304 (assembly GCF_035975855.1). Classification (NCBI taxonomy): domain Bacteria; kingdom Bacillati; phylum Actinomycetota; class Actinomycetes; order Kitasatosporales; family Streptomycetaceae; genus Streptomyces; species Streptomyces sp. NBC_01304. Next base: position 6,227,202 of record NZ_CP109055.1, on the reverse strand, counting down.
CGCCGTCGACTTCGAGGACGACCCGGTCGCGGGCGACGGCGACCACCCGTACCCCGTCCGCGGTGAGGCCGGCCCGGGTGTGCCGGTAGCGCACCTCGTGCTCGACGCCGTCCGGCTCGCTCCGGTACCGCTTGACCTGGTCCTGCGAGGGCAGGTTGCGGTAGCCGCCGAACCGGGACCGGCCGTGTGCGTCGGCGAGGGCTGCGGCGAGAGGGGCGTACGGGTCCCCGGCGGGCGCGGTGAGCTCGGCGAGGTGGCGTGTGTAGAAGCCGGTGTCCATGCGGGCCCCCGTGAACTCGGGGTGCCGCAGGGAACGTACGAGCAACTGGCGGTTGGTGACCGGCCCGTGGACGGCGGCCCGCTCCAGGGCGCCCGCCAGCTTGCGGATCGCCTCCGCGCGGGTGGGGGCGTACGCGACCGCCTTGGCGAGCATCGGGTCGTAGTGCACACCGATCGCGTCGCCGTCGGTGTAGCCGGTGTCCAGGCGACAGTATCTATCAGCCGCTTCGCGGCGGGCGGGCACGTCGAGGCGGTACAGGGTGCCGGTCTGCGGCGCCCAGTCGGCCGCCGGGTCCTCGGCGTAGAGGCGGGCCTCGACGGCGTGACCGCGCGGGGACGGAGGCTCCGGGTCCAGGGCCACCCCTTCGGCGACCTGGATCTGCAGGGCCACCAGATCGAGCCCGAACACGGCCTCTGTCACCGGGTGTTCGACCTGGAGCCTGGTGTTCATCTCCAGGAAGTGCGCCCGGCCGTCGTCGGCGACAAGGAACTCGACGGTTCCGGCCCCTTCGTACGCGGTCGCGCGCGCGGCACGTACGGCCAACTCCCCCAGCTCTGCGGTCACTTCTTTGCCCAGCCCCGGCGCGGGGGCCTCCTCGATGACCTTCTGGTGGCGGCGCTGGAGCGAGCAGTCGCGGGTGCCGAGGGCCCAGACCGTGCCGTGGGTGTCGGCGAGGATCTGCACCTCGACGTGGCGGCCGCCCTCGACGTACGGCTCGACGAAGACCTCGCCGTCACCGAAAGCGCTGAGGGCTTCGGCCCCGGCGGCCTCCAACTCGCCTTTCAGCGCCCCCAGTTCACGTACGACCCGCATCCCTCGCCCGCCACCGCCCGCAGCGGCCTTGACCAGCACCGGCAGGTCCGCCTCCGTCACCTCGCCCAGCGGCGCGAGGCCCATCAGCTCCTTGGCTCGGGGCTTGGACGCCATCGCCTCGATCGCCTCGGGCGGCGGGCCGATCCAGGTCAGGCGGGCGGCGCGGACGGCGCGGGCGAAGTCGGCGTTCTCGGAGAGGAAGCCGTAGCCGGGGTGCACGGCGTCCGCACCGGCGGCGAGGGCGGCCTTGACGATGAGATCGCCGCGCAGATAGGTGTCGGCGGGGGCCGCACCCGGGAGCCGTACCGCCGTGTCCGCCTCGCGTACGTGGAGCGCGTCGGCGTCCGCGTCGGAGTGCACGGCGACCGTGCCGATGCCCAGGTCACGGCAGGTGCGGAAGACACGGCAGGCTATCTCGCCGCGGTTGGCCACAAGTACCTTGGAGATCAAGGGTAGTTCCTCGGAGTTCAAGAGAGGTTTCCTCACATCCGGAAGACGCCGAAGCCGCCGCGCGCGCCTTCGACGGGGGCCGTGTGGATCGCGGACAGGCACAGGCCGAGGACGGTGCGGGTGTCGCGGGGGTCGATGACGCCGTCGTCGTACAGCCGCCCGGACAGGAACATCGGCAGCGACTCCGACTCGATCTGCTGCTCCACCATGGCGCGCAGCGCGGCGTCCGCGTCGTCGTCGTACGGCTGCCCCTTCGCGGCGGCGGACTGCCGGGCCACGATCGACAGGACGCCCGCGAGCTGCTGCGGCCCCATGACGGCGGACTTGGCGCTGGGCCAGGCGAAGAGGAAGCGGGGGTCGTACGCGCGGCCGCACATGCCGTAATGACCGGCGCCGTAGCTCGCCCCCATGAGGACGGAGAGATGCGGGACCTTGGAATTGCTGACCGCGTTGATCATCATCGCGCCGTGCTTGATGATGCCGCCCTGCTCGTACTCCTTGCCGACCATGTAGCCGGTGGTGTTGTGGAGGAAGAGGAGCGGGATGTCGCGCTGGTTGGCGAGTTGGATGAACTGGGCCGCCTTCTGCGACTCCTCGGAGAACAGCACGCCTTGCGCGTTGGCGAGGATGCCGATCGGGTAGCCGTGCAGCGCCGCCCAGCCGGTGACGAGGCTCGGGCCGTACAAGGGCTTGAACTCGTCGAAGTCGGAGGCGTCGACGATGCGGGCGATGACCTCGCGGGGGTCGAAGGGGGTCTTCAGGTCGCCGGGGACGATGCCGAGGAGTTCGTCCTCGTCGTACTTCGGCGCCTCCCCGGGTTGCGGATCGGCGTGTTCCTTGCGCCAGTTGAGGCGAGCGACGACCCTTCGGGTCTGGCGTAGGGCGTCGGGTTCGTCGGCGGCGAGGTAGTCGGCGAGGCCCGAGGTGCGGGCGTGCATCTCGGCGCCGCCCAGCTCCTCGTCGCCGGACTCCTCGCCCGTGGCCATCTTCACGAGGGGCGGGCCGCCGAGGAAGACCTTCGCACGCTCCTTGACCATGATCACGTGGTCGCACATGCCGGGGACGTACGCGCCTCCGGCGGTGGAGTTGCCGAAGACCACCGCGATGGTCGGGATGCCGGCCGCGGAGGACTGGGTGAGGTGTTTGAAGAGGGCGCCGCCCGGGATGAAGATCTCCTTCTGGGAGGGGAGGTCTGCTCCGCCGGACTCCACCAGGTGGATGGAGGGGAGGCGGTTGGCGTGGCCTATCTCGTGGGCGCGGAAGGCCTTCTTCAGGGTCCAGGGGTTGGAGGCGCCGCCTCTGACCGTCGGGTCGTTGGCGGTGATCAGGCATTCCACGCCTTCGACCGTGCCGATGCCTGTGATCATCGCGGCGCCGGTGGTGTAGTCGCTGCCCCACGCTGCGAGCGGCGACAGCTCCAGGAACGGGGTGTCCGGGTCCAGGAGGAGTTCTATGCGCTCCCTGGCGAGGAGCTTGCCGCGCTTTCGGTGCCGGTCGAGGTATTTCTGGCCGCCGCCTGCGAGGGCTTTGGCGTGTTCTGTGTCGAGCTCGGCGAGTTTGGTGAGCATGTGCTCGCGGTGGGCTTTGTATTCGGGTCCCGCGGGGTCCAGGGCGGTGGGGAGGGCGGTCATGGGTCACCTCGTTGGGTGCGGGTTGGTGGGTGGTTCCGGCGCTTTTGTCCCCTACCCGCCCCTTCCCGTAAGGCTGCCGCCGGCTTCAAAGGCTGTCCTCAATCGCCGGACGGGCTCCAAAGGAGCCCGTCCGGCGATTGAGGACACAGCTCCGCAGGATTTCGGGAAGGGGCGGGGTGGGGAAGGAAGAGTCACAAAAGATCCACCGGCACCTCGACCTCCCGCGCCCGCAGCCACTCCCCCAGCGCCTTGGCCTGAGGGTCGAACCGGGCCTGGGAGGCCACGCCTTCCCCCAGCAGGCCCGAGACCACGAAGTTCAGCGCCCACAGGTTCGGCAGCACATGCCGAGTCACCGGCAACTCACCGCATTCCGGCAGGAGTTCACGGAAGCGGTCGACCGTCAGCGCATGCGTCAACCACCGCCAGGCCGACTCGGAGCGAACCCACACCCCGACGTTCGCGTCACCCCCCTTGTCCCCACTGCGGGCCCCGGCGAGCAGCCCGAGCGGCACCCGCCGGGTCGCAGCCGGAGGCAAGGGCTCGGGCGGCGAAGGTGCCGGGACGGCCTCCAAGGGGAGGCCGACCGCAGGCGCGGGCACCGCGACCCGCTCCCCACCCGGCAGCACGGCGACATGCGAGACCTCGCCCTGCGGGACGTACTCCGCCGAGAACACCCCGTACGGCGCCCCTTTCCCGGGCGGAGCCGTCACATGGAAGCCCGGATAGCTGCCGAGCGCCAGCTCGATCGCCGCCCCGCTCACGGCCCGCCCCACGGCACGCTCGGAGGCGTCCCGCACGACAAGGCGGAGCAGGGCACTGGCCGTCTCCTCCGTCGCCGCGTCCGGCGCGTCCGTGCGGGCGAGCTCCCAACGGACCGACGCGGGGCGGGACTTGGCCCGCGTAAAAGCGTCCTCCACCTGGCCCTTCACCAGCTCGGCCTTGGCGTCGACGTCGAGCCCGGTCAGGACGAAGACGACCTCGTTGCGCCAGCCGCCGAGGCGGTTGAGGCCGACCTTGAGGGTGGGTGGCGGGGCCTCGCCCCGGACGCCGGAGATGCGGACCCGGTCGGGGCCGTCCGACGCGAGCCGCACCGTGTCGAGGCGGGCGGTGACGTCGGGGCCCGCGTACCGGGCCGGCCCGGTCTCGTACAGGAGTTGGGCGGTGACCGTGCCCACGTCCACGACGCCGCCCGTACCTTCGTGCTTGGTGATCACGCTGGAGCCGTCGGCCGCGAGCTCGGCGACGGGGAAGCCCGGCCGCCGGACGTCATGGCCGGTGAAGAAGGCGTAGTTGCCCCCCGTGGCCTGCGTACCGCATTCGAGGACGTGCCCGGCGACGACGGCCCCGGCGAGGGCGTCGTACTCCTTTGGCCCCCAGCCGAAGTGCGCGACCGCAGGCCCGGTGACCAGGGCGGCATCGGTCACGCGCCCGGTGACCACCACCTCGGCGCCGCCCCGCAGGCACTCCGCGATCCCGGCCCCGCCCAGATAGGCGTTGGCGGTGAGCACGCCCTCGCCCCAGCCTCCGCGCGCGAGCAGATCGTCGCCCTCGACATGGGCGACGCGCACCGGCACCCCGACCCGCTCGCTCAACTCCCGTACGGATTGGGCGAGTCCGGCCGGATTCAGCCCGCCCGCATTGGCCACGATCCGCACGCCCCGCTCCTGGGCGAGCCCGAGGCACTCCTCCAGCTGCCGCAGGAAGGTCTTGGCGTACCCGAGGCCGGGGTCGCGGAGCCGGTCGCGGCCGAGGATGAGCATGGTCAGCTCGGCGAGGTAGTCCCCGGTGAGGACGTCGAGCCGCCCGCCCGTGAGCATCTCGCGCATCGCGTCGAAGCGATCGCCGTAGAACCCGGAGGCGTTGCCTATCCGCAGCGGCTCACGCGGCGCCCCGCCCGCCTCACTCACCGGAAGCCCCCTTCGGCTCCCGCCCCTTCCCGGACGGCCCGGCGAAGACCTGTGCGATGTCCAGCCAGCGGTCGGCGTCGGGGCCTTCGGCGCGCAGATCCAGGTCGGAGCGGTGCGCGCGCTGGGTCACGAGGAGACAGAAGTCGTACGCACTCCCCGTCACCCGCTGCGGGGCGTCTTCGGGTCCGTACGTCCACAAGTCCCCGTTGGGGGCGGCGAGTTCGATCCTGAACTGCTCCCCCGGCGCCTCGATCCCGCGCACCCCGAAGGCGAAGTCCCGCGTCCTGACCCCGATGTGCACGACGTGCCGCAACCGTGCCGTCGGGGGCCGTACGACACCGAGCGCGTCGGCGACGTCCTGCCCGTGCGCCCAGGTCTCCATGAGGCGGGCGGTCGCCATGGAGGTGGCCCCCATGGGCGGGCCGTACCAGGGGAAGCGGACTCCGGGCGGGGCTTCCCGCAGGGCCTGTTGCAGTGCGTCGCGCCCTTCCCGCCAGCGGGCGAGGAGCCCGGCGGGCGGCAGGCCCGCGCCCTCCTCCGCCCCCTCGTCGACGAAGGAGTCGGGCGCGGCGAGCGCCACCTTGACCAGCTCGCCGAACCCCGCCGGATCGGTCACGGCGAGCAGTGCTGCGTGGTCGGTCCAGGCGAGGTGGGCGATCTGGTGGGCGATGGTCCAGCGTTCGGCGGGGGTGGGGCGGGACCAGTCGGCCGCCCCCAACTCCCCTACCAGGGCGTCGAGTTCAGCGCTCTCGTCGCGCAGATCGTCGAGCACGGACACGGGGTCGGACACGGCGCACTCCCCACACGGGACGTCGATGTGTGGGTGAGCATGGCAGCGCCACAAGAAACAATCAAGCGTGCTTGGATTATTCGGCCCGCCCGGTGACTACTGAGCCTCCCCAGCGACTTACTGAGCCTGCCCGGTCTCGGCAAGCCCCGCCTTCGCCCGCCCCACTTGAGTGCGCACCGCCCCCATGCTCGCCGCGACCACCAGCACGATGGCCAGCGAGTCGGTGAGGGACAGGCCCTGGCTCAGGATCAGGAAGCCGGCCGTGGCCGCGATCGCCGGTTCCAGGCTCATCAGGATGGCGAACGTCGATGCCGGAAGGCGGCGCAGGGCGAGGAGTTCCAGCGTGTAGGGCAGCACCGACGACATCACCGCCACGCCCGCGCCCAGCGCGATCGTGCTCGGCACGAGCAGCTTGGCGCCCGACTCCACGAACCCGAACGGCACGCTGAGCAGCGCCGCGAACGCCATCGCCAGGGCAAGGCCGTCCGCCTGCGGGAAGCGCCGGCCCGTACGGGCACTGAAGACGATGTACGCCGCCCACATCGCACCCGCCGCGAGCGCGAACGCCGCACCCACCAGGTCGAGTTCACCGAATCCCGCCCCTCCGGCGCCGCCGAGCAGGGCGACCCCCACGAGGGCGAGCGCGGCCCACAGGGCGTTGAGGGCGCGGCGGGACGCGATCACGGACAGGGCGAGCGGGCCGAGGACTTCGAGGGTGACGGCGTGACCGAGCGGGATGCGGTCGACCGCCTGGTAGAAGAGCCCGTTCATCAGGGCCATCACGGTGCCGAAGGCGACGACCGTGCCCCAGTCGGACCGCGAGTGCCCGCGCAGCTTGGGCCGGCAGACGACGAGGAGGATCACGGCCGCGGCGACGAGCCGCAGCGTGACCACGCCGAGCGCCCCGGCCCTCGGCATGAGCGTCACCGCGAGCGCGGCGCCGAACTGGACCGAGACACAGCCGGTGAGGACGAGCCCGACGGGCCCCAGCGAACGCCCTTCGGCCCGGCCCCCGCCGGGCCCCGCCAGGCCCGGCTCGGACACCGCCGCACTGCTGCTCACTGAACTCATTGGCGCTCGCCCCTTGCGTGCATCATCATGGACCTACGCGTCTAAGATACTGGACTACGTCAGGTCCGTGAACCCATTTAGGGACTGTCACCGAGCGCCTGGTCAGGAGCTGCCCGGGGCGACCGCGCGAGGCCTCAGCCAGTACCTCCAAGCGCCTCGTCCAGCACCTCCGCCAGGTGCCGCCCGCGCCGTTCCCCCAGGTCAGCGGCGGCCAGCTGCTCCAGCTGCGTACGGCACGAGAAGCCGTCCGCGAGGACCACGGCGTCCCGACCGGCCGCCCGCACCGAAGGCAGCAACCGCTCCTCCGCACAGGCCACGGACACGTCGTAGTGCCCGGCCTCGAACCCGAAGTTCCCGGCGAGCCCGCAGCACCCCCCGCTCAGCTCACCGACGAGCCCCGCCCGCTCCCGCAGCCTGCGCTCCGCCGCGTCGCCGAGCACCGCATGCTGATGGCAGTGCGTCTGGCCGACCACCTCACGGTCGATGCGCGGGGGCTGCCAGTGCGGGGCCAGCTCCTCCAGAGCCTGCGCGAACGTCCTTACCCGGGCGGCGAGTTGAGCAGCCCGGGGCTCGTCCTCGCCGAGCAGCTCGGGCAGGTCCGACTTCAGGGCGGCCGCGCAGCTCGGTTCGAGGACGACCAGGGGCAGATCGGGCGGTACGCGGTCGAGCGTGCGGCGCATGACCGTCCGGGCCCGGTCGAGCTGGCCGGTGGAGACGTACGTCAGCCCGCAGCAGACCTCGCGCTCCGGCAGCCCGACGCCGATCCCGGCCGCCTCCAGAACGCGCACGGCCGCCTGGCCGACGGACGGCGAGAGGCGGTCCGTGAAGGTGTCGGGCCACAGCACGACGGTCGGCCGCGCCCCGCTCGCTCCCCGCTTCCGGAACCACTTCCGGAACGTGCGCGGCGCCAGCCTCGGAAGCTGTCGCTCGGGCGCGATGCCACCGACTCGCTTGGCCAGAGCGGCCATTGGGCGGAGCCCGGCGACCGCGTTCGCCACCCGCGCGAAGGGCGCGGCGAGCCGCAGCCACCTCGGCAGCCATCCCATCGCGTAGTGCGCCGCCGGGCGCAGCCGCCCCTTGTAGTGCTGATGCAGGAATTCCGCCTTGTACGTCGCCATGTCGACGCCCACCGGACAGTCCGACCGGCACCCCTTGCAGGACAGGCACAGGTCGAGCGCGTCCCGTACCTCCGTCGAGCGCCAGCCGTCGGTGACGACCTCGCCCGCAAGCATCTCGTGCAGCAGCCGGGCCCGCCCGCGCGTGGAGTGCTCCTCGGCGCCGGTGACACGGAAGGAGGGACACATCACCGCCGAAGTCGCCGTCGCGTCACGGCACTTGGCGACCCCGACGCAGCGGCGTACGGCCGCCGAGAAGTCGCCGCCGTCCGCGGGATAGCCGAAGGCGACGTCGACGGGCTTGCGGGGCAGCGGGGCGAACCGCAGGTTCGCGTCGAGCGGCGCCGGGTGCACGAGGACGCCGGGGTTGAGGATGGCCGCCGGGTCCCAGAGGGCCTTGACCTGCTCGAAGACGCGCACGAGCTCGGGCCCGTACATCTTCGGTAGCAGCTCGGCCCGCGCGAGGCCGTCGCCGTGCTCGCCGGAGAGCGAGCCGCCGTGCGCGACGACCAGCTCGGCAAGCTCCTCGGAGAAGCGCCGGAAGCGGGCGATGCCCGGCTCGTCGAGGAGATCGAAGTCGATGCGTACGTGGATGCAGCCGTCCCCGAAGTGCCCGTACGGCGTCCCGCGCAGCCCGTGATCCGCGAGCAGCGCACGGAAGTCCCGCAGATACGCGCCGAGTCGGGCGGGCGGCACCGCGCAGTCCTCCCAGCCGGGCCAGGCCTCGGTGCCGTCCGGCATCCGGGTCGCGGTGCCCGAGGCGTCCTCGCGGATGCGCCACAGGGTGCGCTGGGCGGGCGGGTCGGAGACGACGAGGGCATCCAGGACGTCGGCCGCGCGCACGATCCGCTCGGCCCGCGCCCTCGCCTCCCCCTCGGTCTCCCCACCGGTCTCCACGAACAGCCAGGCCGCGCCCTTGGGCAGGCCTTTAGTACCTCGTACGAGATCCGCGGCCATGCCCTCCACGGTGAGCGGGCCGTACGGCAGCAGCCCGGCGGCGGCCTCGGCGGCGGCGCTCTCGTCGGGGTAGCCGAGCACGGCGAGGGCGCGGGCGCGGGGTGCCTCGACGAGCCGCACGGTCGCCTCGGTCAGCACGCCGAGGGTGCCCTCGCTGCCGCAGAAGGCACGGGCCAGGTCGGTGCCGTGCTCGGGGAGCAGAGCGTCCAGGGCGTACCCGCTGATCCGTCGCGGGAGCTCGGGGAACCCGGTGCGCAGGAGCGCCAACTCCCGCTCCACCAGGGCCCGCAGCCCGTCCGGGGCGCCCTGCCAGCCCTGGCCCAGGGTGCGGGTGTCCCCGGCGGCGGTGACGACCTCAAGCCCGTGGACGTTGTCGGCGGTCGTGCCCCAGGCCACGGAGTGCGAGCCGCAGGAGTTGTTGCCGATCATGCCGCCGAGGGTGCAGCGGCTGTGGGTGGAGGGGTCGGGGCCGAAGGTGAGCCCGTGCGGGGCGGCGGCTTCCCTGAGGCGGTCGAGGACGACGCCGGGCTGGACCTTGGCGGTCCGGGTCTCCGGGTCGAGCCTTTCGATCCTTGCCATGTGCCGGGTGAAGTCGAGCACCACACCGGTGCCGGTGGCCTGCCCCGCGATCGAAGTTCCGGCACCCCTGGCGACCACGGGGACGCCCGCGTCCCGGCAGGCGGTGAGGGTGGCTCGCACGTCGTCGGCGTCTCTTGGGGCGACCACCCCGAGGGGGATGCGCCGGTAGTTGGACGCGTCCATGGTGGTCAGGGCCCTGGCGGACCGGCTGAAGTCCACGTCTCCGCGGACGGTGCGACGAAGCTCACGCTCGATGCCCATGGGGCCATTTTTCACCCCACCCCGCCCCTTCCCGAAAGTCCTGCGGACGGCTTCAAGGATTGTCCTCAAACGCCGGACGGGCTGATTCATCAGCGATGAATCAGCCCGTCCGGCGTTTGAGGACACCGCCCGCAGGGCGGAAGGCAAGGCGGCGCAGCCTTACGGGAAGGGGCGGGGTGGGGGAAATCCCGGCCGGAGGCCGAGAACAGAGGGGACCTGGGGGCCGCCCCCGGGCGACCACGCCCTGGACACCCCGTCCCACGAGGTGGACCTCGAGAACCCCCGCCCCAAGGAGCCGCTAGGCTCCCGACGTGGCTGAGATCCAGATTCCCGCAGACATCAAGCCCAAGGACGGCCGCTTCGGCGCCGGCCCCTCCAAGGTGCGCCCCGAGGCGCTGGAAGCGCTCGCCGCCACCGGCTCCTCCCTCCTGGGCACCTCCCACCGCCAGGCCCCGGTCAAGAACCTGGTCGGCAGGGTCCGCGAGGGCGTCCAGAGCCTCTTCTCCCTCCCCGAGGGCTACGAGGTGATCCTGGGCAACGGCGGCTCCACCGCGTTCTGGGACGTGGCGACCCACGGCCTGATCGAGAACAAGTCGCAGCACCTGAACTTCGGCGAGTTCTCCTCCAAGTTCGCCAAGGCCGCGAAGCTCGCGCCCTGGCTGGCCGAGCCGACCGTCATCGCGAGCGACCCGGGCACCCACCCGGAGCCGGTCGCCGAGGCGGGCGTCGACGTGTACGCGTACACGCACAACGAGACCTCCACCGGCGTGGCCGCCCCGATCAAGCGGGTCTCCGGCGCCGACGAGGGTTCGCTCGTCCTGGTGGACGCCACCTCCGGCGCGGGCGGCCTGCCGGTCGACATCCGCGAGACGGACGTCTACTACTTCGCCCCGCAGAAGTCCTTCGCCTCCGACGGCGGCCTGTGGCTGGGCGTGTTCTCGCCGGCCGCGATCGAGCGCGCCGAGCGGATCCACGCGTCCGGCCGCCACGTGCCGGAGTTCTTCAGCCTCCCGACGGCGATCGACAACTCGCGCAAGAACCAGACGTACAACACCCCGGCCCTCTCCACCCTGTTCCTGCTCGCCGAGCAGCTGGACTGGATCAACGGCCAGGGCGGTCTGGACTGGGCCACGGCCCGTACGAAGGACAGCTCGACCCGCCTGTACTCGTGGGCCGAGGAGTCGAAGTACGCGACCCCGTTCGTGACGGACGCCGCCAAGCGCTCGCAGGTCATCGGCACGATCGACTTCGCCGACGAGATCGACGCGACCGCGGTCGCCAAGGCGCTGCGCGCCAACGGCATCGTGGACACGGAGCCGTACCGCAAGCTGGGCCGCAACCAGCTGCGCGTCGCGATGTTCCCGGCGATCGACCCGGCGGACGTCCAGGCGCTCACCGCCTGCATCGACTACGTCATCGAGAAGCTGTAGCCCGTACGTTTCCGAGAGGGGTCCGGCACTTCGGTGCCGGGCCCCTTTTCGTTGTGCCGGGCCCTTCGTTACGCGGCCTACATACGGCGTACGCATCCGTCTTATCCACCCCCTACGACCCTGTGGGACTTAGGTCCCAAAAATTGAGGCAAAGCACATCCTTTGCCTTGGTGAAGAGGTCAACTGCCAGTTGAATCAAGGGCCCAGGACCTTCTCCCCTGGCCTTGCTCTAGGGCAAAACCCCGGCGAAACCATGCGCGCAGGATGGGACTCATAACCAGTGCACCGCAGCAAATGCCCGGTACTGCAAGGAGATTCCACCCATGCGTAAGGCGCTCACCCTCTCGGCCATCGCCGTAGTCGCCTCGATCGGTCTGGCCGCCCCGGCGACCGCGTTCGCCGCCGACGCCACTCCCGCCCCGGCCCCCTCCAAGTCGGCGTCGGCCAAGTCCGACGAAGGCTCGGCGGCCCCGGTCGTCTCCATCACCTCGTCCCCGAAGGACAAGACCGGCTACAAGGCCGGCGACAAGGTCACGGCCAAGGTCACGACCAGCGGCAAGGCGAAGGTCACGGCCTCCTCCGACGCCCTCAGCGGCATCTCCGTCACCCCGGGCAACGGCGGCAACGACTACCTCGTCACCGGCACCGTGAAGTCGGGCTACGGTATCGGCACCGCCACCCTCAAGGTCACCGCCAACTACGGCGACACGGGCGCCGAGGGCAGCGCGAGCTTCTCGGTGAACACCGGCGGCGTGAAGCCCGACCCGGGCAAGGCGTCGATGTCCCTGTCCACGGACGGCGGCAAGGCCGGCGACAAGGTCCAGGTCGAGATCAAGACCGGCGACCTCCAGGGCACCCCCTACGTCAAGTCCGACGTGTTCGGCGGCAAGGTCTCCCTGACCCCGAAGCCCGGCTCGAAGGGTGTCTGGGGCGGTACCGCCACGGTGGCCAAGGACGTCAAGTCCGGCTACTACAAGGTGGACGGCTACGTCGGCAACCAGCTCGTCGACAGCGCCAAGTTCGGCGTCCAGGGCAGCGACACCCCCGCCCCGAAGCCCGGCCAGTCCTCCCTCGCGCTGAGCCCGGGCTCCGGCAAGTCCGGTGACAAGATCGACCTCACCCTGACCGGCTCCGGCAACCCGCAGAGCAGCTACTCCGCCAACTCGGCGGCCTTCGGCGGCAACGTCAAGCTGACCCTGGGCAAGGACGGCAAGTGGCACGGCCAGGCGACCGTCGCCAACGTGAAGGTCGGCGCCTACAAGGTGACCGCCAACTCCGGCGCCACGGCCACCTTCAACGTCACCGACAAGCACGTGAGCCCGGTCAAGCCGGTCAACCCCTCGGACCACAAGACCCCGAAGGGCTCGGTCAACACCGGTATGGCCCCGGCCGCCGGCAGCTCGTCCAACGCCGGTGACATCGCCCTGGGCGCCGGCGTCGCCGCCCTCGGTGCGGCCGGTCTGACCAGCATGGCGGTGCTCCGTCGCCGCAACAACAATGGCTGAGCCCGAGGCCATGCGCCCCCGCCAGGGCCGCCGTCGCGTGTACCGCGCGGCGGCCCTGGCGGGGGCCGCCGCCCTCGCGGTCGGCCTGGCGTCCGGCTGCTCGAAGTCCTCGGACGGCGGCGGCACCCAGCACGTCAACGCGGAGTCGGCGAGCGTGCTCACGCCGTCCGTGCCCAACCACATCGACATCCCCAGCATCAAGGTCGACGCCGACCTCGGCACGGTGGGCCTGGACGCGAACGGCCAGATGGAGACCCCGCCGTTCGACCAGCCGATGAAGGCCGACTGGTACAAGCAGGGCCCGACGCCGGGTGAGAAGGGTCCGGCCGCGATCGCCGGCCACATGGACACCGCGGACACCCCGAAGGCCGTGTTCTACAACCTCAAGGAACTGAAGAAGAACGCGGAGATCGACATCCGCCGCGAGGACGGCACGACCGCCGTCTTCAAGGTCGACGAGGTGGACACGTACAAGAAGGACCAGTTCCCGACGGACAAGGTCTACAACAAGACCGACAAGGCGGAGCTCCGCCTGATCACCTGCGGCGGCGACCTCACCAAGGACCGCCACTGGGACTCCAACGTCGTCGTCTTCGCGCACCTGACCGGCAAGGCGTAGGTATCGCAGGGCATTTCACTGCAGTACGCGAACGGGCTCGCTCCTCTTTCGAGGACGAGCCCGTCGGCGTACGACGGAAGAGGTCAGCGGCTCAGCGCCTGGAACCTGCGCACGGCGAGCGGCAGGAAGAGCGCGGTGAGCGCCAGTGGCCACACCACGGCCATCAGGACCGCGTGGTCCTGGATCCAGCTGCCGTCCCTGACCACGGGATAGCCGAACAGCTCCCGGGCCGCGGCGCCCGTCGAGGAGATCGGGTTCCAGGCCGCGACCGTCCCCAGCCAGCCCGGCATCGACGAGGTCGCCACGAAGATGCTGGAGATCATGGTGAACGGGAAGACGAGGGCGTAGAGCCCGCCGGCCGCCTCCGGGTTGGGCACCAGGAGGCCGAGCCAGACGCCCGCCCAGATCAGGCAGAACCTGAGCAGCAGGATGAGCGAGAAGCCGCCGAGCAGCGCGAGCGGGTCGCCGTCCGGGCGCCAGCCCATGGCGAGGGCGGTGAGCGCCAGGATCGTCAACTCGGCGCAGGCGACGAGGAGATCGGTGATCGCGCGCCCGGTGACGACTGCGGACGGCGCCATGGGCATGGAGCGGAACCGGTCGATGACGCCCTTGGTCGCGTCGTGCACCACGCTCGTCGCCGTGTTCATCAGGCCGAAGGCCATCGTCATCACGAACATGCCGGGCATCAGGAAGTCCCGGTAGCTGGCGCCCTTCTCCGCGCCGGGCGACTTCATGGCGCCGCCGAAGACGTACGCGTACAGCAGCACCGAGATGATCGGGAAGCCCAACTGCCAGACGATCAGGACGGGTTGGCGCTGGTAGTGGGTGAGGGTGCGGCGCACCACGTTCCAGGCGTCGACCACGGCCCAGTAGGCGCGCCGCTCGTCGCCGCTCTCGACACCCAGGTCGACCACGGGCCGCACGTCCACGGGCTTGGCTTCCAGTCCGGCGCTCATGCCGCGACCTCTTCCTTCTGCGTCGTAGCTGTCGCCACTGCCGTCCCTGCCGTCCCTGTCGTCTCGGTGGAGTCCGTACGGTGCCCGGTAAGGCGCAGGAACACGTCGTCGAGGCTCGGCCTGCGCAGGCCGATGTCCTCCACCTGGATGCCCTCGTCCTGCAGGGTGCGGGCCACTTCGGTGAGGGCCGCCACCCGGTCCCGCACGGGCGCGTGCACCCGGCGCTCGGGCCGGTCGGTCGCCGGTACGCCGTTGCAGACGCGGGCCACGACCTCGGCGATCCGCGCGAGGTCGGCGGGTTCGGTGGCGACGACCTCTATGCGGTCGCCGCCGACGCGGTTCTTGAGGCCGTCGGGGGTGTCGTCGGCGATGGCCCGGCCCTGGTCGATGACGGTGATGCGGGAGGCGAGCTTGTCGGCCTCCTCCAGGTACTGCGTGGTGAGCAGGACCGTGGTGCCGCCGGCCACCAACGCCCGTACGGCTTCCCAGACTTCGCCCCGGCCGCGCGGGTCGAGGCCGGTCGTCGGCTCGTCGAGGAAGAGCACCTCGGGGGCGAGGATCATGGAGGCGGCGAGGTCGAGGCGGCGCCGCATGCCGCCGCTGTAGTCCCCGGCGTTCTTGCCGGCCGCCTCCACCAGGTCGAACTGCTCCAGGAGTTCGCCCGCCCGCAGCCGGGCCCGGCGCCCGCCGAGGTGGAAGAGCCGGCCGAACATCTCCAGGTTCTGCCGCCCGCTGAGCGTCTCGTCGACGGCCGCGTACTGCCCGGTGAGACCGATGCGGCGGCGTACCGCACGGGGGTCCTTCGCGACGTCGAGGCCCGCGACCAGGGCCCGGCCGCCGTCGAACTTCAACAGCGTGGCGAGGACCCGCACGGCGGTGGTCTTGCCCGCGCCGTTCGGCCCGAGCAGTCCGTGCACGGTGCCCTTGTGGACGGTCAGGTCGAAGCCGTCGAGGGCGTGCTTGGTCTCCTGCTTGGTCCGGTACGTCTTGCGCAGGCCCTCGGCCTGCACGGCGTATCCGTTCTCGGGGTTCACGTTTTCCTCCTGGGCACGCTCGCCACCCCCTGCCGGGCGGCGAACTGAGTACACCGTACCCGATAACGAGTACACCGTACCCAGTTTTTGTGAAAGCGACTAGGCTGCCTCCCATGAGCAGCACGAAGGGCACGGAAACCAGCGGCAGCGGCGACATCGCGCGCAGCCTGGAACTCCTGTGGGGCACGGGCGCCCGGCCCAGCCGCGGCCCCAAGCCGGCCCTGACCCTCGACCGGATCGTGTCGACGGCCGTCGCGCTCGCCGACGCCGAGGGCCTGGACGCCGTCTCGATGCGCCGGCTCTCCACCGAGCTGGGCACCGGCACGATGTCGCTGTACCGGTACATCCCCGGCAAGGCGGAGCTGCTCGACCTGATGCTGGACCGGGTGCAGGGCGAGTCCCTCGGCGACGGCACGGCGACCGCGCCTGCGGACTGGCGGCTCTCCATCGAGTGCCTGGCCCGCGAACACCTCGCGCTGTTCCGCCGCCACCCCTGGCTGCTCAAGGTCAACCAGGCCCGCACCGTCCTCGGCCCGAGCGCGCTGCGCGGACTGGAGCTAGTGCTCGGACCGCTGCGCACGATGGGCCTGCGCGACCCCGAGCTGATCTCCGTGATCATCGCGGTGCAGAGCTATACGCAGGGCATCGCCCGCATGGAACTGGAGGCGGCCGAGGCGGTCAAGGAGACCGGTCTGAGCGACGAGGAGTTCTGGGGACGCCAGCAGCCCTTCCTCGAAAAGGCCATGCTCAGCGGCGAGTTCCCACTGATGGCCTCGCTCTCCGAGGACACCTTCGGCACGGACTTCGACCACTTCGAGTTCGGCCTGAAGGCTCTGATCGACGGCTTCCAGGCACTGGTTTCACAGCGCAGCGAAGAGTGACAGAACGCCCCTTCCATGCATGGATGGATGGCATGACGAACCCCAGCGAAAGCCCGAGCCCCGCGCTCGTACCCTTCGTCAAGCAGTACGCCGTCCTCCTCACCTCGCACAAGAAGGACGGCTCCGGCGTCGGTACGCCCGTGAACATCGCGGTCGAGGGCGACCACGCGTACTTCCGCACCTACGGCAAGTCCTGGAAGGTCAAGCGGATGCGGAACAACCCCGAGGTGGAGATCTGCCCCTCGACCATGCGCGGCGTGCAGACCGGACCCGAGATCAAGGCCCGGGTGCGGCTGCTCGACCGAGGCGGCGAGGAGGAGCGCCGCGCGCGCCGGGCGATCCTCCGCAAGTACCCGGTCATGCACGGCTTCCTGGTCCCGCTGTCGTGCAGGATCAGGCGGGACCGCCCGCTGCACTACGAGGTGCGGGTGCTGGGCGAGTAGCCCCCTGGGGCGGGTCGCCTAGGGCCTGTCCGGCGGATCTTCGCGGGCCCACGACGCCTGGCACGCGCCCCCAGCCTCCGGCCGGGGGTGCCCCCGCTCGCCGCACGCCCGAATCACCCAAGTACGTCCAGTACGAGGGCGATCCGGGCGCACGCCGAGAGCACGCACCAGACGCCGCGGGCTCTTCCGCGAAGATCCGCCGGACAGGCCCTAGCGCTTCCTGAAGAGTCGCTTGAGTCCGAAGGCCGCCACGATCGCGACGGCGAGGGCGAGGACGCCCATCTTGTAGTTGTCGCCGCCCCCGCCGTCGCCGGAACTGCCGCCCTTGGAGGGCGAGTTGGAGTCTCCGTTGCCGCTCGCACCCTCCACGGCGACCGGCTCCACGTCGCTCTCCGATCCCTCCGACCCGAACATCAGGGCCTTGCCGTCGGCCGCGTACGTCACCGACTCGCCCTGCCGCTGCAGCGGCACGTCGACCCGGCCGGCGCGTTTGGGCTTCCCGTCGTTCCAGTCGTACCCGGCCGCCTCGAAGTAGCTGCGCAGGACGAGCTTCCTGCCGTCCGGCGAGAAGGCGCCGTCGGTGGTCCACAGATCGATGTCGGCCATGCGCTTGAACACGTTGGTGCCGCGCGTGCTCAGCTCCGCGGGACCCTCGTAGAGCCCGCCGACGCTGTCCCGCTTCTTGTCGGCGATGTACACGCGCCCGGTCTTCGGGTGGACCATCAGCGCCTCGGCGTCGCGCGCCCCGTCCTCGTACTTCACGTCGTACTGCGTGGCCTTGACCGTGGTGTCCTTGAGCTCCTTGGGCTCGGGGAAGCGGTAGATCCACACGTGGTCCCACTTGCCGCCGAGGTTGTCGCCGATGTCGCCGACGTAGAGGTCCCCGTCCGGGCCGATCGACACGGCCTCCACGTCGCGCGGGGCGCCGACGCCCCGCATCGTCACGGTGGCGACGGTGTCGCCGGTCTTCGCGTCGACGGCGTAGAGGAAGGCGCCGTCGTCGCTGTCGTTGTGCGTCCAGTAGATGCCGGGGTGCTGCTTGCTCGCCGCGAGACCGCTGGACTCGGTGATCCGCGGGTCCTTGATCGTGAAGCTCTCGTCGTCGTCGGCGGCCGCGGGGCCCGCGGCCGTCAGCAGGACGAGGGCGGCAGCACCGGTCACACCCATGAGTGAACGCATGGCCCCAGCCTGCCACCCGGCTCGACCGCGTGCGTGCGCAGGCTCACATCGCAGGCAAGGGCCCCGATCGACGATGATGAGCGAATGCTCAGGATCATGTTCGTCGGCGACTCGCAGACCATCGGAAGCGCCGGCGAGCACACCTGGCGCCACCGCATGTGGCAGCACCTGCGGACCTCCTACGGCGCCCCCTTCCGCATCGTCGGCCCACGCACCGCGCTCTACGACCAGGCGACCGGCGCCCCGGACTCCTACGAGTACGCCGACCCTGACTTCCCGCAGCAGCACCTCGCGGGCTGGGGCGAGGGCTGGCTGCACATGACCCCGCTGATCGGCGAGAGCGTCCGCGCCGAGCGCGCGGACCTGCTCCTGATCTCGCTCGGCCTGATCGACCTCGGCTTCTACACGGACGCCG
Organism: Streptomyces sp. NBC_01304; assembly: GCF_035975855.1. Classification (NCBI taxonomy): domain Bacteria; kingdom Bacillati; phylum Actinomycetota; class Actinomycetes; order Kitasatosporales; family Streptomycetaceae; genus Streptomyces; species Streptomyces sp. NBC_01304. Next base: position 6,208,886 of record NZ_CP109055.1, on the reverse strand, counting down.
AGCAGACCGCCGCGAACGCCCGCGCCTTCATCGCCGAGGCCCGCCTCGCGAACCCCCGGGTGGCCATGGCGATCCTGCCGGTCATCCCCAACACCCGCGCCGACACCGACGCGGACTTCGCCGTCGAGGTCGACCGCTTCAACGAGCTCCTGGCCAAGCTGGTCGCCGACCTGGACACGGACCGCTCCCCGCTGCTGCTTGCCTCGCCCCCGGCGGCGTACGACATCAATTTCGACACGTACGACGGGACGCATCCCAGCGCCGACGGCGAGCACAAACTGGCGGCGGCCTTCGCCGACGCGATGTACCAGGGCTGGGAACTGGGCGGCCCGTACGAAGCCGCCTGAGGCCGGGGGTCAGGTGGCGCGGACGAGGCGGTTGGCGAGGGTCGACATCGTGTACGTGCCGATGCCGAGGACGACTTCCAGGGCGTTGCGCTCGGTGTAGCCGTGGGCCAGGAAGGCCTTGAGCTCGTCGTCGCCCACGCCGCCGTTGGTGGCGAGGACTTCGAGGGTGAACTGCCGTACGGCTTCCAGTCGTTCGTCGTCCAGCGGCTGCTCCTTGCGCAGGGCCGTGATGACGTCCGTGCCCGCGCCCAGCTGACGGAGCTTGCCGGTGTGCATGGTCACGCAGATGTGGCAGTCGTTGCGGGTGGCGACGGTCATGACGACGACCTCGCGGGCGACCGGTTCGAGGGTGCAGCTCTCGAAGACCTTGGTCAACTGCAGGAAGTTGTTGAGCAGTTCGGGAGACTCCGCGAGCCGGGCGACGGCGTCCGGGACCTTGCCGCCCATGGTCGAGGCGACCCGCTCCATGGTGGGGCGGGAGGCGGCGGGGGCGGTTTCCAGGGTGTGGGACACGAACAAGGTGAGGGCCTCTTAAGATAGACAACGTGGTTGACGACTCGAACGACTCGAAGGTAAACCAGGTTGACGGTCCAGGCAAGGGAAATAGGTGGGCGGGAAGTGGAACTGCCGCCTCCAGGGCGGGATTTGAACTCCCGCTCCTCCTCTTCGCGGGCTTCCGGCACCTCATCGACGAGCTGCACGCCGAGCTCGCCCGCCAGGGCCACCCCGACGCCCGCCCCGCTCACGGCTTCGCGATGCAGGCGATCGGCCGCGACGGCGCCACCGCCAGCGAGATCGGCCGCCGCCTCGGCGTCTCCAAGCAGGCCGCGGGCAAGACGGTGGACCGCCTGGTCGCGCTTGGCTACGCGGAACGGGCCGACGACCCGGCCGACGCACGGCGCAAGGTGGTCCGGCTGACGGAGCAGGGGTACGACATGCTGGCCCGCTCGGCGGCGATCTTCGAGCGGCTGCACGCGTCCTGGGCCGCGGAGTTGGGCGCGGGACGGCTGCGGGCGATGGAGGACGACCTTCGCGCCGTGGTCCCGCCGGAGGCGTTCCGCCTCGACGCGGCGGGCTGGCTTGCCGGGTCATGACAGCGGCCGCCGCCCTCGTACGGGACGAGGACGGCGGCCACGGATGAACCCCTGGGTCACCAGGTGATCAACTGCTGGATCACCAGGCGAAGGCCTCCGGGGAGGCGCCCGGCCCGGGGAAGATCGAGTCGAGGCCGGCCAGAACCTCCTCGCCCAGCTCCAACTCCACCGCACGCAGGGCGGATTCGAGCTGCTCGGCCGTACGCGGGCCGACGATCGGGCCGGTCACGCCGGGCCGGGTGAGCAGCCAGGCAAGGGCCGCCTCGCCGGGCTCCAGATCGTGCTTGGCGAGCAGGTCCTCGTACGCCTGCACCTGCTCCCGCACCTTGGTGTTGGCCAGCGCGTCCGCACTGCGCCCGCTCGCCCGGCGCCCTCCGGTGGTCTCCTTCTTGATGACACCGCCGAGCAGCCCGCCGTGCAGCGGCGACCACGGGATGACACCGAGGCCGTACTCCTGCGCGGCCGGGATGACCTCCATCTCGGCGCGGCGCTCGGCGAGGTTGTAGAGGCACTGCTCACTGACGAGACCGTACGAACCCAGCCTGCGGGCGGTCTCGTTGGTCTGCGCGATCTTCCAGCCGGGGAAGTTCGAGGAGCCCGCGTACAGGATCTTGCCCTGCGCGATGAGCGTGTCGACGGCCTGCCAGATCTCCTCGACCGGGGTGCGGCGGTCGATGTGATGGAACTGGTAGAGATCGATGTAGTCGGTCTGCAGCCGCTTCAGCGAGGCGTCCACCGCGCGGCGGATGTTGAGGGCGGAGAGCCGGTCGTGGTTGGGCCAGCTGTCGCCGTCCGAGCCCATGTTGCCGTAGACCTTGGTGGCCAGGACCACCTTGTCCCGGCGGCCGCCGCCCTGGGCGAACCAGGTGCCGATGATCTGTTCGGTGCGGCCCTTGTTGTCGCCCCAGCCGTACACATTGGCCGTGTCGAAGAAGTTGATTCCCGCGCCGAGCGCGGCGTCCATGATCGCGTGGCTCTCGGCTTCGTCGGTCTGCGGGCCGAAGTTCATGGTGCCGAGGACGAGTCGGCTGACCTTGAGCCCTGTGCGTCCAAGCTGCGTGTACTTCATGGCTTCAAGCCAACTGGTTCGAGTGCCCTCAAGGCAAGGGCGCGACTGCCGCCCGCCGGTCAGTAGTGGTAGCGAGCCTTGAGGATCTTCACTTCCTTGTCGTCCGCCCGGTAGACGAGGCGGTGCTCGTCGTCGATCCGACGGGACCAGTAACCGGAAAGATCGTCCATCATCCTGACGACCGTGGACGAGCCCTCGCGGTCACGGGCCACCGCCGTTCTTGGAGGTGATGCGCACCGGGTCGTGGTCGGTATTGACCCGCTCGATCAGGGAAAACAGCGTCGCCTTGGCTTCGCTCGCGCTGATGGTCATGGCACAACCTCTCCATATCGCACGAACGGCTGGCCGGACGTCGGCCTGCGGTGGCGAAGAGCTAACCTCGAAGGGTGGACCCTAAGACCCGAAACCGGATCATGGCCGGTGTGCTCGTGCTGATGTTCATCGTGGTGGCCCTGGCGTCGGCCCTCGGCTGAGTCAAGCGCCGGACGGGCCGATGAAATCAGCCCGTCCGGCGCTTGAGGACAATCTTTGAAGCCGGCGGCAGCCTTACGGGAAGGGGCGGGTAGGGGAAAATCCCTACGCGGCCACAGCCATCTGCTCCCGCGGAACGAACCGCACCCGCGGATGCCCATGGTGAAGGCCCACCTTCAGCCGAAGGTCACCCACCCGGGCAAGCACAAGCCCGACCGCGGCCGCGGCAACCGCCGCGACGAGCCCGCCCGCGGCGAAGCCGACCCGGGCGCCATACGTGTCGGTGACCCACCCGACGAGCGGCGCCCCCAGCGGCGTACCCCCGGTGAACACCATCATGAACAGCGCCATCACCCGCCCCCGCATGGCCGGCTCGGTGGCCATCTGAACGCTGGAGTTGGCCGTCACATTGACGGTCAGCCCCAACATCCCCATCGGCACGAGCAGCATCGCGAAGAGCCAGAACGAAGGCGCGAACGCGGCGACGACCTCGAGCAGCCCGAAGGCCAGCGCGGCAGCGACGAGCAGCCGCAGCCGAGAGGCCCCGCGCCGAGCGGCGAGCAGCGCCCCCACCAGGGACCCGGCCGCCATCAGCGTGTTGAACAGGCCGTACGTCGACGGGCCCGCGTGGTACACGTCCGTCACGAAGGCCGACAGCCAGATCGGGAAGTTGAACCCGAAGGTCCCGATGAACCCGACGAGCACGATCGGCCACACCAGCTCGGGCCGCCCCGCGACATAGCGGAGCCCCTCCTTGAGCTGGCCCTTGCCGCGCGGCGCCCGCTCCACCTTGTGCAGGTCGGCGTTGCGCATCAGCAGCAGGCCGACGATCGGCGCGAGGAACGACAGGCCGTTCAGCAGGAAGGCGTAGCCACTGCCGACAGCGGTGATCAGGACACCCGCGACCGCGGGGCCGACCAGCCGCGCCGACTGGAAGTTGGCGGAGTTCAGGCTGACCGCGTTGGCCAGCTGGTCCGGGCCGACCATCTCGGAGACGAAGGCCTGCCGGGCAGGGTTGTCGACGACCGTGACCAGGCCGAGGATGAACGCCGTCGCGTACACGTGCCAGACCTGGACGTGTCCGGTCAGGGTCAGCACGGCGAGCGCGACGCCGGTGAGGCCCATCGCGGACTGGGTGAAGAGCAGGATCCGGCGCTTGGGCAGGCGGTCCACGAGGACGCCGCCGTACAGGCCGAAGAGCAGCATGGGCAGCCATTGCAGCGCGGTGGTGATGCCGACGGCGGTGACGGAGCCGGTGAGGCTGAGCACCAGCCAGTCCTGGGCGATGCGCTGCATCCAGGTGCCGGTGTTGGAGACCACCTGTCCGGTGAAGAAGAGCCGGTAGTTACGGACCTTCAGCGAGCTGAACATGCTCGGCTTACGGGCAGCGGTGGCGGTCTCGGGGTGGGCGGTGGGATCGGGGGTGGCTGGTGCGGGTGCGGAGTCTGCTCCGTTTCCCGTACTCAAAAGCGTTCGCCTCCTTGCGGCTTTCGTCTTCCAGCGGCGCTCAGAGGCGTATCACTGGTTCTCTCTTACAGATGCGCGAGCTTCTCCAGTACGGGGGCGGCGGCGCGAAGCTTCGCCCACTCGTCCTCGTCCAGGTCCGCCGCCAGGCCGGCCAGCCAGGCGTTCCGCTTGCGGCGGCTCTCTTCGAGCATCGCCTCGGCGGTCTCGGTCTGGCTGACCACCTTCTGTCGGCGGTCCTCGGGGTGCGGCTCCAGCCTGACCAGGCCCTTTGCTTCGAGCAGGGCCACGATGCGGGTCATCGACGGCGGCTGTACGTGCTCCTTGCGGGCGAGCTCGCCCGGTGTCGCGGAGCCACAGCGGGCGAGGGTGCCGAGCACCGACATCTCGGTCGGGCTCAGCGACTCGTCGACGCGCTGATGCTTCAGTCGGCGCCCGATTCGCATGATCGCGGAGCGCAGGGAGTTCACGGCGGCTGCGTTGTCGCCATGGGAGAGGTCCGGCATGTTCGTTAGCATAACTCATTACCCTGACTAAAGAACACCCCATTTACCGCGAGCCCCAGCGCAGTACCGGTGGCCCTGCCAACAACATCACCCATATGAGTGAGGTGGCTCCGGAAAGTGACACACCGCGCGGTCTTCTGCCGCGACTCTGAGCCGCATGGGGACCAACGTGCTCAGCCTGCGGATAGACGGAGAGCTGCTCGACCGGCTCCGGGACCATGCGGCGAAAAGGGGAATGAGCGTCCAGGACTATGTGGTCCGGACGCTCATTCGCGACGACTTCGACGAGCGGTTCAAGACTGCCGTCGAGGAGACGGAGAGGTTCTACGGCGTGCCGTAAGCCATGACGGGCGCCGGCCGCGAGCCACGAGTGGCGCTACGCCGGGAACTTCCGGTCCACCCACCGGAACGCGAACTCCACCCCGGCCGCCGCCACCACCGCGACACCGACCGCCGCCCACGGCATGGTCGTACCGACGAGCCTCAGCTGGAAGAAGTCCTGCAGCCACGGGACGACCATCACCAGCATGAAGGCGAAGCCCATCGTGGCGATCAGGGCGATCCGCCACCAGGTGTAGGGCCGCGCGATGATCGCGAGGACCCACATCGCGATGAGGAACAGCGTCAGCGTCGCCGCACTGGTCTCCGCCTCACGGGCGCCCTCGCCCACGTAGTGGTGGCGGGCCAGAAGATACGTCGCGAAGGTCGCGACCGCGGCGATCGCGCCGCCCGGCAGCGCGTACCGCATCACGCGTTTCACGAAGTGCGGCTTGGCCCGCTCCTTGTTGGGCGCGAGGGCCAGGAAGAAGGCGGGGATGCCGATCGTGAGCGTCGAGAGCAGGGTCAGGTGGCGCGGCAGGAAGAGGTACTCGACCTGCGTACAGACCACGAGGAGCGCGAGCAGCACCGAGTAGACGGTCTTCACGAGGAAGAGCGTCGCGACCCGGGTGATGTTGCCGATGACCCGGCGGCCCTCGGCGACCACGGAGGGCAGCGTCGAGAAGCTGTTGTTGAGCAGCACGATCTGGGCGACCGCGCGGGTGGCCTCCGAACCGGAGCCCATCGAGACGCCGATGTCCGCGTCCTTCAACGCCAGGACATCGTTCACGCCGTCGCCGGTCATCGCGACCGTGTGGCCCTTGGACTGCAGCGCGCCCACCATGTCGCGCTTCTGCTGCGGGGTGACCCGGCCGAACACCGCGTTGTCGTCGAGGACCTTGGCCATCTCGGCCTGGTCCTTGGGGAGCGTGCGGGCGTCCACGGTGTTCTCGGCGCCCGGCAGGTTCAGCTTGCCGGCGACCGCGCCGACCGACACCGCGTTGTCACCCGAGATGACCTTCGCGTGGACGTCCTGGTCCTTGAAGTAGCGCAGGGTGTCCGCGGCGTCCGGGCGAAGGCGCTGCTCCAGGACGACCAGGGCGGCGGCATGCGCGCCCTCGGCGACCGCCGGGTCGTCGAGCTCCTTCTCGCTGCGGGCGAGCAGCAGGACGCGCAGGCCCTGCTGGTTGAGGGACTCGATCTCGGCGAGGGCGGGGTCCCCGGCCGGGAGCAGCACGTCGGGGGCGCCGAGCAACCAGGTCGAGTTCTCGCCGTCGCCCTCGCTGAAGCTGGCGCCGGAGTACTTGCGGGCCGAGGAGAAGGGCAGCGACTCCGTGCAGCGCCACTCCTCGCTGTCCGGGTAGGCGTCGATGATCGCCTGCAGGGACGCGTTCGGCCGCGGGTCCGATTCGCCGAGCGCGCCGAGGACCTTGCGTACGTACGTCTCGTCCTCGCGGTTCAGCGGCCGCAGCTCGGTGACGTCCATGCCGCCCTCGGTGAGGGTGCCCGTCTTGTCGAGGCAGACCGTGTCGACGCGGGCCAGGCCCTCGATCGCGGGGAGCTCCTGCACCAGGCACTGCTTGCGGCCGAGCCGGATCACACCGATCGCGAAGGCCACCGAGGTCAGCAGGACCAGGCCCTCGGGGATCATCGGGACGATGCCGCCGACGGTGTAGGCGATGGACTGCTTGAAGTTGTCGTCCTTGACGACGAGTTGGGAGATCACCAGGCCGATCGAGGTCGGGATCATCAGCCACGTCACGTACTTGAGGATCGTGGAGATGCCCGAGCGCAGCTCGGAGTGGACCAGGGTGAAGCGGGACGCCTCCTCGGCGAGCTGGGCCGCGTAGGCCTCGCGGCCCACCTTGGTCGCCTGGAAGGCGCCGCCGCCCGCGACCACGAAGGAGCCGGACATCACGGGGTCGCCGGGCTTCTTGATCACCGGGTCGGCCTCGCCGGTGAGCAGCGACTCGTCGATCTCCAGGCTGTCCGCCTCGACGGTCGCGCCGTCCACCACGATCTTGTCGCCGGGCCCGATCTCGATGAGGTCGCCGAGCACGATCTCGGAGGTGGACACCTCGACGGCCTTGCCGTCGCGGCGCACGGTGGGCTTGGCCTCGCCGATGACCGCGAGGTTGTCCAGGGTCTTCTTGGCGCGCCACTCCTGGATGATGCCGATGCCGGTGTTCGCGAGGATCACATAGCCGAAGGCCGTGTCCTGGAACGGCGCCACGAACATCATGATCACCCAGAGCACGCCGATGATCAGGTTGAACCGGGTGAAGACGTTGGCGCGGACGATCTCGCCCATGGAGCGGCTGGAGCGCACCGGGACGTCATTGACCTCGCCGCGCGCGACGCGCTCGGCGACCTCGGCGGCAGTAAGGCCGGTGGCCTTTCCTCCAGGTCCTGGCGGGGGTACTGGATGTACGGGATCCAGTTCGGCGCCGGCGTCAATGTGCGTCATGGATCCGACGGTACGGGGCGTGGGCGCCCTTCACCCGCCGAGTGGGCCGTATTCATGGGTGCGCGGCCGCAATTCCAACCTGGGTACTACAAAGATTTGGACCTTGGTAGGCCAACCGATCAGGCGTCGGTCGCGTCCGCGTCCGCGTCCGCGCCCCGCTTCGCTGCGGCCACTGCCGCGGCCTCCGCTTCGGCTTCCGCCGCGTGCCGCTTGATCGCGGCGTCGCGCCCCCGTACGTACCAGATACCGATCAGCCCGAGCCCCGCCCCGGCCAGACAGCACCACACCCACCAGGTCTGATCGCGGTCGTCGAACCAGCCGTAGAACGGCAGCTGCACCAGGAAGAGGACGAACCAGAGGATCGTGAGGCCCGTGATCGTCGCGACGACCGGGCCCTCCAGGGGCTCCGGCGCCTCGTGCTTCGCTGTCCACTTCGCCATGTGCACAGCTTACGAGGCGTGCCAGGCGGCGGTTGCACCCCTTGCCGCAGTGGGGTCTACGCGCGCAGATAGCAATTTGGGACTCGGTTATTCATACTGAAACAGCTCGAGTATGGCCAGTTTCATTCGTGTGATGACACAACCTGGACACAACACAGTCGGGCTCGGTCAGTTCCCCCCTCACCCCCCGAAGGTCACACATGTCCTCCTCGGCCACCGCTCCGGTCGACGCCCCCAAGTCGCCCGGTGGGCCCCCGCAGAACGGGCTCGACCGCTACTTCAAGATCTCCCAGCGCGGCTCCACGCTCGGGCGCGAGGTCCGCGGCGGCTTCGCCACCTTCTTCGCGATGGCCTACATCATCGTGCTGAACCCGATCATCCTCGGCAGCGCGAAGGACATGTACGGGCACCAGCTCGACAACGCCCAGCTGGTCACCGCGACCGCCCTGACCGCCGCGTTCACCACGCTCCTGATGGGTGTCATCGGCAACGTCCCGATCGCGCTCGCGGCCGGCCTCGGCGTGAACACGGTCGTCGCCCTGCAGCTCGCGCCGCGGATGTCGTGGCCGGACGCGATGGGCATGGTCGTCCTCGCGGGCTTCATCGTGATGCTGCTCGTCGCGACCGGCCTGCGGGAGCGCGTGATGAACGCGGTGCCGCTCGGTCTGCGCAAGGGCATCGCGATCGGCATCGGCCTCTTCATCATGCTGATCGGCCTGGTCGACTCGGGCTTCGTCTCCCGGATCCCGGACGCCGCCCACACCACGGTCCCGCTGCAGCTCGGCGCCGACGGCCACCTCAACGGCTGGCCGGTGCTCGTCTTCGTCCTGGGCGCGCTGCTCACGCTCTGCCTGATCGTCCGCAAGGTGCCGGGCGCGATCCTGATCTCCATCGTGGTGATGACGATTCTCGCCATGATCATCAACGCGGTCGCCACGGTGCCGAGTTGGGGCCTGACCACCCCGAAGTGGCCCGGCAACCCGTTCTCCAGCCCCGACTTCGGCCTGGTCGGCCAGGTCAGCCTGTTCGGCGGCTTCGGCAAGGTCGGCGTCCTCACCGGCATCCTCTTCGTCTTCACCGTGCTGCTCTCGTGCTTCTTCGACGCGATGGGCACGATCATGGGCGTCAGCGACGAGGCCAAGCTGACGGACGCCGACGGCAACATGCCCGGCATCAACAAGGTCCTGTTCGTCGACGGCATCGCGGTCGCCGCGGGCGGCGCGAGCTCCTCGTCGGCCACGACCTGCTTCGTGGAGTCCACGGCGGGCGTCGGCGAGGGCGCGCGGACCGGCTTCGCCAACCTGGTGACAGGCGGCCTGTTCACCCTGGCGCTGTTCCTCACGCCCCTTGCCACGATGGTCCCGTCCCAGGCGGCGACCCCCGCGCTGCTCGCGGTGGGCTTCCTGATCCTGTCCGGTTCGATCGGCGCGATCGACTGGAAGGACTACACGATCGCGATCCCGGCGTTCCTGACGATGGTGATGATGCCCTTCACCTACTCGATCACGAACGGCATCGGCATCGGCTTCCTCACCTTCGTCGTCCTGCGCCTGGCGGCGGGCCGGGGTCGTGAGGTGCCGATCGCGATGTACGCGGTGTCGGCGGTCTTCGCCTTCTACTACCTGATGCCGGCGCTCGGCCTTACGTAGTCGCTGCTCTTGAGCTGAGCCGAACAGCAGAGTGGGGCGCCCGGTTCTCCGGGCGCCCCACTCTGCTGTCTGCGTACGTCAGCTTCAGCGCACGTCGACGAAGTCGCTGGTCGCCGTCACGGCCGGGGTCGTGGACGTACCCGCGAAGGAGTAGCGGAAGTAGCCGTCGGCGGACGCCGTGACGGTCGTCTTCAGGGCGCCCGCGGAGCCCGACTTGACCGTCTTGAGCGTCGTGTAGCTGCTGGCGCCCTTCTTCTTGTACTGCAGCTTCACCGACTGGCTGGTGTAGCCCGCGTACTTGGACGTGTCCCAGTTGGCGCGGGTCAGGGCGCCGGTGACCGTGATGGTCTTGCCCTTCTTGACCGGCTCGGGAGACGCGTTGGTGCTGAGGCGGGAGGCGCGCTTGACGTACGCGCTGCCCGCCTCGTTCTTCTGGACCTTGTCGGCGTCGTTGCCCTGGGCCAGTGCCCAGACCTTCCACTTGCCGGCCAGGATGTTGCCGTAGATGTTCTTCTTCGGGTCGACGACGACCGTGATCTTGCAGGTCGAGGTGGTCGCGTCGACGACCGTGCAGGAGCCCCAGTCGGCGGACGGGACCGCGGAGCCGTCGATGCCGTTCTCGGCGTCGAAGTCCGAGCCGTGCCACAGCATCGCGGTCGCCCGCTTGATGCCGGAGTCGTCCGTCGCGGTGACGGAGATGGTGACCGTCTTCTTCTCTGTGGTGCCGACCACGATGTCCTTGCCGGCGTTGACCGAGATCTTCGTGATCTTGGTGTCGCCCACGGCCGAGTCCGCCTGCGCGGCAGGGACGGCCACGGCCGACAGGGCCAGGGCGCCGGTCACGATGGCGATGCGGGTGGTCTTGCGCACGTATATCCCCCCAGGGAAAGTTCAGGATTCAAGGGGACCTTACGTCCTTCACCTCGCGTTAACCATTGTGTTGATCAGCACCCGCCTCCCCGTACAACCCTTTGGCCTCGACGTATACATGCAGGTCAGAGGCCTCGTACGGATCAAGGGCCTCAGTCGAACCAGCGATCCCGCGCCAGCTCCGCAGTCCGTGAGGGATCTTCCAGCAGCGCCGCCACCTCGAACCGTCGCGGCCACTGCCCCGCCGCCCAGGCCAGGCCCGCCGCCACGCCCTCCAGGGTCGCCGCGTGCAGCACGCCGTCCGGGGTGCGGCGCCAGTCCAGCTCCACGCCGTCCGCGAGCAGCTCCTCGTGTTCGCGGTACGTCGCCGGGGTCGCGGGCCCGAGCAGGGTGCGGACCGAGTCCGGCACGGGGTGCTCGACGCCCTGACCTGCCACCTCCGCGGTGAGCGTCTCGCTGAGCCGGCGCACCTGCAGCAGCTCCGCGAGCTCCGCCGCCCGCGCGGGCCGCACCGGGAGCAGCGCCCGCCCGGCCGCGAGCGGCAACAGGTCCGGCGCGTCCGCGACCAGCGCGTCCGCCGCGTCCACCACGACCACCTCGCCGTCCTGCACCGCCCGCAGCTCGTCCGGCAGCGTCACCTGCTCCGGGTCGAGGTCGGCCAACGCCCCGTACAGCGCGTGCAGTTGGGCCCCGCCCACCGGCCGTGACGGATCCGCGAGGCGGCCCAGGAGCTCGGCGGCGCCGCCCGGCTCGTCGAGCAGCGCCGCGACCGTCGTGCGCACGCCGAGGGCGCGCAGCACCTGCTCGTCCTCGAAGCCGCTCGCGTCCGCCTCGTCGTAGAGGCCCGCGAGCAGCGGGTCTCCCCCGGCCGCGCGCAGTCCGGCCGGGCGGCGCCCGTCGAGCACCGGGTTTCCGCGCAGCCACCAGGCCGTGTAGGGACGTACGGACTCCGTCGTCCCGTCGGGAAGAAGGATCCGTACCCGCTGCGTCAGCGCGTCCCGCAGCGGCGGCTGCGAGAGCAGCGCGAGCGCCTCGGGCCAGCGGTCGTCGTCGACCAGGTCGAGGTCGCGTACGGCCACGATCTCCGTGGCGACCGGCGGCACCGGGGTGTCCGGGAGCCGGTCCAGGACGTCCTCGCACCACACGTCGACCGCGTCGAGTAGGCCCGCGTCGTCGAGTTCGGCGAAGTCGCCGTCCCGGGGCTCGAGTTCATCGGGATCGAGCACGACGTCCGTCGCCCGCACGAGGGCGAAGTTGGCCAGGACCCCGCACGCGGCGAGCGGCTGCTCGCCCCAGCGCTCGGCCAACTCGGCGTCGACTTCGCCCAGTTCACCCTCCCGTACGACCTGCGCGAAGGGACTGCCCGGCAGGATCAGCTCGCCCGCAGGGGCCGGCTCACCCTCGTCGTCCGGCAGCGCGAGGGCGCCCAGCCAGGGCTCGTCACCGGGCGCGAGGCCGGCGTCCCGCACCAGCGTGAGCACGATCTCCGCCAACTCGTCGGCGTCCGGGGCCTCTTCGTCCCAGGTGTCCCCCTCCAGCGAGGCGGCCACGGCGGCCCGCACCTGCGGCGTGGTCAGCACCGCGCGCGGGGTCGCGGGCAGGGCGCCCAGCTTCTCCAGCAGCGGATGGACGGCATCCGGGTGCGCGACCTTGAGGCCGAGCCGGGTCAGGTCGGCGGGGGTGTCCGGGCCGGGCAGCAGGATGTGGCGGGGGCCGATGGCCGCACGCCCGGCGCGGCGCGCCCCGAACTCGTCCTGGGCGGCGGCGGATTCGGCGAGCGGCACCGGGAGTCCGGTCAGCCGGTCCGGGTCGACGCCCGCGAGGGAGTCGTACAGCCGCCACCACCAGCCGGCCTCCCGCTCGATCCCGGCCAGCCGGTCGATGGCCTCCTGCAACGGCACCCGCGCCACGCCCAGCGTGCGCAGCTCGGCACGGCGCTCGAGCCCGGCGGGCAGCAGCATCGGGAGGACCTCGGCGAGGACCCGCACGGTGGCGGCGCCCGCCCCTTCGACGACCTCGGCCTCGAACGGGCGCAGGGCGGCGGGGACTTCGCGCTCCTCGGGGTCGTCGGTGGGCTCGGGCGGCACCGCCGGGGCCAGGAACGCGGTCCTCGGCAGCAGCTCCAGGATCGCCGCGCGCAGGGCCCCGTCCAGGGCCGCCTTGCCCAGCGGGCCGGGCACGAGGTCGATGAGGCCGGTCGTCACCGGGCGCCATTCGCCGAGGAGTTGGGTGTACGCCTGTGCCGCACGCCCCACCAGGAAGTCGGTGAGCGCGCCGGGCGCGGCATGGCGGCGGGTCGGGTCGAGCGGGAACGAGGCGATCAGCAGGGCCGGTACGCCGAGCGGCTCGTCACTCGGGGTCGGCGCGTGCACGACGGCGGCCGTGCGGGGACGTACCGGGTCCCCCTTCTCGTCCACCGGGACGGCCCAGGTGACCGTCCAGTGCGGGCGCAGCCGTTCCTCGGTGGGGCGGCCTTCGAGGAGGGCGCGCTCCAGCGGGCCGTTGCGCTCGATGGTGCGCCAGCGGGTGGTCTCGGTGACGCCGTCGCGGGTGTCGTCGATGCGGGCGTACGGGCCGTCGTGGCTGCGGGTCAGGGTGCGGGTGCCCGCGCTCGTCTCGACCACGACCTCGGTGAGGCCGGGCAGCGCGAGGAGCAGCGCGTCGTCGACGGCTTCCAGGAGGCGCTCGGCCAGGGCGGTCGCGGCCTCGTCGCGCAACGGCAGGATGACCGCGGTGTCGTACGTGTCCGGGGCCCTGCCCTCCGCGGGCAACGGGAGCCTCAGGAGCGGGACATGGCCCTCGCGGCGGCGCAGCTCGTCCGCCAGCTCGGGGCTGTCCGCCGCGGCCCGGGCGGCGAGTTCGCGGGCCTCGGCGAGGGACCAGCGGACGCCTCCGGTGCGGCTCACCACGGCGGGCTCGTCGGTCACGGCGAGGACGGCCGCGAAGCCGACGCCGAACCGGCCCACGGCGCGCTCGTCGTCGTCCCGCTTCGCGGAGGCCCGGAGCGTGCTCAGGGATTCGACGCCCTGGGCGTCCAGCGGGGCGCCGGTGTTGGCGGCGACGAGTACGCCCTCGTGGAGGGTGAGGCTCAGTCGGCCCTGGACGCCGGTGCGGGCTGCGGCGTCCGCGGCGTTCTGGGCGAGCTCGATGACGAGGCGGTCGCGGTAGCCGCCGAGGGCGAGGTCCTCCTCGGCGTTGGCGTCCTCGCGGAATCTGGCGGGGGCCTTGGCCCAGCTGTCGAGCAGGGCCCTTCGCAGGGCGCCGGTGCCGAAGGGGTCCGCCCCTTCAGTGGCGGGCCGCACGAACTTGCTCACGCTGGTCACCCTCATTCTTGGCTGGCGGTTCGTTGCCGCCCGAAGGTACCGCGTAGGAAATTTTCCCCTCCCCGCCCCTTCCCGACTGTGACATCAGCGGCCGCCGCCGCGGGCTGCGAAGCCTTCCGCCCTCCGGGCGGTGTCCTCAAACGCCGGACAGGCTGATTTCCTGCCGGCGGCAGCCACGCGGCGGAGCCGCATAGTGTCACCGTCGGGAAGGGGCGGGGAGGGGCCAAAAAAGCCTAGGAGTGCCCCAACTCCTCATCAGGCCCGGACGAATCCACCGAGCCCGAGTCCGCCGCAGGGCGAAGAGGGAGAACGTCCACGTTCATCGAGTCGAACACGTGCGGCGAGGGACGGATCGGCTTGGGCATGACTGCGGCCTCGGAGTGGCCACCGCACCCGTAGGCCAAGGAGACGACCCGCCCGTCCGCAGGTCCGAACTCGTTCGCGCACACACCGAAGGCCTGCTTCAGAGACCCGGCCAGCGGAACGAGGAAACCGCAGGAAACGCAGGAAGCCGGCGCGGCCTGGGCCATCGGGGTCTTGGCCCCGAAACCCTCCTCCCAGCGGTCGGCCGCGACATGCAGCCCGTACCGGGACAGCACCCGGGCCCGGCGCATGCCGAGCTCCTCCGCGACAGCCGCGATGGACCCCCGCGTGGGCACCAGCGGCAACGCGGCCACCGGACCGTCGGTGACCTCCGCGTCCTCAGCCTCGACGAGCTCCGCCATCTCCTCAGAGACCGGGGAGTTCGGCGGCGGCGTGTCCTCGCCGGAGTAACCGGGCTCCAGACGGAGGTCGTCCGCCTCGGTGGGCAGGAGATCGCCGGGGCCCATGTCGCCGGGGCGCAGCCGCTCGCTCCAGGGCACCCACTCGGGGGCGAGGAGGGCGTCGCTGCCGGGCAGCAGCACCGTTTCGTCCAGGGTGACGACCTTGGCGCGGGAGGCGCGGGCGACGGTGACGGCCCAGCGCCAGCCGCGGTAGCCGGGCTCCTTGCACTCGAAGAAGTGCGTGACGACCCGGTCCCCTTCGGACACCGCCTCGACGTGGGCGCCGACGATGCCGGGCGCCGCGGCCTCCTCGGCCGCCGTTCGGGCGAGTTCGACCGCCTCGGCGCACAGGCGGTCAGGGGTGCGGCTTCGCGTTGTCGCTGCGCTCACAGGTATCGCTTCTCTCCTACGCCGTCTCTCGAGTGCACCTTTTCCCGGCGACGGGGCGAACGGAGCGGACCAGGGGGCCGCGTCGACGTCCGCGCCCGGTCACTCTCGGGCGCACCTATGCCATCCATTCTGCGGGATAGCGAAGAGGCGCGCGGCCAAGAACAACCGCCGCTGGCGCGCTACGCACGCTACCCCCTCTTTGCAGCCAAGCCCACATCTCCCGGCAGGGCGGTCGGGCGACGGACGATGAACAGACGGGGATGTGTGCCCTCAGTTGGGGCACTATGACGGGGTGGCCAGCCCTTCGGAGGCACCCTCGTCCGAGACAGCAGGTCCGGTGCGCAGAGCGGGCCGGGCCGTCGGGCGCGCCCTGCATCTTCCGTTCACCGGCCCGGCCAAGGGAATCCGGCGGGTCACCCATGCGCATGGCGCGGGCGAGTCGGGCCTGGGCAAGCTGATCGAGCTGCATGCCGTCAACGGGGCGGGCGACGTCATGGTCACCGTGGCCCTCGCCTCCACCGTGTTCTTCTCGGTGCCGACGGACGAGGCGCGCGGCCGGGTCGCGCTGTATCTGGCGATCACGATGGCGCCCTTCACTCTGCTGGCCCCGGTGATCGGCCCTCTTCTGGACCGGCTGCCGCACGGTCGGCGGGCGGCGATGGCGGGCGCGATGCTGGCGCGGGCGCTGCTCGCACTGACCCTTTCGGGTGCCGTGGCGACGGGCAGCATCGAGCTGTATCCGGCGGCGCTCGGGGTCCTGGTGGCGTCGAAGGCGTACGGCGTGGTGCGCAGTGCGGTGGTGCCGCGGCTGCTGCCGCCCCGTTTCTCGCTGGTCAAGGCGAACTCGCGGGTGACGCTCGGCGGGCTGCTCGCGACCGGGATCGCGGCGCCGATCGGGGCGGGGCTGCACCAGATCGGGCCGTCGTGGCCGCTGTACGGGGCGTTCGTGCTGTTCATCGCCGGTACGTTCCTGTCCTTCACGCTGCCGCCGAAGGTGGACTCGGCCAAGGGGGAGCGCCGGGCGTTGCTCGCGGCGGACGCCGAGCACGTGCACCTCACGAAAGCGGCCCGTTCCCAGCAGGACGGGCCCAAGCTCGGGCTGCGTACCGTCGGGACGTCCGTGACGCACGGCCTCGCGGCCAATGCGACCCTGCGCTGTCTGTCCGGGTTCCTGATCTTCTTCCTGGCGTTCCTGCTGCGGGAGCACCCGATGTCGGGGCAGAGCGCGGCGGTGTCGCTGGGGATAGTGGGGGTCGCGGCCGGCGCGGGGAACGCGCTGGGCACCGCGGTCGGGGCGTGGCTGCGGACGCGGGCGCCGGAAGTGATCATTGTCACGGTGATCGCGGTGGTGCTCGGCGCGGCAGTGGTGGCGGTGGTCTTCCCTGGTGCGGCGGTCATCGCCGTGCTCGGCGCGGTGGCGGGCTTCGCGCAGGCCCTGGCCAAGCTGTCGCTCGACGCGCTGATCCAGCGGGACGTGCCGGAGCTGGTGCGTACGTCCGCGTTCGCCCGGTCGGAGACGACGCTGCAGGTGGCGTGGGTGCTCGGCGGGGCGATCGGGATCGCGCTGCCCTTGAACCGGGAGCTCGGCCTGGGGGTCGCGGCGGCGATCGTGGCGATCGGGTGGGCGCTGACCACGAAGGGGCTGCTGGTGGCGGCGCGGCACGGGGAGGGGCGGCGGGCCCGGGTGGAGTGAGCCCGTTCAGGCACGCTCCGCATACCCGGTACCCGTACCCGACAAAGTACCCGCGAGAAGTTGGCCGCGATGGCCCGCGGTTGCCTAGCCTGCTTGATCATGACCACCCAATCCGCTGAGCCTTCCGCCGCCGGCACCCCCGAACAGGCGGCTCCACCGGGGAAGTTCGCCTCCAAGGCGCCCGCCCGCGCCGCCGCCGGCACCATCGCCGTGGCAACCGCCGCCGCCGTGGCGGGACTTGTCCTGCTCGTGGCCGCCGGCGAGACGCTGGACCGGACCGTCCTGATCCCGCCGCTGGCCGCGAGTGCCGCCCTGGTCTTCGGGGCGCCGGCCCTGCCGCTGTCGCAGCCGCGCAGCGTGATCGGGGGCCAACTCCTTTCCGCGCTCACCGGGTTCGTGGTGCTCGCCGTGGGCGGGAGCTCGATGTGGGCGGCGGGGATCGCGGGCGGTCTCGCGCTCGGCGTGATGATGACCGCCCGGACCCCGCACTCGCCGGCCGCGGCGACGGCGGTGATCGTGGTCCTGGCCGAGCCGGCCCGGCTGCCGTTCCTGCTTCTGCTGCTGCTCGGCACCGTGCTGCTCGTCCTGGTCGGGCTGCTCGCCGGCCGCAGCGGGCGCACCGCCCCGTACCCCGCGTACTGGTGGTAGATCGGCCCTGGATCAGCCCCTGATGGCGCGGGCGTAGTGGCGGGCGGCCTTGTCGCGGTTGCCGCAGGCCGCCATGGAGCACCAACGACGGCTGCCGTTGCGGGAGATGTCGTAGAAGTGCAGGACGCACACCGGGCCCGCGCACAGGCGGATGCGGTCGGGCCGCTCCTCCAGGAGCCGTAGGTAGTTGTCGGCGGCGACCCAGGCGGCGTACCAGGCCGGGTCGTCCACCTCGACGGTGTGCAGCGGGCCCGCCGCGTCCAGCGCCCGCACCGTCCGGCCGTGCGCCAGTACGGAGTTGAGCGCCGCGAGGCCTTCCGGGTTCGCCAGGTCCGCCGGGCCATCGATCAGCGCGGCCAGGGCCTCGCGCGCCGCCAGGAGCGCACGCAGGGTCGGCGGGTCGGCCCGCACCTCATGCCCCCGCAGCTCGTGCGCCACGGTCGGCACGGTCAGCCAGACGGCCAGTCCCCCGGTGGAGTCCAGCAGGTCGTGCGGGATTCCACCCGTGTTCCAGCGGGTGTTGAGCAGGTCTATCGACATGGGCTCACCGGCCAGCGGCCTGGGGTCCTGGTCCGTCATCGAAGCCTCCTTGGGTCCGTCCGGCGGACCACCGAAGGCCCGTCTAACCACTCTCGCACACTTAGGGGGTTGACGACTCCGAGAACTAACCTCTAATGTCACCTTTACCGGTTAGGGCGTTCCCCCCTCCTGGCCGGCTTCCAGACTTGCCAGACTTTGAGAGAAGGCAGCTGAACATGACCGTCATCAACGCCATCAAGACCGGCCACGTCGGCCTGAACGTCACCGACCTCGACCGCTCGGTCGACTTCTACGTCAAGGTCTTCGGCTTCGAGGTGATCGGCGAAGGCCGCGAGAAGGGCAAGGAGTTCGCGTTCCTGGGCCGCGACGGCCAGCTGCTCGTCACCCTGTGGCCGCAGAGCGAGCTGAACTACGACGCCAACCACGCGGGCCTGCACCACCTGGCCTTCCAGGTGGAGACCCCCGAAGAGGTCCTCGCGGCCGAGGAGGTCCTCAAGGGCCTGGGCGCCGAGTTCGCGTACGAGGGCGTGAAGCCGCACGGCGAGGGTGCCGCCTCCGGCGGGATCTTCTTCGTCGACCCGGACGGCACGCGCCTGGAGATCTACGCGCCCACCGGTGCCGAAGAGGCCCACGCGCCCACCTCGGGCGCCCCGACCTGCGGCTTCTTCTAAACCGCGAAGCCCCTGGGACAGGCCCTAGTCACCAAGAAGAATCCAGAAGAGAGGTAAGGCCGTGGCCACCTATCACCGCGGAGAGCTCACCGTTCAGGACCGGGCGGGCCTCGCCGAGCAGGCCTCGTTCTCGCTCGGCGGCATCGGGGCCGTCGTCCCGGACGTGGCCGCGGCCTTCCTCGCCGAACAGCCGATGATCGTCGTCGGCGGGGCTGATGCGGCGGGCCAGATCTGGTCCACGCTGCTCACCGGCGAGCCGGGCTTCCTGAGCGCCCCCGACCAGCAGACCCTCACCATCGACGCGCGGCCCCTGCCCGGCGACCCCCTGGCCAAGCTGCTCGGGGAGCAGGACGCGAAGGTCGGCATGATCGCCATCGAGCCGGCCACCCGGCGCCGGATGCGGATCAACGGCACGTCGCGGCCCACCGAACGCGGCCTGCGCGTCACGCTCGACCAGGTCATCGCCAACTGCCCGAAGTATCTGCAGAAGCGGGACTTCACCCTGCTCCCGCAGTACGAGTGGCAGGCCGGCACACCGCAGGGGCTCACCACCGAGTTGAGCACCGCACAGCAGCTCGCGGTCACCACCGCCGACACGTTCTTCGTGTCGACCACCTCCCCCGCCGGGGACGCCGACGCCTCCCACCGGGGCGGCAACCCCGGCTTCGTCCAGGTCCTGTCCCCCACCCATCTGCGCTGGCCGGACTACATCGGCAACGCCATGTTCCTCACCCTGGGCAATCTGGAACTGCACCCCGAGGCCGGCCTGGTCTTCCCCGACTGGGAGACCGGCTCGATGCTCCAGCTCACCGGCACCGCGCAGACCAACTGGGACACCGACGAGCGGGCCCGGATCCCCGGCGCCCAGCGCCTGGTCGACTTCTACGTCACCGGCGTACAGGAGACCCCGAACGCCCTGCCGCTGCGCTGGTCCGAGCCCGGCTACTCACGCTTCAACCCGCCCACCGTCTGAGGAACCACTCACTGCCCGCGGAACCACCCACCGCCCGAGGGAGCATTGCCATGCAGATCACCGTCGACATGAACCTGTGCGAGAGCCATGGGCAGTGCGTCTTCGCTGCGCCCGAGATCTTCTCCTTCGACGACGAGGACTACCTCGTGTACGAGGCCACCGCGTCCGACGACCTCCTCGCCAAGGCCGAGAAGGCCGCGGCCGTCTGCCCCGTGCGCGCCATCCAGGTGCACGCCGCAGCCGGTCAGGGCGCGGCATGAGACGCATCGTCGTCGTCGGCGCCTCGCTGGCCGGCCTGCGCACCGCCGAGGCGCTGCGCGCGCAGGGGTTCGCGGGTGAGCTGACGCTCGTCGGGGACGAACCCCATATGCCGTACGACCGTCCGCCGCTCTCCAAGGAGTTGCGGATCGCCCCGCTCGACGTGGCCGAGGACCTCGACGCCCGCTGGCTCATCGGCCGGCGGGCGGTCGGCCTGGACATCGGTCGCCGCACGGTCGCCCTGGAGGGCGGCGACACGGCCGCGTATGACGAGATCGGGTACGACGGTCTTGTCATCGCGACCGGCACCGCGGCCCGTCAGTGGCCCGGGCAGCCGCTCCCCCAGGGCGTGTTCACCTTGCGCGGCCTCGACGACACCCTGGCCCTGCGGGCCGAGCTCACCGAGGGCCGCCGCCTGGTCGTGGTCGGCGCCGGGTTCCTCGGCTCAGAACTCGCCGCAGCCGCACGGGAGTTGGGCTTGGAGGTCACCCTCATCGAGGCCGCCGAGCAGCCGTTGCAGCGCGCCGCGGGGTCTCAAGTGGGGGCGTACGTCGCCGAGTTGCACCGCGCCGCGGGGATCGCCCTGCACACCGGGTGCACCGTGCGGGAGTTCCGGACCGCCCCCGGCACCGACCGGATCGGGTCGGTCACCCTCGACGACGGGACGAGCCTGCCCGCCGATCTGGCCGTCCTCGCGCTCGGCGCCGAGCCCGCGACGGGCTGGCTGGCCGGGTCCGGGCTGCGGCTCGGCGGCGGGGTGCACGCGGACGCGTATCTGCGAGTTCTGCGCGCCGACGGCGTCCCCGAGCCCGGCATCGTGGCCGCCGGTGACGTGGTGAACCTGCCGCAGCCGCTGGCCGGCGGGGCGCGGCTCGCGCTCGGGCACTGGGCGGACGCCGTCGAGCACGCGGGTACCGCCGCGTACTCCCTGCTCAATCCGGCCGATCCCCGGCCCCACCAGGGCATTCCGTCCTTCTGGTCGGATCTGCACGGGGTGAAGTTCCGGTCGGTGGGGTTGCCTGCGGCTGCCGATGAGGTGCGGGTGGTCGAGCTCGACGTTGCGTCGCGGCGTGTCGAGGTGACTTACCACTTCCGTGGGCGGCTGGTGGGGGCGCTTACGGCCCGCCGTACGGGGCGGCTTGCTGCCTACCGGCAGGAACTCGCTCCGCGGGTGGGCGAGTTCGTCAACTGACGGCCGGTGGGGGCTGGGCGCGCAGTTCCCCGCGCCCCTTACGGGGCACGAACCCCCCGGCCTGTCGCCCTCAGCTCCGCGTTCTCCCTCTCCAGCTCGTCCAGGCGCGCCCGAAGCGGGCGTACCGCCTCCTGGACCTCGTCCTCGGAGAAGCGGGGGGTGAGGTGCTGGCTGCAGTTCCAGTCGTACGCCTCCACGTCGATCACCATCACGCGCTCCACGACGGCGCGGTACTCCGCGTCCCGCACCGCCGTGAGCAGCTGCGGCTCGTCCTCGGCCCGTACCGTCCGGGCCCGCCCGTAGATCTTCAGGCGGGCCCGGCGCGGGTAGTCGATCAGGAAGAGCGCGACCCGGTCGTCGTGGTCGAGGTTGCCGGTGGTGATGTACTGCTTGTTGCCCCGGAAGTCCGCGAAGGCCAGGGCCCGCCCCCCGTCCAGCGGCCGCAGGAACCCCTTGGGGCCCCCGCGGTGCTGGACGTACGGCCAGCCGGTCTCGCTGATGCTGGCAAGGTAGAAGCTGTCCCGCTCGCCGATGAACCACTCCTCGTCCTCGCCTAGCCGGTCCGCCTCGCGCGGACCCGAGGCGGCCATCCGGTCGTAGCCGCGCACGCTGCCGTGCTCGGCCTGGTGGCCGCGGACCTGGCTGGTGAAGGCGATCTGGGCGTATCGGCTAGTCATGGCTCCTCTTCGGGGCGGGGGTCAACTGGGCGGTGTGCCCAGGCAGTTGGTATCAGCCGAGGAAGTTGGCGGAGACCTCGTCGGCCACCGAGTAGCCGAGCTTCAGGGCCGCGTCGTTGTCCCAGCGGAAGTGCACGCCGGAGTAGACGCGGCTGTCGGCCTTCTCCTGGGCGGCGGCGCTGAAGCTCTTGAAGCTGCGCTTGACGCCCTTGGCGTTCGGGTCGTCGGTGCCGGCGGTGAAGGCGATGTCGTCACGGCCGTAGTAGCTCTTCATCGCACCGGCCCACGCGGCGACGATCCCGGAGTGGCCGGAGACGTGCGTGGGGAAGGCCGGCGAGAAGTGGGTACCGGCGGCGTTCACGGACAGCGGGCGCCAGTTGGGGTCGGCGACCGTCTTGTCGTTGCCGTCGGTGTCGGCCAGGTTGATCGCGCTCTCCGGACGCCACAGGTCCAGGTCACGCTCGTACTTGGAGTCCCAGACCGCGATCGAGGAGTCGGCGAGGGCGATGTTGACCAGCGTGAGCAGCTTGGCGCTCTTGGTCGAGTCGACCGTGAACTGGCGGTTCTGGTAGATCACGATGGTGTGGTCGATCTGCTGGCCGACCGGCTTGTAGGTGCCGTCCAGGTCGTTGGCCCAGTAGCGGGCGATCTGGGTCTGGTCGGCGGTGCGCTCGGTGGACTCGGCGCCGCCGAGCCGGCGGACCTCGTCGACCTGCTTGACGTACTCGTCGCTCTTCAGCAGCTCCTCGACGCTGGACTCGCCGTGCACGCTGGTCGGACGGTACTTGGAGCCGGAGGCCAGGGCGAAGGGCTTGACCCGGCCCCAGTTGGGCGCGCCCGCGGCGGGGGTGCTGCCGGGGGTCGGGCGCCAGTGGCCCGGCTGGTTGACCGGGGTGTACGGGGTCGCGTCGGAGGCGCCGTCGTTCGCGCGGGCCGCGAGGATGGCGTCCGCGGTCTTGGTGCCGACCGAGCGGCCGAGCTCCTTGTCGGCCGCGGTGCCGCCGACCTGCTTGGCCTTCGCGGCGTTGTACTCGTCGTCGAAGTTCTGGTTGGGGAAGACACCCTTGAGTGCCTTGTACGCGGCCTCGTCGATGGCCGACTCCAGCGCGCCGGTCCGGCCGGAGGCGCCCGGGACGGTGGTGAGGTAGGGCTTGCCGGTGGGCCTGATGGAGTTCACCGCGTCATAGATGGCGATGTTGGTGATCGCGCTGCCGCGGGTGAGCGGGCCGGGGGTGCCGCCGTGTGCGCGGAAGGCGTCGAGGATCACCTTGTTCCAGTAGATGACGTGGTCGGTACGCACGCCCTCCTCGCTCTCGGCGGGGCCGGCGACGGCCTGGGGCAGCGCGGTGGCGGCGAGGCCCGCCACGGCCAGCGAGAGCGTGGCGGTGCGTATGAGGGTGCGGTGTCGCTTCCGCGGGTTCGACACGGTAATTCCTTTCAGCGATGACGCGAGGAATTCCCGCGCGCTGCAAGGAAGTTAGCAGTGAAATCGGGCAACTCAATGGGGCCTATGCCGATTCCTGGTATCGGAATTGCCGATGGGAGCAGGGTCGTTGAATGCCTAGAGTTTTTAACACCCCCCAGGAAATTGTTACTTGAAAGGCAACAACCTCATGAAGAGCACCAAGACCATGAAAGCCACGAAGAGCACGATGAGCACGAAGAAGTCCCGCTTCCTCGCCGCGGCCGCACTCACCGTCGCCGTACTGGGCACCGGAATCGCTCAGGCCAGCCCGGGCAACGACATCACGGCCGAGACCACCGCCGAGGGCCACTTCGTCACCCCGCAGAGCTTCAAGGTCCGTGCGGCCGATCACGTCGTGGAGCAGACCCTCCGGATCCAGCCGGGCGGCGCCACCGGCTGGCACGTGCACCCCGGTGTGGTGGTCCTGACCGTGCAGAAGGGCACGATCATCCGCTACAGCGCGGACGGCAACCGTGAGGTGTTCCCGCAGGGCTCCTCGTTCATCAAGACGGGCAACCTCCCGCTGAACGGGGTCAACGAGAGCAGCGAGGAGATCGAGCTGCACCTGACGTACATCCTGCCGAAGGGCGCTCCGCTGCGTTACGAGCGTCCGGCGCCGAGCTGGTGGAACGAGCGCAAGGCCAACTGACCTGCGTACCGGGCCAATAGGCCGACCGATCCGTACACCGAGCTGCGGCCGCCCCGACGGGGGCGGCCGCAGTTCGGTCGTTTCAGCTGACCCGGCCGATCGCCTCGCCAGGTCAGCTGGCCCGGCTGAGCGCCTCGCCGGGTCAGCTGGCCCGGCTGAGCGCCTCGCCCGGCTCGGCCTGCCCCGCCGACGCGGGCGGCACCGGCGGAACCGGCGGTACGCCGGGCGAGCCCGCGCCCGGGCCGCCCGCCCCGGCCGCCTGACCGGTGCGCCGGGCCAGGTCGAGCATGGCCGTCAACGCGGGCGGCAGCCAGGGCTGTTCGACCCAGATCATCCGCACCGTGGAGCGCAGGCGGGGCACCTCGTCGAGGACGAAGACCTCACCGTTGGCGATCTCCCGCTCCACTGCCTGCGCCGGCAGCAGCCCGACGAACGAGCCGGTACGCATCAGCTCCAGGGCCCCGCCGACCGAGCCCGCCTGCATCACCTCCGGCCGCACGCCATAGCCCCGCTCCAGCGAGGACAGCAGCAGATCCTGCGAGGCACAGGTGGTGTCGACCTGCAGAATGCGTGCCCCGCGCAGGGTCTTGGACAGATGCCGGCCGGGCCCCCGCAGCGCCGAACTGGCCACACACACCAGGTCGATGGGGTGCAGATCCTGCAGCGCGATGCCGGGCCGCCCCTCCCACTCGTGGTCCGGCATGGCGAGCAGCAGGCCCATGTCCAGCCTACCCGCGGCGACTTCGTCGACGATCCGCGCCGCGTCCATCCCGACCGGCGACACCTCCACCCGCGGATAGCGGTAGCGGCACTCCCAGATGAGCTTGGTGGCCTCCTGGTCCATCAGGAACGCGGCCGCGCCGATCGACACCCGGCCGCTGATCTCCCCGCCTGCGGCGAGGGCCGCGGACAGCTCGTCGACGACGGACAGCATCCGGCTCGCGTAGTTGCGGAAGGTCTCTCCCGCCTCGGTGAGCCGCACCCCGTGCGGCAGGCGTTGGAACAACGGCACCCCGGCCTGCGCCTCGAGTGCCCTGACATGAGAAGTGACAGTCGACTGCGAGTAGCCCAGGCGCCGGCCTGCCTTCGTGATGCTGCCGGCCCGCGAAACTTCCCAGAACGTACGCAACTGATACATGGCGATGTCCACGCTGGTGGCTCCCTCCGGGCGCTCCCACGCCCCCTTCCGGCCATGGTGCCGGGGCTCCGGCCCAAGTCCTTGAATCCTGCTTGTACTTCGTCACCTGCCCTATCGGGATTGCCGCGCTCCCCCCATCGGGATGCATGACGGTCCACGCCGCGACCCCGCTCCTAAAGTTGTTCATGAAGCGAACGGGGCGGCCGGGAAAAGGGCCGCACAACATTCGCGAAATTCCCTCGAAGAAAAAGGAACAGGGCATTTCCATGTCTGAAATCGAGCTCATCAAGAACGTCTTCCGCAGTGGCTTCGAGCTGACCGACATCGAATGGTCGACCTGGTCGGAGCCGGGCCGCGCGGGCGTCGAGCACCACATTCTGTGGGCGCCGGACGAGGCGAGCGACGAGGACTCGGTCGGCCTGCTGCTGCGTTTCCCGAAGAATGCGCACGGCGATTTCCACGAGCACCTCGGCTATGAGCTGATGCTCGTCCTGGACGGCCGCCTCGACCACAGCGACGGCACCAGCTATGTCAAGGGCGACCTGGTCGTCGAGGGCCCCAGCACCCAGCACCAGATGTCCAGCGAGACCGGCTGCACGGTCCTCGCGATCCGCACCAAGCCGGCCGAGGCCCGCACGCCCGAGGCGGGCATCCGCGAGGTCTCCGAGCCCGAGCTCGCGAACGCCTGAGCGGCCTCGCCCTTCGCCTTCGGTACATCAACTCCCGCATCCAAAGCATCAACTCCCGCACCCCGCACATTGATTGAGAGAGGTCCATGTCTTCGCTCACCCCGGCCGGCGATATACGCCCGGCCGACCGCAAGGCCGGCCGGCGCGTACTCGTCTCCAGCGTGTCCTCCGACTCGCACACCTGGAACCTGGTCTTCCTGCAGCTCCTGCTGGAGGAGATGGGCCACGACGTCGTCAACATCGGCGCCTGTGTCCCGGACGACCTGCTGATCTCCGAAGTCCGGGCCAACCGGCCGGACATGGTCGTCATCAGCAGCGTCAACGGGCACGGCCACCTGGACGGCCGCCGGCTCATCACCCGGCTCCGCGAGGAGTCCGACCTCGCGGACCTGCCCGTCGTCATCGGCGGCAAGCTGGGCATCAGGGGCGCGGAGAACAGCGCGTACGGGCCGGAGTTGATGGCCGCGGGCTACACGGCGGTGTTCGAGGACACGGCGGGCATCGCCCCGTTCCGCCGCTACCTGGAAGGCGCGCACACACCGGACCACACGCACGCGCCACGCGCGCTCGCCGGGAGCGCGGCATGACCCTTCCCGCATCCGCGGGCCGGACTGTTCCGCGGCGGCTCACCGCACCCTTCGGGGCTGCGGTCGGCGCCGCCGCGGCGCAGGGCCGACTCGTCGTACAGCCCCGCATGGGCATCGGATACGTCCCCGAAATGCTCGGCGGACTCAAGGCCGTACGGTCGGCGAACGCCACCGCCGTCGGCACCATCACCCTCGACAGCTACACCCGCGTCGGCGACCACGACTCGGCCCGCAAGGCCTTACGCGAAGGCTCCGACCTCAACGGCTTCCCGATCGTCGCGCACGGAGCCGACACCACCCGCGCGATGCTCGCCGACCTGGTCGCCCCCGAACCGTTCAGCGACACCTTCGCGATCCAGGTCCGGCACGGCTCACCGCTGCCCGTCGGCATCGTGCAGGCCCTCCTGGACGCCGGACTCGACGCGACCGAGGGCGGCCCCGTCTCGTACTGCCTGCCCTACAGCCGCACCCCGCTGCGCGAGGCCGTCGACGCCTGGGCGCGCAGCTGCGAACTCCTCGCCGAGCGCGTCGAGGGCGCCCACCTGGAGAGCTTCGGCGGCTGCATGCTCGGCCAACTCTGCCCGCCCAGCCTGCTGGTGGCGATCTCGCTCCTCGAAGGCATCTTCTTCAAGCAGCACGGCCTGACCAGCATCTCCCTCTCGTACGCCCAGCAGACCAGCTTCACCCAGGACGTGCACGCCATCGCCGCCCTGCGTCACCTCGCGGGCCAGTACCTCGGCGGTACGGACTGGCACGTAGTCCTCTACTCGTACATGGGCGTCTTCCCGCGCACCGAGGAGGGCGCGCTGGGCCTGCTGCGGGAGAGCGCGGTGCTCGCCGCCACCACCGGCACCGAGCGCATGATCGTGAAGACCCCGGCCGAGGCCCACCGCATCCCGACCGTCGCGGACAACGTCCTCGCCCTCGAAGAGGCCTCCCTCGCCGCGACCGGCGTCACCCGGCAGACCCCGCCCCCGCTCTCCGACAACCCGGTGTACGCGGAGGCCAGGGCCCTGGTCGAGGCCGTGCTCGAACTCGACGACGACCTGGGCGCCGCCTTCCTCAAGGCCTTCGCCCGCGGCTACCTCGACGTGCCGTTCTGCCTGCACGCCGACAACGCCCAGCGCACCCGCAGCTACATCGACGGCCAGGGCGAGCTCAAGTGGCTCAACCCCGGCTCGCTGCCGATCCCGGCACCGGAGAAGACGGGCTCGTCCCGCCTGGGCGCCGACGACTTCCTCGGGATGCTCTCGCACGTCCAGCAGACCTTCGACACCGCAGCTCTCGAAGGTTCGCATCGCCCCACCGCCCACGCCCTGCCCACGTACAAGAAGGACCTGCCGTGACCACCGACCTGCCCGAGCCCACCGACATGCCCGCCGACCTGACCTCCGAACTGCCCGCCTACGACGCGGACTTGTCCAGCGGCGAACACCCGTACACCATCGCCGTCGTCGGCACCGGCCCCCGCGGCATCTCCGTCCTCGAACGCCTCGCCGTGCACCTCACCGAGCGCGAGCGGCCGGCCGACGACCGCCGGGTCTCGATCTTCGCGATCGACGACACGGAGGTCGGCGCGGGCCGGGTCTGGCGCACCGACCAGGACGAGTGGTTCACGATGAACACGGTCGTCGCCCAGGTCACCATGTACTCCGGCGTCCCGGACGGCGGCCCGGCCCGGCCCGGCGCGGGCCCCTCGCTCGGCGAGTGGATCCAGGGGCGGCACGAGCGGTTCGGCGAGCCGCTGCTCGGCCCCGACGACTACGCATCCCGACTCCGGTACGGCCAGTACCTGCGCGCCGTCTACGACTCGATCGCGGCCAACCTGCCCGACCACGTCGACCTGATACCGGTCCGCGCCCGCGTCGAGCAGCTCTCCAAGCAGGACGGCGGCGGCCACGTCCTCGCCCTGAACGCGACACCGCACCTCATCGAGGCCGACAAGGTCCTGCTCGCCACCGGCCACCCGCTCAACGCCCCCGACCCCTTCGAGTCGGACATGCTCGACTTCGCGGTCCGTCACCCGGGCCTGCGCTACTACTCCGGCGACTCGGCCGCCGACATGGACCTGGCGGCGATCCCGGCGGGCGCGCCGGTCGGCATCCGCGGCCTCGGACTCTCCTTCTACGACGTCATGTTGAGCCTCACCGTCGGCCGAGGCGGCACCTTCGCCGCCGACGGCAGTTACGTCCCCAGCGGCCGCGAACCCCGCATCTTCACCGGCTCGCGCAGCGGACTGCCCATCCCGGCTCGCGGCCGCAACCAGAAGCGCCCCGACCACACCCACAAGCCGCTCTTCCTCACCTCGGCGGCGGTCTCCGAGGCCCGCCACCGTCGCATCAAGCAAGGCGGCAGCGGCAAGCTCCGCTTCGACGAGGACGTACTCCCCCTGCTCCTGCAGGAGGTCGAGCACGTCTACCGCACCACGCACGAGCGCACCGACCCCGGCGCCGAACTGCCCCCGCTGGACCTCCAGGCACTCGCCCGCCCCTTCGCCGACAAGCACTTCAACGGCCCCGACGCGTTCCGGGCCCGCCTCCTCGACGTCATGCGGGCCGACCTGGACCAGGCGGCGCTCGGCAACTTCGACGGACCGCTGAAGGCCGCGCTCGACGTGCTGCGCGACATCCGCAACGTGGTCCGCGAGGCCGTGGACTACAACGGCCTGCAGCCCGACTCCCACACCGACGAGTTCCAACGCGCCTTCCTGCCGGTCAACGCCCTGCTCTCGGCGGGCCCGCCGGCCGAGCGGGTCCGGCAGCTCGTCGCCCTCATCGAGGCCGGGGTCGTCGAAGTCGCGGGCCCGGCAACGCAGTTCACGGCCGACGAGGCGGCGGGCCGCTTCCGGGTCTCCTCGCCCCAGGTGACCGGCTCCTCCCACGTGGTGGACTTCCTGATCGACGCCCGTATCCCCACCCCCGACCTGAACCGCGACACCTCCCTCCTCATGCGCACCCTGATCGCGGACGGCACGGTCAGCGAGTACGTCCTGGAGGCCCCGGACGGCGGCGCCCCCGAGCCGACGGGCGGCCTCAACGTCACCCTCACCCCGTTCCACGTCGTCGACGCCAAGGGCGTCTCGGACCACGACCTGTACGCGCTCGGCATCCCGACCGAGCACACCCGCTGGTTCACCCAGGTCGGCAGCGGAAAGCCGGGCCTGAACACCCTGTTCCGCAGGGACGCGGACGCGATCGCCACGGACATGCTCCTCGGCCTGGACCGCGCCGAGCGCGAAGCAACCGTACGAGAGCCCGTGATCGCGACGGCCGGCCGCGCCTGAGCCACCACCCACCGGCAGTCAGCCGGGTACGAGGCGCGAGGGGTCGGGTCGGTAGGTACGTGCTCGACGCGTACCGCACCACCTGCAATTGCCCGCGGCGAGCACGTACCTACCGACACGGCCCCGACCACGAACGAACCGGCGGCAACGAACCGGCGGCAACGACCCGGCAGCAAGCAGCCGAAGCCCCGGTCGGGCCCGACCGAAAAGCACCCAAGCCCAGCGCCCAAGCCCAACCCAGGAGCCCAGCCGTGCCCACCCCCACCCTCACCCTCGCCCTCCCCGCCCCGCCGGCAGGCCCCCGCCCCGGCCGCAACCCCGAGGCCACCGCCGCCTTCCGCACAGCACGCGACACCCTCCTGAGGCACCGCGACGACCCCGACGCGGCCGTACGCGAGTTCCGCCCGCCGACCACCGGCTGGTTCAACTGGGCCCTCGACTGGTTCGACGCCATCGCCGACGGCAACGACACCACCGCCGTCCTGGTCCTGGACGAGGACGGCGAACACCGCGCCGGCTACGCCGAACTCTCCCGCCGCTCCGACCAAGTGGCGCTCTGGCTGCGCGAGTTGAGCGTCCGGCGCGGCGACCGCGTCCTCCTCGCCCTCGACAACGGCCTCCCCCTGTACGAGACGATGCTCGCCGCGATGAAGCTCGGCGCGGTGGTCGTCCCCACCTACACGACCGTCACCCCCGACGACCTCGCGGACCGCGTGGAGCGCGCCCAGGTCCGCCACGTGGTGGCCGCGTCGGCCCTCACCGGGCGCTTCGCGAAGGTGCCCGGCCACTGGACCCCGATCGCGGTCGGCGCCCCCGTCCCCGGCTGGCACGACTACGGCGACGTACCCGCCACCACGGAACCCTTCGAGCCGGACGGCCCGACCGCCGCGGACGACCCGCTGTTCGTCTACTTCACCTCGGGCACGACCTCCCGCCCCAAGATGGTCGAGCACACCCACACCAGCTACCCGGTGGGCCACCTCTCGGGGATGTACTGGAACGGTGTGCGCCCCGGCGACGTGCACCTCAACATCTCCGCGCCCGGCTGGGCCAAGCACGCCTGGAGCTCGTTCTTCGTGCCGTTCAACGCCGAGGCCACGGTGGTCGCCGTGACCCCGGACCGCTCAACTCCCGCCGACATCCTGGACGTTCTGCGCACCCACCCGGTGAACGTCTTCTGCGCGGCCCCGACCATCTGGCGCGGCCTGCTCGCGCACGGCCTCGGCGAGGCACCGCCCGCGCTGCGGGAGGCCGCCTGCGCCGGCGAACCCCTGGAGGGCTCGCTGCTCGACGCGGTGCACCAGGCGTGGGGCGTGTACGTACGCGACGGCTACGGCCAGACCGAGACGACCGGCCAGCTCGGCCACGTCCCGGGCCGCCCCCCGAAGCCCGGCACGATGGGCCGCCCGCTGCCCGGCTACACGATCGCGGTCCTCGACCCGAAGACCGGCACCCCCGTCGCGCCGGGCGCCACGGGCGAGTTGTGCCTCCCCCTGGAGCCGCGCCCGATCGGCGTGATGAACGGCTACGTCGACGACCCGGCCCGCACCGCGAAGGCGTTCGCCGACGGCTACTACCACACGGGGGACCTGGTGAACCTGGGCGAGGACGGCGAGCTGCGCTACGTGGGCCGCGACGACGACATGTTCAAGTCGTTCGACCACCGCATCTCCCCGCTGGAGCTGGAACGGGTGCTGCTCGCCCACCCGTCGGTCGCGCAGGCGGCGGTGGTGCCGGTGCCGCACCCGGTCGGCGTGTGGATCCCCAAGGCCTTCGTGGTCCCGACCGACCCTGCGGCGGCCGCCGTGTCAGCAAAAGACCTGTTCACGGCGGTGGCCGAGGAGCTGCCCCCGGAGAAGTGGGTCAAGACGCTGGAGTTCGCGGACCGTCTCCCCGTCACGGTCTCCGGCAAGATCCGCCGCGCAGAGCTGCGGACGGCGGGAACGCTGGGGGGCCGAGAGTTCGCGTTCTCGGAGTTCGTGTTCGGCGATGTCTGAGGCGGCGGGGTGGTGACACGGCCACCACCGCCCGCCCGATAGCCTCTGCCCATGACCTCCCTGCTCTCTTCCGCCAAGGCCCGCCGGACCGCGGCCGCTCTCGGCGCCGTGTCGGCCGGACTCCTTGTTCTCTCCGCCTGCGAGAAGCCCTCCCCGATGGCGACGCTGACGGTCGGCGACAAGTCGGTGTCGTCCGAGGCGTCCTGCTACGCGCACAGCAAGACCCTCGCCGACGGCAAGATCCAGGACTGCCTGCAGAAGGGCGGCAAGAAGACCCTCACGGTCGGCATGGACGACAAGGTCCGCTTCGGCGTCGACCCCGAGGTCGCCGACAACGGCTGGGTGCTGTTCGTGAACGGCAAGCCCATCGAGGGCGAGGCGTACAAGAAGACGTACCGCTCCATCCCGGGCAGCGTGTTCTTCTCCTCGGGCCAGGACGCGATGGGCGGCCAGACCGCTCCGCTGGACAAGGCGAAGGTCGCCATCCTCGAACTCAAGGACAAGTCCGTGAAGGGCGTCTGGCAGTTCGAGTTCAAGAAGGGCAAGTAGCACCACCCCATGCGCATCCTGGTCGTCACCGCCGTCCCCGCCGAGGCCGACGCCGTACGCGCCGGGGCATCGGGCCTTGACGTCCTGGCCGCCGGGGTGGGCCCCGCCGCGGCAGCCGTCGCCACCGCGACCGCACTCGCGAAGGCGCCGAACGACAGGCGGTACGACCTGGTGATCTCGGCGGGCATCGGCGGTGGCTTCCAGCCCGCGGCGCCGGTCGGCTCGCTCGTCGTGGCCGACCGGATCGTCGCCGCCGACCTGGGCGCCGAGACCGCCGAGGGCTTCGTCCCGGTGACCGACCTCGGCTTCGGATCGATCGCGCACGATCCGCCCGCTGATCTCGTACGCCGCCTCGTCGCCGCAGCCGGCGGGGCAGCCGGGACCGTCCTCACCGTCTCCACCGTGACCGGCACCGCCGAGCGGGCGGCCGAGCTGGCCGCCCGCCATCCGGGCGCCCTGGCCGAGGCGATGGAGGGCTTCGGCGTCGCCGAGGCCGCGGCCGCGCACGGCCTGCCCGTCCTCGAAGTCCGGGCGATCTCCAACCCGGTCGGCCCGCGCGACCGCGCCGCCTGGCGCATCGGCGACGCGCTGGCCGCCCTCACCGAGGCGTTCGGCAAGCTCGTGCCCGTACTGAATGAGCCGGAGCCGGGAGGCACCCCATGACCCTGGACATCGCCTACTCGCCGTGCCCGAACGACACCTTCGTCTTCGACGCCTGGGCGCACGGCCGGATCCCCGACGCCCCCGCGCTCGACGTGACGTTCGCGGACATCGACCTCACCAACGGCATGGCGGAGCGCGGCGAGTTCAACATCCTCAAGGTGTCGTACGCGGTCCTGCCGTACGTCCTCGACGAGTACGCCCTGCTCCCCTGCGGCGGCGCGCTCGGCCGGGGCTGCGGGCCGCTGGTGCTCACGCGCGAGGCCGGGGTCGACCTCACCGGGAAGACCGTCGCGGTGCCGAGCGAGAAGTCGACGGCGTACCTGCTCTTCCGCCTCTGGGCGGCCGACGTCCTTCCGCAAGGTGTGGGCGAGATCGTCGTCCTGCCGTTCCACGAGATCATGCCCGCCGTGCGGGACGGCCGGGTCGACGCCGGACTGGTGATCCACGAGGCGCGCTTCACGTACCAGAACTACGGACTGCACCGCCTCGCCGACATGGGCGAGCACTGGGAGGCCACCACGGGCCTGCCGATCCCGCTCGGCGCGATCATCGCGAAGCGCTCGCTGGGCACCGAGACCCTCAAGTCCCTTGCGGAGGCGGCCCGTACGTCGGTGCGGATGGCCTGGGACGACCCGGAGGCCTCGCGGGCGTACGTGCTGGAGCACGCGCAGGAGATGGACCCGGCGGTCGCGGACCGGCACATCGGGCTCTACGTGAACGAGTTCACGGCCGACCTCGGCGAGGACGGCTACGCGGCGGTGCGCGGACTGCTCACACGCGCCGCGGCCGAGGGGCTGGTACCGCCCCTCGGCCGCGATGCACTGTCGTTCCCGTAGTCGTACGCCCTATATGCCCACCCGTCGCCCGACCGCCACCCCTCAACGAGCCTGCTGCGCAGGCGCGCTATATATCAAGTTGATCGGCAACGGCCCGCAGCATGCCAGCGATCTTCGCGCCATGTGCCTTGTCGGGGTAGCGGCCCCGCTCCAACTGCTGCGAGACGCTCTCGAGCAGGGTCGTCAGGTCCTGGACGATGGACGCGAGCTCGTCCGGCTTGCGCCGCTGGGCCGCCGCGACCGACGGGGCCGGGTCCAGGAGCACCACGGACAGGGCCTGGTCGCCGCGCTGACCCGCGACCACTCCGAACTCGACGCGCTGACCGGGCTTGAGCGAGTCCACGCCGGCGGGGAGCACGGACGAGTGCACGAAGACGTCACCGCCGTCGTCGCGGGAAAGGAAGCCGAAGCCCTTCTCACTGTTGAACCACTTGACCTTGCCGGTAGGCACGTCTGTCCTCGTCCTCGCGCTTGTTGGGGCCATGGGGGCCGGATCCTGCTGGACCCTGCGCTCCCAGCCTATTGTTCCCGGCGCCGGTGACAAGACTGATTACTTCACCGTCAGACGCCGACGGCCGGATCCTTTCGGGCAGGGAACTACCCTGGTCGCGTGAGCAACACACCTTCTGCCCCCGGTGACCGTCTCGTCCGGACCGGCGCGATCATCTTCTTCGTCGGAGCGCTGGCCACTTTGGTCACAGTGGCCCCTTTGTTCCTGGGTACCGATCCGTTTCCGCCAGTCGCGTACGCGGTCTGCATGCTGATGGGCGTGGGCTTCGCGGTCGCCGCGGCGGGTGTCTTGAAGTCGATCTCCGTACAGCGCCGTCAGGCGCGCTCGGCGTCCGCCGCGCAGTAGTCCGCGAGCCAGTCCGGGAACTCGGTGAGGTCCGCGAGGACCACATCCGCGCCGGCCGTACGCAGCTCGTCGGCGCTGCACGGACCGGTCGGCACGGCCACCGAAAGGGCGTCCGCGGTACGCGCTCCCCGTACGTCGCCGACATGATCGCCGACGTACACCGAGGCGCCGTACTCGCTCAGCGCCTCCGCCTTGGCCTCCGCCCACAGCCAGCCGATCACCGCGTCCGCCTCGATGCCGAGGTGCGCGAGATGGAGCTTGGCGCTCGGCTCGTGCTTGGCCGTGACGACGATCGCCCGCCCGCCCTGCGCCCGCACCGCGGCGACGGCCTCACGGGCGCCCGGCATCGCGGGGGTCGGCGTGATCGCGAAGCCCGGATAGATCTCCCGGTACCGCTCGACCATCTCCGGGATGCGCTCCTCGGGGAACCAGTACGCGAGTTCCGTCTCCAGCGGCGGGCCGAGCCGCGTCACCGCCAGGTCCGCGTCGATGGGGACGCCCGTCTCGGCGGCAAGCTCCAGGTAGGCAGCCTTGATGCCGGGCCGGGAGTCGATCAGTGTCATGTCGAGGTCGAATCCGACGGTGGGACCGGCGGGACCTGAGTGCGCGTGAGCTGCCTGGGATGCCATACCGGCCATTGTGCCGAGTCCGGGCCCGGGCACCCGCCCCGTACACTTAGCCAAGCCTAATCTCGCTCGCATACGCCTCGTACCGCTACGAAAGGGTCAGATGGCCGCCCCTCCCCCCACCGGTGCCCGACGCGCCCTCGTGGTCCGACGCATCGGCTGGACGGTGGCGGCGCTCGCGGCGCTCTGCCTCGCGGTGCTGCTCTCCCTCGGCATCGGCGCCCGCGCGATCGCACCCTCCGCCGTCTTCGACGCACTCCTCAACGGCGGGCACAGCGACGCCGCCGACGTCGTACGCGAACTGCGGGTGCCGCGCACATTGATCGGCCTGATGGTGGGCGCCGCGCTGGGCCTGGCCGGCACTGCGCTGCAGGGCATCACCCGCAATCCGATCGCGGACCCGGGCATCCTCGGGATCAGCCAGGGCGCCTCGGTCGGGGTGGTCCTTGCCATCGCCTTCGCCGGGGTGCACACGCTCACCGGGTACGTCTGGTTCGCGTTCGCGGGCGCGGCCGTCGCCTCGGTCGCCGTGTACGCGATCGCCTCCAGCGGGCGGGGCGGTGCGACACCGGTGAAGCTGGCGCTCGGCGGTGCGGCGATCAACGCGCTGCTCGTCTCCGTCACGATGGGCGTCCTGACGACGAAGGCCGCGGCGCTCGACGAGTTCCGCTTCTGGCAGGTCGGCTCGGTCGCCGGGCGCGACACCGAAGTGGTCGGACAGACCTGGCCGTTCTTCCTGGTGGGCGTGGTGCTCGTGGTGTCCGTCGCGCGCGGTCTGGACGCACTGGCGCTCGGCGAGGACGTGGCGAAGGGCCTCGGCCAGAACGTCGCGACGGTCCGCGTCGTCGCAGGCCTCGGCGCGACGATCCTCACGGGCATCGCGGTCGCGGCAGCAGGCCCCATCGCCTTCATCGGCCTGGCGGTCCCGCACATCGCCCGCGCCATCGTGGGCAGCGACCACCGCTGGGTCCTCCCGATGGCGGCCCTGATCGGCCCGGTGATGCTCCTGATCTCAGACGTGATCGGCCGCATCATCTTCCCCCCGAGCGAGGTCCCGGCAGGCGTGATGACGGCCCTGATCGGGGTGCCGTTCCTGGTGACGTTGGTACGTCGGAAGGCGGTGGCGGCATGACGAACGACGCCCCGAAGCCACCGCAGACGCCATCCGGCGAAGGCGAGAACCCCACCCCCACCGCTACCGCTACCGCTGTGGGCAATCGTTCCGCAGGGCGGAACGGGTGGGCACAGCCCGAAGTTGCCGGATCCCGTCGACGTGTACGCCCGGCTGGTTACAGCCTGATCCGCCTAGGCCGCACGACCTTCCTCGTGCACAGGCGTGCAACCACGATCGCCGCAATCCTCGCCCTGCTCCTCGCAGCAACCTGCATCGCCTACCTCTGCATCGGCGAAAGCTTCGTAAGCCCGACCGAAGTGGTCAAGGTGATCCTCGGCCGACCCAGCCCCGACGAGCTGGTCGTGGAAACCCTCCGCCTGCCCCGCCTGACAGTGGGCGTACTCGTAGGCCTGGCCTTCGGCGTCGCAGGCGCCCTGATCCAGACGGTCGCGAGAAACCCCCTCGCCAGCCCCGACATCATCGGCATCAGCCAGGGCGCGAGCGCCCTCACCGTCGGAGCCATGACCTTCGGCGTGACGTCGTACGCCGTACTCCCGTACCTCTCCGTCCTGGGCGGAGTCACAGCCGCAGCACTCGTCTACCTCTTCGCCTGGCGAGGCGGCCTGCACGCCACCCGCTTCGTCCTCATCGGCATCGGCTTCGCCATCGCGCTGCGCTCGATCACCACGCTCTTCATGACGAAGGGCGACTACCTGGTCGCCCAGCAGGCCCAGATCTGGATGACCGGCTCCCTCAACGGCCGCGGCTGGCCGGAGGCCGACAGCCTCGCGCTCGTCCTCCTGATCCTGATCCCCGCGATCGCCTGGGCCGCCCGCGCCCAGCGCACGGTCAGCATGGACGACGACACGGCGACGGCACTGGGCGTACGCCTGGGCAGAGTCCGCCTGGGACTCGTCGCGCTCGGCGTGATCCTCGCCTCCGTCGCCACCGGCGCCGCGGGCCCGGTCGACTTCGTGGCGCTGCTCGCCCCGCAGATCGCCCGCCGCATGACGCGCACCGCCCAGATCCCGCTCGTCTGCAGCGCACTCATGGGCGCGGTGATCGTCGTCCTCGCCGACCTGCTGGCCCGCCGCCTGTTCTCACCCACGGAACTCCCGGTCGGTGTGCTGACCGCAGCAGTGGGAGCCCCGTACCTGATCTGGCTGATCATTCGCAGCCGTACGACCGTCGGAGGATCGAAGTGACCCGGCTCCAGACAACCGAGTTGACCCTCGCGTACGAGGACCGCACGGTCGTCCACGACCTGGACCTCGCGGTCCCCGACGGCCGGGTCACCGTCATCGTCGGCCCCAACGCCTGCGGCAAGTCGACCACCCTGCGCGCCCTCGGCCGGCTCCTGAAGCCCAGGAAGGGCGCCGTGCTCCTGGACGGCACCGAGCTCACCAAGCTGCCCACGAAGAAGATCGCCCAGCAGATCGGCCTGCTCCCGCAGACCCCGGTCGCCCCCGAGGCGATCACCGTCGCGGACCTGGTGGCGCGCGGCCGCCAGCCCCACCAGCACTGGTGGCAGCAGTGGTCGGACGACGACGAGCGGGCGGTGACGGAAGCGATGGAGCGTACGGACGTCTCCGCACTCGCCGAGCGCTCCGTCGACGAACTCTCCGGCGGCCAGCGCCAGCGCGTCTGGATCGCGATGGCCCTCGCCCAGGAGACCGAACTCCTCCTCCTCGACGAGCCGACGACCTATCTCGACATCTCCCACCAGGTCGAAGTCCTGGACCTGGTACGCCAGTTGGCTGATACATCTTTCAAGGGTGGCAAGGACGACAAGGGCCGCACGGTCGTCGTGGTCCTGCACGACCTCAACCAGGCCGCCCGCTACGCCGACCACCTCGTCGCGATGAAGGAGGGCCGGATCGTCGCCGAGGGCGCGCCCCGCGACATCGTCACCGCCGAGCTCGTACGCGAGGTCTTCGGCCTGGACTGCGTGGTCGTGCCCGACCCGGTGACCGGCTCCCCCTTGATCGTGCCCGGCGCCCCCTGGAGCGCCGGGCGCCCCGAACCCGCCGAAGAACCGGCCGAAGAACCCACCGAAGAACCGGTCGAAGAACCCACCGAACCTGCCGAAGATCCTGCCGAAGCCAACCCCACGCCTCGAAAGGCCTCGCCATGACCCCCCTCAGCCGCCGCACCCTCTCCCTCGGCGCTGTAGCCGTGGCCGGCGCGCTCGCGCTCTCCGCCTGCGGGTCCGACAACAAGGGATCCGACACGTCCGCGTCGGGCGCCACCCACACGGTCAAGACCGCCATGGGCGACGTGAAGGTCAAGGACAAGCCGGCGCGCGTCGTCGTCCTCGACACCGCCGAGCTGGACTCCGCGATCACGCTGGGCGTCAAGCCGGTCGGCGCCACGCACGCGGACGTCGAGTCGGGCTTCCTCAACTACCTTCCCAAGGGCAAGGTTTCGGGCATCAAGGACGTCGGCGCGATGATGACGCCCAACGTCGAGGCCATCGCCGCGCTCAAGCCCGACCTGATCCTCACCAGCAAGGTGCGCCACGAGAAGCTGTACCCGCAGCTCAGCGCGATCGCGCCGACCGTCATGACCGAGTCCACCGGTGAGCCCTGGAAGGCCAACTTCCAGGTCCACGCGGACGCGCTCGGCAAGAAGGACGAGGCCGCGAAGGTCGTCGGCGCGTACGACAAGCACGTGGCCGATGTGACGGCGAAGCTCGGCGGCAAGAAGAAGGCCGCGGCCACCGAGGTGAACATGGTGCGCTTCGTCGAGGGCACGGACATCCGCATCTACGGCAAGAAGAACTACATCGCCACGATCCTCGCCGACGTCGGCCTCGGCCGCCCCGCGATCACGGACAAGGCGAAGGACGGCTTCTCGTACGACGTCAGCCCCGAGAAGATCGACCTCGCGGACGCGGACGTCATCTTCCACTCCACGTACGGCGATCCGGCGAAGGCCAAGGAGACCCAGGTGACGGGCGGCGCCCTGTGGAAGGGCCTGAAGGCGGCGAAGGACAACAAGGTCTTCGCGGTCGACGACCAGCTCTGGGTGCAGGGCATCGGCTACACGGCGGCCGGCAAGATCCTCGACGAACTGCAGACGGACCTCACCAAGTAGCCGGCCAAGTAGTCGGCCAAATAGTCAACGGGCAGTTCTACTCGGGCCGTTGCCTCTGCGATCTCCACACCAGGAAGAGCGCGGAGGCGACGGCCGCGACGCGGACCACCCACGGCAGGGTCTGTTCGAGCGCGTCCCGCATCCCGTCCTCCGGGACGGCCTCGCCCCAGCGCCCGCCGACCCGCCCCCACAGCCAGACCACCCCGCCCGCGGCGACCAGGCCCGGCAGGCCGAGGACCGCGAACTTCCGTTCCAGGGGGCCGAGTCGACGCGAGGTGTAGGCGAGGACCCAGCCGATGCCGAGGGCCGGCCACCACTCGGTGCGCACTGCGCCGGCGACGAGGGCGAGGGCGGCGAACAGCAGTATCGGGTTGGCAAGGCGGGCACCGCCGCGCTCCTCACCCTCGAACCCGCCCCTGCGCAGCCGCAGGAACCGACGCCGACGTACCGGCGCCTCCTCCCCTTCGTCGAACTCCTCGTCCCCCTCCCCCTCCCCCGCCTCTTCCTCGAACTCGTCGTCATCCTCGTGCTCATGGCTCTTTTCCGGCTTCTCCCGCGGCGGCCGCAGTATTTCGGGAATCTCTACGCCGCCCACGAAGCCGGGAACGGAGTCCGAGGGCCCGAAGGGGCTGGAGTCGACCCGCCACCAGTCCGGCTCCGACCCGCTCGCCCCCAGCTCGTCCGCGCCCGCGAGGTGCGGCGGCATGGCCGCGGTCGGCGAGGGGCCGTCCGGGACTTCGGGCTCGGCCTTGGTCCTGGCCCTGCCCGCGCGGGGCCCCGGCACCTTGCGCAGGAGGCGTCGGCTCGACGGCTCGGCCTCGTCCGCGCGCTGCTCGGGCACGATGACGGTGAGGTCCGCGGGGCCCGCCCCGGCGGCCCGGTCGACGAGTTCCTCGGGGGTGCCGAGGCGCCCCAGGATGCGCCGGACTCCGGCGGGCCCGTCCCCCACGGCCTTCGCCCGCCGCCGCTCGATCTCGGCCCGCGCCTCGTTGACCAGCCGCATCCGCGTGCCGGACGGCAGCTTCCGCTGCTGGGCGAGGTCGCCGACCCGGCTCAGATAGTCGAAGACGAGCTGATCGCTCTCGATGCCCACGGGGTCCCCCAAGTCCTTTCCAGGGAGCGTACGTTGCAGCATCCCACGCAATCCGCCCCGTCCGGCACGCCCGGCATGCCATCCGGCACGTCCGACATGCCGTCATGCCGTCATGCCGTCATGCCGTCCAGCCCGTCCGGCATCCCTGCAGCCCGTCCCCCTATCCCTGCAGCCCGCCCGCCATCCCTTCAACCCGTCCCGCCATCTCCTCAACCCGCCCCCACCCCTTCAACCCGTCCCCATATCTCTGCGGCCCGCCCGCCGTCTCTTCAGCCCGTCCGGCGTTTGAGGACACCGCCCGCAGGGCGGAAGGCGGCGCAGCCTTACGGGAAGGGGCGGGGAGGGGCGAAAGAAGGGGCCCGGGGCGGAGCCCCGCGACGCCCACCGGACCGGGGCCCGACCTACGACAGCCGAGAGCGGAACCTACTACCGTGGGGCGGATGAGGACCGAGAGCAACACCCCGGGCGGAGCCCCGCGCACGCTGGCCGAAGAGCTGAGGCAGCGCGACGACGAGTCGCTCGCCGCCCTGCTGCGGGCCCGCGGCGACCTGCTCAACCCGGTCCCCGGCGACCTCACGCAGCTCGCCACCCGAGCCGGAACCCGGGCCTCCGTGGTCCGCGCCCTCGAACGCCTCGACACCTTCGCCCTGCAGAGCGCCGAAGCCCTCGCGGTCGCGCCCGACCCGGCGACGTACGAACAACTCCTCGCCCTGCTCACGGGCGACGAGGGCGACACGTCCATCGAGGCCGCCCTGCCCCACGCCCTCGGCGTGCTGCGGGCGCAGGCCCTGGTGTGGGGCGGCGACGACCGGCTCCGCCTGGTGCGCACGGCCCGCGAACTGCTCGCGCCGTCACCCGGGCACCCTTCCCCCACCGGCCTCGGCCCGACCGTGGCGGAGGCGACGGCCGGGATGTCGCCGGGCCGGCTGCAGCAGTTGATCGCGGCGGCGGGCCTGAAGCCGACGCACGACGGGGTGTCCGCGGTAACGGCATTGGCCTCCCTCTTCGACGACCGTACGCGGATGTCGGCGCTCCTCGACGAGGCGCCGGTGGACGCCCTGGAGGTGCTCGGCCGGCTGACCTGGGGCCCGCCGCACGGCCAGGTCACCGCCAACCCGGCCCCGCATGTGCGCTGGCTCCTCGACCGCGGCCTGCTCCTGCCGACCGCGCCGGGCACGGTGGTGCTGCCGCGCGAGGCGGCGCTGCATCTGCGGGGCGGGCGGGCGCACCGGGCGGCCGAGCCGTTGCCGCCGCAGATCACGGCGGCGGCCGAGCACCGGCCGCAGGTGGTCGACTCGACGGCGGCGGGCCAGGCGTACACCGCGCTCGCGACGGTCGAGGAACTTCTGAAGGAGTGGCACGAGGGCGGCCCGGCGGTGCTGCGCTCGGGCGGTCTGAGCGTGCGGGACCTGAAGCGGACGGCGGTCGCGCTCGACGTGGCGGAGCCGATGGCGGCCTTCTGGGTCGAACTGGCTTATGCGGCAGGCTTGTTGGCGTCGGACGGCGAGGCCGACGAGCGGTACGCCCCGACACCCGCGTACGACGAGTGGCTGGAGACGCCACCCGCCGAGCGCTGGTCCCGCCTCGCCTCCGCCTGGCTGATGGCGACGCGCACCTCCGGCGTGGTGGGCGGCCGCGACATCAAGGAGCGCGCCCTGTCGGCACTCGGCCCCCACCTGGACCGCTCGGCGGCCCCGGAGGTCCGCCACCGCGTCCTCACCCTCCTGTCGGCCCTCCCCGAGGGCGCGTCCCCCACCCCGACCGGGGTCCTGGACCGCCTCCGCTGGGAACGCCCCTTGCGCGGCGCATCAGCACAGGGACAGGGAACGTCCGACCTACGGTCCCGCCTGGCCCAATGGACGCTGAACGAGGCGGAGTTGCTGGGAGTGACAGGTCGCGGCGCCCTGTCCTCACACGGGCGAGCACTGCTCGGCACCCCGGCAAATCCATCAAGTCCGGCAAACCCAGCCCGTCCGGCGCTTGAGGACACCGCCCGCAGGGCGGAAGGCGGCGCAGCCCTTGGGGAAGGGGCGGGGAGGGGAGAAAACCCCACCCAAGCCGAGCTGAAGATCCGAGCAGCCCTGGCCGCGGAACGCCTGACCCCCCTCCTCCCCGAGCCCCTGGACCACGTCCTACTACAGGCAGACCTCACAGCCGTGGCCCCAGGCCCCCTGAACCGCCCCCTGGCGGAAGCGCTGAGCGTCCTCGCCGACATCGAGTCAAAGGGCGGCGCCACGGTCTACCGCTTCACACCCGGGTCGGTGCGGCGAGCACTGGACGCCGGAAGGGCAGCCTCCGACCTGCACGCCTTCCTCGCCGAACACTCAAGGACCCCGGTCCCCCAACCCCTCACCTACCTCATCGACGACGTGGCCCGAAAGCACGGCCACCTGCGAATCGGCGCCGCCTCCGCCTACGTCCGCTGCGACGACGAGTCCGTCCTCAACGAGATCCTCGCCGACAAGCGCGCCCAGGGCCTGACCCTGCGCCGCCTCGCCCCCACCGTCCTGGCCACCCAGGCAGACCCGGGCACGCTGCTCGACGGCCTGCGCGCGATGGGCTTCGCCCCCGCGGCGGAGTCCGCCGACGGCGACGTACTGATCACCCGCGCGCACGCCCACCGCACCCCGCCCCGCACGGCCCCCGAGCCCGTCCCCGAGGGACCGCCGGTCCCGGACGACACGCTGCTCGGCGCGGCCGTACGCGCCATCCGCGCCGGCGACCTGGCATCCACCGCACCGCGCAAGCCCGTCACCCAGGGCGGCCTCCCGGGCGAACTCCCGCGCACCACCTCGGCGGAGACCCTTGCCACGATGCAGGCCGCGGTCATGACCGGGGACACGCTCTGGATCGGGTACGTCAACGCCGAGGGCTCCGCGAGCCAGCGCGTGATCGCCCCGATCCGGGTGGAGGGCGGCTTCGTGACGGCGTACGACCACACGGCCGACGAGGTGCGCACCTACCCGCTGCACCGCGTCACGGGCGTCGCGGAACTGGCGGAGGACGGGGCCTGAGCCCCGCCCTCGTACAGCCGGAAAACATCGAACGGGCCTGCCCGGACGGTCAGTTGCCCTGATC
This sequence comes from Streptomyces sp. NBC_01304, assembly GCF_035975855.1. NCBI lineage: Bacteria > Bacillati > Actinomycetota > Actinomycetes > Kitasatosporales > Streptomycetaceae > Streptomyces > Streptomyces sp. NBC_01304. The sequence continues at coordinate 6,165,343 of NZ_CP109055.1, read as the reverse complement.
CTCCGCAAGCAGCTCGTCCGCGTCCATGATCCGGTACGCATACCCCTGCTCGGCCAGGAACCGCTGCCGGTGCGCCGCGAAGTCCTGGTCGATGGTGTCGCGCGCGACCACGGAGTAGAAGCGGGCCTCGTGCCCGTCCGCCTTCGGCCGCAGCACCCGGCCGAGGCGCTGTGCCTCTTCCTGCCGCGACCCGAACGTGCCCGACACCTGGATGGCGACGGTCGCCTCCGGCAGGTCGATGGAGAAGTTCGCGACCTTCGACACCACGAGGACGCTGATCTCGCCCTCGCGGAAGGCGCCGAACAGCTTCTCGCGCTGCGCGTTGCTGGTCTCGCCCTTGATGACGGGGGCGTCCAAGTGCTCGCCCAGCTCGTCGAGTTGGTCGATGTACTGGCCGATGACGAGGGTCTGCTGGCCCGCGTGCTTGCGTACCAGCGCCTCGGTGACCTTCCGCTTGGTCGCGGTGGTCGCGCAGAACCGGTACTTCTCCTCGGCCTCGGCGGTCGCGTACGCGAGCCGCTCGGAGTCCGTCAGATTGACGCGGACCTCGACACAGTCGGCGGGCGCGATGTAGCCCTGCGCCTCGATCTCCTTCCAGGGCGCGTCGAACCGCTTGGGCCCGATGAGCGAGAAGACGTCCGACTCCCGTCCGTCCTCGCGTACGAGGGTGGCGGTCAGCCCGAGCCGCCGGCGGGCCTGCAGATCCGCGGTGAACTTGAAGACCGGCGCGGGCAGCAGATGCACCTCGTCGTAGAGGATCAGGCCCCAGTCGCGGGAGTCGAAGAGCTCCAGGTGCGGATAGACGCCCTTCCGCCTCGTCGTGAGGACCTGGTACGTGGCGATGGTGACGGGCCGGATCTCCTTCCGGGTCCCGCTGTACTCGCCGATCTCCTCCTCGGTCAGGGACGTCCGCTTGATCAGCTCGTGCTTCCACTGGCGGGCGGAGACGGTGTTGGTGACGAGGATGAGCGTGGTCGCCTTGGCCTCGGCCATGGCCCCGGCGCCGACGAGCGTCTTGCCGGCTCCACAAGGCAGTACGACGACACCGCTGCCGCCGTGCCAGAAGTTCTCCACGGCCTGCTTCTGGTAGGGCCGCAGCGACCAGTCCGACTCGTCGAGCTCGATGGCGTGCGCCTCGCCGTCGACGTACCCGGCAAGGTCCTCGGCGGGCCAGCCCAGCTTCAGCAGGGTCTGCTTGATCTGGCCCCGCTCGGAGGGGTGCACGGCGACGGTGTCGGGGTCGATCCGGGCGCCGACCAGCGGTGTGACCCGCTTCGACCGCAGGATCTCCTCGAGGACCGGCCGGTCGGTGCTCGTCAGCACGAGCCCGTGCACGGGGTGCTTGCTGAGCGTGAGCCGTCCGTACCGGTCCATGGTCTCGGCGACGTCGACGAGCAGCGCGTGCGGCACCGGGTACCGGCTGAATTCCACCAGCGCGTCCACGACCTGCTCGGCGTCGTGCCCGGCGGCGCGCGCGTTCCACAGGCCGAGCGGTGTCAGCCGGTAGGTGTGGATGTGCTCGGGCGCCCGCTCCAGCTCGGCGAAGGGCGCGATGGCCCGGCGGCAGGCGTCGGCCTGCTCGTGGTCGACCTCGAGGAGCAGGGTCTTGTCGCTCTGGACGATCAACGGGCCTGAGTTCACGCGTCACCCTTTCCGGTGGGGCAAACCTCCAGTGTGCCGCATGTCGGTGGGGAGCCTGATACCTAATGGCAGAGCAGGGTACGGATGGCAGCAGTACTCTGTTTATGGATCCTGTTGTTCTTATATAACGGAGGTGCCGTCATGAGCCTGACCACCATTGACATCGACGACGACGCGTTGGCAGAGCTGATGCGGGTGACCGGCATAAGGACCAAGAAGGAGGCCGTCAACATGGCCATCCGGGAGGTCGCCGAGCGGAACAAGCGGATCGCCGCCATCGAGTACTACGCCGAGCAGGCCAAGGACTGGGACTACGAGGGCTGGAAGCAGCGACGCGACGCCGAGAAGGGACGGGTCAGGTAGGTGATCCAGTACCTCATCGACTCCTCCGCGCTCTGGCGCATTCAGCGCTCCAAGGAACTGCGCACCGCCTGGACCCCCGTGATCAGCGCGGGGTCCATCGGATCCTGCTGGCTTCAGCGCGCCGAATTCCGCGCGTCGGCACGAAGCGGCGCCGAGTACGACCGCATGACGGACATGTTCGCGACGCTCTACCCGGATGTGCCGGTCCCCAAGTCCGCGCCCCAGTGGATCGAGTCCACCCAGTACAGACTGGCCCAGGCGGGCGAGCACAAGGCCCTGTCCGCGCTCGACCTGGTCATCTCGGCAACGGCGGCGTTCCATCACCTGACGGTGCTGCACGACGACAACGACTTCGCGACTGCCGCCCGGACCGCCCGCGACCTCCGCGAGCGCAACATCCACAACATGCCCTGAGCCTGCCGCCGAACATGCCCTGAGCTGCCGCCGCGCTCCTACCCGCGCAACACCCCGGCCCCGACCTCCGAATCGGCCCCCCGGGGCTTCGGCACCATCGACGCCACGGACTCACGTCGCCGCCCCGCCACCACCAGCGGCAGCGCAAGCGCGAGCAGCGCGTACGGGGAGGCGAGCGGCTGCAGCCACCACGGGTAGTGCAGGTCCAGATCGCCCTGGTGCGGCATGATCCAGAAGGAGCGGGCCATGAACACGACCAGCACGAGGACCGCCATCTTCAGCCGCTCCTCCGCGATGAGCACCGCGAGCAGCGGCACGCACCACACCCAGTGATGGGACCAGCTGATCGGCGACACCAGGAGCGCGGTCAGCGCCGTGACCAGCACCCCCCACGGCTCGCTCGTGCGCTGGGCCCGCCGGGCCAGCCACAGCCCGCCGGCCCCGAGCAGCGCGGCGGGCGCGAGCCACAGCGGCCCCGGCTCCGGGTCGCTCAGGAGCCGGGCGACGAGGCCCTGCAGCGACTGGTTGTCGATGATCCAGGCCTTGCCGACCCGGGTGGTCTCGAAGATCCGCCGGGACCAGAACTCCACACTGGCGCCGGGCAGCACGAGCACCCCGAGCAGGGTGGCCCCGACGAACGAGGCGACGGCCGTGCCGGCCTCGCGTACCCGACCGGTGATCAGCAGATAGACGACGAAGATCCCGGGCGTCAGCTTCACCGCGGCCGCGATCCCGAGTGCGAACCCCTTGCCGACGGCACCGGCCGGCCGGGACAGGTCCCACAGGACGAGGCAGGCGAGGGCCAGGTTGATCTGGCCGAAGAGCAGGGTCTGGAAGACGGGCTCGAGCCACAGGCCGACCGCGGTGGCGGCGAGCACCAGCCAGGGCTTCGCCGGGACCTTCGCGAACCGGAAGGAGAGGTGCACCAGGAGCGCGAGCAGCGCGGCGTTCCCGATGACGAAGGCGGCCTTGAGGACCGACACGGGCACCCAGGTCGCCGGCACGAAGAGGATCGCGGCGAACGGCGGGTAGGTCGCGGGCAGCGCCCACTGAGTGACGGTAAATCCGTACAGATCACTGCCGTTGGCGACGGCGGCGCCCTCGGCCCGGTAGACGAGTATGTCGGCCATCGGGGTGGGCTGGAGGAGGCACAGCGCGGCGAAGGCGGCGAGAGAGACTGCGAGCAGCGCGCCCGACGCGAGGGTTCGGGGCGAGCGGAGATGCGTGGCAGTCGGGAAAGTCACGGGCGTGACCCTAGTGGATCAGCGGGGCCCGAGGCCTACGACGAGGCGTCGCCGAAGTGAAGGAAATCCGGCGCGGTCACGGCTCCGCGGTGCCGACGGTCACGGCTCAGCGGTGCCGGCGGACACCGGCCTCGGTCTCCTCGGCGTACTCCCCGAGGACGACCACGCCTATCGCTGCGCCGGCAAAGACCTTCACGGCGCGCAGGGCGTCGCCGACGCGGGGCTTGTGCTGCGTGCCGGTCACGGCGGTGGCGCCGCGGGGCCGGACGGGGGCGGGGGCTGGGTGGAACGTTGCGCTGCTCATGACTCAATTGTCGAATTCCGGCATACGTAGCACATCGACCTCTGGGCTGAATCGCCGGGCCCCCGGCATCCCCCCAAAGACAGAGGGAGTCCCCTACGGGGAGGACGTACGGCCCGGATAAAAAACCCGTTGGCACGGTGGGCATCCGGTGATCTAGACTCCTCCGTTCCCCGGCCTCCCCAGCGGAGTGCTGCTGCCCGGACGGAAACCGGGCGGCTGCCTATGTCCCGCGCACACCAGCGCACACCCGTGCACATACGGAGGCAGCACCCCATGTCCGGCCCCATGCCCGACCCCCTGCCCGACCCCCTGGCCCGCGAGCGCGCCCACCTCACCGCGTCCCGTACCGCCCTGCGTGCCATGCGCGCGGACGTCGAGGCCCTGGACATCCGCGATGTCACCGCGAACTGGGTCAACGCCGCGGTGCTGCAGAGCCAGATCGACGACCGCATCAAGGCCCTCGCCGACCTCTCCCACACCCCGCTCTTCTTCGGCCGCCTCGACTATCTGCACGCGGTCGGCGCCGAGCAGGCAGAAGGTGCGGAGGGCGAGCGTTTCTACATCGGCCGTCGGCACGTGCACGACGCCGACGGCGACCCGATGGTGATCGACTGGCGCGCCCCGGTCTCGCAGCCCTTCTACCGGGCGTCCAAGAAGGACCCCCTGGACGTGGGCCTGCGCCGCCGCTTCGGTTACACCGGCGGCGAGCTGACCGCGTACGAGGACGAACACCTCTCCGACCCGGCCGAGGCGGCCCAGACGAGCAAGCTGCTCCAGCAGGAGATCGAGCGCCCGCGCGTGGGCCCGATGCGCGACATCGTGGCGACGATCCAGCCCGAGCAGGACGAGATCGTACGTTCCGGCCTCGGCGGCACCGTCTGCGTCCAGGGCGGCCCCGGCACCGGAAAGACGGCGGTCGGCCTGCACCGAGTCGCGTACCTCCTGTACGCGCACCGTGAACGCCTCGCCCGCACCGGCACGCTCGTCATCGGACCGAACAAATCCTTCCTGCACTACATCGAGCAAGTCCTCCCGGCCCTGGGCGAGTTGGAGGTCAAGCAGGCCACGGTCGACGACCTGGTCGCGCACGTCGAGGTGCGGGGCGCGGACGAGGCCCAGGCGGCGGTGGTCAAGGGCGACGCCCGCATGGCGGAGGTCCTGCGCCGCGCCGTCCGCTCGCACGTGACGCTCCCCACCGAGCCCTTGATGGTCGTACGCGGCTCACGTCGCTGGCGCATCCCGGCCCACGAACTGGAGGCGATCGCCCAGGAGTTGCTGGACCGCGACATCCGCTACGGCGCCGCCCGTGACGCCCTGCCGCAGCGCATCGCGCACGCCGTCCTGGTCCGCATGGAGCAGGCGGGCGAGGCGCCCGACGACCGGGTGCAGGACGCGGTGGCGCGGGGCACCGCGGTGAAGGCGGCGGTCAAGGCGATCTGGCCGCCGGTCGACCCGGCCAAGCTGGTCCTTCGCCTGCTCGCGGAGCCGGAGTTCCTGGCCGCGCACGCGGACGGCATCCTGTCCGAGGACGAGCAGAAGACCATCCTCTGGACGCTGCCTGGATCTGGAAAAAGGGCGGCCCGCTCGGCGAAGTCGGCCAAGTGGTCCCTGGCCGACGCGGTGTTGATCGACGAGGCTCAGGACCTGGTCGCCCGCACCCACTCCCTCGGCCATGTCGTCCTCGACGAGGCGCAGGACCTCTCCCCCATGCAGTACCGGGCGGTGGGCCGCCGCTGCACGACGGGCTCGGCGACGATCCTCGGCGACCTGGCGCAGGGCACCACGCCCTGGGCGACCAGGAGTTGGGCCGAGGCGCTCACGCACCTCGGGAAGTCCGAGGCGGTGGTCGAGGAGCTGACGGCCGGTTTCCGCGTACCGCGCGAGGTGATCGCGTACGCGTCCCGGCTGCTGCCGGACATCGCGCCGGGCCTCGCGGAGGTGTCGTCGGTACGTGAGGCGCCGGGCTCTTTGTCGGTACGCCACGAGACCGACGACCTGGCCGCGGCGGCGGTCGCGGCCTGCGTGGAGTCGCTGGCGCACGAGGGATCGATCGGCCTGATCGCGGCCGATGCCCGCATTCCCGTACTGGCGAAGGCACTTGAGGAGGCCGGCCTCACCTACCTGGACCCGGGCGAGGAGACCACCCCCGACACCCGCCTGACCCTGGTCCCCGCGTCCCTGGCGAAGGGCCTGGAGTACGACTACGTGGTCCTCGACGAGCCCTCGGCGGTGGTGGCGGGCGAGCCGGACGAGCGGACGGGCCTGCGCCGCCTGTACGTGGCCCTGACCCGTGCGGTCTCGGGCCTGACCGTGGTGCACGGCACGCCGCTGCCGGAGCAGCTCCGCTAGGTGTTCCCGTCGGCCGGCTGTCCCCGTCGGTCAGCCGTTCCAGGCGGTCAGGCGTCCCAGGCGGCCAGGCGTCCCAGGCGGTCAGGCGTCCCAGTCGGCCAGGCGCCAGATCTCCTCCATCAGGGCCACGGCACCCTCGGTGTGCCGGACCCGGAACGCGGACATCTTGGGGGTCGGGAATCCCCACGGCGACCAGGGCCCGAGCGCGAGCGCCCCGAAGGCGTCCCAGTTCGTGTCGGAGGGGTCCTCGGACAGCTCGGCGTCCGTCCCGACCAGGGACTCGGCCGTGATGCCGAGCGCCTTCAGGACGGCGTGCGGGTCGCCCGTCAGATCCCAACGGTCGCCGCCCCAGCCCTCGGAGTGCAGCGTCGGCCCTTCGGGGAGGTAGACGGTGTGCTCGTGGTGATCCGCACCCATGTCGGAGTCGACGGACCCGATGATCCGGGCGTCGGGGTAGCGCTCGCGGAGGGCTTCGGTCTGTTCGAGTACGGGGCAGTCGTTGCCGTTGTCCACGAGGGCGGGGTCGGATATGCCGATGACGTTGCCCCAGCAGCCGACGGTGATGACGTCCAGGTCGGCCCGCGTCCACGGGGAGCCGCCCGGGAGGGCGTCGGTGAGGGGGAGCTCTTCGAGGACGGCGTCCACGGTCCCGAAGGCCTCGGCGAACTCCCGGGCCCGCACCGGGTCGTGGGGCGCGAGCTCCTTGACCGTGACATGTGTGCTGGGCCCGGTGCCGACGGGGAAGGGCGGGCGGACGAGGGTGATGGTGTACTCACCGTGCCCGCGCACCTCACGGTCGGCCGGAACCGTCCAGAAGTTGTCTTCGCTCATGGCCGCCACGGTAGGGCCGAGCACTGACAACCGCCGTCCGCGTGGCGGGAGTTGTCAGGCCTGGTACTCGGTGAGATCGATCGCATGGATCTGCAGCTGATGGCCGAACTCGGGATGGACCACATCGCGCTCCAGCGTCATCCCCAGCTTGCGCATGACGTTCCCGGAGGCGGTGTTACCGGTCCGGTCGATGCTGATGACGCGATCCAGGCCCCGGTCCTGAAGGGCGAACTCCAAGGTGGCCTGGGCGGCTTCGGAGGCGTACCCCTGGCCCCAGAACTGCCGGCCGAGCCGCCAGCCGATCGCCACCTCGTGCGCCAGCTCGGGCAGGAAGGTGGGCACGGAGAGCCCGGTGAATCCGGCCAGCTCGCCGGACCCGAGCAGCTCGACGGCGAAGAGCCCGAACCCTTCGTCGTCCCACTCCTCCTCGACCCGCTCCAGAAACTCGGCGGTCTCCTCAAGATCCTGGACGTCCCCGTCCCCGATCCATTGCATGACGGCGGGGTCGGCGTTGATCTCGGCCATGGGCACGAGGTCGTCGTCGCTCCAGCGGCGAAGGATGAGGCGGGGGGTGCGGATCTCGGTCATGAACCGATCTTCCCCCCACCCCGCCCCTTCCCGAAATCCTGCGGAGCTTCAGGGCTCATTCATCAGCCCGTCCGGCGTTTGAGGACAATCTTTGAAGCCGGCGGCAGCCTTACGGGAAGGGGCGGGTAGGGGAAAATTACGCGTCCACGGCCGCACGCCACTCAGCCACGGCGGCAGCCGAAACCGGAGCCGACCACCCGGAGGGCCGCGCCGCACTCCCGATGTGGAACGCGTCGACACCCCCCGCCTTCAACTGCGGAAGGTGCGAGAGGGCCAGCCCTCCGCCCACCAGAATCTGCGGCTCATACCCGGGCTCCCCACGCCGCGAGGCCTCGGCCAACAGCGTAGGCATCCCCTCATCGACCCCGCCGGCGGCACCCGCCGTCAGATACGTATCCAGCCCCGGCAACTCCCCAAGCTGCTTCCGCAACGAGTCCCGATCGGCGGCCCGATCAATGGCCCGGTGGAACGTCCACCGCGCCCCGTCCAGCGCCTCGACAACCCGCTCCACGGCACCCAGATCCGCCCCACCCGTCTCATCGAGGAAGCCGAGCACGAACTCGTCCGCGCCCTCCGCCCGAAGTGCCCGCGCAGAACGCACCAGCGCATCCACGTCCCCGGCATCCCCGGCGGCAAAGCCGTCCGAGGCCCGCAGCATCACGCGCAGCGAGATATCCACGGAGGAGCGGATCGCGGCAAAGGTCTCCAGGGACGGCGTGAGCCCGTCCGCGGCCATGTCCGAGACCATCTCGAGGCGGTCCGCACCTCCGGCCTGGGCGGCGATCGCGTCCTCGGCGTCGAGGGCGATCACCTCCAGGACTGCACGCTTGCTCATGGGACCCCAATCTCACTGAAGGCGGCTACAGGACTTATAGGTCTAGTCCAATAGTCCAGAGTACGCGCCCCAGAGCCGCCCCGGGTGCCGATCAGCGCCGATCAGCCCTCGATCGGCCCCGATCAGTGCGCATGCCCGGACTCGCCTTCCTCCTCACGCCCCGCCCCGGCCCCCGAGTCGGAGCCGGCCACGGCCCCACCCGCAGTCACCGTGAACGCCGCCGTCCGCACCTCTCCACCGTGCTTGAAGTCCAGGAAGAGCCGGTACGCGCCCTTGCTCGGCGCGGTCGCCGTGAAGGAGACCTCCGGGCCGGGCCCGCCCTCGTTCGGGTGGACGTGCAGATAGGCGAGGTCCCCGGAGCGCAGCGCGACGAGATGTCCGTACGCCCCCAGATAGGGCTGCAGGTCCGTCACCGGCTTGCCCCCCTTCGCCACGCTGAGCCGCAGCTCACCGGCCTTGCCGGGGGTCAGCTTCCCGGCGAGCTTCACCTCGTAGCCGTCGACCTCGTCGACCGCGTTCACCGCGGGCAGCTCGCGCGGCGCGTACTTCCCGGAGACGGCCAGGTCCGACCCCAGCGTCAGCCCTTCCTTCGCGCCCTTCGCCTTGAAGTCGGCGAACACCCGGTAGCCGCCCGCCTGCTCCAGCTCCACCGGCGTGGACCAGGTCCCGTCGGCGGCCCGCGTGGGGTGCAGATGCCGGAACACCCCGAGGTCCCGGGACGCGATGATCAGGTGCAGTTCCTTCTCGTGTTCCCGCTCGTACGCGGTGACCTTGCGCCCCGCGTCGTCCTCGATGGCGAAACTGAGCGTGGCGCGCTTGCCTGCGTCGAGGCGGCGGGTCTCCAGGTCGAGGGTGTAGCCGCCCTGGGACACCTGCAGCCCACCGGGAATCTCGACGGCGGCAGCCCCACCCTCGGCCGCCCCCTTCCCCTTCTCCCCGTGCCCGGCATGCGAGGCGCCGCCCTTGTCCGCCTTCGCCACGACGGGGTCGACCCCGCTGCCCACTCCGTACGCGGTGCCGAAGGTGGCGGCGAGCGCGGCCGCGAAGACGGTGATCTTCAGTCCGGTGTTCATGACGAGCTCCTGTCGATGCGATGCCTGATGTGCGATGCCTGACGTGCAATGCCTGACGTGCAATGCCTGACGATGCACATGAAGATACCCCCTAGGGGTATGAAGTCAAGCGGTGGGAGCCCCTTGCATCGAATGGGGTGGGGGGGTATACATGAATCCAGCACGAGAGATACCCCCAGGGGGTACTCGGAGCAGTGTCACCAAGACCGGCCAAAGCAAAGACTCACCACGACCGAGGAGCAGAACATGTCCACCCCGACCCGGGAAGCGGCCAGCGTCGAGCTCGCCATCGGCGGCATGACCTGCGCCTCCTGCGCCGCCCGCATCGAGAAGAAGCTCAACCGCATGGAGGGCGTCGAGGCGACCGTCAACTACGCCACCGAGAAGGCGAAGGTCAGCTTCCGTGAGGACATCGCGGTCCAGGACCTGATCGCCACGGTCGAGGCGACCGGCTACACGGCGAAGGAGCCGGAACCGCCGAGAACAGCGGCCGGCCCCGGCGACGTACCGACGGCGGAACAGGAGGAGCAGGCGGCCGCGGACGAACTGCGCCCCCTGCGCCAGCGCCTGACCGCGGCCGTCGCGCTCGCCGTCCCGGTGATCGCCATGGCGATGATCCCGGCGCTGCAGTTCGAGTACTGGCAGTGGCTGTCACTGACCCTCGCCGCGCCCGTGGTGACGTACGCCGCCTGGCCCTTCCACCGGGCCGCCTGGACGAACGCCAAGCACGGCGCGGCGACGATGGACACACTGATCTCGGTCGGTACGTCGGCGGCCTTCCTCTGGTCGCTGTGGGCGCTGTTCTTCGGCACGGCGGGCACGCCCGGCATGACACACCCCTTCGAGCTGACCATCGCCCGCACGGACGGCGCGGGGAACATCTACCTCGAAGCGGCAGCCGGTGTGACGGCCTTCATCCTGGCGGGCCGCTACTTCGAGGCCCGCTCGAAGCGGAAGGCGGGCGCGGCGCTCAAGGCGCTGCTGCAGCTCGGCGCGAAGGACGTCACGGTCATCCGCGCGGACGGCGGCGAAGAGACCATCCCCACCGCCGAGTTGAAGGTCGGCGACCGCTTCCTGGTCCGGCCCGGCGAGAAGATCGCCACGGACGGCCTGGTGGTCGAGGGCTCCTCGGCCGTGGACGCGTCGATGCTGACCGGGGAGTCGGTACCGGTGGAGGTCGCGGTCGGCGACGCGGTGACCGGCGCGACCCTGAACGCGGGCGGCCGCCTGGTCGTCGAGGCCACCCGGGTCGGTGCCGACACCCAACTGGCCAGGATGGCCAAGCTCGTTGAGGACGCGCAGAACGGCAAGGCGGCGGCCCAGCGGCTCGCCGACAAGATCTCCGGCGTCTTCGTCCCGGTCGTGATCGGCCTCGCCCTCGCCACCCTCGGCTTCTGGCTCGGCAACGGCTCCGGACTGACCGCCGCCTTCACCGCCGCGGTCGCCGTCCTGATCATCGCCTGCCCCTGCGCCCTGGGCCTCGCCACTCCGACCGCGCTCATGGTCGGCACCGGGCGCGGCGCCCAACTCGGCATCCTGATCAAGGGCCCGGAGGTCCTGGAGACGACCCGCAAGGTCGACACGATCGTCCTCGACAAGACCGGCACGGTGACGACGGGCCGCATGGCTCTGCTCGCCACGCACACCGCTGAGGGTGTTCCGGAGTCCGAAGTCCTGCGCCTGGCAGGCGCGTTGGAGCACGCCTCGGAGCACCCCATCGCCCAGGCGGTCGCCGCGGGCGCTGTTCAGCAGATCGGTGCGCTGCCCACCCCGGAGGACTTCACCAACGTCGCCGGCCTCGGCGTCCAGGGCGTCGTCGAGGGCCACGCGGTCCTGGTCGGCCGCGAGAAGCTGCTCGCCGAGTGGGCGATCACGCTCCCCGTGGAGCTGGAGCGCGCCAAGGCCTCCGCCGAAGCCGCCGGCCGTACGGCCATCGCGGTGGCCTGGGACGGCGAGGCCCGCGCGGTCCTCGAGGTCGCGGACGCGGTGAAGGAGACGAGCCCGGAGGCCATCCGGCGCCTGCGCGCGCTGGGCCTGACCCCGATCCTCCTCACCGGCGACAACCAGGCGGTTGCCGAGTCGGTCGCCGCGGAGGTGGGGATCGCCCCGGAGCACGTGATCGCGGAGGTCATGCCCGAGGACAAGGTCGACGTGGTCAAGCGGCTCCAGTCGGAGGGCAAGTCGGTCGCGATGGTCGGCGACGGCGTCAACGACGCGGCGGCGCTGGCACAGGCTGACCTGGGGTTGGCCATGGGTACGGGTACGGATGCGGCGATCGAGGCGGGCGATCTGACGCTCGTACGCGGTGACTTGAGGTCCGCCGCGGACGCGATCCGGCTCTCGCGGAAGACGCTGGGCACGATCAAGTCGAACCTGTTCTGGGCCTTCGCCTACAACGTGGCGGCGATTCCGCTGGCGGCGGCGGGGCTGTTGAACCCGATGATCGCGGGGGCGGCGATGGCGTTCTCGTCGGTCTTCGTGGTGGCGAACTCGCTGCGGCTGCGGGGGTTCAAGGCGGCGTAGCTCTCCGGAGGTTCTACCGAAAGCTCTCAAGCGCTGGACGGGCTGACTTGGTCAGCCCGTCCAGCGTTTTCGTCTGCGGCGTTTTCGTCCGAGGCGCTCTCGTCCGAGGCCCCTGGCGAAGCCGCGCCTTGAGGCCTGAGGCCTGAGGCCTGAGGTAACTGCTCAACTGCTCAACTGCCTGATTGCGTGGCTGGGGTGGGTGGGTGGTTGCGCGGACCTCCGTCTGTTTCGTTGTCGGCTGCGGGTGTTCGGTGGCTGGCTTTCCCCAACTGATGTCAGTACGGGGCCCAGGAGGAAAGTTGCCGGTGATGGAAGAGGTGGGGGAAGAGCAAAGACAAAAGACAAAAGACCGCAGCGAGAGAAGGGGATGGAGGGGGGAGGGGGAGGGGGCTGGAGGGGAAGTGCGGGCCCGGCGGGGGGAGGTGCGGGCTTGGGACGGGGAAGTGCGGGCCCGGTGGGGGAAGTGCTGGCCCGGGGCTGGGAGTGCGAGCCCGGGAGGGGGGAGACGCGAGCCCGGTGGGGGGATGCGGGCTCGGGACGGGATAGTGCGGGCCTGGTGGGGGAGGCGCTGGCCCGGGACGGGGAGATACGGGCTCGGGACGGGGAAGTGCGGGTCCGGTGGGGGTGGGCGGGGGCTCGGAGGGCGGGCGAGGGCCCGAAGGGCGGGCGAGGAAAGGGGACGGGCGAGGACTTGGGGGCGGCTGGGGGCTCGGAGGGCAGGCTGGGGGCCTAGTGGGGGAAAACGGGCAACAGAACCACCACAAAAGGGACGCTCTCGCGCCCCATTCCCCCCACTAAGCCTCCAGACCCCGCCCTCCGCCGCCTCGCGGCAGGAAAGGGGCTCACCTAACGGGCAAACCGGGCACCCCGACGCCACCTTCCGCCCGGCCAGCCCCAGCCTCCCGGTCCCGGGCTCACGTCTCCCCCTCCCGAGCTCACACCCCCTGTCCCGGGCCAGCGCTTCCCCCGCCGGGCCTGCACTTCCCCGCCCCGAGCCCGCATCTCCCCCCACCGGACCCGCACTTCCCCGCCCCGAGCCCGCGTCTCCCCCCACCGGACCCGCACTTCCCCGTCCCGGGCCCGCGTCTCCCCCTCCCGAGCCCGCACTCCCAGCCCCGAGCCAGCACTTCCCCCCGCCGGGCCCGCACTTCTCCGTCCCGGGGCCCGCATCTCCCCCCGTCGGACCCGCACTTCCCCGTCCCGAGCCCGCGTCCCCCCTCCCGAGCCCGCACTTCCTTCCCCGCCGGGCCAGCGCTTCCCCCACCGAACCCGCACCTCCCCGTCCCGAGCCCGCACCTCCCCCCACCGGCTCGCGTCTCCCCCTCCTGAGCTCGCACTCCCCGTCCCGAGCCCGCACCTCCCCCCGCCGGGCCTGCACTTCCCCTCCATCCCCTTTCTCTCGCTGCGGTCTTTGTCTTTGCCCTGCCCCCGCCTCTTCCATCACCGGCAGCCACCTCCCCGGGCCCCGTACTGACAGCAATTGGGGAAAGCCAGCCACCGAGCGCCCGCAGCCAGCAACGAAACAGACGGAGGTCCGCGCAACCACCCACCCCCACCAGCCACGCAATCAGGCAGTTGAGCAGTTGAGCAGTTGCCCCTACCCCCACCCCGATCGCCCACCCCTCCGCCGCGCCCCCGCCCCAAGCTCACACCACACGACCTAGCCGGAATCCCGCTCCCCACCCCACCCCCACCTCCCCGCGAGGGCGGACACGAGCAACAGCCGAGAACCGTGTGCACCACCCCGCGCAGCAACGAGTTCGGCGACACGGTCCAGCTGGGCCAGTGGATGAGCGACGCGTCCAGGTTCCCCCGCTACCGCCCAACGCACTGAGCCACCCCGAACCACCCTTATGGAAAGGGCACTTCGAGGTGGCTCCAAGCGATCCGCGTTCCCGTGGCTACACATGGACCCCCTCGTCCACAGCCTGTGCAGAACGGCCCGAGCCCGAGCCCGAACCGCGCATCACCAGCAACGTGACAACCCCGCCCAGCGCCGCGACGCCCGCCGCCCCGACGAACGCGGCCCGGAACCCATCCGTCAGCGCGCCCAAGTCCCCCAGCTGACCGGCACCTCGCGAGGTGGCAAGAGCGGTCAAAGCCGCCAGCCCCAACGCCGACCCCACCTGATAGGTCGTGTTCACGATCCCGGACGCCAACCCCGCCTGCTCCTGCGGAGCCCCTGAAAGCGCGGCCATCATCGCCGGGATGTAGGCCAGCGACATCCCGAGCGCGGCCACCAGCGACGCCGGCAGCACGTCCACCACGAACGACCCGGTGGGCTCCACGGCGGACAGCCACACCAACCCCAGCGCCAGGACCAACAACCCCGCCCCGATCAGCGACTTGGCGCCGAAGCGGGCCAGCAGCCTGGCCGTGATGGCGGTCATGAAGATCATCAGCAGTACGGTCGTCGGGAGCAGGGCCGCCCCCGACGCGAACGCGCCGTATCCCAGCACCTGCTGCAGGTAGAGGTTGAGGAAGTACCACATCGGAATCCAGGCCGCGCCAAGGAGCGCCATCGCCAGGTTCGACGACCCGAGCCGCGGCACCCGCCAGATCCCGAGCGGCATCAACGGCTCCCGCACACTCCGCTGAAGGACGAAGAAGAGCCCCAACAGCCCAGCAGCGCCCACAAGTTGGAGGACCGTACCCGCCGATCCCCAGCCGACCTCCGGCGCCCGCACCACCGCGAACACAGCGAGCGCGAGCCCCGCCGTGACCGCCGCAGCCCCGAGCACGTCCACGGAACCGCCCCGCCGGCCCACCTCGGGCAGCAGCTTCACGGCCGCCAGCGTGGCGACGCCGATCGGTACGTAGATGATGAAGATCCACGGCCAGCTCAGCCACTCGGTGAAGACGCCCCCGAGGAACACGCCCGCCGTACCGCCGGCCGGCGCCGCGGCACCGTACAGCGCCATCGCCTTGCCGAGCTCCTTCGGGTCGTGCGCGAAGAGCATCATCAGCAGGGTCATCGCAGCGGGCGCGATCAGCGCACCGCCCACGCCCTGCACGGCCCGCCCGACGACCTCGACCCAGGCGGTCTGCGCGGCGGCCGCAACAACAGACCCCCCGATCAGGACGACCCACCCGGCGCTGAACACCCGTCGCGCGCCGAGCAGATCGGACAGTCGCCCACCGAGCAGCAACAGCCCGCCGAACGCGATGACGTACGCGTTGAACACCCACTGCAACTCGCCCTGCGAGAAGCCCAGATCCTCGCGCATCTTCGGCAGGGCCACTCCGATGATGCTCGTATCCATGATCACCATGAACTGCGCGGCGGCGAGCACGAGCAGTGCCCACCAGCGACGCGGGTTTGTGGTTGGCATTTCCACCCCGACCTTTCCCTCTCGACTCAGCCATATACCCCTATGGGGTATAGCTGGATGAACGAGACGGGAAGCTAGCATGCCCCCAGGGGGTATGCAAGAGCGGGATGTCGATGGGGAGTTGGGAGATGTCCGAGGGGGGAGTCGGCGGAGGGGCGGTCACCTTTCCCGCACCCCACCCGTCGCACGAGTGGAAGCACCAGCCCGGACCCACGGCCCGGACCCACGGATCGCAGCTACCACTCAGGAGAAACCGATGTTCACCGCATACGTCGCCGTCGCAGCCGTCACCATCGCAGCGAACGTCTACGACTCCGTCATCAGCCTGCTGCGCACCGAGGCGGTCCTCGCCAACTCGGCCAAGGTCGGCGTGCCCGAGTCCTGGCTGACCCCGCTGGCCCTGCTGAAGCTCGCAGGGTCGGCGGGGCTGCTCCTCGGTCTGCTCGGGGTGCCGCTCATCGATGTCGCCGCGGCGGCCGGCCTCGTGGCCTTCTTCGTGGGCGCGCTGATCACTCACGTACGCGCCCGCGTCTTCTACAACATCGCGTTCCCAGGGGCCTATCTCGCCCTGGCGATCGCCTCGTTGGTACTGGCCCTCTAGGGCGTGTCCGGCGGATCTTCGCGGAAGAGCCCGCGGCGTCTGGTGCGTGCTCTCGGCGTGCGCCCGGATCGCCCTCGTACTGGACGTACTTGGGTGATTCGGGCGTGCGGCGAGCGGGGGCACCCCCGGCCGGAGGCTGGGGGCGCGTGCCAGGCGTCGTGGGCCCGCGAAGATCCGCCGGACACGCCCTAGGGCCTGTCTTCAAACTCCCGTCGTCGCCCGAAGGGCGGCCTTGCGGCGTCTGGTGCGTGCTCTCGGCGTGCCGGGCGGAAGTCCTCGTACCGGGCGTACTCGGGCTTTCGCCCGGTGCGGCGAGAGGGGGTCCCCCCTGCTCGAAGAGCTTGGGGGAGCGTGCCAGGCGTCGCGAGGCAGACGGGAGTTTGAAGACAGGCCCTAGCCCCCGAACAGATTCAGCTCGGCCACCTTCGCCCCCGCCAGCTCATACCGAACCCCGATCACCGGCCGCCCGGCGCACAGCCGGACCAGGGTCGCGGCATCCCCGATGAACCGGGCCGGAGTCCGCTCCCCGGAGGCCACCCCGAGCACCAGCGGCTCGTCACGCCCGTCCAGGTCCGCGTGTACGGGAATGCCATTGCCCTGCTGCGACGTCAGCACCAACAGGTCGAGGGCGTACGCCAACCCCTCCCCGGCATAGGCACCGGGCTCGCCCAGCGCCTCCCGTACGTCCCCCGCGTGAATCCACTCCCCCAGCGCCACCGCATCGAACAGCCCACCGGACTTGGCGATGACCGGCCCGGCCTCACCCATCGCCCGCTCCAGCTCGTCGACGACCTCCTGGTTCGACCAGGAGGCGCGCTCGGCGATGTCCCGGTCATTGCCCTCGGGCGAGAACGCGCCTTCCTCGAAGCGGCTCTCGATGACGCGCATCAGGGCCGAGCCGCAGTGCGCGAGCACATCGCGCACGGTCCAGCCGGGACAGCAGGTCGAGAGCGCGAAGTCGTCGTCGGGCCGGGACCTCAACAGCGGTATCAGGGCGTCTCGTTCGGTCCGGAGGAGCAGCCCGGGAAGCTCAGGATCGTGAGTGTCAGCCATGGCCGCACAGTACGGTCCGCCCCCGGACATCTCCATGGGCCCGCACCGGTTGTCGGTGACGTTGCCCTATCCGTTGGACCCGGTCAGCTTCCCGGTCGCCAGCAGCTCGTCCTTGCCCGGGGAGCGCAGGGCGAAGGTCAGGTCCTTACTGCTCTTGGTTCGGGTGATGTTGAAGAGCGGGCCGTCCTGAGCGCAGCCCTCGCCGGATGGGCCGGCCTGAAGCTGCCCCGGGGTGACGTACAAGTGCTTCGGCTCTTCGCTCGCTCGGACCTCCAGCACGGTGAACGCCTGCGCCAAGTAGAGGCACATCCTCACCGGTGTCCCGGCCGGCTGGATACTGATCTGCACGCCGCGCGGGCCGGGACCATGGCCGATCGCCACCCCGACCACCTCGTATTGGGGGTCGCCCGATGGATCGTAGGCCCACTGTCCGTTGAACTTGTCGAGCGCCTTCACCTTCGGGTCGACAGTCCCGTCCTTGACGAAGGTGCTCTTGATGTTGTCGCCGGTCACGGTGGCCTTGCCGTCGCCTGGATTCTTGAGAGTCATGGCAGGCTGCCGCTTCTCGCATTCCCCGAACTCACTCTTCGGCTCGGCGCGCTTCAAGGTGGAGGCACTCACGCTCACCTCGATCGAGGTGGCGCCCGGCTCTTTGCCGGTGGATGCCGAGGTCAGGGTGGGCTGGTAGACGCACAGGCGGCCGAGGCCCAGCACGGAGTACTCGGCCTTCTGATCGACACGGGCGCCCTTGTCGAGTGTCAGCCGGGTGAGCAACGACGCCGGGGCCCCTGTGGCCTTGTCCTCAACGTCGGTCTCCTGAACGCCCACCCAGCTACCGACGAAGCCTTCCGGCACGGGCCTGGCCGTGCTCCCGCCGCCACCGTCACCGTCCCCGGAGGAGCCGTCCTTCCAAGGACTGAGAGCGACCAGCACACCCCCGATGAGCACGACCGCGGCGGCAGCCGCGGCGACGATGACAGCGCGTCGGCGCCGGGGAGTTGGCGGCCGGCCGGCCCCGTCGACGCCTTGGGTGGGCGCGTAGTGCGGGAAGGCCCCGGGCGATGGTGGCGCCGGAAGTGGAGGCGCCTGGTGGGCCGGGTAGGGGTTCGGCGATGTGGGCGTGGCGGTAGGAGTCTGCAGGGGCGCCGGAGCGGGCGTGGCCGGCAGCGGCTGCGGTCGCGACGGGGCGAAGTCCAGCAACTGGGCCGAGCTGCGGCCGAGTTGGGCGAGCACTTCGCCCGGGAGCCAGGTGGCGGACGTGCCGGTGGCGGTGCGGGTGACGAGGTCCTGCGGGGTGGGCCTGGCGGACGGGTCCTTGCGCAGGCACTCGCGTACGAGCGGCAGCAGGGCTTCCGGTACGCCGACGAGGTCGGGCTCTTCCTCGGCGACACGGAACATCAGCGCGTGCAGTCCGCTGTCGACGGTGCCGAAGGGCGAACGTCCGGTCGCGGCGAAGGCGAGGACCGAGCCCAGGCAGAAGAGGTCGGACGCGGGAGTGAGGCGCTGCCCGCGCACCTGCTCCGGGGACATGAAGCCCGGGGATCCGATCACCGCGCCGGTGCGGGTCAGTGGGCCCTCCGTGAGGGTTTCCAGGGCGCGGGCGATACCGAAGTCGATGACGCGCGGGCCGTCCACGGTGACCAGGACGTTGGACGGCTTGAGGTCCCGGTGGATCAGCCCGGCCCGATGGATGTCGACCAGTGCGTGCGCGAGGCCCTCGGCGAGGAAGCGTACGGACGCCTCGGGCAGCGGCCCGAAGTCCTTGGCCACGACGTCGTGCAGGGACGGGCCGGGCACGTACCGCGTCGCCACCCAGGGCACGCGCGCCTCGGTGTCGGAGTCGAGCACGGCGGCCGTCCACGCCCCGCCCACCCGCCGGGCCGCGTCCACCTCCAGTGCGAACCGCCTGCGGAAGTCGGGCTGCGCGGCGAACTCGGCCTGCACGACCTTCACCGCGACGGTCCGCCCGCCCTCGGAGCGGCCGAGGTAGACGAGGCCCATGCCGCCCGCGCCGAGACGGGCGATCAAGCGGTACGGGCCTATGTGTGCCGGGTCCTCGGCGATCAGCTGTTCCACGTGAGCAAGCTAGCCCAACTATCCAACAGGGGTAGGGGCATCGTCCCAGCCGGGGCCTCTCCGTGACTGGGCCTAGGCTCAGCGCATGGCCGACCTTGAAGCCGCCCTGCACACCCGCTGGGCCGAGACCCTGCTCCGGGCCCGCGCGGGGGCCGCGCACCCGGACCCCGCTCCGTACGCCGCGAACCTCCTCGCCCGCTGGGCCGAACCACAGCGCAAATACCACACCACCGCCCACCTGATCGCGGTCCTCGACCACGTCGACGTACTGGCAGAGCATGCGGCCGACGCCGATCTCGTACGCCTGGCCGCCTGGTTCCACGACGCGGTGTACGCGCCCGACCGGTCGGAGAACGAGGAGCGCTCGGCCCGACTCGCCGAACGCGCCCTTCCTGAGGCCGACTTGGGGCCGGAAGGCACCGCCGAAGTGGCCCGCCTCGTCCGCCTCACCCTCACCCACGACCCGGCGCCCGACGACGCCAACGGCCAGGTCCTCTGCGACGCCGACCTGGCGATCCTCGCCGCCGACCCGGAGGCGTACGCCGCGTACACGGCCGCCGTACGCGAGGAGTACGCCTTCGTCCCCGCCGAGGCCTTCCGCTCCGGCCGGGCCGACATCCTGGCCCAACTCCTCGCTCTGCCCCGCCTGTTCCACACTCCGCACGGCCGGGCGCACTGGGAGGAACCGGCTCGCCGGAATATCGCTACCGAGCTGGAACTCCTCCGCGCATAATCACGCCGTGACTGACGACCAGCAGACCTCCCTCACCCTGCCCACCACCCGCCTCACCCTCATCGAGATCACCCCGGACCGCGCCACCAATCTCAGCCTCGGCGGCCCCGGTGGCTTCACCTGGATCGCGGGCGGTCCGGAGGAGGGCACGCGGACCGGGGCGGGGATCGCGGCGAAGGCGGCGGCCGAGGGGGCGTATGTGCCTGGCTGGGGGGCCTATGCGCTGGTGCGGCGCTCGGATGGGCGGGCGGTGGGTGCGATGGGCTTCCACGGGCCGCCTCTCGCGGGGCAGGTCGAGATCGGCTACGACGTCGTGGCGTCGGCTCGCCGCCAGGGTTACGCCACGGAGGCCCTCCAGGCCCTGGCGGCCTGGGCCCTGACCTCCCCCGAGGTCACCTTGGTCTTCGCCCGCACGGAACCGGGCAACCTGGCATCCCAGGGCGTCCTGGACCGGGCGGGCTTCACCCGGGCCTCGGAGACGGCCGAGGGGCCCCGGTTCGAGCTGCGGGCCTGACCTGCCTTTTCTTCCCCTCCCCGCCCCTTCCCGAAAGTCCTCAAGCGCCGGACGGGCTGATAAATCAGCCCGTCCGGCGCTTGAGGACAGTCTTTGAAGCCGACGGCAGTCTTACGGGAAGGGGCGGGGAGGGGCGAAAGAAGGCCCGTCCGGCCAGGACCGGGGGCCCGGGGGCAGCGCCCCCGCGAGCACGCTGAGGCAAGGCTCACACCACGGCAGGGAATGCCACTCCCAACCCAAGCGTTCACTCCTGACATGCCCAACCAAGCGGAGCGAACCCGCATGCCCCTGGCCGTATACATGCTCGGCCTAGCCGTCTTCGCCCTGGGCACCAGCGAATTCATGCTCTCCGGCCTCCTCCCGCCCATCGCCGACGACATGAACGTGTCGATCCCCCAGGCGGGCCTGCTCATCTCGGCCTTCGCGATAGGCATGGTCATCGGAGCGCCGGTACTCGCCGCGGCCACCCTCCGCCTCCCCCGCAAGGCCACCCTGATCGCCCTGATCACGGCCTTCGGCCTCGGTCAGATAGCAGGGGCCCTGGCCCCCACGTACGAAGTGCTCTTCGCCTCCCGCATCCTCAGCGCGCTGGCCTGCGCCGGCTTCTGGGCGGTCGGCGCCTCGTCGGCCGTCGCGATGGTGGCGGTGACCCAGCGGGCCCGCGCCATGGCCGTGATGATCGGCGGCCTGTCGATCGCGAACGTCCTGGGCGTCCCGGCCGGTGCCTTCCTGGGCGAGCACCTGGGCTGGCGCTCCGCGTTCTGGGCGGTGGGCGGGGCCTCGGCCGTGGCCCTGGTCGGCGTCGTCACGCTCATCCCGCGCATCCCGCTCCCGGCCGAGAAGCCCCGGCTCAAGAGGGAGCTGAGCATCTACAAGGACGGCCAGGTCTGGCTGCAGGTGGCCCTGGTCGCCCTCGCCGGCGGCGGCGTCTTCTGCGCGTTCAGCTATCTCGCACCGCTCCTCACGGACGTGTCGGGCCTGTCCTCGGGCTGGGTCCCGACCGTCCTGGCCCTGTTCGGCATCGGCGCGCTCCTGGGCACGATGCTCGGCGGCCGGATCGCGGACGCCAACCTCTTCGGCGTGCTGTTCAGCGGCATCCTCGCCTCGACGGTGTTCCTGGCCGTCCTCGCGGTGTTCGCGGGCACGGCGGCGGTCGCCGTCGCGCTGTCGTTCCTCGTCGGGTTCTCGGCGTTCTACACGGCCCCGGCCCTGAACGCCCGGATGTTCAACGTGGCGAGCGCGGCCCCCACCCTGGCCGCCGCGACGGCCACGGCTGCGTTCAACGCGGGCAACGCCTTCGGCCCCTGGCTGGGCGGCACGGTCATCGACGCGGACTTCGGCTACCGCTCCCCGGCGTGGGCGGGGGCCCTGCTGACGCTGGCGGCGCTGGTCCTGACGTACGCGGCCCTGCGCTGGGAGCGCAGCACGTCGAAGCCGTCGCGCCCGCTGATGCACAGCCCGAACGTGCCGAGCCCGAACGTGCCGAGTGCGAACGCGCCGAGTGCGCTGAACGACGACCCCAGCCCCGCCAACGCCGTCGCCGGACGCCCCGAATAGGAACCTTTACTCCGCTTTTGCCCTCTTCAAGGGCATGGCAGGGGACACCACAAGGCTCACGGGCCTCGACGCGGCACGCGGCATCGCAGTGCTGGGGATGTTCGCCGTCCACGTCGGCCCACCCCCGGAGCCGATCGGTGCGGGATGGCTCCTCGTGGCGGCCGACGGCCGGGCCCCGGCCGTCTTCACCCTGATCGCGGGCTTCTCCCTGGCCCTGGCCAAGCAACGACAGCGGCAGCGCGAGGGCTGGCGCCCCCTCCTGATCCGCAGCGCGATCCTCGGCCTCCTGGGCCTGCTCCTCGCCGGCCTCTCCCCCGGCATCCTCGTCATCCTGGCCTTCTACTCGGTGTACTTCCTGGCCGCCGAGCCCTTCACCCGCCTGCGCACCCGCACCCTCGCGATCATCGCGGCCGCGAGCGCCGTCGTGGGCCCCGTGGCCTCGTACGTCCTCGGCGACCTGCTCGGCCACCGCACCTCGGGCCGCGGCGGCACCCCGGTCCCGCAGGACCTGGCGAGCTGGAGCGGCTTCGGCGAGATGGCCGAGAAACTGCTCCTGACCGGCGCGTACCCGCTGCTGACCTACTTCCCGT
The DNA here is from genome assembly GCF_035975855.1 of Streptomyces sp. NBC_01304. Classification (NCBI taxonomy): domain Bacteria; kingdom Bacillati; phylum Actinomycetota; class Actinomycetes; order Kitasatosporales; family Streptomycetaceae; genus Streptomyces; species Streptomyces sp. NBC_01304. Next base: position 6,142,722 of record NZ_CP109055.1, on the reverse strand, counting down.
ACGTCCTCATCGGCCTGGCCCTGGGCCGCCTCGCCACCCGCACCGGATCACGCCCGGCGGGCCTGCACCACCCCCGCACGGCCTGGCTCCTCACCGCATGGGGAGCCGCCGCCGCGCTCGCCGGATACGGACTGTCCTGGCTCCTGGTCGAGAAGGGCGGCGCCCGCCAGGGCCTCCTCGCCGCGATCGCCCGTGAGCACCCCTGGGCGCTGGAGCGCGACGACCCGATCGGAGCCGTCCTCGGCAGCCAGTACGGAGCCATCCCCTCCACCTCCTGGGACTGGCTCGCGGTGGCCGGACCGTACAGCCAGACCCCGCTGGAAACCCTCGGCAACGCGGGCGTCGGCGCCGCCCTGATCGGCCTCGCCGTGGCTCTCGCCCGCGCCCCGCTCGCCGCGCGCGTGCTGCGGCCGCTCGCCGCCGTGGGCACCATGGCCTTGTCGGTGTACGTCGTGCACGCGCTGGCCCTGGCCTTCGCCCTGCACGGCTGGACCGGCTGGGACGCGCTCAAGTGGTTCAGCGTCACGGCGGTGCTCGCCTGCTGCGTCTGGCAGTACGCCCTGCGCGGCACACCGCTGAAGCGCGGCCCGCTGGAGTGGGCGCTGCGCGCCCTGTCGTCGCCGCCCCGCAAGGCCTGAGCACCCGAGGACCCGAGGACCCGCTGAGCCCATGAAGATCCGACTCCGACCCCGCGCGCGCTCCCTGGCCGCGCCGGCCGCTCTGTGCCTGTTCGCGGCCGCCGCAACGGGCTGCTCCAGTGTCTTCGCGCCCGAGCCGCAGACCGATGCCACCGCCTCGGAAGGGCTGCCGATGGTGGGCGTCCTGGTGGCGGACGGCGATCACTGGTGCACGGCCAGCGTGGTCGACAGCCCGGGCCGGAACGTGATCGCCACGGCCGGGCACTGCGTCATGAACGTGACTGAGGACGGCACGGTCGAGGACCTCACCGAACAGGACCTGGCCTTCGCGCCGGACTTCCAGGGGGCGGGCAAGGGCAAGCATCCGTACGGGCTGTGGCGGGTGAAGGGCGCGTACCTCGACGACCGCTGGAAGCACCAGGCCGACGACCGCGCGGACTACGCCTTCCTCACCCTCGAACCGGACGGGCAGGGGCGCAACGTCCAGGACGTGGTGGGTGGTTCGGTGCCCGACTTCACGTCCGGGTTCGACCGCGAGGTGACGGTGTACGGCTATCCCGACGCCGAGCACAACCCCGACAACCAGCAGATCTCCTGCCGCACCCGGACCTCGCAGGACGAGCAGCAGCCGTTCATGCTGAGCATCAAGTGCGGCGGATTCTGGGGCGGCACCAGCGGCAGCCCCTGGCTGACCGACTTCGCGGGACCGGGCCGCAGCGGCCGCATGATCGCGGTACTCAGCGGCGGCGAGACGGACGACGAGTCGACGGCGGTCCTCTTCGACGAGGCGACGAAGAAGGTGTACGAAACTGCGGTCAAGGCCGGCCAGGACGGCTAGGCCGGCGCCGGGCGTCCCTTGGGCCGCCGCAGCCCCGCCTCGGTGAGGAGCCGCACCACTTCCCGGCTCGACACCTCCACGGCCCCCGCCCGCACCGCATCCTCATACCGGTGCGAGGGCACGTCGTAGTGATCGCGCTCGAAGGCCCGCCGAGGACACCCCACCCGCTCGGCGAACGCGTGCAGCTCGTCGTACGACACGTCGCTGATCAAGTGGGACCACAGCCTGCCGTGCCCCGGCCAGGTCGCCGGGTCGATGTAGACCGTCACCGCGGAACCGTCCCGAGCGACCCCACCGCGGCCACCACGACCCCCGCCTCGCTGCACACCCAGTGCGGATCGGGCCCCAACTCGGGCTCCACATCGAGCGCATGGGGATCCCCGCTGCCGCACACGGGACACAGCGGCCAGCGACCCTGACGTTCGAGAAGCGCGTCCTGTACGTCCTGCGCGACGAGCCCCGCCACATAGCCGACCCCTTCGGGCCACTGCTCGACCCACCACCGGCGGTGCGCCACCGCGTCCTCGACGACGGAGACGACATCGGCCTCGGCTACATCGCCCGCCACCAGGTCGGCGAGCACGAGCGCGCGGGCCGCGTGCAGCGCCCGCTCCAGTGGGGAATCCATGCAGCCATTGTGCGCCCCAGCGGCACCAAGCCCGAAAGAGTCCCGTCTGTCCCCATCCGCCTCCTCCGCCTCCCCCGCCTCCCCCGCCTCCCACCCGCACCGGCACTGGTGCCGCGGCCGAAGGTCCTCGCCCCGCACGGGCCCTATGGACTCTTGACGACATAAGGAGACGGAAAATATCTTTCAGGCGTGAGCAATGACGTGAAGGAAATTTTCAGCGGGGCGGCCCCGCCCGCCCCGGCCGCGCTCGCTGCCAAGGTGCGGACCCTCGCTCCGTCCATGACCCGCTCGATGCAGCGGGTCGCCGAGGCCGTCGCCGGTGACCCCGCGGGCTGCGCGGCCCTGACCGTCACCGGGCTCGCCGAGCTCACCGGCACCAGCGAGGCGACCGTGGTCCGCACGGCACGCCTCCTCGGCTACCCCGGCTACCGGGACCTGCGGCTCGCGCTCGCCGGGCTCGCCGCCCAGCAGCAGTCGGGCCGGGCGCCCGCGGTGACCGCCGACATCGCCGTGGACGACCCGATCGCGGACGTCGTCGCGAAGCTCGCGTACGACGAGCAACAGACCCTCGCCGACACCGCCGCCGGCCTCGACATGAGCCAGCTCTCGGCCGCCGTCGCCGCCCTGGCCACCGCCCGCCGCGCGGAGATCTACGGCGTCGCCGCCTCCGGCCTGGTCGCCCAGGACCTGGCGCAGAAGCTGCTCCGCATCGGCCACATCGCGCACGCCCACTCCGACCCGCACCTGGCCGTGACGAACGCCGTGACCCTGAAGGCCAAGGACGTGGCCATCGCGATCACCCACTCCGGTTCGACGGGCGACGTCATCGAGCCGCTGCGGGTCGCCTTCGAGCACGGCGCGACGACGATCGCGATCACCGGCCGCCCGGACGGTCCGGTCTCGCAGTACGCCGACCACATATTGACCACTTCCACGGCCCGCGAGAGCGAACTCCGCCCGGCCGCGATGTCCTCCCGTACGTCCCAACTCCTGGTCGTGGACTGCCTGTTCGTCGGCGTCGCCCAGCGTACGTACGAGTCCGCGGCGCCCGCCCTCGCCGCGTCCTACGAGGCCCTCGCGCACCGCCACAGCCCACGCAGCAGCAACCGCTAGCCACCTCGCCCCAACCCCCCGCCGCACCCCGTACACGAAAGAGCCGCAACCCTCATGACCTCCACCACCCCTGACAACTACGGTGCGCTGCGCGCCCAGTTGGCCACCCTCACCACCGAGGCGTTCCGCCCTGAGCTCGCCGAGATCGACCGCCTCTCCACGCTGGAGATCGCCCGCACGATGAACGGCGAGGACGCCTCCGTCCCGACCGCGGTCGCCGAGCAGCTGCCCGCCATCTCCGCCGCGATCGACGCCACCGCCGAGCGGATGGCCCGCGGCGGCCGCCTGATCTACGCGGGCGCGGGCACGGCGGGCCGGCTCGGCGTGCTCGACGCGAGCGAGTGCCCGCCGACCTTCAACACGGACCCGTCCGAGGTGGTCGGCCTGATCGCGGGCGGGCCCACGGCGATGGTCACGGCGGTCGAGGGCGCCGAGGACTCCAAGGAGCTCGCGGCGGCCGACCTGGACTCCCTTTCCCTCACCCCCGACGACACGGTGGTGGGCATCTCCGCCTCCGGCCGCACCCCGTACGCGATCGGCGCGGTCGAGCATGCGCGGGCGGGCGGGGCGCTGACGATCGGCCTGTCCTGCAACGCGGACAGCGCGCTCGCGGCGGCGGCCGAGCACGGCATCGAGGTCGTGGTCGGGCCCGAACTCCTCACCGGATCCACCCGGTTGAAGGCGGGCACGGCCCAGAAGCTGGTCCTCAACATGCTCTCGACGATCACGATGATCCGCCTCGGCAAGACGTACGGGAACCTGATGGTCGACGTACGCGCCTCCAACGAAAAGCTCCAGGCCCGCTCACGCCGCATCGTGGCGCTGGCGACGGGGGCCTCCGACGAGGAGATCGAGGCGGCCCTCGCGGCGACGGACGGCGAGGTCAAGAACGCGATCCTCACGATCCTGGGCCAGGTGGACGGCCCCACGGCGGCCCAACTCCTCGCCGAGTCCAAGGGCCACCTCCGCGCGGCCTTGGCCTCTACCGACAACTAGCCCCGCGCGCTGTGGGCAGTCGTTCCGCACCGCACCGCTGTGGACAGTCGTTCCGCACCGCACCGCTGTGGGCAGTCGTTCCGCAGGGCGGAACGGGTGGGCACAGCCCGAAGGCGCCGAGTGCGCTGAACGTATGGCTAGCCCCGCCCACGTACAGCACGCGCTGAACGACAGCCCCGCCCAGCCAAAGCCACCGCACAAGCCCCCCGCACAGCAAGGCCGCACCACATGAGCACCGAGAACAAGAACCGCGACACCGCAGCCGCGATCCTCCCCCTCGTGGGCGGCGCAGCCAACGTCACCTCCATCGCCCACTGCATGACCAGGCTCCGCCTGACCCTGCGCGACCGCGCAAAGGTCCAGGACGAGGCCCTGAAGGCCCTCCCCGCCGTGATGGGCGTCGTCGAGGACGACACGTACCAGATCGTCCTGGGCCCGGGCACGGTAGCCCGAGTGACCCCGGAGTTCGAGCAGTTGGTCGAGGAGGGGAGGGCGACGGCCCACCCGACCTCCGCCGAAGACCTCGCGAAACAGGGCACAGCCCTGAAGGCGGCCCAGAAGGCCAAGAACGCCACCCCCTTCAAGCTCTTCCTGCGCCGCATCGCCAACATCTTCGTCCCCCTGATCCCCGCCCTGATCGGCTGCGGCATCATCGCCGGCTTCAACGGCCTCCTGGTCAACCTGGGTTGGCTCCCGACCGTGACCCCGGCCCTCGCCGCCATGGCCTCCGGCTTCATGGCCCTGATCGCGGTCTTCGTCGGCTTCAACACGGCGAAGGAATTCGGCGGCACCCCCATCCTCGGCGGAGCCGTCGCCGCGATCATCGTCTTCCCCGGCGTCGCGAACATCGAGGCCTTCGGCCAGAAGCTCTCCCCCGGCCAGGGCGGCGTCCTCGGCGCGCTCGGCGCCGCGGTCCTGGCGACGTACGTCGAGAAGTGGTGCAGGAAGTGGGTCCCGGAGGCGGTGGACGTCCTCGTCACGCCCACCCTCACGGTCCTGATCTCCGGCCTGGTCACGATCTTCGGCCTGATGTTCCTGGCGGGCGAGGTCTCCACGGGCATCGGCACGGCGGCCAACTGGCTCCTCGACAACACCGGCGCCTTCGCGGGCCTCGTCCTCGGCGCCTTCTTCCTGCCCCTGGTCATGCTGGGCCTGCACCAGGCCCTGATCCCCATCCACACCACGCTCATCGAGCAGCAGGGCTACACCGTCCTGCTGCCGGTCCTGGCGATGGCGGGCGCGGGCCAGGTCGGCTGCGCGATCGCGGTCTACCTCCGGCTGAAGCGGAACACCTCGATCCGTACGACCATCAAGTCGGCTCTCCCCGCAGGCTTCCTGGGCGTCGGCGAGCCCCTCATCTACGGCGTCTCGCTGCCCCTCGGCCGCCCCTTCATCACGGCGTGCGCGGGCGGCGCGGCGGGCGGCGCGTTCATCGGGATGTTCTCGATGCTGGGCGACAAGGTCGGCTCGACGGCCATCGGCCCGTCCGGCTGGGCCCTGTTCCCCCTCCTGGACGGCAACCACGGCCTGGGCACGACGATCGCGATCTACGCGGGCGGCCTGCTGGTCGGCTACACGGTGGGCTTCGTGGCGACGTACTTCTTCGGCTTCAGCAAGCAGATGCTGGCGGAGCTGAACGTGGCGGAGCCGTCTGCGGTCGCGGCGGCGCCGGCCGAGGAAAAGGCACCGGCGACGGTGTAAGCAGACACCCTCAAGCTCTCCTCAACTGCCGCTCCCCTCCCTTGCGTTACCCGTATGATCACCTCGCTTCGAGGGTCGACGGGGAGGACGGGGCGGCATGGGGGTTTCCGGAGTGTCAGGCCCGGCGCAGATCGGACCATTCCGGGTGGTGGCCGAGCTCGGACAGGGCGGTATGGGCCGGGTGCTCCTGGGCATCGCCCCCGACGGCCGCCTCGTCGCGGTCAAGCAGGTGCACGCCGAACTGGCCGGGGACGACGGCTTCCGGACCCGGTTCCGGCGCGAGGTAATGGCCTCCCGGCAGGTGTCCGGCGCCTACACCGCACCCGTGGTCGACGCCGACCCGGACGCGGCGACGCCGTGGTTCGCCGCGCAGTTCGTGGCGGGGCCCTCGCTGAGCCAGGCCCTGGACGCCGTGGGCGCGCTGCCGCTGGAGTCGAGCCGGCTGCTCGCGGCCGGGCTCGCGCAGGCGCTGGTCGACGTGCACCGGGCCGGACTCGTCCACCGGGACCTCAAGCCGTCCAACGTGCTGCTCGCCGAGGACGGCGTACGCGTCATCGACTTCGGCATCGCGCGGGCGGCGGAGGGGCAGACGAAGCTCACGCACACCGGCGTCATGGTGGGCTCGCCCCCGTTCATGGCCCCGGAGCAGGTGGACGGACGCCAACTGACCGCTGCCGCCGATGTGTTCTCGCTGGGCTCGACCCTCGTCATGGCCTGCACCGGAAGGCCGCCGTTCGCGGGCACCTCGGTGCCGGGCATCCTCTACAACGTCGCACACTCCGAGCCCGACCTGAGCGCGGTGCCGCCCGGCATGCTGACGCTGATCGAGCCGTGCCTGGCCAAGGATCCGGCGCAGCGTCCGTCCCCGCAGGACCTGCTCTCGATGATCGGGCCGGTGCGGCCCGCGGCGCGGCCGTGGCCGGAGGCGGTGCACCAACTCGCGCTCGCACAGCGGACCGAGATCGATCGGTACGTCACCGGGGCGGGCGGCAGCACGACGTTCACCGGCGCCGCGCCCCCTCATGCCGCACCTCCTCATGCCGCATCTCCTCATGCCCCAGCCACCGTTGCCTCGCCCGCCGATGCCGCCCCGTTCAGCCCCACAGCGCCCAGCGCCACCCCCTTCGGCCCCGCTTCCCCCCACCACGCCCCCACCATGACGGCGGCCGCCCAGGCCTCGCACCTGCCCGCCGCTCCCCCGCACCCGGCGTATCAGGGGTATCAAGGGCATCAGGGGTATCCGTCGCCACCCGCGCCCCCGCCCGCCCCCGGCTCACGGCGCAAGCGCCTCGCATGGATCGCCGGAGGATCCGTCGCCGCGCTGGCCACCGTCATCGCGCTGCTCGCGACGTTCCTGCCGCCGGAGTTGAACCCGTTCCACACGGAGGTCGTCCCGACGCCGGGCAACAAGCCGCTTTCCGAAGTCGCCGACAAGTTCACCGACCGCCCCGCGTCTTGCAAGGAGATCGCGGGTGAGGTGAAGGTGCCGGCCGAGTTCGCGCTCTTGCCCAACCAACCCGGCACCGAAGTCTCGGACCAGGAGGACTACGACGACAAGGCCCCTTACCAGGAGGGCCGCTGCATCTGGCAGAGCCGCTCCGGCGACAAGATCGACCTCACGTGGGACCGGTTCCGGACGGCGAAGGGCAAGACCGGCGCGGAGCGGTCGAAGAAGCACCACGAGGGCCTCTACATCACCGGCACCACCCACCGCGAGGACGTCGGGGCCGGCCAGGAGGCGTTCTGGCACGGCGACCCGAATCCCAGCAACTGTGTGCTGTACGTACGGGACGTCAACTTCAACGTGTTCCTCGCCGTGGAGGGCTCCGCCTACCCCAACGGCGACAAGTGCGAGGCCCTCGCCGTAGACGTCGCCAAGGGCACCTTCAAGGCGGCGGCGTGATGAAGCCACTGGGCCCGGCCGACCCGGCCACGGCCGGACCGTACCGGCTGCTCGCCGAGCTCGGCCAGGGCGGCATGGGCCGGGTGCTGCTCGGCGCCGCACCGGACGGCCGCCTCGTCGCGGTCAAGCAGGTGCACGCCCGGTTCGCCGCCGACGACGGGTTCCGCGCCCGCTTCCGCCGCGAGGTCGCCGCATCGCGCCAGGTGTCCGGCGCCTACACGGCGGCGGTCCTGGATGCCGACACCGAGGCCCAACTGCCTTGGCTGGCCTCGGCGTTCGTGGGCGGCCCGTCACTGGGCTCGGCGGTGGAGGACGCCGGGGTGCTGCCCGAGGCGGCGGTGCGCCGGCTCGCCGCGGGTCTGGCCACGGCACTGGTCGAGATCCACCGCGCCGGCATCGTCCACCGCGACCTCAAGCCGGAGAACGTGCTGCTCGCCGCGGACGGCGTACGCGTCATCGACTTCGGCATCGCCCGGGTCGCCGAGGGCGCGGAGGCCACCGCCCTCACCCACACCGGCTGGATGGTCGGCTCACCCTCCTTCATGTCGCCGGAGCAGGCGGAGGGCCAGGAACTCACCCCGGCGAGCGATGTGTTCGCGCTCGGCGCGGTCCTCGCGATGGCGGCCACCGGCGACAGCCCGTTCTCGGGCACCTCGATGGCGGGGACCCTCTACAACGTCGTCCACGCCGAGCCCGACCTGACGACGCTGCCGCCGGGGCTTGCCGCCCTCATCGGACCGTGCCTGGCCAAGGCCCCCGCCGACCGGCCGACCCCGCAGCAACTCCTCGCGCTCCTCGGCCCGATCACACCCGCCGAACGGCCCTGGCCGCCCTCGGTACACGGCCTGATCGCCACCCAGCAGACCGAGATCGACCGGCTGCTCGACGCCACGGACCGCGCCCCCGCCCCGGACCCGTACTCCCCCACCTGGGTCTCTCCCCCTGCTCCTGCTCCTGCTCCTGCTCCTGGCCCAGGCTTCGGGCCACCGCTGCCTTTCGCGGGTACGCCCCCACGCGGACGCAAAATGAAGATCACGGCCCTCGTGCTCGCGGGCGTGCTCGCCGTCGCGGGCATCGGCGTCGGCGCGTACGTACTGACGAATCGCGGCGACGACACGGACGCCTCGTCCGGGCCGCCCGACAAGTACACGAAGATCCCGACCTGCGCGGAGGCGGCCGGTCAACTGGGGCTGCCCGAGCGGGATAAGAACCAAGACTCGTCCGGAGACAGCACCAAGGCGGCGTCGACGGGCTGCACCTGGATGGGCACGCAGGATCTCGGGAACGGCTATGTCCTGGAGAACGCCTATACGCTCGCCCACGTCAGGTGGACCCTGGAGCGCACCGTCGGAGACGACAAGAACGCGACCGGCCTGCAGCGCGAGGAGTTCGCAGAGGACGCGGCCGACGGCACCCGCGACAGCGGACTCGGCATCGGCGACGAGGCGTACTGGGAAGGGAGCAACCCCGCCCCCGACGAGCACTGCGAACTGCGCGTGCGTGACGGCAACATGATCGTCTGGGTGAGACTGGGCGGCGACGAGCACCCGGAGTCGACCTGCAAGGCGGATGCCGCGGAGATTGCCCGCGCGGCCCTGGCGGCCATCCCGGACTGAGCTACCCAAACCAGCCCGTCCGGCGTTTGAGGCCGCCCAAACCAGCCCGTCCGGCGTTTGAGGACGAGCGCGAAGCGCGATGGGGGTCCGGGGGCACAGCCCCCGATCATTGACCCGCACCCACCCCAGCTCCGCAGGATTTAGGGAAGGGGCGGGGAGGGGCAAAAAACCGCGAGGGCGGCACCCTCCCCCGAAAGGGAAGGCACCGCCCTCGCGTACAGCCAGCGAGCTAGCTATGAACGCCCGATCCGCGAGGATCAGAAGTCCATGTCACCGCCCGGCATGCCACCCGGAGCACCGCCGGCAGCGGCCTTCTCCGGCTTGTCGGCGATGACGGCCTCGGTGGTGAGGAAGAGCGCAGCGATGGACGCGGCGTTCTGCAGAGCGGAACGCGTGACCTTCGCCGGGTCGATGATGCCCTCGGCGATCATGTCGACGTACTCACCGGTCGCGGCGTTCAGGCCGTGACCGACGGGCAGGTTGCGCACCTTCTCGACGATGACGCCACCCTCGAGACCACCGTTGACGGCGATCTGCTTGAGCGGGGCCTCAAGGGCGAGACGCACGGCGTTGGCGCCGGTCGCCTCGTCACCCGTGAGCTCGAGCTTCTCGAAGACCGAGGAGGCCTGCAGCAGGGCCACGCCACCACCGGCGACGATGCCCTCTTCGACGGCCGCCTTCGCGTTGCGAACGGCGTCCTCGATGCGGTGCTTGCGCTCCTTGAGCTCGACCTCGGTCGCGGCACCGGCCTTGATGACCGCCACGCCGCCGGCGAGCTTCGCGAGGCGCTCCTGGAGCTTCTCGCGGTCGTAGTCCGAGTCGGACTGCTCGATCTCGGCGCGGATCTGGTTGACCCGGCCGTTGACCTGGTCGCTGTCACCGGCACCGTCGACGATGGTGGTCTCGTCCTTGGTGATGACGACCTTGCGGGCACGGCCCAGAAGGTCGACGGTCGCGTTCTCGAGCTTGAGACCGACCTCCTCGGAGATGACCTCGCCACCCGTGAGGATCGCGATGTCGTTCAGCATCGCCTTGCGGCGGTCGCCGAAGCCCGGAGCCTTGACGGCGACGGACTTGAAGGTGCCCTTGATCTTGTTGACGACCAGGGTGGAGAGCGCCTCGCCCTCGATGTCCTCGGCGATGATCAGCAGCGGCTTACCCGACTGCATGACCTTCTCGAGGAGCGGGATCAGGTCCTTGACGGAGCCGATCTTCGAGTTGGCGATCAGGATGTACGGGTCGTCGAGGACGGCCTCCATACGCTCCATGTCGGTGGCGAAGTACGCCGAGATGTAGCCCTTGTCGAAGCGCATGCCCTCGGTGAGCTCCAGCTCCAGACCGAAGGTCTGGGCCTCCTCGACCGTGATGACGCCTTCCTTGCCGACCTTGTCCATCGCCTCGGCGATGAGCTCGCCGATCTGGGTGTCGGCGGCGGAGATGGAGGCCGTCGAAGCGATCTGCTCCTTGGTCTCCACGTCCTTGGCCTGCTCGAGCAGGGCGCCCGAGACGGCCTCGACGGCCTTCTCGATGCCGCGCTTGAGGGCCATCGGGTTGGCACCGGCGGCCACGTTGCGCAGGCCCTCGCGGACGAGCGCCTGGGCGAGAACGGTGGCGGTGGTCGTACCGTCGCCGGCGACGTCGTCCGTCTTCTTGGCGACTTCCTTGACCAGCTCGGCGCCGATCTTCTCGTACGGGTCCTCGAGCTCGATCTCCTTGGCGATGGAAACACCATCGTTGGTGATCGTGGGGGCGCCCCACTTCTTCTCGAGGACGACGTTGCGGCCCTTGGGGCCAAGGGTGACCTTGACGGCGTCGGCGAGCTGGTTCATCCCGCGCTCGAGACCGCGCCGTGCCTCCTCGTCGAACGCGATGATCTTGGCCATGTGAAGTGGTCCTCCCGGACAGGGGTGGATTGCTCCGGATCGTGTCGGCGCCCGCGACGGACGGCCTGCATCCCTTGTGGTTCCTTGCCCCACCCGGTCTGCGGACCTCACCGGCCCGATCCAAGTCGTGAAGAGTGAGAGTTTGTCACTCTCACTCGTAGAGTGCTAACGCCAATGATTAGCACTCGCCTATGCCGAGTGCAAGCGAGTCTCGAAGATCCCCAGCTCAGAGGGGTCCGGACACAACAGACCCCGGACACAGCGGAGGGTCCGCACCCCTATGGGATGCGGACCCTCCGTCACGTCGTTGCAGAAGCGCGCCGGCGCGATCTAGGCTGCTACGCGGACCATGTCCGCCTGCGGCCCCTTCTGGCCCTGCGAGATCTCGAATTCAACTCGCTGACCCTCTTCAAGGGTGCGGTATCCGTCCATCTGGATCGCGCTGTAGTGGACGAATACATCCGCACCACCGTCGACCGCGATGAAGCCGTACCCCTTCTCCGCGTTGAACCACTTGACGGTGCCCTGAGCCATGCCTAACTCCCCTATTACTGGCCCTTGCACAGATCCGCACTTCGCGGATCCGGGTCAGACCTCACCCCCCGACAGGTGGGGGTGTGCGCCGGAACGCGTCGACCGCCGCTGAATGTATCTGTCCAACTGCCGTCTGCAACAGGTCAATCGGACGAGAATTCTGGGCACGCCTGATCGGTAATATGTGGAGAATTTGGCCCGACTCAGGGCAACTCGGGCCTGACAAAGGGAATGAATAGCGCAAATAGCGTGAGCACTTTGGCTACTTCTCACCGTGCACGCGGAGAGTTCTCATATGCTCCCGGCACTCTCCATGCACGCTCTGCGCCAATGGCGAACCTGTATTCCCAACTGTACCGCGCTCAACCATGCAGAATTGCCCCCTCCACTTCTCGTGGAGAGGGCAATTCGGATAACTGAGGGTGATCAGCAACCGCCGGCGACCGCGGGGATGATCGAGACGCCCGCACCGTCCGGGGTCGCGGTGGCGAGGCCCTGCTCGAAGCGGACGTCGTCGTCGTTCACGTACACGTTCACGAAGCGACGCAGCTTGCCCTGGTCGTCCAGGACGCGGGCGGCGATCCCGGAGTGGTTCTTCTCCAGGTCGGCGATGACATCGGCGAGGGTGGCCCCCTCGGCCGCGACCTCGGCCCGGCCGCCGGTGTAGGTGCGCAGGATGGTGGGGATGCGGACGTTCACGCTCATGGTGTTCACCTGTCTAGATCCAGCCCGTCCGGCGTTTGAGGACATCTTTTGAAGCCGGCGGCAGCCTTACGGGAAGGGGCGGGGTGGGGGAAAAATCAGCTGTCGAGACCAGCCGCACGGAACGCGTCCAGCGAAGGCTTGATCACGGCAGTGGCCTGCGAGGTCTCGGCAACGGCGTCGAGGGTCTTGAGCCCGTCACCCGTGTTCAGCACGACCGTCGTGAGGGTCGGGTCGATGAGCCCGGCCTCGACCAGCTTCTTGGTCACGCCCACCGTCACACCACCGGCGGTCTCCGCGAAGATCCCCTCGGTCCGGGCGAGCAGCTTGACCGCCTCGACGACCTGCTCGTCGTTCACGTCCTCGATCGCACCACCCGTGCGGCGCGCGATGTCCAGGACGTACGGACCGTCCGCCGGGTTGCCGATCGCGAGGGACTTGGCGATGGTGTTCGGCTTCTGCGGCCGTACGACGTCGTGGCCGGCCTTGAAGGCGACGGACACCGGCGAGCAGCCCTCGGCCTGGGCACCGAAGATCTTGTACGGCTTGTCCTCGACGAGGCCCAGCTTGATGAGCTCCTGCAGACCCTTGTCGATCTTCGTGAGCTGGGAGCCCGAGGCGATCGGGATGACCAGCTGGTCGGGCAGCTGCCAGCCGAGCTGCTCGCAGATCTCGTACGCGAGGGTCTTGGAGCCCTCGCCGTAGTACGGGCGCAGATTGACGTTGACGAAGCCCCAGCCCTCGCCCAGCGGGTCGCCGATGAGCTCGGAGCAGAAGCGGTTCACGTCGTCGTAGTTGCCGTCGATGGCGACGAGCTCGCCGCCGTACACCGCGGCGCTGACGACCTTGCCCTGCTCCAGGTCGTGCGGGATGAAGACGCAGGAGCGGAATCCGGCGCGGGCGGCCGCGGCGCCGACGGCACCCGCGAGGTTGCCCGTGGAGGAGCAGGAGAGCGTGGTGAATCCGAAGGCGCGGGCGGCCTCGAGGGCCTGGGCGACGACGCGGTCCTTGAAGGAGTGCGTCGGGTTGCCGGAGTCGTCCTTGACGAACAACTTGCCCGGCTCGACGCCGAGTTCGCGCCCGAGGTTGTCGGCCTTGACCAGCTTGGTCCAGCCCGGGTTCAGGTTCGGCTTGTCGGTGACGTCCGCGGGGACGGGCAGGAGCGGCGCGTAGCGCCAGATGTTCTCCGGGCCGGACTCGATCTTCTTGCGCAGCGCCTCGGGGTCACCGACGGGGAGGTCGTACGCGACCTCGAGCGGGCCGAAACACAGTTCACAGGCGAAAATGGGACCGAGCGCGAAGCGCTCGCCGCATTCGCGACAGGAGAGTCCGGAGGCAGGTCCGAGATCGACGGTGTTCGCAGCGCCTTCGACGGAGGTCGTAGCGGCTTCAACAGTCTGTACAGCCATGATGGCGAGGCCCTTTCTCCTCATCTTCCTCATGGCGAACGTCGCCATGAGACGGATTTGGCACCTTCCCGAGTCAGGGCCTCGCGTCGCGCAGCGAGTACTGACTGGAGGGTTGCCGGGGCTTCAACGGGCCGTTTCCCTCTGCCCCTCTGGATGAGCGGTATTCGGTTGTCAGCAGGGACCCCCGGCATGCGGTGGTCATCTGCGTTGTTCAAGACTGTAACCGAAGGCCCCAACCGTTGAGATAGTCGTCCGAACCGCGAGATGGATCACACCGGACCACACCGGACCACACCCCTGGGAGTAGGCAGACGTGCTGGAAGAGGTGGAGCGCTGGCTCGAGAAGCGCTCCTGGTCGGCAGCTGACCGCCCGCTTGCGCAGGTCATCGCGGCCAAGCGCGGCACGACGGTGAGCGTCGTGCTGCCCGCGCTGAACGAGGAGGAGACGGTCGGCGACATCGTCCGGACGATCCGGAGCGAGCTGATGACGCCCGCCGCTCCGCTGGTCGACGAACTGGTCGTACTCGACTCGGGCTCCACCGACGGCACCGCGAAGATCGCGGCCGAGGCCGGGGCGCGGGTGGTTGCGCGGGACTCGGTACTGCCCCGGATACCGGCCGTGCCCGGCAAGGGCGAGGTGCTGTGGCGCTCGCTCATGGTCACCGGCGGTGACATCGTCTGCTTCGTCGACGCGGACCTGAAGGACTTCTCGCCCGACTTCGTCTCGGGGATCGTGGGCCCGCTGCTCACCGACCCCGAGGTGCAGTTCGTCAAGGCGATGTACGACCGCCCGCTGGGGGACGCCCCCGGTCAGGGCGGCCGGGTCACCGAGCTGGTGGCCCGCCCGCTGCTCAATCTCCACTGGCCCCAACTCGCCGGATTCGTCCAGCCGTTGGGCGGCGAGTACGCGGCCCGCCGGGAGCTCCTCGAGCGGCTGCCGTTCCCCGTCGGGTACGGCGTCGAGCTGGGCCTGCTCGTCGACGCCCTGCACACCGTGGGCCTGGACGCTCTCGCGCAGGTCGACGTGGGGGTCAGGAAGCACCGGCACCAGGACGGGCAGGCGCTGGGGCGGATGGCCGCGGCGATCTACCGCACCGCCCAGCTGCGGCTCTCCCGAGGTCATCTCGTACGGCCCGCGCTCACCCAGTTCGAGCGGGGCGAGGACGGCTTCGTACCACAGACGCATCCCGTGGATACGGAAGAGCGGCCTCCGATGCGCGATATCAGTGAGTACGCGGCGCGTCGCGCTGCATAGGCTAGGCAATTCGGAGCATTTGTCTAGCTTTACCACTTATGTGGCTCAGACATCAGACAGGAAGGCCGCGGCGCCGCAGCGCCGCTACCCGGATCGCCGGTGCGGCGATCGCCCTCGCAACCGCCATCACCGGCCTGGGTGCGGCGAACCCCGCGTCGGCGGAGGTGATCGAGCCCTTCGCGAAGCGCTACGACGAATCCCTCTACGGGGACTTCAAGACCATCGGCAACACGGTCCTCGACTGCCCGACCAGCCCGCCCGACGTGGTCGCCGCCTGCAAGGAGACCCAGGCGGCCCAGGGCACCAAGAACAACAACAACTTCGTCGAGCGGCGCATCAACGCCTCCAGCCTGACGGGCACCTTCGACTCCAGCACCGGCCAGGTGACCATCCCGCCCGGCGCGAAGGTCGACTACGCGCGCCTCTTCTGGGGCGGCAACGCCGGCACGCACCGCTTCGGCAGGACCGTGCGGAACATCTGTGACCTCAACCGCGAGGGCAACCTGCCGGTCGACTACGCTCCCGGCGACCCGCTCACCACTCGCCCGATCATCCGGGTCGGTGGCGGTACGCAGTCCGAGGTGAACGTCGAGAACGCGGTCCGCACCCCCAACGCCACCCAGGGCCCGCACTACTACACCGCCGAGGCCAACGTCACCAGCTCCTTCGCGGGCGCGCCCACCGGCAGCCCCGTCGAGGTCGCCGTCGGCAACGTCTGGGCGCCCACCGGGCAGGGCTGTGTCGGCGGCTGGTCGCTGACCGTCGTCTACAAGTACGACGCCCCCAATGACCAGTACGCACCCGACCGCCGCAACGTCTACATCTGGGGCGGCCATGTCATCCAGCGCTCGGTGCGCACGCGGGCGGAGGCCGCCACGACGATTCCGGTCGACGGCTTCCTGCGGACCGAGGGCGAGATCCACGCCGCCGTGACGGCGTACGAAGGCGACTGGAACACCAGGGGCGACCAGTTCCTGGTCGACGGCCAGCCCGTCACCGAACCGTCCAATGGCAGGAAGGACAACTTCTTCGTCAGCGAGGACGACGGCGCGGTCAGTCCGAAGTACAAGAACAACCTGAGCGTCGACGCCAAGGCCTTCGAGGTGCCGGACGGCGCGATCCCGGAGGGCGCCAGATCGGCCACGCTCACCTTCACCAGCACCGGCGACGTCTACGTCCCCTCGCAGCTGGCCCTCTCCGTGCCGGTGCCGGACCTGGAGGTCACCAAGACCGCCAGCCCCGCGAAGGTCGCCCCGGGTGGCACCCTGACCTACACGGTCAAGGCGAAGAACATCAGCAAACTGCCGTACCCCGGCGCCAAGTTCTCGGACGACCTGACGGACAACCTGGACGACGCGACGTACAACAATGACGCGAAGGCGTCCATGGGCGACGTCTCGTACAGCGAACCCAAGATCAGCTATCTCGGGGACATCCCGGCCGGTCAGACCGCGACCATCACCTACTCGGTGAAGGTCAACGACCCGAAGACCGGCGACGGCAAGCTGAAGAACAACGTCGACGTCGAGTCGCCGCGCTCCAACTGCGAGAACGGCTCCACCGATCCGAGCTGTGGCAGCACCCCGCAGATCGTCGACCCGAAGCCGCCGGTGGTGCCGCAGCTCCAGATCATCAACAGACCCAGCGATCCGGTGGTCCCGCCGTGCTCCTCGGTCACCAACACCATCACCCTCACCAACAAGTCCGCCTACCCGCGCAAGGCCGCGCAGATCCGCTTCCCGGTCAAGCCCGGCGGCACCCCGAAGCCGAGCAGCGGGACGATCACCAAGTCGGGCGGGTTCTACATCTGGAAGGGCGATGTCCCCGCGCACGGCAAGGTCACCATCAAGCAGCTGGTGAAGGCGTCCTGCACGCCCGGCGGCGTCGTGGTGATCACGGTGACGGGTGACGTGCCGAAGACCACCTGCCCGATGACCAAGCGGGCGGGCGGCGGCACCGACCCGTGCACCTCGGTCATCATCAGCAAGCGCGTCCAGGGTCGCGCCGTCCCGCCCCAGCTGGCCGAGACCGGCGGCGACGAGCGGACGCTGTTGTACGGCGGGCTCGCGGTGGTCCTGTGCGGACTCGGCGCACTGGCGCTGGCTGCCGCGCGTGGGCGTGATCGCGACTGATCCCGTCTGATCGCCACTGATCCACTGGCTTGATCGATACGGCCGGGCTCCCTCCTGGAGCCCGGCCGTACGTTTGAGCGTTTACGGCACGGGCTAGGTTCGCGTCATGGCTTCCGAGCACGGTGCAACGGTTCTTGTCGCGTCCAATCGCGGCCCGGTGACGTATGCCGTACGCGACGACGGCGGCCTCGACGCGAGGCGGGGCGGCGGCGGTCTGGTGTCCGGCCTGTCTGCGATCGGCTCCGACGCGGACTCGCTGTGGATCTGCGCGGCGCTCGGCGAGGGCGACCGGGAGGCCGTGCGGCGCGGGGTGGCGGAGCCCGGCGTGCGGATGCTCGCGATCGACCCGGACGTATACGCCGACGCGTACAACGGCGTCGCCAACTCGACGCTCTGGTTCGTCCACCACCTGCTCTACCAGACCCCCCTGGAGCCCGCCTTCGGGCCGGAGTTCCAGCGCCAGTGGGAGTCGTACCGCGCCTACAACCGGGCCTTCGCCGAGGCGCTCGCGGCGGAGGCCGCGCCGGATGCGGCGGTGCTCGTGCAGGACTACCACCTGGCCCTCGTCCCCGGCATGCTGCGGGAGTTGCGGGCCGACCTGCGGATCGGGCACTTCTCGCACACGCCGTGGGCGCCGGTGGACTACTTCCGGATGCTGCCGGACTCCGTCGCCGAGGAGCTGCTGCGCGGGATGCTCGGGGCGGACCGGCTGGCCTTCCTGACCCGGCGCTGGGCCGACGCGTTCGTGGCGTGCGCCTCGGAGGTGGTCGGCGGGGTCGGGGACACCCGGATCGGGGTGCACGGGCTCGGCGCCGACGCGGACTTCCTGCGGGAGCGGTCGCGGCAGGCCGATGTGGAGTCGCGGCTCGCGGATCTGCGGGCGCAAGTGGGCGGGCCCGACCGGCGGACCGTCGTGCGGGTCGACCGGACCGAGCTGTCCAAGAACATCGTGCGCGGGCTGCACGCGTACCGGCTGCTGCTCGACTCCCGGCCCGAGTGGCGGGGGCGGGTGGTGCACATCGCGTTCGCGTACCCGTCGCGGCAGGATCTGGCGGTGTACCGGGAGTACACGGAGGAGGTCTCGCGGCTCGCCGAAGCGATCAACTCCTCGTACGGGACGGCTGATTGGACCCCGGTCCTGCTCCATGTGAAGGACGACTTCGCGCGGTCGCTCGCGGCGTACCGGCTGGCCGATGTGGCGCTGGTGAATCCGATTCGGGACGGCATGAACCTGGTGGCCAAGGAGGTGCCGGTCGTGTCCGACGAGGGGTGTGTGCTGGTGCTTTCGCGGGAGGCAGGGGCGTGTGCGGAGCTGGGTGAGGACGCGCTCGTGGTCAACCCGTATGACGTTTCCGGGACTTGTGAGGCTCTGCATGAGGCGCTCCTCATGGCTCCGGAGGAGCGGGCCTCCCGGACGAAGCGGCTCGCTGCCGCGTCCACCGCGTTGCCGCCTGCCGCGTGGTTCCTGGATCAGCTGGAGGCGTTGCGGGGCTGACTTAGTCAGCCCGTCCGGCGTTTGAGGACAGTCTTTGAAGCCGGCGGCAGCCTTACGGGAAGGGGCGGGGTGGGGAACTAAAGGCGCTCAGCCAGCGCGGACAGAAAGCCGACCACCGCCCCCGGCCCGGCAAGGGCCAGATCCGCCCGCTCCGCGAGCTCCGGCACATCCACGCTGCCGCTGCACAGCAACAGCCCGGCCATCCCATCGGAGCGAAGCTTCTCCACCGCCGCGAACGCCGGCAGATCGCCCAGATCGTCCCCGGCGTACAACACCGACTCCGCCCCCACCTCCCGCGCGTACGCGGCAAGGGCGACCCCCTTGTCCATCCCCGGCGGCCGCAACTCCACCACGAACCGCCCGGGTTCAGCGATCAGCCCATGCCGGGAGGCCAGCTCGGCCAGCGGCCCGCGTACCGTCTCGAACACCTCGGAAGGGTCGTCCGCGCGGCGCGTGTGCACGGCGACCGCCCGCCCCTTCTCCTCGATCCACGTCCCCCGCCACGCCCCCAACTCCTCCAGGAACCCGGGGAGTTCGGCCCGCACGGCGGCAACCCCGGACGGTACGTCCGGCGCGGTCACCACGCCGGACACGGCGTCCCAGCGCTCGGCGCCGTAATGGCCGAGGACGACCAGGTGCTCAAGGCCCGGCACCCCCGCGAAGCCGCCGTACCGCACGGCCACCCCGGCGGGCCGCCCCGTGACCACCGCCACCGAGGCCACGCGCGGGGCGAGCGCGGCGAGGGCCGGGACCGCGCCGGGGTGGGCGCGGGCCTGCTCGGGGTCGGGGACGATCTCGGCGAGGGTGCCGTCGAAGTCCAGGGCGATCAGGGCCCGTTCGGGCCGCGCCAGGAGCGCGGCGAGGCCCTCGCGGCCGGCGGGCGTCGAAGGGGACGGCAGGTCAGGCGTGCGCGGGTGCGGATGGCTGGCCATGGCTTGACCCTATCGAGCGGGGGCGGGGCGCACCCATGCTCTATCGGGTCACGATCGACGCTGTATCCGTACTCGCATCCGTACTCGCATCTGCACTCGCATCCGCACCCGTGTCCGTACTCGCATGCGCACTCGCGCCCGCGTCACTGGCGGCGCTCGCGCCGCTCGTCCCTGATCCGGCGCAGCCGGTTGACCGTCACCGGGTCGTGGGCCAGGGCGCGCGGATCGTCGAGCAGCGCGTTCAGCAACTGGTAGTAGCGGGTGGGCGATATACCCAGCTGCTCCCGGATCGTCCGCTCCTTGACGCCGGCCGAGGGCCAGCCGCGCCGCTCCACGGCAAGAACGGCAAGGTCACGGTCGCTGAGCTCGGTCATGCGAAAAACCCTAGCCGCGCCCACTGACAACGGGCGCGGCCCCACGGGGAGCAGGCGAGGCCTACTCCTCCTCGCTCTGCGCCGCCACCGCCTCGTTCTGCAGCTCGGTCAGCACCGACCTCGGGTTGCCGCCCTTCTCGACGGTCTTGCCGATCTGCTGCTTGATGTCCGCGTTCACCCGCGCCCAGGACGTCTCGCCCACCGGGTAGAACTCCGACGTCGGCAGCTCGTCGAGGAATTCCTTGAGGTGCTTCTGCTTGGGGTCGGCGCCGATCGCCTCGGCCGCCGAGACGGTGACGGGCGGGATGCCGTAGCGCTCGGACCAGTCGACGACGTTCTTCTGCTCGTAGACGAAGTCGAGGAACGTGCCGATCTCCTTCTGGTGGCCGTTCTGCTTGAAGGCCATCATCCAGTCGGCGACGCCCAGCGTGCCCTTGGCGTTCCCGTTGATGCCGGGCATCGGCGCCGTGTCGAAGTTCAGGCCGGCCTCCTTGGCCTGCTTGAGTAGCGCGGGGTGCCCGCTGAGCATGCCGACCTCGCCCTTCGCGAAGGCGTCGAAGGCGTCCTGCCGGTTGAGCTTGCCGGGGGCCACCGGACCGGTGAGGTCCGCGCCGACCAGGTCGTCCCGCAGCCACTCGAAGGTCTTGATGTTCTCCTGCGAGTTGATCCGGTACGTCCCGGATCTGTCGGTGTAGCCACCGCCGCCCGCGAGCATCCAGATCATCGCCTCGGCCTGCGCCTCCTCGCGTCCGAGCGGCAGCGCGAACGGGTACTTGGCGTGCCCCTGGCTCTTCAGCCGCGCGGCGTCGGCCGCGAGTTCCGTCCAGCTCTCGGGGGCGTCGGAGATGCCGGCCTTGGCGAACAGGTCCTTGTTGAAGAAGAGCAGCCGGGTCGAGGAACCGAAGGGCATGCCGTACTGATTGCGCCGGTACTCGCCCGCGTCGGTCAGCTGCGGGAGGAAGTCGGACTGGGTACGGATGGAGAGCACGTCGTCCGCGGCGTACAGCTTGTCCTGCGCGGCGTAGTCGGCGTACGCGCCGATCTGCGCGAGGTCGGGCGCCTTGTCGTCCTTGACCATCTCGGCGACCTTGGCGTCCACGTCGCTCCAGGAGTAGACGTCGACGTCGACCTTGATCTTCGGGTTCTTGGCCTCGAAGTCGGCGACGAGCCCGTCCCAGTACTTCTGCGAGCTGTTGGCGGAGCTGTCGCCGTAGTTGGCCGCGACGAGCTTGAGTGTCACCTCGTCGGAGTCGCCGGACGAGCCGCAGCCGGCCAGCGTCACCGTCATGCCCAGTGCGGCTGCCGCCGCCGTCAGCCCCGTAATGCGCCGCTGCACCGCTGTTCCCACCCTTGCTGGTTCCGTTCCGGACGCGGCGAGTTTCCCCAACGTCCTCGCACAAGGTCTACACCACTCACATATCGCTTGTGCAACGAAGGGCAGCCATTGCCCGCCCACGGCCCCGACTGCTATGCACATCACGTCGATCGACACCCTGCTCGCACACATCGGGTGACGCGCCGGGTGACGGGTCGGCACCCTGCTCTTACGTTCCGTACGTTCCGCTCAAGGAGCCGCCGCGCATGT
Organism: Streptomyces sp. NBC_01304; assembly: GCF_035975855.1. Lineage (NCBI taxonomy): Bacteria > Bacillati > Actinomycetota > Actinomycetes > Kitasatosporales > Streptomycetaceae > Streptomyces > Streptomyces sp. NBC_01304. Next base: position 6,120,988 of record NZ_CP109055.1, on the reverse strand, counting down.
CACGTACCGCCGCAGAAATAGCCACCCAGCCCGCCTGTTGGCGCCGGGCCGCCGAGTTCGCCGCCGACTTCGAGGGGCTGCCGCAGCCCGGTGAGCGGGTCGCCGTGACCGGCTGCGGGACCTCGTGGTTCATGGCGATCGCGTACGCGGCGCTGCGGGAAGCCGCAGGTCAAGGCGAGACGGACGCCTTCGCGTCGTCGGAGTTCCCGGTGGGCCGGACGTACGACCGGGTCGTGGCGATCACCCGTTCCGGCACGACGACGGAGGTCCTTGACCTGCTCGGCGCGGTGCGCGGCAAGGTCCCGACCCTCGCCCTGACCGCCGATCCCAAGACTCCGGTCATGGAGGCCGCCGACACCGTCGCGGTGCTCGACTTCGCCGACGAGGAGTCGGTGGTCCAAACCCGCTTCGCGACGACCGCGCTGGCCTTCCTGCGGGCGGGACTTGGCGACATCGCGGGGGTCAAGTCGGTCGCCGAGGCGGCCCTCGACGCGGAGCTCGCGGTCACCGAGCCGCTGCCGGACGCCGTGGTCGGCGCGGAGCAGTGGACGTTCCTGGGGCGCGGCTGGACGTACGGTCTCGCGCTCGAGGCGGGCCTGAAGATGCGCGAGGCGGCGGGGGCGTGGACCGAGTCGTACCCGGCGATGGAGTACCGGCACGGGCCGATCTCCATCACCGGCCCCGGCCGGGTGGCCTGGATGTTCGGTGAGCTGCCGGAGGGGCTCGCGGGGGATGTCGACCGGGTCGGCGGGCATCTCGTGGCACGCCAGGATGCGGACCCGCTGGCCGAGTTGGTGCGGGCGCAGCGGCTCGCCGTGGCGCTGGCCGAGGCGCGCGGGTTCGACCCGGACCGGCCGCGGAACCTCACGCGGAGCGTGATCCTCGCCTGATCCGCACCGGAAATCGGGGTGACGGGGCGCGGGTGACGCGGGATCATGGGCGCATGCCTGGTCCCTACGTCATCCGCGGCTCCGTCTCCCTGCCCGAGGCCGAGCTCATGTGGCGTTTCTCCCGGTCGTCCGGGCCGGGGGGCCAGCATGTGAATACGTCGGACTCGCAGGTGGAGCTCCGCTTCGACCTGGCGAAGACGTCCGCGCTGCCGGATGTGTGGAAGGAGCGGGCCCTGGAGCGGCTCGCGTCCCGCCTCGTCGACGGGGTGGTGTCGGTCCGGGCGTCCGAGCATCGGTCGCAGTGGCGGAACCGGGAGATGGCTGCGACGCGGCTCGCGGCGCTGCTTGCCGAGGCGACTGCGCCGCCTCCCCGTCCTCGCCGCGCGACGAAGATCCCCCGCGGGATCAATGAGCGCCGGCTGCGCCAGAAGAAGGCACGCTCGGACACCAAGCGGGGCCGTTCCGGACGTGACTGGGGCTAACTGCTTTTGCCCCTCCCCGCCCCTTCCCGAAATCCTGCGGAGCTGTGTCCTCAAACGCCGGACGGGCTGATTCATCAACCATGAATCAGCCCGTCCGGCGCTTGAGGACAGTCTTTGAAGCCGACGGCAGCCTTACGGGAAGGGGCGGGGAGGGGGCAAAATCAGCCCAACTGCCGGTACCGGCCCCGGAAGTACGTCAAGGGCCCACCCTCCGCGCTCTGCAGGGACGCGGTCAGCACTCGGCCGATGACCAGCGTGTGGTCCCCGGCGGGGACGCGGGACTCCGTCTCGCACTCCAGCGTCGCCAGCGCACCGCGAACCAGCGGCGCCCCGGACAGCGGCCCCCGCGCGTACGGGATGTCCTCGAAGAGCAACCGGTCGCTGATCCGCCCCTTCATCGCGAAGCGGCCGGCGATGTGCCGCTGGGACTCGGACAGGACCGAGACGCCCCAGCGGGGCCGCTCCGCGAGGAGGTCGTCCATGCGGGAGCCGTCACGCAGGCTGACCAGGACGAGGGGCGGGTCGAGGGACACGGACATGAAGGCCGTCGCCGTCATGCCGACGTCCTCGCTGACCGGACCGTCCTCGCCCAGCGGGGCCTCTGTCGCCGTCACCAGGACCACACCCGCGGCGAGGCGGGACATGGCGGCGCGGAACTCTTCGTTGCTCACCCCAACAGGATGAGTCTTCGCAGCGGTGGACACGACCAAGACGCTAGTGCCGCCCCGCACACCCCCGCATCGGGCCACAGCCCGAGCCAAGTCCTAGGCCCCGAGTCCCGGTTCCGTATGCTGACCGCACACGCACCGCACACGCTTTGCGTTCAGGAAACGTACGCAGAGATCACCATTCCGCACGCACCCCCTTCACCCCCGCTGTGACTTGAGTCACAGGACTCATATTTTGTTGACCCTGTGTACCGAGTGGGCAGCTCGCTGTGATTCAGTGGCTGAGGCAATCAGACACTGAGGACGACACTGAGGAAGCTGCGAATCCTGGAGTTGCTGTCGAGGTCTCGGGGAGAGCGAGCATGGAGACCGAGTCGGAGCCTTATGTCCGTCTTGCGACCCTGCGGCAGCTGCATCAGGTAGTCGCGGACCTGAATACGGCACGGAGCCTGGCGGACACGCTGCAGACCGTCGCCGACGGCGTCGTGGGCGGCCTCGGTTATGAGCTGGCATGCGTCAATCTCGTACGTCCTGACGGTGATCTCGTCGTTGCCGCCTTCGCGGGCAGCGCCGCCGCCGAGGCCCTCATCACCGGACGCGTGGGATCCCGCGCCTCCTGGGAACGCCGGCTCTCCATGGGCGAGGGCTGGGGCTCGCTCCGCTTCGTCCCGCACACCGAGGGCTGGGTCCTCATAGAGGACGACGTACCGCAGTGGCACACGGACGGCCCGGAGCCCCGCTTCGAGGACGAATGGCACCCCCGGGACCGGCTCTACGCACCGATGTACGCCACCGGATCGTCCGGCGGCGAGCTGCTCGGCGTCATCTCGGTCGACCGCCCGCGCAACGGCCGCCTCCCCGGCGCCTGGGGCCGCGAGGCGCTGCAGATGTACGCGTTCCAGGCCGCCATTGCAATCAGCAACGCGCGACTTCGAGCAAACATGCAGCGCGCCCTGGTCAGGCTCGAACGCGAGCAGCAGGCGCTCAGGGCGAGCGAGGAGTCCTTCCGGCAGGCCTTCGAGTACGCCCCTTCGGGCATGGCCATCGCCGAGATGGGCGGTGATCAGCACGGGCGGATTCTGCGTACGAATGACGCTTTGTGCCGTCTTCTGGGGCGGCCCGCTTCCGCCATGCGGCGCTATTCGTTCTCGGATCTCGTGCATCCCGAAGACATCGGGACGCTCCTGCGCACCTCCGCCGAGGGCGGGCGCGCGGAGCTGCGGCTCGGGCGGCGCGACGGGACGTACCTCTGGGTCTCGCTCAGGAACTCCGTCGTGGCGGACGCCGCGGACGGCCCCCGGTTTCTGCTCACCCACGTCGAGGACATCGAGGAGCGCAAGCGCCGCGAGCTGCAGCTCGCCCACCGCGCCTCGCACGACTCGCTGACCGGCCTGCCCAACTCCGCCGAGCTGCGCGCCCGGCTCAGCTCCCGGCTGTGCAGCAAGCCGCAGTCCGAGCAGCTCAGCGCGATCGACTCACTGGACGCGGCGTACGGCGCGGGGCCCGCGTTCGACGGCACTTTGACCGGATCACCCACGTACGACAGCAATGGTCACGGTTTCGACTACGGGAACGGGGTCGGGAGCGGGCACGGTCCCTCCGCGATCGGCCAAGGCATGTACGACTCCGGCTACGACCACCACGTGCACACGGTCGCGCCCGAGGGCGAGACGGACGACGGCACCAAGGGGCTTGCCGTTCTCTTCTGCGACCTGGACGGGTTCAAGTCCATCAACGACCGGTTCGGGCACCACACCGGGGACGCGGTGCTCATCGAGGTCGCGCGCCGGCTGACGAGCGTGGTGCGGGACGGGGACACGGTCGCCCGACTCGGCGGCGACGAGTTCGTCGTCCTCGCCGACGGACTGGGGCGGGCCGATGCGCAGGACCTCGCGGTCCGGCTGCGGAACGCGATCATTCCGCCCATCCGGGTCGACGGCCGCGCGGTCCGGGTCGGCGCCAGCTTCGGCATCGGGTGGGCACACTGCGGCATGACGGCCGACGAAGTGCTGCAATCCGCCGACCAACGGATGTACATCGAGAAACGATCTCGTGCCAAACAGCACAGGCGCGCTGGATAGTCGCAGGTCAGCCTGTCAGTGAGGTCAACGCCACCCGTTTGGGTCACCCCGAGCGGGTAGGCTCGCCGGATCGAAGTCCGCTGACCTGATCGCTGACCTGATCCACGTACGCGACCTGCCTGAGGAGGCCCTGGGGATGACCACGCCCGGTAACAACGGCGCGAGCACGCCCGAGGACGACGACCCGTTCGGCTATCTGTACGAGGACGGTCGGGCGAACGGCGCGACCCCGCCGAGCGGCGGCGGTGGCTACGGCTACCCGGGGCAGGGCCGCACCTACAACCAGGTGCGCACGGTGGGCGAGCGCCAGTACGGGGTCCCGCCCCAGCAGCCGCCCGCGCCCGCCTACGACCAGGGCCACTACGCGGCACCCGAGACCTTCCCCGGCGGCCAGACCACGCGCCAGCAGCCGCTGCCGGGCGACCAGGGCGGCGGCCGCGGTCGTGGCGGCGGCCCCAACACCAAGGGCCTGCTGATCGGCGCGATCGCGGTCGTGGCCGTGGTCGTCGTCGGCATCGGTGTCGCGCTGATCACCGGGGACGACGACAAGGGCGACGAGGCCGGCGGCGACACCAGCGGCGGCACCACCGCGGGCCAGAGCGTCAAGCCCAGCGAGGAGCCGTCGAAGCCCGCGGAGGACGTCGAGCTGCCGAAGGACGACGCGAAGGCGCTGCAGCTGGCTGGTGGGACGGCCCCCGACAGCACCATTCCGGGCTCCAGGTCAGGCACGTATGTCGCGGGCCTCAACAACCCGGGCGCCTCGGCGACTTGGACCGTCAACGGCATCCCGAAGGACGGCAAGTACAGGCTGAAGGTGTACTACGGCGTGCCCGGCAAGAAGATGTCCACCACGCTGTCCATCAACGGCAAGATGCAGGACCGCAAGCTGAACCTGGACAACTTCGGCCACGGCCCCGAGGGCGACTGGGAAAAGGGCTGGACCAACACCTGGGCCAACATCCTCCTCAACAAGGGCACCAACACGATCAAGATCTCCTGCGAGACCGGAGACACGTGCGACGTGAACCTCGACCAGGTGGAGCTGGTGAAGGGCTGGAAGTAGTCCCGCCCTCCCCCGTTCCCTTTCAGCTCAGCGGTCCCACGTTCAGCCCAGCAGCCCCAAGAAGTGCGCCACCGTCCCGGCCATCGCCTCGCGAGCCGGGACGAGGTATTTGCGGGGGTCGACCGCCGAGGGGTGTGCCTCCAGGTAGGCGCGGGCCGCGCCCGTGAAGGCCGTGTTGAGGGCCGTGCCCACATTGATCTTCACCATGCCGGAGGCGACGGCCTCGCGTATCTCCTTGTCCGGTACGCCACTTGAGCCGTGCAGCACGAGCGGGACGGGGACGGCCGTCTTGAGTGCGGCGATCAACTCGTGGTCCAGGGCCGCCGTACGTTCCGTCATGGCGTGCGAGGAGCCGACCGCCACGGCGAGGGCGTCCACGCCGGTGTCCCGGACGTACGCCGCCGCCTCGGCCGGGTCGGTGCGGACGCCGGGCGCGTGGGCGTCGAGCGGGGGCTCGCCCTCCTTGCCGCCGACCTTGCCGAGTTCGGCCTCGATCCAGATGCCGCGCTCGTGGCCCCAACGTACGGCTTCCGCCGTGGCCTTGACGTTGTCGCCGTAGGTCAGCTTCGACGCGTCGAACATGGCGGAGCTGAACCCTGCGGGGTGGGCCTGGCGGAGGAGGTCGACGGATTCGACGTGGTCGAGGTGGAGGGAGAGCCTTGCCTTTGAGGCGCGGGCGACGGCTGCGGTGGCTGCGGCTATCGGGGACAGGTTGCCGCCGTGGAACTTCACGGCGTTCTCGGAGATTTGCAGGATCGCGGGCCTGCCTGCCCGGGCGGCGCCTTCGGCGATGGCTTCGGCGTGCTCCAGTGTGATCACGTTGAAGGCGGCGATTCCCTGGCCTGCGGCCTGCGCTGCCGCTATGAGCTCAGCGGTGTTTACGAGTGGCACGTTGCTCCCCAGTTCCGTTTTGTTTCCCCACCCCGCCCCTTCCCGAAATCCTGCGGAGCCTTCCGCCCTTCGGGCGGTGTCCTCAAACGCCGGACGGGCTGATTGATGAGCCCTGATACGTCAGTCCTGGCAAATCAGCCCGTCCGGCGTTTGAGGACATCCTTTGAGCCGTCCGCAGGACTTTCGGGAAGGGGCGGGGTGGGGAAGGAAGAAATCTGAGCCAGCAGCTCCGCGTACGCCGACGCGTCGAACTCGCCCGCCGCAGGCGCCAGTACGGTCGCCACCGACAGGGCGACCGCGCGGGCCAGTCGGGCCGGCCAGGGCTCGCCCTCGACCAGGCCGGCCAGCAGACCCGCCACCGCCGAGTCACCGGCACCCGTCGGATTGCCCTGCACCCGGGCCGGCGGGGCCACCCGCCAAGCCCCGTCGGGGGTCGCCGCGAGCAGCCCTCCGGGGCCGAGCGAGGCAACCACCGCATGGGCCCCGCGACGCCGGGCGTCCCGCGTGGCCTGCAAGGGGTCGTGGGAGCCCGTGAGTTCGGCCAGCTCGTCCGCGTTCGGCTTGACGATGTCGGGGCGGGCGGCGATCCCGCGCCGCAGCGGTTCGCCGCTCGTGTCGAGCAGGACCGGGACGCCGACCGTGCGCGCGGCACGTATGAGATGGGCGTACGCGCCGACCGGGACCCCCGGCGGCAGGCTGCCGCACAGGGCCACCGCGGAGGCGCCGCGCAGGAGTTCCTCGTACGAGGTGAGGAAGGTCCGCCACTCGGCGGCCGAGACCAGCGGGCCGGGTTCGTTGAGCTGGGTCGTGTCGCCGGTGGCGTCGTCCACGACGGCGATCGTGCGGCGGGTGGCGCCCGCGCACGGGGTCAGCGCGTCCCGGATGCCGGCGAAGGCGGCGAGCTGCTCGCTCAGGACCCGGCCGGTCGAGCCGCCCGCGAAGCCGCAGACCGTCGCCTCGTGGCCGAGCGAGGCGAGCACCCGGGCCACGTTGAGGCCCTTGCCGCCGGGGCGCTCGGTGACGTCGGTGACGCGGTGCGAGGAGTGGGCCGTGAGGCGCGGGACGCGATAGGTGAGGTCCAGGGCGGTGTTCAGCGTGACCGTGAGAATCACGGGTTCCACCCCCGGATGACCAACAATAGGTGCGCGTGCCGGAGCTGATCATGCCAAAGAGAAGGCGGCTGGCCCAGACCTCCGGACCAACCGCCTGCTCAGCAACGTACGCCTAAATCACCCAAGTTGGGGCTCAATAACCCATTCGCCCTTGCGCATGACGCCGACGAGGGCGAACTCGGAGTCCAGGACCACCAGGTCGGCGTCCTTGCCGGGTTCGAGGGAACCGATCCGGTCATAGGCGCCGAGCAGCTTCGCCGGGTTCACCGAGATCGCCTGGACGATCGACTCGACCGGCAGCTTGTCGATCGTGGCCGCGCGCTTGAAGGCGCGGTCCAGGGTGAGCGTGGAGCCCGCGATGGAGCCGGGGGTCCCGTCCTCGGTGACGAGGCGGGCCACGGAGTCCTTCACCTCGACGGCGAGCGGGCCGAGCATGTACTCGCCGTCGCCGAAGCCGGCCGCGTCCATCGCGTCGGTGATCAGGGCGACCCGCTTGGCGCCCGCGTGGTGGAAGGCCAGCTGGAAGGCGGCGGGGTGCAGGTGCGTGCCGTCGTTGATCAGCTCGACGGTGACCCGCTCGTCCTCCAGGAGGGCGGCGATCGGGCCCGGGGTGCGGTGCTCCAGGTGCGGCATCGCGTTGAAGAGGTGCGTGGCGACGGTGGCGCCCGCGTCGATGGCCTCCACGGTCTGCTCGTACGTCGCGTCCGTGTGCCCGATCGCGGCGATCACGCCGTGCTCGGCCAGCAGGCGCACCGAGTCGATGCCGCCGCGCATCTCGGTGGCAAGCGTGAACATCCGGGCCTGGCCGCGCGCCGCGTCCATCAGCTTGCGCACGTCGGCCGGGTCGGGGTCGCGCAGCAGGGTCTCGTCGTGGGCGCCCTTGCGGCACGGCGAGATGAAGGGGCCCTCGAAGTGGATGCCCGCGAGGTCGCCCTGCTCGGCCAGCTCGGAGAGGAAGCCCGCGCGTTCGGCGAGGAAGTCCATGGAGCCGGTGACGGTGGAGGCGACGAGGGTGGTGGTGCCGTGCTCCTGGTGCGTACGCACGCCCTTGAGTACGTCGTCCGCGGTGCCGGAGGTGAAGGAGGCGCCGCCGCCGCCGTGGTTGTGGATGTCCACGAAGCCGGGGACCAGCCAGTGTCCGGTGAGGTCGACGGTGGAGGCGTCGTCGGGGGCGTGGCCCGCGATCTTCGTGCCGTCGACGATGACCCGGCCGTCGGTGAGGGTTCCGGTGGGCAGCACCACCCGGGCGCCGGTGAGTACCTTGCGTGCGGCCATCAGGTGGTTACCTCCGAGGACGGGTGGGGGTGCTGGGCCGGGACGGCCCCTTCTTGCAGCTTGAGCAGGTCCCAGGCCAGCAGGCCCGCGCCCAGACAGCCCGCGGTGTCCCCGAGTGCGGCGGGGACGATCTCGGGCAGCGTCTGGAAGGTCACGATGCGGCGCTCCACGGCCGCCCGCAGCGGTACGAACAAGGTTTCCCCGGCTTCGGCCAGCCCGCCACCGATGATCAGGGTGTGCGGGTCAAGCAGGGTGAGCGCCGTGAGCAGGCCGTCGGCAAGGGCCTCGATGGCGTACTGCCAGACCTCCTGGGCCCGCGGGTCGCCGGACTCGACGGCCTTCGCGCAGTCCGCGGCGTCCGCGTCCGGGTCACCGCTCGCTTCGGCCCAGGCCCGGCTCACCGCGGCGGCGGAGGCAAGCCGCTCCAGACAGCCGCGCTGACCGCAGCTGCAGGGGGGGCCATCCGGGCGTACGACGATGTGGCCGATCTCGCCCGCACCGCCGTGCGAGCCGGGTTCGATGACGCCCTTGATCCCGATGGCCCCGGCGATGCCGGTGCCGAGCGGGACGAACAGGAAGCGGTCGGCGCCCTGACCCGCCCCGATCCGCCCCTCCGCGAGCCCGCCCGTGCGGACGTCGTGGCCGAGCGCCACGGGGATGCCGCCGAGGCGTTCGCTCAGCAGGGCGCGCAGCGGGACGTCGCTCCAGCCCAGATTGGCCGCGTACACCGCGATGCCGCGCTCGGCGTCGACGATGCCCGGGATGGCGACTCCGGCGGCCGCGGCGGGCTCGCCGAAGCGCTCCTCGCCGTACGCGCGCAGCTCGGCGGCGAAGTCGAGGATCGACTCGACCACGGCGTCGGGGCCGCGCTCGCGTCCGGTGGCGCGGCGGGCTTCGTGCAGCAGGGCGCCGTCGGTGCCGACCAGGGCGGCCTTCATTCCGGTGCCGCCCACGTCGAGGGCGATGACATGTCTCACGGGGGACAGTGTCGCGCGCCGGACCTCGAAAGGTCTAGTCCACTCACCGGATCCGGTGATCGCGGGCTTTGCAAAGAAAGTAAAGCGAGATGGAACCTGACAGTCCCCCATTGGCGTTAAGGGGGATGACGGTAGCTTCGTCTCCAGTACGAAGTCCGTACTACGCAGCACCTAGGGGAAAGGGACCTCCATGGCTGTAAGCCTGTCCAAGGGCGGCAACGTCTCGCTCACCAAGGAGGCGCCGGGTCTGACCGCCGTCACCGTGGGCCTCGGCTGGGACGTCCGCACCACCACCGGCACCGACTTCGACCTCGACGCCTCCGCCATCGCGCTCAAGGCCGACGGCAAGGTCTTCTCGGACGGCCACTTCGTCTTCTTCAACAACAAGGCGACGCCGGACCAGTCCATCGTGCACACCGGCGACAACCGCTCCGGTGAGGGCGAGGGTGACGACGAGCAGATCAACGTGAACCTCGCGGCCCTGCCCGCCGACATCGACAAGATCGTCTTCCCGGTCTCGATCTACGACGGCGAGACCCGCGCGCAGAACTTCGGCCAGGTGCGCAACGCGTACATCCGCATCATCAACCAGGCCGGCGGCGCCGAGATCGCGCGCTACGACCTGAGCGAGGACGCGGCCACCGAGACCGCGATGGTCTTCGGCGAGCTGTACCGCAACGGCGCGGAGTGGAAGTTCCGCGCGGTCGGCCAGGGCTACGCCTCGGGCCTCTCGGGCATCGCCTCGGACTTCGGCGTCAGCATCTGACGTACGTCCGCACAGAGCGTGCAATGACGAAGGGCCCCGGCGGCATCGGTCGCCGGGGCCCTTCGTCGTCCGCTGTCGCACAGTCGTACGCTGCCAGACATGATCCTCGAACCGCTCCCGGTCCACGACGGCGCGCTGCCCGGCCCCGTCCTCACCGAGGTGACCCGGCTCTACGCCTCCAACCACGCGTTCTTCGCGCTCAGCGGCGACTTCCCGGACCCGGCGCACATCACCGAGGAGCAGGTCGCGAAGTCCCTCGCGGACGAGCTCGCGCATCCCTCGGCCGAGGTGCTGCTCGCCCGTTACGAGGGCAAGCTGGTCGGCCTGGTGGCCCTGCTCGGGCGGCACCCGGACCCCAGCGACCCCGATCCGTGGATCGGGCTGCTCCTGGTCGACGGGCGGGTGCACCGCAAGGGCATCGGGCGGGAGTTGGTCCGGCTGATCGAGGAGCGCCTGCGGGAGGCGGGCCGCGAGGCGGTGCGCCTGGCCATCCTGGAGAACAACGACCAGGCGGGCTGGTTCTGGACCAACCTCGACTACGAACTCATCGGGTACGCCGAGGACTTGGCGCTGGAGCGGCCTTGCGTGCTGATGCGCAAGGAGCTTTGAGCCGCTGCCCGACTCCTGCGGCTCCTCCGACTCCTCCGACTCCTACGGCTTCTTCGGCTTTCCGTTGCCGTACAGCCAGGGGCCCCAGATCGAGTCGAGCTTCTTGCCGGCCTTCTCCTCCACGTACGCGGTGAAGTCCGCGGTGTTCGCGTTGGAGTGGCGGTACTTCTTGGTCCAGCCCTGGATGATGTCGTAGAACTTGTCGTCGCCGACGGCCTGGCGGATCTTGTGGATCACCATGGCGCCGCGGTTGTAGACCGGATCCCCGGAAATGGCCTTGGCGTTGGTGGGCTTGGCGGGCGGGAACTCCCAGAGAGCCTCGGGGTCGATCTCGAATTCTTCGAGGGCGTCGCCCTTGCCCGCGTAGATCTGGTCGAAGATGTCCTGCGCCGAGTAGTCGCCGTAGGTGTCCTCCTCCCACAGCCACTCCGCGTACGTCGCCAAGCCCTCGTTGAGCCACATGTCCTGCCACGACTTGGGCGTGACGGAGTCGCCGAACCACTGGTGGGCCAGCTCGTGGACGAGGGTCGACTCGTCGGGGGAGCCGTCGAAGACCGGCTTGGTCTGGGTCTCCAGGTGATAGCCGATGTCGTCGTCGCGCTCGACGACCGCACCGGTGGAGGAGAACGGGTACGCGCCGAAGTTGTCCTCCCCCCACTTCATGACGTCGGGGATAACGGCGAGGACTTCCTCGCTCTCCTCCGCCCTCGTCGGATCGACGGCCGTGTAGACGGGCAGCCGCCCGGCCTTCAGCTTCACGTCCGACTTCTTGACCTCGTACTTGCCGATCGCGGCCATCGCGAGATAGCTCGCCATCGGCTCGGCGTTGTGCCAGACGAACGTGGAGCGGCCGTTCTTGCCGGGCCGCGTCTCCTTCAACTCCCCGTTGGACACCGCCGTCAGGCCCTTCGGGACCGTGATCTCGATGTCGTACGCGGCCTTGTCGCTCGGGTGATTGTTGGCGGGGAACCAGGCCATCGAGCCGGTCGGCTCGCCGAGGCCGATCGCGCCGTCGGCCGTGTAGAGCCAGCCCTCCGTCGAGTCGTCCGCATCGGTGATCGTCTCGGGCTTGCCCGAGTAGCGGACGGTGGCCTTGAAGGTCTCGCCCTTGCGCAGGTCGTCGTCCGGCCGGACGGTCAACTCGTGGGCCGCGCGGTTGAAGCGGGCGGGCTTGCCCTCGACGGTGACCTTGTCGACGTTCAGGCCCTTGAGGTCGAGGTTGAAGGCGCTGAGGTCCTGTGTCGCGCGGGCGGTGATTTCCGCTTCGCCCGCGAGCTTCTTCGACTCCGGGTCGTAGTCGACCTTCAGGCCGTAGTGCGCGACGTCATAGCCGCCGTTGCCCAGCTTGGGGAAGTACGGATCGCGTACGCCCGCGTCGCCCGGCTTTCCCGTGACGGCGGAGCCGGAGCAGGCGGTGAGGGCGGTCAGGGCCAGCGCGGTGAACGCGGCCGCCCCGGCCATGCGTACGCGAGATCGATTTTCCACGGACTGGATCTTATGCGGCATATACATGGTTTGAACAGGTCTGTGGAGTTACCTACCGCTTTGCGCGCGAAGCCGGTGGAACGGCCCGGACGGGGGCCGTTCCACCGGCTAGATGCGAACCGGCTCAGCGAGGTTCCACGCCCTCGCGATTACCTGGTGTTGCTTGGTGCAGCTCGGCGTTGCTCGGTGCTGCTCGGTGTTACTTGGCGAGGGAGGCCACGCCGGCCTGGGCGAACTTCTCGTCCAGGTCGCCGCTCGGGGCGCCGGCGACACCGATGCCCGCGATCGGGGCGTTGTCGGCCTTGACCGGGGCGCCGCCCGCGAGGAAGAGGGTGCCGGGGATGTCCTTCAGCGTCGGGGCCTGCTCCAGGCGCTTGGCCAGCTCCGAGGTGGGGGCGTTCCAGGAGACGGCGGTGAACGCCTTCTTCTGCGCGGCCTCGTAGGACTGCGGGCCGGCACCGTCGCCGCGGAGGGTGACGATGGTGTTGCCGTTGCGGTCGACGACCGCGACGGAGACGCGCTGGTTCTCCTTCTTCGCGGCGTCCAGGGTGACCTGCGCGGCCTTGGTCGCGGCCTCGACGGTCAGGTGCGTGGACTGCTGCAGGTTGCCCTTGCCGGCGTCGGCGGTCACGGCGGCGGGGGCCGCGGCCGGGGCCGCCGCGTTGGCGGAGAGGCTGCCGAAGGCGCCGGCGGCGACGGTGGTGGCGACGGCCGTACCGATGAGGACACGGGCGCGCAGCGAAAGCTTCTTCATGGTGGGTCCTTCGGGTGTGAGTCTCGGAGTGAGCGGTTCGCGTTGCTGCGAGCGGCTCACGTTGCTGCGTGTGCTGCTCGCTTGCTCTGCTTCGATCCTCCGGCCGGAACCGGGCCCAGGCGGTCGACGTACCGGCTGCGGTCGCCGCGCACGATGGACGACAAGGCCGTCATCCGATCGGTTGATGCGGGGGTGGTCCGGACGGGGACACGATCGAGCTTCGGCAGCGCGTACGACGAGGAGCGACAGCGCGTACGACGAAGGAGCGACGTGGAGCGACCGGTGGCACAGCACGCGCGGAGCGGGCCCGTCGACCCCGATGCCCGCTGGCTCGCCCCCGTCATGCACATGGCGTTCTTCCTGCTGCTCGGCGCCTCCCTGGCCCGCTTCCTGATCCGGCACCCGGGCGAGACCCGCACGCCGTGGATCATCGCGCTCAGCGTCGGCCTCGCCCTGCTCCACGTGCTCGGTCCGGCCCTCGGCTCCCGTCCGACACCGCGCCGGGTCGCGTGGCTCGCGGCGGTCGTGGGGGTGTGGATGGTCCTCGTCGTCCTCGCGCCGAGCTTCGCGTGGTGTGCGGTGCCGCTGCTGTACACCGGACTGCGTACGTTGCCGTCGCGTCCTGCGCTCGGCCTGGTGGGCGTGCTCACCGCGTTCGTCGTGGCCGCCCAGCTCCGCCTCGCAGACGGCTTCGACCCGAACCAGGTGCTCGCACCGCCCGCGGTCGCCGCGATCGCGGTGTCCGTCTTCGTCCACACGCAGCGCCAGGCCGAACGCCTCGCCGCGACCGAGCGCCGCGAGGGCACGCTCGCCGAGCGCCAGCGCCTCGCCATGGAGATCCACGACTCGCTCGCGCAGGGACTGTCCAGCCAGCAGATGCTGCTGCAGGCCGCGGACCGGGTGTGGGACGCGAATCCGGACAAGGCCCGTGCGCATGTACGTACGGCCGAGTCCTTCGCCGAACGGAACCTGGCCGAGGCCCGCCGCTTCGTCCACGACCTGGCACCGGCCGACCTCGCGTCGGGGGGCGGCCTGGTCTCGGCCCTGCGCGGGCTGGCCTCGCGGGAGTCGGGGGCGGGGCTCGGCCCCGAGGTCCGGGTGCGCGTCGACGGGACGCCGCTGGCGCTGCCCGACCGGGTGGAGTCGGCGCTGCTGCGGATCGCGCAGGGGGCGCTGGCGAATGTGCGGGAGCACTCGGGGGCGGAGTTCGTCGCGCTGACGCTCAGCTATCTGGAGGACCAGGTGATCCTGGATGTCGCGGACGACGGGCGTGGCTTTGACCCTGACGGGTCGGTGGCGCGCGGCGTACGGGGGCATGGGCTGCCGGCGATGCGCGCGCGGGTGCGGCAGTTGGGCGGGGCCCTGATGGTGGAGTCCCGGGCCGGGGAGGGGACAGTGGTCTCGGCGAAGGTTCCGTTCGTGTAGTTATGTTCCCCACCCCGCCTTATGTTCCCCACCCCCACCCCGCCCCTTCCCGAAATTCGGCGAAGCCTTCCGCCCTCCGGGCGGTGTCCTCAAACGCCGGACGGGCTGATTGATCAAGCTCGGCCGCAGCAAGGAGCCCCATGACCGTCCGCATCCTCCTCTGCGACGACCACGTAGTGGTCCGCGCAGGCCTGCTCGCCCTCCTGGGCAGCGCCGAAGACATCGAGGTCGTCGGCGAGGCCGGCACCGGCGAGGAAGCCGTCGCCCTCGCCACGAAACTCAAGCCGGACGTGGTCCTCATGGACCTCCAGCTGGGCCCCGGCATCGACGGCGTCGAGGCCACCCGCCAGATCGCCCCCACCGGCGTACACGTCCTGGTCCTGACCACGTACGACACGGACGCCGACATCACCCGCGCCATCGAGGCCGGCGCCACCGGCTACCTCCTCAAGGCCGAGCGCCCGGAGGAGCTCTTCGCCGCGATCCAGGCCGCCGCGCAGGGCCGTACGACCCTGTCCGCGCCCGTGGCGAGCCGCGTCATGGCCCGCATGCGCAGCCCCCAGCCCACCCTCACCGAACGCGAGCTGGAGATCCTCGGCGAGCTGGCCCGGGGCCTCGGCAACCGCGAGATCGCCCGCGCCCTGTTCATCAGCGAGGCCACCGTGAAGACCCATCTGGGCCGGATCTACGACAAGCTCGGCGTGGACACCCGCGCGGGCGCGGTGGCGGTGGCGAAGGAGCAGCGCCTGCTGTCCTGACCTCCCCCGTCCACAGGGCGTGCTCCGTCCACGGGGCGTGACACCATCACATACGTGCTCGACATCGGCTACGCCCTCTCCAACCGCTTCCCCGACCCCCCGCAGACCGACTACCGCAGCGTGGACGTCCGCACGCTGCGGCACGACCTGTTCTGCGGCGACGTCTATCTCGCCGACACCAAGGCGGACCGGGAGCTGTCCACAGCCTGGGGATGGGTGCCGGTCCTCGACTTCGCGTGGGCGCTGTGCGACATCGTCGAGCGCATCGACCAGGACCCGCGGGGCAGCCGCGCCGCCCGGCCGCAGTTCGCGGAGCTCGACTTCACCGAGTCCACGGACTGCATGGTCTTCGAGCGCCGCTTCGGCTGGGTGGACATCGAGGCCGACTGGCAGCCGGAGGGCGAGCCCCCGCTGACGTTCTCGCACAGCCTCCTGCGCCGCGAGGCCCGCGACTTCCTCCAGGACGTGATCGCGGACCTGTGCGATCTGCACGAGGACCTGGCGGAGAACCCGGCGATCTGGGACCTCCAGGCCCGCTTCCCGCGCGTTGCGTAACCATGGGGGCATGGCACGACAAGGCAAGGCCCAACAGGTGAAGCAGGCCCGGCGGCCGGAGATCCAGCTGCCGCCACTCAGGGACTTCGGCGGCGCGGGCGAGGAGCTCGAACCGGACGGGGACTACGACGGCCTGGTCTTCGCGGAGGTCGACCTGGGGCGGCAGGACGGGCCCGGGGCACGCTTCCTGGACTGCGCGTTCGAGGGATGCGCCCTGGACGGGACCGGGCTGGCCGGCGCCCGCTTCATCGACTCCGTACTGACCGGGCCGCGCGGCGTGGGGACCGATCTGTCGGGGGCCTCGCTGCGCGATGTCGAGCTCGTGGACGCGCGCATGGGCGGGGTCCAGCTGCACGGCGCGGTCCTGGAGCGCGTACTGATCCGGGGCGGCAAGATCGATTACCTCAACCTGCGAGAGGCCCGGCTGCGCGACGTCGTCTTCGAGGGCTGCGTCCTGCTGGAGCCCGACTTCGGCGGGGCCGCGCTGGAGCGGGTCGAGTTCGTGGACTGCGTGCTGCGCGGGGCGGACTTCACCGGGGTCCGCATGAAGGACGTCGACCTGCGCCAGGCTGCCGAACTGGGCATCGCGCGGGGCGTGGAGCGCCTGACGGGCGCGGTGATCAGCCCTGCCCAACTACTGGACCTGGCCCCGGTGTTCGCGGCACAGATCGGCGTACGGGTTCTGTAGCCCCACAAGGACCACGGCGAGCTACGCCCCGTCAGAGGCGCGGCGAGCTGCTCCCCGTCAGAGGCGCGGGGAACTGCTCCCCGTCAGAGGCGCGGGAAACTGCTCCCCGTCAGGGGCGCGGGAAACTGCGCGCCTGGCCACGGACCACCTCATGCCCAAATCCCAGCGATGTCACATCCCCGCCCCCCTCACCCGTCTCCCTGACAAGGACCCGCAGCGCCCCCGCGAAGAGGGCCCGCACCTGCAAGGAGACGCCCCATGCCCCAACGCACGCGCCAGCTCACCGTCATCGGCGGCGGCTTCGCCGGACTCACCGCGGCGATCACCGCCGCCGAGGCGGGCGCCAGGGTCCGGCTGTGCGAGTCGCACGACACCCTCGGCGGCCGTGCCCGCACCACCGAAACCGACGGCTACCGCACCAACGAAGGCCCGCACGCCCTCTACAACGGCGGCCCGCACTGGGCCTGGCTCAAGCAGCGCGACCTCATCGGCCCGCTCGCCCCGATCCCCCCGCTGCAGGCGGCCAGGCTCCGCCTCCACCACAAGGGCGAACTCCGCCGCGTACCGCCCCTCGCCATGCTGAAGCTGCTGCGCCGCAAGCCCGAACAGGCGCCCGTGGACGTCGACTTCCACACCTGGGCCACCGCCGAGGTCGGCGAGGAAGGAGCCAGGGCGGCCGCCAACTTCGCGGCCGTCGCGCTCTTCCACCACGACCCGGGCGCGCTCTCCGCGGCCTTCGTCCACGAGCGCCTTCGCCGCGCCACCAAGGTGCCGCCGGAGGCGCACTACCCGCGCGGCGGCTGGAGCTCGGTCATCGAGCGGATGGTGGCACGCGCGTGGAACCTCGGCGTACGGGTCGAGACGCGGGCCCGCCTCACCGACGTACCCGCCAACACCCCCACCATCGTGGCCACTTCGCTCCCCGCCGCCCGCGCCCTGCTCGGCGACGACTCGCTGCGCTGGGACAGCGGACGGACCGCGCTGATCGATCTGGCGGTACGTTCCCGGAGGGGCGACGCCTTCATCGTGTCGGACCTCGACCGGCCCGGCTGGATCGAACGGTTCAGCGCCGGCGACCGCACCCTCGCACCCCGGGGCGAGCAGGTGATCCAGGGCCAAGTCCCCATCGCCCCGGGCGAGTCGAAGGCCGACGGCGTCCGGCGCGCCGAGCACCTCCTCGACCTCGGCTTCCCGGGCTGGCGCGAGCGCGTCCTGTGGCGTCGCGAAGCCCTCGCCGCAGGACGGACCGGGGCGGTCGACCGGCCGGGCACCACCTGGCGGGACCGCCCGGCCATCGACCGCGGCAACGGCGTCTACCTCGCGGGCGACCAAGTGGCGGCGCCCGGCGTCCTGTCGGAGGTGTCCTTCACCAGCGCCATCGAGGCGGCGACGCTCGCCCTGCGGGCCGGCCACCGGATCGCCGCTTGACCTCGACCAAGCTTGAGGTAGCAGGCTGACTCCCGTACCGACGCACTGACAGGGAAAAGCAGAAGCACCCAGGGGAGTCACCATGCACGCCGTCCGCCTGCACGCCTTCGGCCCGGCCGAGAACCTCACCTACGAGAAGACCGAGGCACCCGAGCCGGGCCCCGGCCAGGTCCGCATAGCCGTGAAGGCGGCCGGTGTGCACCTGCTCGACACCGCGATCCGCGAGGGCATGCAGGGCCCGCTGCCCCAGCTCCCCGAGCTGCCCACCATCCCCGGCCGCGAGGTCGCGGGCGTCGTCGACGCACTCGGCGAGGGCACCGACCCGGCCTGGCTCGGCAAGCGCGTCGTCACCCACCTCGGCTTCGCGCCCGGCGGGTACGCCGAGCTCGCGGTGGTCGGCGCCGAGCGGCTGCACGAGATCCCGGAACGGCTCGACGAGGCGGCGGCCGTCGCGATGATCGGCACCGGGCGTACGACGATGGGCATCCTCAACTTCGTTGATCTGGGCCCCGATTCGGTGGTCGTCGTGCCGGCCGCGGCGGGCGGCATCGGCTCGCTGATCGTGCAGTACGCGAAGAACGCGGGTGCCACGGTCATCGGCCTGGCCGGCGGCCCGGCGAAGGTCGCGCTCGTCGAGGGATACGGCGCCGACCTCGCGCTCGACTACAAGGACGCCAACTGGGCTGCTCTTGCAGGGAAGTTCCTCGCCGACACCGACCGCCGGGCCACGGTCGTCTTCGACGGCGTGGGCGGCGACGTGGCCCGCGCGGCGGTCGACCTGCTCGGCCCCGGCGGCACGCATGTCGTCTTCGGCTGGACGGCTGAGGGCATCGACAGCGGGGGCGACGCGGTCTACTCCGAGGCGGAGTTCGCGGCTCGCGGCGTCAGCTCGGTGCCGGTGCTCGGGCCGGCGATGATGGCGAAGGCCGGGGGTGGCGACAACCCGGTCCGGGTACTGGAGCTGGCCGCGCTGGAGGAGGCAGGCTCCGGCCGCCTCACCCCGGCGGTGACCCGCTTCCCCCTGGCGGAGGCGGCTGCGGCCCACCTGGCCCTGCAGAACCGGGGGACGGTGGGCAAGGTGGTGCTGGAGCCGTAGGGACTTTTTCCCCGCCCCGCCCCTTCCCGAAAGTCCTCAAACGCCGGACGGGCTGATTTATCAGCCCGTCCGGCGTTTGAGGACAATCTTTGAAGCCGTCCGCAGGACTTTCGGGAAGGGGCGGGGCGGGGAGAAAATCAAGCCCCCAACCGCACCAACGCCTCATCCGTCAGCCGATACGTCGGCCACTCATCCAGCCCCCGCGCCCCCAACGACTTGTAGAAGTCGATCGACGGCTGATTCCAATCAAGCACAGCCCACTCAAGCCGCTGATACCCCCGCTCCACACAAATCCGCGCAAGCTCAGCCATGAGCGCCTTCCCATGCCCCCCACCCCGCGCCGAAGGCCGTACGTACAGGTCCTCCATGTAGATGCCGTGCACCCCACGCCACGTGGAGAACGTCAGGTACCAGAGCGTGTACCCGACCACCCCGCCCGCCTCGTCCTCCGCGATCAGCGCGTACGCCGCCGGGGACGGACCGAACAGGGCCTGGTGGATCTGGGCCTCCGTGGCCCTTACCTCGTGCAGTGCCTTCTCGTACTCTGCGAGCTCACAGATCATGGCGTGAATCGCGGGTACATCGGCTGCTGTTGCATGACGGATCATGCCGCACAAGCTAACCCGCGCGGTGATGTCACATTCCAGCCAGTCCATACGTCGGGACGGTCATGAGCGACATACAGAGCACGCAGAAGAGCCAGAGCCAGAAGATCCTCCTCGCCGGCGCCAGCGGCGTCTTCGGGCAGCACGTCGCCCGCGCCCTCACCGAGGCCGGCCACCAGGTCGACGCACTGGGCCGGGGCGCCGGGAACGAAGTCAGCGCCGACCTCATGAACCGCGACGCCCTGCTGCGCGCCGTCGACGGCAAGGCGTACGACACGGTGATCCACGGGGCGACGGCCCTGCGCAAGCCGCCCATGCGGCACCAGGACATGCACGCCACCAACGCCCTGCGCATCGACGGCATGAAGAACCTGGTCGCCGCCGCGCAGGCCACGGGGGCGGGCCGTCTCGTGGTCGAGTCGATCGCGATCGGGTACGGCTACCGGGACTTCGGGGACCACGAACTCGTCGAGGACAAGGACGAGTTCGCGCCGCGCGGCAGCGCGCCCAAGCTGGAGGCGCACCTCGCCGGCATGCGGATCAAGGAAGAGCTCGCCTTCGGCACCGAGGGCATCGAGGGCGTCTCGCTGCGCTTCGGCCTCTTCTACGGCGCGGGCGGCACCGAGAACCTGGTGAAGATGCTCAAGGGCCGCAAGCTGCCGGTCACGAACGACAAGGGCCACGTCCTGCCCTGGATCAACCTCAGCGACGCCGCGTCCGCGACGCTGGCCGCCGTGGAGCGGGGCCGCGCCGGCCGGGCGTACAACATCGTGGACGACTCCCCGATGGGATTCAGTGCCCATGTGCGGGCCGTTGCCGAGGCGTTCGGCACACCGAAGCCGATGACCGTGCCGCTGTGGCTGATGAAGCCGGCGTCGTACGCGCACACGATGATGAACATCTCGCTGCACGTGTCGAACGAGCGGGCCAAGCAGGAGCTCGGCTGGAGCCCGCAGTACGCCTCCTCGGCCGACGGTCTGCGCGCCCTGGCTCAGAACGCTCAGAACGCTCAGAACCGCGGGAACAGCTGAGCTCAGCGCCCCAGGAACAGCCGAGCAATGGCGAACTGCTCCCCCTCAAGGCCGTCCAACTCCTCGTCCTCGATCTCCCACAGCAGGTTCTGCAGCGCCCGGCCGAGGACCCAGGCCCTGGCCCGGTCCCGGTCGAGGCCCAGGACCTCGGTCATCAGGTCGAAGCGGTAAGGGACTTCGGCGAGGTCGAAGCGGTTGTCGAGGGCGGGCATCAGATCGAAGCCCGGGTCGCCGGCGAGCGGCTTGGGGTCGATGGCCAGCCAGGGCTCACGGTCGGCGGCCAGGATGTTGTCGTAGTGCAGGTCCCAGTGCAGGAGCCGGTCCCCGGGCTCGTCCGCGACCTCCCGCACGGCCGCCGCGCACCCCAGGATCACCTGTCGCTGAGCCTGCTCGGGAACCGATGCGAGCGCTGCCGGTACGCCGTCGAGCATGCGCCGCGCGATGGCGCCGAGGGTGCGCATCCCGGCCGGGGCCTGCACGGCGGTGAGCCGGGCGAGCAGTTCGGCCAGGATCTGGACGGCCTTGCGCGAGTCCTCCACCGTCGAGAGGTGCCGGGTCTCGTCGAGCCGTTCGAGCAGCATGGTGTTGGTCGCCGGATCGTCGTCGAGGAGGCGTACGGCACCCGCCCCGTCCCAGATCCGCAGCGCGACCGGCTCCCCTTCGCTCTCCTCGTCGAGGAGTTGCATCTTGAGCGCCGCGGGGGTGCCGTCGGCGCGGGTGACGGGGAGTACCAGCGAGGCCATTCCGTACATGGAGGGGCCGGTGGGCGTCAGTTGCCAGGCGTCGAGGAAGTGGGCGGCGCGGTCCGGGAGCGCGGCGATGAACGCGCGGCCGGGTTCGCCGTTGTACTTGGTCTGGGTTTCGACGAGCTCTTCCGGAATGTCGATCACGCCGCCGATCCTAGGCGCGTGCATCAATCCCTTCATGCGTATTTCTCCCCGGTCCAAGGGCCGGTCCAAGGGCCGATCCGTGGGCCGATCCGTGGGCCGGTCCGTCGGCCGGGCCCTCGGTCCCGTGCGGCGCTACGTCCGCAGCGCCCCGGGGACGTACATCTGGCTGGGCGCCCTGTTCGTGACCACCGTCGCGGTGCGCCACATGTCGCCGGAGTTCGAGGAGGAGTTCCTGCGGCAGCGCTCCACCAACATCCATGAGCTGTCCAGGAACCCGGTCCGGGTGCTGATCTCCAGCGCGTTCTGGATCGACGGCGACAGCTGGCTGCCGTACGCCGCGTACTACACGGTCTTCCACGCGCAGGCCGAACGCTGGCTCGGCACGGCCCGCTGGGTCGCCGTGTGCGGGGCCTCGCACGTCCTTGCCACGCTGATCAGCGAGGGCGCCCTGCTGTGGGCGATCCGGCACGGGCACGCGCCCGCCTCGGCGGTCAACACCCTTGATGTGGGCGTGAGTTACGCGCTCGCGGGGGTGGCGGCGGTGCTCGCGTACCGGATCCCTTCGCCCTGGCGCTATCCGTACGCCTTCGCGGTCCTGGTCGTGTACGGCACCCCGCTGATCAACGGCAGGACCTTCACCGACCTGGGCCACTTCACGGCGGCGCTGATCGGGCTCGGGTGCTTCTTGCTGGTACGCGGCCGGCCGCGGCGCCCGCTGTTCAGTTGAAGCCCGCGTCCTTGAGGGCCTTGGCGAAGCCGTCCGCCGTGAACAGCCCTTCCTTCGTCTGGAGCTGCTTGTCGCCGAGCAGGACCGCGGGCGTGCCCTGCAGGCCGCTGTCCACGAAGGCCTTGTTGGACTTGGTCACCCAGTCCTTGTACGTGAGCTCCTTGACGGCCTTGTCGAAGGCGGCGCCGCGCAGGCCGGGCACCTTGTCGGCGATCTTCAGCAGATCTTCCTCGCCGAAGGCGCCCTTGGAGCCCTCGGTGGGCTGGTTCGCGTACACGGCCGCGGCGAACTCCGCGAACTTGCCCTGCTCGAGCGCGGCCCGCATGGCGTTGGCGGCGCGCGTCGAGCCGCCCGTCTCCCCCTGGTC
Organism: Streptomyces sp. NBC_01304; assembly: GCF_035975855.1. Taxonomy (NCBI): domain Bacteria; kingdom Bacillati; phylum Actinomycetota; class Actinomycetes; order Kitasatosporales; family Streptomycetaceae; genus Streptomyces; species Streptomyces sp. NBC_01304. The sequence continues at coordinate 6,098,365 of NZ_CP109055.1, read as the reverse complement.
GAGGAAGGACGCGACGGTGTACTCGGCCTTCACCTTGCCGCCCTCGATCGCCTTGGCGAGGGCCTCGCCGCCGCCCAGCTCGAACTTCGCGCAGTACATGCACTGCGGGTCGAGGTAGACCTTGACCGTGTGCGGGGCGTCCGGCTTGCCCACGATCACCGTGGTCCCGTCGTCCGCGAGCTTGGCCGGCAGCTTGGCGAGGACGTCGGCCGCGGCGGGCGCCTTGAAGGTCATCGCCGCCGAGCCGCTGTCCTTGCCACCGTCCCCGCCGGAGCAGGCCGCGGCCCCCGTGCCGATCAGGACGGCGGCGGCCACCGCGGTGAGGGTGCGGGCTACGCGACGTACAGCCATGGAGTAAAACCTTCCAAACGGGATATTCCATCCAATGTAGACGGTGAAATCCCCCTCGCCGTTCCCTCACCACAGGGGTGCAGTACCTTCCCGCCATGACAGCGAACGGCGGCATCTCCTTCTGGCACGCACAGCAAGGCCTCCCCACGCCGCGCGAGCCCCTGCCCGGGGACAGCAGCGCGGACGTCTGCATAGTCGGCGGCGGATACACGGGCCTGTGGACCGCGTACTACCTGAAGCAGGCCGTGCCGTTCCTGCGCATCACGGTCCTGGAGCAGAAGTTCTGCGGCTACGGCGCCTCGGGCCGCAACGGCGGCTGGCTCTACAACGGCATCGCGGGCCGCGACCGCTACGCCAAGCTGCACGGCCGCGACGCGGCGGTCCGCCTCCAGGAGGCCATGAACGACACGGTCAGCGAGGTCATCCGCGTCGCCGCCGAGGAGAAGATCGACGCCGACATCCACCACGGCGGCGTACTCGAAGTGGCGTACACCCCGGCCCAGTTGGCCCGCCTGAAGGCCTTCCACGAGGCGGAGGCGGCGTACGGCGAGAAGGACCGGCTGCTCCTCGGCGCCCGCGACACCGCGGCCCGCATCCGCGTCCTCGGCGCGGTCGGCTCCAGCTGGACACCGCACGGCGCCCGCCTGCATCCCGCCAAGCTCGCCACCGGTCTCGCGCGGGCCGTCGAGGCGCTCGGCGTGACGATCCACGAGTCGACCCCGGTCACGGAGATCAAGCCGAAGCACGCGGTCACCCCGTACGGCACGGTCCGCGCGCCCTACATCCTGCGCTGCACGGAAGGCTTCACCGCCGCGCTCAAGGGCCGGCGCCGCGACTGGCTCCCGATGAACTCCTCGATGATCGTCACCGAGCCGCTGCCCGCCTCGACCTGGGAGTCCATCGGCTGGGAGGGCCGCGAGACGCTCGGCGACATGGCCCACGCGTACATGTACGCCCAGCGCACGGCCGACGACCGCGTCGCCCTCGGCGGGCGCGGCGTCCCCTACCGCTACGGCTCCCGGACGGACAACGACGGCCGTACGCAGCCGTCGACGATCGCCGCGCTCCAGGACCTCCTGGTCCGCCTCCTCCCCCCGACCGCCGGAGCCCGCATCGACCACGCCTGGTCGGGGGTGCTCGGGGTGCCGCGCGACTGGTGCGCCACGGTCACGCTGGACCGCTCGACGGGGCTCGGCTGGGCGGGCGGCTATGTCGGCTCGGGCGTGGCCACGGCCAACCTCGCGGCCCGTACGTTGCGCGATCTGGTGCAGCAGGACTCCGGTCAGGGGCTGGCCACGCCCCTCACCGAACTCCCCTGGGTCAACCACCGGGTCCGACGCTGGGAGCCGGAGCCCTTGCGGTGGCTGGGGGTTCAGGGCATGTACGCGGCGTACCGGGCGGCCGACCGCAGGGAGGCCGCCGGCAACATGGGCTCGACGGACCGCATCGCCCGGTGGGCAGACCGCATGTCGGGACGTGGCTGAGGCATCTCCTTTCCCCACCCTGCCCCTTCCCGTAGGGCTGCCGTCGGCACAAATCAGCCCGTGCTGAGGCATCTCCTTTCCCCACCCTGCCCCTTCCCGTAGGGCTGCCGTCGGCACAAATCAGCCCGTGCTGAGGCATCTCCTTTCCCCACCCCGCCCCCTCCCGTAAGGCTGCCGCCAGCACAAATCAGCCCGTGCTGAGGCATCCCCTTTCCCCACCCCGCCCCCTCCCGTAAGGCTGCCGCCAGCACAAATCAGCCCGTGCTGAGGCATCCCCTTTCCCCACCCCGCCCCCTCCCGTAAGGCTGCCGCCAGCACAAATCAGCCCGTCCGGCGTTTGAGGACAAAGGGGGCCAGGGGCGAAGCCCCAGGCTGTCCGCAGGACTTTCGGGAAGGGGCGGGGAGGGGAAAAGCTCTTCCTTTCGGCAGAGGGGCGGATCGCCCGCAAGGTGCAGGGGTTTCCCACAAGGCCCAACCGATAATTGGCGGTATGCCACCCCCCACCCCTTCGCCGCACCCCCCGCGGAGCGACCCACACACCGGGCGGGCCCTCGCCGAGGCCTTCGGCGCCGGGGTGCTGATGATCGTCACCTTCATGGCCATGAACGGCTTCGGCAGCGACCTGGGCCACAAGGAGGTGCTGCTGCTCGGCATGATCGCGCTGGCCCTGTTCGTGGTGCGCCGCAGCTACCCGGTCCTGAGCGTCCTCGGCCTGGCCGCGCTGATGGCGGTACTGCCCGCCGTGGGCCTGGTCACCGCGATCGCCGCGTACACCACGACCCAGCAGCTGGTGGCACCGCGCAGACGGATCGCCCTGCTGCTCTCGGCAACCGCCCTCGCCATGCTGACCTGCTTCACCCTCGCGCCCCGCCTGGCGATCGGCAGCCAGCTCTTCGGCCTCGCGCTCGGTGCCGTCCTCGCGGCGACCACGGTGATCGTGCCCGGCCTCGTCGGCACCTCGGCGGGACAGCAGGGCCGCCTCCTGCAGGCCCTGCGGGAACGTACCGCCGCCGCCGAGCAGGCCCAGCGGCTCGCGGACAGCGAATCGCGGATCCATGAGCGCTCCCGGATCGCCGCCGAGATGCACGACCTGGTCGGCCACCGCCTCAGCCTGATCTCGCTGCACGCCGGCGGACTCGAGATGGCCCTGCAGAAGGAGTCGCCCGAGCTCCGCGAAGAGGCGGCGCTGGTACGTGTCGCCACCAAGGACGCGATGAACGAGCTGCGTGAAGTGCTCGGCGTACTCGGCCCGTTGGGCCGCGACACCGGCACCGACACGCTCACCGACGCGACCGGCACCCGCGCCGACATCGAGGCCCTGGTCGAGGAGTCCCGGCGCGGCGGCATCCCCGTCGACTTCGACTGGGACGGGCCCGACCTCGACATCCGCGAGGCCCGGGTACGGCGCGCGGTGCACCGGGTGGTGCGCGAATCGCTGACGAACGTGCACCGGTACGCGGCCGGGGCGCATGTCACCGTCGCGGTCACGCACACCGACGAGCACGTGGGCATCCGCGTACGCAACGGCCTGCCGCCCACGCCCCCCGCGGCCACCACCGGACTCGGCTCCGGGCGCGGTCTGACCGGGCTGCGCGAGCGGGTCACGCTGCTCGGCGGGTTCCTGGAGGCGGGGGCCACGCCCAGTGGCGGGTTCCTGGTGGAGGCGGCGATCCCCGCAGACCCGGGGCCAGGGCCCGGCGCCTCGGACGAGACGGCGCGGGCGGACTGGGTTCAGGACCCGGCAGGCGGTCAGCGCCGCAGTCTCTCGGCCGTCCAGCGACGCGTCGCCGGGGGCATCTCGGGGCTGCTCGGCCTCGCGGGGATCGGCGCGATGATGCTGTTCGGGATGCTCCTGGTCGACCAGGCGAAGCCGGGGCCCGACTACCGGCCGCCGGACCCGCCGAAGATCGGGGATTCCCGGTCGCAGGTCACGGCGGCCGTGTACGGCGACAACGAGCTGTCCCGCGCGGCCGCACAGGGCCGGGAGCCGGCCCGCCCGAAGGACGCCACCAGCTGCATCTACCCGTTCGCCGGACACGGCGAAGTACTGCCGGACCAGGGCGACATCGAGCTCAGCCGGTACTGCTTCCGTGACAACACCCTGATCTCCATCGACCACTTCAAGGTGCCCCTGGTCACCGAACCCACCACCGACCCGACCCCCTCTCCCGGGAGCACACCATGACCGACCGCGCCACCACGCCCCAGGGCCAGCCGATCCGCGTCCTGCTCGCCGACGACGAGGAGATGATCCGGCACGGCGTCCGGCTGATCCTGCGCCATGCCGAGGGCATCGAGGTGGTGGCGGAGGCGACCAACGGCGCCGAGGCGATCGACCTCGCCGCCGAGCACCACCCGGACGTCGCGCTCGTCGACATCCGCATGCCGGTGCTCGACGGGCTCGCCGCCATCGGGCCGTTGACCGCCCTGGACCCCGCTCCCCAGGTGGTCATGCTGACCACCTTCGGCGACGACGACAACGTCGCCCGCGCCCTGCAGTCCGGGGCCACCGGGTTCCTGCTGAAGGACGACGGGCCGCAGGAACTGATCAGCGCGGTACGCGCGGCCGCGGGCGGCGACGCGGTGCTCTCCCCCGGCGTCACCGGCAGCGTCATCAAGCGCATGCTGCAGGGCGGCGGCGCCACGGCCGGCAGCTCTGCCCCGGCCGATGAGCGCCTGGCCCAACTCACCGGCCGGGAACGGCAGGTGCTCGCCCTGCTCGGCGACGGGCTGCCCAACCTGGAGATCGGCCTGCGCCTCGGCATCGGCGTCGGCACGGTCAAGACGCACGTGGGGTCCATCCTGGAGAAGACGGGCTCCGGCAGCCGCGTACAGGCGGCACTTCTCGCGCATCAGGCGGGGCTCACGCGCTGAGCGCCGCCTGTGCCGAATCCGGCCTCAGGAAGCTGAAACCGGCCTCTTCCCTAAGGAAGAGGCCGGGTAGTCCCCGAGAACTACCCCGCAAGGCCCCGCCCGACCTTCGACCGGCCGGGCATTCACGCCCTGAGGCCTACGGATCGGGGGATCTCCGCGCCCAGCATTGAGGGGAGTTGACCGTCCCCCTCCAGGAGTCCCCATGTCGCAGGCAGCCGCAGCCGCCCACGCTCCCCTGAACAACGCCACCGTCGCCGCCGCCCGCGCCACCGATCTGAGCAAGGTCTACGGCGCGGGCGAGACCCGGGTGGTCGCCCTCGACTCGGTCTCGGTCGACTTCGGCCGGGGCAGGTTCACCGCGATCATGGGGCCGTCGGGCTCGGGCAAGTCGACGCTGATGCACTGCATGGCGGGCCTCGACTCCATCACCTCGGGCTCCACCCGGATCGGCGACACCGAGCTGACGAGCCTGAACGACCGGGCGCTGACCCGGATCCGCCGCGACAAGGTCGGCTTCGTCTTCCAGGCGTTCAACCTGCTGCCCACGCTCACGGCGTACGAGAACATCACGCTCCCGATGGCGATCGCGGGCCGCAAGCCCGATCAGCAGTGGGTCGAGACGGTCGTGAACACGGTCGGCCTGTCCGGCCGGCTCGGCCACCGCCCCAGCCAGCTCTCCGGCGGCCAGCAGCAGCGCGTCGCCGTGGCCCGCGCCCTCGCGTCGCGGCCCGAGATCATCTTCGCGGACGAGCCGACCGGCAACCTCGACTCCCGCTCGGGCGCCGAGATCCTGGGCTTCCTGCGGGACTCCGTACGGGAGTTGGGCCAGACCGTGGTGATGGTCACGCACGACCCGGTGGCCGCCGCCTACGCGGACCGCGTGGTCTTCCTCGCCGACGGCCGCCTCACCGACGAGCTCCTGGAGCCGACCGCCGAGGGCGTCCTGGACCGCATGCGGCTCTTCGACGCCAAGGGCCGTACGAGCTGACGCATCGCAAGACCACCGGCCGCCGCCCCTCCGTACAACAGGACTGACACCACACCATGCTGCGTACAGCCCTGCGCAACGTCCTTGCGCACAAAGCCCGATTGATCATGACCGCGCTCGCGGTCATGCTCGGCGTCGCCTTCGTCGCCGGCACCCTCGTCTTCGGTGACACGGTCACCAACTCCTTCCGCAACGCCTCGGCCAAGAGCCTCGACGGCGTCGCGGTCTCCGTGCAGGCCCAGGACGGCCCGACCGACGGGGCCCCCAGGCAGCAGGACGACGAGAAGCGCTCCACCGCTCTCGACGACAAACTCACGGACAAGATCGGCCAGTTGCCCGGCGTCGAGTCCGTACGCCCCACCGTCAACGGCCGCGCCACCCTCGCCGACAAGGACGGCCGCCCGGTCAACGCCGACAACAGCTGGCAGAACCTGGCGACGAACTACGTCCCCGGCAAGGACGGCAAGGACCCCCACTACCCCCTGAAGACGGGCCGCGGCCCGGCCTCCGCCGACGAGATCGTGCTCGACGCGAAGACCGCCGAGAAGGCCGGCTACAAGACCGGCGACACCGTGCGGTTCGCCATCGACGGCCCGGCGTTCACCAAGAAGCTGGTCGGCACCGTCGACACCGACGACCCGCGCGTGACCGCGGGCGGCAGCCTCGCCCTCTTCGACACGAAGACGGCACAGAAGCTGTACCTGCGCCCCGGCCAGTACGACGAGCTGGTGGTCCGCGCCACTCCCGGCACCGACGACCAGGCACTGACCAACGCCGTCCAGGCGGTGCTCCCGAAGGACAAGGCAACGGCCACGAGCGGCGCCCAACTCGCCGCCCAGCAGTCGCAGCAGATCGCCGACAGCACCAAGGCACTGACCAAGATGCTCCTGGTGTTCGCCGGGATCACCCTGTTCGTCGGCATCTTCATCATCGCCAACACCTTCACCATGCTGATCGCCCAGCGCACCCGGGAGATCGCCCTGATGCGCGCGGTCGGCGCCTCCCGCCGACAGGTCGTACGCTCCGTCCTCATCGAGGCGGCACTGCTCGGCCTCGGCGCCTCGGCGGCCGGCTTCGCACTCGGCCTCGGCATCGCCTCGCTCCTGCCCGCGCTGCTCAACGCGGGCGGCGCCGGCCTGCCCGACGGCCCGCTGGTGATCGGCCCCGGCGCGGTGATCGCGTCCCTCGCGGTCGGCGTCGTCGTGACCGTCCTGTCGGCGTGGCTGCCGTCCCGCAAGGCCGCGAAGGTCGCCCCGGTCGAGGCGATGAGCTCCGTCGACCTCGCGACGCCGCCGCGCGGCCTGATCATCCGCAACATCATCGGCACGCTCATCGGCGGCCTCGGCGTGCTCGTCATGCTGTACATCTCCACGCTCAAGGACGGCTCCGAGAGCAACCTCATGATCGCCATGCTCGGTTCGGGACTCACCCTGGTCGGCGTGATCATCCTGGCCCCGCTGCTCTCGCGCCCCCTGGTCCAGCTGGCCGGCAAGGCCACCACCCGGCTGTTCGGGGCGAGCGGCAAGCTCGCCAAGGAGAACGCGCTGCGCAACCCGCGCCGCACCGCCGCCACCGCCTCGGCCCTGATGATCGGCCTCACCCTGATCACCGGCATCACCGTGGCCGGCGTCTCCACCCAGGAGGCCGCGGCCAAGAGCTCCACCCAGGGCATGAGCGCCGACTACCGCATCGACAACACCAGCTACTCCGGGCTGAGTTCGGACTCCGCCGAGAAGCTGGGAGAGGTCCCGGGCGTCGTGGCGTCGAACCCGATGACCTCCGCACCGGTCGACGTGAACGGCACCTTCGCGGTGATGACGGGCTCGGACCCGGCCCAGCTCGGCAAGGTCACCGACCTGAAGTTCACCGGCGGCTCGCTCGACGACGTCGGCCCGGGCCGGATCGCGGTCTCGGACGAGTACGCGAAGAAGCACGGTGTCGGCGTGGGCGACACCCTCGACGCGAAGTACACCTTCGGCGACGAGAAGGCGAAGGGCACGCACAAGCTGCGCGTCGTCGGCGTGTACGAGGCCAACCCGACCGTGAACGAACTGCTCGGCGCGACGAGCGACGTACAGCCGTACTCGTACACCCCGAAGAAGATCGACAGCATCCTGGTCAAGGCCGAGCCCGGCAAGGCAGCCGGCCTGGAGCAGGACCTGCGGGACGCCCTCGGCAACAGCCCGCTGCTGAAGGTCCAGAACAAGGACCAGCTGGTCAAGGCCGAGGCCGGCACCATCGACCTGATGCTGAACATGATCTACGGGCTGCTCGGCATGGCCGTCGTCATCGCGGTGCTCGGCGTGATCAACACCCTGGCGATGTCGGTCTTCGAGCGCACCCGGGAGATCGGGATGCTGCGCGCGATCGGCCTCGACCGCGCCGGCATCAAGCAGATGGTCCGCCTCGAATCGGTCGTGATCTCCCTGTTCGGCGCGGTGCTCGGCATCGGCACGGGCATCTTCCTCGCCTGGGCCGGCGGCAGCCTGGCTGCGGGCTCGATGAAGAGCTACGAGATGGTGCTGCCCTGGGGCCGCCTCGGACTGTTCCTGCTGCTCGCCCTGGTGATCGGCGTACTGGCCGCGATCTGGCCGGCCCGACGGGCGGCCCGGCTGAACATGCTGGAGTCGATCCAGGCGGCGTAGCAGCACCGCTCCCTACCCGGCAGACGCACCGCCACCTGCCCGGCAGAAGCACCACCACCCGCAAAAGCAAACGCCCCGATCTCCTGGAGACCGGGGCGTTTTGCCTGCTGGAGCCCCCTATCGGATTCGAACCGATGACCTACGCATTACAAGTGCGTTGCTCTGGCCAGCTGAGCTAAGGAGGCCTGCGACGCATGGGCGAACCCGTACGGAAGAGGCTTCAACACTCTACACAGAGCCCTTCGTGACCGGCCACGGAGTTGCCCCGGCCCACACCGGGTGGATCCCACAAATTCGCACACGCCTACTGACACCGGCCCACCCGCCAGGTACCGTCAGCCGCAGTCCAGGCACTGGACTACACCACTCGCCCCGCGATCCAGCGGAGCGGGCCACCACCTTTACTCGGATCGTCCGGCACGTTCCTGCCGGTGAAGGGGGCTTCACAGCCATGGCAACCGTCTCGTTCAACAAGGCCACCCGCATTTACCCGGGCGGCGACAAGCCGGCCGTCGACCAGCTCGAACTCGACGTCGCGGACGGCGAGTTCCTCGTTCTCGTCGGCCCCTCCGGCTGCGGCAAGTCGACCTCCCTGCGCATGCTCGCGGGTCTCGAGGACGTCAACGCCGGCTCCATCCACATCGGTGACCGCGACGTCACACACCTGCCGCCCAAGGACCGGGACATCGCCATGGTGTTCCAGAACTACGCGCTCTACCCGCACATGTCGGTCGCCGACAACATGGGCTTCGCGCTCAAGATCGCGGGCGTACCGAAGGCCGAGATCCGCCAGAAGGTCGAGGACGCGGCGAAGATCCTGGACCTCACCGAGTACCTGGGCCGCAAGCCCAAGGCCCTCTCCGGTGGTCAGCGCCAGCGTGTGGCGATGGGCCGCGCGATCGTCCGTGAGCCGCAGGTCTTCCTCATGGACGAGCCGCTGTCGAACCTCGACGCCAAGCTCCGCGTCTCGACCCGTACGCAGATCGCCTCGCTCCAGCGCCGCCTCGGCATCACCACCGTCTACGTCACCCACGACCAGGTCGAGGCCATGACGATGGGCGACCGTGTGGCGGTCCTCAAGGACGGTCTGCTGCAGCAGGTCGACACCCCGCGCAACATGTACGACCGCCCGGCCAACCTCTTCGTCGCCGGCTTCATCGGCTCCCCCGCCATGAACCTGGTCGAGGTCCCGATCACCGACGGCGGCGTGAAGTTCGGCAACTCCGTCGTCCCGGTCAGCCGCGAGGCCCTGTCCGCCGCGGCCGACCGCGGCGACCGCACCGTCACGGTCGGCGTCCGCCCGGAGCACTTCGACATCGTCGAGCAGAACGGCGCCGCCGCGAAGTCCCTGACCAAGGAGACCGCGGACGCCCCGGCCGGCATGGCGGTCCGGGTCAACGTCGTCGAGGAGCTCGGCGCCGACGGCTACGTCTACGGCTCCGCCGAGGTCGGCGGCGAGCACCAGGACCTGGTCGTCCGCGTCAACGGCCGCCACGTCCCGGACAAGGGCACCGAGCTGCACGTCGTGCCGCGCGCGGGCGAGACCCACGTGTTCTCGACGTCGACGGGCGAGCGCCTCAGCGACTGACGCACACACCAACTCGTACCCCGAACTCCCTTGAGGGGCCCCGCACTTCGGTGCGGGGCCTTCTCGCGTTCCGGACCGGGCCCCGCCCTAACTCCCGCCGAACTCCCGTCGCACCCCCGCGCAGGTGTCGACAAATACCCCGGCACACCGCCCATTTCGACCCCTGTACGTCAACACGGAATTCGAAAGGGGCCCTCGAACCGTCCCTCGTTCCGGTGACCAAATGTCGCCAAATCATCACCGACCGCTACGCTCACTCGCGTGAAGCCCTCCAACAAGCCGCTGCACCGACGTGGCCCCGCCCGTCGGATCGGCCGAACCCTCGCCATGGTCCTCCCCGTCGTCCTGGTGCTCTCCGGGACGCTCGCGGTCACCCGAGTCAACTGGTCGGGCAGCTCCGGATCGGTGCTCGCCGCCTCCTCCGAGGACGCCTCGGTGCGCGCCAAGTCCCGCGCCCCGCAGGACGTTCTGCGCGACAAGCTCCTCCAGGAGCTGCAGGAGAAGAACCCGGGCGTCGCCCTCACGCACCTCCAGCAGGCCGTCGACGAGCGCCCCTCGCTCGCGCAGCACTGCGTCGACCTGGCCCGCGCCCTGGGCCGCGCGGCGGTGCACTACTACGGGCCGACGAAGGCCCAGTCCTACTCCCGCCCCGTGTGCGACACGGCCTTCGCCACAGGTGTCTCCAGGGCGAGCTGACCGCCGCTGGGGCGACGCCCGCTGACCGCCGCGCCGACCGCTGCGGGGGCGACGCCCCAGCTCGCCCCCGCAGGCAGCGCCCCGCATAGAGTGCGGCCATGACCGCCGCACCCGAAGCAGCCCACCCGACCCAGGCCGTGATCCTCGCCGGAGGCCAGGGGTCCCGGCTGCGCCCGTACACAGACGACCGGCCGAAGCCGATGGTCGAGATCCCCGGCACGGGGACCCCGATCATCGGCCATCAGCTTTCCTGGCTCGCCGCGGAGGGCGTGACCGACGCGGTCGTCTCCTGCGGCCATCTCGCCGAGGTCCTCAAGGACTGGCTGGACTCCGCCGACCTCCCGCTGAACGTCACCACGGTCGTCGAGAAGGAGCCGCTGGGCCGAGGCGGCGGCCTCAAGTTCGCCGCCGCCCACCTCCCGCACGCCGACCGCCCCTGGTACGCGACGAACGGCGACATCTGGACCCGCTTCTCGCTGCGCGACATGGCGGCCTTCCACGCCGAACGCGACGCCCACGCGACCCTCGCCCTGGCCCGCCCCCGGATTCCGTGGGGCGCCGTCGAGACGGACGCGTTCGGCCACATCACGGACTTCATCGAGTCCCCGCCGTCGCCGTATCTCATCAACGCGGGCGTGTACGTCTTCTCCTCGGCCTTCGCGACACTCCTGCCGGACCTGGGCGACCACGAACGCACGACGTTCCCGCGCCTGGCCCGCGAGAAGAAGCTCGCCGGCTTCCCGCTGCCGCAGGGCGCGTACTGGCGGGCGATCGACACGGCCAAGGACCTCACCGAGGCGGCAAAAGAGCTAGCCGCTCAGGCCCACTAGCCAAGTGAGGGAAAAGGGGCGGAAATCCGGGCACTTTGTCCCGTTTCCCCGCCCCTTTCCCCCCACATAACGCTCGCCTCATCGGCTGCCGGCCCCGGCTCCCGCTCCCGGCCTGGCTCCGGCTCCCGGCTCCCAGCCCGGCTCCGGCTCCCCGCTCCCGGCCCCGGCTCCCAGCCCGGCTCCCCGCTCCCAGCCCGGCCCCCGCTCCGCTCCCGGCCCCGACCCGGCTCCTCGGCTCCCCCGGCGCCCCGGCGCCCCGCCGCCCCCGGCTCGCGGCCTCTCCGCCGCCCGCCGCCCCGCCGCTCCCGCCCCGCCCCCCGCTCAGGTCGGCGCTCCGCTCAGGTCGGCGCCCCGCTCAGGCCGACGCTCCGCTCAGCCCAGCGCCCCCTACCCGAGCAAACCGCCCACGAGCCCCGGCTCCTCCTCGCCGCCACCCGAACCGCCTGAGCCGCCGGACCCGCCGGTCGACCCGCCTCCGCCCGTGGAGCCACCCCCGCTGGACGTAGGCCCGCTGGAAGCGGCCGGCGGCTGCGACTGCGGGGGCGCCTGGCCCGAGCCCTGGGTCTGGCTGGGCTGGCTGACGCCCACGGAGCCCGACTCGCGGACCGTCCCCGGCGCGGAGGACGAGGTCGACGGGGAGGCCGAACTGCCCTGCGTCGGCGACCCGGAGGCCGTCGGGTCCTCTTTTCGCTTGGCGTCGCCCCGCTTGCCCGGCTCCTCCGGCAGCGGCGAGCCCGGCAGCTCGTTGCGCGGCGCCTGGTCCGGGCCCGGCACGGTGATCTTGTCCGAGTCGCGCACCGCACCGCCGAGCAGCGACCCGAGCAGCAGCGTCAGGCCGACCACGACGGTCCCGAGGAGCAGACCGCGCCGAAGGACTCGGCGGCGCAGCTCCCAGAGCTCGGCGCGCGGGCCGAGGGTGCGCCAGGCCTCGCCGGCCAGGCGTCCGTCGAGCGAGTAGACGGGTGCGCCCGCGATGATCAGCGGGCTCCAGGCGGCGAGGTAGATGATGTCCGGCGCGTCGTACGCCGGAACGGTCTTCCAGCTCACGGTCACGAGCAGCGCGGCCGAGAGCAGCGCCCCGACCACGGCGGCGACCCGCTGCCAGAGCCCGCAGACGGTCAGCACGCCGACGATGACCTGAAGGAACGCGATGCACAGTCCGGCGCCGACCGGGTGCTGCAGCGCGAAGTCCCGCAGCGGCTCGGCGAGGCCCCAAGGGTGCAGCGAATTCAGCCACTTGACCATGGAGCCGCGCTCGCCGCCGTCGAAGTAGACGGGGTCGCAGAGCTTGCCCATGCCGGCGTAGATGGAGATGAAGCCGAGGAAGACGCGCATCGGGAGGAGCACAACGCCGAGGTTCATCCGGCGCCCGGGGTAGTACGCGTGGCGCACCGCGTCCGAGCCGTGCCGCCGGGAGGCGTTCTCGTCGCCGCCGTCCTCGTCGTACTCGTCGAACTCGTCGTACCCGTACGGCTCTTCGTCGTACGCGCCGCCCACGGGCTGCATCGCGGGCAGCAGCCGGGTCTCGTCGCCGCCGGGGTCGCGGGGGGCGACGACCTGGGGGATCACCGTGGTCTCGTCGGGATCCATGCGCGGGTCGATGCGCGGGATGACCTGGGTGTCGGCCCCGGCGAAGCGGCCGCCCGATGTCTCGAACTCCTCGCCGTGGCGCACCCCGGAGCTCCGCACGGCCTGCAGCAGGCCGGTCGCTCCGGGGTCGCCGGGGGCGGACTTCCCGCTCCACACGACGGGCGCGCGACGGCGCCCGCCCGCGCCCGCGCCGGCTGCCGCGCCTGCGACGAGGGGCATGAGCGCGGTCTGCGCGTCGGCCCCCGCACTCGCCAACTGCCTTGCGATGCGCGCGGATCGGGGCGGTTTGGCGGTGGGGAGCTGCACGCGGAAGCTCGCGTGGTTGACGATGACCTGGGCCGGGTCGCACGGCACCTTCACCATGCTCAGCGCGGGAGCGTCGTCGAATCCCGACGGTGTTCTGGTGTCCACACTCATCTAACCGAGTGATGTGTGTTTAGGACACTGCCTTGACGGGGCCGATCTGTCCGGGCCCCGTCAAGATCCCCAAGAAATCCTAGGCGCGACGCCGAGCGGCCTCGTACAGCACAACTCCCGCAGCCACACCGGCGTTCAGCGACTCCGCGCCACCCGGCATCGGAATCTTGACCAGGTAGTCACAGGTCTCGCCGACGAGCCGCGACAGGCCCTTGCCCTCGCTGCCGACCACGATGGCGACCGGGCCGCCGAGCGCTTCGAGGTCGCCGACCTCGTGCTCGCCGTCGGCGGCGAGGCCGACGATGGCGACGCCCGCCTTCTTGTACGCCTCCAGGGCGCGGGTGATGTTCGTGACGCGGGCCACCGGGGTGCGGGCGGCGGCGCCGGCCGAGGTCTTCCAGGCGGAGGCCGTCATACCGGCCGCGCGCCGCTCGGGCACGACCACGCCGTGGCCGCCGAAGGCCGAGGCGGAACGCACGATGGCGCCCAGGTTGCGCGGGTCGGTGATGCCGTCGAGGACGACGATCAGCGGGTCCTCGCCCTCGTCGTACGCGGCCGCCGCCAGGTCCTCGGCGTGCGCGTACTCGTACGGCGGGACCTGCAGGACGAGGCCCTGGTGGTTGAGCCCGTTGGTCATGCGGTCGAGCTCGGCGCGCGGCGCCTCCATGAGGTTGATGCCGCCGCGCTCGGCGACGAGCTGCAGCGCCTCACGCACACGCTCGTCGTTGTCGATGTACTGCAGGACGTACAGCGTGTTCGCCGGTACGCCCTCGCGCAGCGCCTCGACGACGGAGTTGCGCCCGACGACCATCTCGGACGAGCCCTTGCCGCCACGGCGGGGCGTGGGACGCCGGGCCTCGTGCTTGGCCTTGGCGTTGGCGATGCGGTTCTTCTTGTGCTTCTTGCGCGCTTCGGCGGGCGGGGTCGGACCCTTGCCCTCGAGGCCGCGACGCCGCTGGCCACCGCTGCCGACCGTCGCACCCTTCTTGTTGCTGGTGCGGCGGTTCCTGCGCTGGCTGTTCCCGGCCATGACCTACCTGTTTCTCAATGACAGCACTGACTGCATGCGTGCGTACGTATATGAAGTGTGCCGCCCGGCGGACCGGGCGGCACTTTGCCGAGGTGCGGGCTCAGCGCGGGCCGAGCGTCCAGCGCGGCCCTTCCGGGCTGTCCTCGATGACCAGGCCCGACTGCTGGAGCTGGTCGCGGATGGCGTCGGCGGTGGCCCAGTCCTTGCGGGCGCGGGCCGCCTCACGCTGCTGGAGCACGAGCCGTACGAGGGTGTCGACGGCCCCGTGCAGGTCCTCGCCCCCGTTGCCCTCGCCGGCCCAGTGCGCGTCGAGCGGGTCCAGGCCGAGGACGCCGAGCATGGCCCGGACCTCGGCGAGGCGGGCGACCGCCGCTTCCTTGTCGTCGGCGGCCAGGGCGCTGTTGCCCTGCCGGACCGTGGTGTGCACGACGGCGAGCGCCTGCGGCACCCCGAGGTCGTCGTCCATGGCCTCGGCGAACGCGAGCGGCACCTCGGCCGCGGCCTCGACCGGTCCCCCGGCCTTCTCGACCACGCGCTGGATGAAGCCCTCGATCCGCGCGAACGCGGACTCGGCCTCGCGCAGGGCCTCCTCGCTGTACTCGATCATCGACCGGTAGTGCGGGGTTCCGAGGTAGTAGCGGAGCACGATGGGCCGCCAGGCCTTGACCATCTCGCTGACGAGCACGGAGTTGCCCAGCGACTTGGACATCTTGTCGCCGGCCATGGTCACCCAGGCGTTGTGCACCCAGTACTTGGCGAACTCATCCCCGAAGGCCTTGGCCTGCGCGATCTCGTTCTCGTGGTGCGGGAAAATGAGGTCGAGCCCGCCGCCGTGGATGTCGAAGGCGGAGCCCAGGTACTTGTGGGCCATCGCCGAGCACTCCAGGTGCCAGCCGGGACGGCCGCGTCCCCAGGGGCTCTCCCAGTCGGGCTCCCCCGGCTTGGTCGCCTTCCACATGGCGAAGTCGCGCGGGTCGCGCTTGCCGGTGATGCCGTCCTCGGCGGGCTGACGCATCTCGTCGAGGTCCTGGTTGGACAGCTCGAGATAGCCGTCGTACGAGCGCACGTCGAAGTAGACGCTGCCGTCGGCCTCGTACGCGTGACCGCGCTCGATGAGGCCGCGCATCATCTCGACCATCTCGGTGATGTGCCCGGTCGCGCGCGGCTCATAGGTGGGCGGCAGGCAGCCGAGCCCGTCGTAGGCGGCGTTGAACGCGCGCTCGTTCTCGTACCCGATCGACCACCAGGGCCGGCCCTGCTCGGCCGACTTCGCGATGATCTTGTCGTCGATGTCCGTCACGTTCCGCACGAACGTGACGTCGTAGCCGCGGTACGTGAACCAGCGGCGCATGATGTCGAAGTTCAGCCCCGACCGGATGTGGCCGATGTGCGGGGCCGCCTGGACGGTAGCGCCACACAGGTAGATCGAGACACAGCCCTGCGTGAGCGGGATGAAGTCACGGATCTGCCGGGCGCTGGTGTCGTACAGGCGAATGGTCACGCCTTCAAGGGTAGTGGGCTTCGGGCAGTGCCCCGCGACCCTTCCGGGACCGCGGGACCACTTTGTGACCGAGCCTTTAGCGAGGCGCCGGTGGAGGCGCCTGTCAGATGCGCCCGACGACCTTGCGCGGGGTGATCCGGACGACCACGCGCGGGGCGTCATTGGCGGAGGACGGGTTGAATTCGGCGTACTTCTTGCCGGTGTACTTGACGGCCAGCTCGTCGATGAGCTCCTGCCCGCCCTCTTCGGTCATCTCGACGGAGCCACGGATCTCGGCGTAGGCGTACGGGTTGTCGGCGGGCTGCACGACGACCGTGAGGCGCGGGTCGCGGCGCAGGTTCTTCTCCTTCTGCCGCCCGACGGTGGTCGAGAAGAGCACGTCGTCACCGTCCCGCTTCACCCAGACCGGCGAGACCTGGGGGCTGCCGTCGGGCTGGATGGTGGCGACGGTGATGAAGACGGGGCTGTCGAGGAGCGCCTTGAGCTCGGCGGAGAGTTCGGCGGACATGCGGGGGCCTCCCGAGGCTTTGTTGAGGGCTGTACGAGTACCCAGATATCCCAGATACTCCGCGAGCGCCCCGCTCGCCCCCCGCATTTCCGGCCTTCTCAGCGTGTACGTACGACCAGGGCGGTGGCGATCGCCTGCAGCCCCTCGCCCCGGCCGGGGAAGCCCAGGCCGTCGGTGGTCGCCCCGGACACGGACACCGGCGCGCCCACGGCCTCGGAGAGCACCTTCTGCGCCTCGTCGCGCCGCTTGCCGATCTTCGGTCGCGGGCCGATGACCTGGACCGCGACGTTGCCGATGGTGAAGCCCGCGTCGCGCACGATCCGGGCCGCCTCGGCGAGCAGGGTCAGGCCGGAGGCGCCGGACCACTCCGGGCGCCCGGTGCCGAAGTGCTGCCCGAGGTCGCCGAGGCCCGCGGCGGAGAAGAGCGCGTTGCAGGCGGCGTGTGCGACGACGTCGGCGTCGGAGTGCCCGGCGAGACCGGGCCCCTCGCCCTCCCACTTCAGGCCGGCGCACCACAGCTCGCGGCCCTCTTCGAAGGCGTGGATGTCGGTGCCGATGCCGACCTGCGGAAGCAGCGGAATCCCGGAAGTCTCAGAAGCCATCGTTGGCCCTCCTGCGGGCGAGTACGGCCTCGGCCAGGACGAGGTCGAGGGGGCGGGTCACCTTGAACGCCTCTTCGTGGCCGGGCACGACCACCACGGGCAGGCCCAGCTGCTCGACCATGCTGGCGTCGTCCGTGACGTTGTCGGTGACCGTCTCGTGGGCGCGTACGAGCAGGTCCCGGTCGAAGCCCTGCGGGGTCTGTACGGCCCGCAGCCGGGCCCGCGCGGGCGTGGCCACGACCGGCTCCGGGTCGCCCGGCGTCGCGGCCGGCTCGACCTCCTTGACGGTGTCCGCGAGGGGCAGCGCGGGAACCACCGCCGGGGCCCCGGCGCGCACCGCCTCGATCACCCCGTCCACCGTGTCGACCGGCACGAGCGGCCGGGCGGCGTCGTGCACGAGCACCGTGTCGATGCCGGGCGGCAGCACGTCGAGCCCGGCCTTCACGGACTCCTGGCGGCTCTCACCGCCGGGCACGACCAGGTAGTCGGTCCGCTCGGGCAGCGTGTGCTCGGCGAGCAGCGCCTTCACCTCGGCGGCGCCGTCCGACGGCGCGACCACGATCACGAGCGAGACGGCCCGCGAGGCGGCCATCGCCCGGATCGCGTGGATGAGCATGGGGGTGCCGTTCAGCGCGCGCAGCGCCTTGGGGGCACCGGGGCCGAGCCGGACCCCGCGTCCGGCCGCGGGGATGACCGCGGCGGTGCGGGCGGGGGGCCGGGTTGCGGGGGATTCGTCTGACATCACGTCCACGTTCAGGTTTGTGTCCTTGGGCGACATGGGTATGGCCACACCGTGCCGGGCGCGACGCCTTGACCGGGACCCTTCCGTGACATCCGGTCGAGCTGTTGTCCATAGCGGGCCACGCCCGCGGGCACCAGGGGCCAGCTGTCCGGGCCCGGCACACCATAGGGGCCGGCTCACCCTATGCGGGGAAGATCTTCACGTACGGACATCTTTCGGGTCTCGTACGCACACTTTCGGGTACGGACATGCCGCAGTGCCCGGCAACACAGTCTGTGGAACAGAGCTGGTCAGCGGGCACCGCGGCATGGTGTTGCTGTACTGCTTTTACTGCTGTTTCAGTGCCGTCGCGTCAGGACGCGAGAACTTCGTCGAGCAGGGCCTCGGCCTTGTCCTCGTTGGTGTTCTCCGCGAGGGCGAGCTCGCTCACCAGGATCTGACGAGCCTTGGCGAGCATGCGCTTCTCACCGGCCGACAGACCGCGCTCGCGCTCACGACGCCACAGGTCACGCACCACTTCGGCGACCTTGATGACATCGCCGGAGGCGAGCTTCTCGAGATTTGCCTTGTAGCGACGGGACCAGTTAGTGGGCTCCTCCGCATACGGTGCGCGCAGCACCTCGAAGACCCGGTCGAGCCCGTCCTGACCAACAACGTCGCGTACGCCGACGAACTCCGCATTGTCCGCTGGCACACGAACCGTCAGGTCGCCCTGGGCGACCTTCAGCACCAAGTAGGTCTTGTCCACGCCTTTGATCTGGCGAGTTTCGATGGCCTCGATCAGCGCGGCCCCGTGATGGGGATAGACCACGGTGTCGCCAACCTTGAACGTCATGTGACAGGTACCCCTTCCGTGGCTATCCAGGGTAACACGGAAACGGCGGCTTCTGAATGGCGTTTTCGCAGGTCAGGGCATATCTCGGGGCTTGACAACAGCAACAGGAACGTGCTGCGGAGGCTTTGCGGAGGCGGGTATTCGCAGGTCGGAGTGGTTGTCCGGGGAGGCAGAAACGCGAACGTTACAAGCGTCGCGCACCCTCCCCAAGAGGTCGAACGTCCCGTTTTGCACGCTTCCAAGAGAGGGGGTTCCGCTACTCCGTTCGATGACTGGAGAGGCGTACGGGGCGGATGGGAGAGGAATCCGGAATTGATCACTGCGGCTGTACTGAACCTGTAGTGAACGGCGATGATCAATTCACCGGAGGCCCTCACCGGGACGCCCGCATTCCTTACCCGAAATCGGGGATGCGGTCGACGTGATGGAAATGTGAATGCTGTACGAGATCGCAATCGGCCACATCACGGGGCGGGTTCGGGCGGACGCCGTCCGGCGGTAGCGACGAGTCGGGTGTGGCAGTAGGGGCGGGTCGGGTGCGGTGGGCCGACGACGGGTCGGTAACCTATGCCCGCTGATGACCTTTAGCACCGTCTTACGGTCGTCCGCACCACCCCAAGTTCGCCCACGTTCAAGGAGATGCCGCCGCCGTGAGCCGCAGCCTTCGACGCGGCGCCCTCGCCGCCACCGCCCTCGTGTTCTCGATCGCCACACTCGCCGCGTGCGGTGCCGGCAACGACGCACAGACCCTCGGTGTCCGGCCGGACAACGCCGCGACCTCCGCCGACGACGGCAAGATCAAGATTCAGAACGCGCTGGTGATCACCCAGCCCGAGCTGGAGTCCACCGGCCCGGCCGTGGTCTCCGCGACGGTGTTCAACAACGACGACAAGCCGCAGACCCTCGACTCGGTGAAGATCGACGGAACCGCCAAGGAGGCCAAGCTCAGCGCCGCCAAGGGCAACGGCCCCGTCACCATCCCGGCCGGCGGTTCGATCGTGCTCGGCGG
The DNA here is from genome assembly GCF_035975855.1 of Streptomyces sp. NBC_01304. Classification (NCBI taxonomy): domain Bacteria; kingdom Bacillati; phylum Actinomycetota; class Actinomycetes; order Kitasatosporales; family Streptomycetaceae; genus Streptomyces; species Streptomyces sp. NBC_01304. The sequence continues at coordinate 6,078,675 of NZ_CP109055.1, read as the reverse complement.
CGAGGGCAACCCCTCCGCGGTGCTGCCCAGCAGCCGGGAGGCCGTGAAGGACGGCAACGCCCAGGCCGTCACCTTCAGCTTCAGCGAGTCCGGCAACGTCACGCTGCGGACCTTCGTGGTCCCGGCGTCCGGCTACTTCGACAAGTGGGGCCCGTCCGAGATCCCCGAGGCCCCGGACGCGAAGCCGTCCGAGAGCGCGAGCTCCTCGGAGTCCGGCAAGCCGGGCGGCATCGCCTCCGGCGAGCCCGACCCCAACGAGGACGCGTCCGGCTCCGCCTCGCACAGCGCGGGCTCGGGCACGCCGACCGGGTCGGCCTCCCACAGCACGGGCACCGGCCACTGAGCACGGCGTACAGCTGAACAAGCAGGCATGGCGAAGGGCGGGCACCCGGTGGGGTGCCCGCCCTTCGTCATGCCTGCTCAGTCAGCCGGCCGGCCCGCGGTTTACGGCTCGAACTTGTAGCCCAGACCGCGCACCGTCACCAGGTACCTCGGGGCGCCCGGGTCCGGCTCGATCTTTGCGCGCAGGCGCTTGACGTGGACGTCCAGGGACCCCTTTTCGACGCACCCCTCGCACCGCTGCGCGGGCTTCGGAGCGCTGCGCCGGACTCCGTCCGTCGACCCCGTGCGTGCCCACGACAGCAGTCGGGCAGCCGCGCGGGGCGGCGAACCACCATGGCTCCCCGCCCCGTCGACGTCGACCAGTCCGGCCCGCGGTTTACGGCTCGAACTTGTAGCCCAGACCGCGGACCGTCACCAGGTACCTCGGGGCGCCCGGGTCCGGCTCGATCTTTGCGCGCAGGCGCTTCACGTGGACGTCCAGGGTCTTGGTGTCGCCGACGTAGTCCGCGCCCCAGACCCGGTCGATCAGCTGCATGCGGGTCAGTACGCGGCCCGCGTTGCGCAGCAGCATCTCCAGGAGGTCGAACTCCTTGAGCGGCAGGTCGACCTTGGAGCCGGAGACCGTGACGACGTGGCGGTCCACGTCCATCCGGACCGGGCCCGCCTCCAGGGCGGCCGGGGTGACCTCCTCGGGCTCGCCGCGGCGGCGCAGGACCGCGCGGATGCGGGCCACCAGCTCACGGGAGGAGAAGGGCTTGGTGACGTAGTCGTCGGCTCCTATTTCCAGCCCGACGACCTTGTCGATCTCGCTGTCCTTGGCCGTCACCATGATGACGGGGACGTTGGAGCGGCCGCGCAGCTGGCGGCAGACCTCGGTGCCGGGCAGGCCCGGCAGCATCAGGTCGAGCAGCACGAGGTCGGCGCCGTTGCGCTCGAACTCGTCCAGGCCGTCGGGGCCGGTGGCCGCGATGGCGACCTCGAAGCCCTCCTTGCGGAGCATGTAGGAAAGGGCGTCGGAGAAGGATTCCTCGTCCTCGACGACTAGCACTCGGGTCACGGAAGGACCTCCGGGGCAGGGATCGGCTCGCGGGTCTCGCGGGCCGAGCGGGGCGGGGTGTCGTAAGGCCGGTCGTGGTCCTCTTCGTCGAGGGCACCCGTTCCTTCGGGGCTGAGTGGCGTACGGTCGCGGACTGCGCCCGCTTCCGGCAGCCGCAAGGTGAAGGTGGAGCCCTGTCCCTCGGAGCTCCAGACAGTGACTTCCCCGCCGTGCGAGGCCGCCACGTGCTTGACGATGGCGAGTCCGAGGCCGGTGCCTCCGGTGGCTCGCGAGCGCGCCGGGTCGACGCGGTAGAAGCGCTCGAAGATGCGCTCCTTGTCCTTGTCGGAGATGCCGAGGCCCTGGTCGGTGACGGCTATCTCGATCAGGTCGCCGCCGGGGGCGTTGACCCGTCGCGCGGCTATCCCCACGCGCGTACGGGCCGGGCTGTAGTTCACGGCGTTCTCGACGAGGTTGCCGAGGGCGGCGGCGAGCTGGCCTCGGTTGCCCCAGATCCGCAGGTCGGCGGTGCCCCCGGCGGCCATGGTGATCTGCTTGGTGCCGGCCTGGTGGCGGCAGCGGTCGACGGCCTCGGCGACCAGCTCGTCCACGCGGACGGGCTCGGCGTCCTCCAGCGGGTCGTCGTTCTGCACCCGGGAGAGGTCGATGAGCTCCTGGACCAGGTTGGTCAGGCGGGTCGCCTCTATCTGCATCCGGCCCGCGAAGCGCTCGACGGCCTCGGGGTCGTCGGAGGCGTCCATCACGGCCTCGGAGAGAAGGCTGAGGGCGCCCACCGGGGTCTTCAGCTCGTGGCTCACATTGGCCACGAAGTCCCGGCGTACGGCCTCGATGCGGCGGGCCTCGGTGAGGTCCTCGACCAGGAGGAGGACCAGGCGGGAGCCGAGGGGCGCCACCCGGGCGGACACCGCGAGGGCCTCGCCCCGGCCGGTGCCGCGGCGCGGCAGGTCGAGCTCGACCTGGCGTATCTCGCCGTCGCGGCGGGTGTCGCGGGCCATCTGCAGCATCGGTTCGACCGCCAGCTTCCCGCCGCGTACGAGACCGAGTGCGTACGCCGCCGAGCTGGCCTTGACGACGGCATCGGCCTCGTCCAGGACCACCGCGGAGGAGCGCAGCACGGAGAGCACCGTGTCCACGCCCGGCGGGAGTACGGCGTCGGTGTGCAGGGAGGTCCGGGTGGGGCGTTTCTGGTCGCGCTCGCTCCAGCGGAACGCCAGCATGGCGATGACACCGGTGCACACTCCGGCGATCGCAGCCGCTGCGGCGACCGCCGCGTTCACGTCCATGCCTCCAGGTTATGCACCCCGTAAGCCCCGGCCACACCGGTGAGGCTGTCATCTCGAACACTCGTCGCCGAGAGTTCACTGGTGGTACCCGATTGGTTCATTTGGGTGGCGCGGCTGTCCCGGGATGGGCTGGGGTGGGGGTTGTGCGGGGCGTGCGGGGGTCGGGGCGCGTCGCCCAGAGTTCACCTTGGTGACAGGGGTGATTCACATGGGGTGCCGGTTCCGGTCGCGTTCCGGCCGCACCGTGGGAGCGTGGGGTCAGAGCCCCGGCACGTACGTACTAAAGGGGGCCGAAGGGTTATCGGCAAGCCCCCGGCACGTCATCACGAGAGGGACTTCCATGCGGGACGCGTACCACGAGGAACTTGATTCGATCGGCGAAGGCCTTGTCGAGATGGCCCGTCTCGTCGGGTCGGCGATCGGGCGCGCCACCACGGCCATGCTCGACGCGGACCTGAAGCTCGCCGAGAGCGTGATCGCCGCCGATCAGAAGGTCGACGATCTGCAGCACGACCTGGAGGCGCGCGCCATAGCACTGCTCGCCCGCCAGCAGCCGGTCGCCACGGATCTGCGGATCGTGGTCACCTCGCTGCGGATGAGCGCCGACCTGGAGCGCTCGGGCGACCTGGCCCAGCACGTGGCCAAGCTGGCCCGGCTGCGCTTCCCGGCCACGGCGGTGCCGCACGACCTGCACGCCACGATCCTGGAGATGGGCCAGCTCGCGCAGCGCCTGATGGCGAAGGCCGCCGAGGTCGTCATCACCAAGGACATCGACCTGGCGATGCAGCTGGAGCAGGACGACGACGAGATGGACCTGCTGCACCGCACGCTGTTCCAGCACCTGATGGACGACCGCTGGAAGCACGGCATCGAGACGGCCGTCGACGTGACGCTGCTGGGCCGCTACTACGAGCGGTTCGCGGACCACGCGGTGTCGGTGGCCAAGCGTGTGGTCTACCTGGTGACGGGTGAGCACGCGGACGAGCTGGCGGAGGCGACGGCGCAGGCGGCCGAGGGCGCGTAGCCGCTGCGTCTGCTGCGTCTCTTTCTCTGTACGTCATGTCGGCGGGGCCCGACCGCTTCGGTGCGGTCGGGCCCCGCCGGCGTATGTCCTACGTGTCCTGCGCGTCCTGCGCCGCTAGCTCAGCCGCCGCACTGGCACGGCGCTCCGGACTGGCAGCCGCAGCCGCAGCCGGAACCGCAGCCGCACGCGCCGAGCAGGGGCAGGGGCTTGCGCTCGGCCACTTCGACCGGGCGGCCTTCCTGCTGGGCGTCGGTCGTCGGGGTGTCGGCCATGGGGACCCTCCTCGAAGGCGCTGTTGCCTGTGCCCAGTTCATGCCCACTGGGTCGGGCGCATCAACGGCGCACGGGGGCTCGGATCAGGCCGACGGGTGGTCTCCCTGTGACCTGGCTGTGCGGCCCTGTGGGGAGTTGATGGAGAAGTGACATGGCGCGGTCAGGATGCGGCCTCGCCCCGACCTTGATCAACTAGCCTGCCGAGCCGACCTATTGATGATCGACTCCGCCTTCGGGCGGGGACAACTCAAGAAACGGGGGCGAGCTCTGTGCTGCGCGGACAGAGGCGAGGACGAGGAGGTCGGCCGGGTCCTCGGACGATGGGTCACGCGGCAACGCGTCCTCGACGGCGAGTGGTATCAAGTCGTCGTCACCCGGTAGAGAGGGCGGAGAGTTCGATGACTGCCGACATGGCATCCCAACTGCACACCTGGCTGCACGAGTTCAGCGACCTGGGGTTCTGCCTGACGTTCAGCCGGGGCAAGAACGCGGAAGCGGTCATGCGTGCTTACGGGATGGATCCCGCGCGGGCCCGGGTGCTGTCCCTGGACGACATGATGCAGGTGGAGCCCGACGAAGCGGACGGCACAGTCATCAGGTTCGGGCAGAACGGCAGTTGGGGGTACTCGCTCGAGTACATCGGGATCGAGGGCGGCCGGGATCCGGTGCTGTCCCGCCTGTCCGAGGGCTCCGAGACCGTGGTGCTCGGCCCGACCGCCCGTGGAATGACGCTGTTCCACCACGCCAGGGACGGGGTGGAACTGAGCTCCTTCGAGCCCATGGCCCCGCACGCCACCCAACGGGGCCCGGGGCCGCACCTGCTGGCCGACCTCATGCAAGAGGTCTGCGACACCTGGGGCGACGGCGACTGGGGCGACGGGCCCGAACCCGGGGAAAGTCTGCTCCGCATCGTGCAGGACCAACTCGGCGAGCTCCCCGGACCAGAGGTACTCGGCGCCCCGGCGCTCACGGCCTACCTCGCCGACGCGGACCGCCTCCCCAGGCCGCCCTCGCCCCCGCCGACGTACAACCCGAACAACGAGGGCCTCGGCCGCAGGCTCGGCGGCGGCTATCTGACGGACTGACGGCCCACAGCCGGCCCAGGAAACGCGAAGGCCCCTGATCTGCGCTTAACGCGCAGATCAGGGGCCTGATCGCAAGAACTACTTCTTCTTGCCCTGGTTCTTCACGGCCTCGATCGCGGCCTTCGCGGCCTCCGGGTCGAGGTACGTGCCGCCCGGCTTGACCGGCTTGAAGTTCTCGTCCAGCTCGTACGCGAGCGGGATGCCCGTCGGGATGTTCAGGCCCGCGATGTCCTCGTCGGAGACGCCGTCGAGGTGCTTGACCAGGGCGCGCAGCGAGTTGCCGTGGGCCGCGACCAGGACGGTCTTGCCGTCGAGGAGGTCGGGGACGATGCCGTCGTACCAGTACGGCAGCATGCGCGTGACGACGTCCTTGAGGCACTCCGTCTTCGGGCGCAGCTCCGGCGGGATCGTCGCGTAGCGCGGGTCCTCGGACTGCGAGAACTCGGTGCCGTCCGCGAGCTCCGGCGGCGGGGTGTCGTACGAGCGGCGCCAGAGCATGAACTGCTCCTCGCCGAACTCGGCGAGGGTCTGCGCCTTGTCCTTGCCCTGCAGGGCGCCGTAGTGGCGCTCGTTCAGGCGCCAGCTGCGGTGGACCGGGATCCAGTGGCGGTCCGCGGACGTCAGCGCGAGGTTCGCGGTGCGGATGGCGCGCTTCTGGAGCGAGGTGTGCAGTACGTCGGGGAGCAGGCCGGCGTCCTTGAGCAGCTCACCGCCGCGGACCGCCTCCTTCTCGCCCTTCTCCGTGAGATTGACGTCCACCCAGCCGGTGAACAGGTTCTTCGCGTTCCACTCGCTCTCGCCGTGGCGGAGGAGGATCAGCTTGTACGGTGCGTCGGCCATGACCACGAGCGTAATCGAACCCCCGGCCCCCTCGCGCGCGCAGCCAGTGGGCGGACGATTGACGGTTCCCGCTAATTGAGTGGCCTCCGGGGACCTCGGACTCGTAACTTGTGATCACCGCCTGAGCCGCTTACACACCACTTGTTTCCGGGGGATTCCCATGTCTGTCGCCGCCATGAGACGCGCCGCACGAGAAAGCGTCTCGGGTCTGCCCCGCGATTTCTGGTGGCTGTGGACCAGCACCCTGATCAACCGGCTCGGGGCCTTCGTCGCCACATTCATGGCTTTGTACCTGACCCTGGACAGGGGCTACTCGGCCTCGTACGCGGGACTTGTGGCCGCTCTGCATGGGTTCGGCGGGGTCCTTGGGACCCTGGGCGCCGGGGTGATGACGGACCGGCTCGGGCGGCGGCCGACGATGTTCCTCGCACAGGGCGCGACCTCGGTGAGCGTCGCGGTGCTCGGGTTCATGGTGCATCCGGTCGCGATCGCCGGCGTGGCCTTCGTGGTCGGCGTGGCCGCCAATGCCTCGCGGCCCGCCGTGCAGGCGATGATGGCCGACATCGTGAAGCCCGAGGACCGGGTGCGGGCCTTCGCGCTCAACTACTGGGCGATCAACCTGGGCTTCGCCCTCTCCTCCATGGGCGCGGGTTTCATCGCCCAGTACAGCTACCGCGCGGGCTTCCTCGGCGAGGCCGTGCTGACCATGGCGTGCGCCGTGCTGGTCTTCCTGAAGCTGCCGGAGTCGCGGCCGGTGCGGAGCGTCGTACCGGACGGGGCCGCGAAGGCGGCCGAGCCCGAGGTCAGCATGGGGACCGTGCTGCGGGACGGGCGCTTCATGGGCGTCGTCGGGCTCTCCTTCCTCATCTCGCTGATCTTTACGCAGAGTTACGTGGGTCTGCCGGTGGCGATGGGCGAGGCCGGGTTCTCGCCGTCCGACTTCGGGTTCGCGATCGCGGTGAACGGCGTCCTGATCGTCGCCCTGCAGATCCCCGTCACCCGCTTCATCGAGCACCGCAACCCGCAGAAGCTCCTCGTCATCTCCGCCCTCCTCGCCGGGTACGGCTTCGGGCTCACCGCCTTCGCCGGGTCCATCGGGGCGTTCGCGGTGACCGTGTGCGTGTGGACGCTCGCCGAGATCATCAACGCGCCGACCCAGATGGGCCTCGTCGTCCGGCTCTCGCCGGTGCACGGACGCGGGCGCTACCAGGGCATGTACTCCCTGTCCTGGTCGGTCGCGGCGCTGGCCGCGCCGCTCATGGCGGGTGTGGTGATCGATCGCTTCGGGGCGGAGTGGCTGTGGGGGGCTTGTGCGGTGCTCGGGACCGTGGCTGCGGTGGGGTACTGGGCGCTGATGCGGGGGCTTCCGGCGCAGGTTGCGGAGTCGCCGGCGCCGGAGTCGTCGCCCGAGCCTTCGCAGGCTGAGGCGGCTGCTGCTCCCACCTCCACCGCTGCTGCCGTGTAGGGCGCGTACTTCATCCCCTCCCCGCCCCTTCCCTAAATGCTGCGCAGCTTTCCGCCCTGCGGGCGGTGTCCTCAAACGCCGGACGGGCTGAGTGATGCCGGCGGCAGCCTTACGGGAAGGGGCGGGGAGGGGAAAATGTCTTAGAGCCCGCGCTGAGCCTCGTACAGGTTCAAGGGCCGTACTCCGCCCGGGCTGCCGTATGCCTCGGTGCGGGAGTGGAGGGCGCCGGTGAAGTCGGGGACGTCGGTCTGGTCGAACTCGCGGACCGTGGAGATCGCCACCGTCGCGCTGTAGGGCGCGATCTCGTCGAGCTTGATGAGGCCCGCGCGCTCGTTCGTCACCGTCACGTTCCAGTGCGTGAAGCGGGCTCCGTACAGCGGCCCGGCGCTCGCGTCGCCGCCGTGCCGGCCGTCGTTGGTGACCGTGATCTGCGTGCGTACGTTGGCGAAGGGCATGCCCCGGTGCGTGTCGAAGGTGCCCATCTCCATGTGGCCGCGGGACCAGACGTTGTACGAGGACAGGCCCTCGACGTTGATGCCGTGCAGCTGCGTGCCGGCCGGGGCGGGGACCGTGCGGGCAGCGATCGTGAAGTCCTCGACGAGGTTGTCGTGCGAGCCCTCGCGGCAGAAGTACGGGTGGTGCGAGCCGCGCCCCTCCACGCGGGTGCGGCGCAGCGTGCAGGCGGAGGCGGCGACCAGGCCGAAGCCGTTGTCGACGTGCCGGACCGTGATGTCGTCGGCCCAGCAGTCGTAGGCGCACTGGAAGGTGACGCCGTTGTGGCCCTTGTCGAGGAGGTGCGGGGACTGCGGGGTCTCGACTGCTTCGAGGGTCAGGCCCTCCACTCCGGCCCCGGTGAGCGGCGCCACGTGCGTGGTGAGCCTCGGATCCCATTCCGGGCGTACGTCCAGCGGGAGGGGCCGCTCCAGTGTCACCTCGCGGCCTTCGACGCGGGTGATGCGTACGGGCCACTCGTAGGGGACGTACGACGTCAGCTTGGTCTTGTCGTCCCAGGTGTACGCCTCGGGGCCGGGGCCGCCGCCCGCCATGTGCGCGAGGAGGGTGTGGTCCGCGTCGTCGGCGAGGCGCAGGAGGACGAGGTCGCCGGGTGTGAGGCGGGCGGGGTCGGTGACGGTGACCGAGCGGTCGCCGCGCCGCCCCGCCTCGACCCCGGTCAGGGTGTCCCACTCGTCGCGCTTGTTGCCGGTCCAGCCCTCGAAAGGCCAGGCCTTCGCCTCGATCGCCCTGGTGAGGGAGTCCCAACGCCCCTTCGGGCAGAGCCAGATGAGACCGCCGGCCCAGGACCAACTGGACTTGTCGCCGCCGTAGCGGGAGCCGTAGGGGCCGATCAGCTCGGTCAGGTTCTTGGTGGCGCGCAGGGTGGTGCGGGTGCTGCCCGCGCCGCGCAGGACGACGTTGCTGTACGCGAGATGGATGAGCCCGTCGATGCGGTACGTGCCCGCCGGGACGAGGACCGTGCCGCCGCCCGCGCGGCCCGCGGCGGCGATGGCCTCGTTGATCGCGGGGGCGGAGTCCTGCGAACCGTCGCGCGTGGCGCCGTACTTGAGGACGTTGGCGACGACGGGGCGGCGGGGGAAGCGGGCGCCTCCCTTGTGGCCTGCGCGGCCCACGTACGGGATCTGGGGGTGGGTGTAGGGGGTGCGGCTGAACTCCCGCCAGAGCTCTGCCGTTTCGGGGCGTGGGGCGGTGGAGCCCGGGGCTGCCGAGCTCGGGGCGGTGGAGCCCGGGGCGGCTTTCGCGAGGCCGCCTGACGTGGCTGCGGCCGCCGCGACGGCCATCGCTCCGGTGAGCAGTCCGCGTCTGCTGAGGTTCTCCATACCCACGCCGCCTTTCATGGATGTGAACACTGTTCAGGTCTGCGTTGGCGGTGAGCATGGCACGGCGGCGCGGAGCTGGGTAGAGGCTGCGCTCGCCCGGCAAGCAGCTTGCGGGAGAGGCCAGTTGAGAGGGGCGATCGGCTGCCTCACGGAAGTTCGGGCAGCGTCGATTTCCGGCCGCAGCGCGGCTTCAGGTGGCCGAGTTCCACATATCGCAGCTGGTGGCCGGGCCCATACCTTGCGTCATGCACGCTGATCAGCGGCGACTTCGACTCCGTCCTGGCGGCGTCGTCATTCTGAAGGGGAGCAGCATGGCAACTGGCACAGTGAAGTGGTTCAACGCCGAAAAGGGATTCGGCTTCATCGCCCAGGACGGCGACGGCCCGGACGTGTTCGTCCACTTCTCCGCGATACAGGCGGACGGCTACCGCTCGCTGGAGGAGGACCAGAAGGTGGAGTTCGAGATCACCCAGGGCCCCAAGGGGCCCCAGGCCGACAACGTTCGCGTCGTCTGACGCATCCGACTCCCGGCGCCCCGCACCACCGGTGCGGGGCGTCCTCCAGTCGTCGCCCCTACTCGCCGCGAGGCCGGGTCAGGTGTGTGAACGCGTCCAGGTTGCGGGTCGATTCGCCGCGCGAGACGCGCCATGCGTACTCGCGCCGGATGGCGGTCGCGAAGCCCAGTTCCAGGAGGCGGTTGAAGGAGCCGTCCGCCTCCTCCAGGACCGATCCGAGCACACGGTCGATCTCCGGCGGGGTCACCGCGGACAGGGGCAGCTTTCCGGCCAGGTAGATGTCGCCGAGCGAGTCGATCGCGTAACTCACGCCGTACAGACGGAGATTGCGCTCCAGGAGCCAGCGGTGGACGCCCTCCGCGTTCTCGTCCGGGTGGCGGATCACGAAGGCGTTCAGCGAGAGGGAGTGCTTGCCCAGGCGGAGGGAGAGGGTCGTGGAGAGCTTGCGGGTGCCGGGGAGTTTGACCACGTACGAGCCCGGCTCGGGCATCTCCCATTCGAGCTCGGCCTCGGTGAGGACCTGCTCGATGATCTGCTCCATGACCTTTCGTTCGTCAGCCATGGTGTGAGCGTACGTGGTGGCGGTGTTCGTGCATCGCCGCGGTGTAGACGTCCGCCGTCGCCGAGGCCGCCGTGTCCCAGCCGAAGGACTGGGCGTGCCGGGCGGCCGCCCGGCCCATGCGGTCGGTGAGGTGCTCGTCGTCGACGAAGCGGTTCAGGATGTGCGCGTACGCCGCCGGGTCGTGCCCGTCGACGAGGAAGCCGGTGACTCCGTCGCGTACCGCCACCGGAAGCCCGCCCACCGCCGCCGCGAGCACCGGCGTGCCGGCCGCCTGGGCCTCGATCGCGACCAGGCCGAACGACTCGCTGTAGGACGGCATCACGAGGACGGATGCCGCCCGGAACCAGTCAGCCAGGGCGTCCTGGCCGACGGGCGGGTGGAAACGTACGACGTCGGAGATGCCGAGGCGGGCCGCCAGCTTCTGCAGCCCCTCCGGCTTCGCGAGGCCGCTGCCCGACGGGCCGCCGACCACCGGGACGACGAGGCGGGAGCGCAGCTCGGGGCGCCGCTCCAGCAGGACCGCGACGGCGCGCAGCAGGATGTCCGGGGCCTTGAGGGGCTGTATGCGACCCGCGAAGAGCGGGATCAGGGCGTCTTGTGGGAGGCCGAGGCGCTTACGGGCCGCCGCGCGGCCGTCGGCGGGGCGGAAGCGGTCGAGGTTCACGCCCGGGTGGACGACCGCGACCTTGCCGGGGTCCGCCTCGTAGTGGCGTACCAGCTCGTCCGCTTCCTCGTCGGTGTTGGCGATGAGGCGGTCGGCGGCCCGGACTATCTGGGTCTCGCCGATGACGCGGGCGGCCGGCTCGGGGGTGTCGCCGTCGGCGAGCGCGGCGTTCTTGACCTTGGCCATGGTGTGCATGGTGTGGATGAGCGGTACGCCCCAGCGCTCGGCGGCGAGCCAGCCGACGTGGCCGCTCAGCCAGTAGTGCGAGTGGACCAGGTCGTAGTAGCCGGGGCGGTGGCCGGCCCACGCCTGCATCACGCCGTGCGTGAACGCGCAGAGCTGGGCGGGGAGTTCCTCCTTGGCGAGGCCCTCGTAGGGGCCCGCGTCCACGTGCCGGACCAGGACTCCGGGGGCCAGCTCGACCTTGGGGGGCAGTCCGCCGGTGGTCGCCCGGGTGAAGATCTCGACCTCGACGTTGATCGCGGCGAGGCGCTTGGCGAGCTCGACGATGTAGACGTTCATGCCGCCCGCGTCGCCCGTGCCGGGCTGGTGCAGCGGCGAGGTGTGCACGCTGAGCATCGCCACTCGGCGGGGCCTGCGGTGGTGCCCGCCGGGAAAGCTGCCCGGGAAGCTGCCCGGAAAGCGCAGACGGGGTGGGGCACTGCTGGTGAGACGTTCGCCGAGCCGGGTCACGTACTGGCTCACGTGGCGGTCCTCCTGTGGCGAGCGGGCAGGACGGAGAGCGGGCGTACCTCGCCGTCCAAGGCGGAAAACACCGGAAGGCTCGCGTCCATTTCCGGTTTACCAAATCAATACCATTGTCCGCTCAACCTTCTACGGTGTCGCTCGGCCCTCGGTGGACCCCCTGGCGGCCCTGGATTGGGGCCCTCTCGGACCTGGATTGGGGCCCTCTCGGACCTGGACCCGGACCTGGATTCGGGCCCTCTCAGAAAGGGCCGGATACTGGGAGGCATGCCCCGCCCCTCCCCCTCCCGCCCCGTCGGGACCGTCACGCGCGGGACCACCAACCCCAACCGGCTGCGCCGCATGGACCGCTGGATCGCCCACACCCACGGGCGCACGCTGGACTCCGCGGACCGGCCGCTCGCCGTCGATCTGGGCTACGGGGGCGCGCCCTGGACCGCCGTGGAGCTGCTGCACCGGCTGCGTTCCGCCGCCCCCGCCGTCGAGGTCGTCGGGATCGAGATCGACCCGGCGCGGGTCGCGGGCGCCAAGCCGTACGAGACCGAGGGGCTGACCTTCCGGCACGGCGGGTTCGAGGTGCCGGCCGAGCGGGCGCCGCTGCTGATCCGGGCGGCCAATGTGCTGCGGCAGTACGACGAGGAGCAGGTCGCGGCGGTCTGGGAGCGGCTGTGCGGGCGTCTCGCGCCCGGCGGGCTGCTCGTCGAGGGCACCTGCGACGAGATCGGGCGGCGCCACGTATGGGTCGCGCTCGGCCCCGAGGGCCCGCGGACGGTGACCTTCGCGACCCGGCTCGGCTCCCTGGAGCGGCCCTCGGACCTGGCCGAGCGGCTGCCGAAGGCGCTGATCCACCGCAATGTGCCGGGCGAGCCGGTGCACGCGTTCCTCGCCGACTTCGACCGGGCGTGGGCGGCCGCGGCACCGTATGCGTCGTACGGGGCGCGGCAGCGCTGGATCAGGGCGGTGCGGGATCTGTCGGGCCGCTGGCCGGTGGTGGACCGGGCAGCGCGGTGGCGGCAGGGGGAAGTCACGGTGGCGTGGGAGGCGTTGGCGCCTGGCGCCGTCAAGGGGTGAGTCCTCGTTTGTGAGTTCTGTCTGAGACTTCTGTATGGCTCTGTCGGATTCGGAGCAGGCATGGCACCATCCGCCGAGGCGTGCATAAGTTACTGACGAGCCATCAGTTGTGGGGGCATGGGCGTGATGGGCGTGATCCGTAAGCGAAACTCCGCCATGGCAGTCATCGCGTTGGTGTGCGCGGGATCGGTGCTGGCCACACCGACGGCGGCGTACGCGAAGCCGACTCCCAAGGACGACAAGTCCCTTGAGGAGGTCCGCAAGGAGCTCGACAAGCTCTACCACGACGCCGCCGTCGCCACCGACGCGTACAACGCGGCGGAGGAGAAGGCCGACAAGCAGTCCGGCGAGATCGTGAAGCTGGCCCGCGCGATCGTCGCGGGCCAGGAGAAGGTCGACCGCCTCAAGGCGCGCGCCGGCGCCGCGGCCCGCGCCCAGTACCGCGGCGGCGGCCTGCCGCCCGAGGCGCAGCTGTTGCTCAGCGACGACCCGCAGCAGTTCCTGACGGGCGCGGGACGACTGCGCCAGGGCGCGCACGCCACCGAGGGCATGCTGAGCGACCTGAAGCGGACCCAGGAAGACCTGAAGACGTACGCCGCCGACGCGTCCGACCACTGGAAGACGCTCGAGGCGGGCCGCAAGAAGCAGGACAAGGCCAAGAAGGACATCAAGGCGAAGATCTCGGCCGCCAAGAAGCTCGAGGGCAAGCTCGAGAAGGAGGAGCGCGCGCGGCTCCTCAAGCTCGAGGAGGAGGCCGAGTACAAGCAGCAGACGGCCTGGCTGAGCTCCGGGGTCCTCGACGAGATCAACGGGCGGGCGTCCGGCCGCGGCAAGAAGGCCGTCCGGTACGCGACCGCGCAGGTCGGCAAGCCGTACGTCTGGGGCGCAGAGGGCCCGGGTTCCTTCGACTGCTCGGGGCTGACCTCGCAGGCGTGGGCGTCGGCCGGGCGCGGCATACCGCGGACCTCGCAGGAGCAGTGGCGGCAGCTGAAGCGGATCGCCGTCAAGGACATGCGGCCCGGCGACCTGATCATTTACAACGACGACGCCAGCCATGTCGGGATGTACATCGGCGAAGGCGCAATCGTGCACGCGCCCCGGCCGGGGCGGAACGTGACGATCGCGGGCGCGGGGTCGATGCCGATCCTGGGGGTCGTACGGCCCGACAAGTAGGCGCATTCGGCCTGCGGGTGTGCCGGGTCGGACGCCGGAAGATGTGCCAGGTCAGGTGCCGAAAGGTGTGCCAGGTCACGTGACCTGGCACACGCAGGCAACCCGCGCGGCGTGATGTTCGTCATTACTCATGAGGACCCGTGAGGACTTCTCCTGACCAATTGCGGTAGGGGATGCGGCATATGACACCGGCTCTTTGCCGATCGCCATTCCAAACCGGTGTCGGGTACCGCTAAGGTCCCCGTCTGGTGGGGCGACGTTTATCCGAGTCGTTCCGCCGCGCCCTCGGGGGGAGGGAAGGAAACAGGACGATGCCCGTACCCATACCGCGGCAGAGAGCGATCCCGGCCGTGGAGAGTGGTCAGGCTCAGCCGCTGCCAGTACCCACTGCCGTTCCGGACAGCGGTCCCGGCCTCACGCTGCTCGTGATCGAGGACGACCCGGCCCAGGCGCTGAGCGTGCCCGAGCTGCTCGACGCCGCGGGCAAGCCGATCCGCATCCGCACCGCCCGCAACCTCACCGAGGCCGAGCGGCTGCTCACCGACGACGTGCACTGCATCCTGCTGGACCTGGCGCTGCCGGTGTCGGGCAGCGGTTCGTCGTCCACAAACGGTTCCGGTCCGGCCGACCCGGCCGACGCCGCGGAGCTGACCACGCTGAAGCGCGTCCTGCGCCTGGCCCCCAAGCACGCCGTGCTCGCGCTCACCGCGTCCGACGACGCCGAGCGGGGCGGGGAAGCCGTGCGGATCGGCGCCCAGGACTACCTGTTCCGCGAGGAGCTGGACGCCCGGGTGCTTACCCGGGCCATCCGGTACGCGGTCGAGCGCAAGCGCGCGGACATCGCCCAGCGCCGGCTCACCGAGTCCAAGCTGCGCGCCCAGGAGAACGCCCGCCTGGAGCGCGGTCTGCTGCCCACGCCGCTGCTAGACGGGGCCTCGCTGCGGTTCGCAGCGCGCTACCGTCCCGGCCGTTCGCGGGCGCTGCTCGGCGGGGACTTCTACGACGCCGTACGCACCCCCGACGGCACGGTGCACGCCATGATCGGCGACGTATGCGGTCATGGTCCGGACGCGGCGGCCCTCGGGGTCGAACTGCGCATCGCCTGGCGTGCGTTGACCTTCGCGGGGCTCTGCGGGGACGAACTGCTCTCGACTCTCCAGAAGGTGCTTGAGCACGAGCGGCCCGACGACGAGATCTTCGCGACGCTCTGCACGGTCGACATCTCGCCCGACGGGCGGCGCGCGGGGCTGTGTCTGGCGGGGCATCCGTCGCCGCTGATCGCCCGGCAGGGGCGGCTCGCCGAACTGCTCCCGTACGAGAACAGCGGGCCCGCGCTCGGTCTGCTGCCCAAGGCCCGCTGGCCTCGCCAGCAGGTCGAACTGGGCGGCGCCTGGAGCCTGATGCTCTACACCGACGGCCTCATCGAGGGGCGGATCGGGCAGGGCAAGGAGCGGCTCGGGCAGGACGGGATGGTGGAGATGGTGCGGCGGCAGCTCATGGAGGGGCTGCGCGGGGAGGAACTCCTCGAGTCCGCGGTGAGTGAGGTCCGGGCCCTCAACGGGGGCGAGCTCACTGACGATGTGGCCGTCGTGCTGCTGTCCCGGGGTTCGGGCTGATTTTTGCCCCTCCCCGCCCCTTCCCTCAAGGCTGCCGCCGGCTTTTGAAGATTGTCCTCAAACGCCGGACGGGCTGACAAAGTCAGCCCGTCCGGCGTTTGAGGACAATCAGCGATCAGCGGCCGCCGTTGTACGGCCCGTACGGACCGTCGCTGCTGCTCCCGCCACCCCTGCGGCCGCCACCCTTCCCGGAGGCCTGCCGCAGTGCGGGACGTACGTCCACGATGTAGACGATCGATGCGATCAGGCCGATGACCGGCAGGAACGACATGATCGAGAACAGATAGCTGACCACCAGGGCGATGCCCAGGATGATCAGCCAGAACGGCTTCGTCTGCTTGTCCGCGGCGCGGAACGCGTCCTCGCGGTGGATCGCGGCGTCGACCAGGCCGAAGGCGGCGAGACCCATCAGCACGATCTTGATGAGGCCCAGGAATCCCGCGAAGCCCATCATCAGCATGCTGCCCGTAGTCACCATGTAGCTCACCGCCCGTTCGCCTGATCCAGTCGATAACAACGCCCGTCACCGTACCTGCAGAACGGGCCGGGCATCCCCAGGGTGCCCGGCCCGTCCCCTTACGGCCTCACTTGGCGGGCGGAGTGGTCTTCTTCGCCGCGGTCTTGCGGGTCGTGGCCTTCTTCGCCGGGGGCTTCTTCGCGGGCTCGGCCTTGGCCTCGGCGGGCTTCTCCTCGGCGGGCTTCTCCTCCGCCTTGGGCTCCGGGTCCGGCTCGACCGCGACCGCGAGCTCCTCGATCTCCTCGGCCACCTCACCGCGCCAGGTCTTCACGGCCTGCTCGCCGCGCTCGGCGACCTCTTCGTACTTCTCGCGGGCCTTCACGGCGTACTCGGCGGCGACGCCGACGCCGCGCAGCGCCAGGTCCTGGGCCTGCTCGGTGAGCTTCTTCAGGTCGCCGTCC
Organism: Streptomyces sp. NBC_01304; assembly: GCF_035975855.1. Taxonomy (NCBI): domain Bacteria; kingdom Bacillati; phylum Actinomycetota; class Actinomycetes; order Kitasatosporales; family Streptomycetaceae; genus Streptomyces; species Streptomyces sp. NBC_01304. The sequence continues at coordinate 6,062,247 of NZ_CP109055.1, read as the reverse complement.
AGGGCGCCGAACACCTCGTTCACCTTGGCCTGCAGGGTCTCCCCCGCCTCCTTGGCGCGCGCGGTGGCCTTGTCCTGGACTTCCTTCGGGTCGGTGTTGCGCAGGTCCTCGATCTTGGCGGGGGCCTCGGCCTGGATCTTCTCGATCAGGGCCGGGACCTTCTGCGCCTGCTGGGCGACGATGTCGACCGTGCCGGCGGCGAAGTAGAGGGGGGTCGGGTCGCTGAGGGTCTTGCGGATGTCGTCCTTGATGGCCATGGCTGTGGTCCTCCGAGGGCTGTGAGGGTCAGGTTCGCGGGTCGGCATCACTGCCGTCGGCCGTGCGGGGGCCGTCTTCAGCGGTGTCCTTGTCCGTAGCTGCCGCGTCGTCTGTGACTGTCGCGTCGCCACCGAATCCGTTCTCCTTGCGGAAGGACTCGTAGATCTGGAGCAGCACCTGCTTCTGCTTCTCGTCGATGGTCGGGTCGGCGAGGATCGCGGCACGCGTCTCCACCTCGTCCCGGTCCCGCTCGTCGAGGATCCCGGCCTGGACGTACAGCGTCTCGGCGGAGATCCGCAGGGCCTTGGCGACCTGCTGCAGCACCTCGGCGCTGGGCTTGCGCAGGCCGCGCTCGATCTGGCTCAGATACGGATTGGACACGCCGGCGGCGTCGGCGAGCTGCCGCAGGGAGAGCTGGGCGTTGCGCCGCTGCTCCCGCAGGTACTCACCGAGGTTGCCGACGTTGAGTGATGCCATGCCTCGATGGTGCAGCATCGGCGCTAACTATTGCAAGCAAATGCTTGCAATAGTGCTCCACGGCACACGAGGGCGTACGGCACCCAATGGCACTTGGCCCCTCACGGATGGAATCGCTCCGGACGGAAGTCCGCAAGCAGCTCATCTCGCTTCCCGCTGAGGATCTCCGAAGCAAGCAGCCGGCCGATCACCGGCCCGAGCGTGATGCCACTGTGGGAAACAGCCTCGTAGTAGCCCGGCACAGACGGCACCGCTCCCACCGAGGGGTATCCGTCGGCCGGGATGGGCCGGTCGACCACCCGTGTCTGTGTGATCCGAGAGGTGCCGAGCTCAGGGACGACGTGCCGAGCCAGCCCGTGGAGCAACTGTGCGAGTTCCGTTGGATCTTCGCCGGTATCGATGAGTGCGTCGATCTCGCGGCTGTGGAGGACCACCGAGGCATCTCCGTCAGGACGGATCTCGATGTGAGGCGCGTGCATGGCCCGATGAACCGGGACCTGAGCACAGTCGATCCGGGTGACGACGCCGGGTTCCCGGCGCATGGGCAAGTGTCGTGCAACTAGCTCGGCGACGTGTGCGGCACCGGGGCCCGCTGCGTTCACGACGACGTCGACGTCGAGTCGGCTCCCATCGGACAGTGCAACTGTCCTGATGCTCCCGTCGGCACCGGTGCCGATGTCACAGACCGTGGTGCCGGACCGGAGCTCGGCGCCGGATGCGACGGCCTGACCGACCAGGCGGCCGACGAGATGACGTCCGTGCACCCAGGCTTCGTCGGGGTAAAACACGACCGGGACCTCACCGGGCACCGTGAGCGCAGGTTCGAGGCGGCGGCGCACCTCGGCCCCTGTGTACACCTCGGCCCGGTAGTCCCAGCTCGCCAGCAGGTCGGCCGTCTCCAGGAGCTTCGCTTCCGCTGTTGGATCGTCTGCCCAACGCAGATGGCCGCTGGGATTCCACCATGAGTCCGGCCCGATGGTCCTGGCGAGCTCACGGTGGGCCGCCATGCCTGCGACGTTCAGGTCGAAGTAGGACTTGCGCGCGGTCTTGTTGCTGGCATTGGCCCAGGAGAACGACCAGTTGGTGACGCCCTCGCCCGGCCGGCCTGCGTCGATGAAGACCACCTCGGCGCCGTACCGGGTGAGGTTCCAGCCCACGCAGGCTCCGAGGATGCCTCCTCCGATCACAGCAACACGTTCAGGCTGCTTTGCGGACCCGATCCTCACGAACACCGCCTTCCCAGATCACGGGCGAACTCCCGTTCCCAGCATGCAAGACCACGTTGCAGCCCACTAGTCGCGGAACGTCACAGATCACCGGTTCTGGCACAGCTTCTGGCACAGCTTCTGACTGCCATCGGCAGGTTGCGCGTGCTCGCCCACCCGTTGCGCTTGAACGTGCTGGCCCTGCTGCGTCAGCGTGGTCCGTCCACGGCGACTCGGATCGCCGATGAGCTCGGGATCAACCCTGGTTCGGCGAGCTACCACCTGCGTCGTCTCGCGGCAGGCGGGCTCATCGTGGAAGTGCCGGACCGCGGCACGGGACGCGAACGATGGTGGAAGTCCGCGCACCGCCAATCGATCCACGACCCGGCCACCGAGCCCACGGAACAACGCGAAGCCGGACGCGCCTACGCGCATGCCGTCGGGCATGGGGTGGATCGCGAGCGCGTTCAGCGTCGGAGCCGCGGCCTCCGCGCTGCTGCTCACGGTGTGGGCTCGCATCCCACGCGCCGGGCTGGCGATGTCCGGCGCGTTGTTCATCACGGCCGTGGGAGCGGTCGCCTTGGGGCACGCGCGATCCCTGCCCTTCGCCGTCGCGTTCGGCGCGTTGATCGGGCTGACCAACGGGATCACCGCGACGGTGACCGGTGCCCTGATCCAGACGGAGACCGACCCCCGGTATCTGGGCCGGGTCACCTCGGTGACGACTCTGTGTGCACTGGGCCTCGCCCCGGTTCTCTTCCCCCTCGTCGGCGTCACGGTGGCCGTATGGGGCGCCGCCATGTTCTTCACCGTGTGCGGTGGAATCAGCTTGCTCGCCGCGGTGTTCGGCGTCTCTGTCGCAGTGTTGCGTCGAGCCGAGCTCCAAGAGCCCCAGGAGGCCCTTCAGGTAAGCGCCACCCAGTCACGCCCCGAGGACGATCTCCGAAGTTGACGACAACTTGCCCGCCAATGCCCACCAGGTCGAACCGTGGGCCCATGGCAGCGCTCAGCCCTCGGACTCACGCACCCGCTGCGCCTCCCGGCTGAGCGCCCACGCGTCCGCCACCGGGCCCATGTGCCCGAGCTTGTCGGGGTTGATCACCGAGCGGATCTGCTGGATCCGGCCGTCGAGCACGTCGAGCACCAGGGCGTTGAGGACCTTGCCGTCCCGCGTGCGGAGGACCGCGCCGGGCTGGCCGTTGACCTCCTGCGGCTCCAGCTCCACGCCGATCCGGAACAGCGAGGGAACCGTGAGGGCGAGCATCTGGGCCACCCGCTCCTCGCCGAAGATGTCCTTGCCCCACTGCGGCGCCTTGCCGCCGCCGTCACCGGCCATCTGCACGTCGGCGGCGAGCAGTTCGCGCAGACCCGCCACGTCGCCCGCCCGCAGCGCCTCGAAGAAGCGCCCCGCCAGCTCGTCCCGCTCCTTGCGGTCCGCCTCGAACCGGGGGCGCCCCGCGTCCATGTGGCGCCGTGCCCGCACCGCGAGCTGACGGCAGGCCGCCTCCGACCTGCCGACCGCCGAGGCGACCTCGGGGAAGCCGAACCCGAACACCTCACGCAGCACGAAGACCGCCCGCTCCAGCGGGCTGAGCCGTTCGAGCAGCAGCAGGGCCGCCATCGACACCGAGTCGGCCAACTCCGCGGAACGCGCCGGGTCTTCATAGGGGTCGCTGAGCAGCGGCTCGGGCAGCCACTGCCCCACGTACTGCTCGCGGCGGACGCGGGCCGAGCGCAGTACGTCGATCGAGATGCGGGTCACCACGGCGGAGAGGAAGGACTTGGCCGAGGTGGGCCGGGTCGAGGTCGCCTCGTAGCGCAGCCAGGTGTCCTGGACGGCGTCCTCCGCCTCGCTCACGCTGCTCAGGATCCGGTACGCGATCGAGAACAGCAGCGGTCGCAGCTCCTCGAACTCCTCGGCCCGGGTCATACCGTCGCCGCCTGCTCCGCCAGTGCTCACTTCGGCCCCCTCGGCCTCGACTTCACTCTCTTCCCACCCGAGACGAGACAGCCTCGCCCCCTGTGACACGCGAGCGTCAAGCCGTCTCCGCGACCCCGATCTGGACCCCGCCCAGCGCCTCCCGCTCCGCCACGACGTCGATCTTCGCGATGAGCCCGTCCTCGCCCACCGTGAAGGCGAGCACGAGCCGCAGCCGCCCCTGCGGTGCCATCGCGAGGCCCACCGCGCCGTCGAGCAGTGCGAGCCCCGTGAACCGGGCCCGCCCGGTCGCCGCCATCGCGCCCCGCGCCACCGTCTCCGCCCCGCCGACCAGGATGGGCTCGGCGCTGGGCACGACCATCCGGTCGGCGTGCAGCACCACATCGGGGTGCAGCAGCGCGACCAGCGCCTCGAAGTCGCCGCCCCGGGTGGCCGCGAGGAAGGCCTCGACGACCTTGTGCTGCCGGGCCAGATCGGGCGCCGGCACGGGAGTTCCGCCCTTGACCCGCCGCCGGGCCCGGCTGGCGAGCTGGCGGACCGCGGCCGGGGTGCGCTCCAGCATCGGCCCGATCTCGTCGAAGGGCACCTGGAACATGTCGTGCAGCACGAAGGCGAGCCGCTCCGGCGGGGCCAGCGTGTCCAGGACCACCAGCATGGCCACGCCCACCGAGTCGGCGAGCAGCGCCTCCTCCTCCGGGTCCACCGCCTCGCCCGCGCCACCGGCCGGGTCGGGAACGTACGACTCCAGCGGATCCTCACGGCGGCTGTCCCGCGAGCGCAGCATGTTCAGGCAGAGCCGGGTGACGACCGTGGTGAGCCAGGCGGCGAGATTCTCGACCTCCGCGACATCGCTGCGATTGAGGCGTATCCAGGCCTCCTGCACCGCGTCGTCGGCCTCACTGAGCGAGCCCAGCATGCGGTAGGCGACCGCGCGCAGCCGGGGGCGCTCCTCCTCGAACCGGGTGATCAGCGATGGATTCTCGTTCATCTGTCACATTCCTCGAACGCGGCGGGTCGTACCAGTGAAGGCAGGCAAGAGCAGACGACGAGAACCTACTGGAGCGGTCATGACGACAACCATCCTGGTCACCGGCGGCACCGGCACCCTCGGCGGCCATGTGCTGCCGCTGCTCACCGAGGCGGGCTGCCGGGTGCGGGTGCTGAGCCGCAACCCCCGGGAGAACAAGAGCGGTATCGAGTACGTCGCTTGCGATCTGCTCGCCGACGACGGTGGTCCGGATCTCGACGCGGCGCTGGACGGCATCGAGGTCGTCCTGCATCTCGCGGGCGGCCCCAAGGGCGACGACGTCGCGACGCGCAACCTGATCGCGGCCGCCCAACGAGCCGGGACTGTACGCCACTTGGTCTACATCTCGGTGATCGGCGCGGACACCGTCCCGCTGGGCTACTTCAAGGCCAAGTTCGACGCGGAGCGGGCGATCGTCGACTCGGGCATCCCGTGCACCGTCCTGCGGGCCGCGCAGTTCCACGACCTGGCCCTCAAGACGGTCCGGGCGATGGCCAAGCTGCCGGTGGTGCCCGCCCCGGGCGGCCTGCGCTGGCAGCCGGTCGACTCGCGCGAAGTGGCCGCCAGGCTGGTCGAGTTGACGCTCGGCGCGCCCGCCGGGCGGGTGCCCGATCTGGCAGGCCCCGACGTGTACGCCCTGGGCGACCTGGCCCGCGGCTACCTCGGCGCGCGCGGCAAGCGACGCCCCCTGCTGCCGGTCCGGATGCCCGGGAAGGTGGGCAAGGCCTACCGGAGCGGGGTCAACCTGACCCTGGAGGGGGCCACGGTCGGGACGCGGACGTGGGAGGACTTCCTGGCCGAGCGCGTTGCGTGACGTACGGGTGGGCGAGCCCCCGCGATCACCGAGGCTCGCCCACATATCCGTACGCCCTACGCGCTTGTCCGTACGTCCTACGCGCCTACTCGTTGTGCAGCACCTTCGCGATCGTCAGCCGGGCCGCCGACCGGGCGGGAATCAGCGCCCCGAGCACCGCGAGCGCGACCCCCGCCAGTGCCATGGCCACGAGCTGCGGGGCGTGCCAGACGTCCATCAGGCCCTCCGGCAGGGTGAGTTCGGCCGCGTCGATCATCGCGGGCAGCACCAGGTGGTACGCCCCCATCCCGAGCGGGATCCCGATCAGGCCGCCGACCAGGCCGAGCGCCGCCATCGAGGTCACCACCATCGACGTGACCTGGCGCGGGGTCATCCCGATCGACTTGAGCATGCCGAGGTCGCGGCGCCGGTCCCGGGTGTTGAGGACGACGGTGTTGAAGACGCCGAGGGCCGCCACGATCGCGAGCAGCAGAGTGAGGACCGAGATCATGCCGATGATGCCGGTGGTCACACCGTTCGTCGTGGGCATGGGATCGGGCAGCAGGCCGGGGTCGGCCTTCTTGACCGCCGTGTCGTACGCGGCGACGTCGGCGCCGGGGGCGAGCCCCACCTCATAGTGCGTGGCGCGCTGGTTCGGCGCGAGGGCGGCCAGGTCGGCCCAATCGGCTTGCAGGGCATAGGAGTTGCCGCTCACGTTGAGGCCGACGAGGGTCAGGCTCCGCTGCTTGCCGTTCAGCGTGAAGCTGACCCGGTCGCCGAGTTCCAGGTCGTGCTTGGCCAGGAACTGCGAGCCGACGACGGCCTCTCCGGGGCCGCGCAGCCAGCGCCCCTTCACCACCCGGGCCGCGGGGCTGCGCTGGTCCCCGCGGTAGAACTCGCCGAAGGAGCGCTCCGCGTATCCGGCGATCTTCAGCGGCACCCGCGCCGAGGGGGACACCCGCTCGGCGCCCGGCAGCGAGAGCAGCAGCTTCTCCACCTCGCTGTCGGTGTGCTTGGGGGCCCGCTCACCGTTGTCGGGCTGGCCGACACCGATCGTGGTGTCGACCCGGCCGGCCTTCAAGGTGGTCTCCCCGAAGTCGGCCAAGGTGCTGGAGAGCCCGGTCGCGAGGGTCACCGTGGTCACCCCGAGCAGGACCGCCGACAGGGTCAGCCCGCTGCGTCCGGGCCGGGCGAACGGCCAGCCGAGGCCGAGGCTCACCGAGCGCGGCAGCCGGGTCCCGGCCAGCCAGCGCTGAACGCGCCGGCCACGCCCGGCAGTTGGCGCGCTGCCCGCGCTGATGGCCCGCGCCGCGGAGAGGTGGTGGGCGCGCAGGGCCGGGGCGAGGGCGGCGAGGGCGACCACTGCGGGCATGCCGGCGAGCGTGACGACGTACACCCAGGAGCTCATGCCGACGTCCAGGCCCTCGGCCTGTATGCCGTTGAACGCGCCGTCCAGGAGCGGCTCTGCGGCGAGGCCGCCGAGGAAGGTGCCGAGGATGCCCCCGACGGCCGCCGGGGTCAGGACCATCACGAGGTAGACGGCGGCGACCTGGTTCGGCGTGAAGCCGAGCGCCTTGAGGACGCCGATGTGCCGGAAGCCCGAGACGACCGCGCCGCTCACCACGTTGGCGACGATGAGGACCGCCACGATCAGGCCGAGAATGCCGAAGCCCATCAGGAAGGGCACGTACGCCGAGGCGATCCAGCCGACGTCCTTCTTCACCGCCAGATACGTCTGTGAAGCCGCCAGGGACTTCGCGGGGAGCTCGGCCGTCGCGGCCTTGAGGGACGCTTCGAGCTGCCCGGCTGTCGCGGATCGGTCGAAACGGTAAAGGAGTTGGGTCGCGTTCGGGTGCAGCGCCTCGATCTGGCCGGGCACCACCCAGGCCTCGCCGGACCGGCTCACGCTGGAGGCGACGCCGACGACCTTGAGCTTCAGGCCGCCGTCGAAGGTGAGGGTCTGCCCCACCACGTCCTGGAAGCCGTAGCCGAAGACGATCTCGCCGGGCCGCTCGGCCCAGCGGCCGTGGGACAGGCTCACCCGGTCGACCTCGCCCCCGGGATCGGCCCGCCCGACGACCACGACCGGACCGGACGGGTGCCCCCGCTCCTCCGGCACTTCGAGCACGGCCTGCTTGAAGGGCCCGGCGACGGCCGCGACTCCCGGCCGCTCGGCCGTCCCCCGCAGCTCGTCCTGCGACACCTTGTCCGGGTCGAAGGAGGCCACCACATGGGCGCCTTGCTGCCGGTCGAAGGCCCGGTCGAAGGGGGCCGAAGCCGCCTCTAGGAGGCCGAGCGCGACCACGATGACGACGGACGAGGCGAAGACCACCAGCCCGATCACGAAGGTCTGCAGCCGGCGCCGCCGCACGGCCGCGCGGGCGGCCCGCCACACCGCGCTCATGCCTGCACCCCCGCGGCGTCCAGGGTGCGCTCGTCGGCGATCCGGCCGTCGGCCATGCGGATCACCCGGCTCGCACACCGGGTGGCGAGCCGCTCGTCGTGCGTGACGAGGAGCAGCGTCTGGCCTATCTGGTTGAGGTCGAGCAGCAGGTCCATCACCTGCTCCCCGGAGCGGCTGTCCAGGGCGCCGGTCGGCTCGTCGGCGAGCAGCAGTGCCGGGCGGTTCATCAACGCCCGTGCCGCGGCGACCCGTTGGCGCTCACCGCCGCTGAGCACGGCCGGGTAGGCGTGGCGGCGGTCGGCGATGCCGAGCTCGTCGAAGAGTTCCAGGGCGCGGCGGCGGGCCTGGCGGGCGGGGGTGCCGGTGAGCTGGGCGGCGAGGGCGACGTTGTCCAGGGCGGTCAGGTCGTCGATGAGGTTGAAGAACTGGAAGATCATGCCGATGCGGTGGCGCCGGAAGAGCGCGAGGCCCTTCTCGCCCAGCTTCCCCAAGTCCTCGCCGTGCACGAGGATCTTGCCGGAGGTCGGCCGGTCCAGGCCCGCGACCATGTTCAGCATGGTCGACTTGCCGCAGCCGGAGGGGCCCATCACGGCGACTGCCTCGCCGGCCCGGATCTCCAGGGACATGCCGTCGAGGGCCGCGGCCTCCCCGTACTCCTTGCGGACGTTCTCCAGGCGCACGACCGCCTGCTCGGCGCCGCCGTCTTCACTGGTCATCGACTTGGTCATGGCAGGAAGGTATGCGGCGCCACAAGGACCGGGCATCGGCCCGTCGATGCAATGTCGACGGCGGGTCATCCTGGAGATGTACGTGGCTGATGTACGCGGCTGATGTACGCGGCTGATGTACGCGGCTGATGTACCCGACTGTTGTACGTGCAAAGCTGGGGCCCGTGGGGGATTCAGGAACGACATTGCTGGTGGGAGCGCTCGCGGTGGCCTGCGCGGCCGCGGGCCTGCTCGTGCTGGCACTGGTACGGGCCCGGCGGGAGCACCGGCGGGCACTGGGTGAGCGGGGCTGGCTCCTGGAGCGGGAGCGGGAGAGCGCGGCCCAGGTGGCGGTGGACGCCGAACGCGCCCGCATCGCCCGCGAGTTGCACGACATCGTGAGCCACAACGTGAGCCTCATGGTGGTCCAGGCGAGCGCGGCCCGCGAGGTCATGACGGTGCTGCCGGACGAGGCTGCGGCGGCGCTGCGGGCGGTGGAGGGGGCGGGGCGGGACGCCATGACGGAACTGCGGACGATCCTCGGCCTGCTGGCACCATCGCAGAGCGGGGACGACGGGGCGTACGAGAGCGTGGCCTCCCAACCGGGCCTTGCAGCCGCCCAGTTGGAACCGGATCCCGACTCCCCCGACCTGGCCCCACAGCCCACCCTCACCCGCCTCAGCGCCCTGGTGGACCGCATCGCCTTCGCGGGGCTGCCCGTGGAGGTCCGCATCAGCGGGGAGCCGCGTCCGCTCCCGGCGGGCGTCGATGTGACGGCGTACCGGATCATCCAGGAAGCGCTGGTCAACGCCCTCAAGCACGGTGAGGCCGACCAGGCCGAGGTGACCGTGCGCTATGCGCCGCACTCGCTCCGGGTGGAGGTCCTCAACTCCGGCCCGAGCGTGCTGACCGGCGGCTCCCCCGGCCGCCCTGCCGGCGACGGCGCCGGACGCGGGCTGCTCGGGCTGCGGGAGCGGGTCTCGGTGTACGGGGGCGAACTGGACGCCCGGCGCCGGCTGGGCGGGGGCTTCCGGGTCCGGGCCCGGATTCCGTTGGACGGGCAATGAATCTCCGCTGGACGGCAATGGATCTCCGCACCCAAGCCCACCTCCCACCAGCACCCTCCCCCAAAGCCCACCACTCACCCGCACCCTCCCCCAAAGGCCACCGATGACAGCCCCGACCCCGCCAACGCCCCGCGTACTCATAGCCGACGACCAGGCCCTGGTCCGCACCGGCTTCCGCCTGATCCTCACCATGCGCGGCATAGACGTCGTGGGCGAGGCAGCCGACGGCCTCGAGGCGATCCAGGCCGCCCAGGACCTGAAGCCCGACGTCGTCCTCATGGACATCCGCATGCCCCACATGGACGGCCTGGAGGCGGCCCGCCAGATCCTCGCCAGGCACCCTGACTGCCGCATCCTGATGCTGACCACTTTCGACCTCGACCAGTACGTGTACGCCGCCCTGAAACTGGGCGCGAGCGGCTTCCTGCTCAAGGACGTCACGCCCGAACACCTCGCGGCCGCCGTCCACCTGGTCAACACCGGCGACGCCCTGCTCGCCCCCACCATCACCCGCCGCCTCGTCGAGCGCTTCGCCGAAGAGGCCGCCACCGCGCGGCCCGCCGCCCCGCACCGCGACCTGGCCGCGCTCACTCCCCGCGAGCGGGAGGTCCTCGCCCTGATGGGCCGGGGCCTCTCCAACGCCGAACTGGCCGGGAACCTGACCCTCAGCGAGGCCACCGTGAAGACCCACGTAGCCCGCATCTTCGCCAAACTGGGCCTGCGCGACCGCGCCCAGGCGGTGGTCCTCGCATACGAAACGGGCCTGGTGACGCCCGGCGAGGCGGACTAGCGCAACGGACCGGCACAGCGGACCGGCACAGCGGACCGGCACAGCGGTCTGGCGCAACGGTCTGGCGCAACGGACCGGAAGGCCGCCCGCGACCTTTCCGCGCGCTGTATGAGTGGTCGCCGTTACAAACCCGGCGGAGTGCCGTGATGCCCGGCTCGTACGTTTCCTTACGTAGCCCAGAACCAGCCCCGACCGACCGGGGCACTGGCCGAAAAGGAACACCTGCCATGCGTCTGCCCCGCACCCCCCGCGCCCTCGCCGTCGCCGTGATCGCCGGCACCGTCGTGCTCGCCCCCGCGAGCGCCGCGTTCGCCAACAGCCCGGTGACCCCGGCCAAGGCCGAGACCACGGCCGACGCCTCGGCCCAGGCCAAGACCAAGGCCAAGTACTACATCCACCTCTCCGGCGGCGACACCGTGGCCCTCGACCCGTCGGGCCTCACCGCCGAGATCGGCGCCAACTCCCCGGTGGGCCGGCTCTCCGTGACCCGCCCCGGCCCGGTCAAGAGCGGCTACTCGGGCTGGACGTACCGCCTGTTCGTCCCGGCGAGCAAGCCCGACCTGAACCCGCCGCACGTGGTGGCGACGTACCAGGGCAAGCTCATGCAGAAGATCTACTTCACGCCCGACGGCAAGAAGCCGGTGCCGGTGGCCCCCATGAACGCCATGACCCCGACGGGCGCCGTCAAGGCGGGCGCGGAGTCCCTGCCGGTCGAGGGCCGGAGCAATACCGGTGCCCGGAACAGTGACGCGATTCTGCTCGCCTCGGGCGGGGGTGCGGCGGTGGCCGCGGGCCTGGGCTTCGGCGCGATGCGTCGCCGGCAGGAGAACAACTGAGGCTGAACCCACTTACGACACGGGGCTCCGCCCAGGACCCCGCTCCTCAATCGCCGGAGGGGCTGGATTTGGCGGCAATCCAGAGGGCCGGTCAGAACGGCAATTGCCTGCTGTACACCACATCCAGCCGCGAAACCGCCCTGGTCAACGCCACATACAGCCGCTCCAACCCCCGCTGCTCCGCCTCCACCACCGCCGCCGGCTCGACCACCACCACATGGTCGTACTCGAGCCCCTTGGCCATGGAGGCCGGCAGCACCGTCACCCGCGCACCGAGCTCATCGGGCCCCGCCGTCTCCATCCCCGCCCCGGCCAGCGCCGACCGCAGCCGCGCCACGGCCGAGTCCGCGGCGATGACCCCGATCGAGCCCTCCCGCCCCAGCGCATCCCGCACCGCATCGACCGTGGCGGCCACCGCTTCGGGCACCTCGCGCACCCGCAACTCGCCGTCCTTGCGCAGGGATCGCGCGGGCGGTACGTCGACGTCGATCACCCCGAGCAGCCGATTGGCCAGCCCGACCACGGCCGCGGGCACCCGGAACCCGGTGGTGAGCGGGGCGAGCACCGCCTCCGGCTTTCCCAAGTGCCGCAGCAGAGAAGGCCAGTCGCGCGCAGCCCACGGCGTGGTCCCCTGCGCCAGATCGCCGAGGACGGTCAGCGAGCCGAAGGCCGCGCGCCGCGCGATGGCCCGCGCCTCCATGGGTGAGAGGTCCTGGGCCTCGTCGATCACGATGTGCCCATAACCCTCCGGGTGCTCGATGAGGCCGGCGATCTCGTCGAGCAGCACCAGGTCCGCCGCCGACCACTTGGCCGACTTCCACGACCGGGGCGGCTTGGCCCACAGGAGCGCCTTCTGCTCCTCGCAGTCGAGGATCCCGTCGGCCGCGGTCGCCAACGCCTCGTGACCGGTGAGGAGTTCGGCGAGCACTTCCTCGGGGGTCGCCTTGGGCCAGACCGCGTCGACGAAGGCGGACACCGGCCGGGCCCGGCCGATCTTCTGCAGCCAGGTGTTGTTGACCGGCCACGCCCGCCGTTCGGCCTGCTCCTGGATCAGCCGTACCGCCCTCGTCCGTACGCGCTCGCGTCCGATCGCGTACGGCGGCGCCTCGGCCCGCACGTCCTCGACGATCTGCTCCAGCGTCCCGAGCCCGATCCGCCAGCGGTACGAACCGTCCGGCACCGCAAGCGAATCCACGGGCGCCGCCACTCGCGCGTACAGCGCCCGACGCAGCACCTCGGCCATGCGCGCGTCGTGCTTCACGGCCGCGGCCCGCTCCTCGTCGCTCCCCCGCACCGGCTGCCGGGCGATCTCGTCGAGCACGGTGGACTGCCGTACGCCGGTCTCACCGAGGGCCGGGAGCACCTCCGAGATGTAGGAGAGGAAGGTGCGGTTGGGGCCGAGGATGAGGAGTCCGGAGCGCTGGATGCGCTGCGGGTGCGTATAGAGGAGGTACGCGGCCCGGTGCAGGCCGACGGCGGTCTTGCCGGTGCCCGGGGCGCCCTGGACGCAGACGGAGGTGCCGAGTCCGGCGCGTACGAGGTCGTCCTGCTCGGGCTGGATGGTCGCGGCGATGTCCCGCATCGGACCGACGCGCGGGCGCTCGATCTCACCGGCGAGGATCGCACTGGGCCCCGCCGACTCGCCCTCCACGCCCGGGTGTTCGCCCGTCACTATCAGGTGTTCGTCCTCCATCCCGGTCAGGTCGCCCGAGTCGCCGAGGCTGCCGGGCGCCCATCCGAAACGGCGGCGCACCGCCACGCCCTGCGGGTCGCGGGCGCCCGCTTGGTAGAAGGCGCGGGACACGGGCGCGCGCCAGTCGACCACCAGGGGTGGGGCGGCGGGGTGTTCGGTGATGCGCAGACGGCCGATGTGGTAGCTCTGCGCGCGATGGTCCCCGGCCGTCGCGGGGTCGTCCGCGAAGTCGAGGCGGCCGAAGAAGAGCGGCCCCTCGGGGAGTTCGCGCATGGCTTTGGCATGGCTGCGGAAGCGGTATCCGAGCACCTCCGCGTCGGCGCCGGACGCCGAGACGTCCTCACCGACCACGACCTGCTCGACCGCACCCTCGACCATCGCGGTCAGGGCGGTGCGGCAGGCGTCGTGGAAGGTCCGTTCCTGGCTGAGTGCACGGTCGAGCGAGTCGAGTGAGTCCATGCCGAAGAGAATAACGTAACCGAGTAACATTTGTAACCCGTATTCATCTGCCGTACGATGCGGTGCATGGCAGCAGCAGGGGCAGGGGCAGGGATGGAAGCAGGGACAGCGGCGATGGGCCTGCGCGAGCGCAAGAAGCAGCGGATGTACGCCGAGCTCAGCGAGACGGCCATCGCGCTCTTCCTGGAGAAGGGCTTCGACAAGGTCTCGGTGGCCGAGATCGCGGCGGCGGCCGAGATCTCCAAGCCGACCCTGTTCCGGTACTTCCCGGCCAAGGAGGACCTGGTCCTGCACCGCTTCCAGGACCACGAGGACGAGGCGAGCCGCATCGTGGCCGCACACCCACAGGGCAAGGCGGCCCTGGACGCGCTGCGGGACCACTTCCTCGCCGGACTCGCACAGCGCGACCCCGTGACCGGGCTCAACGACCACCCGGGAGTGCTCGCCTTCATGCGGCTCCTGTACGGGACACCGTCCCTGGTGGCCCGGATGCACACGTACCAGACCCGCTCGGAGGCGGCCCTCGCCGAGGCGCTCGGCGGTGGGATCGGGGCGCTGCTCGCGGCCGGCCAGATCGTGGCGGTGCAGCGCACGCTCGCGCTGGAGAACTGGCGCCGGGTCGCGGCGGGCGAGAGCGCGGACGCGGCGTACGAGGACGCGGTGACGGCGGCGGAGCTGGGCTTCGGTCAGTTGCGGAACGGGCTTGACCTCAACCTAAGTTGAGGTCACAGACTCCTCCCATACCGACCGACGTACTCACGTACGGACTTACGGATTTACGGCGAGGAGTGAGCGACATGCGCGTGGCACAGGTGACCAAGTTCGGTGGCCCCGAGGTGATCGAGACCATTGAGGCACCCGACCCGGTGGCGGGCCCCGGCGAGGTCGTGATCGATGTGGCGTACGTCGACACCATCTTCGTGGAGACGCAGATCAGGTCCGGCTGGGGCCAGGAGTACTTCCCGGTCGAGCCTCCGTACGTGCCGGGTAACGGCGTTGCGGGGACGGTCCGCGAGGTCGGCGAGGGCGTCGACGAGGCCTGGATCGGGCGCTGCGTCGTCTCTTCGTCCGGCTTCACCGGGGGTTCCGCCGAGCGGGTCGCGCGGGCCGTGGACACCCTGACCCCGGTGCCCGCAGGCCTGGAACTGCGGGATGCGGCCGCCCTGATGACCGATGCCGTCACCGCTCTCGGCCTGCTCGACGTGACCGGCGTCGAGCCGGGCGAGAAGGTGCTGCTCCTGGGCGCCTCGGGCGGCATGGGCACCCTCCTCGTCCAGCTGCTGCACGCCCGCGGGGCCGAGGTCGTGGCCGTGGCCCGCGGGGAGCACAAGCTGGCGCTGGTACGGGAGTTGGGGGCGGACCACGCCATCGACGCGACGTACGAGGACTGGCCCGAGCAGGCCCGCAAGGCGCTCGGCGGGGGCGGCGCGGACGTCGTGCTCGACGGCGTGGGCGGCCGACTCGGCACCGCCGCCTTCCCGTTGGCCGCCGACGGCGGGCGCTTCTCCGCGCACGGCGCCCCGACCGGCGGCTTCGCACCGCTCGACCAGGCCGAGGCGGAGCGTCGCGGCATCACCCTGCTCGGCATCGGCAACCTGCAGTTCGACCCGGAGGACCAGCGGCACCTGCGGGTCAGGGCCTACGCACAGGCGGCCGAGGGACGGCTGCGGCCCATCATCGGCGAGGCCTTCCCGCTGGACCGTACGGCCGACGCGCACACGGCGATCGAGGCTCGGACGCTGCTCGGGAAGGTGCTGCTCGCAGTGTGAGGGCGGGGCGCACTCACCGGCGCACAACCGGCGTACTCGGACACGCGCAACGGGCGCAGTCACACACGTACGGCCAGCAGAGGGCGCAGTCACACACGTACGGCCGGCAGAGCATTCAGAACCGGAAAGCGGGTTCTGAATTCCGGACAGTGGAATCCGGAGGCCTGACAGCGAGTAGTCCAACCCCGGACAATGAGGGGGTGGACTACTTGCGCGGCATAACCGTGACGCTCCGGCCCGCCACCGTGGACGACCTGCCCGCCTTCCGGGCCGCGCTCGACACCGAGGAGGTCGCCCGCTGGTGGCACTGGCCCGATCCGGCGGGCGATCTCGCCGACCCGGAGCAGCATCAGCTCGCCATCACCGTCAAGGGCGAGACGGTCGGCATGATCCAGTGGGACGAGGAGACGGACCCGGACTTCCGGCACGCCTCGATCGACGTCTTCGTCCACCCGGACCAGCACCGCCTCGGCTACGGCACGGACGCCATCGTGACCCTGGCCCGCTGGCTGACCGACGTCCGCGGCCATCACCGCCTCACCATCGACCCGGCGGCGGAGAACGAGCCGGCGATCGCCTGCTACCGGCGGCTCGGCTTCCACCCGGTGGGGGTGCTGCGGCAGCAGTGGTTCGACCACCGGCGGGGCGTGTGGGCCGACGGGCTGCTGCTCGACCTGCTCAAGGGCGAGCTCAGCGGCGAGCTCACGGGCAGGCTCAGCAACGCCACGCTCAACGACGCCACGCTCAACGACGGGAGTTGACCAGGACCTCGATCCCGTCGAGGAGGCGGTCGAGCCCGAAGTCGAACTCGGCGTCCGGCTCGTCCGCGTGCTGCAGCACGCCGGATGCGAGGACCCGGGTGATCGCCGGGAAACCCTCCGGATCGGTGAGCGCGGCCAGCGTCCGCGCATAGCCGCCCATCATCTGGTCCGGCGTCGCGCCGCTCTCGGTGAGTGCCGCGTCGATGTCGGACATGATCGTGGCCTCGTTGCGTACGAAGCCGCCGACCAGCATGAGCAGCCCGAGCTTCTCGCCCTCCTCCAGCCCGGTGCCGGCGAGGGCGGACAGGCCGCCCTCCATCCAGGCGAGCTGCCTGGGCGAGGCGGGCGGCCCGGAGACCGGGATGCGCAGGACCCACAGATTGCGGTGGAAGATCGCGCGCTGGCTGCGGGCCCAGTGCGCGAGCAGGTCGCGCCAGCCGGTGACATCGCCCGGCGGGGCGGGCGGCTCCGGCGTCACCGCCTCCAGCATGAGGATGTACAGCTCGTCCTTGGCCCCGACGTACCGGTAGAGCGACATCGTCGAGACGCCCAGCTCCTTGGCGACCCGCCCCATGGACACGGCGGCCAGCCCCTCGCTCGCCGCGAGGGCGACCGCCGCATCCACGATGCGCTCCAGGCTGAGCCCCGGCTTGGGCCCCTTGGAAGGACGTTCCCGCAGGCCCCAGGCCATTTCCAGACTCGGTGACAGCCCCGTGCCGTCACTGCCTTCCCGGCCCATACGCCGCCTCCCTCGCGCCTGATCACCGCCGTCTACCGCCGTCTACCGGCGTCTACCGGCGTCTACGGCCATCGGCTTGACGCACATCCTAGTTCTGCGTAACCCTTACACAGTAATGCGTAAGGGTTACGCAATAGAGAGGTGGGCGTGATGGAAGACGAGACGGAAGGTGTGCCGGGCGGCGCGACGGAAGGCGTGCGCACCCCCGCCATCCGGGCAACGGACCTGCGCAAGAGCTACGGCGAGGTCGAGGTCCTGCGCGGCCTCGACCTCACCGTGCCGAGCGGCAGCGTCTACGCCCTGCTCGGCCAGAACGGCTCCGGCAAGACCACGACCGTCCGCATCCTGGCCACCCTGACCACGCCGGACTCGGGCACCGCGACGGTCGCCGGGCACGACATCGGGGCGGACACCACAGAAGTCCGGCGCGCGATCAGCCTCACCGGCCAGTTCGCGGCGGTGGACGAGATGCAGACCGGCGCCGAGAACCTGCGGATGATGGCCCGCCTGACCCGGCTGCCCCGCGCGGCCGCCCGCACCCGGGCCGCCGAACTCCTGGAGCGCTTCGACCTGACCGAGGCGGGCGACCGCCGGGTGAAGACGTACTCGGGAGGCATGCGCCGCCGCCTCGACCTCGCCGCCTCCCTGGTCGGCGAACCCGAGGTGATCTTCCTGGACGAGCCGACGACGGGCCTCGACCCGCGCAGCCGGCAGGAGCTGTGGCGGGTGGTGCGCGAGCTGTCGACGCAAGGCACGACGGTGTTCCTGACCACGCAATACCTGGAGGAGGCCGACCAGTTGGCCGACCGCATCGCCGTGCTGCACGGCGGGACGCTGGTCGCCGAGGGCACCTCGGACGAGCTGAAGCGACGGGTCGCGGGCCACCGCCTCGACGTGGTCCTCGCGGACACGGCGAGCTATCAGCGCCTCGCACCCAAGGCGACGCACCGCGAACCCGACACCCGCACGCTCGGCTTCCCCACGGACGGCGACGCTCGCGAAGTCCGCTCCCTCCTCGACGAGTTGGACCCTTCCCGAACCACCATCGAGCGCTTCTCCCTCCACACCGCAACGCTCGACGACGTATTCCTGGCGCTCACACCCCCTGGCACTTCCACCGGCCCTTCCACCGGCCCTTCCACCGGCAAGGAGCTGACCCATGTCTGACGCCGCCCTGGTCATGACCGGCCGCTCGCTGCGCATCAGCCGCCGCAACATCGACGCGCTGATCACCGCGCTGGCGCTCCCGGTAATGCTGCTGCTGATCTTCGTCTACTTCTTCGGCGGCGCCATCAACACCGGTACTCAGTACGTCACTTACGTCGTCCCCGGCGTGCTGCTGCTCTGCGCCGGCTTCGGTTCGGCGAACACCGCCCAGGCCGTCGTCGAGGACCTCAAGAGCGGCATCATCGACCGCTTCCGCTCCCTGGACATCGGCGGCGCCGCGATCCTCACCGGCCATGTGCTGGCGTCCGCCGCCCGCAACATGGTCGCCACCGCCCTGGTCTTCGCCCTCGCCTTCGCGATCGGCTTCCGCCCCTCGGCGTCCTTCGGCGCCTGGTGCGCCGCCATCGGAGTGCTGCTCGCCTTCATCCTGGCCCTGTCCTGGCTCTCGGCAGCGGTGGGCCTGCTCGCCAAGTCCCCGGAGGCGGCAGGCGGCTTCACCTTCTTCGTCAGCTTCCTGCCCTACCCGAGCAGCGCCTTCGTACCGACCGAGTCGATGCCGGGCTGGCTGCGGGGCTTCGCCGACCACCAGCCGGTGACCAAGGTGATCGAGTCCCTGCGGGGGCTGCTGCTCGGGCAGCCGGTCGGTTCGACGCCCTGGGCGGCGCTGGCCTGGTGTGCGGGGATCCTGGCGGTTTCGGTGGGGGTTTCGGGGGTGCTGTTTCGGCGGCGTACGGGGTGAGGGGTTACGTCCGCTTGACGATGTGCGTCGGGTCGACGGTCTACGTCGGGCGGCGCTCGCCCTGAGGCAGGGCGAGCGCCAGAAGGGGATTGGCAGTGGGCCGCCGGGTCAGACCCAGCGAGGCCGTGGCATCCGCAAGGGTCATGGCGTAACGGGCCACCGCACGCTGGACGTTGGGGGCGTCGAGGGAGCCGGTGACCAGGCGGTCCAGGTCTACGTAGGCGGAGCGGACGATCTCGATCCAGCGGTAGACGCGCTGGTCGTCCCGCCAGCCCGTGGTGTACACCTCGGGCAGATTCCGGCTCCAGCGGGCGAACATCCGGGCGCGGATCTCGGGCCGGGTGGGCGTGAGATGCATATGGCGGACCAGGTCGTAGAGCGGGTCGCCGACCATCGCCATCTCCCAGTCGATGAGGGTGAGGCCGTCGCTCCGGCGGACCAGGTTCCATGGGTTGAGGTCGCCGTGCAGGAGGGTTGCCTGACGCTTGACGACCTGGTGCCGAGCCAGGATCTCCTGCAGCCGGGTCCCGTCCGGCAGGCCGAGGACGCGGGCCATCTCCTTGGACTCCTTGGGCAGGTCGGAGACCAGGCGGGACACCTCCCCGCTCAGCCAGCTGTAGAAGTCCAACTGCCGTGCGGCCGGGTCGAGTTCCTCGAAGTCCACCTTGATGAGCTCGTGCAACTGGTCGACCAGGTCGTCGGCCTCGTGCGGCAGCAGACCGTGTACGGGGTGGTTGGGCGGCCGGAACCCGCCCCCATGGCCCGCGCTCGCGTCGGACTCCCAAGAGGGGCCTTCGTAGGAATGAAGAGCAAAGGGCTCCCGCAGGCTCGAACCCGTCGGCCGGTAACCATCGGGGGGATGGCTGCTCCCCAGGGCGAGCACACGCGGCGCCCGGACCTTGGCCTCCGATTCGTGGATGGCGCCGAGCACTTTGTGCTCACTGAGGAAGCTCCGCTCCCTGCGGCCCTCCGCCTTGATCTCGCGCCGGACCACGGCCGGTTCGGTGAAGCCGTCGACCCGTACGACCGTGTTGAGGTGCGCCGTGCCCTTGAGTACACGATCGGCGGGGGCGGCGCCCTCGGCGAGGAGGGCCTCGAGCACGGCGTCGTCGGAGAACCCGGCGTGCTGCCGCATGCGTACGTCCGGCTCCCAGCCGATCGTGGGCACCCAGGGGTCGCGCCCGCGCGCGGCGAGCAGGGCCGCCTGCCGGCGGAAGAGGATCCGCTCGATCTCCTCGGTGTCGGGGATCCGGGTCAGGCGCAGCGGCTCGGCCGCGGCGGCCAGCGCGCGCCGGACGGCCTCGACCCCGGCGGTCAGGCGGGTGGGGTCGAGCGAGCTGCCCAGTGAGTCCGCCGCCCTTATGACGTCGGGGTAGACCGACTGGGCCCGCTCGAAGTCGACGTAGTGGCGCAGGTCCCGGCTCAGTCCGGCGACGGCCTCGGGCCGGACCGCCTCGACGGCCGTGGCCCAGGCCTCGATCACCTCGTCCCACTGGTCGAGCGGGTACTGCATCCGCACCAGGTGGGTGGCCAGGTCGTGCAGCGGGTCGCCATAGCCGGCGAACTCCCAGTCGACACCGACCAGCGGGGGGTCGCCGCCATAGGACACGATCACGTTGTCCCGGTGCAGATCGGTGTGGAGGAGGCTGTACGGCCGACGAGTCATGGCAGGCACCCGCTCGGCGAGCCGTCGCATCGCGTCCTCGGGAATCCCCAGCGCCGCGAACAGCCCACCAAAGGCAGGCCAATTGGGCTGCCTGATCTTTTGCTCGGCGGCCCCGGCGAGGGTGCGCAGAAAAGCCCTGGGGTCCCGCCCCACACGTGGCCAGCCGTCCGGCAGCCGCGGCAGGTCGTCCCGGCGTACGGTGGTCAGCTCGGCCAGCAGCCCGGCCAACGCCTTGACCTGGAGCGGGTCGACGGGCTTCCCGTCCGGGCAGATCGCGGAGAGCGGTACGCCCTCCACATAGCTGTGCACCGCACTCCCGTCACGCCGTGCCAGGCACTCAGGGACGTACGGCAACACCCCGTCGAGCGCGGTCAGGATGTCGGCCTCGACCGGCCAGGTCCGGATCACCACGGACAACGCGTCGCGCCTTCGCTCCCGGACCAGCACCGGGACACCGGGCGAGCGGCCCACATGGGGTGCCATCTGCACCGTCAGCGGGACGAGGAAGTTCCGGTTGTGGTGCCCCCGGGTCATCTCCCCGTGGACCCTCGCGTGACGTACGAACGCGTCGTACGCATCATCCGCCGATCCCCCTCGCGGAGGGGGACCTGGAACAGGCGATGCGTCACCCACGGACCCTCCTGGATGCACACGCGGGACGTCAGACTGCTTGGCGTTGCACACCCTAGTGTCCGGCTTCGGGTATCCCCTGCCACAACAGGAGAATGCAACCCTTGAGTGGATTGTCGGTGGAGCAATCCCGGACTCAGCCGGTCAGACGCAGTCCTCCGCGAGCAGGTTCCAGCAGGAGTCGAACCAGGCTTGCATGGAGGTGACGAAGACGGAGCGCTGGGAGCGGGGGTCGTCGTCCTTCACGAAGTGAGCGAGGGGCGAGCCCAGGCCGAGGACGTCGAGGGCCTCGATCTCCTCACCGCTGTCGAGCAGGATCGGGCGCTCCAGGACCTCGTACGGACCGAACAGCGCCTCCGTCCCATTGAGCAGGTACAGCTTGTTGGCCGGGGTCAGTGGTACTCGGCGGATCTCCAACCGGGTGGCAGGCACCAGCCTCTCGACTTGAAGGTCCCGCAAGAGGGTCCGCAGCGAGTAGGTGTGCCTGCGGGTGATCTCTTTGAGACGCTCCTGCGGGCGCGTGTCGTCGCTGTCGTTCTTGGCACGCGGATAGGGGTGCGGTATCGCTTCCGACGGCAGGAGCATGCGCACGTTGATCTGGTCGGGGGAGATCACCCCGGCACGTACCCGTTCTGCCTGCAGCCTGATGTGGGTATCCAGCGATTCAGACGTCAGCGTGAAGACATCGAGGCTCACCCGCGGGCTCTCGAAGGCGGCCGAGATCAACGGGCCGAGCGTGATCGGCTCCCCACGGTCCTGCGGCGGACTCGAGCGGACTTCCTGGGCCCGCACCACGCGCGAGCCGCTGCCCTGCCGGGACTCGATCCACTCCTCGTTGACCAACTCCGCGAAGACCCGCTGGATGGTGTCCCGGGAGACATGGAGCTCCTGGGCCAGTTCACGCTGCGAGGGAAGGCGATGCCCCATGGGATAGGTGCCGTCGGACAGCCGAGCGTGCAGCACGTCGGAGACGCGCTGGAACTCCTTGCCGCCTCCGTCGCCGGCCCGACCGTCGCTCACAAGCCGACCGTACCTCCACCAGTCAGCCTACAAACCACTTTCAGTCAAATCTCATATGCCATAGGCCTGTTGGTGTCCTGATCTTCTCGACCGGGGACAACCACTTCAAGTCCAATCAGTCCAATTGGCAGGGAAGTGGGTGGGGAGAATGATCGCGGTCGAGCTGGTGACGGGCTTGCTGGTCATGTGGGTGCAGCAGACGGTGCAGCTGAAGGGCGGGGCCCTGGCGCTGATCGGCCTGCTGCTGATCGGCGTCGGCGTTCGCGCGCGCAGCACTGCCTGCGCGGCGGTGGGGGTCACCTTGGTCGCGGTCTCGCCGGCTCAGCTGTGAGGCCTACTCGCCGTGCGGCCGGCGGCGGACCAGCTTGAGCACCGGCTCCAGCGAGCCGACCACGTGCTCGGCCCCGGCCGCCCGGAGCCGCTGCTCGCGGCGCTCGTCGCGGCCGTAGCCCAGGAAGGCGACCCCGGCCTTGCGCGCCGCCTCGAAGTCGGCCGGGGTGTCCCCGATCATCAGGGAGCCCGCCGCGTCCGCACCCAGGGAGTCGAGGGCTCGGTAGACGCAGTCGGGATGCGGCTTGAGGCGGTGCAGCTCGTGCGAGCGGCCGTAGATGTGCCCGGCGAAGCAGCGTGAGAGGGAGCGGATCTCCAGGTAACGCCGCACCGCACCCTCGGAGTTGTTGCTGGCGATCGCGAGCCCCACGCCCAGCGCGCTCCAGGTCTGGATGAGCACGTCCGCGTACGGAGTGGGGTAGGCCGTGTCCGCGGCACGTAGCTCCTCCGCTGCGAGCGTGGCCTCGAAGGCGTGCAGGACGGCGCCCTCCGTGTCACGAGCGTCGGCCTTGTGCAGCAGGGAAATCGGGTCCGCCGCCCCTCTCTCGTCCTTGGTCAGGAGCGCACCCCGGCCCTCGGCGTCGAGCCAGGACTCCAGGTTTTCGGAGACCTGTTGCGCCGAACGGCCCGCGAAGAGTCGGCAGATGGGCCCGTCGAAGTCGAAGAGCACATTCTCTGCCGCCCAGACCAGCCGCTTGAGCTCTTCGGTCACCTGGCCCACCCGCATCGAATCGATTCTCGAATCAGCAGTCACCTAAGAGAGTGTCAGGTCCAGGCTGATCGTGTTCCAGAGGGCGTCGAACCACTTCTGCGACTCCTGCACATACGCCTCGTCCCGCTGCCCCGCCCGCTGCTCGAACGAGAAGAGCAGCGACTGCGTGCCGAGGACGTCGAACATCTCGAAGCGGGCGCTGTCGATCTCCTCCTCGCGCTTGGTCACCAAGTAGTACGCGAAGAGCGCCTCGCTGCCGTTGAGCAGATAGAGCTTGATCGGCGGCGTGAACGGCAGGGCCTTGAACTCGACCTGTACATCGATGCCGTGCGAGGACCGCAGGGCCTGCAGATTGTGCCGCAGCACCTGGCCCTGGGCGTTGCGCTGGGCCAGCCAGCGGCTGTGTACGGGGTTGCCGTCGTCCGGTTCCTCGGTCGCCACCGGGAAGGCCAGGTCGATCTGGCTGCTGGGCAGCAGGATGCGGACGGTCACGGACTCGGGGTGCAGCCGGCCCTCGTGGATCTGGCGGAGCGGCTCGCCGAGGGCCAGCATCAGGGTCTCCGCGGTGAGACAGATCGCGTCGATGCGGACCTGCCGGGCGGAGAACGCCTCGGTCATGCGCGGAGCCAGACCGACCATCGTGGGCTGCGGCTCCGCCGCGGCCTGGGTGGCGGCGGCCGCGACCTGCGGCGGGCTGCCCTTGGTGACATTGATCAGCAGCCCGTCGTCCGCGAGGGCCTTCAGTGCCGCGCGGATCGCACCGCGCTCCACGCCGAACTCGTCTGCCAACTTCGCCTGAGTTGGCAACCGGCTGCCGGGGGGCAGGTCACCGCTCTTGATGCGGTCGCGCAGCTCGTCGGCGATGTCCTGGTACGAGGGCTTTCTGCCGTTCACCACAACGTTCTCCTGGGTCACGACCAAACGGTACAACTCCCAGCCATCTCCCGTCAGGTGTTGGGAAGTTGTTTATGACTGGTGACCAAGTGGGGACAACTTCAATGGAGTTGGTTACCAACTCAGCCAAGATGGCAAGGGAGGGGGAAGCAGGATGCCTTTCATCGCCTTACTCGGTGCCACCTTCGTGGTGGGGTTCGAGTCGCTTGTCAGCTGGCGGTACGGACCGATGGGGATCATCGGTCTGCTACTGCTCACCATCGGCATCAAGGCCAGGAATCCCACGTGCAGCTCGATCGGAGCGATAGTGCTCGTCCTCATGATGACGCGACCCGCGCCCTGAGGGCTCTTGCCCTGACGATCCGTGTCCCGATGATCCGTGTCCTGGCGATCCGTGCCGCGGCTCGGACAGCAGCAGGTCCTGGCTGATCGTGTTCCACAGCGCGTCGAACCACAGATGGGACTGCTCGACGAAGGTGGTGTCGCGCAGTCCGGCCCCCCGCTCGAAGGCGAAGAGCATCGACTGGATGCCCTGTGCGTCGTACATCTCCGTGTACTCGTGGTCGATCTCCTCACCGCGCTTGGTGAGGGTGTAGTACGCGAAGAGCGCCTCTTCGCCGCCGAGCAGATAGAGCTTGACCGGCGGCGTGAACGGCAGCGCCCGGAACTCCACATTCACATCGATGCCGTGCGAGGACCGCAGCGCCTGCAGATTGTGCCGCAGCACCTGGCCCTGGGCATTGCGCTGGGCCAGCCACTTGCTGTGCACCGGGTCGCCGTCGGCCGCACGCGGACCATTGACCCGGACCGGGAAGGCCAGGTCGATGTTGCGGCTCGGCAGCATCACCCGTACATCGATCCTGGCCGGTTTTCGCTGTCCCGCGTGGATCTGCCGCAGCGGTTCCCCGATGGCCAGGGTGAGCGAGACGGAGGTGAGACAGATGGCGTCGATCACGACGTGCTCCCGGGCGAACGCCTGGGTGATCCGCGGCCCGAGCGTCACCATGGTGGGCTGCGGCGCCGAGCCCGGACCTGCGAAGGCATGCGTCACCCGGTCGGCGACCGTCGCCGGGCTTCCCTTGGTCACATTGGCCAGCAGATGCTCCGCCTGCAGGGTGCGCAGCGCCTCACGGACCGCACCGCGCTCCACGCCGAACTCGTCTGCCAACTTCGCCTGGGTGGGCATCCGTTGGCCGGGCCGCAGCCGTCCGGACCTGATCCTGGACCGCAGTTCGTCGGCGACCTCGCCGGGGGACTTCTTCCGCTCGGGCCGCTCGGGCCGCTCAGGCCCCGCAGGTCGCGCGCTTCTGCCCGCGCCATTCACCTCGGCGGCGTCGTCGACCTCTCGGGTCTCGGCGTCGGCCTGAGCGTCGCGTGCGACGCCATGGGCAGCAGGCTCCAAGCTCACATCAAAACTGTACAACTTCCCGCCATCTTTGGGCAGTTGCAGTGAAGGTGGTGTTAGAGCCATTCCTTGCGGAGATAACTCCAGTGAGTTGGTTACCAACTTGATGAACATGGTCAGAAGTCCTAGAGGTTGGCCACCAAGAGACCTGGCTGGCGGCGGAACCTCACAGGACGCCAACTGGACCGTCAGGGGGACGTCATGCCGATCATCGCCATCGCCATCGCAGCACTCGCCATCCTCTTCGAGCAGCTCATCCAGTGGAAGTACGGACCGCTCGGCATCATCGCGTTCGTCATTCTGACCATCGGTCTCAAGGCGAAGAACACCTGGTTCAGCAGCATCGGAGCCGTCCTCATCGTCGCGCTCCTCGCCCAGTCCGGCTGACCGGGCTCCCTTCCGGAGGGGAGCCGGGAGCCCGGTTCAGCCAAGGCCTTCTGCGACTTTCCTCAAACGCCGGACGGGCTGACCGAGTCAGCCCGTCCGGCGTTTGACGTCGTCCCTCAGAACGCCGCGCGTATCTCGCCCACCTCGACGCCCCCGCCCAGCAGCGGCGACCGCCCGATCCGGTCCACCACAGGGGCGTCGACGCCCAGCATCCGCAGGGAACGGGCCAGCACGGGCCCGAGCGCCCTGGTCGAGCCGTCGTCCACCTTGAACGCCAGCGCCCGCCCGTCCGGCAGCGCCACCGCCTGGACCGCCTCCGCCCCCATCTTCGACAGGGAACCCGGCACCTCCCGCATCAGCCAGGTGTCGGGGCGACGCGTCCCGGCGACGAACTCCGGATGCGCGCGCATCGCATCCGCGACCCGCCGCTCGGCCGTCCCTTCCGGAGCGAGCACGAAGTGCCGGAAGGCACGCGCGAGGCCCACCAGGCTGATCGCCATCAGCGGCGCCCCGCACCCGTCCGTGCCCACGGAGGCGACCCGCTCCCCCGCGGCCTCCTCGACCACCTCACGTACAAGCAGCTGCAACGGGTGGTCGGCAGCCAGATAGCTCTCGGTCGGCCACCCGTTGTGCGCGCACGCGGCGATCATCGAGGTGTGCTTGCCCGAGCAGTTCATGGTGACCCGCTCCCGCACCTGCCCGGCGGCCAGATACGCCTCGGCCTCGACCGCGTCGAGCGGCAGGTCCGGCGGGCACTGCAGGTCGGACTCGGACAGCCCGTGCTGCGCCAGCATCTTGCGTACGAGATCCAGGTGGAAGGGTTCCCCGGAGTGGCTTGCGGCGGTCAGCGCCAGGCGTTCGCCCGCGAGGTCGAGCCCGGCCCGCAGGATGGCCGCGGCCTGCATCGGCTTGTTGGACGAGCGGGGATAGACGGGCGCGGCCGGATCGCCGATCGCAAGGTCCACACTCCCGTCGGCCGCGAGCAGGACCAGTGAGCCCCGATGATGGCCCTCGACGAAGCCGGAACGTACGACTTCGGCAAGGACCGGCGGTATGGCGGCAGGGCTGGCAGGAGCGGTGGAGGTCATCGTCGGCCTTCCGGGGCGGTGCGGGCCCGCTCCCGAGACCGGTGGGTCAGGTGAGCAGGTCGTCTACTTGTGCTTCGCCTTCACGGTACCTGCGGGCGATCTCCGCACTGCAATCGTCGGCGGTGCGCTGGAGGCGCTGCCGGCGCCGGGAAACCTGCTGTTCGTAGCGGACCAGGCGTCCCATCGCGGTGTGCAGCTCTTCGTCCGTCCGGGCGTCGAGGTCGCTCAGCTCGACCTCGGAGAGCATCTCGGCGGCAAGGCGCCGGTACTCCTCACCGTGCGGGGTGCCGAGCGTGACGTGGCGGGCGGAGGAGCGGTGCGTGGAGGGGGCGTCGGTGAGGATCTCGGAGAGCCGCTCGACGACGGCGGCCTCGGGGGCGGGCGCCGCCGGGTCTCGGCGGCGGGCGATCTCGGCCCGCAGGATGTCGATGCGTCCCTGGAGCAGGCGGCGCACATAGCTCAGGTCCGCCTCGTCCTGCTGGGACGCCCGGCGCAGTCCGCGCAGCTCGGGCAGGCGCAGGACGGCCAGGTCGTGATCGGGGACCTCGGGCAGCCGGCCCCCGCCGCCGCCCGGGCTGCCGGTGCGCTGGGTGGGCGGCCGGGGCGTGACCGGCCCGGCGCTGCGCGCGGTCGGTACAGAGCCGGACGGCTGCCCGGTGCTCGGTGTGCTCATGGCGTCTGTCCGTCCCCTCGACCGGTGCGGCGCACCGCGTGTGCAGCATGGTGCCACCCCGCGTGCCCGAGATGTGGCGGAGTGCACTCGATCGGACCCGGATAGGTGCATGGCATTAATTGGCGGATAGGCCGAGGGAGTGTGACGTACCGATTCCGCTTTACACGGCGCCGGGATTTGCCCTACGCGCCGTGCACGGCACCGGAAATTGCCCTGCGCATGTGCCCACGCATGTGCCGGCGCACTGCCCGCGCATGTGCCTCACATGTCGAGCAGCACCGTGAAGGGCCCGTCGTTCGTCAGCGAGACCCGCATCTGCGCCCCGAACCGCCCCGTCGCCACCGTCGCGCCGAGCGAGCGCAGCTGGGCCACGACCTCCTCGACGAGCGGCTCGGCCACATCGCCGGGGGCGGCCGCGTTCCACGTGGGACGGCGGC
Organism: Streptomyces sp. NBC_01304; assembly: GCF_035975855.1. NCBI lineage: Bacteria > Bacillati > Actinomycetota > Actinomycetes > Kitasatosporales > Streptomycetaceae > Streptomyces > Streptomyces sp. NBC_01304. The sequence goes on along the minus strand of NZ_CP109055.1, from coordinate 6,034,175 downwards.
CCTTGCGCGCATCCCCGTACAGCGTGAACTGGGAGATCACGAGCAGCGGTGCGTCGATGTCGCTGCATGACTTCTCGTCGGCGAGGATGCGCAACGACCAGAGCTTGCGGGCGAGTTGGGCCGCCTTCTCCTTGGTGTCCTCGTGCGTGACGCCGACCAGGACGCAGAGCCCTTCGCCGTCGATCTCCCCGACCGTCTCCCCCTCGACGACGACGCTCGCGCCGTCCACCCGCTGGACGACCGCCCTCACGGCTCGACCACGACTTCCTGCGCGGCGGCCGTGGTGTCGACGAGCAGGTCGGCGTCCAGGGGTACGTTCCGCTTCACCAGGGCCAGGGCGATCGGGCCCAGCTCGTGGTGGCGGGCCGAGGTCGTGACGAAGCCCAGCTTGCGGCCCTCGGGCCCGTCCGCGGCGAGGCGGATCTCGGCGCCGTGGCCGGGCAGGTGCACCTCGCTGCCGTCGAGGTGCAGGAAGACCAGGCGGCGCGGGGGCTTGCCCAGGTTGTGCACGCGGGCGACCGTCTCCTGGCCGCGGTAGCAGCCCTTCTGGAGGTGCACGGCGGTGCCGATCCAGCCCAGCTCGTGCGGGATCGTACGGTGGTCCGTCTCGAAGCCGAGGCGCGGGCGGTGCGCCTCGACGCGCAGCGCCTCGTGGGCGAGCAGGCCGATGGCGGGGCCGTGCCCGTCGGCGTACGACTCCAGAGAAGCGCGCGGCAGGAAGAGGTCGCGGCCGTACGCGGTCTCCCGGACGGTCGCACCCTCCGGGACCGGCGCGATCGAACCGGCCGGGACGTGCACGACCGCGAACTCCTCGGTGCGGTCGGCCACTTCGACCCGGTAGAAGAACTTCATCGACTCCAGGTACGCGATCAGCTCGTCCTGCGTGCCCGGCTCGATGTGCGCCCACGTGGTCTCGCCGTCGTCGACCAGATAGAGCGCGTGCTCGATGTGGCCGTTCGCGGAGAGGATCAGCGCCTCGGTGGCCTGGCCGGCCGGGAGGTCGGTGACGTGCTGGGTGAGCAGCAGGTGCAGCCAGCTGAGGCGGTCGTCGCCGGTGACGGTGAGGACGCCGCGGTGCGAGAGGTCGACGAATCCGCTGCCGTCGGCGAGGGCGCGCTGCTCACGGAACAGGTCGCCGTAGTGCGCGGCCACGCCTTCGTCGACGCCTTCGCCCGCGACGGCGCCGGGCAGGGACAGCAAGGGGCTCTTCATGTTCACTCACCCTACGACCCGTACGCGGACCGTCTTATTCCCCGGCCCCCGGGGCTGTCGTACGAGCCTCGCCCGCCTTGGCCTTCTTGGTGCAGTCCGTGCACCGGCCGAAGATCGCGAAGTGCTTCATGTCGGTGTCGAAACCGAAGGTGTCGCGCAGCTTCTGCGTGAACTCGGCGGCGACGTCGACATCGGCCTCGATGACGTTCGTACAGTCCCGGCAGACCAGATGGATGTGGTGGTGCCGGTCCGCCAGGTGGTAGGTCGGGGCGCCGTGCCCGAGGTGCGCGTGGCTGACCAGGTCCAGCTCTTCGAGGAGTTCGAGGGTGCGATAGACGGTCGAGATATTGATGCCCGACGCCGTCTTGCGCACTTCGCCCAGAATGTCGTCCGGGGTCGCGTGCTCCAGGGCGTCCACGGCTTCGAGCACAAGCTGCCGCTGCGGCGTCAGCCGGTAGCCGCGCTGCCTCAGGTCGCTCTTCCAGTCGGTGCTCACCACACGGCCAGTCTAGGCGGCACTCTGCTCGAGGAGCGCTTGAGTTCTGCGGACGACGTCTTCCAGGCGGTACGGCTTGGTGATCAGCAGTACGCGGACGGGGTGCGCCTCGCGGTGCAGGATGCGGGCGACCTCGTGGCCGTCGAGCCCCGGCAGCTCGGCGTCCAGGACGACCAGATCGGGCGTCGGCGCCCCGGCGCACGCGGCGTTGAGGGCCTCGACACCGCTGGCCACGGGGATCACTTCGAGGCCGGCCAGCTGCAGCGTCTGGGCGAGCTGCGCACGGATGAGGGGCTCGTCGTCGGCGAGAAGCACTGTGGCGGGACCGGTCACTCCTCCAGGAGTACCGGCCCCGCCTCAAAGGAACCTGAGAATTCTCTGCGTACTGCTTGAGTAACGCGATCTACTTGAAGAACGCGATGCCGTCGTCCGGCAGATCGCCCAGGTTGCGCGCCATCGCGGCGACGTCCTCGGGCGAGACGACCTTCTTCAGCTGCGCGGACATGTACGGCCGCAGCGGCACCTCGGGGGTCTGCTTCTCGCCCACCCACATGAGGTCGCTCTTCACATAGCCGTAGAGCCGCTTGCCACCGCTGTACGGACCCGAGGCGGCGGTGCGCGCGACGGCGTCCGTGGCCAGGTCGATCTGCGGCTTCTTGTCGGCGAGCTCGCCGTACCAGACCTCGACGACACCGTCGTCGCGGACCATCACGACCTCGACCTTGCGGTCCTTGTCGATGCGCCAGAAGCCGGACTCGGACTCCAGCGGCTTGACCTTGTTGCCCTCGGCGTCGAGGACCCAGGTGTGCGAGTGGTACTCGAGGAAGTCACGGCCGTCTTGGCTGAAGGTGACCTCCTGCCCGAAGTTGCACTTCTCGGCACCCGGGAAGTCGGAGACGCCCGCACCGGCCCAGTTTCCGAGCAGGAAGGCGAGCGGTCGGAGGTCAGGATGGAGGTCGGACGGGATCTCGATCATGAGCGGCTTTCAGTACAGGTGTCAGTGCAGGTCAGTACGGGTGATGGTCAGCGCTGACCCTGGTACAGCTTCTTCACGGTCAGCCCGGCGAAGGCGAGAACGCCGACGCAGACCAGAACCAGCAGGGCTGAGAAGAATGCCTCAAGCACGTGGTGCTCCTCGATGAGCGGGATGGGCAGTAAAGGGCCGGGCCCCAGCTTAGTCGGCGTGGGCCCGGCTCTCTCTGTGAGGTCGGCCGCGTGGGCCGCCCGCCCCGCAGGTCAGCCGAGGAGCTGGTTCTGCAGGATCACCGTCTGGTGGAAGGGGACCGCCTCGGCGGCGCCCTTCCTGGACTGGACGATCAGGGCGAGGGTGTCGCCGGCGACGACGTAGGCCTGACGGGTCTGGTCCTTGCCCCGGGGCTTCGTCTCGTCGTAGACGTCGAGCTCGGTGCCTTCGACGGTGACGTTCTCGGGGAAGGCCTTGTCGATCTCGGCTTCCTTGACGCCGGTGAGCAGGCGGTTGGGGTCGAGGCCGCCGCCCATCTCAGTCTGGTAGTAGTCGATGGCCCAGGGCCCGGTCTTGAAGCGCAGCAGATAGATCTGCGTACGGGTGCCGTCGGGCATGGTCCAGCCACGGGCCGCGATGTGCCGCAGCGCACTGCCGTCGAGGGCTGAGCGCAGGCTCTCGCGCTCGACCTTGTCGTACGCCGCCAGATAGCGGCCGACCGGCAGCCAGCCGCCCTTGCCCCGCAGGCTCCGGTCCTCCTTGGCGCCCTTGGGCAGCGGCAGGAGGAGCTTGCGCAGGTCGGCGTGGTGGATCTCGGCCTCGTTCGTGTCCGAGAGCCCGGCGACGGGCGCCCCCTCGGGCAGCGGCGGCTTGACGATCTCCGGGTAGTCCCAGCGCCCGTCGCTCTCGGTGGCGAGGCCCGGCAGATCGGTGCGCGTCTTCTCGGTGACGGCGTACGCGGACGCCGCTCCGAAGGCACCGAAGGCCACGACGGCGGCGGTCCAGCGGAGGACTGCGCGCAGGATCCGGCGGTCCTTCTTGGCGGGTGCCTCGGGTGCGTCGGGGGCGGGCTCCGTGGTGGCGACCAGTTCGACGGGGCTGATCTGCTCGGTCAGCCCATGCCGCTCGGCCTGCCCGGTCTGTCCGGCCTGCTCGGTCATACGTACTCCCCCGGGGCGTCGATGTGGTCGAGCTGGTCGCGCAGCAGGACGGCCGCTTCCTCGGTGTCGAAGGGCTTGGCCCCGTACGCCGTGAAGGAGACGAGCACGTTGTCGACGTGGGCCGTGCAGAACATCTGGTCGAGCTTGTTCTTGGAGTCCTTGGGCGGCAGGAAGCACTGGGCGTTCTTGTGGCCCTCGATCTTCGGGCCCTTGCGCAGGTAACCCCGGAAGGCATCGGCCAACTCGCCCTGGAACTCGGTGAGTTCGCGCAGCGCCTTGCCGTTCTTCATTTGCGCCAGCGTGATTTCGGCGACGAACGTGTCGCCGTACTCGCCCTGGTACGAGCGCATGCCGATGCCCTCGATGCGCAGCCGGTCGATGGCCTTGCGGTGGCTCCGGCGCTCGGTGGCCGACAGGCCCCGCCCGGTCTCCTTGAGCACCGCCTCGGCTTCCCTGCCGCTCAGCACCACGTCATTGCCGTACTCATCGATGTCGGGGCCGAGTTCATACTGGCCCGGGACCGGGAGCAGCCTCTTGGCGAGCGCGGTGTCGGTGCGTCCCTCGGCGGTCCAGCGCGAGGCGTCCTTGCCGGGCTTGGCGTCCTTCGGCTTCTTCCAGGCCTTGGTGGGGGCCGTACGGTCGGCGTCGTCGACCTTGACCACGGTGTAGCCGATGCCGGAGCCGAGCGCGGCGAGGGCCAGGACGGTGGTCAGGGCGAGGGTGAGCGCCCGACGTGGGCGCCGGGGCGCCGAGGTCTCCGGGGAGCCTTCGGCATCCGACGGGTCCGAGGGCTCCAAGTGCTCGGAGGACTGCAGGATTTCAGGCTGGGTCACAGTCGCTCCCACTGGCGCTCGGCGAGGTCCATGGCGCGCTTCATGCTGATCGGGCGGGTGTCCGACAGATAGATGTGCATGACCACATCGCCGCTGCGGGCATGGGCGGCGGCGTGGTAATTCGGCAGGTAGCCGGCCTTGCGACGGGGCTCATCGGCGACGTAGACCGAGCCGTCGATGCTGCCCGGAATGGCCTTCTCACTGCTGTCCTCGGCGGCGAACCCCTGTTGCACACTGAGGTGTTCAGCGGATTTGAGCGTGCTCTCCTCCCTGAACTGGACCAGCTGGATCGTCACGGCCGAGTACCCCTGGACCCAACGGACCTCCGCCGTGCGCCGGATCTCCGCCTCGCTGAAGTTGCTGAAGGCGCTGCCCGGCCTCGTGTAGCCCTGGGCGAAGTCGTCCAGCCTGACCCAGCGGCTCTTGCCCCCGGTCGTGCCCTTGGGCCGCTTGAGCAGCAGCTTGCGCAGGTCCACCTCGTGCTCGGCCTGACGGTCCACCTCGGGCACCGGCGCCTCGGCCACGCTCTTGGCCTGCCGCACCTCGTGCTGCGAGAGCGGTCCGAGGCCCGTGGGCTTCCGGTCCGCCTGGATCACATAACCGGTGCAAACCCCCGCGACCACGCCCAACAGGGCCCCCGCCGCGACCAGCATGAGCGCACGTCCGCGCCGCCGCTCCGGTCTCTCCGGTGCCTCCAACTGCGTTTCCAACGTGTCCCCCCACAGGACTTACAGGACTTAGAAGCGCAGCTTCCGTATCTGCGCGCACACAAGACCCACCAGTCCCACTGAGGGTTGTGCACCCGCTGATTACGATTCGGAAATGGCCGAACGCTACTGAGGCGGCCGGCGCTTCTTGCCGTCGAGTTCGTCCCACCAGTCGTCCGACTTCCGGTCCCCCGAGGGGTCGTCCCACCAGCGGTCCTCAGGACCACGCCGGTTGGCGACGATCGCGGCGAGCGGCGGGATGACCATGGCGACCACGCACATGCCGACGGCGACGGGAATCGACCAGAGGCGTACGACCGCCCAGGCCAGGACGAACAGGGCCAGGCAGGCGCCCATCATGGCGAAGTAGACGTGCCGCCTTCGCGCGTACATGTCTCCAGCGTAAGCCGGACCGTGAGCAGGAAAAAGCCGGAGGACCGCACCCTCGTCCTGGTAAGCGTCCAACCCCCAGGGGTGCGGCCCTCCGGCCGTTCATTGAGCCACGTGCACCGCCGTCACACGGCGATGGCGACCTCCGCCAGACCGCCGGTCTGCGCGACGACCTTGCGGTCCGCCGTGCCGCCGGGCACCAGGGCACGCACGGTCCAGGTGCCCTCGGCCGCGTAGAACCGGAACTGGCCGGTCGCCGAGGTCGGGACCTCGGCGGTGAACTCGCCGGTCGAGTCCAGGAGCCGTACGTAACCCGTGATGGGCTCGCCGTCGCGGGTCACCTGGCCCTGGATGGTGGTCTCACCGGGCTTGATCGACGCGGCGTCGGGGCCGCCTGCCTGCGCTCCACACATAAGTCACTGCCTCCGGAAGTCAGTTGAGGGGGGAGGGGAGAGGGACGTCAGTTGGCGCCGAGCTCGATCGGGACGCCGACGAGGGAGCCGTACTCGGTCCACGAGCCGTCGTAGTTCTTGACGTTGGCCTGGCCGAGCAGCTCGTGCAGCACGAACCACGTCAGGGCCGAGCGCTCACCGATGCGGCAGTAGGCGATGGTGTCCTTGGCCAGGTCGACCTGCTCGTCCTCGTAGAGGGCCTTGAGCTCGTCGTCCGACTTGAAGGTGCCGTCGTCGTTGGCGTTCTTCGACCACGGGATGTTGCGGGCGCTCGGCACGTGGCCGGGGCGCTGCGACTGCTCCTGCGGCAGGTGCGCCGGGGCGAGCAGCTTGCCGGAGAACTCGTCGGGGGAGCGCACGTCGACCAGGTTCTGCGAGCCGATCGCGGCGACGACGTCGTCACGGAAGGCGCGGATCGCGGTGTTCTGGGCCTTGGCCTTGTACTCGGTGGCGGCGCGCTGCGGCACCTGCGAGCCGTCGACCAGGTCGCGGGAGTCGAGCTCCCACTTCTTGCGGCCGCCGTCGAGGAGCTTCACGTTCTCGTGGCCGTAGAGCTTGAAGTACCAGTAGGCGTACGAGGCGAACCAGTTGTTGTTGCCGCCGTAGAGGACGACCAGCGTGTCGTTGCCGATGCCCTTGGCCGAGAGGAGCTTCTCGAAGCCCTCCTGGTCGATGAAGTCACGGCGCACCGGGTCCTGGAGGTCCTTAGTCCAGTCGATCCGGATGGCGTTCTTGATGTGGTTCTTCTCGTACGCGGAGGTGTCCTCGTCGACCTCGACGATGGCGACCTGCGGGTCCTCGATGTGGGCCTCGACCCAGTCGGCGTCTACCAGGACGTCGCTGCGGCTCATGTGCTTTCTCCTCCGGGGCAGTTACGGCGGGGCATGCATGCGGGATGGCGGGGTGCGGGTGCGCGCAGAGGCGCGGGGTGACCCCGAGTCATCTCGAGTGCGAGATTCGGCTCAAGGGGTCCGGAGAAAGCGGGAGTTGTCCGTCCCGCTCAGACGGTGCGACAGAGCATGGCGGCGACGCGGCACAGGTCTACTGCCCGCCGCTTCGTGAGGTCCGCCTGTCGCTTCATGCGCTCGATCGTAGGGACGTAGGGGCGGCTCTGTCACCGGTGCTCCGAATAGTGAGACGCGATCGTCCACATAGCAAGACGAAAGCGGCCCCGAGCCTGCTGCCGCAAGGCTTCGGGGCCGCTGTAGCGCCCATCACATCTGCGGTACGGACGACTCCGTCTCGCAGTTCGGACTCACTCGCAGATCGGGCTCAGCCGGCGAGATTCACGTTCAGGGCCGTGCCCGAGATGGCCACGCCCTCCTCGACCGCCTCGACCTTGTCGAGCTTGATCCCGGTCGGCAGGCCCTGCACCTTCTGCTCGAAGTCCGTGATCTCGCGGATCACGCGCTCCGGGAGCGGGATGGCCAGGACGCCCAGGTCCAGCTTCTTCGGGATGCTGTCGGCGTCGACCTTGATGGTGTCGCCGCCCTCGACGTGGGCCGAGCTGAGCACGTCGATCTGCTTCTTCGCGCCGCCGCCGCTGATCTCTACCCTGACCTTGATCTTGCCGTTGCCCCCGTCGGAGAGGCCGACCACCTTGGCGGTGGCGCCCAGGCCCAGCTTGGCCGGCTCGACCTTGGCGGCCTTCAGGAGCTCGGCGTAGGCGATGCGCGCGGAGCCGGTGGCCCGGGCGGCGGTGGCGGAGCTGAAGTTGTCGGAGAGCGTGACCCCCGTCGCCTGTGCGTTCAGCTCGTCGATCAGCACCTTGTCGCCCCCGTTGGAGGCCTCGTACCCCCCGATGCCGATCTCCACCTCGTCGAGCTCGCCGCCCGCGATCTGGGTCAGGAAGGGAAAGCCCTTGATCGAGACGTCGGGCTTCTCGGCCAGGCCCTCGCTGGCCTGTACCTTCTTCGCCACCTCGTCCTCTGCGTAGCCGACGGCGATGCGGTCGGCCGCCACGAAGATGGCGCCCAATATGACGGCGATGATGGCAACTATTCGCAAGGCGCGCATGTTTCGGTCTTCCCCCACCTCAGCTGTCTTTGGCGCGAGCCTAAACGACTGGTCCCCCGCGCGGCTTGCGGCGGGGGACCTGTCGATCACCTGTGACGTGCGGGGAGACCTACGTCTCAAGCCTGTGTCTCAGCCGATCGCGCGGCCCAGCAGGTACACCGCGGGAGCCGCTGCGGCCAGTGGCAGGGCGACGCCCGCCGTCATGTGGACGAAACGGGACGGGTAGTCGTAGCTCGCCACCCGGTGCCCGACCAGCGCGCACACCCCGGCGCCGAAACCGAGCAGCGCGCCCTTGGTGCCGAGGTCGGTCATCCCGCCGACCGCGATACCGGCACCCGCGGCGGCCAGCAGCGCCACCACGACGGAGGCCGCGGTGGGCAGCGGCAGTACCCGCGCGACGACCGCGGCGGCGACGGCGACCGCACCCACGGACACGGCCGCATCGTCCGCCGCCAGATACCCGGCACCGAGCACGGCGAGCGCGGCCGAGGTCACGGTCGCCATCAGCCCGTACATCCGCTCGTCCGCACCCGCGTGGCTGCGCAGCTGCAGGACGAGCGTGAGCAGCACCCACACGCCGAGCGTGCCGAGGATCGCGGCCGGCGCGTTCTCCCGGCCGGCGACGAGCACCGCGGCATCGGCCGTCAGACCGCCCGCGAAGGCGAGCGCGATGCCCTGCCGGGCGGGCCACATGCCGTTGAGCCGGAACCAGCCCGCGGCGGTCACGGCCTGCAGCAGCACCAGCGGCACGAGCAGCGCGTAGTCGTGCAGCGCGGCACCGCCCGCGAGCAGCAGACCGAGCGCCGCGGTGAGGGCGGCGGGCTGCATGCCGGGCTCGATGATCGGCGACCGGCCCTCGGCGCGGGCGCGCTGGGCGTCGGTGATGCGGGCGTTGCCGGTGGTGGTGGCGGGGCCGTAGCCGGAGGCCGCCGTGGCCGCCGGGGGCGGGGTCTGGGCGGGTGCGGGCTGCGGGGCCTGGGCCGGGGCGGCGTAGACGGATGCCTCGTAGGCGGCCGCGTCGTACGCGGAGCTGTCGTACCCGGAGCTGTCGTACCCGACGGGGGCCTCCGGCGGGAGCGGGCCGGCGCCGTACCCCTGCTGGGGCAGGTACGCGGTCTCCTCGGCGGGGGCGGCCGTGGGGGCCTGCAGCTGGGTGTCCCAGGTCTGGCCCTGGAAGGTCTGCGTGTACTGCTGCTGCTGATGTTGTTGCTGTTGCTGCTCTTCGTAGCCCTCGGGCCACTGCTGCTGCTGTTGGTGCGGCTGATGCTGCTGATACGGGTCGTACGACCCGTCGTACGGCTGGTTCGTCATGGTGTGCGGGTCACCCTCCTGCGAACGGCGGGAGCACCTCGACCGTGCCGCCCTCGGCCAGGCGTACCGTCTCATGGTCTCGGGTACCCACGGGGTCACCGTCGATGAGGAATGAGCATCGCTGCAGTACGCGGACGAGTTCGCCGGGGTGTCGCTGCCGCGCTCCGGTCAGGGCTTCGGCGAGCGTCGCCGCGTCGTAGGGCTCTTCGGCGAGCCCTGCGGCCTGCTTGGCCGCGGCCCAGTATCGGATGGTGCCGTTTGCCATCGCGGCGCTCCTTTCGCGTTCGTTGCTGCGTACCAATGATGCGGCCTGTGGGTGGGTGCCCGGAATTTTCCCCTCCCCGCCCCTTCCCGTAAGGCTGCCGCCGGCTTCAACGGCTGTCACTGATGTCCTCAAACGCCGGACGGGCTGATTCATCAAGCCGCCCAAGCCGCGATCCGCCGCAGCAATGCCTCCCCCGCCGCATGCTCCGCATGACCCATCCCCGGCTCCAGCCACAGCTCGGCCCCACCCCCGGCGGCAGCCGCAAGCATCCGCGGATGGTCCAGAGGGAAGTACGGGTCACGGTCGCCGTGGACCACGAGCAACGGCGTAGGCGCGATCAAGGGGACCGACTCCACCGGCGACAGCGGCACCGGGTCCCACTCCTGGGAGTGGATGCGGGTGCGGAGCCCGAGCCTCCCCACCAGACGCCCCACCGGATTCATCACCACGAAATGCAGGCGCCGCATGGGCGCGGTCCCCCGGTAGTACCACCGCGCGGGAGCACTCACCGCGACGACCGCATCCGTACGCGCGTCCATGCGCCCCGAGTCCTCCGTGCGCCCCCCGTGCGCCGAACCCGCGCCACCGCCGTGCAGCGCCGCGTGCCGGAGCACCACGGATCCGCCCATCGAGAAGCCGACGGTGACCACCCGGGTGTGCCCGAGCGAGCGCGCCCAAGCGACCGCCGCCGCCAGATCGAGCACCTCGCGGTCGCCCACCGTGGAGCGTCCGCCGGACTTGCCGTGCCCCCTGAAGGAGAACGTGACCACGGCCGCGTACTGCGCGAAGACGCCCGCGGCCCGCCGCACATGAGGCCGCTCCAGATCGCCCGTGAAACCGTGCGCGAGCACGATCGCCAAGCCCTCGGCCCCCGTCGGACCGGGCTCGTACGCGGCGTCGATCGGCACACCGTCCGACGTACGCAGGGTCACCCGACGGACGCGCCCGGTGGGCGTCAAGGCTCCGTCAGGAGTGATCGTTGGCACAAAAGATCGCGCTGTTCTACCTGACAGGGGGGAACTCATGTGGGCTATTCTCCTTGGCAGAAGGATCCGGGCAGCGCAGCCCCCGGGTCCTTTCGTGCTTTCTGGCAGGGTCCGCAGACCGGCCCGGCAGGCACGCAGCACCGGTGGACCCCAGGGCGCGGGGGCCGCCAACCGGCAGCGTGATGACGCAGTACGAAGCAGTGCCGCAAACGTCCTCGCAGGGACCGAGGAGGAACCAGACGTTATGGGCGAGCGAACCGTGCACGACAGTCAGACGACCCAGGCAGGTGGGGCGCGATGAGTTCTCTGCTGCTCCTGACCAATGCCCTTCAGCCGTCGACGGAGGTGCTCCCCGCTCTCGGCCTGCTCCTGCACAACGTGCGAGTGGCTCCGGCGGAGGGGCCCGCACTCGTCGACACCCCGGGTGCCGATGTCATCCTCATCGACGGCCGGCGTGATCTTCCCCAGGTACGCAGCCTCTGTCAGCTGCTGCGTTCCACGGGCCCCGGCTGCCCGCTGATCCTCGTCGTGACGGAGGGCGGTCTCGCGGCCGTCACCGCCGACTGGGGCATCGACGATGTGCTGCTCGACACCGCAGGTCCGGCCGAGGTCGAGGCACGCCTCCGGCTCGCGATGGGCCGGCAGCAGATCACCGGCGACGACTCCCCGATGGAGATCCGCAACGGCGACCTCTCCGTCGACGAGGCGACGTACAGCGCGAAGCTCAAGGGCCGGGTCCTCGACCTGACCTTCAAGGAGTTCGAGCTCCTCAAGTACCTGGCGCAGCACCCGGGCCGGGTCTTCACCCGCGCCCAGCTCCTCCAGGAGGTCTGGGGCTACGACTACTTCGGCGGTACGCGCACGGTGGATGTGCACGTACGACGGCTGCGGGCCAAGCTCGGCCCGGAGCACGAGTCGCTGATCGGGACGGTCCGCAACGTCGGCTACCGCTTCGTCACCCCGGAGAAGCCCGACAAGGGCGCCCGGGCCGCGGACGAGGCGAAGGCCAAGGCGGCTGCGCTGCCGGAGCCTGCCGAGGAGACGGTGCCGAGCGCCCCCGCGACCGTGGCCGAAGCGGTACCCGTTCGACCTGTGAAGCGGTAGCTCTCCCCGCGTAGACTGCGCGCGTGGCCAAGGTGACGCGGGATGATGTAGCACGACTGGCGGGGACATCGACCGCGGTCGTGAGCTACGTCATCAACAACGGACCCCGGCCGGTCGCCCCGGCCACGCGCGAGCGGGTACTCGCCGCCATCAAGGAGCTGGGCTACCGGCCCGACCGGGTTGCCCAGGCCATGGCCTCGCGGCGCACGGACCTCATAGGCATGATCGTGCCGGATGCCCGTCAGCCCTTCTTCGCGGAGCTGACGCACGCCGTCGAGCGGGCGGCGGCCGAGCGCGGTCAGATGGTCCTGGTCGGCAACTCCGACTACCTCGACGAGCGCGAGGTGCACTACCTGCGGGCCTTCCTCGGCATGCGCGTCTCCGGCCTGATCCTGATCAGCCAGGGCCCCAGCGAGCACGCCGCCGCGGAGATCGAGGCCTGGGACGCACGCGTCGTCCTGCTGCACCGCCGTCCCGAGGCCATCGAGGACGTCGCGGTCGTGACGGACGACATCGGTGGCGCGCAGCTCGCCACCCGGCACCTCCTGGAACACGGCTACGAGTACGTCGCCTGCCTCGGCGGCGTCGAGTTCACGCCGATGATCGGCGACCCGGTCACCGACCACGTCGAGGGCTGGCGCCGGGCCATGGCGGAGGCGAACCTCTCCACCGAGGGCCGGCTCTTCGAAGCCCCGTACAACCGCTACGACGCCTACAAGGTCGCCCTCGAACTCCTCGCGGGCCCCGACCGCCCGCCGGCCATCGTCTGCGCGACGGACGACCAGGCGATCGGCGTGCTGCGTGCGGCCCGCGAGCTGCGCATAGACGTCCCCGGCGAGCTGGCGGTCGCGGGCTTCGACGACGTCAAGGAGGCGGCGCTCACCGACCCGCCCCTGACGACGATCGCCTCGGACCGTCCCGCGATGGCCCGGGCCGCCGTGGACCTCGTCCTGGACGACTCGCTCCGGGTCGCGGGTTCGCGCCGCGAGCGCCTGCGCCGGTTCCCCTGCCGTCTGGTCGTACGCCAGTCCTGCGGCTGCCCGTAACGTCTCTGCGGCTGCCCTTAGCTCTGCGGTCTCTGCGGGCTCTGCGGGCTCTGCGGTCTCTGCGGTCTCTGCGGTCTCTGCGGTCTCTGCGGTCTCTGCGGTCTCTGCGGTCTCTGCGGTCTCTGCGGTCTGGATCTTATTTCGGGCATACAGGCTTCTGCCGGGCTTCTCAGGGCACACTCAGGGAGCTCTCATGATCCGTGGCGAAGCTTTGAGACATGACCGAGAGCCCCCGCCGCAACGGCGACCACCCCGAGCAGCAGCAGCCCTCCTACGACTCGTCCGCGTACGGTTCGTCCGCGTACGGCTCCGCGCACCACGGCGGTACGCCGGCCCCGGGCGCCTATCCCCCGCCCCCGGCGCACACCCCGCAGCAGCCGGTGAGCGTCGCACCCGGCACCACCGTGTGGCCCGGCTGGGGCTCGGCGGCCGGCGCGGGTGGACACGGCGGACATGACGGCGGTACCGCGCAGTTCGCCGCCGAGCCCGCCCCCGAGCAGGGACCCGGCGGCCACGCGACCAGGAAGCGCGCCCGCGGACCCGTCGCGCTGCTCGCCGCGGTCGCCCTCGCCGCCGCGGCGGTCGGTGGCGGTACGGCGTACGCGGCCCAGGAGCTCTTCGGCCAGAGCGGCTCGAACGGCAGCGGCATCAACGTCAGCAACACCTCCGCCAACAGCGGCAAGAGCGGTGTCGCCGGCGTCGCCGACGCGGTCAGCCAGTCCATCGTCGAGGTCAACGCGACCTCGGGATCCGGCAAGTCCACCGGCTCCGGCGTGATCATCACGTCCGGCGGCGAGATCATCACCAACAACCACGTGATCGCCGGCGCCACCTCGGTCAAGGTCAAGCTGAAGGACGGCAAGACGTACGACGCCAAGGTCGTCGGCACCGACAGCGACAAGGACCTCGCGCTGCTCAAGGTCGAGGGCGCCTCCGGCCTGAAGGCCGCGACGCTCGGCGACTCGGACAAGGTCAACGTCGGCGACCAGGTCGTCGCCATCGGCTCCCCCGAGGGCCTGACCGGCACCGTCACCAGCGGCATCGTCTCCGCCAAGGACCGCGACGTCACCGTGGCCAAGGGCGACGACGGTCAGCAGCAGCAACAACAGCAACAGCAGGGCGGCGGCTGGCCGTTCGAGTACGGCGGCCAGCAGTTCAACGGCGACACCGGGTCGAACAAGACCACGTACAAGGCGATCCAGACCGACGCCTCGCTCAACCCCGGCAACTCCGGCGGCGCCCTCATCGACATGAACGGCAACATCATCGGCATCAACTCGGCCATGTACTCGCCGAGTGCGTCCTCCGGCTCCAGCTCGGGCAGCGTCGGCCTGGGCTTCGCGATCCCGATCAACGACGTGAAGGCCGACCTGTCCAAGCTGCGCGGCGGGTCCATGACCTGAGCGACCGCGGCAACCCCGGTACTTCGAGGCCCCGGCCCTTCGAGGAGGACCCCATGACCGTCACCGTCAACCGCATCCGGCACGCCCTCGCCGCCAGCCTCGGCTGGGGCGACCCCGGCGATCCGACGCTCGCCCTCTCCTTGGCGGGCGCGCTGCACGCACCCGAACCCCGAGCCCCCGAAGTGGCGGCGACGGAACACGTGCGCAAGCCCACGAGGCGGACACACGGCAAGCGCTCGCGGGCCGTGCGAGGCTGAGAACACCGGCCCCTGATCACTTACACCATGAGGAACCGACACCCATGAGCCCCGCCGAAGGCGACCAGCAGCGCATTCTCATCGTCGACGACGAGCCCGCCGTCCGCGAGGCGCTGCAGCGCAGCCTCGCCTTCGAGGGCTATGGCACGGAGGTTGCCGGGGACGGCATCGAGGCCCTGGAGAAGGCCGCGGCGTACGCCCCCGACCTCGTGGTCCTCGACATCCAGATGCCGCGCATGGACGGCCTCACCGCCGCGCGTCGGCTCCGCTCGACCGGCTCGACGACGCCCATCCTGATGCTCACGGCGCGGGACACGGTCGGGGATCGGGTGACGGGGTTGGATGCCGGCGCCGACGACTATCTGGTCAAGCCCTTCGAGCTGGACGAACTCTTCGCCCGGATCCGGGCGCTGCTTCGGCGCAGCTCGTACGCGGCCACGGCGCTCGGGGCCGAGGAATTCTCCGGCGACGTACTCGAGTTCGCCGACCTGAAGATGAATCTGGCGACGCGGGAGGTCACGCGGGGCGGGCGGACCGTGGAGCTGACCCGGACCGAGTTCACCTTGCTGGAGATGTTCCTGGCCCACCCTCGACAGGTGCTCACGCGCGAGCAGATCCTCAAGGCGGTGTGGGGCTTCGACTTCGAGCCGAGCTCCAACTCCCTTGATGTGTACGTGATGTACCTGAGGAGGAAGACCGAGGCGGGGGGTGAGCCTCGGCTGGTTCATACCGTGCGTGGGGTGGGGTATGCGTTGCGGGCTGGGGGCGGGGAGTGATCAAGCGCTTCAGGGCACTGCCCCTGCGGTCGAGGCTGGCGCTCCTGGTGGCCACGGCGGTGGCAGTCGCGGTGGCGGCTTCGGCGGTGGCTTGTTGGTTCGTCGTGCGCAACGCGCTGTACGACTCGCTGGACGACTCCCTGGCCCAGGACCGGGCTTCGCTCAACAGCCAGTTGGTGGCCGACCTGGCCCAGCGCGGCCAGTGCCGGGCCTCGGGCCCGATCCTCGCCCCCGACTCGGAAGACCCGGCGGCCAAGGCCCTGCGGCTGACCATCCAGGTCGTCGATCCGCAGGGCCACAGGTGCGTGATCAGGGGCGAGGCGCTCAAGGTGGACACCTCCGACACTCGGGTCGCCGCCAACGAGTCGGAAGACTCGCTGCACAACGCCAAGGCAGCCGACGGCACCGAGTACCGTGTCCTCACCTATCACCTGGAGAACTACACCTCAGGCGCCGTCTCGCTGGGTCGGCCGCTCACCGAGGTGAACGACACCCTCTCCAACCTCACCTGGTTCCTCGTCTTCGTCGCCGGTATCGGAGCGGTCGGCGCCGGAATCGCCGGCCTCTGGGTGGCCCGCACCGGCCTGCGTCCCGTCGACGACCTCACCGAAACCGTCGAACACGTAGCCCGCACAGAAGACTTGACCGTCCAGATCCCCGCCGAAGGCGACGACGAAATCGCCCGCCTCTCCCGCTCCTTCAACGCGATGACCGCCGCCCTCGCCTCCTCCCAGGAACGCCAGGCCCAGCTCATCGCCGACGCCGGGCACGAGCTGCGTACCCCGCTCACCTCCCTGCGTACGAACATCGAGCTGCTCGCCCGAAGCGAGGACACCGGCCGCGCCATCCCCCCGGACGACCGCAAGGCCCTGCTCGCCTCGGTGAAGGCCCAGATGACCGAACTGGCCGCCCTCATCGGCGACTTGCAGGAGCTGGCCCGCCCGGACACCGGGCATGCGGCGAAGGTCCAGGTGGTCGGGTTGCACGAGATCGTGCAGGCGGCGATCGAGCGCGCCCGGCTGCGCGGACCGGAGCTGACGATCACAGCCGAGCTCGACCCCTGGTTCGTACGGGCCGAGCCACCCGCCCTGGAGCGGGCCATCGTGAACATCCTGGACAACGCGGTGAAGTTCAGCCCGCCGGGCGCCTCGATCGAAGTCTCCCTGGCCAAGGGCGAGTTGACGGTACGGGACCACGGCCCCGGCATCCCCGCGGACGAGCTCCCGCACGTCTTCGACCGCTTCTGGCGCTCACCCTCGGCGCGAGCCCTGCCCGGGTCGGGCCTCGGGCTGTCAATCGTGGCGCGGACGGTGCAGCAGAGCGGGGGCTCGGTGGAGCTCCGGGCCGGGGAGGGCTGCGGGACGGTCGCGTCGGTGTCGCTGCCGGGTGCGCCTACGCCTCCGCCATCTGCCGGGTGAATGCCGCCCAGGCCTTGGCCGGGAACACGAGGACGGGGCCGGACGGGGACTTGCTGTCGCGGACGGGGACCAGGCCGGGGTAGTTGTCGGCTACCTCGACGCAGTCGTTGTCTCCGCCATGGCTGTACGACGACTTACGCCATGCAGCAGTGCCGAGATCGAGCGGATGCGTCATGATCGGTGCTCCTCCAAGACATCCCTGACGAATGCGAGTGAGTCGGACGGGGACAGCGCCAGATCTCGCAGCCGATCGTAGGACAGTCGTTCCCGCAGGGCCCCGTCCTCGTCCGCGATCAACTCACCGCACCCGTTGCCTTCCCTGTAGGCAACGGCACTCCCGTCGCCCTGCCAGAGCAACGTCAATGATCCGGTCATGTGGTGGTGCACGCCCACGGAGAAGGGCAGCACATGCAGCGTCACATTGGGCCACATCGCGACGGCCTCGATGCGTAGTAGCTGGTCATCCCAGGTCTTCGCCCGGGAAGCAGGCCGCCGGAACGCAGACTCGTCCATGATGACGCGCACATCGGGCAGCGGTTTCTGCTGAAGCAGGTACTGCCGCCCAAGGCGTGCCGCCACCATTTCCTCGACCACCTCGTCGCCATCAGCCGTTGTCTGGGCCCCAGACAACACCTCGCGGGCGAAAGCCTCGGTCTGGAACAGGCCAGGGACACCCAGCGCGAACTTCTGCATCACACGCGCCGTTGCTTCCAGCTTCATGAACCTCTTGTACTGGTCCTCGAACGCGTCGAGCCGGGCCACCTTCCAGTGGCTGACCAGCAGGTCACCGGTCTCGTAGTAGGCGTCGAGGTCCTCCATGACCGTCATCTTGGAGAGCCGGTGCCCCGATTCCAGCCGGTGCAGATAGCTCTTGTCGTACCCGCTGTCCTCGGCCAGCTGCCCCAGGGACTTCCCGTGCTTCTCGCGCAGGTACTTGAGCGTGCGCCCCAGCACGGCACGCCCCGATTCGCCCGGCGCGTCAACCAGTTCGTCCATGTCACCCCTCCCCGTTGCCTGGCGGCCCAGGCAACGCCGAGCCCCTTCCGAAGCGTACGCCGGACCCGTAACCATCGGAATGCGAACGGTAATCACCGCTCGTCAACCACTGCGAAAACCCCCGCAAGGGAGCTCCGCCATGTTCGAACTCCTCGCCGCTGCCGCCGGATTGCTGACGGGCTTGCTGTGGCCCGTACGCGTACGCCGGACCCCGCCCCATCGACAGCCGGCGCCACCTCCACCCACGTACGACGGGGACCCCCAACACCCCGTCGACGTATGGCCCTTCGAGCCCCACGACGGAATCGTCAGGCCCTACGCCCTCACCCACCGCGAACGCGCGGAACGCGCAGAACGCCGCGGCATGCCGGTGGGAGTGACCCGGTGACGCCGGGCCTGCGGCTCCTCCCCTGGGCCTCACCCGAGGGCAAGCCCTGCTACCTCAGCGCCGACGACCCCGACAGCCCGCTGTCCCGGCTCGCGGACGAAGTGGAGGAAGACCAACTTGCCGACGGGGAGCGGGTACTGGAGGGCGCGAGAGCCGTGCTCGGCGACCCGAAGGCGGGGGAGCACGCGGCGCGCTCGGCCCTCGCCCGCGCCACCGAGTCCCTGCGCGAGACGATCCGGGTCGCCCGGAGCAGGGGCGCTCGACTCCCGACACCCTGACCGGCGCGCGCTGGGGCGGGCGATCGGGGTGGGGGTAGGGGCAACTGATCAACTGCCTGATTGCGTGGCTGGTGGGGGTGGGTGGTTGCGCGGACCTCCGTCTGTTTCGTTGCTGGCTGCGGGGGCTCTTTTGGCTGGCTTTCCCCAATTGCTGTCAGTACGGGGCCCAGGGAGGTGGCTGCCGGTGATGGAAGAGGTGGGGGCAGGGCAAAGACAAAGACCGCAGCGAGAGAAGGGGACGGAGGGGAGAGGGGGAGGGGGCTGGAGGGGAGGTGCGGGCTCCGGACGGGGAGGTGCGGGTCCGGGACGGGGAAGTGCGGGTCCGGTGGGGGAAGCGCTGGCCCGGCGGGGAAGGAAGTGCGGGCCCGGCGGGGAAGGAAGTGCGGGCTCGGGAGGGGGGACGCGGGCTCGGGACCGGGAAGTGCGGGCCCGACGGGGGGAGATGCGAGCCCGGGACGGGGAAGTGCAGGCCGGACAGGGGGAGATGCGGGCCCGGGACGGGGAAGTGCAGGCCCGGTGGGGGGGAAGTGCGGGCTCGAGGCTGGGAGTGCGGGCTCGGGAGGGGGAGACGCGGGCCCGGGACGGGGAAGTGCAGGCCCGGCGGGGGAGCGCTGGCCCGGGGCGGGGAAGTGCGGGCCCGGTGGGGGGAGTGCTGGCCCGGGGCTGGGGGTGTGAGCTCGGGAGGGGGAGACGCGAGCCCGGTGGGGGGAGGTGCGGGCTCGGGACGGGGAAGTGCAGGCCCGGTGGGGGGAGCGCTGGCCCGGGGCTGAGGGTGTGAGCTCGGGAGGGGGAGACGCGAGCCCGGTGGGGGGAGGCGCGGGCTCGGGGCGGGGAAGTGCGGGCCCGGTGGGGGGAGCGCTGGCCCGGGGCTGGGGGTGTGAGCTCGGGAGGGGCAGGCGTGAGCCCGGGACCGGGAGGCTGGGGCTGGCCGGGCGGAAGGTGGCGTCGGGGTGCCCGGTTTGCCCGTTAGGCGAGCCCCTTTCCTGCCGCGAGTCGGCGGAGGGCGGCGTCCGGAGGCCTAGTGGGGGGAATGGGGCGCAAGAGCGTCCCTTTTGTGGTGGTTCTGTTGCCCGTTTTCCCCCACTAGGCCCCCAGCCTGCCCTCCGAGCCCCCAGCCGCCCCCAAGTCCTCGCCCGTCCCCTTTCCTCGCTCGCCCTCCGAGTCCCCGCCCGCCCCCTTCGCTCGCCCACCCCCTCCCCTCGCCCGCTCCCTTCCTTCGCCCGCTCCCTTCCCTCGCCCGCCCTCCGAGCCCTCGCCCGCTCCCTTCCTTCGCCCGCGACCTTCCCTCGCTCGCCCCCCCCGACCCCCGACCCCCGCCCACCCCCTCCATCCCCTTCTCTCGCTGCGGTCTTTGTCTTTTGTCTTTGCCCTGCCCCCACCTCTTCCGTTGCCGCAACTTTCCCCCCTGGGCTCCGTACTGACATCAGTTGGGGAAAGCCAGCCACCGAACACCCGCACTCCGCAACGAAACAGACGGAGGTCCGCGCAACCACCCACCCCCACCAGCCACGCAATCAGGCAGTTGATCAGTTGAGCAGTGACCGCACACCGGACCACCACCCGCAGAAACAGACGAGACGGACCGTCTTGCGAGACGCCGCGCAGCCCGCTACAGTCGAGCAAGCGAGACGCACCGTCTCGCCACCCGCCTTACCCGCCCCACCCCCGACGAAAGGCCTCGCCCTTGTTCCCAGCCCCAGCCACCACCCCGAAAGCACAGCCCGGCCACACCAGCCACACCAGCCACACCAGCCAGAGCCAGCCCAGCCACACCAGCCAGAACCAGAACCAGAACCAGAGCCACACCAGCCAAATCACCCTCACCGACGTAACCAAGCACTACGGCCCCGACCACCCCGTCCTGGACCGAGTGACCCTCACCATCCGCCCCGGCGAAAGGCTGGGCGTCGTCGGCGACAACGGCTCGGGGAAGTCCACCCTCCTCCGCCTCCTCGCCGGCCAGGCGACCCCGGACAACGGCACCCTCAGCGTCCGCGCCCCCGGCGGCATCGGGTACCTCCCCCAGACACTCGAACTCCCGGACACGGCCACGATCGGCGACGCCATCGATCTGGCCCTGTCCGACCTGCGCACCCTGCACCGCCGGATCCGGGCGACCGAAGCCACCCTGGCGGACGCCGACGAGGCCGCGTACACCCGATACGCCGAACTGATCGACGAGTTCGAGAGCCGCGGCGGCCACGACGCCGACCGTCGGGTCGAAGTCGTCCTCAGTCACCTGGGCGGCGGGAGCCGCCCTCTCGACAGGAGCCGAACGCTCGGCACCCTCTCCGGAGGGCAGCGCTCCCGCCTCGCCCTCGCCGCCACCCTCGCCTCGTCCCCCGAGCTGCTCCTGCTCGACGAGCCGACCAACGACCTGGACGACGAGGCCGCGGCCTGGCTGGAGGAGCATCTCCGCCACCACCGGGGCACGGTCGTCGCGGTCACGCACGACCGCACGTTCCTGGACCGGGTGACGCAGACGGTCCTGGAGGTCGACCAGGACCGGCGGACCGTCCGCCGGTACGGCAACGGATACGGCGGCTACCTCACCGCCAAGGCCGCCGAACGGGCCGCCTGGGCAAGGGAGTACGAGGAATGGCGGGCCGAAGTCGCCCGGCACAGCAAGCTCGCCGACTCGCACATCGGCGCGCTGTCGGCCATCCCCCGCAAGGCCCCGGCCGCGTTCAGCGGGGCCGGCGCCTTCCGGGCCCGCTCCCGGGCGCACGGCGCGATGAGCCGTATCCGCAATGCCCGCGAGCGGCTGCACCGCCTCACCGAGGACCCCGTACCCGCACCGCCCGAGCCGCTGCGGTTCACGGGCACGGTCGAGGGACGTCCCGGGGCCGGGGCGGAGCTCGTCGGCGTACGCGTACCGGGTCGGCTGTACGTCGACGAGCTGAGCCTGCCGCCCGGCGGGCGGCTGCTCGTCACGGGGCCCAACGGGGCTGGAAAGTCGACCCTGTTGGGGGTCCTGGCGGGCGAGCTGACACCCGAGAGCGGCACCGTGAAGGCCCCCGCCCGGGTCGGCCTCCTCCGGCAGAACACCTCCGCGCCCCGGGACCTGCGTACGGTTCTCGCCGCCTACGCGGCCGGCCGCGACGGCGTTCCCGAGGACTACGCGCAGGAGTTGTTCGCCCTCGGCCTGTTCCGCGCGGGCGACCTCGCCACCCCGGTCGGCGCCCTGTCCACCGGACAGCGCCGCAGGCTCGAACTGGCCCGCCTGGTGAGCGAGCCGGTCGACCTGCTGCTGCTCGACGAGCCGACGAACCACCTCTCCCCCGCCCTGGTGGAGGAGCTGGAGGCTGCCCTGGCCAGCTATCCCGGGGCCCTGGTGATCGTCACCCACGACCGGCGCATCCGCGCGGGCTTCACCGGCTCACATCTCGAGCTGGCTCCCCTTGAGCCTGCACCCGAGACCCGGTAGCGGGTTACCCGTTGTGGCGGATGAGCGAAGTGACCAGGCCCGAGCGGGTGTTGGGGTAATCCAGGGGAACGATCCCCAGACCCCGCCACCCGCTCGCCCCCGCGCTGTCGATCAGCGAGTGCACCTGAGGGTTGAGCCGGTCGGCGTTCCAGCGCGGTGGCAGCCCGGCCGCGCAGCTGACGAAGTTGATGTACTGCTTCCCCGGCGAGGCGACGGCCTTGCGGAAGTGGCCTTCCACCTTGGGCCACTTGGCGAACGGCTCCGCCTGATAGTCGTCCTGAAGGTCGAAGACCGAGGAGTCCCCCCAGCGCAGCCCGCCCGGCAGCCCTCCGTTGTCCGCGATCAGGACCACCTTGCCCCGGGCCGCCCCCAGCGCGGGCAGCCCACCCCCGATGAGGAAGAGCGAGCGCCAGCCCCGCCGGTCCAGGTAGTCCCCGAAGATCCCTGCGAACTCCGCGTCCCCGACCTCCGAGTACTCCTGCTTGACCCGCATCAGGACCGTCTCCGACGGACGGGCCGCCAGGAAGTCCCGGCAGGCGACCAGCACATCGCCGAACATCAGGTTCTGGAAGGCCGCCCCGTGGTGGATCGCGAAGGAGCCGTCGATGGCCCGGCAGCGTATGTCCAGGAAGCGCACGCCCGACGCCAACTGCTCGGCGATCGTGGTGTTCTGGCACTCGGTCCAGGGCCCGCCGAACCGGGCCCCCGAGTCGTGCGTGCCCGGGATGGTGAGCGTGGGCAGCGATGTGGCGTCAGGCAGCCCCGCCATCCAGTCCTGCGTACCGAGCACGCGCGCACGAGCGTGGGCCGGGCCCGCACCCGCGTAGGTCAGCGCACCTGCGGCGGAGACGGCCGCCGCGCCCCTGAGGAATCCCCGTCGGTTCATGGTCATGGAGGGCAGGGAAGCACAGGCTTCGGTGCGGCGATAGACACGGAAGTGACAGTTGTTACCAGGGAGTTGGGGCCGGACAGAGATTTATACGCCCGTCTTAGACGCAGGTCTTGTACGAGCGATCTATACATGCGTATAGTTCCTGTCATGACGACGACCACGAACACCCAGACCCTCACCCGCACCACCCACGCCCGCACCACCCCCACTCGCGCCAGCCTCACCCTCGAAGGCCGGACCCTCTCCTACCTCGACTTCGGCGGCACCCCCGACGCCCGCCCCCTCCTCGCCCTGCACGGCCACCTCTCCGAGGGCGCCTCCTTCACCGGCCTCGCCGCCGAACTCGGCCCCGAATGGCGGGTCATAGCCCCCGACCAGCGCGGCCACGGCGACTCGGACCGGGCCCCGGACTACACCCGCGAGGGATACGTCGACGACCTGATCGCCCTGCTCGACCACCTGGACCTGGGCACCCCGGTCGTCGCGCTCGGCCACTCCGGCGGCGGCATCAACGCCTATTACCTGGCCGCCCGGCGCCCCGACCTGGTCTCCGCGCTGGTCAACGTGGACGCGGTCGTGGACTACCCGGACACCGGCGCCCCGAGCGCGCTCTCCTTCGTGCTCGGCTTCCCCTACAGCGCCGCCACCCGCGAGGAACTGCTCGCCGCCTGCGGCCCGATCGCCCCGATGATCGGCCCGAGCCTGCGCCAACTCCCGGACGGCACCTGGCGGTTGCCCTTCCACCCTCAGGACACCATCGACTCCGAGAAGCTGGTGCACGGCGACCACTGGGCCGCCTGGCTCGGCAGCGACTGTCCGGCCCTGCTCATCCACGCCCGCAAGAGCCAGGCCCTGCCCGCCGAGCAGGCCGAGGCCATGGCCGCGCGGCGGCCCGGCACGACGATGGTCCGGCTGGACACGGACCACTTCGTGCAGCAGCAGGACCCGAAGGGCTTCGCGGAGGCGGTGCGCACCTTCCTCGCCTCCCTTTGAGCCATGAGGCCGGTCCCACCATGAGGCCAGGCACGCGAAGGGCCCGTACGCCCCGGCAACCACACCGATGCGCACGGGCCCAACTCACCCACGTACTAGATCACTTGACGACAGTGATCCGATCCGCAGCCGGCACAGCCAGCGGCTTCTCGGCCGAAGAGTTCGCCGCCAGGTAGTCGTTGAGCGCCTTCAGGTCGTCCCCGCCGACCAGCGGGTTCTTGCCCTTGCCGAGCTCCGTGTAGCCGTCGCCGCCGCCCGCGAGGAACTGGTTCATCGCGACGCGGTACGTCTTCGCCGGGTCGATCGCCGTGCCGTTGAGCTTGACCGAGTCCACGACCACCCGGGCCGCGCCCGTCTTGGTCATGTCGAGGGTGTAGGTCAGGCCGCCCGAGATCTGCAGGATGCGCGGCGAGGCCTCGTTGGCCCCGCTGACCTGCTGCTGCAGCGCGGTGATCAGCTGGGCGCCGGTCAGGTCGGCCAGGTTCACCGTGTTGGCGAACGGCTGGACCGTGAAGGCCTCGCCGTACGTCACGACACCGTCGCCCTCGGCGCCGCTCGCCTTGTGGACCAGGTCGGAGCGGATGCCGCCGGAGTTCATCAGCGCCAGGTCGGTCTTCGGGTCGAGCGTCTTGGCGTACGCGAGTTGCGCGTCGGCGATCAGGTCGCCGAGCGGCTGCTCGGGGGTCGTCGCGCCGCGGCCGGGGATGTCGCCCGCGATGAAGCCCACCGGACGGTTGGCGACCGGCGCCGCGATCTTGCTCCAGCGCTCGATGAGGCCGGTCATGTCCGTGGCCTTGGCGACGTCACGGCGCACGACGTGGTTCGCCGACTTCACGGACTTCACCGACGTACGGACGATGTCCTTGGTCTTGCGGTCGTACGTCAGCGTCGTGTCCGTGAAGACCTTGCCGAACGACGACGCCGAGGTCACCATGCGCGGCTTGCCGGAGGGGTCCGGGATGGTGCAGACGTACGCCTCGTGCGTGTGGCCGGTCACCATCGCGTCGACCTTGGGCGTCACGCCCTTGGCGATCTCGGTGATCGGGCCCGAGGTGCCGTCGCCGGCGCCGGAGCTGTCGCAGTTGTAGTTGTACGACGCCGAGGCGGGCTCGCCGCCCTCGTGGATCAGCGTGACGATCGACTTGACGCCCTGCTTGTCCAGGATCTTGGCGTACTTGTTGATCGTCTCGATCTCGTCGTGGAACTTCAGGCCCTTGACGCCCTCGGCGGTGACGACGTCCGGGGTGCCCTCCAGGGTGAGACCGATGAAGCCGATCTTCACCCCGTTCTTCTTCCACACCGTGTACGGCTTGAGGATCGGCTTGTCCGTCTTCTCGTCCGTGACGTTCGCGGCGAGGAAGGGGAAGTCGGCGCCGTTGAACTTCTTGCCGTCCTCGTAACAGCCGTCCTTGGGGTGACAGCCGCCCTTCTGCATGCGCGTCAGCTCGGTGCGGCCCTCGTCGAACTCGTGGTTGCCGACGCTGGTGACGTCCAGGTCCAGCTTGTTCAGCGCCTCGACGGTCGGCTCGTCGTGGAACAGGCCCGACAGCATCGGAGAGCCGCCGATCATGTCACCGGCCGCCGCGGTCACGCTGTACTTGTGACCCTTGCGGGCGTCACGCAGCGAGGTCGCCAGGTACTCCACACCACCCGCGTCGATCTTCTTCGCCGTCCCGTCCGGCTGCAGCTCGGACACCTGGCCGGAGGAACCGGCCGGGGGCTGCAGATTTCCGTGGAAGTCGTTGAAGGACAGCAGCTGTACGTCGACGAGCCGGCCGGAGCCCTTGCGGGCGCCGTCGTCTCCCGAGCCCTCGGCCCCCGCGGGTATGGCCGCCGCCATGACTCCGGCCGCCGCGGCGAGCGCCACGGCGCCCCCGATCAACCGGCGGGCCGTCCGGTGCCGTTGTGGTGTCGCTGACATGAGTTCCCCTGAGTCCCCTCTGACGACTGGTGGGGCGCAGCCTATGGTCAACGCGCGTAGAGAGAAAAGGGGTGGCGGGTTACGAGCTGGTTGCCATCGGCCTCCCGGGGACCGCAGGGGGACCTCGCGCGGACCGCTGGGGGATCTCCCGGGGACCTCATGGAGGACAGCAGGCCACCTTCAGCAAGAAGCTCACGGCCCGTACGCTCAAGAACATGACAGACGCAGCCCCCGCCGTACCCGCGCGCACGATCCAGACCCTGGACGCGCTCTCCCCCGAGCAGACGGAATCCGTGCTCTCCCTTCTCGCGGAGGCCGCCCGCACGGACGGCCAGCAGGCCGTGTCCGAGCAGGGACGGTTGCAGTTGCGTGGCGGGCCGCGGGAGGGAATCAAGCACCTCCTCCTGTACGTCGACGAAGCGCTCCTCGGCTACGCGCAGCTGGAGGACACCGACCCGGTGGAGGCCCCGGCCGGCGAGCTGGTCGTGCACCCCGGCCATCGCGGGCACGGGCACGGACGGGCACTCGGCAGCGCGCTGCTCGCCGCGTCCGGCAAGCGGCTGCGGGTCTGGGCGCACGGCGGGCACTCGGCGGCGCGGCACCTGGCCCAGGTGCTCGGGCTCACGCTCTTCCGCGAACTGCGCCAGATGCGGCGCCCGTTGGACCCGGAGCAGCTGGCGGTGGCGGCATTCCCGGCCGGGGTCTCGGTGCGTACGTTCGTGCCGGGGCAGGACGACGCGGCCTGGCTCGCCGCCAACGCCGACGCTTTCGCGCACCACCCGGAGCAGGGCTCGCTGACCCAGCGGGACCTGGACGACCGCAAGGCCGAGCCGTGGTTCGACCCGGCCGGGTTCTTCCTCGCCTTCCGCGAGACCGACGGCGAGCTGGTCGGCTTCCACTGGACGAAGGTGCACGAGGCGGAGCAGCTCGGCGAGGTCTACGTCGTCGGCGTGCGCCCCGGCGCCCAGGGCGGCGGCCTCGGCAAGGCACTCACCGCGGTGGGCCTGCGGCACCTGGCCGCGCAGGGGCTGCCCACGGCCATGCTGTACGTCGACGCGGACAACAAGGCGGCGGTGTCGGTGTACGAGCGGCTCGGCTTCGTCACGCATGAGACGGACCTGATGTACCGCACGGAAACGTGACGATCTCTGACATCTGAACTTCCTTGGGGGCGGCGTCTCTTGACGCCGCCCCCTTTTTGATCGCACCCTTTCACTACTTGATTAGTGAAAGGGGGTTGAGCGCGGATGTTCACGTACCGGATCGACCGCCGCAGTGGTGTCGCCACGTACGTCCAGCTGGTCCAGCAGACCAAACAGGCCCTGCGCCTGGGCCTGTTGGAACCCGGCGACCAGCTGCCCACCGCCCGCGAGGTGGTCGAGGCGACCGCGATCAACCCGAACACCGTGCTCAAGGCGTACCGCGAACTGGAGCGCGAGGGCCTGGTCGAGGCCCGCCGCGGCCTCGGCACGTTCGTGCGGCGCTCGCTGGGCCACGGTGCGGTGAACGGTTCGGGGCTGCGCACGGAGCTGGCCGCATGGGCGGCGCGGGCGCGGGCCGAAGGCATGGAACGCGAAGACGTCGAGGCGCTCTTCACCGCCGTACTCGATGAGCACTTTTCGGACGGCCGGGAAGGCCAGGGAGATCAATGAGCGAGCAGGACACGGCACTTGAGGCGGTCGGCCTCGACATGCGGTACTCGCGCCGACGCGGACCGGTCCTCCGGGACTGCACCTTCCGGATACCCGCCGGCCGGGTCTGCGCCCTGGTCGGGCCGAACGGGTCGGGCAAGTCGACGCTGCTCACGCTGGCGGCGGGGCTGCTGCGGCCGACCTCGGGGGAGCTGCGGGTACTCGGCTCGGCGCCCGGCGAGGTGCGCAGCCGCATGGCGTACGTGGCCCAGGACAAGCCGCTGCCACCGCAGTTGAGCGTGGCCGAGACACTACGGTTCGGCGCCGAACTGAACCGGGACGGGCGATGGTCGGCGGCGGCCGCGGAGGCGATCGCGTACGAGCACGGCCGTCTCGACCCGTCCACCCGGATCCGCAACCTCTCCGGCGGCCAGCGCACCCGCGTCGCGCTCGCCGTCGCCTTCGGCAAGCGTTCGCAGCTGATGCTCCTGGACGAGCCGATGGCCGACCTCGATCCGCTGATCCGGCACCAGCTGACGGGCGCCCTGATGGCGGAGGCGGCGGAGCACGGCACGACCGTCGTGATCTCCTCGCACGTCCTGCCCGAACTGGAAGGAATCTGCGACCACTTGATGCTGCTCGGCGAGGGCCGGATACGCCTGGCGGGCGCGGTGGACGACCTGGTGGACGCGCACACCCTGCTCACCGGCATCTCCGGCGACCTCACCCCGCACCTGATAGTCGAGGAGCGCACGGTCGGCCGCGGCCGCACCGCCCTGGTCCGCCCGCGCGGCACCCTGCCGCCCGACTGGTCGGTGGCCGAGCCCTCCCTGGAGGAAGTGGTCCTGGCCCATCTGCGCAACCCGAAGGCCCCGGCGCTGACCGCGGCCGCGTCCGAGGAGGCCGCCGTATGAGCACCATGTCCCTGGCCCCGAAGGGCCTGACCTGGTCGGTGCTGCGGCTGCACCGGGCCGGGCTGACGGCGTGGGGCGTCTTCCTGGCCGGCCTTGTCGCGCTCATGGTCTGGCTCCAGACACAGGCGGGCGACCTCAGCTCCTTCGCCGACCCGTGCGACGACCTCAACGGGGACAGGTGGCTGAGCTGCACCCAGGGGCTGGACCACGAGCTGTTCAACTACACCGCCATGGCCAGCACGGTGTCCACGGTGATCGCCTGGATGTCCTTCGCCGTCGCCGTCTACGCGGGCGGCGCCCTGGTCACCCGCGACCTGGAGAGCGACCTGGTGACCTTCGTCTGGACCCAGTCCGCGTCCCCGGCCCGCTGGCTCCTCGCGAAGCTCGCCGTACCCGCCGCGCTGCTTGCCGGGGGCACCACGGTCCTGGTCCTCGTCTACCGGTGGATGTGGCAGTCCGCCCACCCCTACCGGCAGCCCGACTGGTCCTACCCCGACGTCTATGTCGGCCGGGGCCCCGTCGCGGTCGCCTTCGTCCTGTGCGCCCTGGCTCTGGGCGTCCTCGTCGGCGTGCTGGTGCGCCGCACACTGCCCGCGATGGCCCTGGCCTTCCTGGCCATGCTGCTCGTGTACAACGCCGCGGAGCGGGCCCGGGACCAGCTGTGGCCCGAGGAGGGCGCTCTCGTCGACTGGGGCCAGTGGTGGTCGGACGGCGGCCTCCAGGGCCATCCCGCCAACCACTTCTGGCCGCTCCAGCTCATCGAGTCCGGTCTGCTCCTCGCGATCGCCGCGGCCGCCACCGGCACGGCGCTGTGGCTGCTCCGGCGACGTACGGCCTGACCCCTGGTCCGCCCCCGGCTTGCGCCCCGACGAGGGGAGGGCGCAAGCCCGGGGGCATTGCGTCGTGACCCTGCCGAGACCGCAGGGACGCCCCACCATGTCCCCGACGTCATGTCCCCGTAACCAACGATTCAGACAGCCTTGCGACGCTCGAGGAATGCCGCCCCACGCGCCCGACCCCGAGCCGCCGGCCACGCCCGAGCCCCCGCCCGACCGGCGGTCCCGGATCGGGCCGATGCTCGTCGGCGCGCCTGGATCGTCCAGGACGCGGAAGAATGGGTTCATGAACCAGCCCTCCGCGCAGGCCCCGGTCCAGCACGCCCAGCCGTCCGTGGGCTCGATCGCCGCACATCGCCCGCACACCGTGGCGGCCGCCGTGTCGGACCTCGAGCCCGACATCGACGCGGACCTGGATGCGTACGAGGAGGAGTACGACGGCGGCGGCGAGGAGCTGCCGCAGGGCCGCTTCCTGGACCGGGAGCGCAGCTGGCTGGCCTTCAACGAGCGGGTCCTGGAACTGGCCGAGGACCCGAACACCCCGCTCCTGGAGCGCGCCAACTTCCTGGCGATCTTCGCGAGCAATCTCGACGAGTTCTTCATGGTCCGCGTGGCCGGCCTGAAGCGCCGCATCGCGACGGGCGTCGCCACCCGTTCGGCCTCAGGCCTGCAGCCCCGTGAGGTCCTGGACCTGATCTGGACCCGGACCCGCGAGCTCATGGCCCGGCACGCCGCCTGCTTCCAGGAGGACGTGGGCCCGGCGCTGTCCGACGAGGGCATCGGCGTGATCCGCTGGGCGGAGCTCACCGAGAAGGAGCAGGCGCGGCTCTTCACGCTGTTCCGGCAGCGGATCTTCCCCGTGCTGACGCCGCTCGCCGTCGATCCCGCGCACCCGTTCCCGTACATCTCGGGTCTGTCGCTGAATCTCGCCGTCGTCGTACGCAACCCCGTCAGCGGCCACCAGCACTTCGCCCGGGTCAAGGTGCCGCCGCTCCTGAACCGCTTCCTAGAGGCCTCGCCCGGCCGCTACGTCCCCATAGAGGACGTGATCGCGGCGCCGGCGCACCTGGAGGAGCTGTTCCCGGGGATGGAGGTCCTGGCGCACCACATGTTCCGGGTGACCCGGAACGAGGACCTCGAAGTCGAAGAGGACGACGCGGAGAACCTGCTCCAGGCCCTGGAGAAGGAGCTCATGCGGCGCCGCTTCGGGCCGCCGGTGCGCCTCGAGGTCGAGGAGTCCATCGACCGGTACGTACTCGATCTGCTGATCCGCGAGCTCAACGTCACCGAGGCCGAGGTCTACCCGCTGCCGGGTCCGCTGGACCTGACCGGGCTCTTCGGGATCTCGGGGCTCGACCGGCCCGAGCTCAAGTACCCGAAGTTCGTGGCCGGTACGCACCGCGACCTCGCGGAGGTCGAGTCGGCGTCCGCGCCCGACATCTTCGCCGCCCTGCGGGAGCGGGACGTGCTGCTGCACCACCCGTACGACTCCTTCTCGACCTCCGTCCAGGCCTTCCTGGAGCAGGCCGCCGCCGACCCGGACGTCCTCGCCATCAAGCAGACGCTGTACCGGACTTCGGGCGATTCGCCGATCGTCGACGCGCTCATAGACGCGGCCGAGTCCGGCAAGCAGGTGCTCGTCCTGGTCGAGATCAAGGCCCGCTTCGACGAGCAGGCCAACATCAAGTGGGCGCGCAAGCTGGAGGAGTCCGGCTGCCACGTCGTGTACGGCCTGGTCGGCCTGAAGACCCACTGCAAGCTGTCGCTCGTGGTCCGGCAGGAGGGCGACACCCTGCGCCGCTACTCCCATGTGGGGACGGGGAACTACCACCCCAAGACCGCCCGCCTGTATGAGGACTTGGGGCTGCTGACCGCCGACCCGCAGGTCGGCGCGGACCTGTCCGACCTCTTCAACCGGCTCTCCGGCTACTCGCGCCGCGAGACCTACCGCCGGCTGCTCGTGGCCCCCAAGTCCCTTCGGGACGGCCTGATTTCACGGATCAACAAGGAAGTCCAGCATCACCGCGCGGGACGGCCCGCGTACGTACGCATCAAGGTCAACTCGATGGTCGACGAGGCCATCATCGACGCGCTGTACCGTGCCTCGATGGCCGGTGTCCCGGTCGACGTCTGGGTGCGCGGCATCTGTGCCGTACGGCCGGGGGTCGTGGGCCTGTCGGAGAACATCCGGGTCCGCTCCGTCCTCGGCCGCTTCCTGGAGCACTCCCGGGTCTTCGCCTTCGGCAACGGCGGCGAGCCCGAGGTGTGGATCGGCAGCGCGGACATGATGCACCGCAACCTCGACCGCAGGATCGAAGCCCTGGTCCGGGTCGCCGACCCGGCCCACCGCGCGGCGCTCAACCGCCTCCTGGAGACCGGGATGTCGGGCGCGACCGCCTCCTGGCACCTGGGCCCGGACGGCAACTGGACGCGCCACGCGCTCGATCCGGACGGGCAGCCGCTGCGGAACGTACAGGAGATGCTCATAGACGCCCGGAGGCGCCGGCGTGGTTCAGCGACACCCTGACAACGGCACGGCCCCCGCGGGCGAGACCCTGGCCGGCTATCTGCGCGAGCAGGCCACGGAATTCCTGCGCGCGCTGCGCCAGCACGGCGAGAACGGCTCCTCCGCGGACGCGGTGGACGCCGCCGAACCGGCCCTCGCCCTGCGCCGCTCGGCCCGCCGCATCAGCGGCACCCTGCATACGTTCCGGCCGCTCCTCGACGCGGCCTGGTCGGACGAGCTGCGCACCGAACTGGCCTGGCTGTCCGGCACGTTGGCGCGCGAGCACGCCTGTGCGGCCCGCCTGGACCGGCTCACCGGGGCGCTCAACCGGCTGTCCGGGGCGGCGGCCTTCCCCGCCCAGGCCGCGTCGTCGGCTCCGGGGCGCGGCGCGCTGACCGTCGGCGCCGCGAAGGCCGCGGCGCTCCTCGAACGCCAGCTGACCCTGGCCCGGACCCGGGCCCACTCGACGGCACTGCAGGCCCTTGGCTCGTCCCGCTTCCACGCGGTGGCGGACGGCGTCGCGGTCCTGGCGAGCGAGGTGCCGCTGCGCAGGTCGGCGGGGGCGCAGCGGCTCGAACCGTTCACCGTGGACGTCGCGGCGCGGCTCGCGGAGGCGGTGGCGGGGCTGCCGCTGGTGCGGGCGGGGCACCCCTACAACGCGGAGGCGCTGGTGCACGGCCTCGCGGCGGACGCGGCCCCGGAGTCGCAGGACGCACCGTGGCACCAGGTCCGTCTCCTCCTCCGACTGCACCGGTACGCGGCCGAAGTCACCGGCGCGGATCAGGCGGAGGTCCAACTGCTCGCGGCCGGCGAGGCGTTGGACCGGCACCGGGACGCGGCAGAAGCAGCAGCGGCCGCCGCGGCGGCGGCCCGCACCCCGCGGATCGCGCCCGCGACGGCCTACGCGCTCGGCGTCCTGCACGCGGACCAGCGGCACGAGGTGGAGGCGGCCCGTTTCGCCTTCCAGCGGGTGTGGCAGCGCGGCCCGTCCGCGACTTCCGAGGAGGCGGTACGCACATGACCCCGGGCCCCGCTCCCGTCCTGGCCGCAGGCTGCGTGCTCTGGCGCCGTTCGCCGATCGACGACGGCCTGGAGATCTGCCTCGTCCACCGCCCCAAGTACGACGACTGGTCGCACCCGAAGGGCAAGCTGAAGCGCGACGAGGACGCGCTGGCGGGCGCCTTGCGCGAGGTCGAGGAGGAAACCGGGTACACCTGCGCCCCCGGCGCCCGGCTCCCCTCCACGCACTACGTCACCGGCGGCCGCCCCAAGCAGGTCCGCTACTGGGCGGCCGAACTGACGGGCGGCACCTTCACCCCGAACCGCGAGGTCGACCGCCTCCTCTGGCTCCCCCCGACGGCGGCCCACCACCGCCTGACCCAGCCCCGCGACCGCCAACTGGTGATCGCCCTCCTGGACGCACTGCACACACAGAGCTGAGCCAGATCAGCCCGTCCGGCATCTCTTCAGCCCGTCCGGCGTTTGAGGACACCGCCCGCAGGGCGGAAAGCTGCGCAGCATTACGGGAAGGGGCGGGGAGGGGCAAAAATCAGCCCCTCCGGCCAGGAGCGGGGCCCGGGGCAGCGCCCCGCGACCTCACCAAAGGCGGGGCCCAGCCCAAGACCAGAGCCAAGCTCACGCAACGTAACCACGCGGTCGCTAACCACACCGACCGCGCAGGTTCACCCCCCGTTCACTCTCGCCCTCCGGTCACGTCACCTGTCCTGCCTAATTTCGGACTTACGCGGTGGCGTGGCACAGCCACAAAGAACCACCGCACCCCCGTCATGGGGAACGTACGGGCCCTCCAGCGGGCCACCCGATCCACTCGAAGATCACGCACGCCGCCACCGTCACGGCGGCTCCTGGAAGGAACACCCGAAAGTGAAGCTTCAGCGCAAGAACCGGCTTCGTGCCCTTTCCCTTGGTGCCGTCGCCGTCTCCGGCGCCCTGGCCCTCACGGCGTGCGGCTCGGACGACACCGGCAACACCACCGGCGGCGGCAAGGAAACCGCAGCCAAGAACATCAAGTGCGAGGACGCCAAGGGCCAGCTCCTGGCCATCGGCTCCTCCGCGCAGAAGAACGCGATCGACGCCTGGAACAAGCAGTTCGCCGCTGCCTGCCAGGACGTCCAGCTGCAGTACAAGCCGGAGGGCTCCGGCGCCGGCATCACCGCCTTCCTGCAGGGCCAGGTCGGCTTCGCCGGCTCGGACTCCGCGCTGAAGCCGGAAGAGATCGAGCAGTCGAAGAAGGTCTGCAAGGACAGCCAGGCCATCGACCTGCCGATGGTCGGCGGCCCGATCGCGGTCGGCTACAACGTGCCGGGCGTCGACAACCTGGTCCTGGACGCCAAGACCATCGCCGAGATCTTCGACGGCAAGATCACGAGCTGGGACGACGAGGCGATCGCCAAGCTGAACCCCGACGCCGAGCTCCCGAAGCTCAAGATCCAGGCCTTCCACCGCTCTGACGAGTCGGGCACCACCGACAACTTCACCAAGTACCTCAAGGGCGCCGCTCCCGACGCCTGGAAGTACGAGCCCAGCAAGGTCTGGGAGGCCAAGGGCGGCCAGTCCGCCGCGAAGTCCGCGGGTGTGGCCACGCAGGTCAAGGAAGTCTCGGGCGCCATCTCCTACTTCGAGCTCTCCTACGCCGAGGGCATCAAGACCGTCGACCTGAAGACCGAGGCCGCCGAGCCGGTCAAGGCCACCATCGACAACGCCTCCAAGGCCATCGCCGAGGCCAAGGTCGTCGGCGAGGGCAAGGACCTCGCCCTCGAGCTGAACTACAAGCCGAAGGCCGAGGGTGCGTACCCGATCACCCTGGTGACGTACGAGATCGTCTGCGAGAAGGGCAACAAGCCCGAGACCCTCGCCGCCACCAAGGCGTTCCTGAACTACGCGGCCAGCGTGGACGGCCAGAAGGCCCTCACGGCCAACGACTACGCGCCGATCCCGGCCGACATCATCGCCAAGGTCCGCGAGACCGTCGCGGCCATCAGCTAGTCCCGAGCGCTGCGGTCGGCTCGCACTCCCGTGAGCCGGCCGCGCCTTCCCCGGTGCACCGCCGCCAGGAGTCCTCACAGCGAGGCTCCAGGAGCCCCTCCCGCAGGGGGCTCCGCAGACCGGAGAATCTCATGGAAATAACCACGCAAGCACAGCCACCCTCACCAACTTCCCCGAATCACGCGGCCGTTGAGCCCAGGAAGCGATCCGCCAAGAGCGCCACGCGCCCGGGCGACCGCATCTTCCTCGGCCTCTCCCGCGGGTCCGGCATCGCGCTTCTCGCGATCATGGCCGCCATCGCGGCCTTCCTGACCTACCGCACGACGATCGCCCTGTCGGGCAACAAGGCCAACTTCCTGACCACCTTCGAGTGGGACGCGGGAGCGCTCGAGCCCAGGTTCGGCATCGCCGTCCTGGTCTTCGGCACCGTCGTGAGCTCGATCATCGCGCTCGCGATCGCCGTGCCGATCGCCGTCGGGATCGCGCTCTTCATCTCGCACTACGCGCCGCGCAAGCTGGCCGGCCCGATCGCCTTCGTGATCGACCTGCTGGCCGCGGTGCCCTCGATCGTGTACGGCCTGTGGGGCGCGATCATCCTCGCCCCGCACCTCACCGGCCTCTACTCCTGGCTGGACGACTACCTCGGCTGGACCGGCATCTTCGAGTACCAGGGCGGCGCCCCGCGCTCCCTGATGACCGTCGGCATCCTGCTCGCGATCATGATCCTCCCGATCATCACGAACGTGAGCCGCGAGGTCTTCCTGCAGGTCCCGCGCTTCAACGAGGAGGCCGCCCTGGCCCTCGGCGCGACCCGCTGGGAGGTCATCCGCATGGCGGTGCTGCCCTTCGGCCGCTCCGGCATCATCTCCGCCTCGATGCTGGGCCTCGGCCGTGCGCTCGGCGAGACGATCGCCGTGGCCACCGTGCTCTCCCCGGCCTTCATCATCCAGGCCTCCATGCTGGAGCCCGGCGGCGGCACCTTCGCCCAGAACATCGCCAGCAAGTTCAGTGAGGCCAGCGCCTTCGGCCAGGACGCGCTGATCGCGTCCGGCCTGGTCCTGTTCATCATCACGCTGCTGGTCAACGGCGCGGCCCGCCTGATCATCGCGCGCCGCAAGGAGTACTCGGGGGCCAACGCATGAGCACCACGACCGCACCCGCCCCCGCCTCTCCAAAGGGCAGCAGCTCGCTGCAGGGTGGCCGCGTCCCGCGCTGGGCGCCGTACGTCATCGCACTCGGCTCGCTGGCGGCCGGCGTCGGCATCGGCCTGGGGGCCGGTCTGCACAGCCGCCTCCAGTGGGGCCTGATCGCCGCGCTCCTGTTCGTCCTCGTCTCGTACGTCACCGCCGCGCGGATCGAGAACCGGCGCCAGGCCAAGGACCGCCTCGCGACCTCGGTCGTCTGGGTCGCCTTCCTGCTCGCCGTGGTGCCGCTGGCCTCCCTGGTCTGGGAGACCGTCGGGCGCGGCATCAAGGTGTTCGACGGCTACTTCCTGACCCACTCGATGGGCGTCGTCGGCGACCAGGAGGTCGGCGGCGGTGTCTACCACGCGCTGATCGGCACCCTGGAGCAGATCGGGCTCGCCTCCCTGATCGCCGTCCCGATCGGCCTGCTCACCGCGATCTACCTCGTCGAGTACGGCCGCGGGAAGCTCGCCAAGGTCGTCACCTTCTTCGTCGACGTGATGACGGGCATCCCCTCGATCGTCGCCGGTCTGTTCGTCCTCAGCTTCTGGATCCTGATCCTCAAGATGCCGTTCTCGGGCTGGGCGGGCGCCATGGCGCTGGCCGTCCTGATGATGCCGGTGGTCGTGCGCTCCACCGAGGAGATGC
Organism: Streptomyces sp. NBC_01304; assembly: GCF_035975855.1. Classification (NCBI taxonomy): domain Bacteria; kingdom Bacillati; phylum Actinomycetota; class Actinomycetes; order Kitasatosporales; family Streptomycetaceae; genus Streptomyces; species Streptomyces sp. NBC_01304. The sequence goes on along the minus strand of NZ_CP109055.1, from coordinate 5,997,759 downwards.
TCAAGCTCGTCCCGAACGAGCTGCGCGAGGCCTCCCTCGCCCTCGGTGTGCCGAAGTGGCGGACCATCCTGAAGGTGGTCCTGCCCACCGCGATCGGCGGCATCACGACCGGCGTCATGCTGGCGGTGGCGCGCATCGCGGGCGAGACCGCCCCGGTGCTCCTGGTGGTGTGGGGCAGCAACTTCATCAACACCAACCCGTTCGAGGGCGCTCAGGGCTCGCTGCCGCTGTTCATCTACCAGCAGTACCAGGCGGGCAGTCAGGCAGCGACCGACCGTGCCTGGGCGGCGGCGCTCACCCTCATCGCCCTGATCATGATCCTCAACCTGGTGGCCCGCGGCATCGCCCGCTGGAAGGCCCCCAAGACGGGCCGCTGACGCGGCCGACTCAGCGACCCTTCTCGTACTTCCCCGAAAGCAGATGTGATCCTCATGGCCAAGCGAATCGACGTAAGCGGACTCTCCGCCTACTACGGCTCCCACAAGGCGATCGACGACATCTCGATGACCGTCGAGCCCCGCTCCGTGACCGCCTTCATCGGCCCGTCCGGCTGCGGCAAGTCCACCTTCCTGCGCACCCTCAACCGCATGCACGAGGTCACCCCCGGCGGCCGCGTCGAGGGCAAGGTCCTCCTGGACGGCGAGGACCTGTACGGCTCCGGCGTCGACCCGGTCGCGGTCCGCCGCACGGTCGGCATGGTCTTCCAGCGCCCCAACCCCTTCCCCACCATGTCGATCTTCGACAACGTGGCGGCGGGGCTGCGCCTCAACGGCTCGTACAAGAAGTCCGAACTCGCCGAGGTCGTCGAGCGCTCCCTCAAGGGCGCGAACCTCTGGAACGAGGTCAAGGACCGCCTCAACAAGCCCGGCTCGGGCCTGTCCGGCGGTCAGCAGCAGCGTCTGTGCATCGCCCGCGCGATCGCGGTCGAGCCCCAGGTGCTCCTCATGGACGAGCCCTGCTCGGCCCTCGACCCCATCTCGACGCTCGCGATCGAGGACCTGGTGGGTGAGCTCAAGGAGCGCTTCACGATCGTCATCGTGACGCACAACATGCAGCAGGCGGCGCGCGTCTCGGACCGTACGGCCTTCTTCAACCTGGCCGCGGTCGGCCAGCCCGGCAAGCTCATCGAGATCGACGACACGGAGCGCATCTTCTCCAACCCGTCGGTCCAGGCCACGGAGGACTACATCTCCGGCCGCTTCGGCTAAGCCGTCCCGGATCTGCCCTGCGGTGCTGCATGGCGGTGCCACCGCAAGGCGAAGGCCCGGCCTTCCCTCTTCCGAGAGGGGGGCCGGGCCGTTTGTTTTCTTCCCTTTGTCAGCCCGTCCGGCGTTTGAGGACATCAGTGACAGTCCTTGAAGCCGGCGGCAGCCTTACGGGAAGGGGCGGGGAGGGGAGAAAGAAGGTCAGACGAACGCGAGGTTCACGATCCAGAAGCTGAACGCAGCCACCAGAGCCGCCGCAGGCATCGTGATGAACCAGCCCAGAATGATGTTCTTGGCCACGCCCCAACGCACCGCGTTGACCCGCTTGGTAGCCCCCACACCCATGATCGCCGAGGTGATGACATGAGTCGTCGAGATCGGCGCGTGGAACATGAACGCGGTGGTGAACATGATCCCCGCACCCGTGGTCTCCGCCGCGAACCCCTGCGGCGGATCAAGCTCAATGATCTTCCGCCCCAGCGTCCGCATGATGCGCCACCCACCCGCGTACGTACCGAGCGAAAGCATCAGCGCACAGGAGATCTTGACCCACACCGGAATCGGATCGCCCGCGTCCTCGACATCGGCGATGACGAGCGCCATCACCACGATGCCCATGGTCTTCTGCGCGTCCTGCAGACCGTGCCCGAGCGCCATGCCCGCCGCGGAGACGGTCTGCGCGATACGGAAGCCGCGCTTGGCCTTGTGCGGGTTGGACTTCCGGAACATCCACATGATCGCGACCATCACCAGATAGCCGGCGACGAGACCGACGATCGGCGACAGGAACATCGGGATGACGACCTTCTCGAGCACGCCCGACCAGATGACGTCGATGCCACCGGCCAGCGCCGCACCCACCATGCCGCCGAACAGGGCGTGCGAGGACGAGGACGGCAGCCCGAAGTACCAGGTGACCAGGTTCCAGACGATCGCGCCGACCAGCGCGGCGAAGAGGATCCACATCCCCTTGTTGCCGTGCGGCGTCTCGATCAGACCCTCACTCACGGTCTTGGCGATCCCGCTTCCCAGGAACGCACCCGCGAGGTTCATCACCGCGGCCATGGCGAGCGCCGCCCGCGGGGTCAGCGCCCGCGTGGAGACCGACGTCGCGATCGCGTTGGCGGAGTCGTGAAAGCCATTGGTGTACGTAAAGCCGAGCGCGACGCCAATGGTCACGACAAGCGCAAAGGTGTCCACGTGGTTCAGGACTCCTTGACCGCGATGGTCTCCACGGTGTTCGCGACGTGCTCGAACGCGTCGGCCGCCTCCTCGAGCACGTCAACGATCTGCTTCAGCTTGAGGACCTCGATGGCCTCGTACTTGCCGTTGAAGAGTTGCGCGAGCAGCTTCCGGTGGATCTGGTCGGCCTGGTTCTCGAGACGGTTGACCTCGATCCAGTACTCCGTGAGGTTGTCCATGGTCCGCAGGTGCGGCATGGCCTCGGCGGTCAGCTCGGCCGCGCGGGACAGAACCTCGATCTGCTGCTCGACACCCTTGGGGAGCTCATCGACCTGGTAGAGAACGACCAGGTCGACGGCCTCCTCCATGAAGTCCATGATGTCGTCGAGGGACGACGCGAGGTTGTAGATGTCCTCGCGGTCGAACGGCGTGATGAAGGAGGAGTTCAGCTGGTGGAAGATCGCGTGGGTCGCGTCATCTCCAGCGTGCTCCGCGGCCCGCATACGCTCTGCGATCTCGGCCCGGGCGGAGGGGTCCGCCCCGAGCAGTTCCATGAGGAGCTTGGAGCCCGTGACAATGTTGTCCGCGGATGCGGCAAACATGTCGTAGAAGCTCGTCTCCCTGGGGGTCAGACGAAAGCGCACGTGGGGTCCTCGGGGTGCTTTGGATTCGGTCAGGCTGATGCTAGGCGCATCATCCGGCCACGGCTAACCGGCCGTCCCCAGTGTCGCCCATCAGGAAGAGTCATCGGCACGGGGCCCGTCCCCGAGCCGAAATGTTCGGTACCATATACCCACCAGGGGTATCAGATCCCTTGCGGGACCGGAACCAACGGCAAGAACCGGGCAAGAACCAACAGGAGGACGCGATGACGACCACCGAGGCCGGCGCGGCGGCGAACGCAGCGCCCTCCGCCGAAGGCACCGAGAGCGCCCAGACCGTGGTGACGGACCACGACCGCGGCATTCACGGCTACCACAAGCAGAAGGACGAACACCTCAAGCGCCTGCGCCGCATCGAGGGGCAGATCCGGGGCCTCCAGCGCCTGGTGGACGAGGACGTCTACTGCATCGACATACTCACCCAGGTCTCGGCCTCGACGAAGGCCCTCCAGTCCTTTGCCCTGCAACTCCTGGAGGAACACCTCCGCCACTGCGTCGCCGACGCGGCGGTCAAGGGCGGCGAAGAGATCGACGCAAAGGTAGAAGAGGCCACGAAGGCGATCGCGCGCCTGCTCCGCACGTAAAGCTCGGCGAGTGGGGGGAATGGGGCAGAATCCCGCCCGTTATGCCGCATTTCGGCGCCCCTTTTCCCCCACTTAGGACCCGACTCCCGTTTGGGGCGCTCGCCAGCTCCCGACTCCCGGCTGGGGGCGCTCTCCGCCTCCCGGCTCGGGCGCCCGCCGACTCCGGCTGGGCCGCTCGCCGCCCTCCCGGCTGGGCCGCTCGCCAGCTCCCAGCTCCCGGCCCCAGCTCCCGGCTCCCGGGAGCTCCCAGCCCCCGGCTCCCGGCAGCGCGGCGGGGACCCGGCCGCGCCCCGGTCTCAGCCGCGTTCCTGCGCGTCCGGGTCCGTGACTTTCAGCACCTCGTCGATCCGGTCGGGGCTCAGCCGCTCCTCGTCAGCGGCTGAGGCCGCGATGATCAAGTCACCGCAGAGCTCGATCTCAGCGAGGGCTACGTGGTCCTGGACGGCTGTCTTGCCGGGCGTCGGAGCCACGTACATCACCTCTTTCTTGCCGTCACCGGTTTCCTAGGGTAGGGAGCCACCTACCGAACGCGCATGGCACGGAAGGGCTATTCTGCGCCACTCCTACCGGGTCAGCCCTCGGCGATCTTGCCCGCGAAGATGTCCTCCGCGTCCGGCAGTTGGGCCTTCACCGGCGTCCCGAAACCGTAGAGCAGCGTGGTCGACGCGACCGCCACCTCGGCGCCCGAACCGCTGCTGCGGCCACCGCTGCCGCCGGCCGCGCTGTTGACGAAGCTGAACTGGTGCCGGATCTTCCGCAGCCGCCCCTGCTCGTCGACGTACGCCTCGAAGGGCACCTCGCCCTTCGCGAACCCCTTCGCGGCCGCGGCGAACACCTTGCGGTTGTGCGCGGAGGCGAGCTGGGCGGCCCGCGCGATGTCGGCGGTGCCGCGGTACCGGCGCACGGCCACCCCGTCGACCTTGCTCTCCCCCACGTACGTCACCTCGCTCGCGCCCCGCAGCAGCTCGGCCGCGGCCAGCGGGTCGGTGGCCCCGCCCGTGACGAGGTTGCCGTCCGACAGCGTGGCCGTGTCGACCCGCACCCACTTGTCGTCGGGGACGCCCGCGCCGCGGTTCTTCATGTACAGCGCCCCGGGCGCGAGCAGCTCCGTGATCGGCCGGTGCTCGACGGCGCCGGAAGGATCCTGCGGCAGCAGCACCCTCAACTCGCCGATCTGGCGCTTGAAGTCGTACGTTCCCTCACCGCGGATGGTCACGCGGGTGCCGCCGGTCGCCATCTCCATGGACGTACGGGCCTTCGAACTGCCCGCGTCCACCAGCACGTCGGCCGCCGCCCGCAGCACCGCGACGGCCTCGCCCTTCTCGTCCTCGGCGGCGGCTCCGCTGCCGGAGCAGCCCGAGGTGGCCCACATCAGCGAGGCCACGGCCCCGGCCGTCATGGCGGCGACGGCAGTCCCGCCCCTGTGCCTGTGCTGCTGCACGACCATCGCCTGCCTACCCCCATTACGTGGGCGCCCGTCGTTTCGCTTAACGACCGGTGGGGGCGGTTGTCACGGGGCGGGGGGTTCACCTCGGGTCGGTACCGTGGGTGGCGTGCCGCCGCTGGAATCCCCCCTCCCTTCCCCTTCCCATGACACGACCACGGTCGAACAAGGCCGCTTCTGCCTGGCCCGCTGCAGCTGCGGCTGGCGCGGCCCGGCCCGCAGAGCCCGCTCCCGGGCCCGCACGGACGCGGAGGAGCATCGCGCGGAATTCGTCCCCACGGGCTGATGGTTCAGCCCGTCCGGCGCTTGAGGACAGTCTTTGAAGCCGGCGGCAGCCTTACGGGAAGGGGCGGGGTGGGGAAAATTCAAAGCGCCTGCGGAAAGTCGAACACCCGCCCCGGGTCGTACTGCTTCTTGAGCTTGGTCAGCCGATCCGCGGCCGGACCGTAGTACGCAGACCGCCAGCCCGACAACGTCGGATCCGCGTAGTTCTGGTACGCCGCCCCGGACGCATAGGGCCGCATCGCAGCCCGCGTACCCCCCAACCACTCCCGCACGGCAGACCCCGACGTCCCGGCCCGCCAAGCCCCGATGTACTGAGCAAGCACCTTGCTCCGCCGATGCACGAACGCCGTGGCCGTCGGGTCGACCCGGTTCACGGCCCCACCCAGCGCGGTGAGCGTCACCGCCCCGGACCCGCCCCGAACCCCCGCGACCCGCCCGAGCAGCGCCCGCACACCCGCGTCCGACAGCGACCGGTCGAAGAAGTCCGACCCGGCCGCATACGTCTCCCGCCCGAGCGCCCCCGCCGTGTCCCGCCCCGGCACGGCCCCCGGCAGATGGCACTGGTCGTCGTCCGCGAACCCCGCGCACCCGGCGTAGATCTCCATCGCCTCCAGGTACGACCGCCGCCGCAGCGACACGTTCGAGGCGGAGCCCGGGCCGCCCGGCCCGTCCGCGAGGCGGTCGACCGCGTTCTGCAGCTCGCCGTACGTGCCGAGCGAGAACGCCGCGACGGACACCGTCGGCGTCCGCCCCGCGGCGGCGTCCAGGTGGAGCGACGACCAGATCTCGTCGGGCTGCGCGGGCCCCCACTTCTGCCAGGCCTTCAGCACGGTCGCGGCCTTGCTCCACGGCCACGTCATGTACGCCGTCACGGCCCGCGGAGCCGGATGCGTACGGAAGCGGAGCTCGGTGACGACCCCGAAGTTTCCGTTGCCGGCGCCGCGCAGTGCCCAGAAGAGATCGGCGTTCTCCCGGTCATTGCAGGTGAGTTGCTTGCCGTCGGCCGTGATGATCGTGGCCTGGGTGAGGCTGTCGCAGGTCAGTCCGTACGCCCGTGAGGTCACGCCCTGACCGCCGCCGAGGGTGAGCCCGGAGATGCCGACGCTCGGGCAGGAGCCGGCCGGGATGGTGACGCCCTTGGCTGCCAACGCCCGGTATACGTCGATGAGTTTGGCCCCGGCCCCGATGGTGGCGGTGCCGGCGGAGACGCGTACGGACTTCATCTTCGACACGTCGACTATGAGCCGGTCGTTCCCGGAGGACCAACCGCCGTAGGAATGGCCGCCGTTGCGTATCGCGAGCGGGGTGTGGTGGCGCTTGGCGAAGGTGAGGCATTCGCGGATGTCGGCCGCGGTGGCGACGTACGCGACCGCACTGGGCTTCAGCTTGTCGAAGCGGGTGTTGTACAGCTGGCGGGCGGCGGCCCAGTCGTTGTCGCCCGGGCGCAGGAGCTTGCCGTCGAGGCCGCGGGCCAGGGCGGACCAGGTGGTGGCGGAGGGGCCTCGGGCGCTGCCGCCCATGCCGGTGGTGTGGGACATGGCGGCGGTACCGCTTCCGCTGCCGCTGCTCTTAGGACTGTCCCCGTTGCCTGTGCTGCACCCTGCGGCCGCGCTTGCCGCGATCGCGGCCCCCGCGCCGATCACTGTGCGCCTGCTCATGTCCATGTCGCCTCCCGGGGGGAGTGACGGTTTCCGGGGGTGGTGGGTTCCGAATTTTGATTCCCCTCCCCGCCCCTTCCCGAAAGTCCTCAAGCGCCGGACGGGCTGATTCATGGCTGATGAATCAGCCCGTCCGGCGTTTGAGGACACCGCCCGAAGGGCGGAAGGCGTCGCAGACTTTCGGGAAGGGGCGGGGAGGGGAAAACAAACCCCCCGTACCCCATACGGCCCGCACGCAGCCCCCCACATGGCCCTGCCCACTGGCCCCCGACCCACCAGGGCGGTGCCCTGAGTAGACCGATACCGGACTAATCAGGGCAGGCCCCAATGAAGCGAACCCGAATAGCCACCCCCCTCGGCTCCGCCGCAGCCGCCGCACTCCTCATCACCCTCAGCGCAACCGCCCAGGCCCACGCCGTGGACAAGCCCACCGAACCGGGCGAGCTCAAGCTCATCGACACCCCGGCCGGCAAGGCCCTCGCCGACAAGGACGGCAACCCGCTCTACCTCCGCGACGAGGACAAGCCCGACACCCCCGACTGCACCGGCGACTGCGCCACCACCTGGCCCGCCGCGATCGGCTACCCGACCAAGGCCGACGGAGTCGACGGGTCCACCGGCCAGACCAAGGACAACGCCGAGGGCGCCGACAAGCCCCAGGTCATCTACGACGCGCACCCGCTCTACTACTACAAGGACGACAAGCCGAACGAGCCCAAGGGCCAGGACGTCAAGGGCTGGAGCCTGGTGGGCGCGGACGGCAACGCGCTCAAGGCCGACGCCGCCCCGGACGAGTCCGCGTCCCCCTCCGCCTCGGCGAAGCCCTCGGACGGCGCGTCCAAGTCCCCCGAGCCGGGCAACGAGAGCGGCGCCCCGATGCCCACCGCCGCGTCCCCCGACAAGACGGGAACAGGCACCGACACCGGAACGGGTACCGGCGACGCCAGCACCAAGCCCAACGCCCAGACGAGCAGCGGCACCGGAACCGGCACCGGCATGGGCGACAGCAGCGCCGCCGCCCAGCCCCCGGGCGCCCTGAAGGCCACTCCCAAGGGCGCGGCCCGAGGCGGCGCCGACCACGGCGAGCAGGCCGCGCACGCCGCGCAGGAAGAGACCGTCGAGCAGTCCGCCATGGAGCAGCACCCCGAGGCCGGCCCCCTGGCCCTCGGCTCCGCCGCCCTCGCCACCGCCGCGGGTGCGGTCGGCATGATCCTCGTCCGCAGGCGCCGCGAGCGGAACGCGATGGCGACCGGCACCGCCACCCCCGAGGACGGCCGGAGCTGAACCCCGACGCCCGCGGACCCCGGCCGCCCAGGCGCCGGCGCCGCAGACAAGGCCGTACGGCGGTCAGGCTCATGTTCGGCGCGTCCGCGCTGTGTGCCCTGGCCGCCGTCGCCCTGCACGAGTACCCGGCCCTCTCCGCGAGGCTCACCACCCGGGTGCAGGACGAGGCGCGCTCGCTGTTCAGTGAGGCCGGCTCATTGGTCGGCCTGGAGCAGGAACAGCACGACGAGCACCATCCCCACGAGCAGCAGCGAAAGCCTGAACAGCCGGACCAGCCACACCAGTCGCCTCATGCGGATCTCCCCCAGTCCCCATCCCCGTCCTCCCCGTCCACGTCCCCGTCCCCGTCTCCGTTGGTCCCTGACCCGGGGGCCGCCCCCCAACGCCTGCGCATCCCCTCGATCGGCGTCGGCGCCGACGTGCTGGCGCTGGCGCTGGACGAGCAAGGCGGCCTGGAAGTGCCGGAGTTCAAGGATGCGATGAAAGTGGGCTGGTTCGCACTGGGCCCGCGCCCCGGATCGGCCGGCCCCGCCGTCCTGGTCGGGCACCGGGACGCGCCCGCCCTCGCGCCGAAGCGCGGCTACCGTGACGCGGTCTTCGCACGGCTGCCCCGCCTCAGGCCGGGCGACAAGGTGGAGACCGAGCGGGTGGACGGGCAACGCCTGAAGTTCACGGTCACAGCCGTGGATACGTACAGCACGAAGGCCTTCCCGACAAAGAAGGTCTACGGTCCGGTGCCCTTCCCGGAGCTACGCCTGATCACCTGCGGCGGCGCGCTCGACAAGCGTGGGCACTGGGACTCGAACGTGGTGGTCACCGCCACCCAGGACGCACCGGCTCAGGCAGTCCAGCCCTCGCAAGCGGCCAAGCCCGCTCAGGCAGCCAGGCCCTTGCCCTCGGAGTCCGCGCCCGCCTCCGCGGAAGGTTCCGTACGCGCGCCGGGAATCCCGACCGTCCCCTGATCCTGACCCTGACCCCGGCCGCGTACCTGCTCGGGCACCACCGGAGCGGCCGTCCCCCGCGCCCGCACCAGCCAACCCACCCGCGGCGAGCGGGAGATGGCCGTGGTCAGTGGGGTGAGGAGGGCCATCGCGAGCGGGGCGAGGAGCAGCGTGACCGCCGTGCCGAGCGCGAATCCGCCGACCACGTCGGTCGGGTAGTGCACGCCCATGTAGACCCGGCAGAAGCCCTCGACCACCGCGAGGCCGATCCCGACGAGCCCGAACTTCCGGTTGGCGACGAAGAGTCCGACGCCCAGCGCCATGGCCAGCGTCGCGTGGTCGCTGACGAAGGAGAAGTCGGTCTTGCCGTCGGCAAGGACCTCCAGGCCCTTGTGGTCCACGAAGGGTCTGGGCCGTTCCACGAACCCGCGGATCGGAATGTTCACGAGCACCGCGATGCCCGCGGCCAGCGGCGCCCACACCAGGCCCGCCACCGACACCGCCGCGGTCTCGGCGGACTCGCCGCGCCGCACGCTGCGCCAGCACCACAGGACCAGCAGGACCATGGCCAGGAGCAGGCCGTACTCACCGATGAAGCCCACCGCGGAGTCCATCCAGCCGGGGGCGTCCTTCGCGAGGCCGTTGATGTCGAAGAGCAGACCGATGTCGGGGTTCGACCGGGAGGTCTCTGGTCCAGCCATGGTGCCGTGGCCCCTCATCGTCTCGTCGCCATCGGGCGCACCTGGCCGTGCACCCTTGTCTCAACCCCCGTGCGTCACAGCTGGTCGGGATCAATCCGTGGTCAATCCTGCGGTGTCCCGCGTCAAGGGAACGCCTGGTTCCCCTCTCTACGTTCCACTCTCCACCGAAAGATCACTCAGACGTTATCCAAAGGTGACTGAAAGCCGCAGCTCAGGGGCAAGGCGTAACGGAGAGTTCCGGCCACCTCACACTTCCTCCAGCGCCTTCGCTCCGGCCTCCGTCACCCGCGTCGCCCCGAAGTAGTCAGGCGTGTCGACGGGCGCGAAGCGGATCACCGCGCCGGGCCGCGGGGCGTCGATCATGTAGCCGCCGCCGACGTAGATGCCGACGTGCCGGATGGCCCGGGAATTGGTGAGGTCGTCCGAGAAGAAGACCAGATCGCCGGGGAGCAGCTCCTCGCGCTTGGGGTGCGGACCCGCGTTGTACTGGTCGTTCGCGACGCGCGGCAGCTCGACGCCCACGCTGTTGTACGCGGCCTTCGTCAGCCCCGAGCAGTCGAAGCGCCCGCCCTCCTCGGGGGTGCCGTTGCCGCCCCAGAGGTACTCCTTGCCGAGCTGGTCCTGCGCGAAGGAGATCGCCGCGGCGGCCTGCCGGGAGGGGCTCACCCTCCCTATCGGGCGGGCGAAGCTCTTCTCCAGCTCCTTGATCGTCTTCACGTAGTTCCGCGTCTCGCTGTACGGGGGTACGCCGCCGTACTTGATCACCGCGTACGCGCCCGCGTTGTACGCCGCGAGCATGTTGCTCGCCGGGTCGCCGGGCGCGTCCTTCACATAGCCGGCCAGCTTGCAGTCGTACGAGGCCGCCGAGGGGATCGCGTCGGCGGGGTCCCACACGTCACGGTCGCCGTCCTTGTCCCCGTCGATGCCGTGCGTGGCCCAGGTGCCGGGGATGAATTGCGCTATGCCCTGCGCCTCGGCCGGGCTCTGCGCCTTCGGGTTCCAGCCGCTCTCCTGGTACAACTGCGCGGCGAGCAGGGCCGGGTTGATGGCCGGGCAGAGGTTGCCCCACTTCTGGACCAGGGGTTGGTAGAGCGCGGGCACGGCGCCCTTCGCCAGCCCCACCGCGCCCTTGCCGACGCCGTTCATCAGATTCCCGGCGACCATGAAGGTGCCGACGACGAGCAGCAGCACGAAGCCGACGGCTCCGCCGGCGGTGAGGGCGGCGACAACCCATGCCTTACGCACCGTCAACCACCCCTCGGGACCCAAGAATCCTGGACTTCCTCCAGGTCCGGGGGAAAGTCCGCCAAGGAGTCAGTTTAGAGGGGTACCCCCTTCCGCACAGGGCATATGCGGCGGCTCCGGGGGCGGGGTCGGCCGTTCGGCAAGCGGCGCCAGGGCTGGGGTAGCCATACGTTCAGCGCACTCGGCGCCTTCGGGCTGTGCCCACCCTCCCCCAAGCTCTCGGCTTCGCTCGACCAGGGGGGACCCCCCTCGCCCTGCGGAACGACTGCCCACAGCGGGGGCGGGAGCGGAGTAGCTGCCCCCAGCCGCGACCGGACCAGCCGAAGCCGCCGGCACCCGAGGCAGCAGCGCCCCCCGCTCCACCAGCCGCGCAACCTCCGGCAACGCGGCAAGCACAAGCTGCGCGACCTCGGCCCCCTCCGCCTCCGCAAGGCGCGCGACCTGCTCCCGCAACGACACCTCGCGCCCCGCCCCACCCAGCAGCGCAACCGCAAGCGGCGAAACCTGATCGCTCCAGTTGAGCCCCTCCGCAGGAGTCTTCAGAATCTGCTGGGCCAACTGCCACCCCCCACCGGAAACCGTGTGCGAGGCCTGCTGCCACAGCGCGATGCCCGCCCCGGCAACGTACTGAGCGGCAAGCGGATCCTGATCCCGCAACCAGTCCTGCCGGGCGAACCACCCGGCGACCTGCGCCCCGGTCGGCTCCGCCCCCTCCGCGCTCAGCTCCTCGACCCGCACCACCGGATCGGCCCGCCCACTGCGCCGGACCACCACCGTCCCGGTCCCCACGGCCTCGACCTTGTTCGCCTCGAACCAGCCCAGCCAAGAGGCCCGTTGGCCCAGCGCCTCCTCACCACCGCTCTGCTGCAGCCAGTGGTCGACATACGCCTCGGGCCCGGAAACACTGCGCTGCACGACCCAGGCATCGAGCCCGGCGCCGCGCGGAACCCAGTCGGCGACCCGCTCCCGCCAGTCCTCGCCCGCGATGTGCGCCCAATTGGCGCGGAAGAGGAGATGTCCGCCCTCCGTGAGCAACTCGCCTGCCTGTCCGGCAATTTCGGCTGAAATTGCATCCCCGGGCCGACCGGAGTCGCGGTACACGCAGTGGACGATGCCGGGCCCGACGACGTACGGCGGATTGCTGACCACCAGGTCGAAGCGGCGCCCGGCGACCGGCGCGAGCATGTCGCCCTCCAGGACCTCCCAGTCGAGGCCGTTCAACGCCCCGGTCAGGGCGGCGAATCTGGCCGCCCGCGGCGACAGGTCGGTCGCCGTCACCTTCGTCGCCTGCTCGCTCAGGTGCAGCGCCTGCACCCCGCAGCCGGTGCCGAGGTCGAGCGCCGACTCCACGCGGTGCCGAGGCGTCGCCCGGTGCAGGAGCCGGGTGGTGGGGCCGATGGGCAGCACCCGGTCGGGCCGCTGGTCCTGCGGGTCGGGACGGAGGAAGCGCGGGTAGTCGGAGATCGCCCACCACTTCTCGTACGGGTGCAGATGGACCGCGGACCGTACGACTCCCGACCCCGCGGCCTCCAGGAGCGGCAGCACACCCGGCTCGACCGACGCGAGCGGCACCGGCTGCCCGAACATGAAGAGCTTGATCAGAATCCCCAACGGGGCCTGTTCGCCCAGGATTTGGAGCGCAGGACCGCAGTCGTATCGATTCAGCGCCTCGGTCGCCTCGAGTCCGACCTGCGCGAGGATCCCGTCCCGCGTGTAGCCGTGCGACAGGAGCACGTCGCGCAGGGCGTCGATGGCCTGGGGAGTAAGCAGTGGCTCGGTCATGGTCCTTTTGTCGGCTCTTCACCGCCGGGCCTGAACCCTGGGCCCATCGGGTTAACGCCATTGAGGGACATGGGTGAACTCGGCCGTTACGTCGGCGAGTTGGCCACGCTCAGTGATACGCCCTGCTAAGGAGGCCGACGGAACCCCGCGAGGGGACGTCGACCTCCGGTCACAGCAACTACTCACGGTCACGGCGACTATTCGAAGCTGGGCCCCGCACTGCGGCTCCGCTTCAGCTCCGCGGCGCCCGGTACGGAGGCCAGGAGCAGCGTGGCGTCCCAGAGCCGGAGCGCCTCCGCGCCGCGCGGGATCGGCGAGGCGATCGGCCCGAAGAAGGCGGTCCGCCCGCCCTCCGCGTTCGGCACGGCGAGCACCGGGCTGCCGGCTTCCTCGCCGACACCGTCCTGGGCCGCCTGGTGCGAGGCACGGATCTCGTCGTCGTACGTCGACGCGTCGGCTTCCTCCGCCAACTTGGCCGGGAGCCCGGCCTGTTCGAGCGCGATGCCGATCGCCTCCAGGGTGGGGCCCTGCCCGTCCCGGTGGAACTGCGCGCCGAGCGCGGTGTAGAGCGCCGCGACGGCGTCGTTGCCGCCCAGGGCGCGCGCGGCGCTGAGCACGCGGATCGGGCGCCAGCCCTTGGGGCCGAGCAGCTCGTGGTACTCCTCGGGGACCTGGTCGAGCTTGTCCTGGTTGAGGATGGCGAGGCTCATCACCCGCCAGTTCACCGCGAGTTCGCGCTGCTCGGCCACTTCGAGCAGCCAGCGCGAGGTCATCCAGGTCCAGGGGCACAGCGGGTCGAACCAGAAGTCGACCGGGGTCGGGGCGGTGTCGGTGCCGGTTCCGGGCATGACGGTCTCCTTTCAGCCTTCGGTCTTCAGCCGTATGTACGTCAGAGCGTGGCGAGGCCGAGCACCAGCGGGGACGCGGCCAGCAGGGTCAGCACGGCCGGCGCGGGGGCGCCCTTGGCGTCCTTGGCCCGCAGGTGCGTGATGACGGCGCCGATGAAGTAGAGGACGACACCGATCGCGGCGGCGATGCCGAGCGGCCGGAAGAAGATGCCACCGATCAGCCCGAGCGCACCGGCGATCTCCAGCGCGGCGAGCCGTGGCAGCCAGGCCTCCGGAACTCCGGCCTGCGCCATGCCCTTGGTGATCTTCTCGTCCTTGACGAGCTTGCCGCGCGCCGAACCGAGAAGCACGAGCGAGAGCACGGAGGCGACAACGATGTAAGCGATGAACATGTGGATTCTCCTTGAGCGGAAGAAGGGGAAAGAGGGCGAAAGGTGGTGAAAAGGGGCGCCCCGTCAGGGGGCTTCTAGGCCAAAGAAACGGGTTCAGCCTCGATCACGCTGCTGGGCGACCGCGTAGGCACAATCCGGGTGAGCCGGAACCCGGCCTCGGCGAGCAACGCCCGGAACTCCTCGGCGGTCCGCTCCTGCCCCCCGCTCAGCACCATCATGTTGAGATCGATGATCTTGCTGGGCGAGAACTCATCACCCTCGGGCACCACGGTGTCCACAATGAGCAGCCGGGCATCGTCAGACATGACCTGACGACACGACTGCAAGATGCGGACGCAAGACGCGTCGTCCCAGTCGTGCAGCACCCACTTCATCGTGTAGAGGTCCCCGCCCTCGGGGACCTTCTCGAAGAAGCTGCCACCGACGAGCTCGCACCGCTCGGAGAGCCCCGCGTCAGCGATGTGCGGAGCCCCCGCGGGGACGACGTGCGGCAGGTCGAACACCACTCCGCGAGCCCGCGGATGAGCGGCGAGGACGGCGCTGAGGAAGGCGCCCTCTCCCCCGCCCACGTCCACGATCTTCTCGTACGGACCGAAGTCGTACGCCTCGATGACCGTGTCCGCGACCATCGCGGTCAGCCCGCTCATGGCCTGGCCCAGGTGCGCGTTCATGACCGGGTCGCCCTCGAAGAAGGCCCAGATGTCACACCCGACGGCCTTGGCGAAGGCCGCCTCGCCGGTCTGCACGGAGTGCAGGATCTGGCCCCAGGTGTCGTGGTGGGCCTCGCCGAGTTCCATCTGGACGAGGGATGCCAGTGACCCGGGGACATCGCTGCGCAGCGCCTGGCCGACATCCGTGAGGACGTGCCGGCCCCGCTCGTCCGTGCGGAACAGACCGACGCCGGTGAGGGCCCGGAGCAGCCGGCCCAGGGCACGCGGGTCGCTGCTGGTCAGCTCGGCGAGCTCGGCCGTCGTCCGCGGGCCGTCCGCCAGGTGGGCGGGGAGCCCGAGGGCGGTACCGGCGTACACCGCGCGGGAGATCCAGGCATTGGTGACGATCTCGAAGATGCGCTGGGTCGATTCGGCGGAGGGGGACTGTGCGTTCACGGGACCTCCAGGTGGTCGTGGGAGCTGATGGTCGGCCCAACTCACGTGGGCCGACCATCAGTTGATGAAGACCTTGGCGACTCAGCCGACGGTGATCGCGATCTTCCCGACGGTGCCCGCCCCGAACGCCCCGAAGGCCGCCGCCACCGAGTCGAGCCCGAAGCTCTCCCCGATCGGCACCTGAAGGGTCCCCGCGGCCACGGCCGCCGCGAGCCGGTCCAGGGTCGCCGCGTCCGGGTTGGCCATCACGGACGTGACCTGGATGTCGCGCCCCTCGGCCTGCTCGGGCCCGAACCCGAGCGTGGAGGCAAGGCGCCCCCCGCCGACCAGGAGCCCCGCAAGCACCCCGGGGTCACCGGCCAGGTGCACGGCGGCACTGACGCCGGCCGGGGCGAGGGCGCGGACCTGGGCGTCTATGTCACCGGTGTGGTCCACGACGTGGGCGGCACCGAGGCCGGTCACGAACTCGGCCTCCTTGCCGGGGCGCGCGGTGGCGATCACCGTGGCGCCCGCGGCCGCCGCGAGCTGCACGGCGTACGCGCCGACGCCGCCGGTGGCGCCCGCGATGAGCACGACCTCGCCGCGCTGCGGGGCGATCGCGTCGATGACGCCGGCCGCCGCGGACCCGGCGAGCCCCAGGGCCCCGGCCTGCGCATCGGTGACCGACTCAGGCAGGGCCGCGATGCCGTAGCCCTCACCCACGACGACGTACTCGGCAAAGGCGCCGTCCTGTACGACGGGCTTCATCACGACGCCGAACACCCGGTCCCCGACTGCCCTGTTGACGCCCTCGCCGACCGCCTCGACGGTCCCGGCGAAGTCCTTGCCGAGGGTGATCGGGAACTTGTGCTCCATCATGTCCTTGAACACGCCGTAGACGACGGCGCCGTCGAAGCCGTTCAGCGAGGTGGCACCCACCTTCACCAGGATCTCGCCGGGACCCGCGGCCGGCTTGGCCACGTCCGTGACGGCGGGGGTCGTGCCGAAATCAGCGATAGTCACTGCACGCATTGGTTTTCCCTCTGCTCTCTTGATTCGATTCGCATTGCTATTCAGCGGCCTGTTCGTACGAGGCCCGCATGATCGTGGCCGCCACTTCGAGTTCGGCGAGATCTCTGGGGGCGTACAACATCACGATGCTGTTGGGGAATTCGGGCCTGCGGGTAATGGGGTGCGGTTCGATCCAGCCGAGGTCGGTAAGGGCCTCAAGGGACGTCACCGGGACCGTGAGATGCATGAACCCGGAGCGGTGGATGTGCCCGAACTCATCGACCGAGGGGTGCAGGAACGCCTCGAATCTGCGGTCCTCCCTGGCCAGCCGCAGCGCCATGGACGAGGGCTCGGAGACCAGGCTGGGGCTGACGTACACGCCCGGCAGCTGCTTGGCGCGTGCGACCAGACCGGCCCTCACCTCCGGCGGCGAGAAGTCCTCCAGCTGGTCGTGGGGGATTTCCCGGCCGGTCGTCGCCGGTCGGGTCCCCTTGCGTGCGGGGAGGGTGGTCAGGTCGACGGACATGGTTCTCCCTTGGTACGAAAGGCAATTGGGTGCGGGAGTGGCGAACTCATAAAGTGCGCTGGTTACTTCTTGTTCCCGAGATGATTCTGAGCGATCCTGCTGCCATGACAGAAGAGGGCACTTCAAAAATCCCTACGCACATGGATGTTCCTGACCAGGTCAGCGGGGATCTGCCAACCTGTGAACTGCGGGACGTGCTCAACCGGGTGGGCGACAAATGGAGCGTCCTGATCATGGCGATGCTCGGCGGCGGCCCGCGCCGGTACTCGGAGTTGCGGCGCTCCATCGACGGCATCTCGCAGCGCATGCTGACGCTGACCCTGCGCAGCCTGGAGCGGGACGGCCTGATCACCCGGACCGTCACGCCCAGCACCCCGCCCCGGGTCGACTACGACCTCACGCCGGTCGGCCAGACCCTGTCGCGCGAAGTGAGCGGCCTGATCGGCTGGTCGGAGCAGCACCGCGAGTACATCAGCGTCTCGCGGCGCTCCTACGACGACGAGGACTCGGCGTCAGACGACGCGTAGGTCAGGAGACCCGCAGGTCAGACGACACGCAGGTTGGCCATCATGCCCGCGGCCGCGTGATCGAAGATGTGGCAGTGGTAGAGGTACTTCCCGCGGAATCCGTCGAACGTCATCTGCACCTTCACCGACTCCCCCGGCATCAGGGCCACCGTGTCCTTCAGGCCCGACTCCGGACCCGAGGTGACGGGCCGGCCACCGCGTTCGATCACCCTGAACTGCACCAGGTGGATATGGAAGTTGTGCGGGGCGATCTGGTTGGTGTTGGTCACCGTCCAGATCTCGGTGGAGCCGTACGCGACCTCGGTGTCGATGCGGTCGTGGTCGTAGACCTTGCCGTTGATGTACGCCTTGTCGTCCGGGCTGCCGGTCTCGTCCATGGAGAGCTCGATGTTCCGGTGCACCGTGGCCGGCGGCAGTTCGGGGAGCGTGCGGAGCTTGGCGGGGACCTTGCTGTCGTCGGCCTCGGTCCGGTTCACGCGGAACTGCAGCACCTTGGTGATCAGGTCCCCGGGACCGCCGGGCGCGGCGGTCGGGGCGTTCCTGAGCTCCAGCTGCGTACCGACGGCGTACTTCGAGAAGTCGACGACGATGTCGACGCGTTCGCCCGGCGAGATGGCGATGGAGGAAGTCTTGTACGGGGCTTCGAGCAGCCCGCCGTCCGAGCCGATCAGGTCGAACTGGGAGCCGTCGGACAGGCTCAGGTCGAAGAAGCGCATGTTGGCCGTGTTGAACAGGCGCAGGCGGTACTTGCGGGCGGCGACCTCGAAGTACGGCCAGGCCTTGCCGTTGGCGAGTATGACGTTGCGGTTGAGGAAGTCCTCGACCTGGTAGACGAATTGGCCGTTCTCGTCGAAGCGGGCGTCACGCAGCGAGATCGGCACGTCGTAGGCCCCGGAGGGCAGGCCGAGCACGTTCTCCAGCGGGTCGGTGAGCAGGTAGGTGCCGGTGAGTCCGCGGTAGACGTTCTCGGACTCGTAGTGGTGCGCGTGGTCGTGGTACCAGAGGCTCGCGTGCGGCTGGCCGTTCGGGTACTGGTAGATCTTCGACCCGCCGCCCGGGGCGAGCGTGTCCATCGGCCCGCCGTCGTTGCCCTCGGAGACGTGGCCGCCGTGCAGATGGACCGAGGTGGGCACGGTCAGCTTGTTGGTCTGCTGGATCTCCACGCGCTGGCCGCGCTTGGCCCTGATGGTCGGCCCCGGGAAGCTCTTGTCGAAGGTGCGGACCTTGGTGAGCTTGCCGGGGATCACCTCGACCGCGGTCTCCTCCATCGTCAGGGAGAACCAGCGCGCCATGGTGTTCTCGGCCCAGGGCTTGGCCACCGGCGGTATCGGCATCTTGAGCGCGAACTTGGGGATGGTCGCCGGGTCCAGATCGGCCGCGGCGGCCACCCCGGTCAGCGCGGGGTGCAGCAGGCCGCTGCCGATGGCCGCTCCGGCGACCACGGCGCCGCCGCCCTTGAGGAAGCGTCTTCGAGAGATCACAAGTACTCCTGTACGTAAGTGAGTTGGGGTGATTCAGTCCGCGAGCCGGTCTTTCAGCCCGCGAGCCCGCCGAGGGCCATGTGCTCCTCGTGCAGGAAGTCCGCGATCAGGAACGCCAGGTCGAGCGACTGGCTGCGGTTGAGCCGGGGGTCGCACGTGGACTCGTACCGCTCGAAGAGATAGCGCTCGAAGAGGTCCGGGAGGCCGAGGTCGTGCCCGCCGCCGACGCACTCGGTGACGTCGTCGCCGGTGAGCTCCACATGGATGCCGCCCGCGTGCGTGCCGAGCGAACGGTGGACCTCGAAGAAGCCCCGCACCTCGCCGAGGATGTCGTCGAAGCGGCGCGTCTTGTGGCCGGAGGGCGCCTCGACCGTGTTGCCGTGCATCGGATCGCAGACCCAGGCGACCGGCGCACCGGACGCGGTGACCTTCTCCACCAGGCCGGGCAGTACCTCGCCCACCTTGTCCACACCGAGGCGTACGACGAACGTCAGCCGGCCGGGCTCGCGCTCCGGGTCGAGCCGGTCGATCAGCCGTAGCGCGTCGTCCGGCGTCGTGGACGGGCCGAGCTTCACGCCGATCGGGTTGCTGATGCGCGAGAAGTACTCGACGTGCGCCCCGTCCAGCTGCCGGGTGCGCTCGCCTATCCACAGCATGTGGCCGGAGGTGGCGTACGAGCGGCCGGTGCGCGGGTCCTGCCGGGTGAGCGGCGACTCGTAGTCGAGCAGCAGCCCCTCGTGCGAGACGAAGAACTCCGAGTCGTCGAAGTCCTGCGGGCTCGCGCCCGTGGCCCGCATGAAGTGCAGGGCCCGCTCGATCCCGGCCGCGATCCCGCCGTACTGCGCCTTCGACGGGGATCCGGCGATGAAGTCCCGGTTCCAGGCGTGCACTTGGCGCAGGCTGGCGTGCCCGCGCGAGGTGAACGCCCGTACCGCGTTGAGGGTGTTGGACGATGCCTGGTACATGCGGAGCAGCCGCTCCGGGTCGGGCACCCGGCTCTCGGCGTCGAATCCGAAGCCGTTGACCGCGTCGCCCCGGTACGTCGGCAGGGTCACCCCGTCGCGGGTCTCGGTCGGCTTGGAGCGGGGCTTGGCGTACTGCCCGGCGAGCCGGCCGATCTTCACGACGGGCAGGGAGGCCGCGTACGTCAGCACGGCGGCCATCTGCATCAGCGTGCTCATCTTGCGGTGCACGGACTCGGCGGAGACACCGTCGAAGGTCTCCGCGCAGTCCCCGCCCTGCAGCACCAGGGCCTCGCCCCGGCTCACGGCGGCCATCCGCCGCTTGAGCCGCTCGCACTCGTCGTCGAAGACCAACGGCGGTACGGAGCCGAGCTGTTGGGCCACCCGGCGGACCGCGTCCGGGTCGGGATAGTCGGGCTGCTGGCTTGCCGGGAAGCCGCGCCAATTGTGCCTGTCCATGGCAAGTTCTCCGGATTCCGTGGGGTCTCAGACCCGGGCCCGCTGAGCGGCCCGGCCGGCACCTTCGAGTGCGGCCGCGAGGGAGGCCCCGGCCATGTCCTTGAAGCCCGCGAGCCTCGGCACGTGCGCCGACTTGGTCATCTCCGCGTGCAGGAAGGTCAGATCGTCGGCCAGCGCCACCATGCCGAGGGCCGACTTCAGATAGGGCTCCTGGAAGTCGTACGCCTGCCGGGGCGTGCCAGGGCCGTACGCACCGCCGCGCGCGGTGACCACGACGACCTGCTTGCCCGCGAGCGGCCCGACGCCCGTCTCCGGGTCGACGACCAGCGGCGGCACGATGATCCGGTCGAACCAGGCCTTGAAGGCGGAGGGCAGCGAGAAGTTGTGCATCGGGGCGCCGAGCACGATCGTGTCGGCCTCGAGCACCTCGTCGATCAGCTCCCATGCGGTGGCCCAAGCGGCCTTCTCCGCCGGGGTCCGCGCCGCTCCCCGCGCCTCGTCGAGGTCGCGGATGCCGGCCGTCTCGATGCGCTGCATGACGGCGATCTGCGCGGCGTCGATGTGCGGCACGTGCCGGGCGTTCAGATCCCGGTACGTGTACGTCGCGTCGTCGCCGTTGGCTTTCCGCCAGGCCTCGGCGAAGTGGGCGGTGACCTGGCGGGTGACGGAGTCGGGGCGGGGGCTGGAGTCGATGTGCAGCAGAGAAGGCGAAGAAGGCATGACTGAACTCCTCGTTGAGGGAAGTGAGGGAATTGAGGTAACTGAGGGAAGGGAGAGAAGGGAGAGAACTCAGAAAGGAAGGGGGGTAGGAAGTCAGGCCACCATCTCGGCCGCCCGCACCCCCGCCGCACGCCGGACGCCGTCGTCCCAGCGCGGATAGCTCCCCAGGAAGCGGACCCCGGCGTCGAGCTCGCCCAGGGCGGCCACCGCCTCCCGCACCGGAGGGTTCTCGATGTGTCCGGCGACATCGATGAAGAAGCGGTAGCTGCCCAGCCGGTCCCCGATGGGCCAGGGCTGGATCCAGCTCGGCGCGATCCCCCGCGACTGGAACGCCGTGAGGATGTCGACGAGCCGGCCGGGCCCGTCCGCGCCCGGCGACACGACCAGCGAGGTCCGGTCCCGCCGGGTCCGCCCGGCCGGCAGCCAGGCCTGCGACACCCGCACGAACCGGGTCACCGCGTCCGGGTGCGCCCCGAGCCCGTCGGCCACCACGTCGAGCCCGTACAGCCCGGCCGCATGGGGCGCGGCGATCGCCGCAATGACGTCACGCCCATCCGCCGCACCGGCACCGACCTCCCGGGCCGCCGTCGCGGTCGAGTCGGCGGCGACCGTCTCCGCCTGCGGACAGTGCTCCGCCAGCCACCCCGCGCACTGCGCGAGCGCGTGGGGATGCGAGAGCACCCGCGTGACCTCCGCGAGCCGCGTCCCCGCCGGGGCGAGGAGCGCGAAGCTGACCGCCACCTCCACCTCGCCGCTGATGTGCAGCTCGGCGACGGACCCGACCAGCTGGTCCATGGTGGCGGGCACGACCCCGCGTACGGAGTTCTCCAGCGGCACCACGGCGGCCCCGCACTCCCCGCGCCGCACCGCGTCGAGCGCGGCCGGCACGGTGGGGAAGGGCAGCTGGGCCACGTCGCCCGACTCCCCTTCCCGCTCAATCAGTTGACGTAGCGCGGCCTGGGTGAAGGTGCCCTCGGGGCCCAGATAGGCGTACGACATGGCGGCCGTCAGCTCTCGATGAGCCGGTGGAAGAGGACCGTGTCGAAGATGTCCTCCATCCGCACGGCCTTGCCGTCGCGCAGGGTCCAGGAGTGCACGAACTGCAGGCTCTCGGTGTGCCCGGACTTCGAGGTGACGTCCCGCACCCCGAAGACGACGACCCGGTCGCCGGACTCCAGGAACTCCTGCGGATGCAGCTTCATCCCGCCGAGCACGGTGGGCACCTTGGCGAGGAACTCCTTCACGCCCGCGTGCCCGTGCTTGGTGCCGCCGAGCCCGTAGTCGTGCATGCCGTCGGGGTGGACCCACTGCATGTCCTCGGCCATGGTGCCGAGCAGGGCGACGACGTCGCGGGTGTGGAAGGCCTCGTAGGCGGTCTGGATCAGAGCGCGGTTGTCCGAATGGCCGGTCACTGGATCTCCTCCACGGGCGCAAGGGCGGCGATCCGCTCGGCGTACTCCGGATACATGGACTCGACCGTGCGCCGCAGCCCCTCGCGCCAGCCCACCTTGCAGGGCCCGGTCAACTTCTGCCGCAGCGTCGGGTCGAACTGGTAGGTCTCGCGGGTGACTTCCTTGGGCGCGAGCTTGGGCGCGACCCCGGTGAGCTCTTCCAGGTAGCGCATGACGTCGGTCATGCCGACCGCCTCGTCGCCGCCCCAGTTGGTGAGCGTCGCCGGAACGGTCGCCGCCTCCCACAGGTGCGGCACCTGTTCGACGAGGTCGTCGGTGTAGAGCAGCGAGCACCAGTTCTGGCCCTCGATCGGGACCGGGATGGCCTCGCCGGCGAGCATCCGCTTGAAGTAGATCATCGGGACGCCGCCGTAACCGCCGGGCCCGTACGCGATGTTGAGCCGGGCGATGACGGTCTTCAGGCCGAGCGTCTGCGCGTACGCCCGCACCGCACCCTCCGTCGCGATCTTCACGACGGGATAGACGGGCAGCCAGTCGGCAACACCGTCGATCGGGTCGGACTCGGTGTACGCGTGGTCCAGGGTCTGCCGGGCGTAGAGGGCCCCGGTGGACACGTAGAGGAAGGCCTCGGCGGTCCGGCAGTGGGTCATCAGCCGCCCGGCGGCCACCGTGTTGACCTCGATCGCGGTGTTGAAGTCCCCGTCCTCCCCCCGTCGTACGGCGGAGTGGATGACGTGCGTGAAGTCGTCGGGCAGACCGGCCAGGGAGTCCTCGCCGGTGTCGTTCATGTCCCAGCGGAAGGTGGTGATGCCGTGCCGGGTCAGCTCCTCCTCCGCGCCCGGGGTGCCGAAGCGCCCGAGCGCCCACACCTCGTTGTCGGCCGCGAGGGCCTTGGCGACCGGCCCGGCGACCTGTCCGGTGCCGCCGGTGACCAGGATCTTCTTGCCTTGCATGTACGTCTCCTTCAAGAGCGGTGAAATGGAGGTCAGTCGGAGTCCCCGAGCGCCCGGTCCAGCTCCTTGCGCAAGATCGACTGGAATGTCGCCACGTGCTGCGGACCCATCAGCGTGTAGTGCTCACCGGGCACGTCGAGGTACCGGTTGGCCTCGCGGGCGTGCTCGTCCCACCGGCTGAGCTCGTTGTTCAGCCAGTCCTCCTTGGTGCCGCGCAACGGCACCGCGTAGAAGACGGACAGGGACCGCACGGACCCGCTCGGCGAGTAGCTGCGCCCGAGGTCGGTGAGCCCGTCCGCCAGCTCGGCCCAGGCCGTGAACTTCTCCAGCGTCAGGTCGAGCTCGGCGAGCCGCGCCTTGGGCGCGATCTCGACGAAGTGCGCAAGCTGCTCGGCACGCGGCAAGTGCCGCAGCTGGTCCGGCAGTTCGAGCGACTGCCGCTTGTCGATGAGCGCGAGGAAGAAGGCCAGATTGGCGGCCGTCTCCACGAAATCAAGCTCATCCATGCGGTACTTGATGTGCGGCGGCAGATTGAAGCTGCCCACGAAGTCGACCCGCTCGCCCTCGGCTTCGAGCACCTTGGCGATCTCGAAGGCGACGGCCCCGCCGTACGAGTAGCCGGCCACGGCGTACGGCCCCTGCGGCTGCTTCTCGCGAATGGCGGCGACGTACGTCGACACCATCTCCTCCATGCTCCCGAAGGGCTTCTCCCCGGGGTTGAAGCCCCGCGCCCGCAGCGCGTAGAAGGGCCGGTCCCCCACGAAGTACTTCGCCAGATTGACGAAGACGAGCACTTCGCCCACGCCCGGGTGCACACAGAACAGCGGCGTCTTGTCGCCCACCACCTGCATGGGCACGATCGGGTCGTACGGCCGCTCGGCCTCGCTCTCCGTCAGCCGCACCGCCAGCTCCCGCACGGTCGGCGCGGTGAGGACGGTGATGATCTGCAGGTCCCGCGCACCGAGCCGCCGCGCCACCAGACTGCGCAGCCGCAGGATGTCGAGCGAAGTGCCGCCCAGATCAAAGAAGTTGGCGGTCGCACTGATGCTGGACGGCTCCACGTCGAACATCTCGGCATAGATCTCGGCGAGCACCGTCTCGGTCCCGCCCTCGGGCGCGGTGTAGCCGCCGAGCCGCCGCAGCACCAGATCGGCGGTCTCGCGCGTGGTCTCGTCGTACGCCCCCTCCTCCAGCTTCCGCCGCATCAGCGAGCGCTGGATCTTGCCGAGGCTGGTCTTGGGGAAGGCGTCCTTCGGCAGCGGCAGGATCAGCGAGGGCCTGAAGCCCCAGTGCATGACGACCCCGGACCGCACCGCGGACAGCACCCGGTACAGCGCGAGCTCATCGCCCTCGGCCACCTCCGGGTGGAAGGCGATGACCAGCTGCTCGGTGTCGCTGCCCGGCGCCCGCGTCGGGAAGGCCGCGACGTACGACCGCGCCACACCGTCCAACTCCTGCAGCACCGACTCGATCTCGTGGCTGAAGTAGTTGACGCCATTGACGATGACGCTGTCCTTGCTGCGCCCGACGAGCGTGAGGCGGCCGCCATCTATCCGCCCGAGGTCCCCGCTGCGGAACCACCCGTCGGCGGTGAAGGCGTCCCGCGTGGCCTGCGCGTTGTTGTAATACCCGGTCGTGATCATGGGCCCGCTGAGCTGCAGCTCGCCCGTCTCGCCCGCGCCGACCTCGACGTCCTGCTCGTCGACGACGCGGATGCGCAGCCCGGCCACGGGAAGGCCCAGGTTCGCGAACTCCTGCCGCCCGTCGAACTCGGGGAACGTACGGGAGTAGATGCTGCCGGCGCAGGTCTCCGTCATCCCGAAGGCGGGCCACAGCACATCGGCGGCCAGCCCGTAGCGCGCGAACGTACGCAGGAAGGTCTTGCCGGTGGCCGTCACGACGGCCTCGCCACCACTGATGATCTGCCGCAGCCGCGACAGGTCGAGAGCGGCGCCGCCCCGGCCCTCCCCCTCCAGCTGCTCGGCCGCCGGATTCAGCAGCCCCAGAAGGAAGTTGGGGGTGAAGGTCATGGTCACGCCGTACGCGGATATCAGCCGCAGGAATTCGAGCGGATCCCCGAGCACCACGGGCGCCTGAACGTGCAGCTGCGTGGCACCGGCGTACAGCGGCAGCAGATGGCACTCAAGCAGCGCCGCGACGTGGTCGAACGACACCCAGTTCAGCGTGATGTCGTCCCCGGTCAGCCGGTGCACACCGTTCTTCGCGGCCATCGACGCGAGCAGATTGGCATGCGTCAGCTGTACGGCCTTGGAGTTCCCGGTCGACCCGGAGGTGAGCACGAGCAGCGCGGTGTCCTCGGGCGCGGCCCGATGCAGCTCCTCGGCCTCCGCCCCCTCCCCGGCACGCAGCGCATCGAGGAGGGCCACGGAAAGCCCGTCCAGGTGCGGCAGTTCGGCATTCACCTTCTCGTTCGTCACGATCAGCGGCCGGTCGAGCAGCGAGTCGACGTGCCCGAGCTGCGCCGCCCACCGCTCGGGGTCACCGCCCAGGGGCGCCATCGGCACGGGTACGAACCCGCCGAGCAGGCAGCCCCAGAAGGCGGGCAGGAACTCCTCGGGCCGCTCAAGGAGCAGCACCACCTTGTCCTGCGCGACGAGCCCCCGCTCCCGCAGCCCGGTGAGCACCCGCCGCGCCTCGGCGACCAGCTCCGGATAGGACTGCGGCCGGGCATCGGGCACGGCGGCCGGGCCCTCGTGATAGCGAAGGCCGGCCTCGGGGTGCTCCTGGGCGGCCTTGAGGAGCAGGTCGGCGACGGTCTGGGTGTCCCGGATGGTGGCGATGGTCATGGGTCGATGCCCTCTCTTCTGCGTTCGCGTCTTGGGGCTTTCGGTGCTTTCGGGCATGCGCGACCGACCCCCGGCGAGTGCAGGGGTGCGCGGTGCCTTGGTTCAGATGCGCTCAGGCGGCCGTGTCAGGCCGTGTCAGGCCGTGTCAGGCCGTTCCAGGCGGTCTCAGACGGGGTTGCCGACAGCGACGCCATAGGCGCTGTCGACCATGTCGAGGAGTTGGTCGTACGTGACCTGGTACTCCTGGGTGCCGACGGACTCCAGGACCACGGTGGCCAGCGCACAGCCGAGCCTCGCGGCTCTCTCGTACGCCCACCCGCGGCCGGTCCCGGCGAGGAACCCGGCCCGGAAGGCGTCCCCCACCCCGGTCGGGTCGGCCGGGTGCCGCGTGGGCACGGCGGGGACGTGGAGCGGCTCGTGTCCGTCCCGCAGGACGTCCACCCCGTCACCGCCGCGCGTCACGATCCAGGCGCCGGTGTGCCGCAGCACCTCGTCCGTTCCCCAGCCGGTACGTTCCCGCAGCAGCGCGGACTCGTACTCATTGGTGAACAAGTACGCTGCCCCGTCGACCAGTTGGCGAGTTTGAGGCCCGTCAAGGCGGGCGAGCTGCTGCGAGGGGTCGGCCGCGAAGGCCAGCCCCAGGCTCCGGCAGGCCTCGGTGTGCCGCAGCATGGCGGCGGGGTCGTCGGGCCCGATGAGCACGAGCTCGGGCCGGCCTCCCGCGAAACCCTCCACCACTTCGGCGAGCGAGATCCGCGAGGCCTCTGCCATGGCCCCCGCATAGAACGTGGCGATCTGATTCTGATCGGCATCGGTGGTGCACACGAACCGGGCGGTGTGCAGGGTCTCGCTGTAACGCAGTCCCCCGGTGTCGACCCCGACGTCCCGCAGCCACGCCTCGTACTCCCCGAAGTCCCGCCCCACGGCGCCCACCACCACGGCGGACTGCCCGAGCCGGGCGAGCCCCACCGCGATATTGGCGGCCACCCCGCCGCGCCGCACCTCCAGGGTGTCGGCGAGGAAGGACAGGGAGACCCGGTCGAGCTGGTCGGCGATCAGCTGATCGGCGAACCGGCCCGGATAGACCATGAGGTGATCGGTCGCGAGGGACCCGGTGACGACGATGGACACGACATCTCCCTGGGGAATCGGTGCGGTACCAAAAGGCTCATTCATCGACCGTGCGAGGTTCAACAACCCTCGGTTCAGCAGTCGGTCGCGTTCTACAGAGGCAGTACGCCAATGTCAGATCGACGTCAGGAGTGGCCCAACATCCGCCATGCGCAAGTCACTTCGATGAGCACGAGTGAGCGCTACGTCACGCCCACGCCCTTGCCCTCGCTCACGCGGTGGGCCGCAGCACCGACCGAAGGGCGGGCACCGCGAGCCGGAACCCGACGCCTCGCACGGTGACGATCCACTCGCTGTCCCCGAGCTTGCCGCGCAGGCTGCTGACGTGCGTGTCCACGGTCCGCCGCGACCAACTGCCGCCCCACACCTGCTGCATGATCAGCTTCCGGGGCACCACGGCGTCGGGATGCGAGGCGAGCAGCTGCAGCACGTCGAACTCTTTCCGCGTCACCCCCACGGGAACGCCGTGCAGCGTCACTTCCCTGGCCCCCGCGTCGATCCGCAGCGGCCCGCACTCCATGACCTCGGCGGTACGCGGACGGGGCTTGGCCCTGCGGGTCACGGCCTGGATGCGGGCGATGAGCTCACGGAACCCATAGGGCTTGACCATGTAGTCGTCGGCGCCGGCCTGCAGTCCGAGCACCCGGTCGACCTCGCAGTCGCGTGCGGTGAGGACGATGATCGGGATGTCGGAGGCGGCCCGTATCGCCCGGCAGACCTCTAGCCCGTCCAGATCGGGCAGGTCGAAGTCCATCAGGATCAGGTCCGCGTCACCGTACTTCTGCAGGGCCGCATCGCCCGTCCCCACACCGCCGGCCGCGAAGCCCTGCCGTCGGAGTGCGGAGATGAGACGGTCACGAGCCTGACAGTCGCCATCCACCACCAAAATGTGCTGATGCATCGTCAATCCCCCCGGAGTTCGGATACCTCGCCCTGCCGAAACCTTGTGTCCAGCAAGACTCAAGGAGCGTAAGAACATCCCGGAGAACGCGTCAAAAACAGGTTGGCCGAAAGGCGACACGCCTCAATGGGCCATCGCAGGCTGTTTACGCCAAAGAAACATGGATTCTCCGGTTCCGCCCTGTCGGAGGGCCATAAATTCCGAGGTGGCGGCCTCGCGCACCAGCCGGATTCCGCCAACGCACCTCGCGGGAGCGCCGGTTGAGCCGTTTTCCCGATACCCCCCAATCGGGCCCGAGGACCCGACCGAAAGACCTCGCGAACACAGGTGTGCCCATGCCCTTTGACTGCGCTTGCACTGCGCTTGCACTGCCCATTCACGGCGCTCCGCCGGGCGGGTCTCGCCGCTGGGTTACCCGAGTGAACTGACCCGCGACCCCGGCGTGTTGAGCGCTCTGCCCGGTATGCCCCGCTAGGCAGGTTGGCATGGACCTCAACAATCTCACTCCCGGCCGCCGGGTCCGCGCGACCCTCACCGGCGGCTTGATCTGCGCGACGGGCCTGCTCGTACCTGCCGTGGCGTACGCGGATCACGGACCGGAGCACACGGACGGGACACGGACGACGGCACCCGTGGAGCCGCCGCCCAACCCCACCGTCATCCAGCCGAACCAGGGCCTGCTCTCCCAGGACCTCGACTCCGACACGAGCATCCTCGGCCCGATCGAGTCCCGCGGCCCGTCCGAGCCACCGACTTCGGGCCCCGGCTATCCCGGGCCCGCCGCCGATCCGGCGGACTTCGGTTTGCTCGGGATTCTCTGACCCCACATCGTGCTCGACCCG
Source organism: Streptomyces sp. NBC_01304 (assembly GCF_035975855.1). Classification (NCBI taxonomy): domain Bacteria; kingdom Bacillati; phylum Actinomycetota; class Actinomycetes; order Kitasatosporales; family Streptomycetaceae; genus Streptomyces; species Streptomyces sp. NBC_01304. The sequence goes on along the minus strand of NZ_CP109055.1, from coordinate 5,968,729 downwards.
GCCCGTTGTCCACAGCCTGTGGACGGCGGGCCCTTTACTGTCCGCACTCCGCCCACAGGTACTTCCCGGGTTGATTCAGGGCGTACGCACCGTAGCGGGCAGCGCAGGCCTGAACGAGGAGGAGCCCCCTCCCCGACTCGGCATCGACCCCGGGGTCCTGGCTGTGCCCGGTGAACGGCGGCGGAATCTCAGGATTGGCATCCCACACCCCGACACGCAGCCGCCCTTCGGGGCGTTGACCGATACGGAGGGCGTAGGGGCCGGTGGTGTGGAGGTGCGCGTTGGTGACGAGCTCGGAGGTGAGCAGCTCGGCGGTGAGGCGGAGGTCGTCGAGGCCGTGGCTTTCGAGTACGGCTCGGAGGGTGGCTCGGGCGATGCCGGGGGCTCGGGGGTCGTGGGGGAGTTGGAGGGTGTATGCCCAGGGGGCGGGGGCTACGGTTTCCATGGAACTCTCCGCTGGTCGTGGTTAGTTGATGCCCCCTAGGCTGACATAAACTATTTCCCATTCCGGCAATTGCATTAGGCGTTCCCTCGTGTGGGTGACAAGGAGACTCGATGGCCCCGAAGACAGCCACGTCCGCCCGCCGCCAACGCCTGGGCACGGAACTGCGAAGGCTGCGCGAGCGTGCAGGGCTGTCCGTGACGGAGGGCGCCCGCCAACTAGGCGTCAGCCAGGCGCAACTCAGCAACATCGAGGCCAGCCGATTCGGTGTGAGCGCCGACCGCCTCCGCTCGATGGCCCGCATCTACCACTGCTGCGACGACGCCTACATCGACGGACTGATCGAGCTGGCCACGGACCAGAAGGGCGGTTGGTGGGAGACGTTCCGGGAGGCGTTGCCCGCCGCGCTGCTCGAACTCGCCGAGATCGAGCACCACGCGGTCAAGCTGCATGCCGCGAACACCGCACACGTCCCCGGTCTGCTTCAGATCACCGACCACGCCCGCGCCATCTACAGCCACGCCGTCCCCGCCTTCAGCCGGCGGGATGTCGAGCACCGCGTGAACCATCGGCTGCAGCGCCAGGCCCTGCTCGACGAGGACAACCCGACCCCGTACCGCGCGATCATCCACGAGGCCGCCCTGCGCGTACCCGTCGGCGGCACGACCGTCGCCAAGCGCCAGCTGGAGCACTTGCTCGTCCAGGGCGAGCGGGAGCACATCACCATCCAGGTCATCCCGTTCGCCATCGGCGCCTACCCCGGCTCCGGCCAGACCTTGCTCTACATCCACGGCACAGTGCCCCGCCTCGACACCGTCTCGCTGGACCAGTCCCACGGTCCCGCCCTGATCGACGCCGAGGCCGAACTGGACACCTATCGGAACCTGTTGAAGCACATGGAGGCCGTAGCCCTGTCGCCCAAGAAGTCGCGGGCCTTCATCCACAACCTGTCCACTGAACTGTGAGGCCCCTCATGCATGCATGGCAGAAGTCGTCCTACTGCGCGCAGGGCGAGTCCTGCGTACACATCGCGCGCGACGCCGAAACGGTCCGCCTAACCGAAAGCGCAGACCCCGCCGAGGTCATAGTCAGCACCACCCGCCCCGCCTTCGAGGCATTCCTCCGCACCCTCAAGGAGCCCACCCGTGACTGACGCCAGCAAGCTCGACTGGGTTCGGGCCGCGCCCGAGGACGCGACCGGCCCCGGCCCCTGGATCGAGCTGGCCTTCGACCCAGACGGCGACGCCGTCTACATCCGCGAAACCTCGGACCCCGACAACGTCGTCACGACGACCAGGCGCAAGTGGGACGCCTTCGTACTGGGCGTACAGGCAGGCGAGTTCGACCACTTCGTCGAGGGGACGTAGCCGGCCACTGCTCAACTGATCAACTGCTCAAAGACTCGATTGCGTGGCTGGTGTGGGTGGGTGGTTGCGCGGACCTCCGTCTGTTTCGTTGTCGGCTGCGGGGGCTCTTTTGGCTGGCTTTCCCCAACTGATGTCAGTACGGGGCCCAGGAGGAAAGTTGCCGGTGATGGAAGAGGTGGGGGAAGAGCAAGGACGAAAGACAAAGACCGCAGCGAGAGAAGGGGATGGAGGGGGAGAGGGAGGGGGCTGGAGGGGAAGTGCGGGCCCGGCGGGGGGAGGCGCGGGCTTGGGACGGGGAAGTGCGGGCCCGGTGGGGGGTGGGCGAGGGGAGGGGGCGGGCGGGGGCTCGGAGGGCGAGCGAGGAAAGGGGACGGGCGAGGACTTGGGGGCGGCTGGGGGCTCGGAGGGCAGGCTGGGGGCCTAGTGGGGGAAAACGGGCAACAGAACCAGCACAAAAGGGACGCTCTTGCGCCCCATTCCCCCCACTAAGCCTCCAGACCCCGCCCCCGCCGCCTCGTGACGGGAAAGGGGCTCGCCTAACGGGCAAACCGGGCACCCCGACGCCACCTTCCGCACGGCCAGCCCCAGCCTCCCGAGCTCGCGCCTCCCTCCTCCCGAGCTCCCCTCCCCAGCCCCAGCCCCAGGCCAGGACTTCCCCCACCGGGCCCGCACTTCCCGTCCCAAGCCCGCACCTCCCCCCGCCGGGCCCGCACCTCCCCCACCGGACCCGCACTTCCCCGCCCCGAGCCCACATCTCCCCGTCCCGGGCCAGCGCCCCCCACACACACACCGGGCCTGCACTTCCCCGTCCCGAGCCCGCATCCCCCCTCCCGAGCTCGCACCTCCCCTCCCGAGCCCGCATCCCCCCACCGGGCTCGCGTCTCCCCCTCCCGAGCCCGCACTCCCAGCCCCGGGCCCGCACCTCCCCACCGGGCCAGCACTTCCCCGCCCCGAGCCCGCACCTCCCCCGCCGGGCCCGCAATTCCCGGGCCCGCGCTCCCGTTCCCCCCTCCCGGGCCAGCACCTCCCCCACCGGACCTGCACTTCCCCGTCCCGAGCCCGCATCTCCCCGTCCCGGGCCCGCGCCTCCCCCACCAGGCCCGCACTTCCCCGTCCCGAGCCCGCATCCCCCACCGGGCTCGCGTCTCCCCCTCCCGAGCTCGCACTCCCAGCCCCGGGCCAGCGCCTCCCCACCGGGCCAGCACTTCCCCGTCCCGGGCCAGCACTTCCCCGTCCCGGGCCCGCACCTCCCCCCACCGGGCCAGCGCTTCCCCTCCAGCCCCCCTCCCCCTCCGTCCCCTTCTCTCGCTGCGGTCTTTGTCTTTGCTCTTCGCCCGCCTCTTCCGTTGCCGGGACTTCTCCCCCTGGGCCCCGTACTGACAGCAATTGGGGAAAGCCAGCCACCGAGCGCCCGCACTCCGCAACGAGACAGACGGAGGTCCGCGCAACCACCCACCCCCACCAGCCACGCAATCAGGCAGTTGATCAGTTGCCCCTACCAACCCCACACCGAGGCCCATCCTGCGCAACGCAAGCAGCCCCCCGGCGCGCCACCCCCGGCCCACCCCTCCTCGGCGCGACGCTGACAGCAAGCCAGCCAGTCAGCCCGTCCGCACGCCCACACACCCGCACGCCCACACGCCCGCCCGCCTCAAGCCGAAGGAGCGCCATGACCCCCCAGTCCAGCAACCCCACCGTCCAGGCCCTGATCACCGCGATCAACGCCAACGACCGCGAGGCCTTCCGCGCAGCCCTCACCCCCGACGCGACCATGTCCGACGACGGCTCCGACCGCGACCTCGACGACTGGACCGAGCGCGAGATCTTCTCCGCGAACGGCCACATGGAGATCGAGACCCAGGCCCAGGACGGCCTCTCCCTGGTCGCCAGGTTCCGGAACGACACCTGGGGCGAGATGCGTACGCGCTGGCAGTTCACCGTGACCGGCGACGGCGCCGGCGACAAGGTGAGCCGCTTCGAGACAGGCCAGGCCTGAAACCGGAAAGCCTGCCAACATCGTCCCCACCACCAAATGAAGAGGGAACGAGGGGGCGTCGTGGCGCAGGGAACTCCGGGGTTACTGATAGGCGAGCGCTATCGCCTCGAACGCATCCTCGGCGCCGGCGGCTTCGGCCGGGTCTGGGCGGCCCGTGACGAGTTGCTCGAAACCCACGTCGCCGTAAAGGAGTTGCTCCTGGCGCAGGGCCTGCCGGAAGCCGACCGCGAAGACCTCCTGCGCCGGGCCAGACGCGAGGCACGCAACGCTGCCAAGCTCCGGGACCATCCGCACATCGTCAGCGTCCATGACGTCGTGGTCGTCGACGAGGCGCCCTGGATCGTGATGCAGGTCGTCACCGGCGGCACCCTCCAGGAGCGCCTCGCGCGAAAGAAGCGCCTGTCCGTGGAGGGCACCGCGAAGCTCGCCGAGGCCCTCCTGGACGCACTCGGTGCGGCACACAAGCAGGGCATCCTGCACCGGGACATAAAACCGGCCAACATCATGCTGACCTCCGAACACCACATCCTGCTCGCCGACTTCGGCATCGCCCACAACAAGGCTGACTCCAACCTCACCGGCTACGGCGTGGTCATCGGCTCCCCTGCCTACCTCTCGCCGGAGCGGGCCGGTGGCCGGAAGGCGGAGGCTCCGAGCGATCTGTTCTCGCTGGGCACCACCCTGTACGAGGCCGTGGAGGGCATCTGCCCCTTCCACCGCGACAGCCCGGCCGGATCGCTCCACGCGGTGGCGTACGAGGCTGCTCCCCCGATGCGACGGGCCGGCCGCCTGAAGCCCCTCATCGAAGCCCTCCTGGAGAAGAACCCGGCCGACCGCCCGTCCATCCCCGAGGCCCTGAAGCTGCTCAACTCCCGCATGCCGGAAGGAGAGCAAGAGGAAGCGAAGGAGGGAGCAGGAGAGACAAAGCAGAAGACAAAGAAGAGGGAGGCGACGGAGTCCTCCCGCACGCAGGCCACCCTCCGCATCGAGAACCAGACCGGCGGCTGGCTCGGCATCGTCCTCGACGGCGCGTACCGCGAAACGGTCAAGCCCGGCGCCACCGGATCCTACGAGCTCGAACCAGGCACCCGCAGGGTCGAGGTGAAGAGCGACGGCTTCACCAGCGGCCCCTGTGTCCTCCGCCTGAAGCCCGGCGCCACCGAGCGCCTGCCGGCCCGGCGGCAGGGCAAGCACGTACTGCTGGGGAGCCAGCAGGAACCGCCGGAGAGGACACCGTCCAAGCCCGAACCCAAGTCGCCCTCGGACAGCGACGCGGGCATGTGGGCCGGCCTGCTCGTCGTCGGCGGCATCGTCCTGGCCCTCCTGTACGGCAACAACACCGGCTTCGCGAACTGGGTCAGCGGCGGCCTCAACGGCGACGTTGCCTCGGCCGAGGTCGACGACTGCGTACATCCTGCGGACGGCGGGGAGTGGGTCCAGGTCCCCTGCTGGTCCGCCGCCACCAAGTACCGGGTCGACTACCGCGTCCCGGCCTCGGGCGACGTCCTGGGGAGCGCGCCGCTGACCATCGGGGACGAGACGTACGACGGCTGCGACAGCCACATCTCATGGCGCATGCAGAAGGACACTCTCCAGACGGTGAGCTTCCAAGGGCCGAACAATCAGCCCTGGGAACTGTGCGTCAACTCCTACTTCGGAGACTGACGCCCGCGACGACGCTGAGCGCCACGTCAAGGCTCGTTGCCCGATGTCACCCCCCGTGATACACAGAGTGACCATACGGAGCTTCGTATACCGTCCGGGCCCCCCACCAGGAGACGCTCGGGCGGTATTCGTCGAGCCGGAAATCGTCCCCGCAAGAACTCTGGCAACAGATGGCCGCAAGTCGGCATGTGCCGCCGGAATCTCGGAGACAATGATGCTTGGCCTCTGCGCAGCGGCAGAGGGTGCAGAACTACCCAATAGGGGCGGTGAGTTACAACATGCTTCTGGCAGCCGAAGAGGGCGATATCACCACCATTATCGGCGGAATCGCGCCGGACTGGGGACCTTTCGGGAGCCTGGGCAACGAGGCACGGGTGATGATCGAGGTCGTCATGGCCATCGCCATCCTGCTCTGCCTCGGCATCGCGATCTGGGGCGCCGCGAAGCAGCGCATCGGCGCGACGGCCCTGCGCGACACCTTCAGCGCGGAGCAGGGCAAGGGCCTGATCATCGCGGGCCTGACCGGAGTCTTCATCATCGGCTCACTCGGGACCCTCTTCACCATCGTGTACGGGATGGCCGTCTAACCACCTGATGACGAGTCACCACCCCGCGCTCACGCGGGAACCAGCACGGCTACCGTCGTACCACGCGGTTCAGCAAGAGCTCGAGGGGGCGTACGCGGCATGAGCTTCGGCGACGACGGCCTTCCGGCCGAGAGCGGCGGCTACGGCGGCACGGGCCAGACCCGTACCCGGCTCCCCGAGGGCGAGGGCGATGTCTACGGCGGAGCCCGCCGCTCCGCCCGCCCTTCACGCTCCCTCCTGACCGTGGTGAGCGTCGTGGTGCTGCTCATCGCGGCCATTGCGTTCGCCAATCGCGGCGGGAGCGACGACGATTCCCCTTCGAGCGACGACGGTACGAAGCCGGGGTCGGGGTCGACTGCGGCGTCGGGGGTCGAGCCGGTGAAGGACGGGTTCGCGCACGATCGGCAGGGTGCGCAGTCGGCTGCGGCCAACTATGCGGTGTCGCTCGTCTCCGCCGAGATCCTCCAGTCCGACCAGCGCCCGGAGATCGTCAAGCGCGTCTTCGTCGCCGACAAGGTCTCCGAGTTGGAGGCCAAGTTCGACAAGGCGTACTCGACGGACTTCCTCGGGAAGATCGGCCTCGACGAGAAGGGCAAGGCTGCTTCCGGTCAGACGTACATCTCTCGTACCGCCCCGATCGGCACCAAGGTCAAGAACTACTCGGCAGACAGCGCGACCGTCGAAGTCTGGTGCACTGGCGTGTTCGGGACCGCCGGCGAGGGCTCCCAGAACCCCGTCACCAGCGACTGGTTCACGATGACGCTCAAGCTGCAGTGGACCGGCAAGGACTGGCAGGTCGAGACCTTCTCCCAAAAGGAGGGCCCCGCCCCGGTCAACGGCGACAACAAGGTCTCGTCGGCCGACGCGATCTCCAAGGCCGTTGAGGAGTTCGGAGGGTTCACCTATGCCCGCTAAAAGTCGTCGCCGGGCCCTCTCGGTGACCGCCACGGTGGCAGCAGTCCAGGCTGCCGCCGTCCTGCTGGCCACGCGTGCCTACGCGGCACCCACCCCCGACCCCGACGACAACTGCGACCTGATCGTCGGCCCCGCCAAGGACTACTGCGAAAACGGCAAATCCGGAGCCGGCGACGCCCCCAAATCCCCCACAGACGGCGCCCTAAATTCCCTGGACCCCCTGACCAGCCTCGCCAAGGGCTGCGCAGAAGCCGCCTCCTGGACCGTCGACAAGCTGAGCGAAGCCGTCGAGAAGACCGCCGACGTCGACTTCACGAACGACACGTTCCTGAAGCAGTACGCGATCGTCTTCGCAGCCTCCACCATCCTCACGCTCCTCCTCTGGCTCCTGGCCGTGGCCAAGCGAGCCGTGCGCGGCGTCCCCCTGTCCACCGCCATCGGCGAAGCCATCGGCTTCCTCTGGCTCACAGTCCTCGCCTCCGCCTTCACCCCGCTGATCCTCTACACCGTCGTATCGGCGGCGGACGGCGTCACGGACGTCATCGCGAAGGCCAGCGGCGGACAGACGGACAAGTTCTTCGGCACGTTCTCGGAGGCCCTGAAGAAGGGCGAGGACATCGGCGGCGGCCCGATCATGCTGATCGTCGTGTCCCTCGTGTCGATCGCCGCCGCGGGCATCCTCTGGCTCGAACTCGTCATCAGGGCCGCCCTGCTGTACGTGGGCGCGCTGCTCGGCACGGTCGTGTACGCGGGCCTGGTCGACAAGAACCTGTGGGGCCACGTCCGCCGCTGGGCCGGAATCATGATCGCGGTGATTCTGGTGAAACCGATCATCGTGATCGTGCTCAGCCTCGCCGGAGCGCTCTCGGGCGACGACGGCCCGAACGCCTTCTCGGCGATCGTTTCCGGCCTTTCGATCATCCTCCTGGCCATCTTCGCCAGCGCCATGATCTACCGCTTCGTCCCCGGCTTCGGCGACGAGATGGCGGCCGGCCGCAACAACCGCATCATGGCGGGCGCGGAGGGCAAGGGCGCGGCCCTGGTCACCTCGCCGGCCTCGCTCGTCTCACAAGGCATCAAGACCCACAGCAGCCGCGGTGGCAACGGAGGAAGCGGAGGCGGCTCGTCCCAGCCACGCCCCGCCAATCCGGCCAGCGGTGGCGTCGCCGCACACAGCAGTCGCGGCGCGTCGAACGGCGGCGGAACTGTCCCCTCCGCCGCCCCTTCGCCCCGGGCGAGCAGCCCGACGAGCGGTGCCCACACCTCTCGTACCGGATCCGCCGGATCCAGCACCCGCAAGTCGAGCAACCGCACTGGAGGTGAAGGGCGTTGACGACCCAGTCCCACCCGGTCGCGCCCCGCCGTACCTATCTGATCGGCAGAGCCAGGCCCAACGCGATCGTCGGCAAGAACCGGGAGACCGGGGAAATCGCCCTGATCATCGCGGGCGCCTTCCTCGGCATGATGTGCGGCCTCCTCGTCCCGATGCTGATGCTGCGGATCGTGCTGCTGATGGGCTTCCCACTGGTCGCGCTCGCGGCGGTCTACGTCCCGTACAAGCACCGCACCTTCTACAAGTGGTTCGAGGTGAACCGGAGTTACAAGCGCAGCCTGCGCTCCGGCACCGCGTACCGCTCGGCGGCTCCCGAGTCCGGTATCCGTCTTGACGGCCGCGAGGTCGAGGTCGGCCCGCCGCCCGGGATCGGCCGGATCAGCTGGCTGGCGGCTCCGTTCGGCCCGGACGAGATCGCGGTGCTGCTGCACGCGGACCGCCGTACGGTCACGGCGGCGATCGAGATCGAGGGGCCGGGCGTCGGCCTGCGGGACAGCGAGGACCAGGAAGCGCTCGTCGACCGCTTCGGCACGCTCCTCAAGCATGTCGCCAATGGGGACGGCTTCGTCACGCGGCTGCAGATGCTGGCCCGCACCCTCCCCGCCGACCCGGACGCGCACGCCAAGGACGTGGCGGTCCGGGGTGACGACAAGTCGCCGCACTGGCTGCAGGACTCGTACGACCAGCTCCAGTCCATGGTGTCCACGAGCAGCGAGCAGCACCGCGCGTACCTGGTCGCCTGCATGCACTTCAATCGCGAACTCGCCGCCGAGGCCCACGCGATGGCCCGCGCGACGCAGCCACACCTGGGGAGGAAGGTCGACAAGGATGCCGGCCTCGCCATCGTCATGGCGCGTGAGCTGACGGACATCTGCTCGCGACTGCAGGAGGCGGACATCCGCGTACGGCAGCCGCTCGGCCAGGGACGGCTGTCCTCCCTCGTGCATTCGATGTACGACCCGGACCACCCCATCGACCACATCCAGGCCATGACGAAGCGCAATGCCTGGCCGGCCGAGCTCGACGCGATGGAGCCGACGTATCTGAAGGCGAAGACGCGCGAGTCCTCCACCCGTGCCCCGTGGTGCCATGCCACGGCCTGGGTGAAGGAGTGGCCGATGACGCCGGTCGGGGTCAACTTCCTTGCCCCGCTGCTGGTTCACACCCCGGACGTGATCCGGACCGTGGCCGTCACGATGGACCTCGAACCCACCGAGGTCGCCATCGAGCGCATGCTGACGGAGAAGACGAACGACGAGGCGGAGGCCTCCCGCCAGGCCAAGATGAACCGCACCGTCGACCCCCGTGACATCGCCTCCCACTCCCGCCTCGACCAGCGCGGCGAGGACCTGGCGAGCGGCGCCGCGGGCGTGAACCTGGTCGGCTACATCACGGTGTCGTCCCGCAATCCGGAGGCGCTGGCACGGGACAAGCGGACGATCCGCGCCTCGGCCGGCAAGTCGTACTTGAAGTTGGAGTGGTGCGACCGCGAGCACCACCGTGCGTTCGTCAATACCTTGCCGTTCGCGACCGGCATCCGACGGTAAGGGCGAACCTCATGCGCGATCCGCTGACCATGCTCACGGATGCCTTCACCGCCTTCCTCTTCGGCAAGGTGGAGACGACACGGCTTCCGGTGCGTACGTCCACAGGCCAGGCCCAAGCCGTCTACCTGCCCACCGCCGCCCCCGGGCTCGGCGACTCGGGCGTGATCATCGGGCGGGAGGTGTACAGCGGCAAGGGGTACATCTACGACCCGTTCCAGCTGTACGGCCAGCAGCTGCCGGCCCCGCACTGGCTGGTTCTCGGCGAGTCCGGCAACGGCAAATCCGCCCTGGAAAAGACTTACGTCCTACGGCAGTTGAGGTTCCGTGACCGCCAGGTAGTCGTGTTGGACGCGCAGGGCGAGGACGGCGTCGGCGAGTGGAACCTCATCGCGGAGGAGCTCGGCATAACGCCGATCCGCCTCGACCCGACGGTCGCACTCGACACCGGCATCCGCCTCAACCCCCTCGACCCCTCGATCACCACGACGGGTCAGCTCGCGCTGCTCCGCACGATCATCGAGGTGGCGATGGGCCACGGGCTCGACGAGCGCTCGGGCTTCGCCCTCAAGGTGGCGCACGCGTACGTCAACGAGACGATCGTCGAGCGCCAGCCGGTGCTGACGGACATCGTGGAGCAACTGCGGCATCCCGAGCCGGAGTCGGCCGAGGCGATGAACGTGGCGATAGAGGACGTACGGGCGTGGGGTCTGGACGTCGCCCTGGTCCTGGACCGCCTGGTCGACGGTGACCTGCGCGGCATGTTCGACGGCCCGACGACGGTCGGCATCGACCTCGATGCGCCCCTGATCGTCTTCGACCTGTCGCACATCGACCGCAACTCCATCGCCATGCCCATCCTGATGGCGATCGTCGGTGTGTGGCTGGAACACACCTGGATCCGTCCCGACCGCAAGAAGCGCATCTTCTTGGTGGAAGAGGCGTGGCACATCATCAACAGCCCGTTCGTGGCCCAACTCTTCCAGCGCCTGCTGAAGTTCGGGCGACGTCTCGGCCTGTCCTTCGTCGCGGTCGTCCACCACCTGAGCGACGTGGTGGACGGGGCGGCGGCGAAGGAGGCGGCGGCGATCCTGAAGATGGCCTCGACCAGAACGATCTACGCCCAGAAGGCGGACGAGGCACGGGCCACGGGCCGGGTCATCGGCCTCCCCCGCTGGGCGGTGGAGATCATCCCGACCCTGACCCCCGGCATCGCGGTCTGGGACGTCAACGGCAACGTACAGGTGGTCAAACACCTGATCACGGAGACCGAACGCCCCTTGGTCTACACCGACCGGGCCATGACCGAGGACTCCGAGATCGAGGGCATGGACGACCTCCTGGCCGCGGCCGACCTGGAGGCGGAGGAGCGGGCGGCGCGAGCCGACCTGATGGAGCAGGACCATGAGTTGGACCTCAACGGTCTGAGGCGCGAGGTGAGCTGAGCATGCGGGAGCCGTACGGCCGCGACCCACGCGACCGCCGCCACTACGCCCCCGACCGAGGCATGCCGGACGGCCTCCTGGTGGGCCTCCTGGCCTTCGTCCTGGGCATCACGGCCCTGGTCTGGACGGCCACGGGCCTGTCGGGCCTGTTCGCCCATGGCGCGTGGCCGGACAAGGTCAGCCTGTCCCAATCTCCTTTGGCGATAAGGCACTTGGTCTCGAACCCGCATGACATGCCGGGCGCCTGGCCGGAGACTCCGGCATCCGAGCTCTCCGGGTACGGCTTGTTCTGGGGCTTGTTCATCGGCCAGCTGATGGTGCTGATCGTCCTGACGATCTTCGTCATGGGCACATTGGCTCGCTGGCGAGCGGTACGCCGTTCAGCCCGGCAGGAGCTTGATGAATCGGCCCACCCTGCCGATCATGCGGCCCATGAATCAGCCCGTCCGGCGTTTGAGGACACCGCCCGAAGGGCGGAAAGCTTCGCAGAATTTCGGGAAGGGGCGGGGCGGGGAGGAAATCCCCCACCCCCGCACGCGGAAACGCAAACCCCACCCCCGGTGCAGCAACCCGAGCCCCCGGCAGCCATCCCGGAACCCTTGGCCGTACCGACGCAACGTACGCCCCTGGTCCTGGGAACAGCCGACACGCGAAGGCCCATCGCAGCCCAGGCAATCCAGGACGCCGAGGGCCCAGCCCTCATCATCACCTCGGACCCCACCCTGTGGGAGGAAACCAAGGACGCGAGATCCAAGCTGGGCCCCGTCCTGGTCTACGACCCGACCCACCTCTGCGACACCCCGGCAAGGCTCCACTGGACCCCGGCCACAGGCTGCGAGGACAAGGACACCGCAAGGGCAAGGGCGGCAGCCCTGCTCGCCCCCATCCGCCCGACCGCCAAGCTGGACCAGGCCACCGCAGCCACAGCCGAAACCCTCCTGCGCAGCTACCTGCACGCCGCAGCCGTGGACAACAAGCAGCTCAAGCACGTCCACCGCTGGGCCCAGGGCACCCAGGTCCAGGAGGCCGTACGGATCCTCCGTACGAACCCCAAAGCGGCACCAGGATCCGCCGGCGAACTGGAAGCGGAGCTCACCGCGCACCCCGAACGCCGCGACATGGCCCAGGAGTTGACCGCCCGAGCCCTCTCCGCCCTCTTCTCGATCCACATCCGCGAGGCGAGCAACCCCTCCAGAAACGACACACTCGCCCTGGATTCCTTCGTCCAAGAAGGGGGCACGCTTTACGTGGTGGGTGAAGCCATCGAAGACCCCAAGTCCCGCCCCGGCGCAATGCCCTTGCTCACGGCCCTCGCCTCAAGCGTGGTCGAGCGCGGCCGGCGCATGGCCGAACGGTCATCCTCCGGTCGCCTCGACCCACCACTTACGCTCGTCCTGGACGACGTCGCCGCGGTGGCTCCGCTTCCCCAGCTCCCGGAGCTGCTGTCGACCGGGGCGGACGTGGGTCTACCGACCCTGGCCCTGCTCCGCTCGAAGGAGCAGGGCCGCTCCCGCTGGCCGGAGGCCGAACTCCCGGTCTAGGCAGGCTCGTTGCCGTACGGCGAAATCGGTCTAGCCGGGCTCGTTCCCGTACACCAACAAGAACAGCTCAACCCCCTCGCGCACCAGCTCCTCCACATTGCCCTCGTCCACGGCGAGCAGCCCCTTGCGCCCGACCTCCAACAGGTGGTTCTGCAAGGCGAGTTGGGTGGTACGCGAGGAGACCCCGGCCTCGGCGGCGATCGCGTCAATGCTCGCGCAGGTGTAGCCCTCCCGCCCGAAGACGGCCCTGGCTCCCGAGCCCGAAGAGGGTCCCCATGAGCTACGTGGGGGAAAACGGGCAGCCATAACGGGCATAAAGGTCCACCCGGCGCCCCTTTCCCCCCACGTAGCCCCGGCCAGCCCTCCGAGCCCCCGCCCACCCCCTCCTCCCCTTTCTCTCGCTGCGGTCTTTGTCTTTGCCCTGCCCCCGCCTCTTCCGTCGCCGGGACTTCTCCCCTGTGGCCCCGTACTGACAGCAATTGGAGAAAGCCAGCCACAAAGCACCCGCACCCAACAACGAAACAGACGGAGGTCCGCGCAACCACCCACCCCCACCAGCCACGCAATCAGGCAGTTGAGCAGTTGCCCCTACCCGATCTGTCCCTCTACCCGACACCTGCCCTCGACGCGGCACGCATCCTCTCCGGCATCGAGGCCGCCGGCGTCATGGCGAGCGGCAGCTCGCTGCTCGCTGCTCGCTGCTCGCGGTGACGTTCACCGGCCCCGCCCGCGCCAAGGCGTTCGCCGCCGTGGGCACCACGGGCGGGCTCGGGCTCGCGCTCGGCCCGACGTTCTCCGGCTGGATGGTGGACGGCCTCGGCTGGCGCGCCACCTTCCTCGCCTTCGCGGGGGTCGGAGTGGTGATCCTGCTCGGGTCGACGCTGCTCGCCGAGTCGAAGGCGGCGGTCCGGCCGCGCGTCGACAAGGCGGGCGCGGTGACCTTCATCGGCGGGCTCGCGCTGGTGCTCTTCGCGGTCACCCAGGGCTCGAAGCAGGGCTGGGCCTCCGCACCGACGCTGCTCCCGCTGGCCGCCGGTGCCGCCCTGTTCGTCACCTTCGTACGCATCGAGAAGCGCATCCTGCAGCGCGCCGCCCTCGGCGAGGACGTGAAGCCGGTCCTCGACCTCACCCTGATCCGCAACCGCGCCTTCGTGGCCTGGCCGATCGGCCTCTTCGGGATGGGCGCGGGCGTCACCGCGGCCCTGGTCTTCCTGCCCACCTACCTGCAGGCCACCAGCGGATTCACGGCACGGGAGGCGGGCCTCACGCTCCTCTACATCAGCGGCCCGCTGCTCGTCCTGCCGCAGGTCGGCGCCCGCCTGGTGGCCCGCGGCATCGCCGCCCAGCACCTCCTCGTCCTGTCGCAGACGCTGATCGCGGCCGGCAACATCTGGCTCGGCGCGGCCCTGCACCCCGGCATCACCCTGGCGGAGCCCGCGGCACCGGTGCTCCCCCTCGGCGTCGGCCCCGGCCTGTCGACGGGGCTCATCGACGCCCAGGCCATCGGCATGGTCGAGACCGAGCGGGCCGGGATGGCCCAGAGGGCGGACGCGGCCGGGCAGTTCACCGAGACGATGCGGACCGGGCTGTGGGCGGTGGCAACGCTGATCGCGGGGCTGGCGCTGCCAGCGGCACCGGCTGCTTCGGCCGCGTACGGCCGAGAACACCAAGGTCCACCCGGTGCCGCTGGCAGAACCCACAACAGCGCAGACTCGCTGATCCCCTCATCCGTTAACTGTCCGAATAGCGAACACACTTCAGGAATTGCAGGAACCGCAGATGTCTACGACCCCTTACCGCCTGGCCGTGATCGTCGGCTCCACCCGCGAAGGCCGCTTCGGCCCGACCGTCGCCAGCTGGTTCACCGCCCTCGCCGAGCAGCACGGCGCCGCCGAGCTCGACGTCATCGACGTCAACGAACTCGAACTCCCCGCCTGCCACCCCAACTGGGGCACCGAGCGCACCCCGGCCCTGGTCGAACTGGCCGCCCGCGTCGACGCCGCCGACGCCTTCGTGGTCGTCACCCCCGAGTACAACCACAGCTACCCGGCCCAGCTGAAGCACTTCATCGACCTGCACAAGACCGAGTGGCACGCCAAGCCGGTCGGCTTCGTGTCGTACGGCGGCGTCTCCGGCGGCCTGCGCGCCGTCGAGCACCTGCGCCAGGTCTTCGCCGAACTGCACTGCGTCACGGTCCGCGACGGCGTCAGCTTCCACAGCGGCTGGGACCACTTCGGCGAGGACGGCAAGGCCCACGACCCGCAGGGCGCGGCCGGCGCTGCGAAGGTCCTGCTCGACCAGCTGACGTGGTGGGCCGAGGCCCTGCGCACGGCACGCGCGACGAACCCGTACAACTAGCCTTACCGCTCAGGCTTCTTGAGCTCCATTTCGAGCTCGCGCACGGAAGGGTCGCCCTTGAAGGGGACGGCCCTTCCGCTGCGTTCGAACCCGATCTTCCGGTACGCGGCTTCGGCACGGGCATTGTCCTCGTGGACGTGCAGCCGCACCCGCTCCAGCCCGTCGAGCGAGAACGCCCACTCGACCGCCGCCCCGAAGAGCCCCTCGACAAGCCCCCGGCCCCGGTGCTCGGGCCGCACGAAGACCCCCACGAGATGCGCCTGCCGCTGCGCGATCGCCGCACCGAAGAAGTCCTCACCCCCGGCCTCCTCGACAAGCGCCACACAGGTCCCCGCCCAACTCCCGTCCCCCGCAACGGCAACGAACTGCCGCGCGGCGGTCCCGTGCGAATTCCCGGCGGCCCGGTCCTGCCAAAACCCATCCGGCCGGGCAAGGGCTTGGTCATACGTCTCCAGGAAGGCCTGGGGCGCGACCGGATCCTGGAGGGCAGCCAGCCGCAGGTCCTTGACCTGGGGCCATTCCTCGGCGCGCACGGGCCGGATCTCGTAACTCATGCCGCAATCATGCCAACCACTGTGGGCAATCGCTCCGCAGGGCGTGCCCCACCCCGTCGTACCCGGGTACTACACCCGGCCCCCGGTTCCCGCCCAAGGTCCGACGATCCCCGCCCCCGCGAGGCGGAGCATCGAAGACATGATCCGAGCCCACAGCCTCACCAAGCGCTACGGCGACAAAACAGTCGTAGAAGACCTCACCTTCGAAGTGAAGCCAGGCACCGTCACCGGCTTCCTGGGCCCCAACGGCGCAGGCAAATCCACCACCATGCGCATGATCCTCGGCCTGGACGCCCCCACCCGTGGCAGCGCAACCGTGGGCGGCCGGGCCTACGCCACCCACAAAGCCCCGCTGCAAGAGGTCGGCGCCCTCCTTGAGGCCCGCTCCGTACACCCGGGCCGCTCCGCCTACCACCACCTCATGTCCCTCGCCCACACCCACGGCATCCCCCGCCGCCGCGTCGAAGAGGTACTGGACCTGGCAGGGATCAAGGAGGTCGCGGCCCGCCGCGTAAAGGGCTTCTCCCTCGGCATGGGCCAACGCCTCGGCATCGCGGCAGCACTCCTCGGCGACCCTCAGACGATCATCCTCGACGAGCCGGTGAACGGCCTCGACCCGGAGGGCGTCCTCTGGATCCGCAACCTCCTCAAGTCCCTTGCCGCAGACGGCCGTACAGTCTTCGTCTCCTCCCACCTGATGAGCGAGATGGCCCTCACCGCCGAGCACCTGATCATCATCGGCCGAGGCCGGCTCCTCGCTGACACGACGGTCGACGCGTTCGTACGTTCCTCGGGCGCGGGCACCCTGAAGGTCGTCACCCCCGAGGCCGCACGCCTCGCCGACCTCCTCGCGGGCCCCGGCATCGAGGTGCTGCCCGAAACCCCCGGCACCCTCCAGATCCGCGGCACGGACGGCGAACACATCGGCCACACCGCCGCCGCCCACGGCATCCCCCTCTTCGAACTCACCCCGCAGACCGCGTCGTTGGAACAGGCCTTCATGGACCTCACCCACGACTCGGTCGAGTACAACTCCAGCCTCCACTCCACCCTGGCAGGTGCCGCATGACCACCACATACGCCCCCACCGCAGCGGCCACCACCAAGTCGCGCCCCACGTACGCCATCACCCCGGCCCGCATCCTGCGCGCCGAATGGCACAAGCTGTGGACGCTCCGCTCCACCTGGATCACCCTGATCGGCGCATCCGTCGCGATCCTCGGCGTCGGCCTCCTCATGGGCGGGACGTACGAGAGCGGCGGCGGCGACGCGGACGTGGACACCGTCCTGATGACCCTCTTCGGCTTCCAGCTCGCCCAGATCATGATCGCCGTGCTAGGCGTCCTGGTCATCGCAGGCGAGTACTCGACCGGCATGATCCGCTCCTCTCTCACCGCCGTACCGCGCAGGCTGCCGGTCCTGTGGTCCAAGGCCGCGGTGTTCGGTACGGTCACCTTCGCCGTCACGCTGGTCACGGTCCTGGTGACCTACCCGGCGGCCCAACTGTTCTTCGCCGGCACGGACCAGGAGCTGGCGTTCACCGCGCCCGGCGTCATCCCCACCCTGATCGGCGCCTCGGCCGGGCTCGCCCTGATGGGGCTGATCGCGCTCGGCCTGGCCGCGGTGGTGCGCTCGGTGCCCGGCGGCATCGGCGCCTTCATCGGACTCGCCATGATCGTCCCGGTGATCCTGGACATGCTGCCGTACGACGCCGTACAGGACGCCCTGAAGTTCTTCCCGGCGAAGGCCCTGGAATCCCTGACGATGCTCCACCCGACACCTGACGCCTACCCCTCCGCGGGCGGCGCCCTGCTCGCGCTGACCCTGTGGGCGGCGGCCGCACTGGGCGGGGCCGCGGTGCTGCTCAAGCGCCGCGACGTATGAGGCCGCGGACTCGGCGACGTACGAGGATGGACCAGTGACCGAACCACAGCCGAGCAGCACGAGCGCCCCGGACCACGCCGACCAGGCACGGTCCGCGGGCGCCGTGCCGCTCACCCAGCACATCCAGCGCGTCCTGCAGCGGATCAGGGACTTCGACCGGCGGCGCCCACTGGTGTGGGACCTGCTGTTCACGGCGTTCTTCGTCGTCTTGGCCCTCATCGACTGGGGGCCGGGCGGCTGGCAGGTCATGGCGGAGAACGCGAAGCTGCCGCCGGCCCTGACGCTGTGCATGGCCCTCGGCCTGTCCCTGCCACTGCTGTGGCGGCGCCGGACTCCGATGGCCGTCCTCGCCGTCATGTCGGCGGTCGCCCTGGTCAACTCCCTGACCGGCACCATGCTGCAGGCCTCGCTGCTCACGCTGTTCGTACTGTTCAACGTCGCCCTGCGCAGGCCGCTCAAGACGCTGTGGTGGGCCTCGGCGCTGGTGTTCCTGCCCTATGCGGCGAGCTCGATCCGCGACCCGGCAGGCGCCTGGGACCGCGACCTCGTCCCTGCCCTCTGGTACATCGCCCTCGTCGCGCTCCTCGGCATCGCCGTCCGCACCCGCCGCGACTACACCTCCTCCCTCATGGACCGCGCCCGCCAGCTCGAGGTCGAACGCGACCAGCAGGCCCAGCTCGCCGCGGCCGCCGAACGCACCCGGATCGCCCGCGAGATGCACGACATCATCGGCCACAACCTCTCGGTGATCACCGGCCTGGCGGACGGCGGCGCGTACGCCGCGAAGAAGAACCCAGAACGCGCCGGCCAGGCCCTCCACGCGATCAGCACCACCAGCCGAGAGGCCCTCGCCGAACTCCGCCGCCTGCTCGGGGTGCTCCGCGACGACGAGTCGGGGTCGGCCGAGCTGGCTCCACAGCCCGGGTACGCAGACCTCAACACCCTGGTAGATGGCGTACGTTCAGCAGGCCTGCCCATCCGAACGGACATCACCGGCAACCCGGAGACGTACCCGGAAGGCCTGCACCTCACCGTGTACCGGGTCGTCCAGGAAGCCCTCACCAACATCCTCAAGCACGCGGGCCCCGGCGCGCAGGCGACGGTCGAGGTGCTCTACGCACCCGACGGCGTACGCGCGACAGTGACCGACACCGGCCACCCGGCGGCAAACGCTCCGGAGGGCCGCGGCATCACCGGCATGCGCGAGCGAACCGCCCTGTACGAAGGCACACTTGAGGCTGGCCCCATGCCCACAGGAGGCTGGCAGGTCCGCCTGCACCTCCCCGCTGCCGTACAGAAAACGGAGAAGTCAGCTCAGTGACCACCGTCCTCATCGTCGACGACCAGCCCATGCAGCGCTTCGGATTCCGCATGCTCCTGGAAAGCCAGGACGACATGGAGCTCCTCGGCGAGGCATCCAACGGCATCGAGGCCGTCCGCATGGTGTCCCAACTCCACCCGGACGTCGTCCTGATGGACATCCGCATGCCCGGCCTCGACGGCATCGAGGCCACCCGCCGCATCGTCGCGGCCGGCGACCGCACCCGCGTCCTGATCCTCACGACGTTCGACCTCGACGAGTACGCGTACGCAGGTCTGCGCGCGGGAGCCTCCGGCTTCCTGGTGAAGGACGCCTTGCCGGAGGACCTTCTGTCCGGCATCCGCGCGGTCGCGTCGGGAGACGCGGTGGTCGCCCCGAGCCTGACCCGCCGGCTCCTCGACGCATTCGCCGAACACCTGCCGACAGGCACCACGGAAACGGCCGGCCCCGACACCCGCCTGGCCACACTCACCGAACGCGAACGCGAGATCCTGACGGTCATCGGCCAGGGCTGGACCAACACCGAAATCGCCGAACGCCTGCACCTCGCCGAATCGACGGTAAAGACCCACGTGGGCCGCATCCTCGCGAAGACGGGCACGAGGGACCGGGTCCAGGCCGTGATTCTGGCTTATGACACCCGGCTGGTAAGCCCGTCTTGAGAAATAGACCCAATGGACTCAATGGACTCAATGGATCCAGAACGCAGAAAACCCCCGCACCATAGGTGCGGGGGTTTCCCTTTCATCTAAATTTAGTTCGGCGGCGTCCTACTCTCCCACAGGGTCCCCCCTGCAGTACCATCGGCGCTGTGAGGCTTAGCTTCCGGGTTCGGAATGTAACCGGGCGTTTCCCTCACGCTATGACCACCGAAACACTTTGAAATTTTGAACCGATGCCTCAACCCCCATGGCCTTAGGGGGGAGGCGTGTTGTTTGTTATTTCAGAACTAACACAGTGGACGCGAGCAACTGAGGACAAGCCCTCGGCCTATTAGTACCAGTCAGCTCCACCCCTTACAGGGCTTCCACATCTGGCCTATCAACCCAGTCGTCTACTGGGAGCCTTAACCAATCAAGTTGGTGGGAATACTCATCTTGAAGCAGGCTTCCCGCTTAGATGCTTTCAGCGGTTATCCTTTCCGAACGTAGCCAACCAGCCATGCCCTTGGCAGGACAACTGGCACACCAGAGGTTCGTCCGTCCCGGTCCTCTCGTACTAGGGACAGCCCTTCTCAATATTCCTACGCGCACAGCGGATAGGGACCGAACTGTCTCACGACGTTCTAAACCCAGCTCGCGTACCGCTTTAATGGGCGAACAGCCCAACCCTTGGGACCGACTCCAGCCCCAGGATGCGACGAGCCGACATCGAGGTGCCAAACCATCCCGTCGATATGGACTCTTGGGGAAGATCAGCCTGTTATCCCCGGGGTACCTTTTATCCGTTGAGCGACGGCGCTTCCACAAGCCACCGCCGGATCACTAGTCCCGACTTTCGTCCCTGCTCGACCCGTCGGTCTCACAGTCAAGCTCCCTTGTGCACTTACACTCAACACCTGATTGCCAACCAGGCTGAGGGAACCTTTGGGCGCCTCCGTTACTCTTTGGGAGGCAACCGCCCCAGTTAAACTACCCATCAGACACTGTCCCTGATCCGGATCACGGACCCAGGTTAGACATCCAGCACGACCAGAGTGGTATTTCAACGACGACTCCCCCTGAACTGGCGTCCAAGGTTCAAAGTCTCCCACCTATCCTACACAAGCCGAACCGAACACCAATATCAAACTGTAGTAAAGGTCCCGGGGTCTTTCCGTCCTGCTGCGCGAAACGAGCATCTTTACTCGTAGTGCAATTTCACCGGGCCTATGGTTGAGACAGTCGAGAAGTCGTTACGCCATTCGTGCAGGTCGGAACTTACCCGACAAGGAATTTCGCTACCTTAGGATGGTTATAGTTACCACCGCCGTTTACTGGCGCTTAAGTTCTCAGCTTCGCACACCCGAAAGTGCACTAACCGGTCCCCTTAACGTTCCAGCACCGGGCAGGCGTCAGTCCGTATACATCGCCTTACGGCTTCGCACGGACCTGTGTTTTTAGTAAACAGTCGCTTCTCGCTGGTCTCTGCGGCCACCCCCAGCTCAGGAAGCAAGTTCCTTCACCAGTGATGGCCCCCCTTCTCCCGAAGTTACGGGGGCATTTTGCCGAGTTCCTTAACCATAGTTCACCCGAACGCCTCGGTATTCTCTACCTGACCACCTGAGTCGGTTTAGGGTACGGGCCGCCATGAAACTCGCTAGAGGCTTTTCTCGACAGCATAGGATCATCCACTTCACCACAATCGGCTCGGCATCAGGTCTCACCCTTATATGTCATCCGGATTTGCCTAGATGACGGGCTACACCCTTACCCCGGGACTACCACCGCCCGGGCTGGACTACCTTCCTGCGTCACCCCATCGCTTACCTACTACAAGTCTGGTTCGTCGGCTCCACCACTTTCCTTTCCCCGAAGGGTCCGGAACGGCTTCACGGACTTAGCATCGCCTGATTCAGTATTGGGCGTTTCAAAGCGGGTACCGGAATATCAACCGGTTGTCCATCGACTACGCCTGTCGGCCTCGCCTTAGGTCCCGACTTACCCTGGGCAGATCAGCTTGACCCAGGAACCCTTAGTCAATCGGCGCACACGTTTCTCACGTGTGTATCGCTACTCATGCCTGCATTCTCACTCGTGAACCGTCCACAACTCGCTTCCGCGGCTGCTTCACCCGGCACACGACGCTCCCCTACCCATCCCAGCGGGCGTTGGCCCTATTGCTGGAATGACACGACTTCGGCGGTACGCTTGAGCCCCGCTACATTGTCGGCGCGGAATCACTAGACCAGTGAGCTATTACGCACTCTTTCAAGGGTGGCTGCTTCTAAGCCAACCTCCTGGTTGTCTCTGCGACTCCACATCCTTTCCCACTTAGCGTACGCTTAGGGGCCTTAGTCGATGCTCTGGGCTGTTTCCCTCTCGACCATGGAGCTTATCCCCCACAGTCTCACTGCCACGCTCTCACTTACCGGCATTCGGAGTTTGGCTAAGGTCAGTAACCCGGTAGGGCCCATCGCCTATCCAGTGCTCTACCTCCGGCAAGAAACACGTGACGCTGCACCTAAATGCATTTCGGGGAGAACCAGCTATCACGGAGTTTGATTGGCCTTTCACCCCTAACCACAGGTCATCCCCCAGGTTTTCAACCCTGGTGGGTTCGGTCCTCCACGACCTCTTACAGCCGCTTCAACCTGCCCATGGCTAGATCACTCCGCTTCGGGTCTAGAGCGTGCAACTCAATCGCCCTATTCGGACTCGCTTTCGCTACGGCTTCCCCACACGGGTTAACCTCGCTACACACCGCTAACTCGCAGGCTCATTCTTCAAAAGGCACGCAGTCACGACTGACAGCACAAGTGCTGCCAGCGACGCTCCCACGGCTTGTAGGCACACGGTTTCAGGTACTATTTCACTCCGCTCCCGCGGTACTTTTCACCATTCCCTCACGGTACTATCCGCTATCGGTCACCAGGGAATATTTAGGCTTAGCGGGTGGTCCCGCCAGATTCACACGGGATTTCTCGGGCCCCGTGCTACTTGGGTGTCTCTCAAACGAGCCGTTGACGTTTCGACTACGGGGGTCTTACCCTCTACGCCGGACCTTTCGCATGTCCTTCGTCTACATCAACGGTTTCTGACTCGTCTCACAGCCGGCAGACTGTGAAAGAGAGATCCCACAACCCCGCATGCGCAACCCCTGCCGGGTCTCACACGCATACGGTTTGGCCTCATCCGGTTTCGCTCGCCACTACTCCCGGAATCACGGTTGTTTTCTCTTCCTGAGGGTACTGAGATGTTTCACTTCCCCTCGTTCCCTCCACATGCCCTATGTGTTCAGGCATGGGTGACAGTCCATGACGACTGCCGGGTTTCCCCATTCGGAAACCCCCGGATCAAAGTCTGGTTGACGACTCCCCGGGGACTATCGTGGCCTCCCACGTCCTTCATCGGTTCCTGGTGCCAAGGCATCCACCGTGCGCCCTTAAAAACTTGGCCACAGATGCTCGCGTCCACTGTGTAGTTCTCAAACAACGACCAACCACCCGTCACACACCACTTACGCGGTGCTTCACCGGGGCCGGCACTGAAGACAGCCATACGGCCGTTACTTCAGACACCCAACAGCGTGCCCGACACTCCTTGCCTGTTCCTCTCGCTTTCCACGCCGAAGCAGTACTTGCGACCAGAGCAGGTCAAGTGTGCCGAATAATCAACGTTCCACCCATGAGCAACCACCGTCGAACGTGTGCCGACGTAATGGCCCTGGACCACCAAGCAAGCTTGGCGGCCTAGATGCTCCTTAGAAAGGAGGTGATCCAGCCGCACCTTCCGGTACGGCTACCTTGTTACGACTTCGTCCCAATCGCCAGTCCCACCTTCGACAGCTCCCTCCCACAAGGGGTTGGGCCACCGGCTTCGGGTGTTACCGACTTTCGTGACGTGACGGGCGGTGTGTACAAGGCCCGGGAACGTATTCACCGCAGCAATGCTGATCTGCGATTACTAGCAACTCCGACTTCATGGGGTCGAGTTGCAGACCCCAATCCGAACTGAGACCGGCTTTTTGAGATTCGCTCCACCTTGCGGTTTCGCAGCTCATTGTACCGGCCATTGTAGCACGTGTGCAGCCCAAGACATAAGGGGCATGATGACTTGACGTCGTCCCCACCTTCCTCCGAGTTGACCCCGGCGGTCTCCTGTGAGTCCCCATCACCCCGAAGGGCATGCTGGCAACACAGGACAAGGGTTGCGCTCGTTGCGGGACTTAACCCAACATCTCACGACACGAGCTGACGACAGCCATGCACCACCTGTATACCGACCACAAGGGGGGCACTATCTCTAATGCTTTCCGGTATATGTCAAGCCTTGGTAAGGTTCTTCGCGTTGCGTCGAATTAAGCCACATGCTCCGCTGCTTGTGCGGGCCCCCGTCAATTCCTTTGAGTTTTAGCCTTGCGGCCGTACTCCCCAGGCGGGGAACTTAATGCGTTAGCTGCGGCACCGACGACGTGGAATGTCGCCAACACCTAGTTCCCACCGTTTACGGCGTGGACTACCAGGGTATCTAATCCTGTTCGCTCCCCACGCTTTCGCTCCTCAGCGTCAGTAATGGCCCAGAGATCCGCCTTCGCCACCGGTGTTCCTCCTGATATCTGCGCATTTCACCGCTACACCAGGAATTCCGATCTCCCCTACCACACTCTAGCTAGCCCGTATCGAATGCAGAACCGGGGTTAAGCCCCGGTCTTTCACACCCGACGTGACAAGCCGCCTACGAGCTCTTTACGCCCAATAATTCCGGACAACGCTTGCGCCCTACGTATTACCGCGGCTGCTGGCACGTAGTTAGCCGGCGCTTCTTCTGCAGGTACCGTCACTTTCGCTTCTTCCCTGCTGAAAGAGGTTTACAACCCGAAGGCCGTCATCCCTCACGCGGCGTCGCTGCATCAGGCTTTCGCCCATTGTGCAATATTCCCCACTGCTGCCTCCCGTAGGAGTCTGGGCCGTGTCTCAGTCCCAGTGTGGCCGGTCGCCCTCTCAGGCCGGCTACCCGTCGTCGCCTTGGTGAGCCGTTACCTCACCAACAAGCTGATAGGCCGCGGGCTCATCCTTCACCGCCGGAGCTTTTAACTCCCTGCCAGGAGGCAAGGAGTGTTATCCGGTATTAGACCCCGTTTCCAGGGCTTGTCCCAGAGTGAAGGGCAGATTGCCCACGTGTTACTCACCCGTTCGCCACTAATCCACCCCGAAGGGCTTCATCGTTCGACTTGCATGTGTTAAGCACGCCGCCAGCGTTCGTCCTGAGCCAGGATCAAACTCTCCGTGAATGTTTTCCCGTAATCGGGATGACACCACGAGAGCGGAACAACCAGGAGGAATAGTCCCGGTCGTTCACAGCGTCCTCGCTGTGTTTGCCTACCAACCGGTGTAGATCGGCAGGACTTTTTCAAAGGAACCTCATCCCCAGCCAAGATTGGCCGTGGACGGGGTATCAACATATCTGGCGTTGATTTTTGGCACGCTGTTGAGTTCTCAAGGAACGGACGCTTCCTTTGTACTCACCCTCTCGGGCTTTCCTCCGGGCGCTTCCCTTCGGTCTTGCGTTTCCGACTCTATCAGACGCTTTCGTGTCCGACTTCCTCGGTGCTTTCCAGTTCTTCGCTTTCGCGTTTCCCTTTCCGGCGATGTTGACTCTATCAGATCCTTTCGGGCCTGACTCCCAGTCAACCGGGTTTGTCTTTGCGGCTGTTGGGCCGTTCCGACGCTCAAACTCTAGCTGATTTCCCGGGCGACTCATAATCGAGTCAGGGAATTGAATTTCGGCATGCCGAAATTGTCCCCGGTGGGAGATCGTGCTGAGTTTGTTTTGCCGCTGAGAGCGGCGGGAGGTGCTGTCGCAGAACCGTTACGGCTCTGTGGCAACCCGAAGAACTTTACGGATGCGGGAGGGTGCTGTCAACCCTGGCCAGGAGACGAGTCAGGAAGCCGCCCAGGACGCCCCGCTCCTTCGTGGAGAGGTCCTGCAGGAGGTCCTCCTCGAAGACCGTGGCGAGGCGCATCGCGTCCAGCCACTTCTCCCGGCCGACGTCCGTGAGCTCGATGATCACGCGGACCCGGTTGGTCTCGTCGCGGTCCCGGGTGACCAGGCCCTCGGCGACCATGCGGTCGATGCGGTGGGTCATCGCGGCCGGGGTCAGCGCGAGGCTCTTGGCCAGGTCGCCGGGGCCCAGGCGGTAGGGGGCGCCGGCGAGGACGAGGGCCTTGAGGACCTCCCACTCGGCGTTGCTGATGCCGAGGGTCGCGGTCTGTCGTCCGTAGGCGACGTTCATACGGCGGTTGAGGCGGCCGAGGGCCGAGACGATCTGCTCGACCTGCGGGTCGAGATCGCTGAACTCGCGCTGGTACGCGGCGATCTGCTCTTCGAGTGTCGGCTCATCGGCACCGGGGGTGTCACCCATGCCCGGAAGTATGGCACGACCTCACTTTGCACTAAAGACCTTCGAGCCTTACTCTTTAGCTCGAAACTTTAGCTTCGAAGTCTTCAGGACGAAGACCTCCCTCTTCCAAGGCAGGTGAAAGTGACCAGGGCGATGGGCGCTGCGATGCGCCGGATCCACGTGGGCAACGCACTCAGTGCGTTCGGGCTCGGCTTCACGGTTCCGTTCCTCTACGTCTATGTGGCGCAGGTGCGGGATCTGGGTGCCGTGACGGCAGGCCTGGTGCTTGCCACCTTTGCCGTGGCGGCACTGATCGTGCTGCCGTTCACCGGTCGGGCCATCGACCGGCGTGGTCCCCTGCCCGTCCTGCTCGCCGCCCTCGTCACCGCTGCTGCCGGAGCCATGAGCCTCGGGCTCTCCAGCAGTCCTCAGCTGGTGCTCGCCTCGGCCGCCCTGCTCGGCGCCGGTCAGGCCGTGATGCAGCCGGCGCTCGCCACGATGATCGTGGAGTGCTCGACCGCCGAGACCCGTACCCGTGACTTCGCGATGCAGTTCTTCCTGCAGAACCTGGGTCTGGGCATCGGCGGTCTGATCGGCGGCCAGATCGTCAAGCACGAGCGGCCCGGCGACTTCACGCTGCTGTTCTGCATCGAGACGGCGATCTTCCTGGCCCTCGCCGTCGTCATGGCCACCGTGCGCACGCCCCGGCAGGCGCGCATGGCCGACGCGGCCCCGCAGGCCACGGGCGACTGGAAGCGGCTGCTCGGCAATCGCGCCATGGTGCAGCTGTGCGTGCTCGGCTTCGTGCTGTTCTTCGCCTGCTACGGACAGTTCGAGTCCGGTCTTTCCGCGTACGGCGTCGAGGCGGCCGGGATCTCGCCGTCCACCCTCGGCTTCGCGCTGGCCGCCAACACCGGGGCGATCGTGGTCGCGCAGTTCCTGGTGCTCCGCTTCGTGGAGCGTCGCAAGCGCACCCGGGTCATCGCCTCCGTCGGTCTGATCTGGGCGTTCGCCTGGATCCTGGCGGGCTACGCGGGCCTCGGGAACGGCAGCCAGGCGATGGCGACCGCCGCGTTCATCTCTACGTACGCCCTCTTCGGCATCGGTGAGTCGATGCTCGCGCCGACGGTCGCGCCGCTGGTCGTCGACCTTGCGGACGAGGGCATGGTCGGGCGCTACAACTCGGCCTTCGCGCTGGTCAAGCAGCTTGCGCTGGCGGTCGGTCCGGCCGTGGGCGGGCCGATGGGGGCCTCGCTGCACGCGCCGTACATCGTGGTGTTCGTGCTGTTCTCGCTCGGGATCACGTTCCTGGCGATCAGGCTCGGCAAGAAGCTCACCCCGGCGCAGAACCACCCGTATCTGCACCGCGGCAGCCGGGTCGTCGAGTCCGGGGAGCCGGCCAAGCCGGTGCCGGCTCACGCCTGACGCGCTAGTCGTCCGCCAGCGTGCCCAGGAGGTCTTGTGCCTCCTGGGCACGTCTGTGTTCGGGGCCCAGGGCTCGGGTGATGGCGGCGAGCGCTGAGCGGGCTTCCGTTTCTGCCTCGGTTCGGCGGCCCTGGCCGCGCAGGGCGGTGGCCCTGGCGAGTTCGCGGGTTCCGGTTTCGGCCGGGGTCTGGAGCTCGGGCAGCGCTGCCAGTTCGGTGAGCGCCTCTTCGTACCGCTGCTGGCCGTTGAGCGCGCGGATCAAGGCGAGGCGCAGCACCGAGGTGAAACGGTCCTCGCCCTGCGCGCCGGCCAGGGCCTCGCGGGCCGTCGTCTCGGCCTCGGTGAACCGGGAGCTGCCGGACTGGGCGTAGGACAGTGCGTTCCGGGCGGACAGGGAGAGCATTCGGTGCGAGGGCTCCTTGCCCTGGCCGGCGAGGGCGATCAGTGACCGGGACTCGGCCTCGGACTCCTCGTACCGTGCCAGATAGCCGAGCGTCTGGGCGCGGTCGGAGCGGAGTTTGAGGGTCAGCGGGTGCTCCTGGCCGTGGATGCGGATGAAGTACGGGAGCAGTTCGTCCTGCTGTCGGAGGGCTTCCGCGTGGCCGCCCTGGGCACTCACGGCCTGGGCGGCGTGGCTGAGTGCCGCGAGCGCCAGGTGGTCGCCCCGCAGGTGGGCCCGGTCCGCGGCGAGCGCGCGGGCGGTCTCCTCGCACTCGGCGTACCGGCCGGCGACGTACAGGGTCGCGCTGTGCACCACGCGCGCCGTGACGGTGAGCTGGTGCTCGGCACCCAGTGACGTACGGGACGTCTCGATGACCTGCCGTATCTCCGCGTCCGCTTCCTGCACTCGTCCGTGGCTCAGGAGGGATTGGACGAGCTGTATGCGCCGTTCGACGAGGGCTGTCTTCGAAGGGCGGAACGGGTTCTGGAATGCCATGCCGGGAGACTACTGATCCTTGCCCCCGGCCTTGTCCTTCAGGGCGAACTCGCACCACACCGCCTTGCCGCCGCCCGGAGTGCGGCGCGATCCCCAGGACGAGGCGATCGTGGCGATGATCGCGATGCCCCGGCCCGCCTCGTCGGCCGGTTCGGCGCGGCGGCGGCGCGGGAGGTGGTCGTCACCGTCGGTGACTTCGATGATCAGGCGGCGGTCCGTGCGGCGGAGCTTCAGGCGCATGGGTGGGGTGCCGTGCTGCAGGGAGTTGGCGACCAGTTCGCTGGCCGCCAGGACGCCGAGGTCGTACAGCTCGGGCGGGAAGCGCCAGCTGGCCAGGACGCCGGAGGCGAAGGCACGCGCGCGTGGGGCCGCTTCGACGCCGCCGAGCAGGTCGAGGGCGGCGCCGCGGAACAGCTCGGCGTCATGGCCGGTGCGCTTGGGGTGCTGCAGGACGAGGACCGCCACGTCGTCGTCGTGCTCGGCGGTGACCCCGAGGGCGCGGATCAGGCGGTCGCACACCACCTGGGGGGTGCCGGTCGCGCCGGCCAGGGCCTGCTCCAGGGCGGCCACTCCCTGGTCGATGTCCTCGCTGCGCCGCTCGACCAGGCCGTCCGTGTAGAGCACGGCGGTCGAGCCGGGCGGGAAGGGCATCGAGCCGGAGGTGTGCACCCAGCCACCGGTGCCGAGCGGCGGTCCTGTGGGTTCCTCCGCGCGGTGCAGCACGCCGTTCTCGTCGCGTACGAGGATCGGCAGGTGGCCTGCGGAGGAGTAGGTCAGGCGGCCTTCGTTCGGGTCGTGGATGGCGTAGACGCAGGTCGCGATCTGGTTGGCGTCGATCTCCGCGGCCAGGCCGTCCAGGAGCTGGAGGACCTCGTGCGGGGGCAGGTCGAGGCGGGCGTACGCGCGGACGGCGGTGCGGAGTTGGCCCATGACGGCTGCCGCGCGCACGCCCCGGCCCATGACGTCGCCGATGACCAGCGCGGTGCGGCCGCCGCCCAGGGCGATCACGTCGTACCAGTCGCCGCCGACCGCGGCGTCCGTGCCGCCCGGTTGGTACGTGGCCGCGATGCGGAGATCGTCGGTCTGCTCCAACTCCTGCGGCAGCAGCGACCGTTGCAGCGTGACGGCGGCCTCGCGGTGCCTGCGCTCGCTGGCGCGCAGCCGCTCGGCGGCCTCCGCCTGGTCGGTGACATCGGCGGCGAAGATCAGGACGCCGCCGGTGGCGGAGGCGGCGTTGTTGAAGGGTGTGCAGGTGAACGTGTACGAGCGGCCGCCCGGCACCTTGCGGGACTTGACCGTGCGCGGCTTGGAGCTGCGCAGGACCTGGTCGAGCAGGGGCAGCAGGCCGAGCTCCTTCAGCTCGGGCAGCGCCTCCTGGGCGGGGGCGCCGACCTCGCGCGGTCCGAAGGCGGCGGCGTACGCGTCATTGACGTGCGCGATGCGGTGCTCGGGGCCGTGCACCAGCGCGATCAGGGCCGGGATGCGGTCGAGGATCTCGGACACCGGCAGGTCCTCGACCGCGGGCGTGGGCAGTGGCCCTTCGGCGCCGTCCGCCCCCGCGGCAAGCTGCTCGGCGCGGGCCGCGGGCACGGAGCCATGGTCGGACCGGGCGGCAGCGCGGCGCTGCGTTCCTGGGAGCCTGGCGCTCCAGCGCGTGAAGTTCACTGCGTTCTATCGCTTCTGGGTCGATGGCTGTCGGTGGCCGCGGAGTCGGCCGGGGTCCGAACGTCGATGAGGCCGAAGTGGGCAACGTACGCCCATGTCGGTCAGTTGGTCGGTTCTTCGGTGATCTGGGGTGGCCTGAGGTGACCTGATCAGTCTGGCCGACCGCACTGACATCCGTGAGACGCCGGTGCCGCACAGCGAGTTCCTGCGGTGGTCAGGACGACTCCTTCGGGCGGGATCCTCCGGCCGCGAGTTCGAACTCCGCGCGGGGATGTTCGAGCGAGCCGAGCGAGACGATCTCGCGCTTGAAGAGACCCGAAAGGGTCCATTCGGCGAGTACGCGCGCCTTGCGGTTGAAGGTCGGCACCCTGCTCAGGTGGTACACGCGGTGCATGAACCACGCAGGGTAGCCCTTCAGCTTGCGGCCGTAGACGTGCGCGACACCCTTGTGCAGGCCGAGCGAGGCGACGGAACCGGCGTACTTGTGCGCGTACTCGGTGAGCGGCTGCCTCCTTAGGGAGGCGGCGATGTTGTCCGCGAGGACCTTCGCCTGGCGCACCGCGTGCTGCGCGTTGGGCGCGCACTCCTTGCCGTCCTCGGCCGCCGTGACGTCCGGGACGGCGGCCGCGTCACCGGCCGCCCACGCGTGCTCGACACCCTCGACCGAGAGCTTGGCCGTGCACTTGAGGCGGCCGCGTTCGTTCCGCGGCAGGTCGGTGGCGGCGAGGATCGGATGCGGCTTGACGCCCGCGGTCCATACGAGCGTTCGGGTGGGGAAGCGGGCGCCGTCGTCCAGGACGGCGATCCGGTCCGCGCAGGAGTCGAGGCGGGTCTCCAGGCGTACGTCGATGTTCCGGCCGCGCAGCTCGCGTACGGCATACGTGCCCATCTCGTCGCCGACCTCGGGGAGGATGCGGTTCGAGGCCTCGACGAGGATCCACTTCATGTCCTCGGGCTTGATGTTGTGGTAGTAGCGCGAGGCGTAGCGCGCCATGTCCTCGAGTTCGGCGAGTGCTTCGACGCCCGCGTAACCGCCGCCCACGAAGACGAAGGTGAGGGCCGCCTGGCGGACCTCGGGGTCGCGGGTCGAGGAGGCGATGTCCATCTGCTCGATGACGTGGTTGCGCAGGCCGATGGCCTCCTCGACGGTCTTGAAGCCGATGCCGTAGTCGGCCAGGCCCGGGACCGGCAGGGTGCGCGAGATCGAGCCGGGGGCGAGGACGAGTTCGTCGTACGTCAACTCGATGGCGCCCGTGCCCTCCTCGACGGTGGCCAGCGTGGTGAGCGTCGCGGTGCGCTTGGCGTGGTCGATGGACTGTGCCTCACCGATGACGATCTTGCAGTCGTCCAGGACGCGGCGCAGCGGCACGACGACATGGCGGGGCGAGATCGAGCCGGCCGCCGCCTCGGGCAGGAACGGCTGATAGGTCATGTACGGCTCGGGGGTGACCACGACGATCTCCGCCTCGCCCCGCTTCAGCTCCTGTTTGAGCTTCTTCTGGAGGCGCAGAGCGGTGTAGAGCCCTACGTAGCCGCCGCCGACGACGAGAATGCGCGCTGGATCCGTCACCTGTCCATGACGCCTTGGGGCCGCGTGTTTGTCCACAGGCCCGGCAATTTGTGTGACCGCGAGTTGCCCGCGAGACATGGCACGACGGGTTCCGGCCACTTGGAAGAATGCGCAGGTCAGGGTGGGACCTGGGGCACTGGAGGGAGGGGGCAATCGGGGCGGAACCGGTGCGTACTCCGATCGAGGGGTCGTCTGTGCGGAACTGGCCCCTTCTGAATTGACTCTCGCTCAACTATGTTCGTGTGTCGTCGGGGTGAAGGGGTTGTGCGTCCGTAAGGCGCACGGGATGGGCCCTCGCTCCGGCGGTCAAGGCGGGGAAGGTCTCCGGGGGGAGACGTCATTACCGGGGGAACGCTTATGCACATTCAGGATTCTCGTTGGGGTTCCACGTCCGTTGTCGCAGCCGCTGCTGACGGCCATGGGCGAAGGCCTGGAGAAAGTGCGCGTACGACACCGCTGCGCGTGGACGCGCAGCGCAATCTCGAACATGTCCTGCGGGCTGCCCGCGAAGTCTTCGGTGAGCTGGGGTACGGCGCGCCGATGGAGGACGTGGCGCGCCGGGCGCGCGTCGGGGTGGGCACCGTCTACCGGCGCTTCCCGAGCAAGGACGTACTGGTGCAGCGCATCGCCGAGGAGGAGACCTCCCGGCTCACCGAGCAGGCCAGGACCGCGCTCGGTCAGGAGGACGAGCCGTGGTCGGCGCTCTCGCGCTTCCTGCGCACGTCCGTGGCGTCGGGCGCGGGGCGGCTGCTGCCTCCGCAGGTGCTGCGGGTGGGGGTCGCCGACGAGTCCTCCGATGCGGTGGATCTCGGCGTCGAGGAGCCGCGGGTACCGCAGCAGCGGGTCCAGGCGGATCACCTGCGGCTGGTCGAGCAGCGTCCGGCGCCGGCCGAGGAGGCACTCGACGCCGGAATCGGGGACGCGGGGGCGAGTGCGCTCCTGGAGGTCGTCGGCCAGCTGGTGGAGCGTGCGCGGGCGGCCGGTGAGCTGCGCGGGGACGTGACGGTGTCGGACGTGCTCCTGGTGATCGCGACGGCCGCGCCTTCGCTGCCGGACGCGGCCCATCAGGCGGCTGCTTCGGCCCGGCTGCTCGACATCCTCCTCGAGGGGCTGCGGTCCCGGCCCTCCTAGTACTGCCCGTCGGTTCGGCGGTCGGCCAACTGCCTTTTGGCACGGACTTGTTGAGCCTGCCCCGAATGGGTGAACGGTAGTGCTCCTCTGCGGTAAGTCACCTCAGATGAGTGGTTGCTTGTCAGGACGGTTCGGCGTGGTTCCCGTGTGTGGCACTCTTTCCCGGTGTTCGGGTCTGAGTGTGCATGCGGGGGCTTCGCGCTATGAGCGTTGACGGGCAGGGCGAGCCGCTCGCCGGAGGCAACAGGGATTCCGGCGGGCTGCCCTCTCGGCAGGTGCCGAGCCAAGGCGGTCCTTCCGGGGTTTCCGGGTCTCCGGGAGCTTCGGGATCTTCTGGGCCGGGCGGGCCAGGTGCCGATCCCAGCGTGCCTCCACAGCGTGAGGGCGGCGCCGGATCACTGGCGGACGATCTCCTCACCGGCGGCCAGGAGCCTTCCTCCGACGCCGACTTGATCACCCGTATGCGGGGCGGGGACGACTCCGCGTACGAGGAGCTCTACCGGCGCCACGCGGAAGCCGTGCGCCGGTACGCGCGCACCTGCTGCCGGGACGCGCACACCGCCGACGACCTCGCCTCCGAGGTCTTCGCGCGCATGCTGCAGGCCGTACGCGGCGGCTCCGGCCCCGAACACGCGGTGCGCGCCTACCTGCTGACCACGGTCCGCCGCGTCGCCGCCGGGTGGACGAAGTCGGCCAAAAGAGAACAACTCGTAGAAGACTTCGCGGTGTTCGCCGCGCAGGCCCAGCGCTCCTCCGAGGTGTCCGACGACGACACTCTCGACCTCGGCGCCGACGTCCTCGCCATGCACGAGGCCGAGCGCTCCATGGTCATGCAGGCCTTCCGCAGCCTCTCCGAGGAGTGGCAGGCCGTGCTCTGGCACACCGAGGTCGAGGACGACCCGCTGAGCGAGGTCGCCCCGCTCTTCGGGCACGCCTCGCCCAACGCCACCGCGCAGCTCGCCAGCCGGGCCCGCGAAGGGCTCAAGCAGGCCTATCTGCAGGCCCATGTGAGCGTCTCGCTCGCCGCCGACGACGAATGCGCCATCTACGCCGACCGCCTGGGCGCGTACGCCCGCGGCCGGCTGCGCACCCGTGCCGAACGGGGGCTGCGCAAGCACCTCGAGGACTGCGCCAAGTGCCGCCTCGCGGCCGGGCAGATCAAGGAACTCGCGAGCGGGATCCCGGGCCTGGTGCCGGTCGCGGTCATCGGCTGGTTCGGGGCCGCCGGGTACACCGTCAAGGCGGGCCTCATCATCGGTGGCGGCGCCGCGGGCGCCGCCGGGGCCGGGGCGGCCGCCGCTGCGGGGGGCGCCTCCGGCGGGGCGGGTGCGGCCGGCGGGGCCGCCGCTTCGGAAGGCCTCGGCGCACCGGCGAAGGCCGGCATCGCGGCGGGCCTCGTCGTCGCGGCGGGTGTCGCGGTGGCGATGGCGCTGGCCGGGGACCCCAAGCCCGCGCCGGAGCCCAAGGCCAAGCCGGCGACCTCGGCGCCCGTCGTACCGCAGAAGCCCGATCCGACGCCCAGCCCGTCGCCGGAGCCCGAACCCGAGCCGAAGCCCACCGAGCCGAAGCCGTCGCCTTCGCCCACACCCAAGCCGACGCCCTCACCGACGCCGAAGCCCACGCCGTCCCCCACCCCGAAGCCGACGCCCAGCCCCACCCCGAAGCCCACACCGCCGCCACCGCCCCCTCCGGCGCCCGCGGTCTACCAGGTCAACCGGCTCGAGTACGGCGTCTTCGGCGACGGCACCAAGCCCGAGGTGCGCCTCGGTGAGTCCAGCTGGATGTGGCAGCGCTGGGGGCTCTCGATCGGCGACAAGGACTACGGGCACGGCATCACCGTGCACGCGTACTCCTCCATCACCATCGACCTCAACCGCACCTGCTCCACGTACGACGCGTACGCCGGTGTCGACGACCTGACGCTGGGGCTCGGCGCGGTGCGGTTCTCCGTGTACGCGGACGGGACCCGGATGTGGCAGTCGCCGGTGATCCACGGGGGTGACCCCGCGGTGCCGGTGCATGTGGATCTGACGGGGCGGAAGACGATGCGGCTGGTGGTGGAGCCGCATTCGCCGTTCGACTCGGTGGCGTTGGCGGACTGGGCCCAGTCGCGGATCGGTTGTAGTTGAGGGAGCGGCCGCAGTTGAGGGAGCGGCTGTAGTTGAGGGGCGACTGACGGAATATCAATCTCTGAAATCCGTCAGCTGTCAGCCCAACTCCGCCGCTGCAGACTCCAGATCCGCCAGTACGTCGTCGGCGCTCAGGTGCTCCCCCGCCGCCTGCTCCGCCGCGTAAGCCTCCCCCAGGGCCTCGCGCAGCGCCTTCTCCAGGTCCTGCGCCTCCGTGCGCTCCGGCTCGGGGCGGGGCGTGCCGTCGCGCCAGTGGGTCGCCGCGGACAGGATCCGGGCGGCGCGCGGGTGGGCGCCGAGCGCGGACAGCAGGATGGCGCCGGTCTCCGCCAGGGCCGCCGTGATCACCTCGGCGCACCTCCCGGCCACCGCCAGGCGCATCCCCTCGACCGCCACCGGCAAGGCGTCCCGGGGGCCCGTCTCGGCCATGACGATCCGGGCCGCGAGGCCGGTGGTCGCCGCCTCGTACTGCGGCGGCGGGGTGCCGCCCGCAGCCGCGACGCCTGCCGCCTCCAACTCCCTGCGCGCCAAGGCCACTTCGCCGCGGTCCAGGGCCATCGTGGCCGTCATGACGCGGATGAAGGCCTGGGCGTCCGGCGTCCCGTACCGGTTCGCCTCCGCGTCCGCCTCCACGAAGGCCCGCGCGGCCACTTCGCGGTCGCCCGCGCGGTAGGCGATTTCGCCGAGCCGGGCGATCAGGAAGGGGGCCTCCGCGAACGCGCCCACCTCATAGGCGAGTTGCAGCGCCTCCTCGTACTCCTTCTGCGCGTTCGCGTACTGCCCGCGCGCCATGGCCGCCTCGCCGGCCGCGCTGCACACCTGGGCCCGCATCCAGCGGTCGCCGACCTGACGGGAGAGCACGCGCAGCTCGGCCAGGTCGTCGTCGATGCCGACCATGCCGCCCTGCATGTCGACGGACATGTGCGTACGGAACATCAGCGCGACGCCGAGGTCCCAGGGGCCGCCGAACCTGCGGCAGGTCTCCACCACGTGATCCATCTCGCGCCGGCCGCCGGGCGATCCCTCCAGGACGTACGAGATGAACGGCCAGAGCAGACCGGGAAAGGTGGCCGCCTGCGGCACCTGTCGGGAGAAGGTCTCGCGCATCCGCGCCAGCCTCTCGCGCTCCTGCGGGCTCTTCACCTCGGCCAGCGGCCCGGACTCCGACACCAGGAACAGATGTCCCATGCCCAGCCGCATCCGGGGCCAGTAGCGCGGGTCGCGTTCGGCGTCCGGGCCCTCGGGGTCAGCGCCCAGGCTCAGGATCCGGGCGATCCACTCGGCGCCTTCCTTGCGGTAGTTGCGCAGCCACCAGAACCAGCCGATGCCCAGGCCGAGCGCCATGGCCGACTGCTCGTCGGCCGTCTCGACGAAGCGCCGCAAGGTGGCCCGGATGTTGTCCAGGTCGGTCTCCAGGGCCCGGATCCAAGGCAGTTGCTCGGCAGAGCGCAGCAGGGGGTCGGCCCGTTCGACCAGGCCCAGGTAGTACGCGCCGTGTCGTCGGCGTGCGGCGTCGAGCACCTGCGGGACTCCGGCAGCGCGCCCGTCGGCGTACTCGTGGATCGTCTCGAGCAGCCGGTAGCGCATCCCGCTGTTGCTGCCGATGCCTTCCCTTCCGCCGCCGAGGGTGCCCTCGTCGGGTGCGGCGACGATCAGGGACTTGTCGACGAGCGCGCCGATGAGCTCGGCGGCCCGGCCCGGCCCGCCGCTGCAGACGGCCTCCGCCGCGGCCAGGTCCCAGCCGCCGGCGAAGACGGACACCTCGCACAGCATGGTGCGTTCGTACTGGTCGAGGAGGTCCCAGGACCAGTCGACGACGGCCTGCAGGGTCTGCTGGCGCGGCAGTACGGTGCGACTGCCGGAGGTCAGCAGGCGGAAGCGGTCGTCGAGGCGGTCGGCGATCTGGCGCGGGGTGAGCAGCCGCAGCCGGGCGGCGGCCAGTTCGATGGCGAGGGGCAAGCCGTCGAGGCGGGTGCAGATCTCGGCGATCGCGTCCGGGTCCTCGGCCGGGTCGAAATCGGGGCGTACGGCGGCGGCGCGTTCGGCGAAGAGACGGTGGGCCGGGGCGTCGGGCAGCGGGTCGACCGGGCGCACCAACTCGCCGGGTACGCCCAGGGGTTCCCGGCTGGTGGCGAGGATCCGCAGCTCGGGGCAGTGCGTGAGCAGGGTCTCGGCGAGCTGGGCGGCGGCGCCGATGACGTGTTCGCAGTTGTCGAGGACCAGGAGCAGGCCCCGCGGGGCGCAGTACTCGACCAGCAGGGCGGCGGGGTCGTCCTGCGACATGGTCAGCTCGCTCGTCTTCAGCACCGTCTCGCGCAGGCCGAGGGCGCTGACCACGGCTCCGGGGACCGCCTCGGCCCGGTCGAGCGGGGCGAGCTCGGCGAGCCAGGCGGGCTGGGGGTGGCCGGCCGCGGTCTCCTCGGCGAGGCGGGTCTTTCCGGAGCCGCCGGGGCCGGTGAGGGTGACGAGGCGCGCTCTTTGCAAGTCCGCACGGATGGCTGCGAGTTCGGGTTCCCGGCCGACGAAGGAGGTCAGGCGGGGGCGGAGGTTGGTGGTGCGGTCGGGGCGGGGGGTGACCGGTGGGGCCGCAGTGCCTGAGGCAGCGGGGCCTGCGTCTTCCGGCCGGAGAGCCTCCGACTCGGCTCCTGCTCCTGCTCCTGCTCCTGCTCCTGCTCCTGCTCCTGCTCCTGCTCCTGCCAGCAACTCCGCATGCAAGGCACGCAGTTCCGGTCCGGGATCGGCGCCGAGACCCTCCACCAGGGTGCGGCGGGCGTTCTCGTACGCGGCCAGGGCGTCGGCCCCGCGTCCGCTGTCGCGCAGGGCGCGGATGAGCTGTGCCTGCAGCGGCTCGTCGTACGGATGCGCCTGGCCGAGCTCCCGCAGTTCCGGTACGAGTTCGTGGGCGCGGCCGAGTCGCAGATCGGCCTCGATGCGCGCGCGCAGGGCGTCCAGGCGGCGCGCTTCGGGGCGGGCGGCGGCGGCCCGGTCCGGCAGGTCGGCCAGGGCCGGGCCGCGCCACAGGGCGAGGGCCTCGCGCAGCACACGGGCGGCGGTCTCCGCGTCCCCGCGCTGCAGGGCCGCGGCGCCCTCCCCGGTGAGCCGCTCGAAACGGTGCAGGTCGACGTCGTCCCGGTCGACGGCGAGGCGGTAGCCGCCGGGCTCGGACGCGATCGCCTCCTTGCCGAGCACGCGCCGCAGCCGGCCGACGAGGGCCTGGAGGGCGGCGGGGGCGTCGTGCGGCGGGTCGTCGGCCCACACCTCGTCGATGAGCGCTTCGGTGGTCGCCGTACGCCCGGCGCGCAGGGCGAGCGCCGCAAGCAGTGCGCGCACGCGCGGGCCGCCGATGGGGAGGGGTGTGCCTTGGTCGTCATGCGCCTCGGTGGCGCCCAGGATTCGGTACCGCACGGGGTCATTGTTCCTGCCCGGGCGGGCCAGTGCCGAGGAGTTTCGGCGCGGGGCGTGGCCCGGCCCGGGGGATGGGCTCATTCCGGATCCGCGGGTACGCGGATCCGGCCGCTCCGCTTCAAGGCCGGTCGGCGGCCTTCCGCCGCCGGTGCTCGGCCACGCGCACGCGTGAGGCGCAGCGGGGTGAGCAGTAACGGCGTGGGTCACCGGGCCCGGTGCCGAGGAAGAACGTGCCGCATCCAGGGGCCGCGCACGCGCCCCAGGCAGGCCGGCCGTGCTCGCTGAGGATCTGGGCGAGGGCCGTGGCACTGGCGGCGGTGAACCAGTCGCCCCACCCGGCG
Source organism: Streptomyces sp. NBC_01304 (assembly GCF_035975855.1). Taxonomy (NCBI): domain Bacteria; kingdom Bacillati; phylum Actinomycetota; class Actinomycetes; order Kitasatosporales; family Streptomycetaceae; genus Streptomyces; species Streptomyces sp. NBC_01304. The sequence goes on along the minus strand of NZ_CP109055.1, from coordinate 5,930,133 downwards.
TCGTCCCCACGGTCCATGTGCAGATGCCAGGCGTGCCCGTCGTGCCGGCTCAGGCGGGGGCGGGCCGCGCACCGTTCGAGCAGGTCGTTGATGGTCTCTGCGGCACGGTCGGTGTCGGTCTCGACGAGCACGTCCGTGACCCGCAGGACGGCAGCGCGCAGCTCGTCGGCGTCCTCCTTACGGAAGGCGCGGGGCGACAGGTCGGCGGGGGTCTCGCCGTGCTCGGCCAGCACTTCGGCGAGGGCCTCGCGGCCGACGGCGGGGTCCTCGCGGACCGCGTTGGCGAGGTCGATCAGGCGCTGGGCGGGCCGGAAGCCGGGCATGGGGCGCTTGCTCCTTGGCGATGTCGGTCGGGCTGTTCTCAATGCGGTACGTTCCCCGAGCATCGTACCGTAACGTGTTACCCACACAAGCCGTTACAACTCATCACCACACAAGGGGAGCCATGAGTTTGAGGCCCTACTTGGCCGTGGCGTTCAGCGCGCGCCTGGCCGACGAGGGTGTGGCGGTGGCCGTGATCCTGCTGGCCACCGCGCGCACGGGCAGCGCGGCCCAGGGCGCGTTCGTCCTGGCGGCATGGATGGCCCCGCACGTCCTGGCGGCCCCGCTCACCGGAAGCCTGCTGGGCCGGGTGCGCCGGACCCGCCTCTGCTACGCCCTGGCCCTCGGCGGCTTCGCGGCGGCGATCGCCGGGCTCGCGCTGGTGGTGGGCCGGGCACCGATCGCGGTGACGGTGGCCGTGGCACTGCTGGGCGGGACCTGCGGCCCGGTGGTCACTGGCGGGCTGTCCAGCCTGGTCGCCCTCCTGACCCCCCAAGGCCCGGCACGCGCGCGTGCGTACGCACTGGACGCGGCGACGTACAACGCGGCTTCGGTGACGGGCCCGGGAGCGGTGGCCGGCCTGGCCGCCCTGGCGTCACCGGGGCTTGCGACGGGGGTGCTGGCGGGGGTGGCGGCATGCGGCGCGGGGCTGATCGGCATGCTGCCGTTGGGTCGGCGGGGCGACCAGGATGCGGCGGCGGGGCACGACCCCGGCTCGGTGTCCTCGCGGGCCGAGGTGGCGCGGGGCGAGGGAGTGGCCCGCCCGGACGGGCCTGCGGACGCCTCATCGCCCTTGCCGACAGAGGTGGATGCCGCGGCAGGTGACAGGGGCGGGACCACGGGGGCCACCCCCGCCAAGGCCAACTCCCCCTCCCTGTGGGCCGATCTGAAGGCAGGCCTCAACGCCGTCCGCCACACCCCCGCCCTGCGCGACATCACCGCCGCCACCTGCGTGGCCTTCCTCGGCATGGGCGGGCTCACCGTGGCCGCCGTACTGCTCGCCGGGGAGCGGGGGCATCCCGACGGAGGCGGCCTACTGGTCACCGCTTTTGCCGTGGGGGCACTCGGCGGGTGCCTGGCGCTCGCCCATCGCGAGCCCCGGATCAGCCCGCGAAGACTGGCCCTGGCAAGCCTCATCGGGACCGGGGCCGCACTGACGGGGGCGGCTCTCGTGCCCTCGTACACCATCGCCGTGATGCTCTTCATCGCTGCCGGGGTGTGCGACGGCCCCCTGCTGACCTCAACCCTGCGCATACGCGCGGACCACGCACCGGACTCCGTACGCACCCAGGTCTTCACCCTCGGCGCAGGCCTCAAGATCTCGGCAGCGGCCTGCGGCGCGGCTCTGACCGGAATCGCGGCAGACAGCGAACTACCGCCCTGGATCCTGTTGTTGACCATCGCAGCCCTACAGCTAGCAGGCGCCACATTCCTGCGAGACCACACCCAAGACCCCTCATCAAGGCCTGCTCGGTCCTTGTCCCCCACCACACCGTCCGAAGGCTGACAGCACTCCCCACCGACGGAGAGCCGCTGAACGACCGAAAGGGGCCGTGGGGGCGTACGCGTGCCGACATACCCAGCATGGACCCGGCGCTTCCTGTCCGGTCGGGGACGCTGAGCAAAGTCGGCACGCGTACGCCCCCACGGCCCCGACCACTCACGAACCGGCGGCGCAACGACACCGCCAGGCACCGCACGCCCGAACGCCCGAACGGTGAACCCACCCAGCCCGTCCGGCGTTTGAGGACAGAGGCCGAAGGCCGATCCGGGGGCCCGGGGGCAAAGCCCCCGCGAGGCCAACCGAAGCCAGGGCCCAACGAGCAACCCGGGCCCGACCAGACCTAGCCCTGCCGCGCGCCCAAAGCGCCCTGCTGAGGCCGAATCCCCGCCGGCACAGCCCGAGCCCGCGCAGGCGTCCCCGTCCAACAGGTCCCCCGCCGAGACAGCAACCGCCGCAGCCACAACTCGGTGGCCACCAGCTCCGTAAGCCCGTCCAGCGCCACCAACTCGCCCTCGGCGGCGGCCCGCAACGCCTTCTGGACCACCCGCCCCTCGACAAGCCCGGCCTGCGCGAGCAGCGGCGTATCGAAGAGGTCGACGAGATCGTCCACCGCCACCCGCAGCCCCGTACTGATCGCGGCAGTGGAGGAGGCGTGCGACGGAGCACCCCACCCCGAAGGCAGTTCGGTGACCCCGGCACCCTCCAGCACGGCCCGCAGGATCGCCGCCCGCGCCCCCGGCTGCACCCGCAGGTTCTCCGGCAGGGCGCGGCACGCGCGTACCACCTGGTTGTCCAGGAACGGCGCGTGCAGGCGCTGGAAGCGGACCTCCGCGGCCTGTTCGAGGATGCGGAGATCGGCCGCGTGGCGCGCGAGGGCGGCCCGCGCCCGCAGCTCTCCCGGCCGCTGGCCGGGACTGGCGCCGGGCCGGGTCGCCGCCCGCTCCAGGCGAACCGATACTTCAGCCAGCGCCTCACCCGTGAGCCAGCGCGCGGCAGGCCCGGGCCGGGCCCAGTTGAGCGCGGCGAGCGAGGCGCCCACCGCGCCCTCGGGCTCCTCGAAGTACCGGTCCCGCAACCGGATCCCGACCGCCTCGATGCCCGCCTTGTAGGGCGTACGGGCGAGCCGTCGCGCGGCCCCGTAGACCTGCACCGGCACCCGCACCGCCTCCCGCACCGACCACTCGGCCTTCGCCAACGCCGCGACGGGGCGCACCAGATGGCGTCGCTTGCGGTCCATCAGCAGGTCGGCAAGGCGGGCCGGATGGGCGTCCAGGACCTGCCGCGCGCCATACCCGGTGAAATGGTCCGCACTGCCGGAGGCGAGCCGGGCGCGATGCCGAGCGGCGGTAATCAAAGAAGGGCCCGGCTCATCCGTCAGCGGCCCGTCCAACTCGGCGTACGGCAGCGCCTCTTCGCCCGCCGCGACCACCACGTGGTGCAGCCGCGGATTCTCCGCGATCGCCCCGGCCCGCTCCAGCTCGGCCTCGCGCCCACTGGTGGCCAGATCGTTGAAAGTGACGGCAAGGAGGCGTTCACCGGCGCCCGTGCCGTGCCCGAGCACCGTCCCCGGCAGCCCCGGCAGACCGGCCGCGAGGAGGGCGAGCGTCCCGGAGGCCGGGCCGCCCGACAGGTCGGCGCCGATCCCCGGCACCGGCATCCGGGCCGCACGGCGCTCGGCGGGCCCCATGCCGGGCACGGGGCCGGGGTCTATGTCCGGCACGTGGCGCGGCGCGGCGAGTCGGGTGCGTACGGCCTCGACCAGCGCGTCACGAACGCCGTCCACCGCGCGCGTGGCGTCCATTTGGGGTGCGGCGACGGCAAGGGAGGCGACCGCTTCGTACCCGGCGATCTCCCGGGCGCCGTCCCGCAGGATCAGCGCGTGGCCGGGCGGGATGCGGCACACGCCCATGTAGGGCGTCGATTCCTGCAGTGCTTCCGGTACGTCGGGGCAGGCGAGCAGGGCCGCGAGGTGCGGGATGTCGAGGTGGGCCTCGATGAGGTCGGCGAGGGGGAGGGCCGCGGTCGCGTACGCCGTGCCGCCCGCCCAGGGGGTGTAGAACACCGGCCGCGCGCCCGCCAGATCGCCGGCGACGGTGACGCGGCGGCCGACCTGGACGACCGCGGTGTAGCTGCCGGGCCAGGCCGTGAGATGGCGCAGAGCGCCGCCTCTCGCGGCGAACAGGCCGACTCTGAGCTGCTCGTCGCTGGCCCCGCAGGTGCCGAGCACCGCGATCCTGGTCCGGTCGTCGGCCTTGACCACGCGGACCTCGTCGGAGCGCCAGTCGCCGACCGCCCACAGCGGATCGGGGTCGCCCCACAGGAGTTGGGAGCCCACGGGGTGCACGGTTTCGCCCCCGTCACCTGCGGCCCCGCCGCCCGGGGCGTACATCGCCCCGGTCGCTTTCGCGGTGGTACTGCTCCACCCCACCAACCACCGCATCGTCGCCTCCACAGGCTGTGGACAACCGGAGCACCCGAGGAAGCCGAGGAAACCGACGGGACAGAAGGGCGATACCGGGCAACGGGACCGAAGAACGGAACCGAAGAACGGGGCCAACGAGCCGACGGAACCAGGAGGACCAAGGGAACGCAGCACCATGCTGCCACGAAGGAGGCGCGCGAGAGGGGTTACGGAGTCGCAAGCGCACACCACAATGCGCCGCTGCGGCCGCCGAGTTGGGCTTGTACCGCACCGTCGAATTTTGGCCAAATCGGCCACACGCGCGCGGGCGCAGGCGGCCGTAACCACCGCACCCAGGACTTGCCGACTACAACCACAGTCCGGGAGGCGCCAGTCGCCTCCCGGACCGATCCGCCGCCCGCGGGGATGGAGGCGGCGGTGTCCCCCAGCCCACTGGATCCAGTGTCAGTGGGCCGACCCACGCATCCCTCATGGAAGCGCTCCCCCACATGTCCGAGAAGAGCGCACGGGCGGGCGCACGGCCACACGCCCGGAGCACGACGGGAAGCAACCGCACTCCTGTACAGACAACAATCTCGCCATCCGGAACACTGCCTCTTAACGCATGGAATGCGGGGAACTACGCTGGGTTTACGAATGCCGCGCGCGTATGCCAATCCTGCGGCAGCCGTCGTGTCGTCGAGGGGTGGCTCATGTCCAGGGAGCAACGCGGGCCGAACGACAAACTCGGCGCCGTCCTCGCCCTCGCGGGAATCAGCAACGCGGGGCTCGCGCGGCGGGTCAACGACCTTGGTTCACAACGCGGTCTGACCTTGCGCTACGACAAGACCTCCGTGGCCCGCTGGGTCTCGAAGGGCATGGTCCCGCAGGGTGCGGCGCCGCATCTCATCGCGGCCGCCATCGGCCAGAAGCTGGGCCGCCCGGTGCCGCTGCACGAGATCGGCCTGGCGGACGCGGATCCGGCGCCCGAAGTGGGCCTCGCCTTCCCGCGGGACGTCGGCGCCGCCGTGAAGTCGGCGACCGAGCTGTACCGCCTCGACCTCGCCGGGCGGCGGGCCGGCGGTGGCGGGATCTGGCAGTCCCTGGCGGGCTCCTTCGCCGTGAGCGCCTACGCGACGCCGGCGTCCCGTTGGCTGATAACCCCCGCCGACAGCTCGGTCGAGCGGCCCCCGGACATCGCCGCCGGCGCGGCAGGCGTCCTCACCGCCGACCAGAGCGCCGCGGCTGAGGAGGCACCGCAGCGGGTCGGCCACAGCGACGTCCACAAGCTCCGCGAGGCCGCCGAGGACGCCCGGCGCTGGGACTCCAAGTACGGCGGCGGCGACTGGCGTTCGTCGATGGTCCCCGAGTGCCTGCGCGTCGAGGCGGCACCGCTGCTGCTCGGCTCGTACTCGGACGAGGTGGGCCGCGCCCTGTTCGGCGCGACCTCCGAACTCACCCGTCTCGCGGGCTGGATGGCCTTCGACACGGGCCAGCAGGAGGCCGCCCAGCGCTACTACATCCAGGCCCTGCGCCTGGCCCGCGCGGCCGCCGACGTACCCCTCGGTGGATACGTACTGGCATCGATGTCCCTGCAAGCCACCTACCGCGGCTTCGGCGACGAGGGTGTGGACCTCGCGCAGGCCGCCCTGGAGCGCAACCGCGGCCTGGCCACGGCCCGCACGATGAGCTTCTTCCGTCTGGTCGAGGCGCGGGCACACGCGCGTGCCGGTGACGCGCAGGCGGCGGGCGCCGCCCTGAAGGCCGCCGAGGGCTGGCTGGAGCGCGCGCGGGAGGGCGACAACGACCCTTCGTGGCTCGGCTTCTACTCGTACGACCGCTTCGCCGCGGACGCCGCCGAGTGCTACCGCGACCTGAAGGCGCCCCGCCAGGTGCGCCGCTTCACCGAGCAGGCCCTGTCGCGTCCCACGGAGGAGTTCGTACGCTCCCACGGCCTGCGGCTCGTCGTCAGCGCGGTCGCCGAGCTGGAGTCGGGCAATCTGGACGCGGCCTGCGCACAGGGCCTGCGGGCGGTGGAGGTGGCGGGCCGCATCTCGTCCGCCCGGACCACGGAGTACGTCCGCGACCTGCTGCACCGCCTCGAACCGCACGGCGACGAGCCGCGGGTGGTGGAGCTGCGCGAGCGGGCCCGTCCGCTGCTCGTGGCACCGGCGTAGCCGCGGCAGGGGCGCGGCCTGTGCGGCTTCCGGGTTTGAAGGCATTGTCAGTGGCGCAGTGCAGTATCGAACTTGAACGCGGAATCGGTCGTGGGCAGACGGCCGACCGCGGGCGCGGAAGTCTCGGGAGGTGACGCGCGTGGCAAGAGCTGCGGGGTACGACTGCGATGTGCTGGTGATCGGCGGCGGGATCGTCGGCCTGTCGACGGCGTATGCGCTCACCCGCGCCCGGCCGGGCATCCAGGTCACCGTCCTGGAGAAGGAGGCCGGCCCCGCCCGGCACCAGACGGGCCGCAACAGCGGAGTGATCCACAGCGGCATCTACTACAAGCCCGGCTCGTTCAAGGCCCGCTTCGCCGTCCAGGGCGCCATGGAGATGGTCAAGTTCTGCGCGGAGTACGGCATCGCGCACGCCGTCACCGGAAAGCTGATCGTCGCCACCGACCGCGCGGAGCTCCCCCGCCTGCACGCCCTCGTCCAGCGCGGCCGGGAGAACGGCATTCCGGTGCGCGAGCTCGGCCCCGCCCAGGTCGCGGAGTACGAGCCGCAGGTGCGGGCGCTCGCCGGGATCCACGTCTCCTCGACCGGGGTGTGCGACTTCCCGGCCGTGGCAGCGCACCTGGCGGCGGCCTCGGGGGCGCAGATCGTCTACGGCGCGGAGGTCACGCGGATCGACCGCCGCCCCGAGCGCGGCGTCGCGGTGCGCACGGCACGCGGTGAGGTCGTACGCGGCCGGGTCCTGGTCAACTGCGCGGGCCTGCACTGCGACCGCATCGCCCGGCTCGCCGGGGACGACCCGGCCATGCGGATCGTGCCCTTCCGCGGCGAGTACTTCGAGCTGGCCCGGCCCGAGCTGGTGCGCGGCCTGGTCTACCCCGTGCCCGACCCGGCCTTCCCCTTCCTCGGCGTCCACCTCACGCGGGGCATCGACGGCGGCGTGCACGTCGGGCCGAACGCCGTGCCGGCCCTGGCCCGCGAGGGCTACTCCTGGTCGGTGGTCCGGCCCCGCGAGCTCGCGGGGACGCTCGGCTGGCCCGGCTCCTGGCGGATAGCCCGCCGGCACTGGCGGTACGGCGCGGGCGAGCTGCACCGCTCCCTGTCGAAGGCGGCGTTCACCGAGGCGGTCCGCCGGCTGCTGCCCGCGGTCACGGAGGCCGACCTGCACCCGACCGCCGCCGGGGTCCGGGCCCAGGCCGTCCTGCGCGACGGCACGCTGGTCGACGACTTCCTGATCCGCGAGGCGCCCCGGACAGTCCACGTCCTGAACGCCCCCTCCCCGGCGGCGACGGCTTCGCTGCCCATCGGGCGGGAGATCGCGGGGCGGGCTTTGGCGGCGCTGGGGGGGTAGGGGGGCGGGGCGGGGGCGGGGAGAGCGGGGCGGGCGGGGGCCGGGAGCGGGACCGGGCGGCGGACCGGGAGCGGGTCGGAAGCGGGACCGGGCGGCGGACCGGGAGCGGGGCCGGGAGCGGGGCCAGGCGCGGACCGAACGGCCGGCCAGCCGGGGACCGAACGGCGGGCGCATTCGCTACGTGGGGGAAAAGGGGCATCCAGATCGGGCAAATCGGGCGCTTTTGTGCCCGTTTCCCCCCAGCTGGCCCGGCGCCGCGGCCCCAGCCCCGCGCGAAGCCACTCCCGCTCCACGTAAAATCGGCCCACTGTGTCTGACCAGAACCCCACCCCCGCCAGCCGTCGCGGCACTCCGCGATTCCCCGACGGCCCCAAGCCCGACCCCGCCGGCTCGCACCACGAGCGGCGGATCCGGAGCTTCCAGCCCCGTCGCAGCCGCGTCACCACCAGCCAGGGCGAAGCCCTGGAGCGGCTCTGGCCGAAGTGGGGACTGGACATCGACGGGCTGCACCGAATCGATCTGCGGGAGCTCTTCGAGGGGCTGCCCGTCACCCTCGAGATCGGCTTCGGCATGGGCGAGGCGACCGCGCAGATGGCCGCCGCCGACCCGGAGACGGGAATCCTCGCCGTCGACGTGCACACGCCGGGCCAGGGCAACCTCCTCGGCCTCGCCGAGAAGAACGGCCTGACGAACGTCCGCGTGGCCAACGGCGACGCGATCATCCTGCTCCGCGAGATGCTGCACCCCGCCTCGCTCGACGGGCTGCGCGTCTACTTCCCCGACCCCTGGCCCAAGAAGCGCCACAACAAGCGCCGCCTGATCCAGCCGGAATTCCTCACGCTCGCCGCGACCCGCCTCAAGCCCGGCGCGATCGTCCACTGCGCGACGGACTGGGAGGAGTACGCCGAGCAGATGCTGGAAGTGCTCACCGCCCACCCCGACTTCGAGAACACGCAGTCCGCAGACGGCACAGGGGGTTACGCACCCCGCCCCGCCTTCCGCCCCCTCACCCGGTTCGAGGGCCAGGGCCTGGACAAGGGGCACGTCGTGCACGACCTGCTGTTCCGGCGTACGAACAGCTGACCCTCGTTTCCCGCCGACGTACGAAAGAACCGAGGCACCGGTGCGAGGTGGCCCCGACCCTCGTTAGGGTCGACGGTGTGGTCAGCAGTCCTCCGTACCAGCAGCCGCTGACCGGCCCACCTGCCGGTCAGCGGCCGGGGAGGCGTGCCCACTGGTGGCAGCGCCGGTGGGTCAGGGCCTCGGCGGTCAGCGTGCTGCTCGCGCTGTCCGGGCTCGTCATCCTGGCCCTGGTCAGGCAGCAGACGGGGACCGAGGGCTTCCTGGTCGGGCTCGGGCTCGCGGTCCTGCCCGTGCCGCTGCTGATAGCCGCGTTCCGCTGGCTGGACCGGGTGGAGCCAGGACCCTGGCGGAATCTGCTGTTCGCCTTCGCCTGGGGCGCCTGCGCCGCCGCCCTGGTCGCGATCATCGCGAACTCGTTCGCGACGCAGTGGATAGCCACCGCCACGGCCGACCCGACCAGCGCCGACACCCTGGGCGCCACCGTCATAGCCCCGATCGTCGAAGAGATCGCCAAGGCCGCCGCCGTCCTGCTCGTGTTCCTGTTCCGCAGACGGGACTTCACGGGAATCGTGGACGGCGTCGTCATAGCCGGGGTCACCGCCACCGGCTTCGCGTTCACGGAGAACATCCTCTACCTCGGCAACGCCTACGGGACGGACGAGGCCAGCGGGATCCAGGGGATCGCCCTCAACTCCGTGACCGCCGCGACCTTCTTCGTCCGCGTGATTATGTCGCCGTTCGCGCACCCCCTGTTCACGGTGCTCACCGGCATCGGCTTCGGCATCGCCGCCCTCGCCGCCGACCGCCAGCGCGTACGCCGCGTGCTGATCCCGTCGGCCGGACTGCTGCTCGCGATGGGCATGCACTCCCTGTGGAACAGCTCGGCGGTCTTCGGCGACTACGGCTTCTTCGCGGTGTACGCCGCCTTCATGGTCCCCGCCTTCGGCCTGCTGACCTGGCTGACCATCTGGACCCGCCAGCGCGAACTGCGCACCGTGCGCGCCGAACTGCCCGCCTATGCGGCCGCCGGCTGGATCGCGGGACACGAGCCGTACGTCCTCGCCTCCATGCGCGCCCGCCGCCTGGCCCGCGACTTCGCCCGGCGCACGAGTGGGCCGGGGGCGGCGCGGGCCGTCGCCGAGTACGAGGCTTTCGCGACCTCGCTGGCGTTTCTACGTCACCGGGGCAGGCGGGGGCGCGCGGGGGCGGAGTTCGTCATACGCGAGCGGGAGCTGCTCGACGAACTGTGGAGCCGCAGACTCCTCGCCCGCCCCGCCCTGGAGTACGCGGCCCGGGCGACGCCCCCGCCACCGCTGCCCAGACCCACCGGCCCCGCGTACGCCGGACCTGCGTACGCCGGCCCCCCGCTCGGCCACATCCCGCCCCAGGGGTACGCACCACCTCAGGGGTACGCGTACGCCCCACCCGCACCCGCGTACTACAACCCCTACCTGTCAGGCTGAAACCGCGGTCAGCTCTCAGGCTGAAGCCGCAGTCAGCTCCCCGACCTCGCCCTCCGTCAGCTCCAGCTCCGCCACCGCGAGCAGCGCCGGCAGCTGCTCGACAGTCCGGGCCGAGGCGATCGGCGCCACCACGGTCGGCTGCGCGGCCAGCCAGGCGAGCGCCACCGACGCCACCTCGGCCTCGCGGGCCTCGGCGATCTTGTCGAGGGCGGCGAGCACCCGTACCCCTCGATCGGTCCCGAGCAGCTCGAATCCCCCGTCGGCCCGCTCGCTCTGCACGGCCGCACCCGGCCGGTACTTGCCGGTGAGGAACCCGGAGGCCAGCGCGAAGTAGGGCACCGCGGCGAGCCCCGAGCGGGAGGCGACCTCCTGCAGCGCGCCCTCGTAGGTGTCCCGCGAGACCAGGTTGTAGTGCGGCTGCAGCGCCACATAGCGGGCGAGGCCCTCGCGCTCGGCGAAGTCCAGGGACTCCTGGAGGCGTTCGGCGGAGATGTTCGACGCGGCGACGGCCCGCACCTTGCCCTCCCGCACCAACTGGTCGAGGGCGCCCACGATCTCCTCGACCGGCACGGACAGGTCGTCGAAGTGCGTGTAGTAGAGGTCGATGTAGTCGGTGCGCAGGCGGCGCAGCGAGCCCTCGACGACGGCCTTGATGTTGGTGGCCGCAAGACCCTTGGCCTCGGGGTGGTTGCCGACCTTGGAGGCGATGACGACGTCCTCGCGCCTGCCGCGCCCGGTCAGCCACTCGCCGATGAGGGTCTCGGACTCGCCGCCCCGGTGACCGGGTGCCCAGGTCGAGTACATGTCGGCGGTGTCGATGAAGTTGCCGCCGGCCGCGGTGTACGCGTCGAGCACGGCGAAGGTCGCGGCCCGGTCCGCGGTCCAGCCGAAGACGTTGCCGCCGAGGGCGAGCGGGAAGACCTCGAGGTCGGATGAGCCGAGGGGGCGAAGGGAAGTCATACGGCGGTCAACAGCGCTCGCCCGCACACGTATTCCAATATCCACATGCGGATTCCAGGACCCGGATGAGGAGTTGAGGAGTGTGCGGGCATGCCACTGACCGGCAGCCCTGGCGTCGGGGGGTAGGCCGCCAGGACTGCCGGGGACCTGGGGAAATCAGACGGTGATGCCCTTGCTGCGCAGCCACGCGGCCGGGTCCATCAGGTCGCCGCCCGGCGTCTTGACCTCGAGGTGGAGGTGCGGACCGGTGGAGTTGCCGGTGGAGCCCACGCGGCCGATGACATCGCCGGTGGTGACCTTCTGGCCGACGCTCACGTTCATCGACGACTGGTGGTTGAACGCGACCTCCGTGCCGTCCGACATCTCGAGGACGGTGCGGTAGCCGTACGAGCCCGACCAGCCGGCTTCCTTGACGGTGCCGCTGTGGATCGCCTTGATCGGCGTACCCGTCGAGGCCGCGAAGTCCAGGCCCGTGTGGTAGCCGGAGGCCCACATGGAGCCGGCCTGCCCGTAGGTGGTGGTGATCGTGTACGAGGCGAGCGGAAGCGTGTAGCTCTTGGCGAGCTTGGCGAGGCGCTCGGCCTCGGCCTTGCGCTTGGCTTCTGCCTCGGCCTTCCGCTTCGCCTCGAGCTCGGCCTTCTCGGCGGCCGTCTGCTTGGCGGAGGCCTCTTCGGCGGCGGCCTTGACGGCGGCATCGGCCGCGGCGTCCTGGGCGGCCGCGTCGGCCTCGTCCTGCTTGGACTCGGCCTGCTGCATGATGCGGGCGCGCAGTGCCTCACCGGCGTCCGCGGTGGTCTTGCCCTCGACGGCACCCGAGTCGGGCAGGGTGGCGGAGGCGGCGACGGCCTGGGTTACGCCCGACTGGGCAGTCTCCGAGCCCGAGTCGGAGTCGTCCGAACCGTCGGATATCAGCGAGCCGACACCCGGCAGCGACGAGGCGTCGGGGAGCGAGAGGTCGGGCAGCGATATCGGTACCGGCGGGCGGTCCTTGGCGGTGGCTATGCCACCCGCGCCGACCGCGGCGATGACGCCGACACCGAGCACCGTGGAGCTGCGTGCGAGTCCCCCGCCGCGCTGCTTGCCGACACGGTGCTTTCCGCGTACCGGGCGGAGGGAGTCCTCGGTGGGGTTCCACTCCTCCCAGGTCTCGTCCTGAGAGCTGACGCCATAACCGAACTCAGAGTCGCTGTCCGGGTTGTACGAGGCCTCAGGGTTGAACCTGGTCCGGCCTGTGGGGGTCGCCACTGGGGCGCACTCCTTTCCTTCCTTCTCGCCTACCGGGTTAGCTGACGGGTTCGGAACAGGAAGGTTTCCTACGGGCGTTCTCGCCTCTGCGGGACGCGAGAGTTGCCCGATTCACCCCAAAAAGTGGTTCCCCGGCTCCCTTGCGGGATTAAGCGTGTGCGCACGGAGCCGACTCTTGTGACGGCTGGGACGACCGCGCTGCGTTATCGAACGTTAATAGACAGCGGTGCTGGATTCCAAGCCGTTCCGACTGATCGTTAACGCCTTTGGCCTGGACTTAATGGGGCACGAGCGGGCGGAATCGGGCGAGTTGACTTCTGCAATTTTCCTGACGGTGTGTCAGTTGTTATGCGGAGGGCGGTAGGACGGTCACCTACGGTGACACGGGCCGCCCCACCGCGAGCAGCGCCATGTCATCGGTGGACCCGCCCCCGGTATGCGCCCGCACCTCCTCGACCACCGTCTCCAGCAATGCCTCCGGGGCCCGGAACATCCGCCCCGCGAGCCGCGCCGCGGGATCGTAGAAGACCCCGTCCTCGTCCCGCGCCTCACTGAGCCCGTCCGTGAAGAACAGCAGCGTCGCCCCGCCCGGAAACTCCGTCTCGTCCGCCCGGTCCGGCCAGGCCCCGAGATCGCTCATCCCCAGCGGCAACGCCGGCTCACCGGGACTGAGCAGGCACATCCGCCCGTCCGAGTGCAGCATCAGCGGCTCCGGATGACCGCGGTTGATGAGCCGTACGACCCCTCGCTCATGCGGAATCTCCGCGAGCACCGCCGTGGTGAACCCCTCTACCGCGTCAAGCCCGTCCCGCCGCGTCCCCTCCCGCGCCAGCGCCCGCTCAAGGCGCTGCGCCACCGCCTCCAGGGTCGCCTCCTGCTCGGCCGCCTCCCGGAACGCCCCGATCACCACGGCGACCGCCTCCACCGCACCAAGTCCCTTTCCCCGTACGTCGCCGACGATGAGCCGCACCCCGTGCGGGGTGTCCTGCACCGCGTACAGATCGCCCCCGATGAACGCGTCCGCCTGCGCCGCCTCGTACCGCGCCGCGATGTCGAGCCCGCCGATCCGGGGCGCCGGCTCGGGCAGTACGGCGCGCTGGGCGGCCTCGGCGATGTAGCGGGCGGAGGCGAGCTTCTCGCCCCGGTGGCGTACGACGACGTTGATGAGCACGGCGAGCCCGGCCACGGTCACCACGTTGATGAGCTCGGTCAGCTCCTGCGGCCGCCCCATGGTGCCGTACCGCAGCTGCAGCCCCACGACACAGGCGATGGACGTGATCCCGGTGAGCAGGGTGGAGCGGAGCGAGAAGAACGGAGCCGCGATCAGCGGGGCCGCCGTGAAGAACGGCGCCGCGGTGAAGCGCGGCGGGGTCAGCAGAGCGGCGGTCAGCCCGACGACGATGAGCAGCGGGGGCAGCGCCCGGACGAAGGCCCGCACCTGAGTGATGCCGACGTCCCGGCCGGGTCCGTCCCCGGTATCCGGGCGTCTGCCGCTCCTACGCCCACCTCGCTGCCCCACCGCTCTACTCCTGCCAGGCCGTGTCGCGCCCCGTAAGGGGCGCGGGGAACTGCGCGACCAGCCACAACGGACCCGCAGATTCCGTACGGCCTCCGAGCAGAAGCGAAGTCGCTCCCCACCCAGGGTTTCCGCACCCGGAGCGGGGAGCGACCCCGTAGCCGCCGTACGAGTTACGCGGCCGACGCCGGCACCGGCGTCCGCGCGGCCAGCAACCCGCTCCTGGCCAGCGCCCCCACCGCGAGCGCGCACGCGCCGCCGAGCGCGGCGAGGGTCAGCCACAGCCCGGCCCCGACTCCGCCCACGGCGTCGAGCAGCACCCCGACCGCGAGGTTCCCGGCGGTGATCCCGATGCCGCACACCGTGTTGTAAAGCCCGTAGTGCGTGGCCACCCAGCGCCCCCCGGAGAGGGCGACCACGGTGTCCATCTCGAACGGGTAGAGCACCGCGGTCCCGGCCGCGAGCACCGCCGCACACAGCAGCAGCGCCACCGCGCCGCCGCCCAGGGCCGGCGCGAGGAACGCAAGCCCCATCACGCCGAGGCCCGCGACCAGGCACTGCTCACGGGTCCAGCGCCGCTTGCACCAGTCGGTGATCCGCAGCTGCCCGAGCAGCGCTACGAGGCCGGACACCACGAAGAGCGCGGTGGTCACGGCCGTCGAGTCCGCGGCGAGCGGCAGCGCGAGATAGACCTGGAAGGACAGGACGTACGACCCGGTCATGGCGGCCGAGAACAGCCAGAACGCCTTGTTCCCGAGCACGGTCCGCCACTGCCCGCGCGCCCCGTCCGCCTCGGCGGCCCGCTTGCGCACCGGCAGCTTCGCGATCTGCACCACGGAGAGCACCGCGAAGACGACGGCCGCGACCGCGCAGGTCAGCCGGAAGTCGACGCCGGTGAGCGCGAGCCCGACGAGCGGGCCGAGCAGGATCCCCGCCTGATAGAAGACGTTGAACACCGCGAAGGCCTCAACTCGCCGTTCCTCACCCGCCCCTGCGGCCACGTAGGCGCGTACGGCCGGATTGAACAATGCCCCCGCGAGCCCGGTCGCCAGTGAGGCGCCGATCAGCACCGGCAACGTATCGGCGAAGGCCAGCGCCCCGAAGCCGACGGTCCGCAGCGCACACCCGGCGACGATCAGCGGCTTGAACCCGAGCCGGTCCGCGAGCGCCCCGCCGACCAGGAACATCCCCTGCTGCGACAGATTCCGCACCCCGAGCACCAGGCCGACGGCCCAGGCGGCGAGCCCCAGGTCCCCCGACAGATGCGCCGCGAGATACGGCATCAGCATGTAGAAGCCGAGATTGATGGAGAGCTGATTGACGAAGAGCAGCTGTACGGCAGGGTCGAAGGCGCGCACCCGCACCCACAGCGTCTTCATCGGGCGTTCTCCTGCGCCGAGTTGAGCTCCGTGACGACGGCCGTACGCTCCCGCCGCCACCTCGTCCACTCGCTCACCGGGCCGTCCTCGGGCCCCGCGACCTCCCGCGGCGCACCCGGCAGGGCGCCCGACAGCAACCCGTGCTCGGCGCAGAACTGGTCGTTGAACACGGTGTCGAAGTACCGCTGCGGCCCGTCCGGGAAGATCGCGGCGATCCGTGTCCCGCGCGGCCTGCTGCGGGCCAGCCAGCCGGCCACGAGCGCGACGGCGCCCACGCTCCAGCCCCCGGTCGCGAACTGCCGCTCCGCGAGCCGCCGCGCGCAGGACACCGCCTCCGCCGGTCCGACCCAGTGCACCTCGTCGAAGGCCCCGTGATCCACGTTGCCCGGGTGGATGGACGACCCGAGGCCGCGCATCAGTCGCGGCCCGGCCTCCAGGCCGAAGATGGTCGAGGCGATCGAGTCGACGCCGACGAGTTCCAGCGCGGGCATCGTGGTCGTACGCAGCGCGCGGGCGATCCCCGCCGAGTGTCCGCCGGTGCCGACCGCGCACACCAGGACGTCGAACTGGCCGAGCTGCCCGGCGAGTTCGGCGGCCAGCGGCCCGTACGCATCCTGATTGTCCGGATTGTGGTACTGGTTCGGGCTCCAGGCCCCGTCCATGGCGGCCATCAGCTCGGCGACCCTGTCCACCCGGGCCTGCTGCCAGCCGCCCTGCGCGGCCGGTTCCCGTACGACGTGGACGCGTACGCCATGAGCGGTCAGCATCCGCTCGACGATCGGCTCGAGTCCGGGATCGGTGACGACGTGCACGGGATGCCCGTGCAGCACCCCGGCGAGCGCGAGGCCGAGGCCCAGCGTGCCGGAGGTCGACTCGACGATGGGCGCGCCGGGCCGCAACTCGCCCCGGGCGCGCGCCCGTTCGACCATGTGCAGGGCGGCGCGGTCCTTGATGCCGCCGAAGTTGAAGCCTTCGAGTTTGGCCCAGTAGCCGCGGCCGACGCCCTCCTCGGCGGGGGTCGGCTCGTCGATCCACAGGATCGGGGTGTTCCCGACGGCGGCCGCCGCGGGCATGAGGCTGCTCGGGTTGCCCGGATTGCTCAGGTTGCTCAAATTGCTCAGCATGCGAGGTGTTCCTTCGGATACTTCCGTACGCGGATGGGTGTCGTGATGCCTTGCTCTCGTCACTCCGCGTCCGGCTCAGTTCCGGTCCACCCCCAGGGCGATCAGCAGTTCGTGCCCTGCCCGCCCGGCCCCTCTGGGCCCGGCCCGCACCGGGGCACACACGTCGTACCCGTCGCGCGGTCCTGCCGCCACGACGACTTCCCGCCCGGGGTTCCCGCTCTCCGTACGTTCCGCCTGCTGGCCGGCGACATGGTGCTCGCGGGCCGTGTGCTCGCCCTGCCCCTGGTTGGCGCACCCGTGCGGCAGTCCGAGGTGCCCGACCGGCGAGGACGCCGAGGCCGACGACACATAGGGGGCGGCCGGGGCGGCGGGGCCGCCGAGGGCGTGGTCGTGCGTCTGGCAGAGACCGGCGAGGAGACCGCAGAGGGCGAGGGCAAGCAGCACCACGGCGACGGGTACCCGTCGCCGCTCCTGCACCGCCGGCCTCGTACGACTCATGGAACTCATCGTGCCTGCGACATTACTGATCGCATCGCAGCACACGCAAAAGGGGTCCCCGGTGACCCTCTGTATCCGGCCACGACTCCAGGAGCGGTTGAGACCGGAAACGACTGAGGCCCGGATCTCTAGGAGATCCGGGCCTCAGTACTGGAGTAGCGGGGACAGGATTTGAACCTGCGACCTCTGGGTTATGAGCCCAGCGAGCTACCGAGCTGCTCCACCCCGCGTCGGTAAACACCACTGTACGCCATTCGGCGAGCCCTCGCGCACACCATTTCCCCGGGCCGCTCACCAGCCGGTCTCCCTACGCCCCCGTGGTTCCCCCAACAGCCCTGCGCTGTCACGATGTTGACATGGCAGAGGTGTTCCTACGGCGGCTGACCCGTTGGCAGGCAGATCAGCAGCGAGAGGCCATCGCCGATCTTTACGTCGCGGCTTACAGGGGTGAGCCGGGACACGAGTATCTGGACCGTCGGAGTTTCCTGGAGCGGTTCTCCGACGATGTGCAGCGCCCCGGTTTCGACATGCTCGTGGCCAGTGCGGGCACGGCAATCGCGGGGTGTGTCTATGGATATCCGCCGCATCGTGAGGGTCACTGGTGGCGCGGGCTGAACGGCGGCGGGGCGTTCGGGAGCTTCGAGGAGCTCACCGCCTCGGGCCGGGTCTTCGCCCTGGCGGAGCTCATGGTGCTGCCGTCCCACCGCCGCTCGGGCGTGGCGGGCCGGCTGCACCGGCAGTTGCTGATGCGGGTGGACGCATCCCTCCTCACCACGCTGCTCGACCCGGGGAACGAGGCCGCGACCGCCGCGTTCACCGCTTGGGGGTGGGCCAGAACCGGCCGTCTCGACGCGGAGAACGGCCGCGGCGAGCTCGACGTGTGGAGCCGCAGCGGACCCTTCGGCGTCAGTCTGGGAGAACCCAGCGCCCGTCGCGCATGAGATCGCGGCCTTGCAGCTCATTGCCCTCGCGCCATGCCTGTATCCGCTGCGGGGTGATGCGGAAGTACTGGTAGTGGGCGGTGAGGCCGCGCGGCTCGAATCCGCTTCGGGCGGCGAAGGTGTCCTTGACGCCGTCCGGCAGCTCGGCGGGCTCGAAGGCCTGCGCGGTGCCCTCGACCAGGACGACGTCGCGGGTCGGGCCGAGGGTGAGGCGGACCTTGCCGGTCGCCCGGAGATTGCGCCCGGTGGGGCTGGCGGCGGGGGTGGCCACGAGCACGGTGCTGCCGTCCCAGTAGTAGGACAGCGGGATCAGGTACGGGGTGCCGGTCGCCGGGTCGGCCGTGGCCACCCAGACGTCGACGTCGTGCTCGAGGCGGTGCAGGGTGTCCTGCTTGCGCTGCTTCTGCGGTCGGGCGGGCGGCGGGGTCATCTGGGCACCTCTCTCAACTCACGTACTGCGGCCGTCACTTATTTGACGCGCCGAGCCGCGGAAATGTGACCACCCGGAAGGGGGAAATCTCCGGCCGGCCCGCCCGCTCGCCCGCGGCACCGCCCCCGCTCAAGCCCGACCTCCCACCAGCTCCTCCCCCGCCTCCGCAAACGCCCGCACCCGCGCCGACGCCCCGCTCGCCGGCCAGGCCAGCCCCCACTCCAGCGGCGGGGCATCGCTCAGCAGGACGTAGGCGACATCGGGACGCGGGTAGTAGCGCCTGGTCTGCGCGCCGACGACGAGGACGCGCCGGCCGGCCCCGACCCGCCCGAGGAGCTCCTGAAAGGTCGAGGCGTCCCCGGGCTCAAGGATCTCCCCGGTCCCCGCCGTCTCGTCGAGGCCCGCCACCTCGTCGAGCCCCACCGATTCCCGCCCCGCGAAGGCGTGCCCCGCCGGCACCGCGACCATCCGGGCCTCCGTCACCAGCGCGGGCCCCGTCACCAGGTCGTCCCCGGCCACCGGGAAGGAGGTGAGCAGCACCTCCACCTGGCCCTCGCGCAGCCACGGCAGACCGTCGGCGAGCTGCGCCTCACGGACCTCGACCCGGCACTCGGCGTACCGGCGCTGGAACAACTCGGCGATGCCGAGCACCAGTTGGCCGGCCGCCGCGCCCACGAAGCCGACCTTGAGGGTCCCGGTGATCCCTCGCCCCGCTTCGACAGCCCGGCGCAGTCCGGCGCCGACCAGCTTCCAGGCGGGCTCGACGTCCTCGTACAACTGCCGTCCGACGGCGGTGAGTTCGACGCGCCGGCTGGTGCGGTCGAAGAGCGGGACCCCGACCCGTCGTTCCAGCTTGCGGATGGTCTGGCTGATCCGGGCCGTGGAGACGTGCAGGCGTTCGGCGGTGCGGCCGAAGTGCAGCTCGTCGGCGAGCGTCAGGAATGCCTCGATCTCATGCCGTTCCAGCACCGTGAACCCCCATCGTTAACTGTGACTTCACGATCGTTGCACAGGCACTCATTGATCAAGTGCGGCCCTCGGCCGGAGAGTGGAGCCATGAACACGAACCCGAACACCAACCTGAACGCGAACCCCAACGCCCACCTCGCCGCCCTGTCCTCCCCCGCCTCCGACCTCGACGCGACGGTCCGCGAACTCCGCGACCGCGCCGAGATCACCGACGCGCTGTACCGCTTCGGCCTCGGCCAGGACCTCAAGGACAAGGACCTGTTCGCCTCCTCCTTCGCCGCCGACGCCGAGCTCGACTTCCGCCCCGCCGCGGCCAAGTGGGGAGCGCAGCCGCCGCTGATGGTGGGGCGGGACACGATCGTGACGACCATCCTCGGTCTGTTCGACGGCCGCGTGGACACCACCCACCAGGTCACCAACGTCCGCATCACCGTCGACGGCGACACCGCACGGCTCACCGCGCTGGTCGAGGCCCAGCACCTGCTCACCGCGGACCCGTCGACGTACGCACTTCTCAAGAACCCGTACGCCGTGGAGCTCGTCCGCGACGGCGACCGTTGGCTCATCCGTCACATGCGCATCGACAACACCTGGTTCAACGGCGACCCGACGGCCATCTTCGGCTGAGGCCAAAGTTCGGCTACCTTCAGAAGATTGGGCCATTTTTAGGGGATGCCATGAAGCTCGGGATCACGGGACATCGCGGACTGCACGGCGAGACCGAAAAGGTGGTGCGGCGGGCCATCAGCGCTGCCGTGGCCGCCTACGACCCCGATGAACTGGTCGGCGTGAGCTGCCTCGCCGAGGGCCCGGACGTCTGGTTCGCCGAGGCGGTTCTGGACCATGGCGGCCGCATCGAAGTGATGCTGCCCGCCGACGAATGCCGTACGGAACTGCCCGAGTGGCACCTCCCGGTCTACGACGATCTGCTGAGCCGCGCCTCCGACGTCCGTTCGACCGGACTTCGTGAGGTCACCGACGAGGCGCACATGGCGGGCAGCGAGCTCCTGGTCGACCGTGTCGACGAGCTCATCGCGGTCTGGGACGGGCTGCCGGCCCGTGGCCACGGCGGCACCGCGGACGTGGTCGCGTATGCGGAGAGCCACGACGTACCGGTGCGCAATCTGTGGCCGACCGGGCACGTCAGGGACTGAATCCAGCCTCTGAACTTCCCTTCAGGCAGCGGCAGTTACGCGCTGCGCGAGGGCCGATTCACCAGGACCACCTGCGTCGCCGCGTACGAGGCGACGCCCGCGATCAGCGGGGACAGCGCGGCGGGCACGATGATCTTCTCCACGATCACCACGCCGTTCACGGCGTGCAGCCGGCCGCGACCACGGCCGCGCCGATCAGCCCGCCGACCAGGGCGTGCGAGGAGCTGCTGGGGATTCCGGCCAGCCAGGTCAGTACGTTCCAGACGATCGCCCCCGCCAGCGCGGCGAGGATCACCGGCGGTTGCACTCCCGCATGCCCGTCGAGGATCCCGCCCGAGATGGTCTTCTTACGCGGCCTGCTTCTCACGCGGCCCGGCCCACTTCTCACACAGCCACCTCGCGGCCATGGCCCCCGCCACGGCAACCAGCACCGGAACCACCAACACCCGCGGCGCATCGGTGAATTCCAGGATCAGGACGACCGCGGTGAGCGGCATCCGCTGAGCCGCCGCCAGAAAGGCCCCGGCCCCCACGACCGCGTACGCCGCCGGTGAATCCCCCGGCCACAGCAGCTGCCACGCCCCGCCGGCCACCACCCCGAGCAGCGCCCCATTGGCGAGCGACGGCGTCAGCAGGCCGCCCCGGGCCCCCGCGCGCAGCACAAGGAGCACGATGCCGATGCGCAGGACGAGCAGCACCGCGGCAAGCGCGATCGCCGGCTGCGTCTCGAACGCGACCTCGGCAGGCGCCTTCCCATTGCCGAGCAGCTGCGGATAGGGCACGGCGAGCAGCCCGCCGACGAGGAACGCGGCAGGCGCGGCGATCAGCAACAGCCCCCCGCGCGGAGCCCGTTCCCGCGCGGCGCCGGCCAGCCGCGAGAACCCGTACGCACACACCCCCACGACCGGCCCGACGAGCGCGGACCACACGATCAGCGGGGCGCCGACGGTGAGTTGGGCCAGCTGGTACACCGGCTCGTCCGGCAGCACCAGCCACGAGACCAGGGTGGCGATGACCGCCGTGGCCACCGCGGGCAGCACGGCCCCCAGCGCCCAGGAGCCGAGCAGCACCTCCAGCGTGAAGACGGCCCCGCCCAGCGGTACGTCGTACACGGCGGCGAGCCCGGCCCCGGCCGCACACGCGATGAGCGTCCCGCACTGCCGCGCCGAAAGCCCCGTCCGCCGCGTCAACTCCCCGGCGAACACCGCGGCCACCTCACGCGGCGCCACCTCCCGACCGAGCGGCGAGCCGAGCCCCACC
Source organism: Streptomyces sp. NBC_01304 (assembly GCF_035975855.1). NCBI lineage: Bacteria > Bacillati > Actinomycetota > Actinomycetes > Kitasatosporales > Streptomycetaceae > Streptomyces > Streptomyces sp. NBC_01304. Next base: position 5,908,360 of record NZ_CP109055.1, on the reverse strand, counting down.
GTCACGATCTGGAGCAGCGCATGGCAGACGGTGGCGAACGGCGGCATGCGCTCCCCGCCCGGGGAACGTACGGCCGCACCGATGCTCACCAGCGGCCGCCCGAACCGGTACAGCGCCCACCACCCGACCCCGGCCAGCACCCCGGCCCCGGCCATCACCACCACCCGCCGCCCCGGCGACGCAGCCTCGACCCCCGCCAGGAAGGGCCCCTCCCCGTACCCGTACGCCACGTGCTGCACCCCGTGCAGCAACAGCGCGAGCAACGCCCCCGCAACCCCGGCACCCAACCCCACCAGCACGGTCACGACCCCGAACCGAACGGGCCGCGCACCTCCGCGATCATCAAGGGACACAGGCCGCACCGTAGCCCAGAACGGGCATTCCATCCCCAAGGCCGCCCGGGAACGCCGAAGCGCCCCGCCCGGCAAAGCCGGACGGGGCGCTCGCGCGCACGTAGACCGTGGTCCGAAGGCGTGCGGGCTCACTTCGGGCTCACCGCTCGGCAGCCCTGAGCCGGGCTTGGCTCAGACACCAGCCAACCGCTCGGCGGCGCGTTCTCGGACCTCGGCCGCCCGGGGCCTGGTCGCCGCCGCGCGTCGGGCCAGTGGCAGGGCGAGGGTCGCGGCCGCCGCGTACGTCAGACCGAGTACGACCCAGCCGGCCGCGCCAAGGCCACTCAGGGCCAGGGTGATGGCGAACGGGCCGCCCGCGCGGCCGAGTTGGGTGCCGACGTTCCAGGCACCCTGGTACTCGCCGAGCCGTTCGGGTGCGGCGAGTTCGTACGAGAGCGACCAGGAGCCCGCCGACTGGAACAGCTCCGCCGCCGTCAGCAAGGTGACCGCGACAACGAGCACGGCCACCGCGAGCGGCGACGGCAGCGAGCCGGTCGTCGCGAACGCGAGGGCGCAGCCGAGCACCGCCAGACCCGCCCGCCGCAGGGCGCGGGCCGCCGAGCCGACCTCGGTGACGCCGCGCCCGGCCCGCATCTGGAAGCCGATGGCGAGGAAGACGTTGACGAGGAGAAGCAGGGGCGCGGTCCACGCCGGCGCGCCGGTGTACTCGGCGACCCACAGCGGCACGGCGATCTCCAGGAGTTCGCTGTGCAGGCTCAGCAGCCCGTTGAGGAGCGCGAGTCCGAGGTAGGGCCGGTCGCGCAGGACCGTCATCAGGCTGCCGCCGGGCGACTTCTCCGGACGGCGATCGGGCAGCCGGGCCGCCGCCGCACAGGCGATCAGGATGCCCAACGCTCCGAAGGCGATGAGCAGCCGGAAGGCGAACGCGGTCCCGGCGACGAGCGCGGCACCCAGGGCGGGGGTGCCGAGGCTGATACCGACGTTGTGCACGACCCGGTTGTACGCGAGGGTCTCGACCCGGTTGCCGGGCGTGGTCAGGGTGCCGAGGCAGCCCTGCCGCACCGGCTCCACGGCGCTCTCCGCGAGCCCGGCGAGCCCGACCACCAGCAGGAACACGGGGAACGAGTCGACGAGCAGATACGCCGCGAGCAGCGCGGCCCGCGCCGCGTGGAGGCCGACGAGGAGCCTTCGGTGACCGATCCTGTCTCCGAGCACCCCGGTGGGCAGCGACGCCGAGAGCCCCACGAGGGTGGCGACGGACAGCCCCGCCCCGACCTGAACGGCGCCGAGGCCGACGACTCGGGTGAAGTAGAGGACGCCGCCCGCGAGCATCACGCCACGGGCGAGCGAGTCGAAGAAGGACATGAGGGCATAGGCCCGCAGGGGCCCGGGGGGAGGCAGGAACATGCCGATCAGTCCACCGCCCGGCACGGCACACGAGGTAGACATTTAGCCGACGCCTTATTCCATTAGGCTCGCGGCATGATCGAGATGATCCTGGACGTGGACGACCTGGCCCATGTGCGCTTCGCGATCTCACCGCTGCAGGAGACCTCGTTCAGTCTGTGGGCGCTGAGCTACCCGGGCGAATTCCCGCTTCACCTGCGCTGGTTGCGCCTGATCCGCGACGACCTGCCCGCCTTGGACACGGAGCTGCTCCTTTCCCTGGTCAGCCGGCGCCGCTGGCTGCCGGACTTCATCACACCCCGCCCGCTGGCCCGGATGCCGGACTTGGCCGAGGAACTGGCGACGGTCCGCCGCACCGACCCGGCGACGGTGGCGGCGGACCTCGCGGCCGCCTACCGCGACGAAGAGCTCCCGCCCACCCTCCGAGGCACCCCCGCAGAGGTCCGCGACCGCATCGCGGACATCCTGGAGTCGTACTGGCATCTGGCCCTCGCCCCTCACTGGCCGCGCATGCGAGGGGTCCTGGAGGCGGACATCCTGCACCGGGCCCAGCTCCTGGCGGAGGGCGGTGCCGCCGCGCTCTTCGGCAGCCTCCACTCCAACGTGCAGTGGGACTCGGGGATTCTGCGCCTGCACCGCATGACGGCCCCACACCGCGTGGAGTCCGGCCGGGGCCTGACCCTGTGCCCGACCCTGTTCGGCCGCAGGGCCACCGCCCCCATCGGTGACGTACCGCGCGTCGCCTACCCGGCCCGGGGCGTCGCCACCCTGTGGGAGACGGTCACCGCCCCCGCCCCGGACGCCCTGGGCTCCCTGATCGGCCCCCGCAAGGCCGCCGTCCTCGCGGCCCTGGACACCCCCACCACCACCGCCACCCTCGCCCGCCGCCTGTCGATCACCCCGAGCGCCGTCTCCCAGCACCTCGCCACCCTCCGCAACACCGGCCTGGTGACCCGCGCCCGCGTCGGCCGCGTGGTCCTGTACGGCCGAAGCGATCTGGGGGAGCGAATGCTGGGCGGCTGACGGGGCCCCGGGCCCGCAACCGCCGCCGCAGCTCTTCTCAACTGGGGAGAGGCGTACGCCGAGACGGAACGTGTCTTCACGCAGGAGAACGGCGAGTGGCTGCACGACCTGCGCCACGGTGCGGCAACGCTCGCCCTTGCGGCCGTGGCGGACATGAAGGTCGTACAGGAAATGCTCGGCCATTCGCCCATAACGATCACCTCGGACACGTATCGGGCCGGCGAGGGACCAGCAAAAGCAGAAGCGCCCCACCCGGTGAACCCAGGCAGGGCGCTCAAGCGCAGGTCAGACGGCATATCCGCCAACCCGCCGGAGGTAGACCGTGTGGGACTCGAACCCACAACCAATGGATTAAAAGTCCACTGCTCTGCCAATTGAGCTAACGGTCCGCGTCAACGCATCCCCGAGCATAGCCGGACTCGTCTCGTGCGCCGATCGGGTATCGGCACACGAGGCGATCAGGCCCGGCTAGTGCGCGGATCCTCGGGCCTGCCGCGGCGCCGGCATGGGCGCCGCGGCAGCACGAGGCGTCGCCTCAGCTGATTCGCGAGTACCGCTTCAGGCGGGTCTCGGCGAGCTGCTTCGGCGTGGCAAAGCCCCCGGTGTGATCGGCGTTGTAGAGGTACGCGGCGCCGCCCGGGGTGCGGGCCAGGATGTCCTGGCGGCCGTTGTGGTCCATGTCGCCACTGGCCACGATCGCGTTGTACCGGCCCCAGCCACCGCCGATCTTCTTGCGCGGCTCGAAGCCGCCCCGGCCGTTGCCCCGGTAGAGCCACAGCACTCCGGAGCCGTCCCGGGCCACCAGGTCCGAGCGGCCGTCGCCGGACAGGTCGCCGCGGCCCGCCAGGGTGTTGTACGTCCCCCAGCCACCGCCGATCCGGGCCCGGGCCGCGAACTTGCCGTCGCTCGTGCCGCGGTAGAGCCACAGCACACCCGAGCCGTCCCGGGCCACGAGGTCGCCTCGGCCGTCACCCGAGATGTCCCGGACGGCGACCAGTCGGCTGTACGCGTCCCAGCCGCCGCCGATCCGGACCCGGTGGTCGAAGTCGGCGAGCTCGAAGTCCCGGCTCGGAACCCGGTAGAGCGTGCCGCCCGACGTGCGCGCGAGCAGATCGCCGAAACCGTCGCCGTTCATGTCGCCGGCCTGGAGCAGCGTGTTGTAGCCGGTGCCGTCGAAGCTGCCGGTGTCGTCCACGCCGCAGCCTTCCAGCTTGCGCCGTACGTCTGTCGAGCAGACGTCGACCAGGTCGTTCGGCTCCTTGGCGAGGATGCTGCCCGCGTCCCGGTAGTGGGTGTCGACGCCACGGGTCCACTCGTCGATGAGCGGCCGGTACGACGCCACCTTGGTGTACACGCGCACGCCGCCCCGTACACACCCGGTGGCCTGCGTGGCGGAGACGGCGACGAGCCTGCCGCCGGCCACGAGCGCACCCCCGGCGTCACCGAAGCACTGGTCGTCGTCGGCGACGGGCGGGGCACCCGGTGCGGGCGCGGTGCACAGCGTGCCGCCGGGCAGCGCCCCGCCGAGCAGCTCCGCGCACTGGGCGGCCGACTTCACCACGACCTGCTCGCTGTGCCGCACGCGCGGCGCGTTGTCGGCGTCGAGCCCGGCCCAGGAGTGGAAGGTCGCCTTGGCACCGGCCGCCCACAGGGCGGAGTCCGACCCGGTGGCGAGAACCGGCTTGCCGGAGTTGTCCGGTGTGCGCCGGTTGGCCACCGTGACGGCCGCGTACCGGCTGGTCGCGTCGTACTTCGGGTGACTGCGGTACGCCACCTGCTCGCCGCCGCCCGCGAGTTGGCCGGTGCCGAGGTTGTACTCCCACTCGAAGTCGCCGGTGCCCATGCCGGTGAAGCAGTCGGGGGTGGCGAGGGTCCGGGTCTTGGACAGGACGACGCCGGTGCACGCGCGGTGCGTGCCGGTGGCCTCGTCGTCGTAATAGAGCGGGATCACCCAGGAGGGGACGGTCGCCGCTGCCTGGGCGCTCGGGGCGGCCTCGATGGCTCCGCCGAGCAGCCCGGCAAGGAGCGTGGAGAAGGCGACCGCGACGACGGCACGCCGCCGGACGGCCCTTCGTGCCGGACGGCGCGTCACCGGACGGCGCGTCACGAGATCCCCTTGTAGGTCTGCCACCCGGAGGCGATCTTCACCCGGGACGCGAAGCCGCCCCTGCCGTCGCCGTTGTTGCGGTAGAGGTTGCCGGCGGTGTCCCGTACGACGATGTCGTTCTTGCCGTCGCCGGACAGATCACCGATCCCCACGACCGCGTTGTACGAACGCCCCCAGTCCGCGAAGACCTGTTTGCGCGGCGCGAACGTCCCGTTGCCCAGGCCGTCGTAGCGCCACAGGCCGCCGTTCTTGTCGTGTCCGAGGAGGTCCGCCTTGCCGTCACCGGTGATGTCGCCGACACCGGTGATCCGGCCGTACGTCTTCCAGTTGGCGGCGAACTTCACCCGGGACGCGAGCTTGCCGTCCGAGGTGGAGGCGTAGAAATACATGTCCCCGGTGCTGGACTGCCGGGCCACCAGATCCGCCCGGCCGTCGCCGTTCAGGTCCCCCGGCGAGGTGAGCACGTCGTACTGCCCCCAGCCGCGGCCGAGCACCACATGACTGCTGCCCGGCTTGTACGCGCCGCCGCACTTGCCCGTGTACCGGCGCAGCTCACCGTCCGGCATCCGGACGAGCATCTCGGCGCAGCGGTCCTTGCCCAGGTCACCGAAGGGCACGGCGCGCGTGCCGGCCGGCCAGCCGCTGCCGGAGGACTTGCCGGCGAAGCCGCCCGTACCGTTCGCGAAGTGGGTGGTCAGACCGCCGCTGGAGTTGAGGGTCACCAGATCGCCGTGGCTGCTGTACGCCTGGTCGTGATAGCCCTGCAGGGCTCCGCCGACACCGACGTCACCGCTGGTCGTGTACGTGCCCCCGCCGTCCGCCGCCGACGCGGTCAGGGTCCAGCGGTGCTTGCCGTTGACGACCCACTGGCCCGAGTCGGTCTTGCCGTCCCAGCCGAGGTCGACCTCGGTGCGGGGAGCATCGCCGCGCAGCGTACGGACGGTCCTGCCGAGCGCGTCCTTCACCGTGAAGGTCCAGGTCACCGGCTTGCTGAGCTGCCAGGTGCTCGACCAGACCTGGGAGCCGGTCGTCGACTTGACGTCGAAGTAGTCGCCGTCGACCTCGGACTCGATCTTCGCGAGCGGCTGCGCGGGCACCTCGCTCTGCACCACGTGGATCGCCTTGTCCGGGGCGACGTACGCGATGTCGCCGCCGAACTTGTCGACGCTCCAGGTGAGCCGCCGCTGATCGGCGGTGTTCCCGGCCGGCAGGTCCGCGATCTCGCGCGCGGCGGCCGCCGTGCCGGTGTGGAAGTCGGTGAGCTGCAGCTTTCCGGCCGTCCGGTCGTGCTGCACCAGATATCCGTCGCCCACCAGGACGGGGCCCGACGGGACGGTGAAGCTCTTCTTGGCCGTACGGTCGTAGACGCCGGCGGCGCCCGAAGGGCCGCAGTTCCAGTACAGCCAGCGCCCGACGGCCTGCAGTTCCTTCACGGAGCAGGGCGCACCGACCGAGACGGTCTCGACGACCTGCTTCTTCTTCAGGTCGAGCGAGCTGACCGACCCCGCCGTGGAGTTGGCGGTCCACAGCCGGGTGCCCCAGACGGAGGCCGCGGTGATGCCGCGGGTCATCCGCACGTCCACGGTCCGGTTGGCCGTGACGTAGTCGACGTACTGCTTGCCGGTCGAGGTGGCGTTGTAGACGTAGAAGCGGCCCGTGGTGTCCACGAACTTGCCGCCGGTGACAAGGGGTTCCTCGTTCGCCGCGATGGAGTTGGGTGCGGGCCTCATCTGGAGCCGCTGCTGGCCCCCGCTCCCCACGTGGAAGTAGCCGAGCTGACCGTTGCCGGTGGCCCGCAGCGGGACGCAGGAGCCCGCGTCGCACGGCACCCGCTGAGCCCCCGAGCCGTCCGCGTACGAACTGGCATAGCCCCAGCCGACGCGGTCGCCCGCCGCCGAGCCGTCCGGCGTCACCTCGCGGGCGAAGACCCACTGATCTCCATTGGCCCCGCGTTCCACCGTGGCGAGCATGCCACCGGAGAAATCGATGCCCCAGACCCCGTCGGTCTGGACGGGTGTCGGCGACTGGGCCGCGCCCGATGTCGTAAGTGCCGTGATACTGACGGCTGTAGCGGCGGCCGTGACGACGGACATACGTGTCCATCTGGCCACCCGAGAGCGCGTGCGCGCATGCCGAGCCAAGAGGGTCCCTCCCCAAAAAGAACTGAAAGCGCATCGAGGCATGGGCACAATCAGCCCCCCGGCCACACCCACCTCATGCGAGTCGCCAGACATTAGCAGCAGAAAAGAAACAGCGGGCCCACCCCGAAGGGTGGACCCGCTGTTTCAGGTCAGACGCCGCAGGCGCCTAGGACGCTGCGTCCGGCTCAGCCGTTGCGCTTCCAGCGCGGCTTGTCGTCACGGCGGCCGAAGGACGACGAAGAGGAGCCGCCCCGGTGGTCGTCACGACGGTCGTTGCTGCGGTTGAACGGACGGTCGCCCGCGCCACGGTGGGTGCTGCCGCGGCCGTCACGGCTGTCGCGGTTGAACGGACGGTCGCCGGCGGGGCGGTGGCCGCCGCCGCTGCGGTTGTCACGGTTGAACGGACGGTCGCCGGCCGGACGGTCGTCACGGCGGAAGCCGCCGCTGCGGTTGTCGCGGTTGAAGCCACCGCCACGGTTGTCACGGTCATCGCGACGGAAGCCGCCACGGTCGCCGGACGGACGGTCGTCGCGGCGGAAGCCACCACGGTCACCGGACGGACGGTCGTCGCGGCGGAAGCCGCCACCACGGTTGTCACGGTCGTCACGGCGGAAGCCGCCACCACGGTTGTCGTCACGACGCTCGAAGGAACGGCCGCCACGGTCGTCGCGGTCACGGTTGAAGCCACCACGGTCGCCGCCCGCACGGTCGTCGCGACGGAAGCCGCCACCACGGTTGTCACGGTCGTCACGGCGGAAGCCGCCACCACGGTTGTCGTCACGACGCTCGAAGGAACGGCCGCCACGGTCGTCGCGGTCACGGTTGAAGCCGCCACCACGGTTGTCACGGCGCTCGTAGTTGCCACGGTCGTCGCGACGCTGCGGACGCTGCTCGTACGACGACGAGCGCTCCTCGCGCACCGGCTGCTCCGGCACCGAAGCGGCGGCCTCGACGACGGCCTCGACCTCGGCGACCGCCTCGGCGGCACGCTCGGCCACGGCCTGCTCGGGGTCGTCACCACGCTCACGCGCGGCACGCGCGGTGAGGCGGTCGGACTCCTCGCGGAGCTCGGTCGCGCGACGCGTCGCACGCTCCAGCTCCTTGGTGAGCTCGGCGACATCGCGCTCGGCCTGCTTCGCGGCGTTGTCCGCGGAGTCGGCCTGCACGTCGGTCAGCGAACGGGCACCGGTGATCTCGGCGACCTCGGGGTCGAAGGCACCGGAACCGCCCACCAGGTGACGCGTGGCGTCGACGCCCGCGTCCTCCATGAGGCGGAAGATCTGGCGGCGCTGGTGCGGCAGCGAGAGGGAGACGACGGTGCCGCTGCGGCCGGCACGGGCGGTACGGCCCGAGCGGTGCAGGTAGTCCTTGTGGTCGCCGGCCGGGTCCACGTTCAGGACCAGGTCGATGCCGTCGACGTGGATGCCGCGGGCGGCGACGTCGGTCGCGACGAGCGCGTTGACGTAGCCCTTCTTGAAGTCCTCAAGAACGCGGGTACGCGCGCCCTGCGTCATGCCGCCGTGCAGCGCGTCGGCCTTCACACCGGCGTCGCAGAGCTGCTCGGCGATGCGGTCGGCGCCCAGCTGGGTGCGGACGAAGATGATCGTGCGGCCCTTGCGCGCGGCGATCGCGGCGGTGACCGGCGCCTTGTCGCGGGGCTTCACGATGAGGATGTGGTGCGTCATGGTCGTGACGTTGCCCTGGGCGCTGTCGACCTCGTGCGTCACCGGGTTGTTCAGGTAGCGCTTGACCAGCGTGGAGATCTCGTTCTCCATCGTGGCCGAGAACAGCATCCGCTGGCCGCCGGCCGGGACCTGGTCGAGCAGCTCGGTGACCTCGGGCAGGAAGCCCAGGTCGGACATCTGGTCGGCCTCGTCGAGGACGGCGATCTGCACGTTCTCCAGCGAGCAGGCGCCGCGGTTGATGATGTCGCGCAGCCGGCCCGGGGTGGCGACGAGGATGTCGACGCCGCGCTCGAGGGCGTAGATCTGGTTGCCCATCGACGTACCGCCGCAGACGACCTTCATCTTCAGGCCGAGGACGTCGCCGTACGGCTGGAGGGCGTCCGCGACCTGCATCGCGAGCTCACGGGTCGGCGTGAGGATGATGGCGCGGGGCTTCTTCTTGTCGGTGTGCCCGCCGGCCAGCGTGGCCAGGGTCGGCAGACCGAAGGAGAGGGTCTTGCCGGAGCCGGTGCGGCCACGGCCGAGGATGTCCTTGCCGGCCAGGGCGTCCGGGATGGTCGCGGCCTGGATCGGGAAGGGCGAGGTGACGCCGTTCTGCGCGAGCTTGCGGACGACGCCCTCGGGCAGACCGAGGTCCGCGAAGGAGATCTCGGGCTCGGCGGGCTCGGCGGGAGCCTGGGTGTCGTCGATGGCCTCGACGGACGTGTCGGTGTCAACGTTCTCGGCGGACGCGATGACGTCCGCGACGGAAACCGTCTCGGAAACCGACTCGTTCTCGGGCATGACGGCGTGGTCAGAACTGAAAATGGACATGCGAAATGCGAAACCTTCCGGAGTCTCGGCACGCGCCCAAACTCCGTGAATCGCAATTCGACCGCCTCAATGCGGTCAGCCACGGCTAGGGAGAGTACGCGCCACGCGGCGCTCTTCGATCTTGGCGCCGGGCAAATGGGATCAAACGATCTACCACTGTACGCACCCTCCACCCCAAAAGGCAAACCAGGTCCCTCACCTGCGTAAATGCACCCGAGAATGCACCCGAGCGGGGTCTACGCAGGTCCGGCCCGAGGGTTCTACGCGGGCCCGGCCTGAGGCGAAGGCTCCCGCTCCGCCAGTTCCCGAGCGCGCTTCGACTCCGTCGACTGGGGCTCGTACGCGGACGACGCCGAAGGCAGCGATGTCGTCGGCTCCGGATCGGCCGTGCTCGGCGAGGGCTCGGGGTCCGGCTCCGAAGGCTCCGCGGGCCCGGAGGGCTCCGGGTCGGGCTTCGGCTTCGAGGGCGAGGGGGAGGACTTCCCCGGCGCGGACCCGCCGGGCGAGGGCCGCCCCGAGCCGGACGCCGACGGCGACGCCGAGGCGGACCCCGACGCGCCGGGGCTCGCCTCGCCCTTCTTGCCGTGCCCGCCCCGCCCGGCCCCGCCGCGACCGCTCACCACGGCCCCGCCGTCCGGCTCGGCCTCACCGCCGTCGCGCTCCCCGGCGGAATGCCTCGACGCGGGCTTGTCCCCGCCCTCCCCGACGCTCACACAGCCCGAGCTCGCCGCGACGACTAGGAGCCCGGCGACCAGCCGGACGGGTACGTACAACTGGCGCACGATCGGCACCTCCGGCAGCGCGGCAATGGAGTCCCCCTGCCCAACTCCCGCCGCCCACAAGAAGACACGCCCGGGAACGGTCAGCCGTAGCCGAGCGCGTGCAGCCGCTCGTCGTCGATCCCGAAGTGGTGCGCGATCTCGTGCACCACCGTGATCTCGGTCTCCGCCACGACGTCCTCGCGCGACTCGCACATCCGCAGCGTCGGCCCGCGGTAGATGGTGATCCGGTCCGGCAGCACCCCCGCGTACCACTCGCCGCGGTCGGTGAGCGGCGTCCCCTCGTAGAGCCCGAGCAGCTCGGGGTCGTCCGCGGGCGGCTCGTCCTCGACAAAGACCGCGACGTTGTCCATCAGCCGCGTCAGTTCCGGCGGGATGTGGTCAAGCGCCTCGGCGACCAGTTCCTCGAACTCCTCGCGTGTCATCTCCAGCACACCGCCATTGTCAGGGATGGCCCCGGATCCCCACCTGTCAGGGACCGCCCCGCATAGCCACCCGTGCGGATGGGCATACGGGACCAATGGCTCGCATACGGACTGCGCCCGCCGCGCTGGTACGCCGGTACCGCGCGCGCCACGCGCACCCCGTCGGCGGGCCGATAAGCCGCTACCGCGCCCGCTACGCGCACCCGGTCAGCGAGCTCGTCCACCAGCCGCACCCCTGGGCCCGCGCCCTCGGCATGGTCGCGGTCGTCCTGCTCGGCGCCTGGCTCGGCCTGCTGGTCGTCGGCAATGTCCGCACCCCGGTCGGCCCGATGGACACCACGATGACGCTCCGCCCGTCCTTCACGGGCGGCACAAAGATCAACATCTCCCCGCTGGGCGCGCTCGAGCTGAACTCGCACATCGCCCCGATCCGCCTGGACGTGGACGTCGACCGCCTCGACCCGGTCCGCTCACAGGCCCTGGTCGACCACCCCGAGCGGATCACCGGGCTCCAGGAAGAGGTCGCGGACGACGTCTTGGACGGCACACTCGGCCTGGCCCTGCGCTCCTGCATCGCCGTCGTCGCCGGCGCCTCCGCCCTCGGCCTCGCCGTCTACCGCAAACCCCGCCGCGCCCTGACCGCCGGCGGCCTCGCCCTGGCCCTGCTCGCGGCGGCCGGCGCGAGCGCCTTCGCCACCTGGAACCCCAAGTCGATCCTGGAGCCGAAGTTCTCCGGCCTGCTCTCCAGCGCGCCCTCGGTCGTCGGCAACGCCCGCAACATCGTCAGCGAATTCGACGTCTACCAAAGGGAGTTGGCCCGCCTGGTCACCAATGTGACCAAGCTGTACGACGCCGCGTCGACGCTCCCCGCGTACCAGCCCGACCCGGCCACGCTGCGCGTCCTGCAGGTGTCCGACATCCATCTCAACCCCGCGAGCTGGCACATCATCGGCTCGCTCGTCGAGCAGTACGACATCGACGTGATCATCGACTGCGGCGACACCATGGACCACGGCACCGAGGCCGAGAACGGCTTCCTGGACCCGATCGAGGACCTGGGCGCGCCCTACGTCTGGGTGCGCGGCAACCACGACTCGATGGTCACGCAGGACTACCTGAAGAAGCTCAAGTACGTGCACGTACTGGACGACGGCGAGGCCAAGAACGTCGCGGGCCTGCGCATCGCCGGCATCGGCGACCCCCAGTTCACGCCGGACCGCACGGAGGTCGCCGGGGGCGACGAGGCCGAGCGGACCGCGGGCGGCACCCTGGCCTCGGCCCTGCGGACCCAGGACCGCGCGGGCACCCCGGCCGACCTCGCGGTCGCCCACAACCCGGAGGCCGCGAAGGAGACGGACGGCACGGTGCCGCTCGTCCTCGCCGGACATCTGCACAACCAGCACATGGAGGTCCTGCCGGGCGGTACGCGGCTGCGCATCGAGGGCTCCACGGGCGGCGGCGGCCTGCGCGCGGTCGAGGGCGACGAGCCGGCGCCGGTCGAGGCGTCGGTCCTCTACCTGGACCGCAAGACCAAGCACCTGCAGGCCTGGGACGAGATCAAGCTGGGCGGCCTGGGCCTCACAAAGGCCGAGGTGAGCCGCCATCTACCGGAGGACAACCAGCCGGGAGCGACCCTGTCCCCCACCCCACCAGGGAGGTCACCGTAGAGGTCCCCCCAAACCGTTTTGGCGATAGCCAGGTGCATCCCATATGCTTCTCACGTCCCCGACGCGCTGAGAAGCGCCCAGGCGGGCCAATTAGCCCTCATCGTCTAGTGGCCCAGGACGCCGCCCTTTCAAGGCGGTAGCACGGGTTCGAATCCCGTTGGGGGCACGCAACATCCTGTGCGAGACTTGTTCCCGCACAAGCTTGGTCCTGTGGAGCAGTTTGGAGTGCTCGCCACCCTGTCAAGGTGGAGGCCGCGGGTTCAAATCCCGTCAGGACCGCTGCAGCTCGCAAGAGCCGCGTGGCTGGGTAGCTCAGTTGGTACGAGCGATCGCCTGAAAAGCGATAGGTCGCCGGTTCGATCCCGGCCCCAGCCACTTGATCGAAACCCTCGTCTCCGGACGGGGGTTTCGTCGTTTCCAGGCCCGGCCACCAGAACGAACGACTCAGCGCCGTCCCTGCCAGAACAGCCCGGCCCCGGCCACCCCCACCGGCGCCGCCCCCGAGCCCGTCGTACGCCAGTGGCCGGTTCGCGCGTCCCAGCTGCGCAAGGTGTACGTCCCCGTGGTCGCGTGCTGCAGATCCGCGTGGTCCAGGCCCGACCCGGCGTCGTACACCACCTTGTGGGCCGCGCCCATCGCGAGCGCCGAGGCCGAGGGGACCACCGTGTCGGCGTCCGAGCCGATGAGGGTCCAGTCCGTGCCCTGCGCCGATTGGGGGTTGGCGGCCAGCGCGCGCAAGAAGGGCGAGTGCGGCACCATCTGGGCGCACTGGACCAGGAATTGAGCGCACTCGGCAGCCGGCGGAAAGCCCTCGTGGGGGGCCCAAGGTTAACCACGTCCTCGACGTGGAGCCGGGGCGCCCCCTTGGCCAGATCCGACCCCTGCCGCCGTGAACGTACTCACGCACCCCCACCCCGGCAAGAGCCCCGTCAGCCCTCCACCGCAGCGCCCTCCCCACGCGTACGCCGACGCCACTCGCGTACTCCGAAGGCCAGCCCCACCACGGCCACCACAGCGGCCAGGACCGCCCAGTCCGGCACCGTGTCGCCGACCCCGCGTGCCCACTGCTCGGCCTCGAACGAGGCGTCCACGGAGAGGAGTCCGGGCAGCGCCGTCGTCCCGTCGTACGCGAGGAAGAGGGCGCCGAGCGCGATGAAGAACAGCCCCGAGAGCAGCGAGGTCGTATGCAGCTCGAAGCGGCCGAGGGACAGCGTCCGCCCCCGCAGCCAGCGCCGCCTGCCCAGGTCGAAGCGCTCCCAGAGCAGGGCGAGCAGGAACAGCGGCACCGCCATGCCGAGCGCGTACACCGCGAGCAGCGCACCCCCGTAGCCGGGATTCCCGCCGAGCGCCGCCACCGTCAGGACGCTGCCGAGGATCGGCCCCGCGCAGAAGCCCGCGAGCCCGTACACCGCGCCGAGGGCGTAGACGGAGAGCCCGGTCGTCGGCCGGATGCGCCCGGACAGCTCGGCCATGCGCCGCGAGGCGAAGCCCATGCCGAGGATCTGCAGCACCCCGAGCCCGATGATCAGCCAGCCGCCCACCAGCACCAGGGCATCCCGGTTGCCGTAGAAGAAGCGCCCGGCGTACGAGCCCGCCGCGCCCAGCGGCACCAGCGTGGTCGCGAGGCCCAGGTAGAAGATCCCGGTGCGGGCGAGCAGTCGCGAGGAGCTGTCGATCGAGTACGCGAAGAACGCGGGAAGCAGCAGCGCACTGCAGGGGCTGAGCAGCGCGAGCAGTCCGCCGAGGAAGGCCGCCAAGTAGCCGATGTCGCCCGTCACTTGGCCCCCTTGGCGGCAGCCTCGGCGGCCTCGATCGCCTCGGTGAAGGTCTCCGTGGGCTGGGCGCCCGCGAGGGGTGTGCCGTTGATCAGGAAGGAAGGGGTCGAGGTGGCGCCCAGTTCGTAGGCCTCGCCGCTGTCCTTGGCCACGGCCTTCTTCGCGGCATCGCCGTCGCGGTCGGCGCGGAACCGGTCGAGGTCCTTCACCCCGGCCGTACGCGCCAACTCGTCCAGCCGGTCGCCGCCGAAGCCCTTCTCCTTCGAGCCCTCCGCGTACGCCGCCTCGTGGAACTGCCAGAAGCGCCCCTGCTGCCCCGCCGCCCAGGCGGCCCGCGCGGCGGCCTCGGACTCCTTGCCGAAGATCGGCATGTTGCGCCACTCGATGCGCAGGACACCGGAGTCGACGTATTTCTTCACGAGTTCCGGCTCGGTGTCGCGGGCGAACTTCCCGCAGAAGCCGCACTTGAAGTCGGCGTACTCGATCAGCACGACGGGTGCGTCGGCCCTGCCCTGTGCGAGGGGGTCCTTGGCGTCGCGGCGGGCGAGCTTCTCGAGCTCGGGGTGGCCGCCGCTGCTCCGGTCCTCGGCGGACACGTCGGCGACGGCTCCGGACGAGGGCGATTCGGGCTTGGTGGCCGCGTACGAGAAGTAGCCGAAGAGCAGCGCGGCGGCGACGACACCGGCGCCGATGGCGAGCCCGCGCTTCTTCGGGGCGGTGGAGGTGGAGGGGGAAGAGGTCTTGGAAGACATGGTGGTTCTGGTCTCCTGAAGGCGGTTCAAGAAGTTCAGGCGGTACGAGAAGGAGTCAGGCGGCGACAGAGGCGCCGGCCGGGCACGCGACCTCGCCCGCGAGGCGCCGCACGGCGGCCACGGCGAGCAGCGCCAGCGACCCGACGGCGAGCGCGGGCTGCAGCGGTGCCCAGATCGTCAAGGCACCCGAGGTGCCGAGGGCGAGCAGCACGAGCTTGTTGCAGACGGGGCAGCCCACGGCGAGGAAGGACAGCGCGGCGCCGGCCGGCCCGAGCCGCGAGGTCGAGCGCGGGCGCTCCAGGCCGGTGCGTACGTACGTCGCGACCAGCACCCCCGACAGCAGCGCGGAGCCCACGAGTACGGGCAGGCTCCACCACTCGGGCGGGATCTCGCGGCCGAAGAACGGGCTCGGGATCAGCGCGGTCGGCAGCCCGATGAGCAGGGCGCAGAGCACGGCGGCGCCGAGCGCGACGGCCCACCGCAGCGGCGGCCAATGGGTCAGGGCACGCGCGGCCAGGCGCGTGGAAACGGTCATGGCAGGTCTCTCCTGTGCTGAGCGTTCGGTCGTAGGGGGCCCGGAGGAAGGGCCCGGCCTACACGCGCAGCACGGAGAGGGCGACGGGGCTGGGCGGATCGCCCGGCGGAGGTCCACGGTCGGGGTCCACGGCGGCGAAGGCGGCCTCGGCCGAGAAGTCGCCGGATCCGGAGCCGCAGGCGTGCGCGGCCGCGAGCGCGCCGAGCGCCTCCTGCACGGACCCGCCGCGCGAGGGGGCGGCGGGCTGACTGCCGCGCTCGTCCTGCTTGTCCTTGCCGCAGCCGACCCCGCCGGCCTTCACCTCAAGGGTGGGTCCGGCCGACGCGACGCGTACGTCGGCAGCCGCCGAGGACGCGGTCGCGGGCCCGCAGAACAGCCCCACCGCAAGCACCGCGAGCAGCAGGCTCAGCAGCGCGGGCACCCCGAAGGGGCGGCGGAGGGGAGGTGCGGACATGGGTCAATACTGCACCACTGGTCACACACGGGACAGAAATGCGTTCGCCAGCGCTCGATCGCGGGTGAGATCCTGGGGGCCGTATGTCTACTTCCTACGCCGACCTCAGCAAGCTCCTCGAAGAGTCCTCGCTCCGTGACGCGCACCGCCTCGGCCGTCGCCTGGAGGGATCCCGGCGCATCCGCAAGCCCGAGGCCCGGCAGGCCGTCCTGGACGAGATCGCCGCCGAGGCCGGGAAGTCCGCTGCCCGGATACAGGAGCGGCGCGCCGCGCTGCCCGCGATCACGTATCCCGAGCAGCTCCCCGTCAGCCAGAAGAAGGACGAGATCGCCGACGCGATCCGCGACCACCAGGTCGTGATCGTCGCGGGCGAGACCGGCTCCGGCAAGACGACGCAGATCCCCAAGATCTGCATGGAGCTGGGCCGTGGCGTCCGCGGCATGATCGGCCATACGCAGCCGAGGCGGATCGCCGCGCGTACGGTCGCGGAGCGCGTGGCCGACGAGATGAACAGTCCGCTCGGCGAGGCGGTCGGCTGGAAGGTCCGTTTCACGGATCAGGTCGGCGGCAATACGTTCCTGAAGCTGATGACGGACGGCATCCTGCTCGCCGAGATCCAGACGGACCGCGAGCTGCGCGCGTACGACACGATCATCATCGACGAGGCCCACGAGCGGTCCCTGAACATCGACTTCCTGCTCGGCTACCTGGCCCAACTCCTCCCCAAACGCCCGGACTTGAAGGTCGTCATCACCTCGGCGACCATCGACCCGGAGCGTTTCAGCAGGCACTTCGGGGACGCGCCGATCGTCGAGGTCTCCGGCCGTACGTTCCCGGTGGAGGTCCGCTACCGGCCCCTCCTCGAAGAGGACAGCGAAGACTCCGACCGCGACCAGATCACCGCGATCTGCGATGCCGTGGAGGAGCTGCAGGGCGAGGGCAAGGGCGACATCCTGGTCTTCCTCTCCGGCGAGCGCGAGATCCGCGACACCGCGGACGCGCTGGAGAAGAAGAAGTACAGGTTCACGGAAGTACTCCCCCTCTACGCACGCCTGTCGCACGCCGAGCAGCACCGCGTGTTCCAGGCGCACACCGGGCGCAGGATCGTTCTGGCAACGAACGTCGCCGAGACCTCCCTCACCGTCCCCGGAATCAAGTACGTCATCGACCCGGGCACCGCCCGCATCTCCCGCTACAGCCACCGCACCAAGGTCCAGCGCCTGCCCATCGAGGCGATCTCGCAGGCGAGCGCGAACCAGCGCAAGGGCCGCTGCGGCCGTACGTCCGACGGCATCTGCATCCGCCTGTACTCCGAGGACGACTTCGTCGCCCGCCCGGAGTTCACGGACGCGGAGATCCTCCGTACGAACCTGGCGAGCGTCATCCTCCAGATGACGGCGGCCGGCCTCGGCGAGATCGAGAAGTTCCCGTTCATCGACCCGCCGGACCACCGCAACATCCGTGACGGCGTCCAACTGCTCCAGGAACTGGGCGCGTTGGACCCCACTCAAAAGGACGTACGCAAGCGCCTGACGGACATGGGCCGCAAGCTCGCCCAGCTTCCCGTCGACCCGCGCCTGGCCCGCATGGTGGTGGAGGCCGACAAGAACGGCTGCGTACGCGAGGTCATGGTGATCGCGGCCGCGCTCTCCATCCAGGACCCGCGCGAGCGCCCCGCCGAGAAGCAGACGCAGGCCGACCAGCAGCACGCCCGCTTCAAGGACGAGACGTCCGACTTCCTCGCGTATCTGAACCTCTGGCGGTACGTCCGCGAGCAGCAGCGCGAACGCGGCTCCAGCTCGTTCCGCCGGATGTGCAAGCAGGAGTACCTGAACTTCCTGCGCATCCGCGAGTGGCAGGACATCTACACCCAACTGCGCACCGTGGCCAAGCAGATGGGCATTCACCTGAACGAGGACGATGCCGGGGACCAGCAGGTCCACGTCTCCCTCCTCGCCGGCCTGCTCAG
Organism: Streptomyces sp. NBC_01304; assembly: GCF_035975855.1. Taxonomy (NCBI): domain Bacteria; kingdom Bacillati; phylum Actinomycetota; class Actinomycetes; order Kitasatosporales; family Streptomycetaceae; genus Streptomyces; species Streptomyces sp. NBC_01304. The sequence continues at coordinate 5,890,475 of NZ_CP109055.1, read as the reverse complement.
CCACATCGGCATGAAGGACGTGAAGGACGGCGCGAAGAACGACTACCTGGGCGCACGGTCCGCGAAGTTCGCGATCTTCCCCGGCTCGGCGCTCTTCAAGAAGCCCCCGCGCTTCATCATGTCCGCCGAGCTGGTGGAGACCTCGCGCCTCTGGGCCCGCGTCAACGCGAAGATCGAGCCGGAGTGGGTCGAGCCCCTCGCCGCGCACCTGATCAAGCGCACGTACAGCGAGCCGCACTGGGAGAAGGACCAGGCCGCGGTGATGGCGTACGAGAAGGTGACGCTGTACGGCGTCCCGATCGTCACCGACCGCAAGGTGAACTACGGCCGCATCGACGCGGAGGCGTCCCGCGACCTGTTCATCAGGAACGCCCTGGTCGAGGGCGACTGGCGCACGCACCACAAGTTCTTCGCCGACAACCGCAAACTCCTCACCGAGGTCGAGGAGTTGGAGCACCGGGCGCGGCGCCGCAACATCCTCGTCGACGACGAGACGCTCTTCGACTTCTACGACGAGCGCGTGCCCGAGCATGTCGTCTCCGGAGCACACTTCGACTCCTGGTGGAAGCAGAAGAAGCGCGAGGAGCCCGAACTCCTCGACTTCGAGCGCTCGATGCTGATCCGTGAGTCCGCCGAGGCCGTCACCAAGGCGGACTACCCGGACTCCTGGCGGCAGGGCGAGCTGAAGTTCCGGGTGACGTACCAGTTCGAGCCGGGCGCGGACGCCGACGGCGTCACGGTCCACATCCCCCTCCAGGTCCTGAACCAGGTCACCGACGAGGGCTTCGACTGGCAGATCCCGGGCCTGCGCGAGCAGGTGGTGACGGAGCTGATCCGCTCCCTGCCGAAGCCGATCCGCCGCCATTACGTCCCGGCGCCGAACTACGCGAAGGCCTTCCTGGACCGGGCCGTGCCCCTGCAGGAGCCGCTGCCGCTGACCCTCGCCCGTGAGCTGAAGGGCATGGTCGGCGTCCCGGTCTCGGCGGACGACTTCGACCTGACCCGCGTACCGGACCACTTGAAGATCACGTTCCGGATCGTCGACGAGCGGCGCAAGAAGCTCGCCGAGGCCAAGGACCTGGAGTCCCTGCGGCTCCAGCTGCGCCCGAAGGCCCGCCAGGCCATCTCCAAGGCCGCCGCGGCCACCGCCGAGCGCTCGGGCGGCGAGGCGATCGAGCGCAAGGGCCTGACCGACTGGACCCTCGGCACCCTCAAGCGCGTCTTCGAGACGCGTCGCGCGGGCCAGCCCGTGAAGGCGTACCCGGCCCTGGTGGACGACGGCACATCCGTCTCCGTACGCCTCTTCGACACCGAGGCCGAACAGCAGCAGGCCATGTGGCGCGGCACCCGCCGCCTGATCCTCCTCAACATCCCGGTCAACCCGGCCAAGTTCGCCTCGGACAAGCTGTCCAACGCGGCGAAGCTGACCCTGTCGGCCAATCCGCACGGCTCCATCCAGGCTCTCGTCGACGACTGCGCGACGGCGGCCACGGACAAGCTGATCGCGGATCACGGCGGGCCGGCCTGGGACGAGGAGTCGTACCGCAAGCTGTACGAGAAGGTACGGGCGGACCTCGTCGACACCACGGTCCGCACGGTCGGCCAGACCCAGCAGGTCCTGGCCGCCTGGCAGTCCGCCGAACGCCGTCTGAAGTCGACGAAGAGCCCGGCGCTGCTCCCCAATCTGACGGACGTACGCAGCCAGCTCGACGCCCTCGTCAAGCCGGGCTTCGTGACGGAGACGGGGCTGCGTCGCCTGCCCGACCTGATGCGGTACCTGGTGGCAGCCGACCGCAGGCTCCAGCAGATGCCGACGTCCGTGCAGCGGGACACCTCGCGCATGGAGAAGGTGCACGAGATGCAGGACGAGTACGCCTGGCTCCTGGAGCAACTGCCGCAGGGCCGGCCGGTCCCGCAGGCGGCCCTGGACATCCGCTGGATGATCGAGGAGCTCCGGGTCAGCTACTTCGCGCACGCCCTGGGCACGGCGCACCCCGTCTCGGACAAGCGCATCGTGAAGGCGATCGACGCCCTCGCGCCGTAGCGATCACGTCGCATTAAGTGAGTTCGACCCGCGGGCCCGCGCTGCTGTACAGTCTGTTCTCGCAGCGCAACGCGACAAACGAAGCGCCGCAAAGCCTGGTCCTGTGGAGCAGTTTGGAGTGCTCGCCACCCTGTCAAGGTGGAGGCCGCGGGTTCAAATCCCGTCAGGACCGCATCGACAGAAGGCCCCATCCGTTCGGATGGGGCCTTCTGTGCGTCTTGACTGCGGCACGTACCGCCGGTACTCACACAACTAGGGGAGAACCGGCGGGTGGTCGAGGAGGTGGTGGCGCGTGCCCGATTCCGCACGACGGCACGAGACGCGGGCACTGCTTCGCGCCCATCTCGCCGCAGCCACCGAGTACCGCCACCTGACCCGGCACTGCCCCATCTGCCATCAGCTGCTCCGCCTCGCCATGGAGCCCTCGACGGCCGCCCAGAGCGACCAGGAGGCAGCGGAGGACGAAAGTCCTGCCGACGCGTGACCAAAGGCGCCTGGCGGCTCATCTCACGAGTGGGAAGCTGAAGTTGGCGAGCGATACGTTCCTCCAGCCCCACTAGCGCAGCAACGTCATATGCCACAAGCGTCACGACATGTGACGGGTGTCACCGAACGAGTTTGGGAAACCCCCACACTTACACCCGTCCTACAAGGGGCCAATTTAATATGTGCAATTGCACCACCTTCTGAGGGGGTCCGACGGACTCCGGAGACCTCCGTCCGGCACCTCGACCGGACACCTCCGAACAGCTCCGGCGGACATCCCACAGACCCCCTCAGAGACCCACAGGACACCAACCACCAGGTCAGTCGGCGCACAAAAAAGATCGCGCTGGACCCGGCGGAGTCCAGCGCGATCTTTGAGACGTACCCAGTGGTGCGGGTGCGGAGCCTGTTGGGGCAGGCCCCCGTCCATGGAGCTTCAGGTGGGCATCACCGAGTTGGGGGACCCGGAAAAGCCCGGTTTATGCAGGTGCCAGGCTTGAATCAGGCCTCGCTGCGCTGCTGCGGAATGCCCGCAAGCAGTGCGCGGACCTCAGCCTCGCGGTATCGACGGTGTCCACCCAGCGTGCGGATGGACGTGAGCTTGCCGGCCTTCGCCCAGCGCGTGACCGTCTTGGGGTCGACGCGGAACATCGTGGCGACCTCAGCGGGGGTCAGCAGCGGCTCGGCATCAGGGGTGCGAGCGGTCATGAGCGGCCTCCTCGGGAGAACCGAACCTTCTCGGTTCATTCCTCTAAATTCTGCACCTTGACCCGCGTTGCCCGAAATGGCGGACGCGAGTCGAGTCGGTTATAGGACGAACGGCTTGTCCTCGGCACTACAACTACACCATCTGTCCAGCCGCGTCGGCCAAACCGATGGAATTGCCCTCTCAGGTGTCCATCAACGACGGAAGCCGATGGACCCGCCCATAGCGGACAGTCACGCCACTGTGACGATCAGTCACATGGTGATCAGGAGTCATCAGGCCCCCCAATAAGAGTGCAATGCCAAGCACTCCGCCCAAAGCTGGACGGAAGGAGTCCTCCCCGGACTCCTTGTCCTATTTTGGCACGAGGGAAGGCGAAGAAGGCAAGGGCGATGTAAGTGCGGTCCGTCACGCTTGACCCGAAAGCCCGGATCGGGACCTACGTCCTGGCGGTTCACCGACCATAGCCCCACCCGTCACACACCAAAGGCCGGGAAATGGGCAAGATGTCCCGATTTGCCTAGCTGGCGAACTGCCGGTCGCGGACCGCACGCCACCGTTCCATAAGTCGCGCATACGCCTCGCCGGCCGCTTCGCCGTCCCCGTCGCGCAGCGCCTCGATGCCCTCGGCGACATCCGCCGCCGAGTGGTCCTCGTCAAGATCATCCGCGCTCAGGGCGTGCACCAGGCCGCCGTAGTCGAGCTCGACCAGCGAGCGGGGATGGAACTCCTCGAGCCATCGCCCCACATCCACCAGGCCGTCGATCAGCGGACCCTCGTCGATCGCGTCCTTGAGCGCCTTCAGTGCGCGCGCCACCCGCCGCCTGGCCTGCACCATCGGCGTCCGGTAGCGCAGGAGCGGCGCCGGGCACCCCTCGTCGCCGGCCGTCTTGGGCTCGTACTCCCGCTCCTCGTCCGAGACGAGCACGAACCAGTTCAGCGGGACCTGCCACGTCGACGTACGGATCCAGGGCCGGGCGTCCGGATTCCGCTCCCGCCAGTCGTCGTAGTCCGCGGCCGCCTGCCGGCGCACCACCGGGGGCAGCACCGCGTCCAGGACCGGCAGCGGGAACTGCTCCGCCAGATCGCCGAGCGCCTGCCAGCCGCGCAGCCGGGTCCGCCAGGGGCACACGCACAGCACCCCGTCGATCGTCGCGACGAACGCGTCCGCGCTCTCGTGCACCGGAACCGGAATGGGCGGCGTGGGCAGCAAGTCCCTCAAGGAACGCTGTAGTTCATCTTGGTACGAAGGGTGCTGGGCGCGCTCCGCATAGCGCGCCCAGTGGGTGCGCTCGGGCTCGGGGAAGGCGGCCAGCGGCTCGTACACGCGCAGATACGACGCGTACGGGACACACACGGACGACACCTTGGGCACGCCTGCTCCCTCCCCTGCACAGCGACGGGAAAACCCTGCGAATCGTCCCATGACCGCCCTTCGCGAGAGAGTGATCCGGAGCACTTGTCGGATGGACAGGGCATCGAGGTCATACGCTCTTGCCCACAGCCGTCGCCACCCGCACGAGGGCTGCTTCAAACCGCGCTACACACATGGGAGTCACCACAGTGACCGAAGTGACTGAGAGCGTCCTGCACACCCTGTTCCGGTCGGACCAAGGGGGGCACGAGCAAGTCGTGCTCTGCCAGGACAGAGCCAGTGGCCTCAAGGCCGTCATCGCCATCCACAGCACCGCCCTGGGCCCGGCCCTCGGCGGCACGCGCTTCTACCCGTACGCGAGCGAGGAAGAGGCCGTCGCCGACGCGCTCAACCTCGCCCGCGGGATGTCGTACAAGAACGCCATGGCCGGCCTCGACCACGGCGGCGGCAAGGCCGTGATCATCGGCGACCCGGACATCCTGAAGAGCGAGGAACTGCTGCTGGCCTACGGCCGGTTCGTGGCCTCGCTCGGCGGCCGGTACGTCACCGCGTGCGACGTCGGCACGTACGTCGCCGACATGGACGTCGTCGCCCGCGAGTGCCAGTGGGCCACCGGCCGCTCCCCCGAGAACGGCGGCGCCGGCGACTCCTCCGTGCTCACCGCGTACGGCGTCTACCAGGGCATGCGCGCCAGCGCCCAGCACCTGTGGGGCGACCCGACGCTGCGCGGCCGCAAGGTCGGCATCGCCGGCGTCGGCAAGGTCGGCCACCACCTGGTCGAGCACCTGGTGGAGGAGGGCGCCGAGGTCGTCATCACCGACGTGCGCGCGGAATCCGTCCAGCGGATCCTCGACCGGCACCCCGGCAAGGTCACCTCCGTCGTCGACACCGAGGCGCTGATCCGCGTCGAGGGCCTCGACATCTACGCCCCCTGCGCACTCGGCGGCGCCCTCAACGACGAGTCCGTCCCGGTGCTCACGGCGAGGGTGGTGTGCGGCGCGGCCAACAACCAGCTCGCCCACCCCGGCGTCGAGAAGGACCTCGCCGACCGCGGGATCCTCTATGCCCCGGACTACGTGGTGAACGCCGGCGGCGTGATCCAGGTCGCCGACGAGCTGCACGGCTTCGACTTCGACCGCTGCAAGGCGAAGGCTTCGAAGATCTACGACACCACGCTGGCCATATTCGCTCGCGCGAAGATGGACGGCATTCCGCCGGCCGCTGCGGCCGACCGGATCGCCGAGCACCGCATGGCTGAGGCGGCCGCGGCCCGCCGCGCGTGACGCCCGGGGCGGCCCGTCGGCGCTCGGCGGAGGCGCGAGGAGAGACAAGCCTCACGCTCGTCGGCGGGTCGCCCGCAAAGAAGAGGTTAAAATCGGTGTTGACCAGCGAGGACGGGGCTTCTCGCAGGTGTTGGACCCAGGCGCGTCCTGTGGGCGGCGTACCGTATGGCCGCCGAAGCAGGTACCGTTGAAGCCCTACGGACCGGTCTCTCCAAGGAGAGCCCGTTCTGAATCATGAACGCGTGTCAAGACTCTGGGGCCGCCGAGCCCCATATCCAAGGGGGTCGAGCCATGGGGCGCGGCCGGGCAAAGGCCAAGCAGACCAAGGTCGCCCGCCAGCTGAAGTACAGCAGCGGCGGGACTGACCTGTCGCGTCTGGCCAATGAGCTGGGCGCTTCGACTTCGCAGCAGCCGCCGAATGGCGAGCCGTTCGAAGACGACGACGAGGAAGACGACCCGTACTCCCAGTACGCGGATCTCTACAACGAGGACGAAGACGAGGACTCCGACGAGTCCGGCCCTTCGTCGCAGCGCCGCGGGGCTTGACGCTGTCCGTATAGCTTGCGCACCCTGCCCGGTCCGGGCAACGCGACCCAGTCGCGCCGGACCGGGTTTTGTGCTGCACAGAACAACCATGCACAGAACAACGAAGAGCCCCCTGGGCCCCTACGAGGGGACCCAGGGGGCTCTGTCGCGTGATCAGTTCGCGTAGTCGCCGGTCAGGGCCGCGCCCGTCGTGTGGTCGCCACGCTCGACGATCTCGCCCGCGACCCACGCCTCCACGCCCCGGTCCTCCAGGGCTGTCAGGGCCACGTCCACGGACTCCTCGGGGACGATCGCCATCATGCCGACGCCCATGTTCAGCGTCTTCTCGAGCTCCAGGCGCTCCACCCGGCCGGCCTTGCCCACCAGGTCGAACACCGCGCCCGGCGTCCAGGTCGAGCGGTCGACCGTGGCGTGCAGGGCGTCGGGGATGACGCGGCCCAGGTTGTTGGCGAGGCCGCCGCCGGTGATGTGGCTGAAGGCGTGCACCTCGGTGGTGCGGGTGAGCGCCAGGCAGTCCAGGGAGTAGATCTTGGTGGGCTCCAGGAGCTCCTCGCCGAGGGTCCGGCCGAATTCCTCGACCTGCTGGTCCAGGCTCATCTTCGCGCGGTCGAAGACGACGTGACGGACGAGCGAGTACCCGTTGGAGTGAAGACCCGAGGACGCCATGGCGATCACCGCGTCACCCTTGCGGATACGTTCCGCGCCGAGGACCTCATCGGCCTCGACCACGCCGGTGCCGGCGCCCGCCACGTCGAAGTCGTCCGGGCCCAGCAGGCCCGGGTGCTCGGCCGTCTCGCCGCCGACGAGGGCGGTGCCGGCCAGGACGCAGCCCTCGGCGATGCCCTTCACGATGGCGGCGACGCGCTCGGGGTGCACCTTGCCGACGCAGATGTAGTCGGTCATGAAGAGCGGCTCGGCGCCGCACACCACGATGTCGTCCATGACCATGGCGACCAGGTCGTGGCCGATGGTGTCGTACACGCCGAGCTGCCGGGCGAGGTCGACCTTCGTACCGACGCCGTCCGTGGCGGAGGCGAGCAGCGGGCGGTCGTAGCGCTTGAGGGCGGAGGCGTCGAAGAGGCCGGCGAAGCCGCCCAGGCCGCCGAGGCCGGTGGTCTCGGGGCGCTGGGTCTTCTTCACCCACTCCTTCATCAACTCGACGGCGCGGTCGCCCGCTTCGATGTCGACGCCCGCGGCGGCGTAGCTGGCACCGGTGGACTCAGCAGACATGGCTGGGGACTTTCGTGTCGTTACTACGGGGGTTACTGCGGGGGCTTACGGGCGCCGGAGCGCGTCCGCGGCCGCCGGGCCGCCCGCGAGCTCGGTCTCCAGGAGCTGCTTGCCGAGGAGCTCGGGGTCCGGCAGGTCCATCGGGTACTCGCCGTCGAAGCAGGCACGGCAGAGGTTCGGCTTGGCGATGGTGGTCGCCTCGATCATGCCGTCGATGGAGATGTAGGAGAGGGAGTCGGCACCCAGGGACGCGGCGATCTCGTCGACCGTCATGCCGTTGGCGATGAGCTCGGCGCGGGTCGCGAAGTCGATGCCGAAGAAGCAGGGCCACTTCACGGGCGGCGAGGAGATCCGGATGTGGACCTCCGCCGCGCCCGCCTCGCGGAGCATCTTGACCAGGGCGCGCTGGGTGTTGCCGCGGACGATCGAGTCGTCGACCACGACCAGGCGCTGGCCCTTGATGACTTCCTTGAGCGGGTTCAGCTTGAGGCGGATGCCCAGCTGACGGATGGTCTGCGAGGGCTGGATGAACGTACGACCGACGTACGCGTTCTTGACCAGTCCCGAGCCGTACGGGATGCCGCTGGCTTCCGCGTAACCGATCGCGGCGGGGGTGCCGGACTCCGGAGTAGCTATCACCAGGTCGGCCTCGACCGGGAATTCCTTGGCGAGTTTCCGGCCCATCTCGACGCGCGAGAGGTACACGTTCCGGCCCGCGATGTCGGTGTCCGGGCGGGCCAGATAGACGTACTCGAAGACACAGCCCTTGGGCTTTGCTTCGGCGAAGCGGGAGGTGCGCAGGCCGTTCTCGTCGATCGCGATGAGCTCGCCCGGCTCGACCTCGCGGACGTAGGCGGCACCGCAGATGTCGAGGGCCGCGGACTCGGAGGCGACCACCCAGCCGCGGTCGAGGCGACCGAGGACGAGGGGGCGGATGCCCTGGGGGTCACGGGCCGCGTACAGCGTCTGCTCGTCCATGAAGACGAGGGAGAAGGCGCCCTTGACGTCCGGCAGGATCTTGGCGGCCGCTTCCTCTATGGTCAGCGGCTTGCCGTCGTCGTCCGTCTGGCCCGCGAGGAGCGCGGTGACCAGGTCGGTGTCGTTGGTGGCGGCTACCTGGGTGGCCCGGCCCTTCTCCTTGGGGAGCGCGGCGACCATCTCCGCGAGCTGGGCGGTGTTCACGAGGTTGCCGTTGTGGCCGAGCGCGATCGAGCCGTGCGCCGTGGCGCGGAAGGTCGGCTGCGCGTTCTCCCACACCGAGGCACCGGTGGTGGAGTAGCGGGCATGGCCCACCGCGATGTGGCCCTGGAGGGAGCCGAGGGAGGTTTCATCGAAGACCTGCGAGACGAGACCCATGTCCTTGAAGACCAGGATCTGCGACCCGTTGCTCACTGCGATGCCCGCGGATTCCTGTCCGCGGTGCTGCAGGGCATACAGTCCGAAATAGGTGAGCTTGGCAACCTCTTCGCCGGGGGCCCAGACACCGAAGACGCCGCAAGCGTCCTGGGGGCCCTTCTCGCCGGGGAGCAGGTCGTGGTTGAGTCGTCCGTCACCGCGCACAAAAGACAGCGTATCCGTAGTCGGAGGATGCACCGAACCGACGATCGGTCAGATGTTCGCAGGATCCACCAAGGATTCGCCGGGGATCAGGCCCCCACACGGCCCCCCACATGGGAGTGCCTCGAATGTCCCGTGGCGCACATCACGCACACCACCTCCATGAAACCTCACGACCCCGGCACCGGGCGTTCTGGGGTGCCGGGGTCGTTCGGGGGGCGTTCGGTGTGGATGCGCGCTACTTGCCGCCGCCGAGCAGGCCGCCGAGGACTCCGCCGAGCGTCGTGACCAGGTTGACGTTGGCGTTGGCGTTGAGGTTGAGGTCCAGGCCCAGGTCGACCGCGAGGTTCACCGCGTTGTCCAGCGAGATCTCGGAGTCGATGGCGAGCAGCGGGCCGCCGCCGACCAGGACGTTCACGCCGAGGTCGGCGTTGACCTGCGCCGCGAGGGCGGCGTCGAGGTTGACGGCCGCGTCGAGGGCGACCGCGTTGGCCGCGACGTCGACGGTCTTGGCGTCCAGGGCGGGCCGCTCGAAGGTGCCGAGCTTGACGTCCGTCACGCCCTTCTCGTTCTGCAGCTTCGCCGTGATCGTGCCGGTGGAGAGGTCGGCCGCGAGGTTGCTGAGGACGACGCCCTTCTCGCCCTTGGCGTTGACCATGCCGATGCAGGTGTCGGCGAAGGCGACATTGCCTGCGATCTTGGCGTCCACCGCGGCGATCTCGCCGGCCTGCACACCGAGGCTGAGCGCGGTGACGGGCGGGAGGTAGGGCTTGCCGGTCTCGTCCTTGGGGACCTTGCAGTCGGCGGTCAGCTGGGTGAGGACGACGCCCTTGGCCTTGAGGCCGTCGAGGAGGTTGGCCGCGAGGGTGAGCTTGACGAAGCCACCGTCGGCCTTGACTTCCTTGCCGCCGGGGGTGGGCGGGGTGGGCTCCTGGCTCGCGGTGCCGGACTCGACCGGGGCCGGGGTCGGGTCCGCCCAGGCCGTCGCGGGGGCGGCGAGCGCGGTGGCGAGGGCCGCGGCGGTCAGGACGGTGGCTATGCGCTTCGACTGCATGAGGGTCTCTTCCTTGTGGGATGCGAGTACGCACCGTCAAGGCAAGTGGACGCTGAGTGATGTCGCGATCTGGGCGGTTCCATATGGAGTACGTCCCGGTGGATGGACCCCTCGTTGACAGGTACGCGGAGCCTCCGCCAGGCTCCGGGATCATGCAGCCCCTCAGTGACCCGATGACGGTCACCCTTGTGGAGCGCCGCCACGTCGACCTGGTCCGTGTCGCGAGCGCGATCTGTCGCTGCGCTTTCTGAGCCTCGTTTCTCCTCTTCACCTTCCTTCTTCTTCGGCATGGCCGCGTACGGGCATGCCGTGCTCAGGAGTGCCCTGTGACCTCGCATGACCCCAAGCTGTCCCGGCGTGCCTTCGGTACCGCGGTCGGAGCCGGGGCGGCCGCTGCCGCTGTCGGGATCTCCGCCGGATCCGCCGAAGCCGCCGAAGCCGCCCCCGCCGAGCGCCCCTTCCAAGCCGTCGCCGGCAGGCACGCGCGGCGGCCCAACATCCTGTTCATCCTCGGCGACGACCTGGGGTGGGCCGACCTGTCCTCCTACGGGTCGCCGCACATCAAGACGCCGAACCTGGACCGTCTCGGGCGGCAGGGCGTGCGGTTCACCGATGCGTACTCGGGGTCGGCGACCTGCTCGCCGACCCGCTTCAGCCTCTACACGGGGCGTTTCCCCGGACGTACGAAGGGCGGGCTCGCGGAGCCGATCGCGGACAAGTCGGCCGGTCTCGAGCCGACCCACCCCACCCTCGCCTCGCTGCTGCGGGACGCCGGGTACGCGACCGCGCTCATCGGGAAGTGGCACTGCGGCTATCTGCCGGACTACTCCCCCACCAAGTCCGGCTGGGACGAGTTCTTCGGGAACTTCGGCGGGGCCCTGGAGTACTACTCGAAGCTGGGGCTCGGCGGTGAGTACGACCTCTACGAGGGGGACGTACGAGAGGGAGACGCCGAGTACAAGGACCTGCGGTACTACACGCGGATCCTGACCGAGCGGGCCAGTGAGTACGTCGGGCGGGAGCACGAGAAGCCCTGGCTGCTCAATCTCAACTTCACCACTCCGCACTGGCCCTGGATCGCCGACGGCGACGAGGAGGCGAGCGCCGAGATCGTGCGGCGGATCAAGGCCGGGGACGGGCGGGCGCTGTGGCACGCGGACGGCGGATCCGTGGAGAAGTACAAGGAGATGGTCGAGGACCTCGACCGTTCGGTGGGCCAAGTACTCGCCGCGCTGCGGAAGTCGGGGCAGGAGCGGGACACCCTGGTGTTCTTCGCCAGTGACAACGGCGGCGAGCGCTTCTCGTACAACTGGCCGCTGAGCGGCAACAAGGCCTCGCTGCAGGAGGGCGGCATCCGGGTGCCGACGCTGCTGCGGTGGCCCGCCCGGATCGACGGCGGGCAGGTCAGCGACCTCCCGGTGTTCACGCCGGACTGGACGGCGACCCTGCTGGAGCTGGCGGGGGCCCGCCCGAACGCGGCGTACCCGCTGGACGGCACCAGCCTCGCGGGCCACCTGCTGCGCGGCGAGGAGATCGAGGCCGGGCGCGACCTGTTCTGGCGGGTGCGCGGGGAGCGGGCGCTGAGGCGCGGCGACTGGAAGTACTACCGGGGCAAGTCCGGCAAGGACCAGCTGTTCAACCTGGCCGAGGACCAGCGCGAACAGGCGGACCGGGCGGCCTTCGAGCCGGAGCTCCTGAAGGAGCTGCGCGAGGCGTGGGAGCGTACGGACAAGGGTCTGCTGCCCTATCCGGCGTGAGCTGCGGGGCTCTGCGGGGCTCCGGGGAGCTCTTTCTTAGCCCGGCCTTAAGGCGGGCCTAAGCAACCGGTGCGGGGGGTTCCGTCCGGGCGACTGATCGCTAACGTGCCGAAGGCACCCCTGAGTTGATCGTCAGTTGTTCGTCGTCCGGAAGGATCCCCCCACCATGCGTCACCCCCAGCGGGCCCTGCTGATATCGGCGGCCGCCTGCACGTCCGTCGTGCTGGCCGCCACCGCCCAGTCGACGGCGTACGCGGCCGACGAGAGCCCCGCCGAGCGCCGCGTGCAGGTCGTCATGGTGAACTTCACCGACAGCTCCTTCCCGGACGCGGCGGGCACGAAGAGCCTGCTCAAGGGCGCCTACTTCGGCAAGAGCAAGTCCCTGACCTCGTACTACAACGAGGTCACGCGCGGGGCCACGACCTTCGAGCCGGGGACGAACGGTGACGGCGGGATCGTCGGGCCGATCGACCTGCCGATGGCGGGCGCGGGCTGCGACAGCGGCAAGATCTCCGATCTGACGTACAAGGCGTTGGAGGAGAAGGGGATCGGCGAGGACGACTACGAGCACGTCTCGATCGTCTTCCCCAACCAGAAGACCAACTGCGACTATCTGGCGCTCGGTTCGGTCGGCGGGGGCACCACCTGGATGCCCATCGACGGCAAGGACATCTCGATGACGGCGCTGGTGCACGAGTTCGGGCACAACTTCGGCTACAGCCACCACATGCGGTTGCGCTGCTCCGGCACCGACCTCGCCGGGTGCAAGGACAACGACGAGACCAGCCACAAGACCCCGATGGGCGGCGGGGGTTGGGAGGCCGGGCTCACCTCGCCCGAGCTGATCCACAGCAAGTGGCTGTCCGGCAAGGAGGCCGTGCGGGTCGCCAAGTCGGGGACGTACACCCTGCGGCCGCTCTACGGGTCGGGCAGCGGGGTGCGGGCGCTGGACATTCCAGTGGGCGAGGACCGGTTGGTCGTGGAGCTGCGAGGCGCGTCGGGGACGCTGGACAAGCGGATCGAGGGCGTGCACGCCTATCGGGTGCCGAAGGGCGACTACGCCGAGTCCGCCCTTGTCGACCTGGACGCGGACGCCGATCACTGGTCGGACAAGGGCGCGGCGGACGCCGACGCGCTGGCGGCCGGGACCACGCTGACCGACAAGGCGGGCAAGGTCGAGGTCAAGGTCGTGAAGTCGGCCGACGGCGCGGCCACGGTCGCGGTGAGCCTGGACGGCGTACCGGCTCCGGCCGAGGCGGCCGCCGACCCCGAGCCGTCGGCGTCGGCACAACCTTCGGGCGAGGCGGCGGCCGGCGCCGAGGACGAGGGTGCGAAGCCGCAGACCGGCGGCGAGGAGCCCGCCGGTGAGCAGGCGGCCGACGGCACCGAGCTGGCCGAGACCGGTTCGGACTCGACCACTCAGCTCCCGGTAGCCGTCGGCGGTGCCTCACTGCTCGCGATGGGCGCGGTCTTCATGCTGCGCAACCGACGCCGCCGGGCAACCGTTTCTGCTACTTCTCCTGCGGGCCGGCATTCGCGCTGAGCCCCACGCCATCGGCGTTGGTGAGCGTCAGGCTGCGGTGCTTCAGCTCGTAGGTCACCGTGCCGTCGAACAGCTTCAGCAGTTCGCGCTCGGTCTCCATGGCACCCTTCGCGCACATCATGCGCGTGGTGCCCGCGGGGCCGAGCGTGATCTTGCCGTCCTTGCCGATCTTGGCCGAGGTCGTCACGTTGTTGCAGCCGAGGTTGCCGCTCACGGTGCCGTCCTTGCCGAAGGTGAGGTGCACCGGCTTGGTGCCCTTCGCGAGGGAGGTGGCGACCTCGCCCTTGAGCAGGGCGTTCACGGTCCACTTGGTGCCGGTGAGCTCGGCGGGCGGCTCGGCGGAGAGGTCGATGGAGTCCCCCTTGGCGGTGGTCAGGGTCAGCTGCTTGGCGTCCTTGCCGCTGACCTTGGCCTTGAGGTCGCCCTCGAAGGCGCGCATCAGGGCCGACTCGAGCTTGGTGATCTTCTCGTTGCAGCCCATCTCGGTCATGGCGATCTTGTCGACCTTGACCGTGTCGCCCTTGATGACGGCCTGGCCGCCGAAGGAGTTGCAGCCGAGGTTTCCGCTGGCCCGGCCCTTGTCGTCGATCGAGACGTGGGCGCCGGTGCCGGGGACCTCGGTCTTCTTTCCGCCCATGGTGTAGCTGTCGACGGTCCAGTGCACCCCGGTCACGGGTGACTTGGGCGCGACGGCGGAGCCGCCGTCCTCGCCCGAGCCGGAGCCGGACTTCTCGGTTCCACAGGCGCTGAGCAGCCCCAGGGCCAGGGCGGCTACGCCGGCTGTCAGAGTCATTCGCTGCGTGTGCATGTCGCTGTGACGGGCGAGGTGGGGGTTTTGGTTCCGCTCTTGCTTCAGGGCCGGTCGCTAGCCCATCAGCGGCAGCAGCTCCGCCAGGTCCGCCCGCTCGCCGCTGGCGCTGACCTGCGCCTCGTTCAGCGCCGCCGTCCAGTCCGTACGTCCCGTCGCTAGCCGGATCCACGTCAGCGGGTCGGTCTCCACGACGTTCGGCGGCGTACCGCGGGTGTGCCGGGGGCCCTCGATGCACTGCACGACGGCGTACGGCGGAATCCGTACCTCCGTCGACGCCCCCGGCGCCTTCACCGCGAGCGCGTCGGCGAGCAGCCGGGTGCAGGCGGCCAGGGCCTGTCGGTCGTACGGGACGTCCAGGCCCGGCACCGCGGCGTTCAAGTCGTCGGTGTGGACGATGAGTTCGACGGTACGGGTGACCAGGAAGTCCCCGAGGGTCATGCCCCCGAACCGGCTCGGCACCAGGCGGGCGTCCGGGGCGCCGGGCAGCAGCTCCGCGATCCCGGCGGCCACCCGCGCGAACTGCTCGGCGGGCTCGCCCTCCTCCGCCAGCTCCTTCACGTCCTCGTCGACCTGTGCGGCCGCGCTCCGCGTCGCGAACGGCCAGTCCAGGAGCGGGACTTCGTGCTTCGTCGGCTCGGGCAGGCCGAGATAGCGCTGCACGGTGCCGAGCACCATCGCCAGATGTGCCGCGAGCTCCCGCACGGTCCAGTCGCCGAGCCGGGTGGGCAGGGCGAGCTGCTCGGGGGTGAGCCGCTCGACCGCTTCTCGTACGTTCCCGAACTGGGCGAGCACGGCGGCGCGGGTCTTGGCGGAGTCGTAGGTACGCAGTCGCTTCTTGGCCGGGGGCATGTCCGTGAGCCTAGGCCAGCTCGCTCGCGACCGGCACCGTGAACTGCTCTCCGTTGCGCGGGACTCCCACACCGCGCCAGCTGAAGGGGACACCGCGTGCGCTGTTCAGGTCCGGGCCGTCCATCAGCTGGAAGTGGACGTGCGGCTCGGTGGAGTTGCCGGAGTTGCCGCAGCGGGCGAGCTCCTGGCCCGCGGCCACCTTGTCGCCCGCCCGTACGGCGAGGGAGCCGCGCTGGACGTGTGCGTACACGGCGTACGTCCCCTCACCGAGGTCGAGCACGATGTGGTTGCCGACGACACGGCGGGCTCCGCCCAGGGTTCGGCCGATGGCCTCGATCAGCATCAAGTAGACGTATCCGGCAAGGGAGTTGCGGCTGAGGTGGTCACGCTGGCTGTCCTCCGCGTGTACGACGGTGGCATCGGCGACGGCGAGCAGCGGCGCCCCGAAGGCGGGGAAGGCGTGGTTGCCCAGGGCGATGGGCCAGAGCCGGGCGAAGGCGGGCCGCGACTTGTCCGTGGGCTCGGCCACGATGTCGATGGCGTAGGTCTGCCCGAGGCCGTGCGTACCGTGGCTCGGCACCTTGTCGGCCGGGCTGTTCACGGCGGACCAGCGGCCGGTGACGGGTGGGGCGATCTCCACGGGGCTCGGGCGATCGGCCGCCATCTCCCTGCTGCGGGACCTGCTCCGCGCGAGGGCGATCACCATCACTGCGACGATCGGGAGCCAGCCCACCCAGTACGGGTACGGCAGGTCCACGAAGGACCCGGCGATCACCTGGCCGATGACGTACAGCACCAGCAGGTACTGGAGCCGTGCGGCGAACTTGCGTGGACGTACGGACATGGTCGCTCCCCCGTGATCGATGGTCTACGGCTGGGCGGCGGACAGCATCACAAGCAGCGGGACCACACGCCCCGCCGGCACCTCGTACCGTCCACGCCCCGTGGTGTGCAGCCAGCCCGCGCCGGTCAGTTGGCGCAGGTGGTGGTAGATCTGGCCGGTCGTGCCGGTCTCCTCCAGCTCGGCCAGTGAGGCGGCCGTGCGGCGCCCGCCGAGGATCTCGCGCAGCAGACGGAGGCGTACGGGATGACCGAGCGCGGCGAAGGAGTCGGCCGTCTCCGACCAGTCGCGGTCGAACAGGTCGTCGGCCAGCGCGCCGGTCTGCCACTCGTACCGCTCCCCGGTCGGGAGTCGTACGGCACCCGTGTACAGGACACCGCCATCGGCCGCCTGCAACCCCGCGAGCTGGGCCTTCAGCCCTTCGAGCGCCCAGAAGTCACCCTCGGCCACCGCCGGCGCGGGGCGCTCGACGCCCTCCAACTCGGCCATGCGGCGCTCGAGTTCGGCGACCCGCTGCTCCAAATCCATGCCGCCAGATTACGTAGTTACGTAATTCCGTGCAAGAGGGCAACGGAAAAGCCCCCGCCTGCCGGGCGGGGGCTTCCGTACTACGGATACGGCAAGCGGGTCAGGCGAACAGACCCGGCACCGTCTCCTCGTGCGCGGTACGCAGCTCGCTCAGCGGGATGCCGAACTCGCCCTGCACCTCGACCTCTTCGCCGTCGATGACGCCGATCCGCGTGACCGGAAGGCCGCGCGCCCCGCACATGTCGGTGAAGCGCAGCTCCTCGCTCCTCGGTACGGCGACGACCGCGCGGCCCGCCGACTCCGAGAAGAGGAAGGTGAACGCGTCCAGGCCGTCCGGGACGACGAGCCGCGCACCCTTGCCACCGCGCAGGCACGACTCGACGACCGCCTGGACGAGCCCGCCGTCCGACAGGTCGTGCGCCGCGTCGATCATGCCGTCGCGGGAGGCGGAGATCAGGATCTCGGCGAGCAGCTTCTCGCGCTCCAGGTCGACCTTCGGCGGCAGCCCGCCGAGGTGGTCGTGCACGACCTGCGACCAGGCCGAACCGCCGAACTCCTCGCTGGTCTCGCCCAGGAGGTAGAGCAGCTGCCCCTCCTCGGCGAAGGCCATCGGGGTGCGGCGGGCGACGTCGTCGATCACGCCGAGCACCGAGACGACCGGCGTCGGGTGGATCGCGGCCTCACCGGTCTGGTTGTAGAGCGATACGTTGCCGCCGGTGACCGGGGTGCCCATGAGCTGGCAGGCGTCGGCGAGGCCACGGGTGGTCTCGGCGAACTGCCACATGACGTCCGGGTCTTCGGGCGAACCGAAGTTCAGGCAGTCCGAGACCGCGAGGGGCTTGGCACCCGTCGCGGCGACATTGCGGTACGCCTCGGCGAGGGCCAACTGGGCGCCCGCGTACGGGTCGAGCTTCGAGTACCGGCCGTTGCCGTCGTTGGCGAGGGCGACCCCGAGGCCGGACTCCTCGTCGATGCGGACCATGCCGGAGTCCTCGGGCTGGGCGAGGATCGTGTTGCCCTGCACGAAGCGGTCGTACTGGTCGGTGACCCATGCCTTGGAGGCCTGGTTCGGCGAGGCGACGAGCGCCAGGACCTGCTCACGCAGTTCCTCCGAAGTCGCGGGCCGCGCCAACTTGTTGGCGTCGTCCGCCTGCAGGGCGTCCTGCCAGGAGGGGCGGGCGTACGGGCGCTCGTAGACCGGGCCGTCGTGGGCGACGGTGCGCGGGTCGAGGTCGACGATCTGCTCGCCGTGCCAGAAGATCTCGAGCCGGTCCCCGTCGGTCACCTCACCGACGACGGTGGCGATGACGTCCCACTTCTCGCAGATCGCGAGGAACGCGTCGACCTTGCCCGGCTCGACGACCGCGCACATGCGTTCCTGCGACTCGCTCATGAGGATTTCCTCGGGAGTGAGCGTGGAGTCGCGCAGCGGTACGTCGTCCAGCTCGACGCGCATGCCGCCCGAGCCGTTGGACGCCAACTCGCTGGTGGCGCAGGAGAGTCCGGCGGCGCCCAGGTCCTGGATGCCGACGACGAGCTTGGCCGCGAAGGCCTCCAGGGTGCACTCGATGAGGAGCTTCTCCTGGAAGGGGTCGCCGACCTGGACGGCCGGGCGCTTCGACGGCTTGGCGTCGTCGAAGGTCTCGCTCGCCAGGATGGAGGCGCCACCGATGCCGTCGCCGCCCGTGCGGGCGCCGTACAGGATGACCTTGTTGCCGGGCCCGGACGCCTTCGCGAGGTGGATGTCCTCGTGCCGCATGACGCCGATGGCACCGGCGTTGACCAGCGGGTTGCCCTGGTAGCAGGCGTCGAAGACGAGCTCGCCGCCGATGTTCGGCAGGCCCAGGCAGTTGCCGTAGCCGCCGATGCCCGCGACGACTCCGGGGAGCACGCGCTTGGTGTCGGGGTGGTTCGCGTCGCCCATCCGCAGCGGGTCGACGACCGCGACCGGACGTGCGCCCATCGCGATGATGTCGCGCACGATGCCGCCGACGCCGGTGGCCGCGCCCTGGTAGGGCTCGACGTAGGAGGGGTGGTTGTGCGACTCGACCTTGAAGGTGACCGCGTACCCCTGGCCGACGTCCACGACGCCCGCGTTCTCACCGATGCCGACCAGCATCGCGTCGTTCTCGGGCGCCTTCTCACCGAACTGCTTGAGATGCACCTTGCTGCTCTTGTACGAGCAGTGCTCGGACCACATGACCGAGTACATGGCGAGCTCGGCGCCGGTGGGCCGGCGGCCGAGGATCTCGCGGATCCGGGCGTACTCGTCTTCCTTCAGGCCGAGTTCGGCCCAGGGCTGCTTGACGTCCGGGGTCTCGGTGGCGTGCTTGACGGTGTCGAGGCTCATCAGGCGTTGACCAGCTTCTTGAGGATCGAGGTGAAGAATCCGAGTCCGTCCGTACGTCCGGTGCCGACCAGCGGCTCGACGGCGTGCTCGGGGTGGGGCATGAGGCCGACGACGTTGCCCGCGGCGTTGGTGATGCCGGCGATGTCGCGCAGCGAGCCGTTCGGGTTCATGTCGAGGTACCGGAAGGCGACGCGGCCCTCGGCCTCCAGCTCGTCGAGCGTGTGCTCGTCGGCGACGTACCGGCCGTCCTGGTTCTTCAGCGGGACCTGGATCTCCTGGCCCTGCTCGTAGTCGACGGTCCACGCCGTCTGCGCGTTCTCGACCTTGAGCTTCTGGTCGCGGCAGATGAAGTGCAGGTGGTTGTTGCGCAGCATCGCGCCCGGCAGCAGATGGGCCTCGGTGAGGATCTGGAAGCCGTTGCAGATGCCGAGGACGGGCATGCCCGCCTTCGCCTGCTCGATGAGCGTCTCCATCACCGGCGAGAACCGGGAGATGGACCCGGCCCGCAGATAGTCGCCGTACGAGAAACCGCCCGCGAGGACGACCGCGTCGACCTGCTTGAGGTCCTTGTCGCGGTGCCACAGCGGCACCGGCTCGGCACCCGCGAGGCGGGCGGCGCGCAGCGCGTCCTGGTCGTCGAGCGTGCCGGGGAAGGTGACGACGCCGATGCGTGCGGTCACTTGGACCCTCCGGCCGTCTCTTCGACCTTCACTACGAAGTCTTCGATGACGGTGTTGGCGAGGAAGGTCTCGGCCATCTCATGGATGCGGGCGAGGGCGGCCTCGTCGACCGGGCCCTCCACCTCGAGCTCGAAACGCTTTCCCTGGCGGACGTCCGCGATGCCCTCGAACCCGAGACGCGGAAGTGCACGCTGCACCGCCTGTCCCTGCGGGTCGAGGATCTCGGGCTTGAGCATGACGTCGACTACGACGCGTGCCACGGGCACTCCCGGTGGTGTGGTGCGTGAGGAACGCTGGCGGAACGCTGGGAACGCCGCCTCGCGAAAACGGTGTCTTCAGCGTATCCGACGGAAATTTCTACGCGCATAGATTGGTAGGTTCCTCCGTGACGGCCGTCACTTTCGAACCCGCGTCAGGGATGCCGTAGATGAAAATCGCGGGAAAAACCCGAGAACTCCATTGCGCGTAGACACGCGGGAGGATTTAGTCGAGCTTCACATCGCATTGCGGTGCACTGTACAAAGGAAATCCAAACAGGCGCATTAGCCCGGAACCCCCGGACTTGTGCCGTTAAAAACAGCCGGACGGCCGGGGATCACCGCATGTCAGCGGGGATATCCGCATGAAGGGACCGATATTCGTGGCGCAGCGTGTCGTGGTCACTCTCTCTGACGACATTGACGGCGGGGAAGCATCGGAAACGATCGCCTTCGGTCTGGACGGCAAGTCGTACGAGATCGACCTCAATCAAGCCAATGCCAAGAAACTGCGCAAGGCACTTGCCCCGTACCTGACGGCGGGCCGCAAGCAGTCGAAGGCGATCGGCAAGCCCGGCAAGACCCTGAAGCACACCGCGGTGGACGCCGACCCGGCGGCGGTCCGCGCCTGGGCCCGCTCGCACAAGATGGAGGTGCCGGCCCGCGGCCGCATCCCGAAGAAGGTCTACGAGGCGTTCAACGCGGCCAACTGAGGCCGGACGGCCTTCGTCCACGGCCCTCCACGGTCGTCTTCGCGTCGTCCGAGGTCCCGCCCCCGGCAACCGACTTGCGCTGCACCCCCGACGGTCGGCTAGAGTTCGGAGCACGCCGAGGGGCGAGGCCGCAGGGCCGAACCTCACGGAGTCACGCGGGTGTAGTTCAGTAGTAGAACATCCCCCTTCCAGGGGGAAGGCGCAGTGTGCAATTCCTGTCACCCGCTCTGCACTGGTTACCGACCACGGTTGTGGATCAGGTACTCTGGTGCTCGCACCGATCGGTGAAAGCCGACCGGATGCAATGCGAACGTAGCTCAGTTGGTAGAGCGCAACCTTGCCAAGGTTGAGGTCGCGAGTTCGAACCTCGTCGTTCGCTCCATATGGCAGAAGGCCCCCGGTTCTCGCCGGGGGCCTTCTGCGTTTCCATGATTGCTTCTGACATTTGTCATGCGGGGTCATGACAGCGCGCACTGCCCACGCCCGCCCGGCGCCGGGACGCTTGATCCATGGACTCAGCACAGCACTCAGCACGGCACGTGATCGAGGTCACCGATCTGCGGCGGGTGTACACGGGGGGCTACGAGGCCGTACGCGGCATCTCGTTCCACGTCGGCCAGGGCGAGATCTTCGCGCTCCTCGGCACCAACGGCGCCGGCAAGACCTCCACCGTCGAACTCATCGAAGGCCTGGCCGCCCCCACCGCCGGCCGCATCCGCGTCCTCGGCCACGACCCGTACCGCGAGCGGGCCGCCGTACGTCCCCGGGTCGGCGTGATGCTCCAGGAGGGCGGATTCCCGACCGAGTTGAGCGTCGCCGAGACCGTCCGCATGTGGGCGGGCTGCACCAGCGGGGCCCGGCCGGTCGAGGAGGCCCTTGAGCTGGTGGGGCTGCGGGGGCGCGCCAACGTACGGGTGAAGCAGCTGTCCGGAGGGGAGAAGCGGCGCCTGGATCTGGCGCTCGCGCTGCTCGGCGGGCCCGAGGTGCTCTTCCTCGACGAGCCGACGACCGGGCTCGACGCCGAGGGACGCCAGGACACCTGGGACCTGGTGCGGGCCCTGCGCGACCAGGGCACCACCGTCCTGCTCACCACGCACTACCTGGAGGAGGCCGAATCGCTCGCCGACCGGCTCGCCATCCTCCACGAGGGCACGATCGCGGCGACCGGGACACCCGCCGAGGTGACCGCCGCGCAGCCCTCGCACATCAGCTTCGAGCTGCCCGACGGCTACTTCGTCGGCGACCTGCCGCCGCTCGCCGAGCTCGGGGTGAGCGGGCACGAGACGGCCGGGCGCGTGCTGAAGCTGCGTACGGGTGAACTCCAACGGGCGGCGACCGGGCTTCTGTTGTGGGCGCGGGACGCGGGGGTCAAGCTGCGGGGGCTCGATGTCCGGTCGGCCTCCCTCGAAGAGGCCTTCCTGCGGATCGCACGGGAGGCCAAGGCGAACGGGGCCCTTGCGGGCGAGCGTACGAAGGAGAAGGTGGCATGAGCGCGATGACTGCTGCGGTGACCGCTGGGGCGACGACTTCCGGCGGGCGGCTGCGGGCCCTCGCGCGGGCCGAGCTGACGCTGCTCGGGCGGGCCAAGGGGGTGCTCTTCACCGCGCTGGTCGTGCCGCTGGTGCTGCCGTTCAGCGTGTACGAATCGACGAAGGGTTCGGTGCAGAAGGACTCCGGGCTGGCGATGGGCGAGATGATCGTGCCCGCCGCGATCGGGTTCTCGCTGCTCTTCGCCATCTACACGGCGCTGGTCAACATCTTCGTCGTACGCCGTGAGGAGCTGGTCTTCAAGCGGCTGCGCACCGGTGAGCTGCGGGATCAGGAGATCCTCGCGGGGGCCGCGCTGCCGTCCGTGTGCATCGGGGTCGCGCAGTGCGTCCTCGTGCCGGTGGCCGCCACGGTGCTGCTCGGCCTCGGGGCGCCGAAGGCCGTCCATCTGGCGGTCCTGGGGCTCGTGTTGGGCGTGGTCCTGATGGTCGCGCTTGCCGCGGTCACGGCCGGGTTCAGCCGGAGCGCGGAGAGTGCGCAGGTGATGAGCCTGCCGCTGATGTTCCTGTCGATGATCGCTTCGGGGATCAGCGTGCCCCTTGAGGTCTTCCCGGACAAGCTCGCCTCCGTCCTGGAGCTCCTTCCCCTCTCGCCGGCGATGGCGCTGGTGCGCGGTGGCTGGACCGGAGAGCTCTCGGCGTACGACGCGCTCGGGGCCGTGCTGACGGCGCTGGCCTGGATCGTGATCGCGGTGTTTGCTGTACGGCGTTGGTTCCGGTGGGAACCGCGTCGGTGAGGAAAGGGGCAGGGCCGTGCTGAGCCGGATACGCGGGTGGCAGCGGCGGGTCTGGGGCGAGCGCAGTCATCTGGAGCGGGTGGAGATCCAGCACCGGGCCGCCGTGCAGTTCATGCACTGGTTCTTCTATCTGTCCTGGCTCGTGATGCCGATCGTGGACGTCGAGCGCAAGCCGCTGCCGCTGGTGCTCGCCGGTGCGCTCGTCGTGGTGGGCGGGGCCCAGTGCCTGGCCACTCAGCGGATCGTGCCGCGGGCCATCGACCACTATCTGGGCCGGTCCGAACTGCCGGCGCGGGCGCTGCTGCCTCTGGTGACGCTCACGGTGGCCGCCGTGGCCCTGATCCTCGGGCTGCAACTGGCCGGCGGCACGAAGCACGGCTTCATCGCCTTCCTCACCCTGTTCGCCGTGGTCCCGCTGTCCCTCGCGTACTCACTGCTGATACCGGTACGCGCCTTCCTGCGCCGGCACCTGTGGATCGCGGCCGCCATCACGGCCTCCTTCGCGGCCGTCGGGGTCTGGGACCTGAGCCTGCTCGCCATCGCCGGAGTGACGTACGCCGGCCCGCTCCTCTCGCTCGCGAGCGTGCGCTGCGGCGCCTGGAGCCTCGGCGTGATGCTGCAGGCCGAGCAGAACCGCGACGCCCAGGCCCGCCTCGCCGTCGCCGAGGAGCGGCTGCGGTTCGGGCGGGATCTGCACGACGTGATGGGCCGCAATCTCGCCGTCATCGCCCTCAAGAGCGAGCTCGCCGTGCAGCTGACGCGGCGCGGGCGGCCCGAGGCGGTGGACCAGATGATCGAGGTGCAGCGCATCGCGCAGGAGTCCCAGCGCGAGGTGCGCGAGGTGGTCCGCGGCTATCGCGAGGCGGGGCTCGAGGCCGAACTGGCCGGGGCGCAGGGCGTGCTGACCGCCGCCGGGATCGACTGCCGGGTCACCGGCGCCGAGGCGGCCGAGGGACTGCCGCCCGCCGTGCATGCGGCGCTCGGCTGGGTGGTGCGGGAGGCGGCGACCAATGTGCTGCGGCACGGCGATCCCCGGCGCTGCGAGATCGCGCTGACCGTCACGGCGGACGGGGCCCGGCTCCTCGTCGAGAACGACGGGGCACCGGACGAGGCGCGGCCGGGTGGGTCGGGCCTCGCGGGGCTGCGGGAGCGGCTCGCGGTGCTGCGGGGGACGCTGGAGGCGGGGCCGGCCGGGGACGCGCGGTTCCGGCTGCTCGCCGAGGTGCCGCTGCCTCCTCATCGACGTACGACCGAATCCACCGCACGCACCCCCCGCACCTCCGAGAAGCACGAGGTCACCCAGTGACAGCCGTACGGGTTCTGCTTGCCGACGACGAACACCTCATCCGGGGCGCGCTCGCCGCCCTGCTCGCGCTCGAGGACGATCTGACGGTCGTCGCGCAGGCCGCCTCCGGCCCCGAGGCGCTCGCCATGGCGCGGGCGCACCGGCCCGATGTGGCCGTGCTCGATCTTCAGATGCCCGGCGCCGACGGTGTGAGTGTGGCCACATCGCTGCGGGCCGAACTGCCCGCCTGCCGGACCATGATCGTGACGAGTCATGGGCGTCCCGGGCATCTCAAGCGGGCGCTTGAGGCGGGGGTGCGGGGCTTTGTCCCCAAGACCGTGAGCGCCCAGCGGCTCGCCGAGATCATTCGCGCGGTGCATGCCGGAAACCGTTATGTGGACCCGGAGTTGGCGGCGGACGCGATCTCGGCCGGCGACTCCCCGCTCACCGCGCGTGAGGCCGAAGTCCTGGAGCTCGCGGCCGACGGGGCGCCGGTCACGGAGATCGCGGAGCGGGCCGCGCTCTCGCCGGGCACGGTCCGCAACTATCTCTCCTCGGCCGTCTCGAAGCTCGGCGTCGAGAACCGGCACGCAGCGGTGCGTCACGCACGCTCGCGGGGTTGGCTATAGTAGAGACGCACCACGACGCGTTGTGGCGCATGCGAACGTAGCTCAGTTGGTAGAGCGCAACCTTGCCAAGGTTGAGGTCGCGAGTTCGAACCTCGTCGTTCGCTCCACATGCAGAAGGCCCCCGGTTTCGACCGGGGGCCTTCTGCGTTGCGGTGCTAGGACCAGTGGGAGCCGGTCAGGAGCTCGTACGCCTCCAGGTACTTGGCGCGCGTACGCTCCACGACCTCCGGCGGCAGCGGCGGGGGCGGCTGCTCGCTCGTGCGGTCCCAGCCGGAGGCCGGTGAGGTCAGCCAGTCGCGTACGTACTGCTTGTCGAACGACGGCTGGGCGCGGCCCGGCTGCCAGGTGTCGACCGGCCAGAAGCGCGAGGAGTCCGGGGTCAACACCTCGTCGGCGATGATGAGTTGATCGCCCTCGAAGCCGAACTCGAACTTGGTGTCCGCGAGGATGATGCCGCGATCGCGCGCGATGTCCCGGGCCCGGCCGTAGACGGCGAGGGTGGCCTGGCGCAGCTGGGCGGCGGTGTCGGCGCCGACCTGGCGGGCGACTTCCTCGTAGCTGACGTTCTCGTCGTGCTCGCCGACCGCGGCCTTGGTGGCCGGGGTGAAGATCGGGGCGGGCAGCTCGGAGCCGTTCTCCAGGCCCTCGGGGAGGGCGAGCCCGCAGACCGTACGGGAGTCGTCGTACTCGACGAGCCCGGAGCCGGTCAGATATCCACGAGCGACGCACTCCACGGGGACCATCTGCAGCGACTTGCAGATCAGGGTCCGCCCTTCCCAGTCCTTGGGCGCCCCTGACGGCAGCTCGGTCGACAGGACGTGGTTGGGCATGAGGTCGGCGAGCTGGTCGAACCACCACAGCGAGAGCTGGGTGAGGACGCGGCCCTTGTCCGGGATCTCGCTGGGCAGCACCCAGTCGTACGCGGACATGCGGTCGCTGGCGACCATCACGAGCTCGCCCGCCTCGTTCTGGTACAGCTCGCGCACCTTGCCGGTGTGGAGGTGTGTCAGCCCCGAAACCTGGACCGGCTCAGGCTTTTCTACGAATCCGGACACGGTGCCTCCCGGTAGTTCTGGCCAATGCATCGATTCTCCCGCACGCGGAGGGATGCTCCGGTCAGCCATGTGGGGGGAAACGGGCAGGCAAATCGGGGCATTGAGGGCGCATTCCTGACCCTTTTCCCCCACATAGCCTCGGCTTCCCTGCTTCCGGCCCCCGGCTGCCCGCCTCCCGGCTCCCGGCTGCCCGCCTCCCGGCCCCTGGCTCCCCGCCTCCCGGCTCCCCGCCTCCCCGGCCCTCGGCCCCGCCCCCGGCCCCCCGGCTCCCCGCCCTCGGCCCCAGCCCCCAGCCAGCCCCCCGCTCAGTCCCGCTTACAGATCCGATCCAGCAGGTTGGCCGTCGCGCGCTGGACGCGAGCGTCCACGTGTCCGGGCCGGTCCAGTGCCGGGGACCAGGCGAAGGTGCCGGAGGCGAAGACGAGTGCGCCGGACGGGGCGCGGTAGAGCGAGGTCTCCTGGTGGCGCAGCGCGCCCTCGCCGTCCCGGTAGGGGGAGTGCGCGAGCAGGATGCGCCCCTGGTGCTCGGGGAGCGCCGTCCGCGGGAAGTAGCGGTCGGCCTCGCCGGCCACCAGGCCGTCCAGCTCGTCGCCCTCGTGGGCGCCGGTCGCGTCCCAGAGCCAGTGCTCCGCGTTCCGTACGACGAGGGGGTGCGGCTCGGGGACGCGGCCCGCGTACTGGATGCCGAGGAGCTGCTGCTCGGGGTGGTCGATCTCGCGCCACAGGGCGGGCTTGCCGGGGGCGCGCCGCTTGCGGCAGGTCAGGAGGCGGTCGGGGACCCCGGAGGGGGACGGGCTCAACTCCACCTGCCAGTACATGGTGTTGGCGGAGAGGAAGACGAGGGAGGTGCCCTGCTCCTTGGCCAGCTCGGCGGTGCGGCGCATGGGGATCGACCAGTACTCGTCGTGGCCGGGGAAGACCAGGCCGCGGTAGCGGGAGGGGTCGATGCGGCCGGCGTGCAGGTCGCGGGTGTCGGCGTACGCGATGTCGTAGCCGTACCGCTCGGCCCAGCGGATGAAGTCGTAGGCGTGGCCGACGTGCAGGGGCAGGCCTGCGCCCGCGTACGGGCGGTCGAAGGAGACCGTCGTCGCCGCGTCGCTCTCGCCGAGGAGGCGGCCCGTCTCGTCCCAGGCGTGGTAGAGGCTGGCGCCCGTACGGCCGTCCTCCGGGTAGAGGTTGTACGCCTGCCACGTCACGTCGGGCATGAGCAGGAGCAGGTCCGCGGGGTGGTCGTCGCGGATCGTGAAGGGGATGTGGGAGCGGTAGCCGTCGGCGGTCGTGAGGACCGCCACGTACGCGCCGATGCTCCAGTAGCTCGGGATCTGCAGCCGCCAGGACAGCCACCAGTGGTGGCAGGAGACCGTACGGTCCGCGGTGAGCGGGGGTGGCTGGACGATGCCGGAGAGGCGGGGGCTGGTGGTGATCTTCGAGGCGCCGTCGCCCGCGTAGTGCCCGATCCGGTAGATGTCGACGCTGAACTCCTGGGGCGGGTCGACCGTGATGTGGAAGTCGATCGCCTCGCCGGGGGCGGCCGCGCCGGTGGACGTGAAGCCCTTGATCTGGCGGCGTACGTCGTCCGCGGTGCGGGGGCCGGTGATGGAGCGGGGCGACGGAATCCTTGCCCCTGGCCCGCCCGGCCCGCCCTGAGCGCCTGCGGCTCCCGGGTCGCCCGGGATCTGGGCGCCGGGGGCCGGGGCGTGGTCGAGGTACCAGGGGACGACCTGGCCGGTGTCGTCGAAGTAGTGCTCGCTGCCGCGCAGCCAGGGGAGCGGGCCCTGGCCGAAGGGGTCGGTCACGGCATGCGCCAGTGCGCCCGACTCCCAGCGCCGAATCTGCTGCTCCGCGCCCATGCCGCGTCCCCTCCCTCGAACTCCCCCGAGCCCTCTGTGCTGTTCGTATGGCGTCCGTGTGCTGTCTGCGTGCTGCATATGTGCCGGCGTCCGGGCCGACTACGGTCCCAGCACATCACATAACGCACGCAGTCCGTCACCGTTCGTCGCGAATTGGCGAGAGCGGAACAACGGCCTCCGGGTGCGGCCCGGTTGGGCTCGTCCTGCCGGGAGCCGGTTGCTCCGGGTGCCGGTTGCGCCCGGAGTGGGTTGCTCCGGGCGCCGGTCAGACCAGCCGGACCGGCTTCTCCGGGCGTACGCCGGCCTCGACGAGCCAGCCGCGCAGGGGCGCCGGGTCGCCGTCCTCGACCAGGCTCAGGACGCGGGGGGCCAGGTCCGTGGCGCGCTCGCCGTCGAGCAGGAGGGCGGGGCCGTCCAGCCAGTCCAGGCCGGGGGTGGCGCCTGCCGTGTCGACCGCGGCGCAGCAGACCATCGCCGTGACGTGGTCGGTGAGCAACTCACGGCCGGTGCGCGGGGGTTGGAGCGGGAAGAGCGGGAGCAGGCCGTCGTCCCACAGGGCGTCGTCCGGGCCGAGGCCCGGCGGCGTCGGGGGTGGGGCCGCGGCTTCCTCGCGGGCGAGCTCGGCGGTGATGTGGGCGGCCAGCGCCTCGGTCTGCTCCGGGGCGCGCGGGACGTCCTCCTCGTCGGGGAAGAGGTTCGCCTCGTCCGGCGCCACGGAGGGGGCGGGGAGGGTCGGCTCGGGGGGCTTGCCCTCGAAGGCCTTGCCTTCGGGGGTCTCGTCTTCGGGCGTCCCGCCCTCGAAGGGCTTGCTTTCTGAGAGCTCGCCCTCGGAGAGCTCGCCCTCGGAGAGCTTGTCGGAGGCGTGACCGGCCGGGGCCGTCAGGTGGTCCAGGACCCGCTCCAGGGTCGGGGCCTCGGGGTCGGTGTCCTCGGGGCGGCGCACGCCCAGGTCGCTCAGGGCGCGGTGCAGGCGGGCCGCGTCCGCGCGCCATTTGCGGTCGACGACCTCCTCCGGGTACTCCTGCCAGCCGACCGGGGACCAGTCGGGCCCTGCCTCGGCGGGGCCGCCGTGGAAGAGGCGGGCGGCGAGCAGCGAGGCGGCCTCGTCGATCGTGCCGGGCTCTTCCAGGAGGTCGCAGGCGGGGCGCTCGCCCAGGCGGGAGGTGAAGCCCTCGGCCAGGCGGTCGCGGCGGGAGAGTTCGGTGAGTGCGGCGACCACGCCCGCGTCCAGGCGGGAGGGCCAGCGGCCCATGCGCCAGGCGGGCAGCGCGACCCGGGTGAGCAGGCGGTCCCAGCCCGCATAGGCCAGGCCGACCTGCTCCTGGGCGACGATCCGCAGGCCGTAGTCCACGGCCTGGGCGCGCTCGGCGGCGGCGGCCGCGACGCCGCGCTCCATCTCGGCGGCATGACCCCGGCAGGCGCGAAGGAGGAAACGGGTGACCCAGCCGACGCCCGCCAGAACCACCCTCGGCAGCGGGCCGCGGCCCGGCTTGGCGGAGTCGGCGACCGCGGCGTCGAGGCCGCGGACGAAGCGGCGGGCCGCCGCTATGTCGGGGTGCGCGGAGGGGCCCGTACCGGCGACGACCGGGGCGAGGACCGCGCGCAGCTCGGCGACGCGCATCCACCACAGGAAGGGGGAGCCGATCACGAGCACGGGGGCGACGGGGGCTGCGGGGTCGCCCTCGCTCTGCAGGGAAAGAGGCGGGCGGGGCGGGCCGTGCGCCGGGTGGGTGCGGTCCTCCAGCCAGCTGTCGCAGTCCGGGGTGAGCGCTATGGCCGAGGGCGCGGGCACTTCGAGGCGGTCCGCGAGGTCGCGCACCAGGCGGTACAGGTCCGGGGCGGAGGACTCGGCGATCGGGACCGTCGGGCTCACGGCCGGTCTGGCCCGGGCCACCACCAGCGCGATGCCGGCCGCCGCGAGCAGCACGAGCAGCGCCGCCACGGTGAGGATCCACCGCGCGATGTCCCAACTGCCGCCGCCGATACGGCCGGTGGCGCCGCCCACGAGCAGCACCACGGCGACCGCTGCCGGCAGCAGCGCGACCGCGAGAGCCCTGCTGCGGACGCGCAGCACGGCAAGCGCCCGGGAGCGCGCGGCCTGTGCGCCCGCCTCACCACCCATGCCGGTTCCGGACACGCCGGACGTCACCCCCTCTGCCCTATGAGAGTCCCCTGCCCCATGACAGGTTGTCCCTCTCCTGCGACGGCTTTGCTCACTCCCCCACTGTGGCACCCGCCACCGACATCGCAATGCCGGTGGTCTGTTTGGCTCTGAGTGCCGGAACGCTTTGCGCCGCACCCTAGTTGGGGCCTCGCGGTCCGTCAGCCGGATGGGCCAGCGGTCACTCGATGGAATGGCTTTGGGTAAAGGTGGCTGACGATCAGGGCCCGGATCAGGCGTCAGATCCGGGCCCTGGGTGGTTGGTCCGGATGGGACTTTCTCCCCCGGGCCGTCGTGGCGGCGTCAGGAGGCGGCTGCCGCCTTTGCGGCGATGTCCGTCCTGTGCTGCGAACCGTCGAGCCGGATCCGGGCGACGGCGGCGTACGCGCGCTCGCGGGCCTGGGTCAGATCGGTGCCCGTCGCGGTCACCGAGAGCACCCGGCCGCCCGCGCTGACGATCGCGTCCCCGTCCTGCTTTGTGCCCGCATGCAGGACGTACGCGTACGGAGCGTCCTGTTCCGCCACCTCGTCCAGGCCCTCGATCGGGTCGCCGGTGCGCGGGGTCCCAGGGTAGTTGTGCGAGGCGATGACGACCGTGACGGCCGCGTCTTCGCGCCAGCGGAGCGGGGGCTCGGTGTCGAGCGTGCCATTGGCCGAATTGAGCAGGACGCTCGCGAGGGGTGTCTGCAGACGGGCCAGGACCACCTGGGTCTCCGGATCGCCGAAGCGGGCGTTGAACTCGATCACGCGGACGCCGCGGCTGGTGATCGCGAGGCCCGCGTAGAGGAGGCCGGAGAAGGGCGTGCCGCGGCGGCGGAGCTCGTCGACGGTCGGCTGGAGGACGGTCTCCATGACCTCGTCGACCAGCTTCGGGTCGGCCCACGGGAGCGGGGAGTACGCGCCCATGCCGCCGGTGTTCGGGCCCTCGTCGCCGTCCAGGGCGCGCTTGAAGTCCTGGGCGGGGGGGAGCGGGAGGACGGTGACGCCGTCGGTGATCGCGAAGAGGGAGACCTCGGGGCCGTCCAGGAACTCCTCGATGACCACGCGGTCGCAGGCGTTGGCGTGGGTGCGGGCGGCCTCGATGTCGTCGGTGACGACGACGCCCTTACCGGCGGCGAGGCCGTCGTCCTTCACCACGTACGGGGCGCCGAAGGCGTCGAGTGCCTCGTCGACCTCTTCGGGGGTCGTGCAGACGTAGGAGCGGGCTGTCGGGACGCCCGCCGCCGCCATCACGTCCTTGGCGAAGGCCTTCGAGCCCTCCAACTGGGCGGCCTCCCCGGACGGGCCGAAGCAGGGGATGCCCGCTGCCCGTACGGCATCGGCGACCCCGGCGACCAGGGGGGCCTCGGGGCCCACGACGACCAGGTCGGCGCCGAGGTCCGTGGCGAGCGCGGCGACGGCTGCGCCGTCGAGGGCGTCGACCGGGTGCAGCTCGGCCAGCTCTGCGATGCCGGCGTTGCCGGGGGCGCAGTGCAGTTCGCTGACGTCGGGGTCGAGGGAGAGGGAGCGGCACAGGGCGTGTTCGCGGGCGCCGGTTCCAATGACGAGGGCCTTCACGCGGTCAGCCTAGCTGGTGCGTTTGCACCAGCCGTTCGGGTGCGGGGTTGTGGGTTCCTCCCACCCGGCCTGGTGGTGGGGCTCCGGCTCGTTTAGGTCGCGGGGGCGCTGCCCCCGGGCCCCCGGTCCTCGCCGGACGGGGTGTCTTTTGCCCCTCCCCGCCCCTTCCCGTAAGGCTGCCGCCGGCTTTCGGGGTGGGGGTGGGTGGGAAATCATCCGTCACTGATGTCCTCAAACGCCGGACGGGCTGATTCATCGAGGCCGCGCTCGATGAATCAGCCCGTCCGGCGTTTGAGGCCCGCGGCGGAGCCGCAAATGTCACTGTCGGGAAGGGGCGGGGTGGGGAAACGAACCGCCTATTCGTTCGTGTACTCCTCGATCACCGTCGCGCCCAGCTCCCGGGCGATCAGGTCGTGGCCGGACAGGGCGGACTCGTCCAGGTCGGGGTCGTCGTCCTCCGGGGTGTCGTCCTCGAGGGAGACCGGAGGGGGTTCCGGGGCGCGGCGCGGGGGCTCGGGGGCCGGGGCCTGCTGGGCAGGGGCGGGCTGCGGGGCCGGTGCGGGGGCCGGGCGCATGGGGGCCGGTGCGGGGACCGGGGAGCCGCCGAAGTTGGTCGCCGCCGGCGGGGGGCTCGCGCCGCCCGACGGGTCGATGATCGCCTCGATCTTCCACTGGACGTTGAACAACTCGCCCAGGGCCTGCTTGAGGACGTCCTCGCTGCCGCTGCTCGTGAAGTTGTCCCGGGCGCCCGCGTTGATGAAGCCGAGTTGCAGGGTCTGGCCGTCGAAGCCTGCCACCTGGGCGTTCTGGCTGAGCAGGATCCAGGTGAAGCGGCGGCGGTTCTTGACCGCCTCCAGGATGTTCGGCCAGAGGGCGCGGGCGTCCAGGCCGCCTGCTGCGGATCCCATGGGCTGGGCCGGCGCAGCTGCGGGTGCGGACGCCGGTGCGGACGGGGGCGGGGAGGCCGCCGGCCTGCCGGTGCCGGCCGAGGCCGCCGTGGGCCAGCCGCCGGGGCGCGGCGCCTCGGGTGCGGACTGCTCCGTGCCGCCGCCGGGCTGGGCCGACGAGGGCCAGCCGCCGGGGCGGCGTCCCTGCTCGGCGGGCGCGTCCTGCGGGGCGGACGCGCCGGGCCAGGCACCCGGGCGCTGGCCGCCCGAGCCGCCGCCGTCGGCAGGCGCTGCCGCCGGTGCGTCCGGCGCTTGAGCAGGCTGCGGTGCCTGCGGTGTCTGCGCAGGCTGTGTCGGCTGGGGGGCCTGAGGCGTCTGGGCGACCTGGGGTGCGGGCTGCGTCTGCTGCGGGGCCGGCGGAGCAGCCGGAGCCGGGGTCCCGCCCCCTCGCACCGCCGCCCGAGCCGCCGCCGCCCCGCCCCCGGCGACCGGAGCCGGAGCCGGAGCCGCAGCCGCAGCCGCGTGCGGGTCCGGGCCGGGGACGTACCCCATCGCGGGGCCCTGTCCGCTCGGCACGAAGTTGCCGCCGCGCTCCAGGCGGTCCAGGCGGGCAAGGACCGCGCGCTCGTCGTCGTACGCCGCCGGAAGCAGTACGCGGGCGCAGATCAGCTCGAGCTGGAGGCGGGGCGAGGTGGCGCCGCGCATCTCGGTCAGGCCCTGGTTCACCAGGTCGGCGGCCCTGCTGAGCTCGGCCGCCCCGAACACACCGGCCTGTGCCTGCATCCGCTCGACGACGTCCGAAGGGGCGTCGATCAGCCCCTTCTCCGCGGCGTCCGGCACCGCGGCGAGGATCACCAGGTCGCGCAGCCGCTCCAGGAGGTCGGCCACGAAGCGGCGCGGGTCGTGGCCGCCCTCGATGACGCGGTCGATGATCTCGAAGGCGGCGGCACCGTCCCCGGCCGCGAAGGCGTCGACCACCGTGTCGAGCAGCGAGCTGTCGGTGTAGCCGAGGAGGGCGGTCGCCATGGCGTATGTCACACCCTCGGACGTCGCTCCGGCGAGGAGCTGGTCCATGACCGACATCGAGTCACGGACGGAGCCCGCACCCGCGCGTACGACCAGCGGAAGCACGCCGTCCGCGACCGGGATGTCCTCCTTGCCGCACACCTCGCCCAGATAGTCGCGCAGCGTGCCGGGCGGGACGAGGCGGAACGGGTAGTGGTGCGTACGCGAGCGGATCGTGCCGATGACCTTCTCGGGCTCGGTCGTCGCGAAGATGAACTTGAGGTGCTCCGGGGGCTCTTCGACCACCTTCAGGAGGGCGTTGAAGCCCGCCGAGGTGACCATGTGGGCCTCGTCGATGATGTAGATCTTGTACCGGCTGGAGGCCGGGCCGAAGAAGGCCTTCTCGCGCAGGTCGCGCGCGTCGTCCACACCGCCGTGCGAAGCCGCGTCGATCTCGATGACGTCGATCGAGCCCGGGCCGCTGCGCGCCAGGTCCTGGCAGGACTGGCAGGTGCCGCAGGGGGTGGGAGTGGGACCTTGCTCACAGTTGAGACAGCGGGCGAGGATGCGCGCGCTCGTCGTCTTGCCGCAGCCGCGCGGGCCACTGAACAGGTAGGCATGGTTGACCCGGTTGTTCCGCAGCGCCTGCTGCAGCGGGTCGGTTACATGCTCCTGCCCGATGACCTCGGCGAACGACTCCGGGCGATAACGGCGGTACAGCGCAAGGGACGACACGTATACGAGGTTATCGGTGCCCACTGACAACCAGTTCCGCGTCCGGACTTCTCACGGCTCGGAACGAGGCTCGGAGCAAGGCCCCCGGGAACGCAAGCGCCCCCCACGCACCCGCCAGAGCCAACCTACCCTTGCTGCCTTCCGGCCCTGGGGGAGTTCAGTCAGATAGCGCCACGTGAGGGGCTGCGCCCAGCGTACCCGATGGCGGGGGCCCGGATCGAACTCGGGTCCCACCCGGCCGAAGGCGGCGGGAACGGGTTCGCGAGCACTCCTCAACGTCTTGTATTGTTTGCCGCGGAGGATTCGCCTAGTGGCCTAGGGCGCACGCTTGGAAAGCGTGTTGGGGGCAACCCCTCACGAGTTCGAATCTCGTATCCTCCGCCAGTGCCTCACCGGGCACTAACGTCGAAGGCCCTGACCCGCTTCTTGCTGGTCAGGGCCTTCGACGTTGTCCGGCCTGAGTTGGCACGGTCGGGCCTCGCGAACTACATCGCGGCAGGCCCTTCGTGATCTTCCGTCTCAGTTTCCGTCTCAGTTGGGGTCTGTGGAGCCTTGATCCGCGCCGTTTTCACTGCACTGACCGACTGCTTCGGCGGCACCCCAGACGGCATCACCGATCTGCTTGGCGACCTTCTTCAGCATGGGGCCGGTGACGTGTTGATAGCGGGCGCGCATCCGGGCTGAGCCTCCGGGCTCCCATCCCATGATGGCGTCCACGATCACGTCGGGGACCCCGAGCAGGAGGAGGACTGTCCCGGCGGTGTGGCGCGCATCGTGGAGGCGACCATCGCGGACGCCAGCGGCCCCCAAGAGGTCCTTCCAGTCGTGGTAGTCGGTGTTGGGGATCAGAGGCTCACCGGTCTTCTTCGCGAAGAGGTACCCCTTGTCCTCCCACAACTCCCCCGCTTCCTGACGCTCCCGCTCCTGCTCCTCTCTGTGCTTGCGGAGCAACTTGATGAGCGGGTCTGGGAGCCCGATGGTCCTGCGCCCTGCTCGGGACTTGGTGCTCTTGGTCTCCCTGCGGACCTGTCTGCGCTCCCTGCAGTACCCGGCTTTCCGCCCGCAGGTGTCTCCGCATCCGTGCTCGTACTTCGGGCGCAGGCGGTTCTTCCGCGTGCGGAGGTACCCGGCATCGAGGTCGACGTCTTCCCACTTGAGCCCAAGCGCTTCGCCTTGGCGCAGCCCAAGGGCGAGGGCGATGACCCACCGAGCGCTGTTGCGGAGCTTCGCAGCCTCCACCAGCAAGCGCTGAATCTCCTCGATCGTGTACGGCTCGATGTCGTCCTCTTCGAGCCTAGGAGCCCTGGCGATCTCGGCGACGTTCCTCGTGATGTGCCCGCGCCGGACCGCTTCACCAAGCGCCACACGGATCGTGCGGTGAGCGTGATGGGCTGTCCCGGCAGCACTGCCGTTCTTCTGCATGCGCTCGTAGAACTCTTCAAGGTGCTCCGGCTCAAGCCGTTCCAGCTTGTGCGCTCCGAGCCCGGGGACGAGGTGGACGCGAACATCCACCTCGTAGCCGTCGTAACTGTTCTCGCTGACGTACTTCTTGGCGATGTTCTCCACCCAGTGCTCAAGCCACTTCTTGACCGTCCACTTTTGCCCGGCCTTCCGTACCTTCCCGGCGTCGCGCTGCCGCTCAAGTTCCCGGACCGCATCGGCCACCTCGTCTTCGGTCTTGCGCTCGACATGCCGGCGGTCCGCCTTGCCGTCAGGACGTACGCCGACCGTGACGCGGCCGTGCCACTTCCCGTCCTTGCCGAAGTAGATGCTGGATGCGCCGTTGGGCTGCCGTGTGCGCTTCTTCTGCTTCTCTGCCTTCGGGTCCTTCCCGGGCTCTTCCTTGTCTTCCATGGGCTTCCTTTCAGGCGGCGGTCACGGCGCGGTTGGCTTGGCGGAGACGAGTGACGTACTCGTGGACGGCCTCGGGAGGCACGCGACGCAGGCGACCGACGGGAACCGACTCAAGCTCTCCCGAGCCGATGAGGCGGTAGCAGAGCGTTCGGCCGATGCGGAGGCGGCGGGCAGCTTCCTCCACGGTGAGCAGGGCCACCGTGGGGTCTTCAGAACTGTGCGATGCGAGGTTCATTGGGGAGTGCCTCCGTGTGGGGTTGTGACGCGGGGGCGTTGCGAGGTTGGGCCTTCTCAGGGCCCGTGTGTGTCCGAGGTTCGGATTTCTGCGTCACCGCGTCACGTGCGTCATTTACGCCGTTGACCTGCGGGGATGCGTGACGGAGTGAGATGGGGGTGCGTCACTGCCGCGTCACCTGTGTCATTGGGGCGTGACGCAGGTGACGCAGGGGTGACGCAGCCGGTCGGTTCTGCGTCACGCCCGTTCCGGCTGGTCAGGGGCTGGTTTCCGTCGTGTGTGACGCAGGTGACGCAGCGTTCCCCTACTTAGGAAAAGAGAGGGGGTGGTGTCTGTTGTTGTGCGCGGCTCAGGACGTGAAGAAGGAGCCGCTGCGCGGCACGTCCTTGGGGCGGTGCTGCGCACCGAACAGCAAGAGGAGCACCTGCCGTGGCGTCGCCCCGGGTGCTCTTCTTGCTGTTGTGCGGTGACTTGGCGCTTAGAACGCGGTCTCCTGCTGCTGCCCGGGTGCCGGGGCGGGCTCGGTGAGTTCGATGTAGCGGGCCTCGCGGGTGCGTCCCCAGTCCACGTTCAGGCCGCGGGCGGCGAGGGTGGGCTGAAGGCGCTTGAGCCGGTCGGAGAGCACTTTGCCGGTGGTCGGCCACCCCTTGGGCAGCGGCCGGCACTCCTCCCCGCTGTAGAGACGGGTGAGCAGGTGCAGCCATTCCGCGGATGTCATGCGCTCCTGTGCCCCGGCGGGCATGCCGGCGGCGTACTCGAGCACGGTCTGCGCGAGCAGATCCCCTTCGATCACGTCGTCGTTCAGGTCGTCGAGCCCGGCCCGGTAGGCGGGCAGTGCGCCAAGGCCCATCGCGATGTCGAGTTGCGCGCACAGGTGCGCGAAGTCCGCCATGCGCAGGTCTGTCGGCGTCTCCGCGTCGGCGGCGCGGACCTTGACTGCCAGGTCGAGCAGGGAGCCGAGCATGATGGGCAGGACTTCGGCGTACTCCGTCCACAACTCCGCTTCCGTGCGGCGGACCTTGGGCCGTTCCAGGCGGAGCGGCAGGAGCCGTTCGGCGAGGTCGGGGCGGATGACGCCGACGTCGATGCCGGTCAGGAGTAGGGGGCGGCGGTAGCGGGCACGGAAGACGTCTCCGTCGGTGAACAGGGCGCGCTTGACGGACTCGGCTCCGGTGACGATGCAGCACATGGCATCGGACAGGTCCGGGGTCATGTGGGAGAGGTTGTCCAGCGCGGTGACCCATCCCGCGGCGACCGCAGCGATGAGGTTGTCCTCGTCTTTCGGTGCCCGGCGCAGGTCCCCGGTCATGCCTTCGATGAGCCGGATCAGCATGCGTCCGCCGGTGGACTTCCCCGCCCCTTGTGGGCCGGTGAGGAAGGGTGCGGGGACGGGCACGGAGGGTTCCAGGCAGCCGATCAGCCAGGCCATGGCCAGGCACTCGGTTTCGGCGCCTGCGAAGTTGCAGAGCCGAAACAGCAGGTCGATGCCTTTGCCGTTGGTGTCCTTGGCGGGCAGGGGGAGTTCGCCGGTGAGCTGGGTGCGGCGCCAGCACGCTTCCTGCGGGTCGGGGACGGCGATGTCCCAGCCGGTGGGGTGGATGCGGACGGACTGCCCGTCATCGCGCCCCAGGTCCAACCAGGTGGCCCCGTCGAATCCGGGGGCGACACGGATGTGCACAGGCTGGACGTTCTCGGTGAGTGCGAGTGCCTCGATCAAGTCGAGTGCCTCCTTCATCGCGGTGCCGTTGAACATGCCGATGCCGTCTTTGAACAGGCCGACCATGAGTTCTTGGCGGTGGCTTCCGGTGGTGCCCTGCGAGCGAATCGGGCGCGCCACGGGGTGGCCCTTGCGCTGGGCGTAGACGGTTCCTTCGGCGGTGCGGAAGTAGCGGAAGCGCTCTTGCGCGTAGTCCGCGATGACCTTCCGGGCCGGATTCTTGTCGTCGTCTTCCATGCTCAAAGTCCCAACCGCGTGCGTGCGTTGGCCCACGCGTCGGTGCAGTGCCGGGGGCTCTCGCCCTTGGTCTGAGCGGCGGTGAACAGGCGGGCGATGTGGTCCTCGGTGAGGCAGCCGCACCGGCCATGCGTGGAGAGCACGGCCAGGAACGTCACGTAGACGGCGTTGTGCACGCCGCCTGCCGCGTCGGTGATGCGCTGCTCTGCCATGGCGATGCCGCGCTCCAAGTAGGCGGGCGTGCGATGACGGCACTCCCCATCCACAGACCGTGCGGGCATGCCGATGGCCTGCGATGCGGTCATGGCCGTGGTGGGTTCCTTCACGGTCAGCGCGCGTACGACGTCCGGCAGCGCAGTCATGGCGCCGCTACCTGCTCCGAGCCAACGGGCGTAGGCCATCGTGGACTTGATGTCTACGCCGGGCCGCACTGCGTTCGCGGACTGTATGGCCCCCTGGTAGACCCAGTGTTCGCCCCGGGTGGTGGGCACCGTTCGCGTGGCAGGCAGGTTCTCGTGTGCCCACCGGATCGCGTCGATGTCGTCCAGGTCCACGACCGTCAGTCCGGCCCCGGCAGGGTGGTAGGCGATGGCCTGAGCCTCTCGCCAGGCGGCAGCCCAGGCAGGCGAAGTGAGCACGTTCACGTCGACCGTGGCGGCTGCCCAGCCATGGCAGGGCGCCGGGCAGGTGCAGGGGCCGGGCGTCTTCATGTTCGGCCGACCACCACAGGCGTTCCTGGCGCAGTCTGAGCAATTCCCGAACGGCACCTTGCCCTTCCGCAGGGGCAGTGCGGGCAGGCCGCTGGACGCGAGACGGAGGGCACTGTGCTGGTGCTCGTTCGCGGGTTGGGTCATGCTGAATTCCTCCAGTTCGTTAGAGAGGGCTGGATATCGAGGGCGGCCCTTGGCTTTGGCGAGACGCGGGCCGCCCTTGGCCTGTCAGTTGTGCAGGTGGGTGTGGTTGCGGGCGAAGGCGCCCTTGGTGTGGCTGCTCACGTGGGTGTTCTTGGTGACCGGCCCGGTGTAGACGTGCTTGGAGACGCTGCGCTTGGCGCGGGAGAACGCAGCGCCGATGGACAGCGCGGCGAACGCGAGGCCGCAGAAGAGCACGCCCATGAACACGACTCCGGTGATGGTCATGGCGGCGAATCCCTGCAGCGCGAGCCAGATCCCGCAGCCCACCCCGGTGGCGCCGGCGCCGATCCCGATGGAGGCGACCGCGGTCCCGGCGGCCCAGGCGGGCACGATGCGCCGGTCGTCCTGATGCACCGGGGCGGCGTCACCGAACGGCGGGGGTGTGGTGTCGTCCCGGTATGAGGTCGGCACCGGGCGCGGGGGTGGGGTGGGTCGGTAGAGGGAGTCGATGATGCGCTTCGCTTCGGCGTTGGCTTCGGCGTCGCTCATGCGGGGCCACCAGTCGGCGGCCGGAGTGTTGAGGTCGCTCACGGCAGGTACTTCCTTCCGTGCAGTCAGCCGATGTTGCGCGCGGCGTCGATGAGGGCCTGTATCGCGGTGCGGATCGCGGCGGCGGCTCCGGTGTCGGCGGTGAAGAACCCGAACAGGAACACCCCGAGTCCGGCGAAGGCGCCGACGTGGCGGGAGCGGATGAGGATGGCCGTCCAGAGCCCGGTCAGGGCAACGGCGGACAGGGTGATGAACACGAGCAGCCTCCGGGGAGATGGCCGGCGGGCAGCGCCCGCGTCTGGGGTGCTGCCCGCCGATGGCTTGTCGCGTTGCTTGTCGTCTGACTTGTCGTGCGGCTTGTCGCTTGTCTTGTCTTGTCGCTTGTCGCCTCCCAGGTCAAACACCGTTTCCGACCCCACGCGACACCCCAGGAGGGGTCTCTGTGCACGGCGGGCGACAAGCGACAAGTGCTAGCCACCGGGCGGGGGTTCGGGGGCGTGGTCGCGGTGGACGTAGCGGGCTTTGGTGCCCTCTCCGACCCGGAGCGCGGTGCCGTCCTCCACCCATGCCTTGAGCCAGCCGACAACCGTCTGCCGGTTCGTGCCGTGCTCCTCCGCGAGGGCGCGGGCGATCGCGGAAGCCCCGGTGCCCTCCGCCCCCGCCGCGTACAGCGCGGCGAGTGCGGCCCGCTGTGCGGGGCTGTCCTGCTCGACCTGTCCGCGCAGCGCGGACAGGTTCAACCCCGGTGCGGGCGGCGGCTGGTCAGGGTCGGGTGCGGTGGCGAACTGAGCGTCGATCTCCTTGCGGAACCGGCGCAGCAGCTCATCCTCCGAAGACCCCTGCCGGTGCGCCGACAGGTTCAACCCGCCCGCCGAACCCGCCGCAGCAGGATCGGCGTCACCGCTATCAGGGGTGAGGTCGCGCATCCATGCGGTGCGCTCCGTATCCCAGCGCCGCGCGTAGTCCGGACCTGCGGCCTTGGCGGAGATGGCATCGAGGCGCGGGTGCCGCTCGGAGGTAGCGACGGTGATGTCGCGGATCTGGCTGGGCTTGATCCGCCACGCCTTGAACAGCGCCCCCGGTGATTCGGGGGTGCCCATGAACCCGGCGCCCTTGAACGGGGCTTGGTCCACGCGCAGGCCCCGGCGGCCGGGGAACATCTTGGACAGGTCCATGCCCTCGGTCTCCCCGCCGGTCAGCGCGACCCGGACCTTGGCTTCCCGGCGGATGAGGAGATTGCCGAGGATGCTGCCGGTCGCCCCGAGGGCGGTGATGACCGTGCGCCCGCCCATGGCGCGCTGCATGCGGATGAACTCGTAGATCCGCTTGGCGAGTTCCTTCATCTGCCGGTCGGTGCTGGTCAGGATCTCCGCGCCCTCGTCGATGACGAGCATGATCTGCGGGATCTTCGCGCTCACCGGGAGCAGGTCTGTGTCGTGCTGGGACAACAGTTCCTGGTAGGCGCGCTTGCGGTGCAGCCCGATCGCGATCGCCGCATCGAGCATCAGCAGGGCTTCCTCGTACGTGCCGGCAAGCCAGTCGACCCCTGGCCGCACCGGCTTGCCGTCCTGCCCGGTCAGTTCGCCGTTCAGGGCGGGCAGGACCCAGGGCAGCCCGGCCGATCCGGCGTTGAGGTCGATGACCCAGGGCAGCACATCCACGGTGCGGGCGAACCCGGCGAGGATCGTGTGGACCATGTTGGTCTTGCCCGATCCGGTCGGGCCGACCACGAGGGCGCACTGCTCGCGCAGGAACGCGGGCACGGCGTCGCCGTTGGTGCGAAAGCCCCAGGGGATGCCGGTCAGGAGTGACAGGGGGCCGTAGTCCTCGGGGTAGGTGCGGGCTTCGGCGAGGACGTTGCAGGTGGTGACGTCCATGATGGTGCGGCCCTGGTGGATGCCGGGCCCGGCCGATGCGGTGCAGCCGTGGGGCAGTCCCGCGTCCGCGGACAGGGCCGGGCTGTGCTGGGCGATGCGGTCGAAGGTGATGCCGCCCTGGGGTTCCAGGTCGAGGGAGTAGCCGGTGCCGGTCTCCCACATCTCCACCGCGAGCACTTTCACGGTGATGTTGCAGATTCGCTGGATCCGCTCCACCCAGGCTGCGGCGATCGCCCGCCGCTCCGCAGACAGCTCCAGGGCGACCTGGCGCTCAGCTGCGGCGATCGCTTCGTCCTCGCGGGCCTCTTCATACAGGGCCACGGAGCGGGCCCCGGCGCCGATACCCACGCCGATGGTCGCGAGGGAACCCAGTGCGGCCCAGGAGAGGGGGCCGGTGGTCATGGCCCAGGTGGTCCAGCCCGCGCCGACCAGCCAGGAGGCGGCCTTGAAGGCGAGGGTGCGGCCCGCATTGCGGACCTTCAGCCCGGCCACGGTGTGACCGAGGGCGCCGGCCGCCCCGACCGCGAGGGCCCAGGCGGGCGGCATGGCGGTGGCGGCTCCGGTGGTGGCGACGGCGAGGGCTCCGGTGGTCGCGGACAGAGCACCGGTCACGGGTCCGTGACCGGCGCTCCAGTCCAGCACCGGGCCGCT
Organism: Streptomyces sp. NBC_01304; assembly: GCF_035975855.1. NCBI lineage: Bacteria > Bacillati > Actinomycetota > Actinomycetes > Kitasatosporales > Streptomycetaceae > Streptomyces > Streptomyces sp. NBC_01304. The sequence goes on along the minus strand of NZ_CP109055.1, from coordinate 5,848,443 downwards.
CGCCTGATTCTTCTTGGCGGTAGCGGCAGCGCTCATGTCAGACGTTCCAACCCTTCTCGGCTTCCGGGCCGTTGCGGGGGTCCTCGTGCCGGGCGATGTCCTGCTCGTGGGCCTGCCGGAACAGCGGACCCATGTCTTCCGCGACCGCGACCGCGCTCATCAGGGCGCCGAAGATGTCGTTGAAGCCGTCCGCGACTTCCTTCTCCAGCGGAAACTCCGAGTCGGAGCGCTCCGCGAGGGTCTTCATCACGTTCGCCACCGACGTGATCGCGGCGGGCAGGCTCTCGACCATGGCCAGGATCTCCATGGCGCTCTCGGGGTCATAGGACTGTGCTGCCTGCTCCATCTCGGCAGCGTGCTCTTCGAACTGGAACCCAGACACGTGCTCTCCCTCACTGCTCGATGTGGTGGTGCTCTGATCCGGGACGGGCACGGCCGGGCGCTGCACCCGGTCCCCCAGCCCGCCCGTGACGTCCTTGGCCGCTTCCTCGTCGGCTGCGGCCTCTGCCTGGTCCTTGACGTCGTTGATGGCTGTGTCGCGGTCCTCGCGCTGGGCGCGGGCGGTCGCGGTGATGCGGCGGAACAACCGGCGGCCGGGGTGGATGAGGGCGCGGATGCCCAACTTGCGGCCCAGCCAGGTCGATACGACCCCGAGCAGCCCCACCGGCAGAGCCAGCAGCGCGGCCAGGGCTCGACGGCCGTGGAAGCGCGCGGCGGAGCGACGCAGGGCCTTGCGGGCGGCCTGCCGGGCCGGGGCTTTGCGGACGTTGGAGCGCTGACCGGCCACCTTGCCCGCGGTACTCGCGTCGCGCCGGGCACGGTTCTTCGCGATCGCTACATCTCGCATCGCACGCGCCTTACGGCCGCGCCCCCGAGCATCCGGCCGGTCAGACCGCCCGGCTGCGACCGCGCCTTGCCCAGCCCAGCGCGCTTGTTCCCGCTGGTCTGGGGCTTGTTGAGCTTCGGGGTGTTACGTCGGGCATCCGCGACCGCCCGCCGGGCCGCTGCGGTCTGCGCCCGCTTCTGACCGCGCGTACCGCCTGCGGCCTTCTGCCCGGCCCGCAGCGCCTTGACCTGACCCACCCTGCCCGCAGCCCCAGCCAGGGAACTGCGGCCGGACTTGAGCCCGGCGGGCTTGTTCAGGGAGGCCGTCCCGCTGCGGTGCTTGCCCGCACCGTGACGGCCCAGCCCGGCAGCGCTGCGGCCGTTGCCCGCACTGCCCCTGCCACGCGTCTGCCCGGGCATCCGGCCCGCGCCGCCTGCCGTGCGGCGGCCGGCCGAACCAGCGCTACGGGCCGCGGGGGTGAGTCCGCTTGAACGGTGCAGGGCTGCGTGCTGACGGCCCGCCGTACGGGCTGCGGTACGCCGCGCGGCCCGCTTGGGCCGGGGGTTGCGGGAGCGGTGCGAGGCGACCGTGCCAAGCACCACCGCGCCGGTAGCAGCCACCGCGGCGGCGATCGGCCCACCGGCCAGACCGGCCGCAGCCACCATGGACACGGTCGAGTTCGCCCCGGAGAACGCCAACGGCACCACGGGCCAGCCGCCCGGTGTGTGCTCTACCTCGGTCTTTGTGCCTGCCGTGTCCACAGGCTGTGGAGTCGGAGGGTCGGTAGCGGCGGGGGCCACTACCGCTTCCATGTGGGTGTCGGTCATGCTGAGTGCACTCCTTTTGGAGGAGGAGCAGGGCCCGAACGCGCTGGTGAGAAGGTGGCGTTCGGGCCCTGCGCATGAGTGGGAAACGCGCTGTTCAGGCGAGGGGATGGGCGGGGTGGGCGGCAGCGATCTCCTGCCAGCGACGGGACTCCGCCGCATCCACGTTCTCCACCCGGACGGAGAAGGCACAGCCCTCAGCCGGGCAGCGGTGCAGTGTCCCCGCCCGGGCCTGCGTGAGCTGCGACAGCATCGACATCCCGGAGGAAACAACTCCCAGCCCGCACGGGATGACCAGGCTGATCGGGACTCCGTAGGAGTCCAGCCGCACGCTGATCCACACAGCCAGCGTGAACGTGATGAGGACCATGACGCCCTCGAAGATGCGACGTCGGTTCGTGCTCTGTGCCATGAGGAAACTCCCAGTTCAGTGAGGGGATTTCAGGCGGTGCACTGTTCGTCGGCGCACAGCACGCACATGCCGAGCGAGGTCGGGATGCAGTAGCTGTAGGCGACTTGGCAGACCGGACAGGTGCGACGGGCGAGCATCGCCAGCGCGAGCGCACCCCACTTGCGCGAGGTCATCGGCCGCACCGGCTTCGCCCGCGCGATGTCGTACAGGTAGGCGACCCGCGGGCCGCCCTGGCGGCGGTTGATCCGCATGGTCTGCGCGACAATCAACTGACCGCCGGGCCGCAGCCCCATCGCCCGTAACTGACGCCGGGTGGCGAGGCCTTCGGGTGCCATGCGCCAGGGGTATGTCGGTATGCCGTAGCGGAGCCTGAGCGGGTCGTAGCACTTGGCGTAGGCGGTGGGCATCAGCACTCATCCCCCGCCCACCGCGATCAGCGAGGGGCCTTCGCCCTCCTTGGCCAAGCGCTGATAGACGTTGTGAACGTGGGTGGTGGAACGGGTGGACTTGCGGGCCGCATCTCGGATCGAGACGCCGTTCACCCAGCACTCCCGGATGGCCTCGAACGCTTCCTGGGTGGACAGTCGGGGCTCAGGTTCGGCTTCCGAGCTGTTCACGGTGGACAGCGGGGGAACGCTCGGGGCGTACACCTCGCGTCCACCGCAGATGACCAGCGGCAACGCGTTCTGGGACGGCACCTCGACCGGCTTCGGTCGCGGCCTGTCATCAGGGGTGAACAGGGGCTGCGCCTGCGGGGCGTTCACCGCTGTGTGGCCGGTGTCCACCTGAACGCGCAGCACGTCGATCCGCTTCAGGATCGCGCGCCGATAGAACGTGATCGCCTCCGCCAGGAGGATCAGTAGTAGGGGTGGAATCGAGTGGAGCACCAACCCGGCCGGGTCGATGTCACGCGGCATCCCGAACGGTGACCCGGCCGGCCACAGCGAGGCCCAGCAGTTCATCAGCCACGTGCCGAGTCCGGCGAACCAGCGCAGCACTGTTGCCCACCCTGAAGGGCGCACGCCGTGCTCGGCCAGGCGGCCGTCCACGATGAGGACCGCGCCAAGGGCGACCGCGACCATCGGGTCCAACAGCCACGCGATCGCCGGATGGATGTGATGGTCGATCGCGAACAGCGTCACGTTCGTTGCGGTGAACGCCAGCGCCACGACCGCGACGCCGACCAGCACTCGCGTCAGCCCGGTCTGGAGTCGCTGAAGCTCTTCGATCTGCCGCTGGGGCAAACTCTGGCGGCTCATTCGTCCACCACCAGCCGAGCTGCATCGTCAACGACCAGCCCTTCAGGCAGCGCGTCGTAGCCGACCAGCCGCACGCCTACCCCAGCGAAGCTGCCCTCAGCCTGGAGGCACCAGCTACGCGAAGCACCGTGCCCCTGCGCGTGAATGTCCACCGCGCCCGGAGCGAGACGCAACGCCTGACGCCACGTCTCGAAGTCGGACAGGCTGTAATGGAAGGACAGCTCCACACGATCCGGATAGACGGTGGAGACAGCGATGTATCCGGCCGGCAGGTGCGGGAACTTCGCGGTCAAGGCGTCTACTACGTCAACCGCCGGGGCCAGCGCAGCCATCGTCAGCGCACTCACGCGGCCACCCCCGTCCCGCTCTCGCAACCGCGAACCCGACGGGCCGGTGCCCGGCGAGTAGAACGCCGCACAGGCCTACGCGGCGCCAGCGGGGCCCCGCGCAGCAGCGCCTCCGCGATCGCCGCAGCCTCCGGGTCAGTGACCCGCAGACCGGCGAGCACATCGCGCGCCACATCAAGGCGCGCCATCCGCTCGAACTTGCCTTCCCGCTTGGGGCCCGCAAACAGCTCCCAATCGAACCCCAGGGCCAGCTCCGCGAACTCCCTCGCGGTAACAGCCACATGACCAGCAACGATGCACTTCATGGGTCGTACTCCTCTCAGACAGGAACGGCCCAAACAGCGGCCCCGGTGCTCGAACACCGGGGCCGCACGCCGTTGGAACCAGGAACATCCGGCTCCCCCCAGCCCCGCCCGTACGACCACGCGGGCCGGACGGGCGGAGGAGGCAACCGGCCGATCGCACTCAGTGCGGCGGCGAGGTGAGGTAGTGCTCTGTCTCCTTCAGGCACGGCGGGCCCCCTGTCAGGGAGAGCCGTCATGCCTGGCGAAGGCGTATGGAGACGTGACCTTTCGGTCTAAGCCCTCCGGTTGACAAGGCGCCGGGAAACCTCGGCCCGCTCTGTCCCGGGCCCCTTGGTCGTGCGGTGGTGCAGACGTTCACGAGATGAGGAACATGTATTACGTGTTCCTCATCATGCTGAGAGAGATTCGCCCCGTCAAGCCCTTCGGCTCTTCGGCTCTGCGAGTCCCTCGCGCTTGCTGTGCTTACAGACTGGCCTCACCAGCGAAGACGTTCGACACCGCACATGTACGACTTGGGTCGCACTTCGCTACGGTGAAGTCGTACCAAGTCGTCCCAAGCAGAGGGTGGTTGGTGTGGCGAACGAGCGGCTACGTGGCGCGATCGTGGACTTGGGCATGACGTTCGATGAAGTCGCAGAACGCCTGGGTGTGTCGGCCAAGACGGTCGAACGCTGGATCAACGACCCGGAGCGGAAGCCCTACCGGCGATTCCAGTACGCGACGGCTTCGCTGTTGAAATGCGAGGTGTCGTACCTCTGGCCGGATGAGCGGACCTCAGCGGAGGTCACAGCCTCTGGCAACGCCGAGTTGGTGAAGCTCTATCCGCACCGCTCCGTCGTGATGCAGAGCCTGTGGCCGAAGCTCTACGGCCAAGCAACGCGGCAGTTCGACGTGTTGGTGTACTCCGGGTTCTGGCTGACCGAAGATCCGGCCTTCCTTCGCATCGTGAAGGAGAAGTCAGCAAACGGGGTGCCGATCCGGTTCATGCTCGGTGACCCGCTAAGCCAGGCCGTGGCCGTGCGAGGGGAGGACGAGGGAATCGGCGAAGCGATGGCAGGAAAGATCCGGAACGCGCTCCTGAACTACCGATCGATCTTCGGGCTTCCCGGGGTGGAGTTCCGCCTGCACGGCACCACGCTCTACAACTCGATCTACCGTGCCGATGACGAGATGCTGGCCAACGGCCATCTCTACGGCGTCGGCGCGTACATGGCTCCCGTCCTGCACCTGCAACGCGTGCCCGGCGGTGAACTCTTCGACGCATACGCTGAGAGCGTCGAACGGGTGTGGGAGTCGGCCCGCCCCATCTCGTCACCCACCGATTGGGAAGGCACCCAGGCATGAGCCGAATCGACTACTACCGAGACCTCAACGCCCCCAAGGCCAACTCTGTCGTTCCCTCGGTCACTGCAGTGGTCTGCGACGACGCCGGAAGGGTCCTGCTTATCCACAAGACCGACAACGACCTGTGGGCACTGCCTGGAGGTGGTCACGACATCGGCGAGAGCGTCGGTGACACGGTCGTCCGCGAGGTGATGGAAGAGACGGGTATTGCCGTCGACATCGACAACATCGTGGGGCTCTACACCGACCCCCAGCACGTCATGGCGTACGACGACGGAGAGGTGCGTCAGCAGTTCTCCATCTGCTTCCGAGCCCACCCCACGGGTGGCTCACTGCAGACAAGCAGCGAGTCAAAGGAGGTCCGCTGGATCAATCCAGCGGACCTCGATGGCCTCGACATTCACCCGTCGATGCGGCTGCGCATTGAGCATGGCTTGGACAGCTCACGCCAGGAGCCGTACATCGGCTGAGAGCGCAGATCACGCGTGAGCTAGTCGGTCCTCCACTCGCTGTGCGGCAGCGTGAATCTCCGGTGCCGCACGTTGGATGAACCGGCCGACGATGGTGTCCGGCCCATATCGCTGCACGATCTCGTCGAGCCGTTCGGCCGGCGTGGTATGCCCGCCGTTCGGCGTGGTCGTCATGTCGCAGAACAACAGCGCGTCGACCAGCTCCGGGCGCTCAAGCTCGAACTCGCTCTCCAACTCCGACCGGAGACCACGTTCCTCAGCTTCGAGCAGGGCACAGGAGTGATGGGCCACGAGGCGGATGACCCGCTCGTCTGCCCCCTCCTGGTCGCGGAGGAATCGGGCCCCATCGAGCGGATGAAAGCCGGTGGTCGCGATCGCGGGCGAGTAACCGATGTCGTGCAAGACCGCGGCTACTTCGAGCAGCTCCGCATCGTCCCCGAGGATCGGCCCCAGGGCGCGGGCGCGCTTGGCGACCCCGAGAGAGTGCGACCACCTACGCGGCAGGGGTTCGGCCAGAAGTGATTCGGAAAGCGCGTACGCCCACTCAGTCAGTCCCATGGCGGCCAAGGCTACGGCCGACCGCTGGAAACCGGGAGAGCGCGAACGGTGCGCCCCTTGCCATGGACGGTGGCTAGCAGGCCAGTTCCCTCCATCTGGGCAAGGCCGCGCCGCACGGCAGTACGGGATACACCGAACCGCTCGCAGAGCTTGGCCTCGGACGGATACGTATCCCCGATCACGAGCGAGTCCTCTTCGATCACCGCAATCATGCGATCCACGAGCGGGCGCCGGTCACCACCCCGAGAGACCCGCCACCCCACCCCAGGGGCGGACTCAAGGACACCTTCGGTTTCCAGGGCCTTGAGAGCCCGGCGAATTGTGTTGCGCGCGACCCCGTGCGTACGTACAAGGTCAGCCTCGGACGGCAGATCGTCGACGATCTCGCCCTCTTCGATTCCCTTCCGAAGGGCCTCCGAGATCACCAGGTAGGTTCCGCGCGGACTGGCCTCCGACACTTGAGCTCCTCTCGTGTCTCTCCGTTGCTCGCTGCCAAGAGTCCCACGATCCCGTGGGGCTATCTCAGTCGGTGGCACGGTTCAATCCGGCAGGCTCAAGAGCTTGCGCGCTTCCCGCGTGAAGGAGCTCCTAGCCGCCGCATCAGCATCTCGGGCTGCTTGGTAGGACTGCGCACACGCAGGTATGTCGCCCTCTGCCCGGACGGCCTCAGACCAGGAGATTGCCGACGTGAGTACCCTGCTCCCTGTCGCCGACAGAGTCGAAGTCGCCAACGATAGGCCGGTGGGACCCCATAGCTGCAAGGTCCACGCTATCTCCGCGATCTCAAGATGCCGCGCCATAAGATCCTCCCGAACATCCCGGGATAACTGCTGCCCAGCGGTGAGTCCGGCCCCGTTCTTGTAGAGCTCGAAGGCGAACGACGCATGCCGTCGAGCAAGTTCGCTACAGAGCTGCGTGCGTTGCTCACGGACCCAATGCGTGTGTTCCGCTGCTGACTGGTGGCTGACTTGTGCCTGCGCTGCTTCGATCGTCTTCTGAGCGCCAACGCGAGCCCCATACGCGGTAGCTAGACCTCCGATGCCAGCTCCGACGAGTCCAGCGATTCCCGCGACCACTCCTGCGATCCCCTGATCCATTGCTGCATTCTGAGGGTTCCAGGCCGTAGCGTCAGGCGGTTCGTGGAGCAAGCTGCGCTGACTCACTCCGTCTCAGTTTCCGTCTCATTCAGCTCCGTACGCCGCCGTTCATGACCGTTCAGGTAGGGGTCGCGAGGGCTCCGCAGAACCGGCTTGAACGCAGGTGAACACAGCTGAATTGTGCCCTGACCTGCACCAACAGACTTGGAAAGCGTGTTGGGGGCAACCCCTCACGAGTTCGAATCTCGTATCCTCCGCCAGTGCCTCACCGGGCACTAACGTCGAAGGGCCCCACTGTTCGCAGTGGGGCCCTTCGACGTTGGCCGAGTGCTCAGGATCCGTGCGCGCTGGTCGGCATGGACCGGCCGAAGTACTGGTACGGGTCCTGCGACAGGCCCGCGGTGGCCGCCGAGAAGCTGACCGCGTGGGTGGTGGTCACGACGTCGGCGGAGCCGCGCAGGCTCCACACCGCGCCGTTGCTCGTGTTCTCCATCGGGGCGCCGACTGCCAGGTCGGCGTGGCCGTCGCGGTTGGTGTCGGCGAGGTGGGTGGCGGATCCGAAGCGGTCGTACGCCTCGTTCGCGCCCGGCACGCCCTCGGTGTCCTGGTGCACGACCTTCGATCCGGTGCCGGTGAGCCCGTCGGCCGAGCCGCGCAGGATGGTGACCGAGCCGGCGTTGGCCACCGAACCGACGGTCTCGAACTCGGCGCCCACGGCGACGTCGTCGTATCCGTCGCCGTCCATGTCGCCCGCCGTGACGCCTTCTCCGAAGAAGTCCGAGGACTCGGTGGCGCCGGGGACGCCCGGGCTGTCCTGGGTGAGCATGCGCCGCGCGGCGGCGCGAAGGCCCTCGGCGCCGCCCGCGTAGGCCGTGACCGCGTTGTTGTCGGGGGAGCCGAGGAGCAGGTCGTCGCGGCCGTCGTTGTCGAAGTCGCCCGTGGCGGCCACGTGCGCGTCGCCGCGCAGGACCGTGTACGCGTCGCCCGCCCCCGGGTGGACGAGAGCGGCGCCGCCGAACTCGCCGTCCCCCTCGTAGCGGCCGCCGACGACGAGGTCGTCCGCGCCGTTGCCGTCGAAGTCCCCGGCCGTCAGGGAGCGGTAGTAGTCCGTGCCGTCCGGGACGATGGCGGTGCTCAGCTGACGGTGGGACGCGGCGCCCGACTTCGCGACACCGCTGAAGATCCATACGTTGTTGTCGCTGGTGCCGACGGCCAGCTCGGGGTGCCCGTCGCCGTCGAAGTCACCGACGGCGAGGGCGTTGCCGAACTCGTCGTGGGCGGCGGGTGCCGGGTCGGGGAGGGTGGTGCCGCCGCTGAGTCCGGACGTCGAACCCCACAGGACGGCGACGGTGCCGCCGTCCGCGTCGCCGTCGACATCTTCCAGCGCGGTGCCGGTGACGACGTCGGTGTAGCCGTCGCCGTTCAGGTCGCCGGTGGCGAGCGCCGAGCCGAACCGGTCGTCCGCCTCCGCGGCGCCCGGCACCCCGGCCGAGTTCTGCGAGACGATCTGCGTACGTCCGGCCGATATGCCGTCGGCCGAGCCGGTGTTCACGACGACCGCGCCGGCGCCCTTGACGCCCGACACCGTGGCCTCCGAGGCGGTGACGAGGTCGCCGTAGCCGTCACCGTTCACGTCGCTCTGGCCGCTGGGGACGGCGGAAGGTGCGGCATGGGCGGGTGCCGCGGCGAGCAGCCCGGCGGCGATGGCGGCCGCGGCAAGAGCAGGGGCAGTGCGGGAGAGATAGCGCATGGTGCCTTTCTTTACCTGTGGGCGAACCGGCCCCATCTCACTGCTGCGGGACCAGTGAGAACACGACACACAGCAGAACCGAATGGTTGTACGGGAGCGCCCTGCTCCGGGCCGCTCCGCGCATCTCATTTGTGCAGCCTGCTGCACAAATTGGCAATGCAGGTTGATGAAGTCCGAAATGGGCAAATTTCGGCCTCTGTTGGCGATTGGTCGAGCCAGGCTCACTACGAGTCGGGCGCCGCACGGACGGCGCTCGCAGCCTGGACTACGAGAGAGACCGCAGTGACAACCGAGAGCTTTCTGGCCGACACCGCGACCGGCCTGCCCATCCCGGACGATGCCGTGTTCGCCTCCGCCGACGACGAGCGGCGCCACCGCAAGCAGCGGCTTGCCGCCGCGATGCGGCTGTTCGGCAAGGCGGGGTACGCCGAGGGGATATCCGGCCACATCTCCGTGCGGGACCCCGAGCACCTCGACCGGTTCTGGGTGAACCCCTTCGGGCTCTCCTTCAACCAGGTCAAGGTCAGGGACCTGATCTGCGTGGACGCCACCGGCCGTGTGGTCGAGGGGACGGGGAAGGTCAATCCGTCCGCCTTCACCATCCACTCCAAGATCCACGAGCGGCCCGAGGCGGACGCCATCGCACACGGTCACACCGTCCACGCCCGCGCCCTCGGCTCCCTGGAGCGCCTGCTCGAACCGCTCGACCAGGAGTCCTGCGCGTTCTACGAGAACCAGGTCCTGTACGGCGACTACGACGGCCCGGCCATCGCGATCGAGCACGGCGAGGAGATCGCCCGCCGGCTCGGTGACAAGCGGGCCCTGCTCCTTCGCCACCACGGTCTGCTCACGGTCGGCGGCAGCATCGAGGAGGCCGTGCACTGGTTCTTCACCTACGAGGCGTGCGCCCAGGTCCAGCTCGCCGCGCTCGCCGCGGGCACCCCGAAGCCCATGACCCACGAGCAGGCGCTGGCCGCCCGTGACGGGTTCGGCGACGACCAGCTCGGCCGCTTCAGCTTCCAGATCATGTGGGACGAGATCACCGCCGAGCAGCCCGAACTGCTCGAAGAGCAGTGAGACAGGAGAGGCGAGAGGGTTCGTCATGAGCGCCCAACCCACTTCCGCCAAGCGCGAGATGGCCAAGGCCGTCGTCATCGTCGCCCTGGTCCAGTTCGTCGTCGGCGGCTGGTTCTCCTGGACGGCCTCGCGTTCGGAGCCCACCCATGTGCCCGTCGCGGTCGTCGCCGGCAGTACGCAGCAGAAGCAGCTCGACTCGCTGCTCACGGCCAACGGCGGCGACTTCGACACCCGTCACGTCAAAGACGTCGACGAGGCCGCGGAAATGCTGCGCGACCGCGAGGTCTACGGCGCCTTCGTCCAGGACGACTCCGCCGGTCACGGCTGGCGCCTGAAGGTGGCCTCGGCCGCCTCCCCGGCGGTCGCCGCCGCGCTGTCCGGGCAGCTGGCCGAGCTGACCGGAACCTCGCAGCTCATCGAGGAGGCCGTACCCGTCAGCGGCAGCGATCCGCACGGCTCCGGCATGACCATGGGCTTCTTCCCGCTGATCGTCACCGCGGTGATCATCGCGCTGCTGCTCGTCCTCAAGGTGTCCGAGGCCCGGCTGCGGCTGATCGGAGTCGTCGCGTTCGCCGCGGTCTCCGGGCTGCTGAGCTCGCTGATGCTGACCGTCGTCTCCGACGTGCTGCCCGGCTCCTTCCTGACCAACGCCGCCGCCATCTTCCTTCTGGAGCTGGGCATGGCGGGCTTCATCACCGGGCTCGGCGCCCTGGTGGGACCCGGCGGGATCGCCGTGGGAGCAGTCGTCATGTTCCTGGTCGGCAATCCCCTTTCCGGCATCGCCGCGGGCCCCGACCTGCTGCCCGGCCCGCTCGGCCGCGTCGGCCAGCTGCTGCCGCCGGGTGCGGCGGGCTCGTTCATCCGCGCCGAAGGCTCCTTCGCCGGTACGGGCAGCGGCGGGCCCCTCGCCGTACTCCTCGGGTGGGCCGTCGTGGCCCTGGCCCTGCTGGCGCTCGCCGTGGTCAAGGGGCGGCGCAGGCGGCCGGAAGACGCCCGCGTACTCCAGAACGTCTGACGAGAGACCAGAGAGACCTCCCATGGACGACCCCATGAATGACATGAACAACCTGAGTGACATCAATGATCCGGACGCGATCGATGACATAGCCGTCATCGGCGGCGGCGCGGCAGCCGTGGCCGTGCTCGACCGGCTCGCCCGCCTGCCGGAAGCCGGCCGCGGCCGCGTGGTCGTGTTCGAGCCCGACCCCGCCCGGCTGTGGCGCGGGCGTGCCTATCGGCGCGACACCGATTCCGTCCTGGTCAACATCCTGCCCGCGGAGATGTCGGCCACCGCCGGCGACCCGGGCGCGTTCACCGACTGGCTCAAGCGCACGCAATCCCCGTACGGGAAGGGCAGTTGGGACGAGGACGGGCACTTTCCGCCCCGGCACGTCTTCGGCTCCTATCTGGCGCACACCGCCGAACAGGCCATCTCCTCCCTGTCGTTGCGCGGCAGGCCCGTCAATGTCGTGCACCGCCAGGTCATCGGCGTACGGGATCTGAATCCCTTGCTGGAGATCACCGACGACAGCGGGGACACCCGGCTGTTCGGTCGCGTCATCTGTGCCGTCGGGCCCGGAATCCCCGCCGACCACTACGAGTTGGCCGGTGAGGAGGGGTTCCTGCCCGATCCCTATCCGCTGGCCGACACCCTCTCCCCCATCCCCGCCGACGCGGCGGTGGCGGTCATCGGCACCGGTCTTGCCGCCGTCGACGCGGTGGTCTCCCTGCACCGCGCCGGGCACACCGGGCCGATCGTCATGGCCTCCCGCAACGGCTGCCTCCCCGCGATCCGGCAGCGGCCGGTGCACCCCGAGATACGCCACTTCACCCCGGCCCGGGTCCATGCGCTCGCCGATGCCGATGCCAACGGCACCCTGGGTCTTGAGCAGTTGGCGGCCCTGCTCTCCGAAGAGCTGCACGCGCACGGCGCCGACCCCGCGGTGGCCTTCGACGAGCTGATGTCGGCCGAGCGCGAAGAGCCGCTGGCCCGGCTGCGTCGCCAGCACCAGCAGCTCGACCACCCCGACACCGGCATGCGCGTCATGCAGGAAGCCGTGCCCACGACCGGCCCGGACGCCTTCCCCCGGCTGCACCCGGCGGCGCAGGACTACATCCGCGAGAACCTCTACCGCGGCATCATGTCGCTCTGCTGCCCCATGCCCCCGGAGAACGCCCGCATCCTGCTCGACCTGGCCGACCGGGGCCAACTGCACATCGAACGCGGCCTGCACACGGTCAAGCCGCGCGAGGGCGGCGGCTTCCTGCTCGGCGCGGACAGCTCCGCCGAGGCCGACTGGGTCATCAACGCCGTCTCCGCCCCGGCCCACCGCATCCCGGACGCCGCGCGCGGCGTGTTCACCTCCCTGACTCAAGCGGAGCAGGCCGAATACCACCGGGCGGGCGGGGTGAGCGTCGAGCCGGCCACCTCCCGGGTCACCGTCGACGCACGTCCCGACAGCCGGCTGTACGCGATCGGGGATGTCGCCGGAGGCACCTTGTTCTTCACCTCCGGCATGCCGTCGATCGTCGACCGGGCCGTTGATGTCGTCGACGCCGTCCGCAGCACAAGCGAGAGGGGCTGATCACCATGAACTCGACCGTCATGAACCGCCGTTCGCTGCTTCAGCACGCCGCCGTCGGGGCGGCCGCCGTCGCCGGGGTCACCGCCGTGACCGCTGTGGCCACCGCGTCCGAGACACCCGGGCCGGCCGAGGCCGCCGCCGGTGGGCCGGACCCGGCCGCCCCGTTCGACGAGGTCTACAAGGGCCGCCGCATCGAGGGGAAGCCCGTCGCGGAGGGCGGCCATGCCCACCACGGGCCCGCGCCCGCCATGGCCCGCACCTCGGCCTCGGTGCGGCAGGCCGCGGCCCAGCAGGCCTTCTCGCCCGCCCCGCCGGTCGAGATCAAGATCGACGGCAGGGTGCTGCACGTCATGCGGCGCGCCGACGGCACGTACATGAGCCTGCTCAACCACTACGAGTCGTTCCCGACCGCCCGCGCCTGCGCCCAGGCCGCGGTCAACAACCTGGGGCCCAACTCGCAGGTGGCGCTGGGCAATATCCACGGCTGACCGGCCCGCCCTCAATAAACCCGCAGCGACACCCGCAGGAGCACCCTCTTCGTGCACGTACGCAAGAACTGCAAGGACCTGACCGCCGGCGAGCAGAAGCGCTTCGTCGACGCCGTCCTCGAAGTGAAACGCAAGGGCGTCTACGACGACTACGTCCGCACCCATGCCCACTACTTCGTCGCCGACGGCGAGGGCGGCAAGCGCTTCGGCCATATGAGCCCCAGCTTTCTGCCCTGGCACCGCGCCATGCTCATCAGCTTCGAGAACGAGCTGCGCAAGGTCGACGACCAGGTCACGCTCCCGTACTGGGACTGGACCTCGGAGCAGTCGACCAACCAACTGCCCTGGACCGCCGACTTCCTGGGCGGCAACGGCCGCACCGGTGACTTCCAGGTCACCGAGGGGCGCTTCGCCCACCGGCTCGGCCAGTGGGACATCAACGTCCAGGTCACCAACGACCCGTTCCTCATGCGGAACTTCGGCGGCTGGAACGACGGAGTGACGCTGCCCAGCCGGGCGGATCTGGAGGAAGCGCTCTCCGATCCGCGCTACGACACCTATCCGTACGACTCCACCGCGACCACCGCCGGCTTCCGCAACAAGCTGGAGGGCTGGACGGTCGGCGCGGACGTGGGCTGGAAGCTGCACAACCGCGTCCACGCCTGGGCCGGCGGCCAGATGACCGGGGGCAGTTCCCCGAACGACCCGGTCTTCTGGCTCCACCACTGCTTCATCGACCTGATCTGGACGCGGTGGCAGGCCCGGCACAAGGACGTGCCGCAGTACCTGCCCGAGAAGCCGATCGCGGCCGGTGACAGCCAGTTCGGGCGGGTGCTTTCGCTCGACGACACGCTCACGCCGTGGGAGTTCACGCCGCGGCAGCTGCTCGATCACTCCGGGTTCTACGCGTACGCCTGAGCCCTCAGACCTCCCCGTTCACGGGGCGGCGCCCCTGCGGCCAGTCGGGGACAGCAGGCCGCAGGGGCGATCAACTCACCCCATTCATCCGTAACTTCAGCAAGGAGCTGATCCGTCATGCGCAAAATCCTGGCACCCGCGCTCGCCCTCACCGCCGCCGTCGCCCTCGCGGGCCCGGCCTTCGCCGACTCTCCCGCCCCCGCTCCCGCCCGTACCGCGGTGGAGGACACCCGCAGCGAGCTGCCCGCCTTCGCCGGTCACGCGTACCGCCTGGAGGTCGACAACGGCGTCGTCTTCCGCAACAGCTACTCCGCCGACGGCGCCAAGCTGCACTGGGAGGCCCTGGAAGGCCCGATGAAGGGCAACAGCGGCAACCAGGACCTGGCCGTCAAGAAGGTCAACGACGGCGTGTACCACGTCAATTGGGTCGAGGAGTCCGGCATGACCGTCTCGCACGTCATGGACCTCAACTCCAAGACCGTCTCCGTGTACTGGACGTACGTCGACGGGCAGGGCAAGCGGGTCGGCGAGCTGCACACCGCCTCCCTCACCCGCATCGCCTGACCTGACCTGACACAGGTGCTGCCACCGGGCCGGCCCTCGCAAGGGCCGGCCCGGCCTCGTTCCCACCCCCCTGACCAAGGAGCCTCGTGGCCGCCCCCGCAGCTACCCGCCCCCCGCACCCGCCGCAGCACCCTCCCGCCGAGCCCGCCACACCCGCCGAGCACAGCCTCAAGCCCCAACTGGCCTCCCGTCACCTGACGATGCTCGCCCTCGGCGGTGTCATCGGGGCCGGTCTCTTCGTCGGCTCGGGGCAGGGGCTCGCCCTCGCCGGGCCCGCCGTGCTCGTCTCCTATCTGGTCGCCGCGCTCATCGCGCTCGCCATCATGCGGATGCTCGGCGAACTGGCCGCCGCCCTGCCGGTGTCCGGGTCGTTCTCCGTCTACGCCGACAAGGCGCTCGGGCCGTGGGCCGGGTTCACCACCGGGTGGCTCTACTGGTGGATCACGTCCATCGCCATCGCCGTGGAGGCCATGGCGGCTGCGGGCATCGTCCACCAGTGGATACCGGGCCTGCCCAACTGGGTTGCCGCGCTTGCCTTCATGGCCCTGTTCACCGGGCTGAACACACTGTCGGTGAAGATGTTCGGGGAGGCGGAGTTCTGGTTCGCCTCCCTCAAGGTCGCCGCAGTCATCGCGTTCATCGCGCTCGGCGCCGCCGCGCTGTTCGGCTGGCTGCCCGGTACGCCCTCGCCCGGCACCGCCCATCTGACCGGCCACGGCGGCTTCGCCCCGCACGGCACGGGCGGCATCCTCGCGGCGCTGCTCGCCGTGATCTTCGCCTTCGGCGGCATGGAGGTCATCGCCATGGCCGCCGCCGAGTCCGCCGACCCGGCGCTCGCCGTCTCGCGCGCCGTCCGCTCCGCGATCTGGCGGATCGCCCTGTTCTACATCGGCTCGGTCGCCGTCCTGGCCGCGCTGCTGCCCTGGACCGCGGCCGAACCCGGGCGCAGCCCCTACCCGTTGGTGCTCGAACGGCTCGGCATCCCCGCCGCCGGCACCGTCACCGAGGCCGTCATCCTCGTCGCGCTCCTCTCCGCCCTGAACGCCAATCTGTACGGCACCTCCCGGATGCTGCACTCCCTCGCCCTGCGCCGCGACGCCCCGGCGGCCCTCGCCCCCGTCAGCTCCAAGGGCGCCCCGCGCCGGGCGGTGCTCGCCTCCGCCGCCCTCGGTTTCCTGTGCATCCCGCTGGAGGCGGTGCGGCCCGGAGCCGTACTCCCGGTCCTCGCCGAGGCCATGGGCGGCGCCATGCTCTTCATGTGGCTGACGGTCGCCGCCTCCCACCTGGTCCTGCGCCGCCGCCTGGAGCGCACCGAACCCGAGCGCCTGGTCCTGCGCACCCCCGGCTTCCCCGGCATCACCCTCGCGGTGATCGTCGTCCTCGTGGCCGTGATCGCCGCGATGGCCCTGGACCCGTCCGCGCGCGGCCAGATCCTCGGCTCCGGCCTGCTCGCCGGCGCGCTCGCGGCAGTGGGCCACCTACGGCGACGTACCGCCTGACCGGCATGACGTACCGCCTGACCGGCATGGCGTACCGCGTGTCCGGCCTCGTTCGCAGGCTCTCAGAGGGCGATCCGCTCCCCCGCGCCGCCCTGCGCCGCCTCCGCCGCGGCGATGAGATAGCCGAGCTGCGCCCGCGACCGCGACCCCAACTGCTGGGAGATCCGGGCCACATGACCGGCCACGGTCCGCCGCGACACCCCGAGCCGGCGGGCGATCGCGTCATCGGTGTGCCCGGACACGAGGAGCCGCATGACGGCCCGCTCCACCTCGTCCACGATCACCGGCTCCCGCGAGCGGACGGCCTGCGCCGAGACCGGGGTGCCGCGCTGCCAGGCCTCTTCGAATACGCAGACGAGGAAGGCCACGATGCCCGGGTGGGTGATCTCCACCGCGCCCGCGTACGGCGAACTGTCGCTGTGCACCAGGTACGCGCTCGACCGGTCGCACAGCAGCAGCCGCCCGATCACCTGGTCCACGGTGCGCACCTGCCCGCCCGCGTCCTCGACCTGGGCGATGTGCCGCCGCAGCCGGGCGTTCGTCTGTGCCGCGTGCGGATACAGCGTGCGGTGGGTGACGCCCGGTTGCACGAGGCGCGGGTCCTCCAGGTCGAAGGCGTTCCGTTCGCCGAGGGGCTGGATCGTCGCGAGCTCGCTGCGGCAGGAGCGCACCGCCCGCTCCAGCGTCGGCATGACCGCGCCCTCGCCGTCGATCCGGGCCACGCTGGAGCGGGACTCGCGGACCGCCGCCCGGTACATCGCCTGCACGGACGAGAAGTCCGAGCGGGCGCGCTGCACCCGCTGGCGGCCGAGCCTGATCTCGTCCTCGTACGGCTGAAGGAGCTCGTCCAGTGCCACGTCCGGTGCCACCGGCACCACGAGCCTCGGGTCGTCCGGCGGCTCGGTCACCAGGCCCAGCTCGAGCAGGCACCTGGGGGCCTGGTTCAGCGGCATACAGCCCTTGATCACCGCATAGCGATAGCGCGCGAGGCCCTGCGCGCACACCGTGGACGGCACCGTCGACGGATCTTCGGCGCATGGGCAATTAGGGGTCCCCCCGGACGTCCGGTCAACGGTCCGGTCATCCCTTTCATGATCCAGCATTTCATGATTATGCACGCCATTCCAAAGGAAATCGCCCGACTGCACCCATAGCCTGACGGCGCAGGCGGCCACATCCGCCTGGGAATCCCAGGGAATACCAGGGAATCGCAGAATCGCAGGAGAGGACCCCCATGACCCTGAGTGGCACCACCGTGCTCATCACCGGCGCCGGATCCGGCATCGGCCTGGCGACGGCACGGCTCGCGGCCGAGCGCGGCGCCCATGTCGTGCTCACCGACCGCAACGAGGACGCCGTGCGGCAGGCCGCCGAGAACATCGGGGGCACGGCCGAGTACCGCGTACTCGATGTCACGGACCCCGAGTCCATCGCCGCGGCCGTGGGTTCGCTCGCGCGCGTGGACCACCTGTTCACCTGTGCCGCGGGCGTCACCACCGGCCCGTTCGACGAGCTCGACGAGGTCGCCTTCCGGCGCTTCTTCGAGATCAAGTGGTGGGGGCAGTACCGCCTGTTGAAGGCGACCCTGCCGCTCATCCCGCGCGAGACCGGGTCCGTGACCCTCATGTCCGGCTACCTCTACCGCAAGCCCGAGCTCGGCTTCTCCGCCTTCGCCGCGGTCAACGGCGCCGTCGAGGGCCTGGTCAAGTCCCTCACCCACGAGCTCGCCCCGC
The DNA here is from genome assembly GCF_035975855.1 of Streptomyces sp. NBC_01304. Taxonomy (NCBI): domain Bacteria; kingdom Bacillati; phylum Actinomycetota; class Actinomycetes; order Kitasatosporales; family Streptomycetaceae; genus Streptomyces; species Streptomyces sp. NBC_01304. Next base: position 5,830,387 of record NZ_CP109055.1, on the reverse strand, counting down.
TGCGCGTCAACGCCCTGGCCCCCGGCCCGGTCGACACGCACGCGGCCCGCATGCCGGCGCAGGAGCACGCCGAGTACCGGGACTCGGTCGCGCGCAGGCTGCCCGTCGCCCGCCCGGGAGAGGCCGACGAACTCGCGCACGCCGCCCTGTTCCTGATGGAGAACACCTTCACGGCGGGCATCACCCTCGACACCGACGGAGGCATCCGGTGACCACCGCGCAGCACCCGGCGACGACCGCCACGCAGACTCTCGGCGCCCTTCTCGACGAGTGGCAGGCCCGCTTCAACCGGCCCTCCCCCGAGGGGACCGTCGCGCTCTTCACCGAAGACGCCCTGTTCCAGGGCCTGTTCCCGGATCCGGTCACCGGCCCCGAGGCCATCCTCGGCTACTACCGGAAGGTCCCGGAGGGCACCCGGGCCGTCGCCCGCGTCCTGCACGCCTACCAAGGAGGCGAGGACTGGATCGGCGGCCTGGCGCAGGTCGTGTTCCACCAGCACGACGGCGACATACCGGTACGGCTGTCCGTGGTCGCCGTCCGTACCGGTGAGGACGGCCATGAGGGCGGCTGGCGCATCCGCCAGTACCACGTGTCGCGCGTCTGAACGCGTCGTACAAACGCGTCTGTACGCGTCGCACAATCGCGTCGCCTTGCACGCACGAGGGCCCCGACCGGATTCCGGTCGGGGCCCCCGCCTACCCGGTGCGCTCAGTCGGCCGCCGGCAACATCCGCTTCGCCATCTCCTCGATCAACTCGTCGACGGCGTACGGCTCAAGGAGCTCCGGCACCGTCAGATCGTCCACGATCAGTCCGACCATGGCGAAGTACAGCAGCACGACGCTGATGCGGTCGCCGGGCAGCCCCGCCCCCAGATGGAAGCTGATGTTCCCGTCGAGCTGACCGGCGAAGAACCGGGTGAGCTCGGCGCTCAGTTCCGGGCGCCGGGTGGCTTCCAGACGCAGCTCCATCAAGGCCAGCCAGCTGCTGCGGTCGGCGCGCATCCGGGCGAGGAGCTGCTTGAGGAGGGTGGCGACCAGCTCGACGGACGGCTTCTCGCTCATGGTGTCGGCCAGTTGGGATTCGTCCGGGGTGAGCCGCTCCTGGATACGCTGCATGACCTGGGCCAGCAACTCGGCACGGTTGGCGAAGTAGTTGGTCGTGGTCCCCTTGGGAACCTCGGCCTGAGTATCGACCGCGCGCAGGGTGAGGCCGCGTGAGCCTTCGCGGGCGAGCACCTCGATCGCGCCGTCGAGGAGGGCGGCCCGTCGTGCCGGGTTCTGTCGCATGGGGGGAGCGGTCCTCTCGTGTCTTCGGTTCTGCGCCACCGCACGTATACGCCACCGCACGTATGCGTTTGCGCCACCTCGGGTGCGGCACTAGGCTTCTAAGCACTGTAGTTGCAGTACTAAGCACTAACCACTGCAGGCAGAGTGCATCGGTGATGAGCATAGCCGCTGCACGGCTGCTCCAGAGGGGACACCCATGCGCAACCTCGTGTACTACATCGCCGTCTCCATCGACGGACAGATCGCGGGCCCCGACGGCTCCGACCCCACCTCGGGCCCCGACGCCTTCTGGCCGATCGCCGAGGACTACGTACAGCACCTCGCCACCGAGTACCCGGAAACCCTGCCCGCCCCGGCGCGCGCCGCGCTCGGCATCACCGCGGAGGGCACCCGCTTCGACACGGTCCTCGAGGGCCGCAGGACGTACCAGAACGGCCTGGACGCCGGAGTCACCGACGCCTACCCGCACCTGCGGCACCTGGTCTTCTCGCAGAGCCTCACCGAGAGCCCCGACCCCGGCATCGAGCTGGTCAACGGCGACGCCCTGGCCAAGGTGCGGGAGCTCAAGCAGGAGGACGGCAAGGACATCTGGCTGATGGGCGGGGGCGAGCTGGCCGGTGCGCTCTACTCGGAGATCGACCAGGTGATCGTCAAGCTGGCCCCGATGACGATCGGCTCCGGGATCCCGCTCTTCGCGCAGAAGACGCCGTTCGGTCCGGCCCAGTTCACCCTCACCGACCACAAGGTCCTTGGCAGTGGCACGATCTTCCTGACCTATACGAAGAAGAAGAGCGCGCCCACGCGGTAGGGCGCGCCGCACCAAGGGAACTCCATGACCACGGCACGACCCGGCGCGCTGACCGCCGAGACCCTGGCGGCGGGCTGGCGCGAGGCCGGCGTCGAGGAGGGTATGGCGCTGATCGTGCACTCGTCGCTGTCCGGCCTTGGGCGCGTCGAGGGCGGCGCCACGGCCGTGGTGGAGAGCCTGCGCACGGCGGTCGGCGAGGCGGGCACGGTGGCCGTGCCCGCCTTCACCTGGCAGGTCACGGACCCCGACCCGGAGTGGGTGGGGGTTCCGGACGAGGCGGTGGAGAAGCGGCGCGCGGCCGTGCCCCTCTTCCACCCCGGCCTGGAGACCACCAGCATGGGCGCGATCGCCGAGGCGCTGCGCACGCTCCCCGAGGCCGTCCGCAGTGCGCACCCGCAGGCCTCGGTCGCCGCGGTCGGGGCGCGGGCCGAGGAGATCACCGAGCGGCAGACGCTCGGCTGGGCGATCGGCCGGGAGTCGCCGTTCGGGCGGCTGCACGATCTGGACGGGCACATCCTGCTCGTGGGGGTCGGGCACGACCGCAATACGTTCCTGCACTACGCGGAGACGCTGACGCCCCGGCCGCGGCGCAAGGTCCGCCGCTTCCCGATGCTGGTCGACGGCGAGCGGGTCTGGATCGAGACGCCCGACATCGGCAATGACAACGGCACCTACTTCCCGCTCGTGGGGCGGGAGTTCGAGGAGGCGGCCGGGATCCGGCCCGTCCTGGTGGGGAACGCGGAGTGCCGGCTGATTCCGGTGCGGCCGCTGGTGGAGTTCGCGGTACGCCGCCTCACCGAGCTGCTCGACGCCGCGTGATCGGCGTACGTACCGACGTACGTACCGACACACGCGGCCATGCACGCAGCCACGCACGTTCCGACGTAAGTACCGACGTACGTACCGACATAGGGGGAACCACATGAAGGCCGCTGTCTATCTCGCGCACCCGCGCCCCGGCAGCTTCAACCATGCCTTGGCGGAGGCCGTCGCCGAGGAGCTGCGGGGGCGGGGCTGCGAGGTCGTCGTGCACGATCTGTACGCGGAGGGCTTCGACCCGCTGGTCCGCGCCGACGGCACGGAGACCGTCGAGGACGCCCCCGAGGCCGATGACGCCCAAGTCGCCGCCTACCAGGCCGAGTTGGCCGAGCTCGACGCCCTCGTCCTCGTCCATCCCAACTGGTGGGGCATGCCTCCGGCGATCCTGACCGGCTGGGCGCAACGGGTCCTCACCCCCGGTGTCGCGTACAAACTCGGCAGCGCGGACGGCGAGCCGGACGGGCTGCTCAAGGCCGGGCGGGCGCTGGTCCTCAACACCTCGGACACGCTTGCCGAGCGCGAGGAGCGCGAGTTCGGCGATCCGCTGCAGCGGATCTGGGCTGCTTGCGTGCTGCCGTACGTCGGGATCGAGGACGTGCGCCGGACCGTCTTCCGCACCGTCTCGGACTCGACCGACGAGCAGCGGGCGAGCTGGCTGCGGCAGGCGCGGGAGCAGGCCGCGGCGCTGGTCGACGGCTGACCCCAGGCCCGGGGTGGTGCTAACCCCACCCCCAAGACGCCCCCTGGCCGCATCCCCAAGGGGTCGCGGATTCGCGAGAGTTGGGACAACAGCACGGCACGTCCCCGCGAAGCCGTCGGAATCGTCCGCTCCCCGAAGATGCGAGGCCCGTCATGAGCACAGGCACCCTCCCCTACGCCGCCACCGTCGCCCCCTCCGCAGCCGTCGCCCCCGCCACCGAGGCCCGGCGTGCCCCCGAGGCTCCCGGCTTCTGGCGGGCCCCGTTCGCCGGCTCGACCTTCCGGGAGCTCGGGCACGTCATCGGTTCGCTGCCCATCACGATCGTCGGGTTCACCTATGCCGTGACGATGTTCTCGCTGGGTGTGGGCCTGCTCGCCGTCTGGGCCGGGATCCCGGTGCTCGTCGCCACGCTGGCCGGGGCGCGCGGGCTCGGGGCGGCCGAGCGGGGGCGGGCCCGGGCGCTGCTCGGGATCGACGTCGCCGGGCCGGCCAGCTCGCCGCAGGGGCTGAAGGCGCGGCTCACGGACACCGCCGGCTGGCGGGCGCTGCTCTTCCAGGTCGTGATGTTCCCGGCCCGGGTCGTCTCGTTCTCGCTGGCCGTGACGTTCTGGGTGACCGGCTGGGTCGTGGCCCTGTTCCCGACGTACTCCTGGGTCTTCAAGCACTACCTGGACTGGCCCGGCTACCAGCTCTACGACTTCACCTCGGGCGGCGTGCACCACGCGTACTACATCGAGTCGGCCTGGCAGGTCGCCGGTGTCTCGCTGGTCGGCTTCGCGCTCGTCCTCATGACCCCGAAGCTGCTGCGCGGCCTGACCAACCTGGACCGTGCCGCGGTCCGCGGACTGCTCGGCTGAGTACCCCGCCCTACCCCGCAGCACCCCGTAAAAGGCACTGACCTGCACAGACGAAGGCCCCGCTGCCCACCGGCCGGGGCCTTCGGCCCGTAGGTGGGGACCAACGCCGGGCCAGATGATCGATCAAATGCGGTGCAATGGAAAGTGGCCGCGGACTGCGACGGAGCAGCCCGCGCCGCTCGGCACCCGGAGGTCGGCCCCGTCATGGCCAGCACACAGACTGTGGAAAAGCGCGGCTTCTGCACGTTGTGCAAGTCCCGCTGCGGCGTCATCTACACCGTGCAGGACGGCCGCATGACCGGCGCCCGCCCCGACCCCCGCCACCCCAACGGCACCGCGATGTGCCCCAAGGGCCGCGCCGCCCCGGAGATCGCGCACAGCACCCAGCGGCTCACCACTCCCCTGCGCCGTACGAACCCCAAGTCGGACCCGGATCCCGGCTGGCAGCCGATCAGTTGGGACGAGGCGCTCGACGAGATCGCCGGGAAGATGCGGGCGATCGCCGAGGAGAGCGGACCCGAGGCGGTGGCCTTCGGGGTCGCGACGCCGAGCGGCACGATGGTGTCGGACGCCACCGAGTGGATCGAGCGTCTGATACGCGGCTTCGGCAGCCCCAACACCGTGTACAGCGCCGAGCTCTGCAACTGGCACAAGGACTCCGCACACGCCTTCACCTTCGGCTCCCCGCTCCCCCCGCCGGACTACGCGCACGCCGACCTCGCCCTGCTCTGGGGCTTCAACCCGGCCAAGACCTGGCTCGCCCAGTCCGCCGCCGTCTCCGCGGCGCAGGCCCGCGGCATGAAGCTCGCCGTGATCGACCCGCGCCGCTCCACCAGCGCGCTCGGCGCCGAGCACTGGCTGCGGGTGCGGCCCGGCACGGACGCGGCGCTCGCCCTGGGCCTGGCCCAGCTGCTCATCGAACAGGGCGCGTACGACGAGGAGTTCGTGCGCGGCTGGACCAACGCCCCGTTCCTCGTGCGCTGCGACACCGGCCGCTTCCTGCGCGCCGACGAGCTCACCGAAGGCGCCGCTCCTTCGGACGGGTTCGTCGTCTGGAACGAGCAGGGCGAGCGCCCCGAGCCCTACGACACCCACCGCGCCGCCCACCGCCCGGAGCGGTTCGCCCTGACGGGGACGTACCGGATCGCCACCCGCACCGGCTCCGTCACCTGCGTACCCTCGTTCCAGAAGTACGCCGACGCCTGTGCCCGGTGGCCCGTGGCGCGGGTGGCCGAGACGACCTGGATCCCGGAGGCGGAGATCCGCGCCCTGGCCGACGCGATCGCGGCCGCGGGATCGGTGGCGTACTACGGCTGGACCGGCGTCGGCCAGAGCGCCAACGCCTCGCAGACCGAGCGGGCGATGGCCACGCTGTACGCGCTGACCGGGTCGTACGACACCCCCGGCGGCAACCACGTCGTCGCCCCGCCGCCCTACGCCCCGGCCGCCGGCAAGCTCGCCCCCGAGCAGCAGGCCAAGGCGCTCGGACTCGACAAGCACCCGCTGGGGCCGCCCGCCTCCGGGTACATCAACGCGGGCGACCTCTGCCGGGCCGTCGAGCACCAAGACCCTTACGCGGTACGGGCGTTGATCGGCTTCGGATCGAACCTCGTCGTCGCCCAGCCCGGCTCGGACCGCATGGCGCAGGCCCTGCGGACCCTCGAATTCCAGGTGCACATCGACCTGTTCCACAACCCCACCAGCCGCACCGCCGACATCGTCCTGCCCGTCAACAGCGCCTGGGAGCACGAAGGGCTGCGCTTCGGCTTCGAGACCAATCACCAGGCGGCGGAGCACATCCAGCTGCGGCAGCGGATGGTCGAGCCACAGGGCTCCTCCCGCTCCGACACCGAGGTCGTCTTCGCGCTCGCGCGGCGGCTCGGCCTCGGCGAGCTGTTCTTCGACGGGGACATCGAGGCCGCCTGGAACCACCAGCTGGCGCCGCTCGGCCTGACCACGGACGCGCTGCGGGCGCGGCCCGGCGGGATGCGGATCCGCAAGCCGGTACGCCACCGCAAGTACGCCTCCGAGCAGGCGGACGGGACCGTGACGGGCTTCGGCACGCCGACGCGGCGGGTCGAGTTCTACTCGGAGCGCCTGGCCGCGTACGGCTACCCGCCGGTGCCGGAACACCGCGAACCGGCCGCCACCAGCCCTGACTTCCCGCTCGTCCTCACCAACGCCAAGAGCGGCTACTTCGTGCACAGCCAGCACCGCGCCGTCGCCTCGCTGCGTCGCCGCTCCCCCGATCCGCTGGTCCACCTCAGCCCGGAGACGGCCGCCGCGCGCGGGATCGGCGGGGGTCAGTGGGTGGAGGTGTCGACGCGGCTCGGGTCCATCCGGCTGCGGGCCCGCTTCGACGAGTCGCTGCACCCCGGTGTGGTGTCCGCCGAGTACGGCTGGTGGCAGGACTCGCCCGACCTCGGGCAGCCCGGCGCCGACCCTCTGAGTCTTTCGGGCGCCAACTTCAACCGCCTGGTCGACGATTCGGAGACCGACCCGCTGAGCGGTTCGGTGCCGCTGCGGGCGGCGGTCTGCGAGGTGCGGCCCGCGCCGGGAGCGGCCGAGTGGACCGGGACGCGCCCGTTCACGGTGACCGCGGTCGGGGCCGAGGGCGACGGCGTACGCACCCTGCGCCTGGAGCCCGTCGACGGCGAGCCGCTGCCGGACCACCTGCCGGGCCAGCACCTGACCGTGCACGCGCCGGGCATCGCGACCGACCGCAGCTACTCACTGACCGGGCCCGCCCGCGAACAGGGGCGTACCGCTTATGAGTTGGCCGTACGCCAGGTCGCCGAGGGCGAGTTCTCGACGTACGTCCACGAGCGCCTGGCTGTCGGCGACGAACTCCGGCTCGCCACCCCCGGCGGCACGTTCTGCCTGCCCACGCGGGCGGACTTCCCGGTGGTGCTGCTCGCGGGCGGCATCGGGATCACGCCGTTCCTGAGCTATCTGGAGACGTTGGCCGCGAACGGCTCCGACGTGCGCGAGGTGATCCTCCATTACGGCGTGCGCGACTCGGCCGACCATCCCTTCCGGGACCGGCTGCGCGAACTCCAGGGCCGGATCAGGGCGTTGCGCGTCATCGAGCACTACGCCGCCCCGGCCGACGGCGACGTCCTGGGCCGCGACTACGACCGCCGGGGCTTCGTCTCGGTGGCCGACATCGCGCCCGACCTGATCGCCCGCCGGGCCCGCTTCTACCTGTGCGGTCCGGAGCCGATGCTGGAATCCCTCACCTCCGGCCTGCTCGAACTCGGCGTCCCCCGCTTCGAGATCTTCAGCGAGAAGTTCCGGGCGGCGCGGCGCGAGGTGTCCGTGCCGGACGACGCGGAGTTCACCGTCCGCTTCGCCAAGTCCGACCGCGAGGTCGTCTGGCGCAAGGGCGACGGCAGCCTCCTCGAACTGGGTGAGGGTGCGGGCGTCCGGCTGGCCAGTGGCTGCCGGGTCGGGCAGTGCGAGAGCTGCGCGTGCTCGGTGCTCAAGGGGGAGGCCGCCCACCTGGTGGCCACCTCGGACGACCTCCCCGAGCAGGAAGTGCTGACCTGCCAGTCCATCCCTACGTCGGACCTGGTCCTGGACGCGTGACTCCGGCAGGGGCGGACCGGGTTCACGTCATCGGCGTGATGGGCTCGTCGGGCACGAAGTAGCTGTCGTGCTTGACGAGGAACTCGCCGAACTCCTCGCCCCCGCGCTGCGCCATCTCCGCCACCTTCTCGAAGTACTCCTCGCGCGGCGCACCCGGCGTGAAGAGCATGATCATGGAGGCCGGGTCGTCGTGCTGGTTCTTGAAGGCGTGCAGACCGCCGACGGGGACGTGCAGGAAGTCCCCGGCGCCCGCCGTGATCCACTCCTGGCCGTTGTAGAGGTCCACCTGCCCGGACAGGACGAAGAAGGACTCCGATATCGCCCGGTGGAAGTGGGTGCTCGGACCGGGTGACTGCGGCCCCAAGTCGACCTTGTAGAGCCCGAATTCGCCGCCGGTGGAGGCGTGCGTGGCCAGATAGTGGGTGCGGTTCCCGGTGCCCGAGGTCAGCTCGGCCTCCTGGTCCGCCGACCTGAACATCGCGTTGATCTCGCCCTTTTCGCCGAGGTAGCGGGGCTCGGGGTAAGACATGTACGGCTCCTCGATGCTCAGTTGCGGCGTACGGGCGTACGCGCGTCGTCACGCGGTTTGGCGCGCCAGAGGGTACGCATCGCACCCAGCACAACCACCGCCCAGACGAGAACCGCAGGCCAGAGCAGAATCTTCCCCAGGGTCCACAGCCACGGGATCTCCAGGGCCGCCGACGTGGACAGCGCGGCCACCGCGGTCATGCCGAGCGGGAACACCGTGGACCAGCGCTTGGTGCTGTATCCCGGCCGGGGCCAACGGAGTTCGCAGCACAGGAGGACCGCATACCAGGCGAGCGCCACACCCAGGAGCACCAGCGTCGCGATCCGCAACGGGTCGTGCAGCGAGGTCGCCCAGCGCAGCGGCCCGTGCGGCGCCGCCGCGGCGACCAGCTTGGACCCGGCCAGGGCGGAGATCGACATCGCCCCCGCGATGATCCAGTGGTCGCCCGCGCCGGCGGCGAGTTGGCGGAAGTCGAACCGCGCGAGGACGAGGACGTACAGCAGGATCCCGATCACGAACAGCACGAGGGCCGGCCACAGCAGCCAGCGCCACCCGCTGGACGTGGCGACCGCGCAGGCCAGGACCACGATGGCCTGGGTCGCCACGCACACCAGATAGGCGGCGCCCGGCACACTGCGCCCCCGGTGCCGCAGCACATGCGTCATCAGCAGCGGCCAGAGCAGCACGGTGAGACAGAGCGCGAGCACCGAGACCGGGCCCCAGCCGAGCAGCGACAGACGGGTGCCGACGACTCCGGTCGCGGCGACGGCGGTCAGCGCGGGCGGGGTGTCGGCCTCCTGACGCCAGCGGTCCCGTTCGGTCAGGAGATGGCGTACGAAGACGGCGGCGAGCAGCAGCCAGACCCCGAGGGCCACGACCAGGAACGCCAGCGAGGCCCAGTCCACCCCGAGCAGGTGCAGGCCGACCGACAGGATCGTGGTCGCCATGACCAGGGCGCCGACGGCCGGGGGCAGGGCGTCGATGCGGGTGATCAGTCTTCCGAGCCTCATCCGGTCCGGCTGCATTTCTTGATCGTGGCACCGGGCGCGTGGCCCGGCATGCCGGGCCGGGCGTTCTGACGTACGCTGGAGCTTGACTGAAATTTCAGTCAGGACTAGCTTCGGCGCTCCGGCGCTTTCCCGCGCCCCGGTGTTCCCCCGGCCTGCCTCCGGGGTTGTCGTAGAACGGTCCGGATTACCTCAGGAGAGATCGAGATGGCCATGACCCGCCGCAAGGCCCTGCTGACCACCGCCGCCGCCGCGGCGCTCGCCCCGGTGGTCTCCGCGTGCGGTGCGGGGGCGAGCGCGGCGTCGGCCGGCACCGAGTCCCCGGCCGCCGAAACGGCCTCGGGCCCGGTCACCGGCGGCCGCATGCCGGACGAGCGGGAGCCGCATCAGGGCACCTTCATGGCGTGGCCCACCAAGAAGATCTGGGGACGCGACACCGCGGGCGTACGCGACGACATCGCGCGCATCGCCCGGACCATCGGCGACTTCGAGCCGGTCACCGTGCTGGCCTCGGAGGGGGACGCGCAGGGCGCGCGCAGGGCGGTGGGCTCGCAGGTCGACGTCGTGGTCGTGCCGGTGAACGACCTGTGGATGCGCGACACCGGGCCGACCTTCGTGCGGCGCACCGACGGCTCCCTGGCCGGGGTCGACCTGAACTTCAACGGCTGGGGCGACAAGCAGGAGCACCGCCTGGACGCCCAGGTCGCCCGCAAGCTGCTCGCGCACGAGGACATCCCGCGGATCGCGGCCCCGCTGGTCGCCGAGGGCGGCTCCCTCGAGGTCGACGGCGACGGCACGCTCATGATCACCGAGAGCTCGGTCGTCAACGACAACCGGAACCCCGGCAAGAGCCGCGACGACCTGGAGCGGGAGCTGAAGGCGCTGCTCGGCGTCACCAAGGTGATCTGGGTGAAGGGCCTCAAGGACCACGACATCACGGACCTGCACATCGACGGGCTCGCCCGCTTCACGGAACCCGGTGTCGTGCTCCTGAACGCCCCGGCGCCGGGTGCGCCCCGGGACATCTGGTTCAAGGTGTACGAGGAGACCCGCGAGGCCCTGCGCGGGGCGACGGACGCGAAGGGGCGGAAGCTCGAACTGGTCGAGCTTCCGGAGCCCGTCGACATCGGTCCGCGCGGGGACGAATTCCTTGCCAGTTACGTCAATTACTACGTCGTCAACGACGGGGTGATCGCCCCCCGCTTCGGCGACCGCAAGGCCGACGCCCACGCGGCGGACCTGCTGCGCGAGCTGTACCCGGAGCGGGAGGTCGTCCAGGTGCCGGTCGACACCCTCGCCGAGGGCGGCGGCAGCATCCACTGCTCCACGCAGCAGCTGCCGAAGGCCTGAGACCCCGTAAGCCCCCGGAGGAGCCGGAGGAGCGGGAGGAGCCGGGGTCAGCTCAGCTTCGCCGTGATCTTCGCGAGCCGCTCGCCCTGGTAGCGGGCGGCCTCGCGGGCGGGGTCGCCGACCTCGCCGTTGGCGCCGGCGTGCACGGTTCCGTAGGGGTTGCCGCCGTTGCCGTAGACGACCGGGTCCGTGAAGCCGGGCGAGACGATGATCGAGCCCCAGTGGTGCGCGGTGTTGTAGAGGGCGAGCAGCGTCGACTCGTTGCCGCCGTGCAGGTTGTGGGCGCTGGTGAAGGCCGTGAAGGGCTTGTCCGCCATGGTGCCCTGCTGCCACAGGCCACCGGTCGAGTCGATGTACTGCTTCAGCTGGCTCGAAATGTTGCCGTAGCGGGTCGGCGAACCGAGCGCATAGCCGTCCGCCCAGGCCAGGTCGTCGAGCGTGGCGACCTCGACCTCGTCCTTGGTGGCGTCGACGTGGGCGCGCCAGGCCGGGTTGGAGTCGATCGCGGCATCGGGGGCGAGCTCGGGGACGCGGCGCAGGCGGACCTCGGCGCCGGACTTCTCCGCGCCCTCGGCGATGGACTTGGCCAGCTCGTGCACATTGCCGGTCGACGAGTAGTAGATGACGGCGATCTTCGCTGCTGCGCTCATGACGGTCCTCCAGAGACCTGAAACCAGAAACCTGACACCGGAAAGTCGTGATCGGCCGAAGCGGATCACTATCCGGTTCGGCGCGCTTCCGAGTTAAACGGATAGCGATCCGCTTCCGCAAGGGGTTCCCGAAGAAAAGTGGATACCTTTCCGCTTTGCTCGTTCACGAGTACGCTCCGGGCATGACGCCGCCGAAGGAGCCTCGGAACGAACCCCTCCGCATCGACCTGCCGCTGGCCGGCCAGCCCGCGCCCGAGCGCGCGGACGCCGCCCGCAACCGGCGCAGGATCCTCGATGCGGCGGCCGTCCTCCTTGAGGAGCAGGGCCCCGCCTGCCTGACCATGAACGCCGTGGCGAAGGCCAGCGGCATCGGCGTGGGCACGGTGTACCGGCGCTTCGGCGATGTGGCCACGCTCCTGATCGCCCTGCTCGACGAGCGCGAACAGGCCTTCCAGCAGAGCTTCTTGAGCGGTCCGCCACCGCTCGGGCCCGAGGCCCCGCCGGTCGAGCGGCTGCGCGCGTTCCTGCATGCGTACGCGGAGTACGTCGACGAGCTGCGCGACCTGATGCTCGCCGTCGAGGTGTCCGATCCCCGGGCCATGTACGGCAGCGGGCCGTACCGGATCTGCCACACCCATGTCGCGATGCTCGTCGGCCAGATGCACCCGGAGGCCGACGCCGCCCTGCTCGCCGATCTGCTGCTCGCGCCGCTCAGGCCGTCCCTGGTGCGGCATCTGCGTACGGAGCGCGGGATGTCGGTCGAGCGGATCAAGGGCGGGCTCGACGCGCTGCTCGGGCTTCAGCTCATGTGAGCCTGCTGCGAGCTTCGCGTGAGCACCCTGTGAGCTGCTTCACATCCAGAGGTGTCACAACGGGCCGAGGTCATGACGTCTTAGGGGTGTAGCCAAAAGCAGCAACCCAAGGAGTGCACCATGGAAGCCCGCCTGAACTTCTTCGCCGCCCCCGTAGCGACCTCGGCGGCAGCCAAGGCCATGAAGCACCTCATCGCCGCGGGCAAGGCGGTCGAGGAGTCGACCGTGCCGAACTCGACGCTCGAGCTCGTGAAGATCCGGGCCAGCCAGATCAACGGCTGCGGGTTCTGCCTCGACATGCACACCAAGGACGCCACCCACGCCGGGGAGACCGCGCTCCGCCTCAACCTGATCGCCGCCTGGCGCGAGGCCACGGTGTTCACCGAGGCCGAGCGTGCCGCCCTGGAGCTGGCCGAGCAGGGCAGCCGCATCGCCGACGCGGCCGGTGGCGTACCGGACGAGGTCTGGGCGAACGCCGCCAAGCACTACGACGAGGAGCAGCTCGCCGCCCTGGTGGTGGCCGTCGCCGTCATCAACGCCTTCAACCGCGGGAACGTCATGGCCCAGCAGCCCGCCGGGGCCTACCAGCCCGGCATGTTCGGCTGAAAGGCACGGCAGCACAGGGCCCCGGCCCCCTCGCAGGGGTCGGGGCCCGATGTTTCGGCCGGGGCTCAACCACGCACCCCGTACCGCTCATGCACCCGCCGCAACCGGGCCGGCGCCCACCAGGCCCGCGCACCGAGCAGCGCCATCGTCGCCGGGACGAGCAGCATCCGGACCACGGTCGCGTCGATCAGGACCGCGAGGGTCAGACCGAGCCCGATCTGCAGGATCGGTGAGAAGCCCCCGGTCATGAACCCGGCGAACACCACCGAGAGCAGCAGCGCCGCACAGCTCACGACCCGCCCCGAGTGCCGCAGCCCGCTCACCACGGCCTCCTCGGCGTTCCCCGTGGCCAGCCAGCTCTCCCGCATCCGGGACAGGATGAACAGCTCGTAGTCCATGGCGAGGCCGAACGCGATCGCGATGATCAACGGCGGTGCGGTGATGTTCAGTTCGCCGAGCCCTTCCCCGCCGAGCCACGACGCCCCGTGCCCGCCCTGGAAGACCCAGGTGACCACCCCGAGCGCGGCGCCCAGACTGAGCAGCGTGGTCAGCAGGGTGCGCAGCGGGATGAGCAGCGAGCCCGTGAAGGCGAAGAGCAGCACCGAGATCCCGACGAGGACGATCAGCGCGGCCCACGGGGTCAGCTCGCCCAGCATGTTCCGGAAGTCGACCAACCGGGCCGCCGTGCCCGCCACCTGCACCGGCTCGTCGCCCCTCAAGTCCCTTATCTCACGCACCAGTCCGGTCGCGGTCGGCCCGTCCACCGCCCCGGTCGGGCTCAGCTCGACCACCGTCGAACCGTCGGGCAGCTGGTGGCTCTCGGAGGCCGCGATCCCGGGCAGCGCCCGGATCTTGCGCGCGCAGTCGCGCGGCGCCCCGGGCCGGATCAGGACCGTGATCGGGTCGATGCCCGTGCCTGCCGGGAAGTGCGCGCCCACGGTGTCGTACAGCTGCCGTGCCTCGGTGTCCTTGGGCAGCGAACGCGCGTCCCCCACCGCGATCTTCATGCCGAGGGCGGGCAGCGCGAGCACCACGAGCCCGGCCACCACGACGGTCACGACGAGCAGCGGCCGCCGGATCGAGAAGCGCGCAAGGCGGGCGAAGACCGCCCCGGGCTCCCGCCCGGCAGGCTTCGCCCTGGCCTTGGCGGGCGCGATCTTCCGCCCGAACCTGGTCAGCAGTGCCGGCACCAGCGTGACCGCGGCCAGCATGTCGACGACCACAACCGCCCCCACCGCCAGGCCCATTGAGCGCAGGAAGGGACTCGGGTAGACGAGCAGCCCGGCCAGGCTGACGGCCACGGTGAGCCCGGAGAACAGCACGGTCCGCCCGGCGTGCGCGACGGTCCGGTGCACCGCCTCGACCACATCGTCGGCGTCGGTGGACTCGGTGCCGCGCCGCTCCTCACGGAAGCGCATGACCATCAGCAGCGCGTAGTCGACGGCGAGCCCGAGCCCCATCATCGTGGTGATCTGGACGACGTACAGCGAGATCTCGGTGACCTGGCTGAAGCCGAACAGGATCAGGAACGCCCCGCCCACGCCGCAGACCGTCACGACGAGCGGCAGGCCGGCGGCGCGCAGTCCGCCGAAGATGATCAGCAGCAGGAGCAGCACGGCGGGCAGCGTGATGATCTCCGCGTTCTTGACGTCCTGCTCCGCCCGCTCACCCATCTGCTGCCCGAGCAACTCTCCGCCGCTGACGTGCACTTGGGGCGCGTCAATCTGCCGCAGCCGGCCGGCCGCGTCCTCGATGGCGTCGTCCTCGGCGTCCTCGTCGAGGCCGCCCTCGAAGACGACGGGGATCAGCAGGGCCCGGCCGTCCTCGGCGGTGAGGCCGGGGGTGGTGAAGGGGTCGGGGACTTCCGCGACTCCCTTCGTGTTCCGTACGTCGGCGACGGCGCGCTCGATCTGCGGGCGGAGCCTCGCCACCTCCGTACCGGCGACGACGGCGGTCATGTCGCTGCCGGCCGGGTCGAGCTCCTCCATCAGGTGTTCCGTACGGTCCGACTCCGTGCCGGGGATGTCCGGCACGGCGTCCGAGAGCCGGTCGAAGACGCCCGTGCCGAAGCCGAAGCCGAGGAACAGAAGCAGCAGCCATACGAGGATCACGGTGAGCGGGCGACGGGTCGCCGTCCTGGCGAGTGCGGAGAGCATGGTCCCTCCTCGGGGCGTGTCCGATTGCTCACCGCTTACGGTCCGCCGGGAGGGGCGGCTTCAGAACGCCGGGCAGAGGGATTTGCGGGGGTCCCCCGGGCGGGCGAGGCGGGGGGTCCGGCTCCCCCGTGCGGGCGAGGGCCGGATCGGGCTGCGGAGTTCAGTCCGTGCCCGGGACGACCAGGCCCGTCTCGTACGCGCAGATCACGGCCTGTACGCGATCGCGCAGCCCCAACTTGCTGAGCACATTGCTGACATGGGTCTTCACCGTGTGATCGCTGACCACGAAGTCGGCGGCGATCTCGGCATTGGTGAGGCCGCGGGCCAGCAGGCGAAGGGTCTCCTCCTCGCGGGCGGTGAGCACGGCGAGGCGGTCGCGCGCGGCCGCGGGGCTCTCCTGGGCGGCGGTGCGGCGTCTGCTCACGATGTCGGCGACCAGGCGGCGGGTGACGGAGGGGGCGAGCAGGGAGTCGCCCGCGGCCACGACGCGGACCGCGTGCACCAGGTCGTCCCGGCGCACGTCCTTGAGCAGGAAGCCGCTGGCTCCCGCGTACAGGGCCTCGTAGACGTATTCGTCGAGGTCGAAGGTGGTGAGCATGACCACGCGGCAGCCGGACTGGGCACAGACGAGCCGGGCGGCCTCCAGGCCGTCCATGCCGGGCATGCGGATGTCCAGGAGGAGTACGTCGGGGGTGTGTTGGGCCACGGCCCGGACGGCTTGCGAGCCGTCACCCGCTTCTGCGACCACCTCGATGTCGGGCTGGGCTTCGAGGATCATGGCGAAGCCACTGCGGACCAGCTCTTGGTCGTCGGCGACGACTACCCGGATGCTCATACGATCCCCCACCCCGCCCCTTCCCGAAATTCTGCGAAGCCTTCCGCCCTACGGGCGGTGTCCTCAAACGCCGGACGGGCTGGTTCTACCAGCCCGTCCGGCGTTTGAGGACAATCTTTTCAAGCCGGCGGCAGCCTTACGGGAAGGGGCGGGGTGGGGGAAAAGCCTGCAGCAGAGGGCACCCGGACCGTCACCCGGAACCCACCACCCGGGACCGGCCCCGCCTCCGCGGACCCGCCGCACGCCACCGCCCGTTCCCGGATCCCGATCAAGCCATGACCGGCACCACCATGGGACGACGGGTCCGGGAAGCCCCGACCGTCATCCTCCACCGTCACCACCAACTCCTCATCGCCCCAACCCAGTTGGACCAGGACGGCCGAAGCCCGCGCATGCTTCACCGTATTGGTCAGAGCCTCCTGCACCACCCGATACACCGCCACCTCCACATCAGGATGCAGCGGCCGAGCCCCCTCCAGCCCGCGCAGCGACACCCGCAGCCCCGCCCGCCCCACCTCCCGCACCAGCTCGGGCAGGCCGGCGACGCCCGGCTGGGGGGTCAGCGGGCCGGGCCCCTGGTCCCTCAACACACCCAGGATCCGGCGGAGTTGCACCATCGCATCCCGCCCGCTCGACGCGATCGCGTCGAAGGCCGCCTCCGCGCGCGCCGGGTCGGAGCGGACCACCACCGGCCCCGCCTCGGCCTGCACCACCATCAGGGAGACCGCGTGGGCGAGGATGTCGTGCATGTCGCGGGCGATCCGGGACCGCTCCTGGGCCACCGCCCGCGCGGTCTCGTGGGCGCGCTCGCGCTCCAGGAGGCGGGCCCGGTCCTCCAGGGCCTCGGTGTAGGCGCGCTGGGTGCGGCTGAGTACGCCCAGGCCGTAGGCGGCGGCGAAGCTCAGCAGGTGGAAGACGTACTCGAAGGGCTCCGCATGCTCCTTGAACGTCATGGTCAGCGAGGCGCCGACGATCCAGCCCACCAGCATCGCCCGCCGCTGCCAGGGCCTGGCCAGGGCGGACACGGTGTAGAGCGCGACCAGGCCGCCGTAGGCCACGTCGGGCGGCGGCCGGTGGTAGTACGCCATGGCCACCATGAACACGGTCACCGCACAGGCCACGGTGAACGGCGCGCGGCGCCGCCAGATCAGCGGCACCGCCGTGCCGACGCCGAGCACGAAGCCCGGCCAGGACACCTCGTCGCCGCCCGACTCGGGCAGCCAGTGCTGCACGGACACGGCGAACGTGACGAGGGCGGCGAGGGCGAGGTCGACGGCGTACGGATGAGTGGTCCACAGGGCGCGCAGACGGTCGAAGAGGGGGAACTTCCGGGACATGGGGCGGCTCCTCGGTCGGGAGGCGCTGCCAGTATCGGCGGGCGTCGCGGGCCGCGTCCTCACCGGTGCGGGGGATATCGCCGTGTTGGCCGGAGACGGCCACGACCACGACTTGACCTCAAGCTTGATTGAGGTTCTACGTTTGCCGCATGGACACCTTCACGTACTCGCACAGCGACGCCGAACTCCTCAACCAGCCCATCGGCTACTGGAGTTGGGCCGCCCACAAGTCCGTCGTCGGCCACATCCGCGCCGGCCTCGCCGAGGTCGACCTCACCCAGCCCCAGTGGTGGGTCATCAACCGCGCGGCCGTCGGCGAGCAGACCCGCGAGGAGGTCACCGCCATGCTGAAGGGCTATCTGGGCGTCGGCGACGCGCTGGGCCCGGAGATCGACAACCTGGTCGAGCGCGACGTGCTCGCGACCGACGCCGAGCGGCATCTCGTACTGACGCCCAAGGGCACCGAGTTGCTGCAGGAGGCCGGGCAGCGGCAGACGAAGACCCTCGCCCAGATCCATCAGGGCGTCTCCGACGAGGAGTTGCTCACCACCCTGAAGGTCCTCCAGCGCATGATCCACAACACCGACGGCAAGGCCTGGCACCACTGAACCACCAAGGACGCCAAGGGTGGTTCCAGCAGACCTACGTTGGCGATACGGGGGCTGAGCGGAGCACTGGGTGGGGTCGCGCCGGGCCCGCAGGATGGATCTCACCAGCCCGGCGGAGCACGAACCGCCGGGCCCCACCGAAGGGTTCGTCCGTCATGACCAGCATCACCGCCGACCTCGCCACCACCACCCAGCCCCTCAAGGACCGGGTCGCGGTCGTCACCGGCGCCTCCAGCGGCATCGGCGCCGCCACCGCCCGCCTCCTCGTCGCCCGGGGCGCCAAGGTCGCCCTGCTCGCCCGCCGCGCGGACCGCCTGGAGGCGCTCGCCGCCGAACTGGGCCACCACGCGCTCGCCGTACCGGTCGACCTCACCGACGCCGGCGCCGTCGAGGCGGCCGCCGCCCTCATCGCCGAGGAGCTCGGCTCGGTCGACCTCGTGGTCAACAGCGCCGGGGTGATGGTCTTCGACCCGGCTGAGGGCCGCGCCGAGAACTGGCGCCGCCAGATCGACATCAACCTGACCGCGCAGCTGGGCCTGGTCGACCTGTTCGTCCCGGCGCTGCTCGCGGCGGCGGGCGAGGGCCGCACGGTCGACCTGTTCAACGTCTCGTCCGTGGCATCCCGCCAGGTCTTCCCCGGCTTCGCGGTCTACAACGCGACGAAGGCCGCGCTCAACCACTTCTCCCGTACGATCCGCGCCGAACTGGCCCCGAAGCACGTCCGCGTGACGACCGTCGAGCCCGGCTTCGTCGCCACCGAACTGCAGGGCACCATCTCCGACCCGAACGTCACGGCTTGGGTGGAGCAGCAGCGCGAGGCCTTCAAGTTCCTGGAGGCCGAGGACGTCGCCGAGATCATCGCCTTCGCCGCCGCGCTGCCGCGCGAGGTCAACATCCCCGAGCTCACCGTGATGCCGACGCGACAGGTGTGACCCACTCCTTGCCCGCCGCCAGCTCCGCGATGACCCGAAGTGCCGCCTCCGAAGGGGAACCGGGTTCTGCCGTATAGGTGATGAGGGCCTGGTCCGGCTCGTCGGGCAGCCGCAGCGTCTCGTACTGCAGCGTGAACTCGCCGACCGCCGGATGGCGCAGGTGGTACCCGCCGTGCCCCTTGTCCCGCACCTCCTGCTCGGCCCAGAGCCGGCGGAAGTCGGCGCTCTTCAGGGTCAGTTCGTCGATCAGCTGGGCGAAGGCCGGGTCGTCCGGGTGGCGTCCCAGGTCCATCCGCAGATAGGCGACCAGATCGCGTTGCTTGGTCTCCCGGTTCACGAAGCGGCCGCCCACCTCGTCGTCCAGGAACAGCAACCAGGCCTTGTTGCGCCGCTCGACGGGCAGCGCGCCCAGGTCGGTGACCAGGGCCGCGAACACCGGGTTCCAGGCGAGCAGGTCCGTACGCCGCCCCACCACGAACGCCGGGGTGTCCCCCATCGAGTCGAGCAGGCGCAGCAGACCAGGCCGGACCACCTGGGCGGGTGCGGGGCCCGAACTCGCCGGGTGGACCAGGTCGCGCAGATGGGCGCGCTCGTCCTTGTCGAGCCGCAGCGCGGACGCCACCGCGTCCACGATCTCGTCCGAGACCCGCTCGGCCCGCCCCTGCTCGAACCGCGTGTAGTAGTCCACGCTCACCCCGGCCAGCTGCGCCAGCTCCTCGCGCCGCAGCCCCGGCACCCGGCGCCGCCCGCCGAACTGCCGCAGGCCCGCCTGCTCCGGTTGGATCCGGGCCCGGCGCGACCGCAGAAACGCCCCCAAGTCTTCTTTGCTCCCCATGCGCCCGATCCAACAACACGGGCGTCACCAGCACAAACGTCATCCCAGTACGTGACACACGTACGCGCTCCCCGGAAGAGAGCTCCCTCATGAGCAGCAACAACTCCACCACCACCGCACCCGCCACCACCGCACTGGGCACCACCGGCATGAACATCTCCCGCACCGGCTTCGGCTCCTGGGCCGTGTCCGGCAGCGGCTGGGCCTACAGCTGGGGCGAGACGGACGACGCGCGGTCGGTCGCCTCGATCGTGCGGGCCGTCGAGTCCGGCGTGAACTGGATCGACACCGCCGCCTACTACGGCCTCGGCCACTCCGAGGAGGTCGTGGCCAAGGCGGTGGCCCAACTGCCCGCCGCCGACCGCCCGTTCCTGTTCACCAAGGCAGGCTTGGTCGGCGACCCCGCCGACCCCACGGCCGCCCCCGTCCGCACCATGAAGCCGGCGAGCGTACGCCGTGAACTCGAAGACTCGCTGCGCCGCCTGAACGTCGAGCAGATCGACCTCTACCAGGTGCACTGGCCGGACACGGGCGAGTCCTTCGCCTACAGCGGCGGCGAGGACAGCACGGGGATCTCCCCCAACGCCACGCCCCTGGAGGAGTACTGGCAGCTCATGGCCGACCTGAAGGCCGAGGGCAAGGTGCGGGCGATCGGCCTGTCCAACCACTCGGTGGCGGAGCTGGAGCGCGCCGAGGCGATCGCCCACGTCGACGCGATCCAGCCGCCCTTCTCGGCGATCAACCGCGCCGCCGCCCCCGAGATCGCCTGGGCGCACGCCCATGACACGGGCGTGATCGTGTACTCGCCGATGCAGTCGGGCCTGCTCACCGGCACGTTCTCGGCTTCCCGCGTGGCATCCCTGCCCGCCGAGGACTGGCGCCGCTCCCACCCCGACTTCACCACCGGCCTCACCGCCAACCTCGCCCTGGCCGACGCCCTGCGCCCGGTCGCGGCCCGCCATGGCATCTCGGTGGCGGAGGCCGCCCTGGCCTGGACCCTCGCCTGGCCGGGCATCACCGGCGCGATCGTCGGGGCCCGCACGCCCGAGCAGGTCGACGGCTGGGCGGGCGCCGGCGCGGTCCGGCTGACGGAGGCGGACCTGGCGGAGATCGCCGGGGCCATCGAGTCGACGGGGGCCGGGTCGGGACCGAGCCGGGGCTGAGCCTGCAAGCTTGATCCGATCAGCTCCTAGCTCCTAGCTCCTGCTGTACGCGCCCGCCTTGGCCGCCGCCACCGCCGCGTCGGCGGCCCGGTCGGCGGTGGCCTCGTCGAGCGGGCCGCCACTGGCGAGCAGCCGGTAGTAGAGCGGTGCGGACACGGCACGCACCACCTCACGGGTGTCGGTCGTGTCCGCCAACTCCCCTCTGAGCACGGCCTGTTCCACACATCCGGCCCACTCCTCGATCCGGGTCTCGTAGAACCGGTGCAGCGCGGCCTCGGTCTGCTCGGAGCAGGTCGCGGCCGCGATCATCGCCTTGAAGAGCGGCCCCTGCCGGGCATCGGTGAGCGTCCGCCGCACCAGCTGGGCGTTGGCCCGCAGATCCCCTGCCAGCGAGCCGGTGTCGGCGCGGGGCGCGGACTGCTCGGCCATGTCGAGCAGCAGATCGGCGACCAGGGCCGTGGTCGTGCCCCACCGCCGGTACACGGTGGTCTTCCCGACCCCGGCCCGCTGCGCCACCTCCGCGAGATCGAGCGCGGCGAACCCCTGCTCGGCGAGGGCGTCCCCCGCGGCCTCCAGCACAGCGGCCCGCACCCGTGCGGTGCGGCCGCCGGGGCGGACGGTGCCGGGTTCCGGGGCGGGGGCTGGGTTCACGGGTTCGGGCATGCGTCCAGCTTAACGGGATCCTGGTTTCTTTTACCCCTGTCCGCCCCTTCCCGAAAGTCCTCAAGCGCCGGACGGGCTGACAAAGTCAGCCCGTCCGGCGCTTGAGGACAGAGGCCGAAGGCCGATTCGGGGTTCTAGGGGCGAAGCCCCAGGCCGTCCGCAGGACTTTCGGGAAGGGGCGGGGCGGGGTGGGGAAAGTTCAAAGCCCCAACACCACCCGAGCGATCAGGAAGTAAATGATCAGCCCCGTCGCATCGACAAAGGTGGTCACCAGAGGGGCAGAGATGACCGCCGGATCAATCCCCAACTTCCGCGCGAGCAAAGGCATCCCGCCCCCGATGACCGCAGCCCACGCACACACCAGCACCAACGTCAGCCCCACCGTCAGCGCAACCCCGCCCTCATGCACCATCAGGAACGCGAACCCCAGCCCCACCGCCCCCAACATCACCCCGAGCAGAAACCCCACCCGGCACTCCCGCCACGCCACCTTGAGCACATCCCCGGGCCGCACCTCCCCCACCGCGATGGCCCGCACCGCACCGGTCGCCGCCTGGGCCCCGACATTGCCCCCGGTCCCGACGAGCAGGGGAATGAAGATGGCCAGCGAGACCACCTCCTCCAACTCCCCCTCGAACGCCTGCAGCACCTTCGCCGTCAGCGTCGCCGCGATGATGAGCAGCAACAGCCACACCACCCGCGACCGGGCGACCTTCCCCACGCCCACCGACATGTAGTGCCCGACCAGCGGACTGGCCGCGGACTGCCGCGCGATGTCCTCGGTGTCGGCGGCCTCGATCACCTCGAAGGCATCGTCGATGGTGAGCAGCCCGACCACCTGGTCCTCACTGTCGACCACCGGCAGGTCATACAGGTTGGCCTCCTGCATCAGCCGCGCCGCCGACTCGGCGGTGTCGGTGGCCCGCGCCCGCAGCTGCGCCCGGTCGACCAGCCCCTCCAGCGGATCACCGGGATCCGCGAGCACCAGGTCCCGCAACGTCACCACGCCGATCAGATGCCGCCCGACATCGACGACCGGCAACGTATAGACGGACTCCGCGTCGGGCCCGTCCCGCCGCACCCGCGCCAGCGCTTCCCCCACGTTCGCCTGCTCCTTGAGCAGCACCACCTCGGGCGTCATCCACCGCCCGACGGTCCCCGCGTCATAGCCGAGCAACTTCGCCGTGAGCTCCCGCTCGTGCGAGCTGAGTCCCGCGAGCACCCGCTGGGTGAACCCCGCCGGCGCCTCGCCGAGCAGCCGGGCCCGGTCGTCCGGCTCCATCCCTTCCACGATCTCGCGGAAGGAGTGGTCCCGTACGGCGGAAAGGACCTTCTGCTGCTCGCCGCCGTCCAGCTCCCGGAAGATCTCGACGGCCCGGTCCTTCTCAAGGAGCCGGAAGATGACACCGGCGGCGACCGTGTCGGCACGGGAGATCTCGTCGGCGATCTCGTACGCGGGCCGGTCGGCGAGCCACTGCTGGAGATGGACGACGTCATGGTTCTTGATCAGGTCGGCCAGATTGGCATCGGACAGCCTGTCGGTGACCTCACTCATGAAGATGCCCTCCTTCGACATGCCCGACGGGTTCCAGCTGCAGCGTCGAATGCGCCACGTCGAAGTGATCGCCGAGGCACCCCTGCAGCCGGCCAAGGAGCTGCCCCTGGTCCTCGGCCCGCAACGTGTCCGGGTCCACCACGACGTGCGCCGTCAGGACCGGCATCCCCGAAGTCACGGTCCAGGCATGCAGATCGTGTACGTCGACGACGCCGCCCTCGTCGAGCAGATGGCGCCGCACCTCCGCGAGGTCCATGTCCTGCGGCGTCGCCTCGAGCAGCACATGGGCGGCGTCCTTGAGCAGCGAGAAGGACCTGGGCACGATCAGCAGTCCGATGACGATCGCCGCGATCGGGTCGGCGGCCTGCCACCCGGTGAAGAAGATGATCGCGGCACCGACGATGACGGCCACCGACCCGAGCGCGTCCCCGAGCACTTCGAGATACGCCCCGCGCAGGTTCAGCGAGTGGTCCTTGGCGTCCCGCAGCATCCACAGGCCCACCAGATTGGCGGCGAGCCCGAGCACGGCGACGACCATGGTCAGTCCGCCCTGCACCTCGACGGGCTCGTTGAACCGCTTGATCGCCGAGATCAGCACCCAGACGAAGATGCCGAGCAGCAGCAGCGCGTTGAGCACGGCGGAGAAGATCTCCACCCGGTAGAACCCGAAGGTCCGCCGCGGCGTGGGCGCCCGCTGGGCGAGGGTGATGGCCCCGAGTGCGAGCGAGACGCCGATCGCGTCGGTCATGCTGTGCGCGGCGTCGGCGAGCAGCGCGAGGCTCCCGGAGAGCAGCCCGCCGACCACCTGGAGCAGGGTGATGAACACGCTGATGCAGATGGTCCACACCAGGCGCTTGCGGTACGTACCGCTCAGCGTGCCGGCCGCGGCACTCGGCGCCCCATGATCATGGCCCATACGGACAAGTCGACCACGGGGGCCCCACCCCCACCACAGCTGACGGCCGGGCGGGGCTGGTCATCGCCCCCCTCAGCGGCCCCTGGGCCTCTAAGCCCCGGGCCGCGGCAGCCTCGCCGTGTCGAAGGTGCCCTCGACGACCTCCCGCCCCAGGTCGGACAGCCGCAGCTGCTTCGCCCGCGCATAGGCCCGGAAGGCCCCGAAGGCCTCGTCGACGGAGACGCCCCAGCGCTCGGCCAGAATCCCCTTGACCTGCTCGATCACGATGCGGCTGTTGAGCGCGGCCTGCAGCTGCCCGCGCTCCATGTAGCTCTGTTCGAGCGTGCGCTGCTGAAGGAGCGCGATGGTCGCCACATCGGCGAGGGCCTGTCCGAGCCGGACGTCCTCGGGCGTCAGCAGGCGCGGCTCGCTGTGGAAGAGGTTGAGCGCCCCCACCACCCGGTCCCGCAGACGCAACGGCAGGGCGTGCGTGATGACGTACCCCGAATCCAGCGCCCGCTGGGCGAAGACCGTCCAGCCCAACGTGGCCTCGGCGGCGGCGAGTTGGATGTTGGTCCGCGGCTGCCCGCTCCGGTAGCACGCCACGCACGGCCCCTGGTCGTGCTGCAGCGCGAACAGTTCGAGCAGCCGGGCCCGCTCGTCGGACGCGGCGATCATCTGCAGGTCGCCGTGCTGATCGGCGAGCATGATCCCGGCGGCCGAGACGTCGAGCAGCTCCACACAACGGGCGGAAAGGACCTGCAGCAGGTCGATCACGTCGAAGTCGTCGATCAGGGAGTCCGCCACCTCCACAAAGACCTCGGTAAGGCGTTGTTCGCGGGCCATCACGCTCATCCCCTCTCACCTTCGGGCGAACGAGGCCCGTTCTCATCGTCGTCCAAGCGGAGCCGCCTGGCTACCACGTCCTCGGCGATTTCACCGACAGGACGTCCCGTGCTGTACGCGTGCCCGCGCAGCCTGAGCAGGGCCTCGGCCAGGCTCACCCCCAGCTGCACGCTGACCATGCCGGTCGCCTGGTGCACCACGGCCCGGCGCAGCACGTGCGGGTCCTCGTCCTGGTCCCGGCCGCCCAGGAACAACGCGGTCAGTGCATAGCTGAGCACCAGCGCGTCACTGGTCTGTTCCTGGGTCAGCATGTGCGGCGAGGACTGCACCATCGTCATCACGCCCACCCGGATCGCACCGACGACCAGCGGGAAACTGAAGACGGAGCCCACGGCATGACCGTTCAGCTCGGCGAGCAGCGCCGGCCAGCGCTGTGCCGACACCGTCTTCAGGTCGGGCGTGAGCACGGCCTCGCCCGACCTGATCGCATCGGGCCCCGGGCCCGTCCCGAGGGTGAACTGCACGTCCTCGAAGGCCGCACTCTCCGGGCCCGAGCACCACACGAGCTCCGTGTGTCCGTGCTCCAGGACGAGCGAGACGGCCAGGCCGGTCACGCCGAGCGCTTCGGCGCACATGGAGGAGTGGTCGTGCGGCACACCCACGCCGGGGCGGAGGAGACGGAGGACATCTGCCATCCGGGCACTGACCACCGCAACTCGCCTGCTTCCCGGGCCTCAAGGGACATCGGAGACTATGCCGCGCCATGCGTCCGGCACGGTTGCGTAAGGGGGAAAGCGGTCCATGAGCCCGGCGACCCTGAACAGCATCGAGATGCTGCGCCGAGTGTAAACAATCCTGGTCCAGCCGCCCTCGCGAACCGAACGTTCCTCCGCGCCGAGCAGTGCGGGAAGCACACTGCCGTCTATGAACGTCACGGCACTCAGGTCCACGATCAGCCGGGCCGAGTACCAGGGACCGAGTGCTTCGGCATCGTGCAGCCGCGCTCCGAATTCACCGGCCGTCGCCAGATCGAGCTCACCATCGGCGCGCACCACGCGATAAGTGCCGTTCGGCGCGAGGTGCACGGAGTGTTCCGTGGCCATTGATCCCCATCTCCTGAGGAGGCTTCTCCCGTAGTCGTCGAGCGGACGAAGCCGGGGTCTGGGGGCGCCGCATACGCAGAGTAGTCCTGTCGGGCAAGCCGCGTACGGAGAGTGGACACATGTACGTCCGGCGCACATCCGCTCCCGTCCACAGGCCTGTGGACAAGGGGGTACGCATGCACGCCGCATCCCGGGGCGCGATCATCGAGGCATGACCGGAGCAGCCAAGAAGACCGCGAAGAAGACCGCCGCGACCCACCCCGAGATCCATCTCGCACAGCAGCCCGAGGCCGACGAACTGCTGGGCCGCAGCCCCCTGGCAGCCCTGGTCGGCATGCTGCTCGACCAGCAGATCCCGATGGAGTGGGCCTTCGCGGGCCCGCACACCATCGCCGGGCGCATGGAGGCGGACGATCTCGACGCCCACGACATCGCGGCGTACGACCCGGACGCCTTCGCCGAACTGCTCAAGACCAAGCCGGCCGTGCACCGTTACCCGGGCTCGATGGCCAAGCGGGTGCAGCAGCTGTGCCAGTACCTGGTCGACGAGTACGACGGCGACCCGACCGCGCTCTGGTCCGACGCGGCGACCGGCAAGGAGCTCCTGGCCCGCCTGAAGGCGCTGCCCGGCTACGGCGACCAGAAGGCGCGGATCTTCCTGGCGCTCCTCGGCAAGCAGTACGGCGTACGCCCCAAGGGCTGGCGCGAGGCGGCGGGCGCGTACGGCGAGGCGGGCTCCTACCGGTCGGCGGCGGACATCACGGGACCCGAGTCCCTGGTGAAGGTGCGGGCCTTCAAGCAGGAGGCGAAGGCGGCGGCCAAGGCCGCCAAGGCTTGACCCCACCAGGCCCACGTGATTCCGTAAAACGGAGAATTGGTTCCGTATAGCGGAAATCAATGGACGTGCGGACTTAATGGACGTGCGGACTTAACGGAAGCAGGGACACGGCAATGGCGAAGATCGGCTTCATCGGCCTCGGCATCATGGGCAGCCCGATGGCCATCAACCCGGTGCGCGCGGGCCACACGGTCACCGGCTGGAACCGCAGCCCGGAGAAGACCGCCCCGCTCGTCGAGGCCGGCGGCACGGCGGCCGCCACCATCGCCGAGGCCGTCCGGGACGCCGATGTCGTGATCACCATGGTGCCCGCGTCCCCGCAGGTCGAGGCGGTCGCGTACGGCCAGGACGGCATCCTGGAGAACGCGCCCTCGGGCGCCCTCCTCATCGACCACTCCTCCATCACCCCGCAGACCTCGATCGAGCTGGCCGAGAAGGCCGCCGCCAAGGGCATCCGCGTCCTGGACGCCCCGGTCTCCGGCGGCGAGGCGGGCGCGATCGAGGCCGTGCTCTCCATCATGGTCGGCGGCGAGAAGGCCGACTTCGACGCGGCCGTGCCGGTCCTTCAGGCGATGGGCAAGACGATCGTGCACTGCGGTCCGCACGGCGCCGGCCAGACCGTGAAGGCCGCGAACCAGCTGATCGTCTCGATCAATCTGCAGGCCTGCGCCGAGGCCGTGAACTTCCTCGAGAAGTCCGGCGTCGACCTGAAGGCGGCCCTCGAAGTCCTGAACGGCGGGCTCGCCGGCTCCACCGTCCTGACCCGCAAGATGGACAACTTCCTGCTCCAGGACTACCAGCCGGGCTTCAAGGTCGACCTGCACCACAAGGACATGGGCATCGTCACGGACGCGGCCCGCTCCGTCGGCGCGGTCCTGCCGGTCGGCGCGGTCGCGGCCCAACTGATCGCCTCCGCCCGGGCCCAGGGCTGGGGCGACCTCGACCACTCCGTGCTCCTGAAGGGCGTGCAGCGCCTGAGCGGCGACGCGGACGCCTAGTTCGCAGGCGTACGCATAGCTCGCAGGTGTACGCATAGATCGCAGGCGTATGCGCGCAGTTCATAGGCATACGCGTACGCCTTCCGGGCGGATCTGCCACCGGTCGCGGTGCGGATCCGCCCGGCCCGGGGACATGAGTCCCATGAGTGCGTTCCGGTACGTCCCGTGGGTCTCCAGGGCCCTCGTCGTGCTGGTCGCGCTGCTCTCCACGGCCCTGGTGACCGTCCCCGCCCAAGCGGTCGCCCCGGTGTACGCCGTGTCCGGTGAGGCCGGTTCCGAGGCGTACGTCGACGCCGCGTCCGACACCGAGTCACGGATCCCGGCCCGCCGCGTCGTGCCCCGCCCCACCGAGCGCCCGGCCGTGCCCCACCGCCCGGCACCCCCGCAGGTCACGCCCGCCCCTCACCCCGCACGGAGCGCCTGCCCACAGCACTCGCCCGTCCTGCGCTGCTGACGGTCCCGCCATCCAAGGACCAGTCGGACGAACCAGCGCAAGGACACCCCCATGCCCATCGATCCCTACGCGGCCCTGCACGCCCTGCTGCGTGCCGAAGCCGTACGCAACGAGAAGAGCCGGCCCGAGCAGGAACAGCAGGCCGAGCAGCCGGCCGAGACCCGCCCAGAACCGGAAGGATCAACTCCACGTAACCGGAATTGACCAGGTGGCCCCGCATGCGCGGTACATGCGGGGCCAATCCGGCGAAACCGAACAGGAGTTGCAGGTAACCCCTTTTCGAAGGCCGCACGGATCGCTACCGTCCCTCCCACCTCGTTCGCACATCCCCGGGGAAGGACCTCTGTGAACGCATCACCCAAGACCTCGCGCAGATCCGTCGCGGCCCTCGCCGCCGTCGCGCTCGCGACTCCGCTGCTGCTCGCCTCCGCCGGCACGGCCGGAGCCCACGGCGGCGGTCACGGCCACCACGGCAACCCTGCCAAGGACGCCAAGAACCTCTCGAAGAAGCTGGTCAGGGAGTCGTCCGCGAAGGACGCCTACAAGCACCTGAAGGCGCTGCAGGCCATAGCCGATGCCAACGGCGGCAACCGCGCGGCCGGCACGCCGGGCCACGAGAAGTCCGCCGAATACGTCTACAAGGTGCTCAAGAAGGCCGGCTACAAGGTCAGTTACGACACCTTCGACTTCACGTACACCGAGACGCTCGCCGAGAAGGCGTCCGTCCTCACGCCCACGCCGCGCGCTCTCGGCATCGCGGCGATGACGTACACGAAGTCCACGCCGGAGGGCGGCATCAAGGCCGCGCTCGCGGCCGCGACCGTGGACGCCACGTCCGGCTGCGAGGCCACCGACTACGCGGCCGGCGCCTTCACCGGCAAGATCGCCCTGATCAAGCGCGGCGGCTGCACCTTCGCGCAGAAGCAGATCGCGGCGTCCGAGGCGGGCGCCGTCGGCGCGATCATCTACAACAACACCGAGGGCGCCCTGTCCGGCACCCTCGGCGACCCGAAGGACGGCAGGATCCCGACGGCCGGCCTCAGCCAGGCCGAGGGCACGGCCCTCGCGGCCGATGTCGCGGCGGGCGAGGTCACGGTCAACTTCGAGGTCCGCCAGCTGCTGGAGACCCGTACGACGAAGAACGTGATCGCGGAGACCCGCGGCGGCAGCGCGGACAACACCGTGTTCCTCGGCGCCCACCTCGACTCGGTCACCGCGGGCCCCGGCATCAACGACAACGGCTCCGGCACGGCCGGCCTCCTAGAGGTCGCCGACGAGCTCGCCGAGAACACCCGGCACGGCAAGCAGCCGCGCAACAAGGTGAAGTTCGCCTTCTGGTCGGCCGAGGAGCTCGGCCTGGTCGGCTCGGAGTCGTACGTCTCCCGGCTCACCGAGGCGCAGAAGAAGCAGATCAAGCTCTATCTGAACTTCGACATGATCGCCTCGCCGAACTACGGCCAGTTCATCTACGACGGTGACGACTCGGACGGCGAGGGCTCGGGCCCCGGCCCCGAGGGCTCGGCCCAACTCGAGCGCGACATCAACGAGTTCCTCGACTCCAAGGGCGAGCCGCACGAGGGCACGGACTTCTCCGGCCGCTCCGACTACGGTCCGTTCATCGAGGTCGGCATCCCCTCCGGCGGCACCTTCACCGGCGCCGAGGGCGTCAAGACCGAGAACCAGGCCAAGCTGTTCGGCGGCACCGCCGGGGTCGCGTACGACTCCTGCTACCACGCCAAGTGCGACGACCTGAAGAACATCAACATGAAGGCGTTCGGCATCAACATCGGTGTCATCGCCAACTCCGTGGGCACGTACGCCCACGACCTGAGCTCGCTCGGCAAGCCGGTCGTGTCCAAGCCCACCACGGGCGGCGACGGCAGCGGCGGCGGCCTGCACTCCGACCACGACGAGGTCGCGGAGTAACAACCCCGCGCCGATCAGGCTCCGTTGAAGAAGTCGAAGAAAGGGTCCGGCCCGGACATCCCGTAGTGGATGTCCGGGCCGGACCTCGTTCAGCGCCTGCGCTCAGCGTCTGCGCGTACCGAAGATCGAGCGCGAGATCTCCCGCCCGATCTGCGTACCGAGCGACCGGGCAAGGGACTTGAAGATGCCGCTGCCCACCACCTGGTCGACCATCGAGGCATCCTGGCCCGGCCCCGCCCTTCCCGCCGCCCGCGCGGCCTTCTCGGCCTCCTTGGCGTCCAGCTCGGCCTGCTTCTGGGCGTCGGTCTCGGCCTTCTGCGCGCTGAGCTTCTCGTACGCCGACTCCGGATCGACCGGCTCCGCGTACCGCGCGTACAGCAGCGAACTCCGCACGGCCTGCTCCAGCGCGCCCGCGTCGATCGGCCCCATCAGCGACTCCGGCGCCCGCAGCCGGGTGGCGGCGACGGGGGTCGGCGCACCCTTCTCGCTCAGCACGGTGATCACGGCCTCACCCGTGCCCAGACCGGTCAGCAACTCCTCCAGGTCGTACGGGGAGTTGGGGAAGGTCTTCACCGTGGCCTTCAGCGCCTTCTGGTCCTCGGGCGTGAAGGCCCGCAGGGCGTGCTGGACCCGGTTGCCGAGCTGGGCGAGCACATCGGCCGGCACGTCCTTGGGCGTCTGCGTCACGAAGAACACGCCGATGCCCTTGGACCGGATGAGCCGCACGGTCTGCGTGATCGACTCCAGGAACGCCTTGCTGGCGCCGTTGAAGAGCAGATGCGCCTCGTCGAAGAAGAACACCAGCTTGGGCTTCTCCAGGTCGCCGACCTCGGGAAGGTTGTTGAACAGATCGGCGAGCATCCACATCAGGAACGTGGAGAACAGATGCGGCTTGTCCTGCACGGCGGGCAGCTCAAGGACGGACACCTGCCCGCGCCCGTCCGGAGCGGTCCGCAGGAACTCGCTCACGTCGAACTCGGGATTGCCGAAGAAGGGATCCATGCCCTGCGCCTCGAAGGCGGTGAGCGCCCGCAGGATGACCCCGGCGGTGACCGACGACAGGCCCCCGATGTTCTTGATCTCCGGCTTGCCTTCATCCGAGGTCAGGAAGGTGACGACGGCCCGCAGATCCTTCAGGTCGTGCAGCTCAAGACCCTTCTGGTCCGCGTAGTGGAAGATCAGGCCCAGCGACTGCTCCTGCGTCTGGTTGAGCTGCAGCACCTTGGAGAGCAGCACGGGCCCGAAGCTGGTGACGGTGGCGCGCACGGGAATGCCCGGGCCGATGCCGCCCAGCGAGTAGAACTCGCTCGGGAACCCCTTCCCCTCCCAGTGCTGGCCCACGTCCCGGGCCCGCTCCTGCACCTTGTCGTTCGCCTCGCCGGGCGCCGAGATCCCCGAGACATCGCCCTTGATGTCCGCGAGGAACACGGGCACACCCTGCGCCGCGAGCTGCTCGGCGATGAGCTGCAGCGTCTTGGTCTTACCTGTACCGGTGGCCCCGGCGACGAGCCCGTGCCGGTTGAGCATGGAGAGCGGAATCCGCACTTGGGCCCCGGGCAGGCACTGCCCGTCCCAGAGGAGGGCCCCGAGATCGAGGGCTTCACCGGTGAAGGCGTACCCGGCGGCGATCTCGGCGGCCTCCGGGGGAAGCGCCTGGCCGGCGGGGGCGGCTTCGGCAGGGGGCGCGGGGGCCGGGGCTTCAGGGGCGGCGGCTTCCGGAGCCGCGGCCAGAGGGGTCGCTGCTGGAGGGGTCGCTGCTGGAGGGGCCACCGCGGCCCCAGCGGGAGAGGCGGCGGGAACCTCGGCTGCGGCCGGGGCTGCGGGTGCGGGTGCGGGTGCGGGTGCGGGTGCGGGTGCGGGTGCGGGTGCGGGTGCGGAAGGAGCGTCGGGAGCTGCAGCCGGCGCCGGGTCCACGGGCCCGGAGGCGGGCGTCGAGGCAGCGGCAGGGGCCGCAGCTGCCGCACCTGCCCCCGCGTCCGGGCCCACGCCTGCGTCCGGCGCCGCCCCCGTGGACCCGGCGGAGCCCTGCGGAACAGCCGCGTCAACCTCGTGCGCGCCCGCACCACCCGGTCCGGCACCCGTCGCGCCGACCCCGTCGGCACCGCTCTCGGCACCGCTCTCGGCCGGAGGCATCCGCTCGGTCTCGCTCATTTCAGGCCCCTGTCCCGGTTTGACTGTTACCGATACGTCCCGGTTTGCAGCATGATTTCCCAGCCTCGCACTGCGTCGCCATGGCTGCGCCCGGAGGGCCTTGCCCGGTAGGCTTTCCGTGTGATCTTCAAGCGCATCGGAAACGGCCGGCCATACCCCGACCACGGCCGGGAAAGCACCCGGCAGTGGGCGGACGTCGCGCCGCGCCCGGTCCGCCTCGACCAGCTCGTCACCACCAAGGGCCAGCTGGACCTGGAGACCCTCCTCGCCGAGGACTCCACCTTCTACGGGGACCTCTTCGCCCACGTCGTGAAGTGGCAGGGCGACCTCTACCTCGAGGACGGCCTGCACCGCGCCGTGCGCGCCGCGCTCCAGCAGCGCCAGGTGCTGCACGCCCGGGTGCTCGAGCTGGGCTGACCCCCGGCGACGTACGGCCGCTGACGCGGCATCAAGTACGCGTTGACCCTTTTGGGTTGGGTCGCGCGCCACCCATTGATCATTTAGTAGGCATCGGCCTACCCGCGCACTACGCTGCGCCCATGAGCATGCTCACACCCCCCGGCATGGGCGGCGAATACCGCATCACGGGGGACAAGTACCCGCGGATGCGCCGCACTCGCAAGCGCCGCAGGATCGTGCTCGCGCTGGTCGCGTCGGTGGCGGCGCTCGGCCTGGTCGGCTGGGGCACCCTGCAGCTGATCGACGTCTTCTCGGCCGACGAGCCCGGCAGAACCGTTGCTGCGAACAAGCCCGACTGCAAGCCCGGCCCCGCCGTGACCCCGAAGCTGCTCAAGCCCGGCCAGATCACGGTCAACGTCTTCAATGCCACGCCCCGCAGCGGTCTCGCCAAGGAGGTCGCCGCCGAGCTGAAGAAGCGCGGCTTCGCCGTCGGCAAGGTGGACAACGCGAACCGGGAGTTCGACAAGAAGGTCGAGGGCACCGGGATACTGCTCGGCTCGAAGGGCTCCGCCGAGGGCGCGTTCCCGGTCCTGGGCGCCCAGCTGGCCGGCGCCGAGCGCCAGATCGACACCCGCAAGAAGGCCACCGAGATCGACCTGATCCTGGGCAAGTCCTTCAAGGACCTGACGAAGAAGCAGGACGCGGACAAGGCACTGGCCGAGGCGGCCAAGCCGGTTCCCGCGCCCAAGCCCAAGGGCTGCTGAGCCAAGCCGGTCGGGCAAAATTCAGCCCCTCCGGCGTTTGAGGAGCGGGGTCCGGGGCGGAGCCCCGTGACGCTCAGGACATCAACCTGGACCCCGCGTCCGACGCTACTCGGCCGACCCGTACATACGATCCCCCGCGTCCCCGAGCCCCGGCACGATGTACCCGTGCTCGTTGAGCCGCTCGTCGACGGCGGCGGTCAGCACGGTCACCGGCGCCCCGGCCAGCTCCCGCTCCATGACCTCGACGCCCTCGGGCGCGGCAAGCAGCACCACCGCGGTGACATCGTCCGCGCCGCGCTTGATCAGCTCCTGGATCGCCGCGACCAGCGTCCCGCCCGTGGCGAGCATGGGGTCGACGACGTACACCTGACGCCCGGAGAGGTCTTCGGGCATGCGCGTCGCGTACGTGGACGCCTCGAGCGTCTCCTCGTTCCGGACCATGCCCAGGAAGCCCACCTCGGCGGTCGGCAGGAGCCGCACCATGCCGTCGAGCATGCCGAGCCCGGCCCGCAGGATCGGCACGACCAGGGGCCGCGGGTAGGACAGCTTGACGCCGGTGGTCGGGCCGACCGGGGTCTCGATGTCGACCTGCTCGGTGCGCACGTCCCGGGTGGCCTCGTACGCGAGCAGGGTGACCAGCTCGTCGGCCAGGCGCCGGAAGGTCGGGGAGTCGGTGCGCTTGTCGCGCAGCGTGGTGAGTTTGTGCGCCACCAGAGGGTGGTCGACAACGTGGATCCGCATGTCATCAACCCTAACTGCGGTGGCATCAAGTCGACCCCCGGAGGGAAAGTGGAGGGGACCGACCCAGGGTGGTGTGGCCCCATGCCGGACAGCGAGGACAGCGCCGAGCGGCGAGAACGGCACGAGCAGCCCGAGAGCGACGCGGCGCGCAGGCGCCGCCGCGCCCAGTTCCTGCGCGACCTGAACGAGGCCAAGGAGCTGCGCGAGCGGGTCCAGCCGCGCAAGGCGCGGGCGGCCCGGATGCGCCAGGCGATGCGCATGCGCACGTTCCGCTGGTAGCCGGTCGGAGGCGGTCCGCGAAGGACTCGCAGACACAGCGGCCCGAAGACCTCTCGCAGAGCCCTCGTTTCTGCCACGATTCCGAGTGGCGGGGCTGAAATCGCACACCCCGCCACCGACCTCCGCCGGGGGGACCCCCAACCGGCACGCCTATGACCAGTGGGAGAGTCACGGTGTACTTCGCCGCACTGCTCGCGCGCACCGAAGACGGGTGGGAAGCGAGCGATACAGAGCTCGACGACGTGGAGACCCTGTCGGATCTCACCGACCTGGCCCGCGAAGCCTCGTCCGACGGGGCCGACAACGACACAGTGCTCGTGTTCATCGAGCAGGAAGACGCATGGTTCGGCGTCGTCCGCCTGGACGGCTGGGAGGACCCGCGGATCTACGTCTCCGACGCGGCCGCAGCCTCCCGCAGCAGCTACGGCGAGATCCTGCTCACCGACGAGCTGCTGGGCCGCGATCCGGAGGACCCGGACGCCTTGGAGGAGCTCGTGGACCTCGACGGCACCGAGGACGGCGAACCCGAGGAGGAGGACGCGGACGACGCGGCCTCCGAGGCGGCCGACGCCGTGCCCGCGGGCCCGATCGGGGACACCGCGATCCTCGACGACCTGGGCCTGTCGGAGAAGGAGCTGCTTTCCCTCTCGACCGACGCGCTCAACGAGATCGCGGAGGCCCTGGGCGCGTCGGAGGTGCTCGAGGCCGTCCGCTAGCCGAACCGGAGCGCGCCGCCCCCTGTGGCGGCGTAAGAGCCTGGCCCGAGAGCTGGCTCTGGCAGGAACGCGGAAACGTATGAGTGACGATGTCCGAGTGACTCCTGCTGCAAGTGATCCCGTACGCGACCCCTGGACGGCGTCCATGCGGCTCGCCCTGGCGGAGGCCGAGCTGGCCGCCGCCGGCGGTGATGTGCCGGTGGGCGCCGTCCTGCTGTCCCCGGCCGGCGCCCTGCTTGCCACCGGCCACAACGAACGCGAGGCGACCGGCGACCCCACGGCCCACGCCGAGGTGGTCGCCATCCGCCGCGCCGCCGCGGAACTCGGTGAGTGGCGGCTGACCGGCTGCACCCTGGTCGTCACCCTGGAGCCCTGCACGATGTGCGCCGGGGCGCTCGTGCAGTCCCGCGTGGACCGGGTCGTCTTCGGCGCCCTGGACGCGAAGGCGGGCGCCGCCGGATCGCTCTGGGACGTCGTACGCGACCGCCGCCTCAACCACCGCCCCGAGGTCGTCCACGGCGTCCTCGCCGAGGAGTGTTCCGCGCAGCTCACCCGCTTCTTCCGCGACCGCTGAGGCCCGCACGGAGCGGCCCGGGGATATCGATTTCGGAGCACGGGCACCTTTGGGCTAAGCTCTCTCTCGGTAGCGTGTCCGAGCGGCCGAAGGAGCTCGCCTCGAAAGCGAGTGTTGCGCAAGTAACCGAGGGTTCAAATCCCTCCGCTACCGCTTGAGAAGGGCCCCGGCATCAGCCGGGGCCCTTCGTGCTTGTGGTCCTTCACACAGTCTTTAAGGACCAACGGCCCGGCGAACGGGGTCCTTTGCCGCCCGCCGAGCGGGGCGGGGAGGCGCAGGATTGGTCGTGAGCCCGGCGGATCTGGCAGGAATTCGCAGGGCGAGGGACCCGGCTCTACTGCGGGGTTCACGTCGCAAGCTTCCCCCCTGACTGCGACGTGGACTTAAGAGCCTGGTCCTCATCGGGGGAAGCGGCTTGTCCCCCCGATGCCGCTTCCCCCGTCCTCTTCTTCTGAAGATTCTTCAGGTGAAAGCCCCGGTGCCCCAGTGGTACCGGGGCTTTCTCGTTGTCCGTGTGCACGGTCGGGATAGACTCACCCGACTGCACGCAGGTACGGGCAAGGGGAGGCCAGAGCGTGGTGCAAACGAAGAAGATCGCTCTCTATGTGGTCATCGTCTTTGTGCTGTACACGGTCATCACGTCCCCGGCGCGCGCCGCCGATCTGGTCCAGGTGGGCTTCGAGGGGATCTCGAGCGCCGCCCAGGGGGTCGGCGACTTCATGACCGAGCTGGTCAATTAGCCCAACTACCCGC
Organism: Streptomyces sp. NBC_01304; assembly: GCF_035975855.1. Taxonomy (NCBI): domain Bacteria; kingdom Bacillati; phylum Actinomycetota; class Actinomycetes; order Kitasatosporales; family Streptomycetaceae; genus Streptomyces; species Streptomyces sp. NBC_01304. The sequence continues at coordinate 5,793,853 of NZ_CP109055.1, read as the reverse complement.
AAGCCCTCCACTTCTTTAGTGGGGGGCTTTTCTTTGGTTACACAGGTTTATGCCCCAACTTGCCCTCAACACGGCGTTATACGGTGCTTGCACACAGTGCACATGTCTTGTGATGCTATGACCGCTTTTGACGGATGAGTGGAACGGTTCCATCAGAACAGTCCGTACCGATAGGGGTGGCGTTGACCGTGCCGGCCAGTACTGCTCCTCAAGCGCCACCCCAGGACACATCCGGGGAGGCCCCGGCACCCTCGGTGCCGGCGGCGCCCACGGCGCCCGAGATGTCCCCCGCGAAGAAGCGCGGAGCGGACACCAGGGCGCTCACGCAGGTGCTCTTCGGCCAGCTCAAGGGGTTGAGCCCGGGAACGCCCGAGCACGGCCGGGTGCGGGCCGCGCTGATCGAGGCCAATCTGCCGCTGGTGCGGTACGCGGCCGCGCGCTTCCGCAGCCGCAACGAGCCGATGGAGGACGTCGTCCAGGTCGGCACCATCGGCCTGATCAACGCCATCGACCGCTTCGACCCGGACCGCGGCGTGCAGTTCCCGACCTTCGCGATGCCGACCGTGGTCGGCGAGATCAAGCGCTACTTCCGGGACAACGTACGCACCGTCCACGTCCCGCGCCGGCTGCACGAGCTGTGGGTGCAGGTGACCGGGGCGACCGAGGACCTGACGACGGCCTTCGGGCGCTCGCCCACCACCTCCGAGATCGCCGAACGCCTGCGCATCACCGAGGACGAGGTGCTCGCCTGCATCGAGGCCGGGCGGTCGTACCACGCAACCTCGTTGGAGGCCGCCCAGGAGGGCGACGGACTGCCCGGCCTGCTCGACCGGCTCGGCTACGAGGACCCCGCGCTCGACGGCGTGGAGCACCGCGACCTCGTACGGCATCTGCTCGTGCAACTGCCCGAGCGCGAGCAGCGGATCCTGCTGCTGCGCTACTACAGCAATCTGACGCAGTCCCAGATCAGCGCCGAACTCGGTGTCTCGCAGATGCATGTGTCAAGACTCCTCGCCCGCAGCTTTGCTCGGCTGCGATCCGCAAATCGGATCGAGGCGTAACCGGATCGGGTAAAGCCCCGCTGGAGCCCTTGCCGACAGAAAAGCCGCAGACCGGCTCTTTCCTGCGCAGATATGTCGACTTGGCGCTACAGCGTGTTGCCGACATGTGACATTCTGCTGGAACGGCGTTTGCAGCGGCTCCACGGCCGGTATTCAGGTGGAGGCTGCGTTCCAGTGACGGGAGCGTCTGCCGCGACCGTCCGCGACCCAAAGGGGGTGGCATGTCCGCAGAACAGGGCAGCTCGAAGGTGCTTACGCTCACGAAGAGCGCGCCGGCATCCGACGCAGCGCAGTCCGCCGCGCAGATCCGTCAGCAAGCACCGAATGCTCCGGCCGTCATCGACACCCGGACCTTGTCCCGCTCCCTCTTCCTGCGGCTTGCCGCGCTCGACAAGGGCAGCCCGGAGCACACGTACGTACGCGACACCCTCATCGAGCTCAACCTGCCGCTGGTGCGGTACGCGGCGGCGCGCTTCCGCAGTCGCAACGAGCCGATGGAGGACATCGTCCAGGTCGGCACCATCGGCCTGATCAAGGCGATCGACCGCTTCGACTGCGAACGGGGCGTGGAATTCCCGACGTTCGCGATGCCGACGGTCGTCGGTGAGATCAAGCGCTTCTTCCGGGACACCAGTTGGTCGGTGCGCGTGCCGCGCCGCCTGCAGGAGCTGCGGCTCGCCCTGACGAAGGCCAGCGACGAGCTCGCCCAGAAGCTGGACCGCTCGCCGACCGTGCCCGAACTCGCCGTGGTGCTCGGGGTTTCCGAGGAGGACGTCGTCGACGGCCTCGCGGTGGGCAATGCCTACACCGCCTCCTCGCTGGACTCGCCGGCCCCCGAGGACGACGGCGGCGAGGGCTCGCTCGCCGACCGGCTCGGCTACGAGGACCCCTCGCTCGAAGGCGTGGAGTACCGCGAGTCGCTGAAGCCGCTGCTCGCCAAGCTGCCGCCGCGCGAACGCCGCATCATCATGCTCCGCTTCTTCGCGAACATGACGCAGTCCCAGATCGGCGAGGAGGTCGGCATCTCGCAGATGCACGTCTCCCGCCTGCTGACCCGGACGCTCGCGCAGCTCAGGGAAGGGCTCATCGCGGACTGAGCGCGCGCGGGTGCGCCAGAGCTGTTGACGGGGTTCCTAATTGACGGACCATCAGCAACACTGGCGCGCATGAAGCGAGCTGGGACCACTGGGAATTCGTGGATACGCAGTCGCCGGGGCACCGTTGCCGGAGCCTCGGCGGCTGTCGTGTGTCTGGGCACGCTGCTCGCCGCGTGCGGCAGCGGGAGCCCGGACGACGGTTATGTCGCGGTCGGCGCGGCCGGGGCGGGCCCCGACCGGCGGGGCGAGACCGTGGCGCCCTCGGGTGACGTGGTGATGGTGCCGCTGGACGGATCGGGGGACGGCAAGTCCGGGTCCGGCAAAGACGGCAAGGGCGGCGCGGGCGGCAAGGGGTCGGCCAAGGGCGGCGACGGCTCCGGTTCGGCGGCCTCCGGCGGCTCGGGATCGGGCTCGTCCGGTGGCGGTGGATCGTCGCAGGAGCCGGGTGGCTCGGGCAGTTCGGGCGGCTCCGGCGGTTCGGGGTCGTCGAGCGGCGGCAGTTCAGGCGGTACGTCGGGAGGTTCGGGCACTCCCTCGCCGCCGGGCACGACGGCGCCCGCCGGGCCCGCCCTGCTCGAGTTCGACAAGCCCAAGCGCGAGCCCGCCGAGGACCGCTGGTGCGAGAAGGTCACCCTGGAGCTGCACAACACCGGTGGCGCACCGGTGCGTTCGGGCACCGTGACCTTCGGGACGCACATCATCGGCGCGCTCGGCGTCGACTGGGCGACCATCGAGTCGACCGAGAAGCTCCCGGCGCCGATCGGCGCGGGCGAGACGAAGAAGAAGACCTGGACCGTCTGCGTGGAGGCCTGGCGGGTGCCGCTGGGCATGCACGTGGAGACCCAGGACGTCTCCGTGAAGTGGAAGTGACCGGACGGCCCGGTTGCGGAATTCCGTCCGGGCTACCGGAAGCAGCTCTCTAGAAGATCGTCCACGGCTGGTTCGGCAAGGACAGGAAGGCGAACACGAGCACGGCCACGACGCCGAGCGTGATGTAGAGGGCCTTCTTGCTCGACTTCCGCTCGGCCGTGGCCGCCTGCGGGCTGCTGCCCTCGTCGACGAACGCGCGGAACATCTGCGTGCTGCCCGCGGGGTCGTGCTGACCCTCGGGGCCCTGCGGAGCGTGGGGGTTCTGTGCCATGGGCCAGGACCCTAGCGAACTCGCGAGTATCACCCAACCCCCGGGGCCCACCACCACCGGCCCCCCAGGCCCTCTCCACCGGCCCACCACGAACTCCCACCTCCACTCCCACCTCCTTTGCCTGGGCATTGCCAGGTTTTTAGGGGCTTAGGTCCCTTATCTATTTGCCTGCAGCAACCAATCGCATCTATCGTTGCCCTAAGCAACGAATAGTCGAGGGCATTGGACAGGGGGCGGGACGGTATGGCCGCGCACAGTCACTACGAGGAGCTGGCCCGCCAGCTGAGCTCCATCGGTGCCGTGAAGCGGGACCTCGCCCGGGTGCTGCCCGCCGAGTGCCCGGCCGGTTCCGCCGCCGTGCTCACCGTGCTCGACCGCAACGGCGAGATGCGCATGAGCCGGCTTGCCGAACTCCTCGCCATCGACATGTCGGTGACGAGCCGTCATGTCGCCCATGTCGCCGAGCGCGGCTGGATCGAGCGGTCCCCCGACCCCGATGACCGGCGCTCACGCATCCTGCGCCTCACCCCGGCGGGCCGGGAGCTGCTCGAAGAGCTCGCCCGCCGCTACACCGAGGCGCTCGCCCACTACCTGCGGGACTGGTCCGACGACGAGGTCGGCGATCTGGTCACCCTGCTTGCCCGGCTGCGCGCCAGCTTCGGCGACTGCCGGCAGGCCCGCCACCACTCGGCCGCTCCCCACCCGGCGGCCCACCCCGACCCCCACCCGTACACCCGCGTAACGCAGTAAGAAGAGGAAGCCCATGGCAACGACCACACCAACCGGTGTGCGGGGCAGCCACGCCAAGCACGGAGGGCACGGCGGTCAGTCCGACGGCACGCCCATGACGCACCGCCAGATCATGGAGGCCCTCTCCGGCCTCCTGCTCGGCATGTTCGTGGCGATCCTGTCGTCCACCATCGTGTCCAACGCGCTGCCCGAGATCATCACCGACCTCGGCGGCGGACAGTCCGCGTACACCTGGGTCGTCACCGCGGCCCTGCTCTCGATGACGGCGACAACTCCCTTGTGGGGCAAGCTCGCCGACCTCTTCAGCAAGAAGCTGCTCGTCCAGATATCCCTGGTCATCTACGTCCTCGGCTCGGTCGTGGCCGGCCTCTCGCAGAACGCGGGCATGCTGATCGCCTGCCGTGTGGTGCAGGGCGTCGGCGTCGGCGGGCTGTCCGCGCTCGCCCAGATCGTGATGGCGGCGATGATCTCGCCGCGCGAACGTGGGCGCTACAGCGGCTACTTGGGCGCGACCTTCGCCGTCGCGACGGTCGGCGGTCCGCTGCTCGGCGGTGTCATCACCGACACCGACTGGCTGGGCTGGCGCTGGTGCTTCTACGTCGGTGTGCCGTTCGCGATCATCGCGCTGTTCGTACTGCAGAAGACGCTGAAGCTCCCCGTCGTGAAGCGCGAGGTCAAGGTCGACTGGGGCGGCGCGTTCTTCATCTCCGCGGCGGTCTCGCTGCTGCTTGTGTGGGTGACGTTCGCCGGTGACAAGTACGACTGGCTGTCCTGGCAGACGTACGCGATGGTCGGTGGCGCGATCGCGCTCGGCCTGCTCTTCATCCTGACCGAGTCCAAGGCCAAAGAGCCGATCATTCCGCTGCGGCTCTTCCGCAACAAAACGATCACCCTGGCCTCGCTCGCCTCGCTCTTCGTCGGTGTCGCGATGTTCAGCGGCACGGTCTTCTTCTCGCAGTACTTCCAGCTGGCGCGGGACAAGTCGCCCACGATGTCGGGCGTCATGACGATCCCGATGATCGGCGGCCTGTTCATCTCCTCCACCGTCTCCGGGCAGGTCATCACCAAGACCGGCAAGTGGAAGGCCTGGCTGGTCGCGGGCGGTCTGCTCGTCACGGCCGGCATGGGGCTGCTCGGCACCATGCGGTACGACACCGAGTACTGGCACATCGCGATCTTCATGGCCCTGATGGGGCTCGGCATCGGCATGATGATGCAGAACCTCGTGCTCTGCACCCAGAACCAGGTCGACCCCTCCGACCTCGGCGCGGCCAGCTCCGTCGTCACCTTCTTCCGCTCGCTCGGCGGCGCGGTGGGCGTCTCGGCGCTCGGCGCGGTCATGGCCCACCGGGTCACCGACTACGTCAAGGACGGGCTCGCCGACCTCGGTCCGAAGGCCGCGGCGCTCGGGCACGGCGGCACCGGCGGCGGGGGCATCCCCGACCTGGACGCGCTGCCCGCGCCGCTGCGTACGGTCATGGAGAGCGCGTACGGGCACGGTGTAGGCGATGTCTTCCTGTACGCGGCGCCGTGCGCGCTGCTCGCCTTCTTCCTGACGCTGTTCATCAAGGAGGTCCCGCTGCGGACCAAGGGCGGTCTCGCGCAGGCCACTTCGGCGGAGGAGGCCCCGGCCGCGGTTCCGGCTGCGGTCACTGCGGTGGCTGCCACCGTCGAGGCTCCGGCCGTCGCGGTCGCCGAGCCGGTCGCCCAGGAGCCGCCGGTCGTCTCCGGTACGCCGGTACGCGGTGTCGTACGCGGCGCCGAAGGGGCCCCGGTCTCCCGGGCCGCGGTCACCCTGATCTCGCTCGGCGGGCGCCAGTTGGGGCGGACGATCGCCCACGAGGACGGCGCCTACACGGTGGACGCGCCGAGCGCGGGCAGTTACGTCCTCATCGCCTCCGCCGACGGCTTCCAGCCGCAGGCCTCGACCGTCACGGTGGGCGATGCCCCGGTGGCGTACGACATCCTGCTCAGCGGGACCAGCGGTCTTGCGGGTGTGGTGCGGACCGTCGACGGAGCCAAGCCGGTCGTCGGGGCGATGGTCGTCGTCACCGATGTGCGCGGCGATGTGCTGGCCACCGGACAGACCGGTGAGCAGGGCGAGTTCGCGTTCGGCGAGCTGGTCCCGGGCCCGGTGACCGTCGCGGTCAACGCCGAGGCTCACCGTCCGCTCGCGCTGCCGGTCGAGGTGGCGGGGCAGGGCATCACCCGGATCGACGTCGGGCTGCAGGCCGGGGCGCAGGTCCAGGGCACGGTGCTCACCGCGGGCGGGCCGCTGGCCGATGCCCGGGTCACGCTCGTGGACGCGGCCGGCAACGTGGTCGCGACCGCGACGACCGGCACCGACGGGGCGTACGCCTTCACCGATCTCGACAGCGGCGAGTACACGGTCATCGCGACCGGTTACCCGCCGGCCGCGACGGCGCTCACGGTCTCGGGCCGAGGCGTCGACGGGCACGACATCGAACTCGCCCACCCGGACGAGTAGTTGGGACCCGGGGCCGGACCGTAGCGGAACGGCCCCGTAGGGAAAGGGGGCTCGGCGGGCAGGGGACGGCCCGCCGGGCCCCATTCTTTTTGGCCGGCAAGGAGCAGGGAACGTGGGAATTCAGGGCCGGATTCGGACGCGCGACGGCTGGGCCGTGCAGCATGCGGTGGTCACCCTGACCGATATGCGCGGCGCCCAGGTGCTGCGTACCGAGGCGGACGGGGACGGGGCCGTACGGTCCGATGCCGCGCTGCCCGCCGGACCGTACACGGTGATCGTCACCGCGGTCGGCTACGCCCCGCACGCGGCGACCGCGCTGGTCACGGCGAGCGGCAGGGCGCAGATCGGGGCGGTGACGCTGACCCGGCAGGGCGGGGCGGAGCTGCCGCCGCCGGGGGTGTGGACGCTCGACCCGGCGCATTCGTCGGTCGGCGCCGTGGCCCGGCATCTGGGGATCTCCAGTGTGCACGGGCGGTTCACGGAATTCGGCGGACGGATCGAGATCGCCGAGGACGTCGTCAACTCGCGGGTGGACGCGGTGATTTCGGCCTCGTCGATCGACACGGGCAACGGGATGCGCGACAAACACCTGCTGTCGGCGGACTTCCTGGACGTGGAGCGCTTCCCGGAGATCACGTACCGCAGTACGGGGCTGAGCGCGGCCGGGCCCGACCGCTGGACCGTGCACGGGGAGCTGGCGCTGCACGGGGTGGTGCGGCCGGTGGACCTCGATCTGGCCTACCTCGGCACGGGCGCCGATCCGTGGGGCGGGCTGCGGGCGGCCTTCCGTGCGACGGCCGAGCTGCGCCGGGAGGACTTCGCCATGAACTACAACCAGGTGGTGCAGGCGGGGATTTCGGCCATCGGGGCGACGCTCAGGGTGGAGCTGGACATTCAGGCGGTGCAGGGCGCTTCGCTGCCCGGCGCGGAATAGGGTGCCCGTATGGCTCCTCAGACTGCCTCCAACACCTCTGTCTCACTCGACCAGTTGCTGGATTTCGTACGTCCACGCCATCGCGCGATCCTGCTCACCAGGCGCGCCGACGGGAGCCCGCAGGGGTCGCCGCTGACCTGCGGGGTCGACGACTCGGGGCGGATCGTGCTGTCCACCTATCCCGAGCGCGCCAAGACGCGGAACGCGCGGCGCGACGAACGGGTCAGCGTGATCGTGCTGAGCGACGAGTGGAACGGGCCCTGGGTGCAGGTCGACGGGACCGCCGAGGTGATCGACTCCCCCGAGTCGGTGGAGCCGCTCGTCGAGTACTTCCGGAACATCTCGGGGGAGCACCCCGACTGGGACGAGTATCGCGAGGCGATGGTCAAGCAGGGCAAGTCGATCATCCGGATCACGCCGGAGCGGTGGGGGCCGGTGGCGACCGGAGGGTTTCCGGCGCGGCTCGCTCAGGAATGAGCGAGTCAGGTTCTTCAGGGCTGAGCGGGCCAGGTTCGTCCAGGGATGAGCGAGCCAGGTCCGCTCAGGACTGAGCGCCGTAGCGCGCCACCGTCGCGTCGATGCCGGCGATCAGTACGTCGAGGGCGAAGAGGAAGTCCTTCTCCCACATGCTCTGGACCGTGTCGCGCCTGCGCAGCTCCAGGACCTCCTTCATGTCCTCCAGGGTCTCCTCGAACCTGGGCTCCTCGCCGAACGCCGCCATCGCCTGGGTGTAGAACTCGTCCTCACTCATCCCCGACTCGGCGCAGCGCCGCTTGAAGTGCCCCTCGCTCGTGCCGAATCCGTACACGAACTGGAAGACCGCGGAGATCACGCCCGGCTGTCCCTCCGGCGGGATCCCGGTGTCGCGGACGACCCGCTGGACGGCGTGCATGAAGACCATCGCGTGCGGGCCGATGTTCAGGTAGTTGCCCATGATCGACGACACCCAGGGGTGGCGCACCATGATGTCCCGGTAGGAGGCCGCCAGCTGCCGCATCTCCGTACGCCAGTCCGGCGCATCCCCGGCGTCCGCCACCTCGACCTCGCCGAAGACCGCGTCCAGGGCCAGCTCGAAGATGTCGTCCTTGGTGTCGACGTACCAGTAGACAGACATCGCGGTGACGTTGAGCTCGGCCGCGAGTCTGCGCATGGAGAACTTGGCCAGGCCCTCCGTGTCCAGGAGCCGGATCGAGGTCGCCACGATCCGGTCCCGGTCGAGGCCCGCGGGCTGGCCGGCCTTGCGGTCGCGCGTGGCCTTGGCGCTGCCCAGCCAGATGCTGGACTGTGCCGGGTTCTTCGCGCGGTCGGCTGCCCTCACCATGGCGCACCTTCCTCGGATCGGTAGCGATCGGTAGCAGATGGGGTGGACGTACCGGAATATCCCGGTCCGCCCACCCCGATGCTAAGTGGCTCCGCTGAGTGACTTGTCTACGCGGTCTCGCCGGCCGGGGCCGGCTCGACCTCGCTCTTCGCTGAGTCTGCCCTCTCCGCGCGCTTCAGCAACGCGGCCGCGAGCAGGCCTCCGGCGAATACCGCCACGGCCCCGACCAGCTGGCTGGTCTGCAGCCCCGACGCGAAGGCGTCCTGGATCTCCTTCTTCTCGGCCGCGGTCTTCGCCGCCGCGAGGGCGGCGGGCAGCGAGGCCGCCCCGACCGTGACCAGGGCCGCGAAGCGCGCGTTCAGGACGGCGCCGAGGACCGCGACCCCGAGGCCGTTGCCGAACTCGGCGAGCGTGCCGTTGATGCCGCCGCCCACGCCGGCCTTCTCCGGCGGGATGGCGCTCATGATCGCGTTGGCCATGGCCGGCTGGGAGACCCCGATGCCCACGCCGAACAGGACCAGGCCGAGCAGCATGCCCGCGTAGGAGCCGTCCGTGCCGCCGCCGATGACGGCGATCGAGGTGAGGCCGGCCGCCACCGTGGTCATGCCGAGCACGACCGACTTCGGCGTACCGATCTTGACGACGATCTTCGGGCCGATTCCGCTGAGGTTGAGCGCCATGATGCTCAGCGCCAGCGGCACCATGCGCAGGCCCGCCTCCAACGGCTCGTACCCGAGGACGAATTGGAGGTGCTGGGTGAGCAGGAACAGCGAGCCGCCCATGCCGAAGACGACGAGCAGCGAGCCGGAGACGGCTCCGATGAACTTCTGGTTCTGGAAGAAGTGCATGTCGAGCATCGGGTACGGGGTCTTCAGCTCCCAGAACGCGAAGGCCGTGAGGACCACGATGCCGACGGCCGCCGAGACCAGGACCCGGGCGGACGTCCAGCCGTGCTCCGGGCCGCTGATGATCGCGAAGACGACGGACGCCATACCGATCGTGGAGAGGATCGCGCCGGGCACGTCGGGCCGGTCGCCCTCCGGGTTCTTGGACTCGGGGACCAGCTTGATCACCGCGACCAGGCCGATCAGGGCGACCGGGATGTTGATGAGGAAGATCGCGCCCCACCAGTAGTGGTTCAGGATGACGCCGCCGATCACCGGTCCGGCCGCGAAGCCGACCGAGCTGACGGTGACCCAGATCGCGATCGCCTTGACGCGGTTGCTCTCGTCGAAGATCTGCATCACGACGGCGAGCGTGGTGGTCATGAGCAGCGCCCCGCCGACGCCCATGCCCGCGCGGGCGGCGATCAACTGCCCGCTGGTCTGGGCGAGTCCGGCGCACAGCGAACCTATGCCGAAGAGCGCAAGGCCGATGCTGAGCATCTTCTTGCGGCCGTAGCGGTCCGCGGAGTTGCCCGCGGTGAGGAGGAGGCCGGACTGGACGAGCGAGTAGGCGTTGATCATCCACTGGATGTCGGCGGTGGACGCCTTGAGCTCGGTGGTGAGGGAGGGGATGGCGACGCTGAGGACGGTGTTGTCGAGCAGGACGGTGAGCTGGGCCAGGCAGATCACGCCGAGGATCAGCCAGCGCTGCGGGTGGCCTCCGGCGGTGCTTGTGGCTTGGCCTTCGGCGGTCGGCGCCGTCATTTCGCTCCTTGTACGGTGTACGGCTTGTGGTCGTCGTACACCGTACAAGGGTGTGCCATACGCTGTATAGCTGTTTTCTCCCCGCCCCGCCCCTTCCCGTAAGACTGCCGTCGGCTTCAACGACCGTCACTGATGTCCTCAAACGCCGGACGGGCTGACAAAGTCAGCCCGTCCGGCGTTTGAGGACAAGGAGGAAGGGGCGGGGTGGGGATTACTTCTTCTGCGTCAGGTCGTACAGCGTCGTCCCGTCGACAGTGACCTTCTCGAAGTTGGCCTCCACCCACGTGGAGATCGAAGAGTCGCCACCCATGCCCCCACCGCTCCCGGCGATGAAGTAGTGGATCTCCCCCGCGGCAACGTACGCCTTGAACTGCGCCAACGTCGGAGACGGATCGCTTCCGTTGAAGCCGCCGATCGCCATCACCGGCTTCTGAGTCGCCAGCTGATAACTCGCCGAGTTCTGCGAACCGATGGCCGCGGCCACCCAGGTGTAGTCGTCGGCGTCGGCGAGGAGTTTGGCCTTGGCCTTGGAGCCGACGGTGGCGCCGTTGAGGAGACCACTCATGCCTCCGCCGCCCCGCTTGGCCTGGCCCTGCTGCTGGGGCGGCTGCCCCATGCCCTTCGGGGGCCGGCCATTGCCCATACCCTTGCCGCCCTGCGGTGCGTTGCCCTGACCTTGGCCTTGGCCTTGGCCCTGGCCCTGGCCTTGCTGACCGGGCGGCTGCATCCCGCCACCCCCGCCACCGCCACCGGGACCGCCGCCACCGCCAGGCCCGCCCCGGCCCCCGGCCACCGTCGGCCCCGCCGTGACGATCGAGCCGGTGTGGGCCTCGCTCAGGGTCGTCAGGGTGTACGCCGCCGGGCCCGCCAGCGCCGTGAGGATCGCCAACCCCGCCGCGCCGAGGGCCAGTTGGCGGCCGAGCCGCGCCGCCAGCAGCACGCCGAGCGCCGCCACCAGGCCCGCCACGAGCACCGTCCAGCGCAGCCACGGCAGGTAGTCCGAGGACCGCCCGAGCAGGACGTACGACCAGTACGCCGTGCCCGCGACCGTACCGGCGAGGACCGCCGACACGGTGAAGCGCGACCTCTCCTCCCACAGCACCGTCGCCCCCATGCCGACCAGCGCCGCGATGTACGGGGCGAGTGCCACCGTGTAGTACTCGTGGAAGATGCCCTGCATGAAGCTGAAGACCGCGGCGGTCATCAGCAGGCACGAACCCCAGGCCAGGAACGCGGCCCGCGCCGTGTCCGTGCGCTTGGCCTTCCACGTCACCCAGAGCCCCGCGACCAGCAGGATCAGCGCGGCCGGCAGCAGCCAGGCGATCTGACCGCCGATGTTGGCGGACACCAGGCGGTCCCAGCCGGTCTCACCCCAGCCGCCGCCTCCGCGACCGCCGCCTCCGCCCCCTCCGACGCTTCCCGTCTCCTCGCCGTTGATGCGGCCGAGCCCGTTGTAGCCGAAGGTCAGTTCCAGGAAGGAGTTGTTCTGCGAGCCGCCGATGTACGGCCTCGACGACGCGGGCCACAGCTCGACGATCGCCACCCACCAGCCGCCGGCCACGACCATCGCGAGCCCGGAGAGCGCGAGTTGACCGAAGCGCCTCCGTACGGAAGTGGGCGCGCAGACCGCGTACAGGACGGCGAGCGGCGGCAGGATCAGGAACGCCTGCAGCGTCTTGGTGAGGAACGCGAAGCCGACCGCGACACCCGCCCAGAGCAGCCACTTGGTCCGCGCGTCCTCCAGGGCGCGCAGCACGCAGTAGACGGTGACCGTCATGAGGAGGGCGAGCAGGGCGTCCGGGTTGTTGAAGCGGAACATCAGCGCGGCGACCGGCGTGAGCGCGAACGCGGCCACCGTGAGCAGTCCGGCGGCGGCCGAGAAGCGCCGGCGTACGGCCGCGTACAGCACGCCCGCCGTCGCCACGGCCATCAGGACCTCGGGCAGCAGGATCTGCCAGGAGCCGAGGCCGAAGAGCCGTACGGACAGCGCCATCGGCCACAGCGCGGCCGGCGGCTTGTCCACGGTGATGGAGTTCGCGGCGTCGGACGAGCCGAAGAAGAAGGCCTTCCAGCTCTCGCTGCCGGCCTGGACGGCCGCCGAGTAGAAGGAGTTGGCGTAGCCGGAGGAGCTGAGGTCGTAGAGGTAGAGCACGGCCGTGACGAGGAGCAGGCCGAGGAAGGCGGGGCGCGCCCAGCGCGGGTCGTCCGGGCGGCCGCGCCACAGCCGTTGGGCCAGGCCCGACCTGCGGTGGACCGCAGGCGGGGAAGCCGTGGCGGGCGGGGCGGGGAGTGCGGTGGGCGTGGTCATCGTGCGGTCCTTGCGTCGTCGCGGGTGTCGTCGCGGGTGTCCTCGCGGGTGTCCTCGCGGGTGTCCTCGCGGGTGTCCTCGCGAGCCGAGCGGTACGGGCTCGCGGAGTCCTGGTCGTGGTCCTGGAGGAGAGCGGCGGTGGGAGCGGGGCTCTCGGTCCGCCGGTCCGGGAACACCCAGACCCGGAAGAGCAGGAAGCGCAGCACCGTCGCCGCGAGGTTGGCGGCGATCAGCACGGTCAGCTCGGTGGCGTGCGAGGGCGCCCCCGCCGCGGTCCCGAGCGCGGCGAGAGAACCGCTGGTCAGGGCCAGGCCGATGGCGAACACCACGAGCCCCTGCGCCTGATGGCGGACGGCCCGGTCCCGGCCGCGTACCCCGAAGGTGAGCCGGCGGTTGGCGGCCGTGTTCGCCACTGCTGACACCAACAGGGCACCCGCATTGGCCAGTTGGGCGCCGAGCCCCATCCGGAAGAGCGAGTACAGCGCGAGGTAGAAGAGGGTCGACAGGACCCCGACCACACAGAAGCCGACCAGCTGACGCGCCAACCCACCGGGCACACCCGGGAGTTGACGGTCGCGCGGATCGTCCCCGAAGGGCCGGGCGAGCCGGTCCAGGGGGAGGGCTCCGACGGCGAGGGCCTTGCCGACGCGCCACACACCCTTCAGGTCATCGGTCGCCGTCTTCACGATGTGCACGGTCGACTCCGGGTCGTCGACCCAGTCCACCGGCACCTCGTGGATGCGCAGGCCGGCCCGTTCGGCGAGCACGAGCAGCTCCGTGTCGAAGAACCACCCGGTGTCCTCGACCATCGGAAGCAGCCGCTGCGCCACATCGCGCCGGATGGCCTTGAAGCCGCACTGCGCATCGGAGAAGCGGGCGGCGAGCGAGCCGCGCAGGATCAGGTTGTACGTACGCGAGATGAACTCGCGCTTCGGCCCCCGCACCACCCGCGAACTGCGCGCGAGCCGCGAGCCGATGGCCAGGTCCGAGTGCCCGGAGATCAGCGGCGCGACGAGCGGGAGCAGCGCGTTGAGGTCGGTGGACAGATCGACGTCCATGTACGCGAGCACCGGCGCGTCCGACGCGGACCAGACGGTACGCAGCGCGCGGCCGCGCCCCTTCTGCTCCAGGCGGTACGTGGTGACCTCGGGGATCAGCGCGCTCAGCCAGGCGGCGATCTCGGGGGTGCGGTCGGTGCTCGCGTTGTCGGCGATGGTGATGCGGTGGCCGTAGGGGAAGGTGCGGACGAGGTGGTCGTGCAGCCGTCGTACGCACGATTCGAGGTCCTTCTCCTCGTTGTAGACGGGGACGACCACGTCGAGGACGACCGCTCGCGCGGCCTCGACGGGGAGGTGTTCCCGGTTCGGCAGGGACTCCGTGAGGGACTGCGTGAGGGACTCCGTGAAGGGCTCCCCGGTGGACGCAGAGGGTTCGCTTCGCATGGAACGACCCTCGTCAAGTGCCCTGTCACACCCGTGTGGTGAGCCTGTGGCCGTCCTGTGAGTGCCGCTCCGGTTGCTGAGTCGATTGCCGCGCCGGAGCGGACGATGGCAGGGCGACGGTGAAGACCGTACGGCCAGGGACGCTGTGCAGGCCGACGCCACCGCCGTGGGCGGTCACCACTGCCTGCACGATCGCGAGCCCGAGCCCCGTGGAACCGGCTGCTCTTGACCGCGACGCGTCACCGCGCGCGAAGCGTTCGAAGACGTACGGCTGCAGCTCGGCCGGAATGCCCGGCCCGTTGTCCTCGATTTCCAGGAGTACGTTGCCGCCGTCGCGCCGCACCCGGGCGGTGACCGTCGTGCCGGGCGGGGTGTGGGTGCGGGCGTTGGCGAGGAGGTTGGCCAGCACCTGGTGCAGCCGGGCCGCGTCGCCGTGCACCTCGGTGAACTCACCAGCTTCCGCGGGCAGTTCGAGGTGCCAGCGGTGGTCGGGGCCCGCGGCCCGTGCGTCGCTGACCACGTCGACGAGGAGCGGGGCGAGATCGGTGCTCTCGTACGAGAGCGGGCGTCCGGCGTCGAGCCGTGCGAGCAACAGCAGGTCCTCGACCAGGCCGGTCATCCGGTCGGCCTCGGACTCGATGCGGCCCAGCGCGTGCTGGGTCATGGGGCCGACCTCTTCGCGCCCGCGCCGGGTGAGTTCGGCGTAGCCGCGGATCGAGGCGAGGGGGGTGCGCAGCTCGTGGCTGGCGTCGGCGACGAACTGCCGGACGCGCGTCTCGCTCTCCTGGCGGGCGCTGAGCGCGGAGTGGACGTGGTCGAGCATGCGGTTGAGCGCGGCACCGACCTGGCCGACCTCGGTGCGCGGGTCGGCGTCGGGAACGCGTTCGTGGAGGGCGGGTTCGCCGCTGTGGAGGGGGAGTTCGGAGACTCGGGTGGCGGTGGCGGCGACTCGGCGAAGGGGGTGGAGGGCTACGCCGACCATGACGATGCCTGCGATCCCGGCGGCGACGAGTCCGGCGCCTGCGACGCACAGCTCGACCACGATCAGGGTGTTGACCGTATCGTCGGCGGCCTTCGTGGGCAGGCCCACGAGCAGCTGGCCGTCGGCGCCGCCCGGGGTGTACATCACTCGGTACTGACCGAGGCCGGGGAGCTCGACGCTGTGCGCATCACCGTCCTGGGCAACGGAGTTGAGGGCGGCCCGCTGGGCGTCGTCGAGTGGCGTCATCTTGAGCCGCGACCCGTCATCGGCGCGCTCCTCGCTGACCTCGGCCCGGCTCACCTTGCCGTCCGCCACGGTGGCGCCCACCGTGCCGAGCTCCTGCCCCAAGGCTATGAAACGCAAGGGGTCGCGGCCCTCCGACTGCTCGCCGGGCGGGGTCGGCTTCGGTTTCGGGTCGGACACCCTATGGACCACTTCGGACAGCCCGGCGTCCAACTGCCCGTACAAATACGACCGCAGCGCGACCGCCGTAACCGCACCGATCACCGCACAGACGACGGCGATCAGCGTGACGGCACAGACGACAAGCCGGGTCCGCAGCGACCGCGGCCGCCGCAGACCCGGCCGTCGGGTCGCGCGTGCGCTCATACCGCAACCGGCTCCGAAGCCGGCTCCGCGGACCTGATCAAATACCCCGCACCCCGCCGCGTATGGATCATCGGCTCCCGCCCGGCATCGATCTTCCGCCGCAGATACGAGATGTACAGCTCGACCACATTGGCCTTGCCGCCGAAGTCATAGCTCCACACCCGGTCGAGGATCTGCGCCTTGCTGAGCACCCGGCGCGGATTGCGCATGAGGTAGCGCAGGAGCTCGAACTCGGTCGCGGTCAGGTGGATGGAGCGCCCGCCCCGCGTCACCTCGTGGCTGTCCTCGTCGAGGGTCAGGTCCCCGACCACCAGGATGGATTCGCTCCGCTTGGCCGCGGCCCCGGACCGTCGGATCAGGCCGCGCAGCCGGGCCACGACCTCCTCCAGGCTGAACGGCTTCGTCACGTAGTCGTCGCCGCCCGCGGTGAGCCCGGCGATCCGGTCCTCCACGGCGTCCTTGGCCGTGAGGAAGAGAACCGGCACCTCGGGCAGCTCCCGGCGGATCTTGGTGAGCACGGTCAGGCCGTGCATGTCGGGCAGCATCACGTCGAGGAGTACGGCATCCGGCCTGAAGGCCCGCGCCTCCCGCACCCCGGCCGCACCGTCCGGCGCGGACCGCACCTCCCAGCCCTCGTAGCGCAGGGCCATGGACAGGAGCTCGGCGAGGGCTGCCTCGTCGTCCACGACGAGCACGCGGACGGGGGAGCCGTCGGGCCTCAGCAGCGGTTCAGTCGTAGTCATACGCCTCACCCTCGGGCGGAACCGTGAGAGCGAGCTTGCCCGAATCTGTGAATTCCCTGAGAAACGAATTCCCCGGGAAACGTCAGGCGGGGAGAAACGTCAGGCGGCGTCGCCGGGCCGCTCGAAGCCATAGCTCCGCTCCACCTTGCCTATGTGGCACGAGTAGCTCTCGTACCACTCGGCGCGGCCCTTCTTCTGGACGCGCTGGTGCTCCATGTTCTGCCGCCAGTGCCGGATGGCCTCCTCGTCCTTGAAGTAGCCGACGGTGATGCTGATCCCGCCCGGCGTCGTGGCGTTCTCGTGTCCGAGGTAGCCGGGCACGTCCTTGACCAGCTTGTTCATGAGTACGGACGCGTCGCCGTAGCCCCCGCCCTCGTAGGCCCGGGCATTCTTCACGGACGTGAAAACAACGGTGTAGTAGGGCGGTTCGAAGGCCGCCACAGGCTTGATCTCCATGTCCCCCACCCTCCGTGGCGGCCCGTTCACCTGTCCAGATCCCTTGGCCAAAGGGATCCAAGACTTGACCATTCGGTCAGCGAGGCCGGGTACGAGTCCGCGTCCGGGGCCGCGGTGGGCTCAGAACGGGCTCAGAACAACCCGCCCTGCACCGCACTCAGATCCACCACCGGCACACTCACCCCCGCCCCCGGCTGCGCCGCGCTCAACTCCCAGCCGCTCATCAGCCGCGTGTCGACCACCAACTCCCCGCCCCCTACCGGCGCCAGATGCAGATCCGGCCCGGCGGCCGCGAGCAGCCGCCCCGCGACCACCCCGCCGGCCACCAGCTCCCGCACCCCACCGGTCGTACCCCGCAGCGCGCCGAGCCCGAACTCGGCCGCATGGTCGGCCACTTGGAACTCCACGCGCTCCAACGACTCCGGCCACCCCACCAGCCCCGCCGTCCGCGCATGGCAGTCCCGCAGCTCGTCGGCCCACTCCGAGCGGGGCGGCAGCGCGGCCCTGACCTGCCGCTTCCTGGCGTACGGAATCCGGTCGGGCACCTTCAGCACGGCCCCCAGCAACTCCTCGGCCCGCCGGGCCGCCATCAACGGCCCCTGCCCCAGCCACGCGTACGCGACAGCCCCCTGCTCGTACAGCCGCGCCGGCCCCCGCTCCTCCCGCGTGATCCCCACCTTCACCAACCCCGGCCCGAACCACGCCAGATACACCGCGTACGGCCGCGGATCGTCGCCCGTCGTGTCGGCGGCCACGGAGTACTGCCGGTCGATCCGCGCACACTCGCCGCACTGCGCCCGCGTCCCGCGCGCGGGAACGGCCGCCGCCGTCGGACACGGCGTACGCCGTCCGCCCCGCCACACGCCCAGACAGCGCCGCTCCCCCTCGGCGCGAAAGGCCAGCTCAGTCCCGTACGACAGGCCACTGGCCCGCTCCCCGCGCCCGGCCCCCTGCCCGTACCAGCCGAGCTCGGGCCGCCCTTCGCCCCACCGCAACCCTGTGCACCACCACGTCATAAGTCCCAGAGTGGCCCACACCACTGACAACGCCCGTGCTCCAATCGGCACATGCATATGGATCTGGATCTTCAAGCCGTACGTTCCCTCTTCGACGACCAGCTCCGCCGCGATGCACAGGGCGCCGAGCGCACCGGCGATGTCGTGCGCGCCAACGGAGACGGCGGCGCCTGGACCGGCATCCTCTGGTCGGACCTCGACGAGTCCACCGCCGACGCGGCGATCGCGGCACAGCAGGCGCACTTCACGTCCCTGGGCCGCACCTTCGAGTGGAAGACCTACGCCCACGACCGGCCGGCCGACCTGCCCGACCGCCTGCTGGCCGCCGGGTTCGTCCCCGAACCCCCGGAGACCCTGATGGTCACGGACGTCTCGTCCCAGACCGGCACGCCCCAACTCCCGCCCGGCGTGCGCATCGTCGAGGTCGACGACCCGGCCGGCATCGACCTGATGGCGGCCGTCCACGAGGAGGCCTTCGGCACCAGCAGCGCCCGGCTGCGCGAGCAACTGCTTGCCCAGCTCGCCGAGGACCCCGGTTCGGTCCACTTCCTCCTGGCCATGGCGGGCGACAAGCCGGTCTGCTCGGCCCGCATGGACCTGCACACCGGCACGGACTTCGCGAGCCTGTGGGGCGGCGGCACCGCCCCGGCCTGGCGCGGCAAGGGCATCTACCGCGCCCTGATCACCCACCGCGCCGCCCTGGCCGCCGACCTGGGCTACCGCTACCTCCAGGTCGACGCCTCCGACCAGAGCCGCCCGATCCTGGAGAGGCTGGGCTTCGCCGCGCTGACGGTGACAACGCCGTACGTCTACGAGGTCGCGTGAGGGGAGGTCGCGCAGGCAAGTCCGCGTAAGCCGGAGCAGGGCAACGCGAAAGGCCCCCGGATGATCTCCGGGGGCCTTTCTTCGATGTGCACTCGGCAGGATTCGAACCTGCAACCTTCTGATCCGTAGTCAGATGCTCTATCCGTTAAGCTACGAGTGCTTGTCTTGCTGTCCCGCTTCGGTTCTTTCGTCCCGGTCGCGGCGACAGGAAGAACATTACATGACTGCCGCCGCCATGTGAAATCCGTTTGCCGCACCCCTTGTGAGCTGCGAAAACACCCCCTGGCGGCCATGATCACCAAGAACGACGAAGCCCCGGTCCATCAGGACCGGGGCTTCGGATCTTGCTGCGGAGGCGGAGGGATTTGAACCCTCGATGGGATGTAAGTCCCAAACCGCATTAGCAGTGCGGCGCCATAGACCGGACTAGGCGACGCCTCCAGCACACCTGCGCGAGCGCGTGGTGCGTTGCAGATGATGACACAGCCCAGCGGGCTGTCACCAATCGACCCCTACGGTACTAGGCAGGCCGGGGCCAGAGCAAAGCAGCTTTCTGCGGGCGCGCGAAGGCGCAACGTCCGGGCGCGCGGGGCGTTAGAGGCGGTAGGGCCGCGCTGCCATGCCGGGCGGCGGGGCCATCGGGCCACGAGGTCCGACCCGAAGTCGCTGAAGCCGCTGGAGTCGCCATGCTGCGCCGCCTTGCCGTCACCGTCGTCGCGTCCGCCGCCGCGCTGTCCGTCTCGCCGACGGTCGCGCAGGCCATGGACGCTCCGCTGCCCCTGTGGCCGATGGAGCAGCCCGACCACCTCACGGTCACCGCCGCGGAGACGGGCGGCCTCGGCGACGGAACGTACGAGCTGGAATGCGGGACCGACGGGAGCGCCGGCGGGACGCACCCCGATCCGGCGGCGGCCTGCGAGCGGCTCGCGCAGCTGGCGGGCGAGGGGGCCGATCCCTTCGCGCCGATGGGCGCGGACATGTACTGCACGATGCAGTACGGCGGGCCCGGCACCGCACACATCACCGGCAGCTGGCAGGGACAGCACGTCGACGCGACGTACGGCCGGAGCAACGGATGTGAGATCGGCCGGTGGAACACACTGGTCCCCGTGCTGCCCGAGGCCGGGCAGGGGCAGGGCGGGCACCCCGTCTGGTGAGGGCGGTTGCGCCCGGCGCAACGTATCTGTGACCGCGCACGCGCGAGGCGCTCACACCTCCTCCGTGCGACCTCCCTCTCATCCGGCGTCGCGAGCGCAACCCGTGCCCGTAGACTCCCTCCGTGACGCGCCACGGGCCGAGGGGTAACAGGGCCTCGGTGGTGGGCAAGGTGCGGTAAAGGGAGGATCCGTCGTCGTGAGCAGCAGGCCATCCCGAGGCGCTGCTCGCCTCGCAGCCATACTTGATGCCCTTCCGGACGCGCTGGTGCTCGTCAATGCGAACGGGACGGTCGTCAACGCCAACACCATCGCGCTCGAGACTTTCGAGGCACCAGGCACGGCGCTCGTGGGGCGGGGGCTGCTCGACCTGCTGCCCGAATTCGACTCGCGGCTGATCCCCGGCTCGATGCGGCGGCCCGACTCCATGGACGAGTTGGGGCGTACCAAGCCGCGGCGGATGACGGCCCGGCGCACGGACGGCACTGAATTCCCGGTCGAGGTCACCAGCGCGAACCTGGAGAACGGCCGCGACGCGTACGAGAGCCAGGGCTTCTCCGGCGACGAGCTCCTGATGCTCGTCGTACGCGATCTGACCGGGACCATGGACACCGAGGCCGAGCTGGCCCGTTCGCAGCGGCAGACCGAGATGATCCTGCGCGCGGCGGCGGAGGGTGTCGTCGGCACCGACACCGAGGGCCGGGTCGTCCTCGTCAATCCGGCGGCCGCTCAGATACTGGGTTACCGGGCGAGCGATCTCGGCGGCAAGGAGCTGCACCCGCTGGTGCAGCACTCGCGGTCGGACGGTGAGCCCTTCCCGTACGAGGAGAGCGCGCTCGCCGACACCCTGCGCTCGGGGCGCAAGCACCGGGTGCGCGGGCAGGTCCTGTGGGCGAAGAACGGCAGCCAGGTGCAGGTCGACCTGACCACGGCGCCGGTCCGGGACGGGGACCAGCTGGTCGGCGCGGTCCTCGCGTTCACCGACCGGCGGGCCTATGACGCCCTCGTCGAGGAGCACGCCACCGAGCTCGAGCAGCTGCGGGAGCGGCACGCGGCCGAGATCGCCCGCGCCGAGGAGCGGTACGCCGAGGACATCGGGCAGGCGAAGGAGCGGTACGCCGCGCTCGCCGAGCGCGAGACCGACCGGCACGAGGCCCTCGCATCGCGCCATGCCCAGCTGCTCGCCGTGCTCGACCAGTCGCTGCGCGGCCCGCTCGACGAGCTGCGCCGCGAGCTCGGCACGCTCGCCGCCGACCCGGCCGGCCAGCTGTGGCCCGAGGCCAACCAGGTCCTGCACCACCTGGCCGCCGGCTACGCCCGGATGACGACCCTCGTCGACAACGTGCTGAACTTCCAGCTCCTCGACACCGGGGAGCTGCAGCTGGCGAAGCAGCCCGTGCTGCTCGACGGTGTCGTGGCCGCCGGTGTCGACGGTGCGGTCGAGCTGATCGGGCCGGGGCGCGCCCAGTTCGCGGTGCACGCGCCGCCGATAGAGGCCGAGGTGGATGCCGGCCGGCTGGCCACCGCCCTTGCGCACCTGATCGCGGATGTCGCCGGGATCGACGCGACGGGCAACGCACGGGTGCCGGCCGGCGGCGGTTACGTCGACTCGACGATCGTGGTCGCCGCCGCCCAGCGCGGCGACGTCGTACGCATCGAGGTGCGCGGGCCGTACGCGGGCGGGGACCCGGTGCACGAGCCGATCGTGCGCGGGATCGTGCGCGCCCACGGTGGCGTGCTGCAGACGCATGAGGTGCCGGGGATCGGCGGCAGCGCCTATGTCCTGGAGGTGCCGATCGGCGCCGGGGCCGGGGCGGTCGCGGCACCGGCTCCGGGCGGGGCCGAGCTGGCCGTGCCGGAGCAGGGCGGGGCCCAGGGCAACGGACGGCGACGGGCGCGTCGGTCGTCGGTGGATTCGTTCCTGGACAACGAGGTCGGCGCGGGTGCTGCCACGGGCCCGTCCGCGGGTGACTCGTCCGGTGCGGCCGGCGATGCGACGGCCGGTACGTTGCCGGGCCCGGGTTCGTCCGCGGCCGTGGCCCCGGTCGCGCAGGCCGGCCCGGGGACCGATGACGCCGAGCCGCGCGGTCGGCGCAGGCGGCGGGCGGGCGCACCCGCGCAGGAGCCCGTCGAGGCCGCCGCCCCACAGGTGCCCGCCCAGCAGTCGGGCGACACGGACGGCGTCGGCGCCACCCTGGGCGGGGCGGGCGGCACCGGACGCAGGCGCCGCAGGCCCAGCGGCCAGGAGACCGCCGCACGGCAGGAAGGTGCAGATCAGCCGGCGCAGGGCTCGGTGGTGACCGCGGCCGAGCATGCCGCGGGGACCGGCGCGTCCAGCGCGCTCGGCGAGACCGTGCCGCCCCAGGGGATGCCGGTCGACGAGGCCGGTTCGGCGCCCGCCGGGCGCAGGGCGCGGCGCAATGACGGCGGGGCCGCGATGGCGCTGCCCGCGGCGGGGTCGGGCTCTTCCGGTGCCGAGGCCTCGGGCGCCGCCGCCGAGCAGCAGCCCATGGGCCGGCGGGCCCGGCGCGCGCTGGCCGTCGCGGCCGAGCGGGCCGCGGCGGAGGAGCCCCGCGAGGGGCGGACCGCCTTCGCGCTGCCGCCTGCCGAGGCCGATCGTGCCCCGGATGCACCCGACGCACCGGACGCCGCGGGTGCTTCGCATGCGCAGGCCGCCCGACTCGCCGAGCCAGTCGAGGCCCCCGAGCCCACCCGGCACGACGCCGCGTTCCAGGACCCGGCCGCCGATCACACTCCGCCTCAGCCGCACCCTGTGCAGGCCCCGACCGGGCGACGCAGGGCGCGTCCGGCGACCGATCTGGCCGGGCTTCAGGAGCAGGCACCGCAGGCTCAGGCACCCCAGGATCAGGTACCCCAGGATCAAGCACCGCAGGGCCAGGCACCGCAGGAGCCCGCCCCGGCTGCGGCTCCGGAGCAGAGCGGGAGCACCCAGGGCGAGCATCCCCAGACCGGGTCCACCCCCCAACTCCCACGCCCCGACCGCGCCCGTCTCGCCCAGCCGCTCCCCGCCGAGGCCACCACCTCGACGACCGGCGACAGCAGTTCCACGCAGGGCCGGGCGATCAGCGTGCGCACCCTGGGCCAGGGCGTCCCGTTCGCCCAGCACATCGCGGACCAGCAGCGCCGGCAGCCGGGCCCGCTCCCGCTGCAGGAGCGCGCCGCTGGCCACTCGACGTCAGGCGCCGGGATCCCCACCGGGCCCGGCACGAGCGGCGGTTCGGGCCGTCGCCGCAAGCTGGGCACGCGCCCCGGTGCCGATGACGCCGAGACCGCACAGCCCGGCCGGCCCACGCGGCCCGAGGCTCCCTCGGCCGACGCCACCGAGGCTCCGGCCGCCCCGCCGCAGCCGCAACCCCAGTCCCAGCCGCTTCCTCAGCCCCAGCCGCGCCCTGACTCCCCGCACCGCACCGAGGGCCGCTCCTACGCGATCGGCGCCCCGGACGAGGGAGCCGAGGGCCCCGAACCGCTGGACGGCCCGAACGGCGCGGTCGAGGTGGCCAATCGGCCCCAGCCGCGCCCGATGGACGACGAGCTGCCGCCCGAGCCGCTGGACAACCCGCGCCGCCTCCTGGTCTGGCCCGCGCCCGACATCTCCACCCAGCAGGCGCTCAGCGATCGCGGCTACCGCCCGGTGATCGTGCACTCGCGGGACGAGGTCGACGCGCAGATCGCCGCGTTCCCCGCCGCGCTCTTCGTGGACCCGCTGACCGGCCCGATCACGCGCACGGCCCTGCAGTCGCTGCGTCAGGCCGCGGTCGCCGCCGAGGTCCCGGTCCTGGTGACCGCGGGGCTCGGGCAGGCGACGCGCGAGGCGGCGTACGGCGCCGATCCCGCCGTACTCCTCAAGGCACTTGCCCCGCGCGACAGCGAGCAGCACCCGCCGCGGGTCCTGCTCATCGAGGAGCACGAGGAGATCGCGCAGGCGCTGACCGCGACCCTGGAGCGGCGCGGCATGCAGGTCGCGCGGGCCGGGGCGGACACGGACGCGGTGACGCTCGCGACCCAGATGCGGCCGAACCTCGTGGTGATGGATCTGCTGCAGGTACGTCGCCGCCGCGCCGGAATCGTCGACTGGCTGCGTGCCAACGGCCAGCTGAACCGCACCCCGCTGGTCGTCTACACCGCCGCCGTCGACCAGTCGGAGCTGCCGAAGCTGGCCTCCGGCGAGACGGTGCTCTTCCTCGCGGAGCGCTCCACCAGTCCCGAGGTGCAGTCCCGCATCGTGGACCTGCTGGCCAAGATCGGCACGAACTAGCTTTTGTTGTACGCGGGTTGGGGCGATGTTCCACGTGAAACGTCGCCCCCGCCGACGTACGCCCGTACGGACGGGACGTACGCCCGAATCCCACCCCTGCTGTGATCTAGGAGAAGCCTTGAAGGCCTTGTCGCGACCGAACGCCGCCCAGAACCCTGAGCAGGTGACGGTCCCGGCCGACAACGGCGAGGTGACCCTGCTGATCGCGCGGCAGGTGGAGCCGGGGTACGAGAAGGCCTTCGAGAACTGGGCGTACGGCATCCTCAACACCGCGGCGACGTTCCCCGACCACCTGGGGTACGGCCTGTTCCGGCCGTCGTCCGAGGGGGCTCCGTGGTTTCTGGTGCACCGCTTCCGCAATGCGGCCGCGTGTCAGCGCTGGCAGGAGTCGGCGGAGCGCGCGTCGTGGTTCGACCGCTGCGAGGGCCATCAGCACACGGAGATAGCCCGGCGTGAGCTGACCGGCATGGAGACGTGGTTCGCCAAGCCGGGCACGACACGGCCCGCGCCCCCGCGCTGGAAGATGTGCATCAGCTCGGGCATCGCGATCTTCCCGATCTCACTGTTCGGGAACGCGGTGATCGCACCGCATCTGACAGGGCTGCCGCTGGTGCTGCGTACGGCGCCCATCACGGTGCTCTTCAGCGTGCTGATGACGTACGTGGCCATCCCGGCCGTGACCAAGCTGCTGCGGGGCTGGCTGTACGGGAAGAGCTGAGAGCCTGTCTTTGAACCCCCGTCGTCCGCGCGGAGCGCGGGCGCAGCGGCGTTCGGTGCGTGCGATCGGCGTGCGGTGTGGCAGGTCATGTGGCGGAGCCACATGACCTGCCACACCGTGCGGCGAGCGTGCGTGCCGGGCGTCGGGGCGCAGGCGGGGGTTCAAAGACAGGCTCTCAGGCCCGGCTGCTGCACCGGGCCCCAGCCACCCTCGGGCTCAGAGCTCCGTGACGTCCAACTCCCCGTCCGCGTACTGCTTGCGAATGACCTTCTTGTCGAACTTGCCGACGCTGGTCTTCGGGACGGCGGGGATGATCGCCCAGCGCTCGGGCAGCTGCCACTTGGCGATCTTCTCGGCGAGGAAGGCCTTGAGCGTCTCGTAGTCCGCGCTCGCGCCCTCCTTCAGGACGACCGTGGCGAGCGGGCGTTCGCCCCACTTCTTGTCGGGGACGGCGACGACCGCGGCCTCGGCGACCTCGGGGTGCGCCATCAGCGCGTTCTCCAGCTCGACCGAGGAGATCCACTCGCCGCCGGACTTGATGACGTCCTTGGCGCGGTCGGTGAGGGTGAGGAAGCCGTCGGCGCTGATCGTGCCCACGTCGCCGGTCTTGAGCCAGCCGTCCTCGCTGAACTTGTCCTCGGGCTTGAAGTCCTCACCGCCCGCGCCGCCGTAGTAGGAGCCCGCGATCCAGGGGCCGCGAACCTCCAGCTCGCCGGCCGACTCGCCGTCCCAGGCCAGGTGCTCGCCGCCGGGGCCGACCAGGCGGGCCTCGACGCCGGCCGGGAAGCGGCCCTGGGTGAGGCGGTACGCCATCTCCTCGTCCGTGCCGACGACATGGGCCGGCGGCCGGGCGACCGTGCCGAGCGGTGACGTCTCCGTCATGCCCCAGGCGTGGCAGACCGTGGCGCCCAGCTCGTCGAAGGCCGCCATGAGGGCGGGCGGACAGGCCGAGCCGCCGATGGTCACCTGCTTCATGCAGCTGATGTCGCGGGGCTTGGCCCGCAGTTCGCCGAGCAGGCCCTGCCAGATGGTGGGCACGGCGGCGGCGTGCGTGGGGCGCTCGGACTCGATCATC
The DNA here is from genome assembly GCF_035975855.1 of Streptomyces sp. NBC_01304. Taxonomy (NCBI): domain Bacteria; kingdom Bacillati; phylum Actinomycetota; class Actinomycetes; order Kitasatosporales; family Streptomycetaceae; genus Streptomyces; species Streptomyces sp. NBC_01304. Next base: position 5,767,808 of record NZ_CP109055.1, on the reverse strand, counting down.
TCGGCGAGCGGCGCGGGCTGCAGGAACCGGTCCGGCATCAGCATGTTGACGCCGGTCATGAAGGCGGCGTGGGGGAGTCCCCAGGCGTTCACATGGAACTGCGGGACGACGACCAGGCTGGTGTCGCCGTCGGTCAGGCCCATCGACTGGGTCATGTTGACCTGCATGCAGTGCAGATAGATGGAGCGGTGCGAGTAGACGACGCCCTTGGGGTCGCCGGTGGTGCCGGAGGTGTAGCACATGGCGGCGGCCTGGCGTTCGTCGATCTCGGGCCAGTCGTACGCCGTCGGCTTTCCGGCGATCAGCTCCTCGTACTCGTGCACCTGTACGTTCGCCCCGTCGAGCAGCGAACGGTCGCCGGGCCCGCTGACCACGACATGCTCGACCGGCGCGAGGTGCGGCAGGAGCGGCGCGAGCAGCGGCAGGAGCGAGCCGTTGGCGATGACCACGCGGTCGGCGGCGTGGTTGACGATCCACGCCAACTGCTCCGGGGGCAGGCGGAGGTTGAGGGTGTGCAGCACGGCCCCCATGGCGGGGATCCCGAAGTACGCCTCCACGTGCTCGGCGTTGTTCCACATCAGGGTGGCGACCCGCTGGTCGCCGACGACGCCGAGGTCCTCGCGCAGGGCGTGGGCGAGCTGGGCCGCGCGGCCGCCGATCTCGGCGTAGCTGCGGCGGTGCGGCTCGCCCTCTCCGGTCCACGTCGTGACCTGCGACGTGCCGTGGATGGTGGACCCGTGCCTGAGCAGGCGGGTCACGGTCAGCGGTACGTCCTGCATCGTGCTCAGCACGGCGTCCTCCCGGTGGGCGCTACGGAGCAGTAAGGGTGCGCCGATTCTCACCGCATACCAGGTGGTATGTCACTAGGCCGGGGCCACAAACCCTGCTTGGCCTCATGCAACGGCCCTGTGAGCCGCCACAAAAGACTCCGATCACAAAGACGCCGCCGAACAGAGTCAGCGCACGGGTCAGCGCACGGGAGTCAGCTCCGGGTCCTCGCGGAGCTTGCCGAGCGCCCGGGACACCGCGCTCTTGACCGTACCGATGGACACCCCGAGCACCTCGGCGGTCTGCGCCTCGCTCAGGTCCTCGTAGTAGCGCAGGACCACCATGGCGCGCTGCCGGGCGGGCAGCTTCATGATCGCTCGCCACATCGCGTCGTGCAGCACCTGCTGCTCGGCGGGGTCGGCGACCGGCACCGGGTCGGGCTCGGGCAGCTCGTCGCAGGCGAACTCGTCGACCTTGCGCTTGCGCCACTGTGAGGTGCGGGTGTTCAGGAGGGCGCGGCGTACGTAGCCGTCGAGCGCCCGGTGGTCCTCGATGCGCTCCCAGGCGACGTACGTCTTGGTGAGCGCGGTCTGCAGCAGGTCCTCGGCGTCGCACTGGTTCGCGGTCAGCGAGCGTGCGGTGCGCAGCAGCACGGGTTGGCGTGCCTGGACGTAGGAGGAGAACGAAGGGAACTTCGCGTGGCCCGTGGACTTGGTGAAGTTCGCGGGCTTCGCGAGGTTCGTGGAGGGGGCGGCCCCCGTGGCCGCCGTCGACGCAGTGGTGCAGACGGCCCCATTGAATCCGGTCATGGCTCAACGCTAGAAGCGGCCCCACCTTCGCGGATCGCCCCCAGGGACCGAACCGGAGTCCCCCTCAGGTTGTAGGAGTGGTGCTGGCCCCACCTCCTGAGGGTGGAGGAGGCGGGGCGCAACCCCTCGGGGGATTACCTGATACGAGCCACCGGGGCGTGCATCAGATTCTGGTCGATCACCAGGGCGCGGCCGCCGTGCGTCTCGCGGACATTGCCCATGAACTGGTGGATCCGGCGCTCCGGCTGCCAGGCGGCGCGGTGCAGCATGGGCTCGGTGTTCAGGTTGGGCTTGGTGCGCCAGCGGGCGAACCAGATGACCGAGGGCAGGTCGCCGAAACCGGCCCGGCGGGCCATTTCCATGTGCCGGATCCCGGAGTTGGCGCTGCTGTAGAAGCCGGGAATGTAGCCGTGCCTGCGCACTTCCCGATTCCAGGCGCGCACGAACCACAGGGTCGTCATGCGGCAGGACCGCTTCGTCAGCCGGTACGCCTCCATGTCCAGGTAGAGCGGGCTGCCGGGCTGGATCGCGAGCTTCTTGGCCTGCAGCACCGCGTCCCGCCCCTCACGGGTGCCCTGCCACCAGGGGTTGCGGCCGATGCGCACGGTCTTCTTGTGCTTGGCCGTGACGCAGGGCGGCTGCGAGCCGACGTAGGTGGGCAGCACCCGCCAGCCCATCTGTTTCACCGAGCGCATCCAGTCCGCGTTGAGCTGGGGCTGGTTCTTGCAGTGCCGGCCGCGGCCCGCGTAATAGACGCCGACGGCGCGGTACTTGCTCGCGCGCCAGGCCGACATGGTGGCGAGCGGCGGGGCCAGACAGGTGTCGAAGGCCCAGCCGTGGAAGGTCTCCGCCGCGGCCCGCGGGCGCTCGGCGGGACGGGCGTCCGCACCGGCGGACCGGGTGTCCGCGTCGGCCGGCTGCGCGATCGAGGGCGCGGCGAAGCTCACCAGGGCGAGCAGGGTCAGGGCGAGTCCAATGATCGGCCTTTTGCTGTACATAGGGTGAGTGAACGGGCCGAATCACCGCAGTCCGCCCAGACACGCCGCCCCGGGAGCCAGTTCAGCCTTCCGCGCCCCGGTCGCGGTCCCGGGCCGGCCCGGGGATCAGCCGTCCGCTCCCAGGATCAGCCCGGACGTGGGCACGCCCGTGCCGGCCGTGACGAGCACGCTGGAGGCCCCGGATATCTGGTTCACCGCGCTCCCGCGCACCTGTCGTACGCCCTCCGCTATGCCGTTCATCCCGTGCAGGTACGCCTCCCCGAGTTGCCCGCCGTGCGTATTGAGCGGCAGCCCCCGCGCGGCCACGAAGTCCGCGGCCTCACCCGGCTTGCAGAACCCGAACTCCTCCAGCTGCATCAGCACGAAAGGCGTGAAGTGGTCATAGAGGATGCCGACGTCGATGTCCGACGGGGAGAGCCCGCTGGTCCGCCACAACTGCCGCGCGACCACGCTCATCTCGGGCAGCCCGGTCAGGTCGTCCCGGTAGAAGCTGGTCATCCCCTCCTGCTTGCGGCCCGCGCCCTGGGCCGCGGCGGTGATCACCGCCGGTGCGTTCGGCAGGTCGCGGGCGCGCTCGACGCTCGTCACCACGATCGCCTGGCCGCCGTCGGTCTCCTGGCAGCAGTCGAGCAGCCGGAGCGGTTCGACGATCCAGCGGGACGCCGCGTGGTCCTCCAGCGTGATGGGCTTCTCGTAGAAGTACGCCGCCGGGTTGGTGGCCGCGTACATCCGGTCGGTGACCGCCACGTGCCCGAACGCCTCGGGCGTGAGGCCGTACGTGTGCAGATAGCGCTGGGCCGCCATCGCCACCCAGGACGCGGGCGTGAGCAGCCCGAACGGCAGCGACCAGCCGAGCGCCGCACCCTCCGCCGACGGCTCGCGGTGCTGCACCCCGGAGCCGAAGCGGCGCCCGGAGCGCTCGTTGAACGCCCGGTAGCAGACGACGACTTCGGCCACTCCGGTGGCCACGGCGAGGGCGGCCTGCTGGACGGTGGCGCAGGCCGCGCCGCCGCCGTAGTGAATGCGGGAGAAGAAGGAGAGGTCTCCGATGCCGGCGGCCTGGGCCACGGTGATCTCGGGGTTGGTGTCCATCGTGAACGTGACCATGCCGTCCACGTCCGCGGGGGTCAGCCCCGCGTCGTCGAGGGCCGACTGCACGGCCTCGACGGCGAGTTTGAGCTCACTGCGCCCCGAGTCCTTGGAGAACTCGGTGGCCCCGATGCCGACGATGGCGGCCTTCCCGCCCAGCGAGTCGCGGGTACGCACACTCATGACGCATCGCCCTCCGGGAGAGTCACCGTCACGGTGCCGGTGACGTGCTTGCCGATGCCGTTGGCCCCGACGACCTTGACCTGTGCGGTGATCCAGCCGGTCCCGGCGTCCCCGTCGACCTCGGTGACCGTGCCGGTCAACACCATGGTGTCGCCCGGGTAGTTGGGGGCGCCGAGGCGTATGGCGACCTTCCGGAGCGTGGCCGCCGGCCCGAAGTGGTCGGTGATGTACCGGCCGACCAGGCCGTTGGTGGTGAGGATGTTCATGAAGATGTCGGGGGAGCCCTTCGCCTTGGCGAGCTCCGCGTCGTGGTGCACGTCCTGGTAGTCGCGCGAGGCGATGGCCCCGGCGACGATCAGGGTGCGGGTGATCGGGACCTCCAGAGCCGGCAGCTCGTCCCCGGTCTGCGGCTTCTTCGTACCGGAACTGCTCACACTCATACGAGCTCCCCCTCCTTGGCGATCAACTGCCCCAGTTCCGCGAGGACTTCGGCGCCGCACCCGAGATAGGCGTCCAGCTGCCGCCCCCACAGGAAGTGCCGGTGCACCGGGTGGTCGAGGTCGGCTCCCATCCCGCCGTGCAGGTGCTGGCCCGCGTGCACCACGCGCTTGCCGGCCTCGGACGCCCACCAGGCGGCGGTGAGTGCCGCCCCGCGATGCCCCAGCCCCTCGTCACGACGCCAGGCGGCCTCGTACGCGGTGACCCGTATCGCCTCGGTGTCCATGTACGCGTCGGCGGCCCGCAGCAGCACCGCCTGCTTGGCTGCCAGGGGTTTGCCGAACTGCTCGCGCGTGGAGGTGTATTCGACGGCCCGGGCCAGCGATCCCGCGCACACCCCGGCCTGCAGTCCGGCGAAGGCGGTCCGGGCATCGGCGAGCACGGAGTCGTACGCCGCCGAGGAGTCCGGCGCCCCGAGCAGTTCGCCCGGCACCGCGTCGAGCACGAGCCGCCCGCCCGACCAGGGCGCCGTCAGCTCGACCGGCTCGATCCGCGCGTCCGCGGCCCGCACCATCCACAGACTGTGGTCGGCGGCCGCCACCAGCACGTGCGTGGCGTCCCGCAGCCAGGGCACCCAGGGCACCGCGCCCGTCAGCCGCGCACGGGAGTCGACCCCCGCGTCAGCCGCCAACTGCCCGCCAGAACCGTCCCGTTCGACCTGCACCGAGGCCCGCGCGGGCAGCGCCCCGGCCGCCACCGCCGTCCCGTCCAGGAACCCCGGCAGAAGCCGCTCCCGCTGCTCGGCCGTGCCGTGCGCGCCGACCGCGAGGATCCCGTACACCGCGTTCGCCGCGAAGGGCACCTGGGCGGTGGTGCGGCCCTGCTCCTCCAGGAGCAGCACGAGCCCGAGCAACCCGATGTCCTCGACGGCCCCCGAAAGCCCGGCCCCGCACAGCGCCTTCCACAGCTCGGCGTCCGTACCGGCCCCGCCTGCCGCGAGCCGCTCGGGCGTCGACAGGTCCCCGAATATCTGAGCAGCCAGCTCCTGCGCGGCGCTCTGCTCCTCAGTGGGGTGGAAGTCCATCAGCTCTCACTCCCCCGGAACACCGGAAGTTCCAACTCTTCGTCCACCCGCAGGAATTCGAGCCGCACCGGCATGCCGATCCGCACCTGGTCGTGCGGCACCCCGACCACATTGCTGATCATCCGCACGCCTTCCGCAAGCTCGATCAGGCCCACCGCATACGGCGGATCGAATGCCGGAAAGGGAGGGTGATGCATGACGACGTACGAGAAGACCGTCCCCTCGCCGCTCGCCTCGACGGTGTCCCACTCCTGCGATCCGCACGCGTTGCACCCCGGCAGCCAGGGCAGGCGCAGCTCGCCGCAGCCGCCGCACTTCTGGATGAGCAGCTTGTGCTGCCCGACGCCCTCCCAGAACCCGGCGTTGTCCCGGTTGATCACCGGACGCGGCCGCTGGGCAGGCTTCTTCCCCGGCCCGCCCGACTTCCCGGGCCCGCCCGACTTCCCGGGCTCGCCCGAGGCTTTCGGTTTCCGTTGCGCGGGCGCGTACTTGAGGATCCGGAACCGATGCGTACCGGCCGGCTCGCCCCCCGCCCTGACATCCATCCGCGTCGTCACGAAGTGCCCGGTCCCGAGCTTGGTCGTCTTCTGCTCCGACACCGACTCGATGACGGCGTCGAAGGTGATCGCGTCCCCGATCCGCAGCGGCCGCAGATACTCCTGCTCGCAGTCGGTCGCGACCACAGAGGTGTACCCGGCGCCTTCGAGCAGCGCGAACAGCTCGTCCTGCGCCTTCGACCGCCCCGCATGCCCGCCGAGCCCGCCCATCGTCCAGGCCTGCAGCATGGTCGGCGGCGCCATCGCCTCCGGTCCGGCGTAGGCGGGGTTGGCATCCCCCATCGCCTCGCACCAGTGCCTGATCATCGCCTCGTTGACCAGGTCCTTGCCCACGCCCGCCTCCGCGGCGGGCAGGCCCTCGAACTCCTTGAGCGCGTCCTGGAAGCCGTCACTCATCGCCGCACCTTCCTCATGCCGAGCCGCATCGTCGCGACGATCTCCCGCTGCACCTCGCTCACCCCGCCCCCGAAGGTGTTGATCTGCGCCGCCCTGTTCATCCGCTCCAGCTCGCCGTCCTCGGCTGTGTTGATTCCGAAGGCCCCCGGCGAACCGGCCCGGACCAGCCCGGCCTCCCCCACGATTTCCTGGCACATTCGATACACCTCGACGGCCGATTCGGTTCCCACGAACTTCACGCCGGAGGCATCGCCGGGGGCCAGCGTCCCGGCCCCCACATCCCCCACCAAACGCCAGTTGAGCAGGCGCGTTGCCGCAAGGCGGGCATGCACTTCGGCCAGCCTGGACTGCACCCAAGGCACGTCAACCGGGCGCTCGCCCGTCACCGGATCGGGTGTACGGGCGTGGGCAAGCGCACTCGCATAGCAGTCCTCGGCCTGCATCCCGATCGCGGCGAGCGCGACCCGCTCGTGGTTGAGCTGGTTGGTGATGAGGCCCCAGCCGCCGTTCTCCTCGCCGACCAGGTTCGAGGCGGGCACCCGGATCGAGTCGTAGTACGTCGCCGTCGTCGTGAGCCCGCCGACCGTCTCGATCGGCGTCCAGGAGAACCCCGGTGCGTCGGTCGGCACCAGGATGATCGAGATGCCCTTGTGCTTGGGCGCCTCCGGGTCCGTGCGGCAGGCAAGCCAGATCCAGTCGGCGTTCTGCGCGTTCGAGGTGAAGATCTTCTGCCCGTCGATCAGCCAGTCGTCGCCCTCGCGTACGGCCTTGGTCCGCAGCGAGGCCAGATCGGTCCCGGCCGACGGCTCGCTGTAGCCGATCGCGAAGACGATCTCGCCGGTCAGGATCCGCGGCAGGAAGTACTCCTTCTGCGCGTCCGTCCCGTACTTCATCAGGGTCGGACCCACGGTGTTCAGCGTGACCATCGACACCGGCGTACCCGCGCGGTACGCCTCGTCGAAGAAGACGAACTGCTCGTCGGGGCCGCGCCCCTGGCCCCCGTACTCGACGGGCCAGCCGAGCCCGAGCCGGCCATCGGCTCCGATGCGGCGGAGCAGCCGGCGCTGCTCGGCCGGATCCTCCACGCGCTCGCTCGGCATCACTTCTCGGAAGTACGCACGGAGTTCGGCACGCAGCTGCTGCTGGCGCTCAGTGGGGGCGAGGTGCACGGCGGCCCTCCCGGGACCTCGTACGAATCAGGGTTTCTGACTGTCCGTCAGATACGTTGCCGATGTCAAGGTCGACGACAGCCTGAAGCCAAGGTCACACGGGCCCGCACGAGATCCCTCGGTCGCGTCCGCGGACGGGCCGCGAACACGCCTGCGCGGCGGCACATTTCGTGCCGCCGCGCAGAGCTTCACCCACCCCTCGGGCCGGCCCCCTGGCTCCCCAAGTCCGGGGGGACCGCCCGGCTCACCAGAGTTCGCTGAAGTTGACCGCGATGTTCTCGTTCGACTGGGTGATGGCGGTGAAGCCGGAGCCGTTCACCTGCGCGTTGTTGTTCTGGTTCGAAGCACCGGAGCCGGTGGCCACGTTCTGGTTGGTGGCGTTGTTGCCGTTGTTGTCGTCGCCGACACCGCTGCCACTGACCGTCGCCACGCTCGTGTTCGAACCGTCGTCCGCGAATCCGCCGTTGTCGGCCTGGGCGACCCCGGCGAAGAGTGCTGCGGCGAGGGGCAGGGCGGAAGCGGCGGCGAGGATGCGGGCGGTACGGATGCTTGCCATGTGAATTCCTCCAGAAGCCCGGCCTTCGGTGCGGAAGGACGGGTAAGTGCGGCTGTTACCAAGGCAGTTGGCCGACCGCCTCGGCGATGTGCACGACGTCGCGAGTCCAGAGTTGCCCACCGAATCCCCGGCGAACCACCCCGGACGCCGCCTTTCCCTCGCAAGCGTGAGGATAAGTCGATAAACCCCCTCACTCGTCCAAAATCCCCAGCTCAGCCGCGTGCGACTCACCTGCGGGCACCAACTCCCAAGCCCCGCAAGGGAGGAAGCGTTCCGCCGCACTTTTCGGCCAAATCCTCTCGGCCACCGACTCGCCGCCGACTCGCCGACCCTTCGTACGGAGGAGGCGATTCCCTCTTCCCTTCTTCGAACATACGTACGAACATAGAGGCATGGCCACCTCCGACCGGCACGCCTCCACCCTGGCGCTCGCCCACGCCCTCTCCGCCGCCGAACGCGGTCTGGCCGTGATCCCGCTCTCCCGCAACAAGCTCCCGGCACTCCGCTCCCCGCACCACGACGACCCCGAGCCCGGCCCGTGCCACGGCGAATGCGGCCGCATGGGCCACGGGGTGTACGACGCCACGACCGACCCCGTCCGGATCCGCGCCCTCTTCGCCGCCACGCCCTGGGCGACCGGGTACGGCATCGCGTGCGGGCTGCCCTCGCACCACCTGATCGGCATCGACCTCGACACCAAGTCGGGGACCGACTCGACGGGCACCCTGCGCGAGCTCGCGCTGCGGCACCTGTTCACGATTCCGGACACGGTGGTCGTGCTCACCCCGAGCGGCGGCCGCCATCTCTGGCTCTCCGGCCCCCCGGACGTCGTCGTCCCCAACTCCGCGAGCCGGCTCGCCCCCGGCATCGACATCCGGGGCGCGGGCGGCTATCTGGTGGGCCCCGGCTCACGCACCGAGCACGGCGTCTACAGCACCGCCCCGGGCACCGCCCACCTGGCGCCCGCCCCCTGCCCCCGCGCCCTGCTCCGCCTCCTGACGCCCCCGCCGCGTCCGCGCAGCCCGGGTGCCGGGGCGGCCCCCCAGGGCGAGGGGCTGGTCCACTTCGTCCTCGGCGCCCGCGTCGGCCAGCGCAACACCCGGCTGTTCTGGGCGGCCTGCCGCGCGTACGAGAACGGCATCGGCGACTCCCTCGCCCCCGACCTGACCGCGGCCGCGGTCCAGACCGGCCTCACCGAACGCGAGGCCCAGTCCACGATCGCCTCGGCGGCACGCCTGACGGCGGGGCGCCCCTAGACCCCGGGCCCAGTCCCCGGGCCCTGGCCCTGGCCCTGGCCGGGCAGGAACGGCCGCAGCTCATCCACGAGTTGCGGCCACGCGGCCAGATCCTTCACCTCGGCGAACTCATGGTCGGCGTAGTCGAACCCGGGCGTGACCACCTCGGCCACCAGCCCCTGCCGGGCGCCCGCCACCAACTGCGAAGCCTTCCAATGCCCGCCGGGCACCAGCAAATACCGCTCGTTCTCCGCCCCGAGCAGCACACGCGTGAGCGCGCCGTCGGCGTCCACGGTGACGTACTCGATCGGCCCGCCGTCGAGCAGAAAGTGCAGGATGTCGCTGCGATTCCGGTGCAGTCGCCCCCGCGGCTGCTCCGCGGTGAGCAGGTACTGAATGGACGTGGCCAACGCCCGCTCCCCGTACGGCGTCCCGACCGCCCCCGACGCGGTGTACATCCGCCGGAAGTAGCCGCCTTCGGGATGCGGCTCTAGCTCCAGTTCGGTCAGCCAGTCGCGCATGGGACGGTGCTCCTCTCGGTGAACCGGGCAGTCGTTGCACACAACCCCACCCGACCGTCGTCGGTCTACGGTGCCGTGATCCGTATCCCCATGGCCCGTATCCCCGTGCCCCGACCCAACACGGACATCGGCCTCGCCGTCGCCGCCGGCGTCATCAACCTCTGGCTGTTCGGCTGGTTCTTCCTGCTCGGCCTCGACGGGGTCTGGGCCATCGACGGGTACTACGGCGGCCCACAGGACCCGCAGGCGGCAACGTACAAGTCAGATGCCCTCACCACTCTGTGGCAGGTAGGCGCCGCGGTCGCCCTGCCGCTGGCGGTGTTCCGCTGCGTCCGTGCGCTGTGCACCCACGCCGTGACACTGCTGCTCGCCCTCGCGGTCATCTCCCAGCTGCGTACGTACGGCACCGGGTGACGCGAACAGGGGTGCCGCGATCTTCGCGACACCCCTGTTGACCTGGCCCTTGCCGGGCCCACTGCGGTGGGTGTGGGATTTGAACCCACGGTGACTCGCGCCACGACGGTTTTCAAGACCGTTCCCTTAGGCCGCTCGGGCAACCCACCCACGCCCCGCTCACCTGCGGCGGAGCGGCTACAGCCTACCGGCCGCAGTCACCAGGGTGCCACGGGCCACAGAACGGCTCAGGCCCTGCGCCGGCGTACCGCCGTGACGACGATCCACAGGATCGAGGTGAAGCGGCCCAGCGGAAGCAGCAGCATGGCCGACTCGGTGGCGAAGGAGACGAGGGACAGCACCGCGAGGGAGGCCGCGACCGTGCCGAGGACCGTGGTCCAGCGCGGTGCCGTCGGGGCCAGCGCGCGGGTGCTCGCGGCGACCATGAGGCCGAGCAGCGGGACGTGCAACTGGCCGCCCGCGAGGAAGGTCAGGTAGTGCAGCGTGTGCAGGGCGCCGCCGGTGGCGTCCAGGGTCGGGATCGCCGCGTTGATCAGGCCCGAGGCGGCCAGCGCGACCGCCGCGGCCCAACCCGCCAGGCGGGCCCGCCGGTTGCCGGTCGATGCGGCGAAGAGCGCCAGCGGGACGGCGGCCAGCGTGTGCAGGATGCCCTGGAGGAGGACGACGCCCTGGTTGTCGGCGAAGTACGTCGCGGCCGCCGACTCGGAGTCGAGCGGCGAGGGGTAGACGCCCGTGCCGAGGAGACCGGCCAGCGCGATCCCGCCGACGAAGAGCGCGGCGAAACCGGCCCCGGCGAGCAGTCCACGACGGCCGGCCGTGGTTCCGGTGCGGGAAGCGGGTGCTGCGTGGGCGGAAGTCGCGGTGGTGTTCATGGCTTGCTCCTCGTCGTCGAGCTCGTCGTCGAGCGGACCAGTGCGTTGCCATGAACACTACGAACGAGGAACGGCCCGATCGTCGTACGGACAGCGGCCGTTGAGCTACTTCCCCGGGAGTACGCGACGTCCCGGGGAGTACGCCGCGCACTCCCCGGGACGACCGTCGCTCATGGGCTCGACCACTCAGTTCAGTTGCTCTCGCCCTTGCTGCCCAGGACCACGTCGACCGTGGTCTCGTCGCCACCGCGCTTGTACGTCAGCTTCACCGTGTCGCCCGGCTTGTGCGTCCAGATCTCGCTGATCAGGGTCGGGCCCGCGTCGATCACGCGGTCGTCGAGTTTGGTGATGACGTCGCCGGGCTTGAGGCCCGCCTTGTCCGCGGGGCCGCCCTTGACGACCGAGTCGGCGCCGGCGTCGTCGGTGATGCGGGCGCCGCCGGTGGTCTTCTCGTCCATGAGGACCGAGGCGCCGATCATCGGGTAGGTCGCCTTGCCCGACTTGATGAGCTCCACGGCGACGTTCTTCGCCTGGTTGATCGGGATCGCGAAGCCCAGGCCGATGGAGCCTGCCTGGGTGCCGCCCATGCCGCTGCCGGCGGACTGGATCGCGGAGTTGATGCCGATGACCGCGCCGCGCGCGTCCAGGAGCGGGCCGCCGGAGTTGCCCGGGTTGATGGACGCGTCGGTCTGCAGCGCGCTCATGTAGGAGCGGTTGGCGGAGGCGCCGTCGCTGGAGGCCACCGGGCGGTTCTTGGCGCTGACGATGCCGGTCGTGACGGTGTTGGACAGGCCGAAGGGGGCGCCGATGGCGATCGTCGAATCGCCGACGGCGACCTTGTCGGAGTTGCCGAGGGAGAGCGGCTGGAGGTTCGACGGGGCGTTCTTCAACTTCAGTACGGCCACGTCGTAGCCCTGGGCCTTGCCGACCACCTGGGCCTCGTACTTCTTGCCGTTCGAGAAGGTCGCCGACAGCTTGCCGCCGTCCGCCGCCGAGGCCACCACGTGGTTGTTGGTGAGGATGTGGCCTTCCTTGTCGTACACGAAGCCGGTGCCCGTACCGCCCTCGCCGCCCTGGCCGCTGCCCTGCGCGTCGATGGTGACGACGCTCGGCAGCGCCTTGGCCGCGATCCCCGCGACCGTGCCGGGCGCACGCTTGAGGTCGCCCGGGGTGTCGCCGGCGGAGACCGTCGTCGAGTCCGTGGAGTTGGCGTCGTTGCGCTCGGCCGCCCAGTAGCCGAGACCGCCGCCGACCCCGCCCGCGACGAGCGCCGCGGCGAGCACGGCCGCGACGAGTCCGCCCTTGCCCTTGCCGCCGCCGGAGCCCGGGCCGGGAGCGGGCTGCTGCTGGTAGGAGGCGCCCCATTCGTGGCCACCGCCCCCGCCGTCCGCGTACGAGGGCACGGCGGGCGGCGCGGGCGGCCAGCCGCCGACTCCCTCGGTCATGGGCGCGTCATGCCCTTCCGCGCCATGAGCGGCTGACGGCGCATCAGCGGCCGCAGGCACGGGCGGCAGCTGTGTGGTCGCATGCTCGCCCGCACTCGGCGCCCCGGCCGGCACGGCAGCCGTCGGGGCCACCGGAGGTGCCGGGGGAACAGGCGCGGGGGGTACAGGCGCCGGGGGTACGGGGGCAGCCGGAACCGCGGGCGCGGCCGGAACGTCGGCCCCGGCGGGGACCTGCGCATCCGGACGGGTCGCGTCGGGAGCGGCCACCGGAGGCACGGAAGGTGCGGACGGGGCAGGAGGAACCTCGGTGCCCTCGTTGGTGCCCTCGTTCTCGGTGCTCACAGCTCTCTCCTCGATCAGCAACTGCTCTGTCACGGTCACGGTGTGTGTGCAGCCAGCTTTTCCCACCGGCCGTCAGGGCACCATAAGCCGCACCTGTGCATCCGTCCGCCATCCTTTATGCCGGGCGAAACGGGCGCATCCGCTGATCCCCCGCAGGGTGGAGTGACACCATGACGCGGTGACCTCCGCACGACAGCACAAGCCGCAGCCCGACCCTGAGCACAAGCCCCGGGTAGTCGCCCACCGAGGGGCCTCGGACGATGCCCCCGAGCACACGCTGGCCGCGTACAAGAAGGCCATCGAGGACGGGGCGGACGCCCTGGAGTGCGACGTACGGCTGACCGCAGACGGCCATCTGGTCTGTGTGCACGACCGTCGCGTCAACCGTACGTCCAACGGCCGGGGCGCCGTCTCCGCCCTGGAGCTCGCCGATCTGGCCGCCCTCGACTTCGGCTCCTGGAAGGCCCGCCCCGAGGGGGAGGAGTCGCCCGACTGGTCCGAGGAGCGCCCGGGCCACCCGTCGGCCGACACCTCCGTCCTCACCCTGGAGCGCCTGCTCGAGCTGGCCGCGGACGCGGGCCGCCCGATCGAGCTGGCCATCGAGACGAAGCATCCGACGCGCTGGGCGGGCCAGGTGGAGGAGCGCCTGTTGCTCCTGCTCAAGCGCTTCGGCCTGGACTCGCCGCCCGCCGAAGGACCCTCGCCGGTCCGGATCATGAGCTTCTCGGCGCGCTCCCTGCACCGGGTGCACGCGGCGGCCCCGACCCTGCCGACGGTCTACCTGATGCAGTTCGTCAACCCGCGCTACCGCGACGGCCGCCTCCCCGAAGGGGTGGGCATCGCGGGACCCGGCATCCGGCTCGTGCGCAACCACCCCGCGTACATCGAGAAGCTGCAACGGGCGGGCAAGCAGGTGCACGTGTGGACGGTGAACGAACCCGAGGACGTCGAGCTCTGCACCCGGCTCGGCATCGACGCGATCATCACCAACCGGCCGCGGGCCGTACTGGATCAGCTCGGCCGCCCCTGAGCACCCCTGAATCGACCCTCGACCGCCGCCGAACCGCCCCTGAACCGCCCCTGAAAGCGCTCACGCCACTCACGCAGAGTGCACCGGCGCGTTCGGTCCGTATTCGATCGTTACGAGTGCGTCACCGCACGCGTGTTGGCCGGTTTCCGGTCCAGTCCATTGGGGCATCCACACCGTGGCGTGGGGCAAAGGAGGTCTCGGGGGTGGCGTTGGTGGTGGCACAGGAGGTGCCCGCGTCTTCGAGCATGGCCGTACCCCATGGCCCTGCGGGCGTGGGACTGGCCAGACATGAGATGCGCGATCAATTGCGTGTCAGCGGGGTATCGGATTCGGTCATTGATGATGCCGTTCTGATTCTTTCCGAACTACTCAGCAATGCCTGCCGCCACGGCAGGCCCTTGGGCAACGGGGCGACGGTCGGCGACGGCGACGTACGGGCCGCCTGGTGCGTGGACACGGCGGGCCGGCTCACGGTCGAAGTGACGGACGGCGGCGGTCCGACCCGTCCGGTTCCGGCCACCCCCTCGGTCACCGCGCGCGGCGGTCGCGGGCTCAACATCATCTCGGCGCTGGCTCAGGACTGGGGCGTACGGGACAGCGCGACCGGTGAAGTCACCGTGTGGGTACTGATCGCGAACGGGCACCACCGCGAGGATTTCGCTACGCGCGTTGCGGGCCCGGCGGCAGTGGCCGAGCTCGAGTTCGCCGATCCCTACGACGACTTGGGCTGAGCAAGACCTCGGGCCGACCACCGCCGAGTACCGGCGAGTGCCGCCCGAATACCGCGATCCTCGGCCTGAACCCCGGTGTACGCACGAGCGGCTAGGCTCGCGCCGTACTAGTGAGCCGTAACCGGGAGACAGCCACCATGGCCAAGAAGCGCCCCCATCCCAAGGCCAACACGGCCAAGAAGGCCCAGCTCGTCGACGGAGAGATCCCGGTCGTCGGCGCCCGCGAGCCCTGCCCCTGCAACTCCGGCCGCCGGTACAAGGCGTGCCACGGCCGCGAGGCCGCGCACGCCGTGACCGCGCTGGTGCACCGCCCCTTCGAGGGCCTGACCGGCGAGTGCGACTGGGTCGCCCTGCGCGAGCTGGTCCCGGCCGCGACCGTCGAACTCACCCTCAAGGACGGCCTGCCCGAGGGCGTGCCCTCCGTGACGCTCGCGACGGTCCTGCCGATGGCCTGGCCCGGCCTGCGCCGCGAGGACGGCGCCGTCCTCATCGGCCTGCAGAACGACACCTCGTCCGGCGACCTCAGCCGCGACCTGGCCGACAACCTGCAGCAGGCCCTGGCCACCGCCCCGGGCAACCCGGTGCAGGGCCGCCGCGCCCCGGCCGACGGCCCGCGCCTGCAGGACCTGCTCGACCCGAAGGCCGCTTTCGAGCCGGTCGTGCACAGCGGCTTCGAGTTCTGGGTGCCGGATTCGGAGAACGCCACGGCGGACGTCTCGGCCTCCCTGGAGCGGGCGAACGCCGCCGCGATCCCGACCGTCAAGCTCACCGGCGTCGACTCCGCCTACTGGTGCGAGACCCCGGACAAGAACCACCTGCGCTGGGTCATGCCGACCCCCGAGGAGGAGCTTCTCGACGCCCTCGCCCGGCTGAGCGCGGCCGGCACCTCGGGCCTCGGTGAAGGAACGCGCCTGGTCGGCTCGTTCCGCGCGCACGGCCTGATGGTTCCGGTCTGGGACCTGCCGAGCGAGATCCAGGCGGCGGACGTGGAAAAGCCGGCCGCCGAATTCGCCGAGCGCCTCGCGGCCGCGCTGGCCACCGACGCCCCGCTCTCCCCGGAGGAGCGTCGCGCCCGCGGCGGTCTCACCAATCGCCAGGTAACCCTGAACTGATCAATAAGGGAGGGGCAGGCGGGTACTTTCGGTCAACAAACGCTGGAGTTCGGACACAGGTCACAGATGGGAACGTATGACTCCGGTCACAACTCCCGGTTCGTGCAGGTAAATCCATGTCCGAATAGGCGAGATCGAATTTGCTAACTGCCGATCTCTTGTTACCGTTCTGGTAGCCCGGTCGCTGGTGCATCCCCCGTCGCCAGCGACCGGGCCCTTCCATTTCCTGGATGATCTTGAATCCGCCTCGGCGGATTTCCGCGCTCAACTCCCGCTCGTACGCACCGAGTTGCTCCCCGAGCGCAGCAGCAGCGCCGGCTCGTCGCCGTCCGCCTCTCCCTCCGCCGCGAACTCCGCCACCGCCGTGTACGCCTCCGCCGCGCCCCGCGAGGGCTCCCTCGGGGTCTCACAGGCGCCGGGCTCGTCGCCGGCCCCCACGACGCAGTACATCTGCACGGTGCGGCCTTCGGGGCCCATCAGGGTCAGCACCGAGCGGAGCTCCTCGCCGGTGGCGTTGCGGTAGTAGGTGCGCGCCCACGTGTCGTGCGCCTGGGACAGCACACAGGTCTGGGCCTCCACGCCGTCGGGCGAGGCGAGTTCCGGCCCGCAGCGCGCCGCGGTGGTCAGCCCGAGCCCGGAGAGCAGACCCGGCTCACGCCCCTCGGCCTTCTCCTCGACGGTCCCGGCAGGCTTGCTTTCGGCCTTGTCGTCGGTGCGTACGTCACCGTCGTCGCGTACGCCGTCGTCCTCGCGTGCGCCGCTTTGTTCGCGTACGCCGCTGTCGATACGCGTGCCGTGCAGCCCGGTGTCCCCCGCCGGCCCCGCGAAGGCTCCGGCCAGCGGGAGGAGGGCGGCGACCGCGACAGCGGTCGCGAGCGCCGTCAAGCGAGCTCGCTCCAAGGGACCCACCTGCTCATCCACCGGAAATCCGGGAAGGCCCGGGAACACCCGGGAGAAACGAAGGAGATGAGCCGAAAGGTTAGCGACGGATCGGGGCCCCAGGAGCGGCGCGCGCCGGGCGCCCCTAGAACTCGGGCGCGCTCACACCCGTACGAGTGAGGGTGTCGACAAGGACATCCACCACGGCCTCGACATCCGGCAGCCACGGCCGGCCCGAACCGGGCAGCGGCGCGCGCTCCCAGCGGACCTGGCCCTTGCCGGTCTCCGAGGGCGGCAGCACCAGATAGCCCCCGGTGCCGTGGAAGCGCAGCGACCCGGGCACCCAGTCCTGGGCGTACAGCAACTCGCCCAACTGCTCCATGGAGTACGGCGCGACGAGGAGGAACCACCGGTCGGGGGTCGCGACGACCGGGCCGAGCCGGACGCCCGCGCGGTCGAGGATCGTCAGTGCCTCCGCGGCGGCGACCGCGGGCAGGCTGATCGCGCACGGGCCCGGGGCGCCGGTGGCCAGGACGATCGGCGCGGTCGGCCGGTTGGTCCACCACCAGCGCACCATGCGGGCGTCGGTGGTCGCCGCGAGGAGACCGGGGTCGAAGGGGTGGGCGCCCGGGACCACGCACTCGGCGTCGGGACAGGCGCAGCCGGGGGAGCCGGTCTGCTTCGGGCCGACGCCGGGGAGTACCGGCCACTGCCAGGTGGTCGCGAAGGTCAGGGCCGCGCCGATCGGTTCAGGCCGCCCACCGAATCGCTTGGACAGGAGCCTGCGTCGCCTTCCGAGGATCTCGCGCATGAGCGCTCGTTCCTTTCCGTTGAAACGCAGAGACACTTCGGACACTTTGGGTCACATCACACCATGCGTGCGTCAGTTCACTGTGCGTACGGCGCTTCGCACCCCTGGCCCTGGACCTCGGGACATGGAAGTCCCCATCGGGCCGAGCACTGGCTGAGCTCCATTAAAGCCTGGCGGAGGGTGGCGCGTACCTGGCGTTTGTGTGCCAAGTGCGTATGCCTCGCGCGCTTGCTCACTGCTTCGCGCTGTCCCCCGTAGTAACCGCCACTGGAGAGCGGGGCGCGGTCGTCGCCGGTTAAGACGCCAGGGCCCGCCGCCAGGTTCCGGGGCTTTCCCAACTGCCCCTGTCCTCATACGACTACGTACCCACCACGACCGCTGTGACGCCGTGTTGAACGATGTCAGTCGACCGCAATAAACCCCTACTGCTGTCAGTTTTCGGCCAAGTCCCAATTCTCTCGGCTAACCCTTGGACACCAGCAATCTCAGCAGGACAATGCTGGACATTCACTCATCAGCCCGTGTAGATGTGGATCCATTGCTGGCGGCGCAGAATGACATGGGGGTTTGCGATGCTATTGGGCAATACGCACCGGCCGGAAAGCCGAACGCCATGAACGCTCCGCACCCAGGGAAAGTGGCCGGAATCGACTCAACGGTTCCCCCACCCGCGCACACTGTCGCGCCTGTCTCCACCCCCTCACCCGCCCCGGGAGCCGTCCTCCAGGACCGGCTCGCGGGCTGGGTCTCGGATCTCACCACCCTGCACGAACTCACCGAGCGGCTCGCCCGCACCGGCGCCCTCGACGACGCCCTGCACGAGCTGCTCCGCGCCGGTGCCGCCCTCGTCGGCGCCCGTCGCGGCCTGGTCGTGCTCGAGCCCGCCGACGGGCACGGGCCCAGCTCCACGGTCGGCCTGGGGCTCGCCCATGCGGATCTCGGGCACCTGGAGACGGTGCCGCGCACGGCCACCTCGTACGGGCAACTCATCGACAATCCGGTCGGACTGCCCGGCAGCGGCGCCGAGATCGCGCACGCCGACCTGCTCGCCGAGGACGGCCTCGACCCCCGCCACCGCGAGGTCGCGGCCCGGCTCGGCTACGCGGCGAGCTATGCGCTGGCCCTGTCCACCGAGTCGGCCGGGCGGCTCGGCGCCGTGGTCTGGCTGTACGACGAGCCGGCCGAGCCCGTCGAGCGCCAGCGCCATCTGGTCGGGCTCTACGCGCGGTACGCCACCGAGCACTTGGCCCGCCTCGTCGAGCTGGAGCGCGGCCGCACCAAGCTGGCCACCATCGCCGAGGAGCTGCTGCCCAGCCGGCTCGCCCGGGTCGCCGGCGTCCAGCTCGCCGCCCGGCACCGCACCGGGCCGCGCGGCGGCGGCGACTGGTACGACGCGCTGCCGCTGCCCGAAGGCGCGCTGGGTCTTGCCGTCGGGTCGGTCACCGGGGCGGGGCCGAGCGCGGTCGCGGCGATGGGACGGCTCAGGGCCTCGCTGCGTGCGTACGCCGTCATGGAGGGCGAGGACCCCGTCGCCGTCCTGTCCGACCTCGAACTCCTGATGCGGCTGACCGAGCCCGCGCGCAGCGCCACCGCCCTGTTCGCGTACTGCGAACCGAAGCAGCGCAAGATCGTGCTCGCCGGGGCCGGGCACGCCCCGCCGCTGGTCATCGGCGAGCGGCGGACCGAGTTCGTGGAGACCTCGCTGTCCGCGCCGCTCGGGATGCTCTCCTGCTGGGAGGCGCCCAGCGTGGAGCTGTCGCCGGAGCCGGGCGAGACGGTGCTGCTCTACACGGACGGCCTGCTGCACCGCACGGGCGATGCGATGGACCGGGCCTTCGGGCGGCTGCACGCGGCCGCCGCGAGCGTGCCGAAGTCGTTGCGCGACGACCCCGGATCGATCGCGGACCATGTGCTGCGGCACGTGCTGCCGGACGGGCTCGACGAGGCGGACAGCCAGGAGGACGTCGTGATTCTCGCGGCCCGCTTCGAGTAGGCGGCTGGGAATGCCGGGTTTCGCGTGACTTTGGCCATAGGTCTTAAGGCTCTGGGCCGCCTTCCGTACGGACATACGATGGAAGGCGGTCCAGTGTCGTTATGAGGAGGCAGACCGTGGCTGAGCAGCTCGAGAACCCGGAGACCCCGGAAGAAGCTGAAGAGCAGGAGCCGATCAAGCAGCGCAAGAACGGCCTGTACCCGGGTGTGTCCGACGAGCTCGCCGCGAGCATGGCCTCCGGCTGGGCCGACACCGAGCTGACCGATCCGCAGCCCATCGCCCAGGCCGAGCACACCGCCGCCCGCCGCGCCGCGCTCTCCGCGCGCTTCCCGGGCGAGCGTCTGGTGATCCCCGCAGGCAATCTCAAGACGCGCTCCAACGACACCGAGTACGACTTCCGCGCCTCCACCGAGTACGCGTACCTCACCGGCAACCAGACGGAGGACGGCGTCCTCGTCCTGGAGCCGGTGAAGGACGGCCACAAGGCCACCATTTACCTACTGCCGCGTTCCAACCGTGAGAACGGCGAGTTCTGGCTGGACGGCCAGGGCGAGCTCTGGGTCGGCCGCCGCCACTCCCTCACCGAGGCCGGGCAGATCTACGGCATCCCCGCCTCCGACGTGCGCGAGCTGCCCGCCGCGCTCGCCGAGTCGACCGGCGACACGCGCGTGGTGCGCGGCCACGACGCCGGCATCGAGAAGGCGCTGGCCGACAAGGTCACCGCCGAGCGCGACGAGGAGCTGCGGGTCTTCCTC
Organism: Streptomyces sp. NBC_01304; assembly: GCF_035975855.1. NCBI lineage: Bacteria > Bacillati > Actinomycetota > Actinomycetes > Kitasatosporales > Streptomycetaceae > Streptomyces > Streptomyces sp. NBC_01304. Next base: position 5,747,621 of record NZ_CP109055.1, on the reverse strand, counting down.
TCCGAGGCCCGTCTGGTCAAGGACGCCTTCGAGATCGCCCAGCTGGAGCAGGCCTGCGCCTCCACCGCGCGTGGCTTCGAGGACGTCGTGAAGGTCCTCGACAAGGCCGAGGCGACCTCGGAGCGCTACATCGAGGGCACTTTCTTCCTGCGCGCCCGCGTCGAGGGCAACGACGTCGGCTACGGCTCGATCTGCGCCGCGGGCCCGCACGCCACGACCCTGCACTGGGTGCGCAACAACGGCGAGGTCCGCTCCGGCGACCTGCTGCTGCTCGACGCGGGTGTCGAGACCAATGAGCTGTACACCGCGGACGTGACCCGGACCCTCCCGATCAACGGCCGCTTCAACGAGCTGCAGCGCAAGATCTACGACGCCGTGTACGAGGCCCAGGAGGCCGGTATCGCGGCCGTGAAGCCGGGCGCCTCGTACCGCGACTTCCACGACGCCGCGCAGGCCGTGCTCGCCGCGAAGCTGGTCGAGTGGGGCCTGGTCGAGGGCCCGGTCGAGAAGGTGCTCGAGCTCGGGCTGCAGCGCCGCTGGACGCTGCACGGCACCGGCCACATGCTCGGCATGGACGTCCACGACTGCGCCGCCGCGCGCCGCGAGTCGTACGTCGACGGCACGCTGGAGCCGGGCATGTGCCTGACCGTCGAGCCCGGCCTGTACTTCCAGGCGGACGACGTGACGGTGCCCGAGGAGTACCGGGGCATCGGCGTCCGGATCGAGGACGACATCCTGGTCACCGAGGACGGCAACCGGAACCTCTCCGACCAGCTGCCGCGGCGCTCCGACGAGGTCGAGGCGTGGATGGCGCAGCTCAAGGGCTAGCCGCCGCTCGTACGTTGCCGAAGGCCGGGCTTCTCCCACTGGGGAGGGCCCGGCCTTCGTCATCTGCCCAACTCCCCGTACCCCAGCGGGCGTTGTCAGTGCGGTTGCCTACGGTGTCCGCATGAGCCGAGCGATAGCCGATACGCCGGAAGCCGAGTACGAGCTCCGCAACTGGATCTTCGACATGCCCGAAGTGCTGCGGGAGATGCGCGCCGAAGTACTGGACGAGGACTTCCCGTTCGACTTCGGCGTGGCCACGCTGGACGCGCTCGAGGCTCACATGCTGGACGAGTTCCCGTCGGCGAGCGACACGGTCTCGATGGACTTCCGCCCGACCCGGTGCGCCATGGCCTACCTCGGCGAGGTGCTGCTGAGCATCGCCGGCGGTCAGTGGGGATGGAACCGGCGCGAGGTGCGCGGCTCCGCCCGGGGACGTCCGGGGCATCCGGTGATCTGCCCCGACCCCGCGCTCGGCCTCAAGCCCACTGCCCCACTGCTGCTCATCACTTACGCCCGGGCCCATCGCACCGGGGGCGCTTTCGCCTGGGAGGCAGAGCGGCTGCGCCGAGCCGTCGCGGACTTGAAGGAGCAGGATCCGGACTGGGAGCCGGCCACGGTGCTCCACCCGGCCGAGGCCGAACGCAGGTCCGGGACGGACCATCCGGACCTGCTGCGGTGGCTCGACGAACGGGCACGGGCCTTCCCCGCCTGGGCCGAAGAGGCGGGCGCCCCGAAGCAGTGGGACTTCGGCCCCGACACCCTCGATCTGCTGGAGGACGTCGTCCGCGGCAGATTCGCCGACGACGAGTCGGTCGACGCGGCCAAGGGCAGCCCGTTCGTCCAGGGTGCCGTCTGGTACATCGGGGAGACCGTGCGCCGTCACCGGGACGGTGTGGTGTGGCAGTACCAGCCGGGGACGCCCTATACGAAGGCCGAGGACGCGGTCCTGTTCGGCCCGGGCGAATTCGGCGTCTTCAACACTCCGCTGCTCGGCCAGCCCGGGCTTCGGGAGGGCAACCGGGCGTACCCGCTGGGCATCCTGAACACCCTCTACTGGGAGTTCGACGACATCGACGAGCCCCTCGACGACCACATACGCGATCTCCTCGACGACTGGGCGTGACGCCCGCTCGCCAGGAGCTCGGGTCGTCCGCTCGCAAAGAGCTCAGGCGCTCACCAACGGCGCGTCCACCCGCCACTTGAGGATCTTGTCGAAGCTGACCACCGCTCCACCGCCCGCCGCCCCGGCCCGATTGCCGAACGACGCGTGGTCGGCCAGATCACGGATCAGGCCGAGGCCCCGCCCGTGCTCCGCCTCGTCCTGAGCCACCGGCCGTGCGGGCTGCCGCTCGCGGCCGCCGGGCGGGAAGCCGGGACCGGAATCGGACACCTCGATGCGGCACCGCTCACCCTCCAGGAAGGCGGTGACCCGGTACGCGCCGGACGGTCCGCCCTGCTGCGGGCCGCCGCCGTGCTCCACGGCGTTGGCGCAGGCCTCGGTGAGGGCGAGGGAGAGGTCGAAGGAAATGTCCGGGTCGACGCCCGCGGTCTCCATCGTGCCGAGCAGCAGCCGGCGGGCGAGCGGCACGCTCGCAGCCTCGCGCCGCAAGTGGAGAGACCACCAGATGCTCATGCTCCAGCCCCCCGGCTCTGCTGCATGCGGCTCGACATACCCCTACGTATTGCCGCGATGGGCCTTGCGTAAGCGCACAGTTGACGTGATGCCGCCCATACGGCGGACGCGCGGAGCGGGTCAGGAGAGGTAGAGGGCTCGGCCGTCCCCACCGAAATGTCCGCTGCATCCGCCACCACGTCGCCGGCAAGCCGCTGCCAAGCCGCCATCAACGCGACCTTCTGGACCTTGTGGACCTGCCGTATGGGCGGGGTAAGGCCAGTGCGATGATGACCCGGTCATGGCTGCCCCCCACATGCGAGACAGGCGCGCCGGAGGAGATCTCCGGCTGCTGCGGGCCGCGGTGTTCGCCGCGGTCTGCGTCGTGCTGTCCGCGGGGGGCCATGCCCTCGCCTCCTGCATGGCCGTCCCGCTGTGGACGCTCGGCGCCGGATTCGTCGTCGTCCTCGCCGTCGCCGCGCCGCTCGCCGGGCGGGCCCGGTCGATGCCCGGGATCGCCGGGGGCCTGGCGATCGGCCAGCTCGCGCTGCACGTCCTCTTCGGCCTCGGCCAGCACGGCGGCGCCGCCGCCGGGGGCTCCGCGGCGGACCTCTCCCTGATCGAGCGGGCCGCGCGCCTGCTGTGCGGGGCCGGTCCGGTCACCGTGGACCAGGCGCGGCGGACCCTGGTGGACGCCGGCCTGGAATCGGGCGGCGGCGCGCACGCGATGCACCAGCACGCGGGCATGGCAGGCATGGCGGACATGGCGGACATGGGCACCGGCCAGTCCGGCGACATGGCCGGTGCCCATGTCGCCGGCCAGAACATGGCGCTGCTGCCGGGCCTGCCCATGCTGCTCGGACACCTGCTCGCGGCACTCGCCGCGGGGTGGCTGCTGCGGCGGGGCGATCTGGCGCTGCTGCGGCTGACCGAGCTGTGGGCGTACGGAGTCACCGAGGGGGCGCTCGTACGTTCCCTGCGCGCTGCCCTGTCTCTGGTGCGTGCCTTGCGCGCCGGGCTCCCGTCGGTGCCCGAGCCCGCCCTCTGCACGCCGGGCGCCGCCCAGGGCGCACCGTCGAAGCCGCGTACCACCGTCCTCAAGGACACGGTGATCCGGCGCGGGCCACCCCCGTCCGCGTACGCACTCATCGCCTGACGCGGCGCGCCTCACTCCCCACGCAGTACGGAGACGCGGTGGCCGTGCGGGCCGGCATCCGCGTGCACGTCCCTGTGCACGTCCATCCGTACATCACCGTGTCCCACTGCTGAGAGTGGAGTGTTCTGCCATGTCTGTTTCGCGTACCAAGACCTCGCGCACCAAGGTCCGTCTCGCCGCCGCCGGCGTCGTCGCCGCGTCCTCCGTGCTGCTCCTGTCCGGACCGGCCTTCGCGCACGTCAGCGTCCAGCCGCAGGGTGAGGCCGCCAAGGGCTCGTACGCCACGGTCAACTTCAAGGTGCCGAACGAGAAGGACGACGCCTCGACCACCAAGCTCGAGGTCAACTTCCCGACCGACCACCCGCTCGCCTCCGTGATGCCGCAGCCGGTGCCGGGCTGGGACGTGAAGGTCACCAAGTCCAAGCTGGACAAGCCGATCGAGATGCACGGCGAGAAGATCGACGAGGCCGTCTCCAAGGTCACCTGGACCGCCGACGGCAAGGGCATCGAGTCGGGCACCTTCCAGCAGTTCCCGGTCTCCCTCGGCCAGCTGCCCGAGGACGCCGACCAGATGGTCTTCAAGGCCCTGCAGACGTACTCCGACAAGGAGGTCGTCCGCTGGATCGAGGCCCCCAAGGAGGGCGGCGAGGAGCCCGAGAAGCCCGCGCCCGTCCTGAAGCTCACCGAGCCCACCGAGGGCAGCCACACGCACGGCGCCTCCGACAAGGACGAGGACGCCAAGTCCGGTGAGGGCCACGACTCCGAGAAGACGGAGAAGGCCGCCGACACCAGCGACGGCACCGCCCGTGCGCTCGGCATCGCGGGCATCCTCGTCGGCATCGCCGGTGTGGCCTTCGGCGTCCTGGCCGGCCGCAAGCGCGGCGCCCAGAGCTGACCCGACGGCCACCCATCACCCCATATCTGGGAACATTTCACATGCGCAAGAAGACCCTGTACGCCGCCGCTCTGCTGGCCGCGGCGACCCTTTCCCTGTCCGCCTGCGGCTCCGGTGACGATGCCAAGAAGCCCCTCGCGGACGTCTCGGCCCAGTCCCAGGACAAGGCGGCGACGGTGCTCGACCGGCCGTTCGCGAAGCCGGACATGATCCTGACGGACACGCACGGCAAGAAGTTCGACCTGCTGGAGCAGACCAAGGGCAAGCCGACGCTGATCTACTTCGGCTACACACACTGCCCGGACGTCTGCCCGCTGACGATGAGCAACATCGCGCTCGCCAAGAAGAAGCTGTCCAAGGCGGACCAGGACAAGCTGCAGGTCGTCTTCGTCACCACCGACCCCGAGCGGGACACCCCCGCCGAGCTCGGCAAGTGGCTCAAGGCGCAGGACCCGTCCTTCATCGGCCTGACCGGCGAGTTCGCCACCATCAAGGCCAGCGCCCTCAAGCTCGGCATCAGCATCGAGGCGCCCGTGAAGGAGAAGGACGGCTCCGTCACCTCCATGCACGGCAAGCAGGTCTTCGCGTTCTCACCGAAGACCGACGAAGGCTACGTCTTCTACAACGGCGAAGAGACCACCGCCGACGACTACGCCAAGGACCTGCCGAAGATCATCAAGGGAGAAACCCCGTGAACCGCCGCACCACCCTCGTCGCCGCCATAGCCCTGACCGGGTCCCTGGCGCTGGCGGGCTGCTCCAGCTCCTCCGACGACGCCACCGGCACCAAGTCGAAGGAGACGCCCAAGGCGTCCGACCAGGCCGCCACCAAGCCCCAGTTGAGCGTCTCCGGCGGCTTCATGCCGGAGCCCACCATGCCCGACATGGCCGGCGGCTTCCTCACCATCACCAACAAGGGCGCGGCCGACAAGCTCACCTCCGTCACCGCCGACTTCGCCGGCAAGTCGGAGATCCACGAGACCGTCGACCAGAAGATGAAGAAGGTCGAGTCCTTCGACATCCCGGCCAACGGCGAGCTCAAGCTCCAGCGCGGCGGCAACCACATCATGTTCCTCGACGTGAAGAAGAAGCCGAAGAAGGGCGACAAGGTGACGGTGGAACTCCACTTCGCCAAGTCCGCCCCGATCAAGGCCGAACTCGAGGTCATGGACGCGACCCACAACCCGAAGAGCCACTGAGGGACTGAGAGTTGATGTTGACCACCGCTCCTCACCCCGGACATCCGGCACCGGTCCGCAGACTGCTCGCGCTGCTCCTCGTCGCGGCGGCCGCCCTGGGCGCGCTCCTCATGGGCGCGACTCCCGCGTCCGCGCACGCCGCGCTGACCGGGACCAGTCCGGGCCAGGGAGCGGTGGTCAAGCAGGCTCCCGACGTGGTCACCCTGCAGTTCTCCGAGAAGGTCGCGATGGGCAGCGCCGACTCGGTCCGCGTCCTCGACCCCAAGGGCAAGCGGGCCGACACCGGTGAGCTGCAGGACCTGTGCAGCGGCAACACCATCAAGTACGGGATCACCCTCCACAAGGGCCTCCCGAACGGCACGTTCACCGTGGCCTGGAAGGCCGTCTCGGCGGACAGCCACCCGATCTCGGGCGCCTTCAGCTTCTCCATCGGGGCCCCGTCCAAGACCAGCGTGACGCTGCCGGACCAGGAGGCGGGCGGCGGAGTCGTCGGCGCCCTGTACGGCACCGCGCGCTACCTCTCGTACGCCGGTTTCATCCTGGTGGTCGGCGGCGCGGCCTTCGTCCTCGGCTGCTGGCCGCGCGGCGCGGACGCCCGCCCCGTGCAGCGGCTCGTGGTCCGCGGCTGGCTCGTGCTGACCGGGGCGACCCTCGCGATGCTGCTGCTTCGCGGCCCGTACACGGACTCCGGGAAGCTGGGCGATGTCTTCGACATGGGCCAACTCGGGGACGTACTCGCCACGAAGACCGGAGCGGCCCTCGTCTCGCGACTGCTGCTTCTCGCGGCCGCCGCGCTGTTCATCGCGGTGCTCTTCGGGGCGTACGCGAAGCGCGAGGACCCCAAGGAGAAGAAGGACCTCACCTTCGGTCTGGCGATCGGCGGCGCGGTCGTCGCGGCGGGCATCGCCTCCACCTGGGCGCTGGCCGAGCACGCCTCGACCGGGATCCAGCCGCAGCTCGCGATGCCGGTCGACGTGCTGCATCTGCTGGCCGTGGCGGCCTGGCTGGGCGGTCTGACGGCGCTGCTCGTGGCGCTGTACCGGGTGCCGTCCATCGAGCGTTCGGCCGTACGCCGCTTCTCCCGCGTCGCCTTCTGGTCGGTGGTGGTGCTGGCGGCGACCGGGCTCTACCAGTCGTGGCGGCAGGTCGGCTCGTGGTCGGCACTGACCGGCACGGCGTACGGGCAGCTGCTGCTCGTGAAGATCGGGCTCGTCGCCGTCCTGGTCGGGGTCGCGTGGATCTCGCGGCGCTGGACCGGGCGGCTCACCGAGGAACTGGCGCCCGAGGCCGCTGCCGCCCAGGTGGTCGAGCAGCGTGCGTCGGCGAAGGCGCCGGTGACCGTGCCGGCCGGGGCCGAGAAGAGGTCAAAGGGCTCGAAGGCTTCGGAGGCTTCGGAGGCTTCGGAGGAGTCGAAGGACTCCAAGGGCTCGAAGGGGTCCGATTCCGAGGACGGCGACGGGGACGGGGACGGGGACGGGGACGGGGACGGGAACCCCCGGCGGGCCGCCCAACTCGCCCGCCAGGAAGCCGCACTGGCCAACGCCCGCAAGAAGCGCATTCGCGACGCCGACCCGGAGCGCTCCGGCCTGCGGCGTTCGGTGCTCACCGAGGCGGCCGTCGCAGTCGTCCTGCTCGCCGTCACCACCGTGCTGACCTCGACCGAACCGGGCCGCGCCGAGCAGCAGGAAGCCGGCGCCACCGTGTCCGAGGGCACGGCCGTGCCGAACCGCCCGCTCAGCCTCCAACTGCCCTTCGACACCGGCGGCCAGGACGGCAAGGGCACCGTGCGCATCGACCTCGATCCGGGACGTACGGGCAGCAACACCCTGCACGTCTTCGCCGAACGCCCGAACGGCAAGGGCTTCGACCTGCCCGAGCTCAAGGTCGCCTTCACGCTGAAGGCCAAGGACATCGGCCCGCTGCCGGTCACGCCCGACCACATCGCCACCGGACACTGGAGCGCCAACGGCGTGCAGATCCCGATGGGCGGCGAGTGGCAGATCTCGGTGACCGTGCGCACGTCCGACATCGACCAAGTGACCGTGGACAAGAACGTGAAGATCGGCTGACGCAGACCATGAACGACTCCAGCCCCGACTCCGCCCCGGACTCCAACTCTGTGGAAATCACGCGGCGCCGGCTGCTCGGCACCGTCGGCGCGGCGGGCGCCACCGGCCTCGCGCTCGGCGCGGTGGGCGGCGTCGCCGGGCATGCCGCCGCCTCCTCGCCGGCAGCTTCCGGCGATGCCCTGTCCTCCCTCGGCTCGACCGAGGTCGCCTTCCACGGCAAGCACCAGCCGGGCATCACCACGCCGCTGCACGCCCGCGGCCACCTGATCGCCTTCGACCTCGCGCCGTCGGCCGGCCGCAAGGAGGCCGCCGCCCTGCTGCGCCGCTGGTCGGCGACGGCCCGGCGGCTCATGGAGGGCCAGGTGAGCGCCCATGACACGGCGATCGCCCTGGACGCGGGCCCCTCCTCGCTCACCGTCACCTTCGGCTTCGGGCACAGCTTCTTCGCCCGTACCGGCCTGGAGAAGCAGCGGCCCACGGCCCTCGATCCGCTGCCGCCGTTCTCCTCCGACCACCTCGATGCCAAGCGCAGCAACGGCGATCTCTGGCTGCAGATCGGCGCGGACGACGCCCTCGTCGCCTTCGACGCCTTGCGCGCCCTGCAGAAGGACGCGGGTGAATCGGCCCGGGTGCGCTGGCAGATGAACGGCTTCAACCGCTCCCCCGGCGCGACGAAGCAGCCGATGACCGCCCGCAATCTGATGGGCCAGGTCGACGGCACCAACAACCCCAAGGAGTCCGAGAAGGACTTCAACGAGCGGATCTTCGTGCCGGACAACGTGCCGGACGCCGATCATCCGAAGTGGATGGCGGGCGGTTCGTACGCGGTCGTACGCCGTATCCGCATGCTCCTCGACGACTGGGACGGCCTCTCCCTCACCGACCAGGAGAAGGTCATCGGCCGCAAGAAGTCCGACGGATCCCCGCTCACCGGGGGCACCGAGACGACCGAGCCGGAGCTGGACAAGACGGGTCCCGACGGCAAGCTCGTCATCCCTTCGGACGCCCACGCCCGCATCTCGCGCCCGGACCAGAACGGCGGCGCCGCGATGCTGCGCCGGCCCTTCTCCTTCCACGACGGGATCGGGTCGGACGGGGTCCCCGACGCCGGGCTGCTCTTCGTCTGCTGGCAGGCGGATCCGCTGCGCGGCTTCGTCCCCGTGCAGCGCAAGCTCGACCGGGGCGACGCCCTGTCGAAGTTCATCCGGCACGAGTCGAGCGGCCTTTTCGCGGTGCCGGGCGGGCCGGGGGACGGGCAGTACGTGGGGCAGCGGCTGCTGGAGAGCTGAGGCCGGGGGCGTTTGCTTCGGGCTTCGCGATCACGTACGGCCCATTAGGGTGACGGTATGTCGGCGACGCGTTACACCTATCTCGGCCCCGAGGGCACCTTCACCGAGGCCGCCCTGCGCACGCTCCCGGAGGCGGCCACCCGGGAACTCGTCCCGATGGTGTCCGTGCCGGCGGCGCTCGACGCCGTACGCAACGGAGAAGCGGCGGCCGCGCTCGTACCGATCGAGAACTCGGTGGAGGGCGGCGTCACCGCGACCCTCGACGAACTCGCCACCGGCGAGCCGCTGATGATCTACCGCGAGGTGCTGCTTCCGATCGCCTTCGCGCTGCTCGTACGCCCCGGCACCAAGCTCTCCGACATCAAGACGGTCACCGGCCACCCGGTCGCCCAGCCCCAGGTCCGCAACTGGCTCTCGGCGAACCTGCCCGAGGCCCTGTGGGAGTCGGCCGCGTCGAACGCGGACGGTGCCCGCCTGGTCCAGGAGGGGCGCTACGACGCCGCCTTCGCCGGGGAGTTCGCGGCGGCGACGTACGGCCTTACGGCCCTGGTCACCGAGATCCACGACGCGGAGAACGCCGAGACCCGCTTCGTCCTGGTGGGCCGCCCGGCCCGGCCCGCGGCGCCGACCGGCGTGGACAAGACCTCCGTGGTCATCTGGCTCGGCGACGACCACCCGGGTGCGCTCCTGGAGTTCCTGCAGGAGTTCGCGGTACGCGGGGTCAACCTGGTGCTCATCCAGTCCCGCCCGACCGGCGCGGGCATCGGCAACTACTGCTTCGCGGTGGATGCCGAGGGGCACATCGCCGACCGGCGGGTGGGCGAGGCCTTGATGGGGCTCAAGCGGCTGTCACCGAAGGTGCGCTTCCTCGGGTCCTATCCGCGGGCGGGTGCGACGCAGGCCGATGTGACGCCGCTGCGTCGCGGTGTGCAGGACCAGGAGTTCCTGGCGGCCTCGGACTGGCTGGCGCGCGTTCAGGACGGGCGGATCTGAGCCGTCGTACGAGCCGTCGTACGGGCTCCGTCCAGCTCCCATCTGCAGTCCTACCTGCGGATTTTCACTGTCCACAGAAGTTATCCACAGGGCGACCTCTCGACCTGGGGACAAGTCGACAACAGAGCGCGACATGGTCGACAAATCGCTCTTGAGGCCCAAGTCCGTCCACAGGTGGACACGTCGCCCCTCGTCCACCTAATTCCTTTGATCAACTCTTTAGAGCGAGCCATTTCCACTCGAAAGTGGGTGTGAGATGGGTTTGGCTCGGGAATCCTTCGGCCTGCGCGTCCCATTTCGGAACGATCACTTCCGGCATCCACAGATCTTCCACACAGCCTGTGGATAACTCTCCGGAGCTGTGCATTCCTGTGGACAACAGAGCCCAAGTCCCTTGCCGCGCAAGGGGATGCGGTCAAGCCCGGAAGACGCGAGTGCCCCGATTCAGGGAATAGCGGCTTTAAATTGACGGGCGTACCGGATCGGGATCAGGCGTCCCCAACGGGGGTATTTCGCCGACCTTGATCAGGTTTATCGATTCCGGCAATTTGGACATAACGCCACGCAACGGAATAGTAAGTCGAGGGTCGGAAGCACACACCGGTAGCCTGGAGGGGTGATTGACCTTCGCCAGCTCCGTGAGGACCCCGACCGTGTCCGCGCTTCTCAGCGCGCCCGTGGAGAGGACGTCACGCTCGTCGACTCTCTGCTCTCCGCCGACGAGCGGCGCAGGTCGTCCGGCGTCCGCTTCGACGAGCTCCGCGCCGAGCAGAAGGCGCTCGGCAAGCTCATCCCCAAGGCCCAGGGCGATGAGAAGCAGGAGCTCCTGAAGAAGGCGGGCGAGCTCTCCGCCGCCGTGAAGGCGGCCGACGCCGAGCAGGACGAGGCCAAGGCCGAGACCGACCGGCTCCTCCTTCAGCTCGGCAACCTCGTCCACCCCGAGGTCCCGGTCGGCGGCGAGGAAGACTTCGTCACCCTCGAGAAGCTCGGCACGATCCGTGACTTCGAGGAGGAGGGCTTCAAGCCCAAGGACCACCTCGAGCTCGGCACGATCCTCGGCGCCATCGACGTCGAGCGCGGCGCCAAGGTCTCCGGCTCCCGCTTCTACTTCCTCACCGGCGTCGGCGCGCTCCTCGAGCTCGCCCTCGTCAACGCCGCGATCGCCCAGGCCACGGCGGCCGGCTTCACGCCGATGCTGACGCCGGCCCTGGTCCGCCCGCAGTCGATGGCCGGCACCGGCTTCCTCGGCCAGGCCGCCGCCGACGTCTACCACCTGGACAAGGACGACCTGTACCTGGTCGGCACGTCCGAGGTCCCGCTGGCGGCGTACCACATGGACGAGATCATCGACGCGGACAAGCTGCCGCTGCGCTACGCCGGGTTCTCCCCGTGCTTCCGCCGCGAGGCCGGTTCGCACGGCAAGGACACCCGGGGCATCTTCCGTGTGCACCAGTTCGACAAGGTCGAGATGTTCTCGTACGTCGCCCCGGAGGACGCGCAGGCCGAGCACCAGCGGCTCCTCGAGTGGGAGAAGCAGTGGCTGACCTCGCTGGAGCTGCCGTTCCGCGTGATCGACGTGGCTTCCGGTGACCTCGGTTCGTCCGCGGCCCGCAAGTTCGACTGCGAGGCGTGGATCCCGACCCAGGGCAAGTACCGCGAGCTGACCTCGACCTCGGACTGCACCGAGTTCCAGTCGCGCCGCCTGTCCATCCGGATGCGCGACGAGAAGAAGGTCCGCCCGCTCGCGACGCTGAACGGCACGCTGTGCGCCGTGCCGCGCACGATCGTGGCGATCCTGGAGAACCACCAGCAGGCCGACGGTTCGGTGCGGGTGCCCGAGGTGCTCCGGCCGTTCCTGGGCGGCCGCGAGATCCTGGAGCCGGTCGCCAAGTGACCTCTGCCCCTGCGGAGTCCGCCGCCGCGGAGTTCCCGTACAAGCTCGTCGCGACGGACCTCGACGGGACGCTGCTGCGCTCCGACGACACGGTCTCCTCGCGTACCCGTGACGCGCTCGCCGCCGCCTGTGCGGCGGGCGCGGCCCACATCGTCGTGACCGGCCGGGCGGTGCCCTGGACCCGGCACATCCTCGACGACCTCGGCTACGAGGGCCTCGCGGTGTGCGGGCAGGGCGCGCAGGTCTACCACGCGGGCGAGCACCGGCTGCTCACCTCCGTGACCCTGGACCGGCAGCTCGCGGGCCTGGCCCTGGCCAAGATCGAGGCCGAGGTCGGCCCGCTCGCGCTGGCCGCGAGCCGGGACGGCGTGGACGGCGAGGTCCTGGTCGGCCCCGGCTACCGCGTGCAGGAAGGCCCGCTCCCGGTCGTCGAGTTCGAGGACACGGCCGAGCTGTGGACGGCCCCGCTGAACAAGGTCTACGTCCAGCACCCCGGCCTCTCCGACGACGCCCTCGCCTCGGTCGTGCGCCAAGTGGCGGGCGATCTGGTGGGCGTGACGATGGCGGGCGCGGGCATCGTGGAGCTGCTGCCGCTCGGCCTTTCGAAGGCGACGGGCCTGTCCCTGGCCGCGCGCCGGCTCGGCGTGAAGGCGGCGCAGACGATCGCGTTCGGCGACATGCCCAACGACATCCCGATGTTCGGGTGGGCGGCGCATGGGGTGGCCATGGCCAATGCCCATGACGAGCTGAAGGCGGTCGCGGACGAGGTGACGGCCTCCAACGAGGAGGACGGCATCGCTGTCGTGCTGGAGCGGTTGCTCGCCGGCTGACGGTAGTTCGTGGGGCTGCTTCTCGTACGTGGAGGAGGGTGCGCGGGTCGAACGCGCGCGGGCTGTGACACCCGACCACGGCTTAGCAAGCCGGTGCCTTACCTCTCGGCCAACCCTCCAGGGAGGGGCGGCCCTGCGCGATGCGCATGAAAAGGCCGCCCCGGGCGGACCAAGAGGCGGCTTCGACGGAGTGCAATGACTACTCCGGAGCCTGCCGCCTCGGGCCGCCCTCTCGGGAACTCGACGTACTCTCGATGTCCGCAAAAAGCACGCCTCGCTCCTCTCCCAGTAGGTGGGCGACACACACGCATGACACACACGCATCGGCGTCGCTGACATGACTACTGTGCTCCCGCGCGGCAGCGCTGCGCCACCTATTTTTCGTACGCGCTTGCGCCCGCCTCGCGTGCCCGTCGCCCCCGCGTGAGCGGCCAGCAGGCAAACCCGATGGCAAGGGCGATCGCGTGCCCCAGGTCGGTGAAGGTCCCCCCGGTGGCGAGCGGCAGCCCGAAGAAGGCCACGACGACGGCCGCGTACAGCCACTTCCAGTGCCCGGGGACGAGATAGGTGAGGACCCCGGCCGAGGCGGCGAGGCCGTACGAGACGCCGATGTCGACGACGTGCATCATCCGCCGCGACGCGTCGTGGTTCTCGATCCGCGTCAGCACCACCTTCTGGCTGATGAGGGTCGCCGCGATGTGCGCCGTGGCGACGATCAGCATCCAGCGCAGGGTGCCGAGCCAGCGCTCCACGCGCGCGTGGAAGAACTCGAAGAGGACGATGTAGAGGGGCAGCGAGCCCGGGTTCTCGATCCAGAAGGCGCTGAGCAGCAGGGCTTGGCCGGGGTGCTTGTTGAGCTCGTGGAGGTTGCTGCTGTTGCGGTGCAGCAGATAGTGCTCGAGGCCCTCGCTGGAGAACTGGATGACGAGGCTCGTCACCAAGATGATCAACAGCCACGCGTGCGTGCCCGGCGACGAGCGCACCCAGCTCCGCACGGGCCGGGAGGGTTCGGGTGCGTACGTCACCCATTGATCATGACCCGTGCGGGGCGGGGGCGCCGGTTCAGGTGTGTCAGGTGTGTCAGGTGTGTCAGGCCTGCTCGGGCTTGGGCGGGACGACCTTGAAGTTGAAGTGGTAGCTGCCCAGGCCGTGGCCTACGCCCATGAAGAGCAGCGCCGCATGCTCCTGCCCCCGCGCGGTGCCGATCCCGCCCAGGTCGAGGCGCGTTTCCGGCGGCCAGCCCAGATCGCCCAGCAGCGCGCCGACCGCCTCCTTGGCCGCGGCGTCGTCGCCGGAGAGGAAGACCGTGCCGGGCTCCGGGAGGGTGCGCAGCGGGTCGACCATGACCACGCTGTCCATGGTGCAGAGCGTCTTCACGACCCTCACCCCGGGCATTGCCTTCTGCAGCTTCTCGCCCTGGCTGATGTCGAGGTGGGCGAGGTCCAAATCGGGGGTGAGGTCGATGGCGATGTCGAGGAGCACCTTGCCGGCGAGGGGTTCGGCGAGGGTGGGGAGGAGATCGAGCGAGGCGTTGCCGCCGGTGGCGTTGACGACGATCTCGCCGTGTGCGGCCGCCTCTTCGTGCGGGACCACGGGCAGGTCCAGGGCGTCGGCCCTGCCCTTCGGGTCGCGCGAGCCGAACATCACGTCGTGCCCCGCGGCGGCCGCTCCGGCCGCAACTGCCTTGCCCACATTGCCTGTTCCGAGGATTCCGATACGCATGACGTCGACGCTAGGCGGGTCCGTGCCCTGCGGGATCGGGCTCGGGGACCAGCCGGGGCCCGGTCCGGGGACGTAGGCCCGAGGTCGGTGCGTGCCGAGTTGCCTTGGCCGGAGCTCGGCGCGCACTGAGTTGTAGGATGACTGGGCAACCGGGCGAATCAGGAGTGGGGACACACATGGCGGCACTGCGGGCGGCGGGACGGCAGTCCCTGGTGGACACCGTCGTGGACCAGTTGCGGGACCAGCTCGCCCAGGGCGAATGGGCGGTCGGCGACCGCATCCCGACCGAGCACGCCCTCGCGGAGCAGCTCGGCGTCGGCCGCAACACCGTCCGGGAGGCCGTGCGGGTCCTGGTGCACGCGGGGCTGCTCGAGTCGCGGCAGGGCAATGGCACGTTCGTACGTTCCGTCGCCGATCCCGCGGCCGTGCTGCGCGGCATGCGGCACGCGGGCGCCCGGGACGTGACCGAGCTGCGGGTCGCCCTGGAAGCGGAGGCCGCCCGGCTCGCGGCCGCGCGCCGGGACACCCACGATCTGCTGCGCCTCAGGGCCGCCCTGACGACGCTGCGCGAGAAGGGCGACCGGGACGCGGACGCCGACATGGCGTTCCACCTGGCGGTGGTCGAGGCCACGCACAACGCCGCCTTCATCGAGGTGTACCGGTTCTTCTCGGCGCAGGTGCACGAGGTCCTCGTCAACGCCCTTGGCGACCACGAGATGCCGGCCGTGGACATCGAGGCCCACGAGGCGCTGGTGGCGGCGATCGAGGCGGCGGACCCGGTGGCGGCCGACGCGGCGGTGCGGGAGCTGTTGCGGGTGCCTTTGGAGGCGATCGCGGCGCTGGGCGAGGGGACTTGATGAGTCCCATGAGTCCTGGCCGCTGAACCTGGCCGCTGAACCACCCTCGTACGCACTTGAAAGGCCGCACCCCTTGTCACGCCCCGGCACCACCGACCAGCTGCTCATAGACACCGAGGCCGGCGTCCACGTCACACCCCAAGAGGCAGCTGGGCGGCGGCGGTTGCTCGCCCATCCCGTGCTGCTCTTGGTCGGCATCGTCCTTGCCTCGGTCAATATGCGGGCCGCGCTCGCGAGCGTGTCCCCGTTGGTGGGCGAGATCAGCGAGTCCTTCGGCCTTTCGTCCACCGCGACCAGCCTGGTGACCTCGGTGCCGGTGCTCTTCCTCGGGGTGGGTGCCCTGGTCGCGCCCTGGCTGGGGCGGCGCTTCGGGGTCGAACGGATGCTGCTGTGCGCGCTGTTGCTGCTCGCCGTCGGCATCGTGGTGCGGGTGCTGCCCTCGGCGGCCGCGCTCTACGGCGGCGGGGTCCTTGTCGGCACCGCGATCGCGCTGCTCAATGTGCTGATGCCGGGGCTGATCAAGCGGGACTTCCCGGACAAGGCCGCGGCGATGACCTCGGTCTACACGGGCGCGATGATCGCCGGTGCGACGGTGGTGGCGGCCGCGTCCGTGCCGCTGGAGAAGGCGTTCGGCGGGAGCTGGGAAGCGTCATTGGCCTTCTGGTCGCTGCTTGCCGTGGTGGCGGCGGTGGCGTGGCTGCCGCAGGTGCTGATCGTGCGGGGACGTAAGGGAGTCGCCGCACCTGCTGCTGCCGGGGGCCGGTCCGGGGTCTCCGGGCGGAGCATCTGGCGGTCGCCGCTCGCCTGGCAGGTCACCCTCTTCATGGGGCTGCAGTCGCTGTGGTCGTACGTCCTGATCGCATGGATGCCGACCATCCTCACCGATGGCGGGATGAGCCGTTCCACGGCCGGAGTGGTCTTCGCCTTCAACAACCTCATCCAGGTCGCGGGCGCCTTCGGGGTCCCGCTGCTCGCCGGGCGGATGCGCGGCCAGCGCCCGCTGGTCGCGCTGGTGACGTCGATGGTCGCGGCGGGCTATGTGGGCCTGATGGCCGCCCCGGTGTCCGGTGCCTGGCTGTGGGCGGCGGTGCTCGGGGTCGGGCAGGGCGGGGCGGTGGGACTCGCGCTGACCATGATCGTGCTGCGGTCGGGGGACGCGGTGACGGCGGCGCGGCTGTCCGGGATGGCGCAGACCGTGGGGTATCTCCTCGCTGCGGCAGGGCCGTTGGCGGCCGGCGCCGTCTATCAGGCGACCGGGAACTGGACGGTGCCGATCTCGCTCGTGTTGTGCGTGTGTGCGGCGGCGCTCGCGGTGGGGTTGCTGGCGGCTCGGGATCGTACCGTCTGATCCATCTGACACGTCTGACCCGGCTGCGTACGCACCACGCGCGCGTGCCCGTCGGGGGACAGGCACGCGCGCGTGGGGGTCAATTCGGCTCGGAGAGCCGGTGGTTCACTCGTCGCCGGCGATGGTCAGCGTGCGCAGCTTCTGGCCCGCGTACCAGGTGGCGAGACCCGTGACGGCGGCCAGGAAGATGACGGAAGTCGTCAGTCCGACATCGGACTTGACCAGGTCACCGCCCGCGACCCGCTCGGCGAGCGACAGCGCCCACTGCTGGATGCTGAGCGTCTTGGCGCCGTCGACCAGAGAACCGAACAGCGACTCCCAGATGAGGGCGTAGACCAGGCCGAACACCACGGCGTGCTTGGAGACCGTGCCGAGCAGCAGGAACACCGCGGCGTACGCGATCGAGGCGACCAGGGCCGCGATCGTGTAGGCGACGGCGATCTGCTGGCCGTTGCCGTTGAGGATCATGCCCGCGATGAACGTGGGGATCGCCGAGAAGGCCATGGTCACGGCGATGGCGACGGTCAGCTTGGTGAGGATGATCGTCGGGCGCTTGATGGGCTTGGCGAGCAGATAGACGACGGAGCCGTCGTCGATCTCCGGGCCGATCGCGCCCGTACCGGCGATGACACCGATCAGCGGCACCATCGTGGCGAGCGCGAACCCGCCGAGGACGTCGGCCGCGACCTGGTCGTCGGCGCCGCTGAAGCCGCGTACGGCGGCCGCGATGACGATCAGCAGGACCGGCAGCGTGAAGAGGATCAGCGCGCGGCGGCGGCCGAGCAGGGCCCGGTAGGTGAGCCGGGCGACTGTGGGGTCATACATGGTCGAAGGCTCCTTTCAGGCCGCGACGAGGTACGAGAAGACCGACTCGAGGGACTCGTCCGAGGGCGAGACCGTGAGGAGGCGGATGTGGTGCTCGCGAGCGACCTTCGGAAGGAGCTGCGTGAAGCGTCCGAAATCGACGGCCTGGATGCGCAACGCACCCTCCGCGAGGTCGACTTCGATGCCCGCCGTCGACGGGTCCGCGATCAGCGCGGCCGCGAGCGCGCGGTCGTCGCTGGAGCGGATCAGATAGCGGTGCGGGCGGTCCGTCATCAGGCGGCGGATGCGCCGGAAGTCACCGCTCGCCGCGTGCCGCCCGGCGACGATCACCTCGATGTGGGAGGCGAGTTGCTCGACCTCCTCAAGGATGTGCGAGGAGAAGAGCACCGTGCGGCCCTCGGACCCCATCCGGCGAAGGAGGTCCATGAGGTGCATGCGCTGGCGCGGGTCCATGCCGTTGAAGGGCTCGTCGAGGAGCAGCACCGACGGGTTGTGGACCAGGGCGGACGCCATCTTCACGCGCTGGCGCATGCCCTTGGAGTACGTCGAGATCTTGCGGTCCTGCGCGTACTCCATCTCGACCGTGGCGAGCGCCTCCTGTGCGGACTTCTTGCCCAGGCCCTGCAACTCGGCGTTGGCGACGACGAATTCGCGTCCCGTGAGGAAGTCGTACATCGCCTCCCGCTCGGGGACGAGGCCGATCTCCTTGTAGATCTGCTCGTTCTTCCAGATCGGCTGCCCGTCGAGGGTGACCGAGCCGGTGGAGGGGGCGAGGAAGCCGGCCATCATGTTGATGAGCGTGGACTTCCCCGCGCCGTTCGGGCCGAGCAGGCCGGTCACGCCGGGGGCGATCGTCATCGTGACGTCGTTGACCGCCACCACGTTGCCGAACCAACGCGAGGTGTGGTCGATGTTGATCGTGGTCACAGCCCGACCTTCCGGTAGCGGCGCATCAGTACTCCGTAGGAGCCGGCGATCAGCGCGATGACGACAAGGAGGTAGACGAAGCCGAGTCCGGTACCGGGGCCGTGGGCACCCGGGAAGGACGAGTCGGCGCCGAGGAATGCCGTCTGTACGCCGTCGATCAGCGTGATGGGTGAGAACAGGCCGATCCACGGCACGGCGTCCCAGGAGCCCTGTGCGTCGGCGATCGCCTGGATCGTCGAGACGGCGCCGTACGAGATCGTCATGACGGCGATGACGGCGGCGACCCCGAAGCCGCGGCGCGGCGTGAGCGCGGCCATCACCAGGCCGAGCCCGGCGAACAGCAGGGAGAGCAGAGCCACGGAGACCAACCCCTGAGCGAACCCCTTGGTCTGGTGCCCGAAGTCCATCTTGGCGAGCAGGGAGCCGACGTACAGGATGACCAGCGGCGCGGCGGTCAGCACGAACATGGCGGAGGCCATGGCGGCGAACTTGGCCACCACGTAGTCGACGCGTTCGATCGGCCGCGAGAAGTACAGCGGCACCGACTTGAAGCGCAGATCGCGCGAGACCGACTGCGGGGCCTGGGCCGCGAGGTACAGCCCGATGATCGCCTGGGTGACGATCGCGTAGCGCGTGTAGTCGAGCGGCAGGTCCTTGAGCTTGGTGGTGACGGCCACCGCGACCATGATCGCCGCGGGTACGCACATCACGGCGAAGAGCAGCATCGGCAGCACCTTGGACTTGGCGCTGCGGCCGAGTCCGTAGGAGCCGCGCAGGGACTGCGAGAAGAGCGAGCGACGGGCGTACGCGCGGCCGAGGCGGGGGCCTTCGTAGTCGCGGTAGCCGATGTTGTGGATCTGGGTCTGCGCGGGGCCCCGGCCCTGCGCGGGTGCGGTGTCGGCTGCCATCACCGGCCTCCTCCCTGCTGTGTCGAAGTTGTCGCGGCGGTCGTGGCTGCGTCCTGGGAGGCCGTCGCGGCTGCCTTCTTGGCATTCGCATGGGCCGCGGAGTTCGCGGCCCATGCGGCGGCGCGCTCCTGCGTCTCCCTGGCGGCCTGGCTGTCCTGGATGCCGTCCTGGACGTCGTGCGCCTGGTCGTCCCGGAACACCTCGGCGATGTGGTGCCTGCGCTGTTCCATGCGGACGAGTCCGAGGCCGAGTTCGGCGACGGTGTCGCGTACGACGTCGTACGTCTCCTCGCCGGTGGCCTCGACGAGCAGGATGTGCCCGGCGCCCGGCAGACCGTCCTCCACGCGCGCGTGGAGGGTGAGGCCCGCCTCCGTGAGGTGCTCCCGCAACGCCTGCGTACCGTCCGGATGCTTGTCCGTGTCGGTGACCTCGACCGCGAGGGTGCCCATGGTCTGGGTGAAGTCGCTGGTGGAGCTGGACCTGAGGAGCTTGCCGCCGTCGATGATGACGACGTGGTCGCAGGTGCGCTCCAGCTCGCCGAGCAGGTGCGAGGTGACCAGGACCGAGATCCCGAAGTCGGTGTGGATCCGGCGGATCAGACCGAGCATCTCGTCCCGGCCGACCGGGTCGAGGCCGTTGGTGGGCTCGTCCAGGAAGACCAGCTGGGGGTCGTGGACGAGCGCCTGGGCCAGCTTCACGCGCTGCTTCATGCCGGTCGAGTAGCCGCCCATGGGGCGGTACCGCTCCTCGTAGAGGCCGACGTGGCGCAGGGTGTCCGCGGTGCGCTCCCGCGCGGCGGCCGGCGGCAGCCCCGACATGCGCGCCATGTGGACGACGAACTCGGTGGCGGAGACATCGGGCGGCAGGCAGTCGTGCTCGGGCATGTACCCGACCCGCTCCCGGATGTCGGCGCCCTTGGTCGCCACGTCGAGGCCGAGTACTTCGGCGGTGCCCTCGGTGGCGGGGGACAGACCCAACAGGATCTTGATCAAGGTGGACTTGCCGGCTCCGTTGGCACCCACGAGCCCGGTCACACCCGGGCCGATGTCCACGGAGAGCCGGTCAAGAGCGGTCACCCTCGGGAACCGCTTGCTGAGGCTTTCGGTCGCGATCACAGTCACGTTTCGAAGGTAGTGGCGCGCACCACACCTGACGTCAGACCTGACGCCTGGATCCGCCTCCGACTTGCGGCGTACGGGCCCGTAGGGGTCCTCCTTTGGTCGGGGGTCCGCCCGGGGCCGGTTCTCAGCCGATGCCGACTTCCCAGTGGGGCTCCTCCTCGGCGCCCACGGCCTTCGCGAACTCCTTCATGGGGACGGTCTGCGAGGTGGGTGGCGCCTTCGGGGCGAACGGCTCGTCGAAGCGGTAGTCCAGGGTGTACGGCGCTCCGCTCCAAGTGGTGCGCATCGGGTAGGGCTTGCCGTCGAGGGCCACGTGGACAGTGCTGCGCGCGTCCTTCGTCGTCAGTTCGACCGGCAGCACCCGCACCCCGCGGACCGTGGTCGGCGTCTGCTTGGTGTAGCGGACCGAGTCGGCCTCCTCGGGGTCGCCGAGCAGGCCTTCCGTGTCGCACGGCAGAAGCAGCTTGTAGTAGGTGAAGGCGTCGGTGATCTCGTCGGCGATGTACTTCCCGACAAAGCGTTCGGCGGTGTCGGCGCCGTGGTCGCGCTCCAGCATCGTCCGGTCGGACCGGACCCAGATGCGCCGGTCGGACAGCACCATGGCCTCGGTCCTGCCGCGCTCTCCGAAGTCGTACTTGACCGTGCAGCCGCCGAACCCGGTGGCCATGACGACGTCGGAGGTGTAGGCGGGGGCCTTTTCCGAGGCCGCCTCCTTCGGCGTGTACGTCCGCCGCATCGTCTGCGCCGCGCCGATCGCCTCACGCGCGCGGTCGATCACGGACTTGCCGTCGAGCTTCTCCACACCGTTGGGCTCGTCCTGCGGAGCCTTGGACGCCGACGGAGCCGACTTCGGCTGTGCGCCGCGCTCCACACCGCACCCGGTCACGCCGAGCACAACGGTCAGCGCGGTGGCCGCGGGTATCCATCGAGTCCTCATAGCCAGAATTTAACTGGCCCTTACATCTGCCCGGACAGCCGAAAGCCCTGCGCGGCCGGGGCCAAGGGTCCCGAACTTGTCCACACCGGCCGGGTTTTCCACAGGAGCCTGCACGCCCCTTGACGCAGCCGCCAGGCATTGTCACATTCATCAGTGTCAAGTTACGACCGCGTAGCGCAAGGCCCCACCCGCAGAGCAGCAGAGCACGCAGCAGGCCGATCACGGGACGGACGGTGGCATGACCTCAGCAGTGGACCCATCGGTGGACACTGAACTCAGCGCGGAACTGCGGGGGTTCAGGGAAGTGCAGACCCTCGCGTACGAGTGCGCGGAAGCGGTCGCGGCGCAGCTCAAGCCCGGAGTCACCGAGCGCGAGGCGGCCCGCATGCAGCGCGAGTGGCTGCGCGAGCGCGGCGTGCGCGACTGGTTCCACCTGCCCTTCGCCTGGTTCGGGGACCGGACGGCGTTCGCGGGGTTCAAGGTGCCGCTGCAGTTCTTCCCGACCAACCGGAAGCTGGAGCCGGGGATGCCGTTCATCCTCGACATGGCGCCGGTCTACAAGGGATACACGGCGGACATCGGCTACTCGGGCTGCCTGGGCCTCAACCCCGTGCACGACAAGCTCCTCGCCGACCTGGAAGCACACCGTGAGCTGATCCTGCGCGAGGTGCGCGAGCGCCGGCCGCTGCGGGAGATCTACGAGAACGTCGAACGGCTGATGAACCGGCAGGGGTACGCCAACCGCCACCGCGCCTACCCCTTCGGCGTGATCGCGCACAAGGTCGACCGGGTCAAGCAGCGCCGCTGGTCACCGAATGTCTTCGGGTTCGGCACCCAGTCCCTGAAGGGCCTCGCGAGCGACGCGCTGCACGGCCACCGGGACGGCTGGTCGCCGCTGTGGAGCCCGTACAAATTCTCCGACCACCCGCCCCAGAAGGGGCTCTGGGCGGTCGAACCGCACCTCGGATTCCGGGGCACGGGCGCGAAGTTCGAGGAGATCCTGGTCGTCACCGACTCCAAGGACCCGGAGCAGAGCGCTTTCTGGCTGGACGACGATCTGCCGCATGTGCGGCGCTGGGCCGAGGAGAAGACCGCATGAGCTTGCTGCGAGGGGCGCGCGAGCGCTGGGTGCGTACCGGCGGAGTGGAGCTGTGTGTGGCCGAGTTGGGCGACGACACCCAGCCGACCGTGCTGCTCGTGCACGGCTACCCGGACTCCAAGGAGGTCTGGTCGAAGGTCGCGAACGCACTGGCGGAGCGCTTCCACGTCGTCCTGTACGACGTCCGCGGCCACGGCCGGTCCACGGCGCCCACCCCGCTGCGCGGTGGCTTCACCCTGGAGAAGCTGACCGACGACTTCCTGGCGGTGGCGGACGCGGTCAGCCCGGACAAGCCGGTGCACCTGGTCGGGCACGACTGGGGCTCGGTGCAGGCCTGGGAGTTCGTGACGGTCAGCCGCACGGAGGGGCGGATCGCGTCCTTCACCTCCATGTCGGGGCCGTCCCTCGACCACTTCGGGCACTGGATCAAGAAGCGCATGTCCCGGCCGACCCCGCGCAAGGTGGGCCAACTCCTCGGCCAGGGCGCCAAGTCCTGGTACGTGTACATGCTGCACACGCCCGTGCTGCCCGAGCTCGCCTGGCGCGGCCCGCTCGGCACCCAGTGGCCGAAGATCCTGCAGCGCTTCGAGAAGGTGCCGCGCGACGGCTATCCCACCCCCTCGCTGCCCTCGGACGCCGCGCACGGCGCGTGGCTCTACCGGGACAACGTACGGGCGAGGCTGCGCAAGCCACGGACGGACGCGTACGCGCACGCACCCGTGCAGCTGATCACGCCGACCGGCGACATCTTCCTGTCCCCGAAGCTCTATGACGAACTGGAGCTTTGGGCGCCGCAGTTGACCCGGCGCACCGTGTCCGCCAAGCACTGGGTGCCGCGTACCCGGCCCGACCAGCTGACCGCCTGGATCACGGACTTCGTGACGGCGAACGAAGACCTCGGCGACCGATCCGCGAAGGGGGCCGCAGTGGCCACGAAGAAGGCCGCCGGCAAGCACGCGGACCGGTTCGCCGGCCAGCTCGTCCTCGTCACGGGCGCGGCCAGCGGCATCGGGCGGGCCACCGCCTTCGCCTTCGCCGAGGCCGGGGCGCGGGTCGTGGCCGTCGACCGGGACGCCGAGGGCGTGGCACGTACGGCCGAGATGGCGCAGCTCATCGGCGCCCCACAGGCCTGGGGCGAGACGGTCGACGTGACCGACGAGCAGGCGATGGAGAAGCTCGCCGAGAAGGTCGCCACGGAGTACGGCGTACTGGACGTCCTGGTGAACAACGCAGGGATCGGCATATCCGGCTCCTTCTTCGACACCACCTCGGAGGACTGGAAGAAGGTCCTGGACGTCAATCTGTGGGGCGTCATCCACGGCTGCCGGATCTTCGGCAAGCAGATGGCCGACCGCGGCCAGGGCGGCCACATCGTCAACACGGCCTCGGCGGCCGCGTATCAGCCCTCCAAGGCGCTGCCCGCCTACTCCACCTCCAAGGCCGCCGTCCTGATGCTCAGCGAGTGCCTGCGTGCCGAGCTGGCCGGCCAGGGCATCGGGGTCTCCGCGATCTGCCCGGGCTTCGTCAACACGAACATCACGGCGACCACGCACTTCGCCGGCGTCGACGAGACCGAGGAGAAGCGCCGCCAGAAGAAGACGTCCCGGCTGTACGGCCTGCGCAACTACCCGCCGGAGAAGGTCGCCGACGCGATTCTGGGCGCGGTGGTGAAGAACCAGGCCGTCGTCCCCGTCACCCCGGAGGCCCGCGGCGCCCACCTCATGTCCCGCTTCACGCCCAGGGCCCTGCGAGCGATCGCCCGATTGGAGCCGCCGCTGTGAGCACGGAACCGGACACCACGGCGAACACCGAGGAACAGCACACCGAGGAGCACTACAAGATCACCCCGCGTCGGGTCTCCTTCGACTGGGACGAGACCCCGCTGCACTGGATACCGGACGAGCCCACCGCGACCCACGTGATCAACGTGCTGCATCTGCTGCTTCCGGCGGGGGAGCGCTGGTTCGTGAAGGTCTTCAAGGAGGCCCTGCCGCTCGTCACGGACCCGGTGCTCCTGAAGGACGTCAAGGGCTTCATGGGGCAGGAGGCCACGCACAGCGTGCAGCACGCGTACGTGCTCGACCACCTGGCCGCGCAGCAGCTCGACACGCAGCCGTACACCAAGTACGTCGACTTCCTCTTCGAGAAACTCCTGGGCGAGCAGCCGCCGTTGGGCGCACCGATACCGACGCAGGAGTGGCTGCGCTTCCGTCTGGCGGTCATCGCGGCGATCGAGCAGTTCACGGCGGTGCTCGGCAACTGGGTGCTGCACGCCGAGGGTCTGGACGAGGCCGGCTCGGACGAGGTCATGCTCGATCTGCTGCGCTGGCACGGCGCGGAGGAGGTCGAGCACCGCTCGGTCGCCTTCGACATGTACCAGCACTGCGGGGGCGAGGGCACCCAGCGGTACGCACGCCGGGTGGCCGGCATGGCGGTCACCGGGCCCGTGATGCTCTACCTGTGGGCCTGGGGCGCCGCCTATCTGATCCGGCACGACCCGCAGCTGGCGGGCCGGCTGCGCTACTCGCTGCGGGAGCACAACGCGGCCGTACGCAAGGGCCTGCTGCCCACCTGGAAGGAGATCGGCACGGCCATACCCCGCTATCTGCGGCGGTCGTACCATCCCTCGCAGGAGGGCTCGCTGCGCAAGGCCGTCGAATATCTGGCCCAGTCGCCCGCGGCCCGTGCCGCGGCGGGGGCCATCGGACGCGCGGCCATCGCGTGACGAACACGGCAAGGTGCAGCAGCCGCATGACGCACACGGCAGGGTGACGAAGGGCGGGGAGCGTGGGGTCGGTCACCGAATACCGCATCGAGGATCTGGCGCACAGCAGTGGCGCCACGGTCCGTACGATCCGCGCCTACCAGGACCGCGGGCTGCTCCCCCGCCCGGAGCGGCGCGGCCGGGCCAATGTCTACGGGGACGCGCATCTGGCCCGGCTCCGGCAGATCGCCGACCTGCTCGACCGCGGTTACACCCTGGCCTCCATCAAGGAGCTGCTCGAGGCCTGGGACGCGGGCCGGGGCCTCGGCGGCGTGCTCGGCCTGGTGGCGGAGGTCGACCGGCCGTGGACGGACGAGGAGGCGGACCGGATCACCCGGGCCGACCTGGACGAGAAGTTCGGCGGAAAACCGGATGACGCGGCGGTCGACGAGGCGGTCGAACTCGGCGTACTGGAACGGATTCCGGGCCGGGACGACGAGTTTCTGGTGCCCAGCCCCCAAGAGCTCGCCGTGGCAGTCGAGTTGCACGCGGCAGGGGTGCCGCTGAGCGCGATCTCGGGCCATCTGCGGGAGTTGAGGGTCCAGGTCGAGCACATCGCCTCGCGCTTCCTGGAGTTCACGACCGAGCATGTCTTCGCCCGCTATCTCGGTCACCTGCCGCCCACGGACGACGAGGCGGCCGAGGCGGCCACCTTGGTGCGCAGACTGCGCCCGCTCGCCCAGCAGACGGTGGATGCCGAACTGGCGCGTGCGATGCGGACGTTCGCCACCCGTCACCTCCAACAGCACCTCGGGGCACCGACTCCACCGCAGCCGCCCAGCGAGGAGGTTCCGGTTGCCTTGCCCGCGACAACAATCCAGGCGGTGCACAGGCTGGTTGGTCCGCACAAGGCCGCGGCCTTCATCGCGGCTGCCGCCGAACGGGAGGTGCAGTCACGGACGTTGGACGCACTCACTTCAAGTACGCTAAATGCCTCAAAAGTTGACGAACACCCCTAAATTGCCAAGGAGTTGTCCACAGAGTTTTCAATTAGCCTGTGGATAACCGGGGTTGGCTGTGGATCATGCCTAACTCCATTAAAAAATTGAGGAATTCATTCCTCCCGTGCACTCTGACGGGATGAACGAACAACGAACCGTGAGGGTCTCGAAGTACCTCTCGAAACATCTCCGGCACGAGCCGGAGCGCATCGGCCTCGCCCTCGACGCGGCCGGCTGGATCGGCATCGACACGCTCATCGCGGCGGCGGCCGCACACGGATTCCGCTTCACCCGCGCCGAGCTCGACCACGTGGTCGCCGCGAACGACAAGCAGCGGTTCGCGATCGACGGCGACCGGATCCGCGCCAACCAGGGCCACTCGATCGCGGTCGAGCTCAACCTGCCCCCGGCCACCCCGCCCGCGTACCTCTTCCACGGCACGGTCGCCCGGAACCTGGACGCGATCCGCACCGAAGGCCTCAAGGCCATGAACCGGCACGACGTACACCTCTCGGCCGACCGCGAGACCGCCACCCGGGTCGGCGCCCGCCGCGGCCGCCCCGTGGTGCTGAGCGTCGACGCGGGAGCCATGCACCGCGCCGGCCACGAGTTCCGGGTCAGCGCCAACGGCGTCTGGCTCACCGCCGCCGTACCGCCGAAGTACCTGCGCTTCCAGGCCTGAACCCCACGCGCGCGAGTGCCCGCGCTTCCAGGCCCGAGCCCCACGGACCCGCCCCCGCGGACCCGCCCCGCGGCTCACCGCAGCGTGAGCCACCGCACCCCGGCCCGTCGCGCCGCCACCCGCTCGACTGCGGTCATCGGAAGCCGCCCGGTCGCCTTGCGCAGCAGGGTCGTACGGTCCCAGCCGAGCACCAGCTCACCGGGAAGCAGCTCCCGGCCGAGCAGCAGCCGGCACACCACAGCGGCCGCCTCCCCGCTCGGCCACGGCGCGTGCCCGAGCCCCCACGCCACGTCGAAGCCGTGCACACACACCTCGACGACGCGCGTGAGCAGGAACTCGCCGAGCAGCATCGCCTCACCGGGCCGCGTGACGACCACCCTCGAGGCCGGCTCCCCGGCGCACCGCTCCACCACCGCCCGCCACACCCCGTCGAAGTGCTCGGCCAGCGCACGTCCGTCCCCGAAGCCGGCCGCGTACCGCTGTGGCGCATCGATCCCCACATCAGCGGCAAGCTCCACCGACCGCCCGTCCGGCGTGCAGGTGAAGCGAACGTCCTGCGCGTAGTGGTCGACGGCCGTGCTGAGTTCCCCCACGGCAACCGGAGGCGCCGCATCCAGCATCGCCCCCACCCGCTCCAACCCCGCCGTCAGATGCGCGAACACCTCCCGCACCGACCACGGCGGGCACGGGCTCGGCCGCTCCCACTCCGCCTCCGGCAACCCGCTGACCTGCTCGTACAGCCGCTCCGACTCGGCACGTAAGGCGCCGAGCACCACATCCCCACCCATACGTGGGAGCGTACGCAGCGCACAAGACAGCCGTGTAAAACGAGGCCTCCCCCGAACAACCCGACAGGTCCGACGCGCAGGTCTTACGCGCACAGGTCTTACGCGCAGGTCCTACGCGGAGGTCTTACGCGCTGGGCTCCGCCGCGTCATCCCCCCACGACGGCCCGAACAGCACCGCCGCGAGCCCGAGTCCGATCAGCCCGCCCGCCAGCTGCGCCAGCACGAACCCCGGCAGCGAGGCGGGCGAGATCCCGGTGAAGGAGTCGGTGAAGGCCCGCCCCACCGTGGCCGCCGGATTGGCGAACGAGCCGGACGACGTGAACCAGATCGCCGCCGCGATGTACCCCGCCACCGCGACCGGCACGAGCTGCGGCCGCCCGATCCGCGCCAGACCGTAGATCAACAGCACCAGCCCTGCCGTGGCCACGACCTCGCCGAGCAGCAGCCGTTCGCCGATCCGCTCCTGCGTCGACCACGCCACCTTCGCGCGCCCGAACATCGCCTCGGCGAGCAGCGCCCCGAGGACCGCGCCCGCGAGCTGCGCCCCTACATAGGTGGCCGCCTCCATGGCCCGCGGCCCGTTGCCGGCGCGCCGCCGCGCCCACCAGTCGGCGAGCGTCACCACCGGGTTGAGATGCGCGCCCGAGAGCGGGCCGAACAGCACGATGAGCAGCCCCAGGCCAATCGCGCTGGCAAGGGAGTTGGCGAGCAGCTGAACGCCGACGTCCTGGCTGAGCTTGGCGGCCTGGATTCCGGAACCCACGACGATGGCCACCAAGGACGCGGTTCCGATCAGTTCGGCGGCCGCTCTGCGGACCAACGGGGCAGGGGTGTGCACGGGCTCTCCTCTCGAGGAATCGGGATATGGCGGAAAATGTATTCCGTATCTCGGAATGGCGACAGAGGTGTCCAGGAAACAGTCCGGAAACGGTCCGGTCGGCGGGAACTGGCAGGAATCAGCCCCGGACAAATTTCCGAGGAGATTGTCAGTGCCTCCCCCTACGCTGTTCTCACTCGCGATCTGTGAGGGGGGAACCTCGCGATCGTCAACTGCTGCATGCGAGCCGCGAGGTGACACCCCATGACGTCCTCCGCCCCGTCCGGAACCGACTCCGACGCCACGTCCAACACCTTCCAGGTGGACCTGCGCGGTCTGGTCGACCTGCTCTCCCACCACCTGTACTCGAGCCCGCGTGTCTACGTACGCGAACTCCTGCAGAACGCCGTGGACGCCGTCACCGCCCGCCGCACCCAAGACCCCGAGGCCGTCATCCGCATCCGTCTGGCGGCGACCGGTGCGTCGGTCTCCATAGAGGACACCGGAATCGGCCTGACCGAGGACGAGGTGCACACCCTCCTCGCCACCATCGGCCGCAGCTCCAAGCGCGGCGGCGAGCACGGCCTGGAGAGCGCGCGGCAGGAATTCCTGGGCCAGTTCGGCATCGGCCTGCTCGCCTGCTTCGTGGTCGCCCGCCAGATCCGCGTCGTCACCCGCTCCGCCCGCACCCCTGAAGCGCCGCCGGTCGAATGGCTGGCCTCGGACGACGGTTCGTACACAGTGCGTACGTTGCCGGAGGATGCCAGGACCGAGCCCGGAACCACCGTCCACCTGGAGCCGCGCCCCGGTGCCGAGGAGTGGATGACACCCGCGCGGGTTGCCGAACTTGCCCGTGACTTCGGCTCCTTGCTGCCGTACGACATCACCTTCACCGGGCCGGACGGCAAGGAGGAGCCGGTCACCGACCGCCCCGCCGTCTGGGACCGCGAGCACCCCACCCCGGCCGCCCGCCGTGTCGCCCTGGCCGGGCACTGCGCGCGGACCTTCGGGTTCACCCCGCTCGACACCATCGACTTCGACCTGCCCGTCGCGGGTGTACGCGGCGTCGCGTACGTCCTGCCCGAGCCGACCAGCCCCGCCCACCGCGCGGGTCACCGCGTCTACCTCAAGGGCATGCTGCTCACGGACCACGCGGACAACCTGCTGCCGGACTGGGCGTTCTTCGTCCGCGCGGTGCTCGACACGGACACCCTGCGGCCGACGGCGTCACGGGAGAACCTGTACGACGACGACACCCTGGCAGCCGTACGGGAAGCACTCGGCACGCGCGTGCGGGACTGGCTCGCCGAGCTGGCCGCGGGGGAGCCGGAGCGGCTTGCCGCGTTCCTGCGCGTGCACCACCTGGGCGTGAAGTCCCTCGCGCGGCACGACGCCGAGCTGCTCGACCTGATGCTGCCCTGGCTGCCCTTCGAGACCAGCGACGGCCAGCTCAGCCTGGAGGAGTTCAGCGCCGCGCACCAGGACATCCACTTCACGCGCACCGTCGAGGAGTTCCGGCAGATCGCGCCCATCGCGGCGGCGCACGGCCTCGGGGTGATCAACGCCGGGTACACGTACGACGCCGATCTGCTGGCCCTGCTCCCCGGCATCCGACCCGGGATCAAGGTCAGCGAACTGGACGCGGGCGCCGTCACGGAGCGGCTCGACCCGGTGGACACGGCGGCCGAGTTCGCCCTGGCCGGCTTCCTCGCCACCGCGCGGGCCCGGCTCGACGCACAGGACTGCGACGTCTCGCTGCGCGCCTTCCAGCCGGTCACGGTGCCCGCACTGTTCCTCGACGACCGGCAGGCCAGGCAGGAGCGCGACCGGGCCACCGCGCAGGAGAACGCCGACTCCTTGTGGAGCGACATCCTCGGCTCGCTGCGTGGTTCGGCACCCCGCGCGAGGCTCGTCCTGAACCACAACAACCCGCTGATCAGGCGGATAGCGGCCCTCCCGGACGCCGAACTGACCGGCATGGCGATCGAATCGCTCTACGGCCAGGCCCTGCTGATGTCCCAGCGCCCGCTGCGCCCCGCCGACAGCACCCTGCTCAACCGGGCCTTCCTCGGGCTTCTGGAATGGGCGACCCACCCGACCACGTCCCCCGAGGAGGGCCCCCAGTGAGCACCCTGACCCCGGCCGAGATCCAGGAGGGCCTGGCCGAGAACGGCCAGGCGCCGTACGGCACCGCGCGCAACGTACGGGCGGAGGAACTCACCGCGGCCGCCGAGCGCTCCGGGGAGCCGGAGCTGCTCCGCCGCGCGCTGTTCGCCCAGATCGACGCCTATGAGTGGAGCGCCGAGCGCACCAAGCTGACGGTGCCGTTCGCGCGCCTCCTTCAGGAGTACGACCGCGATCCTGCGGCCTTCCCGGACTGGGAAGTGCACAGCCTGTTCTGGGACTTCAAGTGGGTGACGGGCTCGATCGTCGACACCCCGGACATCCCAGTGGCGGCCGTCGAGCGCTGGCTCGTCGACATGGAGCGTCGCTACCGGATCGCGGGATACAGCGAACGCACGGTGCGTCAGGCCGAGTTCTACCTCGCCGATGCCACGGGCGACCTGGCGCGGGCCGACGTCGCGATGGCCGGCTGGGCCGCCGCCGAGCGCGACCGGATGAGCGACTGCCACGCCTGCGAGATCAACGAGCTCGGCTATTACAAGGCGCTCAAGGGTCAGGACAGCGAGGCCATCGAGGTCTGGGAGCCGGTCCTCGCCGGCCGCAACACCTGCAAGGAGGAGCCGCACCGCGTCCTCGCCCAGTCCCTGCTCCCCCTGGTCCGGCTCGACCGCCTCACCGAGGCCCGCTCCCACCACCTGCGCGGCTACCGCCTGGCCCGGGGCGACGAGAGCCTGCTGCGCCAGATCGGCGAGCACATCGAGTTCTGCGCCCTGACCGGCAATGAGCCGCGCGGCCTGGAGATCCTTGCCGAGCACGCGGCCCATCTGCGGCCTCTCGCCGACGTCCAGGCCCAACTGGAGTTCAGCGGCGGCATCCTGGTCCTCCTGCGCCGCCTCGTCGAACTCGGCCACGGCGACCTGCCCGCCGTCCCGCTGCAGGGGGCGGCGGGGCGCACCGTGCGCGAGCTGTACGACCGGCTGTACGCGGATGCGTCGGCCATCGCGGCACGCTTCGACGCGCGGAACGGCAATGCGCACATCTCGGGTCGCTTCGAGGAGCGGATAGCCCGGCAGCCGCTCCTCGACGCACTGCCTTTGGGGGTACGCAGCTCGCAGTTGCCGTCCTCCGGCGCGCGCGGGGGCTCGGGCGTGCCCGGGCAGAGGCGCGGCACCGGTCTCCTGTCGGGTGCGGAGAAGACGGCGGGCCCGGAGAAGACCTCGGGCGGGGACGCCGGGCGCCTGACGGTTGTCGGTCTTGCCGAACTCACCGTGCGCGCAAGGTCGTTGCGGGACCAGGGCCATCCCGGTGCGCACGCCGTCTGGGAGCAGGTCGCCTCCCTCGCCGGGAGCGGGTCCGAGGCCGACCTCCGCCTCGCCGCCGACCTTCTGGAGCACCGCGCCCTGGCCACCGCACTCGCCGGTGACCCGGAGTGCCGCACCCTGTTCGCCGAGAGCCGGGACGCACACCGGGCGGCGGGGCAGCACGGCCGGGCCGTCCTCGCGGAGCTGCGGATCGCCACTGCCGCCGCCCAGTTCGGGGCCGAGCCCGCGGAGATACGGGCCCTCCTCGCCTCGGCCGTCCGCTCGGCCGAGGCGCTGGACGGGGCGGCCGAGCCGGATCGGGTCCGACGTGTCGCCTCCGCCGAGCTGACCCGTATCCGCTTCGAGGCGTTCCTGCGGGACGGCGAGAGCGCGGAGGGCGGTTCCGGCGCGCTGGAGGGACGGTCCCAACTGGCGGCTGAGCTGGCGGAGTTCATCGCGGCGAAGGACGGCGGCGACCACGCAGGCGACCTGGCCGTCCTGATCGCCGACGCCGAGGGCCTGCTGGCCCAGTGCGCCCTGCGCGAAGGCGACCAGGAGCTGGCCGAGCAGCTCCTGGCCTCCGCGGCGGACCGCACTATCGCCGCCCACCGCCCCTGGGAGGCCGCCGAACCGCTGGCCCGGCGCGCGGGACTGCTGCTCGGCCTGGACCGCAGCCGGGACGCCGAGGTCTCCGCCCGCGCCGCACTCGGCCACGCCGCCGAGCTGACCTCGCCGGACGAGCAGGCCTCGATCCGGCTCACCCTGGCGGAGGTCCTGCTGCGCCGCGCCGAAGAGGCCACGCAGGACGGGGCTGCGGCGGGCGGGGCTGCGGGGGACCAGTCTGCGAGGGACGGCGGGAGCGTCACGAAGGCGGTGGCCGAGGAGGCCGCCGGCCACGCCCTCGACGCCGCCCACTGGTTCGACCAGGCCGGACTCGGCCCGACCGGCGGCGCCCAGGCCCGCTTGGTCCTGGCCAAGGCGTATGCGGCGGCGGACCGTTCGGCCGAGGCCGCCGAGATCCTGCAGTCCGCCCTGCCCGACCTCATCGAGCTCGACGAAGGGCTCGGCGTGCAGGCCCGCGAGCTGCTCGGCGACCTGCTGCGCGGCCTGTACGACCTGCGGGGCGCGGCCGAGCAGTATCTGCTCGCGGCCGAGACCACCAAGAGCTGGGACGACCCCCGCCCGCAGGCGCACTTCGCCCATGGCGCCGCCGAGATACTCGGCCAGTCGGGCCGGACCGACGAGGCCGAGGCGGCCTACTCGCGCGCCCTGGAACTGTGGCGGCAGGCGGGCGACAACCCCGTCGGCGAGGTCCGGGTGCTGCGCTCCCTGGCCTGGCTGCGCACCCGCGACGAGGAGGGCTACCACCCGACCGCCGCCGGCGTGGCCCGGGCCCGCCCCCTGATGCACGAGGCCCTGACCGTCCTGGAAGGCGCCGACGACCCCCGGTTGCGCCATGAGCGGGCGCAGACCTGGGAGCAGCTCGCCGAGATCCTCTACGACTACGACGACGAGGAGGCGTACGACGAGGAGGACGAAGGCGTGGCCCTGGACCGCACGGAGGTGTGCCGCGAAGCGATATCCCTGTTCGACCTGGCGGCCGCCGAGTACGCCACGCTCGGTGAGGCCGGCCTGCAGGACCGTGCCTCCTGCCTGACCCGTGCGGCCTGGCTGGAAGACCAGGTGGGCCTCCGGGATGCCGCGGTTGCCCGCCTGACCGGGGTCATCGAAGAGCTCGAGCCGCACCAGGACGGCGCTGACTACGCCCGTGGCATGGTGCAGCGCCTGCAGTCCACCTTGAAGCACTGGTCCACCGGCAACTGACCCGGAGTCGGCCCGACCCCCACCGGGCCGGGCCGGCTCCGGCGCCCGCCTTCAGCCCGCACGGGCCTCTCCACCTCCTCCAACCTGCTCAAACGCACGGCCCTCACCCGCCACGTACGCTTGCACCATGCGTCTGAGCACCGTGATCCTCCCCATCCACCGCTGGCACGAAGGCGGCCGCGCCCAGTGGCAGCGCGCTGAGGAGCTCGGCTTCCACGCCGCGTACACCTACGACCACCTGGCCTGGCGCACCTTCCGGGACACCACCTGGTTCGGGGCCGTGCCCACGCTCACCGCGGCCGCCGCGGCGACCAGCCGCATCCGCCTCGGCACCCTCGTGACCTCGCCGAACTTCCGGCACCCCGTCACCCTCGCCAAGGACCTGGTCGCGCTCGACGACATCGCGGGCGGCCGGATCACCCTCGGCATCGGCGCGGGTGGCAACGGCTGGGACGCGACGACGCTGCGGGGGGTCGACGAGGCGCCCTGGACCCCGCGCGAACGGGCCGACCGCTTCGGCGAGTTCGTGCCCCTGCTCGACGATCTCCTGACCAAGCCCGAGGGCGTCACGTACGAGGGCGAGTTCTACACGGCGACCGAGTCACGCAACATGCCCGGCTGCGTCCAGCGCCCCCGGCTGCCGTTCGCCGTGGCCGCCACCGGCCCGCGCGGCCTGAGGCTCGCCGCACGGCACGGTCAGGCCTGGGTGACCACGGGCGACCCGAAGCTGTACGAGGCCGGGACCGCCGAGGCGCCCGCGCAGTCCGTCGAGGCCGTCCGCGGCCAGCTCGCCAAGCTGGAGAAGGCCTGCACCGAGGTCGGCCGGGACGTGGCCGACCTCGACAAGATCCTGCTCACCGGCTTCACCCCGGACTTCAACCCGGCCCTCGCCGAGCAGCTGGGCCACCACCCCATGGACTCGCTTGACGCGTTCGTCGACTTCGCGGGCCGGTACGCCGAGCTGGGCTTCACGGAGCTCGTGGTCCACTGGCCGGTCCCGGACCACGAGTTCGCGTCCGATCAGAAGGTCTTCGAGCAGATCGCGACCGAGGCCGCGGGGCAGCTGGGCTAACTGCTGCAGGAGGCGTGCAACCCCTGGGGCGATTGGGTCGGAACGGGCCACACTGCACTCAGATGTGCACCCTCCCGCACGCCCGTGCAGGCATATGCGGGACCATGGTGACGTGACTCGTGACGTGACTCCACAGACCGGACGTTCGGCCTCCGACCGTCCCGCGGCCGACCCCACGGCCCCCGTCGGCCCGGCCCCCGCACGCCCGACCCGGCTGATCGCCACCGACCTCGACGGCACCCTGCTGCGCGACGACAAGTCGGTGTCCGAGCGCACGATCGCCGCGCTCGCCGCAGCCGAGGCCGCCGGGGTCGAGGTCTTCTTCGTCACCGGGCGCCCGGCCCGCTGGATGGACGTCGTCAGCGATCACGTACACGGCCACGGGCTTGCGATCTGCGGGAACGGCGCGGCCGTCGTCGACCTGCACGGCGGCCCCGGCGCCCACCGCTTCGTCAAGGTCCGCCCGATGGAGCGCGAGACGGCCCTGACCGTCGTCGACATCCTGCGCGCGGCCGCCCCCGGCACGGCGTTCGCCGTGGAACGCACCGTCGGCATCGAGCACGAACTCGCCTATCCGCCGCTGATGTTCGACGCCGCGGGCACCATCGCCCCGGCCGAGAAGCTGCTCGCCGCGGACGCGGACCTCACGGACGAGCCGGTACTCAAACTCCTCGCCCACCACCCCGAGTTGACCCCCGACGCCTTCCTCGCCCTGGCCCGGACCGCCATCGGCGACCACGCCTCGGTCACCCGCTCCAGTCCCACCGCACTCCTGGAGATCGCCGGCCCGGGCGTCTCCAAGGCGAGCACCCTGGCCCTGTGCTGCGCGGAACGCGGCATCACGCCTGCCGAGGTGGTGGCCTTCGGCGACATGCCGAACGACGTCGAAATGCTGACCTGGGCGGGGACTTCGTACGCGATGGGCAACGCCCACCCGGACGTGATCGCGGCGGCATCGGGCCGGACCGTGGCGAACAACGAGGACGGGGTCGCGGTGGTGATCGAGCAGATCCTGGCCGGCCTCGAAGGTTGACGCCGCCGCAGCAGCGGCCAGGGCCGGAGCTAGAGCTTCACACCCCGCTCGGCCAGCCACTTCTTCGGATCGACCCCAGACCCCAAATCCGGCGTGAGCCGCATCTCGAAATGCAGATGCGGCCCCGTCGAATTCCCGGTCGTCCCCGCCTGCCCGAGCCACTGCCCGGGGCGCACCTTGTCCCCCTGGTCGACGGTCACGGCCGCGAGGTGCGCGTACTGCGAGTAGTAGACGTCCGCCTCCTTGCCGACGCCCCTCTCCTTGCCGCCCGCGTGCTTGACCACGATCTCGATCCCGAACCCCTGCCCGCAGGTCACCCGCACCACCCGCCCGGCTCCCACCGCCCGCACCGGCGCCCCGATGCCGACCGCGAAGTCCTGCCCGGTGTGCCGGTTGGCCCAGCGCTCGCCGGATCCGCCGAAGCCGGCGGAGAGTTCGTACTCCCCGGGCTCCACCGGCGCGACCCACGGCCCACGCGGCCGCCGTCCGGTCTCCTCGAGGCGTACGGCACCCCGGCACTTCCCCGCGGTGACCTGCCGCTCGGCCTCCCCCTCCAGCGTCCACCGGGCCTCGTCCAGCTTCTGCTCGATGCCCCGCTTCAACCCGGCCAGCTGCTTCTTGCGCTGATCGAGCGCATGCCAGGCGGCGGTCGCCCGCTGTTCGTCGCTGTCGAGCGCCTGGGCGGCCCGCTGGGTCTTGGTGATCGTGTTGTTCAGGGCCAGATCGGCCTGCCAGGCCGCGCGCTGACCTCGCATCAGGTCGTCCGGGTCGTCCGCCATGAGGAGTTGCGCGGTGTACGAGACATCGCCGCCGGTGCGGTATTGGGCGCGGGCGATCCGGCCCAGGTCCTCGTGCAGCGCGAGCAGTTCGCGGCGCTCCTTGGCCAGCAGCCGCTCCAGCTTCCGGGCGCGGGCGTGCTGCCGGGCGGCGGCACGGCGGCCGGCCTCGTACCGTTGCGTCGCCGCCGCGGCGTCCTCGTAAAGGCGAGCCACCTTGGCGCTGGTGCCGGGCCCGTCGGAGGCGGCCACCGGAGGTGCGCCGAGCCCCCCGACGGCGAGCACCGCGCACAGGACCGGCACGAGCGTGAGCAGGGTGTGGCGGGGGGCGCGGCGCATCTACGGATCGTGACCCGCCACCTCCCGCGGCGCCCGCATGCGGCAGGCATCCGGGTGCCCGTTGCCCCGTACGGCGCACGGACGCTGGGCCGAACAGGGGGGCTCAATGAGGGGCTTGCCACACCACCGTCGTACCGCCCTCGTCGTCCCCGATCCCGGGCCCGTACCAGCTGTCCCCGCCCAGCGACTCGGCCCGCCGCTTGAGGTTCTTCAGCCCGCTGCGCCGGCCGCCTTCGGGGATGCCCACACCGTCGTCGGCAACGGTGAGGCGTACGCCCGGTGTGCCGTCCGGCAGCTCGACGGACGCGTCGACCACGACCTCGATCTGCGAGGCCCGGGCGTGCCGGAAGGCATTGGACAGGGCCTCACGCAGGGCCGCGATGAGGTTCTTGCCGGTGAGCTCGCCGACCACGCTGTCGACGGCGCCGAGGAAGCGGTGCGCGGGCTTGAAGCCGAGCGGCACGGCGGCCATGTTGATCTCCCGCAGTACGCGCGTACGCAGCCCGGAAGGCGCCTCCGCCGGTCCCTGCTGGAGCGCGAAGATGGCGGTGCGGATCTCCTGGATGGTGACGTCGAGCTCGTCGACCGCCTTGCCGACGCCGACCTGCACCTCGGGCACGACCGACCGGCGCTGGGCGCTCTCCAGCATCATCCCGGTGGCGAACAGCCGCTGAATGACCAGGTCGTGCAGGTCACGGGCGATCCGGTCGCGGTCCTCGAAGACCGCGAGCCGCTCCCGGTCACGCTGGGCGTCGGCCATCATCAGGGCGAGCGCCGCCTGCGCCGCGAACTGCGAGGCCAGGATCTTCTCGGCCTCCGTGAAGGGCTGCGCGCCACGCGACCGCGGCGTGGCAAGGGCGCCGAGCACCCGGCCCCCGCTGTGCAGGGGCAGCAGCATGCTCGGCCCGAACTGCTGGGCGAGCGCGGTCGTCAGCCGGGGGTCGGTGGCCGAGTCCTCGATGAACACGGGCTCCCCGGCAAGCAGTTGATCCACCGCCGGCGACTCGGGCGGCATCACCATGCCGAGCGAGCGCGGCGGCCCGTCAGCGGCGATCGCCACGATCTCCAGTCCGCCCTCCTCGGCCGGAAGGAGCACCATGCCCACCGCCGAGTCGGCCAGCTTCCGTGCCTGTTCGGCGACGACCGAGAGCGCGTCGTCCGCGTCGGCGCCGGAGAGCAGCGCCGTGGTGACGGCCACCGAGCCGTCGATCCACCGCTCGCGCTGCCGGGTCGCCTCGTACAGCCGGGCGTTGCCGATCTGGATCCCGGCCTCGGTCGCGAGGACCTTCACCATGTGCAGGTCGTAGACGCTGAACCCGCCGCCGCCCTGCTTCTCGGTGAGATAGAGGTTCCCGAAGACCTCGCCACCGACCCGGATCGGCACACCGAGGAACGTACGCATCGGCGGATGGTTCGGCGGAAAGCCCACCGACCGGGCATCGGCCGTCAGATCGTCGAGCCGCAGCGTGACCGGGTCCCGGATGAGCGCGCCGAGCAGCCCGCTGCGCCCGTCGGGCAGATCGCCGATGAGCTCCCGCTCCTGCTCACAGATGCCGTGCGTGACGAAGTCGGAGAGCCCGTCGCCCTTGTCGTTGATCACGCCGATCGCGGCGTACTTGGCGCCCGTGAGGCTGGCGGCGGTCTCCGCGATGCGGTCCAGGGTGGTGTGCAGATGCAGCCCGCTGCCGACCGAGACCATGGCCTCGAGCAGCTGCGGAAGGCGCGCGGCCAGCTCCTCGGGCAGTGCCTGCAGGCTCCGCGCCGCCTGCTCTGCGGCGGCCGAGCCGGTCACGTCCCGCTCCGGGAAGGGGGGCGGGTCCTCGGGTACTGCGGGGGCTGACATGCCCTTGAGCCTAGTTAGTCCGATTTCCTGAGGAAAGTCGGGTACCGGGCAGTACGCCGCTCCTGCCCCCTTGTCAGTGGGTCGCGGCCAGCACCAGGTCCGCCTCCCGCTCCCGCTCGACCATGTCCCGCAGCGCCCCTTCCCGGGCGGCCAGCTCCGCGTACGTCCCGCGCTGCACGACCTTCCCCGCGCCCAGCACGATCACCTCGTCCACGGACTCGAGCCCGGCCATCCGGTGCGTGATCAGCAGCGTCGTCCGGCCTTCGGTCGCGGCCAGCAGGTCCGCGGTCAGCGCGTCCGCGGTGGCCAGGTCGAGGTGCTCGGCGGGTTCGTCCAGTACGAGGACGGGAAAGTCGGCGAGCAGCGCACGGGCCAGCGCGAGCCGCTGCCGCTGCCCGCCGGAGATCCGCGCCCCGTGCTCGCCCACGAGGGTGTCGAGGCCGTCGGGCAGCTCCTCCACCCAGTCGAGCAGCCGGGCCGCGGCGAGCGCCGCGCGCAGTTCACCGTCGCCGGCACCGGTCCTCGCAAGGCGCAGGTTCTCCCGTACGGAGCTGTCGAAAAGGTACGCGTCCTGGGCACAGAGCCCGACCATGCGGCGTACGTCGTCCCCGTCGAGCCGGGTCGCGTCGACGCCGCCCAGCGTATAGCTGCCGCCCTCCGCGTCCAGGAACCGGAGCAGCACCTGGGCGAGCGTGGTCTTGCCGGACCCGCTGGGGCCGACGACGGCGACGCGCCTGCCCGCGGTGAGCGTGAGGTCGACACCGGCGAGCGCCACGCGCTCCTGCCCGGCGTGGCGCGCGGCCAGGCCCCGCACCTGGAGCGGGAAGGGGCTCGCGGGTCCCGGCACGGGCCAGTCCGGCTCGCGTACCGGCTCCGGTGCGTCGAGCACCTCGGACACCCTCTCCATGCTCTTGCGCACCCGCTGCCGGTACTGCACCGCCAGCGGCAGCCCCGCCACCGCCTCGAACGCGGCGAGCGGCGTGAGCACGACGACCGCGAGCGCGACTCCGCTCAGCCGCCCGTCCCGCACGGCCCCGATCCCGACGAGCGCGGCGGCCACCACGGTGAGCCCGGTGACCAGGGCGGTGAGCCCGGCCCCGAGCGCGCTGGCGGTGGCGCTGCGCGAGGCAATCGCGGTGAGCTCCCGGTCCGCCTCCTTCACCTGCTCCGTACGCCGCTTCAGCGCGCCGGCGACCGTCAACTCGGCGGTCCCGGTGAGCAGATCGGTCACCCGGGTGGCGAGTACGCCCCGGGCGGGCGCAAGGCGCCGCTCGGCCCGCCGCGCCAGTGCCCCGCTCAGCAGCGGCACCCCGGCCCCGGCCGCAAGGAGCCCCACGGCAAGCACGGCGCCCGCCTCGGGCACCAGCCAGGCGGTGAACCCGACCGCTCCGGCCCCGACCACGACAGCCGTCCCGGCGGGCAGCATCCAGCGCAGCCAGTAGTCCTGCAGGGCGTCCACATCGCCGACGAGCCGGGCCAGCAGATCCCCCCGCCGCGCCTCCCGCAGCCCTGCGGGCGCAAGCCGCTCGAGCCGCCGATAGACGGCGACCCGCGTATCGGCCAGCATCCGCAGCACGGCGTCATGACTGACAAGCCGCTCGCAGTACCGAAACACGGCCCGCCCGAGCCCGAAGGCCCGCGTCGCGGTGACGGCCATCATCAGATAGAGCACGGGCGGCTCCTCGGAGGCCCGCGAGATGAGCCACCCCGAGGTGGCCATGAGCCCGACGGCACTGCCGAGGGCAAGGCTCCCGAGGAACAAGGCGAGCAGCATCCGCATACTGAGCCCGCCCTGCGCGCTCTTCAGGCGATCTGACGTTCCCTCCAGCCCCTCCGGCCTTCCCTTCAGGCGGTCTGACGTTCCCTCCAGCCCGTCCCGCCTTCCCCCCAGCCCGTCCGGCGTTTGAGGACGAGGCCGAAGGCCGACAGCGGGGTCTGGGGCGCCAGCCCCAGTTTCGGGAAGGGGCGGGACCGGGGCAGAAGAAGAACCCCCACCCACCCGCACCACACGATCAGCCACAGCCAGCAAGGCCGGCCGATGCACCACGAGAAGCACGGTCCGCCCACGCGCCAACCGCCGCACCGCATCCACAATTTCAGCCTCGGTAGCCCCGTCCAACGCAGCCGTAGGCTCATCGAGCAAGAGCACCGGCCGGTCGGCCAAGAAGGCCCGGGCCAACGCGATCCGCTGCCGCTGCCCCGCAGAAAGCCCCGCCCCGTCCTCCCCGAGCAAGGCCTCGACCCCACCCGGCAGAGCCGACACGAACTCCCAGGCCCCCGCCGCGCACAGCGCATCCCGCACCGCCTCGGCAGACGCATCCGGCCGAGCCAGCCGCACATTGTCCGCGATCGACCCGGCGAACAGATGCGCACGCTGCGGCACCCACGCAACGTGCTCGCGCCAGGCTTCCAACGAAACCGACGCCAGATCCACATCCCCGAGGCAAACCCGCCCCGAAGAGGGCCGCACAAACCCCAGCACCGCATTCAGCAGCGTCGACTTGCCCACCCCGCTGGGCCCGACGAGCGCGACGATCTCACCCTGTTCCACGTGAAACGACACATCCGAGACGGCCGCCGCATCCCGCCCGGGATACCGGACCGTCACCCCCTCCACGCTCAGGGCCCCGGCGGGCACGGCGCCTTCCCCACCCGCGGGCACCGGTGCCTCAAGGACCTCGAAGATCTCCTCCGCGGCCGCAAGCCCCTCCGCGGCAGCGTGGTACTGAGCCCCCACCTGGCGCACCGGCAGATAGGCCTCGGGCGCGAGGATGAGGATCACCAGGCCGACGTAGAGATCCAACTCGCCGTGCACGAGCCGCATCCCGATGGTCACCGCCACCAGCGCCACGGACAACGTGGCCAGCAATTCGAGGGCGAACGACGAGAGGAAGGCGATCCGCAGCGTCCGCATGGTCGCCTGCCGGTACTCCCCGGTGATCTTCCGGATCGAATCGGCCTGCGCCTTGGCCCGCCCGAACACCTTCAGCGTCGGCAGCCCGGCCACCACATCGAGGAAGTGCCCCGACAGCCGGGAGAGCAGCTG
This sequence comes from Streptomyces sp. NBC_01304, assembly GCF_035975855.1. Taxonomy (NCBI): domain Bacteria; kingdom Bacillati; phylum Actinomycetota; class Actinomycetes; order Kitasatosporales; family Streptomycetaceae; genus Streptomyces; species Streptomyces sp. NBC_01304. The sequence continues at coordinate 5,705,763 of NZ_CP109055.1, read as the reverse complement.
CCACTGACGGTCCATCCGGGCCTGTGTCGCCCAGCCGATCAGGACCATGAAGACGGGGATCAGCGGCAACGTCCCGGCGATGATCGCCGCCGAGACCCAGTCCTCGGTGATGATCCGTGCGAGCACCGCGACCGGCACGACGATCGCAAGCCCCAACTGCGGGAGATAGCGCGCGAAGTAGTCGTCGAGCGCATCGACACCCTTCGTGGCCAGCGCGACCAGCGACCCGGTCCGTTGACCACTGAGCCAGCCGGGCCCGAGCGCCCCCGCGCGCTCGAGCAACCGCCCCCGAAGCTCCGACTTCACCGCCGCACTCGCCCGGTGCGCCGCCAGCTCGGTGAGCCACGCGACGACACCGCGCCCGGCCGAGACGGCCGCGAGCAGCAGCAGGGGCGTCACCAACGAAGAGGCATCGAGCCCTCGTTGGAATCCCCCCACCACCACCTCGGCGATGAGCATCGCCTGAGCGACGACCAGGCCCGCCCCGGCCAGCCCGAGGACCACCACCGCGATCAGGAAGAAGCGAGTGGCTCGGGCGTACCGGAGCAGGCGCGGGTCGATCGGTTTCACGTGAAACAGCCCCTACCGAAATCGGGAAACGGATTCAGCGAGCACCGGCAGCGATATGACGGACTCAGCGGGCATGAGCAGCGATGTGACGGACTCAGTGAGCATCGGCGGCGATGTGCTGGGTGCCGATCCGCTTGCGGAACACCCAGTACGTCCACGCCTGGTAGAGCAGCACCACCGGAGTGGCGAGGCCTGCGCACCAGGTCATGATCTTCAGCGTGTACGCACTCGACGAGGCGTTGGTGACCGTGAGGTTCCAGTCCGGGTTGAGCGAGGACGGCATGACGTTCGGGAAGAGCGTCAGGAACAGCATGGCCACCGCGGCCGCGATCGTGACCCCGGAGAGCGCGAACGACCAGCCCTCGCGCCCTACCTTGATGGCCCCGATCGCACCGACCAGAGCGAGCACCGTGACGATCATCGCGACCAGGCTCTTGCCGTCGCCCTTGTCCACCTGGGTCCAGATCAGGAAGCCGAGGGCCAGGAACGCCGTGAGCAGCCCCAGGGCGAGCGCCAACTGCCGTGCCCGCACCCGGATGTCGCCCACCGTCTTGAGCGCGGTGAAGACAGCGCCGTGGAAGGTGAACAGGCTCAGCGTGACGAGCCCGCCGAGGATGGCGTACGGGTTGAGCAGGTCCCAGAAGTTGCCGACGTACTCCATGTTCTTGTCGATCTTCACGCCCCGCACGATGTTGGCGAAGGCCACACCCCACAGGACGGCCGGCAGCAGCGAGGTCCAGAAGATCGCGTGCTCCCAGTTGGTCTGCCAGCGCTCCTCGGCCCTCTTGTGCCGGTACTCGAAGGCGACGCCGCGGATGATCAGGCAGATCAGGATGAGCAGCAGCGGCAGATAGAAGCCGGAGAACAACGTCGCGTACCACTCGGGGAAGGCGGCGAAGGTGGCGCCGCCCGCCGTGAGCAGCCAGACCTCGTTGCCGTCCCAGACGGGACCGATGGTGTTGATGAGCACGCGCCGCTCCTGGCGGTCGCGGGCGAGCAGCTTGGTCAGGATGCCGACCCCGAAGTCGAAGCCTTCGAGGAAGAAGTAGCCGATCCACAGGACGGCGATCAGCACGAACCAGACGTCGTGGAGTTCCATATTCGGTCAGCTCCCTTCAGTACGAGAAGGCCATGGGCCGGTCGGGGTCACGGTCGTCGCCGCCGATCTTGGTGGGCGGGTTGAGGTCCGCCTCCGTGAGTTCGGGGGGTCCGGCCTTGACGTACTTGATCATCAGCTTGATCTCGATGACGGCGAGTGCCGCGTAGAGCAGGGTGTAGACCGTCATCGAGGTGATGACCTCGCCCTGGGAGACGCTGGGGGACACGGACTGGGCCGTCGTGAAGACCCCGAACACGGTCCACGGCTGGCGGCCCATCTCGGTGAAGAGCCAGCCCCAGGAGTTGGCGATCAGCGGGAAGAGCATGGTCCACAGGGCCACGATCCAGTACCACTTGGTGAACTTGGGGCTGAGCGCCTTGTTCTTGAAGAGGACCAGGTTCGGCACCTCGTCCTCACCCACCCGCATCGACTCGGGCAGCATGAACTTCTTGCGGGTCAGCCACAGCCCGAGCAGTCCGATGCCGAGCGAGGCCATCCCGAAGCCGATCATCCAGCGGAAGCTCCAGTAGGCGACGGGGATGTTCGGCCGGTAGTCGCCGGGCCCGTACTCCTCCTGCATCTTCTTGTTGAGGTCGTTGATGCCGGGGACGTGCTCGTTGAAGTTGTTGTGGGCGAGGAAGGACAGCAGCCCAGGCACCTCTATGGCGACCTTGTTGTGGCCGGCGGCGACGTCCCCGTACGCGAAGATCGAGAAGGGTGCGGAGTCCTCGCCGTCCCACAGGGCTTCGGCCGCGGCCATCTTCATCGGCTGCTGCTCGAACATGATCTTGCCGAGCGTGTCACCGCTGATCGCGCTGAGCAGTCCGCTGATGACGAGCGTGACGAGCCCGAGCCGCAGCGACGTCTTCATCACCGGCACGTGCTTCTTGCGAGCCAGGTGGTAGGCCGCGATACCGACCATGAACGCGCCACCGACCATGAAGGCGGCCGTCATCGTGTGGAACATCTGCGCCAGCGCGGTGTTCTGCGTCAGCACGTGCCAGAAGTCGGTGAGCTCGGCACGGCCCTTCTTCTCGTTGATCCGGTAGCCGACCGGGTGCTGCATCCAGGAGTTGGCCGCCAGGATGAAGTACGCCGACAGGATCGTGCCGATCGAGACCATCCAGATGCAGGCCAGGTGGATCTTCTTCGGCAGCTTGTCCCAGCCGAAGATCCACAGCCCGATGAAGGTGGACTCGAAGAAGAAGGCGATCAGCGCCTCGAAAGCGAGCGGGGCGCCGAAGATGTCGCCCACGAACCGCGAGTAGTCGGACCAGTTCATGCCGAACTGGAACTCCTGCAGGATGCCGGTCACGACACCCATCGCGATGTTGATCAGGAAGAGCTTGCCCCAGAACTTGGTGGCCCTGAGGTACTTCTCCTTCTCGGTCCGCACCCATGCGGTCTGCAGGCCGGCGGTGAGCGCGGCGAGCGAGATCGTCAGAGGGACGAAGAGGAAGTGATAGACGGTGGTGATGCCGAACTGCCATCGCGCCAGGGTCTCTGGTGCTAGAGCCAGGTCCACGTCGCAGGTCTCCTTACGTCGCCGTGGTCACAGCGGCAGTTTGCCCCTTTAATCCCATGCATCACTGGACCAAATAGGACACGCTTGTGAACGCGTTCACATTCACAAGCATTATGTCGCACACACTGTCGGGAACTTTCAGGGGGGTCCCTCTTTGCCGCTCACCCATAAGACGCACGGCGACGGCGGAATGTGACACCCCGTCCGCCACCCAGGGATCACCGGAGATCATCGAGGATCGCCGGGAACCCCTTCCCAAGAACTTCAACATCTTGTTGAATCCGCGGCATGCAGATCCGAATCTCCTGGCCCGCCGGGCACCTGACCGCGACCCTCGAAGACACCCCCACCACGCAGGCGCTGCGGAAAGCCCTGCCGATCTCCGCCTCCGCCAACACCTGGGGCGAAGAGGTCTACTTCGACACCGGCGTCAGCGTCGAACGCGAGGACGACGCCCAGCAGGTGGTCGAGCCGGGCACCGTCGCCTTCTGGACGGACGGCGACGCCCTTGCCCTCCCGTACGGACCCACCCCGATATCCCGGGGCGACGAGTGCCGCCTCGCAAGCCCGTGCAACCTGCTCGGCGCCCTCGACGGCGACCCGCGTCAGTTGGCCACCGTGCGAAACGGCGACCCGATCCGAGTGGAACTGGTCGCCGAATAGCACCGGTTGAGCCGAGCCCCGAGGGCTACAGCTCCTTGCGGAAGGCCTGGGCCGTCTGCAGGAAGAGGTCATTGGCCTCGGGCTCACCGATCGTGGCCCGCATGCCCTCGCCGGCGAACGGCCGCACGACGACCCCGGCCTTCTCGCAGGCGGCCGCGAAGTCGAGCGTGCGCTCCCCTAGACGCAGCCATACGAAGTTGGCCTGCGTCTCGGGGACCGTCCAGCCCTGCCCCCGCAACGTCTCGACCACCCGCGCCCGCTCGCCGACCAGCGAGCCGACCCGGCCGAGCAGTTCGTCCTCGGCACGCAGCGAGGCGACCGCCGCGTCCTGCGCGAGCTGGCTCACCCCGAACGGCACCGCGGTCTTGCGCAGCGCGGCCGCGACCGGCTCATGGGCCACCGCGAAGCCGACCCGCAGACCCGCGAGGCCGTACGCCTTGGAGAAGGTCCGCAGCACACAGACATTGGGCCGGTCCCGGTAGAGCTCGATCCCGTCCGGCACCTCGGCATCGCGGATGAACTCGCGGTACGCCTCGTCGAGCACCACCAGGACGTCGCCGGGCACCCGGTCCAGGAACCGCTCGAGCTCGGCCTTGCGCACCACCGTGCCGGTCGGGTTGTTGGGGTTGCAGACGAAGATCAGCCGGGTCCGGTCGGTGATCGCGTCGGCCATCGCGTCGAGGTCGTGCACCTCCCCCGGCGTCAGCGGCACCTGCACCGACTTCGCCCCGCTGACCTGCGTGATGATCGGGTACGCCTCGAAGGAACGCCAGGCGTAGATCACCTCGTCGCCCGGCCCCGAGGTCGCCTGGATCAGCTGCTGCGCGACACCGACCGAGCCGGTGCCGGTGGCCAGGTGCGAGAGCGGGACGCCGAAGCGCTCCGCCAGCTCGTTCATCAGGCCCGTGCACGCCATGTCCGGGTAACGGTTGAAGGACCCGGCGGCCGCCGTCACCTGCTCCATCACGCCGGGCAACGGCGGATAGGGGTTCTCGTTGGACGACAGCTTGTACGCCACCGGACCGCCGGCAGCAGCCGGCTTCCCCGGCTTGTACGTCGGAATGCCGTCCAGCTCGGCGCGCAGCTTCGGGCTCTTCTCGCTCACCGCAGGTCCTCCTCGGGCCACCCAGGTTCCGTTCGAATGCTGCTTACCTTATGAGGATTCCGGCCCGCTGCGAATGGCCTGAGGGCCTCGGTCTGCGGATCCAGGAGCGTGGGCGCCCGGGAAGGGGGGAGCGCTCATGAAGGTCCGCGCGCCGGTGGCTCGCGCCGTGGCGCGCATCACCCGTGAAGGTGAGTTGAGACCTCTCCGAAACATCGGGCATTCAGTAGGCACATGCGCGTCGACAAGCGAGGAACCTCGCCGCACTCATCAACTCCCTTATGTTCCATGGTCATTGGTGCCTATACGCCTTGCAGAAACGTGCCTGTCAACGACTGCATATGCACTCCTGCCACCCGCGCTGATGAGCCCTACTATCGGCTCGCCATGACAGCAGCAGGGAAGCACCAGGTGAGCCGGGCGCAGACTCGGGGCAGCCGGCAGGTTCGGGCGGGCATCCGGGACGTGGCCGCCGCAGCCGGGGTCTCCATCACGACCGTCTCCGACGCGCTCAACGGTAAGGGCCGGCTCCCCGACACCACCCGCCAACACGTCCGCGAGGTCGCCGACCGGCTGGGCTACCGCCCATCCGCAGCGGCCCGCACGCTCCGTACCGGCAAGTCCGGCCTCATCGGCCTGACCGTGACGACGTACGGGGATGAACCTTTCACCTTCACCGAGTTCGCGTACTTCGCGGAGATGGCCAGAGCCGCCACCTCCGCTGCGCTCGCCCGGGGCTATGCCCTGGTCATCCTCCCGGCCACCTCGCGCCATGACGTCTGGTCGAACGTCGCCCTCGACGGCACCGTCGTCATCGACCCCTCCGACCAGGACCCCGTGGTGAGCGAGCTCGTCCGCCAGGGTCTGCCGGTGGTCTCGGACGGCCGCCCCGCGGGCGCCCTGCCGGTCACGGCCTGGGTCGACAACGACCACGAGGCCGCCGTGCTCGGCATCCTCGACCACCTGGCCGCGGCCGGCGCCCGCCGGATCGGCCTGCTGACCGGCACCACCACGGACACCTACACCCGGCTCTCCACCACCGCATACCTGCGCTGGTGCACCCGCGTCGGCCAGGACCCGGTGTACGAGGCGTACCCCGCGCACGACCCGTGCGCCGGGGCCGTAGCCGCCGACCGGCTCCTTGCCCGCCCGGACCGGCCCGACGCCGTGTACGGGCTCTTCGACCCGAACGGCACGGATCTGCTCGCGGCGGCCCGGCGCTACGGTCTGCGCGTACCCGACGACCTGCTCCTGGTGTGCTGCAGCGAGTCGACCGTCTACGCCAATACCGAACCGCCCATCACGACGCTCTCCCTCAAACCGCGCCGTATCGGCACCGCCGTCGTCCAGCTCCTCATCGACGCCATCGAGGGGGTCGACACCGGGCGTCCGGTCGAGCAGGTGATACCCACAGAACTCATCGTGCGGACCTCCTCACAGCGCCGACCACCCCGCACCACGGTCAGCCCTCCGCGTACACCGGAGCAGAGCTAGGGCCCGCTCCGGCGCCCGGTTACCCCCAATTCGGGAGAAAACCCCGGCGAACCGCCGGTCCCGTTTCGATTCACCACCCCTGGTGCATCACACAGCGCGAGCCGCATTCCTATGATGGGCGCACGACACCACGGACGGCTCGACCAGGCAGTCCGACCCGGTGGAGAAATGCGGCGCGACGGTGGTGGAGGGGTCGATGACTCAGGGGGCCGGTCAGGGACCCGTGGTGCGCACGGACACCGTGCGCGACTTCCGCGTTCCCGCGTATGTGCACCAGGCCGGCCAGGAGGCCTCGGGGGCTGAGGAACCCGAGGGCTACACGCCGACACAGCGGGACCTTCCGGTCATCAATCGCGGTGACACGGTTCAGGTCACCGTGCAGGTCGAGGAGGACCCCCTGCAGAGCGACTCGGGCCTCGGCCCGCTCTACGTCGTGGGCGATGTGCACGGCTATCTGGACGAGCTGATCGCGGCGCTGCGCGAGCAGGGCCTGATCGACGACGAGGGCGCGTGGGCCGCGGGCAATGCCCGGCTGTGGTTCCTGGGCGACTTCACCGACCGCGGCCCGGACGGCATCGGGGTGATCGACCTCGTGATGCGGCTGTCCGCCGAGGCCGCGGCCGCCGGCGGCTACTGCAAGGCGCTCATGGGCAACCACGAGCTGCTGCTGCTCGGCGCCAAGCGCTTCGGGGACACCCCGGTCAACTCCGGCGCGGGCACCGCCACCTTCCAGGCGGCGTGGCTGCTCAACGGCGGGCAGAAGTCCGACATGGACCGCCTCCAGGACGTCCATCTGCAGTGGATGTCCCGGCTCGACGCCATCGAGCTGGAGGACGGCCATCTCCTGATGCACTCCGACGCGACGTCGTACCTGGACTACGGCGATTCGATCGAGGCGGTCAACGACTCCATCCGCGAGGCGCTCACCCGCAATGACGCCGACGAATGCTGGGATCTCTTCCGCAAGTTCACCAAGCGCTTCGCGTTCCGCGACGAGTCGGGCCCCGAGGCCGTCCGTGAGCTGCTCGACACCTACGGCGGCACCCGCGTCGTGCACGGCCACAGCCCGATTCCGTATCTGCTCGGTGAGGTCGGCTCGGAGGAGGGCGAGGACAGCTCGGGTCCGCAGGTCGAAGGGCCTCATGTGTACGCGGGCGGCCTGGCCATCGCCATGGACGGCGGCGTGACCATGGCCGGAAAGCTGCTGGTCTGCCAACTGCCGTTGGATAACTGAGCGTTGATCGGGCAGGCGTAGAAAACATAGGACGTTGCTGGCCAGGGGGCCAATTTCCGGAAACCCCCTGTCACCGCGTGCCGTAACGGCTCTACCATCGGCTTATCCGTAGCAGGCTCCCCTCCGTTTCTGCCCATCGGCTCGTAACCATGCGAGTCCCCAAGCCCTACGGAGCATCGGGGGATGCACATGAACAGCGCTCCACACCTGCTCAATGAGGACCGCCAGGAATACGAGCGGATCCTCGATGAGGCGCTGCGCTCCGCACCATCTCGCCCTGACCTCGCCGCGGTCGGCGTACGGCTCAACGCCGAACAACTGCGCACAATGGCGCTGAACGCCACGGCACTGATCACCGCGGCCGCCGCGACCGAGTACCAGCATTACGTGAAGGCCCGCGAAGAACTGCGTGAGCCTGCCCGCCCCGCCGCGTCGATGCCCGAATCCTCCACCACCAGCAGCTCCGATTCCGGCGCGGGCTCCGTGAGCGGTCTGGCCGCCACGGTGGGCGAAGTCAGCGAGGCCACCGGCGCGGGACTCGTCGCGGTCGTCGCCGTCCTGGCCCCGGTCCTCGCGGGCGCATCCGCCGCGATCTTCCTGCTCGTCGGGTACATCCTGAAGATGCTCAACCCCGAACCCGCCTTCGCCGACACCCTGCTGAGGGCCGGCTGGCTGTTCGGGGCCCTCACCGCGGTCGGCATCCTGGTCGCCGCGGTCGGCCTGCTGCTCACCGCCCTGCGCAACGGCTCCACGCAGCTCCAGGCGGGCGCACACGGCGAGTTGAGCGAGGAGGTGGCCCGGGCCAGGGAAGTCTGGCGGGTGGCCCTCCTGGAGAACGGCGTACTGCCGTTCCTTCGCGAGGCTCTGGCCGATCCCGGCTCACCGGGCGGACCCGGCCCCCGCCCGGGTTCCTCCCACAACAACCGCATGCCCCAACTCGGCTATAACCGCCCGGGTTTCAGCAGCCCGGATGGAGGACCCGATGCCGGGCCCAAGCCGAGCTATTCCAGCCCCGACTTCTCAAGTCCCGACTTCGGCGGCCCGGAACATCAGCCTGAGTAGCTGAATGATCCGGGCCGTCCGGCATGTGTTTCACGTGAAACACGCGTTCGGGTCCGCGAGTTGATCCAAAGAACCGATACGGGAAAGCCCGTCAGTCCGCGATGGGCAGATACACACGGTTGCCCGCCGCTGCGAACTCCTTCGACTTCTCCGCCATCCCGGCCTCGATCTCGTCCGATCCGAGATCACCGCCGTGCTGTCGGCGGATGTCCTGCGAGATCTTCATGCTGCAGAATTTCGGCCCGCACATCGAGCAGAAGTGCGCCGTCTTGGCGGGTTCGGCCGGCAGCGTCTCGTCGTGGAACTCCCGTGCGGTGTCCGGGTCGAGGGCCAGGTTGAACTGGTCCTCCCAGCGGAACTCGAAGCGCGCGTCCGACAGGGCGTCGTCCCAGTCCTGCGCGCCCGGGTGCCCCTTGGCGAGGTCCGCCGCGTGCGCCGCGATCTTGTACGTGATGACGCCGGTCTTCACGTCGTCGCGGTTGGGCAGGCCCAGGTGCTCCTTGGGCGTGACGTAGCAGAGCATCGCCGTGCCCCACCAGCCGATCATCGCGGCACCGATGCCCGAGGTGATGTGGTCGTACGCGGGCGCGATGTCCGTGGTCAGCGGGCCGAGCGTGTAGAACGGCGCCTCCTCACAGATCTCCTGCTGGAGGTCGATGTTCTCCTTGATCTTGTGCATCGGGACATGGCCCGGGCCCTCGATCATGGTCTGCACGTTGTGCCGCTTGGCGATGGTGTTGAGCTCGCCCAGGGTGCGCAGCTCCGCGAACTGCGCCTCGTCGTTGGCGTCCGCGATGGAGCCGGGGCGCAGGCCGTCACCGAGGGAGTACGTCACGTCGTACGCGGCGAGGATCTCGCAGAGCTCCTCGAAGTTCTCGTACAGGAACGACTCCTTGTGGTGCGCGAGGCACCAGGCGGCCATGATCGAGCCGCCGCGGGAGACGATGCCCGTCTTGCGCCGCGCGGTCAGCGGGACGTACGGCAGCCGCACACCCGCGTGCACGGTCATGTAGTCGACGCCCTGCTCGGCCTGCTCGATGACCGTGTCCTTGTAGATCTCCCAGGTCAGGTCCTCGGCGCGGCCGTCGACCTTCTCGAGCGCCTGGTAGAGCGGCACGGTGCCGATCGGGACAGGGGAGTTGCGCAGGACCCACTCGCGGGTGGTGTGGATGTTGCGGCCGGTGGAGAGGTCCATGACCGTGTCGGCGCCCCACTTGGTGGCCCAGGTCATCTTGTCCACCTCCTCCTCGATGGAGGAGGTGACCGCGGAGTTGCCGATGTTGGCGTTGACCTTCACCAGGAACTTCTTGCCGATGATCATCGGCTCGATCTCGGGGTGATTGACATTCGCCGGGATCACCGCGCGGCCCGCGGCGACCTCCTCGCGCACGATCTCCGGGTCCATGTTCTCGCGGATCCCGATGAACTCCATCTCGGGCGTGATCTCGCCCCGGCGGGCGTACGCGAGCTGTGTGACGGCCTGCCCGTTCCTGCCCCGGCGGGGCTGGCGGGGGCGGCCGGGGAAGACCGCGTCGAGGTTCTTCAGGCCTCCGCCGCGCGGCGAGGTGTGCTTGATGCCGTCGTCCTCGGGGCGGAGCGGGCGGCCCGTGTACTCCTCGGTGTCCCCGCGGGCGATGATCCAGTTCTCCCGGAGCGGGGCCAGGCCCCGGCGGACGTCGGTGTCGGCCGACGGGTCGGTGTACGGCCCGGAGGTGTCGTACAGCGTGACGGCCTTGCCGTTGGTGAGGTGCACCTGGCGGACCGGCACCCGCAGGTCGGGGCGCGAGCCCTCGACGTACGCCTTGTGCCAGCCGATGGACTTCCCGGCCTCCGTGTCGCCCGAATTGTTCTCGTTCGAGTCGGAGGCAGGCGTGCGTGTGTCCTGAATGGTCATGAGACCTACTCCCTACGCCGGCATTACCCGGTAACAGGTTCAGCGGTCGACGCAGCGAATCCGTACGGACATTTCGTACGGTGTCAGCGCCCTCTCAGCCCGGTGCTCCGAGCTCCCGCGTGTGCAAAGGTGCCCCCACGCTAGCGTCATGTCGGCCGCGCTGAACAGAGGGCCCCTGTCGTTCTTGCGATGATCGGTCGGTGACCACGACGCAGCAGCCACCCGTTCCGCCCTCCGAACCGCCGCACGGGCACGGCCACTCGCACAGCCATGGCCCCGCCGCTCCGGTCTCCCAGCACCTGCGCAAGGTCATCGCCGCGGTGCTGATCCCGTTCGCCACGGCCGTCGTCGTCGGCCTGGCCGTGCTCTGGCCCGGCGGTGCGCCGGCCCATGAGCGCTCGGGGGTCGGCTTCGACCGGCAGACCGAGCAGGGCACCGTGACCAAGGTCCTCAAGGTCGACTGCAAGGACGTGAACGCCTCCCAGGTCCCGCCCACCGGTGACACCTCGACCGCCGAGGGCCGCAAGGCGCAGCAGGGACAGGACGGTCAGTGCGCGACGGCGACGATCGAGGTGACCAGCGGCAAGGACAAGGGCCGCACCTTCGTCGAGGTCGTACAGCCCGACGCACCACGGCAGTTGCACGAAGGGCAGAAGGTGGTCGTGGCGTACGCGCCCGACGCACCGAAGGAACTGCAGTACTCGGTGACCGATGTGAACCGCAAGGTCCCGATGACACTCCTTGCCGCGATCTTCGCCGTGGTGGTGATCGCGGTGGGGCGGATGCGCGGCGTGATGGCGTTGGTCGCGCTGGTGGTGAGCTTCGCGGTGCTGACCCTCTTCATCCTGCCCGCGATCCTCCAGGGGTCGAACCCGCTGATCGTGGCGGTGATCGGGTCGAGCGCCATCATGCTGATCGCGCTCTACATGTGTCATGGCCTCAGCGCCCGCACCTCCGTCGCCGTGCTCGGCACGCTGGCCTCGCTGCTCCTCATCGGCCTGCTCGGCTCGCTGTTCATCGGCTGGGCCTCGCTGACCGGCAACACCGACGACAACACCGGCCTGATCCACGGGCTCTACCCGAACATCGACATGAGCGGTCTGCTGCTCGCCAGCGTCATCATCGGCTCGCTCGGTGTGCTCGACGATGTGACGGTGACCCAGACCTCGGCCGTGTGGGAGCTGCACCAGGCCGACCCCAAGCTGGGCGTACGAGGCCTCTACCGGGCCGGCATCCGGATCGGACGCGACCACATCGCCTCGGTCGTGAACACGCTGGTACTGGCGTATGCGGGCGCCGCGCTGCCCCTGTTGCTGCTGTTCTCGGTCGCGCAGAGCAGCGTGGGCACGGTGGCCAACAGTGAGCTGGTCGCCGAGGAGATCGTGCGGACGCTGGTCGGTTCGATCGGCCTGGTCGCCTCGGTGCCGGTGACGACGGTGCTCGCGGCACTGGTGGTCTCGGCCGACAAGTCCGGCACGTCCCGCGGGACCGGCCCTGCCGTAACTCCCGGGCGGGGCGCGGTACTCGGCGGGGGCAGCGGCCGCCGACGCCGCAAGCACTGAGCCCGAGCCCTCGGCACCACGGCGGGACCGCCGCGCCAGGCCCAGAGCCCCGCCGCGCGAGGCCGCTACCCCGCGCTCGGCTCCTCCGCCAGGATCCGCCCGAGCGCCTCGTCCAGATGCGAGTCGAAGTCGGCAAGGGCCCGCTCCTGGCCGAGCGGCACCAGCTTGTCGGTGCGGTCGAGGAAGGCCATGAGAGGGGCGACGGAGGCCCTGAACAGCGCCTGGTCACCGCCGACCTGGAGCCGGATGACGGCCTCGTCGGACGGTTCGGGCTCCTGCGGCGCGATGTGCACATCGCCTTCCCCACAGGGCGTATGCACTCCGTCCACCAGGAGTTCTCTGCTGAAGGCCCAGGTCACCGGGGCATCCCCGGGCAAGTGGAACGTCAGCCGTACGGCATAGGGGTCGCGTGTCTCGTACCGCAGTTCCACCGGAATGCGGAAGGAGAGCTCCTCGGAAACGAGAAAGCTCATCAAGACCTCTGCCTGTACCGACTCGCGCATCGCCTACCCCGTTGTTGTGACGTTGAGTTGGCCAGGAATCATCTTCCCGACACTCATGGCATCTTGCTGAACGTACTCGTCAGATCACAAGGAGTGAGTTTTCAGATACTGATAGAGAAGGCCAGCGAGCCAAGCTTTCGGCCAACGTCGCTCTGCAACTCACGTACGGCGGGCAGCAGCCGGTCGGCCTGATGTACGGGAACCGAAATCGCCAGCGTGGCCGCCGTGGTGCCGGCCGTGATGGGAACGGCGGCGCACACCGTCCCGAGCGCGTACTCCTGGCGTTCCACGACGGGTTGCATCCGGCCCATCGACGCGAGCCGGCGCAGCAGCGTCCGGTTGTCGCGGACGGTGTACGGGGTGATGGACTGCACGCGATAGCGCGAGAGATGGTCCTGCCTGGAGTCCTCGTCGAGCTGCGAGAGCAGGCACTGGCCGATCGCATGGGCGTGCGCGGTCTCCCGGAAGTCGGCCCACTCCTCCACGGCGGGACTGCCCGGGGTGTCCGCGACGCCGACGACCTCGACATCGCCCTCGCGGTAGACCGCGAAGTACACCGGCACCCCGATGGAATCGCGCCAGTGCTCGAGGGCCTCGCCGATCATGCTGCGACGATTCTGCTGCGCTCCGTTGCTGACCAGCCGCTCGGCCGCGGCGCCGAGGACGAACACGCCCTTCTCGCGCCGCAGATAGCCCTCATGGGTCAGAGTGCGCAGCAGGTGGTACGCCGTGGGCAGCGCGAGTCCGGCCTCGCGCGCGAGCTGTTTCGCGGGCGCGCCTTCCTCGTGCGCACCCACCGCTTCCAGCAGGCGCATCGCTCTTTGAACGGAGCCGATGAGCGTGGGGGCGGCGGTGCCGGCTGCCGTGGCCAAGGTTCGCTCCCGAGGCGCGTGGGGGTAGCCCTCGTCCGGAAGCCACGAGGGTGGGCGGTGGACCCTCCCGCGGGGGGCATCCCGCGTCGGTTTCCGGACTTTAGCCGCGCTCCACCGGTCGGCGGAGCTCATGGCCTAAATATTCCCCCGGCCGGGCGAACCGTAGCCAAGGGCTACCAGTCGCTGCGGCTCGACGACGAGGACGAGGTGAACTTCCGTACGACGTAGATGAGTCCGGCGACCAGGGCCGCGAAGACAAGGACCTTGAACAGCAGGCTGACGATGACGCCGACGACCCAGGCGATCATGCCGCCGAAGACCACCAGGGCGATGACCGGCACCGCGACCCACTTCACCCACCAGGGCATTCCCGCGAATATCTGCTGCACGGCCATCGTCTCCTGCTTTCTCCGGATGACACCGGATTTCCGGGGCTCCGAGAGTCCTCTCCGAGCTACTGGTTCGATGTTAGGGCCGCACGGGGTGCGTTCGGGGGCCTGAGATCCCTTGTCCTTCCCTGACTCGACCCTTAGGGAAGACCAGGGTCACCGTCCGCTCCGAGTCGGAGCGGAATGATCCGTTCAGCCCTCCGGTGGCGAGAAGACGACCAGAACCCGCAGGTCCTCGCTGATGTGGTGGAACTTGTGGGGGACCCCTGCGGGTACGTACACGACACTGCCGCGCCCGACCGTCGTGGTCTCCATGCCGACCGTCACCGAGGCGCGGCCGCTCACCACGAAGTAGACCTCGTCCTGGTTGTGCGGCTGCTGTGGATCGGTCTGACCTGCGTCGAGCGCGTACAGGCCGACCGACATGTTCCGCTCCCGCAGAAACTGCAGGTACGCGCCGTCGTTCGCCGCTCGCTCCGCCTCGAGCTCGTCCAGCCGGAATGCCTTCATGCCCTGTCCGCCCTCACTGCCGGTGTACTGCAGCCGGACTGTCGCCGTACTGCTGCCGCACGCCGGTGCCCGGTTCCGATCACGTCTGCCACGATCAGACACATGAAGAATTTCGTAGTCAAGACGATCGCCAACACGGCGGCCCTCGGTGTGGCCATCTGGCTGGTCGACAAGATCTCGCTGACCGGAAGCAGCACCCCGCGCAAGGTGCTCACCCTGGTCCTCGTCGCGCTGCTCTTCGGCGTGGTGAACGTCCTGGTCAAGCCCGTCGTGAAGCTGCTGACCTTCCCGCTGTTCGTGCTGACCCTCGGCCTGTTCACGCTCGTGGTCAACGCACTGATGCTCGGGCTCACCTCATGGCTCGCCGACAAGCTGAACCTGAGCTTCCATGTCGAGGGCTTCTGGACGGCCGTCGTCGGCGGCCTGATCATCAGCGTCGTCTCGTGGGCGATGAACGTGGCCCTGCCCGACGACAAGGACTGAAGCCCGCCCATGACCGACCCGACCGACCCCCTCGACCCCACGACCGTCTTTCGCGTCTGCTTCGTCTGC
Organism: Streptomyces sp. NBC_01304; assembly: GCF_035975855.1. NCBI lineage: Bacteria > Bacillati > Actinomycetota > Actinomycetes > Kitasatosporales > Streptomycetaceae > Streptomyces > Streptomyces sp. NBC_01304. The sequence goes on along the minus strand of NZ_CP109055.1, from coordinate 5,690,732 downwards.
ACGGGCAACATCTGCCGCTCCCCGATGGCCGAAAGCGTCTTCCGCTCCCACATCGAGGAGGCCGGACTCGGCAACCTGGTCGAGGTGGACAGTGCGGGCACCGGAGGCTGGCACGAGGGCGACGGCGCGGACCCGCGCACGGTCTCCGTACTGGAGGCGCATGGGTATGACGGTGAGCATGCGGCACGGCAGTTTCACGCCTCGTGGTTCGGCCGGCTCGACCTGGTGATCGCGCTCGACTCCGGGCATCTGCGGGACTTGCGGCGGCTCGCGCCGACCTCTATGGATGCCCAGAAGGTGCGGCTGTTGCGCGCGTACGACCCCTCCGCGGGCGGCGACACGGATGTGCCGGACCCGTACTACGGGGGCATGGACGGCTTCGAGGAGTGCCTCGACATGGTGGAGGCCGCAAGTCCCGGGCTGCTTGCGGCGGTGCGGGACGCGGTCGCGGAAAGGGGTGCGGCATGACTGGTTTACGTGGCGGGGCCCACGGAGGCGGGGCGTACGACGACAGGACGTACGGCGACGGGACGCGTGCGGTGCGGGCCGGGCTGCCCGAGCCGGCGAAGAACGAACCGACGCTTCCCGGGCCGGTGTTCGCCGCCCATTTCCATCTGCCGGGCGAACCCACGGGCCCGTACACCTACGGCCGTGACGAGAATCCGACCTGGACCCATCTCGAGCGCGCCATAGGCGAGTTGGAGGCCCCCGGCAAGGACGTGCAGACCCTGGTCTTCGCCTCCGGGATGGCCGCGATATCGGCGGTCCTCTTCTCGCAGGTCAGGACCGGTGACGTGGTGGTCCTGCCGGACGACGGCTATCAGGCGCTGCCGCTCGTGCGCGAGCAGCTGACGGCGTACGGCATCGACGTGCGTACGGCGCCGACCGGCGGCAACGCGCAGCTCGACGTGCTCGACGGGGCCCGGCTGCTGTGGATCGAGACGCCGTCGAACCCCGGGCTCGACGTGTGCGACATACGCCACCTGGTGACCGCCGCCCATGCGCAGGGCACCTTGGTGGCGGTCGACAACACCCTGGCCACGCCGCTCGGGCAGCGTCCTCTCGAACTGGGCGCGGACTTCGTCGTGGCCAGCGGGACCAAGCAGCTGACCGGGCACGGTGACATCCTGCTGGGCTACGTGACCTGCGCGGACGCCGGGTTGACCGCTTCCGTCCGGCGCTGGCGGAAGATCGTCGGGGCGATTCCGGGGCCGATGGAGGCCTGGCTCGCGCACCGCTCGCTCGCCACCCTCGAGCTGCGGGCCGACCGCCAGTGCGCCAATGCGCTGGCCGTCGCGGAGGCGCTGCGAGGGCGGGGCGGGGTGTCGGGGCTGCGGTATCCGGGCCTGCCCGACGACCCCTCGTACAAGATCGCTTCCGCACAGATGCGCCGCTTCGGATCGGTGGTCTCCTTTACGTTGCCGACGCGGGCCCGGGCCGAGGGATTCCTGGCCGCGCTTCGCCTGGTGGACGAGGCGACCAGCTTCGGCGGCGTACGCTCCACGGCCGAGCGGCGCGGCAGGTGGGGCGGCGATGCCGTACCGGAGGGCTTCATCCGCTTCTCGGCCGGTGCGGAGAACCCCGCGGATCTCGTGGCGGATGTGCTGCACGCGCTCGATGAGTCGGCTGCGTAGCGAGCTCGACCGGCATTCCTGCCCCGCGCACTACCGGGGCTACGCACAACGGACGTCCCGAGCCTCCCCCCTCGTGGCTCGGGACGTCCTCGGTTCTGCGCGCGAAGAACCGCCTAAACAAGGCTAGTTGACTCTGTGTCAGTGTCCAATCACCCTAGCGACAGAGACCTATCGACTTATTTATAGTTGGGCGCCTGCGGCCACATCGGAGTTGCTCGGGAGGGGAGGGGGCTCGGGATGGATCTGGCCCTCCTGCGCACTTTTGTCACCGTGCACCGCGCCGGTTCGTTCACGCGGGCGGCCGCACTGCTCGGTCTGTCGCAGCCCGCGGTCACCTCGCAGATCCGCACCCTGGAGCGGCAGTTGGGCCGCCCGCTCTTCCTGCGTCAGGCGCGGGGCGTGACGCCCACGACCATCGGGGACGAGCTGGCCCACAAGGCGGCACCGCATCTCGACGCCCTCGTGGAGATCGCGGAGACCGGGGTGGACGAGGACTCGACCGTACGCACCCTGCATCTCGCCGGTCCCCCGGAGTTCACCGCCGAGCGTGCCCTGCCCGCACTGACCACGCTCACCGGTGACGACGGCCGGCGCTTCGCTCTGCGCACCTCCTTCGGCACCGCGGAGGAGGCCCTCGAAGGGCTTGCCGCGGGCCATCACGATCTGGCCATCTCCACGGCACAGCCCCGCGGGGGCCTGCTCACGGCGACGCCGCTGTGCGACGAGGAGCATGTGCTGGTCGCCGGTCCGGGGCTGGCCGCCCGGGTGGGGCCCGGCAAGCTGCGGCGGCGGGGGGCTCCGGCGCTGGAGGGTCTTCCGGTGGTCGAGGTGCACGAGTCGCTGCCGCTGGTCGCGCGCTACTGGGCGGCGGTCTTCGACTCCCGGCCTGCCGCCTCCGCGGCCGTGGTCGTGCCCGATCTGCGGGCCGTGCTCGCCTGCGCGGCGGCAGGGGCGGGGCTCGCGGTGCTGCCGCGCTATCTGTGCGCCGAGGCGTTGGCACGGGGTGAGGTGGCCGCGTTGCTCGAGCCGCCGGTGCCCCCGCTGCGCACATATTTCCTGGTGGTGCGCACCGGCACACTGGCCATGCCGCACATCGCGCGGGCGCACGAGTGGCTGCTGCGCGCTGCCGCGGACTGGAGCTGACAGAGGTCAGGGACTTTCGTCGTGTTTCACGTGGAACATGACGGGCCACATTTCTTCCATGACCGTTCGACCCATGACCGTCCGCCCCGTGGTCAAGCGCACCGCACGAGCCGTCCTCCTCGACGGCGACGACCTGATCCTCATCAAGCGGACCAAGCCCGGCGTGGATCCCTACTGGGTCACGCCCGGCGGGGGAGTCGAGCCCGAGGACGCCACTGTCGTCGACGCCCTCCATCGCGAGGTGTACGAGGAGCTCGGCGCCAAGATCACCGATGTCGTGCCCTGCTTCGTCGACACCGTCGAGCACATCGGCGCCGGCGGCGGCGCGACCGGCGTGAAGGTGCAGCACTTCTTCGTCTGCCACCTCGAGTCCATGGACACCTCGCTGCGGCACGGCCCCGAGGTCGAGGAGCCGCTCGGCGAGTACGAGATCGTCCGCATCCCGTTCACCCGGGTCGGAATCGCCTCGGTCCACCTCGTACCGCTGTCGCTGCGCCACTACCTCGACGGCAACATCGAGGGCGTACGTGCGATGCATGCGCCTGACTTGGGCTGAAGACCCAGGGTGGGGAGCGGCCCTAGTCCCCCGCCGCCACCAGCTCCTCGACGGAGTCGTGCCGGATCCGGTTGGACGGTATGCCGACGTCCCGCAGGGCGTGCACCCCGCTGCGGATCATGCCGGGCGGGCCCGACAGATAGGCGTCGTACTCGTTCCACGGGCCGTACTCGCGCACCGCGTCCGGCAGTTGGACATGCTGCCGGTCCAGCCTGTCGACGATGGGGCGCACCGAGAGCCAGGGGTGGGACTGCTGCAGCCGCAGCATCGTGTCGATGTCGTACAGGTCGTGGTCGGTGCGGGCGCCGTAGAAGACCTCGACCGGGCGCCGCTCGCCGTGCTCGGCCACGTCCTCGACCAGGGCCTTGATGGGCGCTATGCCGGTGCCGCCGCCGAGGCAGAGCATGCCGTTGTCGGTGTTGTGGTCGACGGTCATGCTGCCGGTGGGTGGGCCGAGCCGGATGGTGTCGCCGGGGCGGGCCCGGTGCACCAGGGCGTTGGACACCCAGCCGGCCGGGACGGCCTTCACGTGGAAGGAGAGCAGCCCGTCCGAACGCGGCGCGGAGGCGAACGAGTAGTGCCGCCAGATCCGCGGCCACCACGGGGTCTCCAGGCTGGTGTACTGGCCGGCCAGGAAGGGGTACGGCTGGTCGGGCCGAACCGTGAGCACCGCGATGTCCGGGGTCCGCAGATCGTGCGAGACGACCTCCCCGAACCACCACGCCGGTGCGCGCAGTTCGTCCGCCGAAGCCGCGTCGATCATGACCTGGGAGATCGTGGTGTAGGCCCGCACCCAGGCGGCCTCGGTCTCCTCGTCCCAGGTGTCGGTGGCGTATCTGGTCAGCGCCCCGATGAGGGCTTCACCGACGGCCGGGTAGTGCTCGGGCCGGGTGCCGTACTTGCGGTGGCCGCGGCCGAGGTTCTTCAGGTACGCGACGAGGATCTCGGTGTTGTCGATGTGCTCGGCGGCCGTGAGCAGCGCCTTGAGCAGCCGGTCGCGCTGGGTGTCCATCGCGGCGGGGAAGAGCATGCGCAGGTCGGGGTGGCGCACGAAGAGCAGGGCGTAGAAGTACGAGGTGACCTTGTCGGCGACGGGGCCGACCTCGGCCATCGTGCGGCGGATCAGGATCGCGTCCGGGGAGCCGGATTCGGTCACGGTCGTGGGCTCTGATGCGGGCTCGGGCTCTGTCTCGGTGAGCGCCGGCTCGGTGGGGGCCGATTCCGCGCTGTACTTCTGGGCCTGGCCTGCGTCCCTGACGGGGCTCGCGGGGGCTTCGGGCCGGTTGCCGGCGGGCCAGTTGCTGCCGGAGGGCGGGGAAACCGCCTCGGATATGGGCTCCGGGGCCGCGTGGGCGGTTCGGCCCTGGGCGGGCGCGGAGGAGGTGTCCGGCACGTCCGGCGCCTGGGAGCCTGCGAGTGTTTCAGGTGCTGCGGGCGCTTCAGGCGCTGGGGACGCTGCGGGGGCCGGGGGCGCTGCCGCGGGTGCCTCGGCCGCCGGGGCAGGGGGCCTGGCGGAGCCGACGGGCCTGACGTGTTGCTGCTCGTCGCTCACCGGGCGGCTCTGCGGCGTCTTGCGCGGCGTGAACCAGCCGCCGTCACTGCCGTCGCCGCCGGAAGTGCCGTTGTCGGCCGACGTGGTGGTCGGAGCGTCCATTATGTGCCTCGCCTCGAACATCTTTCGGTCGGTCTGTGCACTTCCCGTGTGGAAGGCGCGCGCTATTCCCCGTTCGGCCTCGGAATCAATTGGGCCACATTGAACCCCGAACACCCGGCCAATACGGACGAGTAGGGTGAGAATGTGATATTGGCCGCAGTACCGTCACCGCAGCATGCCACTCCGCTTCGGCACACCGGACAAATAGCGGGAAGTACAGGTAGTGGATCCCTCCATACCGTTAGGCTGCATTGACCTCCGCGCACACCCATAGGTCGTACGGCCATAGGGCGCCCGGCATGAACCGGAGTCGACCATACCGGTAGGTGCCAGAGGCACAACCCCTCTGATCTCCGCGCGAATTCCGCGGAACTTCCTGCAATTCCGGCAATTACCGGTCTCCGCGCACGATTTCGTACACCTCCCGCAGATCCCGCCCCACATAGCCGTACGTCGCCAGGTCCACCACATGATGGTCGGCGTTGACCGCGACCGATACGGGCACGGCGGCGAACAGTTCCACGTCCGACATCGAGTCGCCGTACGCGACACAGTCGGCCCTGGCCACCTCGAACGCTTCACATAGCCGTTCCATGATCTTCACTTTTGCCGAGGCGTTGAGGATCCCCTCCGGATCGACCGGCTCGGTGAAGGGCAGATCCGGAAATCGCGAACCAAATGCGGCATGCGCGCCCCAGGCTTCAAGCCGCTCCACGAAGAACGACGGCGAGAGCGAGATCACCGCGCAGTAATCACCACGCGACCGGATCTCCGCCCAGGTCTCACGGATTCCCTCGAGCCAGGGCGCCCCCTCGAAGGCCGCTTCGACGTGGGCCGCAGTGAGCTCGGTCCACAGCGTGTGGACCCGCACCGCATACTCCGGCGGGCCGATGCGCCCCGCCGAGATATCCCGCTCGAGCTCCCTGATTTCGGTGTCGAGCCCAAGCTGCCGGGAGATCTCCACGGGCGCCGCCGACCCATGCAACAGGGTCCCGTCCAGGTCAAAGAGGTGAAGTCGTGGCATGGGCGCCGACCTTAGCCTTTTGACGGCGTACGTCGGTCTCCAGTGTCGTACGCCCACGCCAGTAGTCGCGGTTACTCCCGCCGTCAGACGCCACCGCCCCACCCCGGGCGGCACCGTGTTTCACGTGAAACTCAACCGCCCGACTCGCCGGGCCACCCTCGTCGTCCATGTCACCGCCGCCGCCGGCTGGCTCGGGCTCACGCTCGCGCTGCTGGCGCTCGCGCTCACCGCCGTCACCACCGGCTCCGCGGCTGCCACCGAGGCCTCCGTCCGCTCGATGAAGGTCTTCGCGGGCTGGCTGATCATCCCGCTTGCGCTGCTCACACTCCTCAGCGGCCTGGTGCTCTCGCTCGGCACGCCCTGGGGGCTCGCCAGGCACCGCTGGGTCTATACGAAGTTCTGGCTGACCCTCGCCACCACGGCAGCCTCGGTCTTCGCCCTGCGTCCTGGCGTGACCGACGCGGCCGCCGCATCGGCCGCGGGTGAGGCACTCGCCAACCCGACGGATGTGATCGCCGGCCCCATCGTCTCGCTCGTCGCCTACCTCTTCATGACGGCGGTCTCGGTACTCAAGCCGTGGGGCCTGACCAAGCGTGGCCGAAAGCACCGTGCTGCTTCACGTAAAGCGGTAGACGCCACAGCCGTACGTCAGCCAGCCTGACCAGCGTGTCGACACCTTCCCTCTCCACGCTGCCCATCCGCCGCCTGACCATCCGTGATCTGACCGCCTGCGCCGACCTCTCCCAGGACCGCGGCTGGCCGCGCGAGGAACACAAATGGGGCCTGCTGCTCTCGGCAGGCAAGGGATACGGCGTCGACGACCCCGAAGGAGGCCTCGTCACCGCCTGCGTGGTGACGGAGTACGGCGCCCGGAGCGAACCCGAACTCGCCGCGATCGGCATGGTCCTGGTCGCCGAGCGGCACGCACGGCAGGGGATCGGCCGGCATCTGATGAAGCATGTGGTGGCAGAGATGGGCAGCACTCCGCTCACCCTGCACGCCACGAGGTACGGCCAACCGCTGTACGAAGAGCTCGGGTTCAAGACAACCGGCCGCGCAGAGATGGTGCGTGGCCACTTCCGGCCCACCGGACCCGCACCCACGATTCCCACCCGGCCCGGGACCGCCGAGGACCTGCCGGCGCTCCTTCGCCTGGACGCCGAGGTCTTCGGCTCCGACCGGACCCACATGATCACTCGGCTTCCGGCCTTCGCCGATCAGCTCCGGGTCGCCGAGGACGGCGGGGAGATCATCGGATACGGCGCCGCCTGGCCGAACATGGACACCCACGTCATCGGCCCGCTGATCGCCCGGGACACGGAGACGGCGAAGTCCCTGGTCGCCGCGTTGGCAGCAGGCACAGACCGTCCGCTGCGCACCGACATCGACGTACGCCACGAAGAGCTGCTGACGTGGATCAAGGCTCATGGCGTCGCGGCCACGAGCTTCAACGCGGTCATGACGTACGGCATCCCGGACCTGCCCGGCGACTGGACGCGCCGGTTCGCGCCGCTGACGGTGGCAGCAGGCTGAACTGGACGTCAGGGGCCGAGGGGCCCACACACACCACGTCCCCATGGCCACGCAGTAACGCGGCCATGGGGACGGGCAGTTGCGGACCTTCGGTGTCAGGCGATCGCCTCGACGGCCACCGTGGCGAAGCCGTGGTCCTGGTCCGGGGCACCACCCCCGACACCGACCGCGCCGATCAGCCGGCCCTCACGGTGCACCGGCACTCCGCCCGCGATGAACAGCAGCGGGCGGTCGAGAGCGGTCGGCAGCGTATGGAAGAGGCCGTCGGGACGGACCGCGTCCACGAGATCGGCGGTCGGGGCGTTCAACTGCAGCGCGGTGTAGGCCTTGCGCGTGCTGGTCTCGCCGGAGATCAGCACGGCGCGATCGTCGCGCCGGAAGGCCAGCAGGTGACCACCTGCGTCCAGGACCGTGACGCTGACCGGGACTTCGGCCTGTTCGGCGGCCTGCCGGGCGGCGGCCACGAGGAGCTCCGCATCGGTGGTGGTCAGCGGGGCTACGGCAACGGTGGTGCTCATGTGGGGGTGCTCCTTGCTGGGTCTTGCCAAGTCGAGGGTGGCGAAGACTAGTTGGGGACTGCTGCGGTCTCGCGCTGTTCGGTGGGTACGTTGCCCGCGACCACCCGGCTGCTGGAGCCGGAGCGGCGCTCGAGCCCGGCCGACACAACGGCGAGGACGAGTGCGGAACCGGCGAGCAGCGCGCCCACCCAGTTGGGTGCGGTGTAGCCGAGCCCGGCCGCGATCACGACACCGCCGAGCCAGGCGGACAGGGCGTTGCCGAGGTTGAAGGCGCCGATGTTGACGGCCGAGGCCAGCGTGGGCGCACCGGCCGCCTGGTCGAGGACCCGCTTCTGCAGCGGCGGCACGGTCGCGAAGCCCAGGGCGCCGATCAGCGTGATGGTCACGGCCGCCGCGATCTTGTTGTGCGCGGTGAGCGTGAAGAGCCCGAGCACCAGCGCGAGGGCTCCGAGGGAGACGTACAGCATCGGCATCAGCGCGCGGTCCGCGAACTTCCCGCCGACGAGGTTGCCGCCGACCATGCCGAGGCCGAACAGGACGAGCAGCCAGGTCACGGAGGAGCCTGCGAAGCCGGCGACGTCGGTCATCATCGGCGTGATGTAGGTGATCGCCGCGAAGACGCCGCCGAAGCCGAGCACGGTCATCGCCATGGCGAGCAGCACCTGGATGTTCCGGAACGCGGCCAGTTCATGGCGCAGCCTGACGCCCTCGGGCTTGGGCAGATCGGGAACCAGCTTGGCCACGCCGAGCAGACCGACGACACCGAGCGCGGCGACCATCCCGAAGGTGACCCGCCAGCCGACGCTCTGCCCGACCAGCGTGCCGAGCGGAACTCCGACGACGTTGGCCACCGTGAGGCCCGTGAACATCATCGCGATGGCGCCGGCCTTCTTCTCCGGAGCGACCAGCTCGGCCGCGACCACGGAGCCGATCCCGAAGAACGCACCGTGCGCGAGCGAGGCGACGACGCGGCCGATCAGCATCACGCCGAAGGCCGGGGCGAGCGCGGACAGCACGTTGCCGACGATGAACAGGCCCATCAGCAGCATCAGCATCCGCTTGCGCGAGATCTTGGTACCGAGTGCCGTCATCAGCGGGGCCCCGAGCACGACACCGAGCGCGTATCCGGTGACCAGAAAGCCGGCTGTGGGAATCGAGACGCCGAAGTCACCCGCGACCTCGGGGAGCAGCCCCATGATCACGAATTCCGTGGTGCCGATCCCGAAGGCCCCGATCGCCAGGGCGAGGAGCGCGAGAGGCATGGGGATTCACCTTCCAGAAGACTGCCCGGTGCAGAGCTGGTGCTTGCGTGTGGGCTTTACAGGCGTAGACAATACTTGCAGACGCCGACTATTTGCAAGCGAGGGCTATTGCGGTCGTGGGCTATCCTGGGAGCAAGCCGCTCCGGAACGGAGGACCGACCATGGTCGCGACCGACCCCGCCCTGACCGCGCTCGCCCAGGGCTGGTGCGCGCTCTCCCTGCTCCACGGCAAGATCGAGTCCCACATCGAGAAGGCCCTGCAGGCCGAGCACCAGCTGAGCGTGCGCGAGTACTCTCTCCTGGACGTCCTGAGCCGCCAGCACAGTGGCCCGGGCGGCCATCTGCAGATGAAGCAGGTCGCTGACGCGGTGGTCCTCAGCCAGAGCGCGACGACGCGCCTGGTCTCGCGCCTCGAGGACCGCGGGCTGCTGACCCGGTACATCTGCGACACCGACCGCCGCGGCATCTACACGGATGTGACCGAGGCCGGCCAGGAACTGCTCGCCGCCGCCCGGCCCACCAACGACGCCGCCCTGCGCAAGGCGCTCGACGAGGCCGCGCAGGACCCGGAGCTGACGCCACTGGTCAGGACGGTCGAAGGGCTGCGGGTCCCGGCCTAGGGTCTGCCCACGGATCTCCGGGGGCACGGGGCCAGGCCCTCCAACGGCCCGCGTACGCTGCGCCCCATGAGCGATCTTCAGATTCGGCCCGCGACCTCAGCCGACATCGCGGCGATTGTGGCCATGCTGGCTGATGACACGCTGGGTGCCCAGCGCGAGTCCCCCGACGACCTCACCCCGTACGCCGCCGCCTTTGAGCGTCTGGCTGGTGACCCCAACCAACACCTGGTGGTCGCCGAACGCGGGGGTCGCGTCGTGGGCACCCTCCAGCTCACCGTCATTCCGGGCCTGTCCCTGCGGGGCAGTTCACGTGCGCTCATCGAGGCAGTGCGGGTTCACGCCGATGAGCGGGCCAGCGGTCTCGGAACGCAGTTCATCGAGTGGGCCATCGACGAATCCCGGCGCCAGGGCTGCCAGTTGGTACAACTGACGTCCAACGCCTCGCGCACGGATGCCCACCGCTTCTACGAGCGGCTCGGATTCGAGGCTTCGCACGTGGGCTTCAAGCTGCAGCTCTGATACGCCGCACACTGTCCGGTCCGGTATGCGCCAGTGGCGTCCTGTTTCACGTGAAACAGGACGCCACTCAGTCCGACCAGTCACTGCTCAGACCGACCCGTCACTGCTCAGGCTGTTCGGTCACTGCTCAGACCTATCGGTCACTGCTCACGCCAAGCAGCGCAGACCGGCGGTCACTCACCCGAAGGCACGCCAGCCCTCCGGGTCCACACCGCCCGGCACCGGTGCCTCAGCTTCGTACGGCTCACGCGTGAACACGAAGGACCCGAGGTCGAGATGGCTCACCGAGCCGTCCGCACGCCGCACCGCACGCAGCGTCTCTCCCGCGTAGTAGCCGTTGAGCCCGGTCCAGCTGCCGTCGTCCTCGGCCCGGAAGCGCGCGCTGCGGCCGGCTCCGGCCAGCGGGCCGAGTTCCAGGCCGTCGTCCGCGACGAGACGGAGCCCGAAGGCACACGTGCCCCAGTACCAGGACCCAGCCAACTCCAGGACTTCCTGGCGGACTTCGGCCAACGGGCGCCACGGCTCGGGAATCCGCGGCTCGGCCTCGGCCACGATGCCCAGAAGCTCGGCGGCCAGCGTCACGACCCGCGGCCCCGAGGTGGCGTTGGCCAGCGCGACGGCGGCGAGCCCGTCCTCCTCGCTCAGCAGTGCACAGGCGACGAACCCCGGCAGCGATCCCGCGTGCCCGGCCAGGCTCCCCCTGTCCCCACGGAAGAGCTGCACCCCAAGGCCGTAACCACCGTCCCAGTCACCCGACTCGGGCGGCGCGGCCGGCGCCCGCATCTCACGCACCGACTCCGCACTCAGCACCCGCTCGTCCCCCTTGGCCAGGAAGACCATGAAGCGCGCCAGGTCGTGAACCGTCGACCATAGCTGTCCGGCAGGCGCCATCAGCCCCAGGTCCTCCAGGGGCTCGGGCAGCATCACGTCCGCCCAGGGATGCACCGCCCAGCCACCCGCATGGGGTGCCTGAGGCTGCGCCGTGGTGCGATGCAGGCCGAGCGGTTCGAGCACCTCTCGCCGCAGCACCTCGTCCCACGGCGCACCCCGCAGCTTCTCGACCAGCGAGCCGAGCAGCGTATATCCGGGGTTCGAGTAGTGGTGGCGCTGCCCGACCGGATGCCGAAACGGCTTCTCGCCCAATACATCGTCGAGCTCGGGGCGCAGCGCGGCGGGCGTTCGCTCCCACCACTCACCCGGCGTCTCTGCCGCCAACCCCCCGGTGTGCGCGAGCAGTTGTCCGACGGTCACCTCGCCGACGCCCGTGCCGGGCAGGTGCTTGTCCAAGGGATCGCCGAGGTCGAGCAGGCCCTCGTCGCGCAGCCGCATGACCAGAACGGCCGTGAAGGTCTTGGTGATCGACCCGATCCGGTACTGCGTATCGCCGTCCGGCCCATGGCCTTCCACCATGGTCCGGCTCCCGGTCCACACGATCCGGCCGTCGCGGACCACCGCGGCAACGAGTGAGGGGGCTCGCCCATTGGCCTGCTCCGCGGCCGTCCGGTGCAGCAGGGCCCGGCGGGTGCCGGGGAGAAGTTCCGTGAAGGAGTCCTCGTTGTCCGGGAGTTCAGCGGCTTGGTCTGCAAGAGATCGCGTCATGACCACAGTTCATCGGCAGCTGCACGCCATGGCGAGTCAATTTCGCCGAGCGATTGACGGAGTGAGCACTCACTCCGCATTATGGTCGCATGTCGCCACCCACGAAGGGACGCGCTCCCGGCATGAGCCCCGAGCAGCGTCGCAGCATGATCATTCAGTCCACGATTCCGCTGGTCATCACGCATGGCCGCGCCGTCACCACCCGCCAGATCGCCCAGTCCGCGGGCATCGGCGAGGGCACGATCTTCCGGGTCTTCGCCGACAAGGACGAACTCCTCGACGCCTGCGTCGCCGAGGCTCTCAGCCCTGGCACCAGCCTGTCCGCACTCGCGGCCATCGCACTCGAACAGCCTTTGCCCGACCGGCTCGCCGAGGCAGCGGAGACCCTCCGCGCCCACCTCGACCGGATCGGTGCGATCGTCGGCGCCCTGCACACCTCCGGCCGTCCGCCCGCGCGCCGCACACCCGCCGAGGGCTCCGCACCGCCCGACCGCGCCGCGGGCATGGCCGCCACCCGTAGTGCCCTCGCCGAGCTCTTCGCCCCGGAGCGCAATGCCCTGCGACTGTCCCCCGACCAATGCGCCCAGCTCTTCCTCGGCCTGCTCTTCACCGGCGCCCAAGGAACGCCCGGTTCACCCGGCTCCCCCGGATCCCCTGGCGGCCTCAGCACCGCCGAACTCGTCGACGTATTCCTGCACGGAGCCCTGCCCTTGACCGGCACCAGCCCCGCCCCCGGCACAGAAGACACCGGAAAGGCCTGACATGCCCATCAGCCTCAACCACACCATCGTCGAAGCCCATGACAACGAGCACGAGGCCCGCTTCTTCGCCGAGATCATGGGCCTGACCTACGCAGGACCCCAGCGCCACTTCGCCCCGGTCCAGGTCAACGACTCCCTGACCCTCGACTACCTGGCCGTCGCCCAGCCCACCGGCCACCACCTGGCCTTCGACGTCGACCCCGCCACCTTCGACGCGATCCTGCAGCGACTCCAGGCCGCCACCATCCCGTACGGCAACGACCCGGCCACCCCCGACAACGGCCGCATCGATCACCCGCTGTGCGCTCGGGGCCTGTACTTCAGCGACACCGCACGCAATCTCTATGAGGTCATGTCACCTGCGTAGCCGGGCAGTCTCGGTCCCCCAGAAGCTGCGCCCGGTCGGGGTCCCTCACGAGCCGCGGCCAGTCGGGGTCCCTCAGAAGCCGAACGAGTTGTGCGGTTCGGAGTCGGCGCGGAACAACCGCGCCAGCCGCCCGACCGCGCCGTCGGAGTGCGGGGTGATGTGGCCCGCGTACGCCAGATCCTGCGCCGACAGGCCACCGAGGTAGAGCGAGCTGAGCGCCGGAACCGTGAGGGTCAGGTCCGCCACCTGACCGGTAGGAACACAGGTCACCGATCCGCCGTCCGCCCGAAGACGCCAAGTCCCGTTGTTCGCCGGGCACATCCGGTCCCCGGCGATGGTGAAGCTCAGCTCGTCGGCTGTGTCGTACGAGCGTTGAGTCAGAGCACGGGGCACGTCGAGGAGGCGCGCCCACAGGTTGTCTGACTGGCGGGTCACGCGCATCGCACGTGGGTTGGTGAGCATCCACCGCAGAGGTTCGTCGCGCGGACGGCCGGGCGCCACAACAGTCTTGGTGAGATCGAAGTCGATCAGCACACTCCACAAGGCGCGGTAGGACACCGGATTCGTTGCCTCCAAGGCCTCCACGACGAGCGTCCCCGCGTTGCCCGCTGTCGAGGACCAGGGCAGCCGGAAATTGGCGATGCCGTCCACATCACCGCGCCGGTCACGGTGGACGAGATACCGCAGCGGTCCGTTCGTACCGTCCGCGTCGTCGGAAAGCCCGTCCCAGCGCCCGGGGAGAGGGCTGAGCTCACCGACGCGGGATGCGCGTACGACCGCATGCACCATGGGCCAGACCTGCTTCGCCTGTGCGGCAACGACCAGCTCCAGCGACCCTGCTTCGGACCCGGACCCGGACCCGGCCCCGGACGCGTATTCGTATTCGGACCCGGGCTCGGACTCGGACTCGGACTCGATGGTCGCTGCCGGAAGGAGAGCCGCTTCATGACGGGCCAGCTCCCACCGCGTGCGGTAAGTCGCCGGCGAGAACCCGAACCGCCCGTAGATGCTGCCTTCGCTCGCGCTGAGCATCGCCAACGGCTCGCCCCGCTCCAGGGCCGCGTCGAACATGGCCTGCATCATCTGCCGCAGATACCCGCGTCGGCGATGGGTCACGATCACCCCGGTGGCCGTGACGCCGGCCATCCTCACCACACCCCCACCGGGCACCGTCACCTCGAAGGAGAGGGTGGCCGATGCACCGACGCAGGTGCCGTCGACGAAGGTCGCGATCGGGTGGAAGGACTCGTCCTTGAGGTCGGCCTCGGCCCATTTCTCGAGCTGCTCCGCGGACGCGGGGGCGCGCTGCGCCGGCCACGGCTCGGGACCACCGTGCCACGCGGCATCCGCCGGCTCCCAGCTCGGCAGCCCGTTCGCGAACGGCAGTGCCCGGTAGTACGCGGCCATCTCACCCGGTTGTGGCGGGCGAACCTGAGTCACCATGGCGGACATTGCACCCGGCGGCCTCACCGACCGGCAACCCCCGGGGCGGATCAGGTCTGTGCCATGTCCACAAAGCGTGAGTAGTGGCCCTGGAAGGCGACGGTGATGGTGGCCGTCGGACCGTTACGGTGCTTGCCCACGATGATGTCCGCCTCGCCCGCACGAGGGGATTCCTTCTCGTACGCATCCTCGCGGTGCAGCAAGATGACCATGTCCGCGTCCTGCTCGATCGAGCCGGATTCACGCAGGTCGGACACCATCGGCTTCTTGTCGGTGCGCTGCTCGGGGCCACGGTTCAGCTGGGAGAGCGCGATGACCGGTACCTCGAGCTCCTTGGCCAGAAGCTTCAGGTTTCGCGACATGTCCGAGACTTCCTGCTGGCGGCTCTCGGAACGCTTGGAGCCACCGGCCTGCATCAGCTGCAGATAGTCGATGATCACGAGCCGGATGTCGCTGCGCTGCTTGAGGCGGCGGCACTTGGCGCGGATCTCCATCATCGACAGGTTCGGGGAGTCGTCGATGTAGAGCGGAGCCGCCGAGACCTCGGGCATCCGGCGGGCGAGGCGGGTCCAGTCCTCGTCCGTCATCGTGCCGGAGCGCATGTGGTGCAGGGCGACGCGTGCCTCCGCGGACAGCAGACGCATCGCGATCTCGTTCCGCCCCATTTCCAGGGAGAAGATGACGCTGGGCAGGTTGTGCTTGATCGACGCGGCCCGCGCGAAGTCCAGCGCCAGCGTCGACTTACCCATGGCGGGACGGGCCGCGATGACGATCATCTGGCCCGGGTGCAGACCGTTCGTCAGCGAGTCGAAGTCCGTGAATCCGGTGGGTACGCCGGTCATCTCGCCGCTGCGGGAGCCGATCGCCTCGATCTCGTCGAGCGCGCCCTCCATGATGTCGCCGAGCGGAAGATAGTCCTCGCTGGTGCGCTGCTCGGTGACGGCGTAGATCTCGGCCTGCGCGCTGTTGACGATCTCGTCCACATCGCCGTCGGCCGCGTATCCCATCTGCGTGATCTTGGTGCCGGCCTCGACGAGGCGGCGCAGCACGGCGCGCTCGTGGACGATCTCCGCGTAGTACTCGGCGTTCGCCGCGGTCGGGACCGACTGGACGAGCGTGTGCAGATAGGAGGCCCCGCCGACCTTGGTGATCTCGCCGCGCTTGGTGAGCTCGGCGGCGGCGGTGATCGGGTCGGCCGGCTCGCCCTTGGCGTAGAGGTCGAGGATCGCCTGGAAGATCGTCTCGTGCGCGGGACGGTAGAAGTCGTGGCCCTTGATGACCTCGACGACATCCGCGATCGCGTCCTTGGACAGCAGCATGCCGCCGAGCACGGACTGTTCGGCGTCCAGATCCTGCGGCGGTACGCGCTCGAAGGTGGAGGGGCCGCCTTCCCAGGCACCACCGTCGCCACCGCGGGCCTGCTCGTCGCGACCCCGCCCGCCACCCGGACGCTGGCGGGAGACAGGCAGACGGTCACCCGGACCGCTGTCGGCCCAGGGGTCGTCCAAGGGCTCGGAAATACTCACCGGGCCACCTCCTCCCGTCCGCAGCGCGGACCCTAGCCATGCCTTCTTTCTACGGCACGACACTGACAAAACGAGAGGCCCGACTCCGCTTCTGACGCGTCGTTTTTGCGGGGTCTTCCATGTCCGGAAAACGGGGCGGGCGCCGCACCACGGTAGGCCCGTCGGCACCGTCAGCCAATCTGGTTATCCACAGGTGCTGTGGATGACGGACCCGATGCTGTGGAGAACCCGGCCAATCCTGTGCACGGGCCGGTGGACAGTTCTGTGAACAAGCCCTCAGCTGTCCCGGTAAATACCGCCTGACCTGCGACTTCCTTGTCCCCTGGCTGTGCATGGAAAAAACTTCCCCAGTCGGCCCAAGATCGAGACAAACGATCCGGCGCAGAGTGCCACACCAGAGGGATAGTAATAGGCACAAGTGCATTGCATCTCTTACCTGTGGAAGGTTACATTGATGCTCATGGCACTGGCTTCCCCGGCTCAACCCACCGCGCCCAAGAACGCCCGAAGACGACACGACCGCGAGATCATCGCGCTCGCCGTCCCGGCTTTCGGTGCACTCGTCGCCGAGCCCCTCTTCCTCCTGGCCGACACCGCCATCGTCGGCCATCTGGGGACGCAACAGCTGGCCGGCCTCGGCATCGCCTCGGCCCTACTGACAACAGCCGTCAGCATCTTCGTCTTCCTCGCGTACGCCACCACCGCCGCCGTCTCCCGCAGGGTCGGCGCCGGAGACATCCAAGCGGCCATCCGTCAGGGCATGGACGGCATCTGGCTCGCTCTGCTGCTCGGCGCCGCGGTCGTCGCCGTCGTCGTCCCCGCGGCCCCTGCCATCGTCGACCTCTTCGGCGCCTCGCCCACAGCGGCCCCGTACGCCATCACCTATCTGCGCATCTCCGCCCTCGGCATCCCGGCGATGCTGGTCGTCCTGGCCGCCACCGGCGTGCTCCGCGGACTGCAGGACACCAAGACACCGCTCTACGTCGCCATCGCGGGCTTCGCCGTCAACGCCGGGCTCAATGTCGCACTCGTGTACGGCGCCGGCCTCGGCATCGCCGGATCCGCCTGGGGCACCGTGATCGCCCAGGTGGGTATGGCCTTCGCCTACCTCTGGATCGTCGTACGCGGAGCCCGCCGGCACGGTGCCTCGCTGCGGCCCGACGCCGCAGGGATACGCGCCTGCGCCCAGGCCGGTGTGCCACTCCTGGTCCGCACGCTCTCCCTGCGCGCGATCCTGATGATCGCCACCGCCGTGGCGGCCCGCCTCGGCGACGCCGACATCGCGGCCCACCAGATCATCCTGTCCTTGTGGACCCTCATGGCCTTCGCGCTCGACGCCATCGCCATCGCCGGACAGGCCATCATCGGCCGGTATCTGGGCGCGGACGACACCGAGGGAGCACGTGCGGTCTGCAACCGCATGGTGCAGTGGGGGATCGCCTCCGGTGTCGTGCTGGGCCTGCTGATCGTCGCGGCCCGCCCCCTCTTCCTGCCGATGTTCACCGGCGACGACGGAGTGCAGGACGCCGCATTTGTCGCACTCCTCGTCGTGGCCGCTTCCCAGCCGATCTGCGGCATCGTCTTCGTCCTCGACGGGGTCCTGATGGGTGCCGGAGACGGCCCCTATCTCGCCTGGGCGATGCTGGCCACACTGGCCGCCTTCGCTCCGGTGGCCCTGCTCGTCCCAGTGTGGGGCGGCGGCCTGACCGCCCTCTGGGGAGCCATGACGCTCATGATGGCGGTCCGCATGCTCACTCTGTGGCTGCGGGCCCGCTCGGGCCACTGGCTGGTCACGGGCGCCACCCGCTGACCACGGAGCGCTGTTTCACGTGAAACAGCGTGACCCCGACAGCCCCAGAGCCATAGGACCGGAGCCAGACAGTCAGAGACAGACAGAAGGGCCGCACCCCGTGGGGTGCGGCCCTTCTTACGCTCTTACCGAGCGCAGCGCTTACGCAGCGACGACCTCGATGTTGACCTTGGCGGCAACCTCGGGGTGCAGACGCACGGACGCCTCGTGGGCGCCCAGCACCTTGATCGGCGAACCGAGCTCGATGCGGCGCTTGTCGACCTCGGGGCCACCGGACGCCTTGATCGCGGAAGCGATGTCGGCGGCGGTCACGGCACCGAAGAGGCGACCGGAGTCGCCGGAACGGGTCGCAAGGCGAACCTTGACGGCCTCGAGCTGGCCCTTGATCTGGTTGGCCTGCTCGATGGTCTGGATCTCGTGGATCTTGCGAGCGCGGCGGATCTGCGCCACGTCCTGCTCGCCACCCTTGGTCCAGCGGATCGCAAAGCGATTCGGGATCAGGTAGTTGCGCGCGTAGCCGTCCTTGACGTCGACTACGTCGCCGGCGGCACCGAGGCCAGAGACCTCGTGGGTCAGGATGATCTTCATTTTTCGGTCACCCTTCCCTTATCGCGCGGTGGACGTGTAGGGCAGCAGCGCCATCTCACGGCTGTTCTTGACGGCCGTGGCGACGTCACGCTGGTGCTGCGTGCAGTTGCCGGTCACGCGGCGGGCACGGATCTTGCCGCGGTCGGAAATGAACTTCCGCAGCATGTTCGTGTCCTTGTAGTCCACGTACTGGACCTTGTCCTTGCAGAACGCGCAGACCTTCTTCTTAGGCTTGCGCACAGGCGGCTTCGCCATGGTGTTTCTCCTGTGTGATCAAGAAGTGGGGTACGAACCCGGCCCTTAGAAGGGGGGCTCGTCCGAGTAGCCGCCGCCGGAGCCGCCGGAGCTTCCGCCCCAACCGCCACCGCCGCCGCCCTGCTGCTGGCCGCCGCCGGCCGGCGCACCGGTCGCCCAGGGGTCGTCGGCGGGAGCACCGCCGCCACCCTGCTGCTGACCGCCGCCACCGGAGCTTCCGCCCCAGTTGCCGCCGCCCTGCTGGCCACCGCCACCGCCGCCGTAACCACCCTGGCCACCGCTCCGGCCACCGCCACTGGTCTTGGTGACCTTGGCCGTGGCCGTCTTGAGGCTGGCGCCGACTTCCTCGACGTCCAGCTCGTAGACCGTGCGCTTGACGCCCTCACGGTCCTCATAGGACCGCTGCTTCAGTCGACCCTGCACGATGACGCGCATGCCTCGCTGAAGCGACTCCGCGACGTTCTCCGCCGCCTGACGCCAGACCGAGCAGGTGAGGAACAGGCCTTCGCCGTCCTTCCACTCATTGGTCTGCTTGTCGAAGATGCGGGGAGTGGACGCGACACGGAACTTCGCGACCGCCGCACCGGAGGGGGTGAAGCGCAGCTCGGGATCATCGACAAGGTTGCCGACGATCGTGATGACGGTCTCGCCTGCCATTGGGGGAACCTCTCGGCGGGTTGCTGCTGGCTGCTTGCTGCTACTCGATTCCCGAGTACCGCTGAGCTAGGAAGCTCAGTGGGTCTCGGGACGGAGGACCTTGGTCCGGAGGACCGACTCGTTCAGGTTCATCTGTCGGTCGAGCTCCTTGACGACCGCAGGCTCGGCCTGCAGGTCGATGACCGAGTAGATGCCCTCGGGCTTCTTCTTGATCTCGTACGAGAGACGACGACGGCCCCAGGTGTCGACCTTCTCGACCTTTCCGTTGCCCTCGCGGACGACGGAGAGGAAGTTCTCGATCAGCGGCGAGACAGCACGCTCTTCGAGATCGGGGTCGAGGATGACCATCACTTCGTAGTGACGCATGTGTAACCCACCTCCTTTGGACTCAGCGGCCACGGTCGTTCCGTGGCAGGAGGGCTGTTATGCGTAGCAACGGTATCGGCCGCCACTGACAGTCGACTCCCGCGAGGGAGATTCCTGGTCGTGTGACCTGTACTGGCCTGGGCAGACACCGGTGCAGACGGTACAGAGTACCTGCACAGCGGCTTCCGGTTGAAATCCGGTGGCCAGGGGCCGCAATCTGTACACATCGGGTGTCCATGGCGCTACGATGCGCCGCCTTCTCCGCCAGGAGGTGCCTCCTATGGCACAGGCAATGCGACCCAACACCGCCACGTCCCTCTTCGCCACGGATGGCAAGCCCCATCCGCTGCAGGACACGCTGCTGGCCGTGACGCTGATCCTCGGCCTCACCGCGTTCGTCTCGGCGATGTTCCACAACCTCCATCTGCTCAGCTCCTGGACGGGTCTCGTGGGGATCCTCACGGGCGCGTACGGGCAATTCATCTCGGCGACGACCCGCGAGCGCTTCTTCCTGATCCTGGGCCTGGGAGCGGCTGCCATCGGCTTCTTCCTAGGAATGGCGCACGGCGGCCTCTTCGGAGGTGTGGTCGGCTGAGCCCGGGGCCGCCATGGGATGCGGCCATTCGGGGCGCGTCCCCTGGGCAGTAGGCTTCGGCGCGAGAGCCGGAGCCCCTGCCCCATGGGGACACACCTGCCGAGGAGCGCCCCAGAATGAGCCTGACCCTGAGGACCATCAGCCGAGAGCAGCATCTGGCATACATCCAGAGCCTGCCGTCGGCGAGCCACTGCCAGGTCCCGGCGTGGGCTGACGTGAAGAGCGAGTGGCGCTCGGAGAACCTGGGCTGGTTCGACGACAAGACCGGCCAGCTGGTCGGCGCGGGCCTGGTCCTGTACCGGCAGCTGCCCAAGGTGAAGCGTTACCTCGCATATCTCCCCGAGGGCCCGGTCATCAACTGGTACGCCCCGAATCTGGACGAGTGGCTGAAGCCGATGCTCGCCCACCTCAAGCAGCAGGGCGCCTTCTCCGTGAAGATGGGCCCGCCGGTCGTGATCCGGAAGTGGGATGCTCCCGCGATCAAGGCGGGCATCCAGGACCCGGACGTGAAGCGCCTGCGCGACATCGAGGCCACGCACATCGAACCGCGCGCCTTCGAGGTCTCCGACAAGCTGCGCCGCATGGGCTGGCAGCAGGGGGAGGACGGCGGGGCCGGCTTCGGCGACGTACAGCCGCGCTATGTCTTCCAGGTGCCGCTGGCCAACCGCTCCCTGGACGAGGTCCTGAAGGGCTTCAACCAGCTGTGGCGGCGCAACATCAAGAAGGCCGAGAAGGCCGGCGTCGAGGTCGTCCAGGGCGGCTACGAGGACCTTGCCGAGTGGCAGCGGCTGTACGAGATCACGGCGATCCGCGACAAGTTCCGCCCCAGGCCGCTCAGTTACTTCCAGCAGCAGTGGCGGGCCCTCAACTCCGAGGACCCCAACCGCATGCGGCTGTACTTCTCGCGGCACAACGGTGTGAACCTGTCGGCCGCGACGATGCTCGTCGTCGGCGGGCACGTCTGGTACTCCTACGGCGCCTCCGACAACATCGGCCGCGAGGTCCGGCCCTCGAACGCGATGCAGTGGCGGATGCTGCGCGACGCCTACGCGCTCGGCGCGAGCGTCTATGACCTGCGTGGCATCTCCGACTCCCTCGACGAGACGGACCACCTCTTCGGCCTGATCCAGTTCAAGGTCGGCACCGGCGGCGAGGCCGTCGAGTACGTCGGCGAGTGGGACTTCCCGCTCAACAAGATGCTGCACAAGGCGCTCGAGATCTACATGTCGAAGCGCTGAACCACGCCGACCGGCACTCCGAACGCCGACAGACCAAGCACAATTACCTTCCATACCTCTGATACACCGCAGACACGAGAAAGGTTCCGGGACCGGCCATGGCGCTCACGCTTTATGTCGACACCGCGCGCTGGCGGGCACATCACAAGAACGTGCTCGAACAGTTCCCGGGGCTCATCCCCGTGTGCAAGGGGAACGGCTACGGCTTCGGCCACGAGCGGCTCGCCGAGGAGGCGACCCGCTTCGGCTCCGACATGCTCGCGGTGGGAACGACTTACGAAGCCGCCCGCATCAAGGACTGGTTCAGCGGTGACCTGCTGGTCCTGACCCCGTTCCGGCGGGGCGAGGAGCCGGTGCCGCTGCCCGACCGCGTCATCCGCTCCGTGTCCTCCGTGGAGGGCGTGCACGGCCTGGTCGGCGCGCGCGTCGTCATCGAGGTCATGAGCTCGATGAAGCGGCACGGCGTCAGCGAGCAGGAGCTCTCCCAGCTGCACTCGGCCATCGAGGACGTCCGCCTGGAGGGCTTCGGCATCCATCTGCCGCTGGACCGCACCGACGGCTCGGACGCCGTCGAGGAGGTCATCGGCTGGATGGACCGGCTGCGCGCCGCTCGCCTCCCGCTGCACACCATGTTCGTCAGCCACCTCTCCTCAGCGGAACTCGCCCGTCTGCAGCAGCAGTTCCCGCAGACCCGCTTCCGCGCCCGCATCGGTACGCGGCTGTGGCTGGGCGACCACGAGGCGACCCAGTACCGCGGTGCGGTCCTCGACGTCACCCACGTCTCCAAGGGCGACCGCTTCGGCTACCGCCAGCAGAAGGCTGCCTCGGACGGCTATCTGGTGGTCGTCGCGGGCGGTACGTCGCACGGCGTCGGCCTGGAGGCCCCGAAGGCGCTGCACGGTGTCATGCCGAGGGCAAAGGGCGTCGCCCGCGCGGGACTTGCGACCGTCAACCGGAACCTCGCGCCCTTCGTCTGGGCCGGCAAGCAGCGCTGGTTCGCCGAGCCGCCGCACATGCAGGTGTCGATCCTGTTCGTGCCGGGGGATGCTCCCGAGCCGAAGGTCGGCGAGGAGCTGGTGGCCCATCTGCGGCACACGACCACACAGTTCGACCGCCTCGTGGACCACTGAGCCGAGCGCGGGCCGCAACGGATCAAGCCGCAGCAGACAGCTGGAAGGGCCGGTCACGGATTCCGTGACCGGCCCTTCCAGCTCTGCCTCCGAAGGCTGTTCGCTCAGAGCGAACGTTCACCGGCCGTCCCGTTCCGCAGCGTCTCCGCTGTTCCCCATTCGACATACGCCCCCGGGGCCGCCTGTGCCGCTGCCGCATGCCGCGGCGGATGCGCCGCACGGCCTAGCGCGATGACATCGGGCGCCCCGTCGAGGACACCGCCCGACGGGTCGTCCGAACCGTCGCGCCGCACCACGTCCCGCTCCGGCATCAGGATGTCCCGTACCACCACGGCGCACAGATAGAGCGTCCCCAGCATGTGCACGATGATCACCAGCTGGTAGCCCTCCTCCGGAAGCCCGGTGCGCAGCTTGCCGCTCGTCGAGTAGGCGAGGTTCATCCAGATCCCCAGGAAGTACAGGACCTCGCAGGCCTGCCAGATCAGGAAGTCCCGCCAGCGCGGCCGGGCCAGCACGGCGAGGGGGATCAACCACAGGACGTACTGCGGTGAGTAGACCTTGTTGGTGAGGATGAAGGCCGCGACGACCAGCAGCGCGAGCTGCGCGAACCGCGGCCTGCGGGGGGCCGTGAGCGCGAGGGCGCCGATGCCGAGGCAGGACAGGGCCATCAGCACCATGGCGAGGGTGTTCACCGTGTCGACGGTGAATGGGGTGATCATGCGCTGCTGCAGGATGAGCCAGAAGGAGCCGAAGTCGACGCCTCGTTCCTGGCTGAACGTGTAGAACTTCTTCCACCCCTCGGGAGCCAGGAGCATGACCGGCAGATTCACGACCAGCCAGGCGCCGACCGTGCCCGCCGCCGCCAGCCCGAACTCCCGCCACTTCGCGGCTCGCCAGCACAGCAGGAACAGCGCGAACAGCAGGAACACCGGATAGAGCTTGGCAGCGGTCGCAAGGCCGAGCAGCACGCCGAAGGCCAAGGGCCGCGAACGCGACCACATCAGCATCGCCCCGGCCGTGAACGCGATGGCGAGCAGATCCCAGTTGATGGTCGCGGTGAGCGCGAAGGCAGGCGCCAGCGCGACGAGCAGCCCGTCCCAAGGACGGCGGCGGTGTGTCCGGGTGACGCAGACGGCGATGACCACGGCGCAGACCATGAGCATCCCGGAGTTCACGAGCCAGTAGATCTGCTCACGTTCCTGGATGGTGCCGGTGCCCGGCGTGAGCCAGGAGGCAACCTCCATGAACACACCGGTCAGCACGGGGTATTCGAGGTACTGCATGTCGCCGGGCAGCTTGTCGAAGTACGGCACGAGGCCATCGGCGAAGCCGCGCCCCTGGAAGAGATGCGGGATGTCGGAGTAGCAGGCCTTCGTGTACTGCGAACTCGCGCCGTAGAACCACGCGCCGTTGTAGCAGGGCAGCTTCTGCACCATGCCGAGCGCGAACATCCCGATGGCGACAAGTGCGATGACGCGTACGGGAGTCCACCAGGTGGCCCCGAGCAGCGCTCTGCGCCCCACGGGGCCACCGATCAGCTCGCTGCCGGCCGCAGCGACCTCGTCCTGCTGGGTCGGCTGTACGGGCCGGTCCTCGTCCACGCTCGTCATGGGGCTCATCCTGCCGTACGCGCCTGAGAATGCGGCGAGGGCCGCCGCACCATGGGGTGCGACGGCCCTTGTTTCACGTGAAACACGACCCGTGACGGTATGCGACCGGAGCGTGGCAGCGGCCCTGACTAGCCGTCTGTGCCGCCGAACCAGCCTCCGTTGCCGTTGCCACCGCTTCCATTGCCGTTGCCGCCCGATGGTGCGGTGGGAGTGGGTGATGTCCCACCTGTCGCACCACCGTCGGTTGTTCCGGCATCGGTGCCACCGTCGGACGTACCGCCGTTGGCCTGGCAGGCCATGTCCCAGGGCTCACAGCTGGTGCCTGGGCTGGGTTCACCCGTGGGCTGCGAGGGGTCGGGCGTCGGGCTCGCAGGAGTGGTCGGCTCACCGTCGTCCGTCGGGTCCGCGGTCGGGGTGGGACTCGGGGCTTCGCCGATGATGTCGCCGATGTCCGGGGCCTTCGGGAAGTCCTCGGATTTCTCGTTCTTCATGGCCGAGAGCATGTAGTCGGTCCAGATCTCGGCGGGGAACGACGCACCGTGAATCGACTTCTGCCCACCGGTCCCGTACATCTTCAGGAACTTCTGCTTCTCAGCCCTGTCGTCCGCCCGGAACATTCCGATCGCGGTGGAGAGCTGCTTGGTGTAGCCGACGAACCAGGCCGACTTGTTGCCGTCGGTGGTACCGGTCTTTCCGGCCGTGGGCCACTGGGCGTCCACGGCAAGGGCCTTGGTGCCGGTGCC
This sequence comes from Streptomyces sp. NBC_01304, assembly GCF_035975855.1. Taxonomy (NCBI): domain Bacteria; kingdom Bacillati; phylum Actinomycetota; class Actinomycetes; order Kitasatosporales; family Streptomycetaceae; genus Streptomyces; species Streptomyces sp. NBC_01304. The sequence continues at coordinate 5,665,581 of NZ_CP109055.1, read as the reverse complement.
CTTCTGGACGACGGTGCGCAGGACGTCAGTGACGTTGTCAGCGACGTCGGCGGGAATGGGCTGAGTGGTCTCGGCATCGTGCTTCCATTTCACGCCGTCCTTGGTTTCGATGCTCTCCACCGAGTACGGGTCGGCCTGCTTGCCGCTGGCCGCGAAGGTCCCGTACGCACCCGCCAGACGGATGGCGCTCGGTGCGGAGGTGCCGAGGGAGAAGGACGGGCTGTGCCAGTCGGCGAAGCTGTCCTCCTTGATGCCTGCGTCCTCAGCGACTTCCTTCACCTTGTCCGTGCCGACGTCCATGCCCAGCTGGATGTACGGGGTGTTCGTAGACCACTGCATGGCTTCGCGAAGTGAGATGTCGCCCTTCGACTCATTGCCGTCGTTGGTCTGCAGCCACTCCTCGTCCTTCTCGTTCCGCCAGACCGTGCCGTCGTAGTTCTTGACCTTTAGCTTGTTGTCGCCGTCGTAGATGGACTTCGGCGACACCTTGGTGCGGTCTCCGTCGTCTTGCTCCGCATCGAGCTTTGGATCCCGTACGCCGTGTTGCATCGCAGCCGCGAGCACGAACGGCTTGAAGGTCGAACCGACCTGGACACCGGTGTAGTCGGCGTTGTTGGTGAAGTGCTTGACGAAGTCCGCACCGCCATAGATCGCCTTGATCTTGCCGGTGCCCGGCTCGACCGAGGCCCCGCCGAACTGGACGAACTTGTCCGTCTTCGGGCGCTTCTTCGGGTCGATGTTGGCGTCCGTCACCTTCTTGACCGACTTCGCGAGGGCGTTCACCTTCTTCTCCTCGAAGGTGGTGTGGATTTCGTAGCCGCCCTTGTCCAGCTTGCTCTTCGTGATGTCGGTGTTCGCCACGATGTACCGGTCGGCCAGGTCCGTCAGGTAGCCGATCTGGCCGGCCTTGTTGGTGGCCGGTGCGGGGGGCCTCGGCATGGGGAAGTCCTTGGCGACGATCTCGTCCCGCTTAGCTGCATCCAGCTTGCCGGTCTCGACCATGCGCTTGAGCGTCCACTCCCAACGCAACTCGGCCCGCTTGGTGTTCTTCGCCTTGGTCGCGGCGGCACCCTCTCCACCCGCCGGGTCATAGAGGTTCGGACCGTTGAGCGTGGAGGAGAGGAAGGCACACTCACTCGTCGTGAGATCAATGGCCTTCTTGTCGTAGTACGCCCGTGCCGCCGCCTCGATTCCGTACGCACCGCGCCCGTAGTAGGCGGTGTTCAGGTATCCGGCGATGATGGTGTCCTTCTCCTCGGTCGCCCCGACCTTTATGGAGATGAGGAGTTCAGTGGCCTTGCGCTTGAGCGTCTGGTCCTGATTCAGGTAGGTGTTCTTCACATACTGCTGGGTGATCGTGGAGCCACTCTGGGTCTCCCCACCCTTCGCCATGTTGAAGACTGCGCGCGCGATACCCATGGGATCGACGCCTGCGTCGTCCTCGAACGTCGCATTCTCGGCAGCGATCACGGCGTTCCGCATGTCCTCTGGGATGTCCGCGAGGTCAACGATCTGCCGGTTCTTGTCACCACCGCCTGCGACAACCATCTGGTCGCCATTTGCCCAGTAGTAGACGTTCTTCTGCGTCTTCGCGGCGTCCTGCGCGTTGGGCACCTCCACCATCGCCAGCGCGATGCCAACACCCGCCACCATCAGACCGATGAACGCGATGCACGTCCCCACAACCTGCTTCCACGACGGCACCAGCTTCCGCCAGCCGTGCTTGTCCGACCGCGGGTAGTCGATGAAGCGCTTCTTACGAGGCGGCTCATACCCACGCCCGCGACCACGCCCCGGCCCATTGGGTCCGCCACCACCGCGACGTCCGCCACCGCCGCCGCCATGCCCACCACGGCCGGCACCGCCGCCCTCGGGCGCACGCCGCCTACCGCCCCCGGTGGGAGCGCTGCGCTGCGCCGCACGGCGGGCATCGGCGCGGCCGCCGTACGGCCGGTCCTCGCCTGAGCCGTACGAACCGGAAGGTGTCCCCGTGCCGCCCCGCGGGGCGGCACGCCGACCGGAGGACGACCCTGTGACGCCGCGTCTGGCCGCGGCACGTCCGCCGCCCTGGGGCTGCGACGGTTTGCGACGGTGCTCGCTCATCGAACGACTACTCCTCGGGCAGGCGCAGCCATGCGCGCCTGGAAGCGGCAGGTGATTTCCAGTCCCCCCGAAGTACGAATGCGCCCGTCCCAGGGCTCACCCGCACAGCATCCGGGATGCCCAAAGCGCAGACGCCGCTTGGCGTCACGTGGGTCCCGGTGGTCTGCATGGCGCACACACTACGCACCGTCAAAACCCACCTACCGCCGAAGTTCACCCCAAATCAGGCAACTTGCTTCCTACGAATCGGTGATGTGACGCCGTTCACCGTGCCCCCTCTTGTCGCAACCGGAAGGCCGTTCTATCGTCGTGATGTATCGACTCGATACATCAGGTCGGCATAAAGGACCGCGGACAGCGGGTCCAGAGGGGAGGCGAACGATGAGCAGGCGCTCCGGCATCCTCGAGTTCGCCGTTCTCGGACTGCTCCGCGAATCCCCGATGCACGGCTATGAGCTGCGGAAACGGCTCAACACTTCGCTGGGGGTGTTCCGTGCCTTCAGCTACGGGACGCTCTACCCCTGCCTCAAGACGCTGGTCGGCAACGGCTGGTTGATCGAGGAACCGGGCAGCACAACAGAGGACGCCCTCGCGGCGCCACTCACCGGCCGCCGCGCCAAGATCGTCTACAGGTTGACGGCGGAAGGTAAGGAGCGTTTCGAGGAGCTGCTCTCGCAGACCGGCCCGGATGCGTACGAAGACGAGACCTTCGCCGCCCGCTTCGCCTTCTTCGGACAGACGGAACGGGACGTACGCATGCGCGTCCTGGAAGGCCGCCGCAGCCGCCTCGAGGAGCGCCTCGAGAAGATGCGCGCCTCGTTCGCCCGCACCCGCGAGCGCCTGGACGACTACACACTCGAGCTGCAGCGCCACGGCATGGAGTCCGTGGAGCGCGAAGTGCGCTGGCTGAACGAGCTCATCGAGAGCGAGCGAGCGGGACGGGACCAGCAGCGGTCCACTCCCGAGAGCTCCGCTCAGCAGGACACATCTGGAAAGACGGGCGGCCTGCCCCGGCACCGGGACAGTACCCGGCCGGATCCGTCCGATGACACCGACACATGAAGTCACCGCAGTCATGCACGACTTCATCGAGAACACAGGGAGCAACCGGAATGGGTTCGGTTCGCGTAGCCATCGTTGGCGTGGGCAACTGCGCCGCCTCGCTGGTCCAGGGCGTCGAGTTCTACAAGGACGCCGACCCGGACGCCAAGGTCCCGGGCCTGATGCACGTCCAGTTCGGCGAGTACCACGTGGGTGACGTCGAGTTCGTCGCCGCCTTCGACGTCGACGCGAAGAAGGTCGGCCTCGACCTCGCGGACGCGATCGGCGCCAGCGAGAACAACACCATCAAGATCTGCGACGTGCCGAACACCGGCGTCCAGGTCCAGCGTGGTCACACCCTCGACGGCCTGGGTCTGTACTACCGCCAGACCATCGAGGAGTCCGCCGAGGCCCCGGTCGACATCGTCCAGGTCCTCAAGGACAAGCAGGTCGACGTTCTGGTCTGCTACCTGCCCGTCGGTTCCGAGGACGCTGCGAAGTTCTACGCGCAGTGCGCCATCGACGCCAAGGTCGCCTTCGTCAACGCCCTTCCGGTCTTCATCGCCGGCACCAAGGAGTGGGCCGACAAGTTCACCGAGGCCGGTGTCCCGATCGTCGGCGACGACATCAAGTCCCAGGTGGGCGCCACCATCACGCACCGCGTGATGGCGAAGCTCTTCGAGGACCGCGGTGTCCGTCTTGAGCGCACCATGCAGCTCAACGTCGGCGGCAACATGGACTTCAAGAACATGCTCGAGCGCGATCGCCTCGAGTCCAAGAAGATCTCCAAGACGCAGGCCGTCACCTCGCAGATCCCCGACCGGGAGCTCGGCGAGAAGAACGTCCACATCGGCCCGTCGGACTACGTCGCGTGGCTCGACGACCGCAAGTGGGCGTACGTCCGCCTTGAGGGCCGCGCGTTCGGCGAGGTCCCGCTGAACCTGGAGTACAAGCTCGAGGTCTGGGACTCCCCGAACTCCGCGGGTGTCATCATCGACGCCGTGCGCGCCGCGAAGATCGCCAAGGACCGTGGCATCGGTGGCCCGATCCTGTCGGCCTCCAGCTACTTCATGAAGTCCCCGCCGGTCCAGTACTTCGACGACGAGGCCTACGCGAACGTCGAGAAGTTCATCAAGGGCGAGGTCGAGCGCTAAACGCTCCGCTGCTGTACGTCTCTTGATCGCAGGCCCCCGGGAAATCCCTCCGGGGGCCTGCGCGTTGTGTGAGGCTTTGCCCCATGGCCGTCGTACGTGACCTGCGCGTACTCCTCCGCTTCCGGCATTTCCGGCAGCTGCTCGCCGTCCGGCTCCTCTCCCAAGGTGCGGACGGCGTCTACCAAGTCGCGCTCGCCACCTACGTCGTCTTCTCCCCGGAGAAACAGACCTCGGCCACGGCCATCGCCTCGGCCATGGCCGTCCTGCTCCTCCCCTACTCCCTCATCGGCCCCTTCGCCGGCGTGCTCCTGGACCGCTGGCAGCGCCGCCAGGTCTTCCTCTACGGCAACCTGCTGCGTGCCGTGCTCGCCTGCATCACCGCGCTCCTGATCCTGAGCAGCGTCCCGGACTGGCTCTTCTACGTCTCCGCCCTGTGCGTGACAGCCGTCAACCGCTTCGTCCTGGCGGGACTCTCGGCAGCACTGCCCCGCGTGGTCGACGCCGACCGCCTGGTCCTCGCCAACTCCCTGTCCCCGACCGCCGGCACACTCGCCGCGACCGCGGGCGCGGGTCTCGCCTTCGCCGTACGTCTCCTCGTCTCGGACTCCGACGCGGCAGTCGTGCTCCTGGGCGCGGCGCTCTACCTCTGCTCGGCCCTCACCGCACTGCGCATCCCCCGCACCCTGCTCGGACCCGAGCCCGACCTGGTGCCGCCACGACTGCGGTCGGCGCTGGCCTCCACCGCACAGGGCCTTGCTGCAGGCGTACGACACCTCGCCGCCCCCGAACGGCGCGCTGCGGCAAGGGCGTTGGGTGCGATGACGCTGATGCGCTTCTGCTATGGCGGGCTGCTCGTGATGGTGCTGATGCTGTGCCGGTACGCCTGGACGTCACGCGAGTCCGAAGGCCTGGCCCTGCTCGGGCTCGCGGTGGGCGTCTCCGGGGCGGGCTTCTTCGCAGCTGCGGTGGCGACACCCTGGGCGGCCGGCAAGTGGGGGCCGGCCGGCTGGATCACCTTGTGCGCGAGCACCGCCGCCCTCCTCGAACCGGCTCTGGGGCTGTCTTTCGCCCCGGTCCCGACGCTGATCGCCGCGTTCGTGCTGGGCTTCACCACTCAGGGCGCGAAGATCGCCACCGACACGACGGTGCAGTCGCAGGTGGACGACGCCTTCCGTGGCCGGATCTTCTCCGTTTACGACGTGCTGTTCAACGTCGCCTTCGTGGGGGCGGCCGCAGTGACTGCGCTGGTACTGCCTTCTGACGGACGATCGGTCCCTCTGGTGATAACGATTGCTGTCATCTACGCGGCACTTGCTGCCGCTATGTACCGATCTGACGCGCAGTAAGTGTCACATCAACGCCACAGTGGCCCTCTCGACTTCAGAGTTGCCCATAGGTCCCGATAGCTTACGGGCGTCAATTCCGCGCCATCGCGCCAACGTTCGAGGGGGACCTCCAGTGACCACTCCGCCGCCCCAGGGCCAGAACCCGTACGGCCAGCCCCAGGGTGGGAACCCGTACGGTCAGCAGCAGGCCCCTCAGGGCTACCCGCAGCAGGGCTACCCCCAGCAGCCTGGCCAGCCCGGCGTCCCGCAGCAGCCCTCGCCCTACTTCAACCAGGGTCCGGCGCCGCAGCCGCCGCGTTCCCGGGTCAGCTTCAAGACCATCAAGAACATCGGCATCGTGGTCGTCTTCGCCATCGTGGCCATCGTCGGCTACATAGCCAGCCAGGACGACGCGGACACCGCAGCGGTGGGCGACTGCATGCACCAGGGCAGCAGCAGCTCCACCAACCCGGACCTCGAGGTCGTCGACTGCAGCGACTCCAAGGCTCAGTTCGAGGTGGTCGGGAAGGTCTCTGGTACCTACACCAGCGACACCGAAGCCAGCGCCAAGTGCGAGGCCGAGGGCAAGAAGTTCGACACGGTCTACAGCCAGAGCGGCGACGGCGAGGACTTCCTTCTCTGCCTCGCCACCCACAAGCCGTAGTACGGCCCACGCAGCCACACGGGGCGGTGTTTCACGTGAAACACCGCCCCGTACGCGTCCATGGAATGGCGCCATGTTTCACGTGAAACATGGCGCCATTCCATGCCTTCTCAGCTCTGCTGCAAGGCCCACCACTCCTTGAGCGCAGCCACCGCCGCATCCCGCTCCATCGGCCCGTTCTCCAGCCGAAGCTCCAGCAGGAACTTGTAGGCCTGCCCGATCGCCGGCCCCGGGCGAACCCCCAGGACCTCCATGATCTCGTTGCCGTCGAGGTCGGGCCGGATCGAGTCGAGCTCCTCCTGCTCCTGGAGTCGAGCGACGCGCTCCTCCAGGCCGTCGTACGCCCGCGACAGCGCATTGGCCTTGCGCTTGTTCCGGGTCGTGCAGTCCGAGCGGGTCAGCTTGTGCAACCGCGACAGCAGCGGCCCGGCGTCCCGTACGTAGCGACGTACAGCCGAATCCGTCCACTCACCCGTGCCATAGCCGTGGAAGCGCAGATGCAGCTCGACGAGCCGTGACACGTCCTTCACGAGCTCATTGGAGTACTTGAGCGCCAGCATCCGCTTCTTGGTCATCTTGGCGCCCACCACCTCGTGGTGGTGGAAGGAGACCCGGCCGTCCGACTCGAAGCGCCGAGTCTTCGGCTTGCCGATGTCGTGCAGCAGCGCAGCGATCCGCAGGGTGAGGTCCGGTCCGTCCTCCTCCAGCGCGATCGCCTGCTCAAGGACTGTCAGCGAGTGCTCGTACACGTCCTTGTGCCGGTGGTGCTCATCGCTCTCCAGGCGCAATGCCGGAAGCTCCGGCAGTACGTGGTCCGCGAGGCCGGTGTCCACGAGCAGGGCGAGGCCCTTGCGCGGGTGGGCGGAGAGCAGCAGCTTGTTCAGTTCGTCCCGCACACGCTCGGCCGACACGATCTCGATGCGCTCGGCCATCGCCTTCATCGCGGCGACCACCTCGGGCGCCACCTCGAAGTCGAGCTGTGCCGCGAACCGTGCCGCCCGCATCATGCGCAGCGGGTCGTCCGAGAACGACTCCTCCGGCGTGCTGGGCGTGCGCAGGACGCGCTCCGCGAGGTCCTCGAGACCACCGTGCGGGTCGATGAAGTCCTTCTCCGGGAGTGCCACCGCCATCGCGTTGACCGTGAAGTCCCGGCGCACGAGGTCCTGCTCGATGGAGTCGCCGTAGGACACCTCGGGCTTGCGCGAGGTGCGGTCGTACGCCTCCGAGCGGTACGTCGTCACCTCGATCTGGTAGCCGGCCTTCTGGCAGCCGACCGTGCCGAAGGCGATCCCGACCTCCCACACCGAGTCCGCCCACGGCCGGACGATCTTCAGTACGTCGTCGGGGCGGGCGTCGGTCGTGAAGTCCAGGTCGTTGCCGAGCCGGCCGAGCAGCGCGTCGCGAACCGACCCGCCGACCAGCGCCAGCGAGAACCCGGCCTCCTGAAAACGGCGGGCGAGGTCGTCGGCGACAGGGGACACCCGCAGCAGTTCACTGACTGCGCGGCGCTGCACCTGGCTCAGTGCACTGGGGTTGTCTTCATTGGCGTTCGGCACAACAGAAAAGGGTACGTGCCCTGGGCCGCCGAGGCGTCCCTGTTTCCCTCCGGCCCCCTGACACCGCCCCTGACCTGGCTTCCGATCATGTGGAGCAGTCCGCGGCACTTAGCCACAGCCGGTCTCGTTACCATGCGGGGACGCAATTGCGACGACCACTGACGACGAGGGACGGACGAGCGCGTGGCCGAGGCGGCAGACTTCCAGGGGATGACTCCCTCACCTGCCCGCCGGTGGCTGCGGCGCACCGCCGGGCTGCTTGCCGCGGCGCCTCTGCTCGTCGGCCTGATGCAGCTGCCTTCCGCCCCCGCCGCGCACGCCGTCAACGCGGAAGCCACGGGCTCACGCTCGGTCGATGTCTCGGTCAACGAGCTCACTCCCAACGTCCCCACCGAAGACGACACCCTCACCATCTCTGGCAAGGTCACCAACAAGACCAAGCAGACCGTCACCGACGCCCGCGTCGATTTGCGGGTCGGCCCGGTGATGACGGGACGCACCGAGATCGACAACGCCTCGAAACGGGTCGGTACCGCCCAAGGCCTCGAGGGCAGCCCCATCGGCGGCAAGTACGTCGAGAAGTTCGACAAGCTCGCCCCCGACGTGCCGCAGGACTTCACGCTCTCCATCCCCGTCAAGGAGCTCGATCTCTCCTCGGCGGGCATCTACCAGCTGGGCGTGACCCTGACCGGTCGCACGGCTGCCCAGCCTGCGTACGACCAGACGCTGGGCATCCAGCGGACCTTCCTGCCGTGGCAGCCCGAAGCCTCGGAGGAGAAGACCAAGCTCACCTACATGTGGCCGCTCATCTCCCGCGTTCACATGACCGCCGAGACGGGCTCGGACGAGCAGCAGACCCCGGTCTTCACGGACGACGGCCTGGCCGAGGAGATCGCTCCGGGTGGCCGCTTGGACACGATGCTGTCGCTGGGCAGCGACCTGCCCGTCACCTGGGTCATCGACCCGGACCTCCTCGCCTCGGTCGACGCGATGGTCAAGGGCTACCGCATCAAGAACCCCGACGGCAGCATCACCCCCGGGAAGAACAACAAGCTCGCCAAGGACTGGCTCAACCGGCTCGAGCAAGCCGTCAAGGACAAGAAAGTCGTCGCTCTTCCCTACGCCGATCCCGATCTCGCCTCTCTCGCCCACAACAGCGAGGGCTCCCTCGGCTACCTCAAGGACGCCACGGATGCTGCCGTCAGCACCGTGGACACCATCCTCCATGTGACGCCGAGCACCGACTTCTCCTGGCCCGTCGACGGCGCGATCGACCCCAAGATCGTCAACGTAGCCACCTCGGCCGGCGCCCACACGGTGATCGCCCGCAGCGACAGCCTGCGCGAGACGGGCAACCTGCTGTACACGCCCTCCGCGGCCAGGCCGATCGGTGGCGGCACCACCGCAGTGGTCGCCGACGCCCGCCTGTCGACCGCGTTCCAGGGCGACATGAGCAGTGCTGAGAACTCCACGCTCGCCGTGCAGGAGTTCCTGGCCCAGAGCCAGATGATCACGCTGCAGGACCCGGAGAAGCAGCGCAACATCGTCGTCGCCCCTCAGCGCATGCCCTCCACCAGCCAGGCCCAGGCGATGGCCGCGGCCCTGGGCGCCCCTGGCGCCGACCGCTGGTCTCAGTCCGACGACCTGCTCGCGGCCGCCAAGGCCAAGCCCGACCCGAAGGCCACCTCCCAGGTGCCGAGTTCCTACCCCAAGGCGCTGAGCCGTCAGGAGCTGTCGGAGAAGGCCTTCACGGATATTCAGACGACCAAGTCGATGCTGGACAAGTTCAAGGTCATCCTCAGCGAGCCGGATCGCGTCGTCCCGCCCTTCGGCCGGGCGATCGACCGCGAGATGTCCACGTCTTGGCGCGGGCACAAGGACGAGGCCTCCGCGTACCGCTCGGGCGTACAGGATTGGCTCGACAAGCTGACCAGCCAGGTGAAGCTGATCCCGAAGACGGAGGTCAAACTCTCGGGACGCAGCGCAACCATCCCGGTGACGATCCAGAACAACCTGGTCCAGGGCGTCGAGCACCTGACGTTGCGTCTCACCTCGGCGAAGCCGGCCCGCCTCAAGATCGGCGACAAAGCCTACGACGAGGAGCCCGTCAAGGTCTCCGCCGCGCACAGCCAGTCGATCAAGTTCACCACGACGGCCAACGCCAACGGCCCGGTGCCCGTGACCGCGCAGCTCTTCACCGCGGACGGCGAACCGTACGGCGATCCGATCCCGTTCGACGTCAATGTCACCGAGGTCACCCCGACCGTCATGCTCGTGATCGCTGGCGGTGTCCTCCTGCTCGTCCTCGCCGGATTCCGGATGTACACGCAGCGCAAGGCAGCGGCCCGGCGAGCGGCCGAAGAGGCCGACGCCGGCGGGGAGGACGGCCCGGAAGGGGAGTCGGGAAGCAGCTCCGGGGAAGACGATCCCGAGCAGCCGAGTGACCCGACACCGGACACCGCTCCGGAAAGCACCGACCCGTCCGGCACGGGTGAGAGAGTGGACCGTTGAGCAACGATGTGGCCGGTGGGCCGTGGGACCGATGAGGTGGGGTAAGCATGAACGCGCCGTACGACGGTGACCGCGGCCAGGGCGCGGGCGGCAGCGACCCCTCGGGCCAGCAGTTCCCTGCACAGCAGCCCGCCCCGGACATGTACGTCCAGGACGCCTATGACCAGGATCCGTACCGCGCGCAGGATCTGGCCGCCCAGGATCCGGTGACCGAGGCCCTCTACGACCGCGCGGCACACCCGCCGCCACCGCCCGGCACGTATGCCGAGCCGCATCCGCTCTACGCCCAGCCACAGACCCCGCCGTACGCCCCGGACCCGAACGTCTGGGCGCAGACCCCGGCACCCGAGCCGGACGGCCCGTCCCGTCACCTGCCGTACGGCGACGATGCCCGTACGACGCAGTTCGTGGGCGTGGACGATCTGGTCACCCGGGCCGGCGAGGAGCGCCACGAACCGGACGCCTTCGCGCACCTCTTCCGCGACCAGCAGGGCAGCGGCACCCATCCGCCCGCGCAGTCTCCGACGGTGCCGTCCCCGTCCGCGGCGCCGGCCCAGGCGCCCGCACCCGCACCCGCCGCCCAAAAGGGCGGCCGCACCTCCAGCATCCTCAAGTCCAGCGCGGTGATGGCCGCGGGAACCTTCGTGTCCCGCATCACCGGCTTCCTGCGCACCCTCGTGATGGCCGCCGCGATCGGCGTCGGCACCCTCAACGACACGTACCAGGTCGCCAACGTCCTGCCCACGATGATCTACATCTTGGTCGCGGGCGGCGCCATGAACGCGGTCTTCATCCCTCAGCTCGTCCGGGCCATGAAGAACGACGACGACGGTGGCGAGGCGTACGCCAACCGGCTCCTCACCCTGGTCATCGTGCTGCTCGGCGCCGTCACGGTGGTCTGTGTACTGGCCGCCCCACTCTTCGTACGCCTCATGGCGCAGGACTACGAAGGCGCGCAGTTCGATCTCACGGTCACCTTCGCCCGCTACTGCATCCCCACCATGTTCTTCATGGGTGTGCACGTGGTGCTCGGGCAGATCCTCAACGCCCGCGGCCGGTTCGGCGCGATGATGTGGACCCCGGTCCTGAACAACGTCATCATCATCGCCACCTTCGGCGCTTTCATCTGGGCCTTCGGCACCTCCAAGTCCTCCGGCGTCGAGACCTCGACAATCACTCCGGAGGGCGTCCAGCTCCTCGGCATCGGCACCCTGCTCGGCCTCGTCGTCCAGGCCCTTGCGATGCTGCCGTACCTGCGCGAGGCGGGCTTCAAGCCGCAGCTGCGCTTCGACTGGAAGGGCCAGGGGCTCGGCAAGACCGCCGCGCTCGCCAAGTGGACGCTCTTCTTCGTCCTCGCCAACCAGCTCGGCATGGTCGTCGTCACCAACCTCGCCACCGCGGCCGGAGTCTCCGCCGGCAAGGGACATCCCGGCACCGGCATCACGGCGTACAACTACGCGCTGCTGCTCTGGCAGATGCCGCAGGCCATCATCACGGTGTCCGTGATGACCGCGGTGCTTCCCCGTATCTCGCGCTCGGCCAATGACGGTGACGCCGCGGCGGTCCGCGACGATCTCTCGTACGGGCTGAGAACGTCCGCGGTGGCGATCGTCCCGTGCGCCTTCGCCTTCCTCGCCCTCGGCGTCCCGATGGCCACGCTGCTCTACTCGGGCACCGATGGCGCGCAGAACATCGGCTACGTCCTGATGGCGTTCGGTCTCGGCCTCATCCCGTACTCCGTGCAGTACGTGGTGCTGCGTGGCTTCTACGCATACGAGGACACGCGGACCCCCTTCTACAACACGGTCATCGTGGCCGCGGTCAACGCGGCGGCCTCGCTGGTCTCCTTCCTCGTCCTCCCCGCCCGCTGGGCGGTCGTCGGCATGGCAGCCTCCTACGGCCTGGCCTACGTCGTCGGCGTCGGTGTGGCCTGGAGCCGGCTGCGCAAGCGGCTGGGCGGCGACCTGGACGGTGCGCACGTGATGCGTACGTACGCCAGGCTCGTCGGAGCCTCGGTCCCTGCGGCCCTCGCCGGTGGCGCCGTCGGCTTCGCGCTCCTCAAGGCCCTCGGCAGCGGCGCCCTCGGCTCGCTGGCGGCCTTGGTGGTGGGCGGGATCGTGCTGCTCGGTGTCTTCTTCGTCGCCGCACGGAGGATGCGGATCGAGGAGCTCAACGGCATGGTGGGCATGGTGCGTGGACGTCTCGGCCGCTGACCCGGTGATCTAGCCGACGGTCGCGCACAACCATCATCGTCTGCCGCGTGTCGTGCATACCGGCCGACTGTGGGCACAATTGGGTTTGGCGTCGTACAGAGCGCAATGGATGGGGAGGCAGGAACGACGGTGGCGGATCGGAGCACAGCTGCCGTCGACGTGGCAGCAGGAGGCGGCGGGGAGCCGCCGACCGCGAAGGCGGGCCAGGCCACGACCGACGGGGCGGCCCAGGGCCGGGAGACAGCAGCGAACGACGACGGCACGCAGCAGTCCGTCGGCAGTACGGAAGCCGGCAGGCCGCAGGCCACGCCGCCCGAACTGCACAGCGGCCACAAGCTCGCCAGACGCTACCGACTCGAGGAATGCGTCACCCGTCTGGACGGATTCAGCAGCTGGCGGGCGGTGGACGAGAAGCTCCGTCGCGCCGTCGGCGTGCACCTGCTGCCCGCGGACCATCCACGCGCCCGCTCGGTGCTCTCCGCTGCGCGTTCCTCGGCTCTCCTCGGCGACCCGCGCTTTGTACAGGTCCTCGACGCCGTCGAAGAGAACGACCTTGTCTACGTGGTCCATGAGTGGCTGCCTGACGCCACGGAGTTGACCGCGCTCCTCGCGGCGGGCCCGCTGGAGCCGCACGACGCCTATCAGCTCGTCAGCCAGGTTGCCCAGGCCATGGCCGCCGCCCACCGCGAGGGGCTCGCCCACCTCCGGCTCACCCCGAGCGCCGTCCTGCGCACCTCGTCCGGTCAGTACCGCCTTCGGGGCCTCGCGGTGAACGCCGCCCTGCGCGGCATCTCCTCCGACACCCCCCAGCGCACCGACACCGAGGCAATCGGCGCGCTGCTGTACGCCTCGCTGACCCAGCGCTGGCCGTACGAGGACGACGCATACGGTCTGACGGGCCTGCCCAAGGCCGTCGGCCTCATCGCACCCGACCAGGTACGTGCGGGCGTCCACCGCGGGCTGTCCGAGCTCGCCATGCGCGCGCTGGCCAACGACGGGGCGACCGCGTCCCGCCAGGAGCCTGCGTGCACCACGCCCGAGGAGCTGGCCAAGGCCGTCGGCGAGATGCCGCGCATCCGCCCGCCGGAGCCCACGTTCGCCACTCCGCCCGCGTACCAGCGGACCACCTACCAGCAGGGCACGTACGGCCGTCCGCCGATGCCGCCCGGCGTCACCCAGCCCCTTGCCGCCACACCTCCGGCCCCGCTGCAGAGCCGTACCGGCAAGGCCCTCAAGTGGGCCGTGTCGGCCCTCCTGATCGCCGCCCTCGGCCTCGGCAGCTGGCAGCTCGCGGACGCCCTCATGGACCGCGACAAGTCCGGTGACTCCGGCGGGACTTCCCAGACGGACGACAGCGGAGACAAGAACAAGCCTCCCGCCAACGGGCCTCTGAAGATCGAGGGCGCCGAGGAGTACGGCGGCGGAGGCGCGCTTCAGAACCCGGCCGACGTCGGCAAGACGTACGACGGCAACGGCTCCACGTACTGGCGCACCAAGAGCTTCATAGGCGGTCCGAAGCTGGCGCCGTACCGGAAGGGTGTCGGCATCGTCTACGACCTCGGCTCCGAACAGAACGTCTCGGCCGCGTCGATAGCTCTTCGCTACGGTGGCGACCACACCACTGTCGAGCTGTATGCAACGAACTCGCTGTCACCGTCGTCTTCCGTGACGTCAATGAAGCAGATCGCGACAGGCACGACCACAGACACCTCGCTCAAGGCAAAGGGCAAGGAAGCCGTCAAGACCCGCTACGTGCTGGTGTGGCTGACGGATGTCCCGCACGCGCCGAAGGACCAGTTCAGCAGCGCGGGGTACAAGCAGGCGATTACGGACGTGAAGTTCACGAGCTGAGCGGCTGACCGGGGGGAGGGGCTCAACGGTGCACGACGCCACATACGGCGAGGTGAACGACCAGGATCTCCTGGCCCGTCATGTCGACGGCGACCCCGACGCCTTCGGCGAGCTCGTACGCCGGCATCGCGACCGCCTGTGGGCGGTGGCGCTGCGCACCCTGGGAGACCGCGAAGAGGCCGCGGACGCGGTGCAGGACGCGCTGGTCTCCGCCTATCGGGCCGCCCATACGTTCCGTGGGCAGTCCGCGGTCACCACTTGGCTGCACCGGATCACGGTCAACGCCTGCCTCGACCGGGCCCGCAAGGCCGCCTCCCGAAAGACCTCGCCGGTCGACGACACCGAGCGCCTCGAGCAGCTCCTCGAACCGCATGAGTCCGCCTCTGCCCCCGCCGAGCGGCACGACCTCCACCGCGAACTGATCGAGGCACTGGGCACGCTTCCTCCCGACCAGCGGGCGGCCCTCGTCCTCGTGGACATGCAGGGCTATCCGGTGGCGGAGGCCGCAGCCGTCCTCGACGTACCCACGGGCACGGTGAAGAGCCGCTGCGCTCGTGGCAGAGCCCGGTTGCTGCCTCTCCTGCGCCACCTGCGTCCTGACGGCACGGACAGCGGCGGCACAGGCAGAGAAGGAGGGGACGGCAAGAGGCCGGGCGCAGGAAGGAACCGGACGCAGGGGACATCCGTCCCACCGGCAGCAGGGCCAGGGGACACAGGACCTCGGGACACAGGACCAAGCGATTCAGCTGCCGTGAAGGGCGGAGGTGGGCGAGCGTGACATCCACGACCGACACGGCCGAGCACCCGGAAGTATCGGAGCTCTCCGAGCTGGCGGAGGGCCTGCTCTCACCGGCTCGTACCGCGGACGTACGCCGCCACCTGGACGGCTGCGTGCTGTGCGCTGATGTCCACGCTTCCCTCGAGGAGATCCGCAGCCTGCTGGGCACCCTGCCCGGACCACCGCAGATGCCCGCCGACGTGGCGGGTCGAATCGACGCCGCGCTGGCCGCGGAAGCGCTCCTGGATGCCTCACTCCCGGGCATCGACACATCACCGGACGAATCGAATGCCACCGCTCCCACACGGGAGCCGGACATTGCCGACACCGCGCGTGAAGCCAGTGCCGCGCGTGAAACTGATGAACATGTTTCACGTGAAACATCGCCCACGGTGGACCGGCCCGCCGGCCACCCTCGGGCCTCCACCGGCCCTGGCCGCTCCGCTCCCCGGCGTCGGCGTCGCATCGCCGCGGCTGCGCTCGGGACCCTCGCCACGGTGGCTGCCATCGGTCTCGGCACCCTGCTGATCCAGTCCGCCGGCGACAACGGCTCGGAGTCCGGCGGCACAGTGGCGAGCGACCAGTCGGACTCCCGCGCCTTCTCCAAGAAAGAGCTGGGCGATCAGGTGCAATCTCTACTCACGGAGAGCATGTCGACGTCCAAGGCCGACGACCCCTCGCATCGCAGTCCGGGTGCGAACAGCGCGGACGGCGGAGTCAGGACCCCCGAGATGGAGACGGCCCCCACGCTGTTCGGCAAGGAGCCCGATGTGCCGGAATGCGTCAAGCGGGGCATCAGCAGCGAGGCAACTCCTCTCGCTACGGAGAAGGGCACCTATGAGGGCACGGCCGCCTATCTCGTGGTGCTGCCTCATGCGACCGACACCAGCCGCGTCTCGGCGTACGTCGTCGACGCGAGCTGCGTGAACGGACCCGCCTCGGCCAAGGGCGAGGTGCTGTTCACCCATACCTACCCTCGTCGCTGAGCCCGACGGGCGCCTCCTGCGGTAGCCCTGTGCGTACTGACACGCTCGGCTCTCGGTCCAAACGGGAATGCATGCCCCGTAGGATCCGTTGGGTGGGGTGAGAGTCCTGAGACGGGGCTCCGCCCGAGGCAGTAGGCAGTCCGCAGAGACGAGGAAGCAACCCGTGAGCGACGTCCGTAACGTGATCATCATCGGCTCCGGACCC
The DNA here is from genome assembly GCF_035975855.1 of Streptomyces sp. NBC_01304. Lineage (NCBI taxonomy): Bacteria > Bacillati > Actinomycetota > Actinomycetes > Kitasatosporales > Streptomycetaceae > Streptomyces > Streptomyces sp. NBC_01304. Next base: position 5,649,194 of record NZ_CP109055.1, on the reverse strand, counting down.
GCCGGCTACACGGCGGCGCTGTACACCGCGCGCGCGTCGCTGAAGCCGCTGGTCTTCGAGGGTGCCGTCACCGCCGGCGGTGCGCTCATGAACACCACCGAGGTGGAGAACTTCCCGGGCTTCCAGGACGGCATCATGGGCCCCGAGCTCATGGACAACATGCGCGGCCAGGCCGAGCGCTTCGGCGCCGAGCTGATCCCGGACGATGTGGTCGCGGTCGACCTCACCGGTGAGATCAAGACCGTCACCGACACGGCCGGCACGGTGCACCGCGCCAAGTCCGTGATCGTCACCACCGGTTCCCAGCACCGCAAGCTCGGTCTGCCCAACGAGGACGCGCTCTCCGGACGCGGCGTCTCCTGGTGCGCCACGTGCGACGGGTTCTTCTTCAAGGACCAGGACATCGCCGTGATCGGCGGTGGCGACACCGCGATGGAGGAGGCGACCTTCCTCTCGCGCTTCGCCAAGTCCGTGACGATCGTCCACCGCCGTGACAGCCTGCGCGCCTCCAAGGCCATGCAGGACCGTGCTTTCGCCGACCCGAAGATCAAGTTCGCCTGGGACAGCGAAGTCGCCGAGATCCACGGCGAGCAGAAGCTCTCCGGTCTGACCCTGCGCAACACCAAGACCGGTGAGACCTCCGAGCTGCCGGTCACCGGCCTCTTCATCGCCGTCGGGCACGACCCTCGCACGGAGCTCTTCAAGGGTCAGCTCGAGCTGGACGGCGAGGGCTACCTCAAGGTCGAGGCCCCCTCCACTCGCACCAACCTGTCCGGCGTCTTCGGTGCCGGCGACGTCGTGGACCACACCTACCGGCAGGCGATCACCGCAGCGGGCACCGGCTGCTCCGCCGCTCTGGACGCCGAGCGCTTCCTTGCAGCGCTCGCCGACAGCGAGACCGCTGCCGCCGCAACTGCCTGATCCTGCTTCCCCCAACGCCCCCTGCAACAAAGGAGAAAGTGCCATGGCCGGTGCCACCATCACCGTGACGGACGCCGACTTCGAGGAGAAGGTCCTCAAGAGCGACAAGCCCGTGCTCGTCGACTTCTGGGCCGCCTGGTGCGGTCCGTGCCGCCAGATCGCCCCCTCGCTCGAGGCGATCGCGGGCGAGCACGACGAGATCATCGTCGCCAAGCTCAACATCGACGAGAACCCGGCCACCGCCGCCAAGTACGGCGTCATGTCGATCCCGACCCTGAACGTCTACCAGGGCGGTGAGGTGGCCAAGACGATCGTCGGCGCCAAGCCGAAGGCGGCCATCGAGCGCGACCTCGAGGGCTTCATCGCTGCGAAGTAGCAGCTGCTGCTTCCGTGCAGCGGATGCGAGCGGACTGTTTCACGTGAAACGGGCCCGCCCCCTGTAGCAGGGGGCGGGCCCGTTTCACGTCTGTCTACCCATGCACCTCTAAAGCGGCCGCAACGCAGGCTCCTTCTGGACTGCACCCAGGAGACGGTCGAGGGCCAACTCGACGTCCTCCTTCCAGGAGAGCGTCGTACGCAACTCGAGCCGCAGCCGCGGATGAACCGGATGCGGTCGTACGGTCTTGAAGCCCACGGCGAGCAGATGGTCCGCCGGCAGCACACACGCGGGCTCCTTCCAGCGGGCATCCCCGAAGGCCTCTATCGCCTTGAAGCCTCTTCGCAGCAGATCCTTCGCCACGGTCTGCACCACCACCCGGCCAAGTCCCTGCCCCTGATAGCCCGGCATGATCCATGCCGTCATCAGCTGTACGGCGTCCGGTGACACCGGGCTCGTGGGAAACGCGGTGGAGCGCGGCACGTACGCCGGCGGGGCGTACAGCACAAAGCCAACCGGGATCTCGTCGACATAGACGACCCGACCGCAGGAACCCCACTCAAGCAGCACCGCGGAGATCCAGGCTTCCTTCTCCAGCTCGGGAGTGCCCGCCTTTACCGCGGCCTGCCCACTGACCGGATCCAGCTCCCAGAAGACACACGCACGGCAGCGCTTGGGAAGGTCCGAGAGGTTGTCCAGCGTGAGCGGTACGAGCCGACGCCCCATGAAGGCAGTTCCTCGCTTCCTACGCCCGCCGCACCACGGGCGGCGGTCAGAGTGCTCCGTTCCTTGAGCAGACTGCCGACGAAACCGCCGACCGCGCCCAGCCCAAGGCCCGCAGTCATCAGCCCGGTGCGGTTCATCGATCGCATGGCCCCCGCCTCCCTCTCCAGAGGTGCCGCCAGGTGGATGCGCCATACCTGAGCGCATCGTATCCACCATGCGATTGCATCGAAACCGCCAGAAAGCAAAGAGCGGGCCGTGTTCCGGTACACACCGGACACCGCCCGCTCTCGCAGTGGCACGAGGCCTCAGCTCTCGTCGTCCTCGTCCTCTGTGAGGCTCTTCTCGAGGACCGGCCCCTCACCCGGGGCGAGCGTGCCCAGGATGCGCTCCAGGTCGTCCATGGAGGCGAACTCCACGACGATCTTGCCCTTCTTCTGTCCCAGGTCCACCTTCACCCGCGTCTCGAACCGGTCCGAGAGGCGAGAGGCGAGATCGGTCAGCGCCGGCGACAGACGACCTCCGGCCCGAGGGCCCTTGTTCCGCGGCGCTGTCTTCGGCCGGGACCCCATCAGGGTCACGATCTCCTCGACCGCACGCACCGACAGCCCTTCGGCCACGATGCGATGAGCGAGCCGCTCCTGTTCCTCGGAGTCCTCGACGGAGAGCAGCGCCCGAGCATGACCCGCGGACAGCACCCCGGCGGCGACCCTGCGCTGCACCGCCGGCGACAGCTTGAGCAGACGCAGGGTGTTGGAGACCTGCGGGCGTGAGCGACCGATCCGGTCCGCCAGCTGGTCGTGCGTGCAGTTGAAGTCCTTCAGCAACTGGTCGTAGGCCGCGGCCTCTTCCAGCGGGTTCAGCTGTGCTCGGTGCAGGTTCTCCAGGAGCGCGTCCAGGAGAAGCTTCTCGTCCTCCGTGGCCCGCACGATCGCGGGAATCCGCTCCAGGCCGGCCTCACGGCAGGCACGCCAGCGGCGCTCGCCCATGATGAGCTCGTACCGGGAAGCACTCAACTGCCGTACGACAACCGGCTGAAGAAGCCCGACCTCCTTGATGGAGGTGATGAGCTCGGCCAGAGCGTCCTCGTCGAAGACCTCGCGCGGCTGTCGCGGGTTGGGGGTGATGAAGTCCAGCGGCAGCTCGGCGAAATGAGCTCCGGCAGAAGGCTCCTCCACCACCACGGCCTCGACGGTGGGCTCTTCCGTTTCACGTGGAACGTTGCCCTGCGGAAGGGTCGCCACCTTCGCGGCGGCCACACCACGCTCGGCGGTGAGCACCGGCACGGCCGAGGGGGAGCTCGTTGCCCCGCCCATGGCCGGCGGTGCCGACTTCTCCGCGGTCGGGGCCGCGGGGATCAGAGCGCCGAGTCCGCGCCCCAGACCTCTACGTCGCTCGCTCACTGGATCCCCTCCGCCATGCTCTGCTGATCGTTCTGTGCGCCTGTCTGGCCGTGCTGTGCGTCATAGCGCACCCCGACCCCGCGCAGCGCCATCTCCCGGGCTGCTTCGAGATAGGAGAGCGCACCGCTTGATCCGGGATCGTAGGTCAGCACGGTCTGCCCGTAGCTGGGCGCCTCCGAGATACGGACCGAACGGGGAATGCTCGTCCTAAGGACTTCTTCACCGAAGTGGTTGCGCACCTCGTCGGCCACCTGGGAGGCGAGCCGGGTCCGGCCGTCGTACATGGTGAGCAGGATGGTCGACACGTGCAGATCGGGGTTGAGGTGACCGCGCACCAGGTCGACATTGCGCAGCAGCTGGCCGAGGCCTTCGAGCGCGTAGTACTCGCACTGGATGGGGATGAGCACCTCTGCGCCCGCCACCAATGCGTTGACCGTCAACAGCCCCAGCGAGGGCGGGCAGTCGATGAGGATGTAGTCGAGGGGCTGCTCATACGCCTGGATCGCACGCTGCAGCCTGCTCTCGCGGGCCACCAGCGACACCAGCTCGATCTCCGCACCGGCGAGATCGATCGTGGCAGGAGCGCAGAAGAGGCCCTCGACATCGGGGACCGGCTGCACGACCTCGGAGAGCGGCTTGCTCTCCACCAACACGTCGTAGATGGAAGGGACTTCGGCGTGATGGTCGATCCCCAGGGCCGTGGAAGCGTTGCCCTGCGGGTCGAGGTCGACCACCAGAACCCGCGCACCGTGCAGCGCGAGTGAGGCGGCCATATTGACCGTGGTGGTGGTCTTGCCGACCCCGCCCTTCTGGTTGGCGACCACCATGACCCGGGTCTGCTCGGGTCGTGGGAGACCCTCGCCGGCTCGACCCAGCGCCTCTACTGCCAGTTGGGCAGCGCGACCGATGGGGGTGTCGTCCATCGGGGGCGGTGTTTCACGTGAAACATCCTCCCCCACCGACTCGGTACGGGGACCGGGGACCGGATCGGTCATCGGTCCCGCGATGTTGGCGTTGGACCGCAAGGCTTCACTCTCCTCGACTTCAGGCTCGGAATGAACAGAGCCTCCCATGCCTTCGGGGTCGTGAACCAGCGAGGCCCGGTCTTCTGTGGAGGAATCCACCTCTGTGGACAACTCTGTCCCCCCTGAGAGGGGTCCGCGATCACGCGAGGACGCGGTGCGACCGCGACTGATGATCCCATGCAGCAGTGAGCGACGTTTCACGTGAAACACGATGCCTAGCCGTCAGCCCCATAACCGCGCGACACTCCGGCGTGGGTACGTTTGGCAGCTTGTGTGGCCTACGGCTGGTCATCAGGACGGATCAGCGACGGCGGCGCACACGTCCCGTTCGTGCCGCCTTCGCGCGCTTGGCCGCGAAGCGCACGCCTCCCGGGCTCTCCCCGACCTCGACCCGTACGACAGTGGACAGCGGGTCGACAATGCCCTCGCCAACATGCAGCACAGAGGTCGTCACAGCACCGAGCTTGCTCAGCGCCGCCCCCGCCCCCTTGATCTCCTCTTCGGCGGTGTCGCCCTTGAGGGCCAGCATCTCGCCGTACGGGCGCAGCAGTGGAACACCCCAGGCCGCCAGGCGGTCCAGCGGTGCCACAGCGCGAGCGGTGACCACGTGGACGGGCGGCAGCTTGCCCAGTACTTCCTCGGCCCGTCCCCGAACGACCGTCACATGGTCGAGGCCAAGGAGTTCCACCACTTCGGTGAGGAAGTTGGTGCGCCTGAGCAGCGGCTCGAGCAGCGTGATCTTGAGGTCCGGACGGACCAGGGCCAGCGGGATGCCGGGCAGACCCGCACCGGAGCCGACGTCGCACACGGTCACCCCCTCAGGGACGACCTCGGACAGCACCGCGCAGTTCAGCAGATGGCGCTCCCACAACCGGGGCACCTCGCGGGGGCCGATCAGCCCACGCCGCACACCGGCATCGGCCAGCAGCTCGGCATACCGGACCGCATCCGCGAAACGCTCGCCGAATACCGTCCGGGCCTGCTCCGGCGCCGGGGGGAGCTCTGCTGCCTCCGTCACGGGGACCGTCCTTCCGTACCGCACTGGGTGCTGACTATCAGGCTGACAAAGATCGGCCCCGCCTGCGAACAGACGGGGCCGGAAAACGCGTGCCGATCAGGCAGGGAGCACGACGACGAAGCGCTGCGGCTCCTCGCCCTCAGACTCGCTGCGCAGCCCGGCGGACTTGACCGCGTCGTGTACGACCTTGCGCTCGAAGGGCGTCATCGGCTGGAGCTTGACCGGCTCGCCGCTGCTCTTCACCTCGGCCGCCGCCTTGGCGCCGATTTCAGAAAGCTCCTGGCGCTTCTTGGCACGGTAGCCCGCGATGTCCAGCATCAGCCGGCTGCGGTCCCCCGTCTCTCGGTGCACCGCGAGACGGGTCAGCTCCTGAAGTGCTTCGAGCACCTCGCCCTCGCGGCCGACCAGCTTCTGCAGGTCGCGGCCGCCGGAGTCGCTGATGATCGAGACAGCGGCCCGATCGGCCTCGACGTCCATGTCGATGTCGCCGTCGAGGTCGGCGATGTCCAGCAGACCCTCGAGGTAGTCCGCCGCGATCTCGCCCTCCTGCTCGAGGCGGGTCAGGGTGTCGCCGGCCTCAGCAGGGGCTTCGGTGGTGGTGCCGTCCGTCACGGGATGGACTCCTTCTTACTTCTTGGACGGGTGCTTGGGCCGCTGCTGGCCCTTGCGCTGTCCGGACTTGGCTTTGCTGCGGGTTCCGGTGCCGGTCTTGCCGGCCGCGGCCTTGGCCTGGGGCTTGGCGTCCTGTGGCTCCTCGGCCTTGGCGTCCTGCGGCTCGTCGGACTTCTCCAGCGAGGTCTTGCCGACCGTCTCGGGAGAGTCCTGCTCGGCCGGGTCGCTCTTGGCCGCGCCGGACTGGCGCTGGGACTTGCTCTGCCGCTTGGGCTGCTGGCGCTTGGCGGGGCCGCCGGCCGGCGCGTCGCCGTCGGCGTCGAGCACCGCGACGGACGAGTCGCTCTTCACCACGAGGCCGTCAGGCTGTACGGCCAGCCCCTCGCCCCGCAGACCGGTGATGAACTTGCGCTCGGCTTCCTTGCGGTCCTTGATGTCCTTGGCAACGATCAGCTTGGCGACGTTCCGCTCGCTGCGTCGCATCTTGCCGCCCTCGTGCCGGACGAGCTTGTCCTTCAGGCGGTCGAGGTAAGCCTCCTGCGCCTTGCTGCCCGGGGTGGGGTTCTGGCGGATGACGTACATCTGCTGGCCCATGGTCCACACGTTGGTGGTCAGCCAGTAGACGAGAACACCGACGGGGAAGTTGATGCCGAACACGGCGAAGATGACCGGGAAGACGTACATCAGCATCTTCTGCTGCTGCATGAACGGCGTCTTCACCGTCATGTCGACGTTCTTCGTCATCAGCTGGCGCTGCGTGTAGAACTGCGAGAACGACATCATCACGATCATGATCGCGGTGACGACGCGGACGTCCATCAGCGTGGCGCCGAGGGCTTCGACCTTCTCCGTGCTGTCCATGAACTTCGCGGCCAGCGGAGCACCGAAGATGTGGGCCTTCTGGGCGCTCGCCAGGAGCGGCCCGTCGATGAAGCCGATCTCCTTGTTCGACGCGATGCCGTTCAGCACGTGGTACAGGGCAAAGAAGAACGGCGACTGCGCCAAGATGGGAAGGCACGAGGAGAGCGGGTTGGTACCCGTCTCCTTGTACAGCTTCATCATCTCTTCGGACTGGCGCTGCTTGTCGTTCTTGTAGCGCTCCTGGATCTTCTTCATCTCGGGCTGCAGCGTCTGCATACCGCGAGTGGCCTTGATCTGCTTCACGAAGAGCGGGATCAGGCAGATCCGGATGAGAACCACCAGGGACACGATGGACAAGCCCCAGGCCCAGCCCGTGTCGGGACCGAAGATCTTCCCGTACAGCGAGTGGAACTGGACGATGACCCAGGAAACGGGTGTGGTGATAAAGCTGAACAGACTGGCAATCGTGTCCACTAATCAGGCTCCTTGAGCGTGGGGCGAGGTCTCGGCGGCAGGGCTGGACTGCTTGTCCTCAGCAGCGGAGTGCCCGCCCTTGGTACGCCAGGCGTTACGCAGCATTTCGTGCCACCGCGGACGCTTTCGCTGCGGCACATGGTCGACACCACCGTGCGACCACGGATTGCACCGCAGGATGCGCCACGCGGTGAGTGCCGTCCCCTTGACCGCGCCATGCCGGTCGATGGCTTGGAAGCCATAGTGGGAGCACGACGGGTAGTACTTGCACACCGGCCCCAGCAACGGGCTGATGGTCCACTGGTAGAGCTTGATCAGTGCAAGCAATGGGTACTTCATCGCGCGCCCCCTCCCAGCAGCCGCTGAAGGGCGGCATCCAGGTCTCGGGCCAGCTGAGCTTGGTCGGCGTCGCCCGCTCCGGGCAGCGCTCGTACGACTACCAGGCTACCGGGGGGCAGCTGGGCCAGTCGTTCTCGCATCAAGTGGCGAAGGCGTCGCTTCACCAGGTTGCGTACGACCGCTACACCCACGGCCTTGCTCACGACGAAACCCGCACGCGTCGGGGGAACGCTCTCCCCAGGCGCGTGCGGGTCCGTGGCACCGCTGCGTAGATGGACGACGAGTAGCGGGCGTCCTGCCCGGCGTCCTCGTCGTACCGCGGTCGCGAAGTCTTCGCGCCGCCTCAGCCGGTTGTCGGTAGGCAGCACGACGTCATGACCTGTTAGATCAGGCGGAAAGGCGGGCGCGACCCTTGCCACGGCGGGACGCCAGGACGGCGCGGCCGGCACGGGTACGCATCCGCAGCCGGAAGCCGTGGGTCTTCGCGCGACGACGGTTGTTCGGCTGGAAGGTGCGCTTGCTCACTCGGGGGCTCCAGAAATGATCGGATGACGGCGGGGCGTCGCTTGGCTGTCACCGTGCGCCCGCGAGGAGCTCGCAATACGCCCGAGTGCACCGCTTTCACGACTCTGAATGATCAGAGACCGCGATCCATGCCCATCGGAGGCAGGCGGCAGCAGCCATCGACAACTCGACCTGGTTACGGTACGCGCGGCTACGCCATCCGGTCAAACCGGCGGTGCGGTGGGGGACACTGTGCACAGCCTGTGGACAACAACTTGAACCGCAGCGGTCGCCCTGACTACCGTGGCTGAACTCCGATTCGTTCCCTTCCCTCCGCGCCATCCGATTTTTATCCCGCCCGTCCCAAGAACCACACCTTCGTGGGACCCCGTGAGAGAGCGTGCCCTGTGGCTGACGTACCTGCCGATCTTGCCGCAGTGTGGCCACGAGTGCTGGAACATCTCCTCGGCGAAGGACGCGGTCAGGGAGTCGAGGCGAAGGACGAGATCTGGATCAAGCGCTGCCAGCCGCTGGCTCTGGTCGCCGACACCGCTCTGCTCGCGGTGCCGAACGAGTTCGCCAAGGGGGTCCTGGAGGGTCGGCTCGCGCCCATCGTCAGCGAGACCCTGAGCCGGGAGTGCGGCCGCCCGATCCGCATCGCCATCACGGTCGACGACTCCGTCGGGGAGCCCGCTCCGACGCCGCCCGCGCCTCCGGTGCCGCGGTACGAGGACCAGGGGCCCCAGGACGGCCTACGGCCGCAGAGCCGCTACGAGGACCAGCCGCGCTACGAGGAGCCCGGCCAGGGCCGCGACAACCGGGACCAGCGGGACCAGTACGAGAGCTACGGCCGCCGCGACGACGGACCCACCGGCCGCCCGGACCAGCACCAGGGCCCGCACGACGACCAGCTCCCGACCGCGCGCCCCGCCTACCCCGATTACCAGCGCCCCGCACCCGGCGCCTGGCCGCGGCCGACACAGGACGACTACGGCTGGCAGCAGCCCCGCCTCGGCTTCCCCGAACGCGACCCGTACGCATCGCCGTCCTCGCAGCAGCCGCAGCACGACTACCGGCAGCAGCCCGAGCGCCCCTCGTACGAGCAGCAGGACCGCTCCCCGTACGAGCAGCAGCGCCCCGAGCGTCGGGACCACTCCGAGCCGCCCGCGGGCCGCGGCGGCCGCAACGGACCGGGCAGCCACCCGGACCACCGGTCCCCCGGCGACCGGAGCGGCCACGGCGCCCCACCGCGCTCCTCCTCGGGCGGCGCCCCCGGCCCGCTGGCCGCACAGCCCGCGCCGGCGACCGGTCCCGGCGAGCCCACCGCGCGCCTGAACCCGAAGTACCTCTTCGACACCTTCGTCATCGGCGCCTCGAACCGCTTCGCGCATGCCGCCGCGGTCGCCGTCGCCGAGGCGCCCGCGAAGGCGTACAACCCCCTCTTCATCTATGGGGAGTCGGGCCTCGGCAAGACGCACCTGCTGCATGCCATCGGCCACTACGCGCGCAGCCTCTACCCCGGCACGCGGGTGCGGTACGTGAGCTCCGAGGAGTTCACCAACGAGTTCATCAACTCGATCCGCGACGGCAAGGGCGACAGCTTCCGCAAGCGGTACCGCGAGATGGACATCCTCCTTGTCGACGACATCCAGTTCCTCGCGGACAAGGAGTCGACGCAGGAGGAGTTCTTCCACACCTTCAATACGCTCCACAACGCCAACAAGCAGATCGTGCTCAGCAGCGACCGACCGCCCAAGCAGCTGGTGACCCTGGAGGACCGGTTGCGCAACCGGTTCGAGTGGGGCCTGATCACCGACGTACAGCCGCCGGAGCTGGAGACGCGTATCGCGATCCTCCGTAAGAAGGCGGTGCAGGAGCAGCTCAACGCCCCGCCGGAGGTGCTCGAGTTCATCGCGTCCCGGATCTCGCGCAACATCCGCGAGCTCGAGGGCGCGCTGATCCGGGTGACGGCCTTCGCGAGCCTCAACCGGCAGCCGGTGGATCTCGGTCTCACCGAGATCGTCCTCAAGGACCTGATCCCGGGCGGCGAGGACGCGGCACCGGAGATCACCGCGACGGCCATCATGGCCGCCACCGCCGACTACTTCGGGCTCACGGTGGACGACCTGTGCGGCTCCTCGCGCAGCCGCGTCCTGGTGACGGCCCGGCAGATCGCGATGTATCTGTGCCGTGAGCTGACCGACCTCTCGCTGCCGAAGATCGGCGCGCAGTTCGGCGGCCGCGACCACACGACCGTCATGCACGCGGACCGCAAGATCCGGGCGCTGATGGCCGAGCGGCGCTCCATCTACAACCAGGTGACCGAGCTGACCAACCGCATCAAGAACGGCTGACAGAAGCGGCGGACAGCAACAGACGGCCGGCTCCGCAGGGCGCTCCGGGACGCGATTCCGGGGCGCCTTTTGCGTGCCCCGACAGCGCGGCAGGTGCTCTTCAACGGCCTCGCACGCGCCCTTCGACGGCCCTGCGGGCACGCTTCGACGGCCCTGCACGCGCGCTTTGACAGCCCGACATGCCCTCGAAGCGTGCCCGCCACACGCTCGGCGCCGGCACCCGGTGTTCGATTCCCTTGTGGATCAGGCCAGTTCTCCACAGATTTGTGCCTGAATCCCCGTCCACACCCTGGGGACTGGGAAGTTGTCCATACTGCGTCCACAGGCAACCCTGTTGACGGGTCATCAACCCAGGTCAGACGCTTGTGGATTCGTGGACAAAAGATCTCCACAGGCTGTGGAAGATGTACGCGCCCGTGATCTCGTCACCGCGTTGTCCACCGGCGGCCCACAGGGATCGAGCAGTTGTCCCCAGCTTCTCCACACGGCTGTCCACTGTTCGGCAACGCAACGCGCCCTCTCACCGGGTCGAGTGAAAGGCGTCACACCGAGGGGCTCGGTTGGGCTGTGGGGAAGCCGGGAAAACCTGGGGACAGCGCTGGGGAGAAGTCGGCCCTGCCTGTGCACCGCCTGTGCAGAACTTTCCGTTCTCCACAGATGCCAGGGGTTTTCCACTGCCTCCACCCACAGGCGCGGTGGACAAAAAAGTGGGTCTGACCTGCGCATACGAGGTTTTCCACCGTTTCCACAGCCCCTACTACTACGACCAAGTAGAGAGAGCTGGGAATTCGCCTCGAAGTGGGGCCTGTGCACAACTCGAGCTCGGAGCTCGCCTGACCGCTCGTCGCGACTTGACCCCGACCCGCACCGAGTGTCGGTGCCGTACGTCAGACTGGTCCCCGGCGTTCTCCCCACCCTGGGGATCCGCCAACCAAGAACAGACAGATCACGAAGACCAGCAGGGCGAGCAGCCAGGCATCAGCAGGAGGCGGCTTACGGTGAAGATCCGGGTAGAGCGCGACGTACTGGCGGAGGCAGTGGCCTGGGCGGCTCGTAGCCTCCCTGCCCGACCGCCGGCGCCTGTCCTGGCCGGCCTGCTCCTGAAGGCGGAGGACGGCGCACTGAGCCTCTCCGGCTTCGACTACGAGGTGTCGGCACGGGTCTCGGTGGAGGCCGAGGTCGAGGAGGACGGCAGCGTTCTCGTCTCCGGGCGGCTGCTCGCGGACATCTGCCGCGCCCTCCCCAACAGGCCGGTCGAGATTTCCACAGACGGTGTACGCGCCACCGTGGTCTGCGGCTCCTCGCGATTCACACTCCACACCCTGCCTGTGGAGGAGTACCCGGCGCTGCCGCAGATGCCGACCGCCACCGGCACCGTGCCCGGTGAGGTCTTCGCCTCCGCCGCCGCCCAGGTGGCCATCGCCGCCGGTCGTGACGACACGCTGCCGGTGCTCACCGGTGTGCGCATCGAGATCGAGGGCGACACGGTCACGCTGGCCTCCACCGACCGCTACCGCTTCGCGGTCCGCGAGTTCCTGTGGAAGCCCGAGGTGCCGGACATCTCCGCGGTCGCCCTGGTGCCCGCGAAGACCCTGCTCGACACCGCCAAGTCGCTGACCAGCGGCGACAGCGTGACTATCGCCCTGTCCAGCTCTGGCGCGGGCGAGGGTCTGATCGGCTTCGAGGGCGCCGGCCGCCGGACGACCACGCGTCTGCTCGAGGGCGACCTGCCCAAGTACAAGACGCTCTTCCCGACGGAGTTCAACTCGGTCGCGGTCATCGAGACCGCCCCGTTCGTCGAGGCCGTGAAGCGCGTGGCCCTGGTGGCCGAGCGGAACACCCCGGTGCGGCTCAGCTTCGAGCAGGGCGTGCTGATCCTGGAGGCCGGCTCCAGCGACGACGCACAGGCTGTGGAAAGGGTCGACGCCCAGCTCGAGGGCGACGACGTCTCGATCGCCTTCAACCCGACGTTCCTGCTCGACGGCCTGAGCGCGATCGACTCCCCGGCCGCGCAGCTGTCCTTCACGACGTCCACCAAACCCGCGCTGCTCAGCGGCCGGCCCGCGGTGGATGCCGAGGCGGACGACGCGTACAAGTACCTGATCATGCCGGTGCGACTCAGCGGCTGAGGCCAGGGGCTGTGCGGCGGTTTCGCCGCACAGCTGAGCGGTACGGGCCGACAGGTGTGCCCGAAGGTCCCGGCGTAGGCTCGGACGTGGGTACGAACGGCCCGAAACCGCACAGTCTCACTAAGGAACAGCACTGATGGAGCTCGGTCTCGTCGGTCTCGGCAAGATGGGCGGCAACATGCGCGAGCGCATCCGCCGCGCAGGCCACACCGTCATCGGATACGACCGCAACCCGGACCTCGCGGATGTCCACAGCCTGCAGGAGCTTGTGGGCAAGCTGAAGGGCCCCCGCGTGGTCTGGGTCATGGTCCCGGCCGGCGAAGCGACGCAGTCCACGATCGACGACCTGGCCTCGATGCTCGAGCCCGGCGACGTCGTCGTGGACGGCGGCAACTCCCGCTGGACGGACGACGAGAAGCACGCGGCGGAGCTCGCCGCCAAGGGCATCGGCTTCGTCGACTGCGGCGTCTCCGGCGGCGTCTGGGGCCTGGAGAACGGCTATGCGCTGATGTACGGCGGCGACAAGGCCGACGTCGCCAAGGTGCAGCCGGTCTTCGACGCCCTCAAGCCCGAGGGCGAGTTCGGCTCCGTGCACGCCGGCAAGGTCGGCGCCGGGCACTTCGCGAAGATGGTCCACAACGGCATCGAGTACGCGATGATGCAGGCCTACGCCGAGGGCTGGGAGCTGCTCGAGGCCGTCGAGTCGGTGACCGACGTCCGTGAGGTGTTCCGCAGCTGGCAGGAGGGCACGGTCATCCGCTCCTGGCTGCTCGACCTCGCGGTCAACGCCCTGGACGATGACGAGCACCTGGCCAAGCTCAAGGGTTATGCACAGGACTCCGGCGAAGGCCGCTGGACTGTGGAAGCCGCCATCGACAACGCCGTGCCGCTGCCCGCGATCACCGCGTCCCTCTTCGCGCGCTTCGCCTCGCGCCAGGAGGACTCGCCGCAGATGAAGATGATCGCGGCGCTGCGCAATCAGTTCGGCGGCCACGCGGTCGAGAAGAACTAGTCCACAGGCTGTGCGCGTCATGTGCACAGCAGCCGGGGGAGGTCGGCGCCCAGAAATGCACGTCACGCATCTGTCGCTCGCCGACTTCCGCTCGTACGGCCGGGTCGAGGTCCCACTCGACCCGGGCGTCACCGCGTTCGTGGGCCCCAACGGTCAGGGCAAGACCAACCTCGTCGAGGCGGTCGGCTATCTCGCCACGCTCGGCAGCCACCGGGTCTCGTCCGACGCTCCGCTCGTCCGCATGGGCGCCGACCGCGCGATCATCCGAGCCGCGGTCCGGCAGGGCGAGCGACAGCAGCTGGTCGAGCTGGAGCTCAACCCGGGGCGCGCCAACCGCGCCCGCATCAACCGGTCTTCGCAGGTCAAGCCACGTGACGTACTGGGAATCGTCCGGACGGTCCTGTTCGCGCCCGAGGACCTCGCCCTGGTCAAGGGCGACCCCGGCGAGCGCCGGCGCTTCCTCGACGAACTGATTACCGCCCGGTCCCCGCGGATGGCGGGCGTGCGTTCCGACTACGAGCGCGTCCTCAAGCAGCGCAACACCCTGCTGAAGTCGGCCGCCATGGCCCGCAGGCACGGCGGCCGCTCGATGGACATGTCCACGCTGGACGTCTGGGACCAGCATCTGGCGCGCGTGGGCGCCGAGTTGCTGGCCCAGCGGCTCGACCTGATCGCCACGCTGCAGCCGCTCGCCGACAAGGCGTACGAGCAACTGGCGCCCGGCGGCGGGCCGATCGCCCTGGAGTACAAGCCGTCGGCACAGGGCCCCGGGCTGACGCGCGAGGAGCTCTACGAGCAGGTCCTGGCCGCACTCGCCGACGTACGCAAACAGGAGATCGAGCGGGGCGTGACCCTGGTCGGGCCGCACCGCGACGATCTGCTCCTGAACCTCGGGCAGTTGCCCGCGAAGGGGTACGCCAGCCATGGCGAGTCCTGGTCGTACGCGCTGGCCCTGCGCCTCGCCTCGTACGACCTGCTGCGGGCCGAGGGCAATGAGCCGGTCCTGGTGCTCGACGACGTCTTCGCCGAGCTGGACGCGCGGCGGCGCGAGCGGCTCGCGGAGCTGGTGGCTCCGGGTGAGCAGGTCCTGGTGACGGCGGCGGTCGACGACGACGTGCCGGGCGTACTGACGGGCACGCGCTATGCCGTGTCCGGAGGCGAGGTGAGCCGCGTATGAGCAGCGACGAGAAGCCGGCCGGGGAGACTCCCAAGCCCGCCGAACCCAGCGGCGTCGATCTCGCACGAGTCGCCCTGCGGGCAGCAAAAGAACAGGCACGCGCGCGTGGCGACGCGGCGCAGCAGAAGAAGCAGGCCAGGCGCGGCGGCGGACTGAGGTCCGGAGCACGGGCCGACGGCCGCGACCCGCTGCCGCTCGGCGCCGCCATCAACCGGCTGATCACCGAGCGCGGCTGGGAGACCCCGGCCGCGGTGGGCGGCGTGATGGGGCGCTGGCCGCAGATCGTCGGCGAGGACCTCGCCAAGCACTGCGTACCGCAGAAGTACGACGAGGACGAGCGGGTCCTGACCGTCCAGTGCGACTCCACGGCCTGGGCCACCCAGCTGCGCCTGCTCGCCCCGCAGCTGGTGGCGCGGCTCAACCAGGACCTCGGCCAGGGCACCGTGAAGCTGATCAAGGTGTACGGCCCGCAGGGGCCCACCCGGCGCTTCGGACCCTTGCGGGCCCCGGGTTCGACGGGGCCCGGCGACACCTACGGATAGGTCCTGAAACGCGTGGGGGACCAGGGGTGTCCCTCACCGTAGTGGAGGGTTGACAGCCCGAAGCGCTGAGTGCCGCTGTGAGCCTCTTTGAGCCCCGGGCCAGATATGGGGAGTCGTCAGCGGCCGGTTCAGGGCGGCACATGCGGACTCAGGTACCGGCAAACCCCCATCACTGTCGGCGCTACCGGTAGACTGGAAGCTAATCCTGCCCCAGATGTGGGGGCCGGTCGTAAAAACCGAGTAGCGAACGTCGCAGCCGCTCCGGCACACCGCCGGGAGCCAGGCCTGTGCTGTGCCAGAAAGGGCGCTTCGTGGCCGATTCCGGCAACCCCAACGAGAACACCCCGTCCACCGCCGCCGGCGTCAACGGCGAGGTCACCGCCTCGTACGACGCCAGCGCGATTACCGTCCTCGAGGGTCTGGACGCGGTCCGCAAGCGGCCCGGCATGTACATCGGCTCGACCGGTGAGCGCGGCCTGCACCACATGGTGCAGGAAGTCGTGGACAACTCCGTCGACGAGGCCCTGGCCGGCCACGCGGACACGATCGACGTCACGATCCTGCCCGACGGCGGCGTACGCGTCGTCGACAACGGCCGTGGCATCCCCGTCGGCATCCACCCCGTCGAGAAGAAGCCGGCCGTCGAGGTCGTGCTCACCGTGCTGCACGCGGGCGGCAAGTTCGGCGGCGGCGGTTACGCCGTCTCCGGTGGTCTGCACGGCGTCGGTGTCTCCGTGGTGAACGCGCTCTCCACCAAGCTCTCCGTCGACATCAAGACCGACGGCTACCGGTGGACGCAGGACTACAAGGGGGGCGCCCCGACCGCCCCGCTTGAGCGGCACGAAGCCACCAAGGACACCGGCACCACGGTCACCTTCTGGGCCGACGGCGACATCTTCGAGACCACCGAGTACTCCTTCGAGACGCTCTCGCGGCGCTTCCAGGAGATGGCCTTCCTCAACAAGGGCCTGACGATCAAGCTCACGGACGAGCGCGAGTCGGCCAAGGCGGTGGCCGGCGCGGACACCGCCGACACCAGCGACGACGAGCAGGCTCGCACGGTCACGTACCACTACGAAGGCGGCATCGTCGACTTCGTGAAGTACCTCAACTCCCGCAAGGGCGACGTCATTCACCCCACGGTGATCGACGTCGAGGCCGAGGACAAGGAGCGGATGCTCTCGGCCGAGATCGCCATGCAGTGGAACACGCAGTTCAGCGAGGGCGTCTACTCCTTCGCGAACACGATCCACACGCATGAGGGCGGTACGCACGAGGAGGGTTTCCGTGCGGCACTCACCGCGCTGGTCAACCGGTACGCGCGTGACAAGAAGATGCTGCGCGAGAAGGACGACAACCTCGCTGGCGAGGACATCCGCGAGGGTCTGACCGCGATCATCTCGGTCAAGCTCGGCGAGCCGCAGTTTGAGGGCCAGACGAAGACCAAGCTGGGCAACACCGAGGCGAAGACCTTCGTGCAGAAGGTCGTGCACGAGCACCTCAACGACTGGTTCGACCGGAACCCGAACGAGGCCGCGGACATCATCCGCAAGTCGATCCAGGCCCAGACCGCGCGCGTCGCGGCCCGCAAGGCCCGCGATCTGACCCGCCGCAAGGGCCTCCTGGAGAGCGCCTCGCTGCCGGGCAAGCTGAGCGACTGCCAGTCCAACGACCCCACCAAGTGCGAGATCTTCATCGTCGAGGGTGACTCCGCCGGTGGTTCGGCGAAGTCCGGTCGTAACCCGCAGTACCAGGCCATCCTGCCCATCCGAGGCAAGATCCTGAACGTCGAGAAGGCCAGGATCGACAAGATCCTGCAGAACACCGAGGTCCAGGCGCTGATCTCGGCCTTCGGCACCGGAGTCCACGAGGACTTCGACATCGAGAAGCTCCGCTATCACAAGATCATCCTGATGGCGGACGCCGACGTCGACGGTCAGCACATCAACACCCTGCTCCTGACCTTCCTGTTCCGCTTCATGCGGCCGCTGGTCGAGGCCGGTCACGTGTATCTCTCCCGCCCGCCGCTGTTCAAGATCAAGTGGTCGCGCGACGACTTCGAGTACGCGTACTCGGACCGCGAGCGCGACGCCCTGGTCGAGCTGGGCAAGCAGGCCGGCAAGCGGTTCCGCGACGACACCATCCAGCGCTTCAAGGGCCTCGGCGAGATGAACGCCGAGGAGCTGCGCGTCACCACGATGGACGTCGAGCACCGCGTGCTCGGCCAGGTCACCCTGGACGACGCCGCACAGGCGGACGACCTCTTCTCGGTGCTGATGGGTGAGGACGTCGAGGCACGTCGCTCGTTCATCCAGCGCAACGCCAAGGACGTCCGGTTCCTCGACATCTGAGTCGGTCTCAGCTGACCGCACCGAAAGGACTTTGACCAGCAATGGCCGACGAGAACACCCCTGCTACGACCACTGAGAACGGCGAGGGCCCCGTCCTGCGCATCGAGCCCGTCGGGCTCGAGACGGAGATGCAGCGCTCGTACCTCGACTACGCGATGTCCGTCATCGTGTCGCGTGCGCTGCCCGACGTACGGGACGGCCTCAAGCCCGTCCACCGCCGCGTCCTGTACGCGATGTACGACGGTGGCTACCGGCCCGAGAAGGGCTTCTACAAGTGCGCCCGCGTCGTCGGTGACGTCATGGGCACGTACCACCCGCACGGCGACTCCTCCATCTACGACGCCCTGGTGCGACTGGCCCAGCACTGGTCCATGCGCCTGCCGCTGGTGGACTCCAACGGCAACTTCGGCTCCCCGGGCAACGACCCGGCGGCCGCCATGCGGTACACCGAGTGCAAGTTGATGCCGCTGGCCATGGAGATGGTCCGGGACATCGACGAGGAGACCGTCGACTTCAAGGACAACTACGACGGCCGCAACCAGGAGCCGACGGTCCTGCCGGCGCGCTTCCCGAACCTGCTGATCAACGGCTCGGCGGGCATCGCGGTCGGCATGGCGACGAACATCCCGCCGCACAACCTGCGCGAGGTCGCCGCCGGTGCGCAGTGGGCGCTGGAGCACCCGGACGCCTCGCACGAGGAGCTCCTGGACGCGCTGATGGAGCGCATCAAGGGCCCCGACTTCCCGACCGGCGCCCTCGTCGTCGGCCGCAAGGGCATCGAGGAGGCATACCGCACGGGCCGTGGCTCGATCACGATGCGCGCGGTCATCGAGGTCGAGGAGATCCAGGGCCGCCAGTGCCTGGTCGTCACCGAGCTGCCCTACCAGACCAACCCCGACAACCTCGCGCAGAAGATCGCGGACCTGGTCAAGGACGGCAAGGTCGGCGGCATCGCCGACGTCCGCGACGAGACCTCTTCCCGTACGGGCCAGCGCCTGGTCATCGTCCTGAAGCGGGACGCGGTCGCCAAGGTCGTCCTGAACAACCTGTACAAGCACACCGACCTGCAGACGAACTTCGGCGCCAACATGCTGGCGCTCGTCGACGGCGTGCCGCGCACCCTCTCCCTGGACGCCTTCATCCGGCACTGGGTGAACCACCAGGTCGAGGTCATCGTCCGGCGTACGAAGTTCCGCCTGCGCAAGGCCGAGGAGCGGGCCCACATCCTGCGCGGCCTGCTCAAGGCGCTGGACGCGATCGACGAGGTCATCGCGCTGATCCGGCGCAGCGAGACGGTCGACGTCGCGCGCACGGGCCTGATGAGCCTGCTCTCGATCGACGAGATCCAGGCCAACGCCATCCTCGAGATGCAGCTGCGCCGACTGGCCGCCCTGGAGCGCCAGAAGATCACGGCTGAGCACGACGAGCTGCAGCTGAAGATCGACGAGTACAACGCGATCCTGGCCTCGCCCGAGAAGCAGCGCTCCATCATCAGCGAGGAGCTCGCGGCGATCGTCGACAAGTTCGGCGACGACCGGCGCTCGAAGCTGGTGCCCTTCGACGGGGACATGTCCATCGAGGACCTGATCGCCGAAGAGGACATCGTCGTCACCATCACCAATGGCGGCTACGTAAAGCGCACCAAGACCGAGGACTACCGCTCGCAGAAGCGCGGCGGCAAGGGCGTACGCGGCACCAAGCTGAAGCAGGACGACATCGTCGACCACTTCTTCGTGTCGACGACGCACCACTGGCTGTTGTTCTTCACCAACAAGGGCCGGGTCTATCGGGCGAAGGCGTACGAACTGCCCGATGCCGGACGTGACGCCCGTGGCCAGCACGTGGCGAATCTGCTGGCCTTCCAGCCGGACGAGCAGATCGCCGAGATCCTCGCGATCCGCGACTACGAGGCGGCGCCGTACCTGATCCTGGCCACCAAGGGCGGCCTGGTGAAGAAGACGGCCCTGAAGGACTACGACTCGCCCCGTTCGGGTGGCGTCATCGCCATCAACCTCCGTGAGACCGCGGATGGTTCGGACGACGAGCTGATCGGGGCCGAGCTGGTCTCGTCCGAGGACGATCTGCTCCTCATCAGCAAGAAGGCCCAGTCCATCAGGTTCACTGCAACGGACGATGCGCTCCGTCCGATGGGCCGTGCGACCTCGGGCGTCAAGGGCATGAGTTTCCGTGAGGGCGATGAACTGCTCTCGATGAATGTCGTCAGGCCCGGTACGTTCGTGTTCACTGCCACCGACGGTGGGTACGCGAAGCGGACCCCCGTCGACGAGTACCGCGTCCAGGGTCGCGGTGGCCTCGGTATCAAGGCCGCCAAGATCGTGGAGGACCGTGGTTCTCTCGTCGGTGCGCTGGTGGTCGAGGCGACCGACGAGATCCTCGCCATCACGCTGGGCGGCGGTGTGATTCGTACGCGAGTCAACGAGGTCAGGGAGACGGGCCGTGACACCATGGGCGTCCAACTGATCAACCTGGGCAAGCGCGATGCCGTGGTCGGCATCGCTCGTAACGCCGAGGCCGGCGCCGAGGCCGAGGAAGTCGACGCAGACGTCGACGAATCGACCGAGGGCGAGGTCGCCGGCACGGCCGAGGGCACTCAGCCCGAGGCCGAGTAGCGCGAGGAGTGTAGGTCGTGAGTGGAGCCACGGGCGCCGGAACGAACGGAACCGGACCGGAAGGCGGCCGTGGCCCCGCCGCTGACCCACACGGGGTGCAGGGGGGAACCGTGACGGATACCCGAGGATCGCAGTCCCAGACATACGACGGCGGTCAGGCGGAGTACACCGCAGGCGCCGGGGCGCTGCCCGGTGAGCGTCAGCCTCAGCCTGCCCAGCCGTATCACCCGCCGCAGGCGTATCCGGAGCCCCCGCAGGGCTCGGTGCGCCGCACTCGGACGGGGGCGCGTACGGCACCGCGTACGCGCAAGGCGAGGCTTCGCGTGGCGAAGGCCGACCCGTGGTCGGTGATGAAGGTCAGCTTCCTGCTCTCCATTGCGCTGGGCATCTGCACGATTGTGGCGTCTGCCGTCCTGTGGATGGTCATGGACGCCATGGGCGTCTTCTCCACGGTCGGCGGGACGATTTCCGAGGCGACCGGGTCGAACGAGTCCAATGGATTCGACCTCCAGTCGTTCCTGTCGTTGCCGCGGGTCCTGATGTTCACGTCGATCATCGCGGTGATCGATGTGGTCCTGGCCACAGCGCTCGCGACGCTGGGGGCCTTCATCTACAACCTGTCCGCCGGTTTTGTGGGCGGTGTGGAGCTCACGCTCGCCGAGGACGAGTAGTCCGTACGTCCCTGATGAGGGGCGTTGCCGGTGGAGCGCGACTATCGATTTTGGGACTGACCGCGTCGTGCGCTAATCTTCAGAGGTCGGCGCGCGAGCGCGAGGGGCTATAGCTCAGTTGGTTAGAGCGCATCCCTGATAAGGATGAGGCCACAGGTTCAAATCCTGTTAGCCCCACAGACGACCTGAGAAGGTCAGAGGCCCGGTAGCTCTTCGGAGTTGCCGGGCCTTTTGTTTTCCCGGTTCACCGCTGTTTCCTGGGCTTCCAGGGCTTCGTCGACGGCGTTGACGTCCGAGAGCGGCGTCGACAGGTTAAGTCCGCGGGCGCTGGGCGAGGAGCCGTGGGCTTCGGCGCGGATGCGCTGCTTCATGGTGGGGGGCCTGGAGAGGTCGTACGGCCGGGCGGCTCTGGCCGCCGGCTGCACCTCCGGGCGGAGCTCCGGGCCGGCCGCCGTGCGGTTGCCGGTGGTGTCCTGCGCCGGTACCGCGGGAGTGGCGGCGGCCGTGGTGATGAGGCCGAGTGAGGCGAAGAAGGCAAGCAGAGCAGTGACGAGGACGGTCCAGATGCGGGTGACCTTGTGGTGAGCCACGGTCCCGCTCCTTTCGGGTCGGACGATTTGCGTACTTCCTCATGATGTGTGTGCGGTCCGAGAAGTGTGGGAGCGGCGGCGCTGATTCGCCGATCTTCAGATGAACACCACCCGGTTGGCGGCATCGGCCGGGAATCCTGTCCGGGGGCGTCGAAGATCACAGTCTGTGGATCGGGAGCGGGCACGCTGTGAGCGGCCTCGATTGCTTTACGGGGGGCGGGAGTTGGGTCGACGGGAGGTCACCGATCGGTATCGATCGGTGTGTATAGTCGGGCGCCAGAAGGTCTCCTACGTCAAGGAAAGACGAGGTAGCGCGGTGAAGAAGCTTCTCCTGGTCGCACTGGCCGCCATCGGCGGGCTCCTCGTGTACCGCCAGATCCAGGCGGATCGCGCCGAGCAGGATCTGTGGACGGAGGCGACTGACTCCGTGCCTGCAGGTTCGTGAGTATCCACAGTCACTTCACTGGCCCCGGTCGCACTGGCGACCGGGGCTTTGTGTTTCCCGCCCCTTCTGCATCCCTCGCTCCTGTTCTGTAGCCCTCGTCGCTGCCGCTACTTCGCTGCAGTGAAGATCTCGCTTGCTTGAGCAAAGTCACGGAGAGTGGATCGTCGGTCGCACCCGCGAGGCAGGATGGTGCTGCCGGGGCGATTCAGCCGGGGGTGAGAAGGGGAGCGGTGCTGATGATGCGGCGCGGCAGGGTGCACAGGGCGGCGGCGATTGCGGGCGCGATGTGTGCGGTGGTGGCACTGCCGGGGCAGGCCCGGGCTGCCGAGGGTGAACCGAACCCCTATCGATTCGCCTCCTCCGCCCAGGACATCGAGGGTGGCGCCGACACCGCTGACGCCACGCAGATCGACGCCGGGGCGACGTACAGGACGTCCATCGGCAAGGGCAAGCAGCTGCACTTCAAGGTGCGGCTCGATGCGGCCAGTCATGCCTATGCCTCGGCGGTGGCGGTGCCGCGGCTCGGCGCGCAGCTGTCGTTCCAGGACGGCATCAAGGTGTCGCTGCGGGACGGTCAGGGTGAGGTCTGCGGTGAGGGCGATGCGCGGTTCGGGCCGGGCGGGATCCCCAAGCCCGTTGCCGCGAATGCGGACCGGACGGTGAGCGCGGGCGGCGAATCGTGCCAGCAGGCGGGGACGTACTACGTCGTCATCGAGCGGAGCAGTAAGGACAGCTCCTCGCCCGGCGACTGGGCTGTCGAGCTGCGGCTGTTCGAGGAACCGCAGCTCAAGAGCGGTGGCAACAGCGTGCCGGTCGAGTCCTGGCCCACCACGATGCCGGAGCTGCCCACCGGTGCGGCGCAGCAGCGGGCGGGCGGGACGGGCTTCAATGACGCCAGGGCGCTGACGCAAGGGGTCTGGCGGGATGAGATCGAGCCCGGTCGGACGCGGTTCTACCGGGTGCCGGTGGACTGGGGGCAACGGCTCTTCGCCAAGGCCGAGCTGGGGAGTTCGCAGAACCGGGGCATGGTCGGCAATGCGCTGTCGATGTCGCTCTACAACCCGGCGCGCGGCTTCGTCCTCCATGACACCGCGAGGTACTTGGGTGAGCCGGTGGGTGTGCAGCTCGACCCGCTGCCGGCTGTGGCCTATGAGAACCGCTGGGGGAAGAACGTCGACCAGAGGGCCATGCGCTTTCCCGGCTGGTACGTCCTCGCGGTCAGCCTGCATCCCAAGACGGACTCGTACGGGCCGGGGGCGCTGCCGGTGACGCTGCGGGTGAAGGTCGACGGGCCGGCCAAGGATCGGGAGTACGCGCGTCCCGCGGGGGTGTTCAGCGTCGCCGAGCAGGACGAGGGCGCCGCGGCCGCCGGGCAGACGGACGGTGAGGCACGGCACAGCGATGTGCTGCGGGTCGTCGGCGTCGTCGCGATCGGGGTGGGGAGCGTGCTGGTGTTCGGGCTCGGGTTGTGGACGGTCGTGGCACGGCGGCGGGATTCGCGAGGGCGAGGGGGAAGGCGGGGGCGGCGTGTGGCGGTTCAGGGGGGTGCGGTGCCGCAGGTGACCGGTGCTTCTGGTTCCTCTGATCCTGCGGATACGCCGACACCCACACCTACGCAGTACGGGCCGCCGCAGGGCTGGTAGTTGGGCCCGGTCGCGTCAGGCCTGGATGAGGGCCCAGATGCCGACCGCGAAACAGAGCAGGGCGAGCAGCAGCACCGGGACCGCGACCTTCGGGGGCGGTCCCGGTCGCTTTTGCCGTACGAGGGTGCCGGTGGGGGTGGCGCTGGTGGGGGTGCTCGCCGGGGCGTGGGCCGGGGATGTGGAGGCGTACGGAACCGGGGGCGCCGGAGTGGGAACCTGCGGGCGCTGAGCGGTGTATGGACGAGTAGGGGCGTACTCGTGCGGGACCGCGGCTGTGAGGGCCTGAGAGGGGTCCTGCAGGGCCGGGTGAGGGGCTTGGAAGGGCTGTTGGGGCACCGGGGCGTGCGCAGGGTGTTGGGGGGAGGGTGGTGGCGTGTGTGGCGTGTGGGAGTGAGGCAACTCGGTTGGGTGGGCCGAGGGGTGGGCCGGCGGGTGTGGGAGCTCCGCGGGGGAGATCTCTGGCTCTGGCCGGCGTGTGGGCTGAACCGGGGCCTGGTGGCCCTGCTGGTCCTGGTGGGCCGGTGCCGCGGGCCGGGGCGGCGGGGCCAGGTGGAAGCCGTCGGTGTCCCAGGCGGGCTGGGGGGTGGGCTGCTGCGGGGTGACGGCTGGGGTCTGGGCCGGGGCCTGGGCCTGCGGTGGTTGAGGGGTCTGTGCGTGAGGCTCGGACCGGGGCGGCTCCGGGGGGCGGGGGCCGGCGGGGTCGAACCCGTCCGGGAGCGGGCCGAGTTGGTCGAAGACCTCGACCAGCTCGTCGTCGGGACCGGGCTCGGGCAGCAGCTCGGCCGCCGCGGCCAGGGCCTTGCGGGCGCCGGTCGCCGTGCGGAAACGGGCCTGCGGGTCCGGCTGCAGCAGGGTCGCGACGACCTGCCAGAGGGGCTCGGGAATGCTCTGCGGGGCGCCCGGGGTGCCGTGGTCGGCGAAGTACTCGATCAGCGCCTTGGCGTCCGGCTTGGCGCCCTCGAGCAGATACAGGGCGACCAGGCCCACGGCGAAGAGATCGGCCGGGAAGTCCGGTTCGGCGCCCAGCATCTGCTCCGGCGCGAAGTAACCCGGCGTTCCCACCACGTAGTTGGTCTCGGTGAGCCGGGGCTCGCCCTTGCGCATCGAGATGCCGAAGTCGGAGAGCCGCAGATGCGGCCGGCGGGTGCCGGTGGCCTCGAGCAGGATGTTGGCCGGCTTGATGTCCCGGTGCACGACCCCTTCGGCATGCACCGCCTGGAGACCGGCCAGGAGCTGGTCGAGCAGGGTGCACACATAGGGGGTCGGCAGCGGACCGTAGTCGCCGATCAGATGAGCCAGGGAGCCGCCGCCGACCAGGTCCATGGTGAACAGGACCTTGTCGTCGTCGGCGGCCCAGCTGGCCGGCGCGAGCACATGGGGATGGTCGATCCGCAGCGCCTGCTCGCGCACGAAGCGGAGCAGGGCATGCGCATCGCTCTGCTGCAGGACCTTGGCCGCCACATAGCGTCGGCGTCGGTGGTCCCAGGCGCGCCAGACCGCACCTGCGCCACCGCGCCCGATCGGATCGACCAGTTCATACCGGCCGGCGAAGACCTCACCCATGCCCTTGCTGCACTCCCAGCCCGGCCGTGACGGCCGCTCGGTGTACTGCTGCTCAGCTCTGGTTGTCCGGTCCTGCAGGGATCGAGACTGCGGGGCTCGGTCCTGCAGGACTCAGCACCAGCTGCTCAGTTCTGATGCGCCTCGTAGTGGGCCACGGCGTCCGCGGTGCGGCCGGCGCCGTAGACCCGGAGGAACTCCGCCAGCTCGGGGTGGGTCGCAGCGAGTGAGTCCGCCGCGTCGATGATGTCGCCGGCTGCTGCGACGGAGCGCAGCAGGGACTGGATCTCCCGGACCACCCGCTTGACGGTCGGAGCTCCCGAACTCGCCGTGTGCTGACCGGTGTTGGTGAGCACGGAGCCGCCCTGGGACTTCTTGATCTCCTCCATCCGCTCGGTCGCCTCACCGGCGCTCACGCTGCCGTCCGAGACCTGACCGGCCAGCTCCTGCAGGTGCTGGACCCGCTGCACCACGGCCGGATTGCCGATCTTGGCCCGCTGGCCGCTCATCAGCTGGGACAGCATGGGTGCCGACAGACCGAGGACTGCGGCCAGCCGGGCCTGGTTCAGGCCCAGGTCGTCTATGAGGCGGCGGAACAGCGCCCCCAATGGCTCCCCGTACCAGCTGCGCTGCAGCTCTCTGGCTCTTGCTGTTGCTTCTTGTTGTGTGGCATCCATGGCGTCTCCCCTTCGCTGCCGCGAACCTCGTCGAGCATCTTACGGAGAGTGGTCGTTCACCGGGACCCCCAATATTTTGCGAGACTCGGGGGGTGACCCGGTACTCTTGTCCTCGGTGACCGCGCCCGCGTGATTCTTGCGGCGCATCCACCGTTTCCGGGGCCTTAGCTCAGTTGGTAGAGCGCTGCCTTTGCAAGGCAGATGTCAGGAGTTCGAATCTCCTAGGCTCCACGCTTGTGACCAGCCAGGATGCCGCTTCTTGCGGCCCTGGCTGGTTTTGCGTTTCCTGGCTCTTGATCCGCGCTCGGCGCCGTTTCACGTGAAACGGGCAGAACGACGGGTGGCGGGAGACCCGAAGGTCTCCCGCCACCCGTTACCTCGTGCTTGTCGCAGCCGTGTTCAGCGCCGGTCTTCGGGGCGCTGCGGGGCCCAGTCGCCCTCGCTGCGATCCGCGGCCTCCGCCTCGGCCTGCTTCGCCTGGACCTCGGGGTCCAGGACGTCCTGGCCGCTGCCGTCGACCGCGCTCAGCGGGGAGCTGTCGGCCACCTCCGTCGGCGCGGGCGGCTCCACCAGCCAATCCGGGTTGGCCTGCTTGTCCCACCACTTCCAAGCGGCGACCGCGGCGAAGCCGAGCAGCCCGAGCGCGCCGAGCCGCTTCACGGCGCGGTTGGCCGCAGCCCTGCGCTCATGGCGCTTCACCAGGCGCTGGATCTCCTTCGGCGACACCTGGCCGCGCAGTGCGGCAAGCGCGGCCACACTGCGGGAAGCCGCCTCGGACGCGGCCGGCTGGGCCGCTGCGACGGCCTGTTCGACGCGCGGCCGGGTGGCTGCCGCAGCGTTCCTGGCCGCCCGGCGGGTGCGGACCGCCGCGCGGTCCACGGTGTCCGGTACATGCGTTCGCGCCTGCTCCAGGCGCGGGGCAACGTGGGCGCCGTACTGCATACGCGCCTGCTCGGCGGCGTCGGACACCTTGGGCGCGAGCCGTACGCGGGCCTCGTGCGCATAGAGCGCCGCCCGGTCCTTGGCCGTGCCGGCGTAGGGCGCAACCACCTCCGCTGCATGGCGCACGCTGTCCTTGGCCGTGTCGGCGTAAGGCGCCACCACCTCCGCGGCGTGACGCACGCTGTCCTTGGCCGAGCTGGCCGCGGCGCGCGCGCTGTCGATGCGGGTCACGGGATCCTCCTCCTCGGTGGCGTACGGTATTTCACCTTTCCACCCTTTCTCGGATCATGCCTGTCGGAGCGATTCGCGGCATGTGCGAGCGGGCATCCGGGCGATCTTCGGGCAATGGGGTGCACTTGCGGTGCAAGGGGAGCTTGCCGTCGACAATGCCACGGATCGGCCGGTTGTGCGCCTGTCCGGCCGCTACTCGTCCCCTTCTCTCCGGCTTGCTTCCGGGTTCTCTACGAGCCCTGCTATCCGTGCGAGGATCGGGGTGTCCAAAGGCAAGGCAAAGGCAACGGAAGGCAGATCGTGGCTGAGCAGCTCTACGCCACCCTGAAGACCAACCACGGTGACATCGAGGTGCGGCTGCTGCCGAACCACGCACCCAAGACGGTCCGGAACTTCTGTGAGCTCGCCCAGGGCGCGCGCGAGTGGACCCACCCCGCGACCGGCGCGAAGACCATGGACAAGTTCTACGACGGCACCACCTTCCACCGGGTGATGAGCGGCTTCATGATCCAGGGCGGCGACCCGCTGGGGAACGGCACGGGCGGGCCCGGCTATGAGTTCAAGGACGAGTTCCACCCGGAGCTGAGCTTCGACCGGCCCTTCCTGCTCGCCATGGCCAACGCGGGACCGGGCACCAACGGCTCCCAGTTCTTCATCACCGTCCAGCCGACCACCTGGCTGAACCGGAAGCACACCATCTTCGGCGAGGTCACGGACGCGGCCAGCCAGAAGGTCGTCAACGCCATCGCGACCGTCGAGGCCAACCCGGCCACCAACCGCCCGGTCCAGGACGTGGTCATCGAGACCGTCGTCGTCGAGACCCGGCAGAGCTGACCACCGCAAGGGAACCATTTCGCCCCGCTCGTCCGTAAGGATGGGCGGGGCGGTGCGTTGAACCGAGCGCGCTGTCGTACGGAGATGAGGGGACGTAATGGACCAGGCGCCAGGCAGTCCGCAGGAGCCGCAGGGCGCAGCGGGCCTGCCCACCTGCTACCGGCATCCGGACCGTGAGACGGGCATCCGCTGCACTCGCTGCGAGCGGCCCATCTGCCCCGAGTGCATGATCAGCGCCTCGGTCGGCTTCCAGTGCCCCGAGTGTGTCCGCACGGGTTCCGGGACCGGGCATGCGCCTACTGCGAATCAGCCTCGGACGATCGCGGGTGGGACCGTTGCGGCGGACCCCCGGCTGCTCACGAAGATCCTGATCGGAATCAACGCGGCGGTGTTCATCGCGGGCCTAGCCATGGGCACACCGCTGTTCCACGACTTGGAGCTGATCGGCAGGGCATTCGACCCGGAGCAGCTTGCCGTGGTCGGTGTGGCCGAGGATCAGTGGTATCGACTGTTCACGTCGATGTTCCTGCATCAGGCGATCTGGCACTTCGCCTTCAACATGCTGGGCCTCTGGTGGTTGGGCGGACCGTTGGAGGCGGCGCTCGGCCGGGCCCGCTATCTCACCCTCTACCTGGTCTCAGGTCTCGCGGGCGGTGCCCTGACCTATCTCCTCGAGGACGCGAACCAGGCCTCGCTCGGCGCGTCCGGAGCGATCTTCGGTCTGATGGGCACCACAGTCGTCCTGATGCGTCGCCTCAACTACGACATGCGTCCGGTTGTCGCTCTCCTGGCAATCAACCTGCTCTTCACGTTCACGCCAGGGCTGCACATCGCTTGGCAAGCTCATGTCGGCGGCCTCGTCGCCGGCCTCGTCATCGGCTACGCCTTCGTCCACGCCCCCCGCGAACGCCGCGCCCTCGTCCAGTACGGCACCTGTGCGCTGGTCCTTCTCGCCGTGCTCGCTGTCGTCCTGATCCGGACCGCGCAGCTCACTTGAGGCCCGTCCAGGTCCACCTCAGGCCAAAGTTGTCCACAGTGTGTGCCGGATCTTGTGCATGCTGTGGGTGACTGTGGGAACGGCTGTGCGGCCTGTCGCCGACCCGTGTTTCCCCAGTAAGGACAAGGCATGGACGGCGGTCCGTATGGTGGACACCAGTCTTACCGGCGTCAACGGCAGAAGAGTTATCCACAGGTGGTCTGTAGATCGTCAGAGTTATCCAGAGGCACCTGTGGATAGCTGTGGATAACTCGCTGGATAGCTTGGGGCAACGCTTCGCACACAGAGGCCCGAAGGCGCGCACCTGCTGCGCCTTCGGGCCTCTGTGAAGAGCTGGGAAGCGTCGTGAAAGAGGCGTCTACTTCCACTGAGTGGAAACGCCGAACCCCGCCGCGATGAAGCCGAACCCGACCACGATGTTCCAGTTGCCGAGTGCCTCGATGGGCAGCCTGGTGTCCGTGACGTAGAAGATCACGATCCAGGCGAGGCCGATGAGGAACATCGCCAGCATCACCGGGGCCACCCAGCTGCGGTTCGTCAGCTTGATGTTGGCCGCCTGCTTCGAGGCGGGCGGCGGCGTGTAATCAGCCTTCTTGCGGATACGTGACTTCGGCACGAGGGGCTCTCCTGTCGATGCGCTGCGTGGCCGCGCAGAACGGTTCGGGCTGGGGCGCCGAGCGGGGCGCGATGGGGGACCGAGGGCGTCCCCGGGCGTCCGTTAGCGTAGTGCTTCCGCGGCGGCGTAAGGAGTAAGGGTACGTTGAGCAATTCTGCCGACTCTCCCACCCAGACCTCAACAGACGGCCGCCCATCCCCCTGGCGGCCGGTCCGGCTGCTCACCGCTGCCGTCTTTGCGCTCGCCGGGCTCATCTTCTTCACCAGTTTCAACACGGCCAAAGGCACCAATATCAGGACGGATGCCTCGCTGTTGAAGCTCTCGGACCTGATCCAGGAGCGCAGCCACAAGAACGGCGAGCTCGACGAGTCCAACGGCGCGTTGCGCGACCAGGTCGACTCACTCGCCGAGCGGGACAACGGAAACACCGCGGCCGAGGACGCCAAGCTCGAAGCGCTGGAGAAGGCGGCCGGCACCAAGAAGCTCAAGGGCGGCGCCGTCAGCGTCACGCTCGCCGACGCCCCGCCGAACGCGACCGTGAAGCTCCCCGGTTACCCCGAGCCGTCCCCGAACGACCTGGTCATCCACCAGCAGGACCTGCAGGCCGTGGTGAACGCCCTGTGGCAGGGCGGCGCCAAGGGCATCAAGGTCATGGACCAGCGCCTCATCTCCACCAGCGCGGTCCGCTGCGTCGGCAACACCCTGATCCTGCAGGGCCGGGTCTACTC
The DNA here is from genome assembly GCF_035975855.1 of Streptomyces sp. NBC_01304. Lineage (NCBI taxonomy): Bacteria > Bacillati > Actinomycetota > Actinomycetes > Kitasatosporales > Streptomycetaceae > Streptomyces > Streptomyces sp. NBC_01304. The sequence continues at coordinate 5,618,809 of NZ_CP109055.1, read as the reverse complement.
ACCTCCGTACAAGGTCACCGCCGTCGGAGACCAGGAGAAGCTGAAGCAGGCCCTTGCCGCCTCCCCGCAGATCCAGAACTACATGCTGTACGTGAACGCCTATGGGCTCGGCTGGAAAGTCGACGACCACGAGGCGGTGACTCTTCCCGGCTACTCGGGCACAGTGGATCTCCACTACGCGCAGCCCGTGGAGTAGGTGCCTCGGGCCCAGGGGAGGGACCGGCCGGTGTCGGTGGGAGTGTCGGGGCGAGCGGTCGTCAGGAGCTTCAGCGAACTGTGCATCACCGTCGGCGCTCTGATCGTGCTGTTCGTGGTCTACGTCCTCTTCTGGACCGGCATCAAGGCCGACGCCGCGATGGACAGCCAGATCGATCAGCTGCAGGACCAGTGGGCGCAGGGCTCGGTCCCCGCCGAGGTGGACGACCCGGCGGAAGAAGCCCCCGAGGAGCCGCCTGCCCCAGCCGCGTACAAGGACGGGAAGCCCTTCGCCGTCATGTACATCCCCCGGCTTGGTTCCACGTGGAACAAGCCGGTCCTGGAGAACACCAAGAGCGACACCCTGAAGAAGGGTCTCGGGCACTACGCCTCCACCGCGCGGCTCGGGCAGAAGGGGAACTTCTCCGTCGCAGGTCACCGGCGCACGTACGGCGATCCGTTCAAGGACTTCCCGAAGCTGCAACGCGGTGATGCCGTGGTCCTGACGGACGGGACCACCTGGTTCACGTACCGCATCGACAACAGGCCGTACAAGACGCTGCCCAGCGATGTGAACGTGATCGACCCAGTCCCCCGCAAATCCGGATATGACGGCCCAGGGCGTTACCTCACGCTTACGACCTGTGAGCCAGAGTGGGGCCACAGCCACCGGTTGATCGTCTGGGCGCACCTTGATTCCACCCAGCCTGTGGAGGCCGGGAAACCGGAGGCACTGCGCCGTTAGTCTGGTGCCGTACGTCAACGGAAGGGACAGCATGTACGGCTGGATCTGGCGGCATCTGCCGGGCAACGCGTGGGTGAGGGCACTCCTCTCGCTGGTGCTTGCACTGGGCGTGGTCTATGTCCTGTTCCAGTACGTCTTCCCGTGGGCGGAGCCGCTGCTGCCGTTCAACGACGTGACGGTGGACGAGGGGCTCGACGCTTCGGTGGTGTCCGTCCTGTGAGCGCGCGCATTCTCGTCGTCGACAACTACGACAGCTTCGTCTTCAACCTCGTCCAGTACCTGTACCAGCTGGGCGCCGAGTGTGAAGTGGTGCGGAACGACGAGGTGTCGACCGCGCACGCCCAGGACGGCTTCGACGGCGTGCTCCTGTCGCCCGGGCCGGGCGCTCCCGAGCAGGCCGGCGTCTGCATCGAGATGGTCAAGCACTGTGCGCAGACCGGGGTTCCGGTGTTCGGCGTGTGCCTCGGGATGCAGTCCATGGCGGTGGCGTACGGCGGTGTGGTGGACCGTGCCCCGGAGCTGCTGCACGGCAAGACCTCGCTCGTACGCCATGAGGGCAAGGGCGTCTTCGCGGGTCTTCCCTCGCCCTTCACGGCGACCCGGTACCACTCCCTGGCCGCCGAGCCCGGCACCGTCCCGGACGAGCTCGAGGTCACGGCGCGGACCGAGGACGGCATCATCATGGGAGTCAGGCACCGCGAACTCCCGGTCGAGGGTGTGCAGTTCCACCCCGAGTCGGTGCTCACCGAGCACGGCCATCTGATGCTCGCCAACTGGCTGGTGGAGTGCGGTGATGCGGGGGCGGTGGCCCGGTCGGCCGGGCTCCAGCCGGTCGTCGGCAGGGCCTCGGCGTGACGGCGATCCGCCCCGAACATGAATCCGACGCCTCGTACGGGAGTTATCCGTACGAGGAGTCCGGGACGTTCGAGGCGGCCGGCACCTTCGAGGAGGCCGTCGAGCAGCTCGCCGACCCGCTGAACGATCCGCTTCCGGGGCAGCATCCCTCGCCCTGGTTCCGGGCGGCGGGGGCGGAGCAGCAGCCACAGCAGACGCAGCAGCCACAGCAGTCGTACGAAGCTCAGCAGCGTTACGAGGCCCAGCAAGTCCAACAGCAGGCCCAGCAGCACGCCCAGCACGCTCAGCAAGCCCGGGAACAGGCCTACCAGGGCTACGCCGAGCAAGCCCTGGACCCGATAGCCCAGGCCGCCGACCATCGCCCCGCCATGGACGCGTCGGCCTACGAGGCGATGTACGCCGACCCCGCCGACACGACGTACGGCACCGGCACCTACGCCCCCCGCGACGACGAGACCGTCGGCCTGCGGACCTCCGACACCCGGCGAATAGCCGAGTCGGAAGAGGACGACAGGGACGACGAGGACGGCAGCCGTTCCGAGCCCGCGGGCGAGGGTCGTGCCGCCCGTCGCAGGGCGGCCCAGGAGGGCGCAAGGCGAGGCGGCACCCGCAGGCGTGGCGGCGGCCCCGCGAGCGGCGGCGGCAGCACCGGCTCCGCCCCCATGTCCCGGCTGGAGGCCCGCCGGGCCGAGCGTGCCAAGAAGCCGAGTCCCGCGGTGATCGCGAGCCGGGCCGTCGGGGAGTTGTTCATCAGCATCGGCGTACTGATGCTGCTCTTCGTCACGTACCAACTGTGGTGGACGAACATCCGCGCGGGCCAGCAGGCCGGCGCGGAGGCGAACAAGATCCATGAGAACTGGGCGAACGGCAAGGGCAAGCCCGGTGCCTTCGAGCCGGGCCAGGGCTTCGCCATCATGCACATCCCCCGGCTCGACGTGGTCGTGCCGATCGCCGAGGGCATCGACAAGCAGAAGGTGCTCGACCGCGGCATGGTCGGCCACTACGCCGAGAAGACGCTGAAGACCGCGATGCCCGAGGACAAGAAGGGCAACTTCGCTGTGGCGGGGCACCGTAACACCCACGGTGAGCCGTTCCGGTACATCAACCGCCTCGAGCCCGGCGACGAAATCATCGTCGAGACGCAGGACACGTACTTCGTCTACAAGGTCTCGAAGACCCTTCCGCAGACAAGTCCCAGCAATACGGGCGTCATCGCGCCGGTACCCCCGGGATCGGGTTTCACCGAGCCCGGCCGATACATCACACTGACCACCTGCACCCCGGAATTCACCAGTACCTATCGGCTGATCGTCTGGGGCAAGATGGCTGAGGAACGGCCACGCAGCAAGGGCAAGCCGAAGGCGCTCGTCAGCTGAGTCCGATGAACCGGGGCAGCTGAGCGGCGGACGGCAGGACAGTACGAGGACGGGGCGAGGGACAGGTGTCAGCGACGACCGACCAGGAGGAGCAGGCCGAAGCAGCGGCGCCGGCCCCTCGGCGGCGCACTCGCGGCGGTCGCCTCGCGGCCGCAGTCAGCGTTTTCGGCGAACTCCTCATCACCGCGGGCGTGGTGCTCGCGCTCTTCGTCGCGTACTCGCTGTGGTGGACCAACGTCATGGCGGACCGCGAGGCGAAGAAGCAGGGCGACGCGGTACGCGAGCACTGGGCGGACCAGGGCCCCGGCGACCGTGACCTCAAGGACGGCATCGGCTTCCTGCACGTACCGGCGATGACGAAGGGCGACATACTCGTCAAGAAGGGCACCGACTCCAAGACCCTCAACGACGGTGTCGCCGGCTACTACACCAACCCGGTCAAGTCCGCGCTGCCCGAGGACGAGAAGGGCAACTTCTCGCTCGCCGCGCACCGCGACGGGCACGGCGCGAAGTTCCACAACATCGACAAGCTCAAGGACGGCGACGCGATCGTCTTCGAGTCCGAGGACAACTGGTACGTCTACAAGGTCTACGCGACGCTGCCGTCGACCTCGAAGTTCAATGTGGACGTCCTCGACAAGGCGCCCAAGGAGTCGGGCAAGAAGCAGGCCGGCCGCTACATCACGCTGACGACCTGCACGCCGGTCTACACGTCGAAGTACCGGTACGTGGTGTGGGGCGAGCTGGAGCGGGTCGAGAAGGTGGACAGCGAGCGGACGCCGCCGGCGGAGTTGAGGTAGCCCGGCTCGTACTGGCCGCCCTGCCAAGGGGCCGTGACCAACGGGAAAGCCCCGGGCCTCTCACTGAGAGGACCGGGGCTTTCCCGTTCTGCCTTGTGCCTTCACGGCCGGGGGCTGCGGCTTACGGGAACCAGCCGCCGTCGCCGCCACCGTCATCCTGGCCGCCGTTGTTGCCTCCGCCGCCGGCGGTGGTGATGTTGACGACCGTGCCGGCCGGGGCCGGGGTGCCGCCTGCCGGGTCAGTGCTCATGACCATGGCGTTGTCGTCCTGCGGACCCGTGATCGTGCCCACGCTGAAGCCCGCCGCCTCGAGTTCCTTCTTGGCGTCCTTGAGCTTCTTCGTGGTGAGGATCGGGACAGGGGTCTGCTCGGCCTTCTTGGCAACGGTCAGGGTGATCTTCGAGCCCTTTTCGGCCTTGGTGTTGGCCGGCAGGGACTGCTCTACGACCTGGCCCTCGGGAACGTCGTCCCGCGGGGTTTCCTGCGTGTCGACCTTGAAGCCCAGAGCCTCGAGCTGCTGCTTGGCCGCGTCCACCTGCTGGTTCCGGACGTCCGGAACCGTCGCCATCGCCTTCTCCTTGGAGACGATCAGGGTGACGTCGGAGCCCTTCTCCAGCTTCGTACCCGCATCCGGCTTCTGGCCGAGGACCTCGCCGGGTTCGGTGGAGGTCTCCTTGTAGGTGACCTTGACGTTGAACCCGTACTTCTCGTCCTCGAGAGTGTCCCTGGCCTCGTCCTCGGTGTCCCCGATGACGGTCGGCATCGAGACCTTCTCCGCCCCGGTCGACACCTTGACCGTGACGGTGCCGAACTTCTTGATCTGCCCATTCTGCGGCTTCTGCTCGCAAATCTGGCCCTTGGGCTGATCGTTGCAGGGCCCGCTGGTCTTCTCCAGCGTCACATCGCCGTTCTTCGCCCGCTGCAGCGCGGCGTCGTACGTCTCGCCGATGAAGTTCGGAACCGGAACCTTGCCGTCATCCTTGTTCGTGCTGCTGAACGCCCACTTCCCGATGAGGATCGCGCCCACCAGCACCAGAACCGCCGCAAGCACCAGCAGAGCCGTGGAGGCCCCGCCCTTCTTCTGCTTGCGCCGTCCCGGGCGGTCGTCGTAGTCGTAGCCGCCGTCGTCCGGGTTGACCGGGGGCAGCATCGACGTCCGGTCGCCGCCGCCGTGCTGCGGGCGCAGCATCGCGGTCTGCTGGTCGTCCGGGTGGCCGCCGTAGCCGATCGCGCCCATGGCCGCCGTGGCGGCGACGGGCTGGCCGTCGAGGCAGGCCTCGATGTCGGCGCGCATCTCGTCGGCCGACTGGTAGCGGTAGTCCGGGTCCTTGACCAGCGCGCGCAGGACGATGGCGTCCATCTCGGGCGTGATCTCGGGGTCGTACGTGCTCGGCGGCTGCGCCTCTTCGCGTACGTGCTGGTACGCCACCGCGACCGGGGAGTCCCCGACGAAGGGGGGACGTACGGTCAGCAGCTCGTACAGCAGACAGCCGGTGGAGTACAGGTCGGAACGGGCGTCGACCTGCTCGCCCTTCGCCTGCTCCGGCGACAGATACTGCGCCGTGCCGATGACCGCCGCGGTCTGGGTCATCGTCATGCCGGAGTCGCCCATGGCGCGGGCGATGCCGAAGTCCATGACCTTGACCTGGCCGTTGCGCGTCAGCATGACGTTTGCCGGCTTGATGTCGCGGTGCACGATCTGGTTGCGGTGCGAGTACTCCAGGGCCTGGAGGATGCCTACGGTCATCTCCATGGCCCGCTCGGGCAGCAGCTTGCGCCCGGAGTGCAGCAGCTCGCGCAGCGTGGATCCGTCGACGTACTCCATCACGATGTACGGGATGGAGATGTTGTCGACGTAGTCCTCGCCGGTGTCGTAGACCGCGACGATCGCCGGATGATTGAGCGAGGCGGCGGACTGGGCCTCACGGCGGAACCGGGCCTGGAAAGACGGGTCGCGGGCGAGATCCACCCGGAGCGTCTTCACGGCGACGGTACGGCCGAGGCGGGTGTCATGGGCGAGGTAGACCTCCGCCATGCCGCCGCGGCCGAGCACCTGGCCCAGCTCATACCGGCCGCCGAGGCGACGCGGCTCTTCCATAGCTACCTACCAGCCCTCTCCGTCAGTCCCGACCGCACCCATGTGTGGTCCGGCGGTGTGCTGTCCCGGGATACCGTACCGGCCGCTCGCAGCATGATCTGGCCGTGACCGTCACCTGATACACGACCGGTACCGCAGTGACGGACGTCACGTCGGGGGCGGTAGGTGTGGATATGGCCAAGGTCATGGACGATGTCACTTCTTGCCGTCGAGCACTGCCTGCATCACGTCCTTGGCGATCGGCGCGGCAAGGCCGCCACCGGTGATGTCGCCGACGTTGGCGCTGCTGTCCTCGACGACGACGGCCACCGCGACCGGTGCGCCGCTGTCCGTCTTCGCGTACGAGATGAACCAGGCGTACGGCTTGCCCTTGTTGTCGACGCCGCGCTCGGCGGTGCCGGTCTTGCCGCCGACCCTGACGCCCGGGATCTTGGCGTTGGTGCCGGTGCCCTCGTTGACGACCGTCTCCATCATGTCCTGGAGCTTCTGCGCGTTCGGCTCCGAGAGCGGGCGGCTCATCTCCTTGGGGCTGTGCTTGGAGACGGTGTCCAGGTTGGGCGCCTTGAGCTCGCTGATCATGTACGGCTCCATCAGGGCGCCGTCGTTGGCGATCGCGGCAGTGACCATGGCCATCTGCAGCGGGGTCGCGGCAGTCTCGAACTGGCCGATCGAGGAGAGCGCGGTCTGCGGCTCGTCCATCTTCTCGGGGAAGTTGGAGGCGGAGGCGCGGACCGGGACGAACTGCTCCTCGTTGAAGCCGAACTTCTCCGCGGTCTCCAGCATCTTCTCCTTGCCGAGGTCGGAGCCGACCTTGCCGAAGACGGTGTTGCAGGACACCGCAAGGGCCTGGCGCAGGGAGGCGTTCTCGCACTCGATGGGGCCGTGGTTGGGCAGCCTGGTCCGGGTGCCCGGCAGGTTCCAGGGCTCGGGCGTCTTCGTCTTCTCGTCCGGGTCCTCGTACTTGCCGTGCTCCAGGGCCGCCGCCGCGGTGACCACCTTGAAGGTGGAGCCGGGGGCGTAGGTCTGGCGCAGGGCCCGGTTCAGCATCGGCTCGTCCGGGTTGTGCTTCTTCTGCAGGCCCTTCCAGGCCTCCGCGTCGTCCTTGCCGTTGCCGGCGAAGACCGAGGGGTCGTACGACGGTGTCGAGGCGAGGGCCAGGATCGCGCCGGTGGACGGGTCGATCGCGGCGACGGCACCCTTCTTGTCGCCGAGGCCCTCGAAGGCGGCCTTCTGGGCGGCGCCGTTGAGGGTCGTGACGACGTTGCCGCCGCCCTGCTTCTTGCCGGTGATCATGTCGAGCGTGCGGCGGAAGAAGAGACGGTCGTCGGTGCCGGTGAGGATCTTGTCCTCGATCGACTCGATCTGGGTCGCACCGTAGGACTGCGAGGCGTACCCGGTGACCGGCGACCACATCGGACCGTTCTTGTACGTCCTCTTGTACGCGAAGTCGGTGCCAGAGGTCTTGGCGGAGCCGGTGATGGGCTTGCCGTCGACGATGATGTCGCCGCGCTCCGTGGAGTAGCGCTCGATGAGGACGCGGCGGTTCCTGTCGTCGGAACGCAGCTCGTCGGCCTTGACGTACTGGAGCCAGTTGTCCCGGACCAGCAGGGCGAGCACCAGCAGGGCGCAGAAGATGGCGATGCGGCGCAGGGGCTTGTTCACGGCCGTACCACCTGGGTCATCTCGGCGTCAGGACTGGGCGCGGGGGCCGGGGCGGGGCGGCGGGCGGTGTCGCTGATGCGGAGCAGGATGCCGACCAGGGCCCAGTTGGCGATGACCGACGAGCCGCCGTACGCGACGAACGGCAGGGTCATGCCGGTCAGCGGAATGAGGCCCATGACACCGCCGGCGACGACGAACACCTGGATGGCGAAGGCACCGGACAGGCCGATCGCCAGGAGCTTGCCGAACGGGTCGCGGGCGGCGAGAGCGGTGCGGATGCCGCGCTCGACGATCAGCCCGTAGATGACCAGGATCGCCATCACACCGGTCAGGCCGAGCTCCTCGCCGAACGTGGCGAGGATGAAGTCGGAGTTGGCGGCGAAGCCGATGAGGTCGGAGTTGCCCTGCCCGAGACCGGTGCCCAGGACACCGCCGGAGCCGAAGGCCCACAGGGCCTGCATGGCCTGCTCGGAGTGGATGATGCCGTCCTGGACCCCGGACTGGCTGAGCAGGTACTCACGCATGGGGTCGAGCCAGGCCTGGACACGGGTCTGGATGTGCGGCTCGAAGGAAGCGACCGTGACGGCGCCGACCGCCGACATCAGCAGACCGAACACGATCCAGCTGGTGCGCTCGGTGGCGACGTACAGCATCACGATGAACATGCCGAAGAACAGCAACGAGGTGCCGAGGTCGGTCTCGAAGACCAGGATCAGGATCGACATCGCCCAGACGACGATGATCGGGCCCAGGTCACGGCCGCGCGGCAGGTACAGGCCCATGAAGCGGCGGCTGGCGAGGGCCAGGGCGTCGCGTTTCACCATCAGATAGCCGGCGAAGAAGATCGCGATCACGATCTTCGCGAACTCACCCGGCTGGATGGAGAATCCGGCGACGGAGATCCAGATCTTGGCACCGAAGACGTTCATGCCGAGGCCGGGCACCAGCGGCAGGAGCAGCAGCACCATGGCCGCGACCATCGAGATGTAGGTGTAGCGCTGCAGGATCCGGTGGTCCTTGAGGAGCAGCAGGACGCCGACGAAGAGTGCGATGCCCATCGCCGAGTACATCAGCTGGTTGGGTGCGTCGGGGCTGAAGGAACCGAACTGCCGCTTGGCGAGCTGCTGCAGCCGCTCCGACTGGTCCAGCCGCCAGACGACCACCAGCCCAAGTCCGTTGAGCAGCGTGGCGAGCGGCAGCAGCAGTGGGTCCGCGTACGGCGCGAACCTGCGCACCGCGAGGTGGCCGATGCCGGCGAGCAGACCGAGGCCGAGACCGTACCCGAGCAGCCCGGCCGGGAGCTTGTCGTCGATGGCCAGTCCCACGTTGGCGTACGCGAAAACCGGGATGACGACCGCGAATGCAAGGAGCGCCAGCTCGGTGTTGCGTCGGCTCGGCGCACCGATCGCGCCGATCGTGGACGTATGTGTAGTACTGCTCATGCGGTGACAGGCCCCCCTGGGCCTACTGCTGACCGGCGGTGGTGCTGCCGGGAGTCGTAGACGGTTTCTCGTTGACCTTGCCGGTGTCGTTGTCCTCGGTGGCGTTCGCGTCGCCGCTGGTGCCGCCGGCCTCGCCCTCGCCCGTCTTGGCGTTGTCCGCGTCCTCGGTGCGCTGCTTGCACTCGGCGGTCAGGTCGGCGATCTTCGCGCGGGCGTCCTCGAGACTCGTCGGCTCGAGGCCCTGGTCCTTGAGCTTGTCGCTCTGGAACTTCGGCAGGCAGCTGAGGGCGACGTCGGGGTACTCCTCCTGGAGCTTCGAGGTGTTCACCCACACCACGTCCTTGTTGAGGCCGCGGTACAGCGCGAGATGGCCGTCCTTGGAGCCGACGTAGTACTGCGTCTGAGTCCACTGGTAGCCGCCGTAGAGGCCGCCGCCGATGATGCCGAGACCGAGGACCACCCACAGGGATCTCTTGATCCACTTGCCGCGGCGGCCCGGCTTCACGAAGTCATCGTCGCTGTACGCACCGAAAGTTCCTTCGGGGACGTACGCATCGGGATCGCCGCTGCCGGGCGGGCCGAAACCGGGGCCCTGCATGCCCGCCTGCGGCGGCACGGGACGGCCGAGGCCCGCCGCGCGGCCCGCCGGGGTCTGCATGGCGCCGTTGTCGTTCAGCTGCAGCTGGTTCTCGGCGACCGCGCCGACCACCACGGGGGTGTCGGTGAGCTGGCCGGCGAGGGTGTCGCCGCTGTCGATGTCCAGGACGTCGGCGACGATCACCGTCACGTTGTCCGGGCCGCCGCCGCGCAGGGCGAGCTGGATGAGGTCCTGGACGGTCTCCTGCGGGCCCTGGTAGCTCGCCAGGGTCTCTTCCATCGTCTGGTGCGAGACGACGCCGGACAGGCCGTCGGAGCAGATCAAGTACCGGTCGCCGGCGCGGACTTCACGGATCGAGAGGTCCGGCTCGACGTGGTCGCCGCTGCCCAGCGCACGCATGAGGAGCGACCTCTGCGGGTGCGTGGTCGCCTCTTCCTCGGTGATCCGGCCCTCGTCGACGAGCCGCTGCACCCAGGTGTGGTCCTGCGTGATCTGCGTCAGCACGCCGTCCCGCAGCAGGTACGCACGCGAGTCACCGACGTGTACGAGACCGAGCCGCTGACCCGTCCACAGCAGGGCCGTGAGCGTGGTGCCCATGCCCTCGAGCTGCGGGTCCTCCTCGACCATGACGCGCAACTGGTCGTTGGCCCGCTGCACGGCGTCGCCGAGCGAGGTCAGGATGTCGGAGCCCGGGACGTCGTCGTCGAGCGCGACGATGGTGGAGATCACCTCCGAGGAGGCGACCTCGCCGGCGGCCTGGCCGCCCATTCCGTCGGCAATGGCGAGCAGCCGGGGACCGGCATAGCCGGAGTCCTCGTTGCCCTCCCGGATCATGCCTTTGTGCGATCCGGCGGCGAAGCGCAGCGACAAGCTCATGCGCACCTCGCCCGTCGGCTCCGGGTACATCCGCACGGTGCCCACCCTCCGGTCGGGAGCGCGCTCGGGCCCTTCGGGTGGCCCGCGTCGGCTCGCTCGCTCCGCTCGCTCATTTTCGTACTACTTCCGCAGCTCGATGACGGTCTTGCCGATGCGGATCGGCGCCCCAAGAGGAACGGGCGTCGGGGTGGTCAGGCGGGTCCGGTCCAGATACGTGCCGTTGGTGGACCCGAGATCCTCGACGATCCACTGGCCGTCACGGTCCGGATAGATCCTGGCATGCCTGCTGGACGCGTAGTCGTCGTCCAGCACGATCGTTGAATCGTGCGCGCGGCCCAGGCTGATGGTCTGGCCCTGCAGCGCGACGGTGGTGCCGGTGAGTGTGCCCTCGGAGACGACCAGCTTGGTGGGGGCGCCGCGTCGCTGGCGGCCACCACCGCTCTGCTGGCGCGGAGGAGTTGGTGCGGCCTGTTGCTGGCGGCCCTGCTGCGGGCGCGCGTCGGCATTGCGCCGCGAGCCTCGCTGCGTGACACGAGTGCCGAACAGGTCGCTACGGATGACCTGGACGGCCACGATCACGAACAGCCACAGGACGGCTAGGAAACCCAGCCGCATGACCGTCAGGGTCAGCTCTGACATTGCCCCCGCTTCACCCTTCGGCTTGCCGGTAAACGATGGTGGTTTGGCCCACGACGATCCGCGAGCCGTCGCGGAGCGTAGCGCGGGTGGTGTGCTGCCCGTCTACCACGATGCCGTTGGTAGATCCGAGATCCTGGATCGTCGAGGGCGTTCCGGTCCGGATCTCACAGTGCCGGCGCGATACGCCGGGGTCGTCGATCCGCACATCGGCGTCGGTGCTGCGGCCCAGCACCAGCGTCGGGCGGGAGATCTGGTGGCGCGTGCCGTTGATCTCGATCCAGCGCCGCGTCTGGGTGCTGGGCATGGGGCCCGCGGGTCCTTGCGGACGGGCGGGAGCCGCCTGCGGCCGGCCCGGAGGCGGCGCAGCGGGCATCGGAGGTGCCGCGGCCGGCGGGTAGCCGTAGCCGCCGCCCGGTGCCGCCTGCGGGGGTCTCGCGGGCTGGCCGCCGCGCGGTCCGGCAGCCGGAGCGCCGGCGGGGGCGGCCTGCGAGGTGCTGGACGCGAGGGTCCGGCTGCGCACGCGGTAGAGCCCGGTGTCGAGGTCTTCGGCCTTCTCCAGATGGACCTTGATGGGGCCCATGAAGGTGTAGCGCTGCTGCTTCGCGTAGTCGCGCACCATGCCGGAGAGCTCGTCGCCGAGCTGGCCGGAGTAGGGGCTCAGCCGCTCGTAGTCGGGGGCGCTCAGCTCGACGATGAAGTCATTGGGGACGACAGTCCGCTCGCGGTTCCAGATCGTGGCGTTGTTGTCGCACTCGCGCTGGAGGGCGCCCGCGATCTCGACCGGCTGCACCTCGGACTTGAACACCTTGGCAAAGGTGCCGTTGACCAGACCTTCGAGGCGCTGCTCGAACTTCTTCAGGACTCCCATGGGGCACCTCCTCCGTCGTGCTCTCCGTCGTTCTCAACCAAGTACTGCTTACTGATCGTATCCACGCGCCGGGAAATCGGCTGGTTCCCCTTCTGCGGCCTGAGGATGGGTGTCGCCTCTCACAAGGATCGTAGAGGCGGCCTCCAGCCAGTGTCCCGTACTGAGTCCGGGGCTGGGGAGGCTGCCCTCATGGGCATGCTCACAAGACGCCCGGGCAGGGCATCTCCACAGGCAGGTGCCCGCGGAAACGGATGTGAATCCACCCTGTGCAGCGTGCTAATCTTCTCGATGTCGGCAGGCGCCCACACCACACAGTGAGGGACCGGCGGACGCACTTATTGCGCGAGTGGCGGAACGGCAGACGCGCTGGCTTCAGGTGCCAGTGTCCTTAGGGACGTGGGGGTTCAAATCCCCCCTCGCGCACAATAAGACGAGAGCCCCACAGTCTTCGGACTGTGGGGCTTTTGCGTGCTCCGGGGCGGGCGCCGCGGGGTCGCGTGAGGACAATCACGTGCCTGTGAGGCGCCTGTGGGTGAGGCGGATTCGCCGTTGGCGACGGTTGTCCACAGGCTCTGACGCGCTTCCGCATCCGGCGGTACGGTCTTGCCAGTTGATGTCCGCGCCGGTGGGCGCGGGGAAGCCGGGGGAGGCGGTCCGCGGTGGCCGAGCGGGATCTGGATGTGGTGGGCGCTGTTGCCGGCTCCGGCACTGTTCCCGGGCAGCGGGACGGGGCGGACGCCTCGCGGCTGCCCGTGATGCCGGGGTTCGCCCGGTGGCCGGAGCAGGAGCCGCCCAAGCGTGCGGGCAAGGCACTTCGCGAGCAGGTGCCGCGCAGCTCGCACGACCGGTTCGCGGTGGCCGAGGGACGGCCGGACGCGGTCGCCGCGGTCAAGGAATCCAGCCGGGGCCGGATACCCGAACTCATTCCGATGCGCGTCGGCAAGATGGCCGCCTCGCCCTTCTCCTTCCTGCGCGGTGCCGCCGGACTGATGGCGTACGACCTCGCGCGGACGCCGGTCACCGGGATAGGCGCCCAGATATGCGGGGACGCGCACGCGGCCAACTTCGGGCTGTACGCCGATGCGCGCGGCGGACTCGTCATCGACCTCAACGACTTCGACGAGACCGTGCACGGCCCCTGGGAGTGGGACCTCAAGCGCCTCGCGGCCTCCCTGGTGCTCGCCGGGCGCGAGGCGGGAGCGAGCGAGGACGACTGCCGTCAGGCGGCGCACGACGCGGTGGGGGCGTACCGGCGCACCATGCGGCTCCTCGCGAAGCTGCCGGTCCTCGACGCGTGGAACGCCATCGCGGACGAGGAGTTGGTCTCGCACACCGACGCCCACGATTTGCTCGGCACCCTGGAAAAGGTCTCGGAGAAGGCTCGGAACAATACGAGCGGGCGGTTCGCGGCCAAGTCGACCGAGGTCCTGGACGACGGCAGCCGGCGCTTCGTGGACGCGCCGCCGGTGCTGCGTCGCATACCCGACGCGGAGGCGGCCGCCGTCGCCTCGTCGCTCGGGGAGTACCTGGACACGCTCTCCGAGGACCGGCTGCCGCTGCTCGCGCGGTACGCGATCCAGGACGTGGCCTTCCGGGTGGTGGGCACGGGCAGCGTCGGGACGCGCTCCTACGTGGTGCTGCTGCAGGACCACCAGGGCGAGCCGCTGGTGCTGCAGGTGAAGGAGGCACGGGCCTCGGCACTCCTTCCGCACCTTCCCGCGGCGGGCTTCAAGGTGGGCGAGGTGCTGCACGAGGGGCGCCGGGTCGTGCTCGGACAGAAGCGGATGCAGGTCGTCAGCGACATCCTGCTCGGCTGGACGTCCGCTGCCGGGCGGCCGTTCCAGGTACGCCAGTTCAGGAACCGCAAGGGCAGCGTGGACCCGGCCGCACTGGCCGCCGACCAGCTCGACGACTACGGCCGGATGACCGGGGCGCTCCTCGCCCGCGCCCATGCGCACACCGCCGATCCCCGGCTGATCTCCGGGTACTGCGGCAAGAACGAGGAGCTGGACGAGTCGGTGGCGTCGTTCGCGGTGGCGTATGCGGACCGGACCGAGGCGGATCATGCGGTGTTGGTGGCCGGGGTTCGGGAGGGGCGGATCGAGGCTGAGTCGGGGGTGTGACGGAGGGGGCGGGGGGAGGGAGGGGGGGGCGGGGGCCCCACCCCCCGGTTCTCACCGGTTGGGGCCTTCCGCCGTGCGGTGCTCCGGGCATTGCGCAGGGCCGTAGGCTGGACGGGTGACGAGCCCGGAAGCTGATGAATCGCCTGTTGCCGACGAGCCGCGTACCGCTGCGGGTGGTGCGGGTGGTGCCTCCGACGAGCGTCCCGAGGCCAGGCTCGAGCGGGCCGTGCGGGCTGCGGAGCAGGCCCTGATCGAGTTCGAGATCGCGGTGGAGACCTTCCGGGTGGAGGTCGAGAACTTTTCCCGGCTCCATCATCAGAAGCTCGGCCCGATGTATGCGCGGCTCGAGGAGCTGGACGCCCAGATCGCCGAGGCGCAGGCCGCGAGCAGTGGTGACGCGGAGGATCTGCGGCGGGCTCAGGAGCTGCGGGGCAGGGTGCTGCCGATGCCGGACGTCGAGGAGCTGTTCCACGGCTGGATGGACTCGGACGGCCTGTCGCCCGAGGCTTCGGCGATGCTCAACGAGCTGCCGGTGCGGGCCCCGCAGCGGGTGCGGCCCAGTGACGAGGCGCGGCGGCTGTACCGCGAGCTCGTCCGCAAGGCGCACCCGGACCTCGCGCAGGACGACAAGGAGCGGGCGCGGAGGGACGAGTTCATGGTGCGCGTCAACGCGGCGTACGGGCTCGGGGACGAGGCGCGGTTGCGGGAGCTCGGTGCCGAGTGGGCCGCGGGGCCGGTGCCTCAGGAGCTCGGGGCGAGCGAGAGCGAGGAGCTCTATGCGCGGCTCGAGTGGCTGGCCCGGCGCAAGGAGATGCTCACTCTGGTCGCCCGTGAGCTGGAGGAGAGTGCGATCGGGTCGATGCTGACGATGGCGCCGGACGATCCGGACCGGCTGCTCGAGGAGATCGCGGAGCAGCTGCTGGCGCAGGTTTCCGAGCGTGAGGCTCAGCTGGCCGGGATGGTCCGGTAGCGTCGGGGCATGTCTTTTGGATCTCATGTGCCCACGGTCGGCGTCGATGAACTGTCGGACGGCGACTTCCTGCTCGACGTCCGTGAGGACGATGAATGGCAGGCGGGCCATGCGGCGGGTGCGTTGCACCTGCCGATGAGTGAATTCGTGGCCCGTTACGGGGAGTTGACCGAGGCCGCGCCGCAGGACGGGCGGGTCAATGTGATCTGCCGGTCGGGTGGGCGCTCGGCCCAGGTCACCATGTACCTCGGGCAGCAGGGCATCGACGCGGTGAACGTCGCGGGCGGTATGGAGGCGTGGGCGGCTTCGGGCCGCCCCGTCGTGGATGGTGCGGGGCAGCCCGGAGCTGTGGTCTAGCCGTCGGTCTTTCTGGCCCAGGGCGGGCGGCTCTGGCCCAGGGCGGGCGGCTCTGGCCCAGGGTGTGTGGCACTGGCCCAGGGTGTGTGGCTCTGGCCCGGGCGTGTGTGGCTCTAGCCCAGGGTGTGTGCGGCGAGCAGTTCGCCGAGGGCTTCCTCGTGGGCCGCGGCCGGGCCGAGTGAGAGTTCCAGTTGCTTGGCCCAGGCGTGATAGCGGTGCAGCGGGTAGTCGGTGTCCGAGCCGAAGCCGCCGTGCAGGTGCTGGGCGGTCTGGACGACTCGGCGGACCCCGTCGGACGCCCAGATCTTTGCGACGGCGACATCCCCGGACGCGGGCAGTGCGCCGCTCGCGCCGGTGGCGATCCGCCAGGCCGCCTGCCAGAGGGTGACCTCCATCGCGCGCAGGTCGATGTAGCGGTCCGCGGACTGTACGGCCACGGCTTGGAATGTGGCGACCGGGAAGCCGAACTGTTCGCGCTTGCTGGTGTATTCGCTGGTCATGCCGAGTACGCCCTCGCCGAGGCCGAGCGCGAGGGCGCAGGTTCCGGTGGCGAGGAGGTTACGCAGCCACTCCCAGGCTCCGTCGGCGTCGATGAGGTCGCCGGCCGGGACGCGTACTGCGTAGAGGTGGAGTTCGGCGAGGCGTTCGCCGCTGGTGGAGTACTGGTCGGCGAGGCTCAGGCCCTCTGTGACGCGGGGGACCAGGGCGAGCACGGTGCCGCCTGCGGCGGTGTGGGCGGGGACGACGATCAGGTCGGCGTTCTGTGCCCAGGGCACTCCGGTCTGGGCGCCGTCGAGCAGCCAGTCCGTGCCGTCCTGGCGGGCGGTGACGGCGAGTTCGGCTCCGTCGTGCCCGGTGCGGCCGTTCGCGGCGACCGTGAGGACGAGCTCGCCCTTGGCGGCTCGCGGCAGGATGCGCTGCTTCAACTCGGCGCCGCCATAGGTTCCTACGGCGTACGCGGCCGCGCTGCTCTCCAGGAGTGGCACGCGGGCCAGGACCTTCGCGGATTCGCGCAGCACCAGGCAGAGGGCGATCGCGTCGAGGCCCGCCCCTTCGTATTCGCTGTCCAGGAGCAGGCTCAGCAGATCGGCCTCGGCCAGCTTGCCCCACAGGGCCCGGTCGAAGTCGTCGGCCACGGCGCCGGGGGTGAGGGCGGGGCTGGGTACCCCGTCCGCCGCCACGTCGGCGAAGACCGCCTTCGCCGCCTCGACGGCCGCCTGCTGTTCCTCGGTGAAGGTGAAGTCCACTGCCTGTCCTCCCGCGCGCACCGGCTCTGATCTGACGGACCGTCAAGATAGAACAGGTTCTAGAGGAAGGGAATGGCGGCGCCCGGCCCAGTGTCGGTTGCCGGACGGACGCGTGGGCGGTCGCCGGGTCCGGGCGGATGTCAGGTCCGGGCAGGCGCCAGGTCTCAGCGGTCGAAGTCCAACTCCACCTGGTCCGTGGTCGGATGGGACTGGCAGGCCAGGACGTAGCCCGCCTCGGTCTCCTCCGGCTCGAGCGCGAAGTTCCGGTCCATCCGTACCTCTCCCCCGACCAGGAAGGCCCGGCAGGTTCCGCACACGCCGCCCTTGCAGGCGTACGGGGCGTCGGCGCGGTTGCGCAGGACCGTCTCGAGCAGGGACTCGCCGTCCTGCACGGGCCAGCTGCCGGAGCGGCCGTCCAGGGTCGCGGTCACCGTGCTGTGCGCGGGCGCCGGTGCCGAGGGTGCGGCGGCCGTCGCGCCGTCGTCCACATGGAAGATCTCCTGGTGGATCCGGGCCCGCGCCACCCCGAGCGCGCCCAGCGCCCGCTCGGCTCCCTGCACCAGGCCGAAGGGTCCGCACAGGAACCAGCCGTCGATGTCCGCCAGGGGGAGCAGCGCCGGAAGGAGTGCGGTCAGACGCTCCTCGTCGAGGCGGCCCGAGGGCAGGCCGGCCTGCTGTTCCTCCCGGGAGAGCACGGTGACCAGCTGGAACCGTTGCGGGAAGCGGTCCTTGAGGTCGGCGACCTCCTCCAGGAACATCGTCGAGGCGGCACTTCGGTCGCTGCGTATCAGGCAGAACCGGGCGTCCGGCTCCCGTGCCAGGAGGGTCGAGACGATCGACAGGACCGGGGTGATGCCGCTGCCGCCGACCACGGCCGCATAGTGCCCGGGGCGCGGTGCGAGGGTGAAGCGGCCGGCGGGGGTCATCACCTCGAGCTCGTCCCCGACCGAGATCTCCTTGTGGGCGTACGTGGAGAACTCGCCGCCTTCCACCAGGCGTACGCCGACCCGCAGTTGGTCCGGCCCCGTGGCACCGTCGGGTGCCGGGGAGCAGACCGAGTAGGTGCGTCGGATCTCGGTGCCGTCCACGATGCGGCGTACGGCGAGGTGCTGGCCCGGCAGATACCGGTACTCCTCGCGCAGCGGTGCGGGGACGTCGAAGGTCAGGGCCACGGAGTCGTCCGTGAGCCGGTCGACCGCGGCGACGCGGAGCCGGTGGAAGCGTGCCGACTTGGCGGCCGCCATCAGAATCCACCTGCCGGGAGGGGACCTTGGATCATCCCCTGGGCCATGGTGCGGGCCATCCCTTGGATCATCACAGTTCCTTGAAGTGGTCGAAGGGTTCCCGGCAGGACACGCAGCGGCGCAGGGCCTTGCACGCCGTGGAGGAGAAGCGGCTGAGCAGCTCGGTGTCGGTGGATCCGCAGTGCGGGCAGCGGATGGAGAGGCCGATCGGTACAGGTCCGTCGGCCGCGTGCGCACGGGGCGGTGCGATGCCGAACTCCGCCAGCTTGCGGCGCCCTTCGGCGCTGATGTCGTCCGTCGACCAGGCGGGGGAGAGCGTGGTGCGGACGGTGACTTCGGCCATCCCGTGTTCGTGCAGCACCTGCTCTATGTCCGCGGACATGGCCTCTATCGCGGGGCAGCCGGTGTAGGTGGGGGTCAGTTCGACCTCGACCCGGCCGGGCGCGAGGACCCGCACGCCTCGCATGACGCCGAGGTCCGCCAGGGTCAGCACGGGCAGCTCGGGGTCGGGGACCGAGCCGGCCAGGGCGAGCAGTTCCTCTTCGAGCGGGGTGGGTTCACCCTTGAGGTGGGCGGTCACCATGTCGCCCCCGGGTGGCTGCGGTGCAGGTGCTGCATCTCGGCGAGCATCCGGCCGAAGGACTCGGTGTGCAGGCCCTGCCGGCCCGCGCCCGCCGCCCAGGCGCCGAGCCGGGGTCCGTCCGGGACGGTGAGCGTCGCGCGCTCGACGACCTCGGTCACCGACGTGAGCCAACTCGCCTCCAGGGACGACCGGTCGACGCCGTCGAGTCCGTCGACAGCCTGGAACATCTCGCCGGTGAACCGCCACAGCGCGTCGAGCGCGCGCTGCATCCGCTCATGGCTCTCGGCAGTCCCGTCCCCGAGCCGCAGCGTCCACTGCTCGGCGTGGTCCTGGTGGTAGGCCACCTCCTTGACGGCCTTGGCCGCCAGCGGGGCGAACTCACCGGATCCGGAGGCCAGTTGTGCGTACAGCAGCCGCTGGTAGGTGGAGAAGTACAGCTGGCGGGCGATGGTGTGCGCGAAGTCGCCGTTCGGCTGTTCGACCAGTTGGAGGTTGCGGAACGCACGCTCCTCGCGGAGATACGCCAGCTCGTCCTCGTCCCCCACGAGGGACAGCAGTATGCGGGCCTGGCCGAGGAGGTCGAGCGCGATGTTCGCCAGCGCCACCTCTTCCTCGAGGACCGGGGCGTGCCCGGCCCACTCCCCCAGGCGGTGCGAGAGCACCAGGGCGTCGTCGCCCAG
Source organism: Streptomyces sp. NBC_01304 (assembly GCF_035975855.1). NCBI lineage: Bacteria > Bacillati > Actinomycetota > Actinomycetes > Kitasatosporales > Streptomycetaceae > Streptomyces > Streptomyces sp. NBC_01304. Next base: position 5,599,451 of record NZ_CP109055.1, on the reverse strand, counting down.
GGCGAGGGCGGCCGCGTGGGCATGGGCGGGGACGGTGGCGGTCACAGGTGCTTCACCCCGTCCGGGATCTCGTAGAACGTCGGATGCCGGTACGGCTTGTCGCCGGCCGGCTCGAAGAACTCGTCCTTCTCGTCCGGCGAGGAGGCCGTGATCGCGGCGGACGGCACCACCCACAGGGAGACGCCCTCGCCGCGGCGCGTGTACAGGTCCCGCGCATTGCGCAGGGCGAGTTCCGCGTCCGGGGCGTGCAGGCTGCCCGCGTGGGTGTGGGCGAGCCCGCGGCGGGAGCGTACGAAGACCTCCCACAGTGGCCATTCGGTCGAGCTGCTCATGCCGTCGTCGCCTCTCCGTGCTGCCCGGTCGTGGTGTGGGCGGTGTGCTGCCCGGCTGTGGTGCCGGCGGTGTGCTTTGCCGCATACGCGGTCGCCGCGTCCCGGACCCAGGCGCCCTCGTCGTGGGCGCGTTTGCGCTGGGTGATGCGCTGTTCGTTGCACGGGCCGTTCCCCTTGAGGACGTCCCAGAACTCGGTCCAGTCGATGGCTCCGAAGTCGTGCTGGCCCCGCTCCTCGTTCCACCTCAAGTCCGGGTCGGGGAGCGTCAGTCCGAGGGACTCGGCCTGGGGGACGCAGATGTCCACGAAGCGCTGGCGCAGCTCGTCGTTCGAGTGGCGCTTGATCTTCCAGGCCATGGACTGCGCGGAGTGCGAGGACTCGTCGTCCGGCGGGCCGAACATCATCAAGGACGGCCACCACCAGCGGTCGACCGCGTCCTGTGCCATCGCGTGCTGGGCCTCGGTGCCGCGGCTGAGCGCGAGCAGTGACTCGTACCCCTGCCGCTGGTGGAAGGACTCCTCCTTGCAGACACGCACCATCGCGCGTGCGTACGGGCCGTACGAACAGCGGCACAGGGGCACTTGGTTGGTGATGGCCGCGCCGTCCACCAGCCAGCCGATCGCGCCGACGTCGGCCCAGGTCAGGGTGGGGTAGTTGAAGATCGAGGAGTACTTCTGGCGGCCGGAGTGCAGCTTGTCGAGGAGCTCGTCCCGGCTGGTGCCCAGGGTTTCCGCGGCGCTGTAGAGGTAGAGCCCGTGCCCCGCCTCGTCCTGGACCTTGGCCATCAGGATCGCCTTGCGGCGCAGGGACGGTGCGCGCGTGATCCAGTTCGCCTCGGGCTGCATGCCGATGATCTCGGAGTGGGCGTGCTGCGCGATCTGGCGCACCAGCGTCGCGCGGTAGGCGTCGGGCATCCAGTCGCGCGGTTCGATGCGCTCGTCGGCCGCCACGGCGGCGTCGAATGCCGTCGTGCGGGTCGCCTCGTCGACGTCTGCGGCCACCGTAGCCATGCGGGCCCCCTCGCCCTCGGGTGTTCAGGTCGTCGCCGGGTCCCGGCGGTGCTGACCTTGATCACTCTACCGACCGATCGTTCGGTTCGCTGGTTTCCATGGTGGGACCGGCGTCCGTAACGTGTCAACCCTGTGGATAACCTCACGGACGCTGTGCGCGGACAGCGGGGGTGAGTACCGTTCCGGTGCGAAGCTGCAGGCCGAGGGGACAGGCTGAAGGGGATCGGGGCGAAATGGACGCGAACGACAGGGGTGACGGCACCACGCCGTCCCTCGAAGCCCCGCCACCACCTGCCCCGCAAGGCCCTCCGCGCGACCGTCCGCAAGACCCCCCGCAAGGCCCTGTGCCGCCGGGTGGCATCGCCGCGCTCTCGCCCCGCTACCAGGTCGCAGCCGCCCTCGTCCTCGCCCTGGTCGCCGTCGTCGCCGGCGTCCATCTCTCGATGGTCTTCCTGCACGTCGCGCCCCCGAACACCATGACCAAGCAGCACGGCCAGGCGGTCGATGACTGGGTCTACCCCGAGTTCGAGCAGAACTGGAAGCTCTTCGCGCCCAACCCGCTGCAGCAGAACGTCGCGGTCCAGGTCCGAGCCCAGGTGCGTACCGACGAAGGAAGAATCGTCACGACCGGCTGGTACGACCTCTCCGCCCAGGACGGCAGGGCCATAGACGGCAATCTGCTCCCCAGCCACACGCAGCAGAACGAACTGCGCCGCGGCTGGGACTTCTTCGTCGCCTCGCACGACAGCGAGAACCGTCCGAACGGCCTGCGCGGCGAACTCTCCGAGCGCTACATCCGCCGCATCGTGGCGCTGCGGCTGTCCGGCGAGGAGCTCGGCGGCACGCTCGACCGTGTGCAGCTCCGCTCGGTGACCACCAATGTGCGGCCGCCGTCGTGGAGCAAGGAGACGGTGGACACCAAGCCCGTTCGCCGCACGCTTCCGTGGTGGCCGATCACGTCCCAGGACACGGAGGTGAGCGCCCGGTGAGCCGCCTCGACCACGTCCCGGGACAGGGAGAAGAGCGCGCGGTGGGCCGCCTCGACCGCACGGCCGCGTCGATCTCGCGCGGCCTGGGCAGGGTCACCGGCTCGGTGCTCGGCCCGTACCAGAGCGCCGTGATCCGCATCGGATTCTCCGCGACCTGGCTGCTCTTCCTGCTGCGCGAACTCCCCCACCGCCATGAGCTGTACGGGCCCGACGGGCCCTGGAACTGGGACATGGCCCGGCAGCTGATCGACGACAACCACGCATTCACCGTGCTGATGTGGTTCGACGGGCGCGGCTGGTTCGAGTGCGTGTACGTCCTGTCGATGGTGGCCAGTGCCCTGCTGCTGCTCGGCTGGCGCACCCGCACCATGTCCGTGCTCTTCATGGTCGGCGTGCTCTCGCTGCAGAACCGCAGCGTGTTCATGGGCGACGGCGGGGACAACGTCATCCATCTGATGGCGATCTATCTGGTCCTCACCCGCTGCGGGCAGGTCTGGTCCCTGGACGCCCGGCGCCGGGCCCGCGCGCGTGGCGACCAATACGCATCACGCGCGCGTGGCGACCATGACCCATCACGCGCGCGTGGAGACCGATTCGGGCCGGTCCTGTGGGTCGTGCTCGGGGTGGCCCTCATCGTGTTCCAGTTGGCGGGCAAGGTGGAGTGGGAATGGGACGCCTCGCGCCCGTTCGATCTTCTCGTCGGCCCGCTGCTGCTGTGGGGGGTGTGGTTGGGGTGCGGCGTGCACTGGCTCGTCCAGCAGTACGCGCGTGAGGACGAGCCGCGCGTCCTGGTCGACGTCCTCGGCAACATCCTGCACAACGCCGCCCTGTTCGTGATCATGGCCGAGGCCTGTCTGATCTACGCGACAGCCGGCTGGTACAAGATCCAGGGCGGTCGCTGGCAGGACGGCACCGCGGTCTACTACCCGCTCCACCTCGACTACTTCTCGCCCTGGCCGGCCCTGTCCGAACTGCTTGCCTCCAGCGGCCTGATGCTGATGCTGGTCACCTACGGCACGGTTGCCGTGCAGGTCGCCTTCCCCTTCACGCTCTTCAACCGGCGTGTGAAGAACGTGCTGTTGGTGGCCATGATCACCGAGCATGCGGTGATCGCCGTCGTCCTCGGGCTGCCCTTCTTCTCGCTCGCGATGATCGCCGCCGACGCGGTCTTCCTGCCGACGTCGTTCCTGCGCCGGGTGGGCGGCTGGGCGGAGCGGTTGCGAGGGCGCCTTGTGACCGGGGCGAAGGGGCGGCTGCCCGGACCGCGACAGCACCCGAGCGAAGAGCACGACACGGAGGCCGCGGAGCACGCGCGCGTAGGCTTCACTCCGTGAACGATCAGGGTGACCAGGGTGGTCAGGGCGGCGGGCCGAGTTCCGATCGGGGCAGTCACGGCACTGACGACGCGGTACGTCGCTGGCGCGGGCTCTTCGACGAGTCCGTGCTGCTCGACGGCTTCCACGCCCTGAAGCACGCCCTGCGTTTCGGTGCCGTCGTCCCGGTGGCCGTGACCGGCGACAAGGCGGCAGCCCTGGGGCTGGCCTCGGAGCTCGCCCCGGATGTCCTGGCGGAGCTGGACGCCCTGCTGGTGGAGGTGCCGGCCCAGGTGTTCGGCGACCTCGTGCCACGGGTGCACCCGACCGGGGTCTCGGCCCTGGCGGTACGTCCCGAGCGCGCGGCCCAGCTCGCAGCGCTGGCCCGGACGCCGCGCAGCGCTCCCGTGGTCGTCCTCGACAATCCGCGCAACCTGGGCAACGCCGGGGCGGTGATCCGTCTCGCCGCCGGTTTCGGGGCCACCGGGGTCGTCACCACGGGCACGATCGACCCCTGGCACCCCAACGTCGTACGGGGCGCCGCCGGGCTGCACTTCGCGACCGCGGTGGAGCGGCTGGGCGTGGCCGAGCTGCCGCCGGGCCCGGTGTTCGCCCTCGACCCCGAGGGCAAGGACATCCGCTCCCTCGCCCTGCCCGACGACGCGCTCCTCGCCTTCGGTTCGGAGCGCAGCGGCATCTCCGACGAACTGCGCGCGCGTGCCGATGAATTGGTGTCCCTGCCGATGCGGCCGCAGGTGTCGAGCTACAACCTGGCGACCAGCGTGGGGATGACGCTGTTCCACTGGTCGGCGGGTTCCGCCCGGCCCTGAGGTTCCTTCGGGCCGGGCGCAACCGCTTGTCTCACGCCTCCCGGCGCACCTCGACCACCCGGAAGCGGTTGGCCACGAACGCGCCGTCGCACAGCGCGGCGTTCGCCGCCGGGTTGCCGCCCGAGCCGTGGAAGTCCGAGAACGCCGCGGTCTGGTTGACGTACACCCCGCCCGTGAGGTTCAGCGAGAGCTGGGCGCACTCGTCGAGGCAGGCCTCTTCGAGGGCGCGCTCGGTGTCCGGCGAGGTGGTGTAGGCGCCGACGGTCATCGCGCCCTTGTCGCGGATCGTGCGGCGAAGCAGCTCCACCGCGTCGGCCGCCGAGTCCACGGAGACCGCGAACGAGACGGGGCCGAAGCACTCGCTGAGATAGGCGGCGTCAGGGTCGGGCTTGGTGCCGTCCAGCTTCACGATGACCGGCGTACGCACCACCGCGCCCGGGAACTCCGGGTTGCTGATCTCCCTTGAGGGCAGGGCGACTTCGCCGAGTCCGGGAGCGGCCTCGACCCGCGCCTTCACATCAGGGTTGACCAGCGCGCCGAGCAGCGCGTTCGCCCGCGCGTCGTCGCCGAGCAGGCCCGACACCGCGCCCGCGAGGTCGCTCACCACCTCGTCGTACGACTTGGGTCCTGCGTCGGTGCTGATGCCGTCGCGGGGGATCAGCAGGTTCTGCGGGGTGGTGCACATCTGGCCGCTGTAGAGCGACAGCGAGAAGGCCAGGTTGGACAGCATGCCCTTGTAGTTGTCGGTCGAGTCGATGACGACCGTGTTGACCCCGGCCTTCTCCGTGTAGACCTGCGCCTGGCGGGCGTGGGTCTCCAGCCAGTCGCCGAAGGCGGTGGAGCCGGTGTAGTCGATGATCCGGATCTCGGGGCGTACCGCCAGGGTCTTGGCGATGCCCTCGCCGGGCTGCTCGGCGGCCAGACACACGAGGTTGGGGTCGAAGCCCGCCTCGGTGAGCACCTCGCGGGCCACCTGGACGGTGAGGGCGAGGGGGAGCACCGCGCGCGGGTGCGGCTTGACCAGGACGGGGTTGCCGGTGGCGAGCGAGGCGAACAGGCCCGGATAGCCGTTCCACGTCGGGAAGGTGTTGCAGCCGATCATGAGCGAGATCCCGCGCGGAACCGGCGTGAACGCCTTGCGCAGATTGAGCGGGTCGCGCTTGCCCTGCGGCTTGCTCCAGTCCGCGGCGTCCGGGGTGCGCACCTGCTCCACGTACGCGTACGACACCGCCTCCAGGCCGCGGTCCTGCGCGTGCGGCCCGCCCGCCTGGAACGCCATCATGAAGGCCTGGCCGCTGGTGTGCATGACCGCGTGCGCGAACTCGTGCGTACGCGCGCTGATGCGGGCCAGGATCTCCAGGCAGACCATCGCCCGGATCTCGGCGCCCGCGTCTCGCCAGGAGGGGATCGCCGCGCGCATGGCGGGCAGCAGGACGTCGAGGTCGGCGTGCGGGTACTCGACGCCCAACTCGATGCCGTACGGCGACACTTCGCCGCCGACCCAGCCGTCGGTGCCCGGCTGGCCGAGGTCGAGGCGGCCGGCGAGCAGGGCGTCGAAGGCGGCCTTGCCGTCCTCCGCGCTCAGGCTGCCGTGCTCGCCGTACGCCTTGGGGTGCTCGGGGTGCGGGGACCAGTACGCGCGCGTGCGGATCGTCTCGAGTGCCTGGTCGAGGGTGGGCCGGTGCTTTTCGATCAGCTGTTGGGCGGTGAGCTCGGCGGCGGCCATTGCGGACCAACTCCTCCTGGCGCCGACTCTTCGTCGAGTCGGCGAGCTGGGCAGGGACTGGGCTGGGACATGAAGAGGGACAGAATCAGCGGAACAACGTTAGAGTAACCGAACGATCGGTCGGGACAAGGGGGTCCGCCGAAGCTGTGGAAAACCTGGTGCGGGAGGATCGCGAGCATGACATTTGGGACCGGCCTCGACCGCAGCACTCCTGTCGCCGTCGTGGGCACCGGCACCATGGGCCAGGGAATCGCCCAGGTCGCCCTCGTCGCAGGTCACCCCGTGCGGCTGTACGACGCCGTGGCCGGGCGGGCCAAGACGGCCGCCGACGCGATCGGGGCGCGGCTCGACCGGCTCGTCGAGAAGGGGCGCCTCCCGGACGCCGATCGCGATGCCGCGCGGGCTCGACTCACGCCCGCCGAGAGCCTGGCCGAGCTTGCCGACTGCGGGCTCGTCGTCGAGGCGATCCTCGAGGAACTCGGCGTGAAGCAGAGCCTGTTCGGTGAGCTGGAGGGCGTCGTCGCCGACGACTGTCTGCTGGCCACGAACACCTCCTCCCTGTCCGTCACGGCGATCGGCGGCGCCCTGCGGGTGCCCGGTCGCTTCGTGGGCCTGCACTTCTTCAACCCCGCGCCGTTGCTGCCCCTCGTGGAGGTCGTCAGCGGCTTCGCCACGGACGAATCGGCCGCCACGCGCGCGTACGAGACGGCCCGGGCCTGGGGCAAGACGCCGGTCCGCAGCGCGGACACCCCTGGCTTCATCGTCAATCGCATTGCCCGGCCCTTCTATGCCGAAGCGTTTCGCCTCTACGAGGAGCGGGCGGCCGACCCCGCCACCATCGACGCGGTGCTGCGCGAGTGCGGCGGCTTCAAGATGGGCCCCTTCGAGCTGACCGACCTGATCGGGCAGGACGTCAACGAGGCGGTCACGCGGTCCGTTTGGGAGTCCTTCTTCCAGGACGCCAAGTTCACGCCGTCGCTGGCGCAGCGCAGGCTGGTGGAGTCTGGTCGGCTGGGGCGGAAGTCGGGGCACGGGTGGTTCTCGTACGCGGACGGGGCCGAGCGGCCGCAGCCGCAGACCGCCGAGCCCTGTGACGCCCCCGAGGCGGTGGCCGTCCAGGGCAGCCTCGGACCCGCCGCGGAACTGCTTCCGATGATCGAGGAAGCGGGCATCCAGCTGCGCGAGTTCGAGCTGGAGCTGTCGGACGACGCGATAGAGCTGCCGCACGGCACGGCGCTGATGCCGGTCTACGGCGCCCTGGTCAGCGATGCCTACGTCGCACCGTGCATCACCTTCGACCTGGCCCTCGACTACCGCGCCTGTACGCGGATCGTGCTCGCCGCCCCTGAGGACGTCGACCAGCGTGATCTGCGAGCGGCAATCGGACTGTTCCAGCGCCTCGGCAAGCAGGTCACGGTCATCGGGGACGTCCCAGGCATGATCGTGGCCCGTACGGTCGCCATGCTGATCGACTTCGCCGTGGACGCGGCCGACCGCGCGGTGGCCGGTCCGGAGGACATCGACATCGCCATGCGCCTCGGCGTCAACTACCCCGTCGGGCCACTGGAATGGTGCGGGCGGCTCGGTCCCGACTGGGCGCAGACGCTCCTTGAGGCCATGAGTGAAGTCAGCCCCGACACCCGCTATGCCCCTTCGCTCGCGCTCCGGCGCCGAGCCCTCCTCCATGAGAACCGGTCCAGATCATGACCACTGCCAAGCGCGACACCTACACCCCCGAGACCCTCCTCGCCGTCGCCGTCCAGGTCTTCAACGACCGCGGCTACGACGGCACCTCCATGGAGCACCTCTCCAAGGCCGCCGGCATCTCCAAGTCGTCGATCTACCACCACGTGGCGGGCAAGGAGGAGCTCCTCAAGCGGGCCGTCAGCCGGGCCCTCGACGAACTCTTCGGCATCCTCAACGAGGAGCACGCGCGCGTGGGGCGCGCCGTGGACCGCCTGGAGTACGTCACGCGCCGCATGGTCGGGGTCCTGACGACCGAGCTGCCGTACGTCACGCTGCTCCTGCGCGTCCGCGGCAACACCGCGACCGAGCAATGGGCGATGGAGCGGCGCAGGGAGTTCGACCACCAGGTGGCCGAGCTGCTCAAGGCGGCCGTCGCCGAGGGCGATCTGCGGGCCGACGTCGAGGTCCGGCTGGCCACCCGGCTGCTCTTCGGCATGATCAACTCGCTGGTGGAGTGGTACAAGCCCGACAGCAGGGGCGCCGACGGCGCCGAAATCGCCGACGCGGTGGTGCAGTTGGCGTTCGCCGGGCTGCGCGTCGAAGCCTGAGGCCCGACCGGCCCGCCCCCGGAAGCCGTCAGCCCTCCGGCTCCAGATCCGTCTCCTCGAACACCAGCAGCGTCCGCGTGCTGAGCACCTCCGGTATGGCCTGCAGCCGGGTCAGCACCAGCTCCCGCAGCGTCCGGTTGTCCGGCGTGTGCACGAGCAGCAGGACGTCGAAATCGCCGCTGACCAGCGCGATGTGCGCCGCCCCCGGAAGGGCCCGCAGCTGCTCCCGCACCGTCCGCCAGGAGTTCTGCACGATCTTCAGCGTGATGTACGCGGAGGCGCCCTGCCCGGCGCGTTCGTGATTGACGCGCGCCCCGAAGCCGCGGATCACGCGGTCCTCGATGAGCCGGTTGATGCGCGCGTACGCATTGGCCCGTGACACATGGACATGCTCGGCCACGGAGCGTATCGACGCGCGACCGTCCGTCTGCAGCATCCGCAGGATGTCGCGGTCGATGGCGTCGAGCGGACGGGGCGGTTCCTCGCCGAGGCCTTCCTTCGCCGCGTACTCGGCCCCAGAGGCCCCCGCAGCGCCCGTGGGACCGTCGTCGGCCATTCGTTCAGATGCCATGTCCCCCCGCCTCCCTACCATGGACGTAATGCATCTATCCCAGGCTGTGGAGAACCGTTTGTCCACAGCCTGAAGGTGCCTGTAGCCAAAATGTGCCGACGACCGAACAATCGGTAGGTGAGACGCCTCACACATCGCGTCTCTCTCTGGTCGCTCCCACGAGGAGGTGTGCACGCGGTGAAGAACCACAGCACGACGGTCATGGAGCAGCGGGAGGCCTACCAGCCGACCCCGCCTCCCGCCTGGAAGCCCCGCACGGATCCCGCGCCTTTGCTGCCCGACGCCGAGCCCCATCGCGTCCTCGGTACCGAGGCGGCCGGCAAGGTCGATCAAGGGCTGCTGCTGAGGCTGTACGAGGAGCTGGTCCGGGGCCGTCGCTACAACGCGCAGGCGACGGCACTCACCAAGCAGGGACGGCTCGCCGTCTACCCCTCCAGCACCGGCCAGGAGGCCGCCGAGGTGGCCGCCGCTCTGGTCCTTCAGGAGCAGGACTGGCTCTTCCCCAGCTACCGCGACACCCTCGCCGCAGTCGCCCGCGGCCTCGACCCCGTCCAGGCGCTCACGCTCCTGCGCGGCGACTGGCACACCGGGTACGACCCGCGCGAGCACCGGGTCGCCCCCCTGAGCACGCCTCTCGCGACCCAACTCCCGCACGCCGTGGGCCTCGCGCACGCCGCCCGCCTCAAGGGCGACGACGTGGTGGCGCTTGCCATGGTCGGCGACGGCGGCACCAGCGAGGGCGACTTCCACGAGGCGCTGAACTTCGCCGCCGTGTGGAAGGCCCCGGTGGTCTTCCTCGTGCAGAACAACGGCTTCGCCATCTCGGTGCCGCTCGCCAAGCAGACCGCCGCCCCCTCACTGGCCCACAAGGCCGTCGGGTACGGAATGCCGGGCCGGCTCGTCGACGGCAACGACGCCGCGGCCATGCATGAAGTACTGAGCAAGGCCGTGCAGCACGCGCGCGCCGGCAGCGGTCCGGTCCTCGTGGAGGCCGTGACGTACCGCCTGGAGGCCCACACCAACGCCGACGACGCGACCCGCTACCGGGGCGACGCCGAGGTCGAGGCCTGGCGCGCGCACGACCCGATCAAGCTCCTGGAGCGGGAGTTGACCGAGCGCGGCCTCCTGGACGAGGACCGCATACAGAGAGCGCACGACGCGGCCGAGGAGATGGCCGCCGACCTGCGCGCCCGCATGAACCAGGACCCGGTCCTCGACCCGATGGACCTCTTCACGCACGTGTACGCCGAGCAGACCACGCAACTGCGCGAGCAGGCAGCCCTGTTGCGTGCCGAACTCGACGCCGAGAACGCCGAGCACGCCGAGAACGACGCGGAGGCCGAGCAGTGACCACCGCCCTTGACCGCCCCGGAGCCAAGACCGGCGCGCGGAAGCCCGCGAGCATGGCGCAGGCCCTGCAGCGCGCCCTGCACGACTCCCTCGCCGACGACCCGTCCGTGCACATCATGGGCGAGGACGTTGGCGCGCTCGGCGGCGTCTTCCGGATCACCGACGGCCTGGTGAAGGAGTTCGGCGAGGACCGCGTCACCGACACCCCGCTCGCCGAGGCCGGCATCCTCGGCACGGCGGTCGGCATGGCCATGTACGGCCTGCGGCCGGTCGTCGAGATGCAGTTCGACGCGTTCGCCTACCCGGCCTTCGAGCAGCTGATCTCGCACGTCGCGAAGATGCGCAACCGCACGCGCGGCGCGATGCCGCTCCCGCTCACCATCCGTGTCCCGTACGGCGGCGGGATCGGCGGCGTCGAGCACCACAGCGACTCCTCCGAGGCGTACTACATGGCGACCCCCGGTCTCCATGTCGTCACTCCGGCCACGGTCGCCGACGCGTACGGCCTACTTCGCGCGTCCATCGCCTCCGACGACCCGGTGGTCTTCCTCGAACCCAAGCGCCTCTACTGGGCGAAGGATTCCTGGAACCCCGCGGAGCCGATGGCCGTTGACCCCATAGGCAAGGCGGTGGTGCGGCGCACCGGCCGCAGCGCCACGCTCATCACGTACGGCCCGTCCGTGCCCGTCTGCATGGAGGCGGCCGAGGCCGCGCAGGCGGAGGGGTGGGAGCTCGAAGTGGTCGATCTGCGTTCCCTGGTGCCGTTCGACGACGAGACGGTCGCCGCGTCCGTACGCAGGACCGGACGCGCCGTGGTCGTGCACGAGTCCGGCGGCTTCGGCGGGCCCGGCGGCGAGATCGCCGCGCGCGTCACCGAGCGGTGCTTCCACCACCTGGAGGCGCCCGTGCTCCGGGTCGCCGGGTTCGACATCCCCTACCCGCCGCCCATGCTGGAGCGGCACCACCTGCCGGGCGTGGACCGGATCCTGGACGCGGTGGCGCGGCTGCAGTGGGAGGCGAGCTGATGGCTCAGGTCATGGAGTTCAAGCTGCCGGACCTCGGCGAAGGCCTCACCGAGGCCGAGGTCGTGCGCTGGCTGGTGGCCGTCGGCGATGTCGTCGTGGTCGACCAGCCGGTGGTCGAGGTGGAGACGGCCAAGGCGATGGTCGAGGTGCCGTGCCCGTACGCGGGCGTGGTGACCGCGCGCTTCGGTGAGGAAGGGGCCGAAGTGCCCGTCGGCGCGCCGCTGTTGACGGTCGCCGTGGGTGGCTCGGAGACGAACGGAGAGGCACCGGCCAAGGAGTCGGACTCCGCGGAGGGCTCCGGCAATGTGCTGGTCGGCTACGGCACGGGCGCGCCTCCCGCGCGCAGGCGCCGGGTGCGGCCGGGCATGGCCACCGTGTCGGCGGTCCCGGCCCCTGCGAACCCGGCCCCCGCACCGGCTGTTGAAGCCCCGGCTCCGGCCTCGGTTACGGCTCCGTCCCCGGCCACGTCCCTGGCGCCGGACCAGTCCGGCCCGGTTCCGGTGATCTCACCGCTGGTCCGCAGGCTGGCCCGGGACCACGGCCTGGACCTGCGTGAACTGGTCGGCTCGGGCCCCGACGGACTGATCCTGCGCGCCGACGTCGAGACGGCGCTGCGCGCCGGCGCCGGGCAGGCGACCGCCCCCGCAGCCCCCGAGCAGCCTCGGGAGCGTACGGCCGTCGCATCCCCCGAACCGGCCGCTGTGGCAGGCGAGTTGCGCATCCCGCTGCGCGGCGTCCGCGGGGCCGTCGCCGACAAGCTGTCCCGCAGCCGGCGCGAGATACCCGATGCCACCTGCTGGGTGGACGCGGACGCGACCGAGCTGATGGCGGCCCGCGCGGCGATGAACGCGGCGGGTGGGCCGAAGATCTCGCTCCTCGCGCTGCTCGCCCGCATCTGCACGGCGGCCCTCGACCGGTTCCCCGAGCTCAACTCCACCGTCGACCTGGCCGCCCGCGAGGTCGTCCGGCTCGACCGGGTGCACATCGGCTTCGCCGCGCAGACCGAGCGGGGCCTCGTCGTGCCCGTCGTGAAGGACGCGCACACGCGGGACGCCGAGTCGCTGAGCGCCGAGTTCGGGCGCCTCACCGAGGCGGCGCGGGCCGGGAAACTGACGCCCTCCGACCTGACGGGTGGCACGTTCACGCTGAACAACTACGGCGTGTTCGGCGTCGACGGCTCCACGCCGATCATCAACCACCCCGAGGCGGCCATGCTCGGCGTCGGCCGCATCGTGCCCAAGCCCTGGGTGCATCAGGGGGAGTTGGCGGTACGCCAGGTGGTGCAGCTCTCGCTCACCTTCGACCACCGGGTGTGCGACGGCGGTACGGCGGGCGGCTTCCTGCGGTACGTGGCCGACTGTGTGGAACAGCCGGCGGTACTCCTGCGCACGCTGTGACCGAGCCCCACCGGGCCGGCGGCTTGTGACCGAAGTCCCCTCGTACACAGGCCGTTCGCAGGGGTGGCAATGATCCTTCGTATGCCCATACTCGGGGGATGACCTCGTATGACGCCGTAGTCCTCGCCGGCGGCTCCGCCAAGCGGCTCGGCGGCGCGGACAAACCCGGGGTGCGGGTGGGCGGTCGGGCCCTGCTCGACCGCGTGCTCGCCGCCTGCGCCACGGCCACGACGACCGTCGTCGTGGCCGAACCCAGGCCGACCGCCCGGCCCGTGCGCTTCACGCACGAGGACCCGCCGGGCGGCGGCCCGCTCGCCGCGCTCGACGCCGGGCTGCGCGCCACCACGGCCGGGATCGTCGTCGTACTCTCCGCCGATCTGCCCTTCCTGGGCGAGCAGACGGTACGCACCCTCCTCGCCGCCCTCGACGACGCCGCCCTCGACACGGAGCAGGCCGAGGGCGCCCTGCTCACCGACGCCGGAGGCCGTGACCAACCCCTGGTCGCCGCCTACCGGAGCGCCGCGCTGCGCCGCGAGCTCGCGCTCATCTCCACCGCGCACGGCGGCCTCACCGGGCTGCCCCTGCGCCTGCTCACCGCCGAGCTCGCCCTCACCCGGGTCACCGAGCCGGACCACTCCCTTGCCGCGTTCGACTGCGACACCTGGGAGGACATCGCCCAAGCCCGGTCAAGGATCAGGGAGCATGAGCACGTGCTGGATGAATGGATCACCGCAGTCAAGGATGAACTCGGTCTCGACCTCGACGTCGACACGGGTCTGCTGCTCGACCTCGCGCGCGACGCCGCGCACGGGGTCGCCCGGCCGGCCGCGCCCCTGACCACCTTCCTCGTCGGATACGCCGCCGCGCAGGCGAAGGACGGCGGCCCCGAAGCCGTCGCCGAGGCCTGCCGCAAGGCCACCGCGCTCGCCACCCGATGGGCCGACGAGGACCGCCCCGACGACGGCGCCGCCCCCCGGCCGGACGCCGGATGACCGGGCATCGCACCACCGGGCAGGAAGCGGCCGACCGGGCCGACCTGGACGTCGACGAGGCGCTCGCCCTGGCCAACAGCGGGGTGGCGGCCCCCGAACTGCCCGGCCAGGACGGCCCGCCCCGCGCGCACGAGGCCGGGGCCGGGCGCACGGCGCACGCCAAGGGCGCCCACCCGCACGCCACCCCCTGGCCCGAGGCCCGCGCAGTCGCCGAGCGCGCCGCCCGCGCCATGGCCCCGCCCACTCCCGCCGAGACCCCCCTCGACCAGGCCCTCGGCCTGATCCTGGCGGCACCCCTCACCGCCCTCACCGACCTGCCCTCCTTCGACACCTCGGCCATGGACGGCTGGGCGGTGGCGGGCCCCGGCCCCTGGGCGGTACGCGCCGACCCCGTCCTCGCCGGACACGCACCCCCCGCCCCGCTCACCGACGGTGAGGCCATCCGCATCGCCACCGGCGCCCGGATCCCGCACGAGGCCACCGCGGTCATCCGCAGCGAACACGGCCTCACCGACGAGAAGGGCCGGCTGCACGCCCGGCGCGAGGTGCTGCACGGCCAGGACATCCGCCCGCGCGGCCAGGAGTGCCGCAGCGGCGACCAACTCCTGCCCGCCCGGACCCTGGTGACCCCGGCCGTCCTCGGCCTCGCCGCCGCCGCGGGCTACGACGCGCTGCCCACCGTTCCCCGCCCCCGCGTCGAAGTCCTCGTCCTGGGCGACGAGTTGCTCACCGACGGCCTCCCCCACGACGGCCTCATCCGCGACGCCCTCGGCCCGATGCTGCCGCCCTGGCTGCGTGCACTGGGCGCCGAGGTCATCGGGGTCCGCCGGCTCGGCGACGACGCCAAGGCCCTGCACACGGCCATCACCAAGTCCACCGCCGACCTGGTCGTCACCACGGGCGGCACCGCCGCGGGCCCCGTCGACCACGTCCACCCGACGCTCCACCGCATCGGCGCCGACCTCCTGGTCGACGGCGTCAAGGTGCGCCCCGGCCACCCCATGCTGCTCGCCCGCATCGACGAGGGCCGCCACCTCGTGGGCCTCCCCGGCAACCCCCTCGCCGCCGTCTCCGGCCTGCTCACGCTCGCCGAACCGCTGCTGCGTACCCGCGCCGGACGCATCGCCCCAGAGCCGTACCTCGCCCCCACCAGGGACGAGATCCACGGCCATCCGTACGACACCCGCCTGGTCCCCGTCATACTGCGCGGCGACGCACTGCCCACGGCCGTGCCCCTGCACTACAACGGCCCGGCCATGCTGCGCGGCATCGCGGCCGCCGAAGGCCTCGCGGTGGTGCCGCCCGGCGGGGCCAAGCCCGGGCAGGAGCTGGAGATCCTCGATCTGCCCTGGGTCTCCGACGGAGGCCTGCCATGGCTGTCCACGGCGGGCCCGGACGACGCAGCGGGCCCGGAAGGGTGTTTCACGTGAAACTGCCCGGCCATGACGCGATGGCCCGGCAGGCCGACGAGCACCTGGTCACCAGCCGGATCAAGCTCCCCAAGCGGGTCGTGCAACGCCCCCTGCAGCAGGTCACCAAGCGCATCGTGATGGCGCTGAGCATCCTGGTGGCCACCGCGCTGATCGTCTACGTCGACAGCGGGGGCTACAACGACAACGTCGACGGCGAGGTCGACCTGCTCGACGCCTTCTACTACGCGACCGTCACCCTCTCCACCACCGGATACGGCGACATCGCCCCGGCCAGCGACGGCGCCAGGCTTGCCAACATCCTCATCATTACGCCCCTGCGCGTGCTGTTCCTGATCATCCTGGTCGGAACCACCCTCGAAGTGCTCACCGAGCGCACCCGCGAGGAGTTCCGGCTGAACCGCTGGAGGTCCACCTTGCGCGACCACACCGTCGTCGTCGGCTTCGGCACCAAGGGCCGCTCGGCGATCCAGACCCTGTGCGCGACGGGCCTGAAGAAGGAACAGATCGTCATCGTCGACCCCAGCGCCAAGGTCATCGACGCCGCGACCGCCGAGGGCTTCGTCGGTGTGGTGGGCGATGCGACACGCAGCGACGTCCTGCTGCGGGCCGAGGCCCAGCGGGCCCGGCAGGTCGTCATCGCCACCCAGCGGGACGACACGGCGGTCCTGGTCACGCTCACCGCGCGCCAGCTCAACCGGGGCGCGAAGATCGTCGCCGCGGTCCGCGAGGAGGAGAACGCGCCGTTGCTGCGCCAGTCCGGGGCCGACGCTGTGATCACCAGCGCCAGCGCGGCGGGCCGTCTGCTCGGTCTGTCGGTGCTCAGCCCCAGCGCGGGCACGGTGATGGAGGACCTGATCCAGCAGGGCAGCGGGCTCGACCTCGTCGAACGCACGGTGACCAAGGCCGAGGCGGGGCGGGGCGTGCGGGAGACCGAGGACCTGGTGGTCAGTGTCGTACGCGGTCATCGGCTGCTCGGATACGACGATCCGGCGGCCAGCCCACTGCAGTTGACGGACCGTCTGATCACGATCGTTCGGGCGACTCCGCAGGCCCCGGCGGCGCCGGACACCCGGCCGCTGCCCAAGGACTGACGGCTCCGGCTCCAGGGGCCGGGGGCTCCTGCGGGCCGGGGCGAGCGAGTAGCCTCGCGGCCATGCATGCGATCACCATCCCCGAACCCGGCGGACCCGAGGCGCTCGTATGGGCCGAGGTCCCCGATCCCGTACCCGGCGAGGGCGAGGTCCTGGTCGAGGTGGCGGCGAGCGCCGTCAACCGCGCCGACCTGCTGCAGCGTCAGGGCTTCTACGACCCGCCACCCGGCTCGTCCCCGTACCCCGGCCTCGAATGCTCGGGGCGGATCGTCGCGCTCGGGCCCTCGGTGAGCGGCTGGTCGGTCGGCGACGAGGTGTGCGCGCTGCTCGCGGGCGGCGGCTACGCCGAGAAAGTCGCCGTACCCGTCGGGCAGTTGCTGCCCGTGCCGGACGGCGTGGACCTCGTGACGGCGGCCGCGCTGCCCGAGGTCACCTGCACCGTGTGGTCCAACGTCTTCATGATCGCCCATCTGCACCCGAGCGAGACGCTGCTCGTGCACGGTGGCTCCAGCGGGATCGGCACCATGGCGATCCAGCTCGCCAAGGCGATCGGGGCGAAGGTCGCGGTCACCGCGGGGAGCAAGGAGAAGCTTGCGCAGTGCGCCGAGTTGGGCGCGGATGTGCTGATCGACTACCGGGAGCAGGACTTCCTGGAGGAGGTCCGGGCTGCGACCGGTGGGGCCGGGGTCGATGTCATTCTCGACATCATCGGGGCGAAGTACCTGGAGCGGAATGTGAAGGTGCTCGCGGTGAACGGGCGCCTCGCGATCATCGGGCTGCAGGGTGGGGTCAAGGGTGAGGTGAACCTCGGGGCGTTGCTGGCGAAGCGGGGGGCGATTACGGCCACGTCTTTGCGGGGGCGGCCGTTGGGTGAGAAGGCTGCGATCGTCTCGGCTGTTCGGGAGCATGTGTGGCCCCTCATCGGGGCCGGGCGGGTTCGGCCTGTGGTGGATCGTCAGGTGCCGCTTCGTGAGGCCGCCGAGGGGCATCGGGTTGTGGAGGGGTCCGGGCACGTGGGCAAGGTGCTGCTTGTTCGTTGATTTTTGCCCCTCCCCGCCCCTTCCCTAAAGGCTGCCGCCGGCTCGGCACGCTGCAAAGACTGTCCTCGAACGCCGGACGGGCCGGCTATCTGAAGCGGAGCCGTAGCGCCAGGAACGCCAGCCCCAAGCCGATCAGGACCAGGCCCGTGCCCAGCGGCAGGACGTGCAGGACCAGGTCCTCGCCCTGGGTGGCGGAGGCCTGTTCGGGGGCGTCCGCCACCAGGCCCGCGTCCACCGGGGGTGGGCTGGTCGGCGGTGCGGTGGGCGGCCGGGGTGAGGGGGACTCCGGCGCGATCGCTTCGGGGGCCGGCTCCGCGCGGCCGGGGCGCGGTCGGCCCTCGCCTGCGTGGCTGCCGGCCCGGGCCGTCGCCGACCTCTCCGATGCCGGCGACGGATCCGCGTACGCCACCGAGGCTTCGGGTTCCGGTGAAGGATTCGCGTACGCCGCCGACGTTTCGGGTTCCGGCGCTGGATTCGCGTACGACGTCGACAGCTCGGGTTCCGGCGCTGGATTCGCGTACGCCGTCGACGTCTCAGGTTCCGGTGACGGATCCGCGTACGCCGTCGGGATCTGCCACAGGGGCAGAAGCAGCAGGAGTACGACGATGCAGAGTGGGCGGATCCGTGCAGTCACGCCGGTGAACCCCCTCCCGGTGACGGGTCGCCAAGGTCGGTTGGAGCACTGGAGTCAGCGTCACACGGGGTGACAATTCCGGCATCTCGGCCATAAGGAGGGCTGCCCGCGCCCGGCGGGCGAAATGCGGCCGCGAAAGACACGGTGTGGACACGGCGTACGCCCCCGTACACGGTGGATCACCGCCAAACGGGGGCACCAACGTTGTGTGATGCACGTGTGCGAGAGAATGGCGGCATGGAGATGCCGAGGAACGACAGGTCGCAGGAGAGTCCCCAGGTCCTGGTTGTGGGCCAGGACGGAATGGCCCTCGGCGGAGGCGGCGGGGACGACGAGCCCCGTGAGATCCCGGTGACGGAGATGGTCGAGCAGCCGGCCAAGGTGATGCGCATCGGCAGCATGATCAAGCAGCTGCTCGAGGAGGTCAGGGCGGCTCCTCTGGACGAGGCGAGCCGGGCCCGGCTCAAGGAGATCCACCACAGTTCGGTGCGTGAGCTCGAGGACGGTCTGGCCCCCGAGCTGGTAGAGGAGTTGGAGCGGCTTTCGCTCCCCTTCATGGACGAGTCCATCCCGAGCGATGCCGAACTGCGCATCGCGCAGGCTCAGTTGGTCGGCTGGCTGGAGGGCCTTTTCCACGGCATCCAGACCACGCTGTTCGCGCAGCAGATGGCGGCGCGGGCCCAGCTGGAGCAGATGCGCCGGGCGCTGCCGCCGGGCGTGGGACACGACGAGGACGACGACGATCACGGGGTCGCGGGCCGCACCGGGGGCCCGTACCTGTAGGCGCCCACGCACCTGCAGGAAGCCCCGCGCAGAGGAAGCCCTGAGGCCCCGCTTCGGCGGGGCCTCAGCGCGCGGAGCAGAAGCCTCAGATCCAGCCCTGCTCCTTCGCCAGCAACCCCGCCTGGAAGCGGTTCGCCGCTCCGAGGCGCAGCATGATGTCGGCGACGTACCGGCGGAACGTCCGCAGGGAGACGCCCATTTCGCGGGCCGCCGCCTCGTCCTTGTCCGTGCGGGTCAGGATGTCGAGGACCTGGCGCTCGGTGTCCGACAGCAAAGGCGCGGCGGTGGTGCCGAGGTCGGTACGTCCTGGCCGCCGCGGGTCCCGGCGTTCCGTCCGCGGCTGCCGAGGCGGTACGCGACCGGGTTCCGGGTGCCGTCGCGACGGAGGTCGTACGCACCACCGTCCGGGTCGGCCAGGACAAGTTCCCGGCCCAGGGGGTGAGCGGGCCGCACCTGGCCCGCACCCTCGACCCGCAGGTCACCTCGGGCTCGCTCGCCGCACTCGACGACACCGCGGTGGCACTGAGCGACCTGGCGGCCCGTACGAGGAACGCGGAGGTCGGCGACCGTGTCACGGTCACCCTTGGCGACGGCGTGAAGAAGGACCTGACGGTGGCCGCGATCTACGAACGCGGCCTGGGCTTCGGTGACTTGCTGCTCCCGCACAAGGTGGCGGCCGCCCATGTGGACAACCCGCTGGCCTCCTCGGTCCTGGTGGCCGGGGCGACCGACCGCGCCCGCGAGTAACCCCGCGCGGACACAGCGGACAGAGGACACAGCGGACAGAGGACACAGCGGACAGAGGACGCAGCGGACAGAGGACGCAGCGGACAGCACGACGCCCGGCCGGGAATCCCCCGGCCGGGCGTCTGCGTGAAACGAACTGCTCGTCCTAGGCCGGATCGCCCGTCGAGACCTGCAGCGTGAACTTCGCGTTCTCCGGGTCGATCTCGTCGCCCGGCTGCGGGAACTGCTCCATCACGGTGTCCTCGCCGTACGCGTTCTCGTTGAGGGACTTCTCCTGGATGCGCCAGCCGGCCGCGCTCGCGCACTCCTTGACCGAGTCGAGGTTGAAGTACGTGAAGTTGGGCGCCTGGACCTTCGCGGGGTCGTCGTAGCCCTCCCGGGCCTCCGTGCAGGCGGTCTTCTCGATCTTCTTCGTCTCGTCCGGGCCCTTGTGCCCCGCGACCTCTTCCTTCTGCGACGGCTTGTTGCCGCCCCCGCCCTCCGGTTCGTCCCCCTTGTTGTTGAGGGTGATGGCGGTGATCAGGCCGCCGATCGCCAGGAGCGCGACGACGATCGAGCCGACGATCACCGGCATGTTGCTCTTGCGACCGGTACCGGAACCGGAGCCGCCGGTACCGCCCGTGCCGGCACCGGCCGCCTGCGGATTGAGGTTGTACGGCGGCGGGGTGCCCGGCCCCTGCTGGTGCGGCGCCGGAGTGTTGTGGAACGTGCCGGGGGCGGGCGTCGGATAGACGCCCTGCTGCTGCGGGTAGCCGTACCCGGGAGCCGGAGTGGCCGGCGGCGGGGTGCCGTACGGGCTCGGCTGGTACGGGGTCTGCACCGAGCCCGCCTGGCCCGGCATGGACTGGTCGACCGGCGGGAAGACCGCCGCGCCGACGCCCGCACCGCTCGAGGTCTGCGAGCCCGGCACGATGCTCGGGGCCGCGCCCTGCAGCGACTGGGCGACCCGCAGACACTCGTCGCGCATCGCCTCGGCGGTCGGGAAGCGCTCGTTCGGGTTCTTCTTCAGCGCGCGGGCGACCAGCGCGTCCACGGCCGGCGGCAGCGCCCGGTTGATGGAGGACGGCGCGACCGGCTCCTCCTGGACATGCGCGTACGCGATCGCGAGCGGCGAGTCCGCCTCGAACGGGAGGCGGCCGGTGACCAGCTGGAACAGCATGATCCCGACCGAGTAGAGGTCGGAGCGGGCGTCCACACCGCGGCCGAGGGCCTGCTCGGGCGAGAGGTACTGCGGGGTGCCGACGACCATGCCGGTCTGCGTCATCGAGGTGACACCGGACTGCATCGCGCGGGCGATGCCGAAGTCCATGACCTTGACCACGTTGCGCTTGGTCATCATCACGTTGCCCGGCTTGATGTCCCGGTGGACCAGGCCCATCTCGTGGCTGATCTCGAGCGCCGCGAGCACATCCGCGGTGATCTTCAGCGCCTTGTCGCCGGGCATCGCACCGAACTGCGCGACGTCCGCGTCGAGCACCGAGCCGAGCGGCTGGCCCTCGACGTACTCCATGACGATGTACGGCATCGTCGCGCCGTCGAGCGCGTCCTCGCCGGTGTCGAAGACGGAGACGATGTTGGTGTGGGTGAGCTTGGCCACCGACTGGGCCTCGCGCCGGAAGCGCTCACGGAAGGACTGTTCGCGGCCCAGTTCCGTGTGCAGCGTCTTGATGGCGACCTGCCGGTCGAGGACGGCGTCGTACGCCAGGTGGACGGAGGCCATGCCGCCCTCGCCGAGGAGGTCCTGCAGCTGATACCGGCCACCCGCCAGGGCCCGCCCCGCGTACCGGCCGCCCTGTGCGCCGTCCTGGCTCATGTTCTGCGTCCCCCATCGGCGCGATGAATGCGCGAAGATCCCTTGTATTTCCGGGCCTAGTCTGCCGGAGGGCACTGAGGCGTCAAGCCGGGTGCCCGTTCCGTGACCGTACGCGCAAGAACCGTCTCGCAAGCGTTACCGATATGCGCACGTACCCCACACGATTTGCCGGTCACCCGCGGTAACAGGTTTGATGGCCGGTCACTCTCAAACCGATGGGCTGCGCCAAGGCTGTAGCGTGGCACGGCGGGAGACCGCACCCACTGACCCGGAACGACCCAACCCGGCTACTACAGGAACGACGGCGAGGACTGATGGACCAGCAGCGCGCTCAGGGCCCGTCCGACCCCGAGGCGACTGGCGGCGGTATGTCAGATGCGCCTGAGTTGTGGGGGAACGGCGGACTTGTCGGAGACGGCCGTTATCGGCTGACGCACAGACTCGGCCGCGGCGGCATGGCCGAGGTCTTCGCCGCGGAGGACGTACGTCTCGGACGTACGGTCGCCGTCAAGCTGCTGCGGACCGATCTCGCCGAGGACCCCATCTCCAAGGCCCGCTTCACCCGTGAGGCCCAGTCGGTCGCGGGCCTCAACCACCATGCGGTGGTGGCCGTCTACGACTCCGGCGAGGACGTCGTCGGCGCCAACACCATCCCGTACATCGTGATGGAGATCGTCGAAGGCCGCACCATCCGCGACCTGCTGCTCAACGCGGAGGCCCCGGGCCCCGAGCAGGCGCTGATCATCGTCTCCGGTGTCCTCGAGGCGCTCGCGTACTCACATCAGCACGGCATCGTGCACCGCGACATCAAGCCGGCGAACGTGATCATCACCAACACCGGTGCGGTCAAGGTGATGGACTTCGGCATCGCCCGCGCCCTGCACGGCGCCTCGAACACGATGACCCAGACCGGCATGGTCATGGGCACCCCGCAGTACCTCTCGCCGGAGCAGGCGCTCGGCAAGGCGGTCGACCACCGCTCCGACCTCTACGCCACCGGCTGCCTGCTGTACGAACTCCTCGCGCTGCGCCCGCCGTTCACCGGTGAGACGCCGCTGTCGGTGGTCTACCAGCACGTCCAGGACATGCCGGTGCCGCCGTCCGAGGTCTCCGACGGGGTGCCGCCGGAGCTGGACGGCATGGTGATGCGCTCCCTCGCGAAGGACCCGGACGACCGGTTCCAGAGCGCCGAGGAGATGCGCGGCCTCATCCAGTACAGCCTGCAGATGCTGCAGGAGCAGGGCGGCCACACCGGCACCTGGAACACCGGCCCGGTAGAGCTGCACGAGGGTGGCAACACCCCGGCGATGGGCGTCGCGGGCGCCGGCGTGATGGGGCACCCGGGCGACAGCGGCACCGCGCAGATCCCGCAGACCATGATCCGGCCGCCCGGTGACGACGACGGCGGCTTCGACGGCGGACAGCGTGGCGGCAAGGGCGGCCGCGGCAAGATGTGGATCCTCGCGATGCTCGCGGTGATCGCGATCGGGGTGGGCATCGCGTTCGCGCTGCAGCCGGACAAGAAGGGGGGCGGGGGCACCGACGAGTCGCCGAACCCGTCCGTGTCCCAGTCGCAGGAGTCCAAGGACTCCTCGGACGAGCCGTCCTCGGACGAGTCCACGGAGCCGGGCGGCTCCGGCGGCAATACGCAGACGTCGGAGCCGAGCACCTCGCCCAGCACCTCGCCGAGCACCTCGCCGAGCCACAGCGAGGGCCCGACGGACCCGCCGACCAAGGACCCGACCACGGAGCCCCCGACGGAGGACCCGACCACGGAGCCGCCCACGGAGGACCCGACCACGGAGCCGGAGGAGTCCCCGCAGGGGGATTCGGCGGGCTGACGGCGGTAGCACTTACGACACGACGAGGGCCGGTCCACAGATCATCTGTGGACCGGCCCTCGTCGTCGTACGGGATCGGTACGGGAACCGTGAGCCGAAGTCGTACGGGAAGCCTCTAGAGGACGTGCTGCAGCTGCTGCCGCGTGTGCCCGCCGTCCAGGCTGTGCACGCGGACGAAGTTCGGCTCTATGCGGAGGTAGACCGGGTCGAAGAGGTCGCCGTCGACATAGTGCGGGGCGGGCCCGAACAGCTCCAGCTCGGTGGTGGTCGGCTCGACCATCTCGCAGGTGCCGACGAACTGGACGGACCACAGGGCCCGCCTGCCGTCCTCGCCGGTGTTGAAGTTGTCGGCGCCGTACGCGACCACGCTGCCCTGACAGGCCTGGTGGTAGCCGAAGCCCCGGTGCATGCGCAGGAGCACGCGGCCGTCCACCACGATGTGGCGGGCGGCGGCCAGGAAGGGCAGCGCTCGCATGCTCGTCGCCACTCGGCCGTAGTTGACGCGGCTGAGCAGCTCGATGGCGCGGAGTTCATCGGTGGACATGTCTCCACCTTCCGGCACCGACACCGTGCCGGAAAAGAGGAACCCGCCCCTCAGGATGAGGACGTAAGTCCTGAATAAATCCTGAATAAAGGGCGGGTCAAAAGCAGGTTTGTGCAGGTCAGCGACGGGTCAGCGCTTTTCGGCCTGCATTCGGGCCACATACGCGGCCGCCTGCGAACGGCGCTCCATGCCGAGCTTCGAGAGCAGGCTGGAGACGTAGTTCTTGATGGTCTTCTCGGCCAGGTGCAGGCGCTCGCCGATCGCGCGGTTGGTCAGGCCCTCGCCGATCAGGTCGAGGATCTTGCGCTCCTGCTCGGTGAGGTTCGAGAGGCGGTCGTCGCCCTTGCCCTTGTTGCCGTCGCGCAGCCGCTCGAGCACGCGGGCCGTGGCGACCGGGTCGAGCAGCGACTTGCCGGCGGCCACGTCGCGCACGGCCGTGAGCAGCTCATTGCCGCGGATCGCCTTCAGGACATAGCCGGAGGCGCCCGCCATGATCGCGTCGAAGAGCGCCTCGTCGTCGGCGAAGGACGTCAGCATCAGGCACTTGATGTCCTCGTTCTGCGAACGGATCTCGCGACAGACCTCCACACCGCTGCCGTCGGGCAGCCTGACGTCGAGTACGGCCACGTCTGGACGGGTCGCGGGGATCCTGACCAGGGCGTCTGCCGCTGTGCCCGCTTCTCCGACGACCTCGATGTCGGACTCTACGGACAGCAACTCATGGACTCCGCGCCGTACGACTTCGTGGTCGTCGAGCAGAAATACGTGGATTTTTCCATCTTCGCGCACGGGGTCAGTGTCACATACTCACTCTTCCCGCGCCTGGGGTGACCGGGATAACGTGCCCCTGTTCCGGCCCCCTGCAGGGCGCTGACCAGTAGTTGTTCCCTCTTTCTCGGATTTACTTGGAAATCCAAGCAAAATCGCAGGTCAGATGGGGTTTCGCAGATATGCGAGGCACTGGGTAACGTGGCAATCGCAGGGTGTTCGCCGGGACACCTGTCACGCCTGTCCCCGGCCGAAACGCACCCACCCCGTGCGCGGGTACGGATACAGGCGAGCCGCACTGGCTTCCCGGCCGATCCCGGGGGCCGGACCGACGGAGGAGCACACGTGACCGTGGAGAGCACCGCCGCGCGCAAACCTCGCCGCACCAGCGGCAGCAAGCGTGCAAGCGCCACCACCGCCACCGCCAAGAAGGCGGCGAAGGCCGGGGCGCAGAACGTAACTCCGGAGCAGGTTCAGCTGCTGACGCCCGAGGGCAAGCGCGTCGAGCACCCTGACTACTCCATCGACCTCAGCCCCGAAGAGCTGCGCGGTCTCTACCGCGACATGGTGCTGACGCGCCGCTTCGACGCCGAGGGGACGACCCTGCAGCGCCAGGGCGAGCTGGGCCTGTGGGCCTCGCTGCTCGGCCAGGAGGCCGCCCAGATCGGCTCCGGACGGGCCACGCGCGAGGACGACTACGTCTTCCCGACCTACCGCGAACACGGCGTCGCCTGGACGCGCGGGGTCGACCCGGTGAACCTGCTCGGGATGTTCCGCGGGGTGAACCACGGCGGATGGGACCCGAACAGCAACAACTTCCACCTGTACACGATCGTCATCGGCTCGCAGACCCTGCACGCCACCGGCTACGCCATGGGCGTCGCCAAGGACGGCGCGGACTCCGCGGTCATCGCGTACTTCGGTGACGGCGCCTCCAGCCAGGGCGATGTCATGGAGGCCTTCAACTTCGGCGCGGTCTACAACGCCCCCGTGGTGTTCTTCTGCCAGAACAACCAGTGGGCGATCTCCGAGCCCACCGAGAAGCAGATGCGAGTCCCGCTCTACCAGCGCGCGCAGGGCTTCGGCTTCCCCGGTGTCCGGGTCGACGGAAACGACGTACTGGCGTGCCTGGCCGTGACCAAGGCCGCCCTGGAGCGGGCCCGTCGCGGCGAAGGCCCCACCCTGATCGAGGCGTTCACGTACCGCATGGCCGCCCACACCACCACGGACGACCCGACCCGGTACCGCCAGGACGAGGAGCGCGAGGCCTGGGAGGCCAAGGACCCGATCCTGCGTCTTCGTACGTACCTGGAGGCCGAGGGTCTCGCGGACGAGGCCTTCTTCCAGGAGCTCGAGGAAGAGGGCGAGAAGCTCGGCAAGCACGTCCGCGAGGCGGTACGCGCGATGCCGGACCCCGATGTGATGGCGATCTTCGAGAACGTCTACGCGGACGGCAGCGCACTCGTCGACGAGGAGCGCGCCCAGTTCGCCGCCTACCAGGCGTCCTTCTCGACCGTGTCTGACAGCGGCTCCGCCGCGGGGGAGGCCAAGTAACCATGGCTGCACAGAACCTGCCCCTCGCGAAGGCGCTCAACGAGTCCCTGCGCAAGGCCCTGGAGACCGACCCCAAGGTCGTGCTCATGGGCGAGGACATCGGCAAGCTCGGCGGTGTCTTCCGCATCACGGACGGCCTGCAGAAGGACTTCGGCGAGGAGCGCGTCATCGACACGCCGCTCGCCGAGTCCGGCATCGTCGGCACGGCCATCGGCCTCGCGCTGCGCGGCTACCGGCCCGTCGTGGAGATCCAGTTCGACGGCTTCGTCTTTCCCGCGTACGACCAGATCGTCACGCAGCTCGCGAAGATGCACGCCCGTGCGCTCGGCAAGATCAAGATGCCGGTCGTCATCCGCATTCCCTACGGCGGCGGCATCGGCGCGGTCGAGCACCACTCGGAGTCGCCCGAGGCCCTGTTCGCCCACGTCCCAGGCCTGAAGGTCGTCTCGCCGTCCAACTCCTCGGACGCGTACTGGATGCTGCAGCAGGCCATCCAGAGCGACGACCCGGTGATCTTCTTCGAGCCGAAGCGGCGCTACTGGGACAAGGGCGAGGTCGACACCGAAGCCTTCCCCGGCCCGCTGCACAAGGCGCGCACGGTCCGCGAGGGCACCGACCTCACGCTGGTCGCCTACGGCCCGATGGTGAAGGTCTGTGTCGAGGCCGCCGCGGCCGCCGCCGAGGAGGGCAAGTCGATCGAGGTCCTCGACCTCCGCTCGATGTCGCCCATCGACTTCGACGCCATCCAGGCCTCGGTCGAAAAGACCAGGCGCCTGGTGGTGGTCCATGAGGCTCCGGTCTTCTATGGTTCCGGCGCGGAGATCGCCGCTCGGATCACCGAGCGGTGCTTCTACCACCTCGAATCCCCCGTGCTGCGGGTCGGTGGCTTCCATGCCCCGTACCCGCCGGCGCGGCTGGAGGAGGAGTACCTGCCGGGCCTTGACCGGGTGCTCGACGCCGTCGACCGCTCGCTTGCGTACTGAGGAGAGGGTCGTGACGACTATGACTGCATCCCAGTCGACTGGATCCCAGTCCCGTTTCCGTGAGTTCAAGATGCCGGACGTCGGCGAAGGACTCACCGAGGCCGAGATCCTCAAGTGGTACGTGGCCCCCGGCGACACCGTCACCGACGGCCAGGTCGTCTGCGAGGTCGAGACGGCGAAGGCGGCCGTGGAGCTGCCGATCCCGTTCGACGGGGTCGTGCACGAGCTGCGCTTCGGCGAGGGCACCACGGTCGACGTCGGCCAGGTGATCATCTCGGTGGACGTCCAGCCGGGCGCGGCCGACGAGCCCGCTCCGGCGGCCGCCCCCGCAGTGGAGGCCGCCGAAGAAGCCGAGCCACAGGGCCGCCAGCCCGTCCTGGTCGGCTACGGCGTGTCCCAGGCCTCGACCAAGCGCCGCCCCCGCAAGGGCGCGAGCGCCGACGAGGCCGCCCCGGCCGGCACGTACTACGCCCAGCCGGAGCCGAACCCTGCCGCCGCCGCGGTCCAGGCCGAGCTCAACGGGCACACGGCGGCGCCGGCCCCCACGGTCCCGGCCCCCGCGGTCCCGGCCCCCGCCACCCCGGGCAGCCGCCCGCTGGCCAAGCCGCCCGTCCGCAAGCTCGCCAAGGACCTCGGCGTCGACCTCGCCACGGTCGCCCCGTCCGGCCCCGGCGGGATCATCACCCGCGAGGACGTCCACGCGGCCGTGGCCCCGGCTCCGGTGGTGGAGCAGGCGCCTGTTTCACGTGAAACAACTCCCGCTCCGGCGGCTTCCGTTGAGGCCACTGTGGCGGATGGTGCCCGCGAGACCCGGATCCCCATCAAGGGCGTCCGCAAGGCCACCGCGAACGCGATGATCGGCTCGGCCTTCACCGCGCCGCACGTCACCGAGTTCGTGACGGTCGACGTCACGCGCACGATGAAGCTGGTCGAGGAGCTCAAGGGCGACAAGGAGATGGCGGGCCTGCGGGTCAACCCGCTCCTGCTCATCGCCAAGGCGCTGCTCGTCGCGATCAAGCGCAACCCGGACGTCAACGCCGCCTGGGACGAGGCCAACCAGGAGATCGTGCTCAAGCACTACGTCAACCTGGGCATCGCGGCCGCGACCCCGCGCGGACTGATCGTGCCGAACATCAAGGACGCGCACGCCCAGACCCTGCCGCAACTGGCGCAGTCGCTCGGCGAGTTGGTGGCCACGGCGCGCGAGGGCAAGACGTCCCCCGCCGCCATGCAGAACGGCACGGTCACCATCACCAACGTCGGCGTCTTCGGCGTCGACACCGGCACGCCGATTCTCAACCCCGGTGAGTCGGCGATCCTCGCGATCGGAGCGATCAAGCTCCAGCCGTGGGTGCACAAGGGCAAGGTCAAGCCGCGTCAGGTGACGACCCTCGCGCTCTCCTTCGACCACCGCCTGGTCGACGGCGAGCTCGGCTCCAAGGTCCTCGCGGATGTCGCGGCGATCCTGGAGCAGCCGAAGCGTCTCATTACCTGGGCCTGATCCGCTTCGATCGGCCCTTTCCGTTAGACAGACGGCGAGCCCGGACCCCACGGTCCGGGCTCGCCGCCGTCTGTCCACCCGCGTCTTTTGCCGCCGCATCAACGAGGTCGTACGCACATGCCTGCCGCCGCACCCTGGGTGCTCCTAGCCGTCTTCTCCGGGACCCTGATATCCCTGCAGGCCCGCATCACGGGCGAGCTCGCCGCGGGCCTCGGCGGGGACGGCTTCGCGGCGGCGGTGCTCTCCTTCGGCTCCGGCTTCGTGGTCCTCACGCTCGGCCTGCTCGTGCTCGGCGGGCCGCGCCGTGGCGTCGGGGTGGTGGTCCGTGAGGTACGGGCACGTCGGCTCAAGTGGTGGCAGGTGCTCGGTGGTTTCGGCGGGGCGGCGTTCCTCCTCGCCCAGGGCCTGACGGTCACCGCGCTCGGGGTCGCCCTGTTCACCGTGGCGATCGTGGCGGGGCAGGTCGCGGGCGGTCTGCTCTTCGACCGGATGGGGCTCGGCCCGGCGGGCCCGCAGCGGCCGACCCGGCGGCGGATGGTGGGCGCCGCGCTGGTGCTCGCGGCGGTGGGGCTCTCGATGGCGGACAAGGTGGGCGGGGACTTCCCGTACTGGATGCTGCTGCTTCCGCTGGTCGCGGGGGTCTGCGTGAGCTGGCAGCAGGCGGTGAACGGGCATGTACGCCAGGCCTCCGGCTCGGCGTACACGGGGACCTTCTTCAACTTCGTCGCGGGTACGGCCGCGCTGCTCGTGATCTTCCTGGTCCACACGGCGGTTTCGGGCCTGCCGGCCGGGCTGCCGTCCTCGCCGTATCTGTATCTGGGCGGGCTCGTCGGCATCTCCTTCATCTCCATCGCGGTGGCGACCGTGCAGAAGCTGGGCGTGCTGGTCCTCGGGCTCTGCACGATCACCGGCCAGCTGATCGGGTCCCTCGCACTGGACGTGTTCCTGCCGCACGGCGAGGCATCGGTGACGGTGGCGACCGTGGCGGGGGCGGGGCTCGCGCTCGGGGCCGTGGTGCTCGCGGGGGTTTCGGGGCGGCGGGCTTCCGGGCGTGTTGTTGCCTCAAGTGGCAAGCGGGGAGAGCGGGTTGAGGGCGGCGTGCCTGTGGAATGATCGGGGGTCGCGTTTGACTGGGGGGAGGACGCGAGGGTGTTTCGGTTGTGGGAGGCGCTGTCCCGGGTCGAGCTGGGGGGCGTGCTGCTGAGCGCCGTGGTGGTCGGGGCGCTGTGGGTGTGGGGCTGGAGCCGGGCCGTCGTGGCGGTGGACGCGGCGGTGGGGCGGGTGCTTCCCGTTCGACCACGGGCGGCGATCCGGCTCCATCGTGCGGCTCTCGCAGTACGTCGTTCCTACGCTGCCGGGGATGTGCCCGACCGGGCGGTTCTGGCTGGTCAGCGGGATGCGCTTGTCAGGGCGGTCCAGGTGCGTCGGGTGATGCGGGTGTCGCGGTGGGTCGGGGCCGTGGTGGTGCTCGGGGTGGGTCCGGTGCTGGTCGAATGGGGTCCTTGGACCGACACGGATGCGCGGCAGAGCAATGACGAGAGCGTGGTCGTCAGCCAGTTCGTCTCGGACTCCGGTGTGCTGCAGGCCGAGGTCGGCGCACAGCTGGGCATGCTGGTCGGCGGCCTGGTGGCCGCGGTGTGGACGGTACGGGCGGGGGCCCGGCTCCTCGGCAGACAGGTGCCGCTGCCCGAGTGCGCGTCGGCACTGGCCGCGTGCCCCGGCGGCAACGCGGCACAACTGGACGACGCCTTGCACGAGTTGCGCACCCAGCTGGAAGCACACGCACGACACGGGCACCGTACGCCGCCCAAGCGCACGGCCGAACTCGTTCTGCATGCCAGGGCGGTCGGGGACGCGCTGCATCACAGGGGCGGCGCGTTCTGGCACGACTCTGCCGCCGCCACCCCCGAGCTGGTCCGGCTGCTCGGCACCGTGCAGGACCGGGCGCATGCGGGTAGTTGGCTCAACCTCGTCGATCCCGTCGACCTGCCCGCTGAAGACCCCGAGCCGTTGCCCGCCCGGCCCTCCGCGCGTGAGCGCTGGTCCGGCTTCGTGCATCAGGCCGGTGTGCTGCTGCCCGCGCTCGCGGCGGTGGGGGCGCTGGTCTTCTCGGCGATCACGGTGAAGCAGAGCAGTAGTGACCGGCGCGTCGCCGAAGAAGCTGCTGTGACGGGCCGATTCAGCACGGCCACAAGCCAGTTGGACGACGAGTCGGTCGACATACGCCTCGGCGGGCTGCTCGCCCTGGAGCGTCTCATCGAGGACTCGCCGCGTGATCATCAGGCCATAGCGCGGCTGTTGTGCGCGTACGTACGCGTGCACGCGTCGACGGAGCGGGAGGGCGATGATGCGCCTGAGGACGTGGTGGCGGCACTGCGGATCCTTGGGGAGCGGCAGAGCCTGTCGGAGTTCGTGGAGACCCCGTACGACCTTCACGCCGTACGGATCCGCCAACTGGTCCTGGAAGGAGTCAACTTCTCGGAAGCCGACTTCACCGAAGCTGAACTTCCTGAACTGTTCCTCGAAGGCCAGGACTTGATGAGCGTCAAACTCGATCGCGCGGTCCTCACCGATGCGGAATTGGTCAACGCGGATCTGAGAGAAGCCGAACTCGACGCCGCCCAGCTGACGCGGGCCGACCTGTCTGAAGCAGTCCTTGAGGGAGCCAGCATGGTCGGCACCCAACTTGAGGAAGCCGACCTGCAGGGAGCCGAGCTCCGATATGCGGACCTCTCCGGCGCCGACCTGTCGGGTGCGGACCTCTCGGACGCCAACCTGTCCGGCGCCGACCTGACCGGCATCTTCCACACCAAGGAAACCCGCTGGCCCAAAGGCTTCCGGCCCCCAGCCTCGGCTGAGGGCCGGTAGCCCCGGAACCCGGACGGGATCAGTCCCGCTGAGCCCCCGCCGGCAACGACCGAAGCTGCATCGTCGAAGCCGTGCGCGTGCCGAAGCCGTAATCCAGCATCTTGGCCGCGTCCTTGTACCGGTCGGTGCCGTTCAGGACGACGCCCGCCACCGTCTTGCCGCCGCGCGTCGCCGCGAACACCAGGCAGGGGCCGGCCGCCGTGCCGGTACCGGTCTTGATGCCGATGGCGCCGTTGTAGGAGCCGAGCAGCTTGTTGGTGTTGTACCAGGTGTACGTGCGCGTGCCACCCGTCGAAGTGGTCGCCTTGCGGACGGTCTTGGTGGACTTCACGACGTCACGGAACGTCGTCTTCTTCATGGCGGCCTGGGCGAGCTTCGCCAGGTCCTTGGGCGTCGAGTAGTTGTTGCCCGTCGGCGAGATGCCGTCGAAGGAGTCGAACTTCGTGTTCGTCATCCCCAGCGTGGACGCCTTCTTGTTCATCTTCGAGATGAACGACTTGGTGCGCGCGGACTGCGTGCTGCCCGAACCGAAGGTGTCCGCGAGCGCGAACGCGGCGTCGCAGCCGGAC
This sequence comes from Streptomyces sp. NBC_01304, assembly GCF_035975855.1. Lineage (NCBI taxonomy): Bacteria > Bacillati > Actinomycetota > Actinomycetes > Kitasatosporales > Streptomycetaceae > Streptomyces > Streptomyces sp. NBC_01304. Next base: position 5,567,453 of record NZ_CP109055.1, on the reverse strand, counting down.
GGCAGCATCAGGCCGTAGAGCAGCTGGCGCACGGTCATCTTGTCGCCGGTCCGCAGGTCGGCCGTGCTGGCGCCGTTGCGGGACACGTAGTCGCGGTACGACTGCTTGACCGTGACCTTGCGGTCCAGGTTGAGGTTCGGGGTGTCGAGCACCACCGCAGCCGTCATGATCTTGGTGGTGGAGGCCATCTGGCGCTTGGTGTCGGGCGCCTTGCTGTAGAGCTTGGCGCCGCTCGCCGTGTTGAGCAGGTACGCGCCCTTGGCGCTGACGGTGGGCGCGGTCGCGGCCTGCGCGGGTGCGGCGGCCAGCGGCGAGACGGTGAGCGCCAGGCCGGTGGTCAGGACGACGGCAGCGCTTCTGCGGGCGCGCGTGGCGCCCTTTATGGCGGATATCAAGTGAGTTGCTCCGAAAAGTGTGTTCCCCTGGGGCATCTCAGGGCAGGGATGCCTGCACAGAAGACGTACGAACGGGCCACAGGGATGTACGCGGGGCGGATGTCTCACATCACGATCCGGTGGAGCTCCTGTACGCGGGCCCCGCCTCCCGTGTCTGATGCCCGCATGCGTATGCCTCAAAGGTCAGTGCTGGCCTGTTTGTTGACCCTGGCCCTGGCCACGATCGCCGGCTCCTGCGGGGAGCAGGACCCGAGGGACCTCGCCGCCGACGACAAGCCGCCGCATGTCGACCGGGACTCGATCGGCGCTCCGGGGGTGTCCGACTCCCTCTTCCCCGGTGCGGGCAACGGCGGCTACGACGCGCTCCACTATGACCTGGACCTCACCGTCGTCCCCGGGTCCGCCAAGGGGGCCAAGGCGGACCGGGTGCTGTCCGGCTCGGCGGCGATGACGGCGAAGGCGACCCAGAAGCTCTCCCGCTTCAACCTCGATCTGTCCGGCCTCGAGGTCCACAAGGTCACGGTCGACGGGAGGCCGGCCTGGTATCGCCACAAAGGCACCGAACTCGTCATCACACCCCGCAAGCGCCTCGCGAAAGGCGCCGAGTTCAAGGTCGTCGTCGCCTACGACGGGAACCCCAAGGCCCTCCCCGGCAAGGGCGCCCCCGACGACGGCTGGCGCTCCACGGACGACGGTGCCTTCGTGATGGGCGAGCCGCGCGGCGCGATGACCTGGTACCCGGTGAACAACACGCTGCGCGACCCGGCGACGTACGACATCGACATCACCGTGCCGGGCGGGCTGACCGGCGTATCGAACGGAACGTACGCGGGCAAGAAGGCGGCGGGCGACGGCAAGCAGACCTTCAGCTGGCGCAACAAGGACCAGACCCTGCCCTATCTGACCGCCCTCGCCGTCGGGAAGTTCGAGCTCAAGCAGGGCAAGACCGCCTCCGGGGTGCCCGTGGTCACCGCGATCGATCCCCGGCAGGCGGCCAAGGGCCGGCAACTGGCCGAGCGCATCCCGGAGTTCGTGGAGTGGGGCGAGCGGCACTTCGGGCCGTATCCGGTGAGTTCGGCGGGCGCGATCCTCGACCACGACCCCGGCAACCAGGTCGCCCTGGAGACCATCGGGCGGCCCGTCTACGGGGAGGTCCCCGAGGACACGGTGTTCGCGCACGAGTACGCGCACATGTGGTTCGGGGACTCGGTGCGGCTGACCGACTGGTCGGAGATCTGGCTGAACGAGGGCTTCGCCACGTACGCGATGTGGATGTGGGACGACGAGCACGACGTCGCGACCATGGAGGACCAGATCGCCGCCTACTCCGACATGCCCGCCGTCTGGGAGTACCCGCCGGGCAAGGTCACCAGGCCGGACCGGGTCTTCGGGGCGCCGGTCTACATCCGGGGTGCGCTGGCCCTCCATCAGCTGCGGCTCACGGTCGGCGACAAGACCTTCACCAAGATCCTCAAGGCGTGGACCTCGCGGTACGCGGGCAAGGCGGCCACGGTCAAGGACTTCATCGCGCTCGCGGAGGAGGAGTCCGGCAAGTCGCTGACGAAGCTCTTCGACGAGTGGCTCTTCCAGCCGGGCAGGCCGAGCGGCTTCTGACGTCCACGGACAGCCCCGTCCGAGATTCGGACGGGGCTTTCTGATGCACCTCTGTTGTATCTAAGCTGTGCGCATGCCAGCCGCCCCCGCCCCCGCAACTGCCTCCACCTCCACAACCGCCCCCGCCTCCACAACCGCCCCCGCCTCCGCAACCGCCCCCGCCAAGCAGCCGCCCGCCGCCGAGCGCGTCTACCAGCACGTGAAGCAGGCCGTACTGGAGCGCCGTTACGAGGGCGGCACGCTGCTCACCGAGGGCGAGCTGGCCGCCGATGTCGGGGTGTCCCGCACCCCGGTCCGGGAGGCACTGCTCAAGTTGGAAGTGGAAGGGCTGATCAAGCTCTACCCGAAGAAGGGCGCGCTGGTCCTGCCGGTGTCGGCGCAGGAGATCGCGGACGTCGTCGAGACCCGCCTCCTCGTCGAGGAGCACGCCGCGCGCAAGGCCGTACCGGCCACGCCCCAGCTGATCGCCCGCCTGGAGGAGCTCCTGCGCGAGCAGAAGGCGCAGGCCGAGGCGGGGGACCTGGCGGGCGCGGCGACGACCGACCGCTGTTTCCACGCGGAGATCGTGCGCAGCGGGGGCAACGCGATCCTGTCGCGCCTCTACGACCAGCTCCGCGACCGGCAGCTGCGTATGGGGGTGGCCGTGATGCACTCGCACCCCGACCGGATCGCCAAGAACATCGCGGAGCATGGCGAGATCCTGGAGGCGTTGCGCGCCGGCAATGCGGATGAGGCTGCCGCGATCGTGCACCGGCACGTGGGCTGGTTCCAGACGCTGGCCCGCGGGGAGGCGCGGTGAGCGAGGCCAGGAAGGTGGGCCTCTGCCGTGAGGTTGAGGTCGACCGCCGCATCGTCACGGGGCTCCGCCCCGGACCCCGCTCCTCAAACGCCGGAGGGGCTGGATTTGCCCGAGCGGCGCTTCTTGTCGGCCGTACCGAGGTGAGCCGGTGAGTTCCCTCAGCAGCGCCGACCAGACCCGGCTCCCCGGTGACCCACCCGGCGGTCGCAAGGCCATGGCCATCTGGTCCGTAGGCGTCTCCGTCTACTTCGTCGCCGTCATCTTCCGGACCTCCCTCGGCGTCGCCGGCCTGGACGCCGCCGATCGCTTCCAGGTCAACGCCTCCGCCCTGTCGACCTTCTCGATCCTCCAGCTCCTGGTCTACGCGGGCATGCAGATCCCCGTCGGCCTCATGGTCGACCGGCTCGGCACCAAGCGCGTCCTGACCATCGGCGCCGTCCTGTTCACCCTCGGCCAGCTCGGCTTCGCGCTCTCCCCTTCGTACGGCATGGCCCTCGCGTCCCGCGCCCTGCTCGGCTGCGGTGACGCCATGACCTTCATCAGCGTGCTGCGCCTGGGCAACCGCTGGTTCCCGGCCCGGCGCGGACCGCTGGTCGCGCAGCTCGCGGGGCTGATCGGGATGGGCGGCAACCTCGTCTCGACCCTGGTCCTGGCCCGGCTGCTTCACGGGGTCGGCTGGACCGCGGCGTTCGTCGGGAGTTCTGCGGCCGGCGTCGTCGTACTCGTCCTGATGCTGCTGTTCCTCAAGGACCAGCCCGAGGGCGACGGCGCCCACGCTCCGGCCCCGACGCCGAAGCCGGCCCGCGGAACGGGCTACGTACGCAAGCAGATAGCCGAGTCCTGGCGCGAGCCCGGCACCCGGCTGGGCCTGTGGGTGCACTTCACCACGCAGTTCCCGATGATGGTGTTCACCCTGCTGTGGGGCATGCCGTTCCTGGTCGAGGCGCAGGGCCTGTCCCGCACCACGGCCGGTGAACTGCTCACGCTGACCGTCCTGTCGAGCATGACGATCGGCCTGGTCTACGGCCAGATCATCGCCCGCCACCACCAGGCCCGCACCCCCCTGGCCCTCGGCAGCATCGGCGCGACCGCGCTCGTGTGGGCCGCGGTCCTCGTCCACCCGGGCGAGGCCCCGATGTGGCTGCTCGTGGCCCTCTGCCTGGTGCTCGGCACCTGTGGGCCCGCCTCGATGATCGGCTTCGACTTCTCCCGGCCCGCCAACCCGCCGGAACGCCAGGGGACGGCCTCGGGCCTCACGAACATGGGCGGCTTCATCGCCTCGATGACGACCCTGCTCGCGGTCGGCGTCCTCCTCGACGCGACCGGCGACAACTACCGGATCGCCTTCTGCTCGATCTTCGTCCTCGAGGCGCTGGGCGTCACCCAGATCGTCCGGCTGCGGCATCGCGCCGTACGCCGGGAACGGGAACGCCTCGTGGCCAGCAGGGTCGAGGCCGTTCACGTACCGGCGTAGCGGTTGATCAAGGAGCGATCGGGTTGGTCACGGCGTGATCGCGAACCCCCGGCTACGGCGTGATCGCGAACCCCGCCAGAATCGCCGCCCCCAACTCCTGGTCCCCCTCGACCTTCACGCGGTCCGCGACCGCCGCCGCCTTCGTCCGCCCGCAGCCCAGCTTGTAGAACGTCTCCCAGTCCAGGATGAGCGTCGCCGCCGGGCCCAGCGAGGGTGCGCCGTCGATCGTGCCCTGGCCGTCCGCGTCGATCCGGACCGTGCGCAGGAAGTCGACCGGGCCGTGCACGTCGAAGACCACGGCCGAGTTGGCGGGGGCGCTCGCTCGCTTGGCGACGACCCTCGGCAGCGTCGAGAGCAGTACGTCGCGGGTGACGAGGGCACCGGGCGAGTCCAGGTTTCCGGGCTTCTTCAGGGTCGTACGCAGATCCTGCTCGTGCACCCAGACGTCGAACGCCCGCTTCCGCGTGGCCTCTTCGAGGGTTTCCTCGGTGCCGAGCGGGCCGCGCACCTTGAACGACGGGTCCCGCGACTCGTTCCGCAGCTGACGGGAGCGCCGGATGATCGTGTACTCCAGCTCGGAGGTCATCTCGGGCGCGGTGTGGTGCCGGCGGACGTCGACCTGCATCTCCATGTACCGCTGGAGTTCGGTCTGTACGTGATAGAGGTCGCGCGGCAGCGTGTGGATCGGCCGGGGGTCGCCGAGCATCTCGCAGTCGAGGCCTATGACATGGGAGACGATGTCGCGGATCGACCAGCCGGGGCAGGGGGTGGCCCAGTTCCACTCACCCTCGACGAGCGGCGTGACCAGCTCGGATATCGCTTCGACGGAGTGGGTCCAGGCATCGGCGTAGGTCTGAAGGCTGGGATGGAGACTCACAGGACGGGACCCCTCGGGCGGTTCGCGGGCGGTTCGAGTGCGCGGGCTGACGGCGGCGTGGGAGGTTCGTAGCCTTAAGTTACGCTGCCCACCAGGCCCCCTGCAGTGCTTTCGTGTGACGATCGTAGGCCGTGTCAGCGGCTCGAATGCCAGGACGGTGGTAGTGTGCGCGCCTCGCTCATCCAAATCGCAGTAGACCCCGACGAATCGGTCAATTCCCGTAGGGCGCGGGCGGCTTCGCTGGTGCGGGCGCAGTCCGGGGCCGATCTGGTGGTGCTGCCGGAGCTGTGGACCACGGGCGCGTTCGCGTACGAACTCTTCGACGCCGAAGCGGAATCCCTGGCCGGACCGACGCACGACGTGATGGCGAAGGCCGCGTGCGACGCCGGGGTCTGGCTGCACGCGGGGTCGATCGTCGAGCGCGACCCGGACGGCACGCTCTACAACACCGCGCTCGTCTTCTCCCCGGCCGGCGAGCTCGTCCGCACCTACCGCAAGATCCACCGCTTCGGCTTCGACAAGGGCGAGGCGGTCATGATGGGCGCGGGCCGCGAGCTCGCCACGGTGGTCCTGCCGGACACGACGGTGGGGCTTGCCACTTGCTACGACCTGCGGTTCCCGGAGCTCTTCCGGGGCTTGGTCGACGCGGGCGCCGAGACCCTGGTCGTCTCGGCCGGCTGGCCCGAGCGACGCAGGGCGCACTGGACGTTGCTCGCGCAGGCGCGGGCGGTGGAGAACCAGGCGTACGTGCTCGCGTGTGCGACGGCGGGTACGCACGCGGGGGTCCCGCAGTCGGGGCACAGCATCGTGGTCGACCCGTGGGGTGAGGTTCTCGGCGAGGCCGGGGCGGGTGAGGAGGTACTCATGGTCGAGCTCGACCCGGGCAAGGTGGGCGAGACTCGGGAGCAGTTCCCGGCTCTGAAGGACCGTGTGCTCTGAGCGGTCCTCGGGTGCGTATTCGGCCGCGGGTCCGTCGTGGCTGGGCGCGCAGTTCCCCGCGCCCCTAAAAGGGGCGCCACCTCGTGCGGAAGTGTGAAGTGTTCCGTCACCCTCTTGGTCTTGGGCGATAGCGGCAACCCCTGGCCAGTGTTCTGATGATCGAAAATTGGTCACCGTACGCAGTCATGCGTATACGTGCCGTAATCATCCGGATACGTGGCAGGGCGTGGTGCGCCCGAGGAGGCACCTCTCATGACGGACATCGGACACAGGCGCGGCCGAGGGGCGGGGAGAGCACGAGCCCGCCTCGCCGCGCCGCTCGGAATCGCCACGGTCGTGGCGCTCGGCCTGTCCCTCGTCGCGCCGCAGTCGGCCGTGGCGGACGAGATCGCCAGTGAAGCGTTCACCGGTACGTCGGTGAACGAGGCCAAGTGGTACGGCGGGCCCTACACGAAGGGTGACCCGACCGGCTTCGCCTGCCTCACGGCGGCCACCGGGGACGAGGGTCCGCTCAAGAAGTGCCAGAAGCCCGTCGGTGACGCCGCGGGCAAGGGCGCCCTGCGGCTCACGACCAACGACAAGCTGCAGAACGGCTACGCCATCTCCAAGCAGCCGATCCCGGCCACGGAGGGCATGAAGTTCAGCATCGACTTCGGTGTCTACAGCCCGGGCCAGGCGGGCGACCCGGCCGACGGCATCGCGCTGATGCTGCTCGACGGCAGCGCCGAGATGCCGAAGAAGTCCGGCAAGAACGGCTCGGGCCTCGGCTACGTCGACATCGAGGGCGGCTACCTCGGTGTGGGCCTGGACGTCTACGGCAACTTCACCGTCGAGGGCAAGGGTGCCGCGGGCGGGCTGCCCGACCGCACTCCCAACTCGATCACCGTGCGCGGCGCGAAGAGCGTGAACAACCCGCTGATCGCCACGTACAAGTCGGGCCGAAAGCTGGCCGCGGACGGTGCCACCAACCGCACCGAGGCCCGACGCACCGCCATCGTGGAGCTCTCCAAGACCGGTGTCCTGAAGGTCTCCATCGACTTCCACGACGGACAGCCGATCCGTGAGGTCATCGAGCCCGTCGACCTCGACGAGATCAAGGGCCAGCCGCCGGTCCCGGAGACCTTCCGTATCGGTGTCTCCGCCTCGACCGGCAACTCCACCGCGGTCCACGAGGTGTGGAACGGCAAGTTCGAGACCCTCGACCCGAGCCTGTCCACGAGCGTCGTGCCCAAGGGCCCGGTGAACGCGGGCGCGCCGGCCGAGTTCGAGATGACCACCACCAACGACAAGCTGGCGGGCCCCACCAGCGGCGAGGTCGTCACCACCCAGACCTTCCCCGAGGGCGTCAAGCCCGTCTCGGCCTCCGGTGACGGCTGGACCTGCACCGTCGACGGCCAGAAGGTCACCTGCAAGCGCCCCGGCACGGGCGCCGACGCGCTGAAGCCGGGCGAGTCCTACCCGCCGGTCTCGGTGAAGACCGAGGTGGCCAAGGACGCCAAGGGCGACAAGGAAGTCACCTCGCAGGTGACCACGCCCGGTGGCAAGGAGTCCCAGCCCACCAGCAGTTCCTTCACGGTCACCCCGGCCAAGGGCCCGGACCTGACCGTCACCACCAAGCCGACCGGCGACGTGGTGGGCGGCAAGCCCGCCTCGTACACGATCGACGTGGCGAACAAGCCGACGGCCGGACCGACCAACGGCGAGGTCAAGGTCGTCCGCACCTTCCCCGAGGGCATCAAGCCGATCTCCGCGGTCGGTGACGGCTGGAAGTGCGAGATCGCGGGCCAGAAGGTCACCTGCACCCGCCCCGGCACCGGCGCCGACGTGCTCAACCCGGGCAAGAACTACCCGCCCATCAGCATCGGCACCCAGGTCGACGACGGCGCCAAGGGCACGCTCGAAGGCAGCACGGAGGTGACCACGCCGGAGCAGCAGACCACCGGCCCGGTCAAGGACACCACCACCGTCAAGCCCGCCCCGGCCAAGGACCCGGAGCTGTCCGTGGTCACCAAGCCCAAGGGCGATGTGATCCAGGGCAAGCCGGCCGCCTTCACGATCGACGTCTCGAACGCCGCCGACGCGGGCCCGACCCACAGCGCCACCAAGGTGATCCGCACCTTCCCGGACGGAGTCACCCCGACGAAGGCGTCCGGCGACGGCTGGAAGTGCGCGATCGGCGGCCAGACGGTGACCTGCATGCGCGAGGACGTGCTGCAGCCCGGCAAGCAGTTCCCGACGATCAACGTCGAGACGACCGTCGACAAGGACGCCGAGGGTCAGATCGAGGGTGCCACCTCGGTGAGCACGTCCGGCGACCCCAACAGCGGCAACCAGGTGTTCGACACCTTCGTCGTCAAGACGGACGCGGGTCAGGACATCGACTGCGGTGGCTGGCTGAAGGACAAGCTGCCGACGACGCGGGCCGCTCAGTGCCAGTAGTTCCCGGCATGTAGACCGAGCAGCACCGAGTAATACCGAGGCCCCCGGGAGCAGTTCGCTCCCGGGGGCCTCGGGCTGCGCGCGGGTTCAGCGGCCCGCGCGGTCCCGGCGGTCCAGGATGTCGACGACGTACGCCACCGGCTTGTCCTTGGGCGCGGCCAGCGCCCCCGGCGTGTGCGTGAAGCCGGGCCGCTGGTCGGCCGGCACGGTGATCAGCACCCGGCTGCCCACCCGCCTGCCCAGCAGACCCGGGTACCAGCCGGGCAGCATGACCTCGTCCTTCATGACGAAACCGTTCGGACCACTGCGCCGGTACGTCGAGTTGAACGAGCTCTTCTTGCCCCACTCGACCCCGGTGAACTGCATGACCACCGTCTGCCCCGCCTTGAGCTCCGGCCCCTTCCCCTCGACCAGCGTGCGCACCCCGAGCTTCTTGGGCGCGGCACCCCAGGCCCCGATCACCGGCTCCTCGCCCGGCTTCACGGTGACCTCGGGCGAGCCGCCGTACGGGCCCGAACCACCCCCGGGAATCTGCTGCTTGGCGTCGTACCCCCCGATGACGTCGAAGACGAGCACCATGTGGTCGCTCGGCGTGACCTGCGCGGGTGCCATGCCGCCCGGCCCGAACCCGTGCGTCGCCGGGGTGACCAGCATGACCCGGCTGCCCGCCTTGCGGCCGAGCAGCGCCTGGTCCCAGGTCCGCGCCACGTGCTGTCCGTCGAGGACCGCGGTGGTGGGCTGTTCCAGGCGGTACGTGTCCATCAAGGGCTTGCCGGACTCCCAGATGCGCATGTCCACATCGGTGACGACGACTTGGCCCTTCTTCGTGAGCGCCCCGTCGCCCTCCTTGAGGACCTTCATCCGCGCTTCCTTCGGCGGCGGATAGGACGGCATGGCGACATCGGGACGGCTGCCGAAGTCGCCCGTCACCCGCGGGATGTTCTGCGGTTCGGGACCCGAGCAGCTCAGGGAGGCGGACAGGGCGAGGGCGGCGAGGGCCGCGGGCAGGGCCCGACGGCGCAGCAGGCCGATGCGGTCGCGGCGGTGGGGGGTGGCGGACACCGGGGGCTCCTTCGGGTCGGTGGTCGGATCCACCAGACTTGCCCGCCCGGGCCGCCCCCGGCCGGACCGCACGCGAAATGCCGGGTGCCGTACGCCCGTTCGGCGTACGGCACCCGGCCACTGAAGGAACTACCGGCCACTGAAGGAACTACTGGGGTCGTCCTACCAGCAGGAGGACGCCTTCGAGCCGCGGAACGCGTCCCGCACACCGGCGGCCGAGACGGCCGGCGGGGCGAACGGGGCGCACCGGCGGGTGACCGGGCCCGTGGGCTGTGCGGCCCGCTCGACGGCCTTCTTCGGCGCCGGTGCGAACTGGTCGGTGATCTTCGGGTCGCGGAGCACCGCCGCATGACCGACCGTCACATCCGCGACCTCGGTGCCGAGGACGCTCGCGTGAATGGCGTTGACGTAGCCGCTGGTGGCCTTCGGGTTGTACTTGTACGAACCGTTCTTGCCCTTGGTCGGCTCGCCCTGCTCGTCCGTGGTCACCTGCTCGTTCGTGGTGGCCAGGGCGAGCGGCGCCTTGGTGTAGTCCTCCGGGATGCGCAGACCGAGGTTCACGGCCCAGAGCGGCGGGATGTCGATGATCCGCAGACCGGCGATGGAGATGTAGCCACGGGCCGCGCCGCCCGTGAACTCGACCGTCCGGCCGGGCCGCGAGTACGCGGACACCGTGATGCCCTCGACGTGCACGCCGATCGGCGAGAGCTGGGTGGCGTCCGGCGCGGGCGACGGGTTCGCGATGTAGGGCACGCCCACGTCGACGGCCGCGCCGCCGGCGTCCGCGTAGACCTCACCGCGGGCCGGGACGTCGACACCGCCCAGCGCCTCCGAGGGGTGTGCGTGGCCCATGGCCCGTGAGTAGAGCGCCGACACCTTGCCGAGCCCGAAGCCGCCGGGCGCCAGGTTGACCAGCTTCCGGCCACCCGCGTGCATCTTGGGAGCCTTCGGCGTCGTGGGGTAGTGCGACTCGAACAGCTGCGTGTCGACGATCTTGCCGAGGCCCTTGACCCCGACCACCCACGCGTCTGCCTGGACACAGTCCTTGGTGTCGACGACCGTTCCCCAGTCGTCGACACCAGGGGGGACATACGCCTGAGCCGGGAGTGCGGCGGCCGCCACCGCGGTCAGGGCGAGTCCCGCTGTCAGCAGGGCGCGCGGCCCTGAAGTGCGCCATGAGGCCATGGCCGACCCTCTCTTTCCGTTTCCGTACGGGAAAAACACGGGCAGTTCGCAGCGGCCAGAGAGCGGCCACTGATAGTAAGAGATTCACTACATAGAGCGATGAGTGCACGTCGGGGCGGCCATCCGGGGACTCAGTTGCGGGCCGTCCCGCGGTGCGCCACCGCCGCGTGTCCGACCGTGACGTCCATGACGTAGGGCGTGAGCACGGTGATGTGCGCCGTGTTGGCGTAGCCGCTGGTCGCTTCCGGGTCGCGCACGTAGCCGCCGTCCTCGCCGGCCGTCGGGTGGCCCTGGGCGTCGGTGGTGACCTGCTCGTTCAGGGTGACGAAGAGCTGTGCCGGGCGGCGCGGGTCCGCCGGGATGCGCAGGCCCTTGTTGGCTTCCAACGGGCCGTTGAACGCGATGAGTTGGCGACCGTTCGAAAGGAGCCTGCCGCCCTTGGCCGAGGTGGTGAACTTCGGGGCCTGGCCGGCGGTGGCGACCGCGGTCGTGGTGGCGTCGTGCAGTTCGAGGCGGAGCGGGATCTTCGGGGCCGGAAGCTTCTCCCGCCCTGCCGCGTCGGGCCTGGTGAGGTACGGAAGGCCGAGGGTGAGCCCGCCGACCCGGGACTCGGCGGTGACCGAGTCGCCGTGCGTCGCCGTCGTGGAGGTGAGGCCCTGCACGGTGCCGAAGGTCCAGCCTTCCGACTCGAGGCGCAGGGGTTCGGGGGCGAGGTCCTTCGCCGAGGTCGGCACGCCGGGGCCCGCGGGCAGATGTGCCTCGGCCAGGCGTACGTCGGCTCCGGCGCCCCGGCCGAGGGTGCGCAGGGCCCAGACGTCGGCCTGCACCGGCTGGTTGGTGTCGGCGATGGTGCCCCAGTTGGCGGCGGGGATCGGCTCAGGCGTTTCCGGGGCCGGGGGCGGGGGCGGCTTGGGGGCGGCGGCCTTGGTGCCGGCCTTGGTGCCGGTCTTGGTGTGCGGGCGGAAGAAGCTGAAGGCCCCGTCGATCGTGCCGTGGATCAGTGCGGCGATGCCGGACTGTTCGGGGTCGAAGGGGTTCCAGTCGGGGTTGGTCGTGGGGTCGTAGCCGTTGGGGTTGGTCGTGTCGGGCTGCGTCGTCCCGGGCTGGGTGGTGCCGGGGTCGGTCGTCCCGGGCTTCGTGGTCCCGGGCTCGGTCGTCGTCGGCTTCTTGGGCACATTGCCCTCGCCCTGCGGTTCGCCCTTCTCGTTCACCTCGATCCCGGCGGGCGGCGGAAAGGGCGGCGGCTGGGCGGCGGATGCGGCGGTCGCGGTGGGCGTCGCGGCGAGCAGCAGCGCGGCGAGCGCGGTGACGGTGGCGGTGAAGGGCGAGGTGGAGCGCAGGACGGACGGCGAAGGCAGCACGGAGGCCCCCTGGTCTTCTTGGTTGTGCCTGGTGAGTGATTGGCCGTGGCTGATCGGCGAGGGGGGAACGCATCCGGTCGCCGTGCGCCCGCAAGGCGTACGGCGACCGGATGCGGCCGTCAGTTGGTGGCGATCTCCGCCGGCGGCTTGATGGTCTCGGCCGGCTTGGTCAGGTCGACCTTGGTCGGCGTCGTCTTGCCGCCGTTGATCAGGAGGTCGAGCAGGCCGGGCAGCTTCGGCGGCGTCGGCGGCTTGAGCATGTCGGTCTTGGCCGGGTCACGGATGACGGCGGCGTGGCCGATGGTGATGTCCGCGACCTCCGGGCCGAGCACGCTGGCGTGGATGGCGGTGACGTAGCCGCTGGTCGCCTTCGGGTCGTACTTGTACGAGCCGTCCTTGCCCTTGGTCGGCACACCCTTGTTGTCCGTGGTGACCTGCTCGTTGGTCATGGCGATGACCGGCGAGGGGCGGTCGCCGGCCGCCGGGATCTTGACGCCGAGGTTCACGGCCCACAGCGGCGGGATGTCGATGATCCGGATACCGGCGAGCGAGATGTAGCCGCTGGCCGCGCCGCCCTGGAACTCGACGGGCTTGCCGGGCAGCGCACGGGCGTGCACGTCGATCGCGTCGACGTGCACACCGATGCCGGAGAGCTGGGTGCCCTCCTGGGAGAGCGGCTCGATGTAGGGCACGCCGACGTCGACGGAGGCACCACCGGCGTTGGCGTACGCGGAACCCGGGTACTTGACCGTCAGCTTGCTCGACTTGGTGCGCGGCTGCTCATTGGTCAGCGCGGTGGAGTACAGCGCGGAGACCTTGCCCAGGCCGATGCCGCCGGGCGCGAGGTTGACCAGGTCGCGGCCGCCCTCGGCCTTGCGGGGCGCCTTGGGCGTGGAGGGCGAGGCGGACTCGAAGAGCCGGGCGTTGATGATGCGGCCGACACCGTCGATGCCGATGACCCAGGCGTTGGCCTGGACGCCGTCCTTGGTCTCGACGACCGTGCCCCACTCGTACGTGGGCTCGGGGTCGGCGGCCGATGCGGTACCCGCAGCCGTGAACGCCACCGTCATCGCGAGCCCGGCAGCGGTCGCCGCGCGCTTCCCCCTGGAGCCAACAGCGTGCCTAGCAGCCATAGCCACTCAGTTCCTTCCCTACAGATGAAGGTCGACAAATCGACCACTGTCTGTAAGCGGAACATCGCGCTGGGTAACTTGCATGCGGTGGGCGCCATCCGGGGCCCTCGCGGCCGCCGGGGAGTCCGGGCCATCCGCGGAAACAGCACCGCCGGGCCTCAGGAAGAGGTCCCGGCGGTGCTCCTACGAGGTGTCCGCGGTGCGCGGACTACAGGGTCAGCCCACGTCCACCGTCACGCTGTTCCAGGTGCCGGTGGCGTCCGTGTAACCGCCGAGGAGGCAGTGCGCGGCGCCCGGGATGATGTTCGCGGCGATGTCCCAGTCGGCCGTGGCGTGCACCTTGTTGCCCTTGTACGCGCCGTCGGTCACGACACCCTCGAAGTTCGCGCCGGACAGCGTGAGCTTCGAGGTGCCCTCGACCTTGGAGGTGAGGACCTTGCCGTTGACGTACCAGCGCATGACGCCGGTCATCGTCGCGTTCGGGATGCCGAGCGCGGGGACACAGGACCCCTTGCCGATGCCGTTGAACGAGACCTGGACCGAGCCCGGCTGCAGCTTCGAGTCGCTGGACGTACAGCCGGAGCTGGTGCCCGCGCCGGTGAAGGACTGCGTTTTGTCACCGATGCCGAGACCCGGCTTCATGCTGATCCGGGCCATGCCGCCGTAGCAGCTCACGCCGCCGCCCGCGGTGCCGTCGCCGCCGGCCTTGACGTCGACGGAGTCCTTGACGGTCTTGTCGCCGTCCGGGTCGCCCTTGGTGTTGACGCCCGTGGTGCCCTCGACCGTGCCCGACACGTCGTTGCCGACCGCGGTGGTCACCTTGATGGGCGGGTACTGCTTGCCGGGCTGCAGCGCGTCGTCACCGGTGCCGGGGCGGGTGCAGGTGACGGTCTGGCCGTCGATCTTGCAGTCCCAGCCGGGGCCCTGCGCGACCTTCGGCACGACGCCCTCGGGGAAGGTGCGGACGACCTTCACCGAGTCGTGCGTCGGGCCCGCGTCGGGCGCGTTGGAGACGTCGATGTTGAACTCGGCGGGCTTGCCCGCGACCACATCGCCGACCGGCTTGGTCACCACGGACAGGTCGGGCTCCTTGGCCGAGGCCGGGATCACCGTGACGGTGTCCTTGACCGGCGGCTTGGTGTCCTGGCCCGGCGTGCCGGTCTCGGTGGTACCGGTCAGGTCGCCCTTGGCGCCCTTGTCGACCTCGGTGTCCACGTTGATGGGCGGGTAGTTCTTGCCGGGCTGCAGCGCGTCGTCACCGGTGCCGGGGCGGGTGCAGGTGACGGTCTGGCCGTCGATCTTGCAGTCCCAGCCGGCACCGTTGGCGGCCACGGGCTTGACGCCCTCGGGGAAGGTGCGGACGACCTTCACCTCGCCGGTGGTCGGGCCGGCGTCCGGCGCGTTGCCCACGCCGATGGCCCACTTGGCGGGCTTGCCGGCGACGACGTCACCGACCGGCGAGGTGACCACGGTCAGGTTCGGGTCCTTGGCGGCCGGCTTGACCGTGGTGGTGTCCTTGACCGGGGTGGTGTTCGGCGCGCTGGGCGTGGTCACCTGGGTGGTGCCGTCCAGGTCGCCGGACGCGTCGTCGTCGACGTCGGTCTTGACGTTGATGGGCGGGTAGTTCTTGCCCGGGTCCAGTACGTCGTCCCCGGTGCCGGGGCGGGTGCAGGTGACGGTCTGGCCGTCGATGTCGCACTTCCAGCCGTCACCGGCGGCCTCGGTGGGCTTGATGCCCTCGGGGAAGGTGCGGACGACCTTCACCTCGCCGTCGGTCGGTCCGGCCTCCGGCTTGTTGGCCACGTCGATCTGGTACTCGGCGGGCTCACCGGCGGTCACGTCGCCCTTGGGCTTGGTGGTGACCGTCAGGTCCGGGCCCTTGACCGGGGTGATGCTGACCGGGCTGGTCTCCGGCTTCGGGTCGGACTCGCCCGGGGTGGTCGCGGCGGAGGTGATCTCCTTGTCGCCCTTGGCGTCCTTGGCGACCTCGGTCTTCACCAGGACCGGCGGCTTGGCGTCGCCCGGCTTGAGGGCGTCGGGGCCGGAGCCGGGTCGCTTGCAGGTGACCGTCTGGCCCGCCACCGAGCAGTCCCAGCCGTCACCGGAGGCCGAGACCGGCTTGATGCCTTCGGGGAAGGTCTGGGTGGTGACGATGTCGCCGTGCGTGGGACCGGCGGCCTTGTCGTTGCTGGTGGTCATCTCGAACTCGGCCGGCTCGCCGGCCTTGACCGTGCCCTTGGGCTCGACCTTCGTGAGGAGGTTCGGCTCGATCGTCTCGACCTTGCCGTTCCACAGCTCGTGGATCGCGGTGGAGTTGCCGGTCGAGGCGGCGACACCGATCCGGAGGGTGTCGGGGACCTTCGGCTGGCCCTTGATCTCGTCGAGGTCGACGGGCTCGATGACCTCGCGCGGCTCCGTACCGTCGTGGAAGTCGATGCGGACCCGCACCACTCCCTCGCTGGACAGCTCCACGATGGCGGTACGCCGGGCCTCGGTGCGGTTGGTGGCGCCGGGAGCGGCCAGCTTTCGGCCCGACTTGTACGTCGCGACCATCGGGTTCTTCACGCTGGACGCGCCACGGATCGTGATCGAGTTGGGCGTACGGTCCGACAGACCGCCTTCGGCGCCCGCGTCGTTGTGGGAGTCCGTGTAGTTGCCGTAGGCGTCGAGGCCGATGCCGAGATAGCCGCCCGCGATGCCCACGTAGCCGAGGCCCGAGCCGTTCTTGCCGGACTTCTTCGGCATCTCGGCACTGCCGTCGAGCAGCATCAGCGAGATGCCGTCGGCCGGGTCGCCGGCCTCCATCGGGTCGTAGACGCCGAAGTCGATGCTGAACTTCGTGCCGCCCCGGGTCGGGATCGGGTTCTTCGAGATCGCGTAGCCGTTCTGCAGCTTCTTGTTGTTCGTCAGCCGCAGTGCGCCCTGCCCCGGCTTGTCGCCGACCTTCTCCTGGCAGCCCTCGAGCGGCTTGGGAGCGGCGGTCGACGCCGTCAGACAGGCCCAGCCGGTGGGGTCACCCTCCTGGTAGGGACCGCCGTACCACTTGGCCTGGTCGACCGTGGCGCCGGTGAAGCTCTCGTTGGCGATCACTTCCGCCGTGGCGGACTGCGCCGTGACGAGGGACAGACCCATGGTCATGGCCGTGACCAGGCCAAGTGCCGCAGTGCCCCGGGGCGGTCGCGACCTCCCCCGGCGCTCGCGACAGTGTCCGATATCCACCATGTACCTCCTCCAGAAACGCGACAGGGTCTGCCACACGTATCCGATTAGTCACGCTACGTACGTACTGAGTCGCAGAACGTAGTGATGCGCGATCATCGGAACACCGCGGCGGCCTCCCCGCGACCCCTCGAAGTCCAAAGGAGTGAACGCCAGTTGCCCACCAGGCGGGGTGAAGTGCCATGCAGTCAGGGGGAGTTGGAGAAGCGCAAAGGCTTGACCCCGACCGCGACGGTCGGTGCCAAGCCTTTGCGGGGTTTCGGGCGACGGATCAGGCCACGTCGACCGTCAGGGTGTCCCAGGTGCCGGTCGCGTCGGTGTAGCCACCGGTGAAGCAGCCCGCGACGGCCTGGACGATGTTGGTCTCGAAGTCCCAGTTGGCCGTGGCGTTGACCTTGTTGCCCTTGAACGGGCCGTCCGTGACGACGCCTTCGAAGGTGGCACCGGACAGCGCCAGCTTGGCCGTGCCGCGGACCTTGCTGACCTGGTTGTCCAGGTCGACGCCGGCCATCGTCCAGCGGATCGCGCCGGTCATCTCGGCGTTCGGGATGCCGAGCGCGGGGAGACAGGAGCCCTTGCCGGTGCCCGTGAAGGACGCGTTGGCCGAGGACACCGACAGCTTGGAGTCGCTGGAGTTGCAGCCCGAGGTCGTGCCCGCGCCGGTCCAGGTCTGCGCCTTGTCGCCGAAGGTGAGGCCCGGCTTGATGCTGATCCGCGCCGCGCCGCCGTGGCAGGTCACGCCCGCGCCGACCGTCGGGTCCGGGGCGGCGGTGGTGACGGCCTGGGCGGAGGCCGGGGCCAGGGCGAGGAGCAGGGCAGCGGCCGGTACGGCTCCGGCGACCTTCTTGAGCATTGCGTGCATGGTGATTTCTCCTGCATCTGTGCAGCTGAGGACGTGGTACGTACCGACCACGCATTCAGTGTTCGCACAGGGTGATCGGGCGTGCGCGCTCAGTGACCTGGTCGAGTGACCGGGCAGGCGGGGCCCGGGCCCTGCCCGGCTGCGGTCCGTCGCCCCCGCCCAGCTGCGGTCAGTCGTCGTCGCGGTCCCCCTCGCGCTCCTTCTCGGCCAGCCGGATCACACACACCGCCACCGCGATCATCAGCGCCGGGTCGGCCTCCTCGTGCACGACGTCCACGCCGTACGTCTCCCGCACCCGCAGCCAGCGCCGCGAGATGTGCGCCAGCATCTCGCCGCCGTACTCGACCACGAACTCCCGGTCGAGGATCTTTCCGCTCACATCCAGCTCGGTGCCGTCCACCAGGGACACCCGGTAGTGATTGCGCAGCAGGGAGAACCGCTTCTTGCGGATGGTGGCAAGCGCCTCGCCGTCGCGCTCGATGGTCATCGCGTCACGCAGGCTGAACACCTTCGCCCGGATGTCGATGAGCACCCGCCCCTGCGGGTCCTTCAGCTCGAAGGTCTCGCGCAGCCGCATGGCCTTGCCGTCGACGAGGAAGGCCTTGCGGCCGTGCTCGTCCTCGATCCAGTAGTCGTCGCCGATGCCGAAGATCCGGTCGCGTACCAGGAATTTCATGCGGGCATACGTACCCGGGGTGCGCGGCGGGATGAGGCGGCGGCCCCAGGTGCACGCGTACGGGGGTCAACCGGCCCGACTTCACGGGCGTACTGACGACTCCTCACCGGCAGGAGGCCGCCGCCTGACGCCCCCTCACCCGGCCGGACGCCCAAACGCGCCGGGCACCTCGGGCCGTGTTCGGGTGGGGGAATGCAGCCGCTGCACACCCTTCTGCCGGAACCCGCCCGCAAGGTCGCGGCCTGGTGCGTCCTGGCCCTCCTGGTCACGGGGGTCGCCTATGTGGGCATCTGGCTCTGCATCGAGCTGAAGACCGCGGTCACGCCCGTGCTGCTCGCCCTGCTCGGCACCGCCCTGCTCGGCCCGCTGTACCGCCGGCTCGTCGCCATGAAGGTCAACAAATCCCTTGCCGCGGGCCTGACCTGCCTGGCGGTGCTCGTGGTCGTCGGCGGTGCGCTCTACATCGTGGTGAGCGCCCTCATCGACAGCGGGGAGCAGATCATCTCCTCCCTGCGCGACGCGGCGAAGGGCATCACGGAGCACTTCGGCGCCGCGGGCACCTCCCTCGACGACCTGGCCAAGAACTCCAAGGACCTGCTCTCCAAGTTCGGCGGGACGGCCGCGTCCGGGGTGATCAGCGGGGTCAGCGTCGTCGGCGAGATGATCGCGATGGCGGTGCTCGCGCTGCTCCTCGTCTTCTTCTTCCTGCGCGACTCCGACAAGGCGGTCGCCGGGCTGCACCAGCTCGCCCCGCGCGACACCGGGCACGCCCTGGAGACCATGGGGCGCCGCGCCTTCGAGGCCATCGAGGGCTTCATGCGGGGGACCACGCTGATCGCCCTCATCGACGCCGTCTGCATCACCATCGGGCTGCTCATCCTCGGGGTGCCGGGGGCCGTGGGCCTGGGGGCGCTGGTCTTCGTCGGCGCGTACATCCCCTATCTCGGCGCCTTCATCTCGGGCGCGGTCGCGGTGCTCGTGGCCTTCGCGGACCGGGGCTGGGTGATCGGGCTCTGGGCGCTCGGCGTCGTACTGGCCGTGCAGGTCCTGGAGGGCCATGTGCTGCAGCCGATGATCCAGAGCCGCACCGTCCAGATGCACCCCGCGATCGTGATGCTGGCGATCACCGCGGGGGCCTCGCTCGCCGGGATCCTCGGGATGCTGCTCGCGGTGCCGCTGGTGGCGGCGGCGTTCGGGGTGGTCTCGGAGGTGCGGGAGCGGTACGGGCTCAAGCGGGCGGCGACCGGGAGAGAAGCGGCGGACTAGAGGCTGGGATCAGAGCCTGGGATTAGAGCCTCGTCACAGATCGCCCGATAGGGTTGCTTCTTATTACTGGCGGGTAGCATCATCAGTAGCTACTTGCTGGTATTGACGAGGACCCTGCCTCCCCGATCCTTACGGAGCCGTTGCCATGGGGCACTACAAGCCGAATCTCCGCGACATCGAGTTCAACCTCTTCGAGGTGCTCGGCCGCGACAAGCTGTACGGCACCGGCCCGTTCGCGGAGATGGACGTCGAGACCGCCAAGAGCGTGCTCTCCGAGCTGACCCGCCTGGCGGAGAACGAGCTGGCGGAGTCCTTCGCGGACGCCGACCGCAACCCGCCCGTCTTCGACCCCGAGACCAACACCGCCCCGGTGCCCGCGTCCTTCAAGAAGTCCTACAAGGCCTTCATGGACTCCGAGTACTGGCGCCTCGGCCTGCCCGAGGAGATCGGCGGCACCACCGCCCCGCCGTCCCTGATCTGGTCCTACGCCGAGCTGATCCTGGGCGCCAACCCGGCGATCTGGATGTACTCTTCCGGCCCCGCGTTCGCGCGGATCCTCTTCGAGGAGGGCACCGAGGAGCAGAAGAAGTGGGCGCAGATCGCGGTCGACAAGACCTGGGGCTCGACCATGGTCCTGACCGAGCCCGACGCGGGTTCGGACGTCGGCGCCGGCCGCACCAAGGCGGTCCAGCAGGCCGACGGCTCCTGGCACATCGAGGGCGTCAAGCGCTTCATCACGTCCGGTGAGCACGACATGGAGGAGAACATCCTCCACTACGTCCTCGCCCGCCCCGAGGGCCACGGCCCCGGCACCAAGGGCCTCTCCCTCTTCCTCGTGCCGAAGTTCCACTTCGACTTCGAGACCGGCGAGCTTGGCGAGCGCAACGGCGTCTACGCCACCAACGTCGAGCACAAGATGGGCCTCAAGGCCTCCAACACCTGCGAGATGACCTTCGGCGACCAGGCCGACCACCCGGCCGTCGGCTGGCTGATCGGCGACAAGCACGACGGCATCCGCCAGATGTTCCGCATCATCGAGTTCGCCCGCATGATGGTCGGCACGAAGGCGATCTCCACGCTCTCCACGGGCTACCTCAACGCCCTCGAGTACGCCAAGGAGCGTGTCCAGGGCCCCGACCTCGCGCAGTTCATGGACAAGACCGCGCCGAAGGTCACCATCACGCACCACCCGGACGTGCGCCGCTCGCTGATCACGCAGAAGGCGTACGCGGAGGGCATGCGCGCCCTGGTCCTGCACACCGCGGCAGTCCAGGACGAGATCCTCGTCAAGGAGACCGCGGGCGAGGACACCGCCCAGCTCGAGGCGCTCAACGACCTGCTCCTGCCGATCGTGAAGGGCTACGGCTCCGAGAAGGGCTACGAGCAGCTCGCCCAGTCCCTGCAGACCTTCGGCGGCTCCGGCTTCCTGCAGGAGTACCCGATCGAGCAGTACATCCGCGACGCCAAGATCGACACCCTCTACGAGGGCACCACCGCGATCCAGGGCCAGGACTACTTCTTCCGGAAGATCGTCCGTAACCAGGGCGCGGCCCTCAACTCCCTCGCCGAGGAGATCAAGAAGTTCTTGGCCGTGGAGACCGGCGGCGAGGAGCTGTCCGGCGCCCGCGAGCAGCTCGCCAAGGCGGCCGTCGAGCTGGAGGCCATCGTCGGCCTGATGCTCACCGACCTCGCGGCGACCGAGCAGGACGTCAAGAACATCTACAAGGTGGGCCTCAACACCACCCGCCTGCTGCTCGCCTCCGGCGACGTCGTCGTCGGCTACCTGCTCCTTCGCGGTGCCGCGGTGGCCGCCGAGAAGCTGCCGAACGCCTCCGCCAAGGACAAGGCCTTCTACACCGGCAAGATCGCGGCCGCGAAGTTCTTCGCCGCCAACGTCCTGCCGGGCGTCACCGGTGCGCGCAAGCTCGCCGAGGGCGTCGACCTGGACCTGATGGAGCTGGACGAGGCGGCGTTCTAGCCCCTGGCACTGCCGACCGTTTCCGGTCTTGCCACGACGGCCCGTTCCCGCAAGGGGCGGGCCGTCCGTATGATCGGCGGCCACGAAGAGGGGCGGGGCATGAGGAGCGAGTGGTACGGCCGGATCGCGTTGGCCGCGGCGGCAGTTGTCCTGCTCGGCGCGTGCGGCGACGGCGGCGGGCAGGCCGAGTCGCCGGCCGGGAAACAGGCCGCGCCGCTGACCGCGAAGCAGGTCGGGGCCGTACTGCCGGACGCCGCGGCATTGCCCGGCTGGAAGGGCACCGAGCCGCGGGCGGCCGAGTCCATCGACAAGCACTCCAGGCCCTCGCTGTGCGGCGGACACAAGACGGACTGCGCCGGCCTGCGCTACTTCGACCAGGCCCACTTCACCGCGCCCGAGCAGGCGTTCTCGGCCAACCTCACGATCTTCGCGGCCCAGGACGAGGCATCGGCGAAGACGGCGTACGACCAGCTCGTCAAGCGCCTGTCCCGGGCCCTCGGCGAGCCCTCGAAGATCGAGGTCGGCGAGCTCGGGGACGAACGCGGCGCCGTCCGCGGCCTGTCCGGCCAGGCCTTCGGGCCGGCCGCGCACATCCAGGTGCGGACCGGGACGAGCATCCTGCAGATCAGCGCCGAAACCCTCAGCCCGGACGCGAAACTCGACCTCGCCACCGTCAAGGATCTCGCCGCCTTGGTCACCAAGCGCTCCGAACAGGTGGCCAGGGGTGACACCCCTTCCGCCGTCCTCGGCAACTGACCCACAGACCAGTGGTCGGCCCACCCCGCTCGCCGGGAGCCGACGCCCGTACGTCGTTAAGGTGAACCCATGAGCACTCCCGCCGCCGGCGCCGCAGGCAGAGCCCGCTTCGACCGCGGGCACACCGACGACATGATGTCCTTCCTCGCGGCCAGCCCGTCGCCGTACCACGCGGTGGCCAACGCGGCCGCGCGCCTGGAGAAGGCCGGCTTCCGCGAGGTCGAGGAGACCGCCGAGTGGGACGGCACCAGCGGTGGCAAGTACGTCACGCGCGGCGGTGCGATCGTCGCCTGGTACGTGCCGGAGGGCGCCTCGGCCCACACGCCGTACCGCATCGTCGGCGCACACACCGACTCGCCGAACCTGCGGGTCAAGCCGCAGCCGGACTCCGGTGCGCACGGCTGGCGCCAGATCGCCGTCGAGATCTACGGCGGGCCGCTGCTCAACTCCTGGCTGGACCGCGACCTCGGCCTCGCCGGCCGGCTCTCGTTGCGGGACGGCACGACCCGCCTGGTCAACATCGACCGCGCGCTCTGTCGGGTGCCGCAGCTGGCCATCCACCTGGACCGGGCGGTGAACACCGACGGCCTCAAGCTCGACAAGCAGCGTCATCTGCAGCCCATCTGGGGCCTCGGTGACGCACGCGAAGGCGATCTGATCCGGTTCCTCGAAGAGGAGAGCGGACTCGCGCCGGGTGCGGTCACCGGCTGGGACCTGATGACGCACCCCCTCGAAGCACCCTCCTACCTGGGCCGCGACGAAGACCTCGTCGCCGGGCCGCGCATGGACAACCTCCTTTCGGTGCACGCCGCCACGGCCGCGCTCGCCGCGGTCGCGACGGATGCCGGCGGGCTCTCGTACATCCCGGTGCTCGCGGCCTTCGACCACGAGGAGAACGGCTCGCAGTCCGACACCGGCGCGGACGGTCCGCTGCTCGGGTCGGTCCTGGAGCGCTCCGTCTTCGCCCGCGGCGGCACCTACGAGGACCGGGCACGCGCCTTCGCCGGCACGGTCTGCCTCTCCTCCGACACCGGCCACGCCGTGCACCCCAATTACGCCGAGCGCCATGACCCCACCCACCACCCGCGTGCGGGCGGCGGCCCGATCCTCAAGGTCAACGTCAACAACCGCTATGCGACCGACGGTTCGGGCCGGGCGATCTTCGCGGCCGCGTGTGAGAAGGCGGGGGTCCCCTTCCAGTCCTTCGTCTCGAACAACGCGATGCCCTGCGGCACCACGATCGGCCCGATCACCGCGGCCCGGCACGGCATCAAGACGGTCGACATCGGTGTCGCCATCCTGTCGATGCACAGCGTCCGCGAGCTGTGCGGCACGGCCGACCCCTATCTCCTGGCCAACTCGCTGGTCGCCTTCCTCGAAGGCTGAACCTCCGAGCCGAACGTCCGAGGCTGAACCTCCGCCTGTCGGAAGGCTGAACTTCCGCTTCCCGCATGGCTGTTCCGGTACCGGGTACCCGCTGCCGGAACAGCCACAGGACAGGGAGGCGGTTCATATGGGTCTGGGCGGATGCATCATCCTGATTGCCACCGGGGCGATCCTCACGTTCGCCACGGACTGGCAGATGCAGAGCGTCAACGTCGACGTCGTCGGCATCATCCTGATGCTGGTCGGCCTCATCGGTGTGCTGGCCTTCAGCTCGATGTCGCGCCGCAAGCGGGATGTCGTGGTGCCGCCGCCGGTGATCGGAGGGGATGAGCACCGGCATCTGTAACAGGCCTATATGTAGGGCTTGATGCCCACCGTGACGTCCATCTCGAAGGCGTTCGCCCCCGCCGGTGACGGCAGGCCGAGCACCCGGTCGAGTGCTCGGCCGAGCCGCCCGCAGCCGCTGGTGCGCGGGGCGGTGAACTCCGTGTCCTGCGCGCCGAAGGCCACGATCAGCGGGTCCTTCGATATCACCCGCGTGGGATAGGTGTCCTTGAGGACCAGGTGGATCGCGTCCTCGTCACTGCCCACCGAGCAGCCCTTCGAGGGCAGGGCCGGCAGACCGTGCCTTCCCCCCGCGCCTATCGCGAACTTGACGTCGAACTCGCCGCGCCGGGTGTCGTCGGACAGGAAGTCCGAGTAGCCGCCGTACTGCGGGGTGAGCGTCAGCGGGGTGCCGCCCACCCGGATCGGGGCGGCGGTCATCTCCCCGAAGACCTGGCGGAATTCGCCGTCCACACGGCCCTCCGCGAAGGTGATCTTCATGGGCGCGGTGAGCGGCTCGTCGACGGAGCCCAGACGCAGGCGGCCCGTGGCGTGCATGACTTCGCAGCGCCAGGTCCCGGGGTCGGCGCCCTCCGGCAGCTCCTCGACGGTCGGGCAGGCGGAGAAGTCGAACTTCGGCAGCTCGGCGGCCTGCTCCGCCGCATGCGCGGGTGCCGCACCCAGGGTGAGTCCGGCAAGCAGCGCTCCGGCCACGGCAGTTGAGAAGCGATTCATGGTCACTCGGCTCTTCGTCATGCAGCAAGCATTGCAGAGATTTCTCTGCAGAGAAAGGTCTGCAGAGAAATCTCTGTGATTCGGGTAGGGTGGGGTCATGACGGAAGAGCAGCGAGCAGAGCAGGGAGCAGGCGAGGGAGCAGAACGGCGCACGGTCGACAGCCCCGAGGTCCTCAAGGCCCTCGCGCACCCCCTGCGCCTGCGCATCCTGCGCCACCTCGGCAAGACCGGCCCGGCCACCTCGACCACCCTCGCCACCGCCCTGGGCGAGAACACCGGGACGCTCAGCTACCACCTGCGCATGCTCGAGCGCGCCGGCCTCATCGAGGACATCCCGGAACGCTCCACCGGCCGCGAGCGCTGGTGGCGCGGCGTGCGCGGCCTCGACATCCGCAGACCGCCGCAGAGCGAGCTGACGGACGCCGAGCGGGCCATGGCCGGTGAGCTGGACCGGATGCGGCTGGAGGAAGACGTCGAGCTGCTGCGGCAGTTCACCGCCGAGCAGGGGACGTCCGAGGGCTGGATGCGCGGCTCCCGGGGCCTCAGCCACCTCACCAAGGCCGAGCTGGACTCCTTCCACGACGACTATCTGGCCCTGCTCGCCCGCTATGCCCGAGGCCCCGAGGAGGCACCCGAGGACGCACGGCCCGTGCTGCTGCGCTGGTTCGGGCTGCCCGCCGGCTGATCGGCCGAACGGGCCATTTCGGCGGTCATGGGGGGCAGTTGGGGGACGGACGCGACCCGGCCGACGTCGTCTCGATCGACCACAACCCCGACGACGCGCTGAGCTAAGCAGTCTCGGGGGCGTCCGTCCCGGGCGCGTCCATCCCCGCGAGCACCAGGGCGAGCCGGTCCGCCCCGCCCTCGGTGAGGCGGACCGGAACCCCCCAGTCCTGCTGGTGCACATGGCAGGCGGGGTACTCGTTGGAAGGGTCGTCATCGCACGAGGCCGCCATCGCGGAGACGTGCAGCACGCCTTCCTCGACAGCCGGGTTCAGCGTCACCGGGCGCGCGAGATCCGTGCCCGCGCCCTCCCCGTCGAGCAGCAGCTCGGGCGGCGTGGACGACACGAGCAGCCGCGTCGAGGGGCCGTACCGGGTGTCCAGCTTCTGCCCGGCCGGCGCCTGGAAGACGACGTCCAACTGGAGCTTGCCCGGCGCCACTTCGGTCGCCGCCCGCTGCGTACGGTGGGCCACCGCCTCCACCCGTACGGCCTCCTCAGGGAGCCGCAGCCGGGTCAGCCGGTGCCGTGCCGACTCCACGACCACGATGTCCTCGCCCACGAGCACCGCGTCGGACGGCTCCCGCAAGTCGGTGGCCAGCGTGGTGACTTCACCACTTGCCGGGTCGTAGCGGCGCAGTGCGTGGTTGTACGTGTCGCTGACGGCGACCGAGCCGTCCGGCAGGGCCGTGACCCCCAACGGGTGCTGCAGCAGCGCCTGTTCGGCGGCCCCGTCCCGGTGCCCGAAGTCGAAGAGCCCGGTCCCGACCGCGGTGCGCACCACATGGTCCTTGGCGATCCAGCGCAGCGCGCTCGTCTCCGAGTCGGCGATCCACAGCCGCTCCCCGTCCGCGGACACCGCGAGCCCGGACGGCTGCGCGAACCACGCCTCACCGGCCGGCCCGTCGACGAGCCCTTCATTGGTGGTACCGGCCGCGACGGCGACCGTCCCGTCCGAGGGGTCGTACGTCCACAGCTGGTGCACACCCGCCATGGCGATCCACACCAGTCCGTCGAACCAGGCCACGTCCCACGGCGAGGAGAGGTCAACTTCCCGTGCGGGCCCGGCAGTCGGCGACCCCTGCCACCACTGCCGCCCCGTGCCCGCGACCGTCTCCACTTCGCCACTCGCCGGGTCGTACGTCCTGAGCGCGTGGTTCACCGTGTCCGCGACGACGACCTTCCCGTCGGGCAGCACGGCGAGCCCCTGCGGTTCGCTGAAGGAGTCGGGGCCGAAGCCGCGTTCCCCGCTGCCCACCCGGCGTACGACCGTCTCGCCGTCCGCGGCCAGCTCCACCAGCTGATGCCGCGTCGAGTCGGAGACGAGGAGGTTCCCCGACGGCAGCAGCACCGCCTTGCCGGGGAAGCGCAGGTCGGTGGCGACCGGCTCCGGCGGCACGTACGGCCCGTCGCCGCGGCGCAGCGTCCCCTTCGCCCCGTGCTCGGCCTCCAGCTCCTCGACCAGCGTCTCGATGGCGTGCGCATGCCCTTCGCCCGCGTGCTGGGCGACGACATAGCCCTCGGGGTCGATGACGACGAGCGTGGGCCAGGCCCGGACCGCGTACTGCTTCCAGGTGGCGAGCTCGGGGTCGTCGAGGACGGGGTGGTGCACCTCGTACCGCTCGACGGCGTCGACGACGGCCTGGTGCTCGGCCTCGTGCACGAACTTCGGGGAGTGCACGCCGATGATCACGACGGTGTCCCGGTGCTTCTGCTCCAGCTCGCGCAGCTCGTCGAGGACGTGCAGGCAGTTGATGCAGCAGAAGGTCCAGAAATCGAGAATTACGATGCGTCCTCGCAGGTCGGCGAGGGTGTAGGGGCGGCCGCCGGTGTTCAGCCAGCCGCCCTTGCCGAGGAGTTCCGGAGCCCGGACGCGTGCACGCTTTGCCATGTTTCAAGCCAACCACAGCGCCCGCCGGGGTAATCCCGGCGGGCGCACTGTTCACATTCCGTTGGCGGTCGTACGCCGTGGACCGTGATGGTCGTACGTCGTGGACCGTTGGCGATCACATGCCGTGGACCGCCGGGACGCTCCCGAGCCGCCCCTTCTGGAAGTCCTCGAACGCCTGCTTGAGCTCGTCCTGCGTGTTCATCACGAACGGCCCGTAGTGCGCCATCGGCTCCCGGATCGGGCGGCCGCCGAGGAGCACGACCTCCAGGTCGGGGGTGTGCCCGTCCTGCTTCTCGTCCGCGCGGACCGTGAGCGACCCGCCGTCGCCGAAGACCGCGGTCTGGCCCTTGTGGACCGGGCGACGCTCCTCGCCCACGGTGCCGCGACCGGCGAGGACGTACGCCAGACCGTTGAAGTCGGAGCGCCAGGGCAGGGTCACGGAGGCGCCCGGGCGGACCGTCGCGTGGATCATCGTGATCGGGGTGTGGGTGATGCCGGGGCCTTCGTGGCCGTCGAGCTCACCCGCGATGACCCGGAGCAGCGCGCCGCCGTCGGGGGACGCGAGGAGCTGGACCTGGCCGCCGCGGATGTCCTGGTAGCGGGGGTCCATCATCTTGTCCTTGGCGGGCAGGTTCACCCACAGCTGCAGGCCGTGGAAGAGGCCGCCGGACATGACCAGGTCCTCCGGCGGGGCCTCGATGTGGAGCAGGCCCGAGCCGGCGGTCATCCACTGGGTGTCGCCGTTCTGGATGGTGCCGCCGCCGCCGTTGGAGTCCTGGTGGATGAACGTTCCGTCGATCAGGTACGTGACGGTCTCGAAGCCGCGGTGGGGGTGCCAGGGGGTGCCCTTGGGCTCTCCCGGCGCGTACTCCACCTCGCCCATCTGATCCATCATGATGAACGGGTCGAGGTACTTGTAGTTGATGCCCGCGAACGCGCGGCGCACCGGAAATCCCTCGCCCTCGAAGCCGCTCGGCGCGGTCGTCACGGCCAGCACGGGGCGGGCGACGGCATCCGCGGCCGCGGTCACGCGGGGCAGGGTCAACGGGTTCTCGACGGTCACTGCAGGCATGGTCGGTACCTCCTTATGGTCCGAGGTTAGTTGAATCTCGAACTTTCTGCCACCCGTAACGCGGACACCCGGGAGTTCATTCCTCCCGGGTGCCCGCGCCGACGGGTTCCGCCCGCCTTTCGCTCAGCGGCGCTCTGCGGGCGACCCGCCCACCGCCACGGTGTCCGGCGCCGAGCAGCTGCCGCGGCAGGTCAGCTCCACGGAGTTGTCCGGCGGCTGCACGACCGCCTCGTTGCCCGCGACGCGCGGGGCCACCACGCCGTTGAAGACGTAATTGACCTCGCCGCCCGCGACCACGTCCGCGGTGGTGTCCAGATCGCCGACGCCCCGGCCGTCCCCGCAGGAGCTGGGCGAGACCGCCGAGCAGGTCCAGCTGAAGTCCTTCAGCCACTCCGGCAGCGTGTCCCTGACCTTGGCCCCGATCGCGTCCGAGGGCCCGGCGTTCTTCACCGTCACGGTGAGGGAGAGCTTGTCCCCGGCGTGATACTCGGCCGGCTGGTGCCCCTGCGTCACCGACAGGGCGGTGTGCGGGCGGGCCGTGACCCGGGCCTCGTCCGTGCAGGTCGGCTCGCAGTTGCCGTCGACCGCGCTGGCGGGCGGGGCGACCGAGGCCGTCCCGACGAGCTCGCCCATCGAGGAGGACGGCACCTTGCCCGCCTGGGTGAAGACCACCTTGCCGCCGGGCGGCAGCGTCACCCGCTGGGCGATCGCGCCCGTCCCGGACTCCGTACCGCAGACGCCGCCCTCCTGGGCCTCGCACTTCCAGGTGAACTCCCGCAGCGCGGGCGGCAGTTGGGCGGTCACCAGGGCGCCGTCCGCCTTGCCGGGCCCGTCGTTGGTGACGGCGATGGCGAACGCGAGATCCTCACCCGGTACGTACGGCTCCGGGTTCGCGATCTCCGCGATGCGCAGGGAGACCTCGTTGAGCACCGTGATCGGGGTCTGCACGGTGTTGTCCTTCGGGTTGAGGTCGGCGTCCGGGCCGCCCTCCTCGCCGCCGCGCACCACCGCGTCCGTGGGCAGCTCGCCGATCACTTCGGGCCCGGCCTGCACCTCGAGGACGACGGGCGGGGCGAGCCCGCCGGGGTTGATCACGTCGGGCCGCTTGCAGATCACCTTCTGGCCCTGCACCTCGCAGGCCCAGCCCGGGGCGTCGAGCACCTTCGGGGTGAGGCCCGGCGGCAGCGTCTTGGTCAGGGTGACCATGCCCCGGCTGGGGGCGGCAAGCTTGCGGTTGCCGACCTGGAGGACCAGCTGGCCGGAGGCGCCGGTGCGGAACTCGCCGCGCACCTCCTCGGTGACGTACAGATCCGGATCGAGCGTCGTGACCTTGACGTTCGAGATCTCGTGGATGTTGGTCGAGGCGCCGGTGGACGCCGCGAAGCCCAGCTTCAGCATGTCCGGCACCTTCGGCTGGCCCTTGAGCTTCCCCAGGTCGAGCGGGCCGAGGACGCGCTTCATGCCCTGGCCGTCGTGGAAGTCGATGGACACGGCGAGTACGAGGGCCGTGGACAGCTCGACCTTGACGGTCCGGCGGGCCTTCGTGCGGTCCGTGCCGACGACGGAGAGCGGGCGCTTCAGCTGGTACTGCTGGATGTACGCGTTCTGTGTGGCCAGCGAGCCGCGCACGGAGATCGAGTTGGGCGTGCGGCCGGGGCCGCCCTTGCCCTTGGCCTGCGAGGAGTTGCTGAAATTGCCGTACGTGTCCAGGCCCACGCCCAGATAGCCGCCCGCGATCCCCGAGTACCCGAGGGCGCCGCCGAAGTGTCCGGCGTCCTTCGGGGAGGCCTTGCCGTCGAGGAGGAAGAAGCTGATGCCGTCCGCGCTGTGCGGCGTCGTACGGCCGTACTGGTACTGGTCGAAGGTCGCCGAGATGCCCGAGCGTGCCGGGATCGCCTGGTCGAGCAGTGCGAATCCGCTCTGCCGCCGCTCGCTGTTGGTGAGCCGCAGCGCGCCCTTGCCCACGGCGTCCTTGGACATGCGGTGCGGGCAGGCCTTGAGCGGGCCGGCCGAGCCGCGGGCCGCGGTGAGACAGGCCCAGCCGTCCGGGTCGGCCGGCCCTTCGGCCCGGCTGTACCACTGCGCGGCGTCGACCGAGGCTCCGCTGAAGTCCTCGTCGACGAGGGTCTCCGCGTGGGCGGCGGGGGCGGGCAGGGCGAAGGCCGCGGCGGTGAGGGCGCCGAGCAGCAGGCCGCGGGCCGCGGTGCGACTCCGGGCCAGCAAGCCTTGGGTAAGGGATTGACTACGCATAGTCGCATCCAGTCACAGAGAGCAACTGGGCGCGACTGGAGATGATCTATACGAGGCTTCGATCAGCCATACATGCGGCGCATCGCGAAGTCGACCATCTGCTCCACGGCCTTGGCGTCGAACACCATCCGGTGCTCGCCCTCCATGTCGAGGACGAACCCGTACCCGGTGGGCAGCAGGTCGATGACCTCGGCGCCGGTGATGACGAAGTACTTGGACTCCTTGCCCGCGTACCGACGCAGCTCCTTGAGCGTCGTGAACATCGGGATGACCGGCTGCTGGGTGTTGTGCAGCGCGAGGAAGCCCGGGTTGTCGCCGCGTGGGCAGTACACCTTGGAGCCCGCGAAGATCTGCTGGAAGTCCTCGGCCGACATCGACCCGGTGGTGAATGCCCGTACCGCGTCGGCGAGCGAGGGCGGCGACGGCTCGGGGTACAGCGGGGCCTGCTGCCCGTACCCGCCGGACTGCTGCGGCGGGGCTCCCGGCGGCGCGTACTGCTGCTGGGCGCCCGCGTTCTGGTCGTAGCCGTACATGGCGTCGAGCGTACTGGGTCGAGTGGGCCGCCCGTACCGGTACTCCCTGCCTCCGACAGCTACGTACGGCCTACAACGCCATCGACTCGTACAGCTCGAACCAGATCGACTTCCCCTCGCCCCGCGGATCCACCCCCCACGCGTCCGCGAGCAGCTCCATGAGCACCAACCCCCGCCCGGAAGAGGCGAGTTCGCCCGGCTTGCGCTTGTGCGGCAGCTCGTCGCTCGCGTCGGCGACCTCGACGCGCAGCCGGCGCTCGCCGAGTTCGCCGCGGGCCTCGGCGATGAGGAGGGCGTCGCCGTCCGTGTGGACAAGGACGTTGGTGACCATCTCGGAGAGCATCAGGACCGCCGAGTCGACCTGCTCGGGGTCCGCCCAGTCGTGCAGCAGGTCGCGCAGCTGCTGGCGGCACTCGGCGATGCGCTCGGGCTCGGCCTGCGCGATCGTCAGCATGATGCGGCGGATCAGGGGCCGCACCGGCACGCCCGTGTCGCAGCCGCAGCCGGGGCTCGGACGGCAGAGCAGCAGCACCGCGATGTCGTCCTCGCGGCGGTCGGCGAGCGGCCCGGTGGAGTGGTGCGAGGACGGGCCGTGCACGCCCTGGACCAGGGCGTCCGCGAGCAGTTCGAGGTCGTCGCCGGCGTGCTCCTCCAAGATGGCCCGCAGCCTGGTGAAGCCGGTGAGCATGTCGTGGCCGCCGGTCTCGATGAGGCCGTCGGTGCAGAGCATCATCAGCTCGCCGGGTTCGAGGGTGATCGACGTCGTCGGATAGTCCGGGTCCGGGTCGATGCCGAGCGGGAGTCCGCCCGCCGTGGGCCGGATCAGGACCGTGCCGTCGCTGGTGCGCACCACCGGGTCGGGGTGGCCGGCGCGGGCGATCTCCAGACGGCCGGTCGCCGGGTCGGCCTCGACGTACAGACAGGTCGCGAAGCGCGGGTCGGCGGTGCCGCCGGCGTCCGGGCCGCCGGTGGAGCCGTAGGTGATCGAGTCGGTGATCCCGTAGAGGAAGCGGGAGGCGCGGGAGAGGACCGCGTCGGGGCGATGACCCTCGGACGCGTACGCCCGAAGAGCGATCCGCAGCTGGCCCATCAGCCCGGCCGCCCGTACGTCATGTCCCTGTACGTCGCCGATGACGAGCGCGATGCGGCCGTTGGGCAGCGGGATCATGTCGTACCAGTCGCCGCCGACCTGGAGTCCGCCGCCGGTCGGCACATAGCGTGCGGCGACCGACAGGCCCGGTATCTCGGGGCCGAGCGTGGGCAGCATCGAGCGCTGCAGGCCCTCGGTCAGCTCGCGCTCGGACTCGGCGACGCCCGCCCGGGACAGGGCCTGCGCGAGCATCCGGGCCACGGTCGTCAGGACCGAGCGCTCGTCCGGCGTGAAGGAGACCGGATAGGCGAAGGCCGCCATCCACGCGCCCATCGTGCGGCCGCCCGCGCTGAGCGGCAGGAACGCCCAGGACTCCCGGCCGAAGCGGCTGGCAAGCGGCCAGGTGGAGGGGTAGCGCTCCTTGTACTGGGACGGGGACGAGAGGTAGACGGCCCGGCCGCTGCGCACCACGTCGGCCGCCGGGTAGTCCGTGTTGAGCGGCATGTCGACGAAGGGCCCGTCGTCGCCGGGCTGGTGGCCGTGGTGCCCGATGATCGTGAGCCGGTCGCCCGCGACGCCGAAGACCGCGAGGCCGTCCGGCGAGAAGCCCGGCATCGACAGGCCCGCCGCGACCCGGAGCACCTCGGCGGTGGAGCGGGCCTCGGCGAGCGCGCGCCCCGCGTCGAGCAGGAAGGCCTCGCGGGAGCGGCGCCAGTCGCCGGTGACGGGGGTGCGGGCGGCGGTGCCCACGGGGGAGTCGGCGACCTCCTGCATGGTCCCGATCAGCTCGTACTCCTCGCCGTGCATGATCGGCTTGGAGCGGCTGCGTACCGTACGAAGGACCCGGTTCTGGCCGTCCATGACGCGAAGGCGGGCCTCGGCGACGGTGCCCTCGGCGACGGCGAGGGCGACGATGCCGTCGATCTCGTTCCAGTCCACCGGGTGGAAGTGCGCGCGGGCGCCCGCCTCGGTCAGGATCGTGGGCTCGGCGGGCAGGCCGAGCAGCCGGGCGGCCTCCGCGTCGAAGGTCACCAGGCCGGTGGCGTTGTCCCAGCGCCAAAGCCCTGTGGCGATGCTGGCGAGGACGTCCCCCACGGGGGGCAGGATTCCCCCGTCGTCTGTGCGCATTGCCCCACTTTATTTACGTATACGGGTCGGCCGCCACTGAGAGTATCGAACCGTGATCATGACGCGTATATGCCAATGAACGAGAGGCGGGGGTGCCGGTAACCTGGGGTGGTTGATTCCCGCCTGTCTCGCGAAGAATCTCGCGAACAACCCGCGACGCGGCCCACCCCGGCCCAGGCCGACCCGCTCGCGAAGAATTGGATGACGATGCAGCACCGGTACAGGTCCCACAAGTGCGGCGAGCTCCGCGCCACCGACGTCGGCACCGACGTCCGGCTGAGCGGCTGGCTGCACAATCGCCGAGACCTGGGCGGCATCCTCTTCATCGATCTGCGCGACCACTACGGCATCACGCAGCTCGTCGCCCGCCCCGGCACCGCCGCGGCCGAGGTCCTCGACAAGCTCTCCAAGGAGACGGTCGTACGGGTCGACGGCAAGGTCGTCTCGCGTGGCGCGGAGAACGTGAACCCGGACCTCCCGACCGGCGAGATCGAGATCGAGGCCACCGACGTCGAGGTGCTCGGCGCCGCCGCCCCGCTGCCCTTCACGATCAACGCCGAGGACGGCGTGAACGAGGAGCGCCGCCTGGAGTACCGCTTCCTCGACCTGCGCCGCGAGCGCATGCACCGCAACATCATGCTGCGCTCGGCCGTGATCGCCGCGATCCGGCACAAGATGGTGGCCCTCGGCTTCAACGAGATGGCGACCCCGATCCTGACGGCGACCTCCCCCGAGGGCGCCCGCGACTTCGTGGTCCCCTCCCGCCTCAACCCCGGGAAGTTCTACGCGCTCCCCCAGGCCCCGCAGCAGTTCAAGCAGCTGCTGATGATCTCGGGCTTCGACCGCTACTTCCAGATCGCGCCCTGCTTCCGCGACGAGGACGCCCGCGCGGACCGCTCGCCGGGCGAGTTCTACCAGCTCGACGTCGAGATGAGCTTCGTCGAGCAGGAGGACGTCTTCCAGCCGATCGAGAAGCTGATGACCGAGCTCTTCACGGAGTTCGGCGGCGGCCGCGAGGTCACGTCCCCGTTCCCGAGGATTCCTTTTAGGGAATCCATGCTGAAGTACGGCAACGACAAGCCCGACCTGCGCGCCAAGCTCGAACTCGTCGACATCACCGACGTGTTCGAGGGCTCGGAGTTCAAGGCCTTCGCCGGCCGGCACGTCCGCGCGCTGCCCGTCCCGGACACCGCCGGTCAGTCCCGCAAGTTCTTCGACGGCCTCGGCGAGTACGCGGTCGAGCACGGCGCCAAGGGTCTCGCCTGGGTCCGCGTCGGCGAGGACGGCTCCCTCGCGGGCCCGATCGCGAAGTTCCTCACCGAGGAGAACGTCAAGGTCCTCACCGAGCGCCTGGGCCTGGTCCCCGGCCACGCGATCTTCTTCGGCGCCGGCGAGTTCGACGAGGTCTCCAAGATCATGTCGGCCGTCCGCGTCGAGGCGGCCAAGCGCGCGGGCCACTTCGAAGAAGGGGTCTTCCGCTTCTGCTGGATCGTCGACTTCCCGATGTACGAGAAGGACGAGGACACCGGCAAGATCGACTTCTCGCACAACCCCTTCTCGATGCCCCAGGGCGGCATGAAGGACCTCGAGGAGAAGGACCCGCTCGACATCCTGGCCTGGCAGTACGACATCGTCTGCAACGGCATCGAGCTGTCCTCCGGCGCCATCCGCAACCACGAGCCCGACGTCATGCTCAAGGCCTTCGAGATCGCGGGCTACGACGCGGAGACCGTCGAGCACGAGTTCAAGGGCATGCTGAAGGCCTTCCGCCTCGGCGCCCCGCCGCACGGTGGCATCGCCCCCGGCGTCGACCGCATCGTGATGCTCCTCGCGGACGAGCCCAACATCCGCGAAACGATTGCCTTCCCGCTCAACGGCAACGCGCAGGACCTGATGATGGGCGCGCCCACGGAGCTGGACGAGTCCCGTCTGCGCGAGCTGAACATCGCGCTGCGCAAGCCGGTGGCTCCGGCGAAGGCCGACAAGGCCGGCGAGTAGTTCTTACGTAGGCGTACGTAGGCGTACGTAGGCGTACGTTCGTCCGTCGCGTACGTAGGCGTACGTTGCTGAAAGGGCCCGGAACCTCAAGGTTCCGGGCCCTTTCCCGTGGAACTTGTGGCGCGGGGCAACCTGATCGGGGGCCCACCGTGTTCCACAGGCGTGGACGACACGACGAAAGGGCGAGGGCGGCACGATGAACCCGGGCGACGAGGGCGACTTCGAGGCGTTCGTCGCCGCGCGCGGGCCGCGCCTCCTCCGCGTCGCCTGGCTGCTCACCGGCGACGCGCACCTCGCCGAGGATCTGCTGCAGACGGTCCTGGCCCGGGTCTGGCCCAAGTGGCACGGGATCGCCGAGGACCATCCGGAGGCGTACATCCGCAAGGCCCTCGTGCACACGCACTCGTCCTGGTGGCGGCGGCGCTGGCGGGGCGAGGTGCCGCACGGCGAACTGCCGGACAAGATCGGCTCGTTCGACGCCTACGCGGGCGTCGACCTGGAGCAGTCCCTGGCCTCGGCGATACGCGGGTTGCCGGTGCGGCAGCGGGCGGTCGTCGTGCTCCGTTACTTCGAGGACCTGAGCGTCGAGGAGACGGCGGCCACGCTGGGCTGCGCGCCCGGCACGGTCAAGAGCCAGTCGGCGAAGGCACTGCGCACGCTGCGCGGCGTGCTGCCCGCACCGGTGGAGGGGTGTCATGAGTGAGCGCCCGGATGAACTCGCCGCAGCCGAGCGGGAGTTGAGGGACTTCCTGGAACGCGCCGTGCCCCGGCCCGCCGCCCCCGAGGGCCGGATGGGGCGGGTGCGGGAGCTGGTCGTACGTCGCCGCCGGCGCCGCAACGCGGGTGTGCTCGGCGTGGCCGCCGTGGCCGGGGCGGTGCTCGCGGGCACGCTCCTGCCTTCCGGCTCCGGGGCCGACCCGGACCTGGTGCCGCCTGCCGCGTCGCCCGCCGGGAAGCCGGTGCCCTACCCGGACTTGGCGGGCCTTCGCCTGCGGCTGCCCGCGGGCTGGCAGGGCGAGCAGCTGCTGCTCGACGGCCAGGGCGCGGACGAGCCGGTCGGCGTCGCGGCGACGCAGCCGCTGGGCGAACCGCGCCTGAAGTACTGCGTCCAGGGTGCGCCGCGGTCCTGCGCGGTCATCGGCCGACTCCGGTCGCCGGACGACGCGTTGCTCCTCCTGCGGGTGGACCGGACGCCTGTACTGGCCGCGAAGGCACGATCCGGGCCCCGGCTCGACCCGGTCGCGCTGAGCAAGTCCTGCCAGGTCGTCGGCGGCGCCGAGGAGTACTACGGGCTGCTCCGGGGCCCGGCCCCGGATACGACCGTCGTCGTCACCCTCTGCGTCGGCTCCTCCTCCGACGCGGGCGCCCGACGCCTGGAGGAGGCCCGCCGCGCACTGGCTTCGGCGGACTTCGGGCCGGGCGCGAGCGACGACAGCCCAACCCCAGGCGGAAAGACGCCCTCGGCCCCCTGACCCGCGCCCGCCGAGGGGGATGGGGATCGGGATCTGGGGCAAAGGGGCCCCTACGCGCCCGAAATGCCCCGGTTCAGCTGCCCCATTCACCCCACACCCACCTCTGAGAGGACTCCGTGAGCCCCGATCGACGTCGACGTCTCGCCCCGGCCGCTGCTGCCGCCGCCCTGCTCTGCGCCACCGGGCTGCTGCTCGGCGGGTGCGCCGGGGCTGAAGACGGCGGGGCCCAGGCCGGCGGGCCCGTCGCCCCGGCCGCCGCCGGACAGGGCGGCCACGCGGGAAAGGCCGCGCCCGACCTGCCGGTCGCCGATGCCGCGCCCCGCGAGATACCCGCGCTCGGCCCCAAGACCCTTGCCCAGATACCGGATTCGACCCACCAGGCCGTAGTCGTCACCGGCGATGCGCCCGACTCGAACCGGGGCACGGCTCAGCGGTACGTACGCGAGACGGCGGGCGAGGGCGGCTGGCGGGCGGTCGGTGATCCCTGGCCCACCCGGAACGCGCTGAAGGGCTGGACCGACCATCACGTCCAGGGCGACCTCAAGTCCCCCATCGGCGTCTTCGGCCTGACCGACGCGGGGGGCCATGAGCCCGATCCCGGGACGGAGTTGCCGTACGACCGGGGCCCCGCCTTCGTCGCACGCGGGACGAACGTCGAGGGCGAGCCGCTCGGGGATGCCTTCGACTACGTCGTCGCCGTCAACTACAACCGCAAGCCCGGGACGACGCCGCTGGACTGGACTCGGCCGCTCGGGGCCTCACGCGGTGGCGGGATCTGGTTCCACGTGGACCATGGCGGGCCCACGCAGGGCTGTATCTCGCAGGCGAAGGCGCAGATGAAGGAGTTGCTGCGGTGGCTGGAGCCGGCGGCGAAGCCTGTTGTGGTGATGGGGGATGCGGGGGCTTTGGGGCGGTGAGGGGGGACCTGGTGTGGGGTTGGGGCTGGGTCTGGGGCTGGGGCTGGCTGTGCGGTGGGGCGGAGGGTGGGGTTGGTAGGGGCAACTGATCAACTGCCTGATTGCGTGGCTGGTGGGGGTGGGTGGTTGCGCGGACCTCCGTCTCTTTCGTTGCTGGCTGCGGGTGCTCTCTTGGCTGGCTTTCCCCAACTGATGTCAGTACGGGGCCCAGGGAGGTGGCTGCCGGTGATGGAAGAGGTGGGGGCAGGGCAAAGACAAAGAGCGCAGCGAGAGAAGGGGAAGGGGAAGGAGGGGGAGGTGCGGGCTCGGGACGGGGAAGTGCGGGCCCGGCAGGGGGAGATGCGGGCTCGGGGCGGGGAAGTGAGGGCCCGGCAGGGGGAGATGCTGGCCCGGGACGGGGAAGTGCAGGCCCGGGGCGGGGAGTGTGAGCTCGGGAGGGGGAGGCGCGAGCCCGGGACCGGGGGGCTGGGGCTGGCCGTGCGGAAAGTGGCGTCGAGGTGCCCGGGTTGCCCGTTAGGCAAGCCCCCTTTCCCGCCGCGAGTCGGCGGAGAGCGGCGCCTGGAGGCCTAGTGGGGGGAATGGGGCGCAAAAGCGTCCCTTTTGTGCTGGTTCCGTTGCCCGTTTTCCCCCACTAGGCCCCCCGCCCGCCCTCCGAGCCCCCGCTCTCCAAGCCCTCGCCCGCGCCCTTCCCCCGCCCGCCCTCCGAGCCCGCGCCCGCTCTCCGGGCCCGCGCCCGCGCCCTTCCCTCGCCCAGCCTCCGAGCCCCCGCCCGCCCTCCGAGCCCGCGCCCACCCTCCGAGCCCCAGCCCGCGCCCTTCCCTCGCCCAGCCTCCGAGCCCCCGCCCGCCCCCTCCATCCCCTTCTCTCGCTGCGGTCTTTGTCTTTCGTCTTTGCTCTTCCCCGCCTCTTCCGTTGCCGGGACTTCTCCCCCTGGGCCCCGTACTGACATCAGTTGGGGAAAGCCAGCCAAAAGAGCACCCGCAGCCAGCAACGAGACAGACGGAGGTCCGCGCAACCACCCACCCACACCAGCCACGCAATCAGGCAGTTGATCAGTTGAGCAGTAGCGCGAGGACCCGTTCAGGCCACGGCTCCGGCGAGTTCGCACCAGACGTACTTGCCGCTCTCGCTGTTGTCGCCGGTCAGGGGGTACCAGCCCCACCCGTCGGCGCAGGTTCTGACGAGGGTCAGGCCTCGGCCCTGTTCCGCGTCGGCCTCCGGTGTTTCCGGCGGCGTTGGTGGGGTGGGGTCCGCGTCCCATGCGCCGATGCGGAGGGTCCGGCGTGACCAGCGCAGGCGTAGGGCCGCCGGGCCCTTCGTATGGCATACGGCGTTGCTGATCAGCTCTGTTGCGAGGAGTTCGGCGACTTCGGCGAGGTGTGGGAGGCCGTGGGCCGCGAGGATCAGGCGGAGGGTGCGGCGACTGACGCTGACCGCGCGGGGGTCGTGCGGGATGTACAAGGTGTACTCCCAGGAGTCGGCTGGGCTGGATTCGGGCATGGCTGAACTCCGGTTCAGGGAAGGGGAGTTGGGTCGGTGCCGCGTTCGTCGGGCGGTGGCTATGCCGCTTCCGTCATGGCATGACGAGGCGGTGCACTTCCGGTGGCCCCGGGTGCGCAGCGTGTGCGTCGCGTAACTGAAGGTAGTTCCTAACTTTAGGAAGTCGCAAGCCGTTGGCGTACTCTGACCCCCGAACGAGTCACGTGTACAAGGCAGTTGAGGCAAGGAGGCGCGCCCATGCCGCCCAAGAGGCTGCTCACCGCTCGCAGGGTGCGGCTAGGTGCTGAGCTGCGCAAACTGCGCGAGGCAACGGGAATGAAGGCTCGGGAAGCGGCTGCGCTACTAGGCGCCGACTCGGTTCAGATGAGCCAAATCGAATCCGGGGTTGCGGGCGTGAGCGCGGACCGCGTGCGCCGTCTGGCTGCGCATTACGCCTGCGTGGACGAGGCGTTCATCAAGGCGCTGGTGGCCATGGCGACGGATCGCACGCGAGGTTGGTGGGAGGAGTACCGGGAGGTATTGCCGCCGCCCTTCCTGGATCTGGCGGAGCTGGAGCACCACGCCACCTCCCTCCAAGTGATCGCTACCGCGCATGTCCCGGGACTGCTCCAGACCGAGGCCTACGCGAGGGCTGTGTTCTCGTACGCGGCGCCTGAACTGCCTGCGAGCGAGCTGGAGCCCAGAGTTGCGCATCGGATGCGTCGCCGTGTGGTCGTGGAACGGGACCGGGCGGTCGAGTACGAGGCGGTTGTGCACGAGGGTGTGCTGCGTACGCGCGTGGACGATCGCCGTACGGCACGGGCCCAACTGGAGGAGATCCTGCGTCAGTTGGAGCGTCCGAATGTCACGGTCCGGGTCATCCCGTTCGACGTGGATGGCTTCGCCGGGGCCAACACGTCAATGGTGTACGCCGGTGGTGTCGTGCGGCAGTTGGACACCGCCAAACGGGACGCGCCTCACGGAGGCCCCTTCTTGGATGCCGAGTCTCAACTGGCCCGGTTTCGAACGCTCTTCCGTAAGGTGGAGTCGGCGTCGCTCGACCCGGTGCGGTCGCGGGACTTCATCCACCGTTTGGCGAAGGAGCTGTGAGACGCGTGACCCAGTGGCAGAAGTCGACTTTCTCTGGCGGCGGCGACGGCGATGACTGCGTAGAACTCGCCCACGGCAACCACGAGTTGCTACTACGAGAAAGCGACGACCCCGCCCAGGTAATCAAGCTCACCCGGGACGGAATCGCCGCCCTCATACGTCACGTACAAACAGGCTGAACTACTCCGGCGCCCCGCCGAACCGCTCCTTGTACGACTCCAGGTCCTCGTCCTGGATCTTCGCGAAGAGCACCGGCGGCACCGTGAACGGGGTGCCTGCCGGGACGAAGTTCAGGGTGCGGGCCTCGTCCGCCGTGACCCAGGTCGCGGTGTCGTCGGCCAGCTGGAAGGCGGAGCGCATCGCCGCCGCCGAGGTCGGGATGAAGGGCTCCGACACCACCGAGTAGAGGTGGATCAGGTTCATCGCGGTCCGGAGGGTCAGCGCCGCGGCCTCCGGGTCGGTCTTGATCTCCAGCCAGGGGGCCTTCTCCTCCAGGTAGGAGTTGCCCGCCGACCACAGGGCGCGCAGCGCGGCCGCCGCCTTGCGGAACTGGAGGGCCTCCATCTGGGTTTCGTACTCGGAGAGCAGACCCGCGATCTCCTCGCCCAGCTTCGTCTCCGCCTCGCCGGCCTCCGCGCCCGCCGGGACCTCCTCGCCGAAGCGCTTGCGAGAGAAGGACAGTACGCGGTTCACGAAGTTGCCCAGCGTGTCCGCCAGGTCCTTGTTCACCGTCGCCGTGAAGTGCTCCCACGTGAAGGACGAGTCGTCGGACTCGGGGGCGTTGGCGATGAGGAAGTAGCGCCAGTAGTCGGCCGGCAGGATCTCAAGGGCCTGGTCGGTGAAGACGCCGCGCTTCTGGGACGTGGAGAACTTTCCGCCGTAGTACGTCAGCCAGTTGAAGGCCTTGACGTAGTCGACCATCTTCCACGGCTCGCGTACGCCGAGCTCCGTGGCCGGGAACATGACCGTGTGGAAGGGGACGTTGTCCTTCGCCATGAACTCCGTGTAGCGGACCGGGTTGTCGCCCTTGTCCGCCTCGTACCACCACGACTTCCAGTCGCCGCCCGTCGCGTCCGCCCACTCCTTCGTCGCGCCGATGTACTCGATCGGGGCGTCGAACCAGACGTAGAAGACCTTGCCCTCGGCGGCCAGTTCGGGCCAGGTGTCGGCCGGGACGGGGACGCCCCACTCCAGGTCGCGGGTGATCGCGCGGTCGTGCAGGCCCTCGGTCAGCCACTTGCGGGCGATGGAGGAGGCGAGCTGCGGCCACTCCTCCTCGTGCTGGGCGACCCAGGCCTCGACCTCGACCTGCAGCTTCGACTGGAGGAGGAAGAGGTGCTTCGTCTCGCGCACTTCGAGTTCGGTGGAGCCGGAGATCGCCGAGCGCGGGTTGATCAGGTCCGTCGGGTCCAGGACGCGGGTGCAGTTCTCGCACTGGTCGCCGCGCGCCTTGTCGTAGCCGCAGTGCGGGCAGGTGCCCTCGACGTAGCGGTCGGGGAGGAAGCGGCCGTCGGCCGGCGAGTACACCTGGCGGATCGCGCGCTCTTCGATGAAGCCGTTCTCGTTCAGCTTGCGCGCGAAGTGCTGGGTCAGCTCGGCGTTCTGCGGCGAGGAGCTGCGGCCGAAGTAGTCGAAGGCCAGCTGGAAGCCGTCGTAGACCGCCTTCTGGGCGTCGTGCGCCTGGGCGCAGAACTCCGCGACCGGCAGGCCCTGCTCCTTCGCGGCGAGCTCGGCGGGGGTGCCGTGCTCGTCGGTGGCGCAGATGTAGAGGACTTCGTGGCCGGTCTGGCGGAGGTACCTGGCGTACACGTCCGCCGGGAGCATGGACCCCACCATGTTGCCCAGGTGCTTGATCCCGTTGATGTACGGAAGGGCGCTGGTGATGAGGTGTCGAGCCATTACAGGCTGCTCCCAAGTCGCTACGAGGAGTGACGCGGTCAGTTCAGGCACTGGGCGTCTACGGAACCTCATTAGCGTATCCGACCTCTTGAGGGCCCCAGCTCGGGTTTTCCGGGGGCTGAGACGGGGCCCTCACAGGCGGGATTCCTACTTGCTGAGCCAGGCGGGGCAGCCGCCGAGCAGGCCTTCGTACAGCTCGGCGTCGGTCAGCTCGTTGGGGACGGGGCCGGCGTGGAAGAAGGCGGCGTTGTCGACGCTCTCGTCCGCGTCGAGCTTGCGGAGGTAGTCGAAGGCCTTGGCCTCGTGCTCGCCGAAGGCCACGAACTGCCAGAAGATGTGGTGCTTCGCCGCGTCCTTGAGGGCCTGGGTGGCGGCGGTCTTGGACTCCGGCGCACCGTCGGTCTGGAAGACGACGAGCGCGGGACGGTCGGCGTTGCCCGACTTCTCGTGCAGCGCGACGACCTCGGCGATGGCGGTGTCGTAGTTGGTCCGCCCCATCCGTCCGAGTCCGGCGTGCAGTTCGTCGATACGTCCCTCGTGCTCGTCGAGCGTGAGGGTGCCGGTGCCGTCGAGCTCGGTGGAGAAGAACACGACGTTCACGGTCGCGTCCTCGTCGGTGTGCGCGGCGAGGGCGAGCACCTGCTCGCCCAGGTTCTGCGCGCTGCCGTCCTTGAAGTACGGCCGCATCGATCCGGACCGGTCGAGCACGAGATACAGGTCGGCCCGCACCCCGGTGATGCCGCGCTTCTTCAGCTGGGCCCCGGCAGCCTTGTAGGCGGCCACGAGGGCGGGGGCCTTGTTCTTGATCTTGGCGAGGGTGTGGGCGGGCTTTCCGGCGGGCACCGCTGCCGCGACGGGCTCGACCTCGGCCGCGACGGGCTCGGGGTCCGCCTCGACGACAACCTCTTCGGGCTGGGTCGCAACCTCGACCGGCTCGTCGACCTCCACGGGCTCGGCCTCAGTCGCCACCGCGACGGGCTCGGGGTCTGCCTCGACCGCGACCTCCACGGGCTCGACCTCGGCCGCAACCTCGACCGGCTCGGGGCTCGCCTCGGCGACGACCTCCTCCGCCTCGACGGCAGCCGCAACCTCAAGCGGGTCGGGCTCGACCTTCACAGGCCCCGCAGGCTTCGGCACCGTACTCAACGACGGATTGTCGAAGGCGGCAGAAACCAGCTCGTCCACCGCCGAAGGCGAGGGCTCGGCGGCCGGCGCCGGCACCGTGACCTCCGACTCCCGCAGGGTCTCCTTGGCCTGCGCCGGCACGGAAGGCGCAGCCTCGGCCTCGACCTCGGCGGGCTCCGCCACCTCCTGCCTAGCTTCCGGCACGGCAGCCGCAGCCTTGCCGCGCCCAAAAACGCTCCGCAGGCGATCCAGAATGCCCATGTGCGCAACCCTTCGCGTGAGTTGATTCCTTAGGCGCCTGCCGTTGGGTTCGGGCCGGGCCCGCAGCGTCTGGCACGCACGCTCGCGGCGTTGCCGAGGCGCCCTAGTAGCTCCGCTACGAGGACGCCTCGGCGCCTTGCGATCGCACGCACCAGACGCCGCGGGCCTTCCGGCCCGAACCCAACGGCAGGCGCCAACCCCTGGCCAGGGCGGACACGTAAGGTTAGCCGGGCCTTGAAGCGATCTTCGGCAGGGTAGGCAGGACCCCGCCCGCCGATCACCCGCCCAACCCAAAGCCGGTGTCAACTCCCGGCCCGCCGACGCAGGTTCACCCTCCGTTCACCTCGCGGCCCCCGCAGCTCAGCCGACCGCCCCTAGCGTCACGCCGGAAACAGATCCGAAAGATCCGACACCGTGTCGGCGCAGGGCGCGCCGAAACAGGGCCAATCCGGCTCAGGGGAGAAACCGTGCGCAAACTGCTGCCGCTCATCACCAAGAACACCCCGCACCAGGGCGGACGCTCCGCGCTGACCTGCCGCTACCGCTGCGGTGACGCCTGCTTCCACGAGGTGCCGAACACCAGCGACAACGAATACGTCGGCGATGTCATCGCCAGTGCCGTGAGCCGCCGCACGATGATGCGTGCCGCCGCCGT
The DNA here is from genome assembly GCF_035975855.1 of Streptomyces sp. NBC_01304. Lineage (NCBI taxonomy): Bacteria > Bacillati > Actinomycetota > Actinomycetes > Kitasatosporales > Streptomycetaceae > Streptomyces > Streptomyces sp. NBC_01304. The sequence goes on along the minus strand of NZ_CP109055.1, from coordinate 5,523,372 downwards.
CGTCACGGTGGCCGCGGCCGCCGGTACCGGGATCGTGCTCGGCCAGGACGGCAACGCCGTCGCCGCCGGGGACACCACCAAGGCCGACCAGGCCCGCAAGGCAGCGCGCGGCCTGCGCTTCCAGGCCGTCGCGCCCAACACCGCGGACCAGGTCACGATCCCCGAGGGCTACGGCCAGAACGTGGTGATCCGCTGGGGCGAGCCGATCCTGCCCGGCACCCCGGACTTCGACCCGGAGAACCAGACGGCGAAGGCCCAGGCCGGCCAGTTCGGCTACAACAACGACTTCCTCTCCCTGCTCCCGCTCGGCCACGGCCGTCAGCTTCTCGTGGCCAACCACGAGTACACGGACGAGGTCCTGATGTTCCGCGGCTACGACCCGGCGAACCCGACCCGTGAGCAGGCCGAGATCGCCTGGGCCGCGCACGGCCTCGGTGTCGTCGTGGTGGAGGAGGACCGTAAGACGGGCGCGCTCAGGCCCGTTCGCCGTCACCGCCTCAACCGCCGCGTCACCGCGACCACCGAGTTCCGGCTGCAGGGCCCGGTCGCGGGCTCCGACCTGGTGAAGACCTCCGTCGACCCGACCGGCACCAAGGTGCTCGGCACCCTCAACAACTGCTCGGGCGGTACGACCCCGTGGGGCACCACGCTGCACGGCGAGGAGAACTTCAACCAGTACTTCGCCAACTCCTCCAGCGCCACGGACAAGCGCTACGGCATCGGCACAGGCGCCTCCGAGCGCAAGTGGGAGCGGTTCGACAAGCGGTTCGACGTCGCCCAGGAGCCCAACGAGGTGCACCGTTTCGGGTACGTCGTCGAACTCGACCCGTACGACCCGGACTCGACCCCGATCAAGCACACCGCGATCGGCCGCTTCAAGCACGAGGGCGCCACCATCCGCCTCACCGACGACGGCCGCCCGGTCGTCTACAGCGGTGACGACGAGCGCTTCGACTACTTCTACAAGTTCGTCTCCAGCAAGCGCATGCGCAAGGGCAACTCCCGCTGGGCGCGCGAGCACAACCTGACCCTCCTCGACGAGGGCACGCTGTACGTCGCCAAGCTCACCGGTGACTCCCCGGCCGGGCAGATCGACGGCTCGGGCGCCCTGCCGGTCGACGGCGAGTTCGACGGCAGCGGCCAGTGGCTGCCCCTTGCCACCGCCACCGCGGACGGCGCCGAGTCGCACGTCGAGGGCATGACGGCCGAAGAGGTCTTCGTCTTCACGCGCCTGGCCGGTGACAAGGTCGGCGCCACCAAGATGGACCGCCCCGAGGACATCGAGCCCTCGCCGCGCACCGGCAAGGTGTATGTCGCCCTGACCAACAACGCGGACCGCGGCAAGACCGGCAAGGCCCCTGCCGACGAGGCCAACCCGCGCAACCTGAACAAGCACGGCCAGATCCTGGAGCTGACCGAGCACCGCAACAACCCGGCGTCGACGAAGTTCGGGTGGCTGCTCTTCCTGGTGGCGGGCGACCCGAACGACCCGGCGACGTACTTCGCGGGCTTCCCCAAGGACCAGGTCAGCCCCATCTCCTGCCCGGACAACGTGGCCTTCGACCCGCACGGCAACCTGTGGATCTCCACGGACGGCAACCAACTCGGCAACCACGACGGCCTGTTCGGCGTCGCGACGTCCGGCAAGCGGCGTGGTGAGCTGAAGCAGTTCCTCACCGTCCCGAAGGGCGCCGAGACCTGTGGCCCGCTGGTCCAGGACCGTCGCGTCCTGGTGTCGGTGCAGCACCCGGGCGAGCTCGACGGGGCGTCCGTCGAGAAGCCGGCGTCGGTGTGGCCGGACGGACCTGGCAAGATCGTTCGTCCGGCCGTCGTGTCCGTGTGGCGCAAGGACGGTTCAGACATCGGCGTCTAGCCATTGACTGATCCAGCACGTCGAGCGGGCCGGGATTCCCTTCGGGGAGCCCCGGCCCGCCGCGTTGTCCCACTCGCTTTCTTCGCCGAGCGGTTCCAGGATGATTTTGGAACGTGGCGCGAAATCGACGGGGATTGCAAGGAGTTGGGGGTTTCCAAGGTGATGCAGGCGCGTGCGGTGAAGACCCGCGAGAAGGTCATCCTGGCAGCGGCCGAGGTATTCGACGAGGCGGGGTTCGCCGGCGCCAGCATGAAGCGGATCGGTCAGCGGGCCGGGACGACCATGGGTGCCATCTACTTCCACTTCAAGACCAAAGGGGAGCTCGCGCAGGCTGTCCTGGACGCCCAGCCGGACATGATCTTGCCGTTCCTCCGCTCCGAGGGCCTGCAGCGCCTCGTGGACATCACGCTGAGTTGGTCGTGGGCGTTGCAGTACGACCCGATGCTGCGGGCCGGGGTGCGGCTCGTCATCGAGCAGAGCGCCTTCCAGTTGCAGGACGACACCTTGTACGCGGACTGGAAGCGGACGATGATCGAGTGTCTTGAAGTCGCCCGTGAAAAGGGTGACTTGGTGGCAGATGTGGATCTGGGCGAGCTGGTCGAGCATCTGGCGGCCTGTTTCACGGGCACCCAGCTCTACTCCCAGATCGTCGGCGCCCGCGCGGACCTGCCGCAGCGGATCGCGCGCCTGTGGCACTTCCTGCTGCCGGGCATCGTGGCGAGCGCGGAGGTCGCGGAGCGCATCGTGCTCGATCCCGGGGTGTGGCGGCCGGAGTGGCACGGGGCTCCGTCATAACGAGGTGCCGGGCGGGGTGACGACTCCCGGGAGGATCACGTCCCACATCGCGTCGAGCTGCCCCTTCGGGCTCCAACTCCCGCCCCCCGGCGGGACGTAGTCGACCCGCATGGCCGCCCCCTCGAACCCCGCGACCAGGCACCCCACCAGCGCCATCACCGCCTGCGGGGCCCCGTCCCCGCGCAGTTGCCCCATCTGATGGGCCCGGTCGAGCAGGTCGCGCACGGTGGGGAACCAGGCGTCGTACCAGTCCGCCCGGATGTCCCGCTGCTCCCGCGTGAGCCGGGCCGCCGCCTGGACCGCGGGCTCCGTGTCGAGCAGCCCGGCCAGTGCCTGCGTCACGTCGACGACGCCCCGCAGCGGGGAGTCCGCCGCCCCGCTCGCCTCGGCGACTGCCTTGCGGGTGAGCTCGGCCCCCTGCGCGCAGACGGCCTCGGCCAGCGTGCTCTTCGCCGGGAAGTGGAAGGTGAGCGCGCCGACCGTGGCCATGGCGGCGGTGCAGATCTTGTTCAGGGACGTACCGACATAGCCGCGTCGGGCGAACTCCACGGCAGCCGAGTCGATGAGGAGTCTGCGGGTGCGGCCCGCCCGTTCCTGTTTGGTCATGCGGGCCATCCTCGCATTGCTCCAACTCCCGTGACTCCAGGGGGAGTTGAGACATGCGAAAGTGGGGCACCCCCCTGCCGTCGGGGTGCCCCACTTTCAGCTACGGATGGCCGGGGAGCCGTGGCCGGCCCGACCGTTCCGGCAGGCTTCAGCCCTGCTCGCGGCCGCGGCGCAGCATCGCGAAGCCGAGGCCCGCGGCACCGGCCGCCGCGATGCCGCCGCCGGCGGCGAGCAGTTCGGTGTTGTCCGAGGCGCCGACGCCCTCGGCGCCGGCCTTGACGCCGCCCTTCGGGGTGCCCGGCTTGACCGGCGCGACGGGCTTCTTGTGCTGGTCCTTCTTGCCGCCCTCGACCCAGCCCTTCATGGTGCCGTCGGGGTTGAGGACGAAGTGGGCGCCGTTGTGCCCGCCGTACGCGGCCTTGTTGCCGCGCTGCTGCAGGGTGTCCCACTTGATGTACTTGCCCTCGGGGTTCTTGCCCCACATCTCGGCGTCGTAGCCGCCCTTGACCTTGTAGACCTTGGCGTCGAAGCCGGAGCCGCCGATGTTCTTGTACTCGCGGACGAAGGTGCGGCCGTCGGGGGTCGGCTTCTCACCCTTCTTCATCGAGATCTGGCCGTCGGCGGTCAGCGTGAAGGTGTTGCCGTCGATCTTGGTGGTCGCGGTCTTGCCGTCGACCGCCTTCAGGGAGCCCTTGCCGGCCTTCGAGAAGTAGATGTCGGCCTTGGCCATGCGGGCGGAGGCGTTCACGGAGACGTTGGCGGACCAGCCGTTGCCGAGGTCCTTGGTGCCGAGGTCTTTCCAGCTGCCGGGCTTCGGGGTCTCGCCGCCGGTCTTCTTCTTGGAGACCTGGCCGTCGGCGGTCAGGGTGAAGGTGTACTCGCCGATCTTGGCGGTGGCGGTCTTGCCGTTGGCCTGCAGCGAGCCCTGGAGGGACTTGTTCAGGGCTATCTCGGCCTTGGCCATGCGGGCGGAGGCGTTTACGGAGACGTCGGCGGACCAGCCGTCGCCCAGGTCCTTGGAGCCCTTGGACTCCCAGCCGCCGGGCTTCGGGGTCTCGTCCTTCTTGCCCTCGTCCTTCTTGGCGTCGTCCTTGCCCGGAAGGACCTGCTCCTTGTTGCTGTCGGGAACAGTCGGGGAGTCGGCGAACGCGGCCGCGGCCGGGAGGGCCAGACCGGCGACGACACCGGCGGCGATGACGGAGGTACGGAGGGTACGGCGGGTGGCGCGCATGATGTCTGCTCTTCCTCGTAGATCTTCGTTGGGCTGCAAAGCCAGTGGTGGTCGCGCCCTCCGGCGGCAGCCCTTCGCGGCGGCGACAACAACGAAGCTACGAGGGTCATGTTTGGGTAATGCGTAAGCAATGTAACGATCAGGGCGAATCCGGCGCACGCATTTGTAAAGGTGGATAACGGGCCAAAGGTCCCGAGGGGGGAGGGTCAGGCGGCCCTTCCGTCACCCCGCCCGCCGACGCCTGCGCCCGTGCCGAGCAGCCACTCCCGGTACCCCGCCGCCCCGCGGGCCGCCTCCCAATAGGCGGCCTCCAGGTCGTCGTAGATGCCGTCGAGGCTGCCGTCGGCGTCCGCCGTCCCGCGCGCCACCAGGAGGAGGCGTACGGCAAGGGGATCCCCTTCCAGGGGGCGGATCGCCATGTCGGGACGCGCGCGCGAGGTGGGCTGGCAGACCGTGACCACCTCGCCGGTCGCCACCAGGGTGGCCGCGGTGAGGTAATCCCCGTGCAGCACACGGGGGTTGAGGCCCGCGGCACGCAACACACGGACCAGCGCCTCGCGTTCCCCGTCCACCGTCGGGTCGACCATCCACTGGTCCCCGGCCAGCTCCCCGAGACGCACGGTCCGTCCGCGCGCCGCCGGATGGTCCACGGCGAGCGAGACGAACTGCGGCTCGCGCTCCATCAGCACCCGCTGGCGCAGTCCGGGCGGCATCCGCAGCGGACAGCCCTCCACTTCGTGCACGAAGGCCACATCCAGCTCGCCGTCGGCGACCATCCTGAGCAGGGCGTTCGCCGACACGTCCATCTGCAGCGTGGGGTCGGCGGGCGATTCCGTCTGGGCCAGGCGTACGCGCAGCCGGCGCAGCCAGCCCGGGATGGCGCGGCTCGCGGTGGAGCCGATGCGCAGCTGGGGCCCGCCCGCCCGCGCGGCCGCCGTCCGTGCCTCGGCGACCAGGTCCCGCATCTCCGCTATCACCGGCCGGGCCCGGCTGAGCAGGACCCGGCCGAGCGGTGTCGGGCGGCAGCCGGTGCGCTCTCGGGCGAAGAGCCGGCCGCCGAGGGTGTCCTCGATGCGGCGCAGCTGGGTCGTCAACGAGGGCTGGGTCATGCCCAGTTGACGCGCCGCCTTGTGCAGGCTGCCGGTGTCGGCGATGGCGCACACGGCGCGGAGGTGCCTCACCTCGAGGTCCATGACGTTGAGCGTAGAACTGTCGTACGCCTCGCACCAGACGACCAAAACCCCGCAGAACACGCCGAGTTGGCGCCCACGGAGCCCCCCGAAGGGGGCGATAGCACGGGCCTATCGCCGATTGGCATCATCCCGGCGGCCCCCGCCCGGCCCGACACTCCTGGATGACCCGCTCGCCCCACACGAGTGGACGACCACTCGCCCCACACGAGTAGGAGCCCGTCGCATGAGACTTGCCAAGCCCGCCCTGACCGCCGCCCTCGGCCTCGCCGCCGCCGCGCTCGTCACGTCCCCGGCCACCGCGGCCTCCGCCCCCACAGCGCCGGCCTCGGCCTCGTCGTACGCCACGTACGAGAAGTCCGGTGAGAACGCCAAGGCCAACCGCGCCTTCTACCAGGCCGTCATGGACTCGGTCGCCAAGAAGCGCGCCGCGAACCCGGGCGCCCAGTCCGTGACCGTCGTCTACGACGCGTCCGCCGCGCCCAGCTTCGCCCAGGAGATAGCCAGCAGCACCCAGATATGGAACAGCTCGGTCGGCAACGTCCAGCTCCAGGCGGGTTCGAGCGGCGCGGACTTCTCGTACCGCGAAGGCAATGACTCCCGTGGTTCGTACGCCTCCACGGACGGGCACGGCCGCGGCTACATCTTCATCGACTACTCCCAGGCCCAGGAGTACGACCCCACCCGGATCACCGCGCACGAGACCGGGCACGTCCTCGGCCTGCCGGACCACTACGAAGGGCCGTGCAGCGAGCTGATGTCCGGCGGCGGGCCCGGCCCGTCCTGCACCAACCCGAACCCGGACGCCAATGAGCGGGCCGAGGTGGAGTCCCTCTGGCAGAACGGCCTGGTGAAGGGCCTCGACAAGGTGTCGTAGCAGGTCAGAGGGAATCAGAGAGGATCGGGGGGCGAGGCCGGCAGTCGAAGGACGGTCCTCGCCCCGCCGTCCGGCGCGTTGGTGAACTCGACCACGATGCCGAGCACCGAGGCCTGCCCCGCCACGATCGTCAGCCCCAGGCCGTGCCCCTTGCCCCGCCCCGGATCGCCGGTCCTGAACCGCTGCGGGCCGTGCTCGACCAGCTCCCGCGGATAGCCGTCGCCGTGGTCGCGCACGACCACCACGAGCCCGTCCACCGTGATCTCCACCGGTGGACGCCCGTGCCGATGGGCGTTGGCGATCAGATTGGCGAGGATGCGGTCGACGCGCCGCCGGTCCGTCCGCACGGCGACGTCCCGCACCACCCGCACCTGCGCCTCAAGGCCCGACGCCCGTACGGAATGCCGTACCAGCGCGCCCAGTTGATGCTCGTCGAGGTCGGCGGTCTCGGCGCCCGAGTCGAGGCGGGAGATCTCCAGGAGATCCTCGGTGAGCAGCCGCAGCGCCTGCAGCCGGTCGTTGATCATCTCCTTGGGGCGGCCCTCGGGCAGCAGTCCGGCCGCCGCGACCATGCCGGTCAGGGGCGTACGCAGCTCATGGGCGACATCCGCGGTGAACTGCTTCTCCGTCTCGATCCGCGACTGCAGCGAGCTCGCCATCGTGTCGAGGGCATGGGCGACGTCCCGCACCTCGTCCCGCCCCTTCCCCCGGCCCGCGTCCATCCCCACCCGGGCGTCCAGATCGCCCTCGGTGATGCGTCGGGCGAACTGCGCAGCCGCGCCGAGGCGGCGGCTGATGCGGGCCGCGAGAAAGAGCCCGGCGAGGGTGACCAGGCCGGCGGCGAGCAGGGCCGAGCCGAGGATGGCGGTGTCGATGGTGTCCAGCCGGGTGCGGGTGCTCGCGTACGGCGTCCACACCGCGAGGGCCTTCTTGTCGGCGGGCGCCGCGGCCCACATCACGGGCTGCCCGGCCCGCTCGCCGACCATGCTGCCGCGCTCGCCCCGCTTGACCAACTCCTTGAGTTCATCGGGCAGTTCACGAGGCTCCAGCTCGGTGTTGCTGCCGCTGGTGGAGGTGCCGTACTCGTACGCGGCGATCGCGTTGTCGAGGGCGAGCCGGATCTCCTTCCTCACCTCCCCCACGGTCTGCTTCGCCACGACGTTGTGCACGAGGACGCCGAGCACGACGGCGACGGCGCAGCAGACGGCGGTGATGGTGAGCGAGATCTTCCAGCGCAGCCTCATGAGAGGACCTTGGGGCAGGGCTCGTCGGAGGACTTGCGGGAGCGGCACTCGTCGAGGGTGACCCCGGACAGGACCATGGCGCCCTTGCCGTCCATCGCCGCGTCGTCCCAGATGTAGTCGGAGACGCTCACGTACTCCGGGTTGCTGGTCGGCTCCCGGATGGCGAGGTGGCCCGCCGCGACCTCGACGCCCTCCAGGACCGCGCGCCGGGCGAGCACCCGGACGACCTGCCCGCGCCGGACCGTGTAGACCCGCAGCTCGCTGGTCCGCCCGTCGATGTCCACGGCCGTGATCAGCTCGTCCTTGCCGTCCCCGGTGAGGTCGTGCAGCACGGGCTTGCGGACCGGGCAGGCCTTGCCCGTGCAGTCCGCGAGCCGCTTCACCGCCTGGGGGGAGACGAGGCGGCCGCTGCCCTTGTCGGTCCTGCCTGACTCGGCGATGTCGGCCTTGACGACTTCGAGGGCGTCCGCGTCGTCCATGTCGCCCGAGGGCACCTTCGGGACGCCGTCCACGGTGGTGGGGGTGCCTGGGCGTTGTTCGGCCGAGGCGTGGGAGGGGACGGTGTCGGGCCAGAGGGTGAGGGGGGCGGTGACGTCGTCCATGGGGCCGTCACTGTGTACGCCTTCGGCGTCGGTGCAGGCGGTCAGTGTCGCGGCGAGTGTCAGGCCGAGGGCCGCGAGGAGCAGGGTGCGGCGTACGCGGTGCGGGGCCATGGGTCCATCGTCGCGAGGTCGGGGCCGGGGGGCATGTTTTGATCCCCCACCCCGCCCCTTCCCGAAAGGCTGCCGCCGGCTTCAAGGATTGTCCTCAAGCGCCGGACGGGCTGATAGATCAGCCCGTCCGGCGCTTGAGGACAATCTTTAGCGCTCGCTGGGCGACGCGATGGCCCGAGCCGACCGGACCTCCTGCCGAAGCGGTGCCAGGACCCCGTCCTGGTCCTCCTCCGGAAGGAGTGCCGAGACCTCGTCGAGCCGCTTCGCCGAGCGCAGCCCGGCCGCCAACTCCCGCAATTGCCCGGCGATTTCCTCGCCCTCCGCGGGAGCGGGCCGCACCGCCCCATGCCGAATCCGCACCCGCGCCGCGGTGGTCGCGTCGACGACCCGCTCCACCGCGACCACCAACGGCCACCACGCCGCCGCCCGGGTCCCCACCGGCGGCGGCTCGGTCAGCGCCCGCTGGAACTCCGTACGGACGACGGACAGGTCCCGGTACAGGCGGCGCCGCAGCCGGGCCCGCGCGGCGACGTCGGGGGCGCCGGGCGAGGCCGGGTCGAGGAAGGCGATCTCGACATAGCCTGCGGCGTCGGCCACCGCGTCCGCGAGGCGGTCCCCGATCCGGGTGCCCCAGCTCTCCGGCCACAGCAGATACCCCGCCACGAGCGCGATCCCGCACCCCATGAGGCTGTCGTACAGACGCGGCATGACCAGGCCGAAACCCGCGTGGTTGAGCACGTCCGACAGGACCAGGATGACCGGTGTGATGGCCATGGTCTGGTAGCCGTAGCCGCGCGGGGTGAGCGCCGGGATGAGCGGGGCGAGGAGCAGCATCACCAGGACGTCCCACCACCCGCGCGGCACCTGCGAGAGCACCCCGGCCGCGAGCACCAGCCCCGCCGCGGTGCCGAAGGCGCGCAGCACGGCCCGCGAGAACACCGACCCGAAGTCGGGCTTCATCACGAAGGTGATGGTCAGCGGCACCCAGTACGAGCGCTCGACCTCGATCAGCGACACCAGCGCCTGCGCGAGCCCGATGCACAGCGCGAGCCGCAGCCCGTACCGCCAGGAGGCCGCGGAGAGCAGCACGTTGCGGGCGGTGCGCCGGACCCGCTCGCGCAGTGCGGCGGGCCGGCCGAGGCGGTCGTCCACATTGCCCGGGTCCACGTCGGTCAGGGCGGCGGCGACGTGGCGCACCGCGTCGTCGACGGCGCGGGCGGCCGGGCCCTCGGGTTCGGGCAGCCGCAGGTCGACGGGCCCGGCGAAGCCGCTCTGCACGGCATCGGCGAGGGAACGTACGGCAGCCGGCACCTGCTGCGGCAGCGGCTGCCCGCACTGGTGGGCCGCGGGCGCCGCCTCGATCACGGCCATCAGCGCGTTCAGCGGCGCGACAAGGCGGACCAGGTCCTCGTTGCGGCCGTGGTCGCGGGCGCGCCGGGCGAGCACCAGGTCGTACGTCTGGTTGAGGGACTGGGTGACGGCCTGGCGGGCGGCGGCGTACGCGGCCGCGTCCTTGCTCGCGGTCTCAAGGAGGTCGGCCACCGCGCGGAAGGTCCCGGCCACCGCGATCCGCTCCGGCACCCCCGATCTGAACGGCCAGGCGAGCAGCGCGAGAACGAGCACGAGCAGTCCGCCGCCGCACATCAGCAGGGGCGCGAGCCACCAGTCGCCCGGCATCGGAAGTCCCGCCCCGACCACGGCGTTCAGGAGGAGGAGCAGCCCGGAGACCGAGGCCACCGCGCCGATCGTCGAGATCATCCCGGAGACCAGGGCGACCAGGGTCACCACACCCACGGCGACCCAGCCGTGCCCGAACACCAGCGTCCCGAGCGTCACGCCGATCGCGCCGAAGAGCTGCGGCACGGCGATGTTGTAGACCCGCATCCGGTACGCGGTCGCCGTGTCGCCGATGACCCCGGAGAGGGCGCCCATGGAGGCGAGCGCGCCATAGCCCGGGTAGCCGGTGGCAAGACCGATCACGAGCGGCAACGTCATCGCGATGGCGGCACGGGCGACGGCCGGCCAGGGAACGGGAGCCTTCTGAGGCTTCAACGGATCAAGAGTCCGAACCAGCCACTCGGGCGGGGCGAAGCCCCGGGAGGTGTCGGGGCGGGCATCGGACTTTCGGGACATACGCCCATTATGTGCCGCGGCGCGCTCAGCCCGGCCCGGCCCCGTGCAATGTCAGCTCGGCCAGCAAGGACCGATGGTCCGTGTTCGCAAGATCGAGGAACCGGGCCGAGCCCACCGAGAAGTCCCGGCTCACCAGCACATGGTCGATCTGCGTACCGAGCGGCGGCGCGGTGGCCGAGGGCCAGGACGGCGCCCGCGAATCACCGGCCAGGCGCGCGCTGTCGTGCAGCCCCGTGTCGAGGATGCGGCGGAAGGCCGCGTGGTCCTGGGAGGCGTTGAAGTCACCGGCGAGGATGGTGGGGACCCCGGCCCGGTCGGCCGCGTAGTCGCGCAGGGCGCCGAGCTCGGTCCGCCACAGGCCGATGCCGCCGGGCCTGGGCGGCATCGGGTGGGCGAGCTGCAGCTGGACGGGCCGGCCCGCGATCTCGGCGACCGCGCCCGGCATGCCGAGGGTGGCCGCGATGCCGGGGGCGTCCTTGAGCGGGTACCGGCTGAGCAGGGCGGAGCCTTCGGGGCCGTGGGCCTCGACGACGCGCGTGTACGGGTACTCGGCGGCGAACTCGCCCCGCAGCGCCGCACTGCAGGGCGAGTCGCACTCCTCGGCGAAGACGATGTCGGGCTTCTCCCGGCGGATGGTCGCGCTCAACTCGCTTGTCGCCCAGCCGAATTCGACGTTCGAGGTCAGTACCCGCACCTTCGCGAGGGCGGGTCCTTCGGGCCGGTTCGCCCCGTCCCCGTACGGCTGCGTGAACCACCCGGTGCCGACGGCCACGACGAGCGCCCAGACGACCCCGAGCCGCCAGCGGGCCAGCGCGGCGAGGGCGAGCGCCACGGTCACGGGGATCAGCAGCCAGGGCAGGAAGGCGAGCAGCTGAGGGATGGGCGTGATCCCGTCGACGTCCGCGGCCCGGCAGGCCAGGACGACGCTGACGCCGCCCAGGGCGAGTCCCGAGAGCCAGCTGACGACGCGCCGCCAGGTCGGGGGCCTGTCCGGCGGGGGCGGGCCGGGGTCGAGCTGCCCGGCCCGGGGATCCGTCGTCTCGGTCGCCAAGGGGCTGCCCTCTCCACTCGCGCTGCGCAGCCACGGCGACTGCGGATTGCAGAGTGCCCGAATACTTTGGGAAAGACGGGGATTTGGGCGGGAAGGTTGCGCTCCAGGCGACTTCAGTGGCTCGGCGACTTCAGCGACTCCAGGGCTCAGCGGCTCAGCGGCTCAGGGGCTCAGGGGCTCAGCGGCTCAGCCCACGAAGGGAGGACGCCGCCCGGCCCACGGCCGCGCCGCCTCCACCTGGGCGCAGAGCGACAGGAGTTGGGCCTCACCGGCCGGGCGGCCGACCAGCGTCACGCCGATCGGGAGGCCGGCGTCCGTCCAGTGCAGGGGCAGCGACGCGGCGGGCTGACCGGTGACGTTCCAGCCGCCGGTGTACGGGGTGAACAGGGTCTGCCGGCGCAGTACGTCGATGGCCTCCACACCCTTGCCCGCCCCTTCGAAGAACTCCGGGAGCTGGGGCGGCAGCCCGAGCGTCGGCGTGAGGACGGCGTCGTACGGCTGAAGGGCGGTGACGACCCGATGGGTGAGCGCCTGCAGCCCCACGAGCGCCCGGTAGAACCGCTCGCCCGACAGCTCCCGCCCGCGCTCGCGCCAGAACCGGGTCACCGGACGCAGCAACTCCTCGTCCGGGTCCGGGAGTTGATGGCGCAGGGACTGCACGGCCCAGGTCGTGAAGAACAGCTTGCCCAGGTCCTCCCCCGGGAGCGCGAAGGGGTTGCGGATGTCCTCGACCTCGTGGCCGAGGGAGCCGAGCAGCTCGCTCGCCTCCTCGTACGCGGCCAGGCACGCCGGGTCCGCCGCGGCGTTGCCCTCGCCCAGGTCGGCGTAACGGGCGATGCGCAGGCGGCCCGGGTCGCGGCGGGTGTGATCGAGGAAGGTCTCGCCCGCGGGCAGGGGCGGCGCCCAGTAGGCGTCGCCGGGCATCGGCCCGGCCAGCGCGTCCAGGAAGGCGGCGGCGTCGCGGACGGTGCGGCTGAGCGGCCCCTCGATCGCGAGGCCCGCCATGTCGAGGGCGTCGGGCCCCGAACTGACCCGCCCCCGCGAAGGCTTCAGCCCGAAGATCCCGCACACGCTCGCCGGAATCCGTAGCGACCCGCCCCCGTCGCTGCCGTGCGCGACGGGCACGAGCCCCGCCGCCACGGCCGCCGCCGCGCCCCCGCTCGACCCGCCCGCCGAACGCGCGAGGTCCCAGGGGGTGCGGGCGGAACCCGCCACGTCGTTCTCGGTGTACCCGGTGAGCCCGAACTCCGGCGTATTGGTCTTGCCGACGCTGATCGTCCCCGCGGCCCGCAGCCGCGTCACGCTGTGCGCGTCGGCGACCGGGACGTGGTCGGCGTACGCCCGTGACCCGTAGGCGGTGCGTACGCCTGCCGTGGCCGTCAGGTCCTTGATGGCGGTCGGCACGCCGAACAGCGGGGGCAGCCCGTCGGGACCCTCGTCCCGGACCCGCTGCTCGGCCGCCTTGGCCTGGGCGCGGGCGGCCTCGGCGGTGACGGTGACGAAGGCGCCGAGCGCGTCGTTCCCGGCCTCGATCCGGGCGAGGCTCTCCTCGACCAGCTCGACGGGGCTGACCTCCCCGGTCCGGACGGCGGCGGCCAGCGCGAGGGCGTCGGGGGCGTGGGCGTTCATGAGGGTCCCTCCGGGCGGGCGGGGCGGGGTCTTCTGTGGATCCCAGTCGCCCTGCGGAGCGGCGTCAAGACCGCCGGAGGGTCTGCCACATGATCGAAACGGGGCGCCCGGTACGTCCCCGCCAGAGGGTTCGTCGAAGGGATCGTCGAAGGTTCGTCGAAGGGTTCTAGGGTTTCCGCATGCTCGTCGACCACCTGGCCTGGACCGCCCGCCTCCTCGTCGCGGCGGTCTTCGCGGTGGCCGCGTACGGGAAGCTCCGGGCGCGGATGGCCACGTGGCGGGCGGTGCGCGAGTTCGGGGTCCCGGCGCCGTTCGTGCCGACGGCCGCGCGGGCCCTGGTGCTCTCGGAGGCAGCGGTGGCCGTCGCCGTGCTGGTGCCCGCGTCCGCGGCGTGGGCGGCGGGGGCGGGCCTCGTGCTGCTCGCGGTGTTCACGGCGGCGATCGGGGTTCAGCTGGCGCAGGGCCGCCACCCGGCGTGCTCCTGCTTCGGCACGGCCTCGGCGGCGCCCATCGGTCCTGGCACCCTGCTCCGCAACGCGGCGCTGCTCGCCCTGACGGGCGGGGCGCTGGCGGGTGCCCTGGCCCGCCCGTCGCCCCCGGCCGGACTGCCGGCCGCCGCCTCGGTGGGTCTCGCGGTGGCGGTCGCGCTCGGGACGGCCGGGGTGCTGCGGGTTCTGGCTGTACGTTCCCGACGCCTCAGCTCACTTCAGCGCTGAGCGTTCCTGACGCCTCAGCCCGTAAGCCCGTACGTTCCTGACGCCTCAGCTCTGCTTCGACCCCACCGAGGTGGCCAGCGCCCACATCACGAACACCGCCATCGCGATCACGATCACCGACCACACCGGCGCGTACGGCAGGAAGAGGAAGTACGCCACCACGTACACCGCCGCCATCGCGATGCCCGCCCCGCGCGCCCAGTCCTGGCCCTTGAGGATGCCGTAGCCGGTGGCCGCCACCGCGAGGCCGAGGAGGAGGTGGATCCAGCCCCAGGTGGTGAGGTTGAAGGCGAAGACGTAGTCGCCGAGGCGGGTGTAGACGTCGTCCTTCGCGATCGCGGCGATGCCCTGAAGGGCGCCGATGATGCCGGAGCAGAGCATCAGGACGCCGGCGAAGGCGGTGCCGCCCGACGCCCACGGGGAGCCCTCGGGGCGGGGGGCCGGGCCCGAGCCGGGTGCGGTCTGCTGGGACATGGGTCTCTCCTCCGTACGGCCTCCGGTTGTCCCCGCAGGATCACCCGGGGCGGCCGGGGCCGCATGTGGAGGAGGCCCAGGCGGCCTAGTTGGCCGCTTCGAGCGCGGCCTTCCACACCGGGCTGTCCACGTAGTGGTTGTCGTACTGCTCGGAGGACGCCGCGATCTCCGCCGGGCTCGCCTCGCCCCGCATCACCCGGCCGAGCAGCCGCAGGTAGTCGAAGCGCGGCATGCCCGGCGTGAAGACGAACAGCACGTCGGCCGTGGCGTCGGGCGCGGCGGCGAAGGCGTGCGGGGTGTGCGGCGGGACGAGCAGGAAGTCGCCGGAGGTGAGGACCTTGACCTCGTCGTCGACCAGGACCTGGAGGGAGCCGTCGACGACGAAGAACATCTCCGAGGCCTTGGTGTGGAAGTGGGCGGGGGCGCCCACCGCGCCCTTGGCGAAGGTCGAGCGGTAGCTGGTGATCGAGCTGCCGTCGGTGCCGGCGTCGGCGAGCAGGGTCATGACACTGCTGGGGTCGCTGGTGGTCTCGGCGTTGGCGGCGCGGGTCAGGACGGGCTTGAGGGCGGCGGCGTTGCTGCTGATGTTGTTGCTGTCGCTGTTCATGAGGACAACTTTATGCGGCCAATGACCCCTGCTGAAGGTGCAATTGCCGGGCATAAAAAGGGGTCAATTCAGAGGTCGGTTCACGGTCGGATCAGGGTCGGTCCAGCCGGGCCAGGAACGCCCCCAACGCCGCGTTGAACTCCTCCGGCCGCTCCAGATTGGGCATGTGGGCCGCCCCTTCGACCACGCACAGGGTCGAGTCGGGCAGCGCCGCGTGCATCGCCTCCGCGTCCGCGACCGGCGTGAACTCGTCGTCCCGGCCCACGACCACCAGCGCGGGCACCGACACCCGGGTCAACAGCTCGCGGTAGTCGGGCCGTTCGGCCCGTCCCCGCAGCGCCGCCGCCGCGCCTTCGGGGGATGTTGAAGTCATCATGCGCAGGACGTGCGAGGCCACCTCGGGTGCGGCGTCGGGCGCGACCATCTTGAACAGGACCTCGTCCGCATGGCCCCGCATCCCTTCGCGCACCAGCCGCTCCGCGAGCTCCCGACGCCAGGCCTTGCCCTCCTCCGTCTCCGCCGCCGGGAACGTGTCCGCGAGGACCAGGCCCCGGATCCGCGCGCCGAACTGCCGGTGGCACTCCATGACGATCTGCCCGCCCATCGAAAGACCGCCGAGGACGAAGTCCCGTACGCCGAGGTGGTCGAGGAGGGCCGCCAGGTCCTCGGCGAACGTCGAGAGCAGTGTCTTTCCCGGTACGACGTCGGACTCGCCATAGCCCCGCAGATCGGGCGCGATCACCCGGAAGTCACCGGAGAACGCGGCAAGTTGGGGCGCCCACATGCTGCGGTCGAAGGGGTGCCCGTGGACCAGGACCAGCGGGACGCCGTCGGTCGGGCCCTTGTCGTCGTAGCCGACAGTGATGCCGTTGAGGAGTGCGTTTGCCATGGTCAGGAGCGTAGAAAGGGAGCCTTTCTCGGGGCAATAGAATCATTTGCTCTCGGTGCAATATGTACGCAGCGGGAATCCGTACGCAGCAGGGGGCCAGCGCATGCACGACTACCGCCGCATCGCCGACACCGTCGCCGGCGACATCCGCAGCGGCCGCCTCAGGCCCGGCGACCGCCTCCCCACCCAGCGCGCCTTCGCCAGGCGCCGCCGCATCGCCGACTCCACCGCAGGCCGCGTCTACGCCGAGCTGGTGCGGCGCGGCCTCGTCGTCGGCGAGGTGGGGCGCGGCACCTTCGTGCGGGCGGCGCCCGAGCCGGAGTCCGGGCGGGCCCTTGCGGAGCCCTACGGACCCTCGGACGCCGAGGTCAATCTGCAGCTCAACTACCCTTGCGCGCCCGGCCAGTCGGAGCTCATCGCCCCCGCCCTGCGCGCCCTCACCCGCCCCGACGTCCTCGCCGCGGCGACCCGCCCGGCCCCCGCCGACGGAACCCCCGCGGCGCGGGCGGCGACGGCCGCGCTGCTCACCCGTGCGGGCTGGCGACCCGCGCCGGAGCAGCTGCTCTTCGCCGGTAACGCGCGGCAGGCGATCGCGGGCACGCTCTCCGCGCTGGTACGTCCCGGGGGCCGGGTCGGTGTGGAGGCGCTGACCTATCCGCTGGTCAAGGAGATCGCCGCCCGTCTGAGCGTCCAGCTGGTCCCGCTCGCCACGGACGAGGCGGGGCTGCGGCCCGACGCGCTCGCGGCCGCCCACCGGTCGGCGCCGCTCGGCGCGCTCTACGTACAGCCGACCCTGCAGAACCCGACGTCGGTGACGATGCCCGACGGCCGGCGGAGGCAACTGGCCGAGACCGCAAGGGAGTTGCGGCTGCCCATCGTCGAGGATCGGATCTGGTCCTTCCTCCACGAGGGCCCGGAACCACCCCTCGCCGCGTACGCCCCCGAACGCACCCACCTCATCGACGGCCTCTCCAAGCGCGTCGCCCCCGGCCTGACCGTCGGCTTCGTCGTTGCCCCCGATGGGCGGGGCGAGCGGGTCGCCGAGGCGCTGCGGGGCGGGGGCTGGACGGCGTCCCGGTTCGGGCTCGAGGCGGCCACGCGGTGGCTGGGCGACGGCACGGTCGCCCGCCTCGTCGAGGCCAAGCGCGAGGACGCGGCGGCGCGGCAGCGGATTCTGGCGGAGTGCCTGGCCGGTCAGGACGTACGGGCCGATCCGCACGGCTACTTCGCCTGGTGGCGGCTGCCCGCGCCCTGGCGGGGCGAGACCTTCGCGGCCGCCGCGGCCGGGCGGGGCATCGCGCTCACCGAGGGGGCGGCCTTCGCGATCGGGGCGCACTCGGCGCCGGACGCGGTGCGGCTCGGCCTCGCGACACCGGCGCACGACACCCTCGCGTATGCCCTCGGGACCCTTGCGGAACTTGCCGCCTCAGACCCGCTCGCCTGAAGAGTTCGACCGCCCGGAGAAGCGCCCGGCGAGGAACGCCCCGAGGGCCACCGCGAGCCCGACTCCCAACATCACCCACACCGCGAGCCGCAGCGCCGACGTCAGCGCGTCGTACACGGCCGCGGCCGCGTCCCGCGAGATGTCCGGCGGGAGATCGCTCAGGGTCAGGTGCCGGGAGATGAGGAGCGCGATGCCGAGCAGGACGGCGGCCAGGGCGACGCCGAGCCCCGTCGCGGTGATCGCCCGACGGCGGCGTACCGCGAGCGCGATGCCCGCGAGCGCGCACAGCACGGAGGCGACGGGCAGCCAGATGCCCGCGATCTGAAGCATGTGGAACCCCTTCCGCAGGGAGCCGAGGTCGTTGCCGGTCATGACGGTGATCTCGGTGTGCTGGACCGGGATGTTCTTGGCGAAGGGCGCGCCCTCGTCGACGAGCTGCTGTTTCAGCTGCTTGGTGATGGGCGCGAGGTCGATGGTGACGGTGTCGGTCGAGCCGTCGTCGAGGGCCCGCTGCACGGCGTCGTGGGCGGCGCGCACGGCCGCGTTCCAGGCGGTCTGGAAGGCCTTGGTGCCGGTGAAGGACTTCACGGCGTCGTTGATGAAGGTCTCGACGGTGCCGGTCAGTGGCCCCAGGTCGACGGCCTTCATGACCTCTTTGGTGACCGCGTCGGCCACGGCGTCCTGCACGGCCGCGTTCGAGGCGAGCGGGGCCATGTTCTGTACGTACGCATCCGTGTCACCGATGTCGTACTTCGCCCAGGTCGACAGCGCACCGAGCGGCGCGAGCAGGCAGGCGAGCACGAGCAGCACCACAGCCGCAATTCCCCGAAAACTCCGCTGACTCCGCACCCTCCCCAGGCTTGGGGACCGGATGCGGAGCCGCGAGATGTGGTGGTGCGCACGAGTGAGGGACAGGGCCAAGCGGCTGAGCGGGGGCTACTTGCGGCTGTAGAGCCGCATCGTCACCGGCCCGAAGATCAGCACGAACAGGCCGGCCCAGCCGAGGGACCAGAGCAGGTCGGCCGCCGGCCAGTTCCCCGCCATCAACTCGCGTACGGCGGTGGCCAGATGGGTGATGGGGCTGTTGTTCACGAAGGCCTGCAGCCAGCCCGGCATGGTGATCGGGTCGACGAAGATGTTGCTGAGGAAGGTCAGCGGGAACAGCACCATCATGCTGACGCCCATCACGGACTTCTCGCTGCGGAGCAGCAGCCCGAACATCGTCCACACCCACGAGAACGCGAACGAGAAGACGATCAGCAGGGCGATCCCGGCAAGCACCCCGACCGGCCCGCCGTCCGGCCTGAAGCCCATGATCAGGCCGACCGTGAGCATCACGAGCGAGGCCATGGTGTAGCGCAGGGCATCGCCGAGCAGATAGCCGACCATCGGCGCGGGCCGCCAGATCGGCAGCGTACGGAATCGGTCGAAGACGCCCTTCTCGATGTCCGTGTTGACCGCGACACCCGTGTACATCGTGATCATCACGACGCTCATCACCATGATGCCGGGCAGCAGTTGCTGGATGTACGCGCTCGGCGAGCCGGCCAGGGCGCCGCCGAAGAGGTACGTGTACATCACGACCATCATGATCGGGAAGGCGGTGACGTCGAAGAGCTGCTCGGGCACGTGCTTGATCTTCAGGATGGCCCGCCAGCCGAAGGTGAGCGAGGTCGAGACGGCGCTGGGCCGGGGCGGGCGGTCCTTGGCGATGAGGAGTTCGGCGAGGGTCTCGGTGTGCACGGGCGCCAGTTCGGCGGCTTCGGTGCTGGTCGCGGTGCTCATGCTGCCGCCTCCTCGGAGAGCGCGTCGGTGTCGGTATCGGTGTCGGTCGACTCGGGCTTGCGGTCGGTGAGGGCGAGGAAGACCTCGTCCAGGCTGGGCTGGCCGAGGGAGAAGTTGTCGACGGTGATGCCGTGGTGGGCGAGTTCGGCGAGCGCGCGGGATGCCTTCTCGGCGGCGCCCTGGCCCCCGTCGCAAGCGACGGCTCCACCGGAGCGGCTGTCGCCGCGCGAATATTGGCCGTTGCCCACGCGCGCCGTGAGCGCCAACGGGTCGGCCTCCAACTGGACTTGGGCGTCGAGGGCGAGGTGCAGGATCCGCTCGGCCTCGGCGCGCTGGGCCGCGTCCCGCAGCCGCAGATGCACGGCGCCCGCGCCGACCGACGCCTTGAGCTCGCCCTTCGTGCCCTCGGCGATGACCTTGCCCTTGTCGATGACGGCGATCCGGGACGCCAACTGGTCGGCCTCGTCCAGGTATTGGGTGGTCAGCAGGACCGTCGTGCCCTGCCCGACGACCGCGCGCACGATGTCCCAGACCTGGTTGCGGCTGCGCGGGTCGAGGCCCGTCGTCGGCTCGTCCAGGAAGAGCAGGTCGGGGGTGTTGAGAATGGACGCGGCGATGTCGATGCGGCGCCGCATGCCGCCCGAGTAGTTCTTCACCTGCCGTGCGGCCGCGTCCGTCAGCCCGAAGGCTTCCAAGAGCTGACCTGCCCTGCTGTACGAGGCCTTCTTGGAGTGGCCCATCAGACGGGCCAGGAGCACCAGGTTCTCGGTGCCGGTCAGGTCCTCGTCGACGGAGGCGTACTGACCGGTGAGGCTGACCCGGCTGCGTACGGCATCCGCTTCCCGGACGACGTCGTGGCCGAAGACATGGGCCTCGCCGCCGTCCGGGCGGAGCAGGGTGGCCAGCATTTTCACGGTGGTGGTCTTGCCCGCGCCGTTCGGGCCGAGGACGCCGTAGACCGTGCCGGCCGGGACGGAGAGGTCCACGCCGTCGACGGCGCGGTTCTCACCGAAGGTCTTCACCAGACCCGCGGTCTCGATGGCCAAACCGGCCGACGACAACTGCTTGCTCATGGTGCGGTCCCTCCGGGGGTGGCGGTTTCACGCTCGACGCAAGGATGACTCCGGGCGTCACGCAAACTCATCGCACCTGAGCACTATTTGTTTGGGGGCAGTTGGTCCTACGACTGCCTTGGTCCTACGACCGCCTCGGTACCCACCGCCCGTTCTCGTAACGGCCCTCGTGCCGCCCGTCGTACCGCTCGTCGGATCTGCGACCGCCGTGCCAGCACGGGTCCCAGCACTCCTCGTTGCAGTTCGTGTTCGTGTGGTGGCCCGGCCGGCCGCCGCACATCGGCACCTGCCGGTCCGGCTGCATGAACGCGCCGCTGGCCCAGGCGCGGGCGCCGCCCAGCCAGTACCAGTACGGATTCCCGTTCACGTACGTCCCGTACGTCGCGCACTCCAGGCGGTCCTGGCTGCCGGAGGGGAGGTAGCCGACGACCCGGGACCCGGTGTCGGGGTCGGCCCGCAGGTTCATGTCGCCGCGGGAGACGACGGTGCCCCAGACGGGACCGCCGTTGTTGTTGGCCGGGGCGGCCTCGGCCGTCCCGACGGAGGTGAGGGTGAGGGCCCCGGTCAGCAGCAGGGCGGCGCCCAGCGCACGCAGGGGACCTATCCGGAGTGTGGGCATGAGCGCCTCCTGGAGGGCTCGGGCGGTGAGGCGCTCAGTCCTCGGAGGTGTAGAACCGGTAGAACACGGCGCAGGCCACGGCGCCCGCGACCAGGGCCGCGTGGCCGGCGGAGCGCAGGATGCTCACGCCGGTGAGGCTGTAGAGGAACCCGAAGGCACCGCCGGCGAGGGCGGCCCAGGCGAAGGCGCGCAGCTCGCGGGGCAGGCGGGGGGCGAGCCTGAGCACGGCGAGGTAGAGCACGCCCAGGGCTACGCCGGTGACGATGCCGAACAGCACGTTCATGCCCGTGATCGGGCCTGCGTGGCGGTTGATTCCGGCGGCCCAGATGCCGTAGACGACGGCGAGGACCGGGGCCAGCTTGGCGGCTGAGCCGATGCGGGTGCCGCTCATGCGGGACGGTGCGGGTGCGGCATGTGCCATGACGGAGCTTCCTCTCTCGTCGCCCCCTATCCAGGGCACACCGGAGCGGGGGGTCCGGCAACTCGGAGCTGTTTTTCTCCCCGCCCCGCCCCTTCCCGAAATCCTGCGGAGCTGTGTCCTCAAACGCCGGACGGGCTGATGAAATCAGCCCGTCCGGCGTTTGAGGACAGTCTTTGAAGCCGACGGCAGTCTTACGGGAAGGGGCGGGGCGGGGGGAAAATCACTCCACCCGCCGGATCTGCGCGTCCAGAAAGGACACCGCCAGCTCGGCCCGCCGGGCCAGCCACTCTTCGGTGCGAGCGTCCGGGCCGGTGAGGCCGTACCGGCGATTGCGTACATCCGCCACCAGCTCCCCCGGAGCCCCCAGCTCGACGAGCACGTCGAGGGCCTCCGCCTTCGTGATCAGGCGCCCCGACCGAAGCGTGACCGACGCCCTGGCAAGGACCAGCAGACCACCGTCGATCCAGATGTCCTGGCGCCAATTAGCCTCATTCGCAAGGGCCTTGCGCCAGAACCCGGTCAGATCGCGGCGGATGAAAGCCGAGAGCTCGGCATCCGTGACCGGCGGAAGCAGCCCCGCCGGAGCCTCCCCGTGCAGCACGCGCGCGAAGGCGTGCAGCTCGCGCCGGGTCACCTCGGTGACGGGCCGGTGGTCGCAGAGTTCCTCGTACCACCAGGACAGATGAGGGGCGTCGAGCTCCCCGAGCTCGGCCACCGGCACGTAGGCACAGTGCAGATGAGGCGCGAGAGGGCTGGTCGCGCCCACGCGGCGATGGGCCGAGTCGAGGCCCGCTCGCTCGGCCGAAGTGCACGGCCGCTCCAGGACCGCCACGAGGTCGAGATCGCTCCGGCCCTCCTGATAGTCACCCCCGCCCAGCGAACCGTGCGCCCACACCGCACGCAGCGGCACGACGGGCACGATCGCCGCGACGAAGGCGGCGAGGAACGTTTCGGTCGCCTCAGGGGCCTTGGATGCCGCGGGTATCTCGGATGACTCGGATGCATCAGATGCCTCGTACGTCGTCATCCGTCCACCCTGCCGCCCCGAGCGCGCCCTCGGAAGGGGTTCCGCAGCCAGGTCCGAGACGGGCTCCCCAACTCGCCGCCACCCCCACCCCAGGCCAAGATGACCTTTATGTCCGCCGACACCACCCCGCGTACGGGCACCCGCAACCGGTTCCGGGCCTGGCTCCTCGACGGGCTGAGCGAGACCGTGGCGCGCCACCCCGGTCCGCACGCCAAGCTCGCCCCGGAGCACCGGGGCCACAAGTGGTGGCGGGTCATGTGCCTCACCGGCGTGGACTACTTCTCCACCCTCGGCTACCAGCCGGGCATCGCCGCCCTCGCCGCCGGACTGCTCTCGCCCCTCGCCACCGTCGTGCTCATCGCGCTGACCCTGCTCGGCGCGCTGCCGGTGTACCGCAGAGTGGCCAAGGAGAGCCCGTACGGCGCGGGGTCGATCTCCATGCTGGAGCGGCTGCTGCACTGGTGGTCGGGGAAGCTCTTCGTGCTCGTGCTGCTCGGCTTCGCCGCCACCGACTTCATGATCACGATGACCCTGTCGGCCGCGGACGCCGCCGCCCACGTTGTCGAGAACCCCTTCGCCCCGCACTGGCTGGAGGGCGAGAACACCTGGATCACGCTGTTCCTGCTCGCCGCGCTGGCCGCCGTCTTCCTCAAGGGGTTCAAGGAGGCCATCGGCGTCGCGGTGGTCCTGGTGGCGACGTACCTGACGCTCAATGTGGTCGTCCTGTCCACCGCCGCCTGGGAGGTCATCAGCAAGCCGCACCAGATCGGCGACTGGACCGACGCGATGACCGCCGAGCACTCGTCGCCGTTCGCGATGATCGGCGTCGCGCTGCTCGTCTTCCCGAAGCTGGCCCTCGGCATGTCCGGCTTCGAGACCGGCGTCGCGGTGATGCCGCAGGTCAGGGGCGACGACACGGACACCCACGCCAACCCGGCCGGCCGCATCCGCGACACCCGCAAGCTGCTCACCACGGCCGCCGTGATCATGAGCTGCTTCCTGATGCTGTCCAGCCTGGCGACCACCATCCTGATCCCGCAGGACGAGTTCAAGGCCGGCGGCCAGGCCAACGGCCGCGCCCTCGCCTATCTGGCCCATGAGCACCTCGGCGAGATCTTCGGCACGATCTACGACGTCTCGACCATCGCCATCCTCTGGTTCGCGGGCGCCTCGGCCCTCGCCGGCCTGCTGAACCTCGTACCGCGCTATCTGCCGCGCTACGGCATGGCTCCCGAATGGGCGCGCGCGGTACGCCCCCTCGTCCTGGTCTTCATGGGCATCGGGGTCGCCATCACGCTGTGGTTCAACGCGAACGTCGACGCCCAGAGCGGCGCGTACGCGACCGGCGTCCTCGTGCTCATGCTGTCGGCGGCCTTCGCCTGTACGGCCGCCGCGCGCAAGGCCGGCCAGCGCAAGGCGACGATCGGCTTCGGCGTGATCACCGCGGTGCTCTCGTACACCCTCGTCGACAACGTGGTGGAGCGGCCCGACGGCATCCGGATCGCCGCCCTCTTCATCTTCGCGATCATGCTGACGTCCATCGCCTCGCGCATCCACCGCTCCTTCGAACTGCGCGCGGCGGACGTCACGTTCGACGAGACGGCGGCCCGGCTCATCGACGCGGCGGCCAGCCAGGGGCCGCTGCAGATCATCGCGCACGAGCCGCCGCCGAAGTCGAAGATCGACGCCGAGCCGGGCAAGCGCAGCCTCCTCGAATACCGGGCCAAGGAGGCCAGCCAGCGGGACGAGACGAACATCCCGCCGGGCCGTCCCGTGCTCTTCCTGGAGGTCTATCTCGCGAATTCCTCGGACTTCCGGGCGGACCTGGTCGTCAAGGGCCAGGAGCTGCACGGGGCACGGCTGTTGCGCGTGGAGGGGCCGGTCATCGGCAACACGATCGCGGCGGTCCTCCTCGAACTCCGCGACCGCACCGAGGAGATCCCGCACGCCTACTTCAACTGGACCGAGGGCCACCCGGTCAGCCACCTGCTGCGCTTCCTGGTCTTCGGTGACGGCGAGGTGGCCCCGGTCACCCGCGAGGTGCTGCGCCGGGCCGAGAAGGACCCGGAGCTGCGGCCCCGGGTCATCACCGGCTAGCTCCGGATCAGCTGAACGCCCCTGTGTGCGGGCCGAGTTCCGGATCCAGCTCGTGCAGCATCCGCCGCGCGTCCTCCAGGATCCCGGCCGTGCACAGCACCCGCCAGTCCGCGTACGCCGGGTTCTGCGCGAGGGCCGTCCGCAGATAGCTGGTCTCCGCCTCCCCGAGCAACTGCGCGAGCCTGGCGTGGAGTTCGGGCGTCGGAGGGTTCTCCAGGGTGTGTACGTCGGCCAGGTCGCCGAGCATCGCGGCCAGGTCGGCCAGCATCCGGTCGAGCCCGTCCGGCGCCGCCACCTCGACCCGCTCCCCGTCGCCCGCACCGTCGTGCAGCGCGGGCGGGCGCCCCTCGCGGAAGGTGAGGTTGTACAGGCCGCGGGTCAGGCCGCGCAGCTGGCTGCCCACGTGGTCGAGGCACTGGGTGGCCTCGGCGAGCCGGTTGATGCGGGGCCGCGCCGCCCGCCCGCGCGGCCGCCAGCGCACGGCGTCCTCGGCGTCCCGGACGGCGCCGCGTACCTTCTCCAGGCGCTTGGACAGCGCGCGGGCCTGACGCACCCACTCCCCGGTGTGCGCGGACCAGTCACCGGCACTCAGGTGCCGGGCCACCGTGTCCAGGAGTGCGGCCATTTCCCTTGTCAGCCGGGCAAGTTCGTCGCCCGCGCGACTGCTGAAGCCGGGCGCGGGCAGGACCAGGCCGACCAGGGTGCCGATGAGGACGCCGACCACGTTGTCCTCCAGGCGGGACGCGCCGTAGCCGAAGTGCGAGGCCGTGCCCATCACCAGGACCGCGGTCAGGGCGACCTGGTGCATCTGCGGGCCGAGCCGGAACAGCCGCCCCGCGTACATCCCGAGGGCCACGACGCACACGACGCTGACGCCGTTCACCCCGACCGTCCGGGCCGCCACCACGCCGAGCAGGAACCCGAAGAGGATCCCGGCCGCCCGCTGCAGGCTCTTGCGGGCGGTCGCGTACGGCGTCGTCTGCGCGGCGAGGATCGCGCCCGCCGGGGCGAGCGAGGCCGCCTCCGAGTGCAGCAGGGCGGTCGCGATCCACCAGGAGATCCCGGACGCGAGCGCGGCCCGCAGCACCATCGTGCCGTCGCCGAAGCCGGCCGTCGCCCGGGACCACCAACTCGCCTTGTTCGTGCGCGAATCGGCCGAGGGCGAGTCAGTCAAGGATTCCCACGTCGTAGAAGAACTGGTAGCGGGTCGGGTCGTCCGGCAGCCACCAGTGGAAGCCCTCCTCCAAGAAGACCGCCACCAGGTCGATCGCGATGATCAGGGCGATGAACCAGAGGACGGCACGGCCGAGGATCCAGTAGAGGCCGGTCGTCGGGACCGTACGGTCGGCGGTCAGATGCGCGAGCGCCATGATGATGCCGATGCCGACGATCGAGAGCATGAAGAGGATCCACGCCCAGACGTACATGTGCAGGCCGAGCACCGGGCTGCCGTAGCCCTTGTCGCCCGGCAGGATGTGCAGCATCGTCTGCCGCCAGGCCGTGAACGCCCCGCCGATGCAGGCGACCAGGGCGAGGCCCCAGCCCATCATGTAGTCGCGGCCGCCGATCGTCCCGGTCATGCCCTTGCGCACGATGGTCGCGGCGCCGAGCGCGGCGAGCAGCATGAACATGCGCTGGACCATGCAGAGCGGGCAGGGGTAGTCCCAGCTGATGAACTGCACCCCGAGCCCGCAGCAGACGATCGCCGTCCAGCCGACGGCGAAGAAGCAGGCGAACCAGTACTGGACCTTGCCGAGGACGCCGGAACCCTCGGAGATCTCGCGCGGAGCCGTCATGGAGGCCATGTCAGTAACTCAGTCCGAGCTTGAGGCTGCTGGTGACGTGGTGGTTCAGCAGGATGGCGACGAGAAGGATCATGAAGGCCCAGGCGCCGAGCACGACGGTGCGCGAGCGCTGTCGGTAGATCGCGAACCAGGTGGCGAGCAGGCCACCGAAGATGATCGTGTCCATGTCCGCGGACCGTAGTCAGCGCCGTCCCCGCGCCGGGTGCCCCGGGCGGGGACGCGCGGGGAAGTCCACGCGAAGGGCCCAGGGTGGCGGCGTATGACCATAAGCAACCTGTTTTATGACCGTTCGGCGACAACAGGCCATTTGCCTCGATTTCGCCGGTGCCGGCGTGCTTGCCTCGGTCCATGAGGAATCCGATGAAGGCTCAGGAGCAGATCCAGGAGCAGCGCAGGATCCATCTGGTCGGCGTGACGGTGGCAGCGGTTCTGCTGCTCACCAGCGCGCTGGTGCTGCTCGTCGTCCAGGAGGGCAACGCGACCACGGAGGAGCGCGCCCCCAAGGTCACGCAGATCTCGCTGGTCCAGGGCAGTGACAGTGGTCAGGACAGTCAGGACAGTCAGGACATTGAGGTCGGTCAACTCGGTCAGGACGACGACGGGTGGGCCGACCTCCAGGCCGCCATGGACCTGTCCCACTCGTCCCCGGACAGCGCGGTGAGCGAGGCCGGGAAGAGCCCGTCCTCCTCCTTCGCGATGTGATGGTGCAGCTCGTCGACGGCCTCGTGGAGCGTACGTACGTCCGCCGGGTCCGCCAGGTCGAGCCTGGGCAACAGGGCGGCGAGCTCCCGGTGTTCCCCCTCCAGGTCCGCGATGTAGTCCGCGTACTCCGGGTCCTCGCGCATCACCGCGAAGAGCCCCTCCTCCTCGCCCCGCCAGTGCTTGTCCAGCTCGACCGCCATCGCGGCGACCAGCTCACGGGCGCGGGCGATGTCACCGCGCTCCAGGGCGCGCAGGGCATCGCCCGCGGCGTCGGTGACGCGCTCGTGCTCGGCGATGAACTCCTTGATCAGGGGGATGTCGCGGCAACCGCAGTAGTGGCACATGACGACTGTTTCTACGCTGCCGGGTACGCGGTTCCTACGTCCACAGGCCCTGCGCGACCGCGATCCCCACGAACGCCGCACCGAGCCCGGCCACGACGCTGGTCACGGCGTTCATCGCGGCCAGGAAGCGGGCCCCCGACTCGGCGAGCCTGAGCGTCTCGTACGAGAACGTCGAGTACGTGGAGAGCGCCCCGCACAGCCCCGTCCCGAGCAGCAGCGCCAGCTGCGACGAGGCGGCCCCGGCGAGGACCGCGCCGGTCAGCACGCCCAGGATCAGGCAGGCCGTGACGTTGGCGACGAAGGTGCCCCAGGGAAAGCCGCCGTCCCCGGCGCCGTGCCGCAACCGGACGGTGCGGTCGGTGAGATAACGCAGAGGGGCGCCGACGGCTCCGCCGAGGAGGACGAGGATCCAGTTCACCTCTCATCGCCTCCCGTGCAGGAGCTTGCGCGTGACCGTGGCGGCGGCCCAGACCGCGAGCAGTGCGGTCAGCAGGGTCAGCGCGAGGTAGGCGAGGGCGGTGCGGGCCTGTTGGGCGTCGGTGAGGCGCTCGATGTCCACGGCGTACGTCGAGAAGGTGGTGAAGCCGCCGAGCACTCCCGTGCCGAAGAAGGGCTTGAGGAGGGGGTGTCGTGGTCTGCCCTCGGTGAGGGCCACCATGAGGACGCCCATGAGTGCGCAGCCCACGGTGTTCACGGCGAGGGTGGTCCAGGGGAAGGTTCCGTGGGGGGTGGGCCAGATGAGGGAGGCGCCGTAGCGGGCGCCGGCTCCCGTTGCACCACCGAGTGCGACGGCGACGAGGGTCCGGCCCTGGCCGCGCAGTGATCGGTGCGCTCCCATGAAGATCAGGCTACTTCTTTCTCCCCGCCCCGCCCCTTCCCGTAAGGCTGCCGCCGGCTTCAAAAGATTGTCCTCAAACGCCGGACGGGCTGGTTTTACCAGCCCGTCCGGCGTTTGAGGACAAAGGGTGATCGGTCAGCGCGTGACCTCGCGGTTGAAGACCGAGCGGGCCCACCAGTAGCCGAGGACGGCGAGGCCGGTGCACCAGGCCAGGGCGATCCAGCCGGTGTTGCCGATCTCCGTGCCGAGCAGCAGCCCGCGCAGGGTGTCGATGATCGGGGTGAAGGGCTGGTACTCGGCGAACCAGCGCAGCCCGGTCGGCATGGAGTCCGTGGAGACGATCGCGTTGCCGAGGAAGGGCAGGAAGGTCAGCGGCATCGGGGCGTTGGACGCGGACTCGATGGTCTTGGCGCCCATGCCCATCGCGGCGGTGATCCAGCTCAGGCCGAAGGACAGGAAGAGCAGCAGACCGATGGCGGCGAGCCATTCGACGGGCGAGGCGTCGGGGCGGAAGCCCACCGCGAGCGAGGCTCCGATGATCAGGACGAGGATCGCCACGGCCTGGACGACGCTGCCGAAGACGTGGCCGCTGAGCATGGCCCCGCGCGAGACCGACATCGTACGGAAGCGGTTGACGATGCCTTCCGTCTTGTCGGTGCAGACGGTGATGGCGGTCGAGAGGGCGCCGGAGGTCACGGCCATCAGGATGATGCCGGGGACCACGTAGTTGGTGTACTCGCCGCGGGTCATGCCGCCGCTGCCGGTGCCGAGCGTGCCGCCGAAGACGTACACGAACAGCAGCAGCATCACGATCGGCATCATGACGATCATGACCGTCAGCGACGGGTAGCGCCGCATGTGCTTGAGGTTGCGGCGCAGCATCGTCATCGAGTCGCGCAGGGCGTAGGAGCGAGCCGGCTCGGTGGCCTTGGCCGGGGTGATGGTCGCGGTGCTCATCGGTTCGACTCCTTCGGGGAGTTGGCGGCGGCGGCGGCGGGGGCGTTCTGCCGGCCGGTCAGGGTGAGGAAGACGTCGTCCAGGTCGGGCGTGTGCACGGTGAGCGACTCGGCCTGTACGTCGGTGGAGTCCAGGGCGTCGAGGACCGCGCGGAGATTGGGGATCGAGCCGTCGCTGGGGATCTGCAGGGTGAGCGACTCGTCGTCGCGGGTGGCCACGCCGAAGAGTTCGGCCGCCTTGTCGAGGTGGGCCGCGTCGGCGAACTGGACGCGGATGTGACCACCGGGGATCATCCGCTTCAGCTCGGCCGCGGTGCCCTCGGCGACCAGCTTGCCGTGGTCCAACACCGCGATGCGGTCGGCGAGTTGGTCGGCCTCCTCCAGGTACTGCGTGGTGAGGAAGATGGTCACGCCCTGGGCCACCTGGTCCCGGATGAGCTCCCACATGACGCGGCGGCTGCGCGGGTCGAGGCCGGTGGTCGGCTCGTCGAGGAAGATGATGTTCGGCCGGGCCACCAGGCTCATCGCCAGGTCCAGCTTGCGGCGCATGCCGCCGGAGAAGGTGGCGACGTTCTTCCTGGCCGCCTCGGTCAGCTCGAAGCGCTCCAGGAGCTCGGCGGCGCGGCGCTTGCCCTCGCGCCGGGGCAGGTGCTCCAGGTCGGCCATGAGGAGCAGGTTCTCCTCGGCGGTGAGCAGTCCGTCGACCGCCGCGAACTGTCCGGTGACGCCGATCTGGCCGCGTACGCCGGCGGGGTCCGTGAAGACGTCGTGGCCCGCGATCTGCGCCTCGCCGCCGTCGGCGGAGATGAGGGTGGACAGGATCTCCACGGTGGTGGTCTTGCCGGCGCCGTTCGGGCCGAGCAGGGCGAAGACCGAGCCTTCCGGGATGCGCAGGTCGATGCCGTCGAGCACCACCTTGTCGCCGTAGGACTTGCGCAGTCCGACGGCGGAGATCGCCGCGGGGCGCGTGCTGGAGGCCGCTGTGGTCGCGGTGTTCATGGTGGGCGGGCCCTTCTTTTCGGGGAGTCCGAGGGGATGGCGAACGAGATGGCTCAAGGTGGCGCATGTCTGGCGCTATGCACTGCGTTCCGCGCTGCCGTGCTTGCGTCATCACTATGGCACACGAGTGGCGCCATGGCGACCCTGTATGGCGCCAGAACTTCGCATCATGGCGCAAGATCCTGTCTGAGCTGCAGCGATGCTCGCGAAATTACTTGGCGTGCACCGCATGCGACGACGCCCCCGTACCGGCCATGGGGTCGGTACGGGGGCGCCATCGTGGTGCCATTCGGGAACTACTCAGCCGACGAGGGTGCTCTCCCGGCGCGGTGCCCGCGGAGCGGAGGTCGCGGCGGCGTCGAGCTTCTCGCCCTCGACGTCCACCCTCGGCAGGATCCGGTCCAGCCACTTCGGCAGCCACCAGGCGGTCTTGCCGAGCAGGGCGAAGAGCGCGGGCACGATCGCCATGCGGACGACGAAGGCGTCGAAGAGGACGGCGATCGCGAGGGCGAAGCCGATCATCTTGATGAAGTCGTTGTCCTCCACGATGAAGCCGGAGAAGACGCTCATCATGATGACCGCGGCCGCGGCGACGACCCGGCCGCCGTGCCGGAAGCCGTCCACGACCGCATCGGCGGGGCGTGCCCCGTGGGCGTACGACTCGCGCATCCGGCTGACCAGGAAGACCTCGTAGTCCATCGCGAGGCCGAAGACGATTCCGATCATGAAGATCGGCATCGTGCTCATGATCGGGCCGGTCTGCTCGATGCCGAGGACGTCCGCGAGCCAGCCCCACTGGAAGACCGCCACGACGGCGCCGAGTGCGGCGGTCACCGAGAGCAGGAATCCGAGGGCGGCCTTCAGCGGGACCAGGATCGAGCGGAAGACCACCATCAGGAGCAGGAAGGCGAGGCCCACGACCAGGCCCAGGTAGGGCAGGAGCGCGTCGTCGAGGGTCTTCGAGAAGTCGATGAACATGGCCGTCTGGCCGGTCACGAGGATCGTGGACGCGGTGGTCCGCTCCAACTCACCTGCGGCACCGCGGAGTTCGCGTACCAGCTCCTCGGTCTTCTTCTCGGTCGGGCCGGTCTTGGGGATGACGTTGACGATCGCGGTGTCGTTCGCCTTGTTGGCGCCGGCCGGGGAGACCGAGACCACGCCGTCCGCGTCGCGCAGGGCGTCGCCGACCTTGTTGCCCGCCGCCTCGGCGTCGTCCGCCTGCACGGTGACCATCAGCGGTCCGTTGAACCCGGGCCCGAAGGACTCCGAGAGCATGTCGTACGCCTTGCGCTGCGTGGTCTTCGTCGACATCGAGCCCTCGCCGGGCAGGCCGAGTTCGAGGCTCGCGGCCGGTACGGCGATGGCGCCGAGGCCGACCACGCCGACGAGCAGCACGGCCACGGGGTGGCGAAGCACGTAACGCGCCCAGCGGGAGCCGAGGTTGGGCCGGTCCTGCCCGCCCTTCTTCGCGAGCCTGGCGGCGCGCTTGGCGGCCACGCCCTGCTTCTTCTCCGACAGGGGCTTGATGGCGTACTGCAGGCGGGTCTTGCGGGCCATCACCTTGACCGGGGCGAAGCCGAGCAGGGCGGGGATCAGGGTGATCGCGACGAGCACGGCGACCGCGACGGTGCCGGCCGCGGCGAGGCCCATCTTGGTGAGCATCGGGACGTTGACGACGGCCAGTCCGGCGAGGGCGACGATGACGGTCAGCCCGGCGAAGACGACGGCCGAACCCGCGGTGCCGACGGCGCGTCCCGCGGCCTCCTCGGGGGTGCGCCCCTCGATCCGCTCGGCGCGGAAGCGGGACACGATGAACAGCGCGTAGTCGATGCCGACCGCGAGGCCGATCATCATCGCGAGCGTCGAGGTGGTGGCGGAAAGGTCGAAGGTGGAGGCGAGGGCGGTGATGCCGGAGATGCCGACCCCGACCCCGATCAGCGCGGTGAGCAGCGGCATGCCCGCCGCGAGCATCGAGCCGAAGGTCAGGACGAGCACGACCGCGGAGATCAGGATGCCGATCTGCTCGCCGGTGCCGCCCATCGCCTGGTCGATCTTGACGGCGTCACCGCCGGCCTCGACGGTCAGGCCCGTCTTCTCGGCCTTCTTGATGGCCGCTTCCTGCGCGTCGTGCGCCTTGTCGCTGACCTCCATCGCGGAGACCTTGTACGTCACCACCGTGTAGGCGGTCGTGCCGTCCTTGCTGATGCTGACCTCGGGGGTCCTGTACGGGTCGGCGGCGCTCACGACTTGCGGGGAGGACGTGCCCAACTCCCCGACCAGCTTGCCGACTTCGGCCTTCTGCTCGGGGTCGGTGATCTTCTTGCCCTCGGGGGCCCGGACGACGACCCGGGCGCTGGCGCCGTCGGCGCTCGCGTCCGGGAACTTCTCCGTCAGCAGGTCGAAGGCCTCCTGCGACTCGGTGCCCGGCATCGAGAACGTGTCGGCGGGTGGTGCGGGCGCGGAGGAGGCGGCGAAGCCGACGCCGCCGAATATCAGCAGCCAGAGGAGCACCATCACCCCCCTTCGCCGAAAGGCGAGGCGGCCGAGCTTGGAAAGGAACGTAGCCATGGTGGGGCTCCCGGTTGGTTCGGTTCGGTCGACTGCGTGACTGCGTGATTGCGGATCGGCGCCTGGGCAGCACTGTCGTTCTCGATGGGCAGGAGACTGCCGGGCGCGGCTGACAGCGCGCTGACAGAAAACGATCAGCCCCTGACAGGCCCGGCGTGGGGCCGGCTGTCAGGGGCTGGGATTGGGGGTGAGGGTTGCCCGGATTCAGCGGGGCTTCGCCTTGCCGCCCTCGCGGTCCTTGCCGTCCTTGCCGTCCTTCTTGCGCCCGTGCGTGGCCTCGCGGATCTCGTTCGTCGCCTCGCGGAACGCCGGGGCCGCGCGGGTGAAGTAGGCGAAGAGCACGTCCTGTTGCTCCGGGGTGAACTCGGCGAGGACCGCGCCGATCCGCCGCCGGGCCGGGCCCACCGCCCCCTCGACCTCCGCGAGCGCGCCGGGTACGGCCTCGACCACGACCTTGCGCCGGTCGGCCGGGTCGGCGGCGCGGCGTACGTATCCGGCGCGCTCCAGCCGGTCGATCAGCCGGGTCGTCGCGCCCGTCGTGAGCCCTGTCCCGGCCGCGAGTTCGCCCGAGGTGAGCCCGCCCTCCAGGGTGATGCGGCTGAGCGCGTACCACTCCGACGCCTGGAGGCCGGCCGCCTCCGCGCCCGCCATGGCGTGCAGCCCCACGGCATCGACGTAGTCCCGGAAGACCGCACGCCGGTCGTCCTGCTCTGCCATCTCCGCCATCGCGACACCTTTCCCCTTGCCTAATATCTGCACGTGTGCAGATAATGCATGCGTGCAGTTGTTGCGCCAGTCTAATCAACGCGGCGGCTGCAGTCATCCACCGTGCTCGCCCGGCCGGCCGACTGTCCGGCCGACTGACTGACTGACTGAGAGGTACTGCCATGAACGCCATGACCGCCAAGACCAAGAAGATCGTCAAGCGCTCCGCCCTGATCGCGGCCGCCGTCCTCGCCCTCGGGGCCGGCGGCGGGTACCTCTACCTCGACCAGACCTCCGACGTGAAGCGCACCGGCACGGATGCCTGCGCCAAGGTGATCCCGGCGGGCGCCGACCGGGCCGACGGCCAGGCCGTCTGCGCCACCCTCGATGCGCTCATCGACGCCTGGGGTGAGGGCGACGCGGACGCGTACGGCCGTCAGTTCACCGAGGACGCCACGTACACCACGTACGTCGGCAGCCACTACGAGGGCCGGGACGACATCACGCAGGGCCACCAGGCGCTGTTCAAGGAGTTCGTCAAGGACACGCAGCTCGCGGCGAGTTACCTCAACCTGCGCTTCCTCGGGAAGGACGCCGCCGTCGTCACCACGCGCGGCGACGACTACACCGGCGACAAGCCCAGCGCGACGGACCTGACCAAGGTCCAGACGTACACCCTGGTCCGCGACACGGACGGCGCCTGGCGCGTCGCGGCCTTCCAGAACACCCAGCGGGCGAACGTGATGGAGCGCTTCTCCTTCCTCTACGCCCCCGAGACGGCCCCGAAGGCGGAGAAGTGAGCACCGAACCCGAACCCCACCGCCGCGCGCTGATCACGGGCGCCTCCGAGGGCCTGGGCCGAGCCTTCGCGCTGGCCCTGGCGGCCGAGGGCCATACGGTCACAGCCGTCGCCCGCACCGAGCACCGACTGCTGGCCCTCATGGCCGAACTTGCCGAACTGGCCGAACTGTCCGAACTCGGCCCGGGGGACCACGACTTCATCGTGGCGGACCTGGCCACGCCCGAGGGGATCGGCACGGTCGCGGACGCCCTGACGGACGCGAAGGGCACTAAGGGCGCCCCCTACGACCTCCTGGTCAACAACGCGGGCCTCGCCCACGCCGGCCCCTTCACCGACACCCCCGTGGACCGGGCCGGCCCGATGATCCGCCTGAACTGCGAGGCGGTCGTCACCCTCTCCCACGCCTTCCTCGCCGCCGCGCGCCCCGGAGCGGCCCTGGTCAACGTCGCCTCCACTCTCGCCTTCACGCCCAAGCCCGGGCAGGCCGTCTACAGCGCGACCAAGGCCTTCGTCGCGTCCTTCTCGGAAGCGCTCTGGTACGAGCAGAAGCCGCGCGGAGTCCAAGTACTGGCCCTCTGCCCGGGCCCGACGGCCACACGCCCCGGCCTGCACGACGACGTCCCGTCCGCGCTGGTCATGGAACCCGGGGCCGTCGTCACTTCCGCCCTGAAGGCCCTACGCCGACACCGCCGGCCCACGGTCGTCCCCGGGCGCGCCAACGCCTTCATGGCCAGGGTCATCCGCGCACTCCCGCGAGGCAGGGCGCTGTCGCTGCTCGCGGACGACGCGTTCTGATACGCGTTCTGATGCGCGCCCTGATAGGCCTCCTGATGCGCGCCATCGTCAACTGGCGCGCGAGAGCAGGTCGTTGACGGCCTGAGTCACCGCGTCCGGCCGCTCCTCGTGCAGCCACCCGTGCCCCGCGTCACCGAGAACCCGCTGCTCGCCGTACGGAGACTCGGCTGCCAACTCGGCGTGCAGCGTGCGCTTGAGCTCGTTGATCTCGTGCAGAAGTTCCGCGGGCCACAAGTGGGCCTGGGTCGCGTCGTGGCCCATCGCCGTGAGCACGATCAGGGGTACGTCCGGGGTGGCGGGGGCGTCGCGGAGTTCGTCGGCGACCTTGTCGTACAGGTTCTGGTTCTCCCGCCCGGCGGTTCGCCAGGTGTCGAGGTGCCGCTCGGCCAGCGGCCCACGGACCGCCTCCGGCCAAGGGGCGAAGTGCTGGACGAGCTGGGCTCGGGCCTGTTCGAGCTGTTCCGCCGTGAACTCGACCGACTCCGACTCCGACTCTGACTCTGACTCCGACTCCGACTCCTGACTCCCCATCTGCTCCATCATCGCGTCGAGCCTCTCCCGCGCCTGCCGGGGCGCCCGGACCGCCAGGTCCTCATGGAAGGGGTCGAGCAGCAGCAGCCCGGCCACCTCGTGCGGGAATCGCCTCGCGTAGTGGCGCGCGTAGGCGCCGCCCAGGGAGTGGCCGATCAGCAGGTACGGTCCGGGAACGTCGGCGTCGTGCAGCAACTGGCGCAGTTCGTCGGTGACTTCACCTGCCGTGCGGGGGAGTTGGGCGGGGTAGCTCCAGCCGTTGCCGCCACGGTCGTAGAGGACGCTCGTGGTCGACTCGGCGACACGGCGGTGGATGTTCAGGTAGTCCAGGCTCATCATGCCCACCCCTGCCAGGAACACCGCGGTGGGGCCGCCGGTGCCGGAGCGGTGCAGCATCAGGTGGCGGCCGGCACCGATGTCGTGCAGCCGCCCGAGGGGAGGTGTGGTCGTCGTGCCGGTCATGCGCCGCTCCCGCCTTACGGTCTCAAGTTTGAGAACGGTATCACTCATGAGATCGTTCAGGCATGGACACGGTCGACCTGCTTCTGCATCCCGTACGGCTGCGCATCGTGCACGCGATGTCCGGCGAACGGACGCTGACCACCTCGCAGTTGTGCGCGCTGCTGCCCGACGTGTCGAAGGCGACGGTGTACCGCCACGTCGGCCTGCTCGCCGATGGGGGCCTGCTCGAAGTCGAGGGCGAGCAGCGCGTGCGGGGTGCGGTCGAGCGCCGCTACCGGCTGCGGCGGGAGCGCGCCGTGATCGACGCGGATGCCGCCGCGTCCGTCTCGGTCGAGGGGCACCGGCAGGTGTTCGCCGTGGCGATGGCGACGCTGCTGGCCGAGTTCAACGCCTACCTCGACCGGCCCGACGCCGACCCTGCCGCCGACCTGGTGGGGTACCGGCAGCATGCGATGTGGCTCAGCCCGGATGAACTGGGCGAGCTGATCGGCGAGTTGCGGGACGTGCTGGTACGCCGGATCGGCCAGGAGCCCTCGCCGGAGCGGACGCGGTACCTGATCAGCCCGATCCTGTTTCCGGCGGAGGGGGCGGCTGGGGTTGGGGCTGGGGCTGGGGTTGGGTCTGGGGCTGGGGCTGGGGCTGGCTGTGCGGTGGGGGCGGAGGGTGGGGAGGGGTAGGGGCAACTGCTCAACTGCTCAACTGCCTGATTGCGTGGCTGGTGGGGGTGGGTGGTTGCGCGGACCTCCGTCTGTTTCGTTGCTGGCTGCGGGTGCTCTCTTGGCTGGCTTTCCCCAATTGCTGTCAGTACGGGGCCCAGGGAGGTGGCTGCCGGTGATGGAAGAGGTGGGGGCAGGGCAAAGACAAAGACCGCAGCGAGAGAAGGGGACGGAGGGGGGAGGGGGCTGGAGGGGAGGTGCGGGCCCGGCGGGGGAGGTGCGGGCCCGGGGCTGGGGGTGCGGGCTAGGCGGGGGGAGGTGCGGGCCCGGCACGGGAAGTGCGGGTCCGGTGGGGGGAGGTGCGGGCTCGGGACGGGGAAGTGCGGGCCCGGCGGGGGGAGGTGCGGGCTCGGGACGGGGAAGTGCGGGCCCGGGACGGGGAAGTGCAGGCCCGGGGCGGGGAGTGCGCGCTCGGGTGGGGGAGGCGCGAGCCCGGGGCCGGGACGCTGGGGCTAGCAGTGCGGAAAGTGGCGTCGAGGTGCCCGGTTTGCCCGTTAGGCGAGCTCCTTTCCCGTCACGAGGCGGCGGAGGGCGGCGCCTGAAGGCTTAGTGGGGGAAATGGGGCGCAAGAGCGTCCCTTTTGTGCTGGTTCTGTTGCCCCTTTTCCCCCACTAGGCCCCCAACCCGCCCTCCGAGCCCTCGCCCGCTCCCTTCCCTCGCCCGCTCTCCCTTCCCTCGCCCGCTCTCCGAGCCCGCGCCCGCTCTCCGAGCCCGCGCCTTTCCCTCGCCCAGCCTCCGAGCCCGCGCCCGCTCTCCGAGCCCGCGCCTTTCCCTCGCCCAGCCTCCGAGCCCGCGCCCGCTCTCCGAGCCCGAGCCCGAGCCCGCGCCCTTCCCTCGCCCACCCTCCGAGCCCCAGCCCACCCCCTCCATCCCCTCCCCTCGCTGCGGTCTTTGTCTTTCGTCTTTGCTCTTCCCCCGCCTCTTCCATCACCGGCAACTTCCCCCCTGGGCCCCGTACTGACATCAGTTGGGGAAAGCCAGCCAAAAGAGCACCCGCAGCCAGTGACGAAACAGACGGAGGTCCGCGCAACCACCCACCCCCACCAGCCACGCAATCAGGCAGTTGATCAGTTTCGCCGGCTAGATGTATTGCCTCGTTAGGTTGGGGACGCGGCTTGCGGGTGGTTTGCCTGCGAGTGCGGTGGACCCTTGACGGCCTCGGCCTCGGCCTCGGCCTCGGCCTCGGTCTCCTGTCCCGGACCCGGTGCAAAGCAGGCGTCTCAGCTCTCGGTGGGGGCGGCGGGCTGGTCTGCTTTCCGGGAATCGGATCGCCATCAACGGGGTTGGTGGGGGATGAGCCGTTATTGGAGGGTCATGCGAGCGATTCAGGTGTACGAAGTGGGCGGTCCCGAGGTGCTGCAGGAGGCCGAGGTGGACCAGCCGCGGCCGGGTCCGGGCGAGGCGGTCGTGGAGGTCGCCGCATCCGGGGTCAACTTCCTCGACGTCTACCACCGCGAAGGCCGGTACAGCCTCCCGCTGCCCTTCACCCCGGGCGCCGAGGGCGCCGGCACGGTCGTCGAAGTGGGACCCGGCGTCGCTGACGTCGCAGTCGGGGACCGGGTCGGTTGGGTGGAGATTCCCGGCACGTATGCCGAGCGGGCCGTCGTGGACTCCTCCCGGCTGGTGCCGCTGCCCGACGACATCGGCTTCGAGACAGCCGCCGCCGTGCTCCTCCAAGGCATGACCGCGCACTATCTCGTCAAGGACGCCTACCCGGTTCAGGGGGGCGACACGGTGCTCGTGCATGCGGCTGCCGGCGGCATGGGGCTGCTTTTGACCCAGCTCATCACCCATCTCGGCGGCAGGGTGATCGGCACGACGTCGACCACGGCCAAGGCCGAGCTGGCGAAGCGTGCCGGGGCCGCTGAGGTGATCCTTTCCTCCGCAGTCGACGATCTCGCAACCGAGGTGAGGCGGCTCAACGGCGGTCAGGGACTGCCGGTTGTCTTCGACGGCGTCGGCGCGCACACCTTCGATGCGAGCCTCGCCAGCCTGCGAACCCGCGGCCATCTCGTGCTCTTCGGCGCGGCAAGTGGTGCCGTGCCGCCGTTTGATCCGATTCGGCTCGCCCATGGCGGTTCGCTGACCCTGATCCGGCCCAGCCTCGGGGACTTCATCGCCGATCGGTCCGAACTGCTCCGACGGGCCGCCGATGTGTTCGAGTGGGTGCGCTCCAAGGCGCTTGAGGTCACCGTGACGGGCCGCTACGCATTGTCCGAGGCCGCCCAGGCCCACAGCGATCTGGAGGCTCGGCGTACCACCGGCAAGCTGCTCCTCGTACCCGATGCGGCCGCTATTGGACGCCACGAGGAGACGCAGAGCTGATCGCGGGTGACGAGGTCGGGGATCTTGGAGACTGAGATGTCGGCCCGTCCACAACCTCCCGGGACAGAACAGCTAGAGCTCCCCCTGCACAGCGGCCTCGACGAAGCGGGCGAAGGCTTCGGGGCTGACGGTGAAGGCGGGGCCTTGGGGGTTCTTGGAGTCGCGGACGGCGACGTGGGGGTTGAGGTGAGCGATCTCGACGCACTCGCCGCCGGTGTCTCCGCTGTACGAGGACTTACGCCATGCGGCGCCGTCCAGGGGGGCGCACTCGATGCAGTCGCCGCCGGTGTCGCTGCTGTACGAGGACTTACGCCACAGCGCGGCCGTCAGGTCCAGCTGCCTGTCCATAACGCTCCTCCGATACGCGGGCGATCAGTGCCGCCGATTTCTCTACGGAGAGCGCGGCAGCCTGCAAATGATCGTAACGGAGCGAACCCTCCCTGAGAGCTTGCGGGTTGGCGGTCATGTGGCCCTGGACGAAGTCCTCGGTGTAGACGAGGTCCGGGTCGCCATCGAAGCGCAAGAGATTGAACGTGCCCGGCAGTCCCGCATGCTCACCCACCTCAAACGGCAGAACCTGCAACCGCACCCACTCCCGCTGCCGCGTACCCAACAGATGGGCGAGTTGGTTTCGCATGACCTCCGGGCCGCCGATCTCCTGGTGCAGCACCGCCTCGCTCAGTACGACCCAGATCAGCGGCGGTTCCTCGCGCTCCAGGATCCGCTGGCGCTCCAGTCGCGCGGCGACCTTGGTGTCGAGGTCGTCCTCGCCGCGTACGCCGAGTACGGCCCGTGCGTACGCCTCGGTCTGCAGCAGGCCGTACACCAACTGGGCCTGGTAGGTGGAGATGTACGCGGCCTTCGCTTCCAGCTCCGCGTACGCCTGGAACCACGTCGGCAACTGGCTGCGCAGCACAAGGCCCACGAGCCGCGTGAAGTGCCCGTCCGAGCCGAGTGCGGCGTCGAGCCGCTCCGAGAGCTCGCGGGTGGGGACCTTGTGGGCCGTCTCGATCTGGCCGATCAGTGAGCCGGAGCAGAAGACGACGGAGCCCAGCTCCCCTTGTCTGAGGTCCGCGTCCTCGCGCAGGCGGCGCAGTTCCGAGCCGTAGTAGTCCAGCGGCGAAGCGCCGGGATCCAGATCGCGGATGTTGGCCATGGTGACAGCCACCCCCAAGCTCACGCCTCGCGGCGTCCGGTTCAAGCCGTAGCCCAGCGTAATCACCCCACTCCACCCTGGTGACATGAATCACCCAACTCCCGCCCAGGCCCCGCCCCTTGACCCCTCGTACCGCATGAGCCTCACCGTCGGTGCGCACTCCGCCCGGCACCTGCGCCAGATCCTCCGTCTGCTCCTGCACGCCTGGCGCATGCCGGAACTCACGGACGGCGCCGGGCTCGCGCTCACCGAGCTGGCCTCGAACGTCATAAGGCATGTCCCGGGCAGGCGCTGCACGATCCTGATCGCCCGCCGCCCCGAGGGGATCCGGGTCGAGGTCGACGACAAGAGCCCCCGTCTGCCGCGTACGGCAGACGAGGGCTCCGAACTGACCGAGAACAACCGGGGGTTGCTCCTCATCGAGGGTGTAACTGACCGCTGGGGCGTCGCCCGGAACCCCGACCCCGCTGCCCGACCGGGCAAAACCGTCTGGTTCGAGTGCGACGCCCTCAGCGAGGACTAGCGGCGCGGCGCCCGAAGGACCGTGAAGGCCACCGCGAAGGCCGCGACGATCAGGCCCGCCCCGACCCCGAAGGCCAGGTGGAATCCGCCGGTCAGGGCTTCGGAGGCGGAGCGGCCCGCCTCGGTCAGGGACTCCGTGCGGGAGGCGGCAAGGGTGGAGAGGACCGCGACGCCGACGGCCATGCCGATCTGCTGGGTCGTGTTGAAGAGGCCGGAGGCCAGACCCGCGTCCTCGGACTTCGCGCCGGACATGCCCAGCGAGGTCAGGGCGGGCAGCGCCAGGCCGAAGCCGGCGGCGAGGAGCATCACGGGGAGCAGGTCGGTGAAGTAGTTGACCTGGGCGGCCTGGTCGGGCAGTCGGGTCAGGAGGCCGAGTACGCCGACGAGGAGGACAAGGCCGGCCAGCAGCACGTTGCGCTCGCCGAAGCGGGCGTTGAGGCGGGCCGAGACGCCCAGGGAGACCGCGCCGATGACGACCGCGGCCGGCAGCATCGCGAGGCCGGTCTTGGCGGCGCCGTAGCCGAGGACGTTCTGCAGGTAGAGCGCGACGAGGACCTGGAAGGAGAAGAGGGCGGCGATCATCAGCATCTGGACGACGTTCGCGCCGGTCACGCTGCGGGAGCGGAAGATCCGGAGCGGCATCAGGGGGTTGGCCGTCTTGGCCTGGCGGACGACGAAGCCGGCGAGCAGGGCGAGTGCGAGAGAGCCGAGGCCGAGCGTGTGGGCCGAAGTGGCGCCGTACTCCTCGATCTTGACCACCGTGTAGATGCCGAGCGTCAGGCCGGAGGTGACGAGCAGCGCGCCGAGCGCGTCCGCGCCGGCCTTCAGGCCGAGGCCGCGGTCGCCGGGCAGGGCGGGGAGGGCGACGAGCAGGGCCGCGATGCCGATCGGGAGGTTGATGAAGAAGATCCAGTTCCAGGTGAGCGCCTCGGTGAGTACGCCGCCGAGGACCTGCCCGATCGAGGCGCCGGCCGCGCCGGTGAAGCTGAATATCGCGATGGCCTTGGCCCGTTCGCGGGGTTCGGTGAAGAGCGTGATCAGGATGCCGAGACTGACGGCGGCGGCCATCGCACTGCCGACGCCCTGGAGGAAGCGGGCGGCGATCAGGACCGCGGGCGATGCGGCGACTCCGGCGAGGAGTGAGGCGCCGGTGAACACCCCCGTCCCTGCCAGGAACATCCGTTTGCGGCCGATGAGATCGCCGAGGCGCCCGGCCAGCAGGAGCAGCGAACCGAAGGCGATGAGGTAGGCGTTGACGACCCAGCTCAGTCCGGTCGGGGTGAATCCGAGGTCGTCCTGGATGGCCGGCATGGCGACGGTGACGATGCTGCCGTCGAGGACCGTCATCAGCATCCCGGT
This sequence comes from Streptomyces sp. NBC_01304, assembly GCF_035975855.1. Taxonomy (NCBI): domain Bacteria; kingdom Bacillati; phylum Actinomycetota; class Actinomycetes; order Kitasatosporales; family Streptomycetaceae; genus Streptomyces; species Streptomyces sp. NBC_01304. The sequence goes on along the minus strand of NZ_CP109055.1, from coordinate 5,481,293 downwards.
GGCGAGGACGCCGAGGGCGAGCCAGCGGGAGCGGGTGGGGGCCGGGGCGGATTCGGCTTCGGTGCTGAGGGGGGCGGACTCGGCATCGGTGCTGAGGGGGGCTGCGGCGGTGGCGGTGGCAGACATTCGCTTCTCCAGTCGGGCGGGCCTGGTGAACGGCCGTTGCGGGCGGGCCGGTCGGGGCAACAAGAGAGACCGTAGCAGATAGTTCCGTTGCAGACTATCTTTCACGGATCGGAGTTCGGTTACGCTGGCAGACATGACAGCCATGGCACCCCGACGCACCGAACCGGACCTGTCCTTCCTCCTGGACCACACCAGCCACGTGTTGCGGACCCAGATGAGTGCGCGGCTCGGCGAGATCGGGCTGACCCCGCGCATGCACTGCGTCCTCGTGCACGCCCTGGAGGAGGAGCGCACCCAGGCGCAGCTCGCCGAGATCGGGGACATGGACAAGACCACGATGGTGGTGACCGTCGACGCCCTGGAGAAGGCGGGCCTCGCCGAGCGCAGGCCGTCGAGCACCGACCGGCGGGCCCGGATCATCGCGGTGACCGAGGACGGGGCGAAGGTCGCCAAGAAGAGCCAGAAGATCGTCGACCACGTCCACCAGAGCGCCCTCGACGCCCTGCCCGACGACGAGCGCGTGGTGCTGCTGCGGGCGCTGAACCGGCTGGTCGCGGGCCATCTGGAGACAGCGGAAGAGGGGCCGCGGGCGGCACGGCGGGTGCGTCAGAAGGGCTGACGGGGCGGGCCGGTGGCCCCGGTCGTGTCAGACCCGGGTTGCGTCCCAGGTTGCGTCCCGAGTCGCGTCCCGGGTTGCGTCCAGAGTCGCGTCAAGGCCCCGTGAAGAGCGGCCCGTTCGGCGCGAAGAACGCGCAAGGAACGTACGCGCGGAGGCAGGCGGCGACCGGCAGGGACGGAACCTGAGCGGACCTGGCGACCTGCCGCCCCTGCCCCGGAGGAGCACGCGTACATGTCCGTCCTGACCACCCGCGCCGCCGCCCCGCTCACCGCCGAGCAACCCCCCGATACCGGCGAACGCCACCGCCTCACCGCCGTCACCGGCCTCGCCGCGCTCTCCCTCGACGCCATGGCCTCCGTCGCCTACGGCCCCGAGGCGATCGTGCTCGTCCTCGCCGCAGCCGGCGGGTACGGGCTCGGCTTCACCCTCCCCGTCACCCTCGCCATCGCCGCCCTGCTCGCGGTCCTCGTCGCCTCCTACCGGCAGGTGATCGCCGCCTTCCCGGACGGCGGCGGCTCCTACGCCGTGGCCAGGACGTACCTCGGCAGGCGCACCGGCCTGGTCGCCGCGGCCTCGCTCGTCCTGGACTACGTACTGAACGTCGCGGTGGCCGTCACCGCCGGAGTCGCCGCGCTGACCTCGGCCTTTCCCGAGCTGTACGGGGACCGCCTGGTCATCTGCCTGGGCGTCCTCGTCCTCGTCACGGCCGTGAATCTGCGCGGCATCGTCGAGTCGGCGAAGGCCTTCATCGTGCCGACGGCCGTCTTCGTCGTCGCGATCCTCACGCTGATAGTCGTCGGCCTCTTCCGGGACGGCCCGGTCTCGACGGCCGCCGCCGAGGGCCACGCCTCCGTACTCGGCGACAACGCCACCACCGTCGGCGCCCTGCTTCTGCTGAAGGCCTTCGCCTCCGGCTGCTCCGCGCTCACCGGTGTCGAGGCCATCGCCAACGCCGTCCCCAACTTCCGTACGCCGCGCGCCAAACGGGCCCAGCACGCGGAGGTCGCGCTCGGCGCGATCCTCGGGGTGATGCTGATCGGCCTCGCGGTGCTGATCTCCCGCTTCGGCCTGCAGCCGGTCGAGGGCGTGACCGTCCTCGCGCAGCTCGCGGACGCCTCGCTCGGGCACAACTGGGCTTTCTACGTCATCCAGTTCGCCACGATGATCCTGCTCGCCCTGTCCGCGAACACGTCCTTCGGCGGCCTCCCGGTCCTGCTGAAACTGCTCGCCCGCGACAACTACCTGCCGCACGTCTTCGCCCTCAAGGCCGACCGCCAGGTCCACCGGCACGGCGTCCTCGCCCTCGCCGCCGTCTCCGCCGCCCTGCTCCTCTTCTCCGGCGGCGACACCAACACCCTCGTGCCGCTCTTCGCGATCGGCGTCTTCGTCGGCTTCACCCTCGCCCAGACCGGGATGGTGCTCCACTGGCGCCGTGAGCGCGGCCCGAGGTGGCTCGGCAAGGCGCTGCTCAACGGCCTCGGGGCGCTCCTCACCGGGGTCAGCGCCGTCGTCGTCACCGCCACCAAGTTTCACGACGGGGCCTGGCTGATCGTGGTCGCCCTGCCCGTCCTGGTCGCGGCCTTCGAGGCCGTGCAGCGGGCGTACGCGCGGCTCGGTGAGCGGCTCGGCATCGGCCGGGTGCCCGAAGTCCCGCACCGGGAGCGGTCGTTGGTGATCGTGCCCGTGTCGGGCCTGTCCAAGCTGACCTGCGAGGCCCTGAACGCGGCCGTCTCGCTCGGCGACGAGGTGCGGGCCGTCACCGTCAGCCACCTGGAGGCCGAGGACCGCGCGGCGGCCGCCGCCCTGCGCCGCGACTGGGAGCTGTGGAATCCGGGCGTCGACCTCGTCGAGCTGAAGTCCGCGCACCGCACGGTGGGGCGTCCGGTGGCCGCGTACGTACGGAAGATCCACGACTACCACCCGGGCACCCGCGTCACCGTCCTGATCCCCGAGGTCGAGCCGGCCCGGCTGTGGCAGCGGATGCTGCAGAACCAGCGCGGCGCGGTCGTCGCGCACGCGGTGCGGCGGGACACGGACGCGGTGATCTGCCGGCTGCGCTTCCGGCTGCCGGGGTCCCGTTAGAGATCCGTCAAGGCCGGGTCCGTCCGCGTATGGGAGGTGTCAACGCGTGCTGTGGGCGGCGAAACACGGGTTCTCCTCAAGAAGTCCGTTCAGTTCCCGCATCTCATTCAGGAGCTCGCGATGGCCGATGTGGCCTTCGTAGTCACCACGATCGCGGTATTCGCGCTGGTGGCTCTCATCGCCAAGGGGGTGGCAAAGCTGTGAGTGCCGAAAACATCGTCGGTCTCGTCGTGGCCGTCGCCCTCCTCGGTTACCTGGTCCTCGCCCTCGTCAAGCCGGAGAGGTTCTGAGCCCGGATATGAGTCCCGTACTTGCCGGTGTGCTCCAGCTGCTCGCCCTGATGGCGGCGCTGGCCCTCGCATACCGACCGCTTGGCGACTACATGGCCAAGGTCTACGAGTCGAAGAAGCACCTGCGCTTCGAGAAGTGGATCTACAAGGCCATCGGCGCCAACCCCGACGCCGAGATGCGCTGGCCCGCCTATCTGCGCGGCGTCCTCGTCTTCTCGCTGGCGAGCGTCCTGTTCCTCTACGGACTGATGCGGCTCCAGCCGCACCTGCCCGGCTCGCTCGGCTTCAAGGCGATCGACCCGGACCAGGCGTTCAACACCGCCGCGTCCTTCGTCTCCAACACCAACTGGCAGTCGTACGCGGGTGAGCAGGCCATGGGCCACCTCGTGCAGACCGGCGGCCTCGCGGTGCAGAACTTCGTCTCGGCGGCCGTGGGGATCGCCGTGGCGGTCGCGCTCGTACGCGGTTTCGCCCGGTCCCGCACCGGTGAGCTCGGCAACTTCTGGGCCGACCTGGTGCGCGGCACCGTACGCATCCTGCTGCCGCTGTCGGTCATCGGCGCGGTGGTCCTGGTCGCCTGTGGCGCCATCCAGAACTTCTCCGGCATCCACGAGGTCGGCCAGTTCGTGGGCGGCCACCAGCAGTGGAACGGCGGCGCGGTCGCCTCGCAGGAGGTCATCAAGGAGCTGGGCACCAACGGCGGCGGCTACTTCAACGCCAACAGCGCCCACCCCTTGGAGAACCCGAACGCCTTCTCCAACCTCTTCGAGATCTTCCTGATCCTGCTGATCCCGTTCGCGATCACGCGGACCTTCGGCCGGATGGTCGGCAACCTCAAGCAGGGTTACGCGATCCTCGCCACGATGGTCACCATCTGGATCGGCTTCACGGCCCTCATGATGTGGACCGAATTCGCCCACCACGGCCCGGCGTTCGACCTCGCGGGCGGCGCGATGGAGGGCAAGGAGACCCGCTTCGGCATCGGCGCGTCCGCGATCTTCTCGGTCGCCACCACGCTGACCTCGACCGGCGCGGTCAACTCCTTCCACTCCTCCAACACCGGTCTCGGCGGCGGCCTCAACATGCTGGGCATGCAGCTCGGCGAGATCGCGCCCGGCGGTGTGGGCTCCGGCCTCTACGGCATGCTGATCATGGCGATCATCGCGGTGTTCATCGCCGGACTGATGGTGGGCCGTACGCCCGAGTACCTGGGCAAGAAGATCGGCACCCGCGAGATCAAGTTCGCCGCCTGCTACATCCTGATCACGCCGGTCCTGGTGCTCGGCTTCACCGCGGCCGCGGTCGCCCTGAAGCAGCCCCCGGAGTCGATCACCAACACGGCGGCGAACGCGGTCGGCGGTTCGCACGCCCACGGCTTCTCCGAGATCCTGTACGCCTACACCTCGGGCGCCAACAACAACGGCTCGGCCTTCGCCGGCCTGAACGCCGACACCCCCTGGTACAACACCACGATCGGCCTCGCGATGCTGCTCGGCCGCTTCCTGCCGATGGTGTTCGTGCTGGCCCTGGCCGGCTCGCTCGCCGAGCAGAAGCCGGTGCCGGCCACCGCGGGGACGCTGCGTACGGAAAAGCCCCTGTTCACCGGCCTGTTGGTCGGCACGATCCTGATCGTCACCGGTCTGACCTACTTCCCGGCCCTGGCGCTGGGTCCGCTCGCCGAAGGGCTCGCGTCATGAGCACCATCACTCCCTCCCGGGCACCGCACAGCGACGTGCCCGGCGGTAACTCCCCCTCCAAGGGCAAGGTCGGCGGCGGGATCTTCGACCCCAAGGCCCTGGTCAAGTCGCTGCCGGACGCGCTGCGCAAGCTCGATCCGCGGGTGATGGTCAAGTCCCCGGTGATGTTCGTGGTGTTGATCGGGTCCGTGCTGACCACGGTCTTCGCCGTCAAGGACCCGGGCGACTGGTTCGGCTGGGCGATCACCGCCTGGCTGTGGCTGACCGTCGTCTTCGCGAACCTCGCGGAGGCCGTGGCGGAGGGCCGGGGCAAGGCGCAGGCGGACACCCTGCGCAAGGCCAAGACCGACACCGTCGCCCGGCGGCTGTCCAAGGACGGCACGAGCGAGGAGCAGGTCCCCGGCACCGCACTCACCATCGGGGACCGGGTGGTGTGCGAGGCGGGCGACATCATCCCCGGCGACGGTGATGTCGTCGAGGGGGTCGCTTCCGTCGACGAGTCCGCGATCACCGGTGAATCGGCGCCGGTCATCCGGGAGTCCGGCGGTGACCGCTCGGCCGTCACCGGTGGCACGAAGGTCCTCTCCGACCGCATCGTCATCAAGATCACGACGAAGCCGGGCGAGACCTTCATCGACCGCATGATCAACCTGGTCGAGGGCGCCGCCCGGCAGAAGACGCCCAACGAGATCGCGCTCAACATCCTGCTCGCCTCGCTGACGATCGTCTTCCTGCTCGCCGTGGTCACCCTGCAGCCGTTCGCGACGTTCGCGGGCGAGGGGCAGTCGATGATCGTGCTCGTCGCTCTGCTGGTCTGCCTGATCCCGACGACGATCGGGGCACTGCTCTCGGCGATCGGCATCGCGGGCATGGACCGGCTCGTGCAGCGCAACGTACTGGCCATGTCCGGAAGGGCAGTTGAGGCGGCAGGCGACGTATCGACCCTCCTCCTCGACAAGACCGGAACCATCACGCTCGGCAACCGTCAGGCTTCGGAGTTCGTGCCGGTACGGGGGACGACGGAGGCCGAGGTCGCCGATGCGGCCCAGCTGTCCTCGCTGGCCGACGAGACGCCGGAGGGCCGCTCGATCGTCGTTCTGGCGAAGGAGAAGTACGGCCTGCGCGAGCGCCACCAGGGTGAGTTGACGCACGCGACCTGGATCGAGTTCACGGCCCAGACCCGCATGTCGGGCGTGGACGTGGACGGGCGCATGGTCCGCAAGGGCGCGACCGGCTCGGTCGTCGCCTGGGTCAAGGAGCGTGGCGGCTCCGTCTCCGAGGAGGCGCAGACGCTCACCGACAAGATCTCCCAGGCGGGCGGTACGCCGCTGCTCGTGGCGGTCGACGACACCGACGGGGCCCGCGTCCTGGGCGTCATCCACCTCAAGGACGTGGTGAAGGACGGGATGCGGGAGCGGTTCGACGAACTGCGCCGCATGGGCATCAAGACCGTGATGATCACGGGTGACAACCCGCTGACGGCGAAGGCGATCGCCGAGGAGGCGGGCGTCGACGACTTTCTCGCGGAGGCCACTCCCGAGGACAAGATGGCCCTGATCAAGCGCGAGCAGGCCGGCGGCAAGCTGGTCGCGATGACGGGCGACGGCACCAACGACGCGCCCGCCCTCGCGCAGGCCGACGTGGGCGTCGCCATGAACACCGGTACTTCCGCAGCCAAGGAAGCCGGGAACATGGTCGACCTCGACTCCAACCCGACCAAGCTCATCGAGATCGTCGAGATCGGCAAGCAACTCCTCATCACACGGGGCGCGTTGACGACCTTCTCCATCGCCAACGACGTCGCCAAGTACTTCGCGATCATCCCGGCGCTCTTCGCGGGCCTGTACCCGGGCCTAGACAAGCTCGACATCATGAGCCTGCACAGCTCGCAGACCGCGATCCTGTCGGCCGTCGTCTTCAACGCGCTGATCATCATCGCCCTGGTCCCGCTGGCCCTGAAGGGCGTCCAGTACCGGCCGGTGAGCGCGGACAAGCTGCTGCGCCGCAACCTCGGGATCTACGGCCTCGGCGGTCTGGTCGCGCCGTTCATCGGCATCAAGCTCATCGACATGCTCATCTCGCTCATTCCCGGGATCCGGTAGAGGCGCATCATGAACAACTCCGTAGGAAACACCGCCCGGTTGATGGGAGCGGGTCTCCGTGCCCTGCTCGTCCTGACCGTCCTGTGCGGCGTCATCTATCCGCTCGCCGTGACCGGGATCGCGCAGGCCGCCTTCGGCAACAAGGCCAACGGGTCCGAGGTCAAGGACGCACAGGGCAAGGTCGTCGGCTCCGAGCTCATCGGCCAGACGTACAACCTGCCGCTGAAGAAGGGCGAGGAGACCCCGGCCGCGGACCTCAAGTGGTTCCAGCCGCGGCCTTCCAACGGGCTCGGCGCCAACGCGGTGAACACGCAGTACAAGCTCCTCCTCTCCGGTGCCACCAACAAGGCCGGGAACAACACCGAGTTGATCAAGGCGATCGACGACGCCAAGAAGGCCGTCATCAAGGACAACTCGGTGAACGGCTACACGGTCAAGCCCTCCGAGGTCCCGGCCGAGGCCGTCACGTCCTCCGGATCGGGTCTCGACCCGGACATCTCACCTACGTACGCACGGATCCAGGTGCACCGGATCGCGGAGAAGAACGGCCTCTCCGTCGCGCAGGTCGAGAAGCTCGTCAAGGAGCACACCGACGGCCGGATCCTGGGCTTCATGGGGGAGCCCACGGTGAACGTCCTGAAGCTCAACATCGCGCTGAAGCAGCTGACCGGGAAGGGCTGATGACACACCGGTTACGCGGGTGCGGGTGGTGCGGGGATGACGTGGATGCGGGTGGTGGCGGGATGACGCGGGTGCGGGCGGTGGAGAGATGACACGGGTACTCGTCGTCGAGGACGACCCGCAGCTCGTGCGGGCCCTCGTGATCAACATGCAGGTGCGGAAGTACGGGGTGGACGCCGCACCGGACGGGGCCACGGCCCTCAGGATCGCCGCCGCCCGCCAACCCGACGTCGTGGTGCTGGACTTGGGCCTGCCCGACATGGACGGCGTCGACGTCATCAAGGGTCTGCGCGGCTGGACCCGGGTGCCGATCCTGGTGCTCTCCGCGCGGCGCGCGTCCGAGGAGAAGGTCGAGGCCCTGGACGCGGGTGCGGATGACTACATCACCAAGCCGTTCAGCATGGACGAGCTCCTCGCCAGACTGCGCGCGGCGGTCCGCCGTACGGACGACGGGCCGCCCGCGCGGATCGGCGCGACGCTGGTGACCACGGACGAGTTCACCGTCGACCTCGTCGCCAAGAAGGCCAGGCGGGCCGGCCGGGACATCCGGCTCACGCCGACCGAGTGGCACCTGTTGGAAATCCTGATCTGCAACCCGGGCCGCCTCATCAGCCAGAAACGCCTGCTGCAGGAGGTCTGGGGCACCAGCCACGGCAACCGTACGAACTATCTCCGGGTCTACATGGCCCAGTTGAGACGCAAGCTCGAAGCCGACCCCTCCCATCCCCGGTACCTGATCACGGAGCCGGGCATGGGGTACCGCTTCGAGCAGTAGGGGCACTTTCATCATGGGACGCGGCAAGCTCCGCATCTACCTGGGCGCGGCACCGGGCGTCGGCAAGACGTACGCGATGCTCGCCGAGGGCCACCGGAGGGTCGAGCGCGGCACGGACTGCGTGGTCGCCTTCCTGGAGCACCACGACCGGCCGCGCACCGAGGTGATGCTGCACGGCCTGGAGGTGATCGGACGCAAGGAACTCACTTACCGGGGCGGCGAGTTCACCGAGATGGACGTGGACGCGGTCCTCGCCCGCCGCCCCGCCGTGGCCCTCGTCGACGAGCTGCCGCACACCAACGTCCCCGGCTCCCGCAACGCCAAGCGCTGGCAGGACATCGAGGAGCTGCTGGCGGCCGGCATCGACGTCATATCGACGGTCAACATCCAGCACCTGGAGTCCCTGGCCGACGTCGTCGAGTCGATCACGGGCGTACGCCAGCAGGAGACGGTCCCCGACGAAATCGTCCGCCGGGCCGACCAGATCGAACTGGTCGACATGTCCCCGCAGGCACTGCGCCGACGCATGGCGCACGGCAACATCTACAAGGCCGACAAGGTCGACGCGGCCCTGTCCAACTACTTCCGCCCCGGAAACCTCACGGCACTGCGGGAGTTGGCGTTGCTGTGGACGGCGGACCGGGTCGACGAGTACCTCAAGGAGTACCGCTCCGAGCACCGCGTCTCCAAGATCTGGGGCTCCCGCGAACGCATCGTCGTCGGCCTCACCGGCGGACCCGAGGGCCGTACGCTGATCCGCCGCGCGGCCCGCCTCGCCGAAAAGGGCGCGGGCGGTGAGGTGTTGGCCGTGTACATCGCCCGCAGCGACGGCCTGACCTCCGCATCGCCGAAGGAACTCGCCCTCCAGCGCACCCTCGTGGAGGACCTGGGCGGCACCTTCCACCACGTCATAGGCGACGACGTACCGTCCGCGCTCCTCGAATTCGCCCGGGGGGTCAACGCCACCCAGATCGTCCTCGGCGTCTCCCGCCGCAAGCCGTGGCAGTACGTGTTCGGGCCGGGCGTCAGCGCGACCATCGCCCGTGACTCGGGGCCCGACCTCGACGTCCACCTGGTCACGCACGACGCGATGGGCCGGGGCCGGGGGCTGCCCGTGGCGCGCGGGGCGCGGCTCGGCAAGGCCCGGCTGCTGTGGGGCTGGCTGGTCGGCGTGGCGGGTCCGCCGGTGCTCACCTTCCTGCTGAGCAGCGTGCTCCCGGACCTCGGGCTCGCCAACGACATGCTGGTGTTCCTGTCGCTCACGGTGGGTGCGGCCCTGCTCGGCGGGCGGTGGCCGGCGCTGGCCTCGGCGGCCGTCGGGTCGATGCTCCTCAACTGGTACTTCACCCCACCCGTGCACACCCTCACCATCTCCGACCCGAAGAACATCGTGGCCATCGTGGTCTTCGTCGGTGTCGCGGTCTCGGTCGCCTCGGTGGTGGACCTGGCGGCTCGGCGCACCCAGCAGGCGGCGCGGCTGCGGGCCGAGTCGGAGATCCTGTCCTTCCTCGCGGGCAGCGTCCTGCGCGGCGAGACCACCCTGGACGCGCTGCTCGAACGGGTCCGGGAGACCTTCGCGATGGAGTCCGTGGCGCTCCTGGAGCGGGCGAGCGACGTCGACCCCTGGACCTGCACGGGACGCGTGGGCACCGGGGCGCCGCTGGACCGCCCCGAGGACGCCGACGTCGACATGCCGGCCGGCGACCACATGGCGCTCGCCCTGTCCGGCCGCGTCCTTCCGGCCGAGGACCGCCGGGTCCTGGCCGCGTTCGCCGCGCAGGCCGCGGTGGTCATCGACCGCCGGCGGCTGCAGGACGAGGCCCAGCAGGCGCGCGGCCTCGCGGAGGGCAACCGGATCCGCACGGCGCTGCTCGCGGCGGTCAGCCACGACCTGCGCACCCCGCTCGCCGGGATCAAGGCCTCGGTCACGTCGCTGCGCTCGGAGGACGTCGACTGGTCGCCCGAGGACCAGGCGGAGCTCCTGGAAGGCATCGAGGACGGCGCGGACCGCCTCGACCACCTGGTCGGCAACCTCCTCGACATGTCCCGCCTGCAGACCGGCACGGTCTCCCCGCTCATCCGCGAGATCGACCTCGACGAGGTGGTCCCGATGGCGCTCGGCGGCGTACCACTGGAGAGCGTCGAGCTGGACATCCCCGAGAACCTGCCCATGGTCACGGTCGACAAGGGCCTGCTGGAACGGGTCGTGGCGAACATCGTCGAGAACGCGGTCAAGTACAGCCCCGACGCCGAGCCGGTCCTGGTCGCGGCCAGCACCCTCGGCGAGCGGGTCGAGGTCCGGGTCGTGGACCGGGGCCCCGGTGTCCCCGACGACGCGAAGGACCGCATCTTCGAGCCCTTCCAGCGCTACGGCGACGCCCCGAGAGGCGCGGGCGTGGGCCTCGGCCTGGCGGTGGCCCGAGGCTTCACGGAGTCGATGGCGGGCACGCTGTGGGCGGAGGACACGCCGGGTGGCGGGTTGACGATGGTGCTGACCCTGCCGGTGAGCCCGAATCCCTAGTGCGTCTCCCTAGTGCGTCGGGCCCTCACTCCGGGCGAAGCCCCGCGACGCCCACCCCACTCAAGCCCTACGAATCACGATGTCACCGAAGCTCGTACGCCCCCGAACCTCAACCGTCTCCTCAGCCTCCGCAGGCCCCTCCGCAGCCCCGAGCTCATTGCGCACCCGCCCCGCCTTGGACCGCACATCGAGCCACGCCGCGGTGGAAGTGGGGATACCGACCTCGAGCCCACCCGCCGCGGTCTGCAAGGTCACGCGGCCACGCCGCACCTCATCGACCCGGATGGACCCGTTCGCGGACTTCGCGTCGACCGAGCCCCCGGCCCGCACCACGCTGATCGACCCGTTGGACGACTTCACCGTGAGATCCCCGTCGACCTCACCGAGCGCGGTCTCACCATTGAGGTTCTTGATGCTCGCGGTGCCGTCGATCCTGCCGATACGCACCCGCCCGCCGCCCTGCACCTCGGCATCGCCCGTGACCTGGTCCACGAGGACATCACCGAGCGGGGTCCTGAGCCACACGGACGCGGCCTCGTCGATCTGGATGTTGCCGGTGGCCGTCTTGAGCCTGACCGGCCCGAAGCGTCCCTCGCACAGGAAGTCCCCCAGCGCGCTGACGCCGTTGAGCTCGGAGCCCGCGGGCAGCTGGATGGATACCTCGACCAGCCCCTTCCTGCCGATGACGGAGCGCACCTTCGGGTCCATGACCGTCAGCTTGCCGCCGGAAAAGGTGACCTTGGTTTCCTCGGCGGCCTGTACGTCCTTCTTGCTGTCGGGGTTCATCGGGCGCACCTCGACCACCGTGTCGGTGCGCTTGCTGGCAACGATCTGAGCCGGCCCGACGATCTCGATCGTGGCGGAGACGGGTTCAGGAGTGTCGAAACTTGGCATGACAGTGCCGTCCTCTTGGCTGTGGGGTGAGTGAAGTGCTGGGTTCCGGCGGCGAGTTGCGGTACGGAGACGGATGGCGCCGCGATAGCGCCACGCCCCGCCCCGCTCGGCGCCCTAGCGCACCCACCCGGTGAAGCCCTGCCCCGCCCCGGACGTGAAGTTCGGGCGGGCGGGCCGGCCGCGGTCGGCCCCGGGTTCCAGGGCGGCGGTCACGGCGCGCACCAGCCAGGCGTTGACCGAGAGCCCTTCGCGGCTCGCGGCCTCCTCGACCCGGACCTTGAGCTGGGTGGGCGGGCGGAAGTTGATGCGCGAGGTGGTGCCGTCGTCGGCCTCGGCCGCACTCGGGGCCGGTGGTGCGACGGGCGCCGGGTGCGCGGGGGCGTCGTCCTCGTCGAAGGGGTCCGTGGTGGGCGGGGCCGTGACCACGAACTCGGGGTTGAGCCCGCGCAGCCGTACGTCGACCGAGCCGGGGGCCAGGTCACGGGTGACCTCGTCCATGGCGTCGGACAGCGCGTTAAGGAGCGTGAGCCGGGCGGTCGACTCGAGCTGGGAGGCGAGCCGGTCGGCCAGGGCGCGGGCTTCGTCCCCGCCTGCCTCGGCGGCGGCTCCGAGCTCGTGCCGGAGATTGTCAACGTAGGGAGTGAGGTCCATAACGCAATGATGGCACCACCATGGCGCCATTGCAAGTCATGTGGCGCCACAGTGGTGCTACGCCGGCTGCGGTCAGCCCTGCCCGGACGAACCGGACAGGGCTGGTTTCGGCCGAGAAGGCCTCTTGCTGATGTCGCGTCAGCTCCGGCATGCTCCGGCTATGCCGGACGAGGTGGGACCACACTGCTCGAAGTGCTGCCCTGTCGAGCCGCCCAAGCCCGAGAAGGGTCCCGAACTCTCTTCCGGGGCAGCCCTGTTCTTCCTGCTGGCCGCGCTCACGGTCGTCGCGGCGTGGGCCGGAGTGGTGTGGCTGATCTGGAAGGCCGGCTGAAGCAGCCGAATCGTTTTCCCGAAGGGCTTCCCGGGAGCCGTGCCGGTCGTCATGCGAGCCGTGCCGGTCGTCATGCGAGCCGTGCCGGTCGTCATGCGAGCCGTGCCGGTCGTCATACGAGCCGTGCCGGTCGTCATGCGCCGAGGGCCTTCCAGAACTCGTACCGGTGATCCTTCGCGAAGTCCACCGGGCGGATGCCGCCCGGGCCCGAGGCCAGGGACTGGACGTTGGGTGCCGTCGGCGTGGTCGGCTTCCAGTCGGCGCGGCCGGTGCGGGCGAACTCCGTCCAGATGCGGATCATGGCGTCGCTCAGCGCACGGTGCGGGCCGTCGGGCACGCTCTCGAACTCGGCCAGCTCGAAGAGGTACGGCAGCTCGGACAGGTGCCCGGCACCCGGCTCGAAGGACGGCTTCGGGTAGGCGGCGTGGTCCCGGTACCAGGGCGTGTCCGAGTCATTGAACTCGAAGCTGTACGTGGGTACTTGGGTGGCGAGCGCCCGCCCGGTCTCGACGCTGTGGCGGGCCCAGGTGCCGTCGGTCAGGGCCGCCGCGAGGGCCAGGGCGGGGGAGCCGTCGTACGCGCTCACCGGGTAGCGGGCGGCGATCGCGGGAGCCCGCTCCGGCCCGAACTCCGCCTCCAGGCCGGCCCGGTACTCGGCCTCGCTGATCTGCGCGTCCGGGTCGTTCGTCTGCTGCCGCTTGAAGAGCTCCTGGCCGTAGACCATGGCCCGTGACTCGTCGTGGTTGATGCCCTGCAGAACCGGGACCTTGTTGAACTGCCCGGTGGCGAAGGCCTCTTGGGGCTTGAGCGGCAGCAGCTTGCCGCCGTACACGGGGGCGTACTCGGGGCCCTGGCCGAAGGGGTTCACCATGTCCTTGGCGCCCGCGGTGCGCCAGTCCTTGCCCTGCCCCGCGACCTTCTCCGTGATGGCCCTGGCGGTCTGCTCGCCCTGCTTCAGCGCGTGGGCGCGGTCGAGCTTGCCGTCCTTGCCCAGGCACGGCGCGCTCTGGGTGACGACCCGGTGGAACAGTCCCGCAGACGACGGGGCGACCAGGTGGGCGCAGGTGCTGTGGCCGCCGCCGGACTCGCCGAAGAGCGTGACGTTGCCGGGGTCGCCGCCGAAGGCCGCCGCGTTGCGCTGCACCCAGCGCAGGGCGGCCTGCTGGTCGAGGAAGCCGTAGTTGCCGGACTCGCCGCGCCCCTTCTTCTCCAGGTCGGGGTGGGCGAGGTAACCCAGCGCCCCCAGGCGGTAGTTGACCGTCACGACGACCACGTCACCCTGTGCGGCGAGTCGTGCGGCCCCGTTCATGGCGCCCGAGCCGTCGGTGTGGTCGCCGCCGTGCAGGTAGACCATCACGGGGCGGGGCCCGGCCGAGGTGGTGCGCGGTGTGGTGACGTTGAGGGAGAGGCAGTCCTCGATGTCGGAGTACGGCCCGACGGGCGGGACGAACCCGGTCTGCGGGCAGGCGGCACCCGGCTCCCGGGCGTCCCGCACGCCACGCCATCCCGCGGCCGGCGCGGTCGGGGCCCAGCGGCGGTCGCCGGTGGGCGGGGCGGCGTAGGGGATGCCTTCGAAGGTGCGTACGGCATCGGTGACCGTGCCACGCACGGCTCCCTTGTCGGTGCGTACGACCTTCTGCGAATCGGTGCGCTGTCCGTCCGCCGCGACGGCGGAGCTCGTGGACCCGGCCGTGAGGGTCACGGCGGCGACGGTGGCGAGCGAGAGGGCGATGGCTGTGTGTGCGGTCCGCTTCAGCATGTAGACAACCGTATGAAGTGGGGGTGCGGGCGAGCAGCCGGGCAGCCACCGTGGTGGGGGTGGTGCTGGGTACACCTTTCATCTTCCATCAGTCCTTCATCAGTCCGTCCGGCGTTTTGAGGACACCGCCCGCAGGGCGGAAGGCGGCCGAAGTGCCCCGCCCCGCACGGCGATTGGAACCAGTGGGTGTCCTGAGACAGTCTTCGCCTTGTGACCTCCCTACCCCAGCAGTCGCCACAGTCGCCACAGCCGTCCCCGCCGCCGCCCACCGCGCGCCCGGGACACATGATCGTCTGCGGCGACGACGCCCTGGCCCAGCGCCTGGCCGGTGAACTGCGGGAGGTCTACGGCGAGTCGGTGACGCTGGTCCTGCCCCCGGCCGGCCGCATGCCGCAGCCGCCGCTCACGGGCCGGGCCCGGGCCACCGCCCTGCTCGGCCGGGTCTCGGCCGCGGTGGGCCGCGCGGCGGGCAACGGAAACGCCCACGTGAACGGAAATGGCAACGGCGGCGGGCCCACCGGGTCCGGGTCCGGGCCCGGCGACCCCGACACCCCCGCCCCGGTCCGTTTCGTGGAGGCGACCGAGGTCACCGACGACATCCTCGTCGCGGCCGGCATCGAGGAGGCGGCGGCCCTCGCCCTGGTCCACCGGGAGGACGAGACCAACATCAGGGCCGCGCTCACGGCCCGCCGCCTCAACCCCCGCCTGCGCCTCGTCATCCGCCTCTACAACCGCAAGCTCGGCCAGCACCTGGAGCAACTGCTCGACCAGACGGCCGCGTTGGCGTCCCATGGAAGCGATACGGCGGCCGCACTCGACGCGTCCACCACCGTGCTCTCGGACGCCGACACCGCCGCCCCGGCCCTCGCCGCCACCGCGGTCGCCGGGACCAGCAAGGTCGTCATGGCCGGCGGGCTGATGCTGCAGGCGGTCGAGCTGGCCCCGCCCCGCAACGGCGGGATCGCGGGCCCCGGCCTGTGCACCCTCGCCCTGCTCTCGTCGACGAGCAAGGACCCGGCGGGCACGGAGGGTTCGGAGCACAGCGGCGCCGACGGCCCCCGACTCCTGCCCGACGACGAGGCGGTCGCCGCCACCAGCCGTGGCGCCTTCGTCCTGGAGGCCGTCTCCTACTCCGGCAGCACCCGCCCACAGGGCCGCCTCACCGGCCGCGGCGCCCCGCTCGGCCAGCTCTTCTCCCGCCGCCTGCGCTGGTCCCTGGCCGGCCTCGTGGCCTGCGTACTCGGCCTGGCGATCGCCTCCGCCCTGATCACCGGCGACCACCCCCTGCACGCCGCGTACATCACACTCCTCGACCTCTTCGCCATCAACGACCCGGCGACCGGCCTCCCCCTGAGCCACCAGATCCTCCAACTCCTCTCCGGCCTTGCCGGGTTGCTCGTCCTCCCGGTCCTGATGGCCGCGGTCCTGGAAGCACTCGGCACGTTCCGCTCCGCATCCGCCCTGCGCCGCCCGCCCCGCGGCCTCTCCGGCCATGTCGTCCTGCTCGGCCTCGGCAAGATCGGCACCCGCGTGCTGGCCCGGCTGCGGGAGCTCGACATCCCCGTGGTCTGCGTGGAGGAGGACCCCGAGGCCCGCGGCATCCCGCTCGCCCGCAGCCTGCGGGTCCCGGTCGTCCTCGGCGACGTCACCGACGAGGGCGTCCTGGAAGCCGCGAAGATCAAGCGCGCCCACGCCCTGCTCGCCCTCACCAGCGTCGACACCACCAACCTCGAAGCGGCCCTGTACGCCCGCTCGGTGAAGCCCGACCTCCGGGTCGCGCTGCGGCTGTACGACGACGAGTTCGCCACCGCCGTCTACCGCACCCTGCGCGCCGCCCACCCCGGCGCCCGGACCCGCAGCCGCAGCGTCACGACGCTCGCCGCACCCGCCTTCGCCGGCGCGATGATGGGCCGGCAGATCCTGGGCGCCATCCCGGTCGAACGCAAGGTCCTGCTCTTCGCCGCGATCCCGGTCGCGGGCCACCCCCTACTCGACGGTCACACGGTCGCCGAGGCCTTCCGCCCCGGCGCCTGGCGCGTGATCGCCCTCGACACGGAGAAGGGCCTGGTCCGAGACCTCCCCGCCGCATACATCCTGGGCCCCCAGGACCGCGTCGTCCTGGTCGCCACCCGCCGAGGCCTCGCAGAACTCCTGGGCCGCCACGGCACCCGACACCGGGTGAGGCCCTAGGGCCGGGCCTGTGGTCCGGCAGCGTCGGCGAGCACACGACAAAACAACCCGAACCCTGGCCAAGCTGCTCGGCGCCGCCTACAACAGTGACAGGGCGGCGGGCGTGGGAGGGCGAGGTATGCGCGCAGAGGTCGGAGACCGCATCAGGGTCAAGACCAGAGGGGCCCAGAGCAGAGGAGGCGACATCCGGGAAGGCGAGATCACCGCAGTCGTCGGCGAATTAGGAAGACAGCTCTACGTCGTGACGTACGACGATGGGGAGGAAGCGACGGTCCTGCCTGGACCCACGGTCACCATCCTTCGCACCGAGTGACTCGAAGTGGGGAACCCGAGTCGACGGGCACGGATCTGGCCCAAGGCGCCTCATGCGGTCCGGACAACAAACAACCCCCGGCCTCAACGGCCTGGGGGTTGGGTGATCATGGAGCGAGTGACGGGAATCGAACCCGCGCTATAAGCTTGGGAAGCTCATGTTCTACCATTAAACTACACTCGCGAGACGTCGGAACGCTGCCCGGCGCATCGCGACACACACTACCTCATGGCAGGCCCCCGACGCATTCGGCTTGGGGGCCTTTGTGCTGTCCGGAGCATGGATGGGGCTGCGGGGGCGGGGAGTTGAGGCGTACGGTTGGCGACCGGAGCGGCGCCTGGAACTGCGTCCCTTTCATCCCGTAATGTGAGGTTTCGTCTTTCACTGGTAGTGGGGAAGGGATCCGAGGACTTGATGGAGCGCACCGTCGTCCGTTGTGCCGAGGGGCACGTGTTCAGCACCGCTTCGTTTCCGATGCAGAAGGCCGACCGGCTCGGTCCGGGCCGGCTCATCCGCTGCCCGCGCTGTGCCCGGTTGCGGCATGCCGTGCCGGTAGCGACCGCGCGGAACTGAGGCAGGCCGAAGGCCGAACACCTGGCGCGCGGGACCGTCCGATTGGGGCGGGCCCGCGCGCTCTGCGTATCCTCGGGGCGTGCTTCTCTCAGACAAGGACATCCGGGCCGAGATCGACGCCGGACGGGTCCGGATCGACCCGTACGACGAATCCATGGTGCAGCCCTCGAGCATCGATGTGCGGCTGGACCGCTACTTCCGGGTGTTCGAGAACCACCGCTACCCCCACATCGACCCTGCCGTCGAGCAGGCCGACCTGACGCGCACGGTGGAGCCGGAGGGCGACGAGCCCTTCATCCTGCACCCCGGCGAGTTCGTGCTGGCCTCGACGTACGAGGTCATCACGCTCCCCGACGACCTCGCGAGCCGCCTCGAGGGCAAGTCCAGCCTCGGCCGCCTCGGGCTGGTCACGCACTCCACGGCCGGGTTCATCGACCCCGGCTTCTCGGGCCACGTGACCCTGGAGCTCTCCAACCTCGCGACGCTCCCGATCAAGCTCTGGCCGGGCATGAAGATCGGCCAGCTCTGCATGTTCCGGCTGAGCTCACCCGCCGAGCACCCGTACGGCAGCGAGCGCTACGGCTCCCGCTACCAGGGCCAGCGCGGCCCGACGGCCTCGCGCTCGTTCCTCAACTTCCACCGGACCCAGGTCTGATGGCGGGCGGAGGAGGAGAGGTGCGCGAGAACCTCACGTACGAGAAGTTCGGGACGGCCGTGCGCGAGCTGGCGCAGACCATCGCGGACGACGGCTACCAGCCCGACATCATCCTGAGCATCGCGCGCGGCGGCGTCTTCGTGGCGGGCGGCCTGGCGTACGCCCTGGACTGCAAGAACATCCACCTGGTGAACGTGGAGTTCTACACGGGCGTCGGCACGACGCTCGAAATGCCGGTCATGCTGGCGCCCGTCCCGAACGCGATCGACTTCTCCAACAAGAAGGTCCTGATCGCGGACGACGTCGCCGACACCGGCAAGACGCTGAAGCTGGTCCACGACTTCTGCCTGGACGAGGTGGCCGAGGTCCGCAGCGCGGTGATCTATGAGAAGTCGCACTCCCTGGTGAAGTGCGAGTACGTGTGGAAGCGCACGGATGAGTGGATCAACTTCCCGTGGAGCGTCGAAGCGCCCGTGGTGAAGCGGGCGGGCCAGGTGCTGGACGCCTGACGGCGGATTTTCGACCTGTACGTGGAGGGGCCCGGCGGAAAATTTCCGCCGGGCCCCTCCACGTACAGGAACAGAAAGCAGCAACTGGGCTAGAACGTGCCCAGCTTGATGATCGAGAGCAGCGCGATCAGCTGGATCGCGGAGGCGCCGAGGGCCTTGGGCCAGGGCAGGTCGTGGGACTTGCTGACCATCGTCGTCAGCAGGAAGCCCGCGAGGAGCCAGGTGGCCCAGCCGAGGACCTGGACGAGCGAGTTGTCGCCGCCGAGGAACATCGCGAAGACCAGGCGCGGCGCGTCCGTGAGGGACGCGATCAGCATGGAGAGGCCGACCGTCGGCTGCCAGGCGCCGTCGCCGCCCATCTGGCGGGCCAGGGTGTGGGTGACCACGCCGAGCACGAGCATGCTGATGGTGATCGCGACGCCCGTGGTCAGGACGATCGGGATGCTCGTGGAGAGTGTGGCGTTGATCGCGTCCTCGCGGGCGCCGTCGAAGCCGAAGACCGCGAGTGCGCCGTAGAGGAACGTGATGATCAGGGCCGGGCCCCAGAGCGTGTAGTCGCGCATCTGGAGGAAGGTCGGGCCGGGGCGGCTGAAGATCCCGCTGATCAGCTGCTTCCAGTGCAGCCGGGGCCCGATCGGACCGGCCGGCGCGGCGCCCGCCTGGTAGGTCTGGCCCTGGTTGTACGGGTCCTCGCCGATGGAGAAGGCCTGGGTGTGACCGGGGTTGTTGTTCGGGGCGTACGGGTCGTTCGGCGGGTAGCCCCCGCCGTGGCCGCCCTGGTGACCCTGATCGAAGTACTCGGGCTCACCGTGCCCGCCATGACCGCCGTGCCCGCCATGACCGCCGTGTCCACCATGCCCGCCGGCCTGGGGCCACTGCTGCTGCGGGTAGCCCTGGCCACCGCCCTGCCCTGGGTACGGGGGCGCGGGAGGCCCGCCGTACGGCGCCGGTCCCTGGCCGCCGTACGGCTGCTGCGGTTGTTGTTGGGGGCGGGGCCCCGTCGAGCGGTTGTCCCGGCCGCGTCCGATCCTGAATCCAGCCACGCATTCGAACGTACCTGGTTCGGCTGTGCCCGGTGGACGGGTGGGCGATTTGGCGGGGGTTTGCGGCTGAGCTGTGACAACCCCTAGGGGGTGCTCCCTACTGCCCCGTACGGGCACCTACTGGAGGAACCCGCCCACCAGTTCGGTGTCCACCGCGGTCGCCCCGGCCGTCGTGATGCCAGACGACGAGCCCGACAGGCGCAGTGAGCCGACGGTGCCGGTGACGTACAGGTCGGCGAATCCGTCGCGGTCGGTGTCGCGGAGGCGGACGGTCGCGCCGAAGTAGTCGTCCATGTCCAGGGCGCCGGGGATGCCGGGGCTGTTGCGGGCGAACCACTGGGAGGCGGTGCCGGTCACGCCGCCGGAGCCGCCGCGCAGGATGTGCACGCCACCCGCGTAGTCGCTGCCGTCGACGGCCTCGCCGTACGCGCCGACCGCGAGGTCGGGGTAGCCGTCGCCGTTGGTGTCCCCGGCGGAGAGGTCGGCGCCGAAGTTGTCCTCGGCCTCGGGCGTGCCCGCGACGCCGGACGAGGCCTGGGTGAGGCGGGTGCTGGTGCCGGGGCCGGTGGAGCCGCCGCGCCAGATGCTCACGGCGCCCTTGTGCTTCGCGTCGGCCCCGTTGCCGATCGCGATGTCGCCGTATCCGTCCTTGTCGAAGTCGGCGACCAGGCCGTCTCCGCCCTCGGTGGCGGACTTGTTGACGCGCAGCGTCTTGCCGGAGGTGAGCGTGGAGCCGCCCTTGATGAACCAGGCGTCGGCGGCCCGCACTCCGGGTGAGACGACCTCCCCGATGATGACCAGATCGGTCGCCGAGTCCTTCGTCACCTTGCCCGCGATCAGCGCCTCGGCGTTGAAGGAGGTCTTGTCGAGCGTGGTGACCGAGCCGGTCGTGCCGGAGCGGGTCAGGGTGCCCCGGTAGACGTACGCCTTGGACGCGCTTACGGCGGCCAGGTCCGGCTTGCCGTCACCGTTGAAGTCGCCGGTGGCCAGGTCCTGGCCGAAGTGCCCGAACGATTGCTTGGCGCCCTTGTTGGGCACGGACGTACCGCCGGACAGGCCGGAGGCCGAGCCCCACAGGATGGTGACCGCGCCCTGGTCCTCGCGGCCGTCGACGTCTTCGCCGAGCGCTGCCACCGCGAGGTCGCCGTACCCGTCCCGGTCGAAGTCGGCGGCGGCCCTGACCTCGCCGAACATGTCGTCGGTCTCGTCGGCGCCGGGGACGCCGGGGCTGCCCTGGTCGATCAACTGGGTTGCCGTCCCGGGCCCGTTGGCGGTGCCGAAGGTGACCCGGAGCCCGCCGCCCGCGGATCCGCCCCACCAGGTGTGGACGTAGTCCCGGTAGCCGTCGCCGTTGAAGTCGTCCGCGTGCTTGGCGGGGGCCGCGGAGGCCGGGGCCGTCCCGGAGAGCGGGACCAGGCCCGCGGTGAGGAGTGCGGCGATGGCTGTGCGGGTTCTCATGCGCATGGGGAAGTCCTGAAGGTGGGGGCGGGGAAGGGCCCGTGCCGAGTGGTTGGCCGAGCCCTTCGGTCGGAAGGTCAGCCGGTGAGGCCGGAGCCGAACGCGCCGTACTTCGTGGGCAGGTTGAAGGCGCTCGGGCCGAAGCTCTTGGCGCCGGTGGTGCTGACGCCCGTGGTCGTCGAGCGCAGGGCCCAGACGGCTCCGGCGCCCTCGTTCTCGAAGCCGGCCGCCGTGGTGAGGTCGGCGCGGCCGTCCTTCGTCACGTCGGAGAGCAGCACGTCGGAACCGAAGTAGTCCATCGACTCAGCGGCCCCGGGGACCCCGGCGGTGGACTGGTTGAGGGAGAGCGCACCGGTCCGCGCGACGCCTTCGGCCGAGCCGCGCATCACGATGACGGAGCCGGTGTCCTCGGCCGTGCCGATGTCCTCGAAGACGACACCGATGGCGAGCTCCGCGTAGCCGTCCTTGTCGGTGTCGGCGATGGACACGGCGTTTCCGAATCCGTCGCCCTTCTCGTCCGTGCCGGGGACGCCGTTGCTGTCCTGGGTGAGCGTGGCCATGGGGATGTCGCCGTTGATCGGGCCGCCCTGCGAGCCGCGGATCACGACGACCCTGCCGCCGAGGGTGCCGGTGTGGTCGTCCTCCTTGGCGAATACGTTGCCGATGGCGATCTCGTCGTAGCCGTCGCCGTCGATGTCGCCGAGGGCGAGTGAGGTGCCGCCGTTCAGCGGGCGGGGCACGGCGGTCTCCAGGCCGGACGAGGTGCCGAGGAAGGCGACTCCCTTCGACCAGTCCTCGAAGTCCTGGGTGGAGGTGCGATAGGTGAGGACGAGGTCGGCCTTCTTGTCGCCGTTGGTGTCGCCGGCCGCGATGGCGTCGATGCCGTACTTCACCTCGTCGGGCATGACGACCTTCTGGGCGGCGCCGGTGGAGCCGGACTTGGTGAAGCCGCCCTTGACGACGTAGGCGTGCCCTTCGGAGGTACCGGCGGCCAGGTCGGGCTTGCCGTCCCCGTCGAAGTCGCCCGCGGCAAGCACCCGGCCGAACTCGCTGTGCTGCGAAGTCGCCGGGTCCTTGACCGTCGTACCGCCCGAGAGCCCGGCAGCGCCGCCCCACACGATGGTGACGCTGCCCGCGTTGTCCTCCGTGCCGATGGCCTCACCGGAGGCGCCGACGGCTAGGTCCGCGTACTTGTCGCCGTTGAAGTCGGCCACGGCGAGGGCATCGCCGAAGACGTCCTCGGCCTCCGGGGTGCCGGGTATCCCCGCCGAACTCTGGTTGATCACGGTGCGCTTGGCCGGGTCCAGGCCCGTCGCACCGCCGTAGACGACGGCGACGTATCCCGCCATGCCCTTGCCGGCGACATTGGCGTAGGGCGCGGCGAAGGCCACATCGCGGTAGCCGTCCCCGTTGAAGTCCCCCTGCAGCCCCGAAGGAGCCGCCGAAGCGGGCGAGGTGAGGGACAGCAGGCCGCCCGACAGGGCAGCGGTGAGCAGCAGGGCGCGCTTGCGCAAAGGGAACTCCGGGGTGAGGAAAAGGTGCCGGGCCCAGCTCCCCGGGGGTGCGGAGCGGGGCCCGGCCGTTCATGGGCGGTGGGTGGGGTCGGGTCAGTCCGTGAAGTTGACGCCGAACTGCGGGGTGCCCGTCGTCGAGATGCCGACTGCCGACGGGTAGAGGCCGCCGGGCGCGGTCAGGGTGTCGTCGGCGTTGGACTTCAGGGCGTAGACCGCGCCGTTGTACTCGTTCTCGCCCGACGCGCCGATCAGGAGGTCGTCGCGGCCGTCCTTGTCCAGGTCGTCGAGGTGGACGTCGGAGCCGAACTGGTCCAGCTTCTCGTTGGAGTTGGGGACGCCCGCGGTGTTCTGGTCGAGGAACTTCGCGCCGGCCGTCGTGATGCCGGAGCCGTCCGCGGCGCCGTACAGGACGGTGACCGAACCCGCGTCCGCGACACCGGCGAGGTTCTCGCCCGGCGCGCCGACGACCAGGTCGAGGTTGCCGTCGCCGTTGACGTCGCCGAGCTCCAGCTCCTGGCCGAAGCCGTCGCCGGTCTCGCCGCCGCCGGGGACGCCCTCCGAGTCCTGCGTGATGGCCTGGTGGGCGCCGTACGGGCCGTTGGCGTTGCCCTTCACGACGTGCACGGTGCCGCCGAGGTTGGCGCCGGCGATGCCCTCGTCCCAGACCATGCCGATGACGATGTCGCCGTAGCCGTCGTTGTCGGTGTCGCCGACGTCGGTGATGTGGCCGCCGGGCAGGCGCTGCACACCGGTCAGGGTGACGCCCGCGTCGCTGCCGGGCAGCCAGTAGTTGCTGTTCTCGCCGTCCGGGGTGGTGGAGAAGCCGTCGACGATCAGGTCGTCCTTGCCGTCGCCGTTGACGTCGCCCGAGTGCAGGTTGAGCGGGCCCTCGTACTCGTAGTTGGTGATCGGCGGGGTCACCGTGTAGCGGTGGCCGTAGCTGCCGTTGCGCTGGATGCCGTCGTCGAAGAGGTCGATCGTGGCGGCGCCCGAGCGGGAGCCGACGGCCAGGTCGTCCTTGCCGTCGCCGTCGAAGTCGCCGGCCTCGACCGGGCCGCCCCAGAGGTCGTGCTTGGTGGGACGCGGGTCCTTGAGGGTGGTGCCGCCCTTCAGGCCGCCGGCGGAGCCCCACAGGATGGTGACGGAGCCGCCGTCCTTGTCGGTGCCGACGTCCTCGCCGGGGGTGCCGACCGCGAGGTCGTCGAAGCCGTCGTCGTCGAAGTCGCCGTACGCGGAGTCGTAACCGAAGTTGTCGATGGCCTCGGCCGTGCCGGGCACACCGGCGCTGTTCTGGCTGAAGGTGACCTTGTGGGTGCTGGTGGCACCGCCGTAGATCGCGGTGATCGCACCCGCGCCCTTCTGGCCGTTCACGTACGCGGTGGGGGCCGAGACGGCCGCGTCGGTGAAGCCGTCGCCGTTGAAGTCGGCGCCGTCCGTGTCGGGGGCCTCGGCGGCGACGGCGCTGCTCGCGGCCGCGCTGACCAGTCCGCCGGTGAGGGCGGCAGCGGCGGCCGTGGCAGCGGCCAGCCGTATCCGGCTCGGGGACGGTGCCGGGATGCGCTTGTGCTTCGCCATGTGGGATCTCCTGCGGCATACGGGCGGACACCTGGCGGGCATCCGAAGTCGATGGGTGCCTGTTGCCCGTGTTTACCTGGAGTTGTCCTAGGGGCCACTGGGCAGTTGGCGATCAGGAGACCCTCGATGGGGGTCGAGGGTTGTATGGGGTTGCGGAGAATTTTTGCGGGAGGTGTGAAGCCGCGGTGACCGTGTCCCGGTTCGTCAATTGCCGGATAGGGATGGTCAGTTTGTTCCGGTTGAGGCCTGTGCCTGATATGCGCGTACGCCCATGCCCGTACGCCCATGCCCGTACGCCCACATGCTTGCGGCGCGGCCCTTGCGATCCCGCAACGGCCGCGCCGCGTAGAGCAGCGCCGCAGACAGCAGCAAGGACCGGGCTCAGTGCCCGAGCACCTGCCCGTAATTCATCGCTCCGCGCAGCCCGAACAGCCGCGGCGTCAGTGCCTTGGAGCCCGTCCCGGCGCCGTTCGGCAGGGTCCAGACACCTCCCGTGCTGAGGGTCTCCTCCCACTCCTGGCTGTTCTCGTCGTCGGCGCCGACCGTGATGTCCCCGTCACCGTCGCCGTCGTAGTCCGCGACGGCCACAGCCGAGCCGAACGAGTCGAGGGTCTCCGCCGTCCCCGGGACCCCGGTGGAGTTCTGGTGCCAGGCCACCGACTTGGCGGCCCCCGAGGCGTCGAGCACGCCGTCCGGGCCCGAGGTCAGCACGGTCGCCGAACCCGCCCACCGCGCCGTGCCGATCGCCTCGCCGGGCGCTCCGACCACCAGGTCGTCCCTGCCGTCCCCGGTGAGCTCGCCCGCGGCCAGCTTGACCCCGAAGGCGTCGCCGTCCTCGGCCGTACCCGCGACGCCCGGGGTGTCCTGGCTGAAGGTGTGGCTGCGGGTGCCGAAGCCGTCGGCGCCCCCGCCTCCGTAGACGACCCGCACCTTGCCGCCCTTGGCCGGTGCGTCGGGGCCGCAGTCGCCCTCGACGCGATCGCCGGACATGTCCGTGCAGTATCCGAGCGCCAGGTCGTCCACGCCGTTGCCGTCGAAGTCGCCCACGGCCATGGAGGTGCCGATGGCCGGGTGCTTCCAGTACTCCTGCAGGGCCGAGCCGTTCCAGCGCCACAGGGCAGTGCGGTCGGGTTGGTCGAGGACGTCCGACGCGGTCACCAGGTCGGTGTTGCCGTCCCCGTCGAAGTCGCCCGCCGCCAGCTTGACCGTCATGCCGGTCTCGAGCAGCTGCGTCAGCGGCTTGTCCTCGGTGAGGGGGCCGGGCCGCAGCGAGATCTTGCCGAACTCCCCCTGGGTCGCGCCCACCGCCACGTCGACGGCGCCGTCCCGGGTGAAGTCGCCCACGGCGAGCGAGGCTCCGGTGCCGCTGCCCGCGGGTCCCTGGGCGATCGTCTTGCCCCGCCCGAGGTAGCCGCCCGCTCGCCCGCCGCCGTACAGGACGACCACCGAGCCGTGGTGCTTGCCCGCGGTGCCGTCGCCGACCGTCTCGCCCGGAGCCCCGACGACCACGTCGGTCAGGCCGTCGCCGTCCACGTCGGCCGTCGCGACGGTGCTGCCGAACTGGTCGCCCGCCTCACTGTTCCCGGGGACGCCCAGGCTCTCCTGGGTGTACTTGACGTAACTGGTGCCGAGCCCGCTCTCGCTCCCGTAGAGCACGTGGATGAACCCCGCGGACTTCTTCCCGTCGACGTACCCGGCACCCACCCCGACCACGGCGTCCGCGTACCCGTCCCCGTTGAAGTCGGGCCCCTGGACGGTCGCCGCCGACGCGGCGCCCGCCGTCGTGGCGAGCCCGGCCGCCGCGAGCGCGGTGGCGGCGCCGAGCAGGGCGGCCGAGAGTCTCTTTCTGCGCACAAGTTCTCCAAATCGCCTGGATGGAAAGGGAGTTCATGTGGGGGGGGAGGTGGGTCCGCGGGACGTGGGGTGCGCGGGGGCCGTGCCTAGAGCCCGTGCCTAGAGCCCCAGCACCTCGCCGTACTTGAGGGCACCGTTCGGCAGCGCGAAGCCGAACGGCGTCAGCGACTTGCCCAGCGGGTACGTCTCCTCGGTGCTGCTCGGCGCGAACCAGACGCCACCCGACTTGGGGTCACCGGCGTTCTCGCCGGGGGCGCTCACGCCCGTGTCCCACAGCCCGTCCTTGTTGAAGTCGCCGACGGTCACCTGGGCGCCGAAGCGGTCGCCGGCCTCGGCCGTGCCGGGCATGTTCACGGTGCTCTGGCTGCGGGCCAGACCGCCGTACAGGCCGTGCTCCGTGCCGTTCAGGGTGACGTAGCCGCCCGCGTTCTTCACGGTGCCGACGTCCTCGCCGGGCACGCCGACCACCAGCTCCGGGCGGTCGTCGCCGTTCAGGTCGCCCGCGCTGAGCGCGGCGCCGAAGTCGTCGCCCTCCTCGGCGGTGCCGCCGACCTCCGGGCTCGACTGGGTGAAGCACTCGTACTCGGTGCCGAAGGGCGCGGACTTCGAGCCGTTGAGTACGAGCGCGGTGCCGCCGAGCAGGTCCGTGCAATGCCGGTCGTCCGACTCGAAGGGGGGATGTACGAGGCCGACCGCGAGGTCGTCCGTGCCGTCCTGGTCGAAGTCCTCGACGGCGAGCGCGCTGCCGAAGTCACCGGTGGACCACCACTGGGCGGGCCCGGCCTGGCCCCAGCGCGTGATGAACGTGCCGGAGTCCTCCATGGCCGCCCAGGTGGTGGCGAGGTCGTCCCGGCCGTCGCCGTCGAAGTCGCCGGTGGCCAGGTCCTTGGTGGCGCCGCCCATGCCGTACTGGCGCACAGTGGTGGGGGCCACCGGGTCGGCGGTGAGCGGACCCGGGCGGAACCGGAGCGAGCCCCGCTCCTCGCCGCTCTCGCCGTACGCGAGGTCGGTGTCGCCGTCGCCGTCGTAGTCGCCCGCGGCGAGGGTGTTGCCGATCTTGCTGAACTCGCCCGAGCCCCTGGCCACGGTGGTGCCCTGGAAGTCGAGCCCCGGCGTGATCGACAGGACGGTGATGGTGCCCTCGTCCTGGAGCTGCTCGGAGGTGAGCGACTCGCCGCCGGCGCCGACGATGAGCTCGGTGCGCCCGTCGCCGTCCACGTCGGCGGGGGTCAGGGCGGAGCCGAAGCGGTCGCCCGCCTCGGGGGTGCCGGGTATGCCGGCGTCGGCCTGGCTGATTTCGCCGGTGGACTGGCTCGGGCTCTGGTTGCCGCCCCAGATCACGCTGATGTAGCCGGCCTTGGCCTTGCCGTTCACCGTGGCGTTCGGCATGCCGACCGCGATGTCCGCGTATCCGTCGCCGTTGAAGTCGAACCGCGGCGGAGCCGTGACCGCGGCGGCGCTCCCGGCGAACGGCAGGGTCAGCCCGGCCGCGGTCAGGGCCGCAACGGCCGCTGTGGCAGCGAGGGTTCGTACACGCACGTGGGTCTCCCGGAAATCGAAATGAGGGGGGTAAGGCTTCCGGGGGGTGTGACTCGTGAGGCGTACGAAGGGTTGTGCGAAAGTGGCCCCCGGGTGAACGCGGTCTACTTCAAACGGAGTTGGACCCCCAGGTCCTCCGGTGTGAAGCGGTGCGCGTGCTTGACGTCGAGCCCGTCCGCCGACCCGGGCAGCACCAGGAACGCGCCCCGGCCCTTGTAGTCGTACTCCGAGTACGCGATCACGTCCTGCTTTCCGTCCCCGTTCACGTCGAGCAGGTCGGAGACGCCGAATTCCGACTTCAGCGGGATCTTGGACTCGATGCCCGGGTCGTCGCCGTAGATCTCCTGCTCCCGGTTCCGGTCGGGTCCCTGGGATCCGCCGGGAATCAGGATGATCCGGTCCGTGTCGATCAGGTGGAAGCCCTCGCGGCCGGTCACCAGATCGGGCACCTTGTCGCCGTTCACATCGCCGGCCCGCGGGCCGACGCCCCAGTAGGTGCCCTTCTCCGCGAGCTCCTTGGCCGCCTTCCCCTTGCCCAGGCCCGACTTGGCGCCGTACACGACCGTGATCCGCGAGGTGTTCAGATGCGCGCCGGAGCCGGAGGCCAGCAGGTCGTCGATGCCGTCGCCGTCCATGTCCCCGGTGTGGGGCGTGCGCGGCCCGTCCTGGGTGCCGAGCAGGGCTTCGAGGTCGGGCGTGGTCGTGCCGCCGTCGACCAGGCCCTCGGGCGAGCCCCGGTAGTGAGCGACGGACCGCAGGTCGTCGGGCGCGGACTCGTCCTCCTCGGCGTCATAGCTGTACGTGAAGATCACGTCGGTACGGCCGTCTGCGTCGAAGTCGCCCGTGGTGGCGGTCTGCGGGCTGGCGTATCCGTGCTGGCCCAGGTCGAGTTCGGCCTCGCGGGCGAACTTGCCGGAGCGCTCGATCGGCCCGGACAGCAGCCGTCCGCCCCGGTGTCCGGGCAGCTCGTCGGGGTCGCCGCTGCCGCCCCGGCCGCCGTCGATCAGATCGGTGGAGCCGTCGCCGTCGAAGTCGCCGGCGGCCAGCGGGAGGAAGCCTTTGGGGAGCCCAGGCAGGGCGGCGGGCTTGCCGAGGCCGCGCGCACCGCCGTACGCGACGAAGGGCGTGCCGGTCTGGTCCGCGCCGCGCGTGCCGACCAGATCGGTGAAGCCGTCGCCGTCGAGGTCCGTACGCGAAAGATCGCCGAACCAGGCGTAGTTGGTGCTCCCGGCCGAGATGCGCGTGACCGTTTCGGGGCGCAGCCCCTTGGCCGAGCCGTAGACCACGACCAGCGTGCTGGTGCCCTTCTCCTTGTCCTTGCTGTGGGGCTCGAGCAACGACATGTAGTCGTCGTAGCCGTCACCGTTGAAGTCCGCGGGGTCCGGCTCGTCGGCCGGTTTGCCCGAGGCGGGCGGGGCGGGCGGCAGTTTCGCGTCGTCGTCCCCGCCGCCGCCCGAGCCACAGCCGGTGAGCAGCAGGGCGGTGCAGCTCAGGGCTGCGGTCAGGTGGCGGCGGGGACGACGTACGGGCATGAACTGTCCTTCTGCATGGGGGGATTGGCGGATCGCCGGATCGCCGGATCGTTGAGTTGCCGGGTTGCCGGATCGTGGGGGGGGATCCGGGTCAGTCGTTCAGCACGGACCCGAAGGCGCGGTTCACATAGGTGAGCCCGAAGTCCGGCGCGCTGAACGACGTGGCCCCGCTCGTGGTGAGCCCGGAAGACGAGCCGCGCAGCACCCAGTCGGCGCCGTCGCCCGTGGACCCGGCGACGACGTCCTCGCCGGCCGCGGCGACCGTGACGTCCGCCTTGCCGTCGCCGTTGACGTCGCCGGTGCGTACGTCCGAGCCGAAGTGGTCGTTCTTCTCGGCGGCGCCCGGGACCCCGGCGGTGGACTGGTGGAAGGCCTGCGCCCCGGTGCCGGTCAGGCCGCGCGAGGAGCCCTTGAGCAGCACGATCTCGCCGGTCTTCGCGATGCCGTCGACGGTCTCGTCGGGCACGCCGACCGCGACGTCGGCATAGCCGTCGCCGGTGACATCGCCGACCGAGACGGAGGCGCCGAAGGCGTCACCGGCCTCGTTGGCGCCGGGGACGCCCGCGGTGTTCTGGTCGAAGGAGACCGGTGCGCCGGGCCCGTTCGCGCTGCCGTAGCGGACCTGGATGCGGCCGGCACCGCTGTTGACGTTCTTGCCGCCGGTGACCAGGTCGGCATAGCCGTCCTTGTTGATGTCACCGCTCGCGACGATCGAGGAGTCGGTGCTGTAGGTCTCGCCCCCGAGGTCCTTGGTGAACTCGACGCCGCCGGGCCCGCCGGCCGCGTACCCGAGCCACGCGCAGCTGTCCTCGCCCTCCTCGCCGCACTCCTGGTTGCCGGTGACGATGATGCTCGCGCTGCCGGACTTGGTGTAGTCGCCGACGGTCAGGTCCGAGAAGGAGCTGAACCAGGGCTCCATGTACGGGCCGTACGTCACCTCGATCGCCTTGGACGGGGTCGTACGGCTGAATCCGTCGCCGTACCAGTACAGCCGGCCGCTGGCGAGCGAGACGAGCTGGGCGCTGCCGTCGCCGTCCATGTCGGCGATGGCCACCTGGGCGCCGAATTCCAGGTCGTGCTCGCCGGCCGGTGCGGAGGTGTCGATCGGGCTGGTGGTCGAAGTCCCGCCGTACGAAAGGCCGTTGGGGCCGCCCCACAGTACGGTGACCGACCCGGTGTTGGCGGTGCCGTCGAGCACCTCGCCCGGCGCGGACACCGCGAGGTCGGCGTAGCCGTCCCCGTCGAGGTCGCCCGTCGCGAAGTCGGCGCCGAACCGGTCGCCCGCCTCGGCTGCTCCCGGGACCTGGGGTGAAGCCTGGCTGAGGGTCAGGGAGTTGGACGGGCGGACGCCGGTCGCCGATCCATAACTCACGGTCACCTGGCCCGCCTTGTCCTTGCCGCCGACCACGGCGTTCGGGGTGGCGACGACGTCGTCGCCGACGCCGTCGCCGTTGAAGTCGTTCGGCTTCGCCTCGACCGCGCTCGCGGTGGGGGCGAGCTGCAGGGTCAGGCCGGTGGCCGCGGCGGTCACCACGGCTGCGGCTATGGCGAGGTTGCGTACGCGCAAAGCAGTGCTCCAGTCTCGGACGGACGGAAGGAAAGCGGATGAAAGAAGAGCGGACGGACGACGGCGGACGGACGAAGGGGAGCGTGGGGCTCCGGCCTTCGGCACTCCGACCTCCGGGGTGGCCGGAAGGTTGTATGTGCACGGCCAAAAAGTGAACTGCCCAAAACGTGAACTACGAGGAGGCCTTGGCGAACACGGCTGTGGAGAAGGTGACTTCGGCCTTCGGCGCGATCCCGTCCTTCGTCCCCGGATACACCGCGACCCGGTCCTTGCCCTCGCCCTCGCTCAGCTGGACCACCAGGTCGTCCCGCTCGTCCCCGTTCAGGTCGGCGACCTCGACGACCCGGGCGGCGGTCAGCCCGGCCGGCAGCTTCACCGGTGCCGCCGCCGACAGACCCTGCGTACGCCCCTTGTAGACCTTCAACTCCTGGGCGACGACGACGAGTTCGCTCAGCCCGTCCCCGTCGAAGTCGCCGGCCCGCAGCCCGGTGCTCGACCCCTTCAGCGTCGCCCGCGCCGTCCCCGGCACGTCATAGCGCAGGGCGAGCCCGCTCCCGGTGCCGATCGCGGCGTCCATGCCCTTGCCCTTGCCGAACCGGCCGAGGGCCAGCTGGTCCCCGGCCGGGAAGACCACGCCGGTCTGCGCGGGGCCGGTCGGGCCGCCGAGGACGAGGGAGGACTTCGCGGTGCCGCCGCCCGCGTACACGACCAGGTCGTCGTAGCCGTCGCGGTCGACGTCGAGGGCGGGGCCGCGCAGCACGGTGCCGGGCGCCTTGAGGAGCTTGCCGGAGCGGGGGGCGCCCTTCTTGGAGAAGGGGCCGCGCAGGAAGCTGATCTGGGCGTTGCTCGCGTGCACCACCAGGTCGGCGGCCTTGTCGCCGTCGAAGTCGCCGCAGACGGGCTGGTCGGACCACTCGTTCCCGTCGCGGGCCGCGCCCGGCACGGTCAGCTTGACCGCCTTGCCGCCGAGGCCGGTGGGGGAGCCGAAGAGGATCTGCAGCGGGACGGGCGGGCGGCCGATGCCGTTGTACGGGGGGTCCGTGGCGACGACCAGATCGGTGAAGCCGTCCTTGTTCAGGTCGCAGCTCGCGGCCGAGTCGAAGGCCGCCGGCAGCTGCCCCTTGGTGGCGGCGCCGTTCTTGCGGGCGCTGAGCAGTCGGCGGGCCCCGGCGTCGATGCCGCGCGCGGAGCCCTTCCGGGTGCCGTACGCGATGCCGATGCCCGCGTCGTCGCCCTGCCCTTCGTGCACGAGGTCGTCGAGGACGAGGTCCCGCAGGCCGTCGCCGTTGAAGTCGTCCGGCGTGCTGCTGCCGTCACCGCGCGGGACGGGGACCAGGGGCGTCGCGCCCTTGTTCGCCATGGAGACGGGGTCGGGGCTCTTCTTGTCGTCGGCCGCCGCCCCTTCTCCGTCGGAGGGACCGCCGCAGCCCGCGAGCATCGCCGCGCACCCCACCGCCGCCACCGCGACTCGTATCCGCACGACCCACCCACCCCATCCGTGTCTTGTTTCCCCATGATGCTCTCGCTGCGTCATTGCGTTAAGACAACGGACGCATCCCGATCAGTGGTTCGCCCGGGCGGAGTGAGTGGTTGAAATCCGACCTAT
This sequence comes from Streptomyces sp. NBC_01304, assembly GCF_035975855.1. Classification (NCBI taxonomy): domain Bacteria; kingdom Bacillati; phylum Actinomycetota; class Actinomycetes; order Kitasatosporales; family Streptomycetaceae; genus Streptomyces; species Streptomyces sp. NBC_01304. The sequence continues at coordinate 5,448,837 of NZ_CP109055.1, read as the reverse complement.
TTACGATCTTGCGTTACAGCCCTGGGCTGGTCGTTACATTACGTACGGCTTACACAGACATTGCCCTTCTAACTTCGTAGTCAGCAGCAAACGCTGCAAACGCAGCGACCGCAGCACACGCAGACCGCAGAGTTACGAGGGATCACCATGCGCGCCAACCGACGCACCATTCGCACCGCCGCCATCGCGACCGGCGCCCTGGCCGCCCTCGCTCTGCCTGCCGGTGCCGCCTTCGCCGACGCGTCCGACGCTCCGGCCACCAAGCCCGCGCCGTCCGCTTCGGCTTCGCCCGACTCCTCGACGTCCGAGACTCCGGAGCCCACGGCTCCGTCGAACTCCTCGGACCCGTCGAAGCCGTCGAGTGCGCACAAGCTCCGTGAGTTCGTGAAGACCGAGAAGCTCGCCGACGGCTCCGTCGCCAAGGTCTACAAGACCGCGAAGGACCGCTTCGAGGCCGAGATCTGGGCGAACGGCCAGAAGCTCGACACCCTCGTCTCCCAGGGCGGCAAGCCCGCGCAGGGCGAGAACAACGGCCTGCACGTGACCCTGCAGCCCAACGGCCAGATCAAGTCCTGGGTCGAGGGCGGCGCCAAGCAGGAGAACAAGCCGGGCAAGGCCGAGGACGACGCCACCACCGTCAAGATCACGATGCCCGACGGCCGGATCGCCAAGCTCATGGACGGCCCGCGCGTCGAGATCTCCATGCCGAACGGCAAATTCCTGGGCGCGCTCGACAAGAACAACCCGTCGACCGTCAAGGGCGGCTGGACGTACAAGATCGACCGGTCCGGCCACCTGCACAAGTTCGTGGTCACCGACGGCCGTGGCGGCTGCAGCTGGGTCTACGACTTCAGCGGCAAGCTGATCGAGAAGTACACCGTCAAGGCGGGCAAGCACACCGCGGCGGCCGGCGAGAACAAGAAGATCGCCACCCCGAAGGGCGGCGTCAAGGCCGGTGTCGAGGGCGTCGAGGCGCCCACCACGGGCAGCGCCCCGCTGGTCGCGGCCGGCGGCGGCATGGCGGCACTCGGCGCCGCGGGCCTCGGCTTCGCGCTCCTTCGCCGCCGCACCGACGGCTGAGGCCGCTGACGGCGGAAGGGATTGCTCAGCCCCGCTCGGAGGGGGGCTGAGAACTGACTGAGGGGCCGGCACGGGGCGGCCCCTCAGTCGTATGCGTACACCGGTCGGTCCGGTACGCGCACGGGGATGGCGGCCGGGTTCTCAGACCGGCTTGTCGATCTGGGCCACCAGATACGCCCCGTACAGCAGCGAGAGCACGGCCGGTACGGCGAGCAGGGCGACCACCTTGCGACGCCCGGTCCGCAGCAGGCCGACCGCCACCGGAAGCAGCAGCGGGAACGCGGGCAGCAGGAAGCGCGCCTTGCACGCGGGGTTGCCGGACTGGCCGAGGGCGAGGACCAGCAGGGCCGCCGTGTAGACCAGCAGCGGCGGCGGGGCGAGTTTCCCGCGTACGAGAAACGCGAAGGCCACCAGCGCCGCGACGACGACGAGCAGCATGACGTAGAACCGCAACTCCTCGCGGGTCAGGAGCAGATGGGCGGTGTAGCGCAGCATGAAGTAGCCGAAGTCGAAGCTCGACTCCCACTTCGCCTGCACTTCCAGATACCCGAGCGGATTCCCGGTGCGCACGCCGACCCAGGCCACATGGCCGAGCCAGCCGAGCGGCGCGAGGGCCGCCCCCGCCCAGGCCCGCGGGTTGCGGCGGTCAAGGGCGGCCGCGACGAAGACGGCCGCGATCACGGCGAGCCCGCTGGGCCGGGTGAGGCCCGCCAGCGCGGCGAGCATGCCCGCGAGGACCGGGCGCCGGGTGAGCAGCGCGTACAGCGCCCACGCGCACAGCGCGATGAACAGGGCCTCCGCATAGGCCATGTTGAGCACGACCGCGTGCGGCAGCAGCGCCCACAGCGCCACCAGGACCAGGCCCGCCCGCCGCCCGTGCAGCAGCTCACCGATCGCGAAGATCCCCCACGCGGCGACGACTCCCGCGCACCCCGAAACCAGGAGCGCCGCGTCCACCGGACCGAGCGGCAGCAGCTCGGTGACGGCCCGTACGCAGCCCGGGTAGAGGGGGAAGAAGGCGAGATCGCTGTACGTCAGGCCGTCGGGCGTGACGAACCAGGTGCGGTAGCCGTGTTGCGCGATGTGCAGGTAGTACAGCGAGTCCCAGGACTGACCGAGGACGGTGCGCGGATGTCGGCCCGCCGAAAGGGCCCAAGTCACCACGCAGAGCAGCCCGATGAGCCGTACCGCCAGATAGCAGACGAGGGCGGGCGCCGCACGGCGCAGGGCGCGGGGCGCGGTGAGGCGCGGTGCGCTGCGGCGGGGTGCGCGGACCGACTGGCGGGGGAGGCGGGACAGCGAGGTCTCGGTCACGGCTGCCCCAACTCGGCGCTCTGGGCTGCCACTTGGCCGGATTCCCGCTCGCCGCGCCGGGCCGGCGGCACCACCGCGACGCCCCACCCGCGCACCGTCTCGACGAGCAGCGGCACCCCGAGCGCGACGGGCAGCCACGCGAGCACCCACAGCCGGTCGAGCTCTTCGAGCAGCGGATGCGCGACGGCCGTGCCGATCCCGGTGAGCCCCACGGCGATCCCCGGCACCGCGAGCACCGGCCGCCCGCGCCACAGCGCGAAGCAGCACACCGCGAGCAGCACGGCGAACCCGGCGTTCAGGTGCAGCCAGGACGGCCAGTACCCGGCCTCCAGCGCCAGCATCCCGCGCACCGGATCCGGCACGTCGGGCCGGGTGAAGTACCGGGTCAGCGTGTCCTGCATGGACTCGCTCAGCCCCGGCAGACCGAGCGCCGCCGTCGTCACGTTGACCACGAGGGCCGCCCCCGCGGACCCGCCGAGCAGTGCCAATGCCCGCCGGTACAGGGTGACTTGATGCCGTACGCGCCATGCGTACGCCCCCGCCACCGCGGCCAGGCACACGGTGAGCAGCATCGCCGTCGAGTACTTGGCGAGCCCGACCGCCGCGAGCCCCGCCACCAGCCAGGTCCAGCCGGCCCTGCGCCGCCCCTCCAGGACGTGGACCGCGCCGATCGCACAAGCCACGACGCACGGGGCGACCAGGGTGTCGGCGAGGTGCCGGGCCCCCCAGTAGCCGAGCCCTCCCATCAGGGCCACGACCTGCCCGGCCAGGGCCGCGTACCGGGGTGTGCCCGCGATCCGCAGCAGCCGGTACACCAGCACCCCGAGCGTCGTCGTCAGCGCGAGCGACAGCAGCCACAGCCCCTTGAGCACGCCGAACGCGGCGATGAACGGGGCGGCCAGGAGCGGGTATCCGGGCCGGGTGTCGAAGATGCGCTCGTAGCGGGGGTGGTCGGGGAGCAGGCCGTGCGGGTTGGCCTTGAGACAGGCCGCGCGGTTCGGCGCGGGCTGGGCGTCGCAGTACGCGTCACGGGCCGCGAGCTGCGCCTCGGCCCGTTCCATGCCGAGCAGCTGCAGACTGGCGCGGGTGTAGCGGTAGCTGTCGTTGGAGAAGCCCCCACCGCCTTGCGTGACGCTGTGGAAGCCCGTCAGGACGAGGGCGATCAGGACCGGTGCGGCCCAGCGCCGCAGGAAGTTCGGCTGGTGCATGGGCCCTGTCTAGGGTCCGCCCGGGCCCCGGCGGACGAGCCGCGCCGCCGCTACCCGCGTATGGCGCATGCGCGACGGCCGGTGCCACGGTCACCCGTGACACCGGCCGTTGTCGGCTGCGTACGGCCGAAGTCGGCTGCGTACGACCGAGAAGCCCTACTTCACCGGCTCCGGCTCCGGAGCGTCCTCGGACTCCTCCGAACCCGCCGGGTCCACCGGAGTCTTCACGGAGTCGAGCAGCAGCTGCGCCACGTCGACGACCTGCAGCGACTCCTTCGCGGCCCCGTCGTTCTTCTTGCCGTTGACCGAGTCCGTCAGCATCACCAGACAGAACGGGCAGGCGGTCGACACGATGTCCGGGTTGAGGGACAGCGCCTCGTCCACGCGCTCGGTGTTGATGCGCTTGCCGATCCGCTCCTCCATCCACATCCTGGCGCCACCGGCGCCACAGCAGAAGCCGCGCTCCTTGTGGCGGTGCATCTCCTGCTGACGCAGGCCCGGGACGGCGTCCATGATCTGGCGCGGGGGCGTGTAGATCTTGTTGTGACGGCCCAGGTAGCAGGGGTCGTGGTAGGTGATCAGACCCTCGACCGGGGTGACCGGGATCAGCTTGCCCTCGTCGATGAGGTGCTGGAGCAGCTGGGTGTGGTGGATGACCTCGTAGTCGCCGCCGAGCTGCGGGTACTCGTTGCCGAGGGTGTTGAGGCAGTGCGGGCAGGTCGCGACGATCTTCTTCGCGGACTTGGGCTTCTTGGTCGCCTCGTCCTCGTCGTCCTCACCGAACGCCGCGTTCAGCGTGGCGACGTTCTCCATGCCGAGCTCCTGGAACAGCGGCTCGTTGCCGAGGCGCCGTGCCGAGTCACCGGTGCACTTCTCGTCGCCGCCCATGATCGCGAACTTGACGCCCGCCATGTGCAGGAGCTCCGCGAAGGCCTTGGTGGTCTTCTTGGCCCGGTCCTCCAGGGCGCCCGCGCAGCCGACCCAGTAGAGGTACTCGACCTCGGTGAGGTCTTCGATGTCCTTGCCGACGACCGGGATCTCGAAGTCGACTTCCTTCGTCCACTCCAGGCGCTGCTTCTTGGCGAGCCCCCAGGGGTTGCCCTTCTTCTCCAGGTTCTTGAGCATCGTGCCGGCCTCGCTGGGGAAGCTGGACTCGATCATCACCTGGTAGCGGCGCATGTCGACGATGTGGTCGACGTGCTCGATGTCGACCGGGCACTGCTCGACACAGGCGCCGCAGGTGGTGCAGGACCACAGGACGTCCGGGTCGATGACGCCGTTCTCTTCGAGGGTGCCGATCAACGGGCGCTCGGCTTCCGCGAGAGCGGCGGCCGGTACGTCGGCCAGCTGCTCGGCGCTCGCCTTCTCCTCGCCCTCCATGGACTTGCCGCCACCCGCGAGCAGGTACGGCGCCTTGGCGTGCGCGTGGTCCCGAAGGGACATGATCAGCAGCTTGGGGGAGAGCGGCTTTCCGGTGTTCCAGGCGGGGCACTGCGACTGGCAACGCCCGCACTCGGTGCAGGTGGAGAAGTCGAGGATGCCCTTCCAGGAGAACTGCTCGACCTGGGAGACGCCGAAGACGTCGTCTTCGCCCGGGTCCTCGAAGTCGATCTCCTTGCCGCCGGACGTCATCGGAAGCAGCGCGCCCAGCGAGGTCCCGCCGTCCGCGTTCCGCTTGAACCAGATGTTCGGGAAGGCGAGGAAGCGGTGCCAGGCGACACCCATGTCGGTCTTCAGCGCGACCGTGATCATCCAGATGAAGGAGGTCGCGATCTTCAGCCCGGCGAAGAAGTAGACGAGGTTCTGGAGCGTGGACAGGTCCATGCCCGAGAACCACGAGACGAACGGGTACGAGATGAAGAACGAGGCCTCGTAGCCGTCCACGTGGTGCAGGGCGCCTTCAAGGGCGTGCAGCGTGAAGATGCAGACGCCGACGATCAGGATGACCGTCTCGACGAAGTACGCCTGGCCGGTGTTGGAGCCGGCGAAGCGGGACTTGCGGCCCGCGCCGCCGGGCCGGTTCAGCTGCCGGATGACGATCAGGGTCAGGATGCCGAGCACCGTCATCGTGCCGATGAACTCGACGAACATGTTGTACGGCGCCCAGCTGCCGATGATCGGCAGTTCCCAGTCGGCCTTGAAGAGCTGGCCGGTGGCGTTGACGATCGTCAGGAGCAGCGAGAAGAAGCCCACGGCCACGAACCAGTGCGCCACACCGACGATGCCCCAGCGGTTCATCCTGGTGTGGCCCAGGAACTCCCTGGCCACGGTGACAGTGCGCTGTACGGGTTCGTCGGTGCGCGTCCCCGCGGGGACGTTCTGTCCGAGCCGCACGAAGCGGTAGATCTGCGCGATGGCTCGGGCGAACAGCGCGACGCCGACCACGATCAGGACCATCGAGACGATGATCGCGGCGAGTTGCATTGGGGGCTCCTCGGGCCTGCGAGGTGGGGCTTCCAGCGGGATTACTAAGCGGTAACTTATGCAGTCCGTCTGAGACTACCCACTACCGGCTCCGCAATGTAGCCGGGGGCGCGGTGATCTGTGTCGCTGAGGCTGGCCTCAGTCAGGCGTCCTTGACCCTGGCAACCATGCTGATCTCGGCGAAGAAGCCGGGCCGCCACCTGGACAGGGCCGTGCCGAGCCGGTCGCCGAAGTAGCGCGGCGCCTCGTAGTAGGGGTGGAACTCGGTGGACGCGTACCCGCAGCGCTCGGTCAGCATCAGCGAGAGCGACCGGTACGTGAAGTAGTGCAGATGCCCCTCGTCGTGCAGGTCGGCGGGCACCCCGTCGCCGCGCGTCAGGCCCTCGTCGACCGAGGCCGTCGAGGGGAAGCGGCCCCCGGCCAGCCGCAGCCGCCGCGTCCACTTGGCGATGTTCGGGGTGTCTACGTACACGAACCCGCCCGGCTTGAGCAGCGAGGCGATGTCCCGCATCGCGCCCATCGGGTCGATGAGGTGCTCGATCAGGGCGAGCATCACCACGGCGTCGTACTTGCCGCTCAGCTTCTCGGAGGGGCGCTCCGCGTCCGCGTACGCGACCTCGAAGCGCGGGTCGGTGAAGGCGCGGCGCAGTCCGGCGAGGCGGGGCGGGGAGATCTCGCTCAGCGTGTAGCTGCCGAACGGTACGCCGCCGGCCCTGAGGCTCTCCCCGATCTGCCCGTTGCCCGCGGCGAGCTCCAGGACGTCGGCGCCGGGCGGCAGCAGCCGGGCGAGGTTGGCGACCGCGTTGCCCGCACGGTGGCGGGGCCGGCGGACGTCGAGGGGGTACGCGGGCGGCGCGGGGGCGACCTCCTCGGCGGCGTACTTGTCCTCGTAGTGCTCCAGCAGTCGGTTGGGGATCATGGCCGCTCCTTCGGTGAAGGTGGGTGGATTGCCGGGTTCGGCAGGAATGTGGCAGCTGCTCAGAGCCGGTCGACGCCCCCGCCGCACCGGTTGCGCGTGTCGAGCACGTACGGCGCCTCGCGCGCGACGAGCTCGTAGTCGAAGACGTCGTGGTCCGTCGTGAGCACCACCGCGTCGGCCTCGCGCAGCTCCGCCGCCGTCAGCTCGACGCAGAGCACCTCGGCCGGCAGCTCGCGCGGGTCGGCGTACGGCTCGACGGCGCGCACCCGGGCGCCGCGCTCGCGCAGCACCTCGCAGACGGCGACGGCGGGGGATTCGCGTACGTCCCCGGTGTTCTTCTTGTACGCGAGCCCGAGGACGAGCACCCGCGCCCCGTCCAGCGGCCGGCGAAGGCCCGCCTCGACGCGGCGTACGACGTGCTCCGGCATGTGCTCGTTGATCTCCTGGGCCAGCGACACGAACCGCACGTCGTGCTGCAGCTGCCGGCGTACCTGCCAGGACAGATAGGAGGGGTCGACGGGCAGACAGTGCCCGCCGACGCCGGGGCCCGGATAGAAGGGCATGAAGCCGAACGGCTTCGTCGCCGCCGCCTCGACCGCCTCCCAGATGTCGACGCCGAGCGGCCGCGCGCACATCGCGAGCTCGTTGACGAGGGCGATGTTGACCTGCCGGAAGGTGTTCTCCAGGAGCTTGGTCAGCTCCGCGGTGCGCGGCGAGGAGACCGGCACGGTGCGCTGCACGATCCGGTCGTAGAACGCCTCGACCGCTTCGAGCGAGTCGTCGTCGATGCCGGAGACGACCTTCGGGGTGTTCTCCAGCTGCCAGCGCGGATTGCCCGGGTCGATGCGCTCCGGGCTGTAGCCGACGTGGAAGTCGGCCCCGGCGCGCAGCCCGCTGCCCCGCTCCAGGAGCGGCAGCAGGACGTCCTGGGTGGTGCCGGGATAGCTGGTCGACTCCAGGACGACCGTGGCGCCGGGGCGAAGCAGCGGGGCGATCGAGGTGCCGGCGCTCTCGATGTACGAGAGGTCCGGGGCCCCGTCGCGCAGCGGGGTCGGCACGGTGATCACGCAGACGTCGAACCCGGCGGCGTCCACGGCGTCCACGGTGAACCCGAGCCGGCCGGTGTCCAGCGCGGCGAGCAGCCGGTCGGCGGTGATGTCCTCGACGTACGAGTCCCCGGCGGTCAGCCGCTTGACCCGCTGTTCGTCGATGTCGAGCCCGACGACCGCGAACCCGGCCTCCACGGCGCGCACGGCGAGCGGCAGCCCGACGTATCCGAGGCCGACGACCACCACAGTGCGTACGGCACCTGCTGTTTCCATGCGCTGTCCTCAATTCGCGGCGATCCGACGAAGTGAATCGTGTTATTCGCCACATATTGGGACATAGCGAACTAGCTTATTGGTGGCTCGAGCCTGGTGCGCCCTATCCGCATCACCCCGATACCGCAACCGCAGCACCGCAACAGCAGCGAGAGAACGGGCAGCTCATGGATACGTACCTGGTCACCGGCGGTGCCGGATTCATCGGCTCGCACCTCACCGAGGCGCTGCTCGCCCAGGGCCACACCGTCGTCGTGCTCGACGACCTCTCCACCGGCGACAAGGCGAACCTCGCGGCCGTCTGGGCGCACCCGCGGCTGCGCTTCGTGCGCGGCTCGGTCCTCGACGACCGCCTCGTGGACGAACTGATGGGCCGCGTCGACGCGGTGGTCCATCTGGCGGCGGCCGTCGGGGTAAGGCTCATCGTCGAGCAGCCGCTCAAGTCCTTCACCACGAACGTCCGCGGCACCGAACACGTCATCGCGTCCGCCCACCGCCACGGCCGCCGCCTGCTGCTCGCCTCCACCTCGGAGATCTACGGCAAGAACACCGGACCGCTCACCGAGACCTCCGACCGCGTCCTCGGCGCGACCAGCGTGGCCCGCTGGTCGTACTCCACGGCCAAGGCGGTCGACGAGATCCTCGCCCTCGCGCACCACCGGGAACTGGGGCTCCCGGTGACGGTCGTACGCCTCTTCAACACGGTCGGCCCCCGGCAGAGCCCCGCCTACGGCATGGTCATCCCGCGCCTGGTCCGCCAGGCCGTCGCAGGCGAACCGCTCACCGTGCACGGCGACGGCAAGCAGCGCCGCTGCTTCGCACACGTCGCCGACGTCGTGGACGCGCTCCTGCGCCTCCTCGCCCACCCGGCGGCCAACGGCCAGATCTTCAACGTCGGCACCGCCGAGGAGACTTCGATCGCCGAACTCGCCGCCCGCGTGGTGGCGCGGGCGGGCAGCCGGTCGCCGGTCGTGCTCGTGCCGTACGACCAGGTCTACGGGACCGGCTTCGAGGACATGGAACGCCGGCTCCCGGACACGACGCGGCTGCGCGAGCTCACGGGGTGGGTGCCGCGCCGGAGTCTCGACGACATCCTCGACGCGACGATCGCGGAAGCCTCGCACGCGCTGCGCCCCGTCGAGCCGCTCGGCGTGCCCGGCCCGGCCACCGAAGTCCCGACTACCCCTTCAAGACTCCTCGGCTGACAGGACACCCCAGCCATGCTGTACGGAACCATCGCGGCCCTCTCCGCCCTCCTCCTCACCGCCGTACTCACCCGCTTCGTGCGGGCGTTCGCCCTGCGGACCGGCATGGTCGACCGGCCCGGCGGCCGCAAGGCGCACGCCCGGCCGACCCCGCACCTCGGCGGGGTCGCGGTCGCCGCGGGCACGCTGACCGTGGCCTGCACCGGGTACGCGCCGCTCGGCCCCGGCATCGCGACGCTGCTCGGCGCCGCGGGCGCGGTGGCGCTGCTCGGCCTGGTCGACGACCTGCGGCCGCTGGCGGCGGGGCCGCGGCTCCTGGTGGAGACGGTCGCGGCCGGCGTGGTGGTGTACGGCACGGACATCTCCCCTGCCGCCGGTGTCCTCGCGGTGGCGTGGATCGTCTTCATCACCAACGCCTTCAACCTGCTGGACAATTCGGATGGCGCGATGGGCACGGTCGCCGTCGTCACGGCCCTCGGCCTCGCCCTGTGCGCGGCCGCGGAGGGCCTGCCCGGTCTGGCCCTGCTCCTGACGGTCCTGGCCGCGTCCCTCGCCGGGTTCCTCACCCTCAACTGGCATCCGGCCCGCATCTTCCTCGGCGACTGCGGCTCCCTCTTCACGGGCTTCCTGCTCGCGTCGTCGGCCGTCCTGGTCCACACCGGCCATGACGCACTGCCCAGCGCGGTGGGCCTGTTCGCCCTCACGGTCGCCGCGACGGCCGACACCCTCCTGGTCCTCCTCTCCCGCCGCCGCGCGGGCCGCCCCGTCCTGCTCGGCGGCACCGACCACATCGCCCACCGCCTCCGCCGCCTGGGCTTCACGGTCCCGGGCGCGGCGGTGGTCCTTGGGGCGCTGGCACTGGTGGGGGCGCTGACCGGGGTGCTGGTGCACCGGGGGGCCGTCGGACCGCACGGTGGAACTCCCTTGGCGGGGGCGGTGGTTGTGGTGGTTTGGGCTCTGCTCAAGGTGCCGGTGTACAAGCGCTCCGGCGCTACTGCGGTGGTCAAGCGCCCGCTGACCGCCTCTCCCACCCTCACGGCCGGCCGTGCACGTACCTCTTCCGCTCTCCCTGCGGGCAGTCGTGCCGCAGGGCGGCACGGGTGGGCGCAGGCGAAGGTGCCGAGTGCGCTGAACGGCAACCCCCGCCCCACCCCGTTGCAGGGCGCCGCAAAGGCGGCAGCAAGGGTGGCGGGCCCCCGCAAGACCCGGGTAGCCATGCCCAAACTCGCCCTGCCCGGCGTACGCCGACGTACCCAGCCCACTTCACCCGCCCAGGCAAGGGGCTGACACATGACCACGACCACACCCGACCGACGCCCCCAACTCCCGCCGACAGGCGCAGGCGTGGCAGCCGCCACAGTCCTCTGCACAGGCGTGCCGATCGCCGCGGTGAGCCCCGAGGAAGCCGCCGCCGCAGTCATCCGCCTCGCCGCCGGCGGGCAACCCGCGGACGTCCACCTCTGCAACGCCTACACCTTGGCCCTGGCCGACAAGGACCGCGTCCTGAAAGCCAGACTCAGCCGCGCCACCCTCAACCTCCCGGACGGGCAAGGCGTGGTGTGGGCCAACCGCCTGGTCCACCGCGACCGCACCCTCCCCCGCGACCGCGTCTACGGCCCCGACCTGCTCCTCGACGTGTTCCGCACCGGCCAGGCGGTGGGCCTGCGCCACTACCTCCTCGGCTCCACGCGGGACGTACTGGACGGCCTCACCGCGGAACTCAAGGCCCGCTACCCCCGGGCGCAGATCGTCGGCACCGAAGCCCCGCCCTTCCGTGAACTCACCGCAGAGGAACGGCAGTCCCAGGCCCGGCGCATCGCGGCCAGCGGCGCCCAGATCGTCTGGGTCGGCCTCGGCACCCCCAAGCAGGACCACGAGGCGGCCCTCCTCGCCCGCGAGCACCCCGCCGTGTACGTGGCGGTAGGCGCGGCCTTCGACTTCATCTCCGGCAACAAGCCGCAGGCCCCGCTCTGGATGCAGCACAACGGTCTGGAATGGCTCTTCCGCATGTGCAGCGAGCCCCGCCGGATCGGGCGCCGGGTGCTGTGGGGCCATCCCCGCTTCGTACGCGCCGTACTGAGCAGCCAGGCCACCCCCACGAAAGGCAGCGCCGCATGACGCACCCGACCCTCCTGCACCGGGCCCGGGTCCTGGCCCAGCGCTTCGGCATCGACATCACGCGCCACCCCTCGGACCGCACCGGTGACCACCTCGTGCGGCTCCTCGACCGCTTCGAGATCGACACGGTTCTCGACGCGGGCGCGCACACCGGCGGCTACGGCACGCTCCTTCGCGGCAGCGGATTCACCGGCCGCATCGTCTCGTTCGAGCCGCTCACGGCGGCGCGCGCCCAGCTCCACCGCGCCGCCGAAGAGGACCCGTACTGGACCGTCCTGCCCTACGCCCTCGGTGACACCAGCGGCACCATCGAGCTGAACGTCGCGGGCAACGCGGGCGCCAGCAGCTCGGCGCTGCCCATGCTGCCCCGGCACCGGGCCGCGGCACCCGGGTCCGCGTACACCGGTCGCCAGAAGGCCGAGGTGCGGCGCCTCGACGAGCTGTGGGAGGAGATCACCGCCCCCGGCGAGCGGGTCTTCCTCAAGCTCGACGTACAGGGCTACGAGGGCCATGTGCTGCGCGGCGCGGGCGACTACCTGGACGAGGTAGTGGGCCTGCAGACCGAGACGTCCTTCGTGCCGCTCTACGAGGGCGGTCCGCTCTTCGACGAGGCGCTGGGCCACGCCCAGCGGGAGCTCGGGATGAGCGTGATGTCGATGGTGCCCGGCTTCACCGACCCGGACTCGGGCCAGATGCTCCAGTGCGACCTGGTGCTCTTCAAGCAGTCCGACGCGAGGGAAGCGGCCCTCGTATGAGGATCGCGGTGGTGCACAGCCGCTACGGCTCGGGCGCGCCCAGCGGGGAGAACCTGGTGGTCGCCGCCCAGGCCGAGGCGCTGCGCCGAGCGGGCCACGAGGTGCATGAGGTCACCGCCGCCACCGACGAACTCGCCGGGCAGCCCCTATACGCCCTGCGCAGTGCGGCCACGGTCGCCACCGGGCGCGGCCGTTCGCCGGGGCCCCGGCTGCGGGAGCTCGCGCCGGACGTCGTGCACGTGCACAACCTCTTCCCCAACTTCGGCCGCTCCTGGGTGCGTTCCTGGGCCGGACCGCTGGTCACGACCCTGCACAACTACCGCCCCCTGTGCGCGAACGCGCTCCTCTACCGCGACGGCGCCGTCTGCACCCGCTGCCCCGACGGCGACCGCTGGGCCGGTCTGCGCCACGGCTGCTACCGGGACTCGCGCGCCGCCACCCTGCCGCTCGCCCTGGCCGGCCGGGCGGGCCCGCCCGGCGACCCGCTGCTCGCCCGCGCCGACAAGGCAATCGTCCTGTCGGAGCTCAGCCGCACCACGTACGAACGGGCCGGCATCCCGGCCGCGCGCCTTCAGCTCATCCCCAACTTCGTACGCGCTGCCGCAAGTTCACCGGCGCCTCCCGGCCGGCGGTGGGTGTACGTCGGCAGGCTCAGCGCGGAGAAGGGCGTCCTGGAACTCCTGCGCCGCTGGCCGTCCGACCAGCCGCTCGACGTCATCGGCGGCGGCCCGCTGGCGGAGGCCTGCCGGGCCGAGGCTCCCGGGTCCGTACGTTTCCTCGGCGTGCTGTCGCCCGAGGACGTGGCCCAACTCCTGCCGCGTTACGCCGGGTTGGTCTTCCCGGGCCGCTGCTACGAGGGCATGCCCACGGTGTACGGCGAGGCGCTCGCGGCCGGGGTGCCGGTGCTGGCGTTCGAGGGCTCCTCGGTGCCGCTCGCGGTGCGGGCCGAGGGGACGGGCCTGGTCGTGCGCGAGGGCGAACCCCTCGGTCCGGTCCTTGCCGAGGCCACCGCCCGCTTCCCCGGCCTGCGGGGCCGCTGCCGCGAGGTGTACGCGCGGGCCTACGCCGAGAGCGTCTGGCTCGCCAGGATCGAACGGCTCTACACGGACCTGTGCGCCCGCCCGCTGACGGACCAGTCCACCCGCCCCGTGCCCGCGACACGACGGGCCGCCCGGCGGGAGGCGCGGGCATGAGCGCGGCCCGTCGCGTCGCGGTCGTCCTGCCCTACCTCACCGCGTACCGGCTGCCCTTCCTCGACCGGCTCCGCGCCGAACTCGCCGCACACTCAGTCGAGTTGACCGTCGCGCACGGCAACCCCACCGGGCTCTCCGCCGCCCGCCAGTCCGCGCTGTCGATGCCGGGCGCCGTCCCGCTCGGCCAGCGTGCCTTCCGGGTCGCGGGGCGTGAGCTGATCTGGCACGGCGGCCTCGGCGAGCTCGCCCGCCGCAGCGACGCCCTGGTGCTGCCGCAGTCCCTGCACCATCTGCGCCTGTACCCCCTGCTCGCCACGCGGCCGGAGCGGATCGGCCTGTGGGGCCACGGCAGGACCCATGTCTCCACCCACGGCCGGCCCGAGCAGTGGGCCAAGGCCGCGCTCACCCGCCGGGCCGGCTGGTTCTTCGCCTACACCGACGCGGGCCGCGCCTACGCGGAGGCGGCCGGACTGCCCCGGCAGCGCATCACCGTCGTGCGGAACTCGCTCGACACCGCCGCCCTGACCGCCGCCCGCGACGCCGTCACCGAGGACGAGGCGGCGCGGCTGCGGCGCCGGTACGGGCTCACCCAGGGGCGTACCGGGCTGTACGTCGGCGGGCTCGACGAGCTCAAGCGCATCCCGTTCCTGCTCGACGCGGCGGCCCGCATCGCCGCGCGCGTACCGGGCTTCAAACTGCTCGTCGCGGGTGATGGCGAGCAGCGCGGCCTTGTGGAGGCCTCGCCGTTCGCCGCGTACGCGGGCCACGTGGGCGTCGCGGAGAAGGCGCGGCTCGGCGCGGTGTCCGACGTGATGCTGGTCCCCGGCGCCGTGGGCCTGTGCGCGGTCGACTCCTTCGCCCTGCGCACCCCGCTCGTCACCACCGAATGGCCTTACCACGGGCCCGAGTTCGGCTACCTCACGCACGGCCGCAACGCCCTGGTCGCGCGGGACGAGACGTACGCCGACCAGGTCGCCGAACTCCTCACCCGGCCCCGTCTCCTTTCCGGTCTGCGCCGCGCCTGCCGGTGCGACGCGGGCCATTACACCGTCGAAGGCATGGCCACCAGATTCGCCGAAGGCATCGAAGGGCTGCTCACCCATGGCACTTGAGGAACGTACGAAGAAGATCCTGCGCAGGACCGGCATCGGAGCCGGAGCATTCCTGCTCGCGCTCGTCGGGGTCGGCTGGCTCCTTTACGCCAAGCTCGACAGCAACATCCGCACCGACGAGGCCACCGCCCGTGCCCTCGCCGCCGATCAGGGTTCGAGGCCGAATCCGGGCCCGCACGGGGGCAAGGCCAAGAACATCCTGCTGCTCGGCACGGACAGCCAGGCCGGCTGGGGCTCCACCCGCGCCGACACCGCGATCCTGCTGCACCTGTCCGGGGACCGCCGCAGCGCCTCGATGACGAGCATCCCGCGCGACTTGATGGTCAACATCCCCAGCTGTCTCCGTCCGGAGGACGAGTCCCGTACGAAGGCCGAGTTCGCCCAGTTCAACTGGGCGTACGAGCGCGCCGGGGCGGGCTGCACCATCCGTACCTTCGAAAAGCTCAGCGGCATCCGCGTCGACCACCACCTGGTCGTCGACTTCTCCGGCTTCGAGAGGATCGTGAACGCGGTCGGCGGGGTCGAGGTCGACGTCCCCGAGCCGATCAGCGAGCCCGAGTACCACATCACCCTCAAGCCGGGCCGTCAGCTCGTGAAGGGCAAGGATGCCCTGACGTTCGTCCGCACCCGGCAGGGCGTCAGTGACGAGAGCGACCTCCAACGCATCGAGCGCCAGAAGGACTTCATGCGCAACCTGGTCGCCAAGGTCACGGACACCGGCACCCTGACGAGCCCGACCCGCGTGTACCCCCTCCTGGACGCGGCGACTTCGTCCCTCACGGCCGACTCCGGGATGGACTCGCCCGCCGAGCTGTACTCGCTCCTCAAGAGCGCCCGGGCGATCCCGCCGAGCGCCATGAAGATCGTCACGCTGCCGTGCACCGAGCACCCCGACTACATCGGCCGCTACGAGATGGTCCCGAAGGAGGGCCTGGCGCTCTTCAAGGCGCTGCGCGAGGACACGCCACTTCCGGCACATCTGTACAACGCGTACGACAAGGACGGCCATCGGGAACGTCCGTATTTCGACAAGTCCTGAGCCCTCACTCCCGCAGCTGCCGCCCACGCCTGGAGCCCTTGTGTCACTGAGCCGTCGCCAATTCGTCGTCGCCACGGCCGTCACCGTTCCCGGTCTCGCCGCCGTGGGCGCGGCTCCGGCCGTCGACGGGCGGCCGGAGCCCGGCATCCGCATCCCGGTCACCGCCACGGACGACGGGGCCGCCCTGACCGCCAAGGCCGCGCGGGTCAGGCCGACGGAACGGCAGATCGCCTGGCAGCGCCTGGAGCGGACGGCCTTCGTGCACTTCGGCATGAACACCTTCACCGGGCTCGAACACGGCACGGGCGAGGAGGAGCCCGAGGCGTTCCTGCCCACGGCCCTCGACACGGACCAGTGGGCCCGCGCACTGCGCGACGGCGGGTTCAAGCTCGCGATCCTCACCGTCAAGCACCACGACGGGTTTCTGCTCTACCCGTCCCGCTACTCGCGGCACAGTGTCGCGTCGAGTCCCTGGCAGGACGGGCGCGGCAATGTGCTGCGGTCCTTCGCGGACTCCATGCGGCGGCACGGCATCAAGGTCGGGGTCTATCTCTCCCCGGCCGACGAGAACCAGCTCCTGACCGGGGTGTACGCCAACGGCAGTGCCAGAAGCGCCCGTACGATTCCCGGCCTCGTCGAGGACGACGACCGCACGCCCGCCCCCTCGCGCACCTTCACCATGGAGGCCACCGACTACGGGGAGGTGATGCTCAACCAGCTCTACGAAGTCCTCACCGAGTACGGCCCCATCCACGAGGTCTGGTTCGACGGAGCCGAGGCGCACCTGCCGCCGGACCGGACCGAGCGGTACGACTGGGACAGCTGGTTCGCCCTGATCCGCGCACTGGCCCCACAGGCCGTGATCGCCAGTACCGGTCCTGATGTGCGCTGGGTCGGCAACGAGAACGGCTTCGCCCGCGAGGACGAGTGGAGCGTCGTGCCCGCGAAGGACTCCGGGCAGGGACTCGCCGAAGTGACACCCACCCACCAGGTCCCCGACATGGGCAGCCGCAGTGCCCTGACGAAGGCCCGCGCGACGACCGCGCATCTTCAGTGGTGGCCGGCCGAGTGCGATGTCTCTCTGCGGAACGGCTGGTTCCATCGTGAGGGCCAAACCCTCAAGCCCGTGGACGAGTTGACCGACTGCTACTTCCGCTCCGTCGGCCGCAACGGGGTCCTGCTCGTCAATGTGCCGCCCGACCGGCGGGGCCTGTTCGCGGACACGGACGTGGCCCGGCT
Organism: Streptomyces sp. NBC_01304; assembly: GCF_035975855.1. NCBI lineage: Bacteria > Bacillati > Actinomycetota > Actinomycetes > Kitasatosporales > Streptomycetaceae > Streptomyces > Streptomyces sp. NBC_01304. The sequence goes on along the minus strand of NZ_CP109055.1, from coordinate 5,431,909 downwards.
GCGCGAGTTCCAGGAGCGCCTGGCCCGGGAGATGCCCGTCGACCTGGCCCGGGGCGCCCGGGTCCGGGACGCCGGTACCCGCCTGGATCTGGCCCGCCCCGTCGAGGTCGACCGCATCCGCCTCGCCGAGGACATCCGGCACGGCCAGCAGATCGAGGCGGCCGTGGTGGAGGCGCGCACCTCGCGGGGCTGGACCGAGGTGGCCCGGACCGGCACCGTCGGGGCGAGCCGCATCCTGCTCCTGCCCAAGCCGGTGCGGGCGCGTTCGTGGCGCGTACGCGTGCTGCGCTCGCGGTCGCGGGTGCGGCTGTCCCGGTTCGGGCTGTACCGGTCCCGGGTCTAGGCCTGGGCGGCGGCGTAGCCGACGAAGGCCTGCCAGGCGCTTGGGTCCACCTGGAAGCTGGGGATCGTCGTGTCCTTGGAGTCGCGGACGTGGATGGTGGTGGGGCAGGTGGCGATCTCTATGCAGCTGTCGCCGTCGCCGCCGCTGTACGTCGACTTCCGCCAGTCGAGGGCGACTTCGACGCAGTCGTCGCCGGAGCCGCCGCTGTAGCTGCTCTTGAACCAGACCAGTTCGGTGGTGCTCATAGCGCTCCTCGGATGCTCTGCAGCAGGCCCTGCGAGTCTTCTGGGGTGAGAGCCTGTGTGCGCATCCTGGCATATCGCATCTGGAGCGTGCTGACGACTTTGGGTTCCGCGATGAACTGGCCGCTCTCCTGTCCCTCGCAGTACGCGAACCACTTGTTCTCGGGGGTCTCCAGCAGCCGAATGGGCCCGTCCCGGCCCGCATGATGCTCCTGCACCAGCGGCATCACCTGCAGCTCCACATTCCGCAGCTCGCCCAGCTCCAGCACGTGATCGATGAGCTCCAGCGTCACCTCCGTCCCGCCCGTACGGCGTCGGAACAGATGCTCTTCGAGGATGAAGCTGTACGCGGTGTTCTGCCGTTCCCGCAGCAGCTCCTGCCGCTCGGCACGGGCTGCCAGTTGCGCCTCGACCTGGTTGTCGTTGAGCGGCGGCAGCTGCTCGGTGAAGAGCGTGGTCGCGTACGCGGGGGTCTGAAGCAGCCCGGGTACCATCCGGCACTCGTACGTGCACAGGCTGATCGCCCGGGGCTCAAGTCCCGCCCACTTCTTGAACCATGAGGCCAGCCCCCGCTCCCGCGTCACGTTCCGGAACGCCTCACGGATGGCCCCCGTACCGCCGAGCGCCGCGTCCGCCGCGTCCGCGAACGCCTGGTCGGCGAGGCGCCGCCCGCGCTCGATGGACTCGACCGAGTGCTTGGACAGGTGGACTATGGCCCCGAGCTCCTCCCGGGTCATGCCGTGATGTTCGCGCATCGCCCTGACGACCGCGCCGAACGTGCGCATGCTGTCCGAGGACTCGGGTTCGTTCTCCCAGGCCACGGGCCACCTCCCGGAGTGCGGTGATCTCACTCAGGGTTACGGGACGGTCGCTGTACTGTCCAGGGCGCGCGTCCGTACTCCGCCCGGGAGTACGGACGTTGAACCTGGCGCGCCCCGCGCCGCGCTCGCCACCGTTGAGGCATGAACGCACGCACCGCCCAACTCGCCTTCGTACAACGCCTGTCGGCAACCCCGCGCGGCGCCCGCCTGGCCCGGCTGCTTGCCGTGGCGCAGTTCCACGACTGGGGCGTGCCCAGCGAAGACGCGGAGCTCGTCGTCGCCGAGCTCGCCGCGAACGCCGTGTTCCACGGTCGCGTACCGGGCCGTGACTTCGAGTTGGGCCTGTTCCTCGACGGCGACGTACTCCGGATCGAGGTCACCGACACCCGCCACGACCGGCGACCGCCCGCGAGCACATCCCCACGCCCGGCCCCGGACGGGGAGTCCGGGCGGGGCCTGCTCATCGTCGACGCCCTCGCCGAGCGGTGGGGTGTGTCGGACGGGCAGGTCCCGCGCAAGACGATCTGGGCCGAGCTGCGAGCTGCGCCACGGTCCCAGGGGCCGTATTTCGACAAGTCCTAGGCCTGATTCCGAGTCGTCCCAGGTGGCCGGGGCTGATCGTGTGAAGTTCCGGACGGCCGTTGAATACGGCCGATAACGATCAATGTCGTACTCATACTGTTCCGCTATGACCGACACGACAGTGGCCCGCACGATGGGCGATCTCCAGGAACTCGCCCACGGCACGGACCACGACTACGCCAAGGGCTCTCCGCACATCCGTCATCAAGGGCTCCGTGATCGGATCATCGATCAGCTGCAGGCCGTGGTCAGCGAGACCATCGACCGCAACGGGCAGTGCCGGCTGCTCGAACTGGGCGCGGGGCACGGCACGTTCACCGACCACCTGGTGGCGGCCGGCGCCCAGGTGACCGTGACCGAGATGAGCGAGCCGAGCGCGCGGGTCCTGCGCCAGCGCTTCCGGCACAACCCGGGCGTCACGGTGGTGCACGACCCGGACGGGACGAGCGTCAGCAAGGTCGGTGAGCTGGACGCCGCCGTCTGCATCTCCGTCCTGCACCACATTCCCGACTACCTGGCGACCGTGTCCGGTCTCGTCGAGCGCATCGTGCCCGGCGGATCGTTCCTGAGCGTCCAGGACCCGCTCTGGTACCCGCGCCGGACCCGCACGTCGATGCGGCTCGACAAGGGGGCGTACTACCTCTGGCGTCTCGGGCAGGGCAGTTTCCGGCGGGGTCTGGACACCCAACTGCGGCGGTTCCGCGGGGTGTTCGACGAGACGAAGGAAGCCGACATGGTCGAGTACCACGTCGTGCGTGACGGCGTGGACGAGGAGGCGCTGCGGACGCTCCTCGCCGCTTCCTTCGAGGACGTACGGGTGCAGCGCTACTGGTCCACCCAGAACGGCGGGCTGCAGGCCGTCGGCGAGCGGTTCTTCCCGTCGTCGACGTTCGGGATCGTCGCGAGGAAGCGGGGCTGACGGCTCGGTCCGGGTAGTCAGTCCTTCAGGGCGCGGGGCCAGCCCGGACTGCGGCCGATCCTGTTGATCAGGGGCTGGTACCGGGCCCAGGTCCTGGCCGGCCGGGGCGAGCCCCAGACCTGCTGGGCGAGCATCCGCAGCGGCTCGCGCAGGCCGGCCGCGACCTGCTGTTCGGTCTGGAGTTCCGGCATGTCGCACCACACGTGGAGCTTGGCGCCGAGGTTCCTGGACCGGGAGGCGGGCCGGAGGGTGCCGCCGTCCTGGAAGAGGTTCGGGTGCCACTTCTCGTACCCGAAGACCGTGTCGGGCTTGTTGCCGCCGAGGATGTAATACGTGGGCACCCAGCTCGCGTTGAGGATGCGGTGCCCGTTGTCGACGTGCTGCTGCGGTGTGAGCCCGTGGGTGTACCAGTACTCCAGGATCACGTTCGGGTCCACCTTGACCGCGCTGCCGCCGCCGACGCCGTCGCTCCACGCGCGCGTGGTCTTGCCCGCGGCCCGCACGAGGCGGTTCGCCCAGTTGATGAAGCCGAGGTAGGTGTCCTTGGCGTTGGCCTTGGGGCCGTAGTGCTTGCGGGCGTACGCGAGGATCTGGGGGTGGGCGTCGGCGTCGGCCCGGTATTCGTCGGCGCCGATGTGGAAGTAGGGGCCGGGGAACAGCTTCAGGTACTCGGTGTAGATCTCCCTGATCAGCTTGTACGCACCGGGCTTGCTGAGGTCGATCCGGTCCTGGTGCACCTCGCCGGTCCGGCTGACGAGCCGGAGGTCCGTGTGCTGGCCCAGGACGGCCCGCATGTGGCCCGGCGCCTCGAACTCCGGCACCACCGTGATCTTGTGGCGGGCGGCGAGTGCGATCAGGTCCTTCACCTGCCGCTTGGTGAGCTTGTCCGCGGCCACGAACTCCGGGTGCGAGGTGCTCTCGACGCGGAAGCCCTCGTTGTCGGACAGGTGCAGATGGAGGTAGTTGAGCTTGAGGTAGGACAGCTCCTTGATGTGGGCGGCCAGCCAGCGCGGGGCGAAGAACTTGCGGCCGTTGTCGACCATGAGGCCGCGCTCGGGGAACTTCGGCCAGTCGCGGGCCGTGCCCCGGGGTACGGCCCGCGACTGGTGGAGCAGTTGGAGGAGGGTGCGGGTGCCGTAGAACGCCCCGGTGTCGGTGCGTGCGCCGACGGTCGCGTGGCCGGTGACGCGGAGGGTGTAGCCCTCCCGGCCTAGCGTGCGGTCGCGGGAGCCCAGGGTCAGGAGGATGTCGCCTCTCCTCAAGTCCCTTGCGGTACCCATGAGTTGGGCGGGCTTGCGGCCGGTCAGGGCCGCCAGGTCCGCGGCGAACGTGCGCGATGTCCCGGCGAGCGCGGCGGCGTGCGCCCGGCTGCGGATGATGCGTGACCCGTTCCCGTACCGGAACGTGCCCTGCCCGCCCCGCCACTCCCGCAGCGCGGGGATGACGCGCGGTGCGGCGTTCCCGCGCGCGGCGGCCGGGCCCGCGGCGGCCGGGCCCGCGGCGGCCGGGCCCGCGGCGGCCGGCACCCGTGCGGCGCCGCTCCTGGCGGCGTCGTCGAGCGGCGCCTCGACCGGCCGGCAGGACGGGAGGCAGGCCACCAGGCACAGGGCGGACACGGCCAGGACGATGCGCCGGGGGAACGCGGAGTTCGAGGTCATGGGCTAGTCCTGGGTGAGGAGGAAGTTGGCGTACCGGGGCAGCGGGGTCGTGCCGGGTACGGCCGGTACGGGGCCGGTGCTGCTCAGGTGGGTCACCCGCCGGTAGCCGAAGTCGTGGGCCGTCGACCGGACCGCTTCGAGGGCCGCCGCGTCCAGGCACTCGACGACGAGCGCGGGGTGATGGGCGCGCAGCACGCGCTCCATGCCGCGCAGGACCTGGGCCTCCAGGCCCTCCACGTCGATCTTCACCAGGTCCACGGGCTCCGTGCCGAGCAGTCCGTCGCCGGTGACGACCTCCACGTCCACGCTGCGGTGGGCGCCCCTCGGGGGCAGCAGGGAGGCGGCGGTGACATCGGCGGGGATGGCGAGCCGGGTGCGGCCCGAGGTGTCCGAGAGGGCCTTGTCGCAGACCCGGACCCGTCTCTCCAGGCCGTTCACCTCGACATTGCGCACCAGCAGCCGGCGGGCGGCCGGATTGGGCTCGACGGCGACCGCGGTCAGGTCCGGGTTGGCCCGGCAGGCGAGCAGCGTGTAGATGCCGGAGTATGCGCCGATGTCCACGAAGCGCCTTGCCTTGCGGGCCAGTTCGAAGAAGACCGGGCAGGTGGTCTCCTCCCAGTGCCGCATATGGGTCCACACCACGCTGCGGGCCAGCGCGTCGTCCTCGCCGCACGCGTACCGGAAGGTGCTGCCGTCCGGGGCCCGGACCGGCCACACCCCCGACGGCTGGAGCCGGGCCCACACCGACGGGGGCAGCCAGTCCCGGTCGGCCGCGGCGCGCACCGCGCGCTGAGCGCCCGGGGTGCGCAGGATCAGATCGCGCAGGGCCGTGGTGGCACTCGGAGCGGTGCCGGTTCCGGTGGCGGTGACGGCGGCGGGGGTCATCGGGGTCCTTCCGGGGCGCGGGCGCCGGTGAGGGGGCGGGGTGCCGCGAAACCCGTCCACGGCCCGGCGGGTGGCGCGGCGGGCAGGAACGGGGCGAGCATGTGGCGCAGGGCGTGGGTCTCGGTCAGGTGGTCCAGGACCCAGCGGCGCATCCGTGCGGCCCGGTCGAGCAGCAGCCGTGGATCCTCGGTGAGCAACGCCCTTACGCAGTCGGCCGCTTCGGCCGGACTGTCCAGGAGATGGAGCCCGTCGTCGGGTCCCGGCAGCCAGTCGAGGTCCGGGTGCCGGGACGAGACGTGGACGCGTCCCGAGGCCATCGCGATGGGCAGCCGGTCGGAGAAGAAGCCGGGGTAGCCGCGGTAGCGGTTCCAGCCGACGGTGACGAGGGCGCGGCGCATCGCGGCCTGCTGCTCGAAGTAGGGGACGGGGCCACGGGCGTACGGGCCGCGCCAGCGCTTTCCGTACACCGAGAAGCCGGGCACCGTGGCCGCCAACCGCCGTACCAGCTCGGTGCGTTCGCGGTCGTCGCGGATGAGCTCGATGCCGCAGTACGTCATACGGGCGCCGAGCAGGGCGACCCCCTCGGGCCGGACCGGCTGGGCCTCGGGGGCAGCGAAGGCGAGCGGCACGGTGTTGGGGACGTAGTGCACGGGCCGGCCCGAGGCCTTGCGCAGCAGCTCGGCCTGCGGCCCGTGCGCGACGCTGAACACCGCCTCGGCCGACCGCATCCACGCCACGTTGCGCTCCCGCAGCGGCTTCCCGCGCCCGCCCCAGGCGTCGCCCTCCCACACCACGAGCGGTGGTGAGCCGAGGTTCCGCAGCAGTGGGGCGACCTCGTGTGCGGTCCACGGCAGGGGCTGCGGTGTGTGGACCAGGACGAGATCGGGGCGCAGGTGCGAGGAGAGGTGCGCGAGGCGGCCGGGTTCCGCGGCCGGTAGGACGCCGACGTGGCGCAGGACGCCTTCGCGGGCGAGCTCGGTGAAGCCGCGTACGAAAGCGTTGTCTTCCCCGTAGTCGCGGTCCTCGTTGCTGATCTGGAGGACGAGGGGCGGATCGGCCACGGGGGGCTCCTAGCGGGAAGGGGTGAGACCGCGGCGCCTGGCCACGGCGTAGAGCGGAAGCCGGGTGCGCAGCAGGAAGGCGCAGCCGGCCAGCGGGAGGGCCGTGACCAGGCCGGTGAGCAGCCCGGTGAGGGGGAGGTGGCCGGCCGATGCCCAGCGGCAGCCGACGAGGAGCGAGCCGCCGGCCAGGGCGTGCACGGCGTGCGCGTGCAGGACGTCCCGGACCGGGACGGTGTCGTGCCGCCGCCAGCGCAGCAGTTGGGCGGCGTGGGCGCACAGCGGCGCGGTGACCGCGGCGGCGGCGGCCAGGAGCAGGCTGCCCTGCAGGGCGGCGACGCCCAGGGTGACGGCGGCCGCGGCGGTCGCGCACAGCTGGGAGCGCAGCAGCGCCCGCCGGTCGTCGCGCGCCTGGTCGACGCTGTCGCCGACCGCCGCGAGCAGCGAGCAGGCGGCGCCGACGGCGAGGACCGGGACGAGCAGCGCGGCCTCGGTCCAGCCGGGGCCGAGCAGCAGGTTGAGGGCCGCCGGGCCGAGGCCCGCCGCCGCGCCGAAGCCGACCAGGCCGACGGCGGAGGCCGCGCACACCACGTCGTACACAGCCTGTGGAGAAGATCCGCGGTTCTCGGCGAGCATCGGGGTGGTGGTGCGGTTGATGCCCGTGGCGAGGAAGGTCAGGGGCAGCCCGGTGAACATGGAGGCCCGCGAGTAGTGGCCCGCGGCGGTGGGGCCGAGGCGGGCGCCGGTGACCCAGAGCGGGGCCGATGAGCTCATGTACTGGAAGAGGCTGTGGCCGCTGAAGAAGCCGGAGGAGCCGAGGAGTTCACGGACCGTGGGCCGTGGTCCGTCCGGCAGCCGCTGCCGGTGCAGCAGCCAGAGCGAGCCCGCAAGGACGGTCCCGGAGGCGAGGGGTGAGGCCACCGCGAGGCCGTAGGGACCGGATCCGGAGATCAGGAGCGTCGCCGAGACCGCGATTCCGGTGAACTGGCCGGTGATTTCGAGCAGGACCACGGCGACGACCAGGCCGCAGCGGCGCAGCGCGGCGGTCGCGGCTGCGGCGAGCGGTGCGCAGAGGAACTGCAGGGCGAGCAGCCGGAGCAGGGGTTCGGCCTCCGGCATGGCGTCGACCAGGCCGAGCGCGGATGCGGCGCCCTGTCCCGCGAGGAAGCACAGGACGCCGCTGACCAGGCCGATGCGCAGGGCGAGCGAGGTGAGCGGGCGGGTGAGCCGCTCGGCGGCGAGGAGCGTGGTGCCGATGCCGCTGTTGGACAGATAGCTGAGCACGCCGGCGACGGTGAGGGCCGTGGCGTACGCGCCGAAGGCGGCCGGGGTGACGAGGCGGCTGGTCAGGGCGGTGTAGCCGAGCTGGAGGACCACGGCGGCCACGGATCCGCCGTAGTTCCAGGCGACGCTGCGTACGGCGGAGCGGGCACGGGTCATGACCGAAGGTCTCTTGTACGTCGCCTCATACGCCGACCGGATCCCGGTCGAAGGCCCGCCACGGGTCGGCGGGCGGGGCGGGCAGGGGCACCAGGAAGCCGAGCATGTGGAGCAGGGCCTCGTGGTCGGTGAGGCGCTCGCGCACCCAGGCCCGGCCGCGCAAGGCGGCGGCGTGCAGCGCCTCCGGATCGGCGGTGAGCAGGTCCCGCACGGCGTGCACGGCCTCGGTGGGGGTGGCCGCGAGATGCAGACCGTGGTCGGGGCCGGGCAGCCAATCGAGGTCCGGCTGGCGGGAGTTGACCAGTGGGCGCCCTGCATGGAACGAGATGGGCATGCGGTCCGAGTAGAAGCCGGCGTAGTGGTGGAAGTGGTCCCAGCCGACGGCGATCCGGCCGTGGCGCAGGAACTCGGGCTGCCGCTCGTACGGCACCGGGCCGAGCGCGCCGCGGCCGCGCCAGCCGGTGCCGTGCACGGCGAGCCGGCAGCCCGGCAGGGAGCGCAGGCCGCGCACCACGCGGGCCCGGTCGAGGTTGCCGTCGACGCGCTCCAGGAAGCCGAGGCGCACATAGCGGTTGCCCATCAGCACGGCGTCGGCGCGCGCCGCGGCGGGCGGTGGTACCGGGGTGTCGTCGCACGGCAGGGGCAGCACGTTGGGCACGTACCGCACGGGCGCGTCCGTGTGCTGTCCGAGCAGCGCCCGCTGCGGGCCGAGGGCGACGCTGAACACCGTCGTGGCCTCGCCGAGCCAGGCCGCGGTGGGGGCCGGCAGCCGCTTGCGGCCGCCCCACGCGTCGCCCTCCCAGCACACCACGGGCGGATTGCCGAGCGAGGCCAGCAACTCCCGTACCAGCGCGGGCGTCCAGGGGAAGGCGCCGGGCGACTGCACGAACACCGCATCGGGCCGCAGGCCCCGCAGTGCGGCCCGGGTGCCTTCGAGGGCCGCCGGGAATCCGGCCGGGAGGAGGGAGACCGGCGAGAGCGCGGTGTGGCTGATCAGGCCTTCGGCGGCGAGCGTGCCGAAGGCCCGGACGAACCGTGAACTGTCGCTCAGGACCGGCTCGTTGGCGATCTGCAGGACCAGGGGCGCGGTCATCGCGGCAGCAGTGCCTGGGCGTCGCCGCGGGCGGGCGCGGGCACCGGGGCGGGTGCGTCGAGCTCGGCGGCGGTCATGATGCGGGCCAGCTCCGGCGTGCGCACGGTCGGCCGCCAGTCCAGCTCGCGGTCGGCCTTGGACGCGTCGCCGATCAGGTCGGGCACCTCGGACGGCCTCAAGTACCGCTCGTCGAAGCGGACATGGCGCTCCCAGTCGAGACCGACGTGCTCGAAGCAGAAGGTGAGGAAGTCGCGGACGCTGTAGCTGGTGCCGGTGGCCACCACGTAGTCGTCGGGGGTGTCGGTCTGCAGCATGCGCCACATCGCGTCCACGTACTCCGGCGCATAGCCCCAGTCGCGGCGCGCCTCCAGGTTGCCCAGGTGCAGGAACTCCTGCTCGCCGCGCGCGATCCGGGCCGCCGCGCGGGCGATCTTGCGGGTCACGAAGGTCTCGCCGCGGCGCGGGGACTCGTGGTTGAAGAGGATGCCGTTGACGGCGTGGATGCCGTACGCCTCACGGTAGTTGCGGGTGATCCAGTACGCGTAGACCTTGGCGGCGGCGTACGGGGAGCGCGGGTGGAACGGCGTCGACTCGGCCTGCGGGGGCGGGGTCGCGCCGAACATCTCGGAGCTGGACGCCTGGTAGAAGCGGCAGGGCAGGCCCGTCATCCGGATCGCCTCGAGGAGGCGGGTGGTGCCGAGGCCCGTCGTCGTACCCGTGAACTCGGGTTCGTCGAAGGAGACCCGGACATGGGACTGGGCGGCCAGGTGGTAGACCTCGTCGGGCTGGATCTGCTCCAGGAGCGTGGTGATGCGGGAGCCGTCGGCGAGGTCTCCGTAGTGGAGCTTGAGGCGGGCGTCCGGCTCGTGCGGGTCCTGGTAGAGGTGGTCGATGCGGGCCGTGGAGAAGGTGGAGGAGCGGCGCATCAGGCCGTGCACCGTGTAGCCCTTCTCCAGGAGGAGTTCGGCGAGATACGAGCCGTCCTGGCCGGTGATGCCGGTGATCAGCGCGGTACGGCGGGGCATGGCGTCTCCAGAATGGGGCGGGCGGGCAGGGGCAGGGACACGACGGGGGGATCGGGGCGGCGACCGGCGAAGACGGCCAACAGGCCGAGGAGCAGGGCCTGTTCGGGCCGGAGCGGATAGGTGATCGAGAAGGTGACCAGGCCGAGCACGAGGGCCCTCAGGAGCGTGCCGTCGGGGACGCGCGAGGCCCGGCGCCACACGCACCCGTAGAGGGCCACGAGGGCCGCCACGCCGAGCAGGCCCTGGTGCACCAGGACGTCCAGGAAGTGGTTGTGCATGGACACCTCGGTGAGGCCGCCGGGTACGAGACGCCGGGTGTCCCCGCCGAGGGGCACCCCGAGCATCCAGTCCCCGGGGCTGTGCAGCACGGGAAGCGCCGACAGCCAGTTGTCCACGCGCCAGGTGAAGGTCGTGGTGTCCTGGCTCGATGTGAGCAGGCTGTCCGCCACCGTGCTGGACTGGTTGAGCAGTCCTGCGAGCACCAGGAACGAGACGACGCCGGCGGCCTGGGCGAGGGTCGCGAGCCGGGAAGCGCCGGCGCGCCCGCGCCGGACGAGGAGGCAGGCGCACATCGCCGCGCAGGCGATCCAGCCCGAGCGGCTCTGCATCAGGATGACGATCACCACCATGGAGACCGCGAGCACCCGGGCGCGCATCGAGGCGCCGTACCGGTAGAGGAGCAGCACCGCGGCCTGGCCGATGACCAGTGACTCCATGGCGCTCAGCGGCCGGGCCTCGGTGAGCACTCCGTCGACGGCCACGTTCTGTCCGGCGCCGCCGATCCCCGTGTCCAGCCACCACAGCAGGACGGCCCCGCACAGCACGATGGCGTAGCAGGCCCAGAGGCGTACGAAGAAGGTGAGGGTCGCCCGGGTCGCGGGCAAGGTGGCCGCGAACAGTGCCACCGCGCAGAGCTGGAAGACCGGGCGGGCGTCGAGCCCGGTGCGCTGCAGCCCGACGACGGCGATCCCGCGGGCGGCCGAGACAACCAGCGTGCCGCCGAGGACGCACAGCGCCACGAGCGCGACCGGCGCGGGCAGCCGTAGCCGCCCCCCGCTGAGGAGTCGCGGGGCGGCGGCGCACAACAGGACCAGGGCGACCGCGTCCGCGGCCATCAGGTCGACACCGGTGGCGGACAGGCCCGCCGTGTCGGTGCTCAGGGACTCCCACAGGCGGGCCCCCGCGAACAGCACGATGCCCCACAACGGCCGCCTGCAGCAGCCCCACACCAGGAAGCCGAACGCGAGCAGGACCGTCGAGGCGAGGAGGAGGGCGGAGGGGGTCAGTTCCATCTGCCGACCCCCGCCCGCACCACGGTCCGCACATAGGGCGACACCATGTGCACCGGCGCCCACGGCCAGCCGTGCCGCAGGCAGTACGCCCACCAGGCCCGCGTGGGCAGTTCGCGCACCGAGGTGACCCGGCGCAGGGCCTCGCGCACGCCGATGCCGGGCTCGTGCGAACCGGTCAGGGGCGGATTGGTGTCGCAGGCCCCGACATGACGGGGCGCCACATAGGCGGGCACGCCCGCCTTGCGGGCCCGGAAGCCGTGGTCGTAGTCGCCCATGCCGTGCCGGAAGCGCCGGTCGATGTCGCCGACGCGCTCGCGCACCGCGCGGGGGATGAGGACGACGTTGCCGTTGTACGTGTCGCAGGGTTCGGGCCGGCCGGTGGGCTCGACCAGGTGCAGGGCGCGGCCGCGGCGGCCCGAGTAGGTGGTGTGTCCGTGGTCGCCCCGCGCGTGCACGGCGCCGACCACCACGGCGTCCTCGCCGACCTGTTCGGCGGTGACCAGGAGGTGGGCGAGCGCGTCGGTGGCGAGCTCCACGTCGTCGTTGAGCCACAGCTGGTGGGTGAAGTGCGGGCTGCCCGCGCCCCGGCTGTTGCGGCTGGCGATGCGCATGCCCTGGCCCCAGAAGACATCGGATCCGACGCTCATCAGGTGGACGCCCGGGTGGAGACGGCGTACCGCGTCCGGGGTGCCGTCGCTGCTGCCCGCGTCGACCAGGTAGATGTCCACGGCCGTCCCTTCGGGCAGCCCGGACTGCCGGTCGAGGGCTTCGATCGCCGACAGGGTTGTCTCGCACCGGTTGTGACTGGTCATCAGAACGGCAAGGCGCGATGGCTGCTGCGGTTGCACCACATGAGCTCCTCGGGTAGGGCGCTACCGGAAGAGTGCCGCATAAGTGGCTAATCTCATGGTTCGGACATACCGGGACGATCCGATGGGATGCACAGCGTGGAACTCCGGACCCTGAGCCCTGCCGAGCTGAGCCGCACCGCACGCGTGCACATCGCCGGACACCGCGGCCTCGTCGGCTCCGCGCTGGTGCGCCACTTCACCGAGCAGGGCTTCGGCGACCTGCTGCTGCGCTCCTCGGACGTCACCGATCTGCGGGAGAGGGACGCGGTACGCAGGCTGTACGCCGCCGAGCGCCCCCGGGTCGTCGTCCTCGCGGCGGCCCGGGTCGGCGGCATCGCCGCGAACGCCGCGCGCCCCGTCGACTTCCTCTCCGACAACCTCCGCATCCAGCTCAACGTCCTGGACGCGGCCCACGAGTTCGGCGTAGAGCGCCTGCTCTTCCTCGGCTCCAGCTGCATCTATCCCAAGCACGCCCCGCAGCCCATCCCCGAGTCGGCGCTGCTCACGGGTCCGCTGGAGCCCACCAACGACGCGTACGCCATCGCCAAGATCTCCGGGATCCTGCACATCCAGGCGCTGCGCAGGCAGTACGGACTGCCCTACATCTCCGCGATGCCGACCAACCTCTACGGCCCCGGCGACAACCTCGACCCGCGCACCTCGCACGTCGTCCCCGCGATGCTGCAGCGCACCCACGAGGCCCACAGCCGGCGCGCCTCCCGCATCACCCACTGGGGCAGCGGCACGCCACGCCGCGAATTCCTGCACGTCGACGACCTGGCCCGGGCCTGCCTGTTCCTCCTGGAGAACTACGACGGCGACGCCCCCGTCAACGTAGGCACCGGCTCGGACCTGGAGCTGCGCGAGCTCGCCGCGCTCATCGCCCGCACCGTCGGCTACCAGGGGAGCGTCGAGTGGGACGCCTCCCGTCCCGACGGCACCCCGCAGAAGCTCCTCGACACCGGCCTGATCAACGGCCTCGGCTGGAAGCCGGAGATCGCGCTGCCCGACGGCCTCGCGGAGACCTACGCCTGGCTGCGCAGCCAGTCCCGCCCCTGATCCACCGTCCCCACCTGTCGCATACGTCGCACATCTCGCAAGGAGCACGCACGTGGATCTCCACGGATTCCTGAAGGTGATCGCCAGACGCTGGCCGGTCGCGCTCGTCTGTCTGCTGCTCGGTGCCGCGGCAGGCTGGACGGCAACCGCACTGTCCACACCCGAGTACGAGGCCCGTGCCCAGCTCTTCGTCGCGGCCCGTTCGGGCGGCGACACCGTCCAGCTGAACCAGGGCCAGAGCTTCTTGCAGTCACGCGTCCAGTCGTACGTGGCGATCGTCGCCACCCGTCAGGTCACGGACCACGTCGCCCGCGAGCTGAAGCCGGGCCTGACCTCCGGCGAACTGGCCGGGCGCATCAAGGCCGAGGCCCCGCTGAACACCGTGCTCATCAACATCGTCGTGACCGACACCAAGCCCGGCCGGGCCGCCCGCGTGGCCAACGCCGTGGCGCTGCGCTTCTCGGACGTCGTCGAGCAGTTGGAGACCCCGCAGGGCTCGTCCCTCGCGCCGGTCTCGCTCGGCATCACCCAGCAGGCGGCCGTGCCCGGTGCGCCCGTCTCGCCCAAGCCGCTGCTCAACATGGCGGCGGGCATCCTCGGCGGGCTGCTCCTGGGCGCCGGCCTCGTCGTCCTCCTGGAGACCCTCGACACGACGCTCAAGAGCGCCGAGGCCCTCAGCGAGCTGACCGCGCTGCCCGTCCTGTGCTCCATCCCCTACGACAAGGCGGCCCCCGACCACCCGCTGACCACGGGCGACAGCGGACACTCGGCGCGCGCCGAGGCCTTCCGCCGACTGCGCACCAACCTTCAGTTCGCGCAGGTCGACGACCGCCCCAGGGTGATGGTCGTGACCAGCTCACTGCCCGGCGAGGGCAAGACCAACACCGCGGCCAACCTGGCGGTTTCGCTCGCCGAGGCCGGCGTCACCACCTGCCTCGTCGACGCGGACCTGCGCCGCCCGTGCGTCGCCCGCACCTTCGGGCTCGTCCAGGACGCGGGCCTGACCACCGTCCTGATCGGCCGGGCCTCGATCGCCGAGGTGATGCAGCAGGGCCCCAGCGGCCTCGCGGTCCTCACCAGCGGCGCGATCCCGCCCAACCCGACCGAGCTGCTCGCCTCCGACCGCATGGGCGACTTCCTGCGCGAACTCGCCTCCGCCTACGAGGCCGTGATCGTCGACACCGCGCCGCTCCTGCCGGTCGCGGACACGGTCGGCCTCGCCCCGCTCGCCCAGGGCGCGCTGCTCGTGGTACGCGCGTCGAGCACGTCGCGGGAGCAGGTGCGGACCGCTGCGAGCGCGCTGAGCACGGTGGGCGTACGCACCCTCGGCACGGTCTTCAGCATGGCGCCCGCGCCCAAGTCCAAGGGGTACGGGGCCTACGGCGGATACGGCGACCCGCGCCCCGAGGACGCCTCGGACGACACGTCCTCGCGCCGGATGCCGCCGCCGCGGCCGTCCCGGAGCCGGCCGCGTGACGGAGTCGCGCTGTCGTATCTGGCGGGGGAGAAGTGAGCGCGTCCGATGCGGTGTGGGCACGATGAGTTCCCCTTCCGATTTCCCTTCCGATTCCCGTTCTGATTCCCGTTCTGATTCCGGGTTCTCGGTGCTGTTCGTCTGCACGGGCAACGTCCACCGCTCCGTGCTCGCCGAGCGCCTGCTGGCCCTGCACGCCCCGTCGCTGACCGTGTCCAGCGCGGGCACCGAGGCGGGGTCCGTGCCCGGCATGGACACGGCCACCCGCTCGGTCCTCGCCGAACTGGGCGGCCAGGGCCGGGACTTCACCTCCCGGCGGCTGACGGCCGAGCTGGTGTCGCGGGCCGACCTGGTGCTCGGGCTCGCGCGGGAGCACCGGGAGGCGGCGGTGCGGCTGTGGCCCGCGGGGTTGCGGCGCAGCTTCACGCTCCGCGAGTTCGTACGGCTCTCCGGGGACCTCACGCCCGGGGGCGTGGCACGTGCTGCCTCGGCCCGGGGCACCCTTCCGGTGCCGCCCGCTGCCGCGGATGACGTCGCGGATCCGTGGGGGGCGGGGTATGACGCGTTGCGGGCTTGCGGGGCTTCGATCGACGGGGTGTTGAGGCAACTGATTCTTTCCCCTACCCGCCCCTTCCCGTAAGGCTGCCGCCGGCTTCAAAGATTGTCCTCAAACGCCGGACGGGCTGAATATTCAGCCCGTCCGGCGTTTGAGGACACCGCCCGAAGGGCGGAAGGCGTCGCAGACTTTCGGGAAGGGGTGGGGTGGGGACGAAAGAATGCCTCAACGCCCCACGGCCCGCACCCGACGCAGCGCCGAAACCGCTCCCCGCCCCGTACGGAACACCGCAGGCTGCAACCCCGAAAGCACAGTCTCGAACCGCGCCGGAGTCGTAAGCGTCGACACCCGGAGCCGACTCAGCCGCAGCGCATGCTGCAACCCGGGCGCGGTAAGCCGGTGATCGCACAGAAACCCCGTCCGGTACCCGAGCGAGGCAAGCCGCCGATCCGCGCGCGGATCGAAGTTCCCGTTCGGATAGGCGAACGAGGTCGGCGCCACCCCGAGGAACCCCGTCAGCAACCGGTGCGCGTCCTCGATCTCCCGCTCCACGGCCGCCCCCTCGCACCGGTCGAGGCACGGATGAGTCAACGTATGACTCCCGACGGCCACCCCACCGTCCACCAGCTCCCGCAACTCCTCGGCCGACAGCTGCTGCCGCCGGGGCCGGACCGGCAACTCGGCCAGCATGCGCCGCCGTTCCGCGTCCGGCACCTGCTTCACCGCATGCCCCAGCTCGTCGCTCAGCCCCTCCCACCAGAACGGCTCGTCCGTCCCGATCAGCCCCGCGACGACATACGCGACGGCAGGCACCCCGTACGCCCGCAGCAGCGGAAGCCCGTCCACGTACAGCGACCGGTCCCCGTCGTCGAAGGTGAGCAGCACACTGCGCGGCGGCAGCGGGCGCCCCTCGTGCACGGCCGCCTCGACCTGCCGCAGGGACACCGGCGAGGCGATCCGGGTGAGCCGTTCCAGCTGGGCCTCGAAGGCGCTCGCGTCCTCGATGCCGTGGTAGCAGAGCACCGCGAGCCGGGTGGCCGCGCGGGACCGGAACCAGGCCTGGGCGGGGGAGTGCTGCAGCGCCCGGTCGAGGCCCTGCCACTGCTCGTAGCGCTGGTACCAGGTGGCGAGGCTCATCGGGTGATCCCCTGCCCGGGGAAGGACGCGCCGTAGCCCTCGCCGGGGTGCCAGTGCCCGGCCGGGTCCTCGCGGAAGTGCAGGTAGGACCGCCCGTGCCGCTCCGACCACTCGCCGAGCGAGGTCAGCCAGTGGCTCGCGGTGGACATGACCACGGCCTGCTCGTTCAACGCCGGTACGACGGCGTCGAGTTCGGCGGTCTCATGCGCATGCCCCACATACGTGTCGAGCATCAGCAGGCCTACGCTGCCGGGTGCGAGCCGGCCCAGCTCCGTCACGGAATCCCCGACGACGCGATCGGTGACGTCCGCGTACGGACCTCGTACCAGCTCCCCGTACTGCGGATCGATGTCCACGGTGGTCAGCCGCCCGCTGCCGTTGCGCAGGAGCGCGGCGGCGAGCAGGCAGCTGGTGATCCCGCGATGCACCCCGGCCTCCACGACCCGCTCGGGCCGCAGGGCCCGCACCACGGCGTACGCGGCGGCCCGGCGCGCATAGCGGACCAGGTGGTCGCAGGTACGGCGACGGGGGCTCGCGGCGAGGGTGCGCCGCAGGTGTTCCCTGAGGTCGTGGTCGGCCTCGACCTCGTCGAGGTAACCGCGGAGCTCGCTCACCGGGTGGCCGGTGACGGTGGCGGCGAACCAGGCGAGCTGCTCCCGGTTCACGTCCTTCAGGTCGTACGTGAAGCAGGCGTTCTCGCGTGAACGCACCAGCCAACTGCCGGACTGCTTCAGCACCTTCGCGTTGTGCCGGGCGACGGTGGCGAGCCGCACGGGGAAGTTGGCCACGGGGGCGAGGGGGCTGGCCGCGATGCGCCGGGTCAGGGGGGTGGGTTGCATGCCTGGCAGGCTAGGAGACGGGGTGCGAATTGCGAGCAAACCGGGCATTCTGGGCATGGCTGTGTCGAGATTTCCTCCCCCGCCCCGCCCCTTCCCGAAAGTCCTCAAACGCCGGACGGGCTGATAAATCAGCCCGTCCGGCGTTTGAGGATAGAGGCCGCAGGCCGATCCGGGGTCCGGGGCGGAGCCCCCGAAGCCGTCCGCGGGGACTTCGCGTCCCCACCCACCCCGCGTCCCCACCCACCCCCAGCCGTCCGCAGGACTTTCGGGAAGGGGCGGGGTGGGGGAAATCAAAAGCCGCTGTGACGCATGGGACGCAAGGGGCCCACGGGGAAACCCCGAGCCCCACCACCCCCACCCCTGCCCGTAAGGCCAGAATAAAAGTTGAGTCGGGTCGACTCAGCTCTGTTGACCCGCGGCGAGCGGCATGGCACTCTTGAGCCAGTTCCACTCAAGTTCTCTGGAGGATCCAAAATGGCACGTGCGGTCGGCATCGACCTGGGCACGACTAACTCCGTCGTCAGCGTTCTCGAAGGCGGCGAGCCCACCGTCATCACCAACGCCGAAGGCGCCAGGACCACGCCGTCCGTCGTCGCCTTCGCCAAGAACGGCGAGGTGCTCGTCGGCGAGGTCGCCAAGCGCCAGGCAGTCACCAACGTCGACAGGACCATCCGCTCGGTCAAGCGCCACATGGGCACTGACTGGAAGGTGGCCATCGACGGCAAGGACTTCAACCCGCAGCAGATGAGCGCCTTCATCCTGCAGAAGCTGAAGCGTGACGCCGAGGCCTACCTGGGTGAGAAGGTCGTGGACGCGGTCATCACCGTGCCCGCCTACTTCAACGACTCCGAGCGCCAGGCGACGAAGGAGGCCGGCGAGATCGCGGGCCTGAACGTCCTGCGCATCGTCAACGAGCCCACCGCGGCCGCTCTCGCCTACGGGCTCGAGAAGGACGACCAGACGATCCTCGTCTTCGACCTCGGCGGCGGCACCTTCGACGTGTCCCTGCTGGAGATCGGCGACGGCGTCGTCGAGGTGAAGGCCACCAACGGCGACAACCACCTCGGTGGTGACGACTGGGACCAGCGCGTCGTCGACTACCTGGTCAAGCAGTTCAACAACGGCCACGGCGTGGACCTGTCCAAGGACAAGATGGCGCTCCAGCGCCTCCGTGAGGCCGCCGAGAAGGCCAAGATCGAGCTGTCCTCGTCCACCGAGACCTCGATCAACCTGCCCTACATCACGGCGTCCGCCGAGGGCCCGCTGCACCTGGACGAGAAGCTCACGCGCGCCCAGTTCCAGCAGCTGACGTCCGACCTTCTGGAGCGCTGCAAGACGCCGTTCCACAACGTCATCAAGGACGCGGGCATCGCGCTCTCCGAGATCGACCACGTCGTTCTCGTCGGTGGCTCGACCCGTATGCCGGCCGTCGCCGAGCTCGTCAAGGAGCTGACCGGTGGCCAGGACGCCAACAAGGGCGTGAACCCGGACGAGGTCGTCGCCATCGGCGCCGCCCTGCAGGCCGGTGTCCTCAAGGGCGAGGTCAAGGACGTCCTGCTCCTCGACGTCACCCCGCTGTCCCTCGGCATTGAGACCAAGGGCGGCATCATGACCAAGCTCATCGAGCGGAACACGACGATCCCGACCAAGCGGTCCGAGATCTTCACCACCGCCGAGGACAACCAGCCGTCCGTCCAGATCCAGGTCTACCAGGGCGAGCGCGAGATCGCGGCGTACAACAAGAAGCTCGGAATGTTCGAGCTCACCGGTCTGCCGCCGGCCCCGCGCGGTGTCCCGCAGATCGAGGTCGCCTTCGACATCGACGCCAACGGCATCATGCACGTGACGGCCAAGGACCTCGGCACCGGCAAGGAGCAGAAGATGACCGTCACCGGCGGCTCCTCGCTGCCGAAGGACGAGGTCGACCGCATGCGCCAGGAGGCCGAGCAGTACGCGGACGAGGACCAGCGCCGCAAGGAGGCGGCCGAGTCCCGCAACCAGGGCGAGCAGCTCGTCTACCAGACGGAGAAGTTCCTCACGGACAACGAGGACAAGGTCCCCGGCGACGTGAAGACCGAGGTCGAGGAAGCCATCGTCGAGCTGAAGGAAAAGCTCAAGGGCGAGGACTCCGCGGAGATCCGTACGGCCACCGAGAAGGTCCAGGCCGTCGCGCAGAAGCTCGGCCAGGCCATGTACGCCGACGCCCAGGCCGCGCAGGCCGCGGGCGGCGACGCCCCGCCGGCCGGTGACGCGGGCGCCGAGGCCAAGGCTGACGACGACGTGGTGGACGCCGAGATCGTCGACGACGAGAAGCCGAACTTCGACAAGGACAAGGGCGGCGCCGCATGACGGAGGAGACCCCGGGCTTCGAAGAGCAGCCCGACGTCCCCTCCGGCGACACCCCCGAGGCCGCTGAGCCGAAGGCCGCTTCCCCCTCCGACGAGGAGGGGGCGGCGGCCCCGGCCGGGGACGCAACAGCACAGGCAGCAGGTCTGACGGCCCAGCTGGACCAGGTCCGCACCGCGCTCAACGAGCGCACGGGCGACCTCCAGCGGCTGCAGGCCGAGTACCAGAACTACCGCCGCCGGGTGGAGCGGGACCGGATCACGGTCAAGGAGATCGCCGTCGCGAACCTCCTGACCGAACTCCTCCCGACCCTCGACGACATCGGCCGCGCGCGGGAACATGGCGAGCTGGTCGGCGGGTTCAAGTCGGTGGCGGAGTCGCTCGAGACGGTCGCCGCCAAGATGGGCCTGCAGCAGTTCGGCAAGGAGGGCGAGCCCTTCGACCCGACGATCCACGAGGCCCTGATGCACTCGTACGCGCCGGACGTCACCGAGACGACCTGCGTGGCGATCCTGCAGCCGGGGTACCGGATCGGCGAGCGCACCATCCGCCCCGCGCGGGTGGCCGTGGCCGAGCCGCAGCCCGGCGCGCAGACCGTCGCGGAGGGCAAGGAAGCCGCCGAGGCCGACGAGGCTTCGACGGATGACAAGGACAACGGTGGCCCCGACCAGGGCTGACGTATCCGGCACTCGGAAGGAGGGACGCCGGGGATGAGCACCAAGGACTTCATCGAGAAGGACTACTACAAGGTCCTCGGCGTCCCGAAGGACGCCACCGAGGCCGAGATCAAGAAGGCGTACAGGAAGCTCGCGCGCGAGTTCCACCCGGACGCCAACAAGGGGAACGCCAAGGCCGAGGAGCGGTTCAAGGAGATCTCCGAGGCGAATGACGTCCTCGGCGACCCGAAGAAGCGCAAGGAGTACGACGAGGCGCGTGCTCTGTTCGGCAACGGCGGCTTCCGGGCCGGTCCCGGCGGCGCCGGCGGCGGCACCTTCAACTTCGACCTGGGCGACCTCTTCGGAGGCGGCACCCAGGGCGGCGGCGCCGGCCAAGGCGGCCAGGGTGGCGCCGGCGGCTTCGGCGGCGGGCTCGGGGACGTCTTCGGCGGTCTGTTCAACCGGGGCGGTGCGGGCGCGGGCACGCGTACGCAGCCGCGTCGGGGCCAGGACATCGAGTCCGAGGTGACGCTCAGCTTCACCGAGGCAGTGGACGGCGCGACGGTTCCTCTGCGCATGTCCTCCCAGCAGCCCTGCAAGGCCTGCTCCGGCACCGGCGACAAGAACGGCACACCGCGCGTGTGCCCGACCTGCGTCGGCACGGGCCAGGTGTCGAGGGGCGGCGGCGGAGGGTTCTCCCTCACCGACCCGTGTGTGGACTGCAAGGGCCGGGGCCTCATCGCCCAGGACCCCTGCGAGGTCTGCAAGGGCTCGGGCCGCGCGAAGTCCTCGCGGACCATGCAGGTACGCATCCCGGCCGGGGTCTCGGACGGGCAGCGCATCCGGCTCCGCGGCAAGGGCGCACCAGGTGAACGGGGCGGTCCGGCAGGCGACTTGTACGTGGTCGTGCACGTCGACACCCACCCGGTCTTCGGCCGCAAGGGCGACAACCTCACGGTCACCGTCCCGGTGTCCTTCACCGAAGCCGCCCTCGGCGGCGAGGTGCGGGTCCCCACCCTGGGCGGCCCGCCGGTCACCCTGAAGCTGCCGCCCGGCACGCCGAACGGCCGCACCATGCGGGCCCGCGGCAAGGGCGCGGTCCGCAAGGACGGCACCCGCGGCGATCTGCTCGTGACGGTGGAGGTGGCGGTTCCGACTTCCCTCTCCGACTCGGCGAAGGAAGCACTGGAGTCCTACCGCAAGGCGACTGAGGACCACGATCCTCGGGAAGAACTGTTCCAGGCCGCGAAGGGAGCTTGAGATGGACGGCCGTCGACGAAATCCGTACCAACTGACCGATGAGACCCCGGTGTACGTGATCTCGATCGCGGCCCAGCTCTCCGGCCTGCACCCGCAGACGCTGCGCCAGTACGACCGCCTCGGCCTGGTCTCCCCGGACCGCACGGCCGGGCGCGGCCGCCGCTACTCGGCCCGCGACATCGAACTGCTCCGCCAGGTGCAGCAGTTGTCGCAGGACGAGGGCATCAACCTCGCCGGCATCAAGCGCATCATCGAGCTGGAGAACCAGGTCGCCGCGCTGCAGTCCCGCGTGGCGGAGCTCTCCTCCGCAGTGGAGGGGGCCGCCGCCGCCATGCAGCAACGTGAGGCCCAGGTCCACGCCTCGTACCGACGTGATCTGGTGCCGTACCAGGAAATGCAGCAGACGAGTGCGTTGGTGGTGTGGCGGCCCAAGCGGTCGTCGGACTAATCGGAGCAGCACACCGAGCGCTCAACTGTCCGAAGGGGCCGGGAGGTTACAGACCTCCCGGCCCCTTCTGCGATCACGTTGCCCTCACGTACCGGTGTAGGCGGGGTTGGACTCCTTGCCCCAGTCGTCGACGGTGACGACGTAGTACCTGGCATGGAACCAGCCCGGATCGTCGTATCCGTCGCTCCAGGCCGAGGTCTCACCGGCCAGGGTCCAGGTGTCGTCGTTCGGGCCGAGGCGGTAGACCCGGATGCTGCTCGCATTCGGATATCCGCCGCCGTCCCACGACAGGTGGTTCACGCCGTCGGTGTACCAGGCCGTGACGCCCGAGGGCGTCGGCGACTGGCCCGGATCCGGACGGGTGGCCGTCACGGTCTCCGAGTACGGAGAGACGCGTCCCTGTGCGTCCACGGCCCGCACCCGGTAGCTGACGGGGACGCCCTGCCGGGCTCCCGCATCGGTATAGGCCGGGCTCTCGGAGATACGGGGGTCGTCCGGGTCCTGCGGCCCGTCGGACACCTTCCAGATCTCGTAGTGGTCGACCGGGCCCGAAGAGGGCTGCCAGCGAAGGGTGTTGCCCCCGGTCGTGCCCGTCGCGGTGAGGCCGGTCGGAGTGCCCGGCCCGCTGTTGAGGCTGACGACCTGCTGCTCGGCGCTGTTCGGGGAGCCGTTGCCCGCCTGGTCGAAGGCACGGATCCGGTAGTGGTACGTCTCGCCGGTGGCCGGCGGGGCGTCCGTGAAGGTGGTGCCGGTGAAGGGGTCCGAGCCGCTGATCGTCGTCCAGTCGGCCGCATCACCGGTCCGGCGGTACACCTGGTAGCCGCCGAGATCCATCTCCTTGTTCGGGTCCCAGGCCAGGTGCGCCTTGCGTGAGTCGTTGTCGTACGTCGCCGTGAATCCGGTCGGTGCCAGTGGCGCGGTCGTGTCATCGGAGCCCGAAGTGCGGGGCACATAGCCGAACTTGACGTTCGCCGCCCCCGTCCAGTTGACGAAGTCGATGCGAAGAGAGTGCTTCCCGGCAGGGATGTCGAGGTCGACGGTCTTCGCCTGTGTCGCCGACACGTTCTTCCAGAGGTCGACCTTGCGGACGCCGTCCAGGTAGACGCGCAGGCCGTCCTGGGCCGCCACGGGGAACGAGAACGGGCCGCCGGAACCGAAGTCCCGGGTCACCGTCCAGCGCACGCCGAAGTAGTTGCTCGGCAGGCCGGCGGCCGGGGCGCCGGTGCCCCAGTCGTGGTCGACGGCCGCGTCACAGTCCGTCTGCTTCGGCGTACCGGAGAAGGTGGTGTTGGCGAAGAACTGCCGCTTGTAGACGGGCGAGGCGCAGTCCACCGCGGCGGCGGAGGTCGGAGCCGCGACGGTGAGGAGGCTGCCTGCGGTGGCTGCCACGACGGCGGTTGCGGCGAGGGCCCGGGCGGCGCTTCTGCCGCGGGCTGCGGGTCTGGCTGAAGTCATGGTCAGCCAGACCCGCGAGGGCCCCGGTTGGTTGTATCGATCACCCCAAGTAGGCGTGAATCACGCCCTGTTGGCGCATCCGCTAGCGGCTCGTCGCCTGCCAAAGCGTCACGATCAGTGCCGTGCAGGAGCTGAGCGCCGCCAGGGACGGCAGGGGCCAGCGGCTGCGTTCGAGGGCGTCGAGGCGTTCCTCGTGTTCGGCAAGGGCCTTGTCCGTCTGGTCGGCGCGTTGCAGGAGCAGGGCCAGGTCGCCGCGGGTGGTGGCGAAGCCGACGTCGACGGAGCGGCGCAGGCGTTCCAGTTCGAGGGCCACGCCCTCGGTCTGGGCGGGGCTCATCCACCTGCCCCCTTCCGCAGCCAGGACGGCAGCAGTCGCTCCACCTCGGGGAGCGCCATGGCCCGGCTGAGCGCGGCGGCCACCGCCACCACGCCCGCGAGGGCGGGGATCGAGTCGGCCGTGGCGTCGCCCGCGAGGAGCGGGATCAGGGCGAGCAGGGTCTGGACAGTCGTACGCACAGTGCGGCGCGTGGCATCGGTCATCGGCCGGCCCTCCTCAATCGGCTTGCGGGACGCGGAGCTTGTCCCAGCTGATCCGGCCGGGTATCCCGTCTGCCGCCGCCCCGACGTAGCCGAGCTTGCGCTGCCAGGCGGCGTACGAGGTCCGGTCGGCCTCGCCCCACTCGGGGCCGGGACCGACCGCGTACCGCCCGCAGCCCTCGGCGACCAGGCGGCGGCCGAGTGCCGTGATCAGTGCGCTGCGGCGGCTGGACGTGAAGAACTCGGTGCCGGGGAAGGGCGCGTAACGGGGCCTGGGGGAAGTGGTCCCGATGCGGGCGCCGATGCGCGTGCGCATCGTCGGCATCGAGAAGGACGGGTCGATCTTCCGGCGGGTCCACTCCTTGTGGCCGATGACGCGTGCGCCCGGCCAGCCATGGGATCGGCAGATGGCTGCCGACAACCGCTCCACCGCGTCGAGTTGAGCGGCCGGATACGGATCGTGCCCGTCCCCCAGGTTCTCGATCTCGAAGCCGTAGAAACGGGCGTTGCCGTCCACGGCGTCGGGGCCGGGGCGGGACGGGAGGGCGCGTGAGGTGCGTACCGCGTCGAGGACGGCGGTCGAGCCGCTGCCCGCGTGATTCGTACGGCCGTACCCGACCAGATGGACCGTGCCGTCCTTGGAGATCAGGCCGATGCACAGCGGACCGGGGAGGTCGGGAGTGCCGGTGCGGCACAGGGACAGGCTTTTCCGGCCCGCCGTGTGGTGCAGCATGACGCCGTGGACCGGGCCCCAACTCCCCTTGTGATTGCGGTTGTACGTCTTCCAGTTGCCGTGTTCCCTCATGCGGACGCCCTCGTCGCGCAGGGCGCGGGCGAGGGCGTCGGGGGTCAGGGGTGAGGACATGGTGCTCCTCCTCAAGGGGTGGTCAGCCCATGGGTGCGACGGTGACGAAGCGGTTGACGAAGGTGGCGGTGTTGGTGGCGGCGGCGGAGCGGTAGGCGCCGGTGACCGTGTAGGTGAGACCGGGGGTGAGGCCGGAGACCGGGTACTGGATGCTCGCCGAGACCAGGTTGGTGCCCTGGACCACCGCGGCCCGCGCATCATCGGCGGCGCTGACCACGGTGCTGCTCTGCTTCACGGCGGCCGACAGATAGGCCGTGCTCGCCGCGCTGTTGCTCATGCGGGCGCCGAGGGTGATGAGGACGGTGCCGGACGGCGGGGCGAGGAAGCCGACCGACAGGGGCTCGGTGGGGATCTCGACGTAGGTGGCCGAAGCGGTCGTGTTGGGCCGGTAGTTGTACCAGTGAGAGGGGTTGGGGAAGACGGGTGCCCACACCTTCGCGTTCGGGTGGTAGTAGAAGAGGCGTCCCGGGTTGTTCAGCCAGGCGACCATCCCGCCGACCGGGTCCTTCACCTTCGCCTCGCGGTCGGCGGCGTCGGTGAAGCGCAGGACGGTGCGGCCGTCGACGGCTTCGGCGAGGGACTGCAGGTGCAGCGGGACATTCGCGGCATCGGTGGGCTGGGGGTAGGGGAGATTGCCCATCGGGGTGAGCGCGACCATGGTGAACTCCTAGTCTTGAGAGGCGGGTTGGGACTTCAGCCCCAGAGCGGGGGCGGCAGGATCTCGCCGGGGATCATGCCGGTGTCGTCGGCGCTCGCCAGGGGGTTGTCGATCGGGGTCGGACCTTCCGGCAGCGCGTACTCGGGGACGTCCCCGTCCAGGTGCTCCGCCGGCTCGCTCATGCCGCCGCTCCCGTCGTCTCCAGAAGCGTGCGATAGCTGACCGCGCTCGTCGTGAGCGCTTCGAGCGTCGCGTATCCCGCAGTGACCGACAGGTAGGTGCGCTGCTTGCCGTACAGCGGATCGACCGGCCCGTCCGGGGTGAGTCCGGCATCGGCGGGCGCGCCGTTGTACGCGGTGCCGCGCAGGGTGAGGACCTGCTGCGGGGCGGCGCCGGCGGTGTGCGTGATGCGCAGGCCGACCACCCAGGCGAGGGTGTCCAGCTCGGCACCCGCAGAGTCCACCACCCTTACCACATCGCCGAGTTGGATCCGTGGATCGTGCAGCACGTCCACCTCGCCGAGGACCGGCACCGGATAGCGCCCGGCATTGAGCATCGCCTGGGACAGGGTGGACGACGCGGCCTGCGTCTGCACCCAGTCGGACGCGGGCGCCACGTACTGCTGCTTGCCGTAGAACTGCTGGCTGCTCGGGCTCAGCCACGCCCAGCGCCGCTGCTTCGGGTCGGCCGTGCGCTTCTGCGGGACGATCCGCACGGACGGCTTCCCGTCCTTGGTCACCGTCCACACGCTGGACGTACCGCGATTGGTGAACCGTACGACGTACAGCGGCCCCTCACGCCAGCAGCTGACCGTGACCGTCCCCTTCACGGAGCTGCCCCCGGTCGCCGCCGTGCCGAACCGCACCCGGTGCCCCTCGCTCGGCGCGGAGTCGTCGACGACGAGCAGTGGCCCGATGTCGTTCTCCTCCTCCGCGAGGGCGTACTTCACATCGACCGGGACATTGGGCTTGAGCTCCCGCACCGCGGTGTCGTCCACCGGATCGCCGGTGGCGGAGCGGATGCCGGTCCAGTCCTGGTACGGCTGCTCGCAGTAGTTGCGGCAGGCGTCGATCTCCTCGGTGACCGTGAGGGAGGCGATGTCTCTGCTGGTCGTGACGGTGAGATCGGGATCGGCCGGCACCTTGGCGAACCGCCCCGGACCGCGCCAGCGGAAGATGCCCTGCTCGTCGAATTCCGCCGTGGACATCGACGCCCGCGCGATCTCGGTGATCGCGTCCCACTGCGAGCCGCTGACCTTGGGGATGTCGTACAGCGGCAGTTCGGGGGTGTCGAGCACGGCACCCTTGGCCCACTCGCCCTGCTGCTCCCAGGCTTCTCGGGTGTAGGACTCCGAGTCCGCCCACACCCGGTCGGTGACCTGCAGGCACTCGACGGCCATGTCGGTCGTCAGGTCGATCCGGAACAGCTCGGCGCGCGGCTGCGCCGAGGCCGGCGCGCTGAAGGTGTACACACCGCCCCGGTGGTACGAGCCGTCCGGGCTGGTGAGCCGGGGCTGCACGGTCGGGTACACGGTGCCGCCGCTCGACGCGGTCTGCACCGTCATGCCCAGGTGCCAATTGCCCTTCAGCGACTGCAACTTGGGGAAGCCCCAGGTGACGGTGGTCGACGTGCCGTCCTTGGTGCCCGAACTGATGGCCACGACCCCGGTGGAGGTGTCGAAGCTCGCCTTGATCGAGCCGTACGCACCGCCGCTGCGGTCGAACAGCGCGGTCAGTTCGACCGTATTGCCGCGCGCGAGCGCGGTGTTGGCCCAGCATTCGACCTGGAAGGTCTTGCCCGGCAGCACGAAGCGCGAACGCGGCATCCAGCTCGCGGTGAGTCCCGCGGCCTTCGGCATCAGGGCGATCTCGAAGGGCGCACCGTCCCGGATCCAGTCGTACGTCGCCGGGTGCGGCAGCACTTCCGGCTGGCCGTACGTCGAGTTGAAGCCGCCGTGCAGGGAGGCGTACAGCACCGTGAACGGCGCCTCGTCCAGTTTGTCCGCCTCGGGTGCGCGCGGCGGCGGGCAGGTGTGGATGCCGCCCTGGCGGAGCAGCTCGTCCACGCACCAGGTGGCGGTGGCGACCGGGTACCCCCAGTAATAGCCGTGGTACGGCCGGGGCAGCGAGGCCGGGCCGCGCAGGCGTTCCGCGCCGTCCAGGGCCTGCACGGTCACGGTGTCGCTGCCGGAGGCGGCGGAGCGCGAGCGGACCGTGCCGCGGAACGCGGGGAGCGTCCGGGAGCCCGCGCCCGCCGTGTGGACGACCGACTGGCCGGGACGTACGACATCACCGGTCGTGCGGTCGGCCCAGGCGGAGTACAGGCGAGGGGCGTTCACCCCTGCTGCACCGCCGAGTTGGAGCTCCAGCTGGGCGGACGCGCTGCCCGAGAACGCCCGCATCGCCTCCGGCAGATCGGTCGCGTACGCCCGCTCGACCTTCCAGGACTGGACCTGCGGGCCCAACTCCTTGCCGCCGAGCCGGGTGGAGTGCGCGGGGACGCGCTCCGGGGAGGCGAGGGCTTCGTCGAGCGCGTCGTCAGAGGGCTGCACGGCGCACCTCCACCAGATCGATGCTGACATTGCGGTACGGGAGCCGGGTCGCCGGGACGTCGCCGTACGCGGTGACGGACATGGCCGGGCAGCCGTCGCCCAGCGCGTTCGCGACCGGGGTCTCGCCGATGGTGAAGCAGGCGCCCGCGAGCCCGAACTGCCCGGTGGCGCCCGGCTTCCCGACCGGGGTGGCGAAGGCGGCGCCCGCCGGGGCGGTGCCGGTGACCTGGGTGCCGACGGCCTGGCTAGTACTGAGGTACCCGCCCGACGCGTCCTTCCAGTCCAGCTGGGCTGTGGCGACGGCGGGGTCCCAGCCGGCCGGGAGCAGCCAGGACACCTTCATGCCGGGCGCGACGGGCCAGCCGGCCCAGGTGCCGTGGATCCAGCCGACGGCGGCGGCCACGTCCTGGCAGTCGGCGACCGTGTTGCCCTCGGCGGACGGGGCGAGGGTGATGGCGCCGTTCATGGTGAACCAGTGGTCGCCGCCACCGGGAGCCTGGGACTGGCCCGCCGCCTGATAGGGGTCGAGCAGGTTCACCGACGCCGGGTCGAGCACGGCGAGCGGGCCCCGGCCGGTGCCGATGCGGCGGGCGAGCTGGACGAGGTGCTGGGCGTCGGCGGGCTCCAGCCAGTCGAAGGCGAGCTTCATGCGACGGGTGGTGCGGGCGGGGGCGAAGGTGGTGATCCGCCCTTCAAGTGCCTTGAATTCACTGACGTTCAGCTCGGCGGTACGGTCCCAGCTCTTGGCTGCCTGCCGTATTTCGCGGAGCCGGCCGGGGGTGCCGATCCAGAGGTTCCTGGCCATGAACTCCTCCTGTTCTGTTGTCTGTTGGGCTCGGTGGCCGTGCGCGGAGAGTTGAGGCTCAGCGTCGGGCGAGGGCGCGCTGCCCCGCGAACACGGCGCGGGCGATGGTCTGCGAGTCGACGTCCACGTGGACGGGGCGCTCGGCGAGGCGCTCCATGGCCTCGGCGAGGCGGCGCAGGGTGGCCGCCTGGCTGCCGCCGCCCTTGCTGAGCATGCGCTCCAGCCTGGACAGCGGGATGACGGCCTCGTCCTCGCCGCCTTCGCCGATGAGCGCGAGCCGGCCGCCGCTGCGGGCCGTGACGACGCCGCCCTGTGCGAGGTGCGGCACGGGCACGTGCAGGCGGGGGAAGCCGAAGGACTTGCCGCCCCACCGGGGGACCCAGCTGGGGATCGAGATCTTCACCCCGGCCAGGACGTTGAACACCCCGTTGAGAGCCGTCGCGAGCCCCGTGATGGGCGCGAGGATGAGATTTCCGAGCCCCTTGACCAGCGGCTTGATGAAGTCGACCGCCCCACGGGTGCTGGACTGGATCGCCTTCCAGGCGACGGCCATGCCACGCCGCAGGGCTGCGGTGACCTTGTCCATGTTCACGAACTGGGCGATGAGGGGCGCCGCCAGGGTCATGAGCAGCCCGAACGGACTCGCCGACATGGCGAGGTTGAGTCCCTTCTGCGCGAGGGAGGCCCCCTTGAGCCCCTTCCCGAGTCCCTTCATGGACTTCCCGCCCTTGTCGGCGTTCTTACTGGCCTTGCCGACGGACTTCTCCACGGCGTCGGCCTGGCGCTTCACGTCGCGGAGGGCGTTCTTGGCCTTGTCGGCGGAGCCTCGGAGTTTGTCGAGGGAGCCTTTGAATTTGTCGGTGCTGCCGCGTGACTTGCCGAGTGCGGACTCAGCACCTTGAAGTTTGCCGCGCAGTTGTCCGACAGCTGACTCGGTGTGCCCCAGCTTGGTGCGGAGGCCGCCGACCGCGTTCCCGGTGGAACTGGTGCTTGAGCGGAACCGGTTGACCGCTCCGGATGCGCGGGTCAGTGCGGGAATGAGTGACACGAGATCTCCCCTTCGTTGGTGACGCGTCAGCCGATGGCGCTGACCAACCTGTTGATTCGCTGTTCCAGCCGGTTGATGTGGGTTGCGGCATCCGAGAAGCTCCCGAGGTTCGACGTACTCGCGCTGCGGGCCGCCGGCACGTTGTTGCTGACCCGGTTGCGCATGGCGCGCAGGGAGGACTCCACGTCCCGCACTCTGGGCTGGAGCAGACTGATGCGCTCATGGGCCCTGCCCGCCAACTCTCTGACCTGCGGGACCTGCAGGGATCGGAGACGGAAGACGTGGGGGGCGAGTTCGTCGAGCCTCAGCTTCAGCTGTTCCGGCGACCGCCTCTTGTACTTGTCGTACATTTCCTGGGCGTCGAAGAAGGTGTGTTCGGCATTGAAGAGTTTCAACCCGAAGGAAGCGCCGGTTACTTCACCGGAGGCCCCGGTGGCGACACCGGCGGCACCTACGACCTCGCCCTTCGCCCGGCCATGCTCGAATTTCTCCTGGAACTTCTGAATGGAACGCTGTGAGTCTTTGACCTCTTCCTTGAGTTCGGCGACGTCCTCTTGAATCTTCTTCAAGTCGATTGCCATGAGTTCTCACCTGCTTCTGGATCTATGCCTCGGGGTGTGTCATTCTTCCCTTGTCCCGAAAGCGCATGGAAGGGTGGGATTGCCCGTGGTGATTCAGGAGACGGTTTCTGGGCGCGGAAAAGCGGAATTCGACATTCCGGATATTCTCGCCGGCCAGGTGCTCTGTGCCGAGGTGTGGGGGCGCTGGCGGCTCAGCCACGGGTTTCACGTGCACGGAGAACTGAAAACCGCGGACTCGGAAAAGAGTGTGCCGATCGGCAGTCTCGCGACCGGAAAAGATAGAGCCCACATGCTCATTCCTGCCGACTATCGGCGGTTGAGCATTAGGGGCTGGTCGGGGCACGGGGCGGGATTCTGGAATTTTTCATTCTCGGACCCGTCGAAACTTCCTGAAATTCCTGCCCAAAGCGAAGGGCGAACTTCTCGAATATTTTCCCATCACGGTGGAGAGCTCTCCGTGGACCTTGAATTCACCGCGGGTGGCGGCGTGGTGCTCTTCGGCTTCGACGGAAAAGGTGAGGGCCAACGGCTGATGGACCACACCGATCGGTTCCGCGGCAAGGTGACCATTCCGCGGGCGGGGCTGGTTGCCGTCATGGGTGCCTATACGGACTTGTGGGGCAGCATGCCGCCGTGGCGGATGGTGCGTGGTGCAGGCTGAGCGCCTGTCTGCTCCCACTTCCGCGAGGTGGGCTTCGCGAGTTTCCGCTCAGGAAAAGAAAACGGCAAGTTCCTGTGCGTTGGGATTCGCGATTTCCACTGCGGACTCGCTCGCGGGCTGGTCCGATGCAGTCGAACTCGGTCGCGGAACGGGCTTCGGGAACTCCAGTGGGTCCGAATCCTCGTCCTGGTTGACCGTCGCGAACATCCAGTTCGCTTCTGCCAGTTGATCCACCGCATGCGCCAGCAGATAGTCGGTCACCGACCAGTCCGCGGCTTCTCCCTCGGCCTCCCGCGCCACCGCACCGTCCCGCGGCAGATGCCGGATCAGCACCGCCAGGCGGCGCGAGGTGAGCCGGCCGCGGTGCCAGTCCAGGAGGTCGACCCCGTAGTGGCGGAGCAGATCAGCCTCAAGTGCCTCAGCGTGTTCCTCCACGAACTCGCCGAGGCTCAGTCTTCCCCCAGGCCCAGCCCCGTCTCCTTGCCGTACGCCTCAAGGATCGCCGCGATGTCCTGCATCGTGACGTCGTACTGCTCGAAGCGCGCGAACTGCCTTTCCCCGAGCAGGAGTCGGAGGAGCCCGTCCACGTCGTTGTCGTCCAGGTCGCGCAGCTTGCGCGCGGTCGTGCGGGTCAGCTCGGTCGGCAGCTCGAAGCTGTCGGAGTCGAGCTCGAAGGTCCAGGCCTTGCCGAGCGCTTCGAGGCGCTGGGCGCGGGCGGCGTTCACGTTGAAGCCGGACATGCTTACCCCTTCGGGGAGTTGAGGCAGAAGGTGGGTCCGGCGAAGCCCGGCCGTGCTGGGGGCACGACCGGGCTTCGCGGGGATCGTATCCACTCGCGCGCAAGCGCAACCAGGGCTTGCGGGCGAGCAACATGCTTTCGAGCCAGCCGGCTTACGCGCCGGCCGACTTACGTGTACGAGGTCGCCAGGTCCTTGATCCGGAAGCTGGCCAGCGGAGCCGCGTCGTCCACCGCCAGCGCGGTGAAGGTGACACCCAGCTTGACCGCGCCGGCCCGGGTCAGCGAGATCTCCTCGGTCTCGGTGACCTGACCGCGCGGCACGACGAAGCGGTACTTGGCCGCACCGTCGGTGAACTCGATGCCGAGCGCCTTCTCGTCCGATACCGGGGTGTTGGCCAGGTCGTACTTGAATTCGCCGGCCGACGCACCCGCGGTCACCGCGCCACCGCCCATGAAGAAGGCCAGGGTCGCCTTGTTCATCTGCAGCATCTGGAACTTAACGGTGAGATCGCGGTCGGAGTAGATGAACCGCGCCGGGCTCACCGACTGCCAGGTGTCGACCGGGTCGATCTTGTCCTTCTTGTTGAACTTGATGCCGTCGGTGGTCGTGTAACCGAGGTCCGTCCACTTGGCCGGGTCCCACGCGACGGTCGCGTCGGCCGGGGCGGGGGTGCCGGGGGCGGCGATGAGGATGCGCCCGGTACCGGCGACGCGGATCTCCTGGCCGTTGTTGCCTGCCATGCGTACTCCTAAGGGGTGTGGGGTTCTGCGGTGTCGGTGCTGCGGAAATGACGAAGGCCCCGCCGGGACCGGCAGGGCCTGCAACTGCTTTGGTGGCTGCGTTGGTTCACGCGGGGCGGATCGAGATCCGTACGGTCGACAGATAGCGACTGCCGGCCGGACGGTTGTAGTCGGGCAGCCAGCGCGACCCGTCCACCTCGGCGACGTCATGGACGACCGCCCCGCCGTACGAGGTGCCGACCAGTTCGAGCACACACGCACGGGCGGCGAGGGAGATGCCGTGCGCGGTGCTCTTGTCGGGTCCGTACACCTCGAGGTCGAGCAGCGGATGGTCGAGACGCTGATCGTCGACCCACGCACCGCCGACGCGGGAGACGAGGACGGCCTTCTGCGTGCCGTCGAACCCGGCGGGCGGCCGGTTGTCGACTACCGAACCGGCAAGCTCTGCCCGGTTCTTGAGGAAGTCGACGACGAGCCGTTCGGCATCGGGAAAGGTCAGGATGGACACATGGACACTCCTAGCTCCTTGAGGGGTCTTGAGAGACCTTGAGGGGAATGCGGGCAACACAAAGCGGCAGGTCCGCCGCCCGCCGGAAGCTCTCCGTGGGCGCAGCTCTGCCGCTGCTCCAAGTGTGATCCAGGGGTCCGGATCTCGCAACTGAGTCTGTGGGGGCGGGCGTTGGGCCATGTCGCCGGGCATGTGAAGAGGGCCTCGCACCCGGTGCGAGGCCCTCTGCCGGCGCGTTCTCTACGCGGACGTACGTCGATGAACGGTGCGCTCGGCCGCGAACACGTCCTCAAGGCGGTACATCGCCCGCCGCCCCTGACGCCCGGCCGCCATGAGGTGGCCCAGCTGAACCCATTTCCTGATGGTGGCCGGCGAGACCTCCACCTCGGCGGCGGCGAGATCTCCGGTGATTAGCGGCGACGTACTCATGACGCGTCCTCCTCGCCATCCAGCACATGACGGCAGACCGGATTCACACACATCGCGAGCCCCCGCTCGGGAAAGGCCCGCAGCGAGACGGAGTCGCAGGCGGGGCAGCGCCCCGCGAGCCGCACAAGCTGCTCGGGCTCACCCAGCGCCCGCGCGGCCCGCCGGTCCATGCGACGGAGCTCGTCCTCCACATGGGCGGCCAGGTCTGGCAACTTGCCGACGCGGTCCAGGAGTTCCGCGATCCGCCGCAACCTGACGGGGACCGGCGCGGCGGCGATGCGACGGAGCCCGAGCCGGTCGCGCACTGCCTCCTCCAGCTCGATCACCCCGTCGGTGATGTCGCGCAGTGCGTCGGAAACGTAGACCCGCATCGGCGCGGACGACGAACCGCCGGAGCCGGAACCGGGACCGGAGCCGCGCACCTCGCGCAGGGTGCGGCCGGTGCTGGGCGCCAACTCGTCGAGGAGCTGGGGGAAGCGGCGGCACAGGGAGTCGAGCCAGACGGCAGCGGCAGTGCTCATCACGCGGCCTGCTTCCGGGAGTCGGGTGCCTTGCGTGCCTTGACCTCGCGGCCATTGCGCCACAGCCGTCCCCCGCTCACCCCGTCGAACCAGGTGTGCGAGGGGTCGACGATCGCCTCGCACTCCCGCCGGATCGGGCACTGATTGCAGGCGCGCAATACCTGCTCCGCCTCGGCGAGGTCTCGAGTGAAGACGTACTGCTGTGGGATCTCGGCGCAGGCGGCGTCCCGGCGCCAGTCGAGGCGCTCGTCGGCGGCGCCCGGCATGAGGCCGGATATGAGCGAGAACCCACTGTTCAGGGCGGATGTGGAGGTCAACGTTCGTTTGGGCATGTGCAACCCCTCCCCAGGTGTGCGAACATAAGTTCGAAGATTGCGGATGCGTGATGAGAGTCGCACTATGCGTGCGCGTGCGCAACTAAGAACGGAGTTGAGAGGGGTCGGAGGGTGGCCGGATCCAGTCGTTCCGGGTCGTTCCGGTTGTCGCATACGGGAGTTGGTGTGCGCGTCCGCAAGATCTTCACAACAACGTGCGAGCGCGCACACATTTGGGTGCGCGCGCGATCGGTACGCTGTCCCCGCGACGAGGGGAGACCGACGACATGGCGTCCAGTTCGCGGGCGAGCGCCCGCATCGAGCATGGCTACCGGGGCGAAAGTGGCCGGAATCGATCGGAGCGAACGGAACGGGCCGAAGGGCTTGAGGAGTTCGCGGACTGGATCGAGGGCCTGATGCGCGAGCGCGGCTACGACATCGACAGCCCGCGAGGCGGCGGAAAGTCGAAGCTCGCCGACGACGCCGGGGTGCACCGGGCCGCGGTGAGCCGTCTTATTCAGCGGCAGAGCATGCCCGATCTGGAGACAATGCGTCGCCTGGCATCGGTGCTCGGGGTCCCGCTGCGGGACATGCTGATCCGCTCGGGCCGGCTGTCCGAGGACGACCTGCCGATCGCGGTGACCCGTGGCGGCGCGGCCGCGGGCGCACCCCAGCTGCTCAGCCCCGAGGAGGCGGCCCGGAGAATGGGCGTTCCCCCTGAACTCCAGGCGGTCTTCGTGAAGGTCACGCGGGCCTTCCTGCCGGAGCGCGGATAGCGGACGGGGGCGTACGCAGCCCGGGGGGAGGGGCTCGTGAAGGGGTGCGGGGTATGGCGAAGGAAGAGTCGGAGGGCGAGTCCGGGGATACGTGCCGCGGCGCGGGCCACCCGGACGTCGAGTCGGACGAACTCGCTTATGTAGTGGGCGAGTTGCTGATCGAACTCGGTACGAAGATCCAGCGCGCCGGCGTGACCGGCGTACGCATAGTCACCGAGGACGAGGCCCAGGAGACCCAGCTGCGCTGGTTCCGGGAGGGCTGGGACGAACACGCACGCGCCGCCGACCCCGAACGTTCCGGCCCGCCTGGGCATCCGGACGTGGAATCCCCGGCGCCCCCTGAGCCCCCGGAGTCCCCTGCGGGACGGCTGCTGCAGTTCCGGACGCCGGGCACGCACCCGCTCCCCCTCGTGGGCACGGACAACGCGCGTGCCCGGGAGAGGGACCGCGACCTGATGCCGCACCGGCCACGGAGGCGGCGGGATGACGAGCCGGGTGCTGAGCGGTGACGTTTCCGCACACTCGTACGCGTGAACCGGCTCCGGGAAGGGAGCTGCGATACGGCCTACTCTGGGACTGTCGCGCTGAGCGAAGGAGGTCGTATGGCCATGGCACTACCGGTCCCGGGGCATGACAGCCCCCACGAGGTGCCCGACCGCTGGGGCGCGAGCACCGAGGAGACCTTCGAGCTGCTGAGTGCGGCGGCCCCCAAGGGCTGGCGCGTGGAGCTGATCGAAGGGGAGATCTTCGTGACACCACCGGCCAATGGCGAGCACGAGGAGATCGTGTCCGAGGTGAGCGGGCAGGTCCGAGACCACGACAAGGGGTATGGGCGCTACACGGGCGTCGGCCTCACTCTCCCGGGCGCCCCCGACGCAGGTCACGTAATCCCGGACCTGGTGATCGCCCCCAAAGGCAGCTTCCACGACCGGCAGGAGTGGCACGACCCGGCACCGGTCCTGCTGGTCGTCGAAGTCACCTCGGACTCGACCGCGAGCCGCGACCGTGTGCAGAAGCTCAGGGGATACGCCCGCGCCGGCATCCCGGTCTATCTGCTCATCGACCGCGAGGCCTGCGAGGCCGTCGTCTGCTGCGACCCTTTGGGCGACGACTACCAGCGCAAGACCATCCACAAGCTGGGGACCCCGGTGGAGCTGCCCGAGCCGCTCGGCTTCGACCTGGACACCGCGGAATTCTGAGTTCCTGGATCAAACTCCTGGTCAGACCTGGCAACCGCTTCGCTCCGTCGTACGTCTCGTTTCCTGGTACGAGTCGCAGCACAGCGACGCATGCACGGGTGCGCCAATGCGCGGAAGTACGGATGGGGGAGACGGCCTTGACCATGGTCGGCTTGTTCTGGATCACGGACCACGAGGTCTATGTGGGCTCACCGCCCGGCGCGGACGGCACCGGCCTGCGCCTGACCGACGACGCCGTACAGACCCTTGGCACCACTGCGCCGCGTACGTTCGCGTGGTGGGAGCTGCGCGCCATTGAGTTGAGCGATGTGCCGGTACGTACGACGAGCCGTCGCCTGTCCGTCGCGGTGGAGGGGGCGTTGTCAGTGGCCTTCGGCGGGATGGACGATCCGCCCCCGATGACGGTCCAGGTCGAATCCGCGTCTGGTGCCGAGGAGTTCACCCTGTACGCCGTCTCCGCGAGCGGCCACAGCGAGACCGAGCGGGACCTGTCCCAGGCCCTCCTGAACGCGTTCTTGGCTGGTGACTCAAGCCCCGGCCTGCTGATGGCCTGGCGGCGACGGCACGGCGAGGGCAACCCTCGCAGCGCCCAGCGGGAGGCGTTGCTGCGGGAGTGGATCGGCTAGCGCGATCCGCTAGCGCTTGAGGTGGGCGAGGAGTGCGGCGAGGCCCTGCGGGGTGCTGGTGAGGATGGTGTGGGGCTCGTCGCTCTCGCGGAGGTGGATCGTTTTGTCGGGGGTGGTGGCGACGTAGACGCATTCGCCCTGCGGGCCGCCGCTGAATGACGACTTCTGCCAGTCGAGTTCGGACATCGGGGCCTCCCTAGACGGTGTAGAGGAGGTGCTGGATCAGGGCCAGCGAGTCCTTCTCCGAATGCGCTTCCGGGGGCAACGATACGTCGATGGGGTGCAGAGCGCTCTCGGCGAGGTGCTCGAACAGTGCGCTGTATTGGGCAAGCTGCGCCTGGTCACTCAAGTACCGGGGCCCTGACGGCTGTTCGAGGACCACCGTGCTCAGTTGCGGAGTGCTGGGGACGAGGTGGACGAAGTTTCCGCTGAGTGCCGCGTGCGCCAGAGCGGTGAACGGATAGATCTGGATCGTCACGTTCGGCAGGCCGCCCAGTTCCAGCAGGCGCAGCAACTGTCCGCGCGCTACCTGCGCACCGCCGAACCGCATGTGCAGTGCGGCCTCGTGAATCACGGCGTGCACAGAGGGCGGGTTGTCGCGGGTGAGGACGTGCTGCCGTTCCATGCGGAACTTCAGGGCTTCCTCGATGTTCTCGAAGCCCAGCCTGGGGCTGGTGAACAGGGCGCGGGCGTAGTCATCGGTCTGGAAGAGCCCCGGGATGAGCAGTGCTTGGTGCATCCGCACTGCGACAGCGTCCGCCTCCAGCTCCGCCAGGCTGAGCGCGTCAGACTCCATGGGCTTCTTGTAGGCGCTCCACCAGCCCTTGCCGGTCGACTCGGACATGGCGACGAGCGCTTCAACGTAGGGCTTTTCTGTACATCCATAGATGCGGCAAAGCTCCAGAAGCCGTTCCGTCAGGATCGTCGTCTTCGCCGTCTCGATCTGGCTGAGCTGGACCCGCCCCATGCCGATGGCCTCTGCCGCCTGACCTGCCGTCAGTCCGGCTTGCTCACGCAGATTCCGCAGCTCGAAGCCGAGTCGACGCTGACGCTCGCTGATGGTTGTCCGCAGTCCCACTGTTCACTCCTGACCGGTTCGGTCAAAGTCTGCCCTGCTTAAGGGAGTTGGTCCATTGAATCCCAAGAAGAGGTTGTACACGTAAAACCTCATGCCCTACGGTGAGTGTGACTTCAGTAACGTACTGAAGTCGCCCAACTCCCCATGCCCATAAGCCGAAAGGCACCCGCGGCCCCCGCCAGGAGCACGCAGGCAGAGCCATCGCCGCCGGTGTGGATCCCCCCACCTCCTGACGGGAGCAGACCCCATGGACACGGACGACGACCCACCACGAATCGCACTCCGCCCGGCCCAACTCACGTACGACTACAGCCTCTTCGCGCCCGCAGACGCGACTGCCCCCAAGGTCTGCCGGGACTTCGTCCGAGCCGCACTCCTCACCCTCGGTCGCGACGCCCTCGTCATGCCCGCAACCCTCTGCACCTCGGAGCTCGTCACGAACGTCCACCTGCACACCAAGGGTGCGGCCATGCTCCGACTCCAGGTCAGACCCGTCCGCGTACGAGTCAGCGTCTTCGACGAGAGCCCGGATCCGCCGGATGCGCGTAAGGCGTCCGAAACCGACTGCTGGGGCCGGGGCCTCGCCCTGGTCGCCGCGATTGCCGACGGCTGGGGTGTCGCGGGGGAGCGGGCGGGGCGGTTCGCGAAGGGGGTGTGGTTCGAGTTGGGAGGGGCCGAACGATGAACGGCCCCGGTCGGCAGGGGAATGTCGACGGGGCCGCTCACGAACCCGGGGCCGGTCCCAGGGGGCGATGGCGCTCCGGGGAGACGGAGGGCCCATCGAACTGCGGAACGGTGACTCGGGCTGCCTTCACCCTGTGGCACACGAAGGCCCACCGCCAGCCTCATCTTTAGGCAGTGCGTCAACGAGGGGTGGGAGCAAAGGTGGGGGAGCGGGGCATGGGGGATGTTGCGGGCATCGGAATGCGCGATTGCTTCGGTGCTTGCGAGTCGGCTTCGGCGCGCTGTGTCGTCCCTGGTGACCCTTATGCCCGACTAGCTGGATTTGCTACGTCCTCCTGTCTGCCCTGCGCAGCAAGATGACGCTGGCGGTCGCCGCGTGAGCGCTGCATCGTGGCCAGTGACGTCGTTCGCACGTTTGCGGACGCTTCCTTGACCAGGAGCTGTTGACTTGACCAATCAACAATCAGATCCAGGGCCGTTAGCAACAGACGAGCATGGCCGCCCAATTGTGAAGCTGCTGGCTGCGGGGTGGAATGACGAACGCGTATCGCGAGAACTTTCCCTCAGCAAGCGCACCGTGCAGCGGCGCATCCAGCGGTTCATGGCCGAGCACGGCTGTTCCAGCCGCTTTGCGCTGGGCTACGTCCTCGGCATGCAGGCGGGGAGGGGATTGGTGCCGGAGGGTAGTGACCAGCAGGCCAGTGCTCGGGGGCTGCCGCTCACGGGCCGCTGATCGTCTCTGCCGGGGCCTTCGGAGCACCTGCCGCCCGGCGTCGGGCGCGAGGCCGCTCCTGTTTCCGCAGAGTGCTCCAACTGCTGATTCCCGCCACGGTGATCACCGCACCCATGCCGGCCAAGGCTGCCACCGCGTAGGGCACGGTCGTGTCCAGGGGTTCATCGCCGATGCGCAGGTAGGTGGCCGTCACGAAGGCGCTGGCCAGTGAAGCGAGCCCGATGGTGATCGCCGAGGTGTAGAGCGCTTCCGTGAGTTGTACGGCGACGAGGCGGCCCCGGCCGACCCCGATGGCGCGCAGGGGGAACCACTCACGTCTGCGGGCGTTGTCGTCCACCACGGTGAAGAGCGCTCCGAGCGCGGTGAGGGCCGCAGCGGCGGCGAGGCCGAGGAGGACCCAGGCGCCGGTGCCGTCGGCGATCTCGGAACCTTCATAGGCGTTCTCCAGGCGGTACGCGGGGGAGGAGGCCACTGTCCAGGCCTGGGCCTCGTCCCAGGCTTCCAGAGTCGGCTTCGTCCGTACGTACGCGGCGGAGATGAACGGACCGCTGTGGCCGAGGGACTGGAGGATCGGGTCGTCGGGTGGCAGCACCAGGAATGCGTCGACGGGGGTGTCCGTGTCCGAGAAGGGCCAGGAGACCGTGGCCTTGGGCAAGTTCAGCTGATGCTGAGTCGTACGGTCGGTGGAGCGTACGACGATGGTCTTTGCCGGGGGAGCTTCGTCGGGCATGCCGTCGCTGCGGTCGATGTGCACGGTCATGCGACCACCGGGGCATGACGACAGTTTGCTGCCGATCAAGTCGGCGAGCTGGGGGCAGGTGGCGATCAGGGCGGCACCCGCGGGGGCGTCTGCGGCCTGTTGCTTCGTACCCCACAGGCCGATCGCGGATACCGAGATGCCGATGCTCTTCGGGGTGGGGCGTGGGTTCAACGGTCCCGCCTCCAGGGTCGTCGCCCTGCTCAGGACGGTGTCCTGGCCGTCGCTTCTGGCCTCCTGGATCCAGGTGCTGTTGGGCAGCGCGATGATCTGGGACACCGGCTGCGAGGCTCCGACGACGAAGACCGCCACCCCGACCATGGCCGCGACACGGAAGAGGGTGGGGGCATCGGCGGCCAGGCGGCGCACGGCGAACAGCCGGACCAGGCCGGGTTCGCCCAGGCCCAGCAGGCGCGTCAGCCGTTGGCCCACCCAGGTGGCGGCGCCCGGCAGGCCGCAGTCGAGGAGCACGATCGCCACCCACAGGAAGGGATCCCGGGCCTGGTGCCGTGTCCAGGCGACCGCCAACAGGGCCAGGCCCAGCACGAACAGCGAGCCGACGAGAGGTCCGGAGGTCCTGGCCCGTGAGGCCAGTCGCAGCGGCGCCACGGTTCGCTTGCGCTGTCTGGTGGATGCGAGGGCAAGCCCTGCCGCGAGCAGGGTCACGAACAGCACCGCGGCTGCTGAGCCGGGCAAGGAGACGCGGGCATCGGCTCCGAACAACCACCGTCCGGTGATGGGCAGTTGAAGGCGGTACGGCTGGATGAACGGCCAGAGGACGGCCGCGCCGAGGGCGCCGACCGCGACCGGTAGCGCCACATCGCAGGCGGCGCTCAGGCGGGCCTGCGCGGGGGGCATGCCGATGAGTCGCAGGGCCGCATGACGGCGGCTGCGGATCTGCCGGCCGAACCGGCCGCCGGTGAGGATCAGCGCCATCCCTGGCAGGACGAGGAAGGCCGCACAGCCCATCGTCGGATACCAGCCGAAGCCGGACTCGGCGCCCGCGCCGTCCTCGAAGCCGATCACCGGCCGTGGATCGTTGCTGAGCAGTTCCTCGGGGGAGACCCCGACGTAGGCGAGGAGCTCCCCGGCTCCACCGACCGCCGCGCGCGGCAAGGTGTCGCCCCGGCCTCCGGGGAACCACTTGCGTACGGCGGAGGACCGGTCCATCAGGTCCGCGAGTGCGGGGCTCACGAGTACCTGGCCGGGCTCGGGCAGCGCACGCAGACCCGGTGGCAGGGGCGTGCGTTCACCGCTCGCACTGCCCTCGGAGGCCAGCCGGACGATGCGGACACGGCTGCCGCGTACGTGCTCCTCGACTTCGGTGTAGCCGAGGCCAGGATCCCCCGGTGCACCGAACACGGGCTGCTGCGCGGCGGTCCGTCGCGCTTCGTGCTGCTTGATCGAGGCGGCGGCGAAACTGCCGAGCAGACAGAGCGCGCTGAGCACGCCCACGCCGATCAGGAGCAGCCCTCTGCGCCGACCGCCACGGGAGAGGGAAGCCCGGATGGATACGGACAGCGCCGCCCTCATGCGGGCTCCTTCATGTGCCCGCCGACGAGGCGGATCGTGCGGTCGGTACGTGCCGCCAGATCCACGTCATGGGTGACCACCACCACGGACGCTCCTTGCTCCTTGGCCTGAGCGATCAACAAGTCGAATACGACCGCGGAGTTGTCCTCATCCAGCGCTCCGGTCGGCTCATCCGCGAAGACGACAGCGGGCTTGTGCACGACACTGCGGGCGATCGCCGCTCGCTGAAGCTCCCCGCCCGACACTTCTCCCACCGAGCGCCGGCTCAAGTGCCCGATGCCCAGTGCGGTGAGCTGATCGGTGGCCCGGCGTCTAGCCTCCTTCGCCGGGACGCCATTGAGACGAAGGGGCAGGGAGACGTTCTCGCACAGCGTCAACTCAGGTACGAGATCCCCGAATTGAAAGACGAATCCGAAATGCTCACGCCGTAACGAGTCACGTTCCTTCACGGAGAGCTCTTCCATGGTCCGACCGCGAAACAACACACTTCCGGAATCGGGAAGAAGAAGTCCGGACAGGCAGTGCAGCAGCGTCGTCTTCCCGGATCCGGAAGGGCCGACGATGCCGATGACTTCACCGGGGTGCAGCGCGAGATGCGCATCTGCCACGGCGACAGTTTCGCCGTGGCAGATGCGCAGGGCACGCGCCTGGAGAACAGGCGGCACAGGTATTCCTAACTGCTCAATCGGGCGGCGTCAGGTGAGATCGGAACGCCATTCGCTGCAGATGTCAGGATCGTCCTGGCGTTCCTTGCACACGTGCCAGTAGATGGTCCGGCCCTCGATGGTGACGGGCCGCTTGTGGTACTTGGTGTCCAAGTCCTGCGGGACCGACTTGCGGTGCTTGTCCGAGTGACTACTCGACCACGAGTAGTCGACGTAGCACCAGTCGCTGTCGTGGTTGTCCTTGTCAGCGATGTAGAAGGCGTTCTCGCTTCGATCCCAGTACGCCTTGCACTGCCCGCCTGACGCGCTGATGATCGGCGAGTCGGCCTGTGCCGTTCCGGTGGTCAGGCTGACTCCCAGCACTGCGACTCCCAGGCCGACTGCTATGCGGCCGGCCATACGTCTGCCTAACTGAATGCTTCGCGACATGCGATTCCTCTCTGTCTCTGATGGTGATCTACCAGGCGCAAGGCCAAGAACTGGTCACCTGACAACCGGTGCCTGCTCCGACGCGGCTCGGGGGGTCGTATCGGGGGAGATTCCGATCCGCGCCGGAGCTGCCTGCGAGACGGAACGTAATCAGTCCTGATGCGAATTCGGCAGGGCTGTATGGATAGTTGGCGTCTTGTCGCCATCAACGAGGGTCAAGTCACGTTGCTTTGAGTGACTAGTCTTGATTGCTATGCCCTCCGCTTGATGCAATGCCGCGAGATACGAATGGAGAGGGTGGCAGAGGTGTCGCGGATTGTGGCGTTCCCCTATCGCGGAGAACCTGGCCAGGGAAGATGCTCGGTGGCGGGGGAAGTGAGCTGGGGGTTGGAATGTGACTGGTGACCACGAACTGCATCAGCACGGCGTTGAGCGGCTGTGCGCAGCCGGGGAGCGGGTGTACGCCGAGGCGTTGAGGCTCGGGCGGTTGCCGCGGGTGGCTGCCGAGGGGGCGTCCTGCCTGGTTGATCTGGGGCTGTTGCATCCGGATGTGGACGACATGGAGTGGCTGGTGCCGACCGATGCGGGGTCGGTGGTGGCGGAGTTGCTCGGGGATGTGCAGGCGGATCTTGCGAGGGCCCAGCAAGGGGCGGTTGCGGTGGCTGCGGCTTTGGGGCGGTTCTCGGAAGTTGGGGGGAAGGGGGCGGTCGGGAATGCGATTCGGATTCTTGAGGGGCTGCCGCGCATCCGAGCGGTCTTGAGTGATGCCGCGGCTGACTGCAAGACGGAGCTGCTGACCGTGCAGCCCGAGGGCATCCGGCCTGAGGAGTCACTCAAGGATGCTCTGACCAGGGATCCGGACATGGCGCGGCGCGGTGTGCGGATGCGCAGTCTCTATACGCACTCGGCTCGACATGGCTTGGGACTGCAGGCATATCTGGGGCGGATGGGAGATGTTGCGGAGGCTCGTACGCTTGAGGAAGTGCCTGAGCGGATGGTGATGTTCGACCGGACGGTCGTGTTCATTCCCGCCAGCGTCGACCGCAGCGTGGCCCTGGAAATTCGGCACCCCGCACTGATCGAGTATCTGGCAACTGCCTTTGAGCGCTTCTGGCGGCTCGCTACTCCTATGGCGACAGCTCTGTCGCAGCAGACCAAAGTTGAGGGCATCAGCTTCCGGGACCACTCCATCGCGGCGCTGCTCGCGGAGGGCAACACGGACGCGGAGATCGCGGGTCGGCTCGGGATCAGTGTGCGTACGTGTCGGCACCATGTGAGCAAGTTGGCCGAGGCGTTGGGGAGTTCGACGCGAGCTCAGCTGGGGGTGCGGATCGTGCAGGCCGGGCTTGATGCTCCGCCTCGGCCGGTGGGGGCGTAAGTGGGGAGTTCGGTCGGTGAGTGAGTCGGTCGACCCCGCGGAGTTGTTGCGGCGGGTGCTCGGGGACCTTGACGCGGCGAGGTGTCGGGCCATGGAGTCGATGGACATGCTGGATCGGCTTGCGGTCGACGGGGTCCCGGTGTCGCGGACAAGCGATGTCGTGCGGGTCATCGAGGGGAAGGTCCGGATCAGAGAGGCCCTTCAAGCGGCGTCCGTCTCCTGCACGGGCGAGTTGGTGACCGTGCAACCGGACGGGATCCGCCCCGCGGACGTACTCCAGGAGGGGCTGGCCCGGGACCGTGAGATGGCCGGCCGTGGCGTGCGGATCCGTACCTTGTACACACATGTGGTTCGGCATGGGCTGGGAGTGCAGGCGTACTTCGAGCAGGTGGGCGGGGGAGCGGAGGCGCGGACGCTTGAG
Source organism: Streptomyces sp. NBC_01304 (assembly GCF_035975855.1). Classification (NCBI taxonomy): domain Bacteria; kingdom Bacillati; phylum Actinomycetota; class Actinomycetes; order Kitasatosporales; family Streptomycetaceae; genus Streptomyces; species Streptomyces sp. NBC_01304. Next base: position 5,387,233 of record NZ_CP109055.1, on the reverse strand, counting down.
GAAGTTCCCGAGCGTCTGGTGATGTTCGACCGGACGGTTGCGTTCATTCCTGCCAGTGCGGATCGTTCGGCGGCCTTGGAGTTGAGGCACCCTGCGTTGATCGCGTACATCGGCCTTGTCTTCGAGCGGCTGTGGCGAACGGCAGTTCCGCTGGGGGAGACCTTGTCGCACCGGACCGCCGTCGAGGGGGTCAGTATGCGGGAGCACTCCGTCGCGTCGCTCCTGGCCGAGGGGCACACGGATGCCGAGATCGCGAAGCGGCTGGGCATCAGCGTCCGGACTTGTCGGCATCACGTCAGCAAACTGGCCGAGGCGCTGGGCAGCACGACGCGGACTCAGCTAGGGGTCCGAATCGCTCAGACGGGGCTCGGCAGACCGCCCGGGATCACTGCTCCTGGTCCAGAATCCCCGACTGGGCGATGAGGTAGCCGAGTTGGGCCCGGCTGCCGCTGCCCAGGGCGGCGGCGAGTTTGGCGATGTGGGCGCGGCAGGTGCGTACGTTCATGCCGAGGCGGCGGGCGATGGCCTCGTCGACGTGGCCCTCCACCAAGAGGTGGGCGATGGACCTTTGGACGCCGGTGATGCCCTCCGGCGTCGGTTCGTCGGGGATCGCGTCCTGCAAGGGGATCCCGCGTCGCCACAGCACCTCGAAGACCCTGGTGAGGTACTTGACCATGCCGGGGTGCCGCAGCTCCAGGGCGACGTCGTCGCGGTCGCCGGCCGGAATGAAGGCGACCTCGCCGTCGAAGATGAGCAGTCGGTCGATCAACTCCTCCACGGTGCGAATCTCGACATGGCCTTCGCCCAGCTGGTCCGCGTAGGCAAGGGTGCCGAAGCTGTGCCGGACCGTGTGTTGATAGAGCGTACGGAGGCTGACGCCCCGCTTGATGATGGGCTGACTCCGGGTGAGTGCCTCATGCAGACGGTGCTCGTTCCGGCCACCGCCGGGTTGAAGAGTGAGCACTTCGGTCTGGGTGGCGGCCGTCGCCTGGTCCAAGGCCGCATTTATTCGTTCGATGCCTTCGAGGACGGTGATCGCGTGAGTGGGAGCCGGGTCATGGGCTTTGATGGCCATGAAGGGTTCGAACGAATCCGTCAGGGCGATCGAGTTGCGGCGGTGCTCCTGGATTTCGCGTTCCAGTGGGTGAAGGTGTTGCGCAAGTGCCACGGCGGGCGGGACGGGGCGCAGCCATTCGCCGTCGTCCGGGTCAGGACGCAGGAGGGCGAAATCGACCAGGCAGGGGGCACAGTCGGCCTCGCTACGGGCGATGCGCCCGGCACGCAAGGCACTGCTGTACACGCGCTTGCCTTCTGCACACAGCGCCGTGATTTCGTGAGTATGCGCCGTCATTGGATCAATTGTGGCCATTTGTCCACCCCCCAGGGTCTTGAACATGCAGGAACATGATGCCCTGTGGCTGTGGCTTTGGCTGTGCTGAGTAAGCCATCGTCATTGTCGCGGGGGTGAGACTCTCAAGTGAGGACGACGCTGACTATGCGCAGGAGAATGCTTCGTACGGTACTCACTGCTGGTATTGCTGCAGCCACAGCCGTCGTTGCACTTGCCACTGGTGCTGTTGCCGCGGGCGGGGGCGACATTGCTTGGCCCAGCCCTCCTGTTGGAACGCAGGCTGTCGCTGATGATGACATCAGCTGGGTCAGCCCGGCCAGGGGTACGCGTGCCGTGGCCGAAGGTGACATCAGTTGGGTCAGCCCTGCGACGGGGGCGCGGGTCACGGCAGCGGATGCCGCCTCGTCCGGTGACATCAGCTGGGGCTGGGGCAGCTCGGCCGCGGACCGGGTGTGAAGCGATGAGCATCCCTGAAGACCCGAGATTCCGCCGCGAAATGGCCACAGCCTTCCGCTCAGGCTGGCACTTCATCGACCTCACGACCGCCATCCCCGCACCCGGCGACTCCCTGATGGTCACCCTCTTCGGCGAGCCCATCGTCGTGGCCCGCGACGACGAGGACGACGACATCCGGGCCTACCGGTGCCTGCGCCGGCCCCGGGGCGCCCCGCAGCCCGTTCGTTGTGCCGTGCGGTACGGAATGATCTTTGTGAATCTTGACCAACGCGACCACGAGCTGGTCGAGCCACTGGAAGCAGTGGCACCAGAAGCTATCTCCGCCACCCCCCGCAGTGCCTGACGCGATTCCCCCGTCGTTACAAATCGCTCAGGCGCTTCCCCCCGCAGCGGCGTCACCGTGCACCTGAACACGGTGGCGCCGCTGTGCGTTTCCCTCCGGGGGTGCGGCGGGATTCATGGGTGCCGCGATGTGTGGTTGCTGCCCGTTGTCGTCTGTGGCGCCGTCGTGGCTGGTCGCGCAGTTCCCCGCGCCCCTGGAGGGCGCCACCTTCGGGGCGGTCCCTCAAGGCGCCGACTTCAGCCCTTTCCACCCCAGCGCCCCGCTCACCACGATCTCGATCAGCACCCGGTCCGGGTTCGGTGACGGGACCCGTGCGTACCGCTCCGTGTAGCGGAGGCAGGCGTCCGCTATCAGGTCGGGCTCCGTGCGGACTCGTGCCCGGCCCTCCAGCGTCGCCCACCGCCGCCCGTCCACCTGGCAGACCGCCACCCGAGCCTCCCCGGCCGACACCAGGATGTTGCTGACCTTCCGGCTCGCCTTGTTCGTGATGATGCGGGCCAGCCCGGCCGAAGGGTCGTACGTCACCGCCACCGGGGCCACGTGCGGCGTGCCGTCCGGTCGCAGCGTCGTCAAGGTGCAGACGTGCCGCTCGCGCCAGAAGCTGAGATAGGCGGGATCGGGGTACTGGGGATCGAAGGCCATGCCCTGGAAGCTATCCCTCCACCCTCGCAGCGACTGCCTTGAGTGGAATAGACTCAACTTTGTGTACGTTGACTGAGTCAGGATCTACTCAGATCCAGCGCCGAACCGCGCCCTGACCTGGACAGGAGGAGAGAAAGCACGTGGATGCCGAGCTGACGAACCGGAGCCGTGACGCCATCAACGCGGCCACCAGCCGCGCCGTATCCGGAGGGCACCCGGATCTGACCCCCGCCCATCTGCTGCTCGCCCTGCTCGAAGGGCAGGACAACGAGAACATCACCGACCTGCTCGCGGCGGTCGACGCCGACCAGGTCGCCGTCCGGGCCGGCGCCGACCGCGTCCTCGCGGGCCTGCCCAGCGTGACCGGGTCCACCGTGGCGCCCCCGCAGCCCAACCGCGAGATGCTGGCCGTCATCGCGGATGCGGCGAAGCGCGCCAAGGAGCTGGGGGACGACTACCTTTCCACCGAGCATCTGCTCATCGGCATCGCCGCCAAGGGCGGCCAGGCCGGGGACGTACTGAAGCAGCAGGGCGCGAGTGAGAAGAAGCTGCAGGATGCCTTCGAGAAGAGCAGGGGAGGGCGACGCGTGACCACTCCGGACCCCGAGGGGTCGTACAAGGCCCTGGAGAAGTTCGGGACCGACTTCACGGCGGCGGCCAGGGAGGGCAAGCTCGACCCGGTCATCGGACGGGATCAGGAGATCCGCAGGGTCGTGCAGGTGCTGTCGCGGCGCACCAAGAACAACCCCGTGCTCATCGGTGAGCCGGGCGTCGGCAAGACCGCCGTCGTCGAAGGGCTCGCCCAGCGCATCGTCAAGGGCGACGTGCCCGAGAGCCTGCGCAACAAGCGGCTCGTCTCGCTCGACCTCGGGGCCATGGTCGCGGGTGCGAAGTACCGCGGTGAGTTCGAGGAGCGGCTGAAGACTGTTCTCTCCGAAATCAAGGAGAGTGACGGTCAAGTCATCACCTTCATCGACGAGTTGCACACCGTCGTAGGCGCGGGCGCGGGCGGCGACTCCGCCATGGACGCCGGCAACATGCTCAAGCCCATGCTCGCGCGCGGTGAGCTGCGCATGGTCGGCGCGACGACGCTCGACGAGTACCGGGAGCGGATCGAGAAGGACCCGGCCCTGGAGCGGCGCTTCCAGCAGGTGCTCGTCGCCGAGCCGAGCGTCGAGGACACCATCGCCATCCTGCGCGGGCTCAAGGGGCGCTACGAAGCCCATCACAAGGTGCAGATCGCGGACAGTGCGCTGGTGGCGGCGGCCTCCCTCTCCGATCGGTACATCACCTCGCGCTTCCTTCCCGACAAGGCCATCGACCTCGTGGACGAGGCCGCGTCCCGGCTGCGTATGGAGATCGATTCGTCGCCCGTCGAGATCGATGAACTCCAGCGGTCCGTCGACCGGTTGAAGATGGAAGAGCTCGCGCTCAGCAAGGAGACCGACCCGGCGAGCAAGCAGCGGCTCGAGAAGCTGCGGCGCGATCTCGCCGACAAGGAAGAGGAGTTGCGCGGGCTGACCGCGCGCTGGGAGAAGGAGAAGACCTCCCTCAACCGCGTCGGCGAGCTGAAGGAGAAGCTCGACGAGCTGCGTGGCACTGCCGAACGCGCCCAGCGGGACGGCGACTTCGACACCGCGTCCAAGCTGCTTTACGGCGAGATCCCCGGCCTGGAGCGCGAGCTCCAGGAGGCGACCGAGGCCGAGCAGGAAGTCGCCAAGGACACCATGGTCAAGGAGGAGGTCGGGCCCGACGACATCGCGGACGTGGTCGGCTCCTGGACCGGCATCCCCGCCGGGCGGCTCCTCGAAGGCGAGACACAGAAGCTGCTCAGGATGGAAGACGAGCTCGGGAAGCGACTCATCGGGCAGAGCGAGGCCGTACGGGCCGTGTCCGACGCCGTGCGTCGTACGCGCGCCGGGATCGCCGACCCCGACCGGCCCACCGGATCCTTCCTGTTCCTCGGCCCGACCGGCGTCGGCAAGACCGAACTGGCCAAGGCCCTCGCGGACTTCCTCTTCGACGACGAGCGCGCGATGGTGCGGATCGACATGAGTGAGTACGGCGAGAAGCACTCCGTGGCGAGGCTGGTCGGGGCGCCGCCCGGCTACGTCGGCTACGAGGAGGGCGGCCAGCTGACCGAAGCCGTACGGCGCCGTCCGTACAGCGTCGTGCTCCTTGATGAAGTGGAGAAGGCCCATCCCGAGGTCTTCGACGTCCTGCTGCAGGTCCTCGACGACGGGCGGCTGACGGACGGGCAGGGCCGGACGGTGGACTTCCGCAACGCCATCCTCATCCTGACCTCGAACCTCGGCAGCCAGTACCTGGTCGAGCCGACGACGAGCGAAGAGGTCAAGAAGCAGCAGGTGTTGGAGGTCGTACGCGCCTCCTTCAAGCCGGAATTCCTCAACCGGCTCGACGACCTCGTCGTCTTCTCCGCGCTGAACGAGGAGGAGCTGAGCCGGATCGCCAAGCTCCAGATCGGCCGCCTCGCCAAGCGCCTCGCCGAACGCCGCCTCACCCTCGACGTCACCCCGGCCGCCCTGGCCTGGCTGGCGCGGGAGGGCAACGATCCGGCCTATGGCGCGCGCCCGCTGCGCCGCCTGGTGCAGACCGCGATCGGCGACCGGCTCGCGAAGGAGATCCTCGCGGGCGAGGTCACGGACGGGGACACGGTGCGGGTCGATGTGGTCGGGCAGGACGGCGAGGACGGGCTGATCGTGGGGCCCGTCCGGTAGTTCCGGGCCCGGCCCCGCCTCCCGCCGGGGCTCACATGCTGGAGGCCGTGAGGTCTACGAGGGCGGTCCTGCCGTCCTCGTAGCTCACCTCGATGTCCACCATGTCCGCCCCTTCGGCCGACGGCTTCTCAGGGCCCTTCCCGTCTTCCTGCAGGTAGTCGATGTTCAGGCAGAGGTCGACCGCGTCGTCGTAGCACTTCCCGCCGCTCTGGAGCGGCTGACCGGGATAGCTCCGCTCCAGCCAGTCCCGTACGTCCTTGCGCGGCATCCGGAAGGTGCCGGCGGCCTGGTCGTCCATCCAGTCGGTGAACGTGCAGCGCCGGTCCGTGGCCTTCGCCGGCAGGGTCCCGTGGGCGTACTCCATGGCCTGGGAGCAGCTGATGGTGGACGTGGCGCGGAAGGGGTCGTCCTCCGCCACGTCTTCCGTCAGGTACGCGAACACGGCCCACGCCACCCACCCGACGAACCAGACGGCCACCACCAGGCACACGCCCCAGAGCCCCCACAGCACCCGCCGTCCCGCCTTGCCCGCCATGCCGCCACCCCCGTGTCGTCGCGTACGCCGTCGCCCGCGTCCTCGCGTACGGCCAGATCTTGTCAGCCCGCAGCGGATAGGCGGGCCGGGGGTTGCGGCTACCCGCCCGGCATGGTGGAGGATGGCGGAATCCGTACGAAGGGAAATACACGGTGAGCATCGACCCGTCCTCGATTCCGAACTTCGGGGGCCAGCCCGAACCGCAGCAGGCGGGACCGGCGGGCCCCGTCATCCCGGACCAGGACCTCGTGGTCCAGCTTCTGGACAAGATGGAGGTCAAGCACGTCGTCGACGACGAGGGTGACCTCGCGGCGCCGTGGGAGCACTTCCGCACGTACTTCATGTTCCGCGGCGAGGGGGAGCAGCAGGTCTTCTCGGTCCGTACGTTCTACGACCGGCCGCACGCCATCGAGTCCAAGCCGCAGATCCTGGACGCGATCGACGACTGGAACCGCCGCACCCTGTGGCCCAAGGTCTACACCCACACCCACGAGGAGGAGGGTGCCCCGACCACCGTCCGTCTCATCGGTGAGGCGCAGATGCTGATCGGCACCGGCGTCAGCCTCGACCACTTCGTGCAGTCGACGGCCAGCTGGGTGCAGGCCGCGGTCGAGTTCGACCGTTGGCTGGTCGAGCACCTCGGCCTGGTCGAGGACGTCGACTCGGCGGAGAAGCCCGCGGACGACGAGTAGGAACGCGGGTAACAACGCGTAACGCTCAGAGCGGCATACGGGCGACGACCAGCAGGTACGTCCCGTAGCCCACCGAAAGCCCGGCCAGCGCGCCCACCACCACGGTGGCGTGCCACGGCCGGGCTTTCGACGTCCTGGCCAGCGCCCGCGCGAGGGGGATCAGGAGCGGGAACGCGGGCAGCAGGAAGCGCGGCTTCGACTCGAAGAAGCCGGAGCCGCCGAGCGCGATCAGGAGCAGCAGGCCCGTGTAGACGACCAGGCCGAGCGGCGCCCGGTCCGCGAGAAGGAGGGCGAAGAGCAGCACCGCCACCCCGACGATGACCATCGTCATGGGGAAGACCACGCGGTCCCCGTCGAGCAGCACGTGCTTGGCGAACTTCAGCGAGCCGACCCCGAAGTCGAAGTGCGAGCCCCAGCCGTCCTGCACGGCGAAGTACCCGCCGAGCGGATCGCCCTTGCGGATCCCGACCCAGAGCACATAGCCGCCCCAGCCGAGCGGCGCGAGCAGCGCCCCCGCGACCAGTCGCCGTCGGCCCCGGCCGCGTACCAGCTGATACGCCGCCACCGTGCCCACCGCCGCGGCCACCGCGAAGCCGTTGGGCCGGGCCAGGCCCGCGAGCGCGGCCAGGGTGCCCGCCCACAGCCAGCGCTCGGTGAGCAGCGCGTACAGCGCCCACGCGGCGAACGCCGTGAGCACCGGCTCGGTGTACGCCATGGACAGCACGACCGAGTGCGGCAGCAGGCCCCAGAGCAGGACGAGGAGGGCTGCCGTGCGCGGGCCGTACAGGCGGGCGCCGATGAGATAGATCGCGTACGCGGCCGCCAACGCGGCGGTCCACGCCACGAGCAGTCCCGCGCCGGGCGCGGTCACCGGGAGCAGCGCGGACACCGTGCGCACCAGGCCCGGATAGAGCGGGAAGAAGGCCAGGTCGCTGTGGACGACGCCGGGTTCGAAGTACAGGGTCCGGCCGTAGCCGTGGGCGGCGATGCCCGTGTACCAGCGCGAGTCCCAGGACGTGCCGAGCAGCGCGAAGGTGTCCTGCCCGGTGCGGTGGGCGACCAGCGTGGCGGCGGCCAGACCGGTCAGCCGGGCCGCCGCGAACAGGCCGAGGGCGACCAGCGCGGTGGGCACGCGGGCCGCGAGGGCCAGGGGCGCGGTGAGGGTGCTCGGGTGGGTCACAACCGCACCATGCGGCCCCGGCGCCCGGTGTGCGAGCGCTGCGGGTCCGTGCGGGTACGGATCACCGGGCCCCGGCGCGCCGCCGTGACATGAGGGGGTGCGACCCCCTGCGTCAGCGCAGTCGGCGCAGGCGGGTGGCCGCCTCGCGCAGGACCTCCTCGCGCTTGCAGAAGGCGAAGCGGACCAGGCCCGCGCCGGCCTCCTGGTCGTCGTAGAACACGGAGTTGGGGATCGCGACGACGCCGACGCGCTCCGGCAGGGCGCGGCAGAAGGCGAGGGCGTCCTTCTCGCCGAGCGGGGTGATGTCGGTGGTGATGAAGTACGTGCCCTGCGGGCGGAACACCTCGAAGCCGGCGTCCGCGAGCCCGTCGGCGAGCAGGTCGCGCTTGGCGCGCAGGTCTTCGCGCAGGCCGGTGAAGTACGACTCGGGGAGGGCCAGGGCCTCGGCGATCGCGTACTGGAACGGTCCGGAGGAGACGTACGTCAGGAACTGCTTCGCCGAACGGACGGCCGTCACCAGCTCGGGTGTGGACGTGATCCAGCCGACCTTCCAGCCGGTGAACGAGAAGGTCTTGCCGGCCGAGGAGATGGTGACCGTGCGCTCGCGCATGCCGGGGAAGGAGGCGAGCGGGATGTGCTCGCCGTCGAAGACGAGGTGTTCGTAGACCTCGTCGGTGAGGACGAGCAGGTCGCGCTCGACGGCGAGGGCGGCGATCGCGGCGAGTTCGTCGCGGCTGAGGACCGTGCCGGTGGGGTTGTGCGGGGTGTTCAGGAGGAGCAGGCGGGCGCGGTCCGTGACGGCGTCGCGCAGCTCGTCCAGGTCGAGCCTGAAGCGGCCCTCGCGGGGGCGCAGGGTGACCGGTACGCGGGTGCCGCCCGCCATCGCGATGCTCGCCGCGTACGAGTCGTAGTAGGGCTCCAGGGCGACCACCTCGTCGCCCGGCTCCACGAGGGCGAGCAGGGACGCGGCGATCGCCTCGGTGGCGCCCGCGGTGACCAGGACCTCGCGGTCGGGGTCGTACGTCAGGCCGTAGCGGTCCTGTTGGTGCTGGGCGATGGCGGTACGCAGCTCGGGGATGCCGGGGCCCGGCGGGTACTGGTTGCCGCGCCCGTCCCGCAGGGCGCGCACCGCGGCCTCCCTGACCTCCTCGGGGCCGTCCGTGTCGGGGAAGCCCTGGCCGAGGTTGATCGCGCCGGTGCGGACGGCGAGCGCGGACATCTCCGCGAAGATCGTGGTGCCGAACTCGGCGAGGCGGCGGTTCAGGAGCGGGCGCGAGCGCGGCGTGGAGGTCATGGCGGCCATCCTGCGCCCAAGCTCTGGACTTGCTCAACTCCTGGTTGGCCTCCTGAGGGGTCGGGGATCACCCCTCTCAACAAGGTCATCAAGAGAACGAAGAGAACGAAGAGAACGAAGAGAACGGGGACTCTCATGACTTTCGCGATAGTTGTGGGGATTGTGCTGGTGGTAGTGATCGTGGGCTGGGCCCTCGCCGGCAGGTCCGCGGGGAGCGGGAGCTCCTACCACCACTCGCACCACCACCGGGGGACGAGCGGCGGCTGGGTCAGTGGTGGCGGCTGGGGCGACGGTGGCGGATCGTCCTGCGGCGGCGGCTCGTCCTGTGGGGGCGGCGGCGGCTGCGGTGGCGGTGGCGGCGGGGGCAGCTGAGCCTGGACCGAACTGCCGCGCCCGACCGGGCCGTTGAGCCCGAACCTCTGGACTTGCTCAACTCAGCTTTGGTTTACGACAGGTGAGGGCATCCCCCTCACACGCAAGAAGCGGGGGTCCGCTTCGGGGGAACGGAAGAAGGGAGATGGGCCATGGGAACCATTGGCATCGTCTTCGCCCTGATCGTGCTTTTCATCGTGGGGCTTCTGGTGGCGGGTGTACGGGCTACGTCCTTGCGCGGCAAGGGTCGTAACCGCGGCAGGGCGCGAGCCAGGTCGGGCAGCTGGTGGGCCGGTGGGGGCGGGGGATCCTCCACGTCCTGCGGCGGCGGCTCGTCCTGCGGGGGCGGCTCGTCCTGCGGCGGTGGATCCTCGTGCGGGGGCGGCGGCGGATGCGGCGGAGGCAGCTGACACGGGGCAGCTGGTCCGCGCCAGAAACACCGCCTGATGCGCCCGGCGGGAGGCAACTCCCGCCGGGCGCTTCGCCATTGCGGCAAGTGCTCCGGGCGTACGCCATGGTTGAAGTGTTGAGAACAGTTGAACTGTGGGGCCCTCGGGGGGATGGAAACCCCACGAAGTTGGGTAAAAACGCTGTGGCAGTGCTCCCGTTCATGATTCCCTCGTAGACGTCAACGCAGCCCTCGGACACCGACTCGTGGGCAGTAAGCCGGAGATCCCGCGATCCGATGCCCGATGCACCTTGCAGTGTTTTCCTTCCGGTGCTTCTCTCTCGGTGCGGACCGGCCCACCCCTCACTGCGTGCTTGCGGAGCCGACCCATGCTCACCACCCTCAAGACCACCTATACCGACACGCGTGCGTCCGATCTCGCCTGGGCGCTGGGGCGCGAGCCGTTGCCCGCCCTGGCTGTCCTCGATCTGGCACTCGCCGATGCAAAAGTGCAGCTCAGACTCCTCGGTGCCTCGCATCAGGTGCTCCTCGAACAGGAGCAGGGCACCTGCTCGGAGACCGTCGCCTGCATCCCGGGCAGCAGTACGCCCTTGCCATTGGGCGTTGCCAAACGCCTGGGCGACTGGGAGTACGAGTTCGCGGCCCGCGTCGAGACCCTCTCGGCGGGCTCCTTCGCGGGGCGGGCCCAGGAGTTGCTCGCGCTCGTCTCCGACCATCCGAACGGTCTGGCGGGGGTCTTCCCCGGCAGCCCGCACGCCTTCACCGCGATGCTGGCGCAGCGGCACGAAGGTCAAGTCCACTGGCGTACCTGGCATGCGTACCCCCAGGAGGGGCAACTCGTCGCCACCCGCACGCGGGTGGGCGCGAAGATGCCCGCGCCCCTATGAGCACCGATTTCTTACCCCTGCGCTCCCCCGGGGGAGCGGCAGTTGCACACGTGTGGGTGACAGGCTGCCGTCGGGCGGTGACGTAGCGTTCCCACCGTGATCGAGCCGTCCGCGCCCCTGTCTCCCGGTGTCCCCGCACCCCGGGAGCGGCGGGGCGCGGTCCGGCTGCCCGTCTCGCCGCGCGCCGGCCGGTTCTGCGTGCTCGCCGGCGTCTTCATCTGCGCCGCTTGCGGACTGGTGTACGAACTCGAACTGGTCGCCCTGGCCTCGTACTTGATCGGTGACTCCGTCACCCAGGCCTCGGTCGTGCTCTCCGTGATGGTCTTCGCGATGGGCATCGGCTCCCTCCTCGCCAAACGCCTGCGGCCCCGCGCCGCCGCCGGATTCGGGGCGGTCGAGGCGGCGCTCGCGCTGGTCGGCGGGTGCAGTGCGATGGCGCTGTACGCGGGTTTCGTGTGGGCGGGCGAGACACGGGCCCTGCTCGTCACGTTCTCGCTGGCCATCGGGGTGCTCATCGGGGCCGAGGTGCCCCTGTTGATGACCATGATCCAGCGCATCCGGCGCCAGGACGCGGGCGGCGCGGTGGCCGACCTGTTCGCCGCGGACTACGTGGGCGCGCTGGTCGGGGGCCTCGCCTTCCCGTTCCTTCTGCTGCCCCTGTTCGGGCAGTTGACGGGCGCGCTGCTCACCGGGGCCGTGAACGCCGTGGCGGGCGGCGCCCTCGTCCTGTGGCTGTTCCGGCACGACCTGAGCACGCGGGCGCGCTGGGTGCTGCTCGCCGCCAACCTCGCGGTGCTCGCGCTCCTCGCGACGGCGGCGGTCGCGGTCGACGACTTCGAGCGGGCCGCCCGGCACGCGGTGTACGGCAGGGACGTACGGGTCGCCGTGCAGACCGACGTCCAGGAAGTCGTCCTCACCGGTGCGCCCGGCGAGCCCCTGAACCTCTACCTCGACGGCCGGCTGCGGGTCTCCGGCCAGGACGAGCACCGCTACCACGAGGCGCTGGTCCACCCCGCGATGAACGGCCCGCACACCCGCGTCCTCATCCTCGGCGGCGGCGACGGGCTCGCGGCCCGCGAGGTGCTCCGGCACAAGGCGGTACGCCGCCTCGACATCGTCGAACTCGACGCCGGGGTCGTCCGCCTCGCCCGCGAGGACGCTGCACTCAGCGCGCTCAACCGGCACGCCTACCGTGACCCCCGGCTGCACGTCACCACGGCGGACGCCTTCGGCTGGCTGCGCGGCGCGCCCGCGGCGACGTACGACGTGGTCATCTCCGATCTGCCCGATCCGGGCATCACGGCCTCCACCAAGCTCTACTCCCAGGAGTTCTTCGGCCTGGCCGCCCGCGCGCTGCGGTCCGACGGACGTCTCGCGGTGCACGCCGGGGCGGTGAGCGGCCGCTCCCGCGTCTTCTGGACGGTCGACGCGAGCGTGCGGGCGGCGGGGCTGCGGACCGCGCCCTACAGCGCCCTTGGCCGCCTGGCCGGTTTCGCGGCCGGACCCGACCGCAGCTCCGCCGCCGTGCGGGCGCCGCGGGACTGGGGGTTCCTGCTGGCGGGGCGTACGCGGCCGGGGCTTGCGCTGGATTCCCATCCGGGGCGGCGGTCCTTGACCGGGGCGGCCCTGCAGGCCGGGGCGCGGGCGGTGGAGCGGACCCGGGTGACGGGGCTGCCTCCTTCGACGCTGGTGCATCCCAGGTACGCGGGGTAGGCGTCGCGGGGCAGAAATCAGCCCCTCCGGCGTCTGAGGAGCGGGGTCCGGGGCGGCCCCGTGGCGACGCGGTGGAGCGGCAAGCGGGATCCGGCCATCGAAGGGAGGGCAATCCCTGGGTACGCCGGTGCGGCAGCCACTACTCTCGGGAGGCATGGAGCTTGAGGTGTTCGTTCCCGTTGAGCCCGACTCGCTGCGGCAGGTCCTGGCGGACCCCGCCCGCGCGGCCCGTGCCGTCCCCGGGCTCCAGCGCGAGGTCGGCGAAGGGGCCGAGCCTCTCTCCGGTCGCCTGAAGGCGCGGATCGCGGGGCACACCATCACCTATCGCGGGGCCCTGCGGATCACCGAACGCCCCGGCGGGGAGTTCGCGGTGGAGGGCGATGCGACGGAGGTGCGGGGTGCCGGCGCCGTCAAACTCGCCCTGACCCTGCGGGTGTTGTCCGCCGAGGGTGGCAGCATGCTCACCTTTGCCGGTACGGCCACGGCGGACGGGCGGGTGGCGGAGCTGCCCTCGTCGGCGGTGGATTCGTCCGTGCGGCGGTTGCTGGGGCGGGTGGGGGAGGGGCTGGGGAAGGTCGCGGCTTCCGGTGCCGCTGCCGCTTCGGGTTCGGGTTCGGGTTCGGTGGAGCCCGAGGTGGTTGCCGAGCCGGCTCCCGAGCCGGAGCCGGTGGCCGACCCCGAGCCGGTCGCGCCTTCTGTCTTCGATACGGAGATTCCGCCTTCCGCGCTCGATGCCTTCGGGGAGGACGGGCCCGAGGTCGTCTTCGGGGAGCCGCCCGTGGAGGCTGCGCATGCGCGGCGGACGATGATCGGGCGGAGCGCGGAGGAGGTCGATCATGCGCCGCCGCGCGGGCGGTACGCGCCGGTGCCGGCGCCTTCGGCTCTCACCACGCAGGACACCTTGCGGTGGGCCGCGCCTGCTGCGGCTCTCGTTCTTGCCTCGGCGATCGTGGTGGGGCGGGTCTTGCGGCGTCGTAAGTGATTTCTTCCCCTCCCCGCCCCTTCCCGAAATCCTGCGGAGCTGTGTCCTCAAACGCCGGACGGGCTGATTTATCAGCCCGTCCGGCGTTTGAGGGGTGGGGGAATAGGGTCGGACGTGTGACCACACACGACCTCACCACGCTCACCGCCGGCAACGCCGAGCTCACCATCGACGGCGGCAATGGATGCCGCATCGCCGGACTGAGAATCGGCGGCAAAGAGGTGCTGCGGCAAGGGGATCACTTCGGCAGCTTCCCCATGGTCCCCTGGTGCGGGCGCACCGAGAACGGGCGGTTCCGGAACGGGGCCGTGGAGCATCAGCTCCCGGTCAACAACCCCCCGCACGCCATCCACGGCACCGTCCGCGACCAGCCCTGGCGCCGCGCGACCCTCGGCGCGGGCGAGGCGACGTTCACGTACGACCTGAAGGAGCCCTGGCCGTACGAGGCCCGGGTCACGCAGGTCTTCGAGCTGGCCGAGGACCGCCTCACCGTCCGGATCGGGATCGAGACGTACGCCGACTCCTTCCCGGCGCAGGCAGGCTGGCACCCCTGGTTCCTGCGCACCCTCAGCGAGGGCGGCGAGGAAGTGCGGATCGCCTTCGACGCGGAGTGGCAGGAGGAGCGGGGCAGCAATCACCTGCCGACCGGCAAGCGCATCGCCCCGAAGGAAGGCCCCTGGGACGACTGCTTCGGCATGCCCGACGGCGTGGACGTGACGCTGACCTGGCCCGGCGAGCTGGAGCTGAAGGTCACCTCCCGCGAACCCTGGGTCGTGATCTACGACGAGCAGCCCGAGGCGGTCTGCGTGGAGCCCCAGTCCGGCCCGCCGAACGGCCTGAACACCCTGCCGCGCCTGGTCACCCCCATCGAACCTCTGGAAGCCGCGATGACCTGGACGTGGCGAACCCCGTGACCGCCCGCAATTGAGAGCCAGTTTCCGAACCCCCGCCTGCGCCCCGACGCCCGATGCCGCACACCGATCGCACGCACCGAACGCCGCTGCGCCCGCGCTCCGCGCGGACGACGGGGGTTCGGAAACTGGCTCTAAGCTGGCGGGCATGAGCGACGACGTACGCAGCCGGCTGCTGCAGCAGATCAAGGACAAGGCCGTGGTCCACGGCAAGGTGACCCTCTCCTCCGGTCTGGAGGCCGACTACTACGTCGACCTGCGCCGCGTCACCCTGGACGGAGAGGCCGCACCGCTCGTCGGGCAGGTGCTCCTCGACCTGACCGCGGACCTCGACTTCGACGCCGTGGGCGGGCTGACCATGGGTGCCGACCCCGTCGCCGCCTCGATGCTGCACGCCTCCGCCGCCCGCGGAAAGCGCCTGGACGCCTTCGTCGTGCGCAAGGAGGCCAAGGCGCACGGCATGCAGCGCCGGGTGGAGGGGCCCGACATCAAGGGCCGCCGTGTCCTGGTCGTCGAGGACACCTCCACCACGGGTGGCTCCCCGCTGACCGCCGTCGAGGCCGTCCGGGAGGCCGGCGCCGAGGTCGTGGGCGTCGCCACGATCGTGGACCGTGCCACCGGTGCCGCCGAGAAGATCACTGAGGGTGCCGGGGTGCCGTACGTCTTCGCGTTCTCCAAGGACGAGCTGGGCCTCGACTGACGGTCGCCCCTCGTTGAGCGCGGTGCCGTTATCACGCACGGTGACCGGTAGGCGGACCCTCGGGACCTACGTCCCGAGATGTCCGCTGCCTGCCGACTGGAGCACTGGCCCAAGTCTGGAAGGATGGGGGCGACGATGTCGTCGCCCCCTCAGTGAGGCGGCCCTCAGGTCAGGGCCAAGCCACCCACACCGCGCACATCAAGGAGCGGACAGATGCCCATCGCAACCCCCGAGGTCTACAACGAGATGCTCGACCGGGCGAAGGCAGGCAAGTTTGCCTACCCGGCGATCAACGTGACCTCCTCGCAGACGCTGCACGCCGCCCTGCGCGGCCTCGCGGAGGCCGAGAGCGACGGCATCATCCAGATGTCCACCGGTGGCGCCGAGTTCCTGGGCGGCCAGCACTCCAAGGACATGGTGACCGGCGCCGTAGCCCTCGCCGAGTTCGCGCACATCGTGGCCAAGAAGTACGACATCACCGTCGCGCTGCACACGGACCACTGCCCCAAGGGCAAGCTGGACACCTACGTCCGCCCGCTCCTGGACATCTCCGCCGAGCGCGTCGCCAAGGGCGAGAACCCGCTCTTCCAGTCGCACATGTGGGACGGCTCCGCCGAGACCCTCGCCGACAACCTGGCCATCGGCCAGGAGCTGCTCGCCAAGGCCGCCGCCGCGAAGATCATCCTCGAGATCGAGATCACCCCGACCGGCGGTGAGGAGGACGGCGTCTCGCACGAGATCAACGACAACCTCTACACCACCGTCGACGACGCGATCCGCACCGCCGAGGCCATGGGCCTGGGCGAGAAGGGCCGCTACCTGCTCGCCGCCTCCTTCGGCAACGTGCACGGCGTCTACAAGCCGGGCAACGTCGTCCTCAAGCCCGAGCTGCTCAAGGAGCTGCAGGAGGGCGTCGGCGCGAAGTTCGGCAAGACCTCGCCGTTCGACTTCGTCTTCCACGGCGGCTCCGGCTCCACCCTCGAGGAGATCCACACCGCCCTCGAGTACGGCGTCGTGAAGCAGAACCTCGACACCGACATGCAGTACGCCTTCACGCGTCCGGTCGTGGACCACATGTTCAAGAACTACGACGGCGTTCTGAAGGTCGACGGCGAGGTCGGCACCAAGTCCCTGTACGACCCCCGCACCTGGGGCAAGGCCGCCGAGGCCGGCATGGCCGCGCGTGTGGTCGAGGCCTGTGGCGCGCTGCGTTCGACGGGCACGAAGATCAAGTAACCCCGCGTGCAGGGTTGTTGACCTGCACTGAGGGTTTGCACTGAGGTTTTTGAAGGGCCCGGGTTCTCCGCACGAGAACTCGGGCCCTTCGGCCTGTGCTGCGCTCCAAGCCTGGCCGGGGAGGGTGGGTTCAGTCCGACAGGTCGAGTGAAAGCCGGACGGCGCGAGAGACGGCTTCCATCTCCGCGTCAGGGATGATCCCGAGGTACTTGCCCGAGGTGAGGAACGAAACCGTCATCGTGTGGAGCTGCGTGCCGATGACGGTTGCGGCGACCGGTGCGGTGATCGGGGCGGAGAGCAACGTGTCCGGCGCGGTTCCGGACGTGTCGCAGACCGCCGTGACCACGGTGAGCGGGTATGCGGCCATGGCCGCATCCGCCTGCAGGACCAGAAAGGTGTGCGTGCGGCCGCGGGGTGTGACGGCGCTCCAGATCTGTCCTCGCCGCGGTGGAGGGGCTGAGCTCATTGCTCACCGCCGGGCAGTTCATCGAGCGCGTCGAACGCGAGGGCCTGCAGGTCCTCGACCATGCCTGTCTGGCGGGCCTGCCACTTCGCGAGCCGGTTGGCCGCGTCCCTGACGGCCTGGGCCTGGAGCGCCTTGGCCGTGTACGCGGAGACGTTCCCGCCGGCCTCCGCCTTGATCGCGGCCAGTATGTCGGTGGGCAACGATACGGTGATCCTCGTCGTAGCGGTCATACCTGTAAGCGTACTGATCTGCATACTCCGGTGCATACTCTTTCGGAGCACTGGACCGCATCGCCACCGCCCCCACCCCATGCCGCAGACTTGACCCCATGGCCATTCACAAGGATCTGCTCGGGGGACCGCCCCCGACCCACCTGCCCGACGACCCCGAGCCCCGCGAGCTCCTCGCGAACGGCACGGCGTCCGCCGATGTCGCCGCGAAGTACCCCGCGTCCTCGCTCGCCTGGGCCCAGCTCGCCGACGAGGCCTTCGAGCGCGGCAGCGTCGTCGAGTCGTACGCGTACGCCCGCACCGGCTACCACCGCGGCCTGGACTCCCTGCGCCGCTCCGGCTGGAAGGGCCACGGCCCCGTGCCGTGGGAGCACGAGCCGAACCGCGGCTTCCTGCGGGCCCTGCACGCCCTCGCCCGCGCCGCGCAGTCGATCGGCGAGCAGGAGGAGTACGAGCGCTGCGCCGGCTTCCTGCGGGACTCCTCCGAGACTGCGGCCCAGACCCTGGGCTAGGCCTCCCGGCTGACGTACGGGCTGACGTACGACAGGACCTGCCTCGTCACTGTGACCAGGCAGGTCTTGCCGTATCGGGGGACGATTGCGGAGGATGCCGGTGGGGACCGGGGCCCCCGTGCCGGCATCGGCAGGGGCGGACCGCTACCCGTAGCAGGACCAAGGAGACAGCGATGTCCCACGAGGCGGAGATCCACGATCAGGAGACCCCTGACAGCCCGCATCTCGACTTCGCAGGCACCACGCCGTACGAGGACTACGTACAGGCCGATGTCCTCACCCACCTTCAGCACCTCCGCTCGGACGACCCGGGCGAGATGGTCTTCCTGGTGACGACCCAGGTGATGGAGCTGTGGTTCACGGTGATCGTCCACGAGTGGGAGACCGCCTCGCGCGCGCTGCGCGAGGACGACATCCCGGTCGCGGTCGCCGCGCTCAAGCGGAGCGTCCGTGAGCTGGAGGCGCTGAACGCCTCCTGGAAGCCGCTCGGCCAGCTCACCCCCGGCCAGTTCAACTCCTACCGCGCGGCCCTCGGTGACGGCTCCGGATTCCAGTCCGCGATGTACCGCCGGATGGAGTTCCTGCTCGGCGACAAGTCCGCGTCCATGCTGGTTCCCCACCGGGGCGCGCCGCGCGTGTACGCCGAGTTGGAGAAGGCCCTTGCCGAGCCGAGCCTCTACGACGAGGTGCTCGCACTGCTCGCACGACGCGGGCACGAGGTGCCGGCGGCCGTCCTGGAGCGGGACCGCTCCCTGCGGTACGAGCCGTCGCCGGAGGTCGAGGCGGTGTGGACCTCGCTGTACGCGGCCGAGGATGCAGAGGGACCGGCCGCCGAACTCCTGCGCCTGGGCGAGGCGTTGACGGACGTCGGCGAGCTCGTGTGGCGATGGCGCAACGACCACCTGGTCGCCACCCGGCGCGCGATGGGCAGCAAGGCCGGGACCGGTGGTTCGGCCGGCGTCGCCTGGCTGGAGAAGCGGGCCCGCAAGAACGTCTTCCCCGAGCTGTGGACGGCGCGCAGCCATGTCTGAGTCGCTTGCCGCGCGGGCCGCGGCGCTGGACGCCGCCGATGAACTGGGCAAGCTGCGCGAGCAGTTCGTGCTCGACGAGGGTGTGGTGTACCTCGACGGGAACTCGCTGGGCGCGCTGCCGCGTGCCGTTCCCGGCCGGGTCGCGGAGGTCGTCGCCCACGAGTGGGGCGAGCTGCTGATCCGCTCCTGGACGGAGTCCGGCTGGTGGGAGGCGCCCGAGCGGATCGGGGACCGCATCGCGCCGCTGGTCGGGGCCGCGCCCGGGCAGATCGTGGTCGGGGACTCGACCAGCGTGAACGTCTTCAAGGCGGTCGTGGGCGCGGTACGGCTCGCGGGGGCCGGCCCGGGGGGTGCGGTCAGGGACGAGATTCTTGTCGACGCTTCTACGTTCCCGACGGACGGCTATATCGCGGAGTCGGCGGCGCGGATGACGGGCTGCCGGTTGCGGCCCGTCGACCCCGCGTCCGTGCCGGACGAGGTCGGGCCGCGGACCGCGGCGGTCCTGGTCAACCACGTCGACTACCGCAGCGGGCGGCTGCAGGACCTGCCGGGAATCACGGCTGCCGTGCGCGGCGCGGGTGCGCTGGCGGTGTGGGACCTGTGCCACAGCGCGGGGGCCCTGTCGGTGGGGCTCGACGCCCATGAGGTCGACCTCGCGGTCGGCTGCACGTACAAGTACCTGAACGGGGGGCCCGGTTCACCCGCGTACCTGTACGTGGCGGCGCGCCATCAGGCCGCCTTCGACTCGCCGCTGCCCGGGTGGAACTCGCATGCGGAGCCCTTCGGGATGCGGCCCGGCTTCGAGCCTGCTCAGGGGGCGCTGCGGGGGCGGGTCGGTACGCCGGACATCCTGTCCATGCTTGCCCTCGAGGCCTCGCTCGGGGTGTGGTCCGATGTGTCCGTGGACGCGGTCCGGGCGAAGTCCCTGGCGTTGACGGACTTCTTCCTGGAGTGCGTGCGGGCCCATGTCCCGGCCGGGCAGGTCGAGTTGCTGACCCCTTCGGATCATGCCGCTCGGGGCAGCCAGATCGCGCTGCGGTGCGCCGGGGCGTCGTCAGTCATGGCTTCGCTGATATCCCGTGGCGTGATCGGGGACTACCGGGCCCCCGACGTCCTCCGCTTCGGCTTCACGCCGCTGTATGTGGGCTTTGCGGAGGTTGAGCGGGCGGCTCGGGTGCTGGGGGATGTGCTGGGCTAGGTTTTTTGCTCTCAAGCGCCGGACGGGCTGATTCATCAGCCCGTCCGGCGCTTGAGGACACCGCCCGGAGGGCGGAAGGCTCCGCAGGATTTCGGGAAGGGGCGGGTAGGGGACAATTTCTGACCGCAACGACCCGCCCACAGAAAGGCACACCAGAACCATGCCGGACGAGGACGCCGCCGCCGAGGAAGCCTCGGCCTTCGGGCACCCCGCCGTCGAGCCCGACGCCACCGCCGCGTACGGCGAACACCCCGACCAGGTGGTCGACTTCTACCGGCCCCGCGCCACCGAGGGCCCCGCACCCCTGGTGATCCTCCTGCACGGCGGTGCATGGCGGTCCCCCTACGACCGCCACCACATCACCCCCTTCGCCGACTTCCTCGCCCGCCAGAACCTCGCCGTGGCCAACGTCGAGTACCGCAGGGGCAGTTCACTCCCGCACCAGGGCGCCGAGGGTCCCGTCGCCGGCCGCTGGCCCGAGACCTTCGACGACATCGCGGCAGCGATGGACGCGCTCCCGGACCTCGTACGCGAAGCCCTGCCGCAGGCGGACCCCACCCGGACCGTCGTCACCGGACACTCCGCCGGCGGCCACCTCGCCCTCTGGGCCGCCGCCCGCCACGTGCTCCCCGAGGACTCGCCCTGGCACCTGCCGCGCGCCCCCCGGCTCAGGGGCGTCGTCGCGCTCGCCCCCATCGCCGACTTCGCGACGGCGGACGAGCTGGAGGTCTGCTCCGGGGCGAGTGTCCAACTCCTCGGCGGGCGGGCGAAGTTCGAGGAGCGCCGGGCCTACGCCGACCCCTCCGCGCTGCTCCCCACCGGCATCGCCACGACCGTCGTCCACGGTCGCACCGACCTCGTCGTGCCCGCGGCCGTCGCCGAGGCCTACGCCGACGCGGCCGCGAAGGCCGGCGAGGTGGTGGGCCTGACCCTCCTCGAGAATGTCGGGCACTTCCCGCTCATCGACCCGGCCGCCGACGCCTGCGCCGTGGTGGCGGAGGAGATCGCCCAACTGGCCTGGTGAACGCCCGGGGTTGAGGACAGAAGTTGTCCTCAAGGGCTTCTACGTTGGTCTCATCAAGCCGGACGACCAGAGGACGGGACGACCGGACGATGCCTGCGAACAGGAGCCCCAAGCCATGACCTTCCTAGTCACCGGAGCCACCGGAACCGTCGGCCGTCAGATCGTCGAGCAGCTGCTGAGCAAGGGCGAGCGGGTGCGCGCCCTGACCCGCGACCCGGAGCGGGCGTCCTTCCCCGAGGGCGTCGAGGTCGTACGCGGCGACCTTGCCGACCCGGGCGGTCTGGCCCCCGCCTTCGAGGGGGTCACCGGGGTCCACCTGATCACCTTCGGCGGGGAGTTGTTCGCTCCGCTGACCACCGGCCCGCAGCTCGTCGAGCTCGCCGAGAAGGCGGGGGTGCGGCGGATCACCGTGCTGCACGGGGGCGGCCCCTCGCCGCTTGAGGACGCGGTCAAGGCGTCCGGGATCGACTGGACGGTCGTGATGCCGGTCGAGTTCATGTCCAACGCACTGGAGTGGGCGCCCGGCATCCGCGCCTCGGACGAGGTCCGCGAGCCCTTCGTGGACCGCCTCAGCGCGATGGTCCACGAGGCGGACATCGGGGCGGTGGCGGCGACCGCGCTCACGTCCTCCGGACACGGCGGGCAGGCGTACGTCGTCACGGGCCCCGAGGTGCTGTCCCTCCAGGACAAGGTGTCGGCGCTGGCGGCCGCGCGCGGGCGTGCCATCGACCTGGTCGAGCTGAGTGAGGCTCAGGCGCGGGAGCAGTGGGCTGCGCAGGGGGTGCCTGCGGACACGATCGAGTTCCTGGTGATGGTTTTCCGGGACACTCCTGCGGAGGGGCGGACGGTGAACTCCGTGGTGCAGCAGGTCACGGGTCGTCCTGCGCGGACGTTCGCGGAGTGGGCGGTTGCGCATGCGGATGGGTTCCGGGCGTAGGAGATTTTCCCTCCCCTCCCCGCCCCTTCCCGTAAGGCTGCCGCCAGCTTCAAAGATTGTCCTCAAACGCCGGACGGGCTGATGAATCAGCCCGTCCGGCGTTTGAAAGTCTCAAACCTCAACCACCAACGACCGCAACCCCCGAATCACGAACCCACCCTTCCAAGCCGGCTCGGCAGCAAGCCGGAGTCCCGGTGCCTGGTGCAGCAATTCGGAGAAGGACGCGGCGAGTTCGAGCCGGGCCAGGGGCGCCCCCAGGCAGTAATGGATGCCCGCGCCCAGCGACACATGCGGATTGTCCCGCCGCGACAGATCCAGCGACGACGCCCGGTCGAAGACCGCAGGA
The DNA here is from genome assembly GCF_035975855.1 of Streptomyces sp. NBC_01304. Taxonomy (NCBI): domain Bacteria; kingdom Bacillati; phylum Actinomycetota; class Actinomycetes; order Kitasatosporales; family Streptomycetaceae; genus Streptomyces; species Streptomyces sp. NBC_01304. The sequence continues at coordinate 5,365,048 of NZ_CP109055.1, read as the reverse complement.
TCCCGGTTCGCGGAACCGAAGAGCAGCGCCACCTCCGCCCCGCGCGGGATAGGCACCCCACCCACCTCGACATCCTCGAGCACCCACCGCTCGAACAGCTGCAAGGGTGTGTCGTACCGCAGCAACTCCTCCACAGCTGTGGACAACAGCGAGGGATCGGCCCGCAGGGCAGCCAACTGGTGCGGGTTCCGGAAGAGCGCCCACCACGCATTGCCCGTCGTGTTCACCGTCGCCTCGTGCCCCGCGTTGAGCAGCAGCACACAGGTCGAGATCATCTCCTGCTCGGAGAGCCGGTCCCCTTCGTCGTACGCGGCGATGAGCGCCGAGATCAGATCCCCGCCCGGCTCCTTGCGGCGGGCCGCGATCAACTCCCGTAGGTAGGAGGAGAATTCGAGCGAAGCCGTCACCGCCCGCCGAGCCGTATCCTCGCCCGGATTCAGCTCGTACATCCCGCAGATGTCGGCCGACCAGGGCCGCAGCAGCCCCCGGTCGCTCTCGGGAATCCCCAGCATCTGCGCGATCACGGCGACGGGCAGCGGCTCGGCGACGCGCGCGACCAGGTCCCCGCCCCCGTCCGCGACGAGCTCGCCGACCAGACGTGCCGCCAACTCGGATACGTACGGCCGAAGTTCCTCGACGGTCCGGGGCGTGAAGGCCTTCGAGACGAGGCGGCGAATACGGGTGTGCCGGGGCGCTTCGAGGTCCAGCAGGCCGTTGTCGTTGAGGACGTGGAAGGGCTCGTGGCCGGGCGGGGGCGGGGTGCGGCCGAATTCCTCGTGGGTGAAGCGGTGCAGATAGGTGCGGCCGAGCCGACGGTCCCGCAGCAGGGCCGACACATCGGCGTGGTGCGGGATCAGCCACTGCCCGCTGGGCTCGAACCAGATCGCCCGTCCCGTGGCGCGGAGTCGGGCGTAGGCGGGGTAGGGGTCGGCGGCGAAGTCCGGGTCTGTGGGGGCGAAGGCGGGGTGGGGCATGGGCGGGACGCTAGTCGGGGGTCCCGCCCGGGGCCAGGGTCAGCGGACGAACTGACCGAGCGCTTCGGCGTCGAGCACGATGCCGACCGGCTGGGGCAGGTGCGCCGTCTCACCGAACGGGTGGCCTCACCCCGGCGTCACCAACCGGGCCTCGTACGCGAACACCGCCGCCTGCGTCCGGTCCCGCAGTCCCAGCTTCACCAGGATCCGCGAGACATGCGTCTTGATCGTCGACTCGGCCACCACCAGGTGGGAGGCGATCTCCGCGTTGGACCGCCCCTGTGCGATCAGCACGAGCACCTCCGTCTCGCGCTCCGTGAGGTCGCCGATCTGGGCCTGGGCCGGTGCCTTCGTGACCGATGCCAGCTTGGAGAACTCGGCGATCAGGCGCTTGGTGACCGTGGGTGCGAGAAGGGCCTCGCCGCTCGCCACCACCCGTACGCCGTCCGCGAGTTGGCGGGCCGAGGCGTCCTTGAGCAGGAAGCCGGAGGCGCCGGCCCGCAGCGCCTCGTACACGTACTCGTCGAGGTCGAAGGTCGTCAGGACGAGCACCTTCGACGGGGCGTCCGAGGCCACGATCTCCCGGGTCGCCTCGATGCCGTTCAGCTCGGGCATGCGGATGTCCATCAGGACGACGTCCGGGCGCAGGGCCGCGACCTGGGCGATGGCCTCGCGGCCGTTGACCGCCTCGCCGCACACCTCGATCCCGGGCATCGCCCCGAGCAGCACCGAGAAGCCCTCGCGGACCATCATCTGGTCGTCGGCGATCAGTACGCGGATGGGGCTCGCGGGAGCGTCGGAAGAGGAAGAGGGAGAGGAAGGCGCGCTCATGCCTGGTCCCCCTGAGTCGTCGCGGACACGGGCAGGAACACCGCGACTTCGTAGCCGCCGTCGTCCAGCGGCTCGGCCGTCATCTCGCCGTTCAGCATCGTCACGCGCTCGCGCATGCCGGTGACGCCGTGACCCGCGCCTGGGGATGGCTTGACGAGGCCGGTGGGCGGGCCGTTGACGATCCGCAGGCCGAGCCCCCCGAGCACGTACGAGATCTCGACCTTCGCCGATGCCCCGGGCGCGTGCCGCAGCGTATTGCTGAGGGCTTCCTGCACGATCCGGTACGCCGACAGCTCGACGCCGGGCGGCAGTTCACGCACCGCCCCGGTCACGGTCTTGGTGACGCCGAGACCGGTGTCGCGGACATTGGCGAGCAGCCCGTCGAGGTCGGCGAGGGTGGGCTGCGGGGCGTCCGGCGCCTCGTAGTCCTCCGCCCGTACGACGCCGAGCACGCGGCGCAGTTCGGTGAGCGCGGCCACCGCGTTCTCGCGGATCGTGGCGAAGGCCTGGGCGAGCTCGGGGGGCGGGTTCTCGACGCGGTAGGGCGCGGCCTCGGCCTGGATGGCGACGACCGACATGTGGTGCGCGACGACGTCGTGCAGCTCGCGGGCGATGTTCGTACGTTCTTCGAGGAGGGTGCGCTTGGAGCGCTCGACGAGGGTGACTTCTTCCTTGGCGACGACTTCGCGCTGCGCGGAGGTCCAGCCCCGGACGGACACGGCGGCGAAGAGGGAGAGGGCGCCGAGGACGGCCATGGCGAGCGTCGGGCCCGGGTCCTCGGCCCGGCCCCAGGACAGCGCGACGGCGTACCCGATCGTCAGCACCCACATGTCGAGGGCCACCCGGGCCCGCGACCTGAGCGCCACCATGGTCATCACGACCAGGTGCGAGACGAACCCGCCGACCGCCCAGGGGTAGACCTGGTCGCCCGTGCCGCCCATGGCCACCAGGGTCATCAGGATCATCGACAGCCAGAAGGCGGCCACCGGCCGGAACATCGTGAGGATCACCGGCACGGCGAAGAAGAGGCCGAGGGCCATCGCAGTGCTGTCCGCCCCGTCACTGGCCGTGCCGAGCAGCCAGACGAACGCGGCGGCCAGGACCACCGCGACCTGCGGCGCCCAGCGGGCCCGCGAGCGCAGGGGGGCGGGTATGTGCCGCAGCACCCTGGAGTCGTCGGCCAGCGGCGGCAGCGGCCGGAACGCGAAGGCCCCGGTGAAGAGGTCCTCGCGCAGGGCGCGGAAGGTGCCACGGAGCAGACGGGCCTCGCTGCGGAGGCCCTCCGGGTCGGTCGGGGGCTGAGCTGTCTCGGTCACACATCGAAGGTAAGCGGACGGCGGTGCGGGGTCGTCACCTTCGTTGCTGATCCTTCGGGGTCCGTCGCAGGTACTACGCGCCGCTCACCTGGTCCTACGCGTCGACCACCTGGTCCTACGCGTCGACCGCCCGGACCTACGAGCTTCCTGCCCGGTGCTGCGCGCCGGCCCTACGCGTTCCCCGCCCGGTCGCCGAACAGTTCTTCCCGCCGGGTCCGCCACCGGTCCATCAGCCCGCTCAGCTCCGCCTCCAAGAAAGCGAAGAACTCCAGCGTCTCCGTCATCCTGAGCCCCGCGGCCGTGTCCGGACCGAGGCTCGCGACGCCCTCCTTGAGGGTGGCCTCCCAGCGCTTGAGGATCTGGTCGCGGTTGGTCAGCGCCTCGTACCAGGTGCTGGCGTGCACCCGGTAGCGGTCACGCCGGGAGCCCGGCTCGCGCTCGCGCGTGACCATGTGGACCTGCGCGAGATAGCGCACCGCGCCGGAGATCGCGGCCGGGCTGACCTGCAGCTGCTCGCTCAGTTCGGCCGAGGTCATGGCGCCGGTCTCCGAGGAGAGGAGGGCGCCGAAGACCCGGGAGGGCATCCGCTGCATGCCGGCCTCGGTGAGCTGTGCCGCGAAGCTCTCCACGAACCGGTCGACGCGCTCGTCCCGTTCACTGCCCCGCTTGTTGCTGCCGCCGGCCGTGCTGCCGGTCGTGCTGCCGGTCGTTCTGTCGGTCGTCATCTCCGGATCCTCTCCCCTTGCCCCCGTGCTGCCCCCGTGGCCCTGCCTTGCCGACGAGTTTATAGGCTTCCTTAACTTCACAAGTTTATGAAAGTAGCGTACGTTCTGAACCATGACGAAGGCAATCAGCGTGGCCGGACTGCACAAGGCGTTCGGCAAGACGCACGCACTGGACGGCCTCGACCTCACCGTGGAGACCGGCGAGGTCCACGGCTTCCTCGGCCCCAACGGCGCCGGGAAGTCCACCACCATCCGGGTCCTCCTCGGCCTCCTGCGCGCCGACTCCGGCGCCGCCCAGCTGCTCGGCAAGGACCCCTGGAACGACGCGGTCGAGCTGCACCGCAAGATCGCGTACGTCCCCGGTGATGTGACCCTGTGGCGCAACCTCAGCGGCGGCGAGGTCATCGACCTCTACGGCCGCCTTCGCGGGGGCCTGGACAAGGCGCGCCGCGCCGACCTCATCGACCGCTTCGAGCTCGACCCCACCAAGAAGGGGCGCACGTACTCCAAGGGCAACCGCCAGAAGGTCGCCCTCGTCGCCGCCTTCGCCTCGGACGTCGACCTGCTCATCCTCGACGAGCCCACCAGCGGCCTGGACCCCCTGATGGAGGAGGTCTTCCAGAGCTGCGTGGCCGAGGAGGTCGCGCGCGGCCGCACCGTGCTCCTGTCCAGCCACATCCTCAGCGAGGTGGAGGAGCTGTGCGACCGCGTCTCCATCATCCGCAAGGGCCGCACGGTCGAGACGGGCTCGCTCGCCGACCTGCGCCATCTGACCCGCACCAGCGTCACCGCCGAACTGGCGGGCGCGCCCAACGGGTTGCAGGGCCTGCCCGGCGTGCACGACCTCGACGTGCAGGGCCACCGGGTCAAGCTCCAGGTCGACAGCGACAAGCTCGACGCCGTCCTGCGCTCGCTCACCCAGTCCGGCGTACGGTCCCTGACCAGCACGCCGCCCACCCTGGAAGAGCTCTTCATGCGCCACTACCAGGACGACGTACGCACCGGCAGCGCAAGCAATTCAGGCAGTGAAGAGGCGATGGCGCGATGACCGCCGTACTCGACACCCCGAGGCGTCATGTCCCCTCCAGGGGCAACGCCCGCCCCCTCGCCGGTACCGGCGCCCTCCTCCGCCTCGCCCTGCGCCGCGACCGCGTGCTGCTCCCCCTGTGGGTGCTCCTCATCGGCGGCACCACCGCAAGCGCGGGCAGCTCGCTCGGCAAGATGTACGACACCGCGGCCAAGCGCGAGGACGTACTGCACTCGATGGCCACGAACGGCTCGCTCCGCGCCCTCTACGGACCGGCCTTCGACAGCTCCCTCGGTGGCATCGTCGCCTGGCGCTACCTCGTCTTCATGGCCGCGTTCGCCGCGATCCTCAGCCTGATCATCGTGGTCCGGCACACCCGCGAGGAGGAGGAGACCGGCCGCCAGGAGATGCTCTCGGCCGCCATGGTCGGCCGCCGCGCGCCCCTCACCGCGGCCCTCCTGGTCGCCCTGATCGCCAACACCGGGATCGCCCTGCTCACCACCATGGGCCTCGCCAAGGAAGGCGCGGGCGGCGCCCTCGCGATGGGCCTCGGCATCGGCGGCGTGGGCATGGTCTTCGCGACCATGGCGGCGATGGTCGCCCAGCTCACCGAGACCGCACGCCTGGCCAAGGGCCTCACCGCGGGCGCCGTCGGCGCGGCCTTCGCGCTGCGGGCCGCGGGCGACTCGGCGACCGCCGACGGCTCCCACCCGCTGACCTGGCTCTCGCCCATCGGCTGGGCGGAGAACCTGAAGCCCTTCGCGGGCGAGCGCTGGTGGGTGGTGCTCCTGTTCCTCGCCGCGATCGGCGTCCAGGCGGTCGTCGCGTACGTCCTCGCCGGCCGCCGCGACATCGGCATGAGCTTCCTGCCGGCCCGCCCCGGGCCCGCCGAGGGACGCCTGAAGACCGCGGGCGGCCTGGCCTGGCGGCTGCAGCGCGGCAGCCTGCTCGGCTGGAGCCTCGGCTTCCTGCTCTGCGGCGTGATGTTCGGCGCGATGACGGACGGAGCGGTCGACCTGGTCGGCGACAACGCGTCGACCAAGGAGATCCTCGCGCGCATGGGCGGCCAGGCCGGGGTCACCGACTCCTTCCTCGCCGCGATGGTCGGCATGCTCGCGATGGTCGCCGCGCTGTACGTCGTCCAGTCCGTGCTCCGCCTGGGCGGCGAGGAGACCGCCCAGCGCGCCGAGCCGATGCTCGCGAACGCGGTCGGCCGCATCCGCTGGGCCGCCGGTCACCTGGTCGTCGCCTTCGGCGGCGGCGCCCTGATCATGCTGATCGGCGGGCTCGGACTGGGCCTCGGCTACGGCAAGCAGGTCGGCTCCATCCTGGGCGCCTGTGCCGTCCCGATCGCGGCGATCTGGCTGCTCGGCTCGTTCGCGGTGCTGGTCTACGGCCTGTTCCCGAAGGCGGCGGTCGCGGGCTGGGCGTACGCGGGCTTGTCCCTGGGCCTCGGCTGGGTGGGCGCGGCGCTCAACCTGCCCACCCGCGTCCTCCAGCTCTCCCCGTTCGAGCACCTGCCGAAGATGCCGGGCAACGCGATGAACTGGACCCCGGTCCTGATCATGCTCGCGCTCGCTGTGGTGTTCGTCGCGGCCGGGCTCGCGGGCCTGCGCCGCAGGGACATCCAGACGGGCTGATTCTTCGAGCTCGGCCTCGATGAATCAGCCCGTCCGGCGCTTGAGGACATCAGTGACAGCTGTTGAAGCCGGCGGCAGCCTTACGGGAAGGGGCGGGGAGGGGAAAAAGAAAGCCCGTCCGGCCAGGACCGGGGGCCCGGGGGCAGCGCCCCCGCGACCTCGACCCGCCTAGCCCCGAGGCAACGTGAGCGCCCAAGCCCCGGACCGCACGGTCCAGGTCCGAGTCCGCACCGGCCCCCCGGTCACCGCATCCGCCCGATACCGAAAGTCCGGCCCCGACACCGTCACGGTCCGCGCCCGCGCCTGCAGAGGCGCCACATCCGCTCCCACCGACGAAGGCCGCACCTCCACCCGAGCGAACCCACCCCGCACCGCCGTCACCGACACCGCCTCGACCACCTGGTCCAGATCGACGAGCGTCACCCCGTCCGCCTCCACCCGCAGCCGCGCCGGCCGCGGCCCGGGAGCGGCATCGGAGACAGCGGGCCGTACGAGGGTGCGTACCAGCGACTGACAGGTGCGCAGCGGCGCGCCCCACCACGCCTCGCCCGAGGGCCGCTCGGCCGCCACGGGCGCCGCTTGCGGCAACGCCGGAATCCGCAGCCCGCCGAGCACCACCCCGTCGCTGTCGTCGACCAGCAGATCGAGCCTGCGCGGCGCCCCGTCAAGGACCGTCCGCGCGGCCGCCACCGCCCCCGCCGGAACCCCGAACCGCTGCGCGAGGGCCGACGAAGGGCCGACCGGCACGAAAGACAGGACGGAGGTCCCGAGATCGCGCTCGCGGTGCAGCGCGGACACCGCCCGCAGCAGGGCCCGGTCGTCACCCACCACCACCGGCCGCCGCGACCCCCTGCGGGCCAGTGCCCGCGCGAATTCCTCGGGCCCCTCGGGCAGACAGACCCGGACCGCGGCCCCGGCGCACAGCACGTCCTTGGCGATCCTCACGGACTCCCCGTCACTGCGGCGGGCGGATGGGTCGATCACCATCAGCAGCGCCTCTGCAGAGAGGGCGGCGGGCTCTGGAGCCGACACCTCGGTCCTTCCTCGGGTAGCATCTTTGTGCAAGAGCCCCTTGCGCTATTGCGCCAGGGGCTTCGTCTATGCCGGGGCACCGGTCCGACAGGGGCGGTCGACGAGGACCGCCGGGTGTACGTATCCGCGTACGCCCCTGACCTTGGACATGCCCCACCCGGAAGGGGTGTACGCCTGTGCCCGCACTTGTGCTGCTCGGTGCTCAGTGGGGTGACGAAGGCAAGGGAAAGGCCACCGACCTGCTCGGTGGCTCCGTTGACTATGTAGTGCGCTATCAGGGCGGCAACAACGCCGGCCACACGGTTGTCGTAGGCGACCAGAAGTACGCACTGCACCTTCTCCCCTCCGGAATTCTTTCCCCGGGGTGTACCCCGGTCATCGGGAACGGTGTCGTTGTCGACCCGGCGGTCCTGCTCTCCGAGCTGAGCGGGCTGAACGAGCGCGGCGTCGACACGTCGAAGCTCCTGATCAGCGGAAACGCTCACCTCATCACGCCGTACAACGTCACGCTCGACAAGGTGACGGAACGCTTCCTCGGGAAGCGCAAGATCGGGACGACGGGCCGTGGCATCGGCCCGACGTACGCCGACAAGATCAACCGGACCGGCATCCGCGTCCAGGACCTCTACGACGAGTCGATCCTGGAGCAGAAGGTCGAGGCGGCCCTGGAGGGCAAGAACCAGCTGCTCGCCAAGGTCTTCAACCGCCGCGCCATCGAGTCGGGCCCGATCATCGAGGAGATGCTCCAGCACGCGGAGGCGATCCGTCCCTTCGTCGCCGACACGACGCTGATCCTGAACAACGCCATCGACGAGGGCAAGGTCGTCCTCTTCGAGGGCGGCCAGGGCACGCTGCTCGACGTCGACCACGGCACGTACCCCTTCGTCACCTCGTCGAACCCGACCGCGGGCGGCGCCTGCACGGGCGCCGGCGTCGGCCCGACGAAGATCACGCGCGTGATCGGCATCCTGAAGGCCTACACGACGCGTGTGGGCGCGGGCCCGTTCCCGACGGAGCTCTTCGACGAGGACGGCGAGGCGCTGCGCCGCATCGGTGGCGAGCGCGGTGTCACCACCGGCCGTGACCGCCGCTGTGGTTGGTTCGACGCCGTGATCGCCCGCTACGCGACCCGCGTGAACGGCCTGACGGACTTCTTCCTCACCAAGCTCGACGTGCTCACCGGCTGGGAGCAGATCCCGGTCTGCGTCGCGTACGAGATCGACGGCAAGCGCGTCGAGGAACTCCCGTACTCCCAGAGCGACTTCCACCACGCGAAGCCGATCTACGAGTACCTGCCGGGCTGGTCCGAGGACATCACCAAGGCTCAGACCTTCGCGGACCTGCCGAAGAACGCGCAGGCGTACGTGAAGGCCCTGGAGGAGATGTCGGGCGCGCCGATCTCGGCGATCGGCGTCGGCCCCGGCCGGACCGAGACGATCGAGATCAACTCGTTCATCTAGGGCGCCGGTTAGCGTTCTTGCAGGTCAGCAGCTCGTACGTTGACGGGGTCCGCCCCGGTCGCCGGTGATCCGGTGGCCGGGGCGGACCCCGTTCGCGGTGGTGGGGGATCAGTCGCTCACCCGATGATGGCTCGCAGTACGAGGATCACGACGGCGGTGACCACGAACATGACGACCAGGCGGGCGTTGCCTCGGAGTGCGCGCCGGGATCTGGTGGCCGGGTTGGCGGGCGTCCGGCGCGGGGCGGGCGGCGGCGAAGCCGGCTGTGTGGGCGCCTGCCAGGCGCGAACCGGCGCGGGGGCCGGTGCCGGGTCGGCGACCGTCGGCGGGTGCGGCTGTGGTGCCGCGACCGGGGCGAAGTCCAGCAACTGCGCGGACTTGCGCCCCAGTTGACTGAGCACTTTGCCGGGCAGCCACGGTTCGTCGGGGTCCGTGCCGGTGCGGGCGACGACGTCCTGCAGGGCGGGCCGGTGTGCCGGATCCTTCCGCAGACACTGTTGTACGAGCCCGAGGAGGGACTCCGGGACGCCGACGAGGTCGGGCTCCTCCTCCGCCACCCGGAACATCAGCGCGTGCAGCCCGCTGTCCACGGTCCCGAAGGGGGAGCGTCCGGTGGCGGCGTACGCGAGGACCGAGCCCAGGCAGAAGATGTCGGAGGCAGGGGTGAGCCGCTGCCCCCGCACCTGCTCCGGCGACATGAAGCCGGGCGACCCGATCACCGCGCCCGTGCGCGTCAACGCGCCCTCGGCCAGGGTCTCCAGGGCCCGCGCGATGCCGAAGTCGATGACGCGCGGCCCGTCCACCGTCACCAGGACGTTCTGCGGCTTGAGGTCGCGGTGGATCAGTCGCGCCGCATGGATGTCGCTCAACGCCCGCGCCAGACCGCCCGCGAGGGAACGTACCGAATCCTCCGGCAGCGGCCCGAAGTCCCGCGCCACCACGTCATACAGCGAAGGTCCGGCGACGTACTGCGTCGCGACCCAGGGCACCCGCGCCTCGGTGTCGGCGTCGAGCACGGCCGCCGTCCACGCCCCGCCCACCCGCCGCGCGGCCGCGACCTCGTGCGCGAACCGCCGCCGGAACTCGGGGTCCTTGGCGTACTCGGCCTGCACGACCTTGACCGCGACGGTCCGGCCGACATCCGAACGGCCCAGATAGACCAGGCCCATGCCGCCCGCGCCGAGGCGGGCGATGAGGCGGTAGGGGCCTATGTGCGTCGGGTCTTCGGCGATCAGCTGGTCCACGGGAAGAAGCTAGTCCAAATTCGCCTTCCAGTGCAGGGCGTCCATCGTGGGCGCGGTCTCGCCGGCGACGGGCCGGAACGAGAGCTCCCGCCCGTCGTCGCCCTCGACTGCCTGGAAGCTCAGTGTGGGCGCGTACTGCGCGCAGCCCGTCGGCGACTTGCTGTCGACGAGTTCGGCGGGCGGGGTGCGCAGCAGGGACCACTCCTGGGAGAACGCCTGGGCCGTGTAGACGCATTTGCGCACGGTGCCGGCACCGTCCTTGCCGGTGGTCACGAAACGCACGCCGCGCTTGGTGGCCCCTTCGCCGAGTGTGAACTCGAAGCGGTACGTGCCGTCCTCGCCTCGGCCGTTCCAGGAGCCCCGATAGGCCTTGGCCAGCGGGCTCCTCGCGGCCGCCGACGCCTTGTCGAACATGACAGGGCCGTATGTCGAGCCCGGGGCCGATTCCGGGTCCGCCGCGTCCGACCACGCGAGCGCTCCACCCGTGCCGGAGGTGAGTGTGCCCGTGCTCTCCTCGCAGCGCCCCGACTCGGACTTGGGGCTCGCACTCTTCAGCTTGCTGTTGCCGAGTGTGATCGAGTCGGCCTGCACCGCAGTGATGGTGCTGTCCCAGACACACAGCCGTTCCTCGTTCAGCACGGCGTACTCGACGTTCCTCTTGTTGATCACCAGTCGCGCGGTCACCCCCTGGAGCGTGAGCCCGTCCTTGCGGTCGACGACCGCCTCCCAGGACCCGTGGAACGCACGCGGAGCGCTCAGCGCGGGGGTGTTGTCCCCTGAGCCCTTGTTGTCGTCCTGCCACGGACTGAGCGCGAGCAGTCCCGCTCCGGCGGCGATGAGGGCGGCGACGACGGCTGCCCCGGCCATGTCGGCCCGGCGACGGAGTCGGTTCGGCGCCGGACTTGGTGTGGGTGCGGGTGTGCGCGTGGGCGTGCGCGTCGGCCCGTCGTATCCGGGCCCGACGGTAGGCGCAGAGGCAAGCGCGACCTGCGGAGGCGTGGCGGGCGCTTGAGCGGGTGAGGGTAGGGGCGCGGTCCGGGTCGGCGGTGGGGTCGGTTCCGGGGTCGGTTCCGGGGTTGGTTCCGGTTCCGGTTTCGGGGTGGAGGCCGGGGCGGGCACGACGGCCGTGTGCGGTCGTAGTGGGTCGAAGTCCAGCAACTGGGCAGCGTGTCGCCCCAGTTGGCCGAGCAGCCTGCCCGGCAGCCATTCGCCGGCGCCTTCCGTGGTGGTGCGGGCGGCGATCTGTTCGGGCGTGGGGCGCCGGGCCGGGTCCTTCTCCAGGCATGCGCGTACGAGCCCGAGCAGCGCCTCCGGCACCCCGTCCAGGTCCGGTTCCTCCTCGGCGACCCGGAACAGCTGCGCGTGCAGCCCGTTGCCGGTCGCCCCGAAGGGCTGGCGCCCGGTGGCCGCGTACGCGAGGACCGAGCCCAGGCAGAACACGTCGGACGCGGCGGTGACTTCGAGGCCGCGCACCTGCTCCGGCGACATGAAGCCGGGGGAGCCGATCAGCATGCCGGTGCGGGTCAGGAGGCTGTCCCCGGTGATGCTGTCCAGGGCGCGTGCGATGCCGAAGTCGATGACGCGCGGGCCGTCGACGGTGACGAGGACGTTGGACGGCTTGAGGTCGCGGTGGACCAGGCCCACCTGGTGAATGGCCTCCAGGGCGAGCGCGAGGCGGTTGGCGAGGACCCGGACCGAGTGCTCGGGCAGCGGCCCGTGCTGCTCGGCGACGACGGTGTGCAGGTCCGGCCCGGGAACGTACTGCGTGACGACCCAGGGCGTCGCCGCGTCCGTGTCCGCGTCGAGCACACCCGCCGTCCAGGCCCCGCCCACCCGCCGCGCCGCGCCCACCTCGCGGGCGAACCGGGCGCGGAACTCGGGGTGTTGGGCGAAGTCGGCCTGGATGACCTTGACCGCGACGGTCCGCCCGCCTTCGGAGCGGGCCAGGTAGACACGGCCCATGCCGCCCTCGCCCAGGCGGGCGATCAGGCGGTAGGGACCTATGCGCGTCGGGTCTTCGGTGATCAGCTGGTCCACAGAAATCTCGCTATCCGAACGCCCGGGAATACAGGGTGAGTTGGTGGAGCACGATCATCCCCCCGGCTCAGGGCGAACGGAAGGTCGGGCCGCCGGGGCTACCGCCCTGCATCGTGCGAGTGGCCGCGGACCAGTCGGGAGCGCCCGGCGCAAGACCGCCCGCCGAGCCCTGCCCGCGGATCAGCAGCCCTCCGACCAGCGCCGCGACCAGCAGGCCGCCGGCCGACTGGTACAGGAACGCGGGGTCGTCGGCCCTCAGCTCGACCCACCCGCCCGCCGTGCCGAACAAGGCCAGACCGAGTGAAGCGCCCACCGCCTGGTGCGCGACGACCAGGCCGGCCCGGCCGCCGGAGTCGTGCGGGGCGGTGCCGTCGGTGGCGGTCGAGTAGAGGACCGTGCCGGCCATGCCCAGGCCGAGGCTGAGGCAGATCATGCTGGGGAAGGCGCCGGAGGCGGACTCCATGGCCAGCTGGATCAGCAGCACACCGACGGCCGCGACCAGCAGCCCCGGCACCAGCATGGCGCCGGGCCCGACGCGGGGCAGCAGCCGGGCGGTGACCAGGGAGCCGAGGAGGAAGAAGCCGGTCATCGCCACGAAGGCCGCGAGCGCGAGGCCGCCCCCGACGGACATCAGGAACTCGCCGAGCAGCGGCACCACGATCGCCAGGGCGAGCCCGGTGAAGAGCAGGGCGAGCATCGCGCCCAGACGGTTCCGGTTCCCGGTCTCGTACGGTGGCAGGATGCTGTCCGCTGACCTCGACTGGCGCCAGAAGAAGACCGTCATCATGATGATGCCGCAGGCGAGGGGGAAGAGCACTGCAGGAGTTCCCCAGTCGGGCATCAAGTCCCCGTCGATGGTGTGAGTTGCCGAGCCGACTATCCGGTGGAGGCCGTAGACGAGGGCCCCGACCCCGAGTGTGCCCAGCAGCGCGCCCAGTGCGTCGAAGCGGGCCGGCGTGCGGCCCGGCTGGTCGCGGACCAGGGCGGCCGTGCCGATGATGGCGATGAGGGCGAGCGCGACGGTGACGTACATGACGGCGCGCCACGTCATGGCCTGGGCGAGCGGCACCGCGAGGAACAGGCTGAGCGCGGAACCCCCGACACCGACCAGGGCGTAGATCCCGTAGGCCTTCCGGCGTTCGCCGGGCTCGGTGACGTTGGCGCCCACCAGGGCCAGGGACGCCGATGCCACCAGGGCCGCGAAGACGCCCTGCAGGATGTGGCCCCAGATCATCGGCTCGGCACTGCCGGCCGCGGCGCGGACCGCTGTGGCCACCGCGAAACCGCTCAGGCCGATGAGCAGCGTCGTCTTGCGGCCGACTAGGTCCGCGAGATGCCCGCCGACGAGCAACAGCGCGCCGAAGGCGAGGGCATGGCCGGTGAGCAGCCACCGCACGCCGAGGCTGTCGAACTGCGTGTCGGCGAGGATGTCGTGCAGCAGTACGGACGAGCTCGACGCGTCGAGCAGCACCACCAGTTGCGCGAGCGTCGCCATCGCCAGCGCCCACCAGCGCCTGCCGTGCGGGCTGCCGTCGGAGGGCCTGGGCACGGGAGGCCAGACGCCGGGCATCGGGACGCCCGGCGGCCCGTATCCCGGTGCGGGACTGAAGCCCGCCGGCGTCGTCGGCGCGTACGGGTTCTGGGCGTACGGGTTCCCGGCGGCGTACGCGGGTGGGGGAGTGGACGGTGCCAAGGGGTACGAGGTCGGCTCGGGCGGGGCGACCGGCTGCCCGGTCCGAGCTCGCGGGTCCGGCTGCGGGCCCCGCTGCTCCGGCGCGAAGTCCAGCAACTCCGCCGCCTTGCGGCCGAGTTGGGCAAGGACGGACCCCGGCAGCCACTCCTCCGCCCGGTCCGTCACCGTGCGCTCGATCACCTCGGCCGGAGTGGGCCGCTGCGTCGGATCTTTGCTGAGGCAGGCGCGTACGAGATCGAGGAGCGATTCCGGTACGCCGGTGAGGTCGGGCTCCTCCTCGGCGATGCGGAACAGGTGCGCGTTGAGGCCCGTGTCCGTGGCGCCGAAGAGGAGGCGGCCGGTGGCGGCGTAGACGAGGACGGCGCCCAGGCAGAACATGTCGTTCGCCGGGGTGAGTTCATGGCCGCGGACCTGCTCCGGCGACATGAAGCCGGGGGAGCCGATCAGCATGCCGGTGCGGGTCAGGAGGCTGTCGGCGCCGATGCTGTCCAGGGCGCGGGCGATGCCGAAGTCGATGACGCGCGGGCCGTCGACCGTCACCAGGACGTTCGAGGGCTTGAGGTCGCGGTGGATCAGGCCCGCCTCGTGCACCGCTCGGAGCGCTATGGCCAGGCGGTTGGCGAGGACGTGGACCGAGTCCTCGGGGAGCGGGCCGAAGTCCTTGCCGACCACGGTGGTGAGGTCGGGGCCGGGGATGTACTGGGTCGCCACCCAGGGCACGGCAGCCTCGGTGTCCGCGTCGAGGACGGCGGCCGTCCAGTCGCCGCCCACCCGCCGGGCGGCGGCGACCTCGCGGGTGAACCGCCTGCGGAATTCGGGGTGTTGGGCGTGCTCGGCCTGGACGACCTTCACCGCGACCGTACGTCCGAGATCGGACCGGCCCAGATAGACCAGTCCCATGCCGCCCTCGCCGAGGCGGGCGATCAGGCGGTAGGGGCCGATGTGTGTGGGGTCCTGCCCCGTCAGCTGTTCCACGGTGGCTGGGTCAGCCCTTCACGTTGGGGCTCAGGTGGTGGCAGAGCTTCACGAAGAGGTCGAGGTTGGGTATCACGTACGCTTTCGCCATCTCCGGGGCCGTCGACCTCCGCTGGTGGCCGTTGAACATGAAGGTGCCGGATTGGAAGCCGATTTCGATGATCTCCGGCCAGGTGGACGAGTACTTCTTGTCCGCGACGCCGCCCCGGTTGACCGTGTAGGGGCCGAAGTTCACCGACTCGCCCTGCTGGATGCGCGTGAGCGTCGACGCCAGCTGGGCCTGGGTGATGCGCTCCTGGATGTGGTCGCCCCACATGTACGGGTAGAGGAACCCGGGGCCGTTCACCACCGAGGTGATGCCGAGAGCCGTCTTTTCCGCCTTGAACAGGGGAGGCCTGCCGAACCCTATGGTCAGGGCGTTCCCCGCCGGGTCGATCAGAGTCGAGCAGGCCTCCGCGGCACCGCCGTTGATGGTGCGGCGGTACTGCAGGGCGCGCACGGTCCCCCAGTCGTACGCGCCCATGTAGCCGTCCCGCCCGGCCACGACCAGGCCGCCCGTGAAGAAGTACAGCCTGCAGTCCCGCGACTTCTTCCACCCGAAGCCCTGCTTCGTCGCGAGCGTGTCCCCCCAGGCGCCCAGGCCGCGTTGGGCGGCGAGTGCGGCGGCCGCTGCGGACGGCTGCTCCTTGCGGATGTGCTCGATCTCGTCCTTGGCCATGTGGTCATCCCCCGGATTAGGCAACGTCGACTCTAAGGTAGGACAACTATCCAAGAGTGGCGAGGGGTTCCGGTTACTTCCAGGGGCTGAGGGGAGTGAGCCCTAGGCGATCTTCGTGTCCCGCCCGACCTTCTCCCAGGTCGCCAAGTCGCCCCGGACCTGCTCCAGATGGGCCCCGATCGCGTCGATCGAGTCGTCGCCGAGGGCCAGTCGCAGCGGGGTCTCCGCCGCGTCCAGCGCCGCAAGGACCGCGGCCGCGGCCTTCGCAGGGTCGCCCGCCTGGGTGCCGTCGCCGGACTCGACCATCGTGCGGGTCGCGCCCACCGTGTCCGCGTAGTCGGCGATCTCGCTCGTGCTGGCGCTGTGGTTGCCGAACAGGCTCGTACGGAACGCGCCCGGCTCGACGATCAGCACCTTGATGCCCAGCGGCCGGACCTCGTCGGCCAGCGCCTCCGACAGGCCCTCCAGCGCGAACTTCGTGGCGCTGTAGCCCCCGAACCCGGCGAACGACAACTGCCCGCCCACACTGCTCAGCTGCACGATCGCGCCCGAGCGGCGGGCCCGCATGTGCGGCAGGACGGCGCGGGTCAGCGCGGCGGGGCCGAAGACGTGCACGTCGAAGAGCGAGCGCAGTTCGTCGTCCCCGGTCTCCTCGACCGAACCGACGTGCGTACGGCCCGCGTTGTTCACCAGTACGTCGATACGGCCGTGCCGCTCGGCGACGTCCGCGACCACGCGGTCGATCGCGGCGGTGTCCGTCACGTCGAGGGCGACGGCCTCGACCTGGCCGGGATGGGCGGCGACCAGATCGTCGAGAGAGCCCGTGCGGCGGGCCGCCGCGACGACCACGTCGCCCGCGCCGACCGCCGCCTCGGCGAAGGCCCGGCCGAAGCCGCTGTTCGCGCCGGTGATCAGCCATACCTTGTTCATTGCCAACTCCCGTTTTGCCTATGGACCGTTGAGACGTACTCGTCTGTGACTCATTCACTCGTTCGTCTCGGTGCTTGTGGCATCAGCCTGCCCGCGGTTGCCTCTGGCCGTCCAAGACCTGGCGTGATAACCAGAGGTTATGGACGTACACGGGCGGGACCTCCGCTACTTCACGACGGTCGCCGACGAGCTCCACTTCACGCGGGCGGCAGAGCGGCTGTATGTGTCCCA
Source organism: Streptomyces sp. NBC_01304 (assembly GCF_035975855.1). Lineage (NCBI taxonomy): Bacteria > Bacillati > Actinomycetota > Actinomycetes > Kitasatosporales > Streptomycetaceae > Streptomyces > Streptomyces sp. NBC_01304. Next base: position 5,348,215 of record NZ_CP109055.1, on the reverse strand, counting down.
GCCCGCCCTGAGCAAGCAGATCCGCTCCCTGGAACGGCAGTTGGGCGCACCCCTCTTCGAGCGCGACCGGCAAGGAGTGCGGCTCACGCCGGCCGGGGAGGCACTGCTGCCGCACGCGCGGCGGGTGCTTGATGAGTGGGAGGCGGCCGAAGGCGCCCTGGAGCGCGCGAAGGCAGGGCAGCGGGCCACGCTGACCGTGGGGATGAGCACGAGTCCGGGGCGGGGCGGGCTGCTGCCCGCGATCCGGTCCCGTTTCACGGCGGAACACCCGGACGCGGAGGTGCGCCTGCGCCAGTTCGGCTGGCAGGACGCGACCGCGGGCCTCGCGGAGGGGGCCTGCGATGTGGCCTTCATGTGGCTGCCGGTACCGGACGCCTCGCGGTACCGGTGGGTGGTGGTCGCGACGGAGCCCAGGATGGTCGCGCTGCCGTCCTCGCATGCGCTGGCGGGGCGGGAGGTGGTGGAGTTCGCCGACCTCCTCGACGAGCCGTTCCTCGCGCTGCCGCGCAGTGCGGGCTCGCTGCGCGACTACTGGCTGGCGCTCGACGCCCGCGACGGCAGGCTTCCGCGTATCGGGGCGGAGATCGCCAACATCGACGAGACGTACGAGGCGCTGATCGACGGCCGGGGGGTGTGCCTGCTCGCCTCGGGCAACGCGCCGCTGCTCGCACGCGATGGTGTGGTGACGGTCCCCGTCAGCGGGGTCTCTCCGAGCCAACTCGCCCTGGCCTGGCGGGCTGAGGACCGTCGCGGGCTGGTGGCTGGGTATGTGCGGGCCGCGCAGGCCGTGTCGGGCTGATGTCTCTCTATGCCCCTCCCCGCCCCGTCCCCTTAAGGCTGCCGCCGGCATGAATCAGCCCGTCCGGCGTTTGAGGACACCGCCCGAAGGGCGGAAGGCTTCGCAGAATTACGGGAAGGGGTGGGGTGGGGTGAAATCTGGTAGCCGAAGCCCCGCCAACCGATCCGGATCCGCCAGGATGTTGATCTCCACGATCACCCCGTCCCGGATCGTGAACTCCGTGAGGGAGAAGGCCTTCCCGTCCGGCGCGGTGACCAGGCCCGCAGCCCCGTTGATCAGCACCACCTGCCCGAACTGCGCATAGCGCGCGAACAGAAGAGCCTGCTCGACCACCGCCTGCGCACCCCGAATCAGCTTGGACACCCCCGCAAGCCCCACTCCGCCGTCGGCCCGCAGCACCACATCCGGATCGAGCATCGAGACCAGCGCCTCGAAGTCCCCGTTCTGCGACGCCGCCAGCCAGGCATCGACGATGGCCCGCTTGCGGACGAGGTCCGTGTCGGGGGCGGGGGCAGCGCCCTGGACACGCGAGCGCGCCCGGCTCGCGAGCTTCCGTGCGGCCGCCGGATTGCGGTCGACGATCACCGCGACGTCTTCGAAGGAGACACCGAACATGTCGTGCAGCACGAAGGTCAGCCGCTCGGCCGGCGCGAGGGTTTCGAGGACGACCAGCAGCGCGAGGCCCACCGAGTCCGCGAGCATCACCTCGTGCTCGGGATCGATCACCTCGACCCGGCCGACGATCGGGTCGGGCACGTGGACCTGCCCGTCCGGACCTTCGAGCGGGGCCTCGCGGCGCGTCTTGCGGGTGCGCAGCATGTCGAGGCAGACCCGGCCCACGATCGTGGTGAACCAGCCGCCCAGGTTGGCGACTTGGGACGAGTCGGCCCGGTCGACCTTGAACCAGGCCTCCTGGATCGCGTCGTCCGCCTCGCTCAGCGAGCCGAGCATGCGATAGGCCACCGAGCGCAGATGGCTCCGGTGCTCCTGGAAGGCGCGGGCGAGGGCTTCGTCGTCCCGCTCGTCCCGCTCGTCCCGCTCGTCCCGCTCGTCCCGCTCATCCTGGTCGTGCGCCACGGGGTCGGCCATTGCTCGATGATCTATTCCTCGCCGCACAGCCGCAAGCCTTTAGGGGTGGCGCACGGTATGTGCCCATGCGTGAGCATCACGTCCTGCCCGCTGCCCCGGCTCATGTAGTCGAGGAAGCTGGACACGAGCGAGTCGGCGGGCGGATGGCCGAAGGTGTACGCGTACTCGATCTCCTGGAAGGGGTACGCGGCCGCGCCCGCCCCCTGCAGCGACGGGACGTGCCCGTCCAGGCGCAGGTGGTGCAGCCCCTTGGTGGGCGACCCGGTGCGCAGCTCGCTGTAGCCGAGGGCGCCGGGGAGGCGGGCCACGGTCGCAAGGACCTGGTCCGTGCTGTCGAGCTCGCAGCGGATCACCGGCGCGGACGGGTCGTCCTTGTGCGCGCAGTCGCGCGAGGAGTTGGCGGGCTCGTTGCGGCCGAGCACCTGGCGCTGGAAGACCTCGCGGGTACCGGAGTTGGCGTCGCGGCTGACCAGGGTGATGGGCAGCACGGGGCCGCCCAGCTCGCGCCAGTTGCGGATCTTGCCGCGGTAGATGCCGCGTACCTGGGCCAGGGAGAGGTTCTTCACCGGCACCCGGTCGTTCACGACGAGCGCGAACGCGGAGACGGCCGTGGCGGTCTCGCGCAGTTGCGGGTAGCCGCCCGGCTTGGGCCCGTCGGACAGGGCGATCAGCGCGGGCGAGCCGCCCTCGGCCTGCTTCCCCGCGTCGTCGAGGGCGCGCACGCCCGCCGTGCTGCCGTGCGCCTCGACCTGCACGGTGGAGCCGGGGCAGTCGTCCTGGTACTTGGCTGCCAGCTCCTCGGCGACCGGCGCGAAGGAGGTGGACCCGGTGACCGTGAGGGTGCCGGTGGCGCAGCCGATGGGCGGGGGATCGTCACCGCGTACGACGATGAGGGAGGCGAGGGTGACCACGCACGCGGTGAGCAGCACGGTGAGCAGCCGGGCCTGCCGGCTGAACAGCGGCGGCTTGTCGTCGATGGTCACGCTCTGCGTGACGTCGACGCCGCCCTCCTCCAGATCGCCGGACACCTGGATGGCGCTGCCCGCGCGGCCGCCGCCGAGGAGCACCAGGAGCTTGAAGTAGCGGCCGCGGTTGAGGGGGACCCGGGGCAGGTGGATGACGCCGTCGGCGTAGCGGACCGTGCCGGACCGGAAGTGGCTGAGGAGGTTGGCGCTGTCCGGCCGGGGCTGCGGGGCGTCGGGGGCCGGCGGCTGCTCGGCCGCGCCGGGCACGGTGACCGCGATGCCGCGCACGGTGCGGCCCGCGAACTCGACCTTCAGGCCGATGGGCCGGCCGTCCTCGTCCACGGTCGTGTAGGAGCCCGTGGCGATGGCTTCCCGGCCGTCGTTCTCGATGCGCAGGAGGACCAGGGTGGCATCGGCCATGTCGACCTCGTCGAACCGGCCGAAGCGTTTGGTGCCCGGCCCGACCTGGGGCGCGCTCCCGACGGCCGCGTCCAACTGGACGCGATAGCCGATCGATTTGCGCTGCGGCACCCGGCGCTCGTACCAGAGAACGGCAACGGTGGCGGCCACACCGAGCAGGGCGGTGACGATCGCGATGACGTTGTCGGCGCTGAACCATTCCAAGGCTGCCTCGCACGGATGACCGACTGATGGAGCGTCACCGTAGGCGGCGCGGAGCCGGTGCGAGGCCCGAGTCGGCTGATGTTCGCGCAGCGTTCAACACCTGGTCCGCCGCGCACGTCAACCACCGCGCCGTGCTCAGGACTTGGTGTAGTGCAGCGGCTCTCCCTTGGTGCCGATCAGCTCCCGCACGAGCGTGCCGTCGTCCGCCATCGTCACCCGGCTCACCGGCCCGGGCTTGCAGCTCTCCGTGGAGCCCTGGATGACGGTCGAGGGCCCGAGAACCAGGTCGGACGAGCCGGCCGACCTGAGGGGAGCCGTCCACTCGCAGTCGTAGGTGGGGCTCGCGCCAAACAGCGTCATCACGGTCTGGCCCTCCTCGCCCTGCACGAGCGTCATCACGCGCGTATTGGTGTCGCCGTCCGTCTCGAAGCTGGCGCTCCAGGTCCCCAGGAACTGCTCCGGTATCGCGTCCTCGTCGGCCGGGGGAGTGGTGGGCGGCTCCGAACTGGTCGGCGGCTCCGAGGTGGTGGGGCCGGAGGTCGGCGGATCGACCGGCGCGCTGGAGGTCGCCGCGGGCTTGTCGCCGCGGTTGTTCTTCTGGTTCGGGTCGTCGCCCTTCATCACGGCGTACACCGAGCCGCCCGCGCCGATCGCGACCAGCACGGCGACGACGAGCAGCAGGGCGGTGGCCCGGCCGCTGCGCCGGGGCTGCGGCGGCGGGCCGTACGGGGGTGTGTGCTGCTGGTCGTGCCAGCCGCCGGTGGTGAAGGCGGGGCCCGGGGGCTGCTGGGCGCCGGCGGGGCCGTGCCCGGGGTCGCCGCCCTGCGGGTGCCCGTATCCGCCGCTCTGGCCCTGCGGATAGCCGTAGGCGCTGCCGGGCTGGGCGTGCGGGTAGCCGTAGCCGGGGCCCGGTTGGGCATGCGGATAGCCGTACGCGGGTGGGTTCTGCGGCGCCGGAGCCGGAGTCGGCGGTGGGGTCGAGCCCGGGCCCGCGGCCATCGTGGGCAGGCGGTCGAGGGCGGGCGGGGTGTCGCTCGGGGTGCCGGGCGGCGGCGGGGTTCCGGTCCCGGCCCCGCTTCCGCCCTCGCGCTTGCCCTCGGCCTCGCCCGGAGTCGGGTCCGGTCCGGCCTCGGGGTCCTCCGAGTCAAGCAACTGCACGGCGTGCCGCCCCAGTTGGGCCACCAGCATGCCGGGCAGCCACGGCTCCAGGGCCCGCCCGTCCAGCACGGTCTCCCCGGCCCCGACCCGGCGCAGCAGCTCGTCGAGGGAGGGCCGTTCCGCCGGGTCCTTGGCCAGGCAGGCGCGCACCAAGTCCTGCAGGCTCTCCGGGAGTTCGTCGAGGTCGGGCTCCTCCTGGGCGATCCGGAACATCAGGGCGTGCACCCCGCTGCCGGCCGCGCCGAACGGCAGGGCGCCGGTGGCCGCGTACGAGAGCACCGAGCCCAGACAGAAGATGTCGCACGCCGGGGTGATGGCATCACCCCGCACCTGCTCGGGTGCCATGAAGCCGGGCGAGCCGACGAGTGCGCCGGTGCGGGTGAGGCCGCCGTCGGTCACGGTCTCCAGGGCGCGCGCGATGCCGAAGTCGATGACGCGCGGTCCGTCGATGGTCACCAGGACGTTCGACGGCTTGAGGTCGCGGTGGATCAGGCCCGCCGCGTGGATGTCCTTGAGCGCGTGGGTGAGTCCGGCGGCGAGGATGCGCACCGAACGCTCGGGCAGCGGGCCGTGCTCGTGCCCCACCACGGTCTGCAGCGAGGGCCCGGCCACATAACCCGTGGCCACCCACGGGATCGCCGCCTCCGTGTCGGCGTCGAGCACGGGCGCCGTCCACAGCCCGCCGACCCGCCGCGCCGCCTCGACCTCGCGCCTGAACCGGCCCCGGAACTCCTCCTGTTCGGCAAGTTCCTCGCGCACCAGCTTGACCGCGACGGTCCGCCCGCGGTCGGAGCGGGCCAGATACACCTGCCCCATCCCGCCCGCACCGAGCCGCCCGAGCAGGCGGTACACCCCGATCTGCTTCGGGTCCGTAGGCCCCAGCTTCTCCATCGGCCCCCGCCTTCCCCCCGTACAAGCACCAACAGAGCGAGGATAGTGCCGGGAATGCCCGGTCAGGCGTTAAGTCCTCTACGGTTCCGTAACGGCGGAGTGGCTCAGCCTGTCCACAGCCTGTGAAAGGCGCTCAAGTACCCGCACGGTCTCGGCGAATTGCTCCGCCCCGAGTTCTTCGGCCAGCCTGCGTGCGAGATCCGCGTGCCCGGGATCGATCTTCCGGATCGCGGCCCGCCCCTCGTCGGTGGGCGTGAGCAGCTTCGCCCGGCGGTGGGCCGGGTTGGGAACGTAGACCGCAAGTCCCTTGCCCACGAGCAGATCGGCGATGCGCTGCACGCTCTGCCGGGTGATCCCCATCGCGCGCGCGATCCCCGCGACGGGCAGCGGCTCGCGCAGTACGGCGCCGAGCACCTGCCACCAGGCGGCCGTGAGCCCTGACGGCCTCGCCAACTCCTCGGCGACCGCGAGGAATTGGCCGTTCAGCCGGAAGGCGCCGAGCGCCGTCCGGCTGAGCAGTTCCTGCTCGCGCTCCTGCTCCTTCTCCGTACGGCTCATCCCATGCCCGCCGCTTGAAGGGTCTCGTACGCCGCCGGGTCCGAGTCGTGGAACAGCCGGTACCAGGCGTCGAGCACCTCGCCCTGGAATGCGCCGAGCTCCCCGAGGACTTCCCGGGCGAACGCGACCGGCTCGGTCGGGCCGGCGGTGATCAGACCGCGGTCGTTCACCGCGTCCTCGTCCCTGTAGTGCTCGCCGCCCTTGTAGCCGGTGGCCGCCAGATAGAAGGAGATGGCGCTGGTGTGGCCGCGGTCGTCGAGCAGTCCTTCGCGGGCGAGCCCGGCGGTCGCGCCGCAGATCGCGGCGACCGGGACGTCCGCGTCGAGGAAGGCTCGGGCGGTGTGCGCGAAGGGTGCGAGCTCGTCGCCGGCGTCCCAGAGGTCGGCGCCGGTGAGGATCAGCATCGAGCTGTCCTCGGGGCGTACGTCGCTGAGCGCGAGGTCGGGCTGGATGCGCATGCCGCCGATGGTGGTGACGGGCTCCAGGGTCGGGCCGACGTACCGGATGTCGCATCCCGTGCGGGCCAGCCAGGCCGTGGTGTGGCCGGTCTCCCAGTCGGCGTAGGTGTTGTAGACGGCGACGTACACGGGCTTGTGCTCTGTCTTTGTCATGTAAGCATGCTGTCATGACGACAGCATGCTGTCAATGCCTGCATCCTCTCCTGCCGGGCCCGACAGAGTGTCGTGCGCCGACCCCGACAACCGAACAGGGCGCCGATGGCTTGTCCGCATCGCGGACATTTACCCTCGCCCCATGACCCCTCACGCAGATCCCGCGCAGGGCGCCGCAGTCAAGGCGGCCGACCGCGCCCATGTGTTCCATTCCTGGTCGGCGCAGGACCTGATCGACCCGCTCGCCGTCGCAGGCGCCGAGGGGTCGTACTTCTGGGACTACGAGGGCACCCGCTACCTGGACTTCACCAGCGGCCTGGTCTTCGCCAACATCGGCTACCAGCACCCGAAGGTGGTCGCCGCGATCCAGGAGGCGGCCGGCCGGATGACGGCCTTCGCCCCCGCGTACGCGGTGGAGGCGCGCTCCGAGGCCGCCCGGCTGATCGCCGAGCGGACGCCCGGGGACCTGGACAAGATCTTCTTCACCAACGGCGGCGCCGAGGCCATCGAGAACGCCGCCCGGATGGCCAGGCTGCACACGGGCCGCCCCAAGGTGATGAGCGCGTACCGCTCGTACCACGGCGGCACGGTCCAGGCGATCAACATCACCGGCGACCCGCGCCGCTGGGGCTCGGACACCGCCTCCGCGGGCGTCGTCCACTTCTGGGGGCCGTTCCTCTACCGCTCGCCGTTCTACGCGACGACCGAGGCGGAGGAGTGCGCGCGGGCCTTGCAGCACCTTGAGGACACGATCGCGTTCGAGGGGCCCTCGACGATCGCCGCGATCATCCTGGAGACGATTCCGGGTACGGCGGGTGTCATGGTCCCGCCGGCCGGTTACCTCGCCGGGGTCCGCGAGATCTGCGACCGGCACGGGATCGTCATGGTCGCGGACGAGGTCATGGTCGGCTTCGGCCGTACCGGCTCGTGGTTCGCCCTCGACCACTTCGACGTCGTGCCCGACCTGCTGACCTTCGCGAAGGGGGTCAACTCGGGTTACGTGCCGCTCGGCGGTGTCGCGATCTCGTCGGAGATCGCCGAGACCTTCGCCCGCAAGCCCTACCCCGGTGGTCTGACGTACTCCGGCCACCCGCTGGCCTGCGCGGCCGCGGTCGCCACGATCACGACCATGGCCGAGGAGGGCATCGTCGAGCACGCGGCCCACATCGGCGCGACCGTGCTCGGCCCGGGCCTGCGGGAACTGGCCTCCCGGCACCCCTCGGTGGGCGAGGTCCGCGGTCTGGGCGCGTTCTGGGCACTGGACCTGGTCCGCGACCCGTCGACCCGGGAGCCGCTGGTGCCGTACGCGGCTTCGGGGGCCGCGAACGCCCCCATGAACGAGTTCGCCGCGGCGTGCAAGAAGGGCGGGCTCTGGCCGCTGATCGCGATGAACCGCACGCATGTGGCTCCGCCGTGCACCGTCTCCGAGGCGGAGGCGAAGGAGGGCTTGTCCGTGCTGGACGAGGCTTTGTCCGTGGCGGACGGGTTCGTGGTTTAGGCCCTTTTCCTCCCCTCCCCGCCCCTTCCCGAAAGTCCTCAAGCGCCGGACGGGCTGACTTTGTCAGCCCGTCCGGCGCTTGAGGACACCGCCCGGAGGGCGGAAGGCTTCGCAGAATTTCGGGAAGGGGCGGGGTGGGGAAAAGAAATCACCCGGCGTGACGCCAAGCCGCCGAGTACACGGACGGATCCATCGACAACCGGCCGACCGCCTTCTCGACGGACTCCGTACTCGTGCCCTCGGCAGTAACCTCCGCACGAATCCGCACCCGCTCCCCCTCGAACTCGGAGAGATCCTCGGACTCGACCGACCGAAGCGTGCCCTCGGACGCCGCAAGCGACTGCACCAGCAATGCCCTTATCTGCGCCTCCCGGTCGGACGACACCACCGCCTCCACCCGGTAGGGCGTGGAAACCTCTTCCCCCGACCCGGGCGACCGGTCGATCCGATGCGACACCGAGCGCAGCACGGTATTCACCGCCACCACCATCACGGCCCCGGCCAGCGCGTACCAAAAGAGCCCCGCCCCCGCCAACGACCCACACGCGGCCGAACACCACAGCGTCGCCGCCGTGTTGATCCCCGACACATTGAGCCCGTCCCGCATGATCACCCCGGCGCCCAGGAAGCCGATCCCGGACACCACCTGGGCCGCGACCCGGCTGGGGTCACCGGACCCGAAGGCCGTGGAGAGCAGGACGAAGAGCGCGGCCCCGGCCGCGACCAAGGTGTTGGTCCGCAGCCCGGCCATCCGCTGCCGCCACTGCCGCTCCATCCCGATCATCGCGCCCGCGAGCATCCCCGAGGCCAGCGCCCCCGCGAAGTGCCCCGGCACGGCGTTGGAGAAGACGGCCGCGGCCAGATCAAACTTCAACTCCCCCATCACACGCCCCCGTTCGCGCCCGTGTCCACCCGCAGCCGCGCGTCCTCGTCGAGCCGGTACTCCTCGTTGTCGGCGTTGTAGGAGTAGAGCTCGGCGTACCGGCCCCAGTCCGTCGCCGTCTCCAGCTGCTGGTCGATCTGCTCGCTCGTGTAGTGGTGCGCGAGCAGGTCGCGGAAGAACCCGGCCCGCTGCTCCCCGCCGTCCGAGCGCAGCAGGGTGCTCGTGATCAGGTGGACCAGCGGCGCACGGTCGAGCGCCGCCTCGGCGAAGAGCTTCTTCGAGTCCTGTACGTCGGCCCCGGCGTAGGCCGTCCCGCGCTCGGTCAACGCCAGGTCGCCGCCCGCCACTTCGGCGAGCCCGAGCAGCTCCAGGCCGTCGACCTGCGACAGCAGATCGTCGACCTCAAGGCCCAAGTCGTCGGCCAGATCGGCCAGATCGAACCGCCCGCCCTCGTGCTGGGCCAGGATCTCCGCGAGTCCGGAGAGCCCGTCGACCGAGGCCTCGGGTAGCGGCGTGTTCGCCGGGGTCCGGCGTACCGGCGTCGGTTCGGAGAGCTTCGGACTGTCCTTCGTACGCCCGGTCATCACCTGGTAGATCGAGTCGACGATCCGCTCGAAGTCGGCGGACTGCCGGTCCCGCGGCCGGGCGAGCGAGACGTCGAAGGTCTCGCGGATGGTCCCGTACGGCCGCGAACCGAGCACCACCACCCGGTCGGCCATCAAGACGGCTTCCTCGATGTTGTGGGTGACGAGGACGATCGCCTTCGTCGGGAACTGCCCCGACTCCCACAGCTCCATCAGCTCACCGCGCAGGTTCTCGGCGGTCAGTACGTCGAGCGCCGAGAACGGCTCGTCCATCATCAGCACGTCCGGTTCGACGACCAGCGCCCGGGCGAAGCCCACGCGCTGCCGCATGCCGCCCGACAGCTCCTTCGGGTACGCCGACTCGAAGCCGTCGAGCCCGATCAGGTCGATGGCCTGCACGGCGGCCTCGGCCCGCTCCTTCGGCCCGACTCCCTTCGCTTCCAGGCCGAGTTCGACGTTCTGCTGCACGGTCAGCCACGGCAGCAGCGCGAAGGTCTGGAAGACCATCGAGGTGCCGGGGTTGGCGCCCTTGAGCTCCTCTCCCCGGTACGTCACCGAGCCCGAGCTCGCCGGAATCAGGCCGGCCAGACAGCGCAGGAGCGTCGACTTGCCGGAGCCCGACTTGCCGAGCAGGGCGACGATCTCGCCCTCGTGGATGGTGAGGTCGATGCCGCCGAGTACGGGCAGCTCGCCGTCGGCGCCCGCGTACGTCTTGGTGACGTTCTCGGCGGAGAGAAGCGCGTTGGTGTGCGTTGCGGTGCTCATGGGTCGGTCCCCTCCTCGGGGCGTACGCGGGTGAGTCGGGGAAGGTCAGAGGGTGTAGCGGGCTTCGGCGACCTTGTAGAGGCGGCGCCAGAACAGCCGGTTGAGGGTGACGACGTAGAGGCTCATCACCGCGACGCCCGCGATGAGCTTGGGGAAGTCGCCGTCGCCGGTGGCGTTCGCGATGTACGCGCCGAGGCCGGTCGCGGTGAGGGTGGAGCCGCCGAAGGTGACGACCTCGGCGACGATCGAGGCGTTCCAGGCGCCGCCCGAGGCGGTGATCCCGCCGGTGACGTACGACGGGAAGATGCCCGGGATGATCAGCCGCTTCCAGCGCTGCCAGCCGTGCACGCCCAGGTCGTCCATGGCCTCCTTGAGGTCGGAGGGGATGGCCATGGCGCCGGCGATGGTGTTGAAGAGGATGTACCACTGGGCGCCGAGCGCCATCAGCAGGACACAGCCGATGTTGATGTCGAGGCCGGTCTTCAGGAAGAACCACATGGCCAGCGGGAAGAGGAAGTTGGCCGGGAACGAGGCCAGGACCTGCACCACCGGCTGGGCGATCTTCGCGAGCTTCGGCGAGAAGCCGATCTTCACGCCGATCGGCACCCAGATGACGGTGGCGACGGCGCACAGCACGATCACCCTGATCAGGGTGATGAGGCCGAGCCACAGCGGCTCCAGGAAGATGCCGAACCCTTCCGCGCGCTGCAGATAGCGGAGCAGGTCGTACAGGCCCCAGGCGATGAGCGCGCCCGCGACGACGTTGAAGACGATGTCGCCGTTGCGGCGCCGCACGGGGTCGATGCTGAGCGGCTTGTCGTCCCGGCCGAGGACCCGGGCGGCCCGGCCGAGGGCTTCGCGCGGCGGGCGGGTCAACTTGCCCAGGAAGGCCGCCCAGTTGGAGCGGCGCAGAAAGTCCAGGACGAAGGATCGCTGCACGTCCGTCGACTCGGACTGCTCGTTCTTGAACTTCTCCGACCAGGCGGTCAGCGGTCGCCAGAACAAGAAGTTCACGCCGATCACCATCACGGCCATGGTGAGGATGGCCCAGCCGACCTTGCCGAGGTCTCCCTCGCCGATCGCGGTACCGGCGTACGAGCCGACGCCCGGCAGCACGTACTTCTCGTTGCCGATGCTGATGGCCTCGGAGGCGACGAGCATGAACCAGCCGCCGGCGAAGCTCATCATCCCGTTCCAGACGAGATCGATCATGCCGCTGGGCACCTCGATCTTCCAGAACCGCATCCACTTGGTGAACCCGAACGACCTGGAGACCTCGTCCAGTTCACGGGGAAGGCTGGTCAACGTCTGGTAGAAGCCGAAGGTCATGTTCCAGGCCTGCGAGGTGAAGATCGCGAAGATCGACGCGCATTCGAGGCCGAGGAGCGAGCCCGGGAAGAGGGCGATGAATCCGGTGACGGCGATGGTGAGGAAGCCGAGCACCGGGACGGACTGCAGGATGTCGAGCGCCGGGATGAGGATGCGCTCCAGCCTGCGGCTGCGGGCGGCGGCGTACGCGTACACGAAGGTGAACAGCACCGAGGCGGCCAGCGCGATGAACATCCGCAGCAGCGAGCGCGCCCCGTAGTACGGCAGCTGCGAAGGGCTGGTGTCGACGTCCGGCACGTGCGCCGGGTTGAAGCTGACGGTGGTGCCCTTGCCGACCTGCAGGATCAGGTATCCGAGCACGAGCACGGCGGCGGCCACCGCGAAGTCGACCCAGGACAGGCCTCGGGTGGGGCGGGTGGTGGTGAGTTTCATCGGGGGACCCCTTGCGCACGCCGAACCGCTATGGGCGGGTTCAGCGGACCACGTATGCGAACAAAAGTGGCGAATCCGCGCACGCGAGTCGTGTCGACGTCAGGCGTGCGGCGGGAGGCGGCCGGGACTGTGCGCTTCGTCGCTCACGACTGCCTCCTTCGGGTCCTTTGCGGCTTTTGGGGTCGTGGGTATGGTGCCAGCTAGTTGCGTAGCTACGCAAATATGGCGCCTGGATTATCAGCCCGTCCGGCGTTTGAGGACAGAGGCCGCAGGCCGATCCGGGGGCTAGGGGCGAAGCCCCAGGCTTCGCAGAATTTAGGGAAGGGGCGGGGAGGGGAACTATCCTGTTTGCGTGGACACGCAAGAACCAGACCGCACCGCGGCAGCCGTAGCCGTACTGAAAGCCGCCGCCGACCCCACCAGATTCACCATCCTCTGGACCCTCACCCAGGGCGAATGCCCAGTAGGCCAGCTCGCGGAGCGAACAGGCGCCCACGTAGCAGCCGTGTCCCAACACCTGGCAAGGCTGAGGACCGCCGGCCTCGTCACCTCGCGGCGCGAAGGCACCCGCATCTACTACCGCGCCACCGGCCACAACGTACGAGCCCTCCTCGAGCACGCCTTCCTCGCCGCAAGCGCCACAGAAGCGCAGCCCACCCCCGAGCCGGAAGCGCTCAAGGCCAAGCCCCGCCGCAGCCCGGCCAGGGCAAAGGCCCCCGCCCCCGCCAGAACCGCACGCGCGTAGGCTGACCAGCCGGGCCGGACCAGCCCGGACGAGACCCCGCGGCGAGGAAAGCGCGAGGGACACCAGGGGGAGGGAAGCCCACATGACCACCACCGGCAGCGGCAGCGCCGGCGCGGTGAACCGCAACACCCTGCGCCAGCAGATCGCCGACGCCCTGCGCGACGAGGTCCTGGCCGGCCGCCTGACCCCCGGCCAGGAGTTCACGGTCAAGGAGATCGCCGAGCAGTACGGAGTCTCCGCGACGCCCGTCCGCGAGGCCCTCGTCGACCTCTGCGCACACGGCCTGCTCGACTCCGACCAGCACCGCGGCTACAAGGTCCACGAGTACTCCGTCGACGACTATCGGGGCATGGTCGAGGCCCGCGCCATCATCGCGGAGGCCATCTTCCGCGGCATCGCGGAGCGCGGCATGAGCCACCTCACCGACGAGCTGGTCTCGGTACGCCGCCGCGCCGAGGAGGCCCAGCGGGCCGCGACCGCCGGTGACCTGGACATCCTCATCGGCTACGACATCCGGTTCTGGCGCGAGCTCGCCTCGCTCTTCGGCAACGCCTACCTGTCCGACTTCCTGCACCGCCTGCGCGTCCAGGCCTGGGTCTTCGCGGTCCCGTACCTGCGCCTCGCCGAGAACGCCGAGACGCTGGCGGGCCGCCTGTGGAACGGCCACAGCGAGCTCGTCGACGCGATCGCAAGACGCGACGCGGACGGGGCGTACGCCCTGGTCGGCGCGTACAACACGCACTCGCTCGCGCTCATCGAGCAGCTGGCCCGGTGAGCGCGGACCACCAGGGTGCGCACCAAAGGGTCGCGCACCAGAAGGCCGCGCCCGCGCCCGCCCGGCACTCCGTCCCGGCGCCCCGCACCGGCGGCGACATCGACCTCAGCGTCGTCGTCCCCGCCTACAACGAGGAATCCCGCCTCGCCCCCACCCTCGACGCCCTCCGCGCCCGCCTCACCGAACGCGGCGGCTCCTGGGAGCTGATCGTCGTCGACGACGGCTCGACCGACGACACCCACCGCATCGCCCTCGCGGCCGCCGCCGACGAGCCCCGCATCCACGTGATCCACGGCGAGCACAACCGCGGCAAGGGCCACGCCCTGCGCCGGGGCGTCCTCGCCTCGTACGGCCACCGGGTGCTGATAACGGACGCCGATCTCGCGACCCCCATCGAGGAGCTCGACCGCCTGGAGAAGGAACTGAGCGCCGAGCCGGCCGAGGCGCGGGGCGCCGCGATCGGCTCGCGCGCCCGGCCCGGCGCGACGATCGAGCGGCACCAGCACCGCCTCCGTGAACTCCTCGGCAGGGCGGGCAACTGCGCCATACGCGCCCTCGCCGTGCCCGGCATCCGCGACACCCAGTGCGGCTTCAAGCTGTTCGACGGCGACCGCGCCCGCGAGGCCTTCGCCGTGTCCCGCCTGGACGGCTGGACCATCGACGTCGAGATCCTGCAGTACCTGCGCCGGGCCGGCCTCACCGTCACGGAGGTCCCGGTCCGCTGGGCCCACCAGAGCGGTTCGAAGGTCCGCCCGCGCGACTACGCGAAGGTCCTCGGCGAGCTCACGCTCCTCAAGGCCCGCACGATCCACCCGACGACGCTCCTGGTCCCGCTGCTCTTCCTGGTCCTCGCGGTCTTCCTCTACCGGGACCGCTGGGCGGACCCGGGCGGCACGTACCTCTTCGACTCGGGGCAGGACCAGAACCAGTGGGAGTGGTTCTTCAAGGTCACCTCCGACAACGTCCTGCACCTGCGCAACCCGCTCTTCACGACCCTGCAGAACGCCCCGGACGGCGTGAACCTCATGGCCAACACGGTCATGCTCGGCCTCTCCGTCCCGCTGGCCCCCGTCACCGCGCTCTTCGGCCCGGCCCTCTCGCTGCTCCTGGTGATGACGCTCGGCCTCGCGGGCACGGCGACCGCCTGGTACTGGATGATCAGGCGCCAACTGTCGGTGAGTTGGCCCGCCGCGGCCGTCGGCGCGGCCCTCGCGGCCTTCGCGCCCCCGATGATCAGCCACGCCAACGCGCACCCCAACTTCGTGGTCCTGTTCATGATCCCGCTGATCATCGACAGGGCCCTGCGGCTGTGCGACCCGGACGGGCCGGTGGTCCGCAACGGCGTGCTGCTCGGCCTGTTCGCGACGTACCAGGTCCTCCTCGGCGAGGAGGCGCTGCTGCTCGCGGTCGTCGGCATGCTGCTGTTCGCGCTCGCCTACGCGGCGCTGCGTCCCCAGGTCGCCCGCACCGCCTGGCGAAGCCTCCTGCGCGGTCTGGGAGTCGCGGCCGCGGTGGCTCTCCCGCTCCTCGCCGTGCCGCTCTACTGGCAGTTCTTCGGCCCGCAGAGCTACAAGTCGGTCCTGCACGGCGACGGCGTGGGCAACAGCCCGCTCGCCCTGCTCTCCTTCGCCGACCGCTCCCTCGCGGGCGACCGGGACACCTCGGCCCGCCTCGCCATCAACTTCACGGAGCAGAACGCCTTCTACGGCTGGCCCCTGGTCGCCCTGGTCTTCGCGATCGTCGTACGCCTGTGGGAGCGGGCCCTGGTCAAGGCGCTGGCCTTCACGGCGGTGGTGGCGGCGCTGCTCTCCCTCGGCCCGAAGTTCCGCATCCCGATGACGGACGTGGAACTGACCGGCCCCTGGCGGCTCCTGGCCCACCAGCCGCTCTTCGAGTCGGTCATCGAGTCCCGGGTCGCGATGGTCTGCGCCCCGGCCCTCGGCATGCTCGTCGCCCTCGCCGTGGACCGCCTCGGCACGGCCCGCATCTCGCACCGCGTGGTGGGGTACGTGGCGGTCGCGGCGGCACTGCTCCCGATCGCCCCCACCCCCTTCAAGACGACGGACCGCGTACCCGTCCCGCGCTTCTACGCGGAGGGCATGTGGCGTTCGTACGTCGATGAAGCACGCGGCGAGACGGTCGTCCCGATCCCCGTCCCGAACGCGGCCAACGCCGAGGCCCTGCACTGGCAGACCAGCACCGACCTGGCCTTCAAGCTCCCCGGCGGCTACTTCAACGGCCCCTGGGGCCCGGACCGCATGGGCATCTACGGCCCCGTGCCCCGCAACACCTCGAACCTGCTGCGCGACGTCGCCGACAGCGGCAAGGCCCCCGGACTCTCCGACGCCTGGCGGGCGGAGGCCAAGAAGGACCTGGCGTACTGGAACGCGGGCGTCCTGGTCCTCACCCCCGTCCCGAACGAGGACGCCGTGCGCGCCACGGTCGAGGACCTGCTCGGCAAGAAGGGCAAGCGGGTGGGCGGCGCCTGGATCTGGGACGTGGGCGAGGGTGCCCCGTCACAGACCGGCAACGGAGATACGCACAAGGGCAGCTGAGCCGGGCACTTCCCCATTACGCTGCAGCCCTGCACCGACACGCAGACGTTGGGAGCTCTCTTGGCCTGTGACCTGTGGCTCGTCCCGTTGGTCGACGTCCTCTGCCACACCCCGGACAACCCCTTCGCACAAGAACTCGCGCTCTACGACAAGGCCCTGGGCGAGGCAGGCCTGCCGCCCGTCCCCGTCCACGCCTACATGCCGGGCCTGGCCGGCGAGGTGGGCCCGGTCGCGGGCTTCGACTACGACGCGCTGCATTTCCTGCGCAGGGCCTATCTCCTGCAGATCTGCGGCCTCGCGGTGACACCCGTCGACGAACTGGGCGGCGACTACGAGCAGCTCCTGGAGATGTTCGAGGCCACGGCCAAGCAGTCCCACCTGGTCTGGCACTACGACTACGCGGGCGCGTACGTCCCCGTGGACTTCCCCGCGCCCGTCACGAGCGAGGAACTGATGGACGGCGGCGGCCCGTTGGGCTCCGCCCAGGGTCTGCTCCGCGAGCTGGAGTACGTGGCCCCGTCGCTCGGCATAGACCCGGCCAACCCACCCCCCGCGCCGCAGCCTCCGGAGGACTTCACGGCGCTGGAGGAGCCCTCGCACTCGCTGCCGCGCGAGGACCACCCCTTCGCCCGCGAACGCCACGTCTGGCTGGGCCTGCACGCGGCCGCCACGCGCAGCCTGGGGCAGGGCTCGATGATTGTCTTCGGTTGACCAGCCGGGACTACGCAAAGTGACAAAAGGGCAACGGGCTGACAGGCGCCCGGGGCTACCAGGTGCGACCATGGGGGTCGTTGAACTCGAACCGAACTCGACTCGGGGAAGACGCCCCAGGGAGCAAGCAATGCTGTCCCGCCTAGCCGCACTGCTGATCACCGCGGCCTTCATCCTGGCCACGGCCCTCCTCGCACAACCGCCGACGACCACGACGACGACCGCGGGCTGCGACTACTCACGCGAGGACTGCGTGATCGAGGGCTGGATGTTCTAGCCGGTCTTTTCAGCCCGTCCGACCTCATCCAGCCCGTCCGACCTCATCCAGCCCGTCCGGCGTTTGAGGACAATCTGTTGAAGCCGGCGGCAGCCTTACGGGAAGGGGCGGGGAGGGGCAAAAAATCCCCCCGCCCCCACCGACCCGCACGCAACCCACCCACCCCGCGCAGCGCTACCGCGCTTCCGGCGGCCGCTGCCGAGGCATGTTCGGCCGGGCCCCGGGCGGCAACGGAAACCGCCCGGGCGGCGTCCCACCCTCGGACCGAGCCCCCGCGGAAACCGCAGACTGCATCACCAACGGCGCCGGCCCGGACCGGAACTCCACCATCCAGTCCGCGGTCTCGGACCGCACAAGCTCCGTCACATCCTCGGAGAACCGCCGCAGCACCCCCAGACACCGCTCGGCAGCCTCACTCGCCGTCCCCTCCGTGGGCCCGAGAACCTCCCGCACACTCTCCGACGCCCAGTCGAACTGCAGCACCTGCAACCGCCGCTGCACGGCCTGAGCCGTGGCCACATCCCTTATCCACCCGGACGTGAGCCCGAAGTACCGGTCGCACCCCACACACGCCACCGCGAGCAACAGGGCCAGATACCCCCACGGCGCGACCCCGTCGACCGACGAGGTCAGATCCAGCAGCGGCAGCACACCCCCGGCAACGGCCCCCACGGCGGAGCCGATCCGCAGCGCCCGGGCCCCGCGCCGCTTCCACCCCCGGTCGGCCAGATACCAGCCCGCGGTCCGCAGCGCCCCGTCCTCCACCCACCGGTAGAGCTCGTCCAGGCGCTCGGCCGGCTCGCCCCAGTCGCCGAGCGGGAACGGCCGCCCGGTGAGATCCTTCGCCGCGTCCGGACCCCCGCCGGCGGCGTCCTGCGCGGCGCCCTCGCCCGGCCCGCGCCCGGCGTTCTGCCCGCCCCCGCCCGGGTGCGGCACCTCTGGCTGCATCTCCGGCTGGCTCACCCGGCACTCCCTACGACTGGCGACGACTGGTCGACTGCCCGCGTGCGAAGTACCCCCTGGTACCCCTGTGACAGTTGTGCAGCATCTTCCTACCGCCCAATGGGTGGCCATGAGCCTGGTTTCATGGGTTTTCCGCCCGGAAGTGGGGCTTGATCAGGTATAGGCCGACCGTCGCAGTCACTCGAAAGAGTGCTGGAGCGATCCACCCCCTGACCACGTAGGCTCGTCCCAGGCGGAGAACCCCGCCGGATACACGTCGTACACGCGTCATAACTACGTCGAAAAGCCAGGAGCTGATCGTGATTCCCGGTGGTGGCCAGCCCAATATGCAGCAGCTGCTCCAGCAGGCCCAGAAGATGCAGCAGGACCTCGCCAAGGCGCAGGAGGAGCTTGCGCAGACCGAGGTCGACGGGCAGGCGGGCGGCGGCCTCGTGAAGGCCACGGTGAACGGCTCGGGCGAGCTGCGCGGCCTCGTCATCGACCCCAAGGCGGTCGACCCCGAGGACACCGAGACCCTCGCCGACCTGATCATGGCGGCGGTCCAGGCCGCCAATGAGAACGCGCAGACGCTGCAGCAGCAGAAGCTCGGCCCGCTCGCCCAGGGCCTCGGCGGCGCCGGCGGCAGCGGCATCCCCGGACTGCCGTTCTAGTACGGGCGCCCGGTCCGGTACGGGAACTAACCGGCGGGTACCAACTACGGTACGCACAAGGGAAATGACAGGAAGGCAATCCGTTGTACGAAGGCGTGGTCCAGGACCTCATCGACGAGTTGGGCAGGCTGCCCGGCGTCGGTCCCAAGAGCGCGCAGCGGATCGCCTTCCACATCCTGCAGGCCGAGCCGACCGACGTACGCCGGCTCGCGCACGCCCTGCTCGAAGTCAAGGACAAGGTCCGCTTCTGCGCGGTGTGCGGCAATGTCGCGCAGCAGGAGCAGTGCGCGGTCTGCCGTGACCCGCGCCGGGACGTGACCGTGATCTGTGTGGTCGAGGAGCCCAAGGACGTCGTGGCGATCGAGCGGACCCGCGAGTTCCGCGGTCGCTATCACGTGCTCGGCGGCGCGATCAGCCCGATCGAGGGCGTCGGACCGGACGACCTGCGCATACGGGAACTCCTGACCCGCCTCGCGGACGGCACGGTCACCGAGCTGATCCTCGCGACGGACCCCAATCTGGAGGGCGAGGCGACGGCGACGTACCTCGCGCGCATGATCAAGCCGATGGGCCTCAAGGTCACCCGCCTGGCCAGCGGACTCCCTGTCGGGGGAGATCTCGAGTACGCGGACGAGGTCACGCTGGGCCGTGCCTTCGAAGGGAGAAGACTCCTCGATGTCTGACACCACGCTGAACCCGCCACACCAGAGCACCGCCGCCGCCAGCACGGCCGGGCAGGATCCGGACGACTTCGCGGTCCAGATCGCCGACCAGATCGAGTCCTTCATCGTCTCGGTCACGGAAGTGGCAAAGGGCGACGAGCCCGACAGTGCGGTCCCCTTCCTCCTCCTGGAGGTCTCCCAACTCCTGCTCGCGGGCGGCCGGTTGGGCGCGCACGAGGACATCGTCCCGGACGAGCGGTACGAGCCGGACCTGGGCCCCGAGCCGGACGTGGACGAGCTGCGCGAGCGCCTCGCCGCCCTGCTCGACCCGATCGACGTCTACTCCGAGGTCTTCGACCCGTACGAGCCGCGCAAGGCCCCGGTGCCCTGCCGCATCTCGGACGACCTGACCGACGTGGTCACCGACCTGCGGCACGGCATGGCGCACTACCGCGCGGGCCGCACCACCGAGGCCCTGTGGTGGTGGCAGTTCTCCTACTTCTCCAACTGGGGCTCCACGGCGTCCGCTTCACTGCGCGCCCTGCAGTCCCTGGTCGCTCATGTCCGCCTGGACCAGCCCCTGCAGGAGCTGGACGGCCTGGACACCGACCAGGACCTGAGCGAGGACGCCCTCGCGGAGGAGGCCGGCAAGGTCATGGCCGAGGAGATCGCGGGGCCGTTGGGGTTGCGCCCCGTTCAGTAGCGCCGCCGTCGTGGCAGGGATGAGCTGTGCGTCGAGCTCTCCCTGCCCTTGCTCTGGCCCTTCTCTTCCCGCTTCTCCTTACGCTGCCGATCTCGGCCCCGGCTCATGCGAGTGAGGCCCCGAAGGTCCCTCGCGGATGCCCGTGGACACCGGCCAGGATCCTCTGCGTAAGCCTGACCCACCAGAAGATCTGGATCGCCCGCAAGGGCCGCGTCGAGTGGGGCCCGGCCCCGCTCCGCTCCGGCCGCCCCGCCCTCCCGACGCACACCGGCTGGTACCGCATCAACCGCCGCGTACGGGACGACTATTCACGCCTCTACCAGGCCCCCATGCCCTACTCCCAGTACTTCAGTGGCGGCCAGGCCCTGCACGGCGTCTATGGCTTCGTCCACACCGGCGCAGGCTCACACGGCTGCGTCAACCTCCTTTACAAGGACGCCAAGGAGCTTTGGCGCCGCATGCGCACCGGCGACCAGCTGTACATCTGGGGACGACGCCCCGCGCGGCTGGGCTGAATCAGCCCGCACCCCACGACGCACCCGCACCACCTCACCCACCGAACCACCACTGTGACCCCGCCCACTTAACGGACTGACCCGCTCCACCCGGGGCAGGGACCCCCCTGGAGCGGTCCGGGGCCCACCCCCGGCGATGATCACAAGGTGAGCGGGACATCTCACCATGCGATACGCCGGAGGCGGATCCCGGACCCTCGTTAGACTGAGCCGACCGCATCAAGAATTGAGCGAGGAGCGCACGTGGGCCTTGTCGTGCAGAAGTACGGAGGCTCCTCCGTAGCCGATGCCGAGGGCATCAAGCGGGTCGCCAAGCGCATCGTGGAAGCAAAGAAGAACGGCCACCAGGTGGTCGCCGTTGTTTCCGCGATGGGCGACACGACGGACGAGCTGATCGATCTCGCCGAGCAGGTATCACCGATCCCTGCCGGACGTGAGCTCGACATGCTGTTGACCTCCGGAGAGCGGATCTCCATGGCCCTGCTGGCCATGGCGATCAAAAACCTGGGCCACGAGGCCCAGTCGTTCACCGGGAGCCAGGCAGGTGTCATCACCGACTCGGTCCACAACAAAGCGCGCATCATCGATGTCACGCCGGGCCGGATCCGCACCTCGGTGGACGAGGGCAACATCGCCATCGTCGCCGGGTTCCAGGGCGTGAGCCAGGACAGCAAGGACATCACCACGCTCGGCCGCGGTGGCAGTGACACCACGGCCGTGGCGCTGGCCGCCGCGCTGGACGCCGACGTATGCGAGATCTACACCGACGTCGACGGCGTCTTCACCGCCGACCCCCGGGTCGTCAAGAAGGCCCAGAAGATCGACTGGATCTCCTTCGAGGACATGCTGGAGCTCGCCGCTTCCGGCTCGAAGGTCCTCCTTCACCGGTGTGTGGAGTACGCGCGCCGGTACAACATCCCGATCCACGTCCGCTCGTCCTTCTCGGGGCTGCGCGGCACCTGGGTCAGCAATGAACGACCCGAGCAGGGAGACCAGCAGGTGGAGCACGCCATCATCTCCGGAGTCGCCCACGACGTCTCCGAGGCCAAGGTCACGGTCGTCGGGGTGCCCGACAAGCCGGGCGAGGCCGCGTCGATCTTCCGGGCCGTCGCGTCCGCCGAGATCAACATCGACATGATCGTGCAGAACGTGTCGGCGGCCTCCACGGGCCTGACCGACATCTCCTTCACGCTCCCCAAGGCCGAGGGCAAGAAGGCCCTGTCGGCCCTGGAGAAGATCAAGCCGACGGTCGGGTACGACTCGCTGCGCTACGACGACCAGGTCGCCAAGATCTCCCTCGTCGGCGCCGGCATGAAGACCAACCCCGGTGTCACCGCGCAGTTCTTCGAGGCGCTCAGCGACGCGGGCGTGAACATCGAGCTGATCTCCACCTCGGAGATCCGTATCTCGGTCGTCACCCGCGCCGACGACGTCAACGAGGCCGTGCGCGCCGTGCACTCCTCCTTCGGCCTGGACAGCGACTCCGACGAGGCTGTCGTCTACGGAGGCACCGGCCGATGAACCCCTCCCGGTCCGCCCCGACGCTCGCCGTGGTCGGGGCGACCGGAGCCGTCGGCACGGTCATGCTCCAGATCCTGTCCCAGCACGCGGACATCTGGGGCGAGATCCGTCTGATCGCCTCCCCGCGCTCGGCCGGCCGCAAGCTGGTCGTACGCGGTGAGGAGGTCGAGGTCGTCGCGCTCACCGAGGAGGCCTTCGACGGGGTCGACGTCGCGATGTTCGACGTACCCGACGAGGTGTCCGCGCAGTGGGCGCCGATCGCCGCGGCCAAGGGCGCGGTGGTCGTGGACAATTCGGCCGCTTTCCGGATGGACTCGGACGTCCCGCTGGTCGTCCCCGAGGTCAATCCGCATGCCGCCCGGCTGCGCCCGCGCGGCATCATCGCCAATCCCAACTGCACCACCTTGTCCATGATTGTGGCGATCGGTGCGCTGCATGCCGAGTTCGGGCTGCGGGAGCTGGTCGTCTCCTCGTACCAGGCCGTGAGCGGCGCCGGGACCGCCGGTGTCGAGGTGCTGCGCGAGCAGTTGAAGCTCGTCGCCGGTACGGAACTGGGGACCACGCCGGGTGATGTGCGCCGGGCCGTGGGCGACAACACCGGGCCCTTCCCCGAGCCGATCGCCCTGAACGTGGTGCCCTGGGCCGGTTCGCTGATGGCGGACGGCTGGTCGTCCGAAGAGCTCAAGGTGCGCAATGAGTCCCGGAAGATCCTGGGTCTGCCGGATCTGCGGGTGAGCGTAACTTGTGTCCGGGTTCCGGTGGTTACGACCCATTCCCTCACGGTGCACGCACGCTTCGAGAACGAGGTCACGGTCGACCGCGCGCACGAGATCCTCTCCACCGCCCCCGGTGTCGTCCTCTTCGACAACCCGGCCGCCGGTGAATTCCCCACCCCCGCCGACGTGGTGGGCACCGACCCCACCTGGGTCGGCCGGGTGCGGCGCTCCCTCGACGATCCGGCCGCGCTCGAACTCTTCGTATGCGGGGACAATCTGCGCAAGGGGGCGGCCCTGAACACCGCGCAGATCGCCGAGTTGGTAGCTTCCGAGCTCCGCGCCTGAGGGCCTCGCCGCCGACCGGGCGCGAACGGGTTTGTAGGATCTGTGTGAAGCCTGTGACCAAGTTGATGGTCTAGGCCACTTGAACTGGAACGCCTCACCGTTCGACGATTCGCTCCCCGTCCCGTGCAACCGCGCGCGGGGTGGGGAGCGTCTTTGCGGTCGCCCTTCAAACGGTGGCCGTTCTCAAATGGGGCATAGGGGAAGTGCTGGTACGCATGAGGGCATGGGGAGCGACGTCGCAAGGTGCGCCTGGCACAAATGCGATGCCTGACGCGTACAACCCTGACGGGGGGAAGCGTGTCCAACAGGCGTGGCAGCAGAGGTTCTCGATTTCACGATGGTGCAAGCCCGCGGTGCAACAGCCGTGCGGCCGCCGCGCCGTCCCCGCTCACGCCTCGCGTCCGGTGCGGGCAACTCCAGTGGCATGCCGGTGATCGCGCCGATGCCTGCGACGCGGCGTACGGCCGCCATACCGTCCCAGCGCGACGGCGCTGACGACGCCATGGCCGCCGGCACCACAGTCGACCACCTCACCGAGACGTATCGCGCCCACTACCGGTCGCTGCTCGGTCTCGCCGCCCTGCTGCTCGACGACACCGCCTCGTGCGAGGACGTCGTGCAGGAGGCCTTCATCCGCGTGCACTCCGCGCGCAAGCGCGTGCGCGACCCGGAGAAGACCCTCGCGTATCTGCGCCAGACGGTGGTCAACCTCTCCCGCTCCGCGCTGCGTCGCCGCATCCTCGGCCTCAAGCTCCTCTCCAAGCCCATGCCCGACATGGCGAGCGCGGAGGAGGGGGCGTACGACCAACTCGAGCGGGACGCCCTGATCAAGGCGATGCGCGGACTGCAGCGCCGGCAGCGCGAGGTCCTCGTCCTGCGCTACTTCGCGGACATGACCGAGGCCCAGGTCGCCGAGACGCTCGGCATATCGCTCGGCTCGGTCAAGGCCTACGGCTCGCGCGGCATCGCGGCGCTGCGCGTCGCCATGGAGGCCCCGGCATGAGCAGGAACGAGTGGTTCGGGCAGGATGGCCGCGAACACGGACACGGGCAGGAACACGGTCATGACCGTGAGCAGTACGGTGCCGCCGGGCACAGGCCGCATAGTGGGCACGATCAGCATGGTGGGAACAACCCGTTGAAGGCGCAGAAGTCGCAGCAGCCGCAGGACGGCCCCGAGTCCGGCCCCGAGACCGGCGGCTTCGCCCCGGACGAGCTGGCGTTGCGCAGGATGCTGCGCGGCGCGGTCCAGGAGATCGAGCCCTCGGGCAACGCCCTCGACCACCTTCGCCAGGCGGTGCCCGCGCGCCGGGCCCGTAAGCGCCAGGCCGTCGTCGGGATGGCGGCCGCGGCCCTCTTCATCGGCACGGCGGTGCCGGCCCTCGTGCACGTCACCAACTCCGGGGGTTCCTCCGACGCCAACCCTTCGGTGGCCGGCCACGGCTCGGACGTGCCCGGTGCGACCGGCGGTGACCAGGGCTCGGGCGGCGGCCAACAGGAGGGCGGCAACGGCGGCAAGGGCAAGGACGACAAGGACGGCAAGGGCAAGGACGGCAAGAAGGACGAGGGCAAGGGCGAGGACGGCGAAGGCTCCGTCTCCGGCGCCTCCGGCGGCGCCGACCCCTCCACCAGCCAGGCCCCGGCCGCCACCGCCTGCGACGCCGGCCAGCTCAACAACGCCGTGGCGAGCGCGGGGGCGCCCGCCTCCGACGGCACGGTCTACGGCAGCTTCCGCGTCTCCAACACGTCCAGCACCGACTGCACGGTCAGCGGCCCGGGCAGCGTCGTCTTCGCGGCGCAGGGCGCGGCCGAGCAGTCCAAGATCAGGGTCACGGATCACACCACGGGCGACCCGGCGAGCAACCTGCCCGCCCCCTCCACCGAGCCCACGACGCTCGTCCTCAAGCCGGGGATGGCGTACGAGGTCCAGTTCGCCTGGATCCCCACGGACACCTGCCCCAGCACGGGCAACCCGTCACCCGACCCGACGCCGTCGGACGGCGGCGAGAACACGGGCAGCGGCTCGGACGGCCAGGGCGTCTCGACCCAACTGGGCGGCGAGGAGGGCACGGCCGACGGCAGCGTCTCGATCACCCACACCGCGGAGGCGGGCGCCCCGAGCGCGCAGACGACGATCAGCAACGCGTGCGCGGGAACGATCTACCGGACCGGGGCACTGGCGGCTTCGTAGGGGCGAAGGGTGCGCCCCGTCAGGGGCGCGGGGAACTGCGCGGCCGGCCACGACCCACCCGCAGCCGAATGCACTTCCTGCGGGAGCGATATCCAGCCCCTCCGGCGAGGAGCGGGGCCCGGGGCGGAGCCCCGAGACCTAGGACGAAGCAGAGGCCGAAGCCTCAATCTCCGCAAGCCCCAACGCCGCGTCCTTAGAGAACTCGACCTCTCGTCGGAACAACCGGAACCACATGAACACCACGAACCCCGCGAAGATGAACCACTCACCGGTGTAGCCAAGGTTCTGGAAGGCCTTGAGGTCGAGCCCACTACCCTGCGGAGCACTCGGCGGCACGGCCTTCAGGCCGGACTCGGCCTTGTCGACGGTCACCCAGGCCGGATACACGTCGTACGGCACCAGGTTCACAAGCGACGCCGCGCTGATCATGCCCAGCTGCCCCTCGGGCAGCCCGCCCGCGGAGTTCACCCCGTCGCTGCCCGCGCTCTCCGACGCCTGCAGCGCACCGGTCACCGTGACCTCGCCCTCGGCGGCAGCCGGGACCTTGCTGCGGTCCGCGTCGCCGGGCAGCCAGCCGCGTACGACGGGAAGCACCTTGCCCTCGTCGGTCTTCAGGAGGCCGAGTGCGTAGAAGCCGCGCTTGCCGTCCAAGTCCCGGTCGGGGACGAGGAGTTGCTTGTCCCAGCGGCCGGTCACCTCGGTGCGGCGGCCGGAGGTCTCCTTGTCGACCGGGAGCAGGTCGGCCAGCGGCCGCGCCTTCTCCCGGCTCGCCTGCTCGCTCTGCTTCTCGGCGGACCGGTGGGTCTCGACGCGGTCCTCGAAGCGGCCCAGCTGCCACGAACCCATGAAGATGCAGAACGGGATGGCGAGGACGATGAAGAGGTTGATGCCCCACCAGCGCGGGGTCAGCAGAAACCGGTACACGCTCCCACGGTACGGGGCGAGCCCCACGGACCCGCCCCGCACCCCCCTGGGGCCTGTCTGGGGTTCCCCGCCTGCGCCGCGACGCCCGGCACGCACCCCGGACCCGCACTCAGCCCAGGTGCCGGGCCGCGAAGTCGATCTCGAGCCTGACCTGCTTGATCCGCTCCTCCACCACCAGTGAGCCGTGCCCCGCGTCGTACCGGTACACCTCGTGCACCGCCTCGCGGGCGACCAGGCGGTCCACGTAGTTGTCGATCTGGCGGATCGGGCAGCGCGGGTCGTTCACCCCCGCCGAGATGTAGACGGGGACCTTCACCTCGTCGACGTACGTGATCGGTGAGGACGCCTCGAAGCGCTCCGGGACCTCCTCGGGCGTGCCGCCCATGAGCGTGCGGTCCATCGCCTTCAGGGCCTCCATCTCGTCGTGGTACGCCGTGACGTAGTCCGCGACCGGGACGGCGGCGAGGCCGAGCGCCCAGGAGGCCGGCTGGGTGCCGAGGCCGAGCAGGGTCAGATAGCCGCCCCAGGAGCCGCCCGCGAGGACCAGCTTCGCCGGGTCCGCGAGGCCGGAGCCGACCGCCCACTCACGGACCGCCGCGATGTCCTCCAGCTCGATCAGGCCGACCCGGAGCTTGAGCGCGTCCGTCCACTCGCGGCCATAGCCCGTCGAGCCCCGGTAGTTGACCCGGACCACCGCATAGCCGTGGTCGATCCAGGCCGCCGGGCCCGCCGCGAAGGCATCGCTGTCGTGCCAGGTCGGGCCGCCGTGGATCTCGAAGACCGTCGGGAACGGGCCCTCGCCCGCGGGCTTCTGCACCAGGGCGTGGATACGTCCGCCCGGTCCCTCCACCCACGCGTCCTGCACCGGCACCGAACCCGGCGACTTCATCCCGGGCGGGTCGAGCACGACCTCGCCCGTCGTCGAGCGCACCTGCGGCGGCTCGGCGGCCGACGACCACAGGTACTCCACCGTGCCGTCGGGCCGGGTCGTCGCCCCCGACACCGAGCCGGGCGGGGTGTCCACGCGGACCAGCTCGCGCGCCGTCAGGTCGTACCGGAACAGCTCGCTGCGCGCCTCGAAGCTGTGCGCGACGAGCAGCGCGGACCCGTCCGGATACCACTCGGCGCTCACATCGCCCGGCAGGTCGAGCGCGAGGTCGGTCTCGACCCCGCTCGCCACGTCCCACACCATCGGCTCCCAGCGGCCGCGCCGCTGATGCCCGACGAGCAGCCGCGCGTCCCCGTCCACCGGCGCGAACCCGAGCACCTCCAGGCCCAGCTCCTCGGCGCCGCCCTTGGTGTCGTCCAGCTCGGCGACCGTCGTGCCGTCCGGGCGGACCACGCGCAGCGAGGAGTGCATCGCGTCGCCGTGCTCGGTGTGCTCGAGCGCGATCAGCGCGCCGTCGTGCGACAGGTCGCCGACGCCCGCCGACTCGCGGTGCCGGTAGATCTCGACGGGCTTCGCGTCGCCCCGTACGAGATGAATGGTCGACCCCTCGTCGTCCGTGGAGCGGCCCACGACCGCGGTGGAGCCGTCCCGGCCGAGCGCGAGGCCCGCGGGGTACGACGCCTCGAGTCCGGTCACGGCCGGCTCGTCGGCCCCGCCCTCGAACGGCTGGCGCATCCACACGCCGAACTCGTCCCCGTCCTTGTCGTTGAACCACCAGATCCAGGTGCCGTCGGGGGTCAGGACGCCGTCCGTCGTGCCGTTCGGCCGGTCCGTGACCTGGCGCTGCTCGCCGCTCGCGCGGTCCCATGCGTACAGCTCGTACGTGCCCGTCGCATTGGACACGAACAGCGAGCGGTCCGGCGCGTCCTCCGCCCAGTCGGGCAGCGACACACGCGGCGCCCGGAAGCGCTTTTCCCAGTCCGGCATCTCAACAGTCATGCGACCCATAGTGCCCCGGCCCGCCGACAAACGGCCGACGAGGCTCCCCAGCCTGTGGATAACTTCGGCGCCGGGGCCGTTGTCAGTGCCGTCGGGCAGACTCGTTCGCATGACCGATTCGAGTGCACCTACCGTGCTGCGTAAGACAGTTGAGGCCTACTGGGCGGCGGCCCAGGCTCGCGACTGGACGGCCTTCGAGGCCACCTTGGCCGAGGATGTGGTGTACGACCTGCCGCAGACCCGCGAGCGGTGCACGGGCCGCGAGCGATTCGTCGAGTTCAACCGGGAGTATCCGGGCGACTGGAGTCTGAAGGTCGAGCGGATCGTCGCCGAAGCCGACCAGGTCGTCACCTGGATCCACTTCACGGTCGGCACGGAGGAGATGTACGGCATAGCCTTCTTCACCGGCGACGCGCAGGGCCGCATCACCTCCCAGACCGACTTCTGGCCCGAGCCGTACGAACCCCCGGCCGGGCGGGAGCACTTGGTGGAGCGCTACTGAGGCCGGCGCGTCACTGAGGGCGGGGCTGGGACGGCCGCCGCACCACCGCGGTCCCGCCGTCCAGGTCCACGGCTCTCCGGTGCGGCGGGGCCCCGTCCTCCTCGTCGTCGCGCATGATCAGCGCCGACTGCCGTTCCTTGAGCTCGTGTTGCTTGCCCGGTGACAGTGCGCCGTGCAGCTGCTCGAAGCCGGTGGCCGACACCTGACCGACCCGCGCGCCGTTGCGCCAGGGCAGCAGCCCCGCGCGCCCGGCCCGCAGCAGCACCTGGTCGACCAGGGCGATCAGCGTGAGCACGATGACCAGGCCCGGCAGCGTCAGCATGACTATGAACCCCATGCCCGCCAGTGTCCCGCACCGCCGCTGAACCGCACTGCCGGGCCCATGCCGAGGGCCCGGCCTTCCTCAGGCCGGGCCCCGGAGTGCGGCTGCCGTCAGCGGTTGCCCTGCCGGCGGGACTGCGCCTTCTGCTGCAGGCCTCTGGTCTTCGCAGAGATCGAGTTCAGCTCCGGCTTGGTCCCCTTGCTCCGAGCCTGCTCCGCCGAGAGCTTGGAATGCTGCGGGTCCTTGGGGTTTCCATGGTGGCCGTGGGCGTTCTTGGGCATGGTCCCATCTCCTCCTGCCTGGGAACGGCATACGGTTTCCACTGTCCCCCCGCGCCCCGCGATCGGCATCTCGGGCCGACCGGCACCACTTCCCTGACCTGCGGAAACGTCCTCCGTAAGACTTTCGTCATGGGCTGGACCCGCCGTTTCGCGTGCTTCGGCCCGTTCACTGGAGACATGAAGCGCGTACGGAAACTCCTCGTCGCCGGTGGCCTCGTGGCCGCCCTCGCGATCGCCGCCGGGCTCTACTGGTTCCAGCCCTGGAAGCTCTGGCAGGACGACACGGTCCGCGAGGCCTTCCCCGTAGCGGTGAGCACGCCGGGTTCGCCGGGTTCGCCGAGTGCGCGGAACCCGGAGCCCAAGACCCTCGCCACCGGCGACTTCATCAGCCACGAGCACGGCACCACCGGCAAGGCCCGGATCCTGCAGCTCGCCGACGGCACCCGCGTACTGCGCCTGACCGGCCTGGACACCAGCAACGGCCCCGACCTGAGGGTCTGGCTCACCGACGCCCCCGTACAGGAGGGCAAGGCGGGCTGGCACGTCTTCGACGACGGCAGGTACCAGAGCCTCGGCAAGCTCAAGGGCAACAAGGGAGACCAGAACTATCCGCTGCCCGCGGACCTGGACCTGCGGGACTACCGCAGCGTCACCATCTGGTGCGACCGCTTCGACGTGTCCTTCGGGGCAGCCGAACTCGCCGCCGCCTGAGCCGACTTGGCGACCTTCGCGACCTTGGCGATCTTGGCGACGGCACTCGTAGGGCTCACGTCCCGACGAGATTCACCTCGGTCGCCTTGATGCTCGCGTACACCGTCGTCCCCTCGCCGAGCCCGAGCTCGGCCGCGGCGGCCGGCGTGATCTCGGCGACCAGGTCGGGGGCCTTGTCGCAGCCGACCAGGACGCGCAGCCGACTGCCGAGCGCGGTGATCTCGCGGACGGTCCCGGAGTACACATTGCGCGGCGAACCCACGGGCAGCTCCCGGTGCAGCGACACCGCCTCCGGCGCGATGATCGCAAGCGCCTCGGTCCCGGCCGGAGCGGTCTCCGCGGCCACCAGGCGGGCCCCGCCGGGCAGGTCGAGCCCCTCGTCGGTGGCCGTACCGCTCCATGCGTTCCGCCCCAGCATCCGCGCCACCCACGGCGAACGCGGATGCCGCGACACCTCGGCGGGCGACGCGTCCTGCAGGGTGTGCCCGTCTTCGAGCACGAGGACGCGATCGGCCAGCGACACCGCCTCCACCGGGTCGTGCGTGACGATCAGGCAGACCCCGCCGAAGCCCGACAGATGGCTGCGCAGGGTGTGCCGCACATGGGCGCGGGTCGTCTGGTCGAGGGCCGCCAGGGGTTCGTCGAGCAGCAGCAGCCGCGGGCTCGGCGCCAACGCCCGTGCCAGCGCCACCCGTTGGGCCTGCCCGCCGGACAGCTGGCCGGGCTTGCGATGCGCGAGATGGCCGACGCCCAGCCGGTCCAGCCACTGCCGCGCGATGCGCCGGGCCTCGCCTCGCGGCACGCCCTGTGCCCTGAGTCCGTACGCGGTGTTGGACAGGGCGCTCAAATGCGGGAACAGCGCCCCGTCCTGCGGCACCCAGGCGACACCCCGCTTGTGCGGGGGAAGCGAGGTCACTTCTACGTCACCGAGCTCGAGGTCGGCGTGCGCGCGAGGCGTCAGTCCGAGGAGGGCGCGCAGCAGCGTCGTCTTCCCGGCGCCGTTGGGCCCGACGACGGCGATGGTGGTGCCCGGCTCGGCGTCCAGGGTGAGCTGGTTGAAGCCGGTGACGTCGGCGTGCAGCGGCCAGCGCCCGCCGGCCTTCGGAGCGACCTTCGGAGCGACCTTCGGAGCGACGAGGGTCTCGGGGGCTCCGGGGGCTCCGGGGGCGGGCCCGCCCGGCGGCTCCTCCGGCACCTCGGCCGCGCGGGTGGACCTGCGGTCGCCGGAGCCACCGGTCCACCGGCCGCGCAGCGCGACCAGGACGGCCATGGCGATGGCAAGGAGCAGCAGGGACACGGAGGTTGCGGCCTCGGGCTGGTCCTGGAGGAGCAGATAGACCTGCAGCGGCAGCGTCTGCGTGGTGCCCGGCAGATTGCCCGCGAAGGTGATGGTCGCCCCGAACTCGCCGAGCGCCCGCGCCCAGGTCAGCGCCGCCCCGGCCGCGAGACCGGGAGCCACCATCGGCAGCGTGACGGTGAAGAACACCCGTACCGGAGACGCCCCGAGCGAGGCCGCGGTCTCCTCGTACGAAGGACGCAGACCCGCGAGCGCCCCCTCCAGGCTGATCACCAGGAACGGCATCGCGACGAAGGTTGCGGCGACGACCGCGCCCGAGGTGTTGAACGGCAGCACGATGCCGAAGGTGTCCTCCAGCCAGGGCCCGAGCACCCCGCGCCGCCCGAAGCCGAGCAGCAGCGCCACACCGCCCACCGTGGGCGGAAGGACCATCGGCAGCAGGACCAGGGACCGTACGAGCGACTTGCCCGGGAAGTCGACGCGCGCGAGCAGCCAGGCCAGCGGCACGCCGAGGACCAGGGACAGGCCGAGCGCCCAGAAGGACACGTACAGCGAGAGCTTGAGCGCCTCGATGACACCGGGGCTGGTCAGATGGGAGCCGAGCTCACCCCACGACGTACGCACCAGAATGCCGATCAGCGGCATCAGCAGGAACGCGATCGCGAGGAGGGCCGGCACGGCCAGTGCCACGGGGGTGCGCGGTCCGGATGACCGGGTGCGGAGGCTTCTCATCGCGAGGTCCTGAGCGTCGTCGAGGTGCGCGTCGTCGAGGTGCGCGTCGTCGAGATGGGCGTTGTCGAGGTGAACACGTACGAGGGTGGCGCGGACCGGCCGGCGGCCGGCCCGCGCACTGCCTCACGCCTTCTGGAAGCCCGCGTCCAGCAGGATCTTCTGCGCCTCGGGAGTGGACAGCCACTTCACGAACTCGGCGGCGGCGTCCGTGTTCTTGGACTCCTTGAGCGTGGCGGCCGGGTAGGACGCGATGGCGTTCTGGGCGTCCGGGATGTCGATGCCCTCGGCCTTGCCGTCGGCGGCCGTGATGTCGGTCTTGTAGACGATGCCCGCGTCGGCCTCGCCGAGCTCGACCTTGCTCAGCACGGCGCGCACGTTCGGCTCCTGCGAGACCGGCTTGACCGTGACCTTCTGGCCGTCGAGGACCTGCTGGCTGTAGCGGCCGACCGGCACCTCGGGGGCGGCGAGCACGACCTTCAGATCGCTCTTGGCGAGGTCCTTCAGGTCCTTGAGGTTCTTCGGGTTGCCCTTGCCCGCGGCGATGACCAGGCGGTTCTTGGCGATGACGGTCGAGCTGCCGGTGTCGGCCTTCAGCCTGTCCATCGTCTTGGTGTCGGCGGTGACCAGGGCGTCGGCCGGGGAACCCTGCTTGACCTGCGCGGCGAGCTCCTGCGAGCCGGCGAAGGAGAACTTGACCGTGGTGCCGGGGTGGTCCTTCTCGTACGCGGCCCCGGCGGTCTTGAACACATCGGTGAGGGAGGCGGCGGCGAGCACGGTCAGCTCGGTCTTCTGCCCGTCCTTCTTGGCGCCGCCCGTGTCCTTCGTGTCGTCGCTCTTGCCGCAGGCGGCCAGCGGGACGAGCAGGGCGGCGGTGACGAGCGCGGCGGCGGCGCGGCGCGTGGTGATGACGTTCTGCAGAGGCTGCACGGACTTCATGGACTTCACGGTCTTCAGGGACTTCATGGAGTGGGACTCCTAGGGCGTCGGGCGGCTGCGGAGGCGGCCCGGTGAGCGAATGGGAACGGCACCGGGGGACGGCGGCGCCGTGGGCGAAGGCTTCGACCGAGGCCTGGACGGAGGCTTTGGCGGAGGCCTGTACGGAGCTTCGTCAGGCGCGATCGATGTGCACGCTGGTCGACTTCACGCGGGCGGTGGCCTGCATGCCGACTTCGAGGCCGAGCTCCTCGACGGCCTCCCGGGTCAGCAGGGAGACCAGCCGGTGCGGGCCTGCCTGGATCTCGACCTGGGCCGCCACGTCGCCGAGCTTCACGGCGGTGACGATGCCCGGGAAGGCGTTGCGGGCCGAGGTGTAGGAGGCGTCCTCCTCACCGATGCCGCCCTGGGCGACCTCGACGGAGAACGCGGCCAGGTCCCGGCCGTCGATCAGCCGTCGGCCGGCCTCGTCGCGGTGTGTGGCGACCCGGCCGGCGTCGGCCCAGCGGCGAGCGGTGTCGGGACTGACGCCCAGCAGACGCGCGGCCTGGCCGATTGTGTAGGACTGCATATGCGACAAGGTAAGGGCCCTTGGCTCGCATATACAACTCTTCTAGTGGAATGACCATGGCAGCTGCCGCTTTGGCTGGAGGAACAGCCAAAGGGGTGGGCGGGTCATGGCTCGATGTCGACCCTGTCCTTGTGCGTGAGCCGCCCCGCCGTGAAGCACAGGCGGTACGCCGGGGTGAAGTCGTGCGGGTCCGTGCGGTAGGAGCGGCACGAGTCGGCGCCGCGCGGGTTCGCGGGGGCCCGGCCGGCGAGGTGGCCGTCCTCCAGCTCGTACCGGGGGAGCCGGGGCTCGACGGCGGAGAGGGGCTCGCCGAGACGCAGGCGGTCGTAGGCGGGCCGGTCGAGGGCCGAGTTGTACGAGGTGTGGAGGTTGAAGCCGAGCATCAGCAGGCCCAGGACCACGACCGCCGCCACCGGCACCCAGATCGCCGCGAGCATTCCGCGGCGTACCTTCTGCCGGGCCAGGGCGAGTTCACGGCGTGCGACGGTCGCGCGCGGGGGTGTCGGTTCGGGGCCGGGGGTGGTCGGGAGGCTCGCGCGCACCTCGAAGCCCTCGCGGCCTCCACCGGCGAGCCCCAATTGCTCCTCGTGATCCTCGTCGCCGCACTCGGCGCGTTCACCGGCGACCACATCTCGTACGCCATCGGCCGCAGGTCGGGCAGCAGGATCTTCGCGCGGCTCAAGCCGGGCAGCAGGACCCGCAAGGCGTACGAGCGGGTGGGCAAGGTCCTCGAAGAGCGCGGCGGGCTCGTCCTGGTGGTCGCCCGCTACATCCCCGGCGGCCGCACCGCCGCCACCCTCACCACCGGGGCCACCGGCTTTCCGCGCCGCTCCTTCACCCGCTACGACGCGATCGCCGCGTCGACTTGGGCCGTCTACTCGACCTGCCTCGGCCATCTCGGCGGTGCCGCCTTCGAGAGCGAGCCGCTGTTCGGTGTCGCCCTCGGCCTCGGCCTGGCATTCTCGATCACTGTGCTGCACGAGGCCGTCCGATACGTCCGCGGCCGCCGCGCGCCCCAGGGGGCCTGACCAGTTTGCGAGCGTACTGACGATGACCAAGGGAACCGATGCCGAACTGGCCGTGGCGGCGGCCCGGGCCGGAGCCGCTGTCGTACGAGAGATGTACGGGGAGCGACTGGCCCGATTCGACAAGGGCGCGGGCGACTTCGCGACAACGGCGGACCTCGCGGCGGAGCAGGCGATATGCGACATCCTCCGTACCGCTCGCCCCGATGACGCGGTGACCGGCGAGGAGAGCGGACAGTCGGGCGCGAGCGACGCCGCCCGCAGATGGCTGGTCGACCCCCTGTGCGGCACGCTCAACTACGCCGCACGCACCATGTTGGTCGGGGTGAACGTGGCCCTGCGAACGGGCACCGAGATCACCGCGGCCGCCTCCGCCGACCCCTTCGCGGAAGAGGTCTTCTGGACGGACGGCGAACGTGCCTTCCTACGTGGCGGCACCGGCACCGGCGACGGCACCGGCGACGGCACCGGCACCGGCGACGGCACCGGCGACGGCGATGGCTCGGACGAGGAGCTGACCCCGTCCCCGGACACCCGCCTCGTCGACGTCAACCTCGATCCCCCCTTCCCGAACGCGCCCGCCTTCCAGGCGACCCGCCTCCTCGCCGACCCGGGCTTCATCGCGGGGTTCCGGCCGCGCGTCGTCTCCACCTCGCTGGCCGTGGCCTGGGTCGCGGCGGGCCGGCGTGCCGCCTACGTCACTGACGGAGACCTCCGCGACAGCGTGCACTTCGCGGCAGGCATCGCCCTGTGCCGGGCCGCCGGCTGCACGGTGACCGGCATCCACGGCCAGCCCTTGCACACCGGCGCGGGCGGCCTCCTGGTCGCGTCCGACCCCCAGACGCACGCCGAGCTCCTGTCCCTGATCAACAACCAGTAGGGCCGGGCCACTTCACCGTCCGGGCCACCCGGTCCTGGGCTTCACCGAGCCCCGACCATCCCCGCCTCATACGCCAACACCGCTGCCTGGACCCGGTTCTTGACCTCGAGCCGGGCCATGGCGGAGCTCACGTACGCCTTCACCGTGCTCTCCACCAGATGCAGCCGCCTGCCGATCTCGGCGTTCGAGAGCCCCGCGCCCACCAGCGCCAGCACCTCGCGCTTCCTGGGCGCCAACGCCGCGATGCGCTACTTGGCGGCCATTTCACGGCTGATGCGCCCGCCCCGCACCTGGGCGATGACCTGATGCGCGACCTGCGGTGAAAGGAAGGACGCGCCGCCGTGCACCGCCCGCACGGCGGCCATCAGCTCATACGGATCACCGGACTTGAGCAGAAACCCGCTCGCGCCGTTGTCCAGGGCCTCGGCGATGTACTCGTCCTCCGAGAACGTCGTCAGCATCACCACCGAGGCCTCCGGCACGGCCCGCCGCAGCTCGGCCACGGCGCCGAGCCCGCCGAGCACCCGCATCCGGATGTCGAGCAGCACCACGTCGGGCCGGTGCAGCCGGGCCAGCTCGACGGCCTCGCGCCCGTGCCCCGCCTCGGCCACGACCTCCATGTCCGGCGCGGCCCCCAGGATCGTCCGGACACCGGCCCGCACGACGGCCTCGTCATCGGCGAGCAGCACACGCACGACCTCGCTCACCGGACCGGCACCCCGCGGCTCCTCATCCATGCGGCCAGGCTACGTTCCGGGCCGCGCCGCACCCGCTCGGCCCTTGGCCGCGGGCCGCACCCCAGGGCCCTTCCCCCGCAGTCGGCACGCCCCCGTGAACACTCCGGCCAGGTGGTCGCCGAGCGCGGCCAGGGCCGTGTCGGGACGCAGGCCGTCCGGGTCGGTGCACAGGTGGGCGGCCAGTTCGTCGGCGTACGCGGCGATCCTGGCGGCGCTGACCGCGGCGTCCGTCGCGGCGGGCACCTCGCCGCACTCCTTGGCATTGGTGACGGCCGTGGCGATCAGTCCCCGCAGCCGGCGCAGCGCGCCCGCCCTGACCTCGCCGAGGTGGGCGTCGTCGACCGCACGTCCGGTGAAGGCGAGGGCGATGTGGCATTCCTGGCGGCGCTGTTCGTCCAGCGGCAGAGTCTCGGCGAGGCCGTCGAGCAGGATGTGCTCGATGCGGGTGCCGGCCTTCTCTGTGGTCCTACGACGATCCGGGGCCGACCCTCGCGCCGATCTCCCGGGCCGTGGGGGCTTCACCGTGCTCAGCGATCCGCACCCGGATCACTCGCAGGATGCGCACCTGCCGATCGCTGAGCTCATCCCCACCCATGACGCCTAGCTCCCGGCCCGTTCGCGTGCCTGCCGCCGCAGTTCCACCCTGGCGGCGGGCGACCGCCCCACCGAGCTCTCCCAGAAGGGATGCGCGTCGATCACCCGGGTCAGCAGCTGCAGGCGGCGCCTGAGCGCGGCGGTTTCCAAGGGCTGCTCAGCGAGCTCGACGTAGGTGCGGTGCCAGACGCGCTGCGCCTGCACCAGATCGCGTGGGAAGGACATGGACGGCATGGGCCGGATTCAAGCACGTGTTCGATTTTAGATGCACGTCTGACACGTCTGACACCATCCCGGTGACCTGGGAACCGGCTGGCAGTGGGGCGTCGTCGACATTGCGAGTTGGCCTGAGCTCAACCGCGAGAGGGAGACAACCATGCGCGCCGGCACATGCGTGAAGTGTGGAGCGACCGACGTCCGGGTGGCGACGCCACACGGCGGAAGACCATTCGTCGGCGGCAAGCTCTCCACGCTCGGCTCCGGCCTCGATATGGACCTCTACGCGTGCATGGAGTGCGGCTACATGGAGCACTACGTCACAGAGAAGGGACTGCGCACGCTCGACAAGCACGGCACCCGGGTTCCACCGCGCCACTGACTCAACTCTTGAACGACGCCTTGCGCCCCATCAGTTGAACGGAGCGGCTCAGGTCACGTGGCCTGAGCCCCTCCGACCTGAGTGCGAGTGCCCTCTGTCGGATTCGAACCGACGGCCTACGCATTACGAGTTGTCACATCTTGATCCGTGGACGGCGTCCGCAAGGACTCCGAGCTCGATTGCACGCTCGCGGTAGTGCTCGGCTTCACCGCGGGGCATGCGCTACGGAACACGGGCGTGGCTCATGCCCCATCTGCTGGAAGTCCCAGAGGAGTTGAGCATCCGCCCACGTCTGCGTAGAGATCACTTGCTCTCGCCTCCCGCGTTCGCCGAGTCGGGCACCTTGAAGTCGTAGCTCCAGGAGAAGCGCGGGGCCGCGTGGACCCCGATAGCTCACTAGGGGATCAGGGCTGCCACCCCATCAAGGATCCGCTCCAGGCCGAAGTCCAGTGGGTCCCCGCCTTGCGGAGCGAAGGCGCCCGCCGCGACGGCGGCGGTCAGGGCGGGAAAGCGCTCTTGGTGCCGCTCCAGGACCTCGGCTGTCAGGTGCGCCCACTCTTCGTTCGCCGCCTCGTCGTGGTCGACGTACTGCTGGGCGATATTGCGAATATGGCCTACGAGCAGCAGGAACGTGTCATGCTGCCGGGCGGCCGACAATCCCGTTCCGGCCAGTGCGGCCAAGGCCGCGTCCAGCCAGCCGAGTTGATGAGGTCCCATGATCTGGCGGCGGATGCCGGTCGCCGTCAGGATCCACGGGTGGCGGCGGTACGTCGCCAGGCACTGCCGGGCCCACTCGGTCAGCTGCGGGCGCCAGCCGCCGGAGATGTGCGCGACGGGGACCGGTGGGCCGATCGCGAGGTCGACCATCAGGTCGAGGAGTTCCGCCTTACCGGGGACGTACCGGTAGAGCGCCATCGCGGTGACGCCGAATTCCTTGGCCACCCGCGCCAGCGAGACCGCGTCCAGGCCCTCCCTGTCGGCGATCCCGATCGCCGCCTCCGCGATCCGGCCCGCGGTGAGCGAGGGTTTCGGGCCCCGGCTCGGCAGCTCCTGCTCACCCCAGAGCAGCGCGAAGCTCCCCTTCACGCCGGCCTGCTTCCCGACCTTCTTCGCGGCCACCCGCGCCTCCTCCGCCGATTCCCGTTGACACCTCACCCTAACTGTTTATAACGTATAGCCAACCGCTTACGACATATACAGTTTCGTTGGAACGGAACCCCAGGGAGTCCTCATGCTCGCCACCATCGTCGCCACCTCCGCAGTCACCCTCCTCTCCGCACCGGTGGCCGGCATCCTCGGCCACCGCGCCCTCAAGCGTTCCCGCAATGCCTCCCTCATGAAGATCGACACCCGGAACGGCATCGACGAGCAGGGCTTCGTCCGCATCGGCGGCATCGAGCAGTGGATCTCAATCCGCGGCGAGGATCTGGCCAACCCGGTCATCCTGGAACTGCACGGCGGCCCCGGAGCCTCGACCGCGATCTTCGGACCGCGCACCAGATCCTGGGAGAAGCACTTCACGCTCGTCCGCTGGGACATGCGCGGCGCCCTCAAGACCCTCGGCCACAACGGTCCGCAAGAGCAGGGCGAGATGACCTTCGACCGGATCTACGCGGACGCGGTCGAGGTCACCGACCACATACGCACCCGCCTCGGCGTCGACAAGGTCGTCCTGCTCGGCCAGTCCTACGGCAGCGCCTTCGGCCTGCGGCTCGCCCGCGAGTTCCCCGAGCGCTACTCCGCATACGTCGGCACCGACCAGAACATCCACGACGCCGGCCGCGACGACTCCGTACACCAGGCCCTGCTCACCCGGCTGCGGGCGGCCGGAAAGCGTAAGGACCTGGCGGCAGTTGAGGCACTTCACCCCGATGGCCAGCAGTGGACAGCCCGTGAGCGGGCGATGCACGCCAAGCTGCTGGCCACCAGCGACCCGCTGACCCTGGACACGATGAAGAAGGTCGTCATGGGGTCCCTGTGGCTCTCGCCGCTGCACTCGCTGCGCGAGCTGGGGCACTTCGTCAAGGGCATGAGCTTCTCGGAACAGGTCACCACAGGCACGTCAGGCTTCGACGACTGGGCGGACGGCACGAAGTTCGATCTCCCGTTCTTCCTCTTCCAGGGCGAGAAGGACGTCCTTACGTCGCCGGAGCTCGCCCGCCGCTTCTTTGACGACGTCCAGGCGCCGGTCAAGGGCTTCGCCCTGATCGAGGACTGCAGCCACTTCGCGGCATTCCGACGCCCGGAGCAGTTCCTGGAACTGCTGCTGGCCCATGTGCGGCCGGTGGTCGTCAGCGAGTCGGCTGTTGCATCGGGAGCCTGACCGGGGGTGGCCGGTCGACGCCCAGCTGTCCAGGCCGGACCGAGCCAGGGCATCCGAGCAGGTTCGGCCCCCTGAAGAGCGACACCATCTGCCGACGATCCGTCTCCAAGTCGGCGTGGCTGTCCGGGTACGGCGTCGTCACCACGGCGAGGTTTCCGTAGTTGCTCAGCCGCCCAGGGGGCAAGGCCATCCGAACTGATGGGACAACCGCTCGATCAGAGCCGTCGCACGGGCCTTGCCCCGCTCGTAGTCGAACTCATCGGGGAACTCAAGATGATCGGGACCTGTAGGCGTGGGGCGTGCAGTTGCCGACAGGCCGTGGGGAGTGGATTTCCTTGATCCGCTCCCCGTTCGCTCCCCAGAGCCCCCGGAACGCAAATCAGGCCCGGTTCTCCGGGAAGGAGAACTGGGCCTGACCTGGTGTTTCAGCTGTCGGGGTGGCGGGATTTGAACCCACGACCTCTTCGTCCCGAATTAGGTCCGATCGTGATCGGTACCTGGCGTGTTCGCTGTTTTGCCTGATCAGGGCGTTGGGATGGGTTGGTCTGGGGTGGTCTCGCGAGGTTCCTGGCGGAAGATCATCTCCCAGATTTCTCCCAAGCGGTCAGCGCGCCGGACGGGTCGCCGGGGGAGTTCGGCGGTTGCCCGAGCACATTTGCTACCGAGCCAGCGCAAGCCTGGATGTGCATTCTGAGCTGCGGAAACGCTCTGTTCCTGATCGCTCGCGTGCCTAGACTTCTCGGCCTGCACGACACGCTGGAGTGCCTGGAGGGGGACCGTGACCGACCTGAAGCTGTTCCACATCGAGGGCGAGGGCGCCCGGGAGCTCCGCGGTGAGCAGGTGCCGGTGGAGCGCCACCTGCAGAAGCTCGTCGAACGGAACATGGAGACACTGCTCGGGGTGCGCTTCCTGGCGTCGGAGTTCTCGACCGGGGACCAGCACGGTGGTCGCATCGACTCGCTCGGCCTCGACGAGGCCGGCTCGCCGGTGATCGTGGAGTACAAGAGGGCTCGCGATCAGAACGTCATGAACCAGGCGCTGTTCTATCTGTCCTGGCTCCTGGACCATCGCGGGGATTTCCACATGCTTGTGGATGAAGTATTGGGGTCGGAGACGGCGACTGCCATCGACTGGAGTCGGCCGCGCATGATCTGCGTTGCTTCCGACTTCACGCGCTACGACGCCCATGCGGTACGGACGCTGGGGCACGCCACGGACCTCGTCCGCTACCGCGTCTACCGCCACGACCTGCTCACCTTGGAGCTGATTGCCTCGTCCTACGGGCGTCGCACCGGCAGCCGGCGCTCCTCAGCGGGACGTCGTCACCTCTCCGTGGCGCCGGATCCTGCTTCGGCCGACAACGAGGGCGGGGCATCTGATCACCTGCGGGCCGTGCCGGAGCGGATGCGCGAGCTGTTCGCTGACCTGGACGCGACTCTGATCGGCCTCGGCGAGGTGCGGAGCGAGGTCCTGCAGACCTGTGTCGCCTACCGGAGACTGCGTGGCTTCGCCTGGGTGCGGGTGCAGGAGAAGACCCTTGTGGTGACGCTGAATGTGGATCCGAGGTTGGTGGATCTGCGGTCGGGGTTCACGCGGGATGTGCGAGAGCTCGGGCATCACGGAGGTGGTCACTTGGAAGTCCGCATCCGTTCGCATGCCGATCTTCAAGAGGCTGCGCCTCTCTTGCGGCAGAGTCTTGAGGCTGCCTGATTGCGACGCGGCAAGGGTTCGAGTGATGGCCCACCGGGATGCGGGTCCAGAAGGGGGCGTTGACGGCGAACGAGGGCCTGGCTGCGGTGAATTCCGGCGTCAGGCGATCGTCCCTTGATGGACCGTAAGGAATCTGTCACCAGTCCAGCGGCGACAACCGGCCCCGCCGCCCCGTTGAATGCCCAGGAGTCAGATGGATCGCAGAGATCGAATGTTTCAGGGGGCAAGGAATGGTGCGAGTGCGCAAACCGGCGATTCTCGGTGTGGCTGTGGTGGCCATCCTGGTCGTCGGCGTGGGGCTGTTCTGGTTCAAGCCGTGGACCCTGTGGACGGACGAGACCGTCCGTGAGGAGATCCCCGTGGCCGCGCCCGGACCTGCCAAGAGCCAGTCGCCAGGCAGTAGTTCAACGCCGGCCGAGCCGGCGGGGCCGCAGGCGGTGGCCACGGGCAAGTTCATCAGCCACGAACACAGCACCGCGGGCACGGTGAAGATCCTGCGCCTGGCCGATGGTTCGCACACCCTGCGTCTTGAGGGCCTGGACACCAGTAACGGCCCGGACCTGCACGTCTGGATCACCGACGCCCCCGTCAAGGAGGGCAAGGCGGGCTGGGGCGTATTCGACGACGGCAAGTACAAGAGCCTCGGCAAGCTCAAAGGCAACAAGGGTGACCAGAACTACGCCCTGCCCGGCGACCTCGACGTGAACGAGTACAGCAGCGTCAGTATCTGGTGCGAACGCTTCAGCGTGTCCTTCGGGGCGGCCGCGCTCAGCCGCGCCTGACGACTGTTCGCCGCGGGCTCTGCAGGTGTGGCGGGCCGGCACAGTGGCGGCCCGCCACACCTGTCGCAGCTCAGAGTGCGTTCACGCGAGGGTGTCGAGTGCGGTGAGGATGTCGGCCGGTTCGGCGCGGGTCGTGTAGTCCGCGTTGACGAAGGCCCAGCGGATGGTGCCCTCGCGGTCGATGACGTACGTGGCGGGCAAGGGGAGGGTTCGGGCGTGGCCTGCGTTGGAGTGCTGCAGGTCGATGCCGAAGCTGTCGTAGACGGCCGCCAGGTCGTCGGGCAGATCGAAGGCGAGTCCGAACTGCTTGGCGGTGTCGGAGCCGAGGTCGCTCAGGACGTCGAAGGCGAGGCCGTGCTTCTCGGTGAGGGACAGTGACTCGTCGGGGATCTGCGGGGAGACGGCGACAAGGTGGGCGCCGCGGGCGGTGATGTCGTCGTGGTGCTGCTGCAGGGAGCGCAGAGCGATGTTGCAGTAGGGGCACCAGGCGCCGCGGTAGAAGGTCAGCACCACCGGGCCCTCGGCGAGCAGCTCGTCCAGGGCGACGTCCCGTCCGGTGGCTGAAGGAAGCGTGAAGGACGGGGCCTTGGCGCCCACGCTGAGTGCGCGGTCCGCCTGGCCGGAGTCGGCCAAGTCCTGGGCCGCCCGCCCCATGACGGCGCGGATGTCCGCGGGGATCTGCTCCTGGCGACTGTCATAGAAGGCACGCAGTTCGGCGTTGACGCTGCTCATTGGGGTCTTCCCTCCGGCAAGGTTCGGTAAGTCCAATTTCTTGGAACGACCGTTTCAAGATAGACGTTCGCGTGCACTCCAGGCCAGCGCTTCAGGGGAGTATCTTGGAACTCTCATTTCAGGATGGCGGGCGAAGGTAGGTGAACGCGGGGCATGCCGGACATCAAGCACTTCGACCCGGACGCGACCCTGGACACGGTGGTGCGGCTGTTCTGGCGGCAGGGCGCGGCCACGACTGGCATCCAGGACATCGTGAACGCGACCGGTCTCAACCGCTCCAGCCTGTACGCCACCTTCGGCGGTAAGCAGCAGCTGTACCTTGCCGCGCTGGAGCGCTATGTCGACGAGCGCTCCCGGCCGACGCTCGGCCCGCTCGCTGAGGATGAGCGCGGGCTGCCGGCCGTGACGGAGTTCTTCACCAAGCTGATCGAGGCGCGCTGTACGGGCGAGTACGCCCAGTG
Source organism: Streptomyces sp. NBC_01304 (assembly GCF_035975855.1). Lineage (NCBI taxonomy): Bacteria > Bacillati > Actinomycetota > Actinomycetes > Kitasatosporales > Streptomycetaceae > Streptomyces > Streptomyces sp. NBC_01304. The sequence goes on along the minus strand of NZ_CP109055.1, from coordinate 5,304,697 downwards.
GGGCTGCATGGTCTCCAATGCACATGCGGGCGTTGAGAACGGTGACCCCGATGTGCGCGCCATCCTCGACCGGCAGCATCAACGGTTGCGCGAGGCGTTGCGTGCGGCGCTGCACACAGCACACGAGCTGCGGCAGCTTCCCTCCGGAGCCGACCCGGATTCCGCGGCTGATGTCCTGGCCCTGCTGGCCCACGGCGTGAATCTCCGCTCCCGAGCCGGGGCGGATGCCCGCGAGCTGCGCAGGAGTGTCACTGCGGCGATCGATGCGCTGACGGGCCAGACAGAGCGCTGACTCCGGTCAAGCAACGCGGACCGAGGGGAGTAGCAGGTCCCCGCCGGGCAGGATTGCTGTTATGCCCAGCCTCCGGAGCGCCACAGCTGTAGCTGCCTTGCTGTTCGCCACCACGCTGACGGGGTGCGGCTCCGGTACGTCGACGACCGCCGGCGCCCCGGCCCCGGACAAGCTGGCCGACCTGACCCAGGTCCGGGACGCTTGCATGACTGAGACCGCCGACTCGCTCAAGACCTTCACCAACAAGCTGACGGCGGATCAGTTCTACGAGTTGTCGGCCGACGGCAAGGCGCTCCGCGTCATCACCCCCGTACCCAGGGAGAACGCTGTCACCAGGTCCGAGGCGCTGTCCGCCACCAAGTGCGTGTTCCGTGAGGCCCACGCGCCCCAGATCGTGGCCGACCGACTCGGCGTACCCGCCGACGGTGAGCAGAACGCCGCGTGGACGGGCTTCACTGCGACATGGGAATCGGACAACGAACTCGGTTACCGGGCGCGTGTGATGGTCACTCGCTGACTGCGGCGCAGGATGGTCCTGTACGGGGAGTTGGGCGACGGGAGCTTCACGGCCCTACGCGACGCGACGTATGAGGTGATGGCGGCCGGAGGAAACGGCTGTGCCGACCAGAAGGAAGTCCTCAGTCCAGCTGCTCGCATGTGCCTGCCTCCGCGCGCCCGGCGGCTCGAAGCGGGCACTGTGGTTGCTTCCGGTGTCCTCCGGGCCGGTCGGTCCGAGAGCAGCCGCAAAGCCGGGTGGTCGTAATGCCTCTACGCCGTGAAGAATCCTGCGAGCGCGCGGCCGATCTGGTCAGGGGCGTTCTCCGTGGGGATGTGGTGCGCATCCGGGATGCGTACGAGGGTGGTGTGCGGCATCTCCGAGGTGAACTTCTCGGCGTATTCCACCTTCTGGAAGGTGTCGTCCTCGCCCCACATCAGCAGCTTGGGCGTGGTGGATCGCTGCAGGGCGGGAACGAGGTCGAGGGTGTAGCGGTTGTCGGCTGCGCCCGCCATGGCCATCCAGGAGCGGCGGACCCGCCCATGGGTCCATGGATCCAGGTAGTCCGCGATCAATGGCTCGGTGGCGGCACCGGCCAGGGCCGTTGTCACGGCCTGTCGGCGGGCGGTGAGAACTTCGTCGGCGGTGGTGGCCGCGACGACCTCCCGGTCGCGGAAGCGGGCCACGCCAGGCACGGGCCAGGAGTCGTAGGTGACCGAGTTGAGCAGGGCCAGCCGCGGGACCTCCAGGCGGTTGTGGGCGAGGAGGTGCTGGGCGATGCCGCCGCCGATGTCGTGGCCGGCCACAGAGATCGGTCCGGAGAGCTCCAGCGCGGATGCGAACCGTGTCACCCAGTGCGCGAGGGCCGGGACCGTGGCCGTTTCCAGGGTGAGTTCGCCGCCCGAGCGCCCCAGCCCGGGGAGGTCGACTGCGATCGGCCGTAGCCCCGCGTCGGCGAGGTGGTCCAGTACCGGGAGCCAGACCCTGCTCCAGTACGTTCCGTGCAGCAGCAGCACGGGCTGGCCGTCCTGCGGCCCGGCGGTCAGGTAGCTGGCCGTTTCGCCGTCGACCTGGACTGTGCGCCTGACCACTGTCGTCTCGGTGGTGGTTTCAATCATGGGACCACTGTGACCGGAGTCGATCTCCCTGCCGAGAGTCCTAAAAGACACCTAGGAGTACATTCTTGCCATGAGCCTTCACCGGGTGGTGGCCCTGCTCAATCCGCCGCAGTCGCCTTTCGAGCTCGGCTGCGCCGCCGAGGTCTTCGGCACCGTCCCGCAGGACGTACCGGCCCGGTACAGCTTCCGGATCTGTGCCGAGCGCCCCGGACCGCTGCGGACCACCATCGGTTACCCGATGCTCGTAGACGCGGGTCTGTCGGCTCTGGAGGAGGCGGACACCGTGGTCGTCCCCGGCTGGCAGCCGCCCAGCGCGCCGGTGCCGCCGACCGTCATCGCGGCGCTCCAGGCCGCCCACCGGCGCGGGGCCAGGATCGTCGCCATCTGCACGGGGGCGTTTGTCCTCGCGCAGTCCGGACTGCTCGACGGCCGCCGCGCCGCCACCCACTGGCGCCACGCGCCCCAACTCGCCGCCGCCTTCCCCCAGGTGGAGGTGGACCCGGACGTGCTCTACGTCGACCACGGCGACGTGGCCACCAGCGCCGGAACCGGTGCGGGCATCGACCTGTGTCTTCACCTGGTGCGTTCCGACCACGGCGCCGCCTACGCCGCCCAGATCGCCCGGAACATGGTCCTGCCCCCACACCGGGAGGGCAGCCAACTCCAGTACGCCGCAGCGCCCGCCCCGGCGAGGACGGACGAATCGCTGGCGCCACTGCTGGAGTGGGCCACGTCCCACCTCGACTCTCCGCTGACCCTCGACCGGCTCGCCGAACGAGCCGGGCTGTCCACCCGGACCCTCGCCCGGCGCTTCACCGAACAACTCGGCGTCAGCCCGGGGCAGTGGCTGTTGCGCCAACGCCTCGACGCAGCACGGGTATTGCTGGAGCAGACCGACCTGCCGGTCGAAGCCATCGCCACCCGCGTCGGGCTCACCTCGGCGGTCAACCTGCGCCGCCGCTTCAGGGCGCATCTGGGCACCACACCCGGCGCCTACCGGCGCACCTTCAGCCAAACTCGGGCGGCTGCCTGACGGACGGCGCCTCAGCGCAAGGCGTCGAGCGCGGCGATGACGGCGGTGATTGATCTCTGCTGGCTGGCTGGCTTGGGCTCGGACTAGGGCAATTGCGGCCACTGAGCCGCATGTATGTTTTCCATCAAAATCGAGCCCATTGGGACATACGTCACAGCCGTACCCTCGGCCGTCTCTCTAAGCTCACCGGACCCCACCGACGAGACGTGTCACGGAAGGCCCCATGCCATGAGTTCCACTACGAGCTGGATCTTGCTCGTCGTGTGCACCGTGCTGATCCTCCCGTCGAGCCTTGCACTGGCGGCCGGCTGGATCCCGGCCGTCATCCGGCACCGGCCGGGCCCTGTACGGGTCCTCGGTGCTGCGGGGATCTCCATGTACGGGGCCGCGCTGTGTGAGCTGGCGCCTCGGATTGCCCAGGCTGCTCGGGAGACCGTCACCGCGGGTGCGTATGCGGCGGTGGTGCTGGCCGGGGTGACGGTCGTGCTGGTCATGGCGTACGACATGGTGCTCGGACGCCCGAAGCCTCTGGAGAAGCGTCCGGCGCGGTAAGAGGCCGGCAGCGGCCTCGGGCTCGGCTCGTGGGCTGCGAAGGCAAGATGCTGCTGGTGCCACTCCGCATCCCCGCTTGGTCTGCGGCCGTTCGTCATCGATGCAGCGGTAACGAACCATGAGCAGCGAGTGACGGGCTGTGCAAAGATGCTGTATGGAGTCTCGGCGGTAGGAGGCTCCTGGAGCGCCGGGAAGCCTGGTCGGCACCAGTACGACGTGTCGAACAGGAGCCGCTCATGTTCGCTGCCGATCTTGCGTATGTGTGCCAGACCGTAGAGCTCGAGTGCGATGCGGTGGTCGCTGCGCGCATGGTGGCCGCAAGTCCCGAACCCTTCCTCGTACTTGTTGAATCCTCCGGTGAACCGCGGGCTGTGCTGCAGGCCCAGGAGCTACTGCACCACCTGCTGCCCGGTTCGCTGGCCGCACAGCCCGGACTGATCTCGCTGTCCGGCCCCTTCGCCCAGGCCCAGCTGAGCCGGGCGCTCTCCGGCCGCAGGGTGGGCGACTTGCTGCCGATGCCCGAGCCGCCCCCGACCGTCACTCCCAGGGACAGGCTGTCCACGGTGCTCCTGCGGCTGAGGCAGGCGAACAGCCCGGTTGTGGTGGTCATTGATCCCGCAGGCACCCCGGTCCGAGGGATCATCACCGCACAGCGACTGCTGCGGCGCCTCCTGGACCCCGCCGTGGCGAGCGCGAGTTGCGGCGATGACCTGCACGACGCGGCAGCGCACGTGCTCACCGCCTCACGACTGCTCGTCGCTGTGTCGGCCCGGTCCCTTGCGGCCGTCGAAGAGACCCTGACCCTCCTCGAGTTCCGGCTCCTGGTGCTCCTCAGCATGCACGGCACCCTCGGGCCCCGGCACCTGGCTGAACTCCTCGGCGTCGACGAGCAGATGGCGCTCCGCGCGGTGACCGACCTCCAGGCCGGCGACCTGCTCGCGCAGAGCGGGAATGGGGGACGAGACGATCTACGTCTGGTCCTGTCACCCCGCGGGCAGGACGTGGTCAACGACGTGATGCAACGACGCACGGCGGAGATCACTCAAATCCTGGAGGACATGCCGCACGAGGATCGCACGGCCCTCGCCCCGGCCCTGCAGTCCTTCGCGAGAGCTGCAGGCGAGCCGGCGTTCGGCTCGCCGCCGACGGTGTTTTGAGGGTGGCTCGGGCCGCCGCTGCCGCGGTCGTCGTCGGTACCCGGCATCATCACGGAGGTGCAGAGCTGTCCGGACTGCCGAATACGCCTGCCTCTGTTTTGGCCTGAAGGGCTGCCATGACCTGTGCGCGGAGTTGATCCGGGCGGAGCGCGAGGGCGGTGGGAATGGCCGTGTTCCACCGTCCGGCAGCCTGGTCCACGGCCTCGGCAAAGGCACGGCCTATACGCCGCCGGGCGAACCATATGCCGATCGCCACCAGCGGACGTAGGGGCAGGCAGGCGTGTACCGACAGAGTGCAGCGAAGCTCCCAGCTCCCGCCTGTGCGGTGTGGCGCGACGCGCACCGCAGCTCTACCGAGACGGTGTTCCACCGACATCTCCAGCGGGACGGTCGAAGCAGACTCACAGGACACCGCACGCCACCAGGTGTCGAGGCGCAGGTGCGCCCGGCTGGACGTGCGCATCAGCCGGGCACTTGTGCTCCGGCCGGACGTCTCGACTCGCACCTCGACGTCCTCCGGCTTGGCCGCGCTGCGCAGTGCGGCCTCCACGAAGACGCTCATCTCCTCATGCTTCAGGTGCTGTTGAACCCGAATGCGCGAGGCGCCGTCCCACTCCTTGACGACCATCCGCTCCTGCGGGGCAGCGAGGTCTTCGCCATGCGCCTCATAGACCGCGCCCGACTTGAGATGGGTCCCCTCGGCCAGCCTCACATCGGGTACCGGCCGCCCGCCCGGTAGCAGAACCTGCGCACCGTCCACATAGGTGTCCTGTGCCAGGGCGTTCAGTGTCGCGACGGACTGCTCGAACCACGGACGTGGCACGGGCAGCACGTGCACGGAGTGTGAGAAGCGGGCCATGGTGCCAGCATGACGAACCTGCCGCGTCCGGGAATCTGCCTGTCCCGGCAGACAGCCCGGGGTTCACATTGCCGAATGCGGGCAACCGGCCGCGCACCAGCCGGTGCGCTAATTGCTGAACACAGGTACCTCACAACCGTGGCCCTTGGCGGAGCGCAGCGCGAACTGCTTGAACGCCCCGGCGGGGAGGTCTGCGTCGCTGCCCGGCAGGGACTGGGCGGTGAAGAAGGCCGGGCCACCCTGCTTGGGGCAGTCCGCGCTCGCCCAGGACAGGCCGTCGATGCTTCCTGCTGGATGCTTGGCGAAGCGCGCGGAGTCGGCGATACCGAGGTCGGCGTGCCCGTGCTGGACGAAGGGGCCGTAGTACGCGGTAAGGCGGTCCGACGGGTGGCCCGTCCTGTCCTTGAGTACACAGTTCTCGATGGGGGCGAGCGGATCGGCAGCCGTCTCCAGCGCGGGGGCGGGCACGTCGCGGCAGGTGCCCGTGGCTGTGCCGGCCGGCTTCGGCGTGTCCGAGCGTTTGATGAGTTCGCCCGGCACGCGCTCGACCCGCTCGCCGGGCGCGGCGTCGCATCCGGCCTGGTCCGCGGCGTTCGCGGCGGCCTGGGTCACCACGCGGGCGAGGCGGGCCCGCTGTCCGGCGGAATCGTTGTCGTACGGACCCGACCAGGTCTCCAGGTGCACCACCAGGGCGTCGTCCGGCTTCTTGCCGCAGGGCATCACGACGGTGGCCTTGGGCAGTTCGCTCTGTACGTTCAAGATGCCCCGCCAGCCGTTGCCGATGGGGGTGACGGTCTCCCTCTCGTCGATGACCGCCAGGTCCGTCAGGAGCTGGCGGCTGCCTCGGCCCTGCGAGACGGTGAGGCTGAGCTGGGTGTTGTTGTGGTCCTCCAGCTCGGGCGAGTAGACGGTGCAGGTCCGGGCGTCCCGTGCGGTGAGGCTCCAGGCTTCGTCGGAGGTGAGTCTGCCGTCCCAGTCGAGGAGTTGGGGCAGCTCGTCCTGGGGCAGGATCCCGTCGCAGGCGCGGGACAGGGCCCTGCCGTCGCGCCAGTCGTCGTACGCTCCGGAGAAGTAGAGGGTCGCTCCCGTCGCGGCGAGAACCAGGGCCAGGATCATCATGGCGAGACGGACGGGCCGCCCCCGCAGGACACCCGGGGTGGCGGCCATCAGTACTCACCCCGCAGGGCGCCCAGAGCCGAGCCGCGGTGCACCAGGTAGCTCTCCTCGGCCTGCTGCTTGATGTCGCGCTCCGTCATGTCGGAGATGCCCGCGCCCTGCCGGTTGCGCTCGGCCACCCACTGGTCGACGAGGTCCTTGGTGCCCGCGCTGCCCTTGGCCTTCTCGGCCTCGGTTCCTTCCTTGCCCTGCAGGTCGGCCTCGGCCTTGACGTCCTTGGACCAGTCGTAGGTCGTCTGGTCGAGCATGCGCTGGGCGCCGTCGCCGACGTACGGGATCGCGGTCAGCGGCAGTCCGGCTTGGTGGTAGCGCTGCTTGGCGACGTCGTCGGCCCACTGCTTCTTCTCGTCGCGCTGGTCGAGGTAGGCGTCGGAGCCGATGGCGTTGTACGCGCCGAGCACGTTGGACGCCTCGCGGGCCGGGACGTTCCAGTTCTCGTTGTTCGCGCCGGGGTTCTGCGACGCCTTGTCCATCTGGTCGGCGGCGTAGAAGCGTTCGCTCTCGTAGACCTGGGCGTAGGCCGCGGGGTCCTCCGAGACGCCGCGCAGTACCCGGATGACGCTGCCTTCCTTGTTGGTGATGTGGGCGTCGTCGCCGGTGCCGGTGATGCTGCCCCGGCCGCGCTCGTCGTCGTAACCGTCCTTGCTGCCCGCGATGATGTCGTGGGTGTCGGGCGTGTAGTCGGACAGGGCGCGGGCCAGCGGCTGGCGCATGTTCTCGGGGATCTCGTCGCCCTTGGTGTCGCTGTCCAGGCGCGCGATCGTGTCCTGCATGACGCGGGCCTGGCCCTCCGTGTGACCGCTGAAGTCGGTCCGCTCCTCGCCGGGCTCCACACCGGTGGTGGCGGCTTCCAGCAGATTGCCCAGACCGGCACGGGAGTTGGTGGAGTCCTCGTCGTACCGGTCCATGACGGCGCCGTCGGTGGCTCCGGTGCCGTTCTGGACGCTCTCGGTGACGTGCACGTTGGGCCAGTGCCGGTCGTCGAGCAGGTACTTCAGATTGTCCTTGCTGCCGCTCTGCGCCGGGTCGAGGTACTTGGTGGCGGTGTCGGGGTCACCGCTCATGATGCCCAGCATGTCGTCGACCGGGTCGACGATCTCCTGCTTCTCGGCGTCGTCACCAGGGGCGATGTCCTGGTGCTCGTCCCAGATGTCCGGCTTCTTCTTCTCCGCCGCGATGAGGTCGTCGGTCAGCCCGGTCGTCATGTGCGGCGGGAAGCTGCTGCTGTCGCCCTCCTTCAGGAGGGTCGTCAGGAGCTGGTAGTTGTACGGCTTGCGCCCGTCGTCGTCGAGGCGCTGGGTGCCGAGCTCGCGCATGTCCTTGCGCCACTGCTCGGAGAATTCCTTGTCCTTGTTGGCCGTGCCGATGTTGTTGGCCAGCGCGGACTGGATGTCGCCGTACTTCGACTTGTTCGCGCTGTCGCCCTGGCTGTCGCGCTGCAGGTCCTCGGCCAGGCGCAGGGTGCCCTCGGGCCCGAGGCTGTCGATGGTCATGCGGCTGAACTCGGGGTCCTTGTTGTTGTGGACCATCAGCCGGTGCAGTTCGTCGAGTTCGGACGGGGAGAGCTTCTCGCCCTTCTCGTATTTCTTGAGGAGCGTGGAGGCGCGCTGCGACTCGTCCTGGTCGACGGACTTGACCGTCTTGTCGTTGAAGCCCTCGTCCAGCTGTCCGGTGTTCCGTTTCAGCGCCATGGCGGCGGACTGGTCGGCGTTGGTCGCCGACGTGAGGATCAGCAGGATGCTGCCCTCCCACAGTTTGACGGTGACCTCGTTGTCGGTCGGCAGCAGTCCGCCTCCGCGGCGCTCGTCACCGGCCTTGTCGGGGTCCTTCAGACTGACCTGGCCGGTCTCGCTGATGAGGACGCCGTTCTTCTTGGCGTCCTCGGTCAGTTGGTGCAGGTCGGCCTTGCACTTCTTCAGTTCTTCGTAGGCGTCCTCGAGGACGGCCCGCAGGCCCTTGGCCTCGATGCCCGCGTCCGTGAACTCCTTGTTGGCATCCGCCACTTGGGCCCGCGCGACGGCCGAGGTGACATCGAAGCTGGACCAGCCCGCCTCGTCGAAGGGCTTGAGTACCTGCTGGTCGTACGCCTCGTCCATGCGCTCGTAGCGGCGCCGGTATTCGTCCCACTGGTCGGCCGCTCCCTTGATAGCGGCGACATCGAGGTGGAAGAGCTCGGTGTAACTGATCATCGTGGAGGTCCCGTTCAGTTGAAGTCGGCGAGCGAGCGCTGGAGGGTGCTCATCTCTTGGTCGTTCGCCGACTCCGTGGTCGTGTAGCTGTTCGCCGTGGTCGTGCAGCGGTCGCCGATGGCTGCACAGGTGTTGGACAGCTTCTTTGCCTGCTTGTCCCAGGTCTCCATCGTCTTCATCAGCTCAAGGCCCAGCTGGCCGCCCCAGAAGTCGGCCCCCAGCGCGGCCGTGGCCGCGATCATCTGCTCGTCGTCGCCGACGCGTCCGTTGCTCTGCACCAGGCTGCCCAGCTGATAGGCACCCTGCCCGGCCCGGTTCAGCGCAGCCGGGTCGTCCACGCCGGACAGGCCGCCGCCTGCTTGCACGCCGACACCCGGGCCGCCGCTCGGCCCGCCGCCGGCGGACATCGCCTGAATGCCGTTGCTGGGCGGCGGCCCGGGGTTGGTGCCGGGTGCGGGGTCCAGGTCACGGACGTCGGTCCGCCCGTCCGGGGCAGGCATCTCGTGCGAGGTGCGCGGGTCGTTGCCGGTCAGCGGGGTGGTGGGCGCCTGGATGCGAGGGTCTGTGCCGGTGAGGGGAGTGGTGGGTGCCTGGATGCGGGGGTCCGGGGCTGTGTCGGTCGCCGACATCGGCTGCAGGCCGCCATGCGCGGCGGGGCCTGGGCTGGTGCCCGGGGACGGGTCCAGATCGCGCACATCCGGACGCGCGTCCGGCGGGGGCACGTCCAACCGGTGGCTGGTGCGCGGATCCGGGCCGGTGTTCGGCGCGGATATCGGCGCTACGGAATCAGATTCGGAACTCACTGCATCCCCCGTACCTACGCGTGCCCCTGCCTGGGCAGCGTGCCTCTGCAAACCTGCGGCTACTTGTAGCCGGACCCTAACTGGTCGTGTCTGGCTCGATCCAGGAGGGCTGCCCAGAACTAATACAACCTTGTCGCCATAAAACCAGCGCCCGGCCGCTCACCCTGACCGGATCTCCTCAAGGGAGCTACAGAATGCGGCACTTGACCGGCCCGTGATTCTGGACGGACCAGATGTGCAGTCGCGCAGAGTACGGGTGGATGCGACTGTTCCACCATGCCGGGTTCCGGCAATCTAAGTACCCCTCGGATGCCCGCAAAGGACCTGTCAATGTCGCGTAAAGAACGTGTAGGGTCCGCCCTGGTGTGCCGGGAAGTCTGGTCGGCGGTCTTGAGGCAGTGGCCTCGGGATCAGGGTGTCTTTGCCGATCGGGGGCGTACGTCATGGTGCTGGTTGCTGTCTTCGGGGTGGCACTACTGATCGCGGTGCTGCTGTCCGGGCTCGCCGCGCGGACCGTGCTCTCCACGTCCCTGCTCTTCCTCGTCGGCGGCGCGATCGTCAGTGACGGATTCCTCGGCCTGATTCACATCACGCCAGACAGCGAGATCGTGTCGGTGACGGCCGATCTGGCGCTGTTCGCAGTGCTGTTCACCGACGGCATGCACGTGCACTTCGGCAAGCTGAAGGCCAACTGGAAGAACCCGGCCCGAGCCCTTGGGCTCGGCATGCCGCTGGCCTTCATCTTCATGGCCCTGGTCACGCACTACGTGGTGGGCCTGGACTGGACGACGTCGTTCCTGGTGGGTGCGGTGCTCGCGCCGACCGACCCGGTGTTCGCCTCGGCCATCGTGGGTCGCAAGGAAGTCCCCTCCAAGCTGCGGCAGTTGCTGAACGTGGAGTCCGGCATCAACGACGGGCTCGCCTTGCCGATCGTGCTGATCTTCATCGCCATGGCCGGGCCGACGTCCGGGCACGCCGAGGCGTCCGCAGGCAAGATCGGACTGGAGCTGGGCATGGGCCTCGCCTTCGGGATTCTGCTGCCGCTGTTCGTGAACGGGCTCGTACGCTTCCGTCACCTGGGCGCCGAGCCGAAGCTGCAGCCGCTGCTTCCGCTGGCGATCGGCGTGATCCTCTACGGCCTCTGCCACCTCACCCACGCCAACCCCTACCTGGCGGCGTTCTCCGCCGGCGCGGTTCTCACCGCGGTCTCGCCGGAGTCGAAGGCGGCCTTCGAGCCGCTGGGCGAAATGTTGGCTGAGCTGGCCAAGTTCGCTGCGCTCCTTGTCTTCGGAGCGTTGCTGACGCCGCAGCTCTTCGGGGATCTGTCGATCGGCGGGTACGTCGCCGTGGTCCTGGCGATCGTTCTGATCCGTCCGGCCTCACTGCTGCTCTCGCTCATCGGCACCCGCGCTCATTTCACCCGGCAGGAGAAGCTGGTCGCTGCCTGGTTCGGGCCCAAGGGCTTCGCCTCGGTGGTCTACGGACTGCTGGTGCTGCAGTCCGGGATCCCACAGGGCGAGGAGGCGTTCACCCTGATCGCCGTGTGCATCGCGGTGTCGATCATCGCGCACAGCAGCACCGACGTCCCGATCGCCCGCCTCTTCCACGTCGATGAACTCGCAGGCATCCCGGGTGGGCACGGCGGCACCGACGTCGAACACCGCGGCGGCCCTGCCACCGGACCCGGTGCGCAGACCGAACCACGCAAGGAGAACGGTCATGCGCGCGCGTGATCTCGCAGAGCCCTACCCGTCGGTGTCGACGGACGACGACGCCGTGGACGCGCTGCGGCTACTTGCCGAACGGAAGCTGCCGGCCCTGCTGGTGGTGGACCGCGACGGGCAGCCGTGGGCCATCGTTCCCGGCTCTCAGCTGGTACGGCAGCTGGTGCCCGACTACGTCCAGCAAGACCCGCTGCTCGCTTCCGTCATCACCGACCGCAGCCTCGACGAAGTCCACGAGGCGGTGGTCGGCCAGTCGGTGGCCGAGTGGCTGCCGAGGCGTCGCTTCACGCCGCCGTTCGTCGGCCCCGATGCGAGCGCCATGAACGTCGCTGCGCTCATGGCCCGCACCCACACGCCTCTGGTCGCCGTCATCGAACGTGACGGCGACCAGGTCCGCCTCCTGGGCGCCATCACCGCGGCCCGCCTGGTGGAACAACTCATCGGAGCATCGTGAACGACTGGCACAGCTGGGCCGCACTCGTCGTCTTCGTCGGCGCGTACGCCCTGATCATCAGCGAGAAGATCCACCGCGTCGCCGCGGCCCTCGGGGGCGCGGCGCTGATGCTCGCGATCGGCGCGACCGACGACAAAGCGGCCTTCTACTCCGAACACTCCGGCATCGACTGGAACGTCATCTTCCTGCTGCTCGGCATGATGATGATCGTCGGTGTGCTGAAGAAGACCGGCATGTTCGAGTACCTGGCCATCTGGTCGGTCAAGCGAGCGCGGGCCAAACCCTTCCGCGTGATGGTGATGCTGATCGTCATCACCGCGTGCGCCTCGGCGCTGCTCGACAACGTCACCACCGTGCTGCTGATCGCCCCGGTCACCTTCCTGGTGTGCGAGCGCCTCGCGCTGCCGGTGGCGCCGTTCCTGATCGCCGAGGTCCTGGCTTCCAACATCGGGGGCATGTCCACCCTGGTCGGGGACCCGCCGAACATCATCATCGCCAGCCGGGCCGGCCTGACCTTCAACGACTTCCTGGTCCATCTCGCCCCGCTGTCCGCCCTGTTGATCGTGGTGCTGATCGCGCTGTGCCGCTTCCTGTTCCGCAAGTCGTTCACCTATGACGAGTCACGGGCCGAGGAGGTCATGGCCCTGGAGGAACGCGAGGCCATCCGCAACCCGCGCCTGCTCGTTCAGGGCCTGGTCGTCCTCGTCCTGGTCGTCACGGGCTTCGTCCTGCACCCCGTGCTCCATTTCGAACCGAGCGTGGTGGCCCTGCTGGGTGCCGGCCTGCTGGTGGCGGTCTCCACGGTGGAGACCGGCGAGGTCCTCGGCGAGGTCGAGTGGCCCACGCTCGCGTTCTTCGCGGGGCTGTTCATCATGATCGGCGGCCTGATCGAGACTGGTGTCATCGGCGAGGTCTCCAAGACCCTGGCCGACGCGATCGGAAGCAATGAGCTGGGCGGCTCGATGCTGATGCTCGGCGCCTCGGCCGGACTGTCCGGGATCGTCGACAACATCCCCTACGTCGCCACCATGGCGCCCATCACCAGCGATCTGGTCGAGGCGATGGGGAACGGTTCTGGCAGCCACGTCATGTGGTGGGCCCTGGCCATCGGGGCGGACCTGGGCGGGAATGCCACCGCGATCGGTGCCTCCGCGAACGTCGTTGTCCTGGGCATTGCCGAGCGCAACCGGCAGCCCATCAGCTTCTGGCAGTTCACCAAGTACGGCCTCGTCGTCACCGCGGTCACGGTTGCGGTCTCGGTCGGTTACGTCTGGCTGCGCTACTTCGCCCTGGCATGAGCGACGGAACCGGGAGTCCGGCATGAGCGAGGAACGCCAAGCAAGGCACGACCCGTCCGAGCAACCCCTGGAGACGGAGGAACTGCTCGAGTCGTACGGGCCGCTGCTCGCCGAGACAGCCCGCACGGCCGACGGCTGACCCGGGACGAACTGCAGGCGCGACGAGCCGCCGGAGAGCTGGCCGCCGAGGCCGGGCAGGGCCTGCGTGCACTGGTCGCGCAACACCTGGCGGCGGCCCGGGCATCCTGGCTGCGCACCACTGCGGCCTCCACCGACAGCGTCCTGGTTCCTACCGCCACGTCTATGGAACGACCACTGGGCCCTGGGATGCGTGAGGGACAGCCTCGGAAGTAGCGCATCAAAGATTGGCCATCGCGGAGGCGCCGAGAAATACGCCGCCCAAGGCGCCCCCAGCGATAGCGGAGCCGAGCGGCACCGCCGTCTTGCGGGGTGCCCGGCGCATCACGATCAGGATGTACAACCTTGGTCAGAACCGGTCGTAGTAGATAGTCCCTCGGCGTACAAGGTCACTCCCGTCATAGATCGACAGATAGTAGGAGAGGGTTTGGCTTTCGGGGAAATCGTAGTCGCAGGTTTTACTGGTGTTGGTGCCAGCTGTGTTGGAGCAGGTGTATGAAGTCCCGCCACTCGTGAACGAAAGCTCAGGGTGGGCCCCGTCCCCAGCTGTGTCTGTCAGGATGAACTTGTCGCCGTACGGCTGATAGCAGACCTTCCCGCCCGCGATGCTCGCACAACCGTCGAGGCTTATGTTGAGGCTGTGCTTGCGAAGAGCCTCATTGATGGGCTGATAGAAGGTGGCCCCGCCATCAGTGCAGTCGCCACTGGCGCCCGAGAGTACCCCCAGAGCCATACTTCCGGAGAAGAGCGGGCCGCCGCTATCACCACCTTCGGCGCAGATGTTCGTATGAATAAGACCAGTAACTATCCCCCACTCATCTCCGTAATTTACTGTTGCATTGAGGCCAATTATCTGGCCAGAACGCAGGCCGGTCGTGGCACCGCTCCTCTTTACGTACTGGGCGATTTCAGGGTCGCCGGAGCTCACAATATTTTGAGAGCTATTGTTGTATAGATTAACTTTGCCGGGATGGGGGACTGAACTATCGGAATACTCTGCCACTGCGTAGTCGTCACCGGGAAAGCTAGACTCTACCGTGGGTCCGATTTTCAGGTCCGAGCTCGTAACTAATGGATCGCCGACGTGCACGCAATGCCCCGCAGTGACCAGGTAGTATTTTTCGCCGCTGCGGACGTTAAATCCGAGTGAACATGATCCGGCTGGATGGTGGATGGTATCTCCACCCATAATTAGAGGGCGGAATTTACCGGAAACTCGCTGGATCCTCACCCGCGAGGTATGGGAGTGTGCCACCTTCGATAGGGTCCGAACTTCGCTCTCCGAAACTCTCGAATCGACGCTGATCACCAACATGTCAGCGTCAGAGTCGATGTACCACGACGTGCCGGTAACGTCAGCATTAAGTACTGCCGCACTCGCCCCTTTCGCGGCCTCTTCGGTAGTGTGTTCGGCGGCTGTAACTGGCATGCCAAGCGCAGAAAATGAGAGCCCACAGACGAGAGAGCACACAACCGCCACTCGGCGGCACCATTCAATCCAACCGCTCGACGCATTCAGTCCCACAAAACCCCTCCCCATTGGCGGAGTACCCAGCTTTCACAAAAGACTCCACATGCCGATGAAAGTGCCTATCGAGAACGAACTAGGCGGAGTCACTCACCAAGCGTTTGCCATGTATACCCAGGCGCCGACACAGGAAGCAACTAGTACGCAAGCAATTCCTGTCCTACGGACGCACTTCCTTCTCTGGCTCCGTCGGGATATCGCATTCTGAGCCAACCTGTCTGGATCGATAGGTGCGTGCGGCCACGAATCCATGGCGGCTCTAATGAGGCTATCCATGCGCACTGAGGTAATCCTCTCCGCGTGAGCTAGCGAACTGACACGATCGATCTGATCGCGTCAATTACGCCTAGCAGGGCACGAACATGTACATCACGTCAGGCGTCCAATGCGCGAAAGGCGTACTTACCGTCAGGCTTCGGCGCGTACGCGTAACGCGTTATCGAGGCCAGACTCATTCGGTGCCCCCCATGCGCCCCCAAGCGCCGTCCGCGCCGTACCAATATTTAGCCCAAGGCCGAGAATGAAGAAAGCAGCCACCCCACTGAGTTGCTGCTATTGGACAAAGATCCCACTTAGTCCATACGTGGTACACATTCCAGTACTCATCAGGTTTTGGATGGCCGAAATCCTCAATTAGATCGCACCCCACGTACAAGTAGGTCACCCAAGCCTCGTCACCCCAGCAGCCAGATGCCGAGTAGGTGACGGCATTGAGGCCGTCGCCACACCATGTGACATCTGTCTGGCCTTTCAGCTGCGAGTTGCCGTACCAGTACGAATGCTCCCAGCAGCCGGAAGCGAGAGGGGACACCTCTCCGGAAGTCTTTCTTTCTGGCGTAGGGGGAACCGTGCTCGCGGATAGCTTCGGTGTTCTCTCCTGATACTTTCCGGGATCCACATACTTCTCGAGCCCGCGGGCTCTAACTTCACTCAGTGGCAGTGCCCGGGCTAAGCCATCGTGCCTCTCAAGGGGCGGACTGTCGGACTCGCCAGCATCTGACGACTGTACTGGTGCAGGTCCACTTCCTCCGCCATCGCTGCTTGATCCTGTGGCGGCAGCGGCAGTCCCTGCCAAGCTTAGTGCAAGGACCACACCAGCCAGAGAGAGAAGTCTCTTCCTGGGTCGGTTCACGAGGTCACCTCACGTTCAGATTGAGCGAATGAATATTGGTGATTCCTTGAGCGCAGCGCATGCTGCTCTCCGTAAGTCGGGCGGACCAACTTTGAGGGCGAATGTGCTTTGCGGCCTCCCATAGCGTCCGCCTCCGTCGGGCTGGGCGAATGTTGAGCGTGAATCGGAAATCAGTTCATGGCGAGACTTTCGGTCATGAATGCGTAGAGGGTGAATCAAGCGCGTAGGCGTGCCATAATGACAAGGCGCAGACATGTGCGGCATGAGTGTGTTTAGCCAGGATTATCCGCGATTATGAGTGGACCGTTAGCGGGAGGTCTCATGAAGAAGTTGACGTTGCGGCATGCCTTATTGGCGCTAGTTGCACTTCTCGGATTACTCGCCATTATTATGATTATTGGCGCTATTTCCTATGACTCTGGCCCGGGAGAGAGCCCGCGGCGGACGGTACCTGGGCCCACCCCGTCGCGGACCAACAGGCCCATGGTGCCCTAGACGCGCTCCTGCTGTCAGGAGTGATGCTTGATCAATTCCCGTGACGGAACTGGATTGTGAGGTGATGGGTCGGCCCGAGGCTTCGTCGAGGTGCTCTGGTTCCGTAGCTGCCGCAGACCATCAGGCGTGGACTGCGCATGATCTAGTACGCAGCAACCTCATCGAGGATTTGGCGCCGGCGCTTCACCGGGTTCGGGTTCAGCAGAAGCGAGCGGGGACATTTGGGGACCTTCACGTAGTTGCAGAGATCGGGTTTGACATTCCGAAGACCGCACCGGAGTCACCGTCATATCGGGAGACAAAGAACCCAACTTTACGATCTTCTGGCCAGTCGCGATTGAACGTTGAGTAAGTGTTATTCCCTCCATTGTTCCAGCCGTAGCCATAAGCATGGTCCTTTGGTGGTTCCCCGCTGATACCCCATTGGACTCGCACAGAGTACCCATCAGGCGCAGTGTCGTAGAGCGTGAAGACTTCCCCGGTGGGGTTAAAGCACGCCTTAGCCCCAGTGATCGACCTACAGGTCTCCGCGGCGTGGGCAGGTGCGGCGCCCGAGGATACAAGGAGCGCCATGGCTGCAAAGGCCGATGAGAGGAGTGCCGCTCTCTTTGGCAGTGGTCTGAGGTTCACTACAGATACCTCTTGCTTCGCTCGCTGAACGTAACTAACGAATGGCCACCCACTTCACACGATTTATTTGATCCAGGCAAATATATTTCAGGACACTGCAGGGGTACCCGCTAGTTGGCTTGATTCGATACAGTCGATGATCAAATTCATTCGGAATTGGTTGGTCCGCATGGTTCGCGAAAGTCGGGTCACCACGTCACTCTCGCGGCGTATCAAGGAGGATGATTTGGCGGGGTCTAGGGCGGACCTAGCGTCCGGCCAGGCATAGCTGCAGGTCCACCCCTCGACCTGGAGGAGTCATCCCAGCCAGCCCCTTAATGGCATCGCAATGCGCAATGGCTGAATGTCAAATTCCGATTTCGATTGGGGTCGTGGACTGGCCTGGATAAGTGATCGAAAATCACTAGTAATAGATCATGGCCGAATCCATATGATGATCTTGCGGCAAGCGGCTCGCCGTGGCTTGAATAGATCTACCGTTCCCTATTCCTTCTGCCGGAGCCGACCTGGGAACCAACGGGTTAGGGCCTGTTCCGGCGGATCGGGTAGCGTCACCGTTCCGGCTCGTTGGCATGTCCATGGGGCAGGGGGATCTCACAAGTGAAGAATGGGCCGACTGAAGCCGCATCTGCCGAAGCCCCGGCAGCGTGGCGGCCGTTGGGGCAGCCATCGCAGGATCATCAACGGGATCCTGTACCGGAACCGAACCGGGGTGTCGTGGCGGGATCTGCCTGCGCGTTTCGGTAAGTGGAAGACCGTGTACGAGCGGCATCGGCGCTGGTCAGCGGATGTCACATGGGGCCGGCTCTTCGCGGCCGTCCTGGCCGACGCCGACGCGGAAGGCCGCATCGACTGGTCGATGGTAAGCGTGGACTCCACTTCCTGCCGGGCTCACCAACACGCCGCCGGAGCACGCAGGAAGCCTCCGCGACTGCCGGGGAGAGACGCACGCCCCGGCAGCACCGCCCCGATGAGGGACTCGGACGCTCCCGGGGCGGCCTGACCTGCAAAATCCACCTCGCTGGTGAGGGCGGAAGACGCCCACTAGCCCCGCAGTTGATCCCGGTCATGGAGCGCGTCCGTGTCGCGCGCCTCCATGGTGGGCGTCCCCGGACGCGGCCTGACCATATTGGTGGCGACGCGGTGTACTCCTCCCGCCGCAACCACTGCTACCTGCGACGACGCCAGATCAAGCACACGATCCCCGAACCGAAGAATCAGCGGGCCAACCGCCAAGCCTGCGGCAGCCCACCGCGCGCAAGACCGAGCCCAACAGGCTGCCGAACGGCCGCCGGCGCACAGGCTCATCCGACCTCGCTGATTCCCATGGGCGGTCTCTAACCACACCTAGTACGCCTCGTCGGCACGCCGTTCATGATCCGCCGGACAGGCCCTAAGTGAGCTGTGTTCGTGTCAGTACGGCATCAAGGGGGCGTTAAAGACTGCCGGAGACCGGCAATGACTCGCGCCCGACGAGGTGAGACTCTGCACTTGCCCACGGGGGAAGAAGTGCCAGGGCATTGCGGGGGATTCAGGGAATGAGCGAGGAGGCGGAAGCGATGGCTTGGTTTCTTGGTCTCGGCATCGCGGGGGTCGTCCTCCTTGCTCTTTCCCTGGTGCTGGACGGGGTGCTCGAAGGTTTCCTGGACGGGGTGCTCGACGGGCTGTTCGACGGCTGGCTGTCGCTGCCGGTGATCGCCGGATTCGTTTCCATGCTCGGGTTCGGCGGGGCGCTGACTCTGGGCACGACCGGCCTGGGAGCCGGACTCGCCAGTGCTGTGGGTGCGGGCGCCGGGGCCGCAACGGGCTGGCTGGTGTGGCAGGCCAGCCGGGCGCTGATGCGCGACGACGGCGCGGTGACTCCGCGCGGCACCGATCTTGTCGGGTCGGCGGGCAGCGTCGTCACCGCGATCCCGGCCGATGGATATGGCGAGGTACTGCTCCAACTTGCCGGGCAGCCCATGAAGTTGGCCGCACGCAGCACGGTGCCGGTGGCGCGAGGCACTGAAGTGTGGGTGGAGCAGGCGTTGTCCCCCACCTCGGTCGCGGTCCGTCCCGTCCAGCGCTGACCGGCCTCGACCGCCAACCGGCTGGCCGGGCTCGCGCATTTACGTATACGAATCGCCGACCCCCGGGGAGGCAGAGGGGAATTCGCCATGAGTTCAGTGGCCTTCGCAGTGGTGGGAGTCGTCGTACTCCTGGTGCTGCTCGCACTTGTCGTCGTCACCCGCTACAAGGTCGCCGGGCCGAGCGAGGCGTTCATCGTCACCGGCCGGCGCGGCAAGAGGTCCACCGATCCCGAGACGGGACGGGTCTTCACCGACAACAGTGGCCAGAAGGTCGTGGTCGGCGGCGGGGTCTTCGTCGTGCCCTTCCTGCAGCAGAAGTTCACCCTCGACCTGTCGTCCCGGCACATCCCGATCGCCGTGCGCGGCGCGGTCACCCTGCGCGGAGTGAAGTCGAACCTCGAAGGTGTGGCGATCGTCAAGGTCGGCGGCACCGAGGACTCCATCCGGGCCGCCGCCCAGCGATTCCTGATGCAGCAGGACGGCATCGTCGGCTTCACCCAGGAGGTCCTGTCCGGCGCGCTGCGCGCGATCGTGGGCCGGATGTCGGTCGAGGACATCATCCGCGATCGCGCCGCGTTCGCCGGGCAGGTCGCCGAGGAGGCCGAGGCATCCCTGTCCGGTCAGGGACTGGTCCTGGATGCCTTCCAGATCCAGGACATCACAACCGAGGGCTCCTACCTCGAAGACCTCGGACGCCCGGAGGCAGCCCGCGCCAAGCAGGAGGCCGACATCGCCGAGGCAGTCGCTCGGCGTGCTTCGGAGCAGGCCCGACTCAAGGCGGCCGAAGAGATCGCGATTGCCGAGCGGACCTTCGCCCTGAAGCAGGCCGAGATCCGCGCGGAGACCGACGAGGCCGCTGCCCGAGCGAACGCGGCAGGCCCGCTCGCCGATGCCGCCCGCAACCAGGAAGTCCTTGCCGAGCAGGAGAAGGTCGCCGAGCGGCAGGCCGCGCTGACCGACCGCGAGTTGGACACCAAGGTCCGCAAGCCCGCCGACGCCGCCCGCTATCAGGCTGAGCAGGAGGCCGAGGCCCGCCGGATCGCCTTGGTCAAGCAGGCCGAGGCGGACGCCCAGCGCTCCCGCCTCACCGGCGAGGGCGAGAAGGCCCACCGCGCGGCCCTCGCGGACGCGGTACGCATCGAGGGCGAGGCCATGGCCGCCTCCATCGCGGCCAAGGGTTCGGCAGAGGCCGAGGCGATGCAGAAGAAGGCCGACGCCTTCGCCCAGTACGGCGACGCGGCCGTGCTGCAGATGCTCGTCGAGGTGCTGCCGCAGGTCGTTGCCAAGGCGTCCGAACCGCTCAGCGCCATCGACAAGATGACCGTGATCTCCACGGACGGGGCGAGCCAGCTCTCGCGCACGGTCACCGACAACGTCGCCCAGGGCATGGAACTCCTCAGCTCCACCACCGGAGTCGACCTCGCCGAGCTGCTGAAGAACATCACCGGCGGCAAGGGCACCGCCCCGGCCACGGTGCCGGCGCCGACCACCGCGCCGACGACGGCGAACGGAAAGATCGAGATCGCCGACTGAGCCACTGTGCGTGGGAGAGCCCCGGCCGGACGTGTGAACCGGCCGGGGCCACGCACGGCGCCTCGGCTCTCGGCTCGGTCACCGATGACCCGGACCCTGCGTGCGCGTGACGATCTCTCCTGCGAGTGATCCCTCGTCAAGGGCAGGGACATCCGCCATGGATGCCCCTACGGTGACCGTGTGGCTGACCACTTGCGCCGTTCGCCGCGACCGTGGAGTTCGCCCGGCAGGGGCTTGCCCGCCCCTGTCGTCGAGGACCGCTCGTGGTCCCGGGAGGCGAGGAGCGACGTCTGCTGGAGCGCTCTGCTCGTTGCGGCACTGCTCCTCCTCGACTGGGGCACGCACGGCCTCACGCTGGCACGGGCCAGTGTGTGGGTGGGGCTCGGGGGGCTGCTCTTCGTGGTGCTCGTGCCGCCGCGGCTGACCGCTGGGGAAGGGTGGCTGTCCGTGCGCGGGCTGCTTTTCACCCGGTGGGTGCGGACGGACCTGCTGGTAGGGGTGGAGCTGTCCGGCGGAGTCGCGCAGCGGGTGCTGCTGAGGGACGTGTACGGCGGGCGAGTGCACTTCGACCCACGGGCACTGGAGGCCAACCCGGTGCTGCGGCACTGGGTGGATCAGGGAGTACGCAGCTCCAGGGCGGACGGAATACTCCGGTGCGATACCTCGGCGCTGGAGGCTTTGGGCCGCAGGGCGGACAGGGAGAACCTCCGAGCCATACTCCATACCTCAGGACTTGAGTGGTGAGGGTGTCCGCCGGTTCAGCGTGGTTCGTGCGGTCCGGAGTCGTGTGCCGGGCCGAGGTCATGCACACGGGTTAGGGTGCCGCCAGGTGCGCCGGGAAGTCTGGTCGGCAAGCGAACCGACCTGCCCCGGAGCGTGCGATGTCACCCTGGCCCTTTCACCGTCGTCACCGGCCGGACGGCGGCCACGTAGTGGTGCGTCTGGGCGGCGACATCGACAAGGGCAACGCGGAAGGAACCGCTCAGCACCTGCTGGCCGCACTCTCCGTCCACCCAGATGTTCTCGAGGCGGACCTGCGCGACGTACGCCACCTCAGTGCTGACGGCTGCCTCGCGTTCTTCACGGTGCTGCGCACCCTGCGGTCCACCCCCACGCGGTTGATCGTCACCCACGCCGGTCCGCAGGTTCGGGCGATGCTGTTCCAGGTCGGCCTGGTCCGTGCACTGCGAGGTGCGCACAACCTCTCGGAGGAGCCGTAGAGCCTCCTGGACATCGGTCAGGTGGCGCCAAGCAGCTCGTGGAGCAGATGCGAGGCAGTGATCACCCCGAGGAGGTGGGTGCCGTCCTTCGCCCGCTCCGCCACCGCCACCAGCGGACTGCGGACTTGGGCCATCAACGCGGCCACCTCCAGCGCGGTGTCGTCCGGATCGGCGACCGGCGGCGGCCCGGCGGTCTTCGACAGACAGTCGCCCACGGTACGTCCGGCCAGCGCCTGGCATAGCTTGTCGGCGTGCTTCTCGTCCACGACCGCGGCCAGGGTCGGATCCTCGACCACATAGGCGGGGACCAGCACCTTCACCATCTGGGAGGCGGGCAGGATCGCCCTCGGCTCACCTCGCTCGTCCACGACGAGTAGTCCCGGCAGCTTGTGCTCGGCCATCAGCCGGGCCGCTGCCATCGCGTCGCTGTCGACGCTCACCGCTTCGTAGGCCACCGCCAGATCACGTGCGCGCACGGCCGGCACCTCCTTCGTTCAGTCCGCTACCTGCATCCTGACGCCAGCGTCTTCCTCGCGCGGGAGTTGGGCCAGCACATTGACTCGACTCATACGTCACCGCCGCGGGCAGCAGGCTGGATCGGGTGCCGACCCTGTCACTTCCTCCTGGCGCGGTACACCTCGATGTTCCGGTTGACGAAGAGGTGGACGTAGCCGCAGCGCCAGCAGATGAGACCGGTGGCCGACTCGTCCGCCCAGGCCAGCTTCAGGAACTCCATGCCGAAGCTGTTGAGCTGCACATAGCGCTTGCGGAACCGGTCGCTGCCGCAGATCAGGCAGGAGATCCAGTTACCGTTCAGTGCGGCGTGCACGGGTTTGGCCATGACTCCTCCTGCGGGGCTCCTTCGCCCGGACCGCCCGCCTGGCCGCGATCACGCCGGCCTCGGAGCGCATGTGGGGCGGGACGATCCACTTGGGTCTGTTGAACAGGACGACGGTCAGGTCGCAGGCGAACCCGCCGAGCAGGGCCACCGCCGCGACGAGGCCGACAATCGGCCAGGCTCCGGTCAACTCCACGTCGTACAGCCCCAGGAAGAACAGCAGCGCGGCTCCCCACAGCGTCACCACCGTGGCCCCCAGAGCACGGACTCTGCCTCGGCGTACCTCCTTGCCGAAGGGCAGGCAGGTGAAGGCGAGCATGAAGAACTCCACCCGGTCCGCGTTCCGCCAGAGCTGGACGACCTTCCAGGTCATGAAGGGCACTCCGGTGATCCACCAGAGCGCCAGGACGTACGCCACTGGACCGTCACCCCCCGCCTTCGCCCGCCGTGCGAGCCGCATGCCGTGCCGTCGGATTGGCCAGCAGCTGCCGCGGATCGGCGGCGCGCGCGATGGCCGTCTCGACAGCGGCGATGCGGTCGGCGAGCAGGCCAAGGGCGGCGACGGCCCGCACGACGGGGTCTTCGTCGGGGCCGCCCAGGGTGCGGTGGCGTACGTACGCGGCCTTGATCTCGGCCCAGCGGGCGGCCTGTTCGGCGGTGAGAGTGCCGCGCAGTTCGGCGAGCTTGAGGAGGCTGGCCTCCGCATCGGTGGTGAGGGTCTGGGCCTCGGCCGTGTAGTGGTCATCGATGACGGCAGCCAGTTCCGCGCCGTTCATGGCCGGGGAGATCCGGGCCGCGATCTTGTTCATGTTGCGGTACGAGCCTTGGAGGCGGAACGGCGGCTCGGTACGGGCCGCATCGCCCTGTGCGGCAGAGGCGATGTACATCTCATTGACCGCGAGGACGGTGGCGCGAGCAGTGAGCAGGTGCCGCAACACAGCCAGAATCGCGTCGACTTCGGCCGGGGCATACGGGTGGGTGAGCCGGTCGCGTCGGGCGGTCGGCTCGTCGGAGGCGAGGCGTACGAGGAGTTCCAGGTCGGCGCGGTCGCGGCCGGCCAGTGGGGCGAGGTGCGGGTTGGAGGTGAGGGCGTTCTCGATGAAGCTGAGGGCGAAGGCGTCCTCCTTGCCGGTCAGGACGTCGCCCAGGTTCCATACGTCGGCGCGGTTGGCGAGCATGTCGGGGATGCGGAAGCGGGTGCCGGACTCGGTGTAGGGGTTGCCGGCCATGCACACCGCGAACCGCTTGCCGCGCAGGTCACGGCCGTTCAGGGTGCGGGTCGCGTCGCACAGCGGGATGAACTTCTGCAGCAGTTCGGGTGAGACGTGCTGGATGTCGTCCAGGTACAGCAGGGTGTTGTTGCCCGCGGCGAGCGCGAAGGCGATCTTCTCCAGTTCCCGGCGGGCGGCGGCGTTCGTCGCCTCGGCGGGGTCCAGAGAGGTGACGGTGTGGCCGAGGGCGGGCCCGTCGACCTTGACCAGGAGCATCCCGAGGCGGTCGGCGACGTACTCCATGAGCGTTGTCTTGCCGTATCCCGGCGGGGAGATGAGTAGCAGCAGGCCACTGCTGTCGGTGCGCTTGGCGTCGCCCGCCGCGCCGATCTGCTTGGCGAGACTGTCGCCGACCAGGGGCAGGTAGACCTCGTCGACGAGCCGGTTGCGTACGAACGACGACATGACGCGCGGGCGGTGGGCATCCACGTCCAGCCGGGTGCGCTCGGCGGCCACCAGCGCACCCCGCTGCTGCTGGAAGGCGCGGAATCCGGGCACGGCAGAGGTGCTGAACTCGCTTGTACGGGTGAGGAAATCATCGAGGCGCAGGGGCAGGGCCCGCCCAGTGATGCGGGGGTGCGTGCCGAGCAGGCCGGTGACGGCGGCTGCGGTCTCGCCGTCCGCGTCGTACCACTGCAGGGCCGGGCACAGCTCGACCGCGACGGCCTCGGCGAGATCCCCGCCGTCGATGTTCTCGCCCGAGGAGGAGGCGTAGGAGGACAGCCAGCCCTCGACGAGCTGCTGCCGTGCGGCCAGGTCTTCCAGGGCGTCCAGGTCTTCGTCGTACGCCGAAGTACCCACCGCACGGCGGAACTTGTCCAGGAAGGTGCGGGCGGCAGAGGATACGGCGAACCCGGATGGGCCGCTGCTCAGCTCCTCGAAGAGGTACGCACCGGCCTCGGCGCCTCCCGCGACGGCCGCCAGCTCTGCCTCGAAGGCGCCGATTGCGGGGGCGAGGCCGAAGGTGTCCCGGGCGCGGGCGAGCGACATCGCACGCCGGGTCCATGCTGTCCGCTCCTCCTCGGTGGTGCCGTGCGCCCAGAACAGGGCGGCCGCGGCTCGTGCCCAGGGCGCGTGGCGCAGCAGGCCCGCACCGTCGTGCAGTCGCAGCACTGCGGTGAGGATCGCAGTCGCGTCGTGGTCGTGCACGCCGCGTTCGTAGCCTTCGTCGTACGCCGCCTCGGCAGCCTGCCGTACGAGTGCGGGCAGGTCTGCTTCGGCCAGGGCCTCGGTACCGTGCTCGGCGAGCAGGCGCGCGGCCAGGTACTCGGCGCGGTACACGTCCGCGGACTCGGAGGGCAGGTGCCGGTCCCAGTAGGGGTGGGTGGCGGCGAAGGCGGGGTCGGTGACGGGGGAGCGGTAGTCGGTGCCGGTCAGGGCGAACGCGAGGCCGTCCTCGTGCGGGACGAGTGTCAGCTCTGGGGCCTGCCGGTTGACGACGAACCGGTGCCGGCCGAGGCGGAGCGTCGCCCCGCCGTCCGCGAACAGCTCGGTGCGGTCGCGCAGCGCACGACCGGCCTCCTGGCGGGCGGACTTGAGGCGGCCCGCCAGCTCCTCGGCCCGTACCTGATCGCCGAGTTCACGCAGTTCTTCCGTGGTGCGGCGGACCTTGGCGACCATCGGGTCGGAGGCGAAGTACGCGTTGACCGCGTCCGGCGATTCGAGCATGGCCGCGCGGCGCGTGACCGTCTCCAGGACGCGGGCCGCCGAGTCGGCCAGCTGCTGGGTGCGGCGGCCGCGGGCGTCCTGGAGGGTCTGCTTGCGCGCGGTGAAGGTGTCGTAGATCTCGGTGCGATTGTCCGCGAGCTCGGCGAGGTAGTCGTCGTGCTCGGCGAAACGGGACTCCAGCGTCTCCAACTGGGCGAGCAGGGCGCTCAGTTGGTCGTCACAGGCTTCCGGGGTGCCGGATGCGGCGAGTGCGCCGGTGACCGACTGGCCGAGCAGGGCGAGTTCGGCGGCGAACTCCGCCCGGCCTTCCTGGTCGAGGAGTTCCCTGCGGCGTGCGGTGAGGGCGGCCCGGGTGCGGTTGACGCCGCCCAGGACCTCGGCGATCCGCTCCAGGACGGTGGTGCGTACGGTCGCGTCCCCGATGTCGAGGCCGGTGACGACCTCGGCGAGCGTACGCAGGCCGGTGGTCACCGCGTCGAGCCGGTCGCCGGCCGGTGCCGCCTCGGCGACCGTGGAGATCTCCTCGGCGGTGGCGGTCAGCCGCTCGATCTCCTGGTGGTAGTCGACGAAGGCGTCCTCGCGCTGTAGGAAGGCGATGGCCCGCTGCGCCGCGCCGTCGATGTCGGCGGCGACGTCTTCGGCCAGGGTGTCGATGCGGTCGGTGTCCGCGTACCGCAGCTCCTTCAGCGTCACCAAGTGGCCTTGTGCCTGGCGCAATTCGGTGATGCGCGAGACCCATTCCTCGGCGGTGGCGGGTGCCTCGCCCCGGATGCGGCGTACCAGACGCGCGATCTGCGCAGCCGACTCCGCGAGGGCCTCGGCGGCCTGCCGCGTCAGCACCTTGACGGTCTCGAACTCGGTGAGCACCTGCTCGGCGGTGGTCCGCAGCTCGTCGAGCGGGGTGCGCAGATCACCGGTCTCGGCATCCCCGAGCCAGTGGTGGGCGTCGGCGGCGCGGACACACGAGGCGGCCAGCGTCTCGTACACGCCGCTGGTCTCCGTGGTCTCGATCGCTTGGCGGGCGATGGAGAGACAGTCGGAGATTCCGCGCACCAGGTCGGCGTTGCCGAGCCGGGACAGCGGGCCGCTGCCCACGGGCGCGGTGTGGGTGTCGGCGACGTACGGCGTCTGCCAGAGCTGCAGCGGATGGATCTGCGCGGGCTCGTCGCCGCTGCCCCGCAGCACGGTCATCGCGCCGTCGTCGAAGAGCGCGTACCCGTGACAGGAAAGGGGGTTGGCGACCTCCTTGCGGATCAGGTTGTACGGCAGCAGCAGGCTGCGGCCCTCGCTCCGGGCGTGGTACGCGTACAGCACGTCCTCGCCGTTCGGGGAGCGTACGGTCCGCTCGAACTCCAGCGACGCCTTCTCGGAGGTGTCCGTGTCGAAGGTCTTCACCGCGCCGGTGGCCAGGTAGTAGCCGCCGGGAAAGACGATGCCCTGGTCCTCGGGCAGCCGACGGCAGGACCGGCCGATGCCGTCGAGGCGGACGACGCCCTGCGTGACGGTGTTGAAGACCAGGTGGCGGTAGGTGTCCTCCTTGTACGGGCGGACACGCAGCAGGACCAGGACGCCCACGCGGGCATACGCCATCTCCGCATCCGCGAGGGACTGCAGCGGCTCGGCGACGGGCTCGGAGTGAATGCCGTCGCCTGTCTCCGTGTCGTTCTCCGCCTTGAGGGTGAGGGTGCCGCCCACCGTGGAGACGTAGACCGCGCCGTCGTCGATGGTGACGTGTGGGTGGCGGCCCAGGACGTGGTCGTCACGGGTGGCCTCGGTCCACTCGAAGTCGTGCGGCGCGGGAAAGACGTGGTCGCGCTCGCCCCGCGCGTCCAGGAACCGCACGCCGTCACGGGTGACGGCCCAGCGCAGTACGCGTATGTCGTCAAGCTGCTCACCCGCCTGGAACACGGCCAGCAACTTGCCGTCGACATGGTGTAGTTGGAGCAGTTGTGAGCCCTGGAAGTAGCGGTGCAGGGCGGTGAACTCACGGACGAACGCGGGGTCGTCGAGGAGACCGGGGACGGCGTCGTCGGGCAGCCGGTTCAGGTCACGGTCGTACAGGGCGAAGACATCCCCGACGGCGGTCGTCGCTCCCGGCACGAGCGGTGTGCGCGCCCCGGTGAGCAGTCGGCGGCCGACCGCGACGGCATCGCGCAGCACACGGGCGGAGTCGGTGCGCAGCTGCGCGGTGCCGGTGAGGGTCAGCTCGGTCGAGCCGAACTCGGCGGTCCGGGCCGCGTTGAGGGCCTCGGCGCGCCGGGCCAGTTCGGTGGCCTGCGCGGTCAGACGGTCGCGCAGCACCTCGTACGTGCCGGCGTCCATGCCCTTCGCCTGCGTCGCCTCCATGCCGGTCTCCATGTGTTGCGACTCCCTCGTGTCCCGATGCCTGGTGATTCATCTGCCGGCGCCTGTTGATTCAGGTGCCGGAGCCGCCGCCCCCCGTGCGGCAGCTCCGGCACCTCTGACCGCTCCCCTGTGGGCGGTCAGGCTCGGGAGGCGCCGTTGTGTGAGGCGTGCGCCGGGCCGGAGAGCTCGCTGAGCGGCAGGTCGGCGAGGCCCAACTGGCCCGCCTTCTCCAGGAGTTCTTTCAGCGGTCCGGCCTGAGCTCCACCGCCGGACTTCATCAGCTTCATCAGCAGCGCCGACACGGTCAGGTTCTGCACATCCGCCGTGGACACCGACCCGAGGATCTTGGTCAGGTCCTCGGTGAAGGACGCAGAGCCGTTCAGCCAGGGACCGGCGAGTGCCTGCGCGGTCTGCGAGTGCTGTACGAACCCGTCAATGCCCTTGCCGAGTGCGATCGAGCCAACCAGACGGTCGAAGAAGACCGAGTCCCCGCCGACGATGCTGATGTCGGCGTTCTCCAGGCCGGTCGCGAGGACCGTGGCCTGCGCCTCCGCGACCTGCCGCTGTACCTCGATGCCGGCCAGGCGGATGTCTTTCTCGGCCTGCAGGCGAAGGCGGTACTCCTCGTGCCCACGGGACGCGTCGTCCAGGGCGGCCATGGCCACGGCCTTCTGGTTCAGGCCCTCGGCCTCTGCTTTCAGCTTTTCGCCGATCGCGGTGGCCTCCGCGAGCGCCTTGGCCCGGGAGCCCTCTGCCTCGGCGCGCAGCCGGGCCTCGGTTGCTTCGGCTTCCGCGCGGCCCGTCTTCTCGATCGCGTCGGCCTCCTTCTCGCGGACCTGCACGGCGGCCAGTCCCTCGGCGGCGGCCTCGGCCTGGATGCCCTCCGCCAGACGCGTCTTGGCGCGGGCGTCCAGGTCGGCGGCCTTGACCCGGGCCTCGGCGAGGGTGATCTCCTCGGCGGCCCGGTGGACGGCGGCGGTCTCCGCGGCCTCGGCGGCCTTGATGTCCTTGACCAGGTTCTCCTGCGCCTCGGCCTCGGCGGCGATGACGACGGCCTGCCGCTGCCGTTCGGCCTCCTCCACGGCGCGCAGCCGCTTGATGGACTCCTCCTGCTCGGCGACCGTACGGTCCACCGCGACCCGCTCCCGCACGACTTCGGCGATGTCCCGCTTCTCGGTCTCGACCTCCTTGTTGGCGGCGATCCGGGTCAGCTCCGTCTCCCGCTCACGGGCGATCACTTCGAGCATGCGGTCCTTCTCGATCCGCTCGTTCTCGATGGCGATGACCCGCTCGCGGTTCTTGGCGGCGACGGCCACCTCGCGGGCCTGGTTCTCGCGCTGCACGCCGAGCTGCTCCTCGGTGCGCAGGAACGCGCCCTGCGCGCGCAGCCGCTCCTCCTCGACGACCTTCGCGGTCTCCGCCTCCTCGCGGGCCCGTACGGTCTCGATCTCGCGGCGCTGCTTGATCTCCGCGTCCGCCTGGCGGCGCTCCAGTTCCAGGATCGTCTCGCGGGCGTCCACGTCCTGGCGGGTGATCTCCTTCTGCTCGTGGCGCTGGTACTCGTTGGTGCGTACGTGCTCGATCGCCGTCAGCTCGGTGATCTTGCGGATGCCCTGGGCGTCGAGGACGTTGGCCGGGTCGAGCTGGGTGAGGGGCGTCTGCTCCAGGTAGTCGATCGCCGCGTCCTCGAGGTGGTAGCCGTTGAGGTCGACGCCGATCAACTCGATGATCTGGTAACGCAGTTCCTCGCGCTTGGTGTAGAGGTCGGTGAAGTCCATCTGCTTGCCGACGGTCTTGAGCGCCTCGGAGAACTTCGCGTGGAACAGCTCCTGGAGCGTGGCCCGGTCGCTCGCCCGCGCGGTGCCGACCGCCTGGGCGACCTTGATGACATCCTGCGCGGTCTTGTTGACGCGTACGAAGAACGAGATCCGGATGTCCGCGCGGATGTTGTCCCGGCAGATCAGCCCTTCCTTGCCGGCCCGGGTGATCTCGATGGCCTTCACCGAGATGTCCATGATCTCGGCCTTGTGCAGTACGGGCAGGACGACCTGCCCGGTGAAGGTGACGTCCACCTTGCGGAGCTTGGAGACGATCAGGGCCTTGCCCTGCTCGACCTTGCGGAACAGGCGGCTGAGCGCGAACAGAACGGCGGCGACGACGAGCAGGACAGCGGCAGCGGACAGGCCGATGCCCACGGTGGTGGCATCCATGAGAAATCCCCGTGTGAGAGATGAGAGAAGAGCGGAGGCGTGCAGCGAAGAGCGGGAGAGCTGCGGTGAGTTCAGGCGGCGCGACGGGATCGGGCGGCGTGGGGTCGTCGGTCCGCCCCGGGTTCATCAGGGAACAGCTTCGCCAGCGGACGCATCAGCGCACGGGTCGCCTTCCAGGCCAGGAACAGCGACACGGCAGGCAGCAGCGCGGCGAGCGCACGCATGAGGAGCAGCGGCCCCTCGGTATAGGCGATCAGCAGGGAGCCCAGGAGCGTGGCCGACCAACTGATGACGACCAGGCACGACGCCGCGACAGCGACCGGCACCCTGCCGAGAGCCATCGCATCGGTGTCCACATCACCGTCGAAGACACGGCACGTGGTGGCGCCGAACAGCACGAGCAGCCAGAACCCGGCCATGGCGACCACCGGAATGGTGAACAGGACCGTGGGGTACCTGACGGCGGCATCAAAGAACTCGCCCATCGGTCACCCCCGTATGTGTGCGCGCTTGCCGGTCCCCGGCACCAGAACGGCCCTCAGTGCCGCTCCAGGTGGATGATCGCAGCAGCGTAAGCCCCGGCGCATTGCCGTCAACCGGCAGTCTTTATGCGTCTTTGATGCCGGAGGCACCCCACCGAAGCCACCGTGCCATCCTTGTTCGCCGCACATCAGGAACACGTCACCAGTGCGTCAGGATCCGAGGAGGGGCATGACAGGGGCGGAAATACCGGAGGAGCATCTGGCGGGGTATGCCCAGTGTCTGTCGGACGCCTGTGCCACCGGCCGCCGCCTGAGCCGCGACGAACTCGAAGCGCTCCGATCCCGTGGAGAGCAAGCAGCGGACGCGGGTTTTGGACTGCGTGCCCTCGTGCGTGCCCACCTGGCCGCTGCCCAGGAGGTCCGTCCGCGGCTGACCGCGGCGGACGCGGAGCACCTGCTCGCGGCCGTCGAGCAGGCCGTGGACGCCTTCGCCGAAGGCCACGAACGTGCCCAACGCCTCGCGATCCGCCAAGAGGAAGCAGCGCGGCGGGAGTTCATCGACGACCTCCTCTACGGCCGCAGCGACCTGGGCCGCCTGGCCGAACGCGCCGAACGCTTCGGCCTGCTCCTCTCCCATGCCCACGCGGTCGCCGTGGCCCAGGGCCCCGAACCGTATGCCGACGGCTACCCCGTCACCCGCCAGATCGAGTCCTCGCTCACCGCCCGCTTCGGCAACCGGAGCATCCTGCTCACGACCAAGGACGGCCGCCTGATCTGCATCGCCCCCGGCGACCAATCAGACGTACTGACCTACTTCGCCAAGCAGGCATACGCCGCCACCGACGGCGGCCGCGTCGGCATCGGCCGCGCCCACCCGGGGGCCGGCGGCGTCGTCCACTCCTACGAAGAGGCCCTCGGCGCCCTCGACCTCGCCGAGCGCATGGAACTGGACGGCCCGATCCTGCACGCCGCCGACCTGCTGGTCTACCCGGTCCTCACCCGCGACCGCCAGGCCATGACCGACCTTGTGGTCAGCGCCCTCGGGCCCCTGCGGCAGGCGCGCGGCGGCGCCCAGCCGCTCATCGACACCCTGACCGCCTACTTCGACACCGGCTGCGTAGCCGCCGAAGCCGCCCGCCGACTGGCGCTGAGCGTGAGGGCGATGACGTACCGCCTCGAACGCATCCACACCCTGACCGGCTACGACCCGAGCGACCCCACGCACCGGTACACGCTGCAGACGGCGGTGATCGGGGCGCGTCTGCTGGACTGGCCGGACAAGGAGCTGTGAGAGCAAGGGATCCCGTTGGGTCCGAACGGGCGCCAATGGCACTCAGCGAGCGCCATACGCTGCCGGAAGCTGGCAGTGACCGCCTCGCCGCAGGCACCTACGCTCCGTCCCATGCGCGGACACGACGACCACGAGCCGGTATTCATCCGTAGCCGCTGGGGCACCAGTCGCTACGTCTTCAACCACCGTAATCCGCTTGGCCTCGCCCTCATCGTGATCACTACGATCGCGGCGATCATCGCCATGTTCGTCTTGAACAGCCGCTAGCCAGGCTGCCACCGCGCATGCGCCATAGCCCCGATCGCCATCAGAAGCCGAACGTGATGATGGGCCCGTAGAGCGAAGTCGCTGGCAGGTGGCTACGTCAGCGACCTTCGTACTGCGTCAACCAGCGACGTCGCACGCACGTCGTCGGAACCGCTGATGATGTGGTTCATCGCGTAGCCGAACGCGAGCCCGTGTTCAGGGTCGGCGAAGCCGAGTGAGCCGCCTCGGCCCGTGTGACCGAAGGAGCTGGGGCCGATCATGGGGTTGGCCTCGGTGGGCAGCATGAAGCCCGAACTGAAGCGGCTCGGCGTCACCATCACCTGGTCCGTTCCGGCGGACTGTTCCTTGGTCGCCGATGCGAGGGTCTCCGGCTCGAGCAGGCGTACGCCATCCACCTTGCCGATCAGTGCGGCGTACATGCGGGCCAGGCTGTGTGCGGTACCGATGCCGTTGGAGGCCGGGAGTTCCGCGGCTTGTACCTCGGGGGAGTTGAAGTCGATGTTGGCCGGGTCGGTGACCTGGAATGCCCTGTTGCTGAAGGAGTTCGGGTCGCGCCAGGCAACGACCTGTTCGCGGAGTTCCTCGGGAACCTCCGCCTCGGGAACGGTGGTGAGGTCGACCTCGGGCTGCCGGTAGGACATGCGGCTGACGCGTTCGCGCTCGCTTGCAGGCAGCCCGATGAAGAAGTCCAACCCCAAGGGGGCGACGATCTCGGCTGTGACATAGCGGCCCGGCGTGCGGCCAGAGACCCGGCGGATCACCTCGCCGACCAGCCAGCCGAAGGTCCGGCCGTGATAGCCGTGGGCGGTGCCCGGTGTCCACTGGGGACGTTGAGCTGCCAGTGCCGCTGCCATCGGGTGCCAGGCCAGCGCATCGGCCAGGGGCACGGGTTCGTCCAGCGCGACCAGGCCGGCTTGGTGGGACAGCAGCCAGCGCACAGGGATGTCTGCCTTGCCGTTCGCGGCGAACTCCGGCCAGTACTTGGCCACCGGCGCGTCCAAGTCCAGTGCGCCTCGCTGGGCCAGCAGATGCACCGCAGTAGCGGTGACCCCCTTGGTCGCCGAGTAGACCAGTTGCAACGTGTCGCGTGTCCACGGCTGCCCGGTGTCGGGGTCGGCTATCCCACCCCACAGGTCCACTACCGGCCGGCCGTTCTGGTAGACGCACACTGCGGCGCCGATGTCCCCCTGCTGATCGAAGTTCGCCGCGAACGCCTCGCGCACTGGCTCGAACCCGGCTGCGACCTCACCGTTGATCGTCGTCATGCGGCCCATCCTGGCACTTCAGCAACTTGGTCCGAGAGGGCTCTCTTGGAGCGGGCGGCCTTGTGCTGATCAGGCTGCGTCGGGCACTGCGTGAAGGCGCTCGCGGAATTCGCGGACGGACGGAACGGACTTGTGCGGTGTGAGCTGTTCCGAGAACTCCTTGAGCCGGTCCAGTGCCCGTACGGAGCTGACCTTGTCTTCGAGGAGCGCGGCGCCGTAGTTGGCGGCGTCGAGGGCTCCGTCCAGGTCGTGGCCGGCGAGCCGGGCTTCGGCCAGGCGGCTGGACCGTACGGCCTTGTCACGGGGTGTGGCCTGCTCGACGGAGGTCTCCAGTGAGCTCGTCGCGCGTTCCAACTGGCCAGCACGCAGCAGCACTTTACCCTCGGTCGACTTCAGCTGTGCTTCGCCGAACCAGCCGAGCCAGTCCGGGTTCTCCTCCACGGTGTGGCGCTCCCAGAGGGAAGTGGCACGGTTGAGCGCCGTACCGGCCCTTTGGTGATCTCCGTCGCGGGAGTGTGCTTCGGCTTTGTGTAGGTAGAGGAAGGACTGGGTGAGGGGCGACAGCGTGCGAGGGGCATTGGCGAGGGCGGTCGAGATGAGGTCGACTCGCTCGGCGGTCCGTCCGGCTTCGGAGACGTGGACGCCCATCTCTGCAAGGACGAACGCGCCGAAGGCGTCGTCCCCCGCGGTACGGGCGGAGCGCATGGCCCCGATGTAGTACCGCTGCCCTGCGGACCGCAGCCCTGCGTCGTAAGCCATCCAGCCGGTCAGATGCGATACGCGGGCCGCGAGCGCGTAGAGGCGGATACGGATCTTGTCCGTGTAGCGGCCGGCACTCAGCAGGCCGCTGATCAGAGCAAGGTCACCGCGTGCCTGCTCCAGGAGCCGGGCGCCGCCGAGTTGGTCATCGAGGGTGCGGAGGGTGCTGATGCGCTGCTCGATCGTCGAGACCATCGTGTCGGTGACGCGATCTCCGTTGAGGGCGGATGCGAAGGCGGAGGGCGCCTCTGCCCAGCTCGCTGCCAACCCCGTCAGGGCGACGCCGGTGATGGTGAGAAACCCCCGACGGTCCATGCGGCCACTCCCCACCAGATCAGCCAGAGCCTCGACGGTACCGGCCTCCGTCCAGGGGGCGGTGAGCCCGGTGACCTCCCAGACCGGGAGCCATCGAGGCCATCCCTCGGCCTGAGCGTGTTCGTACGGGATGCGCAGCAGATCGGCGAGGACACGTTGCGCGTCGGCGTCCGGCTCCTGGCCCTGCTCCCACTTCCACATGGTGGTGCGGTTGGTCGCCAGCGGGAGGCCCATTTCCTTGCCACGCGCCTGCATGAGCCTGGCGAGCTCGGCTTTTCCCCAGCCGCGCGACTGGCGGACGAAGGTCAGTGGGTGGACTGCTAACGGCTCACCAGGCACGTCATCGCTCCTGTGTCATCCCGCCGTGCCGTAGTTCGGCGGCTACTTGGCGTGTACGCGTATGGAGGGGCGTCCCCAAGAGGAACCCCCCAGAAACGTTCCGGGCTTGCGCACCACGGCCGTTGACTGAGTATCAGCCGCTCAAGAGCACACGCACTGGACTTCTCGGGCCGGCTCCCCAGTTCGGCGGCTCCGTCCCTCTGTCCTCCCTCGGGGATGGAGCCGCTCTCCAGGTCTTTGGAGGCGTCCGTCATGCCCACACTCGTCACTCGTTTCGTTCTTGCGGGTACGCGCGGAGAGGTATCTGCCGCGCGGCGCAAGGTCATTGACCAGGTGCGTGCGTGGGGTGTCCCTCTCGACGACGAGGCATCCGACGGCGTCCGTCTGGTCGCCTCCGAGCTCATCACCAACGCGGTGGTCCACGGGGAAGGGCCCATCACGGTCACCCTGTACCACCGCCCAGGCAGCTTGGTAATCGACGTCCTCGACGCCAATCGGGTGCCTCCGCAGGCGAGTTATATCGAGCTTGAGGATGAGAGCGGGCGCGGCCTGGCGCTGGTCGATGTCCTCGCCGCACGATCAGGCTGGGAACCCGCCGACCGCGGGAAGCACGTATGGGCAGAGCTCGCGCTCCCGAAGTCGGCACCCGCCGTCCGAGCCGCCGTCCTGCGCCGGTTCTTCAAGGTGTGGCACGAGACCGATGTCAGAGCCGCGCGCAAGGCTCTCGTCCAGGCGGTCGCGTAATGAGCCGGCACACGTTACGGCCGACGCCTCTGCCTGACCCCGACGTCGTGTTCCGGCCCACCCGCCGAGACATCGACCCGGCCACGGGCGAGCCGACTGCGTATGCCCTTTGGGATCGCCATGCGTGGCAGCCACACGGCGAATGCTGGCTCTGGTGCGGGCGCGACGACGTCGAGGTGACGTGGATCGGCCCTGTGCAGTCCAGCGGAATGCACGCCGCGGTCTTCGCCTGCCGCGCCTGCCTGTACGAGCTGGACCAGCGCGTCCTGCAGGCCAACATGCGCAAGGACTCAAGCACCTTGCCCACCGCAGCCCGCCGAGCTGCTCGCTGACAGCCGCCCTCGCGTACTCCGTATCCCTCACGGCCGTGAGGGCGGCCCCGACTTCCCGCCGGATATCCGGCGGGGGAACAGAAGAGGAAGGAGCACGAGGTGGCAGAGAACACGACATCGCCTCCGGCCCAGAGTGGCCTTCTGGTGGCGGTAGAAGAGCTGACCGCCGTCCACGACCGGTACGACAGCCTGCGGTCCGACAACCAGGGCAGCTCCGGCGATTCACCGTGGCCGGGCGGTGACGGCAACCTGACCGACACCGAATAGCACCAGGCGGCGGGGGCCGCTCGGTCTGCTAAGGCGGCCCCCGCCGCAGCCCGTGCCACGCGCTCGTACTCATGAGGAGGCAGTGATGGAACACCAGTTGATCAACGCCATCGAGGCAGCACTCGGGTGGAAGGGAGTGGACACGCTCGGCAAAGGCTTCGTGCGGGGACGCATGGACGACCCCACCTTCGTCTCCCGCATCCTGACCCCGAACCGCCTGCTCGACATCGCCATGCGCAGGAGCCTGAACCGCCCGCAGTTCCGGTGCTTCCAGAAGGGCGACGAAGTCCACCCGGCCATCTACTACACCGACACGGTCAGCCCTCGGGGCCAGAGCGTCCCCATGGTCAACATGCGCAGTCTGGGCAGGCTGCTGAGGGAGGGAGCGACGCTCATCCTCGACCAGGCCAACGTCTTCGACCCGACGATGGAGGTCGCCTGCCGGGCGCTGCAGTGGTGGTCCCGCGAGCGCGTGCAGGTCAACGCGTACCTGACGACGAACGACGCCTCGGGCTTCCCGCTGCACTGGGACGATCACGACGTGCTGATCGTCCAGCTCGCCGGCGAGAAGGAGTGGGAAGTACGCGGCACCTCCCGCACCGCGCCCATGTACCGCGACGCCGACCCCAACTCCACCCCGTCCGAAGAGATCGTCTGGGCTGGGGTGATGGAGACCGGCGACGTGATGCACATCCCCCGGGGCCACTGGCACCAGGCGACCCGCAACGGCCACGGATCGGGCAACAGCCTGCACGTCACGTTCGGGATCACGCAGCGCACGGGCGCGAGCTGGATGGCCTGGCTGGCCGACTGGTGCCGCGAGCGCGAGATCTTCCGGCACGACCTGGACCGCGTGCAGGGGACCGATACCGAGGCGCTGGCCACTGCGGCCAGCCAGCTGATCGGGGAGCGGACTCCTGCCGACTTTCTGGCGGCGTACGAGCAGGCGACAACGCTTCCCCGGCACGTGCCGTTCCTCGACGTCCTCGGCCCGCTCGACGCCGTCGTGTGCACCACCCACTTCCCGCCGCAGATCCACGAGAACGGCGAGACGGTCGACGTCCTCGCCTCGGGGAAGAAGATCACCCTCGCAGCTAAGGCCGTGCCGGCACTGCGTCTGCTGCTGAGCGGCAAGCCGGTCCCCCTGCAGCAAGCAGCAGCAGTTGTCGGGACGGACGTTGTGGAGGTCGCCGAGATCCTGGTGAAGGAGGAGATATGCGCGACGCTGACCCCCGAACTGTCCTCGGGCTACACCGGTCTCGTCACGAACGCCGCCTCCTGACCAGAGCACTGGACCTCGGTGTCACCGCGATCGACACCAGCACGAACTACCTCGGCTTCCACTCGCACGAAGTTCTGGCGCGGATGGCCGGCGACCTACTGCCGAAGTTCAGGCTGTCCACGAAGGTCGGGTACTTCCCGGCACCGGACAGGGCGGAGCACTCCCTGAAGCCCCGGCGGCTGTACGGGGCCGTGGAGCAGGCGGCCCGGGTTCTCGGGCGCGAGCCGGATGTGGTGTTCCTGCACAACCCGGAACACTCGCTCCACGAAGGCCCCGCTCACGGCCGGGAAGCCTTGGCCCAGGCATGCGCCGCCCTGGAGGAGGCTGCATCGAACGGGCTGTGTGGAGCCTGGGGCGTCGCGTCCTGGAACCCGTCACCGCTACGGGACCTGATCGACGCGACCACACCGAGGCCATCCGTCCTCATGGTCCGCGCCGGCCTGCTGGTCGGCATCAGGACGCTCGACGCGGCGGATACGGTCGCCGCGGCATGGGGCCTGGACCAAGGTGCGGTGTGGGGCATGAGCCCCTTCGGAGGCAGCACGAACGCCCCGGTGTGGGACCGGATCGACCCCCGCGTCTTCCTCCGGGACAGCAACGGACTCTCCCGCATACAGGCTGCCTTCCGGGCCGCCTACGAGCTCCCCAAGGTCGGCGCGCTTGCCGTGGGAACCGACGACCCCGCCCACCTGGGCGACCTGATCGGCGCGCTGTCCCGCCAGGTCGATGGGCGGGCAATCGACAACTACCGGAACCTCCTTCGGGACCGGATGCCTGGTCAGCCCGCCTGAAGCTCCGCCACGATCTGCTCCGCCACACGCCGAGCAGGCTTGAGCCGAGGGTCCTCCGGATGCGCATCCGGCCCCAGGATCTTCGAGCACACGAACAGAGTCATCAACTTGCCGTCCCGGCTCTCGAAGTCGTGCCTGCGCTCGTGCCAGACGAGATCGGCCAGAGCCGGAACGGCAAGCGAACTACCCCACAGCGAAGCCGAGTCCAGCCCGCGCGGCGCGTTGCCCCAGTCCTCCCAGTCGAAGAGGCAGAACGTCGGTGCGGTCATGTTCGCCCAGTTCAGATCGGCGTGGGCCGGCACCCAGCGCTCGACGGTCGTGTCGAAATCGTCGGAGAACGCGCCGCGGAGGGACTCGGTGACGAGAGCCTGGGTGATGGTCTCGGTGTCCGGCGTAGCGATGCGGCTGGTGTCCTGGGCCATGAGTGCATCGAGCGAGGCGTTGAATCCCTGCCACCATGCATCCGGCAGATCTGGGTCTTCGCTCAGTACGGCGGTGCCGATCGGAGGCCCCGGCAGGATCCCGGTCTCGTCGGCTCGCCACATCACTGGTTCGTCCGCATCCCGCCAGACCACACAGCCCTGCCAAGCAGGCTGGGTGATCCCATCGAGAAGCGCGGCGCACTCGGTGCCGTTCCAACCCTGGGGGCCGATCTTGTCGAGCCCGCGCCTCTCGATGCGCACCCAGGTGTCGCGGTCCGTCCGTGCCCCGACGGAGCGGCGCTTGCGTACCGCGGTGCTGCGATCCAGGCGAGTCTGGAGTGACCGCTCAACGCGGTCCAGGACCTCATCAACGGGTTCAACCCGCAGGTCAACGGCACGAGTTGGTGCTGCCGAGAGCGTCATACGGGCGACCGTAGCACCGGGACGACCGGCTCTACGCCCACCTCGGCAACATAGTGGCGCGGGGCGTCTGGGGATGCTGGTCGGCCCGACAGCCTATGGCCGGGCCGACCAGCCATGTGGCTTCCTACCAGGCTGCTGTCGATGAACGCGGAGCCGTTGCTGTGATCAGCGGCTTGGTGCACGGGGTGTCGACGGTGTCGGCATCTGCCGTGCGGAGGCCGGGCGGGTGGCCTTGGCCTGGGTGGCTCCCGCAGCCGGAGTTGCGTAGACCGGGAGGTCCGCGGTGCGGCGCAGCCGCCAGAGGAGGACTTCGCTGATGGAGCTGGCGGTGTCCAGCTCCCTCAGTGCGGCGGCTTCGGCGAGCAGAGCGTGTGGGTCGTGGCCTGCATGTTCGGCGTCGGCGAGGGTCCCGGCCAAGGCGTCCCAGCCGGGTTCGGCCAGCACCGTGTCGGCAAGCTCGGGCAGGGCAGCGCGCACGGTGGCCTCGTGCTGGCGGCGTAGGGACGGTGCGATGTGGCGGCCCCGTTCGCGCAGCACGATGAGGGGTTCGCGGGCGGCTTGCTGGTAGGCGGCCCGCAGGTGCTCGGCGGCCCGGCGGGCGGCTTCGGCCTGCTGGGCGTGGTCTCGCTGGGCGTGCCAGTGCGCGGCGGCGATGGCTAGGAAGGCCAGCATGTCCAGGACCATCGCGGTGCCCGCCCCGTCCTCGCCCCGGCCGAGCGCGGGCCCGCTCCTGACCAGATCGCGCGCTGCCCGGCGAAGGTCCTGCGCGTGGCGGAACTCGGCTCGGGTGTGGGAACGGGAGGCCCGCTCGAATGCCGAGGCTGCTTCCCGCAGTTCGCGTCGGGTGTGGAGAGCAGAGGTCTTGGCGAGCGCGTCGAGGGCCTCGCCGGTCGCGGCGATCTGGGCCGCTGCCGCGCCCTCGTCGCCTTGGTCGATGACGAGCAGGGCTGCCCATGCCGCCTGCGCGGTGGTACGCCGCGCGGCTGCCGGGGGCGACAGCTTCATGGGGCTGGAGCGGACAGCCCCTGAGTCGTCTGGCGCCGTCGAGCTAGCGGCGAAGCGTTCCTGAATGCGGGGCAGAGACAGGTCGGGGGCGAGGGTGGATCCGGCGTAGTAGACCGGCTTCCCATCCTTGTTGCGGTCGTCGGGTAGCGCGACCTTGTAGCCCTGCAGGTCACCGGAGGGCAGGACGCGGGTGCGCACCAGGAGCCCGGCGTTCTTGAGACGGTCGACAAACTCGTCGGTCGAAGTGGCGCCGGCCGCCGCCCGGCGCACCTCTTCGCGCAGCTCCTCGCGGGCGGTGCGCTCTCGGCCTTGGCGTTCGGCCTTGTGGCGCTCGGCGCTGGTAGCCCGCTTCGCTGCGGTGCCGTCACCGGACTGGACGCGATGGAGGTCGTACTCGGCCTCGATGAGGCGGGCTTCGGCCTGGGCGCGCTGGCCGGAGCGGTGATGGTCTGGGCGGCGGCCGTCTTCGCGTATGAGGGTGGCGATGATGTGGATGTGGTCGGCGGCGTGCCGGACCGCCGCCCAGCGGCAGCCCGCGCCGTCGCCGGGGTCGATGCCGGTGGCCGCGACCATGCGGCGGGCAATCTCGCCCCATTGTTCGTCACTGAGGACCGGGTCGTCGGGGGCGGCGCGCACTGAGCAGTGCCAGACGTGCTTGTCCGGGCGCTGGTCGGCGTCGAGGAGGTGCAGCGGTTCGTCGAGGACCTGCTCGAGATCCTTCTCCGTCGCCTGTGGGTTGCGGCCGGGGTCGGGTGCCATGTCGTCGAAGGACGCGACCAGGTGCGGGTCGACGTGCTCCTCGTGGGTGCCCTTGCCGTACAGGTAGTGGATGAGGCCGATGGTGCGGCTGCCCTGTTTGTGGATGCGAGGTATCAAGCGGTCTGGTCCTTGTGGCGGTTGAGCATGTGGTCGATGAGGTCCTGGAGGGCATCGCGGGTGTGCAGTACGTCTGCGATGGCCTGGTCGAGGTTCGGGTCCCGGCCACCGGAGTTGAGGGCGTGGGCGACCTGGTTGAGGTTGCTGCCGGCCCAGCCGAAATGGCGCTTGAGCACGAACAGCGCACTGAGGACGTCGCGGTCGTCGGCGATGGCGGCGGCGGACCGGAACCGGTCACGGGCGGCGGCCAGGCCGGCCTTGGCGAGGAATCCGGCAAGGCTGATCTCGTCGTGCTTCGCGGCAGCGTCGATCATGGCGTGCTCATGGGTGTGAAGTCGGACGCTGTAGGCGGCGCTCTGCGTCTTGCCGCGCGGACGTGACTTGCGCTTCTTGGCGTCGGCCCCGGCTGCCGGCTGCGATCCGCCCTCGGTCGCAGCCTTCCCGTCCGGCGCCCCCTGGCGCTGGTCGGGCCCCGCCGCCCCCGGGGCGGGGTCCGGTTCGGGCGCACCCCCTGCGGGGGAGTGTCTGAACCTCCAACTTGCTCCGCCTGGGGCAGGTATGGAGCCTTCA
This sequence comes from Streptomyces sp. NBC_01304, assembly GCF_035975855.1. Taxonomy (NCBI): domain Bacteria; kingdom Bacillati; phylum Actinomycetota; class Actinomycetes; order Kitasatosporales; family Streptomycetaceae; genus Streptomyces; species Streptomyces sp. NBC_01304. The sequence continues at coordinate 5,263,038 of NZ_CP109055.1, read as the reverse complement.
CTGCCCACGGGGTCGGTGGAGGCAGGGTCGTGCTGGTCGTGCATGGAGTCGTCTCCGTATTTTGTCGGGCGATGGGGAGTGGTGGTGCAGGTTCGTGGCCGCTCTGGGGCATGCACGATGGGTGGGCGGCACAGCGGATACCGGTCCGGGGAGAGCTGCCGAGCCCGCTGGTGATCCCTCGTACCGGTCGAGGACAAGGAGCCATGGGCGTACCGGAAGTACTTCCGGTACGCCCATCAGCCGTTGGGCCTCGTGCCGTTACTCGATGCCCTCGTCTGAGTCCCGTGTAGTGGCCCGCTCCTGCGCCAAGATGTCGCGCGCCTGCGCGATCAGTTCGTTGGCGGTCTTGCGCTCGAGCTTCGCGATCTCCGCGCGATAGGTCCGGTGAGGAACAGAGCCGGCCCCTGTGCGCTCCAGGATCGTGCGCCCGACGGCCAGAACTTCGTCGAGGGTCATGTCCGGTGGCCGGCCTGTGCGCTTGGGCGTAGGCGCCGCATGTTCCGGAACGGCTTCGGAGGGCTTCAGACCAGTGGGGCTTGGTGCGGAACCGTGCTCCTCCAGGACAGGGAGCTCATCCGGTGCGTAGCCACTCGCGGGGTGGGACCGGTTGTGGGAAAGCGGACCGGTTCCGGAAGTCGAGTCGCCTGCGGGGACTGCTCCGCTCGTGTGCTTGTGGCTGTCGAATGGCTGGTCCAACCGCGGCTCGCCCTGGCCAGCCTGGGACCAGGGCGACTTGAGCTCCGTCGTGAGCAGCTCGGCCGCATGCCGACGGGCGGCGAGCCGCTCCAGGAGCTGCTCGCGCTGACGGGCATCCGTGCCGACCTGGGCACGGTCGATGGCCGTGGACAGACGGCGCAAGCGACGCCTGCTGAGCCAGCTCCCGCCCCTGTCGATCGGAGCGGCGAGTTGGGCGGCCAGTGTGACCGCCTCGGTCATGGCACGGTCGCGTCCGATCTGCTCGGCATCACGATCGCGCTCGGCGAGACCGAGCCGGGAGAGGACCCGCTGACCGATCTCTCTCATGATCCGGGCAGGCAGGCTGCGGGACTTGGCGTCCGCCATGCGGCCGCGCAGCTCGACCCCCATGGCCTCGTGCCAGAGCAACGCGGCTAGGACCGGTCCGAAGACGGCACGGACGGTGCCGCCCAGGAGTCCCGATTCGGAGTAGGCGGGGATGATCTGAACGCCTGTGATCAGCCAGACCAGGACTCCGGGCACCCCTGGTGCCCGTTTCTCGCTGTGCAGGTTGCGCCGCGCAAGCCCCGCGCAGGCGACCAGGGACACCTCGCCGGCGGCGAAGAGGATCGACCGTTCGGTCGTGCTGTTCATGCCGAGGTGGTGCTCGGCGAACCGCCAGCTGGTGTCGGCACTGAAGGCGGTATTGAGCGCGGCGGCGACGAAGCCGAACCCCACAGAAGCCACGCCGCCTGAGCGCTTGGCGCCATCCGGTCGAGGACGACGGCGAAACAGCAGGCCGATGAGCAGCCCGATGGCGACCAGTGCCAGCCCTGCGAGGACGGGATACAGGGGGTTCCCTGAGAGGAAGGACGGCAGCATCAGGCGCGGCCCCAACAGGACAGGTAGGTCACGACGTTAGAGGAATCGGTGGCAGGCATAGGTGGTCTCCAGAGGGCCCTCCGGGCATGCGGATCCGGCGCATGCCCGGAGGGCGGTGAAGGTGGATGGTTAGTGGGTTCGGCCAGGCAGCAGGGGGCGAGTGCCGACTACCGCCGCGGACCGGAGGCAGGCGATCCCGAGGGGAACCCGGTCGGCCGCGGTGGGAGCGCGGGAGCCATCTGGAACCCTGCGCGGCGTGCGGGATCGCGCCGGTGGTCCTCACCGTCGAGGACCACCGGATAGGCCATCTCGACGAGGCGGGATGCGCTGCGCTCACCGATCGCGGCCCGCAGCTCGGCAGGCGTGAGGTCGGTGGTGAACACCGTGGGAAGCCGCTCGCTGTACCGGTAGTTGATCAGCCGGTACGTCATCTTCCGTGCCCACTCCGACGGGTTGTCCGCCCCGAGGTCATCGATGATGAGCAGAGGGCACCGCGCCAGACGCCAGAACTCCGCTTCGGAGTCGACACGAGGGCGCGGGCTCAAGGCGCTGTACATGTCGGCGGCCGTGATGAGCTGCCATCTGAGGCGCACGCCGGTGGTGAGCAACCCTCGGACGGTGCCGTACGCCTGACGGGTCTTGCCCCTCCCGACGGGCCCGAGGATCAGCAAGGACGGGCCGTGGTCGATGCCGGGAGCACCCCCTGGCCCTGTCCGGCCGAGTCGGGCGATCTCCTGGATCCACGCTTGCACCGTGGGGTGGTCGGCGACCGCGTTCTTGTAGAGGTCGGGGATGCGGGCCTCAGCCAGTTCGAGAGCGGCGAGGTGCTCCGGAGGGTCCTCGGGGAGCGGGGCGTTGGGGTCGATCCCCCGCTTGGCGAGCATCGCATTGAGCTTGAGCACTGCGGCGTGCACCGGCTGCGGCTCACGGGAAGCTGCGGTCACAGGCCACTCCCGTACGCGGCCGCGATCTCGGCCGAGCTGGCCCAAGTTCGCCCGTGGGCAGGGGATATGGACTGGCCTGCATTCATGGCCTCGTTGACCGCGCTGGGCAGCACGCTGGGACTCAGCCCCTTGGCGCGCAGGCGCTCCAGCCCTCTGCGGATGTGCGCCGCGTCGATGCGCTCGCCGAGCAGCTGGTTGATCTCCCGGCCCAGATGCCTGAGCAACTTCTCCGGCGGCTGGTGCGCACAGGCGGCGACGTATTCGGCGAGCAGCTCCTTGGCCGAGACCGAGACCGCTGCAGAGGCAGGGGAGGGCGCGGGGGCGCTCGCGCCCCCCAATGATCCCTTTCCTAGATCCATGGTCCTAGATCCAAGATCCGGAACAGGAGTGTGCACTGAAGGCTCACTGAATCCGTCCTGACCTGCAGCTTCGCGAATCCGCAGCCGGATGCGCGGATGATCGGAGCCCTCACTGAACCCGTCGTGAAGGCTCACTGCCGTTTCGCTGAGAGCCACTTGGGACCCAGCAGCGGCCGCGGCGGGACGGCTCCCGTCGTGGCGAGGACAGGCTGGGCAGCGACTGCCGCTCGGCCGGTTGATCTTCTGGTGCCGGCTCCAGCCGACGACGTGCAGGTATCGCTTGCCGTCCTCGCCTTCGTACCGGCAGATCAGCTCAGCCGTGTCGAGCTGGTTGAGGTCGTCCTCAACGTCCAGCGGGCTGTGCTCAGGACGCAGGGACCACAGCACGCCGGCGATGACCGCCGGCTGGTCGCGGAAGCGACCGTGGTCGTCTGCCTGGGTGAGCAGCCCGAAGAAGGTCCGCTCGGCATGGACGCTGACGGCGGCCAGCGACTCCGAGGCGAACGCCTCAGGCTTGATGGTGCGTATCCGCGCCATACCTATCGCCCCGCCTTCACGTTGAAGGCCGGGGGCTGAGGCGTGGTGTTCGACGACGGGGATGCGTGTAGCGCCGTGATGGCCCTACTGTGGGGCATAGACGTTCCTCACTCGGTGGCGTGCAACCGCCACCGCTTCGTTCAGATGCGGGCGATATCGGTAGTAGGGACTCAGGGCCCTCGGCGTTGGCGCGCCGGGGGCCCCTCTGTTTGGGCACGACAACAAAGCCACACCCACCCCGGATAAGTCCAGGGGTTGCTCAAGAAGAAAAGAAAAGTCGCCTCTCCGCCCCGATCCATATTGGGGACCTCGTCGACAGTAGCGACGAGAACCGATTAGGCAAGTCAAAGCCCCTCTTGGGTTCCAAACTCAGGAACCTTGCCTCCTGCGAGCAGGCATGCCATCCCAGTTTGCTGGCATCGATGGTGAATTCGTGTTCCGCGAGAGGGACAGCGGATTGGTTCCGCGATCGAGTCGAGGGGGTCAAAATCTGACCCCCCGTTCTCGGTCTGTGTATTCGGCGTTGAATAGGGGGCCGGTATCTATAGCATGCGATCTCCGATTACCGAAATCGGCGATCCAGAGCTACAACTGACGCATGCCGATGCACCTGCCACAGACACGGGCCGCAGGGAGATGGACCGCTCCCGGTCCTCCTCTGCCGGCCTGCCTCGCCGAGGCCATGTAACGGTCCTCGCTGCCGACTCGGCCTGGGTGCGCCAACACCCGCGAGCGGCAGCCCACTCCACCTCGCCCGCATCTGAACCTCGCACCGGCACGCCGCGGAGTCACCCCGCCGTGCCAGAGAAGGAACCCCTTTGCGCCGACCCGCGATACCGCATGCCAGCAACCAGAACCCGCGATCGGGTAGCAGTCCATTGCCGCGTCTCCACGGCCCCGCGGAGGTAGCCGAAGCACTCGGCTGCTCCACCTGGTGGGTCAAGGACCGCGCCCGCCGACGCCTCATTCCGCACACCCGCGTCGGCCGCGCCTACCGGTTCACCGCCGAGCACCTCGCCGAGATCATCCGGCTCCAGGAGACGGGCCCGACGAATGTAGCCCCGAGCGCGCCCCCTGCCCGGACGCCCGCGCCCCGGCCTGCCGCCCGCCGGCGAGAAGAACCTGCCGTGACGCCGATACCGCGTCTACGGGCCAGGCCGCCGCGCCGTGCCCGGCAGAGCAACTACGACACCGCTGCGTAGACACCGGAAGAGGGGGAGGGCCACATGGGATACGCAGAGAAGCGCGCCACTTACTGGCGAGCCCGCTACAAGCTGGCCGACGGCAAGTACCCCACGCTCACCGATGCCACCGGTGCCGTGATCAAGTTCGCCACCAAGCGCGAGGCGAAGCAGGCCGCGGACGAGGAAGAGGCCAAGGTACGGCGTGGCGTCTGGCGTGCTCCGGACCTCGGCCAGGAGACCTTCGGCGAGTACGCGAGTCGCTGGTACGAGGCCCAGGACCTGGCCGCGTCCACCATGCAGAACTACAAGCGCCACATCGAGGAGCACCTGCTCCCCGACTTCGAGGACAAGGCGCTCGCCGGCATCCTGCGCACCGACGTCGACGCGTGGGCGAAGAAGGAGCGGGCCGCGTACGCGGCCTCCAGCGTCAAGACCTGGCGCTCCACGCTCCACCTGATTCTCGAAGACGCGGTCGACGAGGGCCTGATCACTGCGAACCCGGCCACCAGACGCCGAGGCCGGGGCAGGCGCGCCGGCCGCTCCCGCGACCGTGGCCCGGAGAAGGTCATCACCGACGCACTCGGCATCCTGCTGGCCGCTGAGCGGGCTTCCTTGCTCTCCGGTCGCGACGACGAGTTCGTCGCGACGGTCCACAAGGGCTATACCGGCATACGCTGGGGCGAACTAGTGGGCCTGGAGACCGAGTTCGTCCGCCCGGAAGCCTTCCGCATTGAGTGGCAGCTGTACGAACTCGACACCGGGGAGTTCGTCCGCTGCCCGCCCAAGGACGACAGCTACCGCACCATCGACTCGACGGACTGGCTCTCGTCCCTGGTCTTCGACCACATCGCCCGTACTAAGCCGCAGCCCTGCCCGTGCCACGGCAAGACCTACGTGTACCGCGGGCTCGGCGCAGCCCGAACCGGCGGCCACCAGGGCGCCAAGCTCGTTGACGTGGCACGCCGTGCCGACGTCTCGACGGGCACGGTGTCCAACGTCCTCAATCGCCCCGAGCGCGTCACTGAAGCCACGCGGGCCAAGGTGGAGCACGCCATCGCTGACCTCGGCTTCATACGTGGCGGCACGACATCCGAGCACGCGTCCCACTGGCGCCGAAACAGCTTCTCCACATGGCTGTTCACGCCCGCAGTCTCCGGCTGGTATCCGAAGAAGGCACCCCAGGAAGCCCGCCCTGTCCCGATCCTCGGCGAGCCGTATCCCGGCCTCCCGATCCGCGGTCGCAACTCCCAAGGCCGCGCCGACTCTTGCTGGCTCCCGATCGCCAAGGGCCTGACCCCACACGGCTTGCGGCATACCCACCGTGCCCAGATGGAAGACCTCGGCACAGAGAAGGTCCTCATGGACGAGCGTATGGGCCACCTCGACGGCTCGGTCTCGGCCCGGTACGCCCACGTAACTCCTGGCATGCGGCGACGTCTCATAGCGGGCCTTACCCAGCAGTGGGAGTCAGCACTCGACGCCCGCCTTTCGATGGGTCCTCGTTCGCCGGTGGCCGTACTCGACAGGTTGCTTCGGGCCCGCTGAAGCATTCAACCCATGATCAGCGTCGGGCGCAGTGAACTTGCTGTGCCCGACGTGCTGCTTGCCCCTGTGGAACCAACGGGGTCCCGCGGGAGCTGCGTTGAGAGGACTGGTATGCGCGGCCTCATATTTGAGGACAGTGCGGCTTTTGGACCTTGCGGCCACATTTTGTGTCTAGATCGAAAACCCTGGCGCAGGGCAGCCGTTGGCAGAGCATGAATCCTCAGAGTCAGCCGCATGATGCTTGGTATCCCGATCCTCGCGGCCAGCGAGTAGCACCCAGTCGACCCAGGTTGGTTCTGTACCCCAGGCAACTCGCGTCGCTTGGTGACCGTTTGTCGCTCGTAGTGTCAGGGCGAGAGCTCGCTGGGCTAGCCGAGGCCCCAGACGCCGCGATCCTCCTCCGGAGCGGACGAGGGTATCTCCCCAGCAGTGAGGAAAACCGTCGCTTGGCAGAGATGCTCCGTAGCCGACCCTGGGACTTCGGTGCTGTAGGCGATCCCTTGGCGTTGGGTGCAGACGCTGTGCTTCCTCGTGGTGATGGAGGCATTGAGGTTATCGGCCTGGAATGCCTGCACGGGTTTCAGCGGCTCGTAGTCCTGGCCCACGTTGCTCGTGAAGTGTCTGCTGGGCACCTCGACCAGGCTGATGTGCGGCTGGAGATTGTTACAGGAGCAGACCGGGAGCGGATCCGGCGGCTCAGCGCCGAGACATGGGACTACACCAACGCCGTCCACCCACAGGATCGCCTCTCACGTTGCGCCCATCTCGCCCGAATCTCCGTGGAGTTCAGGAAGGAAGGGGGGTTCTTCGACCCTCGGCGAGGGATCGTCTCAGGCCCGCATCCCTGCGGATACACCATGGAGGATGTCACTCGTGCTCTCGCCTGCACAGTCAGCTCTCCCTGGCCTTCTCTGATCCACCGTGTGAGCACCGATGAAGGTCTGCATGCGCTGTGGTCGGACGCAGACGGTGCCGACTACAGCGCTCTCTTCCATCAGGACGTGCATGCATTCAGTGTCCAGCGCGCGGTGGAGGCACGAGACGTTGCTCATCGGGTCTTGAAGCGACTGAGAGGGGCTTCGCCGACCGGACACGATCGCTTGCTCCTGTACGCCCCTGAATTCGTGACCTGGGCCGCATGCCGCAAGCTGCCACTGGATCAGTTGCATCGCTGCGAGAGGGGCGGAACCGACTGGCACGACCTGGTACATCGGACATTCGCCGACGACGTCGAGGAAACGGCGCGTGATCTCGTGGCGAGGTACCGGCGTGTACGCGAGGACAGCAAGAAGTTCATCGTTGAGGCCAAGCAGATCGACGTGTGGTTGGACATCCTCGACCCAGCGCGGACTTGCTAGGCGAGACAGGGTGCCCCTGCGGCCTCCGGGTCCTGCACGTCATCAAGCCCTGACCGTCCTCATCGGCGCTGACGCACGATCCAACGGGCTCTGGGCTATGGCACCGTGAGTTCCATTCGCGACAGTCGATCGTCCGCCGCGACCGCGTGGATCTCGGCGATACGAGCGCCCGCGAATCGGAAGGTCAGGACCAGCCTCAGTTCGCCGTGCGGGGCCAGCACCATGCCCGGCTCGCCGTCGAGCATGATCGCCCGGGCGATCTGTGCTTTTCCGCAGAACGCTTCGGCGAGGACTCGGCCGCCGTCGAGGGCGGTCCCCGCACCCAGCAGACGCGCGGCCTCGTCCGTTCGGTAGGTCACGTCCGGATCGAGCATCGCAAGGAGGGCCTCGAACTCGCCGTCCTGTGCGGCCTGCAGGAACACCTCGACGGCGCGGTACCGCCGCATACGGTCGTCGCTGTCCGGCCCGGAGTTGCCTCGCACCCGTCGGCGCGCCCTGCTGGCGATCCGCTGCGTCGTCTCGGGGCTGCGGTCGACGATCGGGGCGATGTCGCTGAACGGTACGGCGAACAGGTCGTGCAGGACGAAGGCGATCCGTTCGGCCGGGGAGAGTTTGTCCAGGACGACCAGCAGCGCCAAGCCGACAGAGTCCGCCTGCAGAGCCTCCTCCACGGGGTCGGTGTGCCGCCGAAGCGGCGCCCTGGGGCCTGTGCCGTGTTCGTCGAGGGAGTCCTCGCGGCGTGACGCGCGGGACCTGAGCATGTCCAGACACACCCGGCTCACCACGGTGGTCAGCCAGCCGGCCAGGTTCGCTACGCCTGCGGTGTCGGCTCTGGCGGCCTTGAGCCAGGTCTCCTGGACGGCGTCCTCTGCCTCGCTGAGCGACCCCAACATCCGGTAGGCCACCGCCCGTAGGTGGCTCCGATGCTCCTCGAAGTGCTTCGCGAGCAATTCGTTGCCATCCACGTGTCTGGGTTCCTCGCCGCCGGCCGTCAGAGATACGAGAACCGATTCCGACATGAAGCCTGGGGGCTGTCAACCATGAACGTTGCGCTGTGGATCGTCGCCGGAGTGCTGGCGGCCGTGCTCTTCGCCAGCAGCGCCAAGCTGGTGATCCCGAAAGAGAAGATCCTGGCCGCGGGAGGCTACGCCGCCTGGGCCGAGGACTTCAGTCCGGCCGCGCTGAAGGCACTTGGGGTGGTGGACCTCATGGGCGCGGTGGGGCTGATCCTGCCCGCCGTGCTCGGCATCGCGCCGGCCCTGGTTCCGGTGGCCGCGACCGGCGTGGCCCTGCTGTTCGTTGGAGCGATCGTCGTCCGGGTCCGTCGCGGTCTGTGGGCGACGGCCGTCGCCGAGGTGCTCTACCTCGCCCTGGCCGTCTTTGTGGCCTGGGGCCGCTTCGGCCCCGAGTCCTTCGCCTGACCGTCGACACCTTCGGCGCACCACCGCCACCAGCGCGAGTACACGATCAACGTCTCCTGCCGGCCCAGCCCCTCATGACCACAGACCACTCACACCGAGCAAACCGAGAAACCAAGGAGCGCACACCATGACCAACCAGCATGCGAACCAGGCCACCGAGGCACCCGTGGCCGTCAAGGCGCGGATGAAGAGCCCGGCGATGGTTCTCCCCGGCGTCGTACAGAACATCCACCAGCTCATGGAGAGCGCCCGCGCGGGTGGCGTGCCCGACGCGACCCTGGAGCTGGTGCATCTGCGCGTGAGCCAGATCAACGGATGCGGATATTGCGTGGACGCCGGTGCGGCGCAGGCGCGCAAGGCCGGTATGAGCGAGGAGCGGATATCCGCGGTCGCGGCCTGGCGCGAGGCGCCGTACTACACGGCGAGCGAGCGGGCTGCGCTCTCCCTGGCGGAGTACGCGACCAGGATCGCCGACAAGAGCGAGCCGGTGCCGGACGACGTGTGGGAAGAGGCGATCCGGTACTTCGACGAGAAGCAGATGGCCTCGCTCGTCATGTGGATCGCCATCACCAACCTCTTTAACCGCATCAACGTCCCGGTACGACAGCCCGCGGGCAAGCTCGCCGGCTGAACTCGCGGCCTGCCGTCCGTTGAGCCGTGGGTCTTGGTAGCCGGGGTCCCCTGGCTACCAAGACCCTGGCGGAGGTCTGGGCACCGGCGAACGCAGAGGGCTATGGAGCCCCGGGGCTGCGGAGGCTCCTGATGCGTCCTGCCTGAGCAACGATGTGCACATCACGGGGCGAGGGCGGAGCGCGCACGCGAACTTCTGGGTCGTGGAGCCGTTGCAGGCCATGTTGCTGCTGTTCTGACGGCCCGCGGCGTCGAGACACATCTCCTTGTCCTTGCCGAGGGTGTCCTCCACGACGAAGGCGCCGTTGCGCTCGACCCAGAGCTGGTTGTTGGCGCAGTGGGTGATCTGCGTCACCCAGGTAACGCGTGACTCGGCGGCCAGTTCGCGAACGCACAAAGGGCTGCAAGCGTGCGCGAAGACGTCAGTCGTGCAACGTCGGCCGACCCCTGGGAGAGCCCGGCCAAGATCTTCTCCCAGATTTCTCCCAAACGATCGCCAGAGACGCAGAAAGGGCCTGATCCGGATTCCGGATCAGGCCCTTGACCTGGTACTTCAGCTGTCGGGGTGGCGGGATTTGAACCCACGACCTCTTCGTCCCGAACGAAGCGCGCTGCCAAGCTGCGCTACACCCCGATGTCGCTGTCGTGTTTGACCACGTCGCGGCGACATCGATTACTTTAGCGGACCGTCGCCCGGAGACGAAATCCGGTTTCCGCGACCCCCCAGGTCGGGCCGGATCCGGTCGAGCCCGACGATCGCCAGGGCCAGGGCGTAGAAGAGCAGCCCGAAGACCACGCCATTGCCCAGAACCCCGAGATAGCCGTGCTGGTCGACGTCGAGGAAGGGGTACGGATAGCGGGCCGTGGACCCCGGCGACATGATCGCGCCGCGTACGAGCGCGAAGCAGAAGTAGGCCAGCGGGTAGAGCATCCACCAGCCCGCGTGGCCGAGCCGCAGGCCGCCGGGGCGGACCAGGAGGAGCCAGACCAGGGCGGCGCCGAGCGGGGTCACCGAGTGGAGGAGGTCGTTGGAGACGACGCGCCAGCCGGTGAGGGTGACCTCCCCGGTCATGGAGAAGCCGCTGGAGGAGTTGGCCAGGACCAGGTGGTAGACGAGCCCGGTGATCGCGATGAACAGGGTCGCGCCGGCCGTCATCCACGCGGGCAGCGGCGGCCGGCCCTGCCAGGCCCGCCAGGCGGAGGCGCCGAAGACGATCGCGAGCAGCAGATTGCTCTGGATCGTGAAGTAGCTGAGCACCTGGAGTGGACTGCCCAGGATCAGGTCGATCACGGTCCCGGCAACCGCGGCCAGGGCGACCAGGGCCTGCGCGATCGCGACGAGCGGACGGCGGACCGGCGGTACGACGGCCTCTGCGGGGACATGTCCGGAAAACGGCGCGATCATGCCCACACGGTAGACGCCGCCCCTGTCAGCCGCGCGTCAGGCCTGCACGACCCGGGCCTTCACGACCCGGACCCCGGGCCCCCACTATCGACGCCCCACTACCGACGACACCCCAGCCTCAGTCCCGGCGCCCCACCAGCGTCAGCAGCGTCGCCTCCGGCGGGCACGCGAAACGTACCGGCGTATAGCGGCTCGTCCCGCAGCCCGCCGAGACGTGCAGGTACGACGTCTGCTCGCCCGCCGAGTGCGTGGAGAGCCCCTTCACCCGCTGCGTGTCCAGGTCGCAGTTGGTGACGAGGGCGCCGTAGAAGGGGATGCAGAGCTGCCCGCCGTGGGTGTGCCCGGCGAGGACCAGCTCGTAGCCGTCCGAGGTGAAGGCGTCGAGGGTGCGGAGGTACGGGGCGTGCACGATGCCGAGGGAGAAGTCGGCTCCCGGCACCGGACCGCCCGCCACGCGCGCGTACCGGTCCCGCTTGATGTGCGGGTCGTCCAGGCCGGTCAGCCCGATCTCCATCCCGTCGATCTTCAGCGAGCCGCGGCTGTTGCTGAGCCCCACCCAGCCCGCCGCGTCGAAGCCGTCGCGCAGCCCCTCCCACGGGTTGTGGACGGCGCCGACGACCGGCGGGTTGCCGTTGAGGCCGTGCTTGCCGCGGGCCTTCTCGAAGAGATAGCGGGCGGGGTTGCGGAGCGTGGGCCCGTAGTAGTCGTTCGAGCCGAAGACGTACGTCCCCGGGAACTCCATCAGCGGGCCGAGCGCGTCCAGAACCTCCGGCACGGCCTCCGGGTCGGACAGGTTGTCCCCGGTGTTGACCACGAAGTCGGGGCGCAGCCCGGCAAGGGACTGCAGCCAGCGGGCCTTCTTGCGCTGCCCGCCCACCATGTGGATGTCCGAGACCTGGAGGACACGGAGGGGCCGCATTCCGGGCGGCAGCACGGGAACCGTGATCCGCCGGAGCCGGAAGGACCGGACCTCGAACCCGGCCGCGTACACCACACCGGCGGCGCCCGCCGCGGCAATGGACAGGGGAACTCCGTATCGCGCGCGCATGGCCCCATCGTTGCAGACCCCCGCCGCCCGCCCCAACGCGGGGAAAACTCCCACGCGGACAGCCCCGCCCACCTGCGACACTGGACCCCATGAGCCTCAAGTCCAAGCTGCAGGAAGACCTCAACGTCTCGATCAAGGCGCGTGACGAGCTCCGCTCCTCGACGCTGCGCATGACCCTGGCCGCGATCCAGAAGGAGGAGGTCGCGGGCAAGGAGAAGCGCGAGCTCTCCGACGACGAGGTCCAGAAGGTGATCACCCGCGAGGGGAAGAAGCGCCGCGAGGCGGCCGAGGCCTTCGAGAAGGGCGGTCGCGCCGAGTCGGCCGAGCGGGAGAAGGCGGAGGGCGAGATCCTCGCCGAGTACCTGCCGAAGCAGCTCGGCGACGACGAGCTGAAGGCGATCGTCGCCCAGGCCGTCGAGGAGGCGAAGGCCGCGGGCGCCGAGGGCCCCCGCGCCATGGGCCAGGTCATGAAGATCGTGAACCCGAAGGTCGCCGGCCTCGCTGAGGGCGGCCGGGTCGCGGCCGTGGTCAAGCAGTTGCTCGCAGGCTGACAGCTACAGCTACAGCTGCAGACATTCGACGCCGTACGTAGGTGAGGGCGCCCCCTGATTCAGGGGGCGCCCTCACCTACGTATCGGACAGGAATCCAGCGGCCGTACCGGACAGGCGGCTAACGACCCTGCGGCCAGCCGCCGTTCCCTCCGCCGTTGCCATTGCCGCCGTCGTTGCCGCCGATGGTGCCGGGCGGCAGTGAGATGCCGGGCCACGGCTCCTCGGTCCCGCCGTCGCCGCCGCCGTTGTCGTTGCCGCCGGGACGGCCGGGCTTGCCGTCCTCGTCGCGGTCGTCGTCGGGCTTGTCCTTGTCCTTGTCCTTGGCATCCGGGATGTGGACGATGTTGAAGGGGGGCGCGGGCTTGCCGGCCAGGGCGCCGGTCATGGCGTCCCGCCAGATCGGGCCCGGGACCTCACCGCCGTAGACCTTCGGGTGGAAGCGGCCACCGATGGTGATGTTCTCCATCTCGACGTTCTGCATGGCACTGCCGACCCAGACGGCGCCCGCCATGTTCGGCGTGTAGCCGACGAACCAGGCGTTCTTGCGGGAGTCGGTGGTACCGGTCTTGCCCGCGTTCGCTCGGCCGTCGCCGAGGCCGGCCTGCTTGCCGGTACCGGAGTCGACCACGCCGCGCAGCAGCGTGTTGATGGTGTCCGCGGTCTGCGTCGACATCGCCTGAGCGCAGGTCGACTTGGGCACCTCGAGGCTGTTGCCCTTCGGGTCCCGGATCGCGGCGATGGCCACGGGCGAGCAGTACGTGCCCCGGTTGGCGAAGGTCGCGTACGCGGATGCCATGGTCAGCGGGGTGATGGCGTTGGAGCCGAGGGTGAGCGCCGAGGGCGACTCGGGGAGCTTCTCGCCGTCACCCTGGTTCACATGGAGCTTCTGGGTCATGTCGAGGACCGGGCACATGCCGATGTCGGCGATCATCTGCACGAAGTACGTGTTGACCGATTGGTTCATCGCGTCCTTCAGCGCATACGGGCCGACCTCCTTCTCGTCCTCGTTCTCCAGCTTCTCGTTGCGCAGGTTCTTGTACGTGGTGTCGCAGCCCTGGATCGGGCTGGGATACGGCATTTCGTACGGCGCCGGGTACGACTGGGTCGGCGGCGTGCCACCCTCTATGGCCGCGGCCGCCACGAACGGCTTGAACGTCGAACCGGTCGGGAAGCCGAGCCCGCCGCTCATGCGCTTCTCGACGGAGTAGTTGATCTCCGTCTCGTTCTTCTTGTAGCCGTACGGCTTCGACTGGCCCATCGCCAGGATCTTGCCGCTGCCCGGCTCGACGATCGTGGCCGCGCCGGCCACCAGGTCGTCCTTGTACACGTGCCTCTTGAGCGAGGCCTGCACCGACTCCTGGGCCTGCGGGTCCAGCGTCGTCTGGATCTTCAGGCCGCCACGGTCCCAGACCTTCCGCCGCTCCTCGCGGGTGTCGCCGAACGCCGGATCGTTGAGGAAGACGTTCTCGACGTACTGGCAGAAGAACGAGGCGCCCTTCACCGCCGTGATGCAGCCTTCCTGGGGCTTGCTGACGTTGAGGGCGATGGGCTTCGCCTTGGCCTTGTCGGCCTCTTCCTGCGAGACGTCGTGCACGTCGGCCATGCGCTGCAGCACGGTGTTGCGCCGCTTGGTGGCCTCCTGCGAGTCATTGACCGGGTCGTACCGGCTCGGTGACTGCACGATGCCGGCGAGGAGCGCGGCCTCCTCCAGCTTCAGGTCCTTGGCGGGCTTGGAGAAGTAACGCTTGGACGCGGACTCGACGCCGTAGGCCTGCTGGCCGAAGAACGTGATGTTCAGGTAGTTCTCGAGGATCTTCTTCTTGCCCAGCTTGTCCTCGAGCTGGATCGCGTACTTCAGCTCGCGGATCTTCCGGCCGAGGGTCTGCTGGGTGGCCTCGGCGACCTTCTCGCGGTCGTCCATCGCCTCTTCGACGAAGACGTTCTTCACGTACTGCTGCGTCAGGGTGGACGCGCCCTGCGAGACGCCGCCCGACCGCGCGTTCTGATTGAGCGCGCGCAGGATGCCCTTGAGGTCGACCGCGCCGTGCTCGTAGAAGCGCGAGTCCTCGATCGCGACGATCGCCTTCTGCATGTACGGCGAGATGTCCTTGAGGTCCACCAGCGTGCGGTCGCGCGAGAAGACGGTGGCGATCTCGCCGCCGTCGGCGTCCAGGATGGTGGAGCGCTGGCTCAGCGGTGGCTGCTGCAGCTGGTCCGGGATCTCGTCGAACCCCTCGACCGATCCCTTCGCCGCGAGGCCGAGCGCACCTGCCGCGGGCAGGGCGATACCGGCCAGCACGGCTCCGGAGAGCACGCTGACGCCGAGGAACTTGGCTGCCTGCTGAAGTGGAGACAGACCGCCGCCCGAGAGCTTGTTACCCATACGCGCAGCCTACGTTCTGATTCGCCGGACAGGCGTATATGCCTTGGCCTAAGCTGCTCTCAACTGTCACAGCAGTGCGGTTCCGCATCAAGACCCCGGTCAGAGTCTGCCGTTCCCGAATCCGGCGGACCTGTGTCCGAATCCGCCTCTTGCGTCACCTGACGCCCGTTGTGACTCAACTGAACTGTCCCGGTTTGCCGGGTTTCTCACGCATGTCGCCAGGTCACTCCGTCGGGTGATCTGCCGCTTACGCATAGTCCGTTCGGGCCATTCAAGATTGGGCCCGAAGGGGGTGTTGCGCTGTGCCCACCTTCCGTAACGTCCTCAACTGGCAGCGGTGAATATGCCGCTACCGCCGTGGGGGAGCCTCGATTCGGGAGAGGACGGCGCCGGTATGGGCTGGGTAACCGACTGGAGTGCGCAGGCGGCCTGCCGCACTACCGATCCGGATGAACTGTTCGTTCAAGGAGCAGCGCAGAACCGGGCGAAGGCGGTGTGCACCGGATGTCCGGTGCGTACCGAGTGCTTGGCCGATGCGTTGGACAATCGCGTCGAATTCGGCGTATGGGGCGGCATGACCGAGCGGGAACGGCGCGCACTGCTGCGCCGGCGTCCCACGGTCACGTCCTGGCGCCGACTGCTGGAGACCGCACGCACCGAGTACGAGCGTGGTGCGGGCATCCTGCCGCTGGACGTCGACGAGTTCGACGAGCAGGAGAACTACGAGAGCTACGCCGCAGTGGGATAGCCACGGGACAGCCACGAGAGCGGGTCCGCACGGGCCCGGCCTCAGGCTCAGGCAGCTCCGGCCGGACGGTCAACCGGCCGCGAGCCGGTCTCCGATGTCCCGCAGGCCCTTGAGGTCATGCACATCACCGGGCAACGCGGCCACCTCGGCCACGGCCACCTCCGGGTGGAGCGCGGTGAAGCGGTCACGTGTCCGCTGCTCGCGCGCAAGCAGCTGCATGCGCTCGGCGTGCAGCCGCAGCAAACCGGCGGTCACGTCGGTGGCGAGCCGGGGTTCGGAAGAGTCGTGCCCTGAAGCCTCAGAACCGTCATGCCCTGAAGTCTCAGAAGATTCGGGGGAGTTACGAACTCCTACCTTCCCGGTCTCCTGATCCACAATGCGGCGCTCGTCAAGATTTTCCGCAGCGGCGAGCGCCCGCTCGGCCGACAGCCGGGCGGCGCCGCTGCCGTGCACCCGGTTGAGCACCAGGCCCGCCAGTGGCATCTGCTCGGCGGCGAGCCGCTCCACGAAGTAGGCCGCCTCCCGCAGCGCGTCCCGCTCCGGGGCCGCCACCACCAAGAAGGCCGTGCCGGGCGCCTGCAGCAGCCGGTACGTCGCGTCCGCACGGGTGCGGAAGCCGCCGAACATCGTGTCCATCGCCGCCACGAACGTCTGCACGTCGCGCAGGAATTGACCCCCGAGCAGCTTCCCGAGCGTCCCCGTCATCATCGACATGCCGACGTTCAGGAACTTCATCCCGGCCCGCCCGCCGACCTTCGCCGGCGCCATCAGGACCCGGATGAACTTGCCGTCCAGGAACGACCCCAGATTCTTCGGGGCATCCAGGAAGTCGAGCGCCGACCGCGACGGCGGCGTATCGACGACGATCAGATCCCACTCGTCCCGGGCCCGCAGCTGGCCCAGCTTCTCCATCGCCATGTACTCCTGCGTGCCCGCGAAGCCCGCCGAGAGCGACTGGTAGAAGGGGTTCGACAGGATCGCGGCGGCCCGCTCGGCATCCGCGTGCGCCTCGACGATCTCGTCGAAGGTGCGCTTCATGTCGAGCATCATGGCGTGCAGTTCGCCGTCGCCGCTGACCTCCTTCACCCGGCGCGGGGTGTTGTCGAGGGAGTCGATGCCCATGGACTGGGCGAGTCGGCGCGCGGGGTCGATCGTCAGGACCACGACCTTGCGGCCGCGCTCCGCCGCCCGCAGGCCGAGCGCCGCGGCCGTCGTGGTCTTGCCGACGCCACCGGAACCGCAGCACACGATGATCCGGGTCTTCGGGTCGTCGATCAGCGGGTCGATGTCCAGGACGGGGGCCGCATCCAACGTCATCGGACTCCCTGCTTCGTCATCGGACGGCCTGCTTCCGTAGCTCTGCGGCCAGACGGTAGAGACCGGACAGATCGATCCCGTCCGGCAACAGCTCCAACTCATGGACCGGAAGCCCGAGTTCCGCGAGCTCGGCCCGTTGCCCGCGCTCCAGCGCGACCCGCTCCGCGTACTCCTCGGCCTGCGCGAGCAGCGGATCCACCAGCTGCTCGGCGAGCCCGCCCTTGCGCGCCCCGCCGAGTCCGGCCCGGGAGAGCTCCTTGGCGATGTCCGTACGCCGTACGTCCCCGGGCGCGGCGCCGTCAAGGACCGTCGGCCGCACCATGTTCACCAGGATCCGCCCCACCGGAAGCCCCGCCGCGCGCAGCTCCGCGATGCCGTCGAGGGTCTCCTGGACCGGCATCTCCTCGAGCAGGGTCACCAAGTGCACCGCCGTCTCGGGGGACTTGAGGACGCGCATCACGGCCTGCGCCTGATTGTGGATCGGGCCGATCTTCGCGAGCCCGGCGACCTCGTCGTTCACGTTGAGGAAGCGGGTGATCCGGCCCGTGGGCGGGGCGTCCATGACGACGTAGTCGTACGCGTACCGCCCCTTCTTGTCCTTCCGCCGCACGGCCTCGCACGCCTTGCCGGTCAGCAGTACGTCCCTGACGCCGGGCGCGATGGTCGTCGCGAAGTCGATCGCGCCGAGCTTGCGCAGTGCACGGCCCGCGCTGCCGAGCCGGTAGAACATCTGGAGGTAGTCGAGCAGCGCCAGCTCCGCGTCGATGGCGAGGGCGAAGACCTCCCCGCCCCCCGGCGCGACCGCGATCTTCCGCTCCTCGTACGGCAACGCCTCCGTCTCGAAGAGCTGCGCGATGCCCTGCCTGCCCTCGACCTCGACGAGGAGGGTCCGCTTGCCCTCCGTCGCGAGGGCGAGCGCGAGGGCCGCGGCGACCGTGGTCTTTCCGGTCCCGCCCTTGCCGCTGACGACCTGGAGCCTGCTCACGTCTTCGAGCCTAATTCCTCGGTGCGGGCTCCGGGGGTGGTGGGTGGGATCACTGGGGGGTTTGGGCCGTGAGGTGCGTTACGCCTCCGTGCGAGGCGGTACGTACCGGAGACCGGGGCGGTGCGCACCAGGCACTACAGTCGCCGTATGACCAAGTGGGAATACTCGACCGTGCCCCTTCTCGTGCACGCGACCAAGCAGATTCTGGACACCTGGGGCGAGGACGGCTGGGAGCTCGTCCAGGTCGTTCCCGGACCCAACAACCCCGAGCAGCTCGTGGCCTACCTGAAGCGCGAGAAGCAGGCATGAGCGGGGCCGTCGAGGCGCGTCTCGCCGAGCTGGGCATCAAGCTGCCCGAGGTCGTGCCGCCGCTCGCCGTGTACCAGCCGGCCGTGCAGACCGGTGTGTACGTCTACACCGCGGGCCAGCTCCCGATGGTGGAGGGCAAGCTTCCGGTCACCGGCAAGGTCGGCGCCGAAGTCACCGCCGAGGAGGCCAAGGACCTGGCCCGCACCTGCGCCCTGAACGCGCTGGCCGCGGTCAAGTCGGTCGCCGGTGACCTGGACCGGGTCGCCCGTGTCGTCAAGGTCGTCGGCTTCGTCGCCTCGGCCCCGGACTTCACCGGCCAGCCCGGCGTCCTGAACGGCGCGAGCGAACTCCTCGGCGAGGTCCTCGGCGACAAGGGCGTCCACGCCCGCAGCGCGGTGGGCGTGTCCGTACTCCCGCTGGACGCTCCGGTCGAGGTCGAGATCCAGGTGGAACTGACCGAGGCCTGATCATCGAGGCCTGATGTATCAGCCCGTCCGGCGTTTGAGGACAGTCTTTTGAAGCCGGCGGCAGCCTTTCGGGAAGGGGCGGGGCGGGGAGAAATCCGGCGCCACACCCCCACCGGAGCCGGACAAGTTGCCTCTCGAACATCAGAGCCGCACCGGATAGCCTCCGCCCATGGCAAATGGGCAGTGGTACCCCCCGGAGTGGCCCGACCGCATTCGCGCGCTCGCGGACGGCACACTGACCCCCGCAACCCCGAAGCGGGCGGCAACCGTGCTGCTCCTGCGGGACGACTCGCAGGGCCCCGCGGTCCACATGCTGCGCAGACGCGCCTCCATGGCCTTCGCCGGAGGCGCGTACGCATATCCGGGCGGCGGCGTGGACCCCCGCGACGACGAGCGGCACGTCGACTGGGCGGGCCCCGAGCTGAGCGTGTGGGCCGAGCGCCTGGGCGTGCCGGAGACCGAGGCCCAGGCGATCGTGTGCGCCGCGGTGCGCGAGACGTACGAGGAAGCGGGCGTGCTGCTCGCGGGCCCGACCCCCGACTCCGTCGTCTCCGACACCACCGGCGACGACTGGGAGGCGGATCGCGCCGCCATCCTGGCCCGTGACCTCTCGTTCGCCGAGTTCCTCGACCGGCGGGGCCTGGTCCTGCGCAGCGACCTGCTCGGCGCCTGGGCGCGCTGGATCACGCCGGAGTTCGAGCCGCGACGCTACGACACCTGGTTCTTCGTGGCCGCGCTCCCGGCCGGGCAGCGCACCCGCGATGTCTCGACCGAGGCCGACAAGACCGTGTGGATCCGGCCGCAGGAGGCACTTGCCGGGTACGGCCGGGGCGAGCTCCTGATGATGCCGCCGACGGTCGCGACCCTGCGCCAGCTGATCCCGCACCCCACCGCGAACGCCGCGCTTGCGGCTGCCGCCCAGGGCGAACTGCCCGCGGTCCTGGCTCAAGCGCGCCTGGAAGAGGGTGAGTTGGTGCTGTCCTGGCCGGGCCACGAGGAGTTCACCAAGCACATCCCGACCGCGCCCGCGGCTGGGGGCACCTCCGCATGACCGACGCCGCAGCCCTGCCTGGCCAGCCCAGGGGCGGGGTCCTCTCCGGCCCCGCCACCGCCCGCGCGGTCAACGTCCTCGCGCCCAACGCCAACTTCATGACCCTGGACGGCACCAACACCTGGATCGTCGCCGAGCCCGACTCGGACCTGGCGGTCGTCATCGACCCCGGCCCGCTGGACGAGGGCCACCTCCACCAGGTCATCACCACCGCCGAGAAGGCCGGCAAGCGCATCGCCCTGACCCTCCTCACCCATGGCCACCCGGACCATGCGGAGGGCGCGGGCCGCTTCGCCGAGCTCACGAAGACCAAGGTCCGGGCCCTCGACCCGGCACTGCGCCTCGGCGACGAGGGCCTGACCGCGGGCGAGGCGATCGAGGTCGGCGGCCTCGAACTCCGCGTCGTACCGACCCCCGGTCACACGGCCGACTCGCTCTGCTTCCATCTCCCCGCGGACCAGGCGGTGTTGACGGGCGACACGATCCTGGGCCGTGGCACGACGGTGGTGGCCCACCCCGACGGCCGCCTCGGCGACTATCTCGATACGCTCCGCCGCCTGCGTTCCCTCACGGTGGACGACGGCGTCCACACGGTCCTGCCCGGCCACGGCCCGGTCCTCGACGACGCCCAGGGCGCGGTCGAGTTCTACCTGGCCCACCGGGCCCACCGCCTCGCCCAGGTGGAGACGGCAGTCGAGAACGGCTACGTGACGGCGTCGCAGGTCGTGGCCCATGTGTACGCGGACGTCGACCGCACCCTGTGGCCGGCGGCCGAGCTGTCGGTGCTGGCGCAGCTGGAGTACCTGCGGGAGCACGGCTTGATCGAGGGCTGATCAATCAAGTTCGGCCGCGCTGAATCAGCCCGTCCGCATCTCTTCAGCCCGTCCGGCGTTTGAGGACGAGGCCGAAGGCCGATATCGGGGCGGGGGTCCGGGGGCGGCAGCCCCCGAGTTGCCGTCAGGCTTTCGGGAAGGGGCGGGGCGGGGAGAAAAACGAGAACGGGGCCCACCTGAACACCAGGCGGACCCCGTCCACGTACAGCCAGAAGCGCCTAGCGCGAGCGCTTCGCCAACCGCTCCACATCGAGCAGGATCACCGCACGGGCCTCGAGCCGAAGCCACCCACGCCCGGCAAAGTCGGCAAGAGCCTTGTTCACGGTCTCGCGGGACGCACCCACGAGCTGCGCAAGCTCTTCCTGCGTCAGGTCGTGCACCACGTGAATGCCCTCCTCCGACTGCACACCGAAGCGGCGCGACAGATCGAGGAGCGCACGGGCGACACGGCCCGGAACGTCCGAGAAGACCAGGTCGGACATCTGGTCGTTGGTCTTGCGCAGCCGCCGCGCGACGGCGCGCAGCAGGGCCGCGGCAACCTCCGGGCGGGCGTTCAGCCAGGGCTGCAGGTCGCCGTGGCCGAGGCCGAGCAGCTTGACCTCGGTCAGCGCCGAAGCGGTGGCGGTGCGCGGGCCCGGGTCGAACAGCGACAGCTCGCCGATCAGCTCTCCGGGGCCGAGGACGGCGAGCATGTTCTCGCGGCCGTCCGGCGAGGTGCGGTGCAGCTTCACCTTGCCCTCGGTGACCACGTACAGGCGGTCTCCGGGGTCGCCCTCGTGGAACAGGGCTTCGCCGCGTGCGAGGGTCACCTCACTCATGGAGGCGCGCAGCTCCGCCGCCTGCTCGTCATCGAGCGCCGCGAAGAGCGGGGCGCGCCGCAGAACGTCGTCCACGAGTTCTCTCCTATGTCGACCTGCTCAGGGGACCGTCGATCCCCATTTTGCCGGACGCGTCAAACAGTGTGATCAGTCACAGCAAGTGTGCCGGACTGTTGACGCGTGCTTCGCCTCAGGGGGTCCGATCGGGGGCCGGTAAGTGGGTTCCGGGGCGGATGTCAGTGTCGGGCTTTAGGCTGGCCGAGTGTCCAATACGCCGGTGAGAGCACAGGCCAAGGGGGCTGGCGAGGGTGTCTGAGCACCGGAATTCCGCCGTGGGCGAACATGCGGCCAACGGTTCGAAAAAAGCCGCAAAAGGGGCAAAGGGAAAGCCTGTGACTGCATCGGCACAAGCGTCCGCGACAAGCGGGAAGACGGCCAAGAAGGCGACGAAGAAGGCGGCAGCGCCGAAGACGGCCAAGAACAAGAAGGCGACACCGGCTGCCAAAACCGCCAAGGCCACAGCCAGAACCGCCAAAACCGCTGCCGAGCCCGCCAAGCCCGCAGCCAGAACCGCCAAGCCCGCAGCCAAGACGGCAGCCAAGCCCGCCCTGAAGCCCGTGAAGATCGCTCAGCCCGAATCCCGGACCGCCCTGGTCCGTCGCGCGCGCCGGATCAACCGCGAGCTTGCCGACGTATATCCGTACGCCCACCCCGAGCTGGACTTCGAGAACCCCTTCCAGCTCCTGGTCGCCACGGTCCTCTCCGCCCAGACCACCGACCTGCGGGTCAACCAGACGACGCCGCGCCTCTTCGCCGCGTACCCGACCCCCGAGGACCTGGCCGCGGCCAACCCGGAGGAGGTCGAGGAGCTGATCCGCCCGACCGGCTTCTTCCGGGCCAAGACCAAGTCGATCATGGGCCTGGCCAAGGCCCTGCGGGACGAGCACGGCGGCGAGGTGCCGGGCCGCCTGGCCGACCTGGTGAAGCTCCCCGGCGTGGGCCGCAAGACGGCGAACGTCGTCCTGGGCAACGCCTTCGGCGTCCCCGGCATCACGGTGGACACCCACTTCGGCCGCCTGGTCCGCCGCTGGAAGTGGACCGAGGAGGAGGACCCGGAAAAGGTCGAGGCGCTGATCTGCGACATCTTCCCGAAGAGCGACTGGACGATGCTGTCGCACCGGATCATCTTCCACGGCCGCCGCATCTGCCACGCCCGCAAGCCCGCCTGCGGCGCCTGCCCGATCGCCGCCCTCTGCCCGTCGTACGGCGAGGGCGAGACCGACCCCGAGAAGGCGCAGAAGCTCCTGAAGTACGAGAAGGGCGGCCTCCCGGGCCAACGCCTGAAGCCACCACCGGGGTACCCGGGCACCCCGGCACCACCACTGGCGGGCTGAGCCGCCCACCCGCCTCCACCGTGTGGGCACTCGCTCCGCAGGGCGGAACGGGTGGGCACAACCCCGGTGCCGCACGCCGCGAAACCAGGGACCGGAACGATCTGAGCGCCCCAGGGCGTTAAAGCCGAGACGAATAAACGGGGTGCCTATGACGAGACCGAGCAGCGAGACAGAAACACACCACGGGCCGGTGGCCGTAACCACCGAGGGCCTGCCCGCCTGGCTGACCCCGGTGGCCCGCGCAGCGGAAACCGTCGAGCCGAGCCAGCTCAGCCGCTTCCTGCCCCCCGAAAGCGGCGCCGGCCGCCAGTCCGCCGTACTCGTCCTCTTCGGCGAGGGCGCCGAGGGCCCGGAGCTGCTCCTGATGGAGCGCGCCAGCTCCCTCAGAAGCCACGCGGGCCAGCCCTCCTTCCCGGGCGGCGCCCTCGACCCCGAGGACGGCGACCCGCACACCACGGGCCCGCTGCACGCCGCGCTGCGCGAGGCCGAGGAGGAGACGGGCCTCGACCCGGCCGGGGTCCAGATCTTCGGCGTGCTGCCCAAGCTGTACATCCCGGTGAGCGGCTTCGTCGTCACGCCCGTCCTCGGCTGGTGGCGCGAGCCCAGCGCGGTCGGCGCGGTCGATCCCGCCGAGACGGCCCGGGTGTTCACGGTTCCCGTGGCACATCTCACGGATCCCGAGTACCGGGTGACTTCCGTCCATCCAAGGGGTCACAAAGGTCCCGCGTTCCTCGTGGGATCCGCGCTGGTCTGGGGTTTCACGGCCGGCGTCATCGACCGGATCCTGCACTTCGCGGGCTGGGAGCGGCCGTGGGACCGCTCGAAGGAGGTCCCCCTCGACTGGCACGCATGACAGGCTTGCACTCGTACGGTGCAATCCGGGGCCCCCGCCCCGGGGTGCTGCGACAGGACGGGCGACCAGTGAGGCGAGACGAGGCGTGATTCGAGGCGTGATTCGGTGAACGTGCTGGACATCCTGTTGCTCGTCGCCGCCGTGTGGTTTGCGATCGTGGGCTACCGCCAGGGCTTCGTCGTCGGCATCCTCTCGGTGATCGGCTTCCTGGGCGGCGGCCTCATCGCGGTCTACGCCCTGCCCGTCATCTGGAACGCCGTCACCGACGACGACAACCAACTGAGCACCACCGCCGCCGTCATCGCCGTCGTCGTGGTCATCGTCTGCGCCTCCGTGGGCCAGGCCTTCACCACCCACCTGGGCAACAAGCTGCGCCGCTACATCACTTGGTCACCGGCCCGCGCCCTGGACGCGACGGGCGGCGCGCTGGTCAACGTACTGGCGATGCTCCTGGTGGCCTGGATGATCGGCTCCCTCCTCGCGGGCGCCACGCTGCCCACGCTCAGCAGGGAAGTGCGCCAGTCCAAGGTGCTGCTCGGAGTCGACCGGGTGCTGCCGGGGCAGGCCGACACCTGGTTCAAGGACTTCTCCTCGGTCCTCGCGCAGAACGGCTTCCCGCAGGTCTTCAGCCCGTTCGCCAACGAGCCGATCACCGAGGTCAAGCCGCCCGACCCGAAGCTGGTGAACAGCCCGGTGCCGGCGCAGGCCAAGGGCTCGATCGTGAAGGTCCGGGGCACGGCCACGAGCTGCAACAAGGTGCTCGAGGGCACCGGCTTCGTCTTCGCCGAGCGCCGCGTGATGACCAACGCGCATGTCGTGGGCGGCGTTTCCGAGCCCACCGTCCAGATCGGCGGCGAGGGCAGGCCGTACGACGCGAAGGTCGTCCTCTACGACTGGGAGCGCGACATCGCCGTACTCGACGTACCGAATCTGAAGGCGAAGCCGCTGCAGTTCACCGACCGGGACGCCACGAGCGGCGACAGCGCGATCGTCGCGGGCTTCCCCGAGGACGGCGGCTACGACGTCCGCTCGGCGCGCGTCCGCGGCCGGATCAACGCGAACGGCCCCGACATCTACCACCGGGGCACGGTCCGCCGAGACGTCTACTCTCTCTTCACGACGGTCCGCCAGGGCAACTCGGGCGGCCCGCTGCTGACCCCGGACGGCAAGGTCTACGGCGTGGTCTTCGCGAAGTCCCTGGACGACCCCGATACGGGCTACGCCCTGACGGCGGACGAGGTCCGCGAGGACGTCCGCCGAGGCCGCACGGCCAACCAGCAGGTGGACAGCGAGGGCTGCGCGCTCTAGCGGTGGCTAGGTGGGGGAAATGGGGCTCTGAAAAGCCGCATTCCGGACGCAAATCTGCCCGTTTTCCCCCACTTGGCACGGGCCACACTCCCCGCGTCCGCCTCCGGCCCGGCAGCTCCCGCCGCCCCGCGTCCGCTCCGGCTCCGCGCCCGCGTCCGCTCCGGCCCCGCGTCCGCTCCGGCCCCGCGTCCGCTCCGGCCCCGCGTCCGCTCCGGCCCCGCTCCGCGTCCGCTCCCGGCCCGGCCGCTCCGGCCGCCCGACCCGGCGAAGGCCCGACCCCGCGAGCCCTCAGTCCCGCGTATGCCGCAGCCGGGCCGAGACCCAGCGGGCCCTGCGGCGGAGAATGCGGGGAATGCCCAGACGGGGATCGTGGCCCGAATGCTGCGGCGGGCCACCCCTCTGGTGCGGGTTCAGCGCGAAGGCCGAGCGGCGGTTGCGTGCTGCGTCACTGTAGTCGTGCGTCCAGCCCATACCCCGACGTGTGCCCGTGCCTCATGGTCGGTAATCGCCCCCACGGCTCCCAATTGGCCTATGCGGCGGGCAAGTGGCCGTTCGAGGCACAGGCGTTCCCGTACGTGCCGTCGGCCGTTCCCGTACGCCTTCCGGAAGCCTGCCCGACCACGCCTTCCAGAAGCCTGCCCGACCGGTCGAAAGGGCTACCGATCCGGCTCGGGATCCTTCAGCCAGTTGACCAGCTCGGTCGAGAAGGCCGTCGGGTCCTCCTCGTGCGGAAAGTGGCCGAGCCCGTCGAACAGCCGCCACCGGTAAGGCGCTTCGACGTATTCGCCCGAACCCGCCGCACTCCGCGTCCGCAGGACCGGATCGAGCGAGCCGTGCAGGTGGAGGGTCGGCACCCGGACAGGACGCTTCATGCGCCGGTTGAACTGGATGCCGTCAGGGCGGGCCATCGAGCGCACCATCCACCGGTACGGCTCGATCGAACAGTGCGCCGTCGACGGAATGCACATCGCCCGCTGGTACGTCGCCACCGCCTCGTCGTCCGGCAGGCGCGGCCCCGACCAGTCGCGGATCAGCTCGCCCACCAACGCCCCGTCGTCCGCGACCAGTTGCCGCTCCGGCACCCAGGGACGCTGGAAGCCCCAGATGTACGAGGCCGCCGCGGTCTGCTTGAAGTCGGCCAGCATCGCCGAGCGCCAGCGCCGCGGATGCGGCATCGAGGAGACCGCGAGGCGGCGCACCAGCTTGGGCCGCATCACGGCCGCCGTCCAGGCCAGGTACCCGCCCAGGTCGTGCCCCACGAGCGCGGCGTCGGGCTCGCCGAGGGAACGTACGACTCCGGTGATGTCCAGCGCCAGATTGGCCGGATCGTAACCACGGGGAGTGCGATCGCTGCCGCCCACGCCCCGCAGGTCCATCGCCACCGCGCGGAAGCCGGCGTCGGCGAGCGCGGTCAGCTGGTGCCGCCAGGTCCACCAGAACTGCGGGAAGCCGTGCAGCAGCAGGACGAGGGGCCCGTCGCCCATCTCGGCGATGTGGAAGCGCGCACCGTTGGCCGCGACGTCCCGGTGCGTCCAGGGACCTTCGATGCGTACGGCGGAGGGCGACGCGGGCGTGCTCGTGGCCGAAGATGTGGCGGGGTCCGTCATGAAGACGAGCGTGCCACAGCGTCCGCCACGTCGGCCGCGGCGGGCAGTTCCTTACTGGCGGCGGGGGTGACCGCACGCGGATGCGGCTTGACGTTCCCCAGTACGGCAGCCGACTCCTTGGCCGAGGCGGCGACCTTCTGCGGGCCCTTCTCCTTGCCGGCCTTCTTGTAGGAGATGACGCCGAGCAGCGCGAGCAGTCCGGCGAGCAGCACATTGGCCGCGAAGGAGAGCAGGAAGCACCACGCCAGGTTCCAGCCACCACTCCAGGTGTGGATGCCGTAGGCGAGGGCGAAGCTCAGCATCGGCAGCGAGAAGATCAGCACGGCGACGGCCGCGATGAACGCCCCGCTGCCGATCCCGACCCGCTTGACGTCCTGTCGCAACTGCGCCTTGGCCAGCGCGATCTCGTCGTGCACCAGCGCGGACATCTCGGTGGTGGCCGAGGCGAACAGCTGGCCGAGGCTGCGGTCGGAGCCGTCGGCTGCGCTCATCGCGATCTCCCTTTTCTCTTCTTCGTAGGTCTTTCGTAGGTCTGGTGGGTCAGATCATGCCGGACTGTCGTCCTTGCCGCTGCCCCCGGTGGGCACTTCGCCGCTGCCGCCGGCACCGGTCTGGGCCTTCCGGCGGTGTTCCGCGGCCTTCTTCTCGTAGATCTCGGCCATCCGCTGGTGGTAGGCCGGGTTGTCCTGCTCGTAGATGTCGGGGATGCCGTCGAGGTCGTCGTCGCGCTCCTCGTCCTCGACGAGCTTGCGGTACTTGGCGTTGCGCAGCTTCAGGAGCACACCCGCGAGTACGGCCGCGATCAACGAGCCCACGAGCACGGCGGCCTTGATCTCGTCGGTGAGGTGCGCATTGCCCTTGAAAGCGAGCTCGCCGATGAGCAGCGACACCGTGAAGCCGATTCCGGCCAGTGAGGCGACCGCGAAGACATCGGGCCAGGCGAGGTCGTCGCTCAGCTCCGCCTTGGTGAAGCGGGCCGCGAGCCAGGTGCCGCCGAAGATGCCGATGGTCTTGCCGACGACCAGGCCGAGGACGACGCCGAGGGTCTCCGGCTTGGTGAAGACATCACCGAGTACGTTCCCGCTGACCGCCACGCCCGCCGACATGAGGGCGAACAGGGGCACGGCCAGGCCCGCCGAGATCGGCCGCACGAGGTGCTCGATGTGCTCGCCGGGGGAGTGCTCCTCGCCGTCCTTCTTGTGGCAGCGGAGCATCAGGCCCATCGCGACACCGGCGATGGTGGCGTGCACGCCGCTGTTGTACATCAGGCCCCAGATCACCAGGGCGAGCGGGATGTAGATGTACCAGCCGCGTACGCCCTTGCGCAGGAGCAGCCAGAAGACGACGAGGCCGACGACGGCGCCGCCGAGGGCGGCGAAGTTGAGCTTCTCGGTGAAGAAGACCGCGATGATCATGATCGCGAAGAGGTCGTCGACGACGGCGAGCGTGAGCAGGAAGGCCCGCAGCGCGGACGGCAGCGAGGTGCCGAGCACCGCGAGGACGGCGAGCGCGAAGGCGATGTCGGTGGCGGTCGGGACCGCCCAGCCGTCCAGCGCGCCGTTGCCGGTCACGTTGACCACGACGTACACGAGGGCCGGCACGACCATGCCGCAGATCGCGGCGACGACCGGCAGGATCGCGGCCTTGGCGTCGCGCAGATCGCCCGCGACCAGTTCGCGCTTGAGCTCGATGCCGGCGACGAAGAAGAAGATCGCGAGCAGCCCGTCGGCCGCCCAGTGCTGGAGGTTGAGCTTCAGGCCGAGCGACTCGGGGCCGACGTAGAACTTCTGGACCGTGGAGTAGCTGTCGCTCAGCGGGGTGTTCGCCCAGATCAGCGCGGCAACGGCGGCGATGAGCAGCAGGACGCCACCGACGGTCTCGGCACGCAGCGCATTGGCCACGAAGGTCCGCTCGGGGAGCGAGAGCCGTCCGAGGAGTTTGCGGTTGCTGGCTCCGCTGTTGCTGCTTCCGTTGTTGCTGGGAGTGGGCGCGGCCACGGTGAAGGACCTCCGGTCGGTGGGCAGGACAGAGCGACTGCCGACCAGACTTCCCGGCGCACCATGAGGGCTTCAGTTGGAGCCTTTGTTGTCGCGATGTTGACGCGGCAACCAACCTTACCTGTGGTGCACAAGGGTGTATCCGGCGATCTTCACCTTAAGTGCAAAAAGGGCACCCGGCGCGCTGCCGGGTGCCCTTTGAGGCGTACGTGACCTGCGTACGCGGTGATCAGTGCGCGATCAGTCCGCGAGGCCGGTCCGCGATCAGTCCTCGGAGCCCGCCGACGGCAGCTTCGTCTGGATGAGGTCCATCACCGAGGAGTCGGTGAGCGTGGTGACGTCGCCCAGCTCGCGGTTCTCGGCCACGTCCCGCAGGAGGCGCCGCATGATCTTGCCGGAACGGGTCTTGGGCAGCTCGGCCACCGGGAGGATCCGCTTGGGCTTGGCGATCGGGCCGAGGGTGGCACCCACGTGGTTGCGGAGCTCGGCGACCAGGCCCTCGTCGTCGGCGTTCGCCGTGCCGCGCAGGATGACGAAGGCGACGATGGCCTGTCCGGTCGTCTCGTCCGCCGCGCCGACCACGGCCGCCTCGGCGACCGACGGGTGCGAGACGAGCGCGGACTCGACCTCGGTGGTCGAGATGTTGTGCCCGGACACCAGCATCACGTCGTCGACCCGGCCGAGCAGCCAGATGTCGCCGTCGTCGTCCTTCTTGGCGCCGTCACCGGCGAAGTACTTGCCCTCGAAGCGCGACCAGTAGGTGTCGATGAAGCGCTGGTCGTCGCCCCAGATGGTGCGCAGCATGGACGGCCACGGCTCGGTCAGGACGAGGTATCCGCCACCGCCGTTGGGCACTTCCTGTGCCTCGTCGTCGACGACCGTCGCCGAGATGCCGGGGAGCGCGCGCTGGGCGGAGCCCGGCTTGGTCTCGGTCACGCCCGGCAGCGGCGAGATCATCATGGCGCCGGTCTCGGTCTGCCACCAGGTGTCCACGATCGGGCAGTTGTCGCCGCCGATGTGCTTGCGGTACCAGATCCAGGCCTCGGGGTTGATCGGCTCACCGACCGACCCGAGTACCCGCAGGCTCGACAGGTCGAACTTCGCGGGGATGTCGTCGCCCCACTTCATGAACGTACGGATCGCGGTGGGAGCCGTGTAGAGGATCGTGACGCCGTACTTCTGCACGATCTCCCAGAACCGCCCCTGGTGCGGGGTGTCCGGGGTGCCCTCGTACATGACCTGCGTCGCGCCGTTGGCGAGCGGGCCGTACGCGATGTACGAGTGGCCGGTGACCCAGCCGACGTCCGCCGTGCACCAGTAGACGTCCGTCTCCGGCTTGAGGTCGAAGACCGCGTGATGGGTGTACGCGGCCTGGGTGAGGTAGCCGCCGGAGGTGTGCAGGATGCCCTTCGGCTTACCCGTGGTGCCCGAGGTGTAGAGGATGAAGAGCGGGTGCTCGGCGTCGAAGGCCTCGGGGGTGTGCTCGGCGGACTGCCGGCCGGTGATGTCGTGCCACCACACGTCGCGGCCCTCGGTCCAGGCGACGTCCTGGCCGGTGCGGCGGACGACGAGGACGTGCTCGATGCTGTCCACGCGCGCGACGGCGTCATCGACGGCGGGCTTGAGGGCGGCGGGCTTGCCGCGCCGGTAGCCGCCGTCGGCGGTGATGACGACCTTCGCGTCCGCGTCCTCGATGCGCTTGGCGATCGCGTCCGCGGAGAAGCCGCCGAAGACGACCGAGTGCGTGGCGCCGACGCGGGCGCAGGCCAGCATCGCCACGACCGTCTCGGGGATCATCGGCATGTAGACGGCGACCCGGTCACCGGCCTGGACGCCCAGCTCGGTCAGGGCGTTGGCCGCCTTGGAGACCTCGTCCTTGAGCTCGGCGTAGGTGATCGCACGGCTGTCGCCGGGCTCGCCCTCGAAGTGGATGGCCACGCGGTCGCCGTTGCCGGCCTCGACATGGCGGTCGACGCAGTTGTACGCCACGTTCAGCTTGCCGTCGGCGAACCACTTGGCGAACGGCGGGTTCGACCAGTCCAGGGTCTCGGTCGGCTCGGTGGCCCAGCTCAGCCGCTTGGCCTGCTCGGCCCAGAAGCCGAGCCGGTCAGCCTTGGCCTGCTCGTACGCGTCCGCCGTGACGTTGGCGTTCGCGGCCAGCTCGGCCGGCGGCGCGAAACGACGCTCCTCCTTCAAGAGGTTGGCCAGGCTTTCGTTGCTCACGGCATCTGCCTTTCCCACGGTGTCCGTTGTGTCCCAGGCCACAGCTCATCAGACGGACCCTGTCGATGACAAGGGTCTACGGCTAATTGGTTTAGACCTGTGCGAGGTGTGGCTCCGGGTTGCGGAGCCACACGCTCTCACGGACGGGAAGGGGAGCCGGTTCAGATGGCCGGAACCTGGCTGGCCCGCACCTCACCGGCCGACTCCGTGGCCGCCACCCGGTCGAAGAGCCGATCGGCGTCGGCGAGCAGATAGGCCTGGGCCTCGCCCACGTGGAAGTACATGCCGTTCAGCTCGAGGGTGCCGTCGGCGAGCCGGCGCTTGACCGACTCGTGGGCGCGCAGATGCTCCAACTGCTGGACCACATTGGTCAGGCACAGCTGCTCGACGGCGTCGGCGGGCATCCGCCCGGAGATGCGCGCCCAGGCGTGGTCCTTGCTCGCCATCCGCTCCAGGCTCGGCCGGCCGTGCCGCAGCCAGCGTCGCAGCGGGGTCTGGGCGCCTCCCTCGGGCGGCGAGTTGAGCAGTGCCTGCATCGCGCCGCAGCCGGAGTGCCCGCAGACGGTGATCGAGTCGACCTCCAGGACGTCCACGGCGTACTCGATCGCGGCCGCCACCGAGTCGTCCCCGCTCTCCGCGCCCGGCAGCGGCACGAGATTGCCCACGTTCCGCACGACGAACAGGTCGCCGGGGCCGCTGGACGTGATCATCGAGGTGACCAGGCGGGAGTCGGCGCAGGTGAGGAAGAGCTGTGAGGGACGCTGTCCCTCACGGGCCAGCCGGGCCAGTTCGCCGCGCACATGAGGTGCGGTGTCGCGCTGGAACGCGCTGATCCCGCTTGCCAGTTGATGCCCGCGACGGGGTTCGGCCGCGACGGTGCTCGGACGGTCGCAGTGGTGGTTGCGCCAGGGTGTCCAGGGGCGGCAGCAGGTGTGCTCGGCCGACACGGATCCGGCGATGGGGGCACCGGCACGGCCGGTCAGGGTGACCTTGCCGCCGTGCGCGGTCTGGGAGTCCTGCCAGTTCTGCAGCGTTTCGTACGCGGCGTGGTCCATGAACGAGCCGTCCAGCTCGACCACGGTGTCGGCCGTGTGGGGCACCAGATGCAGCGTGCGCGTCAGGCGGGGCACCGCGAGGAAGGTCAACTGGCCGCGCACGCGCACATGGTGGACGCCGTGCGCCTCGTCGTGGGTGATCCGGGTGCGGGCGAGCCGGTGCAGCGCCACGGCGACCGCCACGGCGACGCCGATCGCCACGCCCTCCAGGACGCCGACCAGCACGACACCGAGGGTGGTGACCGTGTAGACCAGCACCTCACGGTGGCGGGTGACCGTACGGATGTGGTTGAGACTCACCATCTGGATGCCGACGGCCATCACCAGGGCGGCGAGCGAGGCCAGCGGGATCAGCTCCAGTACGGGCACCATCGCCAGCGCGGCCAGGACCACCCAGACCCCGTGCAGCATCGTGGAGTTGCGGCTGACCGCGCCCGCCCGCACATTGGCCGCGCTGCGCACCGCGACCCCGGCGACGGGGAGCCCGCCGAGCACTCCGGAGACCACGTTGGCCGCGCCCTGCCCGAGCAGCTCACGATCGAGCCGGGCGCGGCGCACCTCGGTGGGCAGCTCGGCCCGCCCGGCGACCAGCTTGTCCACGGCGACCGCGCCGAGCAGCGACTGGACGCTGCAGACCAGCGTGATGGTCAGGACTGCGGCGACGAGCCCGAGCACCGGACCTTCGGGCAGCCCCGCCAGGGCGTGGCTCTTCCAGGAGGGCAGATCGACCTCGGGCAGGCTCAGCCCGGCCAGCGCGGTGGTCAGCGTGGCACCGGCCACGGCGACCAGGGCGGCCGGCACCTGCCGCGCAACTCGGCCCGCCCGCCCGGGAATTCGGGGCCAGGCCACCAGCAGGGTGAGGGTCAGGGCGCTCATCGCCAGGGCGGCCGGATGCAGATTGGCCAGCTGGGCGGGCAGCTCTCTCACGTTGTCGAGCACGGAGCTGTGCGGGGTGCCGCCGAGCACGATGTGCAGCTGGGCCACGGCGATGGTGGCGCCGATCCCGGCCAGCATGCCGTGCACGATCGCCGGGCTGACCGCGAGTGCCGAGCGGGCAACGCGCAAGAAGGACAAGGCGAGTTGAGCGACACCGGCGAGCACGGTGAGGGCGCATGTGGTCCGCCAGCCGTACTTCTGGATGAGGTCGGCGGTGACCACGGTGAGCCCGGCGGCGGGCCCGCTCACCTGCAGTGGTGCCCCGCCGAACCGGCCGGCGACGAGACCGCCGACGGCGGCGGCGACGAGGCCCGCCTGGAGGGGCGCGCCGGTGGCGAGGGCGATGCCGAGGGACAGCGGCAGGGCGATCAGGAACACGGAGACCGAGGCGGACAGATCCGCCTTGTTGATCCGCGTGTGAATGCGAGTGGGGACGCAGGCAGACATGGTTTCCCGTCTCCTCCGGGGCTACGCGGTCGCTTGGGGTCCCCCGGCCATGTCGGGGGAGGGCGCGGCCGTGGGTCACGGCGTACTGCGGCGGGATTTATCAACGCTCGGTAAACGAATCGTAATGCAGAGTAAAGGTCGGGGCGGGATTATCGGTGCAAATGGTGCAATCTTTCACCCTCCCGAGTGAATAAGCTTTTCGTCCGGCTTGTCGTACCTGCCCATCTTCGCTACCGCATGCGACCTTGGCGGCCAAATCGACCCATAACGTCACGAATGCTAAGGAAGCGGGTGGGCTCAATGGCCGCCACCAAGAGGTTCGCCGCGGGCATTGCAGCCACCGCGGCCCTCACCGTCGCACTGGCCGGCTGCTCCAGCGGCGACTCCGGCAGCGCGGGTGCCCCCGGCGCGAAGAAGGCCCAGCCGGCCCCGGCGCCCAAGAGCGCGGTCCGCCTGATCGGCGACGGCTCCACCGCCTTCACCGGCGTACAGCCGCACCAGACCCGGCCGCAGAAGCTCAAGCCCGGTGAGAAGCCCCCGCAGTTCGTGGTCTTCTCCTGGGACGGCGCGGGCGAGGACAGCCAGCAGCTCTTCTCGCACTTCCGCAAGGTCGCCAAGGCCAACAACGCCTCGATGACGTACTTCCTGAGCGGCGTCTACATGCTCCCCGAGGGCAAGAAGGACCTCTACAACCCGCCGCAGCACTCGGCCGGCCGCTCGGACATCGGCTTCAACGACGCCAAGGGAATCCGCGACACCGTCGAGCAGCTGCGCGGCGCCTGGCTCGAGGGCAGCGAGATCGGCACCCACTTCAACGGCCACTTCTGCGGCAAGGGCGGCGGCGTCGGCGAGTGGACGGTCGATGAGTGGAAGAGCGAGATCGCCCAGGCCAAGTCCTTCGTGAAGGGCTGGAAGACCAACACCGGGGCCAAGAAGGCGGCGCCACTGCCCTTCGACTACGACAAGGAGCTGGTCGGCGCCCGCACGCCCTGCCTGGAAGGGCAGAAGAACTTCATGCGCGCGGCTCGCGAACTGGGCTTCCGCTACGACACCAGCGGCGTCAACAACCAGCTGTGGCCCAAGAAGAAGGAGGGCCTGTGGGACCTCTCCATGCAGCTGGTCCCGGTCCCCGGCCGCAAGTTCGAGACGCTGACCATGGACTACAACTTCATGGTCAACCAGTCGGGCACCACCTCACAGGGTGACCCCGACAAGCACGAGTACTGGGGCGACCAGATGCGCGACGGTCTGCTGCAGGGCTTCGACCGCGCGTACAACGGCAACCGCGCCCCGCTGATCATCGGCAACCACTTCGAGTCCTGGAACGGCGGCACGTACATGCGCGCCATCGAGGAGACCATCGAGCGGGTCTGCACCAAGCGCGACGTCCGCTGCGTCTCCTTCCGCCAGCTCGCCGACTGGCTCGACGCCCAGGACCCGCAGGTCCTGGAGAAGATGCACGGGCTCGGCGTCGGCAAGGCCCCGAAGGAGGGCTGGGCGGCCTACCTCTCCGCCCAGCCGGCCCCGGCGCCGAAGGGCGTCCCGGGCGCCCCGGCCGTGAAGCCGGGGCAGGACGGCTCGGTCAAGCACTGACCTCCGTCAGTTCTCGCAGTACGAAGACGGGGTCGACCTGGTCCGCCAGGTCGGCGCCCGTCTTCGCGTTTCCCCAACTCGCCGCGTTCTTGCGGTGGAAGTGCACCATCTGCTGCGTGTAGCGCTCCCAGTCCCGCCGCTCGTACGTCGCGTCGGCGGCGGCCCGCATCGCGCCGAGAGCCTCGCGGTTCGGGCTCTCCAGGAGCTCGAACCGGGGCGGCCGGCCCTTCTCCATGGCGCGCACCCAGTCCGAGTGGCCCACCGTCACGAGAAGGTCGTCGCCGACCTCCTCGCGCAGGAAGTCCAGATCGTCCTGGCCCTGCACCTTGTTGCCGATCACCTTGAGGCAGACGCCGAAGTCACGCGCGTACTCCTTGTACTGGCGGTAGACGGAGACGCCCTTGCGGGTCGGCTCGGCCACCAGGAAGGTCATGTCGAAGCGCGTGAACATGCCGGAGGCGAAGGAGTCCGAGCCGGCCGTCATGTCGACGACGACGAACTCCTCGCGGCCGTCCACGAGATGGTTCAGGCACAGCTCGACCGCGCCGACCTTGGAGTGGTAGCAGGCGACGCCCAGGTCGGACTCGGTGAAGGGGCCCGTGGCCATCAAACGGACGGCGCCGCCGTCGAGTTCCACGGGCCGTGCGCAGGCGTCGTATACCGGGTTGTCCTCGCACACGCGCAACAGGCGTGAACCGGCCCCCGGAGGCGTCGTTTTGATCATCGTCTCGGACGAGGCGATGCGTGGATTCGAGCCGCGCAAGTAGTCCTTGATCAGCGGGAGCCGCGCTCCCATCGCGGGCAGCGCGGCGGCCTGTGCCTCGTCGAGGCCGAGGGCGGCGCCCAGGTGCTGGTTGATGTCGGCGTCGACGGCGATGACCGGGGAACCGGTGGTGGCGAGGTGGCGGATGAAGAGCGAGGACAGCGTGGTCTTGCCGCTGCCGCCCTTCCCGACGAAAGCGATCTTCATGTTCACCAAGCGTAGTGGGGTGATCGCTCTGTGCGGTTGCCGGGCGTGAAGAAGACCACTCCTTCGTGGGGTGTGGGCGTGAGGTGCGTAGGGTCGTACCCATGAGTAGTGACCCCCTTGTCGTGCTCGGCTCGCTGCCGGGCGTGGCCGAATCCGTGGAGTCCGTGCGCAAGGCCGTGGACCGGGTCTACGGCCACCGTGTGATGCGGCGGCGCAGCCATGCGGTCACGTCCGAAGCGGCGCTGCGCGGTGCGCGTGGTTCGGCGGCGCTGGCCGGCGCGGACTGGGCGCTCGAAGAGGTGCGCAGGCGCAGTGACTTCAGCGTGGGCGACGAGGACCGCACGGTGGGTGCCGCACTGCGGCTGACCGCCGAGGCGGGGCAGTTGCTCTCCATCTGGCGGCAGTCGCCGCTGCGGGTGCTCGCGCGGCTGCATCTGGTGGCGGCCGGGGTCCAGGGCGACACGGTCGGGCGGCCGCGGCTCGGGGCCGAGCCGGTCGACGAACCGCTGGTCGAACTGCCGTTGCCGAGTGCCGAGGAAGTGGCGGGGCGGCTCGAGGGGCTGTCGCAGATGATCATCGCGGGGAGCTCTGCGCCCGCCCTGGTGACGGCC
The DNA here is from genome assembly GCF_035975855.1 of Streptomyces sp. NBC_01304. Lineage (NCBI taxonomy): Bacteria > Bacillati > Actinomycetota > Actinomycetes > Kitasatosporales > Streptomycetaceae > Streptomyces > Streptomyces sp. NBC_01304. The sequence continues at coordinate 5,226,593 of NZ_CP109055.1, read as the reverse complement.
TCCGTGGTCCATGGCGAGCTGCTCGCGCTGCGCCCCTTCGGCTCGTACAACGGGCTTGTCGCGCGGGCGGCCGAGCGGATCGTGCTCATCGGCAGCGGTCTCGACCCGAAGTCCATCTGCCCGGCGGAGGCGGGTCACGGCGAGCTCGGGCGGGCCGCGTACGTGGCGGCGCTCGACGGCTATGCGTCCGGTACGCCGGAGGGGATGGCGGCGTGGATCGCGCATTGCGGCGAGGCGGTCGTGCTGGGGGTCAGGGAGTCGACCGCGGTGTGCGAGGCGCTGCAGCGCGGGGCGGCGTAGAACACGTCCCAAGTGGCCGGATGAGGCTGCGAAAAGAGCCTGAACAAGGTTGCGGCGGTACCAATTACTTCTGGTACCGCCGCTGGCATGTTCGTCCAGTTACCAAGCGTCCTCGAAATATTGCCCATCAGGTCGGGGTGCTTTGCCCGTTGCCTGGTGCGGCTGGCCCGTAATCGACGGGTCGACGTCGCGTGGGTGCTTGACGTTCATGCTCGGTCCGTGGGGCCTGTCATGCGTTCTACTAGGTGATCCTCTCGGATGTCCCTGGTCTCGCGGGCCGTTGACTCCTTTGTACTCCTGTCATGGAGGAAGCGAAAGCCCTGGCCGTACTTCTTTACTTTTAGGTTCAAACAGGTGCGAAACGGGCACGGCGTCGGCTGGCGTACCAGACCAGTCCGGCGGTGGCCGCGGCGGCGCCCACGGCGGCCGCGGCGACCAGTGCGGGGCGCGACGGCGCGGACAGCGAGGGCACTCGCTGCTTCAGCCGGACCGGCCGGTGGAAGTCGAGAATCGGCCAGTCCCGCGCGAGCGCCTCGCGGCGCAGGGTGCGGTCGGGATTGACCGCATAGGGGTGCCCGACGGTCTCCAGCATCGGGAGATCGGTGGCGGAGTCGCTGTACGCGTAGCACCGCTCGAGGTCGTATCCCTCGGACTTGGCGAGCTCGCGGATCGCCTCGGCCTTCGTCGGTCCGTACGCGTAGTACTCCACCTCACCGGTGAAGCAGCCGTCGTCGCCGACGACCATGCGGGTCGCCACCACCCGGTCCGCGCCCAGGAGTTCACCGACCGGCTCGACCACCTCCGCGCCCGAGGTGGAGACGATGACGACGTCCCGGCCGGCGGTGTGGTGGTCCTCGATGAGGGAGGCGGCCTCGTCGTAGATGATCGGGTCGATCAGCTCGTGCAGGGTCTCGGCGACGATCTCTCTGACCTGCTCGACGTTCCAGCCTTTGCAGAGCGCGGAGAGGTACTCGCGCATCCGCTCCATCTGATCGTGGTCGGCGCCGCCGACGAGAAAAATGAACTGGATGTACGCGGTGCGCAGCACGGCCCGGCGGTTGATCAGTCCTCCTTGGTAGAAGGACTTGGAGAACGTGAGCGTGCTCGACTTCGCAATGACCGTCTTGTCCAGGTCAAAGAAGGCGGCTGTGCGCGGCAAGGAGTGGCTTTCCACGTGCCTGAGCATAGGCGCCTGCTCATTCGGCCTAAGCTGGGGCGCGTGGGTTTGCCTCAGAAGGCTCTCGGGTACACCATGGAAGTCACGGATCGTTCGCGACCGTGCTAACCCGGTCTGGCTCCTCCCCCCCCGAGTCGGACCGTGGGGACGACCCCCGCTCTCCCCCCCCGGCGGGGGTCGTCGCATGTCCGGGCCCGTTTGGGCCCTTCTTTTTTGCCCCCGATACGGCGCTCCGTGCGGCTCTCGCGCGATCTTCCCGTCGTCCTCGCCATCCCAAGATTCGTCACGGTGAGTAGTCGTGACGCTGCTCTGCGGAAGTCTTCTGAAGTCGTGTCCGGTCACCGGGATGGGTGACGGCGATATTCACAACCGGCGAGTTGTCCACAGCATTTGAGCAAGATCCACACGATTTTCGGACGCCCTTCATCGTGATTCGAGCCGCGAAGTTCCGGGGCTCGTTCACAACCGCGTTCAAGGCCGCGTTGCGCATCGTGCGTTGAGTGGCGTGTTCCGGTCGTGTTCTCAGCCGTTCTTCGGTCGCTCTTCGGCCGTTGCCCGGCCGGTCTTCGGTCCCTTCGTGGCGTTTCGCGGTGCGGCATTCACGGCGTTCGCATCGTTCACGGCGAGAAGGGGTGGCGGGGGAATGGCTGGATCCATCACGTACGACCGGCCGGCGGGCGGCTCGGGCGCATCGGACAGCGGGGGATCGGACGGTGCGGGGCGGCAGCAGCCGGGGCCGCTGATCGTCACTGAGGACGTGGAGCTGCTCGACGACCTGCTGCGGCTGTGCGCCGCGGCGGGCGCGCGGCCGGAGGTCCATCACACGGTGCCGGACCGCGGGGGCGGCTGGGAGACGGCGCCCCTGGTGCTCGTCGGGGACGACGCGGCGGCCCGGGTGCGCGGGGCCGTGCGACGGCGCGGGGTCTGTCTGGTCGGGCACGACCAGGACGACCCGCGGGTGTGGCGGCGGGCGGTGGAGATCGGGGCCGACCATGTGCTGCGGCTGCCCGATGCCGAGCAGTGGCTCGTGGACCACATCGCCGATGTGGCGGAGGGCTTCGGGCGGCCGGCGCTGACCGTCGGGGTGCTCGGCGGGCGCGGTGGGGCCGGGGCCTCGACCCTGGCGTGCGCGCTGGCGGTGAATGCGGCCGAGGCGGGGCGGCGGACGATGCTCGTGGACGCCGATCCGCTGGGCGGCGGGCTCGATGTGCTGCTCGGCGGCGAGAGCGCGGACGGACTGCGCTGGCCGGCGTTCGCACGGTCGCGGGGGCGGCTCGGCTGCGGGGCGCTCGAGGAGTCGCTGCCCGAGCTGCACGCCATGCGGGTACTGAGCTGGGACCGCGGCGACTCGGTGGTGGTGCCGCCGGAGGCGATGCGGGCCGTGCTCGCCGCCGCGCGCAGGCGGGGCGGGGTCGTGGTGGTGGATCTGCCGCGCCGGGTCGACGAAGGGGTCGCCGAGGCGCTGGCCCAGATCGACCTCGGCCTTCTCGTGGTCCCGGCGGAGCTGCGCGCGGTGGCCGCGGCGGGCCGGGTCTCCGCTGCCGCGGAGATGGTGCTGCGGGATCTGCGGGCCGTGGTCCGCGGGCCGTTCGGTGCGGGGCTGGACGGGGAGGAGGTGGCGCGGCTCCTGGAGCTGCCGCTTGCCGGGGAACTGCCCTTCGAGGCCGGCCTTCCGGCGGCTCAGGGGCCGCCGGGCAGGGGTGGGCGGGGTCCCTTGGCCCGGTTCTGCTCGGAGTTCTGGGCGCGGGCCCTGTCTCTGTCGGAGGGCGGGGCATGAGGGTCGGTGCCGGTGAGGGAGCCGGCGGCGGATCTGGCGGCGGTGGCCGTGGCGGCTTCGGTGGACGCGGGGCTCGGTCGGGCCGGCTGGTCGCGGCAGGTGCCCGGACCGGCGACCTGGCGAGCGGTGCGGTGGTCGGTGCGCGGCTGCTCGACGGCGTACGGCAGTGGCTGGCCGCGAGCGGCTGCGAGCCGACACCGGCCCGGGTGGCGCAGGCCCTGCGGGAGCAAGGGCGGGTGCTCGGCGACACCGAACTGCTCGGGGTGGTCCGGGACTTGCGGTCCGAGCTGGTCGGGGCGGGGTCGCTGGAGCCGCTGCTCGCCGACCCCGAGGTGACGGATGTGCTGGTGCAGGCGCCCGACCGGGTGTGGGTGGACCGGGGGCACGGCCTCGAGCTGACCCCGGTGACCTTCCCGGACGCGGCGGCCGTGCGGCGCCTGGCCCAGCGGCTCGCGGCGGTCGCGGGGCGGCGCCTCGACGATGCGCGGCCCTGGGTGGACGCGCGGTTGCCGGACGGGACGCGGCTGCACGCGGTGCTGCCTCCGGTGGCGGTGGGCTCGACCTGTCTGTCGCTGCGGGTGGTGCGGCCCAGGGCCTTCTCGCTGGCGGAGTTGGTCGCCGCGGGCACGGTGCCGCCGGGCGGGGACCGGGTGCTCAGGGCACTCATCGAGGCCCGGCTCTCGTTCGTCATCAGCGGCGGCACGGGCTCGGGCAAGACCACCCTGCTGTCGGCGCTGCTCGGCATGGTCGGGCCGGGGGAGCGGATCGTACTGGCCGAGGATTCGGCCGAGTTGAGGCCCGAGCATCCCCATGTGGTGCGGCTGGAGACGCGGCCCGCCAATCAGGAGGGTGCGGGGCTCGTGACCCTGCAGGACCTGGTGCGCCAGGCGCTGCGGATGCGGCCCGACCGGTTGGTCGTCGGTGAGGTGCGCGGTGCGGAGGTGGTGCATCTGCTCGCCGCTCTCAATACCGGGCACGAGGGGGGCTGCGGGACGGTCCATGCCAATACCGCGGCGGACGTACCGGCCCGCCTCGAGGCGCTTGGCACGGCTGCCGGGCTCGAACGGACGGCTCTGCACAGCCAGTTGGCGGCCGCACTGTCCGTGGTGCTCCATCTCGTACGGGATCGGGGCGGGCGGCGGCGGATCGCCGAGGTGCACGTCCTTGAGCGGGATGCGGCGGGGCTGGTGGTCGCCGTGCCGGCGCTTCGGTGGGGGGCCGAGGCCTTTGCGTACGAGCGGGGCTGGGAGCGGTTGCGGGGGTTGCTCGGGGGTGTGGGGTGACGGCTGTGCGGCTCAGGGGTGTTCGGGAGGTGGGTTTGGTCATGGGGTTCGTGGGTTCGCTCGTGGGAGGTGAGTGGTGATGTCGGGGGAAGGGGCGGTGACTTCGGCCGCCGCAACGGCGGCTTCTGGGGCTCCGGCGTACGCCGCCGCCGTGTGTGCGGGGGCCGCGGCCTGGCTGACGGTGGAGCGGGACCGGGGTGTACGGCGGGCCCGGCTTGTGTGTGCGGGTGAGGGTGCGGAGCCCGGTGGGGTGGCTCCGTGGCAGCGGCTCGTCGGGTGGGTTCGGGCCCGTGTGCGGCGTGAATGGTGGTGCTTGGCCGTCGGGTTGGCGGTCGCCGTGCTCGGGGAGTCGGTGGTGCCGCTCGTCCTGGGGGCGCTGGGCGTGCCCTTGGTGGGGCGGCTGCTGCGGGCCCGGGAGCGGCGCCGGGCGCGTGCGGCGCGGGTCGATGCGGTCATCGCGCTGTGCGCCGCGCTCGCCGGTGAGGTGCGGGCGGGGCGGCAGCCGGGTGCGGCGCTGCTTGCTGCCGCACGGTCCGCGGAGGGGGCGGTTGGGCTCGGCGGGGGCGCGGCCGGGGTGCTCGCGGCCGCGCGGTTCGGCGGGGACGTACCGGGTGCGCTGCGTGCTGCGGCGCGGGAGCCCGGTGCGGAAGGCCTCCTCGGTCTCGCGGCGTGCTGGTGCGTCGCGGTGGATCGCGGGGCGGGGCTCGCGTCGGGGCTCGGGCGGCTGACGGAGGCGCTGCGGGCCGAGCGTGAGCAACGGGCCGACCTGCGGGCCCAGATGGCCACACCACGATCGACCGCGGTGCTGCTCGCCGTGCTGCCCGTGGTGGGGCTCCTGATGGGCACGGGGATCGGGGCGGAGCCGCTGCGGGTCCTGCTGCACACGCCTGCCGGGCTCGCGTGCCTGCTGGTGGGCGGGGTCCTGGAGGGAGTGGGCGTGTGGTGGGCGGTGCGGATTCTGCGCGGGGCGGTGAGGTGATGAGCGCGGAGGTTGTCCACAGGCTGGGGGTGGCGCTGCCGCTGATCGCGGCCGTGGCGGGCGTGGTGTGGGCGGTGGTCGCCGGACGGCGGGAGCGGAGGGTTCGCCGGAGGCTCGGAGTGATGTTCGGGGTGCGGCGTGCCGGGCGGCGGAAGCCGGTGTGGCGAGTCGGGGGCGGAGGTTGGGCGCCCGTGGTCGGTGTGGCTTGTGCCGGGTTCGTCCTGGTGGGCGGGGCCCTGGGATGCCTGCTGGGGCTGGCCGCGGGGTGCGGCGTGCGGCGGTGGCTGCGGCTCAGGCCGCGGGACCGTCCGTCGGAGGAAGCCGAAGCGGGGCCGCAACTACCGCTTGCCGCTGATCTGTTGGCGGCCTGCATCGCCGCCGGGGCCGGGCCCGTGGAGGCGGCTCGGGCGGTCGGGGATTCGCTGGACGGGCCGGTCGGCGAGCGACTGGCGCGGGCAGCGGCGGAGCTGCGGCTCGGGGGTGAACCGGAGCGGGCCTGGGGGCGGTTGGGTGCGATACCTGGCGCCGGGCAGCTTGCGACCTGCCTGGAGCGGGCCGGCGCCTCGGGGATTCCGGCGGCGGAGCAGATGGCGCAGCTCGCCACCGAGTGCCGCGCGGAGTGGGCGCGTACGTCCAAGGAGAGGGCGCACCGGGCCGGGGTCTTGATGGCCGCACCGCTCGGGCTGTGCCTGCTGCCGGCCTTCCTCGTGGTCGGGGTGGTGCCGGTGGTGATCGGACTGGCGAGCGGGATCTTGAGCGGCGGGTGAGGGGGACGTCGGCCGCCTGGTGTTCAGGTGTGCCTGTGCAGCGGACTGTGCGGGTGAAGACGTGGCGGCCTCGACAGGGCGCCGTCATCGAAAGAGCCGGAAACGGCAGACCAGTTGGGGGTTGAGATGAGGTTCTTCAGGCGGGTACGCAGCCGGATGCGGGCGGACGACGCGGGGATGACGACGTCCGAGTACGCGTTGGGGACTGTCGCGGCATGCGGGTTCGCAGCGGTGCTCTACCGGGTGGTGACGTCTGACGGGGTGAAGGCGGCGCTGCAGTCGGTCATCGGGAGGGCGCTCGGTGTCCAGTTCTGACCGGGGCGGCGACCGTTCCTGTCGCCGGGGTGACGGTGGCTATGTGACGGCGGAGGCGGCCGTGGTGATACCCGCGCTCGTGCTGCTCGGGGTGGCGCTGCTCTGGGCCCTGATGACGGCGTCCGCGCAGATCCGGTGCGTGGACGCGGCCAGAGCGGGGGCGCGCGCGGCGGCGCGGCAGGAGGAGCCCCGTGCGGTGGTGGCGGCGGCCGAGCAGGCGGCGCCGGGCGGGGCACGGGTCGCGGTGCGCCGGGAGGGCGATCTGGTGCGGGTGTCGGTGTCGGCGGGCTCGCCGGGGCCCGGAGGGCTGTCGCTGGACCTCGGGGCCGAGGCGGTGGCGCTGGCGGAGGACAGCGTGGGGGTGGAGCGTTGAGGGTCGGGAGTTGGGTGGTGCCGCCGGCCGGGGGCGGGTGGTGCGCCGGCCTGCGCTGTTTCGGTAGGCGGTGGGTGGGTGCGAGGCGTGCGGGAGGGCGCGGGGATCGCGGGTCCGCGACGGTGTGGGTGGTGGTGATGGCCGCCGCGTTGGGGGCGGTCTTCGGGGCGGTGCTGCTGCTCGGGCAGGCGGTGCTGGTCCGGCATCGGGCCGGTGGCGCCGCGGACTTGGCCGCGTTGGCCGCGGCGGACCGGGCCCTGCAAGGGCGGGAGGTGGCCTGCGGCACTGCGGCGCGGGTGGCCCGGGAGCAGGGCGCCGAGGTGGTGCGGTGCGTGGTGGAGGGGGAGGTCGCCGATGTGACGGTGCGGGCGCGGGCCGGGGCGTTCGGCTCGACGGTGCGCTCCAGGGCGGGGCCTGCGGCGGGGCTCACGGGGTGGCCGGGGTGAGGTGTTCGCGGCCCTGGGTTGCGTCCGAGTCCGAGTCGGAGCAGGGTCCCTCCGAGTCCGAGTCCGAGTCCGAGTCCGAGTCCGAGTCCGAGCCCGATCCCGATCCCGAGTCCGAGTCGGATCCCGAGCCAGATCCCGGGCCCGAGGCTGAGCCGGAGCCGGAGCCGGAGCCAGATCCCGAGCTAGAGGCTGAGCCCGAGCCGGATCCCGAGCGCGCATCGCTCAGCCCCGCCGCGTCCGGCGCGCGCATCGCCCACGCCTGCCGTCCGGTGTCCGCATCGCTCAACCTGCCGTGTCCGGTGCCCCCTTCAGCAACTCCGTGAGCAGCCGGACCGCCCCCCGTTTGTGCAACGGGTCGTTGCCGTTGCCGCACTTGGGGGACTGGATGCAGGACGGGCAGCCCGCCTCGCACTCGCAGGACGCGATGGCCTGGCGGGTGGCGGTCAGCCAGGAGCGGGCCGTGTGGAAGGCGCGCTCCGCGAAGCCCGCGCCGCCCGGGTGGCCGTCGTACACGAAGACCGTCGGCAGCAATGTGTCCGGGTGGAGCGGGATGGAGACCCCGCCGATGTCCCAGCGGTCGCAGGTGGCGAAGAGCGGCAGCATCCCGATGGAGGCGTGCTCGGCGGCGTGCAGGGCGCCGCCGAGGATCTCCGGGTTGATCCGGGCCGCGTCCAGCTGGTCCTCGGTGACCGTCCACCACACCGCGCGGGTGCGCAGCGTACGAGGAGGGAGGTCGAGCTTGGATTCGCCGAGCACTTCGCCGGTGATGAGGCGGCGGCGCAGGAAGGAGACGACCTGGTTGGTGACTTCGACCGAGCCGTAACACAACCTGCCCTGGCCCCAGGGGACTTCGACGTCCGTCTCCAGGACGGAGATGGCCGTGGTGTCCCGGGCGGTCGTGGAGTACGGCGGGTTGGCCTCCTCGACCAGGGCGACCGAGTCGGCCAGGTCCAGGTCCTTCACCAGGTACGTACGGCCCTGGTGGAGGTGGACGGCGCCGGTGTGCACGGCCGTGTGGGCCGAGCCGGCGTCGACCGTGCCGAGCAGCGTGCCGGTGCCGGACTCGACGACCTGGATCGGGCTGCCGCCCTCGCCCCGGATGTCGGCCAGGTCGGCGGCGCGCTCTCGGCGGGTCCAGTGCCAGGCCTTGGTGCGCCGGCGCAGCAGCTTCGCGGCCTCCAGCTGCGGGAGCAGCTCCTCGGCGGCCGGACCGAAGAGCATCATGTCCTCGTCCGTCAAAGGGAGTTCGGCCGCGGCGGCGCACAGGTGCGGGGCCAGGACGTACGGGTTGTCGGGGTCGAGGACGGTCGATTCGACCGGCTGCTGGAACAGGGCCTCGGGGTGGTGGACGAGGAAGGTGTCCAGCGGGTCGTCCCGGGCCACCAGGATCGCGAGGGCGCCCTGCCCGGACCGTCCGGCCCGGCCCGCCTGCTGCCACAGCGAGGCCCGGGTCCCCGGGTAGCCGGCGATGACGACGGCGTCCAGGCCCGAGATGTCGATGCCGAGTTCGAGGGCGGTGGTGGCGGCGAGGCCGAGGAGCTCGCCGGAGTGCAGGGCGCGTTCCAGGGCGCGGCGTTCGCCGGGGAGGTAGCCGCCCCGGTAGGCGGCGACCCGCTTGACCAGCGAGCGGTCGACCTCGGCGAGCCGTTCCTGGGCGATGACCGAGATCAGTTCGGCGCCGCGGCGGGAACGTACGAAGGCGACCGAGCGCACGCCCTGCACGGTCAGGTCGGTGAGCAGGTCGGCGGTCTCGGCGGTGGCCGTGCGACGGACCGGGGCGCCCTTCTCGCCGTGCAGTTCGGTGAGCGGCGGCTCCCAGAGGGCGAAGACCATCTCGCCGCGCGGCGAGGCGTCGTCGGCGACCTCCTTCACCGGGAGGCCCGTCAGCCGGCCGGCCGCGACGGAGGGGTCGGCCGCCGTGGCGGACGCCAGCAGGAACACCGGATCGGAACCGTAGCGCGCGCAGAGGCGGCGCAGGCGGCGGATGATCTGGGCGACGTGCGAGCCGAAGACGCCGCGGTAGGTGTGGCACTCGTCGATGACGACATAGCGCAGGGCGCGCAGGAAGGAGGACCAGCGGGGGTGGGAGGGCAATATCCCGCGGTGCAGCATGTCGGGATTGGTCAGGACGTAGTTGGCGTACTGGCGTACCCACTCGCGTTCCTCGACCGGGGTGTCCCCGTCGTAGACCGCCGGTCTGATGGCGTTTCCGAGCGGCCCGGCGAGGTGCTTCACGGAGCGGCGCTGGTCGGCGGCCAGGGCCTTGGTGGGGGCCAGGTAGAGGGCGGTGGCGCCGCGGCCGTTCGGCGCCTCGGAGCCGTCGAGGAGCGTGGAGAGCACCGGCATCAGATACGCCAGGGACTTCCCGGAGGCCGTGCCGGTGGCCACGACCACGGACTGTCCGTCCAGGGCGTGCTCGGCCGCGAGTGCCTGATGGGCCCAGGGGTGCTCGATTCCGGCATCCTGGACCGCCGCGATCACTTCCGATCGAATTCGATCAGGCCAGACGGCATGACGGCCCTCCCGCGGGGGCAAGTGCTCCGTATGAGTGATGCGCGAAGCCCGGCTCTCCCCTGCGGAAAGCCGGTCCAGGACCATGCGCGGCGACGGGCGGACAGAAGCGGTCGCCGGGGGTCGATCGGATCGGTGATTCTTGGCCATCAACGCCGAGTGTGTCACTGGCAGGACGGACAATGGTCCCAAGGCGTCGTGCACGCCTGCCGGTAAGTGATTGAATGCCATCGCGGCTGGCGGCCGCCCCAGGCCCGAGCGTCTGAAGCTCGGGTGTCCCGGGGGCGACCGCTCGATAGCAAGGTGCTGGAGGATCCGTGGACCTGTCCCTGTCGACTCGTACCGTCGGCGATCGTACGGTCGTCGAGGTCGGTGGCGAAATTGATGTGTATACCGCGCCCAAGCTGCGCGAACAGCTGGTCGAGCTGGTGAATGACGGCAGTTTCCACCTTGTCGTCGACATGGAGGGCGTGGACTTCCTCGACTCCACCGGGCTCGGCGTGCTGGTCGGCGGTCTCAAGCGTGTGCGCGCCCATGAGGGCTCGCTGCGCCTGGTCTGCAACCAGGAGCGCATTCTGAAGATCTTCCGCATCACCGGCCTCACCAAGGTGTTCCCGATCCACACCTCGGTCGAGGAAGCGGTAGCGGCCACCGACTGAGGGCCGGTGCCCCCGGGTCGCGTTGGCCCGGGGGAGCAGGAGCCAGGGCCCGTCTCCCCGATCTTCGCGGGCCCGCGACGCCTGGCACGCACGCTCGACGCACCGACCGAAAGCCCAAGTACGTCCGGTCCATGGACGGGGCCTTCCGGCCGGCACGCCGATCGCACGCACCAGACGCCGCAGGCTGTTCCGCGAAAATCGGGGAGACGGGCCCTGGGGGTACCGGGTCATCGGCTTCACCGCCGGCCGCCCGGCCCCCTGAAAGCACGCTCACACGTCCGAGGGGGATGTATGGCCACCGTTGAACTCCGCTTCAGTGCGCTGCCCGAGCACGTCAGGACCGCCCGTCTGGTGGCGGCCGCAGTGGCGCGCAGGGCCGGAGTGGACGAGGCCGTGCTCGACGAGGTGCGGCTCGCCGTCGGCGAGGCCTGCACCCGTGCCGTCGGGCTGCATCAGACCAATGGCGTCTCGGCGCCGGTGCGCGTGGTCCTCACCGAGGAGGAGAAGCAGTTCTCCATCGAGGTCGGTGACGAGGCGCCGCACAGCGGCACTTCGGAGGGCGCGGTGCCGGGCGTGCGCGGCAGCGCGGACGTCCTGGACGCCGAGGGCGAGGGCGACGAGGACCAGATGGGCCTCGCCGTCATCGGCGGTCTGGTGGACGACGTGGAGGTCACCGCCGACGAGTCCGGGGGCCTCATTCGGATGAGCTGGCCGAAGGCGCCGGAACCGCTGCTTCCCTGACGTCAACTCCGGGCGTATGCGTCCGGTTGCACGGGGAGCGGAACGCGCCCTCCCGTTTCGATCTTCTTCAAGGCCCTGCTGAGCAGGGCCTTTTTCTTTTTCCCCGAGCATTTCCTAGATCGTTGATCAAGCGTCAATGCCTTTGAGGCATTACCACTTTCGGGGCCAATCGAGGAACGCGATCATTTGCTGATGAGCAACTGAAGGCCAATTCCGTTTGCCGCCCACTGTTTTGATCAGGTGGAGCTCCCTACAATCCGTCCACATCTTGAGCTCAGCCCCAGCGTCAAGGAGGACGAATGACGGGGCTTTCTACCCCTCATCAGTTTGACCACCCCACAACCTTCGCAGCCGCAGTACTCACCTCGGACAACCGCCTGATCGTGGTGGCCATCGGGGTCATCGCCCTTGCGGCGCTTGCCCTGGCCGGGGTCCTGGTCCGCCAGGTGCTCGCGGCGGGCGAAGGCACCGAGAAGATGAAGGAGATCGCGTCAGCGGTCCAGGAAGGCGCAAATGCCTATCTGGCCAGGCAGTTGCGCACCCTCGGCGTATTCGCCGTAGCGGTGTTCTTCCTGCTCATGCTGCTGCCCGCGGACGACTGGAACCAGCGCGCCGGACGATCGGTCTTCTTCCTGATCGGAGCGCTCTTCTCGGCCGCCACCGGCTATATCGGCATGTGGCTCGCCGTCCGCAGCAATGTGCGTGTGGCAGCCGCCGCCCGCGAAGCAACACCGGCAGAAGGCGAGCCGGCCAAGGACCTCACCGAGGTCTCCCACAAGGCCATGAAGATCGCTTTCCGTACGGGCGGCGTAGTCGGCATGTTCACGGTGGGGCTCGGTCTGCTGGGCGCCTCCTGTGTGGTGCTCGTGTACGCCGCCGACGCACCGAAGGTCCTCGAGGGCTTCGGTCTCGGTGCCGCACTGATCGCGATGTTCATGCGTGTCGGCGGCGGCATCTTCACCAAGGCCGCCGACGTCGGCGCCGACCTGGTCGGCAAGGTCGAGCAGGGCATTCCGGAGGACGACCCGCGCAATGCCGCGACCATCGCCGACAACGTGGGCGACAACGTCGGCGACTGCGCCGGCATGGCCGCGGACCTCTTCGAGTCGTACGCCGTCACCCTGGTCGCCGCGCTGATCCTCGGCAAGGCGGCCTTCGGTGACGCGGGTCTCGCCTTCCCGCTGATCGTCCCCGCGATCGGTGTGGTCACGGCGATGATCGGCATCTTCGCGGTGGCGCCCCGGCGCTCCGACCGCAGCGGGATGAGCGCGATCAACCGCGGGTTCTTCATCTCCGCGGTCATCTCGCTCGCCCTGGTGGCGGCGGCCGTCTACACCTATCTGCCCGCCACGTACGCCGAGTTGAAGGGCGCGGGCGAGGGAATCGCCGGCCACAGCGGGGACCCGCGGGTCCTCGCCGTCGTCGCGGTCGCCATCGGTATCGTCCTGGCCGCACTGATCCAGCAGCTGACCGGGTACTTCACCGAGACCACCCGGCGTCCCGTCAGGGACATCGGCAAGACCTCGCTGACCGGTCCCGCGACCGTCGTCCTGGCCGGTATCTCCCTCGGTCTGGAATCCGCCGTCTACACCGCGCTGTTGATCGGCCTCGGTGTGTACGGCGCGTTCCTGCTCGGCGGTGCGTCGATCATGCTGGCGCTGTTCGCGGTGGCCCTGGCCGGTACCGGCCTGCTCACCACGGTCGGCGTCATCGTCGCCATGGACACCTTCGGTCCGGTCTCCGACAACGCCCAGGGCATCGCCGAGATGTCGGGCGACGTCGAGGGCGCGGGCGCCCAGGTCCTCACCGACCTGGACGCGGTGGGCAACACCACCAAGGCCATCACCAAGGGCATCGCCATCGCCACGGCCGTACTGGCCGCGGCGGCACTCTTCGGCTCGTATCGCGATGCCATCGCGACCGCGGTCGGGGACATCGACGAGGAACTCGGGGCCGGTGCCCTGATGAACCTCACGATGGACATCTCGCAGCCCAACAACCTGGTGGGCCTGATCCTCGGTGCCGCGGTCGTCTTCCTCTTCTCGGGGCTGGCGATCAACGCGGTGTCGCGGTCGGCCGGAGCCGTGGTCTACGAGGTGCGGCGGCAGTTCCGCGAGCACCCCGGGATCATGGACTACACCGAGAAGCCCGAGTACGGCCGCGTCGTCGACATCTGCACCAAGGACGCGCTGCGCGAGCTGACCACGCCAGGTCTGCTCGCCGTGCTCACGCCGATCGCGGTCGGCTTCACCTTCGGTGTGGGCGCGCTCGGCTCGTTCCTCGCGGGTGCCATCGGCACCGGCACCCTGATGGCGGTCTTCCTCGCCAACTCCGGTGGTGCGTGGGACAACGCCAAGAAGCTCGTCGAGGACGGCCACCACGGCGGCAAGGGCAGCGAGGCCCATGCCGCGACCGTCATCGGCGACACGGTCGGCGACCCGTTCAAGGACACCGCGGGTCCGGCGATCAACCCCCTGCTGAAGGTGATGAACCTGGTGGCGCTGCTCATCGCGCCGGCGGTCGTCCAGTTCAGCTACGGCGACGACGCGAATGCGCCGCTGCGGGCCGGGATCGCGGTCCTGTCCATCCTGGTCATCGTCGGAGCGGTCTACATCTCCAAGCGGCGGGGAATCGCCGTGGGTGACGAAGGCAACTCCGAGCGGGTGGCCAAGGCCGTGGATCCGGCGACGGTTTCCTGACGGCAGCTCAACAGGCGGGCGGGCGGCGCACTTTGATGCGCCGCCCGCCCCTCTTTTGTTTCATGAACCTTGTCTCCCTTGGTGCAAATGGCTGCAATAGGGTCTCAAGCGGGCGCACGACACGCTGGAGTCGCCCACTTGGCGTGTATGTTCCGGGGCCGAGAGCCATGGAAGGGACCAATCCGGTGAACAAGAAGCTTGCAGCCGCACTGTCCGGCGGTGCGGTACTGGTACTGGCGATGTCGACGACAGGGTGCAGCAGCGACGACGGCAACAAGAAGCTCGACGACTGGGCGAAGTCGTTGTGCGGCCAGATCCAGCCGCAGCTCGAGAAGAGCGTCAAGGCACAGCAGACCATCGTCTCGACGGCCGCGGACGGCAAGCCGGAGGAGATCCAGAAGGCGGACTCGGCGGCGTTCCAGGCCATCGCCGACGCCGACAAGGCCATCGCGGGAGCCCTGGAGAAGGCGGGCCCGCCGCCGGTCGACAACGGCAAGAAGATCCAGCAGGACGCCATCAAGGACCTCAACGAGGCCGCCAAGTCGTACGAGGCCCTGAAGAAGACGGTCGACGACCTGGACGCCAAGGACTCCTCGCCCGAGGGTCTGAAGGAGTTCTCGAAGGGTCTGCAGAAGGTCGCGGACGACCTCGGCAAGATCCAGAAGGACGGGGACGGCGCGCTGAAGTCCCTCCTGAACGGCGAGGTCGGCGACGCGATCTCCAAGCAGGACGACTGCAAGGCGGACGCCTCACCGAAGCCGTCGAAGGCCTAGCAGTACAGGCACCGCGAAGGGCCCGGCACGCGCGCGTGCCGGGCCCTTTGGCGTACGCACGTCCGCGGGGGAGGACAATGGACCGCGTGAGTACGACCAGCCTGCCCACGACCGACCGCGCCGGCCTCGCCGCCCGCCTGCGGGAAGCCTTCCTCGCCGCCGACTTCACGGCCGACGGCCTGCTAGACCTGCTCGGCGCCCCCGCCTACGCGGCGCTCGCCCGCAGCGAGACCGTGCCCGCCCTGCGCGCCACGCGCGGCGACGGCCCGCTGGAGGCGCTCGTACGGCTCTTCCTGCTGCAGCAGCCCGTCGCCCACGCGCGCGTGCCGGCCGTTTTGCCGGTCGACGACCTCCTTGCGGACGGTTGGCTGTCCCAGCAGGGTGACGAGCTGCGGGCGACCGTGGACGTACGTCCCTACGGCGGGCCCGACGGCGAGGACTGGTTCATCGTGTCCGACCTGGGCTGCGCGGTCGGCGGCGCGGGCGGCATCGGCAGCAGCGACGAGGGCGTCGTCCTCGGCGTCGGCGGGGCCTCCACGACGCTCGCCGGCATCACCGTGCGTACGCCCGTCGCGAGCGCCCTCGACCTCGGCACCGGATCCGGCATCCAGGCCCTGCACGCCGCCCAGCACGCCACGCGCGTGACCGCGACGGACCTCAACCCGCGCGCGCTGCACATCACCCGTCTCACGCTCGCCCTGTCCGGCGCGCCCGAGGCCGAGCTGCGCGAGGGCTCGCTCTTCGAGCCGGTCGCGGACGAGACGTACGACCTGATCGTCTCCAACCCGCCCTTCGTCATCTCGCCCGGCGCCAGGCTCACTTACCGCGATGGCGGGATGGGCGGGGACGATCTGTGCCGCACGCTCGTTCAGCAGGCGGGGGCACGGCTGAACGACGGGGGATACGCCCAGTTCCTCGCCAACTGGCAGCACGTGGACGGGGAGGAGTGGCAGGACCGGCTGCGCTCCTGGGTGCCGCGCGGCTGTGACGCCTGGATCGTGCAGCGCGAGGTGCAGGACGTCACCCAGTACGCCGAGCTGTGGCTGCGCGACGCGGGGGACCACCGCACCGATCCCGCCGAGTACGCGGCCCGGTACGAGGCCTGGCTGGACGAGTTCGAGGCCCGCAAGACCAAGGCCGTGGGCTTCGGGTGGATCACGCTGCGGAAGTCGGGCGCGGCGGAGCCCTCGATCACCGTCGAGGAGTGGCCGCATCCGGTGGAGCAGCCGCTCGGTGACGCGGTACGCGCGCACTTCGAGCGGCAGGACCACCTGCGGGCGCACGACGACGCGGCGCTCCTCGAAGGCCACTTCAAGCTCGCCGTAGAGGTGGTCCAGGAGCAGGTCGGGCTGCCCGGCGCCGAGGACCCCGAGCACGTCGTCCTGCGCCAGCACCGCGGGATGCGCCGCGCCACCAAGGTGGACACGGTCGGCGCGGGCTTCGCGGGCGTCTGCGACGGCACGCTGAGTGCCGGGCAGATCCTGGACGCCATCGCCCAACTGGTGGGCGAGGACCCGGTGTTGCTGCGCGACCGCTCGCCCGCGCAGATCCGGCTGCTCGTCGAGCAGGGATTCCTCGAGCCGGTTCTCTGAGAGGGCGTCCTGAGGGGCGGGAGCGGCGCCCGCGTCACCTGGGGTTCCTGTGCCCGGTGTGCCCTTAATTGAGCTGTAAAAGGCCTCCTTGGAACCACCCCCGCGCGGCTACCGTCGTTTAGGGCATGCCGCGCAGTCTCGGGGGAGGCGCCATGGCGGGGGAAACTCCGGAACAGGGCGAGGGCAGGATCATCAGCGGCCGCTACCGGCTGCTGCGCAAGCTCGGCTCCGGCGGAATGGGCCGGGTCTGGCTCGCGTACGACAGCGAACTGGCCTGCGAGGTCTCCATGAAGGAGATCATGCTGCCGGACGTGCCCATGGACGCGAGCGAGCCCGCCCAGCGCATCGCGCGCGCCCGCAGCGAGGCCCGGCACGCGGCGCGGCTGCGCGGGCATCCGCACGTCGCGACCGTGCACGACGTGGTGCTGCACGAGGGACTGCCGTGGATCGTCATGGAGTACGTCGCCGAAGCGACCGATCTCCAGCAAATGGTGCGGCGGTCCGGTCCGCTGCCGCCCACCGAGGTCGGCCGGATCGGCCTCGCCGTCCTGGACGCGCTCACCGCGGGCCATCGCATCGGCATCCTGCACCGGGACGTGAAACCGGCCAACATCCTTCTGGCGCCCGAGGCTTCGGGCAATCCGTACGGCCGCGTCCTGCTCACCGACTACGGCATCGCGCTGCAGCCCGAGTCCAACGAGCCCCGGCTCACCGCGACCGCCGGGATCCTCGGCACGCCCGGCTATCTGGCGCCCGAGCGGGCCCGGGGCGAGCCGCCGACGCCGACCGCGGACCTGTTCTCGCTCGGCGCCACGCTCTACTACGCGGTCGAGGGGCACGGCCCGTTCGACCGCAACGACGACTTCGGCACGCTCACCGCGCTGCTCCAGGAGCCGCCGGCCCAGCCGTTACGCGCGGGCGAGCTCTGGCTCGTACTGCAGGGGCTGCTGAACAAGGACCCGGTGCTGCGCTCCTCGCCGGAGACGGCCAAGCAGGGTCTGACGCGGTGGGGGCAGCAGCCGCCCGCCGGGACCTTCGGGCCGCCGCCCGCGGGGGCGCAGGCGGGCGGCGGCGGTACGCCGCAGACGCCGGGCGGGCCCGCAGCGGGGACTCCGCAGACGCCCGGGACGCCGGGGCTGGTGGGCGGCGGGGGGTATGGGGCGTACGGGTCGTACGGGGCGTACGGGAGCACGCCCAACTCGCCCAGTGCACCCGGCACACCCAACACGCCGGGCACGCCGCACACGCCCGGTGGGCCGCAGACCCCGCATCCCGAGCCGACTCCCTGGTCGGCGCCGATGCCCGGTTCCGGGACGCCTTCCGATGGGCCTCGGGCGACGCCCGAGGGAGGCCGCCAGGGCGGTCAGCAGGGCGGGGGCCAGTACGGGTACCCGGCGGGGGCCCAGCAAGGTGGTGGGTCGCCGTACGGGCAGTCTCCGTACGGACAGTGGAACCCGAACCCGAACCCGAACCCGAACCTCAACCTCAACCCCAACCCCAACCCGTACGGCTCGGGCAGTCAGCCGCAGTACGGCGCCCCGACACCGCCCGGCGGTGACGGACGGGGCCGCAAGATGTCCCGCGGCCTGGTCATCGCGCTCGTGATCGCCGTCGTCGTCGCGCTCGGCGGCGCCGGGTGGGGGGCCTGGGCGACGTTCGGGAAGGACGACGGGAAGCCGAAGACGCTGCCCTCGGCGGGCCCGTCCAAGTCGAAGTCCTCCCAGTCGCCCTCGCCGACCGGACCCGTGCTGCCGTACGGCGAACAGGTCGGGCTCGAGAAGCGGTTGGAGGCGGGTGACTGCGTCAACGTGGTCTGGCCCGGCACCGAGTTCAAGTCGGTGCCCAGCGTCGGCACGGTGGGCTGCGACGAGGGACCGGAGGGCCAGGTCATGGCCCTGGAGTCGGCGCAGGACCACGAGGCGGCCCGCAGGGACGGCCCGGCCCGCTGCGAGCAGCAGCTCAAGTCCATCGCCGAGGCCCTGCCGGACGGCGACATCTACGCCGTCGTCCCCAGCAAGGAAGGGTTCACGGCGGCCGGCGGTGCCACCGCCTGTCTGGTGCTCGGCAGGCACGCGGCCATCGGCGGCGAGGTGGGCCGCTTCCGGGACGCCGGGATCAATCTGACCGTCTCCCAGATGATGGTCGGCGACTGCTGGAACTACCTCGAGGACAAGGACAACAAGGACTACTACTACGCACCGATGACCGACTGCACCAACCAGCACGACTACCAAGTGATCGGGGCGGTCGAGGCGCCGAAGGGCATGAAGTACGAGAAGGGCGTCGCGAACTCGCACAAGATCTGCGGCAACAGGTACGAGAGCAGTTGGGCTCCCGGCGCCGAACGGTGGGTGCTCGGCTGGCCCCCCGGCGAAGCGGACTGGGCGAAGGGCATGAACACCGTGGTCTGCACGGTGTCCCGCTCCGACGGCAGCAAGCTGACCGGCAAGATCGACGAGCCCGGCACCTCCTGATGAACCACCCCACGGGCCGCTTCATCGCCGGCCGCTACCGCCTCCTGCGCCGCCTCGGCTCGGGAGGGATGGGGCGGGTGTGGCTCGCGTACGACGAACAGCTGGCCACCGAGGTCGCGGTCAAGGAGATCGCCGTACCGGCCGGCGTGGCCACCGGCGACCTCGCGGGGAGGGTCGAGCGGGCCCGCAGCGAGGCGCGGAACGCGGCGCGGCTGCGCGGGCATCCCCATGTGGTCACCGTCTACGACGTGTTCGAGCTGGACGGACTCCCGTGGATCGTCATGGAGTACGTGCCCGGCGCGCTCGACCTGGAGGCGGTGGTCCGGGCGGAGGGGCCGTTGCCCTCGACTCAGGTCGCCCGGATCGGCCGGGCGGTACTGGACGCGCTCACGGCCGGGCATGCTGCGGGCATCCTGCACCGGGATGTGAAACCGGCCAACATCCTGCTGGCTCCGGGCAGTTCGGGCGATTCGTACGAGAAGATCCTGCTCACCGACTACGGCATCTCGGTACGGCCCGAGGCGGGCGACCCGCGCGTCACGGCGGTCGGCGGGATCGTCGGCACGCCCGGCTATCTGGCCCCGGAGCGATGCCGTGGCGGGGAACCGACGGCCGCCGCCGATCTGTTCTCGCTGGGCGCCACGCTGTACTTCGCCGCTGAGGGCAAGGGTCCGTTCTCCCGCGCCGATGAGTACGGCACGATGGCCGCGCTGCTTTTCGAGGAGCCGCCCACGATGACCCGGGCGTCCTGGCAACTGGCCGAGGTGGTGTTCGGACTGCTGCGCAAGGAACCGGAGCGCCGGCCCACGGCGGCGTCGGCCTTGGCCGACCTTGCCGCGCTGGCCGATTCGGGCCGGTCGCAGGTCCCGCTGCCGCCCGCACCTGGCACGCCCGCACCTGGCATGCCCCCGCCGGCCGACGCGCCCTCGCGTCGGCTGCGGCGGCCCTTCGTCGCCGCGCTGGTGGCGTTCGCCGTGCTGCTTGTCGGGGGCGGCACGTGGCTCGGCGTATGGGGGCCAGGCGACCGAGACAAGGGCAAGACCGGTTCGGGGAGCTGGAGTTCGTCGCCCGTGCGCGACGTGGACGCCGGTTATGCGTACGGCAGGACCGTGTCGCTGACCAGCGAGTTGATCGCCGGACAGTGCGTCACCGCGAACTGGTCCGGCAAGAAGTTCAAAAGTCTGCCCGAACTGGTCGAGTCGACCTGCGAGGAGGACCACGACGCCCAGGTGATGGCTCTGGTCGAGGCCGACAGCCACGAGGAGGCCCGCGAGGCGGGGGCCGGGAAGTGCGCCGGGAAACTCTCGCGGCTGCGTGCGGGACTCCCCAGGGCCACCGTCTATCCGCTGCTGCCCACTCGGGGCACGGTGGAGGCCAACTCGGGCCGGGCCTCCGTCGCGTGCTTGATGTTCATCGACGTCGGTGTGCTGTCCGGGGACCTCGGCGCGTTCCGCAGGGAGGGGGCGGAGCTCGAACTGGGCACTGCCGGTACCGGCGACTGCTTCGACGTGAAGACGGAGGAGGGCAATCCCGATGAGGCCTGGTTCCTGATCGACTGCGACAAGCCGCACATGCAGCAGACCGTCGGCTGGGTGGCGACGCCGAAGGGCATGTCCTACGAGGGCTGGGAGGGCGAGGTCACCCCTCTGTGCCTCAACAGGTTCGGCTCCGCTTGGGTCCGTGACCAGGCACACGAGATCCAGGCCTGGTACGCCTTGGAGGGCGAATTCGACGACGGAGCCCGTTTCGCGCTGTGCGCCCTGAGCCGCGTGGACCAAAAACAGCTCCCGGCCGGCCCCGCCGAACCCGTGACCGGCACCTGACGCGCGACCTGCCCCGGAACCCGATGCGGAACCCGACCCCGGCGTTCACCCGCCATTCGCTCCGCCGACGCCCGTACGTGGGCCGCGGGTGCCAGCCTCCACCGACCGGCCAGTCGGTGGCCGGGAGGACACGTACGACTTGGTACGAGGGGAGCGGTATGGAGAGCGCACCGGCGATCTTCGCGGGCACGGTGTTCGCCCTGTTCGGGGCCGGGCTGCTGCTGTGGACCGGGGCCCGGGTGCTGCACCGCGCGCCGGTGGCCCACGGTGTGAGCCCCGTCGCATCCGCGGCTTTGGGCTCCCTCGCCGGGGTAGGGGCACTGGTGCTCGGGGTGTGGTGCTTCACGCGGATGTGACGCGTGACCCACGCTGAATGTGGGAGGACAGCCTCCGCATAACGCCGAAAGGCCAGGTAGGCACTCCGGGCGGCAGAAATGGCGGTAGTCGGGTTACCGTTCGAGTGGCCGTTGCGGGCTTTTCCCGTTTGACACGGGGGCGGGATGTACCGTCACACTCCGCAGCGTCACCGTATGAACGCATACGGACCCGTCACTGGGGCCACCGCATGAACCGCATGCGGACCCGTCAGCGGCCACCGTATGAACGCATGCGGACCGCAAGAGCCACCGAGCGTCGACCGGAGAGAAGAGCCACGTTGTCCCCGACCAGCGAGACCGCACACGGCGGCCGCCGACTCGTCATCGTCGAGTCGCCTGCCAAGGCGAAGACGATCAAGGGCTACCTCGGCCCTGGGTACGTCGTCGAAGCGAGCGTCGGGCACATCCGCGACCTCCCGAACGGTGCCGCGGAGGTGCCGGAGAAGTACACCGGCGAGGTGCGCCGCCTGGGCGTGGACGTAGAGAACGACTTCCAGCCGATCTACGTCGTCAACGCCGACAAGAAGGCCCAGGTCAAGAAGCTCAAGGACCTCCTGAAGGATTCCGACGAACTCTTCCTCGCCACCGATGAGGACCGCGAGGGCGAAGCCATCGCGTGGCACCTGCAGGAAGTCCTGAAGCCCAAGGTCCCGGTCCACCGGATGGTCTTCCACGAGATCACCAAGGACGCGATCCGCGAGGCCGTCGCCAACCCGCGCGAGCTGAACACGCTGATGGTCGACGCCCAGGAGACCCGCAGGATCCTGGACCGCCTGTACGGCTACGAGGTCTCGCCGGTCCTGTGGAAGAAGGTCATGCCGAAGCTCTCGGCGGGCCGTGTGCAGTCCGTCGCGACCCGCCTCGTCGTCGAGCGGGAGCGCGAGCGCATCGCCTTCCGCTCCGCCGAGTACTGGGACCTGACCGGCACCTTCGGCACCGGCCGCACGGGCGACGCGTCCGACCCCTCGCAGCTGATCGCCCGCCTGAACTCCGTCGACGGCAAGCGCGTCGCGCAGGGCCGCGACTTCAACTCGGTCGGTCAGCTCAAGTCCGACACCCTGCACCTGGACGAGGCGAACGCCCGCTCGCTGGCCGCGGCTCTGGAGAACGCTTCCTTCGCCGTACGGTCCGTCGAGTCGAAGCCGTACCGCCGCTCGCCGTACGCCCCTTTCCGTACGACGACCCTCCAGCAGGAGGCCTCCCGCAAGCTGGGCTTCGGGGCCAAGGCCACCATGCAGGTCGCGCAGAAGCTGTACGAGAACGGCTTCATCACCTATATGCGTACGGACTCCACCACGCTGTCGGACACGGCGATCGGTGCCGCCCGGGCCCAGGTGACGCAGCTGTACGGCGCCAACTACCTGCCGGACAAGCCGCGCACGTACGCCGGGAAGGTCAAGAACGCGCAGGAGGCGCACGAGGCGATCCGCCCCTCCGGCGACCGCTTCCGCACCCCGGCCGAGACCGGTCTGACCGGCGACCAGTTCAGGTTGTACGAGCTGATCTGGAAGCGGACCGTCGCCTCCCAGATGAAGGACGCGACCGGCAACTCGGTCACGGTCAAGATCGGTGGCCGCGCCTCCGACGGCCGGGACGCCGAGTTCAACGCGTCCGGCAAGACCATCACCTTCCACGGGTTCCTGAAGGCGTACGTAGAGGGCGCCGACGACCCGAACGCCGAGCTGGACGACCGCGAGCGCCGGCTGCCGCAGGTCAGCGAGGGCGACGCGCTGTCGGCCGAGGAGATCACGGTCGACGGGCACGCGACCAAGCCGCCGGCCCGCTACACCGAAGCCTCGCTGGTCAAGGAGCTCGAAGAGCGCGAGATCGGCCGTCCGTCGACGTACGCGTCGATCATCGGGACGATCCTCGACCGCGGCTACGTCTTCAAGAAGGGCACGGCGCTCGTCCCGTCCTTCCTGAGCTTCGCCGTGGTGAACCTCCTGGAGAAGCACTTCGGGCGGCTCGTCGACTACGACTTCACCGCCCGCATGGAGGACGACCTCGACCGCATCGCGCGCGGTGAGGCCCAGGCGGTGCCGTGGCTGAAGCGTTTCTACTTCGGCGAGGGCGACGACACGGGTGCGGCCTCCGCCGCCGGGAACGGCGACGGGGACCACCTCGGCGGCCTCAAGGAACTGGTCACCGACCTGGGCGCGATCGACGCCCGGGAGATCTCCTCCTTCCCCGTCGGCGAGGGCATCCTGCTGCGCGTCGGCCGGTACGGCCCGTACATCGAGCGGGGCGAGAAGGGCGAGGAGAACCACCAGCGGGCCGACGTGCCCGACGACATCGCGCCCGACGAGCTCACGGTCGAGTACGCGGAGGAGCTGCTCGCCAAGCCGAGCGGGGACTTCGCGCTGGGTCAGGACCCGGAGTCGGGGCACGAGATCGTCGCCAAGGACGGCCGTTATGGGCCGTACGTGACGGAGATCCTTCCCGAGGGCACGCCGAAGACCGGCAAGAACGCGGTCAAGCCGCGGACGGCGTCCTTGTTCAAGTCGATGACTCTGGACACGGTGACGCTCGCCGACGCGCTCAAGCTGATGTCGCTCCCGCGCGTGGTGGGCGCCGACGCCGAGGGCGTCGAGATCACCGCGCAGAACGGGCGGTACGGGCCCTACCTGAAGAAGGGCACCGACTCCCGGTCGCTGACCGAGGAGGAGCAGCTCTTCACCATCACGCTGGAGGAGGCGCTCGCGATCTACGCGCAGCCCAAGCAGCGTGGCCGGGCCGCGGCGAAGCCGCCGCTGAAGGAGCTGGGCGAGGACCCGGTCTCCGGGAAGCCGGTCGTCGTCAAGGACGGGCGCTTCGGGGCGTACGTCACCGATGGTGAGACCAATGCGACGCTGCGGGCGGCGGATTCGGTCGAGGACATCACTCCTGAGCGGGGCTATGAGCTGCTCGCGGAGAAGCGGGCGAAGGGGCCGGCCAAGAAGGTCGCGAAGAAGGCTCCCGCCAAGAAGGCCGCGAAGAAGGCTCCGGCCAAGAAGACTGCGGCTGCGGCGAAGAAGACCGCGGCCAAGACGACTGCGTCTGCTGCGAAGAAGACTGCAGCCAAGAAGGCTCCGGCGAAGAAGGCGGCTGCGGCGAAGGTTGTGGCTGAGGACTGATTGGTCCCCAACCCGCCCCTTCCCGAAATCCTCCGGAGGCTGGGGGCTGCGCCCCCAGACCCCCCTTGTCCTCAAACGCCGGACGGGCTGACAAAGTCAGCCCGTCCGGCGTTTGAGGACAGTCTTCTGAAGCCGGCGGCAGCCTTACGGGAAGGGGCGGGGAGGGGAAAAGGCCCGCCGCAGGCGCAACGGACCCGCACTTACCGGGCAGGCCGGGCACATGTTCGGGCACCGGCCCAGGGAGCCCCGCCCTCCGGATAGGCTGGCCGGATGACGCGAGCTGACGACGCCGACGACGCCCTGGTCGCCGATTCCCGGGAGCGCGCCGTTCGCGCACTCCTGCGACACCCCCCGCTGAAGCGCCTGTGGAGCGCCCAACTGGTGGGCAGCATCGGCGATGCCCTCGCACTCCTCGTCCTGGTCGCCCTGTCGCTGCAAGCGGCGGTCCAGGAGGACGCGTTCGGGGGCGGATACCGCGGCGCGGCCTTCGCCGTGGCCGCCGTGTTCGGCGCCCGCATCCTCGCCACGCTCCTCTTCGGCGCGGTCCTGCTCGGCCCGCTGACCACGCTCACCTCGGCCGACGGACCGCTCGACCGGCGCTGGACCATGATCGGGTCGGACGGTGTCAGGGCCCTCGCGCTGATCGTCGCCCCGCTGTGGATCGACTGGACCCCGGACAACGCGCTCGCCGCGCTCCTCGTCACCGGCTTCGTCGTCGGCGTCGCCGAACGCCTGTGGACCGTGTCGCGCGAGAGCGCGGCTCCCGCGCTGCTGCCCGCGCCGCCGCTGGAGGGCGCGACCGTACGGCCGTTGCCGGACCACATGGACGCGCTGCGCCGGCTGTCGCTGCGTACGGGATTCATCGCGTTGCCCGTCGCGGCCCTCGCGCTGATCGCGGTCTCGCTGGTCAGCAATCTGCTCGGGGCCGGGGTCGACTGGTTCGAGCTGCACAAGGCGGCGCTCGCCTCCTACGTCGCGGCCGGTCTCTTCGCCGCGTCGCTCTCGGTCGTCTACTTCCTGGAACTGCCCGATACCCGGACGCCGCGCGCCCGTTCGCCGCTCGAGGGCCTGCGCCGCCCGAAGACCGGCTCCGGTGTCGACAAGGGCCGCACGGGCGCCATCCCGCTCCTGGTGCTCGCCTGCGCGGCGGTCGCCGGGGCCATCGCGGCCGCGGTCGCCGTCGCGGTGCTGCACGCCGTGGACCTGAACGGCGGCCCGGTGCTCTACGGCCTGCTCGTGTTCGGCCTCACCGGCGGCACGGTCGTCGGCATCCGTACGGCGCCGTCGGTGCTGCCCGGCCTGTCCCGTCGCCGGCTCCTCGCGCTGGCCATCGCGCTGACCGGGATCGCACTGCTCGGCGCGGGCCTGGTGCCCGACCCGACGACGGTGCTCCTGATCGTCACGCTCGCCGGCGTCTCCGCCGGAGTCGCCGCGAACACCGGACACGACCTCCTGGACCAAGAGGTCGAGGACTTCCGTCGGACGCGTACGACGGAACATCTGCAAGCAGTAGTACGTGTCTCCATCGCCCTCGGTGCCGTCGTCGCTCCCGTGCTCGCGGCGGCGATCGGGCGGCACCGCATGGAGAGCGGCAAGTTCGTGTTCGACCACGGCGGCGCCGCCTTCACGCTGATGCTCGCCGGGGCGCTGCTCCTGCCGGTCGCCGCGCTGGTCCTGGCGAAGGCGGACGACCGCTCCGGCGTACCGCTGCGCCGCGACCTCACCGACGCCCTGCGCGGCGGCGACCCGGCCCAGGCGCCGGCCGCCACCGGCTTCTTCATCGCCCTCGAAGGCGGCGACGGCGCGGGCAAGTCGACGCAGGCCGAGGCGCTCGCGGAGTGGATCAGGGGCAAGGGCCACGAGGTCGTGGTCACGCGCGAGCCGGGGGCGACGCCGGTCGGCAAGCGGCTCCGCTCGATCCTGCTCGACGTGTCTTCCGCCGGTCTCTCGCACCGCGCGGAGGCGCTCCTGTACGCCGCCGACCGCGCGGAGCACGTGGACACGGTCGTACGTCCTGCCCTCGAGCGGGGCGCGATCGTCATCTCCGACCGCTACATCGACTCGTCCGTCGCCTATCAGGGCGCCGGCCGTGACCTCTCGCCGACCGAGGTCGCGCGCATCAACAGGTGGGCGACCGGCGGACTCGTACCGCATCTGACCTGCCTGCTCGACGTCTCGCCGGAGGCCGCGCGCGAGCGCTTCACGGAGGCGCCCGACCGGCTCGAGTCGGAGCCCGCCGAGTTCCACGCGCGCGTGCGCTCCGGTTTCCTCACCCTCGCCGCGGCCGACCCGGGCCGGTACCTGGTCGTCGACGCGGCCCAGGAGCCGGAGGCGGTCACGACCGTGATCCGGCACCGGCTCGATGTGCTCCTGCCGCTCTCCGACGCCGAGGTGAAGGCGCAGGAGGAGGCCCGCAAGGCCGCCGAGGAAGAGGCCCGTCGCAAGGCCGAGGAAGAGGCCGCGCGCAAGGCCGAGGAGGAGCGCCAGGAGCGCGAGCGCCAGGCTCAGCTCGCCCGGCTCCGTGCCGAGGAGGAAGAGCGCAAGCGCCGCGAGCTGGAGGAGGCGCGCCGCCGCGAGGAGGAGCGCCAGGCCGAGGAGGCGCGCGCCCGGGCCGAGGAGGCGCGCCGTCTCGCCGAGGAGGAGCGCGCCCGGCGCGAGGCCGAGGAGAAGGTGCGGGCCGCCGAGGAGGAGCGCAGGCGCCGGCAGGCCGAGGAGGAGTCGCGGCTGCGGGCCGAGGCGGAGGAGCGGCGGGTCGAGAAGCAGCGGAAGGCCGAGGAGGCGTTGGTCCGGGCCGAGGAGGCCCGGCGGGCTGCGGCTGCGGCTTCTGCCGCGACTTCCGCTGCTACTGCTACTGCTGCCGCTGCGGTGCCGGTGCCGGTGCCGGACAACGAGACGACTGTGCCTACGCCGATCGTTGCTCCCCCTGCCGGGGCGGGCGATGAGACGACTGTGCTGCCTGCTGTGTCCGACCCGGACGGGGAAGAGACGGCTGTGGTGCCTCAGCCGCCTGCGCCTTCGCCTGCTGAAGAGACGGCCGTGCTGCCCCCCGTGCGGGATGCGCGGCCCGCGGATGATCCGGCCGACCGGGTGCCGCAGGGGATCTTCCGGGACGACGTCACGCGGGAGCTGCCGCAGGTCGACGAGGCGGGTGTGCCGCGGCGTCGGCCGCCGTCGGACTGGGCCGAGGAGACGCCCCTCGACGATCTGCCCTCGCTGGCGGATGAATTGCTGGGGTCGCGGGACGAGGATGAGGATGGCGGCGGCGGTAAGGGTAAGCGGCGTCGGGGCT
The DNA here is from genome assembly GCF_035975855.1 of Streptomyces sp. NBC_01304. Taxonomy (NCBI): domain Bacteria; kingdom Bacillati; phylum Actinomycetota; class Actinomycetes; order Kitasatosporales; family Streptomycetaceae; genus Streptomyces; species Streptomyces sp. NBC_01304. The sequence goes on along the minus strand of NZ_CP109055.1, from coordinate 5,199,125 downwards.
GAGGCTTTTTTGGCCCCTCCCCGCCCCTTCCCGACGGTGACACTATGCGGCTCCGCCGCGTGGCTGCCGCCGGCGAAGTCAGCCCGTCCGGCGTTTGAGGACACCGCCCGCAGGGCGGAAGGCTCCGCAGGATTTCGGGAAGGGGCGGGGTGGGGAAGGGCCCGCCGCAGGCGCATCCGGGCCGGACTGTCAGACCCCTGGCCCACAATGGACCCGGCAGAGCAAAGCGCAGCGAAAGGCGGGGCCATGCCCGTATGGGACGACCTGGTGGGCCAGGAGCGGGTGAGCACGCAGCTCGAAGCCGCCGCCCGCGACGCCGACGCGCTCGTGACCGCCCACGCCACAGGCGCGGCAGCCCCCACCGCCTCGAAGATGACCCACGCCTGGCTCTTCACCGGCCCGCCCGGATCGGGCAGATCCACCACGGCCAGAGCCTTCGCCGCCGCCCTGCAGTGCACCAGCCCGGACCGGGCCCTCGGCGGCACCCCGGGGTGCGGGTTCTGCGACGGCTGCCACACCAGCCTGGTCGGCACCCACGCCGACGTGGAAGTGGTCAGGACCGACCTCCTCAGCATCGGCGTGAAGGAGACCCGCGACCTCGTCCGCAGGGCCCAGCTCTCCCCGGCCGTCGGCCGCTGGCAGGTCATCGTCCTGGAGGACGCCGACCGCCTCACCGAAGGCGCGGGCAATGTGCTCCTGAAGGCGGTCGAGGAGCCCGCACCGCGCACGGTGTGGATGCTCTGCGCGCCCTCCATCGAGGACGTCCTGCCCACGATCCGCTCCCGCTGCCGCCACCTGACGCTCCGCACGCCCCCGGTGGACGCCGTGGCCGACATCCTCATCCGGCGCGACGGCATCGAGCCGGAGGCCGCGCACACCGCGGCCCGTGCCACCCAGGGCCACATCGGCCGCGCCCGACGCCTCGCCACCGACCCGCGGGCCCGTGAGCGCCGCGCCGCCGTGCTCAAACTCCCGCTGCGCATCGACGAGATCGGCGGCTGCCTCAAGGCCGCCCAGGAGCTGATCGACGCGGCCGCCGAGGACGCCAAGCAGGTCGCCGAGGAGGTCGACGTCAAGGAGACCGAGGAGATGAAGGCCGCGCTCGGCGGCGGCCAGGGCGGCCGGATGCCGCGCGGCACGGCCGGTGCCATGAAGGAACTCGAAGACAGGCAGAAGCGCCGCAAGACCCGCACCCAGCGCGACAGCCTCGACCTCGCCCTGATCGACCTCACGGGCTTCTACCGCGATGTGCTCGCCCTGCAGTTCGGCTCCCAAGTGGCCATCGCCAACGTCGAGTTGAGCGATCCGCTGGACCGCATCGCCCGCTCCACCTCCCCGGAGCGGACCCTGCGCCGCATCGAGGCCATCGCCGCGTGCCGCACGGCGCTCGACCGCAATGTGGCCCCGCTCCTGGCGGTCGAGGCGATGGCGGTGTCGCTCCGCTCGGGCTGACGGCGGTGCGACGCCGGCGCGTGGTCGCTGCGAGGTCGGCAACGTAAACCCTCCGGAGAACGAAGGGAGTCACTCGTACGGGCAGCCGTCACCACGGAATGTGCACCAGTGCACACCCGAGAGTTACGCTCGCCCGATGGACCTCAGGCGCCACTTCCTCCGGACCGCCGGCACCGTGCTCACCGCCGGTGCGCTGCTGATCTCCGGTTGCTCGTCCGGCAGTTCGCCCTCCAGCGCCGCGGACAGCGCGCTGCCCACGGCCGTGCCGGGGGCGCTGAAGGCGTACTACGGGCAGCAGTTGAGCTGGCGCGAGTGCGGTGTGCCCGGCTTCGAGTGCGCCTCGATGAAGGCGCCGCTCGACTACGACAAGCCGGCGAGCGGCGACATCAAGCTGGCCGTCGCCCGCAAGAAGGCCACCGGGCCCGGCAAGCGGCTCGGCTCGCTCCTGGTGAATCCGGGCGGTCCTGGCGGTTCGGCGATCCAGTATCTGCAGCAGTACGCGGCGCTCGGGTATCCGGCGCCGGTCCGCGCGCAGTACGACATGGTCGCCGTCGACCCGCGCGGCGTCGCCCGCAGCGAGCCCGTCGAATGCCTCGACGGCAAGCGCATGGACGCGTACACGCAGACGGACGTCACCCCCGACGACCAGCAGGAGACCGATCAACTGGTCGCGGCCTTCAAGGAGTTCGCGCAGGGCTGCGAGAAGAAGTCGGGTCAGGTGCTGCCGCATGTGTCCACGGTCGAGGCGGCGCGTGACATGGACGTCCTGCGGGCCGTGCTCGGTGACGAGAAACTGCAGTACGTGGGCGCCTCGTACGGCACCTTCCTCGGCGCGACGTACGCCGGGCTCTACCCGGCGCGCGCGGGCCGCCTGGTCCTCGACGGTGCGATGGACCCGTCGCTGCCCGCCCGCAGCATGAACCTCGACCAGACCGGCGGCTTCGAGACCGCCTTCCAGTCCTTCGCCAAGGACTGCGTGGCCCGCAAGGACTGCCCGCTCGGCACCGCGAGCCCGGACGACGCGGGCCGCCGCCTGAAGGACTTCTTCCGCACGCTGGACGCCAAGCCCGTCCCGACCGGCGACCCCCGCCCGCTCGGCGAGTCCCTCGCCACGACGGGCGTGATCGCCGCGATGTACGACGAGGGGGCCTGGCCCCAGCTGCGGGACGGCATCGCGTCGGCGATGAACGACAACGACGGCTCGGGCCTGCTCTCGCTCGCCGACGCGTACTACGAGCGCGAGCCGGACGGAAAGTTCGCGAACCTGATGTTCGCCAACGCCGCCGTCAACTGCCTTGACCTGCCTGCCGCGTTCAAGTCCCCGGCCGAGGTGAAGGACGAGCTCCCCGACTTCGAGAAGGCGTCCCCCGTCTTCGGCGAGGGCCTCGCCTGGGCCTCCCTGAACTGCGCGTACTGGCCCGTGAAGGCCACCGGCACCCCCCATCGCATCGCCGCGAAGGGCGCGCCCGACACGGTGGTCGTCGGCACGACCCGCGACCCGGCCACGCCCTACAAGTGGGCCAAGTCCCTGGCCGGCCAGCTGGATTCGGGCAGCCTGCTCACGTACGACGGCGACGGGCACACCGCGTACGGCCGGGGCAGCGACTGCATCGACTCGGCGATCAACCGCTACCTCCTGGAGGGCAAGGCCCCGGCCGACGGCAAGAAATGCTGACCCCGGTGGCTAGTGCCCGGCGGTCGCCTTGAAGCCGCGCGGCACCAGCCACACCACGAGCAGCGTGACGGCCGCCACGATCCCGACCGACACCCATGCGGTGGTGGTCAGGGCACTGTCGAAGGCCTGCCGTGCCGCGTCCATCACCCTGGCGCCCGCGTCGCCGCCGAGCTTTTCGGCGACCTCGTGGGCGCCGCCGACGGAATCCTTGGCGTCCTTCGGCTGACCGGCCATGTGGCTCGCGTACACCGCGCCGTGGATCGATCCGAGCATGGCGACGCCAAGACCCACGCCGAGCTCGTAGTTCGTCTCGGACACGGCACCGGCCTGCCCGGCCCGCTCGGCCGGGACCGCCGACACGAGCGTCGCGGCGGACGCGGTGATCGCGAGCCCGTCGCCGAGTCCGAGCGTCACGAAGACGACGGCCACGTACGCGTACGTCGTCGGCTCCGGCGACAACGCGAGCACGAGGAAGCCCACCACGAGCCCGGACAGCCCGAGCGCCATCACGGCCCGCACCCCGAACTGCTCCATCAGGAACGGCGTCAGCAACGCCCCGACCAGCGCCGCGAGGGCCGCCGGCAGGGTCCGCAGGCCCGCCTCGAAGGGCGAATATCCGTGGACGTACTGCAGCCACAACGACATCAGGAACAGCGCCGCACCGATCGCCAGCATCGCAAGCAGGATCGCGAGGGCGGCGGCCGTGAAGGCGCGGTTCTTGAACAGGCGTACGTCGAGGAGCGGGTCCTCGAGTCGCAGCTGGCGCCGCGCGAACAGGGCCAGGATGGCGATCCCCGCGACCAGAATCGCAATGTCTCCGACGGCCGGGCTGCCCTTGGCGACGTGCTTGATGCCCCAGGCCAGGGCCACGATGCCGACCACGGAGAGGCCCGCGCCAGGCCAGTCGAGCCGGCCGTGCCCGGCGTCCTTGACCTCGGGCAGCAGCCAGAGCGCGGCGATCACGGTGACGATCACCACGGGCACATTGACCCAGAACGCCGCCGACCACCCGGACGACTCGACGAGCGCACCGCCGACGAGCGGCCCGATCGCCGCTCCGGCGCCGGCCACGGCGGCCCAGATGCCGATCGCGAGGGCCCGCTCGCGGGCGTCCTCGAAGATGTTCCGGATCAGCGACAGGGTGCTCGGCATCACCATCGCGCCACCGATGCCGAGCAGCACCCGCCCGGCGATCAGCTGCCCGGAGCTGCCCGCGGTGGCGGCCACTACGGAGGCGACGCCGAACAGCAGAAGGCCGATCACGAACAGTCGCTTGCGCCCGTACCGGTCGCCGATCGCGCCGGTCGTGACGAGCAGTCCGCCGAGCACCAGGCCGTAGATGTCGATGATCCACAGCTGTTGCAGGGCACTGGGGCGCATGTCGTCGATGAGCGACGGCAGCGCGACATTGAGAATGGTGGCGTCCAACGCCACGAGCAGAAGGCTGGCACACAGCACAGCGAGCATCGCCCAACGTCCGGCACCGGAGGTCGAGCGGCGTTCCGCGGTGGGGCCCGTGGGGGTCTCGGCTCTGACCACGGGATATCGCGTCCGTTCAAGGTTGTCCAAAGATGTCTCACATGAGACATCTACGTCTCATTGTGCCCTGTCCGGGGCTGGTCAAGGGCACCCCGAACAACCCTGTAGACTTGGCGCCGCTGCTGATGCGAACCTCGTTCTACGCGGAGACCATTTCTGCAGCTTGCCGCCTTAGCTCAGCTGGCCAGAGCAACGCACTCGTAATGCGTAGGTCTCGGGTTCGAATCCCGAAGGCGGCTCGGAATTACCCCAGGACTCACTCGCCGTGACCTGGGGTTTTTTCATGCCTGAAGCGTTCTGGTGCCGAGTGGTGGCGCTTGTGATCGTGCCGACGATTCAAGGGGAGCGCGAGGGGAGCGCGCGAGTGCAAAGAGAGTGCCGGCGGGTGCGCGGAGCGAAGAGCCGCGACGTGGGCCGAACGGACCTTGGCGGTTTCCCGACGGCTGACGGCCACTTTGGTTTTGTGGAGACGCTCCAATCCGCCCTTCCAGGGGTGAGGGCTGTGGCAGAACCGATGGATGCACTCCCCTTCAGGACTCTGGTGGCCCAGACGAGCGCCGTGCTGCTGACGCACGGTGTCGAGGTCGAGCCCATGTCTGTGCACGCGTGGCGGCGCACTGCGCGTTGAGGTCATGGCCGGGCGGGTGGGCGTAGAGCTCGAGGGTGCCGACGCCGTCCATCTGGTCACGCCTGAGGCTGTGGCCGAGGTTCGCACGCGGTGCGGCCGGTGCGTATCGACGACCGTACGGTTGGCGTCCCGGCCGAGGCTGCGGGGCACCTGGTCATGGCCGCTTCCCAAGCCGGCAAGTACGCAGGGCTCAACGACGAAGGAGCAACGTCAGCGCACTTGCCGGACCTTGCCACCGAGATCGGTGCCACGCCGGTGAAGCGTTTCGTCGATGGTGCTGCCGAGATCCAGGTGGGGGTGCTCGATGAGCTGGCCGAGCTGGTGGAGGTGTCAGGTGCGGCGCTAGCCCGGCACGGTTCGATTACCTCTCCACCAGGCACGCGGATACCTCCTCATCAGGCACGCGGAAATCTATTCTGGCCGGACTAGACATTGCGTGGCGGCGTGGTTATGGTTTCTCTTGTAGTCGAGATCAAGAGGGCCTGGCAGAGACGAACTGCCGGGCAGCGGTACCGCAGTTGCAGTGCGCAGGACGGTGCGGTGGTGGAGTTCCGAAGCCAGGGTTGTCGCAGGACGGCGACGGGGCTGACGACCGGACCGGGTGGCCCGCAGTGATCAGGGGCCGCCGCAAGCAGGGCCGCAGTTCACGCAAGTCGCAAGTGCAGTACCAGCAAGTGCAGTTCGCAGTACCCAGTAGTGAAGTCAGTGAGCAGCACCCTCGGTGAAGGCGTCGGCTTCGGGCGCGCGCACCGGGAAGTTCGGCAGTGGGGTTCCAAGCCAGAGCAGACTCAGGACGGGCGACGGGGCTGGCTGCCGAAGAGTGGCGCTGTCGCAGGCCACGGGCAGTTCGCATCACCAGCAGCACGTAGTAGAGCAGTGCCAGCAGTACGCAGTCCCCCTTCGGTAAGTGTTGATCAAGAGGGAAGAACGGAGGAACCGAGCGCCATCAGGATCGCCCGGGCGGAATCGCTGAGCCCGGGTACCGCAGGACATCGATAGTGAGGTGGTCTCCGGTCAAGCAACCGCGATCCCCGCAACCCCGACGCCTTCCAGGTCGGGTCGGCGGAAACAGAAGGCCGGCGCAGGATCAGGGCCGGCAGATGGTGTAGCAGTTCCTTCGGGGCCCGGGTGCCATAAGGCACCCGGGCCCCTCGACGCATTCCACAGAGAGGCCCCATGACAGCAGACGACTCGTTCAACCGGCTTGATGACGACGATTACCCCGCCTACACCATGGGCCGGGCCGCCGAGATGATCGGCACCACGCAGGGCTTCCTGCGCGCCATCGGAGAAGCCCGCCTGATCACCCCGCTGCGCTCCGAGGGCGGACACCGCCGCTACTCCCGCTACCAGCTGCGCATCGCGGCCCGCGCGCGGGAACTCGTCGACCAGGGCACCCCCATCGAGGCCGCCTGCCGCATCATCATCCTCGAAGACCAGCTCGAAGAAGCCCAGCGCATCAACGCCGAATACCGCCGCACCGCCGAATCCGAAACCCCGGCGACCGCGTCCTGAAGAGACCGGATCCCGCGGGCCTTCCCGGCGGGATCAGCCAGGGAGCCGAGGGCTGGTAAACCTGCATGGATCACCCCAACCGGCGATGGACCTTCCTGACCCACCACGCACGGGTGCTGGTTGCCATGGTTAAGGAACAAGCCGATGGACGACTGTCTCGACGAGGGCGCCAACCCCGATGATGTCGCCATCCCGGCGGTCCGGCTGCGTTGACGACCCGGGTGCGGTCGAGGCACAGGGCTCCCATGGTGTCGCCGTGCCCCAAGCCCCCGACGCCAGCGTGTCCCGGACCGGAAAGTCGCAGGTCCGGGGCATTGTCGGCGCATGCAACGGCAACGACTCGCGGGCCGGACCGGGGACTGGTCGGCCGTCGCGCTCGCCTTCGTGATCAGCCTGCCCACCACCTTGATCCGTCCCTGGGCGGACTGGACGCCGCTGTGGAGCTGGCCGGTCCTGGTGTCGGCGACTGGCTCGCTGTGCCTGCTGATGCGCCGCCGATGGCCCGAAGTTCCACTGACGGCCGGGTACGTGGTCATTGTCCTGACCCATTCCGACAGCCTGATGTCCTTCGCCCTGTACGCGATGGGGCGTTACCGCTCGCTGCGCATCACGCTCTGCTGGGTGGCGGGGTCCTTCCTGGTACGTCAGCTCTTCTTCGACTACCTCCACTCCTGCATCGCGCCGTTCGCCGACTGGGAGACGGGGCTGCTGACGATCCGGGCCTCCCTGGTGGCGGTCGTCGCTCCGGCCGCAGCCGGGATCGTCGTACGCAACTACCGGATCAGCGAACTCGTGGCTTCCTTTCAGGCCCAGCTTCGGTACGACGACGTGCGGCGCGAGACCTTGAAGGAGGCCGAGTCCAAGGCGGAGAAGAAGCGCCGGCGCCTCGCCCGGGACGCTCACGACCACATCGGGCATGAGCTGACCCTGATGGCACTCCAGGCGAATCTCCTCGCGGCCAGGGCGACGGACGAGACCATGCGGAACGCGGGCGACGCCCTGGTGGGCCGCGCTCAGGACGCCATCGAACAGCTGCACGCGATCGTTATTGCGCTCAAGGAACCGGGGGAGCACCGGGGCGACGCGCGGCCCGGCAGGAAGATCGAGGACCTCGTCGAGCGGTCACGAAGCCATGGCGTCGACGTCCGGCTGGTGGAGCGCGGCTACTCGAAGCATCTTCCCCTGCCGCCCGCGGTGGCCGAGCTCTGCTACCGGGTCGTACTGGAAGGCCTGACCAACGCCGTCAAACACGCTCCGGGCAGCGCGGTCACGGTGACAGTGCAGAGGAACGAGGCAAGGGTGTGGGTCGGCGTCCGCAACGAGGCTCCCGGTACCGCACCGGCCGCCTCCACGCTGCCCAGCGGCGGGCACGGTCTGGGCGGGCTCGAAGAACTGGTCTCGTATCTGGGCGGGGAACTGGCCCACGGCCGCACCGCCGACGGGGGGTTCGAGCTCCGGGCAAAGCTGCCCCTGGCGTCTTCCTCCGACGGACGCGGAGGTTTGTCCACGGCAGCGCCTGGCGAGCACGGCGACAGCTAGCTGCGGAACTCCGGTCGTGCCCGGGCAAAGACGCATAACCACCACACCCGCCGAAAGTGCACCCCGGCGGAACCCACAGAACACGCCCCTTCGCCCGGGTCGGCAGGCCATCTGGTGGCGGCTCCACCGAACCCCAGGTCACACACCCCGTGACCTGGGGTTTTCTGTTGCTCGCGCAGTGCGAGGTCCCGCCCTGCCCCCGCCCTCTCCGCGGGGCCCTGAACTTGACACTAAAGTGCATGATCGTGCAACCTTTTGGTCACTCATCCCCTCCTGTCCTGTCCGCCTGACGGGGATGCTGTTGCGTGAGCGATCAAATATCTGGAGGTCTGGGCATGGCTGATCCTGTGAAGATCAAGATCTGGTCCGACTACGTCTGCCCCTTCTGCATGCTGGCCGAAGGACCCCTTGAAGAGGCGGTCAACGATGTCGGTGTCGACGTCGAGATCGAGTGGATGCCCTTCGAGCTGCGTCCCCACCCGCAGCCCACCCTGCGGCCGGAGGACGAGTACCTGCCCGCTATCTGGGAGCGAGCCGTTTACCCCATGGCCCGTCGGCTGGGGGTCGACATCACGCTTCCCGAGGTGTCTCCCCAGCCCTACACCGCCCTCGCCTTCGAGGGCTATCAGTACGCGGCTGAGCGGGACTTGGGGACCGCGTACACCCGGCGGATGTTCCGGGCCTTCTTCCAGGAGAATCAGGATCTGGGGCAGATCGACGTCCTCGCCGCGCTGGCCGGCGAGATCGGTTTGGACGAAGCCGGGTTCCGGGCCGCGCTGGTGGACGGCAGCTATCGCGCCAAGCACCAGGACGCCCTGCGTGAGGCGGCGGCCCATCAGGTGCAGGCGGTTCCCACCATCCTCATCGGGGACACCCGGATCGAAGGCGTTCCGCGTGCCGCCCAGTTGCGCAAGGCGCTCCTCGACGCCCAGGCCCAGCAGGGCGAGGATGCCGTTTACGGCGCCGCCTGCGGGATCGATGGGGGCTGCTGAGATGCCTGTATCGACAGAGGTTGTTGAGGTGGCCGGCGCTCATCCCGCCCTCGCCGCCTGCGAGTTCGCGGGGCTCGAGCTGCGCAACAGATTTGCCCTTGCCCCCATGACCCGGGTCTCCGCGACCGAGGACGGCAGAGCCACCCAGGAGATGGCCGAGTATTACGAGGCCTTCGCCGAAGGCGGGTTCGGGCTCCTGATCACCGAAGGGACGTACACCGACACCGCCTTCAGTCAGGGGTATCTGCATCAGCCCGGCATCACGGACGAGGCGCAGGCCGCCGCCTGGCGGCCCGTCGTCGACCGGGCCCATGCCGCCGGGGCGCGCGTCGTCCTGCAGCTGATGCATGCCGGGGCCGTCGCGCAGGGCAATCGGTTCAGCGACCGGGCCGTGGGCCCCTCGGCGGTACGGCCGCTGGGTGAGCAACTGACCAAGTACCGCGGCAGCGGCCGCTGGCCCGTACCGCTGGAGATGACCCGTCGCCAGATCGCCGAGGCCGTCCACGGCTTCGCGGCCGCCGCGGTCCGCGCCCGCGACGCCGGCTTCGACGGCGTGGAGATCCATGCGGCCAACGGCTATCTGCTCGACCAGTTCCTCACCCCGTACACGAATCTGCGCACCGATGGGTACGGAGGGGACGTCGAGGAGCGCTCCCGGCTCGTACGGGAGGTGACGGCCGAGGTCAGAGGCGCGACCGGGCCCGGCTTCGTGGTCGGTGTCCGCTTCTCCCAGGGGAAGATCAACGATCCCTCGTGGCGATGGCCGGGAGGTGACGCCGAGGCGGGCGTTGTCTTCACGGCGGCCGCCTCGGCCGGGGCCGACTACCTGCATCTCGCGGGAAGCGGACGGGATTGGTTCCCGGGCGAGGCCCCGGACGGGCCGAGCCTTCCCTCGCTCGCCCGGAAGGCCACCGGGCTTCCCGTGATCGCCAATGGCGGGCTGCACAGGGACGCGGTGGCGCGGCGCGTCCTGGACGAGCGGCACGCCGACGTCCTGGCGATCGGGACGGGCGCGCTGGCCAATCCCGACCTGCCGCGCAGAGTGGCCGAAGGCGCGGACCGGGCGCCGTTCGATCCTCGGATGCTCGAGCCGCTGGCGACACTGGGCAACGCCCGTGTCAGTACGCACGCGTGACGTCAATACGCACGCTTGACAGTTGTTACTTGCACATGCAAGGTTAATGCCCAGGGCCAAGATCTTGAAGGCGGCTCTGTGAAGGCATTACCTTGCATGTGCAGGCAAATGTAAGGTCAAAAGGGAACTCGGGAGACGGACTGCTCATGCGCACCCAGGAAAGCGAACTGCTCGACTACGCCCAGGAAGCGATCCGGCTCAGCAGTGAGCATGTCGCGCAGGGCGGCATCCCCTTCTCCGGCGTGATCGTGGGCAGCGGACGGATCCTGGGGACCGGCTTCAACCGGGTCCGCGAGGACAAGGACCCGACCGCGCACGCCGAGGTCGTCGCCCTCCGGGAAGCCACCGCCAAGCACGGGATCCACGCCGTGACCGGAGCCACCCTGATCGCCTCCGGCGAACCCTGCGCCCTGTGCTACATGGCGGCGCTGTACGCCGGCATCGGCCACATCGTGCACGCCGCCGACCGCAGGACGGCTGCCCGGTACGGCTTCGACTACACGGGCTCGTACTCCCTCTTCGCCGAGGACCCGGCGAGCTGGCCCCTCGAGGTCACGGCGCTCCAACTCCCCGAAGCGGAGCAGCCGTTCAAGGACTTCCTCACCCTGAGCCGAGCCCGGCGATAGCCGCGAGCTCGGAGCTGATCAGGACTCTCGCCCCGCCGCATCGTCGTACGACGCGCTTCACCCGGTAACCCCCGTAACTCACCCACGCTCACCGCACGGAAGGACCCACCATGCACTGGCTCTACCTCGCGATCGCTGTCGCCTTCGAGACCACGGTCGCCATCGCCGCCGGAAAGGCCGAGGGCTTCAAGAACCGCAAGTGGACCGCCATCACTTTGCTCAGCGGCGCTGCCGCGACCTTCTTCCTCAGCCGGGCGCTGCTGAAGTTCGACGTCGGCGTCGGCTATGCCCTGTGGACGTCCGTCGCCGGCGTCGGCATCACCGTCCTCGGAGCGCTGTTCTTCGGCCAGCGTCTGAACTGGAACAAGGCGATCGGCATCCTCCTCGTCATCGGTGGCGTCGTCGGCCTGCAGCTGAGCGGTTCCGCCTGAGCCCGGCGCTGATCTCCCGGCCTCGCACTCCGTGCACCCCGTAACCACCTGACGACATCCCCACGAGAGGACTCATCTCCCATGTCCAACTCAGCCCCGAGCTCCGCGAACGCCTGGCTCATGCTCCTGCTCGCCGGCGCCTTCGAGATCGGCTACGCGCTGTCCGTCGGCGGCAGTGAAGGCTTCACCCGACTGACCTGGTCCCTGGTCGCCGTGGTGTTCTTCCTGCTGACGCTCTACGCACTGAGCCTCGCCCTGCGCACCATCGACGTGAGCATCGGCTATGCCGTCTGGGCGGGTATCGGCGCGGTCGGCGCCGCGGTGTTCGGCCCGCTCTTCTTCGACGAGACCCTCACCGTGGCCAAGGGCGTCTGGCTGGGTGTCATCATCGTCGGGGTCATCTGGCTCAAGCTCGCCGACCGTACGAAGTCCCCTGAGGCGGCTGCCGATTCGCAGGAGTCCGGGCGCCTCGTGGAGCGGCCCGAAGCTGTTCAGGTCTGACGTTCGTCGCCTGACAGTGCCGGTCATGCTGGCCATGCCGGTGAGTGCCAGTCAGTACGCCACAGGCGCCGCTGCCCTTGTCGGAAAGGGCAGTAGGCGCCTGTGGCGTACTCCGTCACTTCGCGGTTCTGCCGCCGTCCACCGCGAGGGCGGCTCCGGTGGTGAAGGACGAGGCGTCCGAGCAGAGCCAGGCGGCGGCGCGGGCGATCTCGGTCGGATCGGCGAGGCGCTGCTGGATCCCTTTGGTGCCGAAGCGGGAGCGCACGGCGGGGGCGGCTGCGAGGACGCCGTCCATCATTTCCGTGTCGGTGCTGCCCACCACGAGGGCGTTCACGCGGATGCCCTGCTCGCCGTACTCGGCGGCCGCCGCCCTGGTCAGGCCGATGATCGCGTGCTTCGCGGCCACATAGGGAGCCGAGGCGGCGGTGGCGCGTACGCCCGCGACGCTGGAGGTGTTGACGATCGCGCCGGCGCCGGCCGGCAGCATGGCGGGGATCTGGGCGCGCAGACAGTTCCACACGCCGCGCAGATTGACGTCCATGGTGCGGTCGAAGACGTCGTCGGGGAGTTCGTGCAGTACGGTTCCGGCGCTGGCGTAACCGGCGTTGTTGAACGCGCAGTCGAGCCTGCCGAACCGCTCGACCGCCGTGGCGACGGCGCGTTCCATGTCCGCGGAGCGGGTGACGTCACCCGGTACCGCCAGGGCCCGGCCGCCGTCCTTCCTGATGCGTTCGGCGACCTCCTCGACCCGGTCGGCCCTGCGGGCCACGAGTACGACGGAGGCTCCTTCGGCGGCGAAGTGCCGGGCCGCCGCGGCGCCGATTCCGCTGGAGGCGCCGGTGATCAGCGCCACCTTGTCGGGCAGCAGCGGTCCGGCCGGTGTCACGCGCGGCTCCCCTGGACGGCCGTGGACGGGTCGGGGCTCCAGAACGTGTTCGCGCTCATCTCCTGGTCGATCCGGTGCAGCAGGTCGTCGTCGAGCGCGTCGAGGCCGCTGATCACGTGGCGTACGCCCAACTCCCGCATGAGAGCACGCTGGTGGCTGTGGACGAAGGTGGAGGGGTGGCCGACGAAGGCGGTGCCGAGCTCGCGGGCCGTGTCGGCCACCCGGGCGACGTCGTCGACGAAGAGGGCCTGGTCCGGGCGGAGCCCGAAGACGTCCTCGGTGATCTCTTTGAGGCCGGGGCGGATGTCGTTGGTGCAGACGTAGCCGGGCCCGTCGAACAGGTCGGCGTACTGGCCCAGATGACGGTCGAAGTGCTCCTTGCCCAGGCCGCCGTAGCAGACCGTGCGCAGGCCCGCGCCCCGCAGCCGGAGGAGCAGGTCGCGGGTGCCCGGCGTGATCGTCACCGGGTGGCGGTCGACGTACTCGGCGCGCTCCTCGAAGTAGGCGGCGAGCGCTTCTTCGCCCGTCAGGTCGCCGCCCACGGCATCCGCGAGCAACCGGCCCGCGATGTGCTGCGGCTGGGAAAAGATGGAGCGTTCCAGCTCGGCGGTGTACGTACCGCCTCTGCTGACTATGAAGTGATGGATCACCGGGCTGAAGGTGTCGTTGAGCAGGACACCGTCGATGTTCAGGGCGGCCAGGCGCAGGGCGGGCATGCGGCTCCGTAGGGGATCGTTCAGAACTGGCAGTGTGGGTGGAACTGGCGGTGCGGGCAGGGCAGTCGGCCCGGTCAGGGCATCATCGCGGCGCCGCGGGCGGGGCTCGCCTCGGCGCGGGCGATCACGGACGGGACTGCGAGGCCCGGCAGGAGCAGGTTCCACATCTGCTGGGTGCGCTCGGGAAGGTCCTTGCGGCCGCTGACGACGTTGGAATACATCTGCATTCCGGTACATGCGGCGACCACGAACTCCGCGACCACGATCGGGTCGATGCCCGGCTGCAACTCGCCGTGTTCCTGCGCCTCTTTCAGGTAGGCAGCCATGATCCCGCGGAAGCTCTCGTACGGGCTGGCGTCCGAGGAACCCATGGAGGCCTGTTCGTTCGTCAGCCGCACGCCGGCCCGGAGCAGAGGGTCGCGCTGCAGCTGCCACGCCCACACGAGCGTGAGGTCGATGAGCCGCTGCAGACCGCCGGCCGCAAGCAGCGGGACGATGGTCTCCGGCTGGCTGTTCATCACCGCCCTGGCCAGGCCCTCCTTGGAGCCGAAGTGGAAGTAGAGCGCCCCCGCCGTCACGCCGGCGCGCTTGAGGATGCGGGTGATGCTGGCCCCCGCATAGCCGAACTCGTCAAAGACCTCTGCGGCCGCGTGTAGGAGAGCGCGGCGGGTCTGCTCCGCCCGTTCCTGTTTCAGTTGCGCCATACCTCTCACCTTCCCAAAAAGAACGCTCCTTATGTTATCCGAGTCCGCCACGGTCCGAGTGAGTCTGGTTTGAGCGCCTTGATCCGCAGATGGCATCAGATTCCCCCGTAAGCGATCAAGGCATTGCTTCCCCTTGACTTGGCAAAACAAAAGGATCATTATTTTTTGAGCCGGGCACTAGGAGTGCGCATCTCCCACCTCTGTGTACTCGTCCGTAGTAACTACCGATCTTGGGGGCGGAGTTGTCTGTTTCGGTACTGAGCCTTGAGGCGCAGCCGGTCCACCAGTGGCAGGTGCACAAACTTCGAGGTGAGGAAGTCCTGCTCAAGGCGTGGGCCGAGTCGTCCCCGGGGTGCTACGTGCTCACCGCGCGCTGGCCGCGGGGGCATGACTTCTACCGGCCGTCGCAGGGTGCGTACGACCCGATGCTGCTCGCCGAGAGCGTGCGCCAGACGGTGCCGCTGCTGTCGCATGGCGTGCACGGTGTGCCGCGGGAGTACAAGCAGGCGTGGGAACAGTTCAGTTTCACGGTCGAGCCGCTGGCGTCGCTGGTGACCACCGCCGAGGAGGAGGTGCGCCTCGTGGCGTCCTGCTCGGACGTGGTCCGCCGCGGTGGCAGGTTCGCCGGGATGGCGATGGACATCGAAGTCCACCTGGGGGAGCGGCTGTTGGGCACCGCCCACACCCGCTTCAACAACCAGCCAGCGGCCATATATCGGCGGCTGCGCGGGAGTTACGCGGACACCGACGCCGCGCTCGCGCGCTGCCTTCCGACGGGATCACCCGTGGAGCCGCACCGGGTGGACCGGCGCTCCCCGGACGACGTGGTGCTCTCACCGGCTCCGGGCGGGGGGCCCGGGCGGTGGATGCTCCGGGTGGATCCCACGCATCCGGTGTTGTTCGACCACGCCGTCGATCACGTACCCGGGATGCTCCTTCTCGAGGCCGCCCGGCAGGCCGCGCACTCCGTCGGCGACGGTGCTTCGGCCGTCATCGGGATGCGGACGGACTTCGCCCGGTACGTCGAGCTGGACGCCCCCGCCGTGGTCCTGGCCGGCGAACCCGTGCGTGACGGCACGGGTCGGCGCCGCGTGGACGTGTCGATCGAGCAGCATGGCGTCCGCGTGTTCACCGCTGAGGTGACCGTCGGGCCGGCGATCGGCCTGTAGGCCTCTCTTTGAGGACAACGCAGCGCGGCGGGCGGCCCGTATCCCTTCCGAGGGGGATGCGGGCCGCCCGCCGTCGCGTCAGGCCTGCGCCAACTCCGGTATGGGGTACGGGAGTTCCTCGTGCACGATGACGTCCACGTGCACCGAGGCCGGGACCGCGAAGCTGGCCTCGTACCCGGGTGGTGCGAGCAGCTGCCGCACCCGCCAGCCGAGCGGCTGACCGGTGAGATCGAGCCGGTTCATGATGGCGGCCATGCCCTGTCCCGTCGCCTTGGCCATGGCCTCCTTGCGGGTCCACAGGCGGGCGAAGTCGCGGACGAGTTCGTCGTCCGGGCGACCGCCCAGCCACTGCTGTTCCTTCGGGTGCAGGAACGGCAGGTAGTCGGCGACGGATTCCGGTGTCGGCCAGGACTCGATGTCGATGCCGATGGTGGCCTCGGCGACCCCGATGGCCACGTGGTCGCCGCTGTGCGACATCGAGAACTCCACTGCTTCCCGGCCCGGGTCCGGATCGCGGATGGCCGGCCTTCCGTGTGCCCCGCCGCAGCCGGGACACGGCTGCCGCAGGAAGCCGACGCTCCGAGGTGAGCAGTCGAGCGACGAGCCCAGAACGCTCCGCAGCGCCCAGTGGGCGAAGACGTAGGCCTCCCGGCCGGCCGGCTGCGGTATCCCCGCCAGCCGGTTTCGTTCCTTCTCGTCGAGCCAGTCGGGCGGGGCCTCGCCGGCTGCGAGGCTTCCCCAAGCTCTCGGCTTCGCTCGAGCAGGGGATGCCCCATTCCCGGCCGGGGCCCGGACGATCCAGATGCCGACCGGATCGCGGA
This sequence comes from Streptomyces sp. NBC_01304, assembly GCF_035975855.1. NCBI lineage: Bacteria > Bacillati > Actinomycetota > Actinomycetes > Kitasatosporales > Streptomycetaceae > Streptomyces > Streptomyces sp. NBC_01304. The sequence continues at coordinate 5,182,796 of NZ_CP109055.1, read as the reverse complement.
CCTCCCCCGGGGGTGCGTCGGACCACTTGAGGTCGTGTGTCATGTCGATACGGCTCCTGATGTGGCGAGGACCCGGCCGGTCCCCGCCACGGGTCGGATCAGGCGGTGGCTGCGAGCAGCGGCCACGGGCCGGTCGTGGCGTACTGCTCGAGGTCGTCGGACGCGAGATAGCGCCGGAATCCAGGTACTTGCTCCGCCGGGCGCAGCGCCCCGCGGTACAGCACCAGGCCGCGCACACCGGTGCCGTCGTCGTGCCAGCACACGAGTGGCATGCGGTACTCCGGCGTGTCGCACGTCTCCTGTACGGCGGCTTCGTAGCCGAACGCGGACAGCAGGCTCATCGGGCCGCGCCCGCCAACTCACCGATGGCCGCGCCCTGTTCGGCCTCGGGGCGGACGCCGAACAGGGCGCCGTAATCGGTGATCCGCGCGGCCGCCTCCGCCCCGCCGGCGAGGTGCAGCGCATGCCAGAACAGCACCTGGTTCGCGGTGAGCACGGGGAACCCGAGCCGTTCCTCCAGGCCCGCGATGGTGCCCACGGCACGAATGCCGTTGCCGGCGACGAGGACCGCCTGCGGCCGCTGCGGGGCGACGGCGGACTCGATCCACTGCACCAGCGCCTCCGGCGTGATCAGTTTCTGGTTGCTGGGCAGACCGCAGGGCGCGTGGTGGACGACGTCGAAGCCCCGCTCGCCGAAGTACGAGGCACCCAGGGCGGACAACTCGTCGTCGAACCAGGGCGGGTTGACGAGCGCGATCCGCTCGGCGCCCAGGGCGCTGAAGCCGGCCGCGGCCGCGTGGGTGGTGCCGGTGAGCGGGATGCCACGGGTCCGCTCGGCGAGCCGCTCGAACAGCTTCTGCTCGCCGTCGGCGCCCAGGACGTAGGCGGAGCTGGTGAACCCCAGGGCGATGGAGTCCAGCGGGGAAGCGGCGAGCAGCTCGACGGCGTCGTCGATGAAGGGCGGGTCGATGAAGGCACGCACCGGGTCGTGCGGGATCTTCGGGTCCATCTCCCCACCGGGGCGCATCGCCCCGAAGTGGACGCGTGAGCCGTGGACGTAGACGTCACGCGGCGCCATCGCCTGAAGCTCGGACTCGGGCCCGACGTCCGCGTGCGGAACGACGACACCGACGCGCGCGACCGCGCCCCAACCGTCCTCGCGGGCCTGGAACTGCGTCATGGGGTGCTTCTCCTCTGCTGCTGCTGTTCTTCTGCTGTGTCGTTACGGGTATGTCTGTGTCGCTACGGCTACGGCTACGGCTGCGTCTGTGTCGTCACGGATGTGTCGCCGCGCGGCTCAGGCCGCCTCGTCGGCGAGCGAGCCGCCGCTGACGGTGCCGGTGCCGCCCTCGTCCAGGAACTTCGGGTGCTTGCGGCGCATGTTGCCCATCACGAACTCGTACGGGACGTCGTCGAAGTCGCCGTGGTCGGTGAGGAACTCCATGCTCTGGCGCCCCTGCGCGTCGAAGGGGTGGTAGAGGCTGTCGGAGCGGCCGTCGAACTCCAGCGGGGTCATGCCGTACAGCCGGCACAGGAGCTTGTTGAAGACCGGGGTCACCTTCATCCAGCGGCCGTCGAGATACACGGTGGCCAGGCCGTGGAAGAAGACATCGCCGCCGATGTACGAGGTCAGCCGGTCGGAGGCCAGGTGGTTGCGGACGTCGCTGTAGTGCAGCCGGGCGGGGATGCCGACGGCGCGGCAACAGGCGGCGTAGAGCGCGGACTTGTGCAGGCAGAAGCCCTTGCCGCCGGTGATGATGCTGGACGCCGTCAGGCCCTGCGGCGACAGGTCGGCGCCGTAGACCTCGTAGTGGATGCCGTCGCGCACCGCGTAGTAGAGGGTGACGGCGAGGTCGACCGGGTCGGCGGCCTCGCGGTCGATGTCGCCCAGCGCCTTGTCGACGAAGGCCTTGACGGTCTCGTGCTCGTAGTCGAGGAAGTCGGTCGCCGCCGTGAGGCGGGCGCGGTCGTCGGCGGTCAGCTGCTCGGATGCGATCGCCTGCTCGGACGCGGTCGGCTGCGCGGAAGTGGTGTCGGCCAGGGTGTTGGTCATGCGGGTGCCTCTCGTCACAGGCCCATCAGGGCGGCGATGCAGTTGCGCTGGATTTCGTTGGTGCCGGAGTAGATGGAGCCGGCGGCGGCATTGCGCAGCTCGCGCTCGATGCCCGTGTCGGTCAGATAGCCGCGCGCGCCGAAGATCTGGATCGCGTCCTGGGCGGTGCGCTGGTTGGCCTCGCTGACCACGATCTTGGTGGCGGCCACGTCCGTCGAGGCGTCCTTGCCCTGCTCGACCTTGCGCCCGGTGTCGTACAGCCACTTGCGGGCCGTCTCCACGGCGATCTTCATGTCCGCGATCTTGTGGGAGACCGCCTGGTTCTTGCCGATGGCGCTGCCGAACTGCTGCCGGGTGGTGGCGTGTTCGACCACGCGCTTCAGGCGGTGGGTCATCTCGCCGAGGTTCACGGCGAAGGAGAAGAGGACCTCCCGCTTCATCACGTAATCCATGATCAGGAAGCCGGCGCCCTCGCTGCCGAGGCGGTTGCCGACGGGCAGCCGTACGTCCTTCAGCGTGACCTCGCTGATCGGGGAGGTGCGCAGCCCCATCGTCTCCAGCGGCTCGCCGACCGTCAGGCCCGGCGTGCCGCGCTCGGCGAGGAAGGTGCTCAGCCCGAAGGCGCCCGGCTTGCCGGTGCGGACGTACAGCAGGAAGAGGTCGGCGACCGGGGCGTTGGTGATGAACAGCTTGCCGCCGTTCAGTACGTACTCGTCGCCCTCGCGCACGGCCGTGGTCCGGATGTTCATCACGTCCGAGCCGTGGCCCGGTTCGGTGATCGCGTGCGCGGTGATGGACTGCCCGGAGGTGACCTGCGGCAGGTAGCGCTCGCGCAGGTCGTCGGAGCCGAACGCCTGCAGCGGGATGCCGACGCTGACGATCTGCGTGGACGCCGAGAAGTTCAGGCCGGCGTCCCGGCTGGTGTGGCCGAGGCCCTCGAGCGCCGCCATGGTCTCGGTGAGCGTCCGGCCCACGCCGCCGTACTCCGGGGCGAAGGGGAGCGTGAAGAGCCCGGACTGCTGCAGCGGCTTCCACTTGTCGTGCGGGAACTCGGCGGCGCGGTCCCAGCGGGCGACGTCGTCGTTCAGCTCGTCGCCGTAGGGGGCTGTGACGCCGTAGGTGTCTGCGGCCTTCTCTGCTGCCATGTGTGTTCTGCCTTGCCTTTCGCTGGGCGCTGACCGTTGGGCGAGGGGCGCCGGGTGCGGGGCCGCGGCGGCGCGGCCCCGCACCCGGCGTCGCGGATCAGTAGCGGGAGAAGCCGTCCTCGGAGAGCGAGTGCTTCTCGTCGCCACGCAGCGCCGGGCTGAACACGGAGACGAGGAGGAGGTCCTCGTCGTCGGAGGCGATCAGGTGGTGGGCGTCGTTCTTGTCCAGGGCGTAGATGGTCCCGGTCATGATCTTGTGGTGTTCGCCGTCCTTGGTGACGACCTCGCCCGAGCCGCCTATGCAGTAGCAGGCCTCCAGGTGGCCGAGGTACTGCAGCGCACTGGAGGTGCCCTGGCGGACCAGCGTCTCGCAGACGGTGAAGCCCATGCCGTCGGCCTCGGTCAGCAGGCGGTGGCTGGTGCCGCTGCCCCACTCGACCGCGGGGACGTCGGAAAGGGAACGGACGATCATGACGAGACTCCTGTCATCGCTGTGTTCTGGGCGCTGTGTTCTGGGTGGGTGGTGCTGCCTGGGAGGGGACGGTCCGTCAGGCCGCGGCCGGAGCGGCCTGGCTGACGAAGCCCCGGATGTCCGCGAGCGTGCGGTAGACGGCCGGCTCCAGCGGGATGTCGTCGACGGGGATGCTGTACGTCTCGGAGATCCAGGAGATGAGGCGGACCAGACCGAGGCTGTTCACGACGGTGCTCTCGATGAGGTCGAAGTCGTCGGTCAGGTCCTCGGAGTCCTCACCGGCCAGGAACTCCTGGACGATGTAGTCGCGGATCGGGTCGTTGGCGCCGGTGCTCATCAAGAGGCTCCGTTCAGTTGGGTGTTCTTGATCGAATTACGGTCGGGTTTGCCGGTCGGGGTCTTCGGCAGCGGAGCGCCGCCGAGCCCGACCGAGCTGGGCACGGCGTGCCGCGGCAGGTGCTTCGCCGCGTACGCCCGCAGGCCAAGGGAGCTCAGGGAGGCGCTGTCCCGGCGCACCACTTCGGCGTGCAGCCGGGTGCCGGCCTCGGGACAGGGCAGCGCGACGACCGCGGCCTCGACGACGTCCGGATGTGCCTCGAGGACGGTCTCGACCTCCAGGGTGTTGGTGCGCACGCCGCGCACCTTGACCTGGAAGTCGGTACGTCCCTGGAGGAAGTAGCGGCCGTCGGCGTCGCGGTGGACGAGGTCGCCGGTGCGGTAGAACATGGCGCCGCCGCCGCGCGGGTCCGGCATGAACGCCTGCGCGTTGCGGGCCTGTTCGAGATAGCCGCAGGTCTGGAAGGGCGTGTGCACGACGAGTTCGCCGGTGCCGGGACCCCGCAGGACCTCGGTGCCGCCGGCCCCCTCGATCAGCAGCACCGCGTCGGTGCCGTCGATCGGGGTGCCGATGGGCAGCGGGTGCACGTACGCGCCCGGATCGATGTCGTGGAGGAAGCTGTCGTTGGTCTCCGTGCAGCCGAAGACGTTGTGGAAGCGGGCGGCCGGGTACGCGGCGAAGGCGTCCTGCAGTCCCTGCTCGGAGACTGCCTCCCCGGTGAACACGACCGTACGGACTGCCGGGTAGCCGGCGCCGTCCGCGGCCAGCAGCCGGTGCAGCAGCGGCACCCCCTGGACCAGGGTCACCTCGTTGCTCTGCGCGAGGTCCCGCAGATAGCCGGCGTCCCCGCTGGCCCCGGCGTCGGCCAGCACGACCGTGCCGCCGGCCTCGAGCACCGCCCAGACGTCGAGCAGCGCGAGGTCGAAGTTGAGCGGCGAGAAGCTCAGCGAGCTGGTGCCGCCGTCGAGCCCGAACTTGCCGGTGGCCCAGTCGCCGAAGCGGTCGAAGGCCTCGATGCGGACGGGGACGAGCTTGGGCACGCCGGTTGACCCGGAGGTGGTGAGGGTCAGCAGCGACTCCTCGGGGTCGGGGGCGCTGAAGCCGTCCGACAGCGCGGGGTCGGCCTCCTCCCGCGACAGGGTCACGCCGCCGCCGGGGACCGCGACGGCCGACAGCGGGCCGTGCGCCTGGGCGGTGAGCGTGGACAGGGCGGCGGCGCCCAGACCGGGCGACGGGACCAGGGTGTTGATCCCCTGCCGCCATGCCGCAAGGAGCAGCGCGATGGTTTCCGGCGACTTGTGGGCCGGGACGCACAGGCCGCGTACGGAGCCGAAGTCGGCGCCGTCGAGGTCCGCGGTGGCAGTGCGGATCAGCTGGTCCAGGCCCGCGTAGGTGACCCGCTGGCCGGCGCTGACGAGCGCGGTCCTTTCGGGCTGGTCCCGCACGTGCCGGCTGAGTGCCTGCAACAGGCGAGGCGAAGGCATCGGTCCCCCCTCGTGGATCGGTGATCTTGGCTACGAGAGAGAACCTACGGGGTTTTATATGTATGGTCAAGCAAGTAAATCTCGGGATCGAGTGATCCAGGTCACCGGGCCGCGCATCGGGATAGAAGCCCGAACATGCAAAAGACGGCGGGAGGCCCGGTTACCCCGGGAGCCTCCCGCCGTCTGTCGTGATCGAGCCGGCGATCCAGTCGGTGATCGAGTCAGGCGGCACTGCGCAGCGCTTGCACCGCGCGGGCGAACTGGTCGTCCGCGCTCGCGGTGTTGAGGGCCGAGCTGAGGACGTCGGCGTACGTGGCACGGGCATCCTGGTAGCGCTTGCGGCCTTCTTCGGTGATGACGGCGAAGACGCCGCGCTTGTCGTCGGCGCAGTTGTCCTTGTAGGCGTAACCGGCGCTGTCCAGGCGCCCCACCAGGCGGGTGACCGAGCTCTGGCCCAGACCGATGTGGTCCGCGAGCTCCTGCATGCGCGATTCGCCCTTCTCGGCCTGGGAGAGGACCTCCAGGGCCCGGTACTCGGACAGGCCGACGCCGTGGCGGCGCTGCAGGGTGTGCGCGAGCTGACGCTCCACGAAGGCGTGCAGGCCGAGGACGGCCTCCCACATGGCCTGATCGGAGGCGGCGCGAGGCTGCTGGTGGATCGTCATGGAACGGCTCCCCTTCTTGACTGCTCTTGGCAACAAGATACATGCCCATGCAATCATCTGGGGAGTGCCGGTGCCCGTAAAGCTGGGCTCCACCCGCTATTCACTTGTAGACGCAAGCAATGGATCGGCGTTCGCTGCCGACCAGAGGTCGGCGTGCGACGCCCCCGGAGTTCAGCGTTCCATGCCCTCCAGAGTGCCGCAGGCGTAGGCGGCGGAGACGAGCGTCATGTGCCGGTGCCAGCCGGGGAAGGAGCGGCCCTCGAAGTCGAGGAGGCCGAAGTCCTCGCCCATGCGGTGGATCGCGGCCTGCGCCCCCTGCGGCGAACGGGCCAGTTCGAGGAGTTCGGCCGGGTGGCGGTCGGTGATGTTCGTCAGCCAGATCCGGCCCGGGCGCCCGCTGCTCGCGTCCCACTCGGCAAGGAGCCGGCCCGCCCCGCGACTGGGCTCGCCGTCCGGGTGCAGCCCGCGCAGCGGTGTGTCGTACGAGACGACCTGCCGGCCCGCGCCCGCCGGGTGCCGTACGCCCCGGCGCAGCAGCAGGCCGCGCGCCGACTCCCGTTCGCCGGGCGGCAGTTCCGGCTCGGCGAGGGTGGTCTGGCCCGGGATGGCGAGGACGAAGGGGTGCCCGCTGCCGTGCAGCCGCTGCGCCAACGGCGCGACGTCGCACAGGGCCGTCAGGTCGGCCACCACCGGCGCCGTCCGCCCGTTCGACCATGACGTCATCTCCTGGACCAGGCGCAGGGCCGAGGCCCACAGCGGCTGGGCCCGGGTCGTCGCGGGGATCTTCGCCCGGTCGCGTACCGCATCGTCGTGGGTGAACCGGGGCGGCAGGAAGAGCCGCCAGTCGACCGGGACGTGCGTCTGGCCCGAGTCCAGGAACAGGCCCAGTCCCAGCTGGCAGTTGACGGTGCGCCCGGACTCCGGCAGGAAGCGCTGGTGCACGCCGGCCGAGTAGTTGCCGCGCTTGGGCAGCACCGCCGGCGCCAGCGTCCAGGACCGTACCGGCAGTGACTGGGCGGCCCAGCGGGCCAGTTCGCCGCGCGCCGGGGCCCACTCCCACGGGCTGGCGTTGACGAACTGGTGCAGCGACGCCGACGCCGCCTCCGAGCCGGTCACGACGGCCGCCATGCGGCGCACGGTCTTCTTCCCGTGCGTCCGCAGCAGCCCCTGCAGATAGACGTGCCCCCAACGCTGCTGGTCGGAGCGCTGCAAATGGCCGAACAGGCGCCGGGGCAGGTCGCCCGGCGGCCGGCCCGCCGTCATGTCGGGCGTCTCGTACGTCGTCGTCACTGCAGGTCCCTCCCAGGTGAGCGGTCGTTGCACACTAACAAACATAGAGAACGTTCGTTATATTTTTTGTCGAGGGTACGACTACTTGCCAAAGTCTGAGGAGAAGGCGCATGCAGGAACGGGCGGCCAGAACGCGCCAGGCCTTGTTGGAAGCGGCCGCCGCCGAGTTCGCCGAGCGCGGCTACGAAGGTGCTTCCTTCCAGGGGGTGGTCGGGCGGGCGAAGACCTCGATCGGCTCCCTGACCTTCCACTTCGGGACGAAGACCATCCTGGCCGAGGAGGTGCGCACGGCCGGGCGGGCCCGGTTCGGGCGCTGTCTGGAAGGCCTCGCGGTGGCCGCCGACCCGTTGCGGGAACTGCGCACGCTGATCGGCTGTCTGGCCCGCCTTGCGCGCGAGGACCCCTTCGTACGCGCCGCGCGCCGCCTGGAGGCCGACTGCCCCGGGGGCGAGCCGCCGTTGGCCGAGGCCTGGCTTCCCGTGCTCCGGAGCCTGCTCGACCGGGCCGGCGGTGCGCACCGGCTGCGTCCCGGGGTCTCTCCCGAGGATGCCGTGGCCCTCCTCGCGCAGCTCGCGGAGGGCGCCATGGTCGCTCTCGATGCGACCCGGGACCCGGTCTGGGACTCGGTCTGGGACATCGTCCTGCACGGCCTCGCCGCCGACCGGACGGGCCGGGCGGGCGCGATGTGGTGCGGGTCGGAGCCCACCTGAAGCGGGTCGGAACCCCCGGAAGCAGGTCGGAACCCACCTGGGACGGGTTCCGACCCGCCCGTCGCGGCCGGGACTCAAGCGCCCCGCAGTGCCCTCGCCACCTCGTCCAGGACCCCCGCGCCGGGCCCCGTCGTCAGCCGGCTGCAGACCCAGGCGGCCCCGGCCCTTGCCTGCGGCCAGGCCTGGTAGGAGACGCCGCCGGGGCCCTGGTGGCCGAAGGCGCCGGAGCAGACGGCCGGGTGGAGGCCCTCGTCGAGGAGTTGCAGGCCGCCCTCGCCGTACGCGCTGATCCCGCCGAGCAGCGGATCCAGGCCCTCGACCCAGAAGTTCCGCGCCTGGTCGAGCGTGCGGCGCGACAGCAGCAGCGGCTCCTCGCCCGGGGCCCGTACGGCGTCCGCGGCCAGGATGCCCTGGAGCCGGGCGAGACCACGGGCCGACGCGTACACCCCCAGCGAGGGGATGACCGCCTGGCGCCGCCGGCTCTCGCTCCACACCTCGGGGTCCGCGGGGAACGGTGACGGGTTGTTCCACACCCGCTCGAAGAGGTCCGCCTCGCTGTCGTCCGCGCCGCCGTCCAGCGGGACACGGGCGGAGAAGCCCGGATCGTACGAGATCCGTGCGGCGTGCGGCAGTTGGTCGGGGACGAGGCCGAAGTGGATGTCGAGGCCCAGCGGGCCCGCGATCTCCTCCAGGAAGAACAGGTCGAGAGCGCGGCCGTCGACCCGCCGCACCACCTCGGCGGCGATCCACCCGGCGGTCCACGGCCCGTGCAGCACGCCGCCGGCCCGGGGGTCGTCCTCCGGGCTGTGCAGTTCGAGCAGCGCGGCCATCATGCGCGGGTTCTCGACGTCCCGCTGGTCGAGGCCCGCCGCCATGCCCGGGAGGCGGGCCGTGAACGTCAGCACGTCCCGCAGGGTCACCGCGCCCTTGCCGCGGATCGCGAACTCCGGCCAGTAGTCGGCGACGGGCCGGTCCAGCGCGAGCGCGCCCATGTCGGCGAGCAGCAGGACCGCCGTGGCCAGGATGCCGTGCGAGCCCGTCAGCGCCGGCTGGAGGGTGTCGCCGGTCCACGGCGCCGCGGTGACCGGGTCGGCGGTGCCGTGCCACAGGTCGACGACCAGCTCACCGTCCTGTACGACCGCAAGGGCGGCGCCCTGGGAACCGGGCGGACCCGCGTCCCGGCAGGCCCGTTCGAAGGAGTGGCGCACGGAGACGAAGCCGGGCGCGGTGGTTCCGTAAACGCCGGTCGTCGCCGTAGCCGTAGCCGTAGCCGTAGCCGTCGCTGTCGCGACCGGCGGCCGCTGCCGCGGGAGGACCTGGCGTACCAGAGAGGTCGTCATGGGAAGAACTCCAGAAGTGGTGGGGAGTCAGGGGCAGTGGCGTGAGCCGGGTGCTGCTCATGCCTCGGGGGCACCTGCCGGGTAGGGGAGGAACTCCAGGTCGGTCAGGTCCTGTTCGGTCAGGCGGACCCGGTCGCCGGCGAGGTTCTCCGCGAGGTGGTCCGGCGCCCTCGTGCCGGGCAGCGGCACCACGTGCTCGCCGAGCCGGAGCAGCCATGCCAGGGCGACCTGCGCGGGAGTGACCTCGTGCCGGGCGGCCACGTGCGCGACGGCCTGGGTGAGCGCGAAGTTGTGCCGGATCGCGCGCGGGGCGAAGCGGGGCTGGGTGCGCCGCCAGTCGTCCAGGGGCAGATCGTCGAACCGGGACAGCGCACCGGTCAGCAGACCGCGGCCGAGCGGGGCGCCGGCCAGGAGCGCGATCCGGCGCTCCACGGCGTACGGCACGACGTCGTCGAGACCGCAGCGCGTGAACAGCGACACCTCGGCGGCCATCGCCGCCGCCTCGTGCACGGCCTCGGCGGCGCGGGCCTCCTCCACGGTGACGACGGGCAGCCCCAACATGCGGATCTTGCCCGCCCAGACCTGCTCGGCCAGCGCACCCCAGCTCTCCTCCAGCGGTACGTCGGGATCGACGCGGCGCAGCAGGTAGAGGTCGATGTGGTCGACGTGCAGCCGGCGCAGGCTCTCGTCGACCGCGGCCCGCAGCGCCTGCGGGCCGCCCGCGGGCCGCAGCACGCCGTCCGCGTCGCCGAGCAGGCCGCCGCCGGTGCACAGCACGACCTCGTCCCGGCGTCCGCGGATGGCCTCACCGATCAGCCGCTCGTTGTCCCCGGCCGCGTAGGCGCCGGCCGTCTCGACGAGGTTGACCCCGAGGTCCACCGCCTGCCGGATCAGCGATACGGCCTTGTTCTTGTCTCTCAGGGCCGGGGCGTAGCGGTACGAAAGGCCCATCGCCCCCAGTCCCAGCCGGCCGACGACCGGCCCGTCCCTGCCCAGTGTTGTGGTCCGCATCCTGCGAGAACTCCCTTCTCCACGGAGGAAAGCGACCACTTCATGGCAACAGCCCACGAGGGCGAAAAACAGCAACCCGCGCCTACTTGCCGATCTTGTGCGACTTCGGGAAGTCGGTCCTCAACTCCGCAGCCCTGCTGAGGGGTTCGAATCGGACTTAGTGCGCGATTGGTTCTTGTAGAAGTCTACGAAGACCCGTCTCAGTCAGTGGATCTCTTCATGTCTTCCACCCCTGGCTGGCCCCGCTCGGCCCACTGTCTACTTCCTCAGGCAAGGTGCAACGAAGTAAAGGGGAAAACCTTGACTGAGAACGCCGGTCGCCTTATAGAGATCGCCTGGCCCGACCTGGGCATCACCGTCACCGCGGAACTCGACGGTCGCAACCCCGAGTTGGCCGATGTGCTGTGGGACTCGTTGCCCTACCAGAGTCTGCAGGGGCACGCGCTGGTGGCGGGCGAGCACCTGTATCACCACGTGCCGATCCCCAAGCTGCTGCACACGCACGCGTCCGAGAAGATCGCCGACCGGCGTGACGCGCCCAACGGCACGGTGTTCTGCTCCGCGCTGCAGCATCTGGGCATCAAGTACGGCGAGTTGACCGAGCCGATGCCGGCCGCGCCCGTGGGCCAGATCCGGGACGCGGACATCCCGGCCCTGCTCGAGGCCGGGCAGGCCGTGTGGGACGCGGTCTACTCGACGAAGAAGGAGATCCTGGTCGAGGTCCGCAAGGCAGGCACCCAGGGCGGGCACAGCATTCCCCGGCTGACCGCCACCGACTCCGCGGCGGACCAGCTGATCCAGGACATCTACCGCGAGACCGAGCGGCACTGGCTGACCGCGCCGCCCGAGCTCGCCGACATGCACCAGGGGTGGATCCCCTCCGCGGCCGGTACCCACGACACGGTGCTGCCCACCCTGCTGTTCGTCAACGGCGAGACCCGTCCGCTCGGTTACGCCAGCTACGGCGGCCTGATCCGGGCCGCGGTCGCGGACATGCCGATGGAATCCCTGCACCAGATGACCCGCATCCTGGTCGGCGTACCGGCCGAATTCCTGGGCTACTGCGGCCTGGAGAAGCTCTGGGGCTTCACCCAGCGCTTCCTGGACTGCCTCGACGGCCTCGACCGCGACGACTTCCTGGCCGTGACGAGTCAAATGGCCCTCTACATCAACCTGTTGGGCGCCTGGAACCTGCACCTGTTCCCCTGGGACGCCACCGACGGGCTGCGCCAGCAGCGCACCGCCGCGGCGAGCGCGCAGGCATGAGTGGTCTGCCCGAACACGCACAAGCCGTAGTCATCGGCGGGGGAGTGATCGGCACCTCCGCCGCCCATCACCTCGCCGAAGCCGGCGTGGACACCGTGCTGCTCGAACGCGGGGGCCTCGGCGGCGGGGCGTCCGCGCACACCGCGGGCATGGTCCGCAGCTACTTCCCCGGCAACCCCGACACCGGGCAACGGGCCGTGCGCAGCCTGAACGCGTACCACGAGTTCGCCCGTGACACCGGAGCCTCCCTCGGCCTGAAGCGGCTCGGGTTCATGGCGCTGTTCACCGAGGAACAGCAGATCGCCGACTTCGAGGCAGACCGGCAGGGCCAGCAGGCCGCCGGCGTCGAGGTCGGTCTGATCAGTGCCCGCGAGGCGGTCGAGCTCAACCCGCTGATCGACGAGCGCGCCGTCCTGGCCGCCGCCTGGTCCCCCGAGGCGTACCACGTGGACGGCCTCGACATCGTGCGCGGTTACGCGGCCGGCGCCCGCAATCACGGCGCCCGGCTGTTCACGCACACACCCGTCACGGGCATCGACGACGACAACACCGTGCACACCCCGCAGGGCAGCATCAAGGCGGACAGCGTCGTCTGCACGGCCGGGCCCTGGTCCGGCGAGGTGGCCTCGATGGCGTCGGTCGAACTGCCGCTGACGCCGCACGCGATGGAGATGCTGTTCACCGACGCCCTGCCGTCCCCGCAGCCCGAGCTGCCGATGACGATGCACGCCGCGTCGGGCCTCCGGATCCGCTCGTGGCGGGACCGCATCCTGCTCGCCATGGGCGCGCCCAAGGCCGGTGAGACACGCGAGGCCTGGCTCGGACGCATCTCCGGCCATCTGGGCACCCTGTTCCCCGCCTTGGACGGCATCGGCCTGCATCGCGCGTGGAGCGGCGACTTCGACGCCAGTCCCAGCAACGCCGCGTTCATCGGCGCACACCCCACCCGCCGCTTCCTGTACGCGGCCGGATTCACCGGCGCCGGTCTGTGCCAGGCGCCCGCGGCCGGGGCGCAGCTCCGCGACCTGCTGATCGTCAAGTAGCCCCAGAACAGGAAAGAAAGCCGTGATTGTTCTCGGATGTAATGGTTTCAGTCGGGTGTCGGAGTTCTTCTCCGAACGCCTCGGCGCGACCGGCATCAACAAGCATTACCTCTTGGGCCACGACGCCGCCGCCGCACTCCTGGTGGACGGCCGGCTGGTCGCCGCGGTGGAGGAGGAGCGCCTCAACCGGGAGAAGAAGACCACCGACTTCCCCACGCACGCGATCGACTGGTGCCTGGAGGAAGCCGGGATCACGTTCGACGACGTGGACCTGTTCGCCTTCCCGTGGAACTGGTCGCCGCAGATTCTGGGCGAGATCCAGGACGGCATCCGCATGTCGCCGCTGGCGGAGGACGCGAAGAGTCAACTCATCGACGACATGGCCGACTTGTTCGGTCAGGTCGTCAGCCACGAGGCGATGCTCGCGGACTTCGAGGCCCGCACCGGGTACCGCCCGGACCCGGCCAAGGTCCGCTTCGTCCCGCACCACTTGGCGCACGCCACGACCGGCTACTACCTCGCCGGCATGAAGGACGCGGCCTTCCTCGTCAGCGACGGCCGCGCCGAATTCTTCTCGACCCTGACGGGCGAGATCCGTGACGGCCGGATCACCGTCTTCGATGACACCGCCACCGGCGCCCGGTACTCCATGGGCACCCTGTTCTCCTCCATCACCCGCTTCCTCGGATTCGTCCCCAACAACGACGAGTACAAGGTGATGGGCCTGGCGGGATACGCCGACCCGCCGACGCCGAACCCGTTCCTCGACAACCTTCTGGTGCTGCACGACGACGGTCGCTACACCTTCACCAAGCCGCTGCAGACCGACAACCTGCGCAGCCACGACGCCCTGTTCGAGGAGTACTTCGGGCCCTTCGAGGACACCCTCGAATACACCTCCCGCGTCTCCGCCGCCGCGCAGGAAATGCTGAACGTCGCCACCGCCCACCAGGTCCGGCACCTGGAGAAGCGGACGGACCTCGACCGGCTGCTGTTCGAGGGAGGCGTCGCCCTGAACTGCCTCAACAACACCCCGCTGTTCGAGGGCTCCCGCTTCGAGGACATGCAGGTCAGCTTCGGTGCCTCGGACACCGGCATCACCATCGGGGCCGCGGCCCACGCCTGGCTGGGCGACCCAGGCACCGAGCCCGAGGACATCCGCGCCGCGTCCGCACCCGTCAGCCCCTATCTGGGCCCGGCCTACGACGAGGCCGCGATCGAGGAGGCCCTCGAAGGCTTCACCGGCCGGGTCACCGCCACGCGCCTGGACGACGACGAGGTCGTCGAGCACCTGGCGAAGCTGCTGACGGAGAAGGTCGTCATCGGCTACTTCGAGGGCCGCGTCGAGCACGGGCCGCGTGCGCTCGGACATCGCAGCATCATCGCCAACCCCGGCTTCGACGACATCAAGGACATCATCAACACCCGGGTCAAGCACCGCGAACCCTTCCGCCCGTTCGCTCCCCTCGTCCTGGAGGAGCAGGCGCCGAAGATCTTCGAGATGGGGCGCAAGACCAGCTCCCCGTACATGACGTTCGTCTTCCCCGTGCGCGACGAGTACAAGGACCGCATCCCCGGCGCCGTGCACGTGGACGGCACCTCGCGCATCCAGACCCTGACGGACGAGGGAACGCCCCGACTCACGGCGCTGCTGCGGAAGTTCATCGAACTCACCGACACGCCCTGCCTGATCAACACGTCGTTCAACGTCGCCGGCGAACCCATCGTCTGCAGTCCCACCGACGCCCTGAACTGCTTCCTGGGGACCGAGATCGACTACCTGGTGCTCGGAAACCACCTCGTCACCAAGACCGCCAACTGACCAGAAGAACTACCGGAAAGGGCACCCCGTGCCGACTCAGATCCAGCGCAAGCACACCATGTACCACTCGACCATCCTCGACGCCGACCCGGACACCGTGTGGCCGGTCATCCGCGACGCCATGCAGATCCTGGAGATGGTGTCCCCGGGCGACCTGGACGTCCACCGCGACGTCACGTGGGTGGACGGAGCCTCGGTCGAGACGGTCCCGGCCCGCTACGACTTCAAGCTCACGCTCAGCGGCAAGGTCGTCGCGCAGGAGATCGCCGCGCGCGACGAGATCAACCGGACCCAGTCCTACCGGGCCGTCGCCCCCACCAGCGGGGTCAAGAGCTACGAGGCGACCATCCGGCTGTTCCCCATCACCAACGACCCGGCCCGCAGCTTCTTCGACTGGTCGCGCACCCTGGAGATCGCCGAGGACGCCGACCTGAACGTGGTCGAGGGCATCATCGACATCATGGAGAAGCAGACCGACGCCGTACGGGACCACTTCGCGCAGACCTCGAAGTGAGTGACGTGACGACGCTCGTGCTGCTGCGGCACGGCGAGACCCTGCTCACCCCGGAGCGGCGGCTCTCCGGCAGCGGCGGATCCAACCCGGGACTCTCCCCGGTCGGACGCCGCCAGGCCGAGGCGGCGGCAGCGGCCCTCGCCCACCGCGGCGGCATCGAGGCGGTCGTCACCTCACCGATGCGGCGCTGTCAGGAGACCGCTCAGGCCGTGGCCGCGCGCCTCGGCCTGAGCGTCCAGGCCGACGCGGAACTGCGGGAAGCGGACTTCGGCGCCTGGGAGGGCCTGACCTTCGGCGAAGTCCGCGAACGGTACCCGGACGACCTGAGCGCATGGCGTGCCTCGCCCGAGAGCGCCCCCACGGGCGCGGGCGAGACCATGCAGCAGGTCATCCGCCGGGTCGCCGCCGTACGGGACGGCCTGCTTGCCCGGTACGCGGGCGGCACGGTGCTTGTCGTCTCGCACGTCGTACCGGTCAGGACCCTGCTCCGGCTCGCCCTGCAGGCTCCGCCGCACACCTTGTTCCGCATGGAGGTCGCGGCGGCCTCCCTGTCGACGGTGACGTACGACGCGGACCGCACCGCCACGGTGCAGGCCCTCAACGACATCCATCACCTGAGCTGAACCGCACGCCGCATTCGCACGCCGCATTCGCACGCCGAGGGGCCCGGCACACGTCACGTGTGCCGGGCCCCTCGGCGTGGTCGCTCCCGGTCGCCCCTCGTCGCTCCCGGTGACTGTGACGAAAGGGCTGTGACGAAGGACACTTGTTGGTGGGTGGTGAAGCGGGACGTGGGCGGCGCAGGGCGCCACGAGGCCGTTCGGGCCGTACGAAGGGTCGGCCCCGGCGTTCGCGCCTTGAGCCCGCCGCCGGCCCGCGCCGGAAGTTGCGCACGGAAACCCGCGGGGTTACTGAGCGCCATCTTTCGGACGAATCTACAAGCTGGGCCTGGTGACCAGCCAAGTCCTTCATGGTTTCGGTGACTGACCGGGACCAAGGACCTGCAGGTGTACTGACGCTATTCCGCGTTAACAGGACGTGAACGCGTCGCGGAAGGGACCTCGGTCCTCCGACTTGAAACGAACGACCCGTACGACGACCCGATACGAATGAGAAGAGCCGTCATGGACTTCCTTCGACCCGCCAGCCGGGAGGAGGCGCCGGCCGTCGAGGCCACGCGTCCGACCGCTGTGCCGATCGTGGTCGCCCCGCGCAATGCGACGGGCCTCGATCTGACCCACACCCCGGTCTTGCCACAACACTTCGTCGGCCACTAGCCACCGACATCCCGTGGGTGCCGCCGGCCGAGCCGATCTTGTGCCACCACCCACAGCCACCACCCATTGCCCGCCTCCGAAGGAGTCACCGTGACCGCGCAGACCGAAGAGAAGACCGTCCAGGAGCTCGAGGCGGGCTGGCTGGACGAGGCGATCCAGCGTGCCACCACCAGCGTGCACAACGGCGGCGGCCCGTTCGGCGCCCTGATCGCCAAGGACGGCGTGGTCGTCGCGATCGAGAACAACCACGTAACGGAGAACCTGGACCCGACGGCGCACGCCGAGGTCAGCGCGATCCGTGCCGCCTGCAAGGCGCTGGGCACCTTCTCCCTCGAGGGCTGCGTCCTGGTCACCTCGTGCGAGCCGTGCCCGATGTGTCTGACCTCCGCCCTGTGGGCGCGCGTCGACCGCGTCATCTTCGGCGCCGACCGTGACGACGCCGCGGTGGCCGGGTTCGACGACCGCCGCTTCTACGACCTGCTCGAGAAGAAGTCGCCGGAGCTGTGGCCGATGTCGGTCGAGCGCATCGAGATGGCGAACCGTACGGCGCCGTTCGACGCGTGGCTGGCGAAGACGGACCGCATCGACTACTGAACCGACTGCTGAGAGTCGGCTTCCGCTCCGCGAAAACCCCAGGTCACGTGGTTGGTGACCTGGGGTTTTGGCTGTTCTGGCGTACGTTGCCGACGGGTGCTCAGCGGACCACTACGGTCAGCGTCTTCGTCAGGGAGAACTTCTTGCTCTCGGCGGACGTGGGCTCGCTGTCGTAGCCGCAGCGGTAGCAGCCGAAGAGCTTGACGGTGGTGGTGCCCTTCGCGCGAGCGGTGAAGCCGTACCAGTCCTTGCGGTCGGCCGCCGGGCTGCCACCGACACGTGGGTTCGCGTCGGGATACAGGCCCACGACGGTGTCGTCCGGCTTCTCGGCGATCTTCCAGGTGTAGCCCGGCTGGTTGTCGTAGCTGTTGGCGACGCGGAACTCCTCGCCGCGGCGCACGGTCACCGTGCCGTCGAAGTCCCGGTCGAGCTTGCGGAACTTCAGGGGATCGTCCGCCTCGGGGTAGTACTCCTCGGGGTCCTCCGCCACGGAGGTCCCCCCGATCGACTCCTTCACCTCGATCGGGTACGTCATCGTGCGGTCGCCGTCGACTTCCCTCAGCACCACGCGTGCCGTACCGGTCTTCAGCGCCCGGAACTTGAAGTAGCGCGTGCCCTTGACCGTCTTCACGCCCTTGGCCCGCAGGACGTTCCCCGACTCGCCCGTTTCGGCGAGCTCCCATTCCGCTTTGCCGCCCGGCCGCAGATGGAGGGAGAAGTCATGGTCGACGGGCACCTTGGTCTCCACCGACTGAGAGGCGACGTCGATCTCCCCGTCGGGCCCGCGGGGTACGCCGTACAGGGGTGGGGGCAGCGCGCAGCACACCTCGTCGTCGTCGGCGATCTCGGACTCGTACACCACGAAGCCCCCGCCGCCGAGGACCAGTACGGCGGCGGCACTCACGCCCCAAAGGGCCTTCTTCTCACGCAGCTTCGGCAGCTTCGGCATCAGCGCCTCACTTCGGGAGATGGACGCCGGTGGCGTCGGGAAGCCTGCCGTCGGACGCCTTGTCCATGTGGCCGTCCACGAAGTCGGACTCGCTGACCCAGACCGTGTGCCCCCACGGGTTGTGGACCTGCAGCATGTCGCCCTCCTGCCCGACGATCACGAGGGCGTGCGCCGAGTCCGGTCCGTCCACCCTGATGGGCACGGGCTTGCCCTCCGCGACGGCCTTCTCGATCTCCGGGAGCGCGCCTCTGCGGTCGTCCGGGCTGTCCAGGCTCTGGCGCTCGTAGTCCGCGCCGGTGGGCGAGTTGAGCTCGTTGTCGGCCACTTCGGACCAGCCGTCGTTGTCCATTCCGTCGGGGGCGTCGTTGTCGTCCCAGTCGCCGTCGCCGTCTTCATGGACGCGGTGCTGTTCGTCCACGAGGCGGTCGCGGAAGGCCGACGGCGAGTCCTCCTGGCCGTCCGGCCCGCCGGTCAGTCCCAAGGCGTAGACCGGGTCGACCACGGCCCGGGCGTTGATGGTGGAGGAGGCCACGCAGCTGCCCTCGCTGCCGTCGCCGCCCTGGGCCCACTGCTGGCCGCGGAACGTGTTGTCCCGCTTGGCGGGGTCGACGTTCCCCGCGGCGTCCGCGCCGCTGACCACCGGGGAGAGGTGCCGGCGCAGCCACGCCTCGTCCTTGCCCGCGATCTTCTCGCTGAAGTCGCGCATGCTGTTCATGTCGTGCCCGGCGGCGAGGCCCTTCATCAGGTACGCCCGCTCCTCCGGCGAACCGGCCCCGTCCAACATCTTCTGGAACTCGGCGCGTTCGGCCGGGCTCATCTTGTCGAGCCGGTCGCTGGAGCGCTTCAGGTCGTTCGTGGAGAGGATCTCGTTGTACTCGCGCTCGGCGCTGTCCTCGCCGACGTTCGAGGTGTCGGCCAGCATCATCCGGTCGACGGCGCTCAGCCCCTTGCCGTCCAGATGCCCGGAACGGGCCTCCGCCGCTAGCTTGTTGAGATCGCGGGCCGCCGCGCGAGCGGCGTCGTCGGCACTCTCCGCCGCCTTGTGCCGGGCTTTGACGCCGGCGCGGGCTATTTCGCGGGCCCGCTCCTTCTCCTCCTCCTCGGCGTCCTTCTCCACCCAGGAGTCGAAGAAGCCGTCCTCGCCGCCGAGCATGTCGCGCGCCCGGCGCAGTTCCGTACGGCCGGGACCGTCCTCGCTCTGGGCGGTGCGTACGCCGTCAGCGAGGCGTTCCAGGGCCTTCTGCCCCGCCTCGAACGCCTCGCTCATCTGCTCGGCGGTGCGCGCGGCCGCGGCGACGACCATCTGTGCCGTCACGCTCGCCATGCCCTCCCAGGCCTGCGGGAGGTCCTTCGTCGCGACCTGCTCGACCCGCTCCTCGACCTCGTGCTTGCACTGGCCGGCGGCCTTCTTGTAGGCCTTGGCCGCCGACTCGATGGTGTCCGGGCTACCCATGGGCGCGACGACGGCCAGGGCTCTGTCGATTGCCGAGATGAGGTCGTTCTTCGAGTCCGCGCCGTCGATGTCCGAGGCTGCGGCGGCGAGTTCGGCCCGCCGGGTGGTCGTGTCCTCGCCCGCCATCAGCGCTGCCCCCCGTTGCGGCCGGCCGACAGCTCGCGTACGGCCATGATCTCCGCGACGGCCGACAGCCAGCGCGCCAGCGTCTCGTCGTCCTCGACCGTGCGTCCCACGGCCGCCCCGGACTCCAGCCAGCCGCGGACCGTGCCCGCGGCCCCGCCCGGAACGGGCTCCTCAAGTCCGGCCGCGTACGCGGCGCCGCCGCTGTGCACGATCTTCGCGAGGAAGGCCACGGCGCGCGGATACACCCCCGCCCGGCCCAGGACCACGGCCGCTCCCACGGCGCCGTCGCCGAAGAGGGCCGTACGCATCCGGCTCCCCTCGCCCAGGCCGAACCGCAGCAGCGTCGCGATGTCGAGCTGCGCCAGCTCGTCGTCGCTCTTCACGGCGTTCGCAGCGCTCACGCTCTGTCCCCGTATCCCCGGAAAATCCGGAATGTGCTTGTGTCGTACGTCGGTTGAGGCCGTACGGCGGCTTTGAAGGCGTACGTCAGTTGAAGTCGGACAGGCCCGCGGCCTGGCCGGGCGCGGCCTGGCGCAGGGCGCCCTCGGCGCCGTGCTCCGCCGTCACGTAGTTGTTCGAGGTGGTGTTCAGCTTGCCGGAGATCTCCCGCAACGCGTCCCGCAGGACTGTCGCCTCCCGCTGCCAGGCCCCGGCGAAGGCGTCATAGGCGGGCGTGGCCTCCTCGCCGCCGAACACCTCGGGGACGGTGCACTGCTCCTGCGGAATGGTCGACTTGACCGAATCGAGCTCGTCGGCCGCCTTGTCCAATTTGCCCGCAGAAGTGTCAACCTCTCCGGCACGTACCGCATACCCCGTCGAACTGCTCATGCGCGTCTCCCCCGACATGCGTACATCAATAGGCCAGAAAGGCTACTGGATGACTACGACAGCGAGAACGCGCATTCGGTTCCGTCGGGGGTGCGCCGAGTGGAGGATTCCGGTTCGGCAGGGACCGTGGCGCCAACTGGCAAGTTGGGTACGGTGGTTGACCCTGACGGCGCATGCCGTACTTCCAGCTGAAGGGGTGCCAATGCAGGCAGAGGGGCAATCGGGGGAGACATCGGGCGGTGTCCCCTCCCCGCCGACGAAACCGACGAACATTCCCTTTCAGGGAGATTCCGCTTACCCGTCGAACGCCGCCTACCCGGATGTCGCGCCCCCGCAAGGGCTGATGCGAGGGAGCAGTATCGACTTCAAGGTCAGCAAGCGACTGCTGTGGGTCGGCGAGGCCGCGTACCCGCTGCAGAACATCACGCGGGTCTACACGCTGACGCTCCACCCGCGGCGCAAGGAGGCGACGGCGCTCTTCCTCAAGCGGCTGCTCATCACGGCGGCCGTGGTGGTCGGGCTGCTGCTGGTCGTCGCGCTGCCCGCCGCACTGGCGAGCGGTGAGGACAGCGGGCCGGGCTGGACCGTGTTCATCGTCCTCGGCGGTGTGGCGGCGGTGATCTACTCGATCGTGGAACTGCTCGCCGTGCTGGGGGCGCCGCCCTGCTTCGTGCTGTCCGTCGAGACGAACGGGCCGTCCACCGCGGTGGTGACCAGCGAGAACCCGGATCAGCTGAGGCAGCTCGTCCATCAGCTCGTGTACGCGATCGAGCACCCGGACGCTGAGTTCGCGGTGAAGGTGGAGAGCCTCACGGTCAGCCCCAAGCACTACTACTTCGGCGACAACGTCAACATGTACGGCGGCAACGGCAACGTGGGGATGACGAGCGCATGAGCGGCGGCGGCACGCACAACTACTACGGCGACAACGTCAACATGCACGGCGGCACGGGCAACGTCGGCATGGTCAAGAACCAGTCCGCGCCCGCCCAGGCCGTACCCGACGGCCTGGAGCAGGCGGTCCGTGAACTGGTGCTGCTGATCCAGGAGTTGCGGGGCCAGGTGCCGGAGGCGAGCGCGCAGGCCATCGACGACTCGCTGCCGGCCATCACTGCCGACGGCAGCGCGCAGCCGCAGCAGCGGCACGGCGCGCTGATGGCCGTCGCGGGCATCGCGGCGACCGTCGGTGCGGTCGGCCAGCCGGTGCTCGAGGCGGTCAACAGGGTGCTTGAGCTGCTCGGGGTGAAGTAGGCGCCTCCGCGAGGCCCTGCAGAGGCGGTCAGGCGTGCGGCTTCCAGTCCGTCTGCGTTGCCCAGGGCTCCGCCACCGTGATGATCAGGTCGACCACCGGGTCCTTGATGTCCGCGTACGTTCCCGTGTCGTCGAGGGCCGCCGCCAGTACGCCCTTGAAGCGGGCGTACGCGTCGATCGCCTCCGGGTGGGCGCGGAACCAGTCGCGGAAGAGGAGGGCGAGGCGTTCGTTGGGGGCGTCGAGGGGGCGTACGTGCAGGTTGATGTCCTCGCCGAGGCCGCCGGAGTGGCCGCGTCGGGTCCACAGGCGCTTCAGCCAGAGCGACTGGTCGTCGTCCGACCAGGCCGGCACATGGTCCTCCTGGTACGGCGACCGTACGAACCCCCGCTCGGCCAGCGGCTCTTCGAAGGCGGCCGCCGCCTGAGCCAGGTCGGGCACCGAGACCTGCAGGTCGTAGAGCGGTTTCGCCGCCATGCCGGGGATGGAGGTGGAGCCGATGTGGTCGACGTACGCGGCGTGCGGGGCCAGCGCCGTGTGCAGGTCGGCGGCCAGTTCCAGGCCGCGGGTGTGCCAGGCGGGGGTGTACGGGACGACGACGGGGTGGACGGATTCGGTCATGGGGGCACGGTACGTTTCGGACATGGTCGTCGCCCGGTCCTTGCTTCTTTTCGTCGTCGCCGCGCTCTTCGAGATCGGGGGCGCGTGGCTCGTCTGGCAGGGGATCAGGGAGCACAAGGGGTGGGTGTGGGTCGGCGCGGGCATCCTCGCGCTCGGGCTCTACGGAGTCGTCGCGACCTGGCAGAGCGATGCGCACTTCGGGCGGATCCTGGCCGCGTACGGCGGGATCTTCGTGGCCGGGTCGATCGCCTGGGGCATGGTCGCCGACGGGTACCGGCCCGACCGGTTCGACGTCGTCGGGGCGCTGGTCTGTCTCCTGGGGATGGCCCTCATCATGTACGCGCCGCGCGGCTCCTAGGAGGGCGGGCGCCGGTGGGTCACCACCCGCGTGCCGTGTGCCGGTACGAGGGTGACGTGGCGCAGCCGGGGGAGTTCGGCGGCGGCTTCGGGGGCCGTGAGGTCGAGCCGGGTGAGGATCTCCCGGGTGATCACCCGCATTTCCAGCAGGGCGAGTTGAGCGCCCACGCAGTAGCGGCGGCCCCCGCCGAACGGCATCCAGCCCTTCTGCGCGCGGGCCGCGTCGTCGCCGAGGAAGCGTTCGGGGCGGAAGGCCTCCGGGTCGGGGTAGACCTCCGGGTCGCGGTGGATCAGGGAGATCAAGGGGCCCGCCCGCCAGCCGGCCGGGACCTCGTGGCGGCCGAGCTTGAGCGGTGCGTCGAGCAGGCGGGGGGCGTTGTAGACCACCGGGCGGGAGCGCAGGGCCTCCTTGGTGACGGCCTCCAAGTAGCGCTCGGACGTGCCCTGTTTGAGCTCCTTGCGGAGTGCGGCGAGGACTTCCGGTGTGCGCAGGAGGCGTTCGAAGGCCCAGGCCAGGGCGGTGGCGGTGGTTTCGTGGCCCGCCTCCAGGAGAGTGATCAGCTCGTCCCGCAGCTCCTCGTCGCTCAGCGGGGTGCCGTCCTCGTCCTGGGCTTCGAGGAGCCGGGACAGGACATCCGTGGCGCCCTCCACAGGGTGTGCGCGGTGATGCGATATCTCGGCGTACAGGAGCTGGTCCACGGCTTCCTTGAGGCGCAGGAAGCGGGTGGTCGGCAGGAACGTCAGGCGCTTGGCGAGCGGTGAGCGCTGGGTCCAGGCGCTGATCCGGGGTGGCGTGAGGAGCAGCGCGGGCGAGCCGCCGACCGCGATCAACTCCGGGATGAGGCGTCGGAGTCGGGCGAGGCGGGCGGTGTCCTGGATGCCGAAGACGAGGCGCAGGATGACGTCGAGGGTGATGTTCTGCAGGCCGTCCCGCAGGGCGAAGGGGGTGCCCTGCGGCCAGCGGGCGATCTCGGCCGCGGCTATCTTCGCGATGTCCTCGCCGTAGCGGGCGATGGCCTTGCCGTGCAGTGGCGGGCTGAGCAGCTTGCGGTGCCGCCACCACGGGTCGCCGTCCAGGCTGAGCAGGGAGTGCCGGCCGACGAGCGGTTCCAGGAACTGGCGGCGGACCTCGCCCGCGCGGGCACCTCCGGCGTCGAGGGCGTAGATCTTCTCCGCCAACTCCGCCGTGGTGACCATGACTTCGGGTGGGAAGCCGAGGAACCTCACGGCGAAGGCGGGGCCGTATCGCCTGCGGGCGCGCCGCGAGGCCCTGCCGGGTGCGGCGAGGAAGAGGGCTGTCTGCAACAGGGCGGGCAGGCGCGAGCCTGGGGGTAATGCTGCGCGGGCGGGGCGGGGGGAAGCGGTGGTCATGGAGCACGCTCCTTGTCCGGGGGCGTGGGCCGGGGTCTGCTTGGTTGTACTCCGCACGGGTCGAAGGCGCCAGAGTGCGTGTACTCCGGGGGAGGAGGACCGTGTTCGACCGCGGGTCCGTCGTGGCTGGTCGCGCAGTTCCCCGCGCCCCTTACGGGGCGGGTGCGTGTTCGGGTGCGGGTCCGCTGTGGCTGGTTGCGCAGTTCCCCGCGCCCCTAAAGGGGCGCGACCCATGGGGCGCGACTACTTCTTGCCCGGTGCAATCGGGCGCTCGAAGAACGTCTCCAAGGACACCGTCGCCTGCGTGCCGCTGACTCCCTCGATGGCGTACAGCCTGCGCAGCACCTCCTGGAGCTGTTCCGTCGTCGCCGTGCGGACCTTGACCAGGACCGATGCGCTGCCCGCGATGATGTGGGCCTCCTGGAGTTCGGGGATCGCGGCGAAGGCGGCGGCCGAATCGCCCATCCAGGCCGAGGAGTCGACCATCACGAAGGCGAGCACGCCGCGGCCGAGTGCGGCGGGGTCCACGTCGATGGTGGTGCGCCGGATGACTCCGCGCTCGCGGAGTTTGCGTACCCGCTCATGGGCCGAGCCCGCCGAGAGGCCGACGGCCTTGCCGAGGGCGGCGTACGACCGGGTGGCGTCCTGCTGGAGCAGGGTGAGCAACTCGCGGTCGATGTCGTCCAGTTCGGTGCCTGCCATGTTCGCCGTCCATCCGTCTGGCTGTTCGTTTCGGGGTTGCGTTGACCATATCTCATCTGGCAATACTTAACCCAAGCCGAACAAGCTTCGGTAGACAGTGGACTAGGGGAGACCATGTCATCCAGCACGGACACCGGCATCTACGAGATCCTTGACGAGCGCTTCCGCACCGGACGCTGCGCCAACGGGGACGACAGCCTGGAGAAGCTGTACGGGGGCTGCCGCTGGGCCGAGGGCCCGCTGTACCTGCCGGCCTGGCGCCAGCTGATCTGGAGCGACATCCCCAACGACCGCATGCTGCGCTGGGACGAACAGACCGGCGCCGTCTCGCTGTTCCGCTCCCCGGCGGGCCACGTCAACGGCAACACCCTTGACCGGGAAGGCCGGTTGATCAGCTGTGAGCAGGGCAATCGCCGGGTCACCCGCACCGAGCACGACGGCTCGCTCACCGTCATCGCCGACCGCTGGCAGGGCAAGCGGCTCAACAGCCCCAATGACGCCGTCGTACGGTCCGACGGCTCGATCTGGTTCTCCGACCCGGACTTCGGCATCACCAGCGACTACGAGGGCTTCCGCGCCGAGAGCGAGATCGGGTCCTGCAACGTCTACCGGGTCGACCCGACGAGTGGTGAAGTGCGGCTCGTCGCAGACTGTTTCGGCGCGCCCAACGGGCTCGTCTTCTCCCTGGACGAGCGGCAGTTGTACGTCTCCGACACCCGTGGCGGCAAGCTCTGGGTCTTCGAGGTGAGCGACGACGGTACGCAGCTGTCGGCCGGCAAGGCGTTCGCCGAGGCACCCGCGGGCGGCCAGGCACGGTTCGACAACATCCGCTTCGACGACGGCGGGCGCCTGTGGGCCGCGGCCATCGGCGGCGGCGTGCACTGCTACGACCCGGACGGCACCCTCATCGGCCGGCTCCGGGTCCCCGAGCCCGTCTCCAACATCACCTTCGGCGGACCCAAGAACAACCGCCTGTTCATCACGGCGACCACGGGTCTCTACTCGTTGGTGATGGCGGTGACCGGGGTGCCACGGGTGGTGGGCCGGGCGGCCTGAAAGCGGAGGGGACGGGCCGGGCCTGCCGGCCGCTGAGGCGGCCCGTCTGCCGGGCGGCCGACTTGAACGGAATCTTTGCCTCCGGCCGTGGCTCTTTGCCTGGAAACTCGGCCACTTTGCCTGTTGAGGCCGGACTCTTTGCCTCCTGCCTCACGATCCGGCCCTTTGTTGCACCCGCCTCTCGGGCCGATCTACCGTCCGGTCACAGAAGCTGTCCATGGCGTGCACAAGGGGGAACCATGGTGCTCACGGGGCGCGAGGCATTCTGTGACGAACTGGCCAAAGCCGGCGCGCAGGACGAACGCGTGGTGTGTCTGGAGACTCTGTGGGGAGGGACCGGCCACCCTTTTGAGGCGGCTCATCCGGAGCGGTTCTTCGCCCTGTATGCGGCGGAGGCCGCGATGGTCCAGATGGCCCGTGGTCTCGCCGTCGCCGGATTCAGGCCCTTCGCCACGCTGGTGGCGCCCGAGGCCACGGTGGGCGCGAAGGAGAATCTCCGGCTCACCCTGGACTACCTCGAGGCCGGTGCCAGCGTGCTGGCGCCTTACGGCCGGCCGCCCGAGGACCTGCTCGCCCTGCGCGCGCTGGCCGGGGTGACCGTCGCGGCACCCTACGGCGAGGCCGAGATGCGGGCGGTGGTCCGGGCCGCGGCACGCTCGGGGCGGCCGCACTACATCCAGACGGGCCGGGACACGCGATATGCCTCGCCGGGCTGGCCCGGTCCCGAACTGCCCTTGCTCAACTGGGTGGTGGCGGGCGAGCCGGACGTGCCCTGTCTGCTGTCCGTCGGCGAGCCGGGGGCGGAGCTGGCCTTGCGGGCGGGGGAGGAGGTGCCCGGGACGGCGCATGCGCGCCTGGTCTATGTGGACGACGCACACCTGGCCGCCGCCGCGGCCGAACTCGCCCTGCGGCACCGGGTGTTCGTCGTCGTCGGGGACATGGGCCCCGGAGGTGTGGCGCAGGCGCTCGCCCCGCTGCTCGCCGGGTGCGTGGTCACCGGGGTACGGGTGGAGGAGGGCATGGCCGGCGTCCTTGCGGCGGCCGGCGTCGACCGCGTGGGGGGCTAGCCCAGACCCCGGCTTCGTCGCCGGGGCCTTGCGGGGCAGACGGGGTCAGGCCGGGGAGGCGGGGTCCTCGGGGATGCCGTCGAGGAGGTCCGATTTCGCCAGCAGGTAGGCGAGATGGGCCCTGCTGCGGCCGCCGACGAGGTCGGATGCCTTCTTGATGTGGCTGGACACGGTGCGGGCGCTGATGCCGAGACGGGAGCCGATCGCCGCGTCGGTGTGGCCCTCCACCATCAGGCTCAGCACATTGCGCCGGGTCTCATCGGTCATCAGCGGCGGGCGCTGCTGGTCCTGGCCCAGGGTGACGGGCTCGGCGCGCTGCCAGGCGTGGTTGAAGACCTTGATCAGGTACTGGACGATCGCCGGATGCTCGATCGCGAGGGCGGCGTCGTCCTGTTCGTAGCGTGAGTCGGGGATGAACGCCACCGTGCGGTCGTAGATGATCAGGCGGTCGAAGAGCTCGTTGAGCGTGCGGACTTGGGCCCCGGCGG
Organism: Streptomyces sp. NBC_01304; assembly: GCF_035975855.1. NCBI lineage: Bacteria > Bacillati > Actinomycetota > Actinomycetes > Kitasatosporales > Streptomycetaceae > Streptomyces > Streptomyces sp. NBC_01304. The sequence continues at coordinate 5,155,506 of NZ_CP109055.1, read as the reverse complement.
ACGTGATCTGCTCGATGAACGCCAGGGTCGGGCCATGGGTGCGGATCGAGTGCTGATAGAGCGTGCGCCGCTTGACGCCGCGCTTGATCAGCTCGCGTTCGTGGGGCAGCGTCCTGGCGAGCGTCTCCGGGGGCCGGGAGCCGCCCGGCTGGGCGGTCAGCGCCTCCTGCCGGCATTGGGCCCTGCCCTGGTCAAGCGCGGACCTGATGACTTCCACCCCGTGCAGTACGCGCACCGGGAAGGTCGACTCCCGGTGCTCCTTGCGGTAGATCACTTCCGCTTCGGAGATCATCTCGTGCACGGCCGCGATGGTGTGCTGCTGAACCAGTACGGCCCGCTCCATGGGGTGGACGAGTTCGCTTGCCGCGATGTCCGGAGGGACAGCGGCGTACTGCCCGGGGTTTTCAGCCAGCGGGCGCAGCAGGCCCAATTCGAGGAGGCAATCCGGCACTTCATGAGAAATCGGACCAACTGCCAGTGCGGCACGGTACCTTTCGAGCCCCCATTCGCAGGGCCGCACGATGTTAGGTTGCGGGCTAATGTCCGGATTTCTGCACATCTGCCACCCCTTCCGGTTCCTACATTGCGTGATCGCGATGCTACCTAACAACGAATCTCGGACTTGAGTCCGGCATGATTCTCGTGGCGGAAGACGCAAAGGTCTTTCGGCCAACGGAGGGGAAACATGAATTTCACGCGTAGGACTATCAAGGGTTTTGTCGGAGTGCTGGCGCTGGCGCTGGCTCTCGGATTCGGGGGGCATGCGGTGGCGGCATCCGGGACCGGTATTTCCACGGCCGGCCAGGCGCAGGGGGACGACCTGGGCTGGCCGTCCCCGCCGAAGCCGGCGCCCGCACTGCAGTAGTTGAGCGGCGCACTATCTCTGATGACCGGTCAGGGATTGGACGAATTGCAAAATAGCTCAACTCGCAGGGGGGCGTGGTGAGTACGAACCAAGAGCAGGAGACCGTGGGCATCATCCTCGCCGGGGGGCGGGGAGAGCGGGCGAAGCCCATCACTCTCAAGTCCGCGGACTACATCCGCAGCAAGGCGATGATCCCGTTCGTGGGCCGCCGGCTCATCGAGTGGGTGCTCGAGTCCTGTCGAGAGCAGGGCATCCGGCGCTTCTACGTCGTGACGCACGGGCTGGAGAACCGGAACCAGATCAAGCTGCTGCTGGGCCACGGCGAGCGCTTCGGGGTGGACATCACCTACTCCCGCTCTCGGTTCGACCGCTACAACGTCGGTTCGGCGGGCGCCACTTTGCACAATCTGGAGCAGTGGGACCTCATGGGCCGCGCTCTGGTCCTGCCGGTCGACTCGCTCTTCGACTTCGATCTGAAGTCGATGCAGGCCGCCCACGCGGCACGCGATGCCCTGGTCACGGTGGCCGCGGTGCCGCGTACGGCGCAGGAGATCGCCGGCAAGTACGGGGTCATGCGCACCGATGCGCTGGATTACGTCCAGGGCTTCGTGGAGAAGCCCGGGCCCCAGCTGCTCGGCGAACTGTTCCCGCAGACGGTGGGGGACGCGGGGGCGACCCTGCCCACCAATGCGGGGATGTACTTGGTGGACTGTGCCCGGCTGCGGTTGCTCGCCCGCGACCCGGAGCTCTTCAGGCAGTCCCACCAACGGCTCGACTGGGGCGGCGACCTGCTGCCCTGGCTGGTCTCCCGGGGCCACCCGGTGGCGAGTCACGCCATCGGCAGGCTCGGTGACCTGGGCAATGTCCCGGACTACCTGGAGACCGTGCAACTCGTCCTGGATGGCGGGTACCAGCAGATGAACCGCCTGATGGACCCGCCGGACCGGCAGCACCCGAGGTACTGGATCCATGAGTCCAGCCTGCACATGAAGGACGACCTCACCGGCACCACCCTCGCCGACAAGATCGAGGAGGGCTCGGTCGTCATCGGCGCGGGGGTCCGGATAGGCCAGGACGTCGAGATCGGACCCGGGGTGCGCCTCGACCACGCGGACATCGGCGACGGGGCCGAGATCCGCGAGGGGGCCACCCTGGTCCGGTCCGCCTGCGGGGAGTCGGCGGTGATCGGTCCGTACGCCGAGATATCGGACTCGTACGTCGGTCCGATGGCGGAGATCAATTCGGAGCGCGGCCGTCCGCTGCGGCTCGAGGGCCATGCGGCGATCGGCGACGGTGCCGTGCTCTGGCCGGGAACGCGATTTTGCGGGGTCACCGTGTACCCGCGGCTGAGGGTGCCCGCACTGGTGGGGGTGCCCGCTGAAACCGAACTCAGGAGCGCCGACGACATCCTGCGCTGGGTGTGACGGCGAGCCCCGTAGAAGTTCAGGAGGGGAAGACCATGGACAGCCCCGTAGTGGTGATCGGTGGGGCCGGCAGGCTGGGCAGCCTCGTGACCCGCAGGCTGCTCGACGACGGAAGCAAAGTACGGGTGGTGAGCCGCAATGCGCAGCGTGGACGGCTCCCGCTCGGAGTGGAACTGCACCGCGCGGACGTGCGGTACGCGGACACCCTGATCCCCGCGCTCAGCGGCTGTGCGGCCGTGGTCTTCAGCGTGGAACCGGGTACGGCCGAGACCGGCCCCGACGCCCCGGAATCGACGGTCTACGACGGGGTGCGCAATGCTCTTGCCGCAGCCGCCCAGTTCGCCGAGCAGCCGCACTTCGTGCTGGTCAGCCAGATATTCGTGACGCGTCGTGAGCACCCGATGAACGCCTACGGCCGGCTGCTCGACTGGCGGCTGCGGGGTGAGGACGCGGTACGTGAATCGGGCCTGCCCTACACCGTGATACGCCCCAGCTGGCTCACCGACGACCGCACGGCGGGCGACCGGGTGCGGCTCGAACAGGACGACCGGGGCGACGGCTGGGTGTCGCGGTCGGCGGTGGCGGAGGCCGTGGTGCAGTCGCTGCGCGGCCGGGCCGCCGTCGGGCGGACCTTCGAGCTGTACAACGAGCCCGGGCAGCCCCCGGCCGACTGGGGCCAGCTGCTCGGCCGGCTCAAGCCCGACCCGGTGCTCGCGCACTGGGGCTCCTGAGGCGCCCGACTGCGGCGGCTCCGGACGCGGCCGGCGGCGCCTGACGCGTCCGGGCCGCGGAGCACAAGAATCGTCCGGGCTCCCGAGCTCGTAGACCACGGGGTGGGTCAACCGTTCGCCCGCCCCGGCACAGCCCCGCCGGCCATTCCCCCGCGCCGGCGGGCCCGGGGCCGGCGCCGGCCCGGAGGGTGCTCTGCACCTGCCGCCGCCGGCCCCGGATTCATTTCCTGGCGCAGAGGTTGAGGGAAACACAACAGCCGAATTCCGTGGCACCGCGGAACGCCCGGCCGATACCTCCTGCCCTGAAACCCGAACCCGAATCCGGAATTTGACATTCCTGGATTGCTGCGGAGAGGACCGAAGCAATGACCGTGGAGAGTGCGATGAGTGTGCCCACGGAAACAAAGATGCCCGGGGAAGCGGTGTCGGAGTTTCTTTCCGAGACCCTCCGTTCCATTCCGCGCAGCGACCAGCGGCGCTGGGGCGAACTTTATGTACGCGCCCTCATGGAGGCCGAGGGCAAGAAGACCATGCGGGCCCTGGCGAAAGGTGCCGGGCCCGGCGTAGAGCAAAGCCTTTACCAATTCATCAGTAAGTCGCCCTGGGATGCGCTTCCGGTGCGCCGCGAACTCGCCCGGCTCTTCCAGGAGGTGGCCCAGCCGCGCGCCTGGGTGGTCCAGCCCTTGGTGATCACCAAGGTGGGGGAGCACTCGGTCGGGGTGGAGCGGCAGTTCGTGCCCGAGCTCGGCCGCGTCGTCAACTGCCAGCAGGGCATGGGCATCTGGCTGGCCTCCGACCGGATGAGCGCCCCCGTGGACTGGCGGCTGGCGCTCCCCGAGTGCTGGACCGAGGAGCCGGATGCGCGCAAGCGGGCCTCGATCCCCGAGGGCGTGGGCGCCTGCCCGCCCGAGAAGTGTGCGACCGACTCCATCGCCAGGATGGCCGGCGAGTGGGGCCTCAAGGCCAGGCCCGTCGTGATGGATCTGCGCGAGACCGACCCCGCGCCGGTCTGCGCGGCCCTGATGGAACACCAGATCCCGTTCGTGCTGCGCATCGACCCCACCGCCGCACACACCCCGCTCGAACTGCGCCGCCCCCGCACCGACCGGGTGAGCGAGGGCGAGGGCCTGGTCACCGCGCTGAGCCGGCACTGCATGCCGGTGGAGTGGTGCGACCACACCACCGGTGCGGTCCGCGCCACCATCGTGGGCGCCACCCGGGTCCGGCTGCGCCGGGCCCAAGGCCGCCCCGACTTCCAGGAGTTGATGCTCCTCGGTGCCTGGTCCGAGCCCGGCGCCCGCCGCCCTGGCGAGTACTGGCTGTCCAACCTCTCCGGGCCGCGCCTCGGCACCGTCTACCGCACCGCGATGCTCGGCCGCCGCGTCGAGCGAGACCTCGCGCAGGTCAGCGACAAGGTGGGGATACGTGACTTCGAGGGCCGCTCGTTCCGTGGCTGGCACCACCACATGACCATGGTCTCGCTCGCGCATGCGCTGACCGTCATGACCGAGGACGGCGAGGCCGAACCGGTGCCGATCGACCCACGGACGACCCTTGCGGGGCCGCGTACGCAGCAGGTGGATGCCGCATGACGGAGCCCCGCACGGAACTCGATGTCGCCGCCGAACTGCGCCGGCTGTTGCCCGCCTGGCTCGGCACCCGCCGCTGGTTCGCCGACAAGGGCGCGGAGGCGCCCACCGTGGAACCGGTCCTCGTCGAGGTGCTCGCCGAGGGGGATCCGGCGCTGCTGCTCGCCGTGGTGCACACCGGGCACGACGAGTGGTACCAGTTGCTGATCGGCGTACGCTCCCCGGGCAGCCCGCTGCCGGAGGCGCTCGCCGCCGCGCGCATCGGCCGTACGGCGGACGGCGCGATCCTCTACGAGGCCCTTGCCGACCCGGAGTTGGCGGGCCGGCTGCTCGACCGGATCGCCGAGGGGGGCCCGGTGGGCGCCGTGCGATTCCACCGCACACCGGGTGCCGAGATCCCGACGGGGCTGCCCGCCGCGCTGGTCACCGCCGAGCAGTCCAACAGCTCGCTCGCGTACGGCGACCGCATGATGCTGAAGGTGCTCCGCCTCCTGGTGCCGGGCCCCAACCCCGAGCTGGAGATGCTCGCCGCCCTGGAGCGGGCCGGCGACGTGCCGAGCGCCGCGCCGCTCGGGTGGATCCAGACCTCGCCCGACCTGCCGGGTGGCGAGACCACCCTGGGCATCCTCCAGGAGTTCGTGCCCAACCGGGGCGACGGCTGGGCCATCGCCGTGGAGGAGGCACGGGCCTGCATCGTGGGCGAGTGCGAGTCGATCGCGCCGGTCGGCGGGTTCACCGAGGAGGCGTACGCCCTCGGGCGGGCCACCGCACAGGTGCACGCGGCGCTCGCGCGGCAGCTGGACACCCGGACGCTGACCGCCGCGCAGGCGGACGAGCTGGTCGCCACACTCACCGAGCGGCTGGACCACGCGCTGGACGAAGTGCCCGAACTCCTGCCGCACGGCCGGGCGTTGCGGGGTGCCTACCGGGACCTCGGCGAGGTCGTCCGGCGCGGCCATCCCCTGCACGTCCAACGCGTGCACGGGGATCTCCACCTGGGCCAGGTGCTCCGCGGCAAGGAAGGCTGGGTGCTCATCGACTTCGAGGGCGAGCCCGGGCACTCCGTGGCCGAGCGGCGCCGACTGCAGCCCGCGCTGCGCGATGTCGCCGCGATGCTGCGGTCCTTCGACTACGCCGCCCATCATGCGCTCGCCGGAGTGCTCGGCCTGCCGCCGGGCGAGCAGTCCCCCAAGGACCTGCGGGGCACCCGGCTGGCCCGACGGGCATCCGCGTGGGCGGTGCACAACCGCCGTGCCTACTCGGCGGGTTACAGCGAGGCAGGCGGTGCCGACCCGCGGACCGAACCGGTGCTGCTGCGGGCCTTCGAGGCGGACAAGGCGGTGTACGAGGCGCTGTACGAGACCCACAACCGGCCACAGTGGCTGGCGATTCCGCTGGCCGCGGTCCGCAGGCTCGCGGCCGCACGCCGGGTGGCGGGCTGAGCCGGAGGGCTCCGAGACCGGCTTCCCGCCGTGCCCCGTCCAGCTCCGCCCGGCCCCACCACCATCCGACGACGAAGGGTCACCATGACCAACTCGCCCCAGCAGCAGGCCATTTCGGGAGAGCCGGGCACGGGCCCGGTCCCAGCCCCGCACGAAGTGGAGCGCATCCCCGTCGACTTCTGGTTCGACCCGGTCTGTCCCTGGTCGTGGCTGACCTCGCGCTGGCTGCTCGAGGTGGTGAAGGTGCGCCCGGTGGAGCCGCGCTGGCGAGTGATGAGCCTGGCCATCCTGCAGGCCAACGGGCGGCTGCCCCGGGAGTACCGCGCGATGCTGAGCGAGGCGCGCGGGCCCGCCCGGGTCTGCGTCGCGGTCGCGGCCGAGCACGGGGACCGGGCCGTACCTGCCCTCTACACGGCCCTCGGCCGCCGCTTTCACGAGCAGGGCCTGCCGCAGACGCGCGAGGTTGTCGAGGACGCGCTGCACGAGGCCGGGCTGCCGGCCGGGCCGGCCGAGGCACTGCACTCCCGGACGTACGACGCCGCCCTGGAGGCCTCGCACAAGGCTGCGGTGGATCTGGCGGGTGACGACATCGGCACTCCGGTGCTCGGGTTCGGCGGGTTGCGGGAGGGCGGCGGCGGCCGTCGGGCCGGCTTCTTCGGGCCCGTGGTGAACCCGGTTCCGCGCGGCGAGGAAGCGGCACGGCTCTGGGACGGAGTCGCCCTCCTCGCCGCCACCCCCGGCTTCTACGAACTCAAGCGGAGCCGGCCCTGACCGGGTCCACGACCCTTGCGAGAGAGAGCGAGTCATGAGCGGCAACACGACATCCGCCGTGAGGAGAAGGACGGAAGAGGCGGGGGCGGGGACCGTCGACGCCGCAGTCGTCGGCGGCGGCCCGGCCGGGCTGTCCGCCGCCGTCTACCTCGCCAGGTACGGCCGGGAGGTCCTGGTCTTCGACACCGGGCACGGCCGGTCGACCCACCACCAGGTCAACCACAACTACCTCGGCTTTCCCGACGGCATCGCCACGGTCGACCTGCGCAAGCTCGCCACCGAGCAACTGGGCCGCTACCCGGAGGCACGCGTGGTCCACCACCAGATCACCGGGATCGAGGGCAGCGCCGGTGACGGCTTCACCCTGCGCGCCCAGGGGCACAGCTGGCGGGCGCGCACTGTGCTGCTCGCGACCGGGGTCCTGGACCACTTCCCGCACTTCCCGCACTGGGAGTCGTATGTGGGGCGTTCGATGTTCTGGTGCATCACCTGCGACGGGTACGAGAACCGCGGGCGCAGCATCCTGGTGGTGGGGCACACGGATGCTGCGGCGGGCGAGGCGATGCAGCTGCACAGTCTCACCGACCGGGTCCGGCTCCTGACCAACAGCCGGAGCGACGAGATCAGTCCCGAGTTCCGGCGCCGGCTCGACTCCGCGGGCATCGAGGTGGTGCACGACCGCATCCAGGAAGCGCAGGGAGCCGACGGTGTGCTGGAGGCGATCGTCACGCGCGGTGGCCGGCGGCTGGCACTGGATGCGCTGTTCTCGATCCAGGGGGCGACGCCCGAGACCTTGCTGGCCGGCCAACTCGGCGTCCGGCTCGCGGAGTCGGGGTACATCGCGGTGGACTCGGAACAGAAGACCTCGGTGGCGGGGGTGTACGCGGCCGGAGACGTGACCGCTCTGCACTCCCACCAGGTGACCACCGCGGTGCACGAGGGTGCCCAGGCGGCGTCGGCGGCCAACTACTTCCTGTACCCGCCGGAGCTGAAGGCCGACTGAGCACGGCGGCGCAAGGGGAACAAGAGGAAGGGGACCGCCCGCTGGGCGGTCCCCTTCCTCTTGCGCGTGCGAGTCCGGGGCCGGGCCCCTGATCCGCTCAGCGGCGGGTGCCGGAGACCTCCGCCGCGAAGGCGTCGAGCCGCGTCAACTCCTCCTCGGTGAGCCTGACATCGGCTGCCGCGGCGTTCTGCTCCAGGTACGCGATCCGCTTGGTGCCGGGGATCGGGACGACGTCGTCGCCCTGGGCGTGTACCCAGGCGAGGGCGATCTGGCCGGGCAGCACGCCCTTGCCCTCGGCGATCTCCTTGACGACCGTCACGAGCTTGAGGTTGGCGTCGAGGTTCTCCTGCTGGAAGCGCGGCATGTTGCGCCGCATGTCGTTCGAGTCGAACCCGTCGCGGGAGGTCACGGCGCCGGTCAGGAAGCCGCGGCCGAGCGGCGAGAACGGCACCAGGCCGATGCCGAGGCGGCGTGCCGTCGGCAGGACGGCGTCCTCGATGCCGCGGGTCCACAGCGAGTACTCGCTCTGCACGGCGCTGACCGGGTGCACGGCGTGTGCGCGCTCCAGCTCCTCGGCGGAGACCTCGGAGACACCGACGTAACGGATCTTGCCGGCGGCGACGAGCTCGGCCATCGCCCCGATGGACTCCTCGATGGGGGTCTTGGGGTCGACGCGGTGCAGGTAGTACAGGTCGATGTGGTCGACACCCAGCCGGGTCAGGGACTCGTCGCACGAGCGGCGGACGTAGTCCGGGTCGGCCTGCAGCACCATTCCGGTGCCGGGCCTGACGTCCACGATGCCGCACTTGGAGGCGAGGACGGCCTCGTCGCGGCGGTCCTTGAGGGCATGGCCGAGGAGCTTCTCGTTCGCACCGACGCCGTACAGGCCGGTGGCGCCGTACACGTTCGCGGTGTCGATGAGGGTCACGCCGAGGTCCAGGGCGCGGTGGACGGTGGCGATCGACTCGATGTCGTTGCCGACGCCGTAGGACTGGCTCATGCCCATGCAGCCGAGGCCCTGTGCGGAGACTTCGAGGCCCTGGCTGCCCAGAGTGATCTGATGCATTGTCACTTCCCTTGGTGGTGAATCCTGTTGTGGTGGTCACCGGTCCTGTGAAGGCCGTAGTGGTGACGGTCGTGGTCCTTGTGACTGTCGTGATGATGGAACCAGTGCGCGAGGCGGCCCACGGCATGGCCGCCGGTCAGCAGATAGAAGGCGTGTGAGAGGCCGGTGCGCCGGCCGTGCCGCAGCCACAGGAAGTGGTGGTGCCGTTGGCCGCCGTGGGCTCCGGGCAGCAGGGCCACCAGAAGCAGCGAGAGCACGGTCAGGGCGACCATGACCAGGAGTGCGGTCCGGAAGGCGGCCAGATAGCGCGCGGTGTCTGCGCCCGCCCCCGGACTCGCCCCCATGACGGAGAAAATGGTACCGATCCCGGCCACTCCGAGGGCCTGCCCCACCTGGAAGGCGGTGGTCAGCGCGCCGGAGGCCGAGCCCTTGTCGTCGGGCCGGATGCCGGTGAGCACGATGCCGATCAGCGGGGACATGGTGAAGCCCTGACCGGCGCCGACAAGGAGCAGCGGGGCGGCAAGCGCGGCCGCGGTCAGCCCGCTGCCCTGGACCCGCACGGTGTACCAGGTGGCCACCAGGCCGACCGTGAGCAACGCATAGCCGAAGGTCAGGACGGACCGGCCGAGCCGGGGCACCAGCTGGGGCACCACCAGGGAGGCGCCGAAGAAGGCGACGCCGACCGGGGCGAAGGCCAGGCCCGCCCGCAGCGGGTCGAGTCCGAGGCCGGCCTGCAGGGTCAACGAGGCGTAGACGGCGAGGCCGACCGTGCTGATGAAGAAGACCAGGCCGATCGACATGCCCACGGAGAAGGCCCGTTGGCGGAAGAGCTCGGGGCGCAGCAGGGGTGTGCGTGCCGCGCGGACGAGGCGCTGCTCATGGCGCATGAAGAGCGCGAGGACGGGCGGGGCCGCGCCGAGCATGGCCCAGGTCCACCAGGCCCAGCCGGTCCCGGGGCCGATGAGCAGGGGCAGCGTGAGGAAGAGCAGTGCCGTGCCCAGCAGGCCGGTGCCGATGTGGTCGATGTGAGCCGTGCCCGGGGGCCGGTCCGGCGCCATCACCCGCCGGCCGGCGAGCAGCGCCGCGGCCCCGATCGGCACCAGGACCAGGAACGCGGGGCGCCAGCCGAGCCCGGCCAGGTCGAGCTGGATCAGGGCGCCGCCGATGAGCTGGCCCGCGACGAGGGCGACGCCGATGGTCGCCCCGAACAAGCCGAGGGCGAAGTTCCGTTCCCGGCCCTCGAAGGTGTCCTGGATGATCGACAGGATCTGTGGATAGACCAGCGCGGCACCGAAGCCCTGCACGAGCCTGGCCCCGATGAGCACCGGGGCGTTCGGCGCGATCCCGCAGACGGCGACCGCGAGGGTGAACAGGGCGAGCCCGGTCAGCAGGACCCGCTTGCGGCCGAGCACGTCGCCGAGGCGGCCGCCGGTGATGAGGAAGATCGCGTAGACCAGTCCGTACCCGGCGATCACGAACTGTGCGGTTCCGAAGCCGACTTGGAGGCTCCGCTGCAGGGACGGCATCGCCAGATTGACCACGGAGACCCCGCCGATGACGAGGAAGGCGCAGACCAGCCCCACGCCGAGCACGACCCAGCGCCCCTGGCCGGTGGCAGGTGCGGCGGGCGGGCCGACCGTGTCCGGGGCCCGCGCAACGCTGCCCGCCGGACCGGCGGCCGGCGCGGGTCCGATGGCCGGTGCGGGCTCCGCGGTCGCGTCGGCCGCCGCGGAGCCGGCAGCCTGCTCCTCGGTGCGCGGACCCGTGGGGTGCAGGGTCACGCGCCGGCCAGTACGCGGACGACCGCCTCGGCGGTCTGTACCGCCGAGGCCGGGTTCTGCCCGGTGACCAGACGGCCGTCCACCACGGCATGTGCCGTGAAGTTCTCCGCGGCCTCGTGCTTGGCGCCGCGCTGTTCGAGCGTCGTCTGCAGCGGGAACGGCACGATGTCGGTGAGGCCGACCGCGGCCTCCTCGTCATTGGTGAAGGCTGCCAGGCGCTTGCCGTCGACGAGGTGACTGCCGTCGGACAGCACGATGTCGACCAGCCCCGCCGGGCCGTGGCAGAGCGCGGCGACCACACCGCCGGCCTCGTAGACGTCCCGGCCGAGGCCGGCCAGTTGTGTGTTGCCCGCGAAGTCCCACATGCTGCCGTGCCCGCCCGCGTAGAAGATCGCGTCGTACTGTGCCGCGTCGATGTCCTCGGGCCGGGGGGTGTTCCTGAGCTTGGCGCTCATCTCGGGGTCGGCGAGGAACGCCTGCTGGTCCGGGTCGGTGGGGTCGATCCCGGAGACGGGCGGCTCACCGCCCTGTATGGAGACCAGGTCGGTGCGGTGGCCGGCCTCGCTGAACACCTTCCAGGGCAGGGCGACTTCCGGCAGGTAGTAGCCGGTGGGACGGCCGGTGCTGCCGAGCTCGCCATGGCTGGTGAGCACGATGAGGATCCGCTTGGCAGGGGGCATGGTTGCTCTCCAAGAGGCACTGCCCGGCCAAGTCCGGCCGTGGCAGCGCGGGTTGATGTGTCAGGCCACGGGGCGGGCGTTGAGGTTGCGGAACCGCGGGCCGTAGAACACCGGCTGGTCGAGGTCGGTGTAGGTGTGCAGGAAGCCGTACTCGGCCGGGTAGAGGCGCGGCAGGTCGTCGATGAGGTGCCGCGGGATCTCGCGCTGCATGAACGTGAAGCAGGAGAAGACCCGCAGCTTCATCATGTGGTGCACGGCCTCGCCGAAGGTGGGCCACTGGGTGTCGGGGTTGCCGTTCCACATGGTGTCGAGGTTGGCCAGCATCTCCGAGTAGTCCTGGTCGAAGACCAGCATCTCCGCGGAGATCTCGGCCCCGTCCGGATCCTCGGCGAGCAGCTTCTCGTAGCCGTCCGCGGGCACCGCGAGCGTGTTGACCACGGACGGCCAGCTGATCTTCGGGCCCTGGAAGTGCACGGCCTCGGTCTCCGGGGTCAGCTCGATCGCCGGCTCGGGCGCCCGGTAGGTGCGGCCGTACCAGAGCTCGGCGAACTTCCCGTAGTGGGACTCCTCGTGCTGGTAGGCGGCGCCGGCCTGGATGGTGCCGCTGGTCGCGCCCTCGCCCTGCTCGAGGATCTCGTCGATCCCCTCGATGAGCTGGTCGAGCGGGTCGATGCCGGGGGTCGGCACGATGGTCTTGAAGCCGATGTTGTCGCCGACCTGGTTGGCGATCCCGCCGCCGCGCACCGCCACCCGGAGCTCATCGGCGTTCTGCAGGATCGCTTCCTTGATCTCCGCGTACAGCTTGCCGATGGTCGGGAAGTCCTCGTGCGAGTACTGCTCGGGCAGCAGGAAGAGCGGTGACTCCAGGCGCATGAAGTTGTGCAGCTGCGGCTTGGACAGTTTGGCGAGCCCGATGTGCAGATCGGGCTCGACACCGCCGGGCAGGCCGTGCGACGGGAACTTCGGGTCGAGGTCCTTGATGCGCGGGCGGCCGCCGATCGCCGCGAGCATGTTGGCGGCGATGGACATGTGCACCATCTCCTCCATCAGCACGCTGCGGATGGTGTTGTAGCTGGTGTAGTTCTGCGTCTCGAGCGAGAGCATCGCCGCGGTGTAGATCGGGAGCGTGGAGTGCTCCAGCTCGATCGCCGTCTGCAGCGCCTCACGGATCCATCCGACGGAGCGCCGCTCCGGGGCCCGGACGGCCTCCTCCTGTGCGGTGGCCATGGTGGTGTTCCTTTCGTTGGCTTTACGGTCGTACGTCGACGATCTCCGCACGAGGTGTGGAACTGGGCTGTGGCGCCCGTCAGTTGGCGGCGAGGGCCTGGCTGCGGGACCGGCCGAGCAGTACGAGGACCACGAGGAGCGCCCCGGCCGCGAACAGCGCGACGCCGAGGCCGATCTGGTGCATGGAGGCCAAGGTGCCGAGGACCGCGACGCCGAGCGCCGAACCGGCCTGCCGGGAGGCGTTGAGGGCGCCCTGCGCGGTGGCCGCGTACTCGGTGGGGGCGGCCATGGCCATGTCGGCGGTGGAGGCCGGGATCGCAGTGGTCGAGCCGAGCGCCAGCATCAGCTGTGCGGCGACGAGCAGCGCGAAGGGGGTCTCGGTGCCGGAGAACGCCAGGATGACGCCGGACAGCACCCCGCAGGTCAGGCCGAACAGGATCAGCGGCCGGGTGCCGATGCGGGACACCAGCCGGCCGGTGAACAGCGGCAGCACAGCGAGCGGCAGTGTCATCGGCAGGAAGGCGAGCCCGGTCTCCAGGGGCGACATGGAGCGCTCGTTCACCATCCACTGGGTCATCGCGAACAGCAGCCCGTAGAAGACGAACGAGGCCGCGGTGCCGGTGATCATGTCGGCCTGCACCCTGGCCTTGACCAGGAGAGCGGGCGGCAGCACCGGGTGCGGGGACTTCCGCTCGACCAGGCCGAGCGCGATGAACGCGGCGACGGCGGCCACGACTGCGATCACCGGCACCAGGTGGCCCCAGCCGTTGGTGCCGCCCTCGACGAGCCCGAAGGTGAGCGCGCTCAGCCCCACGATGGACAGCACCAGACCGGCCACGTCGACCGGGCGGTGCGGACGGTCCCCGTCGGCGGCGAAACCGCGTGCTGCCAGCCAAGTGACCAGGGCGATGGGCGGGTTGACGAGGAAGACCAGCTCCCAGCCGCCGAGCGAGACCAGCGCGCCGCCGAGCACGGGACCCGACACCAGGCCGAGCGAGCTGACCGCGGCCCAGGCACCGACCGCCCGCGCCTTCTTGGCCGGGTCGGGGTAGAGCCCGCCGAGCAGTGCCAGCGAGGCCGGGACCAGTCCGGCGGCGGCCACGCCGAGCAGGGCGCGGCCCGCGATGAGCAGCCCGGCCGAGGCCGCCAGGGCGCACAGCAGCGACACGGCACCGAACGCGATCAGCGACGTACGGTAGACCCGGCGCGGTCCCCAGCGGTCCGCGAAGGACCCGGACGCCAGCATCAGACCGGCGAAGACGACGGTGTACGCGTCGACGGTCCAGGCCAGGGCGCCGGTCGAGGCGTCCAGGCTGCTCTGCAGATCGGGCAGGGCGACATTCAGGATGGACGCGTCCATCAGGACGAGGAAGTTGCCGACCGCGATACCGAGGAATCGGCCGGCGGTGCGCGGCTTCGCGGCAGGCTGCCCGCCCCCGGCGGGCGCCTCAGAAGTGACGTCGATGCTCTCGGTTGTCATGCCCCGCAGGGTCCTGCACGGGCGAGCGGGCGGCCAAGGCAGCCGTGGAGACTTCATGACCTCAGCGGGCTGGCCAGTGGGCGCTGCGGAGGTCAGGAAGTACGTCTGAGTGATGGGGAGTTGGTATTCGGCGGCTGCTAGCTTCCGGCTACTCGCCGAAATGCGCGCCCTGCCGGGCGCCTTCGGAATCCCGACGCCGGAATCCCCGCAGTGGATTCTCTGGAGGCTTCAGAAATGGCCGAGATCAAAACCGTGGCCGTTCTCGGTTACGAGAGCTGCAGCGAGCAGGACACCATCACCCCGCTCGAAATCTTCAAGGGCACCGCAATGGTGCTCGCCCACCAGATCGCACCGTGGCCGCTCGCGGAGGAGCCGCGCGAACTCGACGTCAAGTTCGTGTCGCTCGACCCGGGCAATGTCGTCATGCAGATGGGCACCCAGGTGGTGCCGGACGCCGTGCTCGAGGAGGGTCAGCTCTTCGACATCCTCTACGTTCCCGGCGGTGTCGGCTCCGGGAAGATGACCCAGGACGGCCGCATTCTCGACGCGATCCGTCACCACCACGTGAACGGGAAGGTCATCGCCGGCAACTGCTCCGGCATCGGCATCCTCTCCCGCTCCGGAATCCTCGGCGACACCCCGGTGACCTGCGTCGCAGCAGTGGCCCGTGGGTTGCGTGCCGAGGGCACCAACGTCCCCTCGCCGCGCCACATGTGGCTGCACGACGAGGCCAAGAAGATCTGGACCACCACCGGTTCGTACGGAGTGAACGGATCCACCGTCGCGCTGGTCGCCAACTACTTCGGCAAGGAGGTCGGCACCGTCGTCTCGATGATGTTCGACACCTTCGGCGGAATCGGTGACCAGATCTTCCAGCAGACCGGTCCGGAGTTCTACCAGCACCCCGAACTCGAGGAGAAGTTCACCGACTTCTTCGAGCCGATGCTCCTTCCGGGCCGCGGTGGTCAGGCATGATCACCGTCACCGCAAAGCAGATCGTCAAGGCGGGAAAGGAGGCCGAGCTGGAAATCCTCATGTCCGCCCTGGCCGCCAAGATCCGCGCCAATGAGCCTGGTTGTGTCGGCTTCGACTATGTGCGCCCGGAGGAGGGCGGTAATACCCGCCTCGTCGTGGAGCGCTACCGGGACTACGCCGCCCTGGAATTCCACAAGTCGACCGACTACCTCCGCGACTTCATTCCGAATCTTCTGGAATGCCTTGAGGAGTTCCCGGAGGTGACCGTCCACCGCGACGTCACACCGGGCCCGCAGCTGCCCGACTCGTTCTTCCACGTGGGCATCGTGGTCCCGGACCTGGAGGCGGCGATCGCCCGCTACTCCGAGGTGTTCGGCATCGAGTTCACCGAGCCCGCCACCTTCAAGGTGCCGCGCCTGGAGGACCCCGAGCCGCACCCCTTCGAGCTGGTCTGCGCGTTCTCCAAGACGGGCGCGCCGTACTACGAGCTGATCCAGGCCGACGGGGACGGGATCGTCTCGGCGAAGAACGCCGGGCAGATCCTGTACTACGGCGTCTGGGAGGACGACATGGCCGGGCGGCTCGAACTCCTCGAGAAGCAGGGCGTGGGCGTCGATGCGGCCTTCCGCAAGGATGCCGACTCCACTCCGTTCGCCGTGATCACTGCGCCCGATCTGATGGGCGCGCGCATCGAGTACGTGGACACCGGCGACCGCGGCCCCATCGACGAGTGGGTGCGCACCGGCGTGTACCCCGGTGGCCTCGAGTCCGAGTAGCCGCCGGGTCCGAGGAGGCGGCTGGTCCGGCCGGGCCGCCTCCTCGGACCAACAGCCACCACTGCCCGGGTCCGTTCCCGGGCGTGACCCATCAGTGAACCCGGAAGGGAACTCTTCCATGCGTTACGACCACATAGTCGTGGGTGCCGGCTCCTCCGGCGCCGTCCTCGCCAGCAGGCTCACCGAGAACTCCGGCGTCAGCGTCCTGCTCCTGGAGGCCGGCCCGGACTGGGCCGACAACTCCGCCATCCCCGCCGACCTCACCAACGCCCGGACCGTGTCCGTCGAGGACCACGACTGGGGCTACACCGCCGAGGCGGTCCCCGGCCGTTCGCTGACGTACGCCCGTGGCAAGGTGGCCGGTGGCTGCTCCGCGGTCAACGGCGCCATCGCGCTGCGCGGCATCCCGGCGGACTACGACGAGTGGGCCCAGCTGGGCAACGACGAGTGGGCGTGGAGCTCACTGCTGCCGTACTTCCGCCGAATCGAGGACGACCAGGACTTCGACGGCCCGTTCCACGGCAAGGGCGGTCCGACCCCGGTCGTCCGCGCCACCCGTGACGAGCTGGTGCCGTTCCAGGCCGCCTATCTGGAGGCCTGCCTCGACCAGGGCTTCGGCTACGTCGAGGACCACAACGACCCCCAGTCCACGGGTGTCGGCCCGATCCCGATGAACCGCAGGGGCGACCTGCGGATCTCGACCGCGATCGCCTACCTCACCGAGGCCCGCAAGCGGAAGAACCTCACCATCAAGGCGGGTGCCACCGTGCACCGGGTGCTCTTCGAGGGCACCAGGGCCGTCGGCGTGGAGGTGGAAACCGGCGGCACGCTGGAGAAGGTCTACGGCGACCAGATCACGCTGTCCGCCGGCGCCCTCAACTCGCCCGCCATCCTGCTGCGTTCGGGCATCGGCCCGAAGGACGAGCTGCGCGAGCTCGGCATCGACGTCGTGCTCGACCAGCCGAACGTCGGCGCCAACCTGATCGAGCACCAGCAGATCACGGTCGGCCTGCTGCCCAAGGAGGGCGTCACCGACCCGAACGACCCGGACGTCCAGGTCCTGGTGCGCTACACCAACCCGGGCTCCGAGCAGTTCAACGACATGCAGCTGTACTTCGTCAGCCGCTATGTACCGGTCACCCACCGCCCCATCAGCGTGATGAGCGTGCTGCAGAAGCCCGAGTGCCGGGGCCGGGTCTCGCTGCGCAGCGCCGACCCGGCGGTGCAGCCCGAGATCGTCCTCAACTCGTACGGCACCGCGGCGGACCAGAAGATCGCCATGGACGGCGTACGACTGTCCTGGGAGATCGCCAACTCCAAGCAGATCCAGGACCTGTCGTCCGGTCTCTCGGACAAGCTCACCCAGCGCCAGGTCGACGACGACGCCCTGCTGCTCGACTACATCCGGGAGAACTCCGCCACCCTGTGGCACCCGGTCGGCACCGCCAAGATGGGCGCGGCCGGCGACCCGACCGCGGTGGTCGACCAGCGGCTGCGGGTGCACGGAGTGCAGAACCTGAATGTGGTCGACGCATCGGTGATGCCGACCCACGTCAGCGCCAACCCCAATCTGACCTGCTACGTCATCGGCGAGCGCGCTGCCGAATGGTTCCTGCAGGACGCCTGATCCCAGCCACTCACTCGCGAAGGAGGGTCCCATGGCCGACGAGGGGACCAAGCTTGTCCACACGTACTACGAGGAGTTCCTGACCGCTCCCGGCGATCTGCAGATTGCCGACAAGATCATGGCGCCCGATGTGGTGTTCAACAACCCGATCTCACCGAACGGCATCCACGGCCTGCCCGCGTACAAGGAGTTCGCGCTGCGCTGGTACGGCGGCTTCCCGGACCGTGTCTTCACCATCGACGACCTCCTGGAACAGGACGACAAGGTCGCCGCCTCGTTCACCATCACCGGCACCCACCGGGGTGTCTTCATGGGCGCGGCCCCGACCGGCGAGCACATCGAGGTGCGGGGGATGAACATCTTCCGGATCGAGGACGGCCTGATCAAGGAGGTCACCGCCTTCTTCGATCCCGGCCAGCTGCTCAAGCCGCTCGGTCTCGGGGCCTGACGCCGTGGCGGAGGCCAAGGGCAGGATCGCCGTCCTCATCGAGGACCACTTCGACCAGACCGAATACCGGGCGTTCAACGCGTACTTCCCGGCCCACGGCTACGAGGTGGAGTACGTCTCCCACCTGTGGGACCAGCCGTCGCTGACCTTCGGCAGCAACCCGGACAACGGGACCGTCGAGGACCACGTCACGGTGACCACCGAGCTCACCGCCATCGACCCCGCCGACTACGTGGGTGTCATCCTGATCGGCGCGTACGCCATGGACCGGCTGCGCTACCAGGTCGAGATCCCCGGTCCGGGCAGCCGCAACAAGGCACCGGCCGTGGAGTTCCTGCGGTCCGCCGCGGCCGTGGACGGGCTGAAGATCGGCACGATCTGCCATTCGCTGTGGCTGCTCTGCGCCGACCGGGAGCTGCTCGCCGGGCGCCGGGTGACCTGCGCGCACAACATCGTCTGCGATGTGGAGAACGCCGGCGCCGAGGTCGTCTACGAGGGCTCGGGCACCGCGGAGCTCGTCGTCGACGGGGACCTGATCACCGCCAAGCACCCCGAGGTGACCGAGCGGTTCATGGACACGTTCGTCCGCGAGATCGAAACAAGCTCTAAGTAAGGGAGTTGGGGAGCAGTCATGCCGACTGAAGCGCAGATACGCGAGGCCGTCGAGGGATACGTCGACAGCTTCAACAAGCAGGACCGGGAGAAGTTCGCCGGCCTGTTCGCCGAGAACGTCGTGCACTACGAGCCGGTGGGCTCGACGCCCAACCGGGGCCGGGACGCGGTCCTCGGCTTCTTCGACGGTCTCTTCGACGTCATCGACCGGGTGGAGTTCGAGCTCAAGGACCTGATCGTCACCGGTGACGAGGCGGCCTTCGTCTTCGGCATCACTGCGTACAAGAAGGACGGCGGCGTGGTCCGCGAGACCGGCATCGACACCTTCAAGGTGGACGACGCCGGCCTGGTCACCGAGGCCAAGGGCTACCACGACGCCGCGCACACCCAGGTCACCGAGGCCTGACGATGGCTGTCCTGGATTCACCGGATGCGGCCGAGGACGACAGTCCCCGGCTGCGGATCGGCGCGCTGCGGCCGCGCCGGGGCCAGCTGAAGTTCCGGATCGACGAGGAGGAGCAGGACCGCCGGGTCAGCCCGCTGGAGCTCCTCTTCGACCTGGTCTTCGTCGTAGCCGTCGCCGGGCTCGTCGAGTTTCTGCGGCACGTACCGTCCTGGTCGGGCGGGCTGCAGTACGTGGCGCTGTTCGCGGCCATCTGGTGGACCTGGGTCACCTACACCTTCTACGGGGACCGGTTCGACAACGACGACCGGCTGCACCGCCTGATGATGCTCGGGGCGATGCTCGCCGTCCTGGTGATGGCGGTGTCGATCTACGAGGCGTTCAGCTCCCGGCAGGGGGCCGTCGGGTTCGCCGTCGGCTATGTGGCCGGGCGGCTCCTGCTGGTGGGGCTCTATGCCCGGGCGCACTACCACATCCCCAAGGCCCGCCCGCTGACCCGCCGCTACATGACGGGCTTCGCGGCCGGCGCCGCCATCTGGACCGCGGCGGTGTTCGTGCCGCAGCCGTACTGCTATCTGCTGTGGGTGACCGGGCTTGCGGCCGAGTTCCTGGTGCCGTTCCTGTCTGCCGGGGTGATCGCGCAGGTCCCGTTCGATCTGGAGCACATCCCGGAGCGGTTCGGGATGTTCACCATCATCGCGCTCGGCGAGGTCATCGCCCTCAACGCGATCGGGCTCGACGAGAGCGACCTGCGGCCCAAGGCCCTCGCGGTGGTGGCCGGGACCTTCTTCCTCGCCGCGGCCCAGTGGTGGCTCGTCTTCGACCATGTGGACTCGGCACAGCTGCGCAGCTGGCGCCTCGGCGGCCAGGGCTATGTGTACGGGCATCTGGCCGTCTGCTGCGGCATCGGGATGACCGGTGTCGGCGGGCTGCTCGCGGCGGACGCCCTCAAGGGCGGGGGACACGGGGCCAATTGGGGTCCGGTGCTGTGCACCGGCGTTGCCGTGTTCCTGCTCGCCATCGGGCTGATCCATCTGCTCAACAGCGGCCACCGCGGGGACCTGCGGGGCTGGACGCGGATCGGCCTGGGCCTGGCCTGCCTGGTCCTCGCGGCCGTCGACCCGGCCCTCGACCCGGTGCTCTACGAGGCCGTCCTGATCGCCGGCCTGAGCGGCCAGATCCTCATCGAGACCCGGACCGCAGGTCCCACCGAACCCGCACCTGGGAGACTGACATGACCAATGAAGTGAACTTCACGTTCTCCGACACCATCGCGGGCCGGGTCACCGGCTTCGACCGCGCCGCCCGCCTCTTCACGGTGGCCGGCGCGGACGGCCGCAGCTTCGAGATATCCCTCGACGGCGGCCCCAGCGCGGAGCTCCTGCACAACCTGGGCGAGCCGTACCAGGACGCCTCCGGCCACATCGACGAACTCCTGACGGAGGGCGCCTTCGTCTTCGCGTACGGGATCTTCTATCCGAAGGGCCCGGCCACGAGGGACCCGGCCGCGGGCGGACTGCGCTTCGAGGCCAAGCGGCTGGTCTTCGTCGGCCGCGACGCCACCGACTTCCGGTTCGAGGAGTCGCTCTGGTGGGTCAAGCAGATCGAGGAGATCGCCGACTTCTACCGCAAGGCCCAGTTCGGCGAAGGACCCATTGACTTCAAGCAGTACCGCACCGAGATCCGGCTCAGCGGTGAGAAGACCGGCAGCCACGTCCAGGAGACGGACACCATCTCGCGGCTCGTCTACGGCATGGCCTCGGCCTTCCAACTCACCGGCAACGACGAGTACTTGGAGGTCGCCGAGCGCGGCACCGAGTATCTGCGCGAGCACATGCGCTTCGTCGACACCGACGAGAACGTCACGTACTGGTACCACGGCCTCAAGGTCGACGGCGACGTCGAGACGAAGCTGTTCACCTCGGAGTTCGACGACGACTACGACGCGCTGCCCGCGTACGAGCAGATCTACGCCCTCGCCGGCCCCGTCCAGACCTTCCGCGTCACCGGCGACCCCCGGATCAAGGCCGACGCCGACGCCACCATCCGGCTCTTCGACCGCTTCTACCTCGACCCCGAGCAGGGCGGCTACTTCTCGCACATCGACCCGATCCTGCTCAGCCCCGAGCACGACTCGCTCGGCCCCAACAAGGCCCGCAAGAACTGGAATTCGGTCGGTGACCACGCACCCGCGTACCTGATCAACCTCTATCTGGCGACCGGCGAGCAGAGTTACGCCGACATGCTGGAGTACACCTTCGACACCATCGTCGAGCGCTTCCCGGACACCAAGAACAGCCCCTTCGTGCAGGAGCGCTTCCACAAGGACTGGTCGGCCGACACCACGCACGGCTGGCAGCAGGACCGGGCGGTCGTCGGGCACAACCTGAAGATCGCCTGGAACCTGATGCGCATGCACTCGCTGCGCGCCAAGGACGCCTACCTCGACACGGCCGCCGCCATCGGCGAGACCATGCCCGAGGTCGGCGGCGACCGGCAGCGCGGTGGCTGGTACGACGTCGTCGAGCGGCTCAAGGTCGACGGCGAGGACCGCTTCCGCTTCACCTGGCACGACCGCAAGGCCTGGTGGCAGCAGGAGCAGGCGATCCTGGCCTACCTGATCCTGCACGGGATCACCGGGCGCGAGGAGTTCCGCACCGAGGCGCGCGACGCCCAGTCGTTCTACAACGCCTTCTTCCTCGACCACGACGAGGGCGCCGTCTACTTCAACGTCCTCGCGAGCGGCCTGCCGTACCTGCTCGGCGTCGAGCGCCACAAGGGCAGCCACTCGATGTCGATGTACCACTCGGCGGAGCTGTGCTTCCTCGCCGCGGTCTACAACAACCTGCTGATCAGCGGGAAGCCGATGGACTTCTGGTTCAAGCCCGACCCCGCCCTGGTCGAGGACCGCACGCTGCGGGTGGCGCCGGATCTGCTGCCGGCCGGTTCGGTGCGCATCGACTCCGTCGAGATCGAGGGCGAGCCGTACGCCGACTTCGACGCGGACGCGCTGACCGTGCGCCTTCCGGAGACCTCGGGCCGCGTGAAGATCAAGGTGCGGCTCGCCCCCAACTCCTCTACTGGCAAGGCAGAGGTGACCGGATGACCGTCAAGGTGACCTCGCGCGCCGAGGGCGACACCTCGGTCGTCGTCCTGGAGGGGGAGATCAACTCCACCACCTCGGGCGGCCTGCAGGCCCAGCTGCTGCCCTTCGTGCGGCCGGGCAGCGCCGTCCTCATCGATCTGACCGGAGTCTCGTACGTCTCCAGCGCAGGCCTGCGCACCCTGCTGATCGTGCACCGCCGCGCCCAGCAGGTGGACGCGGAGATCACCCTGGTCGGCCTGTCGGAGGAGGTCCGGTTCGTGATGAACGCGACCGGGTTCCTGGACTTCTTCCGGATCGGCGAGGACGTCGGCTCCGAGCTGGCGCGGGCAGGCCGATGAGCATCCAGGACCTGAGCGCGGCGGCGCGCGTCGACGAGTTCCCGACCCACCGGATCGGTGACTACCGGGTGCGCGCCGGACGCCCGTACCCGTACGGCGCCCACCCGGTGCCCGGCGGTGTCAGCTTCTCGGTCTACTCGGACCGCGCCACCTCGATGAGCCTCGTGCTCTTCGAGAAGGGCGCGCCCGAGCCGACCGCGGAGCTGGTGTTCCCGCCGGAGTTCCGCACCGGCAGCGTGTACGCGATGACGGTCTTCGGGCTCGACCTGGAGAACCTCGAGTACGGCTTCCGCGCCGACGGTCCCTTCGACCCGGCGGCCGGCGACCGCTTCGACCGCCGCAAGGTGCTCAGCGACCCGTACGCACGTCTGATCGCGGGCCGCGACGTCTGGGGCGTGGAACCGGACTGGGACGACGTCTACCCGTACCGCTCGCAGGTCGTGAACGACGACTTCGACTGGGGCGACGACACCCAACTGGGCATCCCCAGCGAGGATCTCGTGATCTACGAGACCCACGTACGCGGCTTCACCCGGCACCCTTCGTCGAAGACCGAGGCGCCCGGCACCTACGCCGGGCTGCGCGAGAAGATCCCGTACCTCAAGGAGCTCGGCGTCAACGCGGTCGAGCTGCTGCCGATCTTCGAGTTCGACGAGCTGGACAACCCGCGCACCGACCCGGCCACGGGCGAGCGGCTGCACAACTACTGGGGCTACAACACCGTCTCGTTCTTCGCCCCCAAGGCGGGGTACGCGGCGACCGGGCGCTTCGGGATGCAGGCCGACGAATTCAAGTCCCTGGTCAAGGAGTTGCACAAGGCCGGCATCGAGGTGATCCTCGACGTCGTCTTCAACCACACCGCCGAGGGCAACGAGCAGGGCCCGACGATCTCGTTCCGGGGTCTCGACAACGCCACGTACTACATGCTCACGCCGCAGGGGGAGTACTACAACTTCAGCGGCACCGGCAACACGGTCAACTGCAACCACCCGGTCGTCCGCGACTTCGTGCTCTCCTGCCTGCGGTACTGGGTGTCCGAGTACCACATCGACGGCTTCCGCTTCGACCTCGCGTCCATCCTGGACCGGGCCCCGGACGGCAGCCCGCTGCCCAACCCGCCGCTCCTCGAACAGCTCGCGTACGACCCGATCCTGCGCCACACCAAGCTGATCGCCGAGGCCTGGGACGCGGCCGGCCTCTACCAGGTCGGCAACTTCCCCAACTACGGGCGCTGGTCCGAGTGGAACGGCCAATACCGGGACACCGTAAGGAAGTTCATCAAGGGTGAGCCGGGGCTCGTGGGCGAGCTGGCGACCCGCCTGGCCGGGTCCCCGGACCTCTATCAGGGGCGTACGGCGACGGCCTCGGTCAACTTCATCACCGCGCACGACGGATTCACCCTGGCCGACCTGGTCTCGTACAACGACAAGCACAACGAGGCCAACGGCGAGCACAACAACGACGGCGCGAACGACAACCACAGCTGGAACTGCGGCGAGGAGGGCCCCAGCGCCTCCGCGCACATCCGCGAGCTGCGCCTGCGCCAGATGAAGAACCTGCTGGCGCTGCTCCTCACCAGCCAGGGCATCCCGATGCTCCTGTCCGGCGACGAGGTGGGCCGCACCCAGCTCGGCAATAACAACACCTACTGCCAGGACAACGAACTGTCCTGGTTCGACTGGGGACTTGTCGGGGCCGACGACGGGCTTCTGGACTTCACCCGCGCCCTGATCGCCTTCCGGCACGCCCACCCCGTGCTGCGCGGCGTCGAGCACCCGCACGGCACCGACCGCGCAGGCGGCGGCCTGCCCGACGTCAGCTGGCACGGGGTGCGGGCCTGGGAGCCGGACTGGTCCGAGCACAGCCGGGTGCTCGGCATGCTGCGCTCAGGCCCGGACGACGTGGTCTACCTGGCGGTCAACGCCCATTGGGAGGACCACGACCTGGAGCTGCCCGAGCTGCCCGACGACCAGGTCTGGCACCTGTTCGCCGACACGGGCGCGCCCGGAGCGCCGGCCCCGATCGGGGCCGAGCCGCCGCTGGAATGTCCGGGCCGCTACCGGCTCGGGGCGCACAGCGTGGTCGTGCTCGTCGGCCGGCCCGTCCCCGAGACCAAGTAATCAACTCTGCTTCTACGCAAGGGACTCCCATGTCTTTCGACGTACGGCTCAGGATCAACGACAAGGTCGCCAGCATCGAGCTCAAGGGCGAGCTGGACGCCTCCACGGCGGGCCGCTTCCACGACGTGATCGACGAGGCGGCGCAGCTCGGCGCGATCGAGCTGGTGATCAGGGCGGAGAACCTGACCTATCTGGCCTCCGCCGGACTGCGCTCCCTGGTCGTGGCCCGCCAGAAGATGGGCGACGAGGTGCGCATCGCCGTGGTCGGCGCGGCCGAGCCGGTGGCGCGGACCATCAGGCTGGCCGGGTTCGACCACAGCATCGATCTAGTCGACGCCTGAGGGGGACCGGGGAGATGGCTTTCGATTCCGTTTCCGCGTCCGAGGGTGGCGTCCGGGCCGTCTCCGGCCCGGCGGGCCGCGTACGGTCCGAGGCCTGTGTCCGGTACGAGCCCGAGTGGCCCCCGCTCACGGTCGCGACCGCGACCGCGATCACCGTGCCTGCCGAGCTCGCCGAGCTCGACAGGGTGGCCGAGTTCGTGCTGCGGCTCGGCGGGCAGGCCGGGCTCGCCGACAGTGCCCTGTACCGGCTGCGGCTCGCCGCCGACGAGCTGGCGACCAACATCGTCATGCACGGCTACCGGGACATCCCGGGCGGCCGGGTCTCGGTGGCCGGCGGGATCGAGGCAGACCGGGTCTGGGTCCGGTTCGTGGACGACGCCCCCGCCTTCGACCCGCGGCAGGGCATGCGGGCCCCGGACCGGGACATGCCGCTGGAGCAGCGGGAGATCGGGGGGCTCGGCGTCTACCTCGCCTTCACCTCGGTGGACACCTTCGACTACGAGCTGGTGGCGGGCCGCAACGTCAGCACCCTCACCATGCGGCGGTCCTCGGCGGCCGGGGTCCAGGACTCGGCCCCGGCCCAGGAACAGCGGAGACGAACACCATGAAAGTGCTGCTCCTCGACGAACACCGCCATGCGCCCCCGGCGCTGGCCGAGGCCCTTCAGACCGTGGGCGCGGACGTACGGGTCCGCACCCCCGGCGACGTACTGACCATGCCGACCGGCGAACTGCCCGACACCCAGGTGCTCCTCGCGCACGCGGGCCTGTCCCCGCACAGCGTGCGCGCGGTCGCCCGGCGCCTCGACGACGAGGGGCAGCAGCCGACCGTCGTGGCCTTCGCGGAGCACGATCTGCATCTGCTCGGCGGCCATGTGAACGCGGGCTCCGAGTATCTGGTGCCGCCCTTCCACCCCGAGCTGGTGCGGGCCCGGCTGCGCAGCTGCCATGAGCGCCTGGAGATCAGCCGGACCATCGAGGACGTCGCCGCCACCGCCGAACTGCTCGGCTACGAGCGGGAGTTGGAGATCGGCCGGGAGATCCAGCTGGGCTTCCTGCCCGACTCGCTGCCCGAGCCCGACGACTGGGAGATCAGCGTCCGCTTCCGTCCCGCGCGGACCGTCGCCGGGGACTTCTACGACGTGTTCGAGCTGGCCAACCGGCGCCGGCTCGCGCTCGTCGTGGCCGACGTCTGCGACAAGGGCGTCGGGGCCGCGCTGTTCATGGCCCTGATCCGCAGCCTGCTGCGGCACACCGCCGAGCAGTCCGGGCTGCAGAGCCTGATCGCCGCCGATCTGCTCGGCGAGGAGACGGCGGGGGTCTGGCAGGAGCAGAGCCGGGCCATCCCCGTGGTCGGCGCGACCCCGCTGCTCAACGCCGTGGTCGGCACCAACAACTACCTCACCCGCAACCACATCCGGCAGGGCTACTTCGCCACCATGTTCTTCGGCGTACTCGACCCGCTCACCGGCAACCTCGTCTACATCAACGGCGGCCACAACCCGCCGGTCCTGGTCAGCGCCTCCGGCGGCGAACCGGTGCTCCTCGAACCCACCGGACCGGCCGTCGGAGTGATCCCCGACGTCAGCTTCTCCCTCGGGTACGCGCAGGTCAGCCCCGGCGACACGCTGTTCGTCTACACGGACGGCGTGACCGAGGCGCGCTCGCCGTCGGGCCGGTTCTTCGGCGAGGACCAGATGCTCAAGCACCTGACGGCGGCCGCGGTGCGCGGCGAGGAACTGCTCGACCACATGGACGGGGCGCTCGGCGAGTTCGTCGGCCCGGCGGAACAGTCCGACGACATCACCATGCTCGCCGTGCACTGGCGACCCCCTGCCACCGACCCGGCCTCCGACTGACCGGCTCGCCTCTCTCTTCTCTCACTCAGGGACACCATGTCGCAGATCATCACCATGCACTCCTACCGAGGAGGAACGGGCAAATCCAGCACGGCCGCCAACCTCGCGCTGCTGCTCGCCTCGGCGGGCCGCCGGGTCGCCCTGGTGGACACGGACATCCAGACGCCGTGCCTGGACGTGATGTTCGGCCCCGCGGGGGCCCCGGTGCGCCGCTCGCTCACCGACTACCTGATGGGCCGCTGCGAGATCGAGGACGCCGCCGCCCCGGCGCGGGCGGACGCGGGGCACGACGGGCTGTTCCTGGTGCCGGCCCGCAGCCGGGCCGCGGGCGTCAACGAGATCATGGGGCGCGGCTACGACGTGGGCCTGCTGCGCGAGGGCTTCGACCGGCTCATCGACTCGCTCGCCCTGGACGTCCTGATCCTGGACACCCACGCGGGCTTCAACAACGAGACGGTCACCGCGATGGCCAGCGCCGACGCCCTGGTCATCATGACCCGCGCCGACCGCCTCGACCTCGCGGGCGCCCGCGAGACCATGGCGCTCGCCCGCCGCCTCGGCTGTCACCGCCTCAGCGTCACCGTGAACATGGTGCCGGACGGGGGGATCGGCGAGCGGCTGCGCGGCGAGGTCGAGTCCGCCTATGACACCCGCCTCACGGCGGTCCTGCCGTACGCCCCCGAGATGTCGGTGCTCGCGGGGGAGCGGCTGTTCAGCACGGCGTATCCGCAGCATCCGCTGGTGACGGGCTATCGCCGGATCATCTCCGCAGTGAGCAACGGGACTTCAGGGATACGTCGATGAGCGCGCCGGGAACTTCAACAGGAGGCAAGACCATGCAAGGCACGCCCGCCGCCCACCGTTTCGGCGCGACCGTCGGCCGCATCCCCATCGTGGACGTACGCCCCCAGGTGGACGCGGGCCGCCGCCCCGCCCGGGCCGTGCCGGGGGAGACCTTCGAGGTGTCGGCGACCGTGTTCCGCGAGGGGCACGACGCGGTGGGCGCCAATGTCGTGCTCACCGGCCCGGACGGGGTGGCGGTGGACGACTGGACCCCGATGCGGCTCCTCGCCCCCGGCACCGACCGCTATGCCGCGCAGATCCGCGCCGGCCGCGAGGGCGACTGGACGTACCGGGTGGAGGCCTGGACCGACCCCGTCGCCACCTGGCGGCACACCGCCGAGGTGAAGATACCGGCCGGCCTCGACACCGAACTGGTGCTCACCGAAGGTGCGTTGCTCCTGGAGCGCGCCCTGGACGAGGCCGAGACCGCGGGCGCCGTATCGGTCCTGAAGCGCGCCCTCGACCTCATCGGCGACGAACACCTCACCCCCGACGAGCGCCTGGCCGCCGCCCTCACCCCCGTGGTCACCGCCCATCTGGCGGCCCGCCCGCTGCGCGACCTGGTGACGCGCTCGCCCGAACTGCCGCTGCGGGTCGACCGCGAGCGGGCCCTGTACGGCGCCTGGTACGAGTTCTTCCCGCGCTCCGAGGGCGCCCTGCCCGCGACCCGGGACGCCGACGGCGTGCTCGGCGCCCCGCGCTCGGGTACCTTCCGCACGGCCGCCGAACGGCTGCCCGCCGTAGCGGACATGGGCTTCGATGTCGTCTACCTCCCGCCCGTCCACCCGATCGGCACCACCCACCGCAAGGGCGCGGGCAACACCCTCACTCCCGGCCGGCACGACCCGGGCTCGCCCTGGGCGATCGGCTCGGCCGACGGCGGCCACGACGCGATCCACCCCGACCTGGGAACGATCGAGGACTTCGACGCATTCGTCGCCCACGCAGGCGAGTTGGGCCTGGAGATCGCCCTCGACTTCGCCCTGCAGTGCTCGCCCGACCACCCCTGGGTCGAGGCGCACCCCGAGTGGTTCAAGCACCGCGTGGACGGCACCATCGCCTACGCGGAGAACCCGCCGAAGAAGTACCAGGACATCTACCCCATCGACTTCGACACCGACCCGGACGGCCTGCACGACGAATGCCTGCGCGTCCTCCGCCACTGGATGGATCACGGCGTACGCATCTTCCGCGTCGACAACCCCCACACCAAGCCGGTCGCCTTCTGGGAGCGCCTCATCGAGGCCGTGCACACGACCGACCCCGATGTCCTTTTCCTGGCCGAGGCGTTCACCCGCCCCGCGATGATGCACGCCCTCGCCCGGACCGGCTTCCACCAGTCCTATACGTACTTCACCTGGCGGAACTCGAAGGACGAGGTCGAGTCGTACCTGAGCGAACTGGCGGGCCTGGGCGGCGAGGACAGCGCGGCCTATCTGCGACCCAACCTCTTCGTGAACACCCCGGACATCCTCAACGCCTACCTCCAGTACGGGGGCCGTCCCGCCTTCGCGGTCCGGGCTGTGCTCGCCGCCATGGCGGCGCCGACCTGGGGGGTGTACGCGGGCTACGAGCTGTACGAGAACGTGCCGGCCGGGCCCGGCAGCGAGGAGTACCTGGACTCGGAGAAGTTCCAGTACCGGCCCAGGGACTGGGAGTCGGCCGAGGCGGAGGGCCGCTCACTGGCCCCGCTCCTGCGCACCTTGAACGAACTGCGCCGCGCCCACCCGGCCCTGCACCAGCTGCGCAACCTGCGCTTCCACCGGACGGACAACGACGCGGTGGTCGCCTTCTCCAAGCGTTCCGTGACCGAGGACGGCGACGACTGGGTCCTGGTCGTCCTCAGCCTCGACCCGCACAGCGTCCGCGAGGCCACCGTCTCCCTCGACCTGCCGGCCCTCGGCCTCGACCGCGCCGACACCTTCGACGCCCACGACGCACTCACCGGCGAGACGTACCACTGGGCCCGCGACAACTACGTACGCCTCGATCCACAGCAGCAGGTGGCCCACATCTTCACGTCGACCACGGACAGGAACTCCCAGTCGTGACCCTCACCGACCCCTCCGCTCCCCGCGCTGTGGGCAGTCGTTCCGCTACCGCTACCGCTACCGCCACCGCTGTGGGCAATCGTTCCGCAGGGCGGAACGGGTGGGCACAGCACGAAGGCGCCGAGTGCGCTGAACGCATGGCAAGCCCCACCCCGGCGCCGCTCGCCCTGAAAGCCCCGCCGCTGGCCCCCACAGACCTCAAGCGCCTCACCACCGGCGAGGTCAGCGACCCGCACGCCCTGCTGGGCCCCCACCCGGGCCCCACCGGGGTGACCGTCCGCGTCCTACGCCCCCTCGCGGACGCAGTCCAGCTGATGACCCCCGAGGGCGAGCCCTTGGCCGAGCTGACGCACGAGGCCGGAGGCGTCTTCACCGGCCTGCTCCCCACCACCGAGATACCCGACTACCGCGTCGCCGCCCGCTACGGCGAAGACCTCTTCGTCCACGACGACCCCTACCGCTTCCCACCCTCCCTCGGAGAACTGGACCTGCACCTGATCCGAGAGGGCCGCCACGAGCAGCTCTGGCAGGTCCTCGGCGCCAACACCGGGCAAGTGACGGCAGGTTGGGCCCCGGTGACCGGAACGACCTTCGCCGTCTGGGCCCCGAACGCCCGCGCCGTCCGCCTGATCGGCGACTTCAACCACTGGCACGGCGCCGCCCACCCGATGCGCTCCCTCGGCGCGAGCGGCATCTGGGAGCTGTTCGTCCCGGGCGTCGGCGACGGCACCCGCTACAAGTACGAGCTGCTCACCCGCGACGGCGACTGGATCCAGAAGGCCGACCCCCTCGCTCGCGCGGCCGAGTCCGCCCCCGGCACAGCGTCGATCGTGGAGACCTCGCACTACGAGTGGCAGGACGCGGACTGGCTGGCGGCGCGCGGCGCACGTCCGGTCGAGCAGGCGCCGATGAGTGTGTACGAGATGCACCTCGGGTCGTGGCGCCCGGGCCTCGGCTACCGCGATCTCGCCCTCGAACTCCCGGCGTACATCAAGGCGTTGGGCTTCACCCACGTCGAGTTCCTGCCGGTCGCCGAGCACCCCTTCGGCGGCTCCTGGGGCTACCAGGTCACCTCCTACTTCGCCCCCATGGCGGCCCTCGGCAGCCCGGACGACTTCCGCCACCTCGTCGACGCCCTGCACAGGGCCGGCATCGGCGTCATCGTCGACTGGGTGCCCGCGCACTTCCCGCGCGACGACTGGGCCCTGGCCCGCTTCGACGGCACCCCGCTCTACGAACACCCCGACCCGCGCCGCGGCGAACACCCCGACTGGGGAACGTACGTCTTCGACTTCGGCCGCACCGAAGTCCGTAACTTCCTTGTCGCCAACGCCACTTACTGGTGCGAGGAGTTCCACATCGACGGCCTGCGCGTGGACGCCGTCGCCTCCATGCTCTACCTCGACTACTCGCGCGCCGACGGCCAATGGCTGCCGAACGAGTACGGCGGCCGGGAGAACCTGGACGCGGTGGAGTTCCTGCAGGAGATGAACGCCACCGTCTACCGCCGCTCGCCCGGCGCCCTCACCATCGCCGAGGAGTCCACCGCATGGGACGGCGTGACCCGCCGCACCGACCACGGCGGCCTCGGCTTCGGCCTGAAGTGGAACATGGGCTGGATGCACGACTCGCTGTCCTACATGGCCGAGGACCCCGTGCACCGCCAGTTCCACCACCACGCGATGACCTTCCCGATGGTGTACGCGTACGCCGAGAACTACATGTTGCCGATCAGCCACGACGAGGTCGTGCACGGCAAGGGCTCCCTACTGGGGAAGATGCCCGGCGACCGTTGGCAGCAGTTCGCCGGCCTGCGCGCCTATCTGGCCTTCATGTGGTCCTTCCCGGGCAAGCAACTCCTCTTCATGGGCCAGGAGTTCGCGCAGGACAGCGAGTGGTCGCACGAGGCGGGCGTGGACTGGGGCGTCTCCCGGTACGCGCCCCACGAGGCCGTGCGCGACCTCGTGCGCGACCTGAACCGCCGCTATCTGGAGCTGCCCGCCCTGTGGGAGCGGGACGCGAGCCCGGACGGTTTCACGTGGATCGACGCCGACGCCGCTCAGGACAACGTGTACTCGTTCGTCCGGTACGACGCCGCAGGCTGCCCGCTGGTCTGCGTCTTCAACTTCCAGCCGGGCGTACGCCACCACTACCGCGTCGGCCTCCCGGCGGGCGGCGACTGGACCGAGGTGCTGAGCACGGATGCGGTGGCGTACGGCGGCGGCGGGGCCCTCAACTCCGGGCGGATCGCCGCTCAGGACGTGCCGTGGCAGGGGCTCGCGCGGAGTGCGGAGCTGACCCTGCCGCCGCTGGGGGCGGTGTGGCTGCGGCCTGCTTGACCTCCGTTCCGGCGGGCCCGGCGGGTATGTGGCGGTCGAGGAGCCGCAGCCCCGGGCCCGCCATCCCGGTCGTGAGGAGCGCGACCAGGGTGAGGGCGATGAGGAGCGTGCGGTCGATGAGCCCGGCGTCGTAGCCCACCGAGAGCACCACGATCTCGGTGAGGCCGCGCGAGTTCATCAGCACCGCGAGCCGCAGCCACTCCGGCCTCGGCAGTCCGCGCAGGACCCCGGCGACGGCGCAGCTCACGGACTTGACCGCCACGGCGATCAGGAGCAGCACGAGGACCAGGCGCAGGAATCCGCCGCTCCACTCCACCGCGCGCAGGTCCAGCTTCTGCCCGAAGCCCAGGAAGAAGCAGGGCAGCAGCACCTTGGCGCCCAAGGGGGCGATGCGGTCCAGGGGGTCGTCGGCCTGCTCCTGCCCCTGCCCCTTCGCCTGGCCCTGCTCCTGCTCCTGCTCCTGCCTCTGCCCCTGTTCCTGCCCCTTCGCCTGGCCCTGCTTGTGCTGCGGTCGGCCGCGCTGCCACACGTACCCGAAGAGCAGCGCCCCGAGCAGCTGGTGCAGCCCGGCCGCCGAGGAGGCCCCGGCGGCGAGCAGCGCCCCGGCGACCAGGACGGCCAGGTCGAGCGTGCCCGATCCCCGGGTACGGCGGGACCGGTGCCACCGCAGGAGGACCGCCACGAGGACCACCCCCGCCGCGGCCGGCAGCAGCCGCACCGCGGACACCGACCCGGCCACGACCAGCGCCGCGGTCAGCACGCACCAGGCCGCCGCGTCGCCGACGGCCGCCGCGGCCAGGGATATCCGCCCGGCCGGAGTGTGGGTGAGCCCCTCGTCCTGCAGCAGCCGGGCCAGGACGGGCAGCGCGGTGATGCTCAGCGCGCAGCCCAGGAAGAGCGCCCGGCCGAGGGGCGAGTCCACCGGGCCGGGGTGTCCGCCGGTCAGGGCGGGGGCGAGTGCCGCGCCGACGGCGAGCGGCACCAGGAACGAGAAGGCGCTCACGGTCGCGACCGTGGCCCCCGCCCGCGCCACACCCGCCACCGGGGCCACGAGCAGCCGCCCTATCTGCAAGGCGAGCAGTACGAGCCCGAGTTGGGCCAGCCCGTCGAGCAGCGGCAACACCTCAGGCCCGAACAGCAGCTCGTGCGCTCCCGGTGCCAGCTCGCCGAGGAAGGCCGGCCCGAGCAGCACCCCCGCCGCAAGCTCGGCGAGGATCGCGGGCTGCCCGACCCGACGGGCCAGCCGGCCCGCCGCGTGCGTGAGCAGCAGGAGGCAGGCGAGGCCCAGGAGGAAGCGGGTGGTGGCGTCGAGGCCGAGCGAATCGGGGCTCACGGGGCGCCCACCACCTGAGGTGCGCCTAGTGGGGGGAAAGGGGCCCAATCCCGCCCGGTATGTCCGCTATCGCGGCCCGTTTTCCCCCACAAGCCCCACGTCATACCTCGCCCCCCAGCGCCGAGCGGTAGATGGCGTGCGTCTTCTGCGCCGCCCGGTCCCATCCGAAGTGCTCCTCGGCCCGGACCCGGCCCGCCTTGCCCAGCGCCTCGGCGCGGGCGGGCTCGGCAAGCAGGGCGTTCACCGCGGCCGCGAAGTCGGTGGCGAAGCGCTTCTCGTCCAGCGGGGTGCCCGTCCCGTCCTGCTCCTGCTCGACGGGGACGAGCAGCCCCGTCTCCCCGTCGGCCACCACCTCCGGGATGCCGCCCGTGGCCGTGGCCACGACCGCCGTGCCGCAGGCCATCGCCTCCAGGTTGACGATGCCCATGGGCTCGTACAGGGAAGGGCAGACGAACACCGTGGCGTGCGTGAGCAGCTGGCGCAGGGAGACCTGGTCGAGCATGCCGTCGATGCGTACGACACCGCTCCTGACCCGGCTCAGCTCCTCGACCAGGCCCGCCGTTTCGGCCGCGATCTCCGGGGTGTCGGGCTGGCCGCAGCAGAGCACCAGCTGGGCGTCGGCGTCCAGCTCGAAGGCGGCCCGGAGCAGCTGGGGCAGGCCCTTCTGGCGGGTGACGCGGCCGACGAAGAGGACGATCGGCCGGTCCGGGTCGATGCCGTGCCGCTCCAGGGCGGCCGTGCCGTGATCGGGGCGGTGCGCGTCCGTGTCGATGCCGTTGTGCACGACGTGCACGCGGGCCGGGTCGACGTCCGGGTAGACCCGCAGGATGTCGTCCCGCATCCCGCGCGAGACGGCTATGAGCGCGTCGGCGTGCTCAAGGGCGCCGCGTTCCACCAGCGAGGACAGCGCGTACCCGCCGCCCAACTGCTCTGCCTTCCAGGGCCGTAGCGGCTCCAGGCTGTGCGTCGTCACCACGTGCGGAATGCCGTACAACGTCTGCGCGAGCCGGCCCGCCGCGTTCGCGTACCAGGTGTGGCTGTGCACCAGGTCCGCGCCCGCGCAGGCGGCCGCCATCTCCACATTGGCGCCGAGCGTGCGCAGCGCCGGGTTGGCGCCGTCCGCGAGATGCGGTTCGCGGTACGCGAGGACGCCCGGTTCGGGACGCGGTTCGCCGAAGCAGCGCACCCGGAGGTCAACCAGTCCGCGCAACTCCTTTGACAATTCGGCGACATGAACTCCGGCGCCCCCGTAAACCTCGGGGGGAAACTCTTTGGTGAGCAGATCGACGCGTGGTGCATTCGGCGCTGCGGTCATGAGTACTTCCTGAGGTCGAGTTCCTGCGATTCCCTTCACCGGCCCCGCCCTGTGCGGGCTGGCCTGGTGTGATGGGGCCCTCCGCCCGCGTGGCAGCGGGGAATTGAGTGCGGCCGGAGGGCCCTTGGAATTACGTTAGCGAGAAGGCGCGTCGGCGAGATTGCCGAAATGGCTGCAGTGGGCTGAGAGTTGGCCGGACGCCTAGTTCACTTCACTTCGCATCGGCGTAGCACCGCACCACTGCCGTGGTGAAGGGAAAGCGGACCGGTGTGTCCCCGAAGGCGATCCGCCCCGCCAGCTCCGCCGCCTCGCGTATCGCCAGGGCCACGGCGTCCGCCTCCTGTTCGGGGCAGTGCACGATCACCTCGTCGTGCTGGAAGAAGACCAGCTCGGCCGACCGGTCCCAGAGCGACTGCCGCAGCGCGGCGAGCATCAGCAGGGCCCAGTCCGAGGCGCTGCCCTGCACGACGAAGTTCCGCGTGAACCGCCCGCGTGCCCGGCCGGGCGGCGAGGCGTACCCGGGCAGCCACTCCTCCGACTCCCGGTCGACGGACCCTGCCGGATTCGCGGCCTCCTCCTGCGGGATTCCCGCCTCCTCCTGGGCGCCCGCACCCGGCGCCGGCGGGCAGGTGCGGCCGAGCCAGGTCCGCACCAGCCGCCCCTCCTCGCCCGCACGGGCCGCGTCGTCCACGTACGCCACCGCGCGCGGGAAGCGGCGTCGCAGCAGGGCGAGGTTCTTCAGGCCGTCCCCCGACGTCTGCCCGTACACCGCCCCGAGCACCGCGAGCTTGGCCATGTCCCGGTCGCCGGAGAACGCCCGGTCGGAGACCTCCTGATAGAGGTCCGTCGGCCGGCCCGCGACCTCCATCAGGCCCGGATCGCGGGAGATCGCGGCAAGCACCCGCGGCTCCATCTGGTCGGCGTCCGCCACCACGAGCCGCCAGCCCGGGTCGGCGACCACCGCGCGGCGGATCACCTTGGGGATCTGCAGGCCCCCGCCGCCATTGGTCGTCCAGCGACCGGTCACGGTGCCGCCCGCCTGGAACTCGGGCCGGAACCGCCCCTCGCGCACCCAGTCCTGCAGCCACGACCAGCCGTGCGCCACCCAGATCCGGTACAGCTTCTTGTACTCGATCAAGGGCTTCACCGCCGGGTGGTCGATTTCCTCGATCTCCCAGCGCCGGGTCGACTTGATCCTGATCCCGGCCCCCGCGAAGGCCTTGATCACTTCGGCGGGCAGGTCCGGCCGCACCCTGCGTCCGAAGGCGGCCGACACCTCGTCCGCCAGCTCGGCGAGGCGGCGCGGCTCGCCCCCGCCCGAGTTCCGACCCCCGCCCGCGTACCGCTCGCCGAGCAGTTCGCGCAGGAGCTCGCGGTGGACCTCGGCGCTCCACGGCAGTCCCGACCGGTTCATCTCGGCGGCGACCAGCATCCCCGCCGACTCGGCCGCCGTGAGCAGCCGCATCCGGGCCGGGTCGGCCGCCGCGTCGTGCCGCCGCAGCTGGTCCGCGTACACCTCTAGCAGCGCCTCCACGGGCAGCGGCACGGCCTTCGGCTCGAACAGCGAGGACTGCGAGCCGGGCTCGGCCGCGCGCTGCGGGGGATCAGGGGGTACGGCCTGCCGGTGCAGCCGGGCCCAGGCCGCGGCGGCCGAACGGGGTTCGCCGAGCCGTCCCTCGTGGCCGAGAAGCAGCAGCTCCGCGTCCTCGATGTCGTAACACCGCTCGACCCGCACGCCCGCCCGCAGCAGCCGGGGGTACACCTCGGCGGTCGACCGCCACACCCACCGCACCACCTCGGGCCGCGCCCGGACGGCCGCCACGAGATCCGGCTCCTCGACGGCAGCACCGACCGGCTGCCCGGCCCCGTCCACGGGGACGAGCAGCGCTCCGTCGCCCTCCTCCGCGGGGGCCAGCAGCATGCGTCCGCTCACGTTTGCGAGTGTGGCAGGGGGGTCTGACATCGACCCGCTGGCCAGGCGGCGGAAGCATTTCCGATTCGCATGAAACATTTCGGCGCGGTCATCGCGTCAATGAGGTGTAAGCGGTCGTGCGGCGGGTCCGGACGGCCGGTCGGGGGGCGGGGGGGACGGGGACGCATATGAGACAGGCCAGCACGGAGGCCTACCTGGAGTTCGCCGCGGCGCGCTCCGGGCACCTCTTCCGCTCGGCATGCCTGCTCACGGGCGGGGACACACACTTCGCCGAGGATCTCGTGCAGGAGACCCTCGGGCGGATGTATGTCACCTGGACGCGCATCGACCGGATCGACAACCCGGCGGGCTATGCCCAGACCGTTCTCATACGTACGTTCCTGACGCAGCGCCGCAGACACAGCAGCGCCGAGGCCCCGACCGGTGAACTTCCGGATGCCGGACCGGAGTTCGGCGTGTCCGGCGACCCCGCGCTGCGGCTGACCCTGATCGAGGCGCTGCGGCAGCTGTCCCCCAAGGACCGCGCGGTGGTGGTCCTGCGGTACTGGGAGGACCGCTCCATCGAGGCGACCGCGGACGCCCTGCACACGAGCTCGGCCGCCGTGCGCACCCGCTCCACCAGGGCGCTGGCCCAGCTGCGCGCACTGCTCGGCGACAGCATCGGCGAGCTCGCCAGGCCCTGACACCCCGGCTGCCGCCACCGCACGCCCCACTCGACTTCCTGTGCAACGCCCTGCCGGCCCTGCCTGCCCTGACCCCTCAACTCCTCTGCCCGAAACGGTGGTTCAAATGTCCGTGGACGACGACTCCCGCACCCCTCTTGAGCAGCACCTCGCCGAAGCCCTGCGCGAGACCGGCGACACCTTCAGGCCCGACACCCTCGCCCTGACCCAGGCGGGCCATACCCGCGGTCGGCGGCTCAGGTACCGCCGTCGGGCCGCCATCACCGGTGGCGTCGCGGCGATCGCCGCGGTGGGCGTGGGCGGCGCGCTGCTCGTCCCGGGCGCGCTCGACGGCGGCGACCGGAGCCCGGCGGCAGGCCCGGCGGCGAGCTCGCGCTCCGCCGCGACGGCGAAGACGCCCGCGCCCGGCGCCCGCGAGGTGGCCAAGGTCTTCAAGTCCCTGCTTCCGCAAGGGAAGTTCAAGCTGGAGTCGGCCCGTGGCTCCGCGGACGAGCTGGGCCCGATGGCGTCCGGCGTCTTCGACGACGGGCACGGCAAGGCGGCCATGGGCATCAGCTTCAGCCGCATCGACCCGGACAGCGAGCAGGCCCGGGAGATGACCGAGTGCCCGGACAACACGCTGGTGGAGTACGACTTCTGCTCCAGCAAGACGCTGCCCGACGGCTCGCAGCTCATGCTCTTCAAGGGCTATGAGTACCCGGACCGCCGCGTGGACACCAAGAACTGGCGCGCCACGCTGGTCAGGGACGACGGCTATCTGATCGACATGAGCGAGTGGAACGCGGCGGCGGAGAAGGACTCCCCGATCACCCGCCCCAACCCGCCGCTCTCCGTCGCCCAACTGCAGTCCGTGGTCACCGCGAAGGAGTGGCAGCGCACGCTGCAGGCCATACCCAAGGACCCCAAGGGGATGAAGCCGGGCGGCACCCCCGGCCAGACGGAGGCGCCGCCCGCAGCGGACAACGCCAAGATCTCGGCGACCCTCGCGGGCCTGCTCCCCAAGGGCTTCAAGGTCACCGACCGGGGCGGCGACGGCGAGTGGGCGTATCTCGTGGTCGACGACGGCGACGGCAAGAGCTACGTCCAGGTCAATGTGCAGCCCGGCATGGACGACGTGGCGGGCGAGCTCTTCAAGGACGCGGAGACGACCCCGGACGGCACCACGCTGTTCACCACCCGGCAGGGCCCCGGCGACAAGGGCATCGAGGGCGTGCAGATGTGGACCGCCGACACCCTGCGCCAGGACGGCCTGCGGGTGGTGGTGAGCGCGTTCAACGCGGCGGACCAGAAGTCGGCCCCGTCCCGGGAGACCCCGGCGCTCAACCTGAGGGCGCTCGTCGAGATAGCCACCAGCAAGGCATGGCTGAAGGTGGGCGCGTAAGAGCCTGTCTTTGAACCCCCGCTGGCACGCACGCTCGCCGCAAGAGCCGCCCCGCCGGGGCTTGCGTTGAAGTGCACGCGAGCATCCAGACTCCCCTCAAGGCCCGCGGAAACCGGGCCACTTGAGGGGAGTTCGGATGAAATACCGCACCATCGGTGGAGCCGGCACCACCCGCCGCGAGGTCAGCGTCCTGAGCCTCGGCGCCATGCTGTTCGGGACGCTCACCGACGAGGAGACGTCGTACGCGATCCTCGACCGGTACGTCGAAGCCGGCGGCACCTTCATCGACACGTCCGACAACTACGCGTTCTGGATCAACAGCACCCAGGGCGGCGAGAGCGAGAAGCTGCTCGGCCGCTGGCGCCGCAGCCGCGGCATCGGCGACGAGATCTTCATCGCCACCAAGCTGGGAGCACGCCCGCTCGCCCCCGGCACCGGATACATCGACAACCCCGAGGGCCTGTCCGCGAAGGTCATCAGGGAGTCCGCGGAGCGCAGCCGCGAGCAGCTCGGCGTGGAGAAGCTGGACCTGCTCTACGCGCACATCGACGACTACACCACCCCCCAGCAGGAGACCGTCGAAGCCTTCGGCGAGCTCGTGGGGGAGGGCACCGTCGGCCTCCTGGGCGTCAGCAACCAGTGGGCCTGGCGCATCGAGCGGGCCCGCAATCTGGCCGCCGCGGCCGGGGTGCCCGGCTATGAGGTGCTGCAGTACCACCACACCTACCTGCGCCGCCGGATGGATTTGCCCAGCGAGCTGAGCCCCGACGGCGCCCCGGGTGCGACGGGCGGCGACCTGCTCAGCTACGTACGCGAGGAGCCGGGCCTCGCCCTGGTGGCGTACTCGCCGCTGCTCGGGGGCGCGTACGTCCGCACGGACAAGACGCTGGGCCACGAGCTGGAGCACCCCGGCACGCACACCCGTCTCAAGGCCCTCCACATGGTCGCCAAGGAGACGGGCGCGACGGTCAACCAGGTGGTCCTGGCCTGGCTGATCGGCGCCGAGGTCCCGTGCTTCCCGCTGGTCGGCGCCTCTTCGGTGGCCCAGCTGAACGAGAGCCTGGCGGCGGTCGACCTGGAGCTGACGGCGGAGCAGCGCGCCAAGCTGGACGAGGCGGGCTGAGCGAGGGCCGGGAGAGGGTCGGGAGAGGACTGAGCGAGGGCCGGGAGAGGGTCGGGAGAGGACTGAACGAGGGCTGGGACAGGCAGGGGCTGACATACTGGACGAACCCCAGCACATCAGCCTGAACTGCACGAAGGAGAGCCTGGATGCGCGTCGCGCTTGCGCAGACCGACTGTGAACTCGGCGAGGTCGACAAGAACCTCGAAACCGCCAGGGAGCAGATCGAGCAGGCCGTCGCGCAGGGCTCCGACCTGGTGGTCTTCCCGGAGCTGAGCCTGCACGGCTACCACTTGGGCGGTCTGAAGAAGGACACGTCCATCGAGGCCAAGGACCCGCGTCTGCTTGAGCTCTCGACGCTGGGGGCCGACGTCATCGTCGGCCTCCACGAGCACACCAGCCTGCGGGCGTACAACACCTCGGCGTACTACGCGAACGGCGAGCTGCTGCACCCGCACCGCAAGCTCTACCTGCCCAACTACCTGGCCTGGGAGGAGCGCAAGCACGTCAGCCCCGGCCAGGCGATGCGCGCGTACGACCTGCCGGGCGGGCACGGCCGGGCCGCGACCCTGGTGTGCAACGACGCCTGGCAGCCGGTGCTGCCCTGGCTGGCGGTGCAGGACGGCGCCGAGGTCATCATCGTCCCGACGAACAGCGCGGCCAGCCTCGACCCGGAGGCGATGGGCACGGGCCTGTACTGGGACACGCTCCTGTCGTACACGGCCCGGATGCTCCAGTGCTGGGTCGTCTTCGTGAACCGCGTAGGCAATGAGAACGGCGCGTCCTTCTGGGGCGGCTCCCGAGTCGTCGACCCACGCGGCACGGTCGTCGCCCAGGCCCCCAAGTGGGAGCCGGGCCTGGTCACGGTAGACATCGACGTCCACGAGGCCCGCCGCCAGCGTCGCGCGGTCCCGCTGGTGGCGGAGGCCCGCCTGGGCATGGTGGACAGAGAGGTCCGCCGCCTGATCGACGAGGGCGGCGACAGCTGACAAGGGGCGCGGGGAACAGCCGATAAGGGGCGCGGGGAACTGCGCGAACGGGGTCCGGGGCGGGCCCCGAGTCTTTGGTCTTCAAGGGGCGCGGGGAACTGCGCGAACGGGGTCCGGGGCGGAGCCCCGAGTCTTTGACGGAAGCCGACAAGGACGGTCAGCCGACAAGGACGGTCAACCGACCGGGACGGTCAACCGACCGGGACGGTCAACCACCCTGCACATGGGCCCGGTCGGCAGCCGCCACGCCATGCTCCCAACCCGCCAGATCGGAGACCCCCCGAACCCGCGTGCTCCGCGTCTGCGGAAACATCTCCTCGGCCCGCGACGAAACCGCGACCTCCCGCGCCGCAAGCACGGGAAGCCGCTCACCCGCCTCGGCCGCAACGGCCTCCGAGGAGGTCCGGGCAAGCCGATGCCCGATCCGATCCGCATACGCCATCAAGAACGCCTGCCGGAAGGCCTTCGTCCGCTTCCGCCCCCCGGCCCGCTGCCCCGCCTCCGCCTTGGTCATGGCGGCCGTCCCCTGCACAAGCAGCGACGTGTACAGCAGCTCGACCGAGTCCAGATCCGACTCGAACCCGACCACCGTCGAGAACCCGAGCGCCTGATCCCACACCGCACGGCACCGGTTCGCGCCCGCCACCGCGTCGAGCAGGATCGCCTTCGCCGTCTCGTACGGGGCGTCCACCCCGATCCGGCAGGCGGTCGGCACGTCCTTCGCCCCCGCCCGATGCGCGAGCAGCGCCTCGTCGACGCTGTGCCGCGCCATCAGCTCCTGCGCCTTCGCCGACAGCGCCTCCGCCTCCTGAGGGAAGCCGGTCGCCTCGGCCTTGGCGAGCAGCGCCCGGATCCGGGCCAGCATCTTCGGTTCCCCATGAACGGACGCCGGTACGTGGACGGGGGAGCCGGGCACCGGCCCGACCGCCTCGATCGCGGGCAGCCGAAGCAGCAGCCGGTACAGCTCAAGGAGCGCCGTCGCGCGCAGGAACCGGTCGGCCGGCCCCGGCCCGGGCGCGAGGTCGCCGAGCTGACCGGCCCAGCGGGGCGGCAGCTTCTCGCCGTACCGCCCGGTCTCGCGGACGATCAGCATGGCGGCGAGATCGACATGCGTCTCGTCGAGCTCGCGCGCGACCAGACGTACGACATCGGCAGGAGCCCAGCCCCGCTCCCACGCCCGCCGTACGAACTCCTCGCCGCGACGCAGCAGTTCGGCCTCGGTCGCCGGGTCGGCGGCGGCTATCAGCGAGGCACCCGTGTCCAGACCGTCGTCGCCGTCCGCGTAGAGCGCGGCGGCGAAGGCCCGGTCGACGGCATCACTCACGCGGACCCGGCCTTCGCCTCGTCCTGGACCTCGTCGTACGCGCGCCGCGCCTCGGCGATCACCGGACGGTGTTCGATCGACCAGTCCGCGAGGGCCTTCACCAGGTGGGTCATGCTGCGGCCCAGCTCGGTCAGCTCGTACTCGACCTGCGGCGGCACCGTCGGATACACGGTCCGCTTGACCAGCCCGTCGCGCTCCAGCCTGCGCACGGTCAGGGTCAGCATGCGCTGCGAGATGTCCCCGTGGATCCGGCGCTGCAACTCCTTGAAGCGCAGCTTCCCGCTCGACAGCTCGACCACCACGTACACCGACCACTTGTCGCCGAGCCGGTCCAGGACGTCGCGTACGCCGCACTCGTCCTGCGGCGTCTCACAGACGATGACCTCGCCCGTGACCTCGCCCGTGACCTGGGCGGGGGCGGTTACCGCGGTGTGCCCTGCTGACATGGAAGTGCCTCCTTATGCGATCGAGCCGCGCCGTCAAGGATAGGAGCACGCCCCGGACACACCTCGGGCACAACCTGCGGCAACCCTCGGAAGGGGCTTCCATGCTTCTCGTCACCGGCGCCACGGGCGCACTCGGCACCCTCGTTGCCAAGGAGCTGGCCGGCCGCGACGACGTCGTGTTCGGCACCCGCACCCCGCGCTCCGCGGTCGAGCGGCGCGTCGACTTCGACGCCCCGGACTCCCTCGACCTGACCGGCGTGGACACGCTGCTCCTGATCTCGGCGGGGGAGGGCGAGGACGACGTCGTACAGGCCCGGCACGAGGCGGCGATATCGGCGGCCGAGAAGGCGGGCGTACGCCACGTCGTCTACACCAGCCTCAGCGGCGACGGCGACCACCTCACCTACGCCCTCGCCCACCGCTGGACCGAGCGCCGCCTGCGCGAGTCGCCGCTCGCGTGGACGGTGCTGCGCAACGGCCTGTACGCGGAGTTCCTCGCGGTGATCGCCGCCCCCGGCCCCGACGGCACGATCGCGGCCCCGCTCGGCGAGGGCCGGCTCGCGGCGGTGGCCCGCGCGGACCTCGCGGAGGCGGCCGCACGAGTGGCCCTCGACCCGGCCGCGCACGCGGGCCAGGTCTATGAGCTGGTGGGTGAAGTGGCGTTGGGCGGCGCCGAGCTGGCGGCGGCGGTCGACGGTTCGTACGAGCCGTCGACCCTCGCCGAGGCCCGCGCCGCGCTGTCCGCCTCGGGCGCGCTCAAGGACTTCCAGGTCCCGATGATCGTCGGCACCTACTCGGCGATAGCCGCTGGCTTCATGGACGGCACAGCAATCGAGGGCAACGGGATCGAGGACAACGCCCTGCGCACCCTCCTCGGCCGCGAGCCCCGCCCCGCGCTGGACGCCTACCTGGAAGCCGTCCGCTAGCAACTCCGGTTGCCCAACTGGCCGAGCAGCCCGGTCTGTTCGGGCCCGACCTTCGCCGCCCCGAGGGCGACGGTGACCTTCTTGCCGTCGCCGGACGCACTGATCGGCAGATCGTCGTGCACCAGCGTGGTGAGCCCGGTCACCTGCTCGGCCGCCGTGGGCCCGGCGTGCAGCAGCTTCAGTGCAGCCCCTTGGTCACCCCGGTCGCGGCCTCCCCCGCGGCGCTCGCAGTTCCTGATGGAATCACTGCTCCTGTCCGCACTGGGCGGCGCGGCGGGCGCACTCCTCGGCACCGCGGCCACCTTCGCCTTCGCCCGGGCCCAGGCCTGGACCACGGTGATCCCGCCCTGGTCCTTGGCGGCGGCCCTGACGGCCACCCTCACGATCGGCGCGCTGGCGGGCCTGTACCCGGCGATCCGGGCGTCCCGCCTGGACCCGACGGTGGCGCTGAGCACGTGACTGCTCGCGTGGCCCCATCCAGCTCGCGCCGGCCCTCATCCAGCGCGCGCCGGCCCTCATTCAGCCCGCCCGCCTGTCCTTCAGCCCGTCCGGCTGTTCTTCAGCCCGTCCGGCGTTTGAGGACATCTTTGACGGACGGATTCCCACCCACCCCCACCCTCGAAAGCCGGCGGCAGTCTTACGGGAAGGGGCGGGTAGGGGACCCAGCCCGCCGCAGGCGCAACGAACCCGCACCCACCTCACACCCGCACCCACCTCACACCCGCACCCACCTCACACCCGCACCCACCTCACACCCGCACCCACCCCGGCCCGCACCCACCCACCCACACCCCCCAAACCATGACCAACCCCACAACCCACGTAAACTCACACACGTGAGCTGGCGCAACGCACTAAAGGAGACCGCCCGCTCAGGGCTGAAGGTCGAGCGCCGCCGCCTCGAACCCCTCATCGCGATCAGAGCCACCGCAGGCCTCGCCCTGGTCGTAGGCCTGAGCCTCTACTTCTTCGACCCCGCGGTAGCGGCAAGCTCCGCCTTCGGCGCCTTCCAGGCAGCCATCGCCACCTTCCAGCGCAGCTGGCGCCCCCGCCCCGTCCTGGCCCTGGCCTCCGGCGTCAGCCTCGGCATCAGCACCTTCCTCGGCTACCTCACCGGCGCGAACCTGATCCTCTTCCTCGCCCTGCTCGCCCTGTGGACCTTCCTCGCGGGCCTGAGCTGGTCCGTCGGCCCGACGGTCGGCATCATCGCGTCCTCGAACGTCGCGATGATGCTGGTGACCATCACGCTCCCCACCACGATCGCCCAGGCGGCGGGCCACGCCGCGATGATCGCGGTCGGCGGCCTCGTACAGGCGGCACTGATCGTCGCCTTCCCGGTACGCAGATGGGGAGCCCAGCGGGACGCCCTGGCCGACGCCCTGGCCGGCGAGGCCGACTACGCCCGCAGGCTGCGCCACGACCCGGTCGCCGCCTTCGACCCCGCGCCCCTGATGAACGCCCGCAGCGCGGCCGCGGTCACCCCCCGCCAGGCCCGCACCCGCCCCGCCGAACTGCACGGAGCCCGAGGCCTCGCGGAACGCATCCGCCCCGTCCTCGCCTCCCTCGCCGACCCGGCGGTGGGCGTCCCCGAGGAGGGCGTCGAGCGGGACAG
Source organism: Streptomyces sp. NBC_01304 (assembly GCF_035975855.1). Taxonomy (NCBI): domain Bacteria; kingdom Bacillati; phylum Actinomycetota; class Actinomycetes; order Kitasatosporales; family Streptomycetaceae; genus Streptomyces; species Streptomyces sp. NBC_01304. The sequence continues at coordinate 5,110,548 of NZ_CP109055.1, read as the reverse complement.
GGTGCGCGAGCTCCTGGCCGCGGCAGGCCAGATCCTGGACGCGGCGGCCCGCGCGATCCGCCACGGCGAGGCGGTGAAGCTCCCCCCGGCCGCGATCGCCACCTTCAAGACCCCCGACACGGGCGCGATCCTGAGCGGCCCGGCCCACCGCGCCGCCACCCGCCTCGGCAAACTCCTCCACGACGTGGTGGAAACAGCCGACCCCAAATCCACCGCCCCCGAAGCCCCGCCCCCCGACGGCACCCGGCCACCACAACCAGAACCGGCACCAGAGCCGGCACCCACCCCACCGGACCAGTCCGACACCCGCCCCATCCCCCTGATCCGCCCCACCCTCCCGGCCCTCGCCCCCGTCGCGGCCCGAGCGATGCGCAAGGAACTGACCCACAAGTCCGCGATCCTGCGCCACGCGATCCGCGTCACCGCGGTCGCCGTCACGGGCTACCTCATCGGCCACGCCCTCAACGTCCACCTGGGCTTCGGCCACGGCTACTGGGCCCCCATGGCCTCCGTCATGGTGATGCGCCCCGACTTCTCCCAGACGTACGGCCGCGCGGTGGCCCGCTTCGGCGGCACCCTGATCGGCGTGGCCCTGGCGACCGGCGTCGTCCAACTCGCCCACCCCGGCGCGTACTTCTCGGGCGTTCTCGCGGTGGCCGCCGCCGGCCTGACGTACCTCTTCATGCGCACGGGCTATGTGACGGTCCAGGTGATGGTGTCCGCGTACGTCGTGTTCCTGCTCGGCATGGGCGGCATCGAGTGGAGCCAGACGGTCCGCGAGCGCGTGCTCCTCACCCTGATCGGCGGCCTCCTCGCGATGCTGTCGTACGCCGTCTACCCGGCCTGGGAGACCCCCCGTCTGCGCACCCGCCTCGCCGACTGGCTGGTCGCCGACGGCCGTTATGCGGCGGCGGTCGTACGTCACTACGCCGAGCCCGCCGGCAAGGTCTGCCCGGACGTCCGCGAGGCCCTGCTCGAGGCCCGCAACGCCCGTATCGCCTGGCAGGACGCGGCCGCCCGCGCCCAGAACGAGCCGGTCCGCCACCGAGGCCTCTCCCGCGCCGCGGCCGACGACGCCGAGCACGCGCTCGCCCAGATCGCCCGCGTCGCGATGCTGATGGAGGCCCACCTCCCGGACCGCGGCACCACCCCCGTCCCGGCCGCGGCCCAACTGGCCACCGTCCTGCGGGAGTCCACCGAACAGGCCGCGAAGGCGGTACGCGAACGCCGCGTCCCCACCTGGGAACCGGTCCGCGCCGCCCTGGCCGAGTGGGACGGCGAGGGCGTCCCGGACCGTGTCGTGCGCAGGGGCACGCGCCTGCTCCTGGAGTCCCTGGACGAACTCTCCGAGGCCCTCGGCACGACCCCGCCCCCGATGACCGTGGACGGCAACGGGCCGCGAACCCCCAAGGAGTCCGCGGCCCGCTGAAAGCCGTGCAGTTGTGTCGGCAGGTCCCTGTCGGCAGCTCAGCCCTCGGGGATCTCGAAGTCCGACGGCAGGTCGAGATCCGTGGGGAGGTCGGTGGGCAGCCCGGGCATCTCCTTCCCGTCGGACTTCTTGAACTCGTCCGTGCCCACTCCGTCCCACGCGACCTTCAGCGTCGAGGAGTCCACGGACTCGATCGTGCCCTTCGTGCGCTTGCCGCCGCCCTGGCAGGTCAGCGTGATGGTCTTCGAGGCGGCCGTCCCGGTGCAGGTGGCCCCGGCGTCCCCGCCGAGTTCCACGAGCGAGACCATCTTGCCGCCGTCGGCGACGGTGAGCCCGACGACGGCGGAGCCGTCCGTCTTGACCCAGGTCCCGTCGATGTCACCGGTGGCGCCCGAACCTCCCGTGCCACCGCCGGTCGCCTCCTGCCCGCCCGACGACGAGCCGCCCTTCTTGCCTCCGTCGCCGTCGCTGCTGCATCCGGTCAGGGCGAGCGCGGCCACGACGGTCGCGGCGGCGGCGCAGGTACGTACGTACTTGAACACGGTGAAGTCCCCCAAAGCCAAAGATCGGTCGATCCGAAAAGCGCCGCCAAGCTACCAGGACGACCTCGCGCTTTCAGCCCGTCCGGCGTTTGAGGACAGTCTTCGAGGCCGTCCGCAGGACTTTCGGGAAGGCGCGGGTCCGGAACCGTGCGGGGGATCACGTTCGTTACGACAGACGAACACCAGGCCCAGGACCTGGAGCCGGAAGGGCGCGGCACGCGTCTCTTCCTAGTGAACGAGGGGTTCGATCCGGACGGTCCGGCGCAGGGGGCGGCCCATCGGATCGTGGGCGGAGGCCGGCGTTCCCCCGTCATCGACGCGTGGGAAAACGTACTCGCGGACCTGTAACCGCAGGACAACAGCGCGTGCACGTGCATCTGCGCATGCATCTTCCCATGCACGCCGTCCCTGAACACGGCTATGATCCGGGGCAGTTGACTGTCGTCGATGCGCCGTCCACCACCGAATCACCACCGAATCATCGCTGAACGGCGCATCAGTAACCGCTGGAAGAACGAGTCACGGCACCACCGGGGAGCGACTGTGCACCACGCGTACAACGGCATGGCGGCCACAGATCTTGACGGTGTGGCCTGGCAGAAGAGCCGGCACAGCAACTCGCAGGGCTCCTGTGTGGAGTTCGCGAGGCTGGCGGACGGCAGCGTCGCGGTGCGCAATTCGCGCTTCCCGGACGGCCCCGCGCTCGTCTATACGCGCGCCGAGATAGAGGCGATGCTCCTCGGCATAAAGGACGGGGAGTTCGACCACCTGATAGCGGGCGCCTAGGGCGTGTCCGGGCGCCCCTTCGTTCAAGAAGGTGCCGGTTCGCTCAAGAAGGTTCCGGCTGCAGCCGGAACAGTGCCCATACGACCTTGCCGCTGAGCGCGCCCGCGAGTGGATGCCACCCCCAGCTGTCGCTGAACGAGTCCACCAGGAACAGCCCGCGCCCCGACTCCGCGGAGAAGTCGGCGAGTTCGTCGGTGTCCCGGGTGATGGGGCTCTGCGCACTGGGGTCGCGTACCGCACACACCAGCCGTGAGGTCCAGCGCATCAGATGCAGCCGGACCGGCGGGTCCTCGTCGCGCACCGTGTCGGCCGGCAGGGCATGGCGCAGCGCGTTGGTGACGAGTTCGGAGACGACCAGGGCGATGTCGTCGAAGCGGTCCTCAAGATTCCACTCGCGTAGCGTCCGCTGAGTGAACTTCCGTGCTCCGCGCACCGCTTCATAGCGGGCCGGCAGCGCGCAGGATGCTGCGCTCGACACGGCTGAGGGGTCGATGGGGGGAAGCCCCTGCCGTAACGGCTCGAGCATGGTCGATCCATTCGTCCCCATGCGAGGCACTCCCCGATTTCGCGGCCGGTCAGCCTGTAGCGATGTTGCGGTGGTGCGCGCCGCCCATGGTTCCGAATGCGATGAGCGGATGCAAGGGCAGATGCACGTGCACGCGCCGGAGTTGGACGTTCCCGTACCGGTTCTTGCTCATTTCTTCCTACGTTCGATTTCGTAGCTGTTCTGTGAGGGGACTGTTTCTGTAACCGAATGAGTACGCGGTGGAGCGTTTAATGGCAGACTGCGGGGCCTGAAGTCTGGGGAGGGTCGACCAAGGTGAGTGCAGGAGAGTCGAGCGGATCGGTGGTGCGGCGCATCCTGCTGGGTTCCCAGCTGCGGCGCCTGCGGGAGTCCCGCGGCATCACGCGCGAGCAGGCCGGCTACTCGATCCGTGCTTCCGAGTCGAAGATCAGCCGCATGGAGTTGGGACGGGTGAGCTTCAAGGCGAGGGACGTGGAGGACCTCCTCACGCTGTACGGCGTGACGGACGAGGCCGAGCGAGGCCCCCTGCTCGACCTGGCCAAGGAGGCCAACGTCGCTGGTTGGTGGCACAGTTACTCGGACGTTCTGCCGGGTTGGTTCCAGACGTACGTCGGTCTGGAGGGCGCCGCCTCGCTCATCCGGGTCTATGAAGTCCAGTTCGTGCACGGCCTGTTGCAGACCGAGGCGTACGCGCACGCGGTCGTCACGCGCGGCGCCGGCAAGCTGAGCCGGGCCGAGGTCGAGCGCCGGGTCGCGCTGCGCCTGGAGCGCCAGAAGCTGCTCGTGTCGGAGCGCGGGCCGCGCTTCCACTGCGTACTCGACGAGGCGGCCCTGCGCAGGCCGTACGGCGACCGGGCAGTGATGCGGGGGCAGTTGGAGCATCTCATCGAGATCTCCGAGCGCGCGAACGTCACGCTGCAGGTGATGCCGTTCAGCTTCGGCGGCCACTCCGGCGAGTCCGGATCCTTCGCCCTCCTCCGCTTTCCCGAGTCGGACCTCTCGGACGTCGTCTATCTGGAGCAGCTGACCAGCGCGCTCTATCTGGACAAGCGCGAAGAGGTCACGCAGTACGAGAAGGCCATGGAACGGCTCCAGAAGGACAGCCCGAGCCCGGCCCAGACCCGCGATCTTCTGCGTGGTCTACTCCAACTGTCCTGATGAACCCCTTCAACTGGCTTGAAACACAAGTACGATGACGAGTCATCAGGGTGCAGTACCAGGGAGCAGTAACGGCATCGACGGCGTAGACCACGCCCGCGGAACGGGGTCGCATGTCCTTCTTCACCGACCTGGCCCAGCAGTACATCGACGGCGAGTGGCGGTCCGGCAGCGGCTCGTGGGACATCATCGACTTCAACCCGTACAACGGCGAGAAGCTGGCCTCCCTGACCGTCGCCACGCGCTACGAGGTCGATGAGGCCTATCGCGCGGCCGAGCGCACCCAGAAGGCCTGGGCCAAGGAGAACCCGTACGTCAGACGGGCCGTCATCGAGCGCGCCCTGCGCCTGACGGAGGACCGCGAGGCCGACATCGTCGAGGCCATCATCGACGAACTCGGCGGCACCCGGCTCAAGGCACAGTACGAGGTCCACCTCGCCAAGGAGTTCCTGCGCGAGGCGATCGCCCTCGCGCTGCGCCCCGAGGGCCGGATCTTCCCCTCGCCGATCGACGGCAAGGAGAACCGCGTCTACCGCCTGCCGGTCGGCGTGATCGGTGTGATCAGCCCCTTCAACTTCCCGTTCCTGGTGACGCTCAAGTCGGTGGCCCCCGCGCTCGCCCTCGGCAACGGCGTGGTGATCAAGCCCAACCAGAACACCCCGGTCGTGGGCGGCGGCCTCATAGCCAAGATCTTCGAGGACGCGGGCCTGCCGCCCGGCCTGCTCAACGTCGTCGTCACGGACATAGCCGAGATCGGCGACGCTCTGATCGAGCACCCCGTCCCGAAGGTCATCTCCTTCGCCGGCTCGGACCGCGTGGGCCGCCATGTCGGCGCGGTCACCGCGAGCCACTTCAAGAAGGCCATCCTGGAGCTGAGCGGCAACAGCGCGCTGGTCGTGCTCGAGGACGCGGACGTGGACTACGCGGTGGACGCGGCCGTCTTCAGCCGCTTCGTCTACCAGGGCCAGGTCTGCATGGCCGCCAACCGCATCCTGGTGGACCGCTCGGTGCTCACCGAGTTCACCGACAAGTTCGTGGCCCGCGTACGGTCCCTGAAGACCGGCGACCCGCGTGACCCGGACATCCAGATCGGCCCGGTCATCAACGCCTTCCAGGCCGACGCCCTGACCACCCTGGTCGACCAGGCCCTCGCGGAGGGCGCGACCGCGCTGGTCCGCGGCACCACGGTCGGCAATCTCGTCGAGCCCACCGTCCTCACCGGCCTCCCGGACGACTCCCCGATCCTGCGCCAGGAGATCTTCGGCCCGGTCGCGCTGCTCGTCCCCTTCGACGGCGAGGACCAGGCGGTACGTCTCGTCAACGACTCCCCGTACGGACTGAGCGGCGCCGTCCACACCGCCAACGTGGAGCGCGGTGTGGACTTCGCGCGCCGCATCGAGACCGGGATGATGCACATCAACGACGGCACGGTGCACGACGAGCCGTTCGTCGCCTTCGGCGGCGAGAAGCTCTCGGGGCTCGGGCGGCTCAACGGGGACGCGTCGGTCGACGCGTTCACCACGCAGAAGTGGATCTCGGTGCAGCACGGGCGCAGCGAATTCCCGCTGTAGTCGCGCGGGTTTCCGCCCTTGAGGTCATTGCGGACAGAACCTGACCGCAAGGGTCCGTAACTTAGGTGTTGTCGGCAAGGGCACAGGGCCCCCGGCGCCCCGGAAGGCGGACTTCTCATGGTTGCTCACGTTCCCGCAGAGGCCCACGGCGATGAGATCGGCGCGCTGCTCGGCTTCCTCGACGAGGCCCGCGGCGGCATCCGCCGCTCCCTCCTCGGGCTGACCGACGAGCAGGCCGCCACCAAGCCCAGCGCGAGCGAGCTCTCGCTCTCCGGGTTGGTCAAGCATGTCGCCGAGGTCGAGCAGAGCTGGATCGCCCGCGCCAAGGGCGAGGCTCCGGCGGTGCAGCGGACCGAGGACACCTGGCACGAGTGCTTCGAGCTCGTCCGCGAGGAGACGGTCGCCTCCCAGCTCGCGTACTGGGAGCAAGTCGCCGCGCAGACCGAGGAGTTCATCCGCTCCGCCCCCAGCCTGAACGAGACCTTCGCCCTCCCGGACGAGCCCTGGTTCCCCAAGGAGAACGTGTCGCTGCGCTGGGTGCTGCTCCGCCTGATCAGCGAGATGGACCGGCACGCCGGGCACGCGGACATCGTCCGCGAGTCCCTCGACGGCAAGACCGCCTTCGAGCTCGTCGCCGAGGAGAGCGGCGGCGGGTACTGGGGCTAGGGCGTGTCTGGAGGGACCCGCTACTCTAGTCAAAGTTGAATAGGAAGTAGGGTCCCTCCATGTCCGCCATCCGCCTGCTCGTCCTCGGCGCCGTCCGCCAGCACGGCCGCGCGCACGGTTACCAAGTGCGCAACGACCTGGAGTACTGGGGCGCGCACGAGTGGTCGAACGCGAAGCCCGGCTCGATCTACCACGCGCTCAAGCAGATGGCGAAGCAAGGCCTGCTGGTGGCCCACGAGATCGCGCCGTCCACGGCGGGCGGACCGCCGCGCACGGAGTACGAGATCACCGAGCAGGGCACCGAGGAATTCCTCTCCCTGCTCCGCGAGGCCCTCGTCTCCTACGACCAGAAGATGGACGTCGTCTCGGCCGGCATCGGCTTCATCGTCCACCTGCCGCGCGAGGAGGCGGTGGCGCTCCTGAAGCAGCGGATCGAGGGCATCGAGGCCTGGCGCAAGAGCGTCACCGAGTACTACACGCCCGAGGACGGGCCCGAACAGCTCGGCCACATCGGCGAGATCATGCACCTGTGGGTGCACACGGCCGACGCGGGCGCGGAGTGGACCCGGGGCCTGATCGCGCGCATCGAAGGCGGCGCGTACAGCTTCGAGGGCGAGGGCGAGCCGTTCGTCGGCGTACTCGGCGAGGGCGAGGAGAACCCGTTCGCGTCGGGCGAGACGCACGCGGGGGACCGGGATTAGCTCCCGGCCCCCCTTCTTGCGATGCGCCGGGCGATGCGCCGGCCCGCCTGCTAGCTGGTGAAGATGAAGTACTTCCAGGAGCCGTGGGTCGTGCTGTTCACGTTGTCGCCGGAGCTGCCGTTGACGTACGACGACCGCGCCCGGAGCCGGATGCCGGTCTGCGGCTCACCGGTCAGCGTGACGGCGGACTTCCCGCTGGTGCCCAGCTCGAAGTACTGCGAGTCGGCGTCGCGCCAGCGGCCCTGGTAGTACACCTCGAACTGCAGCCGCTGCTTGCGGCCCTTGTAGTAGCTCATCGTCGTGGTGAAGACCGGGTCGGTCCGCTTGTGGACGTAGTGGTACGTCGTCGAGCCGATCTTGCCCGTCTTGTAGTGCTTGGACACGGCCGTGGACACCTTCACCTTGGCGTACGCCGTGACCTTGGCGGTCTTCGGCGCATTGCGGGCGTCGCCCGCGAACACGGCGGTGACCGTGGTGTCCCGCTTCATGTCGAGGGCGACCCAGAGATTGCCGCTGGAGTTCACCTTGCCCGTCTTCACCAGGGTCTTGGGCTTGTCGGAGCCATAGGGGTCGGCCCAGATCTCGACGGTGCGGTTCTTGTACGTCGACCCGAGGTGCGCGGCGAAGTCGACGTCCTTGCCGTAGCTGTAGACCTTGCCGTTGTTGTTGAGGGTGAGGCTGGTCGCGGTGCGGGAGACGGTGACCGAGGCGGAGGCGGATGCCGCGCTGTGCGTGGCGTCGCCGGCGTACGCCACCTCATAGGTGACCTTGCCGCCGGCCGGCGGGGTGTCCGAGAACGAGAACGCCCCGTTCGCCCCGAGCTCCTTGGTGCCGAGCGACTTGCCGTCCGGCGACTCGAGGTCCGTCCGCGTGACGGTCAGCGGGGTGCCGGCGGGCAGCGGGAGCGCCGTGGTCAGCGTGCCCTTGACGGTGAGCGGCCGGGCGCGGGTGGCGGTGGCCGGGGCGGTGACCTTCAAGTTGCCGACGTACTTGCGGGGTTCGTCCAGGGTGTGGAACTTGGTGCTGTCGTTGGACCCGCTCAGCACGAAGAGCTGTGCGCCGTCGGCCGACCAGTTCATCGAGTGCCCGAACCAGGGCATCCAGGTGTGGGACAGGTTGCGGACGCTGGCGGGCTCGTCGGGGCCGCCGGAGAAGACATAGGTGTCGCCGACGTCCTCGGTGTCGAGGACGGTGGCCGCGACGGTGCCGTCCGGAGCGACACTGACCGTCTCCGGTTCGTCGGGCACGGGGTAGGTGCGTACCTTCTGCAGATCGGAGAGCCGGAACTCCGTGAGCGCCCGGTTTCCGGGCCCGGCCACGACGACCGACCGGCCGTCCGGGGTGAGCGCCGCGTCGTTGCCCGCGACGCCTTCGGCAGAGACGCGGATGACCGGAGTGCCGGAGGTGACGTCGTAGACGACGGCCGGGGCGTTGCTGATGCCCTCGTCGAGGGCGAGCAGCGTGCCCGGGTTGTCGGGGTCGGCGTGCAGCGCGGGCGGGTGCGACCAGTCATGGCCTGCCGCCAGGTCGAGCGTCACGGCCGGCGTCTCCGCGGTCAGATCGACCACGCCGAGCCCGGAGTCCCACTGGTCGCCGTACCCGAACCACAACTTGCCCTCGGTGTACGCGAGCCGTGACGGGATGGTCTTCTCGCCGGTCGGGTACTCGGCGGTCTGCGTCAGTGTCGCGGTGTCAATGGCGACGATCTTGTCGGCGCCCTGGACCGCCGCGTACAGCGTGCCGCCGTCCGGGCTCAGTTCGAGGTCCCGGACCTGGGGCAGCCCGGCCAGGGTGGTGACCACGTTGCCGGTGTTGTCGGTGACGACGATCTCGTTCTGGTACCGGGCGCTGAGATACACCCGCTGGTGGGCGCCGTCGACGACCAAGTCGTCCGCGTCCGAGACCGGGATGGGTCTGGTGGTGTCGCCGTATGCCGGTGCGGCAGCGACCAACGCCACCGAACTGAAGAGAACCGCGAACGCCGTCGCGGTAGAAAGCATGCGCTTGCGCACGATGAGAGATCCCCCCACGGAATCAGATCCGGCCCGCCCTACGGGCACGGAGATCGCAGATTAAGCCATCCCACCGACAGCCGAACCGCGCCCCCGGCGAGAAGTCCCGCACCGGCCACGCTGATCAAGTTTGACTAGCCAGGAATTCTGGCGTACCTTCTGGCGTTCGAGAGTGTAGTCAAGTTTGACTACAAGCGATCTCGTGAGCCCAAAAGGAGGCGCATGACCGACGCGAACGCCATCACCGTCGAAGGCGTAAAGAAGTCGTACGGCGAGAAGAAGGCCCTGGACGGCCTGGACCTGACCGTCGCCCGCGGCACCGTGCACGGCGTGCTCGGCCCGAACGGCGCGGGCAAGACCACCATCGTGCGCATCATGGCGACCCTGCTGCGGCTCGACGAGGGCCGAGTCGTCGTCGCAGGTCACGACGTACGCACCCACGCGGACGAGGTCCGGCGCCGGATCGGCCTGCTCGGCCAGCACGCCGCGGTGGACGAGGACCTCAGCGGCCGGCAGAACCTGGAGATGTTCGGCCGGCTCTACCACCTCGGCGGACGGCGCGCGGGCGCGCGGGCCGACGAGCTCCTGGAGCGGTTCGGGCTCGCGGACACCGGGCGCAAGGCGGTCAAGCAGTTCAGCGGCGGCATGCGGCGCAGGCTGGACCTCGCCGCGTCGCTGATCACCGACCCCGAGGTGCTGTTCCTCGACGAGCCCACGACCGGTCTCGACCCGCGCGGGCGCGCGGAGGTGTGGAGCGCGGTCCGCTCCCTGGTCGGCGCCGGTACGACGGTGCTCCTGACGACGCAGTACCTGGAGGAGGCCGACCAACTGGCCGACCGCATCTCGGTGATCGACACCGGCCGGGTCATCGCCGACGGCACGGCGGACGAGCTGAAGGCCAAGACGGGCGGCGACCGGATCGACGTGGTCCTGCACGACGCGGCCCAACTGGCCCTCGCGGCCGACCTGTTGCCGGGCGAGGTGACGGTGGACGAGGACCGCCGCATGGTCAGCGCGCCGGTCGCGGACCGGATGGCGGCGCTCACCCATGTCGTACGGGCGCTGCAGGACGCCGGGATCGAGGCGGAGGACATCGCGCTGAGGCGGCCGACCCTCGACGAGGTCTTCCTGGACCTGACCGGCAGGCAGCCCACAGCAGAAGCAGTGAAGGCAGTGAAGGCAGTGAAGGCAGCGAAGGAGAACGCGTGAGTACGTCGATGACCTGGGCGGTCGCCGATTCCTGGACCATGACCCGGCGTGAACTCGCCCACTGGGCGCGGCAGCCGGTGCAGGTCGTGGTGGGCCTTGCCTTCCCGGTGATGCTGCTGCTGATGTTCGGCTACCTGATGGGCGGCGGCCTCGGCATCGAGGGCGACTACCGCGAGTACCTGGTGCCGGGCATGTTCGCCCTGACCATGGCCTTCGGCCTGGACGCCACGATGGTGGCGGTCACCCAGGACCTCAACAAGGGCGTGATCGACAGGTTCCGCTCGATGCCGATGATCAACGGCGCGGTCCTGGTGGGCCGTTCGGCGGCAGACATGCTGCAGTCGCTGCTCTCCCTGGTGGTGCTGATGGGAGTCGGGCTCGCGGTGGGCTGGCGCTGGCACGGCTCGTTCGGAGCGGTCCTCGCCGCGATGGGACTGCTGCTGCTCCTGCGCTTCGCGATGCTGTGGATGGGCATCCACCTGGCGATGGTCGCGGGCAAGCCGGAGCTGGTGATGGCGGTGCAGATCCTCGTCTGGCCGGTGAGCTTCTTCTCCAACGCCTTCGCCACGCCCGAGTCCATGCCGGGCTGGCTGGGCGCGACGGTCGAGTGGAACCCGATGTCGGCGACGGCCACGGCGGTGCGCGACCTGTTCGGCAACGAGGGCGGGGTCGAGGCGACTTCGTGGGCCTCGCAGCATGCGGGGCTGCTCGCGGTGGTGTGGCCGGTGGTCCTGGTGGCGGTGTTCTTCCCGCTGGCGGTACGCAGGTTCGCGCGGCTGAGCAAGTGAGGCTCGGCAAGTGAGCTGAGCGCCTGGAGAGTTCGGGGAACCGAACGTGGAAATTCGGGGCGCCGAAAGGGGAACCCGGATCCGGTCCGCGGTGTATCAGAGGCAGTTGCTGTGCACCGCGGACCGGGGGCTCTCATGAAACGACGGACGTACGCGTATGTGTGGTGGGCGCTGCTGAGCGCGGTGGCGCTGCTCCTGGCCGCCTGCTCGGGCGGCGACGGTCCCGGGCGGGCGGGGCAGCGGCCCACCGGAGCCGCGCCCACCGATGCGGGGTCCTCCTCCGCACCCCGCATACCGTCGGGCACCGGCCTGCCCGGCTGGTCCCACTCCGTGGGCTTCGCCGCCGACGGCTCGGGCTTCACGCTGCTCGCGACCTGTCCCGAGGACGACGCCCGGCCGGAAGAGGGCTGCACACAGGACGTCGCCGTCCTGGACAAGGGCGCATCGTCCTGGCGCCTGGCCGCCGAGTCGCCGATACCCGGCACCCGCCCGCCGGACGGAGTCACCGCAGGGCTGATCGTGCTGGGGCCCGGGCGGGCGCTGATCACCGAGGGGCTGCGCTCCGAGGGGGACCGCACCTGGTTCACCCGCGACGGCGGCCGCACCTGGAAGGAGGGCAGGGCCGAGCCGGCCGGCACGATCGCGTCCGTGCCCAAGGGCGCGCCCCTGCTCGACGACTGCGTGCGGATGGACCGGGAGGGGAACGGCTGCGAGCGCAGCCGCCTCGTCACCGTCCTGCCCGACACCGGGCAGTACCGCGCACTGGCCCACCAGCCCGCGCTCAAGGGCTGGCGGCGGCCTGCGGGGGAGCCGGCCGAGAACATGCTGTGTGCCTCGGGCACCGACCCCAAGTCCGGCCTGCCCACCCTCGCGACCAGCGAGGATCGGGGCCGCACCTGGCATGTGGGGCACATGACGGGCCCGGCGAAGGACGGCTGGGGGTTCTCCGTGGTCGCCGGACGCGGGGGCACGTACGCCGTCCAGTCGGGCGGGCTGCCCCTTGCGGAGAAGGTGAAGAACGGTCTGCTCGCCATCCACGCCAGCAGCGACGGCGGGTACACCTGGACCCGGGTCTGGGAGTACCGCAAGGGAGTTGAGCCGCTGTCCGTACTGGGCGCGCCGGTCGCCGCTCTCGACCACAGCCTCACGGTGTACGGCGAGCACGGTGTGTGGCGCAGCACCGACGGGGCCCGTGGCTTCACCCGGGTCGAGGGCACGGAAGGCCCGTCGGGCAGCGTCGAGCCGACCCCGATCGGATACCTGTGGAGCAGCAGCTTCGGCCAGGGCAGCTATCGCATATCGGCGGACGGAACCCACTGGCACGCCTTCGAACTGGGCGGGCCCTCCTGACCTGCCTGACCTGCCTGACCGGGAGCGTCCTGGGGGAGTCACCCTCAGCGAAGAGGTGCGCCGTCCTCCTGAAGCTGCATCTGCGGTCGCCCGGTGACGAGGAGCCAGGCGGGCAACGTGGCCACGCACAACAGCGGAAGCACCCCCGGGTCGGCCACCAGCACGGCCGCGGTGAACAGCGACAGCCAGCCCTGCCGGGTCACCGCGAGCAGCACGCCGAGCACCCCGCACACCACGGCGAGCGTGGGGTGCACCCCCGGCACCAGGGCGTGGGCGCACAGCCCGAGCGCCACTCCGGCGAAGACCGCGGGGAAGATCCGCCCGCCCCGGAAGCCGCACGCCGAGGCGAGGGTCAGCGCGGCGAGCTTCACCACGGTCATCAGCGCCAGCTGCCCGGCCGAGTGCCCGGCGGGGTCGGCGGTCAGCGTCTTCACCTCGTCCAGGCCCTTGAAGAGCGTCAGATATCCGCCGAGCGCACCGAGGAGGCCCAGCAGTAGTCCGCCACAAGTGCCCATCAGGACCGGGTGCTTGAGGCGCCGGAAGGCGGCATGGACGTACGGGAACGCGTACACGGCGGCCATCGCGAGCAACGCACCCACCGAGGAGATGACCAGAGCAGCCAGCACATCGCCCCAGCCCGGCCCCGGATAGGCGGGCAGGGCGATGTCGAAGGTGGGGTGGGCGATCAGCATCGTGGTCAGCGCGCCCGCACCGGCCGCGACCAGCGGCCCGAAGAGCTTGTCCCACAGCCGCCCGGGACCCGGCCGCCCGGTCAGGGTTTCGGAGAGGATCAGCGCGGCCGCGACCGGCGTGCCGAACAGCGCCCCGATGGTGCCCGCCGCCGCGAGCGACAGCCACAGCGCGCCCGGCACCCCGGGCAGCGCCCGGCGCCCGAGCCAGTAGGCGAACGCGATATTGGCGGCAGTGATCGGGTTCTCCGGCCCGAGGCTCACCCCGCCGGCCAGGCCGAGGACCGTGGCGAGCAGCAGTCCCGGCACCACCCCGGCCGGCACCGGCGGATCGACCAGTCCGGTGGTGGCAGGGTCCGGCCCCGCGTGCCCAGGGACCCGCCACACGACAAGGCCTACCGCACACCCGGTGGCGGTCAGCATGGCGATCATCCAGAGCGAGGAGTGCGCCCCGACCCCGAGAGCGTCCGGCAGCGTCTCCCAGAGCACGTCCTGCAACCGCTCGGCCAGCGCACTCACCCCGAGCAGGACCAGGGCGGCGGCCACCCCGACGAGCAGCGAGGGAACGATCAGCGGAAGCAGCGCGCGGGCCGTGACGGCGGGTGGCGCGGCAAGAGCGGGTGAGGCGTCCTGGGGAGCGTCGGTGGCCACGCGCCTCACCATAACGGGATAAACCAGGCGTAACCCTCCGAGCGGCAATCGGGCTTGCACCTCACGTGGCGTGAGGGCTCAGGCTGATCCGCGTACCGAGAAACACCGGTACGCGACACAGAGAAGGGAGCGGCGATGAGCTACTCCGTGGGGCAGGTCGCGAAGTTCGCGGGCGTCACGGTGCGCGCGCTGCACCACTACGACGAGATCGGGCTGCTCTGCCCGAGCGGCCGCAGCCACGCGGGCCACCGGCGTTATGAGGACGCCGACCTGGACCGGCTGCAGCAGATCCTGTTCTACCGGGAGCTCGGCTTCCCGCTCGACGAGGTCGCGGCCCTGCTCGACGACCCGGACGCGGATCCGCAGGCCCACCTGCGCCGCCAGCACGAGCTGCTGACCAGCCGGATCGAGCAACTGCAGAAGATGGCCGAGGCCGTCGAAACCGCCATGGAGGCAAAGAAGATGGGCATCAATCTCACGCCCGAGGAGAAGTTCGAGGTCTTCGGTGACCACGACCCCGACCAGTACGCCGAGGAGGCCGAGGAGCGCTGGGGCAACACCGACGCCTGGGCCGAGTCGCAGCGAAAGACGGCCTCGTACACCAAGGAGGACTGGCTGCGGATCCAGGAGGAGCAGGCGGACTGGAACCGGCGGATGATCGCCGTGATGGAGTCCGGCGCCGAGCCGGAGTCCGAGGCGGCGATGGACCTCGCCGAGGAGCACCGCCGGCAGATCCGCCGCTTCTACTACGACTGCACCTACGAGATCCACACGGGTCTGGCCGAGATGTACATCGCCGACGAGCGCTTCACGCGCAACATCGACAAGGACAAGCCCGGCCTGGCCGTGTATCTGCGTGAGGCGATTCTGGCCAACGCCATCCGCCATGCGTAACCAGCACAGCCGGTAAGGGGCGCCCGCCACTGCGGTCGCCCCTTACCGCGCTGCACAGGCGCCGCACACGCGGCGCTCAGCCCGTGCGGGCGATCACCACCGCCGTGCCGTACGCACACACCTCCGCGGCCCCGTCCAACGCCTCGGTCACATCGAAGCGGAACATGAGGACCGCATTCGCCCCGCGCGCCCGTGCCTGCTCGACAAGCCGCTCCATGGCCTGGTTCCGGGTCTCCACGAGGGTCTTCGTCAGCCCCTTGAGCTCACCGCCGATCATGGACTTCAGCCCCGCACCGATCTGGCTGCCCAGATGCCGCGACCGCACGGTGAGCCCGAAGACCTCGCCGATCACCTGCTGCACCTGGAAGCCGGGCACGTCGTTCGTGGTCACGACCAGTACGTCGGACTGCGGCGCCTGACCGCCGCCGAAATCCTCGATCCCCATGACTTCCACCTTTCTCAGCCTGCTGCGCCTGCCCTGACTGCTCTACCTGCACAGCTTTGTCCTGATATGGACTAGGTGCATTCTGGGGAGGGCGGTGGAACCTGGTCCCGTCTCCTCGCGTTGATAACTTTGAGCGGCCGCACTTCGCCGTTTCCGCTTCACCGACACCCCTCAGGAGCCCGGACCCATGACGACGCTTGCGCTCGGACCAAGCTGGCTGGATCCGGATTACCTCCTGAACCAGTTCGGGCTCTGGGGCCTGCTGCTGATCGTCTTCGCCGAGTCGGGTCTGCTCATCGGCTTCTTCCTGCCGGGCGACTCGCTGCTGTTCACGACCGGTCTGCTGGTCACGACGCACAAGCTGGACTACCCGCTGTGGCTCGTCTGCACCCTGATCTGCATCGCGGCCGTCCTCGGTGACCAGGCGGGCTATCTCTTCGGCCGCAAGGTCGGCCCCTCGCTCTTCAACCGGCCGGACTCCAAGCTGTTCAAGCAGGAGAACGTGGTCAAGGCCCACGAGTTCTTCGAGAAGTACGGCCCGAAGTCCCTGGTCCTGGCCCGCTTCGTGCCGATCGTGCGGACGTTCACGCCGATCATCGCCGGCGTCAGCAAGATGAACTACCGCTCGTTCATCACGTTCAACGTCATCGGCGGCGTCCTCTGGGGCGCCGGGGTCACCCTGCTCGGCGCCGCGCTCGGCAACGTCAAGTTCGTGCACGAGCACATCGAGATGATCCTGATCGCCATCGTGCTGATCTCGGTCGTCCCGATCGCCATCGAGTTCCTGCGGGCCCGCAGCAAGTCCAAGAAGGCCGCCACCACGGGTGTCCCCGAGGCCGGCGCCCCGGCGGCGCCCACCCAGCCCCAGCGCGGCCGCCACGCCAAGCGCTGACGCCCGGCTGCGCACCCGTAACGGCTGACCCGGCGACGTAGGAAGAAGCCGCTAGAACCCGCGTGTCCGCTTGGCCGCGCGGCGTCCGGCGCCTTCCTCCGTGCTCGGCGCCCGGAGGAACAGCCGGGCCATCTCGCCCCCGAGGTTCACCCCGATCGCGATGGCGAGCGCGAGCGTCGCGGCCTTGGACAGGGAGGCGAGCCCCGCGTTCAGGTCCTCCTGCGCGATCTCCAGCAGCCCGAAGTACGTGGCGCTACCCGGAAGCAGCGGCCCGATCGCGGCCGTCACGAAGGGCAGCGCGGACGCGAACCGGTAGCGCGAGAGCAACTGCCCGAAGAGCCCCACGAGCCCCGCCGCGATCGCCGTGGCCGCCACCGGCGACATATGGGCGCTGACCGAGAGCGCCCCGAAGACGACCCAGGCGACCCCGCCGTTGAGCGTCACCCACATCACCGTGTGCCGCTCCTGCTGCAGCAGGACCGCGAAGGCGCCGCTCAGCGCCATCGCGGCCATGGTCTGCACGCCCGGCCTGCTGCTGCTGTGGATCGCGGTCTCCGGGTTGAGACCCGCGTCGATCGTCACTCCGAGATAGAGCACGAAGAGCACGCCGATGACGATGCCCACGATCAGATACGCGACCTCGAGCAGCCGGGCCGCCGCGGTGATGTAGTACCCGGTCAGCCCGTCCTGCACGGCGGCCACCAGCATCCGCCCGGGGATCAGCGCGAACAGCCCACCGGTGATCACCGCCGACGCCCGCACATCGGGCAGGTCGAGCAGCGAGATCGCCACGCCCACCGCGGCCGGCGGCATCGCGGCGGCCACGAACTGGTAGAACTCCGGCAGCCCGCGCCCCGCACACAGCCAGGCGAGCCGGTCACCCAGCATCGCGCCGATGGCGGCGGCGATGAACACCACCACACTGCCGCCGACCAGCGTGGAAGCCGCACCCGCGAGCACCCCGCTGGCGGCCGTGAGCGCCCAGCCGGGGTACGGGTGGCGGTTACGCCGGATCTCAGCGAGGCGCCGGTAGCCCTCCTCCAGGGAGATCTCGATGTCCTCGGAGCTGATGTCGGCGACAAGGCCGTAGACGGCCTGGAGCCGCGTGTAGTCCGTGCCCCGGCGGCGTACCGTACGGGCCGCCGTGACCGGGTCGTCCACCAGGGACGGCTGGTGGGTGATCGACAGCTGGGTGAAGGTGACGTTCGGCTCGCAGCGGTCCAGACCGTAGGAGCGGGTCACGGCGAACATCGCCGCCTCCACGTCCTCGGCGCCCTCACCACCGGCGAGCAGTAGCTCCCCGATACGCAGCGTCATGTCGAGCACGCGCGGGACGGCGGGCCCCACCTCGTCCTCGTGCCGCTGCGTCGCCTCGGGCGCGGGACGGTCGGCCACCGGGGTGCGCAGCATGGTGCGCATCCGGTCCTGCCAGGGCGCGTCCTTGGTGAGCCGCACCTTGGGAAACCCCTCGGCGGGCGTGAAGCCGTTGGCATGGCGCGCGTCGTACGAGGGCGGCGGAGCGAACGCCGATTTCGGTTCCTGGTCCTCGGGCGCGGGCGGAATCCGCAGGCCCTGCGGGATCGTGAACTCCGAAGTCGGCTGGTCGTCCTCGACGGCCACCGACGCCTCCGCACCCCCGACCGGGGAAAAGGCACTACGGGCCTCGTCGGACTGCGGCTTGCGGTCCTCCACATCCGGCTCAGACACCAGACACCAGCGCTCCTCTTACGCACCTCCAGTAAGCCCAGTATGCGTACTGATACGCGAACGGGCCGCGCGACCCCCGTTCAAGGGATCACACGGCCCGTTCGTCGGCGTGCCGGGGGCAGGTCAGTGACCGCCCTGCGCCTCCAGGCGCTTGTACGAGGCCTCGATCTCGAGCTCGGCCTCGGTGCGGCCGACCCAGTTGGCGCCCTCGACGGACTTGCCGGGCTCCAGGTCCTTGTAGACCTCGAAGAAGTGCTGGATCTCCAGGCGGTCGAACTCGGAGACGTGGTGGATGTCCCGCAGGTGCTCCACACGCGGGTCGGAGGCCGGCACGCAGAGCAGCTTGTCGTCGCCGCCCGCCTCGTCGGTCATCCGGAACATGCCGATCGCGCGGCACTTGATGAGGCAGCCCGGGAAGGTCGGCTCGTCCAGGATGACCAGGGCGTCCAGCGGGTCGCCGTCCTCGCCGAGGGTGTTCTCGACGAAGCCGTAGTCGGCCGGGTAGCTGGTCGAGGTGAACAGGCGGCGGTCCAGACGGATACGACCGGTCTCGTGGTCCACCTCGTACTTGTTCCGCGAACCCTTCGGAATCTCGATCGTGACGTCGAACTCCACCGGTGGCTCCTCCATGATCAACACAAACTTTGGGCGATGTTTGCGTCCTCCCGGGCGATGACGCCCCCTGCCTTCTGCTGATTCGATCAGCTCTGGCACCTGGGTTGTCATACTTCGGCATTACGCAGTGATTAAGTGTCCCTCACGCAGGTGTGTGATCGCGAAAGGGGCTGGTCCGAGGTGCCCGAGCTCAAGGTTCGGCAGCAGATCCGGCAGCTTCCCAAACTGAAGCTTCCGAAGCTCCCGAAACCGTCGCGGCTGCCGCGGTCCGTCAGGCTCCACAAGCTCAAGACCTGGCAGTACACGGCCGGCGCGGCCACGGTCGGCCTGGCACTGGCCGTCGGCACGGTGACCGCGGCCGGTCCCTGGGACTCAGGCCAGCGTACGGCGGAGCGGGACCTGGCCGCTTCCCGGGACCGGGACGGTGGCGCAGATCACGGCCGCGCCGGTGCCCCCGCCGACGCGGAACCCGCTCCCGCCCCCAGCGCACCCGGCGTACTCGCCGCCCTCGGGGCGCCCGCGGGCTCCGCGCCCGCCCCCACCGGGCAGGCGCTCGCCGACGTCCTCGACCCACTGCTCCGCGACCCCTCGCTCGGCGCCCGGCGCACGGCGTCCGTCGTGGATGTGGCCACCGGCAAGCAGGTGTACGCGGCCGGGGCGGGCGACGCCGTGACCCCGGCCTCGACCACCAAGATCGCCACCGCCGCGGCGGCGCTCAAGGCGCTCGGGCCCGACCACCGCCTGGTCACCAAGGCCGTGGCGGAGCCGGACTCGAAGGAGGTCGCCCTGGTCGGCGCGGGCGACCCGACCCTGACGGCGCGCAAGGACGCGAACGGCGACGCGAGCCTGCGCGCGCTCGCGGCGGACACGGCCAAGGCGCTGAAGGAGCGGGGCACGGAGGACGGCATCCGCCTCACCTACGACACCTCGCTCTACTCGGGCCCGGACCTGCACCCCATCGGCCGGGACGAGAACCTCGCGCCGGTCAGCGCCCTGATGGCCGACGAGGCCCGCCTGGACGACTCGCGGCACGGCACGGCCTGGCGCAGCACCGACCCGGCGGGGGACGCGGCCCGCAAATTCGCGGACCTGCTCCGCGACCAGGGCGTCAAGATCGAGGGCGAGCCCGGCCCGACCAAGGCGGGCGACCACGCCGACACCCTCGCCAAGACCGAGTCGGCCCCGCTCTCGGCCCTGGTCGAGCGAATGCTGACGCACAGCGACAACGACATCGCCGAGGCCCTGGCCCGCCAGGCCGCACTCGCCTCAGGCGAACCGGCGAGCTTCGACGGGGCGGAGCGGGCCGTCGCCGCCCAGCTCAAGAAGCTCCAACTCCCTTTGAGCGGGACCCGGTTCGCGGACGGCAGCGGCCTGAACCGCGCCGACCGGCTCACCGCGGAACTCCTCACCGCCCTCCTCGCCCGCGCCGCCGACCCCGCGCACCCCGAACTTCGCCCGATCCTGACGGGCCTCCCGATCGCCGGCTTCACGGGCACCCTCCAAAACCGCTACCCCTCGAGCTCCCCCGGCACCGGCCTGGTCCGCGCCAAGACGGGCACCCTGACAGGCGTGAACACCCTGGCCGGCACGGTCGTGGACGCTGACGGCCGCCTGCTGGCTTTCGCCTTCACCGCCATGGACACGACCAACCGCTACACGGCCCAGGCGACGCTGGACCGGATGGCCTCGACGCTGGCGAACTGCGGCTGCAGGGAGACCTGATTCTTCTGCGGGTCAGCCCGTCCGGCGTTTGAGGACATCAGGGACAGCTGTTGAAGCCGGCGGCAGCCTTACGGGAAGGGGCGGGGAGGGGAAAAGATCCGGGGGCCGGGGGCGGGGCGGAGCCCCCAGACCTCAACCCCGGCAGGGCATGCCGGGCCCGGCCCGGAAAACACGGGCCCCGCCCCAACCCTCACCGCCGCCGGACACGACAACGTACGGTTGACCGTATGACGAGCATCGGTGGTGCCGAGATGGTCGACTGGAACCTCGCTGTCGCAACCGCGACCCGGCTCATGCGGCCGGGTCCAGAAGTGAGCCGGGACGAGGCGCGCGCCGTCGTCACGGAGCTGCGCCGACATGCCAAGTCGTCGGAGGCGCACGTCCGTTCCTTCACGCAGATGGGCACGGACGCCCTGCACGACACCCCCGTCCTCGTCGTCGACCGCCCCGGCTGGGTGCGGGCGAACGTCGCGGGATTCCGGGAAATCCTCAAGCCCCTCCTGGAGAAGATGCAGGAGCGCCGCCCCGGCGGCCCCGGCGGCGCCGTGCTCGGCGCGGTCGGCGGCAAGGTCACCGGAGTGGAGCTGGGCATGCTCCTGTCCTTCCTGGCCTCCCGCGTACTGGGCCAGTACGAGACCTTCGCACCCCCGACCCGCGACCTCCCCGCCGGAGCGAACGGCGGCGGACGGCTGCTCCTGGTCGCGCCCAACATCGTCCAGGTGGAGCGCGAACTCGACGTGGACCCGCACGACTTCAGGCTCTGGGTCTGCCTGCACGAGGAGACCCACCGCACCCAGTTCACCGCCGTGCCCTGGCTGCGCGACCACCTCGAGGGCGAAATCCAGTCATTCCTCGGCGAGACCGAGGTCGACCCCATGACCGTCCTTGAGCGCCTGCGCGAGGCCGCCGCCTCGCTCGCCGGCAAGAACCAGGGCGAGGCGGACGCCGAGGCCGAGGGCGGCCGCTCCCTCGTCGAGATCGTCCAGACCCCCGCCCAGCGCGAGATCCTGGGCCGTCTCACCGCCGTGATGTCCCTCCTGGAGGGCCACGCGGACTACGTGATGGACGGCGTCGGCCCGGCCGTCGTGCCGTCCGTCGGCGAGATCCGGGAGAAGTTCAAGGAGCGCCGGGCCAAGGGCGCGTCCCGGCTGGATCTGGCCCTGCGCAAGCTGCTCGGCCTCGACGCCAAGCTGCGCCAGTACCGCGACGGCGAACGTTTCGTACGTGCGGTCGTTGACGAGGTGGGCATGGACGGCTTCAACCGCGTCTGGACGTCGCCCAACACGCTCCCCACCAAGACCGAGATCGCCAAACCGGCGGACTGGGTCGCGAGGGTGCACCGTAAGGGAGAGTGAGCGGCGCCATGCCGCCGTCGGCAGAACGAAGCCTTCGTAATCACCCTTCCGAGGGACCGTGAGCGATGGGTAGGCGTGCAATGCTCGGGGAACGGCTCGTCTCTGTCACCATCTAGGCACTCTGAGTGACTGATCTCGATCCGCAGACGTCCAGCCGACAGATCCCGATCTCAGCTCCAGACGGCACAGCCTCCCGAACTTCACGAAGGGAACCGGGCAATGGGTCCCCACCCCGCGGTCGCAGCGATACGCCTGGCGGTCCGCCGCGCACTTCACCGCGTACTCGATGACGTACTGACCGACTCTGCGGCCCGCGACGCGCGTGATCTCGCGACGCACACCGCACACACAGCCCCCGGCGCGCCCCCCGCACCCCGCGCCAACTCCTCGTACGAACCGGGCCAGTCCCCGGTTCGCCCCCTCGTCCTGGTGGCCTGCTCCGGCGGGGCCGACTCCATGGCGCTCGCCTCGGCCCTCGCCTTCGAAGCCCCCAAGCTGGGCATCCGCGCGGGTGGCATCACCGTCGACCACGGCCTGCAGGAAGGCTCCGCCCTCCGCGCCGCCGAAGTGGTCGCCCGCCTCACCGCCCTGCAGCTCGACCCGGTCGAGGCCATCGCCGTGTCCGTCGGGCGCGAGGGCGGACCGGAAGCCGCCGCCCGCGATGCGCGGTACGCCGCCCTTGACGCCGCCGCCGAGCGGTACGGCGCCGACGCGATCCTGCTCGGCCACACCCGCGACGACCAGGCAGAGACGGTACTGCTCGGCCTCGCCCGCGGCTCCGGCATCCGCTCGCTCTCCGGCATGGCCGAGGTCTCCGGCGGCCCGGGGGCCGCCGGCCGCTATCGCCGTCCCTTCCTGCACCTGGACCGGCAGACCGCCCGCAAGGCCTGCCTGGTCCAGTCGCTGCCCGTCTGGGACGACCCGCACAACGCCGACCCGGCGTACACCCGCTCCCGGCTGCGCCACGAGGGCCTGCCCGCGCTGGAGAAGGCGCTCGGCAAGGGCGTCGTCGAGGCCCTGGCCCGCACGGCCCAGCTCTCCCGGGACGACGCCGACGCACTCGACAGCTGGGCCGCCCAGGCGGATCCGTCCGTACGGGACGAGGCCGGGCAGCTCGAATGCGCCAAGCTCTTCGCTCTGCCGCCCGCCGTACGCCGTCGGATTCTGCGCCGCTCGGCCATCGAGGCGGGCTCGCCCGCGGGCTCCCTCTTCGCCCGGCACATCGAGGAGATCGACCGTTTGATCACGGGTTGGCGCGGTCAGGGGGCCATCAACCTCCCCGGCCGGGTGGAGGCGCAGCGGCAGGGTGGCAGACTTGTCATCCGGCAAGGCTGACTGACGCCGACTCTCTGCACGGAGTCGGATCGGCCGGCGCCTCGGGACGATCGAAAGTGATGCGGGTGGACGCGAAAGACATGGGCACCGACCTTCAGTCGGTGCTCATCACCAAGGAAGAGATCGACGCGAAGCTGGCCGAGCTGGCCGCGAAGATCGACGCGGAGTACGCGGGCAAGGACCTGCTCATCGTCGGTGTGCTCAAGGGCGCCGTGATGGTGATGGCCGACCTGGCGCGTGCGTTGTCCACCCCGGTCACGATGGACTGGATGGCGGTGTCGTCGTACGGCGCCGGGACCCAGTCCTCCGGCGTGGTCCGGATCCTCAAGGACCTCGACACCGACATCAAGGGCAAGCACGTCCTGATCGTCGAGGACATCATCGACTCCGGCCTGACCCTGTCCTGGCTGATCTCCAACCTCGGCTCCCGCGAGCCCGAGTCCCTGAAGATCTGCACCCTCCTGCGCAAGCCCGAGGCGGCCAAGGTCTCCATCGACGTCGAGTGGGTCGGCTTCGACATCCCCAACGAGTTCGTCGTGGGATACGGCCTGGACTTCGCCGAGAAGTACCGGAACCTCCCGTTTGTCGGAACGCTCGCGCCGCACGTCTACGGCGGCTGAGTCCCCCCGACCAGCACAGTCCGGCTCCCGGGAACCCACACCCGATTCCCGCCGTTGGAGCAGGGGAAGACGGGATTGCCCGCCGTCCCCTGCGGCTTCGGGTGACAATGCTGGGGTACCGTCCGAAGAACAGTCTTTTTCAGTAACTCATCAGCCTTATCAAACTCACTGTGGCAGGAGGGACGGGGCGTTCTCGCTCCGTATGGATGGACGTGAAGCGATACTTCCGTGGGCCGGTCATGTGGATCGTGCTGGCCGTCCTCGCCGTGGTCGTGTTGATGCAGGTCGTCGGCTCGTCCGGCGGCTACAAGACGGTGGACACCGGCCAGGTCTACAAGGCGATCACTGACAAGCAGGTGCAGTCCGCCAAGCTGACCACCGGCGACGAGCAGATCATCAAGGTCGATCTGAAGGACGGCGCCGACAAGGACAAGTACGGCGGCAGCACCAAGATCCAGGCCAGCTACATCGGCGATCAGGGTGTCCAGATCGCCGGCAAGCTGCAGGAGAACTACAACAACGGCGACATCAAGGACGGCTACACCGTCTCGCCGACGAAGCAGAACATGTTCGTCGGGGTGCTGCTGTCGCTGCTGCCCTTCGTCCTCATCGTTGTCGTGTTCCTGTTCCTGATGAATCAGATGCAGGGCGGCGGCTCCCGAGTCATGAACTTCGGGAAGTCCAAGGCCAAGCTGATCACCAAGGACACCCCGAAGACGACGTTCGCCGATGTGGCGGGTTCGGACGAGGCGGTCGAGGAACTCCACGAGATCAAGGAGTTCCTGCAGGAGCCGGCGAAGTTCCAGGCAGTCGGCGCCAAGATCCCCAAGGGTGTGCTGCTCTACGGCCCGCCCGGTACCGGTAAGACGCTGCTCGCGCGCGCCGTCGCCGGTGAGGCGGGGGTCCCCTTCTACTCGATCTCCGGTTCCGACTTCGTCGAGATGTTCGTCGGTGTCGGTGCCTCCCGTGTCCGCGACCTCTTCGAGCAGGCCAAGGCGAACGCCCCGGCGATCGTCTTCGTCGACGAGATCGACGCGGTCGGCCGCCACCGCGGCGCCGGCCTCGGCGGTGGTCACGACGAGCGCGAGCAGACGCTGAACCAGCTGCTCGTCGAGATGGACGGCTTCGACGTGAAGGGCGGCGTCATCCTGATCGCCGCCACGAACCGGCCCGACATCCTGGACCCGGCGCTCCTTCGCCCCGGCCGTTTCGACCGGCAGATCGCGGTCGACCGTCCGGACATGCTGGGCCGCCTGGAGATCCTCAAGGTCCACCAGAAGGGCAAGCCCGTTGCCCCGGACGTCGACCTGGGCGCGGTTGCCCGGCGTACGCCCGGCTTCACGGGCGCGGACCTGTCGAACGTGCTGAACGAAGCGGCGCTCCTGACGGCGCGCAGCGACAAGAAGCTGATCGACAATCACTCCCTGGACGAGGCGATCGACCGCGTCGTGGCGGGCCCGCAGAAGCGGACCCGGATCATGTCGGACAAGGAAAAGAAGATCACCGCGTACCACGAGGGCGGCCACGCCCTGGTCGCGGCGGCTTCGCCCAACTCCGACCCGGTCCACAAGATCACGATCCTGTCCCGTGGGCGTGCCCTCGGATACACGATGGTGCTCCCGGACGAGGACAAGTACTCGACCACGCGCAATGAAATGCTCGACCAGCTGGCATACATGCTGGGCGGGCGCGCGGCCGAGGAACTCGTCTTCCACGACCCGACGACGGGCGCGGCGAACGACATCGAGAAGGCCACGGCCACGGCGCGAGCCATGGTCACGCAGTACGGCATGACCGAGCGGCTCGGCGCGATCAAGTTCGGTGGCGACAACACCGAGCCGTTCCTGGGCCGCGAGATGTCGCACCCGCGGGACTACTCGGAAGAGGTCGCGGCGCTGGTCGACGAAGAGGTCAAGAAGCTCATCGAGACCGCGCACAACGAAGCGTGGGAGATTCTCGTCGAGAACCGCGACGTCCTCGACGCCCTGGTTCTCGAGCTCCTCGAGAAGGAGACGCTCAGCAAGGAGCAGATCGCTGAGGTCTTCGCGCCGATCGTGAAGCGTCCGGCCCGTCCGGCGTGGACCGGTTCCTCGCGGCGTACGCCGTCCACCCGTCCGCCGGTGCTCTCCCCCCGGGAGCTGGCACTGACGAACGGCGCGAACGGTGCGACGCCGGCCGTGACGGCCTCCGCCACCGAGCAGGCCGCCGCACCGGAGCTCACCAAGGCCCCGGCGCCGGAGGACAGCCCGGAGAGCTGAGCCACGGCTCAGCGGCCCCACGGGGCCCGGAATGGATGCCGCGCCCCCCAGGTTCTAGCCTGGGGGGCGCGGCACTTTTCGTGCCTGGACGCAGACGAAACAGGAGCGAGGCACTGATGACCGACCCGGTGACGCTTGAGGGCGAGGGCTCGATCGGCGAGTTCGACGAGAAGCGGGCCGAGAACGCCGTGCGCGAGCTCCTGATCGCCGTGGGCGAGGACCCGGACCGGGAGGGCCTGCGGGCCACGCCGGGGCGGGTGGCACGCGCGTACAAGGAGATATTCGCGGGCCTGTGGCAGAAGCCCGAGGACGTCCTGACGACGACCTTCGACCTCGGTCACGACGAGATGGTCCTGGTGAAGGACATCGAGGTCATGAGCTCCTGCGAGCACCACCTGGTGCCGTTCCACGGGGTCGCCCACGTCGGCTACATCCCGTCCACCGACGGCAAGATCACGGGGCTGTCCAAGCTGGCCCGCCTGGTCGACGTGTTCGCCCGCCGCCCGCAGGTGCAGGAGCGGCTGACCACGCAGATCGCGGACTCCCTGATGGAGATCCTGGAGCCGCGCGGCGTGATCGTGGTCGTGGAGTGCGAGCACATGTGCATGACGATGCGGGGCGTGCGTAAGCCTGGCGCGAAGACCATCACGTCGGCCGTGCGGGGGCAGTTGCGGGATCCGGCGACCCGCAATGAGGCCATGAGCCTGATCATGGCTCGCTAGACGATCGGAGCAGGCTCGCGGGCGGCCGGTATCAGGCCGCCGCACCCTCGGTCTCGTCGTCCTCCGGAAGCTTGCACACGCGTTCCAGGAAGATCGCCGCAGCGATCACGGCCGCGCCGGCGAGGACCGAGAAGCCCGCGTAGAACGCCTGGTCCCGGCGGGCCGGCAGGTCGAGCTTGGTGAGCAGGAAGACGCCCGTGCCGCCGTACATCCCGGCGACCAGGGACGCGACCAATGCGCTGGCCTGCCCGAAGACCACCGCGCGGGCCGCCATCAGGGGCTCCACGCCCTTGGCGCCCGGCCGGCGCTCGCGCTGGGCGCGCAGCCGGGACCGCAGGGACAGGGCGGTGGCCACCAGGACCACGGCGATCACCGCGAGGACGATCGGGGCGGCCAGCGGGACGCTCGGCAGATTGCCGAGTGAGTCCCACATCCTGGCGCCCGCCCAGGACAGCACCCCGGCCACGAGGAACAGGCCGATCAGCGTCCTGATGCGCAGCTGCTTCACGATCGGCCTTCCTCGTCGGCGTGACGACCCACTGTCGTACGAACCCGCTAGACCCTAACGACTACTCGGGCAGCCGAAGTTCCAGGTCCACGCGCGGGGCCACGCCCTCGCGGGTGACCTGCGAGAGGAGCTGGGCGACCGGGCCGCGGCCGGGGACGACCGCCTCCGGGTCGACGTCGTGCCAGGGGGCGAGGACGAAGGCGCGCTCGTGGGCGCGCGGGTGCGGCAGGGTCAGCACCGGGTCGTCCGAGACGACGTCCTGGTACGCCACGATGTCGACGTCGATGGTGCGCGGGCCCCAGCGCTCGTCACGTACGCGATGGAACGCTTCTTCCACCGCGTGCGCCCGCTCCAGGAGCGAGGACGGGGGCAGGGTCGTCTTGATGATCACGACCGCGTTGAAGTACGAGGGCTGGGTGCCCGGCTCGACGCCCCACGGCTCCGTCTCGTACACCGGGGACACGGCCTTCACCCGCAGGCCGGGGGTGTCCTCCAGGGCGTCCACGGCGCCCTGCAGCGTCTCCAGGCGGTTGCCCAGATTGCTGCCGAGGGCGACCACGGCGAATTTGGGGTTGCTGAGGGTGGTGTCGGCGGCGTCCACCCGCTCCACGACGGAGGCGGGCACCGGCTGTACGGTCGGGTCGCTCTGACCGGTCGTAGAAAACGCAGTCATACTCGGCTCCGGGTGATGGTGATGGTCACGTCGTCGAACGGCACGGTGATCGGCGCCTCGGGTTTGTGCACGACGACCTCGACCTGCTGGACGGCGTCGTACTTGAGGCACTGCTGAGCGATCCGCTCGGCGAGGGTCTCGATCAGGTCGACGGGTTCGCCCTCGACCACGGCCACGACCTCCTCGGCCACCACGCCGTAGTGAACGGTCTTCGTCAGGTCGTCGCCGGCAGCGGCCGCCCTGGTGTCCAGGCTCAGGACCAGGTCGACGATGAAGGTCTGGCCCTCCTCGCGTTCGTGGGCGAAGACACCGTGGTGCCCACGGGCCTTGAGGCCGCGCAGCGCGACACGATCCACGCGAATCACTCCTGCAATCAGTCGGTTCTTTGGGCTCGTGTCGAGTGCGGTCGGCACACCAGCCCCATTCGAATCTACCTGCGAGCACCGACAGCGCTTGCCCATGGGGGCTATGGACAAGCAGGCCGACGGCTGGTAGCCGCCCATACCCAGGGGCCCGGTTTTCAATCACCAAAGGGGCCCCTACCCACTCAGGCGGGGGACTCTCCGCCTGCGGCGTTGTTGTCGTCGCCGCTGTCGCCGTCCTCTTCGTCGTCTGCATCGGAAAGGACCGGGGAGGCGTGGTGGGACCACATCTTCCAGCCGTCGGGTGTGCGCCTAAACACATTCGTGGCGACGACGAGCTGGCCGACGAGCGGGCCGAGCTCGCCGCCCTCCTCGGCCGGGCCGCCGCTGAGGATGTTCTCGGTGCAGGTGACCAGGGCGGTGTCGCCGCTGACGCCGATGCGCAGGTCGGTGAGGAAGAACTGGATGTACTCGGTGTTCGCCATGATCAGGGCGTACGACCTGAGGACTTCGCCGCGGCCGCTGAGCACGGGCCAGCCGGGGTGGATGCAGGACACCCCGTCGCCCTCGTCGCCGGTCAGCCAGAGGTCGGAGAGCTCCTCGAAGTCGCCGCGCTCCATGGCCTCGTAGAAGGCGGTGTTGGCGTCTTCGACGGCTTCCTCGTCCGTACGTTCCGCGTGCTCCGTCACTGGGCTCCCTCGACCGCGCGGGCGACGCGCACGGCGTCCGCCGTGGCCCGTACCTCGTGCACGCGGACCGCCCAGGCGCCCTCGTGGGCGGCGATCGCGGAGACCGCGGCGGTGGCGGCGTCCCGCTCCCGCGCGGGCGGTGGGGCGGCGTCCGGGCCGGCCGCGAGGACCCGGCCGAGGAACCGCTTGCGGGAGGCGGCGACCAGGATCGGGTGGCCCAGGGTGTGCAGCTGTTGCATGTGGGCGACCAGGGCCAGGTCGTGCTCGGCGTTCTTGGCGAAGCCGAGGCCCGGGTCGACGATGACGCGCTCCGGGGCGATGCCGCCCTCGATGACGGCCTCCACGCGCGCGTGGAGCTCGTCGACGACCTCCTTGACGACATCGGCGTACACCGCGCGGCTGTTCATGTCCTGGCTGAAGCCGCGCCAGTGCATGACGACGAACGGGGCCTCGGCGGCCGCGACGACCGGGATCATCGCGGGGTCGGCGAGGCCGCCGCTGACGTCGTTGACGAGGCGGGCACCGGCGGCGAGTGCCTGCTCGGCGACCGTGGCGCGCATGGTGTCCACGGAGACCGTGACGCCCTCGGAGACCAGGCCCCGCACGACCGGGACGACCCGGCGCAGCTCCTCGCCCTCGTCCACGCGGGAGGCGCCGGGGCGGGTCGACTCACCGCCGACGTCCACCAGGTCGGCACCCTCCGCGACCAGGTCGAGGCCGTGCTTCACGGCGGCCGTGGTGTCGAACCAGCGGCCGCCGTCGGAGAAGGAGTCGGGCGTCACATTGACGACTCCCATGACCGCACAGCGGTCCCACTCGGGCAGGCCCTCGACCCGGCCGCGGCCTTGGCGGCGCAACGTACTCATGTCACCAGCCTAGGCCGCACCGGAGGTCCTTCACGCCGTCTGGACCTCGCGCTCCTGCCGCTCCAGCGGAGCTATGTGCGGGCAGGGGCGCTGGACCTTGCGGGCGGGGCGGATGAAGCGGGGCATCGCCAGGTTCACGAAGCCCTCGGCCTGCATCGCGGCGAAGCCGATGCGGGGCAGGTCGCGGGTGCTGCGGAAGACGACGAAGCGGGGCTCCCAGCGGGGGCGGAACTTCGCGTTGAACTTGTACAGCGACTCGATCTGGAACCAGCGGGACAGGAAGACGAGCAGTCCGCGCCAGAAGCGGAGCACCGGCCCCGCGCCGAGCTTCTCGCCGCGGGCGAGGGCCGAGCGGAACATCGCGAAGTTCAGCGAGACGTGCTTGATGCCCAGCTGCGGGGCGGCCTGCAGAGAGGCCACGATCAGCAGCTCGTTCATGCCCGGGTCGGCCGAGCGGTCACGGCGCATCAGCTCCAGCGAGGCGCCGTCCTTGCCCCACGGCACGAAGTGGATGACGGCCTTCAAGTCGCCGTACGGACCCAGGACTTCGTCCTTCTTGTGCGCGGTGGCGATGAGACAGTCCAGGTCGCCGGGGTCGCCGATGCGGCCGAGCGCCATGGAGAAGCCGCGCTCGGTGTCGGTGCCGCGCCAGTCGGTGGCGGCGCGCTGGACGGCCTCCAGCTCCTGCGGGGTGAGATCACGAACGCGCCGTACGCGGGTTTCGTAGCCATTGCGCTCGATGCGCTTGACCATCTGGCGCACGTTTCGCATCGCGCGCCCGGTGAGGGAGAAATCCGCGACATCCACCACCGCCTCGTCGCCCAGCTCGAGGGCGTCGAGCCCGGTCTCGCGGGTCCAGACCTGGCCGCCGGTCTCGGAGCAGCCCATGACGGCGGGGGTCCAGGAGTGGGCCTTCGCCTCGTCCATGAAGCGCTCGATGGCGCCGGGCCAGGCCTCGACATCGCCGATCGGGTCGCCGCTCGCGAGCATCACGCCGGAGACGACGCGGTAGGTGACGGCGGCCTTGCCGCTGGGCGAGAAGACGACGCCCTTGTCGCGGCGGAGCGCGAAGTGGCCGAGGGAGTCGCGGGCGCCGTGCTTGTCGAGGAGCTCGCGCAGCTGCTTCTCCTCGTCGTCGGTAAGCCGTGCTGCCGGGTGCTCGGGGCGGAAGGCCAGGTAGATCGTGGTGATCGCGGTCAGCAGGCCGAGCGCGCCGAGGGAGTAGCCGACGGTCCAGGACGTACGTCCCGTGTAGTCGATGGGGCCCTCGAAGCCGAACAGGCCGTAGACGACGTGGGTCAGGTAGTCGGCGAGGCTGGGGTCCCCGATGACGTTGTGCGGGTGGGTGCCGACGACGACCGTGCCGAGGCCGAGTGAGAAGGTGCCCATCAGGAAGAAATTGGTGAGCGCCCGCCAGCGGCTGCGGGGATCCGGAAGGGCGTCGAATTCACTCCGATGGCGCAACAGGAGCGCGAGAAGCACGCCCGCGATCACTACGCCGATGATCGAGTGCCGGTACACGAACTGGGCCACGGCCCCCGCGGGCAGCAGCACCACCGCGGCCCGCCAGGCGCGCCGCTTGTGGCGTCGCAGGCCGTGGGCCAGGTACAGCAGCAGGACGCCCGCGCTGAGCGCCAGAGCGGCCGCGAAGGGCCCCAGCGCCCCCGGCAGCACTTCGGCGAGCGTGTGGATCCGGCTGTGCCGGAACCGCGGGAAGACGCCGGCTGCGATGTCCAGCAGGCCTACCAGCGTGCAGGCGGTGGCGACCAGGGCAGGGACGCGCTCCGGGCTGGGGCCCCGCAGTATGCGGCGTACCCGGCTCGGAACCACGCCCGACATTTCCCCATCTATCCTGACAGACATCGCATCCCGTAGTTCTGCGAGAGAGCTGGAGCCCGGCCAAGGATTTACTGCCGGACAAATTGCGCCCTCTAGGACGGCGCGATCGGGAGATGGGTTCACTCTCCGCTCAGGAATTTCGGCATCAACCTCGAAGCCCCGTCGCCGAGTCGGGCAGAAAGCGCAGGCAGGAACACCCCATGGGACTAAAGAGCAACCTGGTCCTTGCGTTGGCCGTACTGCTGGCCGTGCTGCTGTTCATCGGCACGGTCTGGCTCTGGCCGAAGCTCGCAGGGCGCAGCTGGAAGGCCGTGCTCGGCCGCATCGGCCTGCTCGCGGCGACGCAGATCATGGTCTTCAGCTCGGTCGGCCTGGCCGCCAACCGGTCCTTCGAGTTCTACGCCTCCTGGGGCGACCTCTTCGGCCAGGAGCAGGAGCTGGGCGTCGTACAGGACCACGACAAGGCGGGCGGCACCGAGGGCCGGGTCAAGGTCGTCGGCAAGCAGGCAGTGAAGAACGTGCCCGGCGGCGGCAAGCCCAAGGTGGGCGGCCAGATCCAGAAGATCGAGGTGCTCGGCAAGGAGTCCGACATAGCCACCCAGGCCTATGTCTACCTGCCGCCCGAGTACTTCAAGGACAAGGACCGCAAGTTCCCGGTGGCCACGGTGATCACCGGCTACCCCGGCACCGCGGAGAACCTGCTCAACGGACTGCGCTACCCGGCGACCGCCCACAGTGAGGCGGCCAAGGGCAAGATGATGCCGATGGTCCTGGTCATGCTGCGGCCCACGGTGGCGCCCCCGCGGGACACCGAATGCGTGGACATACCCGGCGGTCCCAAGACCGAGACGTTCTTCGGCAAGGACCTTCCCGACGCGATCGCCGATCACTACCGCGTCGGCACCAAGCCCGAGAACTGGGGCGTCATCGGCAACTCCACCGGTGGCTACTGCGCCCTGAAGATCGCGATGAAGCACTCCGAACGCTACGGCGCAGGGGCGGGCCTCTCCGCCAACTACAGGGCGCCCATCGACGACACCACCGGCGACCTCTTCCACGGCGACAAGGACCTGGAGAACCGGGCCGACCTGCTGTGGCTCCAGAAGAACGCGCCCGCGCCGAAGGTCTCGCTCCTGACGACCAGCAGCAAGCAGGGCGAGAGCAACTACGACGACACCATGAAGTTCATCGAGGACTTCAAGCCGCCCACGCGCATGTCGTCGATCATCCTCGACAGCGGCGGCCACAACTTCAACACCTGGCGGCGCGAGATCCCGCCGGCCCTGGTGTGGCTCAGCAGCAGGCTGACCGCGCCCCAGTAGATCGTCCGGATCGGCGGATCAGTGGATCGGCCGGAACGGCCGAGGGGCAACTGAGGGCGGGGAGTGGATAGTTGCGGAGTAAACCTTATGGGGGCTTCGTAACCACAAGGGAACAGATTGCCGAGCGGGGCTCCGCCCCTTGCGTACGCGCGGTAAGTTTCTGGCCATGCCACGTGGACGTCACCGCCATTCGCCACCCCTGCACAGGGTGCTTCCTCCCTCGACGGTCGCCGGCGTCTCCGTGGTGTGCGCCGCCGCGGCCTGGATCGTGGCGGAACCCCTGGTCATCCGCTCGCTGGCCGGCGCCGCCGCGGCCGCGGCGGTCGTGGGTGCGATCGTCATGCGCCGCTGGGACCGGCACGCGGGCAAGCGCGTCGCCGAGCTCACCCGCGCCCGGGCGAGCGACCAGTGGAAGCACGAAGAACACATAGCCGAGCTGGAGTCGGACCTCGACGAGTCCCGCGAGCTGCGCGGCAAGCTCGAGGCCAAGGTCCGCTCCAAGCGCGCCGAACTCGCGGCGCTGCGCACCGAGCACGCGGCCCTGCTGCGCCGGTACGCCACCGCCGAGACCGAGCGGGCCAGCGCGCTCGAAGGCCGCAGGCAGCTCGCGATCGAGGCGGCCGCACCGGCGAAGGCGCTGCCGCCCGCCGGGGGCGAGGCACGGCGTGGGGCGCCGACTCCCGCGCTGTATCTGCGGGCCGACGCGGCCCTGATGAAGCTCGCGCGCAAGGCGGGCGAGGTGCCGGCTCAGCGCGACGTGGACCAGAGCGAGACAGCGCAGAGCAAGGCGGATCAGAGCAAGGCAGATCAGAGCAAGGAAGAGGCGGGCGCCCCGCAGGGGAAGCCCGTGGCGGCCGACGCTCACGCGCACCAGCGTGCGGCCGCCCCCGCGCCGACCTCGCGGCACTACGCGGTGCCGGCCGCCGCAGCCGTGGTGCCGCACGCCCCGGTGCGGCGCAGTGCCGTGGGCGGTTTCGACTTCTTCGGGACGAAGGCGGGGCAGAGCCCGGCCGCGCTCGAAGCGGTGCAGAACGAGGACCTGGCCGACGTGGTCGGTGCGGAGGCCCTCGCGGTCCACAAGGCCGACGCCGAGGCGGGGTTCAAGCCGGCGGGGCCCGCCGAGCGGGCCGTCGGCCAGGTCATCGACCTCACCGCGCACGACGAGACCGAGCAGCTCGATGTGGCGGAGCTTCGCACCGCGATTTCCTGAAGCTCCTTCGTACGACCGTTTCCTGACCGTTCGTACGCCACTGTCCTTGCGGCAGTTTCCTGACCGAGGGCCCGCACCGGCCCCCGGTCCGACTCACTCGGCAGGCGCGGCCATCCACCGGTCAGGCCGGGCCGTCCGCCGCCCCGTGCGCGACCGGTCCGCCTGCGCCTGCAGCAGCTCCGCCGCCTCGCCTGCATCCCGCAGCCGGGCCGCCACCGTCGTGTTGGCGCCCGTCTCCACATGTACGTCGGCGACGCCCCACAGCCGCTCCCACGGCCCCTGCGTCAGCCGTACGCTCTGCACCTTGGCGTGCGGCACCAGCGACAGCGTGCGCGAGACCACGCCCGAACCCGCCGCGAACACCTGGTCCGTGACCGCGAACCCATAACCGCGCCACCACACCGGCACACACCACCACGACCGCTTCGGCGGCCGCACCAGCTCGGCCGCCGCCGGCACCCGCACCCCCGGCAGGATCCGGGCGATCACCGACTCGGCCAACTCCCGCGGCGCCACCGGCACAAGCACGCTGTTGGACGAGCCCGCGACCGCCAGCTCCACCCGCACCCAGCCCCGCCTGCGCCACAGCAGCGGCTCCACGATGCGCACGGTCTGCACCCGCCCCGGCGGCACCGTCTCATGGGCCTTGTCGAGCAGCCCGTGGTCGATGCGCAGCCCGTCCGGCGACTCGCCCACCGTCCAGTCGTACTCCTTCACGAACCGCCCCACCGTGCTCGCCCCGGCCCCGCCGAGCAGCGGGATGCCGGTGCCGAGCAGCAGCCCCCAGCTGTGCGTCGCGAACCAGAGGAGCGGCGGCACCACCAGCGCGGCAAGGAGCAGCGCCCAGGTGGAGGCGGAGAGCACCATCGCCACCGCGAGCCGGCCCGGCGCCACGTGCAGCAGCCCCTCCACCGGCGCCTCGCCCACCTCGTGCGCCGTCTCGGGCGCGAACCCGGCCGCGCGGGCGAGCAGTTCGGCCCGCAGCGCCCGCGCGTCCCGCTCGCCCAGATAGGCCAGCTCGTCCTTGGAGTCCGTCCCGATGACGTCCATCTTCAGCTTGACCACGCCCAAGAAGCGGGCGAACAGCGGCTGGTTGATGTCGACGGCCTGGAGCCGGTCGAGGCGGATGTGCGCGGTGCGCCGGAAGATCAGCCCGGTCCGCACCCGCAGTTCGGTCTCCGTGACGGCGAAGTGCGTGAACCACCAGCTCAGGAAGCCGTAGAGCGCCCCGCACACCAGCAGTCCGAAGGCCCCGAGCAGCAGGTACGCCGGCCCCAGGTCGGAGACCCGCCGCTGCGCCTCGCCCACGTCGTGCACGGCCCACCCGGTGATCACCGCGAAGGGCGCCCAGGCCCGCCGCAGCGGGGTGACGGGGTGCAGTCGCCGCTCCTGCACGTCCTGTGAAGACTGCTTTGTCGTGGGTTCGTCGCCGCTCACAGCCCCGCCGATCGTGCCTCGCCCAGCTCCGTCAGCCGGTCCCGCAGTCGCTCGGCCTCCGCCGGGTCGAGCCCGGGGATCGTCGCGTCGGTCGCCGCGGCCGCCGTGTGCAGCTGCAGGCTCGCGAGCCCGAACTTCC
The DNA here is from genome assembly GCF_035975855.1 of Streptomyces sp. NBC_01304. Taxonomy (NCBI): domain Bacteria; kingdom Bacillati; phylum Actinomycetota; class Actinomycetes; order Kitasatosporales; family Streptomycetaceae; genus Streptomyces; species Streptomyces sp. NBC_01304. The sequence continues at coordinate 5,074,860 of NZ_CP109055.1, read as the reverse complement.
GCTGCAGCGGCCCCGATTCCACCTCGACCAGCTGCATCCGGCCGTACGGCACCACCGTCTCCTCGCGCCACAGCACCCCGCGCTGGATCAGCAGGTCGTCGGCCCGCTCGGCATACCGCCACGACCGCCAGTTGCGTCCCAGCATCGGCCAGCCCCACACCAGAAGCCCGGCCGGAATCAGCGCGAACGCCGCCCACACCGGCCCCGCGGTCAGCCAGAGCAGCAGCGCGAGCCCGACCGCGAGCGGACCGAGCCACACCACGAGCAGCAGCCTGCGCATCGTCAGCATCGCCTGCGGCAGCCCGGTCCACACCGGTTCCAGCGCCTTCGCGGCCTCTGTCCCCGGGGCGGCACCCGGCGGTTCGGCCTTCGGGCCGCCGTCGCCCGTCATCCCCTGCATCCCCGTTTCCATGAACCCACCCTACGTACGAGAGACTGTTCGCCATGAGTACCCAGACGGGTCCCAACACGGTGACCGAGACGGAGCGCGAGACGACGACGGTCGGCATCGGCGGCGCCGCGGAGAGCACCGACATGGTGCTCAACATCGGCCCCCAGCACCCGTCCACGCACGGCGTGCTGCGCCTGCGCATCGTCCTCGACGGCGAGCGCATCCAGCACGCGGAGCCGGTCATCGGCTATATGCACCGCGGCGCCGAGAAGCTCTTCGAGGCGCGCGACTACCGGCAGATCGTCATGCTGGCCAACCGGCACGACTGGCTCTCCGCGTTCTCGAACGAGCTCGGTGTGGTCATGGGCGTGGAGCGGATGCTCGGCATGGAGGTCCCCGAGCGCGCCGTGTGGACGCGCACGCTGCTCGCCGAGCTCAACCGCACGCTCAACCACCTGATGTTCCTGGGTTCGTACCCGCTCGAACTGGGCGGAATCACCCCGGTGTTCCACGCCTTCCGTGAGCGCGAGGAACTCCAGGCCGTCATGGAGGAAGTCTCCGGCGGCCGCATGCACTACATGTTCAACCGCGTCGGCGGCCTCAAGGAGGACCTGCCGCTCGGCTGGACCACGCGCGTGCGCGCCGCGATCGCCTCGGTGCGTTCGCGGATGGACGTGTACGACCGTCTCGTGCTCGGCAACGAGATCTTCCGCGGCCGTACCCGGAACGTCGGCGTGCTGTCCCCGGAGGCGGTGCACGCGTACGGCGTGAGCGGTCCGATCGCCCGTGCCTCGGGCGTCGACTTCGACCTGCGCCGCGACGAGCCGTACCTGGCCTACGGCGAACTGCAGGACACGCTCAAGGTGGTGACCCGCCAGGAGGGCGACTGCCTGGCCCGCTTCGAGGTGCTCCTGGAGCAGACCCACAACGCCCTCGACCTCGCCGACGCCTGCCTCGACCGCATCGCCGACCTGCCGCCGGGCCCGATCAACCAGCGCCTCCCGAAGGTCCTCAAGGCTCCCGAGGGCCATACGTACGCCTGGACCGAGAATCCCCTCGGCATCAACGGCTACTACCTCGTCAGCAAGGGCGAGAAGACCCCGTACCGGCTGAAGCTGCGCTCGGCGTCGTACAACAACATCCAGGCGCTCGCGGTGCTGCTGCCGGGGACGCTGGTCGCGGACATGGTGGCGATTCTCGGGTCACTGTTCTTCGTGGTCGGGGACATCGACAAGTAGGGCGTCATTTTCGCCATCGACGACAAGTAGGTCGTCAAACAGCTCTTCCAGCCGTACGCCGACGGGCTGCAGCAGCCACCCGAAGTCGCCGAGCCCGCCCTTCGCGGTGAGTTCGGCGGCCTCTCCCGCGCCGGCGAGCGCGCGGACGTACGCCGCCGGATCGCCGGCCGCGAGGGCGAGTGGGGGCCTGCCGCCGCTCACGCCGAGGGCGTGCAGGGCCTCCCGCTGGGTGGTCAGGCGGTACGTCCCCCCGGCGGGCCCGGAGTCCGCGGCGGCCTGCGCGCAGGCGTCGAGGGCGACGTGAGCGGTGATGTCGCAGGACCCGTCCGGCGCGGGCCGGCACTCCTTGCCCTCGCGGAAGCCGGTGAGCGTGCCGAACGGAGGGCGGGAATCCTGCCCGTGGGCATAGTCGACGGCCGCGGCGAGGCCGCGCTCCAGGGACCCGACAGCCTTGGCCCAGGCCGCATCGCGAGGCCGGCCGATCTCCGCCCGAAGGCCGGGCCCGGCATCGTCGTCGGCATCGGCGAACGGCCACCACTGCCGCAGCCACGCGGCGTCGGCCTCGCCGGGCTCGGCCCCCAGGGATTCCGCGCCGTCCGCACGGACCAGAACCAGCCGGGCCACCCCGTCCTCGTCCACCTCGACCACATCAAGCGGCACATTGTCGAGCCACTCGTTCGCGAACAGCAGCCCCGTCAGCCCCACCGGCACCTCGGCGGTCCACTCGATCCGGGGATCGTCGAGCCCTTCCGGCCGCGCGGCCAGCTCCACCGCATGGGCACGCGCGCGTGCCGCCACTTCTGCGGGCAGCGCCGCGAGCACGCCCGCCGAGAGCTCCCCGCGCCCCGCCCCGACGTCCACGAAAGCCAGCTCGGGCGGCCGGCCCAGGGCCTCGTCCACGCGTACAAGGAGCCGGGCCACAGCGGCCGCGTACAGCGGTGACGCATGCACTGACGTGCGGAAATGACCGGCCGGGCCCTCGGGGCGCAGATAGAAGCCGCCGGGTCCGTAGAGCGCTTCGGCGGCCGCCTCGCGCCACCCGCGCCACCCGTGTCCCGTGCCCGTCTCGTCCGTCGCGTCGCCGTTCTTCACAGACCGCAGGCTATGGGGACCTCCACCTTGGGGAGTAGGCGCCCGGTCCACGGATCGAACCTGCGGTTGACCCCCGCACGTGTGGCACGTACCTACGCTGGGTTACGTGCAGCGCCTCTACGACTTCCTCCGCAGACACCCGACCGGTGTCGACAGCTTCTGGGCTGTCGTCCTGTTCCTGGTGTCGCTCGTGGGGCTGTTCGCCATGGGGAACGGCCCGCAGGACGTGGACGAGGCCGCCCGGGGCATCCAGCGCTATGCCGACTGGCAGCTCGGCGTCGGGGTGCTGATCGTCGTGACGCAGTGCGTGGTCGTGGCGCTGCGCCGCCGCGCCCCCGAGAAGATGCTGCTGCTCTCGGCCTTCATGGGCGTCGTCCAGGTGATCGTCGACATCGGTGTGATGCCGACCGACTTCGCGATGCTGGTGATCATCTACACCGTGGCCGCGGAGGGCGCCGTGTGGGCCCGCAGGTTCGCGCTGATCGGCGGCGTGCTCGCGGCGCCGATCGCGCAGCTGCGCTGGCCCGACGAGAACACCGGCTCGTGGGGCAACATCCTCTTCGCCGGGTTCTCGATGCTGCCCTTCGTGCTCGCCTGGGTGCTCGGCGACTCGATCCGCACCCGGCGCGCCTACTTCGCCCAGCTCGAGGAGCGCAACACCCGCCTGGAGCAGGAGCGCGAGGCCCAGGCCAAGGTCGCGGTCGCGGCCGAGCGGGCCCGGATCGCCCGCGAGCTGCACGACGTCGTCGCGCACAACGTGTCGGTGATGGTCGTGCAGGCCGACGGCGCCGCGTACGTCATGGACAACGCGCCCGACCAGGCCAAGAAGGCCCTGGAGACCATCTCCGGAACCGGCCGGCAGGCCCTCGCCGAGATGCGCCGGCTGCTCGGCGTGCTGCGCACCGGGGAGCCGCGCGAGGGCGGCGAATACGTCCCGCAGCCCGATGTCGAGCAGATCGACGACCTCATCGAGCAGGTGCGCTCCTCGGGCCTCACCGTCGACTTCAAGATCGAGGGCACCGCGCGCCCGCTGCCCAGCGGCGTCGAGCTCACGGCCTACCGCATCGTGCAGGAGGCCCTCACCAACACCCGTAAGCACGGCGGTGAGAACGCCGGGGCGAGCGTGCGCATCGTCTACTTCGACGACGGGCTCGGCCTGCTCGTCGAGGACGACGGCAAGGGCGCCCCGCACGAGCTGTACGAGGACGGCGGCGCCGACGGCCGCGGCCACGGCCTGATCGGCATGCGCGAGCGCGTCGGTATGGTCGGCGGCACGCTCGACGCGGGGCCCCGGCCCGGCGGCGGGTTCCGCATCAGCGCACTGTTGCCGCTCAAGCCCGCCCACTGACACCTGTCAGTACTTGCCCCGCTTTATGACCTTGGAGGAATGCCGGACATGGCGATCCGCGTAATGCTCGTCGACGACCAGGCGCTCCTGCGTACCGGCTTCCGCATGGTGCTCGCCGCACAGCCGGACATGGAGGTCGTCGCGGAGGCGGGCGACGGGGCCGAGGCCCTGGAGGTCCTCAAGTCCACGCCGGTGGACGTGGTGTTGATGGACGTACGCATGCCGAGGCTGGACGGCGTCGAGGCGACCGGCCGGATCTGCGCGCAGCCCGACCCGCCCAAGGTGCTGATCCTGACCACCTTCGACCTCGACGAGTACGCCTTCTCGGGGCTGAAGGCGGGTGCCTCCGGCTTCATGCTCAAGGACGTGCCGCCGGCCGAACTCCTCGCCGCCATCCGGTCCGTGCACAGCGGTGACGCGGTCGTCGCGCCCACCACCACGCGCCGCCTCCTGGACCGTTTCGCGCCGATGCTGCCCGACAGCGGCAAGGGCAACCAGCACAAGGAGCTGGAGCGCCTCACGGACCGCGAGCGCGAGGTCATGATCCTGGTGGCGCAGGGCCTGTCGAACGGCGAGATCGCGGGCCGCCTCGTCCTGTCCGAGGCCACGGTGAAGACCCACGTGGGCCGCATCCTCACCAAGCTGGGCCTGCGCGACCGCGTCCAGGTCGTGGTCCTCGCCTATGAGACGGGCCTGGTGCGCGCCGGCGGAGGCGCCTGAGCGATGCCGATGCTGCTCTGGATCAACGGCCCCTTCGGCGGGGGCAAGACACAGACCGCGTACGAACTGCACCGACGCCTTCCCGGGAGCGTGGTCTGCGACCCGGAGCGGGTGGGCTTCGGCCTGCACCGCATGATGCCGCCCGCGCTGCGCGGAGACTTCCAGGACCTGCCCGCCTGGCGCCAGGGCGTCTTCGAGGTCCTCGACCTCACCCTGACCAAGCACCCGGGCACGGTGATCGCCCCGATGACCCTGGTGAACACCGACTATTACGCCGAGATCCTCGGCCGGCTGCGCGAACAGGGCCACGACGTCCGCCACTTCGCCCTGCTCGCCGACCGGGAGACGGTCCTGAACCGGCTGCGCGAACGGAACTTCGGACACGTGGTGAAGTACGTCGCCGGCCAGGACGCTCCACTGCGTCGCGAGAGCTTCGCGGTACGCAAGCTGGACCACTGCCTGGAGCAGCTGGCCAAGCCGGAGTTCGCGGAACACCTGCGAACGGACCGCACCCCGGTCCCGGCTGTCGCGGACCGGATCGCCGCTTCAGCGGGCCTTACGCTGCTGCCGAATGCGGACGGCCGGGTGAAGGGGCGGCTCCGGCGGGCCTGGACGGGTGTGAAGCACATCCGCTTCGACTAGCGGCCTCTCTCGTGTGCCTTCGGCTGCCTCCGCTCTTCAGCCCATCCGGCCTCACATCCAGCCCGTCCGGCGTTTGAGGACACCGCCCGAAGGGCGGAAGGCGTCGCAGACTTACGGGAAGGGGCGGGGAGGGGAAAAATCCCGTCCCTACCGCAGCACACCCTCAATGAAGTCACTGCCGAGGCGGGACACCGCACTCAGATCCAGCTGATGCTGCACATAGCGCCCACGGCGCTGAGCCGTGATCAGCCCGGCCTTCTTCAGCACCCCCAGGTGCCGAGATATCTCCGGCGCAGTCATCCCATGCGCATCCGCCAACTCGCTGGTGGTGTACGCGGCCCGCGCAAGATGCCGACACAGCCGCATACGCGCAGGATGCGCAAGCGCGGCCATGCGCCGGGTGAGCTGCTCGACGGAGGTGGGCGCGGCGGGGCCGGGCGCCCTGACCGGGTACATGATCGAGGGCTGCCAGCCGAAGCGGTGCAGCACCAGGATGTGCGGCCAGCCGATGCTGGTGGGGACGAGGGCGAGGCCGCCGTCCCCGGTCCTGGTGCGGCCCACGGACATCTTGTCGACGGTGATCCGCGCGGCCTGCACGTCCAGGGAGGCCGCCGCCGACGCCGCGCTCAGGGCCTCGCCGAGACCCTTGTGGCGAAGGAGCTCCGTCTTGTGCCGGGCGTCCGCGGCGAGCTCAGGGCTGATCCGGGCCCAGAGGTCCGCGAAGAACGCCTTCTCGCAGTCCTCCACGAGCCGCCGGAACCAGGCCCGCACGGCCGGTGGGTCATCGAGCAGCCGCTGGGTGAAGCGCAGTTGGGGCACGCCACGGGTGGCGGCCAGCTCCACGGCCCGCTGTCGGCTCGCGGGGTCGGTCAGGACGTCCGGGCTCTGGATGTCGTACTCCACCTGGCAGGTGAACTCCAGGGCGGCATCGACGAATTGGCGGTCGGTGAGCTTGTCGAGCAGGTCCAGCTCGTCGGCGAGCGTGGCGCCGGGGATGCCGCGGTTGCCCGGGACGGCGGCGAACGGTGCGAAGACGTCCGAGAACGTCGTGCGCCACAGGAAGTCCGCCTCGCACAGCCGGTCGGCGAGGCAGGAGTCGAGCGACGAGCACACGGCGGTGGCCCACCCGTGCAGATGCGGATGGTGGGCGGGCTCGGCCAGCGCGTGCAGCGCGGCACCCAGCTCGGCGAGGGGCGACGGCACGACGGAGATGCGCTCCGGTGCCAGTCCCGCGATGTCGATCGTGACGCTCATGTCCCCATGGTGCACCCCGCCACCGACAGCCCGACCGTCGATTGACGGCTCTGGTCAATCGACGTGACCGGACCCGGACGACAGGCGGAATCTGAATCTCGTCCGGAGCGAACGGCTCGGGACGGACCCTCCCCGGACCAGCGGCTTCGCCATGTCCGGCAACCGAAAGGACAGCTCTGTCATGAGCATCACAGCCCAGTACTCGCTCGACCTCTACCGCGCCGCCCAGCACGGCGACCCGCACCCGCCGGCCCCCGGCCGCCACGACTGGCGCGTCATCGCCGAACTCAGGGACGCCGCCCGGGCATCGGGCGCTCCGGCCGGGCGACGCCCTCGCGGTCTCCTGGCCAGGCTGAGGGGCCGGGCATCCGGTTCGTCCGACTCCTCATCCAGCCATTCATCCAGCCCGTCCGGCGTTTGAGGACACTGCCCGCAGGGCGGAAGGCGTCGCAGACTTACGGGAAGGGGCGGGTCGGGGAAAACATCCCCCGCCCACCTACCCCGGCAACCGCCCCACAAAGTCCCGCACAGCACCCCGCACATCCTCCGCCGACCACTCCAGCCCCGCCGCCCCCACCGACACCTCGGTCTGCGAAACCCCGGGCGGCCCACCCGCAGCCGACCACCACACCCTGAACAGCCCGACCCCCGTCTCCTCCGTCTGCCGCACCGAAGCCTCATCAAGGACCTCCGGCGGATAAGGCAGCCACACCTGGAACTCATGGGTGTGCGGCACCTCCGGATGCACCCGCGCCCACGCGACCCCCGCCTGAGCGAACCCCTCGCGCAGCGCCTCGGCGACCACGCGCGCGTGGGCGACGTACGAGGGAAGCCGGGGCAGCTCCCGATCGAGCCCGATGAGCGCCGAGAGCGCCGTCGGATACTGCTGCCAGACCTGGCCGCCGTACCGGTGCCGCCAGGTCCTCGCCTCGTCCACAAAGCTCTGCGGCCCGGCGATCACCGCCCCGCCGAGCCCGCCGAGCGACTTGTAGAACGACACGTACACGGTGTCCGCGAGGTCCGCGATCTCGTCCAGCGGCCGCCCGAAGTGCGGTGCGCACTCCCACAGCCGGGCCCCGTCGAAGTGCACCACGGCGTCCCGTTCCCGCGCGGCCGCGACGACCGCCGTCAGCTCCTCCCAGGTGGGCAGCACGAAACCGGCGTCCCTGAGCGGCAGTTCGAGCATCAGCGTCCCGAAGGGCTCGTCGAAGTCCCGTATCTCCTCGGCCGTGGGCAGCCGCGGTTCGCTCGTGGGGTGGACCGTGCGCAGGCCGCTGACCGCGCCGAACGCGCCCCGCTCGTGCTGCTCGGGGTGCGCGAGCGGATGCAGCGCGACCGTCGAGTCCCCGGTACGTCCCGCCCAGCAGCGCAGCGCGACCTGCTGGGCCATGGTGCCGGTGGGGAAGAACGCGCCGGCCTCCTTGCCGAGCAGCGCGGCGACGCGTTCCTCCAGGGCGGCCACGATCCCGTCCCCGTAGAAGTCGACCGGCCCGTCCAGGTCGTACGCCTCCGGGGAGGCATCCGTCAGCCGGGCCAGCCCTTCGGCGAGCGTGAACTCCGCCCCGCCCCGGGCCAGGACCCGCTTGGCCGCGCGCCGGGCCGCGAAGCGCCGCTTGCGCGCGTCCGGCGCCACCGCATCGAGGTCGTCCTCGTCCCGCACGCCCTGCTCGTCCCGCACGCCCCGCTGCTCGTCGCTCATCCACAGATCCTCTCGCACACCCATCCGGAAGCGCACAGCCTGTGGATAACTTTCGAAGGGCTTCGGAAGCCTGTGGAGAGACCCGCAAGCCTGTGGACAGTGCCGGGCCCGCCCCGAACACCTCGCGTTAACATGACGAGAAATCGTCCGGTACCCCGAGCGGACTGGAACGGAAGGCCGTCGTCGCGTGAACGTAACCCAGCAGCAGGAGCCGAAGGACCGCCCGGCCCGGCTCACCGTAGGGGTCGTCGGCGCGGGCCGGGTCGGCCCCGCGCTCGCCGCCTCGCTGGAACTCGCGGGGCACCGCCCCGTCGCCGCGTCCGGCGTCTCCGAGGCCTCGGTGCGCCGGGCCGCCGAGCTGCTGCCCGACGTTCCCCTGGTGACGCCGGCCGAAGTCCTCGAGCGGTCCGAACTGGTGCTCCTGACCGTGCCGGACGACGCCCTGCCCGGCCTGGTCCAGGGCCTCGCCGAGACCGGCGCCGTACGCCCCGGCCAACTGGTCGTGCACACCTCTGGGCGGTACGGCGTCAAGGTCCTCGACCCCGTCCTCAGGGCCGGCGGACTGCCGCTCGCGCTGCACCCCGCGATGACGTTCACCGGCTCTCCCGTCGACGTACACCGCCTGGCCGGCTGTTCCTTCGGCGTGACCGCGCCCGAGGAGCTGCGGCTGGCCGCCGAGGCCCTCGTCATCGAGATGGGCGGCGAGCCCGAGTGGGTCGAGGAAGCGGCCCGCCCGCTCTACCACGCGGCCCTCGCGCTCGGCGCGAACCACCTGGTCACGCTGGTCGCCGAGGCGATGGAGCTGCTCCGGCAGGCGGGCGTCGGTGCCCCCGACCGGATGCTCGGCCCGCTGCTCGGCGCCGCCCTGGACAACGCGCTCAGGTCGGGCGACGCCGCGCTCACCGGCCCCGTCGCGCGCGGTGACGCCGGCACGGTCGCCGCCCATGTCGCGGAGTTGCGCAAGCACGCGCCGGGGACCGTCGCCGGCTATCTGGCGATGGCCCGCGCGACCGCCGACCGCGCGCTCGCGCACGGCATGCTCAAGCCCGAACTCGCCGAGGACCTGCTCGGCGTGCTGGCCAACGGGACTCATTCGGGGCCCGGCGCCGAGGGGGGCGCGCGATGACCAAACTGCTGCACACCGCCGACGAACTCCGCGCGCTCCCGCACGAGGGCCCGCGCGCCGTCGTCATGACGATGGGCGCCCTGCACGAGGGCCACGCGACCCTGATCCGCGCCGCACGCGAACTCGCGGGCGAGCGCGGCCAGGTCGTCGTCACGGTCTTCGTCAACCCGCTGCAGTTCGGCGCGGGCGAGGACCTGGACCGCTACCCGCGCACCCTCGACGCCGACCGGCAGATCGCCGAACAGTCCGGTGCGGACGTGGTGTTCGCGCCGTCCGCCGACGAGGTCTACCCGGGCGGCGAACCCCAGGTCCGCATCGCCGCCGGCCCCATGGGGGAGCGCCTCGAAGGCGCCTCGCGCCCCGGCCACTTCGACGGCATGCTCACCGTCGTCGCCAAGCTGCTGCACCTCACGGCGCCCGACGTCGCCCTGTACGGACAGAAGGACGCCCAGCAACTCGCCCTGATCCGCCGCATGGTGCGCGACCTGAACTACAGGGTCGAGATCGTCGGCGTACCGACCGTGCGCGAGGCCGACGGCCTGGCCCTGTCCAGCCGCAACCGCTACCTGTCGGCCGCCGAGCGGCAGACCGCGCTCGCCCTGTCCGGCGCGCTCTTCGCGGGCCGCGACCGCCTCGCCGCCCAAATCGCCCTCCACGCGCGTGCCGAGGCGCTGCCCGCCACGCGTGCGCGCGTCGACGCCCTGACCGCCCTCGGCGAGGCCCGCGCCGCCGCCGACACCCATGCGGTGGCCCAGGCGGCGAGCGGCGGCCCCACCGCGGTCCGCATGGCCGCACGCGCCGTACTGGACGATGCCGCCCGGGCCCAACCCCCGCTCGCGCTGGACTACTTGGCCCTGGTCGACCCGGCCGACTTCACCGAGATCGGCGACGGCTTCACGGGCGAGGCGATCCTCGCGGTCGCCGCGCGCGTGGGCGCCACCCGACTGATCGACAACCTTCCGCTGACCTTCGGAGCAGGAGCAGGAGCCGCCGTATGACCACCGAAGGAACCCCCCTGACAGGCACCGGTACCGGAATACGGCTGCACGCCCCGGCCCCCGGCTGGTCCATCGACGCGGACGTGGTCGTCGTCGGCTCCGGCGTAGCGGGCCTCACGGCGGCCCTGCGCTGCGCGGCCACGGGTCTGCGTACGGTCGTCGTCACCAAGGCCCGCCTGGACGACGGCTCCACCCGCTGGGCCCAGGGCGGCATCGCCGCGGCCCTCGGCGAGGGCGACACCCCCGAACAGCACCTGGACGACACCCTGGTGGCCGGCGCGGGCCTGTGCGACGAGGAAGCGGTCCGCATCCTCGTCACCGAAGGACCCGACGCCGTACGCCGCCTCATCGCGACCGGCGCCCACTTCGACACCTCGGCGGCCGGCGAGATCGAGCTGACCCGCGAGGGCGGCCACCACCGCCGCCGCATCGCGCACGCGGGCGGCGACGCGACCGGCGCGGAGATCTCGCGCGCCCTGGTGGACGCGGTCAAGTACGCCACGGATGCCGAGCCCTCGGCCGGCACCATCCGTACGATCGAGAACGCCCTGGTCCTGGACCTGTTGACGGACGCCGAAGGCCACACCGCGGGCGTCACCCTGCACGTCATGGGCGAGGGCCAGCACGACGGCGTCGGCGCGGTGCACGCGCGCGCCGTGGTGCTCGCGACCGGCGGCATGGGCCAGGTCTTCTCGGCCACCACCAACCCGTCCGTCTCGACCGGCGACGGCGTGGCCCTCGCGCTGCGCGCGGGCGCCGAGGTCAGCGACCTCGAATTCGTCCAGTTCCACCCCACCGTGCTGTTCCTGGGCGCGGGTGCGGAAGGCCAGCAGCCCCTGGTCTCCGAGGCGGTACGCGGCGAGGGAGGACATCTCGTCGACGCGGACGGCACCCGCTTCATGCTCGGCCAGCACGAGCTCGCCGAGCTCGCGCCCCGCGACATCGTCGCCAAGGGCATCACGCGCCGCATGGCCGAACAGGGCGCCGAGCACATGTACTTGGACGCCCGGCACTTCGGCGCCGAGATGTGGGAGAACCGCTTCCCGACCATCCTGGCGGCCTGCCGCGCGCACGGCATCGACCCGGTGACCGAGCCCATCCCGATCGCCCCCGCCGCCCACTACGCCTCCGGCGGCATCCGTACGGACAGCCGCGGCCGCACCACCGTCGCGGGCCTGTACGCCTGCGGCGAGGTCGCCTGCACGGGCGTGCACGGCGCCAACCGCCTGGCCTCCAACTCCCTCCTGGAGGGCCTGGTCTACGCGGAGCGCATCGCCGAGGACATCGCCGCACACACCCCGCCGGCCCGTGAACCCGCCCCGGTCGTGCACCCCGAGACCCCGGCCCACCCGCTCCTGCCGCCCGAGGCCCGGCTCACCATCCAGCGCATCATGTCGGCGGGTGCCGGAGTCCTGCGTTCCGCCGCGTCCCTGGAGCGGGCCGGCACCGAGCTCGGCGCGATCCACGCCGCCGCCCGCGAGACGCTCACCGAGCACGGCAAGACCGCCGAGCCGGGCGTCGACAGCTGGGAGGCGACCAACCTGCTGTGCGTCGCGCGCGTGCTCGTCGCCGCCGCGCAGCGCCGCGAGGAGACCCGCGGCTGCCACTGGCGCGAGGACCACGCGGAGCGCGACGACACCGACTGGCGACGCCACATCGTCGTACGACTGAATCCCGACCGGACCCTCGCCGTGCACACGACAGACACGGCAGACTTCCCCCCGACCCGGCCGACCCAGGCCTCTCTCCAGGAGCAGTGACCGACGTGAGCAGCACCCCTGAGGACCTCCCCCTCGTCCAGAACAGCGGCGGCTGCGGCGACGGCTGCGGCTGCGCGGCGGACGACGGAGGGGACTTCGCCGACGTGATGGAGTGCGGCCTCGACCCGGCCCTCGCCCAGCTCCTCGCCGAAGCGGGCCTCGACCCCGTCCTGGTCGAGGACATCGCGCACATGGCGATCGCCGAGGACCTGGACGGCGGCGTGGACGTCACCACGGTCGCCACGATCCCCGAAGAGGCCGTCGCCACCGCCGACTTCACGGCCCGCGAGGACGGCGTCGTGGCCGGCCTGCGCATCGCCGAGGCGATCCTCTCCGTGGTCTGCACGGACGAGTTCGAGGTCGAGCGGCACGTCGAGGACGGCGACCGCGTGCGGGCCGGCCAGAAGCTGATCTCGGTCACCACCCGCACCCGCGACCTGCTCACCGGCGAGCGCAGCGCGCTGAACATCCTGTGCCGCCTCTCCGGCATCGCGACGGCCACGCGCGCGTGGGCGGACGTCCTTGACGGTACGAAGGCCAAGGTCCGCGACACCCGCAAGACGACGCCGGGCCTCCGCGCGCTGGAGAAGTACGCGGTCCGCTGCGGCGGCGGCGTCAACCACCGCATGTCCCTGTCGGACGCGGCGCTCGTCAAGGACAACCACGTGGTGGCGGCCGGCGGCGTCGCGCAGGCCTTCAAGGCCGTACGCGACGAGTTCCCGGGCCTGGCGATCGAGGTCGAGGTCGACACCCTGGACCAGCTGGCCGAAGTCCTGGACGCGGGCGCCGACTTGATCCTCCTGGACAACTTCACGCCGCAGGAGACCGAGCAAGCGGTGAAGCTCACCGGCGGCCGCGCGCTCCTCGAATCCTCCGGCCGCCTCACCCTCGACACCGCCCGCGCGTACGCCGAGACGGGCGTCGACTACCTCGCGGTCGGCGGCCTGACCCACTCCTCGCCCATCCTCGACATCGGCCTGGACCTGCGCGAGGCGAACGCCTGATGCTGCTCACGATCGACGTAGGAAACACCCACACGGTCCTCGGCCTGTTCGACGGCGAGGAGATCGTCGAGCACTGGCGCATCTCCACCGACGCCCGCCGCACCGCCGACGAGCTGGCCGTCCTGCTCAACGGCCTGATGGGCATGCACCCGCTGCTCGGCGAAGAGCTCGGCGACGGCATCGACGGCATCGCGATCTGCGCCACCGTCCCGTCGGTCCTGCACGAGCTGCGCGAGGTCACCCGCCGCTACTACGGCGACGTACCGGCGGTCCTGGTGGAGCCCGGCATCAAGACCGGCGTCCCGATCCTCACCGACAACCCCAAGGAGGTCGGCGCCGACCGCATCATCAACGCGGTCGCGGCCGTCGAGCTCTACGGCGGCCCGGCGATCGTCGTCGACTTCGGCACGGCCACCACCTTCGACGCGGTCTCCGCGCGCGGCGAGTACACGGGCGGCGCGATCGCCCCCGGCATCGAGATCTCGGTCGACGCGCTCGGCGTCCGCGGCGCCCAGCTCCGCAAGATCGAGCTGACCCGCCCGCGCAGCGTCATCGGCAAGAACACCGTCGAGGCCATGCAGTCCGGCATCCTCTACGGCTTCGCGGGACAGGTCGACGGCCTGGTCAACCGCATGGCCCGCGAACTGGCCGGCCCCGCCGGAGACCCCGACGACGTCACGGTCATCGCGACCGGCGGCCTCGCGCCCATGGTCCTCGGCGAGTCCACGGTGATCGACGAACACGAGCCGTGGCTCACGCTGATCGGGCTCCGCCTGGTCTACGAGCGCAACGTGTCCCGCAGCTGACACGTCCGGCACGTCCAGCACGTCCCTTGGGGGGAACAGCACTTGAGTCTCATACGTCGCGGGGGTGCGCTCGTCGCCCTCCTGCTCGGCGCCCTGCTCGCGTCCATGGCACCGGCCCAAGCTGCCGGCCCGGCCGTCGAGTTGAGCCTCCCGGACACGTCGTACCTCCCCAAGCGCGGGGTGAGCCCCACCGGCGGCATCCGGCTGTGGCTCAACCCGCAGCCGGGGGCGGGCCGCCCGGCGCAGTCCGACGTGACGATGACGGTAGACGCCTCCGACCTGGAGGGCACGGTCCAGCTCCGCACCCGCCGCGAGTGCGGCGACCACGCCTTCGGTGACACCTTCACCGTCACCTGCAAACTGGGCACGCTCACCCGCGGCAAGTTCAACGCCCCGGACGCGGTGTACATCGAGGCGGTGCACGGCGTGCCCCGCGGCAGCCACGGCACGCTCCGCGTCACGTTCAGCGCGCCGGGCGCCGAGGACGTGACATACGAGAGCGACGTATGGGTCGAGGGCCCGGACCTGCGGCCCCGGGTGGAGAAGATCCGCAGGGGCGACACCGCGGGCAAGAGCTTCGGCTTCAAGCCCCAGGTGCGCAACGCGGGCAAGTTCCCCGCCGAGGGCTTCGCCGTGAAGTTCGACAGCGCGCACCTCAATTTCCCCGCGAAATACAGCAATTGCGAGTACGCCCTCGCCCGCTGGGCGACCTGCTGGTTCGACCAGACCCTCGAACCGGGCCAGGCCTACGAGTTCGCCGATCCCATCGACGTCGGCGTACCGACGTCGATGGTGAACGGCAGTTTCACCTACTCCCCGTATCTGCCGGGCCTGACCGGCGACGCGGAGGACGAGACGGGCGAGACCGCCGACGAGGACGGCATGACGCGCGGCACGGGCCCGGAGCTGAGGGTGCGCCCGGTCGAGGGCGAGGCCAAGGACTTCATGCAGAAGTACAGGGCCGGTGAAGTGGAGCTCCGGACCTCGCAGACGTCCGACCTGCAGGCGACCGCGGGCGTCATCCGGGGCAGGACCGGCGAGACCGTCGACGTGACAGTCGGGGTGCAGAACGCGGGCCCCGGCCGCATCTCGAAGACCTCCCTGGAGATCACCCCGCCGGAGGGCACCACCATCGTGGAGCCGACCCCGCCGGACGACCCGGACAACGAGTCGGAGTGGGAGTGGGAGTGCGCCGGCACCAAGGGGAAGCCGTACACCTGTAACCCCGACCGCGCCCTGGAGCCCGACGACATCTGGTCGACGACCCTCCAATTCCGCATCGACAAGCGCGTCCGCGGCGCCAAGGGCCTCCTCGAAATCCGGGAGGCCCCCGAGCGCCCGGCCCGCGACCCACACCGCGCCGACAACGCGGTCCCGATCGAGATCGACGCGACGGGCGGCCCCCTGGTGGACCCCTCCCGCCCCAACCCGGTCCCGGCGGCCGCCGCCGCTGAGGAGAAGCCCACCTCCAAGGGCGGCACGATCGCGGTGGTGGCGATCCTGGGCCTCACGTTTGCGTCTGGTGTGTACGTACGCCGCCGGCGGGCGAAGTCGAGGGCCAAGGAGCTTGCGGCGTCCGAAGAAGCGGCAACATCCAAGACCGAACCCTCCGGCGACTGAGCCAGAATCAGCCCCTCCGGCGTTTGAGGAGCGGGGGCCCGGGGGTAGCGCCCCCGCGACCCCGGCCCGGCGGGGCTCGGCCCTCATGCGGGGCACCACCGCAAGCCCCGCCGGTCCGGCAAGGCCGCCGCGCCGCCGGATTGGCGTTAAACGGATTTTGTCCGATTGGGCCGTATCGTCGCCCCATGCCCACGCCATACGGATCCCGCGGCGGCATGGCGTTCAGCGCAGACGAGCTGCGTGTGCTCCGACGCGCCCTCGCCATCGCCCTCCATCCCAGCCATGTCTCGGACGAGGACGTCCAGGACTGTCTCCGCCTCGCCGACTCCGTCGACGAAGCGGTCGACGAGGGGGCGAGGCTCCGCGCCTTCCTCCTCGCGGACCTCGCCCGCTACCGGCAGGCCCTGCCCGGCACCGCCGCCGGCTACCTGGAGCTCCTCGCCGACGCCCTCGCGGCCGGTTACAGCCCGGGCCCCGACGACCTCGCCGCGCTGCGCGCCCTGCGCGGCAACCCGGTCGCCGGCGCCCTGCTCAACCACTGCCGCGCCCTCACCGAACAGGCCGTACGCGCCAAGCTCGCGGGCCGTACGGTCCCGGCCTCGCGCACCCGCCTGCTGGCCCTGCCCGGCGGCCGCGCCGAGGACGCGCAGCCGGCCTCCGAGCCCAGGAAACCGACCCCCGAGCGCCCGGCCCAGCCCCGTCCGGTGCCCACTCCGGCCGAGGTCTTCCCGCCCAAGCGCCGACCCGCACCCGCCGTTCCCGCGGCCCCGCCGCAGCAGCTCGCCGTCGGATAGCTACGCTGGGGGCATGGACTACGTCTCCGCGCTCGTGCCCCCCGTAGTGATGGCCGTCTTCTTCATCGGTCTGATCGTGACGATCGTGAAGACCCAGGGCGGCGCCAACAAGGCCAAGGAGGACGCGGTCGTGGACGCCGCGATCGCCCGCGCCGAGAGCGTCCGCCAGACCCCGCCCGGCACCCCGAAGACCGGCGGCGCCTGACACCCGCGCCAACCCGCTCCACCCGCGTACGGCTCGTTCGCTTTTCGAGCCGTACGCCCTTTTTGTAATGTCTGGCACGCCATTAGTGACATCTCCCACTATTGTTCAGCTGTGCCTCGCCCATTGGGAGAACTCGAAGACGCGGTCATGACGCGGGTGTGGAAGTGGAACCGCCCGGTGACCGTTCGAGAAGTCCTGGAAGACCTTCAGCAGGAACGGTCCATCGCGTACACGACCGTCATGACCGTATTGGACAATCTCCATCAGAAGGGCTGGGTACGCAGGGAAGCGGAAGGCCGCGCATATCGATATGAGGCGGTCTCCACCCGCGCCGCCTACGCGGCCGCACTGATGAACGAGGCCTGGTCGCAGAGCGACAACCCGGCAGCCGCACTCGTCGCCTTCTTCGGGATGATGTCGCCGGAACAGCGCGAATCCCTCACCGACGCCGTACGCATCGTGCAAGGCCCGGAGAACCCCGGCGTGGCAGCGGGCACCACAGGGCGATAGCGTCCCGGCATGCCCGGAGACACCCCCCCTACGGACCCGTATCCCGATGTTCCCGCGAATGCCCTCACCATCCGCCGGGCGCGGACCTCTGATGTGCGGGCGGTGCGCAACCTCCTGGACGCGTACGTACGCCGGGGCATCCTGCTCGACAAAGCAACGGTCACGCTTTACGAGGACATCCAGGAGTTCTGGGTCGCGGAACGCGACGACAGCGGCGAGGTCGTCGGCTGCGGCGCCCTGCACGTGATGTGGGAAGACCTCGCCGAAGTGCGCACTCTCGCGGTGAACCCCGACGCCAAGGGTTACGGCGTGGGGCATCAACTGCTCGGCAAGTTGCTGCAGACCGCGCGCTGGATCGGTGTGCGCCGGGTTTTCTGCCTCACCTTCGAAGTGGACTTCTTCGCCAAGCACGGCTTCGTGGAGATCGGCGAGGCGCCGGTCGAGTCGGATGTCTACGGCGAGCTGCTGCGTTCCTATGACGAAGGCGTCGCCGAGTTCCTGGGTCTCGAACGAGTGAAACCGAACACCTTGGGCAACAGTCGGATGCTTCTGCACCTGTGATCGCCCGCGCAATTTTCCGGCACTGTCCGGCGAGGCCGCGCTAAGGCGGTGGCTATGTCCGAAACGCGCACGTTTCAAGGCCCCTTGAGGTCTCAGTCTCTACCCAGGGGTTTGTGTTTTTCCAGCAAAAGCGGTTTGCTTTCCGACGTACTCCATATAACCGGGGACGGTGAAACAACGGCGCGCACGCCGTACGGCACCTGGCCCTGAAGTTATCGATGAAAGGAAATCCGGTGGCACAGAAGGTTCAGGTCCTTCTTGTCGATGACCTCGACGGTGGCGAGGCGGACGAGACCGTGACGTTTGCTCTGGACGGCAAGACGTTCGAGATTGACCTCACCACTGCCAACGCGGAGAAGCTCCGTGGGCTGCTCGATCCTTACCTCAAGGGCGGTCGTCGCACCGGAGGCCGCGCTTCTGGTGGTCGCGGCAAGGCTCGCGCCGCCACGGGTGGCAGCGAGAACACCGCGCAGATCCGTGCCTGGGCGAAGGAGAACGGCCACGAGGTCAACGACCGCGGCCGCGTTCCCCAGGCGATTCGTGAGGCCTACGAGAAGGCCAACGGCTGAGCACTGGCTCTCATCAGTCGGAGGCGGTGGCACTGCGTTGCCGCCGCATCGACGAGTCGTACGAGATCGGGAGCCGCGTCGCGGCCGCCTTCGGACACCGTCCGTTGACTCCCGAGTCCGGTGAGGGCCGGCAGCGTCGGCTCCACCTCGCACCCCGGCTCGGGGGGCCGCACCCACACGGCGGCTCCCCGCGGGCCCGACCAGTCGGGCGGCAGCGGCGCCGGAATCCGGCCGCCGGTGCCGACGGCGGTCAGATCGAGCGGCAGCGGACCCCACTGCAGCCAGTCCAGGAGACCGGGCAGTTCGTCCGCGGTGCCGGCGGCCACCAGGAGCCGCATCGTGTCCCCCTCCAGCGCGACCGGACCGGTCCTCAGCGCGTCCCCGAGTCGCCGCAGCACTGCGAAGCCGGCCTGGGCGGGCAGCTGCAGTACGTCGAAGCGCAGTCCCGTCAGCAGCTGCACCGGCGAGCCGGCGCCGTCCCGCACGGCGGCCCAGCCGAGTTCGTCCGCGTACCACCGCAGCACGGGATCGCCCTGGGTGAGCGGTCGACGGGGGAGCGGAACCTGAGCGGTTCCGGAGACTGTGAGAGCCATGCCAGGAGCAACTCCCCAAAGTCCTCGGAGTTACGCAGTGTGCTATGGCGATTGCGTAGGGTGGCTGAAATGGGGGCGTACGGGCGTCTTGGGCGGCGCAAGGGTGTTCGCCCGTAGCGGAGGGAACCGGTGCGCGCCGCATGGAGTGTCAGTCCTTACGGGTAAGACATTCCTAGTGGGGAGGGGCGACACGCAGTCTCGGGCGTTCCACGTTCGCCATCGGCGTACTGGCGAAGGGGGTAACTGCCTGGCCTGCGGGAACATCGTCTCGCACCATCGGGTTGGAGCAGTTGTCGGCGTTCGGGGTCAAGAGTTCCTCTGAGAGGGGGCCCGGTGTCGGCAGTTGGAATGAGCGGTCCCCGCTTGCGGGACTAAGCTGCGGAAGGACAGGGAGGGGACCGACCCCTTACTGCCTGACCGCTCTGAGGAGCGATTAACGATGTTCGAGAGGTTCACCGACCGCGCGCGGCGGGTTGTCGTCCTGGCTCAGGAAGAAGCCCGGATGCTCAACCACAACTACATCGGCACCGAGCACATCCTCCTGGGCTTGATCCACGAGGGCGAGGGTGTCGCCGCTAAGGCCCTGGAGAGCCTCGGGATTTCGCTCGAGGCGGTCCGCCAGCAGGTGGAGGAGATCATCGGGCAGGGGCAGCAGGCCCCGTCCGGGCACATCCCCTTCACTCCTCGTGCCAAGAAGGTCCTGGAGCTTTCGCTCCGCGAGGCCCTTCAGCTGGGCCACAACTACATCGGCACGGAGCACATTCTGCTCGGCCTGATCCGTGAGGGCGAGGGCGTCGCCGCCCAGGTCCTGGTCAAGCTGGGTGCAGACCTCAACCGGGTGCGGCAGCAGGTCATCCAGCTGCTCTCCGGCTACCAGGGCAAGGAGACCGCCACCGCCGGTGGTCCTGCGGAGGGCACGCCTTCCACGTCCCTGGTGCTCGACCAGTTCGGCCGGAACCTCACCCAGGCCGCTCGCGAATCCAAGCTCGACCCGGTCATCGGGCGCGAGAAGGAGATCGAGCGGGTCATGCAGGTGCTGTCCCGCCGTACGAAGAACAACCCGGTCCTGATCGGTGAGCCCGGCGTCGGCAAGACCGCCGTCGTCGAGGGTCTCGCCCAGGCCATCGTCAAGGGCGAGGTGCCCGAGACCCTCAAGGACAAGCACCTCTACACCCTGGACCTCGGCGCCCTGGTCGCCGGCTCCCGCTACCGCGGTGACTTCGAGGAGCGCCTGAAGAAGGTCCTCAAGGAGATCCGCACCCGCGGCGACATCATCCTGTTCATCGACGAGCTCCACACCCTGGTGGGTGCGGGCGCGGCCGAGGGCGCGATCGATGCGGCTTCCATCCTGAAGCCGATGCTGGCCCGCGGTGAGCTCCAGACCATCGGTGCCACCACGCTCGACGAGTACCGCAAGTACCTGGAGAAGGACGCCGCTCTCGAGCGCCGCTTCCAGCCCATCCAGGTCGCGGAGCCGTCGCTGCCGCACACCATCGAGATCCTCAAGGGTCTCCGTGACCGGTACGAGGCCCACCACCGCGTCTCCATCACGGACGAGGCCCTCGTCCAGGCGGCGACCCTGGCCGACCGGTACATCTCGGACCGCTTCCTGCCGGACAAGGCGATCGACCTGATCGACGAGGCCGGCTCCCGGATGCGCATCCGCCGGATGACCGCGCCGCCGGACCTCCGCGAGTTCGACGAGAAGATCGCGGGCGTGCGTCGCGACAAGGAGTCGGCCATCGACTCCCAGGACTTCGAGAAGGCAGCGTCTCTCCGCGACAAGGAGAAGCAGCTGCTGGCGGCGAAGGCCAAGCGCGAGAAGGAGTGGAAGGCCGGCGACATGGACGTCGTCGCGGAGGTCGACGGCGAGCTCATCGCCGAGGTCCTCGCGACCGCGACGGGCATCCCGGTCTTCAAGCTGACCGAGGAGGAGTCCTCGCGTCTGCTGCGCATGGAGGACGAGCTCCACAAGCGCGTCATCGGTCAGACGGACGCCGTCAAGGCGCTCTCGAAGGCGATCCGCCGTACGCGCGCCGGTCTGAAGGACCCGAAGCGTCCCGGTGGTTCGTTCATCTTCGCGGGCCCGTCCGGTGTCGGTAAGACCGAGCTCTCGAAGGCTCTCGCCGAGTTCCTCTTCGGCGACGAGGACGCGATGATCTCCCTCGACATGTCGGAGTTCAGCGAGAAGCACACCGTCTCGCGGCTCTTCGGCTCGCCTCCCGGCTACGTCGGGTACGAAGAGGGCGGTCAGCTGACGGAGAAGGTCCGCCGCAAGCCGTTCTCGGTGGTCCTGTTCGACGAGGTCGAGAAGGCCCACCCGGACATCTTCAACTCGCTGCTCCAGATCCTGGAGGACGGTCGACTGACCGACTCCCAGGGCCGCGTCGTGGACTTCAAGAACACGGTCATCATCATGACGACCAACCTTGGAACCCGTGACATCTCGAAGGGCTTCAACCTGGGCTTCGCGGCCCAGGGCGACTCGAAGACCAACTACGAGCGCATGAAGAACAAGGTCTCGGACGAGCTCAAGCAGCACTTCCGCCCCGAGTTCCTCAACCGTGTGGACGACGTCGTCGTCTTCCCGCAGCTCAGCCGCGAGGACATCCTCAAGATCGTCGACCTGATGATCGAGAAGGTCGACGAGCGCCTCAAGGACCGGGACATGGGCCTCGAGCTCTCCCAGTCCGCGAAGGAGCTCCTCGCCAAGAAGGGTTACGACCCGGTCCTTGGTGCGCGTCCGCTGCGTCGCACGATCCAGCGCGAGGTCGAGGACACCCTGTCGGAGAAGATCCTCTTCGGCGAGCTCCGCCCGGGCCACATCGTGGTCGTCGACACGGAGGGCGAGGGCGAGACCGCGACCTTCACCTTCCGCGGCGAGGAGAAGTCGGCACTGCCGGATGCTCCGCCGGTGGAGTCTGCCGGGTCGGCTGGGCCTGATCTGACGAAGTAAGGCCTTGCGGCCTGGTGCCGCGAGTTTGTGGGGCTGGCCCCGGACCGGGTTTTCGGTTCGGGGCCAGCCCCTTTTTCCGTACGGGGATTCAGTCGCGGACGACCTGGATGGTGGAGGGGAGCTGGTCGAGGCCGGTGAACGTGGTGCTGAGGTTGCCGAGCCTGAGCTCCCGCAGACACGGCAGAGCAGCCAGTGGGGCGAGGTCCACGGGCCTGGTGTAGGTGTCCAACGTCAGGGACTGGAGCGCCGGGCAGAACTCGACCAGCTGACGCAGGTCGGGGACGGCGAAGGAGATGCCCAGCATGACGAGGGAGCTGAGGCCTGGCAGCACCAGCTGCCGGGCCGAGGGCAGGTCCTGGGCCGCGATGGTCAGTTTTCGCAGGTGAGGGAGTGTGGCAACGGCTCGCCAGTCCGCCGCTGAGTACGGCATGTTGTCCACGGCCTCCAGTTCACGCAGTTCCCGGTAGTGCTCGATCGGTTGCAGACCTTCCCGCAGGTCGGCGAACGAGACGAGCAGTGACCGCAGGGGTGTGTCGGCGGACAGGCCGGTCAGGGAGAACGGCCGCGCGCGGTCCAGCGGCGGCAGGATGGTCACTGCTGTGAGCCGGGTCTGGTCGCGCAGGCACGACAGATCCGTGATGTGGGTCGCCCAGCTGAACCTCACATGGGTGAGCTGGGCCGATGCCGTGAATGCGGCCAGCGCCCCGGGTGTGACGTCGTCCCGCACTTCGAGCAGCGGGCGTGGTCCCAAGGTGCCGAGCGTCCTGAGCTCCTGGTCCGTCGTGACCGTGAAGTACAGCCCGTCAGGGCTGAGCCGGGCGATGACCTCTTCGGCGTACGGGACGGTGGGAAGGCGGTGCCACGCCCACATCAGTTGCCGGCGCACGAGCAGGGACTCATGGTCCGCGTATCGGGCCAGGAAGGGGATGGCGCGCTCGTCGCCCACGTGCGAGGCCGCCGTCACCACATGCGCGGCCGCTTCCTCGTCCAGGCCTTCCGGGCCCGGCAGCAGTTCGAGCACGATCGGGCCGGCTCCGGCCAGAGCGCGGGCCGCGTCCGCGTCGCGCGGTGGGACAAGCGACTCGGCACCGGCCGTGACCCGGCGACGTACATCCTCCGAAAGCCCGCCCACAGCCTGTTCCAGCGCCGCCGCGGCCACCAGGTGGATGCGGTCCCGCACCGCCTTGTCGGAGGAACTGTCCGCCTTCCTCAGCAACTCCTCGAAGATCTCAGCCCGTTCGCGGGGCCGCCCGTGCCCCACGGCCATGCGGATGACGTCCTGCCATTGGTCGTCTGCCGCATGTGCGCCGAGCACCCCGAAGTGGCCCTCGCTGACCGCGTACCGGGCACCCAGGTAGTCCTGGAAGGTGCGGTGGATGAAGATCATGGTCTGCGGATCCGGGTCGGTCAGCAGGCCGCTGCGTTCCAGGAAGTGGTCGTAGACGGCCGGGGCCTCGCCGATCGCTTGCCGTAGTTCGGGGACCGAGTCCAGGGTTTTGCCGATGATCGACTCCGCCCGTGAACGATCGAGCTCCGTCCGTCCGTTGAGGATCAGGTGGTACGCCAGCCGCTGCAGCACTTCGACCTGCGACTCCTGCGAGACCTCCGGCACGTGGATGTCCCGCTCCCGGTCCCGCCGGACAAGGAGCATGGCGAGAGCGGCCTCGTACAACTCGCGTCTGCTGTGCGGCAGATAGCCGCGCCGGTCCCGCTGCAGGGCGCAGATGAGTCCGCACATCAGCGGGTTGGTGGCGAGCCTGCCGAGCTCCGGCTTGGCGCGTACGGCCTGCAGGAGCTTTCTCTCGTACGCCGCCAGCTGGCCGTCCGCCTCGGGGTCGTCGGTGTGTGCCGCGCGGTGCCAGTGGCCGATGAACGACGCGGTCTCGGCGGCGCCCATGGGTGTCAGGGCGAGCTCGGCGAAGCCCTCCTCGGCCAGCCAGCCGGTGGGTACGGCCGAATTCCGGGAGGTCACCAGCCATCGGTTGCCCGGATAGAGCTCGACCAGTTCCGCCAGCCACGCTTTCGCCCGCGGTCGCTCCGCCTCCGGCACCTCGTCGATCCCGTCGACCAGGAGTAGCCCGCGGCCGGCCCGCAGCACCCGTGCCGCCCAGCCGGCCGGCTCGTCGTCGCGCACTCCGCAGCCGATGGCCGTGAGGAAGCTGCCGGGGGAGGAGGGGAGGCGTTCACCGTGCCGGGTCAGGGAGCGCAGGGGCAGGACGAAGGGGATGCGGTCGTCCAGGTACGCCATCGGGTCGGCTGGGTCGGCCAGGTCCTGGCGGGCCGCCGAGAGGGCCAGCCACTGCACCAGCGTCGTCTTGCCGGAGCCTGCGACGCCGCGCAGCAGGACCCGGTCGTAGTCGGCCAGGGCCCGGTCGGCGGGGCGTGGGGCAAAGGCGCCGCCATCGGTGTGCGGCAGGAAGACCTGGGTGATGCCTTCGTGGGACCTCCAGCTCAGGAAGAACTTCGGGTCCGGCTCGGCCGCCTGCAGGCTCAAATACGCCGCATCGATCGGCCACTTCCCCGGGGTATCCGCCAGATCGATCCCATAGATCGTCAGCCGACTGTGCTTCGCCTCGATGTACTCGAAATAGCGTGCCTCGAATTCCGCATCCAGCGCCCCCGGAAGCGGCGTCCGGGCGATCAGTTCATCGATCTTCGCGATGCTGTCGCCGAGCAGCCGGATCTCCTCGACATGGCTGCGTGCGACGAATTGAGAGCGCTGAGTGAAGAAGTTGAGGATATGGGCGCAGGCATCCTCGACGAGCCGCTCATAGAGATACGTCGCATCGGCGGACAGGTGCCTTTCCGGTGTGCCTGCCGCCGCCCGGAGTTCCCGGGCAAAAGCCCCCGCCCCCATACGCACCGCGGCGACATCCGTGAGGCCCAGCTCGCCCAGAGCAAACAGAGTCCCCGTCAACGCATCGATGACCGCTTGCCGCTCCTCGTAGGCAATGGGGCGCTCGCGCGTACGCAAGGCCGCATTCACCAGCCGCCCCGCGATCCTGCGTAGATCCTTCTCGCTGAGCGTCCGCTTCTCACCCCGGAACGAAACGAACCCCGATATCCGCATCGGCTTGTCCACCAGCCCCGCCCCGGGCCCGTCCGCGACGAAAAGCTTCTTGATCAGCGGAGCCGCCGCCCGCGAAGCCAACCGTGCCCCGCTCAGAAATGCCGGATCCATCAGCGCCAAGCCCCCCAGTAGGCCGTGCCATCAGCGGAATGCAGCGTAGCGGGGGTCACATTCGCAGGGTGTTGGATCTTGGGGCGCGGTGACATGACGCACAGGGGTTTTGTCCGGTACTAGGCGGAATAGTGGGGACAGCCCCCCAGTGGCCCGGGACCTTCGACGGGCAACCCTCGGGACCTTGGTCCTGGAGGGGGTGAGGCTAAGGGAATCCCGGGCGAGCGGTCGGAACGTACGGCCCCGAACTGGGGCTAAACCGGACCAGCGCTAAGAAACTTGGCATCGGGCGAATTTGGACATAGCGGTCGTCAAGGGTCGGTGAGCCCGAGCCTTGAGTACGAGCCTCGGTAGTAGGTGAGGGGTTTGGGCGGGGGCGGGGGCGCGGGTTACCAAGGTGGGGCATCCCGGTCGTAGGGGTCATTCCGTAAGGGGTTCCGCGGCCGGGTCTGTTCATGTCTCACGTCTTGCACTCTTGTCCGGCCACGGAGGTCATCCGCATGTCGAAGCGCGCCAAGTCCCACAGTCCCAGCCCGTCGATGTTCCGTACGCGGGCCGCCGTCATGGCCGCCGGCATCGGGGTGACGACGGTGCTCGGCAGCGGGATCGCCATGGCCGCCCAGAACGGCGGGGACAACGGTGTGACCACCGTGGCGGCCTCGATCGAGGCGCAGGCCACGGCGCAGGCGAAGGCGGCCGACGTGGCCCAGGCCAAGAAGGCCGCGGTCACCAAGGCGACGCACGGCTGGGAGGACCCGGTCGACAACTACACGCTCTCCGCGGGCTTCGGTCTCGGCGGCAGCCGCTGGGCCCACAAGCACTCCGGCCAGGACTTCGCGGTGCCGATCGGCACCGTGGTCGAGGCCGTCAGCGCCGGCACCGTGGTCAAGGCCGGCCCGAACGGCGCCGGTGACGGGCCCGCGTACGGCAACGCGATAGTGATCAAGCACCCCAACGGCAAGTACTCGCAGTACGCGCACCTGTCGCGGGTCGAGGTCCGGATCGGCCAGACCGTGAAGGAGGGCCAGCGCATAGCCCTCTCCGGCAACACCGGAAACTCCAGCGGTCCGCACCTGCACTTCGAGATCCGTACGACGCCGAACTACGGCTCCGCGATCAACCCGGTCTCCTACCTGCGCTCGCTGGGCGTCACTGTCTGACCCCCCGGCACTCTCAGCTCTTCGGCCCCGTGTGGGCCTGTGTCACCAGATCGAGGGCGACCTCGAGGATGGCCTTGCGCCGCTCCTCGGGGTCGTTTTCGATGTCCTGGAGGGCGAAGTGCCCGGCGTGCATGGTGAACAGCGCGCTGAAGCAGCGGACCTGGTCGGTCAGGGGTGCGTCCTTGTCCCGCATGATGTCCATCAGGGCGATGACGCGGTCCTTGAAGGACAGGCCGACGGTCAGTTCGCGTACGGTCGCCTGGTTCTCCTGCATGAAACGGAAGAGCCGCTCCGCGCCGATCAGCGCCTCGCTGTAGCGGCGTACCACCTCGAGCTTGGTCTCCAGCGTGTGCGGCTGCGCCTTGCCCCACTCGATCAGCTCGTCCATCGGCTTGGTCAGGTCCTCGAAGACGCTGATCAGGATGTCTTCCTTGGTCTTGAAGTGGTAGTACAGCGCCGCCTTCGTGACCTCGAGCTGCTCGGCGATCTCGCGCAGGGACGTCTTCTCGTACCCCTGCTCCGCGAAGAGTTCGAGGGCGATGTCCTGGATGCGCTGTCGCGTATTGCCCCTGCGGGGGCTCCGCGTGCTGCTCTCGCTCGTCATGGCGCTCGCCTTCTCCGTCGATTGCCCTAGGGCCAAGGGCGCAGTCGAACTTACTTGACGCCCGGCTAGTTAGGGGTCTACCTTCCCTCAGTGTAGACAACTAGCCGGGCGGCAAGTAAGTCCCAGGGGTCAGGGAGTGATGGAGATGGCGATAACCGAGCAGGCGACGAAGCCGCAGAAGCCACGAGGCAAGGAACAGCAGCAGGAGGCCAAGCCGCGCAGTGTGCGCGTCGTGCTTCTCGCGCTGATGATCGCGATGCTGCTCGCGATGCTGGACAACATGATCATCGGCACCGCGATGCCGACGATCGTCGGTGAGCTCGGCGGCCTGGAGCACCTGTCCTGGGTGGTCACGGCCTATACGCTCGCCACCGCCGCGTCCACCCCGATCTGGGGCAAGCTCGGCGACATGTACGGGCGGAAGAGCACCTTCCTCACCTCGATCGTGATCTTCCTGATCGGGTCGGCGCTCTCCGGAATGGCCCAGGACATGGGCCAGTTGATCGGCTTCCGTGCCGTCCAGGGTCTGGGCGCCGGCGGTCTGATGGTCGGCGTCATGGCGATCATCGGCGATCTGATTCCGCCGCGTGAGCGCGGCAAGTACCAGGGCATGATGGCCGGCGTCATGGCGCTCGCCATGATCGGCGGCCCGCTGGTCGGCGGCACCATCACCGACAACTGGGGCTGGCGCTGGTCCTTCTACATCAACCTGCCGCTTGGCGTGATCGCCCTCGCCATGGTCACCATCGTGCTGCAGCTGCCGAAGAAGCGGTCCAAGGCGCGCATCGACTTCCTGGGCGCGGCGCTGCTGACGGTCGGCATCACCTCGATCGTCCTCGTCACCACCTGGGGCGGTACGGAGTACGCCTGGGGCTCGGGCATGATCCTCGGGCTGATCGCCCTCGGCGTGGCCTCGCTGGCCGCGTTCCTGTTCTCGCAGACCAGGGTCCCCGAGCCGATCATGCCGCTGCACATCTTCCGCAGCCGCAACTTCACCCTGATGTCGATCATCGGCTTCTTCACCGGCTTCGTGATGTTCGGTGCCGTGCTCTACCTGCCGCTGTACCAGCAGTCCGTGCAGGGCGCCTCGGCCACCAACTCCGGTCTGCTGCTGCTCCCGATGCTGCTCTCGATGATGGCCGTCTCGCTGATCGCGGGCCGGGTCACCACCAACAGCGGCAAGTACAAGGTCTTCCCGATCGTGGGCGGTGCCCTGATGACCGTGGGCCTGTTCCTGCTCGCGCAGATGGACACCGGTACCTCGCAGCTGACCTCGGGGATCTACATGGCGGTGCTCGGCGCCGGAATGGGCTTCCTGATGCAGATCACGATGCTGGTCGCGCAGAACAGCGTCGAGATGAAGGACATGGGCGTCGCGTCCTCCTCGACGACCCTGTTCCGTACGCTCGGCAGCTCGTTCGGCGTCGCGATCATGGGCGCGCTGTTCACCAACCGGGTGACGCACGAGATGGCCGAGCGGCTGCCCGGAGCCAAGCTCCCCAACGCGCAGTTGGACGCCAAGAGCCTGGAGGGGCTGGCGGTCCCGGTCCGTGAGGCCTACCAGTTCGCGGTCTCGTCCGGCACCCACGCGGCCTTCCTGCTCGGCTCCGCGGCGGCGGTCGTCGCCTTCGTCGCGGCGCTGTTCGTCAAGGAGGTTCCGCTGAAGGGTGCCGCCCCGAAGCCGGCCGCGGCTGCTCCGGAGGGTGGGGACGCTCCGCGGGACGCGAGGTGACGGCGGTCGCAGAGTCCGCCTGATCCCGGCCCGAGCCCGGCCGACGAAGCCCCCTGGTGCTTGTGCACCAGGGGGCTTCGTACGTCTGAAGACTTCTGCTTCTCAGGCTGCTTCTCGGGCTACTTCTTGGGCGGGAACAGCATCGGAAAGCTCCCCGTGTTCGTCGGCGCGTGCTCCGGCAGCCACAGCACCGCTACCGCGCCCTCCGCCGGACCCTCGCCCAGCTCGGGCCCCACATTGCGGAACGTCAGCCGTGCGCCGAGCACCCGGGCCTGGCCCGCCGCGATCGTCAGACCGAGGCCGTGGCCGTGGCCCGCGCGGTCGCTGCTGCCCGTGCGGAAACGGCTCGGGCCCTCGGCGAGCAGCTCCTCGGGGAAGCCGGTGCCATGGTCGCGGACCCGGATCACCCGGCCCTCGACCGAGATCTGGATGGGTGCCTTGCCGTGCTTGGCCGCATTGGCCAGGAGGTTGCCGACGACGCGCTCCAGGCGGCGCGGGTCGGTGGTGACCTCCGACTCGTGCACCACCTGCACCTCGACGTCCGGGAAGGCCGAGGCGACCCGCCGGGTGATGAACTCGCCGAGGTTGATGTCCTGCAGCTCGGCCCGCTCGGAGGCACCGTCGAGCCGGGCCACCTCGAGCACGTCCTCGACGAGGGTGCGCATCGCCTGTGCCCGGTCCCTGACCAGCTCGGTCGGCCGGCCGGGCGGCAGCAGCTCGGCCGCGGTGAGCAGCCCCGTCACCGGCGTACGCAGCTCGTGCGCGATGTCCGCGGTGACCCGCCGCTCGGCCTCGTAGCGCTGCTTGAGTGCGTCCGCCATGGCGTCCACGGCGTGCGCGAGATCGTCGGTCTCATCGCGTACGACACCGCCGATGGCGTCGCGTACCCGTACGTTGCTCTCGCCCGCGGCGACCAGATTCGCCGCGCTCGCCGCCTTGCGCAGCCGGCGCGAGAGCTGGCCGCCGACCAGTACGCCGAGGGCGCAGCCGCCGAAGACGACCGCGATCGAGCCGATGACCAGGGCCTGGTCGAGGTCCTTCATCACGGTCGTGCTGCGGTCCGTGAAGCGCGTGTGCAGGGACAGGATGCGGCCGTCCTTCATGGGCATCGCGGCCCAGATGTCCGGCACGCTGTTGCCCTTGACCTGCACATACGTCGCGCGGCGGCCGTTCGAGACCTTGGCCTTCAGCTCCGGGGGCAGATCCGAGTCGTCGATCCTGGCGCCGAGCCTGACCTGTCTGGACGACTCGTAGTAGCGCTGCGCGATCTGCAGCCGCTCGTCCTGCACATCGCGCGCGTTGTCGAGCATGGTGACACGCGCGGCGTTGTGCACGACCAGACTGAGCACCAGCGCGACCAACGCGCTGACCAGCGCGATCGCCGCACTCAGCTTCCAGCGCAGCCCTGTCCTCAGCCCCCTGGGCAGCCCCCCGAACCTCATCCCTTGAGCTTGTATCCGAAGCCGCGAACCGTCTCGATCCGGTCCTGTCCGATCTTGGTCCGCAGTCGCTGCACATGGACGTCGACGACGCGGGTGTCGCCGCCCCAGCCGTAGTCCCAGACGCGCTCGAGGAGCTTGTCGCGGGACAGGACCGTGCCGGGGGAGTGCGAGAACTCCAGGAGCAGGCGCATTTCCGTCGGGGTCAGGGCCACCGGCTCACCGGCGCGGCGCACCTCCATGCCCTCGGTGTCGATCTCCAGGTCGCCGAAGGTCAGGACGCCACTGGACAGCTGCCCCGTGTCCTCGTCGCCCGCCGCACCCGTGCCGCTGCCGGGGCCGCCGGCGTGCCCGAAGCGGCGCAGGACGGCGCGGATCCGGGCGACCAGGACGGCGCCGTCGAAGGGCTTGGTGACGTAGTCGTCGGCGCCGGCCTCCAGGCCGAGCACGACGTCGATCGAGTCGGCCCGCGCCGACAGCATGATCACGGGAACCGTGGACTCGTCCCGGATGCGGCGGCACAGCGAGACCCCGTCCAGGCCCGGCACCATCACATCGAGCAGGGCGATGTCGGGTTGGTCGGCACGGAACGCCTCAAGGCCCGCCAGGCCGTCGGGCATGGCGGTGACCACGAAGCCGTCGCGCTCCAGAGCGAGCTGCGTGGCCTCGCGGATGACGTCGTCGTCCTCGACGAACAGGACGTGTACGCGCGAGTTCTGCTCTGCCATTCCGCTCTCAGTTCTCCTCGGGCGCGATGGCCTCGCCGGCGATGTCGCCGCCGTACTCGGTCAGCGACCAGCCCCCCGGTCGCTCGACGAACGAGTCATCGTGCCAGTAGTACGTCGTCACTTCTTCGGCGGACGCGGCCGCCACCGGATCGTCCTTCTTGTAGATCTGCTTGGTGACCACCAGCTCGCCCCGCTCGATCTCGGAGTACGCCGACGGCTCCTCGGTCATGAAGACATTCTTGTACTTCTTGCCCTCGGGGCGATACACGTAACTGCCGACGCCGACGGCATCGCCGCAGGTCATCACGTTGACCACGACATCCGGCGACGATCCCCCGGTCAGGTTGCCGTAGGTCACGTCCACCGGGTACTCGTCCGCGGCACAGGGCTTGAGGTCGGCCTTGATGTCGGCGCTGACCTTGCTGTCGGCCTTGACCAGGGCGATCGCGTCGGCCCGCTTGAAGTTCCTGGACGACTGCGACTCGGAGGACGACGGCGGCGTGGGTCCCGACGCCCGGTCCGTGGGGGCGGAGCCCTCGTCACGGGTGCCGGTGCCGCCGGTGGTGCAGGCCGCCAGGGATCCGACAAAAAGGACAAGGGCGGCGAGCCCGGCCACCGCCGTGCTCCCCGCCTTCAGGCCCTTCGACCGATTCAGGCCGCGCAACGCTCCCGCTCCTCACGCATGAGCATGCGCCCATCGAGGTCCCGGCTCTCCAGCTCCTGACGGAGCCGGGCCAGGGCCCGGTGCAGCGTGCTCTTGACCGTGCCGGCCGACATTCCGAGGGCGGCGGCGGTCTCTTCGGTGGACATCTGCTCCCAGTGTCGCAGCACCACGACGCTGCGCTGCTTGGGAGCGAGCACCTTCAGTACGTCCATCAGCAGGGCCCGGTCGGCGTGCTGCTCGGTGGAGTCCTCGACGCTGGCGTCCGGCAGCTGCTCGGTGGGGACTTCCTCCAGGCGCCGGGCCCGCCACCACTCCGTACGCGTGTTGATCATCACGCGGCGGAGGTAGGCGTCCGCGAGGCGCTTGTCGGCTATGCCGTCCCAGCGGTGGTAGGTCCGCACCAGCGCCGTCTGCAGCAGGTCCTGGGCATCCACCGGGTCCGGCACGAGGCGGCGGGCGCTGCGGAGCAGGGCGTCCTGCCGGGTACGTACGTACTCTTCGAACTCGAGCACCTCGCCGTGCGCCATTCCCAACCGCCTCCGTCCTCAACACCCGCGTCCGAATTGGATGCATTCGTAGTGGAACCGGATGTCTCTCCGGTACATCTACGAAGTTACGGAGGCGTTGTAACGGGGCTTTGCGGGCTGGACTTCGAGGGGCGCACGGCTACCCCTCGGTTAGGTAACAGAACTAAGGGCAGGCTAAAAACCCGGTGCGTTATGCCTGCTCAAGTCCCTTTTTAGGCGATGTAGGGCAGACGTAATCCGTCACATCCGCCCCACTGAGGCTCTCCGTCAGCTGAGCGGCAGCCGGTAGAGCCCGCCCGCCAGCGGCTCGACGAGGCCGTCGGCCACCAGACCGTCCAGCGCACGGCCCCGCTGAACCGGCTCGTCCCACACCCGGTCGAGCACGGCCTGCGGCACCGGCGCCACGGCCTCGCGCAGCACGGCGAGCAGCTTGCCGCGCACCTGACGGTCGGTCCCCGCATACGTCTGGGCGCGCCGCGGCGGCCCCTCGTGCGCGGGCTTGCCCGCCTGCAGCCAGGCGCACTGCGCGGCGATCGGGCAGCGCGCACAGTCCTCGTTCTTCGCCGTGCACACCAGCGCGCCGAGCTCCATGGAGGCCGCCGCCCAGCGCGCCGCCGTCGACTCCTCCTCGGGCAGCAGCGCCCGGGCCAGCTTCCGCTCGGCCGCCGTGGTCGCGTTCGGCGGGTACTGCACGCCCGTCGCCGCCCGCGCGAAGACCCGGCGCACATTGGTGTCGAGCACCGCATGCCGCTGTCCGTACGCGAAAGAGGCGACGGCCGCCGCCGTGTACTCGCCGATTCCGGGCAGCGCGAGCAGCTGGGAGTGCTTCGCCGGTACGTCGCCGCCGTGGCGTTCCGTTATGGCGACGGCCGCCCCGTGCAGGCGAAGGGCGCGGCGCGGATAGCCGAGCCGGCCCCAGGCGCGCACGGCCTCGCCGGGCGGCTCCTTGGCCAGGTCGGCGGGGCGCGGCCAGCGCGCCAGCCACTGCTCGTACACCGGCAGCACCCGGTTCACCGGGGTCTGCTGGAGCATGAACTCGCTGACCATCACGGCCCATGCGCCCGCGTCGGGGCGGCGCCACGGCAGGTCCCGCGCGTGCTGCTCGAACCACGCGATGACCGGGCTGTGCAGCCGGTCCGGTGCGGCGGACGTCGCGTCCGCGCCGGGGGTCGGGTGGGTGTCGGATCCGTCGGAGCTGAGTGCGATCGCAGTCATGGCAGGGCGATCCTCCCACGAGGGGGGCTCGGGACCTGACGATCGGCAGGGGTGGCGGCGTGGCTTCCGCTTGTACCGTCGGCCGGGTGTCCGCTGCCGTGCCGCCCTCAGTGCCGATTCCCGCCGTACGTTCCCGGCTCGCCGACGCCCTGCTCTGGGCGGGCCTCGCCGTCCCCGCCCTCGCGGCCGACCGCCTAGGTCTGAACGAGCCCCGCGCCGTCTGGCAGGAGCTCGCGGGCCTCGCCGTGCTCGCGGCGGCGGCCGCGGTGTGGCGGGCCCGGCCGCTCTGGTCGGTGCTGCTCGTGGGGGCGCTGGGGCTCGCGGCCTCGCCCTCGCTCTTCACGGTGTCGTACGGCATCGCGCTCGCCGTCTTCTGCCAGCTGCTCGGCGCGCGGGGGCCGGCCCGGACGCGGCCCGTCCTGTACGCCTTCGCCGGGCTTGCCCTGGCCGGGAGCGTCCGGATCGTCGTGCGGGACGTCGATCCGGTGGCCGAGTGGCTGATCCTCATGGCCACGCTGCTCTTCGGCTGCTGCTTTCCCTGGCTGGTCGGCCGCTTCCGGCGTCAGCGCCGCGAACTGGCCGTCGCCGGCTTGGCCCGGGCCGCGCAGCTGGAGCGGGCGCGGATCGCGCAGGACATGCATGACTCGCTCGGGCACGACCTGAGCCTGATCGCGCTGCGGGCGGGCGGGTTGCAGCTCGCGCCGGACCTTCCGGAGGGGCGTCGGGCCGAGGCGGCGTCGCTGCGCTCGGCTGCGGCGGATGCGACGGACCGGCTGCGGTCGATCGTGGGGCTGTTGCGGGAGGAGGGGGAGGGGGCGCCCCTCACCCCGGCCGGTGAATCGGTGGCGGCTCTGGTCGAGCGGGCCGCGTCTTCGGGGCTGGCGGTGTCGCTTCGTGAGTCGGGCTTGCCCGGGGGTGGCGGTGTGGCTGAGCGGACTGTTTACCGGGTGGTGCAGGAAGGGCTGACGAACGCGGCGAAGTATGCGCCGGGGGCGCGGGTTTTGGTTGCGGTGGAGCGGGGCTCGGCCGGTACGACAGTCGTGGTCGAGGACGACGGTGGTTCTGGCGGGAAGCGGTCCGTTGGGGCCGGGGGCACCGGGCTGCTCGGGCTGCGGGAGCGGGTGTTGGGGGCGGGTGGGGTGTTTTCGGCCGGGGCCTGTGGGTCGGGGTTTCGGGTGCGGGTGGAGGTGCCGGCTGATTTCCCCCACCCCGCCCCTTCCCGTGATCCTGCGGAGCTTTTGGGGGTTGAGGGAGGGTGGGTTGGTGCGGGTCGGTGGTGGCGTCGGGGGCTCCGCCCCCGGACCCCCGCTCCTCAAACGCCGGAGGGGCTGGATGAGGCGGAGCTGCTGGGTGAGGGGCAGCTGCCGGGCGGGGCGGGGCTGTCGGGAAGGGCGGAGGGGCAGCAGCGTGCCGGTTATCGGGGCTTCTTTCTCGCCGGAGTGCTCGGGCTGCTGCTCGTTGCGGGGGCCTTCGGGTGGTACGCGTACAGCAAGTCGCACTCTGTCCTGTCGCCCCGTGACTACGCGGACCTTCGAGTCGGGGACAGGCGGGAGCAGATGCGGTTGCCGGAGCGGGAGATCGACGATCCGCCGACCGACCGGGCCCCGGCCGAGCCCGCCGGGGCGAGCTGTGTCTACTACCGGGCCAGTGGTGAACTCTTCGTGTCCGTCGACCACTTCAGGCTCTGCTTCGAGGGCGACCGGCTCGTCGCCAAGGACCGTGTTCCCGCCGTTGGAAAGGCCAAGGACGACCAGTGATCCGCGTACTTCTCGCCGACGACGAGGCCATGATCCGGGCCGGTGTGCGGGCGATTCTCGTTTCGGATCCCGGTATCGAGGTCGTCGTGGAAGCGGCGGACGGGCGGGAGGCCGTCGAGGCGGCCCAGGCGCACCGGCCCGATGTCGCGCTGCTCGACATCCGTATGCCCCGGCTCGACGGGCTCGCCGCCGCCGAGGAGATCGTGCGGACCGTGCCCGGGTGCGGGGTGGCCATGCTGACCACGTTCGACGAGGAGGCGTACGTCGCCCGGGCGCTGTCCGGGGGTGCCACCGGGTTCCTGCTGAAGTCGGGGGATCCGCACGAGCTGCTCGCGGGGGTCCGGGCCGTCGCGTCCGGCGCCGCGTTCCTGTCGCCGAAGGTGGCCCGGCGGGTGATCGACGGGTACGGCGGGGAGCGGCTCGGCAAGGCGGCGGTTGCCCGGGAGCGGACGCGGGCGCTGTCGCCGCGCGAGCGGGAGGTGCTCGGGCTTGTGGGAGCGGGGCTCTCCAACCCGGAGATCGCGGCCCGGCTCCACCTCGTGGAGGGCACCGTCAAGGCGTATGTGAGCGCGGTCCTCGACCGACTTGAAGTCAAGAACCGCGTTCAGGCCGCGATCGTCGCGTACGAGGCCGGACTGGTGGAGTAGCGGGCCGGACCAGGCGGACTAGTGGTGCAGTGAGGGCTCGCGCGGTGCCGCGTGCTGGGCCGGGCCCGGGCCGGCCGCCCAGCGCACCGCCGCCGTGTCCGAGCCGCGCATCGTGTCCACGAGACGCGTCAGGGGGCGGGCTCCGAGACGTACGACCAAGAAGGCGGTCAGCGCGCCGAGCAGGAGTCCGGCCAGCACGTCGTGGGGGTAGTGGACGCCTACGAATACGCGCGAGAACGCCATCAGGACCGCCATCGGCAGCGTCAGCCAGGCGATGCCGCGCCAGGCGAGCGCCAGGCCGACCGCCGCGCCGGCCGCGATCGTGGCGTGGTTGCTGGGGAAGGACCAGTCGCCGACGGCCGGGCACTTCACCAGGGAGGTGGTGGCTCCGGTGACGGCGCGGCAGGGACGCTCCTCGTCGATCAGCGACTTGAGGACCTCGCTCACGACGTACGCGACCGCGGTGCCGAGCGGGGCGAGGACGGCTATCGCGAGCAGCCGCGAGTCCGCGCGCCGGGCCCGCCACCAGGCGGCCACGAAGAGCACCCCGAAGAGCAGCAGGCCGACCTCCGTCCACACCTCGGCCAAGTGCTGCACCCACGAAGGGGTGTCGTGCGCGAAGTCGGTGATGTCGCGGTAGAGGCCGGAGGTGTCGACCGGGGTGTTCGGGGCCAGAGCGTCCAGAGCTTGCATAGCTTCCATGGTTACGCACCGTACGTAAGGATCTTGTCTCGTCACATCCCGCGATCGGCCAGTGACGTACCTGACGATCGACAGGGGTCCAAAGTCCCGTCAGGGGGAGGGAAAGAGGTCCCGGGGCCGCCGGGGCCGGGATGATGATCCGCAAAAGTTGCGGGAAGGGGCGGCGGGTGGGGCGGGAGTTGGGCCCGATCTCTCGTACAGTTTGCGCCGTGGGATCTCTGCGCAATCCGATCGGGCCGCTTCCCTCCTCCATCTACTGGCGACGGAGGGCTGTTCTGCTGTCCTTGGTCGCCGTGTTGGCGCTGCTGATCCTATGGGTCGTCACTTCCGGTGGCGGGGGCGGCAACGGCGGTGACGACGGCGCCAACGGCAAGGGGCCCGCGCCCTCGATCACCCCTGGGCCCTCGGGTTCCGGCCCCGCGATCAGTGAACAGCCGGGCGGGCGCGACGAGTCGGGCGACGACTCCGGCGGTGGTTCCGGCGGCGGCGACGGGTCGGGCGACGGTTCCGGTGACGGTTCGGGTGCGGACGGCGGCAGCGGTTCGGACGGCGGTTCCGGCGGTGGCGAGGACGGGTCCAAGGGCGGGGGCGGCAGCGGTACGCGGCTGCCGGCCGGGTCCAGCCTCCCCGACTGCACCAAGCCGAAGGTGACTTGGGCGGTGAAGAGCGACCCGCGCGAGTACCGGCGTGGTGAGAAGCCGAAGTTGGAGCTGACCGTCGAGAACACCTCGGGTTCCGCCTGCAAGGTCGATCTCGGCGCCAAGCACGCGGTGTTGACCATCACTCAGGGCGGCGAGAGCGATCCGATGTGGTCCTCCGAGGACTGCCCGCGACGCGGCGAGGACAGCGTGCTGCTCCGGGTGCCGGCCGGGCAGGAGATCAAGTACACCGTGGAGTGGGACCTCAGGGCGAGCGAGCCGCACTGCGCGACGCCGTCGGCCGGGACGGCCGGGCCCGACACCTATCTGGTCGAGGTGAAGGCGGACGGGCTGCCGAAGCTGCAGACGTCGTTCGTCATCAAGGAAGACTGAGGCCCCGGGGAAGACCGGGGCCCAAGGGCCTAGACGTACCGCTCCAGGATCGACGACTCCGCGAGCCGCGACAGGCCCTCGCGCACCGACCGGGCCCGGGCCTCGCCCACGCCGTCGACCGTCTGCAGGTCGTCCACGCTCGCGGCGAGCAGCTTCTGCAGGCCGCCGAAGTGCTCGACGAGGCGGTCGATGATCGCGCCGGGCAGCCGCGGCACCTTCGCGAGGAGCCGGTAACCGCGCGGCGAGACCGCCGAGTCCAGCGCCTCGGGGGAGCCGGTGTACCCCAACGCCCTTGCCACTATGGGCAGTTCGAGCAGCTCGGTGTGGGTCAGGGCGTCCAGCTCGGAGAGTGCTTCGTCGACCGTGCGGGAACGCTTGGCGGTCGGCTCCGGCACGTAGTCCCGTACGACGAGCTCGCGCTCCGGCTCGACGCCCGCGATCAACTCGTCCAACTGGAGGGTGAGGAGACGGCCGTCGGTGCCGAGCTCGACGACGTACTCGGCGATCTCGGTGGCGATGCGGCGGACCATTTCGAGGCGCTGGGCGACCGCCGTCACGTCCCGGACCGTCACCAGGTCCTCGATCTCCAGGGCGGAGAGCGTGCCCGCGACCTCGTCGAGGCGGAGCTTGTACCGCTCCAGGGTGGCGAGGGCCTGGTTGGCGCGGGAGAGGATCGCGGCCGAGTCCTCCAGGACGCGGCGCTGGCCGTCGACGTACAGCGCGATCAGCCGCATCGACTGGGACACCGAGACGACCGGGAAGCCCACCTGCTTGGAGACGCGGTCGGCCGTGCGGTGCCGGGTGCCCGTCTCCTCGGTGGGGATGGTCGGGTCGGGCACCAGCTGGACGCCGGCCCGCAGGATCTTGGTGATGTCCTTGTCGACGATGATGCCGCCGTCGAGCTTGCAGAGTTCCCGCAGGCGGGTCGCGGTGAACTCGACGTCCAGGACGAAGCCGCCCGTGCACATCGACTCGACCGTCTTGTCCCAGCCGAGAACGATCAGTCCGCCGGTGTTGCCGCGGAGGATGCGCTCCAGGCCGTCGCGCAGGCCCGTGCCCGGGGCGACCGCGCTCAGGGAGGCGCGCATCAGACCATCGGCGCCGGAGCTCCCGCCCGACTTTCCGGGAGCTGCCGCCCGGTCGTTGGCTGCCACTGCTCTCCTCCGGTCGGTCGCAGACATGCTCTGCACGGCCCGCTGCCCAGGCCCATTTTCAAACGGATGGGCGAGACCGGGGCAAAGTCTACCGGCGCTCATCGGCCTCCCGCGGGGCCTCTCGGCGACGCGATCTCGGCAGTACGCGCAGCGCGTCCCCCATGTCGGCGACTTCGGTGACCTTCATACCGGCCGGGACCTTGCCGGGATCGCGCGGCACGAGGGCGTGCGTGAAGCCGAGACGGTGCGCCTCGGAGAGCCGGCGCTGGACGCCCGTGACCCTTCTGACCTCGCCCGCAAGGCCCACTTCTCCGATCGCGACCAAGTTCTTGGGCAGGGGAGTGTCGCTGGCCGCGCTGGCCAGGGCGAGGGCGATGGCCAGGTCCGCGGCCGGCTCCGTGAGCTTCACGCCGCCGACCGTCGCGCTGTAGATGTCGCGCTTGCCGAGGGCGGTGATCCGGCCGCGCTGCTCCAGGACCGCGAGCATCATCGACACGCGGGAGGTCTCCAGGCCGGAGGTGGTGCGGCGGGGGGACGGGATCTGTGAGTCGACCGTGAGGGCCTGGACCTCGGCGACCAGGGGGCGCTTGCCTTCGAGGGTGACGGTCAGGCAGGTGCCGGGGACCGGCTCGTCGCGGCGGGTGAGGAAGAGGCCGCTCGGGTCGGCGAGGCCCGTGATGCCCTCGTCGTGCAGCTCGAAGCAGCCGACCTCGTCGGTCGCCCCGTACCGGTTCTTGACGCCGCGGACCAGGCGCAGGCGCGCGTGCCGGTCGCCCTCGAAGGAGAGGACGACGTCCACCAGGTGCTCCAGGAGGCGGGGGCCCGCGATCGCGCCGTCCTTGGTCACGTGGCCGACCAGGAGGGTCGACATCGCCCGCTCCTTGGAGGCGCGGATCAGGGCGCCGGCGACCTCGCGGACCTGGGCCATGCCGCCCGGGGCGCCGTCGATCTCGGGGGAGGCGATCGTCTGTACGGAGTCGAGGATCAGGAGGGACGGCTTGACGGCGTCGAGGTGGCCGAGGACCGCGGAGAGGTCCGTCTCGGCCGCGAGGTAGAGGTGGTCGTGCAGGGCGCCGATGCGGTCGGCGCGGAGGCGGACCTGGCTGGCCGATTCCTCGCCGGTGACGTACAGGGTGCGGTGCTCTTCGTCGGCCGCCTTGGCCGCCACGTCCAGGAGGAGCGTCGACTTTCCGACGCCGGGCTCGCCCGCGAGCAGGACGACCGCGCCGGGGACGAGGCCGCCGCCCAGGACGCGGTCCAGCTCGTCGACCCCGGTCGAGCGGGCCGTGGCCGTGCGGCCGTCGACCTGGCCGATGGGGAGGGCGGAGCTCGTGACCCTTCCGGGCGCTGTGGTGCGGACCGCGGGTACGCCGTACTCCTCGACCGTGCCCCAGGCCTGGCACTCGGGGCAGCGGCCCAGCCACTTCGCCGTCTGCCAGCCGCATTCCGTGCAGCGGTAGGCGGGGCGGTCCTTGCTGGATTTTGTGCGGGTGGCCATGGGGGAACCGTAGCCCGTGGCACTGACAGTGCGGCTTGCGGTGACTTCGCCTCGGTCGCGGGCCCGCGGCGAAGCCGCTGATGTCACGGCGCCCCGGGCCCCGGTCCTCGCCGGACGGGCTGATTTTTGCCCCTCCCCGCCCCTTCCCGTAAGGCTGCCGCCGGCTTCCGGGGCGGGGGTGGGTGGGTACCCGTCCGGCGCCTGAGGACACAGCTCCGCAGGATTTCGGGAAGGGGTGGGGTGGGGGAAAATCAAGCCGCGACCCGCACCCGCGCCCGGCTCTCCGCCAGCGTCGGGTAGTCGTTGTAGCCCGTCTCGCCACCTGTGTACATCAGGTACTTGTCCCGTACGAGGTTCAAGGGCGCGGCAGCCTTCAGGCGTTCGACCAGGTCCGGGTTGGCCAGGAAGCCGCGCCCCAGGGCGATCAAGTCGGCCCCGGCCGCGAGGAGTTCCTCGCCCTTCGCCTTGCCGCCGTCAGTGGCGACGTCCTCGCGGGACAGGACCGGGTTGCCGATCAGCGTGCCCGGCCAGATGCGGCGCAGCTCGTGGAAGAGGGGCTGGTCGGGGTCGGCGTGCACGAGGTGGAGGTAGGCCAGGCCGCTGTCCGCGAGGGCGCCGGCGAGGGACGTGTAGATCGTGTCCGTGTCGCCCTCGGCCATGCCGTTGACGGTCTGGGTGGGGGAGATGC
The DNA here is from genome assembly GCF_035975855.1 of Streptomyces sp. NBC_01304. Taxonomy (NCBI): domain Bacteria; kingdom Bacillati; phylum Actinomycetota; class Actinomycetes; order Kitasatosporales; family Streptomycetaceae; genus Streptomyces; species Streptomyces sp. NBC_01304. The sequence continues at coordinate 5,034,247 of NZ_CP109055.1, read as the reverse complement.
GCAGGCCCACCCGGTCCGGGCCGATGGCGTCGGCGACCGCGCGGACGACCTCGACGACGAAACGTATGCGGTCCTTTGCCGAGCCTCCGTAGGCGTCGGTGCGGCGGTTGGTGTTCTCGCCGAGGAACTGGTGCAGGAGCTGGCCGTTGGCGCTGTGCACCTCCACCCCGGCGAAGCCCGCGGCCACGGCTCGGCGGGCCGCTGCCGCGAAATCGGCGACAGTCGTACGGATGTCGTCGATCGTCATCTCGCGCGGGACGGGCGCGGGTTGGGGGCCGGACGGGGTGGCCACGTCCTCTGGGAGCGCGAGGGCGGAAGGGGCGAGGGGGATGAGTCCGCTGGTGTCGGGGTGGCCGTTGCGGCCGCCGTGCTGCAGCTGCAGGAACATCCGGCCGCCCTGCGCGCGCACCGCTTCCGTCACGCGCCGCCAGCCCGCCTCGTGCGCGTCGTTGTGGATCGCCGGGATGTCGGGATAGGTCTGGCCGACCGCGTTCGGCGTGGTGCCCTCGGCGATGATCAGGCCCGCCGAGGCGCGCTGTGCGTAGTGGGTCACCATCAGGTCGGACGGGACGCCGTCGGCCTGTGCGCGGTTGCGGGTCAGCGGGGCCATCACCAGGCGGTTGGGCAGCTTGAGCGGGCCGAGGCGGGTGGCCTCGAAGAGGGGGGAAGTGAGGGGGGCGGGGGCTGATTCTGCTGCTGTGTTCGTCATGCCGGTACCGTAGAAGTTGTCATCGGTGTCAGGTTCAAGTCCATTGGCTGATGGATGGGGTGGGGCATGCGGATTGGTGAACTGGCTCAGCGGGCCGGCGTGAGTGAGCGCTCGCTGCGTTACTACGAGAAGCAGGGATTGCTCGCCTCCGAGCGCACACCCGGCGGCCATCGGCACTACCTGGAGGTCGCCGTGGACCGCGTCGTACTGATCCAGCAGCTGTACGCCGCGGGTCTGCACAGCAAGAAGATCGCCCAACTGCTGCCCTGCATGCGGGACGCGGACGGCCGCCCGAACGAGATCGCCACCCCGCGCCTGGTCACCGAGCTGGCCGAGGAGCGCCGGCGGATCGACGGGATGATCGCCGATCTCGTACGTTCCCGGGGCGTGCTCGACGAAGTGATCGGTGCGGCCTCTGAACAGCTCACGTCCGGAGCGTCGGGTCAACTCGCGTCCTGAGCAGGCGTATCCGGTCTGGTTGCGTCACGTCCAGGCCATGGAATCCGAGGTTCCTGTCCCCTTTTGAGGGATCTGTTCACCCGTAAGGATTAAAGGTGCTCGAGGGGGCGGACCCGTCTGCCGTCCGGCCCCTACGGTCGCACGGGTGACGACCAGCAGCCCGGAGCACCCTACGCACACCACCGGCGCACACCGGGCGCACCGTCGTGCGCCCCGGACCGTGCCGCAGGCGCCGCCCGCGCGCTATGAGCCTTATCTGGACGGCCTGTTCACGTACTGCCTGTCCGTGCTCTGCGACCACGACGCGGCGACGGCCGCGCTCGGCGACGTACTCGCGCTGGCCGAACGCCGTCACTCGCGCGCGCCCGAGGGCACGCAGGACCGTCGGGCCTGGCTCTACGCCCTGGCCCGCTGGTCCTGTCTGCGCGGGCTCGCCGAGGCCAAGCGCAAGCGGCAGGGCACGCACGCGTCCGGCCGGCGCCCCGCCGCGGACGGCGTCCCCGTCTCGGACGAGGCGAGTGAGCGGCACAGGCGCGAACTCGCCCTGCTGGCCTGGCCGGAGGCCGCCGGCACCACCCCCGAGCAGCGCGAGGCGCTGGAGCTCGCGGTCCGGCACAAGCTGGCGCCCCGCGAGGTCGCCGCCGTCCTCGGCATGGAACCGGCCGCGGCCCGCGACCTCCTCGGCGCCGCCGCCTGCGAGGTGGAGCGCACCCGGGCGGCCCTCGCCGTCGTCGAGACCGGCACCTGCCCGATCGTCGCCCGCCTCACCGGTGACAACCAACTGCTGCTCGGCACGGCGCTGCGCCGCGAACTGGTCCGGCACGTCGACGACTGCCCCCGCTGCCGCCGCACCGCCGAGCGCGCGGGCTCCGCCTCCTGGCCGGGCACCGCGGTGACTCCCGCCGAACTCCCGGTCGTCGAGGCGCCCCGTGCCGCGGTCCATGTGGCGATGGCCCATGTGCCCCGGGCGCGCGCCGCAGCTCCTCGCTTCGACCGACGGGGCTTCCCCATGGACCCCAAGGACCGCGCGGCCCGCCGCGACCGGCTCCGCGCGCGTGCCGTGACGACGACGGTCGTGGCCACCGTGGTGGCCGCGCCGGTGCTCGCGCTGTGGGCCGCGTACCGCGGGGCTCCGCTGACCGGCGAGGGCCACGACGGGCGCACGATCACGGCCAGCGAGGCGGACGGCTCCGGCGAGCTCGGCGGGGACCGGGCGCGGAGTTACGAGAACGCGGGCAATGCGCGGGCCGAGCCCGACTCCCGCTTCACCGCGGGCAGTCACTCGCCCGATGTCTCCGTCGAGGTGATCAGCCCCGGCGGCAAGCCGACGAAGCCCGGGGTCGGGCCCGGCCGCCTCACGGTCGCGGCGCAGCCCAGCGGTGACACGACGCTCATCACGCTGACCGCGTCCGGTGGGGAGCCCGTGCACTGGTCGGCCTACGCCGACGCGTCGTGGCTGTCGCTGAGCAGGTCCTCCGGGACGCTGCGGCCCGGGGAGTCGGTCACGATCCGGGTGTACGTCGACCATGCGCGGGAGCCCGTGGGGCATTGGAGTGCGCGGGTGGGGGTTGCGCCGGGGCGGGCGGTGGTGGTGATCGAGGGCTACGGATCGGCTCCGCCGTCGCCTGATCCGACCGATCCTTCGCCTGATCCGACGCCTACGGATCCCTCGCCGGATCCGACTCCGACCGATCCTTCGCCCGACCCGACCGACCCCTCACCGGATCCGACCCCGACCGACCCCTCGCCATCTGAGCCGGACCCGACGCCCACGCCTACGTCCTCGGAGCCGCCGCCGAGCGGGTCGGGGTCGCCGACCGGCTGATTTCTTCCCCTCCCCGCCCCTTCCCGAAATCCTGCGGAGCTGTGTCCTCAAGCGCCGGACGGGCTGACAAAGTCAGCCCGTCCGGCGCTTGAGGACATCAGTGACAGTCTTTGAAGCCGGCGGCAGCCTCACGGGAAGGGGCGGGGAGGGGCAAAAGATCCGGGGGCCCGGGGGCAGCACCCCCGTGACCTCGGCCTTCAGGGCTAGCGGGGATCCGCCGGATGCGGAGCAACCAGCGGCAACTGCGAAGCCAGGCGGGCCTCGCACAGCTCGACCAGCCGGTCGTAGCCCTCCTTGCCCATCAGCTCGATCAGCTCGGGTCGGTACGACACGTACACCGGATCGCCCGCCCCGTGCGCGGACGTCGCCGACGTGCACCACCAGTGGAGGTCATGCCCGCCAGGACCCCAGCCCCGCCGGTCGTACTCGCCGATCGAGACCTGCAGGACACGCGTGTCATCGGGGCGGTCGATCCACTCGTACGTACGACGGACCGGCAGCTGCCAGCAGACGTCCGGCTTGGTCTCCAGCGGCTCGCGCCCCTCGCGCAGCGCCAGGATGTGCAGCGAACAGCCCGCACCGCCCTCGAAGCCGGGACGGTTCTGGAAGATGCAGGAGCCCTTCCAGCGGCGGGTCTGCCGGTCGCCGTCCTCGTCCTCCTCGGTCCAGCCCGAGGCCGAACCCACGTCGTGGTGCTGCCAGATGTCCGGCGTGAGCCGGGCCACATGCCCCGCGACCCGCTTCTCGTCGTCATCGTCGGAGAAGTGCGCACCGAGCGTGCAACAGCCGTCGTCCGCGCGCCCCGCCTGGATGCCCTGGCAGCCGCTGCCGAAGATGCAGGTCCAGCGCGAGGTCAGCCAGGTCAGATCGCAGCGGAAGACCTGCTCGTCGTCGGCCGGGTCGGGGAACTCGACCCAGGCGCGGGCGAAGTCCACGCCCTTCTCGTCGGGGGCCTCCTTCTTCGAGCGCGCCTTGGCGCCCGACTTGGCAGCCGAGGAAGCCTTGGAGGCCTTGGAAGATTTGTCGGTCTTCGCCTTTTTCGTCTTGGGCACGAAGCAAGGGTAAGGGCGACGGAAGGGTCACGTGGACGGCACATGGGCGGTCGGAGGTAGAACGCGCAGTAGCGTTTTACCCATGAGACTCGGTGTCCTGGATGTGGGTTCGAACACGGTGCATCTGCTGGTGGTGGATGCCCACCCCGGCGCGCGCCCGCTGCCCGCCCACTCGCACAAGGCGGAGCTGCGGCTCGCCCAACTCCTCGACGACAGCGGGGCGATCGGCCCGGAAGGCGTCGACCTCCTGATCTCCACGATCAAGAGTGCCCTGGAGGCCGCGGAGGACAAGGGCTGCGAGGACGTACTGCCGTTCGCGACTTCCGCCGTCCGTGAGGCGACCAATGCCGACGAGGTCCTGACCCGCGTCAGGGACGAGACGGGCGTCGACCTCAGGGTGCTCTCCGGCGAGGAGGAGGCCCGGCTCACCTTCCTGGCCGTACGCCGCTGGTTCGGCTGGTCCGCGGGCAAGCTGCTCGTCCTCGACATCGGGGGCGGGTCGCTGGAGATCGCGTACGGGATCGACGAGGAGCCCGACGCGGCCGTCTCGCTGCCGCTCGGCGCGGGGCGGCTGACTGCCGCCTGGCTGCCCGGTGATCCGCCCGACCCGCAGGACGTCAAGGCGCTGCGCCGGCACGCGCGGGCCCAGATCGCCCGTACGGTCGGGGAGTTCAGCCGCTTCGGCAATCCGGACCACGTGGTCGCGACGTCCAAGACGTTCAAGCAGCTCGCCCGTCTCGCCGGCGCCGCGCGGTCGACCGAGGGTCTCTACGTACAGCGGGAACTGAAGCGAAAGTCGCTGGAGGACTGGGTGCCGCGGCTTGCCTCGATGACCGAGGCCGAGCGGTCCGAGCTGCCCGGGGTCTCCGAGGGGCGGGCCGGACAGCTGCTCGCGGGGGCGCTTGTGGCCGAGGGCGCGATGGATCTGTTCGGGATCGAGGCGCTGGAGGTCTGTCCCTGGGCGCTGCGCGAAGGCGTGATCCTGCGCCGGCTCGACCACATGTCGGAGAGCCAGAGCCATGAGCTGCGCACACCGGACGGTGGTGACCGACCGGCTTGAGACCACCTGCCGACCACCCCCGCGCTCCCCGTACGCTGTCCCTCGTGGCAGAACCAGTGGTGCGCATCCCGGATGCGAAGGTCGCCCTGTCGACGGCCTCGGTCTATCCGGAGTCGACCGCGACGGCCTTCGAGATCGCCGCGCGCCTCGGCTACGACGGCGTCGAGGTCATGGTGTGGACCGACCCGGTCAGCCAGGACATCGAGGCACTGCGCAGGCTGAGCGACTACCACCAGATCCCGATCCTGGCCGTGCACGCCCCATGTCTGCTGATCACCCAGCGGGTGTGGTCCACGGACCCGTGGGTCAAGCTGCAGCGGGCCCAGGCCGCCGCCGAGAAGCTGGGCGCCTCGACCGTCGTCGTCCACCCGCCGTTCCGCTGGCAGCGGCAGTACGCACGCGACTTCGTCAGCGGGCTGTGGCGGATGGCGGACGAGACCGATGTGCGGTTCGCCGTGGAGAACATGTACCCGTGGCGCTACCGCGACCGGGAAATGCTCGCGTACGCCCCCGAGTGGGACGTGACCAAGGACGACTACCGGCACTTCACCGTCGACCTCTCGCACACCGCGACCGCCCGCACCGAGGCGATGGAGATGATCGACCGAATGGGCGACCGCCTCGCCCACATCCACCTCGCCGACGGCAACGGCTCCGCCAAGGACGAGCACCTGGTCCCCGGCCGCGGCACCCAGCCCTGCGCGGAGTTGCTGGAGCGTCTGGCGCTGAGCGGCTTCGACGGGCACGTCGTCATCGAGGTCAATACGCGGCGGGCGATGTCCAGCGCCGAACGTGAGGCCGACCTGGCCGAGGCGCTGGCCTTCACCCGGCTGCACCTCGCGTCCGCGCTCCGGGTGGACAAGGCGTGAGTGAGCAGGCCCCTCAGGTCCCGCAGGCGCCGCGGCGCCGCGGACGTCCTTCTCGTACGGAGTCGGAGCAGGGCCCCGCGACCCGGGACCGCATTCTGCAGGCGGCCCGGGACCAGTTCGCCGAGCGGGGCTACGACAAGACGTCGATGCGCGGCATCGCCAAGGCGGCCGGGGTGGACTCGGCCCTGGTGCACCACTACTTCGGCACCAAGGACGACGTCTTCGCCGCGGCCATCGAGGTCACCTTCGAGCCCGCGGTGGGCGTGATCGACGCGGTGGAGGAGGGGCTCGACGGCGCCGGCGAGCGCCTGGCCCGGTTCTTCTTCGCCGTCTGGGAGAACCCGGCGACCCGCACCCCGCTGCTCGCGGTGATCCGCTCGGCGGTGACCCACGAGGCCGCGGCGAAGGTGCTGCGGAGCTTCGTGCTGAAGCGGCTGATCGAGCGGGTCGGCGGGGATCTGGACGTACCGGATCCGAAGTTCCGTGCCGAGCTGGCCGCGTCCCACATGATCGGGATCGCCTTCGCGCGGTACGTGATCAAGGTCGAGCCGATGGCTTCTGCGGACCCCGAAGAGATCATCAAGTTCGTCGCGCCCACGCTGCAGCGGTATCTGACCGAGGAGTGAGCAGCGCATCCCAGAATCCGGAACGCTTGTCCGGATCTTGGATCACCGGCGTACGCTCGACAGCAGTCACATCTGTCTTTGAAGCCTGTCTTTGAAGTGTCATTGAAGGAGCGAGCGGCGATGCCCGAGCTGAGGTCCCGCACTGTCACCCACGGCCGGAACATGGCGGGCGCCCGCGCCCTGATGCGGGCGTCGGGCGTAGCGAGCGAGGACATCGGCAAGCCGATCATCGCCGTGGCCAACTCCTTCACCGAGTTCGTGCCGGGCCACACCCACCTCCAGCCGGTCGGCCGGATCGTCTCCGAGGCGATCAAGGCGGCGGGCGCGGTGCCCCGCGAGTTCAACACCATCGCGGTCGACGACGGCATCGCGATGGGGCATGGGGGGATGCTCTATAGCCTCCCCTCCCGCGACCTGATCGCGGACAGCGTGGAGTACATGGTCGAGGCGCACTGCGCGGACGCCCTGATCTGCATCTCCAACTGCGACAAGATCACGCCCGGCATGCTGAACGCCGCCCTGCGCCTCAACATCCCGACGGTCTTCGTCTCCGGCGGCCCGATGGAGTCCGGCCGCGCGACCCTCGTCGACGGCACGGTCCGCACGCTCGACCTGGTCGACGCGATGTCGGAGGCGGTGAACGACAACGTCTCCGACGCGGACATGCTGCGTATCGAGGAGAACGCCTGCCCGACCTGCGGCTCGTGTTCCGGCATGTTCACCGCCAACTCGATGAACTGCCTGACCGAGGCCATCGGCCTCTCCCTCCCCGGCAACGGCTCGGTGCTCGCCACGCACACCGCCCGCAAGGCGCTGTACGAGAACGCCGGGCGCACGGTCGTCGACATCACCAAGCGCTACTACGAGCAGGGCGACGAGACGGTCCTGCCGCGCAACGTCGCCACCTTCGACGCCTTCGAGAACGCCATGGCGCTCGACATCGCGATGGGCGGCTCGACCAACACGATCCTGCACCTGCTCGCCGCCGCCCAGGAGGCCGAGCTGGACTTCGGCCTCGCGGACATGGACGCCATCTCGCGCCGCGTCCCGTGCCTGGCCAAGGTCGCTCCGAACGTGGCCAAGGACCGCACGTACTACATGGAGGACGTGCACCGGGCAGGCGGCATCCCCGCCATCCTCGGCGAGCTCTACCGCGGCGGCCTCCTGAACGAAGGCGTGCACAGCGTGCACTCCGCGTCCCTCGCTGATTGGCTCAAGACCTGGGACGTGCGCGGCGGTTCGCCGTCCGCCGAGGCCGTCGAGCTGTGGCACGCGGCCCCCGGCTGCGTCCGCTCCGCCACCGCCTTCTCGCAGTCCGAGCGCTGGGACACCCTCGACACGGACGCCGAGGGCGGCTGCATCCGCTCCACCGAGCACGCGTACTCGAAGGACGGCGGCCTCGCCGTCCTCAAGGGCAACCTCGCCGTCGACGGCTGCGTGGTGAAGACCGCCGGCGTCGACGAGTCGATCTGGACCTTCGAGGGCCCGGCCGTCGTCTGCGAATCGCAGGAAGAGGCCGTCGACAAGATCCTGAAGAAGGAGATCACCCACGGCGACGTGGTGGTCATCCGGTACGAGGGCCCCAAGGGCGGCCCCGGCATGCAGGAGATGCTCTACCCGACCTCCTTCCTCAAGGGCCGCGGTCTCGGCAAGACCTGCGCCCTGATCACCGACGGCCGCTTCTCCGGCGGCACTTCGGGCCTGTCCATCGGCCACGCCTCGCCCGAGGCGGCCTCCGGCGGCACGATCGCGCTCGTCGAGGACGGCGACCGCATCCGCATCGACATCCCGAACCGGAGCGTCGAACTCCTGGTCTCCGCCGAGGACTTGGCGACCCGCGAGGCCGCGCTGAACGGCGCGTACGCCCCGAAGAACCGCGAGCGCAAGGTCTCCCAGGCGCTCAAGGCGTACGCGGCCATGGCGACCAGCGCCGACAAGGGCGCGGTGCGGGACGTGTCGAAGCTGGGCTGAGGCCTCGCCTTCGTACAGCCGAGTCCTCAACTCCGTACGTACGTTGTACGTGAAGCGGCCCGCCCCGGAAGTCACCGGGGCGGGCCGCTTTCACGTATGCGGGCCTGCTACAGCTTGGGCGGCTTCGCCCCGTCGAACGAGAACAGGGTGGGCCCGCCGCCCTCCACGAAGAGGATGCGGCCGACCACGTGCACGCGCGGCTCCCGGGAGCCGTCCCCGCCGTCCTCCGCGTGCCGCTTCGTCACCCACAGCTCCTTGCCGGTGCGCCGGTCCATCGCGACGACCTGTCCGATCGGGGTCGCGCCGAGGAGCAGATCGCCGCTCGCGACGGGTGCCGAGAGGCCGTCGTGGTTGACCAGGCGGGACCACTGGCGCTCACCGGTGGCCAGCGAGTAGGCGCTCAACCGCCCGTCCGGCCGGGCGAAGTACAGGGCGCCGCCCGTCGCCGAGACCGAGCTGTTGCTGGGCTGTCGTACGGTGAACTCCACCGCCTTGCCCGTGCGGGCGTCGAGCCGCACGACGGAGGAGTACTCGTCCGCACCGCTCGCGGTCTCGGAGCCGGTGAAGAACACCGGCGAATCGCCGTCGGCGACCAGCAGGTCGAGGTAGTTGGGGCTGTCGTACGTCCAGAGCGTGCCGCCCTTGTCGTCCAGCGCGTACACCCTCGACGGGCCCTCGGGCGAACCCACCGGGGCGCACAACGCGTAGAGCCGGGCGCCGGCGCCGTAGGGCAGACAGTCCGCCTCCTTCTTGCCGAGGTCCCGCTGGAGGGACGAGGGCGGGCGGAACGTCCAGAGCTCGTCCCCGGAGTCCGCGTCGAGGGCCCGGAGCCCGGGCCCGCTCTCGGTCGGTGCGAGCAGCGCGATGCCGCCCGCCTGCGCATCGGCCGTGCCGCTGACGTCGGTCTCCGGGGTGGTCCAGCGCTGCTTGCCGGTCCTGGGGTCCAGGCCGACGACGCGGTGCGTCGACTCGGCGGCGCCCTCCGCGTACTTGGTCCGCACGACCGTCACCGTGCGGTCCGTGACGCCGAGCACCTCCTCCGACGGAGCCGAGATGTTGAAGTCCGCCTTCTCGTCCGGCCACACCGTCTTGCCGTCAGAGAGCCGGATCCGCCGCACGGGGCGGTCGGTGTCGCCGCTGCAGTACATGGAGTCCCGGTGCACCCTGCAGAAGAGGTCGCCGCCGCTGTCCAGGTCCCCCAAGGGCCGCACCCGCCAGGGCTGCCAGCCCACGGGAGCGCCGCCGGCGAGCGTCGTCCGGACCTCGGATGCGCCGCTGCCGCCCTGGTCGGGGGGCGTACCGCCGCCGTCCTGCGCCCGCAGGGCCACCACCACGCCGCCCGTGACGGCCACGAGCGCGAGGGTGGCGAGCGTGGCGACCAGGGCGGTACGCGCGCGTGGCCGCTTCCGCTCTCCCGCGGGCGGCGTCGCGCTCTCTGTCTGTTGTCCGTCGAGGACCGTCCCCCGCCCGTCCAGGACCGTTTCGATGTACGCCGCCTCGGTGCGCCGCACCTCGCCCGGAACGTCGTCGTCCGACAGCTGCCGCAACAGGCCGAGCAGCGCGCCCAGTTCGGTCCGCCGCTCCGGCTCCTTGGCCAGACAGGGTTCGACCGCCGCCCGCAGCCCCGCCGGAACCCCGTCGAGGGAGGGCGCCTCGTGCACCACTTGGTACGCGGTCAGATAGGGGCTGTCCGCGTCGAAGGGCCCGCGCCCCGCCGCCGCGAACACCAGCACCGCCGCCAGCGAGAAGACGTCCGAAGCCGGCCCGACGTCCCGCGGCGACTGCAGCTGCTCCGGCGACATGAAGGGCGGCGTGCCCATCACGCGGCCGGTCATGGTCAGCGTCTGGTTGTCGGCGGCCCGCGAGATCCCGAAGTCGATGACGCGCGGGCCCTCGCCGGACAGCACGATGTTGGCCGGCTTGAGGTCCCGGTGCACGACGCCGGCCCGGTGGATGTCCCGCAGCGCCTCGGCGAGCCCGACCGCGAGCTGCCGCAACTCCCGTCCGCGTACGGCCCCTTGGGCCCGTACCCGCTCGGCGAGGGTCCGCCCCTCGATGAACGCGGTCGCCATCCAGGGCCGCACCGCATCGGGGTCGGCGTCGACCACGGCGGCGGTGAACGCCCCGCTGACCCGGCGGGCCGCCGCGACCTCCTGCCGGAAGCGGATCCGGAACTCCTCGTCCTCGGCGAACTGCTGGTGCACCACCTTGAGCGCGACCTGCCGCCCCGTGGACGACCGGGCCAGATAGACGACGCCCATGCCGCCCGAGCCGAGGCGGTCGACCAGGGCGTAATCGCCTATCGCTGCGGGGTCCTCCGCACTCAGCGGCACAGCCCTGCTCCTCCCCCGTGTCCACAGTTGACGCGTACAGAGTATGTATCCGCTGCGCACGCGGGAACCGCGGGCCACTGGGGTCTCATCTAACGGATGAGGAAGATGCCGAACACGGGGGAGAGCACCATGAGCGAGAACCTGACCGCACCAGAGCCCACCGAGGCCGTGGAGGCCACGACCGCACGCACCTACGCGGTGTGCGCCGACGTCAACGTCCGCTCGGGCCCGGGGACTTCGTACTCCGTCGTCGGCCGGGTCCGGGGCGGCACCATGGTCACGATCTACTGCCAGCGGCCCGGCACGACGGTCACCGGACCGACCGGTACGTCGAACATCTGGGACCGGATAGGTTCCGGGCGCTACATCTCCGACACGTACGTCCGCACGGGCAGCGACGGGTACGTGGCGCCGCGCTGCTGACCGTCAGGTCGACCGGCACCGCACAATGCGGAACATTCGGACTTCGGCGGGCCGCCCGCGTCTCACTCGGGCTTGGGCGGCTTGCCCGCGTCGAAGCCGAACAAGGTGTTCCCGTCCGCGCTCACGATCACGGCGCGGCCGGCCACCGTCACCCGCGCGCTGACGCCGGCGTCGCCGCCGAGCCCGTCCACCCGCGTGTCGGTGGTCCACAGCGGCTTGCCGCCCGGCGCCTCCAGGGCGACGACGCGGCCGCTCGCCGAGGCGAAGTACAGGACGCCGTCGGCGAGGGTGGGCGCCGACAGCCACTCCGCGCCGGTCTGCCGTGACCACTTCTCCTTGCCGCTGGCCGGGTCGACCGCGTTGACCCGGCCGCCGGGCCCGGTGAAGTACAGCGTCCCGTCCGCCACGACCGGCGCCCCGCCCGCCCGCAGCCCCGGCGTCGAGGCGGCCGACGTCCGCAGCGGGTGCGCGGTGACCTTGCCGGTCCGCGGATCGAGGAGCGCGACCTTGTCGTAGTGGTCGAACGCGGCGTCCTTCCACCGCTGTTGTACGAGGACGAGCCTGCCCTGCGCCGCGCCGACGGGCTTCATCCGCCCGTCGAACCGGACGCCCTTGCCGAGCTTTCCGGTCTTGGCGTCGATGGTGTGCACGACGGGGTGCAGCACCTCGGTGCCCTGCACCTCGGCGAGCGGGGCGCAGACGGCGTAGGCGTGCGTCCCGGCGACGTACGGCGCGCACTGGGTGCCCGCGGGGAACGGGGTGCGCCAGACGGTCTTGCCGCTGCGGGCCCGCCGGGACTCGATGTGGGTGTGGGCGGCGTCGACCGAGAGGACGTCGGCGGTGCCGTCCTCGCCCGCCTTGCTCGCCGTGCCCGCCGTGCCCGCCGTGCCTTCCTTGCCGCGCGGCAGCAGGACCGCGTCGAGCGACTGCCCCAGATACAGGATCGAGTCGAGGCCGATCGGTGCGGACCACAGCACCTTGCCGTCCGCGGAGACCGCGACGACTTCGATGGGCGCCCCGCCGGCGCGCTGGCGATAGCCGACGACCACCGGACCGGCACCCTTTGCCGCCCCGGTGAGGCCGGCCAGATGCATGCCCTGCACGGGCACTCCCGGGCTGTCGACCTTCCACACCGTGGAGCCGTCGGACGCCTTGAGCCGGGCCGCGGCCAGACCGCCGCCCCCGCAGTACAGGTCGCCGCCGCTCGCCGCGCAGCGCAGCTCGTCCGTGAGTTCCTGCTTGCCGCGGACCGTGTCCTGCCAGGGGTGGAACCCGCTGGGCAGTCGGCCCTTGCCCGAAGTGGCCACGGTCTGCCGGGAGTTGTCGGTCGGGGCCTGCTCGCCCGGCCCGGCCTGCAGGATCGCGACGCCGCCCCCGATCGCCGCCACCGCCACGGCGGCCGCGAGCACGGACCGCCATCGCCTGCGCAGGCGCCGGCCGACGCCCTGGGTGGGGCTGTCCTTGGCCGCCGTACGCGGGGACAGGGCCCGCGTCTGCGTGTCGAGGGCCGGCCCGCCGGTGGTGGCCGGCTCGGCCCTGCCGAAGTCGTCCGGCAGCTCCATGAGTTGGGTCAGCAGCTGCCCGGCGGAGGGGCGGCTCGCGGGGTCCTTGGTGAGGCAGGGCTCGACCACCGTGCGCAGCACCGCGGGCACCGCGCCGAGCGCCGGGGCCTCGTGCACCACCTGGTACGCGGTCATATAGGGGCTGTCCGCGTCGAACGGGCCCTGCCCCGTGGCCGCGTACACCAGGAGCGTCGCCAGCGAGAAGACGTCCGAGCCGGACCCGACGTCCCGCGGCGCCTGCAGCTGCTCCGGCGACATGAAGGGCGGCGTACCGATGACGCGGCCGGTCATGGTGAGCGTCTGGTTGTCGGCGGCCCGCGAGATCCCGAAGTCGATGACGCGCGGGCCCTCGGGGGAGAGCACGACATTGGACGGCTTGAGGTCCCGGTGCACCACCCCGGCGCGGTGGATGTCCCGCAGTGCCTCCGCGAGCCCGACCGCGAGCATCCGCAACTCGGCGCCGCCCAGCGGCCCTTCGTCGGCGATGCGCTGGGCGAGGGTGGGCCCCTCGATGAAGGTGGTGGCCATCCACGGATGCTCGGCCTCCGGGTCGGCGTCGACCACGGCCGCGGTGAAGGCGCCGCTGACCCGGCGGGCGGCCGAGATCTCCTGCCGGAAACGAGTCCGGAACTCCTCGTCGTCCGCGAAGTGCTGATGGATCAGCTTGATCGCCACGGGCCGCCCCGACGCCGTACGCGCCAGATAGACGGTCCCCATCCCGCCCGCGCCAAGCCGGGCCTCCAGCGGATATCCGCCAATGGCCTCGGGATCGCCCCCACGCAGCCGCACAGCTGCCAACCTCCCCCGTCTCTCCCGGCAACCTCCGGTCACAAACTCCGGTGACGCACAAAACTAGCGCCCTTGTCCGACAGCGTGGCCCCCGCGGGCCCGGTAGCGATGGTTCCGGGCCCGGTAGCAACGGTTCCGGGCCCGGCTGCAGCAATTCCGCCCCCCGCCCGCGCACGGGCGATAATCGGGAGGTGAGCGACGAATCAGACACCCCCACCTCCACCCCCGCCGGCCCGCAGCCCGACCCCATCCCGATGGTCGGCACGACCTGGGTCGACCACGACAACGGCTACGCCCTGCGCCGCGCGGCCCTGGGCCTGTGCGCGCTCCTGGGCGCGGCCGGCGGCGCCTTCCTCCTCAAGCTCGCCTACGAGGGCCTGGACATCGCCCAGGTGGGCAGCTTCATCAGCCTCCTCGTGGTCGTCGTCTTCTCCGCCTGCAGCGCCGTCGCCCTGCGCCGCACCTGGGAGTCGTTCAGCACCCGCCCGGACCCCGACCGACAGGCCCAGCTGCGCACCGTCACGGCGATCGGCTTCATCGGTGCGCTGCTCGCGTATTTCCTCCGCAGCTTCATGGAGGCGCCGGGCGAGAAGCTGCGTCGTACGGAGTACGAGACGGCCCTCGCCCAGTACGAACGCCGCAGCGCCCGCCGCGCGGGCAACCCCGCCTCCCGCAAGAAGAAGGGCAAGGCCTGACGCGCGGCCTTGCCTGACGGTCAGGCGGTGCGGCGGCGCAGGGTCGCGGCGCCGAGGGCCAGGACGAGGGCCGCGCAGCCCGCGACGACGAGGGCGTCACGCACGAAGTTCGCGGTCATGTCCGTGTGCCTGAGGACCTCGTTCATGCCGTCCACGGCGTACGACATGGGCAGCACATTCGAGATCTTCTCCAGGACGGGCTGCATGTTCCCGCGGGCGGTGAACAGTCCGCACAGCAGCAGCTGCGGGAAGATCACGGCCGGCATGAACTGCACCGCCTGGAACTCGGAGGCCGCGAAGGCCGACACGAACAGCCCGAGCGCCGTCCCGAGCAGCGCGTCGAGCAGCGCGACGACAAGCAGCAGCCAGGGCGAGCCGACCACGTCCAGGCCGAGCGCCCACAGGGCGAGGCCGGTGGCGAGGGCGGACTGGATGATCGCGAGCAGCCCGAACGCGAGGGCGTACCCCATGATCAGATCGCCCTTGCCGAGCGGCATGGCGAGCAGCCGCTCCAGGGTGCCCGAGGTGCGCTCCCGCAAGGTCGCGATCGAGGTCACCAGAAACATGGTGATCAGCGGAAAGATCCCGAGCAGCGAGGCCCCGATGTTGTCGAACGTCCGCGGACTCCCGTCGAAGACGTAGCGCAGCAGAAGCAGCATCACGCAGGGCACGAAGACCATGAGCGCGATCGAGCGCGGGTCGTGACGCAGCTGGTGCAGGACACGGCCGGCGGTGGCGAGGGTGCGGGCGGCAGTCATCGGGTCGACTCCTTGGGCGAGTTGACGTGATCGGAGGCGAGCCGGGCACGCTCATTGGCCGCGTCGACCAGCCGGAGGAACGCCTCCTCGACGGTCTCGGTGTCCATACGGCGGCGCAGGGCGTCCGGGGTGTCGTCCGCGAGGATCTTGCCCTCGCGCATGAGGAGCAGCCGGTGACAGCGCTCGGCCTCGTCCATGACGTGCGAGGAGACGAGGATCGTGGTGCCGCGTTCGGCGATGGCGTGGAAGAGGTCCCACAGATCGCGCCGCAGCACCGGGTCGAGCCCGACGGTCGGCTCGTCGAGCACGAGCAGCTCGGGGGTGCCGAGCAGGGCGACCGCGAGCGAGACGCGACTGCGCTGGCCGCCGGAGAGGTTCCCGGCGAGGGAGCCGGCGTGCGAGCCGAGGTCGACCTCGGAGATGACCCGGGTGACATCGGCCCGGCGCTGCTCTGCGGCGGCGCGGCCCGGACTGAGGATCGCCGCGAAGTACTCGAGGTTCTGCCGCACGGTCAGGTCGTCGTACACGGACGGCGCCTGCGTGACATACCCGATCACCGACCGCAGAGCCGCGTCCCCGGCCGCCCGCCCGAGCACTTCCAACGTCCCACTGACCTTGCCCTGCGTTCCGACGACGGCCCGCATCAACGTCGACTTGCCACACCCGGAGGGCCCGAGCAGCCCGGTGATCTGCCCCCGGGGCACCACGAAGCCGAGCCCGCGCAGCACTGTGCGGGGGCCGCGGACAACGGTGAGCCCTTCAGCGCGAATGGCATTATTCATCATGCGATGAATAATGCGCCTGAGGGGACCCCGGGTCAAGACGCCACTGGCATTCAGTCGGTCCGCGTCTCTTCAGCCCGTCCGGCGTTTGAGGACAATCTTTTGAAGCCGGCGGCAGCCTTAAGGGAAGGGGCGGGGAGGGGCCGGTCTTGAGCAGCAACCACCCACCCACGGCTCGCCGAAACGAACGGGCCCGGGGGCGGAGCCCACGCCTCGGACACCCACCCCACCCAGCGGAGCGCGATGCGAGGATGGCCCGGACAGACGAACGGGAAGGCAAGCCATGACACAGAAGGTCGCAGTCCTCGGCACCGGCAAGATCGGCGAGGCCCTGCTCAGCGGAATGATCCGCGCAGGCTGGACACCGGCCGACCTCCTGGTCACCACCCGCCGCCCGGAGCGAGCCGAAGAACTCCGCACCCGCTACGCCGTGGACCCCGTCACCAACGCCGAAGCGGCAAAGCACGCCGAAACCCTGATCCTCGCCTGCAAGCCGCAGGACATGGCCAAGCTCCTCGACGAACTGGCCCCCCACATCACCCCCGACCGCCTGGTCATCAGCGCGGCGGCCGGCATCACCACGGCCTTCATCGAGGAACGCCTCCCCGACAGCACCCCGGTCATCCGCGTCATGCCGAACACCCCGGTCCTGGTCGACGAGGGCATGTCCGTCATCTCCGCCGGCTCGCACGCAGGCGCCGCCGACCTCGCCCACGCAGAGGCGATCTTCGGCGCCGTCGGCAAGACCCTGAACGTGCCCGAGTCCCAGCAGGACGCCTGCACGGCCCTCTCCGGCTCGGGACCGGCGTACTTCTTCTACCTCGTCGAGGCCATGACCGACGCGGGCATCCTCCTCGGCCTGCCCCGCGACAAGGCCCACGACCTGATCGTCCAGTCCGCGATCGGCGCCGCGGTGATGCTCCGCGACAGCGGCGAACACCCGGTCAAGCTCCGCGAGAACGTCACGTCCCCGGCCGGCACCACCATCAACGCGATCCGCGAACTCGAGAACCACGGCGTACGCGCAGCCCTCATCGCCGCCCTCGAAGCCGCCCGCGACCGCAGCCGCGCCCTCGCCTCCGGCAACGGCTGAGCCGACACCGGCGGCTAACTCCCCTCCGCCGCCTCGACGACGAGGTGCAACTGCTCGGCCACCGCACACCCGTGCCGCAACCGAGCCTGCAGTTCCCGCACCTCACGCCCGTGCCCGCCCTGTGCCCGCAGCCGGCCGATCTCGCTCTCCACCCGGTCGTTCAGCCGGTCGAGCACCCGCGACCGCAGCTTGGCGACGTGCTCCCCGCGCTCCGACACATGCACGGCCGCCGGGGCGGGCGCCGCCGAAACCGCCACGCACGCCACGACGGCGACAGACAACACGGCGGTACGTGAACGAAGGCGCGGCACAACAGACAAGGTCGGGCTCCAGCCAGAGACGGGCATACGGCGGCACCCACGCTAGAAAATCCCCGCCGCCCATACGTCGGCCGAACGGCCACACCTCACGGACCAAAAGACCTCAGCCCGCGGCCCGCAGCACGTCCTCGGTCGTCACGACCTTCGCGAACCTTCCCCCGTGCAGCGAGACCGCCGTGGCCCGCGACAGCTCATCGCCGCTCGCCGACCACCCGAAGGGCCCGGCGAGATCGAAGGTGTGCATGGCATCGAGCGGAAACACCACGTCGTACCCGAGGTTCCCGCCCATCCGCGCGGTCGTCTCGTTGCACATGTTCGTCTGGATACCGGCGATGACGATCTGCCCGATCCCCGCCTCCTTCAGCCAGACATCCAGACTCGGCTCCCCGTAGAAGGCCGAGTTCACGGTCTTCGTCACGAGCACCTCCGGGCCCCGGCCCTTCCCCCGCCGCTCCTGCACGAAGTCCTTGAAGTCATTGCCCACGTGCCCGAGCCGCAACGGCGACCGCGACTCCGCCGGCGAGTCATGCCGTACGAACACGACCGGCCGCCCCGACTCCTGCCAGTGGTCGATCAGCGCCGCGATGTTCCCCTCGGCATCCGGATTGTTCCGCTTCCCCCAGAACTCCTCCTCGAAGCCCTTCTGTACGTCGATGACAACAAGCGCTGCGTTCTCCGCGATCTCCATGCCCACCATGCTGTCTCCGGTCCACCGCACACCCCAGAGGAAGAAAAGTCAGCGATCGATGGTTTACTGCCAACCATGCGACCGCAGCGCATCGCCCTGATCACGTTCCCCGGCATCCGGGCCTTCGACGTCTCCGTCATCACCGAGGTCTGGGGCTCCGACCGCCGCCTCCGCGGCGTCCCGCCCTTCGAGCTCCGCCGCGTCGCTGCCGACCCGGACACACCCGTCCCCCTGCGAGGCGGTCTCACCCTCACCCCGGACCGCCCGCTCGGCTGGCTCGCCGAGGCGGACCTCGTCCTGGTCCCGGGCATCGAGGACCCGGACGATGACGCCCCGGCCCCCGTACTCGAAGCCCTCCGCCAAGCGCACGCCGCCCGGACTCCGGTCGCCTCCCTCTGCGCGGGAGCCTTCGTCCTGGCCCGTGCCGGACTCCTCGACGGCCGCCGAGCAGTCACTCACTGGCACCTGGCCGACACCCTCGCCGCCCGATACCCGCAGATCACCGTCGACCCCGGCGCGCTGTTCGTGGAGGACTCCGGCATCTGGACCTCGGCAGGCACAGCAGCAGGCATCGACCTCTGCCTCCACCTGGTGCGTACGACCCACGGAGCCGAGGCGGCAGCCACCATCGCCCGCGCGATGGTCACCGCCCCCTTCCGCTCGGGCACTCAAGCCCAGTTCATCGAGCGCCCCACGCCCCGCGCCGACCGTGACGCGGACACCTTGGCCGAGGTCCGCGCCTACGCCCTGGCCCACCTCGAAGAACCGCACACCGTCGCAGACCTCGCTGCCCGCGCGGGTATGTCCCCGCGCAGCTTCGCCCGGCACTTCCATGCCACCACCGGCACCACCCCGCTGCACTGGCTCATCACGCAGCGCATCACCGCCGCCCAGAAGCTCCTCGAGCGCACCGACCACCCGCTGCCCGAGGTCGCCCGCCGAGCCGGCTTCGGCAGCGAGGTCACCATGCGCCAGCACTTCGCCGCCCACCTCGCGACCAGCCCCAGCGCCTACCGGGCCACCTTCACGAGGCCCGCCCGCCCCGAAGTTGACACTGCCCTTCCGCATACGTAATGTTCTCCGGGTTGTCCGACGTGAGCGCCGACCCCGGTCGGTCCCCGGACAGCCAATCCGCAAGAACCATAAGAACGAACTGCGATCCGTCGCGGGCTCGTTTTCGTGCGCTTTTACGGAATGAGGAATCCGCGTTCGAAAGGGCGCCCCGATTAGGTCGGGAGCCGAGATTCCGCTAAAGTCTCACTCGTCGGAACGGCCCAACAGCCGCAAAGACAAACCCGGTTGACTGGGAGTCAGGCCCGAAAGGATCTGATAGAGTCAACATCGCCGGAAAGGGAAACGCGAAAGCGAAGAACTGGAAAGCACCGAGGAAGTCGGACACGAAAGCGTCTGATAGAGTCGGAAACGCAAGACCGAAGGGAAGCGCCCGGAGGAAAGCCCGAGAGGGTGAGTACAAAGGAAGCGTCCGTTCCTTGAGAACTCAACAGCGTGCCAAAAATCAACGCCAGATATGTTGATACCCCGTCCACGGCCAATCTTGGCTGGGGATGAGGTTCCTTTGAAAAAGTCCTGCCGATCTACACCGGTTGGTAGGCAAACACAGCGAGGACGCTGTGAACGACCGGGACTATTCCTCCTGGTTGTTCCGCTCTCGTGGTGTCGTCCCGATTACGGGAAAACATTCACGGAGAGTTTGATCCTGGCTCAGGACGAACGCTGGCGGCGTGCTTAACACATGCAAGTCGAACGATGAAGCCCTTCGGGGTGGATTAGTGGCGAACGGGTGAGTAACACGTGGGCAATCTGCCCTTCACTCTGGGACAAGCCCTGGAAACGGGGTCTAATACCGGATAACACTCCTTGCCTCCTGGCAGGGAGTTAAAAGCTCCGGCGGTGAAGGATGAGCCCGCGGCCTATCAGCTTGTTGGTGAGGTAATGGCTCACCAAGGCGACGACGGGTAGCCGGCCTGAGAGGGCGACCGGCCACACTGGGACTGAGACACGGCCCAGACTCCTACGGGAGGCAGCAGTGGGGAATATTGCACAATGGGCGAAAGCCTGATGCAGCGACGCCGCGTGAGGGATGACGGCCTTCGGGTTGTAAACCTCTTTCAGCAGGGAAGAAGCGAAAGTGACGGTACCTGCAGAAGAAGCGCCGGCTAACTACGTGCCAGCAGCCGCGGTAATACGTAGGGCGCAAGCGTTGTCCGGAATTATTGGGCGTAAAGAGCTCGTAGGCGGCTTGTCACGTCGGGTGTGAAAGACCGGGGCTTAACCCCGGTTCTGCATTCGATACGGGCTAGCTAGAGTGTGGTAGGGGAGATCGGAATTCCTGGTGTAGCGGTGAAATGCGCAGATATCAGGAGGAACACCGGTGGCGAAGGCGGATCTCTGGGCCATTACTGACGCTGAGGAGCGAAAGCGTGGGGAGCGAACAGGATTAGATACCCTGGTAGTCCACGCCGTAAACGGTGGGAACTAGGTGTTGGCGACATTCCACGTCGTCGGTGCCGCAGCTAACGCATTAAGTTCCCCGCCTGGGGAGTACGGCCGCAAGGCTAAAACTCAAAGGAATTGACGGGGGCCCGCACAAGCAGCGGAGCATGTGGCTTAATTCGACGCAACGCGAAGAACCTTACCAAGGCTTGACATATACCGGAAAGCATTAGAGATAGTGCCCCCCTTGTGGTCGGTATACAGGTGGTGCATGGCTGTCGTCAGCTCGTGTCGTGAGATGTTGGGTTAAGTCCCGCAACGAGCGCAACCCTTGTCCTGTGTTGCCAGCATGCCCTTCGGGGTGATGGGGACTCACAGGAGACCGCCGGGGTCAACTCGGAGGAAGGTGGGGACGACGTCAAGTCATCATGCCCCTTATGTCTTGGGCTGCACACGTGCTACAATGGCCGGTACAATGAGCTGCGAAACCGCAAGGTGGAGCGAATCTCAAAAAGCCGGTCTCAGTTCGGATTGGGGTCTGCAACTCGACCCCATGAAGTCGGAGTTGCTAGTAATCGCAGATCAGCATTGCTGCGGTGAATACGTTCCCGGGCCTTGTACACACCGCCCGTCACGTCACGAAAGTCGGTAACACCCGAAGCCGGTGGCCCAACCCCTTGTGGGAGGGAGCTGTCGAAGGTGGGACTGGCGATTGGGACGAAGTCGTAACAAGGTAGCCGTACCGGAAGGTGCGGCTGGATCACCTCCTTTCTAAGGAGCATCTAGGCCGCCAAGCTTGCTTGGTGGTCCAGGGCCATTACGTCGGCACACGTTCGACGGTGGTTGCTCATGGGTGGAACGTTGATTATTCGGCACAGTTGGCCAACTCGGGCCGCAAGTACTGCTCTTCGGAGCGTGGAAAGCGAAGCGGGTTGGGGACTGGGCCGGGCACGCTGTTGGGTATCTGAAGTAACGGCCGCAAGGTTGTGCTTCGGGATGCCGGCCCCAGTGAACTTGACCGTAAGGGTCAGGGTGATGGGTGGTTGGTCGTTGTTTGAGAACTACACAGTGGACGCGAGCATCTGTGGCCAAGTTTTTAAGGGCGCACGGTGGATGCCTTGGCACCAGGAACCGATGAAGGACGTGGGAGGCCACGATAGTCCCCGGGGAGTCGTCAACCAGACTTTGATCCGGGGGTTTCCGAATGGGGAAACCCGGCAGTCGTCATGGACTGTCACCCATGCCTGAACACATAGGGCATGTGGAGGGAACGAGGGGAAGTGAAACATCTCAGTACCCTCAGGAAGAGAAAACAACCGTGATTCCGGGAGTAGTGGCGAGCGAAACCGGATGAGGCCAAACCGTATGCGTGTGAGACCCGGCAGGGGTTGCGCATGCGGGGTTGTGGGATCTCTCTTTCACAGTCTGCCGGCTGTGAGACGAGTCAGAAACCGTTGATGTAGACGAAGGACATGCGAAAGGTCCGGCGTAGAGGGTAAGACCCCCGTAGTCGAAACGTCAACGGCTCGTTTGAGAGACACCCAAGTAGCACGGGGCCCGAGAAATCCCGTGTGAATCTGGCGGGACCACCCGCTAAGCCTAAATATTCCCTGGTGACCGATAGCGGATAGTACCGTGAGGGAATGGTGAAAAGTACCGCGGGAGCGGAGTGAAATAGTACCTGAAACCGTGTGCCTACAAGCCGTGGGAGCGTCGCGCATTGAGTTTACTTAATGCGTCGTGACTGCGTGCCTTTTGAAGAATGAGCCTGCGAGTTAGCGGTGTGTAGCGAGGTTAACCCGTGTGGGGAAGCCGTAGCGAAAGCGAGTCCGAATAGGGCGATTGAGTTGCACGCTCTAGACCCGAAGCGGAGTGATCTAGCCATGGGCAGGTTGAAGCGGCTGTAAGAGGTCGTGGAGGACCGAACCCACCAGGGTTGAAAACCTGGGGGATGACCTGTGGTTAGGGGTGAAAGGCCAATCAAACTCCGTGATAGCTGGTTCTCCCCGAAATGCATTTAGGTGCAGCGTCACGTGTTTCTTGCCGGAGGTAGAGCACTGGATAGGCGATGGGCCCTACCGGGTTACTGACCTTAGCCAAACTCCGAATGCCGGTAAGTGAGAGCGTGGCAGTGAGACTGTGGGGGATAAGCTCCATGGTCGAGAGGGAAACAGCCCAGAGCATCGACTAAGGCCCCTAAGCGTACGCTAAGTGGGAAAGGATGTGGAGTCGCAGAGACAACCAGGAGGTTGGCTTAGAAGCAGCCACCCTTGAAAGAGTGCGTAATAGCTCACTGGTCTAGTGATTCCGCGCCGACAATGTAGCGGGGCTCAAGCGTACCGCCGAAGTCGTGTCATTCCAGCACATACCCCCAACGGGGGCTGGGATGGGTAGGGGAGCGTCGTGTGCCGGGTGAAGCAGCCGCGGAAGCGAGTTGTGGACGGTTCACGAGTGAGAATGCAGGCATGAGTAGCGATACACACGTGAGAAACGTGTGCGCCGATTGACTAAGGGTTCCTGGGTCAAGCTGATCTGCCCAGGGTAAGTCGGGACCTAAGGCGAGGCCGACAGGCGTAGTCGATGGACAACCGGTTGATATTCCGGTACCCGCTTTGAAACGCCCAATACTGAATCAGGCGATGCTAAGTCCGTGAAGCCGTTCCGGACCCTTCGGGGAAAGGAAAGTGGTGGAGCCGACGAACCAGACTTGTAGTAGGTAAGCGATGGGGTGACGCAGGAAGGTAGTCCAGCCCGGGCGGTGGTAGTCCCGGGGTAAGGGTGTAGCCCGTCATCTAGGCAAATCCGGATGACATATAAGGGTGAGACCTGATGCCGAGCCGATTGTGGTGAAGTGGATGATCCTATGCTGTCGAGAAAAGCCTCTAGCGAGTTTCATGGCGGCCCGTACCCTAAACCGACTCAGGTGGTCAGGTAGAGAATACCGAGGCGTTCGGGTGAACTATGGTTAAGGAACTCGGCAAAATGCCCCCGTAACTTCGGGAGAAGGGGGGCCATCACTGGTGAAGGAACTTGCTTCCTGAGCTGGGGGTGGCCGCAGAGACCAGCGAGAAGCGACTGTTTACTAAAAACACAGGTCCGTGCGAAGCCGTAAGGCGATGTATACGGACTGACGCCTGCCCGGTGCTGGAACGTTAAGGGGACCGGTTAGTGCACTTTCGGGTGTGCGAAGCTGAGAACTTAAGCGCCAGTAAACGGCGGTGGTAACTATAACCATCCTAAGGTAGCGAAATTCCTTGTCGGGTAAGTTCCGACCTGCACGAATGGCGTAACGACTTCTCGACTGTCTCAACCATAGGCCCGGTGAAATTGCACTACGAGTAAAGATGCTCGTTTCGCGCAGCAGGACGGAAAGACCCCGGGACCTTTACTACAGTTTGATATTGGTGTTCGGTTCGGCTTGTGTAGGATAGGTGGGAGACTTTGAACCTTGGACGCCAGTTCAGGGGGAGTCGTCGTTGAAATACCACTCTGGTCGTGCTGGATGTCTAACCTGGGTCCGTGATCCGGATCAGGGACAGTGTCTGATGGGTAGTTTAACTGGGGCGGTTGCCTCCCAAAGAGTAACGGAGGCGCCCAAAGGTTCCCTCAGCCTGGTTGGCAATCAGGTGTTGAGTGTAAGTGCACAAGGGAGCTTGACTGTGAGACCGACGGGTCGAGCAGGGACGAAAGTCGGGACTAGTGATCCGGCGGTGGCTTGTGGAAGCGCCGTCGCTCAACGGATAAAAGGTACCCCGGGGATAACAGGCTGATCTTCCCCAAGAGTCCATATCGACGGGATGGTTTGGCACCTCGATGTCGGCTCGTCGCATCCTGGGGCTGGAGTCGGTCCCAAGGGTTGGGCTGTTCGCCCATTAAAGCGGTACGCGAGCTGGGTTTAGAACGTCGTGAGACAGTTCGGTCCCTATCCGCTGTGCGCGTAGGAATATTGAGAAGGGCTGTCCCTAGTACGAGAGGACCGGGACGGACGAACCTCTGGTGTGCCAGTTGTCCTGCCAAGGGCATGGCTGGTTGGCTACGTTCGGAAAGGATAACCGCTGAAAGCATCTAAGCGGGAAGCCTGCTTCAAGATGAGTATTCCCACCAACTTGATTGGTTAAGGCTCCCAGTAGACGACTGGGTTGATAGGCCAGATGTGGAAGCCCTGTAAGGGGTGGAGCTGACTGGTACTAATAGGCCGAGGGCTTGTCCTCAGTTGCTCGCGTCCACTGTGTTAGTTCTGAAATAACGAACAACACGCCTCCCCCCTAAGGCCATGGGGGTTGAGGCATCGGTTCAAAATTTCAAAGTGTTTCGGTGGTCATAGCGTGAGGGAAACGCCCGGTTACATTCCGAACCCGGAAGCTAAGCCTCACAGCGCCGATGGTACTGCAGGGGGGACCCTGTGGGAGAGTAGGACGCCGCCGAACTAAATTTAGATGAAAGGGAAACCCCCGCACCTATGGTGCGGGGGTTTTCTGCGTTATAGGTCTCTGTAGGAAACCTTTGTGTTTAAGGGACCTTCGGCCTGCGCGCCGAACGGGGCACGGTCACTTAAGGTCGAAGCATGCGCTACGACCTGGTCATCTTCGACAACGACGGCGTCCTTGTGGACAGTGAGCCGATCTCCAACACGATCCTCGCCGGCTACCTCACCGAGCTGGGCCACCCGACCTCGTACGAGGAGTCCGTCCGTGACTACATGGGGGCCGCCGTCCACCGTGTGCACGACCTCGTCGAGGAGCGGACCGGGCAGAAGCTGCCCGAGGATTTCGACGCCACGCTGCACTCCCGCATCCTCACGGGCTTCGAGCGCGAGCTGAAGCCCGTCGTCGGCGTCGCCGATGTGCTCGCCAAGCTCACCGAAGAGGGCACCCCCTACTGCGTCGCCTCCTCCGGCAGCCACGACAGGATCAGGGCCGGACACCACCAGACCGGCATCGACGAGTGGTTCGAGGAGGAGTGGATCTTCAGCTCCGAGGACGTGGGCCAGGGCAAGCCGGCGCCGGACCTCTTCCTGCACGCGGCCGACCGGATGGGCGTACCGCCCGAGAACTGTCTCGTGATCGAGGACAGCCCGCTCGGAGTCCAGGCCGCGCTCGCTGCCGGAATGGCCGTCTACGGGTTCACCGCGATGACGCCGGCCGACCGCCTCGAAGGAGCCACTGCCTATTTCGGGGATATGGGACAGCTTCTCCAAATGCTTGACTGATCCATCTACCGGTCGGTAGCGAACGGCCTTACGCTCTCCGCTCATGACGGATGCGCGGTTGCGGCACGGCAGGGCTTCCCTGGCGGTCAGTTTCTTTGTTCAGGGTGTGACTTTTGCCCTTCTTGTGACGCGAATTCCCGCGATCCAGGACCGGTACGGGATATCCGACGGGCTGCTGCCCGCCTTTCTCGCTGCTGTGCCGATCCTCGCCGGAGTCGGCAGCGTCACCACCGAGCACCTCGTCAAAAGGGTGCGGCCCACCACTGTGCTGCGCTGGTCGCAGCCCGTGGTGCTGCTGGCGCTGCTCGGGGTCGGGGCCGGTAGCGAGATGTGGGAAGCGGGCCTTGCCCTGGGGGCGTTCGGGCTCGCGGTCGGTGCGCTGGACGCGTCCATGAACATGCTGGGCGTCAGCCTGCAGCGCTCCTACGGCCGCAGCATCATGCTCGGCTTCCACGCCGTGTACAGCCTGGGCGGGATCGCCGGAGCGTCGATCGCCTGGGCGGGGGCGCACTGGCATCTGTCGCTCTTCGTCTCGTATCTGCCCGCCGTGGCACTGCTGCTGCCGGGGGCGCTGATCGCCAGTCGCTGGTACGCCGATGCGGACGCGGGCGGCAAGGAGACGGGCGAGGCCGGCGAGGACCGGGCCAAGCCGCTGGTGTTCAAGCTGCTGCTGCCGCTCTGCCTGGTGATGACCTTCGCTTACATCGGTGACTCGACCGTCTCCAACTGGAGTGCCAAGTACCTGGAGGACGTGCTCCACAGTTCGGAGGAGCTGGCGACGGTTCCGTACAACATCTACATGGTCACGACGCTGATCGGGCGGGCCGTCGGGGACCTGGGGGTGCGGCGCTTCGGGGCCGTCGTGGTGGTGCGGACGGGGACCGTGGTCGCGGCCCTCGGGTTCGCGGTGGTGGCCGTGGCGCCCGGGCCCTGGGTGGGGATGCTCGGCTTCACGCTCCTCGGGCTCGGGCTCTGTGTGATCGTGCCGCAGACCTTCGCGGCGGCGGGGCGGCTGTTCCCCGGGAACTCGGACCAGGCGATCGCGCGGCTCAACATCTTCAACTACGTGGGCTTCCTGGTCGGGTCGCCGCTCGTGGGGGCGATCGGGGATGCCTGGAGCTATCGCGGGGCGATGGTCGTGCCCATGCTCCTGGTCCTGGTGACGCTGGTGTATGCCCGCTCCTTCGCGGGGGAGGGGGACCGATACGGTGACGGGCATGAGCGGCCGCGCACAGCTGATGTGGGACGAGGCAGTAACGGGCTATGACTTCGGGCCCGAGCATCCGATGGACCCGGTGCGGCTCGCGCTGACCCGGGGCCTCGTCGGAGCGTTCGGGCTGGACAAGGCGTTGGACGTCGTGTCGGCGAAGGCGGCCGGGGATTCGACGCTCAGGCTCGTGCACCGCGAGGACTATGTGGAGGCGGTCAAGGCCGCTTCCGCCGATCCCGGGTCGGCCGACGGGTCGTACGGCCTCGGCACCGTGGACGATCCGGCCTTCGCCGGGATGCACGAGGTGTCCGCGCTGATCGCCGGGCAGTCCGTGGGGGCGGCCGAGGCGGTGTGGCGGGGCGATGTGGCGCATGCGGTGAACTTCGCCGGTGGGCTGCACCATGCGATGCCGGGGGGTGCCGCCGGGTTCTGCATCTACAACGACGCGGCCCTCGCGATCGCGCGGCTCCTTGAGTTGGGGGCCGAGCGGGTCGCGTACATCGATGTGGACGTGCACCACGGGGACGGCGTACAGGCGGCGTTCTGGGAGGACCCGCGGGTTCTGACGATCTCGCTGCACGAGCATCCGCGGACGCTCTTTCCGCAGACCGGGTGGCCGGAGGAGACCGGTGCGGCGGAGGGCGGCGCGGTGAATGTGGCGCTGCCGGCCGGGACGGGCGATGCCGGGTGGCTGCGCGCCTTTCACGCGGTGGTGCCCGAGTTGCTCGCCGAGTTCCGGCCACAGGTCCTCGTCACCCAGCACGGTGCCGATACGCACTTCGAGGATCCGCTGGCGCACCTGGCGGTGTCGCTGGACGCGCAGCGGGCCGTGCAGGTCGCCTGCCATGACCTGGCACATGAGTACGCGGACGGGCGTTGGGTCGCCCTCGGGGGCGGCGGATACGCGGTGGTGGACGTGGTCCCGCGGTCCTGGACGCATCTCGTCGCGATCGCGGCGGGGCGGCCGATCGCTCCCGAGGCGGAGGTGCCCGAGGAGTGGCGGCATGAAGTGTTCGCCCGGACAAGGCAGTTGGCGCCCTCGAGGATGACCGACGGCAGGGTGCCCGAGTGGCAGGACTGGGAGGACGGGTACGACCCCGCCGACCGCCTCGACCAGGCGATTCTGGCGACCCGGCGGGCTGTGTTCCCGCTGCGGGGGCTGCTGCCGTAGCGGTTCGCTGCCGCTGTCCCAGCAGTCCTCCGCTTACGTTGCGGCGTTGAACCACTACACCGCGTTAGCCCAACTGTGGGGCATATCCGGGGTTTTGGGGACCCCTTCGGGGTGAGTGCGGCAGCATCGGGGCGTGTTGAGCACCGGCGCCCTGCGCGCCCATCTCCTTGCGGCCCGGCTCGCCGGTCCGGTGGCCACCTCGCGGGAGGAGAGCCTGCGCAGCTATCGGCTCTTCGCCGCCCGGGACCCACGCGTACTGCTCGGACTCGATCCCGAATGGTCGTGGCGCGACCGGGATCTGATCGCGCTGATGGCCGACAAGTGCGGGGTCTCGCCCGACCCGCGGCACACCTCGGGGCCCGATGTCATCGACCCCGAACGGACGTTGGCGGCGCTCGACGCGTTCGCCGCGCGGCTGCGGGTGGCGGTGGAACGGCAGGCTCCGGTGCTGTTCGGGACCGGTCATCCGCATCGACTTCTCGGGTTCTACGCCGAGTTGGCAGACGCCCTGTCGGCGGCCGGCTGTCCCGTTCTCACTCCGGCGAAGGGTGGCTCTGTCGACATAACGACCCGGTTCGGACTACGTACGTACAACCTTGACTACGTACGAGGAGTCGCGCTGGTGCGGGAGTCCGGAGCTGGGGGCGCCGGTTGTGCGACCGGCGCACATACCCACTCGCCACTGCCGGTTCGCACCGTCCTGGCGGCCGCTGCGGAGGCCGGCGGGCCGCTGCCGGAGCTCGTCGTCGGGGACCACGGCTGGGTCTGCGGTGCAGGTCAGCTAGGTATTGAGGCGATCGGACTGGCGGATACGGATGATCCCGCGCTGTTCGTCGGAGAGGCCGAGGGGCGGGTGTCCGTCGCCGTTCCGCTTGATGACGCTGTGCGGTCTGATTACTACCGACCGCTTACTCGCTATGTAATCAATCGAGCGTGTCTGTCCCAGTAGGCGGTCGATCGCAGCTCCTCTTCCCCACTCGCACCACAGGCCCCTACTCTGGGAGTGAGCGCACAGCGACGAGGAGTCACCGGAAGGGGAAGCCGGTGCCCGTCATGTGCGGAAGGTTCAGGTGTGTCATGGCTGCTGACCAGAGGCCTCTGAGCGAGGTGCATTTCCTGACCGTGGCGGAAGTCGCCTCGGCGATGCGAGTGTCGAAGATGACCGTGTACCGCCTGGTACACAGCGGTCATCTGCCTGCGATCCGGGTGGGGAGGTCGTTCCGGGTGCCGGAGAACTCTGTGCACGAGTACCTTCGTGACTCGTTCGTGGGGATCGAAACCGGCTGAGAGTGCATGGCCGATGAACCTCGATTACAGCCTCAGCGCTCGGCCGGGTAGGCTAGCCCCTCGTAGGTCGTGTGGGCCCATTCTGCCCCGCACCGAGTGAAGAGAAGTGAGCGAGGGTAGTCGTGGGCTCTGTTATCAAGAAGCGGCGCAAGCGGATGGCTAAGAAGAAGCACCGCAAGCTGCTCAAGCGCACTCGCGTTCAGCGTCGCAACAAGAAGTAAGCGGCCGCTGAAACAGCGCGCACCGAAGCCCCCTGCCGTCATGGTGGGGGGCTTCGGCCGTTCCCAGGACCGCTTCCAGGGCGGGGAGATGGCGTTTCCGTGGTGACAGGAGATGGCTGGGGGTCATCACAGCGCAACATCCACCCGCTACGGTGGCTGCCAGGGCGAGGGTTGGAAGGAAGGCGCTGATCTTGGGGAAGGTCGTGCTCGTGACCGGGGTGGCCCGGCAGCTCGGGGGCCGCTTCGTGCGGCGGATCCAGCGCGATCCCGAGGTGGACCGGGTGATCGCCGTGGATGCGATACCGCCCGAGCACCATCTGGGCGGAGCCGAGTTCCTGCAGGCCGACATCCGCCAGCCCACGATCGCCCGGCTGCTCGCCGAGCACGCCGTGGACACCGTGGTGCACATGGACGTGACCGGCACCGCGCTGGGCAGCGGCAGCCGGACCTCGGTCAAGGAGACCAACGTCATCGGCACCATGCAGCTCCTCGGTGCCTGCCAGAAGTCGCCGACGGTCCGGCGCCTGGTCGTGAAGTCCAGCACCAATGTGTACGGTTCCGCGCCGCGCGACCCCGCCGTCTTCACCGAGACGACGCCGCCCAAGTCGCTGCCCAGCGGCGGCTTCGCGAAGGACGCGGTCGAGGTCGAGGGGTACGTACGCGGCTTCGCGCGGCGCCGGCCCGATGTCGCGGTGTGCGTGCTGCGCTTCGCGAACATCCTTGGGCCGACCGCGGATTCGCCGCTCGCCGAGTACTTCTCGCTGCCGGTCCTGCCGACGGTGTTCGGCTATGACCCGAGGCTGCAGTTCGTGCACGAGGACGATGTGATCGAGGTGCTGCGGATCGCCGCGCACGATCCCCGGCGCGGGACGCTCAACAGCGGGACCTTCAACGTCGCCGGCGACGGGGTGCTGCTGCTCTCGCAGTGCTCGCGGCGCCTGGGCCGGCCCACGGTCCCCGTGCTGCTGCCCGCCGTCACCTGGGCCGGTGCGGCGCTGCGTACCGTCGGCCTGTCCGACTTCTCGCCGGAACAAGTGAGGCTGCTCACGCACGGCAGGGTCGTGGCCACCGGGCAGATGCGCGAGACACTGGGATTCAGGCCGAAGTACACCACCGCGGAGACGTTCGCGGACTTCGCCCGCAGCCGTGGTCCTGGATTGCTGCCGCCCCAGGCCCTGGCGGGGGCGATCGACCGGGTTGCCGCGCTGCCCTTCGCGGGCGGCGGCGGACAGCCCGACGGTTCTACGCAGCCGACGCAGAGCGCCAACCAGAGCGCCGAGTAGAGCGCAAACGAGGAGCGCATCAACAATGGCGGACGCCAAGGTCATTCCGTTCGACGAGGGTGCTGCCGACCGCTCACGCGGCGGTACGCCCCGCTCGGCGCGGCGCCGGACCACCGGGCGCAGGAAGGGCGAGCCCGCGACCGTACGGGAGGTGAAGTCCCTTCCCCGGCAGCGGGAGGCGGAGCCTGAGCCTTCGGCTGCCGAGGCCGGTTCCGAGCAGGCCGTGCCCTCTGCCGGGGGTGGCGGTGGCTGGGAGCGGAAGGTCGCCGGTGGGCTGGCCTTTCTGCGGCGCAGGCTGACGGGGGAGTACGAGGTCGACGAGTTCGGCTATGACCAGGAGCTCACCGATCAGGTCCTGATGTCGATGCTGCGGCCCGTGTACGAGAAGTACTTCCGGGTCGAAGTGAAGGGCATTGAGAACATTCCGAGTGAGGGTGGGGCGCTGATCGTCTCCAACCACTCGGGGACGTTGCCGCTCGACGGGCTGATGCTGCAGGTCGCGGTGCACGACAACCATCCTGCGGAGCGGCATCTGCGGCTGCTCGCGGCCGACCTGGTCTTCATGCTGCCGGTGGTCAATGAGCTCGCGCGGAAGGCCGGGCATACGCTCGCCTGCGCCGAGGATGCTCAGCGGCTGCTTGAGCGGGGTGAGCTGGTGGGTGTGATGCCCGAGGGCTTCAAGGGGATCGGGAAGCCGTTCGGGGAGCGGTACAAGCTGCAGCGCTTCGGGCGGGGCGGGTTTGTGTCCACCGCGCTGCGGGCGGGGACGCCGATCGTTCCTTGCTCGATCGTCGGGGCCGAGGAGATCTACCCGATGATCGGGAACGCGAAGACGCTGGCTCGGGTGCTCGGGTTTCCGTACTTCCCGATCACGCCTACGTTTCCGTGGTTGGGGCCGCTCGGGGCGGTGCCGTTGCCCACGAAGTGGACGATTCAGTTCGGCGAGCCGATAGCCACGGATTCCTATCCGGCTGAGGCTGCTGAGGATCCGATGCTGATGTTCAATCTGACCGATCAGGTGCGGGAGCAGATACAGCACACGCTGTACAAGTTGCTGGTGCAGCGGCGGTCGGTGTTCTTCTGACCGGTTTGTTGCGCTCGGGTTCGTTGCGCCTGCGGCGGGCTGGGTCCCCTACCCGCCCCTTCCCGTAAGGCTGCCGCCGGCTTCAACGACGGTCACAGATGTCCTCAAACGCCGGACGGGCTGGGAAGAAGGCGGCGGGCTGAGGAGAAAGCAGCCGCGGCGGACGGCGAGCTGAGGAGAAGGCGGCCGACGGCGAGCTGAGGGGAAAGCAGCGGACGCGGCCAGTTGAGGGGAAAGCGGCGGACGGCGAGCTGAGGAGAAGGCGGCCGACGGCGAGCTGAGGGGAAAGCAGCGGGCGGCAAGCTGAGGAGAACGCGGAAGCGGGCAGCTGAGGAAAAGGTGGGGGCGGGCTGATGGATCAGCCCGCCCCCACCTTCGGTGGTTACTTCTTGGTGTCCTCGCCGTCGATGCCCAAGCCCGGCAGCAAGCCGGGTAGGACCGGAGGCAGGGTGATGTCCGGCTCCGTGGTCGAGCTCTTGCCCGGGGTGGGGCTCGAGTCGTCCTTGGGTGGGTCGAGGAGGCCGCCGGTGTTCTCGCCGAGGAGGCCCTCGCCTGCGCTGCCGGAGGCAGAGGGGCGGGGCTTACTTTCGGCGCCGGTGGGGCCGCGGGACGTGCCGGCCGTGCTGGGCTTCGCGCTGTCCTCGCTGCCGGCGCCGGTGCCCGTGCGGTCGCTGGTGCCGGGGGTGCGCCCCGGCTGCTGCGGGGTGGTCGGCAGCAGGGACTGCAGCGGGCCGACTTCCTCGTCTATGGCGTCGAAGACCGAGCTGACCTGCTCGCTGACGTCCGTGAGCTGGACGGGCAGTTGGTTGCGCAGGGCGCTCCAACTGGTGCGGTGCGAGCGGGAGAAGCTCGACAGGGCCTGAATGGGGCCGATGGAGCCGTCCCGCTCATAGGCCTGGTGCAGCAGCTTGTGGCCTTCGGTGGCGTCGTGCTGCATGCCGTTCAACGCGCGCCGCACCTCGCCCACCGACTCGTGGTCGAGCTGGCCCGAGCGGCCCCGCTCCATGAGGCGGCGGGCCTCCTGGAGGCGGGTCGAGGCCTGGTCGAGGTAGATCTCGCCGCGGGCGGAGTCGTCGTCGGCCATGCCGAGCTTGAGATCCTCCATGCCACGCTTCAGGCCGTACAGCGAGTCGCCCGGGAGGGCGTCCGAGCTGGCCGCGGCCACTCCGCTGAAGGCGCCTGCGGCGACCCCGACGGTGAGTCCGCCGGCCGCGATGCCCTTGGACAGGCGGGAGCGCGGCTTCAACTTCCGCAGTCCCACCGCCCGGTGGGCACCCTTGCCGCGGGTGCGCTGCTCGGGCACCGAGGCTCCGATGCCGTCACCGCCCGCCGCGGTGCCCTCTTGCAGCATCGCCTCCATGGCGGCCACCAGCTGGGCGCGTTGGACCACCTTCACCTCGGGGTCCAGCTCCGGCTTCGGCAGCTCGCCGAGACCGCCCGCCAGGGCCAACATCCGGCTCTGCGCTGCCTGTTCGGCAGATGCGGAGCTTTCCGGGCCTGCTGACTGCTCGGCCGCCGAGCCCTGGTCGGTTCGATCCTCCAGGGCCTGGGCGAAGGCGTTCGCCCGCCGGTGTGCCGAAACATTTGCGATCACTGGCGGCACCTCCTCTCGTCATGACGTCCGACTCCCCAGGGGGTCCTGAGGGTTGCACGCTCCGAGCCCATCCACACGATCGAGTGAGCGGTGGTGGGAAGGGCAGCGACCACAGGGAGCCTGCATCCCGCTCAACGACCGTCGCGGCACTTGGGTTACGGACGAAAGATGATCGGACTGATGACGGCATAGTCCAGTAACCGCCGGTGATCCGGCGGTTACTCAGTGGTTATTTGATCTACCGGACGTCGTCCGGCAGGAGGCGGGCCAGGGTGCGGACCGCGCGGTACTGCAGGGTCTTGATCGCGCCCTCGTTCTTGCCCATCACGCGCGCGGTCTCGGCGACGGAGAGGCCCTGCAGGAAGCGCAGGGTCACGCACTCCTGCTGCTGCGGGTTGAGGCGGCGCACCGCTTCGAGCAGTGCGGTGTTGGAGAGGGACTCCAGGACGGCGTCCTCGGGGCTGCGCTCGACCTCGTTGGCGTCGAGCATTTCGCCCGTGGTCACTTCCAGGCGGAAGCGGCTGGACTTGAAGTGGTCGGCGACCAGGTTGCGGGCGATCGTCACCAGCCAGGCGCCGAAGTCGCGGCCCTGCCAGGTGAAGGTGCCGATCCGGCGCAGGGCGCGCAGGAAGGTCTCGCTGGTCAGGTCCTCGGCGGTGGCCTTCCCGCCGACGCGGTAATAGATGTAGCGGTACACGGTGTCGCTGTACTGGTCGTAGAGCCGGCCGAAGGCGTCGGCCTCGCCGGCCTGGGCGCGCTCGACCAGATCCATCATGCGGGCGCTGTCGCTGTCCGCTGCGGGACGGCGGGCGGTGGTGGGCGTACTACTGGTGGTGCCTGCGCCGGAGCGCGCTCGTCTGCCGACTGCTGCACTTCCTTCGGCCAGGGCATAACAAGGTCCTGCTGGTGCAGGGACGGCGAAGGCAGGGGCGGCGGCGTACGCGGTGGGGACGAAGCCGCGCAAGCGGTCGAGGACCGATGCGCGCAGCGTAGCCAGGCCCGAGGCGTCAACCCCGACGTGTGGGTACACGGGACTCCCAGAGGCAGAGCTTCCATCACGTGCAGTGCGGGACCGTTCACCCGTCGTAGCGACTGGTGGGGTCCTTAATGCGTCTGAGGAGAATAACGCTTCGTACAGGCAGCGCTACACCCAGTTGCTCAAATCACCGATTACGTCGCTTCTGTAACCGATCTTCGTCGCTTCAAGTACCAGTGAGTGAGCGGTTGTTGATCGGATTAGACCGTGATCTGTCTGAGCGCAGGGCGTGTTGTGGCCGATTTGGCGGGAGTGGCGTCAAGAGGACTGGCGGGAGACGTGCGCGGGTAAGGGCGCAGGAATGCCCGGGTTCCCGCCGTGCGCGAGTGCGGAGCGTCAGCGGCGGCGGCGGTGCAGGGCGATCGCGGCCGCGGTGCCGCCCGCGAGGGCGCCTACTCCGGCCGCCGCGGGGATGCCGACCTTGGCCGCCTTGCGGCCCGTCCGGTAGTCGCGGAGCCGCCATTCCCTTTCGCGTGCGTACTTGCGCAGCTTGCTGTCGGGGTTGATCGCGTACGGGTGCCCGACCAGGGACAGCATGGGGATGTCGTTGTGCGAGTCGCTGTACGCGGCGCAGCGGGCCAGGTCCAGGCCCTCGGCGGCGGCCAGGGCGCGCACCGCCTCGGCCTTCGCGGGGCCGTGCAGGGGTTCGCCGACGAGCTTTCCCGTATAGATGCCGTCCACGGACTCGGCGACCGTGCCGAGGGCGCCGGTCAGGCCGAGGCGGCGGGCGATGATCGTCGCGGTTTCGACGGGAGCCGCCGTGACCAGCCAGACCTTCTGGCCCGCGTCCAGGTGGGCCTGGGCGAGGGCGCGGGTGCCGGGCCAGATGCGCTCGGCCATGTACTCGTCGTAGATCTCCTCGCCGATGCTCATGAGTTCGGCGACACGGTGGCCCTTGACGATGGACAGGGCGGAGTCCCGGGCGTCCTGCATGTGCTCGGGGTCCTCGACGCCCGCAAGGCGGAACCAGGCCTGCTGCCAGGCGAACTTGGTCAGTTCGCGGCGCTGGAAGAACTTCCGCTTGTAGAGGCCGCGGCCGAAGTGGAAGATCGCGGCGCCCTGCATCACGGTGTTGTCGAGGTCGAAGAAGGCGGCGGCCTTGTCGTCGCCGGCGACGGGAAATTCTGGCTCTTCGGGCTCGGCGGCTGCTGCCGCAAGCTCCTCCAACTCCTGCGAGGACTTGCGCGCTGCCTCTGCCGAGGCCTCGCCTGCCAGGACGCTGCGCGCTGTGGCGGAGCGCCTACGGGGGGTGAGCCATCCGAGAGCGGCCATGTCCGTGAGCATAGTCAGTCTGTTCGCAGGCTTTGGAGTCGAGCGGATTCGGAGCCTGTGAACAGTCCGCTACCGCGCCGTTAAGAGGGTGATCGGGGGCGGGTCGGGCAGTGGCGTGTGCGGCGCGTCGCGGCGGCCGGTCGGGGGCGTGCGACCGGCGTACGAGTGGGCCCGGGCGCGCGAGAATGAACGTATGAGCCCCATTTTTCGACGGACGCCGAAGAAGAAGCCCGAGGACCGGACGGTCACCTTGATCGGCAAGCCCGGCTGCCATCTGTGCGATGCGGCACAGGAAGTGATCGAGAAGGTCTGCGCGGAGACGGGAGCGGCCTGGGAGAAGAAGGACATCAACGAGGACCCGGAACTGCACCGTAAGTACTGGGAGCAGATCCCGGTGGTGCTTGTGGATGGTGCCCAGCACGACTTCTGGCGTGTGAACGAAGATCGTCTACGTCGGGCGCTCACCGCGTAGTTCGGAGCTCGGGCCGGACTGCGGAATGGCAGGAAACTGCCTTCCTTGTGGATCTCCGGAAGGTCGTCCGGAGGCCGGAACTGACCGGCTGGTCCTAAAAGTCGTTTACGATCGGGGTCGATTTGGGACTCGGGGGCTAGGAAATCGTGAGGAGTGTGTACGGTTTTGCCCCCTTTGGGTACGCGACGTCGGTGCCTGCCTGACGGTTCCGTGAACGTGCGCAAGTGGCGCGTGACGCCGGTCACTTTGGCCGGACAAAGCGGACACCATCTTTGTGCACGCGTTCACAAAGACATAGCCTGCATTCGACGGGGCGGTCCTGGGACAAGTGGCCGCCTGCAGCCCCGCTCTACCCGCAGGAGCACCGTGGCAACTGGCCGAACTCACCGACCGGCGACCCGCAGCCGAGGGATTCCCGAGGCCACTGTCGCCAGGCTTCCGCTGTACCTTCGCGCGCTGACCGCACTGTCGGAGCGCTCGGTTCCCACGGTCTCCTCCGAGGAGCTCGCGGCCGCCGCGGGGGTCAACTCCGCGAAGCTGCGCAAGGACTTCTCCTACCTCGGGTCCTACGGGACGCGCGGTGTGGGCTACGACGTCGAATACCTCGTCTACCAGATCTCCCGCGAACTGGGTCTGACCCAGGACTGGCCGGTTGTGATCGTCGGTATCGGTAACCTCGGCGCCGCGCTTGCCAATTACGGCGGTTTCGCCTCGCGCGGGTTCCGCGTGGCCGCGCTGATCGACGCCGATCCCGCGATGGCCGGGAAGCCCGTCGCCGGGATGCCCGTGCAGCACACCGACGACCTCGAGAAGATCATCGAGGACAACGGTGTCTCCATCGGCGTCATCGCTACGCCGGCGGGTGCGGCCCAGCAGGTCAGCGAGCGGCTCATCGCTGCCGGGGTCACTTCTATTTTGAACTTCGCGCCGACCGTCCTGCAGGTGCCGGACGGTGTCGACGTACGCAAGGTGGACCTCTCCATCGAGCTGCAGATCCTCGCCTTCCACGAGCAGCGCAAGGCCGGCGAGGAAGCCGCCGCCTCGGCCGAGGCCGCCGCCGTGCCGCCCGCCGCGCGCGGGGCCGCCGCCGACCGCAAGGGACCCGACGGGGACGTACCCGCCGTGATGCCGGCATGAGCCTCCTGGTAGTCGGCCTCAGTCACCGCAGTGCGCCGGTGAGCGTTCTGGAGCGGGCCGCGCTCGACTCCGACGCGCAGATCAAGCTTTTGCACGGCGCGGTGGCCGCGGAGCCGGCCGCGGAGGCGACGGTGCTCGCCACGTGCAACCGGATCGAGCTGTACGCCGACGTGGACAAGTTCCACGCGGGTGTCGCCGAGCTCTCCATGCTGCTCGCGCAGCACAGCGGTGTCGGGCTCGAGGAGCTCACTCCTTATCTGTACGTGCACTACGAGGACCGGGCCGTTCACCACCTGTTCTCGGTGGCCTGCGGTCTCGACTCCATGGTGGTCGGGGAGGGGCAGATCCTCGGGCAGATCAAGGACGCGCTCGCCCTGGGCCAGGAGCTGCACACGGCCGGGCGGCTGCTGAACGATCTGTTCCAGCAGGCGCTGCGGGTCGGTAAGCGGGCGCACTCCGAGACGGGTATCGACCGTGCCGGGCAGTCCCTTGTGACGTTCGGTCTTGAGCAGCTCGCTGCCGGGGACTCCGTCGAGGGCTGGGCCAAGGGGAAGCGGGCGCTGGTCATCGGGGCCGGGTCCATGTCTTCGCTGGCCGCGGCGACGCTGGCTCGCGTGGGCGTGGCCGAAGTGGTCGTGGCCAACCGGACGTTGGACCGGGCGGAGCGCCTGGCCGGCAATCTGGTGGAGTCCGAAGGTGTTGCCGCGCGCGCCGTGGCCATGGAGTTCGTGGCCGATGAGCTGACACGAGTCGACGTAGCGGTGTCCTGTACCGGGGCTACGGGGCTGGTGCTTTCCGCCGACGCGGTTGCGGCTGCGCTGGCTCGGCCGGTTTCCGGTGAGGGTTCGCCCTCGGGGAGCTTGCTGGCGCCGGATGGGAGCCTTGTCGCACGGCTTGCGGCGGCTGCTGCTGCTCAGGATGGTCGGCTTGCCGATGCCGGGTCGGTCGACTTGCAGTCGGGCGCGATTACCGGTGATCCGGCACCTGCGGCTGCGCCCACCCGTGCCGCCCTGCGGCACGACTGCCCGCAGGGTGGGGTGGGGGAAGCCCTGCCTGTGGATGCGCAGGGTCTGGACGGCGGTTCGCAGGGCGGGCAGGACGCCCTGCTTGCGCCTGGGCACGGTGTGGAGCTCGGGCCGGACGCCCTGTATGCGCAAGGCGTGGCCGAGCTGGAGCGGGGGGCCGAGCTTGCCGCCGGGGCCGGTGTTGCGGCTGCGGTGGGCACGCGGGGCACGGTGGGGGCTCACGTGCGGCTCGCGCTGCTCGACCTCGCCATGCCGCGTGACATCGACGCCGCCGTGCATCGCATCGACGGAGTGCGGCTCGTCGACATCGAGTCGCTTGCCGAAGCCTCCGCCGATGCGCCGATGGCCGCCGACGTGGACAAGGTGCGGACCATCGTCGCCGACGAGGTCGCCGCCTTCGGTGCCGCGCAGCGGGCCGCGCACATCACGCCGACCGTCGTGGCGCTGCGCACCATGGCCGCCGATGTCGTCGACGGCGAGATCACGCGCCTTCGCGGGCGCCTCCCCGACCTGGACGACCGGCAGCAGGCCGAGATCACGCAGACCGTGCGCCGCGTCGTCGACAAGCTCCTGCACGCGCCCACCGTGCGGGTCAAGCAGCTGGCCAGCGAGCCCGGCGGCGCCGGGTACGCGGATGCCCTGCGCACACTCTTCGACCTCGACCCGGAGACGGTGGCCGCCGTCTCCCGGGCCGACAGTGACGACCCGAATAGAGGGCGGCCATGACCCAGAAAGCACTACGGCTGGGAACCAGGCGGAGCAAACTCGCCATGTCCCAGTCCGGGCATGTGGCGGACGCCGTCCGTCAGTTGACCGGGCGGGAAGTCGAGCTCGTCGAGATCACGACGTACGGCGACACCTCCAAGGAGCACCTCGCGCAGATCGGCGGCACGGGTGTCTTCGTGACCGCCCTGCGGGACGCGCTGCTTCGCGGTGACGTGGACTTCGCCGTTCATTCGCTCAAGGACCTGCCGACGGCCCAGCCCGACGACCTCGTCGTCGCCGCGATGCCGCCGCGCGAGGACCCGCGCGACGCCCTGGTCGCCCGCGACGGACT
This sequence comes from Streptomyces sp. NBC_01304, assembly GCF_035975855.1. Taxonomy (NCBI): domain Bacteria; kingdom Bacillati; phylum Actinomycetota; class Actinomycetes; order Kitasatosporales; family Streptomycetaceae; genus Streptomyces; species Streptomyces sp. NBC_01304. The sequence continues at coordinate 4,994,721 of NZ_CP109055.1, read as the reverse complement.
GACCTTCGCCGAGCTCCCGGACGGGGCCCGCGTCGGCACCGGTTCGCCGCGACGCATGGCGCAGCTGAACGCGTACGCCCGTTCCCACGGGCTGCGCATCGAGACCGTGCCGATCCGCGGCAACATCGACACCCGGATCGGATATGTGCGGAAGGGAGAGCTGGACGCGGTGGTACTTGCCGCAGCCGGACTCAACCGCATCGGCAGGGCGGATGAAGTGACCGAGCTCGTCCCGGTCGACACCGTGCTGCCCGCCCCCGGCCAGGGGGCACTGGCGATCGAGTGCACTGCGGCAAACGCAGAGCTCGCCGCCCAACTCGCCGAGCTCGACGACCCGTACACCCGGGCCGCCGTGACCGCCGAGCGTTCCCTGCTCGCCGCCCTGGAGGCCGGCTGCTCCGCACCTGTGGGTGCGCTGGCCGACCTGCTGGCCGACGGACAGGTTGTCAAGGAGATGCGCCTGCGCGGCGTCGTCGGCTCGATCGACGGCTCGACGCTGGTGCAGCTGTCCACCACCGGTCCCGTACCCACCACGCAAGCCGAAGCCGAGGCCCTGGGCCACGAGCTCGCCTCGGACATGCTGGCAAAGGGTGCGGCCGGTCTGATGGGGGAGCGAGCACTTTGAGCCCCACCGCCTCGAACCAATCCGCACACGGGCACGTCACCTTCCTCGGTGCCGGACCCGGAGATCCGGGACTGCTCACACTGCGCGCCGTGGAGGCGCTTGCCGGTGCGGACGTGCTGATCGCCGAGCCCGATGTGCTCGACGTCGTACGTGGACACGCACGCGCAGGTGTCGACACACCGCAGCAGGCGGCGGCTGACGAGTCATCAACGCCCGCGGATGCGGCCAATCTTGTCATGGCGGCCGCGCGCGGCGGCAAGCGGGTCGTGCGTGCGGTCAGCGGCGACCCCGGCCTCGACGCCAACGCCGGTGACGAGATGCTCGCCTGCGCCGCCGAAGGCATTCCCTTCGAGGTCGTGCCCGGTGTCGCCGCCGCGGTCGGCGTGCCTGCTTACGCGGGTGTGCCGTTGCGCAACGGCCAGGGCGCGGACGTGCGTTTCGTCGACGCGCGGGATGCCTCGGACCGCTGCTGGGCCGAAGTCGGCGCCAGTGACGGGACGGTTGTCGTCTCGGCGACGCTGGAGACCGTGGCCGCTGCCGCCGGCGAGTTGGTGGCTGCGGGCCGTAAGCCGGACACCCCGATGTCCGTCACCGTCGCCGGTACGACGACGCGTCAGCGCACTTGGAACGCGACCCTGGGTTCCATCGCCCAGGTGTTGAAGCAGGCCAAGGTGCTGCCCTCGCCGGACGGGCACCAGCCCGTCATAGCCGTGGTCGGTGAGCGTTCCGCCGCCGCCCAGCGCGACCAGCTCTCGTGGTTCGAGTCGAAGCCGCTGTTCGGCTGGCGGGTGCTCGTACCGCGTACGAAGGAGCAGGCGGCCTCGCTCTCCGACCAGCTCGTCTCGTACGGCGCGGTGCCGCACGAGGTACCGACGATCGCCGTCGAACCGCCGCGTACGCCGCAGCAGATGGAGCGCGCGGTCAAGGGCCTCGTCACGGGTCGCTATGAGTGGATCGCTTTCACGTCCGTGAATGCGGTCAAGGCCGTGCGGGAGAAGTTCGAGGAGTACGGGCTCGATGCGCGTGCCTTCGCCGGGATCAAGGTCGCCGCGGTGGGGGAGCAGACCGCCAAGGCGCTCATCGCCTTCGGTGTGAAGCCCGACCTGGTGCCCTCCGGTGAGCAGTCCGCGGCCGGGCTTCTCGAGGACTGGCCGCCCTACGACCCGGTCTTCGACCCGATCGACCGTGTTTTCCTGCCTCGCGCCGACATCGCCACCGAGACGCTGGTGGCCGGTCTGATCGACCTGGGCTGGGAAGTCGACGACGTCACGGCCTATCGGACCGTGCGGGCGTCGCCGCCGCCGGCGGATACGCGTGAGGCGATCAAGGGTGGTGGCTTTGATGCCGTGCTCTTCACGTCGTCTTCCACGGTTCGGAATCTTGTCGGCATTGCCGGTAAGCCCCACAACGTGACCGTTATTGCGTGTATCGGTCCGGCCACGGCCAAGACGGCCGAGGAGCATGGCTTGCGGGTCGATGTCATGGCTCCCGAGCCGTCGGTGCATAAGCTTGCGGAGGCTCTGGCCGATTTCGGCGCGGCTCGCCGTGCTGCTGCTCTTGAGGCGGGGGATCCTGTTACTCGGCCCTCGGAACGTCGGCCTGGTGCGCGGCGGCGGCGGGCTACTACTTAGTCCCCTCCCCGCCCCTTCCCGTAATTCTGCGAAGCCTTCCGCCCTTTGGGCGGTGTCCTCAAACGCCGGACGGGCTGATGAAATCAGCCCGTCCGGCGTTTGAGGACAATCCTTGGAGATGGTGATGACGACCTACGGTTCCTTCCCCGGTTCGCGCCCCCGCAGGCTGCGTACAACTCCCGCCATGCGCCGCATGGTTGCCGAGACGAGGGTGCATCCCTCGGATCTGATCCTGCCCGCCTTCGTCCGCGAGGGCATCAGCGAACCCGTGCCGATCTCCGCCATGCCCGGCGTCGTACAGCACACCCGCGACACCCTGCGGAAGGCCGCCGTGGAGGCGGTTGAGGCCGGGGTTGCCGGGATCATGCTGTTCGGGGTGCCGTTGGAGGAGAAGAAGGACGCCGTCGGTACGCCGGGGACCGACCCGGACGGGATTTTGCAGGTCGCGATCCGGGATGTGCGCTCCGAGGTCGGCGACGACCTCATCGTGATGTCTGATGTGTGTCTCGATGAGACGACGGATCACGGGCACTGCGGTGTGCTGGACGCTCAAGGGCGGGTCGACAATGACGCCACCCTCGAGCGTTATGCCGAGATGGCCCAGGTGCAGGCCGACGCGGGCGCGCACGTGCTCGGGCCCAGCGGGATGATGGACGGTCAAGTCGGCGTCATCCGCGATGCGTTGGACCAGACCGGGCACGAGGACGTGGCGATCCTGGCGTACACCGCCAAGTATTCGTCCGCCTTCTACGGGCCCTTCCGGGAGGCCGTGGGGTCGTCGCTGAAGGGGGATCGCAAGACCTATCAGCAGGACCCGGCCAACCTGCGGGAGTCCATGCGGGAGTTGGCGCTCGACCTCGAAGAGGGCGCCGACATGGTGATGGTCAAGCCGGCCGGGCCGTACCTGGACGTGCTCGCGAAGGTCGCTCAGTCCGTCGACGTCCCCGTGGCCGCGTACCAGATCAGTGGTGAGTACGCGATGGTCGAGGCCGCCGCCGAGAAGGGGTGGATCGACCGGGACAAGGCGATCCACGAGACCCTCACCGGGATCAAGCGGGCCGGCGCGAGCATGATCCTCACCTATTGGGCGGTCGAGGCGGCCCGCGCGCTCTGAGTCCTTGAGCGCGTGTCCTTGAGCGCGTGTCCTTGCGGGGGTGGGCGCGTGGTGGAGTGCCGGGCGGCCGGGTGGCCGACCCGGCCGCTCACAGCGCGCTGCGGGCCGAGTCCAGGTCGGTCATGAAGTCACGGCCGTACGCCTGCGCGTCGTCGCTCTGCCAGTACGGGCCGCCGTTGTAGCGGGCCGCCAGCTCCTGGTACTGCGCCGGAGTCATCTGCTCCGCCGGTACGTCGGCGAACTCGCTCTCCGCTTTCAGGCGGGAGAGGTATTCGGAGGCTATGAAGACGTTCTGGGTCGGGTCCTTCACGGCCGATTCGACCTCGTCGCGTTGGGCGCCGGTGAGGTTCGCCGGGTCGTAGCCCAGGACCTCGGCGGCCCGGCGGATCTGGATCTGGAGCGGGCCCATGGAGGTCCGGTCCGCGTCGCCGCCCACGCCCAACTGCCTTACCGTGTCCGTCACATCGTCGATCACCGCCGGATCGCCGTCCACCTCGCGCCAGGCGATGCCCGCGATGACGTCCGGGGGCAGGCCGTTCTCCTTGGCGGCGGCGCGGATGGCCTGGCCGTTGGCCTCGATCCACTCGCTGCGCTGCTCGTCGGAGCTGCCGGGGAGCCAGTAGCTGGTGTCCTTGCCGGGCGGGAGGCCCCCGGCCAGGTCGCGGATGCGCTGGAGGGCGGGGGAGACGGTGACGTCCTTGCCCACGCGCGGGAAGACGTCCGTCTTCGTGCCGCTGCCGGCGAGCTGGGTGAGCGGGTCGTGGCTTGCCTGCTTCTGCTCGGCCTGGAGGTCCCCGACCTTGGCGAGCAGGGCTGCCGCGTCCTTGAAGTCACTGCGGAAGTCCGGGACTTGGGCGCGGGCTGCGTCCAACTCGGCCATTGCGTTGGTGCGTACGGTCTCTTCCGCCGTCTTGGCCCGGTGGAAGGCCTCCGAGGCCTGGGCGTAGTAGTGGTTCGCGTCGTCGCGGATCTTGCCGACGTCCACCGTGAGTTCGGAGAGCCAGTCCAGGGCGCCGGTGGTGTCGCGGAGGTCTTCCCAGCGCTTCATCGGCTCGGCGTTCCGCGCGGCGGGCGTGAGCTTGATGTCCTCGCGGTCCAGGACCGAGGCGAGGCTTTCCTGGGAGTCCTTGCCGGTACGCAGGTGCTTCTTGGCGTCCTCTACGGCGTCGGCGTAGTGGAGCAGCGCCTTCCAGGCCTTCTCGAAGCCGTCCTTCAGGCCGGTGGCCAGCTGCTGTACGTCCTTGAGGCGGGCCTCGTAGTGCTCGCGTGAGTCGCTGACCCAGTGGGTGTCGTTGCTTGCCTTCGTGACGGAGGGCATCGCCTCGGCGAGGAGGTCGTGCAGGCGCTTGTATTCGGCTGCGTTGCGCTCGATCAGGGCGGGGCTGGCGTCTTCCAGGTGCCGAACGTCCGCGTAGTACGTGACCGTCACTGGGCCTTGTCCCCCTGCTGGATGTGCCCCGACTCCAGGAACGCCTTGAACCCGTCCCGGGTGGCCTGGTCCGTGTTGGTGTAGTTGCCGCCCGTTGTCTTCAGGGCCGTGGAGAGGGCCGTGAGGAGGGTGACCAGGTCGCGGTGCTGGTCGGCCGCGTGCGTCGCGAACTCCGCGTTCTTGGCAGCGAGTTCGGCGTGCGCGGTGGGGGTGCGGGTGAGTGTGGCCGTGTCGGCGTCGGGGCGGCCTTCTTGGAGCAGGCCGGCTATCTCGGTGAGGAGGTGCGCGCTGCCGTCTATGGAGGCGGGGTCGGCGGCGTAGCCCTGGCCGGGTCCGGCGCTCATCGGGTGGCGTGGGTGAGGAAGGCGGTCCAGCTGGCCGGGGGCACGGTGAGGGTGTTGCCGACGGGGAGCTTGGAGTCGCGGATGTGGATGGCTTCCGGCTGGGTGGCGACCTCGACGCATTCGCCGCCTTCTTCGCTGCTGTAGCTCGACTTGAACCAGTGCAGTTGCGTGCTCATAGCTCTCCCAGCTTGCGGTCCAACAGGTCCTTGGTTTCCTCGGGGTTGAGGGCCTGCGACCGCAGCATCGCATACTTCTGTCCGAGGGCAGAGACCTCGTCCGGGCTGCCGACGAGCTGGCTGCCACGCTGTGTTTCGGCGTACGCGAGGTGCTGATGGTCCTCGGTCTCCAGCAGGGTGAAGGGGCCCGCGAGCCCAGCGTGCGTCGTGCGGCCGAACGGCAGGATCTGCATGCTGACGCCGGGGAGGTCGGCGGCATCGCGGATGCGGCGCAGCTGCTCGGAGTAGACGTCGTGGCCACCGATCCGGTCCATGAGGACTGCTTCCCACATGATGAAGCTGGCAGTGGTGGGGTTCTCTCGGTGAAGGATCCTCTGGCGCTCGATGCGAGTCGTGACCAGGCCGGCGATCTTGTCTGCTCCGTACGGAGGGAGGCGGGTGGCGAAGACCGCCTGGGCGTAGCCCTCGGTCTGTAGCAGACCGGGGACCGCTGCGTTGGCGTAGAAGCAGAGATCGATGGCTTGCCGCTCCAGGTCCAGGTACTCGTCGACCCAGCGGGGGATCAGGTCGATCTCGGGCATGTGCTCCACGCCGACCGCCAGGACGCCCTTGGTCTCCAGGAAGGCGTCCAGTTCACGGGCCAAGGAGGGCTTGAGGTGGCGGCGGCCCTGCTCGATCGAGGCGATGGTCTCCGGCTCGGCGCCCACATGCTCGCTGAGGGATTCCTGGGTGTGGTCGGCAGCGCGGCGGAGGGTGGCCAGGATGCTGCCGAGCATCTTCATCGCGGAGGCGTTCTTCTGGTAGGGGCGTGGCGTGCGGCTCATGGAACATCAACTCCCGTTGCGCGAGCGGTTGTTCGCTGACGTGAGTCCGTACGGAAAATCTGTACGGACTTACGCACTGCTCCAGTGTGACCACGCAATGTGACGCTCGTCTCATGAACGACAAGTTCTTCCCTCGTCAGCGTCAATCGGTCTTCGCCGCAAGGGAGTTCGCGAGGGAAGCCCTCGCCGCCTGGGGCCTGGCAGAGGTCGGCGACGACGTCCTGCTCTGCGTAAGCGAACTCGCCACGACGCCCTCCTCCACGGCGTCCCGGCAGGGCGAGGCTTCCTGGTCCGGCTCCAGCGCGGCGGCCAGTCGCTCCGTGTCGAGGTCCACGACAGCGGCGACGGGGAGCCTCGTATCCCCGAAGCCCCGGACGAGGGAGGTCGCGGCCTGCTCCTCGTCCAGGCCGTCGCCAACAAGTGGGGAGTGGTGGCGCGCGACCCCGGCAAGGTGGTGTGGTGCGAGTTCTCGCTCGTCGGCCGCAGGTCACCGATCAACTGCTCAACTGCCTGATTGCGTGGCTGGAGTGGGTGGGTGGTTGCGCGGACCTCCGTCTGTTTCGTTGTTGGGTGCGGGTGGTCGGTGGCTGGCTTTCCCCAACTGATGTCAGTACGGGGCCCAGGGGGAGAAGTCCCGGCAACGGAAGAGGTGGGGGCAGGGCAAAGACGAAAGACAAAGACCGCAGCGAGAGAAGGGGATGGAGGGGGTGGGCGGGGGCTCGGAGGGCGGGCGAGGGAAGGGGGCGGGCGAGGGCCCGGAGGGCGAGCGAGGGAAGGGGGTGGGTGAAGGCTCGGAGGGCGGGCGAGGGCCCAGAGGGCGGGCGGGGGAAGGGGGCGGGCGAAGGCTTGGGGGCGGGCGGGGGCTCGGAGAGCGGGCGGGGGGCCTAGTGGGGGGAAACGGGCAACAGAACCAGCACAAAAGGGACGCTCTTGCGCCCCTTTCCCCCCGCTAGGCCTCCAGGCGCCGCCCTCCGCAGCCTCGTGGCGGGAAAGAGGCTCGCCTAACGGGCAAACCGGGCACTCCGACGCCGCTTTCCGCCCGGCTAGCCCCAGCCTCCCGATCCCGGGCTCACGTCTCCCCCTCCCGAGCTCACACCCCCAGCCCCGGGCCAGCACCTCCCCACCGGGCCCGCACTTCCCCGTCCCGAGCCCGCACCTCCCCCGTCGGGCCCGCACTTCCCGGTCCCGGGCTCGCGTCTCTCAGCCCCGGGCCAGCGCTTCCCCACCGGGCCCGCACTTCCCGGTCCCGAGCTCGCGTCCCCCTCCCGAGCTCGCACTCCCCGTCCCGGGCCCGCGCTTCCCCGTCCCGAGCCCGCATCTCCCTCCACCGGGCCCGCACTTTCCCGTCCCGGGCCCGCACTTCCCCGTCCCGGGCCCGCACTTCCCCTGCCGGGCCCGCGCTTCCCCGCCCGGGCCCGCACTTCCCCGTCCCGGGCCCGCGCCTCCCGTCCCGGGCCCGCGCCTCCCGTCCCGGGCCCGCGCTTCCCCGCCCGGGCCCGCACTTCCCCGTCCCGGGCCCGCGCCTCCCGTCCCGGGCCCGCGCCTCCCCGTCCCGGGCCCGCACCTCCCAGTCCCGGGCCCGCACCTCCCCCTGCCGGACCCGCACCTCCCCGTCCCGAGCCCGCCTCCTCCGTCCCCTTCTCTCGCTGCGGTCTTTGTCTTTGCCCTGCCCCCGCCTCTTCCATTACCGGCAGCTGCCTCCGTGGCCCCGTACTGACAGCAATTGGGGAAAGCCAGCCACCGAGCACCCGCACTCCGCGACGAAACAGACGGAGGTCCGCGCAACCACCCACCCCCACCAGCCACGCAATCGAGTCTTTGAGCAGTTGATCGGTTGCCCCTACCTGACCGGGCGGCTGCCCCCCGCCCGACTCGGGGGCCTGCCCCACTGCGCCCGGCGATCTCCCAAGAGAGGCTCAACTCACCGCCAATCGAGCCCATTTGAGGAGACCCGCATGCCCAACCGACGCCTCGCCACCACCCTGGCCTGCGCCGTAATGCTCGTCGGATCCGCAGCCGGGGCGACCGGCGCGATCGCAGCTCCGGCTCAGCTCCCCCTGTCCCACCGGCAGGCCCAGAACGACCGGGGTGCCCTGCTCGACGTAGCGCACCTCTACACCCTGAAGACCCGCGAAGCCGTCACCGCCGAGCTCGCGAAGGCCGGGTTCGACGCCTCGCAGGTGCGGCACGGCGTGGACGCGTACCGGCTGACGTACCGGACCGTCGACCCGCAGGGGCGCCCGACCACGGCCAGTGGGCTGGTCGTTCTGCCGCGTGGACCAAAGGGGCGCCTGCGCGCGGTCTCCTTCGCGCACGGCACCGGCAGTCATCGCAGCGACGCGCCCTCGATGCAGCGGGCTTCCTTCCTGACCGGGCCGCCCGTCGCCTACGCCGCCGCCGGGTTCGCCGCCGTCGCGCCCGACTACCTCGGGATGGGGGAGGGGCCGGGCCTGCACCCCTGGATGCACGTCCCGTCCGAGGCCACGGCTTCGCTCGATCTGCTCCGGGCCGCCCGCGCCTTCCACGCCCTCGACCGCAAGGTCTTCGTCACCGGGTTCTCGCAGGGGGCGTCGGCCGCGCTGGGCCTCGGGCGGGACCTCCAGGCCGGTGAGGACCGGTACTTCCGGCTGGGCGCGCTCGCGCCCGTCAGCGGTGCGTACGACTTCGGGGGAGCGGAGCTTCCGGCGCTGCTCGCAGGCGAGTTGGAGGGCAAGTCGAGCGTGATCTACGCGGCGTACACGCTGGTCGCCTTCAACCGCGTGCACCGGGTCTACGACCGTGCGGAAGACGTCTTCCGGGACCCCGCCGTCGAGACGCTCTTCGACGGCGAGCACACCGGGCGCCAGCTCTTCGAGGGCACGCCGGGGACCTTGGGCGAACTGCTCACGCCGTACGGGCGGGACCTGTTGGCCCACCCGAGGGGAGGCCTCGCCGACGCCCTGCGCGAGACCGACGGCGTGTGTGCGGACTGGACGCCGAAGGCGCCGGTGCGGCTCTACATGGCGAGCGGCGACGAGCAGGCGGCCACCGCCAACACCGCGCAATGCGCTGAGGCCTTGCGGGGTAGGGGAGTTGAGGCGACCGTGGTGGACCTGGGGGCGGTCGATTATCAGGGCTCGCGGCATCTTGGGTCGAATGTCCGGGGCACGGCGGAGGTGCTTCGGTGGTTCGAGGCGTTGTCGTAGCCGTCCGCATCCTGGAAAGACGCTTGTAGACAGCACCTAGATCTCTAGGCTGCGGTGCAACCGATACGAGCCTTGCCATGAAGGAGAGCCGCCGTCGTGACCGTCACCGAACCGCACGCCACCGCCGCCGCGCCCACGCCCCCGCTCGCCGCGCGGGCCACCGCAGTCGGGGGCTCCCCGGTACGGGACATCCTCGCGGTCACCGCTCGCCCCGAGGTCATCAACTTCGCGGGCGGGCTGCCGGCGCCCGAGCTCTTCGACGCCGAGGGCATCGCGGCCGCGTACGCCGCCGTACTCGCCGAACTGCCCGCGCAGGCACTGCAGTACGCGACGACCGAGGGCGAGCCGACGCTGCGTACGGCACTCGCGGAGCGGAACACGGCGCGGGGTCTGGTCACCGATCCCGACGACCTGATCGTCACGACCGGATCGCAGCAAGGCCTGTCGCTGCTCGCGACGGCGCTGATCGAGCCCGGCGACACCGTGCTGGTCGAAGACCCCTGCTATCTGGCGGCACTTCAGGTGTTCGCCTTCGCGGGCGCGCGGGTCGTGCCGGTGCCGTGCGACGACCACGGCATCGACCCGGACGCGCTGGAGCAGCTGGTGGTCGCGGAGCAGCCGAAGCTGCTCTACACCGTGCCGACCTTCCAGAACCCGACGGGTCGTACGCTGCCGGCCGCGCGCCGGGCCGCCGTCGCGGCCGTGGCCGCCCGGCGGGGGGTGTGGATCGTGGAGGACGACCCGTACGGCGAGCTGCGCTTCGAGGGCGAGCGGGTGCCGTGGATCGCGACGTACCCCGGCGCCGAGGACCGGACCGTGCTGCTCAGCACCTTCTCCAAGGTCATGGCCCCGGGGCTGCGCCTCGGCTGGCTGCGCGCACCGGCCGCGCTGCGCCGGGCCTGCGCGGTGGCCAAGCAGGCGGCGGACCTGCACACCCCGACGGTCAACCAGCTTGCCGCGGCACGGTACTTGGCCGACCGGGACCTGGACGCGCACGTCGCCTCGGTGGCCTCCGCGTACCGCTCGCGGCGTGACGCGATGCTGGCGGGGCTGGCCGCCGCGCTCCCGGAAGGCTCGACGTGGAACCGTCCCGAGGGCGGCATGTTCCTCTGGGCCCGGCTGCCGGCCGGCCACGACACGACGGAACTGCTCAAGTCGGTCGTCAAGCATGACGTGGCGTATGTGCCCGGGGCGCCGTTCTACGCGGGGGTGGCGGACCCGAGGACGCTGCGGTTGTGCTTTGTCACGCAGACGCCGGAGGAGATCGGGGAAGGGCTGCGGAGGCTGGGGGCGGCGCTGTCCTGACCTGCGGCATCATCAACACCGAAGGCCCCGCCGGGAGTTCCGGCGGGGCCTTCGGCGTCGACGTAGGAGCGTCAGAGGCGTACGAGCGCCAGAGGCGTACGAGGGTCAGAGGCGCTCGGGCGTCCTGATGCCCAGGAGGGCCATGCCCTGGTGCAGGGTCCGGGCCGTCAGGTCGCACAGGAACAGGCGGTTCTCCACCTGGGCGGGGGTCTCGGCCTTCAGGACCGGGCACTGGTCGTAGAACGTCGTGTAGAGCGACGCCAGCTGGTACAGGTACGAGGCCACCTTGTGCGGTGCGTACTCCGCCGTCGCGTCCGCGAGCTGCTCGCCGAACGAGTCCAGGTGCAGGCCCAACGCCCGCTCCGCCGGAGCCAGTTCGAGCTCGGGGTGGGCGACGGGCGAAGCACCCTCGGCCTTGCGCAGGATCGACTTGATCCGGGCGTACGCGTACTGGAGGTACACGGACGTGTCGCCGTTCAGCGACACCATCTGGTCCAGGTCGAACTTGTAGTCCCGGTTCGCCGACGTCGACAGGTCCGCGTACTTCACGGCGCCGATGCCGACGTACCGGCCGTTCTCGACGATCTCCTCCTCGGTCAGGCCCACCTTCTCGGCCTTCTCGCGGACGACCGCCGTGGCCCGCTCGGCGGCCTCGTCGAGGAGGTCTTCGAGCTTGACCGTCTCGCCGTCACGGGTCTTGAACGGCTTGCCGTCCGCGCCGAGCACCGTGCCGTAGCCCATGTTGTGCGCGGTGACCTCGTCGCTCAGCCAGCCCGCCCGCCGTGCCGTCTCGAAGACCATCTTGAAGTGCAGGGACTGCCGTACGTCGACGACGTAGATCAGCGACGTCGCGTCCAGGTCGCCGACCCGGTTCCGGATCGCGGACAGGTCGGACGCCGCATAGCCGAAGCCGCCGTCCGCCTTCTGCACGATCAGCGGCACCGGCTTGTCGTCCTTGCCCCGGATCTCGTCGAAGAAGACCACGAGCGCGCCCTCGGAGCGCACCGCGACGCCGGACTCCTCCAGGAGCCGCGCCGTCTCCGGCATCAGGTCGTTGTACGCGGACTCGCCGACGATCTCCTCGTCCCGGACCTCCATGTCCAGCTTCTCGAAGACCGAGTAGAAGTAGACCTTCGACTCGTCCACGAACTGCTGCCACAGGGCGAGGGTTTCCTTGTCGCCGGACTGCAGGTCGACGACCCGCTTCCGGGCCCGCTCCTTGAAGTTCTCGTCCGAGTCGAAGACCACCCGGGACGCCTTGTACACCCGGTTCAGGTTCGACATGGCCTGCTCGCCGTCGACCTGGTCGGCCGGGGCCAGCTCGCCCGGGTTCTCGATCAGGTACTGGATGAGCATGCCGAACTGGGTGCCCCAGTCGCCGATGTGGTGCCGGCCGATCGTCTTCTCGCCGGTGAAGTCGAGCATGCCGCGCAGGGCGTCGCCGATGACCGCCGACCGGAGGTGGCCGACGTGCATCTCCTTCGCCACGTTCGGCTGGGCGTAGTCGATGACCGTGACGCCCGGGTTCTCCTTCAGCGGGACGCCGAGCCGGTCGCCGTCCGCGTACCGCGCCGCGAGGGTCTCGGTGATCGTCTTGTCGGAGACGGTGATGTTCAGGAAGCCGGGTCCTGAGACCTCGATCTCCTTGAACACATCGCCCTGCACCTGGTCTACGACCTGCGTCGCCAGCTCCCGGGGGTTGCCCTTCAGCTTCTTGGCGAGGGCCAGGATCCCGTTGGCCTGGAAGTCGGCCCGGTCGCTTCGGCGCAGCAGCGGGTCCGCGGAGCCGGCTTCCGGCAAAGCTGCCGAGAGCGCGTCCGCGAGGAGCCGGTTGACGTTCGAGGCGATCGAGCTGACCGAGGTCATTGGGTGCCGTTCCTATCCGGGGTGACTGGACAGCCCGATTGTCCCATGGGGCCCGGACGGCCTCGCCTGGATTTAACGGCGTCCGGCGCCTTCGCCTGCGCCCACCCGTGCCGCCCTGCGGCACGACTGCCCGCAGGGTGAGGAAAAGGGAACCCCGGACGGGGTCCTTCCGTCTGGGAGAATGGCCTGCGCCAGGCTTTCCAGTACGCCGATGCCAGGCTTTCCAGCATCCCGAGGAAACAAGAGGACGTGCCGATCGTGGCTCAGAGCACAGAGACCGCCGACTGGGTCTCCCGTTACGCGGACGAGGTCATCGCCGAGTCGGAGCGTCGTGCCCCGGGCAAACCGGTCGTCGTGGCCTCCGGTCTCTCCCCGTCCGGGCCGATCCACCTCGGCAACCTCCGCGAGGTCATGACCCCGCACCTGGTCGCCGACGAGGTCCGCCGCCGTGGGTACACCGTGCGGCACCTGATCTCCTGGGACGACTACGACCGGTATCGCAAGGTGCCCAACGGCGTCCCCGGCACGGACAAGACCTGGGCCGACCACATCGGCAAGCCCCTGACCTCCGTGCCCGCCCCGGCCGGATCCGCGTACCCGAACTGGGCCGAGCACTTCAAGGCCGCCATGGTCGAGTCCCTCGGCGCGCTCGGCGTGGAGTTCGACGGGATCAGCCAGACCGAGCAGTACCAGGCGGGCACGTACCGCGAGCAGATCCTGCACGCGATGAAGCACCGCGGCGACATCGACGCGATCCTCGACCAGTACCGCACCAAGAAGGCCCCGCCGAAGAAGGGCCAGAAGCCGGTCGACGAGGCCGAGCTCGAGGCCGCCGAGGGTTCGGGCGCCGCGGGCGAGGACGACGGCTCCGGGTCGGGCGCGGGCTACTTCCCGTACAAGCCCTACTGCGGCGGCTGCGACAAGGACCTCACGACCGTCACCGCCTATGACGACGAGACCACCGAGCTGACGTACGTCTGCAGCGAGTGCGCCTTCACGGAGACCGTCCGGCTGAGCGAGTTCAACCGCGGCAAGCTGGTCTGGAAGGTCGACTGGCCGATGCGCTGGGCGTTCGAAGGCGTCATCTTCGAGCCGTCCGGGGTCGACCACTCCTCGCCGGGTTCGTCGTTCCAGGTCGGCGGGCAGATCGTCGGGATCTTCGGCGGCAAGCAGCCGATCGGCCCGATGTACGCCTTCGTCGGCATCAGCGGCATGGCCAAGATGTCGTCGTCGAAGGGCGGCGTGCCGACCCCGGGCGACGCGCTCGCGATCATGGAGCCGCAGCTCCTTCGCTGGCTGTACGCGCGCCGTCGCCCCAACCAGTCCTTCAAGATCGCCTTCGACCAGGAGATCCAGCGGCTCTACGGCGAGTGGGACAAGCTGGAGGCGAAGGTCGCGGACGGCTCGGTGCTTCCGGCCGACCTGGCCGCGTACCAGCGTGCCGCCGCCACGGCCGCCGGTGAGCTGCCGCGCACGCCGCGTCCGATGCCTTACGGCACCCTGGCCTCCGTCGTCGACATCACCGGCGGAGACGAGGACCAGACCCTGCGGATCCTCTCCGAGCTGGACCCGGCCAATCCGCTGACCTCCCTGGACGAGGTCCGTCCCCGTCTCGACCGGGCCGAGGCCTGGATCAACACCCAGGTTCCGGCGGACCAGCGGACCGTCGTACGGGACGAGCCGGACGCCGAACTGCTCGGCTCGCTCGACGAGCAGGGCCGGGAGTCGCTGCGGCTGCTCCTGGAGGGACTGGATTCCCACTGGTCGCTGGACGGCCTGACGCACCTCGTCTACGGCGTGCCGAAGGTCCAGGCCGGCTACTCGGCGGACGCCGGGCCCAAGGAGCTGCCGCCGGAGATCAAGGGCGCCCAGCGCTCGTTCTTCGCGCTGCTCTACCGGCTCCTGGTCACCCGGGACACCGGCCCGCGCCTGCCCACGCTGCTGCTCGCGGTCGGCGCCGACCGGGTGCGCAAGCTGCTCGGAGCCTGACGGTCAAAGGCATGCGTGAGGGGCCTCCACCCAGTGGGTGGAGGCCCCTCGTGCGTGTGCTGCACCCTTGGGACTACTTCCGTTTCGGCCTGCCGCAGGAGGCATCGCGGCCCCGGCCGGGAGAGCGTGGAGGCATGAACAAAGCCTTGCGGGAAGTCGTCTCCATCGTCGGCTGGATCGTCGGCGTCCAGGGCGCGCTCGGCGCGGTCGGCCGCCTCACCACGGGCAACGACTGGGGTCTGGTGCACAAGTGGTTCGACCCGCCGATCGCGCTCTACGTCGTCATGGCCGTCGCGGGCTTCTGCCTTGCCGCGTACGGGGAGTCCGCACGGCAGAAGGCGAAGGGCTGACCCCTTGCGCGGCTACGCGATGTGCTCCGCGTCGGCGTCCAGCTCCTGCTGGTAGCGGCCGCGGAAGTCCCGGATGTACGGGCGCAGCGTGTTCTCGCTGAGCGGGCCGCCGGACTGGCCCTTCACCGCGTACAGGTCGAGCAGGTAGATGCCGAACTGGCGGGCGTTGGGGTAGTCCCCGCGCTCGCTGACGTACCGGCGGAACGCCCCGTAGTACGCCTCCTCCCGGCTCATGTCCTCGGGCAGCGCGGAGGCCGCCGAGGGAACCTCGGGCGCGGCCTCGGCCGCCGGTTCCTGCACGAGCTCGCTGCGCGGGCCGGGGATGTTCAGGGCGCGGGTGCGGCCGGGACCCGACGGGACGCGGAACGCGTCGTCCTGCAGGAGCTCCTGCTCGTACCGCTGCTCATGCTCGAACTGCTGCGCCTGCTCGAACTGCCGCTGCTCGCGCTCGAACTGCTCCGGGTCGATGTGCTGCGGGTCGTACGCCGGGTCATAGCCGCCGTCGTACGCCGCCGAGTGCGGCTCCGACGCGAACCACGGGCTGTCCTGCAGCGCCTGCAGCTCCGGGTCGGGGCCCACCGGGCCGCCGAAGCCGTGCACCGGGGGCGGGGGGAGCTGCGGCTGCTGCTCCGCCGTCAGGGCCGGCATCTGCTCGGCCTGCTTGGGGGCCGGCGGCAGGACGGCGGGTTCGATGCCCGCGGCCGCCAGGCCCTCCGGGGCGGTGTCCTTGAGCGGGACGCCGTAGCGGGCCAGGCGCAGCGGCATCAGCGACTCGACGGGGGCCTTGCGGCGCCAGGCGCGGCCGTAACGGGAGCGCAGCCGGGCCTGGTAGACCAGGCGCTCCTGTTCGAGCTTGATGACCTCGTCGTACGACCGGAGTTCCCAGAGCTTCATGCGGCGCCAGAGCAGGAAGGTGGGCAGCGGCGAGAGCAGCCAGCGGGTGAGGCGCACGCCCTCCATGTGCTTGTCGGCCGTGATGTCGGCGATCCGGCCGACCGCGTGCCGGGCCGCCTCGACGGCGACCACGAACAGGATCGGGATCACCGCGTGCATGCCCACGCCCAGCGGGTCCGGCCAGGCGGCCGCGCCGTTGAACGCGATGGTCGCCGCCGTCAGCAGCCAGGCCGTCTGGCGCAGCAACGGGAAGGGGATGCGGATCCAGGTCAGGAGTAGATCCAGGGCGAGCAGGACACAGATGCCCGCGTCGATGCCGATCGGGAAGTACGGGGCGAAGCCGCCGAAGCCCTTCTTCTCGGCGAGCTCACGCACGGCCGCGTACGAGCCGGAAAAGCCGATGGCCGCGATGACGACCGCTCCCGCGACCACCACCCCGATCAATATCCGGTGTGTACGCGTCAGGCTCAGTGGCGCAGCCACCCGTGCCCCCTCCCAGTTCGGCGCTGTTGCGCGGAACAGCCTGGCACACACGTACGGGTGCTGGTGGGGCGGTATGGCCAGAGTCATGCGTGAGGGCGACCGAAGGGCCCGGCCACCGAGGTGACCGGGCCCTTCAAATGCCTTGAATGCCTTGAAAAGGCGGCAAGTTGCCGAGCGGCTTGCTACTCGGCCTTCTTGTTGCCCGACTTCTTGCTCGCCTTCGAGCTCGGCTTGTCACTCGCCTTGTCGCCGGCCTCGTCGCTCGGCTTCTCGGACGAGTCGTCCTCGCCGCTCGCGCCCGCCTTGTTGGCGGCGACGACCGAGGCCACCGCCTCCTTCGCCGCGGCCTGCGCGTCCTTCACCATGTCGTCGGCGCCCGGGGTCTTGGCGCCCGCCAGGCCCGCGCCGTTGAAGTCCAGGACCACGACCGCGTTCTCGACCCGGGCGACCACGCGCTGGTTCTTGAAGTCGCCCTCCTTCTTCTTCTGGTCGAAGCGCACCACGACGGCCTCGTCGCCGATGCCGGACACGGCCTCGGACTTGACGTTCTTCGCGCCCTCCGTCGCCTTGGCCTCGTCGACCTTCTTCTGCAGCTGGGCCTTGGCCCGCTTGTCGCCGCTGCCGAGCGTGGCGTCGGAGTCGTAGCGCTGCAGGTTCACATGGAGCCAGCGGTACTGCGAGCCCTTGGTGCCGTCGGTGTCCAGGCCCTTCCAGTAGCACGAGCCGGTGGTGTCCGTGTCGTCCGACGAGCCGGCCTTGCCCGACTTGTCGTCGACCTCGTGCACCAGGTCGTCGATCGTCTTCCCGGACAGCGCCTTGCACGGCTCGGGCAGCTCGTCGAACGCGGCCTTCGCGACGGTGGCGCCCCCGCCGTCCTTGCCGCTCGAAGCGTTCGAGGACGGCGAGCCCGCGTCGCTCTTGCCGCCGTCGTCCTTGCCGGAGTCGGAGGAGCAGGCCGCCGCCGTGAGGATCACCGGTACGGCTGCGCAGGCGGCGAGTATGCGGGTGAATCGTGCTGAACGGTGCATGGTTCCTTCGCTCAATCAGTCGTGCTCATCGGTCGTGCAGTGGCCTTTGGGGGGCTTTGGTGTGCCCGTCCGACCAGCCACCGTACGCGGAAGCGGCAAGTGCTGTGAGGGATACGTAAGGGGCCGAGGCCACCCGTGGGGCCCGCCCCGGCCCGATCCGGGCAGCCCTACTCGCCGAACTTTCCGGTCAGCCTGCCCGCCAGTTCCTGCGCCTTGTCCTGCAGTTCCTTGCTGTCGGGGAGCTCGCCGACGCGCGCCGCCTGCTCGTCGTACTCGATCTTCACGATCACATTCGACGTGCGGAACACCACAGTCACGGTGCGGTGCGCGGACGACGATCCGGCCTGCGTGAGCAGATCGTCGAGGAACGCCTCGTCGCCGAGCCCGTCGAGGGTGCGCGGCTCCAGGCCCTCGGGGGTGGTGGGGGTCTGGGACGGGTTCTGGGAGGGCGTCGACTCGGCGCGCTCCTCGTCCTCCTCGCCCTCTCCGCCCTTGCCGTCCGTGTCGCTCTTGCTGCTCTTACCGCTCTTGCCCTTGCCGGCCTTCGCGGAGTTGACCTGAGCGCTCGAGTCGTCGGAGGGCTCGTCCGACGGTTCGTCCGAGGGGTCCTCGGACTCCTGTGACGGTGAGGGCAGGTCGGCGGCGGTCTCCTTCTTCGCGTAGAGCGCCGCGGCCCGCTCGTCATCGCTCACCGCGTCGTCGTACGACACCACGCGCTCGAAGTCGACCGACAGGTGGTGCGTCGCATCCGGCGACTCGACCTTCCACCGGCAGCCCACCCGGCGGTCGGTGTCGTACGTCACCGCCGCCGTCCCCGCGTACGCCTTCTCCAGCTGCTCCTCGTCCAGCTCCTTCAGACCGGGCAGCATCGCGTCGAGCGAGCCGTGGTCCACCGAGCGGCACGGGTCGGGCAGCACCCGGTACTTGCCCGGCTCCGCGGTCTGCGCCGCAGTGCTGTCCGGGTCCGCGTTCGCGTCGTCCGCCGACTCCCCGGGGCCCGAACCGCCGGAGCATCCCGTCAGCAGCAACGCGGTGCCGAGCAGCATGGCTGCACCTCGGGCAATCCCCCT
The DNA here is from genome assembly GCF_035975855.1 of Streptomyces sp. NBC_01304. Taxonomy (NCBI): domain Bacteria; kingdom Bacillati; phylum Actinomycetota; class Actinomycetes; order Kitasatosporales; family Streptomycetaceae; genus Streptomyces; species Streptomyces sp. NBC_01304. The sequence continues at coordinate 4,976,408 of NZ_CP109055.1, read as the reverse complement.
GTGCTGCACGGTCGCGGCTCCCTTCGGCGGTGCTTTTCGGGCGAGGTTCGAACGGAAAACGGTTGGCGTCCCAAGACGGCCGGTGAACACAATGTGTATCGCACGCGCTGCTGTGATTGCCGGTCCGCTATCCCATTTGGTGACCTGGCTCCGGTTTTTGCGCTATGAGACTTTTCGGGGGATTGAGGTAGTGATGTCGTACGTGGAGATGCCGGGGGCGAGGGTGCCGATCCGGATGTGGACCGACCCTACGACGGTCGAGGAAGGCGCCCTGCAGCAACTGCGCAATGTGGCCACGCTCCCGTGGATCAAGGGCCTCGCGGTCATGCCCGACGTCCATTACGGCAAGGGCGCGACGGTCGGTTCGGTCATCGCCATGCACGGCGCGGTGTGCCCGGCGGCGGTCGGGGTCGACATCGGCTGCGGCATGTCCGCCGTCAAGACGTCGCTGACCGCGAATGACCTTCCGGGTGATCTTTCCCGGCTCCGCTCGAAGATCGAGCAGGCGATTCCGGTGGGGCGGGGGATGCATGACACCGCCGTGGACCCGGGGCGGATGCACGGCTTCCCGACCGCCGGGTGGGACGACTTCTGGGGGCGGTTCGACGGGATCGCGCAAGCGGTCAAGTTCCGTCAGGATCGCGCCACAAAGCAGATGGGTTCGCTCGGATCCGGGAACCACTTCATCGAGTTCTGTCTCGACGAGTCGGGTTCGGTCTGGCTGATGCTGCACTCCGGTTCGCGGAACATCGGCAAGGAGCTCGCCGAGTACCACATCGGCCAGGCGCAGAAGTTGCCCCACAACCAGGGCCTGGTCGACCGTGACCTAGCGGTCTTCGTCGCGGACACCCCGCAGATGGCGGCGTACCGGAACGATCTGTTCTGGGCGCAGGAGTACGCGAAGTACAACCGCGCGATCATGATGGGGCTCTTCCAGGACGTGGTCCGCAAGGAGTTCAAGAAGGCCAGGGTGACCTTCGAGCCGGTCATCTCCTGCCACCACAACTACGTGGCGGAGGAGCGGTACGAGGGTATGGATCTGCTCGTGACCCGCAAGGGCGCGATCCGGGCGGGCTCCGGCGAGTACGGGATCATTCCGGGCTCCATGGGCACGGGCTCGTACATCGTGAAGGGCCTCGGCAACGAGAAGTCCTTCAACTCGGCCTCGCACGGCGCCGGTCGGCGGATGAGCCGCAGTGCGGCGAAGCGGCGCTTCTCGGCGCGGGACCTGGCGGAGCAGACGCGGGGCGTGGAGTGCCGCAAGGACTCCGGCGTCGTGGACGAGATCCCGGGTGCGTACAAGCCGATCGAGCAGGTCATCGACCAGCAGCGCGACCTCGTGCGGGTCGTGGCGAAGCTGAAGCAGGTCGTGTGCGTGAAGGGCTGACCGACGGCCCTTACGCCCCGGTCCACTCCGCCACAGCTGCCCGAACCGCCCCCGCGTCCGCGTCGTCGGCCGCCCATGCCACGTACCCGTCGGGCCGGACCAGCAGCGTCGTGCGGCGTGAGCTTGCCCATTGGGTGTGTATGCAGCCCGTCTCTTCCAGCCCTGCCGACATCGCGTCGGCAGGTGTGATCAGGACGAACTTGCCCGCGCGCAGGGCCTCGTAGAGCCTGCTGCCGTCGGCCAGGGTGATGTCGGGGGCGCGGTGGCCCGTCAGGTTGTGGGCTCCTCGGGGGGACGGGTAGGTGTAGCCGATGCCGGTGATCTGCCCTATGGCCTTCGTGGCGATGGGGCGCACGTGGTTCACGAGGCTCGCGATCAGCCGACGCACGGCGTACTGCGCGGGGTTGTGGGCCATGGCGAGGCGGATGATCGTGCCGCTGCTGCGGACCACGGCGCGGCCCACCGGGTGGCGTTCGGTCTGGTAGGTGTCCAACAGACCTTCCGGTGCACGGCCGTTCAGCACCGCGGCCAGCTTCCAGCCGAGGTTGGCGGCGTCCTGGAGGCCGGTGTTCATGCCCTGGCCGCCGGCGGGGGAGTGGGTGTGCGCGGCGTCGCCGGCGAGGAAGACCCGGCCCGTGCGGTACTGGTCGACCTGGCGCTCGTCGCTGTGGAAACGGGATATCCAGCGCTCGTCGTGCATGCCGAAGTCGGAGCCGAAGGCCCGTCGGGTGATGGCGCGGAGCTCGTCGAGGGAGGCCGGGGTGGAGTCGGGTATGTCGGCCTCCTTGCGGTTCCAGCCGCCGACCCGCCAATAGCCGTCCCCGAAGGGGATGAGGAAGGCGAAGGCGTCGTCCGAGCCGTTCACCGCGACGGTCAGGTCCGGCTCGCTCTCCAGGAGGACGTCCGCCAGGACGATCGAGCTGATCACGGAGTGGCCGGGGAAGTCCTGCCCGACGGCCCGGCGCACGGCGCTGCGGACTCCGTCGGCGCCGACCACGTACGACGCCCGGTGGGTGTCCGGGCTTCCGTCCTCCTTGCGCACCTCGACGTCCACGCCCCGGGCGTCCTGCCGGAGCCCGGTGACCTCGACGCCGTGCAGGAAGGTGACGCCGTGCTCCGTGGCGCGGCGGTGCAGGAGCCGCTCCACCTCGTACTGCGGTGTGGAGAGGAGGTAGGGGAAGCGGGACGGCAGTTCGCTGATGTCGAGGGAGAGGCGGCCGAAGAGTCGGATGTCGGTGATCTTCTGGCCGGTCTTGGTGAGTTCGTCCGCGAGGCCCCGGGCGTCGAGCTGCTCCAGGGTGCGGGCGTGCACGCCGAAGGCGCGGGTGAGGTTGCTGATGCCGGCCGGGCGCTTCTCGAGGACGGTGACCGGGATGCCGGCTGCGGCGAGGTCGCCGGCGAGGAGGAGCCCGGTGGGGCCGGAGCCGACGACGATCACGGAGTCGTCGCCTTCGCGGTTGCTGCCGTTGCTGCGGGTGCTGGGCTTGCCGTTCATTGCGGCCTCCTGGTGCCAACGCTTGTTGGTCAACGCTTGTTGGCAAATGTAGACCCGTCCGCGAGTCGGTGTCAACGGTTGTTGGCCAACGTCTGTTGACTTACGATCGGTGGCATGACCGAGACCCCTGCCACCGACGGAAAGGCCGCACCCGCCAAGGCGCGCCGCTCCGATGTCACCCGCGCCGCGATCCTCGCCGCCGCTCGCGAGCGCTTCGCGGCCGACGGATACGAGCGCGCCACCATCCGCGCGATCGCCCGCGACGCCGGAATCGACCCGTCGATGGTGATGCGCTACTACGGGAACAAGGAGGGCCTCTTCAGTGCGGCCGCCGAATTCGACCTGCAATTCGGTGAGTTGGGCGCGCTGGGAGCGGTCGAGTACCGGCCGGACGGCCGGCACGAAAGCGTCGGTGCCGCCCTCGTCTCACACTTCCTCGACCGCTGGGAGCAGGACGAGGTGCTCACCGCCCTGCTCCGGGTGGGCGTCACCAATGCCGCAGGGGCCGAGCGCATGCAGGAGATCTTCAAGCAGCAGCTGGGGCCCCTCGTCGCGGCCGTCTGCCCGGACCCCGCCGAGGCCCCGCGCCGCGCGGCGCTCGTCGCCTCCCAGGTCCTGGGCATGGCCCTCACCCGGTACGTGCTGCGCTTCCCGCCCGCCGCGCAGATGAGCCGGGAGGAAGTCGTCGCGTGGCTGGCCCCGACCGTGCAGCGCTATCTGACGGCCGAGTCGGCCGAGTCGGCCGAGTCGGCCGAGTCGGTGGAGTCGGCGGAGTCGCCTAAGATGTCTGCGTAACGCAGATAATGGAGGCGTGATGGAGACATCCGGCAAGCGCGGCGTCCTCATGGCCGAGCTCGGCCATGAATCGCGCCGCTACATGGCCTCGTACGCCCTGTTCAACCAGGCCGTCGCCGACCACGTGGGCCTGCACCCCACCGACCTGCAGTGCCTCAACCTGCTCAGCCTGGAGCCGGAACCCGTCACCACCGGCCACATCGCCGAACTCACCGGCCTGACCACCGGCTCCGCCACCCGCCTGGTCGACCGCCTGGAGCGCGCCGGCTATGTGGTCCGCGAGCGCGACACGGCCGACCGGCGCCGGGTTCTGGTGTCCACCGTGCCCGAGCGGATGAAGGAGTTCGGCGCGGTCTGGGAGAAGCTGGGCGGCGGCTGGCTCGCGCACTTCGACGCGTACGACGAGCGCGAACTCGCCCTGCTCATCACCCACATGAAGCGCACCGTCGAGTTCACGGCCGGGCAGATCGAGCGCCTGCGCAGCGGCGACGTCTGAACGTCTGAGGGAGGTACGGGCAGCCGGAGGTTCAGACGACGGTCTCGTCGTAGCGCTCGCGTGCCGCGTTGACCTCGTCGAAGTGGTTCTCCGCCCACGTCTTCATCTGGGTGAGCAGGCAGCTCAAGTTCCCGCCCAGTTCGGTCAGTTCGTAGTCCACGCGCACCGGTACGGACGGTGTGACCGTGCGCGAGACCAGCCCGTCCCGCTCCAGCGAGCGCAGCGTCTGGGTGAGCATCTTCTGGCTCACGCCCGGGATCCTGCGCCCCAGGTCGCTGTAGCGCATCGCCCCCTGCTCGCCCAGCGCGCTGACGATCAGGCTGACCCACTTGTCGCTGATCCGCGCGAGCAGCTGACTGGTCGGGCAGTCCTTGATGAACGCGTCGTAGGCGGTACGCGCCTGGGCACGCTCCTGTGCCGCCGTCATGGTCGCCATGGCTCACCTCCGGGTGCCGTACGCACTCTCAGGTGCGTACTTACTGAGAGAGAGTAACTCTTCCTAGGATCGTTGCAACGGCCGGGAAACCCGCCAACTCCCCTGCAAAACCTAGGAAAAAGGACACCGTCATGCGTGCAGCAGTGATCAATTCCTTCGGCGGTCCCGAGGTCGTCGAGATCATCGAGGCCGAGCTGCCCGAGCCCGGCCCGGGCCAGGTGCGGATCAAGGTGGCGGCCGCCGGGCTCAATCCGATCGACGCGGCCGTGCGCTCCGGCTTCATGGGCGGCGCGGGCAAGCGTCTCGGGCTCGGCTGGGACGTCGCGGGCGAGATCGACGCGGCGGGCGTGGCCACCGGCTGGACGGTCGGCGACCAGGTCGTCGCGCTCGCCTACGGAACGGCCAAGTCCTTCGGCACGCACGCCGATCACGTGGTGGTCGACGCGACCGCCGTCGCCACGGCCCCGGCCACCGCCGACGCCCCGCACGCCGCGACCCTGCCCCTCAACGCCCTGACCGCCGCCCAGGCCCTCGACCTGCTCGCCCTGAAGCCGGGGGAGCACCTGCTGGTCACCGGCGCGGCGGGTGCGGTGGGCGCGTACGCGGTCCAACTCGCCCACCACCAGGGCCTGATCGTGACGGCCGTCGCGGGCGTGGCCGACGAGCAGTCCGTACGCGGCCTCGGCGCGGACCACTTCCTGCCGCGCGGCACGGTGCCCGGCGGCCAGGACGTCGACGGTGTCCTCGACGCGGCGCTGCTCGGCGCCGACGCCCTCGCCTTCGTACGCGACGGGGGTGCGTACGTGGGCGTCCGTCCCGGTGCGCACCCGGAGGGCGTACGCGGCATCCGTACGGATGCCGTCGAAGTGGGCCCGGACGGGGCCCGGCTCGCCGAGCTGGCCGAGCTGGTCGACAAGGGGGTGCTGACCCTGCGGGTGGCGGAGACGTTCCCGCTGGCCGAGGTGGTCGGGGCGCACACCCGGCTCGCGGAGGGCGGGCTCCGCGGCCGGGTGGTCCTGGTGCCTTGAGCGGGAGGACACTGCCTGCCCCGCCCGCTCAGGGCGTGAAGGCGTCGAGCGCCAGGTCGGCCGACTTGAACGCCGCCTCGCCGGCATTGAGGGAGTCGTACACGAAGTGCACCGACGTGTCCTCGATGCCGCAGAACCGGGAGATGCCGGTCCGCAGCGTGTGGGTGACCGTCCGGTCCCAGCCCTGCTCGGTGAACTCCGCCTGTGTGTAGCTGACCAGGCCGAGCCAGAGCATCCGCTTGCCGCGCAGCCGCGGGGTGCTGCGGCCGTACGCGAAGCCGTAGTTCCAGACCCGGTCGATCCAGCCCTTGAGGATGGCCGGCGGCCCGAACCACCACAGCGGGAACACCGCGACGATGACGTCGGCCGCTTCGACGCGCGCCATGTGGGCCTGTACTTCAGGGGAGTACGCCTTGTCGCGGTCCGCCCAGTCCGGCTCGTCCCCGGGTCCCAGGCGGGGGTCGAAGTCCTCGGCGTGCAGGTCGAGCAGGTCGACGGCGTAGCCCTCGCGGACGAGGCGGGCCTCGGTGTGGCGGGCGAGTTGGGCGGTCAGGGAGTCGGGGCGGGGGTGGGCGAGGACGAGCAGGGCGCGCCTGCCCGCAGTGGACTTCCCGCCGGTGGCGGACTTCTCGCCTGCAGGGGACTTCTCGCCTGCAGTGGACTTCTCTGCGGAGCCGGTCATGGTGTTCAGGCCTCCGGTCATGGTGTTCAGGCCTCCAGACGGACGAGCATCTTGCCGGTGTTGGCCCCGCGGAGCACGCCGAGGAACGCGTCGGGCGCCTGGTCGATGCCGTCGACGACGGTCTGTGCGGTGTGCAGGGTGCCGTCGGCGAGCCAGCCCGCGGCCTTCCCGATCCACTCGGGGAACAGGTCGAAGTGGCTGCTGACGAGCATGCCTCGCAGGGTGGCCTCCTTGGCGGCGGCACGGAAGAGGTTGTCCGGGCCCGGCAGCGGCGCGGTGGCGTTGTAGCCGCTGATCGCGCCGACCAGGGCGATCCGGGCGCCCGTGCGCAGGGCACCGATGGCCGCCTGGAGGTGGTCGCCGCCCACGGAGTCCAAGTAGACGTCGATGCCGTCGGGGGCGGCCTGCGCGAGCTGTTCGGCGAGATCGCCCTGGCGGTAGTCGATCGCCGCGTCGAAGCCGAACTCGTCGAGGAGCCGCTTGGTCTTGGCCGGTCCGCCGGCCGAGCCGATCACCTTGGACGCGCCCAGTTTCCGGGCCAGTTGACCGGCGACGCTGCCGACCGCGCCCGCCGCGGCGGAGATGAACACGACGTCGCCCTCGCGCACTTCGGCGGTGCGGGTGAGCGCGGCGTAGGCGGTCAGGCCCGTGGTGCCGAGGGCGCCGAGGTAGGCGTCCGCCGGAGCGAGCGACGTATCGACGACGGTGACCGCGGCCGCGTCGAGGACCGCGTACTCGCGCCAGCCCAGGAAGTGGCTGACCGTCGCCCCGACCGGCACCGACTCGGCGCGGGACGCGACGACTTCGCCGATCGCGCTGCCTTCGAGGGCGGCGCCGAGCTCGAAGGGCGGAATGTAGGAGGGGGCGTCGTCCATGCGGCCGCGCATGTACGGGTCCACGGACATCCAGGTGTTGCGGACGACGATCTGGCCCTCGGCCGGCTCGGGCACGTCGGTGGTGACCCACTCGAAGTTCTGCGCGGTCGGTTCGCCTTCGGGGCGGGCGGCGAGGCGGACTTCGCGAGAGGTGTACGAGGTGCGGGTGGTGGTCACGTCGGTCATGGCGATTTCCCTACGTTGATGAGTTCTCCCTTTCCGGGAGGTGATCGGCTGCGATCACGTGAGCCACAGTGCCGGGGCCCGCGCACGGTCGGCTGACGGTCCACGCACGGCCTCACGCATGGCCGCTGTCGGGACTGTCAGTGCCACGGCTTAGCGTTGCGGCATGCGTTTCGAGGTGCTTGGACCGGTGACCGTGCGGACGGAGGACGGGACCGCCGTCGCCGTGCCCGAGGCGAAGGTCCGGGCATTGCTCGCCGATCTCCTGGTGCATCACGGGCGTCCGGTCCCGGTGGACCGGCTGATCGACGACCTCTGGGGCGAGGATCTGCCGGGCAATCCGGGCAACACCCTGCAGACCAAGGTGTCGCAGTTGCGGCGCACCCTGGAGGGGGCCGAGCCCGGGGCGCGCGGCCTGGTCGCGTACGGGCCGGCCGGGTATGCGCTGCGGGTGGCCGACGAGGCGGTCGACGCGGGGCGGTTCGGGGCGCTGGTGGCGAGGGCGCGGGATGCGGAACAGGCGCGGGACAAGGTGGCGCTGCTCTCGGAGGCGCTGGGGCTGTGGCGCGGGGACGCGTTCGCCGACTTCCGGGACTTCGGCTTCGCGGGGGCCGCGGTGGCGCGGCTGGAGGAGCAGCGGCTGACCGTGCGCGAGGAGCTGGCCGAGCTGCGTCTGGAGCTCGGTGAACACGCGCTGCTAGCCGACGAGTTGAAGGACCTGGTGGCGGAGCATCCGCTGCGGGAGCGGTTGCGGGGTGTGCAGCTGCGGGCCCTCTACCGGGCGGGGCGGCAGAGCGAGGCGCTGGACGCGTATCGCGAGCTGAAGGAGCGGCTTGCCGATGAGCTCGGGATCGACCCGGGCGTCGAACTGGCCGGGCTGTACGAGGCGATCCTGCGGCAGGACCCGGAGCTGGCACCCGCCCCGGTACCGGTACTGGTACCGGGGGCGGCCGGCGGGGTGCGGCCTCGCAGCAATCTGCCCGCGCCGGTCAGCGGTCTGGTCGGGCGCGAGGCCGAGGTCGCCCGCGTGTGCTCCCTCGTCGAGGCGGGCCGCCTGGTCACGCTCACCGGCCCGGGCGGCGTGGGCAAGACCCGGCTCGCGCTGGCCGCGGCGGACCGGCTTGCGCGGTCGGGGTCCGAGGTGTGCGAAGACGGTGTATGGCTGGTCGAACTCGCGGGCCTGACCGGGCGGTTGGGGGACGGGGGTGGCGAGCGGGGCGGCGCCACGAGCGACCTCGCCGGAACGGTCGCCGCCGTGCTCGGCGTACGCGACGACGTGCCTCAGGGGCAGGGGCAGGGGCAGGGGCAGGGTCAGAGCGGCAGCGGCGTCTCGGTCGTCGACCTCCTTGCCGAGGCGCTGAGCACGCGTCGGATGCTGCTCGTCCTCGACAACTGCGAGCACATCGTCGGGCCCGTTGCCGATCTGGTAGAGCAACTTCTGCGCAGGGCGCCGCAGTTGCGGGTGCTCGCCACCAGCCAGGAACCCCTCGCGCTGTCCGGCGAGGTCCTGGACTCCGTCGACCCCCTCGCGCAGACCGAGGCGATGGAGCTCTTCGCCGCCCGCGCGGCGGCCGCCGCGCCCGGGTTCACCCTGGACGCCGACAACGCCGAGGCCGTCGCGCTCATCTGCCGCCGCCTGGACGGCATCCCGCTCGCCCTCGAACTCGCCGCCACGCGGGTACGCGCGCTGGGCGTGCAGGCCCTGGCGGAGCGGCTGCACGACCGGTTCCGGCTGCTCAACCAGGTCCGCAGGGACGCCCCGGCCCGGCAGCGGACGTTGCGGGCGATGATCGACTGGAGCTGGGAACTGCTGCCGCCCGCAGAGCAGTTGGTGCTGCGGCGGCTGGCCGTGTTCTCCGGTGGGTTCACGTTGGAGGCGGGGGAGGCGGTGGGCGCGGGCGGGCCGATACCCGGTGGGGGAGATGGCCGTGGTGCCGCGTACGCCGTCGACGTAGAGGAAGCCGCGTACGAGACCGGCGTACAGGAAGACGCGTACGAAACCGGCGTACAGGAAGACGGCGACGTACTCGACACAGTGACCCGCCTCGTCGACCGCTCCCTCCTCGTCGCCGCCCCGGGCCCCGACGGCGTCCGCTACCGGATGCTGGAATCGATCGCCGCCTACAGCCTGGAACGCCTCGCCGAGGCGGGCGAGGCCGAGGCGGCCCGGCGTCGGCACGCGCTGCACTACGCCGAGCTCGCCGAACGCGCGGAGCCCCACCTGCACGGCCGCGACCAGCAACGCTGGCTGCGGCGCCTCGACGACGAGGCGCTCAACCTGCGCGCCGCCCTCGACCACAGCCTCGCCGACGGCAGTACGGACCTCGCGCTGCGCCTCGTCAACGCGGACGCCTGGTACTGGTATCTGCGAGGCCGCATCGGCGAGGGCGCCCGCTCGCTGCAGCTCGCCATCGAGGGCGCGGAAGCGATGAGGTCCACGCCCGCGTACGCCGCCGCCCGCACCAAGCAGGCCGCGTTCGCCCTGCTCACCGGCGATGCCTCGCGGCTCGGCGTGGACTTCACCGACGCCGACGCACGCAGCCGCTGGCTGCTCGCCCTCGCCCGCTGCGGCTTCGACAACGAGCTGGACCAGGGCGGCCCCGGCGATCCGCTGAACCGGCTCTGCGAGGAGTTCCAGACCCTCGGCGACCGCTGGGGCGAGGCCGCCGCGCTGAGCCTGACCGCGACCCGCGCCCTCTACCGGGGCGACCTCCCGGCGCTGCGGGAGAACGCCGAGCGGAGCGCCGCGCACTTCGCCGAACTCTGCGACCGCTGGGGCCAGTTGCAGGCCGCCGAACAGCTCGGTGTGCTCGCCGAGATCGCCGGTGACTACGAGGAGGCGGCCCGGCTGCACCGCGAGGGCGCACGGGGCGCCGAGGAGCTGCAGCTGTGGACGCACGCCGCGTACTTCCTGGCCAGGCTGGGCCGCATCGCGCTGCTCACCGGCGACGAGGCGCGTGCCACCGAGTTCCACGGGCGGGCCGCGAAGCTCGCCGCCGAGCAGTCGCACCAGCCGGCGCAGCAGTTCGCCGAGACCGGCCTCGCCCTCGGCGCCCGCCGCCGCGGCGACCTCGACGAGGCCGAGCGGCTGCTGCGGCCCTGGCTCGACTGGAACCGCCGCCTCGGGGTCGTCACCGGCGAGGCACTGGTCCTCGCACAACTGGGGTACGTCGCCGAACAGCGCGGCGACGTGACGCGGGCCGAGGCCCTGCACGAGGCGGGCCTCGCCGCCGCCCGCAGGACCGGCGACCCCCGGGCCCTGGCCCTCGCCCTCGAAGGCCTGGCCGGCGCGTACACGGCGGGGGACCGCCCCGCACAAGGTGCCGAACTGCTCGGTCGGGCGGCGGCCCTGCGCGAGACGGTGGGCAGCCCGCTGCCGAAGGGCGAGCGGTGGGACGTGCGGCGGGCCGAGGGGCGGGCCCGCCGGGCGCTTGGCGAGGACGCGTTCGAGGAGGCGCTGGCGAGGGGGCGTACGAGCAGGGATGCATGAGCAGGGACGCATGAGCAGGGACGCATGAGCAGGGACGCATGAGGGGACGTACCCGCGAGCCCGGGAGTTTGCCGGGGCACGCGGTGTCACGGACACTCGACGTGTGATTGTCGAACGTGCGTACGCCCATGGCCTTGACCTGGACGAGGACGACTGGCCCTGGTCCGTGCCGTGCGTGCGGCAGCTCCTTGCCGAGGGGCTGCGCTTCACCGCGCCCGTGACCTTCCTCGTCGGGGAGAACGGCTCGGGGAAATCCACTCTGGTGGAGGCGCTCGCCGAGGCCTTCGGCCTCGACTCCTACGGCGGCTCGCACGACTGGAAGTACGCCTCGCACCGCGAGAAGTCCGCGCTCGGCGAGCGGCTTCGCTTCGACGCGGCCGTCGGGGGCCGCCGGATGGTCCGCAGCTGGTCGGCGCGCAAGGGGTTCTTCCTGCGCGCCGAGACCGCGCTCGACGCCCTCGACCGGGAGGGCTTCGCCCCCGACTCGAAGAGCCACGGCGAGGGGTTCCTCGCGGCCTTCCGCGGCAAGTTCCTCAAGCCCGGCCTGTACGTCATGGACGAGCCGGAGGCCGCGCTCTCCTTCGCCTCCTGCCTGGAGCTGATCGGCCACATCGACCAGCTCGTGCAGCGCGGCGGCCAGATCGTGTGCGCCACCCACTCCCCGCTGCTCACCGCGTTGCCGGGCGCGGACATCGTGGAGGTGGGCGAGCACGGGATGCGGCGGGTGGCGTGGGAGGAGCTGGAGCTGGTGGACCACTGGCGGCGGTACCTGATGGATCCGCAGGCGTATCTGCGGCACATCGTGGGCTGACGGCCCAAGGGATCGGGGGACCAAGGGATCGGGGGATCAGAAGAAGTACGAGTCCCCCGAGTCCAGCGTCGTCACCTTGTGCTGGTTGTTCTTCGGGTTGTCGTCGCTCGCCCCGCCGTTCCACAGGGTGTCGATCTGCACGGTCACCTCCGACGGCTTGCCCTTCAGCTTCAGGTCGAGCTGCAGCTCCTCGCCCCAGCCGCCCGCGCGCAGCTCGCCGGTGCGGCACAGGACGACCCGGCTGCCCGCCCGCAGGCAGCTCTCGGGGAGGTGTCCCTGCACGGTGGCGAGGCCCGTCGAGAAGCGCAGCCGCACGGTGACGTCGGACACGTCGCTCGGGCCGTGGTTCTCCGGCGTCAGCCAGATCCCGAGGTCCCCCTCCCACATCGAGGTGAACCCGTGGAAGGCCACATCGGCCTCCGGGGCGGCTGCTCCGACTGCCCCGACCGCCCCGGCCGGGACCGTGCCGGTCAGCGCCGCCGCCGCGGCCGATGCCGCCACCCATCCCGCTCGCCTTGCCCGCATCGCTCTGCTCCCTGTCGTTCCTGTCGTGCCTGAGATATCCGAACCTGAGATATCGGGATACGCGCGCAAGATACCCAGATACTGCAATTAGCCCTGTTCTGGGGCGAGTTCGGCGCGTCCTGGTGAGGCGGGGCCAGTAGGTTGACCGATTCTGCAGAAGGCCTGTCACAGGGCCCGCTTATCCTGGGCAACTGGAGCAGGAACGTACGTACGCACGAGGAGCACCCCATGACCGCCGCCGCAGCCAGCGCCTCCCGCATCGCCGTCGTCACCGGCGCGAGCAGCGGTATCGGCGCCGCCACCGCCCGTCAGCTGGCGGCCGCCGGTTACCGGGTCGTGCTCACCGCGCGCCGCAAGGACCGCATCGAGGAGCTTGCCGAGGAGATCAACGCGGCGGGCCACCAGGCGGCCGCGTACGCCCTCGACGTCACCGACCGCGCGGCGGTGGACGAGTTCGCCACGGCGTTCAAGGAGATCGCCGTCCTGGTCAACAACGCGGGCGGCGCGCTCGGCGCGGACCCCGTGGCGACCGGCGACCCGGCCGACTGGCGGCAGATGTACGAGGTCAATGTGATCGGCGTCCTGAACGTCACGCAGGCCCTGCTGCCCGCCCTGACCGCGAGCGGCGACGGCACGGTGGTCGTGCTGTCCTCGACCGCGGGCCACTCCACGTACGAGGGCGGCGCGGGCTATGTCGCGGCCAAGAACGGCGCGCGGGTGCTCGCCGAGACGCTCCGCCTGGAGATCCTCGGGCAGCCGGTTCGGGTCATCGAGATCGCGCCGGGCATGGTCAAGACCGACGAGTTCGCCACGACGCGCTTCCGCGGCGACAGCGAGAAGGCCGCCAAGGTGTACGCGGGTGTCGCCGAGCCGCTCACCGCGGACGACGTCGCGGACACCATCACCTGGGCGTGCACCCGGCCGCCGCACGTCAACATCGACCTGCTGGTGGTGCGGCCGCGTGCGCAGGCCTCCAACACGAAGGTGCACCGGGAGCTGTGATCACGAAGGCGTGCGGGGAGCTGTGAGGAAGGACCGGACGCCGCCGCGCGACGACGACGCGGGGTCGTCCCTCGAGCAGCGGCGCCTGGCCCAGGAGAGCAAGAACGAGAAGATGATCTGGTGGTACCTCGGGTACTTCCTGTTCGGCATCCACCTCGTCGCGTTCGTGATGATCTACGCGGTCAGCCACGCCAAGTAGCACGCCCGGCGGCCGTCCTCAGTGATCCTGCGGCTGCGCCTTGCGGGGCAGCAGGCGGACCAGGCCGAGGCAGAGCGCGCCGACGGCGATGACGACGGTCAGGCTGACGACCGTGGCGTGGGCGGTGTCGTGGGCGGCGCCGAGGGTGTGGAAGTAGACCGTGGTGACGGCGGCCGCGCCGATGGCGTTGGCCAGCTGCTGGACGGCGCCGAGCGAGCCGCCGGCGCTGCCGGCCTCGTCGGGGGCGATGTCACCGATGGTGACGTCGTAGACGGTGCCGAAGCAGGTGCCCATGCCGATGCCGACGACGAGGGCGGGCGCGGCCAGGGCCCAACTGCCCAGGTCGGTGCCGGAGTTCAGGACCAGGGCGAGTAGCCAGCCGGTACCGGCCAGGGTGATCAGGAGTCCGGCGACGACGAGCCGGCGGCCGAACCTGCCGATCAGCTGGTAGCAGGCGATGGACGAGATCACGATGCCCGCGGCGACCGGTGCGATGCCGAGGGCGGCGCGCAGCGGCGAGAAGCCGAGGCCGTCCTGCAGGAAGAGCGAGAAGACGTACAGCAGTCCGGAGATGGCGGCGAAGAACGCGATGCCGAGGATCAGTCCGGACGTGAAGCCGCGATTGCGCAGCAGCGACGGCTGGATCAGCGGGTTCGCGGCCGTGCGCTGACGGCGGCAGAAGAGGGCGAAGAAGGCGAGACCGCCCGCGATCAGCAGCAGCGGGATCGTGGTCCAGCCGTGCGCGGAGCCCTCGATGAGGCCGCCGAGCAGGCCGAGCATGGCGCCCGCGAGGAGGCCTGAGCCGATGCCGTCTACGGAGGTGGCGGCGTCGCCCGCGTCCTTCGGGAGCAGCCGGAGTGCGGCGACGAGGGCGGCGCCGCCGATCACGATGTTGATCAGGAACATGGCGCGCCAGCCGAGACCGGCGAGGTTCGCGTCGATGAGGAACCCGGCGAGGATCGGGCCGCCGACGGCGGACAGGCCCATGACGGGGCCGAAGAAGCTGAAGGCCTTGCCGATCTCCTCGCGGGGGAAGACCGCGCCGAGGATGCCGAAGCCCTGCGGGATGAGCAGCGCGCCGAACGCGCCCTGGACGAGGCGGGCGGCGACCAGGAATTCGGGGCCCTGGGCGAGCCCGCAGGCGACGGAGGCGAGGGTGAAGCCGGTGAGGCCGGCGAGGAACAGCCGGCGCCGGCCGTACTTGTCGCCGAGCCGGCCGCCGACGACGAGCAGCACGCCGAGCGCGAGGGCGTAGGAGGCGCCGAGCCACTGGACGAGGCCGGAGCCGCCGCCGAGGTCGCGGGCGATGGTGGGCGCGGCGACGTTGGTGATCGTCGCGTCGACCAGGTCGAGCACGTCGGCGGCGAGGACGACGCCGAGGACGGCCCAGCGGCGGCGCGAGGGCCTTGCGCGGGGCTCGACGGTGGTGGGGGACAGGGTGGGAGCGGACATGGTTCTCCGGGTCCTTCCGGGAGCGGGAGTGGTGAGGGGCGACACTGGCCCCTGCGTGACACATTCTCTGCGTCACGCAGATAAATGTGCGGGAAGGCCCCGGGTGCTGTCAAGCGAAAACCCCCGAGCGACCCCGAGCGACCCCGAGCCCTAGAGCTCGACCCTCCAGTCGTTCGACTTCAGCCAACTCCCCTTCGGATACTCGAAGTCGACCTCCCCGAGCAGCTCGAACCCGGCCTTGCGGCAGATCGTGTTGGAGGCGGGGTGGTCGACCGAGGGGAACGCGTGCACCGCCGGGTGCCGGCCCGCCGCGCGTGCCCGCTCGACGGCCAGGCGGGCCGCCGCGACCGCTATGCCCCGGCCCTGGAACTCGGGCAGCACCCCCCAGCCGGTCTCCCATACCGCGCGGCCGCGCCACTCCCGCTCCCAGTACCCGATCGTCCCCACCGAGGCGCCGCCCTGGGTGATCCGGAACATCCGGCCGCGCTCGTCCAGCGTGAGATAGCGGCGATGGCGGTCGACGAGCTGCTCCTCGCTCTCCGGGCCGCCCAAGTGGTCGGTCATCTCAGGTGCGTTGGTCCGCTCGAGCAGCCAGAAGTCGCCCTCCGACCAAGGGGCCAGCGTCACATCGGTGGAAGAGTCCATGCCCTGCACGGTAGGCCCCACCACTGACAATCGCCCCGGCCTCCTCAGCTCCGCAGTGCGTACGCCGTCGGCGGCACCCCCACCGTCGCCGTGAAGTCCCGCACCAGATGGGCCTGGTCGGCGTAGCCGAGGTCCGCCGCGAGTGCCGCCCAGTTCACCGCGTCCGTCGACTCGGCGCGCTCCAGGGCCTCGTGGAGCCGGTAGCGCAGGATGACCCACTTGGGCCCGACGCCGACGTACAGGTGGAAAAGGCGCTGCAGCGAACGCACCGAAAGCCCCTCGCCGCGCGCGACTTCGGCGACCCGCAGCAGTGTGTGGTCGGCCTGGATCCGCTCCACCACGGCCATTGCCAGGTCGGCCCCCGGATCGGGCCGCGGCCCGATCGACGACAAGAAGGCGTCGATCGCCGCCACGCGCGCGTGCTCGTCGTCCGGGCCGAGGATGCGCGCCGGGGCGCCCGCCACCACGGCCGCGGGGAACACTTCGGCGACGACGAGCCGCCGCCCCGTCCAGTCGGCCACCGCACGCCCCGGCGCGAACGGCCGGAACCCGCCGGGCCGGAACTTCACCCCGCACACTCGCCCGACGCCTTCGAGCCGCTGCGCGAACAGGTCGAGCCCGGTCCCCGCGACCTCCCCGAACTCGGCCTGCCCGTGCAGCCGTTGGAAGACGACATTGACCGCGGGATGCGGGACGACGTGGGAGACGTACGGCTGGGGCAGATCCCAGTCGATGAGCCAGTAGAACTCGACGTACGGCCGCAGCGCCTTTGCGGGCAGGTGGCGCCGGAAGTGGACGCGGGAGAGGAGCTCGGCGGCGTCGAGGATGCCCCTGGTGCCGCCCTCGGGGCCCTGGATTCCCGGAACTGCCTGGTCAGGTGCCATGGCGGGATTCTGTCGCGTTTCTTCAAGCCGCGGCACCCGACGGATTCGTACGGTGGACGCATGACGAAGAAGATCAGCGACCTCCTCGACATCGCGGGCACCAAGGCCGTCGCCGTTCTGGGCGGAATCACGGACGACCGGCTCAAGGACGCGACGCCCTGTGCCGAGTACGACGTACGCGGACTGGTGAACCACCTCTTCCATGTGGTGGTGCACTTCCAGCTGGTGGGGGCCAGGAAGCCGTACGACAAGTTCGACGACTCGGTCGACCACGTGGGCAGGGGCGCGGACTGGCGCGAGCGGTTCGCCGTGGAGACGGGCAAGTTGGTGGAGATCTGGGCCGCGCCCGGCGCGGACGAGGGCACCGCGGGATCCCTGGACATGCCCGCCCGTACGGTCATCCACATGGTCCTCGGCGACCTCACCGTGCACGCCTGGGACCTGGCCACGGCCACCGGGCAGGAGTACGCGGCCGACCCGGCGGTGCTCGAAGAGGTCGGGCCCGCCCTTGCGGAGATGGCTCCGCAGGCCCGTCAGGCAGGGGTCTTCGGCGAGGCCGTCGACGTACCGGAATCGGCCACGGAGCTGGACCGCGTGCTGGCCGCCACCGGCCGCGACCCGCGGTGGACCCGGCCCGCGTAAAGGGCTACAGCCACCCCTTGCGCCGGAAGTTCCGGTGCACCAGGAAACAGGCCATCGCCGTAAGGCCGACGATCAGCGGGTAGCCATAGGTCCACTTGAGCTCCGGCATGTGCTCCGCACACCATCGTCGGCACGGCGATGACCGCGGCCCAGGCCGTGATCTTGCGCATGTCCTCGTTCTGCGCGACGGTCACCTGCGCCAGATGCGCCTGCAGGATCGAGTCGAGCAGCGCGTCGAAGGCCGCGATCTGCTCGGTGGTGGTGGCGAGATGGTCCGCGACGTCCCTGAAGTAGGCCTGTATGTCGGGGTCGATCAGGGTGTCGGGACGGGTCGCGAGATAGCCGAGGGGGCGGCTGAGCGGGGCCACGGCCCGCTTCAGCTCCAGGAGTTCACGCTTGAGCTGGTAGATCCGGCCGGCGTCGGCGCGGCCGTCGGTGGGGGAGAAGACCTCGGTCTCCACGGCCTCGATGTCGTGCTGCACGCAGTCCGTGACGCGCAGATATTCGTCCACCACGTGGTCGGCTATCGCGTGCAGCACCGCTGACGGGCCCTTGGCGAGCTGCTCCGGATCGGCCTCCAGCGCCTCACGGACCGGGCCGAGCGAGCCGTGCCGGCCGTGCCGGACCGTGATCACGAAGTCCCGGCCGGTGAAGACCATGATCTCGCCGGTGTCGACGACCTCGCTGGTCGCGGTCAGCTCGGCGTGATCGACGTAGCAGACCGACTTGAAGACGGCGAAGAGCGTGTCGTCGTACGGCACGACCTTGGGCCGCTGATGCGGGTGCGCGGCGTCCTCGACGGCCAGCGGGTGCAGGCCGAACGGCTCGGCGAGCTCGGCCAGTTCCTCGGCGGACGGCTCGTGCAGCCCGACCCAGACGAAACCGTCGCCCTCCTTACGGACGCGCCGCAGCGCCTCCGCGGCCGAGGAGACGGGACCGGCCCAGCCGTCCGGGCGGCGCGCGCCGTCCTGGTAGACCACGCAGTTGACCACCGCGCTGCCCAGCGGGGACCGGGCCGGGTGGCTGAGGTCCACCCCGCCCTTGTAGGCGCGGCGCGCCATGCGGCGCAGGCTGCGGATCATCGGCACGTACGGGCTCCCTCCCGAGGTTGACCGCCCAGTGTGCCACCGGTGGCTGAAACCGAGCGACGACGGCCGCTCTCCGTGAGCGGAGAGCGGCCGTCGTGGTCCGGGATTCCGGGGTCAGCTGCGACCCAAGGCCGGCAGCAGGCGGATCGCGCGCAACACGCGAATGATCGCAAGAGCGGCCATATCGCTCACAGCCAGGTGTGGAACTTCTTGATGTACCAGGTCTTCACCAGCTGCGTCAGCGCGCAGTAGGCGAGCAGCGTCCCGATCAGCCACGGGAAGTAGCTCATCGGCAGCGGCACGAAGCCGAGCGCCGAGGCCAGCGGCGAGAAGGGCAGGAAGATGCCCGTCGCCATGGCCAGGACCGTCATCACCATCACCGGCCAGGACGCCCGCGACTGGATGAACGGGATCTTCCGGGTGCGGATCATGTGGACGATCAGCGTCTGCGAGAGCAGCCCCTCGATGAACCAGCCGGACTGGAACAGCGAAGCGTCCCCGACGGTGTTGGCCTGGAAGATGTGCCACATCACCAGGAAGGTGGTGATGTCGAAGATCGAGCTGACCGGTCCGATCGTGACCATGAACCGGCCGATGCCCTTGGCGTCCCAGTTCTGCGGCTTGCGCAGGTACTCCTCGTCCATGCGGTCCCAGGGCGTGGCCAGCTGTGCGATGTCGTACACCAGGTTCTGCACGAGCAGCATGATCGCGAGCATCGGCTGGAACGGCAGGAACGCGGAGGCGACGAGCACCGAGAAGACGTTCCCGAAGTTCGAGGAGGCCGTCATCTTGATGTACTTCATGGTGTTGCCGAAGGTCGTACGCCCCTGGATCACGCCCCGCTCCAGGACCGTCAGGTCCTTCTCGAGCAGGATGATGTCCGCGGACTCCTTGGCGATGTCCACGGCCGTGTCGACGGAGATGCCGACGTCGGCGTCGCGCAGCGCGGCGGCGTCGTTGATGCCGTCGCCGAGGAAGCCGACCGTGTGTCCTTCGGCCTGCAGCGCTCGTACGATACGCGCCTTCTGTACGGGGTTGACCTTGGCGAACACCGTGGTGCGGGCGGCGAGTTCACGCAGTTCTGCGTCGCCGAGCGCGTCGATGTCGGCGCCCATGACGACCCGGCCCACGTCGATGCCGACATCGGCGCAGACCCGGGCCGCCACCAGGTCGTTGTCGCCGGTGACGACCTTGACCTTGATGCCCTTGTCGGCGAGACCCTGCAGCGCGGTCTGGGCGTCGGCCTTCGGCGGGTCGAGGAAGGCGAGGAACCCGATGAGGGTGAGCTCGGCCTCGTCGGCCACGGTGTACGTGTCGCGCGGCGTCGGCAGCGTACGGGTGGCGACGGCAAGGACCCGCAGCCCCTGCCGGTTGTTGTCCTCGGCGACCCGCGTGACGTGCCACTTCAGCTGGTCGCTGAGCTCGACGCGCTCGCCGCGGTCCGTCATGTGCGTGCACAGGTCGAGGACTTCCTCGACCGCGCCCTTGGTGACCATGATGTGCTCGGGCCGGCCGACGTCGCCGAGCAGCCCGTTCCGGTTGAGGACGACGGACATCCGGCGGCGGGCGAAGTCGAAGGGGATCTCGTCGACCATCGAGAACCGAGCGTCGACGACAACCTCCTCGGCCTCGTCCATGCGGTCGATGACGGCCTGGTCCAGGAGGTTCTTCAGCCCGGTCTGGAAGTGCGAGTTGAGGTACCCGTACTCCAGGACCTGGGTGTCTTCCTTGCCGTGTACGTCGAGGTAGCGGTCGAGGACGATCCGGTCCTCGGTCAGCGTTCCCGTCTTGTCCGTGCACAGGACGTCCATCGCGCCCAGGTTCTGGATCGCGTTGAGCCGCTTGACGACGACCTTCTGCTTGGACATGGCGACCGCGCCGCGCGCCAGGTTGGCGGAGACGACCATCGGCAGCATCTCGGGGGTGAGGCCGACCGCGACGGCGATGCCGAGCAGGAACGCCGCGTTCCAGTCGCCCTTGGTCATGCCGTTGACGACGAACACGACCGGGACCATGACCAGCATGAAGCGGATCAGCAGGAAGCTGACCTTCCGTACGCCGGTGTCGAAGTTGGTCTGCGGCCGCTCACCGACGAGCGAGCCGGCCATCGAGCCGAAGTAGGTGTCCGAGCCGGTGGCGACCACAACTCCCGTCGCCGTACCGGATGTTACGGACGTCCCCATCAGGCACAGATTGTCGGCCTCGACCGGGTCGCTGGTCGCCAGCTGCCCCTGGTCGTTGGTGCGGGTGTCGGCCTTGGCGACCGGCAGGGACTCGCCGGACAGGGCGGCCTGGCTGACGTTGAGGTCCTTCGAGGTGATCAGGCGCAGGTCGGCGGGGATGAGGTCGCCGGCCGCGAGCTTCACCAGGTCGCCGGGGACGACCTGGTCCATCGGGATCTCGAGGGTGGTCGGCAGGTGCCCGCGGCCGCTGCGACGCTGCACGGCGCACGTGGTGGTGACCAGCTTCTTCAACGCGTCGGCGGCCCGGCCCGACCGGTACTCCTGCCAGAACCGCAGCAGCCCGCTGATGACGACCATCGCGGACAGGATGATCACGCCCGGGTCGGCGGGGTCCTGCCAGTACATGACGGCAGCGAGGAAGACGAGGATGCCGATGAACGGGTTGGCGAAGGCCTTGGCGAGCTGGACGTACCAGGCCGGGGCGCCCTCCTGGGCGACGACGTTGGGGCCGAAGTCCTCCTGGCGGTCCAGGACGTCGGCCTGGTGCAGTCCGCTGCGGTCGGCCTTCAGCTCGGTCAGGACATCGCTCGCGGGCTTGGCGCTGTACGCGGCCAGCTTCTCGCCGACGAGACGGGTACGGGTCTCCAGCTCGGCGGCCTTGCGCTCGCGGCGGGGACGGGTGCCCTGGCCCGGTGGGGCGAGCTTGGGCGGGGTGAGCATGGTCATGGCAGAGAGCTCCTTCTAGGCATTCCTTGGGAGAGGGGAAGGGGGTTTCGGGCATGGCGGGGCCCCGGCACGACCGCGGGTGCGGGCATGCACGACCGCGGGTGCGGACATGGGGGTGCCGTCATGGGGGCGCCGTCAGGTGTGGCGCGGGGGGAATTCAGGGCGCGGGGCTACCCGGAGAGGGTCAGCGGGCCGGCCGGTCGCCGCAGGTGCGGCGAGGACTTCGGTCGGGACTCATTCCCGAACACCTCCTCGCATCGCACGGGCATGATGGACGCGAGCCGCCCAGGTCGGGGGCCTTATTTGCGCCATGACGAAAGTAGCATCTATTTGCGTCCCGGCGAAACTAGCGAGGTCAGGGGCTCGGTGATGCCGGATGCGGGGAACCGCCTTACGGTGACGTCATGAACACTGGCAGCGACAGCAGTGGCATAGCCCCGGGCCGTACCCGGGACCACAAGGGCTCCCGCCGCAGGCGCCTCGCGGCGACGGCCAAGGTCCGCGCCCGCCGCGTGGAGACCGCGCTGGACAAGATGCGGGCCAGGGCGGCCGACGCCCTCGCGCCGGACCCGGACGTGGTGCTCGCCCATCATGAGGCGGTGCGGGACGCCGAGCGGGAAGTGCGCGAACTGGACGCCACGGGGCGGGTGTTCAGCCGCCGCGACACCGGGGCCCAGGTCCGCATGCGCGACACGGGTGCCCTGGCCGGGCGGTCGGACCGTTATGAAGTCGAGTGCCTCACCCACCAGGGTGACCCGCTGTTCTTCGATGACGCGGCGGCGGCGTCGCGGGCGGCGAAGGAGTCCGACGTCTGGTGCGAGGGCTGTCGCCAGCTGGCCATGTCGCCCTATTCAGTGCGGAACAGGATGCGTAAGCGGCTGGCCGGGATCAAGGGCGGGCGGGCTGCCCGGCCTGCGTAGAAGATCGGGGGCTGCGCCCCCGGACCCCCGAATCGGCCTTCGGACTCTGTCCTCAAACGCCGGACGGGCTGAAAACTAAGGCCAGACCAAGCAGTAAGGCTGATGCCCCGCCTCGTGCAACCGATGGCTGAAGTCCTGCCACTCGTGCAGCAGTTGGTACACGTTGAACGCGTCCCGCGGCCCACCCCGGTCCGGGACCGTCGACCAGATGAACGCGGCCGCCCCGACCGCCTCTTCCCCGATCCCCCGCAAGGGGTCGACGACCGTCATCGGAAGCTTGACCACCGCGTAGTCCGGGTGCAGGACGACCAGTTCGAGCGGTGGCACCTTGTGCAGGGGTATGCCCTCGATGCCGGTGAGGACCATCGCGGCCATCGTCTCCGGCTTGATCTTGGTGAACATGCCGCCCATGCCGAGCTCGTCACCGCCGAGCTCCTCCGGGCGCATGGAAATCGGCACCCGGGCCGCGGTGGCCCCGTCGGGAGCGCCGAAGTATTTGTAGGTCACCCCCACTCGGCCACTCCTGCTTTCCGCCGCCGACTGCGCCTGCGTGGGCGCATGCTCCTCAGGAAGGCCCTGCTCGTCTCGCCGGTGCTTCCCCCTGCGGGCACGTCGCGGTCCGAGGGCACCCTGACCGTCGGTCCCCTCGCCCAGTCCGCCACCGCGATGCATATCTCCACCCGACCACTCGCGGCCCCAACCGCGCAACCCGATCATCGTGTCAGTGACCTCCCCCACGGCCGCACGACGAAACGTGCGGTGAAACACCTGTCCGCAGGATGTCCGAAGGCTCTGACACCATGGCATGTGTGAGCTTTCCCTATGACGCCCCAGTTTCGCAGACGCTTTTCGACCGCGCGTCCCTCGTGACGCCCGGCGGCGTGAACTCTCCCGTGCGCGCTTTCCGCGCTGTGGGGGGTACGCCCCGTTTCATGGTGTCAGGTACGGGTCCGTACCTGACCGACGCCGACGGCCGCGAGTACGTCGACCTCGTGTGTTCGTGGGGCCCGATGATCCTCGGCCACGCGCACCCCGAGGTCATCGCCGCCGTCCAGGAGGCGGTCGGCCGTGGCACCTCCTTCGGTACGCCGGGTGAGGGCGAGGTCGCGCTCGCCGAGGAGATCGTGGCCCGGATCGAGCCCGTCGAGCAGGTCCGCCTGGTCTCGTCCGGCACCGAGGCGACGATGTCGGCCATCCGTCTGGCCCGCGGTTTCACCGGCCGCGCCAAGGTCGTGAAGTTCGCCGGCTGCTACCACGGGCACGTGGACGCGCTGCTCGCGGCGGCCGGCTCGGGCGTCGCGACGTTCGGGCTTCCGGACACTCCGGGGGTCACCGGCGCGCAGGCTGGCGACACCATCGTGCTGCCGTACAACGATCTGGACGCGGTGCGGCAGGCCTTCGCCGCGCACCCCGGCGAGATCGCCTGTGTGATCACCGAGGCCTCGCCGGGGAACATGGGCGTGGTGCCGCCGCTGGGCGGCTTCAACCAGGGCCTCAAGGACCTGTGCGCGGCCGATGGCGCGCTGTACATCTCGGACGAGGTGATGACCGGTTTCCGTACGTCGAAGGCCGGTTGGTACGGCGTGGACGGGGTGAAGCCCGACCTGATGACCTTCGGCAAGGTCATGGGCGGCGGCTTCCCGGCCGCGGCCTTCGGCGGCCGCGCGGACGTCATGGGGCACCTCGCCCCGGCCGGCCCGGTCTACCAGGCGGGCACGCTGTCCGGTAACCCGATCGCGACCGCCGCGGGCCTCGCCCAGCTGCGGCTGCTCGACGACGCCGCGTACGCCAAGGTCGACGCCGTGTCGAAGCAGATCCAGTCACTGGTCACCGCGGCGCTCACCAAGGAGGGTGTCGCGCACCGGCTGCAGACCGCGTCCAACATGTTCTCCGTCTTCTTCACGGAGAACGAGGTGCGCAACTTCGACGAGGCCAAGGCGCAGGAGTCGTTCCGCTTCACCGCGTTCTTCCACTCGCTCCTGAGCGACGGGGTGTATCTGCCGCCGTCCGCCTTCGAGTCGTGGTTCGTCTCGACCGCCCATGACGAGCGGGCGATCCAGCACATCGCGGATGCCCTGCCGGCGGCCGCCCGAGCCGCCGCGGAGGCCACCGCATGAGCACGAACGAAGACCTCACGGTCGTCCACGTGATGCGTCACGGCGAGGTGCACAACCCGGAGGGGATCCTGTACGGGCGCCTGCCCGACTACCACCTCTCCGAGCTGGGCCGGCAGATGGCCGACCGCGTCGCCGACCACCTCGCCGGCCGCGACATCACGCATGTCGTCGCCTCCCCGCTGGAGCGCGCCCAGGAGACGGCCACGCCGATCGCCAAGGCGCACGGCCTGGACCTGGCGACGGACGAGCGCCTGATCGAGGCGGGCAACGTCTTCCAGGGCAAGACCTTCGGCGTCGGTGACGGCGCGCTGAAGAAGCCGGAGAACTGGAAGCACCTGGTCAACCCGTTCAAGCCGTCCTGGGGCGAGCCGTACGTCGAGCAGGTCGTCCGCATGATGGGCGCCCTCGACGCGGCGAAGGACGCGGCGCGCGGGCACGAGGCGGTCTGCGTCAGCCACCAGCTGCCGATCTGGATCGTGCGCTCCTTCGTGGAGAAGCGCCGCCTGTGGCACGACCCGCGCAAGCGGCAGTGCACGCTCGCCTCGCTGACCACGTTCACCTACCGCGGCGACAAGATCGTGTCGGTCGGGTACACCGAGCCGGCCCGCGATCTCGTCCCGTCCCATCTGCTGGCCGGCGCCAAGCCGGTGAAGGGCAAGGACAAGGCGTTCGGGGCGTAGCCGCACACCGGGCGGGGCGCAGCCGCACATCGAGCACAGACCGAAGGGGTCGGGCACCTAGCAGGTGTCCGACCCCTTCGCTCGTAAATAACTTAAAATTTGCAGAAGTTCCCGGAACCTCCGTGTTCGTCCCGTCCTCTAACGGGGCGCCCAACTTGTATGGGGCGAAGCGCGGAAAAGGGGACGATATGCGCCAAATCACTCGAAGGGGAGCTCTCGGGCTGGGACTTGGAGTCGCGGCGGCCGGAGTGGCCGGCTGCTCCACGGGTGGGGACAACACCCACGACACCCAGCCGGTCGGCAACCCCGGCGCCCAGAAGGACGGGAAACCGATCGGTGACGGTTCCACCTCGTACACGGGGAAGCAGCCGAAGCAGCCGAAGAAGCCGGTCCCCCTCGAACCCGGCGAGACCCCGCCGCAGTTCGTGATCTTCTCCTGGGACGGCGCGGGCGAGGTCGGCAACGGGCTGTTCCCGCGCTTCCTCAAGCTCGCCGAGGAGCACGACGCGCGCATGACCTTCTTCCTCTCGGGGCTCTACCTGCTGCCCGAGTCGAAGAAGCGCCTCTACCAGCCGCCGAACAACGCAGTGGGCGCGTCCGACATCGGCTACCTCACCGACGACCACATCAAGGAGACCCTGAAGTACGTCCGTCAGGCATGGCTCGAAGGTCATGAGATCGGCACGCACTTCAACGGGCACTTCTGCGCCGGCACCGGCTCGGTCGCCAACTGGACGTCCGCGCAGTGGCGCAGCGAGATCGACCAGGCCAAGTCCTTCGTCAAGAAGTGGCGTACGAACACGGGGTGGACGGACCTTCCCCCGCTCCCCTTCGACTACGACAAGGAGCTGGTCGGCGGCCGCACCCCGTGTCTGCTCGGCCAGAACAACCTGCTGCCCGTCGCCCGCGAGCTCGGCTGGCGCTACGACGCCTCCTCGCCCGGCGGCCGCCAGCGCTGGCCCGAGAAGAAGCTGGGCGTGTGGGATCTGCCGCTGCAGGCCATGCCGTTCCCCGGGCACTCCTTCGAGGTGCTCTCGATGGACTACAACATCCTGGCCAACCAGTCGCAGAACTCCACGAAGGCGCCGCCCGCCAACTACCCGGGCTGGCGCAAGCAGGCGGCCGAGTCGTATCTGGCCGGATTCGAGCGGGCGTACACGACAAATCGGGCGCCCTTCTTCGTCGGCAACCACTTCGAGCAGTGGAACGGCGGCATCTACATGGATGCGGTCGAGGAAGCCATGAAGAAGATCGCGGACAAAAAGGACGTACGCCTGGTGTCCTTCCGGCAGTTCGTGGACTGGCTCGATGTGCAGGACCCCAAGGTCCTGACCGCGCTGCAGTCGCTCGACGTCGGCCAGAAGCCCGCAGGTGGCTGGAAGAACGCGGCCTGAACTGGGCGTTCCGCGCACTTCGGGGGGTGCCCAAGATCCCCCAAACGGACATGCGAAACTTTTCACATGAGCCTTAGTCGTCCTGCCCTCCGACGCACCCTGCTCGCCGCGGGAGCCGCGGTCGCCGCGCTCACTCTCGCTGCCTGCAGCGGCGACGGCGGCACCCAGGGAGGGTCCGGGAACAGCAACTTCGTCTCGGGCAAGGACAGCATCGAGACGGTCGCCAAGGCCGACCGCAAAGAAGCGCCCACCCTCGACGGCGAGATGCTGGACGGCAAGCGGCTCGACACGTCGAGCTCCGCGTACAAGGGCAAGGTCGTCGTCGTCAACGTGTGGGGCTCCTGGTGCCCGCCGTGCCGTGCCGAGGCGAAGTACTACGTCAAGTTGTCCAAGGAGATGAAGGACCAGGGCGTGGAGTTCGTCGGGATCAACACCCGCGACCCCAACAAGGGCCCGGCCATCGAGTTCGAGAAGGAATTCGGCGTCGAGTACCCGAGTTTCTACGACCCGGCGGGCAAGCTGATCCTGCGCTTCAAGGGCAATCTGAGCCTGCAGGGCATCCCCGCGGTCCTCGTCATCGACCGCGACGGCAAGATCGCGGCCCGCGCCCTGGGCGGGGTCAACGACAAGCATCTGCACAAGATGATCGACCCGCTGATCGCGGAGAAGTGACCGGCCGTGCACATCGCACCAGCGGCTGAGACACTCGCCGCCGAGTTCGGACGGAACGAGACCGTGTTCAGCGGGGCGCTCCTCCTTGCCCTGCCGATCGCGCTGTTCGCCGGCCTCATCTCGTTCTTCTCGCCGTGCGTGCTGCCGCTCGTGCCGGGATATCTGTCGTACGTCACCGGGGTCAGCGGCGCCGACCTGGAGGAGGCCAAGCGGGGCCGGATGGCGGGCGGTGCCCTGCTGTTCGTGCTCGGCTTCACCGCGGTCTTCGTCTCGTTCGGCGCGGCCTTCGGCGGCTTCGGGGCGACCCTGTTCGAGCACCGCGAGGTCATCTCCAAGGTGCTCGGCGGGCTGACCATCCTGCTCGGCCTGTTCTTCATGGGCGCGATGCCCTTCTTCACCCAGCGCGAGTTCCGCTTCCACAAACGGCCGGTGACCGGCCTGCTCGGGGCGCCCATGCTGGGCGTCCTGTTCGGCCTCGGCTGGACCCCGTGCATCGGCCCGACCCTCGCCTCGGTCATGGCGCTCTCCTCCAACGAGGCGAGCGCGGGCCGCGGCGCCACCCTCACCGTCGCCTACTGTCTGGGCCTCGGCCTGCCGTTCATACTCGCCGCCGTCGCCTTCCGTCGTGCGCTCGGCGCCTTCGCCTGGGTGAAGCGGCACTATGTCTGGGTCATGCGCATCGGCGGCATCATGCTGATCGCGACCGGCCTGCTGCTCGTCACCGGAGCCTGGGACCGCATCGTCGCCGAGATGCAGGTCTGGACTTCCGAATTCACCCCCGGGATCTGACCCATGAGCCAATCTGAAACCGACGAGCGAGAGCTGGGCGCCGCAGGGTCCCAGCTGTCCACCGCCCCCCAGGAGGACGCGCCCGCCGCGGGCCCCTCCCTCGGCGTCATCGGCTGGGCCCGCTGGTTCTGGCGGCAGCTGACCTCCATGCGGGTCGCGCTGATCCTGCTCTTCCTGCTCTCGCTCGGCTCGATCCCCGGCTCGCTCGTCCCGCAGACCAGCGTGGACGAGATCAAGGTCCGCGACTTCAAGGCGGCCCACGAGACGCTCACTCCGATCTACGAGAAGCTGCAGCTCTTCGACGTCTACAGCTCGGTGTGGTTCTCCGCGATCTACATCCTGCTGTTCGTCTCCCTCATCGGCTGCATCGTGCCGCGCACCTGGCAGTTCGTCGGCCAGCTCCGCAGCCGCCCGCCGCGCGCCCCCGGCCGCCTCACCCGGCTGCCCGCGTACGCGACCTGGCGCACCGAGGCCGAGCCCGAGCAGGTCCGCGAGGCGGCCCTCGCGATGCTCAAGAAGCGCCGCTTCCGGGCGGACGCCACGGGCAATGCGGTCGCCGCCGAGAAGGGCTATCTGCGCGAGGCCGGCAATCTGCTCTTCCACATCGCGCTCATCGTGATCCTGGTGGCCTTCGCCGTCGGCCAGCTCTTCAAGTCCGAGGGCGGCAAGCTGGTCGTGGAGGGTGCCGGCGGCGGCTTCTCCAACACCCTCACGCAGTACGACAACTTCAAGTCGGGCAGCCTCTTCGACATCGACGACCTGGCGCCCTTCAGCTTCGAGCTCGACAAGTTCGTGGCGACGTACGAGCGCAACGGCCCGCAGAAGGGCACCCCGCGCACCTACGAGGCGCACGTCAGGTACGCCGAGGGCGCGGACGGCAAGGACAAGAAGGCCGTCGTCGAGGTCAACAAGCCGCTGATCGTCGACGGCTCGAAGGTCTACCTCATCGGCCACGGCTTCGCCCCGGTCGTCACGGTCAAGGACGGCAAGGGCAAGGTCGTCTTCACCGGCGCCGTGCCGCTGCTGCCGATCGACTCCAACGCCACGTCCACCGGCGCCATCAAGGTGCCCGACGGCTACCGCAACGCCAAGGGCGAGAAGGAGCAGCTCGGCTTCAACGCCTTCTTCGTGCCGACCTTCGCGGGCGACGGCAAGGGCCAGATGTTCTCGCAGTTCCCGGCCGCCGACTACCCGGTGCTCGCGCTCTCCGCGTACCACGGGAGCTTCGGCAGCCTGGGCATGGACTCGGGTCTGCCGCAGAACGTGTACCAGCTGAACACCGACAAGATGAAGGAGTTCAAGGACAAGAACGGGGACCTGCTCAAGAAGCGCATGGTCCCCGGCGAGACCATGGAACTCCCGGACGGCGCGGGCTCGATCACGTACGAGAAGGAGCTCAAGGAGTGGGCGACCTTCCAGGTCTCCCAGCAGCCGGGCAACGACCTCGCGCTGCTCGGCGCGGCCGCCGCGCTCGCCGGTCTGGTCGGCTCGCTGTTCATCCAGCGGCGCCGGATCTGGGTGCGTGCCTCGCGCGGCGCGGACGGGGTGACCGTCGTCGAGATGGCGGGGCTCGGCCGGGCCGAGTCCGCCAAGCTGCCGGAGGAACTGGCCGAGCTGGCAGCCCTGCTCAACGCCGAGGCGCCGACGGCGCCCGAGCCTGAGCCCGAGCCCGAAGAATCAGATGAACCCGATGTCGTTCCTGCCGAAGGGGCTGGGAAGTGAATCTCGCCGCCACCAACGAGAGCATGGCGAACATCAGCAATGTGCTGGTCTATTCGTCGATGGCCGTCTACACCCTGGCCTTCCTCGCCCACATCGCCGAGTGGATCTTCGGTAGCCGCAGCAAGGTCGGCCGCACCGCCGCCGCCCTCACCGGCAAGGCGGCCCCGGCCTCCGCGGTGCAGGTCCAGGTCAAGCAGAAGGGCGGGGGCACCGCCGTCATGGAGCGCCCCAAGGTCGTCACGCGCTCCGCGTCCGGCACCCGGGACGTCCCGGACGGCCCCGGCGCGCACGGCGGTGACGAGCAGGGCGACATGTACGGCCGGATCGCCATCTCCCTCACCGTCCTCGCCTTCCTCGTCGAGGCGGGCGGCGTGGTGGCCCGGGCCGTCTCGGTGCAGCGGGCGCCCTGGGGCAACATGTACGAGTTCTCCCTCACCTTCTCCACGGTGGCGGTCGGCGCGTATCTGGTGCTCCTCGCGCTGAAGAAGAACATCCGCTGGCTCGGCCTGATCCTCGTCACCACGGTCCTGCTCGACCTCGGCATCGCCACCAAGTGGCTCTACCTGGACAGCGCCCCGCTGGTCCCGGCGCTCGACTCGTACTGGCTGTGGATCCACGTGTCGACCGCGATCATCTGCGGCGCGATCTTCTACGTCGGTGCGGTGGGCACGGTCCTCTACCTGTTCCGCGACTCGTACGAGGCCAAGCTGGCCGGCGGCGGCAAGCCCGGCACCTTCGCCACCTCGGTCATGGAGCGGCTGCCGTCCGCGGCCTCGCTCGACAAGTTCTCGTACCGCATCAACGCCGCGGTCTTCCCGCTGTGGACCTTCACGATCATGGCGGGCGCGATCTGGGCGGGCGACGCCTGGGGCCGCTACTGGGGCTGGGACCCCAAGGAGGTCTGGTCGTTCGTCACGTGGGTCGCGTACGCCTGCTACCTGCACGCGCGCGCCACGGCCGGCTGGAAGGGCCGCAAGGCCGCCTATCTGGCGCTGTTCGCCTTCGCCACCTGGCTGTGGAACTACTACGGCGTGAACATCTTCCTCAGCGGCAAGCACAGCTACGCCGATGTGGGCATGGCGCTCAACGTCGTGGGGTTCTGACCCGCCCCGGAGTCTTTTGAAGAAGGCAGTCTGTTGAAGAAGGCCGGTTTCCGCGATCGTTCGCGGGAACCGGCCTTCGTCGTACGGACAGGAAGGTAGTCGTGGACACGAATCTGCGCGCCTCCTTACGGACGGGGGACGCCGACGCCTTCGGGCAGCTCTTCGACGCGTACGCACGCTCCGTCTACAACCACGCGTACCGGCTGACCGGGGACTGGACGACGGCCGACGACATCGTCTCGCTGACCTTCCTGGAGGCCTGGCGCCTGCGCGAGCGGATCGACGAGGACGGCGGCTCGCTGCGGCCCTGGCTGCTCGGCATCGCCACCAACGTCGCCCGCAACACCCGCCGCGCCGCCCGCCGCCACTCGGCCGCGGTCGAGCGGCTGCCGGCGCCCGAGCCGGTGCCGGACTTCGCCGAGGAACTGGCGGGCAGGATCGACGACTTGGCGTACCTGGAGGCGGTCCGGGTCGCCGTGGCCAGGCTGCGCCGCCCGGAGCGCGAGGTGCTCGCGCTGTGCGTCTGGGGCGAGTTGGACTACGCGGCGGCCGCCGAAGCACTCGGCATCCCGGTCGGCACGGTGCGCTCCCGGCTCTCGCGGGCCCGCAAGAAGCTCGCCGCGGAACTCGGGGCGGGGCGCGGACAGGTCAGAGGTGGCCGCGACTCCGTGGCCGGGCCCATTCAGGAGGGGAACTCATGAGCAAGCTTCCGTCCCCCCACGACCGGAACCTCCCGCCGGGCCGCCACCGCGACCTTCGGGAGCATCTGATGAGCGAGATCCGCCAGGAGACCAAGCCCGTACGCAGCCCGTGGCGCCGCCCCGCCTTCGTGGCGCCCGCGATCGCCGCGGCCCTGTCCGTCGCCGTGGTCGTCGGGCTCACCGTGACCCGCGACGGCGGCGACGGCGGCGACAAGCCACGGCCGGAGCCCGCGACCGAGAGCGCGGCCCCGTTCTTCGAGCGGCTGGCCGAGGCCGCGGAGAAGCAGCCCGCCCCCGAGGTCCGCGACGACCAGTTCGTGTACACCAAGCGCGAGGACTACCACTGGAAGATGGACCCCGGGACGAGCTGGCCGGACGACTGCGCCACAACCGACGAGGGCTATCCCCACGGGGTGCAGGAGATCTGGAACTCGGTCGACGGCAAGCGGGAGGGGCTGCGCCATGAGTGGGCCGCGAACGACATGGTGACGGAGTTCAAGATCCCGCCACGCAGGCCCGACACCCTGCCGTACCCCACCTACCGCGAGGGCGAGGAGCTGCCGGACGACCCCGACGCGATGTACCGCCGGCTCTACGACCTGGAGCCCGGCGAGCAGCGGTCGGGCAAGCCGGCCGACGACCGGGCGGCCTTCGCTCAGGTCCGCGAGATCCTGAGCGACTACCTGCTGCCGCCGAAGACCAGCGCCGCGCTCTACCGGGCGGCCGCCCGGATCCCGGGCCTCACCGTCCGGCACGGCGTCAAGGACGTCGCGGACCGGCCGGGCGTGGCCGTCACGACCGGGCCCCATGCGGACAAGGGCATGGGACTGCGTCCCTTCAAGGCCCGCACCGAGCTGATCTTCAGCGAGAAGAACCTCAGCTACCTGGGGCAGACCACGGTCAATCTCACCGTCCCGAGCCGCCACTGCGACGTACTGAAGGCCGGTGCCGCCGTCAGCGGCGAGGCCCTGCTCACCCGAGGCGTCGTCGACAAGGTGAAACAGCTCCCGTAGGGGTGCGGAACTCCGCCCGCCGGGCGAGGCTGGTGCCATGACCGCACAGATCGGACGTGGCACCAGCCAGACGAAGGACGGCACGCAGCTCCTCCACTACGAGCTGCGCCTTCCCCACCCTGTGGAGGAGGTCTGGGCCGCCGTGGCCACCCCCGAGGGACTGCCCGGCTGGCTCGCGGCCGCCGATGTGCTGGAGCCCCGGCTCGGCGGCGCGGTAACGCTGCGCTGGCTGAACAACGAGGCGGACGGCGTGCACTCGGGCCAGGTCACCGCCTGGGACAAGGAACGCGTCGCCGAGTACACCATCGACCTGCACGGCCGCATCCGCTTCCACCTGCAGCCCACGGGCCCGGACGCCACGACGCTCCGCTTCACCAACGAGTTCGCCGGCGACGACGCGCTCCGCCTGGACTGCCTGGCCGGCTGGCACAACCACTTCGAGTTCCTTCTCGACGCCCTGGACGGGCGCCCCAAGGACTGGTCGACGTGGAACCTGGACAGCTGGCAGTGCCTGCGGGACTCGTACGAGAAGGATTGAAGCCGCCTTCACCGGCTATTCGCCGATGTCCTCGTTCCACAGCTCCGGCTTCGCCGCGATGAAGTCCTTCATCATGGCCACGCACTCCGGGTCGTCGAGCATGACGATCTCGACCCCGTGCTCGGCCAGCCAGTCGTGCCCGCCGTGGAAGGTCTCCGCCTCCCCGACGATCACGCGCGAGATCCCGAACTGCCGCACCAGACCGCTGCAGTACCAGCAGGGCGAGAGCGTGGTGACCATGGTCGTCCCACGGTACGTACGCTGCCGTCCCGCATTGCGGAACGCCGAGGTCTCCGCGTGCATCGACGGATCGCCGTCCTGCACCCGCAGGTTGTGGCCACGGCCGAGCAGCGTGCCGTCGGCGCCGTAGAGCGCGGCACCGATCGGGATGCCGCCCTCGGCGAGGCCCTGCTTGGCCTCCTCGACGGCGGTGGCGAGCCAGGCGCGGGCCTGTTCCTGATCCATATCGCTACGTTCCCTTACTTCTTGTTCGTACGTTGCCGCAGCACGGCATAGACGGCGGCGCTGAGGACCAGCCCCACCGGACACGTCAGATCGCCGATCGCGGGCCAGGCGGCCGGCGCCCACCCCACGTACGTCTGCTGGTTGGAGAAGACCGGCACGGACACCGCGATGCCCACGAGCAGCGCGATCACCCCGGCCCGGTCGCGGTACGCGGGGTCGGCGAGCCGCGCCGCGAGCTCCGCGTCGGAGGTGCCGCGCCGCAGCGCCTGCTCGGTGAGGACGACGCCCAGCCAGGGCGCGATCCAGTACGCGATGACGAGCAGGAACGACTCGAAGGCATGCCCCGCGTCCGAGATCGAGGCCGCGGCGGCCGCGGTGCCGGCGGCGCCCGTGAGCACCGCGAGCCCGGCCCGCCCGAGCCACTTGGGCAGTTTTAGCGCGAGGGAGGACAGCGAGACGGCGGCCGAGTAGACGTTCAGCGTGCCCGCGGCCATCGCGCCGAGCACGATCGCAAGGAGGGTGAGGCTGCTCAGCCAGCCGGGCAGCTGGCCGGTGAACGCGTCCGTGGGGGAGACCCCGTCGGGCGCGGCGACCGTGCCGGAGGCCGCGCCGATCAGGGCGACGGCGGAGATGGAGAGGAAGAGCCCGAGCGCGGGATACAGGGCCGTCTTCCACACCGGCGTGCTCGGCGGCAGATAGCGCGAGTAGTCCGAGGCGGAGGGGTTCCAGCCCGCGGTGAAGCCGAAGCAGGCGCTGAAGGCGAGCAGGAATCCGCCGACTCCGCCGCCGTCCGAGGGCGCCGAGAGCGCGGCGCCCTTGAAGATCCAGATCCCGGCGAGGGCGAAGACGACGGCGAGGACCGGGAACGCGTACTGCTCGAAGCGGTGCACCAGGTCGTGGCCGACGTACCCGATCACGATCTCAAGCGTGACCACGATCAGCAGACAGGCGAACGGCGCGAGCCCGGTCAGCGAGCTGAGCGCGAAGGCCCCGCCGAGGCTGTTCACGGCGAACCAGCCGATGCCCGTGACCAGCGCGTTCCCCGCCGCCGGCAGCGCGGCCCCGCGCCGCCCGAAGGCGAGCCGGCCGACCACCATCTGCGGCACCCCGAAGCGCGGCCCGTCCGTGGAGAGCGCGGCGTGCGCGGCCGAGCCGAGGGCGGCGCCGAGCACGAGGGCGGCGGCGGCCTGCCAGAAGCTCAGCCCGAAGGCGGTCACGGACAGGATGCCGATGAAGACGGTGGCGAAGCCGACCTGCGGTGAGGCCCAGGTCCACAGGAGCTGGTGCGGGCTGCCGTGGCGCCGGTCGAGGGGGATGGGCTCGGCGCCCGCGGTCTCGACGACGGAGGCGTCGGACGGCGTGCTGAGGGTGCGGCTGGTGCTGCTGGGCGCGGTCATGGCCTCGGGACTGGTGGGGGCGGTACGTGTAGGTACGTACGCGCGGTACGGAATTCCGCGTTCCAGTCTGAGGCGGCCGAGCCCTCCGTCCAATAGGCGGAAGGCCCTACTTCGAGGGCGGGGTCTCGTCGTTTGGCCCCGCGTCACCGGCGCCGGGGCCCTCGCCCTCACGCCGCTTGATCTCCTCCTCGCGGCGGCGCAGGTCGGCCTCCCAGTCCTTGAGGAGCGACTCGTCCTTCACATCTTTGGAAGACGCAGCGTTCTCGCGCAGGGACTGCAGGAACTCCGGGTTGTCGTCCGGCGCCACGTACTTCGGCTTGTGGTTGCGGTGCCACTCCGAGGGGGTCCGGCCGCCCTCGGGAGGCGTGCGGACCTTGCCCGCGGCGAGCCACACGATCGGCCCGACGATCCAGAAGAGCAGGATGATGAAGACCCAGGCAATCTTCGGGAGGTGCTTGGCCTCGTCTTCCGGCGTGTTCAGGCAGTCGATGAAGGCGTAGATCGTCAGGGCGAGCGGGATGATGAACAACAGGGCCCGGAACATGTTGCGCGATCCCCCAAGAGGCAGCGACGGGGCGTGAAGCGCGCCCCCGGTGACGGGGCCAGGGTAGCCGGTGCCGGATACTGGGACGCATGGCTTACGACGATCTTCGCTCCCTGCTCCGGGCGCTGGAGCGCGAGGGCGATCTCAAGCGCATCAAGGCTGAAGTCGACCCGTATCTGGAGGTCGGTGAGATCGTCGACCGGGTGCAGAAGTCCGGTGGGCCCGCTCTCCTCTTCGAGAACGTGCGCGGCTCCGCGATGCCCCTCGCGATGAATGTGTACGGCACCGACCGCCGCCTGCTGAAGGCGCTCGGCCTGAAGTCGTACGGCGAGATCAGCGAGAAGATCGGCGGCCTGCTCAAGCCCGAGCTCCCGCACGGCTTCGTCGGCGTGCGCGAGGCCTTCGGCAAGCTGGGCTCGATGGTGCACGTACCGCCGAAGAAGGTGAAGTCCGACGCCGCGCCCGTCCAGGAGGTCGTCCTCACCGGCGAAGACGTGGACCTGGAGCAGCTGCCCGCGCTCTTCACCTGGCCGGAGGACGGCGGCTCGTTCTTCAACCTCGGTCTTACGCACACGAAGCATCCGGAGACCGGGGTCCGCAACCTCGGCCTGTACCGGCTGCAGCGCCACGACAAGCGCACCATCGGCATGCACTGGCAGATCCACAAGGACAGCCGCAACCACTACGCGGTCGCCGCACAGCGCGGCGAGCGGCTGCCGGTCGCGATCGCCTTCGGCTGCCCGCCGGCCGTGACGTATGCCTCGACCGCCCCGCTGCCCGGCGACATGGACGAGTACATGCTGGCGGGGTTCATCCAGGGCAAGCGCGTCGAGATGGTCGACTGCAAGACGGTCCCGCTGCAGGTCCCGGCGCATGCCGAGGTCGTCATCGAGGGCTGGCTGGAGCCGGGCGAGATGCTGCCGGAGGGACCGTTCGGCGACCACACGGGCTTCTACACGCCGCAGGAGCCGTTCCCCGCGCTGAAGATCGACTGTGTGACGATGCGGCGGCGGCCGCTGCTGCAGTCCATCGTGGTCGGCCGTCCGCCGACGGAGGACGGCCCGCTGGGGCGTGCCACGGAGCGTTTCTTCTTGCCGTTGTTGAAGATCATCGTGCCGGACATCGTGGACTACCACCTGCCCGAGTCGGGCGGCTTCCACAACTGCGCGATCGTCTCGATCAACAAGAAGTACCCGAAGCACGCGCAGAAGGTCATGCACGCGATCTGGGGCGCGCACATGATGTCGCTGACCAAGCTGATCGTGGTCGTGGACGCCGACTGTGACGTCCACGATCTGCACGAGGTGTCGTGGCGGGCGCTCGGCAACACGGACTACGCCCGTGACCTCACGGTCGTCGAAGGCCCGGTCGACCACCTCGACCACGCCTCGTACCAGCAGTTCTGGGGCGGCAAGGCGGGCATCGACGCCACCAAGAAGCTGCCCGAGGAGGGCTACACCCGGGACGGCGGCTGGCCGAACATGGTCGAGTCCGACCCGGAGACGGCGGCGACGGTCGACCGCCGCTGGAAGGAGTACGGCCTGTGAGCGCGTCCGCCGCCGCAGTACCCGGGCCGGGTCGTACGAAGGCGTTCCTGCGCCTCGTCATGATCGAGCACTCGGTGTTCGCGCTGCCCTTCGCCTATATCGCCGCGCTGACGGCGATGTTCACGTGGGACAAGAACATCCACTGGGGGCGGCTGCTCCTGGTGACCATCGCCATGGTCGGTCTGCGGACGTTCGCGATGGCCTGCAACCGCATCATCGACCGCGAGATCGACGCCCGTAATCCGCGGACGGCCGGGCGGGAACTGGTCACCGGCGCCGTGTCGGTCCGGCACGCCTGGACCGGGGCGCTCGTCGCCGTCGTGGTCTTCCTGGGCGCGGCCGCCGCGCTCAACCCGCTATGCCTCGCGCTCGCGCCCATCGCGGTGATCCCGATGGTGGTCTATCCGTACGGCAAGCGGTTCACCAACTTCCCGCACGCGATCCTCGGCCTCGCCCAGGCGATGGGGCCGGTCGGCGCGTGGATCGCGATCACCGGGACCTGGTCCTGGGACGCGGTGATCCTCGGGCTCGCGGTCGGCATCTGGATCGGCGGGTTCGACCTGATCTTCGGGTGCCAGGACGTCGAGGCGGACCGGGTGGAGGGTGTGAAGTCGGTGCCGGCGCGGTTCGGGATTCCGGCGGCGATCTACGGTGCGCGGGTCTGCCACGTCGTGACGATGGGACTGTTCGCCTGGTACGCGTACGCCACCGGCGCGGGGTTCTTCTTCTGGGTCGGGCTGATCATCGTCGCGGCGGCGTTCGGGTACGAGCACTCGATCGTGACGCCGCGCGATCTGTCGCGGCTGAACCGGGCGTTCTTCACGGTGAACGGCTTCATCGGGATCGCGCTGTTCGTGTGTGCGCTGCTGGATCTGCTGGTGCGGGGTCTGACGGTCTAGGTGGCCGTTGGCTCACGCGTTCGAGTGGGGCGCGATGGAATCCCGGGTGGGTGCTGAGGCCCGTGATTACCGTTATCGCCCTACCATCGAGGGCAGGGAAGGGAGATCGAGGTGACCGTTGTGGAGATCGACCGCCTGCACTCGCAGCTCAGCCGGTACGAGGGCATGTTCCCGGGGTACCGGACCGAGATTGTCGAGGGCAATATCGTGATGAGTCCGCTGAAACCCCACCATGCCGAGATGATCCGGCGGGTTTGGAATGCGCTGGAGGCCCAGGTCGCAGACGAGTGGGGATTCATCAGTGATGTGGCCATCCCCTTCGACGGAGCCAACGAGTTCTGCCCCGATCTCGCGGTGATCCCCGAGGCGGAGGTGGCCAAGAATCTCAGCGCCTACCCGCCCGACCTGATCGAACTCGTCATCGAGGTGGTCTCGCCCAGCAGCGTGCGCAATGACTACCAGATCAAGGAACAGGCGTATGCGCGGCGAGGCCTCCCGCACTACTTGATCTTCGACCCGTACAAGGCGCACTGCGTCACCCTCTGGAACCCCGGCCCGGACGGCTACCTCGGCCGGGACACCATTCCGTACGGCAAGACCGTCGCTGTGGACACCGGCATCGGGCGGCTCGCCATCGACACCGGGAAACTTCCCGTCGACCCCGCCCACACCTGAGCGAACCGCACGTCCGGGCCGCCGGATAGGCTCGGACACGTGCAGCCCCAACCCGAACACACCCCGCAGCGACGCCCCTGGGTAGTCGGCGTCTCCGGCGCCTCCGGTACGCCCTACGCCGCGGCCGTCCTGCGGGCCCTGCTCGCGGCCGGGGAGAGCGTCGATCTGGTGGTGAGCCGGGCCTCCCGGCTGACCCTGCTCGACGAGACCGGCATCTCCTTCCGGGACGCGCACTGGCAGGAGGACCTCGCCGAGTGGCTGGCCCGGGGCGCGGACGGCAAGCCCGGCACCTTCGCGCGGCCGGACATGGACGACGTGCGGTACTGGGCCGCCGGTGACCTCGCGGCGGGCCCGTCGTCGGGTTCGTACGCGACCAAGGGCATGCTGATCGTGCCCGCCTCCACGGCCTGCGTCGCGGGCGTGGCCCTCGGCCTGTCGAAGGACCTGCTGCAGCGGACGGCGAGCGTGACGCTGAAGGAGAGCCGCAAGCTGGTCGTCGCGGTGCGCGAGACGCCGCTGAACGGGCAGACGCTCAAGCACCTGGTGACCCTGGACGAGGCGGGCGTCGTGGTGCTGCCCGCGTCCCCGGCGTTCTACGCGGGGGCGACCCACATCCAGGACCTGGTGGACTTCGTCGCCGGGCGGGTGCTCGACGCGGCGGGGGTGCCGCACCGGCTGTACCGCCGGTGGGAGGGAGAGCTCGGGGCAGGCTCCCGGGACCCGGCGCAGCGCTCTTGATCAGAGCCGGCCGGACGCATCCGAAAGAAGCAGGAAGAAATATTTCGCAGGGTGTTGACCCTGTGCGCCTTGGATTCTATATCTATACTTGCGGTATTGCTGAACAATGGAAGGCTTCAGGCATATGGACGCGGTGGACAGGCAGCTCATCCAGGCTCTGCGGGAGAACGGCAGAGCCTCCTACGCGGAACTGGGTCGTCTCGTCGGCCTCTCCGGCCCCAGCGTCACCGACCGCATCAACCGCCTCGAATCGGCGGGCGTGATCACCGGCTATCGCGCGACGGTCGACTCGGCCTCGCTCGGCCTCGGCGTCACCGCGCTCATCGGCATCTCCCTCTCCGACGCCACCGACCACGAGGACGTGGCGCAGCGGCTCAAGGACCTCGCCGAGATCGAGGACTGCTGGTTCATCGCCGGTGACGACTCGTACATGCTCAAGGTGCGGGTGGGTGACGTGGACGGCCTGGAGAAGACCATTCGCCGCCTCAGCGGGACCAAGGGCGTCTCCCGTACGCGTACCACCATCGTGCTCTCCACGAAGTGGGAGGACCGGGTCGGGGAACTGCCCGACGAGGTGTAGCAGTACCGTTGGGTCGCAGCCCGATTGGTAGACGTATGGGAGTGGCCACAGCATGGACGCCGGACTCAAGCGCGAGCTCGAGCAGAAGGTCCGCGCCGGTGAGCGGCTGACGCGCGAGGACGGAATCGCCCTCTACGCCTCGGACGACCTCGCCTGGCTCGGCGGCCTCGCGCACGAGGTGCGTACGCGCAAGAACGGCGACGTGGTCCACTTCAACGTCAACCGTCACCTCAACATGACGAACGTGTGCACCGCGTCCTGCGCGTACTGCTCGTTCCAGCGCAAGCCGGGCGAGAAGGACGCGTACACGATGCGCATCGAGGAGGCGGTCAAGCTCGCCAAGTCGATGGAGGCCGAGAACCTCACCGAGCTGCACATCGTCAACGGCCTGCACCCGAGCCTGCCGTGGCGCTA
Organism: Streptomyces sp. NBC_01304; assembly: GCF_035975855.1. NCBI lineage: Bacteria > Bacillati > Actinomycetota > Actinomycetes > Kitasatosporales > Streptomycetaceae > Streptomyces > Streptomyces sp. NBC_01304. The sequence continues at coordinate 4,936,476 of NZ_CP109055.1, read as the reverse complement.
CTACCCGCGCTCGCTGCGGGAGTTGAAGGCCGCGCTGCCGCACGTCTCGCTGAAGGCCTTCACGGCGACGGAGATCCACCACTTCGAGACGATCTCCGGGCTCTCCGCCTCCGAGATCCTCGACGAGCTCATCGACGCCGGCCTCGAATCGCTCACCGGCGGCGGCGCGGAGATCTTCGACTGGGAGGTCCGGCAGCACATCGTCGACCACAACACCCACTGGGAAGACTGGTCGCGCATCCACCGCCTCGCGCACGAGAAGGGTCTCAAGACCCCGGCCACGATGCTGTACGGCCACATCGAGGAGCCGAAGCACCGGGTCGACCACGTCCTTCGGCTGCGTGAACTGCAGGACGAGACCGGCGGGTTCCAGGTCTTCATCCCGCTGCGCTACCAGCACGACTTCGTCGACATGAAGGACGGCAAGGTCCGCAACCGGCTGCAGGCCCGGACGACCATGGCCACCGGCGCCGAGGCCCTGAAGACCTTCGCCGTCTCGCGTCTGCTCTTCGACAACGTGCCGCACGTCAAGGTCTTCTGGGTGATGCACGGCGTGCAGACCGCCCAACTCGCCCTGCAGCACGGCGCGGACGACATGGACGGCTCGGTCGTCGAGTACAAGATCACGCACGACGCGGACGACTTCGGCACCCCGAACAAGCTGACCCGCGAGGACCTGCTCGACCTCATCCGCGACGCGGGCTTCCGGCCCGTCGAGCGGAACACCCGCTACGAGATCATCCGCGAGTACGAGGGCGCGGACCCGGAGCGCCGTGAGTCGCCGCAGCTCATGCGCTTCTGAGGCAGCGAGGCACGGGGTACGGGGTTCTACGTTCCATGGCTCTCATATTCAAGCTCGATCCGACCGTCGACGCCGGCCTGCGGGACGGGGTCCTCGCCCTGTGGGCCGACGTCTCCAACGCGGGCGGTGCCGTCGGCTTCGTGCCGCCGGTGACGCCCGACGACATCAAGCCCGAGTGGGTCAAGCACCTCGCTGCCATGACGGAGGGGCGTACCCGCCTGCTCGTCGGCTACGACGAGGACGGCGAGGTCGCCGCGACCGTCTTCTTCGCGTACAACACCCACCGCCTGATGCGGCACTGGGTCTGGCTCTACACCGTGATGGTGCACCCGCGCCATCAGGGCAAGGGCTACGGCCGCGACCTGATGGCGGCCGCCGAGGAGTCGGCCCGCGGCTTCGACGGCATCGACGCGATCCGGCTCACCTGCCGGGGCGGCACCGGCGTCGACCGGTTCTACGCCTCGTGCGGCTACCGGGAAGTGGGCCGGGTGCCCGGGATGATCCGGGTCGCGCCCGGCGACGACCGGGACGACATCACGATGCTCCTCCCGCTGAATTGATCAATGGCAGTGCGTGCTTCACTGGACGGGAAGCATCACGAGTAGAGAGAAGAGGGACATCGTGCCTCTGAAGCCGAGCCCGACGATCCGCTACACCGCGCTGCGCATCGGCATCTTCGCCGGCTGCTTCTTCGCCCTCTGGGGCCTGGTCTACCTGGGCCTGCTGCCCAAGGGCCTCGGCGACTCCAACCTCCTGTGGGTGCTGATCCTCTCGATCGTCGTCTCCGCCCCGCTGAGCTTCGTGCTCCTGCGCAAGCAGCGCGACGCGATGTCCGAGACGATCGTGGGCCGCATCGAGAACGCCAAGACCAGGCTCGCGGAGAACCGCAGCATGGAGGACGGGGTGTAAGCCTCGTCACAGATACCCGGGTGCCCCGGGGCCGGAGCGGAAGCTCATGGCCCCGGGGCACCGGTGTTTTCCGGACCTGCGGCCCGGGGCGTGGCCGGATCTGGACCCAAAGAAGCTCTTTGATGTTCTCAAAGTTCAAGTGTTAACGTGTTCGACATGAAGACTGCAGCCGTGCCCCGCGATTCCATGAGCGTTCTGCTCGTGGCGCGCCTGCATGTCGATCTCTGCCGCTGCATGTCCGCGGCCTGTTGCCGCGTCTGAAGACGGTCTGTTCTCCGTCGAGTCAAGCGACACAATGCAGCGGCGCCCGTTGATCTCCGGGGCCGCATGCGTCCCTTCCCCCCCCTGCCCACGCACGCGTCCCTACCCGGAGTGTTCCGTGTCCGCGAATTCCCCGTCCGTCTCCGACCAGCCACCGGTCGGTTCCCCCCGCTCCGGCTTCCGGATACCGAAGGTCCCGTTCTGGGTCCAGATCGTCGCCGGTCTCGTCCTCGGTGGCCTGCTCGGCTGGATCGCCGGCCCCAACGGCCAGGACGTCGGCTGGCTCGTCACCACGCTCGACAAGATCGGCAGCATCTTCATCCAGCTCCTGAAGCTGGCCGTCGCCCCGCTCGTCTTCTTCGCGATCCTGGTGTCGATCACCAACCTGCGGAAGGTCAACAACGCCGCCCGGCTCGCCACCCGCACGCTGCTCTGGTTCATGATCACGTCGCTGATCGCGGTGGTCATCGGTCTGGTCATCGGCCTGCTCACCAACCCGGGTGCCGGCACCGGTCTCACCCCGAAGGACGGCAAGCTGCCCGAGCACAAGGGCAGTTGGATCGACTTCCTGACCGGAATCGTCCCGACCGACATCATCACGCCGTTCACCGAGCTCAACGTCCTGCAGATCGTCTTCATGGCCGCCGTCGCCGGTGTCGCCGTGCTGAAGATCGGTGACGCCGCCCAGCCGATCCTGACGCTGAGCGAGTCGGTCCTCAAGCTTCTGCAGACCGCCCTGTGGTGGGTCATCAAGCTCTCGCCGCTCGGCACCGTCGGCCTCATCGGCTACGCCGTGGCGACGTACGGCTGGAACCTCATCAGCAAGTACGGGACCTTCACCGCGGACATCTACATCGGCTGCGCCCTGGTGATGTTCGGCGTGTACCCGCTGCTGCTCGCGTTCGTGGCCAAGCTCAACCCGGTGCAGTTCTTCAAGGGCGCCTGGCCCGCCATCCAGCTGGCCTTCATCTCGCGCTCCTCGGTCGGCACCATGCCGCTCACCCAGAAGGTCACCGAGCGCCTCGGTGTCCCGAAGGACTACACGTCCTTCGCCGTGCCGTTCGGTGCGACGACCAAGATGGACGGTTGCGCCGCGATCTACCCGTCGATCGCCGCGATCTTCGTCGCGCAGATCTTCGATGTGCAGATGGGCATCAAGGAGTACATCCTCATCGCCTTCGTCTCCGTCGTCGGATCCGCGGCCACGGCCGGGCTCACGGGCGCGACGGTCATGCTGACGCTGACCCTGTCGACCCTGGGGCTGCCCATGGAGGGCGTGGGTCTGCTGCTGGCGATCGACCCGATCCTGGACATGATGCGCACCGCCACGAATGTGGCCGGTCAGGCGCTGATTCCGGTGATCGTTGCGGCTCGGGAGAAGATTCTCGACAAGGAGGCGTACGACTCCGCGTCGGCGTCGCCTGTTGACGATGCTCGGGTTGTGCCTGTCGCCGCGTAGGCGCTGACCGCTCTGGATGTACGACGACGCCCGTGCCCCTCCTGCTGGGGGCGCGGGCGTCGTCGTACGTCGTGTGCTCGGGGCCGTGCGGGGTCGAACTCGGCGTGCTGGGCGACCAATAGCGAGGCAGACATGGAGCCGATGGAAATCATCCGCACGCTACGCGGAGACGAAGACGGAGATTCACCTCAGGAGTTGCTCGCCGAACTGGGGAACATCCCTGATGCCGTGGCGTATGCGCAGCTCTTCTGGCCGGATGTAATCGCACTGCACGGCAGTGCAATTATTGACATTCACGGCTATGGAGTCTCAGAGGTCGAGTCGAGGCTGGAGCGAACCGTGCAACGCCACGGACCCGGGCGCTCCGTGGGTGAATGGCGGGACTGGGTGGACAGTTTCAACTACTTTGAAGTCGCCCATCTCTTCCGCAACTTCGTTGATTTCGGCGAGCGTGAGCACGAGGCTCATCTCGCGTTCGCGCGCCTTCTGGTCCCGCCGTGGCAGGCGCGCCTGGACGCCATGACCTCCGTCACGACACATCCTCAGGTGCGCGTGACGGAGGAAATCGAGGGTGCAGGTATCTGCGTCGCGGTGTCCCAGCAGATCGGTTCGGAGAACTGCCCGCTGGGCTGGTGATTCAGCAGTTGGGTCGCTTGCCGTGGTTCGCGCCCTTCTTCCTGCGGGCCCGGCGCTTGTTTCCTCGCTTGGACATGGCGTTCATCTCCCGGCTCGTGGGGATATGCGGGGTTTGTCCATGACTTCGTCAGTCTAGGTTCGGGCCCCGGAGGCCGCATGTCTGGCCGTACCCTTACTCAGGAGTAAGAGGAGCGGTTCGGCGGATCGGGAGGGCGGCCGGCGTGGGTGCTGTGAAGGGCAAGCGGATGCCGCGGGCCGTGCGGGAGCAGCAGATGATGGATGCCGCGGTCCGGACGTTCGGGCAGCGCGGGTACCGGGCCGCTTCCATGGATGAGATCGCCGAGCTGGCGGGTGTTTCGAAGCCGCTGGTGTATCTGTACTTGAACTCGAAGGAAGAGCTCTTCACGGCCTGCATTCGCCGGGAGGCGGCCGCGCTCGTCGAAGCCGTGCGCGGCGGGATCACCCCGGGGGAACCCGCCGATCAGCAACTCTGGGCGGGGCTGCGGGCGTTCTTCACGCACACCGCCGAGAATCCGGATGCCTGGGCGGTGCTGCACAGTCAGGCGCGTACGCACGGTGAACCCTTCGCGCGTGAAGTCGCCGTCATGCGCGAGGAGATCGTCGCCTTCGTGACGCTGCTGATCGCCGAGGCGGCCCGGGAGGCGCACCGCAATCCTTCGCTCCCCGAGCGCGAGGTGGCCGGCCTCGCCGAGGCGCTCGTCGGCGCCGCCGAGTCGCTGTCCGCATGGGCCAACGTCACGCCCGGGGTCTCCGCGAAGGAGGCGGCGGCCACGCTGATGAACTTCGCCTGGGCGGGGCTCGGCAATCTCATGAAGGGCGAGCACTGGTCAGCTCCCCGGTGAGGACACCTCGCCGGTGAGGTGCAGGCGCCCGCCGTCCTTGCCGCCGCGCAGCTCGAAGGCGCCGCCCTCGGCCGAGTACGTCACTGTGCCGGGCAGCAGGACCGGGGCCTTGAAGTCCGCCCGCACCCGGACGGGCCCCTCGGCGCCCTGTTCGGCGAGGCAGCGGGCGACCGTCCACATGCCGTGCGCGATGGCGCGCGGGAAGCCGAAGGCCTTCGCGGTGAGCGGGTGGAGGTGGATGGGGTTGCGGTCGCCGGATGCGGAGCCGTAGCGGCGGCCGAGATCGCCCGGCAGCCGCCACTCGGCGCGTGCGGGGAGGGGGTTGGGGCGGGTCTCCTCAGGGCGGGGGGTGCTGGTCCGGTGCCGGGCCAGGTAGGTGGAGCGGGATGACCACACCAGGTCGCCCAGGAGGCGGGCCTCGGTGACCAAGGTGGCCTCCGTCCCCCTGTGATGCGGAGCCAACTTCGCCGCGTACACCGTGAGTTCGAGAGTTGCCGACGACGCCTCCAGGGGCTGCCGCTGGTCGATCTCGATCGATGTGTGGACGAGGCCGAGCAGCGGCAGTGGGAAGTCGTGCGCCGCCATCAGGCGCATCGCCAGGGGGAATCCGAGGATGTGTGGATACGTCACCGGGAGCGGGCCCTGCGCCGGGAACTCGCAGATCCGGCGGTAGGCGGCCAACCGCCGCGCGTCGAGGGGCGCGTCCGGCAGCACGAGGCGGGTGTCCGGCGCGGTGGCATCGGGCTTGACCCGCTTGAGCGGCGACAGTGCCGCGCCCCGAAGGAGCAGCGGGGTGAGCCGGGGCGCGGCGGTGAGGCGTACGACGGTCATGGTCAGGCCCCCAGCAGGCTCTGCCCGCACACCCGGACGACCTGGCCGTTCACGCCGCCCGAGGCGGGGCTCGCGAACCAGGCCGTGGTCTCGGCGACGTCCACCGGGAGTCCGCCCTGGGCAAGGGAGTTCATCCGGCGGCCGGCCTCGCGGATGAAGAGCGGGACCGCGGCGGTCATCTTGGTCTCGATGAAGCCGGGGGCGACCGCGTTCACCGTCACGCCGTGTTCGGCGAGCGCGGTCGGGGCGAGCGCGCGGACCAGGCCGATGATGCCCGCCTTGCTCGCCGCGTAGTTGGTCTGGCCCGCGTTGCCCGCGATGCCGCTGATCGAGGCCGTGGCGACGATGCGGCCGCCTCGGTTGATCGCGCCCGCCTTCAGGAGGGCGTCGGTCGTCCGCAGGACGCTCGCCAGGTTCACCTCCAGCACCGAACTCCAGCGGTCTGCCGCCATGTTGGCCAGCTTGCGGTCGCGGGTGATGCCCGCGTTGTGGACGAGGATGTCCAGGCCCCCGGAGGGCAGAGCTGCCGCGATCCGTTCGCCCGCGTCGTCCGCCGTGATGTCGAGCGCGAGCGCGGTGCCGCCGAGGCGCCCGGCGACCGCCGTCAGGTCGGCCTCCGCCGAGGGCACGTCGAGCACGATCACATGGGCCCCGTCCCGGGCCAGCGTCGCCGCCACCGACTCGCCGATTCCGCGTGCCGCGCCGGTCACCAGCGCGATGCGCCCGGCCAGCGGACGGTCCCGGTCAGGTGCTTCAAGTGCCGCCTCCGCCCTCTCGGTGACCTTGGTGACCTTGGTGACCTTGGTGACCTCGGCGATCTCTGCGACCTCTGCGACCTCGATGACCTGGCCGCTGACGTAGGCCGACTTGGGAGAGAGAAGGAAACACAGGGTCGACCCCGCGGCTGCAGCCGAAGGTGTGCGGACCAGCGTCGCGGTCCTGCCCCGGCCGAGCTCCTTGCCGAGGGAACGTACGAAACCCTCCAAGGCCTGCTGGGCGGCGGCCTGATGGTGGTCGTCGGCGGACAGCGGTGCGCCGAGCACGACGACCCGGCCGCTGGTGGCGATGGAGCGGACCACCGGGTGCAGGGCCGTGTGCACCTCGGCGAGCGCGGCGACGTCCGAGACCCCCGTGGCATCGAGCACGACCGCCGCGGGCCGCTCGGCCCCGAGCTTCAACCCGGTCCCGGCCAGCAGCTCGGCAAGGCCGTCCAGCTTCGACGTACCGGCCGTGAGGTGCAGCAACGGGCCCTCCAGCGTGGGGTGTTCGACGGACCAGCGGCGCAGTGCGGCAGGCTGGGGCAGGCCGAGCCTGCGGGCCAGGAGGCGGCCGGGGGCGGTACCGGTGAAGTTCAGATAGCGGTCGGCCATTGTCCAACTCCCAGCTCAGTCGTAAATTTACTTCTGAGTAAGGTTACTCAAGGGTCAGGAGCTGGTCGAGATGAGCACCGTAAGCAATACCGTGCGGAGGGTCGCTGTCATAGGTGGCAGCCGGATCCCGTTCGCGCGCTCCGACGGTCCCTATGCGACCGCGTCCAACCAGGAGATGCTGACGGCCGCGCTCGACGGCCTGGTCGAGCGGTACGGCCTGGCGGGCGAGACGGTCGGCGAGTTCGTCGCGGGCGCGGTGCTCAAGCACAGCCGGGACTTCAACCTCGCCCGGGAGACCGTGCTCGGCTCGAAGCTGGCCGCGCGGACACCCGCGTACGACATCCAGCAGGCGTGCGGCACCGGCCTGCAGGCCGTCATCGCGGCTGCCAACAAGATCGCCCTCGGTCAGCTGGACAGCGCGATCGCGGGCGGCGCCGACACCGCGAGCGATGCCCCGCTCGGGGTGAACGACCAGCTGAGGAAGATCCTTCTGGAGGCGCGGCGGGCCAGGTCGGCGGGGGCCCGGATCAAGGCCTTGAGCAAGGTCAGGCCGAAGCACCTCGTCCCCGACATCCCGCGCAACGCCGAGCCGCGCACCAAGCTCTCGATGGGCGAGCACGCGGCGGTGACCGCGCGGAAGTGGGGTGTGCAGAGGCAGGCGCAGGACGAGCTGGCGGCGGCCAGCCACCAGCGGCTCGCTGCCGCGTACGAGCGGGGCTTCCTGGACGATCTGGTCGTGCCCTTCCGGGGACTGGACCGGGACCAGAATCTGCGGCCCGGCTCGACCGTCGAGAAGCTGGCCACGCTGAAGCCGGTGTTCGGGGTCAAGGGTGACAACCCGACCATGACCGCGGGCAATTCGACCCCTCTGACGGACGGGGCGGCGACCGTGCTGCTCGCGAGCGAGGAGTGGGCGGCGGCGCGCGGCCTGGAACCCCTCGCCTACCTCACGGCGTACGAGACCGCCGCGGTCGACTTCGTCGGCGGGGACGTGGCCGACGGCGAGGACGGGCTGCTGATGGCCCCGGCGTACGCGGTGCCGCGGATGCTGGAGCGGGCCGGGCTCGGGATCGAGGACTTCGACCTGTACGAGATCCATGAGGCGTTCGCCTCCCAGGTCCTGGCCACCCTCGCGGCCTGGGAGAAGCGGGGGCTCGCGCCGGTGGACCGTTCGCGGCTGAATGTCGCGGGGTCGTCGCTGGCCACCGGGCATCCCTTCGCGGCCACCGGGGCCCGGATCGTGGCCACCCTGGGGAAGCTGCTCGCCGAGAAGGAAGGGCCGGCGCGCGGGCTGATCTCGATCTGCGCGGCGGGCGGGCAAGGGGTGACGGCGATTCTCGAGCGGGCCTGACGGGGAGTGACGGCGATTCTCGAGCGGGCCTGACAGGGGGCGCATCCGGCCAGGGTGCGTCCAACTCCCCCCTTACTCTCCCCTCCTTCTCCACACCCGTCCGTGCCGGGGAGATGTACGAACGGGATGTACGTACGGGATGCACGAACGGGATCCATGTACGGGATCCATTTACGGGATCCATGTACGGCACGCACGAACGCAGCCAAGGGAGCAGCCGCCTGTGTCTCGCCAGCCAACCGCCGCGCAACCACCCCTGGTCGAGCCCACCAGGGCCCGTATCGACGGGGTGGTCCGCGAGGTCCACGTACCGCCGCTCGCACCAGCCGTGACCTCCGGCTCCCTCGCCGACATCCCCTTCGCCAACGCCGCCGAGGCCCCGGCCGAGGCCGTCCTCAGCCGGAAGCGGGGCGGGCAGTGGGTGGACGTCACGGCGGCCGACTTCGCGGCCGAGGTGGCGACCCTCGCCAAGGGGCTGATCGCCCATGGGCTCGCCCCGGGTGACCGGCTCGCCATCATGGCCAGGACGACCTACGAGTGGACGCTGCTCGACTTCGCGGCGTGGGCGGCGGGGCTGGTCACCGTGCCGGTGTATCCGACGTCGTCCGCGTTCCAGACCCGGTGGATCCTGCAGGACTCGGGGGCCGTCGCGCTCGCCGTCGAGGGCCAGGAGCAGGCCGCCGCGCTCGGGCCCGAGCGGGACCGGATACCGGATCTGGCGCATGTGTGGACCTTCGGGGAGCTGGCCGATGTCGCCGAGGCGGGGCGTCGACTCCCCGACGGGGACAAGGAGTTGGCGGCCCGGCGTGCCGCCCTCACCCCGGACGACATCGCCACCCTCATCTACACCTCGGGCACCACCGGTCGCCCCAAGGGCTGTGTCCTCACGCACGGCAACTTCTTCGCCGAGGTCGACAACGCCATCGAACTCCTCCACCCCGTCTTCAAGTCGATGAGCAAGGAGCCCGCCTCCACCCTTCTCTTCCTGCCGCTGTCGCACGTCTTCGGGCGCATGGTCGCGGTCGGCTGTCTGCGGGCGCGGGTGCGGCTCGGGCATGCGCCGAGCATTCAGACCGAGGATCTGCTGGGCGATCTGGCGGGGTTCAGACCGACGTTCCTGCTCGCGATTCCGTACGTACTCGAAAAGGTCTTCAACACCGGTCGTGCCACGGCCGAGAAGATGGGCCGCGCCTCGTCCTTCGACCGGGCGGCCCGCATCGCGCGACGCTACGGCGAGGCGCTGGAGGCCGAGCAGCACGGCACGGGTCCCGGCCCCGGTCTCGGGCTCCGCCTGGCCCGCGCGCTCTACGACCCGCTGGTCTACCGGCGCATCCGGGCCGCGCTCGGCGGCAAGGTGCGGTACGCGATCTGCGGGGGCTCGCCGCTCGGGAGCTGGCTCGGGGCGTTCTACGCGGGGGCCGGCATCGACGTCTTCGAGGGGTACGGCCTCACCGAGACCACGGCCGCCGCGACCGTCACGCCACCCCTCAAGCCCCGCCTGGGGACGGTCGGTTGGCCCCTGCCCGGCACCAGGGTGCGCATCGCCGACGACGGGGAGGTGCTGCTCGCCGGGGGTCAGGTCTTCGACGGGTACTGGGATGCCCAGGCGGGGGCCGCCGTGCCCGCGTCCGCCGGCAACGGCGGGGAATGGTTCGCGACCGGTGACATCGGCGCGCTCGACGACGACGGCTATCTCGCGATCACCGGCCGCAAGAAGGACATCCTGATCACGACCGGGGGCAAGAACGTCGCCCCCGCGCCCCTGGAGGACTGGCTGCGCGCGCATCCGCTGGTCGGCCAGTGCATGGTGGTCGGCGACTTCCGGCCGTACATCACCGCGCTGATCACCCTGGAGCCCGACGGCATCGCGCACTGGCGCCGGATGAAGAAGAAGGACGATCTTCCGATCGAGGAGCTGGTGGCCGACCCGGAGCTGCAGGCGACGCTGCAGCGCGCGGTGGACGACGCCAACAAGCTCGTCTCGCGGGCCGAGTCGATCCGGCGGTTCACCGTGCTGCCGATCGACTTCACCGAGGAGGGCGGGCATCTCACGCCCTCGCTGAAGATCAAACGGGCCGCTGTGGAACGGGACTTCGCGAAGGAGATCGACGCGCTGTACGTGAGGTGACCTCACGCGGTACGGGAAGCGATCTCACGCTGCGTACGCGTAAATGCTTGATCGCGTACGTAGCGTGAGGAGGCGGCACCGGGGGAGCGCACCTATCGTGGCCCGAGGGGCACCTTCCTGGAGGGTTGCCAATGCGCACACGCTGTGTGATCACCGGCGCCGCCGCTCTTGCCCTGCTGGGCGCCGGTTCACCCGCGCTCGCTGCAGACAGCGGGCCGGACCTGAACCGCTTCTACCAGCAGAAGGTCACGTGGGGTAAGTGCACGGACCTGCCCGACGAGACCGACGGCATGCAGTGCGCCAAGGTCGAGGTCCCGGTCGACTACGCGGCCCCGGACCAGGGCACCGTCAAGCTGGCCGTCAACCGGATCAAGGCCTCCACGAGCAAGCCCCGCGGTTCGGTGCTGCTGAACTTCGGCGGGCCCGGCGAGAGCACGGTCACGGGGCTCGCGTCGGCCGCCAAGGAATTCGGCGACCTGACCAACGGCTACGACGTGGTGGGCTTCGACCCGCGTGGCGTCGGCTACAGCTCCCCGGTGACCTGCGGCGACGGCAGCGACCTCCCCCAGCTCGTGCCCGACGCGCAGGGCGGCTTCGACCTCGACGAGCTGCTCGCCTTCCTCCAGAAGAGCTACAAGGTGTGCGAGAAGCACTCGCCGCCCGTGCTGCACCACATGGGCACGGTCAATGTCTCGCGGGACATGGACGTCCTGCGTTCCGTCCTCGGCGACAAGAAGCTCAACTACCTCGGCTTCTCGTACGGCACCCGGCTCGGCGCGGTCTACACCGCCCAATTCCCCAAGCGGGTCGGCCGGATGGTGCTCGACGGCGTGGACACCCTGACCGAGCCGCTCACCGAGCAGGCCCTGGTCGGTGCCGAGGGCCAGCAGACGGCGCTCGACAACTTCGTGACCTGGTGCTCGTCGAACGCGGGCTGTGCGCTCGGTGCCAACTCGCGGGACGCCAAGCAGAACATCCGCCGCGTGATCAACCAGCTCTACGAGGCCCCCGTCACCACCGAGGACGGTCAGGTCTTCGCCGGCAGCGACCTGGTCGCCTCGCTCGGCAAGGCCCTGTACAGCAGGAGCATGTGGCCCTATCTCTCGCAGGCCCTGACCTCGCTCATCGCGGACGGCGACCCGAGGTCGCTGATGCGGATCAGCGGCACCCTGATGCCGCCCACCGATCCGACGGACGGGGCGCTGCTGCCTTCGGTCTCTCCGGTCGTCTCCCCGATCTCCGCCGGCCGGGCGGAGGCGGAGCCGATGGAGATCCCGATGGACAACTCCGGGGCCGCCCTGGTGGCGGTGAACTGCGCGGACGACCCCGACCGGCCCACGGCCAAGGACCTGCAGAACGAGGCCAAGATCGAGGAGCTGGAGCGGCAGTTCTACGAGGCCTCGCCGATCTTCGGTCCGGAGAGCCTGCTGCACGTCCTGAGCTGCTACGGCTATCCCAAGGGCACCGACTACATCCGCGAGATCAAGGACGTGAACACGCCGAAGTTCCTGCTCGTCGGCACGCGCGGCGACCCGGCGACCCCGTACCAGTGGACGACCGAGACGGCGGCCGTGCTCGGCGACTCGGCGGTCGTGCTCGACAACAGGGGCGAGGGCCACACGGGTTACTCCTCGTCGAAGTGCGTCCACAACAAGGTGAACGACTTCCTCCTCTACGGCTCGCTCCCCAGGACGGGCTCGTCGTGCGGGTCGGACGGCTCGGACAGCGGCTGACTCGGGCGGCGCTGACTCGGCGGCGGACGGCAGCTGAGAAGAAGGGTAAGTGGGGGAAAAGGGGCGGCGAGCCGGGTGTTTTGTCCCGGTTCGCCTGCCCCCTTTCCCCCACAAGTCAACTCGCGCCTAGCAGTTGCCGCCCGTGGGCTTTCCCGCGAAGCGGTCGGCCAGCCAGTTCTGGACCGCGAACGCCTCCGTGATCACCCCGGAGACGTGCTCGCCGACCACGATGGACCGCCAGTGGACGTTCCCGCCCTTGGCGCACCAGTCGTCCTTGAGGCCCTTGCCGAGTGCGTACGGGATCAGCTCGTCGCCGATCGCGTGGTAGAGGTAGACGGGGTGGTCGGGCTTGTGCCTGCCGAGGTCCGACTCGCTCAGGCGCTGCTTCCACTCCGGGGTTTCCAGCGGGTTCGTCGTCGTCAGGTCGGAGATCTTCTTGAACGAGCCGACCGTGGAGTCGATCGCCACGCAGTTGGTGCGGAAGAAGTCGACCAGCTTCTTGCCCGCGGTGTTCAGATACGAGTCCAGCTTCAGCTCCGGGTAGGCCGCGCTCTGCCCGGACGCCGCCATGAACAGCAGCCCCGAGCCGTACGACCCGTCGTGCACCGGCACGAGCGCGGAGAGCTTGGCCGGTACGCCGCCGGTCGCGGTGCCCTTCACCTTGAGCTCGGGCGCGTACGTGTCGTGCAGCTCGGCCGCCCAACTGGAGGCCTGGCCGCCCTGCGAGTAGCCCATGATGCCTACGGGGCTGTCCTTGCTCAGCCCGGACTGGGCGGCGGCCGGCATCTTCTGGGCGGCGCGGGCCGCGTCCAGCATCGACTGCCCGGCCGAGCGGCCCACCGTGTAGGTGTGGTCGCCGGGCGTGCCGAGACCCTCGTAGTCGGTGACCACGACGGCCCAGCCGCGCCAGGTGAGCTGCTGGATCAGGTTGGCCTCGAGGCCGGTCCCCTTGGGGAAGTTGGCGCTCGGCGCGCAGCCGTCACCGAGGCCGACGGTGCCGACCGCGTACGTGATCAGGGGGCGGGGCCCGGTCCTGCCGTCCTGGGGGACGATCACCGTGCCGGAGACGACGTTCGGCTTCCCGAGCGCGGTGGTGGAGCGGTAATTGACCTTCCAGGCCTTGGTGTTGGTGGGCTGGCCGGGGAGGGGGTGGAAGGAGGAATCGGCGATGCTGACGATGTCGCCGGGGTTGTCGGCGGCCGTGGCAAGGGGGGCCTCGGCGGCCTGTGCGGGGGTGGAGACGGCGGGCAGGGCCGCCGCGAGGGCCACTGCGGCGATCACCCCGCCAAGCCGTCTCGGCATACGGATGTGCATGCGGCTCTCCCAACTGTCCTGTGGGGCAGGGGTAGTTGCCTGGAAGGTAGTGACCGGCGAGTAGGTTCGGCGCTGACCGCGAAGCTCAGCTTTGCTGACTCTGTGTCTCATGCGGCTGCTCGCCGTGGGTCTGGACCCGGTACGCCCCCGGAGTCGTCCCCGTCCACCGCCGGAACGCCCGGTGGAACGCGGTGTCCTCGGAGAACCCGAGCCGCGCCGCGAGGTCCGCGATCGGCTCCCGCCCCTCGGCGAGGCCCGCGATGGCCGCGTCCCGCCGGACCGTGTCCTTGAGCTGCTGGTACGACGTGCTCTCGGCCGCGAGCCGGCGTCGCAGCGTCGCCGGGCTCACCGCGAGCCGAGCTGCGATCTCCCCGAGCGCGGGCAGCCGCGGCGAGTCCCCGAGGGCCCGGACGAGCGCGCGGCGCACCTGCTCCGTGACCGTCGTGCCGTACTCCCGTCGGCTGAGCAGGTCGAAGGGCGCGTTGCGCAGCATCCGGGCCAGGTCGGCCTCGTCCCGGACGAGCGGCGCGTCCAGCCAGTGCGGCTCGAAGGCGGCCCCGGTCCGCTCGGCCCCGAACTGCACGGGGCAGCCGAAGAGTTGCTCGTACTCGTCCTTGTGCGGGGGCGGCGGATAGGCGAAGGCGGCCCAGCGCAGCGGGATGCGGCGGCCGATCAGCCAGCTGGACAGGCGGTGCCAGATGGTGACCAGGCACTCGGTGAGAAAGCGGTCCTCGTCGCGGGCGAGGTCGTTGCGTACCGCGAACACCGCCTCGTCCGGGGCGCGTTCGAGGACCATGTCGGGCCCGTCGGGGAACAGCCCGTAGAAAGTGACGGCCCGCTCGGTGGCCGCGCCCAGATCCCGGCAGCCGAAGGCGGCATGGCACATCATCGCGAAGGTCCCCGGCTTGCTGGGCGCCGGGCCGAGCCCGAGGAACTCGTCCTGCGTCGCCCGGTACAGCGCGCGGAACAGCCGGGCGAACTGCTCGGGCGTGACCCGCGCCCGGTCGTCACCCAGGAGCAGCGGCGGTATCTGCGCGGCCTGCAACAGCGGCACGGTGTCCACGCCGCTCCGCCGCGCACCGCGCAGCACGGCCCGCACGTGGTGCACGGTGATCGTCCGCCTCGCCATAGGACTGACGGTAGCCGCGACATGACCATGGCGACAGGGCCCGTGAGCGCAGAGGTCAGCGGTGGTGACGTTTCCGGTCATCCCCGCTCGTCGTGGGGCGTCCCTAGCGTCATGGCCATGCAGCCGAAGCCGGAAACTCCCGTGCGGCCCGACCAGCCCGCCACGCTCGCCGTGTTCATGGAGTGGGCGGCCGACCGCTTCGCCGCCGAGCAGGCCCTGCGCTTCAAGACGCCGGGCGGCGGCTGGGCGGAGGTCACGTACGACCGACTCCGGGAGAACGTACGCTCCGTCGGCCGCGGCCTGATCGGTCTCGGCGTACGGCCCGAC
The DNA here is from genome assembly GCF_035975855.1 of Streptomyces sp. NBC_01304. Taxonomy (NCBI): domain Bacteria; kingdom Bacillati; phylum Actinomycetota; class Actinomycetes; order Kitasatosporales; family Streptomycetaceae; genus Streptomyces; species Streptomyces sp. NBC_01304. The sequence continues at coordinate 4,921,363 of NZ_CP109055.1, read as the reverse complement.
GACCGCGTGGCGATCCTCGCGGAGACCCGTCCGGAGTGGACGTACGCGCACTTCGGGACGTTCACGGCGGGCGCGGTCGTGGTGCCGGTCTATCCGACGGCGGGTGACGAGGAGGTGACCTGGGTCCTCGGCGACTCCGGTGCGTCCGTCGTCATCTGCGAGAACGCCGCCCAGGCCGCGAAGATCGAGCGGCTGCGCGGCGAGCTGCCCGGCGTACGGCACGTGGTCCTGATGAGCGAGGCGGCCCCCGGCAAGGACCTGGCCCTGCTCGACCTGCCCCAACAGACGCCGCTGGACGACCTGTTGGCGGTCGCGGAGTCCCGTACGAACGACGACCTGGCCACCATCATCTACACCTCCGGCACCACCGGCCTGCCCAAGGGCTGCCAGATCACCCACGGCAACATCGGCGCGGTGCGCGACGGCACCCACGACCAGATCCCGGCCGGCCCCGGCGACACCGCGTACCTCTATCTCCCGCTCGCCCACGCCATGGCCCAGCTCTTCGAGTTCAAGATGCTGCTGCTCGGCGCCTCGCTCACCTTTTACGGCGGCCGCATCGAGGACATCGTCGGCGAACTCGCCGAGGCCAAACCCACCCATCTGCCGTCCGTGCCCCGCCTGTTCGAGAAGGTCCACTCGGTGGTGCTCGGGCTCGCCGAGGGGCAGGAGGGCGGCCGCGAACGGTTCGCGGAGGCGGTCCGGGTCGGGGCCGAGGTCGCCGGGCTGCGGGAGCGCGGCGAGGAGCCGACGGGGGAACTCCTGACGGCGTGGCAGGGCGCGGACGAGCGGCTCTTCTCCCTGGTGCGCGCGGCCTTCGGCGGCCGCCTCAAGTGGGCCCTCACCGGCGCGGCGCCGATCGCCCCCGACACCCTCACCTTCCTGCGGGCCTGCGGCATCGCGATCTACGAGGGCTACGGCATGACCGAGTCCGGCGGCGTCATCTCGGTCAACCACCCGGGCGCCCTGCGCTACGGCTCGGTCGGCCGCCCCATCCCCGGCTGCGACGTCCGCGTCGGCGAGGACGGCGAGGTGCTGGCCCGCGGGGCCAACGTCTTCCCCGGCTACCAGGGCAATCCGGGCGCCACCGCCGAGGCCCTGGACGCTGAAGGCTGGCTGCACACCGGGGACTTGGGGCACCTGGACGAGGACGGCTATCTCTTCATCACCGGCCGCAAGAAGGACCTCATCATCACGTCGGGCGGCAAGAACCTCACCCCGTCCCTGGTCGAGTTCGCCATCCAGCAGTCCCGGTACGTCTCCCGCGCGGTCATGGTCGGCGACCGCAGGCCCTACCCGGTCGCGCTGATCACGCTGGACGAGGAGGAGGTACGGGGCTGGGCCGGCCGCGAGAACGTACGGCTGGAGGAGCCCTTGGCCCGTGACCCCCGGGTCCGCGAGCTGGTCGGGCAGGCCGTGGCGGCGGCCAACGAGCAGGTGTCCCGGCCGGCCAGGATCCGCGCCTTCGCGCTCCTGGACGAGGACTTCAGCATCGAGTCGGGCCTCCTCACCCCGAGCCTCAAGGTCCGCCGCAAGGCGGTGGTGGAGCGGTACTCGGGGGAGGTGGACGAGCTGTACGAGACCTGATCCCCGTCGCCCCTAACTGCTCGTGGCCTTCTTGTAGAGGTCGGCCGTGAGCTTGCCGAGCACGATGCTGTACGACACGTCGTCCTCGTCGCCGCCCCCCTGATAGCCGCCCAGGATGCCCACCAGCTTGCCGTCCTTCGCGATCCACGGGCTGCCGCTGGTGCCGGTGGCGAAGTCGGGGCAGTCGATGCGCTGTTGCGTGCCGCTGTGCTTGCCGGCGGTGTTGGTGCAGGTCCGCGGGGCGTCCTCGGAGCTCGGATAGCCGGTGACGGTGACCTTGTCGCCGGTGCGGCCGCTCGCGTCCAGCGTGGTCGCGCCGGTGACGTCCTCGATCTCCTTGCCGTCCTTCGGCGCGAGGGTGGCGAAGGCGACGTCGGCGTCCTCGCTCTCCTGGTCGTCGTCGGTCCACGTGGCGTCCTGGAAGACCTTGTCCAGCTTCCAGGTCCCGTACGGCGCCTCGCCGTCGTGGTAGCCGGGCGCGAAGACCACGCCCTCGCCGTCCCCCAGACAGTGCGCGGCCGTGACGATCAGGTTCCGGCCCTCGCTGTGCACGACGGACGCGGTGCAGAAGTGCCCGCCGTCCAGATCGTTGCTGAACAGGGCGCCCACCTTGGCCGGAGCGTCCGACGCGGGCGCGCCCTCGGCCTCCACGAGGGAGACACCGTCCGTCTGTGTGGTCCCGGCACCCACGTCGAAGGCCACGACACACGACACCAGCGCGCCCACCGCGAGCAGGACGCGCAGTCGTCCGGCCTTGTTCGCCGCCATTGCGCACTCACCTCTCCTCTTCGCGATTGCCTGCCGCGCAGCATGCACGATGAGTCTGAGAGTTATCTGTGACGCCACGCACAAATAGCGACGGGCGTGCAGTGGGGAATCCAACTGCACGCCCGCCGAGTGAAGAGTCGGCAAAGATCCGGGAAACTCAGCCCTTCAACTGATCGGCCACCAGCTTCTTGAACGCGTCCGGCGAGATGGAGTCAATTCCCTTGCCGGAAAGGACATCCAGCTTCTTTCCGTCAAGGCTCACTTCCGGCGTTCCGGTCTTGTTCTGGTTGTAGAACTCCTTGGACACCTTCTCCACCCAGGGCATGTACGTGAGTTCCTTCACAGCCTGGTTGAAGGCGGGGGTCCGCAACCCGTCCACCTGGTCCGCGAGTTCGAGCAGCGTCGCGGTGGAGCCGAACTTGTCGTCGGTCTCCTTTTCCGGGTGGTTGGCGTACAGCACCCCGAGGTAGTCCATGAACTTCTCGGGGCTCTCGTTCACGGCCGCGCCGAGCGCGTTCAGCGCCCGCTTGGACCCCTTGCCCTTCAGGGAGCCGTCCAGGAACGTCGCGAAGTGGTACTCGATCTTGTACGTGCCCGCGTCGGCCTGCTCCTTCATGGTCTTGCCGAGCCCCGTCTCGACTCCCGCGCAGTACGGGCAGCGCGGGTCGAGCCAGATGTCCAGGGTGTGCTTCGCGTCGGCCTTGCCGTAGGTGACGGTGGTGCCGCTCGTGTGCTTCGGCTGGATCAGCGGCTTCTCGGCCGCGGCCGCGTCGGCGTCCGGCCGGGCGACGTACCAGCCGACGCTCCCCGCGACGGCGAGCGCCACGACCACGGCGCCGCCGACGAGCAGCCGCCCGCGCAGCTTCGCCTTGCGGGCCTGGGCCTCCCGCTCGGCGCGCAGCCGCTCACGGGCCGCCCGCTGCTCGTTCTTCCTGCTGGTCTTGGCGTTGGCCATGGTGTGGGGGTCCTTTCGATACACCTCAGGGCCAACGGTAGGAAAGGCCCACCTCTCGGTTCGCCTCCATTGGGCGGCAATCGAAGGTCCAAGGTCCTTCCGTGCCAAGGGCCTTGGACCCGGTCATGCCACGACCCGCGCCTTTACGCTTCCTTTATGGACGCCTCCGCGTCCCCCGTACGAGGAAGGCAGCCCCACCATGCAGGCCCACCAGTCGCCCCGCCGGATCACCCGCAGGGAATGGGGGGTCGGCGGCAGTGAAAGGGCGCTGTGCGCCGTGCTCTTGGGCGTGCTCCTTGTCGGCGATGTGCTGGGTGACACCGGTCCGTTGGAGACGGCGTGCTGGGCGGCCGGGTATCTCGCCGTCCTCGGCCTTGTGTTCCGCAGCCGGGTGGCTGTCACGGAGGACCAGGTCGTCGTGCGGGGACTGCTGCGCTCCCGGGGCCTGCCGCTGCGCGAGCTCACCGAGGTGCGGGCCGGCTGGACCGGTCTCACCGTCCGGGCCGGTGACCGGCGGCTGATCTGTGTCGCGATGGCGAAGACCAATATGGCCAAGTGGCTCGGCCGGGAGCCCCGGGCAGACCGCATCGCCGCCCAGATCCTGGCGGCGGCGCAGCAGGCCAGGACAGCGGATGCGCACTCCCGTAGCGCGGCCCCGGAGTACGCGTAGGGGAGCGGCAAGGTGCGGGTGGGGGAGCGGCAAGGTGCGCGTGGGGAAGCGGCAAGCGAAAAGGCAGAAGCCCCGCTTCCCGCCGAAGCGGGAGCAGGGCTCCTTGGGTGGTGCTATCCGTGCCCGACCCGTGGGGTCAGGCGTTCCGGATCAAGAGCGATGGTCCGAGATCAGACCGGGGTGACGTTCTCGGCCTGCGGGCCCTTGGGGCCCTGCGTGACGTCGAAGCTCACGGCCTGGTTCTCCTCGAGGGAGCGGAAGCCAGACGCGTTGATCGCGGAGTAGTGGACGAAGACATCCGGGCCGCCGCCTTCCTGGGCAATGAAGCCAAAGCCCTTTTCAGCGTTGAACCACTTCACGGTTCCGGTAGCCATAAAGCCCTCCTATGGGCCAAAGGGTGTCCCTGCTCCAGAACCCCACGCGTGTCAAGCACAACCAGGAAAGTCTGAAAACGACGAGAGCCCGCGGTTACATGCTCCGCAGGCTCTGTACTGCAAGGGAAACCAAACTGCAACTTGCGGCGAGCCTAGCACGCAGCCTGCCGGAAAGGATAGGGGGCAAGATCACGTCACCCGGATGTTTGAGCGAGGTCCCCGAAGGGTTGACGGGCCTTGTCGCGACTGGGGTGTGAGGTCTTGACAGGGTCCCCTGGGGCGCTCTTTGAAACGGCCGTCGAACGGGTCCTTCGGGTGCCCCAGAGGCCGCACCGTATCGCTCGGGGGCTAGCCTCGCGATGTGGACAATTCTCCCCGCAGCCGGCCACGCGTCGGACACATCCAGTTTCTGAACTGCCTGCCCCTCTACTGGGGGCTCGCACGGACCGGAACCCTGCTCGACCTGGAGCTTTCGAAGGACACCCCGGAGAAGCTCAGTGAGCAGCTGGTGCGGGGCGAGCTCGACATCGCCCCGATCACCCTCGTGGAATTCCTCAAGCACGCCGACCAGCTGGTCGCGCTGCCCGACATCGCGGTGGGCTGCGACGGCCCGGTGATGTCGTGCGTGATCGTGTCCCAGCTGCCCCTCGACCAGCTGGACAGGGCACGGGTCGCCCTCGGGTCGACCTCGCGGACGTCCGTACGTCTGGCGCAGCTGCTGCTCTCGGAGCACATCGGCGTCGAGCCCGACTACTACACATGTCCGCCCGACCTCGGCCTCATGATGCGCGAGGCGGACGCCGCCGTGCTGATCGGGGACGCGGCGCTGCGGGCCAATCTGCACGACGGGCCGCAGCTCGGGCTCGAGGTGCACGACCTGGGCCAGATGTGGAAGGACTGGACGGGCCTGCCGTTCGTCTTCGCGGTGTGGGCCGCCCGGCGCGACTACCTGGAGCGCGAGCCGCACGTCGTACGGCAGGTGCACGAGGCCTTCCTGGCCTCCCGCGACGTGTCCCTCGAAGAGGTCGCCAAGGTCGCGGAGCAGGCGGCGCGCTGGGAGAGCTTCGACGCAGGTGTCCTGGAGCGGTACTTCACCACGCTCGACTTCCGCTTCGGTCCTGAACAGCTCGCCGGGGTGCGGGAGTTCGCCCGCCGGGTCGGGGCGACGACCGGGTTCGCGCCGGATGTGCGGGTGGATCTGCTGGCGCCTTGAGCGCCCTGAGCGCGTGGGACGTACTGCGGCCCCGAGGGGGTCAGGGTTCCCTCGAGGCCGCAGGTATGGGGTGAGCTACTTGCTCGGGGTCGGCGCCAGCATGTGCTTGCTCAGCCACTCCAACGGGCCGTCGCCCAGGGCCTTGGCGTACAGGCGGCCGCTGTGCGTGCCGTCCTTGATCCAGTGCAACTGCATGTCGATGGGGCCCTTGTTGAGCTTGTCCATGAACTTCTTGATGTTGGCCTGGCCGCTCTCCTTGGTGCCCATCATGATCGACAGGTTCACCTTGGGGCCGCCCTTCTTGATCAGGTCGGCGGCGAGCTTCTCCGGGTTGTTGGCCTGCTTCTCCTTCTCGTGGCCCTTCCACAGCGGGGAGTCGGGGCGGGTGTCGGGGCCGCCCGCGATGGCCGCGCGGAACTTTTCCGGGTGCTGCAGGACCGTCTTCATGCCGACGTAGCCGCCGGAGGAGGAGCCGAAGAAGCCCCAGCCGTCACGGGACTTGAAGGTGCGGAAGTTCTCCCGGACCAGGTCCGGCACGTCGTCCGAGATCCAGGTGCCCATCTTCGGCTGGTTCGGGATGTCGGAGCCGTCGTAGTAGTAGTCCTTGTTCGGGTTGAGCACCGGCATGACCACGATGAACGGCAGGCTCTTGCCGCTGTCCGCCATCTCCTGGATGTTCTCCTGCAGCTTGAGGTCGCCGCCCATCCAGTAGTTGGTGGGGAAGCCGTTGGAGCCGGGCAGCGCCATCAGGACCGGGAACGCGCTGTCCTTGTACTCGTCCTGGAAGTACTGCTTGGGCGCCCACACCCATACGTCGCCGGAGAAGCCGGACTTCTTGCCGTCGAGCCTGGTCTTGCCGATCGTCGTGCCGTTGGCCAGGGTCCGCTGGGTCTCCCAGTTGCGCGGGTTGGACGGCAACTGGACCTGGCTGTCGGACTTCGGGTTCGCCTTGCCCTGCTGGGTCGGTCCGCCGAAGCTCACCGGGTCGCCTTGGTTGGAGCAGCCCGCCATCGCCAGGGCCGAGCCGAGGGCGAGGGCCGCGATCAGGGTCTTGGAGGGGCGTTTCATCGGTGACTCCGGGGAGGGCTGGGGCAGGAATGCCTGGGCAGGGGACGAGCGGTGGGCGGAATGCGAAGTGCGGGCATTCCGGACATGTAGAGGGGAATGGGGTGGGTCCGGGTTCCCGCCCGGACCGTCCGAGGTGAAGTGATCCTGGCCACTTCGCGGCCGCCCTGGGCCGTACGCTTTTGGACAGCGTGCCCGCCGGGTGGAAGCTCGGTGGCCAGGCGCAGCTCTGAGGGGGAGGCGAACGCCGTGCAGCCGTTGCCGGACAAGGCCATGCAGCCGCTGGAGGCCGGTGAGCCCACGGTCATCGGCCCCTACCGGCTGCTCGGGCGGCTGGGCGCGGGCGGGATGGGCCGCGTCTATCTGGGCCGCAACGCGGGCGGGCGCACGGTCGCGATCAAGGTGGTGCATCCGCACTTCGCCCTGGACGAGGAGTTCCGGGCCCGCTTCCGCCGCGAGGTCGAGGCGGCCCGCCGGGTCGGCGGGGCGTGGACGGCGCCGGTGCTCGACGCGGATCCGGAGGCCTCGGTGCCGTGGGTCGCGACCGGGTACGTGGCGGGGCCCTCGCTGTCCCAGGCGGTGGGCGAGCGCGGGTCGCTGCCGTCCCTTCCCGACCATTCGGTACGCGTCCTCGGTGCGGGCCTCGCCGAGTCGCTTGCGGCCGTCCACGCGCTCGGGCTCGTCCACCGCGACGTGAAGCCGTCCAACGTGCTGCTCACCCTGGACGGGCCGCGCCTCATCGACTTCGGTATCGCCCGGGCCACGGACGGCACCGCCTCGCTCACCTCGACCGGCGTCTCCATCGGCTCGCCCGGCTACATGGCGCCCGAGCAGATCCTCGGCAAGGGCGTCACGGGCGCCTCCGACGTCTTCTCGCTGGGCGCGGTCCTGGCGTACGCGGCCACCGGGCATTCGCCGTTCAGCGGGGACTCCTCGGCGGCGCTGCTCTACAAGGTCGTCCACGGGGAGCCCGAAATCACGCTCCCCGAGGGCGACTTGCGCGACGTGGTGAGCGCCTGCCTCACCAAGGACCCGGGCGCGCGGCCGAAGCCCGCCGAGATCGCCCGGCGGCTCGCGCCCCAGGGCGCCGCCTCGCTCGCGGCCGCCGGGTGGCTGCCGGGCCCGCTGGTCGAGCAGGTCAGCCGGAGCGCGGTGCGGCTGCTCGACCTGGACGCGGGGGAGACGGGGGCGGCTGCGGCTCATGGGGGTTCGGGGCCGGTGGCGTTCAGCAGTCCTTCGGTGGGGGCGCCGGCGGGGTCCGGGGGTGCGGTGACGCCGGGGTTCGGGCCGCCGGATCCCTCGTACGGGGCGCCCGTGTCGCCTGCTTCTGCCTCGGGGCCCGCTGCTGCCCCGGGCTCCGTTTCCGCCTCGGGCCCCGCGGAGCCCTCCGACGCGGTGGTCCCCGCGCCCCGCACGTCCGGGCCCGCCGACACCACGCCCGGACCGGGCAAGCTCTCCGTCTCGGTCGCCGCGACCACCTCGCAGACCGAGAACGGCCGGGGGCGGCGCGTCAGTTGCACCGTGGCCCTCGCGGTCGCCGGGGCGCTCGCCGCGGTCACCGTCGGCTCGTATTTCGTACTCGGGCTGATGACGGGCGACGGGGACACCTCGAAGGGCGCCGGGAATCAACCGCCTGCCGATACAGCCCCGAAGGCGATTCCCCAGCGCTATCTGGGCACTTGGGAGGGCGATGTCAAAGCCCTGGGCGGCTCGCTGCCGGGCGGCACGCTCAAGGTCACCATCAAGCAGGCGAAGCCGGGCGAACAGTTCGGCACGATCAACCAGACCGACCTGCTCGGCAACGACCTCTGCGCGGACGTCCTCATCCTGAAGGAGGCCTCCGACAAGCAGATCCTCGCGACGGGACGCCCCAAGGACCCGGACGACGACCGCTGCACCAAGGGCGACCACCCCGTGACGCTCCGCCCGGTCGGCGACGACCTCCAGTACAGCTCGGACAATCCGGAGGGCGGCAATCCGGAGGCGCGGCTCTCCCGCCTCAAGTGACCGGCCTCTCCTGCCTCACCTGACCCGGCGGTTTCGTCCGGCCCCGGGCACCTCTAGGGTGCTGGCCATGAGCGAGCAGGGGCAGGAACCCAACCCGTATCTGCAGCCCGGCTATCAGCAGGCGGGGCAGGCCTCCTGGTCGGCGCCCACCGCGCCGGCCGGCGGGCAGGTGCCCCCGCCCGGCGGTCCGGGCGGTCCCGGGCGACGTAGGAACACGACGGTCATCGCCGTGGTCGCGGCCGCGGCCGTCGTCATCGGCGCGGGCGTCACCGGCTATCTCGTGCTCGGCGGCGACAAGGACAAGAAGGACGACGCCAAGCCCACGCCGACCTCCACCGCGACTTCGGCCAAGCCCTCCGAGGACAACCCGCGCGACGCCGACGACCTCAAGCCGGTGATCGCCGGCTGGCAGGTCGTGGTGAACCCCAAGACGGGCATGGCCTACGACGTGCCCAAGGACTGGAAGCTCAAGGCCCCGACCTGGTCCACCTACGTCGCGGACGCCCGCGACGAGGAGGAGACACCGCTGGTCGGCTTCATGGGCGTGGCCGTCCTCAACGAGGAGTGGTGCACGACCGCCGACGGCTTCACCCCGCTCGGCTCGGTCGGCTCGCGGCGCGAGAAGGGTGCAGTGACCCTCAAGCAGGCGGCCCGTGACAACGCGGAGACCTGGGTCTTCGGCGCGTACGCCCAACCGGACAGGAAGAACATCAGGACCGGCGAGGCCGAGTCGTACGTCACCAAGTCCGGCCTCAACGGCAGCCTCGTCACGGCATCCTCGGACGGCGCGAAGAAGGCCAAGAAGAACGCGAAGTGCGCCACCGACGGCACGGCCACCACGTTCACCTTCGAGAACGCCGACGGCGACTTCGTGTCCTGGACCTACACCGGGGTGAAGGGCGAGAAGGGCGAGGTCCCGGGCGCGACCGTCCGGCAGATCCTCAGCACGGTCCGCCTGGTGGACCTGCCCGAGTCCTGAGCCCTCCCCGTCCGGGGCCGGGTGCCCCGGCGGGCCGCCCGGGGCCCTGGCGTACGCTGAAGACGCCCGCCCACAGCCTGCCGAAAAGGACATCCCGGTGACCGAGAAGGCCGACCTTCAGTCCGTCCTGGACCGCGCCGCCGAGGGTGGCCGGATCACACCGGAAGAGGCGCTCGACCTCTACCGCCACGCCCCGCTGCACGCGCTCGGCGCCGCCGCCGACACCGTCCGCAAGCGCCGGTACGCCGGTACGGAGCACATCGCGACGTACATCATCGAGCGCAACATCAACTACACCAACGTGTGCGTCACGGCCTGCAAGTTCTGTGCCTTCTACGCGGCCCCCAAGGACACCAAGAAGGGCTGGACCCGCGACCTCGACGACATCCTGCGCCGCTGCGCGGAGACCGTCGAGCTGGGCGGCACCCAGGTGATGTTCCAGGGCGGCCACCACCCGGACTTCGGCGTCGAGTACTACGAAGAGCACTTCGCGGCGATCAAGCAGAACTTCCCCCAGCTGGTCATCCACTCCCTCGGCGCGTCCGAGGTCGAGCACATGGCCCGCATCTCGAAGGTCTCCGCCGAGGACGCCATCCAGCGCATCCACGCCGCCGGCCTCGACTCCTTCGCGGGCGCGGGCGCCGAACTGCTGCCCGCCCGTCCCCGCAAGGCGATCGCCCCGCTCAAGGAGTCGGGCGAGCGCTGGCTGGAGATCATGGAGCTGGCGCACGGGCTCGGGGTCGAGTCCACGTCGACCATGCTGATGGGCACGGGCGAGACCAACGCCGAGCGCATCGAGCACCTGCGCATGATCCGCGACGTACAGGACCGGACCGGGGGCTTCCGGGCCTTCATCCCGTACACGTACCAGCCCGAGAACAACCACCTCAAGGGCCGCACCCAGGCGACGATCTTCGAGTACCTGCGCATGATCGCGATCGCCCGCCTCTTCCTCGACAACGTCGCGCACATCCAGGGCTCCTGGCTGACCACCGGCAAGGACGCCGGCCAGCTGACCCTGCACTACGGCGCGGACGACCTCGGCTCGGTGATGCTGGAGGAGAACGTCGTCTCGTCGGCCGGCGCCAAGCACCGCTCGAACCTCCGCGAGATGATCGAAATGATCCGCACGGCGGACCGCGTCCCGGCGCAGCGCGCGACGACGTACGAGCACCTGGTGGTGCACGACGACCCGGCGAACGATCCGGTGGACGACCGCGTCGCCTCGCACATTTCATCCATCGCGATCGAGGGCGGCACGGCCCACCCGGAGCTGAAGCTCCTGGCCTCCAACTGAGCCTGCCTTGCTGACTATTCACGCCACTGACGAGGGCTCGGTCCTCGTCGAAGGCGACACTGTCGCGGCCCTCGGGCCGTACGAGGAGCTGGCCGCCGCACACCCCTCCGCCCGGGTGCGGCGCTGGCCCGGTGTATTGACTCCCGGTCTGCTCAATCCGTACGGACCGGAGATCCTCGAGTCGACGTACCACCCGGACCCGCGCGAGGCCGACGAGTTCGGCAACGTGCCGATCGGCGGGCAGCGGGCGCGGGAGCTCTTCGCCGCCGAACCGGCCCGGCTCGGCCCGAGCGCGCGCCGCGGTGTGCAGCGGCTGCTTGCGCACGGCACGGTCGCGATCGCCGGTGAGCTGCGGTCGAAGGCGGCGCTCGATGCGGCCCGAGGGGTCGGGCTCGCCTTCGCCGGACGGCCGCAGCGGCTGCCCGGCCCGGTGTCGTTCTCCCCGAAGCCACTGGTGCTGCTACCTCAGTTGGCAGTCGGCGGACCCGCCCGGTTCGCCGTGTTCGACGTCGAGGACCGCGCCGATCTGGTCCGACGCGGGGCCTCGACCTGCGTGGCCACGGTGATCGGCGGCCGGCTGGTGCACCGGAGTCGCTGAGCCCGGCGGAGACGCCCGCGGTGCCGATGCCGAGTGGGGTCAGGCGGCGCCGGGGACGAACAGGTCTTCCGCGTTGTCGACCTGGACGGCTCGCTTGGCCCAGGCGTGGAGCTGGTCGAGGTCCGTGCAGGCCAGGACGCGGTCGCGGACGGAGGGCGGTACGGGGATGTCCCGCCAATCGAGGATCTCCAGGATCATCTCGGCTCGGGCCTGTGCCCGGCCTTCCTCGCGGCCTTCCTCGCGCACCTTCAAGGCCATCGGGTGCCGGAAGAAGTAGTTCACGGACGTCATTCGGATGTCCTTTGTGGATACTCCCTGCCTTAACTGGGAGAGGAAACGAAGCTCCCTCATGGCGGGGCAGGGAAAGGCGATTCGCCCTCTGGACGGGCCGATGTCTGCTAGCCGTGGTCTGTGCTGAGGCCTTCGGGTTGGGTGGCGTAGGCGTAGCCGTCTGCGCGTTGGAGCAGGCGGAAGCGTGTGTGCCGGATGCCTTGGACGGTGCCGTGGGCGGTGGTGATATTGAACCTGCCGGTGGAGCGGACGGCGATCCGGCCGGTGTAGGTCCCGGCCTTCTTCCCGATGGGGACGACGGCTCGGGCAAGGTCGCCGGTCTGGTAGCCGAAGAACTGCTTCTGCCTCGGCATCCGCAGCCGGGGGAAGCCGTGCTGGTTCGGCCGGGTGCGGGTATGAGTGCCGCGCCCAGTGCAACCGACGACCAGCACGGTGGTGACGATCTCGGTGATGGTGTCGAGCGTGCCCACGGCGAGGGCATCCAGGGTGTGGGTCTTGGGCAGGTGGGTGCGGGTGCGGTTCCATTTGGTTCGCCCGCCCGAGGCGGTGTGGGTGGGCAGCATGTCGCCGAGGGCCTGCCACAGGACCCACCTGGTGGAGTTGACAGCCGCGGCGTCCCGCAGCGGGGCTTTGGCCCGCTTGAGGATGTCGGCGGCCCGATGCGGCGCGAACTCTTCTACCGGCCGGTTCGCCTTGGTCTCGTTGCAGGGGATGCAGGCCAGGACGAGGTTGGAGACTCGGTCCGAGCCGCCCTTCGACCTCGGGTGGACGTGGTCGATGTTGAGGGGCACGCCGGTGACGCCGCAGTAGATGCAGGCCCGGCCGAACTTGGCCAGCAGGTACTCGCGCACCTCCATGCCGTGCAGGGTGCCGTGCTGGTACTCGGCCCCTTCCAACGGCCCGTCGGCGCTGAGGGCGTGGGTGTCGAACGCGACTCGCTCCACCTGTGCCGCCCGCACCGGGGCCCAGCGGGCCAGGCGCGAGGTCCACGACAGGGTGGTCACCACCCGGTGACGCAGAGACGGAGCGAGCCAACCCTTCGGCCTCGTCCGGTTGGAGAAGCGAGGCGCCCGGTAACGCAGGTTGCGAGTCCGGCGTCCCCGGCGGTAGGCGGCCCGCTGCTCCAGCTTCTTGCGGATCGTCGTGCCCCGGTGGTCGAGCTGGATCGCGTACCGGCCCCGGCGCTCCCCGGCCACGTGGGTGAACACGGCGATCCCGGTGTGCTTCGAGCCGGGGTCGATGCCCAATTCCACCCCGTCCACCTCCGACAGTTCGAGCGTGCGGTCCTTGAGGCGGATCACGAACGGGGTGTGCCGGTGAACCACAGCCCGTCCCTTGTTGAGGAGCTTCCTGGCCCGTGCCGGGCTGGTGGGCTGCAACGGGTGCCCGTTCTTGTCGAGTACGAACACGTAAGGGTGGCACTCACGTGCCTCCTCCCCGGCCACGCAGGGCTCGGGGGTGACGCCCCCGCCGCCGGGTGAAGCGGCAGGGATCTCACCTCGCACATGTTCCGCGCCCGGTACCGCACTGCGGTCTTCGAGCCCCGTTTCGTCCCCGATCCGAGGGGTGTCTGCTGACTCGAATTCGAGAGCGAGCTGCTGGTGAAGCACAGCCCGGTCGGTCTTCTGTCGTACGCGAAACGTAGCCAACTTGGTTCACCTCCCACGTACTTGTTGGCTGGTGCTGGAAACGGCGGCCCTCAGCCAGGAGGCTGAAAGCCCCCTCGTTCAGGAGGGGGATCCCGTTACCAGTTCCCTCCAGATCTTCTGTGCACCGGCGTCAACGAGACCCGACTCGGTGAGCTGGGCGAGCATCGCTGCGGCGCTTGGCCTCGTCCTTCTTGCCCTGGGACGCGATCACCAACATGCGACGAGCTGACCATCGCACCTCCTCTCTGTGCCGGGCTGGTCAACGAGCTGGGCGGCGCCGAGTTCGCTGCGGCCTGGCCTGGCCTGGCCTGGCCGGCGGGCGCGACTGCGGGTCTCGGCGGTGCTGTCGTGTGGGGGTAGGGGCAACTGATCAACTGCCTGATTGCGTGGCTGGTGGGGGTGGGTGGTTGCGCGGACCTCCGTCTGTCTCGTTGCTGGCTGCGGGTGTTCGGTGGCTGGCTTTCCCCAATTGCTGTCAGTACGGGGCCCAGGGAGGTGGCTGCCGGTGATGGAAGAGGTGGGGGAAGGGCAAAGCCGAAAGACAAAGACCGCAGCGAGAGAAAGGGACGGAGGGGGGAGGGGGAGGGGGTTGGAGGGGAAGTGCGGGCCCGACGGGGGGGAGTTGCGGGCCCGGTGGGGGAGGTGCGGGCCCGGGGCTGGGAAGTGCGGGCTCGGCGGGGGAAGCGCTGGTCTGGGGCTGGGAAGTGCGGGCCCGGCGGGGGAAGCGCTGGTCTGGGCTGGGGGTACGAGCTCGGGAGGGGGAGGCGCGAGCCCGGGATCGGGAGGCTGGGGCTAGCCGTGCGGAAAGTGGCGTCGGGGTGCCCGGTTTGCCCGTTAGGTGAGCCCCTTTCCCCCCAGGAGGCGGCGGAGGGCGGGGTCTGGAGGCCTAGTGGGGGGAATGGGGCGCAAGAGCGTCCCTTTTGTGCTGGTTCTGTTGCCCGTTTCCCCCCACTAGGCCCCCAGACCGCCCTCCGAGCTCCCGCCCGCCCTCCGAGCCCTCGCCCACCCCCTTCCCTCGCTCGCCCTCCGAGCCTCCGCCCGCCCCCTCCATCCCCTTCTCTCGCTGCGGTCTTTGTCTTTGCTCTTCGCCCGCCTCTTCCGTTGTCGGGACTTCTCCCCTGTGGCCCCGTACTGACATCAGTTGGGGAAAGCCAGCCCGCAGAGCACCCGCAGGCAGCGACGAAACAGACGGAGGTCCGCGCAACCACCCACCCCCACCAGCCACGCAATCAGGCTTTTCGCTCCTACCTCGCTACGCGGCGCCGAGTTCGCACCACACGTACTTGCCGTGGTCGCCATTCGAAGTCAGGGGATGCCAGCCCCAGGTGCCGGCGCAGGCGCGGACCAGGTTGAGGCCGCGACCCTCCTCCGCGTCATCTGCAGCCAGGCCCAGCGGCGGAGTGGGCGGTGTGCGGTCCGCGTCCCACGCCCCGACCCGCAGGACGCCACCCGCCCAACGCAGCCGCAGCGCCGCCGGGCCCTTGGTGTGGCGCACCGCGTTGCCGATCAGCTCCGACGCGAGGAGCTCCGCGAGGTCGGCCAGGTGAGGCAAACCGTGCAGGGCCAGGATGTGGCGCAGGGTGTGGCGGCAGACCGTCACCGCGCGTGGCGTGTGCGGGATGTACAGGGTGTACTCCCAGGGTTCCCCTGGGTCTTCGTTTTGCGGCATGACGAACTCCGTTGAGTGAGGGAGGAGTTGTTGGCGCGCGGCGGACGGCTGGGCGGTGGCAGTGTCACCTTCGTCATGGCATGACGGGGCGGTGCGCTTCCGGGGTCCCGGTCTCGCAGCGTTTGCGACGCGTCACCGACGGTAGGGCTAAAATTCAATACGGCGCAAGCTGTTCGCGTAATCTGGCACCCGAATGGGGCACCTCTGTAAGGGAGTTGGTGAATGCCCATCAGGCGACACCCGACGGCACGGCAGGTCCGTCTGGGCGCTGAACTACGCAGACTTCGGGATGCCGCAGGCCTGAAGGCGACCGAGGCCGCAGCGTTGCTCGGAGCGAGTTCCGCCCAGATGAGTCAGATCGAGTTCGGCCTCGCAGGTGTCAGTGAGGAGCGAGTACGCCGACTCGCCTCCCACTACACCTGCACGGACGGGGCGCTGATCGATGCGCTCGTGACGATGGCGACGGACCGGACTCGTGGCTGGTGGGAGGAGTACCGAGGGGTGCTGCCCGCACCCTTCCTGGACCTGTCCGAGCTGGAGTGGCATGCGACGTGGCGGCGTGATGTGGATTTCCTCCAGGTGCCAGGGCTGCTCCAGACAGAGGACTACGCTCGCGCGCTCTTCTCGTTCCGGGTCCCCGAACTTCCGGCCAGCGAACTGGAACCTCGCGTCGGCCACCGCATGCGTCGCCGTACCGTCATCGAGGGTGAGAATCCGATCCCGTACGAGACCCTGATCCACGAATCAGCCCTGCGATTCCGAGTCGGCGACCGCACTGCTTACCGCACTCAACTCACCCGCATCCTCGAACTCTCCACGGCGGAGCATGTGACGGTTCGGGTCATCCCCTACGACCTGGACGGTTTCGCCGGTTCCAGCAGTGCCATGGTGCACATGGGCGGCGTGATCCCTCGGCTGGACACCGTCCTGCGAGATGCGCCCCATGGCACGGCGTTCCTTGATTCCGAGGCCCAACTGGCCCGCTTTCGAACACTTTTCCATAGGCTGGAGGAAGTGTCGCTCACCCCCGAGCGGTCACGGGATTTCATCCACCACATGGCCAAGGAACATTGAGGTAAGCGATGAACTGGCAGAAGTCGAGCTTTTCCGGTGGCGGCGACGGCAACGCCTGCCTCGAACTCGCGACCACCCACGCCACCATCCACCTCCGCGAAAGCGACACCCCCAAATCCAGCCTGACCACCACCCCGGAGAGCCTCGCCCAGCTCCTCCGCTCCCTCAAGAAGCCGTGAGCGCCCTCACAGCGTCCCGCCACACCAGGGGGCAACCAGGGGCACCGCCCCATGCCCTGCCAGAATGGCAACCGTGACCCGCGCATCCTTGGACAAGCAGCCCCACGAAGTCGCCGAGATGTTCGACGGCGTCGCCGAGAAGTACGACGTCACCAACGACGTGCTGAGCCTCGGCCAGGCCCGCCTCTGGCGCAAGGAGGTCGCGAGGGCGGTCGACGCGCGCCCGGCGCAGAAGATCCTCGACCTCGCCGCAGGCACCGCGACGTCGAGCCTCCCCTTCGCCCAGGCGGGCGCGTACGTCGTCCCCTGCGACTTCTCGCTCGGCATGCTCCAGGTCGGCAAGAAGCGCAACCCGCACCTCCCGCTCACCGCGGGCGACGCGACGAAGCTGCCCTTCCAGGACAACGTCTTCGACGCGGTCACGATCTCCTTCGGCCTGCGGAACGTACAGGAGACGGACCAGGCCCTGCGCGAGCTGTACCGCGTCACCAAGCCCGGCGGCCGCGTCGTCATCTGCGAGTTCAGCCAGCCCACCTGGACCCCGTTCCGCACGGTCTACACCGAGTACCTGATGCGCGCGCTGCCGCCGGTCGCCCGCGCGGTGTCCTCGAACCCGGACGCGTACGTCTATCTCGCCGAGTCGATCCGCGAGTGGCCCGACCAGCCCGCGCTCGCCAAGCGTCTTCAGGGCGCCGGCTGGGACAAGGTCGCCTGGCGCAACCTCACCGGCGGTGTGGTCGCGCTGCACCGCGGCTTCAAGGCGTAGCCGGGTGAGCCTGGTGCCGGACCTGAACTACCAGGACGTACTGGACCAGATCGCCGAGGAGATCGCCGCGCTCCCCGGCCGCGGCCGCTCCGCCGACTACATCCCGGCCCTCGCCGGCATCGACCCGCACCGCTTCGGCATGGCCATCGCCGACCTCGACGGCAAGGTGTACGGGGTGGGGGAGTGGCAGACCCCGTTCTCCGCGCAGTCCGTCACGAAGGTCTTCACGCTGGCCCTGGTCCTCGCCAGGGACGGTGCCGCGCTCTGGGAGCACGTCGGCCGCGAACCCTCCGGCAACCCCTTCAACTCCCTGGTGCAGTTGGAGTACGAGAACGGGATTCCGCGCAATCCGTTCATCAACGCGGGCGCCCTCGCCGTCACCGACCGTCTGCAGGCCCTGACCGGCGACGCGGCCGGCACGCTCCTGGAGTTCCTGCGCGCCGAGACCGGCAACTGTGAGGTCGGCTTCGACGAGGAAGTGGCCCGCTCCGAGACCGCGAACGGCGACCGCAACGCCGCGCTGGCCCACTTCATGGCGTCGTACGGCCGGATCCGCGGCCCGGTCCCGAGGCTCCTGGACCACTACTTCCGGCAGTGCTCGACCGTGCTGAGCTGCGCCGATCTCGCCCTGGCCACCGGGTTCCTGGCCCGCCACGGCCTGCTGGCCGACGGCAGCAGGCTGCTGACCCGCAGCGAGGCCAAGCAGATCAACGCGGTGATGATGACCTGCGGCACCTACGACGCCGCGGGCGACTTCGCGTACCGCGTCGGCCTGCCCGGCAAGAGCGGCGTCGGCGGCGGCATCATCGCGGTGGTGCCGGGCCGCTGCACCCTGGCCGTGTGGAGCCCGGGCCTCGACGAGCGCGGCAACTCGGTGGCGGGCGTGGCGGCGCTCGACCGCTTCACGACGCTGACCGGCCTCTCGGTCTTCTGACCTCTGGGGGGGGGTACGTCCCCGGATCTCTGGGGGGTACGTCCCCGGATCTCTGGAGGGGTACGTCCCCGGATCAGTGCGCCGGAATGACCCACTCCCCGCTCGCCCCGGGTTCAGGTTCGGGGATCTCCCGCCGCATCCCGCCGCTCGGCGGCTTCGGCGTCCGGGGCTCGCGCACCCCGGCCCCGCCCTCGCCCTCACCCTCGCCGAAGTCGAACCAGACGACGACGGGCGAGCCCCAGGGGACCTCGGCGCCGGGCAGCGGTATCTGACGTACGACGTAATCGGTGATCAGATCGAGGAAGTCGGGGCGGCTCGGCGCCTCGAGCACCAAGCCGTGCAGCGATGCCTCTTCGCGTGCGTCCTCGGCCATCAGGCCGACCAGTTTCGGGACCCGCACCTCGGGTGCCTTGGGTGGTTTCCTGGGCAATGCGTCACCCCCAGCCGTACCGGAAGCGTAGACGGCCCGTGGCGTGCCCGGAAGCGCCCGGTCAGAACTCAACCGGCTTGGGGGACAAGGAGGTTGGGGCCGCTACAGCACCAGCGTGTACCGGTGCCCCTCGAGCCCGCCCGACGTCGTGAAGCGCTCGGCCAGCTCCATGCCGAGCCGCTGGATCACCGCGATCGACCGCTCGTTGCGGGCGTTGACCATCGCGACCACGTTCGACACCCCGGCCGCGCGCACCCGCTCAAGGGTCATCCGGGCCGCCGTCGTGGCGATGCCCCGGCCCCAGGCCGCGCGGGCGAGCCGCCAGCCGATCTCGATCTCGCCGACCGGGCCCGTCTCGTGCGGCCAGGGCTGGGCGCCCACGAAGCCGAGCACCTGGTCGTCCTCGTCCAGGACGGTCCAGAAGCAGAAGCCCAACTCGGCGTCGTGCTTGCGCTGCCGGGCGGTCAGCTCCTCGTAGAAGGAGAGCTCGGCCGCCTTGCCGCCGTGGAATTCCATGACCTCCGGGTCGTTGAAGACCTCGTGCCAGGCGTAGGCGTCCTCTTCGGTGGGGACGCGCAGCCGGATGACAGGAGCCGTCTCATTACGCGGAGGGGTCATGCGGGGCAGCCCTTCAGTTCTGTGATCAGTACGCCCCCATAGACTGCACGTGTCCAGCGCGCTTGACACGCAAAATTCTTACGCCCAGGGGAGAACCCGCCGTGACCGAGCTGCAGCCCCCCGCCACCAACACGGCCCAGACGGCGGACGTGATCGTCGTCGGGGCCGGCCCGGCCGGCTCCACGACCGCGTACTACTTGGCGAAGGCCGGACTCGACGTCCTGCTCCTCGAGAAGACCGCCTTCCCCAGGGAGAAGGTCTGCGGTGACGGGCTCACGCCGAGGGCCACCAAGCAGTTGGTGTCCATGGGCATCGACATCTCCGAAGAGGCCGGCTGGCTCCGGAACAAGGGCCTGCGCATCATCGGTGGTGGCGTCCGGCTCCAGCTCGACTGGCCGGACCTCGCCTCGTTCCCGGACTACGGACTCGTCCGCAAGCGCGACGACTTCGACGAGCAGCTGGCCCGCCAGGCGCAGAAGGCGGGCGCCCGGCTGCACGAGCGCTGCAACGTCGGCGCCCCGATCGTCGACGACCGCACGGGCCGCATCACCGGTGTGCACGCCAAGCTCGGCGAGGAGAAGACCCCGGTCACCTTCCACGCGCCGCTGGTGGTCGCCGCGGACGGCAACTCCACCCGCCTGTCGCTCGCGATGGGTCTGCACCGCCGCGACGACCGCCCCATGGGCGTCGCCGTACGGACGTACTTCAAGTCCCCGCGGCACGACGACGACTACCTGGAGTCCTGGCTGGAGCTGTGGGACCGCCGCGGCGCCCAGGACCGGCTGCTGCCCGGCTACGGCTGGATCTTCGGCATGGGCGACGGCACGTCCAACGTCGGGCTCGGCATCCTCGACTCCTCCGCCGCCTTCAAGGAGCTGGACTGGCGCGAGGTCCTGAAGGCCTGGTGCGCGTCCATGCCCGAGGACTGGGGCTACACCCCGGACAACATGACGATGCCGATCCGCGGCGCGGCCCTGCCGATGGCCTTCAACCGCCAGCCGCACTACACCAAGGGCCTGCTCCTGGTCGGTGACGCGGGCGGCATGGTGAACCCGTTCAACGGCGAGGGCATCGCGTACGCCATGGAATCCGGACAGATCGCCGCAGATGTGATCGTCCAGGCGGCGGCCCGCCAGACGCCCGCCCAGCGGGAGTTGGCGCTGCAGCGCTACCCGAAGGTCCTCAAGGACACGTACGGCGGTTACTACACGCTCGGCCGTGCCTTCGTGAAGGTCATCGGCAACCCGAAGATCATGAAGATCGCGACGCAGCGCGGTCTCACCCACCCGATGCTGATGAAGTTCACGCTGAAGATGCTGGCCAACCTGACGGACCCGACGGGCGGGGACGCGATGGACCGGATCATCAACGGCCTTTCGAAGGTGGCCCCGAAGGCCTGACGTACCGGGTGGGCGTGGTGCCCACGTACCGGGTGAAGTGCCGGTTCAGGTGCGCCTGGTCGTAGAAGCCCACTTCGGTGGCGACTGCGGCCGGGCGCATTCCTGTGAGCAGCAGCCGCCGGGCGAGGTCGATGCGGCGGCCGGTGAGGTAGCTGTGCGGAGGCAGGCCGTACGTCTGCCGGAAGCTGCGGATCAGATGGGTCGGGTCGGCGTGCAGCAGCGTCCCCGCCTCACTCAGGGATATTCCGGCAGATATCCGGGCATCCAGCAACTCCCGCAGGGCGGCCGCCAGTCGGGAGGCCTCCCGGCGCCCCTGCTCGCGCGGTCCGGGCGCCGCCGTGAGATGCCCCAGGAGCCTCTCTCGTACGAGAACGAGCCGTGCCTCGGCCTCGAACTCGTCCCCGGCCGTCGCGAGCGCCGTGTGCAGCCTCCGGATGCGGTGGTGCAGCAGCGGGTCGCCGTGCACGGGGGTGTCGACGGCCGCACCGGTGAGGTGGGCGGGGACCACGCTCGTGTCGAGGTACAGGACGCGCTTGCGGAAGCCGCCGGCGTGCACGGTCCTTCCGTCGTGCGGGACGCCGGGCGGCAGCAGGATCACCGAGCCGGAGGACGAGCCGGTGCTCGCGGCGCCGTGCCGGTGCCGGTCGACGCCGAAGTCCACCGATCCGTCGTCCAGGATCATCAGGTCCCAGGTGTCATGGGTGTGCACCGGGTAGGCGTGGTCGGTGAAGTGGGCGTGGAACACCTCGGCGATGCCCGCGACCCGCGGCTGCCAGGCGCTGACCCGGGTGCTGTTGCTGTCCCGAGCGCTGCCCATGCCAGGAACGTACAAGAAGAAGACCATGCCCGCGCGGCACGCTCACTTCATGAACAACGCCGTGAATGTCGCAGAGCAGCTGGCCCAGGTCACCGAGCACTTCGCCCAGCGCACGATCGCCACCGTGAACGACTACGAGGTCAAAGTCGCCAAGCTCGAGGGCGAGTTCGTCTGGCACCGCCACGAGGACACCGACGAGCTCTTCCTCGTCGTCGCGGGCCGCCTCACCATCCAGCTCCGCGACGGGGACGTGGAGCTGGGCCCCGGTGAGCTGTACGTCGTCCCGAAGGGCGTCGAGCACTGTCCCCTCGCCGAGGAGGAGACCTCGATCCTGCTCCTGGAGCCTGCCGGGACCCTCAACACCGGCGACGCGGGCGGCCCGCTGACCCGGGCGGCCGTGAGCGGGGCCTGAGGAAACGGCATGGGCCGCTGCTCCCCCGAGGGAGCAGCGGCCCATGAGCCGTTGGCGGCGGTGCGTCAGAGAACGCGCACGGCGCCGGAGGCGGGGTAGCCCGACAGGTCCTGGATCACGACGCCCTTGGAGGGGTTCGCGGCGTCCAGGTACTGGCCGTTGCCGACGTAGACACCGACGTGGTACGCGGAGCCCGCGCCACCCCAGTAAAGGATGTCGCCGACCTGGACGTTGGACAGCGAGACCGGGGTGCCGGCGACCGACTGGTCCTGCGAGACGCGCGGAAGGTCCACGCCCGCCTGCTTGAACGCGGCCTGCACCAGGCTGGAGCAGTCCCACGCGTTGGGGCCGGAGGCGCCCATCACGTAGGCGTCGCCGAGCTGCGCCTTGAGGAAGCTGATGACCGTGCCGACGCTGCCGCTGGCCGGGGCGACCGACTGTGCGGAGGCGGAGGCGGAGGAGCCGGAGGCGCTGAGCGTCGTGCGCTCGGCGGAGCGGGCGGCCCGCTCCTCGGCGGCGCGCTTCTTGGCGGCCTTCTCGGCCTTCTCCTTGGCCTCGGCCTTCGCCTTGGCCTTCTTGGCGTCCTTGGCGGCCTGCGCGGCTGCGGCGTCCTGCTCGGCCTGCAGCTGGTAGGTGTCGGCGGCCTGCTGGGTGGCGTCCGCCGTGGCGGCGACCTTCGTCGCCAGCTCCGTGGTGAGCGTGGGCATTTCGATGGTCTCGGTCACCGGCTCGGCCGCGTGGGCAGCTCCGGTGGTGCCGGCCACCGCGAGGGTGCTGAGGACGCCACCGGCAACTCCGGCGCGCAGCTTCGTGGTGCGCTGCGGGCGGGGCTTCCGGTGGCTGGGTATGTGAGCGGTGTGGGACATGGGAACAACTGCTAGCAGGGCATGCGGGTTCCCTTCAAGAAACGTGTGCTGCGCCACAGTTGTCGAGATCCTGTGTGAATCCCGGGCGCGTCGGCCCTTATTGACGCCGTAACGGTCAATACGGACAGCAGCCATCAGCGCCATGATCACGGGTTTTCTGGGATACGTCCGATTTGCCGGTGACCTACCACCGGTTGAGGTCGGTGGCCAAGCCCGTCGAATGAGGCGCCCGAATGGAGTGGCGCAGGTCACGTACAGGTCACGGAATGGAGACCGAGGCAACCGAAATGCGGCGGTCGGT
This sequence comes from Streptomyces sp. NBC_01304, assembly GCF_035975855.1. Lineage (NCBI taxonomy): Bacteria > Bacillati > Actinomycetota > Actinomycetes > Kitasatosporales > Streptomycetaceae > Streptomyces > Streptomyces sp. NBC_01304. The sequence goes on along the minus strand of NZ_CP109055.1, from coordinate 4,898,444 downwards.
GCGGAAGGAGTGCGGCGGTCGGCGTGGAAGGAGCGTGGCGGCCGGGGCAGCCGAAGTGCTCCACAAGGTCATCCGCTCGTGAACGCGTGCGCACATCTGCCGCCGCCGACCCCTCTTCGGCCACCGCCCGCTCCGGTCCGCGAGTGCCCGACCCCCCTCGTCCCGACGTACGAAAGTCGTCGCCCGCGAGGCCCTCTAGCAGCACCCGCCGAGCGGCGCCAATTTGCTTGCAGCTGCCACTCCTTGATAGTGCCGCACGCCTTCTACCAGGGGTAACTGGCAAAGATGTCACCTTTGGTGACCACCTCGGAGCTTCGCGTATGAAGATCACCGCTCATCCGACTTCATGATCGTTCGTCAGGTGGTGGAGATCACAAAGGCGTTGTCGTACCCCGTGTCGCAGATCACAGACCGGCAGGCATAAGATGCGGGGCAGTTGGGCTTGTGAACTGCCTCACATAAACACGATCTTCGTGGGGCGGGGAATACGCCCGCAGGTCCTTGGTGGCCTGTCCGCCGAAGCAGTCACTGTCGACTGAGAGGAGCGAGGAGCGGTGAACGCGTATGCGCCCATCCTCGTACTGGGGGCCCTGGCGGCCGGCTTTGCGATCTTTTCTGTGATCACAGCCTCGGTCGTCGGCCCAAAGCGGTACAACCGCGCCAAGCTCGAGGCCTATGAGTGCGGTATCGAGCCCACGCCGACTCCGGCCGGTGGTGGGCGATTCCCCATCAAGTACTACCTGACGGCGATGCTCTTCATCGTCTTCGACATCGAGATCGTCTTCCTCTACCCCTGGGCCGTCACCTTCGACGCCCTGGGGGTTTTCGGGCTCGTGGAGATGTTGCTCTTCGTGCTCACCGTCTTCGTGGCCTACGCGTATGTGTGGCGGCGCGGCGGTCTGGAATGGGACTGAGGGGCTGAGGGGCACCAATGGGACTCGAAGAGAAGCTGCCTAGCGGCTTTCTGCTGACCACCGTCGAACAGGCCGCGGGCTGGGTGCGCAAGGCATCCGTCTTCCCTGCCACCTTCGGCCTCGCCTGCTGCGCCATCGAGATGATGACGACCGGCGCCGGGCGCTACGACCTGGCCCGATTCGGCATGGAGGTCTTCCGCGGATCGCCGCGCCAGGCCGACTTGATGATCGTGGCCGGCCGGGTCAGCCAGAAGATGGCGCCCGTTCTGCGGCAGGTCTATGACCAGATGCCGAACCCCAAGTGGGTCATTTCCATGGGTGTTTGTGCGTCTTCCGGCGGAATGTTCAATAACTACGCAATTGTCCAGGGCGTTGACCACATCGTCCCGGTTGATATCTATTTGCCCGGTTGCCCGCCCCGGCCCGAGATGCTGATGGACGCGATTCTCAAGCTCCACCAGAAGATCCAGACCTCCAAGCTCGGCGTGAACGCCGAGGAGGCGGCCCGTGAGGCGGAGGAGGCGGCCCGCAAGTCGCTGCCTCTGATCGAGATGAAGGGGCTGCTTCGGTGAGTGAGTCCACTGGCGGTTCCAACGGGGTGAACCCCGAGAAGGACCTCGGCGCGGCCAATCTGCCCGGCCAGCGCGGTGAGCACGGCGAGGAGATCCGCGTCCAGCGCGGCATGTTCGGCGCCAACAACGGCGGCGACACCTCGGGTTACGGCGGTCTCGTACGTTCCGTACGGCTGCCCGGCGCCTCGTCCCGCCCGTACGGCGGCTGGTTCGACGAGGTGGCGGACGAGCTCGAGGGCGCCCTGGAGGAACAGGGCCTGGTCCCCGAGAACGCCATCGAGAAGACGGTCGTCGACCGCGACGAGCTCACCTTCCACATCGCGCGCGAGCACCTGGTGCGGGTCGCGAAGACCCTGCGCGACGACCCGGCCCTGCGCTTCGAGCTGTGTACCGGCGTCTCCGGTGTCCACTACCTGGAGGACAAGGGCCGCGAGCTGCACGCGGTGTACCACCTGCGCTCGCTCACCCACGGCCGGCTGCTCCGCCTGGAGGTCAGCGCGCCGGACAGCGACCCGCACGTGCCGTCCCTGGTCGCGGTCTATCCGACCAACGACTGGCACGAGCGCGAGACGTACGACTTCTTCGGCCTGATCTTCGACGGCCATCCCGCCCTCACCCGGATCATGATGCCGGACGACTGGCAGGGCTTCCCGCAGCGCAAGGACTACCCGCTCGGCGGCATCGCCGTCGAGTACAAGGGCGCCCAGATCCCGGCTCCGGACCAGCGGAGGTCGTACTCGTGACCACTCCCCACGCACCCCATGCAACGCCGCGCGCCACTACAGAGGGCACCGTATATACGGTCACCGGCGGCGACTGGGACGAGGTCGTCCAGTCCGCGGCCAAGTCCGACGACGAGCGCATCATCGTCAACATGGGGCCGCAGCACCCGTCCACGCACGGCGTGCTCCGGCTGATCCTCGAGATCGACGGCGAGACGGTGACCGAGGCCCGCTGCGGCATCGGCTATCTGCACACCGGCATCGAGAAGAACACCGAGTACCGGACCTGGACGCAGGGCACGACCTTCGTCACGCGCATGGACTACCTGACGCCGTTCTTCAACGAGACGGCGTACTGCCTGGGCGTCGAGAAGCTGCTCGGCATCGAGGACCAGATCCCGGACCGGGCCAGCGTCATCCGCGTCCTGCTGATGGAGCTGAACCGGATCTCCTCGCACCTGGTCTGCATCGCCACCGGGGGCATGGAGCTCGGCGCGACGACGATCATGATCTACGGCTTCCGTGATCGTGAACTCATTCTCGACATCTACGAGTTGATCACCGGCCTGCGCATGAACCACGCGTACATCCGGCCCGGCGGACTCGCCCAGGACCTGCCGCCCGGAGCGCTGGACCAGCTGCGCGAGTTCGTGAAGACCATGAAGAAGAACCTTCCCGAGTACGACAAGCTCGCCACCGGGAACCCCATCTTCAAGGCCCGCATGCAGGACGTCGGTTACCTCGACCTGACCGGCTGCATGGCCCTCGGAGCCACCGGCCCGATCCTGCGCTCGGCCGGCCTGCCGCACGACCTGCGCAAGACCGACCCGTACTGCGGCTACGAGACGTACGACTTCGACATCCCGACCGCCGACACCTGCGACTCGTACGGCCGCTTCCTCATCCGTCTCGAGGAGATGCGCCAGTCGCTGCGGATCATCGAGCAGTGCCTGGACCGCCTCAAGCCCGTCGGCGGCTCCTCCGAGCACGACCCGGTCATGGTCGCCGACAAGAAGATCGCCTGGCCCGCGCAACTCGCGCTCGGCCCGGACGGGTTGGGCAACTCGCTCGACCACATCAAGAACATCATGGGCACCTCGATGGAGGCCCTGATCCACCACTTCAAGCTGGTGACCGAGGGCTTCCGGGTCCCGCCGGGTCAGGCGTACACGGCCGTCGAGTCGCCCAAGGGCGAGCTCGGCGTGCACGTCGTGTCCGACGGGGGCACCCGCCCCTACCGGGTCCACTTCCGTGACCCGTCCTTCACCAATCTGCAGGCCATGGCGGCGATGTGCGAGGGCGGCCAGGTCGCCGACGTCATCGTCGCCGTCGCGTCCATCGACCCCGTGATGGGAGGCGTCGACCGGTGACCACTTCACAAGAGGGCGTCAGCCTGGGGATGCCCCAGCTGCCCGCGCCCGACTACCCGGCCGACGTACGCGCCAGGCTCGAAGCGGATGCGAAGGAGGTGATCGCCCGCTACCCGGACTCCCGCTCGGCGCTGCTGCCGCTGCTGCACCTGGTGCAGTCCGAGGAGGGCCATGTCACCCGCACCGGCCAGCAGTTCTGCGCGGACGTGCTCGGTCTGACCACCGCCGAGGTCAACGCGGTCGCCACCTTCTACACGATGTACCGAAGGAAGCCCTCCGGGGACTACCAAGTCGGCGTCTGCACCAACACGTTGTGCGCCGTCATGGGCGGCGACGCCATCTTCGACGAGCTGAAGTCGCACCTCGGGGTCGGCAACAACGAGACCACCGGGGACGGCAAGGTCACCCTCGAGCACATCGAGTGCAACGCGGCCTGCGACTTCGCGCCCGTGGTGATGGTGAACTGGGAGTTCTTCGACAACCAGACGCCCGACTCCGCGAAGCAGCTCGTCGACGACCTGATCGCCGGGCGGCCCGTCGAGCCCACGCGCGGGGCGCCGATCTGCACCTACAAGGAGACCGCCCGCATCCTGGCCGGCTTCCCGGACGAGCGCGCGGGCGCCGTCGAGGCCTCCGGCGGCGCGGGCCCCGCCTCCCTGATCGGCCTGAAGCTGGCCAAGGGCGAGGCGGCCGTGCCCCGTGTGGTGCACCCGCGCGGGGAGTCCGCCCGGGACGGGCAGCCCGAACCCGGCGCCGAGCACCTCAGCTCGCACGACGCACCGCAGCAGACCTCGGCCTCCGACCCGGCCCACCCCGCCGGACCGACTGCCGAGGAGGGGGAGTGATGACGTTGGCACCCGAGATCAACAACGAGAGCCCCGAGAAGTTGCTGGCACCGGTCCTGTCGGCGTTCTGGGACGAGGACAAGCCCTGGACGCTGGAGACGTACAAGCGGCACGAGGGCTACGAGGGCCTGCGCAAGGCCCTCGCCATGACGCCCGACGACCTCATCGCGTACGTGAAGGACTCCGGTCTGCGCGGACGTGGCGGCGCCGGCTTCCCCACCGGGATGAAGTGGCAGTTCATTCCTCAAGGGGACGGCAAGCCGCACTATCTGGTGGTCAACGCCGACGAGTCGGAGCCCGGGACCTGCAAGGACATCCCGCTCCTCTTCGCGAACCCGCACAGCCTCATCGAGGGCATCGTGATCGCGTGCTACGCGATCCGTTCCTCGCACGCCTTCATCTATCTGCGGGGTGAAGTCGTCCCCGTACTACGGAGGTTGCACGAGGCCGTACGCGAGGCGTACGAGGCGGGCTACCTCGGCAAGAACGTCCTGGGCAGCGGGCTCGACCTCGAACTGACGGTGCACGCGGGCGCGGGCGCGTACATCTGCGGGGAAGAGACCGCACTGCTCGACTCACTGGAGGGACGGCGCGGTCAGCCCCGACTGCGTCCCCCTTTCCCGGCGGTCGCGGGTCTCTACGCGTGCCCCACTGTCGTCAATAACGTCGAGTCCATCGCTTCCGTTCCCGCGATCCTCAATCGCGGCAAGGACTGGTTCAAGTCGATGGGCAGCGAGAAGTCCCCGGGCTTCACGCTGTATTCGCTCAGCGGGCACGTCACCAACCCCGGGCAGTACGAGGCCCCGCTCGGCATCACGCTGCGCCAGCTGCTCGACATGAGCGGCGGGATGCGGGCCGGTCACCGGCTCAAGTTCTGGACGCCGGGCGGGTCTTCGACGCCGATGTTCACCGACGAGCACCTTGATGTGCCGTTGGATTACGAGGGTGTCGGAGCCGCCGGTTCCATGCTCGGCACCAAGGCCCTGCAGTGCTTCGACGAGACGACCTGTGTCGTCCGCGCGGTCACCCGGTGGACCGAGTTCTACGCCCACGAGTCCTGCGGCAAGTGCACGCCCTGCCGCGAAGGGACGTACTGGCTGGTGCAGTTGCTCCGCGACATCGAGGCCGGCAAGGGACAGATGTCCGACCTCGACAAGCTCAACGACATCGCCGACAACATCAACGGCAAGTCCTTCTGCGCCCTCGGCGACGGCGCCGCCTCGCCGATCTTCTCCTCGCTCAAGTACTTCCGCGAGGAGTACGAGCAGCACATCACCGGCAAGGGCTGCCCGTTCGACCCCGCCAAGTCGACTCTCTGGGCGGACAAGCACACGGAGGTGAACGCATGACGGTCACTACTAGCGCTCCCTCCGGGGGCGGGGAGGCGGCGATTCCGCCGGAAGACCTCGTGTCGCTGACGATCGACGGCATCGAGATGAGCGTGCCGAAGGGCACCCTCGTCATCCGCGCCGCCGAACAGCTCGGCATCGAGATCCCGCGGTTCTGCGACCACCCCCTGCTCGACCCGGCCGGCGCCTGCCGCCAGTGCATCGTCGAGGTGGAGGGCCAGCGCAAGCCGATGGCCTCCTGCACCATCACCTGCACCGACGGCATGGTCGTCAAGACGCACCTCACGTCGCAGGTCGCCGAGAAGGCCCAGAAGGGTGTGATGGAGCTCCTGCTCATCAACCACCCGCTGGACTGTCCGGTCTGCGACAAGGGCGGCGAGTGCCCGCTGCAGAACCAGGCGATGTCGCACGGCCAGTCGGACTCCCGCTTCGAGGGCAAGAAGCGGACGTACGAGAAGCCGGTCCCGATCTCCACGCAGGTGCTGCTCGACCGCGAGCGGTGCGTGCTCTGCGCCCGCTGTACCCGGTTCTCCAACCAGGTCGCGGGCGACCCGATGATCGAGCTGATCGAGCGGGGCGCGCTCCAGCAGGTGGGCACCGGGGAGGGCGACCCGTTCGAGTCGTACTTCTCTGGGAACACCATCCAGATCTGCCCCGTCGGGGCGCTCACCTCGGCCGCGTACCGGTTCCGGTCGCGGCCTTTCGACCTTGTGTCGTCGCCGAGCGTGTGCGAGCACTGCTCCAGCGGCTGCGCGACCCGCACCGACCACCGGCGCGGCAAGGTCATGCGGCGGCTCGCCGCCGACGACCCCGAGGTCAACGAGGAGTGGATGTGCGACAAGGGACGCTTCGGCTTCCGCTACGCACAGAAGCCGGACCGGCTCACCACTCCGCTCGTACGCAACGCTGAAGGCGAGCTGGAGCCCGCCTCGTGGCCCGAGGCCCTGGAGGCCGCGGCCGCCGGGCTGAACGGCGCCCGCGGGCGGGCCGGGGTGCTCGTCGGCGGCCGGCTCACCGTCGAGGACTCGTACGCGTACAGCAAGTTCGCGCGCGTGGCCCTCGACACCAACGACGTCGACTTCCGCGCGCGCGTGCACAGCAGCGAGGAGGCCGACTTCCTGGCCTCGCGCATCGGCGGGCGGGGCCGCGATCTCGACGGAAGTGGCGTCACTTATACGTCGCTTGAGAAGGCGCCGGCCGTACTGCTCGCCGGGTTCGAGTCCGAGGAGGAGGCGCCCGGCGTCTTCCTCAAGCTGCGCAAGGCCTGGCGCACGCATAAGCAGCGGACCTTCGCACTCGCCCCGTTCGCCACCCGCGGCCTGGAGAAGGCGGGCGGCACGCTGCTGCCCGCGGCGCCCGGCACCGAGACCGAATGGCTGGACGCGCTGGCGTCCGGGGTCGGGCTCGGCGAGGACGGGGCGAAGGCGGCCGAGGCGCTGCGCGGCGAAGGCGCCGTGATCGTGGTGGGCGAGCGGCTCGCGGCGGTCGCGGGCGGTCTGACGGCCGCAGTACGTGCCGCCTCCGCGACCGGCGCCCAGCTGGTGTGGGTGCCGCGCAGGGCCGGAGAGCGTGGCGCCGTCGAGGTCGGCGCGCTGCCCTCGCTGCTCCCGGGCGGCCGTCCGGCGACCGACCCGCGGGCCCGCGAGGAGGTCGCCGCCGCCTGGGGCGTCGCCGAACTCCCGCACCGCTACGGCCGCGACACCGGTCAGATCGTCGAGGCCGCGGCCACCGGCGAGCTCGGGGCCCTGGTGGTCGCGGGCGTCGAGGTCGCGGACCTGCCCGACCCGCTGCGCGCGCGTGAAGCGCTTCGTGAGGCCTTCGTGGTCTCGCTGGAGCTGCGGCCCGGAGAGGTCACCGCCGTCGCGGATGTCGTCCTCCCTGTCGCCGCCGTCGCCGAGAAGTCGGGCACCTTCCTCAACTGGGAAGGCCGGGCGAGGCCCTTCGAGGCCGCGCTCAAGCCGGAGCAGATGACCCGGACGCTCGCGCCCACCGACGCGCGCGTGCTGCACATGCTGGCCGACGCCATGGATGTGCACCTCGCGCTGCCGGACCAGCGCAGCATCCAGCGCGAGCTGGACCGGCTCGGCGGCTGGGACGGCCCGAGGGCGACCGAACCCCTGGAGACGGGTGCGCAGTTGCCGCGTCCGGCCTCCGGTGAGGCGGTCCTCGCGGGGCACCGGCTGCTGCTCGACCAGGGCCGACTCCAGGAGGGCGACGACGCGCTGGCCGGCACCCGGCACGCCGCGGTCGCCCGGGTCTCGGCGGCCACCGCCGCGGAGGCCGGCGTCAAGGACGGCGACATGCTCTCCGTCGCCGGGTCGCGCGGAGCCGTACAACTCCCGCTCCAGGTCACCGAGATGCCGGACCGGGTGGTCTGGCTCCCGCTGAACTCGACGGGCGGGGGCGTCGCCTCCGACACCGGGGCCCGCCCCGGTGAGCTGGTCAAGATCGGGCCTGCCGCCCTCACTTCGGAAGCAGTGGAGGTCGAAGCATGAGCCCCGCTCAGATGCAGCTGGCTGCGGAAGACCTCTCGCTCTTCGGCACCGACCCCTGGTGGCTCGTCGGCATCAAGGCGGTCTTCTGCTTCGCCTTCCTCATGCTGACCGTGCTGTTCTCCATCGTCTGGGAGCGCAAGGTCGTCGCCTGGATGCAGCTGCGCATCGGCCCCAACCGCCATGGCCCCTGGGGGATGTTGCAGTCCCTCGCGGACGGCGTGAAGCTGATGCTCAAGGAAGACGTGATTGTCAAGCGCGCGGACAAGGTGGTCTACGTCCTCGCGCCGATCATCGCGGCGATCCCGGCCTTCATGGCGATCGCGGTGATCCCCTTCGGGCCGGCCGACAACCAGGTGTCGATCTTCGGACACCGCACCACGATGCAGCTCACCGACCTGCCGATCGCGATGCTCTACATCCTCGCGGTCGCCTCCGTCGGCATCTACGGCATCGTCCTCGCCGGCTGGTCCTCCGGATCGACGTACCCGCTGCTCGGCGGTCTCCGCTCCTGCGCGCAGATGATCTCGTACGAGATCGCGATGGGCGCCGCGTTCGCCTCCGTCTTCCTCTACTCCGGGTCGATGTCGACCTCGGCGATCGTGGAGGCGCAGTCCGACCGCTGGTACATCATGCTGCTGCCGGTCTCCTTCATCATCTACGTGGTGACGATGGTCGGCGAGACCAACCGTGCGCCGTTCGACATGCCGGAGTCCGAGGGCGACCTGGTCGGTGGCTTCAACACCGAGTACTCGTCGATCAAGTTCGCGCTCTTCATGCTCGCCGAGTACGTGAACATGGTGACGGTCTCGGCGGTCGCGACGACCCTGTTCCTGGGCGGCTGGCGGGCCCCGTACCCGATCAGCACCTTCTGGGAGGGAGCCAACGTCGGCTGGTGGCCGATGCTCTGGTTCATCCTCAAGGTCCAGCTGTTGCTGTTCTTCTTCATCTGGCTGCGCGGCACGCTGCCGCGTGTGCGCTACGACCAGCTGATGAAGCTCGGCTGGAAGGTGCTCATCCCGGTCTCGGTCGTCTGGCTGATGCTGGTGGCGACCGTACGCACGCTGCGGAACGAGAACTACGACTTCGCGGACATCGTGATGTACGTCGGCGGGGGCGTACTGGCCCTGCTGATCCTGTCCTTCGTCGTCGACATGTTCCGCGGCAAGGGCGAACAGAAGTCGGCGGAGGCCGAGGCCCAGGACGTGCCCGCCTTCGACCCGATGGCCGGCGGATTCCCCGTACCGCCGCTGCCGGGACAGAGCCTGCCGCCCGTGCCGCGACGACGCTCGCGCCAGGAGCGGGAGTTGATTGTCAGTGGTGCCCCAGATACTGCGAGTGACGGAAAGGAGGCCGACGGTGTCTGATCTCCCCAAGAAGCCTGACAAGTCCGGCAAGTCCATCGAGCCGCGCGGGTCCGGCGGATCCGCGTCCGCCGATGCCAAGGACACGGCGCAGGGCTTCCAGAACCCTGTGGCCGGCTTCGGCGTGACCTTCAAGGCCATGTTCAAGAAGCGGCTGACCGAGCAGTACCCGGAGCAGCCGAAGACCACGGCGCCCCGCTTCCACGGCCGTCACCAGCTCAACCGCCACCCCGACGGCCTCGAGAAGTGCGTGGGCTGCGAGTTGTGCGCCTGGGCCTGTCCCGCCGACGCCATCTATGTCGAAGGCGCGGACAACACCGAGGAAGAGCGCTACTCGCCCGGTGAGCGGTACGGCCGCGTCTACCAGATCAACTACGCCCGCTGCATCCTGTGCGGCCTGTGCATCGAGGCGTGCCCCACGCGCGCGCTGACGATGACCAATGAGTTCGAGCTGGCCGACTCCAGTCGCGCGAACCTCATCTACACCAAGGAGCAGCTGCTCGCCGGGCTCGAAGAGGGCATGGTCGAGAGCCCGCACTCGATCTTCCCGGGGATGGACGAGGGCGACTACTACCGGGGCCTGGTGACCGAGGCGGCGCCCGGCACCGTGCCCCAGGTCGCCGTCTCCAAGGGCGAGAAGCCCGCCGAGGAGCCCGCGGCCGCTTCGGAGACTGAGGAGGTGGGGGCATGAGCGCGCTCGCCGCGTACAGCACCTCCTCCGGTGAGGCCGTCCAGTTCTGGGTCCTCGGCATCGTCGCGGTGATCGGCGCCCTGTGCACCGTCTTCATGAAGAAGGCCGTGCACAGCGCGCTCTGCCTCGCCGGGACCATGATCATTCTCGCGGTCTTCTACCTGGCCAACGGCGCGTACTTCCTGGGTGTCGTGCAGATCGTCGTCTACACCGGCGCGATCATGATGCTCTTCCTCTTCGTGGTCATGCTGGTCGGTGTCACGGCCGCGGACTCCCTGAAGGAGACCATCAAGGGCCAGCGCTGGCTGGCCGTCGGGTGCGGACTCGGCTTCGGCATCCTGATGATCGCCGGGATCGGCAACGCTTCCCTGAAGGAGTTCAACGGCCTGGCGAAGGTCAACTCCGGGGGCAACGTGGAGGGATTGGCCTCCCTCATCTTCACCAAGTACGTCTTCGCCTTCGAGATCACCGGCGCCCTGCTCATCACGGCCACCGTCGGCGCCATGGTGCTCACCCACCGGGAGCGCACCGAGCGGGCCAAGACCCAGCGGGAGATGTCCGAGGAGCGTGTGCGCGGGACCCACCTTCCGCCGCTCCCGGCCCCGGGCGTCTACGCCCGGCACAACGCGGTGGACATCGCGGGCCTGCTCCCGGACGGCACCCCGTCCGAGCTCACGGTCATGAAGACCCTGCGGGACCGCGGTCAGATCCGGGACGTGTCGGCCGAGGCGCTGAACGACCTGAAGGCGCTCGAGCAGCGCTCCGAGGAGCGGCTCGGCCGCCACGAGGCGGAGCCTTTCATCTCGCAGCGTGACGGTGACCGGGAAGAGGAGGCCGCGAAGTGAACCCCGTCAACTACCTCTATCTGGCAGCGCTGTTGTTCGCGATCGGCGCCAGCGGCGTGCTGATCAGGCGGAACGCCATCGTGGTGTTCATGTGCGTCGAGCTGATGCTCAACGCCTGCAACCTCGCGCTCGTCACCTTCTCCCGGATGCACGGCAATCTCGACGGCCAGATCATCGCGTTCTTCACGATGGTCGTCGCCGCCGCGGAGGTCGTGGTCGGGCTCGCGATCATCGTGTCGCTGTTCCGTTCCCGCCACTCGGCCTCGGTCGACGACGCCAGCCTGATGAAGCTGTAAGGGGTCGGAAGAATCGTGGAGAACTTGATTGCGCTGCTTGTCGCGGCGCCTCTGCTCGGAGCGGCCGTACTGCTGTGCGGCGGGCGCCGGCTCGACAAGGCCGGCCATGTGATCGGCACGGTCCTGGCGTTCGCGTCGTTCGGTGTGGCGGTATCGCTGTTCCTCGACATGCTGGGCCGGACCGGCGAGGACCGGGCCATGCACCAGCATCTGTTCAGCTGGATCCCGGTCGGCGGCTTCAAGGCCGATGTGGCCTTCCAGCTCGACCAGTTGTCGATGACGTTCGTGCTCCTCATCACCGGGGTGGGCTCGCTGATCCACATGTACTCGATGGGGTACATGGAGCACGACGAGCGCCGACGCCGCTTCTTCGGCTATCTGAACCTGTTCCTCGCGGCGATGCTGATTCTCGTCATCGCCGACAACTACCTCCTTCTGTACGTCGGCTGGGAGGGCGTCGGCCTCGCCTCGTACCTCCTGATCGGCTTCTGGCAGCACAAGCCCAGTGCGGCCACCGCCGCCAAGAAGGCGTTCCTGGTCAACCGGGTCGGCGACATGGGCCTGTCGATCGCGATCATGCTGATGTTCACCACCTTCGGGGCCTTCACCTTCGAAGCGGTGAACGACTCGGTGGGCGACACCGGCGAGGGCAAGCTCACGGCGATCGGCCTGATGCTGCTGCTCGCCGCGTGCGGCAAGTCCGCGCAGGTGCCGCTGCAGTCGTGGCTCGGGGACGCGATGGAGGGCCCGACCCCGGTCTCGGCCCTCATCCACGCCGCGACCATGGTCACCGCCGGCGTCTACTTGATCGTCCGCTCGGGCGCGATCTTCAACGCGGCGCCGGACGCCCAGCTGCTCGTCACCATCGTGGGTGCGGTCACGCTGCTCTTCGGTGCGATCGTCGGTTGCGCGAAGGACGACATCAAGAAGGCCCTCGCCGGGTCGACGATGTCGCAGATCGGCTACATGATCCTGGCGGCCGGGCTCGGCCCGATCGGCTATGTCTTCGCGATCATGCACCTGGTGACGCACGGCTTCTTCAAGGCCGGGCTGTTCCTCGGGGCCGGGTCGGTCATGCACGGCATGAACGACGAGGTCGACATGCGGAAGTACGGCGGCCTCAGGAAGTACATGCCGGTCACCTTCGTGACCTTCGGTCTCGGCTACCTCGCGATCATCGGCTTCCCGGGTCTGTCCGGCTTCTTCTCCAAGGACAAGATCATCGAGGCGGCCTTCGCCAAGGGCGGTACGGAGGGCTGGATCCTCGGCTCGGTCACGCTTCTGGGCGCGGCGATCACCGCGTACTACATGACGCGCGTGATGCTCCTGACCTTCTTCGGCGAGAAGCGCTGGCAGCCGGATGCGGAGGGCAACGAGCCGCACCCGCACGAGTCGCCCAAGTCGATGACGATCCCGATGATCGTGCTCGCCTTCGGGTCGGTCTTCGCGGGTGGTCTGTTCAGTATCGGCGACCGCTTCCTGAACTGGCTGGAGCCGGTCACCGGTCACAGCCACGGGCACGCGCCGGTCAGCGCGATGACGGTCACCGCGGCCACCATGGTGGTCCTGGTCATCGGTGTGGCCATCGCCTACCTGCAGTACGGGCGCCGTCCGGTCCCGGTCACCGCCCCGCGCGGTTCGCTGCTCACCCGGGCCGCCCGCCGCGACCTCCTCCAGGACGACTTCAACCACGTGGTCCTGGTCCGCGGCGGCGAACACCTCACGCGGTCCCTGGTGTACGTCGACCACTCGCTGGTCGACGGGGTCGTCAACGGCACGGCGGCCGGCTTCGGCGGGCTTTCGGGCCGACTGCGCAAGATGCAGAACGGCTTCGCCCGCTCGTATGCGCTATCGATGTTCGGCGGTACGGCGATCCTCATTGCCGCGACCCTGCTGATGAGGGCGGTCTGATCGATATGTCCTTTCCTCTGCTGACAGCGACGGCCGCGGTGCCGGCCCTCGGGGCGATCGCCACGGCGGCCGTCCCGGCGGCCCGGCGCACCGTCGCCAAGTGGCTGGCCCTGCTCGTCTCGGTGGCCACGCTCGCCCTCGCGGTGATCGTCCTGGTGCGCTTCGAGCCCAAGGGCGAGCGCTACCAGCTCACCGAATCGCACTCCTGGATCAAGGACTTCGGGGTGCGGTACGAGCTCGGTGTGGACGGCATCGGGGTGGCGCTCATCGCGCTCACCGCGCTGCTGATCCCGTTCATCATCGCGGCCGGCTGGAACGACGCCGACCCGCAGGAGACCGGGACCGCATCCGACAGCAGCGTTGCTGCGGGCCGCTGGCGCCCGACCCAGGGCTTCTTCGCCCTGATCCTCATGGTCGAGGCGATGGTGATCCTCTCCTTCGAGGCCACCGACGTCTTCCTCTTCTACATCCTCTTCGAAGCCATGCTCATCCCGATGTACTTCCTCATCGGCGGCTTCGGGGACCGGGCACACGCGGGAAGCGACGAGAACGCCGCGGCCCAACGCTCGTACGCGGCCGTGAAGTTCCTGCTCTACAACCTGGTCGGCGGCCTGATCATGCTGGCCGCGGTCATCGGCCTCTACGTGGTCGCCGGGAACTTCTCGCTGGTCGAGATCGCCGAGGCCCGGGCCAGCGGTGACCTGAACATGGCCACCAACACCGAGCGGCTGCTCTTCCTCGGCTTCTTCTTCGCCTTCGCGGTGAAGGCCCCGCTGTGGCCGCTGCACACCTGGCTGCCGAACGCGATGGGCGAGGCCACGGCCCCGGTCGCCGTGCTGATCACGGCAGTTGTCGACAAGGTCGGCACCTTCGCGATGCTGCGCTTCTGCCTCGGTCTTTTCCCCGAGGCCTCGAAGTGGGCGACACCGGTGATCCTGGTGCTCGCACTGATCAGCATCGTGTACGGCGCACTGCTCGCCGTCGGCCAGCGCGACATCAAGCGCCTGGTGGCGTACGCGTCGATCTCGCACTTCGGGTTCATCATCCTCGGCATCTTCGCGATGACCTCGCAGGGCCAGTCCGGCGCGACGCTCTACATGGTCAACCACGGGATCTCGACCGCGGCCCTGATGCTGGTCGCGGGCTTCCTGATCTCGCGGCGCGGCTCGCGGCTCATCGCTGACTACGGCGGGGTGCAGAAGGTGGCGCCGGTGCTCGCCGGGACCTTCCTGGTGGGCTCCCTGGCCACCCTCTCGCTGCCGGGCCTCGCGCCCTTCGTGAGTGAATTCCTGGTCCTGGTCGGCACGTTCGCGCGCTATCCGGTGGTCGGCATCATCGCCACCATCGGCATCGTGCTCGGCGCGCTCTACAGCCTCGTGCTCTACCAGCGCACGATGACGGGCCCGGTCAAGCAGGAGGTCTCGGCCATGCCGGACCTCAAGGTGCGGGAGCTGGCGGTCGTCGCCCCGCTGATCGCGCTGCTGCTGTTCCTGGGTGTCTACCCGAAGCCGGTCACCGACCTGGTGAACCCGGCGGTCGGGCACACCATGTCCGACGTACAGAAGAAAGACCCCAAGCCCGAGGCGGAGGCGGCCAAGTGAGCGCAACAGCCGTCCACAGCCTGTGGACAACGGCGGCCGGAGAGGTCGACAAGATCCCCGCGCCGCACATCGAGTACAGCCTCCTCTCGCCCACGCTGATCGTGATCGGCGCGGCAGTGGTCGGCATCCTCATCGAGGCATTCGTGCCGCGCAAAGCGCGGTACTACGCCCAGGTGTTCACCGCCGTCGTCGCCCTGATCGCCGCCTTCGCGGCGGTGGTCGGGCTCGCGGCCGGCGGGTACGGCACCACCAAGGCGGGCATCGCCGCCATGGGCGCGATCGCCGTGGACGGGCCCGCGCTGTTCCTGCAGGGCACGATCCTGCTGGCCGGCCTGGTCTCGGTGTTCACCTTCGCCGAGCGCAGGCTCGACCCGGCGACGCACGGCAACCGCGTCGACTCCTTCGCGGCGCAGGCCGCGTCGGTGCCGGGCAGCGAGAGCGAACAGGCCGCGGTGAAGGCCGGGTTCGCCACCACCGAGGTGTTCCCGCTCGCGCTCTTCGCGATCGGCGGCATGCTGGTCTTCCCTGCGGCCAACGACCTCCTGACGCTCTTCATCGCGCTGGAAGTCTTCTCGCTGCCGCTGTACCTGCTCTGCGCCCTGGCCCGCCGCAAGCGGCTCATGTCGCAGGAGGCGGCGGTCAAGTACTTCCTGCTCGGCGCCTTCTCCTCGGCGTTCCTGCTCTTCGGAGTGGCGCTCCTCTACGGGTACGCGGGCACGGTCTCGTACGCCGGCATCGCCGATGTCGTCGACGGCACCGTCCAGAACATCGACCCGGCGCTCGCCGGCACCATGGGGAACGACGCGCTGCTGCTCATCGGCGCCGCGATGATCCTGATGGGGCTGCTCTTCAAGGTCGGAGCGGTCCCGTTCCACATGTGGACCCCGGACGTCTACCAGGGCGCCCCGACCCCGGTCACCGGCTTCATGGCGGCGGCCACCAAGGTCGCGGCGTTCGGTGCGCTGCTCCGGCTCCTTTACGTCGTGCTGCCGGGCCTGCGCTGGGACTGGCGGCCGGTGATGTGGGGCGTCGCGATCGTCACCATGCTGCTCGGTGCGATCGTCGCCATCACGCAGACCGACATCAAGCGGCTCCTCGCGTACTCGTCGATCGCGCACGCCGGCTTCATCCTGGCCGGTGTCATCGCCACGACCCCGGACGGCATCTCCTCGGTCCTCTTCTACCTGGGCGCCTACTCCTTCGTGACGATCGGTGCGTTCGCCGTGGTCACGCTGGTGCGGGACGCGGGCGGCGAGGCCACGCACCTGTCCAAGTGGGCCGGTCTGGGCCGTCGTTCACCGCTGGTGGCGGCCGTCTTCGCGGTCTTCCTGCTCGCCTTCGCCGGCATTCCGCTCACCTCCGGGTTCGCGGGGAAGTTCGCGGTGTTCAAGGCGGCGGCCGAGGGCGGCGCGGGCGCGCTGGTCGTGGTCGGTGTGATCTCTTCGGCGATCGCGGCGTTCTTCTACATCCGCGTCATCGTCCTCATGTTCTTCAGCGAGCCGAAGGCGGACGGCCCGACGGTCGCCGTGCCGTCGCCGCTGACCATGACGGCGATCGGGGTGGGTGTGGCGGTCACGCTCGTGCTGGGTGTGGCGCCGCAGTACTTCCTGGATCTGGCGAATCAGGCTGGTGTGTTCGTGCGCTGAGTCGCGTGATTTGCTTGGTTTGTACGTTGCCGCCCGGCGCCCCGTTCATGGAGCGCCGGGCGGCGGCATTTCACGGCACAGGTGATCGGGCAGCGGCATTAGTCGTACCGGAACCCACAGGCTGTGGATAACTTTCGAGGGCTGTCGGCGCTGAGCCCTAGGGTGGTCTCCGTGGTCAATCGACGACCGACGGGGGCAGGGCGATGAACGGAACCGTAGTGATGGCTGAGATGCCAGAGATGACGAAGACACCGGAGAGCGACGCGCTGCGCACGCTCCACCGGGTCTTCGGGTACGACAGCTTCCGTGGCGAGCAGGAAGCGGTCATCGAGCATGTGGTGGCCGGCGGGGACGCCGTGGTGCTCATGCCGACCGGCGGCGGCAAGTCGCTCTGCTACCAGATTCCGGCCCTGGTCAGACCCGGCACGGGCATCGTGGTCTCGCCCCTGATCGCGCTGATGCAGGACCAGGTGGACGCGCTGCGCGCCCTGGGTGTGCGGGCCGGGTTCATGAACTCCACGCAGGACTTCGACGAGCGGCGCGTGGTCGAGGCCGAGTTCCTCGCGGGCGAGCTCGACCTGCTCTATCTGGCGCCGGAGCGGCTGCGGCTCGACTCCACCCTGGACCTGATCGGCCGGGCCAAGATCTCCGTCTTCGCGATCGACGAGGCGCACTGCGTGGCGCAGTGGGGCCATGACTTCAGGCCCGACTATCTGGCGCTCTCGCTCCTCGGTGAGCGCTGGCCGGAGGTCCCGCGGATCGCGCTGACGGCGACGGCCACCCATGCCACCCACCGCGAGATCACCCAGCGGCTCGGCATGCCGCAGGCACGGCACTTCGAGGCGAGCTTCGACCGGCCGAACATCCAGTACCGGATCGTGCCGAAGGACGACCCCAAGAAGCAGCTGCTGCGCTTCTTGAAGGACGAGCACGCGGGGGACGCGGGCATCATCTACTGCCTGTCGCGCAACTCCGTTGAGAAGACTGCCGAGTTCCTGTGCAAGAACGGCATCGAGGCGGTGCCGTACCACGCGGGCCTGGACGCCGGGACGCGCGCCCGGCACCAGTCGAGGTTCCTGCGCGAGGAGGGCCTGGTCGTCGTGGCGACCATCGCCTTCGGCATGGGCATCGACAAGCCGGACGTCCGCTTCGTCGCCCACCTCGACCTGCCGAAGTCGGTCGAGGGCTACTACCAGGAGACCGGCAGGGCCGGACGCGACGGGCAGCCGTCCACGGCCTGGATGGCGTATGGGCTGAACGACGTCGTCCAGCAGCGCAAGCTGATCCAGATGGGCGAGGGCGACGAGGCCTTCCGGCGCCGGGCCGCCTCGCACCTGGACGCGATGCTGGCGCTGTGCGAGACCGTCGAGTGCCGGCGGGGCCAGCTGCTCGCCTATTTCGGGCAGGAGCCGGGGGCCGAGGGCTGCGGCAACTGCGACACCTGCCTCACCAGGCCCGAGACCTGGGACGGGACGGTGGCCGCGCAGAAGGTCCTCTCCACGGTGGTGCGGCTCGACCGGGAGCGGCGGCAGAAGTTCGGCACGCTGCAGATCGTCGACATCCTCCTGGGCAAGAGGTCCGCGAAGGTGATCCAGTTCGACCACGACCAGCTGTCGGTGTTCGGCATCGGCCAGGAGCTGTCGGAGGCCGAATGGCGGGGCGTGGTGCGGCAGTTGCTGGCCCAGGGGCTGCTCGCGGTGGAGGGGGAGTACGGCACGCTGGTGCTGACCGAGCAGAGCGCGTCGGTGCTCGGGCGGCAGCGTGAGGTGCATCTGCGCAAGGAGCCGAAGAAGGTGGCGTCGGCGCGGGGTTCGGCCGGCAAGGGCTCCGGCTCCGGCAAGTCGAAGGTCGCGGTCGACCTGCCCGAGGAGATGCTGCCGCTGTTCGAGGCGCTGCGGGCCTGGCGTGCGGAGCAGGCGCGGGAGCAGGGCGTCCCGGCCTATGTGATCTTCCATGACGCGACGCTGAAGGAGATCGTGCTGGCGGGGCCGTCATCGGTGGCCGAGCTGGGGGAGATCGGCGGGGTCGGCGAGAAGAAGCTGGCGACCTATGGGGAGGGAGTGCTCGGGGTGCTGGAGGAGTTCGCGGGGGCCGAGGAATGAGCGTGGCCGAGGGCTGGGCCGGGTGCTACTCGGACTCCGGTGTCCGTCGCCGTGGAGTGATCCCGGCGAGGTCGAGGTCGAGGGTGAAGGGGACGGACACCTTCAGGCGGTCGTGGAAGATACCGGTCGGCGTGTAGGTCCCGGTGGCGGGTTCCAGCTCGAAGACGTACACCACGGCCCGTCCCTCGTCGGTCTCCACGCGCCAGTAGTGCCGGATCCCGGCGCGGGCGTATTTGAGGGGCTTGGTCTCGCGGTCTCGGGCCTTGGAGTCGGGCGAGACGACCTCGATGGCCAGCACCACGGACTCGGCGGGGAAGCGGGTCTGGTCGGCTCGTTCGACCACCTCGCCGTGCACCACGACGACGTCCGGCTCGGGGCGGTTCTGCCGGTCGATGTCGATGGTGAACTCACGGACGACTTCCAGGTCCGCTGGGGCGACCGACTCCAGCTGCCACTTGAAGAAGTCCACCGCGCGCGAATGAAAGAGGGTCTGCGGACTCACGAAGACGAGGCTCCCGTCGATCAGCTCCGTGTGCGGAGGCAGATTCGGAAGCCGGTCCAGGTCGTCGGCCGTCCAGCCGCCCAGAGGCGGGACCGGCCAGTGCGGGCCGGTTGCCTCGGGGGTCTCGGGTACGCCGCTCATCAGTACTCCCATGGGCTGGAGTCTCGCCGGTCCGTCCAGCGTATCGGGCGGGAACGGGGGAGGCGCCCCACGCACGTGTGAACGAATGGCGTGCCGTTGACATATGCGCGGGGCCCATCAGGCGAGGCTAGGCGCCGGGTGCGATCCGGCCGGTGACCTCGCCGAGTCCCACCCGGACACCATCCGGGCCGGGCGCCCAGGCGGTGAGCGTCACCTCGTCCCCGTCCTCCAGGAACGTCCGCTTGCCGTCCGGGAGTTCAAGGACGTCGCGCCCGCCCCAGGTGAGTTCGAGCAGCGAGCCGCGCTGGGCGTACTCCGGGCCGGAGACCGTGCCCGAGCCGAAGAGATCGCCGGTGCGCAGGGAGGCGCCGTTGACCGTCATATGGGCGAGCTGCTGGGCGGCCGTCCAGTACATGGTGGAGAAGGGGGGCTCGGAGACCACGTGGCCGTTGATGGCCACCGAGATGTGCAGGTCGTAGCCGGCCGGCTCGTCCTGGTCGGCGTCGTCCAGGTAGGGCAGGAGGGGAACGTCGCGGGCCGGGGGAGCGACGCGGGCCGCGTCCAGGGCCTCCAGCGGGGTGATCCACGCGGACACGGAGGTGGCGAAGGACTTCCCCAGGAACGGGCCGAGGGGCACCATCTCCCAGGCCTGCAGATCGCGGGCGGACCAGTCGTTGAGCAGCGTCAGGCCGAAGACGTGGTCGCGGAAGCCGGACAGGCCCACCGGGCGGCCCAGTTCGGAGGGCGCGCCGACGACGAAGCCGACCTCGGCCTCGATGTCCAGGCGCACCGAGGGGCCGTAGGACGGGACCTCGTCGGTGGGGGCCTTGCGCTGGCCCGCCGGGCGGATCACCTCGGTGCCGGAGACCACGACCGTGCCGGAGCGGCCGTGGTAACCGATCGGCAGGTGCTTCCAGTTGGGGGTCAGGGCGTCCATGTGCGGGCGGAAGATCTCGCCGCAGTTCCTGGCGTGGTTCTCGGAGGCGTAGAAGTCCACGTAGTCGGCGACCTCGAAGGGCAGGTGCAGTGTCACGTCCGACAGCGGGTGGAAGAACCGGGCCACCGTGTCCCGGTGGGCCGGCACGGTCACCCACGCCGTCAGCGCCCGGCGCACATCGCTCCAGGCCTGCCGGCCCGCGGCGAGCAGCGGGTTCAGCGTGGGCTGCGCGAGGAGGGAGGCGTACGGAGAGCCCAGGGCGTGCGCGGCCGCCCCCGCGTCCAGGACGTGCGAGCCGAGGCGGACGCCGACCGTGCGCCGGCCGGTGCCGGGAAGGGAGAACACGCCATAAGGGAGGTTGTGCGGGCCGAAGGGGTCGCCTTCGGGAAGGTCGAGCGGGGTGGGCTCGGGCATGGGACGCTGCCTCACTTTCCGATCTGTGGTTGCCCACACGTTACGTCGGAGATCGCGCCTTCGGCAGTGCCTAAAGAGTTAGCAATGGAGTGCCCAAGAGAGTGCGCATTGTCCGGAAAAGCCTTGCTGGAGTTGGGAATTCCGGCTTAGCGTCATTTTGGTGGATGCTGCGGGGCGGGATGTGTCCACAGGGGGCCGTAGGGGGGCTTGTTCACCTTGAAACGCTCAGCGAGCAGCCGCGCGCCACTCGCGGCGGACCGGACGGTGCCCGGCCTGATAGTGAAGATCGGGGACTATCCGCTGCACCACGGCGGAGTCGGCGCGATCCGTAGCCTGGGGCGGCTCGGCGTGCCCATGTACGCGATCACCGAGGACCGCTACACGCCCGCGGCGCTCTCCCGCTACCTCCACCGCGCCTTCTCCTGGCCGACCACCGGGACCGAAGAGCCGGCGGTGCTGCTCGAC
Organism: Streptomyces sp. NBC_01304; assembly: GCF_035975855.1. Classification (NCBI taxonomy): domain Bacteria; kingdom Bacillati; phylum Actinomycetota; class Actinomycetes; order Kitasatosporales; family Streptomycetaceae; genus Streptomyces; species Streptomyces sp. NBC_01304. The sequence continues at coordinate 4,877,265 of NZ_CP109055.1, read as the reverse complement.
GGTCTGCGGCGGATAGGGCGGAGCATCGGCCGGCCCGCCGTGCTCATCCCGACCGACGAAGAAGCGGCCGTACTGATCGCCGAACACCAGGAGGAGCTCGAGGGCCACTTCCTTTTCCCCCGGACCGACCCGGAGTTACCGCGCCGGCTCGCCAGCAAGCAGGGGCTGCACGAGCTGTGTGTCGAGCACGGGGTGCCGTCTCCCGCGGCCGCGTTCCCGCAGTCGTACGAGGACGTCGAGGCCTTCGCCGCCGAGGCGCGCTTCCCCGTCGTGGCGAAGAACCGTGAGGCGTTCGTGCGCCGGAAACGGCCGGCGGTGCACGGCACCACATGCATCAGGACCCCGGACCACCTGCTCGGTCTGGCCCGGGGCTGGGGGGAGCGGCCGGGGGTGATCCTGCAGGAGTATCTGCCGCGCGAGCAGGCCGAGGACTGGATCGTGCACGCCTACTTCGACCAGGACTCGACGCCCCTGACCATGTTCACCGGTGTAAAAGTGCGCTCCTGGCCGCCGCACGCGGGCATGACGGCCCATGCGTATGTGGTCGACAACCCTGATCTCGCGCTGCTCGCCGCCCAGTTCATCAAGCGGATCGGCTTCAGCGGGATCATCGACCTCGATCTGCGCTTCGACCGGCGCGACGGGCAGTACAAGCTGCTCGACTTCAATCCGCGCATGGGCGCGCAGTTCCGGCTGTTCGAGAACGAGGCCGGGGTCGATGTGGTCCGGGCCCAGCATCTGCATCTGACCGGCCGCAAGGTCCCGGAGGCGGAGCAGCGGGCCGGGCACCGCTATGTCGTGGAGAACATCGACCTGCCCGCGCTGCTCGCCTACCGCCACAGCGGCTACACCACGCCGCACGCGCCCGCCCGCGCGAGCGGCACGGAGCTGGCGTGGCTGGCGGCGGACGACCTCAAGCCGTTCTTCACGATGCTGGCCCGCTTCGTACGGCCAGGGGTCAAGCATCTGTACCAGATGTGGCGGGAGCACAGACGTGTGTGACCCGGGTGGGGAAGAGGACCCACAGCGAAGCAGGGACAAGTCACGCCCTGGGGAGGGGACTTAGTGAGGCAACCGGTAGCAGTGATCGGGGCCGGCCCGTTCGGCCTGTCCACCGCGGCCCATCTGCGGGCCAGAGGGATCCCCGTGCGGATCTTCGGCGAGCTGATGGTGAGCTGGCGGGAGCGCATGCCCGGCGGCATGCTCCTCAAGTCGACTCCGGTCGCCTCGAACATCGACGCACCGCAGCGCGGCCACGACCTCGTCGACTACTGCGACGCGGCGGGCATCAAGCGGCTGGTGACGGACGAGGACATCGTTCCGGTCGAGACGTTCGTCGCGTACGGGGAGTGGTTCAAGGAGCGGCTCGTGCCCGACCTGGAGCGGATGCGGGTCGTGTCCGTCGACGGGCGCGCGGGCCGGGGCTTCGAGCTGAAGCTCGACTCGGGGGAGCAGTTCACGGCCCGTGCGGTGGTCGTGGCCAGCGGTCTGACCGGGTTCGCGCATCTGCCCGCCGAGCTGGCCGCGGCCGTGCCCGACGGACCCGCCCCCACCGGGCCAGTGTCGCACAGCTCGCACCACCCCGACCTGTCGCGCTTCGCGGGCCGCGAGCTGATCGTCGTCGGCGCCGGACAGTCGGCCCTGGAGAGCGCGGTGCTCGCGGGGGAGGCCGGGGCGCGGGTGCGGGTGGTGGCCCGGAGCGCGCCCGGCTTCGGCGGGCCGCCGTGGGACCAGCCGAGGCTGCGGCCCGAGTCGCCGTTCGGGCGGGCCTGGTCGCTGTATGCGATCAGCTATTACGCGAACCTGTACCGGGGCCTGCCCGCACCGGCCAGGCACTACCTGGCGAAGAACATCCTGGGCCCGCTCGGCGCCTGGTGGCTGCGCGAGCGGTTCGAGGGCAAGGTCGAGGTCAGCCGGGTCGAGCGGATATCGGGGGCCGCGGTGGACGGTGGGCGCCCCGCGCTCACCGTGCGGACGCGGGGCGGCCGCACGGAGGAGCTGACCGCCGACCACGTGATCGCCGCCACGGGCTACAAGGTCGACATCGGGGCCCTCGGTTTCCTCGGGGACGAGCTGCGCACCGAGCTCGCGGTGAGCCGGGGCACGCCCAGGCTCGGGGCGGGCTATGTCTCGTCGGTGCCGGGGCTCTACTTCACGGGTCTGCCGGCGGCGTCCTCGTACGGCCCGCTGATGCGCTTCGTGTGCGGCACCGAGTATGCCTCGCCGCGCTTGGTGAAGCACTTGGCGGCGGCGCACGGCTGAGCGGCGCAGGGCTGAGCGGCGCACGGCTGAGCGGGGCGGGGTGGCGACGCCCCGGTCCGGCTCGTCCCGGGCGCCCGCTCCCGCCCCGACGACGACGGAGGCCCGCCGAAGCCGGGGAAGTCCGAGAAACCCCTGCGCCACGGATGGACCAAAGTCCTTTTTTATGCACTTTGTTGGGGTCTCCGTATCCTGGACCCATGGCCACCCCACCTGCGTACTCTCTCGTCGCCACCGATCTGGACGGCACCCTCCTGAGGCACGGCGACACCGTCTCCGTACGCTCCCGAGCAGCCCTCGCCAGGGCGACAGCGGCGGGCGCGCAGCACATCGTGGTCACCGGCCGCCCGGTGCCCCAGGCCCGGCACCTGCTCCTCGAGCTCGACTACCGGGGCCTCGCGGTCTGCGGTCAGGGCGCGCAGGTCTACGACGCGGGGGCCAACGAGATGGTGAGTTCGCTCACCATGGACCGGGAGATCGCGGACGTCGCGCTCGGCAAGATCGAGGCCGAGGTCGGCGAGGTGTTCGCGGCGGTCAACCAGGACGGGATAGACGGCCTGATGCTCATCGAGCCGGGCTACGAGATGCCGCACCCCACGCTCCCCGCGGTCCGCGTGGGCAGCCGTGAGGCGCTCTGGTCCGAGCCGATCAACAAGGTCCTGATGCGGCACGCCAGCCTCACCGACGACGAACTGGCGGCCGCCGCCCGAGGCGCCGCCGACGGCCTGGTCACGGTCACGATGGCGGGCCCCGGCACGGTCGAGCTGCAGCCCCTCGGCATCAGCAAGGCGAGCGGCCTCGCCCTGGCCGCCGAGAGCCTGGGCCTCACGGCCGCCGAGACGATCACCTTCGGCGACATGCCGAACGACGTCCCGATGTTCCGGTGGGCGGCCTACGGAGTGGCGATGGCCAACGCCCACCACGAGCTGAAGGCCATCGCGGACGAGATCACCACGTCGAACGACGAGGACGGCGTGGCGGCGGTCCTGGAGCGCCTCTTCCCCGAGGCCTGACGAAGGCGAGCGAGCGGCGGCGGGTTCACCCCGCCGTGCGTGGGATGCGCCGCTCCCAGGTCCGGTGGAAGACCACCTCGTCGCCGTCGCGGCAGATCACTTCGTTCGAGGTGACGAACTCGGTGGCCCCGCAGGTGATTTCCGAGTGCGTCTCGACCCTCGCGTCCCAGCCCAGCTCCGGCCGGTGCAGCCGGATCGACCAGTCGGAGCGGGTGCGGGCGCTCAGTGGATCGGCCTCGTTGATCGTGTACGTCTCCAGGGCGTCCTCGGTGAACTCCAGGCCGTCGGGGTAGACGCGGGTCCCGCCGTAACGGGGGTCGACCTCGAGCCGCCACTCGCCCTTCGCCACATCGCGTACGACGAGACGCTCGGGGCGAGGTTCGTCGAGCGTCGCAGGGAAGACGACCCCCAGCCCCTCGGACTGCTCGGGCTCCTCGAACGAGATCTCCGGCTCATCCCCGGCGGCCCGCACCGGCAGCTCCACCGAACTCCCCGCCGGATCAAGGGAGAAGCCCGCCTGAGACCCGGCCCGGGGCCAGATCCACGGCCAGTACGCCGACGACACCGCGAGTCGGATCCGATGCCCGGCCGGAAAGGCGTGCCCGATCCCGTTGAGCTCGAAGGTCACGTCCTCGGTGGCCCCGGCCGGCCACGCCTCGGCCCGGTCCCGCCCGTTCCGTGCCGACAGATTGAGCACGCCCCGCGTGACCAGCGTCGACGACCCGTCGGGCGCCACGTCGCAGAGCCGCGCGACGGCCTGGCCGTACGGCACGTCCATCGTGAGCCGCAGCGTCACCCGAGGCCGCCCCAGGATCTCCACCCGATCCGGCACCTCGAACTCGAAGCACACCGACTTCGCGTCCTCGTCCCGCTGGTCCGGCGGCAGATCGCCGTCGTTGCCGAAGGGGAAGAAGCGGCCCGCGTCGAGCCCGGTGTGCTGCGGCGAGCGGACGAGTCGTGCGGGTCCCTGGAAGGCGTACGTCACCGGAGTGACCTGCGGTGAGGGCCACTTGGCATCGCCCACCCAGCGGCCTTCGAGGGAGGGGTAGACCGTGGCCGGCGGGTGCGACTCGCTGATCCAGGAGCGCAGCTTGGGGTCGTCCATGACCCCGGTCGGCTCGTCCTTCAGCCAGTGGTCCCACCAGCGCAGCGTCTCCTGCAGGAAGCCGATCGCGGGCCCCGGCGGCAGGCCGCGGTCCGGGTACTGGTGCGACCAGGGCCCGATCAACCCCCGTACCGGACCCGGCAGATGCTCGACGAGCCGCAGCACGGTGTCCCGGTACGGATCGTGCCAGCCGCCCACCGCGAGCACGGCGGCGGAGATCGCGGAGTAGTCCTCGCAGACGCTGCCGTGCCGCCAGTACGCGTCCCGGGTCTGGTGCTCCAGCCAGGTGTGGATGAAGGGGTCCACGGCCTGAAGGCGCTTCACCCACATGTCCCGCCAGTCGGTCCCCGCGAAGAACGGGTCCGGCGGCCGGGACACGAAGGCCAGCATCGTCGCCGCCCAGGCGTGCATGTCCACGGCGAGCACCGAACCGCCCATGTAGTGCACGTCGTTGTCGTAGCGGTCGTCCGTCGAGCAGACCGTCACCACGGCCTTCAGCGGCTCGGGCGCGAGCGCCGCGATCTGGAGGGAGTTGAAGCCGCCCCAGGAGATGCCGAACATGCCGACCTTGCCGCTGCACCAGGGCTGCTCCGCGAGCCAGTTGACGACCGCGACCCCGTCCGCGAGTTCCACCTCGGAGTACTCGTCGCCGGGCATCCCCTCGGAGTTGCCGTGCCCGCGCACGTCCACCCGCACCGAGGCGTAGCCGTGCCCCGCGTACCAGGGATGGCGCTGCCAGTCGCGCGGCGCCGTCCAGTCGGAGAGCCGGTACGGGAGGTATTCGAGCAGGGCGGGGACCGGCTCGTCGGTCAGCGGGCGCCAGATGCGCGCGTACAGCTGTGTCCCGTCGGGGAGCGGAACGCGGACGTCGTCATGCGTCGTCTCGTACGGGAAGTCGGTGCGGATGCGCAGGGGCATGGGGGACCAGCCTTGCTGAGGGGCTCAGTGAACGGGGTGCATGGTGCGGCGCAGCCAGGGCGCCGCCGCGATCACGGCGATGCCGACGGCGACCGCGATGGCGCCGTTGACGCCGAAGTAGGCGGGGTTGGAGACCTTGCCGTAGAGCTTCACGACCTGGGCCTGGATGCCGTTGGCGAGGGCCAGGGAGAGGAACCAGAGGGCCATGGTCTGGCTGGCGAAGGCCTTCGGCGCGAGCTTGGTGGTGGCCGACATTCCGGAGGTCTCCAGGAGGATGTCGCCGAGGCCCAGGAGGAAGTAGGAGCCGACGATCCACCAGGCCGCCATCTTGTACGTGTCCGAGCCGTGCCCCGAGGTCGGCAGGGCCATGAGGATGAAGGAGAGGCCGCCCAGGATCACCCCGAACGCGATCTTGTTGGAGGCGTGCGGCTGGCGCGGGCCCATCCGCGCCCAGACCGTGGCGACCACGGGGGCCAGGGCGACCTCGAAGGCGCCGAGGGCGGAGGCGTACCAGCTGGCCGGGAAGGTGAAGCCGAGGATCTCCGTGCGGGCGTTGGTCGACGCGAGCAGCATCATCGTCGAATACGCCTGGAAGAGGATGAAGTTGAAGGCCACGGAGGCCAGGAAGAGGACGACGTACGGACGCAGCCGTCCGCGTTCCTCGGCCGTCACGCGGGGACTTCTGAACATCACCGCGAAGTAGACGACGGGCGCGATCACCGAGATGAGGGTGAGCAGGTCCACGAAGCGGTCCATGGTCAGCCAGCCCGCGGCCGCCAGGATCCCGGCCACCAGCGCGAAGGCGAGCACCCCGGCCACCAGGTACAGGACGGCCCGGCGCATCGACTCCGGCGGCAGCGCGAACTCGGCTGCGGCCTTGCGCCCGGCGAGGTGGCGGCGCCCGGCGACGTACTGGATGAGACCGAAGGTCATGCCGATCGCGGCCGCCGAGAAGCCCCAGTGCCAGCCCTTGTGGTCGCCCAGCCAGCCGGTGATCAGCGGGCCGAGGAAGGCGCCGATGTTGATGCCCATGTAGTAGAGCGCGAATCCGGCGTCGCGGCGCTCGTCCTCGGTGCGGTAGAGCTTGCCGACCATGTTGGCGACGTTGGGCTTGAGCAGGCCGGTGCCGGCGCTGATCAGGCCGAGGCCGACCCAGGTCATGGCGTTGGTGGGGATCGCCATCGCGTAGTGGCCGCAGGCGATGAGGATGCCGCCCCACAGGACCGCGCGGTACGAGCCGAGGATCCGGTCCGCCAGCCAGCCGCCGGCCACCGAGACGAGATAGACGAGGGTGCCGTACGCCGCCGAGACCGAGGCCGCGGTGCCGGCGTCCATGCCCATGCCGCCATTGGCGACCTTGTCGGCGAAGTAGAGGACCAGGATCGCCTGCATGCCGAGGAACGAGAAGCGCTCCCAGACCTCGAGCCCGGAGAGCGTGACCAGGCCGCGGGGCTGCCCGAAGAAGGCCCGGTCGTCGCCGGGCGGGGGCCCGGTGGGTGTCGCCTGGGGCGTGGTTCGGGACAAAGGTCTGGCTCCGGTCATCAGTGGACGTATCCGTACTTATGCCTGATCACGAACATACCGGCGCTGATCGGAGGCCGCCCGGCCTGGTGCGGCAGGTGCTGGACGTGATCGAAACACGACCGGATACGCTGACTTGAGTGATGGCAGCGACACATCGACAAACCGCGTCATCGAGCTAGCGATGTGCGTGACCGGACTTGTGTTCGTCAGCAGACAGGAGAACTCCTCGTGACCGTCGTCGGGCCGTTCGGGCTGAGCGTGCGGGACCAGGCCCTCGAAGCCGATGTCCAGGCCGGGTTGGCTGCTGTCGAGGAGGGTCTCCTCGATGCCACCAAGAGCGAGGTCCCCTTCATCACCGAAGCCGCGCAGCACCTGGTGCGGGCGGGCGGGAAGCGGTTCAGGCCGTTGCTTGTCATGCTCGCCGCGCAATTCGGTGACCCCCATGCGCCGGGTGTGGTGCCCTCGGCCGTGGTGGTCGAGCTGACCCACCTCGCGACGCTGTACCACGACGACGTGATGGACGAGGCGGACGTACGCCGCGGAGTGCCGAGCGCCAACACCCGCTGGGGCAACTCGGTGGCCGTCCTGACCGGCGACTTCCTCTTCGCCCGCGCCTCGCACATCCTGGCCGACCTCGGCCCGGAGGCCGTCCGCATCCAGGCCGAGTCCTTCGAGCGCCTGGTCACCGGGCAGATCCTGGAGACCGCGGGCCCGCGCGACGGGCGCGACCCGGTCGAGCACTACCTCGACGTGATCGCCGGCAAGACCGGCTCGCTGATCGCCGTCTCGGGGCGGTTCGGCGCGATGATGTCGGGCGCCGACGAGACCGTCGTGGACGTGCTCACGCAGTACGGCGAGCGGCTCGGCACCGCCTTCCAGCTGGCGGACGACGTCCTGGACATCGCCTCCGACTCCCATGAGTCCGGCAAGACCCCGGGCACCGACCTGCGCGAGGGCATCCCCACGCTGCCGGTGCTGCATCTGCGGGCGCAGGCCGCGCAGTACGGGCGCCCGGACGACCTGGCCCTGTGCGACCTGCTCGCGAGCGACCTCACGGACGACGCCCGGCACGCGGAGGCGCTGGCCCGGCTCCGCGTCCACCCGGCCCTCGAGCAGGCCCGACGGGACACCGTGCGGTACGCGGAGGAGGCACGGGCCGTGCTCGCGCCGCTGCCGGAGTGCGACGCGAAGGTGTCCCTGGTGGAGCTGTGCGACGCGGTGGTGCATCGGGCGGGCTGAGCCCCTCCGGACCCTCGGCCGAGAGAGGCCGGGGGTGTGACCCAGGTCACACATTTGGATTGAGTCCAGGCAAGGACCGGGTCCGTACTCATGCCCAGAAGCTGACGCAGGGGGCGTTGGCTGGGATACGGGGAGCCATCCGGTCATGAGTGCATTTATCAACCGCATCAACCGTCGTCGTTCCGTCCTCATCGGTACCGTCGCGGTCGCCGCGGCAGCGGGCATCGCCGTGGCGGTCGTCCCGGCCGGCGCCGACGGCAACCCCGGCGCCGCGAGCAAGGGGACCAGCGGCCACGCGGGCCATGGCGCCGGGGACGGCATCGGCGTACAGAGCGGGCAGGGCACGCTCACGGGCGGCAAGGGTGCGATCTTCGCGGCCAGTCTCAACGGCGCCAACGAGGTGCCGGTGCAGGGCGGTCCGGCCGTCGGCGACAAGGACGGCGCCGCACTGCAGTTCATCAAGGTCAGCGGCGACAAGGTGTCCTTCGCGGTGAAGTGGCGGGGCGTCGCCAAGCCCACCGCGCTCCACATCCACCAGGGCCTCAAGGGCGCCAACGGCGGCATCAAGGTCGACTTCACCAAGCTGCTCGCGGGCGCCAAGGGACACCGCGCCACCGGCACGGTCACCGTCTCCGACGCCGCGCTGCTGCAGCAGCTCAAGGACAACCCGAACAGCTTCTACGCCAACCTCCACACGGCCGAGTTCCCGGGCGGCGCGGTCCGCGGCCAGCTGCACAAGGTCAGCGATCCCTTCGACTTCCGGCGGGCGTTGCAGAACTTCCAGGCCTCGGTGGTCAAGGGCAAGCAGATCTACGAGTGCAAGAAGGGCGACGACGGGAAGTTCTCGTTCCAGCAGCGCGATGTGCGGGCCGTGCTGGCCGGCGACATCGCCCACTCCTTCGTCGCGCCCAACTCCGGTACGCCGCAGTGGATCGTGCCGGACCGCAGCGCCGTCACCGGCAAGCTGATCTCCAAGACCGCGAACGGCGATGCCAACATCGCCGAACTCGACCTGGCGGCAACGCAGTCGGGCAAGAAGCACGGGCTGCTCGCGGGCACGGCCGAGATCCTGCGGCTGAACACGGTGGGCGGCGTGGCCCCGGTCGGCAGCTGCTCGCCCGGCGCGATCGTGGGCGTGCCCTACCAGGCTGACTACGTCTTCATTCAGCGCTGAGCGTCTGCGGGGCCCGGTTCGTCGGGCTTCATGCGGCTCTCCGGCTTCATCCGGTGCTGAGCACCCCTGAGTTCCGGCGCCGAGCACCCCTGAGTTCCGGCGGCGCCTCCCCCTACCCGACGGGGGAGGCGCCGCCTTCTCATGTCATCCCGCGGGAGTACGTGGAGTTGAGCCCGGGGTCTGACGCTTCTGCGTGGCCGATTTGGTCGGATAGAGGCAAGCAGACAACACCACTCCTGACCTATTCGGGTGAGAATGGCGGCGCGGGGTGGACGCATGGAGACAGCCGCCGCCGACCACGGAGGTAGGGCACACATGGCACCGTACGGACCTGACGCACCGATCGAAGAGACCGACGACCTGAGCGACGACCAGCCCGGCCGCCGCAAGGCCGCCCGCTACCTCGTCCCGGTCGCGGTGGCAGGTGTGGCGGCGGCGACCATCGGGCTCGTCCCGGCGCTCGCCAGCAGCGGCGACCCCGATCTGCCGGACATCACCGCACAGCAGCTCATCGAGAAGATCGCCGCGTCGGACGCACAGCAGCTGTCCGGCAACTTCAAGATCAGCACGGATCTGGGCCTGCCCTCGCTCGGCGGGCTCGGCGGCGGCTCGTCCTTCGCGCCGGGCGGCGACGAGGGCAAGGGCAAGGGCGGCGGCGCGGCCGATCCGCAGTCCAAGCTCCTGGAGCTCGCGTCCGGCGACCACAACCTGCGGATCGCGGTAGATGGCCCCGACAAGCAGAAGCTGTCCATCCTGGACAAGGCGTCGGAGTACAGCGTCATTCACAACGGCGCGGATGTGTGGGCGTACGACAGCGCCTCCAACACGGCGTTCCACGCGAAGGACGACCAGGCGGGCAAGGGCAAGGACAAGGGCGACCACGAGGGTGCGGGCAAGGCCCCGGCCACGCCCAAGGAGCTGGCCGACGAGGCGCTCAAGGCGGTCGGCGACTCCACCTCGGTGACGGTCGACGGCACGGCGCGGATCGCGGGCCGGGACGCCTATCAGCTGCTGATCAAGCCCAAGGGCGCCGACGCGGCCAAGTCGACGATCGGGTCCATCCGTATCTCGGCGGACGCGGACAACGGCGTACCGCTGAAGTTCCAGCTCAACGCGAGCAGCGGCGGCAAGGCCGTGATCGACGCCGGGTTCACGAAGGTCGACTTCGGCAAGCCGGCCGCGTCGACCTTCGACTTCAAGCCCGCCAAGGGCATGGAGGTCACGGAGGCGGACGAGCTGGCGAAGCAGGGGCCGGGCGGCGCCGACCTGCCGAAGGACTTCCCGAAGGACCTGCCCAAGGACCTCCAGAAGGAACTCCCGAAGGATCTGCCGAAGGACCTCGGCAAGGACTTCAAGGACTTCGACAAGGACTTCGGCAAGGGTGACCTCGGCAAGGGCGCCGACGGCCTCGACGGTCTGAACGTGATCGGCGAGGGCTGGGGCTCCATCGCCACCTTCGACACGGGCGAGGGCCTGCCCTCCGCCGACTCCGGTGAACTGCCGCCGGAGGCAGGCAAGTTGCTCGACTCGTTCGGGGGCAAGGTGAACGGCAAGTTCGGCTCGGGCCGGGTCTTCTCGACCAAGCTGATCAACGCGCTGATCACGGACGACGGCAAGGTGTACGTCGGCGCGGTCACGAAGGAAGCGCTGGTGGACGCGGCCAACTCGGCCAAGTGAGCCAGTAGTTGGACCAGCTGGACCAGTTCGACCAGCATGACGAGTTCGACAAGCTCCGCCCCGCCGGCCCGAGCCGGCGGGGCGGAGCCGCCGTACGACGACGGGGGACCGTATGGATGGCCCAGTGATCGAAACGCAGCGCCTGACCAAGCGCTTCCGCGGCGGTCAGCTCGCCGTGGACCACCTCGACCTCACCGTCCCCGGCGGCAGCGTCTTCGGCTTCCTGGGCCCCAACGGCTCCGGCAAGACGACCACCATCCGGATGCTGATGGGCCTGATCGAGCCGACTTCCGGCGCGGCCCGCCTCCTGGGGGAGCGCATGCCGCGCGCCGCCCGTACGGTGCTGCCGCAGGTGGGCGCGCTGATCGAGGGGCCCGCGCTGTACGGCTTCCTGAACGGCCGGGACAACCTTCTTCGCTTCGACTCCGCGGACCCGGCGGCCGACCCCCGCACCCGTAAGGCCCGCGTCGCCGAGGCGCTCGACCGGGTCGGCCTGACCGCCGCGGCTGGCAAGAAGGCGAAGGCGTACTCACTGGGCATGAAGCAGCGCCTCGGTCTCGCCGCGGCGCTGCTCCAGCCCCGCCGTCTGCTGGTCCTCGACGAGCCGACCAACGGCCTCGACCCGCAGGGCATGCGGGAAATCCGCACCCTGATCCGGGAGTTGGCGGGCGACGGCACCACGGTCTTCCTCTCCTCGCACCTCCTCGACGAGATCGAGCAGGTCTGCACGCACGCCGCCGTCATGGCCCGTGGCCGGCTGATCACCCAGGGCCCGGTCGCGGACCTCGCGTCGACCGCCCGTGGCCGGCTCGCCGTCACCACACCCGATCCGGCCGACGCGGCCCGCGTACTGAAGGAACACGGCGTGACGGACCTGACGGTCACGGACGACCGGGTGACGGGCGAGCCCCCGGCCGCCGCCGAACTCGCCGACATCAACACGGCGTTGGTCCGCGCCGACATCCGCGTCCGTGGCTTCGGCCTGGAACGGGCCTCGCTTGAGGACGCCTTCGTGGAGCTGACCGGGGAGGGCTTCGATGTCGCGGGCTGAGGCACTGGAGGTCTCGCCCCCGCGGATCTGGGCCCTCGGCCTCTTCCGTTCCGAGCTGACGACGACCTTCCGGCGCTGGCGCACCCTCGCGCTGCTCGGGGTGCTCGCGGCCGTGCCGGTCCTCATCGGCATCGCGGTGAAGATCGAGACGAGCGACGGGGGCAGCGTCGGGGCGGGCGGCGGCGAGGGCGGCCCGGCGTTCATCGCGCAGATCACCAACAACGGCCTCTTCCTGGTCTTCACGGCCCTCGCCGCGACCCTGCCCTTCTTCCTGCCGATGGCCATCGGGGTGATCGCGGGCGACGGCATCGCGGGCGAGGCGAGCGCGGGCACCCTGCGCTATCTCCTCGTCGCGCCCGCCGGCCGCACCCGGCTGCTTCTCGCCAAGTACGCGACCACGCTGGCCTTCTGCCTGGTCGCGACCCTCACCGTCGCGGCCTCGGCGCTCGCGGTCGGGGCCCTGCTCTTTCCGCTCGGCGAGCTCACCACGATCTCCGGGACCCGGATCAGCCTCGCGGACGGGCTGTGGCGGGCCCTGCTGATCGCCCTGGTCGTCGCCGCCTCACTGATCGGGGTCGCGGCGCTCGGCCTCTTCGTCTCGACGCTGACGAACAGCGGGATCGCGGCCATGGCGACGACCGTGGGCCTGCTGATCACCGTGCAGATCCTGGACTCGATCCCGCAGCTCGACGCGCTCCACCCGTACCTCTTCTCGCACCACTGGCTGTCCTTCGCGGACCTGATGCGGGACCCGGTCTACTGGGACGACCTGCTGAAGAACCTGCAGGTGCAGGGGTGGTACGCGGCGCTGTTCGGGGCGGGGGCGTGGGCTCGGTTCGGGGCGAAGGACATCAACGCGTAGACCTGGCCGGTCAGTTCCGCTTGCCCACGCGATAGGCGGTGGCCGCATCCGTGCCCTCGGCGGGGGTGAAGGAGACGGAGAGTTCGGGGGAGTCGACCGTTACTTCCAGGAAGTGCTGCCTGGGGCCCTCGGCACAGTCCAAACGCTCGGAGGCCTTCGACTTGCCGGACGTGACCTTGGCGGTCACCGTGCCCTTGCCCGCGCAGGTGACCTCGATGAGCAGGCGGTCGCCGCGCACGGTCTGGTCGGTCATCGTGTCGCGGTGCGGCACGTCGGCCGGACCCGCGCCCGCGGCGACGAAGTCGCCGTTGCTGTCGTCGTCTTCGTCGCTGAGTGTGGCCTGCGCGGCCTCGATCAGCTTCTTCATCCGAGGCGGCAGGCCGCTCTCGGACGGCTTGGGCTTCGGCTTCGGCGTCGCAGACGTGCCCGAACTCGGCTCCGCCGCCTGCCCGGCACCGCCCGAGTCCGTGCAACCGCCGGCCCCCGCAAGGGCTCCCACGGCGAAGAGTGCCGAAACTGCCGTGGTCATGGCTCTGTTCATGTGCGACCCCCGTTGCCGGACCCTCACCGTACGAAGAACTCCTTCGCCCGGCTCAGCGCCTCCGTGTCCAGCAGTACACCATCCGGCCTGCTCCCGTTCCCGAACAGCACCCCGCCGAACTCCATCCCCATGTACGCGGCCGTGTTCCGCAACGTACCGACCAGCGGATCCGCCACCGTCACGTCCTCCTCCGCGAGCACCGTCACGCCCCACAGCCGCCGGCCGCCCATCCGCTGCTTGAAGTCGGCCTCGCGTACCCGCAGCCAGCCCGACCAGTGGTCCAGATAGCGCTTGGTGGAGGCCGACACGGAGTACCAGTACAGCGGCGAGACCAGCACCACGTCCGTCGCGTCGAGCGTCGCGTCGAGGAGCGTGGCGGCGTCCCCGGTCGGCGGCGCGTGCACGGCGCCGGGGTCGTGCCGCCGGTCCTGGAAGTCGGGCAGGGCGAGCTCTTCGAGGTCGAGCCAGGTCTGGTGGACGTCGGCGGGCAGCTGCTCGGCGGCCCTGCGGGCGAGCAGCTCGGTGTTGCCGCCGCGGCGACTGCTGCCGAGCACGAACAGGAACTTGCGGGACATCGGACCCCCCAGGTCTACGGCATACGTACGTCAGCGTGCGCCCGCACCATGCGGACGCACGCTGACAACAGTCGCCGAACTGCTTCTCTTCCCTGGAATGTTGCTAGAAGGTCAACTTCCAGCTGTTGATGTAGCCGGTGTCCTGCGCCGCCACATCCTGCACGCGCAGCTTCCACGTGCCGTTGCCCGGCTCGCTCGACGCGTTGACGGTGTACGTCGCCACGACGTCGTCCGCCGAGTCGTTGCCGCTGGAGTTCTTCAGGCGGTACGCCGTCCCGTCCGGGGCCAGCAGATCGATGACCAGGTCGCCCCGCCAGGTGTGCTTGATGTCGACGCCGACCTTGAGCGTGGCCGGGGCGTTCCCGGTGCGGCCGGTGACGCTGATGGAGGAGGTCACGGCGGCGCCGTTGTCCGGGATGGTGACGTCGGCGGTGTTCTCGTAGACGTCACCGGGCGGGATGGAGGCCTCGGTGCCGAGGGTCCAGACGGCGTGCGCGATCGCGTCGCTGTTGCGGTCGAGCGCCGTGTCGTTGATGTTCGACGTGTTGTCGCACGACGAGTGGTAGCAGCGGTCGAAGGGCTGCCCGGCCGTGCCGCCCCACTTCTGGGCCTGGGCCGCGGTCTTGGTGTAGTCCGCGCCGGTGAAGAGGCCGCCGACGGGTATCCCGACGTTCTTGAACGGGGCGTGGTCGGAGCGGCCGTCGCCCTCGGTCTCGATCTCGGTCGGGACGTTCAGGCCCGTGAAGTAGTCCTTGAAGGTCTTCTCGATCGTCGGGTCGTCGTCGTAGACGAAGTAGCCCGGGTTGGGCGAGCCGATCATGTCGAAGTTCATGTAGCCGTAGAGCTTCGAACGCTCGGCGGACGGCAGGTTGTTGACGTAGTACTTCGACCCGACCAGACCCAGCTCCTCGGCGCCCCACCAGGCGAACCGCAGATGCTTGGTCGGCTTCAGCTGTGCCCGGGACACGGCGAGCGCGGTCTCCAGGACGCCGGCCGAACCCGAGCCGTTGTCGTTGATGCCGGCGCCCGCGGAGACGCTGTCGAGGTGCGAGCCGGCCATCAGGACGGAGTTCGGGTCGCCGCCCGGCCAGTCGGCTATGAGGTTGTAGCCGGTGGCGCCGCTGGAGGTGAACTGCTGGACGGTGGTGGTGAATCCGGCCGCGTCCAGCTTGCCCTTCACATAGTCGAGCGAGGCCTTGTAGCCGGCCCGGCCGTGCGCGCGGTTGCCGCCGTTGGCGGAGGCGATGGAGCCGAACTGCGTGAGGTGCGCCTTGACGTTGGCGAGCGGGATGTCGGGCGCGGCGAGGACGCCGGGCGCTGCGGCGGGAGCCGGGGCGGCGCCGGCCGAAGGGGCGACGGAGGCAAGCAGCCCGGTCACGGCGACGACGGCACAGGCCGCCAGTCTTCGCGAGGTACGGGCGGGGACGGAGAGCTTCATGTGGGGCTCCGAGTTCGGATTCCGTACAGGACGAGGAACGGAACGTACGAGACGCCCTGCGGTTCAAGTGACCGCAGGGCGCTGGAGCTGTGCTTGCTGTGCCTGATGCGTGCCCGCATGGTGGTGCGGAGTTTGACTACCCGTCAAGAGCAGGAATCGGACAGGAGTGTTCGTATAGCGGAGTCCGGTCCAAGGTCCGCCGAAAATAGAGGAGTTGGGGTCGCGCCCGCGGCGGTTGGGGGTCGCGCCTACTGCACGCAGAACTCGTTCCCCTCGGGGTCGGCCATCGTCACCCACTGCCCCGACGGCTCGTTCACCCGGTACAGCACGGTCGCGCCGAGCCCTTCGAGCCGGCTCACCTCGGCGTCCCGCCGTTCGGGCCCGAAGTGCAGATCCAGGTGGAGCCGGTTCTTGCCCGACTTCTTCTCCGGTACGCGCTGGAACAGCACCCGCCGCCCGAGCCCGGTCCCGCTGTTCTCCTCGTACGGATCCGCCGGGTGCCGCACCGCGATCAGGTCCCGGAAGGCGCGGCGGCCGTGGTGCTCGACGGTG
This sequence comes from Streptomyces sp. NBC_01304, assembly GCF_035975855.1. Lineage (NCBI taxonomy): Bacteria > Bacillati > Actinomycetota > Actinomycetes > Kitasatosporales > Streptomycetaceae > Streptomyces > Streptomyces sp. NBC_01304. The sequence goes on along the minus strand of NZ_CP109055.1, from coordinate 4,861,337 downwards.
ATCTCGGGCGGGATGACGCCGTTGCCCAGGAGCTGCTCGACCAGGGCGCTGTTGTCCTCGACCGCGTAGCCGAGGGCGCCGGCCCAGAAGTCGGCCTGGGTGTGCGGATCGGTGGCGTCCACGACGATCTTCCACTGCACGGGATCCACGGGCGGTACGGGATCTGCGTCTGCGGGCTGCGCGGGATGCTGGGTCATGCTAACCAGTTATAGTGGTTACGTGCTGACGCCTGCAAGAGACGAGCCGGTGGGTCTCGTCCTCACCGCCCGTGAGGGCCGCACCTTCCACTTCGACCCGGGCGCCCTGTGTCTGGAGCTGCTTCCGACGGGCGGTTCGGAGCGCTACCCGGACTTCGAGGTGCTGAGCGAGCCCGCCGACCTGGTGCGCTGGGCGGCCGGAAGCAGACTCGCCCCCGGCCTCGAACCAGCCGTCGACCAGCGCGAGTTGGCGGCCGCACACGCGCTGCGCGCCGCCCTCTGGCCGCTCGCCGTGGACCGCGCCCACGGCCGCGCGCCGAGCCCCGCGGACCTGGACGTGGTCAACGCGACCGCCGCCGAACCCCCGCTCGCGGCCCGTATCGCGGCGGACGGCACCCGCACCTGGGGGCCGGGAGCGACCGGCACCCAGCTCCTGTCGACCGTCGCCCGCGACGCCGTGGACCTGTTCACCGGCCCCTTCGCCCACCGCATCCGCGAATGCGAGGCACACAACTGCGCCCTGGTCTTCGTCGACACCTCGCGCCCGGGCCGCCGCCGCTGGTGCTCGATGGAACGCTGCGGCAACCGCCAGAAGGCGAAGGCCCACCGGGCCCGGCACGCGGAGTCCGAGGACACGCCCTAGGGCTGAAGCCGAGGACACGTCCCGAGGCCGAAACCGAGAGCACGCCCTAGGGGCCGACTCAGGGGATTCCTCAGGGGAGTTCCGGATCAGCCCGCGCCCCGCACCCTCCACCCTGGAAGGGCCCGGCAGGGGATCGGGCCTCGTCCGGAAGGGGTGCGTGATGCGGCGCTGGGGACTGGTGCGAGGGGCGGGCGCGGCCTCGTACCTGTGGATCTTCGCGCTGTCGGGGATCGCCACGGTCCTGGCCACCCGCTTCTTCCTCGCCCAGGCCGGCTACCCCAAGCTCGGCGGTGGCGGCAGCGGCCGTCTGCACATCGCGCACATGCTGTGGGGCGGCCTGCTGATGATGGCGGGGCTCGTCCTGCTGCTCGCGCTGCTCGGCCGGACCGTGCGGCTCGGGGGTGCCGTCGTCGGCGGGGTCGGCTTCGGGCTCTTCATCGACGAGGTGGGCAAGCAGGTCACCGACGAGCCGGGCTACTTCTACCAACCCGCGGCCGGAATCATCTACCTGGCCTTCGCCCTGCTGCTCGTCCTGGCCCACCGCACGCGCCGCGCGCCCCACGTCCTGGCTCCCGAACAGCGCACCGCGCAGGCCGCCGACCTGCTGTTGAGCGGCGTCACCGACGGCCTCACTCCCGGCCAGCGCGCCACCGTACTGCGTCTGGTCGACGGCTCGGACCGGGACCTGGACGCCGCACTCGTACGGCTGCTCAGGGCCGTGCCCGAGCGGGCGGAGCCCGAGCCGTCCGCGCTACGACGTCTTCTCTCGCGCGCCCTGGGCTCGCTGCGGCGGCTGGCGGTGAACCGGTTCGTGCTCGCGCTCGCCGTCCTCTGGCTGATGCTCGAAGTCTTCGTGTACGCCCTCGCGTTGACCATCGACGTCACCGACGGCGAGCTGGCCCGCGATCCGCAGTGGGGCGCGGTCATCGGCGTGATGATCAGCGCCACGGCCTCCGCCGTCTTCGGCCTGCGGGGCCTGGCCCGGCTGCGCCGGGACAAGGTGGCGGGGCTGCGACTGCTGCGTAGGGCACTACTGGTGGACGTGCTGTTCGGCCAGATCTTCAAGTTCACCGTCAACCAGTTCGCGGCCGTGACCGAGCTGGCCTTCGACCTCGTCCTGCTCTGGGTGATCTCGGCGGCGCTGGCTCAGCGGGATCCGGAGCCGGTTGCCCCTTCGGCCACCTGAACGGAACCGGACGCCTCTTCGGCGACGGCCGGGGCCACAGCCACGGCCTCGACGCCGGGCCCGGCTCCGGTCTCGGCCAAGCGCACGGCCGCCAAGCGATTGCGGCGCGCGGAGCGCAGCGCGTCCCAGGTCAGCAGCGCGAGCGCCAGCCACACCAGCCCGAACCCGGCCCACCGCTCGGGCGGCATCGCCTCATGGAAGTAGACGACGCCGAGCCCGAACTGGAACACCGGCGCCAGATACTGCAGCAGCCCGAGCGTGGAGAGCGGCACCCGGATCGCCGCGGCCCCGAAGCAGATCAGCGGCACCGCGGTGACCACTCCGGTCGCCGCGAGCAGCGCCGCATGGCCGACGCCGTGCGCCCCGAAGTCGGACTGGCCGCGCGCCCCGAGCAGCAGCAGATAGCCGAGCGCGGGCACGAAGAGGATCGCGGTCTCGGCGGCGAGCGACTCCAGGCCGCCCATGTTGACCTTCTTCTTGATCAGGCCGTACGTCGCGAAGGAGAAGGCGAGGATCAGCGAGATCCACGGCGGACGGCCGTACCCGATGGCAAGGACCAGGACGGCCGCGAGGCCGATCCCGACCGCCGCCCACTGCGCGGGACGAAGCCGCTCCTTGAGGAGGAGCACGCCCATCGCGATGGTCACCAGGGGATTGATGAAGTAGCCGAGCGAGGCCTCCACGACCTGGCCGGAGTTCACGGCCCAGATGTAGAAGCCCCAGTTGAGGGTGATGACCGTCGCGGCGACGGCGAGCAGCCCCAGCTTCTTCGGCTGGGCGAGCAACTCGCGCACCCATGCCCAGCGCCGCACCACCAGGAGCACGATCCCCACGACGGCGAGCGACCAGGCCATCCGGTGAGCGAGGATCTCGACCGGCCCGGCCGGCTTGAGCAGCGGCCAGAACAGCGGGACGAGGCCCCACATCCCATAGGCGGCGAAACCGCATATGAGCCCGGTGCGCCCCTCACCCGACGACTTCAAGGCTTCCTCCAGCGATCCTCAAGCACAGTCAACTTCTTGAAGGTAGCGCCGAAGGGGCCCGTCTGTCATACCCGTATCGCAGTACGGTCATGACAGGCGGGCCGCGCAGGTAGACCAGAATCAGCCCCTCCGGCGTTTGAGGAGCGGGGGCCCGGGGGCAGCGCCCCCGCGACCTCGACCAGACTCGACCTCAGCTCTTCAGCGCGACAGCCACCGCAGAGGCAAGCGGAGTCGTCGGCCGCCCGATGAGCCGGGCAAGATCCCCGCTGCCTCCGGCCAGGAGCCCGCGCGCGATGCCCGCGTCCACGTCCACCAGAATCTCCGCGAACCCCGCCGGCACCCCGGCCCCGGTCAGCACGGCCAGGTGCTGCTCGGCCGGGACGTTCGCGTAGGAGATCTCCTTGCCGGACTGCGCGGCGATCTCGGCGGCGTACTCCGCGAGGCTCCACGCGACGTCGCCGCTCAGCTCGTACGCCTTGTTCTCGTGGCCCTCGCCGGTCAGCACGGCGACCGCGGCGGCGGCGTAGTCGGCGCGCGAGGCGGAACCGATGCGCCCCTCGCCCGCGTTGGACACCACGGCGCCGTGCGCCAGGACCGGGGCCAGGTTCGCGGTGTAGTTCTCGTGGTACCAGCCGTTGCGCAGGAAGGTGTACGGCAGGCCGGAGTCGAGGATCGCCTGCTCGGTCACCTTGTGCTCGGCGGCGAGCTTGAAGTCGGCCTCGGGGCCGCCCAGGATCCCGGTGTACGCGAGCTGCGCGACCCCCGCCGCCTTCGCCGCGTCGATCACTGCCTGGTGCTGCGGCACCCGGCGGCCCACCTCGCTGCCGGAGATCAGCAGTACCCGGTCACCGGCTGCGAAGGCACCGGCCAGGGTCTCGGGCGCGGAGTAGTCGGCGATCCGCAGCTCGACACCGCGCGCGGCCAGGTCGGCCGCCTTCTCCTTGTTGCGTACGACGGCCGCGACCTGGTCGGCGGGGACCTGGGCGAGCAGTCCGTCGATGACGAGACGGCCGAGCTGTCCGGTGGCTCCGGTGACGACGATCATGGGGTGCTCCTGCTCATTGAGGTGCGGGCTGAGGCTCTTGTCCTCGGGGATGACCCCACCGTAAGCTGGGCACTAACCAATCGGAAGTACCCACTTTGAAGTAAGGTACTGGCATGGAAGTTAGCACCTGGAAGTCGGGCATGAAGATGGACGTCAACGCCCCGATGTGCCCCTCGCGCGGTGTCCTGGAGCACGTCACGAGCCGCTGGGGCGTGCTGATCCTGATCGCGCTCAGGGAGCGCTCGTACCGCTTCAGCGAACTGCGCCGGCACGTCGGCGGGGTGAGCGAGAAGATGCTGGCCCAGACGCTGCAGACCCTGGAGCGCGACGGAATCGTGCACCGCGAGGCCCAGCCGGTGATCCCGCCGCGGGTGGACTACTCGCTGACGGAACTGGGGGAGGAGGCGGCCGACCAGGTCCTGGCCCTGGCCCGCTGGACCGAGAAGCGCACCGAGGCGGTGCTCAAGAACCGCGAGAAGCACGACGAGGCCCGGGCCTGAGGTCTGAGATCTGAGGTCTGAGGTCTGAGCACGACGAAGCCCGGTCCTGAAAGCTTCAGAACCGGGCTGCGTACGAGACGTGGAAGCGGCTAGCCGACAACCGTCCAGGTGTCCCCACCGGCGAGCAGCGCACCGAGGTCACCCTTGCCGTTCTGCTCGATCGCGGCGTCCAGTTGGTCCGACATCTGGGTGTCGTAGACCGGCCGGTCGACGCTGCGCAGGACGCCGATCGGGGTGTGGTGCAGGGTGTCGGGGTCGGCGAGCCGGGACAGCGCGAAGGCCGTGGTCGGGGACGGCGCGTGTGCGTCGTGGACCAGGATCTGCGACTGGTTGTCCTCGGTGACGGCGACGACCTTGAGGTCGCCGGTCAGGGAGTCGCGTACGACGCCCTTGGCGCCGTCCACGCCGAAGCGGATCGGCTGCCCGTGCTCGAGGCGGATCACCGCCTCCTCGGCCTGCTGCTTGTCCTTCAGCACCTCGAAGGCGCCGTCGTTGAAGATGTTGCAGTTCTGGTAGATCTCCACCAGGGCGGTGCCCGGGTGGGCGGCGGCCTGGCGCAGCACGTCGGTGAGGTGCTTGCGGTCGGAGTCGACGGTGCGGGCCACGAAGGAGGCCTCGGCGCCGATCGCGAGGGACACCGGGTTGAAGGGCGCGTCGAGCGAACCCATCGGCGTCGACTTCGTGATCTTGCCGACCTCGGAGGTCGGGCTGTACTGGCCCTTGGTGAGTCCGTAGATCCGGTTGTTGAAGAGCAGGATCTTCAGGTTCACGTTGCGGCGCAGCGCGTGGATCAGGTGGTTGCCGCCGATGGACAGCGCGTCGCCGTCACCGGTGACCACCCAGACGCTCAAGTCCCGCCGGGAGGAGGCCAGTCCGGTGGCGATGGCCGGGGCGCGGCCGTGGATGGAGTGCATCCCGTACGTGTCCATGTAGTACGGGAAGCGGCTGGAGCAGCCGATGCCCGAGACGAAGACGATGTTCTCCTTGGCGAGGCCGAGCTCGGGCATGAAGCCCTGCACGGCGGCCAGGATCGCGTAGTCACCGCAGCCGGGGCACCAGCGCACTTCCTGATCGGACTTGAAGTCCTTCATGGACTGCTTGGCCTCGGCCTTCGGCACGAGGGAAAGCGCCTCGATCGTGCCCGGGCCTTCCGTGGTCGTCTCAGCCATTGTTGGCCTCCTTGAGAGCCGTGGCGAGCTGCTCGGCCTTGAACGGCATGCCATTCACCTGGTTGTAACTCTGGGCGTCTACCAGGTACTTGGCGCGGATGAGGTTGGCGAGCTGGCCCAGGTTCATCTCCGGGACCACCACCTTGTCGTAACGCTTGAGGACCTCACCGAGATTCCTCGGGAACGGGTTGAGGTGGCGCAGATGGGCCTGCGCCACGCTCTCGCCGGCCGTGCGCAGCCGGCGTACCGCCGCGGTGATCGGTCCGTAGGTCGAGCCCCAGCCCAGAACGAGCAGGCGGGCCTCGCCGGTCGGGTCGTCCACCTCGAGGTCGGGTACCCGGATTCCGTCGATCTTGGCCTGGCGCGTACGCACCATGAAGTCGTGGTTGGCCGGGTCGTAGGAGATGTTGCCCGTGCCGTCCTGCTTCTCGATGCCGCCGATGCGGTGCTCGAGGCCGGGCGTGCCGGGGATCGCCCACGGCCGTGCGAGGGTCTGCTCGTCGCGCTTGTAGGGCCAGAACACCTCACTGCCGTCGTCCAGCGTGTGGTTGGGGCCCTGGGCGAACTGCACGCGCAGATCCGGGAGTTCGTCGATCTCGGGGATCCGCCACGGCTCGGAGCCGTTGGCCAGATAGCCGTCGCTCAGCAGGAACACCGGGGTGCGGTAGGTGACCGCGATCCGTGCGGCCTCGATCGCCGCGTCGAAGCAGTCGGCCGGGGTCTGCGGCGCCACGATCGGCACCGGAGCCTCGCCGTTGCGGCCGTACATCGCCTGCAGCAGATCGGCCTGCTCGGTCTTGGTGGGCAGACCGGTCGACGGGCCACCGCGCTGGATGTCGATGATCAGCAGCGGCAGTTCGAGCGACACCGCGAGGCCGATGGTCTCCGACTTGAGCGCCACACCCGGACCCGACGTGGTCGTCACGGCGAGCGAGCCGCCGAAGGCCGCCCCGAGCGCGGCACCGATGCCCGCGATCTCGTCCTCGGCCTGGAAGGTGCGTACGCCGAAGTTCTTGTGCTTGGACAGCTCATGCAGGATGTCCGAGGCCGGCGTGATCGGGTACGAGCCCAGATACAGCGGCAGATCCGCCTGCTTGGCGGCGGCGACCAACCCGTACGACAGCGCGAGGTTCCCGGAAATGTTGCGGTAGGTACCCGTCGGGAACGCCTTCGTCGCCGGCGCCACCTCGTACGACACCGCGAACGACTCGGTCGTCTCCCCGAAGTTCCAACCCGCCCTGAACGCCGCGATGTTGGCCTCGGCGATCGTCGGCTTCTTCGCGAACTTCGTCCGCAGGAACTTCTCCGTGCCCTCCGTGGGGCGGTGATACATCCACGACAGCAGGCCCAGCGCGAACATGTTCTTGCTGCGGCCCGCGTCCTTGCGCGAGAGGTCGAACTCCTTCAGCGCCTCCACCGTCAGGGTGTTCAACGGCACCGGATGCACGTTGTACGCCTCGAGCGAGTCGTCCTCCAGCGGCGAGGAGTCGTAGCCGACCTTCTGCATCGCCCGCTTGGTGAACTCGTCCGTGTTGACGATGATGTCCGCGCCCCGCGGCACATCGGCGATGTTCGCCTTCAAAGCCGCCGGGTTCATCGCCACCAACACGTTCGGGGCGTCGCCCGGCGTGAGGATGTCGTGGTCCGCGAAATGCAGCTGGAAGCTGGACACACCGGGCAGCGTCCCGGCAGGCGCGCGGATCTCGGCGGGGAAGTTGGGCAGCGTCGAGAGGTCGTTGCCGAAGGAGGCCGTCTCCGAAGTGAAGCGGTCACCGGTGAGCTGCATACCGTCACCGGAGTCACCGGCGAACCGGATGATCACCCGGTCGAGGCGACGGACTTCTTTCTCGCCGGACGCTTTGCGCTGCTCACCGACGACGGCTTCGTCGGCATGCTCGGCTGGGCTACTGACCTGACTGGTCACTGAACTGGACCTCCCTCGAGGCGGCGGCACGGGGATGGGCCGTCCGACCGGTCCTCCCAGGGCCACCCTACGTCGGTAAGGGTCCCCTTCCCTGGGGTGCCCGTATCGTGGACCGGAATATGAGACGGTCTTTCGTACCGCTTTGTCATGATTTACCCATCCCCCGGGCTCAGTCAGGAAGACGTCGCCCGCTCAGTCTTTGGTTCTGGGCTCTACTCGACCTATCGCCCCACTAGAGGAACTGACAGGGTGTCAGTTCTTCAGGAGTTCAGGTAGGTCAAGACCGCCAGAACCCGCCGGTGATCCCCATCACTCTGCGAGAGCCCCAATTTCAGGAAGATATTGCTGACGTGCTTCTCGACGGCTCCGTCGCTCACCACGAGCTGCCGGGCGACCGCGGAGTTCGTCCGCCCCTCGGCCATCAGTCCTAGGACTTCACGCTCGCGCGGGGTGAGCCCCGCGAGCACGTCCTGCTTGCGGCTGCGCCCGAGCAACTGGGCCACCACCTCGGGGTCGAGCGCGGTCCCGCCCTCGGCCACCCGGACCACCGCGTCGACGAACTCACGCACCTCGGCGACCCGGTCCTTGAGCAGATAGCCGACACCTCGGCTGGATCCTGCGAGCAGCTCGGTGGCGTACTGCTCCTCGACGTACTGCGAGAGCACCAGTACCCCGAGATCCGGATGCTGCTTGCGCAGATGCACGGCCGCCCGCACGCCTTCGTCCGTGTGCGTCGGCGGCATCCGTACGTCCGCCACCACCACGTCCGGCAGCGCGCCCTGCGCGTCCAGCTCGCCGATCTTCTCGATCAGCGCGACCGCGTCCCCGACGCCCGCGACGACGTCATGCCCACGGTCGGTCAACAACCGGGTCAGGCCCTCCCTGAGCAGCACTGAATCCTCGGCGATGACCACTCGCACCCTGTCCTCCACGATCTTGTCCGACCCCCACAGCCTGTCCCCGCCCCAAACGACATCACCCAGCATCCCAGCATCCGGGCAATAGTGCGGGCACCTTTCGGCCCGGACAGCGCCTCTTGGGCAACTCTTCAGCCGGTACGGCTCTCCTCTTCAGCACCTCCGGCTCTTCATCCAGCCCGTCCGGCACTTCATCCACCTGTCCAGCTCTTCATCCAGCTCGTCCGGCTCTTCACCCAGCCCGTCCGGCGTTTGAGGACAGAGGCCGAAGGCCGATCCGGGGGGCCAGGGGCGAAGCCCCAGTCGTCGAAGACTTACGGGAAGGGGCGGGTAGGGGAAACCAAAAAGCCGGCACCCCCCACCCGGCAGAGGGTGAGGGGCAACCGAACCGGCACCCGAGCGGCAGGCTCACCCGCGCCAGGGCAACTCCGCGGAGACCGAAGTGGGCCCGCCGACAGGCGAGTTGACCACCAAAATCCCATCAACCGCATCGAGCCGCTCCGCAAGCCCCGCCAACCCCGACCCCGACGAGACATCCGCCCCGCCACCCCCGTCGTCCCCGACCTGCAGCATCAGCCGCTCCCCGGCCCGCCACACATCCACCGTCGCCCGCGAGGCCTGCGCATGCTTGCTCACGTTCTGCAGCAGCTCGGACACCGTGAAGTACGCGATCCCCTCGATCGCGGGCGCCGGCCGCGCCGGCAGATCCACCTCGACCTGCACCGGCACGGTGCACCGGGCGGCCAGCGCCGACAAGGCCGCATCAAGCCCACGGTCCGTGAGCACCGCCGGATGAATGCCCCGCGCCAGATCCCGCAGCTCCTGCAGCGCGACCTTCACCTCGCCGTGCGCCTCGTCCACCATGCGGGCAGCCGCCTGCGGGTCCTCCTGCAGCTTCTCCTTGGCGAGCCCCAGATCCATCGCGAGGGCGACCAGGCGGGCCTGGGCCCCGTCGTGCAGATCGCGCTCGATGCGCCGCAGGTCGGCCGCCGCCGTGTCCACGACGACCCCGCGGTCCGACTCGAGCTCGACCACCCGCGTATCCAGCTGCGAGGCCCCGAGGAGCCCGGTGACGAGCGCCCGGTCCACGGTGGTCAGCGCCCGGATGATCCACGGGGTGACCAGCGTGACGAGCAGCCCCACCAGGGCGGTCAGCAGGATCTCGAAGGGCGCGTCCAGCTGGAAGTTGTGCGAGGCGTCCCCGTACAGCTGGATCCCGTCCTGCCCCGTGTACGTCGGGAACACCCACTGCCACAGCGGATACGTCAGCAGCCCCCAGCCGACCACCCAGAAGTTCACCGCCACCACGAACGCGAAGATCGCCCACGGGAAATGCAGGAACGCGTACAGCAGATTCCGCCAGGACGTCCCGCTCTTGAGCACGGCCCCCATCCACGCGAAGGCGCCCGGCTTCTTGGCCCGCAGCGGCGACGGGCTGGCGACGTCGAGCCCGAGGAGCCCGCGCGCCCGCGACCGCTCCATCGCCGCGAACCCACGGCATCCGGCGAGGCCCGCGGCGAGCACCGGAATGCCGAGGAACGTGATGAGCAGCCCGGCCCCGAGGGAGACCATGGTGATCGCGTACGTGAACAGGAAGATGCTCAACGGCAGGCTGAGCAGCAGATACCCGAACTCCCGCCAGGTGCGTCCTTCGAACGGCGCGCGCAGCACGGGCGGCAGGAAGTGACGCCGCTCGGGCCGCTCGTCGGGGTCGTACCCGCGGAATTCCGGCCGGGTCTGGGATCCGTACTCCGTGGCCATCGGTGTCGTCCGTTTCTGCTCAGCGGGTTCCTGGCTGTTCCTGGTGATGCCTCCACCCTGCTCGCTCGCGCCGCCCACCACCATGCGGCCCGTCTCCGTCTTCGACCGGGGGTTTTCCCTACCCTTCGGGTGCGGCCAGGTCCTTGGGAGCCGCTTCGCCGGTACGTTCCCGGCTTCGGTCCCGGCCGTACGCCGATGAGGCCGGCCCCGCTCGGCAGCGGGCCCGGCCTCCTGCTTCGTCCGAGGGCTCAGCCCTCCGTACGGTCCCGCCAAGGCAGCTCCGCCGTGACCACCGTGGGCCCGCCCACCGGCGAATCCACGCCGAAGATCCCGTCCACCGCGTCGAGCCGCTCCGCGAGCCCCGCCATCCCCGTGCCGCCGGACAGGCTGGCACCGCCCTGCCCGTCGTCGCCGACCTGGATGAGCAGCCGGTCGCCCGAGCGCCACACATCGACCGTGGCGTTGCGCGCCCCGCTGTGCTTGCTGATGTTCTGCAGCAGCTCGGAGACCGTGAAGTAGGCGATGCCCTCGATGGCCGCCGCAGGGCGGGCCGGCATCTCCACGGTCACCTTGACCGGCACCGTGCAGCGCGAGGCCACCGACGACAGCGCGGCGTCCAGGCCGCGGTCGGTCAGCACCGCGGGGTGGATGCCGCGGGCCAGGTCACGCAGCTCCTGCAGCGCCAGCTTCACCTCGCCGTGCGCCTCGTCGACCATCGCGGCGACCATGTCGTCGGACTGGCCCTCCAGGAGCTTCTCCTTGGCCAGACCGAGCCCCATCGCGAGGTTCACCAGGCGGGCCTGGGCCCCGTCGTGCAGATCGCGCTCGATGCGGCGCAGGTCGGCCGCCGCGGTGTCGACGACGACGCCACGGTCCGACTCCAGCTCGGCGATGCGCCGCTCCAACTCGTCGGAGGGCGAAAGGAGGCCACGTACCATCGCGCGATCCACGTTGGTCAACCCCCGCGCGATGTACGGCAGTACCGGCCACAGCACGAACAGCGAGGCCAGCGTGACCGTGAACGTCACGATGCCCCAGGGCAGCCGGATGAAGTCGTACAGCAGACCGCGCCAGCCCACCGGGTCCTTCAGGCTCGACCACAGCCGGCCGAAGAAGCCCTCGTCCTTGCCCCGCGGCAGCGGGCTGGGCTCATCGATCCGTATGCCGAGCAGCGCCCGCGCCCTGGCCCGCTCCATCCGGCCGAGCCGGCGCGCGCCGAGCAGCCCGAGGGCGAGCAGCGGCAGGCCGATCACCGTCACGGACAGCGCCCCGCCGGTGCACACCACGGTCACCGCGTAAATGAATCCGAGCACGGCGACCGGCAGATTCAGCAGGAGATGGGCGATCTCCTTCCACGTGTGTTTCCCCAATGCGAAACGCACGGGTGGCGGCCGGTCGGTGCCGCTGTCGGCGGTGATCCCTGTGTTCATGCTGCACAGCCTGCCGGGCCGCGCGGCCCGGCGCCATGAGGTGCGCCGCCAGGATGAACTGGGGAAAACCCCACCCTCTCCATGACGGGCTGCTTACCCCCGCTTTAGCAGGCCCTAGACTCCCGTGCGTACAGATCGTCGAACAGGGCGACCGCGGCGAACACGATCAGGGCGAGATCAGGGAGCGAGGGGCGAAGTGCCGGTCTCGGCGAGCTATTTCCAGAGCTACTCGGTCGTCGGGGTACTCGCCGTTGTCGGCGTGCTCTTCGTCGCCGTGGCATTCGGCGCGAACCGGCTGTTGCGCCCGGTGGTCCCGACTCCCGAGAAAATGCTCACCTACGAGTGCGGAGTCGACCCCGTCGGCGAGGGCTGGGCCCATACCCAGGTCCGCTACTACGTCTACGCGTTCCTGTACGTCATCTTCGCCGTCGACTCCATCTTCCTTTTCCCGTGGGCCACGGTCTTCGCCAACGCGCAATTCGGCGCCGCGACGCTCGTCGAGATGTTCATCTTCCTCGGCTTCCTCGCGATCGGCCTGCTGTACGCATACAAGAAGGGCGTCCTCACATGGACGTGACCCCTGCCCCCGTGGACTCCACCCCGGTGGACCTCCCGGAGCCGAAGCGCCTCGGCCCGCTGGCGCGCCTGGCCCCCGAACCGATGAAGGTGGTCCTCAACTGGGGCCGCCGCTACTCGCTCTGGGTCTTCAACTTCGGACTGGCCTGCTGCGCCATCGAGTTCATCGCCGCGTCCATGGCCCGCCACGACTTCATCCGGCTCGGCGTCATCCCCTTCGCGCCGGGCCCGCGCCAGGCGGACCTGATGGTGGTCTCCGGCACGGTCACGGACAAGATGGCCCCGGCCGTGAAGCGCCTGTACGAGCAGATGCCCGAGCCGAAGTACGTCATCTCCTTCGGCGCCTGCTCCAACTGCGGCGGCCCCTACTGGGATTCGTACTCCGTCACCAAGGGCGTCGACCAGATCATCCCGGTCGACGTCTACGTCCCCGGCTGCCCGCCCCGCCCCGAGGCGCTGCTCCAGGGCATCCTCAAGCTCCAGGAGAAGATCGCTCGGGAGTCGCTGGGGGAGCGGTACGGAGTGTCCGGACGCCCCTCGGCCGCCGCCCTGCAGAGCGACCTGGTCGCCCCGCCGGTCCCGAAGGGGGCCGACCAGTGACCGTGGGCTGGCTCCCCGAGGACGTGACCGCCCTCTTCGGCGCGGAGGCAACGGCCGAGGAGTCCTACGACGTCCTCACGGTCGACGTCCCGCCTGCTGCGTGGACGACTTCGCTGACGACCGCTCGCGACGCGTTGGGCTGCACCTATTTCGACTGGCTGAGCGCGGTCGACGAGCCGGGCACGGGCTTCCGCGTCGCCGCGCATGTGGTCGCCCTTTCTCCCGTACGTCGCCTCCTGGTCCGCACGACCGTCCCGCACGCGGAACCCGTACTGGCTTCTGCCGTGCTCGTCTACGCCGGTGCCGCCTGGCACGAGCGCGAGACGCACGAAATGTTCGGCGTCGACTTCACGGACCACCCCGGCCTCGACCCGCTCCTCCTCCCGGAGGGCTTCGAGGGCCACCCCCTGCGCAAGGACTTCGTCCTCGCGGCCCGCGTCGCCAAGGCCTGGCCCGGCGCCAAGGAGCCGGGCGAGTCCGACCACGGCGGCCCCAAGCGCCGCCAGATGCTGCCCCCGGGCGTCCCGGACCCGAACGACTGGGGCCCCATGAAGGGCCAACTCCCACCGGCCCCGACCCGCCCCGCCCGCGGAGCCCGCGCCGCCGGAGCCGGAGCCGCCGGAGAGCGCCCCGCCCGCAGGACCCGCTCGGTGGGCGAGGGTTCGGCGAGCCAGGCGGAGGGCACGCCTCCGTCCAGCCCGGCCGGCCAGGGCGAGGCACCACCTGCGTCTGCTCCGGTGCGTCGGTCCCGGTCGGTGAGTGAGGGTTCGGCGAGCCAGGCTGGTGCGGCTGAGGGAGCGGCTGCTCCTGTGCGTCGGTCCCGGTCCGCGAGTGAAGGCTCGGCGAGTCAGGCGGAGGCAGCTGCGTCCGCTGAGCCGAGCTCCGGAGACGCGAGCGACGGCGCTGTCCCGGCGGAGACCGCGCCGCCCGCCCGGCGCTCCCGCAGCGCGGCGCAGGGGTCGGCATCCCAGGCCGCGCCCTCGACGCCGCCGGCCGAGGGGGCCGCTCCCGGCGCCGCCCCGGCCCGCAGCACGGACGCACCCTGGCACAACCCCCGCCCGGCCTTCGGCGAGGACGGGGTCAAGGGGGAGCAAGCGCCGGACTCCAAGGCGGAGCCGGAGCAAGCGCCGGATGCCAAGGCTCAGCCGGAGAGCGAGGCCAAGCCGGATCCGGAGGCCAAGCCCAAGCCCGAGGCCGAGCCGGGGCCGGAGGCCGAGCCGGGACCGGAAGCCAAGCCAGAGCCCGACTCGGCAGCCCAGGCCCAGCCGGAATCCGAGCCCAAGGCCGAGCCCAAGGCCGAGCCCAAGGCCCAACCCGATCCGGCAGCCGAGCCCGCACCCGAGCACAAGCAGGAAAGCCACCCCGACCAAGCCGGCCCCGATCAGGACGGCCCAACCCAAGTCGGCCCCGATCAAGACGGCCCGACCCAGGCCGGCCCCGACACCCCCGCCGGAGGCGACCGCGCATGACCGACGTACTGGACGTCGCCCTGCGACTGCTCGTCGTCTTCGTCGTCTTCCTGACCCTCCCGCTGGTCATCGGCCAGACCGAGCACAAGGTGATGGCCCACATGCAGGGCCGCCTCGGCCCGATGTACGCGGGCGGCTTCCACGGCTGGGCCCAACTCGTCGCCGACGGCGTCAAGTTCGCCCAGAAGGAAGACATCGTCCCCACCAACGCGGACCGGAAGATCTTCCAACTCGCGCCCGCCGTCGCCCTCCTGCCCTACCTCCTGGTCCTGGTCGCCATCCCGATCGGCCCGGAAGAGGGCGCGGTCGGCCAGGTCTTGGACGCGGGCATCTTCTTCGTCCTCGCCGTCATGGGCGTCGGCGTACTCGGCTCGCTCATGGCGGGCTGGGCCTCGGCCAACAAGTTCTCCCTCCTCGGCGGCCTGCGCACCGCCGCGCAACTCCTCGCCTACGAACTCCCGATGCTGCTCGCCGCCGCCTCCGTGGCGATGGCGGCCGGCACGGTCTCGCTGCCCGGCATCGTCAACGCCTTCGAGTGGTGGTGGCTGCCCTGGCAGATCGTGGGCGCCCTCGTCTTCTTCGTGGCCGGCCTCGCCGAACTCCAGCGTCCTCCCTTCGACATGCCCGTCGCCGACTCCGAGATCATCTTCGGCGCGTACACGGAGTACACCGGCCTCCGCTTCGCCCTCTTCCTCCTCGCCGAGTACGCCGGGATCGTCGTCCTGTGCGGTCTGACCACCGTCCTCTTCCTCGGCGGCTGGCACGGCCCGTGGGGTGCGGACGGTCTCGGCTGGGTCTGGACCCTGCTGAAGACCGCGGTCCTCGCCTTCGTCGTCATCTGGCTGCGCGTGAGCTACCCCCGCCTGCGCGAGGACCAGCTCCAGAAGCTCGCCTGGACCACCCTCGTCCCGCTCGCCCTCGCGCAGATCGCGCTCACCGGAATCGTGAAGGTGGCGATCAACTAATGGCTCCGTTCCCCGGCTCCGGCCTGGCCAAGGGCCTTGCCGTCACCCTCCGCACGATGACGAAGAAGACCGTCACCGCGCAGTACCCCGACGTTCAGCCCGAACTCCCGCCCCGCTCCCGAGGCGTCATCGGCCTGTTCGAGGAGAACTGCACGGTCTGCATGCTGTGCGCCCGCGAGTGCCCCGACTGGTGCATCTACATCGACTCCCACAAGGAGACGGTCCCGGCGGCAGCCCCCGGCGGCCGCGAGCGCAGCCGCAACGTCCTCGACCGCTTCGCCATCGACTTCTCGCTCTGCATGTACTGCGGTATCTGCATCGAGGTCTGTCCTTTCGACGCGCTGTTCTGGTCACCGGAATTCGAGTACGCGGAGACGGACATCCACGAACTCACCCACGAACGCGACAAGCTCCGCGAGTGGATGTGGACCGTCCCGGCCCCACCCGCCCTGGACCCCGGCGCCGAGGAGCCCAAGGAGATCTCCGCCGCCCGCAAGGCCGCGGAGAAGCTCGCCGCCGAACAGGCCGCCCAGCAGGCCGAGCCGCAGCAGGAGGGTGAGGCATGACCCTCCTCGCAGCCGCCCCGCAGGGCCTCGCAGCCGCCGCCCCGCACGGGCTCGCGGCCACCGCACCGCAGGGCTTCCTCTCGCCGACCGGCGTCGAGATCGCCTTCCTGCTCGTCGGCATCGCCACGTTCGGCGCGGCCGTCGTCAGCGTCACGACCAAGCAGCTGGTGCACGCCGCCCTCTGGCTGGTCGTCGCCCTCGGCGGCATCGCCGTCGAATACCTCCTGCTCACGGCCGAGTTCATCGCCTGGGTCCAAGTCCTGATCTACGTCGGTTCCGTGGTCGTCCTCCTGCTGTTCGGGCTGATGCTCACCAAGGCCCCCATCGGCCGCTCCCCGGACGCCGATTCGGGCAACCGCTGGGCCGCGCTCGCGGTGGCGATCGCCTCGGCCGCCGCCCTGGTGTGGGTGGTCGTCGACGCTTTCCGCACCCAGTGGATCGAGCTGGACACGCCTCAGGGCACCACCGAGGTCACCGGCTCGATCCTGTTCCAGCACTGGGTGCTGCCCTTCGAGGCCCTCTCCGTCCTCCTCCTCGCCGCCCTCGTCGGCGCGATCGTCCTCTCCCGCAAGGGCAAGGCCACCGACGCCACCGGGAACGGCACCCGCCAGGCCGGGAACGGCACCCGCCCGGGCGGCCCCGGCGCCGCCTCGGACACGCTCGGCGCCCACCCGGCCGCCCCCGGCGACAAGGAGCAGCGCTGATGCACCTCGCCTACCCCGCCGTGCTGGCCGCCCTGCTCTTCTGCACCGGCCTCTACGGCGTCCTGGCCCGCCGCAACGCGATCCTGGTCCTGATGTCCGTCGAGCTGATGCTCAACGCCGTCAACCTCAACCTGGTCGCCTTCGACGTGTGGCTCCGCGACAAGCTCCACTCGGGCCAGGCCCTCACCCTCTTCACCATCGCCATCGCCGCCGCCGAGATCGGCATCGGCCTCGCGATCGTGCTGATGGTGTACCGCAACCGCGGCACCTCCGACATCGACCGCCTCCGCGACACCGCCGAGCCCTCCGGCCCCGACGACGGTCCCGATGACGGCTCTGATGACGGTTCCGACGACGGACCGCAAGACGCCCCCGACGCTGCCGGCGCGGCGCAGAAGGCCGAGGCCACCGCGTGACCACCACGACCCTCGCCGTCCTCGTCCCCCTCCTTCCGTTCCTGGGCGCGGCCGCCGGACTGCTCCTCGGCCGCAAGGCGCCCGGCTTCGTCCGTCCTCTCGCCGTACTGCCCGTCCTGACATCGACGGTGCTCGCCGTGCTGATCGCCGTCCGCCAGGGCGGCGGCGCCGGCAACGGCACGAAGCCCCTCGACGCGGCCACCGAGCTCACCCCGACCGGCTCGGTCCCCATCGAACTCGCCCTGCACCTCGACGGCTTCGCGGTCCTGGTCGCCGTCCTGGTCGGTCTGGTCGCGTCGTGTGTGCAGATCTACTCGACGGGCTATCTGCGCGACGACCCGCGCTATCCCTCGTATGCGGCCCTGGTCTCGCTGTTCACCTCCGCGATGCTGCTCGTCGTCTACTCCGGCGACCTGATGGTGCTGCTCGTCGGCTGGGAAATCATGGGCATCTGCTCGTACTTCCTGGTCGGCCACTACTGGGAGACGCCAGAGGCCCGCGCCGCCTCGCTGAAGGCCTTCCTGGTCACCAAGCTCGGCGATGTCCCCTTCCTGATCGGCCTGTTCGCGCTCGCCGCGGATGCCGGGTCCTTCCGCATCACCAAGGTCCTCGACACGGTCGCGGCAGGCGGCCTCGACCATCCGACCCTGATCGCGCTGCTGCTCCTCGCGGGCGTGGCGGGCAAGTCGGCGCAGTTCCCGCTGCACACCTGGCTGCCCGACGCGATGGCGGGTCCCACCCCCGTCTCCGCGCTGATCCACGCCGCGACGATGGTCGCGGCCGGTGTCTACTTCGTGGCCCGGCTCCTTCCGGTCTTCGCCGCCTCCGCCGCGGCGCTCGTCGTCCTTGCCGTGATGGCAGCCGTCACGATGGCGGGCTCCGCCCTCGCCGCCCTCGCCCAGGACGACATCAAGCGGGTCCTCGCGTACTCGACCATCGGCCAACTCGGCTACATGACCGGCGCACTGGCCGTCGGCGACCGCGGGGCCGCCGTCTTCCACCTCCTGTCGCACGGCGCCTTCAAGGCGCTCCTCTTCCTCGCCGCCGGCGTGATCATCCACGCGGCGGGCACCAACTCCCTTGCTGCGATGTCCCGGATGAAGGACCTGCGCAGCCGCATCCCCGACGCCTACTGGACGATGACCGTGGCGCTCCTCGCGCTCGCCGCGATCCCGCCCTTCAGCGGCTTCTTCTCCAAGGAAGCCGTCCTGGGCGCAGCCGAGCACGTGGCCACCGGCCACGCCGAGTCCGTGCCCGGAGCGGCGGGCTGGATCGTCCTCGTCGCCGGCCTGGTCACGGCCCTGCTCACCGCGGCCTACGCCACCCGTCTCTGGCTGCTCGCGTTCCGGGGGAGTGGCGCCGAAGCCCCCGACCACGGCAAGCAGCCCGTCGCCATGAACGCGGTGCTGTGGGTACTGGCCGTCCCCTCCCTCGTCTTCGGTCTGGCCGTCGGCCGGCTGCCCGACTGGTTCGACGGCCACTCGCTCACCCCGACCCTCACCACTTCCGTCCTCGGTACCGGTCTCGCCCTGGTGGGCGGTCTCGTCACCTACGCGGCCTGGCGGCACTCCACCGCCCTGGCCGCCGCCCCCTCACCGGCAGCCGCCCCCGCCCCGGATTCCGCCGACCCCGGCCGCCTCCTCCTCGGCCCGCTGCACCGGCACGCGGCCACCGGATTCCATCTCGACGCGGTCTACGCCGCGTTGTTCGTACGACCTATAGAGTCCATGGCCACCCTGATTCGTTTCCTCGATCGCGAAGTTGTCGAAACGTATGTACGCGGCGCGGGTACCGCTCCCCGCTGGCTGGGCGCAGCCGTGCGCCGTGCCCAGACCGGCAATGTGCAGACCTATCTGGGCGCGCTGCTCGCCGGCTCCGTAGTCCTGGCCGTCGCCGCCGTCCTCGTCGCAGCGGGAGCCTGAGCCGTGATCGATATCAACGACACCGTCATGCAGTTCCTCCTCGCCTTCGTCGTGGCAGCCCCGCTCCTCGGCGCGGCCGCCGCCCTGCTCCCGGCCCCGCCCGGACTCAGGGGCAAGTCACCGGACCAGGCGGTCCTGCGGCACGGCGTCACCGTCACAGGCGCCGTGCTCCTGGCCGCGCTCGCCCTCGCGGCCGGCTTCGATCACGACGAGCCGGCGCGTATGCAGGCCACGACCGACATCAGCTGGATCCCGGCGCTCGACGTGCGCATCCACCTCGGCATCGACGGCATCTCGCTCCCCCTCCTCGTACTGACCGCGCTCCTGACGTTCCTCTGCGCGCTCTACAGCTACTTCAAAATGCCTGCGGGCCCGTCTCCCAAGGCATTTGTGGCGCTGGTGCTCGTCCTCGAGTCCGGCACCCTCGCGACCTTCGCCGTCCTCGATCTGCTGCTGTTCTTCCTGGCGTTCGAGATGGTGCTCATCCCGATGTACTTCCTCATCGTGCGGTGGGGCGGTGCCCAACGCACTCAAGCCGCCTGGAAGTTCATCCTCTTCACCCTGCTCGGCTCCGTCGTGATGCTGCTGGGCCTCCTCCTCATCGGCGTGAAGTCCGGCACATTCGACATGCTGGCACTCGCCACTGACAACGGCCGTGGGCTGACCACATCCGTGCAGGTCATCGCCGTTCTGGCGATCGGGATCGGCCTCGCGGTCAAGACCCCGATGTGGCCGCTGCACAGCTGGCTCCCGGACGCCCACACCGCCGCGCCCACCGTCGGCTCGGTCCTGCTCGCCGGTGTCATGCTCAAGATGGGCACGTACGGGTTCGTCCGCATCCTGCTCCCGATCACCCCTGACGGAATGCGGGAGTTCGCGCCCTACCTCGCTGCCTTCGCCGTGGTCGGCATCATCTACGGATCGCTCGCCTGCCTGTCCCTGGCCCGTCAGGGCGCGAAGGGCGACCTCAAGCGCCTCATCGCGTACTCCTCGGTCGGCCACATGGGCTTCGTGCTCCTCGGCATCGCCACGATGACCCCCACCGGCGTGAACGGCGCGCTGTTCGCCAACATCGCCCACGGCCTCATCACCGGCCTGCTCTTCTTCCTGGTCGGCGCCCTCAAGGACCGTACGGGCTCCACCGACCTGGACGCCCTCGCCGGCCGGACCGGCCACGCCCTGTACGGCAAGGCCCCCCGCTTCGGCGGCCTGCTCGCCTTCGGCGCCGTCGCCTCGCTCGGACTGCCCGGACTCGCCGGATTCTGGGGCGAGATGCTCGCCCTGTTCGGCGCGTTCAAGCCCGCAGAGGGCCTGAGCCGCCCCGCCTTCCTGACCTTCATGGCGATTGCGGCCTTCGGCACGCTGCTCACGGCCGCGTACATGCTCATCGTCGTACGCCGTGTCTGCATGGGCGGGAATCCCCCCGAGGACACAGGGCCGCAACCACAGCAGCTCGACGTCCAGAGCTACGAGTTCGCCGCCTGGACCCCCCTCGTCGCCCTCACCGTCCTCGCCGGACTCTGGCCCGCGCTGCTGCTCGGCCTCACCGACCCGGCCGTGCAGCAGCTCCTCGCAGGAGGCAAGGCATGACCACCGCCGCCGAAAGCCTCGGAAGTCTCGTCCAGTCCGTCGACTGGCTCGCGATCGCGCCGCCCACCATCGCCGCGGTCGTCGCGCTGATCGTCCTGGTGGCCGACCTGTTCGTCCGCGAGGCCAACAAGACGCTGCTCGCCTGGATTTCGGTGGCGGGCCTCGCCGCTGCCTCGCTCGCACTCCTGCCGCTCCTCGACGGCGACCGCGCCACCTTCTGCCTGACCGGTGACAAGGGCGTCTGCAGCTACACCGCCGACCGCTTCACCCTGGTCATCCAGTTCCTGGTCCTCGCGGGAGCGCTGCTCACCGCCCTGCTGTCGATCAGCCCCTTGAAGGACAGCAGGAGCGGCCGGGACAACACCCAACTCCCCGAAGGGGAGTTCTGGTTCCTGCTGCTGTCCTCCGCCGCGGGCGCCGCCCTGCTCCCGGCCTCCCGCGACCTGGCCACCCTCGTCGTCGCCCTGGAGGTCGCCTCCCTGCCGGCCTTCGCACTCGTCGGCCTCAAGCGCGGCGACCGGCGCTCCTCCGAAGCGGCCCTGAAGTTCTTCCTGTCCTCGGTCACCGCGACCGCCGTGACCCTCCTGGGCGTCAGCTTCGTCTACGCGTCGACCGGCAGCCTGCACCTCACCGAGATCGCCCACGCGCCCGTGGACGGCGAACTCACGACTCTCATGCACGCCGGAGTCGCCCTCACCCTCGTCGGCTTCGCCTTCAAGACGGCCGCCGTCCCCTTCCACTTCTGGGTGCCGGACACCTACATCGGCGCGCCCCTGCCGGTCGCCGCCTACCTCTCCGTCGTCGGCAAGGCGGTCGGTTTCACCGGCCTCATCCTGGTGACCGTTGTCGCCTTCCCGTCGTACGCAGATGTCTGGGGCCCCGCGCTCGCCGTACTCGCCGCCCTCACCATGACCGCCGGCAATGTCGCCGCCCTGCGACAGAGCGCCACGCGCGCGTACAGCGCGGTCCGCCTGCTCGCCTGGTCCTCAGTCGGCCAGGCCGGCTACCTCCTGGTGCCGATCGCCTCGGCCGCGTACGCCGACAGCGGTGCCGACGCCGAGAAGGCCATCGGCTCCACGGTCGCGTACGCCCTGATGTACGCGGCGGTGAACCTCGGCGCCTTCGCCGTGGCCGCCCTGGTCGCCCGCAGCCGCCCGCAGAACCGCCTCAGCGACTACCGCGGCCTGTACGCCACCAGCCCCTTCGGGGCCCTCGCCCTGGCCT
Source organism: Streptomyces sp. NBC_01304 (assembly GCF_035975855.1). Lineage (NCBI taxonomy): Bacteria > Bacillati > Actinomycetota > Actinomycetes > Kitasatosporales > Streptomycetaceae > Streptomyces > Streptomyces sp. NBC_01304. The sequence continues at coordinate 4,839,550 of NZ_CP109055.1, read as the reverse complement.
TCTTCCTGCTCTGCCTGGCCGGCCTGCCGCCGGGCATCATCGGCCTCTTCGCGAAGGTCACGGTCTTCTCGGCGGCTGTCGACGCGGGCCTCGGCTGGCTCGCGGTCGTCATGGCCCTCAACGTCGTGATCGCGCTCTATTACTACCTGCGGTGGACCGCGCTGCTCTTCCGCGGCGCCGAGGACACCCACGAGGCCGCCCCCGAAGGCGCACAGCCCCAGCACGCCGCGCCCGTGCCCCGCCCCCTCACCGCGGCCATCGCCCTGACCGCCGTGCTCGCCATCGCCCTGTCCGGCGCCCCGCAACTGGTGCTGCGCTTCTCCGCCACCGCCCTCTTCTGACGGCCCCGCCCGCTCTCCTCGGTCGGCCCCGCCCGCCCTCCACCGGCACCCCGCTCACCCTGTTCCGACGGCCACGCGCGCGTACGCCCCGCCCGCCTGGCCCTGAACCCGCTCACCCGCACGGCCGAGCCCGGCCCGAGCGCGCACAAGGGAACTAGCTCTCCTCGCCTCGCGTTGACCAGGTAGGGAGGGTCCACTGGAGAGTGGAAACCAGGAGGCAGCTGCTCATAGGGGCTTCCCCGCCGCACCACCAGGAGGGCGTACCGTGCACGGCCGAAACAACGGGTTGAAGACCGCCCTGCTCCTCGGGGGACTGTCCGCGCTCATCCTTGTCATCGGCAGCTTCTTCGGGCGTGGCGGCCTGATCATCGCGCTGCTCGTGGCCCTCGCCACCAACGCGTATGCGTACTGGAACAGCGACAAGCTCGCCCTGAAGGCCATGCGCGCCCGCCCGGTGAGCGAATTCGAGGCTCCCGAGCTCTACCGCATGGTCCGCGAACTCTCCACCCAGGCCCGCCAGCCCATGCCCCGCCTCTACATCTCGCCCACCGAGGCGCCGAACGCCTTCGCCACGGGCCGCAATCCGCGCAACGCCGCGGTCTGCTGCACGGAAGGCATCCTGCGCATCCTGGACGAGCGCGAACTGCGCGGCGTCATCGGCCACGAGCTCAGCCATGTCTACAACCGGGACATCCTGATCTCCTCGGTCGCCGGCGCCCTCGCCTCAGTGATCATGTTCCTGGTCAACTTCGCCTGGCTCATCCCGAGCGGCAACAACAACCGTGAAGGCCCCGGCATCTTCGGCATGCTGCTGATCATGATCCTGGGCCCGATGGCGGCCTCCGTGATCCGCCTCGCGATCAGCCGCTCCAGGGAGTACGAGGCCGACGCGTCCGGCGCCCAGCTCACCGGCGACCCGCTCGCCCTCGCCAGCGCGCTGCGCAAGCTCGACGCGGGCACCAAGCAGTTGCCGCTGCCGCCGGAGCCGAAGATCGAGGCGGCCAGCCACATGATGATCGCGAACCCCTTCCGCCCGGGGCAGGGCATGTCCAAGATGTTCTCGACGCATCCGCCGATGGCGGACCGGATCGCCCGACTCGAGCAGATGGCAGGTCGCCAGCAGTGAAGACAATTCTCAACGTCATATGGCTCGTCCTGAGCGGCTTCTGGCTGTTCCTGGGCTACCTGCTCGCGGGCGTGATCCTCTGCATCACGATCATCGGCATCCCCTTCGGGATAGCGGCGTTCCGCATCGGCGTGTACGCCCTGTGGCCCTTCGGCTATACGACAGTTGAGCGCAGGGACGCCGGCGCACCCTCCTGCGTCGGCAACGTCCTGTGGCTGATCCTCGCGGGCTGGTGGCTCGCGCTCGCCCACATCGTCACGGGTGTCCTGCAGTGCGTCACGATCATCGGCATCCCGCTGGGCATCGCCAACTTCAAGCTGATCCCGGTGTCGTTGATGCCGCTGGGCCGCGAAATCGTGCGTACGGACCAGCCGTTCGCCGCTCGTTAGTCCCTGGAACCGGCAGGGTCGGCACCCCAGTCGGGCGCGAGCACGGACCAGATCTCCGTGTCCTGCCGTACGCCCCGGTAGAGGTCGTTCTCGCGCAGCACACCGTCGCAGCTCATGCCGAGCCGCTTGGCCACCTTGATGCTCGGCGTGTTCTCGGACGCCACATGCCACTCCACGCGGTGCATCCCCCGCTCGCGGATCGCCCAGTCGATGATGACGCGCACCGCGCGCGTGACGAGGCCGCGTCCGGCAGCCGCCGGCTCCAGCCAGCAGCCGGCCTCGCAGGTGCCCGCGGCCGCGTCGAAGACCCGGAAGAGGACGCCGCCGACCAGGGTTCCGTCGAGCCAGATGCCGTACAGCCGACCGGCGTCGGCGGCGGTCTTGTCGGCGTACACCTGAAGCCACTTCCGCGCGGAGTCCAGGTCGGCGGTGACGTCCGGGAGCCCGACGTACTGGCCGATGAACTCGCGACCGCGGTCCATGTGGGCGAGGAACTCCTCGGCCTGCCAGGGCTCCAGCGGCCGCAGCTCGGCTCCGTCACCCAGGGATATCGCGAACATTCTCATCCTCCACAGCGGCCGTACGCGGTCCCAGGATCCTCGCACGACGCTTGAGCACCGCCTATCCCTTATGGCCTCCGGCCCACCGCCGCCCCCAGTAGACCCCCGCGCCCACCACCAGCACTCCTGCCCCGGCGACGACCGACCCGACCGGCAGCGCGCAGGCAAGGACCAGGCACCCCACGAACCCGACCACCGGCACCACCCGTCGCACCCCCGAACCCAGCGTCCACGCCGAGGCGTTGGCGATCGAGTAGTACGCGAGGACGCCGAAGGACGAGAACCCGATGGCCCCGCGCACATCGACCGTCAGGGCGAGCACCGCCACCACCGCACCCACCACGAGCTCGGCCCGGTGCGGCACCCGGGAACGAGGATGCACGGCCGCCAGCGCCCCCGGCAGATGCCGGTCCCGCGCCATGGCCAACGTCGTCCGAGACACCCCGAGAATCAGCGCGAGCAGCGACCCGAGCGCCGCCACCGCGGCCCCCACCCGCACCACCGGCACCAGCGCCGGCACCCCCGCGGCCCGTACCGCGTCCGCCAGTGGAGCCGCGGCATTCGCGAGCCCATCGGCCCCAAGTACCGCAAGGACGGCCACGGTCACGCCCGCGTACACCACCAACGCGATCCCGAGCGCCACCGGAATCGCCCGCGGAATGGTCCGCGCCGGATCCCGTACCTCCTCGCCGAGCGTCGCGATCCGGGCGTACCCCGCGAAGGCGAAGAACAGCAGCCCGGCGGCACCGAGCACCCCGCTCACGCCCCCCGATCCCCCCGCCTGTTCCCCGAGCCCCAACCGCCCGAAGTCCGCGCCCTGCGCCCCCACACAGGCGACTACCACCGCGGCCAGCACCGCGAGCACCACCACGACGATCGCCCGCGTCAGCCAGGCCGCCTTCTGCACCCCGGCAAGGTTCACGGCGGTGAGCGCCACCACGGCCCCGACCGCCACCGCATGCGCCTGCCCCGGCCACGCGTACGCCCCCACGGTGAGCGCCATCGCCGCACACGAGGCCGTCTTCCCGACGACGAACGCCCAGCCGGCCAGATACCCCCAGAACTCCCCGAGCCGCTCCCGCCCATAGACGTACGTGCCGCCCGAGGCCGGATGGATCGCGGCAAGCCGAGCCGAGGACATCGCATTGCAGTACGCCACCACGGCGGCCACCACGAGACCCCCGAGCAGCCACGACCCGGCCGCCCCCGCCGCGGGACCGAGGGCGGCGAAGATCCCCGCACCCACCATCGACCCGAGCCCGATGACGACCGCGTCGAAGACCCCGAGTGTCCGCCGCAACTCCTGCGGCATCCCCGTCCCCTGTGTCATACGCCGCACCCTAACGATCGCCGCAACCGCGTTGTGCCCCGCCGGCGTCTTCCCCCACAAGACCGCAAAACGGGAAATTCGCGAAACAGGAACCCCGGGAAAGAAGGGCAGCATGGGCATCCTCAGCTGGATCATCCTTGGACTTCTCGCCGGAGGGATCGCCAAGTTCCTGCTGCCCGGACGTGACCCGGGCGGCTTCATCGGCACGACCGTCATCGGCATCGCGGGCGCCTTCGTCGGCGGCTGGCTCTCGGCCCGCTTCCTCGACCGCCCGATAGCCAACGACTTCTACGACGGGGCGACCTGGGCCGCCGCGATCGGCGGCTCCCTGGTCCTGCTGATCGCGTACCGGCTGCTCTTCGGCAACTCGCGCTCGCGCTCGCGCTGATCGCTGATCGCAAGCGCAGGAAGGGCCGGCACCCTCGGGTGTCGGCCCTTCCTGCGCTTGCGAGATGTACGGCACGTACGAGACGTACGGCACGACAAGTCAGCCGCGTACGACCAACAGGCGCGCGAACGAACGCGCCGACAAACGCATCCTCACCGGTAGTTCACGAACTGCAGCGCGAAGTCGAAGTCCTGCCCCTTGAGCAGCGCCTGCACGGCCTGCAGGTCGTCCCGGCTTTTCGAGCTGACCCGCAGCTCCTCGCCCTGCACCTGGGCCTTGACGCCCTTGGGGCCCTCATCGCGGATGATCTTCGCGACCTTCTTCGCGTTCTCCTGCGTGATCCCCTCCTTGACCTCGGCGAAGATCTTGTACTCCTTGCCGGAGATCTGCGGCTCGCCCGTCTCCAGCGCCTTCAGCGAGATCCCGCGCTTGACGAGCTTGGACTGGAAGACGTCGAGGATCGCCTTGACGCGCTCCTCGGAGTTCGCCTCCATCAGGATCTTCTCGCCGGACCAGGCGATCGAGGCGCCGACGTTCTTGAAGTCGTAGCGCTGCGAGATCTCCTTGCCGGCCTGGTTGAGGGCGTTGTCGACCTCCTGCCGCTCGACCTTCGAGACGATGTCGAAACTGGAGTCGGCCATGTCCTGTGGCTCCTTGTATCGGGTGGGCATACATCAACGGGATGTGCGACCGGTGCCCCCGGCCGCACCCGCAAAGCCTAGCCACCCAGCACCCGACCGGGTGCTGATCAATCGAGTGGCGAAGCACCCCCGGGCATCAGGTATCGTTTACGTCGTTGCCACGGAGCAGCCCAGAGCGGCTCCAGGCAGCAAACCCGGCGGTGTGCCCGAGCGGCCAAAGGGAGCAGACTGTAAATCTGCCGGCTCAGCCTTCCCAGGTTCGAATCCTGGCGCCGCCACATGAAGGTAAACCCCCTCCGAACTGCGGAAACGTAGATCGGAGGGGGTTTCTTCGTATGCGCACGAGACCTCTCGAAGAGGCGCGGAGCCAGGTGACTTGGCTCGCCGCGCGGGAGATGCGGGAGATGCGGGAGCGGTCAGGACGCAGAGCGGACGACCCTCGTCGGGGCAACGTACGCCTCCTTGATCTCAAGGAAATTCGCCAGTCTGGCGTCACGAGTTAACTGGCTTTGACCTGCAACTTTCTGTGAACTGGACGCCTCGCCCCCTTCCTCGCGATGACTATGGCGCCATGAAGGCTCGCCATGGCGCCACAAATGTGCCATGATGAAGCCACGGAAACGGAGCCGGCCGACCAGCACCGCGAAGGCCGACACCGCGAAGCGAAGACCAGTAACCGAAGCAGATTCAAAGGAGCCTTCAGCCATGTCGATCACCTCGATCACCCTTACCGACCAGGACAAGCTCACCCTCCGTACCGGCGCCTGGGGCGCGGTCTCGCTGATGTCGGCTGCCGGTGCGGCCGGTTCGGCCCACAAGGTGGCCACCCACGGATCCATCGCGCTGACTTCCGCGACCGGCCTGGTCGGGCATGTGCTCACCAAGGCGCCCAAGGGCGTGAAGTGGGGCAAGTCCACGGCCGACCTGGCCGACCAGGTACTGCCGGCCCTGACGGCGGCGATGAGCCTGCTGAAGGCGCAGGATGCGGCCGAGGCGGACAACTTCCGCAGCACGATCACCGTCGCCATCGAGGCATCCGCCCGGAGTGGCAAGGGTCAGCCCAGCCCCACCATGGCCGAGATGGCCCGCAAGATCACCGAGGCCCTCGACGCCGCCAAGTGAGGGGCGCTCGCGACCGATCGAGAGTGGTGACCGGTTCGCGATCGATCAGGAAGCGGCCGGTTCGGGTTCGATCACGAGGTGTTCGATCAGGAGGTGGCGGGCGCGGTCCCTACGCCCCGCCGCCTCCATGCGAACCGGCCGAGAAGCACGGCGTTGACCAGCCCGGACAGTCCCATGCCGACGGCGAGGATCGACGGACTCAGCCAGGCGGGCGAGGAGTACTCCGCAGGTATCGACACCAGGAGCGCGAGGAAGCTGAACGGCGCCGTGGCCGCCAACGGGTAGGCGCCGGAGAGCCCCGGGTCCGGCCCCACGTACCAGGCGCCCAGGAAGAACCCCAGCGACACCGCGACGACCGCGAGATATCCGCGCGAGAGCCAGTTGTCCACCGCGGGCGCCAGCAACTGGCGCAGGTGCGGGAGGCGGCGCGGGCGGGAGGTGTTGGGCATGGGGATTCCTTCGAGTCGGTCCGGAGACGGTCACCGGTTCGGTGATCCCCACAGTGGACCGGCCGGTGCGCCCGGACATGAGTACAGGTACTCACCGGCAGGGCCCGCAGCACCTACGTCGCTGGTCACAGGGCCAGGCGCGCTGCAGACGCGCTACTTGGCCGCGGGGCCTGCCCACCCCTGCCAACTAGGCCACCGACCCCACCCGTACGCTCCTCTCCCGTGCCCTCCCCACCCGCACGCTCCTCTCCCGCGCCATCCGCAGCACCAGAAAAATCAGCAACGCGAACGGCGAAAGCAGGATCGTCAGGACCAGCAGCGGCCCCATGACCAGCGGATGGATGGTGAGCCGCCGCGCCTCGAGGTACATCCACTGCCCCAGCAGCAGATCCCAGGCGATCACCTGCGCCCAGACCGCCCCCGCACCGTCGGCGAGCGCCGTCAGCTCACGGAACCCGTCGAGGTCCGGGCTGCGGACCGCGGCCCACAGCTCGGGCAGAACGGGCGCCGCGAGGGCGAGATAGACGGCGAGTACGGGCACGACGGTCAGCGGCGACGCGGCGACCCGGGCCGTGACCCGCCACCGCGGCGCGAAGATCATGAGCAGCCAGACCGGCGCGGCCAGCCAGAAGGAGAGCTGGAACAGAAAGCCGGTCACGCCACCATCTCCGCCTGGTTGCCGCCTACTTGGCCGGCGCCTTCGGCATCCACCGGGCCGACACCTTCGCCGCCCACCGGGCCCGCGCCTTCGCCGCCCACCGGGCCCGCGCCTTCGCCGCCCACTGCGAAGGCACCTTCATCGCCCACCGGGCCGGCGCCCTCGTGGCCCGCCCGACCAGGGCCAACAAGTCCTGGGTGCCCGGAAGTCGACCTCCGTACCGCCACCCACGCCCCGACGACCGCCCCGACGGCGACCACCCCTGTGACCCCGAGAGTCATGCCGTCGGGCCGCAGCAGCGGCTGACCGCGCAGCGCCTGCCAGGTGAGGAGGGCGAAGGTGGCGGCGTACGTCGCCGAAGCGACCTGCACCAGACGCAACCGGACGCCCCCGTCGCGCAGTCGGGGCAGCCGCGGCGCGAGAGCCGCGAGCACCATGACGGCCAGCGGCAGCAACTGCAGCGCATGCATGCCGAAGAAGTGCGGGATGCGCAGATCGCCGCCGGTCGTCGACCAGCCCGTCAGCGGCATGGCGGGGCCGCCGTCCGGCACGCCCACGCTGTGTGCGCCCACCACCTTGGAACCCTCGCGCTGCTGCCCCGGCGCGGGCTGCGTCATCAGGAAGCCGACGGCCGCCCCGGCCAGGGCGAGCGCGATGCCGGACCGCATCGCCCAGGCGGACGCACGGTCGGTGATCCGGGTGCGCAGCAGCAGAACGGCGATGACAAGAGTGGCCAGCCACAGCGCGACGATGCTGACGGCCATGGTGTTGAACAGCGCGTCGTCCAGGGGGGTTTCGTGGTTGAAGTGACTGCGCCTGCCGCGTATCACCTGCCCCACGATGATCACCATCTCGATGGTGCTGGTCACCGCCACGACGGTGCCCGCCCGTCGGCTCACGCGCTGCCTCCGGCCGGGCGGGAACAGCGACAGCAGCCAGGCGAGCGAGAGTGCGTACGCGACGAGCGACACCGCGAACTTGAAGGGCTTGAACCAGATCGGCGAGCCGACGAGGACCCGGTCGTCCACGACCAGCCCGCCGGCGCTGACCAGGGCCAGCACCACCATCGCCGCGGCACACACGAGCAGCGGGCGATGCCAGTCGCGCCACGGCTGCCACACGCGCGGCCGCAAGGAAGCCGCACCCGTCGAATCCCCGCTCGCTCCCGGGCCCTCCTGCTGCCCTGACTGCCCAGCCCCTTCCGGCTGTTCCGGCCGCCCTGACTGCTCGGGTCGCCCCACCTGCGTTGAAGACATGCCTGGCTCACACCCTCCCCTAGAGATGGATAGCGGATAGATCTGCTATCTGGCAGTGTCACTATCTATGATGGGTGACGCCCTGGCAAGGGCGTGCAGGCGAGATCAAGGAGTGAACAGGCCATGCGCATCGCGGAGTTGAGCCGCAGCACCGGGGTCCCGGTGCCGACGATCAAGTACTACGTCCGCGAGGGCCTGCTGCCGCCCGGCGAGCTCTCCAGCCCCAACCAGGCCCAGTACTCGGAGTCCCACGCACGCAGGCTCCGCCTGATCCGCGCCCTGCTCGACGTCGGCGGCCTCAAGGTGGCCGCCATCGCGGAGGTCCTGCGCGCCGTGGACGACGCGGACCGCCCGCTGCACAAGGTCCTTGGCGAGGCCGCCTCCCGGCTCGCCGCGCAGCACGCCGAGCACGACGACAAGGAGGAGGCCGAGGCGAAGGCCGCTGTCGCGGATCTGCTCGCCCGGCGCGGCTGGCGCACCAACGAGTCCAACCCCGCCGCGCAGGACCTCGCGCGCGCCCTCGCCTCGATGGACCGCCTCGGGCACGGCGGGTTCCGGGAAGTCCTCGACGAGTACGCCGACGCCGCAGAGCGCGTGGCCCACGCCGACCTCGACTATGTGGGCCGCAAGGCGGCGGTCGAGGACCTGGTGGAGAGCGTGGTCATCGGGACGGTGCTGGGGGAGGCCGTCTTCAACGCGATGCGCAGACTGGCCCATGTGGACGCTTCGGCCCGCGTGTTCGGAGCGGGCGGCAACGACGCCGCACAGTGACGAAACCCCCTCCGCGCCGCACAAGCACAAGCAGCCTGGAGGGGGGTTCCCTCACGCCTTACGGGGGCTTCTTCAGGCCGTACGTCGCCCAAGGGGCCCGAGCCTCAGTTCCGAGCCTTGAACCTCAGCGCAGAACCTCGGTCCGGAACCCGCAGAACCTAGGCACGGAACCCGCAGAACCTCGGTCCGGAACCCGCAGAACCTCGGCACGGAGCCTCAGTTCCCCGCCACATCCTTCACAGCCACCGCGACCGGCGTGGACCCGCTGATCAGCTCCAGCGTCAGCCCGGCCGTCCCCGGCGCCTCCACCAGCTCCGCGAGCACCGCCGCCACGTCGTCGCGCGAAATCGGCCCACGGCCCGTGGAGGCCTCCAGACGCACCAGCCCCTCCCCGGCGTCGTCGGTCAGCATGCCGGGCCGCAGAATCGTCCATTCCAGGCCGCTCCGGCCCCGTACGTACTCATCGGCCTCGCCCTTGGCCCGCAGATACGAGTCGAAGATCTCGTCGCCCTTGTGCGCCGGATCGGCGCCCATCGACGAGACCACCACATAGCGCCGCACCCCGGCCCGCTCCGCGGCGTCGGCGAACAGCACCGCCGCACCCCGGTCCACCGTGTCCTTGCGCCCGACGCTGCTGCCCGGCCCCGCACCCGCCGCGAAGACGGCGGCCCCGGCGCCCTGCAGATGGGCCGCGACCTCCTCGACCGAGGCCGACTCCAGGTCGCACAGAACCGGCTCCGCCCCGGCTTTCCGCAGGTCGTCGCCCTGCGCAGGGTTGCGGATCAGGCCCGCGACCTCGTATCCGCGCGCGGCGAGCAGACGCTCCAGCCGCAGCGCGATCTGACCGTGTCCTCCAGCGATGACAATGCGCATCTTTCGACCGTACGCCCGGCCGGCCGCCCGCGCCGTGCAACCCTGTGCCCCTGTCGTGGGTCTCCTGGATGTTCATCTTCACGAGGAGCCTGCTATCACCGCCATACGCAAGACCGCCATACGCACCACCCTGACCGCGAGCTGCTGCGCCGCAGCTCTGCTCGGCACCGTCACCGCCTGCGGCACGGTCGAGAACATCACCGCCGGCAAGAAGGTGGAGCGTGCGGTCGACAAGCTCGCTGAACAGCGCTCACTGTCCTTCGAGTTGAGCCTGGACGCGGACCCGGACGTCCTCGACGAGCTCATGGCCGACAGCGCGGGCGACACCCCGCCGGGGGAGGGCCCGCCGCCCGGCTTCGCGGACTTCCTGAGCGACGCCCGCATCAGCGTCTCGGTCCAGTCGAAGAAGCCCCTCTCCGCATCGTCCGAGAAGGACATCGTCGGTACGTCGATGAGCATTGCCGGTGCCGACGGCGAACTGGTCGAGTACCGCCTGGTCGGCGACACCGCCTACTTCCGCGCGGACACGGCCGCCGTCGGCAAGGCCATGGGCTTCCCGATGCCGACCGCGGACCAGCTTCCCAAGGAGGCCGCGCCGCTGAAGGCCGCGCTCGAGGGCAAGTGGGTCAAGATCGACCAAGCCGCCCTGGAAGAGGCCCAGAAGGACGCGGGCGAGCCGGAGGCGAAGCCGTCCCTCGACGCCAAGACCGAGCGCAAGCTCACGAGGGCCCTCAAGAGCGTCATCGCCCGCGAGGTCACCTTCAAGGACAAGGGCAGCAAGGACGGCGTCGACCACGTCACCGCCAAGGCCAACGCCCGCGACCTGCTGACCGGCATCTTCGACAAGCTCGGCCCGCTGACCGACGAACTGCCGCCCGGCGCCGAACTGCCCACGGCCAAGGACTTCAAGGACGTTCCCGACAAGAAGATCGCCATCGACTTCGCGGTCAAGAACGACGCCCTGGACGCCATCACCTTCGACCTGGCGCAGCTCGCCGGCAAGTCGGACGGCCTGAAGAAGGGCACCAAGCTCCCGCTCTCCGTGAAGTTCGGCGAGGGCAAGAAGGTCACGGCCCCGGCCGGCGCCACCGAGCTCGATCTGGGCCTGCTGATGGGGATGTCCCCGCTGGGGTACTCCGCACTCGAAGGCTGACCCCCGACTCACCGTCAGGCACGCGCGCGTAGCGGCACATCGACCACCACGCGCGCGTGCCGGCACGCGAGTTGAGCCGCGCACCGACCGGACTCAGGACGGCTCGGTCCCCTTGGCGCGCCCCTGCCGCGGCAGATCGAGCGCCACCGCGACGGCCGAGTCGCAGTACTCGCGCACCGCACTGGTCCGCGCCACCACCCGCCCCCGGTGCACCACGATCCGGCTGTACGCGAGCGACAGGGCCCCCGCGAGCCGGTCACCGCGCACGGCGAGCAACTCGGCCGGGAAGCCCGCCTCCACGCGCACCTCCGGCAGCCCCATGGTCTCCCGCGCCCCCGCACTGATCGCCTCGTACGCGTCCGTGGCGTCGAGCCCGTGCTGCGCGGCCAGCAGATACGCGGCCTCCAGCGGATCCCCGCGCCCCACCGGCTTCGCCACGTCCCGCAGCGCCCCGCTGCCCGCCGCGACCCGCACCCCGGCCGCCCGCAGCAGCCGGACCGGCGCCGCGTCGGCCCCGCGCCGCTCGATCCCCCCGCAGTCGCCCTGCGGCAGGCAGACCACCGAGACCCCGGCGGCAGCGAGCCCTTCGGCCGTACGCGCCGCCACCGCACCCGGCACCTTCCCGAGCCCTCCGCACGGCCCCACCGTCACCCCGGGCCGCAGTCCTCCGGCCATGGCCGCGAGCCGCGAGAGCCGGGCCGGGTCGGCGCCGTCCGTGTGCAGGTCCACGGGGCAGCCGTGCTCGGCGGCGATCTCCAGGACCGCCTCGACGTACCCCGTCGGGTCCGGGTCCAGATCGGGACAGCCGCCCACCACGGAGGCGCCCATCTTCACGGCGTCCCGCAGCATCGCGAGCCCGTCGGCGCCCGCTGTCCCGGTGAGCAGCCGCGGCACCGCGACGGCCGTGAGCTCGGCAAGGCCGCGCAGCGACCTCCGGGCCTGCAGCACCGCCTCCATCGCGCCGAGCCCCTGTACATCGCCCACCCTGACGTGCGTACGCAACGACGTGGCCCCGTGCCCGAGTTGCAGCAGGGCGGCCTCGGTGGTGCGGCGCTGGACGTCCTGGGCGTCGTACGAGACCGGCCCCTCGCTGTCCGCGGTCAGCGCCGTGTCGCTGTGCGCGTGCGGTTCGGCGGGAGCGGGGAGCAGCAGATAGCCGGCGAGGTCCACGCGCGCGGCGTGCGCGGTGAGACTGCCCGCCGTGCCGACCGCCTCGATGCGCCCACGGCCGAGGCGGACGTCCACGGTCCTGCCGTCGGTGAGCTTCGCGCCGCAGAGCAGGAGCGAGGCCGTGTCCTCGGCGGCGCCATCGCGGTGCGGCTGCTGCGGCTGGCTGTCGGGCATCGCGCTCCAGGAGGGGGCTCGGGCCAAAGGGCTCGGGGCGGGCAAGATCACGCAGCGTGCACCGAGCCTAGGGCGCCGCTCGGCCTGCTTCGAGGAGGAGCCGAATAGTCGTACCGGTGTGGTGCGCTACGGGGCGTGAGACGGCCGCCGGGACGTGTGAGGTCTGCGCTCCGATAAGGATTTGGGCGATCGGCGAGCGACCGTGTAATGTCTTCCTCGCTCGCCCCAATAGCTCAGTCGGTAGAGCGTCTCCATGGTAAGGAGAAGGTCTGCGGTTCGATTCCGCATTGGGGCTCTGATGTGCGGCAACCTCGCCTTCGGGTGAGGGAGCTCGCATCAAAGCGGTGTAGCTCAGTCGGTAGAGCAAGCGGCTCATAATCGCTGTGTCACCGGTTCAAGTCCGGTCACCGCTACTGACAGTAGCCGATTGTGGGGTCGGTCCTCCGATCGGCTACTCTTTTATGCGTTCATCCGTTTTATCCGTCCATTTGTCCGTCAAGGAGCACTCACGTGGCTGCCACCGACGTCCGCCCGAAGATCACGCTGGCCTGCGTGGAGTGCAAGGAGCGGAACTACATCACCAAGAAGAACCGGCGTAATGACCCGGATCGTCTTGAGCTGAAGAAGCACTGCCCGCGCTGCAAGGCGCACACCGCGCACCGCGAAACGCGCTAAAACAGGCTCGTACACGAGGCCGTCCCCTTCTCGGGGGCGGCCTCGTGTCGTTTTCCGATCTTTGCCGATCCGGTCTTCGCGACCTGATCTTTGCCGATCTGACCTTCGGCGACGTGCTCGCCGAACACCGAATCCGTTTGCAGGAGGTGCCGAGCCCATGGCGCTCGACCAGTCCTTCGTGGGGCGGTCCTACCCGCCCACCGACCCCTATGAGGTCGGCCGGGAAAAGATCCGCGAATTCGCCGAGGCGGTCCGCGACTCCCACCCCGCCTACACCGACCAGGAAGCGGCCAAGGCGCTCGGGCACCCCGATGTGATCGCCCCGCCCACTTTTGTGTTCGCAATCACATTCAAGGCCGCCGGACAGGTCATCGAGGACCCTCAGCTCGGCCTGGACTACAGCCGCGTCGTGCACGGCGACCAGAAGTTCGCGTACAACCGCCCGGTGCGCGCGGGCGACCGGCTCACCGTCACCTCGACCATCGAGGCGATCAAGTCGCTCGCGGGTAACGACATCCTGGACATCCGCGGCGAGGTCCACGACGAGTCGGGCGAGCACGTCGTGACCGCCTGGACGAAGCTCGTGTCCCGCGCGCCAGAGGAGGCCTGACGGATGACTGCGAAGATCCAGTACGCGGACGTCGAGGTCGGCACCGAGCTGCCGGCCCAGACCTTCCCCGTGACTCGCGCCATGCTGGTGCAGTACGCGGGCGCCTCCGGTGACTTCAACCCGATCCACTGGAACGAGAAGTTCGCCAAGGAGGTCGGCCTGCCCGACGTCATCGCCCACGGCATGTTCACCATGGCCGAGGCGATCCGCGTCGTGACCGACTGGGCGGGCGACCCGGGCGCGATCGCCGAATACGGCGTGCGCTTCACCAAGCCGGTCGTCGTCCCGAACGACGACCAGGGCGCGACCATCGAGGTCAGCGGCAAAGTCGCCGTCAAGCTCGACGACGAGGCCCGCACGGTGCGCGTCGACCTCGTGGCGATGAGCGCGGGCCAGAAGGTGCTCGGCATGTCCCGTGCCGTCGTACGTCTGGCCTGAACGCGGCATGTAGTCCTGAACGCAGTAAGGAGCGCCCGCAGTTGCGGGCGCTCCTTACTGCTTGACGTAGGTAGTGATTGGCCACTAACTTACTGCCCATGGCAAGGATGAGTGCAGAGGAGCGGCGCGAGAGCGTCATCCGTGCGGCGATGGTGGAGTTCGCCAAGGGCGGCTACAACGGCACCTCGACCGAGGTGATCGCCAAGCGGGTCGGCGTCTCGCAGCCGTACCTCTTCCGTCTCTTCCCGAGCAAGCGGGCCATCTTCCTTGCCGCGTCCGGACGTTGCTGTGAGCAGATCACCGAGGTCTTCAGGAAGGCATCCGAAGGGCTCGAAGGGGAAGCGGCCCTGCACTCCATGGGGGAGGCCTACCAGGCGCTCATCGCGGACGACCCGGGCATGCTGCTCATGCAGATGCAGATGTACGTCGCCGTGTCCTCCGCGGAGGTCGCGGGGGATCGCGAATTCGGCGAGGCGCTGCGCGCGGGCTGGATGGAGATGTACGACGTGGTGCGCCTTGCGCTGGGAGCGGACGTCTCGGAGACGACCCAGTTCCTTGCGTACGGGATGCTCATCAACGTCCTGGTCTCGATGGGTTTCCGGCCCGACCATCGGGTGTGGACCGGCTTCTACGAGTCGGGGCAGCCCAAGAGTTGAGCGGCCCCGGGTGTCGGCCGTGTGTGGAGCAGGGGTTTGGGGCGGGGTTTCTTGCGCCCGCAGAAGTTAGTGACCAATAACTAATCTCAAGGGGAAGCAATGTCACAGCAGACCGCACGCGGCGGGGGAGCCGGCTGGGCCCTTGCCATCACGAGTGTCGCCGGCTTCATGGCGGCGCTCGACAACCTGGTCGTCACCACCGCCCTGCCGTCCATCGGCAAGGACATAGGCGGCGGCCTGGAAGACCTCGAGTGGACGGTGAACGCCTACACCCTGACCTTCGCCGTCCTGCTGATGTTCGGCGCCGCACTGGGGGACAGGTTCGGCCGGCGCAAGCTCTTCCTCACCGGCCTGACGATCTTCACCGGAGCCTCTGCCGCCGCCGCGCTCGCGCCCGGCATTGATGAACTGATCGCCGCCCGCGCGGTCCAGGGCGTCGGCGCCGCGATCATGATGCCGCTGACCCTCACCCTGCTCACCGCGGCCGTCCCGCCCGCCAAGCGCGGCATGGCACTCGGCATCTTCAGCGCGGTCACCGGGCTCGCCGTGGCCAGTGGCCCGCTCATCGGCGGCAGCCTGACCGAGCACATCGCGTGGGAGTGGATCTTCTGGGTCAACGTCCCGGTCGGCCTGGCCCTGCTGCCCCTCGCCCGCCTGCGCCTCAAGGAGTCGTACGCCCCGGGCGCCCGCCTCGACGTGCGCGGCACGCTCCTCATCAGCGGCGGCCTCTTCGGCATCGTCTACGCCCTGGTCAGCGCCAACGTGCACGGCTGGACAAGTGCCCGGGTCCTCACCGGCCTGATCGTGGGCAGCGCGCTGGTGGGCGGTTTCATCCACCACGGCTTCCGCAGCAAGCAGCCCGTCCTGCCCATGCGCCTCTTCCGCAGCCGTGCCTTCTTCGGGATCAACATCGCGAGCCTGCTGATGTTCCTCGGGATGTTCGGCTCGATCTTCCTGCTCGGTCAGTTCCTGCAGCGCGGGCTCGGCTACTCGCCGACCGAGGCGGGCCTCAGGATGCTCCCGTGGACCGGCATGCCGTTGCTCGTCGCACCCGTCGCCGGATACCTGGCGGACCGGATCGGCGGCCGCCCGGTGGTCATCACGGGCCTCGCGCTCCAGGCCGTGGGCCTCGGCTGGTTCGCACTCGTCCTCTCTCCGGATGTGTCGTACGCGGCCCAGCTGCCGGCCCTCGTCATCGGCGGCGTCGGCATGGCGCTGTACTTCGCCCCGGCCGCACACCTGGTCATGGGCAGCGTCCGGCCCGCCGAGCAGGGGATCGCGTCCGGCGCCAACAGCGCGCTGCGCGAGGTCGGCGGAGCCCTCGGCGTCGCGGTGCTTGCCTCGGTCTTCTCGGCCAACGGCGGCTTCGAGTCGCCGCAGGCCTTCAGCGACGGCACCGTGCCCGCCCTGTGGATAGGCGCGGGAGCCGTCGCCCTGGCCGCCCTGGTGGCCGCGCTGATCCCGCGCCGCAGCAAGGCCACGGAGACCCCCGAACCCTCCGTGACGGCGTCCGCCGAGCCCGCCGGTGACCAGGTGCCCGCGGCCGTCTGAGCCGGGCGCACCCAGGTGTCGTACGCAGGCGGTCCGTGGCCCCTCCGAGCGGGAGGGGCCACGGACCGTACCCTTGAGCGCGTGCAGGAACTCCACGAAGCCCCCCTCGCCCCGCTGACCACCTTCCGGCTCGGCGGCCCCGCCGACCGCCTGATCACCGCGGAGACCGACGCGGAGGTGGTCGCCGCCGTCCGCGAGGCCGACGCCGCGGGCACTCCGCTCCTGGTCATCGGTGGCGGCAGCAACCTGGTCATCGGCGACAAGGGCTTCGCCGGTACGGCCCTGCGCATCGCCACGACCGGTTTCGAACTCGAAGGTACGCGGCTGGAGTTGGCGGCCGGCGAGGTCTGGACCGACGCCGTCGCGCGCACGGTCGAGGCCGGGCTCGCGGGCATCGAGTGCCTGGCCGGCATCCCCGGCTCGGCCGGTGCGACACCGATCCAGAACGTGGGCGCGTACGGCCAGGAAGTCTCCTCGACGATCGCCGAAGTGATCGCGTACGACCGGAAGACCGCCGAGACGGTCACGATTCCGAACGCCGAGTGCGCCTTCTCGTACCGCCACAGCCGCTTCAAGGCCGATCCCGACCGCTATGTGGTCCTGCGCGTCCGCTTCCAACTGGAGGACGCAGGCGGCCTGAGTGCCCCCCTGAAGTACCTGGAGACGGCCCGCGCCCTCGGCGTCGGGGCGGGCGACCGGGTGCCCCTGCAAAAGGCCCGCGAGACCGTGCTGAAGCTGCGCTCCGGCAAGGGGATGGTCCTCGATCCCGAGGACCACGACACCTGGTCGGCCGGGTCGTTCTTCACCAACCCGATGCTCACCGAAGACGAGTTCGCCGCCTTCCACGCGCGCGTGCACGAGCGTCTCGGCCCGGACGTCACCCCGCCCGCCTATCCGGCGGGGGAGGGGCTGACCAAGACCTCCGCGGCCTGGCTGATCGACAAGGCCGGCTTCACCAAGGGGTACGGCGCCGGCCCCGCCCGCATCTCCACCAAGCACACCCTCGCCCTCACCAACCGCGGCGCTGCCACCACCGAGGACCTCCTCGCGCTGGCCCGAGAGGTGGTCGCGGGCGTCCACGAGGCCTTCGGGGTCACGCTGGTCAACGAGCCCGTGACGGTGGGCGTCGAGCTCTAGGCGCCGTCGCCAGGCGGCTGTCAGAGCAGGCGGCTGTCAGCACGTGAGGCTGTCGGCGCACGCGGTCTTCAGTACGCGACGCCGACGGCCTGCTTCACGGTCGCCGGATCGTCGATCATCGCCAGCATCGCGTGCGCCACATCGGCCCGTCCGATCGTCCGCGCGCTGCGCGGATTGCGGCCGATCTCCGTGCGGTACGTGCCCGTGAGCGGCTTGTCCACCAGCTTCGGCGGCCGCACGGAGGTCCAGTCCGTCGCGCTGCGGGCCAGGTCGTCCTCCATCGCCCTCAGGTCGACGTAGACCGGCTTGAGCACCCTGCTGACCACCGCCGTCATCAACCGGTCGACGAGCGGCTCGCGTTGCGCCCCAGGGGCGGCCAGCGGGGCGGCGCTCACCACGAGGAGCCGGCGCACCCCCTCCGCGTCCATCGCCCGCAGCACCGGCAGGGTCAGGCGAGCCGCGATTCCCTCCCGCGCGTCCTGCACCTTGCGCGCCCCGAGCCCCGAGAGCACCGCGTCCTGCCCGGCCACCGCAGGCCGCAGTGCCTCCGGGTCCGACAGATCGGCCCGGAACACCTCGAGCCCCTCGCCCGTGACGGTGAACCGTGCGGGGTCCCGTACCACCGCCGTGACCTGGTGGCCCGCCTGCAGTGCCTGCCGGACGACCTCCTGGCCGATGCCTCCTGTAGCGCCGAAAACTGTGATCCTCATTGCGCACCTCCATGGTGGGTGAGTATTCACTCACCACTAGAGTGAGTAAACGCTCACCCACTCGTCAAGGTTGCTTGGAGCACACATGCAGAAACCGGCCAGGACCCGGATCCTCGACGCAGCCCACCACTTGATGCTGAGCGTCGGCCTGGCCCGCGCCACCACGAAGGTCATCGCCAAGGAGGCAGGCTGCTCGGAGGCGGCGCTCTACAAGCACTTCGTGAGCAAGGAAGAGCTCTTCGTCACCGTCCTGATGGAGCGGCTGCCCAAGCTGACTCCGCTGCTCCAAGGCCTCGCACACGATCCGGACGCCGGTAACCGCACGGTCGAGGAGAACCTCGTCGAGATCGCCCGGGAGGCGGCGCTCTTCTACGAACAGAGCTTCCCGATCGCCGCCTCCTTGTACGCGGAAACCCAGCTCAAGAGCCGCCACGAAGCGGCCATGCGGGAGATGGGTACCGGCCCGCACATGCCGATCCGGGGCCTCGACATCTATCTGCGCATGGAGCGGGACGCCAGCCGCATCAGCCCCGACACCGACACCTTCGCGGCGGCCTCCCTGCTGCTCGGCGCCTGTGCCCAGCGCGCCTTCGCCTATGACGCCGCAGGTCCCTTCCCGCCACCCCCCGTCGACGAGTTCGCGGCGTCCCTGGTCAGGACCCTGCTCGCCGGGATCGCGACACGGAAATGACGTTGCGGGCAGACCCTTGCCCCGCGCACCCTGGACGCCATGACATCACCTGACCGGATGCCCAAATGCAGCTGAAGGCCCACGAGTTCAGGCCGCGCACCGGCCCGCACACGTACCGGATCATCCAGCCCCGCCACCCACTGCGCCACACGACCCTCAACGACCCGCTGCGCTCCTGGTGGGGCTACCTCCAGGGCGACCACGACGGCCTGTCCAGGCTCGCGGCCCTGTTCTCGTTCGCCGCGTTCTCCCGGCACACGATCGTGCACATCCCGCTGCGCGAGGGCCCGCCGAGGGAGTTCTTCCCCGACAGCCCGGTCGACCTTGTCCTCGCCCACCACACCCTGGGCCTGCGCCCCTCCGCCTGGCCCGGCCTGCGCCGCACACTGCGCCAGGGCGCCCCGCTGACCGTCCGTACGAACGAACAGCGCACCGCCGCCCACGCGGCCGCCTGGGAGGCCCGCAGCGCGCGCCAAGACGCCCGGGACTGGCTGCGCCCGGCCACTCACGCGCGCACCCTGTTCCTCTTCGGCAGCCGCGACGTCTTCGCCTCCGCGTCCACACAGTTCGAGTACGCCGCCGGATTCGGCCCTCGTCACAAGCGGGTCGCCGAGGGCCACGACGCGCTGGCGGCCTCACTCAGCCCCCAGCTGGCCCCTGAATACCGGCGGCATCACAACGAACTGGACATCGGCTTCCGGGCCTATCCGCCCTTCCACCACTTCAGGCTTCCGGGCCGCCCAGCCAGTCGTCGACCCCGGACAGCAGCTTCGCCTTGACGTCCTCCGGCGCCGCCGACCCGCGCACCGACTGCCGCGCCAGCTCGGCCAGTTCGGTGTC
Source organism: Streptomyces sp. NBC_01304 (assembly GCF_035975855.1). Taxonomy (NCBI): domain Bacteria; kingdom Bacillati; phylum Actinomycetota; class Actinomycetes; order Kitasatosporales; family Streptomycetaceae; genus Streptomyces; species Streptomyces sp. NBC_01304. The sequence continues at coordinate 4,819,841 of NZ_CP109055.1, read as the reverse complement.
CGAGAACCCGTGGTACCTGCGCGCGATCTCGTACTGAGCGGCAAGGCGGGACCCGAACAACAGCGGGTCGTCGGCCCCGAGCGCCATCGGCACCCCGGCGTCCCACAAGGTCCGCAGCGGCACGTCCTCGGGCTTCTCGTACACCCCGAGCGCCACGTTGGAGGCAGGGCACACCTCGCAGGTGACGCCCCGCTCGGCCAGCTTCCGCAGCAGCCGCGGATCCTCCGCGGCGCGCACGCCGTGCCCGATCCGTGCCGCGTGCAGATCGTCCATGCAGTCCCGCACCGAGGCCGGCCCGGTCAGCTCCCCGCCGTGCGGCGCCGCGAGCAGCCCGCCCTCGCGCGCGATCGCGAAGGCCCGGTCGAAGTCCCTCGCCAGACCCCGTCGTTCGTCGTTGGAGAGCCCGAAGCCGACGATGCCCCGATCCGCGTACCGCACCGCGAGCCGCGCCAGCGTCCGCGCGTCCAGCGGATGCTTCATCCGGTTCGCGGCGACAAGCACCCGCATTCCCAGCCCGGTCTCCCGCTGAGCGGTGTCCACGGCATCGAGGATGATCTCGAGCGCCGGAATCAGCCCGCCCAGCCTGGGCGCGTACGACGTCGGATCGACCTGGATCTCCAGCCACCCGGACCCGTCCCGCAGATCCTCCTCGGCAGCCTCCCTGACCAGCCGCTGGATGTCCTCGGGCGCCCGCAGGCAGGACCGCGCCATGTCGTACAGCCGCTGGAACCGGAACCACCCGCGCTCATCGGTCGCCCGCAGCTTCGGCGGCTCCCCGCCGGTCAGCGCCTCGGGCAGATGAACGCCGTACTTGTCGGCGAGTTCCAGCAGGGTCGTGGGCCGCATCGACCCGGTGAAGTGCAGATGCAGATGGGCCTTCGGCAGGTCTCGTACGTCCCGTACACGCTCCATCCCAAGATCCTGCCGTACGCATACGTCGTCCCGGAAGCGGCTTTCCTCCAAGGAGTACTTGCCCGAACGAACAAGCGGGCCAACCGGGATGCCTCCCGGATGGCCCGCACACGCGCGTGGAGCGCGATTTCAGTCCTGCTCAGTCCCTGCTCAGGCCTTGGCCTCGGCGAGCAGCTCCTGGATCCGCGTGACCCCTTCGACCAGCGGCTCGTCACCAAGGGCGTACGAAAGACGCAGGTAGCCCGGCGTACCGAAGGCCTCGCCCGGCACCACGGCGACCTCGACCTCGTCCAGGATCAGCGCGGCCAGCTCGACGGAGGTCTGCGGGCGCTTGCCCCGGATCTCCTTGCCGAGCAGGCCCTTCACCGACGGGTACGCGTAGAAGGCGCCCTCGGGAACGGGGCAGACGACGCCCTCGATGGCGTTGAGCATCTTCACGATCGTCTGCCGACGCCGGTCGAAGGCCTCGCGCATCTCGGCGACCGCGGTGAGGTCACCGGAGACGGCGGCGATCGCCGCGGCCTGCGCCACATTGCTGACGTTGGACGTGGCGTGCGACTGCAGGTTGGTCGCGGCCTTGATGACGTCCTTGGGGCCGATGACCCAGCCCACGCGCCAGCCGGTCATCGCGTACGTCTTCGCGACGCCGTTCACGATGATGCACTTGTCGCGCAGCTCGGGCACGACCACCGGCAGCGAGGTGAACTCCGCGTCGCCGTAGACGAGGTGCTCGTAGATCTCGTCGGTGAGGACCCACAGGCCCTTCGCGGCGGCCCAGCGGCCGATCTCCTCGACCTGCTCGCGCGTGTAGACGGCGCCGGTCGGGTTGGAGGGGGAGACGAAGAGCAGCACCTTGGTGTTCTCCGTGAGAGCAGCCTCGAGCTGCTCCACGGACACCCGGTAGCCGGTCGTCTCGTCCGCGGTCACGAAGACCGGGACACCGCCCGCGAGCTGGATGGATTCGGGGTACGTCGTCCAGTACGGGGTCGGCACGATGACCTCGTCGCCCGGATCCAGGATCGTGGCGAAGGCCTCGTAGATCGCCTGCTTGCCACCGTTGGTGACCAGGACGTTGGCGGCCTCGACCTCGTAGCCGGAGTCGCGCAGCGTCTTCGCGGCGATCGCGGCCTTGAGTGCGGGGAGACCGCCGGCCGGCGTGTAGCGGTGGTACGTCGGGTTCTTGCAGGCCTCGATCGCGGCCTCGACGATGTAGTCGGGAGTCGGGAAGTCCGGCTCGCCCGCGCCGAACCCGATCACCGGAGCCCCGGCGGCCTTGAGGGCCTTGGCCTTGGCGTCGACGGCGAGGGTGGCGGACTCGGAGATTGCGCCGATGCGTGCGGAGACCCGGCGTTCGGTAGGTGGAGTAGCAGCGCTCATGCGCTCCATCGTTCCAGACCGGAAACACCCCGGGCACACGGGTTTCCCGGACGGGTGGATCCCATTCTGTTCGACGCCGGGGCGCGGACCACGTACACTCATCCCTCGTTGGCCTTCACCGGCCGCACCTTCCACGCACACTCCGTGCACTTGGGCGGATGCGGTACGTTGGGGGAAAACCAAAGGGTCGTAGCTCAATTGGTAGAGCACTGGTCTCCAAAACCAGCGGTTGGGGGTTCAAGTCCCTCCGGCCCTGCTACACACACCTTTCGCCAGGATGTGTGCGCATGTGTACGTACTGCAATGCAATCGCCGTGCGGCTCAAACCGGGCGCGGCACGGCCACGACCCGGAATCAGGTGAGAACGAGTGACGGACGCCGTGGGCTCGATTGACACGCCTGATGCCCCGGACGAGGCGACCGAGTCGAAGAAGAAGACCCGCAAGGGCGGGAAGCGCGGCAAGAAGGGCCCCCTGGGCCGTCTCGCGCTCTTCTACCGACAGATCGTTGCGGAACTCCGCAAGGTCGTCTGGCCGACTCGCAACCAACTCACCACGTACACCACAGTGGTGATTGTCTTTGTCGTCATCATGATCGCCTTGGTGACCGTGATTGACTATGGCTTCTCGCAGGCCGTCAAGGGCGTATTCGGCTAGACGCCGTGCGCCGAGCGAAGGGCGCCGTCCCCGGCGCCCCTTTCGCGCGTTCTACCCATATGTATCCAGGAAGAAGCAGCCACCGTGTCTGACCCGAACCTGAACGACGCCATCGAGTCGGCGGAGTCCGTGGAGGACCAGCTCGACATCGTCGAGGCGGCGGACGCCGAGGACCCGGACCAGGCCGAGGCTGCCGACGCCGCCGCGGGCGAAGGCGCCGAAGAGGCTGCCATGCACGTCGAGGACGAGGCCGCCGAGGCTGACGACGAGATCGACACCGAGGACACCGAGGTCGCTCTCGAGGCGTCCGAGGACGAGGACAAGGCTGCCGAAGAGGCCGCCGAGCCCGCTGAGCCGGTCGACCCGATCGCCGCCCTGCGCGAAGAGCTCCGCACTCTCCCCGGCGAGTGGTACGTCATCCACACGTACGCCGGTTACGAGAACCGCGTGAAGACCAACCTCGAGCAGCGCGCCGTCTCGCTGAACGTCGAGGACTTCATCTTCCAGGCCGAGGTGCCGCAGGAAGAGGTCGTCCAGATCAAGAACGGCGACCGCAAGACCATCAAGCAGAACAAGCTCCCCGGCTACGTCCTGGTGCGCATGGATCTGACGAACGAGTCCTGGGGCGTCGTCCGTAACACCCCCGGCGTCACCGGCTTCGTGGGCAACGCCTACGACCCGTACCCGCTGACCCTGGACGAGATCGTCAAGATGCTCGCCCCGGAGGCCGAGGAGAAGGCCGCCCGCGAGGCCGCCGAGGCCGAGGGCAAGCCCGTCCCGCAGCGCAAGGTCGAGGTCCAGGTCCTGGACTTCGAGGTCGGCGACTCGGTCACCGTCACCGACGGCCCGTTCGCGACGCTGCAGGCCACGATCAACGAGATCAACGCCGACTCGAAGAAGGTCAAGGGCCTCGTCGAGATCTTCGGCCGCGAGACCCCGGTCGAGCTCAGTTTCGACCAGATCCAGAAGAACTGAGCATCTTCAGAACGCTCTGGAACACAAGCCTCCGACCAGGTCAGAACGGCTCTCGCAGCTGCTCTGACCTGCTCGGTTTTTGGCCGCGCATGGATACCCGTTATCGTTGTGCGGTATGCCTCCATCCGGATGACTGGATGTAGGCGGTTCACTCTCACTAGGACCCGGAGAGAGCAATGCCTCCCAAGAAGAAGAAGGTCACGGGGCTTATCAAGCTCCAGATCAACGCCGGTGCGGCGAACCCGGCTCCGCCGGTCGGCCCCGCGCTCGGCCAGCACGGCGTCAACATCATGGAGTTCTGCAAGGCCTACAACGCCGCGACCGAGTCGCAGCGTGGCTGGGTGATCCCGGTGGAGATCACGGTCTACGAAGACCGTTCCTTCACCTTCATCACCAAGACGCCGCCGGCCGCGAAGATGATCCTCAAGGCCGCGGGTGTCGAGAAGGGCTCCGGCGAGCCCCACAAGACCAAGGTCGCCAAGATCACCGACGCGCAGGTTCGCGAGATCGCCACCACCAAGATGGCCGACCTCAACGCGAACGACCTGGACGCCGCGTCCAAGATCATCGCGGGCACCGCCCGTTCCATGGGCATCACGGTCGAGGGCTGACCGCAACCCCCGTTTGACCTCTGTGGAAGGACCACGCGCTGGTCCGCACCACAACTCCATCCCTGAAACTCCAGGAGTAGCAGTGAAGCGCAGCAAGACTCTCCGCGCTGGCGACGCCAAGATCGACCGGGACAAGCTCTACGCCCCGCTCGAGGCCGTCCGTCTCGCCAAGGAGACCTCCGCGACCAAGTTCGACGGCACCGTCGAGGTCGCCTTCCGCCTGGGTGTTGACCCGCGCAAGGCCGACCAGATGGTCCGTGGCACCGTGAACCTCCCGCACGGCACCGGCAAGACCGCCCGGGTCCTGGTCTTCGCGACCGGTGACCGTGCTGCGGCCGCGGAAGCCGCCGGCGCCGACATCGTCGGCTCCGACGAACTGATCGCCGAGATCGCGGCGGGCAACCGCCTCAACGAGTTCGACGCCGTCGTCGCCACCCCGGACCTCATGGGCAAGGTCGGCCGCCTCGGCCGCGTCCTCGGCCCGCGTGGTCTCATGCCCAACCCGAAGACCGGCACCGTGACGCCCGACGTCGTCAAGGCGGTCAACGAGATCAAGGGCGGCAAGATCGAGTTCCGCGTCGACAAGCACTCGAACCTGCACTTCATCATCGGCAAGGTGTCCTTCGACGACACCAAGCTGGTGGAGAACTACGGTGCGGCGCTCGACGAGATCCTCCGCCTCAAGCCGTCCGCGGCCAAGGGTCGCTACATCAAGAAGGCCTCGCTCACCACCACGATGGGCCCCGGCATTCCGCTCGACTCGAACCGCACCCGCAACCTCCTCGTCGAGGAGGACCCGGCCGCCGTCTGATCCTGACGGCAGTCGCGGTTACGCGATCTGCACACGGGCCCCGCAACCTTTCGAGGTGCGGGGCCCGTCCCTGTTCTTACGACGATCCATGTGGTGTCCGAGCTCCGCGATACGGTGCTTGGCCCATTGGAAATCCTCAAGGGGTGGGACAGATGAGCAGCAGGACCCTGCGACGTGCATGCGCCTCGCTGGCGGCGGTGGCCGCCCTGACCGGCGTCGCGGCCTGTGGTGGCGCCTCCGGTTCCGGCAAGAGCGACGGGGACACCTCCGGCGAGGGCGGCGGTGGCCTGAGCCCGCTCGCGGCCCTGCGGACCATCAACACCAAGACCGACAGCGCGAATTCGGCCAAGATCGAGGGCACGACCTCCATGGGTGCCCAGGGCTCCATGGAGATGAAGGGCAGCCTCGACTGGTCGGACGGGATCACCGGTCCGATGACCGTCACCTTCACCGACGGCGCGCTGGCCGACCAGATGGCGCAGGTGGGCAACACGTCGATCGAGTACCGGTACCTGCCCAACGGCTTCTACGCGAACATGGGCGACAAGTTCGCGCAGCAGTCCGGCGGCAAGCACTGGATCGCGTACGACTACGACAAGCTGGCCGAGACGGGCGGCGCCGCAGGTGGCGTGCTCAAGGACCAGATGCAGAAGACCACCCCGAACCAGTCGGTGAAGATGCTCCTCGCCTCAGGTGACGTGAAGCGCGTCGGCGAGGAGAAGGTCCGCGGAGTCGCCACCACGCACTACTCGGGCACCGTCGACGTGGCGGACATCTCCGCGAAGACCGCGGAGCTGGACGAGGAAGAGGTGGAGGCGCTCCGCAAGCAGCTCAAGCAGGCGGGGATGACCACGGAGAAGATTGACATCTGGGTCGACGGCGACAACCTGCTGGTGAAGAAGATCGAAGAGGCCAAGATGAAGACCGGGGAGTTCTCCCAGACGGTCTACTACAGCGACTACGGCGTCGAGGTCTCCGCGGAGAAGCCGGCGGCCGGCGACACGATCGACTTCAGCGAGCTGCTGAACAAGCAGCCGCAGGCCTGACGAGCCGCAGGTCAGGGCCCGATCAGAGGCGATTTGGTCGATCAGGATCTGTTCACGTACACTTCCACAGAAGCCAAAGACCGCTGGTCGTTGCCGCACGCTCCTCGTGAGAGTGCGGCGGCCGAAGGATCCGCTGAACTGCGGACGACCCGTGCAGGTGACTGTGGAAGTGCTCCCGGATCTGATCCGGTCGAGCTCACGCCCCGTGCACCTGTGCCGGGGCGTTTCGTTTTGTACAGAGTTAACCCTTCTTCATGTGCCTGATTCAGGCGGTCCGGCGAACGCGGCTGATCGGAAGGTCAGTCGAGGATCATCACCCGGAAGGAGGGCTGACGCTCATGGCAACGCCCGACAAGGCTGCAGCGGTGGCCGAGCTCACGGAGCAGTTCCGTAGCTCGAACGCCGCCGTGCTGACCGAGTACCGGGGTCTCACCGTTGCGCAGCTCAAGACGCTGCGTCGTTCTCTCGGTGAGAACGCCCAGTACGCCGTGGTGAAGAACACGCTGACCAAGATCGCGGCCCACGAGGCCGGGATCACCACGCTGGACGACCACTTCAGTGGTCCGACGGCGGTTGCCTTCATCACCGGTGACCCGGTGGTGTCGGCGAAGGGTCTTCGTGACTTCGCCAAGGACAACCCCAACCTCGTCATCAAGGGCGGTGTCCTTGATGGCAAGGCGCTGTCCGCCGACGAGATCAAGAAGCTTGCGGACCTCGAGTCCCGCGAGGTTCTGCTCAGCAAGCTGGCCGGTGCCTTCAAGGGCAAGCAGTCTCAGGCTGCTCAGCTCTTCCAGGCGCTGCCCTCGAAGTTCGTCCGCACCGCGGACGCGCTTCGTGCCAAGAAGGCCGAGCAGGGCGGTGCCGAGTAATTCGGCTCGCGTCATGACCTGCGCCCACTAGGGCAACAGGTCGAAGCGGGCCTGAATGTACGCCCGCCACACATGTAACTCCGGCACCAGCCGAATTAGTGGAAGGACCGCCATCATGGCGAAGCTCAGCCAGGACGACCTGCTCGCCCAGTTCGAAGAGATGACCCTCATCGAGCTCTCCGAGTTCGTGAAGGCCTTCGAGGAGAAGTTCGACGTCACCGCCGCCGCTGCGGTCGCCGTTGCCGGCCCCGCCGCCGCTGGCGCCCCGGCCGAGGCTGCTGCCGAGCAGGACGAGTTCGACGTCATCCTCACCGGCGCCGGCGAGAAGAAGATCCAGGTCATCAAGGTCGTGCGTGAGCTGACCTCCCTGGGTCTGAAGGAGGCCAAGGACCTCGTCGACGGCACCCCGAAGCCGGTCGTCGAGAAGGTCGACAAGGCCGCCGCCGAGAAGGCCGCCGAGGCCCTCAAGGCTGCCGGTGCCTCCGTCGAGGTCAAGTGACCTTGCGAGTCTGCTGACTCTTTCGCGTGGAACGGCTCTCGGGCTGTAACGCGCACACACTGAAGGGCGATCACCCATATGGGTGGTCGCCCTTCGGCGTTCCCGTGACGGCTGCCTTGCGATGTCGGCAGGGCCGAGTATGGTGATCTTCGTTGTGCCTGGGGCCGCCTGGACGGGGCCCTCCGGGGCGTGGCACGGCGGCGATCGCAGCAGTTGGTTTGGGCTGGGGGGCCTTGACGAACCGCACGCAGCGCGCAATTCTCAGGACGCGTCGCCACAACGATCCGAATCCGAGGCATGGATCGGCGACGAAGAGGGCAGTGTGGATATGCGCCCACTCGGCGAGGGGTCTGCCGAGGGGCCACAACAGCAGGATTCCGAGGTGTTCGTGGGTTGCTCGAAAACCCGCTCTGGACATCAGTGGGCCGAGTGGCTACACTGACCCTTTGCGCTGCCTGTTAGCTGCCTCCTGCCCGTCACCAGGGGCATGCCCATGCTTGAGCACCGTTGATTGAACCTCCCTGACCTGGGATTTCGCATCAATGCGCTCAAAATATGGGACCGGTACGCGCGTAGTGAGTCCGAGCCCTCGGAAGGACCCCCTCTTGGCCGCCTCGCGCAACGCCTCGACTGCCAATACGAACAACGGCGCCAGCACCGCCCCGCTGCGCATCTCCTTTGCAAAGATCAAGGAGCCCCTCGAGGTTCCCAACCTGCTCGCGCTGCAGACCGAGAGCTTTGACTGGCTGCTCGGGAACACCGCCTGGCAGAGTCGGGTCGAGGCCGCTCTTGAGTCCGGTCAGGACGTCCCCACCAAGTCAGGTCTGGAGGAGATCTTCGAGGAGATCTCTCCGATCGAGGACTTCTCCGGGTCGATGTCGCTGACTTTCCGCGACCACCGTTTCGAGCCTCCGAAGAACTCCATCGACGAGTGCAAGGAGCGCGACTTCACGTACGCCGCCCCGCTCTTCGTCACCGCCGAGTTCACCAACAACGAGACCGGCGAGATCAAGTCCCAGACGGTCTTCATGGGCGACTTCCCGCTCATGACGAACAAGGGCACCTTCTGCATCAACGGCACCGAGCGTGTCGTTGTTTCGCAGCTGGTCCGCTCGCCGGGTGTCTACTTCGACTCTTCCATCGACAAGACGTCCGACAAGGACATCTTCTCCGCCAAGGTCATCCCGTCCCGGGGTGCCTGGCTGGAGATGGAGATCGACAAGCGCGACATGGTCGGTGTCCGCATCGACCGCAAGCGCAAGCAGTCCGTGACCGTTCTGCTCAAGGCTCTCGGTTGGACGACCGAGCAGATCCTCGAGGAGTTCGGCGAGTACGAGTCGATGCGCGCCACCCTGGAGAAGGACCACACCCAGGGCCAGGACGACGCGCTGCTCGACATCTACCGCAAGCTGCGTCCGGGCGAGCCGCCGACGCGTGAGGCTGCGCAGACGCTGCTCGAGAACCTCTACTTCAACCCGAAGCGCTACGACCTCGCGAAGGTCGGCCGCTACAAGGTGAACAAGAAGCTCGCTGCGGACGCGCCGCTCGACGCCGGCATCCTGACCGTCGAGGACATCATCTCGACGATCAAGTACCTGGTGAAGCTGCACGCCGGTGAGACCGAGACGGTCGGCGACAGCGGTGCCTCGATCGTCGTCGAGACCGACGACATCGACCACTTCGGCAACCGTCGTCTGCGTAACGTCGGCGAGCTCATCCAGAACCAGGTCCGCACGGGTCTGGCTCGTATGGAGCGCGTCGTGCGTGAGCGCATGACCACCCAGGACGTCGAGGCGATCACGCCGCAGACCCTGATCAACATCCGGCCGGTCGTCGCCTCCATCAAGGAGTTCTTCGGCACCAGCCAGCTGTCGCAGTTCATGGACCAGACGAACCCGCTGTCGGGTCTGACCCACAAGCGTCGTCTGTCCGCACTCGGCCCCGGTGGTCTGTCCCGTGAGCGGGCCGGCTTCGAGGTCCGAGACGTGCACCCGTCTCACTACGGCCGTATGTGCCCGATTGAGACGCCTGAAGGCCCGAACATCGGTCTGATCGGTTCGCTGGCTTCGTACGGCCGCGTCAACGCCTTCGGCTTTGTCGAGACCCCGTACCGCAAGGTCATCGAGGGTGTCGTCACCGACGACGTCGACTACCTGACGGCCGACGAAGAGGACCGATTCGTCATCGCGCAGGCCAACGCGCCGCTGACGGAGGACCTGCGCTTCGCCGAGGCCCGTGTCCTCGTCCGCCGTCGTGGCGGCGAGGTCGACTACATCCCCGGTGACGACGTCGACTACATGGACGTCTCGCCGCGCCAGATGGTGTCGGTCGCGACCGCGATGATCCCGTTCCTCGAGCACGACGACGCCAACCGCGCGCTCATGGGCTCGAACATGATGCGCCAGGCCGTGCCGCTGATTAAGGCGGAGGCCCCGCTGGTCGGTACCGGCATGGAGTACCGCTGTGCGGTCGACGCCGGTGACGTCATCAAGGCCGAGAAGGACGGTGTCGTCCAGGAGGTCTCCGCCGACTACGTGACGGTGGCCAACGACGACGGCACGTACACCACGTACCGCGTCGCCAAGTTCTCCCGCTCGAACCAGGGCACGTCCTTCAACCAGAAGGTCGTCGTCGACGAGGGCGCGCGCGTCATCGAGGGCCAGGTCCTCGCCGACGGCCCCTCGACCGACGAGGGCGAGATGGCGCTGGGCAAGAACCTGCTCGTGGCGTTCATGCCGTGGGAGGGTCACAACTACGAGGACGCGATCATCCTGTCGCAGCGCCTCGTGCAGGACGACGTCCTCTCCTCGATTCACATCGAGGAGCACGAGGTCGACGCCCGTGACACCAAGCTCGGCCCGGAGGAGATCACCCGGGACATCCCGAACGTCTCCGAGGAGGTCCTCTCGGACCTCGACGAGCGCGGCATCATCCGTATCGGTGCCGAGGTCGTCGCCGGCGACATCCTGGTCGGCAAGGTCACGCCCAAGGGTGAGACCGAGCTGACCCCGGAGGAGCGTCTGCTCCGCGCGATCTTCGGTGAGAAGGCGCGCGAGGTGCGCGACACCTCGCTGAAGGTGCCGCACGGTGAGATCGGCAAGGTCATCGGCGTACGCGTCTTCGACCGTGAAGAGGGCGACGAGCTGCCGCCGGGCGTGAACCAGCTGGTTCGTGTCTACGTGGCGCAGAAGCGCAAGATCACGGATGGTGACAAGCTCGCCGGCCGTCACGGCAACAAGGGTGTCATCTCCAAGATCAACCCGATCGAGGACATGCCGTTCCTCGAGGACGGCACCCCGGTCGACATCATCCTCAACCCGCTCGGTGTCCCGTCCCGAATGAACCCGGGACAGGTCCTCGAGATCCACCTCGGCTGGCTCGCCAGCCAGGGCTGGAACGTGCAGGGTGCCGAGGAGTGGATGCAGCGTCTGCAGGCCATCGGCGCCGACGAGGTGCCCGCGGGCTCCAACGTCGCGACCCCGGTCTTCGACGGTGCCCGCGAGGACGAGATCTCCGGTCTCTTCGAGCACACCATTCCGAACCGCGACGGCGAGCGCATGGTGCTCCCGTCCGGCAAGGCGCGGATGTTCGACGGTCGCTCGGGTGAGCCGTTCCCGGAGCCGATCTCGGTCGGCTACATGTACATCCTGAAGCTGCACCACCTGGTCGACGACAAGCTGCACGCTCGCTCGACCGGTCCGTACTCGATGATCACCCAGCAGCCGCTGGGTGGTAAGGCGCAGTTCGGTGGCCAGCGCTTCGGTGAGATGGAGGTGTGGGCGCTCGAGGCATACGGCGCCGCCTACGCCCTCCAGGAGCTGCTGACCATCAAGTCCGACGACGTGACCGGCCGCGTGAAGGTCTACGAGGCCATCGTCAAGGGCGAGAACATCCCTGAGCCGGGCATTCCCGAGTCCTTCAAGGTGCTCATCAAGGAAATGCAGTCGCTCTGCCTCAACGTGGAGGTGCTGTCCTCGGACGGCATGTCCATCGAGATGCGCGACACCGACGAGGACGTCTTCCGCGCGGCGGAGGAGCTCGGTATCGACCTGTCCCGGCGCGAGCCGAGCAGCGTCGAAGAGGTCTGACGGGCCTGGCGGGGGGCTCGCTCAAGAGCCCCCCGTCATCCCCGGGACCGTTCAGACCATGATTGAGACTCGACCCCGAAAGAGGGATTGACGCACAGTGCTCGACGTCAACTTCTTCGACGAGCTGCGGATCGGCCTTGCCACCGCGGACGACATCCGAACCTGGTCGCACGGCGAGGTCAAGAAGCCGGAGACCATCAACTACCGCACCCTCAAGCCCGAAAAGGACGGACTCTTCTGCGAGAAGATCTTCGGTCCGACCCGGGACTGGGAGTGCTACTGCGGTAAGTACAAGCGTGTCCGCTTCAAGGGCATCATCTGTGAGCGCTGCGGCGTCGAGGTCACTCGCGCCAAGGTGCGTCGTGAGCGGATGGGCCACATTGAGCTGGCCGCCCCTGTCACGCACATCTGGTACTTCAAGGGCGTGCCTTCGCGCCTCGGTTACCTGCTCGACCTCGCGCCGAAGGACCTGGAAAAGGTCATCTACTTCGCCGCGTACATGATCACCTTCGTGGACGAGGAGCGCCGCACGCGCGACCTGCCCTCGCTGGAGGCTCACGTCTCCGTCGAGCGTCAGCAGGTCGAGCAGCGCCGTGACGCCGACCTCGAGACCCGCGCCAAGAAGCTCGAGACCGACCTGGCCGAGCTCGAGGCCGAGGGCGCCAAGGCCGACGTGCGCCGCAAGGTGCGCGAAGGTGCCGAGCGTGAGATGAAGCAGCTGCGTGACCGTGCGCAGCGCGAGATCGACCGTCTCGACGAGGTCTGGGCGCGCTTCAAGAACCTCAAGGTCCAGGACCTGGAGGGCGACGAGCTGCTCTACCGCGAGCTGCGTGACCGTTTCGGCACGTACTTCGACGGCTGCATGGGTGCTGCCGCTCTGCAGAAGCGCCTGGAGTCCTTCGACCTGGATGAAGAGGCCGAGCGGCTTCGCGAGATCATCCGTACCGGCAAGGGCCAGAAGAAGACCCGTGCGCTCAAGCGCCTCAAGGTCGTCTCCGCGTTCCTGCAGACCAGCAACAAGCCCAAGGGCATGGTGCTCGACTGCGTGCCGGTCATCCCGCCGGACCTGCGTCCGATGGTGCAGCTGGACGGTGGCCGCTTCGCGACCTCCGACCTGAACGACCTGTACCGCCGCGTGATCAACCGCAACAACCGCCTGAAGCGGCTTCTCGACCTCGGTGCTCCCGAGATCATCGTGAACAACGAGAAGCGCATGCTCCAGGAGGCCGTGGACGCCCTCTTCGACAACGGTCGTCGTGGTCGCCCGGTCACCGGTCCCGGTAACCGCCCGCTCAAGTCCCTCAGCGACATGCTGAAGGGCAAGCAGGGTCGTTTCCGTCAGAACCTTCTCGGTAAGCGTGTGGACTACTCCGCGCGTTCCGTGATCGTCGTCGGCCCGCAGCTGAAGCTGCACCAGTGTGGTCTTCCCAAGGCCATGGCGCTGGAGCTCTTCAAGCCGTTCGTGATGAAGCGTCTGGTTGACCTCAACCACGCGCAGAACATCAAGTCGGCCAAGCGCATGGTCGAGCGCGGCCGCACGGTCGTGTACGACGTCCTGGAAGAGGTCATCGCTGAGCACCCGGTTCTGCTGAACCGTGCGCCCACGCTGCACCGCCTCGGCATCCAGGCCTTCGAGCCGCAGCTGGTCGAGGGCAAGGCCATCCAGATCCACCCGCTCGTCTGCACCGCGTTCAACGCGGACTTCGACGGTGACCAGATGGCCGTGCACCTGCCGCTCTCCGCGGAGGCGCAGGCCGAGGCCCGCATCCTGATGCTGTCCTCGAACAACATCCTGAAGCCGGCCGACGGCCGTCCGGTCACCATGCCCACCCAGGACATGGTGCTCGGCCTCTTCTTCCTCACCACCGATGAGGAAGAGATCAAGGTCATCGGTGAGGGCCGGTCCTTCGGCTCCACCGCCGAGGCCGTCATGGCCTTCGACAACCGCGAGCTCTCGATCCAGGCGAAGGTCGACATCCGCTTCCCGGTGGGCACCATCCCGCCCCGCGGTTGGACCCCGCCGGCTCAGGAAGAGGGCGAGCCCGAGTGGCAGCAGGGGGACACGTTCCGTCTGCGTACGACTCTGGGCCGCGCGCTCTTCAACGAGCTGCTGCCCGAGGACTACCCGTTCGTCGACTACTCGGTGGGCAAGAAGCAGCTCTCCGAGATCGTCAACGACCTGGCCGAGCGCTACCCCAAGGTCATCGTGGCGGCGACGCTCGACAACCTGAAGGCGGCCGGCTTCTTCTGGGCCACCCGTTCCGGCGTCACCGTCGCCGTTTCGGACATCGTCGTCCCGGAGGCCAAGAAGGCCATCGTCCAGGGCTACGAGGCCCAGGACGAGAAGGTCCAGAAGCAGTACGAGCGCGGTCTGATCACCAAGGACGAGCGCACGAACGAGCTCATCACCATCTGGACCCGCGCGACCAACGAGGTCGCCGAGGCGATGAACGCGAACTTCCCGAAGACCAACCCCATCTACATGATGGTGAACTCGGGTGCTCGCGGAAACATGATGCAGATGCGTCAGATCGCCGGTATGCGTGGTCTGGTGTCCAACGCCAAGAATGAGACGATTCCTCGTCCGATTAAGGCGTCGTTCCGTGAGGGCCTGTCCGTGCTGGAGTACTTCATCTCCACGCACGGTGCCCGTAAGGGTCTGGCGGACACCGCCCTGCGTACCGCCGACTCGGGTTACCTGACCCGTCGTCTGGTGGACGTCTCGCAGGACGTCATCATCCGCGAAGAGGACTGTGGCACCGACCGCGGCCTCAAGCTGAAGATCGCCGTCAAGGGCGAGGACGGCGTGCTCCGCAAGACGGAGGACGTCGAGACCTCGGTGTACGCCCGCATGCTGGCCGAGGACGTCGTCATCGACGGCAAGGTCATCGCGCCGGCCAACGTCGACCTCGGTGACGTGCTCATCGACGCCCTGGTCGCCAATGGCGTCGAGGAGGTCAAGACCCGCTCGGTCCTGACCTGTGAGTCGGCGGTCGGCACCTGTGCCTTCTGCTACGGCCGCTCGCTGGCCACCGGCAAGCTGGTCGACATCGGTGAGGCGGTCGGCATCATCGCCGCCCAGTCCATCGGTGAGCCCGGTACCCAGCTGACGATGCGTACCTTCCACACCGGTGGTGTGGCCGGTGACGACATCACCCAGGGTCTGCCCCGTGTCGTCGAGCTCTTCGAGGCTCGTACGCCGAAGGGTGTCGCCCCGATCTCCGAGGCTGCGGGCCGTGTCCGCATCGAGGAGACCGAGAAGACCAAGAAGATCGTCATCGTCCCGGACGACGGCAGCGACGAGACTCCGTTCCCGATCTCGAAGCGCGCCCGTGTCCAGGTGGCCGAGGGCGACCACGTCGAGGTGGGCCAGAAGCTCACCGTGGGTGCCACCAACCCGCACGACGTGCTGCGGATCCTCGGTCAGCGTGCGGTCCAGGTCCACCTGGTCGGCGAAGTCCAGAAGGTCTACAACAGCCAGGGCGTGTCGATCCACGACAAGCACATCGAGATCATCATCCGGCAGATGCTGCGCCGCGTGACGATCATCGAGTCCGGCGACGCGGAGCTGCTGCCGGGCGAGCTCGTCGAGCGCTCGAAGTTCGAGACCGAGAACCGTCGTGTGGTCCAGGAAGGCGGCCACCCGGCCTCCGGCCGTCCGCAGCTGATGGGTATCACCAAGGCCTCGCTCGCCACCGAGTCGTGGCTGTCGGCGGCGTCCTTCCAGGAGACGACCAGGGTTCTGACGGACGCGGCGATCAACGCCAAGTCCGACTCCCTGATCGGCCTCAAGGAGAACGTCATCATCGGTAAGCTCATCCCGGCCGGTACGGGCCTGTCCCGCTACCGCAACATCCGGGTGGAGCCGACCGAAGAGGCCAAGGCCGCGATGTACTCGGCCGTCGGCTACGACGACATCGACTACTCGCCGTTCGGCACTGGCTCCGGCCAGGCTGTGCCGCTGGAGGACTACGACTACGGTCCGTACAACCAGTAAGGCGTAGAACGCCCCATTTGGGGGCGTCAGGGTCGCTCACAGGGCGGTCACCCCTCGCGGGGTGGCCGCCCTGTGACATATGTTGCGAGCAGGTGTGTCCTGCGCGTGTGCATTTGTTTTGACCGCAGCCAATACGGTAGGTACGCTCTGACCTTGTGCCTGGGGTGTGCCTGGGCTCCCGTGCGTGCCCATAGTCCGCGCGGTGAGTTCCTCGAAAAGGCCGCACCGCAATCTGCGCCCCTCCTCGCCCTACGGCGGGAGTCTGCAGTATTCGACACACCCGACCGCGTGGGTCGGCGATGTGTTCCAGGTTAGCTTTATACGGCACACAGAAACCGGAGAAGTAGTGCCTACGATCCAGCAGCTGGTCCGGAAGGGCCGGCAGGACAAGGTCGAGAAGACTAAGACCCCGGCCCTCGAGGCTTCGCCTCAGCGTCGCGGCGTCTGCACGCGTGTGTTCACCACCACCCCGAAGAAGCCGAACTCGGCGCTCCGGAAGGTCGCGCGTGT
Organism: Streptomyces sp. NBC_01304; assembly: GCF_035975855.1. Taxonomy (NCBI): domain Bacteria; kingdom Bacillati; phylum Actinomycetota; class Actinomycetes; order Kitasatosporales; family Streptomycetaceae; genus Streptomyces; species Streptomyces sp. NBC_01304. The sequence goes on along the minus strand of NZ_CP109055.1, from coordinate 4,803,490 downwards.
GCGCCTGACCTCCGGCATCGAGGTCACGGCGTACATCCCGGGTGAGGGGCACAACCTGCAGGAGCACTCCATCGTGCTCGTGCGTGGCGGTCGTGTGAAGGACCTGCCGGGTGTTCGCTACAAGATCATCCGTGGTGCGCTCGACACCCAGGCGGTCAAGAACCGCAAGCAGGCCCGCAGCCGCTACGGCGCCAAGAAGGAGAAGTAGAAATGCCTCGTAAGGGCCCCGCCCCGAAGCGCCCGGTCATCATCGACCCGGTCTACGGTTCTCCTCTGGTGACCTCGCTCATCAACAAGGTGCTGCTGAACGGCAAGCGCTCCACCGCCGAGCGCATCGTGTACGGCGCCATGGAGGGCCTGCGCGAGAAGTCCGGCAACGACCCGGTCATCACGCTGAAGCGCGCGCTTGAGAACATCAAGCCGACCCTCGAGGTCAAGTCCCGCCGTGTCGGTGGCGCCACGTACCAGGTGCCGATCGAGGTCAAGCCCGGTCGCGCCAACACCCTCGCGCTGCGCTGGCTCGTCGGTTACTCCCGCGCCCGCCGCGAGAAGACCATGACCGAGCGCCTGACGAACGAGCTGCTCGACGCCTCCAACGGCCTCGGTGCTGCCGTGAAGAAGCGCGAGGACACGCACAAGATGGCCGAGTCCAACAAGGCCTTCGCGCACTACCGCTGGTAGTCGCAACCCACATCGAGACCGAGAGAAGACTGAGCCGATATGGCTACCACTTCGCTTGACCTGGCCAAGGTGCGCAACATCGGCATCATGGCTCACATCGACGCGGGCAAGACGACCACCACCGAGCGGATCCTGTTCTACACCGGCGTTTCGTACAAGATCGGTGAAGTCCACGACGGCGCTGCCACGATGGACTGGATGGAGCAGGAGCAGGAGCGCGGCATCACGATTACGTCCGCCGCGACGACCTGCCACTGGCCGCTCGAGGACGTCGACCACACGATCAACATCATCGACACCCCCGGGCACGTCGACTTCACCGTTGAGGTGGAGCGCTCCCTGCGTGTGCTCGACGGCGCTGTGACGGTGTTCGACGGCGTGGCCGGCGTCGAGCCGCAGTCCGAGACTGTCTGGCGTCAGGCGGACCGCTACGGCGTTCCGCGCATCTGCTTCGTCAACAAGCTCGACCGCACCGGTGCTGAGTTCCACCGCTGCGTCGACATGATCGTGGACCGCCTCGGCGCGACCCCGATCGTGATGCAGCTGCCCATCGGTGCCGAGGCCGACTTCCAGGGTGTCGTCGACCTCGTCACGATGAAGGCGTACGTCTGGTCGGCCGAGGCCGCCAAGGGCGAGGCCTACGACACCGTCGACATCCCCGCCACGCACACCGAGGCTGCCGAGGAGTACCGCGGCAAGCTGCTCGAGGCCGTCGCGGAGAACGACGAAGAGATCATGGAGCTGTACCTTGAGGGCCAGGAGCCCTCGGTGGAGCAGCTGTACGCCGCGATCCGTCGTATCACCATCGCCTCGGGCAAGGGTGGCGAGACCACCGTCACCCCCGTGTTCTGCGGTACCGCGTTCAAGAACAAGGGCGTTCAGCCCCTGCTCGACGCGGTCGTGCGCTACCTGCCGTCTCCCCTGGACGTCGAGGCCATCGAGGGCCACGACGTGAAGGACCCGGAGAAGGTCGTCTCGCGCAAGCCGTCGGAGGACGAGCCGCTGGCCGCCCTCGCGTTCAAGATCGCGAGCGACCCGCACCTGGGCAAGCTCACCTTCATCCGGATCTACTCCGGTCGCCTGGAGGCCGGCACCGCGGTGCTGAACTCCGTCAAGGGCAAGAAGGAGCGCATCGGCAAGATCTACCGCATGCACGCGAACAAGCGTGAGGAGATCGAGTCGGTGGGCGCCGGCGACATCGTCGCCGTCATGGGCCTGAAGCAGACCACCACCGGTGAGACGCTGTGCGACGACAAGAACCCGGTCATCCTGGAGTCCATGGACTTCCCGGCGCCGGTCATTCAGGTCGCGATCGAGCCCAAGTCCAAGGGTGACCAGGAGAAGCTGGGTGTTGCCATCCAGCGTCTCGCGGAGGAGGACCCCTCCTTCCAGGTCCACTCGGACGAGGAGACCGGCCAGACCATCATCGGTGGTATGGGCGAGCTTCACCTCGACGTCCTCGTCGACCGCATGCGTCGCGAGTTCAAGGTCGAGGCCAACGTCGGCAAGCCTCAGGTCGCTTACCGCGAGACGATCCGCAAGGCCGTCGAGCGTCACGACTACACCCACAAGAAGCAGACCGGTGGTACCGGTCAGTTCGCCAAGGTGCAGATCGCGATCGAGCCGATCGAGGGCGGCGACGCCTCGTACGAGTTCGTGAACAAGGTCACCGGTGGCCGTATCCCGCGGGAGTACATCCCGTCGGTGGACGCCGGTGCGCAGGAGGCCATGCAGTTCGGCATCCTGGCCGGCTACGAGATGACGGGCGTCCGCGTCACGCTTCTCGATGGTGGCTACCACGAGGTCGACTCCTCCGAGCTCGCGTTCAAGATCGCCGGTTCGCAGGCCTTCAAGGAGGCCGCGCGCAAGGCAAGCCCCGTTCTGCTCGAGCCGATGATGTCCGTTGAGGTCACCACGCCCGAGGACTACATGGGCGACGTCATCGGCGACATCAACTCCCGCCGTGGCCAGATTCAGGCCATGGAGGAGCGCAGCGGCGCCCGCGTCGTGAAGGGCCTCGTGCCGCTTTCGGAGATGTTCGGCTACGTCGGAGACCTCCGCAGCAAGACCTCGGGTCGCGCAAGCTACTCGATGCAGTTCGACTCCTACGCCGAGGTTCCCCGGAACGTCGCCGAGGAGATCATCGCGAAGGCCAAGGGCGAGTAACTCAACCGAGTTCACGCTTTAGGCTTGTCACCGGAGCCTGCTGGGGCATTCCGTCCGATTCCGTGACGGAGTGCCCCGGGCCCCGGCATCCCAGCAAAGATCACCTGGCGCCGATGAGTAAGGCGTACCAGAACCACTCCACAGGAGGACCCAGTGGCGAAGGCGAAGTTCGAGCGGACTAAGCCGCACGTCAACATCGGCACCATCGGTCACATCGACCACGGTAAGACGACCCTCACGGCCGCCATTACCAAGGTGCTGCATGACGCGTACCCGGACCTGAACGAGGCCTCGGCCTTCGACCAGATCGACAAGGCTCCTGAGGAGCGCCAGCGCGGTATCACGATCTCGATCGCGCACGTCGAGTACCAGACCGAGGCGCGTCACTACGCCCACGTCGACTGCCCCGGTCACGCGGACTACATCAAGAACATGATCACGGGTGCCGCGCAGATGGACGGCGCGATCCTCGTGGTTGCCGCCACCGACGGCCCGATGCCGCAGACCAAGGAGCACGTGCTCCTGGCCCGCCAGGTCGGCGTTCCCTACATCGTTGTCGCCCTGAACAAGGCCGACATGGTGGACGACGAGGAGATCCTGGAGCTCGTCGAGCTCGAGGTTCGTGAGCTTCTCTCCGAGTACGAGTTCCCGGGCGACGACCTTCCGGTCGTCAAGGTCTCGGCGCTCAAGGCCCTTGAGGGCGACAAGGAGTGGGGCCAGACCGTCCTCGACCTGATGAAGGCCGTCGACGAGAACATCCCGCAGCCCGAGCGTGACGTCGACAAGCCGTTCCTGATGCCGATCGAGGACGTCTTCACGATCACCGGTCGTGGCACCGTCGTCACCGGTCGTATCGAGCGTGGTGTCCTCAAGGTCAACGAGACCGTCGACATCATCGGCATCAAGACCGAGAAGACCACCACCACGGTCACCGGCATCGAGATGTTCCGCAAGCTGCTCGACGAGGGCCAGGCCGGTGAGAACGTCGGTCTGCTCCTCCGTGGCATCAAGCGCGAGGACGTCGAGCGCGGCCAGGTCATCATCAAGCCGGGTTCGGTCACCCCGCACACCGAGTTCGAGGCGCAGGCGTACATCCTGTCCAAGGACGAGGGCGGCCGTCACACGCCGTTCTTCAACAACTACCGTCCGCAGTTCTACTTCCGTACGACTGACGTGACCGGTGTTGTGACCCTCCCCGAGGGCACCGAGATGGTCATGCCCGGTGACAACACCGAGATGACCGTCAACCTCATCCAGCCCGTCGCGATGGAAGAGGGCCTGAAGTTCGCCATCCGTGAGGGTGGCCGGACCGTCGGCGCCGGCCAGGTCACCAAGATCAACGCCTGATCTAGGTCCTGACCTGGTAGCTCTGTGAGCTACAGCTCAAACTGAAGCCCCCGTACACCTCGTGTGTGCGGGGGCTTCGGCCTTCGTGGCCTCGTTGCGGGTTTGACAAGGCCCGCCCGAGGGGTACGCTTCCGGGCCCGATTGGCGCCCGACGCAACCCATATGGCACACTGTCCAGGTTGCTCGGTTGAGTGCCGATGCTGCGCGCCTCCCGCCGGGAGGACCGGAAGCGAGTCCCACAGTACTCGTCGCCCCATCTGCCGTAAGGCAGCGCTGGGGCGGACGTACGGGAATCTTCCGGGAAGTGTCAGCGGGGTGCCTCTTCCAGGCACCCGGTGGGTGTTCTTCCCCCCGGACCCGCGGTCATTGCAGGCCGCAGCCCCCTAGCAGGGAAATCCTTCGGGATATTCATGTCGACGGGACTGCGACACGCCCGACCGCGTGGGTCGGAGGAAGAGTCAAGAGAACCCCCGGGTTCCAGAGCGTTTCGAGAGACAGGACTACTAGTAGCCATGGCGGGACAGAAGATCCGCATCCGGCTCAAGGCCTACGACCACGAGGTCATCGATTCCTCGGCGAAGAAGATCGTCGAGACGGTGACGCGTACTGGTGCGTCGGTCGCGGGCCCGGTGCCGCTGCCCACTGAGAAGAACGTGTACTGCGTCATCAAGTCGCCGCACAAGTACAAGGACTCGCGCGAGCACTTCGAGATGCGCACGCACAAGCGCCTGATCGACATCCTCGACCCGACCCCCAAGACCGTTGACTCGCTGATGCGCCTGGACCTTCCGGCCGGCGTTGACATCGAGATCAAGCTCTGAGAGGCGTCGAGAAGATGGCAAAGCAGATCAAGGGCGTCCTGGGCGAGAAGCTCGGCATGACCCAGGTCTGGGACGAGAACAACCGTGTCGTCCCGGTGACCGTTGTCAAGGCCGGGCCCTGCGTCGTTACCCAGGTCCGTACGAACGACATCGACGGCTACGAGTCGGTCCAGATCGCCTTCGGCGAGATCGACCCGCGCAAGGTGAACAAGCCCCTCAAGGGTCACTTCGCCAAGGCCGACGTGACCCCGCGCCGCCACCTGGTGGAGCTCCGTACCTCCGGTGCCAGCGAGTACACGCTGGGCCAGGAGATCACTGCCGAGGTGTTCGAGTCCGGCGTCAAGGTTGACGTCACGGGCAAGAGCAAGGGCAAGGGCTTCGCCGGTGTCATGAAGCGCCACAACTTCAAGGGTGGCAAGGCGTCCCACGGTGCCCACCGTGTGCACCGTATGCCCGGTTCCATCGGTGGCTGTGCCACCCCCGGCCGTGTCTTCAAGGGCATGCGCATGGCGGGTCGCATGGGCAACGAGCGGGTCACCACCCAGAACCTGACCGTTCACGCCGTTGACGCGGAGAAGGGCCTGCTCCTGATCAAGGGCGCAGTTCCCGGTCCGAACGGTGGCCTCGTCCTGGTCCGCACTGCGGCCAAGGGGGTTTGAGGAACCGATGAGCACCATTGACATCCTTTCGCCGGCAGGCGACAAGGCCGGGACGGTCGAGCTCCCCGCGGAGATCTTCGACGTCGAGAAGATCAGCATCCCGCTGATCCACCAGGTCGTTGTCGCCCAGCTGGCCGCTGCCCGACAGGGCACGCACAAGACCAAGACCCGCGGCGAAGTCCGTGGTGGTGGCAAGAAGCCTTACCGCCAGAAGGGCACCGGCCGCGCGCGCCAGGGTTCTACCCGTGCGCCGCAGTTCGCCGGCGGTGGCGTGGTCCACGGCCCTCAGCCGCGTGACTACTCGCAGCGGACCCCGAAGAAGATGAAGGCCGCGGCCCTGCGCCACGCCCTCACCGACCGGGCCCGTCACAACCGCATCCACGTCGTGTCCGGCGTGGTCGAGGGCGACATCTCCACCAAGGCCGCCAAGACCCTCCTGGGCAAGGTCAGCGAGCGCAAGAACCTGCTCCTGGTCATCTCCCGCGAGGACGAGGCGTCGCTGCTGTCCGCTCGCAACCTGCCCCAGGTGCACATCCTGGAGCCGGGCCAGCTGAACACGTACGACGTGCTCGTTTCGGACGACGTGGTCTTCACCAAGGCCGCCTTCGACTCCTTCGTCGCTGGCCCCCAGGCCGCTGAGACCGAAGGGAGCGAGGGCTGATGTCTGAGGCCACCGTTACCAGCAAGACCTTCTCGGACCCGCGCGACATCCTCGTCAAGCCGGTTGTCTCGGAGAAGAGCTACGCGCTGCTCGACGAGAACAAGTACACGTTCATCGTCGCGCCCGGCTCCAACAAGACGCAGATCAAGCAGGCCGTCGAGGCGGTCTTCAAGGTCAAGGTCACCGGGGTCAACACGATCAACCGTCAGGGCAAGCGGAAGCGTACGCGCACCGGTTTCGGCAAGCGTGCCGACACCAAGCGCGCCATCGTGACCCTCGCTGAGGGCGACCGTATCGACATCTTCGGCCAGGCCTCCTAACGGAGCGCCCTGGTCCGAATATCGGACGAGGACTGAGAAATGGGAATCCGCAAGTACAAGCCGACTACGCCGGGCCGTCGTGGCTCCAGCGTCGCCGACTTCGTCGAGATCACGCGGTCCACGCCGGAGAAGTCGCTGGTCCGCCCGCTGCACAGCAAGGGCGGCCGTAACAACACCGGTCGTGTGACCGTCCGCCACCAGGGCGGTGGCCACAAGCGCGCCTACCGAGTGATCGACTTCCGTCGTCACGACAAGGACGGCGTGCCGGCGAAGGTCGCGCACATCGAGTACGACCCCAACCGCACCGCGCGCATCGCGCTGCTGCACTACGCGGACGGCGAGAAGCGTTACATCATCGCCCCCCGCGGACTGTCGCAGGGTGACCGGATTGAGAACGGCCCCACGGCCGACATCAAGCCCGGCAACAACCTGGCGCTGCGCAACATCCCGGTCGGTACGACCATCCACGCCATCGAGCTGCGGCCCGGCGGCGGCGCGAAGTTCGCCCGCTCCGCGGGTGCCTCCGTGCAGCTGCTCGCGAAGGAAGGCGCCATGGCGCACCTTCGTATGCCGTCCGGTGAGATCCGTCTGGTCGACGTCCGCTGCCGCGCCACTGTTGGCGAGGTCGGCAACGCCGAGCAGTCGAACATCAACTGGGGCAAGGCCGGCCGCATGCGCTGGAAGGGCGTCCGCCCGACCGTGCGTGGTGTCGTGATGAACCCGGTCGACCACCCGCACGGTGGTGGTGAAGGCAAGACCTCCGGTGGACGTCACCCGGTCTCGCCGTGGGGCAAGAAGGAGGGTCGTACTCGTGATCGCAACAAGGCGAGCAACAAGTACATCGTCCGCCGCCGCAAGTCGAACAAGAAGCGCTAGGAGCGGGTTTAGATGCCGCGCAGTCTCAAGAAGGGGCCCTTCGTCGACGACCACCTGATCAAGAAGGTGGACGTACAGAACGAAGCAGGCACCAAGAACGTCATCAAGACCTGGTCCCGGCGCTCGATGATCATCCCGGCCATGCTGGGACACACCATCGCGGTGCACAATGGCAAGATCCACATCCCGGTGTTCGTCACCGAGTCGATGGTCGGCCACAAGCTCGGCGAGTTTGCGCCGACCCGCACCTTCCGCGGCCACGTCAAGGACGACCGCAAGTCGAAGCGCCGCTAAGGCGGGGTGCGAAGACTATGAACGACACCGAAGGGACAACCATGGAAGCCAGGGCCCAGGCGCGGTACATCCGCGTCACGCCCATGAAGGCCCGCCGAGTGGTGGACCTCATCCGTGGCATGGATGCCACGGAGGCTCAGGCGGTCCTGCGCTTCGCCCCGCAGGCCGCGAGCGTGCCGGTTGGCAAGGTGCTGGACAGCGCCATCGCCAACGCTGCACACAACTACGACCACCCGGACGCTTCTTCGCTGTTCATCAGTGAGGCGTTTGTGGACGAGGGTCCGACCCTGAAGCGGTTCCGTCCGCGTGCTCAGGGCCGTGCCTACCGGATCCGTAAGCGGACCAGCCACATCACCGTGGTCGTCAGCAGCAAGGAAGGAACCCGGTAATGGGCCAGAAGGTAAACCCGCACGGGTTCCGGCTCGGCATCACCACGGACTTCAAGTCCCGGTGGTACGCCGACAAGCTGTACAAGGACTACGTCAAGGAAGACGTCGCCATCCGTCGGATGATGACGTCCGGCATGGAGCGCGCCGGCATCTCGAAGGTTGAGATCGAGCGCACCCGTGACCGTGTGCGTGTGGACATCCACACCGCGCGTCCCGGCATCGTCATCGGCCGCCGTGGCGCCGAGGCCGACCGCATCCGCGGTGACCTCGAGAAGCTCACGGGCAAGCAGGTCCAGCTGAACATCCTCGAGGTCAAGAACCCCGAGACCGACGCTCAGCTGGTTGCTCAGGCCGTTGCGGAGCAGCTGTCCTCCCGCGTCTCCTTCCGTCGGGCCATGCGTAAGAGCATGCAGTCCGCCATGAAGGCCGGCGCCAAGGGCATCAAGATCCAGTGTGGTGGCCGTCTCGGCGGCGCCGAGATGTCCCGCTCGGAGTTCTACCGCGAGGGCCGTGTGCCCCTGCACACGCTCCGTGCGAACGTCGACTACGGCTTCTTCGAGGCCAAGACGACCTTCGGCCGTATCGGCGTGAAGGTCTGGATCTACAAGGGCGACGTCAAGAACATCGCCGAGGTCCGCGCCGAGAACGCTGCGGCCCGTGCGGGTAACCGCCCGGCCCGTGGTGGCGGCAACGACCGTCCGGCCCGTGGTGGCCGTGGTGGCGAGCGTGGCGGCCGCGGCCGCAAGCCGCAGCAGCAGTCCGCGCCGGCTGCCGAGGCCCCCAAGGCCGAGGCTCCCGCCGCCGCTGCCGCTCCGGCTGAGAGCACCGGAACGGAGGCCTGACCGAAATGCTGATCCCCCGTAGGGTCAAGCACCGCAAGCAGCACCACCCGAAGCGCAGCGGTATGTCCAAGGGTGGCACGCAGGTTGCGTTCGGCGAGTACGGCATTCAGGCCCTCACGCCGGCGTACGTGACGAACCGTCAGATCGAGGCCGCTCGTATCGCCATGACGCGTCACATCAAGCGTGGCGGCAAGGTCTGGATCAACATTTACCCGGACCGCCCCCTCACCAAGAAGCCTGCCGAGACCCGCATGGGTTCCGGTAAGGGTTCCCCGGAGTGGTGGGTCGCCAACGTCAAGCCCGGACGCGTGATGTTCGAGCTGTCGTACCCCAACGAGAAGACCGCGCGTGAGGCGCTGACTCGTGCGGCTCACAAGCTGCCGATGAAGTGCAAGATCGTTAAGCGCGAGGCAGGTGAAGTGTGATGTCGGCCGGTACCAAGGCGTCCGAGCTCCGTGAGCTCGGCAACGAGGAGCTTGTCGCCAAGCTTCGTGAGGCCAAGGAAGAGCTGTTCAACCTCCGCTTCCAGGCGGCGACGGGACAGCTCGAGAACCACGGCCGGCTCAAGGCCGTCCGCAAGGACATCGCCCGGGTCTACACCCTCATGCGTGAGCGTGAGCTCGGCATCGAGACGGTGGAGAACGCCTGATGAGCGAGAAGACTGTGACTGAAGAGACTGCCGCCCGCGGCTTCCGCAAGACCCGTGAGGGTCTCGTCGTCAGCGACAAGATGGACAAGACCGTCGTCGTCGCTGTCGAGGACCGCGTCAAGCACGCGCTGTACGGCAAGGTCATCCGCCGTACGAACAAGCTCAAGGCGCACGACGAGCAGAACGCTGCCGGCGTCGGCGACCGCGTCATCATCATGGAGACGCGTCCGCTGTCCTCGACCAAGCGTTGGCGCATCGTCGAGATCCTCGAGAAGGCCAAGTAATTCCTGCGGGGTATCCCGCAGGACAGTTCCGCCAGGCTCGGCAGGGGCCCCTCGTAAGAGGAAGGCCCCTGCCGGGAACCGGCAGACGATCAGGAGATAGACGTGATCCAGCAGGAGTCGCGGCTCAAGATCGCCGATAACACCGGTGCGAAGGAAATCCTTTGCATCCGTGTTCTCGGTGGCTCGGGTCGCCGCTACGCGGGCATCGGCGACGTCATCGTCGCCACCGTCAAGGACGCGATCCCCGGCGGCAACGTGAAGAAGGGTGACGTCGTCAAGGCGGTCATCGTTCGCACCGTCAAGGAGCGCCGCCGTCCGGACGGCTCGTACATCCGCTTCGACGAGAACGCCGCCGTCATTCTGAAGAACGACGGCGACCCTCGCGGCACCCGTATCTTCGGCCCGGTGGGCCGTGAGCTGCGCGAGAAGAAGTTCATGAAGATCATCTCGCTCGCGCCGGAGGTGCTGTAAGCATGAAGATCAAGAAGGGCGACCTGGTACAGGTCATCACCGGTAAGGACAAGGGCAAGCAGGGCAAGGTCATCGCGGCCTTCCCCCGCGAGGACCGCGTCCTGGTCGAGGGTGTCAACCGGGTCAAGAAGCACACGAAGGCCGGCCCGACCGCCAGCGGTTCGCAGGCTGGTGGCATCGTCACGACCGAGGCGCCCGTCCACGTCTCCAACGTCCAGCTGGTCGTTGAGAAGGACGGCAACAAGGTTGTCACGCGCGTCGGTTACCGCTTCGACGACGAGGGCAACAAGGTTCGCGTTGCCAAGCGGACGGGTGAGGACATCTGATGGCTACCACCACGACTCCGCGTCTCAAGACGAAGTACCGCGAGGAGATCGCGGGCAAGCTGCGTGAGGAGTTCTCGTACGAGAACGTCATGCAGATCCCCGGTCTCGTCAAGATCGTGGTCAACATGGGTGTCGGCGACGCCGCCCGTGACTCGAAGCTCATGGACGGTGCCGTCCGTGACCTGACCACGATCACCGGTCAGAAGCCGGCCATCACCAAGGCCCGCAAGTCCATCGCGCAGTTCAAGCTGCGTGAGGGCCAGCCGATCGGTGCGCACGTCACCCTCCGTGGCGACCGCATGTGGGAGTTCCTGGACCGCACCCTGTCGCTCGCGCTTCCGCGCATCCGCGACTTCCGTGGTCTCTCCCCGAAGCAGTTCGACGGCCGTGGCAACTACACCTTCGGTCTCACCGAGCAGGTCATGTTCCACGAGATCGACCAGGACAAGATCGACCGCGTCCGGGGTATGGACATCACCGTGGTCACCACGGCGACCAACGACGCTGAGGGCCGCGCGCTCCTTCGTCACCTCGGCTTCCCGTTCAAGGAGGCGTAAGCGAGATGGCGAAGAAGGCTCTTATTGCCAAGGCTGCTCGTAAGCCCAAGTTCGGTGTGCGCGCCTACACCCGCTGCCAGCGTTGTGGCCGCCCGCACTCCGTGTACCGCAAGTTCGGCCTTTGCCGCGTGTGCCTTCGTGAGATGGCTCACCGTGGCGAGCTGCCGGGCGTGACCAAGAGCTCCTGGTAATCCCTGTAATTCAGGGCATTACCGGACGCTCTCGGTAAGTATTTGGTTGGCGGGGCCCTCCCTCACATGCCGTAGGCTTGTGGGGTTGGGCGCCCGCCGTCCATACCGACTTACTACGCCGTAGGTCCCCGCACCGCACCCGTCCCGCCACTGAGTGGGGAGAGGGATGGCGCATACAGGAAACCCCGGCGAGAGAGGCCGAAGGCCAATTCATGACCATGACTGATCCGATCGCGGACATGCTGACTCGTCTGCGTAACGCGAACTCGGCGTACCACGACACCGTGGCGATGCCGCACAGCAAGATCAAGTCGCACATCGCGGAGATCCTCCAGCAGGAGGGCTTCATCACCGGCTGGAAGACCGAGGATGCCGAAGTCGGCAAGAACCTCGTTCTCGAGCTGAAGTTCGGACCGAACCGTGAGCGCTCCATTGCGGGCATCAAGCGGATTTCGAAGCCGGGTCTGCGCGTGTACGCGAAGTCCACCAACCTGCCGAAGGTCCTCGGTGGCCTGGGCGTGGCGATCATCTCCACGTCCCACGGTCTCCTGACCGGCCAGCAGGCAGGCAAGAAGGGCGTAGGTGGGGAAGTCCTCGCCTACGTCTGGTAGTCGGGAACGGAGGAATAGCTAATGTCGCGTATTGGCAAGCTCCCCATCACGGTTCCCGCCGGCGTGGACGTCACCATCGACGGCCGTACGGTCTCGGTCAAGGGTCCCAAGGGCACCCTTTCCCACACCGTGGTCGCGCCGATCGAGGTTGGTAAGGACGAGAACGGCGTCGTGAACGTCACCCGTCCCAACGACGAGCGTCAGAACAAGGCCCTGCACGGCCTGTCCCGCACGCTGGTGGCGAACATGATCACCGGCGTGACCGAGGGTTACGTGAAGAAGCTCGAAATCAGCGGTGTCGGTTACCGCGTCCTGGCGAAGGGCTCCAACCTGGAGTTCTCGCTCGGCTACAGCCACCCGATCATGGTCGAGGCGCCCGAGGGCATCTCGTTCAAGGTCGAGTCGCCCACCAAGCTGTCTGTCGAGGGCATCGACAAGCAGAAGGTCGGCGAGGTTGCGGCCAACATCCGCAAGCTGCGCAAGCCCGACCCGTACAAGGCCAAGGGCGTCAAGTACGAAGGCGAAGTCATCCGCCGCAAGGTCGGAAAGGCGGGTAAGTAAGCCATGGCATACGGTGTCAAGATTGCTAAGGGCGACGCTTACAAGCGTGCTGCCATCAAGCGTCGTCACATCCGGATCCGTAAGCACATCTCGGGTACGGCCGAGCGTCCGCGCCTGGTCGTGACGCGCTCCAACCGCAACATCATCGCCCAGGTGATCGACGACGTTAAGGGTCACACCCTGGCGTCGGCGTCCACCCTGGACACGACGATCCGCGGTGGCGAGGGCGACAAGTCCGCGCAGGCCAAGCAGGTCGGTGCCCTGGTCGCCGAGCGTGCCAAGGCTGCCGGCGTCGAGGCTGTCGTATTCGACCGTGGTGGCAACCAGTACGCCGGGCGCATCGCCGCCCTGGCGGACGCCGCCCGCGAAGCCGGACTCAAGTTCTGAGTCGGTTCCGTAGCTAGCGGAAACAGAGAGAGGTAATTCCAATGGCTGGACCCCAGCGCCGCGGAAGCGGTGCCGGTGGCGGCGAGCGGCGGGACCGGAAGGGTCGCGACGGTGGCGCATCTGCCGCCGAGAAGACCGCCTACGTTGAGCGCGTTGTCGCGATCAACCGCGTTGCCAAGGTTGTGAAGGGTGGTCGTCGCTTCAGCTTTACCGCGCTGGTCGTGGTAGGCGATGGTGACGGCACCGTCGGTGTCGGATACGGCAAGGCCAAGGAAGTTCCCGCGGCCATCGCCAAGGGCGTTGAAGAGGCCAAGAAGAACTTCTTCAAGGTCCCGCGTATCCAGGGCACCATTCCGCACCCGATCCAGGGTGAGAAGGCTGCGGGCGTCGTCCTGCTGAAGCCTGCTTCCCCCGGTACCGGCGTTATCGCCGGTGGCCCGGTGCGTGCCGTGCTCGAGTGCGCCGGCGTTCACGACATCCTGTCGAAGTCCCTGGGCTCCGACAACGCGATCAACATCGTGCACGCGACCGTGGCGGCCCTCAAGGGCCTGCAGCGTCCCGAGGAGATCGCGGCTCGCCGTGGTCTGCCCCTCGAGGACGTCGCTCCCGCGGCTCTTCTCCGTGCGCGTGCCGGGGCTGGTGCGTAATGGCACAGCTCAAGATCACGCAGGTGAAGTCGTACATCGGTAGCAAGCAGAACCACCGCGACACCCTGCGTTCCCTTGGTCTCAAGGGAATCAACACGCAGGTCGTCAAGGAGGACCGTCCCGAGTTCCGCGGAATGGTGCACACCGTCCGCCACCTCGTGTCGGTTGAGGAGGTCTGAGATGGCGGAGAACAACCCGCTGAAGGTCCACAACCTCCGTCCTGCCCCGGGCGCCAAGACCGCCAAGACCCGTGTGGGTCGTGGTGAGGCGTCCAAGGGTAAGACTGCTGGTCGTGGTACCAAGGGCACCAAGGCCCGTTACCAGGTTCCGGAGCGCTTCGAGGGCGGGCAGATGCCCCTCCACATGCGTCTCCCGAAGCTCAAGGGCTTCAAGAACCCGTTCAAGACCGAGTTCCAGGTCGTGAACCTCGACAAGCTGGCCGCGCTCTACCCCGAGGGTGGCGAGGTCACGGTCGAGGGTCTGGTCGAGAAGGGTGCTGTTCGCAAGAACAGCCTCGTCAAGGTCCTGGGCCAGGGCGAGATCACCGTGGCGCTGCAGGTTTCGGTTGACGCCGTTTCCGGCTCCGCCAAGGAGAAGATTGCTGCCGCAGGCGGCACCGTCACCGAGCTCATCTGAGCTTGTTGACTTGAACGACCCCACCGGGGATGCCTCACATATGGGGCATCCCCGGTTGGTCGTTCCAAGGGGGGCACGGTCGCCGGTAAGGTGGCGTGCACTTGCTACTTTCCGCGCGGTCTGCCCGTACGGGCCGTCCGCGCGGTTCCTTGCCGTATACGTATTCGTCGATCCTCAAGACCGTCACCCTCTGACGCAGTAGCGCGGGGGTCGCAGGAGGCACCGTGCTCACCGCGTTCGCCCGTGCGTTCAAAACGCCCGACCTGCGCAAGAAGTTGCTCTTCACGCTCGGCATCATCGTGATCTACCGGCTCGGTGCCCATATCCCGGTCCCCGGTATCAGCTACACGAACGTGCAAATCTGCATGAAGGAGGCCAAGACAGAAGGCGGCCTCCTCAGCCTGGTGAACATGTTCAGTGGTGGTGCGCTGCTGCAGATCACGATCTTCGCGCTCGGCATCATGCCGTACATCACGGCGAGCATCATCCTCCAGCTCCTGACCGTGGTCATTCCGCGGCTCGAGGCGCTGAAGAAGGAAGGCCAGTCGGGCCAGACCAAGATCACGCAGTACACGCGTTATCTGACGGTCGCGCTCGCGATTCTGCAGGGCACCGGCCTCGTGGCCACCGCCCGCAGCGGCACCCTATTCAGTGGTTGCGCAGTAGCCGGCGAGATCGTGCCGGATCAATCGATCTTCACCACCGCTGTCATGGTGGTCACGATGACGGCCGGTACGGCCGTCGTCATGTGGCTCGGTGAGCTGGTCACCGACCGCGGCATCGGCAACGGCATGTCGATCATGATGTTCATCTCGATCGCCGCCGGCTTCCCGGGCGCCCTCTGGGCCATCAAGGAGGGCGGCAAGCTCGCGGACGGCTGGATCGAGTTCGGGACCGTCGTCCTCGTCGGCCTCTTCATGGTCGGCCTGGTGGTCTTCGTCGAGCAGGCCCAGCGCCGTATCCCGGTGCAGTACGCGAAGCGCATGATCGGCCGCCGTTCCTACGGCGGTACGTCGACGTACATCCCGCTCAAGGTGAACCAGGCCGGTGTGATCCCGGTCATCTTCGCCTCGTCGCTGCTCTACATCCCAGCGCTCATCGTCCAGTTCTCCGGCTCGCAGTCGGGCTGGGCGCGGTGGGTGAACAGGAACCTGGTGCCGCCGGACGCCGGTGTGCACATCGCTCTGTACTTCCTGTTGATCGTGTTCTTCGCCTTCTTCTACGTGGCTATCTCGTTCAACCCCGAGGAAGTCGCGGACAACATGAAGAAGTATGGTGGCTTCATCCCGGGCATCCGGGCTGGCCGACCGACCGCCGAGTACCTGAGCTACGTACTCAACCGGATCACCTGGCCGGGGTCGCTGTATCTGGGCCTGATCGCTCTTGTGCCGACGATGGCGTTGGCAGGCTTCGGTGCGAACCAGAACTTCCCGTTCGGCGGGACGAGCATCCTGATCATCGTGGGTGTGGGTCTGGAAACCGTGAAGCAGATCGAGAGCCAGCTCCAGCAGCGTAATTACGAAGGGTTCCTCCGCTGATGCGTATCGTCCTTGTCGGGCCGCCCGGTGCGGGCAAGGGAACGCAGGCCGCGTTCCTTGCCAAGAACCTGTCGATTCCGCACATCTCCACGGGCGACCTCTTCCGCGCCAACATCAGCCAGGGCACGCCCCTCGGCGTGCAGGCCAAGTCGTACATGGACGACGGTCAGCTCGTGCCCGACGAGGTCACCATCGGCATGGCCAAGGACCGCATGGAGCAGCCGGACGCCGAAGGCGGATTCCTGCTCGACGGCTTCCCGCGCAATCTGTCGCAGGCCGAGGCACTCGACGAGATCCTCAAGGCCGACGGCCAGCAGCTGGACGCGGTGCTCGACCTGGAGGTCCCCGAGGACGAGGTGGTCAAGCGGATCGCCGGCCGCCGGATCTGCCGCAAGGACGGTTCGCACGTCTTCCACGCGACGTACAGCCCGCCGCAGACCGAGGGTGTCTGCGACACCTGCGGTGGCGAGCTCTACCAGCGTGCCGACGACAGCGAGGAAA
Source organism: Streptomyces sp. NBC_01304 (assembly GCF_035975855.1). NCBI lineage: Bacteria > Bacillati > Actinomycetota > Actinomycetes > Kitasatosporales > Streptomycetaceae > Streptomyces > Streptomyces sp. NBC_01304. The sequence goes on along the minus strand of NZ_CP109055.1, from coordinate 4,787,075 downwards.
CGGTTCGCACCCGTCTCGAGGTCTACCACCGCGAGACCGAGCCGATCATCGACCACTACCGGGCCCAGGGCCTGGTGGTCACGATCTCCGCGCTCGGCAGCGTCACCGATGTGACGGGGCGGGCGATGGATGCGCTGAAGAAGCCCGCGCAGGACTGACCTGCGCAGTTTGTACGTGGGGTACGGCCGCGGTGACCGAAAGGTCCCGCGGCCGTACTGTTGAACAGGGACAAAGAGACAGCAGCTGAGCCATGGGCCAGCAGCGGCGGAAGGGTAAGCGGGCGATGGTGGAGATCAAGACTCCCGAGCAGATCGCGAAGATGCGCGAGGCGGGACTGGTCGTCGCCGCCATCCACAAGGCCACACGTGAGGCGGCCGTGCCGGGGGCCACGACCAAGGACCTGGACGACGTGGCCCGCAAGGTGATCGCCGAGCACGGGGCGAAGTCGAACTTCCTCGGGTACGGCGGGTTCCCCGCGACCATCTGCACGTCCGTGAACCAGGTCGTCGTGCATGGCATCCCCGACGACGTGACCGTCCTCAAGGACGGCGACATCATCTCGATCGACGCCGGCGCGATCATCGACGGCTGGCACGGCGATGCCGCGTACACCGCCTTCGTCGGCTCGGGCCACGCTCCGGAACTGGTCGAGCTGTCGCGGGTGACCGAGGAGTCGATGTGGGCCGGGATCGCGGCCATGAAGCTGGGCAACCGGCTGGTCGATGTCTCCAAGGCCATCGAGACGTACATCAGGCGCCAGCCGCGACCGGCCACCGGTGACCACAGCCTCGGCAAGTACGGGATCATCGAGGACTACGGCGGCCACGGCATCGGCACGGCCATGCACATGGACCCGCACCTGCTGAACTACGTCGAGCGCCGGCGCGGCCGCGGCCCCAAGCTGGTCCCCGGCTTCTGTCTGGCCATCGAGCCGATGGTGAGCCTCGGCACACCTCGCACCAAGGTGCTCGAGGATGACTGGACGGTCGAGACGACGGACGGGACCTGGTCCTCGCACTGGGAGCACTCCGTCGCGGTGACCGAGCAGGGGCCGCTGGTGCTTACTGCGCCTGATGGGGGCAAGGCGAAGTTGGCGGAGTACGGGATTGTGGCGGCGCCCGACCCGCTGGCCTGACCGTCCGCCTCCTCCTGCTGGTCGATGGACGGAGTCCGGCGCAGCCGCTCGAAGCCAGGGAGGCGCCCCCGGCGCCGAGCGCCCGCGAGAGGGGCGTCGAGAAATGGTCGACTGGACGGTCGAGACGACGGACGGGACCTGGTCCTCGCACTGGGAGCACTCCGTTGCGGTGACCGAGCAGGGGCCGCTGGTGCTTACTGCGCCTGATGGGGGCAGGGCGAAGTTGGCGGAGTACGGGATTGTGGCGGCGCCCGACCCGCTCGCGTAAGGCCGCTGCTTAATGATCTTCTGCGCGGGGCATTCTTACTGGATTCGTCTTTCCGAGTGCTCTGACGTAGACTGACTCGTCGGCTCTCGTGCACCCGCATGTCTTCATGCCCGTACGAGGCCGATCAAGGTAGTCGATTCGAAGGGCGAAGCGTGGCCAAGAAGCAAGGTGCCATCGAGATCGAAGGCACTGTCGTCGAGTCTCTCCCGAACGCCATGTTCAAGGTGGAGCTCCAGAACGGCCACCAGGTCCTGGCACACATCAGCGGCAAGATGCGTATGCACTACATCCGTATCCTCCCTGACGACCGGGTCGTGGTGGAGCTGTCTCCGTACGACCTGACGCGTGGCCGGATCGTCTACCGCTACAAGTAGATCTGCCTGTACTCCGCATTCGCGGGGTGGTTGGCACTGACCCGGAGAACCTCACCTAATGAAGGTCAAGCCGAGCGTCAAGAAGATCTGCGACAAGTGCAGGGTGATCCGCCGTCACGGTCGGGTCATGGTTATCTGCGACAACCCGCGCCACAAGCAGCGCCAGGGCTGAAGCACTTTTCCTTTCCTCTGCATCCGCAGAACTTCGCGCGACGCAAGCGAAATGTACATACGCAGGACCCGTCCCTCTTCAGCGATGGAGGGCGACACCCCCGGCTCGGAGGCTGGGGACCCAGTCCGTACCACTGCTCCTCGCGGAGCGGTCGGCGGTTGGGAGCGGTACTGCGGAAGACCTCCGAGAATCAACTGGAGCCATTGAATGGCACGCGTTTCCGGTGTCGACATCCCGCGCGAAAAGCGCGTGGAGGTCGCCCTGACCTACGTGTTCGGTATCGGCCGGACCCTTTCTCAGAAGACTCTCGCCGAGACCGGCGTGAACCCGAACACCCGCGTTCGTGACCTGGCCGAAGAGGACCTGGTCAAGATCCGCGAGTACGTGGACGCCAACATCCAGACCGAGGGTGACCTCCGTCGCGAGATCCAGGGCGACATTCGCCGCAAGATCGAGATTGGCTGCTACCAGGGCATCCGCCACCGTCGTGGCCTGCCCGTTCACGGTCAGCGCACCAGCACGAACGCTCGCACCCGCAAGGGCCCGCGTCGCGCCATCGCCGGTAAGAAGAAGCCGGGCAAGAAGTAGTCCTCAGCGGACAACGCTTCATCAGCGGTCTTCGCTGTAGGACCGACCACCTCCCCGTAGGAGTTATAGATGCCCCCCAAGGGTCGTCAGGGCGCTGCCAAGAAGGTGCGCCGCAAGGAAAAGAAGAACGTCGCTCACGGCCACGCGCACATCAAGAGCACGTTCAACAACACGATCGTGTCCATCACGGACCCGACCGGCAACGTGATCTCGTGGGCCTCCGCCGGCCACGTCGGCTTCAAGGGCTCGCGCAAGTCCACGCCGTTCGCCGCGCAGATGGCCGCCGAGTCGGCTGCCCGTCGCGCGCAGGAGCACGGCATGCGCAAGGTCGACGTCTTCGTCAAGGGTCCGGGTTCCGGTCGTGAGACCGCCATCCGTTCGCTGCAGGCGACCGGCCTCGAGGTTGGCTCCATCCAGGACGTCACCCCGACCCCGCACAACGGCTGCCGTCCCCCCAAGCGCCGCCGCGTCTGACGCGACGCCGCTTGCGCGGTTGCTTTGAGGATTCGGGCGGTACGTACCCTTCGGGGGCCGTGCCGCCCGTACCCTTGCACCATCTCAAGGGCATCAAATAGCGGATGCCCATGACTGAAGGATTCCTTCATGCTTATTGCTCAGCGCCCGTCGCTGACCGAAGAGGTCGTCGACGAATTCCGCTCCCGGTTCGTCATTGAGCCGCTGGAGCCGGGCTTCGGCTACACCCTCGGCAACTCCCTGCGTCGGACCCTTCTGTCGTCGATCCCTGGTGCGGCTGTCACCAGCATTCGTATCGACGGTGTCCTGCACGAGTTCACCACCGTGCCGGGCGTCAAGGAAGACGTCACCGACCTCATCCTCAACATCAAGCAGCTGGTCGTCTCCTCGGAGCACGACGAGCCGGTCGTGATGTACCTGCGCAAGCAGGGTCCCGGCCTGGTCACCGCTGCTGACATCGCGCCGCCGGCCGGTGTCGAGGTGCACAACCCGGACCTGGTCCTCGCCACGCTCAACGGCAAGGGCAAGCTCGAGATGGAGCTGACCGTCGAGCGCGGTCGCGGCTACGTCTCCGCCGTCCAGAACAAGCAGGTCGGTCAGGAGATCGGGCGCATCCCGGTCGACTCGATCTACTCGCCGGTTCTCAAGGTCACCTACAAGGTCGAGGCGACCCGAGTCGAGCAGCGCACCGACTTCGACAAGCTCATCGTCGACGTCGAGACCAAGCAGGCCATGCGCCCGCGTGACGCCATGGCGTCCGCCGGCAAGACCCTGGTCGAGCTGTTCGGTCTGGCCCGCGAGCTCAACATCGACGCCGAGGGCATCGACATGGGCCCGTCCCCGACGGACGCCGCTCTTGCCGCTGATCTCGCCCTGCCGATCGAGGAGCTCGAGCTCACCGTTCGGTCGTACAACTGCCTCAAGCGCGAGGGCATCCACTCCGTGGGTGAGCTCGTTGCCCGCTCCGAGGCGGACCTGCTCGACATCCGCAACTTCGGTGCGAAGTCGATCGACGAGGTCAAGGCGAAGCTGGCCGGTATGGGCCTCGCGCTGAAGGACTCGCCTCCCGGCTTCGACCCGACCGCCGCTGCCGACGCCTTCGGCGCCGACGACGACGCGGACGCCGGTTTCGTGGAGACCGAGCAGTACTGAAAACTTTCGTAGGGCAACCGCTCTACGGGAACTGACACCGGTACCTGATACGGCCGGTGCAGCAATGAAGGAGAAATACCATGCCGCAGCCCGCCAAGGGTGCCCGTCTGGGCGGCAGCGCCGCGCACGAGCGTCACCTCCTCGCGAACCTTGCGAAGGCGCTGTTCGAGCACGGCCGCATCACGACGACCGAGGCCAAGGCCCGCCGCCTGCGCCCCGTCGCCGAGCGTCTGATCACCAAGGCGAAGAAGGGCGACATCCACAACCGTCGCCAGGTCCTCGCCACGATCACCGACAAGAGCATCGTGCACACGCTGTTCACGGAGATCGCGCCGCGCTACGAGAACCGCCCCGGTGGTTACACGCGCATCACCAAGATCGGTAACCGTCGTGGCGACAACGCGCCCATGGCTGTCATCGAGCTGGTCGAGGCTCTGACCGTGGCCCAGGTGGCCACCGGTGAGGCCGAGGCCGCCACGAAGCGTGCCGCCAAGGACGCCGAGGCCGTCGAGGCCCCGGCCGACGAGGCCAAGGACGCCTGAGGCTTCGCCTCGCGTTTGTGAGCGGGTCCACCCTCTTGGGGGTGGGCCCGCTTTGCTTTTGGGCCCTGCTTTGTCGGATGCGGGGCCGGGGTGGGCGTAGCCATGCGTTCAGCGCACTCGGCGCCTTCGGGCTGTGCCCACCCGTTCCGCCCTGCGGAACGATTGCCCACAGCGGTGGAGCGAGGAGAGGTAAGGAAGCTTGTGAGTGATGAGGTAGAGCCCGGCTTTGTGCGGGTGCGGCTGGATCTTTCCTATGACGGGAAGGAGTTCTCGGGCTGGGCGAAGCAGCTGCGGCAGGGGAACCGGACCGTGCAGGGGGAGATCGAGGACGCGCTGCGTACGGTGACGCGGTCGGCCGAGACGTACCAGCTGACCGTTGCCGGGCGGACCGATGCCGGGGTGCACGCCCGTGGGCAGGTGGCTCACGTCGATCTGCCCGAGGAGCTGTGGGCCGAGCACCGGGAGAAGCTGCTTCGCCGGCTCGCCGGGCGGTTGCCGCACGATGTGCGGGTGTGGAGCGTGCGGGAAGCGCCCGCCGGTTTCAACGCGCGGTTCTCCGCGATCTGGCGGCGTTATGCCTATCGGGTGACGGACAACCCGGGCGGCGTCGACCCGCTGCTGCGCAGTCATGTGCTGTGGCACGACTGGGAGTTGGACGTCGAGGCCATGAACTCGGCCGCCGAGAAGCTGCTCGGGGAGCATGACTTCGCGGCGTACTGCAAGAAGCGTGAGGGTGCGACGACCATTCGTACGCTGCAGCAGCTGAGTTGGGTGCGGGGGAGCGACGGGATCATCACCGCCACCGTGCGCGCCGACGCCTTCTGCCACAACATGGTGCGGTCACTGGTCGGCGCGCTGCTGTTCGTCGGTGACGGGCATCGTGGGGTCGAGTGGCCCGCGAAGGTGCTTGCCGCGGGTGTGCGGGATTCGGCCGTCCATGTCGTACGGCCCCACGGGCTCACCCTCGAGGAAGTCGGTTACCCCGCCGACGAGTTGCTGGCCGCACGCAATCGTGAGGCCCGCAACAAGCGGACGCTACCCGGCGGCTGCTGCTGACGCCTGGGCCTTGCCCCGTGCGTAGATCTGCTGGAAGGCGAAGCCGGCGATGTCCTTGCCGATGGTGAAGACCTTCTGGTCCTTCTCGGTGACCTTCTTGCCGTTGGTGAAGCCGGCCGTCGTGAAGTAGGCGTAGCGGCCGTAGGAGTTGACGGACGTGTAGCAGACGACGGTGTTGCAGAAGCCGGGGACGCCCTTGCCCGAGAGCGACCGGATGTTTCCGGCTTCTCGGGCCGGGACCTGCTGCTTGGCCTTGCTCGCCTGCTCCTCGGTGTCGAAGACCGCGACGCCGACCGTGACCGCCATGCCGTCCCTGCTGTAGGTGGCGCGGAAGACCTGGTCGCAGCCGTTCTTGTCGAGGATCGTCGCGAGCTTGCCGCGAGCGGCGTCCGAGCACTTCTTGGCGGTGCTGGTCGCGCCCTTCTTGTAGACCGTCGCGCCCTTGGTGAACGTCTTGCCGTAGAAGAGCGTGTCCACGCTGAGCGGCGCCTTGTCCTTCTTGGCGCTGGAGATGAAGTCCTTGGGGTCCGGCGGCGGCGGGGGCTTCGCCGAGGAGAAGGTCGGGCCCGGGGTGTCGCCGTTGCTCGGGATCGACTGGGAGGGGGGCAGCTCGTCCGCGGACTTGTTGCCGCCCTCGTTGTTGCTGTTCGCCGAGACGACGGCGATGGCGACGATGCCGCCGATCGCGGCCGTGGCGAGCGCGCCGCCGCCGATCATCAGCCACTTGCGGCGCTTGTTCCGCGACTCCGAGGCCTCGGCGAGCGCCGCCCAGTCGGGGGTCTCGTTCGTGCCCATCGGGGATCCCTGGTGGTCCCCCGGGCCCCACTGAGGCCCTCCTTGCCCAAAGCTCATGGGGCGCATCTTAGGCCGTAATCGAGCGGGGTTGGCCGCGCGTTATGCAGGGGTTATGCAGGTCACCCGACCTAGCCTGAGCCGTATGAACAAGGGCAGTTGGGGCAATTCGGTCGTACGGGGATCGAGCGTGCAGGGCTGGCTCCGGGGGCCCGCCGGGTGGCAGGCGTGGGGTGTGCTCGGGGTCGTGCTGCTGGCCTCGGTAGTCCGGGTGGGGCTGCGGTCGAGTGACGGCGGGATGGACAACGCGATCGTGGTGCGGGCCGCGCAGGCCTGGCTCGACGGGGGATCGCCCTATGCCGACCGGCACTTTCTGTACTTGCCGAGCGCCGTGGTCGCGGCGGCCCTGGAGGCTCGGATCCCGGTCGGGCTGCTGCGGTATCTGGTGCCGTCGGTGGTGGTGGGCGGGCTGCTCGTGGGGTGGGGGAGTGCGCTGCGGGTGTACGGGGTACCGCTGCGCAGCCGGTACGCGGCGCTCGGGCTCGGCGGGCTCGCGCTGGGGTTCGCGCCCTTCGGGCATCTCATCGCGCTGGGCAACTGGACCGTGGTGGCGGCGGCCGCGCTGCCGCTCGCGCTGCTGTGTGCCTGCCGGGAGCGGTGGGTCCTTGCCGGGGTGGTGATCGGGGTGGCGATCGCGGTGAAGCCGCTGCTCGTGCCGGTGGCTCTGCTCTTTGTCTTCGCGCGGCAGTGGCGCGGGCTCGCGGCCGTGGTCCTGGTGCCGGCGGGGGCCTCGGCGCTGGCGGCGCTGGCGATGCCGGACCCGGCGGGCTTCTTCACGCGGACGCTGCCCTTTCTGCTGCGGGGCGAGGACACCTTCGTACGGCTCTATGAGGCGTCGCCCGCCGCGATCCTGCCCCGGCTCGGGGTGCCGCAGGGTGCCGCCTCGCTGCTCGCCGCGGGGGCTGCGGCGGCCGGGGTCTGGTGTGCCTGGCGGCGGTGGGGGCGGGCCGATGCGGGTGCGGGGCGGGTGGTGGAGTGCGCCGTCATGCTGATGCTCGCGGCCTTCCTCGTCTCCCGGCCGTCGTACGACCACTACCTGCTGGTCGTCGTTCCGCTGCTGCTCGCCGGGGCCGGGCAGGAAGGGGCGGTGGCGCGGTCGCCGTGGTTCTGGGTGGCGCTGGTGCCGCAGGTGCCGGGGTTCAGCTGGCCCTGGCTGGAGCCGGGTACCAGGCGGGCCTACCGGGACTTTCTCACCCTGTGTGTGCTTGCGGTCACGGTCGCCCTGTGCTGCGTCCGCAGGGGGCGGGCTACCCTGGAATGTCCGGACCCGCGTGTGGTGGGGGAGCCGGCGGTGCCGGTCTCCAGGGCCGCGTTTTGACCCATACGGGGCGGCGCGGGTAGTCTCGGGGATTGATACGTATTGGCTTCGTCGTTCTCACGCGAAAGGGCCCTTACGTAGGTTCCCTGGAGCAGTTACCAGTGGCTCGCATACGGGCAGCGTTCCCGGCAGTGTGAGCCCCAGCTGCATGATCGCTTCCTGGGTGCCGTGTGTCTGGACCCCATCCACTGAAGAAGCGAAGGCTACGAAGTGCGTACGTACAGCCCCAAGCCCGGCGATGTCACTCGCCAGTGGCACATCATCGACGCGCAGGACATCGTCCTGGGTCGTCTGGCGACCACGGCAGCGAACCTCCTGCGAGGCAAGCACAAGCCGACCTATGCCCCGCACATGGACATGGGTGACTTCGTCATCATCATCAACGCCGAGAAGGTTCACCTCTCCGGCAACAAGAAGACCCAGAAGATGGCGTACCGCCACTCCGGTTACCCGGGCGGTCTGCGTTCGGTTCGTTACGACGAGCTGCTCGCGAAGAGCCCCGAGAAGGCCGTCGAGAAGGCCATCAAGGGCATGATCCCCAAGAACACCCTGGGCCGTCAGATGATCTCGAAGCTGAAGGTCTACTCGGGCGACCAGCACCCGCACGCTGCTCAGCAGCCGGTGCCGTTCGAGATCACCCAGGTCGCGCAGTAGTTCCGGCCACACCCCTAAGACGTAAAGAAAGATCTGAGGAGCATCGTGGCCGAGACCACCGTTGAGCAGCCGGTCGAAGAGACCGAGATCGTCGACGTAGAGCAGTACACCACCGAGTCGGACGCGCCTGTCGAGGGCGAGTACACCTCGGAGTCCAACCCGGCCCGCTTCGGCGACCCGCAGCCGGCCGCCGGCCTGGGCCGTCGCAAGAACGCCATCGCCCGCGTCCGGATCGTCCCGGGCACCGGCAAGTGGAAGATCAACGGTCGCACCCTTGAGGACTACTTCCCCAACAAGGTGCACCAGCAGGAAGTCAACGAGCCCTTCAAGGTGCTCGAGCTCGACGACCGCTACGACGTCATCGCCCGCATCTCGGGTGGCGGCGTGTCCGGTCAGGCCGGCGCCCTGCGTCTCGGCGTGGCCCGTGCGCTGAACGAGGCGGACGTCGACAACAACCGTGGCGCCCTCAAGAAGGCCGGCTTCCTCAAGCGCGACGACCGTGCGGTCGAGCGCAAGAAGGCCGGTCTCAAGAAGGCCCGTAAGGCCCCGCAGTACAGCAAGCGCTAATCGCTGCCTGCTCTTCTGCAACTCGAACGCCCCGGCGGCACGCTGTGCTGCCGGGGCGTTCGTGTTATCAACAGCCCTGGGCGTATAACGACATAAGGCGCTCAGAGGCTGCATGTTCGGGCATGTTTAGAGCATTTCCGAAAGCTTCAGGAAAGTTCGGAGGACACCAGTGGGACGACTCTTCGGCACGGACGGTGTGCGCGGTGTCGCCAACGCGGATCTGACGGCCGAGCTCGCGCTCGGACTCTCTGTCGCGGCGGCCCATGTACTCGCCGAGGCGGGCACGTTCGAGGGGCATCGCCCGGTGGCGGTGGTCGGGCGTGATCCGAGAGCGTCCGGGGAGTTCCTGGAGGCCGCGGTCGTCGCGGGCCTGGCCAGCGCGGGCGTGGACGTCCTGCGCGTCGGTGTGCTGCCCACCCCGGCGGTGGCGTATCTCACCGGTGCGCTGGGTGCCGACCTCGGCGTGATGCTCTCGGCGAGCCACAACGCGATGCCCGACAACGGCATCAAGTTCTTCGCGCGCGGCGGGCACAAGCTGGCCGACGAGCTCGAGGACAAGATCGAGTCGGTGTACGAGCAGCACCGCACCGGCGCTCCCTGGGAGCGGCCGACCGGTGCGGGTGTCGGCCGGGTGAAGTCGTACGACGAGGGCTTCGACCAGTACGTCGCGCATCTGATCGCCGTGCTGCCGAACCGTCTTGACGGGCTGAAGATCGTCCTCGACGAGGCGCACGGTGCTGCCGCCCGGGTTTCGCCCGAGGCCTTCGCGCGGGCCGGTGCGGAGATCATCACGATCGGTGCCGAGCCTGATGGGCTCAACATCAACGACGGGTGTGGCTCGACCCACCTGGGGCTGTTGAAGGCCGCTGTTGTCGAGCACGGCGCCGATTTCGGTATCGCCCACGATGGCGATGCCGACCGTTGTCTTGCCGTGGACCACACCGGTGCGGAGATCGACGGGGACCAGATTCTGGCTGTGCTCGCGCTCGACATGCGTGAGCGGGGTGCGCTGCGTGGTGACACCGTGGTCGCGACCGTCATGTCGAACCTGGGCTTCAAGCTGGCCATGGAGCGCGAGGGGCTTTCGCTCGTGCAGACCGCGGTCGGGGACCGGTATGTGCTCGAGGCGATGAAGGAGCACGGGTACGCGCTCGGGGGTGAGCAGTCCGGGCATGTGATCGTGCTTGATCACGCGACGACGGGTGATGGCACGCTGACCGGGCTGATGCTGGCGGCGCGGGTGGTGGCGACGGGGCGGTCGCTGGCTGAGCTTGCCGGGGTCATGCGGCGGCTGCCGCAGGTGCTGATCAATGTGCCGGACGTGGACAAGTCGCGGGTTGCCACTTCCGCCGAGCTGGCTTCGGCTGTTTCTGATGCCGAGCGTGAACTGGGCTCCACCGGGCGGGTGTTGCTTCGGTCTTCCGGGACCGAGCCGCTGGTGCGGGTGATGGTTGAGGCTGCGGATATCGACCAGGCGCGGTCTGTGGCTGGGCGGTTGGCTGATGTGGTGAAGTCGGCGCTCGGGTAGTACCGGGGATTTTTTCCCCTACCCGCCCCTTCCCGTAAGGCTGCCGCCGGCTTCCTGGGGTGGGGGTGGGTGGGAATGCGACTGTCAAAGATCGTCCTCAAACGCCGGACGGGCTGAATTGTCAGCCCGTCCGGCGTTTGCGGTGGCGGGACCAGAAGTACTTCTGGGCGTACAGGGTGAGGGTGCCTGCCACGATGATGCCGAGCAGGTTCAGGAGGAGTTGCTCGGTCGAGCCCCAGGTCTGCTTGTGGTCGCCGAAGGCCAGGGCGACCGCGGCGTTGGCGGCGGCGGGGACCGTGGTCACCGAGATCGCGACGCCGACCAGGGCCCCGGACTTGGCCGAGGTGAGCGAGAGCGTGCCGGCGATTCCGGCGAGCACCGCCACGACGAAGGAGAACCAGTCGGGGGCGTAGATGAAGCTCGTGTTCGGCCGGCCCTTGAGGAGCTGGTCCTCGCTGAACAGGTCCACCGCGTCCATGAAGTAGCTGAAGCCCACCGTGACCGCCATGGCGATGGCGAAGCCCGCCAGCAGGGCGATCAGGGAGCGCAGGGCGAGGCGCGGGGCGCGCTGCACCACCGCCGTGCAGAAGCCGGCGAGCGGGCCGAACTCCGGGCCCACCGCCATCGCGCCCACGATCAGGATCGCGTTGTCGAGCACCACACCGCACGCCGCGATCATCGTGGCCAGCGTGATGAAGGCGACGTAGGTGAAGGAGAGCGTCGACTCCTCGTGCGTGGCGTCCGAGAGCTGCTCCCACAGGACCGCGTCCGCGCCCTCGCCCGGTGCCTCGTCCTCTGCCTTGTCGGCGCGCTTGGAGAGTGAGAGGTCGATGTTCTCGACCGCGATCGAGCCCGTGTCGGGGATTCCCAACTCCCGTAGGCCGCCGATCAGTTCGTCGCCCGCCTCGCGCGCCACGTCGCACAGGATCACATCGCCGCGCGGATTGCGGGCGGCGCCGGGCAGGACGGCGAGGTGCGTGGTGCCGACCGTCTTCTCGATCAGCCGTACGACGTCGTCGGTGCGGTCGGACGGAGTGATCAGGCGGAGATGCAGCATGCCCGCAGGGTAGCCGTCAGAGCTTGCGCAGGCTCAGGCGCTGCACCTTGTGGTCGGGGCCCTTGCGGATGACGAGGCTGGCGCGGCCGCGGGTCGGGGCCACGTTCTCCAGGAGGTTGGGCTTGTTGATGGTGCGCCACATGGTGCGGGCGTAGTCGAGCGCCTCCGCCTCGGAGACCTCGGTGTGCCGGTGGAAGTACGAGTCGGGGTTCTGGAACGCCCCGCTGCGGAGCTTCTTGAAGCGGTTGAGGTACCACTGCTCGATGTCCTCGGCCTTGGCGTCGACGTACACGCTGAAGTCGAAGTAGTCGGCGAGGCCCACCCTGGTCCGGCCGTCCTTGCCGGGCAGGGCCGGCTGCAGGACGTTGAGGCCCTCCACGATCAGGATGTCCGGGCGGCGCACGGTGAGGCGCTGGCCGGGGACGATGTCGTAGATGAGGTGGGAGTAGACGGGCGCCGTCACCTCGTCCTTGCCGGCCTTGATGTCCGCGACGAAGCGGGTGAGGGCGCGGCGGTCGTACGACTCCGGGAAGCCCTTGCGCGACATCAGGCCGCGCTCCTTGAGCTCCTTCATGGGGAGCAGGAACCCGTCGGTGGTGACCAGCTCGACGCGCGGGTGCTCGGGCCAGCGGGCGAGCAGCGCCTGCAGGAGACGGGCCACGGTGGACTTGCCGACCGCGACCGAGCCGGCGACCCCTATGACGAAGGGCGTGCCGTGCTGGGTGCCGTGGCCGTTGCCCGCGTCGCCGAGGAAGGTGTTCAGGGCGCCGCGCAGGCCGTCCGTCGCGCCGACGTACAGGTTGAGCAGGCGCGACAGCGGCAGATAGACGTCCCGGACCTCGTCCAGGTCGATCACGTCCCCGAGACCGCGCAGGCGCTCCACCTCGGCGGCGGTGAGGGGGAGCGGGGTTTTGTCGCGCAGGGCGCTCCACTCGTCGCGGGTCAGGTCGACGTAGGGCGTCGACTCCGCGCGGCGGTGTGTGCTTCGGGGCGGCGAAGAGATCACCACTTCATTGTTGCGGGTTCATGAACAGGGCGGGGGGTGGGGTACGTCACGCGGGGGAGTGCGTTTCAGCCCGAGGGGTGGGTTCGGCGCCGGCGCGAGGAGTGGGTTCCGCGTGAGGTCTAGACCTGATCTAGGTACGCGGATAGCGTCCCCGCACCGGGCCGAGCCGCGTGCCCCGGGGCCAAAGGGGGCCGCCATGTCCGTACGCCGTCGTGTCTTCGGACGCCGCAGAGCTGGTGCGGGATCCGGTGGGGGATCCGGTGCGGGCGAGCGGGAATCGGCCGAGTTCGCGCAGCGCGTGTGCAGTGAGCTGGCGCTCGATCTGCCCGACGAGGACGTGGCCGAGGACCTCGACGACTGCCTCGACATGTACGAGATGGGCAGCAAGCCGCGGTGCGAGGAAGTGGAGTACCTGCGGCTGGTATCGGACGCGAGGGACCGGATCGCGCACGGCGGTTGAGGGCAGGCGCGGACCCGAGCCGTAGGCTGCGGCCATGTGTGGAATCGTCGGATACGTCGGCTCGCAGTCCGCGCTCGATGTCGTACTCGCCGGTCTGAAGCGGCTCGAGTACCGGGGCTATGACTCGGCGGGCGTCGCGGTGCCCGCCGACGGTGGACTGGCCACCGCGAAGAAGGCCGGGAAGCTGGTCAACTTGGAGAAGGCCCTCCTGGACCGGCCGCTGCCCGCCGGCTCGACCGGCATCGGGCATACCCGGTGGGCCACGCACGGGGCGCCCACGGACGCCAACGCGCACCCCCACATCGACAACGCGGGCCGCGTCGCCGTCGTACACAACGGGATCATCGAGAACTTCGCCGCCCTGCGCGCCGAGCTGGCGGAACGCGGACACCGGTTCACCTCCGAGACCGACACCGAGGTCGTCGCCCATCTCCTGGCCGAGGAGTTCTCCGGGTGCGCCGACCTCGCCGAGGCCATGCGGCTCGTGTGCCGGCGGCTCGACGGGGCGTTCACGCTGGTCGCGGTGCATGCCGATGCGCCGGACGTCGTCGTGGGCGCGCGCCGGAACTCGCCGCTCGTGGTGGGCGTCGGGGAGGGCGAGGCCTTCCTCGCCTCGGACGTCGCCGCGTTCATCGCGCATACCCGCACCGCCATCGAGCTCGGCCAGGACCAGGTCGTCGAGCTGCGCAGGGACGGGGTGCGCGTGACGGACTTCGCGGGCGCACCCGCCGACGTACGCACGTATCACGTGGACTGGGACGTGTCCGCCGCCGAGAAGGGCGGCTACGACTACTTCATGCTGAAGGAGATCGCCGAGCAGCCGAAGGCCGTCGCAGACACCTTGCTGGGGCGGATCGATGCCGCCGGGTCGCTGACGCTCGACGAGGTGCGGATCCCGGATTCCGTGCTGCGCGAGGTCGACAAGGTCGTGATCGTGGCCTGCGGGACCGCCTTCCACGCCGGGCTCATCGCCAAGTACGCCATCGAGCACTGGACGCGGATGCCGTGCGAGGTCGAGCTGGCCAGTGAATTCCGGTACCGGGACCCGATCCTGGATCCCCGTACGCTCGTCGTCGCGATCTCCCAGTCCGGCGAGACCATGGACACGCTGATGGCGCTGCGGCACGCCCGCGAGCAGGGGTCCAAGGTGCTCGCCATCTGCAACACGAACGGCTCGACGATTCCCCGGGAATCGGATGCGGTGCTGTACACGCACGCCGGACCCGAGGTCGCGGTCGCCTCGACGAAGGCCTTCCTGACGCAGCTCGTCGCCTGCTATCTGGTCGCGCTGTACCTGGGGCAGGTCCGCGGCACCAAGTGGGGCGACGAGATCCACGCGGTCATCCGCGAGCTGTCCGAGATCGCGGGGGAGGTGGAGGAGGTGCTCGCCACCATGGAGCCCGTACGGGAGTTGGCGCGCTCCCTCGCCGACAAGAACACCGTGCTCTTCCTCGGGCGGCACGTGGGCTATCCCGTCGCGCTCGAAGGGGCCCTGAAGCTCAAGGAGTTGGCGTACATGCACGCCGAGGGCTTCGCCGCCGGGGAGCTCAAGCATGGGCCGATCGCGCTCATCGAGCCGGATCTGCCGGTGGTGGTGATCGTGCCGTCGCCGCGCGGGCGGTCCGTGCTGCACGACAAGATCGTGTCCAATATCCAGGAGATCAGGGCGCGCGGGGCGCGGACGATCGTGATCGCGGAGGAGGGGGACGAGACGGTGGTGCCGTACGCGGATCACTTGATTCGGATCCCTGTGACGCCGACCCTGCTGCAGCCGCTGGTCGCGACCGTGCCGCTGCAGGTGTTCGCCTGTGAGCTGGCCACGGCTCGGGGCAATGAAGTGGATCAGCCGCGGAATCTGGCGAAGTCCGTGACTGTGGAGTGAGTTCGTGTACGCGGGTGTGTGCGTGGGTGAGTGTGAGTTCGTGTACGTGAGTGAGTTCGCGGTGAGTTGTGGAGTGAGTACGTGATCATCGGGGTTGGGATCGACGTCGCCGAGGTGGACCGGTTCCGGGCCTCGCTGGAGCGGACGCCGGGGATGGCCAAGCGGCTCTTCGTGGCGCAGGAGTTGCTGCTGCCGAGCGGGGAGCGGCGGGGGATCGCGTCCCTGGCGGCCCGGTTCGCGGCGAAGGAGGCCCTCGCGAAGGCGCTCGGCGCGCCTGCCGGGCTGCTGTGGACGGACGCCGAGGTGTACGTCGAGGAGAGCGGGCAGCCGCGGCTCCGGGTGCAGGGGTCGGTGGCGGAGCGGGCGGCGCAGCTCGGGGTGAAGAGCTGGCATGTGTCGCTCAGCCATGATGCGGGGATCGCGTCCGCCGTGGTGATCGCCGAAGGGTGAGGCCTTCGAGGGGTGACGTCGCCGAGGGATGACGCCGCTGAGTGGTGAGGTCTTCGAGGGGTGGCGTCGCTGAGTGGTGAGGTCGCTGAGCGGTGAGGTGCTGCCCCGGGCGGCCGTTGGCGGCAGACTCGGGGGCATGCGTACTGCTTACAGCGTGGAGACCGTACGGGCCGCCGAGCGGGAACTCATGGCGAGGCTGCCCGACGGGGCCCTGATGCAGCGGGCCGCGGCCGGGCTTGCCGCCGCCTGTGCCGAGTTGCTCGGGAAGGTGTACGGGGCGCGGGTCGTGCTGCTCGTGGGGAGCGGGGACAACGGAGGTGACGCGCTGTACGCCGGTGCCCGGCTCGCCCGGCGCGGGGCCGGGGTGAGCGCCGTGCTGCTCGCGCCTGCGCGGACGCATGCCGGGGGGCTCGCCGCGTTGCGGGCCGCCGGCGGCGCGGTGGTCGACGGGGTGCAGGACGCGGCGTCCGTCGGGGTCGGCGGGGCTGTTGAGCGGGTTCTCGACCGGGCCGATTTCGTGATCGACGGCATCGTCGGGATCGGGGGCAAGGGCGGGCTGCGGCCCGACGCGGCCCAACTCGCCTGCGCCGCAAGGGAGTCCGGGGCCCCGATCGTCGCCGTCGACCTGCCGAGCGGGGTCGAGGCGGACACCGGCGAGGTGCTCGGGGAAGCCGTGCGGGCCGATGCGACCGTGACCTTCGGGGCGTACAAGCAGGGTCTGCTGATCGATCCGGCCAAGGAGTACGCGGGTGCGGTACGGCTCGTCGACATCGGGCTCTCGCTGCCCGAGGTGCCGGAGCTCGAGGCCCTGCAGTACGCGGATGTCGCGGCCCTGTTGCCCGAGCCGGGCCCCGCCAGCGACAAGTACCGGCGCGGTGTCGTCGGGATCGCGGCGGGCTCGGCCCGCTATCCGGGCGCGGCCGTGCTGGCGGTGGCCGGGGCGTTGCGGGGCGGGGCCGGGGCCGTGCGGTACGTGGGACCCGCGGCCGACGCGGTGATCGCGCGATTCCCGGAGGCCCTGGTCTCGGAGGGGCTGCCGTCCAAGGCCGGGCGGGTTCAGGCGTGGGTGGTGGGGCCCGGGATCGGCGAGGACGCCGGGCGGGTCAGGGACGTGCTCGCGGCGGATGTGCCGGTGCTGCTCGACGCGGACGGGCTGCGGCTGGCCGACCCTGCTGCGTTGCGTGGCCGGTCGGCTCCTACCCTGCTGACGCCGCATGCGGGGGAGGCCGCGGCGTTGCTCGGGGTGTCCCGGGAGGAGGTCGAGGGGGCCCGGCTTGCCGCTGTGCGGCGGCTTGCGCGGGAGCTCCGGGCGACCGTGCTGCTCAAGGGGTCGACCACGTTGGTGGCGGGGCCCGACGGGGGGCCTGTGCGGGTCAACCCGACGGGGACCTCGTGGCTCGCCACCGCGGGGAGTGGGGATGTGCTTGCGGGGCTGGCGGGGGCGTTGCTGTCGGCGGGGCTTTCCTCGCTGGACGCGGGGTCCGTGGCGGCGTATCTGCATGGGTTGGCCGGGCGGCGGGCGGCTGACGGGGCGCCGGTCTCCGCGATGGGGGTGGCGGAGGGGGTTTCGGGGGCTTGGCGGGATGTGGCTGTGCGTTGATCGTGGGCGGGTTTGGCTTTGCTTGGGTTTGGCTTTGCTTGGGTGGGGCTCTGCTGTGGGGTGGGGCGGGGGTTGGGTGAGGTCGCGGGGCTTTGCCCCGGGCCCCCGGATCGGCCTTCGGCCTCTGTCCTCAAACGCCGGACGGGCTGATGAGAGCGCGCGGGCTGAAAGGGCGACCTGGCCGCGTGCCTGACACCCGGCCAGGGGCTTGTGGCGCTTTCCTGATCGCATGATCAGCCACACGATCGGCGCCACCGGACGGCGGGCCCTGTCCGTCCTCCTCGTTCTCGCCGCAGCGCTCCCCGTGACCGTCACCGGCACCGCCTCCGCGAACCCCGGGCCACCCGTCCCCGCCCCGCCCCAGCAGCTGGTCCCCGGCATTCCGCTCACGCCGTACCAGCCCTGGCAGTTGGACACCCCCGACCAGGCGCTGCCGCCCCGCGTGTACGAGCCGAGCGCGGTCGAGGACGCCTTCGAACCGCTCGCGCCGCCGGCCGCGCTGGAGGACGGGCTCATCGAGTACGTGCCGCCGAGCGAGGTCGTGCGCAGTGCTGCCGCCGCGGTGACGTGCAGCAAGCGGACCGGGCCGTATCAGCGGCAGGTCGAGCGCTATCTGAAGCTCCGGGTGGACGGACGGCAGTCGGGCCCGGACTGCCGGGCGATCCGGAAGTTCCAGGCCACCCAGCGCATCCGCCCGAGCATCGGCTTCGCCGGACCGGTGACCTGGTCCCGGATGCGCTACCTCGCCGCGACCAGGAACCCCAACGCCGCCGGCAAGTGCTCGACGCGCGGCTACCGGATCGCCTGTGTCGATCTGGCGCGGCAGCTGATGTGGGTGCAGCAGGGCAAGAAGGTGGTGTTCGGGCCGGTGCCGGTGCGTACCGGCAAGCACGAGACGCCCACGCGCGGCGGCTGGCACCGGGTCTACTGGAGGCACAAGAACCACTTCTCGACCCTCTTCAGCACCCCCATGCCGTACAGCCAGTTCTTCAGCGGCGGCCAGGCCTTCCACGCGATCTACGGCAGCGTCTACAACCCGCCGGGCTCCCCGGGCTGCGTCAACATGCGCTTCTCGGACTCCCGTCGGCTGTGGTCGGTGCTGCGCAAGGGCGACCGGGTGTACGTGTGGGGACGCAGGCCGTAGGTGAGGGAGACCGAGCTGTCATAACCCTCTGAGAGACTGGCCGGATGAACGTCGAGCCCCCCCTGCGCGTCCGCGCGGAGATCGATCTGGCCGCGCTGCGCGCCAATGTGCGAGCTCTGCGTGCCCGGGCGCCGAGGTCCGCATTCATGGCCGTGGTCAAGGCCGACGGGTACGGCCACGGGATGGTGCCCTGCGCCAAGGCCGCGATTCAGGCGGGCGCGACCTGGGTGGGCACCGCGACGCCGCAGGAGGCGCTGGCCCTGCGCGCCGCCGGGATCGGCCTCGACGACGCGCGGGTGCTGTGCTGGCTGTGGACGCCGGGCGGGCCCTGGCGGGCCGCGATCGAGGCGGATGTCGATGTCACGGTCAGTGGCATGTGGGCCTTGCGCGAGGTCGTCGCCGCGGCGAAGTCGGCGGGTCGCCGGGCCCGGGTCCAGCTCAAGATCGACACGGGACTCGGGCGGAACGGCGGGCAGCCCGCCGACTGGCCCGAGCTCGTCGAGCACTGCCTCAAGGCCGAGGCCGAGGGCCTGCTCAAGGTCACCGGCATCTGGTCGCACTTCGCCTGCGCGGACGAGCCCGGTCATCCGTCGATCGCCCCTCAGATCAGCGTTTTCGAGCAGGCTCTGTCGTACGCGGACGAGGCGGGCCTCGCTCCCGAGGTGCGCCACCTCGCCAACTCGCCGGCCACGCTCACCCTGCCGGACACGCACTACGACCTCGTCCGTCCCGGCATCGCGATGTACGGCGTCTCGCCGAGCCCCGAGATCGGCACCCCGGCCGACTTCGGGCTGCGGCCCGTGATGACGCTCGCGGCCTCGCTCGCGCTGGTCAAGCGCGTTCCCGGGGGTCATGGCGTCAGTTACGGGCATCACTACGTCACACCCCGCGACACCACCCTCGGGCTCGTGCCCGTCGGGTACGGCGACGGACTGCCGCGGCATGCCTCCGGGAAGGGTCCCGTGCTGGTCGACGGCAAGGTGCGGACGGCCGCCGGGCGGATCGCGATGGACCAGTTCGTCGTCGACCTGGACGGCGACGAGCCGGCCGCGGGCGCCGAGGCCGTGCTGTTCGGCCCGGGCGAGCGGGGCGAGCCGACCGCCGAGGACTGGGCGCAGGCCGCGGACACGATCGCGTACGAGATCGTGACGCGCATCGGTTCGCGCGTTCCCCGCGTCTATGTGAACGAGTGACGTGAACGAGTGACCCTCGGAGAACGAGTGAGCCTCTGAGAACGAGCGACCATCGAGCAGCCGGGCGAACAGGGCAGGAGAACGGCACGTGAGCGAGACCAGCACAGGGGGCGCGGTCACGGCCGCGGCTGCCAACTGGCGCCGGGCCGGCGTCGCCGGAGCCGCGATAGGCGTGGTCGCCGCGGGCGCGGCGGCCGGCGTCGCGATCGAGCGGCTCACCGTCGGCCGCGGCATGCGCAAGAAGGCCCGGCTCGCCCTGGATTCGGCGGGTCCGTACGGATCGCTGCGCGGCATGCCGGGCAAGGCGCAGGCCGAGGACGGCACGGAGCTTTACTACGAGGTCGACGAGGCGGAGCCCTCCAGTGCGGTCGGGCCCAAGCGGCGGCGCCTCTTCGGGCGCAAGGCCCCGGCCCCGGTCACGGTCGTCTTCAGCCACGGCTACTGCCTCAGCCAGGACTCCTGGCACTTCCAGCGGGCCGCCCTGCGCGGCGTCGTGCGCACCGTCTACTGGGACCAGCGCAGCCACGGCCGCTCCGACCGGGGCAGGGCCCAGCTCGCGGACGGCGTGCCGGTCTCCATCGACCAGCTCGGCCGGGACCTCAAGGCCGTCATCGACGCGGCGGCCCCCGAGGGCCCGCTGGTCCTGGTCGGCCACTCCATGGGCGGCATGACGGTGATGGCGCTCGCCGACCAGTTCCCCGAACTGATCCGCGAGCGCGTCGTCGGCGTCGCCCTCGTCGGTACGTCCTCGGGGAAGCTCGGCGAGGTCAACTACGGCCTGCCCGTCGCCGGGATGAACGCCGTGCGGCGCGTACTGCCCGGCGTGCTGAAGGCGCTCGGCTCGCGGGCCGAGCTGGTGGAACGCGGGCGGCGGGCCACGGCCGACCTGTTCGCGGGGATCATCAAGCGCTACTCGTTCGCGTCGAGGGACGTGGACCCGGCGATCGCACGGTTCGCCGAGCGGTTGATCGAGGGCACGCCCATCGACGTGGTCGCGGAGTTCTACCCGGCCTTCGCCGAGCACGACAAGGCCGAGGCGTTGGCGCACTTCGCCGGGCTGCCCGTGCTCGTGCTCGCGGGGGACCAGGACATGGTGACGCCCAGCGACCACAGCGAGGCCATCGCGGACCACTTGCCCGACGCGGAGCTGGTCATCGTCCCGGACGCCGGGCACCTGGTGATGCTGGAGCACCCGGAGGCCGTCATGGACCGCCTCGCGGACCTCCTCGCGCGTGCGGGCGCGGTGCCGGTAGCGGCTAACGTGGGTGCTCATGGAAGCACCGCACAGCCCGGCAACCGCTGACGCCGCTGCCGAAGTCACCGTCCGCCTCACCGTCAACTCCCCCGAGGAGATGCGCGAGTTGGGGCTCTCTCTGGCCAAACTCCTGCGCCCCGGCGACCTGGTGATGCTCACCGGCGAGCTCGGCGCGGGCAAGACGACGCTGACCCGGGGGCTCGGCGCGGGCCTCGGCGTACGCGGCGCCGTCACCTCGCCGACGTTCGTCATCGCCCGGGTCCACCCCTCGCTCGTCGACGGTCCGCCGCTGGTCCACGTGGACGCGTACCGCCTGGGCGGCGGGCTCGACGAGATGGAGGACCTGGACCTCGATGTCTCGCTGCCCGATTCGGTGATCGTCGTGGAGTGGGGCGACGGCAAGGTCGAGGAGCTCTCGGACGACCGGCTGCACGTGCTGATCGAGCGGGCCACCGGGGATACCGATGACGACGTACGTCAGGTGTCGCTGGTCGGGATCGGGGAGCGCTGGGCCGCGGCCGGGCTTGCGGGGCTCGGTTCGTAGCTCGGGTTCGTGGTTCGGGGCTCGGGTCGGCAGGAGTGCGTAGCTCGGGTCGGCTCGGATTCGTGGCTTCGCGTTCGTAGCTTCGCCCCATGTTCCGACAGGGCGTCGGTAAAATATTGCGTGCCCGGTGCCGGGCGTGTTCCCATGGGTACCGGAGCCTGGTTAGGTCTACCTAACTACGCATGTACGCGGAGCCCCCGGGAGGCACCATGTCGGCGCCCGAACGCGACCCCAAGCCCCCTGCCCTGTCCATGAGCGAGCTGCTTGCGTCGTGTTCGGCGGCGAGCGCGGTGTCGACTCCGCCCCGGCCGCCGGAGCGGCTGACGGAACCTCCGGCGGAGGACGAGGACGGGCGACGCGACGCCGCGTAGACGCTGGGGTCGTCCACCGGCCGTGCGGCAACGCTGGGGCCGTCCACCACCGTGCGGCCTACGGAAGGACGACGATCTTCCTGCCGACCGTCGCGAACTCCCACATCGCGTCGCCGTCGGGCCGGCTCGACCGGATGCCGCCCGTCTTGCGGTCCGGGTCGGGCTCCGGCGTGGAGCCGTCCACCGCCGCGCTGAACCCGATCGCGACGCTGTCGACGCTGGTGAAGCGCACCACGTGCTCGATCCGCACCCCGTCGGACCCGACGATCGCCGGACCGGACCGCGAGCCGACCTTGTAGGTGCCCGGCAGCGGATCGACCGTGCTCGGCGTGACCTTGTAGGTGCGCTGCGCCTTGCCGTTCTCGCCGACCAGCCAGACCCGGTCCGAGCTCAGCTCGTAGACGACCCGCTCGCCCTGGCCGGATTTCGCGGGCAGCGCCGTCGGGTCGGCCTTCTCCTTCGGGGAGCGCGGGGTGGTCGCCGTGTCGTCCTTGCCGGGCTTGGCCAGCGAGTCCGGGGCGTGCGCCTGCGCCTGGTAGGCGAGGAAGCAGACACCGGCGAGGGCCGCTGCCGTGAGCCCGGCCACGAATCCCGAGCTGCTGCGTGCCACCGTCTCGCCCTCCGTAGTTCCGCAAGTCTGCGCAAGTCAGTTCGCACATCGGGTCGCAAGACATCGTATGTACGACTGTGTGCCTCTCAGGGCGACGGTAGCAGCAGGTGTACGAGTGGCCTGGGCGCCGTGCGCGGCCCGCCCACGCCGTAGGCTGTTTGCGTGCTCTTGCTCGCTCTTGATACCGCCACCCCCGCCGTCACCGTCGCCCTGCACGACGGCGAGACCGTCGTCGCCGAGTCGAGTCAGGTGGACGCCAGACGCCACGGGGAGCTCCTCCTGCCGACCGTCGACCGGGTGCTCGCCGAGGCGGGCCGGAAGATCGACGCCGTCACCGCGGTCGTGACGGGCGTGGGCCCCGGCCCCTACACCGGTCTGCGCGTCGGTCTGATGACGGCCGAGACCTTCGGCTCCGCGCTCGGCATCCCGGTGTACGGCCTGTGCACGCTCGACGCCCTGGCGTACGCCGCCGACGTCGACGGCCCCTTCGTCGTGGCGACGGACGCCCGGCGCAAGGAGGTCTATTGGGCCCGTTACGACGGGCCGAGATCCCGTTCGAGCGAGCCCGCCGTGGACCGGCCCGCCGAGATCGCCGACGTGGTGGCGGGGCTGCCGGCCGTCGGCGCCGGGGCGCTGCTCTATCCCGATACGTTCCCGGACCCGCGCGGGCCCGAGCACGTGTCGGCCGCCGCCCTCGCCTCGCTCACCGTCGAGAAGCTGGCGGCGGGCGAGGAACTGCCCGCGCCGCGGCCGCTCTATCTGCGCCGCCCGGACGCGCAGGTGCCCAAGAACTACAAGGTGGTCACCCCCAAGTGACCCCTGTACTGCGAGAGATGCGCTGGTGGGACATCGAGCCGGTGCTCGCGCTCGAACGCGAGGTGTTCCCCGAGGACGCCTGGTCCCGGGGCATGTTCTGGTCCGAACTCGCCCACTCCCGGGGCCCGTTGGCGAGCCGCCGCTTCATCGTGGCGCTCGACCCGGAAGCGGGCGACCGCGTGGTGGGCTACGCCGGCCTGGCCGCCGCCGGGGGACTCGGTGACGTACAGACCATCGCCGTGGCCCATGACCACTGGGGCACCGGCCTCGGCTCCGAACTCCTCACCGACCTGCTCAAGCACGCCACCGCCTTCGAGTGTGGCGAGGTCCTGCTCGAGGTCCGCGTGGACAACACCCGTGCCCAGAAGCTCTACGAGCGTTTCGGCTTCGATCCGATCGGTTTCCGGCGCGGCTACTACCAGCCGGGCAACATCGACGCCCTCGTGATGCGACTCGTCCTCGACCCGAGCGTTGTGACGGACTCGGCGGCGGACTCAGGACTCGTACAAGGAAATGACAACTGATGGCTGACGAACCCCTGGTGCTCGGCATCGAGACCTCCTGCGACGAGACCGGTGTCGGCATCGTGCGCGGCACCACCCTGCTCGCGGACGCGATCGCCTCGTCCGTCGACGAGCACGCCCGCTTCGGCGGCGTGGTGCCCGAGGTCGCCTCGCGCGCGCACCTCGAAGCGATGGTGCCGACCATCGAGCGGGCCCTGAAGGAAGCGGGCGTCAGCCCCAAGGACCTGGACGGCATCTCGGTGACCGCCGGGCCCGGCCTCGCGGGCGCGCTGCTCGTCGGCGTCTCCGCCGCGAAGGCGTACGCGTACGCGCTCGGCAAGCCGCTCTACGGCGTGAACCACCTCGCCTCGCACATCTGCGTCGACCAGCTGGAGCACGGGCCGCTGCCCGAGCCGACGATGGCGCTCCTGGTCTCCGGCGGTCACTCGTCGCTGCTGCTCTCGTCCGACATCACTTCCGATGTACGTCCCATGGGCGCGACCATCGACGACGCGGCGGGCGAGGCCTTCGACAAGATCGCTCGGGTGCTCAACCTCGGCTTCCCGGGCGGCCCGGTCATCGACCGGTACGCGAAGGAGGGCGACCCGAACGCGATCAGCTTCCCGCGCGGGCTCACCGGGCCGCGCGACCCCGCGTACGACTTCTCCTTCTCCGGTCTGAAGACGGCGGTCGCCCGCTGGATCGAGGCCAAGCGCAATGCGGGTGAGGACGTTCCGGTACGTGATGTGTCGGCGTCCTTCCAGGAGGCGGTCGTCGACGTGCTCACCCGCAAGGCCGTGCGGGCCTGCAAGGACGAAGGCGTCGACCACCTCATGATCGGCGGTGGCGTCGCGGCCAACTCGCGGCTGAGGGCGCTGGCGGCCGAGCGGTGCGAGAAGGCCGGGATCCAGCTGCGGGTGCCGCGTCCCAAGCTCTGCACGGACAACGGCGCGATGGTCGCGGCCCTCGGCGCGGAGATGGTGGCGCGGAACCGGGCCGCCTCGGACTGGGACCTGTCGGCGGACTCGTCCTTGCCGGTGACCGACCCGCATGTGCCCGGGAGCTCCCACGCCCACGCGCACTCGCACTCGCACGATCATGTGCACGAGGTGGCGAAGGACAACCTGTACTCATGACCGTCGCGCTGATGTGGGAGGCCCGCGCCGTCGAGGGGCGGGGCGCCGAGCTGCTGGCCTGGGCGCGGGGGCGGGAGGTGGGCGGCGAGCCGCTGCGGCGTGAGGTCTTCCGGGCGCCGGGGGACCGGGTCCTCGTGATCACCTGGTGGGACGCCGCCTTCGACGCCGAGCTGCCCGAACTGCCGGAGCCCGCAGGGGAGTTGGTGACCCGGGCGGTGCACCGGTGGCGGTTCGAGTCGCTGGGTGAGGATTGAGGGCTGAGGACC
This sequence comes from Streptomyces sp. NBC_01304, assembly GCF_035975855.1. NCBI lineage: Bacteria > Bacillati > Actinomycetota > Actinomycetes > Kitasatosporales > Streptomycetaceae > Streptomyces > Streptomyces sp. NBC_01304. The sequence continues at coordinate 4,762,102 of NZ_CP109055.1, read as the reverse complement.
GAGGGGCGCCGAGGTTTTTCCGGCGGGCCCCTACTCCTCGCGGGCCGGCACCAGGACCGCCAGGGCCGCCAGCGCGAGCAGGGTCGTCAGGAACGTGGACAGCACCGACAGCGTGCTGAGCGTCGAGTCGAAGTACAGGTCGAAGCGGTCCTGCGCGAAGTAGCCGTAGCTGGTGCGCGCGTCCACGTACAGCGTGATCGCGGACAGCGCGAGCCCCGCGCCGCGCGCCGCCGGTGCTCCCCTGAACAGGGCGATCCCGATCAGCACGGGGGCCAGCGCGAAGGCCAGCGTGTAGTAGGAGTTCGGGATCGTCGTCGCGTACGAGGCGTCGAACGCGTCCCGGAAGAAGCCCGGTACCCCGGCGTCCGGATGGCCGGGCACGAGATAGCCGTTGTCCTGCGCCAGCGCGTGGACGAGCCAGCCGAGCAGTACCGCGCCGATCGCCAGGAAGCAGCTGCCGGCCACCGCCGAGCGCGGGCGGACCCGCGAGCCCGGCAACCGGGGCGGGCCGAAGCCGGGTGCGCCGGCCGCCCCGAGCGGGACCAGGCTGAGGTGCCGGGGCGCGCTGCGTCGTCCGGCACGGGCCATCTCGACCAGGGCGGCCACGCCCACGACCAGGCCCGCCACCCGGAAGGCGACGAGGAGCCGGCCGTAACCGATGTTCTCCAGGACCTGCCGGTACTCCGGGGAGAGAGCGAGCCCCACCAGCTCGCGCAGCGAGAGCCCGATCAGCAGCACCGCGAGCAGCATCAGCGCCCCGCGTGCCACCTGCCGCCGCGCCAGCGCGAGGCCGCCGAACACGAGCGCGGCCGCGATCAGGGCCCAGTCCGACGCGGTCTGCGCCCAGGGGGTGACCTCGGTGCGCGGGTCGTAGAGCGCCTTGAAGAAGCTGCCGGAGACGGCGCCGGACTCGCTCAGCTCGTACCCGATCCAGCACGCGGCCGAGATCGCGTACAGCACGACGGCCGCGCCGACGCGGAGATATGCGGCGTCGGATCGCGCCCGTGGGCGGGTCGGGACCGCCCTTCCGATGCCCCGATCGCCTTGGTTCAGCATGACCATCCGTGCCCCCGTGTCCGCTGTTTCCTCGTCGTTTGCAGGGACATGCCATGGCCTGATTTCAGTTCCCCGGAAAAAATCTCGAAGAACTTCGGCGGTGGTGTCGATCCGGGCGTCTCCCGTTCGACGCAAGGGTGAGAGGCAGGGGAGAGACCCCCGCCGGGCAGGGCGAAGTCCCCGCCGCCACACCTGAGGAATCTGAGGAGTCACCATGCCGCGCTTTCTGACCATGATCCGGATCAGCGAGAAGGACGCCCCCGCCGAGGGCCCGAGCCCCGAGCTGATCGAGCGCATGGGCACCCTGCTCGAGGAGATCACCAAGGCCGGGGTCATGCTCGACACCGCCGGGCTCAAGCCGACCGCCGAGGGCACCCGGGTGACCTGGTCCGGTGGCGAACTGTCCGTCACCGACGGGCCGTTCACCGAGTCCAAGGAGGTCATCGGCGGTTACTCGCTCACGCAGTGCAAGGACAAGGCCGAGGCGGTCGAGTGGACCAAGCGCTTCCTGCAGACCCACGAGGCGTACTGGAACATCACGGCCGAGGTCCGCGAGATCGAAGAGATGGGCTGAGCCGGCCCGCTCGCGTACGCGTACGTGGATGCGGGTGCTTTGATGGGTGGCCGTGACGGATGAACGTGACGACACCCGCTCGGAGCCGGACGCCCCGGCGTCCGCGAAGGACGCCATCGAGGCGGTCTTCCGGATCGAGGCGCCCCGCATCATCGCCGGCGTCGCCCGCGTGGTCCGCGACGTCGGCATAGCGGAGGAGATCGCGCAGGACGCGCTGGTCGCCGCCCTGGAACAGTGGCCGGAGTCGGGTGTCCCGGACAAGCCGGGCGCCTGGCTCATGGCCACGGCCAAGCACCGTGCGATCGATCTCGTACGTCGCCGGGAGCGCTATGCCGCCAAGCTGGCGGAGGTGGGCCGCACCCTGGAGACCTCCGCGCCGCCGCCCGAGCCCGCGGACCCCGACGACATCGACGACGACCTGCTGCGGCTCGTCTTCACGGCCTGCCACCCGGTGCTCTCCGCCGAGGCCCGGATCGCCCTCACCCTCAAGCTGCTCGGCGGCCTGACCACGCCCGAGATCGCCCGCGCCTTCCTGGCCCCGGAGCCGACGGTCGCCCAGCGCATCGTGCGGGCCAAGCGCGCCCTGGCCAAGGAGGGCGTGGCCTTCGAGGTGCCGTACGGGCCGGAGCGGGGCGCCCGCCTCGGATCGGTCCTCGAAGTCATCTACCTGATCTTCAACGAGGGGTACGCGGCCACCGCGGGCGACGACCTGCTGCGGCCCGCGCTGTGCGAGGACGCGCTGCGCCTCGCCCGGGTGCTCGCCGGGCTGATGCCGGGCGAGCCCGAAGTGCACGGCCTGGCGGCGCTGTTGGAGCTGCAGGCGTCCCGTTCGGTTGCCCGTGTCGGCCCGTCCGGGGAGCCGGTCCTGCTCAAGGACCAGAACCGGACGCGCTGGAACCGGCTCCTGATCCGCCGCGGCTTCGACGCCCTGATGGCCGCCGAGGCCGCGCTGCGCGGGAGCGCCCCGGGGCCGTATCTGCTGCAGGCCGCGATCGCCGGGTGTCATGCGCGGGCGTTCGCGTACGAGGACACCGACTGGCACCGGATCGCGGCCCTCTACGACCTGCTCGCGGCCCGCGCCCCGTCCCCGGTGGTCGAGTTGAACCGGGCGGTCGCGGTCTCGATGGCGTACGGGCCCGAGCCGGCCCTCGCCCTGGTCGACGCGCTGGCCGCCGAACCGGCCCTGAAGGACTACCACTTGCTGCCCAGCGTGCGCGGCGATCTCCTGGCGAGGCTGGGGCGGCCCGACGAGGCGCGGGCGGAGTTCGAGCGGGCGGCGGGGCTTGCGCGCAATGAGCGGGAGCGGGAGTTGCTGTTGGGGCGGGCCCGCGACGGCGAGGGGGCCGGGCGGGGGTGAGGGGGTGGGCGCCCGGGGTGGTTGAGGTCCGACGGCCCGTCCGGATCGGGACGTTCTGCCCGCTAAAGGCCGCATAAGTGGCGGCTAGCCTCGCGAGGAGATACTCCCGGAGAAGGTCAGGCCGTGTCCGTACCCCCGCCGCAGCACCCCTCGTCCCCGCAGCACGCCTCGTCCCAGCAGCCGTTCGCCGACGGGGAGCTGCCGGTTCCCGCCGACGCGGGCCGGTCCCCGGCCGAGGCCCGGCCCCCGGCCGAGGCCCGGTCTCCGGCGGAGCATGCCGCGCCGCCCCAGTTCCCGCCCGGCACCCCCGCCTGGCCCCAGCCTCCCGCCAACTGGCAGGCCCCGCCCGCCGCCTGGCCCCCGCCTGCGGCAGGCATGCCGCAGCAGCGGCCCCCGATGAACGGGCTCGCGATCGCCGCGTTCGTGCTCTCGCTGATCTGCGTCGCGCCGCTCGCCCTGATCCTCGGCATCGTCGCGCTGGTGCAGATATCCAGGCGCGGTGAGCGCGGCAAGGGCCTGGCGGTCGCGGGCGTCACGGTCTCCGGTGCCTCGCTGCTGCTCTCGCTCGTGCTGCTGCTGACCGGGACGTTCGCCCTCTCCACCTTCGGCACGCCGGAGCGCGACAAGGGCTCGGGCCGGGTCACCGAGCCGACCCGTACCTCGATCTACGAGATCAAGACGGGCGACTGCTTCAACCCGGGCGAGGAGCTCACGGCCGAGAATTAGGGCAGCACCCTCGCGGACACCAGCGTCGAGATGACGCCCTGTGAGCAGCCCCACAAGGGCGAGGCCTACGGCAGCTTCAAGCTGACCGGCGACAAGTACCCCGGCCACGCCAAGATCGCCGAACAGGCCCGCCCCCGCTGCGCGAAGCTGCTCCCGGAGTACGCCCTCGACCCCGACGCGGTCGGCGACCTCCAGACGTACTTCTACTACCCCGACCGCTCCTCCTGGCCCACCGGCGAGCGCACGGTCACCTGCTGGGCCGGCCCGTCCGAGGGCAAGCGCGACGCCTCGATCCGTACGGACTCCACCACCCTGGAACCGGACCAGTTCATCTTCCTGGCGGCGACCAAGCCGGCCTACGAGGCCGACCTGACGTATCCGGAGGGCGAGCCCGGCGACGACCTGCCCGCGTCGAAGGCCTGGGCGGGCCGGATGGCGAAGGCCTACCGCCAGACCGCCGCGTCGCTGAAGGCGCTCCCCCTCCCGCCGAAGGCCGCGAAGGAGCTGCCCGCGCTGATCGAGTGGTACGAGAACGCCATCCCCGACTGGCGCGCCGCGGCCGCCGCGAAGGACGTCGACACCTTCTACGGCTACGTGGAGGAGGTCGTGGACAACGAGGCCGGAGACTTCGACGAGCTGAACGCCAAGGTTCGCGCCGCCCTCGAACTGCCCGAGGCCGCGGGGTCCGGCAGCAGCGTCTGACCGGCCGGCCAGGTCTACGCGGGCGCCCCGACCAGCATCGTCGGGGCGTCCATCACCCGGGTCAGGAACACCGTCGCCGAGTTCCGTCCGCTCAGCTTCATCTTGCGCCGCAACTCCTCCGGCTCCACGCCCGAGCCGCGCTTCTTCACCGTGAGGATGCCGACCTCGCGGTCGCGCAGCAGTGCCTTCAACTTCTTTACGTTGAAGGGGAGTTGGTCGGTGATCTCGTACGCCGTCGCAAACGGCGTCTCATGCAGCTCGTCGCTGGTGACGTACGCGATCATCGGGTCGATCAGCCCGCCCGAGACCTGCCGCGCGACCTCGGCCACCAGATGGGCCCGGATCACCGCGCCGTCCGGCTCGTACAGATAGCGCCCCACCGGCCGGGGCTCCGGATCCGGCAGCATCGCCGCCCGCGCGGTCCACAGCGAGGCCCCGGCCGGCAGCAGCGTCGAGCTGAACGAGCCGGGCTGCGTGCCGAACCACAGCACGGCCTCCTTCACGTCGCCGGAGTCCGAGATCCACTCCGCGTGTACGTCGTCGGGGACGGCCTCGTGCGGGATGCCGGGCGCGATCTTCAGCGCGGCCAGCGGCGCCTTGCGGGCGGCCTCGATCGCCCAGGAGAGCGGGGGCGAGTAGGCCTCGGGGTCGAAGATCCTGCCTCGGCCGCCCCGGCGGGCCGGGTCCACGAAGACGGCGTCGTACGGCGAGGTGTCGATCTCGGTCACGTCCGCGCAGCGCACCTCGATGAGCTCGGAGAGGCCCAGCGCCGCCGCGTTCGCCCGCGCCACCGCGCAGGTCACCTCGTCCCGGTCCACCGCGAGCACCGCGATCCCGGCCCGGGCGAGCGCGATCGCGTCGCCGCCGATGCCGCAGCAGAGGTCGGCGAGGGAACGTACGCCCAGGCCCTTGAACTCGTTCGCGCGGTACTCGGCGACCGAAGTGCGCGTGGCCTGCTCGACGCCGTTGGGCGTGAAGTACATCCGCGCGGCGTCCTCGGCGCCGAACTTCGCCACCGCCCGCTGTCGCAGGCGAGCCTGTCCGAGCGCCGCCGAGACCAGCTCGGGCGGGTGCGCGCGCCGCAGCCGGGTGGCGAGGGCGAGCTCCTGGGCGGGGTCGTGGTCGCGGAGCTCGGCAAGGAGGGACCGGCCCTCGTCGGTGAGCAGGCAGGAGAAGGCGGCGAGGTCGTTCACCAAGCCATTGTCGGCCAGTCGGTGGATCGCGCGTGCCTCGTGGTGGTGTCGCCGGGGCCGTGCGCCGCTGTGCTGACAGGATCCGACGCCATGAAACTAGTACGACAAAAGGATAAATTCAGCCGAAATCGGGCCCCGGTCCTGCGTGCGGCCCTCGCCGTCGTCACCGCCACCGCCCTCGCGGCCGGCTGCGCCTCGGGCGAGCCCGCGAAGCCCCCGGTCAAGCCCGCTCCGGGCCCCGCCGAGGTCGCCAAGCAGCGCGCCGCCGTGCACGCCGGGCGGCTCGCCGCGGTCAAGCGCTGGGGCGTCGCCAAGATGCCGCTGGCCGCGCCGAAGCCGCCCAAGAAGAAGGTCACACCGAAGACCCGCAAGGGCTTCGAGGTGGCCGGCCAGAAGAACCTGCCGCCGGTCTTCACCACGATCCCGACCAAGGACAAGGTCGTCTTCCTCACCATCGACGACGGGGCCGAGAAGGACCCGAAGTTCCTCAAGATGATGAGCGAGCTGAAGATCCCGTACACCGCCTTCCTCAGCGACTACCTGGTCAAGGAGGACTACGGCTACTTCAAGCAGATGCAGGACCGCGGGGTCGTGCTCAACAACCACACCCTCAACCACCGCTATCTGCCCGGACTCACCTACGCGCAGCAGAAGCGCGAGATCTGCGGCATGCAGGACGTCATCGAGAAGCGCTACGGCAAGCGCCCCGAGCTCTTCCGCCCGCCGTACGGCAACTACAACCAGAACACCCTGAAGGCCGCCAAGGCCTGCGGCATCAGGGCCGTTCCGCTGTGGAACGCCGAGGTCTTCGTGGACAAGATGGACTACCGCGAGTGGGACCGCGACATCCACCCCGGCGACATCATCCTCACGCACTTCAGGGGCAAGGAGGACTGGAAGGGCACCATGCCCGACATGATCCGCAAGTTCCTCAAGATGGTCACCGACAAGGGGTACGCGGTGGCCAAGCTGGAGGACTACCTGTGAGGGCCGGGCGCGCGCACCGGCTGCTCGCCGGGGTTCTTGCGGCCGGTGCGCTCGCCCTGAGCGTGAGCGGGTGTGCCCAGTCGGTGGACCCGATCGAACGGCTCGGCCGCAAGGCCGCGCACAAGGTGGAGAAGAAGGTCGAGCAGCGCCGCGTCTCCAAGGCCGTGGCCCGCCGCTGGGGGCTGCACGCCCCGCTCAGGCCCGCGCCGAAGCCGCCGCCGCGGGGGGCGGTCAAGGGCGCGGGGCCGGGGCTGCCGCCGGTGGTGGACCGGGTGCCGACCAAGGACAAGGTGGTGTTCCTGACCTTCGACGACGGGGCGGAGCGCGACCCCCGGTTCATCGACATGGTCAGGGACCTGCGGCTTCCGGTCAGCATGTTCCTCACGGACAGCGTGGCCGGGCCGGGCTATTCGCACTTCGGCGAGCTGCGGTCGGTGGGCGCGACCGTGCAGAACCACACCCTCGACCACCCCTATCTGCCGGGCCTTTCGTACGACGGGCAGCGCTGGGAGATCTGCGGGCAGCAGGACAAGCTGAAGCAGCGCTTCGGCGTCCGGCCGCGGCTCTTCCGCCCGCCGTACGGCAACTACAACGCGAACACCCTGCGGGCCGCCGCGGACTGCGGGGTCTCGGCGGTGGTCCTGTGGCGGGCATCGATGCAGATCAACGACCTCCGGTACGCGGCCGGGCACCGCCTGCACCCCGGCGACATCGTCCTCGCGCACTTCCGCGGCCCGGGCGAACTGCAGGGCGCGTCGCTCACCGAGATGACGGCACGGATGCTGCGGCGGATCCAGGCACAGGGGTTCACGGTGGCCCGGCTGGAGGACTACCTCTAGCCGGTACGTGCGCGCTCCGGTTGGTACGTACGCGCCCGGGCTCTAGCCGGTACGTACCAGCTCGGGCTCAGGTGCCGGCTCCGGCTCGGGTTCCGGATCGGGCCCCTGGGCCGAGGCCTCCCGGTTGCGTCCCGCGCTGTCGCTGATCCGGATCAGGAGCGCGATCATCACCCAGTTCGCGACCAGCGAGGAGCCGCCCTTCGCCAGGAACGGCAGCGCCTTCCCGGTCAGCGGGATCAGCCCGAGGACGCCGCCCGCGACCACGAAGACCTGCAGCATCAGCGCGGCCGAGAGCCCCACCGCGAGCAGCTTGCCGAACGGGTCCCGGGCGAGCACCGACGTCCGCAGGCCCCGCTGCACCAGGAGCGCGTACAGGAGCAGCACCGCCATCAGCCCGGCGAGCCCCAGCTCCTCGCCGACCGTGGTCAGGATGAAGTCGCTGCGCCCCGCGAAGCCGATCAGCTCCGGGTGCCCGAGGCCGAGCCCCGACCCGGTGAGCCCGCCGCTGCCGAAGCTGAACAGGGCCTGGGCCAGCTGGTCGGAGGCGCCCTTGGCCTGACCGGCCGGGGTGAAGGTCTCGAAGGGGTTGAGCCAGGCCTCGACCCGGCCGTGCACATGCGGCTCGACCGAGCCGACCACGAACGCCCCGACCGCGGCCAGCGTCACGCCGAACAGGATCCAGCTGGGGCGATGCGTGGCGACGTACAACATCACCACGAAGAGGCCGAAGAAGATCAGTGAGGTGCCCAGGTCCCGCTCGAAGATCAGCACCAGCAGGCTGATCACCCACACCGCGATGATCGGCGCGAACTGCCGCATCGGCGGCATCTGCAGGCCGAGCACCTTGCGGCCGGTCAGCGAGAGGGCGTCGCGGTGGATGACCAGGTATCCGGCGAAGAACACCGCGATCATCATCTTCACGAACTCGCCCGGCTGGAACGACAGCGCCCCGAGCTTGATCCAGCGCTTGGCGCCGTACGCGTCGGCGCCGAAGAGCGCCGGAGCCATCAGCATGACCAGCGCCACGGCCATGGTCACGTAGATGTAGCGCTGCAGCCTGCGGTGGTCGCGCAGCAGCACGAGGATGCCGATGCAGACCGCGACGCCCACCACGGACCAGAGCAGTTGCCCGCTCGCGGTCGGCGTGGAGTTCTTGAACTTGTGCGCGTACGTTTCGTCCAGGCGATGCAGGAGGACGAGTCCGAGCCCGGTCAGCAGCAGGGCGATGGGCAGGATCAGCGGGTCGGCGTACGGGGCGAAGCGGCGTACCGCGAGATGCGCGACCAGCGCCAGCAGCGCCATGCTCGCCGCGAACTGGCCGACGTTCGAGGGCAGCTGGTCGTACATGGCGAGGCCCACGTAGGCGTGTCCGAAGACCGTGAGCACGACGGCGAACGCGAGCAGGATCGCCTCGGTGCGCCGGTGGCCCCGCGAGAGGGGCGAGCTGCCCGTCGTCATCAGTCCACGCACGGGATCCCGCCGCCGTCCATGGCCTTGGTGTCCTGATCGGCGTCCGACTTGCCCTGCTTCTCGTCCCGCTGCTCGGGCGCCTTGCTCGGCGCCTTGTCGGGATCGGTGGCAGACGGGGACGGCGACGGGTCGGCCGACCCGCCCTGCCCGATCTGCTCCGCTATGAGGCGCTTTATCTTCACATCGTCAATGACGTTGATGTCCTCGCCGCGGTTCCGTCCGAACCCCTCGATGGGCAGTGTCGTGAATTCCACATTGCCGCCGGAGAGGTTCTTCGCCTGCTTGACGAAGGACAGCAGGTCCCAGCCCTCGTCGATCACGAGGTCCTTCTTGGCGGTGTCGATCAGCTTGAACAGCTTGCCCGGGTCGGTGAAGGTGCCGGCCGAGTTCAGCTTGTGCGCGGCGGACGCGAGGAAGGCCTGCTGGCGGCGCGTACGGTCCAGATCGCCGTTGGTGAGCCCGTGCCGCTGCCGTACGAAGGCGAGCGACTGCTGGCCGTTCAGCGTCTGCCTGCCCGCCTTGAAGTCGGCGCCCGAGTACTTGTCCTTGACCGCGTGGTTCAGGCACACCGGCACGCCGTCGAGCGCGTCGGCGATGTGGAAGAAGCCCGCCAGATTGACCTCGGCGAAGTGGTCGATCGGCACGCCGAGGAACTTGCGTACGGTCTCGATCTCCTTCTTCCGGCCCGCTTCCCGGCCCTCGTGCTCCAGTCGGCGCTTGTCGGTGACGCCCTGGGCGCTGAGCTTCTCCTCGGTACGCGCCTTCTCCAGGCCGTACGCCTTCTTGATCTTGTCCTTGCCGTGGCCCGGGATGTCCACGAAGTCGTCGCGCGGGATGGAGAAGGCCTTCGCGCGGCCGCCGCCGGCCGGGACGTGCAGCAGCATCAGGGTGTTGGTGTTGTAGCCGCCGATGTCGGAGCTGCCCGCGTGCAGCTTGTCGAGCACGTCGTCGGGCAGGTCCTCGCCGTTCTGGTCCTTACGGCTGTCCAGGCCCATCAGCAGGATGTTGATGTCGCCGCCCTGCGACTTGGGGCCGTTGCCGTCCAGCGCCTTGGAGCTGCCGATGGAGCGGGCCAGGTCGCGGTAGAGGTACCAGCCGCCGATGCCGACGCAGACGGTCAGGGCGAGGGCCGTGATCAGCAGCTTGCGGCCGAGGCGCAGGGGCTTCTTGCGGGCGCGGCGGCGGGCTTTGGGGGAGTTGCGGCGGTGTCGGCTCACGTCCCCCGATGCTGGGGGAGGGCTGCTGAAGGAGTCCTGAGAGTCCTGAAGGCGCCTTCAGGACTCGGCGGGCAGGCCTCAGAACTCGGCCCGTAGGCAGGCCCCGGCCGTCGGGCCGGTCGCCACCACCAGGTCGCCGCCGTGGGCCCGGGCGATCTCGCGGGCGATGGCGAGCCCGAGCCCGGTGCCGCCGCTGCCGCGGTCGCGGGCCGCGTCGAGCCGTACGAACCGGTCGAAGACCCGCTCCCGGTCGGCCTCGGGGATCCCCGGGCCGTCGTCGGTGACTTCGAGCACGGCCCGGCTTCCTGCTGCGAAGGCCCGCACCCGCACTTCCGTCGCCGCGTATCGGAGCGCGTTGTCGACCAGATTGGCGAGCAGCCGCTCCAGGCGGGCCGGATCCCCGCGCACCGGCACCGGCGCCTGCGCCTCCAGGACGAGCCGGGGATCTCGCCGCCGGGCCAGCTCCTCCGCCGCGAGCAGCGCCAGATCGACGGGCTCCGCGATCACCGGGACCTGGGCGTCGAGCCGGGCGAGCAGGAGCAGGTCGGCCGCGATGCGCTGCAGCCGCTCGGTGTCGGCGAGGGCGGAGCGGAGCGGAGCGGTTTCAGTGCGCCGTGCGGCCGGGTCGGGGTCGGCGAGGGCGGTCTCGAGCTGGGCGCGTACGGCCGCGATGGGATTGCGGAGCTCGTGCGAGGCGTCGGCGACGAACTGGCGTTGCCGGCCGACCGACTGCTCCAGGCGGTCGAGGGTGGCGTTGGCGGTACGGGCGAGCAGGGCGACCTCGTCCTCGCCGGGGGGTTCGGGGACGCGGCGGTCGAGCTCCTTCGCCGTGACCGCGTCGAGCTCGGTCCGGATCGCGGCGACCGGGCGCAGGGCGAGGCCGGTCACCGCCCAGGCGATCAGGGCGGCGAGGCCGATCAGCGGGGGCGCGCTGGCGAGCAGGGCCCAGCCGATGGCGCGGGTCGCATGGTCGACGTCGCTGAGCACGGTGACCGCGTACACGAACTGCTCGCTGTCGTCCGGCGCCGTCGCCCGGACGACGACCACATCGCGTCGTTCCCCGTCGTGCCGCACGATCCGCGCGGCCGAGTCCTGCCCCGGGGGCGGGCGCAGGGCGGCCAGTTGGGGCGTGAAGTCGGCATCGTGGTCGGCGGTCTTGATCCGCCCTTGCGCGTCGAGCACCACGACCATGTCGACGCCGCCCTCGGGTGCGGGCAGTTGGTGGGGGGCGGCCCCGGTGTCGACGAGGGATGCGGCCTTGCGGGCGGCGAGCTCGGTGCGGCCCGAGGTGTCGTCGAGGAGGTTGGCGCGCAGCACGGTGTAGAGCCAGCCGCCGCCGACGGCGAGCAGCAGTGCCATGGCGAGTGCGGCGGCCGCGGCGGTGCGGGCCCTGACCGTGCGGGGCAGGGGCAGGCGAAATCTCTTGGGGTTGCGCGTCGTCCTACGCATCGTCGTCGGGGGCCATGCGATACCCGGTGCCGTGCACGGTGCGTATGGAGCGGCGGCCGAAGGGGGCGTCCACCTTCTTGCGCAGCGAGGAGACGTAGACCTCGACGATGTTCGGGTCGATGTCGCCGGGGGAGTCCCAGACCCGGTCCAGGATGTCCTGCTTGGCGACGGCCTGACCCGGCTCGGCCAACAGGCAGGCGAGGACGGCCAGTTCACGGGCGGTCAGCTCGATGTCCTGCCCGCCGCGCCGGCAGCGCCTTCCCCTGACGTCGAGCACCAGGTCGCCGGCCTGGAGGGTCCGGTCGCGGTCGGCCTGCCGGCGGCGGCCGAGCGCCCTGAGCCGGGCGAGCAGCACGACGAACGAGAAGGGCTTGGTGAGGTAGTCGTCGGCGCCGGAATCGAGCCCGTCGGCCTCGTCGTACTCGCCGTCGCGCGCGGTCAGCATGAGCACGGGGGTCTGCTGGTCGTGCGTGCGCAGCCGGGTGCAGACCTCGTGTCCGCCGAGCCCCGGCAGCATCACGTCGAGCACGACGGCGTCGTAATCCCCGGTCAGCGCGAGCTCGAGCCCCCGATGCCCGTCGTACGCGACATCGACCCAGTGCCCCTCGGCGGACAGGCCCCGCCGCAGGGAGTCGGCGAGGCCTTCTTCGTCTTCGACCACGAGGATGCGCACGGGGTCAAGGGTCACATACGGGACAAACTCCCTGCCGAGACGGGCGTGGGCCGGACGGTTCCGGACTCTTGCGTGGCGCCGTAGAGCACCATCCCGCCCAGCGCGAGGGCGACCGCGAACTGCGTCACGGCGATGGCCGGCTGCCCGCCGCGGGCGAAGGCGAGTCCGGCGAGGGCGAACAGCGCGGGAACGGCGAGGAAGCCGAGGGTGAGTCCCCAGTCCATGGCGGACGACCCGCCGGGCTGGTCCGGTACGCCCACGGAGAAACGGCGACGAAGATCAGGAAGGCCGTGGCGGCCAGCGCGACGGCATCGACGACAAGGGCGAACACCGCGACCGCCGTGTCGCCCCTGGGCGAGGAACGCTTCCGGCGGTGGCCCCGGGTGGAGGCGGCGGGGTGGGACTCTTCGGCAGCCATGAACAGCACTGTCGTACGGAACCAGCGCCTCCAGCGGAACGTTCTCCGATCGAGACAGACCTGCACCCGCGCGTTGACGGAGGGCCGAATTGGCACTCGGCTTGACCGAGTGCTAATCGCGGTCATAGTCTCGGCTCTGGCACTCCCCACTGGAGAGTGCCAACACAGCGACGGGCAGGTCCGGCACCCGCGACGACGGATCCACCTGGTCGCCACCCCAGACATTTCATCCCCGAGATCTCCGAAGGGGGAGGCCGGATCGTGACGACCGCCAGCTCCAAGGTTGCCATCAAGCCGCTTGAGGACCGCATTGTGGTCCAGCCGCTCGACGCCGAGCAGACCACGGCCTCTGGCCTGGTCATCCCGGACACCGCGAAGGAGAAGCCCCAGGAGGGCGTCGTCCTCGCGGTGGGCCCGGGTCGCTTCGAGAACGGCGAGCGTCTTCCGCTCGACGTCAGCACCGGCGACATCGTGCTGTACAGCAAGTACGGCGGCACCGAGGTGAAGTACAGCGGCGAGGAATACCTCGTCCTCTCGGCTCGCGACGTGCTCGCGATCATCGAGAAGTAATTCACCCGAAGTTTTTTGATCTGCGCCCCTGGCCCCCGCGATACACAGCCGGGTGGCGAGGGGCGCAGTTCGTTTTTTGAGAGGACTTGAAAAGCTCCATGGCGAAGATCCTGAAGTTCGACGAGGACGCCCGTCGCGCCCTCGAGCGTGGCGTCAACAAGCTTGCCGACACGGTCAAGGTGACGATCGGCCCCAAGGGCCGCAACGTCGTCATCGACAAGAAGTTCGGCGCCCCCACCATCACCAACGACGGCGTGACCATCGCCCGTGAGGTCGAGGTCGAGGACCCGTACGAGAACCTCGGCGCCCAGCTGGTGAAGGAGGTGGCGACCAAGACCAACGACATCGCGGGTGACGGTACGACCACCGCCACCGTGCTGGCCCAGGCGCTCGTCCGCGAGGGCCTGCGCAACGTCGCCGCGGGTGCCTCCCCGGCCGCCCTGAAGAAGGGCATCGACGCCGCGGTCAAGGCCGTCTCCGACGACCTGCTCGCCACCGCGCGTCCCATCGACTCGAAGTCCGACATCGCCGCCGTGGCCGCGCTGTCCGCCCAGGACAAGCAGATCGGCGAGCTCATCGCCGAGGCCATGGACAAGGTCGGCAAGGACGGTGTCATCACCGTCGAGGAGTCCAACACCTTCGGCCTGGAGCTCGACTTCACCGAGGGCATGGCCTTCGACAAGGGCTACCTGTCCCCGTACTTCGTCACCGACCAGGAGCGTATGGAGGCCGTCCTCGACGACCCGTACATCCTGATCCACCAGGGCAAGATCGGTTCGATCCAGGACCTGCTTCCGCTCCTCGAGAAGGTCATCCAGGGCGGTGGCTCCAAGCCGCTCCTGATCATCGCCGAGGACGTCGAGGGCGAGGCCCTGTCGACCCTGGTCGTCAACAAGATCCGCGGCACGTTCAACGCCGTGGCCGTCAAGGCCCCCGGCTTCGGCGACCGCCGCAAGGCGATGCTCGGCGACATGGCCACCCTCACCGGTGCGACCGTCATCGCCGAAGAGGTCGGCCTCAAGCTCGACCAGGCCGGTCTGGACGTGCTCGGCACCGCGCGCCGCGTGACCATCACCAAGGACGACACCGTCATCGTCGACGGTGGCGGCGACTCCGCGGACGTCCAGGGCCGCGTCAACCAGATCAAGGCCGAGATCGAGTCCACGGACTCGGACTGGGACCGCGAGAAGCTGCAGGAGCGCCTGGCGAAGCTCGCCGGCGGTGTCTGCGTGATCAAGGTCGGCGCTGCCACCGAGGTCGAGCTCAAGGAGAAGAAGCACCGTCTGGAGGACGCCATCTCCGCGACCCGCGCCGCGGTCGAGGAGGGCATCGTCTCCGGTGGTGGCTCCGCGCTCGTCCACGCCGTCAAGGTGCTCGAGGGCAACCTCGGCAAGGAGGGCGACGAGGCCACCGGTGTCGCCGTCGTCCGCCGCGCCGCCGTCGAGCCGCTGCGCTGGATCGCCGAGAACGCGGGCCTCGAGGGTTACGTCATCACCTCGAAGGTCGCCGAGCTCGAGAAGGGCCAGGGCTTCAACGCCGCGACCGGCGAGTACGGCGACCTGGTCAAGGCCGGCGTCATCGACCCGGTCAAGGTGACCCGCTCCGCCCTGGAGAACGCGGCGTCCATCGCCTCGCTGCTCCTCACGACCGAGACCCTGGTCGTCGAGAAGCCGGCCGAGGACGAGGGTGACGCCGGGCACGGCCACGGTCACGGCCACTCCCACTGACGTCTCGTAGGGACGTCTTCGTACGCAGCTGAGGCCCGGCTCCCCGCCAAGGGGAGCCGGGCCTCCGTGCTGCAACTCGCCTACTGGGGGCCGTACTTCCGCCCCGTCCGCGACGTGATCCCGCCGAGCAGCGCCCGCGGCGTCACCTTCACCACGCCCATCATCACCTTGTACCGAGGATCCGGCACGGACAGCGACTTCCCCCGTGCCAGGTCCGCGAGCGCCGCCGTCACCAGCTTGTCCGCGTCGAGCCACATCCACTTCGGGATGTTGTCCGTGCCCATCCCGGCCCGCTCATGGAACTCCGTACGGACGAAGCCGGGGCACAGCGCCATCAGCCGCACCCCGCTCCCCGCCAGATCCTTCGCCGCACCCTGCGTGAACTGCACGACCCACGCCTTCGACGCGCCATACGTGCCGCGCGGCACGAACGCCGCCACCGAGGCCACATTGATCACGCCCCCGCGGCCGCGCTCCCGCATGCCCTCGGTCGCCGCCGAGGTCAGCCGGAGCACCGCCTCGCAGTGCACCTTGAGCATGGTCAGCTCGTCGGCCATCGGGACCTCGAGATAGCGGCCCTTGTTGCCGAACCCGGCGTTGTTGACCAGAAGATCGACCGGATTCCTACGGTCGGAGAGCCGGGCCTCGGCCGCCCCGATGCCCTCCTCCGTCGCGAGGTCGGCGGTCAGCACCTCCGCCTCGATGCCATGCCGGTCGTGCAGCTCGGTCGCCTGCTCGTGCAGCCGCTTGGTGTCGCGGGCCACGAGGACCAGGTTGTGTCCCTCGGAGGCGAGGCGCCGGGCGAAGGCGGCGCCGATGCCCGCGGTCGATCCCGTAATCAGAGCCGTAGTCATGGCCCAAGGCTAATGACTGTGGTGACCGGCTCCGTGCCCGGACGGCTTCCCGGCCCGCTGTCCCGGCTCCACGACCACGAACTGCCCCATCATTCCGCCGTCTTCGTGGTACAGCAGGTGGCAGTGGTACATGTACGGGGTGTCCGGATCGGCCGGCCCGTCGAAGCGCATCGCCAGCTTCACCGTCGTACTGCCCGGCACGAACACAGTGTCCTTGGCGCCGCGCAGCTCGGGCGGCGGGGTCTTCCCGTTGACTTCGAGGACCCGGAACTGCACGTCGTGCACATGGAAGTTGTGCGGCATCCCGTCCTCGTTGCGCACGGTCCAGGTCTCCGTGCTGCCCCGGGTGACCGTCTCGTCGATACGGCCCATGTCCATCGGCCGCCCGTTGATCCCGGACATCTCCAGACCGAAGTAGCGCCCTCGCACGGAGTCCTTGGCGTCCGGCACCTCCAACTCACCCATCTTGGCGGGGAGTTCGGGCGACTTCCGCAACTGCTCCTTGGCCCGCAGCTCCAGCACGTCGAAGGAGTCGTCGCCCCCGCTGAACCGCGTCTGCCAGAAGTCCCCGTAGTTGTCCTGCGGGAAGCTGCGCAGGACGGTCTTCTCGCCCGGCTTCATCCGTACGACGACCTCGGCGCGCTCCCCGGGCGACAGCTGCAGCCGGTCCATCCGCGCGGGCGCCTCGAGCAGCCCGCCGTCCGTGCCGACCAGCGCGAACTCCCGGTCGTCGGAGAAGCCGAAGTCGTAGACGCGCGCGGTCGAGGCGTTGAGCAGCCGCAGCCGTACGAGCTCGTCACCGACTTCCTGGTACGGGTTCAGCGTGCCGTTGACCATCGTCCGGTCGCCCAGGAACCCGGTGTTCCGCATGATCCGGTGCCCGTGGTCGAACTTCGCCCCGTCGAACTTCACGTCCTGCACGATCACCGGCACGTCGTCGACGCCGTACTTCTTCGGGAGCGGCAGCTTCGAGGACTTCTCGTCGTCGAGGATGAACATCCCGGCCAGGCCCCGCTGCACGTGCTGCTCGGTCTTGCCGTGCGGGTGCGGGTGGTACCAGAGCGTCGAGGCCGGCTGGTCGACCGTCCACTGCGGCGCCCACTTGCCGCCGGGCTCGACCATCTGGTGCGGGCCGCCGTCCATCTTCGCGGGCAGGTGCATGCCGTGCCAGTGCACGGTGGAGGCCTCGTCCAGGCCGTTGGCTATCCGCACCTTGACCTTCTCACCGCGCTCGGCGCGCAGCGTCGGGCCCAGGTAGCTGCCGTTGAAGCCCCAAGTGGGCGTCTGCTGCCCGTCCTTGAACTCCGTCTCGCCCGCCTGCATCCGCAGGTCGAAGACCCGGGTGCCGTCCTTGTCGATGGTGGACTTCGCGAGCGGCGGCACGGCGAGGCGGTTGCTGAAGGACTCCGCGCCGACCGTGCTCACCTCCGCGCCGGTCCACAGCCAGGCGAAGCCGCCGCCGATCGCGGCCGCCAGCACACCCGCGATCACGCCGAGGGTGATGAGGACCCGCTTGAGCCTGCTGCGCCGAGGTTTGCCGGTGGTGGCACCGTCCGTCTTCGTCATGCCCCAACGGTCGCGGCGGAGGCCGGGGCGCCGAATCAGGAAAGGCCCTGAGCCGACCCCCGGCCGCCCCTTACGGGGTGCCGTACTTGGCGACGTACTCGCGGGCCTTCTCGAGCAGATCCACATGCAGCGTCTCGCCCGCGGCGAGCACCCGCGGCAGCAGCTCCCGCTCGGTGGTGCCGGCCCGGAAGGCAAAGCTCAGGGTCACCTCGTGGTCCGGCCGATGCACGATCTCGATGGGGTCGCCGGCCCTGATCTCGCCCGGTTCGATCACCCTGAGATAGGCACCGGGGACGGCGGCCTGAGTGAACCGCTTGATCCAGCCCTGCTCCCCGAGATGCCCCGCGAACGTACGGCAAGGAATCCGCCCCGACGTCACTTCGAGCACCAGATCCGGGCCGATCCGCCAACGCTCCCCGATCTTCGCCCCGTTCACGTCGAGCCCGCGGGTCGTGAGGTTCTCGCCGAAGACGCCGTCGGCGAGCGGACGGCCCAGCTCGGTCTCCCAGCGGTCCAGGTCCTCGCGCGCGTACGCGTACACGGCTTGGTCGGGACCGCCGTGAAAACGCAGGTCGGCGACCGTGTCCCCGGCGAGGCCGCTCGCGCCCACGCCCTTCGGCCCCGGTGCGGTGACCAGGACCGGGGAGTCGGTCGGCTGCTTGTCGATGCCGGTGCCGCCGGACGGGGCGTCCGTGTGCTCGGAGGGCCGGTGCGCGCCGAGATTCAAGGAGAGAAGCTGCATGCCCTCACGCTAAGCGAGCCATCCCAAAGGCGTCTATGCAATATTCCGCAATGCCCCCAAGATTCGCTTATGCTTACGGGATGATCGAGGCCCGTCATCTCCGAGTGCTCCGCGCCGTCGCCGCCACCGGGTCCTTCTCGGCCGCGGCCCGCGAGCTGGGCTGCACCCAGCCGGCCGTCAGCCAGCAGATGAAGGCCCTCGAACACTCCACGGGCACCCCCCTGCTCATCCGCACCGGCCGCGAAATGCGCCTGACCCAGGCGGGCGAGGCCCTGGTCCGGCACGCCGCCGGAATCCTCGCCGGGCTCACCGCGGCCGAGGAGGAGGTCGCCGCCATCGCGGGCCTGCGGGCGGGCCGGGTCCGCCTGGTCTCCTTCCCCAGCGGCAGCTCGACCCTCGTCCCCACCGCACTCGCCGCCCTGCGCGCGGCCCACCCCGGCACCCGGGTCTCGCTGGTGGAGGCCGAGCCGCCGCGCTCGGTGGAGATGCTCCGCGAGGGCGACTGCGACGTGGCCCTCGCCTTCCGTTACGACGGCACGAACGGCACCGAGGACTGGAGCGACCTGGTCGTACGCCCCCTCCTCGCGGACCGCCTCGTCGCCCTGGTCCCCGAGCGGCACCGGCTCGCCAAGGCGGGCTCCGTCGCCATCGGGGAGCTCGCCGACGAGCCCTGGATCGCGGGCTGCCCGCGCTGCCGCCGCCAGCTGGTGGAGGTCTGCCAGGGCGCCGGCTTCGCGCCGCGCATCGACTTCGCGACCGACGACTATCCGGCGGTGATCGGCCTGGTCGGCGCCGGGCTCGGGGTCGCCGTGCTGCCGGGGCTCACGCTGGAGTCCGTACGCCCCAAGGGCGCGCGGGCCGTGACCCTGGAGCCGGCCGTGCGGCGCGAGATCGTCGCGCTCACGCTGCCCGACCTGGCCCAGGTGCCGGCTGTCGCGGCCACCCTCGACCAGCTGGCCGCGGCCGCGGCGCGCTGATCAGTTACGCACGCCCGACCCGCGTACGTACAAACGAAGAGAAATTCGAAGAAACGTTCCTTCAGGAACTCGACGCGACCGTGGACGACGCGGCCGCCGTCACCGTCGCCGGTACGAGGCGGTTGCGCGCCCGGCCCATGAGCTCCTCGCGCTCGTCCTCGGTCAGACCGCCCCACACGCCATAGGGCTCACGCACCGCGAGCGCGTGCGCGGCGCATTCCGCGCGGACCGGGCAGCGCATGCAGACCTCTTTGGCGGAGTTCTCGCGAGCACTCCGCGCCGCACCGCGCTCGCCCTCCGGGTGGAAGAAGAGCGAGCTGTCGACCCCACGGCAGGCGGCGAGCAGCTGCCAGTCCCACAGGTCGGCGTTCGGTCCGGGAAGGCGGGAGAAATCTGCCATTGCTTTGTCCCCTTGCAACAGTGCTGAGCGGGTTCAGTGCCCATGACCGTACATCTACTGTCGTAGTAGATGAAAATATGACTCATCGCGAATCTAGCCACAGACACCAGCAAAAGGGAAGAAAAGCCGCTAAATGGGGCATAGCTCTTAACGAAGCTCAGGTGACCTGCGGTGCCTGTCCTGTGTCCGTGCCCTCACGTAGAGTGCCGAAGGCAGGGCCGGGACCCGTAACTCTTTCGAGTGACCATCGTTGAGAGTGCGAGGCGGTTGAAAACACAAGCGCTCGGGCAGATGTCCGAGGGCGTCAATCGCACAGGTGACGATTCGTACAAGGCCTGGAGGCTCAAGGTGACGCGCATCAGCTGCGGAGGGCGGCCATGACATCCGTCCTCGTCTGCGACGACTCCCCGCTTGCCCGAGAGGCGCTCCGCCGCGCGGTCGCGACCGTGCCCGGCGTAGAGCGCGTGACCACGGCGGCCAACGGCGAGGAGGTCCTCCGTCGCTGGGGTGCCGACCGCTCGGACCTGATTCTGATGGACGTACGCATGCCCGGTCTGGGCGGCGTGGAGACCGTTCGGCGGCTCCTTTCCGCCGACCCCGGTGCGCGCATCATCATGCTCACCGTGGCTGAGGACCTGGACGGCGTGGCGCTGGCCGTCGCCGCAGGTGCCCGCGGCTATCTGCACAAGGACGCCTCGCGCGCCGAGCTGCGCGCCACGGTCACGCAGGCGCTCGCCGACCCGACCTGGCGGCTCGCTCCGCGCAGACTGCGTTCGGCCGAGATGGGTGCGGCGCCGACGCTCACCGCGCGTGAGATCCAGGTGCTCGAGGGCATGAGCCACGGCCGGTCGAACGCCGAGATCGGGCGCGAGCTGTTCCTCTCCGAGGACACGGTCAAGACCCACGCGCGCAGGCTGTTCAAGAAGCTCGGCGCCTCGGACCGTGCGCACGCCGTCGCGCTCGGTTTCCGCTGGGGCCTGGTCCGCTAGAGGTGCACCGCCGCGGGGCTTCCGTGTCTTTGCCGAGTCCCGTCCGCAGCTGTGCGGACGGGGCGGCGGATGCCCGCTCAGCGGCGTTGCGACAGCGGCGTGCGTCGTTTCCCGCGCTATGCCGCATCCTTGAGGTGTGGAGTTCCTCGGGGACGAGTCGATCGAGCAGGGTCAGCGGGAGGGGAGGGCGCAGGAGATGAGTTCCGGCGCACCTGCTCATAACGCTTCAGTGCACAACTACGGACGCGGCGGCGCAGACCGGCCGGCGTCAAGGCACCATGGACCGATGCGTGAGGACGAGGCTGCCGCCGCCCAAGGGGTGATTGGTGCTCTCGTCCAGCGTGCCGTCGAGGGTGATGAGCAGGCGACGCACGATCTGCTCGCGCGCGTGCACCCCCTCGCCATCCGTTATTGCCGTACCCGGCTGTCCCGACTGCCGGGTGACGCACGGCACTTCGTCGAGGACCTGGCCCAGGAAGTCTGTGTCGCCGTGCTCCTCGCGCTGCCGCGCTACAAGGACACCGGGCGCCCCTTCGAGGCTTTCGTCTTCGCCATCGCCGGGCACAAGGTCGCAGACCTGCAGCGTGCCGCGATGCGGCACCCCGGGTGGACCGCCGTGCCCTCGGACGAGATGCCCGAGCGTCCGGACGACTCCCTCGGGCCCGAGGAGCGGGCGCTGCTCAGCAGTGATGCCGAGTGGGCCAAGAAGCTGCTCGCGAACCTTCCGCAGAATCAGCGCGAGCTGCTGCTCCTGCGCATCGCCGTCGGCCTCACCGCCGAGGAGACCGGGCAGATGCTGGGGATGTCGCCCGGCGCGGTCCGGGTCGCTCAGCACCGTGCGCTGAGCCGGCTGCGGGCGCTCGCCGAGCAGTGAGCGGCCGGCCGTCGCCATGGGGCCGGTCGGCGTAGGGCTTCACGCGGGGTCTGCACCAGGGCGACTTTGCGCCTTTGTCGGAACGTACAACGATTGTGATCCGGTGTGATGCGATCGTGGAATGAAGCACCCCCGCGGGCCGTTAGCATGGTGGTCCGCGCCTGGCAAGAGCATTGGGGAAGGTGTCATGAGTGACAACGTCGACGGAGCACCCGAGAAGTTCGCGATGCTCGGGCTGACATACGACGACGTCCTGCTGCTGCCGGGCGCCTCCGAAGTGCTGCCGAACGGCGTGAGCACCGTTTCCCGCGTCTCGCGGAACGTGACGGTGAACATCCCGCTGCTCTCCGCCGCGATGGACAAGGTCACCGAGTCCCGGATGGCCATCGCGATGGCCCGTCAGGGCGGCGCCGGTGTGCTGCACCGCAACAGCTCCATCGAGGACCAGGCCAACCAGGTCGACCTCGTCAAGCGCTCCGAGTCCGGCATGGTGACCGACCCGATCACGGTCTCGCCGGACGCGACGCTGCGTGAGGCCGACGCGCTCTGTGCCAAGTTCCGCATCAGCGGTGTCCCGGTCACCGACCCGGCGGGCAAGCTGCTCGGCATCGTCACCAACCGCGACATGGCCTTCGAGACGGACCGCTCGCGCCAGGTCCGCGAGGTCATGACGCCGATGCCGCTGGTCACGGGGCGGGTAGGCATCTCCGGCGAGGACGCCATGCAGCTGCTGCGCCGCCACAAGATCGAGAAGCTGCCGCTCGTCGACGAGAACGGCATTCTCAAGGGCCTCATCACGGTCAAGGACTTCGTGAAGGCCGAGAAGTACCCGAACGCCGCCAAGGACTCCGAGGGCCGTCTGGTCGTCGGTGCCGCGGTGGGCGTCGGCGACGAGGCGTACGACCGGGCGCAGGCGCTCGCCGCAGCCGGTGCGGACTTCCTGGTCGTGGACAGCGCGCACGGCCACAGCCGCGGCATCCTCGACATGATCGCCAAGCTCAAGACCAACATCAACATCGACATCGTGGGCGGCAACGTCGCGACGCGCGACGGCGCCCAGGCGCTGATCGACGCCGGTGTCGACGGCGTGAAGGTCGGCGTCGGGCCGGGCTCGATCTGCACCACGCGCGTGGTCGCCGGTATCGGCGTTCCGCAGGTCACCGCGATCTACGAGGCCGCCCGCGCGTGCCACGCGGCCGGCGTCCCGCTCATCGGTGACGGTGGCCTGCAGTACTCCGGCGACATCGCCAAGGCGATCGCCGCCGGTGCGGACACGGTCATGCTCGGCTCGCTGCTTGCCGGCTGCGAGGAGTCGCCGGGCGAGATGGTCTTCATCAACGGCAAGCAGTTCAAGTCCTACCGGGGCATGGGCTCGCTGGGCGCGATGCAGTCGCGCGGGCAGGCCCGCTCGTACTCGAAGGACCGCTATTTCCAGGACAACGTGCTGTCCGAGGACAAGCTGGTCCCCGAGGGCATCGAGGGCCAGGTGCCCTACCGCGGCCCGCTGTCCTCGGTCGCGCACCAGCTCGTCGGCGGTCTGCGGGCGTCCATGGGCTATGTCGGTTCGGCCGACATCCCGGAGCTCAAGGCCAAGGGCCGCTTCGTACGGATCACGTCCGCGGGTCTCAAGGAGAGTCACCCGCACGACATCTCGATGACCGTCGAGGCACCGAACTACAGCCGCCGGTAGGCGGTCGAAAGGCGCCGCTGAGCGCCGGGACGTACGTCTGGAGGCCCGTGGGTACTACGCCCGCGGGCCTTCGCGCGCGCGTCGGGGATACTGGAAGACGCATCCCGTCAAAAGCAGTGCGGAAAGGCCACACAAGGTGACTGAGATCGAGATCGGGCGCGGAAAGCGCGGGCGCAGGGCGTACGCATTTGACGACATCGCCATCGTCCCGAGCCGTCGTACGCGGGACCCGAAGGAGGTCTCGATCGCCTGGCAGATCGACGCCTACCGTTTTGAGCTGCCGTTCCTGGCCGCTCCCATGGACTCGGTGGTCTCGCCGCAGACCGCGATCCGCATCGGTGAGCTGGGCGGCCTCGGCGTGCTCAACCTCGAGGGCCTGTGGACCCGGTACGAAGACCCGCAGCCGCTGCTCGACGAGATCGCCGGCCTGGACTCCGAGGCGGCGACCCGTCGCCTGCAGGAGATCTACGCGGCCCCGATCAAGGAAGAGCTGATCGGGCAGCGCATCAAGGAGGTGCGCGACTCGGGCGTCGTCACCGCCGCCGCGCTCTCGCCGCAGCGTACGGCCCAGTTCTCGAAGGCCGTCGTGGACGCCGGTGTCGACATCTTCGTCATCCGCGGCACGACCGTCTCCGCCGAGCACGTCTCGTCGGCCGCCGAGCCGCTGAATCTCAAGCAGTTCATCTACGAGCTCGATGTGCCGGTGATCGTGGGCGGCTGCGCCACCTACACCGCGGCCCTGCACCTGATGCGGACCGGCGCCGCGGGCGTCCTGGTCGGCTTCGGCGGCGGCGCCGCGCACACCACGCGCAACGTCCTGGGCATCCAGGTCCCGATGGCCACCGCCGTCGCGGATGTCGCGGCCGCGCGCCGTGACTACATGGACGAGTCCGGCGGCCGGTACGTGCACGTCATCGCCGACGGCGGCGTGGGCTGGTCCGGCGACCTGCCCAAGGCGATCGCCTGCGGTGCCGACTCGGTGATGATCGGCTCCCCGCTGGCCCGCGCCACGGACGCGCCCGGCAAGGGCCACCACTGGGGCATGGAGGCCGTGCACGAGGACGTGCCGCGCGGCAAGAAGGTCGACCTGGGCACGGTGGGCACGACGGAGGAGATCCTGGCGGGCCCGTCGCACACCCCCGACGGCTCGATGAACTTCTTCGGTGCGCTGCGTCGTTCGATGGCGACGACCGGGTACAGCGAGCTCAAGGAGTTCCAGCGGGTCGAGGTCACGGTCGCGGACTCGCAGCACCGCCGCTGAGGTTCTTCGGCTGTTTTGCCTGTACGAAGGGCCCGCATCGCCGAGTCGGCGATGCGGGCCCTTCGTCGTGTGCGTACGGCTGCTGTCAGCTGCGGCGTCGGCGGCCCATGGCGACGGCCAGGCCGACGGCGATGCCCGCGGCGAGCAGCAGGCCGAGGACGGCGATGAGGTGGTTGCTGGTCTCCGCGGCGGGACCGCTGCCGCCCCACCAGAGCTCGACCGGGAAGAAGGGCTCGTCCTCGAGGTAGTTACTGCCGCCGGGCTGGTCCAGCATGATGAAGGCGAAGCCGTTGACGGAGCCGAAGAACGCGCCGAGCGCGCCGATGATGCCCCCGCTGACGGGTGCGCCGCCGCTGCGGCCGCCCACGGCGCCGACCACCAGGCCGGTGAGCGCGCCGTTGACCAGTGCGTGCCCGAGGTACATGGCGTGCGCGACGCTGTCCTCGGTCACGTCCTTGTACGTGGCGAACATGATCAGCGCGTAGATCCCCGCGACGACCACGGAGACCAGCAGTCCGAGGAAGAACGCGCCGACCGGGTTGCCCGGCTTGGGTGCGAAGCCGGGCGGATAGGCGTAGTTGGGCTGGCCCGGGAACGGCTGCTGCGGGGCGAACCCCTGCTGCGGGAAGCCCTGCGGTGCCTGCTGAGGCTGGGGTGCCTGCTGCGGGTAGCCGTAACCGGGCTGCTGCGGCGGCATCGGGGGCGGGCCCCCTGCGGGCATGGGTGGCGTCTGGGAGTACGGATTGTCTTGCGAAGGCTGTGGTTGCCAGGGCTGGCTCATGGGGTCCCCCGGGGGCGCGCGGCGATGACTCTGATGGCTCAAGTTATCAACGGGAGCCGACAGTCCACAGGGGCAGGCGTTCACAGACGGTGGGCCGCACCCACCGGAGTCGCCCCGCGCGTGTCCAGGAGGAGCTGCGCCTTGACCGACAGACCTTGCAGTTCGTACGTCCGGTGGGGCTGGAGCAGGATCGTCAGGTCGGCGTCGGCCACCGCCTCGTAGAGGGAGTCCGCGCGGGGGACCGGGCGGCCGAGGACGCGCCAGTTGGGGACGTAGGGGTCGTGGTAGCTGATCGAGGCGCCGAGCTCCATCAGGCGGGTGGCGATCTCTTGGGCGGGGGCGCCCTGCTGGTCGGCGAGGTCGGGCTTGTAGGTGACGCCGAGGAGCAGCACGCGCGCGCCGCGGGCGGATTTGCCGTGCTCGTTGAGGAGGGTGGCCGCGCGCTGGATGACATAGCTCGGCATCCGCTGGTTGATCTCCTGGGCGAGGCCGACCATGCGCAGCGGGTGGCCGGGCGTGCGGCTCGGGTGCGGCAGGTAGTTGGGGTCGAGCGGGGTGCCGTGGCCGCCGACGCCGGGGCCCGGGCGGAAGGCCTG
Source organism: Streptomyces sp. NBC_01304 (assembly GCF_035975855.1). Taxonomy (NCBI): domain Bacteria; kingdom Bacillati; phylum Actinomycetota; class Actinomycetes; order Kitasatosporales; family Streptomycetaceae; genus Streptomyces; species Streptomyces sp. NBC_01304. The sequence continues at coordinate 4,736,414 of NZ_CP109055.1, read as the reverse complement.
GAAGCCGAAGGGCTTGGTCTCGGCGCAGCGGATGACGTCCCACAGGTCGATGCCGAGGTCGTGGCAGAGCACGGCCATCTCGTTGACCAGGGCGATGTTGACGTGCCGGTAGTTGGTCTCCAGGAGCTGCGCGGTCTCGGCCTCGCGGGGGCCGCGGGCGCGGACGACCTTGTCGGTCAGGCGTCCGTAGAAGGCCGCTGCTGATTCGGTGCAGGCCGGGGTGAGGCCGCCGATGACCTTGGGGATGCCGGCGTAGCCGTGGGTGCGGTTGCCCGGGTCGAGGCGGCCGGGGGAGTAGGCGAGGTGGAAGTCGTGGCCCGCCCGCAGGCCGGATCCCTCCTCGAGGAGGGGGCGCAGGAATCCGTCGGTGGTTCCGGGGTAGGCGGGGGACTCCAGGATGACCGTCGTGTGCGGGCGGAGCCGGGTGGCGAGGGCGCGGGCGGAGTCGGCGATGTGCGACAGGTCGGGCGAGCCGTCGGGGCCGAGGGGGGCGGGTGCGCAGATCACGGCGGTGCGGACGCGGCCGAGCTCGACCGGGTTGGTGGTCGGCCGGAAGCCTCCCGCGAGCATGCGGCGCAGGTCGGCGGCGGTGAGCGTGCCCTCGTCGGCGGGCAGCCGGCCCGCGGCGATCTCGGTGGCCAGCTCAGTGGAGAGTCTCGGGTCGTACGCGACGGTGTCGATGCCGGCCGCTACGGCGGCCTGGGCAAGGGGCAGGCCGAGGTGGCCGAGTCCGATGACGGCGAGATCTGCGGGCATGACGGTGGGCCGTCCTTCCCAGTTTCCGGAGCGCCAATTGCGAGAGCGTCCATTAGCGGGACTGCGGGAGACGCGCAAGCCCTGTGGACAAACCGGACGAGCGCAATGTCAGGTTAGGAGTAAATATGACCGATTTGCGGTATTGCGGAGCGACAGAGTTCGGAGTGTTGTCCACAGGGGGCGGCTGGGTAGTGGCCGATGTCAGTGCGGGCGGACAGAATCGTCGATGTGAGCCGGACCACACGGGGGCGACGGGAGGCATGCGGTGAGGACAGCGACACTGGGACCGGCCGAGCGGGCCGAGGCGCTTGCGGCGATGGCCGAGCGTGAACTGGACGTACTGGTCGTGGGCGCGGGCGTGGTCGGCGCCGGCACGGCGCTCGATGCCGTGACGCGCGGCCTGTCGACGGGCCTGGTCGAGGCGCGGGACTGGGCCTCGGGCACCTCCAGCCGGTCGAGCAAGCTGATCCACGGCGGCCTTCGCTATCTGGAGATGCTCGACTTCATGCTGGTGCGCGAGGCGCTCAAGGAGCGCGGGCTGCTGCTCGAGCGGATCGCGCCGCACCTGGTGAAGCCGGTGCCGTTCCTGTATCCGCTCAAGGGCAAGGGCTGGGAGCGGGTGTACGCGGGGTCGGGCGTCGCCCTGTACGACGCCATGTCGATGTCGAGTGGGCACAGCCGCGGGGTGCCCTCGCACCGGCATCTGTCGCGGCGCCGCGCGCTGCAGATCGCGCCCTGCCTGAAGAAGGACGCGCTGGTCGGGGCGTTGCAGTACTACGACGCGCAGATGGACGACGCGCGCTATGTGGCGACGCTGGTGCGCACGGCGTCGGCGTACGGCGCGAAGGTCGCCAACCGGGCGCGGGTGACCGGGTTCCTGCGCGAGGGCGAGCGGGTCGTCGGGGCGAAGGTGCAGGACGTCGAGGGCGGCGGGGAGTACGAGGTCCGGGCCCGGCAGATCGTCAATGCCACCGGGGTGTGGACCGATGACACCCAGGCGATGGTGGGGGAGCGCGGGCAGTTCCACGTCCGGGCCTCCAAGGGCATCCACCTGGTCGTGCCGAAGGACCGGATCCACTCGACGACCGGGCTGATCCTGCGCACCGAGAAGTCCGTGCTCTTCGTGATCCCCTGGGGCCGGCACTGGATCGTCGGGACGACGGACACCGACTGGGATCTGGACAAGGCGCACCCGGCCGCGTCCAGCGCGGACATCGACTATCTGCTCGAGCATGTGAACTCGGTGCTCGCCGTGCCGCTCACTCGGGACGACGTACAGGGTGTGTACGCGGGGCTGCGGCCGCTGCTCGCCGGGGAGTCGGACGCCACCAGCAAGCTGTCGCGGGAGCACACGGTGGCGCATCCGGTGCCGGGGCTCGTGGTGGTGGCGGGCGGCAAGTACACGACGTACCGGGTGATGGCCAAGGACGCGGTGGACGAGGCGGTGCACGGGCTCGACCAGCGGGTCGCCGAGTGTGTCACCGAGGACATTCCGCTGGTCGGGGCCGAGGGGTACAAGGCGCTGTGGAACGCGCGGGCGCGGATCGCGGCGCGGACCGGGCTCCATGTGGCGCGCGTGGAGCACCTGTTGAACCGGTACGGCTCGCTGACCGAGGAACTGCTCGAACTGATCGCCGCCGATGCTTCGCTCGGTGAGCCGCTTGCCGCGGCCGAGGACTATCTGCGGGCCGAGGTCGTGTACGCGGCCTCGCACGAGGGGGCGCGTCATCTGGACGACGTGCTGACGCGGCGTACGCGCATCTCGATCGAGACCTTCGACCGGGGGACGCGCAGTGCGCGGGAGGCGGCCGAGCTGATGGCGAAGATGCTCGGGTGGGACAAGGACCAGATCGAGCGGGAGGTGGAGCACTACCAGAAGCGGGTTGAGGCTGAGCGGGAGTCTCAGCGGCAGCCGGATGATTTGACGGCGGATGCGGCTCGGCTTGGGGCGCCGGACATCGTTCCGTTGTAGCCCTCGGCGGGTTCACCCTGCGGGTGCGGCGGGGTTCTTCGGGTGCGGTGCGCTGCGGCTGGTTGCGCAGTTCCCCGCGCCCCTGGGGGTGGGTGCGGTTGGCGTTTGGTCTGCGGGTCCGTCGTGGCTGGTCGCACAGTTCCCCGCACCCCTTAAGGGCAGAACTCGGCTTCCAGGAAGGGCCTTTCCAGATCTGGGTTCTCGGCCAGCCAGTCGGCGTTGACCCGGTAGGTCAGGACGTGGCTGCCGTTCTTCGTGCCGAAAGTGTCGACGGCGGAGCCGGTGATGGTGCCGTTGTGGCCCCAGACGATCGTGCAGGAGAGGACCACGGGGAACAGGCCCAGGCCGTACTTGCCCTTGGTGGCGTGGACGTCGCGCATCTGTGTCAGGAGGGTCGGGGGGAGGAGTTCGCCGGAGAGCAGGGCTGTGTAGAAGCGGTTCAGGTCGTTGAGTGTGGTGATCAGTTCGCCGGCGGCGCCTGCGCCTGACGGGTTGAGGTCTGTGCGGTCGCGGGGGGCGTCAGGGGTGCCGGTGTAGCCGCTGCCGTGGGGGGCCGGGAGGTCGCGGCGGGTGCCGGGGTAGGAGGTGCCGGTCAGCTTCAGGGGTTTGAGGATGCGGCGGGTGGCTTCCTCGGCGTAGCCGTGGCCGGTGACCTTCTCGGTGATCATGCCGAGCAGGATGTAGTTGGTGTTGGAGTAGGCGAACTTGCTGCCCGGGGCGAAGTCCGGTGGGTGGGTGAGGGCGAAGCGGACCAGTGAGGCGGGGGTGAGGGTGCGGTCGAGGGGAGTCGCGGGGTTGTCGGGGTCGGCCGTGTAGTTGGGCAACCCGCTGGTGTGGTTGAGGAGCTGACGCAGGGTGATCCTGCGGCCGTTGTTGCCGTGGCCGCGTACGAGACCGGGCAGGTGCTGCTCCACGGTGTCGTCGAGGGAGAGCTTTTTCTCGGCGGCCAGTTGGAGGAGGACCACGGCCGTGAAGGTCTTGGTGATGCTGCCCGCGCGGAAGCGGTCCGCGCGGTGGATGCGGCGGTCGGTGCGGGTGTCGGCCACGCCCGCGGTGGTGAACCGCGTGCTGCCGTCACGCCGGGCGAGGGCGGCGGCGCCCGGGGCCCTGCCCTTGGTGACCAGGGCGGACAAGGCGGGGGACGGGTCGGTTCCGGTGGGCTTGGGGTCCGGATTGTCCGATGTTGCGGGGGAGTTCGTGGAGGAGCCGGCGGAGGTGGGTGCCGTACGGGAAGGGGCAGCGGTGTCGGTGTCCGTGCAGCCGGCGAGTGGCGCGGTCAGCGCCGTGAGCAGGGCTGCCGTGGTGGCCAGGGTGCGGGGGCCTCGGGGTGCGGGGCGGTGGGTCATGTGCGGTCCCCCTCGTTCCCGGTGCGGTGTCGGCCGTTGTGTCCGGGCTGCGGCCCGCCCTGGTGTGTGTTTCGCCATCATCGCCCGGACCCGGGCCTTCCCCCACCCCGAGCATGAGAGACAATGGACGCTCTGCCAGGGCGGGTTGATTGCAGAGGGGACGCATGTCGGAGGCTGAGCAGCCGAAGGAAGCCCGTCGGGACGAGGCTGAGCTGCCGAAGGAGTCCGGTCGGGACGCGGCCGAGGCGCCCGAGGAGTCCGGCGCGGATGCGGCCGAGGAGTCCGGCCGGGGCACGGCAGTCACTCCGAAGGAGCCTGCCGAGGGCAAGGCCGACGTGCCGGAAGACGCTCCCGACGCATCGCTCGACACATCGCCCGACGCATCGCCTGAGGACTCTCACGAGGAATCTTCCGAGGGATCTCGCGACGACGACAAGGCGCCTGTCGAGGACAGGGCCGAGAAGACGTCCGTCGAGGACAGCGCCGACAAGGCCTCCGTCGAGGACAAGGTCGAGGTGCCCAAGAAGCCTGTCCGGGGTGCGGCCTCGCGGCTGCTCGCCGGGCGGTACCGGCTCGGTGAGGTGCTCGGTCGCGGTGGCATGGGCACGGTCTGGCGGGCGGTCGACGAGACGCTCGGGCGTACCGTCGCGGTCAAGGAGCTGCGGTTCCCCTCGGCCATCGACGACGACGAGAAGCGCCGGCTCATCACGCGTACGCTCCGCGAGGCCAAGGCGATTGCCCGGATCCGTAACAACGGCGCGGTCACCGTCTACGACGTCGTGGACGAGGACGACCGCCCGTGGATCGTCATGGAGCTCATCGAGGGCAAGTCGCTCGCCGAGGTCGTGCGCGAGGACGGCTATCTGACGCCGAAGCGCGCCGCCGAGGTCGGGCTCGCCGTCCTCGACGTACTGCGTTCCGCGCACCGCGAGGGCATCCTGCACCGCGATGTGAAGCCGTCCAACGTACTGATCGCCGGTGACGACGGCCGCGTCGTGCTCACCGACTTCGGCATCGCGCAGGTCGAGGGCGACCCGTCCATCACCTCGACCGGCATGCTCGTCGGCGCACCCTCGTACATCTCGCCCGAGCGTGCCCGTGGCCACAAGCCGGGCCCGGCCGCCGACCTGTGGTCGCTGGGCGGCCTGCTGTACGCGGCCGTCGAGGGCGTTCCGCCGTACGACAAGGGATCGGCGATCGCCACGCTCACCGCGGTGATGACCGAGCAGCTGGAGCCCCCGCGGAACGCCGGGCGGCTCGAGAAGGTCATCTACGGCCTGCTGGAGAAGGACCCGGAGCACCGGCTCGACGACGCGAGTGCGCGGGCGCTGCTCAACGATGTGGTCAATGCGCCGGAGCCGTTGGACGCGGAGCCCGGCGTCGTCGCCTCGCCCGAGCAGACCAAGGTGGTCCCGCTGCCGCCCGTCCCCGCGGACTCCGCGCGGCGCGGTGAGGTGGCGGACCGGCTGCGCGGCGCGCTGCGTTCGGTGCGCAATGCCGCCTCGTCGACGGGGCCCGCGGAGGCGACCGCGTCCGAGTCCACGGCTGCGGCCGGGGGTTCGGACTCGGGTGCCGGTTCTGGTTCCGGTGGCGCGGGGCGGCCCGCGCGTGCCTCGCTCAGCGATGTGGTGCCGCGGCGGACCCTGGTGCTCGTGGCGGTCGCCGTCGCGATCGCCGTGCTCGGTGCGGTGCTCGCCGTCGCGTTGAACGGCAACGAGGACCAGCCGGACAGCAAGGGCGGCGGCAAGGACAAGGCCGCCTCCAGCGGGGCGAACACCGGGGACGGCGGCGACCAGGGCAAGGACGAGCCGTCCCAGGGCACGGACCCGACCGGCGACTCCCAGGAGGAGAACGGCGGCCAGGGCTCCGGCGGCGACGAGGGCGATGACGGCGGTTCCGGCGACGGCGACGACGGCGGTCAGGGCTCCGGGGATCAGATCCCCGAGGGCTATGAGCGCGTGGCCGACGGGCAGTTCCGCTTCTCCATGGCCATGCCCAAGGAGTTCCGGCGTACGGGGACGGCCGGGCGGAGCTCCGGCGCGATATTCAGCGAGGACGGCGGATTCCCGCGCGTCCAGGTCGACTTCAACCGCAATCCCAGCGACAGCGCTGCCTCCGCCTGGCGTTCCGCAGTGCCCGCCGTGTCGGGGAGCAGTACGAACTTCAAGATGATCGGCATACGGACGGTCGAGTACAACGGCTATCCGACCGTCGCGGACTGGGAGTTCGAGCGCGACCAGAACGGCGACCGGATAAGAGTCCTCAACCGCGGCTTCAAGGTGGACGAGAACCGCGGCTACGCCATCATGATCAGCTGCAAGGCGAGCGAGTGGGACAGCAAGGAATGTACGACGCTGCGCAAGACGGCGTTCGCCACGTTCCGGCCCGAATAGCCGGACCGCTCCGGGACGGACCGGTCCCGGACGGCCCGAGCGGGTTGGCCCGACCCGGCGGCGGAGCGCGGCGAGGCCACGTATCGTGAGAGCTCGCGGACCGTACGCAGCCGCAATGTGCCGGATATCGACCGGACTTGGCGTATTTGCGGGCGGTGATGCGGGCCGGAATCGAGGTGCGCACGCTGGCGGGGAGGCGACGTGGACGACTACGCGGGGCGGGTGCTCGCCGACCGCTACCGCCTGCCGCTGCCGCCCTCCGACGAGTACGAATTCGCCGAGACCCGCGCCTTCGACACCTACAGCGGACAGGAAGTACTGGTCCGGCAGGTGCCGTTGCCCGAGGTCGTCGAGGCCGAAGTGCTCGACGACTCCGGTGCCCCGGTGCCCCGGCGGGCCTCGCGGACCACGCGGCGGCCCACGGATCCCGCGGTGCGCCGCGCCATCGAGGCCGCGCAGGCCGCCGCGCAGATCCCCGACCACCCACGGCTCGACCAGGTCTTCGACGTGTTCGCCGAGGGCGGCTCGCTGTGGATCGTGAGCGAGGTCGTGGCGGCGTTGCCGCTGGCCGCGCTGATAGCCGAGCGGCCGCTCTCGCCCTATCGGGCCGCGGAGGTCGCCTCTGATGTGCTGACGGCGCTGCGTGCCCTGCATGTGCACGGGTGGGTGCACCGGAACATCACCGTGCGCACGGTCCTCGTCTGCGACGACGGGCGCATCATGCTGACCGGGCTCGCGGCGGGCGCCGCCGAGGAGGCGCTCTGCGGGTACGACCCGGTGCCGGAGCCTCTCGGCGCGGTGGAGGAGGAGCCCCCCGCGCCCCCGCAGGAGCCTCGTCACGAGTCCCGCGGGCATGCCGCGATAGAGGCCGCGCGTGCGGCGGAGGACACCGGCGGCGGTGAAGTCACCGACCGGGGCATGGAGTTGGCCCCGCGGCCCGACGGCGCCGCCGGGACCCGAGAGCCGTTCCCGCCGGGCGATGCGCGGGCCGCACGGGCCGGAGCCATCGCGGCGTACCGCGCCGGAGCGCGTGCCGCGGCCGCCGCCCGGGTGAGCGAGGAGCACCGCGCCGCCCTGCCGGGGCCCCGCCCCGACGAGCCGGGGACGGATGCCGCGCCGCCGGGCCGGATAGCCGATCCGTACGGCGTCGCCGGCCAAGTGCGCGCTCCCGGCGCCGGAGCGGCCTCGGGCAAGGAGCCCGTGGCCCTGTGGCACGGGGCCGTACCGCGCCCCGCCGCGACCCGGCCCACCGGCGAGCAGGGCGAAAGCCAGGCTGCAAGGCCGAACCAGCAGGCACCGCAGACACAGCAGGCACCACAAGCACAGCAGACGTCGGGGCTGCTCCCCACCGGGCCACAAGTGGGCCGAAACGCCCCGGAGTTCGGCCCCGAGGAGCAGCTCGACCCTGCCTTCGCGCCCACCCAGGCCTTCACACCCACTCAAGCCCCCGCGCCCACCCAGGCCCGCAACCCCGCTCAAGCGCCAGCCCCCACCCCGCTGTCCAAGCCCACCGGCCGCTGGGACGAACTCCAGGCCCCCGAGCCGCCCCGCCACAAGGGCCCGCTCACCCCCCTCGACGCCGAACGGGCCCGTCAGGCCCGGATGACCGTCGTAGGAGCGGTCACCGAGCGGTGGTCGCCCGAGCAGGCCGGACCCGTGCACGAGAACTGGCAGCTGGCCGCGCCGGTGGGCCCCGCCACCGACCTCTGGGCGCTCGGCGCGCTGCTCTTCCGGGCCGTGCAGGGCCATGCGCCCTACCCCGAGGACAGTACGTACGAACTCGTCCAGCTCGTCTGCGCCGAGCCGCCCGCCTTCGCCGAGGAGTGCGGCCCGCTGCGCCCCGTCGTGGAGTCGCTGCTCCGCCAGGACCCCACCGAGCGCCCCGACTTCGAGGAGCTGCGCGGCTGGCTGCGCTCCCTCGTCCGGTCGGCCCCCGAGCCGGAGGCCGGCACCCAGGTGGTGCCGACGCCGCCCTTCGAGCCGCGCAAGCTGCCCGTCGTACGCCGCCGGGGCGAGCTCGTCCGTCGCAAGCGCCGGGGCGCCCACAAGGGTGCGCACAAGAAGGGCCGCACGCCCAAGGCCCCCCGTGAGCAGGGCACCAAGCGCGGCCGGCCGGAGCAGTACGAGCAGCGCGAGCAGCACCGACCCCGCACGCCCCGCGCCCCGTACGAGCGGCACGAGCTGCAGGAACAGCGCGCACCCCAGCGCGAACGCCGCCCCCAGCGGGAGCCGAAGCCGCCCCGCGAGCTCAGGCAGCCCCGCGCATCCCGACCGCCCCGACAGCCACGACCCCAGCCCCCGGGCCGCCCGCCGCGCAGGCTGGGCCGGCTGCTGCTCGTCCTGATCCTGCTCGGCCTGGTCGCGGCGGTCGTCTACGCCATGATGTTCATGCCGAAGTCCGACCCGAAGGGCAAGGACGACGGCGGGCGCACCGGGCAGGCGGGGTCGGCCAGTTCGGCGCCCGAGTCGCAGGCGCCCTCGGACAAACCGAGCCCCGACAAGTCCGAGGCGAGCAAGCCCCCGAGCTCCGGCAAGCCCGAGACGCAGTCCGGCGCGCCCGATCTGCCCAAGGGCTTCGTCCTGCGCCGGGACCTGGAGGGCTTCCAGCTCGCCGTGGCGAGCGGCTGGGACCGGCACGCCAAGAACGGCAAGGGCCAGGTCAAGTACTCCGGCGGCAAGTTCGAGCTGACCGTCGTGCCCGGCCGGGACACCGTCGAGGGCACCACCGGCGACCCCCTGGAGTACCAGCGGGAGAACGAGCGCGAGTTGCAGCCCTTCCGCGACTCCTCCTGGGCCAGCTCGTCGGGCATGCGGCAGGTCTCGGTGGGCGATCGCATCAGCGCCGAGGGCCAGTTCACCTGGTTCGAGGGCGACAACGAGGTCTTCGTACGCAACTCCGCGATGCTCATCGACGGCCGCTACCACGTCGTCATGATCAAGGGGCCGGAGTCCGAGCGGGACGAGGTCACCCGTCTCTTCGAGCAGGCTTCGGCGACGTACCGGCCCAAAACCTGAACCCGGCGCACGAAATCCGGAACCCCGCGCACCCATCGGTCTCATCACAGTGCGGTCTCACGCGGCGTCCCGGGTTACGAACGGACTCGCCCGCTCCTTAGTCTGACCTCAAGCAGGGACAGGCGGGGGAACGTGGACCAGACCCAAGGCAAGGCGCAGGGCATGCTGCTGGCGGGCCGTTATCGGATAGGCGAGAGCCTGGGCCGAGGCGGCATGGGCAAGGTGTGGCGCGCGCATGACGAAGTGCTGCATCGCACCGTCGCGCTCAAGGAGCTCACGGCCGCGCTGTACGTCTCCGAGGGCGAGCGCGCCGTGCTGCTCGCGCGCACCCAGAAGGAGGCGCGGGCGGCGGCCCGGATCAACCATTCCGCGGTCGTCACCGTCCATGACGTCTTCGAGTACGACGAGCGGCCATGGATCGTCATGGAGCTCGTCGACGGACGTTCCCTCGCCGACGCCATCAGGGACGAGGAGCGCGTCCATCCGGTCGAGGCCGCCCGGATCGGCCTGTGGGTGCTGCGCGCGCTGCGGGCCGCCCATGGCGCGGGCGTGCTGCACAGGGATGTGAAACCGGCCAATGTGCTGCTCTCGCGCGACGGCCGGGTGCTGCTCACGGACTTCGGGATTGCCGCGATCGAGGGCGATTCGACCATTACGAAGACCGGTGAACTCGTTGGTTCCATCGACTATTTGGCGCCCGAGCGGGTGCGCGGGGCCGATCCGGGACCTGCCGCCGACCTCTGGGCGCTCGGCGCCACGCTGTACGCGGCGGTCGAGGGGTGCTCGCCCTTTCGCCGTACGTCGCCGCTGATGACCATGCAGGCGGTCGTCGAGGACGAGCCCGACGTGATGGAGTACGCGGGGCCGCTCGCGCCCGTCATCACCGCGCTCCTGCGCAAGGATCCGCTCTCCCGGCCGGGCATGGAGGAGACCGAGCAGATGCTCGCGGAGGCCGGTGAGGGGCGGCGTCCGCAGACCGCGCAGGCGTACGTGCCCACCCAGCGGGTGAGCGAGGCGGACCTCGCGACCTTCCGCGGGAACGCGCCGCCGAAGAAGCGGACTTGGCGCTCCGTCCTCGCGCTCGTGGTCGCGGCCGCGCTCGTCGGGGTCGGCGGCACGTTCGGGGTCGTGAAGTACCTGGACTACCGGGACCAGCACGGCGGCGGTGGAAAACCGCAGGCAGACGAGCAGGTGCAGAGCCAGAAGGGCGGCCTTCCGGCCGGCTGGGTGCGCAAGAAGGATCCCGTCGAGGGCTTCGTCGTTCCCGTACCGAAAGACTGGAAGCGGCAGACCGACGGCGGGCAGATCGACTACACGCCCGACAACGGCCGCCATCTGCTGCGGATCGGAGTCAACGAGAGTCCGGACTTCGAGAACCCCTACATCCACGCCCTGGACCTGGAGAAGCAGGTGGGCAAGCGGACCGACTACGACCGGGTCAAGCTGGTCTCCAACGTCTTCCGCGACCAGCCGGGCGCGCTCTGGGAGTTCACCTACACCGAGACCGCGCAGGGCGCCTACAAGGGCGAGCGGCGGGCGATCGACCAGTTCTACTACGCCGAGGACGGCACGGAGTACGCGATCTACATGTCCGGTCCCGTCGAGGACTGGGACAAGACGCGCGAGCGGTTCGAGCACGTGCTGCGCAGCTGGGGGGAGCCCCCGGCAGGCTGAGTGGCTGTAACTCGCGGGACTAGCCCGCACACGTGTGCGGCATGATGAAGACATGGCGAGCTCGTCGGGCGCGGCAGACAGGGCGGAGGACAACGGCCGTCTGATCGCGGGCCGTTACCGGCTGCTCGACCGGATCGGGCGCGGCGGCATGGGCGTCGTCTGGCGGGCCACGGACACGCTGCTCGCCCGGCAGGTCGCCGTGAAGGAACTCCGGCTCGACGCCTCGCTCTCCGAAGAGGAGGCCGCCCAGCTCCGCGAGCGGACGCTGCGGGAGGCGCGCACCATCGCGCAGATCGGGCATCCGCACGTCATCGTCGTGCACGACGTGGTCGTGCAGGACGAACAGCCCTTCATCGTCATCGAGTTGATCGAAGGCGGTTCGCTGGCGGACCGGATCGCCGCCCACGGCCCGCTCGGCCCGGCCGAGGCGGCCCGGCTCTGCAGGGACCTCCTGGGCGCGCTGCGGGCCGCGCACGAGCAGGGCGTGCTGCACCGCGACCTCAAGCCCGGGAACGTACTCCTGGAGACCGGGACGGGCCGGGTCGTGCTCACCGACTTCGGGATCGCACAGGTCGCCGGGTCCACGACGCTCACCGAGTACGGGTCCTTCGTCGGGTCGCCCGAATACACCGCGCCGGAGCGGATGTCGGGGGGCGCGGCCGGGCCCGAGTCCGATCTGTGGTCGCTCGGGGTGCTGCTCTGCGCGGCGGTGAGCGGTGAATCGCCGTTCCGGCGCGACTCGTTGGGCGGGATATTGCACGCGGTGCTGATGGAGGAGGTGCGGCCGCCGGTCGAGGCGGGGCCGCTGCTGCCTCTCGTACGGGGACTCCTGGACCGTGATCCGCTGCGCAGAATCGATGCTGCGGAGGCCGAGCGGCTGCTGCGCGCGTATGCCAGGACAGGGGTGATGCCCGCGGTCCGGCCGGACGCGCGGGTGCGGCGCTGGTTTTCGCCGACGCGGGTGGACGACGGGCCCGAGCGGGTACGCGGCCCGGGCGGCCGGCACGACGCGGGGACGCCCCGCCACCCGAGCGGGAAGCTGGTGGCCGCGGCGACGGCGGCGGCGGTGGCCGCGGCGGGGATCTCCGCGGCGGCGCTGCTCATGCGGAAGGGGGACGACCCGGGGAAGGACGGGCCCTCGCCGTCCGTGTCGACCGTGGCTCCGTCGGCGACTCCCGGGCCCTCGACGGGCGGGCCGACGGAACCGCTTCCCGTACCGGCCGGGTACCGGATGGTCGACGATCCCGCGGGCTTCTCCCTCGCCGTGCCCGACAACTACCGGCGCAAGCTCCTGGCGTCACGGATCTTCTACATGTCGCCGGGGGACGTCATCCGGCTCGGTGTCCGGGAGCAGAAGCCGGTGCGCGGCGGCCCCGCGGCCGAGCAGCGGCGGGCGCACGCCGAGGGGCCGGACGGCAATCCCGGCTATCGCGACGGCAAGGTCACCGAGACCGTGTACCACGGACGGCCCGCCGCGCGGTGGGAGTTCACCTGGGACGGCTCCTCGCCGGCGGAGGGCGCCCGGCACACGGTCGACCTCTGCTGGGAGGAGGGCGGCCGGATGTACGACCTGTGGGTCTCGGCGCCGGTGGGCCGGTTGCGGGAGGCCGAGCGGCAGTTCGCTATGGCCCTCGACACCTTTGTGGCGGGCAAGACGCGCTGAGGATGGCCAAATCGGTGCGAAAGCGGCGAACGCTGGCACGGTGCGTCACGGGTCGGTGACCGCCGTGGGACTGGGCTGGAACTGGGGGCGCCTCACGCGGTAGGGATGGACGCATGAGCAATAACGGGGGAGCCTCCTACGGGCCCGACGAGCACACCAGCTTCGGCCTCCAGCCGCCGCAGCCGCCGCAGGGCGCTGCCGCCGGTGGCGCCTACGGGCCTGGCGCGTACGGGTCTCAGCAGGGCGGCGCGTACGACCCTCAGGCGGGCGGCGGCAACGGGCCCAACCCGTACGCCGCCGAGCAGGAGCCGGCCGTGACCCAGCCGGGCCACGCGGCCCCGGGCCGGCCGCAGGCGCCTCAGCCGCACGCCCCCCAGCCGCCCCCGCAGGCGCACGCCATCCCCACGCAGGTCTCCCCGCAGCAGCCGATGCAGCCCGATCCGGGCGCGGGCCGGCTGATCGCGGGCCGCTACCGGCTGCTGTCCAAGCTCGGTGCCGGCGGCATGGGCACGGTCTGGCGGGCCAAGGACGAGACGGTCGACCGTGAGGTCGCGGTCAAGGAACCGCGGGTCCCCGACCACCTGCCCGAGCGGGAGCGGGCGACCGCCTTCGAGCGCATGCGGCGCGAGGCGCGGGCCGCGGCGCGGCTGGACCACCCCGCGGTCGTCAACGTCCATGACGTGGCGATCGAGGACGGCCAGCCGTGGATCGTCATGGAGTTCGTCCAGGGCCGCTCCCTCGGCGCGGCGCTCCAGGAGGGCACGCTGGGCGCGCGCGAGGCGGCGCGGGTCGGGCTCGAGGTCCTGAATGCTTTGGACGCCGCCCACCAGGCGGGCATCCTGCACCGCGACGTCAAGCCGGACAACGTGATGCTCGGCCGCCACGACCGCGTGGTCCTGACCGACTTCGGCATCGCCCAGATCGAGGGCGAGACCAATCTGACCGACACCGGCGGCTTCGTCGGCTCGCCCGAATTCATCGCGCCCGAGCGGGTGTTGGGGCAGCGGCCGGGTCCGGCGTCCGACCTGTGGTCGCTGGGTGTGGTCCTGTACGCGGCCACGGAGGGCGTGTCGCCGTTCCGGCGGAACAACACTCCGGCGACGCTGCAGTCGGTTTTGAACGCGACGCCGGCCGCTCCCGCTTCGGCGCAGGGTCCGCTGGCCGAGGTGATCAACGGCCTGCTGAACAAGGACGCGGCCCACCGTCCTGACGCCACGCGGGTGCGGCAGTTGCTGACGGAGGCGGCGAAGCCTCCGGTGGCGGCGCCGACTCAGGTGATGGCGTCGGGTGGTGTGGGTGGGCCCGCCGAGGGTGGCATCCGGGTCGGTAAGAAGGCGTTGCTCGGGATCGGGGCCGGTCTCGTGGCGCTGGTGGTGGCCGGGGTGGTCGTGGTCATGGATCCGTTCGCGGGGGACACCCCCGAGGGTTTCCACGCGCAGGAGTTCAAGGGTCTCAACGCCTCGGTGTCGATGCCCGGGCACTACAAGCAGTCTGGTGCGCCCGAGACGTACGCTGCCAAGACCCAGCACTGGCTGTCGTACAGCGACCCCAGCGGTTCGATCACCATCACGCTCGACTTCAAGAAGAAGTCGGAAGACACCTCCAACGAGATCGCCAGCAGCGCGGCCGCCGAGGCGTACCAGGACGTGGCCGAACTCAAGGACGGCACCAGCGACCTCAGCAACGACAACGCCGCCAAGGTCGAGACCGACACCGAGGTCAAGTACAAGGAGAAGAAGGCCGCCGAGAACTCCTTCACCTACGACGACGGAGACGAGAAGTGGTCGTCGCCGCGCGAGGCCAAGGTCTTCTACGTCGCGACCGGCAACGGCGACATGTACAAGCTCGCGATCAGGTACCCCGGCAAGGGCGACTTCACCGAACGTGGGCGCGAGGTCGCCAAGGAAGCCATCGCCGGCCTGAAGCTCGACAACCTCTGACCCGGAGATGCCCGCCCCCGGCGACAGACTCATAGCCAACCGCTACCGCCTCACCGAGCGCATCGGCTCCGGCGGCATGGGCACGGTCTGGCTCGCGGTCGACGAACGCGTAGGCCGCGAATGTGCCGTCAAGGAGCCCCAGTTACCGGGCGACCCGGCCCAGCACCAGCAGGCGTACGAACGCCTCAGACGTGAGGCGCGGGCCGCCGCCCGGGTCGAGCACCCCGCCGCGGTGGCCATCCACGACGTGGTCACCGAGGGCGGACTGCCCTGGATCGTCATGGAGTTGGTCCGCGGCGAGTCCCTGCAGCAGGTGCTCGACCGCGGCCCGCTGCCCCCGGCCGAGGCCGCCCGGATCGGCCTCGCCCTCGTCGGCGCGCTGGCCGCCGCGCACGCCAAGGGCATCCTGCACCGCGACGTGAAGCCCGCGAACGTCCTGATCGGCCCGCACGGTCGCGTCGTCCTCACCGACTTCGGCATCGCGCACATCCAGGGCGAGGAAACCCTCACGGTGACCGGCGAGTTCGTCGGCTCGCTCGACTACATCGCGCCGGAGCGCATGGCGGGCGTGAGCGTGGGGCCCGAGTCCGATCTGTGGTCGCTCGGTGTGCTGCTTTACGCCGCCGTCGAGGGCGTGTCTCCGTTCCGGCGTACGTCACTTGAGTCGACGCTGGCCGCGATCCTGACGGACACCCCGCCGCAGCCCCGGCAGGCGGGCGCCCTCGGCCCACTGATCATGGGGCTCCTGGCGAAGCCGCCGCAGGAGCGGCCTTCGGCTCAGGCGGTGACGCGGTTCCTGGGGGAGGCGGCGGCGGGACGTACGGTCGAAGAGGCCGTCACTGCCGAAGAGCCGGAGGCCGGAACGGAAGCGGCCACCGAGCGGCTCTCCGCACCCGAAGACCCCGCCCCCACCCGCAAGTTCACCCCCTCCCCGGACAGCGACACCAGGCCTTCGGCCGTACGCGACCCGGGTCGCCGGCGCCTGCTCACCGGCCTCGCCGGCGTGGTCGCCGCAGGGGCGCTCGGCACCGGAGGGTGGCTGTACCTCGCCTCGGACGGGGACCCGGAAGACGGCCTGCCCCCGGCGAGCGGCGGTTACCGCACGTTCGAGGAGCTGGGCGCCCGGCTCGCGGTGCCCGAGGCCCACACGGAGATCGAGCGGACCACGACCCGCGTGATGTTCCGTTCCGGGGACGACGACGTCTGGCTGAGCGTGACCCGGCAGTACGGCGGTCCCGGTGAGGTCGGCACCTGGGCGATGAGCGAGAAGGCGAAGATGCAGAACGCGGGCGACACGGCCTACCAGTCGTCGTTGGAACTCCCGGGTGCCGGGGGTCCCGGTGCCGACCCGCTGCCCGCGGCCCTGGTCGACTCGACGTACCAGGACGAGGGCTTTCATCGCCGCGTGACCCTGTACGTCGTGACCGACCGCGGCGTCCACTACGAGCTCTTCGTCGACATGCCCAAGGGCACCGCCGCCGAGAAGCGCGGCATGACCGCGTACAAGCAGCTGCGCGACCGGCTGAAATTCGACTGAGCCCCCCGCCGCGGCCGACAAGCCCCTGATCAGGCCCTTTGCTGCCAGCGATCGCTGGCGCGGTGTGCGGAGCCCGTGAAAGCCGGTGAAGGCGCGTTACCGACGGGTACACAAACCGGTCCCGGCGCCGTACGCTCACGCCATGACGGACTCGCAGGCCCCCGCCCCCACCGCCGCCGGCACGAACCCCCTCGCCCCGGCCCCCCAAGGCGCCCGTACGGCGTCCGACGTCGTCACGCCCGAGCTGGTCGCCCAGCTCACCCGCGGTGTCGTGGGCGGTGGGCGGACGGCCAACCACACCCCGTTCACCGGCGAGAAGCTGGCGGACCTGCCCGAGTCCACGCCCGACGACGTGACCCTCGCCTTCGAGCGGGCCCGCGAGGCCCAGCTCATATGGGCCCAGGTGCCGGTCCGGCAGCGCGCCGCGGTCCTGCTCCGCTTCCACGACCTGGTGCTCGCCCGCCAGGCCGAGGTCCTCGACCTCATCCAGCTGGAGACCGGCAAGGCCCGCCTGCACGCGCACGAGGAAGTCCAGGCGGTGGCCGTCGCGGCCCGCCACTACGGCCGCAAGGCCCCCTCCTACCTGCGCCCCAAGCGCCACACGGGCGCCGTGCCGACCCTCACCAAGGTCACCGAGAACCGCCAACCCCGGGGCGTGGTAGGCCAGATCGCCCCCTGGAACTACCCCTTCGAGCTCTCCGTCGGCGACGCGCTCCCGGCCTTCGTGTCCGGCAACGCGGTCGTGATGAAGCCCGACACCGAGACCTGCCTCACCGCGCTCTGGGCGCGTGACCTCCTCATCGAGGCCGGTCTGCCCGCCGAGGTCTTCCAGGTCGTGCTCGGCGAAGGCCCGGTCATCGGCCCGGAGTTGGTCAAGCACGCCGACTACGTCTCCTTCACCGGCTCGACCCGCACGGGACGCGAGGTCGCGCAGGGCGCCGCCGCCCGCCTCGTCGGCGTATCGCTCGAACTCGGCGGCAAGAACGCCATGTTGGTGCTCCACGACGCGGACGTGGAGAAGGCCGCGGCCGGTGCGGTCCGCGCCTGCTTCTCCTCCGCCGGTCAACTCTGCATCTCCATCGAGCGGTTGTACGTCCACGAGTCGATCGCCGACGCGTTCGTGGAGCGCTTCGCCGCCCGTACCAAGGCGATGCGCCTCGGCAAGTCCCTCGCGTACGGCGCCGACATGGGCTCGCTCGTCGGCGAGCGCCAGATCGAGACGGTCAAGCGGCACGTCGAGGAGGCCGTCGCGAAGGGCGCGACGCTGGTCGCGGGCGGCGTCGCCCGTCCCGACATCGGCCCCTTCTTCTTCGAGCCGACCATCCTGGACGGCGTCGAGGACCCGATGGCGGTGTGCACCGAGGAGACCTTCGGCCCGGTCGTCTCCATCTACCGCTTCAAGGACGAGGACAAGGCGGTCGAGCTCGCCAACGCGACGCCGTACGGCCTCAATTCGTCGGTCTGGACGAAGGACGGGCGCAGGGGCCGGGCGGTCGCTGCCCGGCTGCGTACCGGCACCGTCAACGTCAACGAGGGCTACGCGCCCGCGTACGGCAGCGTCCAGTCCCCGATGGGCGGCATGAAGGAGTCCGGCCTCGGCCGCCGGCACGGCTCCGAGGGCATCCTCAAGTACACCGAGGCGCAGACGGTCGCGCACCAGCGCATCATGCCGATGGCCCCCTCGTTCGGGATGAACGACGAGAAGTACGCGGCGTTCATGAGCCGCAGCCTGAAGGCGATGAAGGTGTTCCGCCTCCGCTGACCCGCCCGTTTCCCCTTCTGCTCGTACGTCGCTGACCTGCAGGTTTCTACGGAGGTATCGGTGTCCCAGGACGAGTCTGTCCAGAATCAACAGGCGTACGACTACGACGTCGTGGTCGTCGGTTCCGGCTTCGGCGGCGCAGTCTCCGCGCTGCGGCTTTCGGAGAAGGGCTACCGCGTCGGCGTCCTTGAGGCGGGCCGCCGCTTCACGCGCGAGACGCTGCCGCGCAACTCCTGGGACCTGAAGAACTACCTCTGGGCCCCGGCGCTCGGCCTGTTCGGCATCCAGCGCATCCATCTGCTCGGCAATGTGATGGTGCTCGCGGGCGCGGGGGTGGGCGGCGGTTCGCTCAACTACGCCAACACGCTCTACGTCCCCCCGGCCGCGTTCTTCAACGACCCGCAGTGGAAGGACATCACCGACTGGCAGGAGGAGTTGAAGCCGTACTACGACCAGGCGCAGCGCATGCTCGGCGTACGGCTCAACCCGACCATGACCCCATCCGACGTCCACCTCAAGGCGACCGCCGAGGCGATGGGGGTCGGGGACTCCTTCCACATGGCGCCGGTCGGGGTCTTCTACGGGGACGGTTCGGATGCCGACGGCTCGGCGAAGGCCAAGCCCGGCGCGGAGGTCCAGGACCCCTACTTCGGCGGCGCGGGCCCGTCCCGCAAGGCGTGCACCGAGTGCGGGGAGTGCATGACGGGCTGCCGGCACGGCGCGAAGAACACCCTCAACGAGAACTATCTGTATCTGGCGGAGAAGGCGGGTGCCGTCATCCACCCGATGACGTCCGTCGTCTCCGTCACGGAGGACTCGCGGGGCGGCTTCGCGGTGGCCACGCTGCCGACGGACAAGAAGAGGAAGGGTCAGGGGCGTACGTTCACGGCTTCGCGGGTCGTGATCGCGGCGGGCACGTACGGCACGCAGACGCTCCTGCACCGCATGAAGGACACCGGCCTGCTGCCCCAACTGTCCTCTCGACTGGGCGACTTGACCCGCACGAACTCCGAGGCCCTGGTCGGCGCCCAGACCGACAACAGGCGGTACAAGAAGCGCCACGGGGCCGCGAAGGTGGACTTCACGCGGGGCGTCGCGATCACGTCCTCCATCCACCCCAACGACAGCACCCACATCGAGCCCGTCCGCTACGGCAAGGGCTCGAACGCCATGGGCGGCATGACGATCCTCCAGGTCCCCTACTCCTCCCGGCGGGTCCTCGGCTGGCTCGGCAACTGTGCCAAGCACCCCTGGCTGATGATGCGTTCGCTCTCCAACCGCCGCTGGTCGGAGCGCACGATCATCGGCCTGGTGATGCAGTCCCTGGACAACTCCCTGACGACGTACCGGAAACCGGGCGGCCTGGGGAAGGGTCTGCTGACGGCCCGGCAGGGCCACGGCGCGCCCAACCCGAACCAGATCCGCGAGGCGACGCAGGCCGCGACCCTGCTGGCCGAGGAGATCAACGGCTTCGCCGGGTCCAACGTGGGCGAGCTGATGGGCACGCCCCTGACCGCCCACTTCCTCGGCGGCTGCCCGATCGGCGACTCGGCCGAGTCCGGGGTGATCGACCCCTACCACCGGCTGTACGGCCACCCGGGCATCTCCGTGGTGGACGGCGCCGCGGTCACGGCGAACCTGGGCGTGAACCCGTCCCTGACGATCACCGCCCAGGCCGAGCGCGCGATGTCGCTGTGGCCCAACAAGGGCGAGGCGGACGCGCGTCCGGCCCAGGGCTCGGAGTATGCGCGGCTCACGGCTGTGACGCCCAAGTCGCCGGTGGTGCCGGCGGATGCGTTCGGCGCGCTGAAGCTGCCGTTCCTGGGGATGCCGGCGGTTCCGCCGAAGAAGTAGCGCGTACGAAGCCGTTGAAGTGAGGCATGCGAAAGGGACCTGCGCCCCCCTCCGAGCGCAGGTCCCTTACGTGTGTGGGGTGTTGCCGTGCCTTACGCGGCGTCGGCGCTCTTGCGGCGCTTCATCGCGAAGACGACTCCGGCACCGGCGACGATGGTGATGCCGCCGATCAGGCCGATGACGGGGAGCTGGGAGCTGGAGCCGGTCGAGGCGAGGTTGCCGTCGATCTCCTCGTGGCCGCCCTGCGGGGCAGGCTTGTTGCCCTTGCCCGGCTTGCCCTTGGCGGGCGGAACCTTGCCCGGCTTGCTGCCCGCGGCGAGGATGTCGAACTCGAACATCATGTCTTCGCTGAACTCGCAGTCGCCGTCCTCGGAGACGTAGACGCCGGAGCTGAACGCGTAGCCGTAGCCGGCCGGGGCCTTGGCGTCGACCTTCACGCGCAGCTCAGCGGTGATGGTCTCGCCCGCGGCGACCTTCTCGGCGGTGCCGAAGTAGCCGGCCGTGTCGGCGATCGACTCCCAGCCGGACTCGCTCTTCCACTCGACCGAGAGGTACTTGGAGATCACCTCGAGGTCTGCCCCGTCGATACCGATGACGTCGACATACGCCTGAATGGCGTGCATCTCCTGGTCGGAGGTGTTCGTCGCCTCGTAGGTGAAGTTGTGCCAGCCCGAGCCGGCGACGATCTTCGAGGGCAGCCCGGTGAGGGTCGTCTCGATGCTCGCGCCGTCCGTCACGGTGGTGCACTCGTCCGGGTCCGGCGACGGGGAGACCGTCTCGCTCTCCGTCGCGGTCGGGGTGGCGCCCGGCGTGGTCTCGGACGCGGTCGGCGTCGGGGTGCCGGTCTCCGGCGTGGTCTCGGAGGCGCTCGGCGTCGGTGTGCCCGTCTCCGGCGTCGTCTCGGGCGCGGTCGGCGTCGGTGTGCCCGTCTCCGGCGTGGTCTCCGAGGCACTCGGCGTCGCGCCGGGCGTCTCCTCCGTCGCGTACGCAGCCGTCGCCGACAGCAGAGCGGCGGGGGCTATGACGGCCGTAACGGCCGCAGCGGCCATGACACGGCGAAGCTTCATGAAGACCTCGGGAGGTGCGGTGTCCACGCGGGCAAGCGCGGCACAGGTCGGGGGCCCTCCCGTATGGAGGTACAGGTGTGGCCGTTGGTTCGCATGTGTGACCTGTGATGGGTGTGAATGGTTGTGCGGGCATTCACAGAATTCTTATGTGGCCTGAGTCACAAGGTGTGCTTGTTGCTTGCGGTGGCTCGCGGGCCGACGTACGCCCCGGAGGGGAGGCCTCCTGGGGGTGCGTGGGGGAAAAGGGGCAGTTGTATCGGGCATATCGGGCCGCCTGGTGGCACTTTCCCCCCACGAAGCCCCTCGCCTCAAGAAGCGCGGCTCCTGAGGGCTCGTATCAGGGCGAGCAGGGAGTCGGGGGACGCGCTCAGGATCACCTCGGGGTCGTCGCTTTCGCGGAGGTGGATCGTTCCGGCGGGGGTGGTGGCGACGTAGACGCAGGAGGACGCCTCCTCGCTGTACGTGGACTTCTGCCAGGTCAGGTTGGTCATGGTGGCCTTTCAGGTGCCCTGGG
Organism: Streptomyces sp. NBC_01304; assembly: GCF_035975855.1. NCBI lineage: Bacteria > Bacillati > Actinomycetota > Actinomycetes > Kitasatosporales > Streptomycetaceae > Streptomyces > Streptomyces sp. NBC_01304. The sequence continues at coordinate 4,714,921 of NZ_CP109055.1, read as the reverse complement.
CGATGCGCTGGATGAGGGTGCGGGACGGGTCCGGCTCCAGGGTGGCCTTCTCCATGCGGTCCAGCACCAGTCGGTACTTGGTCAACTGTGCTGATGCATCGATGAGTTCGCTGCCATGGGCCGCGTCCAGTTGTGCGGTATCGAGTGCCGGTACGGGGCCGTAGGCGTAGTCGAGGCCGTGCCCAACGGTGGGGAACGAGGTGCCGTCGAAGGGGATGACGCGCAGCGAGACGTGAGGTGACTCGCTCGTCTCGACCAGGTGGGCCAACTGGGCGCGAGCCACTTCGCGTCCGCCGAACTGCATGCGCAGGGCGGCCTCGTGGATGATCGCGGTGTACGGCATCGGCTCATCCCGGAACAGGATGGCCTGGCGCTTGATGCGGTGGGAGACGCGGTACTCGATCTCGTGCGGGCGTAGGGCGGGGACTACTTCGCGGAAGAGCGCGCGGGCGTGCTCGGGAGTCTGGAGCAAGCCGGGGATGTTGATGACCTGGGCGACGCGTAGGGCCTTGGCGTGGTGCTCCATCTCGGCCAAGTCCAGCATGCGGGGCGACAAGGTGTCGCGATACTCCTCCCACCAGCCACGTTTCCGATCGGACGCCATGGCGACGAGGGCGTCGACGAGAGGTTCGTCGGTGCAGTCGTAGTTCCGGGCGAGGGTGCGGATGCGCTGTTCGCTGAGGCCGAAGCGCCCCGTTTCGATGTTGCTGATGCGCGCCTGGTTGGCGCCGAGCATCTCGCCCGCCTCGCGAGCGGTCAGTCCGGCTTGCTCTCGCAGCTTGCGCAGCTCAACTCCCAGGCGGAGCTGGCGTGCGGTGGGGGTTGGCCTCGGTGGCATGCTCGTCCGCTTCCTTGTCGTCCGTCACCCACACGGGTGGAACGTCGGATACATCCGCAGATTCCGTAGGAACCATTCTACGGGCGCCGCTACGGTGAGTCCCAAGCCGCCCAACTGGCCTGGCCCGTAAGCCGGAAGCGCTCCGCGTCCCCTCGCGAACGCGACATGCCACCGCCCGGCCGAGCCCGTTGGTGAACCCGATTCCCCCACCGCAGGCGGAGCTCATGGTCACCGTATCCCCGCCCGAACCCTGGTCGTACGCCCTTCACTTGCCCCACGATCCGCGTGCTCCGCGCGTCGCCCGCATGACCCTCCGGGCCGCACTCGCAGGGCATGGCATGCCCGAACTCCTCGATACAGCCGAGCTGTTGACCTCGGAGATGGTCACCAATGCATACCGGCATGCAAAGGGCGCGGCGGCGATGCGGGTGCGTGGGGGTGAGGGCGGACGTCTGAGGGTCGGGGTGTGGGACTCCAACCCGCACATCCCGCCCCCTTTCGACCGTCCGTCGAGGCCACTGCGGACCGCCCCGGCGGCCGACGAGGACGATGGCGGGCGCGGCCTCCTCCTCGTCCGGCTGTGGGCCGATGACTGGGGCGGTTACCCGCTGGGGGACGACCTCTTCGGGCGGGGCGGCAAGCTGCTCTGGTTCGAGCTCGGAGTCGCGGCCGAGGCGGTGGTTGCTGCATGAATCGCGGGGCCCTCACGCAGCGTGCGCGGCATACTGGCGGCGTGGACGGAGACCGGAATCCTCAGGCATTCGCGCGGTGGAGCTACGGCGCCGACCGGCTGCCCGGATCGCTCGACGAGCTGGCCGGGCCGGTGACCGGCACGGTCGAGCTGCCGCTGCACCTGGCCTGGTCCGGGCTGCGCGCCTTCGATCTGGGGAACACCAAGCTGCTGCTCGGGATGTACCGGATCGTCCTCAACAACGGACTGCGGGACGACTTCGTCGCGTACCTCGACGGGGACCTTCTGGTCGCCCATTGGCCCATCCTGCGCAAGATGCTCGGCCGAGGTGTGCGCACCGTCTGGGAGGACACGTTCGCCGAGCTTCGAGAGGCCGGTAGCGCGTGAGGATGCCGGAACTGCATCGCCGACTGCTGGCGGATGCGTTCGAGGTGGGTGGTGTGTTCGGTCTGGCGCTGATGGGCGGGTACGCCGTCCAGGCGCACGGCGTCGTCAGCCGGCCGAGCCAGGACCTCGACTTCGCCACGCAGGACCCGGCGCCGATAGAGGACATCGTCGAGGTCCTGACCGCGGGCCTGGGGAAGCGTGGCTGGCGCATCTCGAACGTCAGCGTGACCCCACGCCTGGCCCGCCTCCTGGCCACCGATCCCGTCACCGAGGCGAGTTGCGAGGTCGACCTGCTCAAGGAGGTGCTCTGGCGGCCCCCGGTCGTCATGGACGTCGGGCCCGTCATCGACATCGCCGATGTCGTGGCCACGAAGATGCGGGCGCTCGGCGACCGTGGCCTTCCCCGGGACGCGATCGACGTGCATGCCATGAGCGCCGACCATCCGATGGCCGAACTGGAGCGGCTCGGCGCCCGGAATGCGGAGGACTTCGACCTCCGCGAGCTGCGCGACCGCCTGGAGGCCCTGGTCTGGGTGAGCGACGAGGAGTTCGCGGCGTACGGCCTGACCGACGAACAGATCGCAGAGATCCGCCACTGGGCCCAGGACTGGGAACGAGACCTGGGCCTCCGCCTCGCCGAGGACTACGACGACTGACCCGGCCACGCGCCCCGGCGGAGCCCACCCCGGCGGAGCGCAGCCGTTGCCGGCCCGTGATGAGGCCCCGTACAACCTTTTCGGCGATCTCCGATCGTTACCGGAATTCCCTGTTCAGGGCCGAGACTTGGGCCTTTCATTACCTCCGGGTACGCCATGGGTGCGTGTGCCCGGAGAACGTGAAAGCAGGGAACGTTGAAGGCAACTCTGTCGCGGGGTGCGGTGTCCGCACTGGTCGTGGCTGCTCTGGGATTTACCGCCGCCGGCTGTGGCGGCAAGGGCGACAGCGCGGAGGGCAAGGAGCGGCCCTCGCCCTCCAAGGCGGCGGCCGCGCAGGCGGACAAGCCGAAGAAGGCCGCCGCGGGCGCGCTCAGTGCCGCGCAGTTGGCGGAAGTCATCGTCGGCAAGGGCGATGTCGCGGGTTACAAGTTCGAGGCCAAGGCCAAGGACGAGATCCTCAACCTGAACATGCCCGCGAAGCCCGAGGCCTGCCAGGCCGTCGCGGACATGTTCTTCTTCGGCACGCAGCCCGAGGCCAAGGCCTCGCTCGGCCGCAACATCACGCCCGCCGGCAAGGACTCCACCGACGCCAACTACACTTCGCTCGTGCTGCTCTCGCACGAGCAGGCCGATGCCGAGAAGGTCATCGGTGATCTGCGTACCTCCGTGGAGAAGTGCGGCGGCAAGTACGAGCACCTCGAGATGAAGTACGACGGCGTCAAGGCTCTGCCCGCGCCGGAGGTGGGGGACGAGGCGGTCTCGTACCGCGTGAGCGGTGACTTCGACGGCGACAAGATGCCGATGTTCGTCACGGTCGTGCGCAGCGGTTCGACCTTGGTCGCCGCGTCCACCTTGAACTACCTGGAGCCGGAGAAGACGGAAGTCCCGGCCGAGGTCATCGAAGCGCAGCTCGCCAAGTTGAAGAAGGGTGCGTGAGCACGTTGAAGTCCACGAGGTCCACCGTTTCCCGAGTACTCCTTGCCGCCTCCGTCGTGGCCGCCCTCGGGTTCACCGCCGCCTGTGGCGGGGGCGACGACAAGGCCGACGACAAGCCGACCAAGCCGTCCAAGGGTGCCTCGGCCGGCACCACCGGCGGAGGCGACGACAAGGCTTCGGACGAGCCCTCCGACAAGCCCTCCGAGGAGCCGAAGGGCGCCGGGCCGCTCACCGAGGCCCAGTTGAAGAAGGCCCTCGTCTCGGGCAGCGACGTGCCGGGCCTCAAGTTCGACGGCGGCCCCGGCGGGGACCTGGAGAAGCCGATCACGGTGGGTGCGGAGTGCCAGGCGCTCGCCGACGCCGCCACCATCAACAGCCACCCGGAGGCCAAGGCCCGCGCCGCGGCCATGGGGATGCCCACGGACTTCTCCTCGATGAACATCGTCGGGCTGCTCGCGCACGAGCAGGCCGATGCGACGAAGATCGTCGCCGATGTGCGCGCCGCCGTGGGCAAGTGCCAGAAGTTCGACGCCGACGGTGGTGGGTTCTCCCAGACCAAGGCGCTGCCCGACCCGAAGGGCGGCGACGAGGGCGTCGCGTACAGCATGATGACGAAGGGCGACGACGGGGACACCCAGGCGGTGACGTTCAACGTCTTCCGCAGTGGCTCGACCGTGGCCGTCTTCTACTCCGGCAACATCGGGAGCAGCACTCCCGGCACGGTTCCGCAGAAGCTGATCGACGCTCAGCTGACCAAGCTGGAGCAGGTCGCCAAGTAGCTTGCCCCGAAAGTTGGTTGGGCACGGCGAAGGGCCCCGCGGAGCGGATCCGCGGGGCCCTTCGCTGCCACACCGACGTCAGGGCAGAGTCGGTGTTGCGGAGCGGCGCCGGGGGGTGCGCCGCTGGATGCGGGAGCTGGTCGGCGACCCGGCGCACGAGGGGCGCGCGGCTGGTCTCGACCTTTGGCAATAGGCTTGTGGAGTACGGCAGTTGGGACTGCGTGCCTCTACGCATCGTGGTGGATGATTCGCGGCCCGCGCAACCGTTTCGGCCAGAAGAACCGTTGGCCGGCCCCGGGCGTCCCCGGAGCCGGCCAATCTTTCTCAATGTGACCGGGCTGCTGTCCCCTGCTGTCCGGTCACGAACTGAAGCGAGGTCCCACGACGTACGACACCGGCACAGCCGATCCGTACGTCTCATCGCTCCAGCGGAGCCACGCGTGGTTTCTACGGGCCCGCCCCTGGCTGGCACGGACACCGGGACCAACGAAGTCCGTCGCTCACCGGTCACGCGCCGTACGGGTGAGAGCGCGCCCGAACTCAGGTCCGGCCCCTCGGACCGGCCCTCAGATCCGGCCCCGGCACAGCTCCAGCAGCGTCATGGCGAGCGCGGTGCCCGGCTTGCCCACGGCGTCGCTGTAGTGGGCGAGGACTTCCATCTCGCGGGAGAGGTTCACGCGGCGGCCGCCCGATGTGATCCGCGCCTCCTGGATCACCGCCGAGACGGCCATCCGTTCCTGTACGAGACCGATGATGCGGTCGTCGAGGGCGTCGATGCGTGTCCGGGCGTTGCCGATGAGGTCGGCGGCCTCGGTCGTGCGGGCGCCGGTCTTCTCGGTCGTGGTGGTGGTCATGGCGGGGCTCCTTGGTGCGTAGGCCCCGAGCGGCGACTCGGCCCGGAAAACACAGCGCGCCCCGGGCCTGTCGGCCCGGGGCGCCTGGGAAGTCGCTTGTCAGTGGATCAAGCAGCTCGACCATGGCAGCCGGCGGGCCGGTTGCCATAGGTAAAGAGGAAGCTGAGGTGCTTGGTCACGGGAACAGTATGACCCCACGGGCGCGGGCCCGGTCAATCCGGGACCGGCCGGGGTTCGGATGGTGAGACGCCATCCGGGGCAGTCCGGGTTCGGATGGTGAGACGAAAAGGCGGTCCCGAGCCCCGTTAGAATCGACGAAACACCAGACACCTGCAGATCCCTGCTCGCAGAACCCTGCTCTGCACGCTGCAGTTCCCTGCTCGATGCCGGAAGGCCGCCGCCGTGCCCCCAGCCTCCCCCTCCGCCGACGCCGGAGCGGCCCCCGCTGCCGCCGCTCCCGACACCGTCCTGGTCGTCGACTTCGGCGCCCAGTACGCCCAGCTCATCGCCCGCCGTGTGCGTGAGGCCCGGGTCTACAGCGAGATCGTGCCCAGCACCATGCCGGTCGCCGAGATGCTCGCCAAGAACCCCGCGGCGATCATCCTGTCCGGCGGCCCCTCGTCGGTGTACGCGCCGGGCGCGCCCCGCCTCGACCGCGAGCTCTTCGAGGCCGGGGTCCCGGTCTTCGGCATGTGCTACGGCTTCCAGCTCATGGCCACGACGCTCGGCGGCACCGTCGACGACAACGGCGCCCGTGAGTACGGACGTACGCCGCTGCACGTGAGCAAGTCCGGCTCGACCCTCTTCGAGGGCACCCCGGACGAGCAGTCCGTGTGGATGTCGCACGGCGACGCCTGCTCCGCCGCCCCCGAGGGCTTCACCGTCTCGGCGTCCACCGACGTCGTACCGGTCGCCGCCTTCGAGAACGACGAGAAGAAGCTGTACGGCGTCCAGTACCACCCGGAGGTCATGCACTCCACGCACGGCCAGCAGGTGCTCGAGCACTTCCTGTACCGGGGCGCGGGGCTCACCCCGAACTGGACCACCGGCAATGTCATCGAGGAGCAGGTCGCCCTCATCCGCGAGCAGGTCGGCGACAAGCGCGCCATCTGCGGCCTGTCCGGCGGCGTGGACTCGGCGGTCGCCGCGGCGCTCGTGCAGAAGGCCATCGGCTCCCAGCTGACGTGCGTGTACGTCGACCACGGGCTGATGCGCAAGGGCGAGACCGAGCAGGTCGAGAAGGACTTCGTGGCCGCGACCGGCGCGAACCTCGTGGTCGTCGACGCCGAGGAGCGCTTCCTGAACGCGCTGGCCGGTGTCTCCGACCCCGAGACCAAGCGAAAGATCATCGGCCGCGAGTTCATCCGGGTCTTCGAGCAGGCGCAGGCCGACATCATCGCCGACGCGGGTCCGGCGGTCGGCTTCCTCGTGCAGGGCACGCTGTACCCGGACGTGGTCGAGTCCGGTGGCGGCACCGGCACCGCCAACATCAAGTCGCACCACAACGTCGGCGGCCTCCCCGACGACATCGAGTTCGAGCTCGTCGAGCCGCTGCGCAAGCTGTTCAAGGACGAGGTCCGCATGGTCGGCCAGGAGCTCGGCCTGCCGGACGAGATCGTCCAGCGCCAGCCCTTCCCGGGCCCCGGCCTCGGCATCCGCATCGTCGGCGAGGTCACCAAGGAGCGCCTGGACCTGCTGCGCGAGGCCGACGCCATCGCCCGCGAGGAGCTCACCGCGGCCGGCCTCGACCGGGACATCTGGCAGTGCCCGGTCGTCCTGCTCGCGGACGTGCGCAGCGTGGGCGTGCAGGGTGACGGCCGGACGTACGGCCACCCGATCGTCCTGCGCCCCGTCTCGTCCGAGGACGCCATGACGGCGGACTGGACGCGGATGCCGTACGAGGTGCTCGCGAAGATCTCGACCCGGATCACCAACGAGGTGGCCGATGTGAACCGCGTGGTGCTCGACGTGACGAGCAAGCCGCCGGGCACCATCGAGTGGGAGTAGTTCCCACCGGCAGTACGTGACCGAAGGCGCCGCCCGCGCGGGATGCGGGCGGCGCCTTCGGCTGCGTACGGCTACGACCTGCGGAACGAACGCACCTGCCGGCCCGGCTTCCAGAGGTCGACGACGATCTCGTTCGCCTCCAGGTACGTCCTGACCACCTCGGTCAGCTCCGTACGGAAGAGGTGGAAGGAGTCCGGGTCGGGCGGATCGACCACGCCCGTGTAGCGCGCCCGGACCTCCGGGTCGGTCACCTCGATCGCGCGGCCCGCGATGCGGGCGTCGCCGTCGGGCATGTCACCGCCGGCGCCCGGGTTGGCCATGATGCTGAAGCGAGGGTCGCGTTGCAGGTCGAGTGCCTTGGCCGAGCCCGGCATCATGCCGAGCCAGAACTCGCCTGCCAGGAAACGGACTTCGAGCCCCGTCAGACGCGGGGTGCCGTCCTTGCGGAGGGTCGCGAGGGTGTGGTGGGTGAAGGCGGTGAAGCGGTCTTCGACGGTCTTCGCGAGGGTCGGTTCGGCTGCGGTGAAGGCTTCCCAGTTGAACGACATGCGTTCAGTGTGGAGCGAATACCAGACACCTCCTGTCTGGATTCTTTCTGGATTCCCGAAGAATTCGGCGCGGTCGGCTCACTCTCTTCACAGCCTGGCTCTGTCCTCCTGTGCTACTCACAGGTACCTTCCGGTCCATGTCGACGCACGCGCCCGGCCAGCCCACGCCGATACCCACCGACCAGCTGCAGTTCTCCCTGCCGCCCGTCCACGAGTCGCTCGCCGACGAGCGGCGCCATCGCAAGGAGCGGCTTGCGGGGGCGCTGCGGCTCTTCGGGCGGTTCGGTTTCGAGGACGGCGTCTCGGGCCACATCACCGCGCGGGACCCGGAGTTCACTGACTGCTACTGGGTGAACCCCTTCGGGATGCCCTTCAAGCACATCACCGTGAGCGATCTGATCCTGGTCAACGGCGAGGGACAGGTCGTCCAGGGCCGCTCCCATGTGAACCAGGCCGCCTTCACGGTGCACGCGCAGGTGCACGCCGCGCGGCCGGACGTGGTCGCGGTGGCTCACTGTCACTCGCTGAAGGGCCGCGCCCTGTCCACGCTCGGCGAGCTGCTCGACCCGATCACCCAGGAGGCCTGCGCCTTCTACGCGGACCACGCGCTCTACAACTCCGTGACGGGCGTGGCCGTGGACGCCGAGGAGGGCCGCCGGATCGCGGACGCGCTCGGCGCCCACAAGGCCCTGATCCTGCGCAACCACGGGCTGCTCACCGTCGGCGACACGGTGGACGCGGCGGCCTGGTGGTTCCTCACCATGGAGCGCTCCTGCCAGGTGCAGCTGGACGCGCGGGCGGCCGGGCGGCCCATCCTGATCGACCACAAGCAGGCGGTCTCGATGCGGGAGCAACTCGGCAGCGATCTGGTCGCCTGGATCAGCTATCAGGCATTGTGGCAGGACATCAGCAGGGGGGAGCCGGACCTGCTGTCCTGAGCGGGAGTGTGCGTGCAATGGGTGGGGTGACGGGGGCGGACGGAACCCGGCCGGGCCGGGCGCGGACGATCGTGTCGGTCGTGGCCGGAGCGGTGTGCCTCATGGTGGCCGCGTTCCTGCTCGCGGTGGTGCAGCCGAGGTCCGAGGCCGAGGTGACGGACTTCCGGGCGGCCCGGGCGTGCCCGGCCGGGGAGCGCGGCGAGGACTGTCTGCGGTCGGGGCAGGCGACCGTCGAGGACAAGCGGGCGGAGCGCCGGAAGAAGTCCACCCGGTACTACCTCACCCTGCGGGAGGGCAGTGCGCCCGAGGCGGACGTCAGGCTGGACGACGACGATCCGGTGTACGGCTCCGTCGGTCCGGGTGACCGGGTGACGGTGGTGCGCTGGCGGGGAGAGATCCGCTACGTCGCCACCGCGGCCGGCGCGAGGCAGCGCACCCACGCCCACCCGGAGATCAACAGCAGTGTGGCCGGGGCCGTCGGGCTCGGCCTGCTGCCGTTCGGATCGGGTCTTCTTGCTCTCGCCTGGGCGACCCCGCGCTGGGCCGCGCGGACGCGGGTACGCCATCCCTGGCAGGCGGGGCTGCTCGGGGCCTGGATGGTGTTGGCGGCCCCGGTGTGGTTCCTGGCCGGGATCATGGTGCCCGAGGTGTTCGGCTCGCGCTGGACCGCCGCGGCCGTCGGGGCGCTCGCGTCCGTGCCGGTGGTGGCGCTCCTGCTGCCGCTCGTGCTGCGGTACCGGGACCGGCCCGAAGGCATCAAGGTCAAGCCCAAGTTCCTGCGGGGCACTGGCACGAAGACCTTCCCGGGGATCGTGCTCGGCGACGTTCCGTACGCGGCTGTCGACGCCCCCTACTCCGGCAACGTCCGGCGTCTGGTGGTCGGTCGGGGAGTCCTCGAGGCGACCTGCGCCCCGCCGGTCGGCGCCGAGACGCGCCAGGAGCTGCCGGGCGACCTGACGGTGCAGCGGGTGCGGCCGCCGTACCGGGACGATCCGCGCCAGGTGGCGGACGCGTACGACGTCGTGGAATGCCGTGACGGCGCCGGGCGGCAGGTGCTGATCGCGGCCGCGCGCAAGCATGTGCCGTTCATCGTAGGGGTGTTGGCTCCGGATGCCGTACGGCGCTGAAGTCAACGTACCGACCGGGCAATCACTCGCTCTGACCTGACGACCTGTATGTGAAGCCGTTGACATACGGCACAATTCCCTGTCTCTGCAAGGAAGTTCACGACTCGGTACACGATCAGGTACACGGCCCGATATGCGGCTGCGTACGGACGAGGGACGGACGGGGTTCGCGCGTGGCAGTGCAAGTGGCGAGACAGAGCGTGCACGGGGGCGGCTGCACCTGCGGCGACTGTCCGCACGGTGCGCGCGAGGGGCACCGGCGGGCCGTTGCCGAATTCAGCGCCAGGCGCGACGAGTTGGCGACCGGCGAGGGGCTGCCCGCCGCGCTCGCGCACTCCGCGGGCGCGTCCCGGCAGTGGGTGTCGGACGAGCTGACCCAGTCCGCGGCAGAAGTCGCGACACGCAGCCGCGCCGAGGGCGAGGCCTGGCTGCACCTCCTCTGGCGGCGCACCCTCCAGGTGCTCACCGGCGCGGTGGGCGCCCTGCTCCTGGTGCAGGCGCTGACCGCGATCGGGGCGGGCTGGACGGCCGCGCGCACCGCGGGGATGCTCGCCGCGCTCCTGGTCGGGGGCGCGCTCGCGGCGGTCGCGCAGCTGCACCGGGCACGGGGCGGGGTGCTCGCGCCGGTGATCGGGGAGGACAACCGTCTCTCCACCTCGCGCGCCGTGGCCGCCGGGTGGGTGCTGCTGGTCGTCTTCGCGGTGCTCGTACTGGCCTGGGAGCTGGCCTTCGCCTCCGGGCCCGGGGAGCGCGACGCGCTCATCGCGGGGCTCGAACTCGCGCGCGGGGCGGGGGTGTTGACCGTACTGGCCGTGGTGTGTGCGGTCGCCGTGCTGGTACGTCGCGTCGTCGCGCTGCGCGTACAGGGCCAGCGCCTGCAGAAGGTGCGCGCCGACCGGCCGCGCGCCGCCGATCTGCTCACCGACGACGCGGGCCGCGGCAACTTCGCCGATGCCCAGTACGCCCTCGTCAGCGCGGTCGCCGTGCTGTTCGCGGGGGTGCGCCTGGCCCGGCGGCCCGAGCAGCTGCCGGATCTGCCGTGGGGGCTCGCGCTCCTGGTCCTTGTCTCGGCGGCGACGTATGTGGCGGGGAAGTACGCCGAGGGCGGGCGGCCGGTGATCCTCTCCGTGGTGCGGGCCCGCGAGGCCGGGGACCTGGACGCGCCCATCCGGACCGGCGACGACATCGAGATCCGCGGGGCCGGCTTCGTACCGCCGGGGGCACAGACGCCCGACCGGCTCGCGCGGATGGTCGTGCGGATCGGGGCGGTGCACGTGCACGTCCCGCTGGTGCCGGTGCCGGGCGGATTCACCAACCCCACGGACGCGGTGCTGACCGTGCCGGTGCCGGTGGACGTGGAGCCCGGCCAGGTGGAGGTGCAGGTGGTGACCGCCGCGGGGGTGGAGAGCAACCGGGTCACGGTCGAGGTGATGGACTGAGCCGCGCGGCGCAGGATCGTGCCGCGTCTGTGGTGAGCAGGGCCGAACCGCTGTACGTATGGTCTGTTGAGGTCTGTTGACGGATCAATCGAAAGGTGGCGGGCACCATGGCGCACGGCATGCGGACCGACCCGTCCCGTACGGGTGCGGATGCGGCGGGCAGCTGGAAGGAGACCGCGTCCCGGTACGCGTTGCTGCCGCTGCGGATCTTCCTCGGGGTCACCTTCGTCTACGCGGGCCTCGACAAACTGACGGACTCCGCCTTCCTGTCCGCCTCGGGCACCGACTCGATCGGCGACATGATGCGCGGCCTGCGCGACTCCGCGGCCATTCCGGGGCTGATCGATCTGGCCCTGAAGAGCCCGGTCGGTTTCGGGTACGCCATCGCCTTCGGTGAACTCGCCGTGGGGATCGGCACGTTGCTCGGCCTCTTCGCCCGGATCGCCGCACTCGGCGGCGCCCTGATCAGCCTCAGCCTCTGGCTGACCTGGAGCTGGGGCGCCGACCCCTACTACTACGGCAACGACCTGCCCTATCTCATGGGTTGGCTGGCGCTGGTGCTCGGCGGGGCGTCCGTGTTCTCCCTCGACTCGTTGCTCCGCGAACGCCGCCGACGTACGCCGTAACCGGCCGCCGCCGCGACCACCGCGAGCGCCAGGCCGCCGGCGATCACCGGGATGCCCACCCACCACGACAGCCGCCAGGCGTCACTCGCGTCGCCCAGGTACAGGGCCGCGGCGGCCAGCAGCGTGACCCCTGTGACCAGCTTTCCGGGCTGGAAGTCATGACGCAGCACGGGTCACCTCCGCCTGTCCGATGCCCACTTCGACGCGCAGCTCGATCGTGCCGCCCGACTTGGTCCCCTCGGGTGGCGGGAAGGTGGCCCGGCGGCCCTGGTCCAGGTTGATGTCCACGTCGTTCTGCTTTCCGTCCGGCAGCCTGATGTCTCCGATGCCGACCTCCACGCGCAGCTTGAGCGTCGCGTTCTTCGGTACGACGACCTTGATGCGGCCCGCGCCCACCTCGGCGCGGATGTCCAGGGGCTTCTTGGGGTCGAGCGCGACCCCGCTCAGGTCCAGGGTGCCGATGCCCGTGCCGAGGTCGTACCGGTGCTGGACCTCGGCGACGGTCTTGGGCTTCCAGTCCGTACGGATCCACTCGGTGCTGATGTTCGCCGGGAGGGCCGCCGCGCAGACCAGGAGGGCCGAGGTGAGCACCGCGAGCACGATCGAGCCGGCGCCCGTGCGGCCCAGGAACGAGCTGATCAGGATGCCCAGGCCGAGCACCGCAAGCGCACAGGCCAGGCCCACCTGGAGGCTGGTGCCGAGCGAGGTGCCGCCCCAGTGGTCGCCCCAGGTCAGGCCGGTGCCCAGGCCGCCGGCGAGCAGCGTGGCCAGGAAGATCCAGCCGCCCAGCCAGCGGGGGCCGCGGGGCTTGTCCGGGGTGGCCTTGCGGGGGGCGGGGCGGGTGTCCTCGAAGGACAGGCCCGCCGCGCTCGGCGGGCCCCAGAGGTAGCCGGTGCCGCCCACGTGCGTGCCGTCCTTGACGATGCGGTCCCGCCACCAGGAGGGGCCGGTCGCGGCGGGCGGGGGCTGGGCCTCGGGGGGCGCGGCCTCCACCGTCTGGGCGGTCACCGGGTCGGGGTCCACCGCGGTGCGCTGCTGCGACCAGTAGCCGGTGCCGGCGAGGAGCAGGGTCAGGACGGTGGCGAAGGTGAGGACGCCGCCGTTGTTCAGCATCGACAGGAGGGCGCCGCAGCCGATCAGGGCGAGCAGGATCGCGGTGAGTGCGGCTCCGGAGACGCGGCCCGTGAGCAGCTTGCGGGCCTCGCTCTCGTCCTCGTCGTCCAGGGGGAGGGCGAGCCAGGCGAAGCCGTAGAAGATCAGGCCCAGGCCGCCGGTGATCGCTAGTACCGCGAGGGTTACGCGGTAGATCACCGGGTCCATGTCGGTGTGCCGGCCCAGGCCGGCGCAGACTCCGCCCAGGGTTTTGTGGCGCCGGTCGCGGCGCAGCTTCCTGGGTGGGGCCTCCGCTTCCGCTTCCGCGGTGGGGGTCTGGTCTGTCATGTGTCCATGGTGACCGTGTTCTGGTGCTCAGGGCAGGTGGGGCGACCCTGGTCGGTCCCTGATATCGCCCCTGACGGGGCGGACTTTTCCCCTCCCCGCCCCTTCCCGTAAGACTGCCGTCGGCTTCAACGACTGTCACTGATGTCCTCAAACGCCGGACGGGCTGATTTATCAGCCCGTCCGGCGTTTGAGGCCCGCGGCGGAGCCGCAAATGTCACTGTCGGGAAGGGGCGGGGCGGGGAGAAGGAAGATCAGGGGCGCCTAGGGGCCAGACCCTGATGTCCCGGGGCCACGCCCGTGTGAGGATCGACGCATGCCAGCCGCAGCCGTCCAACCCGAAGCACCCCAGCCGCTGCGCAAGCTCTACCGAAGCGGCGAAGGACGCCTGCTCGGGGGAGTCGCGCGCGGGCTCGCCGGGCATCTCGGGCTGCCCGTGATCTGGGTGCGGCTCGTCTTCATCGGGCTGTTCATGGCCAACGGCCTGGGCGCACTCCTCTACGCCGCGTTCTGGTTCTTCGTCCCGCTGGGCGTCGGCGGCGTGGGCGCCGAGCGCCCGCACACCGTCACCACGGAGACGGGCGCCGACGGTCGGCGCAAGCTCGTCGTGCGCAAGGTCGACAAGGGCCAGCTCCTCGCGTTCGTCGCGATGGTCTCCGTGGCCATGGTCTTCGTGAGCACGGTCGACATCAGCAACTCCGCCCGCGCGTACCTGTGGCCGACCCTCCTGGTCGGCGCGGGCGTCGCCCTGGTGTGGCGGCAGGCGGACAACGCCCGCAGGGCCCGCTGGATGGCGGTCGGACGGCGACGCAGGACCCTGCAGCTCGCCCGGGCCGCGGCGGGCGTCGTCCTGGTGGGTGCCGGCGTCACCGGCATCTTCGTGCTGCAGGGCTCGGTCCAGGACCTCGGCTCCGTGCTGCAGGCCGCGCTCGCCGTGTTCGTCGGGATCGCGCTGCTCGCGGGCCCCTATCTGGTGCGGATGACCCAGGACCTGTCCGAGGAGCGGCTCATGCGCATCCGCGCCCAGGAACGCGCCGAGGTCGCCGCCCATGTCCATGACTCGGTGCTGCACACCCTGACCCTGATCCAGCGCAACGCGGAGAACGTGAACGAGGTGCGCCGCCTCGCCCGCGCCCAGGAGCGCGACCTGCGCACCTGGCTCTACAAGCCGGAGGGCACCGGCAAGGAAGAGGGCGAGGAGCCGGACACCCTGGCCGACGCGGTGCGCAAGGCGGCGGCCGAGGTCGAGGACAAGCACGGGGTGCCCATCGAGGTCGTGGTGGTCGGCGACTGCCCGCTCGACGAGAAGCTGACCGCACAGATGCAGGCCGCGCGGGAAGCAATGGTGAACGCCGCCAAGTACGGTGGCGAGGGCGGCGCTGTGCAGGTTTTCGCCGAGGTCGAGGGCACCACAGTCTTTGTGTCGGTACGCGACCGGGGTCCGGGCTTCGATCTGGACTCCGTCCCCGCGGACCGGATGGGCGTACGGGAATCGATCATCGGCCGGATGCAGCGTCACGGCGGTACGGCGCGACTGCGTGCGGTGCCCGACGGCGGCACGGAAGTCGAGCTGGAGATGGAGAGGGCGGAGAAGACGTCATGAGTGACGAGACGACTGAGGCGACGGGCGCTGCGGAGTCCGGCGGGGCCGACGGCGGGAGCGGGCGGCGGGTGCGTGTCGTGCTCGTCGACGACCACCGGATGTTCCGCACCGGGGTGCAGGCGGAGATCGGCCGGACCGAGGTCACCGGCGTCGAGGTGGTCGGCGAGGCCGCGGACGTCGACCAGGCGGTCACGGTCATCACGGCCACCCGGCCCGAGGTCGTCCTGCTCGATGTGCACCTCCCGGGCGGCGGCGGCGTCGAGGTGCTGCGCCGCAGCGCCTCGATGATGGGCGACGCCGAAAACCCGGTCCGCTTCCTCGCGTTGTCGGTCTCCGACGCCGCCGAGGACGTCATCGGGGTCATCCGGGGCGGCGCGCGCGGCTATGTCACCAAGACCATCACGGGGACGGACCTCGTCGACTCGATCTTCCGTGTGCAGGACGGGGACGCCGTCTTCTCGCCGCGCCTGGCCGGTTTCGTCCTCGATGCCTTCGCCTCGACGGACGCGCCGCCGGTGGACGAGGACCTGGACCGCCTCACGCAGCGCGAGCGCGAGGTGCTGCGGCTCATCGCCCGCGGCTATGCGTACAAGGAGATCGCCAAGCAGCTGTTCATCTCGGTGAAGACGGTCGAGTCCCATGTGTCGGCCGTACTGCGGAAGTTGCAGCTGTCGAACCGGCATGAGCTGACTCGGTGGGCTACGGCTCGACGGCTGGTCTGACCGTCCGGCAGGCGCATTTGCGATCACACGGATACCCTGTGCGCGACGAGAGGAGGACGGCATGCTGCTGAGCTTTCGCACGGCCAACGTGCGATCCCTGCGCGACGAGCAGGAGCTGTCCTTCACGGTGCCGTCCGACGCGAAGTCCGACAATGCGCGCCCTCTTGAACTGTCCGACGGCAAGACCTTGCAGGTGTATCCCGTCCTGGGGGTGTTCGGCGCCAACGCGTCGGGCAAGTCCAATGTCATCTTCGCTCTGCAGAAGATGAAGGAGGCGGTCGTCAACTCGTACGGCCGCTGGACGTCCTACGAGGGCATCCCCCGTGAGGAGTTCGCGCTCGACTCGAAGATGGCCGCCGAGTCCTCATTCTTCGAAGCTGACTTCGTCCTCGACGACGGTGTGCGGTGGACGTACGGGTTCGAACTCGGTGCCCGACGGGTGGAGTCGGAGTGGCTGCACTGCTACCCCAAGGGACGCCGTCAGGTGTGGCTGGACCGTGACGCCGCGCGCCCGACCGTCTTCGAGTTTCCTGGCGACCGCGTCCAGGATCGCGCGCTGCTCGCCCGCACCACCCGCTCCGACGCACTCCTGCTCAGCCGCGCGGCCAACGACAATCACCCGCAACTCACGCGCATCTACGACTGGTTCAAGAAGAACCTCTACGACGTCACACCGGAGACGGAGCGCCCTCATCGGGAGCGCTACACCGCCAGGTTGCTCCTCGACGAGAAGTCGCGGGACCGGATCGAGGAACTGCTGCGCGTAGCCGACCTGGGTATTCGTGGTGCCACGGTGGAGCAGCGGCCGGGCGAGGCGCCGAAGGTCAGCCTGCTCCACGGCGACGACACCGGGACACCCGTCGCCCTCGACTGGCAGCGTGAGTCCTTCGGTACCCGTTCGTGGTTCGCCTTGATCGGCCCGCTGTTGCTCGCACTGGACACCGGCGGTGTGCTGCTGATCGACGAGTTGGACTCCAGCCTCCATCCGCGGTTCGCCGCCGAGGTCCTACGCCTCTTCCAGGCGCCTTGGGTGAACACGAAGAACGCCCAGCTGGTTTTCACCTCGCACGCCCCTTCCCTCCTGAGCGTTCCCCGAGGCGGCCGTCCGCTGGAGCCGGGCCAGATCTGGCTCACGGAGAAGGACGACTCGGGCGCCACCGAGCTCTATCCGCTCAGCGATGTGGAGCCGGGGCCCGAAGAGGATCTGACGGACTCCTATCTCGCTGGGGCCTTTGGCGGAGTGCCGGACATGACGCAGGGCGAGATCGGACGGAAGCTGCTGGAGACAAGGGCGCGGGAGGCGGGGGGTTCCTGATGGCGAGGACCAGGGGGAAGGACAGTCCGGAACGTTCGAAGGGCCCGCACGGCAAGGTACGCCCTCGCGAGGTGTTCGTCTTCACTGAGGGCAAGGTCACGGAGCCGCAGTTCTTCAGGTACGTGCACAAACACGGCAAGCGTGAACCGGGCCGCGAGGTCACCTACTTCCTGGAAAACGCAACGGCCCCGTCCGCGGACCGCAAGCCGCTGACGCTGGTGGAGGCGGCAATCGCGAAGATCCGCCCTGTCGAGCGCGCGGCGCGCAAGGCCGGCCTGCGCAAGGGCGACGACGACGGCAAGGGCAGGGACTGGAACTGGCCCCAGGTCTGGTGCCTGTTCGACCGGGACAGCCACGAGGACATCCCGAGGGCATTCGCCGACGCCCACAGGGCGGGTGTGCAGGTGGCCTTTTCCCACCCGTGTTTCGAGCTGTGGCGGCTGCTGCACTACCAGAACTACACCGGTAGGTTCGGCGAGGAGCGCTGTGGCGGCGCGGCAGAGCGCCTGCGCGGGCAGCAGGGCTTCGCCCAGACCTACGGCCCCACGATCAAGACCGTCTCGCGCGAGCTCGCGAAGCACGTCATGCCCGGCCAGATCGAGGGACGCTACGAGAGGGCCCGCAGGTTCGCCCAGCGGCTGAACGAGCAGCACTCTCACCCCGACCAGACCCACTGGGACCCGTACACGGACGTATGGCGTTTCATCGAGGACGGCCTGCTCGTCACCTCGTACTGACCGTCGTGAGGTGACTGCTCACCGAGCACGGCGGTCAGGCGGAAGGTCATCCCCAGGGTGTGCGAAGCCGTAGGCTTCCCGGTGCAAACGAACCGGACGAACAGCCACCCCAGGGGAGTGCCGCACGTGGCCAAGCTCACGCTCGCGCAGCTGGAACGCCATCTCTTCGCGGCGGCGGACATCCTGCGCGGCACGATGGACGCCGCCGAGTACCGCGACTTCATCTTCGTGCTGCTCTTCCTGAAGCGGATCAACGACGAGTTTGAGGTCGCCCGGAAGGAGATCATCGCGGAGCGCCTCAAGGCGGGCGACTCCCAGCAGGAGGCCGAGGAGGAAGCGGAGAAGTTCGCGGACTATCGGCGGCGCGGTGTCATCTTCGTCCCGGCCGGCGCCCGCTGGCAGAAGCTGGCCGATGCCAGGGACAACGTGGCCATGGAGGCTCTCCAGCCCGCCCTCGACGCGCTGGAGCAGCAGAAGGGCAACACCGAGCTGCAGGGCCTGTTCAGCCACGTCAACTTCAACCGGATCGGCGGCGGTGGCGCGGGCCGAAAATCCGCTGCCGAAATGGCCGATCAACGGCTGCGCGCGCTGATCGACCACTTCGGGGGCCTCCGGCTGCGCGGCGAGGACTTTGAGTTCCCCGACATGATCGGCGCAGCTTACGAGTACCTGATCAAGGACTTCGCCGACTCGGCAGGCAGCAAAGGTGGCGAGTTCTACACCCCACGTGCGGTCGTCCGCATGATGGTCGAACTCGCCCGCCCGCGCGACGGCATGCGGATCTACGACCCCTGCGTCGGCTCGGGCGGCATGCTCATCCACGCCATGGAGTACGTCGACGAGCACGGCGGGGAATCCAAGGACCTCGGACTCGCCGGGCAGGACGCCAACAGCGGTTCATGGGTCATGGCCACCATGAACATGCTCTTCCACGGCGCCAAGAACTTCTCCCTCATGACCGGCGACACCCTCACCAACCCGCTCCACCCCGAGGCGGACTTCGACCTGGTGCTCAGCAATCCGCCGTTCTCCATGGACTACAAGCAGGGCGAGGTTCCTCACCTGCTGACGCGGATGCCGCACGGTCAGACGTCCGAGCGCGGCAAGGCCGACCTGATGTTCCTCCAGCACATGCTGCACATGGTGAAGCTCAAGCGCGGGCAGGTCTTCACCGTCATGCCGCACGGTGTGCTGTTCCGCGGCGGCGAGGAGCGCACCATCCGCGCGGACCTGCTGAGGCTCGACTTCATCGAGGCCGTCATTGGCCTCGCGCCCAACCTCTTCTACGGCACCGGCATCCCCGCGTGCGTCGTCGTGCTGCGGGATCCGAGCAAGAAGAGCAAGTGGCAGCGCGGAAAGGTCCTGTTCATCAACGCCGACCGCGAGTTCCATGCGGAGCGCGCGCAGAACGTACTCCTCCCCGAACACGTCGAGAAAATCGTCTCCACGTTCCACGCCTTCCGCGACGACGAGGACTTCGAGGGCGTCGACGGTTTCGCGAAGGTGGTCGAGCGCTCCGAACTGGAGGGCAACGACTGCAACTTCAACATTCGCCGGTACGTCGACAACACCCCGCCGCCCGAGCCGCAGGACGTACGGGCTCATCTTGTGGGCGGCGTTCCGGTCGCCGAGATCGAAGCGAAGAAGCCGCTGCTTGACGCGTATGGCATTGAGGTGCCGGATCTGTTCGTGGTGCGCGAGGACGATCCGCAGTACGTGGATTTCCTGCCCGAGGACGTACGGCCGGACGCGGCCCGGATTGCGGAACTCGCGCACGGCCGGGAGTCCGACCTGTGGGCTGCCTTCGAGGAGTGGTGGTCCGACGAGACCGAGAAGATCGCGGCGATCGTCCCGGCGGCGGATGGGGACGACGACCGCACGGAACACGAACGCAAGGCCCAACTAGCCCGACTGCGCGCCGACTTGATCAGTTCCTTCCGTGAGCGTCTACTCGACGTGGGCCTCCTGGACCGGTACGCGCTGGCCGGCGCGGTCGCCGGGTGGTGGCACGACGCGAAGAACGAACTCAAGGCACTCTCCGTGAACGGCTTCAAGGGCGTGGTGGACGGCTGGGTCGAGACGGTCGAGATCCTGCTCGCCGCCGAGCCCGACCCGCGCACGGGTGGTGCGCGTGACCGTACGGCGGCGGAGCGGCGCCAGGCGTATGACCACAAGGTGGTCGCGGCGATCGCTCCCGGGTTCCTGTCGGACTTGGCCGCGGCGGATCGGACGTTCGCCGATCTGGACGCGCAGATCAAGGCAGGGCTTGAGGCGGAGGCGGCGGTGGCTGCGGCGCGGAAGGGGTTGGGGGAGGGCGACGAGGATGCCGAGTCTGAGTCTGCGTCGGACTCCGGGTCTGGCTCCGACGCGAACTCCGGATCGGGCTCGGGTGAGGTGGATCCGGCGCTGATCGAGGCGTTGCTCACCGAGACCCAGATGCGCGACTTGAAGAAGCGGCGCACTGCGGCGAAGAAGAAGATCGAGGAGATCGAGGACGCGTTCTGGCCGGTGCCGGGGGTGCGGCGGCGGGCGGAGGAGGCGGCAGCCCGGGTGGCGAAGAAGACGAAGACGTCCGCGCCTTCGCCTTCGTCTCCCGCCTCGAGCCCTGTCGGTGAGCAGGGTTCTCTGCTGGATCTTCCGGCTCCGGCTGTGCCCGTGGCTGCTGCGGAGCAGGAGGCGGGCCTCAAACGGGTACGCCGGGAACTGGCTGAGCGTTCGGGCGAGCGCGAGGTGGTGCTGGCCATCCTGCGGGCGGACCTCGCGGGCAAGCTGGGTGGGCATGTGGTGCGCTGGCAACGGGAGTTGGCTCAGTCGTACGAGTTGTGGGAGGGAAAGTACCGGGTTTCGCTGCGGGATATCGAGCAGCAACGAGATGCGGCTGCGGGTGTCTTGGGTGGGTTCCTGGAGGAGCTGGGGTATGCGTGAGATGCCTGCTGATTGGACTGTGTCGACAGTTAGCGACTGCTTTGAGATGACCTTGGGGAAGATGCTAAACCAGGGGGCATCGAGCGGTCGAGACCAGCGCCAGTACCTGACCAATCGCAACGTCCAATGGGGTCGTTTCGAGCTCGATGATCTAGAAGTGATGCACTTTTCGGAGGAAGAACGGCGTACGTACTCGCTCAGGCCTGGTGACCTTCTTGTGACTGAAGGCGGTGAGATTGGCCGTACGGCGATGTGGAACGGTGAGCTGGCGGATTGCTACTTTCAGAAGTCACTGCACCGCTTGCGGGCCATCGGCCCGATGATCCCTGGCTACATGGCGAATTACATGGAGTTCTCCGCACGCCGCGGACTATTCAGTCATCTTGCCGGGCAAACGAGTATCGCCCACTTGACCAAAGAGAAATTGGGAAGTTGGACGGTTGTCTACCCGTGCCGTACTGAGGAGCAGCGGGCAATCGTGGCAGTACTCGACGCTGTCGCCGACGAAGAGCGGGCCATCGAGGCGTCGATCGCGAAGCTGCGCACGGTCCGACGGGGCGCCCAGATGTCGCTCATGTCATCTATTCGACACTCTCATGCTCCGCTGCGCACCGTGATTCGAGGAATTGACTCTGGGTGGAGCCCAATTTGCGAGCCACACGCCCCTGGTGCAGCCGAATGGGGCGTTCTGGGCCTTGGAGCGGTCACCTCGGGGCAGTTCCAGGTAGACCAAGCGAAGCGCCTGCCACAAGGACTTTCACCTCGGGCGGATTTGGAGGTGGGGCCAGGAGACGTTTTGATCGCTAGGGCGAACGGATCGAAGCGTTTGGTGGGAGCCGGATGTGTTGTCCCTGTCAATGTCCGGAAGAGGCTGATGTTGTCGGACCTTATCTATCGACTGAATCCCGATCGGTCGTTCCTTGAGCCGAATTTTCTCGGATTGCTCATTACTGCTCCGCCATTTCGGCGACAGGTCGAGTCTGCGATGCGAAGTACCAGCGGACAGTTCAAAATCTCCAAGGGAGACATGCTGGACTTTCAAGTCCCGCTGATCTCGCTGGTGGAGCAACGCGACATCGTCTCAACTATGGCCGCCTTCGACAGCCGGATCGACCAGGAGCGGGCTCAGCTGGCCAAGCTGCGGAGGCTCAAGCAGGGTCTCACCGACGACTTGCTCTCTGGGAAGGTGCGGGTCAAGGATCTCGCGTAGGCCTACGGGGAAAGCCGGAGCTCGAACCACACCGTCTTGCCGACGCCGCACTCCCTGCGCTCCGCGCCCCAGTCGTCCGCCAGCGCGGAGACCAGGGCCAGGCCTCGGCCCGACTCCTCGTCCAGGGACGGATCCCGGGGTACGGGGAGCTCCGAGCTCGCGTCTGTGACCGAGACGCGCAGACGGTCCGGCGAGAGCACCACGCGTGCCCAGATCTCGCGCCCGGGCACCTTCGCGTGCCAGTACGCGTTTGTCATCAGCTCGCTGAGCAGCAGTTCCGCCGCTTCGGTGAGCGGAGTCGGCAGGCCCCACGAACCCGCCTGCTCTCGCAGCAGCGTTCGAGCCCGACCCACACTGCGGGCATGACGAGGAAGGTGCCACTCGATGTCGAGGAGAGCGGATGCGGGAACGCCAGGAAGTACGGGCATGTGCAGGTCCTTGAGGGCTGAGTTTCGTCAACTGCCGAGCTCAGCCTGGCCTCACGCCCGTACGCTTCAGGAGTAACGGTGCGGGTACAAAGGGTGGTTGTACCCGCCGTGTACCCGCCAGGGAGGCCGCCACCATGACCGAGGTGAACGCCCAGCAGCCGCCGATCGCCTGGCGGTACTGCGGTAGTCAGATCAAGCTCTCTCGGACCGAGAAGGGCATCAGCCGGCAGACTCTCGCGGATGAGGCAAGTTACGACTACGAGTACGTCAAGTCGATGGAGAACGGGCGGCGACGGCCCACCCTGAGGCTGCTTCAGGCCGCTGATCAACTGTGTGGCGCCAAAGGCAAGTTGGTCGCCGCACATGAGTACATGAAGCCTGAGCCCTTTCCCGCCCGTTCACAGGAGTACATGGCTGTTGAGGCTGAGGCCATCGCGGTGCATCACTATGCGCTCGGGCTGGTTCCCGGCTTGCTGCAGACCAAGGGCTATGCGGAGGCGCTGATCGGTGACGGCTGTCCGCCCTTGGATGACGAGACGGTGGCAGAGCGGGTGGCGGCGCGTTTGCGTCGACAGGAGGCGCTGACGCGACGGGCAAGCGTGGTGTTCAGCTTTGTCGTCTACGAGGCTGCGCTGCGCTCGATGGTCGGTAACTGTGAGGTCATGCGGCAGCAGTTGGAGCATCTGCTGGCGATGAGCGTGCTCCGGAACGTATCTGTACAAGCCCTACCTGTCGGACGGTGCAGCGGGGTCGCCCTGCTTGGGTCCCTGGTCATGCTGGAGACGGCTGATCACCAGCACTACGGATACGTGGAGGGGCACGAGACGAGCGTGCTCTACTCTGACGCGGCCAAGGTCAGTGCGCTGGCGGCCCGTCATGCGATGATCCGTACGCACGCGCTCAGTGTTGAGGAGTCGACGGCGTTCATCAGGAAGGTGGCCCAGGAGCTATGAGCGACACGCGGCTCGTGTGGTTCAAGTCGAGCTACAGCGACGACCAAGGCGCCGAATGCCTAGAAGTCGCCCTCACCCCCCGAACCACCCACATCCGAGACTCGAAGCTCAACCCCCGAAGCCCGAGCTTCGAAGTCCCCGTCGACGCCTGGTCCGCCTTCGTCGCGTACGCCAGCACCGCACCGCGTACCGACGTCTGAGCCCCGGGCTTCGGGCCCCAAGATCCGAGCCGCGTTTGCAGGGAAGGGGGTTGGTAAATCAACCACCCCTACCAAACCGCCGTGCGCTCAACTCCCGCTCAGCGCACCGCATATGACTTTTCGTGACCGACTTGCCACGCAACGTCGCCACCGTTTAGCGTTCGCAGCAACAAACGACCCCGGCAGGTGCTAGCAACACCAGGCCGGGGTCTCAACCTCAAGATCGAATCGAGCTCGATCTCATGGCATACGAAGACTCTAACGCGCCCCTGCCCGCGCCCGCACACCCCATGGCGAACCCCGGCTACGGAAAGCGTTCCGTCCCCGGTCAAGGATCGGAGCAGGTGGCGGATTTCGGCCAACTTCCCGACCGTGCGGCGTATGTCGCCGCTTTCATCGACGACCTTCCCGAAGGTGCCGCGATGGACGCGAAGACGCTCGCCGAAACCAATCCCCGCTACGGCCAGCAGGCCGTCCGCAGCGCACTCAACGAGCTGTCGCGGGCCGGTTATCTGCGCCGCGTACGGGGATTGAGTAGATCCGCGGACGGCGGGTTCCGGTGGGTCACCCGGACCCTGTGGTCCCGTACCGCACATGACGACGAATGGTGGCTCGAGCGGCTGCAGGGCGACGTCCCGGAGGCGCGCCCCTCCGTCGTGCTGGCTCCCGCTCACGAGCTCAGGACCCGTGCACGGCACCCGACAGGCGCCGCAGCCCCCACCCCCGTACCCCCGAAGCCGGGTCAGTCACGCCTGCCATGGCCAGCGGATGCGCCGCAGCCGACACATCAGGCACACCGCGCGTCCGCCTACGTGGCCCTCGCGCAACTTGCCGGGCACGCGCCGCAGTTGACGCTCTCTGCAGCCGACTGTTCCGCCCTCGCCGACCTGGCCGCCGAATGGCTGGCCCGAGGCGTGACAACCGCCCACCTCACCCGAGCCCTCACCGTCGACCTCCCCGACCCCGTCCGCGCCCCCCGCGCCTTCGTACGCCATCGCCTGCTCGACAAGCTGCCACCCGAGCCTGTGACGCTGGCGGCCAGGTCCGCGACGCACACCATCCGCGCGATCTTGGAGTGCACCGAGTGCGGTGTCCCCGGCAGGCCCGAGGCGCTTCCCGAAGGCCTCTGCCGCGGCTGTCGCGGGACGGTCCCACGCGGTGGCGAGCCCGGCGGGCACTGCGCCCCCGACGTACGTGCCCCTGATCTGCGAGCCCCGGACGTACCTGCCCCCGACGTCCACGCCCACGCCACCCGACTACGCGCCACCCTCGCCATCCGACCCGCCGCACCACAGCCACATCAGGCCTGAACTCCTCTTACCCGTACCACTCCTGTCCTGCACGGCGCAGAATGGAGCAGAGATCGAACAGGCCGCAGGCGCCGAACGAGGGTTGGCCCGGGCCAGGTGGCGAACGGGGAGAGGCGCGGGCGCATGGTGCGGCGTGAGGCGGAGCGGGACGAGGTCGAGCGGCCCTTCATCGAGCAGCTCAAGTCGATGGGATGGCGGCACGTCCACGGCCCCGACCTGGCGGGTCCGCAGGACGAGCGGGCCCCAGGTGACGTGCTGCTCGCCAAGCGCCTCAAGTCGGCGCTCAAAAGGGTCAACCGGGTCCGCGGAACCGGCGAGCAGTGGATGAGCGAGGCGGACGCCGACAGCGCGCTCGACGCGCTGCGTCGCACGGCCCGTAGCGTCGGCTCGCGGCAGCTGAAAGACGTCAACGGCCATGTCACCAGCCTGCTCCTGAGCGGCACACAGATGATCGGCCACGAAGTGCACCACCAGGGCAAGGACGTCCTGGCGCAGTACATCGACTGGGACATGGAAGGGCTCGACGACGCGGAGATCCTGGCCCGCAACGAGTTCCTCGTGGTCGATCAGCTGCGCGTGCGTCCGCCTGGCGGCGGCAAGGACGCGGTGCTTGATCTCGTGCTGTTCGTGAACGGCATTCCGGTCACCGTCGTTGAGTGCAAGAGCCCGGACCTCAAGGATCCGATCGGAGACGGGATCCGGGATCTGCGGGCGTACGCCGGTGTGCCGCTGGACAGCGACGACCGCAGCCCGGACGCACGGCCGGTCGGAGTCCCCGAATTGTTCGCGCCCGTACAGCTGTTGGTGGCGGCGAGCGGGGAGAGCGCCGCACTCGGCACCATCACCTCCGACGAGGACCACTTCGCGCCGTGGCGCAGTGTGACTCCCGACTATGAGGACAGCAAGGAACTGCTGCGTACGCTCCAGGCCACCCGTACGGACGCGGGGAAGCGGCTGCTCGCGGACGGGCAGGAGCTGACCGACCAGCACAAGCTCGTCGCGATCGTGCTCAAGCCTCGAAACCTGCTCAACATCGTGCGCCACTACGTCTTCGAGATGCCCGTGAAGACCAAGGAGGGCGAGCCGGCACGGACCGTGAAGGCGGTCTGCCGGCACCAGCAGTACCGTGCCGTCGAGAAGATCGTGCGCAAGCTTCGCACTGGACGTACGCTGCTCGATCCGGCGGCGGAGCAGGACGAGCGCGGCGGTGTCATCTGGCATACGCAGGGGTCGGGCAAGAGTTTGACCATGGCGTTCCTCGCCCGACGACTGCAGACCAGCCGTGACCCGGAGTTGAACCGCTTCACGATCCTGGTCGTCACTGACCGGAGGCAGTTGGAGAAGCAGCTGTCGGCCGCTCTTCGGTCCAGCGGCAGCACTATCCGTATCGCGAGATCGCAGACCGACGTCGAGGGCATGCTCAGCCGGGCGGGCAAGCCCGGTGGGCGTGCGGTGGTCTTCGCGATGATCCAGAAGTATCTGGGGCGGGTGCCGGGGCTCGTCGGCCAGGGCGCGGACGACGAGCGGGACTTGAGTGACGAGTTCGCCGAGGCCCAGGAGCGGCTTGCGGAGGTGGGCGGCGAGCAGGAAGCCGGGGACCCTGTGCCTGCCGAGGACGTGATCGAGGAGATCAGGCGGCGTTTCACGGAGTGCAGTACGTCGGAGCACGTGTTGGTGCTCGTGGACGAGGCGCATCGCTCGCACAGCTCCGTGCTGCACGCCTGTCTGCGGGACGCGGTGCCGAACGCCGCGCGGATCGGCTTCACCGGCACGCCGATCATGAAGGGACGGCTCAGCGACACCGGGCGGATCTTCGGCCTCGAACCGGACAACAAGTTTCTGGACGCCTACCTCATGGGCGAGGCGGAGCGGGACAAGGTCGTGGTGCCGGTGCGCTATGAGGGCCGAACCGGGCCCGCGGAGATACGTGACAAGGAGGGGGCGGACCGGAAGTTCGACGAGCTGATCGAGGAGGCGGACCGCAAGGCGCAGGAGCGCGCCGAGGACGATGAGACCGCGCAGGAGTCCGACGGTGACCCAGGACCGGATTCCGAGGGCCTGGGCGGGCAGCGGGACAGGCAGTTCGAGGACCTTGTGGCCCGGCTGCGTGCGGAGGGCCGGGCCCGGCTCCGCAGGAGCCTCACTCCGACCGCCCGGGACGTCGCCGAGTCGGCGCCCCTCATCCGGGCCAAGGCCGTGGACATGCTGGAGCACTACGTCACCGGTCCGCTGACCGGTGGCTTCAAGGCGCAGGTCGCCGCGGTCAGCCGGCGCGCGACCGTCACGTACGCGGCGATGCTGAGCGACGCCCGCGCCGAACTGCTCGGCCGAGTGCGCGAGTTCGACCCCGAGACGCTGCGGCACAAGAGTCTCGCGCAGTACTCGCGGGACGAGCTGGTGCTGCTGCGCGCTTGGCAGTACCAGGAGGTGCTGCGTCGGATCGAGTTCGTTCCGGTGATCTCGGCGGGTGAGGAGCAGAAGAGCGGAGCGTGGACGCAGTGGACCGATCCGCGGCGTCAGGAGGAGCACGTGGAGCGCTTCCTTGAGCCTTTGCCCGAGCTGCCGCCGGACAATCCGTGGATCGTGGAGCACACCCCGGAACCCGATCCGCTGCCCGGCGGCATGGTCGGCCTGAACCCGTGGAGTGACGACGAGGCTGACGCCGGCGCGGAGACCGCGGCCGGACGGGAGAAGCCGCCGATCGCCTTCCTCATCGTCAAGTCCATGCTCCTGACCGGATTCGACGCGCCCATCGAGCAGGTCCTCTACCTGGACCGTCCCATCCAGGACGCCGAGCTCCTGCAGGCCATCGCCCGGGTCAACCGGCCCCGCACCGCCAAACGGGAGGGCCTGGTCGTCGACTACTACGGCGTCCTCAACAACCTGGCGGTGACGCTCCCCGCGTACCGGGGCGACGGGCCCGCACTCAGCGCGGTCCGCAGCCTGGAGAGCGAGGTGCCCGAGATGCGGCGGACCGCCGCAGACCTGGAGGAGTACCTGACGGGCCTGGGAATCACAGGCCTCGACACGCCCGGTGGGATCGCGCGCGGCATGCTCGCGCTCGCGAACGACGGCGAGCGCGCCGAATTCGACCGGAAACTCGGCGAGTTCATGTCCGCCGTGGAGCGCGTACTGCCGCACCAGGCCGCACTGAGGCACGTGCCGAACGCCCGGCACTGGGTGGCGCTCCAGCGCCGGGTGCGCAGGCACTACCGGGACGCGCAGGGCGGGGACTTCTCGATGCGCGCGTACGGCCGCAAGGTACGGGCCATGGTCGCCGACCATCTGGACCTGCCGGAGCTCCAGCAGGTCATCGCCCCGGTGTCCCTGCTCGACCCGGACTTCGACGAGGCCGTGGGCCGCATCACCGACGTACGGGAATCGGCGGCCGAACAGGTGCAGGCCCTGCGCTACCACCTCGAGGAACGCCAGGAGCGTGAGCAGCGGCCCGTGTACCGGACGTTGTCGCAGGAGCTGGAACGCATCCTTGAGGAGTGCGAGGACCGCTGGGAGGAGATCAAGGAGCGTGTGGGGCCGCTCATCGACCGGGCGCGCAAGGCCGAGGAGGCCGATCCGGCCGTCGCCGACCTCACCCCGGCCGAGCAGGCCATCTACACCAAGCTCGTCGAGTACATGGAGGAACGGCCGGTCTTTGTGCCTCCGGAAGCCGAGCTGCTGCGGACGCTGACCGTCGAGGTCGCGGCGATCATCGCCCGTCATGTCAACCGGGCGTCGTGGTCCGCGGACGAGTCGAGCTCGGTGGATCTGGGGGTCGACCTCTACGGCTGTCTGCGGGATGGAGGACTGCGCACCACCAGCGGGTATGGACGGCAGTCGATCGAGGACCTCTCCAACGCACTCACCGGGTTCACACGGAGCCACGAAGCGTCGTTCAAGGCTTATGGGCGAGGGCAGTAGGGGAAGACGCGGACGGAGGCCGTAGGCCCGGTCGTCGCGGCCGGGGACAATGGGGCCATGCCACGTTCCATCGGACCCTCAGCCGCCGGCCGTCACCCTCTGGTGGACGGCCGGCGACTGGTCGTGGCTGACCGCACGTACAACGTCAAGGTCAGTGATCGGCGTACGCGCCTCGGTATCACTGTCGAGCGTGATGGATCACTGACGCTCCGCGTACCCGCAGGCTGCGCACCGGACCGGGCGGAGGCCTTCCTGCGTCAGAGCGGCGCATGGATCGATGACAAGCTGAGGCTGCGGGCCGAGCACAGGCCCGCGCATCCGGTCCGTGCTTTCAAGGACGGAGAGACGTTCCGCTACCTGGGCCGCGACTACCGGCTACTACTGGTGGCTTCCAGTGAGAGCAGTACCCCGGTCCGGCTTTTCGCGGGTCGGCTGAGGCTGGATGAAACTCTGGCAGCACGCCCCGAGAAGGCCCGCCGCGCGCTGATCGACTGGTACCGCACCACCGGTCTGGCGTGGTCACGGGGGCGGCTGCAGCCCTGGGCCGCCCGCATGGAGGTCCCGGAACCCGACATCGTCGTCAGGGATGTTGGGGGGCGCTGGGGGACCTACCGCTCCGGGAACGGCGGTGACGGTCGCCAGGGACAGATGGCACTGCACTGGGCGCTGTTCCAACTGCCCGCACATCTCGTGGACTACGTGATCGCTCACGAACTGGCCCACATCAGGATCCCCGGACACGGAGCGGACTACTGGCGGCTGCTCCAGCAGGCAGTGCCCGCGTACGCGGAACACAAGGCCGAGCTGGACGATCTCGGCCGCCGCCTTTGGCTGGGGGAGACGAAGGTCTGAGGGTTGGAGTAGCTGGACACCGGCTGGCCAGGTGGGTCGGTCGAATCGCTCACCCCACCCGCGTAGCCCCCGCAAACGGCATCTGATCCACCGGCGCCAGCCGGACCGGTGCGCTCGGATTCGGGGCGTGGATCATCTGGCCGTTGCCCACGTAGATGCCCACGTGGCTGATGCCCGAGTAGAAGAACACCAGGTCGCCCGGGGCGAGTTCGGAGCGGGAGACGCGCTGTCCCGCGTTGATCTGGGTGTACGTGGTGCGGGGCAGCGCGACGCCCGCCGAGCGGTATGCGGCCTGGGTCAGCCCCGAGCAGTCGAAGGCACTGGGGCCCGAGGCCCCCCAGACATAGGGGCTGCCGAGGGCCCCGTACGCGAACGAAACGGCCTGTGCGGCACGGGCGTTGGGGGCCTTGGCCGCGCCGCGCGGCGTCGAGCGCGAGGCCCGCGCCTCCCCGCCGTCACTCTCCTGCGCGAACCGGTCCTGCTGCTCGGCAGTGAGCCGCTTGAGCAGCAGCTTGGCCTCCGCCAGCTTGCCGGTGACCGACTCCTTGTGCGCCTTCAAGTCGGCCTGCACGTCCCGGAGTTCGGCGTGCCTGTCGTCGGCCGTCGCACGCAGCTGCGCCAGCTCGCGCAACCGCTCCTGCACGCCCTCGATCGCGGTGGCCTGCCGGTGCCCGGCCCGGTCGGCGAGCGAGGCCCGCTCCAGGTACTGGTCGGGGTCGGAGGAGAGGGCGAGCTGCAGTCCGGGGTCGATGATGCCGGCGCGGTACTGGGCCGTGGCCGTCGAACCGAGCTGCCTGCGGGCCGAGTTGAGGTCCTCGGCCTTGCGGGCGGCCTCGTCCTGCAGCTCGCCCACGTCCTCCTTGACCTTCGCCGCCTTCTCCTTGGCGCCGTTGTACTTCTCGGTGGCGATCTCCGCCTCGTGGTAGAGCCGGTCGACCTTGGCCTTCACCTGGGCGGCGGTGAGGCGGGGCTCCGCGTGTCCGGTGCCGTCGAAGGCGGTCGCGCTCGCGGCCGAGGCCAGGGCGAGGGTGGCGGCGGTGCGTGCCGTGTTGCCGGTGAGCGAGCGCGGTTTGGGCTTTCGATGTGCGGCCACGTACGTCTCGTCTCCCTTACGCGTCCGGCGGCGGCCCGCACAGGGGGAGCGGGCCGCCGCCGGACCTCTCGGCGGTGGTGACCGACTGCCGTCCCAGCGGATGCGGACGACGGTGGGGAGCCGGTCACCTCGGGAAGGACGCTAAACCTGGGCGTCACGACTTGGTGACGGATTGTACGTAACTGTCCGAAGAGGGATAGCTGATGACCATTCCTGGCCGCACTCGCGGACGGACCCCACCCCATCGACGTACGACTGTGACCGAAGCGGCGGAAGTGACCGACCTGGTGGAAGAGGGGTGGTATGGACCCGGCTAGGCTCCGGCCTCATGGACGTACTCATCAACGTGTTCGTCGGCCTGCACATCATCGGCATCGCCTCGCTCCTCGGCGGTTTCCTGACTCAGATGAAGGCGATGGGCCAGGGCACGGCACGGTTCACGCCGCCGATGCTGCACGGCGCGCTGACCATGCTGGTCACCGGTGTGGCGCTGGTCGGGCTCAATCAGGCGGACGACCAGACGGTCAACAACCTCAAGATCGGCATCAAGCTGGCCGTGCTGATCGTGATCCTCGGGCTCGTGTATGTGAAGCGGGACGAGGAGAAGGCCGAGAAGGCGATGTTCGGCGCGGTGGGCGCGCTGACCGTCGTGAACATCTTCATCGCCGTGCTCTGGACCTGAGCCCGGCAAGGTTCTGGACCTGAGCCCGGCAAGTTCCAGCGACGGTGAAGCCCCGGTGCCGAGTGGCGCCGGGGCTTCTTCGCGTCGTACGGAACTGCGTCAGGCCGGCCGGACCACGCTGTGGATCGGCATGTAGTAGATCGACTCGGTGCGTACGTTCGCACCCGGCTTCGGCGCGTGGATCATCTGGCCGTCGCCGATGTAGATGCCGACGTGGCTGATGTCGTCGTAGAAGAAGACGAGGTCGCCGGGCTTGGCGTCCGCGACCTTGACGGTCGTGCCGACCTTCACCTGGTCCCAGGTGGTGCGCGGCAGCGTGATCCCGGCGGCGGCCCAGGCGTCCTGGGTCAGGCCCGAGCAGTCGTACGAGTCGGGGCCGGTGGCACCCCAGACGTACGGCTTGCCCATCTGGGCCCGGGCGAAGCTGAGCACCTTCTCGGCCTTCGCGGCGTAACTGCTGTCCGAGGAGCCGGAGTCGCTGCCGGAGCCGGATCCCGAGCCGGAGTCCTGCCCCTCCTCCTTCTCCTTCGCGGCCTCCTCGGCGGCCTTCCGCTTGGCCGCCTCCTCCGCCGCGGCCTGCTTGCGCGCCAGCTCCTCGGCCTTCTTGCGGGCCTCTTCTTCCTTCTTCTTCTCGATCGCCGCGAGCCGCGCCTTCTCCTCGGCGGTCAGCTTCGAAAGCAGCTCACGCGCCTCGGTCAGCTTCGACTGGACGTCCGACTTGCTCGTCCGCAGGTCGTCCTGGGCGTCGGTGAGCGACGCGAGGCTCTTGGTCGCCTCGCCGCGCTTCTCGGTCGCCTCGGCCTGCAGGTCCTTGTACTCGTCGACCGCGGACTGCTGGCTCTTGCTCATGCGGCTCATCAGCTGGCGCTGGTCGAACAGCTGCTGCGGATCGTCGGCGAGCAGCATGTTGGCCGTGGCCGAGGTGGAGCCGTTGCGGTACTGGGCCGCGGCGATCGAACCGAGCTCGCGGCGCGCGTCGTTCAGCTTGTCGGTGCGCTTGGCGACCTGGTCGAGCAGATCGTCGACGTGTCCGCGCTGGCTGTCGGTGCGTTCCTTCGCCGCGTTGTACTTCTGGGTGGCGACGCCGGCCTGCCGGTAGAGGTCGTCGACCTTCTTCTGGACCTCTTCCAGGGACGGCTTGGGCTTGCTGGGCGCGGCGTTCGCGCTCTGCGCCAGGAGCGCCACGGAGGTCAGGGCGGCCGTGGTCATGCCGACGGCCTGAGCTGTACGTATTCGACCGGACCGACTGCGCGGCTTGCGGTGCGACGCCAAGGAGGCGCTCCTTCCAGTGACCGCCTACCGGGTTAGCTGTCGGGTTCGGGCGGGTGGTTCGGAAGGCTGCCCTACGGTCTTGTACGTCTTGCTCGTACGCGACCGATTCACCCCAAGGTCAAGTTGGGTCCCCGGCTCCGGTTTGCCTGTGGGCGCACCGGACTCGGCGCGAGCCGCCCGTTCCCGACGTCTGTCGCCGGTGGGGGTACGGGTTGCTCGCGGAGCACGCTAGCCAACACGTGTGGCTGCTGTGAAGGTTGATGTTCGATATGCCCGATACATTTTCGTGACCTTGATAACTCCGCTGTCCGGTTTGCTGTTCCTTGTCGTCACAACTGGTGTCTTGCTGCGACGCCCGGCCGCAGGTGCGGCCCGGCCCGGGCGCTGCCAGGCGGTCGTGCGCGGGGACGTCACCGACCCCTCCGGTAATCTGGTGCTTTCCCCCACAAGGAGTTGCTTCCGTGGAGTTCCGGCTGCTCGGAGCGGTTTCCGTCGCCACCGAGACCGGCGAACTGCCACTCGGCCCCGCCAAGCGGCGCAGCCTGCTCGCCGCCCTGCTGCTGCGGCCCAACCATCCGGTGCCGGTGGACCAGTTGACCGACGCCCTGTGGGAGCACGAGCCGCCGGCTCGCGCCCGCAGCGTCATCCAGGGTCATGTGTCGCGGCTGCGGGCCCTGTTCGCGGAGGCGGACGCCGAGATGTTCGGGGTCGAACTGGTCACGCAGGGCACGGCGTACGTGCTGCGCATGCCGGAGAGCCTGCTCGACGCCCACCGCTTCGAGGAACTGGTGACGCTGGCCCGCAGCCAGCGCGCGCCGGCCGATGCCGTGGCGATGTACCGGGAGGCCCTCTCGCTGTGGCAGGGCCCGGCCCTGACCGGCGCCTACCCGAGCCCGCCGCTGCAGGCCGCCGCGCACGCGCTCGAGGAACTGCGGCTCGCCTCCGTGGAGTTGCTGGCCGCCGACTACGGGCGCCTCGGCGAGCACGCGCGCGCCGCTGCCTTGTTGCGTGCGGAGGCCGGGGCCCATCCGCTGCGCGAGTCGCTGTCCGCCGCGCTCATGACGGCCCTGCAGCGGGCGGGACGCCGCTCGGAGGCGCTCGACTGGTTCCACCGCACGCGGCGGCTGCTCGCCGACGAGCTGGGCGTGGATCCGGGGCACGAGCTGGCGGACGCGTACGCGGTGGCGTTGCGCGGGGAGGAGCTGCGCGGGCAGGCGGGGCAGAGGACGAGCGCCGACGTGGCGGAACCTTTGTCCCCGACTCGGGCCCCCGCTCCGGCCGCACCGGCCCAGCCGCAGGCCCAGGTCTCAGCTCCGGGGTTGACCGAGGCCCAGGCCCAGGCCCAGGCCCAGGCCCAGGCCCAGGCCCCGGTTCCGGCCCCGGCCCAGGTGGCGGCTCCCGCCCTGGGCCAGGTCCCAGCTCCGGGGTTGGCCGAGGCGCAGGCCCTGGCGCAGGCCCAGGCCCCGGCGCAGGCTCAGGCCCTGGCGCAGGCCCAGGATCCGGCCTCGGCTCGGGTCCAGGCTTCGGCCCATGTCGCAGATCCGGCCTCGGCTCGGGGTCAGGTCCCGGCCCATGTCGCAGATCCGGCCTTGGCGCAGGCGCAGGGTCCGGACTCGGCTCGGGTCGAGGATCCGGCCCAGGTCCCAGCTCCAGTGTTGACCGAAGTCCAGGCTCCCGCCCAGGACGCAGCTCCGGCACTGACGCAGGCCCCGGCCCCGCCCCAGCTCCCAGCTCAGGCCCTGCCCGAGGTCCAGGCTCCGGCCTTGGCGCAGGCCCCGGCCTACCCGCCCGCGCCCCACTCGCCCGCGCCCGCGTCCGCCTCGCCGACGCCCCCACTGCCCGCCACCGTCGACCTCCTGCCCCGCATGCCCCGTGGCTTCCACGGTCGCGCCGCCGAGCTCACCGCCCTGTCCCGCGCCGCCGCCGGCGAGGCCCCGGTGTGTCTGGTCACCGGCCCCGCCGGCGTGGGCAAGACGGCGCTCGTCGTGCACTGGGCGCACCGCAACCGCGCCGCGTTCCCCGGCGGACTGCTCTACGCGGACCTGCGCGGTTTCAGCGACACCGGCGCCCCGCCCCGCGCCGAGGTGCTCCGCGAGTTCCTGCTCGCCCTCGGGGTCCCGCCGCGCCGGATACCCGAGTCGGCCGACGGCGCCTCCGCGCTGTTCCGCTCCCTGGCCGCCGACCGCCAACTCCTCGTCGTACTCGACAACGCACACGGCTCCGAGCAGGTCAGGGAGCTGCTGCCGGGCGGCACCGATTGCGTCACCGTCGTCACCAGCCGCTACCGGCTGCGCGGCCTGATCGCCTCCGACGCCGCCCGGCCCGTGCCCGTCGACGTCCTCGGCCCCGACGACGGCACCGCCCTGCTCGCCGCGGTCCTCGGCAAGGAGCGCGTCCTCGCCGAGGCGGTCGCCGCCCGGCGTCTCGCCGAACTGTGCGGCGGTCTGCCGCTCGCCCTCCGGGTGGCCGCCGCGCGACTCGCGGACCAGCCGGACTGGTCGCTCGGCGAGATGAGCGCCGAACTCTCCGACGCCTCCCGCCGGTTGAGCCTCCTGGACGTGGAGGACACGGGCGTACGCGCCGCACTGCGCCTCACCGTGAGCCGCCTGCCCGAAGCCGCTGCGCACCACTTCGCCCACCTCGGCCGGCACCCCGGCACCCACGTCGACCGCTACACGGCCGCCGCCCTGGCCGGCACCGACCCGGACGCGGCCGAGGCCGCCCTGGACCGCCTCGCCGCCGCCCACCTGGTCATCCGCACCGCACCGGGGCGCTGGACCCTGCACGATCTCGTACGGCTGTACGCGCGCGGCCTCGACGCGGAACCCGACGCCGTCCGGCGCGTCCTCGACCACACGGTGGCCACCGCCCTGGCCGCGGCCGACGCCGCCGAACCCGGCGACGAGCCGTGCTTCGACCTGCCCGTGGACTTCCAACCACCGCGGGCGGTACGGGAGTTCACCGGCCGCGAGCAGGCCATGGCCTGGTACGCGGCCGAACGCGACGACCTCACCCTTGCGGCCGCCGCCGCGCACACCGCCGGGCTGCACGGCCGGACCTGGCGGATCGTCCTGGGCCTGTGGCCACAGATCGTGTGGCGGGTCCGCGACGGCTGGACCCCCTTGCTGCAGCGGGCACTTGAGGCGGCCCGGGCCGACGGCGACGTACGCGCCGAGGGCCGGGTCCTCGCCCTGCTCGGCTGGGTCCTGACCGAGGAGGGCCGCATCCGGGAGGCCCTGATCCACCTTGAGGCGGCCCCGGCGCTCGCCGCCCGCGCCGGCGATCCGCACGGCGAGGCCACCGCCCTGGTCAACCTCTCGCTCGCCCAGGCGGCCCTCGGCGACCCGGAAGAGGCCGCCGAAGGCTGCGTACAGGCGGCGGAACTGGCGCGCGCCACCGGCGACCGGCACATCGAGCGACTCGCCCTGCACCACCTCGCCCGGCACCGGCTGGAGGCCGCGCAGTGGCAGTCGGCCCTCGAAACGGCCACCGCCGCACTCGCCCTCGACGGCTCCCCGGACCCCTCGGGTGCGTCCCGGGTGCTGCTCCTCACGGCGGCCGGGGAGGCCCTGCTCGGGATGGGCGAGGAGGCCGAGGGCGTCCGGCGCCTGCGGGGCGCGGCGGACGAGGCGGAGGCGTCCGGCTACGACGAGGGCGCCGTGCGGGCGCTCGGCGCGCTGCTGAAGGTATCGGCGGACGTGGGGCTGCGAGCGCGCTACGACACGGCTCTCGTACGACTCACATCTCAGTCCTGACCTGCGCTTTCGCCCAAGTGGGGCGAACGTCAGCGGGACGTCAGCGGGGCGTGAGCGAAGCGCCAGCGGGCCCGGCCAAGCTGAGTGCAGACCACAGCGGAGGCGACGCCTCCGCGACCGACCGCTCCACCGCACGGGGGAACTCACATGCGTACCACTCGAATCCGCACCACCGCCCTGGCCGCCGCCGCCACCGCAGTCCTGGCCCTGGGCCTGACCGCCTGCGGCGGCTCGGACAGCGACAGCGGCAGCGGCAAGGGCACCAACGTCGACGTCGGCAAGAGCGCCGGCAAGACCGCGGGTGCGGAGGGCTCGGAGAAGTCGGGCGGCGACGAGTCGACCGACGCCAAGTCGTCCTCCGGCCAGGGCACTTCCGGCGGTGGCTCCGGCTCCGGCGGCTCGGGCGCCGACAAGGCCTCCGCCGACTCCGCCGTCGGCGAGCCGTGCAAGGGCGACGAGCTGTCGATCTCCGTGCTGCACCGCTTCCCGGCCGAGCAGGGCGAGCACCTGCTGATCACGGCGAAGAACGCCGACTCCAAGCCCTGCTGGGTCACGTCGTACCCGTCGGTCATGCTCGGGGACACCTCGAAGGTCCTCAGCCTCTCGTCCAAGGACGACTCCAGCGGCACCACCAAGGTCACGATCACGCCCGGCGGCGAGGTCTACTCCGCGGTGGCCCTCTTCGTCGACGGCGACAAGACCAACACCTCGACCGAGCTCTCCATCGCCCTGCGCGACCAGAGCGGCGACACCGGCCCGGGCCACGAGAACGGGGCCGTCGACAGCAAGGGCGGGGAGTCGGAGTTCACCTGGGACGGCGCGGACGTGACGAACTGGAACACCGAGAAGCCGTACGACTTCTAGGAACTCGGAACTCCGCGTATCCGTGCGACGTCTCGGAACTCCACGTGTCCATACGACTTCTGAGCGTCACCACCCGTCCCGGGTTCGCGAACCCGGGACGGGCTGTCAGTGGAGCCGCCTAGACTCGGTAGGCGATGAGCAGCCTCTTTGACGACAGCTTCCTGGCGGACCTCCAGCCCTCGGCCGAGACGCCCCCGCCGCCCCCCGAGGAGCACGCCCCGGAGGAGATCCCGGACGATCTCTTCGGGGGCCGGTTCGACGCGCCGGTGCAGCGGGAGTCCCACTACCGGGACGGCGCGCCCCGCCCCGTCGTGGACCCGGCGGCGCTGCTCGACGGGCTGAACGAGAACCAGCGGGCCGCCGTGGTGCACTCCGGCGCCCCCCTGCTCATCGTGGCCGGCGCAGGCTCCGGCAAGACCCGCGTGCTGACCCACCGCATCGCGTACCTGCTCGGCGAGCGGAACGTCCACCCGGGCTCGATCCTCGCGATCACCTTCACCAACAAGGCCGCGGGCGAGATGAAGGAGCGCGTCTCCGACCTCGTGGGCCCCCGGGCCAACGCGATGTGGGTGATGACCTTCCACAGCGCGTGCGTGCGCATCCTGCGCCGCGAGTCGAAGAGGCTCGGCTTCACCTCGTCCTTCTCGATCTACGATGCCGCCGATTCCAAGCGCCTGATGGCGCTGGTCTGCCGCGATCTGGACCTGGACCCGAAGAAGTTCCCGCCGAAGTCGTTCAGCGCCAAGATCTCGAACCTGAAGAACGAGCTGATCGACGAAGAGGACTTCGCAGGTCAAGCCGCTGACGGCTTCGAGAAGACCCTCGCCCAGGCGTACGCGATGTACCAGTCACGGCTGCGCGAGGCGAACGCGCTGGACTTCGACGACCTGATCATGACGACGGTCCACCTCCTTCGCGCCTTCCCGGACGTCGCAGAGCACTACCGCCGCCGCTTCCGGCACGTGATGGTCGACGAGTACCAGGACACCAACCACGCGCAGTACGCGCTGGTGCGCGAACTCGTCGGCACGGGCGCCCCGTTGGCCGACGGCGCCCCGGCGATCGAGCCCGCCGAGCTGTGCGTCGTGGGTGACGCCGACCAGTCGATCTACGCGTTCCGCGGCGCCACCATCCGCAACATCCTCCAGTTCGAGGAGAACTACCCGAACGCGACGACGATCCTCCTGGAGCAGAACTACCGCTCCACGCAGACGATCCTGAGTGCGGCCAACGCGGTCATCGAGCGCAACGAGAGCCGCCGCCCCAAGAACCTGTGGACCAACGCGGGCGCGGGCGCGCAGATCACCGGCTATGTCGCCGACACCGAGCACGACGAGGCGCAGTTCGTCGCCGAGGAGATCGACCGGCTCACCGACGCGGGCGACGCGAAGGCGGGCGACGTCGCGGTCTTCTACCGTACGAACGCACAGTCCCGAGTCTTCGAAGAGATCTTCATCCGGGTCGGCCTGCCCTACAAGGTCGTCGGCGGCGTCCGCTTCTACGAGCGCAAGGAAGTCCGGGACGTCCTCGCCTACCTGCGCGTCCTCGCCAACCCGGAGGACGCGGTGCCGCTGCGCCGCATCCTCAATGTCCCCAAGCGCGGCATCGGCGACCGCGCCGAGGCGATGATCGACGCCTTGTCGCAGCGCGAGAAGATCAGCTTCCCGCAGGCTCTGAAGCGCGTCGACGAGGCGTACGGCATGGCGGCCCGCTCCACGAACGCGGTGCGGCGGTTCAACGTACTGATGGAAGAACTGCGCACCATCGTCGAGTCGGGCGCCGGACCGGCCACGGTCCTGGAGGCCGTGCTCGAACGCACCGGATATCTGGCCGAGTTGCAGGCCTCCACCGACCCGCAGGACGAGACCCGCATCGAGAACCTGCAGGAACTCGCCGCCGTGGCGCTGGAGTTCGAGCAGGAGAACGCGAACGCGGCGACTGCTGAAGGGGACGGCGAAGCCGAGGGCGAAGCTCCGGCTGAAGCGGGGACTGAAGCTCAGGCTGCGGCCGACACCGAAGCTCCGGCCGAAGCGGAAGCTCCGGCCGAGGGCGGCGCGACGCCCGGCACCCTCGCCGCCTTCCTGGAGCGGGTCGCCCTGGTCGCCGACTCCGACCAGATCCCGGACGAGGAGGAGGACGGCTCGGGCGTCATCACCCTCATGACGCTGCACACCGCCAAGGGCCTCGAATTCCCCACCGTCTTCCTGACCGGCATGGAGGACGGAGTCTTCCCGCACATGCGATCGCTCGGCCAGGTCAAGGAGTTGGAGGAGGAGCGCCGCCTCGCGTACGTCGGCATCACCCGCGCCCGCGAGCGCCTCTACCTCACGCGCTCGACGATGCGCAGCGCCTGGGGCCAGCCCTCGTACAACCCGCCGTCCCGCTTCCTGGAGGAGATCCCGGACCAGCACCTGGACTGGAGGCGCACGGGCCCCGTGGTCCCGGCGCCGTCGTCCAAGGGATCCAGGGGCTCCGGCAGCGGTGTCACCTCGTCGCTGACGTCGACGCTGTCCTCGCTCTCCTCGTCCCGCTCGCGCGGCGGCCCCTCGGGCTTCGCGACCCGACGGGCGGGCGACAAGCCGGTGGTCTCGCTGGCGGTGGGGGACCGGGTCACGCACGACCAGTTCGGCCTGGGCACGGTCGTCTCGGTGGAGGGCGCGGGCGACAAGGCCCGGGCGACCATCGACTTCGGCGAGCCCAAGCCGAAGGTGCTGCTGCTCAGGTACGCGCCGGTGGAGAAGCTGTAGTTCGTACTTCCCCAAGCTCTCAACTACGTTCGAGCAGGGGAGGCCCCACTCCTGTGCGGGGTTCGGCCTGACTGGCTTACGTCGGGTCGAGCCCGTGGCTGCGCAGCCACGACAGGGGGTCGATCGCCGAGCCGCCGCCCGGGCGGACCTCGAAGTGCAGATGCGGCCCGGTGGAGTTGCCGGAGTTCCCGGAGAACGCGATCTCGTCGCCGGCCTTCACCGACCCGCTGCGGATCTTCGTGCTGGAGAGGTGGCAGTACCAGGTCTCCGTGCCGTCGGCGGCGGTCACTATGGCCATGTTGCCGTAGGCGCTGTTCCACTGCGTACGCACGGTGCCGTCCGTCGCGGCGAGCACCGAAGTGCCGTACGAGACGGGGAAGTCGATGCCCGTGTGCACGGACATCCAGTTGATGCCGGCCTGCCCGTAGTAGGCGCTCAGCCCCTGCTGCTTCACCGGGAGCGCGAACTTGGGCCGCATCGCTTCCTTGCGCGCGGCCTCCTCGGCCTTGCGCTTCTTCTCGGCGGCCTGGCGTTCCTTGAGGTCGATCCGCTCCTGGGTGCGGCTCGCCCGGTCCGCGAAGTCGTCGGCGTCCGCTGAGAGGTTGGCCAGCTGGGTGTCCAGCTTGCTGTTGGCCGCGGCCGGCTTGACCGACGCCGGGTCGGGCGCGGACTGCGTCTTGGTCTCGCCCTGGTCGCTGCCGAGGCCCACCGAGGCGGCGGCCACACCGGCGACACCGAGCGCGCACACCGAAGGCACGGCGACGGTGAGCAGCGCGGACCGCTTGGCGGGCGCCTTCCGCCGGCCCCGCCCGCCGCCCGCGCGGGGCGTGTGGGCCGAGGGGGTGAAGGCCGCGGCGGGCTCGTCGGCCGGGCCGCTGCCGTCGTCGTCGCCGTCATGGCGGTAGTCGTCCTGGCCGTAGGCCTCGTCCGGCTCGGCCTGCCCAGCGAACTCGCTGGGGCTGAACTCGTGCTCCGGCAAAGGCTGTTGGCCGTACGCGTCCTCGGCGGCCGGCTCCTGCGGGAAGGAGTGCTCCTGCGCGAAGGCCTGCTCGGGCTGGAAGGGCTGCTCGGGCTGGAACGCCTGCTCCTGCGCGAAGGGCGACTCGAAGGTCGTGGTCGGCGCGGCCTCGTAGCCGTCGTACGTCGTCGTGGTGTCGCCCGAGTTCCACGCGGTGGCGTCGTACGCGCCCGTGTCATAGGCGGTCGTGCCGTAGCCACCGGTGCCGAACGCGCCGCTGTCGTACGCCTGCGTCTGTGCCTGCCACTGCCCGGTGGCGTCCCACTGCTCGCCGGTGCCCGGGCCGGACTGGGCGGGGATGTCCGCGAGTTGCTGGTAACCGGTGGTCGCCCACATGGCGGTCGTGTCGTAGCTGCCGGTCTCGTACGAGGCGGCGTGCTGTGCCGCGTACGGGTCGGCGGGCGCGGTGGACCACTGGGCACTGTCCCACTGGCCGGTTCCCGCGGACTGCGCGGCGACGTCGTAGGCGGCGGTCTGCGTGGTGGCGTACGAGCCGGTCTGGGCGCCGTCGTACGACGCACCCGGCAGCTCGCCGAACAACGGGTCGGCAGCGAAAGAGGTGGTGTCGAAGGCACCGGTGGTGTAGCCGTCGTAACCGGCGGCATAGCCGTGCTGGTCGTTCACCAACTTCTCTTTCGCCTCGACAACAGGGGCAGAGCAGTGCGGTGACTGTACCCGGCGGTACGCGACGGCGACAATCTTCCGGGGGTTTCACGGCTTCAGGAAACGGGCAATCGGCCGCCTTTCGGCGGACTGTGGGCAGAGCCTTGGCCCTGCGTTCGAATGTTGTTCGGCATTTTGGGGTGCTCGGAGGGGGTCGACCGATCGGTTCCGGTCACCGCGAGTCGTGCGTGTGCCGCACGCGACTGCCCGTTCTGACGCGCCGTCAGGCGACGGAGGTCGAGCCCGCCGTGTGTGCCGGTGCCTCGTCGGAGTCGATGGCCTGGCGGATCCCGGCCGCGACGGCGGGGTGCACCGGCAGGGCGAGATGACCGATGCCGGTCACCCGGACGTTCTGCGCGAGCAGGTCGGGGTGGTCGATACAGGCGGACTCCAGGGGGTCCATCAGCGTGTCGAGGTCGCTCCAGAAGCTGACGAAGCGGGTACGGCAGTCGAGGGCCGGCGCGGTGAGTTCGGCGACGACGTCCGAGTCGGGGCGCATCTGCCGGACGATCGGGTGCGCGCTCATCACGGCGGCCACGCGGGTGCCGCCGTGCGGCGTGCCGAGGGTGACGAGGGTGCGTACGCGTACGTCGCCACCGAGCCGTTGCACGTAATAGCGGGCGATCAGTCCGCCGAGGCTGTGCCCGACGACATCCACCTCGTGGTGTCCGGTGCGCGCGCAGACCTCCTCGACATGTCCGGCGAGCAGCCGGGCGGCCGCCCGGATGTCGCAGGTCAGCGGCGAGTAGTTGAGGGACACGACATGCCGCCTGCCGTCCTTGATGAGGGAGCGGCGGAGCAGGACGAAGACCGAGCGGTTGTCGATGAAGCCGTGCAGCAGCACGACCGGCCTGGCGGCTGCCGGGTTCTTGGCCGGGAGCCGGGACGGCTCGGCCGGGTCCGTGGGCCGGTCCGGGGCGATGCCCGAGGGGTAGAGGAGGAGGTGTCCCGCGAGGACGGCCAGCTCCAGGGCGGTCGCCTTCAGGAGGGCGAGCGAGAGTGGCAGATGTGGCGTGGGGAGGAACTTGCCTGGTCGGCGCAGGCAGGGCGGAAAGAGAAGGGTCAGGGCCTTCGCGACCTGCATGGCCGGACCTCCGAACGGCGCACGGGAGGCGGCTCTGTCCCCCGTATGCCCTCACGGGGTGCCGCAGGAGATCGGAAGTACCACCGCACCACCACGCCGTGCGGCTGACGGCGTGGTGGTGCGGCGATCTCGAAGCGGCTCCCCTTGGCGCCGGTCCCCGTGCGGCCCGTGGGCCGCGTGATGCGGGGGTGGCGCATAGCGAACGTGTCCCACCGTGTGATTTCCCCCTCGCTCTGCACCGTGAAACTGCCGGGTAC
Source organism: Streptomyces sp. NBC_01304 (assembly GCF_035975855.1). Taxonomy (NCBI): domain Bacteria; kingdom Bacillati; phylum Actinomycetota; class Actinomycetes; order Kitasatosporales; family Streptomycetaceae; genus Streptomyces; species Streptomyces sp. NBC_01304. The sequence continues at coordinate 4,672,050 of NZ_CP109055.1, read as the reverse complement.
GGGATGCTGGGGATAACGTTCGTTCACCTTTCCCGAGAGCGCTCGGTGAGGTTTCGACAGAGTCCGGTTCAGGTGCGAGAGGGCTCGGTTCATGGAGGCAGTGATGGGTGTGGCAGCCGGTCCGATCCGCGTGGTGGTCGCCAAGCCGGGTCTCGACGGTCACGATCGCGGGGCCAAGGTCATCGCGCGTGCGCTGCGCGACGCCGGTATGGAGGTCATCTACACCGGCCTTCACCAGACGCCCGAGCAGATCGTGGACACCGCCATCCAGGAGGACGCCGACGCGATCGGCCTCTCCATCCTCTCGGGTGCGCACAACACGCTGTTCGCGAAGGTCATCGAGCTCCTGAAGGAGCGCGACGCGGAGGACATCAAGGTCTTCGGCGGCGGCATCATCCCGGAGGCGGACATCGCGCCGCTCAAGGAGAAGGGCGTCGCGGAGATCTTCACGCCCGGGGCGACGACGGTGTCGATCGTGGAGTGGGTACGGGCGAATGTGCGGCAGCCTGCGGGTGCGTGATTCGGGCTGATTCCCAAGCTCGCCCGCGTCTCTTCAGCCCGTCCGGCGTTTGAGGACAATCTTTTGCTTCTCGAAGCCGGCGGCAGCCTTACGGGAAGGGGCGGGGAGGGGCAGAAGAAGGGGTCCGGGGCGCAGCCCCGCGACGCCCACGGGTCCGACCCCGCCCATCAACCGGGGCCGGCCAGCTCCGCCCTCATCGCGGCCCGCAACCGCAACGTACCCACCAGACGCTGGAACGCCTCCGACCAGTACCCCACCGCCCCCGGCGACCCGTCCTCCGGCTCGTCCGGCAACGTGGCCAGGCTCTCCAGCCGAGTGGCCTGCGCAGGATCCAGACAGCGCTCGGCCAGCCCCATCACCCCACTGAAGCTCCAGGGGTAACTCCCCGCGTCCCGCGCGATGTTGAGCGCATCGACCACGGCCCGCCCGAGCGGCTCCGACCAGGGCACGGCACACCCGCCGAGCAGCTGGAAGGCCTCGGACAGGCCGTGCACGGCGATGAATCCGGCGACCCAGTCGGCCCGCTCGCCGGCCTCCAGCGTCGTGAGCAGCTTGGCGCGCTCGGCGAGCGAGACCGCGCCGGGCCCGCCCGCGTCCGGGGACGCCGGGGTGCCGAGCAGCGCCCGCGCCCAGTCGGCATCCCGCTGCCGCACCGCCGCACGGCACCAGGCCGCGTGCAGCTCGCCCTGCCAGTCGTCGGACACGGGCAGCCCCACGATCTCCTCCGGCCGGCGCCCGCCGAGCCGCCGCGACCAGGTCGCCAGCGGCGCCGACTCCACCAACTGGCCCAGCCACCAAGAGCGTTCGCCCCGCCCGGCCGGCGGGGTCGGGCTGATGCCGTCCCGCTCCATCGCTCCGTCGCACTCGTGCGGCGCCTCCACGGTGATGCCGCTGCGGGCGGGATCCAGGGCGATGCAGGACGCGGCGCGGGCGGCCATGCGGGCGGCGAGGGCCGAGCCGGGAAGCGCGGAGAGCAGCTCCGCCGCGGTGGCCCGGACATTGCGGCTGCGGTCGCTCAGGGCCTGCTCCAGGAACGGCTCGTCCGCGTCCGAAAGGCCGGTGCGCAGCGAATCGAGGAACATCAGGCGGTCCTCGGCGCGCTCCTTGGGCCAGGTGGCGGCGAGCAGCTCCCGCGCGGCCCGGGCGTCGTGCGCCCGCACGGCGGCGAGCAGGGCGACGCGCTCCGCGAACAGCCCCTCGTTCCACAGCTGTTGCACCCCTGCGGTGTCCTCGGGTGAGGGCAGCGCGGAGCCGCCCGGCGCGGTGCGCAGGGCGAACTTCCAGTCCGGGTTGAGCCGGGCCAGCCAGAGCGCGCGGGGGCCCGCGAAGAGCAGTGCCTGCGGGCGCAGATCGGTGCGGCCCCGGGCCGCGTCCAGGAGGGCGGGCAGAAGCTCGGGCGGTGCGGCGTAACCGCGGTCGTTGGCCGCGATCAGCCACTGGGGGAGGAGCTCGGTGAGATCGGGGGCGGTGCCGCGCCGCCCGCCCTGCCCGACCCCCGGCCGGTCGGACAGCAGCATCGCCAGCCGCGCTCTGGCCGCGTCGGGCAGCGGGTCCCGGAGATCGGGCACGGCCCGCTCGGGACGGGAGGCGGCCGGGGCGGGGCGCAGGCCCGCGCGGCGGCGAACGGTGTGCAGCGCCGCGCCGTCGAGGAGCGCGCCGGGAGTCGGAGACGTACGGCCCCGGCGGTCGGTGCCCAACAGGGCGGTGGTGACGAGGTCTTCCCAGGTGGTGGTGCTCATGCCGCGCCTCCTGTTTGCTCTTTCAGCCCTGTTCTTTCGGAGCCCTGTTCTTCAGGCGCCTGCCAGCACCTGCCAGTGCCCTTCGGCGCCTGCCAGCACCTGCCAGTGCCCTTCGGCGCCTGCCAGTGCCTGCCAGTGCCTGCCAGTGCCCTTCGGCGCCTGCCAGTGCCTGAATTCAGCACAACGCCACCGCATCCCCCACGCCCCAAGCCGTGAGCGGCGAGAACCCCTGATGCCCGAACTCCCCGAACACGGACACCGGTTCACCCCCGGACACGGCGGCCAGCTTCCACAGCCCACCCCGCGCACGTGCCGCCGCCGCAACCGGCAGTGCCACGTCGGAGTCCGCATCGACCAGCTGCCACGCCTCACCCCCCGGTGAGGGGATCACCCGCTCCAGCGTGACCGGGCAGGACTCCAGCCATGGATCGTCCCGAAGTGCGGATCCGTACGCCACGGCCGCCGAGCGGACATCGACCCCGACGGGCCGGAACGAGGCAGGCGCCGGCGAGGGCCCCGCGAACCGCTCGCCGAGCGCGGCCCGCGCCCCGGACCCCGGATAGGCCGAGAGTTCCGCGTCCAGGACGAGCCCCACCGGCAGCGCTGTGTCGGGCGCCCGCCCGGCCGCGCCGAACGACAGGACGAGGGCCGTCGACCGGGACCGGGTGCCGTACAGCCAAATCCGGCGTGTGGTGAGCTTGGCCTCGGCCGTGTCGTACTGGGCGAGGACCAGCCACTCGTCGCGCAATGCCGGGCCGTCCGCCGAGGCGGGCAGGCCGACGCGGGAGCGGACCGTGGCCGCCAGCGCCTCCGGCAGGTGCTCGCGCCGCAGCCAGGCCTGGTCGAGGAGATGGGTCAGCGCGCACTCCTCGAGCAGCCGCACCGGCCAGCCGGGGCCCGATCCGGGTATCGCGCCCAACTCCCTTACGCGCGAGGCGAGTCCGGGCGCCTGCGCGTCGACCATGCGGCGGGCGGTCTCCTCCCACAGGCCGTACCCCGCCTGCTCGGCCGAGGCGAGACCGCCGCGCAGCAGGTCGGCGAGGCGCTGCTCCAGCTCCGTGGCCCCCGCGGTGATCCGCTCTGCCCGGCGTTCCGTGCGACGCCTCGCCGCCTCCGGGTCGGCGGCCCCGGGGCCCTCCCCGCTCCCTCGCTCCGACCGCTGCTCCGCCTTCCTGCGACGCTCCGCCAGCCACTGCCCGGCCCACTCGGGCGCCGTCGCCTCCGGCACGGCGGCGACGGTGTTGTCCTCGCCCGCCCAGAGCAGCAGCAGCCCCAGCGCGTGCTTGCACGGGAACTTCCGGCTCGGACAACTGCACTTGTACGCCGGGCCGGTGGTGTCCACGACCGTCTGATAGGGCCTGCTGCCGCTCCCCTTGCACAGTCCCCACACCGCCCCCTCGCTCGAAGAACCCGCCTCGGACCACGGCCCCGCCGCGCCGAGTTTGCTTCCCGCCTTGCGTGAAGCCACGTCAGGAGCCAGGGCAAGAACCTGGTCCGTCGTCCAGCGCACCCCCTGCTGAGTCATGTCGCCGACGTTAGATCCCGGCACTGACAATCGGCCCTGACCTGGGGGTTCTTGCCCGTCCCGGCGACGCCTGAGCCATTTGACTTTACTTCCCCTTTACGTTTGAGTGGCTGTCTGCCATCCGAACCTGGGAGATCTCTCATGAACCGCGCCCTGCGCACGGCCGCCTGTGCCTTCGCCGCCACCGGACTCGCCCTCGGCCTTGCCGCCTGCTCCGAAGTGAAGGACGCGGTCAAGGACGAGGCGAGCAAGCAGGTCAACCAGGAGTACGAGGTGACGTACGAGGTCACCGGCAAGGGCGTGGACAAGATCCAGTTCAGTGGCGGCAAGGGTGACGCCATGAAGCCCGAGCTGGAGACGGTCAGCAAGCCGGAGCTGCCGTGGAAGAAGACGGTCACGCTGAAGGGCGTCATGCCGCCCTCCGTCATGCCGTACGCCTCCGACCTGTCGGGCGGCGACATCAACTGCAAGATCACCTACCAGGGCAAGGTGCTCAAGGAGGCGTCCGGCAAGGACGTCGTCACGGGCTGCATCGCGGTGTCGCCCGTCGCCGGGAAGTGACCCCGCAATTCTGCTAGTTGGCCCCTGACCTGCGGCGACGGCCGATTGTCAGTGGCATGGTGCACGGTGGATCCCACAGCCGGAGAGCAGCCCCGGGGACTCGCGTCCCCGGGCATCTGTCAGGGGGATCCATGCCCGTGTCCACCCAGTCCGCCCACGCCGGGGCGAACGGCTCGGCGCCCGCCGCCGAGGCCCTGCGACCGCACGCCGAGGACGCGTTCGCGTCCGAGCTGGAGGCGCTCGCCGCGGCCGACGACCGTCCGCGCCCGGCCCGTTGGCGCCTGTCGCCGTGGGCGGTGGCGACGTATCTGCTCGGCGGCACCCTGCCCGACGGCACCGTGATCACACCGAAATACGTCGGGCCGCGCCGCCTCGTCGAGGTCGCGATCACCACGCTCGCCACCGACCGCGCGCTGCTCCTGCTCGGCGTGCCGGGCACCGCGAAGACCTGGGTGTCCGAGCACCTGGCCGCGGCCATCAGCGGCGACTCGACCCTCCTGGTGCAGGGCACCGCGGGCACGCCGGAGGAGGCGATCCGGTACGGGTGGAACTACGCCCAGCTGCTCGCCCACGGCCCCAGCCGGGACGCGCTCGTGGCCGGCCCCGTCATGCGCGCCATGTCCGAGGGCATGACCGCGCGCATCGAGGAGCTCACCCGCATCCCTGCCGATGTGCAGGACACGCTCATCACGATCCTGTCGGAAAAGACCCTGCCCATACCGGAGTTGGGGCAGGAGACCCAGGCCGTACGCGGGTTCAACGTGATCGCCACGGCGAACGACCGGGACCGGGGCATCAACGACCTGTCCAGCGCCCTGCGCCGCCGCTTCAACACCGTGGTGCTTCCGCTGCCTTCGAGCGTCGAGGCCGAGGTCGACATCGTCACGCGCCGCGTCGACCAGATCGGCCGCTCCCTCGACCTGCCCGGCGGGCCCGACGGCATCGACGAGATCCGTCGCGTCGTCACGGTCTTCCGCGAACTGCGCGCCGGCGTCACGGGAGACGGCCGTACGAAGGTGAAGTCCCCGAGCGGCACGCTCTCCACGGCCGAGGCGATCTCCGTGGTCACCGGCGGCCTGGCCCTCGCGGCCCACTTCGGCGACGGCGTGCTGCGCCCCGGCGACGTGGCGGCCGGAATCCTGGGCGCGGTGGTCCGCGACCCGGCGGCGGACCGGGTGATCTGGCAGGAGTACCTGGAGGCGGTCGTCCGCGAGCGCGACGGCTGGAAGGACTTCTACCGGGCCTGCCGGGAGGTGAGCGCGTGACCTTCGCAGGGGCGGAGGCGGGGTCGGAGCGGGCGGTGAACGGGGGAGTCGTGGGTGGTGCTTCGGCGGGTGGCTCGGTCGGGGGAGGGCGCGGTGCGGGACCGGGGCCAGGGAGGGTGGCCGGCACGTCGTCGGATGCGGCGGCGTCGGGCATCGTGGGCGAGGGGGGTGTGGGTGGCGCTTCGGTGGTCGCTTCGGGTCCCGTGAGGCCGGCCGGGAGTGGGCCCTGGCTGCTCGGAGTCCGGCATCACGGTCCCGGGTCCGCGCGGGCCGTGCGGGATGCGTTGGAGATGTGTGCGCCGCGGGTCGTGCTGATCGAAGGGCCGCCGGAGGCCGATGCGTTGACCGCGCTCGTGGCCGAAGAGGGGATGCGGCCGCCCGTCGCGCTGCTCGCGCATGTGGTGGACGAGCCCGGGCGTTCGGCGTTCTGGCCGTTCGCCGAGTTCTCGCCGGAGTGGGTGGCGATGAGCTGGGCGGTCGAGCGCGGCGTCGAGGTGCGCTTCATCGACCTCCCGGCGGCGCACTCGCTGGCACTGCGGCCCGAGGACGAGCCGTCCCAGGAGGAACCGTCCGGGGAAGCGCCGGGCGGGGACGGACCGAACGGACAGGGGCCGGGAGGGCGAGAGCCGGAAGGGCAGGGGTTGGAAGGGCGAGCACCGGATGGGGACGGCCTCGCCGCCGGGCTGCGCGTCGATCCGCTCGCCGTGCTCGCCGAGACCGCGGGGTACGACGACCCCGAGCGCTGGTGGGAGGACGCGGTCGAGCACCGCGGCACGGGCGACGGCCCTGCCCGGGACGTGCTCGCGCCGTTCGCCGCCCTCGGTGAGGCGATGGCGGCGCTGCGGGAGGAGTACGGCGACGGCGGGCACGACCGGGACCACGCGCGCGAGGCGTACATGCGTCTCCAAGTGCGAGCGGCGAAGAGGGAGTTCGGGGACTCGATCGCCGTCGTGTGCGGGGCCTGGCACGTGCCCGCGCTCCAGGAGAAGCCCACCGTCGCCGCGGACCGTGCCGTCCTCAAGGGCCTGCCCAAGACCAAGGTCGACATGACCTGGGTGCCCTGGACGCACCGCAGGCTGGCCCGCACCGGCGGGTACGGCGCGGGGATCGAGTCGCCCGGCTGGTACGCGCACCTCTTCGCCGCCGCCGACCGGCCCGTGGAGCGCTGGCTGACCAAGGTCGCCGGGCTGCTGCGGGACGAGGGCCGGCTGGTGTCGTCCGCCCACGTCATCGAGGCCGTCCGGCTCGCCGAGACCCTCGCCGCGATGCGCGGGCGCCCCCTCGCGGGGCTCGCCGAGACGATGGACGCCATCCGGGCCGTGATGTGCGACGGCTCCGATGTGCCGCTCGACCTGGTGCGGGACCGGCTCGTCGTCGGGGACGTGCTCGGCGAGGTGCCCCCGGCGGCGCCCGCCGTACCCCTGCAGCGCGACCTGACCCGGCTGCAGCGCACCCTGCGACTCAAACCGGAGCCTCTGGAAAGGGAGTTGGAGCTCGACCTGCGCAAGGACACCGACGCCGCGCGCAGCCGCCTGCTGCACCGGCTGCGGCTCCTTCGCATCGACTGGGGCGAGCCCGCCCAGTCCCTGCGCGGCTCCACCGGCACCTTCCGCGAGACCTGGCGGCTGCGCTGGGAGCCGGAGCTCGCGGTCCGGGTCGCCGAGGCGGGCATCTGGGGCACCACCGTCCTGGCCGCGGCCACCGCGAAGGCCGGGGCGGACGCCATCGGCGCGAGCGCACTCGCCGAGGTCACGGCCCTGGCCGAGCGCTGTCTGCTCGCCGGACTCCCGGACGCGCTCCCGGTCGTGATGAAGGTCCTGGCCGACCGCGCCGCCCTGGACACGGACGTCGGCCACCTCGCCCAGGCCCTGCCCGCCCTGGTCCGCGCCCTGCGCTACGGCGACGTACGCGGCACGGAAACGGCCGCACTCGCCGATGTCGCGGCGGGCCTCGCCGAGCGCGTCTTCGTCGGCCTTCCCCCGGCCTGCGCCGCCCTGGACGCGGACGCGGCGGTGGAGATGCGAGGCCATGTGGACGCCGTGCACACGGCGGTCGGTCTGCTCGGCGACACCTCGGGGGACGCCCTGCGCACGCGCTGGCACTCCGTCCTGCGGGTCCTCTCCGCGCGCGACACCGTCCCCGGCATCGTCCAGGGCCGGGCCACCCGACTGCTCCTGGACGAAGGGGCGTTGGCGCGGGACGAGGCGGCGCGGCTCATGGGGCTCGCCCTGTCGGTCGGGACACCGCCCGCCGAGGCCGCCGCATGGATCGAGGGGTTCGTCGGCGGCGGCAGCGGCGGCATGCTGCTCGTGCACGACGAGCAGCTGCTCGGGCTCGTCGACGCCTGGCTGACGGGGGTGGGGGCGGACGCGTTCACCGACGTACTCCCGTTGCTGCGGCGGACGTTCTCCGCGTACGAGCCGGGAGTGCGGCGCACCCTCGGCGAGCTGGCCCGGCGCGGCACCACCGCCGCGTCCGCCGCGGCCGGCGGCATACCCGGGTTCGCGGCGGAGCTCGACGAGGAGCGGGCGGACGCCGTACTGCCCGTGCTGCGACTGCTCCTCGGCATCGACGACGACAACCTTGCGGACGACAACAACCTTGCGGGGGCGGGCACATGAACGAGCAGGCCAGCGAGGCCACCGAAGAACGCCTCAGGCGCTGGCGACTCGTCCTCGGGGGCGACGCCGCCGACGGCACCGGCTGCCGACTCACGGGCAGGGACGCCGCGATGGACGGCGCGCTCAGCTCCCTCTACGGCAAGGGCGACAGGCCCGACAAGGCACAGCCGGGCCGGGACCGGTCGGCCGGGCTCGGCGCCTCCGCGCCGTCCGTGGCCCGCTGGCTCGGCGACATCCGGACGTACTTCCCGTCCTCCGTCGTCCAGATCATGCAGCGCGACGCCATCGACCGCCTCGGCCTGTCCACGCTGCTCCTGGAGCCCGAGATGCTGGAAGCGGTCGAGGCCGACGTGCACCTCGTCGGCACCCTCCTCTCCCTCAACAAGGCCATGCCCGAGACCACGAAGGAGACCGCGAGAGCGGTCGTACGCAAGGTCGTCGAGGACCTGGAGAAGCGCCTGGCCACCCGCACCCGTGCCACCCTCACCGGCGCCCTCGACCGCAGCGCCCGGATCAACCGGCCCCGCCACCGCGACATCGACTGGAACCGCACCATCGCGGCCAACCTCAAGAACTACCTGCCGGAATACCGCACGGTCGTCCCCGAGCGGCTCGTCGGATACGGCCGGGCCTCGCAGTCCGTGAAGAAGGAGGTGATCCTCTGCATCGACCAGTCGGGCTCGATGGCCGCGTCCGTCGTGTACGCCTCCGTCTTCGGCGCCGTCCTCGCCTCCATGCGCTCCATCCAGACCCGCCTCGTCGTCTTCGACACGGCCGTCGTCGACCTCACCGACCAACTCGACGACCCGGTGGACGTGTTGTTCGGTACGCAGCTGGGGGGCGGCACGGACATCAACCGCGCGCTCGCCTACTGCCAGTCCCAGATCACCCGCCCCGCCGACACGGTCGTCGTGCTGATCTCCGATCTGTACGAGGGCGGGATACGCAACGAGATGCTGAAGCGGGTCGCCGCGATGAAGGCGTCCGGCGTGCAGTTCGTGACGCTGCTCGCCCTCTCCGACGAAGGCACGCCCGCCTACGACCGGGAGCACGCGGCCGCCCTCGCCGGACTCGGCGCCCCGGCCTTCGCCTGCACCCCCGACCTCTTCCCGGACGTGATGGCGGCGGCGATCGAGAAGCGGCCGCTGCCCATACCGGACAAGGAGACCCATCAGTAACAGGGGACTTGCGGGGGCCGGGGTGGCTCGTGCAAGGATCGGCGCGCGGCTGCCGGAGCGCGATGTTCCGCTCGGGCCACGTATCCGCGTATCCGTGCCTCGATCCCCCCACCGCCTCGCCGGAGGACCCCCGAACCTGTGACTGCCATAGCCACGGCCCCCGTTGCCGCCCTGCGCCTGGTGCGCTCGGCGGCCGGACGGCGTGCGCTGCAGGTGGCGCTGTTCCTGGGCGGTCTGCTTGCGCTCGGCCTGCTCTGCTCGGGGCAGGCGCACGCCGGCGAGTCGGGCCCGGAGGTCCCGGACATCGCGGGCGAGGTCCAGCCTCTCGAAACGACCCCGGCCGACCTGGAGTCGACCACCGCCGAGCCGGTGCGCGGCGCCACCGAGGCGGTGACGGAACCGGTGGTGGAGGGGCTCAAGCCGGTTCGTACGTCGGTACGTTCCACCACTGCCGCAGTCACCGAGGGCGCCACCCGTACCCTCGGCGACCTCTCCGAAGACGCGGAGCGGGCCGCCGCCGCGCTGCCCGAACCCCGGCTGCCGAAGGCCCCGCCGCTCCCGGGCGGCGACCTCTCCGCGCCCGCGCAAGACCCTGCGGCACCGGCACCGGCATCGGCACCGCGCGAGCGGGCCGGGCCGGACCGGGACGTCACGGCCAAGCCGCCGGTGAAGCACCAGGTGGCAGGCTCCAACTCCGCTCATTCGGCCGGGGATTGGCGCACCACCACGTCCGCCGGTCAGAGCGGCCAGGACGGCCATGCCGCCACGCGGGCCGCGCGGCAAGGGAACGCTCCCTCCCCGTCACCGGCCCCGCAGCCCCCGTACGGCCTCGCCGCCCAGTCCGCCACCGACGGCGGCAGCCAGCGCCACGGCGATGCGCATGCCGTCGCGCTGTCCGGCGCCGGAGGCTTCCGTCTCGTGCCGGGCGGCCATGCCCCGGCGACGTACCACCCGGTCCGCGACCGGCACCGCGACATCCTCGAATTCCCCGGCTAGGGCAGGCCCTTCCCCGCCTGACGACCTGCCGCGCGGGGGCGGGACAGGTCTGCCCACGACGTGATGAGCCGCATCGACGGCCGCGTCGCACTCCCGAATTCGAAGGAACTGACGCAAGCATGAGCAAGCACAGCAAGCCCAGCCAGATCAGCCGCACCAGCGCCAACGTGCGCCGTTCCGTGGTGATAGCGGCCGGCGCCACCGGAATGATCGCGATCGGCGCCGGTGCCGCGAGCGCCGCCGTCGAACTGCCCACGGCCGTGCCGCACAGCACCCCGGACCTGGACCTCGACGCGGTCCAGGCCGCGAAGGGGAAGCTGGCGGACACCGCCGACGCGGGCGCCGTCACCGGCAAGGCCAAGGCCGCGGCCGCCAAGGCGAAGGGCGCCGCCGGCGACCTGAACCCGACCGAGGCCAAGGCCGCCGCGGACCAGGCCCGCAAGACCGCCGAGGGCAAGGTTCCCGCGGACCTGCCGGGCACGCCCGCCGTGGGCGACGTGTCCGACGCCAAGGCCGGGGCCGAGCAGCAGATCGACTACCTCTTCGGCCCGCTCTCCGCCTTCGCCCCGGCCGCCGCCGCACAGGCGCAGGGCGCCGCGGCCGACGCCCCGGCCACCGTGCAGGGCGCGCTCGGCGCCGCGGGCCCGGTCGTGCAGGAGACCTCGGCGTCCGTGCTGCCGCCGCTGGCCGCCACCGCGGTCGACTCGGTGCTGCCGGTCGTCGGCCAGCTGACCGGCGACGCCGGAGTCCTGGTCCAGGACGTCACCGCCGATGTGCAGCCCTTCGCGGGCGGCGTCGTGGGCGAGGTGCAGCCGTTCGCCGGTGCGGTCGTCGGCGATGTGCGGCCCGCCGTCGGGAACGTGACGGGCGAGGTCAGGACCCTCGCCCAGGGCGTCGGCACCAGCGCCACCGGCCTCACCGGGAACGTGACCGACGAGGTCAAGCCGTTCGCGCAGGACCTGACCGGCACGGTCACCTCGGACGCAGGCCCGCTCGCGGGCAACGCGGTGTCCGGCGCGCAGCACACCGCCGGGTCCCTCACTCCCGGGTACGTCGCCGGAATCTGAGCCCCGGCTCACGGTGGTACGGCCTGCCCCCTCAGGCCGTACCACCCCCTGCCACCAGCGATCTGTGACCGTAATCACCGCCGCAGTGTGATCTGCGATTTAGGGACCTACGTCCCTCGGCGATAACCTGCGAGACGGACATGCCGCGTCCACGGACACCGTGTACGCACTCCCTCAGTGACAGCGCCGTCACGTTGCCCTTCGCGGCACGCCCACGCAGACGTATGACAACGACCGCGATGAACGCGATCAACGCGATACCACTGAAAAGGGACGGACGCGCGTGGACCTGTTCGAGTACCAGGCGAGGGACCTCTTCGCCAAGCACGGAGTACCGGTGCTGGCCGGTGAAGTCATCGACACGCCTGAGGCCGCGCGCGCCGCGACCGAGCGCCTCGGCGGCAAGTCCGTCGTCAAGGCGCAGGTGAAGGTCGGTGGCCGAGGCAAGGCCGGCGGCGTGAAGCTGGCGGCGGACCCGGACGAGGCCGTCGCTCGCGCGACGGACATCCTCGGGATGGACATCAAGGGCCACACGGTCCACAAGGTGATGATCGCCGAGCTTTCCCCGGAGATCGAGGCGGAGTACTACGTCTCGTACCTCCTGGACCGCACCAACCGCACCTTCCTGGCCATGGCCTCGGTGCAGGGCGGCATGGACATCGAGGAGGTCGCGGAGAAGACCCCCGAGGCTCTCGCGAAGGTCCCGGTCAACGCCGTTGAGGGCGTCGACATCGAGAAGGCCCGCGAGATCGTGGCCCAGGCGAAGTTCCCGGCCGACGTGGCCGAGGGTGTCGCCGAGGCCATGGTGACGCTGTGGGACACCTTCGTCGCCGAGGACGCGCTCCTCGTCGAGGTCAACCCCCTCGTCAAGACCAAGGACGGCCGGATCCTGGCCCTGGACGGCAAGGTCTCGCTCGACGAGAACGCCGACTTCCGCCAGCCCGACCACGAGGCCCTCGAGGACAAGGACGCAGCCAACCCGCTCGAGGCTGCTGCCAAGGCCAAGAACCTCAACTACGTGAAGCTGGACGGCGAGGTCGGCATCATCGGCAACGGCGCCGGCCTGGTCATGTCGACGCTCGACGTGGTCGCGTACGCCGGTGAGAACCACTCCGGCGTCAAGCCCGCCAACTTCCTCGACATCGGCGGCGGCGCCTCCGCCGAGGTCATGGCGAACGGCCTGGAGATCATCCTCGGCGACCCGGACGTCAAGTCCGTGTTCGTCAACGTCTTCGGTGGCATCACCGCCTGTGACGAGGTCGCCAACGGCATCGTCCAGGCCCTGGAGCTCCTCAAGTCCAAGGGCGAAGCGGTCACCAAGCCGCTGGTCGTGCGCCTCGACGGAAACAACGCGGAGCTGGGTCGCAAGATCCTCAGCGACGCCAACCACCCGCTCGTGCAGCGCGTGGACACCATGGATGGCGCGGCCGACAAGGCCGCCGAGCTCGCGGCTGCGAAGTAAGGGACGAGGGCAGACACCACCATGGCTATCTTCCTCAACAAGGACAGCAAGGTCATCGTCCAGGGCATGACCGGCGCCACCGGCATGAAGCACACCAAGCTGATGCTCGGTGACGGCACCAACATCGTCGGCGGCGTGAACCCGCGCAAGGCGGGCACCGAGGTCGACTTCGACGGCACGTCGATCCCCGTCTTCGGCACGGTCGCCGAGGCGATGGAGAAGACGGGCGCCAACGTGTCCGTGCTCTTCGTGCCGCCGGCCTTCTCCAAGGCCGCGGTCGTCGAGGCGATCGACGCGGAGATCCCCCTCGCGGTCGTCATCACCGAGGGCATCGCGGTCCACGACTCCGCCGCCTTCTGGGCGTACGCGAAGTCCAAGGGCAACAAGACCCGCATCATCGGCCCGAACTGCCCTGGCCTGATCACCCCCGGCCAGTCGAACGCGGGCATCATCCCGGGCGACATCACCAAGCCGGGCCGCATCGGCCTGGTCTCGAAGTCCGGCACGCTGACGTACCAGATGATGTACGAGCTCCGTGACATCGGCTTCTCGTCGGCCGTCGGCATCGGTGGCGACCCGGTCATCGGTACGACGCACATCGACGCCCTCGAGGCGTTCGAGGCCGACCCCGACACCGACCTGATCGTCATGATCGGTGAGATCGGCGGCGACGCCGAGGAGCGTGCGGCCGACTACATCAAGGCCAACGTGACGAAGCCGGTCGTCGGCTACGTCGCCGGCTTCACGGCGCCCGAGGGCAAGACCATGGGCCACGCCGGCGCCATCGTCTCCGGCTCCTCCGGCACCGCGCAGGCCAAGAAGGAGGCCCTTGAGGCCGCCGGCGTCAAGGTCGGCAAGACGCCGACCGAGACGGCGAAGCTGGCGCGCGCGATCCTCGCGGGCTGAAGCTTTTCGTAGGTCGCTGAACGTACGCGGGCCCGCACCCCTCCTGCTGGGGGTGCGGGCCCGCGTACGTCTGCGTACTCACTCGGCGTACTCACTCGGCCAGGGGGTGGATCCTCTCGGGACCGCTCGCCGGCTCCTCCCGCAGTTTCTTGCGGAGCTGCTTCTCGTGCGGGCTGAGTTTGCCGGGGCCCATCCTGGGCGGCACCCCGCGCACGGTTTCGCCTGGGGCGGTCTTGGGCTCGTAGTGCGTCTCCGAGGTCGCGAGAGCGAGCGCCGAGGCCCCGATGATCAGGGCTGTGAACGCGATCGCGGCCCGCGTCCAGAACCGGCTGCGGTTCTCGCTCCCGGTACGCACCACCGTGGCCTGCGCCGAGCTCAGCTTCTCGGCCCGCGCCAACTCGTCCAGCCTGCGCTGCAGTTGACCGGGTTCCGCGAGCTCGGGCAGCTGCTCGGCGACGGCCTCGCGCGCGTGCAGCAGCCGGTGGGCGGCGGCCGGGGTGCTCGCCTCCGTCTCGGCGGCGGTCTCCGGCAGGTCGAGCCCCACGCCGTCGTACAGCACGAGCGTCCTCCGGTACGACGCCGGAAGGCTCAGCAACGTATCGAGCAGCTTGCGGTCCTCGGGCTCGGCCGGGGGTGCGTCCGGGTGCCGGTGGCTGCGGCGCAGACGGTGCCAGGGGGAGAGCGCGTACTCGTACGCCGCCGCCCGCACCCAGCCCACCGGGTCCCGGTCCACGGCGACCTCCGGCCACCGCTCCCAGGCCTGGTGAAAGGCCCGCTCCACCGCTTCCTTCGCGAGTGCGCGCCGCCCGGTGAGCAGATACGTCTGCCGTACGAGACCGGGCGCGCTGAACGCGTACAGCGCGTCGAACGCCTGAGCCGGTGTCAGCTCGGACCCGCCGCTGCCCTTCTCCGCCTCCGCCTCGGGCTCGGCCTCCGCCACGGGCGGCTCGGCCGGCCGGCCGCCCCCGCCCGATCCGGCGCCGACGGTCACGGGGCTGTGCTGCTCATGCCGCACTGCCGCGACGGCCGGCGGCTTGGCGGCCCGCTTGGCAGCAGCCTTCGGCCGCGAGGTCCCCGGCTTCCCCGCCCCGTGCCGCGCCCTCGCGGGAGTGCGGGCCGCACGGGCGAGGGGCGGTTCGGGCAGGGCGTCGGGCGCGGTACTGGTCTGGGCGGCGATGGGGGTGGGCTCCGATACGGGTTCGGGGGTTCGGGGGGTGGGCTCGGGGGCCTTGGGCGGGGCGTGGGTCGGACGGTTCGCCTTGCGGGCGGCCACGGACTCCACCTCGGTGACGGCTGGTTGGGGTTTGGGTGTTGGGGCAGCCGAGTCGCGAGCAACGACCGGGTGAGGGCTGGACGTCGAGGCCGGCCGAGCCCCGGAAGCGCCCGCTTCGCGGGCAACGGCTGGTCGGGGCTTCGCCGGTGCGGATTCGCGGGCCGCGACCGGCTGCGCCTGCGACGGCGCTGCGGGGAGAACCTCCGCCGCCACCGAAGGCCGAACCTCCGCAGGCGCGGGCTTGGTTGGCGTCAACGGGCCGGGCTCGAGCGGCTTGGGCTTGCGCACCGGGGGCGTGGCCGAACCTGCGGCGGGGCTCGTCGACGCCGGCTTGGGCGCGGGTGTCGACTCCGGCGTCGGCTTGGTCGCGCGCAGGGGTTGCGGCGTCGGCTTGGGCGCGGGTGTCGACTCCGGCGTCGGCTTGGTCGCGCGCAGGGGTTGCGGCGTCGGCTTGGGCGCGGGTGTCGACTCCGGCGTCGGCTTGGTCGCGCGCAGGAGCTCCAGCGTCGGCTTGGGCGTAGGTGTCGCCTCCGGCCCTGGCTTGGTCGCGCGCAGGGGCTCCGGCGTCGGCTTGGGTGTAGGCGTTGCCTCCAGTCCAGGCTTGGTCGCCGACATGGGCCCGGGCGTCGGCTCGGGCGCAGGCGTCGGCTCCGGTGTCGGCCTGACCGTGGGCATGGACCCGGGCGTCGGTTCGGTCGAAGGCGTCCGCTCCGGCCCGGGGTTGGTCGCGCGCGTGGACTCCGGCACCGACTTGGTCGCGGGCACCGGCCCTGGACCAGGCGCCGGCCCGGTCGCAGGCATGGACCCCGGACTCGGCTTCGCTGTCGGCGTCGGCGTCGGCGTCGGCTCGGGCTTGGTCGCGGGCATCGATCCCGGGCTTGGCGTCGGCTTGGGCTTGGTCGCGGGCATCGATTCCGGGTTCGGCGTCGCCTCCGGCTTGGTCGCCGGCATCGATCCCGGGCTTGGCGTCGCCTCCACCTTGGTCGTCGGCAAGGGCCCTGGGCCAGGCGCAGGCCTGGGCCCCGGACCCGGCGTCGGCGTCGGCTCGTGTGCAGGCGTTGGCCGGCTGCCCGTCGGACCGGGCGGCGGTGACTGCGGCTGTCTCGCCTTCGCTCGCAGTGCGAGCAGCGCCGGGGTGGGGCGGACCGGGGTGGCGAGGTCTGTCAGGAGTTGGGCGTACGCTGCCCGCGTCGCGCCGCGTGGTGTGGTGCGGCCCGATTCCCAGGAGCGCACCGTTTCGCGTGTGACGCCGATCCGCTCGGCGACCTCGGCCTGCGACAGCGACCTGCGCTCGCGCAGACTGCGTCGCTCCGCGGGGGAGGGCAGCTCCGCGGGGCTCTGCGTCATCTCGGACTCCCCACCATCGCGCACAGACCTCCGCCGCACCGTACGAAAAAGTACATAAACGTATATTGGGCGACACTTCGGGCATTCGCCTGTTACGCGGGGGAAGCGCGTGTCGTTGGGACCATGACGTTCGTGCCGCAGACGACAGCCCGTAACCAGCACAGCCTCACCAAGGACCGCCCCGCCGAGCGCAGCTCACCGGGGGCCGCCGCGTCCGCCCTGTTCGCCGCCCTCGCCGCGCGCCGCAGATCGTCCGCCCTGGCCCCCTGCCTCGCGAACGGCGCGATCGCCGCGGGCCTCGGTCTCGGCTCCCTCGCCGTGCTCGTCATGGCCCTCTGGATCAGCTCGCCCTACCCGGACAGCGGCCCCGGCGGCGCCCTGCACATCGCGGCCGGCCTCTGGCTGCTCGCCCACGGCACCGAGCTGATCCGGACCGACACCCTCTCCGGCATCCCGGCCCCGATCGGCCTGACCCCGCTCCTCCTGCTCGCCCTGCCCGGCTTCCTGCTGCACCGCGCCGCCCGCGACGCGGTCTACGCGGCCCAGGCGGAGAAGCCGGCCCGGACCGCACTGTGGGGTGTGGCAGGCGGCTACCTGCTGGTCGGCGCGGCCGTGACCCTGTACTCGCAGGGCGGCACGCTCCAGGCGGACTGGCTGAGTGCCGCGCTGCACCTGCCCGTGGTGGCGGTGGCCGCGGCCGCGACCGGGGTGTGGACGGCGCACGGACGCCCGCACGGCCCGGTGCCGCAGGTCCTTCGGCGACTGCTCGCGGCCGAGGTGGTGCGCAGGCACACCCCACGGTTCCTCCTGCGTCACCACATCGTGGCCGCCGTCCGCGCCGCGACCGCCGCGCTCCTGGTCCTCCTCGGCGGCGGCGCCCTTCTCGTGGCGGTGTCCCTGGTGCTGCACCAAGAGGCCGCGCGGTCGACGTTCCTGCAGCTCACCGGCGTATGGTCGGGCCGCTTCGCGGTGCTCCTGCTCGCCCTCGCGCTGGTGCCCAACGCCGCGCTCTGGGGCGCCTCCTACGGTCTCGGGCCCGGCTTCGCGCTGGGCACGGGCAGCGTCGTATGGCCGCTCGGATCCCCGGCCGATCCGCTGCTCCCGGCGTTCCCGCTGCTCGCGGCGGTGCCGGACGCGGGGCCCGGTTCGCCGCTGACCTGGGCGGCGGGCGCGGTGCCGGTGGTGGCGGGGATCGCGGTGGCCTGGTTCGTCGCACGGGCCGCGACGTCGGGCGGTGTGGGGGAGCGCGGCGCGGGCTGGTCGCGCGGCGCGACGGCCGGGGCGGCGGGCCTCGCCGCGGCCCTGTGCGGGCTCGCCTTCGCCGCGCTCACGGCGTCGGCCGGGGGCCCGATGGGCGGCGCGGGCCTCGCAGACTTCGGCCCGGTGTGGTGGCAGACCGGCGCGGCGGCGCTCGGCTGGACGGCGCTGCTCGGGGTGCCGGGCGCGATCGGCCTGCGGGCCTGGCGGCTGCGCGAGCCGAAGGTGCGGGCCGAGCGGCAGCCGGAGCCCGAGCCCGTTCCCGTACGAGAGACGCCTGTTCCGGTACGGGAGACGGCCGTTGCCGTACGAGAGGCGCATGCTCCGCGCCGGCTCGCCTGGCTGGACCGGCTTCGCCGGCGAGGCGCCGGCAACGGAACGCGTGGCGAAACCGAGGCGGCCACCCCCGGGGCGGAGGAACTGCCCGCCCCCGCCCCGAAGTTCGAGCCCTACGACTTCCTGCCGACGCCGACGCCGACGCCGACACCATCGGAACCGGAAGGTCTCCGACTCCCGGAAGACCTCCGGGCCGCCGAGGACGTCCCCGCCCCGAAAGACGAAGACCCCACCCCCGAAGCGGGGGAGGGGCCTGGCAAGTCCTGAGCGGCCGGGATCAGATCCGGGCGGCGGCCCGGGTCACTCCTCGGTGGTGAGCAGCGGCCGCAGCTTCTGAGGCAGCAGGTCCTCGCAGGACTTCTTCGCCGTGGTGGTGAGCGAGTCGCCGACGCAGGTGTAGTAGTCCCGGTACACGACCTGCGCCGTGAAGGTCGCGGCCACGATGGCCAGGGCGAGCCCCGCCGTCACCAGGCCGCTGACCGCCGCGGTCGTCTGCGGCCGGCCCGATCCGGCGGCGGGCGCCGCCGGCTTCACGGACTCCGTGCCGGCCGTCCCGGTCACGGCGGCCACGGTGGCCTGGGCCGTCGGGTCCGGCGTGCGCGCCTTGGCCCGCAGCGAACTGATCGCCCAGTACACCGAGAGAGCGCCGAGCAGCAGGGCGATGTAGGGCCAGGTGAACAGCGCGAAGAAGAACGCCCACATGCCGCCGAGCAGCGCATAACGGGCCCGCCGCTGCGCCGGATCGGTCGGGTCCCAGCGCAGGCCCGGGCCCTTGCCGTCGCCGGGTCCGCCCGAGCCCTCGGGTCCGTTCTGCCCGGGCCGCTGGCCGAAGCCGCCGGAGGAGCGGCCGGGCTGGCGCGGGCTCCAACGGCTGCCGCCGCCGGCGCTCTGCTGATCGTCCGGGCCGCCCTGTCCCTGCCCCTCGCCGTTCGCCGGGCGCCGCGGCTGCCAGGGCTGGTCGGCGCTCCCCTCGGGCGGCGGCGCGAAGGGATTGTCCGCTTCCTTGACGTCCTCGGGTGAGTCCTGCTGCGAGCCCTGTGGCGACGAGGACGAGGGCGAGGGCATGCGGTCCGGCATCAGGTGTGCGTCTTCCCCTAGTTGAGGTGCGTAGCGCTTGCTGCTGAGGTTCTTCGAGGGTCTGCTCCCCAGACGCTACCTTCCGGCAACGTCCCCGTCCCGTGGGGGCCGCTGTCGCGCGGCGGTATCGTTGCTGACGGTCGGGCGGTTCGTAGAGTTCCCCGTATCGGGGACGGCGAAGCATTCGTACGACTGCACAAAGCACTGGTGATCAGTGATCCGCGATCCGTGATTCCTCACGATCCGCGATCCACGTCTGAAAGGGCCCCGCCCCGTGGCCTCCCCACCCCCGCCCGTGAAGCGGCTCGTCGTGCTCGTCTCGGGCTCCGGCACCAATCTGCAGGCCCTGCTCGACGCGATCGCGGCGGAGGGCTCCGCGGCGTACGGCGCCGAGATCGTCGCGGTCGGCGCCGACCGCGAGGGCATCGCGGGTCTGGAGCGGGCCGAGCGGGCCGGGCTTGCGACCTTCGTCTGCAAGGTGAAGGACCACGACAGCCGGGACGCCTGGGACCGGGCGCTCGCCGAGGCGACGGCCGCGTACGAGCCGGATCTCGTGGTGTCGGCCGGCTTCATGAAGATCGTGGGCAAGGAGTTCCTGGCCCGCTTCGGCGGCCGGTTCGTGAATACGCACCCTGCGCTGCTGCCCAGTTTTCCCGGTGCCCACGGCGTGCGCGACGCACTCGCGTACGGCGCGAAGGTCACCGGCTGCACCGTCCACTTCGTCGACGACGGCGTCGACACCGGGCCGATCATCGCGCAGGGCGTGGTGGAGATCCGGGAAGAGGACGACGAATCCGCGCTCCATGAGCGCATCAAGGAAGTCGAGCGCTCGCTGCTCGTCGAGGTCGTGGGGCGGCTTGCCCGCCGCGGCTACCGCATTGAGGGACGAAAGGTGTCAATCCCGTGACCGCCGAAGGTACACAGACCCGCCCCATCCGTCGGGCTCTCGTCAGCGTCTATGACAAGACCGGCCTGGAAGAGCTGGCCCGTGGGCTGCACGAGGCGGGCGTCTCGCTGGTCTCGACCGGGTCGACCGCCTCGAAGATCGCCGCGGCGGGCGTGCCCGTCACCAAGGTCGAGGAGCTGACCGGATTCCCGGAGTGCCTCGACGGCCGCGTGAAGACGCTGCACCCGAAGGTGCACGCGGGCATCCTCGCCGACCTGCGTCTGGAGGATCACCAGAGGCAGCTCGCCGAGCTGGGCGTGGAGCCCTTCGACCTCGTCGTCGTGAACCTCTACCCCTTCAAGGAGACCGTGCAGTCGGGGGCCACCCCCGACGAGTGCGTCGAGCAGATCGACATCGGCGGCCCGTCGATGGTGCGCGCCGCCGCCAAGAACCACCCGTCGGTGGCGGTCGTCACCAGCCCGAAGCGGTACGCGGACGTCCTCGCGGCGGTCAAGGGCGGCGGCTTCGGCCTCGCGGCCCGCAAGCGCCTGGCGGCGGAGGCCTTCCAGCACACCGCCGCGTACGACACCGCCGTGGCCTCCTGGTTCACCAACGCCTATGCGCCGGAGGACGACTACAACGGTCTCGCCGAGTTCGTCGGCGAGACGCTGGAGCGCAAGTCCACGCTGCGCTACGGCGAGAACCCGCACCAGGCCGCGGCGCTGTACGTGAACGGCCAGCCGGGCGGGCTCGCCAACGCCGAGCAGCTGCACGGCAAGGAGATGTCCTTCAACAACTACGTGGACACCGAGGCCGCGCGCCGCGCCGCCTTCGATCACGACGAGCCCTGTGTGGCGATCATCAAGCACGCCAACCCGTGCGGCATCGCGATCGCCGGGGACGTCGCAGAGGCGCACCGCAAGGCGCACGCCTGCGACCCGCTGTCCGCGTTCGGCGGCGTGATCGCGGTCAACCGCGAGGTCAGCGTGGCCATGGCCGAGCAGGTCGCGGAGATCTTCACGGAGGTCATCGCGGCACCGTCGTACGAGGACGGCGCGGTCGAGATCCTCGCCAAGAAGAAGAACATCCGCGTCCTCAAGGTCGAGGGCTCCCCGACCCAGCCGGGCGACGTGAAGTTCCTCTCCGGCGGCGCGGTCGTCCAGCACACCGACCTCTTCCAGGCCGAGGGCGACGACCCGGCGAACTGGACGCTGGCGACCGGCGAGGCCCTGTCCGCCGAGGAGCTGCGCGAACTCGCCTTCTCCTGGAAGGCCTGCCGCGCGGTCAAGTCCAACGCGATCCTGCTCGCCAAGGACGGCGCCTCGGTCGGCGTCGGCATGGGCCAGGTCAACCGCGTGGACTCCGCGAAGCTCGCGGTCGAGCGGGCGGGCGAGGAGCGGGCCCGGGGTTCGTACGCGTCCTCCGACGCGTTCTTCCCCTTCCCCGACGGCTTCGAGATCCTCGCGAACGCCGGGGTCAAGGCCGTGGTCCAGCCCGGCGGTTCGGTCCGCGACGAGCTGGTGGTCGAGGCGGCGAAGAAGGCGGGCGTGACGATGTACTTCACGGGGACTCGGCACTTCTTCCACTGAGTGGCTGCCGGTACGCAAAGGGGCTGTGCCCCGCTTCTCGGGAAGCGGGGCACAGCCCTTTCCGCGTCAGGTCGAACTGCGCAGCGCCGCCCAGGTGTTGGGGCCGACCTCGCCGTCGACCTCCCTCGCCCGCTCAAGCCCCCGAAGCCGCATCAGGTTCCGAGTCCTCACCTCGTCCGGATACGCGGCCTCCGCCACGTCCTGCCGGTAGCGCCGGACCTTGTCGACGGCGGTCGACAGCGGAGCGCGCCTCCTCGGGCGTCCTGAAAGCGTGGCCCTTCGCGCGCATGCACCGCACCCACTTGATCACGGCGGTCCGGTGCATGGGTTGGTCCCGCATCTCGATGCCCGGGTCGGGCAGGTCCTCCAGGGCTGTGCCGGCCTCGGACCACTTGCGGGAGTCGCCGTAGAGCCGGTCCGCCGCCCCGGCGCGGCAGCCCTTCGTGGAGCGGGCGTACGCGGTCTCCGCGGTACCCGTGCCGGCGGGCCCAGGCCATGTCGTCCACGACGTACGGGAAGTCCCGCTGGTCGTCGGGTGACGGCGCGGGCGCCGGCCAGTACCCGAAGCCGCGCTTCCTCATGCAGGCCTTGACCAGCGTCCCCTCGGCCCGGTCGACCTCGGTGAGCTCGGCGGGGGAGAGGTCGCGGCCGCCCCGGCAGGCCGTGCGGGCGTTGTCGTAGCGGATCAGCGAGTCCCGGGACGTGCCCGACCGGTAGCCGGGCTCAGCTGACAACGGATGGCCGTAACGCTCCATGCAGGACCGGGTGTTCACGGTCTGCCGCTGCGGATCGGTCTGTGTCGTGCGCGCGCTGTGTGCGGGCGTGCACGTGGTCGCGGCGGCTGTGACAGCCGCCGCGACCAGGCACACCGAAGCGATGGATCGCTTCATGCGGGGCGTCCCCCTGTGTTGCTCCCCCCTGTGTGCCGCCTCCCCTGGGCGGCGCGTGCCACTGTGGGGGAGGAGGGGGTGATTCGGTACCTCGGATGTCCGAGGGCGTCGGCGCTGGATCAGCGGCAGTCGCAGGTCAGCACATGTATACCCAGCTGTGCGAGAGGGGCTGATTCGGCTTGCGGAGATTCCTCTTGGCGCCATTCCCGACGCAGGCCAGGCGCTCGCGCAGGTATGCCTTGGCGTAATAGACCACGTCGATGTACTCCTCGCCGGTGCCGGCCCCGGCCCCGTTGTTGAAGACCGACCGGCTCTTCTTCGTATGAGCCCAGCTGCAACTGATCTCGCCATCTGCCCAGTCGATGTCGTCGCCGTTCCAGGCGCATATCTCGCCCTCGCCGTCGGCCTCGGTGAAGAAGCAGACATTTCCTGCGGCACACCGGTCGTAGCCCGTTTTGGTTGCGTCTATGCCGACCGGCCGGGTTCCGGCCGGGTCCTTGCCTCCGGAGCCCTCCGGGTCCCCGCCCAGCGT
This sequence comes from Streptomyces sp. NBC_01304, assembly GCF_035975855.1. Taxonomy (NCBI): domain Bacteria; kingdom Bacillati; phylum Actinomycetota; class Actinomycetes; order Kitasatosporales; family Streptomycetaceae; genus Streptomyces; species Streptomyces sp. NBC_01304. The sequence continues at coordinate 4,649,023 of NZ_CP109055.1, read as the reverse complement.
GAGGGTGAGCGACGTGACGCCCGCGACCAGTGCGGCCGCGGTGGCCCAGAGCCAGCGGTTGTGCAGCAGCGGGCGGGCCGAGCGTAGTTGGGGTGACGGGGTGGTGCCCGCCGCGGAGTCCACCCGCCGAAGCAGCGACTCCGTGTCGTGCGTGGCCCGTTCGGCGTGGTTGGGAGACAGGCAGTCCGTGATGATCTCCCGCCACTCTTCGGGGAGTTGGGGCGACAGCCTCAGCTCCTCCGTGCCGAGCGCGAACTGCACCGCCGCATGCCTGCGGGTGGTGGGTGTCGCGCCGGGCAGCGGGTGGCTGCCGGTCAGCACCAGATGGGCCAGCACCCCGAACGCCCATATGTCCGCCGTCGGCCGGATCTGCATCCCCCGCTCGCCGATCTCGGACCACAGCAGCTCGGGCGGTGTGTAGTCCGGCGTGGCGAATGCGGGTGAATAGGCATGCGTGCCCTCCATCTCCGCCGCCATGTTGAAGTCCGCGAGGCGCGCCGATCCGTCCGCCATCAGCAGTACGTTCGCCGGCTTGAGGTCCCCGTGTACCCACCCCGCGCGGTGGAGTTGTTCCAGGCCCTCGCAGATCTGGGCGAGCAGCACCGGACCGGTCGCGGGGCGTGGCGACTTGGCGAGGAGGGCGTCGAGCGATCCGGTCGCCTCTTCCAGTACGAGGACGGTGGCGCCGTCGAGCTCAGGGCGTTCCACATCGTCGACCGTGAGGGTCTCGTACATTCTGATCAGCCGAGGCGAATGCAGCCGGGACAGCAACTCAACCTCACGCTCGGCCAGTTCGGCCAGGTGCCGCAGCTGGCGCGGAGTGTGAGTGCCGGTCGGCAGGAACTTGAGGGCCGCCCGCTCGGGCTCTCCCTCGCCGGGGGACGGGCCGGTACGCCGCGCCCGGTACACGCTGCCGAAGGCGCCGCTGGCGATCGGGTCGCCCACCTCCCAGCCGCCCACCCGATAGCGCTTGGGGACCGGCACAGCGTGCCCGCTCACTGGTCCGCCCCCATGCCGTCGATGGATTGCATGCCCTTGCAACGCGAAGGGGCCGTCAGCGGACTGACGGCCCCTCGTCGGCTGTCTGCCCTTGATCAGGCGCAGTTGCTGATCTTGTAGATGGGAGTCCAGTTGTACGGCTTCCCGGCCGTGCTGTAGTCGATCGGAGCTTCCTTCACCCGGGTGCCGCTCCCGTTGTAGAAGTACGCGGTCTCACGGCCTTCGGTGTTGATCTGCCAGTTCCAGTAGTACCCGCCGTTCTCCCAGTCTGACAGGCTGTAGGTGTGGCAGGCGTTGAGATGGAATACCTCCCACTTTGCTGCCGAGTAGTCCCATACGGCAGCGCAGAAGTCCCCACTGACGCACTTGAAGCTGCCGCCGGGCTTCACGTGCTCGGACGGGGCCCACGGCGAGACCCCGGGGGAGGCCGCGGCGGCCCCCTGGGTGGACAGGGCCCGTGCGCCTTCCGGTGCAGCCGGCAACGTCATGACCTTGCCGGATGTCCCCTGATCAGCCGGCGCCGCCGCCTGGGCCGAGCCGGTGGCGAAGACGGCCCCCAGCGTGAAGGTCAGGGCGCCGATGGTGCTGAGAAGTGAGCGTTTGCCGCGCATGGTTGTGTCTCTCCCCCTGAGTAAGTCCTACTGTCACTGCGCCGTTCACCTGGCGCCGTACGCCCACCTTGGCCGCGACGTCGGGGCCGCGGTACCTCGTACATCAGAGGGGCGACGGTCCGCGTCGGAGAAGCCCCAGCTCAGGCCGCGCATTCGCCCCGCCACCGCACCGAGTCGATGGTCCGGCCGCCCGACGCGAAGTTCCCCCGGCCCTCGTCCCAACCCCGGTGCAGGCAGGTGCTGCCGCCCTCCTTGAAGGTCACCTGGACGTGGTCGTAGCCCTCCTGGACGTTGCCGTTGTTGAAGAAGGACTTGCGCAGGCCGCAGGCGCTGTTCGGGTCGTCCTCGTCGGTGCGGCATACGCTGCCGGTTCCGTCGGTGCCGGAGTAGAAGCAGACCGAGCCCGCCGGGCAGTCCTTCCAGGCGCCGGAGTCGGAGCAGTTGGCGCTGGTCACGCTCGGCCAGGTGTTGCCGACGCCCGTGTACTCGACGCCGTTGAAGTGGACCGGTTTGCGGTGACGCTCGTCGGTGAAGTCGCCGCTGGCCAAGTACCGCTGTTCGTAGTGGAGATGGGCCCAGTCCGCGCCGTCGCCCGAGGCGCCGATCCGGCCGATCCGGGTCGAGGCCAGGACCTTGTCGCCCTTCTTGACGTACGTGTCGGGGGCGTCCTTGAGGTGGTAGTACGCCGTGAACCAGCCGCCCGCGTGCTTGATCTGGATGGTGTTCCCGGAGCCCTCGTCCACGTAAGTCGCGGAGACCGTGCCCTCGGCGGATGCCTGTACCGGCAGGCCGTCGGACCCGGTGTTGCCCTTCACCACGATGTCGAGGGCGGGGTCGTGTCCGGCGTCGTAGGTGTCGAGCCGCCACTGGGTCTGGCAGGGGAAAGGCATCTGGAACGCGGGCTTGGCCAAGGGCTGGGCGGCCTGGCTGTCCTGGGCCTCGCCGGCGGCGGAGGCCGTGGTGGCTCCCAGCGCCAGGGCGGCCAGGCAGGCGAGCATCGTCGTACGTATGCGGCCAAGGCGGCCAAGGTGCCCAAGGCGCTTGAGGTGCTTCGAGTGGCGCGGCAACGGTTCCCTTTCGCAGGGCCGGGGCGGAGCCCGGCGCGGGTGAGGTCCGCTCACCGTCGCGCAGGGCAGCCGTTGTCACGTACTCGTACGTCAGAGGGCCGACGTCAGAGGGCAAGGTGGAACCGGCAGGTGCCGTTCACTTCTCGTTGAGCCAGCCGCAGACCCAGTAGTCGCCGTCCGCGTCACGTTCGATGATCCACTGGTTGAGGACGTCACCCGCGGGCTTGCCGGTGTTGATGTCCTGCTGGGTGATCCGCGCTTCCACGCTGAGTTCGTCCGCGCCTTCGGGGATGTCGTACGGCAGGAGCTCCCAGTCGTAGACGTAGTAGTCGTTGAGCGCGAACCCGAGCAGTCCCGAGCGGTAGCGGGGGCAGGTTCCGCTGCGCAGGGCCGTCATGTCCTGGTCGGCGAGGCCGTCCATGTAGATCTTGAAGATGCGGTTGATGGCCTTGCGGTCGAGCGGTTCGTGCGTGGGTTCCGGCGCGTCCGTCTCCGTGGGGTCGGAGCCGGCATCGGAACCCGAGGGGGTGGTTTGCGAGGGCGTGGGTTCGGTGGGCGCCTGTGTCGCGGGCGCCGACGTCTTTCCGCCGTCGGCACCGGCGTTGGTGTCCGTCGGGGAATCCCGCCACGGCTGCATCGCGGCGACGGCGACGAGGGCCGTCACGGTGGCCGCGGCCAGGCCCACCAGGAGGTACATGCGCGCCCGGCCGGTCGGTCCGGATGCGGTGCGGGGTGAAACGGTGGGCGCCGGCGGGAGCCCCGCTGCCGGCCACTGGATGCCGTCGCTCGGCACGGTTGCCTGTCGCGTGGGCCGGGCTGCCGGCGAATCTGCCGCCGACAGGGCCATCGTCGGTGGCTCGGCGGGCAGTTGGGGCGGGCCCGACAGGTGCGCCGTGTCGCGGGCGAGTTCGGCGAGGAGAGCATGGGCCGCGTCGGCGGTCAGGCGTTGCGCCGGATCCTTGCGGAGCAGGCCCTGCAGTACGGGGGTGAGCGGACCGGCATGCACGGCGGGTGCCGGGTCCTCGGTGGCTACGGCGACGAAGAGCGCTCCCACGCTGGTGGCGTTGAAGGGCGGTTGGCCTTCCGTGGCGTGGAACAGCGTCGCGCCCAAGGACCACAGGTCGGATTCGGCGGTCGCGGGACGGCCGCGTACCTGCTCGGGAGCCATATAGGCGGGGGTGCCCATGATCGCGCCGGAGCTCGTCAGGGTCACGTCGCCCTCGACGGCGGCTATCCCGAAGTCGGTGAGGACGACGCGGTCACCTTCGAGCAGCACGTTGGAGGGCTTGATGTCGCGGTGCGTGATGCCCAGGCTGTGGGTGGCGCGGAGAGCGGTGAGGATGTGCAGGCCGATACGGGCGGCCGCCTCGGGGGTGAGCGGACCTTCCGCCCTCAGCAGATCGTCCAGGGAACGGCCGTGGACCAGTTCCATCACGATCCACGGGCGGCCGTCGGCGGTGGTTATCCGGTCGTGGACGGTGATGACACCCGGGTGCTTCAGCCGGGCGGCGGCGCGCGCTTCACGGTCCACGCGCGCGATCCAGGACTCCCGCTGGGCGGCGTCGAGTTCGTCGGGGAGGCGGAGTTCCTTGACCGCCACCTCACGGCCGAGCTGCTCGTCGTAGGCGCGCCAGACCGTTCCCATGCCGCCCCGGCCCAACACTCCGGACAGCCGGTACCGTCCGGCGAGCACACGCCCAAGATCCTCAGTCACGCATCGGAACCTACCCAGCGCGGGCGACCCCCGTCTCGTGAAGCCGTTGATCGCTCTCGCGACGACGGCCGTCAACTCTCCGACGTATTCGAGGAGTTGCCGTGGGTTAAGCGGCTGGCTGCGGCCCGCCCCACGCCGGCGGGCCGCAGGGCTCAGCGGGTCAGCACTTCTCGTACCGGCGGGTCAGCACTTCTCGTACCAGCGGTGGGACTTCGGCCGCACCGGCTCGGGGAAGTTCACCTTGGCGCCGACGTCGACGCAGCCCAGGCGCTCGCGCAGTTCCGGCTCGGCGAAGTACGCGACAGCCACGTACTCCTCGCCTCCGCTGGTGTCGATTCCGTTGTTGATGGCCGACCGGACCTCCCTGGTGGTGGTCCAGCTGCAGTTGTTCTCACCCTTGATCCAGTCGATGTCGTCACCTTCCCAGGCGCACATGTCGCCCTTGCCGTCCTTCTCCGTGAAGAAGCAGACGCTGCCCTTGACGCACCGGTCGAAGCCCGACAACTCCGGTTTGTTGCCAGGCGGTTTGTTGCCGGGCGGTTTGTCGTTGACCGGGTTGGCCCCGACCGGGTCCTTGCCCCCGGAGCCCTCCGGACCGCCGCCGCCCAGCGAGAAGGCGAGCGCCGTCACCCCCGCGACCAGCGCCGCGCTGGTGGCCCACACCCACCGGTTGCGTGCGAGCGGTCGCGCCGGCCGCAGCCGGGGAGACGGGGCGGCGCCCGCCGCGGCCTCCACCCGGCGGAGCAGCGATGCCGTGTCGTGCGGCGCGCGCTCGGCGTGGGTGCGGGACAGGCAGTCCGTGACGATCTCCCGCCAGACGCCGGTGAGTTCAGGCGACAGGCGCAGCTCCTCGAGGCCGCGCGCATGGCGCACCGCCGCCTCCCGGCGGGCCGACGGCGTGGCTCCGGGCAGCGGAAGGGAGCCGGTGAGGGTGACATGGGCGAGTACGCCGAAGGCCCAGATGTCGGCGGTGGGCCGGATCTGCTGGCCGCGTTCGCCGATCTCCGACCAGAGGAGTTCGGGTGGGGTGTAGTCGGGCGTGGAGAAGGCGGGGGAGTAGGCGTGGGTGCCCTCCATCTCCGCTGCCATGTTGAAGTCGGCGAGGCGGGCCGAACCGTCCTTCATCAGCAGTACGTTGGCGGGTTTGAGGTCGCCGTGCACCCAGCCGGCGTGGTGCAGCTGGTACAGGCCCTCGCAGATCTGGGCGAGCAGCGCGGGGCCGGCTGCCGGCTTCGGGGACCGGGCGAGGAGCGCGTCGAGGGATTCCTCGGCCTGCTCCAGGACGAGGACGGTGGCGCCGTCGAGTTCGGGGTGTTCCGGGTCGTCGACCGTGAGGGCCTCGTACATCCGGATCAGCCGGGGAGCTTGCAGCCTGCTCAGCAACTCGACCTCGCGCTCGGCGAGTTCCCGCAGGTGGTGCAGCTGGCGCGGGGTGTGGGTGCCGGTCGGCAGGAACTTCAGGGCGACCGGCCCCGGCAGCTCCGCGTCGGCGGGTGCGGCGGCGCCGGCCGTGCGGCGCCGGGCCGCGTACACGCTCCCGAAGGCCCCGGAGGCCAAGGGTTCGCGCACCTCCCAGTCGCCGACGCGATAGCCCTTGGGAACGGGCACGGAGTAGGGCTGGGACCCGTCACCGGGTCGGCGGCGGCTCATCGCGCCGCCACGCAGGCCGTGGTGAGCGCCACCAGGTCGTCCTCGCGCACGAGGTCGAAGCGGAGCGCCAGGGACACCAGGGACTCCTTCTTGCCGTTGAGCCGGGGCCCGGGGTCCAGTGCGTCCGGGGCGGGCTTGAGGCGGAGCTTCACCGCGAGGTAGTCGATGTTCCACTGCACGGCGGCCCGGTTCGCGGCGGGCCAGATCGGGCGCAGCCGCTCGACGACCTGCTCCACCGTGGGCAGCGGTGCGTGCGGGACCCCGCGCAGCCGGGGCTCGCACAGCGCGGCAAGGACCGCGAAGTACCGCTTGGTCGGGTCGAGGGCGAACGCGGGCGCGGTCCGGGTCCCTTCGGGTCCGTGCGCCGCGTCGTCGAGGTAGTCGTGGCGGGGCGCCCACACGTCGAAGCCGAGCAGTTCCCCGGCCGCGGGCAGCACCACCCGGGAGAACTCGAACGGTACGGGCGCGTCGAGCCGGCCCGGCCCGACCTTGATGTGCTCGCCCGCGCCTTCCGGGTTCTCCACGACGTAGGTCTGGGCGCGGCTCAGATTGCTCAGTATCCAGAAGGCGCCCTGCGCGGTGATCTCGCCGGCGGTCCGCGAGACCCCGTGGTGCGCGATGGTGAGGCACGAGCCGCCCTCGGCGGGCTCCCGCCCGAAGCGGAGCTTCTCGCCGGGAGCGAGGCGTAACTGCTGGGTGGGGCAGGTGTGATGCGGTGGCACGACAACGATGCTGTACATACGGATTCCCCCCGATAGGTCCAACGTCGCTCAGGGTAGGGGGAGTTGGCGTTCTGGGGGACTGCTGAAAAGGGCCGTGTCGCCGCTTCTTCAAGAAGCGGGGACACGGCCCTTCACAGGATTCGGACCACAGGATTCGGCCCAGAGGGCTCAGTGAATCCCGGGAGCGTCAGGGCAATTCAGCCGCGGATGACGACCGCGCTGGTCACCTTGTCCGCGAAGCACTGCTTCTTGGCGTCCCAGATCGGCCACAGGTAGCCGAGGTAGCAGGCGATGCTGTCCAGGAAGTGGGCGAGCTTGCGGACGAACGCCATGCCGAAGCCGAGCGGCTGGCCGTCCACCTCGCGCAGCACGCGGATGCCGACGGCCTTCTTGCCGATCGTCTGGCCGGTCGTGCCCTCCTGGTACAGCTGCCAGATCCCGACACCGAGCATGGCCAGGACACCGATCAGGCTGAGCACGACACCGGCGCCGTTGCCCAGGGCGACACCGATGCCGACGAGGATGTACGGGACACAGAGGACGAGCCCGTCGAGCAGCGTCGCACCGACCCGCAGACCCCAGTGCGCGAACTCGGGCATACCGCCGTAGCCGTAACCGCCCTGCTGCGGGTAACCGGGCTGCTGGGGGTAGCCGGGCTGCTGCGGGTACCCCTGCTGCGGCGGCACGCCCCCCGGGGCCTGCTGCGGGTAGCCGTAACCGGGCTGCTGGGGCTGCTGCGGGTAGCCGTAGCCCGGCTGCTGGCCCTGCGGGGGCTGCTGACCGTAGGGGTTGTTCGGGTCGCCGTAGCTCATGGCGGTGTTTCCTCCGATGGATTGCGCGGGGACGGCGCGGTTCGTACGGAGGATTTCGAGCATCGAGCGGTTCGCCCCCCAGCACTGCCCCGCGGCACAGTGCAGCTCATCGTTCTAAACGCCCGGCTTATTTGTCCAGTCGGATCCCGAGTGGGACCCGCATAAGTTGTGCAAGTGCAACATCGGCCAGAAGCATCGTGAGCCAGGCCACGGCACAGCTCATCCACAGGATTGGAGCCGGGACCGGTTCATCCGCGAGGATGGGGGCATGACCGCCCAGATTCTCGATGGCAAGGCCACCGCCGCAGCGATCAAGGCCGACCTCGCGCAGCGTGTGACAGCACTCAAGGCGCTCGGCCACGCGCCCGGTCTCGGCACCGTGCTGGTGGGCGAGGACCCCGGCAGCCAGAAGTACGTCGCGGGCAAGCACCGCGACTGCGCCCAGGTCGGCATCGCCTCCATCCAGCGCGAGCTGCCCGCGACCGCCTCGCAGGAGGAGATCGAGGCGGTGGTGCGCGAGCTGAACGAGGACCCGGAGTGCACCGGGTACATCGTGCAGCTGCCGCTGCCCAAGGGCATCGACGAGAACCGCATCCTGGAGCTGATGGACCCGGACAAGGACGCGGACGGCCTGCACCCGATGAACCTCGGGCGGCTCGTCCTGAACGAACCGGCGCCGCTGCCCTGCACGCCCAACGGCGTCATCACGCTGCTCCGCCAGTACGGCGTCGAGATCAAGGGCGCCGAAGTGGTGGTCGTCGGCCGGGGCATCACCATCGGCCGCCCGATGCCGCTGCTCCTCACCCGTCGCTCCGAGAACGCCACGGTGACCCAGTGCCACACCGGCACCCGCGATCTGGCCGCGCACCTCAAGCGGGCCGACATCATCGTGGCCGCCGCCGGTGTGCCGCACCTGATCAAGCCCGAGGACGTGAAGCCGGGCGTCGCCATCCTGGACGTCGGGGTCAGCCGGGACGAGAACGGCAAGATCGTCGGCGATGTGCACCCGGGCGTCGCCGAGGTCGCCGGCTGGATCTCGCCCAACCCCGGCGGGGTCGGCCCGATGACGCGCGCGCAGTTGCTCGTCAACGTGGTGGAGGCGGCGGAGCGCGCCGCCGCCGCCCACTGATCCGGCGGGGGTGAGCTCATGAGCGTAGATCCCGAGGAGAACGGGCAGCCGGCCGAGCCGGAGGCCAAGGGCGTGGTGAGTGCGCCGACCGCCGAGGGCCCGAAGCGGTCCTCGCGGCGCTTTCCGTCCGTCACCCAGGACACCGCACGCCCTGAGGGCGGCGGCCGGGCCGCGCCCGGTGACGCCCCGGCACCCGCCCGGCAGTGGCCGATGCTGCTCGTGCTCGGCACGGTCGGACTCGGGCTGCTGCTCACGGCGTTCGATCTGTTCCGGGTCGGCACGCTGCTGATCGGGCTCGCGCTCCTCGCCGGCGCCGTGCTGCGTTGGGTGCTGCCGTCGGTGGGGATGCTGGCGGTGCGCTCCCGTTTCACGGACATGGTCACGTACGCGGTCTTCGGGGTGGCGATCTCGCTGCTTGCGATGATGGCGCAGCCGAATCCGTGGATCGAGATCCCGTTCCTGGACGACACCTTGCACTTCACGATCAGCAGTTAGGGATCGCGGTACGCACGTATGGCCACGGCCCGTCCTCTCCCCCTGGGAGGACGGGCCGCGGCCGTGTGCCCGGCGGACCGGACGGTTCAGGTCAGTGGGCGCGTACGCCGGTCGACTTGGTGGTGGTCTGGAAGCGGAACTTGTACTTGGTGCCGTCCGCGACGTCGGTGGCGACGGCCTTCCACTTGTCGGTGTAGGCCTTCTTGTACGAGGACTGGCAGTAGTTGAGGGTGTTGTCGCTGTTGTAGAAGCAGACCTTGACGTAGCGGAACACGGTGCCGCTGTTGCCGTTGTTCTTGATGTTGATGTCGTTGCAGCGGCTGCTGGTGGTCTTCATGCTCGTGTAGTGCGCGCCGGCCGCCTTCGAGTAGGCGACGGCGCCCCCGTAGCAGGAGGCCGCCTGGGCGGTGCCGGTGGAGGCCACCAGGCCGCCGCCCGCGATGGCGCCGACGGCGGCCAGCGAGACCAGGTTCTTGCTGAACTTCATGGGTGTGCTCCCCCGTTGAATGGGTGGTGCGGCGAACGGAACGAGCTTGGCGGCTTGTCGACGTCGATCGCCAGGGCTGCCGGGGCAATGCCGCTGTCTTGCCTCTCCCAAGCCTCTGACCTGCGGTGATATCGCGTCCCATGAGGTCTTGGTGGGACGGTGGGACGGAGCGGGGGGCGTCTCGTGAAGAATCGCCGGACATGGGGTAAGTCGCCGGGGAACAGGGGTAGTTGTGCCAGCCTGCTGGACTGTCCGAACAGGCCTGTGCAGGGGTGGGACGGCACAGGAACGGAGAGCGGGGGGGCTCATGTCGCGCTGGATGGAACTGCCCGGATCACTGGGGGAGCGGTCCGAGGAACTCGTCGTGAGGCTGCGGGACCACAAGGACCGCAGCGATCTCAGCCTGGTCGCTCTGGCCACGCGGACCGGGTACAGCAAGTCCTCCTGGGACCGCTACCTCAACGGTCGGTCCCTGCCCACGTCTGCGGCCCTGGAGGCCTTCGCCGCGGCCTGCGACACGGAGCCCGCGCCCTTGCTCGCGCTGCGTGAACTGGCCGAGGGGGAGGGCCTCTCGAAGGCGGCGGAGCAGCCGGTGGACCCCGAGCCGACAGCGGAGGTGCCCCTCCGGGACCGGAGTCCGTGGCGGGCCGTCGTGGTCTCCAGCGTGCTGTCCAGTGTGCTCACCGCGGGTGCGGTCGTCCTCGCCCTCTACGTCCTGGCCCCCTGGGACGGGGAGGCCCCCGCGGGCGTCGCGGCCACGGCCACCGAACCCACGCCGTACACCGGCGATCCGCACCCGGAGTTCGGCCCGTTCGTGTTCAAGCCGGGCAAGGACTACCCCTGCACGGTGAAGCGCGGGCAGAACGGCAAGCTCGCGGCCGGGTACAGCAGGACGGACAGCGAGCACCTGGAGAAGAACGCCTCCCGGTGGGCGGTCGTCGAGGCCCAGTGCCTGCTGAAGCACCACGGACTCGACCCCGGCGTCGCCGACGGCTCCTTCGGCAACAACACCTTGCGCGCGGTGCAGCGCGTCCAGACCAGGGGAAAGGTCGCGGTGGACGGGATGGTGGGCCCCGACACCTGGAAGGTGCTGCGCTCGTGACCGGTGCGGGGGGCGCCAGGGAACGCGAGCAACTGGCCGCCGTACTGCGCGAGTTGCGGGACGATACCGGCCTGAGCCTGAACGCCCTGGCGGCGAAGACCGCGTACAGCAAGTCCTCCTGGGCGCGCTATCTCGGCGGCCGTTCGCTGCCGCCGCGCCACGCGGTGGAGGCCCTTTGCCTGCTGGCCGGGCGGGAGCCGGGCGGAGTCCTCGCGCTGTACGAACTGGTGCGGGGGGCCAGTCGCGGTGGCGCCGGGGTGCGCAGGGCGAGCGCGCCGGCCGGACCGGTCTCCGTCGGCAGGCGGTCCCGGAGGATCTGGGCGGTGGCCGGTTCGGTCGTGGCCGCCGCGGTCGGGGTGTACGTCTGGTCGCTCCTCGGCACCGGGGCGACCGGCGGGACCGGGACCGGCGGGACCGGAGCCGGGGGGCGCGGCGCCGTCGCCGGCGCCCGCGAGGGGCATGCGCCCGGTTGTCTGGCCGACTCCTGCACCGGACGGGACGCGGAGGCCCTGCGGTGCTCCACGGCCACCCACCAGCCCGTCGTACTCGCCGAACGCCGGTACGCGGACGGGGTGGTGGTGAAGCTGCGGCACTCCGAGCGCTGCGGCACGGTGTGGGCGAGGATCGACCGGGGTGCGGTGGGAGACCGCGTGGAGCTCCACGCGCCCGAGGCGAAGGCCCAACGACGGGAAGTCCAGGACGACTTCGACGCACGGGGGTCGGTCTCCACCCCGATGGCCTTCGTGCGCTCCGCGGATCTGTCGGAGGTGCGGGCCTGCCTGGTCCATGAGCGGCAGCGCAGCTGCTTCGGCTCGGCGGACTGAAACCGCCGGTCGGTGAAAGAGATGACGCCCGTCCTCTCCCCCGAGGGAGGACGGGCGCCATCGGTCTGTTCTGTCCTTGGTGCTGAGCGGACCGACCCCATGCGTGGGGCGGGTCGGCCCCGTGTCTTGCTCGGCCTCCAGAGTCATGCACGCGCCAACGCGGATCAAGGGACGCCTACGCGCTGTGACGCGGAAGTGACCGTTCCGGTACGGAGTATCCGCCCTGCAACGATCGTCCCGGGAACCAAATCGGGCCGTCCATCCGTCAGTTGGACATACCGGATACGCGCTGGGGGGTGAGCGGTGAGCACCTGGCAGCCGCTGCCGGAGGAACTGCCCGCAGAGGTACGGCACTTCGTGGAGCAGCTCAGGCTGCTCAAGGACCGCACCGGACTCAGCCTGGTCGCCCTCGGCCGGGAGACCGCGTACAGCAAGTCCTCCTGGCAGCGCTATCTCAACGGAACCCAGCCGCCGCCCCGCCAGGCGGTGGCCGCCCTGTGCCGGGTCGCGGGCCTGGTGGCGCCGGACGCGGAGCGGTTCGGGGTGCGCCGGGAGCTGGCGGTGAAGGTGTGGCCGAGGGATGCTGCCGCACCGGCGGGGGGAGTGCGTGGCGGGCCGGCGGGGCGAGGTGCGGCGGAAGCCTATGAGGGCGAGCCCACCCTTCCTTGGTGGGACCTGCTGAACCGGGACGGGGGCGAAGGTTCGGCCCCGGCCGCACCCCTGGAGCCCGAGCCCGAGCCCGAGCTGAAGCCCGAGGCGATGCAAATCGCCCCGCCCTGGCGGCTGTTCGCCTACACCGCGGTGGCCGTGATCGCCCTGCTGCTCGCCGGCCTGCTCTGGGCCGTCGCCCAGATGCCGGACGGACCGTCGGGCGGGCCCGCCCCGGGAGTCGGCACCACCCAGAGCCCCGGCTTCGGCGAGCACAGCCGGAACGGGGCCACCACCTCACGGTGAGGGCCCCGCCCCGGCAACGTAACCGCTGCTCAGCTTGACCAGTCGTAAGCGGCCTTCTTCCACTGGCCGTCGATCTTCACGTAGTACTTGCCGTCGAGCCGCTTGAAGGTGACATTCCGGTCGTAACCGCTGTAGTAGACCTTGCCGTTGGCGCCCGGACCGTCGAGGAAGTCGTCCGCGTAGCCGAAGGTCTCCTTGCCGACGATGCCGTCGACGTCCTCCAGCTCCTCCCGGTCCTGCCAGTACTTGGTGGCCGAGTGGGTCTTCCAGCCGAACTGGCCGTCGATGTCCCACTTGGTGAACTTGTGCTTCTTGCCGTCGGAACCCGTCCACTTGGCGCCGTCCGCCCACAGGACGGACTGCCACAGCCGGGTGGCGTTGCTGTTCGCGTGCTCGTGGCGCGACAGGTTCCCCTCGTCGCCCCAGTCGTTGTACGCGGCACCCCGTCCGTCGATCACCCAGGTTCCGGTGGCCGAGGCGGCCGGGGCCAGGCCGCCGAGGCCGAGGCCGGCCGCGGCCGCCACGGACACGGCAGCGGCGGCGAGCCGGCTGCGCTTGCTGTTGAGCATGTGTTCTCCCCCTGCTGTTCTGCCGCTGCCGGGGCGCCGATCTCCCCCCGCGGAGGCGTTGACAACTCCGAGAGTCACCGCTGAACTGCCGTACCAAAAGGGAGAACGCGCACAATCGGGACGCTGCGGGACGTCCCAGGCCAGGACCAGGGGTTCCGTATCGCGGAAGGGGACGTCGATGGGACACTGTGGCTCGAAGCCAGGGGCGTGCGACGGGGCTCGCCCTTGCTTCGAATGCTCCCGTGCGCCCCCGCCCAGGGAACTGACATCCTGGCTCCACGCATCCCATTGGGTAGCCAGAACGAGGATCAGCACCGCATTACGCGCGGGGGACGTCAGGTACGTACACGGGGGGACAAGGGGGAAGTAATGCCTCGTTGGAGGGCGCTGCCGGAGGAACTCGACCCGCAGGTGCGCGAGTTCGCCAGCCAGTTGCGCCGACTGGTGGACCGCAGCGGGCTGAGCATCGCCGCTGTGGCGGACCGCACCGGCTACAGCAAGACGTCGTGGGAGCGCTATCTGAACGGTCGGCTGCTCGCGCCCAAGGGCGCGATCGTGGCCCTTGCCGAGACGACCGGTACCAATCCGATCCACCTCACCACCATGTGGGAGCTCGCGGAGCGTGCCTGGAGCCGTTCCGAGATGCGGCACGACATGACCATGGAGGCGATCCGGATCTCCCAGGCGCGCGCCGCGCTCGGGGAGTTCGGGCCGCCCGGGGCCAAGGGGAAGAACGGCCGGGCGAGCAGCGTCGCCGACCGGCAGGCCCCGGCGCATCCGCCGACCGCGCCGGTCGCCGCGCGCCCCTCGGGGGTGCCCACCGCCCGGAGGGCGGACGACGAGGTGCTCGCGGCACCGATGCCGCCGGGCCCGGCCTTCGTGGCGAGCGGGTCGGGCGGTACGGGCGGCGCGGGCGGGCCTCGCCCGCCGGCCGGTGGTTCGCCCGACGGGCAGCGGCGCCGGCGCAAGCTGACGATGTTCCTCGCGGGCGTCGTCGGCGCGCTCGTGGTGATCGCGGCGGCGGTGTTCCTGACCGACCTGGGCAAGGGCGACAAGGACCCGGAGTCCAAGCCCTCCGCCAACCCGACCACGCAGAACCCGAGCCTGCCGGACGGCGTCAAGTGCGTCGGCAAGGGCTGCACCGGCAAGGATCCGGAGCTCATGGGCTGCGGCGGCGAGTTCGCCAAGACCACCACGAGCGTCGTGGTGGGCACGGCGACGGTCGAGGTCCGCTACAGCAAGACGTGCGGGGCGGCCTGGGCGCGCATCACGACGGCGACGCCCGGGGACAGGGTCCAGATCACGGGTGCGGGTACCGCGGCCAAGCAGAACGGCGAGGTCGACGGGGACCGCGACGCGTACACCCCGATGGTGGCGGTCAAGTCCGCCGCGGACGCGAAGGCCTGCGCGACCCTCAAATCGGGGCAGCAGGACTGCACGAAGTAAGGATGGCGGCCGCTTACCAAGACCTCTGGCGAGCGGCCGCCGGATCCCGTGGGGGTACTGGGGCGTTTGCCCCTTGCCCGGCGATCCATGCGTACCAAAATCAGCCCCCTCCGGCGGACCCCCCTGTGGGCGGGGCCACAGGGGGCCGGGCCGACCGGTGGAGTCAATCGCGATAGCCTGGCCGATGGATCTCTCTTGACGCCAAGAGATCGATCATCCTCTGCCAAAGCTGTCCTACGGAGATCGCCATGACCCGCACTCCCGTGAATGTCACCGTGACCGGCGCGGCCGGCCAGATCGGCTACGCGCTGCTCTTCCGCATCGCCTCCGGCCACCTGCTCGGCCCGGACGTGCCGGTCAAGCTGCGACTTCTGGAGATCACCCCCGCGCTCGGCGCCGCCGAGGGCACCGCCATGGAGCTCGTCGACTGCGCCTTCCCGCTGTTGCAGGGCATCGACATCAGCGACGACCCGAACGTCGCCTTCGACGGTGCGAACGTCGCGCTGCTCGTCGGCGCCCGCCCGCGCACCAAGGGCATGGAGCGCGGTGACCTGCTCTCCGCCAACGGCGGCATCTTCAAGCCGCAGGGCAAGGCCATCAACGACCACGCCGCGGACGACATCAAGGTCCTCGTCGTCGGCAACCCGGCCAACACCAACGCGCTCATCGCCCAGGCCGCCGCGCCGGACGTACCGCGCGAGCGCTTCACCGCGATGACCCGCCTCGACCACAACCGCGCGCTCGGCCAGCTCTCGAAGAAGACCGGCACCCCGGTCTCCGAGATCCGCAAGATGACCATCTGGGGCAACCACTCGGCCACCCAGTACCCGGACGTCTTCCACGCGGAGCTCGCCGGCAAGAACGCCGCCGAGGTCATCAACGACGAGGCCTGGCTCGCCGACGAGTTCATCCCGACCGTCGCCAAGCGCGGCGCCGCGATCATCGAGGCCCGTGGCGCGTCCTCGGCCGCCTCCGCCGCGTCGGCCGCCCTGAACCACGTCAACACCTGGGTGAACGGCACCGCCGAGGGCGACTGGACCTCGATGGGTATCCCGTCGGACGGTTCGTACGGCGTCCCGGAGGGCCTGATCTCCTCGTTCCCCGTCACCACCAAGGACGGCGCGTACGAGATCGTCCAGGGCCTGGAGATCAACGAGTTCTCCCGCGCCCGCATCGACGCCTCCGTCAAGGAGCTCGAGGAAGAGCGCGAGGCGGTCCGCGCGCTCGGCCTCATCTGAGCCCCGAGCACTGGCCCGTACACCGGGCTTGACCTGGACGCCCCCGGCAGCAACCGCTGCCGGGGGCGTTCATTTTGCATGGACCCCGGAGGCACCCGCTCCTCTATGCTGTGACCTGTCGCACATCAACGCATGTGGGGGGCGGTGCGGCAGGCGCTCGTCGAAGTGGGGTACGGGGGCGACGAGTTCGCGCAGAGAACCGTCCGGGGGAGGACACACAGATGACCACGCATGACGACAGAGGCAGCGGCAGAGGCCGCGGTGGCAACAGCGGTGGCGGAGGCAGCGGTGCCACCCAGGCCGTCGCCGCGCTGACGGGCGGCGCCTGACCATGAGCGGCGACGACGAGGCGGTGCGCTGGAATCCGCTGACGCAGACCTGGGACACCGGCACACCGCAGTCCCCGGTGACCGGGCCGCCCGCGTCCCCGCCGGAGGCGCACCCGCCGACCCAGGTGGTGCCGCCCACGCCCTCGTATCCCGCACCGTCGTACCCCCCGCCCACGCCTCCGCCCCCGCCCGGGCAGGCCTGGCCCCAGCAGTCCCAGCAGCCCCAACAGCCCTGGCCCCAGCCCGAGTTGCCGACCCCGCCCCCGCGGCCCTCGGGGTGGCGGCGGGCCGGGCTGGTCCTCACGGTCGTCCTGGTCATGCTGGGGGCCGGGTACGGCACCTGGTTCTTCCTGGACAAGCGCGACCAGGACGCCAAGTCGGATGCCAAGCAGTCCGCGAGCCCGACGCCCGGCCCCTCGAAGGCCGAGCCGAGCCCCGGCCCGAGCACCGAGGGGCCGTCCGCCTCGCCCAGTTCCTCGGGCGTCGAGGTGCCGCCCGGCTACCGCCTGGTCACGGAGCCGGAGTTCGCGCTGGTCGTGCCGCAGGACTGGGAGCGGCGGACGGTGGACGGCGAGAAGGGCGTCACCGTCTACTACTACGAGGAGCCGGACGGCGGTGCCCGTGATCTGAGGATCTTCCCGATCACGGAGGAAAACCCCACGGCGACGGGGGTGTTGGAGACCGCCGACGCGATCTTCGAGAAGCAGTTCAAGAACTACACGCGCAACTCCATCGAGGACGCCGCGGACGAGCAGGGCGGCGCTCTGCTCGACTACTCCTACGACAGCGAGAAGCTGGACACGCGGATGCGTGCCGTCTACCGCGTCTTCGGCTCGGATCCCGACCAGTTGTACGGCCTGGTGGCCGCGGGTCCGGCCGACGACTGGCCGGAACAGCAGAGTCTGGCGCAGACCGGCGTGGAGTCCTTCTGTCTCACGGGGGCCTGCTGACGTTCACGGAGCCGGGTGCTCACGGGTTCGGTATTCACGGGTTCGGTGTTCACGGAGCCGGGCGTTCACGGCGTCGGGTCGAGGGCGTCCAGCTCGGCCACGTCGACCGACTCGTTGGCCGACGGGGTCTGTGGCGGGACCGGCTTGTCGTAGTCGGTCAGGGTTGTCGTCGTGGTCGCGCCGGAGCTGTCCTTCCGTACGACCTTGAGCGGATAGGGCTTGCCCTGCGTGGCGACGTACACCGTGAGGCCGGTGCGGGTGAGAGCGATCGCGGGGAGGCCGCCGACCGTGGTCCTCGCACCCTTCCTGAGGTCTTGGTCCTTGAACGCGTCGGCGGCGATGTCGTCCTGCCACCGCGGCAGGTCGCACACCTTGGAGTGGGCCCGCAGCAGCGACGAGCTGGTGGTGCCGCTGACATAGCGGCCCTGGAGGAGGTCGGCCAGCGCGTCGCCGTTCGGCACCTCGTTCCTCCAGAACTCGTCGCTGAACTTGAACCACACCTTCTCGCCGCGTTTGACGATCCAGGATTTCCCCGTGCCACCGCCGATGAGACTCGACCCGTTGCAGTTGCCGTCCCGGTCGAGGACGAGATCGTGCGCCGTCCGGATGTCGGCGCCCGGCGGGTCCTGCGGCCGCAAAGTGAGATGCAGGGACCTGGCGCGCAGCAGGGAGTCCTCGGCCTTGTCGGCTATCTGCCGTGCGGTGAGTGCGGAAACGCCATTGCCCTGAATGCCCGTTCCCTCCGTATTGCTGCCGTTTGCCCCTATGTCTTCGCTTTCGCGGCCCTCGCCGGACGAGCAAGCGGCGCACCCTCCCAGTAGAGCCGCAGCACACAGAGTGGTGACCCTTGTGCGTAGTGTCCTGGTCATCGCGCCACCTCTCAGGTGGGACAGATCAGTCTTCAGTCCCCTGTTCCGGGGCCTTTCGCCTTCACAAAGAGTGACCCTAAGCACTTTCGGACAGCGGAAGTGCATGCTTTCCGGCCCTAAGGGCAGGGGCACACGGCCTGCCGCAGAGGCAGGCGGAGCACAAATCGGTAACGGAAGGCAATACGCGAAGTGTCGGCACAACAGACCATCCACGTGGACGGAGAGTGGCGTAACGCCACGTCCGGGGCCACGCGCGAGATCCTCGACCCCGCGGATGCCAAGCCGTTCGCCGTCGTGGCCGAGGGCGACGCCGTCGACGCGGACGCCGCGATCGCGGCCGCACGGCAGGCATTCGACCACGGCGACTGGCCGAAAACCGCCGTCGCCGAACGGGCCGCGCTGCTGCGCAGGGTCGCCGACCTCCTGGTCCGCGACCGCGAGGAGATCGGCCTCCTGGAGAGCCGGGACGCGGGCAAGACCGTCGAAGAGGGCCGGATCGACGTGGACTGCGTCGCCGACGCCTTCCGCTACTTCGCCGATCTGGTGATCGGAGAGGGCGCAGGGCGCGTCGTCGACGCGGGCACGGACACGGTCCACAGCGTCGTCGTGCACGAGCCGGTCGGCGTCTGCGCGATGATCACGCCCTGGAACTACCCCCTGCTTCAGGCCAGTTGGAAGATCGCCCCGGCCCTGGCGGCGGGCAACACCTTCGTCATCAAGCCCAGCGAGGTCACCCCGCTCACCACGGTCGCCCTCATCGACCTCCTTGTCGAGGCGGGCCTGCCGGCCGGTGTCGCCAACATCGTGACGGGCCCCGGCCACACGGTCGGCGCACGCTTCGCCGACCACCCCGACGTCGACCTGATCTCCTTCACCGGAGGCCTCGTCAGCGGCACCAAGGTCGCCCAGGCCGCGGCCGTCGGTGTCAAGAAGGTCGCGCTCGAACTCGGCGGCAAGAACCCCAACGTGGTGTTCGCCGACGCCTGCGCCACCGAAGAGGGCTTCGACACCGCCGTCGACCAGGCGCTGAACGCCGCGTTCATCCACAGCGGCCAGGTCTGCTCGGCCGGCGGCCGCCTCATCATTGAGGAGTCGGTCCGCGACCGCTTCGTCACCGAACTCGCCCTGCGCGCAAGCAGGATCAAGCTGGGCCGCGGCACCGAGGACGGTGTGGAGTGCGGCCCGCTCGTCTCCCAGCAGCAGCTGGACAAGACCGAGGGGTACGTCGCCTCCGCGCTGGCGGAAGGCGCGGTCCTGCGCTCGGGCGGCAAGCAGCCCGAACCCAACGCGCAGCGCCCCGCCGCCGGTTACTTCTACGAGCCGACCGTCCTCGACCAGTGCCACCGCGAGATGCGGGTCGTCCGCGAAGAGGTCTTCGGGCCCGTCCTGACCGTGGAGACCTTCACCACGGAGGACGAGGCCGTGGCCCTCGCCAACGACACCGAGTACGGTCTCGCCGGTGCCGTCTGGACCCAGGACGCGGGCCGCGCCCGCCGGGTCGCCGGACGCCTGCGCCACGGCACGGTCTGGATCAACGACTTCCACCCCTACCTTCCGCAGGCGGAGTGGGGCGGCTTCGGCAAGTCCGGGGTCGGCCGGGAGCTGGGCCCGTCGGGCCTCGCCGAGTACCGCGAGTCCAAGCACATCTACCAGAACCTCGACCCGAAGCCGGTGCGCTGGTTCGGGGGCTGACCACCCGCGACGCCACGTGACCGGCCCCGCCGTCCGCGTACACGCATCAACAGCCCATTACGCGAAGCACTTTGCAGAAGCACGAAGTGGAGCAGCACGACATGCCTATACCTGCGCATGAGTACGACTACGTGGTCATCGGAGGCGGCACCGCAGGATCGGTGATCGCCGCCCGGCTGACCGAGAACCCCGACGTCACCGTCGCCGTCATCGAGGGCGGCCCCAGCGACGTGGACCGTGAGGACGTCCTCACGCTGCGCCGCTGGATGGGCCTGCTCGGGGGAGACCTCGACTACGACTACCCGACCACCGAGCAGCCACGCGGCAACTCGCACATCCGGCACAGCCGGGCGAAGGTCCTGGGCGGCTGCTCGTCGCACAACACCCTCATCGCCTTCCAGCCCCTGCCGTCCGACTGGGACGAGTGGGCTTCGGGCGGCGCAGAGGGCTGGGACGCCGCGGCGATGGCACCGTACTTCGGCAAGCTGCAGAACAACATCGTGGCCGTCGACGAGAAGGACCGGAACGCGATCGCCCGCGACTTCGTGGACGCCGCGCAGACCGCGCTCGACGTGCCGCGCGTGGAGGGCTTCAACAAGAAGCCCTTCAAGGACGGCGTCGGCTTCTTCGACCTCGCGTACCACCCCGAGAACAACAAGCGGTCCTCCGCCTCGGTCGCGTATCTGCACCCGATCATGGGCAAGCGCGACAACCTGCACCTGCTCCTTGAGACCTGGGCGTACAAGCTCGAACTCGACGGCACCCGCGCCAAGGGCGTCCACGTGCGCACCAAGGGCGGCGAGGAGATCCTCGTCGAGGCGAAGCGCGAAGTCCTGGTCTGTGCGGGCGCGGTGGACACGCCCCGGCTGCTCATGCACTCCGGGATCGGGCCGCGCAAGGACCTGGAGGCGCTGGGCATCCCGGTCGCCCTCGACCTGCCGGGCGTCGGCGAGAACCTGCTCGACCACCCCGAGTCGGTCATCGTCTGGGAGACCGACGGGCCGATCCCCGAGAACTCCGCGATGGACTCGGACGCCGGTCTGTTCGTGCAGCGGGACCCCGAATTCCAGGGCCCCGACCTGATGTTCCACTTCTACCAAATACCGTTCACCGACAACCCGGAGCGGCTCGGCTACGAACGCCCGCCGCACGGGGTGTCGATGACGCCGAACATCCCCAAGCCGAAGAGCCGCGGCCGCCTGTACCTGACCAGCGCGGACCCCGAGGTCAAGCCGGCCCTCGACTTCCGGTACTTCACGGACGAGGACGACTACGACGGCAAGACCCTCGTCGACGGCATCAAGATCGCCCGTGAGATCGCGAACACCGAGCCGCTCGCCCACTGGCTCAAGCGCGAGGTCTGCCCCGGCCCCGACGTCACCGACGACGAGGAGCTGAGCGCGTACGCACGCCAGGTCGCGCACACGGTGTACCACCCGGCGGGCACCTGCCGAATGGGTGCCTCCGCTGATGAACTTGCCGTAGTGTCCCCGGACTTGAAGATTCGGGGACTCGACGGAATCCGTATCGCCGACGCCTCCGTCTTCCCGACGATGCCCGCCGTGAACCCGATGATCGGGGTCCTGATGGTGGGCGAGAAGTGCGCGGATCTACTGACCGAAGAGCGACTGCGGTACGACGCAGATACTGCCGGGAGTGATGGCCGATGAGCACGACCACCGAGAAAACCGCCGACGCCGTGCCGAATCCCGGCGGGTCCGGCGATCCCACCGCGCCCGTGTTCCAGGTGCGCGACCTGTGGAAGGTGTTCGGCCCCAAGGCCGACAAGATCCCCGGCAACCAGGAGTACGCCGCCCTCTCGACGGCCGAGCTGCGCGAGAAGACCGGCTGCACCGCGGCCGTCCGCGATGTGTCGTTCGACGTCAAGCGCGGCGAGGTCTTCGTCGTCATGGGCCTGTCCGGCTCCGGCAAGTCGACCCTCGTCCGTACGCTGACCCGGCTCATCGAGCCGACCAGCGGCGCGATATCCATCGACGGCGAGGACGTCCTCGCCATGGACAAGACCCGGCTGCGCGCACTGCGCCGCCACCGCGCGGCCATGGTCTTCCAGAACTTCGGCCTCCTTCCGCACCGCAGCGTCCTCGACAACGTCGCGTACGGCCTGGAGATCCAGGGCATGGGCAAGGCCGAGCGCCGCGCCAAGGCCCTGCAAGTCGTCGCGAAGGTCGGCCTCGAAGGCCTGGAGAACCGCCGCCCCACCCAGCTCTCCGGCGGCCAGCAGCAGCGCGTGGGCCTGGCCCGCGCCCTCGCGGTCGACCCCGAAGTCCTGCTCTTCGACGAGCCGTTCAGCGCACTCGACCCGCTGATCCGCCGGGACATGCAGGAAGAGGTCATCCGCCTGCACCGCGAAGAGGGCCGCACGATGGTCTTCATCACGCACGACCTCAGCGAGGCCCTGCGCCTCGGCGACCGCATCATGCTGATGCGCGACGGCGCGATCGTGCAGCTGGGCACGCCCGAGGAGATCGTCGCCAACCCCGCCGACGACTACGTACGCGACTTCGTCCGGGACGTCCCGCGCGAGCAGGTCATCTCCCTGCGCCGCGCCATGCGCCCCGGCGACTGCGGTTCACCGAAGCACTCCTCGGGCCTCACCCCGGACATGGTCGTCGCCGACGCCATCGAGACCGTCGTCCACAACGATGCCGAGATCACCTGCGTGATGGAGAACGGCAAGTGCGTCGGCGTCGTCGACGACGCCGCGCTGCTCGCGGTGGTGGCCGGGCTCGACCCGGACACGGGCGACGCCAAGGGCAAGAAGGTGGCGGCCGTATGAGTGCCGCCCCCGTGCTCGAGAAGGCCGACCAGGTCGGCAAGGCCGACGCCCCGGGTGCCCCGCAGCCTCCCGGCACGCTGGCCGCGCTCGCCGCCCGGCCCAAGGTGGTGCTGCTCGTCGTCGCGCTGCTTGTCGCGGTCGTCAGCGCCGTCGTCAGCGGCAGCGGTGTCTGGCCGGCCGACCTGACGTTCAACCTGAAGCCGCCGTTCGACGACTTCAACACCTGGCTCGTCGACAACCGCGACACCCACTGGATCTTCCTCTACTTCCTGCTGCACATCGCCAACACCGCGGAATCCTCCGTGGACAGCGTGGTCAGCGTCCTGGACAGCCTCGGCGTCATCGGCGTGACCGTCGCCGCCGTGCTCATCGCCTGGTACGCGGGTGGCGCGGGCCTGCACCGCCGCGCCCTGCGCACCGCGGGCACCGCCCTGGCCGCCTTCCTGGCGATCGGGCTCCTCGGGGTGTGGGACGAGGCGATGGACACGCTCGGCCTGATGGTGGTCTGCGTGATCGCCGCCGCGCTCGTGGGCGTGGTGCTCGGCATGATCGCAGGGCTCTCGGAGCGCGGGGAGCGCATCCTGCGCCCCGTCCTCGACACGATGCAGGTCCTGCCGGCCTTCTCGTACCTGCTGCCCTTCGTGCTGATCTTCGGCACCGGCATCCCCTCGGCCTTCGTGGCCACCGTCATCTACGCCGCCCCGCCGATGGCCCGCCTCACGGCGCTCGGCCTGCGCGGCGCGGACGCGGCGGCCCTGGAGGCGTCCCGCTCGCTGGGCGCGACGTACTGGCAGCAACTGGCCACCGCACGGCTGCCGCTGGCCCGCAAGCAGATGCTGCTCGGCCTCAACCAGACGATCATGATGTGTCTTTCGATGGTCGTCCTCGCGTCGATGATCGGTTCCGGCGGTCTCGGCGAACTGATCTACAAGGGGCTGCAGACCCTCGACGTCGGGCAGGCGGCCCTTGCGGGCATCGCGATCGTGCTGATCGCGATCTGGCTGGACCGGACGACCGCGGCGGCGGGTGAGCGCATCGACGACACCTCGCTGGCCCGCGGCCGGGCCCGGACCTGGATCCACTGGGCGGCCATCGCGGCCCTCACCACGGGCGCCACCGTGCTCGGCTCCGCGCTCGGCAAGCAGGAGTGGCCGGACAACTGGGTCGTCGACGCCGGTACGCCGATCAACAACCTGCTCACCTGGATCGAGGACACCTTCGGCTCCGGCATACCGGTCCTGGGCGGCACCCACGCCTGGGCCGACGGCTTCGCCAACCACGTCCTCAACCCGGTGCGCGACGGCCTGCAGACCACCCCCTGGTGGGCGCTCGTCGTGGTCGCCGGAGTCCTCGCCTACCTGGCGGGGCGCTGGACCGCCGCGGTCACCGCCGTGCTGGCGCTCGGCATGATCGGCGGCATGGGCCTGTGGACCCGCGCCACGGACACGCTCGCGCAGGTGCTCGCCGCACTGTTCGTGACGCTGCTGCTCGGCTTCGCCATCGGCATCCTGGCCGCCCGCGTCGACTGGGTGGGGCGCCTGCTCCGCCCGGTGCTCGACACCATGCAGACGCTGCCGCAGTTCGTCTATCTGATCCCGATGGTCGCGCTGTTCTACGGCGGCCGCTCGGCGGGTGTGGCCGCGGCCGTCGTCTACGCGCTGCCCGCGGTCGTACGCATCACCGACCAGGGCATCCGGCAGATCGACCCCTCCGCCCTTGAGGCGTCCCGCTCGCTCGGCGCCTCGACCTGGCAGCAACTGCGCCAGGTCCAGCTGCCGCTGGCCCGCCCGGCGCTGCTGCTCGCCGTCAACCAGGGCGTCGTCCTGGTCCTGTCGATGGTGGTCATCGCCGGAATGATCGGCGCCGGCGCGCTCGGCATCGACGTCGTGAAGGGCCTCGCCAAGGGCGATCTGGCGCTCGGCATGACGGCCGGTATCGCGATCGTCTGCCTCGGCATCGTCCTGGACCGGATCTCGCAGCCGTCCGCGGACGTCAAGGTCCCGACGTCCGGCATCAAGCCCAAGTTCCAGGGCCCGTAGACACCCGGCAGTCGCACCCCGCACTTGCTCCAACTCTCCTGCTACGTAAGGAAAAGAAACTCGTGAAGCACAGCAAGCAGATACGCACCTCCCTCATCGCCGGCGCCGGCGTCCTCGGCATGGTCGCCCTGAGCGCCTGTGGTGCCGCCGAGACCGGCAAGGAGAAGAGCGCCGACGAGGTCACCATCACAGTGCCGTCGTGGGTGGGCGCCCAGGCCAACGCCGAGGTCGCCAAGGTGATCCTCGAGGACAAGCTGAACGTCAAGAAGGTCAACCTCAAGGTGATGGACGAGCCCATCGCCTGGGACGCCCTGAACAACGGCGAGGCCGACGTCATCCTCGAGGACTGGAACGGCCAGCCCGACAAGCAGAAGCAGTACATCGACCGGAAGAAGAGCGTCGTCAAGGCCGGCGACCTCGGAGTGGTCGGCCACATCGGCTGGTTCGTGCCGAAGTACTACGCGGACGCGCACCCGGAGATCCTGGACTACAAGAACCTCAACAAGTTCGCCAAGGACTTCAAGAGCTCCGAGTCCGGCGACAAGGGCGAGTTCATCGGCGCGGCGCCCTCGTACACCACGTACGACGAGTACCTGATCAAGAACCACAAGCTGAACTACCACATCAAGGAAACCGGCAACGAGGCCGCGCAGATCAAGGAGATCCAGCAGAAGTACAAGGCCAAGACGCCGTTCATCACCTACTGGTGGACGCCGCTGTGGGCGAACCAGGACCTGGACATGGTCGAGGTGAAGTTCCCCGAGTGGACCGAGGGCTGCAATGAGCCCAAGGAGTCGACCAAGTGCGGCTACGACAACAACAAGCTGCAGAAGTACCTGAACGCGGACTTCGCGAAGGAAGGCGGCAAGGCGGCCGAGTTCCTGAAGAACTTCAACTGGAAGAACGACCAGCAGGACGAGGTCGCCAAGTGGATCTCGAAGGACGGCATGAAGCCCGACGCCGCCGCGAAGAAGTGGGTCGCGGAGAACAAGGACGTGTGGCAGGCCTGGCTGCCGAAGAAGTAGGCAGTAGGCAGTTGTCGCTGGCCAGCTGAATGCGCCGGGCCGCCCCTGTTGTTGGGGCGGCCCGGCGTTTTAGCAGGGGCCGGGGCCGGGGCCGGGGCCGGGGCCGGGGCAGGGCAGGGGCAGAAGCGAATTGCGTGGCTGGTGTGGGCGGGTGGTGCCGGTGGCCTCCGCTTCTTTCGACGTCGCCTGCCGGTGCTCCGTGGCTGGCTTTCCCCGATTGCGGTCAGTACGGGGCAGCAGGGGGCTCGGAGGGCGAGGTGGGGGAAAAGGGGCAGCCATAACGGACATAAGGGTCCGTCTGGGGCCCCTTATCCCCCACCTAGCCTCACGGGGACCCTCTTCGGCTGCGTACTGACCGGTATCGGGGAAAGTCAGCCCCCGAGCCGCCGCAGACAGCGACGAAAGGTGCGGAGGCCACCCGCACCACCCACCCACACCAGCCACGCAATCCGCTCTTCAGCAGTGACCGGCACCCGGCACCCGGCGACCGGCACCCGGCACCCGGCGACCGGCACCCGGCACCCGGCGACCGGCACCCGGCACCCGGCACCCGGCGACCGGCCCCCAGTAGGGTCGCGTCACCTGCCCAGGGCCGCGATCAGGTTCGGCTCCCGCTCCAACAGCCGGGAAATGCCCGTCTGTTCGGCCAGGGACCGGCGCTGCGGGTCGGCCGCGTCGCGCTCGGCGGCGGACTTCTCCCACTCCGCGGGCTGCACGAAGAAGATCTCGCCGCCGGCCGGCAGGACCAGCACGCCGCCGAACGCCGCGTCACCCGCGAACCAGGCGCCGGCCTCCTCGGCCCCCTTCGGCCAGCGGCGCACCGTGGCGGCGTTGAGGGCCCGCAGGGTGGGAGCGCCCTGCTGCCCGCGCACCGACACCCGCACCGTGTGCACATCGCCGAGGTACTGCCACTGGGATGCCTTCTTCGACACCCGCGTGCGGTACTCCAGGGGATAGGCGCGCAGCACCTTCTTGCACACCCCGAGCCGGGAGCCGTGGCGCAGCCGCAGCACCAGGAAGATCAGCACGAACAGGCCAGCCGGGATGCAGAAGAACGGCAGGGCGGCGTCGTACCCGGCCGCGGTCGCCACGAACGGCACGGCGAGCAGGACCACGGCCAGCGCGAGCCGCGTGGCGATGTGCCGGTACAGCCTGCCCGTGGTGTGCCGGATCAGCTGGTCCACATCGGGAGGTGCGCCGGGCGTGCCCGGGTTGGTGGGGTTGGTCGGGTTGTTCATGGGGGCGGTCGTCCTTTACCCGAAGTCGTCGTGGATCGCCGCCGCGGCGGAGTGGGGCGGAGGGCCGTCGCTGCCCGCGTCCGCGCCCGCGTCCACGGTCGGGTCGGTGAACGACAGCGTATGGGCGACCCCGAGCAGCACATTGCGGTAGTCGTCCGCGAGGGCCACCGCAGGGGTGACCAGCTGCAGCATGACGATGTCCCGGTTGCCGGGCGCGGGCACGGCGATCGTGCCCTGCCAGATCTCCTCGTACCGGGGCCCGTCCGTGCCCTCGGGCGGCGGTCCGGGGGCGATGGTGCGGCGCCGCTCCTCGGCCAAGTAGGCCAGACCAAGAGGGAGTTGGAGGGGGCGCAGACCGGTGTCCGGGGCGTCGGCCGCGGAGCCCGCGAGGCCGGCGACGACCAGCTTGGCGTTGCCGCCGGAGGCCGCCACCGTCGAGACGGTGAGTACGGACGTGGCCAGGCCCCCGGCGTCGTCCGGGTGCATGCCCATGGCGCAGCTCTGCACCTGCTGCGCGTTCAGGGCCTGCACGGTGGCGGCGTAGAAACGCAGCACCTCGTCCACGCGCTCGCGCTCCCCGTCGGGCAGCGCGGCCGCCTCCTGTACGAGCGCGACGAGGCTCTCCAGGGGCGGGTCGAGGTCGATCCGCACATAGCCGTGCGGCAGCCCATACCAGAAGGCGGGTCGACGGTCGTCCGTGGCCGGTCGGCGCTGTGTGGTCTCGCCGGCCATCAGGCCCACCCGAAGAGGCCGGCTATGGAGTGCGCGGTGGCGGCGGCCTTCGTGCTCTCCGCCGCGTTGTGCTCGCCGCCGTCCTTGTCCACCAGGCCCATGCTCTCCGCGGAGGACACCAGGTTCGCCGCTACGTTGACGCCGTTCGCGGTGATGCTGCCCATCAGCTTCGCCGAGCCGCCTGCGGACTCCCCGGCCGCGCGCCAGGCGTCGGAGACGTCGTCGGCGGCGTTCTTGGAGAAGGCCGGGACGACCTCCTTCACGAAGGCGCCCGCCTTCTCGCTCTGGGACACGGCCACGCCCCACCGACCGGCGTCGGCCAGGCCCTCGGTGACCTCCTTGGCGGCGGTGCCGAGCGCCTTGCCGCCGGGGATCATGCCGACGGTGTCACCGGCGAGCGAGGCCCATGCGGCGAAGGTGTCCATGCCGCTGCCGCCGCCCATCAACTGGCTGCGGAATTCCGGGTCGGAGAGATTCTTCGCCATGGAGGTGGCGCTCGCCACGACCGCGATACCGGCGAACAGCGGCGCCAGCGGCGTCGGGAAGAGCGCGAGCAGACCGGCGATGGCGCCGATGGTCCCGGCGTGCTCCTTGAGGAAGTCGCCGACGGACTTCAGGATGTCGCCGACCTTGCTCCAGAAGCCCGGCTCGTCCGGCGCCTTCTTCGTCGCGCCGTCCAGGGCCTTGGCGATGACCTCGGCCTGGTCGGAGTGCTGGGTCTCCAGCTCCTTGATCTTGACGTTCAGCGCCTCGTACGAGGAGTTGGCGTTGTTGACCGCCGTCGACGCCTCGTTCATGCTCCGCTCGGCGGCCCGCAGCCGGGTGGTCGCGGCGTCGGCCGCTTCCTGCGAGTCGAAGGTCTGGCCCGCGAGCTTCAGATCCGGGTGCTTCGAGGCCTGCTCGTAGACGCCCTTGGCCTGCGCGAGCGCCTTCTTCTTCTCGGCCGAGTCGAGGTCGTACTTCTGCGCGAGCTCGCGGTTGGCGCCGAGGTGGCCGTCCCAGTTGTGCAGCTGGGACGAGGCCGTACGCAGCGAGGTCGCGGCCTCCTTGATGTACTTCGGCAGTTCGCCGTCGAGCGACTTGCGGAACTCCTCGGCCGCGTCGCCCTGCCAGTAGCTGCTCTCGCCGAGGAGCTTGGAGAGCTGCTGGTGGCAGGCATCGAGGGCGGTCGCGGCCGCGGAGACCTTCTTCTGCAGCGAGTTGACCTCGGTCGGAATGCCCGGCGCGGGGTTCCAGCCGATGTTGGGGTACGGGTTCGCGGCCACTACTTACCGCCCCCGTTGCCGCCCGAAGTGCTCTGGTCCGCGATCTGCTTGAGGGCCTTCTCCAAGGCGTCCTCGACCTCTTCGTAGCCCTTCTTGTTGGCCTTCACGCCCTCTTTGATCGCGTCGATCATCTTCTTGGTCTGCTCGGACCCGTACTTCCACTCTTCCTGGAACTTGTCACAGGCCTCGTCGAGCCGGGAGGTGCCGATCTGGTCGGCGCGTACGTGCTCGAGTGCGGACCGGGCCTCGTTCAGCTCGTCGACGCACTTCTCCAGATTCGTCAGGAACTGCGAGAGTTCCCCGACGTCTGTCTTGAATTGTTCCCCCATGGCCGTCTGCTCCCCGTTCGGCTGTGGACGCTTCAGCCTCAAGCGGTTCGAACAACCACTTGGGCCTCTTCCGCACCATACAAGCCGTGCCAGGGCGTTCCGTCCCCGCTGTTCGAGGGCTCACAGCTCAGCGGGAAAAGGGCACGAGAGCTCCACGAGATCGTTGCCGCGGCGTGACTCGGCCGCCCGCTCAGCCCTCCCCGCGCAGCGCCTGCGCGATCTCCCGCACCGCTCCCATCGCCCGCACCTGCAGGCCCGGCCCGAAGGTGATCCGGGACGCCCCCAGCTCGCCGAGCCGTTGCGGCGGCGGGAAGTTCGGGTGGGCCACCGCGTTCAGCGGTGCCGCGATCCCGGCGGCCAGGCGGGGCAGGTGGTCCGGCGTCGCCAGGATCGGGTAGACGCAGTCGGCCCCCGCCTCGACGTACCGCTGCCCCCGCGCGATCGTCTGCTCGACCACGTCCGGCGCGTCCTTCACGCACAGGTACGTGTCCACCCGGGCGTTGATGAACAGCGCGTCGCCCGCCGCGGCCCGCACCTCGCCGAGCCAATCGGCCTGCGCTGCCGGGTCGTTGAGGACGTGCGCGGCGGAGTCCTCCAGGTTGATGCCCACCACCCCGGTGTCCAGGACCCGCGCCACCAGGTCCTTCGCCGAGAGTCCGTAGCCCGCCTCGACGTCCGCCGACACCGGGATCCCGAACTCCGCCACCGCCCGCACGATCCGTGCGACCTGCGCGAACATCTCGTCGGCCGGCGTCGCCCCGTCCTGGTACCCGAGCGACGCCGCGATCCCCGCGCTCGGCGTCGCCAGCGCCGGGAAGCCGGCCTCGGCGAACACCCTGGCGCTGGCCGCGTCCCACGGTCCGGGCAGGATCAGGGGGTCGCCGGGGGCGCGGTCTTGGTGCAATGCGCGGAATACGTTCACGTCCATGCGGGGCCTCCGGGCTGGATGCGGCGGCTGACCATCAGGCGGTTCCAGCCGTTGATGACGGTGATCATGGCGATGAGGTGCGCGAGTTCGGCCTCACCGAAGTGGCGTGCGGCCTCGGCGTACACGTCGTCGGGAACGGAGCCGTCCGTCAGGACCGTCACCGCCTCGGTAAGTGCGAGGGCGGCACGCTCGCGCGCCGAGTGCTAACCCTCGGCCTCCGCCCAGGAGTTGAGCAGATCGAGCCGCCCCTCACTCTCGCCGTTCTTACGGGCGAGCTCAAGGTGCATGTCGAGGTGCGGGGTGTTACTTGAGAGCTCCTGGATCGTTTGGGTCGTGCCCCGAAGGGGCGCGGGGGCTGCATCGATGTGCGGCTCCGCCGCGTGGGCGCGACCAGCCCCCACCGGCCTGCAGGTGAAGAACCGGCCTCCTCGCGGAGCGCTCAGTGAGCGTGGGCCTGCGGCGTGTAGTGCCCCGCCACCATCCGCGTGCTCACTCCGAAGCGGTTCCACGCATTGATCGTCGCGATCGCGGCGATCAGCTGCGCGAGCTCCGCCTCCTCGAACTGCTCGGCCGCCCGCGCGTACACCTCGTCCGGCACGAAGCCGTCCGTGAGGACGGTGACCGCCTCGGTCAGCTCCAGCGCCGCGGCCTCCTTCGCCGTGTAGAAGTGCCGCGACTCGTCCCAGGCGGCGAGCTGGACGACCCGCTCGACCGTCTCGCCCGCCGCGAGGGCGTCCTTGGTGTGCATGTCGAGGCAGAAGGCGCACTTGTTGATCTGTGAGGCGCGGATCTTCACCAGCTCGAAGAGCTTGGGGTCCAGGCCCTGCCGGGCGGCCGTGTCCAGCTTGATCATGGCCTTGTAGACCTCGGGGGCGAGCTTGGCCCAGGCGAGGCGCGGGGCGTGCTCGGGGGCGTACCGGGTGCTGTCTTCGTTCGTGGTCATGTTGCGACTCTACGGGCGGAGTAACCCAAGGGTATGGTCCATTCCCATGGCAGATTCCTGGGCCACTTTGGGCGTCGACCTTCACCTGGACGTCGGCTCATCAGGTGTGCGCAAAGGTCTCACGGACGCCCTGCGCGAGGCCGTACGGGGCGGCAGGCTCGCCCCCGGCACCCGCCTGCCCTCGTCCCGCTCGCTCGCCGTCGACCTGGGGCTCGCCCGCAACACCGTGGCCGACGCCTACGCCGACCTCGTCGCCGAGGGCTGGCTCACCGCACGGCAGGGCTCCGGCACCCGCGTCGCCGAACGCGCCGTGTCGCGTCCGGTGCGGCGCCCCACCCCGCCGCGGGCCAGGGGCCCGGTCGCGTACAACCTGAGCCCGGGGACCGGCGACCTGGCCGCGTTCCCGCGCGCCGAGTGGCTCAAGGCCTACCGGCGCGCGCTCACCGCCGCCCCGATCGAGGCCTTCGGCTACGGCGACCCGCGCGGCCGCATCGAGCTGCGCACCGTCCTCGCCGACTACCTCGCCCGCGTCCGCGGCGTCTACGCCGAGCCCGACCGCATCGTCATCTGCTCCGGCACCGTGCACGGCCTGATCCTGCTCGCCCAGGTGCTGCGCGCCCGCCGGGTGCGCAAGGTCGCCGTGGAGTCGTACGGACTCGCCATCCACCGGGACCTGTTCACCGAGCGGGGCCTCGGCCTGCCGCCCCTCGGCTTCGACGAACTCGGCACGCACACCCGGGAGTTGGGCCGGACGCGGCCCGGCGCGGTGCTGCTCACGCCCGCGCACCAGTTCCCGATGGGGCTGCCGCTCTCGCCGCAGCGGCGGGCCGCGGTCGTCGACTGGGCGCGCGGGAGCGGCGGGGTGATCCTGGAGGACGACTACGACGGCGAGTTCCGCTACGACCGCCAGCCGGTCGGCGCCCTGCAGAGCCTGGACCCCGACCACGTGGTCTACATGGGTACCGCCAGCAAGGCCCTCGCACCCGGGCTGCGGCTCGGCTGGCTGGTCCTTCCGGCCGATCTCGCGGCGGAAGTGGCCGCGGCCAAGGGGGTGGAGGACTGGTACTGCAGCTCCCTCGACCAGCTCACGCTCGCGGAGTTCATCGCTTCGGGTGCGTACGACCGTCATGTCCGGGGCACCCGGCTGCGTTACCGCCGCCGCCGTGACCAGCTGGTCGAGGCACTTGCCGCACGCGCCCCCGGCGTCCGCGTCAGCGGCATCGCGGCCGGCCTGCACGCGGTGCTCGAACTCCCGCCGGGCACCGAGCAGTCGGTGGTCCAGGCCGCCGCCTGGCAGGGCCTCTCGGTGACCGGTCTCAGCTATTTCCGCCATCCCGAGGCGTCCGGGGCGGTGCGGGACGCGCTGGTGCTTGGGTACGGGCGGCCGCCGGAGCATGCCTGGGCGGGGGCGTTGGACGCGTTGTGCGGGGTGCTGGAGTAGCCGTCCCGGCGGCGGGCCGGGCTCCGTGCGTTACGCCGCCGAGTCCCGCCGGTAGCGTCCCGGAGAGGTGCCGTACTCGCGCTTGAACGCGTTGGCGAAGGCGAACTCCGAGGTGTAGCCGACCCGTTCGGCCACCAGCGCGATCCGGGTCTCGGACGTGCTCAGCAGGCGGGCCGCCGACGTCATGCGCCACCAGGTCAGATAGGCGAGCGGCGGCCGGCCCACCAACGCGGTGAAGCGGCGCGCGAAGGCCGCCCGGGAACTGCCCGCCTCGGCGCCCAACTTGGCCACTGTCCAAGGCAGTCCGGGATCCCGGTGGATGGCGTGCAGGGCGGCGCTGACGACCGGGTCGCGCAGGGCGGCGGTCCAGCCCTGGCAGCCCGCGCCCTCGGCGCCCTCGTCGCCCGGCCGCTCCTCGAACCACGCCCGCAGCACGTACAGCAGCAGCATGTCGAGCAGTGCCGGCACCACCGCGTCCGCGCCGAGCCTGGGCCGTTCCAGCTCGGCGGCGAGCAGGTCGACGGCGGCCCTGATCTCGGGGTGGCGGCCGAGCCTGGCCGGGAGGTGCACCAGGTCGGGGAGGTCGCCGAGCAGGGGGTGGGCGCGTTCCGGGTCGAGTTGGTAGGCGCCGCAGAGGGTGACGGTGGTGGGCGCCTCAGGGGTGCGCTGTCCGCCGGCGGGGGCCGCGTACCGCTGTTCGTAGCGCTGTCCCGGGTCGTGACCGGGCGGGTCGCAGGACGGCTCGGCGAGCGGGGTGTCGGGGTGGTCGGCGAGCGCGTGGCCCCGGCCGTGCGGCAGGAACACCACGTCCCCGACGCCGAGCGCGACCGGCTCCTCGTCCGGGCGGATCAGCCAGCACGAGCCCTGCAGCACGACCTGGAACCCGGCGCCGGGCCCCGCGGCGAACCGCTGCCCCCAGGGCGCCCGCCACTGGACGAGGGCCGAACGGGGCTCGCCGGTACGCACCGTGGCGATCACATCGCTGAGGACGTCCATGGGGGAACCGTAGCGCCGTCGTATCGGATCGGCGCCAGGTCGAGACGATCGCGTAGAAACGAGAGACAGTGACGCATGGGACGTCTCGCTCCTGGCTCGTACGGTCGTTC
Organism: Streptomyces sp. NBC_01304; assembly: GCF_035975855.1. NCBI lineage: Bacteria > Bacillati > Actinomycetota > Actinomycetes > Kitasatosporales > Streptomycetaceae > Streptomyces > Streptomyces sp. NBC_01304. Next base: position 4,615,521 of record NZ_CP109055.1, on the reverse strand, counting down.
TCGACCACTTCGGTTCCTCTTCACCAGGAGATCGCCATGGGTACTGAGACCTCAACCGCCGCTGCCGCCACCGCTGTTGGAGCCGGGACTCCCACTGCCCGGCGCGGGCGCGACCGTGCGCTCGCCGTGGGTTCCGCCGTCGCCGCCACCGCACTGGTGTGGGCGGTCGGCCGGGCGGCCGGGGCCGAACTGGTCGTGCCCCAAGGCGCGGGCAAGGATCCGATGGACGTCGGGATCGGCGCGGTCCTCGCCACCACGCTCGGCATCTCGCTGCTCGGCTGGGGCGCGCTCGCGCTCCTCGAACGCCGGTTGCCGGGGCGGGCCTTGGCGATCTGGACCCGGACCGCCGCGGTCGTCACCCTGCTCTCGCTGCTTCCGGCGCTCGCGTCGCAGGCGGAGGCGGGCACGAAGGTGGTGCTGTCCCTGCTGCACCTCACGGTCGCGGCGGTGCTGGTGCCGTTGGTGCGGCGGACCGCGAAGTCCTAGGGCCTGTCTTCAAACTCCCGTCGTCGCCCGAAGGGCGGCCCCGCGGCGTCTGGTGCGTGCGCTCGGCGTGCCGGGTGGAAGGCTCCGTCGATGGACCGGACGTACTTGGGCTTTCGCCCGGTGCGGCGAGCGTGCGCCCGCTGCGGCAGCAGCTGATGTCACTGCGGCGTCGCGGGGCAGGCGGGAGTTTGAAGACAGGCCCTAGGTGCGGTCCGGGAGATGGGGTTCCTCGACCGGCGCCTCCCCGAACCGCGCGAGCGCCAGCGCGCCCGCCACCGCCACCGCGAAGCCGAGGATCGCCAGCCACGCCAGTCCGTCCCGCGTCCGGTCGCCCAGCCATACGACGCCCACCAGGGCCGGGCCGATCGTCTCGCCGAGCACCAGTCCCGCGGTGGCGGTGGTGACGGAGCCGCGCTGCAGGGCCGAGGTGAGCAGCAGGAAGGCCGCGCCGCCGCCGAGCAGCAGGGCGTACGTCGCCGGGTTGGTCACCAGTGCCTTCGGGGCCATGTCGTCGATGAGGCGTACGGCGACCTCGACCACGCCGAACCCGCAGCCCGCGCCGAGGCCGAGGACCAGGGCGCGCGGCCTGTCCGGCAGCCGGCCGCCGATCGCGCCGACGAGCAGGACGGCCACGGCCGCGCCGAGCATGGCGTATCTGAGCTCGGTCGACCCTGCCTTCTCGCCCTCCGCGCCGGAGGCGAGGCCGAGCAGGGCGAGCCCGGCGACGACCACGCCGACCGCGCCCCATTCGACGCCGCTGAGCCGGACGTTCAGGAGCCGGGCCGCGACCACCGCCGTCACGGCGAGACTCGCGGCGAGGGCCGCCCCGACCGCGTAGATCGGAATCGACTTGAGGGCCACGATCTGCAGCACGAAACCGAGCCCGTCGAACCCGAGTCCGAGCAGATAGCGCCACTGCTTGAGGGCTCGCACCAGCAGTCCGGGGTCGACTCCGGACCCGGTGCCGGGCGCGATGGCACGCGTCGCCATCGCCTGCAGAACGGAGGCCGTACCGAAGCAGACCGAGGCGCCGAGCGCGCAAATCATCCCAAGGAGCACAAAGCGACTGTAGTTGACGGTGGGCGGGGGGATCCGCCTGCGGGCGGGCGTGCGCTCTTCTCTACGCTGTTCGGCGATCGCACACGACACACGTGCGTGGCAGAGGCACACCGCACACGACAGACGTACGCCGAAGTACCACGGGGGAGTGGCCGAAAGATGACGACGACCGCAGCAGGAGCGGGAGCGGGAGCAGGCACAGGAGTAGGCGCAGGCAGCGCGAGCAAGCCCCGGCGGCTGCGCTCCAGCACCGTGATCCTCGGCGGCATGGGCGTGCTTGCCGCGGCCCTCAGCGCCTGCGGCTCCGAGCCGGACAAGCGCTGCGTGGACCCGGTGACGCACAAGAAGCTGCCCAGCTACGAGTGCGACAGCGGGGGCCGCGGCTCCTACTACTACGGCGGCAGCTCCAAGAACGGCCGTGTGGACGGCGGGAGTTTCAACAAGTCCTCCGTGGACCGCGGCGGCTTCGGCTGCTCGTCCTCCAGCGGCGGCTGAGCCGGACCCGGACCGCGTACGCCATGGAACGCCACACCGTCGAACCCCGCCCCGGCTGGCAGCGAGTGGTCGAGGAGCAGGGCCTGATCTACCCCCTGACCCGCCACCCCGACGACTCGCTGCGCCCCTACTGGGACGAGAGCGCCTACTACGAGTTCTCCCTCCCCGAGGTCGAGGCCCTGGAGGAGGTCGTCGAGGAACTGCACGCGATGTGCCTCGCCGCGGCCGGCCACATCGTCGCCGCCGACCGCTTCGCCGACCTCGGCATCACCGACCCGCGGCTGATCACCTTGATCCGCGAGGCCTGGCGCCGGCGTGCCGAACTCCCGTCCGTGTACGGCAGGTTCGACCTTCGCTACGACGGCAGGGGCGGCCCGGCGAAGATGCTCGAGTACAACGCCGATACGCCGACCTCCCTGGTGGAGGCCGCGAGCCCGCAGTGGTTCTGGATGGAGGAGTGCTTCCCGGGCGCCGACCAGTGGAACTCCCTGCACGAGCGCCTGGTCGAGGCCTGGCGGGGGCAGGCCAAGCTGCTGCCGCCGGGCAGCCCGCTCTACTTCGCGCACTCCACCGGCGACGAACTCGGCGAGGACCTCATGACGGTCGCCTATCTGCGCGAGACCGCCGAGCAGGCCGGTCTCGACACCGAGGCCATCGCCGTGGAGGACATCGGCTGGGACGGTCTGACGGGCCGCTTCGTCGACGAGCGGCTCCGGTTCATCCGCAGCTGCTTCAAGCTGTATCCCTGGGAATGGCTGACCACCGACCGCTTCGGCCCGCAGGTCCTCGCCACCCTCGACAACGGCGGCGGCACCGGCTCCACCCTGTGGATCGAGCCCGTCTGGAAGATGCTCCTCTCCAACAAGGCCCTCCTCGCCATCCTTTGGGAGCTCTATCCCGGCCACCCGAACCTGCTCCCGGCCTACCTCGACGGCCCCCGCGAACTCGCCATGACCACCGGCTACGTCGCCAAACCGCTGCTCGGCCGCGAGGGCGCGGGCGTGACCGTGCACGAGCCGGGCCGTTCCTCCGAGGTGCGCGAAGAGCCCTGCTGCTACCAGGAGTTGGCCCCGCTGCCCGCCTTCGACGGCAACCGTGTGGTGCTCGGCGCCTGGGTCGTCGAGGACGAGGCGGCGGGGCTCGGCATCCGTGAGTCGTCGGGCCTGATCACGGACGAGTACGCCCGCTTCCTGCCTCACGTGATCCTCTAGGACACCCCCTGCCCCCTGCCCCTGGGTCGGGGGCGGGGTGGCCCTGGATCAGGGGGCAGGAGGGCTGGGACGTCCCTGGATCAGGGGGTCAGGACGGCCCGGAGCTGATCGAGCCCCCAGTCCAGATCCTCCTTGCTGATCACGAGTGGCGGCGCGATCCGGATCGTCGAGCCATGGGTGTCCTTCACCAACACCCCGCGGTCCATCAGCTTCTCGGAGATCTCCCGCCCGGTGCCGTACGCCGGGTCGATGTCGACGCCCGCCCACAGCCCGCGCCCACGCACGGCGCGCACCGGCCCCGAGTCGTCCGCGACGAGCAGCCCCAGCTCATGGTGCAGATGCTCACCCAACTCCGTTGCCCGCTGCTGGTATTCGCCGGTCTTCAGCATCGCGATGACCTCGAGCGCGACGGCGCACGCGAGGGGATTACCACCGAAGGTCGAGCCGTGCTCCCCGGGCCGGTACACCCCGAGCACCGCCGACGACGAGACCACCGCCGACACCGGCACGACCCCACCGCCGAGCGCCTTGCCGAGCACATACATGTCCGGCACGACGTCCTCGTGCTCGCACGCGAACGTCCTGCCCGTGCGCCCGAGCCCCGACTGGATCTCGTCCGCGATGAACAGCACATTCCGCTCGCGCGTCAGCTCCCGCACGGCGCCGAGATACCCCGGCGGCGGCACGAGCACCCCGGCCTCGCCCTGGATCGGCTCCATCAGCACGGCCACCGTGTTGTCGTCCACCGCCGCCCGCAGCGCGTCCACATCGCCGTACGGCACGATCTCGAACCCCGGTGTGTACGGCCCGAAGTCCGCCCGCGCTTCGGCATCGGTGGAGAAGCTCACGATGGTCGTCGTACGGCCGTGGAAGTTGTCCGCCGCGACCACGATCTTCGCCGCGCCGTCCGGCACTCCCTTGACCCGGTACCCCCACTTCCGGGCCGTCTTGACCGCCGTCTCCACCGCCTCCGCCCCGGTGTTCATCGGCAGCACCATCTCCATGCCGCACAGCTCGGCGAGCTCCGTGCAGAAGTCGGCGAACCGGTCGTGGTGGAACGCCCGCGAGGTCAGCGTCACCCGCTCCAGCTGCGCCTTGGCGGCGTCGATCAACCGCCGGTTGCCGTGGCCGAAGTTGAGCGCCGAGTACCCGGCGAGCATGTCGAGGTAGCGCCGCCCCTCCACATCCGTCATCCACGCACCTTCGGCCGTGGCGACGACGACCGGCAGCGGGTGGTAGTTGTGCGCGCTGTGCGCCTCCGCCGATCGAATCGCACCTTCCGTCGGCGAGGGCTGACCGGCGGGAGATGTTGCAGACGTCATGGTCACGGGATCTCCGTTCATTCTGCGGTGGGGGGCCTTGGTGGGGCCCCTTTCTATCGTCGCTCGGATGCTGGACGAGGAAACCTCGCCCGGCACCACCGAAGGTAAGGTGACGGCAGGGCCGTGACTGGCGCGCTGAGATGGGATCAACCATCGGGGAGCGGCTCGTGAACTGTGTGCCGTGCGCCTGGGCCGAACCGAGAACGACCGTGAACGAATCGTCCGGAGGTCCCTGATGTCCCCTGCGCCCGACCCTGCCACCGCGTCCGCGTCCGCCTCTGCTTCCGGCGCGTCCGCCGAGGCCGTGGCCGCCACCGCGTGCACCGCCTTCCGCAGCGCCCTCGACGTGATCCGCACCGTCGAGCCCCGTGTCGCCGACGCCATCGGCCAGGAGCTCGCCGACCAGCGCGAGATGCTCAAGCTGATCGCCAGCGAGAACTACGCCTCCCCGGCCACCCTGCTCGCCATGGGCAACTGGTTCAGCGACAAGTACGCCGAGGGCACCATCGGCCGCCGCTTCTACGCAGGCTGCCGCAACGTCGACACCGTCGAGTCCCTCGCCGCCGAGCACGCCCGCGAACTCTTCGGCGCCCGGCACGCCTACGCCCAGCCGCACTCCGGCATCGACGCCAACCTCGTCGCCTTCTGGGCCGTGCTCGGCGCCCGGGTGGAGGTCCCGGCCCTGGAGCGCTTCGGCGCCCGCCAGGTCAACGACCTCTCCGACGCCGACTGGGCCGAACTCCGCCAGGCCTTCGGCAACCAGCGCATGCTCGGCATGTCCCTGGACGCCGGCGGCCACCTCACCCACGGCTTCCGCCCGAACATCTCGGGCAAGATGTTCGACCAGCGCAGCTACGGCACCGACCCGACGACCGGGCTCCTCGACTACGAGGCGCTGCGCGCGACCGCCCGCGAGTTCAAGCCCCTGATCATCGTCGCCGGCTACTCCGCCTACCCCCGCCTGGTGAACTTCCGCATCATGCGGGAGATCGCCGACGAGGTGGGCGCGACCCTGATGGTGGACATGGCGCACTTCGCGGGCCTCGTCGCCGGCAAGGTGTTGACCGGCGACTTCGACCCGGTGCCGCACGCCCAGATCGTCACGACCACCACCCACAAGTCGCTGCGCGGCCCGCGGGGCGGCATGGTCCTGTGCGACGACTCCCTCAAGGACCAGGTCGACCGCGGCTGCCCGATGGTGCTCGGCGGCCCCCTTCCGCATGTCATGGCGGCCAAGGCCGTGGCCCTCGCCGAGGCCCGTCAGCCCTCCTTCCAGGACTACGCCCAGCGTGTGGTGGACAACTCCCGCGCCCTCGCCGAGGGCCTGATGCGCCGCGGTGCCACGCTCGTCACCGGCGGCTCGGACAACCACCTCAATCTGATCGACGTCGCCTCCTCCTACGGCCTCACCGGCCGCCAGGCCGAGGCCGCCCTGCTCGACTCGGGCGTCGTCACCAACCGCAACGCCATCCCGGCCGACCCCAACGGCGCCTGGTACACCTCCGGCATCCGCATCGGCACCCCGGCCCTCACCACCCGCGGCCTGGGCGCGGCCGAGATGGATGAGATCGCTGGCCTGATCGACACGGTGCTCTCGGCCACCCAGCCGGGCACGACCAGCAAGGGCGCCCCCTCCAAGGCGCAGCACATCCTCGAGCAGAAGACCTCGGACGAGATCGCCCAGCGGGCCACCGACCTCCTCGCCGGCTTCCCGCTCTACCCGGGTATCGACCTGAGCTGATCCCCGGGCGGCCCACCTGCGGGCCCTCCCGCGGCGGCACCGGCCGGGCTCTCCCGGCCGGCCCGCCGTATCAGCCGGGCCCCGACCGCGCCGATCAGCAGTCCGACGGCGAGGCCGGGCCCGGCCCACCACCAGTTGTCCCCGGCGGAGACCTGCGCGGCCTTGGCCCCGGCCGCCGCGCCGGTCTCCCGCCCGGCCTCCGATGCCGACTGTGCCGACGGGTCGTACAGCCCGTGCCGTTCGAGCAACGGCAGCAGCCCCGGCTTCGCCTTCTGCCAGTCGTCGCCGTCCCTCCGGGCGGCCATGCCGGAACTGACCAGCAGATGCGCCGATGCGCGCACCCAGGCCGAGCCCAGGTAGTCGGGCAGCACGGCATAGGCGCTGACCACGGTGTCACGGTCACCGCGCCACAGCACCGTGATCTGACGGCCGGTGTCCGGCGATATGCCCTTGGCCAGGGTCGGAGCATGGGTGTTCATCGGCCAGGGCGGCAGCAGCTCGTTCAGCCGCTCCAGGTCAGGATCGCTCTCCCGCAGGATCACCGTGGTGTCGGTCGCGGCGGAATCCAGGACCACGCTCGGCAGTATCTTCGCCGAGGCGGTCGGTGCCCCCAGAGCGAGGGCGGCCAGCAGGACCCGGGCGAAGGTGAGATTGCGCAGCAGCCGCCTCATGAGTCGATCAACTCCTGCCGGGGACCGGGTCCATGGCGCTCCCGCCTCATCAACCGGCTCAGGGGCTCGGGCAGTTGCCGAGCGGCAAATGGACGTATCGCCAGTGCCAACGCGGCCCCCGCGACCAGGCCCGGTACGGCCCACCACCAGCCGGTGGAGTCGTCGGACGGCAGGGCCGCCACCGCGGACTTGGGCTCCCCCTGAGCGGGAGCGGCGGGCTCCTCGTCGGCGCCGGCACCCGCCGTCGGATCGGAGGGCCGGATGCCGCTGCCCTTGTCACCGATCTTGCCCATCACCCCGAGGCCCTTCAGCAGAGCCCGCAACTTCGCCGGCTCCTCGGCCTTGTGCCAGATGCCCACACCCGGTTTGTCCGCGTCGGTGGAGGTGTGTATCCACGTGATGCCCTTCTTGGCGCCGACGTCCGGGTACACCTGGTCGTACCGCCAGGGCGAGATGTCGTGCGCCATCCACGTGACGTTGATCTGCCGTCCGCCGTACATCACTTCGTTCAGGTTCGGCGGTGTCGTGGTCCTGCCCCCGGACGGATCACCGAGGAGCTCGCCCAGCTGCCGGTACTCCTTCGCGGTGGAGTAGACGGCCCCGGCCTCGCCGCTCTCCGGTGAGGTCACCAGCACACTGGTCGGCCCACCGGCCACCGCCGTCGAAGCCCCCGCCAGCGTCAGGACGGCCCCCACCACCGACGCACTGACCAGCGCGGCCAGCCTCCGTACCGTACGCATCCCTGCCCCCAGCGAGCCCCCGGCACGGTCCCTCCGTGCCGACTCACTCCTGGTACACCGCTCGAGCCGCCGAGGTTCCCCTTCTGCCGGAACTTTTTTCAACTGCCCTGAGCCGGCACGGACTCCGCGATCTCGACCGCTCGCCGCATCGACTCCTCGCCCTCCAGCCGCCCGGTGATTCCGGGGCTCGGCGACCACAACAGCGTCGGGCCCGCGGTGCGTTCGGCGTGCTCCCAGATCTGGTCGTCCTTGTCCTTCATCCAAAAGGTGAGCAGGTGAGGCTCGCGGAACCACCAGGCGTCCGCGCCGCCCACCACGGTCTGCTGGGGCTCGACCCGGACCATTTTCCCGAAGAAGGTCATGTCGAGGTCCCCGGGGAACTCGTCCAGGCGGACGATCGCCTCGCCCGCTCCACCCGCACCGTCCGCGCGCCAGCAAAGGCTCACCACATGGCGGCCCAGCGGCAGTCCGGTCACCGACACCGCGTCCGGGGCGCCGAGTGCCTTCGGCACCGCGGGTGTGAAGCCCGCCCGCCGGGCGGCCTGAGCCAGGGAGACCGGGTTCTCGCAGCCGGGCACGGGTTCGTCCGTCGGCCGGGGCGACTCGGGGGCGTACTCGACCTCGACCCCACCCCAGTTGAACCACTCGGCCACCGCGGCCCGCACCGGAGGTGTGAGCACCAATATCGTCACGACCCCGCACAGCGCGGCCGTCAGCCGTCGCCAGTGCCGGCGCAGCAGGGCACGCAGCCGCTCGAACCGTCCCGGCGGCTCGGCCACCGGGACCGGCACCGACTCGGCGATGATCTGGGCGATGACCCGCTCGGCCATCGTCTCGCCGGCGACATCCGGCACCCGGATGTGACGGCTCAACTCCCGTAGATCCTCGTGCAGTCGGTCCTCAGGCAGTCGGTCCTCGGACAGTCGTCCCTCAGGCAGTCGCTCCTCGGGATCGCCCTCCCTCTCATTCATGCTCCTCACCTCCTTCCCCGGGTCCTGGCAGCAGCCGTCCCAACTTCTTCAGCGCGCGGTTCAGCCGGGACTTCACCGTGCCGCGCGGCCAGCCGAGGGCCTCGGCCGTCTCCGCCTCGTCCATGTCCAGGAGATAGCGGTACGTGACGACCAGGCGCTGGTCCTCGCCCAGCCGCTCGAGCGCCCCGAGCAGCGCCGAGCGCCGCTCGCCCTCGAGCGCCGCGACCGCCGGGTCGGCCGAGTCCGGTATCAGTGGCTCGGCCCCGATCAGCGTGGCCTCCCGCCCGGTCGCGGCCCGCAGCCGGCCCGCCGAGCGCACTGTGTTCCTCGTCTCATTGGCGACGATCCGCAGCAGCCAGGGCCGGAACGAGGAGCCCTCCCGGAAGCGTCCGAGCGAGCAGTACGCCTTGAAGAAGGCCTGCTGCACCACGTCCTCGGCGTCCGCACCCGCGCCCAGGGCCGCGGCCGCCCGCAGAGCTATCGGTGTGTGGGCGCGCACCAGCTCGGCGTACGCCTCCGCCTCCCCGGCGCGTACACGCTCGATGACCACGCCCTCGTCGACGGCGATGCGGTCCCCCTCCCGCGTCCTCACACCCTTGATACACCGCAGCCCGGAGATCGGTTCCCACTCGGGACGGACCAAGTTCCAAGAGCTTCCAGCCAAGATCGCTCACGGGCTTCGGGGCGAGATCCCGGCCACCGTTCCCGACCTGTCCCAGCCACCGTTCCCGACCCCCGCACCGCACCTGAGAGAATGCTGGGCATGGCCTCTGATCGACCCCGCGCGCTCTCCGGTATCCAGCCCACCGCAGGTTCCTTCCACCTCGGGAACTACCTCGGTGCGATCCGTCAGTACGTCGCCCTGCAGGAGTCCCACGACGCCTTCTACATGGTCGTCGACCTGCACGCGATCACGGTTCCGCAGGACCCGGCCGAGCTGCGTGCCAACACCCGGTTCGCCGCCGCGCAGCTCCTCGCCGCCGGCCTCGACCCGGAGCGCTGCACCCTCTTCGTCCAGAGCCATGTGCCCGAGCACGCCCAGCTGGCCTGGGTCATGAACTGCCTGACCGGCTTCGGCGAGGCCTCCCGCATGACGCAGTTCAAGGACAAGTCCGCCAAGCAGGGCTCGGCGGGCGCCACCGTCGGCCTCTTCACCTACCCGATCCTGCAGGTCGCGGACATCCTCCTGTACCAGGCGGACGCCGTCCCGGTCGGTGAGGACCAGCGCCAGCACGTCGAGCTCACGCGCGACCTCGCGACCCGCTTCAACGGCCGCTTCGGCGAGACGTTCACGGTCCCGGCGCCGCACATCGTCAAGGAGGTCGCGAAGATCTACGACCTCCAGGACCCGACGGCCAAGATGAGCAAGTCCACGGCCAACCCCAAGGGCCTGGTCAACCTGCTCGACGACCCCAAGGTCACCACCAAGAAGATCAAGAGCGCGGTCACCGACACCGAGGCGGAGATCCGCTTCGACGTCGAGGCCAAGCCGGGCGTCAGCAACCTGCTGACCATCTACTCCACGCTTACCGGAACGGGAATTCCGGAACTGGAGCAGAACTACGCCGGCAAGGGCTACGGTGCGCTGAAGACCGACCTCGCCGAGGTGATGGCCGAGTTCGTGACGCCGTTCCGTACACGTACGCAGGAGTACCTGGACGACCCGGAGACGCTCGACTCGGTCCTCGCCAAGGGCGGGGAGAAGGCGCGTGCCGTCGCCGGTGAGACGCTCGCCCAGGCCTACGACAAGGTGGGCTTCCTGCCCGCCAAGCACTGACCGGACAAGCACTGCCTTCGCCGGTCCCGTACCGGCGAAGAAGCGGTACCCGGAGCGACCCCGACACCCGCCTGACCAGGCACGGACCAAGGGCCCTGGCCAGGCGGGCGGTACGCCCGACACACTGGCAGCCCCTGCCGAAAAAGACTGACCAAGGAGAACGACGTGGGGACCGTAACGCTCGGCGTTTCGATCGCGGTCCCGGAGCCACACGGCAGCCTGCTCCAGGAGCGGCGCGCGGGCTTCGGTGACCCCGCGGCACACGGCATCCCCACGCACGTCACGCTGCTCCCGCCGACCGAGGTCGAGGCGGCCGCGCTGCCTGCCATCGAGGCCCACCTCACCGAGGTCGCGACGGCGGGCCGCGCCTTCCCGATGCGGCTGTCCGGCACGGGCACCTTCCGGCCGCTGTCGCCCGTGGTCTTCCTCCAGGTCGTCGAGGGCGCCGAGGCCTGCGGCTGGCTGCAGAAGCAGGTCAGGGACGCGTCCGGACCGATCACCCGCGAGCTGCAGTTCCCGTACCACCCGCACGTCACGGTGGCGCACGGCATCGCCGAGGACGCGATGGACCGGGCGTTCGAGGAACTCGGCGATTACGTCGCCGCATGGTCCTGCACCGGTTTCGCGCTCTACGAGCAGGGCGCCGACGGAGTCTGGCGCAAGCTGCGCGAGTTCGCCTTCGGCAGCTCGACGGTCCCCCAGCAGGCCTCGGCCACGAACACCCGCGGGACGCAGCCGACGCGCTAGCCGCGGGGCTGCGGTACGGCGGGGCTACGTGGGGGGAAACGGGCACTTTCGCGCCCGAATTGCCCCGCTTCTCGTGCCCGTTTTCCCCCACTTAGCTGGTGGTGTCCCCGCTGCCGCTGCCGCTGCCGCTGCCGCTGCCGCCCGCCGCCGCGCTCCCGCCGCCCGCCGCCGCGCTCCCGCCGCGCCCGGCCGCCCCGTCCCCGCCGCCCCCGCCCGCCCCGTCCCCGCCGCCCCCGGCCGCCCCGTCCCCGCCGCGCCCCCCTGCCGGGCGCTCCCGCCCCGCCGCCCCGCCGCCCCGGCTAGACCGGCAGCCGCCGGAACACCGACCGCGGCACGTGCCGCAGCGCCGACATCACGACCCGCAGCGCCCCCGGCACCCACACGGTCTCCGAGCGCCGGCGCAGCCCCGTCTCGATGGCCTCCGCGACGGCCTCCGGCGTCGTGGCGAGGGGTGCTTCCTTCATGCCCGCGGTCATCTTGGAGCGTACGAAGCCGGGGCGGACGACCATGACATGGACACCGGTGCCGTGCAGGGCGTCGCCCAGGCCCTGGGCGAAGGCGTCGAGGCCCGCCTTGCTGGAGCCGTAGATGAAGTTGGCCCGCCGCGCGCGTTCGCCGGCGACGGAGGAGAGCACCACCAGGGAGCCGTGGCCCTGCCGCTTGAGGGCGTTCGCGCAGACGAGGGAGGCGGACAGGGCGCCGGTGTAGTTGGTCTGGGCGACCCGCACCGCCGCCAGGGGTTCGTCCTCGTCGCGCTGCTGGTCGCCGAGGATGCCGAAGGCGAGCAGCACCATGTCGAGGTCGCCCTCGGCGAACACCTTGCCCAGGGTCTCCTCGTGGGACTCGGTGTCCAGGGCGTCGAAGGCGACGGTGCGTACGTCCGCGCCCAGGTCGCGCAGCTGCTCCGCGGCCGTCTCGAGGGCGGGTGAGGGGCGGCCTGCGAGCCACACGGTGCGGGTGCGGCGGGCCACCAGGCGGCGTGCGGTGGCCAGGGCGATCTCGGAGGTGCCGCCGAGGACGAGCAGGGACTGGGGGGTGCCGAAGGCGTCCTTCATGACGCACAACTCCTAGGAACGGGGCGGGAGTACGGGCGGACTGCGGAGCGGGGGTACGGGCGGAGCGGGACTGCGGGGCGAGGTGACTGCAGGGGGGAGGTGACTGCAGGGGGGCGGGGCGACTACAGCGCGAGCCGGCGGGCGAGGTCGGAGGTGAACACGCCCGCGGGGTCCAGTTCCGCGCGCAGGGCGCGGAAGTCGTCGAGGCGCGGGTACATGCCGGCGAGCAGTTCGGGCCGCAGCCGGGAGTCCTTGGCCAGGTAGACGCGCCCGCCGGCCTCGACGACGGCTTCGTCGAGTTCGTCGAGGAAGGGGCCGAGGCCGGGCATGGTGGCGGGAATGTCCAGGGCCAGGGTCCAGCCCGGGACGGGGAAGGACAGCCAGCCCGGATCGCCCTCGCCGAAGCGCTTGAGGACGGCGAGGAAGGACGGGCAGCCGCGCTCCGAGATCCTGTGCACGATCGCGCGCAGGGCGTCCTCCTGGCCGTAGGGGACGGCGAATTGGTACTGCGCGAAGCCGCTGCGGCCGTAGATCCGGTTCCAGTGCGGCACCCCGTCCAGCGGGTGGAAGAACGTGGAGATCTTCTGCAACTGGCCACTACGCGCGCGTGGTGCCTTGCGGAACCACAGCTCGTTGAACGCCCCCACCGTCAGCTTGCCGAGGAGCCCTTCGGGTACGAAGGCGGGCGCGGCCGGCAGCTGACCGGGGCGGAACGTCAACGGGCTGCGTCGCGCGCGCGTCGGCAGCTGCTCCAGCGGGGCGTGGTCGCCGCGGGTGAGCACCGCCCGGCCCATGGACGCCCCGCGGGCGAGCAGGTCGATCCAGGCCACCGAGTAGCGGTAGTGGTGGTCGGTGGCGGTCAGGCGGGACATCAGGTCGTCGAGGTCGGCGGCCCGTTCGGTGTCCACCGACATCAACGAGGTCTGGACCGGCAGCAGTTCGACGGTGGCCGACAGGATCACCCCGGTCAGGCCCATCCCGCCGGCCGTCGCCTCGAACAGCGGCGTACCGCGCTCGACGGTGTGCACCGTGCCGTCCGCGGTGAGCAGGTCGAGGGCTGCCACATGGCGGGAGAAGGCCCCGGAGACGTGGTGGTTCTTGCCGTGGATGTCCGCGCCGATCGCCCCGCCGACCGTCACATAACGGGTGCCCGGGGTGACCGGCACGAACCAGCCCAGCGGCAGCAGCACCTCCATCAACCGGTGCAGGCTCACTCCCGCGTCGCACACCACGGTGCCCGCCTCGGCGTCGATCGACCGGATCCGGTCCAGGCCGGTCATGTCGAGCACCGCACCGCCGGCGTTCTGCGCCGCGTCCCCGTACGCCCGCCCCAGCCCCCGGGCGATCCCGCCCCGCGCCCCGCAGGCCCGCACCGCCGCCCGTGCCTCGTCGTACGTACGGGGCCGGACCAACCGCGCGGTCGTCGGGGCCGTACGCCCCCAACCGGACACGGAGACAGGGGGATCGAGGGAGCGCGTGGCGTCGGCAGACATGACGGCGACGTTATCCCCCTATCTCTGTCGATTTGCGAACTTTGTTACATCCCTCACCGAAATGGGTGATTAAGCGAGTGTCACTCAATATTGCCGCTGTTCCTGCCTCGCCGGCGGTGAGAGTCGGACGCGGAATACGGCCGACAGGGCCTGGGGGCGGGGTCGGCCGGTCGTGAAGCTCCCAGATCCGAAGAAGAGGCCGCATGCACGACTTGGACCACAGGCTGCTGTCGGCCCTGCGCGACTGCGGCACGCACGCGCGCGTGGCCGCCGTCGCCCGCGCGTTGTCCTTCACCGGTGAGCACGGTGCGCTGTGGCTGGCCGCCGGGCTCGCGGGTGCCGCAGTGGATCGCGAGCGGCGCTCCGCCTGGCTGCGCGGCACCGCGCTGACCGCCGCGGCCCATCTGGCCAGCATGGGCGTCAAGCGCGTGGTGCGCCGCCCCCGCCCCGACGTGGCGCCCCTGGTGCGCACCGCCGGCCGGCACTCCTTCCCCAGCTCGCACGCCACCTCGGCCGCAGCGGCCGCCGTCGCCTACGGCGCGCTGCGCCCGGCCGGTGCCCACCTGGTGCCGCCGCTCGCCGCCGCAATGTGTGTGTCCCGCCTGGTCGTCGGCGTGCACTACCCCTCCGACGTCGCCGCCGGCGCGGCACTCGGCGCCCTCACCGCCCGGCTCGGCAGCAACTGGATGACCAAGGGAGGCAGTCGTGTCTGAGCGTTCCACCACTCTCCTCGAAGAGCCCAAGCAGGCAGGCACTCAACTGCCCGCCCGGCCGGGCCCGATCAGCCTCCCGCTCGGCATCCTGCGCACCGCCCGCCCCCGCCAGTGGGTGAAGAACGTCCTCGTCGTCGCCGCCCCCGTGGCCGCGGGCGAGCTCTTCACCCGGCACACGTTCATCCAACTCGCGCTCGTCTTCGCCCTGTTCACGGCCGCCGCGTCGGCCGTCTACCTGATCAACGACGCCAGGGACGCCGACGCCGACCGAGCCCACCCCGAAAAGCGCCACCGCCCGGTCGCCGCGGGCCAGGTCCCCGTGCCCGTCGCCTACGCCGCGGGCGCCCTGCTCGCGGTCCTCGCCCCGGCCGCTGCCGCGATCCTCTGCTCGCCGATGACCTCGGCCGTGCTGACCGCGTACGTCGGCATGCAACTCGCCTACTGCATCAGCCTCAAGCACGTCCTGGTCGTCGACCTCGCCGTCGTCGCCTCCGGCTTCCTGATGCGCGCCATGATCGGCGGCGTGGCCCTCGGCATCCCGCTGTCCCGCTGGTTCCTGATCACCACCGGCTTCGGCGCGCTCTTCATGGTCTCCGCCAAGCGCTACTCCGAGGCCGTCACCATGGCCGCCACGGACGGGAAAACCGGCGCCACGCGCGCGTTGCTGTCCGCGTACACCACCGGCTAC
Organism: Streptomyces sp. NBC_01304; assembly: GCF_035975855.1. Classification (NCBI taxonomy): domain Bacteria; kingdom Bacillati; phylum Actinomycetota; class Actinomycetes; order Kitasatosporales; family Streptomycetaceae; genus Streptomyces; species Streptomyces sp. NBC_01304. The sequence goes on along the minus strand of NZ_CP109055.1, from coordinate 4,600,352 downwards.
CTCCGCTTCGTCTGGCAGCTCGCCGCCGGCGTCGCCACCCTCGCCTACTGCCTGTGGGCCATGGAATCCGCCGGCCTCGGCGACGAAGGGCTGCTCCCGTGGCGGCAACTCTCCATGATCGCCTTCATCCTCGCCATCCTCCGCTACGCCGTCTTCGCCGACCGCGGCACCGCGGGCGCGCCCGAGGACGTCGTCCTGCGCGACAAGGCACTCGCCCTGATCGCCCTTGTGTGGCTCGCGTTGTACGGCCTCGCGATCGCCGACTGGTGAGCCGCCCGCTCGACGGCCGCCGACCGCTCTTCGGCGCCTTCACGACCCGACTGCGCGCCTTCACGACCCGACTGCGCGAACTCGGGCCCGAGCTGCTCGGCTTCGCGACCGCCGGTGTCCTCGCGTACGCCGCCGACCTCGCCCTGTTCGTCTGGCTGCGCGGGCCCGGCGGCTGGGACCCGATCACGGCCAAGGCCGCGGGGTTCGTCGCGGGCTGTTCGGTGGCGTACGCGGGCAACGCCCTGGGGACGTACCGCAAGAAGGCCGGCGATGTCCCGCGGCTGCGCCAGTACGCGGTGTTCTTCGCCGTGAACATCGCAGGAGCCCTGGTCCAGTTGCTGTGCCTCGCCTTCTCGCACTACGGCCTCGGACTCACCTCGCAGCGCGCCGACACCGTCTCCGGCGCGGGCATCGGCATGGCACTGGCGACTGTCCTGCGGTTCTGGGGTACCCGGACCCTGGTCTTCCGTGCCGGACGCGGTCCTCGTACGGAGGACGCGGACCCTCGTACGGAGGGAAGGCAGGAATCATGGACTGGCTGAAGAAGCTGCCCGTCATCGGGCCGCTCGTCACGAAACTGATGACCACGCACGCGTGGCGCTCGTACGAGACGCTCGACCGGGTGCACTGGTCGCGGCTCGCCGCGGCGATGACCTTCACCAGCTTTCTGGCGCTCTTCCCGCTGCTGACCGTGGCGGCCGCGATCGCCGCCGCGACGCTCAGCCGCAAGCAGCAGCACGAGCTGCAGGAGAAGATCAGCGAGCAGGTCCCCGGCATCTCCGACCAGCTCAGGATCACCGACTTGGTGGACAACGCGGGCACGGTCGGCCTGGTCGCCGGTGCGCTGCTGCTGTTCACGGGCATCAGCTGGGTCGGCTCGATAAGGGACTGTCTGCGGGCCGTCTGGGAGAAGGACGACGAGGACGAGAACCCCTTCCTCGGCAAACTCAAGGACGCGCGCGTACTGCTCGGTCTCGGTCTGACCGGCCTGGTCTCGATGGCCGCGTCCACGGTCGGCACCACCGCCCTGATGTGGCTCACCCGGCTGCTGGGCATCGCGGACACGAGCTGGGTCGGATGGGCCCTACTGGTGGCCGTTTTCGCGCTAGCCGTCCTCGCGGACTTCTTGATCCTGCTGTACGTCCTGACGCTGCTGCCCGCAGTGCACCCGCCGCGGCGCCGCCTGGTCGTGGCCGCGCTGATCGGCGCGGTCGGCTTCGAGCTGCTGAAGATCCTGCTCGGCGGCTATATGAAGGGCGTCGCCGCGAAGTCCATGTACGGCGCCTTCGGGGTGCCGGTGGCGCTGCTGATCTGGATCAACCTCACGGCGAAACTGCTGCTGTTCTGCGCCGCCTGGACGGCGACGCACAGCAAGCAACTCCCCGTACCGGAGCGGGACCAGGGCCCCGCTCCGGCATCCGGGGTCAGCGGCGGGGCAGCCGGCGGACCAGGTCGGGCAGCGGCCAGCGGCGCTTGATCAGGAAGACCCCGGCGCCGATCAGCGCCAGCGCACCGCCGGTGACCGCCAGCGCGATGCCGACGCCGCTGGACTCCTCCTTGGAGGCCGCGGCCTTGGTCTTCGGCGTGGCCTCGCTGTTCTTGCCCGGTGCGGGCGCACCCTGCTTGCCGCTGGTGGCGGACTCCGGCTTGACCAGCTTGCCGACCGGTGCGGTCTTGCCCGCGGCCGCGAAGCCCCAGTCGAACAGGCGCGCCGTCTCCTTGTAGACGGCGTTCTGCTCGCCGGAGTCGGGGTTCATGACGGTGACGAGCAGCACCTTGCCGTTGCGCTCGGCGACACCGGTGAACGTGGCACCCGCGTGTGTGGTGTTGCCGTTCTTGACGCCGGCGATGCCCTTGTACGGGTCCATGCCGTAGTCGCCGGTCAGCAGCCGGTTGGTGTTCTGGATCTCGAAGTAGTCGCGCTTCTTGCCCGCACCCTCGCCGGGGAACTTGGCGCTGGCCGTCGAGCAGTACTCGCGGAAGTCCGCCTTCTGCAGCCCGGAGCGCGCGATCAGGCTGAGGTCGTACGCCGACGAGACCTGGTTCTTGGCGTCGTAGCCGTCCGGGCTCACCACGTGCGTGTCGAGCGCCTGCAGCTCTTCCGCGTGCTTCTGCATGTCCTTGACGGTCTTGGGCACGCCGCCGTTCATCTCGGACAGGACGTGCACGGCGTCGTTGCCCGAGCGCAGGAAGACGCCGAGCCACAGGTCGTGGACCTTGTAGGTGTGGTCCTCCTTGACGCCGACCAGGCTGCTGCCCTCACCGACGCTCGCCAGGTCCGAGTCCTTGACCTTGTAGACCTGGTTCTTCGGCAGCTTCGGCAGGACCGTGTCCGCGAAGAGCATCTTCAGGGTGCTCGCGGGCGGCAGCCGCCAGTGGGCGTTGTGCGAGGCGAGCACGTCGCCGGTCTCGGCGTCCGAGACGATCCAGGAGCGGGCCGTCACGTCCTTCGGCAGCACCGGGGCGCCACCCGCCAGGTCGACCTGGGTCCCGCTCTTGCCGAGCCGCTCGCCACCGACGGTCGACATCTGCGCCGGGGGCTTCGGATCGTCCGGCTTGCTGCCCGGTTTGTCGTCCGCGAGCGCGGGCGCAGTGGCAGACATGGTCAGCAATGTGGCGGAAACGACCGTTACCGCGGACTTTTTAAGGGCAGGCACGGTCGAAAAAGTACAGGGGTTCTGGCGAGATCCGGGCGCCGAGGGGGCCTGTGTCTCCCCGGACCCACTAACGGGGCCACCAGTGGAGGGGGTACGCGAGGCGTCGACCGAGCCGTCCTCCCCACCCTGCCGAGGGCGCCGGCCGGGCAGCCGGGATACTGAACGTATGAAGCTCAGCCGTCCCGTCTCCTGGTTCCTGCTCGCCTTCGGCGCGTGGAGCTGGGTCATCTGGATCACTTTCGTCAAGAACCTGTGGAAGGACGGGAGCGGCCTCGCCTTCGACGACGCGGGTGACCCGACCGGGTACTTCTGGGTGCATCTGCTGCTGGCGGTGACGTCCTTTGTCTTGGGGACGGTGGTCGGGGGCATCGGGTTCCGTGGCGTACGGGCTTTGCGCCGTACGTCATAGGCCGAACGGCAAGGCAGGGGGAGCAGCGCAGTGATCTTCGTCTTCGTCCTCGCGGGACTCGCCGCGCTCGCGGTCCTCGCCGGGCTGCACTGGTACGGCTGGCGCCGCCTCGTGCGCGACACCACGGCGCCGGGCGGGGCTTGGCGCCGCGCCGGGACCGTCGTGTTCGTCGCGGGGCCGCTGCTGATGTTCGGGGCGGTGGCGAGCAGCCGGGCCGGGGCGCCGTTCTGGCTGCAGCAGGTCATCGCCTGGCCGGGCTATCTGTGGATGGCGCTGTTCCTCTATCTGACGCTGGCGCTGTTGGTGGGTGAGGTGGTACGTCCCGTCCTGCGCCGTTTCCTCGAGCGGCGGGCCCGGGCCGCCGACACCTCGCCGGTGCCGGCTCCCCCGGTGCGTGCCGCCGAGCCCGCCGTGGTCGGGGGCGGTGAGGGTCCGGCCGGGCCCGAATCCCGCGCCGAGGACGAGCCCGTGGTCGAGCCCGTGGACGAGCCGCTGGTCGAGCCGGCCGGGGCGCGGCCAGCGGGCCCCTCGCGTCGCCTCTTCGTGTCGCGCATCGTCGGCGGGGCGGCGGTCGCCGCCGCGGCCGGCACCGTCGGGTACGGCGCGTACGGCGTGCTGCGCGGGCCCAAGGTCAAGCAGGTCACCGTGCCGCTGGCCAAACTCCCGCGCGCGGCACACGGCTTCCGGATCGCGGTGGTCAGCGACATCCACCTCGGGGCGATCCTGGGGCGCGCCCACACCCAGCGCATCGTCGACACGGTCAACGGCACCCAGCCCGACCTGATCGCCGTGGTCGGCGACCTGGTGGACGGCAGTGTCGAGGATCTCGGGCCGGCCGCGGAGCCCCTCGCGCAGCTCCGGTCGCGGCACGGGAGCTTCTTCGTCACCGGAAACCACGAGTACTTCTCCGGCGCGCAGCAGTGGGTCGACCACGTCCGCGAGCTCGGGCTGCATCCGCTGGAGAACGCGAGGGTGCCGATCGGCGCGTTCGACCTGGCCGGGGTCAACGACGTGGCGGGCGAGAGCGAAGGGCAGGGCCCCGACTTCGCCAAGGCGCTCGGCGACCGGGACCGGGCCAGGGCCTCCGTGTTGCTCGCCCACCAGCCGGTGGTCATCCATGACGCGGTGCGGCACGGCGTCGACCTGCAGCTGTCCGGGCACACTCACGGCGGGCAGATGTGGCCGGGCAACATCGTCGCGGACCTGGCCAATCCGACGCTCGCCGGGCTTGAGCGGTACGGCGACACGCAGTTGTACGTGACGCGGGGCGCGGGGGCCTGGGGGCCGCCCGTGCGCGTGGGGGCGCCGTCCGACATCACCGTGGTCACGCTCGCTTCGAAGCAGGCCTGAGCCCCGTCCTTGCCGCGCGCCTGGCCGGAAAGCGCCGGCGCGGTCCGGCCCGTGTGACAACTCCCGGCCGTGCCACGCAGAAAGTGGTGAAGCTGTGTGCGGAATCGGGGGCGGGGGTGGCGGAGGTGTTGCGGCGCCGTGTGTTCCGCTTGCCCGGGCATCCTGCCTCGGTGCATCTCGCGCGGCTGCGGGTGCGCGACCACATGTCGGCCTGGGGGCACGGCGTGGGGAGCGGTGCGGTGGACGACGCGCTGCTCCTGGTGTCGGAGCTGGCCACGAACGCGGTGCGGCACGGGCTTGTCCTCGACCGGGAGTTCGAGGTGGCGGTGACCGTGCTGGCCGATGGTTCGTGCCTCATCGAGGTCTCGGACGGGAGTCCGGCGGGGCCGGAGCTTCGGGGGGCCGCCGTCGGCGTCGGGTGGGACGCCGAGCACGGGCGAGGGCTGCAGCTTGTGGACGTGCTTGCCCAGGCGTGGGGGGTGTGGCAGCGGGGGCGGTACGGGAAGACGGTGTGGGTGTTGGTGGGCGGGGCCGAGTCGGGCTGAGCCAGGCCGGCCTGCCACAGCGAAGGGCGGAGGCCCGGCGGGGCGGCCGTCGGCAGCGAAAGCCCTCACCCCACCGGCAACCGAAAGTCCTCTCCACCGGCAAGTGAAAGCCCTCACCCCACCGGCAACCGCACCATCACCGCCAGCCCCTCCCCGACCCCCGTCCGCACCTCCACCCGCCCCCCGTGCGCCGCCACCACCCCCTGCACGATGGCCATTCCGAGGCCGCTTCCCGCGCCGCCGCCCGCGCGGAAGAAGCGGTCGAAGATGCGGGACGCGTCCTCCGGGGCCAGGCCCGGGCCCCGGTCGGTCACCGAGAGGTGGACCTCGCAGGGCGAGCGCGTGAGGTCGATCGTCACCGCCGCGTCCACCGGGGTGTGGGTGCGTATGTTGGCCAGCAGGTTGGCCAGGACCTGGCGCAGCCCCGCCTCGTCCGCCCGTACGAGCACGGACCCGTCCGCCGAGACCGCGAGCGGCCGTTCCGGCTCCTGGGCCCGCAGGTCCGCCGCCGCATCCCGCACCAGACGGCTCAAGTCGACGTGCCGCAACTGCAGTTCGGGCTGCTGGTCGAGCCGGGCCAGGGTGAGCAGCTCGTCCACCAGGCGCCCCATCCGGTCGGTCTCCGCGTGCATCCGCGTCCACGCGCGCTTGCGGTCCGCCGGGTCGCGGAGCATCCCCTTGTCGTACAGCTGGAGGTAGCCCCGGATCGCCGCGAGCGGTGTCCGCAGCTCGTGCGAGGCGTCCGCGACGAACCGGCGCAGCTGCGCCGAGCTGCGCTCACGGGTGTCGAAGGCCGACTCCACCTGGTGCAGCATGGAGTTGAGGGCGACCCGCAGCTGCTCGATCTCCAGGACCGGGTCCCGGCCGGGCGGCACCCGCCGCGTCAGATCGCCCTCCGCGATGGCCGACGCCGTCTCCACCATGTCCTCCAGCGGCCGCAGCCGGTGCCCCGCCCCCATCAGCGTCAGCCAGGCGAGCAGCCCCAACAGCGCGCTCCCGACGGCCAGATCGAGCTTCAGCGCCTTCTGCACGCCCGCGTGCACGGCCTCGGTGGAGGTGGCCATCAGGACGGTGGTGCCGTCGCCCAGACGCGCTCCCACGGCCCGGTACGAGTCTCCGTCGACGCTCACGTCATGGGCCTCGTCCGACCCGGCGATCGCCGCCGGATCGTCCACCGCCGCGGCGAACGCCCGCTGCCGTCCGGTCGGCTCGGTCCCGGCGAACGACAGCGGCTCGCCCCGCTCGTCCAGGGCGACGAACACGGTGTTCGGCCGGGGCAGCCCGCCCGTCCCCGACGAACCCGGCGTCAGCTCGTCGCGCAGCGAGCCGATCGCGGCGAACGCCTCGATCTGGCTCCGCGTGAGCCCCGTACGCTCCAACGACTTTGCCGAGCCCAGCAGTTCGGAGTCCACCGAGTCGAGCAGATAGTGCCGCATCCCCATCAGGCTGACCGCCGTCGCCACCACGATGCCGAGCGCGAGCACCGCCACGCTGGTCAGCGTCAGCTTGGCCCGCAGCGAATGGATGCCGTGCCGCCGACGGCCCCCGGCCTTGCGCAGGAGCAGCCTCACGCGAGCCCGTACCCGATGCCGCGCCGGGTGGTGATCACCGGCGGCCCCAGCGGGGCGAGTTTGCGCCGCAGATAGCTGATGTACGTCTCCACCACGGTCGACTCCGCGGTGTGCTCGTACCGCCAGACATGGCGCAGGAGTTGCTCCTTGGGCACGATCCGCCCGCCGTTGCGGACCAGGAAGCGGAGGAGCGCGTACTCGGTCGGGGTGAGCTGTACTTCCTGGCCCGCCCGCCGCACCGCGTACGTCGTCTCGTCCAGTTCGAGGTCCCCGTACCGCAGCGGTGGCCGCGCGGGCAGTACGTCGGCCGGGCGGGTGCGGCGCAGGACCGCGATGATCCGGGCGACGACCTCGTCGATGTTGAAGGGCTTGGTGATGTAGTCGTCGCCGAAGCTCAGCCCGCCCACGATGTCGGCGGGCGCGTCCCGCGCGGTGACGAAGACGAGCGCCATCTCCGGGTGGGCGGCGCGCAGTTCACGCCCGAGAGCCCGCCCGTCGCCGTCCGGGAGCATCACGTCGAGCAGCGCCGCGTCGGGCCGCGTCTCGGCGGCGCGCGCGCGTGCCTGGCGCACGCAGGAGGCGGTCACCACCTGGAAGCGGTGGTAGCGCAGGGCGATGGCGAGTACGTCGGCGATGCTCGGTTCGTCCTCGACGACCAGGACGGTCGCCCCCTGATGAAGGCTCATGTCCTCAGTATCGGGGCGCTCGTTGTACCGGGGACCGGACCGAGCCTTGGAGTTCGTTGAGAGTCATGGCCGCGACGCACCACACCCGTGCCGCGCCGTCGATTCTGTGAACGGACCCGGGGGACCGGCGGATCGACGAAGGGGCAGAGATCGTGGCTGCATTGGCACGGTGGTGCTATCGGCACCGCCTGGTGGTCCTGTTGCTGTGGGTGGGCGCGCTGTTCGGCGTGGGCGCGGCGGGCTCGCAGGCGGGCACCGACTACGCGAACGTCTTCAGCCTTCCGGACACCGACTCCAAGCGCGCGTACGACCTGATGGCCGAGGCCTTCCCGGACAGCGCGGGGGACCAGGACACGGTGGTGTGGCGGGTCGATGAAGGCGAAGGCGACGGTGACGTACGGGATGAGGACGTACGGGATGAGGGCGTACGGGATGAGGACGTACGCGACCGGATCGAGCCCGCGCTGAAGAAGATCGCGGCGATGGACGGCGTCGGAGACGTCTCCTCGCCCTACACGAAGGCGGGCGCCGCCCAGATCAGCGGCGACGAGCAGATCGCATACGCCCAGGTGACCTTCCGCGAGCAAGCCAACGGCGTGCCCAAGGCGCTCGTCGAGGACGTCGTGGACACGGCGCGGGCGGCCGCCCGGGACGGGCTGCAGGTGGAGCTCGGCGGGCAGGCGATCACCCGCACCCAGGAGCCGCCGCAGGGCCTCGCCGAGCTGGTGGGCGTCCTGGCCGCGGCGGTCGTGCTCTTCCTGGCCTTCGGTTCGCTGTTCGCGATGCTGCTGCCCATCCTTGTCGCCGTGTTCGGGGTCGGCATGGGGATGATGGGCACGAGCCTGCTCAGCCACGTCACCGACGTGCCCGAAGTCGCGCCGCTGCTCGGCTCGTTGATCGGTCTGGGCGTCGGCATCGACTACGCGCTGTTCATCGTGACGCGGCACCGCAAGAACATCCTGCGCGGGGTGCCCGCCGAGGAGTCGGCCGTGCAGGCCCTCAACACCTCGGGCCGGGCCGTCCTGTTCGCCGGCGGCACGGTGTGCATCGCGCTCGCCGGAATGCTCGTGATGGACATGCGTTTCCTGGACGGCGTGGTCATCGCGACCTCGCTGACCGTCGTCCTCAGCGTCCTGGCCGCGATCACCCTGCTGCCCGCGATGCTCGGCGTCCTCGGCACGCGCGTCCTCAGCCGCCGCCAGCGCCGCAGGCTGGCGGCGAACGGCCCCGAGTCGAGCGAGGCGAGCGGCGCGGCCGCCCGCTGGTCCGCGTACGTACAGAAGAGGCCGAAGTCGATCGCTCTCGTCGCGGTGATCGTGATGGCGGCCCTCGCCGTCCCGGTGCTCTCGCTCCGGCTCGGCGCCACCGACCAGGGCAATCACCAGGAGTCGCAGACCACGCGCAAGGCGTACGACCTGCTGGCGGAAGGATTCGGCCCCGGCTTCAACGGGCCGCTCCAACTGGTCAGCGAGCAGCGCGACACCGGCGATCTGCTGCAGCGGGTACGGGACACGAAGGGCGTCGACCAGGCGGTCGCCGTGCCCACGCCGCCCGAAGCCGGCCTTTCGATCATCCAGGTCGTGCCCGACACCTCACCGCAGTCCAAGGAGACCGACGAGCTCATCGACCGGCTGCGGGACGAGGTCATTCCGGCCGCCGGGACGAAGACGCACGTCGGTGGAGTGACCGCGATCTTCAAGGACTTCGCGGCGGTCACGGGGGAGCGCCTTCCGCTGTTCGTCGGCGCGATCATCGGCCTCGGCTTCCTGCTCCTGCTGATCGCGTTCCGCTCGCTCGTGGTGCCGCTGACGGCCGCCCTGATGAACCTGATCGCGGCGGCCGCGTCCTTCGGTGTCCTGGTCGCGGTGTTCCAGTGGGGCTGGGGCGCGGAGGCGATCGGGCTCGGCAAGGAGGGGCCGATCACCGCCTTCCTGCCCGTCATCATGCTGTCGCTGCTCTTCGGCCTGTCGATGGACTACCAGGTGTTCCTGGTCAGCCGCATGCACGAGGAATGGGTGCACACGCGGGACAACGCCCGCGCCGTCCGGGTCGGTCTCGCCGAGACCGGCCGGGTCATCAACTGCGCTGCCCTGATCATGATTTGCGTCTTCTCGGCCTTCGTCCTCAGCGGCGACATGGAGGGCGCGATGGCGGGCATCGGGCTCGCGGCGGCGGTCGCCCTGGACGCGTTCATCCTGCGTACGGCGCTGGTCCCGGCGGCGATGCACCTCCTCGGCAACTCCAACTGGTGGCTGCCCGGATGGCTCGACAAGCGGCTGCCGCACCTGGCGGTCGAGCCCAAGGAGGAGGCGTTCTCGACGCCGACCGCCCCCGCCCCTGCCGTCGCCGTGCCCGAGCAGCTGCGCGGCGAGGGATCGGCGTCCGCCGTCTACGGCTTCGTCGTCAGCACGGACGGCCGCCCCCTGGAGGGCGCGATCGTCACGCTCGTCTCCAAGGGCGGCCGCCAACTGGACCGGGTGGACTCCCTGGCCGACGGCTCGTACATGCTGTACGTGCCCGGCGAGGGCGCCTACCTGCTCGCGGTGACGGCCGCGGGCTTCGGCGCCCGGGCCCGGCACATCATGGTCGGCGAGGAGCCACTGGTGTACGACGTCGAGCTCGCGCCGGACGGCGTGGACGCGGTCAACTGACCTTCTCGGCAAGCTGTTCGTCCGCCGCTTCGTCCTGCGTCTGGTCCTGCAGGGTGAAGCGGCGCACCCCCGGCACGGCCGCCGTCCCGGCGCAGGCGACGCCCACCAGACCCGCCGCGATCCACAGCGGCACCGCGGGTCCCCAGGCGTCCGCCGCGAGCGGCGCCAGGACATAGCCGAGCGGCATCGCACCGAGCGAGAGCAGCCAGTCGTACGAGGTGACGCGGGCCAGCGCCGTAGCCGGGATGGCCGACTGAACGGAGGTCTCCCAGATGGGCATCAGGAAGCCCAGGGCGGCTTGCGCGAGGCCGTAGGTGGCAATGATCAGGGCGGCCGGCGCCTGGGCGCCGAGCAGCACGAGCGGTACGGCGTACGTCGCCAGGCCCAGGTTCGCCGTCATGACCGGCCGGCGGGGGCGGGCCCGGCCGGCGAGCAGTGAGCCGAGGACCAGGCCGACTCCGCCGACGATGACCAGCGCGGTCCAGGTTCCCTTGCCGCCCAACTCCCCTACGGCAAGGCCGGGTCCGAGCGTCATCAGGACAGCTGCGGCGCCGTTCCATGCGGAGTGCCCGATCAGGCTGGTCCAGTACCAGTCACGGCTGCGCACCTCCTGCCAGCCTTCGGCCAGATCGGCGCGCAGCGAACGGCGCTGCACGGACACCGGGCGTACCGGGGTCATGCCGAGCAGCAGGGCGCTGACGACGAAGGAGAGGCCGTCCAGGACGAATGCCAGGCCGGGCCCGGCGAGTCCGACCAGGACCGCGGCGACCACGGGTCCGCCGACCCTGGAGGAGGTGGTGACCACGCCGAGGAGGGCGTTGGCCCGGTGCAGCTGCTCCTTCTTCTCGACCGTGCCGGTGATGAGCGACGGCAGGGTCGGCAGCGCGAAGGCCGAGGCGGCGCCACCGATCGCCTCGGCGAGTGCCAGCTGCCACAACTGCGGTTCACCGGAGAGGAGTTCGTAGCCCACGAAGAGCTGACTGGCGGCGCGTATGACATCCGTGGTGAGGGCGACCGTCTTGGCGTTGAACCAGTCGCCCGCCACACCGCCGATCGGCAGGAGCAGCAGCTTGGGCACCATCGCGCTGGCGAGCACGATCGCCATGGCCGAGGCGGATCTGGTGACGGACAGCACGGCGAAGGAGAGCGCGAGGGGGATGGCGGCGTCGCCGACGAGCGACAGGGACCGCCCGAGGAAGAGCAGGCGGAAGGCGGGAGTGCGCAGGGGGTGCGGCATGACGACGAAGATAATTCGGCGCCGAACTATTCGTCAACGAATTATCTGGATCCGAAGCATCTCGGCGTATGCTCGCGGACATGAAGCAAGACCCCACCGGCGAGCGGACTCGAGGCGAGCGGACCTCGGGCGCGGAGCGGGACTGGGCCGACGGCCATGTGGCCCGTTGGCTGCCCGTGCTGCCCGACCTCGACCTGGACATCGAGGGCGCGGTCACCCGCATGCAGAAGCTGACCGTGCATCTGCGCCGGGTGCGCGAACAGTCCCTGGGCGCCCTCGACCTGGAGCGCCAGGAGTTCGACACCCTGCACAAGCTCGCGGGCCGCGGCGGCACGGCGGCCCCGTCCGACCTCGCCGCCGACCTGGACCTGGCGCGCGCCTCGATCACCGGCCGGCTCGACACCCTGGAGCGGCGCGGCTTCGTCCGCCGCACCCCGTCCAGGACGGACCGGCGCCGGGTCGACGTGGAGCTCACCGAGGAGGGCCGCCGCATCTGGCACTCCTCGATGGAGGCGATCGGCCACGAGGAGCACCGGCTGTTCGGCGTCCTGTCCAAGGCGGAGCGGACTCAACTGGCGGACATGATGCGGCAGATCATGCTCCTCGCGGAGCGGGACAACGGGGCGCAGTGGACCGACTGCGGCCCCCGCGGCAGGGCGGCGCCTGAAGCGATCGGCTCAGCGCAGGATCTGTGAAGTGATCGACCGGTCCCTGATCCTCGCGTCGTCGGCCAGCAGGAACGCCTTCGACAGGATCAGCGCGAGCGGCCCGCCGTCCTCCTCGAACGGCAGGAAGAGCCGGTCCTTGCCACCGCCACCGCCACCGCCATCGCCCGCCGACCGCGAACGGTCCGCCACGATGCACAAGTAGGCGTCGTCCGGCTCCATCAGGACGTTCCCGGACCCCAGGTGGATCCGGTACGTCCGCAGCTCGCCACGCACCCGCAGGAACCGCTCCGTCAGCTCGACCCGGTCCGCTATCCGGGTCCTCGGCAGCAGCCGGGCCAGCGCCTGCCGGCGTATCCGCGCGGACTCGGTGAGCTCGCCGAACGACCACTTGCGCCAGTAGTCGTGGTGCCGGTCCGCACCCCCGTCCTGCCACTCGGGATCCGCACCGATCGACGCGACCCCCACGAACAGATCCACGTCCCGCAGTGCCTCGGACAGCAACTGTGCCGGTACGTCGACGAGTTCGGCCCCGATCCACGCCCCGCGTGGGCCCCGGCGGCGCTCGATGCGCACCTGGTCGGTGGCGCACAGCTGGACGTCGTACTCGTCGTGGTCGCCCTCGACCTGCTCGATGTAGAACCTTGCCCGCCAGTACTCGCCCTCGGTGGAGCGGAGTTCACCGGGCCGGGGCAGTTCGCGCACCATCTCCGCCGCGTGGCCGTCCTCGTGGCGCCCGAGGTGGTTGCCGTGCCAGCCGCGAGCCGTCATCAACGCCCTGGCCTGCGGATAGCGCAGGATGTGCGCGGCGAAGCGGTTGGAGTACACGGCCGTCTCGTGCTCCGCCGGGGTGAGCGGGTATATCTCCCGGAACGCCTGCTTGAAGGGCTGGCGAAGCTCCCGGTCGGTCAACTCCTCGCGCCACGCGCGGATGTCGTCGACCGTCGCGTGCAGCGGATGCCAGAGCCGAAGCCGGGTGCCCTCGCGCACCGGCATCGCGAGGCCGTCCACCGTGGCGAGCGCCCAGCCGGCACCCGTGCGCTCGGCCAGTCCCGAAGTCCAGCTCGCCCCGCCGTCGTCGCTGCCCTCCCAAAGGAGGGTGCGGCCGAGCGTGCCGGTCACCGGGTGCTCGACGCAGTACTGCGCCCAGTCCCGCGCGCTCCACCGGGTGCCCGCCATGAGCTGCTCCTCCAGGCGCGAGCGCTCGGTGGTGAGCGTGGCGCGCAGCTCCTTCAACGCGGCCCGGACCGCCTTGAGTTCGGTGGCGTACGTCTCGCGCATCGCCTTGGGCGCGGTCTTCAGGATCTGCCCGTCCGGGCCCCGGAAGGTCAGCGCGGCGCTGCCGGGCGCCTCGACCGCGAGGACGGCGGCGTACTGGCCGAGCTGATCCTCGCGCACCCCGCGCGCGTCGAGCCCGAGCTGCGGCACGGCGCGCTCGCGGAGCATCGCGGGGGTCAGCCCGCTGCGCTCGGCCACCTCCTCGAGCGCCTTGGCGATGCCCTTCTGCACGGTCCGGTTGCGGATCTTCGCCTTGAGCCGGCCGCCGAGCCAGGCCACGGCCTCCTCACCACGCGCACCACCGAAGGTGGCGAGGGCGGCGACGGCGCTGGTGGCGAGCTTGCCGTTGCGGCAGTAGCCGCCGGAACCGCCCATCCCCGTACCGGCGTTGAGGGCGACTTCGGCGGTCACGCGGACGACCCAGTCGGCGTCGATGCCGGCGGCGGTCCACAGGAGGCCGCGCACCAGGAGCTCATTGCCCTCGGCCACGAGGCCGGGCCAGGTGCTGCCGGCCCACCAGGGAGGCGTGACGTGGTGCTCCTCCTGGACGGCGATGCCTTCGAGGAGGGCCCGCACCAGCTGCTCGCCGGACGCGACGGCCGCGTACAGCTCCGCTGTCTGCTTGGTCCACCGCTTGGTGGGGCGGAGCTTGTCGAGCGTGCCGCAGTGGGTGAGGAGGGCGGCGGCACCAGGTGCGGCGAGCAGGTCCTTGTGGACGGCGCGCATGCGGGGGCCGTACTGGTCGTGGTGGTCCAGGACCTTGTCCGAGAGGCCGGTGCCGTCCGAGGGGAGGGGCACGATGAGGGTGTCGAGGCGGGTCAGCATCTCGTCGACCGGCGGGCCTTCGTGCTGCACGTACCGCGTGGCTGCCAGGAACTCGCGGGCCGACCGGAGCAGTTCCTGGTCGCACGTCCCGGCCTGCTCGGCGGCGGCCAGCGGGAGCTGGAGCCGCGCCGCGCTGTGCGGGATCTGCGAGTTGTCCTCCGTCAGGGCCCCGGCGAGGAGGGTGTCCGCCTCGGGCCGGGTCCAGCCGAGCGGCTGCCCCGCGAGCCAGGCGAGGGCTTCCCGGTTCGCGTCGTGGGCGTGCAGCCAAGTGGCCGCCTGCCTCCGCTCCTTGTGCAGCAGAGACTCCAGGAAGCCCCGCAGCACGGCCCCGCCCTCGAGCCGCTGCTGCGCACACACCTGATACAGCCTGGTTTCCAGGCCCACCCCAGCCGTCGTCATGCCCCCGAAGGTACGTCCCCGCACTGACAGCGCCCGCCCGCACCCCTCGCCCGGCCCGCTGTCAGTGCCCCGCCCTACGCTCCGAGGCATGGGAATGGTGACGTTCGTCGACGAGACGACATCGGGGGAGCGCCGTGATGCCTGGGCGCTGGAGATCGCGGAGGAACGCCTGACGCTGCGCGAGGTGATCCGGCGCCGGGTGTTCCAGGAGGTCACGGAGTACAACGCCCGTACGACGGGCGAGTTCCGCGGGCTTGTCCAGCCGACGGAGGCCGAGCGCACGCTCAACGGGTACGCGCTGCGCACCCCGCGCCGGATAGACCCGGAGCGGCAGTTCGAGCTCGCCGTGAAGGCGTTCGGGCGCAACGGGTTCCTGGTCCTGATCGGGGACCGGCAGGTCGAAGAGCTCGATGCGGAGCTCGATCTGAGGCTGGGCACGGAGGTCACGTTCTTGAAGCTTGTCCCGCTGGTGGGTGGCTGATGAGCACCAGGAATCCGGAGCGGTTCGCGGAGGTCGAGCGGCTGGTCGCCGAGGGCAACATGGGTGAGGTCGCGGAGCTGCTGCTCAAGATCACCACGAGGAACAGCAACCGCTGGTGGCGCGACGACGACACCACCTTCGCCGTGGTCCGCGACCTCCCGCAGGAGGCACGGCGGCGCCTGGCGGACGCCCTGAAACGGCTGAGTGAGCCCTACAGAGAGGGCGACCCGACCCGTATCAACGCGCTGACCCTGCTCACCGTCGTGACGAAGGACCTGCCCGGCGACGAACTGGCCGCCGAGCGCCGCAGGCGCCTGGACCACTACGGGCGGCTGCACTCGACGTGGTCCCCCTTGGAACTGACCACCCTCGCCGCGGCCGAACTGGCGTCGGGACGCGAGGTGCCCGGCCCGACGGTCGCCACACTGAGGCGTTCCGCACTGATGCAGTGGAGTCCGGTGCCGGAGCTCACGGAGCTCGTCGCCCTGCTGCCCGATCCCGTGCTGAACCCGGGGGAGGAATGGGCCGACCGAGCCCTCGACGACCTGGAGGGCCGCGGGCACGACTGGCTCGACCTGGTCCGGCACGCGGCCACCGCCAAGACCGCCAAGCCCAACGCCAAGTGGGAGAAGACGGCCCGCGCCTGCCTCGCGCGGCTCGACGCGGACGACGTCCGCACCACGGTCCTGCCCTGGCTCGCCCTGGTCGGCCGCCCCCGCACCCTGCTCCTCGAGGCCGCCCGGCACGGCACGGATGCCAACCATGAGTACGACCCGTACAACGCCGAAGCCCTGCGCGGCCTCGCCTGGACCCTGGGCCTGCTGCCCGGCCACCCGGACACCGCCCGCGCGCTCGGCGCCCTCACCGAGACCTCCTTGCGCAAGGCTCCGGGCCTCGGCCCCCGCAACCCGAAGGTCGCCAACGCCTGCGTGATCGCCCTCTCCCGCAGCGAGGGTGACGCCGCCCTGGCCGAACTGGCCCGGCTGGCAAGCCGCCTGACGTACAAGGGCACCCTGAAGATCCTCGACGCGGCGCTCGACACCCGCGCCAAGGCCATGGGCCTGAGCCGCGAAGAGATCGAAGAGCTGGCCGTTCCCGCGTACGGCCTGACGGAGGTCGGCCGCGCGACCCGCCAACTCGGCGAGACGCGAGCGGAGTTGCTCGTCCAGGGCACGAAGGTGAACCTCCAGTGGCGCAATGCCGCGGGAAAGCAGGTCAAGGCCCCGCCCGCCGCCGTCAAGCGCGACCACCCCGAGGAGCTCAAGGAACTCAAGGTCGCCGTCAAGGACATCGACAAGATGCTCTCGGCCCAAGTGGAGCGTCTGGACCGGCAGTTCGTCGCCCGCCGCAGCTGGCCCTACGCCGCCTGGCGCGAGCGCTACCTGGACCACCCGCTGGTCGGCACGCTCGCCCGTCGTCTGCTGTGGACGGTCGACGGCACCACCGTCGGGTACGCGGACGGCGAGCTGCGCACGCTCACCGGCGAACCGGTGGTGGACGGCGAGCGGGTCGAGCCGTGGCACCCCGTCGGGCACGAGCCGGCCCAGATCGTGGCCTGGCGCGACTGGCTGGAGCGGCACGCCGTCACCCAGCCGTTCAAGCAGGCCCACCGGGAGGTGTATCTGCTCACCGACGCCGAGCGGAACACCGGTACCTACTCCAACCGCTTCGCCGCCCACATCGTGCGCCAGCACCAGTTCCACGCCCTGGCCGCGGT
This sequence comes from Streptomyces sp. NBC_01304, assembly GCF_035975855.1. Taxonomy (NCBI): domain Bacteria; kingdom Bacillati; phylum Actinomycetota; class Actinomycetes; order Kitasatosporales; family Streptomycetaceae; genus Streptomyces; species Streptomyces sp. NBC_01304. The sequence continues at coordinate 4,583,611 of NZ_CP109055.1, read as the reverse complement.
CCGCGGCTGGCGCAACAAGCTGCGGCTGTGCGTCGATGACAGCGCCCCGCCCGCCGTGCGTGAACTGCCGCAGTGGGGGCTGCGCGCCGAGTACTGGATCGAGGGCGTCGGCGACGAGTACGGCGTGGACACCACCGAATCCGGCAGCTACCTGCGGCTGCACACCGACCAGGTTCGCTTCTACCCGATCGACGCCCCGGAGAACTCGGCGTCCTGCTACGGCGGCGGCTACTCGATGTGGCTGCGCGACGGCCGGGAGCCGGTCGATCCGCTGCCCCTCACCGACATCCCGGCCCTGGCGCTGAGCGAAGTCCTGCGTGACGTCGACCTGTTCGTGGGTGTCGCCAGCGTCGGCAACGACCCGGCCTGGTACGACGGCGGGCCCCAGGGCCGCTTCCAGGAGTACTGGACCTCATACAGCTTCGGCGACCTGAACCAGAGCGCCGAGACCCGCCGCGACCTGCTCGCCCGCCTCATACCGAGGCTCGCGATAGCCGACCGCTGCACGATCGAGGGCCGATTCCTGCACGTCCGGGGCGAGTTGCACACGTACAAGATCCACCTCGGTTCGGGGAACATCCTGCGGACCCCGAACGACCGGTACCTGTGCATCGTGGCCGGCTCGCGCAAGGCGGAAGCGAGTACCGGCTACCTGCCCTTCGAGGGCGACGGAGCGCTCTCCGTCATCCTCAGCAAGGCCATGCTGCTCGCCAAGGACAAGGAGATCACCGACCCGACGATCACCAGCCAGCTCTGAGGCGGCCCGGCTCTGCGGCGACCGGCCAGGCGTCAGCCCTTCGGCTGCCTGGCCGGATCGTTGGTCATCCCCGGCAGGAAGTCCGTGAACAGCTCGTGCACCTCGCGCACCAGCGGCCGCAGCACCCGGAAGCGGGCGAGGGCGACCCCGCGCGTGGTGAGCTTGGCGCCGCGCTCGGACAGGCGGTAGCTGCGCTCGCGGTCCGGTGAACGGTCGAAGACCCAGTACAGGACGAGGCCCATCTGGGAGAGCCACATCAACTCCGGGAGGATGTCCTTGAGTTCATCGGGCACCTTCGCCTTCGCGCCGGCCAGGACCTCGCGGTGGACGTCGATGGCGGCCTCGCGCGCGTGCTCCGACTCGGGGGAGAAGGGGCTGAGCGGGGAGTCCGGATCGGCGGCGTTCTTGAAGAACTGCGCCGCGAATTCGTGGTACGGCTGGGCGATGTCCAGCCACGCCCGCAGCACCCCGGCGAGCCGCGCCTCCAGGTCGGTCTCCCGGTCCAGGACGGGCCGGACCGCCTCCTGGTGCTCACGGGCGATCCGGTCGTAGAAGCCCTGGATCAGGTGTTCCTTGCCGGCGAAGTAGTAGTACGCGTTGCCGACCGAGACGCCGGCCTCCTTGGCGATGACCCGCATCGTCGTCTTGTCGTAGCCCCGCTCCTGGAAGAGGCGCATCGCCGTCTCCAGGATGAGCGTGCGGGTCTGCTCACTCTTGGCGGCCCCTGCCCCCGGCTCCTTCTTGACGGCTCCGGAGCCGGACCCGGAGTCGGCGGGCGGCTCGTCGGCGGGGGGCGCGGGGCTCTGCTTCGCTGCTGGCACGATCACGAGCCTAACGACTCGCGCAGCGACCGCTGTCGCAGGCATCCGCGGCAGCGGCTTCGGCCACGGCTCGGTCGAGGGTCCAGCCCCGCTGCGGGTGATAGCTCCACCCGTCCCCGCGGTGGAAGCTGCCGTCGACCCAGCCCTGCGGGCTGCGCGCGGCCGAGCGGTACTTGGCCGCCGCGAGGACCGCACCCCGCGCGAGCCGCGCCCCCGCCGGGGTGGCCATCCGGTGGGCCATCGGCCGGTACTCACGCAGCGCCCACAGGGTGACGACCCAGGCGGCGGGGCCCAGATAGACCTGCCCCCCGTCGCCGATCACGGTGATGTCGTCGAGCGTCGTGCCGTGGTCGAGCCCGGGGAAGCGCCGCCGCGCCTCGTCCGACCCGGCCGGCACCAGATCGAGCGGCACCAGCTGCGCCTGCCGCGCGAGCCATTTGCGTACGACGGTGCAGAGCGAGCACTCGGCGTCGTAGAGGACGGTCAGCCGGCGAACCGGGGCGCTCCCCACGCCCCGGTCCGCTTTCACGGCGCCCATCCCTCAGGCCCCGGTGGGTGCGGCCCACGCACCCTGGTCGCCGCTGAACCCCTGCGGCGGCACCGGCGGAAGCTGCTCCCGCTCCATGAGCCCCCGCCGCCGGATCTTGTTGAGCACCCAGACGTTGCCCAGGTGCATCACGCCGAGCACTAGCAGCACCACACCGAGCTTCACCGACAGTGCCTCGAACAGTCCGCGTGCGTCCTCGACTGCCTCGGCGGCCTTCAGATAGAGGGCGACGAAGCCGAGGTTCACCAGGTAGAAGCCGACGACGAGCAGGTGGTTCACGGCGTCCGCGAGCTTCTCGTTCCCGTGCAGCACATCGGCGAGGAAGATCTTGCCGTTGCGGCTGAGGGTCCGGGCGACCCAGACGGTGAGGCCGATGCTGATGGCCAGGTAGACGACGTATGCGAGGACTGTGAGGTCCATGGTTCCGCCCCTTCGGGATGCGTTCGTCTGCGGCTTTCCCCGCCCATTGAACGCGTTCAAAAGCTGTTGTCATGGACTGTAGACCTGTTTTTGAACACGTTCAAGCCGCTGCCCGTGTGGCCCAGGTCTCGGTAGCCTGATCTCCGGCGGGGGGCGACGGGGGAGGCGGGGCGGGCGATGTCGACGAGTCTTGGGCCGGGCCGATTACTGGACGACGGCCGCTACGAGATCGAGGAGCAGATAGGCCGGGGCGGCATGGCCTCGGTCTACCGGGCGAAGGACACCGAGCTGGAGCGGACCGTCGCCGTGAAGACCATGAGCACCGCGCTCGCCGCGGAGGCGAGCGGCCGCGAACGCTTCCGCCGCGAGGCCCGCGCCGTGGCCAGGCTCAGCCATCCGAACGTGGTCGCCGTGTTCGACGTACGCGAGGAAGCGCTGCCCGCCGGTCCGCTGCCGTATCTCGTCATGGAGTACGTCGACGGCGAGACCCTCGCCGCACGCATGCCGTCCGACCCGAGCAGGGCCGGACTCGACCAGGCGCTCCGCATCACCGCCGAGATCCTTGCGGCGCTCGCCGCGAGCCATGCCCGGGGCATGGTGCACCGCGACATCAAACCGGCGAACGTCATGGTGTGCAGGGACGGCACGGTCAAGGTGATGGACTTCGGCATCGCGCACGCCCTGGAGGCGCCGGGCGCGGCCCTCACCCGGACCGGCACGGCGATCGGGACGCCGCACTACATGTCACCCGAGCAGTTCGAGGGCCGGCGCGGGATCGACGGCCGCTCCGACCTGTACTCGCTCGGCGTCGTCCTCTTCGAACTGCTCACGGGCGCCGTGCCGTTCGACGCCGACTCCGGCTTCCAGGTCGGCTACCAGCATGTGACGAAGCCGCCGCCGACGCTGGGCGAGCGGGGTGCGCAGGTCCCGGCGGAGGTCGAGGCGCTGGTCTCGCGGGCCCTTGCGAAGGAGCCGGCCGACCGGTTCGCGGACGCGGACGAGATGCGCGAGGAGATCGAGCGGCTGCGCGCGGGCGGCACGGGCCCGGCGCCCGCGCCGCGCGCGACCAAGCTCTATACGCAGATGACGCCCGAGCAGGCGGTCCCGGTCCCCGAGATGCCCGCCACGCCGCCACCGACACCGGCCGCCGCGTCCTACCCGACCCCGACCCCCCAACCCTGGCAGCAGCAGCAGCCACCGCCGCAGCAGTGGGCCACGTACCCCACCCCCCAGTACCAGTACCTCCAGCCCCCGCCTCCGGGCGCCGGGCCCGTGCCCGGCCTGGGCAAGTGGAGCCGGCGGCTCGGCCTGGTGTACGGGCTGGTCGTGCTGGGCTACGTGCTCATCTCGCTCTCCGGGGTCCGGAGTGTGGGCGGCTCCGGGATGGTGGTGGGGTCGGTCCTCTGCGCCGCCGCAGGGATCTGGATATCCGCCGGTGTGCTGACCCGTGCGCCGTGGCAGCTGCGCCTGGCCGTGCTGCCCGGGCTGCTCCTGCACAGCTTCTTCCTGCTGAGGGTCGTGGCGCAGCTCGTCGAGAGCGGGAGCTAGGGCCCCTGCCGGGGCACCAGGGGCCGTCCGCTACGAGGGCAGTCCAACGCGAGGGCCGTCCGCTATACGGCGGCAGGCTCCGGTTCCCGTACGTCCACCGGCGTACGCGCCAGCGACGGCCGCTTCAGGTAGTCCGTGAAGCCCACGACATTGCCCCACGGATCCGCCAGCTCCACCGTCCACCCCGTCGACACGGAGATCGGCTCGTCCGGCACCACCCCGGCCGCCGCCAACTCCCGCCCTGCGGCCCGCGCGTCCGGCACCTCCAGCCACACGCGCACCGCCCAGTCGCCGGGCGGCCGGGGCAGCAGCCCCTCCTCCTCGCGCAGCAGTACGCCAGGGGTCTCCTCGCCCACCTTGAGCAGGGCGATGCCCGCCTCGTCGAGGCGGAAGGCGAGCGGGAAGCCCGCGCGCTCGTAGAAGTCCACGGCCGCGCCCAGATCGCCGACGGGCAGCAGAACGTTGTCGAAGCCGAGCAACTGAAGTGACATACCGTCAGATTAGCCCCGAAAAGGCTGATATCCCGGGACCTTGGCCTGCGACTGGCCTGCGGTCGGCCGTCGACCGGCCTCAGACGCTCAGCGATCGCGCGTAGTTGACCTGCCCCATCACCCAGGGGAAGGTCTGGGGCCCCTGCGCCGGGATCATCGTGGAGTGGTGGCGGCCGCCGCTGGTCACCGTCACCTGGATGAAGCCGGTGGTGGTCTTCTCCTTCATCAGGAGGAAGAGCAGACCGAGCAGGCAGAAGATGAAGAAGACGATCGCCAGGACCACCGCGTGGGTGGGGATCTTCTCCTCGGTGCGGGACATGTCCGTGGCCGTCCAGATCGCGCCCTTGAGCGGCAGTTGACCCGCGGGCGTGATGATCGAGTCACCGGTGACGGTGATGTCCCCGATCGACAGCAACGGCGCACCGCCGCCGGGCGCCGGCGTCCCGTAGGCCCCGCCGCCGGGCTGGGCCACGGGCGGCATCGCGGGCGGGCCGTACCCGCCGGCGGGGTAGCCGTAGCCGGGCTGTGCGGGGCCCGGATAGCCGTAGCCCGGCATGGTGGGCTGTTGCGGGTCGGGCCCCCACTTGTAGTCGTCGGCCCCGTTCGGATTCTGCTCGCTCATGTCCCCCGACTCCTTCTTCGCCAAGTGCGTTGCCCGTCGATGCTTTCACAACGCGGAAGGCCCCGCCTCCACAAGGGAGACAGGGCCTTCCGGAACGTGCGGAACCCACGAGGGCAACGTACGTGGAGAACGTACGACCGGGAAGCTCAGAAGCGACGCGTGATCAGCGCCCGCTTCACTTCCTGGATCGCCTTCGTGACCTCGATGCCACGCGGGCACGCGTCCGTGCAGTTGAACGTCGTGCGGCAACGCCACACGCCGTCCTTGTCGTTGAGGATCTCCAGGCGCTGCTCGCCCGCCTCGTCACGCGAGTCGAAGATGAAGCGGTGCGCGTTGACGATCGCGGCCGGGCCGAAGTACTGCCCGTCGTTCCAGAACACCGGGCACGACGACGTGCACGCCGCGCACAGGATGCACTTGGTGGTGTCGTCGAAGCGCTCGCGGTCCTCCGGGGACTGCAGCCGCTCGCGCGTCGGCTCGTTGCCCTCGGTGATGAGGAACGGCATGACGTCGCGGTACGCCTGGAAGAACGGCTCCATGTCGACCACGAGGTCCTTGAGGACCGTGAGGCCCTTGATGGCCTCGACCGTGATCGGCTTCTCCGGGTTGAGGTCCTTGATCAGCGTCTTGCAGGCCAGGCGGTTCTTGCCGTTGATCCGCATGGCGTCCGAGCCGCAGATGCCGTGCGCGCAGGAGCGCCGGAACGTCAGCGTGCCGTCGACGTCCCACTTGATCTTGTGAAGGGCGTCGAGGACACGCTCCTTCGGGTCGATCTCGATCTGGAAGTCTTCCCACACCGATTCGTCGGAGATCTCCGGGTTGAACCGGCGGATGCGGAAAGTGGCCGTGATGTACGGGGAATCGGCGAAGCCTGCCTCGGGCTTGGCGTCTTCCTTGTCGAGGGTCGGGGTAGCCATCAGTACTTACGCTCCATCGGCTGGTAGCGGGTCGTGACGACCGGCTTGTAGTCGAGCCGGATCGAGTCCTTGCCGTCGTCGGCGACCTCGCGGTACGCCATGGTGTGGCGCATGAAGTTGACGTCGTCGCGGTTGGGGAAGTCCTCGCGGTAGTGACCGCCGCGGGACTCCTTGCGGGCCAGCGCGGAGACCGCCATGACCTCGGCCAGGTCGAGCAGGTTGCCCAGCTCGATGGCCTCCAGGAGGTCGGTGTTGAACCGCTTGCCCTTGTCCTGGACGGACACGCGCAGGTAGCGGTCGCGCAGCTCGCCGATCTTCTCGACCGCGGTCTTGATCGTCTGCTCGGTACGGAACACCATGACGTTGGCGTCCATGGTCTCCTGCAGCTCCTTGCGGATGTCGGCCACCCGCTCGTTGCCCGTGGAGTTGCGCAGTCGCTCGACCTGCTCGATGACCTGCTCGGCCGGGTTCTCCGGGAGCTCGACGTAGTCGACCTTGGCCGAGTACTCGGCGGCGGCGATACCGGAGCGCTTGCCGAAGACGTTGATGTCGAGCAGCGAGTTGGTGCCCAGACGGTTGGCGCCGTGCACGGAGACACAGGCAACCTCGCCGGCGGCGTACAGACCGGGCACGACCGTGGTGTTGTCCGCGAGGACCTCACCCTGGACGTTCGTCGGGATGCCGCCCATCGCGTAGTGCGCCGTCGGCTGGATCGGGATCGGGTCCGTGTACGGCTCGATACCGAGGTACGTACGCGCGAACTCGGTGATGTCCGGCAGCTTGGCGTCCAGCTGCTCCGGCGGCAGGTGCGTGAGGTCGAGGTAGACGTGGTCGCCCTCGGGGCCGCAGCCGCGGCCCTCACGGATCTCGGTGTAGATGGAGCGCGAGACGACGTCACGGGACGCGAGGTCCTTCATGACCGGCGCGTACTTCTCCATGAAGCGCTCGCCGTCCTTGTTGCGGAGGATGCCGCCCTCACCGCGGGCGCCTTCCGTAAGGAGGATGCCCATGCGCCAGATGCCGGTCGGGTGGAACTGGAAGAATTCCATGTCCTCGAGCGGCAGTCCGCGCCGGTAGCAGGCCGCCTGGCCGTCGCCGGTGAGGGTGTGCGCGTTGGAGGTCACCTTGAAGAACTTGCCGGTGCCGCCGGACGCGTAGATCACGGCCTTCGCCTGGAAGATGTGGATCTCGCCGGTGGCCAGCTCGTACGCGACGACGCCGGCGCTCTTCTTGACGCCGTCCTCCTCGACGATGAGCTGGTCGAGGACGTAGAACTCGTTGAAGAACTCCACGCCCTCCTTGATGCAGTTCTGGTACAGCGTCTGGAGGATCATGTGGCCGGTGCGGTCGCCCGAGTAGCACGCACGGCGGACCGGGGCCTCGCCGTGATTGCGGGAGTGACCGCCGAAACGCCGCTGGTCGATCTCACCCTTGGGCGTACGGCCGAAGGGCAGGCCCATCTTCTCCAGGTCGAGGACCGCGTCGATGGCCTCCTTCGCGAGGATCTCGGCGGCGTCCTGGTCGACCAGGTAGTCGCCGCCCTTGATCGTGTCGAAGGTGTGCCACTCCCAGTTGTCCTCTTCCACGTTGGCGAGCGCGGCGGCCATGCCGCCCTGCGCCGCACCGGTGTGGGAACGCGTGGGGTAGAGCTTGGTGAGCACCGCGGTGCGGGAGCGCTTCGTCGACTCGATGGCCGCGCGCATGCCCGCGCCACCGGCGCCGACGATGACGGTGTCGTACTTGTGAATCTTCATGAGTGAGTTACCTCGGTCCCTCGGTCCCGTCGGCCTAGCGGATGTTCGGGTCGAAGGTGAAGATCACCAGCGTGCCCAGCAGGACGGTGAACACCGTGGCGGTGTAAAGGAGCATCTTCAGCCAGAAGCGCGTGTTGTCGCGCTCGGCGTAGTCATTGATGATCGTGCGCAGGCCGTTGGCGCCGTGCAGCATCGCCAGCCACAGCATCACCAGGTCCCAGGCCTGCCACCACGGCGAGGCCCAGCGGCCGGCCACGAAGGCGAAGCCGATCTTGGACACGCCGCCGTCGAGCACCAGCTGGATCAGCAGGTGGCCGAGGACCAGGACGACGAGCACGATGCCGGACAGGCGCATGAACAGCCAGCCGTACAGCTCGAAGTTCGTACGCGTCGACTTCGGCGTCTTCTTGGTGCGCTTGCGCGGCGCCTCGATGAGCGGGGCCGGGTTGTCCACGTCGTAGAGGGAGACGTTCTCGGCCTCGACCTCGACGGACCCTGCGGGGGTGGTCTCTGCAGACATCGGCGTCAGCTCCCGAAGACTTCGCGTACGGCGTGGCCGAGCACCGGGTACAGGGCCATGGCCATCATCACGATCCAGATGCCGAGCACGGTCCAGAGCATCTGCTTCTGGTAGCGCGGGCCCTTCGACCAGAAGTCGACGGCGATGATGCGCAGGCCGTTGAGCGCGTGGAACAGGATGGCCGCGACCAGGCCGTATTCCAGCAGTGCCACGATCGGCGTCTTGTAGGTGGCCACGACATCGTCATACGCCTCGGGGGAGACGCGGACGAGAGCGGTGTCGAGGACGTGTACGAACAGGAAGAAGAAGATGAGGACGCCGGTGACTCGATGAGCCACCCAGGACCACATTCCTTCCCGGCCGCGGTACAGCGTTCCAGCCGGCACGGAAGAACCCTCCGGGAGCGGGGATTGGGGCCTGCCGGCTTCTCTGTCGGACGGGCCCGGCCGGGTACGGTCCACCGGCCGTCCGTCATCGTATCGACCAAGTGTCGGTACACCTGCCGGGGGGCCTTAGGTGTGATCAAACAGGCACGTACGGGCTATCGGTGGGGTCGAAATCCCGAAATTCCCCGATCAGTCGGGCGATACGGGCACGTGCGAGCCTGCGCAGCTCCTCGGCGGCGACCGCGCGTTCCTCGTCCGGTTCGTTGCCGAGCCGGGAGCGGAGTCCGGCCAGGGTGTGGTCGAGGTGTTCGGCCGTGGGCAGGCCGACGAGGCTGATCACGAAGGCGTGGCCGAAGGTGCTCTCGTACTTCGCGTGCGCGGCGCCCAGTGCCAGTTGGGCGGCGCGCGGCGTGAGGTCCGGATGCGGGCCGCCCGGCGATTCGCCCGAGAGGGCCTCGTCGAGGTCGGTGATCGCCAGGTCGTAGCTCGCCTCGTCGGCCGCGGCCAGGAGGGAGTCCAGGTCGGGGTAGGGACGGTGGGCGGCGACGCGCTGGGCCCAGCGGTGGCTGGCGCAGCAGGTGCGCAGCGCGGTTTCCGCGATGGCCGCCTCGGCGTGGTTGAAGTGGCCGAGCCCCCGGTGCACGGTGGAGGTGCCCGACTCGCCGGGCGCGCCGGATGCCGCGTGGGCCTGGAGCGGTATGGCGACGCGGTCGGGCAGTCGAGGGGTGGTGGGCAGCTTGCGCTCCTCGGTGCGGCCGGGACGGCAGAAGTGTGATGGGCACTGTGAAGACGACAGAGGTGGCATAGAGGTTGTGCGGAAAGAGTGGGGGGAGTGGCGTCAACGCTATCTACGGATGACGGGAGCTGTCCGACGGATGCACGAATTTCACCCGGAAGGGAGAGTTTCGGAACGCCTGGGTGACCGTGGAACGCGGCGTCGGTCTTGGCGTGGGAGGTTGCTGACGTGATGAATCGCCATGCGGGCGCACGCCGCCCGAGGGGTCTTGTAGCCGCCGGCCTGCTGGCGGGCGGGGGTGCCGTACTGGCCGTCGCCCTATGGCCGACCGGCTCCGGCAACGGCCCAGGACCAGCCGACCACGCCGACGACAGCCCGCCCGCCGTATCGAGCCCCGCCCCCGAGCCGAGCCGGAACTACGCCCTGTCGAAGGCGCCCCGCACCATCCCCGCCGTCCGCGAGCACAAGGCCGCGCGCGGGCCCGGCTGGAAACCGGCGAAGGAAGGCCGCGTCGTCGTCGCCGGGGCCGACGCACCCGAGCTGGGCGACGAGGCCCGGCTGCTCGCGGGCGAGCTGAAGCTGGGCTTCGCCGAGGGCGAGCAGCCGCGCGAGGGCGATGTGGAGCTGGCCCTCGTCTCGGGCGCCGAGAACCCGGAGGCGTACACCCTCAGCGTCAGCGACCGCCGGGTGCGGATCTCCTCGACCGGCCCCTCCGGGGTCTTCTACGGCACGCGTACGTTGAAGCAGATGGCCCGTGGCGAGGGCGCGGCCCCCGAGGGCATCGTGCGCGACGAGCCGGCCAAGGCGCAGCGCGGCTTCATGCTCGACATCGCGCGCAAGCACTTCACGGCGGGCTGGATCGAGGACCGGATCCGCGAGCTGGCCGACCTCAAGTACAACCAGTTGGGCCTGCACTTCTCCGACGACCAGGGCTTCCGCATCGAGTCGTCCTCGCACCCGGAGGTCGTCTCCGCGCAGCGCCTGTCGAAGGCCGAGGTGAAGCGGATCCTGGCCCTCGCGGACAGCCTGCACATCACCGTCATCCCCGAGATCGACTCGCCGGGCCACCTCGGCGCGGTCATGAAGGCGCACCCCGACCTGCAGCTGCGCGACACGCGCGGGGTGCCGTCCCGGGGCGCCGTCGACATCTCCAAGCCGGCCTCGGCCCGCATCGTCGACGACCTGCTCCGCGAGTACGCGAAGCTCTTCCCGGGTGCGTACTGGCACCTCGGCGCAGACGAGTACCGGGCCCTGATGGTCCCGAACCCCGAGGCCTCCTACCCCCAGCTGACCGCGCTCGCCCGGCAGAAGTTCGGCCCGAAGGCCAAGGTCCAGGACCTGGCCACCGGCTGGCTGAACGACCGGGCCGCGGTGCTCCGTCCGTACGAGAAGAAGCTCAAGGTCTGGAACGACGGGCTGTTCCGCGGCGGGATCGTGGCGGCGGCGCGCGACCTGGAGGTCGAGTACTGGACGGGCAAGGAGTACAGCGCGCGCGAGCCGGTCGAGTATCTGAAGGACGGTCGCAAGCTGGTCAATCTCAACGACGAGTACCTGTACTACGTGCTCGGCGAGCCCAACACCTTCAAGTACCCGACCGGGCAGCGCATCTACCAGGAGTGGACCCCGCTCGTGGTGCGTGGCAGCAAGCCGGTGCCGGCGTCGTACGGCGACAAGATCCTGGGCGCGCGGCTGGCGGTCTGGTGCGACTTCTCCGACGCGCAGACGCAGGACCAGGTGGCGGCGGGGGTGCGGATGCCCATCCGGGCGCTGGCTCAGAAGGTGTGGGATGCGAGGCAACCTTCGCTCTCCTGGGGGGAGTTCGGGAAGTTGGCTCAGAAGTTGGGCTGATCCGGGGCTGAGCTCCGCTGATTTTGGAGCTTTTGCGTTGGACGCGGCGTATCAGAATCACATAAGTTCGCGCAGGCGTGCGGGCCGTCCTGGGGAGAGGCGGTCCGCTGCGCATGTCAGCACGCAATGTGATCCAGAACCCGTGGGGGGTTTGTATGTCCCAGATGCCCGTCGCTCCGCCGCCACCGCCCGAGCAGTACCGCATCGCTCCGTCGGCTGCGCTCCGGTCGCCCGTCGGTCTGTCGAAGGCGGTCGTGGCCGTGCTCGGCCTCGTCATCGCCACCGATCTGTTCGCGGTGTGGCAGGGATTCGCCTCGTGGGATCTCTTCGAGCGGATCCTCGGTCACGGCAGTTACACCCTCGAGGAGGCCGACCGGGCGGACACGCTGTACGCGGCGTCCGGCGTCGCGCAGGTCGCGGCACTCATCGCGGCCGCAGTCGTGTTCATCGTCTGGTTCCACCGCGCGCGCGTCAACGCCGAGGTCTTCGCGCCCGAGTACCACGCCAAGAAGCGCGGCTGGGTCATCTGGGGCTGGTTCGTGCCGGTGGTCAACCTCTGGTTCCCGAAGCAGATCGCGAGCGACATCTGGAACGCCAGCACCATCGAGGGCAGCAACCGCTCCAGGGGCCTGCTCAATGCCTGGTGGACCGTGTGGATCGTGAACCTGGTGTACGGCCGCTTCGCCACTCAGCGGTACATGAAGGCCGAGGAGGCGGCGGACATCAAGCAGGCGCTCATGGGCGTCGTGGTCAGCGATCTCATCGACATCGCGGCCGCCGTCCTCGCCATCGTCTTCGTGGCACGCCTCACGCGCATGCAGCACGAGAAGGCCCTGCGCGGGCCGGGTGAACCGCTGCCCATGCCCGGCCGGCACCTCTAGCCGTACGCGAACGGGCCGGGCTCCGCCACCAACTGGTGGCGGAGCCCGGCCCGTTCAGTGCTGCGGCGTAGCTCGCGTCACGCCTGACGGTCGAGGCAGGTCTGGAGTGCCTTCTCCGCGCGGGCGAGGAGCTGCTTCGCCTTCGCGAGTTCCGGGGAGGACTCCGCCGCCTTCAGCGCCGCGCTGGCGGCCCTGTCCTCCTCCTGGGCCTTCTGGTACTTCACGTACGCCTCGTCGCGCTGCTTCATGAGCTCCGCGAGGTCGTCCTCGGTCAGGCCCATCTCCTCGGCGTCCTCGCTGAGGTCGCGGTAGGCGTCGCGCGCCTCGTACCAGACGACGTGCGCGTACTCGACGCGGGAGTCGGTCTCGAACGCCGTGAGTTCCAGCTCCTCGATGTCCACGGTCATCTTGCCGATCGTCGCCTTGTGCCGCTCGACGGTCTTCTCGTACGCGGCGCACGGCGGCTTCGGGGCCGCGTCGAGGGCCTGCGCCGCGGAGGCCGGCAGGGCCAGGGCGAGCAGGGAGAGGCCGGTGACGGCGGCGCGGGCGAGGGTGCTGGGTGCCACGGATGAGCTCCTTCGGCTGAGGATTGACCAGAGGGGTAACCCGCCCATTACGTATGATTTCGACCGGCAACATGAAGCGGCGCACCCAGCGGCTCCGGGCGCTCACCCGAACGGCGCGCGACCCCGCCGAACTGCTCGGACGCGGTCCGTATGTGCGGTATGGGTGGCGAACTCGCTTACAGGTGTGTTGGATTCATGCCAAGCCGCTCACTCGATGGCGAGCGATACATGGGGGCAGGGGGACACAGTCATGGGCTTCTGGGGTTACTACGTCGTCGGCCGCAGCGCGCGTCCGCTCGCGGAGTTGGCCGCGCTCAGCGGCGTACGCGACGGGCTGACGCTGCACGAGCAGCGCGCGGACGGCTGGCAGATCTGGGAGGCCACCGTGCCCGAGGTCGGCTCGATGACCAAGGTCGCCGACGAGACGGGGGCGCCCGCGCTGTTCGGGTTCGTGATGGACAGCGACTGCGTGGCCGTCGAGGCGGCGGGACCCGAGAGCGGGGCGTGGAACGCGTGCCTCGCGCGGGAGGCGATGGCCGGGTATCTGGGCGCGGACGGCAAGGAGCCGGACGACCTGTTCCTGCCGCCGCGCGACGCCGCCGAGCGGGCGGTCGGCTGGGCCGCGGAGGCCGGGCGGGTGGCGGACGTCGAGCAGGTCGAGCAGGTGCTGAACGCGCCGGCCGAACCGTCGGCCGAGCTGCTCTTCTTCCGGTTCCTGGAGCGGCTGGGGATCCCGGGGCAGTGAGGGCCGGGGCCGAGTGACGTTTCCGGGAAGCGGAACGCAGTAAGGGGAAGTAGCGCGTCCGCAACGCCCCCGGAGGTCCCGTGCCCAGCCTGGTGGAACTGATCGCTCAGGCCGACGAGCGAGGCCTCGCCGCGAGCGGCCTCGCCTGTCTCGACCGCTGCCTGCCCCTGCTCGACGCCCCGGACGACGCGCTGCGCCCGCTGTGGGCGAGCCTCGCGGAGGGCGAGTGCTGGAGGGTGCCGCTCGGGTTGGTGCGGGACGCGCTCCCGGGGCCTGCCGCGCCCGGCCACGGCTCCGGCGACGCGGCCGCGCTCGCGCTGCGCATGCTGGCCGCCGTGCCCGCCGAGCGGTCCGGGCCGGGTCTGCGCGAGTGGGCCGACGCCTGCTCGGCGGCGGCGCTGCAGATCCACCGCGGGCTCGACGTGGCGGGGGACGGGCCCCTGGCGGCCGGTGAACTCCAGCGCCAGATAAGGGTGTTGGAGCTGCTCGCGGGCCGCGGGGTGGGCGGCCTTCGGCAGGCGGTCGACGTATCGACGGAAGGACGCCGCATCGTGCGGGCCGTGGTGTCGCGGCGGGCGCGCGGCAGGGTCTGAGAGCCGCAGGTCTGAGGGCGCGGGTCTGAGGGCGCGGGTCTGAGGGGCACAGAGGGGGCCGAGTGTTTCGGGCGGGGCGGGTTTCGTGGCGGTCGTGGGGAGTGCTCGCGGTGCCGGTCGCCGGGCTGTTGGGGCTCCTGCTGTACGTCGACGGGGGCGGCGGAGACGATCCGTCGGGCCCGGCGCCCGTGCGGGCCGGCGCCGACGCGGCGCTGCCCGGCGGCGGGAAGGCGCGCCTCTCGCGATGCGGGAAGGGCGGCATGGTCCGGGAGGAAGCGGGCGGCAGCCTGCGACTCACGGTGCGCAGTTACGGCTATCACAAGCTCAAGGCCAAGGACCGCGGCCGCTTCATCGTCAACGCGACCGTCGCGGCCGAGGACGAGCCCCTGCTGCTCAAGTCCCCCAAGGGATCGGCCGGTCGGATCCCCGAACTGCGCGGCGCCGTCGAGGTGTTCGGGCCGCACGGACAGGGGCGCATCGCGACCGGTGAAGGGCTGCGGGTCACCGCGGTCGGGGACGTCCTGGGCAAGCCCTTGAAGTCCCCCGCGTCCGGAGCCTTCCGGATACACCGGGACCGGGACGTCCTGGTGGAGGTGGAGCTCCCCGCGCGGGCGGTCTGCCCGGGGCTCACCATCGAGGACCTGAACACGTCGAAGCCCTCGCCCTCCAACGACGCCCTCGACCACCCCGTCCTCACGCTGATCCTCTCGGGTCCGGAGATCGGCGCGTACCGGCAGCGGACGGCCGAGGACCGGTACGGTGACCGGCTCGTCGCGGCGCCCAACTCGCCTGCCGACACGCACGTTTGAGCGCGCAGGGCCGGCGGCCCGGAAGCGGCGTGGGGCCTGGATGAGATGGATGAGCTAGATGAGCAGCGTCTTCACGACGACGTCCCCGGCCTCCGCCGCCCGCACATAGAACTCCGTCAACTCACGGTGTGCCTGTGCGAGATCGTCCCGCCAGGCGGCCGCCGCCTCGGGCTCGGGCGCGCCGTGCCAGGCCGTGTGGTCCTCGAGCCGGGCCCGCCACAGCTCCGCGAAGTCCGCGCCGACGAGGAACTCCGTTGCCCGGGCGACCAGTTCGGGCCCGAGCACCACGAAGGGCGGCATCCGCTCGTCCTCGCGCGGGATCACCTGCCCGGCGCCGAGCACCGGCAGGTCCCGGAACTCGCCCGTGCCCGGGCGGCCTCTGGTGCCGGTGTAGAGCTCGTCCACCGATACGTACCTCTTGTCGAGTACCACTTCCCGATGCTCGGCGCAGCGCTCGCGCACCGCGTCCCAGTCATCGGCGAACAGCCCCTCGAACCAAGGGACATCGCCGCGCAGCTCGCCGGGCGGCACTGCTCGCAGATGGAAGTACATGCTCACGCCCCCTACTTCCCCGCCGCCGAGAGCTTCGCCAGCTGCGCGTCCAGTAGGTCCTGCGGCAACTTGGCCCCTGCGGGGTCGGTCCGGTGGATGGTGAGAAACAGCGCCACGGTGTCGCCTTCCCGTACGGCGGTCCAGTTCAGCGGCACCCGCTGCCCCTGCGCCTCACCGGTCATCGTCCAGGCCAGGGCCTCGTCGCCGCCCTCGGGCGCCTTCCCGCTCCGCACGGATACATACGTCAGCGTCGAACCGTCGCTGTTCCCCCTCGTCTTGAACCCCGACCCGCAGGCCCCGATGGCCGTACGCAGATCCGCGACGGTCCGGGCCGCCCCCACACCCTCGTACGACATGAGGACGGTCGTGACGGCGAGCCCCGCCGATGTCGTCGACCCGTACGAACGGCTCGTCCACGCCTTCGCGGCCGGGGTGCGCTCGACGCCGGACGCCGTCGCGTCGGCGAGCGCGCGGCACTCGGGCCTGCCGGCGGTGGGGCGGGCCGCCTTGGCGTCGTTGTCCACGGCCGTGTAGCCCTTGTCCTTCGCCTCCGCTTCGGTGACCAGGGCGGCCTTCAGCCGGGCCTCGCCGAGGACGGCCGTGGCGTCGCCCTTGGCCTTCGCCTCGGCCTTGGTGGAGGTCGGCTCGGGCTGCCGCTGCTGCGAGCCGTGCTGCTTGCCGCCCTTCCCGGAATCCGAGTCCGAGTCCGAGCCCGAGCAGCCCGCGACGAGGGTGAGCGAGGCGAGGGCGGCGAGGCCGGCGACGAGGGGGCGTACGCGCATGTGGTTCACGTTGTTCACGGTGCCTTCGGTCGTACGGGGGTGCAGCCGGACACCTCTACAGCGCGGGGCGTTCCCCGCGCGTCACACCCCGCGCGCCGAGTGACGATCTCCGCCCGGCCTGCGCTCTGCACTTACGTGACCCCACCACACCAGACCCCGCGCCCCACCCCCGCCAAGCCCACCCGCTGGGCCGCCGACACGGTCTCCATGCTCCGTGAGGGCGCCCGGCTGCGCCTCGACTACACCCCGACCAGCCTCTGGAGCCTGGACCGCCTCATCGCCGAAATCCGCCGCGAGAACCCGCCGCACGAGGCGATCGCGACGACGCTGCGCGGCTTCGGGGCGTACGCGGGCGAGGTGCTGGTCCGTCAGGCGGGCGCGGTCTGGGAGGAGGCGTACGGCGGCTGCCGGGTACGCACGGCGGACGGCCGGCTGTGGGATCCGGTGGAGGAGGCGCGGCTGTGTTTCGAGGGGGAGGGGTCGTTACGGCTCTTGTGCTGGGATGCGTTGCGGGGTGTGGGGGAGGGGGATGGGACCCAACTGCATTAGATCCCGCTGCAATTGACTCTCTGAATTGGCCGTCCTGGGGGCTTTCTGCTGAACCTCCGCCGCATCCGGAAGGTATTGCTTTCTGCGCCTATGTCGGAGAAGTCCTCGTGCGGAGGGCCGGCACGGAGTGGGTCGACTTGTTAGGAGGGGGCTAGTGGTGGCGACATTTTCAGAGATACAAGCCTTGTTGGGTGCGCCCCAGTTCAATTCGTCGGACCCGGAGCCGTGGCTGGCGCTTCAGCAGGAACTCGGTGTCGAATTTCCTGTCGAATTCCGTGAGATCGTCGATGCATATGGCTCGATCGAGATCAACGGGCAGTTGTATCTGAAGCACCCGGCCGGTCATCTTCTGCATGATCTGGGGACGATGATCAGGGGGGACCTAGAGCTCTGGAGCGAGGAGGACATGGCGGAATTCCTGCCGAGTCCGGTAGGAGCGAACCCTGGCGAATTGATGCCGGTGGCGACGGCTACGACGGGGGAGGCGGTTTTCCTTCGTGTTCCTGAAAGCCCTGCTTCGCCATGGCGAGTCGTGGTTCAGGAGATGGATAGTCCGGCGTGGACTCTCTACGCGATGACGTTCAGCGAGTGGCTGCTGGCTTATCTCGAAGGTAGGGACGTGACGCTGTGTTCTCGCGACCGTGCGCCTGATGGGACGTTCTGGGAATTCCTGCCCTAGAAACGGCTGTGGTTCTCAGCCTGGATTGACGACAGCGACGGCCCGGGCTCCGGTACTGGAGCTCGGGCCGTGGCCGGGGTGGCCGGGGCCGGCTGGTGACGGCGAGGAGCCGCCGCCAGGGCCACGACGGTTGGCCCGTCCGCTTCCTGGACCACCCCGCAGCCGATCCACCAGTCGTCGTGGGCCCAGGCGCGCATTTCGAGGAGGGACTCTCCGGAGGGATCGAGGCAGAGGTGCCCGGCGGATCGAGGCAGAGGTGCCCGGCGGAATGGCCCGCCCTGGGGCACGTCAGGTGCCGCGCTGAATCGGATGCCAACTCGCCGATCAGCGCCAGGAGTTCCATTTGAGTCATGACAGGAACCGGTGCAGTGATGTCTTCATGCTGCGTACGAACCCGACCTGGGTTTCCTCGGGAACGAGGTCGAGCGACAGGTACGGATTCAGGTCCTCCAACTCCACCAGCAACAGCTCCCCCTCCTGGGTGCGACAGGCGTCGACCCGCTGGATGCCGTGGTCGAGCGTGTTCCAGTCGATGAAGCGCCGCGCGAAGTCGAGGTCCGCCTCCGTGGCCTCGTACGGCTGGAGGTCCCAACGGCGGGCGGGGTCGGGGGCGTTGAGCGCGTACTGGAAGGTGTCGTCGACGTAGTAGAAGGACACCTCGTAGCGGAAGTCGATGCGCGGCTGGACCAGGACGGTGTCGTCGTAGGTGAGGCCGGGCAGTTCCTCGCGCCCCACAAAGGTCAGGCCTATCGAGTCCGCGCCCGCCTTCGGTTTGACCGCGTACGAGTCGACGAGAGGCAGGCGGTCGAGATCCTGGGGGCGGTCGACCGTCGGGATGACCGGGTAGCCGGCCGCGGTCAGGTCGAGGAGGTACTGCTTGCCCGCCATGTCGGCCCGGCCGGACAAGGGGTTGTAGACGCGGGTGCCGCGGCGGAGTGCCTCCGTGCGGAACGTGTCGTACGCCTCCTGGTAGTGCAGGACCGGGCCGCTGTTGCGGACCACCACCGCGTCGTGGGCGTCCATCAGGGCCGTCGCGTCCAGGGGGTGGCACAGGGCGAGGTCGAAGTCCTCGCGGAGGCGGGCAGTGAGGGCGATGTCCTCGTCGCAGTAGCGGCGCCCGCGGGCGGGGTAGGCGAGGTCGGTGACGTAGAGGAGGCGGGGGCGAGCGGCGGGCACAGGGGGTCTCCCAGGATCCGGGGCGGGGCGGGGCGGACGGGCGGTCGTTCATCGTCGCACCGGGTGCCGGTACGCGACGACGGCCGGCCCCTCCGCGAGGAGAGCCCGGCCGTCGTGACGTACGAACGAACAAACAGCTCTTACGGCGCCAAGGTCTGGCCCAGCCGGGCCCCCGCCGGTGTCTTGAGCACCGAGCTCGAGTAATACACCGGGTTCGTGAGCGAGATGCCCGAGCTGGTGCTGTCCAGCTGGAGGATCGTGCCGTTGCCCGCGTCCTCGCCGTCCGCGCCGATCGCCACGTCCGCCCGGCCGTACCCGCTCAGGTCCGACAGCGTGACGGACGAGCCGAAGCGGTCGCCCGCCTCCGTCGAGCCGGGGATGCCGGCCGTGTCCTGGCTGAAGTCGCGGGACGAAGTGCCCGTGATGCCACCGGAGTCGGACTTCAGGAGCCAGGTCGCACCGGCGTCCTTGCGGGACGTGGTGCGGGTGATGTCCTCGCCGGGGCCGCCGACGAGCAGGTCCGCGCGGCCGTCGGCGTTGAAGTCGCCGGCCGAGACCGAGTAGCCGAAGCCGTCGCCCGACTCGGAGGCGCCGGGGACGCCGGCCGTGGACTGGGTGACCGTACGCATGCCGGTGGTCGTGAAGCCGGTCGCCGTGCCCGGGAGCATGACGACCTGGCCGCCAGAGTTGCCGGCGGACTCGGAGGCGTACGGCTGGCCGATGACGATGTCGTCGAAGCCGTTGCCGTTGAAGTCGCCCGCCGTGATCGAGCGGCCGCCCTTCACGCCCGACAGGACGCCCTGCTTGCTCAGGCCCGAGCGCGAGCCCTTGAACCAGGTGACGTAGCCCTTGCCTGCCGGGTCGCGGTAGTTGAGGGCGACGTCCGCGTAGCCGTCCTTGTTGAAGTCGCCCGTCGCCGAGTCGACCGACTGCAGTGCGCCGGACGAGCCGGTCAGGGCGCCGCCCATGCTCGAGGTGTCGCTGGTCCGGACGTCCCAGCTGCCGCCGGTGCCGGGCGCGACCGTGAAGACGTCGGCCTTGCCGTCGGAGTTGAAGTCCGCGACCGCGACGGTCGAGCCGAACTTGCCGCCGGTGGCGTGGAATCCGTCGTCCAGGGTGTAGGACGTGCCGGTGTTCAGGGCCGGGCCGTAGAGGATCGTTACTGCACCGCGGTCCGCGTGGCCGGACGTGTCGTCCTCGCCGGGGACGCCGATCGCGAGGTCCGCGTAGCCGTCGCCGTTGATGTCGCCCCAGGCGTTCGAGGCGCCGAAGTTGTCGCCGGCCTCGTTGGCGCCGGGGACGTCCGGGCTGGACTGGGTGATCGTCTTCTTCGAGCCGGCGACCGGGCCGTTCAGGCCGCCGGGGACGACGGTCAGGGAGCCGGCGCTGCCCGAGGCCTTCGGGGTGCCGGCGACCATGTCGTTGATGCCGTCACGGTTGAAGTCGGCGGTCGCGGCGGCCGCGTTCTTCAGCGGGCTCGCGGTGAGGTCGCGGATCGTGCCCAGCTTCGAGTAGAGGTTCGCGCCGGGGCACTGGGTGGCGTAGCCGTCCTTGTGGCCCGAGATGACGTTGAAGGACTTCAACTCACCGTTGTGCGGGTCGCCGTTGGCGTCCGTCAGGATCTGCTGCAGCGTTACCTTGCCCTTGGGGTCGCCCGCGTACTGGCCGAGCTTCCAGGCCGCGACCCGCGACGCCGACTCCAGGGCGGCCCGGGTGGGCTTGCCCGCCGGGATGTTCTGGGCGGCATCGCCCTCGAAGTCGCCGAGCAGCGCGATGCCCGTCGAGTACGAGTTGTAGCCGACGGTGTGCGCGCCCTTGACCGGCAGGTCGGCGCCGCCGCCTCGGCCCTCGAAGATCTGGCCGCACTTGTCGACCAGGAAGTTGTAGCCGAGGTCGTTCCACTTGTTGACGTTGACGTGGTACTCCATGACGCCGCGCACCAGGGAGGCCGACTCGGCGCAGGAGTAGTTGTTGGCGCCCACCGTGTGGTGGATGAAGACCGCCTGGACCTTGTCGATGTACTCGGCCGGGTCGTCGACGATCGACTCGTCGGCGCCCCACGCGGCCCTGCTGGTGATCGGCGGGCGCTTCACCGTGGACGGGAGCGGGACCGGCTTGGTCGGGGTGGGCGACGGCGAGGCCGTCGGGGTGCCCGAGTCGCTCGGCGCGGGGGAACTGGTCGCCGGGTCGCCCGTCGGCGGGGTCTCCGGGCCGGAGGGCGGCTCTTGTGGGGTGGAGGTGCCCGGGTCCGGGGTCGGAGTCGGGGTCTCCTCTTCGGCGTACGCGACCGGCTCGGCGGGGTAGGCGGCGGGCGTCGTGCCCTCCTTCAGAGCCGGGTTCGCGGCCTCCTTGGCGGTCACGCCCGGGTCGACCAGATTGACCTCAAGCCCCTTGGGCAGTGCGGCACTTGCCGTTCCGTCGGCGGCCACGACCTGTACCTCGACGCCGTCGGACGGTCCGACCCAGAGCGGCTCGGAGGCGGCCCGCAGCCCGGCCGGGGCGACGCCCTCCTCGGGCAGGTGCAGCTCCAGGTCGAGCCCCTGCCAGCCGCTCCACTGTCCGGTCTCCACGGACCGGGTCCGCACCTGAGCGGTGCCGTCCAGCTCCTTCTTGGCCCCGTCCCACGAGACACCGAGCAGCGAGAACAGTTCGGTCCCGGTACGCGGCAGCTCCCGCTCGTCGCTGCCGTCGGCCTTGAGCGCGATGTCGTGCACCTCGGCGGGACGCTTGGTGCGCTCGCCCGCGGCGTCGGTGCTGTCGCTCTGTCCGGCAGTGGCGTACGTGACCGCGCCCGCGCCCCCCAGCACGACGGCCCCGATGGTCAGCCAGGCGCGGCGCTTCAGGCTCAGTGGCTGATACGCGTGCTTGGTCGACCTGTTCCGCTTTGTGCGTTCTGCCCGCGGGCTCACACACCCCACCCCTCACTGAAGTTCACAAATACCTCACCCGTTGTACGGGTGTCGTTCCATTCAGCGGTAGACCTCCGAAGAACGTCACACGTTGTGCGGATGTGGCTCACGTCACTCAGTGGGAGGCGGTCCACCTGGCGGGGGCCGGAACCTGTGACGTTTCTGTGTGCCGTGGCGCAGTAGCCCGTGGGGAGACATGGGCACGGTGACCGGTGCCGCATCCGTACGAAGAGGAACGCGTGGGGCAGGGAGCGGAGCCTCGTCGTCGTGGGAAAGCGTTCGACGAGGAGCTGGGCGCGGCTGTGGCGCGGGCCCAGGAGGGGGACGAGGGGGCCTTCGAGGTCGCGTACCGGCTGGTGCAGCCGGGCATGCTCGGGTACCTGCGCGGACTCGTCGGGGACGAGGCCGAGGACGTCGCGGCCGAGGCCTGGCTGGAGATCGCGCGGGACCTCGGGCGGTTCCGGGGCGACGGGGCCGGATTTCGCGGCTGGACCGCGACCATCGCGCGGCACCGGGCCCTCGATCATCTGCGCCGGCTGAAGGTAAGGCCGCGGGCATCTGGGCTCGAGCAGGATCTGCTCGAACTGCCGGACGGGCGCGACACGTCGGCGGAAGCGCTGGAGTCGATCTCCACCGGTGCGGCGCTCGAACTGATCGCCGGGCTGCCACGGGACCAGGCGGAGGCGGTGCTGCTCCGGGTCGTGGTCGGGCTCGACGGGCCCTCGACCGCCCGGGTCCTCGGCAAGCGTCCGGGGGCCGTGCGGACCGCGGCGTACCGCGGGCTGAAGCGGCTCGCGGAGCAGGTCGGGCCGGGGCGTGTGACGGATGACGGGTCGCGGACGCTGGGTGAGACGAGATGAGTGCCAACGAATTTCGGCCACGCGGAGAAGCGGACGAGCCCGAGGTGCGCCAGGCGTGCCAGGGCGAGCACGTTGAGCGCGTTCTGCCCGGCGAAAGTGAAGGCGACGGCGAAGGCGCGGGCTCAGGCGCAGGTGCCGACGCCGGTGCCGGCGACCACCCGGAGGACCCGCGCCTCGACGCCGTGCTGGCCGAAGTGGCGGACGGGCCCGAAGGGCGGAGCGTACGTGCCGAACGGCCCGCGCTCGGCGAGCTGTTCCAGGCCGTGGCCCGTCCCACCGACCCCGACCCCGACGACCACGCCCTGACCGAGGCGCTCGGTGCCTTCCGGGCCGCCCGTGATTCCGGCGCGCTCGCGGCGCGCCCCCGGCGGCGCGACGACTGGCGGCCGCGCTCGCCCCGGCAGCGGTTCGCGGTGCGGGCCACGGTCGGCGCGTTGCTCGCGGGGCTGACGGTCGGCGGCGTGGCGGTGGCGGGCATCGGCGCGCCCGCGGATGAAGAACAAGAGCCCAAGTCCCTTGCTGAGCCGAAGAGTTCGCCTCCAGTCGCTACGTCCCCCACGGCGCCTTCCAGTGAGCCGACGACCCCCGCGACCTCGCCCCGCCCTTCGGCCTCCAAGGCCCCGGACGCCACCAAGGACCCCCTCCACCCACAGCGCCCGTCACAGGCCGCACCCGCCCAGGACCTGGAAGCGCTGTGCTGGGCCTTCGCCAAGGTCGAGGGCCGAGGGGCCGCGATCGACGCGACGGCTTGGCAGCGCCTGGTCGAGGCGGCGGGAGGGGAGGCCGACGTGCCGGCGTTCTGCGCCGACGAAGTGGGCGCCCCGAAGGGGCGCGGGGAACTGCGCGACCAGCCCCCACCGACCCGCAGGTGACAAGCAACCAGCCGCACCGGCCGGCAGCAGCCAACCCCGCCAACCCGCAGAGCGAACGACCGGGGCCGCCACCCCCCACAGGAGAGGCCCCGGTCGTCGCACGGGCGGACCGGCATGCGGTCCGTACTTACATCAGCGCCATGCATGCGGTTTCTGTCACACCGCGCTGCGTCACCCGATAGTTGCAGGTTGTACAAACATCGATGTGAGGCCGTTCCGACATGGACGGGAGCCCCATTCAGGCCGTAGCGTGCTGGTTCGCGCCGACTGCGACATGGGCGGGATGAGGGACGTGCTGGGGGACGACGCGGAGCTGACCACCGCGGTGCTAGCGGCACAGGATGGGGACGAGACCGCGTTCCGTTCTGTGTACCGCGCAGTGCACCCGCGGTTGTTGGGCTATATACGCACCCTCGTCGGGGATCACGACGCCGAGGACGTGGCCTCGGAGGCCTGGCTGCAGATCGCCCGCGACCTCGACCGGTTCAGCGGCGACGCCGACCGCTTCCGGGGCTGGGCCGCCCGCATCGCCCGAAATCGCGCGCTCGACCACATCCGCATGCGCGGCCGCCGCCCCGCGATCGGCGGCGACGAGGACGAACTCACCGCAAAGCCCGCAGAGTCGGACACCGCGGGCGAGGCGATGGAGGCCCTGGCCACCGGCGACACCCTGGCCCTGATCTCCCAGCTCCCGCAGGACCAGG
This sequence comes from Streptomyces sp. NBC_01304, assembly GCF_035975855.1. Classification (NCBI taxonomy): domain Bacteria; kingdom Bacillati; phylum Actinomycetota; class Actinomycetes; order Kitasatosporales; family Streptomycetaceae; genus Streptomyces; species Streptomyces sp. NBC_01304. Next base: position 4,559,567 of record NZ_CP109055.1, on the reverse strand, counting down.
CCGAGGCCGTCGTGCTGCGCGTGGTCGTCGGGCTCGACGCGAAGAGCGCGGCCCAGACGCTCGGCAAGCGTCCGGGAGCCGTACGCACCGCCGCGCACCGGGGCCTGAAGCGGCTGGCCGAGCTGCTCGGGGAGAACCCGAACGCCGACGGCACGCTGGAGGGCGTACCACCGCAAAGGGCGCATCGCAGGCGCGCGGTGACCTCGGCGGGTGTGACGCATTCGCGGTCGCGGACGCAGAAGGACATGTGATGGCCGACGAGCACTTCAAGTGGCTGAGTGAGGACGCGGCGGAGCGTTTGCTCCGTGGCGAGCCCCTCGACGCCGTCGACGGTCATGAGCGCAAACAGGCGGAGCGGCTGGCCGAACTGCTCGATTCCGTACGCACCGTACGTCGCCCGGCCGCGCCCCACCACCCTCACCACCACCCCCAGCACTCCCAGCACTCCCGGCACTCCCAAGACGAACAGCACCCCGTGCCCGCCGGGGCCCGGCACGACGCGGCCCCCGCCCACGACACCGGCCATCCGTCCGGCGACCTCTCGGCCGGTGAACTCCCGGGCGAGGCCGCCGCGTTGGCCGCGTTCCGCGTCGCGAACGCCGTCCGTGCGGCCGACGCGGCCCGGGCGGAAAGTGCGGCCGAGACCGGCGCCGTCCGGATCGGCCGCGCACCGGCCGCCGCCCCGCGCACCCGCTGGGGCCGGCCCATGCGCTTCGGTCTGGCCGCGGTGGTCGCCGCCTGCACGCTCGGTGGGGTCGCCGTGGCGGCCGGCGCCGGGGTGATCCCGACCCCTTTCGGCGGGCGGGAGGCGCCGCAGCCCGGCGCCACCGTGTCCGCCGAAGCGACGCCCTCCGCGCAGGAGTCCCCGCGGCCGGACATCTCCAAGCCCGGACTCGCGGGCGAGGCCTCCGAGTCGCCGGACGGCAAAGCCTCTTCGCAGGCGCCGGGCGGGCAGGCCACACCGGGTGGCGCACCCTCCTCGGAGGCCGGACGGCAGCCCACCGGAGACGGTAAGGACGAGGGCGACAAGGGCAAATGGGCCGAGCGTGCCATCGCCGCCTGCCGCGCCTACCGCAACGGCACCCTGGACCCCGAGAGCAAGAAACGCCTGGAGCGGGCGGCGGGCGGCGCCGAGCGGGTACGGCGCTTCTGTGACCGGGTGCTCGATGCGGCCGACGACAAGCCCGACAAGGGCAAGGGCGACGACGGGGACGGCACCGACCCGCAGTTCGGCGTCGGGGACGGCCCCGGTGACGGCTACGCCGGCGGCTCCTCCAGCAGCGTGGGCAGCGGCAACCACCACGAGAGCAACGGCTCGGCCGGCGCCCCCGCGGACCCCGACCCGACCTACTCGACCCCGGTCGAGACCCCTGCTGCCACCCCGGCCGCGACGCCCAGGGCCACCACCTCGCAAGGGGTGTGACACTTTTCGGCCTCGCGGCGCAGTATCAAGTGAGCCGACTGGTCATCGGCCCACTGCACAGGAGCCGGGGTTCCCCCCGTACCCCACGGCTCAGTGCACAGGCAGGGGTGGGACACGTTCCCCCGGTCCCACCCCTGCCACTAAAACCAGGGCCACTAAAACCAGGCCCCCGGCCGGGGCTCACCAGTAGATGACGACCTTGTCGCCCTTCTGCACCTGGCCGAAGAGCGCCGCGATCTTCCCCTCGTTCCGCACATTCACGCATCCGTGCGACGCCCCGCCGTACCCCCGCGCCGCGAAGTCCGACGAGTAGTGCACCGCCTGGCCGCCGCTGAAGAACATCGCGTACGGCATGGGGGTGTCGTACAGCGTCGAGACGTGGTGCCGGGACTTCCAGTAGACGCTGAACACGCCCTCGCGCGTGGGCGTGTACTGCGAGCCGAAGCGGACGTCGACCGTCGAGACGACCTTGCCGTCGATCATCCAGCTCAGCGTCCGGCTGCTCTTGCTGATGCACAGCACCCGGCCCGTGAGGCAGCGCTTGTCCGGCTTGGCGGGCGGCTGGTCCCCGCCCGCGTACAGCTCGAAGTAGCCGGGCTTGCTGGTCATGCCGACCAGCTTCTTCATCGTCACCGGGTCCGTGTCGCCGGTCTTGGCCAGGCCCCGCTTCTCCTGGAAGCCCTTGACGGCCTTGACGGTGGCGGCGTCGTACTTCCCGTTCGGGTACTGGAAGTACCAGGCGATCTGCCGCAACCGGGCCTGCAGTTCGCGCACCTGCTTGCCCTCGTCGCCGGGGGAGAGCAGGGCCTCTTGGGCATCGGGCTTGGAGGAGGGGCTCTTGGACGGCTTGCCGTCGGGGGCCGTCGCCGACGGCTTCGCGTCCGGCTGCTGCTTGCCGGCGCCGTTGCCGGTGCCGTCCGACGGCTGGACGGTGCAGCTCGTGGCGGCCGCCGCCACCACCACGGCGGCCGCAACCGCTCTCCGTATGCCCGATATGTGACGCATCTGGTCCCCCCGACGTTGTCCTGTGTCCCTAAGAGATGGTTCCCGCGCATGATTGGTTGCGAACACCCGCCCCGCGGTCCGGTGATCTGCGAGCGATCTGTGAGCAAGCTCCCAGCCGGCGGCTCTCCACCCGGCGCACGCCCGCCGCTACAGTCCGTCGCGAGGGTCGTCATTACCAGCGAGTAACCAACGAGCAAGCAGCGAGCAGCTCTAGTGGGAGGCACAGCAAACATGGCGCGCGAGTCCGAATCGGGACTGCCCATCGAGCCGGTCTACGGGCCGGACGCCCTCCAGGGCTGGGACCCGGCCGACAAGCTCGGCGAACCCGGCAAGTACCCCTTCACCCGGGGCGTGTACCCGTCGATGTACACGGGACGCCCGTGGACGATGCGCCAGTACGCCGGTTTCGGTACGGCCGTCGAGTCCAACGCCCGCTACAAGCAGCTGATCGCCAACGGCACCATGGGCCTGTCCGTCGCCTTCGACCTGCCGACCCAGATGGGCCACGACTCCGACGCCGCGATCGCCTCCGGCGAGGTCGGCAAGGTCGGGGTCGCCATCGACTCGATCGAGGACATGCGGATCCTGTTCGGCGGCATCCCGCTGGACAAGGTCTCGACGTCGATGACCATCAACGCCCCCGGCGCGCTGCTCCTCCTCCTCTACCAACTCGTCGGCGAGGAGCAGGGCGTCCCGGCCGACCAGCTCACCGGCACCATCCAGAACGACGTGCTCAAGGAGTACATCGCGCGCGGGACGTACATCTTCCCGCCGAAGCCCTCGCTGCGTCTGATCGCCGACATCTTCAAGTACTGCAAGGCCGAGATCCCGAAGTGGAACACCATCTCGATCTCCGGCTATCACATGGCCGAGGCGGGTGCCTCGCCCGCGCAGGAGATCGCCTTCACACTCGCGGACGGCATCGAGTACGTACGTACCGCCGTGGCCGCCGGCATGGATGTCGACGACTTCGCCCCCCGGCTGTCCTTCTTCTTCGTCGCGCGCACGACGATCCTGGAGGAGGTCGCCAAGTTCCGCGCCGCGCGCAGGATTTGGGCGCGCGTCATGCGGGACGAGTTCGGCGCCAAGAACCCCAAGTCGCTGATGCTCCGCTTCCACACCCAGACCGCGGGCGTCCAGCTCACCGCCCAGCAGCCCGAGGTGAACCTGGTCCGCGTCGCCGTCCAGGGCCTCGCCGCGGTCCTCGGCGGTACGCAGTCGCTGCACACCAATTCCTTCGACGAGGCCATCGCGCTGCCGACCGACAAGAGCGCCCGCCTCGCCCTGCGTACGCAGCAGGTACTCGCGTACGAGACCGATGTGACGGCGACCGTCGACCCCTTCGCCGGCAGTTACGTCGTCGAGAAGATGACGGACGACGTGGAAGCGGCTGCCCTTCAACTCATGGAGCGCGTCGAGGACTTGGGCGGCGCGGTCAGCGCCATCGAGCACGGCTTCCAGAAGAACGAGATCGAGCGCAGCGCCTATCGCATCGCCCAGGAGACCGACTCCGGCGAGCGCGTCGTCGTCGGCGTCAACCGCTTCCAGCTGGATGCCGAGGAGCCGTACGAGCCGCTTCGCGTCGACCCGGCGATCGAGGCCCAGCAGGCGGAACGTCTCGCCAAGCTGCGTGCCGAGCGCGACCAGGCCGCCGTGGACGCGGCGCTGGTGGCGCTGCAGGACGCGGCGAAGGGCGAGGCGAACGTCCTCTACCCGATGAAGGACGCGCTCAAGGCGAAGGCCACGGTCGGCGAGGTCTGTGATGCGCTGCGGGAGGTGTGGGGGACTTACGTGCCCACGGACGCGTTCTAGTCCAGGGTTGCGGCTGAGTGGGTGCCCGGGCGTCGGGGCCTCGAACGGGTGATCCCGGGCGGAACTCCGGCGCCCCCGGTTACTCTCAAGGAGAGTGTTCCCGAAAGGAGGCTGCTGTGGCCGTGACTGTGCACGAGACGTCGCTTACCGAAGCTGCTGACCGCCTCTGGGAAGAGCTGCCCGGGCACCGGGTGGAGATCCTCAACGGGAGCATCGTTGCGACACCGCCGCCGGACGGTTCGCACCGGAACACACTCTCCTGGGTGACCGTGGAGCTTCACAAGGCGGGAGCCCGCGAGGCAGGCCTTCGCTACCTGCAGGGCATCGGCCTCTGGCTGCCCACCGGACCGGACGACTACGCAGTGCCCGACTTCTCCGTCGTCGACGAGGACTACAGGGACGAGCTGGTGGAGAAGAACTGCTACGCCCCTCATGTGTTCCGCCTGGTCATGGAAGTGACCTCGTCGAACTGGGGCAACGATCTGGTGACGAAGGTCGAGACGTATGCCAGGGCCGGCATCCCCGCATACCTCGTCGTCGACCGCAAGCACGACGAGGTCCTGATGTACTCGGGCCCCCACGGGGATGAGTACGGAACTCGTTCCTGCTACAAGCGAGGTCAGGCCGTCCCCGTCCCCGCATCCGTGGGTGTCACGCTCGACCTCTCCGTGGATACTCTCCTCGACGGCGACTGATTCCGTTCCGGGCGCGGGCCGAGCCGGGCCAGGTAGTCCTCGGCCCCTGCCGGGTCCTGGCCCGCCCAGCCGAGATATCCGTCGGGCCGGACGAGGAAGAGTCCTACGCCGTACGCGTCGTAGGCAGCGATGCGTACGGTACGCGCCAACTCGCCCTCGAATGAGGGGAGTTCGGCCTCGGACCCGGCCCCGACGCCGACCGCGAGCAGCGTGAACCGCGGGCCGCGGAACGCGTCGAAGAGCCGCACCCCGCCGACCACCCCGTCCGGCGCCCGGTCGCCCGTCACCAGGGCCCCCGCCGAGCCCACCGACAGCGACGACCCCCGATAGCCCAGGCCGAGCTGCTGGGTCGCCCGCCCCCGCTTGGTCTCGCCGTGATGGACCCGCGTCGACAGGCCGAGCACGTCCGCCGCGATGGGGCGGCGCTCCTCCTCGTACGTGTCGAGCAGGGCGTCCGGCGCCCCGTGCCGCAGCACGAGGCCCAGCTTCCAGCCCAGGTTGTACGCGTCCTGCACGCTCGTGTTCAGCCCCTGCCCGCCCGCCGGCGAGTGGATGTGCGCCGCGTCCCCCGCGAGGAAGACCCGCCCCGCCCGGAAACGGTCGGCGAGCCCGGTGCGCGGGCGGAAGTCGGAGGCCCAGCGGACCTCGGTGACGTCCTCGGCGGCGAGCGGAGTGCGGGCCGCGACGAGCTTGCGTATGCCGTCGAGCGAGAGGTCCACCTTGAAGTCCGGGGCTGCCTCCGCGAACTGGGCCTGCAACTGGAAGTCCGCGGTCCCCGGCAGCGGGTAGAGCGCGAGGAAGCCTTCCGGGGAGGCCGGGAAGAGCTGCCAGTTGTCCCGGTCGAGCGCGCCGGGCGCGAGGCGCACATCGGCGACCAGGGACGGCGCCGGGTCGACCGCCTCGCCCGCCATGGCGATGCCGAGCCCCGCCCGCACGGTGGACCGCCCGCCGTCGGCCGCCACGGCGTAGCGGGCGCGTACGGCCCTGCCCGTAGACAGCTCGGCCGTGACCCCGTCGGCGTCCTGGGTGAGGGCGTCGACCGCCGTGCCGAACTCGACGTCCCCGCCGAGCTGTCGGAGCCGCGCGAGCAGGATCTCCTGGGTGCGCCACTGGGGCAGCATCCAGGGCCGGCCGGCGTACGGCCGGTCCGGGGTGGCCTCGATCAGGTCGTCCGCGAACACGTCGTGCTCGCCCTGCCGCTCCCCGCCGATCCACGCCATGCCGACCAGGGCGGGCGCGCCGGAGGCGAGGGTCTCGTCGATGACGCCGAGGTCGTGGAAGACCTCCAGGGTGCGCGGCTGCAGTCCCTTGCCGCGCGAGCCGGGGAACAGCCCGGCCGCCTTCTCGACGACGAGCGCACGCACCCCGCGCCGGGCCAGATCGACGGCGAGGGCGAGGCCGGTGGGGCCTGCGCCGACCACCAGAACATCGACCCCTGTTTCCTTAACATCGTTAAGTTCCATGGCTCGAAGCGTGCCCTTAACGCTGTTAAGTTGTCAACCCTTAACGGTGTTAGATTTGGTCGGTGGCCACTGCGAAGATCGACCGGGCGCGCGTCGCCGACACCGCCCTCCGCCTCCTGAACGAGGTCGGCCTCGAAGGGCTCTCCCTGCGCGCCATCGCCAAGGAGCTCGACGTCAAGGCGCCCGCCCTGTACTGGCACTTCAAGGACAAGCAGGCGCTGCTCGACGAGATGGCCACGGAGATGCTGCGGCGGATGACCGCGGATCTGGTCTTCGGCCCCGACACCGACTGGCGCGAGGCGCTCGGCGGCGCGATGCGCGGGCTGCGCGAGCACCTGCTGCGTTACCGCGACGGCGCCAAGGTCTACAGCGGTACGCGCTTCACGGACATGTCGTACGCGGTGCCGATGGAGGCCCATCTGCGGGTGCTGACCGCGTCCGGATTCGCCCCCGCCGCCGCGGCGCGGGCCTGGTTCACGGCGTACAGCTACTCGATCGGTTACGTCATCGAGGAGCAGGCCATGGGTCCCGACCCGGCCGCCGGAGTCGAGGGCTACGACCTCGACGCGCGCGCCGAACGGCTCGCGGAGTTCCCCCTTGCGGCGACCGCCGGGGCCGAGATGTTCCGGGACCACGACGCCGGATTCGAGGCGGGGTTGGCGGCCGTGATCGAGGGGATCGGGCGCACGCTGCTGGGTTGAGCGCGGGCTGTTACAAGGTCGCGGGACAGTTCCTTGATGATCGTTACGTCACTGTCGACGTACCAAAATGTCCACTTCGTAGCTTTACCGGCACAAGGCAACAGCCCCCAGCTACGAGGAGCCCACGATCATGCGCTACGTACCCCGCCGTGCCGTCCGCACCGCCGCGATCGTCACCGGCACCATCGCCCTGGCCATCCCCGCCACCACCGCCTTCGCGTCGTCCGAACCCTCGCCCAGCCCCTCCGCCACGAACGAGCCCTCGGCCAAGCCGAAGTGGGGCGAGGTCTTCGAGGTCACCCTCGGCAACGGGGCCAAGGCCAAAGTCCAGGACCGGGGCGGCAAGTTCGTCGCGATCATCAGCGTGAAGGGCAAGGAGATCGCCACGCTGTCCGCCACGCACCCGACCGTGACGCACGACGGCGTGAAGTACGACCTGAGCCCGGACAACGGCCACATCGGCATCACGTACCTCAACGGCAAGAAGGACGAGAAGAAGGACGAGAAGCGGGATCAGAAGAAGGACCACAAGCAGGATCAGAAGCAGGGCCACAACGGCCAGCAGAAGAACGACAAAGCCGCCCCGAAGGGCGGCGTGAAGGCCGGTGCCGAAGGCGTGGACCAGAGTCAGGGCAACAGCGGCAGCCACCCCGCCCTGCTCGCCGCGGGCGGCGGCATGGCCGCGGCAGGCGCGGGTGGTCTCGGCTTCGCGATGCTCCGCCGCCGTCGGGACGAGGGCAACTGACCGGCCCCTAAGCCGTACGCACCGACTGCAGCCGATGCACGTCCCGGGCCGTCCCCGTCACGCCCGAGAGGAAGCCCTGCGCCCGCGGCGAGGCGTTCTCCGTCAGCCAGGCCGGGTCGATGTCGCAGACCGCGACCTCGACCTCCGTGCCGGCGAGGGCGAGCGGCAGCGTGTGCACGACCGTCGAGGGGAAGCTGAGGATCGTCCGGCCGATCGGGCCTCTGCGGGCGATGAGTTCGAGGGGGAGGTCGGGGCGGACGATCTCCAGGCCGGTCTCGCGGGCGAGCCGGTGCAGCTTGTCCGTGGCCTCCCGGCGATGCGCGAAATAGCGGGTCGCGCCGTGCGTACGGGCCAGCTGTCCGACCGCTTCGAGATAGCGGTCGGTGTCGACCACGCCCGTCTCGACCAGTGAAGTCCCCACCAGGTCGGCGCCCTTGGTGATGCGGGGCGGGCCGAAGGTGGCGCGGGTCCAGGCGAAGGCGTTCTCCACGACGGTGACGCCCTCGGGCGCCTCGACCGGCATGGAGGAGAAGACCTCGACCGTACGTTTCCCGCCGGGGGTCAGCCGGCGGCGGGCCGAGGCCGAGAACGGGGCGAAGACGAGGTCGCGTACGCCGAGGCGGCCGCCGCGCCGGTGCCAGCGCACCAGGCGTTCGCCGCGGGCGAGTTGGGAGATGAACTCCATCGTGGCGGTGCCGTCGTCGACGACGACCAGGTCGCGGGCGCGCGTGATGGTGAGGAGCAGCTGTACGTAGCGCGAGAAGGGGTCGCCGATCACCACGCGCTTGGCACGGCGCAGCTTCGAGGCGAGTCCGCCGATGGTGTGCAGGGGCGCCATGGTCCCGCCGCGCGCCTCCTGCCAGCGCACGGTGTGGCCCTGGTCGCGCGCGAGTTCGGCCACGCGGCGCAGCTGGCCCCGGGACATGGGGTCGAGCGGGGAGAGGACCACGATGGTCAGCGCCGAGACCTCGGGGGAGACCGGCACGTCGCGCCGGATCTGCGGGGGCACGGCGGAGAGCGGCTCGCCGACGCGCAGGGCGTCGGAGTGGGCCCACTCCAGGACGTTGAGGAGCTGGACCGGGCTCTCGACGAAGGCCAGGGTCTCCGCCCCGCGCGCCGACTTGGCGGCGCGCGGGGCGGCGGGCCCGGGTTCGCCCGCTGTGGCGGAGCCCGCCGTGGCGGGCGGGCGCCGGCGGCCCGGGATGCGGGGGCTGGGCACTCCCGCATCCCGGGGGGCGCCGGTGGGCCCGTTCGGAGAGGTCACGTCAGACCGCGACCGGCTCGCGGTCGCCGGCCTGGGCGACGACACCCTCGACGCGGCGCAGCTTCTTCATCGGGCCGAGCTCCGACTCGTACACCTTCTTGACACCGTCGCCGAGGGAGGCCTCGATGGTGCGGATGTCACGGACGAGGCGGGTGAGGCCGCCCGGCTCGACGGACGCGGCCTGGTCGGAACCCCACATGGCGCGGTCGAGGGTGATGTGACGCTCGACGAAGGTGGCGCCGAGGGCGACGGCGGCGAGGGTGGTCTGCAGGCCGGTCTCGTGGCCGGAGTAGCCGATCGGGACGTTGGGGTACTCGCCCTGCAGGGTGTTGATGACGCGCAGGTTGAGCTCCTCGGCCTTGGCCGGGTAGGTCGAAGTGGCGTGGCAGAGAAGGATGTTGTCGCTGCCCAGGACCTCGACCGCGTGGCGGATCTGCTTCGGGGTCGACATGCCGGTGGAGAGGATGATCGTGCGGCCGGTGGCGCGCAGCGAGCGAAGCAGCTCGTCGTCCGTCAGGGAGGCGGAGGCCACCTTGTGGGCCGGCAGGTCGAACTTCTCCAGGAACGCGACGGCCTCGGTGTCCCACGGGGAGGCGAACCAGTCGATGCCGCGCTTCTTGCAGTGCTCGTCGATGGCGCGGTAGTCGGTCTCGTCGAACTCCACGCGGTGGCGGTAGTCGATGTACGTCATCCGGCCCCAGGGGGTGTCGCGCTCGATGTCCCACTGGTCGCGCGGGGTGCAGATCTCTGGGGTGCGCTTCTGGAACTTGACCGCGTCGCAGCCGGCCTCGGCGGCCACGTCGATCAGCTTGAAGGCGTTCTCGAGGTCGCCGTTGTGGTTGATGCCGATCTCGCCGGTGATGTAGACGGGGCGGCCGGGCCCGGCGGTCTTGTTGCCGAGCGTACGGAGACGGGAGGTGGAGGTCATGACAGGTGGTTCCTTACTTGTTGAGGGAGTCGAGAGAGGGGCCGAGGATCCAGCTGGCGATCTCTCGGATCGCGCCTTCGCCACCGGGGACGGTGGTGACGGCGCGTGCGGCGCCGCGCACGACGTCATGGGCGCTCGCGACCGCCACGGGCCAGCCGACGAGGGCGAAGCACGGGAGGTCGTTGACGTCGTTGCCGACGTAGAGCACGCGCTCAGGCGCGATGCCCTGGTCCTCGCACCACTGCTTCAGTGCGAGGTCCTTGCGGTCGATGCCGTGCAGGACCGGAATCTGTAGCTTCCGGGCCCGGGCGGCGACGACCGGGTTCTGTTCCGTGGACAGGATCAGCAGCGGGATGCCCGACTTGCGCAGGGCGGCGATGCCGAGTCCGTCGCCGCGGTGCACGGCGACGATCTCCCGTCCGTCGGAGTCGATCAGCACCTTGTCGTCGGTCTGGGTGCCGTCGAAGTCGATGACGATCGCGTCGATGTCCCCGGGCGTGGGGAGCTCTTCGCGGTCGAGGAGGGGGGCAAGGGCGCGGGCGCGGGCCAGGTCGTGCGGGTCGTCGACCTCCAACACCCTTGCGGGGTCGGTGCGGACGAGTTCCGTACGGCCGAAGAAGCGGTGCTTGTGCTCGCGGAAGCCGTCGGCGGCCATGGCGTAGGCGGCGCCGGTCTCCAGGAGGTCCTGGGGGCGGTCCTGGCGGCGCGGCCGGAACGACTTGTCGTGGTTGACGCCGTACCCGCCGGAGGTCTTGGAGCCGGTGACGACGGTGGCCGTCCCGCCCCCTTCGGTGGCGGTGGTGCGCTGGGCCCCGATGACCGCTCCGTCCGCCGTGCCCACCTCGTCCGCGTCGTCGCGCCACACGAAGCCGTGGAACGGCGCCACGGTCAGCGCGGTGTCGGCCCCCTGCTCGACGACCGCGCCGGCCACCCCGTCCACGTCCTCGCGGGTGAGGAACGGGCTGGTGCACTGCACCAGGAGTACGACGTCCACGCGGTCGCCGTGCAGTCCCTCGTGGGCGTCCATGGCGTGCAGCACGGCCGCCTCGGAGGTGGCGGTGTCGCCCGCGATGGCGGCCGGGCGCAGCACGACCTCCGCGCCCGCCTGCCGGGCCACGGCGGCGATCGCCGGGTCGTCCGTGGAGACCACGACGTCCGTGACGTGGCGTGCCGCACGGCACTCCCGTACGGCACGGGCGACCAGCGGCACCCCGGCCACCGGGGCCAGATTCTTGGCGGGCACGCCCTTCGAGCCGCCACGGGCGGGGATCACGGCGAGGACGCGGCGCACCGGTTGTCCGGCGCCCTGTCCCGCTTCCGGGTGGGTCATGGGGAGGTCTCCTTGGGGGAGTCGAGGGGCCGCACGCGGGGACGTACGGGAAGTCGTGGGGACGTACGGGAAGTAGTGAGGTTTCACAGCTCGCCCATCCGTCGGATCACGGGCGCGACGCGCTGCACGCCGTGCCGGTACGCACCGCGCGCGGCCTGCCGCACGACCTGGCGCACCGGACCGGGCTGCCGGGCCGCCGCGGGGGAGCCGGGCAGCGGCGCGCCGTCGGGGCCCAGGTGGTGCCGGGCGAGGATGCCGGGGAGGTAGCCGGGGGCGGTGGTGGGGCTGTAGTAGGGCCGCAGGGGCGGGAGTTGGGGCTCCGCGCCCAGCTCGGCGACGCGCTTCTTCGCGAGGTCGAAGGCGTTCTCGTACGTCCCGTCGGCGGCCACGCCCTGCCGCGCCAGCCACTCCTCGTCGGGCGCCGGGATGTGGCCGGCGTCCAACTGGTCCCAGGAAGCCAGGCATCCGGAGCCGATGAAGTGGTGGTTGCCGAGCGCCTCGCGCACCCCGTTGTCGGTGAGGACCGCGGTGGGGATGCGGCGGTGCAGCGACTCCAGGGCGGCCGTCGACGAGACCGTGACCAGCAGATCGGTCCGGTCGAGCACCTCGCCCATGTGCCCGTAGACGAGGCGGCAGTTGGCGGGCAGCGGATGCTTCTGCACCAGCTTCTGGAAGGGGAACTCCTCCAGGTGCGTGGTGTGCTCGCCCGGCTTCGACCGCAGCTTGATCAGCACCTCGCGCGCCGGGTGCAGCTTCGCGTGCCGGATCATGCGCTTGAGCAGGTACGTACGGTCCGCGCGGCTCTCCGGGACGGAGGGCTGAGCGGCGAACGTGACCGTGTAGGGGTCGTGCTTCTCGGTGTACGGCGCCCCGCCGAGGAACGGCAGCGCGGCCTCGACCACGCTCGTGGCGTCGGCGCCCACCCCCTCGTACACGGCGCGGAAACGCTCCGCGTCCTGCCGGGAGTTGGCGAGGACGACATCCGCACCGTGCCGGAGCAGCAGCCCGTCCGCGAGCTTCTCGTAGACGACGCCGACGTATCCGGTGACGACCACGGGACGCCTGCCCGCGCCCTGCCAGGCGTGGGCGAGCCCGTGCAGCATGGCCTGGACGGCCCCGCCCACCAGGGCGAGGACGACGATGTCGTACGGGCCGGACTGCTCGCGAGCCGACTCCATCGCCCGCAGGAACTCGACGCCGGTCACTTCGTGCAGCGCGTCGCTGCGCACACCGACCTCGTCGAGCTGCCTGGCGGTGGGGGTGGCCCGCCCGCGGAGCAGATAGCCGTCCAGACGAATGTCCGACGAAATGTCCGATGCGATACGGTTGGCGGTGAGCGCCCCCCATTTCCATCGGGTGTCGGAATCCGCGAGTACGGCAACCCGCTGCGTTCTCTTCGTACTTGGCACGTCGCAGACGCTAGGAAGCCATTTCGCCCAGCGGCCGACTTCAAATGCAACAAAGGGTTAACAGCGCGCCGACGAATGGCCAACTGGCCCCGGGAGCTGCCGGGTTAACTGTTCCTACACTCTTCGTTCATCCGGCATTTCCCCAAGGGCCAAGACGAATGAGGCGCGGCCACCTAACGTCCCCTGCGTGGTTAAGCTCTCCGTCATCGTGCCGTTCTACAACGTGCAGCAATACGCGCCCGACACCCTGAGGAGTCTCAGGGCCAACGCGCGTGCCGACTTCGAATTCGTCCTCGTCGACGACTGTTCCAGAGACGGGACTCCGGAGATCCTCGCGCGCGCCGAGCGCGAGCTCTCCGATGTCGCGCAGATCAGACTTGTCCGGCATGAGCAAAATGGCGGACTCGCCACCGCACGCAACACCGGCCTCGACGCCTCCAGTGGCGAGTACGTCACCTTCCTGGACGGCGACGACTGGCTGGCCCCCGGCTACTACGAGCAACTCCTGGCCTCCATCGAGGACTTGGGCTGCGACTTCGTACGCGTCGACCATGTCCAGTGCACCGCCAGGGCCCGCTCGGTCCACCGCGTCCCGCACGGCCGGCGCGGCGTCGTCATGGACCCGCGCGCGGCGATCCTGCCCGCCGACCGCTCGACCTCCGTCGACTACGCGTACGCCTGGGCCGGCATCTACCACCGCCGCCTCGCCGACAAGGGCCTCCTGCACTTCACGGACGGCCTGCGCACGGCAGAGGACCGGCCCTGGATCTGGAAGCTGCACCGCGAGGCCGAATCCTTCGCCGTGGCCTCGCACCTGGGCGTGTTCTACCGGCGCGGCGTCGCCTCCTCGCTCACCCAGATCGGCGACGTAAGGCAGCTCGATTTCATCCGGGCGTTCGACCAGGTGGTACGGGAAACGGCGCAGGACCGGGACGCCGCGCAATTGCTGCCGAAGGCGGTCCGTACGTACTGCGCAATTATTTCCCACCACTTGGGATCCATTGAAAGGTTCGAACCAGCCGTGGCCAGAAAGCTCCGCTCGATGAGCGCGGCGGCATTGAAGCGAATGCCGCAGGACGTACTCAACGACGCCCTGGACTCCATGGACATTCAGCGCGCCTCGCGCCTTCGCCGCCTGCGCCGGCGCCCGGTGTCCACGGAGGTGGCGGCGTAATGGCCCGCACGAGCCCCAAGACCCCCCGGACCACGCAGATCTTCTTCGCCTCCACCCTCTACGGCACCGCGACCCTCGCCGCCGCCCTCGACTCGGACTGCTTCGGCCCCGCAGACCGGCGCATCCTCCTGGTCAGCAACAACGCGGCGACCCCCGAGACGACGCCCGCCCTCGACGAGATGCCCGGCTTCGAACTGCTGCGGGGGCGGTTCGACGAGGTCCTGTCCTGGAACGAGGCCATCTCGCCCTTCCACCCGGGAGGTTGGGCCCCGCGCCCCGACGACACGGTCCTGTGGGAGCGCTACTTGCGCATGCTCTGGAACCTCGGCGACGACGAGGTGTCCCTGGCCGTCGAGTCCATCCAGGTCAACCCGGCCCTCGCGCTCGCGCAGATCTTCACCGGCGCCCCGCTCGACGTGTACGCGGACGGCCTGATGAGTTACGGCCCCACCCGCAGCAAGATCGACCCGCTGGTCGGCACCCGCATCGACCGCCTGCTCCACCTGGACCTGGTCCCCGGCCTCGAACCCCTGCTCCTCACGGAGTTCGGCGTCGGCCCCGAGATCGTCCCGACGGACGCCTTCGTCAAGGTCCTCGCCGACCTGGCGGACATGGCCCCCGCGCTGCCGGAGATCGAACGGCCCGCGCTCCTGCTCGGCCAGTACCTCTCCGCCCTGGACATCCTCACGGCGGAGGAAGAAGAGAACCTCCACGTCCGCATGCTCAAGGGCGCCCTCGCACTCGGCCACACCGAGATCGTCTTCAAGCCCCACCCTTCCGCACCGGCCCGCTGGTCCCGCCAGCTGGAGGACGAGGCGGCGAAGCTCGGTGCCTCGCTGACCGTCCTCGACGAGCCCGTCCTCGCCGAGGTCCTGTACCAGCGCATGCGCCCGGCCCTGGTGGTCGGCTGCTTCTCGACCGCGCTCCTGACGGCCTCCGCGCTGTACGACCTCCCGGTCGCCCGCATCGGCACCGACGTTCTCCTGGAACGCCTGACCCCGTACCAGAACAGCAACCGCGTCCCCGTCACGATCGTCGACGCCCTGCTGCCCGAACTCACCGACAAGGCAGCGGTCGAGGCCCAGTCCCTAGAGGCGGACCTCACCGGCCTGCTCCAGACGGTCGGCTTCGCCATGCAGGCGCAGATCTACCCGAACCTGCGCCCCGCCGCCGAGACGTACCTCTCGCGGCAGTTGAACACCCGCACCTGGCGCTACTTCAAGCGCCGCCGCCTCACCTCCCTCGCCCTGCCGGGCGGCATCCCGGCACAGCTCGGGTTCATCCCGCGCAATGCGACGGTGAGACGAGTGGCCAAGCGGGCACGGGCGCTGAAACGAGCCGCCCTCGGATGAGCACCACGTACGCCACTCCCCCCACAAGGGCAGCGGGCCCCACTCCCGCTGCCACCCCCACTCCCCACACCACCGGCTCAAAGCCCCGCGCCTCCCGGCTGCGCGCCCTGGACGGCCTGCGCCTGCTGGCCGCGCTGATGGTGGCCGCGTACCACTACGGCGGCCGCGACGGCGAGATCGGCGCGGCCTGGGGCACGTCCCCGAAGGCCCAATTCCCCACCGCCCACGAGTGGTTCGCGTACGGCTGCCTAGGCGTCCAGATCTTCTTCGTGATCAGCGGCTTCGTGATCTGCATGAGCGGCTGGGGCCGCCCGATCCGCTCCTTCTTCGCCTCCCGGGCCTCCCGCCTGCTGCCGTCGTACTGGGCGGCGGTCCTCCTGGTGACGGCGGTCTTCGCGCTCCCACCGGTCGTGTACGAGGCGGTCTCACCCAGCGACATGCTGGTCAACCTGACCATGCTCCAACAGCCGCTCGGCGCCGACCGCGTGCTCGGCGTGTGCTGGACCCTCTGGGCGGAGATCCGCTTCTACGCGCTCTTCGCGCTGTGCATCGTCCTGCCGGGCGCCAACCGGCAGCGGATCATCCTCTTCTGCGCGGTCTGGACCCTGGCGGCGGCGATCACCGAGGGCGCGAACGAGCCCCTCCTGGACCTGGTCCTGATGCCGGAGTACGCCCCGTTCTTCATTGGCGGCATCGGCCTCTACCTGGTGCACCGCGACCGCCGGGACGCAGCGGCCTGGGGCATCGTCGGAGTCAGCTGGCTCCTCGGCCAGCACTTCGCGGTCGACCGCCTCTGGCACGCCCCGAACCCCGACTTCTTCTCCTACCGCCCCTCACTCGTCATCATCGCGATCATCACGGCCGGCTTCGCCGCGGTCGCCGCGATCGCGCTCGGCTGGCTGCACCGCGTCAACTGGGCCTGGCTCACCACGGCGGGCGCGCTGACCTACCCCTTCTACCTGGTGCACGAACACCTGGGCTGGGTCTCGGTCCGCTTCCTGCACCGGGGCTTCGGGGTCCCGGCGTGGGCGACCTTCGGCCTGACGATCGGGCTGATGCTCACGCTCGCGTGGCTGCTGCACCGGTATGTGGAGGGGTGGTTGACACCCCTGCTGCGGCTGCGGCTGACGGACAGGCGGTGACGGTCTTCCAGCCGACGTGATGCCCGCCGACCGTCAGTCCTCGTCGCCGTCCAGGAGGCGGTCCACGGAGAGCTCGAGTGCGACACCCACCGACTCCGGCAGGGGCACGGAGCTGCCGCGCTTGTACGTGACGCAGGTGGCGTACGCGTCTGCCTCGGGGTCGGTGTGCAGCACCACCACATCGTGCTTGCGGTCTACGACGAGGTAGGCCGGAATACCTGCGGCCGCGTACACACCGACCTTGATGATCAGGTCGTTCGACCAGTTGGTGGACGTGATCTCCAGGACCAGCCGGAAGACGTTCGGGGCATAGCAGTTCTTCGCGACCAGCGCGTCCTTGTAGTCGCCGTCAACGATGGACAGATCCGGGATGGCGTAGTCGTCCGGCCCGGTGGGCAGCCACAGCCCGATGCCCGCGAGCGCCTTCAGGCCAGCCTCCCGACCGCCGGCCTGACGGAACGCGAAGTCGATCTCGGAACACGTCTCCTGGTGCGGACCATCCGGTGGTGGCGTCACGACAATGCTCCCATTGAGGATCTCCACTCGGTGCCCGGGAAGCTCGTCCCAAAGGCGTTCGGCAGCATCAGCGATAGACGTCTCGTGCATCATGACGGCCACGGCACCCTCCTTACGGGGATCCACTGTTCACGAGCGTATCCGCCGCCACGGCGTTTCAGCCTGGGATCACCCGTTCGAGGTCAGGAGCCACGCAGGGCCGCACGGGCGACCGCGGCGCCACGGAGGGGCGAGGGGGCCCTCGGCGTAGGGGGCGCGACCGCCTGGTCGAGACGCCGGCGACAGCGGCGACTGCCTCGAAGTGAGCGACTTCAGCGAAGGCCCCCGAAGCGGTCGCCCGACCTCAAGTGGGGGGAAAGGGGCCGTCATTTAGGACATATCGGCCCACCTGGAGCCCCTTTTCCCCCACGTACACCGTCCAGCGCCCCGCGCTCGCCGCCGGCTGCCCGCTCGCCCCGCGCCGAACCCCGGCGCGCACGCACGCCGGGGCTCTCCGTGCGAAGGGTCAACTACGCAGCGCCCGCCACGTGTTCACCCCCACCTGCCCGTCCACCGACAGGCCCCCGTACCAGCCCTGGAACTGCCGCACGGCCCCCTCCGTGTTGGGGCCGAAGTCGCCGTCGACTCCGTCGGGGCCGACGTTGAAGCCCCAGGAGAGCAGCAGGCACTGGACCTCCTTGACCCTCAGGCCCTTGTCGCCGCGGTCGGTGAGGGTGGTGCCGGTGTAGTAGGCGCAGCTGCGGGCGGCCGTGTACGCGGGCCCCTGCGGGCCGGCCGTCGGGGTGGCGGCCGCGGCGGTGCCGGCCGAGAGTCCGGCCACCATGGTGGCGGCGGCGACGGCGGTGAAGATCTTGCGACGGTTGAGCATGAGCGTGTCCCCCCAGCTGGGTATGCGGTCAGCGCCGGTCGAGTGCCGGCGGCGCAATGCCTAGCAGTGGGGTGATCGCCGGTACGAGGGCCCGGTACGGGGGTTGCGTCGCGATCCGGCCAGGCTCGAAGTGAACCGTGCCTCGCGGGTACGTAGTCGACGCCGCAGGGATTTCCGGCGCGCGGGCACCGTACGTACGGTGACTTTTCAGCCGAAGTGCGGGATTCCTACGGCATATTCCGCGCACTGCAGTGGCAGGAAAGCGGGGAGGGTTTTGAGGGGAAGCTCGTCCACCGTCCAGCGAGGCCCGAGTGCTCACCGGTCGGGCTTGCCTTGAGTCGCGCTGGAGAATAAATAGAAGGTCATACCCGGCGTACCAGTAGCCCATGCGCACTACGGCCCACTTTCTTACCCCAATCTGGCTGAACTTTTGTTGATCGAGGGTTAGTTGACCCCTGCATCGCCCTACCCTGCACAGGGTGAACCAACTCAAGTCCCGCGAGTCCGAGGCCTCAGAGACCGAGTCCGCGCCCGACGCAGCCCTGCCCGGCGCGCTCCCCGAGGGGATGCGCGCCGAACTCATCGCGTTCCGGCGTGACTTGCACATGCACCCCGAGCTGGGGAACCAGGAGTTCCGGACCACCGCGGCGCTCAAGGCCCGGCTCGAGCGGGCCGGGCTCGCCCCCCGCGTCCTCGACACCGGCACGGGACTCGTGTGCGACATCGGCACCGAAGGCGCCAACGGCACCGCAGGCCCGGGTTGGGACGGCGTACGCCCCATGCTCGCCCTGCGCGCGGACATCGACGCCCTGCCCATCCCGGACACCAAGGTCGACACGCCGTACCGCTCGACCGTCCCGGACCGCGCCCACGCCTGCGGGCACGACGTCCACACCACGGTCGTCCTCGGGGCGGGCCTCGTCCTCGCGGAGCTCGCGCGCAAGGGGCAGCTGCCGCGTCCGGTCAGGCTGATCTTCCAGCCGGCCGAGGAGGTGCTGCCCGGCGGGGCCACCGATGCCATCGAGTCCAGGGTGCTGGACGGGGTCGGCCGGATCATCGGCGTGCACTGCGACCCGAAGGTCGACGCGGGCCGGATCGGGCTCAGGCACGGGCCCATCACCTCGGCCTGCGACCGCCTTGAGGTCTCCCTGGACGGCCCCGGCGGGCACACCGCGCGGCCGCACCTGACCACCGACCTCGTCACCGCCGCCGCCAAGGTCGTCAGCGAGGTCCCCGCGCTGGTGGCCCGCCGGGTCGACGCCCGCTCCGGTCTGGCCGTGACGTGGGGACGCATCGAGGCCGGCCACGCGTGCAACGTCATCCCGCAACACGCCGAGCTCTCCGGCACGGTGCGCTGCCTCGACCTGGAGGCCTGGCGGGAGGCGCCCGACGTGGTGTGCGCCGCCATCCAGGAGGTCGCCGACATGTACCGGGCCAAGTCGGTCGTCGAGTACGTGCGCGGGGTGCCGCCCGTCGTGAACGATCCCGTCGTCACCGAGCTGCTGCACGACGCGATGGTCATCCGCCGCGGTACGTACGCCGTCGAGGACACCGAACAGAGCCTGGGCGGGGAGGACTTCTCCTGGTACCTGGAGCACGTGCCCGGCGCCATGGCCCGCCTCGGGGTGCGCACGCCGGGGGAACGTACCGTTCGAGATCTTCACCAAGGGGACTTCGACGCGGATGAATCGGCCATCACGGCGGGCGTGGAGCTCTTCACCGCGGCCGCACTGCTCGACGCGGAGCAAAGGGGATGAATCCGGCGCCGGTGTGCCGGGATTCACATGGCCACCAGGCGTCTTGTTTCAGCCAGGAACAAACTCTGAGCTGCAGGTTTACCGGTACGACGCTGTTCGACACCTGTCCGAAACGCTTCGATTGAATAACAGGTGTTGAACCCCTCTTTACGCGACATCTACGCGCGTTAAGCTCCCGGTAAGTCAGCCCCGGTCGGGGCGCTTCCTTAAGTGAAGGGGTACCCACGTGCGCCGGGTGACCAAGATCGCTATCAGTGGCGTGGCGACCGCCGCTCTCGCCCTCTCCGTCTCTGCCTGTGGCAGCGACAAGGGCGGCAGCGGCTCGTCGAAGGAGAAGGGCGTCGGTCTCGCGTACGACGTCGGCGGCCGTGGCGACCAGTCGTTCAACGACGCGGCCGCCGCCGGCTTCGACAAGGCGAAGAAGGAGTTCGGCATCAGCGGCTCCGAGAAGGAGCCCAAGGACGGCGAGTCCGAGGCCGACAAGGTGCAGCGCCTGACCGAGATGGCCCGCCAGGGCTACAACCCGGTCATCGGTGTCGGCTTCGCGTACGCCTCCGCCATCGACACGGTCGCGAAGAAGTACCCGAAGACCAGCTTCGCGGTCGTCGACGACGCGCAGAAGAAGCAGAAGAACGTCGCCAACCTCGTCTTCACCGAGGAGCAGGGCTCCTACCTGATGGGCGTGGTCGCCGCCAAGACGACCAAGACCGACACGGTGGGCTTCATCGGCGGTGTGGACACCCCGCTGATCAAGAAGTTCGAGGCCGGCTTCAAGCAGGGCGTCAAGGACACCTCGGGCGGCAAGGTCAACGTGCTGACCGAGTACATCACCCAGATGCCCGACTTCAAGGGCTTCGCGGACCCGGCCGGCGGCAAGCGCGTCGCGAGCGGCATGCTCTCCAAGAAGGCCGACGTCATCTACCCGGCGGCCGGCGGCTCCGGCGGCGGCGCCTTCGAGGCCATCAAGGGCAAGGGCAACTCCTGGGGCCTGGGCGTCGACTCGGACCAGTACAAGATCCCGGCGCTCAAGGACTTCAAGGAAGTCATCCTCACCTCGATGCTGAAGAACGTCGAGGGCTCGGTGTTCGACTTCATCAAGTCGGTCGAGGACGGCAAGCCGCAGTCCGGCGTCATCTCCTCCGACCTGAAGGCGAACGGCGTCGGCTACTCCAAGTCGAACCCGGAGTTCGCCAAGATGACCGACGTCATCAAGGCGGTCGACGAGGCCAAGGCGAAGATCGCCTCCGGCGAGATCACGGTCGCCACGGAACCCGCCAAGTAGTGACTGCGGCAACCGCCAAGTAGTCGCTCCGATGCGGTAGTTCACGCTTCACGTCGCAAGGCTCGGGGGAGTTGCACCGCGCTCCTCCGGGCCTTGTGTTGATCGTGGCCCTTTTCTTGCAAACTCTACGCGCGTAGCATGTTCATGACAGGATAACTTCCCTTCACCACCCTCCTGTCGCTTCCGGGCACCGCCTTTCGGGCACTGCATTCCGGACACCTCACCGCCTGTCACCTCCTTACCTTCCCGCCCCGAGGGAGTGCGCCATCAAAGCCTCCACCGCCAGCGCCAGCGCGACCGCGGCCGTAGAGCTCCGCGGCATCACCAAGCGATTCCCCGGCGTCGTGGCCAATCACGACATCGACATCACCGTCCGCAAGGGCACCGTCCACGCCCTGGTCGGTGAGAACGGTGCCGGCAAGTCGACGCTGATGAAGATCCTCTACGGCATGCAGAAGCCGGACGAGGGCACCATCACCATCGACGGCGAGCAGGTCACCTTCGCCAGCCCCGGTGATGCCATCGCCCGCGGCATCGGCATGGTGCACCAGCACTTCATGCTCGCCGACAACCTCACCGTCCTGGAGAACGTCGTCCTCGGCGGCGAGAAGCTCTACGGCATCGGCAGCAAGGCCCGGAACAAGATCCTGGAGATCTCCGAGGCGTACGGACTCGGGGTGCGCCCCGACGTACTCGTCGAGAACCTCGGCGTCGCCGACCGCCAGCGCGTGGAGATCCTCAAGGTCCTCTACCGGGGCGCCCGCACCCTCATCCTCGACGAGCCCACCGCGGTCCTCGTCCCGCAAGAGGTCGACGCGCTCTTCGCCAACCTGCGCGAGCTCAAGGCCGAGGGCCTGTCGGTCATCTTCATCTCGCACAAGCTGGGCGAAGTCCTGTCCGTCGCCGACGACATCACCGTCATCCGGCGCGGCACCACGGTCGGCACGGCGATCCCGTCCGAGACGACCTCCCGCCAGCTCGCCGAGCTGATGGTCGGCAGCCAGCTCCCGGTGCCGGAGACCAGCGAGTCGACGGTCACCGACCGCGTCGTCATCGACGTCAAGAACCTGACCCTGGGCGCCGAGGGCCGCAAGCCGATCCTCGACGACCTGACCTTCGCCATCCACGCGGGCGAGGTACTGGGCATCGCGGGCGTCGAGGGCAACGGCCAGTCCGAGCTGATCGAGGCCCTGATCGGCCTCAAGCCCGCCGACTCCGGCAGCATTTGGATGGCCG
Source organism: Streptomyces sp. NBC_01304 (assembly GCF_035975855.1). Taxonomy (NCBI): domain Bacteria; kingdom Bacillati; phylum Actinomycetota; class Actinomycetes; order Kitasatosporales; family Streptomycetaceae; genus Streptomyces; species Streptomyces sp. NBC_01304. The sequence goes on along the minus strand of NZ_CP109055.1, from coordinate 4,537,465 downwards.
GCGCGGAGAGCGCCGGTGGGACCTCGCCCAAGAGCGACGCACAGGGCGCGGACATCACCTCCTGGCCCACCCGCAAGCGCCGCGAGCAGGGCATCGGCTACATCCCCGAGGACCGCCACCGGCACGGGCTCCTGCTCGAATCCCCGCTCTGGGAGAACCGCATCCTCGGCCACGTCACCGAGAAGCCCAACTCCAAGGGCATGTGGCTGGACCCGAAGGGCGCGAAGGCCGACACCGAGCGGATCGTCAAGGAGTACGACGTCCGCACACCCGGCATCGAGGTCACCGCGGCCTCGCTCTCCGGCGGCAACCAGCAGAAGCTGATCGTCGGCCGCGAGATGAGCCACGCGCCGCGCTTCCTGATCGCCGCCCACCCCACGCGCGGTGTGGACGTCGGCGCGCAGGCGCAGATCTGGGACGCGATCCGCGAGGCCCGCCGGGCCGGACTCGCCGTGCTGCTGATCTCCGCCGACCTGGACGAGCTGATCGGCCTGTCCGACACCCTCCGGGTCATCTACGACGGCCGCATGGTCGCCGACGCCGACCCCGCCACCATCACCCCGCAGGAGCTCGGCTCGGCCATGACCGGCTCCGCCAGCGGGCACTTGGAGCACGCCGAGGACGCCCCCGAAGGCCCCGAGAACTCCGAGAACTCCGCGCAGACCGGGGGAGAGGACCGATGAAGCAAGAAGCCACCGTCGAAGCCAAGGCGATGAAGCGGGAAATCACCAAGGAGCGGGTGATCCTGGCGCTCGCCGCGCCGGTCCTCGCCCTGGTCGTCGCGGTCGCGCTGACCTCGGTCATCCTGCTCGCCACGGGCAAGAACCCCTTCGAGCCGTACTCCCTGATGGTGAGTTACGTATCGGAGTGGCCCGACGTACAGGTGCTGGTGATCAACCAGGCGGTCACTTACTACCTCGCGGCACTCGCGGTGGCCGTCGGCTTCCGCATGAACCTGTTCAACATCGGTGTCGAGGGCCAGTACCGCCTCGGTGCCTGTGTCGGCGCGATCGTCGGCTTCAACCTGCCGGCCCCCGGCGTCGTGAAGATGATCGCGGTCATCGTCACCGCCGTCGTGGTCGGCGCGCTGTGGGCGGGCGTCGCGGCGCTGCTCAAGGTCACCCGCGGCGTCAGCGAGGTGATCGCCACGATCATGCTGAACTCGGTCGCCGCCGCGATCATCGGCTACCTCATCCAGAAGGACGTCTTCGGCCACCAGCCCAAGGGCGCCAACGGCCTCAACACCGGCGACCTGCCCGAGTCCGCCTGGTTCCCCGGCATTCCGTACGGCGACTTCGAGGTCTTCGGCTTCCTGGTCATCGCCGTCCTGCTCGGCGTCGGCTACTGGGTGATGCTCAACCGCACCCGCTTCGGCTTCGACCTGCGCGCGGCCGGCGCCTCCGAGTCGGCCGCGCTCGCCTCCGGTGTCAGCGGCCGCAAGATGGTCCTCATCGCGATGCTCGCCTCGGGTGCGCTCGCCGGACTGATCGGCATGCCCTCGCTGCTCGGCGAGTCCCACACCTTCATGTCGGACTTCCCGGCCGGTTACGGCTTCACCGGCATCGCCATCGCGCTGCTCGGCCGCAACCACCCCCTTGGCATGGCCTTCGGCGCGTTCCTGTGGGCCTTCCTCGACAAGGCGTCCACCACCCTCGACGACAACGGCTACGAGTCCGAGATCTCCGTGATCATGCAGGGCATCATCGTCCTCGCCGTGGTCATCGCGTACGAGTCCGTGCAGCGCTGGGGCCTCAAGCGCCAGCAGCAGAAGGTCGGCGCAGAGCTCGCGGCCGCTGCGAAGAAGAACTCCGCTGAGAAGGTGACCGCGTAATGGCTGCCACGACCACCGCCCCGGCGGCTCCCAAGGCCGCGCCGCCCGCCCGCACTTCAGGCTTCGACTGGCGCCGTCTGCTCTACTTCGGCCTCGGCGGCCTGGTGCTGTTCTCGCTCGTCCGCTCCCTCACCGGCACCAACGACATCACCTCCGTCGGCCAGGTCGGCGCCGCGATCTCCGTCGCCGTACCGATCCTGCTCGCCGGTCTCGGCGGCCTGTGGTCGGAGCGCGCGGGCGTGGTCAACCTGGGCCTCGAGGGCATGATGATCCTCGGCACCTGGTTCGGCGCCTGGGCCGGCTATCAGTGGGGCCCGTGGACCGGCGTGATCGTCGGCATCATCGGCGGCATGCTCGGCGGTCTGCTGCACGCGATCGCCACCGTCACCTTCGGCGTGAACCACATCGTCTCCGGTGTCGCCATCAACATCCTGGCGCTCGGCGCGACCCGCTTCCTGTCCAAGCTGACCTTCGGCAAGCTCGAGGGCGGCAGCTCGACCCAGTCCCCGCAGGTCGACGAGCTCGGCTCACTGACCGTGCCAGGGCTGTCCGACGCACTGGTCAAACTCAACGAGAAACACTGGTTCCTCGTCTCCGACCTGGCCGGTTTCCTCGGCGGTCTCACCACGGATCTCTCGTGGCTCTCCGTCGCGGCCATCGTGCTGCTCGTCGCCAGCTTCTTCATCCTGTGGCGTACGGCCTTCGGTCTGCGGCTGCGCTCCTGCGGCGAGGCCCCGATCGCGGCCGAGTCGCTCGGTGTGAACGTGTACCTCTACAAGTACGTCGCCGTCATCATCTCCGGCGCGCTCGCGGGCCTCGGCGGTGTCTTCCTCTCCGAGGTGGCCGCCCCGTTCTACCGCGAGGGCCAGACCGTCGGCCTCGGCTACATCGGTCTCGCCGCGATGATCTTCGGCAACTGGCGTCCGGCGGGCATCGCGATGGGCGCGCTGCTCTTCGGCTTCACCGGCTCGCTCAAGGAGCGCGGCGCGGAGAACGTCATGGCGATGTTCCTGCTCCTCGCGATCCTGCTGCTCGGCGTCGCGGTATGGCAGTTCACGAAGAAGAAGTACGTCCAGTCGGGGCTCGCCCTGGTCGCCGGTATCGCCGCCGGGGTGACCTACCTGACCGTGGACGAGGTGCCGAAACAGTTCATCGGGGCCGCGCCGTACATCGCCACGCTGCTGGTCCTCGCGCTCGCCGCGCAGAACCTGCGGATGCCCAAGGCGAACGGCGTTCCCTACCGGAAGGGCCAGGGCAAGTGACGCAGGCCGCGGTCGACTGGGAAGCCCTGCGGGCTTCGGCCCGGGACGCCATGTCCCGGGCGTACGCCCCCTATTCGGGCTTCCCGGTCGGCGTGGCCGCGCTGGTGGACGACGGGCGGGTGGTCGTCGGCTGCAACGTCGAGAACGCGTCGTACGGGCTGTCGCTGTGCGCCGAGTGCGGGCTCGTTTCCGCGTTGCAGGCGGGCGGGGGTGGCCGGCTGACCCACTTCACGTGCGTGGACGGCTCGGGTGCCGTCCTCGTCCCTTGCGGCCGCTGCCGCCAGCTCCTGTACGAATTCGGCGGGGCCGAGCTGTTGTTGGAGACCCCCGACGGGGTTCTCCCGCTCTCCGAGATGCTGCCTCAGGCTTTCGGCCCGGACCATTTGAAGTAATCCCCGCCCCGCCCCTTCCCGAAAGCCTGACGGCGACTCGGGGGCTGCCGCCCCCGGACCCCTGCCTGGATAACGGCCTTCGGCCTCGTCCTCAAACGCCGGACGGGCTGGTTGTACCAGCCCGTCCGGCGTTTGAGGACACCGCCCGAAGGGCGGAAGGCTTCGCAGAATTTCGGGAAGGGGCGGGGTGGGGAATCAAAACGAACGGAAGGATCCACCCCTCATGGACGCCATCACAGTCATCCGCACCAAGCGCGACCGGGGCGAGCTCAGCCCCGAGCAGATCGACTGGGTGATCGACGCTTACACCCGCGGCGAGGTCGCCGATTACCAGATGGCCGCCCTCAACATGGCGATCCTGCTCAACGGCATGACCCGCGATGAAATCGCCCGTTGGACCGCCGCCATGATCAACTCCGGCGTCCGGATGGACTTCAGCACCCTCTCCCGCCCCACCGCCGACAAGCACTCCACCGGCGGCGTCGGCGACAAGATCACCCTCCCCCTCGCCCCGCTGGTCGCGGCGTGCGGCGCGGCGGTACCCCAGCTCAGCGGAAGGGGCCTCGGCCACACCGGCGGCACCCTCGACAAGCTCGAGTCGATCCCCGGCTGGCGCGCCCTGCTCTCCAACGAGGAGATGCTCAGCGTCCTCGACAGCACCGGCGCGGTGATCTGCGCGGCCGGCGACGGCCTCGCCCCCGCCGACAAGAAGCTGTACGCCCTGCGCGACGTCACCGGCACCGTCGAGGCGATCCCGCTGATCGCCTCCTCGATCATGTCGAAGAAGATCGCCGAGGGCACCGGCTCCCTCGTCCTCGACGTGAAGGTCGGCTCCGGCGCCTTCATGAAGACGATCGAGGACGCGCGCGAGCTCGCCTCCACGATGGTCGGCCTCGGCACGGACCACGGCGTCAAGACGGTCGCCCTGCTCACCGACATGGCCACCCCGCTCGGCCTGACCGCGGGCAACGCCCTCGAAGTCCGGGAATCCGTCGAGGTGTTGGCGGGCGGCGGCCCCCAGGACGTCATCGACCTGACCCTCGCCCTGGCCCGCGAGATGCTGGACGCGGCCGGTATCAAGGACGCCGACCCGGCGAAGGCCCTCGCGGACGGTTCGGCGATGGACGTCTGGCGTCGCATGATCGCGGCCCAGGGCGGCGATCCGGACGCCGAGCTCCCGGTGGCCCGCGAGCAGCACGTGGTCAAGGCCCCGGGGTCCGGCGTACTGACCCGCCTGGACGCGTACGACATCGGCGTCGCCGCCTGGCGCCTGGGCGCGGGCCGGGCCCGCAAGGACGACCCGGTGCAGGCGGGCGCGGGCGTCGAACTCCACGCCAAGCCGGGCGAGACGGTGACCGAGGGCCAGCCCCTCATGACCCTGCACACGGATACGCCGGAGCGGTTCGAGTACGCGCTGGAGTCGCTGGGTTCGGCGTACGACGTGGCGGCGCCGGGCACGGCTCACACGTCGACCCCCGTCGTGCTGGAACGTATCGCCTGATCAGGGGGCTTTCTCGATCGGGTGAACGGGACCGGTGGACCTCCACCGGTCCCGTTCGGCATGCTGGACTCGGTGACGCACCGATAGAGGAGACCGCCATGAGCGCACTCACCGTCGACCACGACCCCAACCAGGGTTGGGGCGACCTTGTCCGGTTCTGGGAGGAGTCGGACTGGCCCGAGGGCTGCAAGGTGGAGATCATCGAGGGGATCATCACCGTGTCACCAGCTCCTGCCGCAGCACACAACATCATTGCTTGGAAAACGCAGCGTCAGCTGACATCGGTGATTCCTGAAGATTGGGGCATCTTTCAGACGCTTGCTGTCGCCATCCCTTACCGCCTCGGTCTTTATATTCCCGACCTGGTGGTGGCACCTGAGGGCTACTTGCAGGAGGGGACCTATATCCCGGCTGCTGTGGCTGAGCTCGTTGTCGAGATCACCTCGCAATCCAACGCGCGCCACGATCGAATCAGCAAGCCCGCTGGCTACGCGGCGGCAGGCATTCCGCTCTACCTCCTCATTGACCGTTGGGCTCCCAAAGGCCCCACTGTCACGCTCTACGGCGAACCGAAGGGCGATGTGTACCACGTCCTGCAAGCCGTGAAGTTCGGTGAAGAGATCAACCTTCCCGAACCCTTCAACCTCACCCTCAACACCACGGGCTTTCCCGTCGACTGACGGCTGGCGCCCGGAACCGATGAGTTCCAGGCGCCCCCCAGGTCAACCCTTCATGACCCCACCCACCCCGATCACCCTCACCCTCGCCGCCCGCCCCGCCAAGGCCGACACCCCAGCCCTCTGCGCCCAGCTCAGCGCATGCCTGACCAGCACCGGAGCCACCGACGTCATCTGCGACGTCGGGCGGGTGACGCAGCCGGACCTCGCCGTCGTCGACGCGCTGGCCCGGCTCAAGCTGACCTCGCGCAGAGCCGGCGCCAGGATGCGGATCCGGGATCCCGCACCCCGGCTGCTCCAACTCCTCGGCCTGGTCGGCCTGTTGGACCTAGTCGACGTCGAGGTGGTCGGGGAACCCGAAGAGCGGGAACCAGCGCTCGGTGTCCAGGAAGGCATTGAGGCCGACGATCTTCCCCCCTGAGAGCTCGATGACCTGCAGCGCCCACGGCGTGAGCCGGGATGCGTCCTCGGGGTCCGGCTTGTACTGCGCGAAGGCCGGCATGCCGTTCGCCACCGTCGGCAGCAGTCGCGAGCCCTTGCAGCCGATGCCCTGGTTGATGTGCCAGGCGATGATGTCGTCGTGCCCGGTCAGCCACAGGTCGAACGGCGGCATGGACAGGACGGCGTCCTCGGCCAGCAGTGAGGTCAGCAGATCCATGTCGTACCCCTCGAACGCCGCCACATAGCGGTTGAGGAGCTGCTGCTGGTCCTCGTCCAGGGGGTCCGCCGCGTCCGTCTCGCGGATGCCGTGCGCCTCGATGGTCGCGCGGGCCCGCTGCAGTGCGCTGTTCACCGAGGCGATCGAGGTGTCGAGGAGCTCGGCCACCTCGGCGGCCTTCCAGGCCAGGACCTCGCGCAGGATGAGCACGGCCCGCTGCTTGGCGGGCAGGTGCTGCATGGCGGACATGAAGGCGAGCCGCACCGACTCGCGCGCCATCGTGGTCTCGGCCGGGTCCGCGCTCGACGGCAGGATCCGGCCGTCCGGGACGGGCTCCAGCCAGGTGACCTCCGACCGCTCGTTCAGCACGGCGGTCGCCTGGTGGCCCTGGTCGGTCAGGTCCATCGGCCGGGCCCGCTTGTTCCCCGCGTTCAGCAGGTCCAGGCAGACGTTCGTCGCGATGCGGTACAGCCAGGACCGCAGCGAGGAGCGGCCCTCGAAGCGTTCGTACGCCTTCCACGCGCGGACGAACGTGTCCTGTACCGCGTCCTCCGCGTCGAAGCCCGAACCGAGCATCCGGTAGCAGTACCCGGTCAGCTCGGTCCGGTACTTCTTCATCCCGGCGTCCAGGTCCAGGTCGAGGTCCGGCGCGGACTTCGTGTTCGCCGTGGTCGCCGCTGCTTCTCGCGAATCGTTCATCGGGTCCCGCCCCTGTAGCCCTCGGATGCCTTCGATGCCAACACCCGGGAAGCTACAGGACCCCACTGACAATCGCCTCTGAGCAGCGAAAACCCATGCAGAACACTTGACTTGGACCCTCGGACGGGCTTCTGACTGTTTCCGATCACGTGCCGGGCTTGCGCCCGTACACGTATACGTCGTCACCCTTCTTCAGCAGCGACCAGTACTTCTTCGCGTCGTCCTTGCGCATGTTCACGCACCCGCCCGACCCCGGCGGCGACCACACGCTCTTGTCGACCTGGTGGAAGGCGATCCCGCCGTCGAAGAACTGTGAGTACGGCATCCACACCTTGTAGATCGTCGACCAGTGGTTGATCTTCCGGAGGTAGATCTTCTTCGCACCGGTCCGGGTCTCCGCGCCATTGCGTCCGGTACGCACCGGCACCGGCCCGTACACGAGCCGGGAGCCGTCCTGTACCCAGCTGATCTGCAGCGTCAGGTTCACGCAGGCGATCCGGCCCTTGTTCACCGGGCACTTGCCGGCCTTGTTGGGGTTGTCGCCGACGGCCTTCTGCTTGTTCATCAGGTCCATCACGCCCCAGGTGACGGGTCCCGCGTAGCCGATGTTCGGCTTGATGAGGTGCTTGGTCTGGAACGCGCGGATCGCCTTGCAGTCCGTCGCCGACTGCTTGCCGTCCACCGGCCGGCCGAGGAACTTCTCGACCTGCTTCTGGTACGGGCCCGTGCTGGTCGTGCAGCTCGCGGCCTGCGCCGTCCCGCTGCCGACCACCAGGGTCAGCGGGGTCAGCAGCCCCGCGAGCCCCAGCGTGATGCCGACTCGTCTGCCGGTCGGTGCCTTGCCTGATATCGCTGATATGCCCCTCATGGCGTGCCTTCTTTCCGCCCCGTGGCCGCATGGCCGAATCCCTGCTGGTTGGATGCCCGAGAGGGATGCCGAGTTGTACGGAAAAGAGAGGCAAATCAAGCAAGTTATGTACGAATGAGGGACGTTGCGGGAACCCGCCGCCGAATCTGCGCCACCCGTTCCACTCGTGCCACATGCGACCCGTAGAGCGTCACGGACACCACACCGAGGACCGCGACCAGACCGAGGAGCACCGTCCCCGCCCAGCCCACCGCGTGGAAGGCGATCGCGCCTAGCGTGCCGCCCGCGCTGGAGCCCAGGTAGTACGCCGACTGGTAGAGCGCGGACGCCTGCGCCCGCCCCTCCTTGGCCGTCCGGCTCACCGAGGACGAGGCCACCGCGTGCCCCGCGAAGAACCCGGCCGTGATCAGCACGAGCCCGAGCAGCACGGCGTACAGGGAATCGGAGAGCGAGAGCAGCAGCCCGCCCGCGGTCGTGCCCACGGCCAGATACAGCGCCCCGCGCCGCCCGAGCCGCGCCACCAGCTTGCCGGCCGCCGCCGACGAGACCGTACCGACGAGATAGACCAGGAAGATCGAGCCCACGATGCCCTGCGGAAGGGAGAAGGGGGCCTCGACGAGCCGGTAGCCGATCACCGTGTAGACCGCGCCGAAGACGGTCATGAACAGCGCGCCTATCGCGTACAGCCGGCAGAGCAGCGGATTGGCGAGGTGTGCGCGTACGGTCCGCGCCAGGTCCCGCGGCCGCAGCGAACCGGCCGTGAAGTGCTGAGGCTTGGGAAGCAGTACGCGGAAGACGAGTGCGCAGACCAGGGCCATGAGCCCGACCGCCGCGAGCGCCGCCCGCCAGCCCCACGCCTGGGCGACCCATCCGGTGAGTACGCGGCCGCTCATGCCGCCGATGGAGTTCCCCGCCACGAACAGTCCGATCGCGGCGATCAGCGCCTTCGGCCGTACCTCCTCCGCGAGATACGCCATCGCGGAGGCCGGCAGCCCGGCGAGTGCGGCCCCCTGTACGGCGCGCAGCGCCACCAGCCACTCCAGGTTGGGCGCGAACGGCACGAGCAGTCCCACGCCGACCGCCACCGAGAGCGAGACGGTCATCAGGGTCCGCCGCCCGAACCGTTCGGACAGGGCGCTGAGCGGGAGGACGAAGAGAGCCAGTGCGCCGGTCGCGGCCGAGACCGTCCAACTCGCCGTACCCGCCTCGACGTTGAAGGCCCCGGAGATCGCGGGGAGCAGCGCCTGCGTGGAGTAGAGCAGCGCGAAGGTGGCGAGGCCCGCGGCGAAGAGCGCGAAGCTCATCTTGCGGAAGCCCGGGCCGCCCGGGGCGAGGCGGGAGTCGGCCGACTCGGTGAGCTCGGTGAGTTCTGAGGGCGAGGGATCGGCTGTGCGGGCGCCCGCGTGGGTGGCGGACGCCCTGCTACTGGCAGGAGGCATGCTTCGAAAGTAGGGACGTACGGCTCATGCGTCCAATGCATGAACGAGCCATAATCCATCCCATGGTGCATGAGGGCAGGTCAGAGGCTCGGCTGTCGCAGAGTAGTTACGTTGAAGATCTGCATCGGCAGGCGGGGGCCGGTGCGGGGGCCGACATCACCGCGCTGCTCGCGCCGCGCCTCGCCCACTTCGCCGCCGTGGCCCGCACCGAGCACGTCACGCGGGCCGCCGCCGAACTGGGCATGCCGCAGTCGACCCTCTCCCGCTCCCTCGTACGGCTCGAAGAGGACCTGGGCGTCGACCTGTTCGCGCGCCGGGGCCGGACGGTGTCGCTCACGGCGGCCGGCCGTACCTTCCTCGCCTCCGTCGAGCGGGCGCTCGGGGAGGTGGAGCGGGCGGCGGACGAGGTGCGGGCGGACGCGGATCCCGGGGCCGGGAAGGTGGGGTTCGGGTTTCTGCACACGATGGGCTCGGAGACGGTGCCGGAACTGATCCGCGAGTTCCGGGTCGACCACCCCCGGGTGCGCTTCTCCCTCGTCCAGAACTACGGCGAGTGGATGCTGGAGCGGCTCCGCACCGGTGAGCTCGACCTGTGCCTGACCTCGCCGGTGCCGGACGCTCCGGACCTGGTGGCCCGGCGCCTGGACGAGCAGCGGCTGCGGCTCGTCGTGCCCTCGGACCATCGGCTGGCCTCGCGGCGACGCATCCGCCTGGCGGAGGCCGCGGAGGAAGCGTTCGTCACGCTTGAGCCCGCGTACGGGCTTCGCCGGATCACGGACGACCTGTGTGCGGAGGCCGGGTTCCGGCCTCGGGTGGCCTTCGAGGGGGAGGAGGCGGAGACCTTGCGTGGTCTGGTCGCGGCGGGGTTGGGGGTGGCGCTCCTCCCTCCGCCCGCCTTTGCTCGCCCGGGCGTGGTGGAGCTGACGGTGACTGCTCCTCGCGCTGTCCGCGAGATCGGGGTGGCGTGGCTGGACGGTCATCCGGATACGCCACCGGTGGCCGCGTTCAAGAAGTTCCTGCTGACCCGTCGTGGTCGGTTGCTCGCCTGATTCCCCCCACCCCGCCCCTTCCCGTAAGGCCGCCGCCGGCTTCAAAGATTGTCCTCAAACGCCGGACGGGCTGATTCATCTCTGATGAATCAGCCCGTCCGGCGTTTGAGGACACAGCTCCGCAGGATTTCGGGAAGGGGCGGGGAGGGGGAAGAGTCCCTACCTACGCAACGACCGCCCAAACCCGGAGGCAAGCGGCATGCGCAGCCCAAGCGGCGGCGGAGCCGCGAACGCGTCCGCGACCGGTCGCGAGAAGCCCCGCCCGTAAAGGGCGCCGAGAACGAAGTCCGCCGCCAGCGCGGCGACCTCCGCCCGATGCTGATACAACCCGTGGCCGTCCGAATGAACCTCGAACCGACAGGTCTCCCGGTTCGCCTTCTTCACCCGCTCCGCGAAGCGGAAGGACAACTCGGGATCGGTCCGTTCGTCGTTCGTGCCGTGCACGATCAAGACCCGGCGCCCACCCAACTGCCGCACCGGCTCAGCCGCCCCCGCCCGGTCGTCCTCGGGCAGCCAAGGCGCAATCGCAAGGACGGAGTTCACCGCCGTATGCCCACCCGCGCGCAGCGCGGCCCGCGCCCCCATGTCGACCCCGGCGAGACAGACCGGGACATCGCCGTAGCGACGTACGACCTCGTCCGCCGCCCACGAAGCATCCGCGGCCAGCCGCGCATCGGCCCCGCCCCACCCGCGGAAGCGGTAGTGCACCACGTGCGCGACCAGGCCCTCCTCGCGCCCGGCGCGCACCAGCCTGCGCCCCAGCGCGCGGACGCCGGCCACGGCGAGCGGGGAGGGGCGGCGCGCCGAGTCCTCCTCGCCGCTCGGCAACAGCAGGACCACACCACTGACCGCCTGGGGTTCCGCGCCGAGAAGGCGCCCAAGTCGGGCGTCACGTACCGGCATTGCTTGCTGTGCCATGACAGAACACTCTCAGAAGGCCAGGTGTACGGAACCCGGCCATGGGGTCACTGTTACGTATCGACAGTGGCCTCAATTCGATACCGAAGGGGCGCGATCTACGCGCGTAGGCGCTAGAGTGCGCAGATGACGAGCCAGACCAACAGCAACACCACTCCTGCCGCGAGCCCGGACCAGATCCGCCGGGCGCCCAAGGTGCTCCTGCACGACCACCTCGACGGGGGCCTGCGCCCCGGCACGATCATCGAGCTCGCCCGCGAGGTGGGCTACGAGAACCTTCCCGAGACCGAGGCGGACAAGCTCGGCGTCTGGTTCCGCGAGGCCGCCGACTCCGGGTCGCTGCCCCGCTACCTGGAGACCTTCGCCCACACCTGCGCCGTCATGCAGACCAAGGACGCGCTTCGGAGGGTCGCCGCCGAGTGCGCCGAGGACCTTGCCGAGGACGGCGTCGTGTACGCCGAGATCCGGTACGCGCCCGAGCAGCACCTGGAAGCGGGCCTCACCCTCGAAGAGGTCGTCGAGGCCGTGAACGAGGGGTTCCGGGAGGGCGAGCGCCGCGCGAAGGCGAACGGCCACCGGATCCGCGTGGGGGCTCTCCTGACCGCGATGCGGCACGCCGCCCGCGCCCTGGAGATCGCCGAACTCGCCAACCGCTACCGCGACTTGGGCGTCGTCGGCTTCGACATCGCGGGTGCCGAGGCAGGCTTCCCTCCCACCCGCCACCTCGACGCCTTCGAATACCTGAAGCGCGAGAACAACCACTTCACCATCCACGCCGGCGAGGCCTTCGGCCTGCCGTCCATCTGGCAGGCCCTGCAGTGGTGCGGCGCCGACCGGCTCGGCCACGGCGTGCGCATCATCGACGACATCAAGGTGTCGGACGACGGCTCGGTGCAGCTGGGGCGCCTCGCTTCGTACGTACGCGACAAGCGCATCCCGCTCGAGATGTGCCCGACGTCCAACCTGCAGACGGGCGCGGCCACCTCGTACGCCGACCACCCCATCGGCCTGCTCCGCAAGCTGCACTTCCGGGCCACGGTCAACACCGACAACCGCCTGATGAGCGGCACCAGCATGAGCCGCGAGTTCGAGCACCTGGTCTCGACCTTCGGGTACACGCTCGACGACATGCAGTGGTTCACAGTCAATGCGATGAAATCAGCGTTCATTCCTTTCGATGAACGACTTGCCATGATCAATGACGTGATCAAGCCCGGCTATGCCGAGCTGAAGTCCGAATGGCTGTTCCGGCAGACCGCCTCGACCAGCGGATCTGTGGCCGAACAGGCCTGATCGCAGCGCAGGGAGAAGGGCCGGGACCACAAGGTCCCGGCCCTTTTCGGCTGTTTGCGGGTGTGCCTTGAGCATGGCTAGCTTGCGGGACCGCTCAAGAACGTCGAGTTCCGTGTCGATCCCCAAGTACGCACAAGTACGCCAAGTACCCCGTCGCAAGGACGTATTCACCATGAAGCAGTCTGCCAAGACCCTCGGTGTCGCCGCGCTCGGCGCCGCATTCGCCGTCGCAGGTGCCGGCGTTGCCCAGGCCGTGCCCGCCGTGCCCGCCGTCCCGGACGCCGCGGCGGTGGTCGGCTCGGTGACCGACACGCTGCCGGTCGAGCAGGCCGCGAAGACGCTGCCCGCGGGTGGCGCGGAGTCCCTGTCCGCGGGGCAGAACGCGCTCGCCAGCAGCCTCAGCACCGCCAAGCCCACCATCGACCAGACCGCCCCCGCGGTGCTGCCCGCCGACAGCAACCCCCTCGAGGGCCTGCTCGGCGGCCTGCCGGTCAAGGAGCTCCCGGTCAGCCAGGACCTGGGCGGGCTGCCGGTCAGCGGTGCGGGCGGCGGGCTGCCGGTCGGCCTCAGCTGACTCCCTCGGCTGCCCTTCCGGGCAGGACGCGCAGAGGCCGACCGGGCGGTTGCCGGTCGGCCTCTGCGTACGTATGGGGGTGTGTCTCGGTCCGGCTCCGGGGCCTACCAGGCGGCGGTGGCGTTCTTCTCGGCCGGGAGCAGCGCCCACAGCGCCAGGTAGAGCAGGAACTGGGGGCCGGGCAGCAGGCAGGACACGAGGAAGATCACGCGCATCGTGGTCGCGGAGGTGCCGAAGCGCCTTGCGAGCGCTGCGCAAACTCCGCCGATCATCCGTCCGTTCTGGGGGCGGGCAAGGGCGGTCATGGTGGGCTCCTTCGTGAACCGTGGTGAGGCTGCCTGTGTGCTGCCTTCGATGTTTCAAAGGTACGTTCGCGAAGGGGGTCGAAGCATCGGACTACGGGGCGATACCGACCCTGGGAATCGTCGGGGTCGGCCCCTGAGATCCCTCGTCCCGGGGGAGGGGGGACAGGACTCCGCCCTCCGTACGGCGGCGTAGCCGGCCCCGCACCGCGGGTACGACGGCGAGATGCGCGAGCGCGACCCCCACGGTGTTCAGGAGCAGCGAGTCCACGTCCACGACCTGTCCGGGCACCCCGGTCTGCAGCAGCTCGATGGCGAGGGAGATCATCGCGCCCGCGGCGACCGTACGCGCCAGCGACGCCAGCGGTGACACGAGCAGCCGGCCCCCGGCCAGCGGAAGCAGCACCCCGAGCGGTGCGAGCAGCAGCAGCCCCGAACCGATCCGGCGGAACGCCTCACCGGCCCCGAGCGCCAGATCCGCCTTGATCGCGGCGAGTGGCTGGAGATTGGCCGGGCTGACCCAGGGCACGTCTATGGGCCGCAGCGTGAACCAGCCGACGAGCAGAAGATGCACGGCGAGGATGGCGATTCCCGCCGCGCGGATGCGGATCGCGGTGGCACTGCCGCTCATTGCGGAGGCGCTGCCGCTTGATGCTGGACGCTGCACGTCCCCCAAGACGACAGGACTGGCAGGATCGGTTCCGTGCGTCCCCCTGGGGCTGCCGCCCCAGATTCCGCATGGGGGTACGGAGCACGACATCCGCGGGCCGGTGGGGGCTGGTCGCGCCCACGCGGCGGAGCCGCATATCGATACAGCCCCGCGCCCCTCCTCAGCCCACCGGCTCCGTGGGCGCCGGCGCAGACCCGGGCCGCTGTCGCACCGCCTCCGTGCACGCGTACTGCCGCAGCGGCGCCTCGCCCGGCCCCCCGAGGACCACCTTTCCCTCGCCGGTGCCCGCCACGCTGTTCCCGAGGGTGCAGACGAGCTGGGCCAGGGCGAACGGGGTCAGCTGTTCCGGGGGCACGCTCAGGCGCAGGGCCGTGCGGGGGTCGTCCTTGCCGGGGCCGTCGATCGCCGTGCGGCCCTGTACGTCGGAGGTGAACCCGGCCTTCTGCTCGGCACCGGCCGGCTCCTCGCGCAGCTCGGCCAGGAGTGACTGGGCGACCTTCACGCGGTTCCCGGCCTGGGCCGGCGTCAGCTGCACCGTCCGGTCCACGTGGACCAGCTGGGAGCCGCACACCAGGAAGATCTGGGTGGGAGTGCCGTCACGCCCCGACTGCGCCGCCACGCTCGCCGTGGAGGTGATGCAGGGCACGCGCGAGGGCGCCGCCCCGAAGTCGGTCGGCACCTCGGTCGCCCGGATCCCGCAGGCGCCGAGCGCCGCCAGGCCGAGCCCGAGGGCCAACGCGGCCCTCAGCCCCTTGCGTACGCTCACAGCGTGTCTCCCTCGGCCTGCTCAGACTCCACTGTGTCGTCGTACGCGCGCGGCAGCCGCAGTGTGAACACCGCGCCGCCCTCGGGGGAGTTGGCGGCCGTGATCTCGCCGCCGTGGATGTGCGCGTTCTCCAGCGCGATGGAGAGCCCGAGCCCGCTGCCCTCGGACCGCGGCCGCGAGGCGCTGGCCTTGTAGAAGCGGTCGAAGACGTGCGGCAGGACCTCCTCGGGGATGCCCGGACCGTGGTCGCGTACCGAGATCACCAGGTCCTCGCCCTCCTTGCGCACGGAGACGCGCACCGGTGAGCCGCCGTGCTTCAGCGCGTTCCCGATCAGGTTGGCCAGGATGACGTCCAGGCGGCGCGGATCGACGCGGACCATGATGCCGCGCTCGGCGTCCAGGTCGACGGCGTCCAGCCAGGCGCGGGTGTCGATGCAGGCGGTGATCTGGTCGGCGATGTCGACGTAGTCGAGGACGAGCTTGGCGGTGCCCGCGTCGAAGCGGGTGACTTCCATCAGGTTCTCGACGAGGTCGTTGAGCCGGCGCGTCTCGCTCACCACCAGATTCACGGCGGGCGCGATCATCGGGTCGAGGGTGTCGGCCTCTTCCTCAAGGACCTCGGTGACGGCGGTGATCGCGGTCAGCGGCGTACGCAGCTCGTGGGACATGTCGGCCACGAAGCGACGGCTGGACTCCTCGCGGGCGCTCATGTCCGCGACCTTCTTCTCCAGGGACGCGGCCGTGGAGTTGAACGTCCGTGCCAGCTCGGCCAGTTCGTCCGTGCCGGAGACCCTCAGCCGGGTGTCCAGCTTGCCCTCGCCGAGCCTGCGCGCCGCGACCCCGAGCCGGTGCACCGGCTTGAGCACGGTCGTCGCCGCGGCCTGCGCGAGCAGCGCGGCACCCACCAGGGCGAGCGCGGTCGCGATCCCGAGGGACCAGGCAAGGGAGTTGAGGTCCTTTGCCTCCGGCTCCAGCGACTTGAGCATGTACCCGGTCGGCCCGTTGGCCGACACCTTGGCGCCGCCCACCAGATAGGGCTCGCCCTGCTCGACCTTGCGCTGCCAGAACAGGTGGTACTCGTCGTTCTCGCCGGAGCCGCCGCGCTGCGGCTTGTTCACCGCTTCCTGCAGGGATTTCGGTACGTCGGCGGGCGTGAAGACATCCAGGTCGGAGTTGCCGGACACGGGCTTGCCGTCCGCCTTCTCGCCGATCAGCAGGACGCTGTAGCCCTGACTGGTGTTGGCCATGTCATGGGCGGCCCGCTCCAGCTCGTCCTTGGTCGGGTCGGGCGGCAGGGTGGCGGCGTGGTCCTCCATCGCCTGGCCGAAGTCGTTCAGCGCGGCGTCCTGGGTACGCGTCAGGACGGCCTCGCGGTTCAGCCAGTACGCGATGCCGGAGGCCGAGACGGCGGCCGTCAGGGCGACCAGGCCGAACACGACGACGAGCCGCAGCCGCAGGCTGGTGAAGCGCAGCCCGGCGAGGACGGCCTTGCTCCACACCTTGCGGGACGTACTGGGCGTGGACGTACTCGATGCCGACGTACCCGATCTCGCAGAGGTCACTGAGGCGAGTCCAGCCGGTAGCCCACCCCGCGCACCGTGCGGATCAGCGTCGGCGAGGACGGTACGTCCTCCACCTTCGCCCGCAGCCGCTGCACACACGCGTCCACCAGACGCGAGTCCCCGAGATAGTCGTGCTCCCAGACGAGACGGAGCAACTGCTGGCGGGACAGGGCCTGTCCGGGCCGCCGTGACAGTTCGAGGAGCAACCGCAGCTCGGTCGGCGTGAGTTGCAGGTCCTCCCCGTCCTTGGTCACGGTCATCGCGGACCGGTCGATGACGAGCGACCCGAAGACCGCCGCGTCGTTCGCCTCCCGCTCACCACGGCGGAGCACGGCCCGGATGCGGGCGTCGAGCACCCGCCCCTGCACCGGCTTCACCACGTAGTCGTCCGCGCCCGACTCCAGGCCGACGACCACGTCGATGTCGTCGCTGCGGGCGGTCAGCAGGATGATCGGCAACTGGTCCGTGCGCCGGATTCGCCGGCACACCTCGAACCCGTCGATGCCGGGCAGCATGACGTCGAGGACGATCAGATCGGGCCGCTGCTCGCGCAACAGCTTCAGACCGTCCTCGCCAGTGGCGGCTGTGGACACACGATGCCCCTGGCGCGTCAGCGACAGCTCAAGGGCCGTGCGGATGGCGTCGTCGTCTTCGATCAGCAACAGGGAAGGCACGGTGGTCATTCTGTCCCATGGCACGGGCGGGTTTCGACAGTTGGAGCGCTCCCATACATCTCCCCCTACAACTCCCACATTCAACCTTCGCCTGTTGCAGGGCTGTGACAGTCGGCGGACAGGTCGATGAAAGTCCCCGGGCAAGCTTTTGCTCACACGGAACAACACAGCACGGCCGGACTTCCACGACGGGGGGCGCGAGATGAACACGCTGCACAGCACCAGCTCAAGCGCAGTTGTCACGCGTCTGCACGACGTCGTACGGACCACGGGGAACGGTCACAGTGAGAAGTCCGGTGCCGTGAGCGGGCGGGGGTGCGCTCGCGGCATCGGGCGTCAGCACACCGGTTACATGACGGTGGTTGACGCACACGGGGGCAACAACGGGGGAGCAGCGTACGGGGAGGGCTCGGGGGAGCAGACTTCCTTGTCGGAGGCGGAATTCACCGCTTACGTCCAGGAACGTCGCGCCTCCCTGTACGCAACCGCCTACCACCTGACCGGTGACCGGTTCGAGGCCGAGGACCTGCTGCAGAGCGCACTGTTCTCGACGTACCGGGCCTGGGACCGGATCAGCGACAAGGCCGCGGTCGGCGGATATCTCCGCCGCACCATGACAAACCTGCACATCAGCGCGTGGCGTCGCCGCAAGCTGAACGAATACCCGACCGAGGAGCTGCCGGAGACGGCGGGCGACACGGACGCGATGCGCGGCACCGAGCTGCGCGCGGTTCTCTGGCAGGCCCTGACCCGCCTTCCCGAACTGCAGCGCACGATGCTGGTCCTTCGCTACTACGAAGGCCGCACGGACCCGGAGATCGCGGACATCCTCGACATCAGCGTGGGCACGGTGAAGTCCAGCATCTGGCGCTCTTTGCGCCGGCTGCGCGAGGACGAGGTCCTCAGCTTCGGCCGTGACCAGGAGGAATCCTTCGGCGAGCTGGTCGCCTAGGCACCGGCAAGCAGGGGGTAACGGGGACCCGCCGCTCCGGGGGGATGCGGCGGCAGCACGGGGGAAGTACGGGGGATCACGGGGGATCTTCCGGGGGGAACACGGGGAAAGTACAGCGGGACCGGAAGGCCGGGGGGTCTTTCCGGTCTCGCTGTTTTTATGTCTGCGTTTCTTGCGCTTACGCCTACGCGGCTGAGGTGCGGGCCTTCACGCAGCGCCCCGCCGCAGCCGCGGCAAGCCGCCCCAGCGCCTCTTCCTTGCCGCACGGGTGCGCGCCGAGCGACGTCTGGCGGGCCACGATCGCCCGCTCGGAGCGCATCAGGCGCCAGCCCCGGCGCAACAGGAACGGCACGGACTTGCGGCCTTCCCTGAGGTCCCGGAGCAGCCGCCGGCGGAAGGTCGTCGAGGGCCGCCCGCGCAGGCACAGGGCATCGGCGAGCACACCGAGCTCACGGCAGCGCTCCACGATGTCGGCGGCGAAGATGCCCTCCGCGATGAACAGGGGCGTGCGCTCGATGTCGAGCGCCTCCGCGCCCACCCGTGAGCTGGTGGCGATGTCATAGACCGGTACGCGGGTACGTCCCGTGCGGCACAGCTCGACGACCGCGGCGACGGCGACGTCCGCGTCCCAGGACCGCGAGGAGTCCCAGTCGATGTCCGTACCGCCTGCCACCACGGGCAGCGTCGGATCGTCGGCTTCTTTGTAGAAATCGTCGAGACGCAGCACGGGCAGGCCCGAGAGGGCGGCCAGTCGCGACTTGCCGGCGCCGGAAGGGCCGGTCAGCAGCACGACGCGCGTGGGTATCGGGGGATGGGCGCTCACAGGACACCAGTGTGAGGCATTGCGCCGCCCAGGCGACCCCACGGGGTGGCCTTTGAAACGTGCGTCACACCTCAACTACGCTACGTGCCCGCACGATTACCCTCGCCGGACCGACAGGTGGCGCTCCTCATGGCACGACACGCAGCACCCAAGAACGCATCCACTACAGCCCCTCGCGGGCTGCTCCGCGCGGGCCTGACCGTGACCCTCGCGGGGGCGGCCCTCGGCGGCGCGAGCGGGTTCGCTTCCGCGGCGCCGGTCGGGGTGAGCCAGGCGATCGGCCTGTCCACGCCGCTGGGCGACTTCGACGCGTCGACGCCTGGGGAGGCGCTGACGAAGGCCGTCCAGCACTCCGCCGCGGGTGGGCTCGCGCCGGCGAAGCGGCTCCGGATCGACCCGCTGGCCGGGACGGGGGTCGACCCGCTCGACAACGCGGTGGGCACGCAGGTCGCGGACTTCAAGCCGGTGAGCTCGGCGGCGCTCACGGGTCCGCTGGCCTCGGGGGGCTCCCTGGACGACGTCCCGCTGGTGGGCCCGGCCACGGGGTTGCTGCCGGGCTGATTTCTTCCCCTCCCCGCCCCTTCCCGTAAGGCTGCCGCCGGCTGCAAAGACTGTCCTCAAACGCCGGACGGGCTGACTTTGTCAGCCCGTCCGGCGTTTGAGGCCCGCGGCGGAGCCGCAAATGTCACTGTCGGGAAGGGGCGGGGTGGGGAATCAATCCCTCCCACGCAGCGGCACCTCACGAATCAGCCAAGCCACCGCAAAGGTCACCGCGCACAGCGCAGCCGTACCGAGAGCGACCCCGTGCAACCCGTCGACCACGCCCGA
The DNA here is from genome assembly GCF_035975855.1 of Streptomyces sp. NBC_01304. Lineage (NCBI taxonomy): Bacteria > Bacillati > Actinomycetota > Actinomycetes > Kitasatosporales > Streptomycetaceae > Streptomyces > Streptomyces sp. NBC_01304. The sequence continues at coordinate 4,517,727 of NZ_CP109055.1, read as the reverse complement.
CCGAAACGCGGACTGAGCCGCGACCGGCAGGTCATGGAGCTGGGAGGGCGTGAGCTCTCCCGACAGCGCCGGCAGCCGGCTCGCGAAGACGGACCCAAGGACCGCCACCCCCAACGAGCCCCCGACCGTGCGCAGCAGGGTCTGGGTCCCACTGGCGGCACCCATGTCCCGAGGCTCCGCACTGTTCAAGGTGATGAGCATCGTCGGCTGCATCAGACACCCGACCCCCACCCCGAGCACCAGCGTCAGACACGACGCGACCCACGCGGCGGTGGACAGGCCGAGCAGCAGCAGCGCCAACGCCCCCACCGTGGCGAGCGCCCCACCCGCGATGGGGTAGACCCGGTACCCGCCTCCCGCCGCGACCCGCCGCCCGATGGCGAGCTGCGCCCCGATCATGCCGAGCATCAGCGGAATGAGCAGCAGCCCGCTCACCGTCGACGACGTGCCCTGCACGAACTGCATGTACTGCGGCAGATAGCTCGCCCCGGCCATCATCGCCGCGCCCGTGACGAAGCTCAGGACCTGCGCCACCGAGAAGTTCCGGTCCCGGAACAGCCGGGGCGGGATCACCGGCTCGGCGGCCCGCCGCTCGACCCTGACGAACCAGGCGAGCGCACCCGCCGACAGCAGGGCGAGCCCGAGGATCTGCGGTGAGGCCCAGGCGTACCGCGTACCGCCCCAGCTGCCGAGCAGCGTCAGGGCGAGGATCGCCGAGGTGAGCAGCCCCACGCCCGCGAGGTCGACGCGTGCCTTGATCCGCTCGGCGCGCAGCCGCACCCCGACCCCGATGATGGCGAGCGCCACGGCGCCGACCGGGACGTTGACGTAGAACACCCAGCGCCAGTCCAGATGGTCGGTGAGGAAGCCGCCGACCAGCGGGCCGCCGAGGAGCGCGAGGGGCATCATCACGCCGATCAGCGCCTGCGAGCGCCCTGCCTCGGCCGGCGGGAGCAGCGTCCCGATGAGGGAGAGCGCACCCACGAACAGCCCGCCCGCGCCGACCCCCTGCACGGCCCGGAACGCGATCAACTGCCCCATGTCCTGGGCGACTCCGCACAGTACGGATCCGGCGAGGAACAGCACGATCGACGCGAGGTAGCTGCCCTTGCGGCCGTAGAGGTCGCCGAGCTTCCCCCAGATCGGCGTGGACACGGCCGTGGTGAGCAGATAGGCGGTGATCACCCAGGACAGCTGGTCGAGCCCGCCGAGCTCACCGACGATCGTCGGCAGTGCGGTGCCGACGATGGTGCCGTCGAGCGTGGCGAGGATGATGCCGAGCAGCAGCCCGATGATGACGAGCCGCGAGGGCGGGGCATCCGACTGGGGGACCTCGGCTCTGGCAACTTCTTTCACTTCCGTACGCGGGTTCACGGCTTCCCCTCCTGAACGTTCCTGAATGGTGACGGCGACTCAGGCCGCGTACGGGCGAACGGACTTGGCGTCCCGCAGTGCGTGCGCCCACCAGGCCAGCTGGTCGAGCAGTGCCTTCGCCGCGGCGTCGGCGGCGGGCTCGGTGCTGCGGCCGTCCTCGTCGAAGGTGCCCCACGCGTTGTGGAAGCTGACCGTGTTGCGGATGGTCGTGGCGTTCAACTCGGCCATCACGACACGCAGTTGCTCGACCGCGCGCAGCCCGCCCGACAGGCCGCCGTACGAGACGAAGGCGACGGGCTTGCCGTGCCACTGCTCGTTGTGCCAGTCGATCGCGTTCTTCAGGGACGCCGGGAAGCTGTGGTTGTACTCGGGCGTGACGAAGACGAACGCGTCGGCGGCCGCGAGGCGGGGCGAGACCGCGGACAGCAACTCCTCGGTCCCGGGCGGCGGTTGCTGACCGAAGGCGGGGAAGACGGTCGGCAGCGGGGTCTCCGCGAGGTCGACGACATCGGTGCGCATGTCGGCGCGCTGCCCGAGATGGCCGCTGAGCCACTTCGTCACGACGGGCGCGAAGCGGCCCTCGCGGGTGGAGCCGACGAGGACGGCGATGCGGAGCGGTTCGGTGGTGCTGGACATGGCAGGCCCCCGGGTTGTGTACGGCGTATCGGTACGCGTACAACGTACACATCAATGTGTACAGCGTCCACTGGGGATACGCTGTACGCGACGTCGATGCGGAGGAGCGAGCCATGGCGGGCAAGAAGGACGAGAGCGAGAGCAAGATCGTGGAGCCCTCGCTCTGGGAACGGCTGGAGCGCACGGCGCCCGCGCCCCGCACGTCCCTGACGCTGGACCGGATCGCCGCCGCGGCCGTCGAGCTCGCCGACGAGGAGGGCGCGGGGGCCGTCACCATGCGGCGGCTGGCCACGAAGCTGGGCGTCGCGCCGATGGCCGCGTACCGCCATGTCACGGGCAAGGACGACCTCTGGGCCCTCATGATCGACCGGGTCTCGGCGGAGCTGACCGTGTCCGAGGACGTCACCGGCTGGCGCGAGGTGCTGCGCTCCTTCGCCGTGCAGACCCGGGAGTTGATGTTGCGGCACCCGTGGATGGCGCATGTGCCGGCGCCGGTCATCCAGCTCACGCCGAGCCGGATGGCGGTGGCCGAGCGGCAGTTGGCCGCGCTCGTCGACCGGGGCCTGGACGCCGACTCGATGATGGCGGCGTTCCGTTCCGTCAGCTCCTTCGTGCAGGGCGCCGTGCAGTCGGAGATCGCCCTGCGCGAGTACAAGGAGCTGCACGGCTGGAAGAGCGGGGACGAGGCCCGGCAGGCGCTGGCCCCGCAGATGAACTACCTGATGACGACGGGGCGTTACCCCGTCTACCGGCAGTACGCCCTGGCCGCCGCCCGCAAGGACGACCCCACGTGGGAGTTCGAGTTCGGCGTGGACTGCGTACTGGACGGAATCGCCAAGCGCCTCGGCATCTGACACCCGGCCTGCCCGCGCATGCGAGCCCGCGCATGCGAGCCCGCGCATGCGAGCCCGCGCATGCGAGCCCGCGCACGCGAAGAAGCCCCGGCCCTCCTGGACGGAGGAGGGCCGGGGCTTCTGGCTATGGACGTGTCAGTACGAAGACCCGGACGCGCCAAGCGAGCCCGTCGGGTGCCACACCGTCTTGGTCTCCAGGAACGGCGTCAGGCGGGCGGTCCCCGGATCGGCGGCCCAGTCCACAGCCTGTGGACGGAAGACACGCTTCAGGTTGTCCGCGGCGGCGATCTCCAGCTCCTTGGCCAGCTCGTCGTCGGCGCCCGCGAGGTCGATCGCGTTGACGTCCTGGTGCGCGGCGAGCGGCGTCGCGATCTCCGCGGTCTTGCCGGTGAGGATGTTGACCACGCCGCCCGGCAGGTCGGAGGTGGCAAGCACCTCGCCCAGCGAGAGCGCCGGAAGGGGCCGCTCGGCGGAGGCGATGACGACCGCCGTGTTGCCGGTCGCGATCACCGGGGCGATCACCGACACCAGACCCAGGAACGACGACTCCTGCGGGGCGAGCACGGTCACCACACCGGTCGGCTCGGGCGTCGAGAGATTGAAGAACGGGCCCGCGACCGGGTTCCCGCCGCCCACGATCTGCCCGATCTTGTCGGTCCAGCCCGCGTACCAGACCCAGCGGTCGATCGCCGCGTCCACGACGGCGGCGGCCTTCGACTTGCTGAGTCCCTCGGCCTCGCCGACCTCGCGCACGAACTGCTCGCGGCGGCCCTCCAGCATCTCGGCGATGCGGTAGAGGATCTGCCCGCGGTTGTACGCGGTCGCGCCCGCCCAGCCGCCGAAGGCCTTGCGCGCGGCGACCACGGCGTCCCGGGCGTCCTTGCGGGACGCCAGCGGGGCGTTGGCCAGCCACTTGCCCTTCGAGTCGCTCACCTCGTACACCCGGCCGCTCTCGGAGCGGGGGAACTTGCCCCCGACGTACAGCTTGTAGGTCTTGAAGACACTAAGTCGCGTCGTCTCGGACTTCTCAGACATCGAGGTAGGCCTCCAGACCGTGTCGGCCACCCTCGCGGCCGAAGCCCGACTCCTTGTAGCCGCCGAACGGCGAGGTCGGGTCGAACTTGTTGAACGTGTTGGCCCAGACGACCCCGGCCCGGAGCTTGTTCGCGACCGCGAGAATCCGCGACCCCTTCTCGGTCCAGATGCCGGCCGACAGCCCGTACTGCGAGTTGTTGGCCTTGGCGACGGCCTCGTCCGGCGTACGGAACGTCAGCACCGAAAGCACCGGACCGAAGATCTCGTCCCGCGCGATGGTGTGCGCCTGCGTGACGCCGGTGAAGAGGGTCGGCGCGAACCAGTAGCCGGAGCCGGGCAGTTCGCACGGCGCCGACCAGCGCTCGGCGCCCTCCGCCTCGCCCTGCTCGGTGAGCGCGGTGATGCGGGCGAGCTGCTCGGCGGAGTTGATCGCGCCGATGTCGGTGTTCTTGTCGAGCGGGTCGCCCAGGCGCAGGGTGCTCAGGCGGCGCTTCAGCGCGTCCAGTACTTCCTCCTGCACCGACTCCTGTACGAGGAGACGGGAGCCCGCACAGCAGACCTGGCCCTGGTTGAAGAAGATGCCGGTGACGATGCCTTCCACGGCCTGGTCGATCGGGGCGTCGTCGAAGACGATGTTGGCGCCCTTGCCGCCCAGCTCCAGGGTGACCTTCTTGTCGGTGCCCGCCACCGAGCGCGCGATCGCCTTGCCCACGGCGGTCGAGCCGGTGAAGGCGACCTTGTTGACGTCCGGGTGCTCGACCAGGGCCGCGCCCGCGTCGCCGTACCCGGGAAGGATGTTGACGACACCCTTCGGCAGGCCGGCCTGGCGGCAGATGTCGGCGAAGAAGAGCGCGGAGAGCGGGGTCGTCTCGGCGGGCTTCAGGACGACCGTGTTACCGGTCGCGAGCGCCGGGGCGATCTTCCACGCCAGCATGAGCAGCGGGAAGTTCCACGGGATGACCTGCCCGGCCACGCCCAGCGGACGCGGGTTCGCGCCGTACCCCGCGTGGTCGAGCTTGTCGGCCCAGCCCGCGTAGTAGAAGAAGTGCGCGGCGACCAGCGGGAGGTCCGCGTCGCGGGTCTCCTTGATCGGCTTTCCGTTGTCCAGGGTCTCCAGGACGGCCAGCTCGCGGCTGCGCTCCTGGATGATCCGGGCGATCCGGAACAGGTACTTGGCGCGCTCGGCGCCCGGCAGTGCGGACCACTTCGCGAAGGCCTTGCGCGCCGCCTGCACGGCGCGCTCGACGTCCTCGGCGCCCGCTTGGGCGACCTCGGACAGGACCTCCTCGGTGGCGGGGGAGACGGTCTTGAAGACCTTCCCGTCCGCCGCTTCCACGAACTCTCCGTCGATGAACAGGCCGTAGCTCGGCGCGATGTCGACGACGGAACGCGACTCGGGAGCCGGTGCGTACTCAAAGGGGTTAGTGGTCATGATCGTCAGTCCACCGTCACGTAGTCAGGGCCGGAGTAGCGTCCCGTGGTCAGCTTCTGACGCTGCATCAGCAGGTCGTTGAGCAGGCTCGAGGCGCCGAAGCGGAACCAGTGGTTGTCCAGCCAGTCCGCGCCCGCGGTCTCGTTCACGAGCACCAGGAACTTCACGGCGTCCTTGGTGGTACGGATCCCGCCGGCGGGCTTCACACCGATCTGTACCCCGGTCTGGGCGCGGAAGTCGCGGACGGCCTCCAGCATCAAAAGGGTGTTCGCGGGAGTGGCGTTGACGCCGACCTTGCCGGTCGACGTCTTGATGAAGTCGGCACCGGCCATCATGCCCATCCAGCTGGCACGCCGGATGTTGTCGTACGTCGAGAGTTCGCCGGTCTCGAAGATGACCTTGAGCCGAGCGCTGCCGCTCGCCTCCTTCACGGCGCGGATCTCGTCGTACACCTTGAGGTACTTGCCCGCGAGGAACGCCCCGCGGTCGATGACCATGTCGATCTCGTCGGCCCCCGCGGCGACCGCGTCCCGCACGTCGGCGAGCTTCACGTCGAGCGCGGCGCGGCCGGCCGGGAAGGCGGTGGCGACCGAGGCGACCTTCACGCCGGAACCGGCGACGGCCTCCTTGGCGGTCGCCACCATGTCCGGATAGACGCAGACCGCGGCGGTCTTCGGCGTCGTCCGGTCGGTCGGATCGGGATGGACGGCCTTGGCGCCCAGAGCCCGGACCTTGCCCGGGGTGTCCGCGCCTTCCAGCGTCGTCAGGTCGATCATCGAGATGGCCAGGTCGATGGCGTACGCCTTGGCCGTGGTCTTGATCGAACGGGTGCCGAGCGAGGCGGCACGCGCTTCGAGTCCGACCGCGTCGACGCCGGGCAGGCCGTGCAGGAAGCGGCGCAGCGAGCTGTCGGACGCCGTTACGTCGTCGTATGCAGCGTGTGCTGTGGAGGGCATGGTCACGAGGGGAGCATATCTACGCGCGTAGCGGCTGGGCAAGGGTGCGTTATCGGGCCGGAACCTCCTCAGACGGGCTCTCGGGTTCGACCGCTTGTGCGCGTCAGGCAGAATCGGCGTTATGACGAGCAGCGACTCCCAGCCCTCCGGCAGCGCGGAGGACCCGAGCGGGGACCCACAGGACCCCAAGGCGTCCGGCGCCAAGGCCGCGGCCTCCGAGCAGGCCTACGCCGACCATGCCTTCCGGTCGGGTGCCGCCATGACCGGAGGCGTGCTCCTCCTCGCCCTCGCGCTGTGGCTCGGCGGCGACGCGGTGATCCGGGGCGAGGGCCGCACACCGTGGCTGGCGCTCGCGGGGCTGCTGCTCGCGGTGCCGCTGGTGGTGGCGTTCACGCTGCGGCCAGCCGTGTACGCGAATGAGACCCGGCTGCGCGTCCGCAACCCCTTCCGGACCATCACGATGCCGTGGGCGACCGTGGAGTCGCTGACCGCCGCCTACTCCAGCGAGGTCGTGGCCGAGGGGCAGAAGTACCAGATGTGGGCCATTCCGGTGTCGCTGCGCGCCCGCAAGAAGGCGGCGCGTGGGACGGGGCGGCCGTCGCGGCGGGAGGTCTCGGATCCGCACCTGCGGGTGCCGGCCGCCGCGCCGGAGGGGCCCGTGCGGGCGCCTTCGGATCAGGCGCTGGCGGATCTGCGGGAGTTGCAGGAGATGAACGAGAAGCGGCCCGAGGCGCAGGGGTCTGTGGTGGTGCGGTGGACCTATGAGGTCATTGCGCCGTGTGTTGCTGGGGCGGTTCTGTTGGCCGTGCTGTTGGTGGTCGGCTGAGTTTCTTTCCCCACCCCGCCCCTTCCCGAAATCCTCCGGAGGCTGGGGGCTGCGCCCCCGGACCCCACCTTGTCCTCAAACGCCGGACGGGCTGATTCATGGCCGATGAATCAGCCCGTCCGGCGTTTGAGGACACCGGAGAAAATCAAGGCGCGCTGGGCCAAACCAGCACCATGTACGCGCTGCAGTACGCCGAGACCAGCACAGCCCCGCCCAACGCGGCCAGCGCCCGGCGGCGAGTCGCCCGCGCGATGAGCACCGCCACCGGCAGCAGCAGCGGGAAGCCCGGCAGCAGGAACCGGGCCCGCGGGAAGTACACCCCGCCACTGCCCAGCACGATCACCAGCAACAGCCCTGTGAACACCAGCAACGGCAGCGGCTGCCGCGCCCGCACGCACCACACGAACAGCAGGGCCGACCCGATCAGGGTCAGGGACACCATCGCGAGGAACAGCTCCGGGGTGGAGTCGTAGAAGAAGATGCTGCGCATCATGCGCAGCGTCACCACTCCGCCGTCGATCTGGTTGTGCCACAGCTTCTGGACCTCGAAGTACCCGTCCCAGCGGCCCAGCCGCAGCCCCACCCACCCGATGTAGAGCAGCCACCCGAGCGGAGCGAGCAGCGCCCCCGCGAGCGCCCGCCATGAGAAGCCGGAGCGCAGCGAGAGCAGCGCGGCCAGCACGACCGCGGCGGCCAGCGCGATCCCGGTCGGCCGGGTCAGCCCGGAGGCCGCGGCCAGCGAACCCGCCCACAGCCAGCGGCCGGTGAGGACCGCGTACAGGGACCAGGCGGCGACCGCGGTGAACAGGGACTCGGTGTAGCCCATCCACTGCACGAGCCCGACCGGCAGCGCTCCCCAGAGCACGGCGAGGACGACGCCCACGCGGCGCCCGTACAGCCGGTCGCCGACCGCGAAGATCCCCCAGGCGGCGACCAGCGAGCAGACGACGGCGATGACGACGCCGACGCTCGCCCGCGACCCCGGGGTGAAGGCCGCCACGGCCTTGACCAGGACGGGGTAGAGCGGGAAGAAGGCCAGGTTGTTGGTGTCGTACTCGGTGCCCAGCTCATGGGTGTAGCCGCTGTCGGCGATGCCCAGGTACCAGTTGGCGTCCCAGTCGGAGGCGAGGATCGGCCAGACCCCGTGGCCCTGTGCGTGCGCCCACTGGGCGAGCAGGGCGATACCGGTGATGCGTACGGCGAGATAGCCGAGCAGTGCGGGCGCGGCATGGCGCAGCCCGGGCAGCCGGGCGGCCGGGCAGCGGGTGTCCTGGGGTCGCCGCGATGCGGGCACAACCCGGTCGCGGCTGGTGGCCTCGGTGGTCGCGGACACGGGTGGGGCTCCTGGGGGCTCGGGTGCGCTTCCGGTCCACCTTCCGTGGTGGAGGGGGGCGCGCCCCGGTCCCTGGGTCAACTGCCGCCGGTAAATCACCCGTTAGGGGGCTCAACCTCAAACGCCGGACGGGCTGATTCATCAGCCATGAATCAGCCCGTCCGGCGCTTGAGGACAGTCTTTTGAAGCCGGCGGCAGCCTTACGGGAAGGGGCGGGTAGGGGACCGGCCCGCCGCAGGCGCAACGAACCCGCGCGCGCAACGAACCCGCAGGCGCAACGAACCCGCACCAGCCCGCCCGCCCTCAGATCCCCGCAGCCTCCGCCAGATCCCGCTTGATCGCGGCCAGCAGCTCCGTAGCCCTGGCCCGGGCCGCAGGCAGATCACCCTCGACCGGAACCACGACCTCCAGATAGCACTTGAGCTTCGGCTCGGTCCCGCTGGGCCGCACGATCACCCGCGCCCCGTCCAGCGTGTAGCGCAGACCGTCGGTGGGCGGGAGCGCGGCGGAACCCTGCGAAAGGTCCTCCGTCGACGTCACCGCGAGCCCCGCGAGCGAGACCGGGGGAGCGGAGCGCAGCTTGCGCATCGCGTCGGCGATCACCGAAAGGTCCTCGACCCGTACGGACAGCTGATCGGTCGCGTGCAACCCGTGCTCGACCGCCAGGTCGTCGAGGAGGTCGAGGAGCGTACGCCCCGCCTCCTTCAGCTCGGACGCGAGCTCGGCGACCAGCAGCGCCGCCGTGATGCCGTCCTTGTCGCGTACGCCCTCGGGGTCGACGCAGTACCCGAGAGCCTCCTCGTACCCGTACCGCAGACCGTCCACGCGGGCGATCCACTTGAAGCCGGTCAGCGTCTCCTCGTAGCCGAGCCCGGCCGCGGCCGCGATCCGTCCGAGCAACGACGACGACACGATCGACTCGGCGAAGGTGCCGGTGACGCCCCGCTTGACCAGGTGCGCGGCAAGCAGCGAGCCGAGCTGGTCGCCGTGCAGCATGCGCCAGGCCCCGCCGTCGCGCACGGCCACGGCGCAGCGGTCCGCGTCCGGGTCGTTGGCGATGATCAGGTCCGGCTGCTCCCGCTCGGCCGTGGCGAACGCGAGGTCCATCGCGCCCGGCTCCTCCGGGTTGGGGAAGGCGACCGTCGGGAAGTCCGGGTCGGGCTCGGCCTGTTCGGCGACGACCACCGGCGCGGGGAACCCGGCCCGCGCGAAGGCGGCGAGCAGGGTGTCCTTGCCGACGCCGTGCATGGGCGTGTAGACGACCCGGGCGCTGCGCGGCGACCCGGCGGAGAGAACGGCGTCGGTACGCGCCAGATAGGCCCCCAGGACCTCCTCGCCCAGCGTCTCCCAGCCACTCTCCGGACGCGGTACGTCGGCGAGTGCGGCCACCGCGTCGATCTCGGCGGCGATCTCCGCATCCGCGGGCGGCACGATCTGCGAGCCGTCGCCGAGGTACACCTTGTAGCCGTTGTCCCGGGGCGGGTTGTGGCTCGCCGTGACCTCGACACCCGCGACCGCGCCCAGATGCCTTATGGCGAAGGCGAGCACGGGCGTGGGCAGCGGCCGCGGCAGCACGGCGGCACGCAGCCCGGCGCCGGTCATCACGGCCGCGGTGTCCCGGGCGAAGTCGGCGGACTTGTGGCGCGCGTCGTACCCGATGACGACAAGGCCGCCGTCCTGCCCCTGCGCCTTGAGATAGGCGGCGAGCCCCGCTGCGGCCCGGATGACGACCGACCGGTTCATCCGCATCGGCCCGGCCCCGAGCTCCCCGCGCAGCCCGGCGGTCCCGAACTGCAGGGTCCCGCTGAACCGCGCCGCCAGCTCAGCGACGTCCTCGGCGTCGATGAGCTTGGCCAGCTCCTCACGAGTCTCCGCGTCGGGGTCCTCGGCGAGCCAGGTCCGGGCCCGCTCGATCAGTTCGTCGTGCTGCACGTCAAGTCGCCTCTCGTGTACGTCTTTCAGCGGGTACGCACCCACTCGGCGGGTGCCCGCCCCATCAGCCGGTCCGCATCTCTCCAGCCCGTCCGGCGTTTGAGGACGAGGCCGAAGGCCGATGGGGGCCCGGGGCGCAGCCCCGCGACCTCAGCAGGCCCGGCCCCACCCCCAAAGCCAGGCTCAGATCCGCCCCAGCACCTGCTGCAGCAGCGCACCCATACGAGTGGCGGAGTCCCGCCCGGCCTGCAGGACTTCCTCGTGGTTGAGCGGCTCACCGGTCATGCCCGCGGCCAGATTCGTGACGAGCGAGATCCCGAGCACCTCGGCCCCCGCCTCACGCGCGGCGATCGCCTCGAGCACGGTCGACATGCCGACCAGGTCGCCGCCCATGACCCGGATCATGTTGATCTCGGCCGGAGTCTCGTAGTGCGGGCCGGGCAGCTGGACGTACACGCCCTCTTCCAGCGTCTCGTCGACCTCCTTGCACAGCGCACGCAGCCGCGGCGAGTACAGGTCGGTGAGGTCCACGAAGTTCGCCCCGATGATCGGGGAGGTCGCGGTCAGGTTGAGGTGGTCGCTGATCAGCACCGGCTGACCGGGGCGCATGCCCTCGCGCAGACCGCCGCAGCCGTTGGTGAGGACGATGGTCTTGCAGCCGGCGGCGACGGCGGTCCGTACGCCGTGCGCGACGGCGGCGACACCGCGGCCCTCGTAGTAGTGGGTGCGGCCGAGGAAGACCAGGGCGCGCTTCTCACCGATCTTGTACGAGCGGATCTTGCCGCCGTGTCCCTCGACGGCCGGCGGCGGGAAGCCGGGCAGCTCGGTGACGGGGAACTCGGCCTCGGGGGCGCCGAGTGCTTCGGCGGCCGGGGCCCAACCCGAGCCCATCACCAGGGCGACGTCGTGGGTCTCGGCGCCGGTCAGCTCGCGAAGGCGGGCGGCGGCCGCGTCGGCGGCGGCGTGGGGGTCGCTCTCGGCGATGACGGGAGTAATTGCGTTCACGCGCATGAGCGTAGCCGGTTCGGGCCTACGCGCGTAGATGCCGCAGTGGACAGTGTCGGGATCGTTGCCTTGTCGTTTCCGACGAACCCGCAGGCCGGTGCGAACCGGCAATCCGGCCCGCGGCTGGAACCGCTTGGCCGGAGACTGCTCAGCAGGGCCGCTTGCGCAGCTCCATCACATAGTCGTGCGGCGCCCCCGCCGACTCGGCCGCGTCGGCCAGTTCGCCCAGGTAACGGGCCGACGGCAGGCCGCCCTCGTACCCGTTCAGTACGTACACCCACGCGGGCATCTCGCCCTCCAGGGTCTCCACCCGGATCCGCATCCGCCGGTAGATGTCGAGCCCCACGCCCTCCCAGCGGTCCATCGACTCCTCGTCCATGGGCGCGATGTCGTACAGCGCGACGAAGACCTGGGAGCGCGGCGCCTCGACGATGGTCGCAAGCGCACCCTCCCAGCCCATGTGCTCGCCGCCGAACGTCAGCCGCCAGTCGTTGAGCCAACCGGTGGCACGCAACGGCGAGTGCGGGGCGCGGCGGGACATGAGCCGCGGGTCGAGATTGCCGGCGTACGCGGCGTAGAGCGACATGGGATCGAGGGTACGGCAGTGACGCGTCGGGGGAATGTCGTGCTCAGAGGTCGAACAAAGGGGCGACCGGCGACCTCATTCACCTCTTACGGCTCCCCGGGGGCGAGAGTGCTTGAAGCGTGCGGGACAATGGAGTACGTGACTCGGATCGTGATCATCGGTGGCGGACCCGGCGGATATGAAGCGGCCCTGGTGGCCGCCCAACTCGGCGCGGAGGTGACCGTCGTCGACTGCGACGGTCTGGGCGGGGCGTCGGTGCTTACCGACTGCGTCCCGTCGAAGACTCTGATCGCGACGGCCGAGGTGATGACCACCTTCGACTCGTCGTACGAAGAACTCGGCATCATCGTGGAGGACGACACTCCGCACATCGACCAGGCGGCCCGCGTCGTCGGCGTCGACCTCGGCAAGGTCAACCGCCGCGTGAAGCGCCTCGCGCTCGCCCAGTCGCACGACATCACCGCCTCCGTCACCCGCGCCGGCGCCCGCGTCATGCGCGGCCGCGGCCGCCTCGAGGGCATGCAGTCCATGGACGGCTCCCGCAAGGTGATCGTCCGCGCGGCCGACGGCACCGAGGAGACGCTCACCGCGGACGCCGTCCTGATCGCCACCGGCGGCCACCCGCGCGAGATCCCGGACGCGCTGCCGGACGGCGAGCGCATCCTCAACTGGACGCAGGTGTACGACCTCGACGAGCTCCCCGAAGAGCTGATCGTGGTCGGCTCCGGTGTGACGGGCGCCGAGTTCGCCGGCGCGTACCAGGCACTCGGCTCCAAGGTCACCCTCGTCTCGTCCCGCGACCGCGTGCTGCCCGGCGAGGACCCGGACGCCGCGGCCGTCCTGGAGGACGTCTTCCGCCGCCGCGGCATGAACGTCATGGCCCGCTCCCGCGCCGAGTCCGCCAAGCGCATCGGCGACCGCGTCGAGGTCGCCCTCTCCGACGGCCGCGTCATCTCCGGCACGCACTGCCTGATGGCCGTCGGCGCCATCCCCAACTCCGCGGGCATGGGCCTGGAGGAGGCCGGGGTCAAGCTCAAGGACTCGGGCCACATCTGGACCGACAAGGTCTCGCGGACCTCCGCTCCCGGGGTGTACGCGGCCGGAGACGTCACCGGCATCTTCGCCCTGGCCTCGGTCGCCGCGATGCAGGGCCGGATCGCGATGTACCACTTCCTGGGCGACGCGGTGCAGCCGCTGAACCTGAAGACGGTCTCCTCGAACGTCTTCACCGACCCCGAGATCGCGACGGTCGGCTACTCCCAGGCCGACGTCGACGGCGGCAAGATCGACGCCCGCGTCGTCAAGCTCCCGCTCCTGCGCAACCCGCGCGCGAAGATGCAGGGCATCAGGGACGGCTTCGTCAAGATCTTCTGCCGCCCGGGTACGGGGATCGTGGTCGGCGGTGTGGTCGTCGCTCCGCGTGCATCCGAACTGATCCATCCCATCTCGATCGCCGTCGACAACAATCTGACGGTGGAACAGATCGCGAACGCCTTCACGGTCTACCCGTCCCTTTCGGGTTCGATCGCCGAGGTCGCCCGTCAGCTGCACACGCGCAAGTCGGCCGGCGAGGGGTAGTCGAGGGGCAGCCGAGGGGCAGCCGAGGGGCAATACCCCGCAGGTCACAGGGAGTTCGAGACATCGAGGCCCAGCCCGCCGGACCCCCGGCGGGCTGGGCCTCGCGCGTGACCCTGCGTATACCACTTCCCGCTCCGCCGTGCGAACAACTTCTGTTATTCGGCGCAAACTGCTGAAACCAGACGGTCGTTGGGGTTACTGTCAGTTTCGTGTTCGCTGCAGAACGTCGTCAATTGATCCTCGAAATGGTGCGCGCCAACGGAGCCGTTTCGCTCCGTGAGCTCGCCCGCGTCGTCCAGACCTCCGAAGTGACCGTACGGCGGGACGTGCGGGCACTGGAGGCAGAAGGACTCCTCGACCGCCGGCATGGCGGTGCGGTACTGCCGGGCGGCTTCACGCGGGAGTCCGGCTTTCCGCAAAAATCGCATCTCGCGACCGCGGAGAAGACGGCCATCGCCGACGTCGCCGCGGGCCTCGTCGAAGAGGGTGAGGCCATCGTCGTCGGCGCCGGTACGACCACCCAGGAGCTGGCCCGCCGGCTCGCCCGGGTCCCCGGCCTGACCGTCGTCACCAACTCGCTCCTGGTCGCCCAGGCGCTGGCCCACGCGAACCGCGTGGAAGTCGTCATGACCGGCGGCACGTTGCGTGGCTCCAACTACGCCCTCGTGGGCAGCGGTGCCGAGCAGTCCCTCCAGGGCCTGCGCGTCTCCCGCGCCTTCCTCTCGGGCAGCGGTCTGACCGCCGAACGAGGGCTCTCCACGTCCAACATGCTCTCGGCCAGCGTCGACCGCGCTCTGGTCCAGGCCGCGGCCGAAGTCGTCGTCCTCGCCGACCACTCCAAGCTCGGCACGGACACGATGTTCCAGACCGTCCCCACGGACGTGATCACGCGCCTCGTGACGGACGAGCCCGCCGCACACGACGAGCGCGCGGCAACAGAGCTGCAGGCCCTGGCCGACCAGGGCGTGCAGATTACTGTCGCCGGCGCCGCAGCCCGAGGCCCGGGCGGCTCCGCGGGCGCCGAGCGCCAGGCCCGCCGCGACGTCCCCCTGCCGGGGCAGCGGCGGGGCGGGCCGCCCGGCCCGGGCGGCGTCGCACCCCAGCTGCGGAGCGCGGCCGGGCTCGGAGCGCCGGACCCCGGGGAGTCCCGGGCGGCGGCTCGGGTGGCGGATCTTCGGCGGCGGTGAGCTGCTTCGGGGCGCGGGGCTGGGCTGGGCTGGGCCGTTGGGTCGGGTCGGGTCGGGCGGTTGGGCTGGGCGGTTGGGCCGGGCGGTCGGGCCGGGCGGTCGGGGCGCGGGCGGGTGGCTGGGCCGGGCTGTTGGGCCGGGCCGGGCGGTCGGCGGTCGGGCTGGCGGTCGGGAGCGCGGTCGGCGGCTGGGCTGGCGGTCGGCGGGCGGGCCGGGCCGGGCGGCGAGTGGCGTCAGCTAAGTGGGGGGAAAGGGGCGCTATCGTGTCCGGTTTGGGTGGGTTCTGGTGTCCCCTTTCCCCCACTTAGCTGACGTCACTCTGCGTTAGGGGCTGGCGGCGGGTTTTGGCCGTCGCCGGGGGCCGCGCGGTACGGGGCCAGGAGTTGGTCCGCTGCCGGGTGGTAGGGGCGGCGGGACATCCGGGTCACCAGCTGCCACATCTCGCGCTCCTTCGCCAAGTCCTGGGGGAGCACCAGGCCCAGGGCCTCGGCCAGCGGCTTTCGGCCCAGGTTCACCAACGCCCGTACAGCCGCGGCCCATTCGTCCGTCGCCGCGACCGCCGAGCGGTACCAGACCGGGATCAGGGCGAGGAGCGTCAGGGCGGCCGCCCAGAGGACGGCTCCCCGCCGGCCGCCCCCGGGGAGCGCGGCCAGCGCCGTCGCCGCGACCGCCGCGTGGCCGTAGAGCAGGGCCACGAAGAAGTCGACGTTCGTCCGTGAGGTGTCCGTCTGCCGGCGGGCGTGGTCCGGGACCGTCGCGCTCAACTCGTTCCAGAGCACCTGGGTGTCCAGGCGGTAGCGGTCGTGCCCGTACTCCTCGAAGCGGCGGATCGCGTTCGCCAGGCGGGTCGGGCCGACCTGGTCGTCGCTGTGCGGGTAGCGGCTCAACTGTTCGTGAAGTACGCCGAGTTGGATCGGGGAGAGTCCCGGGGCCGGGGTGCGTACCCGGTCGGCAATCCGTTGCTTGCGCGTCCGCTGGATGCGGCAGCCTCGCGCGTAGGCGCGGCGCGGCCACAGGACGTACCCCTCCAGGAAGCGGTAGAGGGGCTGCTGGAGGGCGTTCAGGACCAGGCCCACCAGGACTGCGCTGATCAGGAGCAGGAGCGTCGTGTCCGACTTGGACGTCGGCCAGGCGCGGTCGACGAGCTCGATGCTGCCGCGCAGGCTCGGGGCGACCGCGAAGAAGAAGACGGCCAGGTTGATCGCGGCCGGGAGGACCCAGCCGACGAGCAGCGCCCAGCCGCCGCCGAGTACGCCTTTGGCGATGTCTCCCACGTGAGATCAGACCTGGTCCCAGTCGTCGCCGGGATCCAGAACGGGGCCGGGTGGGGTGACCCCGTCTTTCCCCGGCGGGGTCGGCATGTCGTTGTCCTGAGTGGTGAACACGCCGTCCTTCGGCGGGGTCGGCATGCTGTTGTCCTGAGTGGTGAACTCGATCTTCTTCGGCGGGGCCGGTGTGTGGCCGTCCTGGGTGGTGACCCCGTTGTCCTGCTGGGCAGGCTTCTTCTTCTTTTTCTTCTTGGCTTCCGACATGACGCGCGGCCCTTTCGAGTGGGGCGTCGGCTGGTTGAACTCGCGCTACAGGACGGCCTGTTGATCGCAGTCCCTCACTGCTGGCGCCCAGCATAGGCTCGCGTACGTCGAGGGGCCCCCGGCGATTGCCGGGGGCCCCTCGACGTACGTACGGGAAGGAGTGTCAGTCCTTGATCTCACAGATCGCGGCACCGGAGGTCAGCGAGGCGCCGACCTCCGCCGACAGGCCCTTGATCGTGCCCGCCTTGTGCGCGTTCAGGGGCTGCTCCATCTTCATTGCCTCGAGTACGACGACCAGATCGCCCTCGGCGACCTCCTGGCCCTCCTCGACGGCGACCTTGACGATCGTGCCCTGCATCGGCGAGGCCAGGGTGTCGCCGGAGGCGGCCGGGCCCGACTTCTTCGCGGCGCGGCGCTTCGGCTTGGCGCCGGCGGCGAGGCCGGTGCGGGCCAGGGTCATGCCGAGCGAGGAAGGCAGGGAGACCTCGAGGCGCTTGCCGCCGACCTCGACGACGATCGTCTCGCGACCCGCCTCGTCCTCCGCGTCCACGTCCGGCGTGGTCGAGAAGGGCTTGATCTCGTTGACGAACTCGGTCTCGATCCAACGGGTGTGGACCTTGAAGGGGTTGGAAGTGAAGGCCTCGTCGACCACCACTGCCTGGTGGAACGGGATGGCCGTGGCCATGCCCTCCACCTTGAACTCGCCGAGCGCACGCGCCGCGCGCTGCAGCGCCTGCTCACGGGTCGCGCCGGTGACGATCAGCTTGGCGAGGAGGGAATCCCAGGCCGGGCCGATGACCGAGCCGGACTCGACGCCCGCGTCCAGGCGGACGCCCGGGCCGGACGGCGGGGCGAAGAGGGTGACCGTGCCGGGGGCGGGCAGGAAGTTGCGGCCCGGGTCCTCGCCGTTGATGCGGAACTCGAAGCTGTGGCCGCGGATCTCCGGGTCGCCGTAGCCGAGCTCCTCGCCGTCGGCGATGCGGAACATCTCGCGGACCAGGTCGAGGCCGGTGACCTCTTCGGTGACCGGGTGCTCCACCTGGAGGCGGGTGTTGACCTCGAGGAAGGAGATCGTGCCGTCGGTGCCGACCAGGAACTCGACGGTGCCCGCGCCGACATAGCCGGCTTCCTTCAGGATCGCCTTCGAGGCCGTGTACAGCTGGTTGTTCTGGTCCTCGGTGAGGAACGGGGCCGGAGCCTCCTCGACCAGCTTCTGGTGGCGGCGCTGGAGGGAGCAGTCACGGGTGGAGACCACGACCACGTTGCCGTGGCTGTCGGCCAGGCACTGGGTCTCGACGTGGCGCGGCTTGTCGAGGTAGCGCTCCACGAAGCACTCGCCACGGCCGAAGGCCGCGACGGCCTCGCGTACCGCCGACTCGTAGAGCTCCGGGACCTCTTCGAGGTTGCGGGCGACCTTCAGGCCGCGACCGCCGCCACCGAAGGCGGCCTTGATCGCGATGGGCAGGCCGTGCTCCTCGGCGAAGGCCACGACCTCGTCCGACCCGGAGACCGGGTCGGGGGTGCCCGCGACCAGCGGGGCGCCGGCGCGCTGCGCGATGTGCCGCGCGGCGACCTTGTCACCCAGGTCACGGATGGCCTGCGGGGGCGGGCCGATCCAGGTCAGGCCGGCGTCGAGGACGGCCTGGGCGAACTCGGCGTTCTCCGAGAGGAAGCCGTACCCGGGGTGGATGGCGTCCGCTCCCGAATCCTTCGCCGCGGCAAGCACCTTGGCGATGTCCAGATAGCTGGCCGCCGGGGTGTCACCGCCCAGGGCGAATGCCTCGTCCGCGGCACGCACATGCAGCGCGTCCCGGTCCGGGTCGGCGTAGACGGCTACGCTCGCGATCCCGGCGTCCCGGCAGGCCCGGGCAACGCGGACAGCGATTTCGCCTCGGTTGGCGATGAGCACCTTGCGCACGATGGCTCCCTCCTTGAAAACAAGCTGAGTTTAGGGACAGCCGACACGGCCTTTCGACCCATCCCCAGTGGTGAGCTTGCCCACACGGAGTGTGATGCGAGGCCCGCTCTGATGCTGAAATCCCTTGTCGCACCACGGTACGCGGGCTTCCTGTACGAGACAGTAACCCTCTGGTGTGGCACAGGTCTCTGTTCGTGGAGCCAGCGACCGATCGGGTTTCTTTGTGGAGTCCCTACGAATGGCGGAATCATTCTTTGCCACCCGGCTGGGCTCCGCGCTGACTCCGACCGGACTCCGGCCAGAGTCTTGTCCGGAGGTTTACCCGTTAGTAGCGTTCGGGGTGCTCGCACGTACTGCGGGTAACCGTGTGTGCGGGTGGACTTGGGTGTGGGGAAGAGGGTGGGCGCCGTGGTGCGCAGAACGGTGGCCGTGGTGGCCGCGATCGTGCTCTTCGCGGAGGCGGTCGGCATCGTGCTGATCAACGTGATTCTGGGGAAGGTCGCCGACGCGCAGCAGATGTCCCTGGCAGGGCTCGACCCGGACGCGATGTCCGTGGGTGCGCTGGTCGCCGGTGCGGTCTTCGGCCTCTACCTGGGCTGCTGCGGGCTCGTGCTGCTGCTGATGGCGCTGCGCGACCGCTCCCCGGGTGGCTTCGGGCGCTTCGTCTTGATCAGCGTGGCCGTGGTGCACGGGCTGCTCGGGGCGTTCGTGGTGGGGCCGGTGGGCTGGCCCGCGTTCGCGTTCATGATGGTGGTGCTCGGGCTGATCGTGCTCAGTCTCCTGGCGTACGAGAAGCGCGACGGCCGGGCTGCGGAGGACGAGCCGGCCCCGCCGGCCCCGGCCGCCAACGGCGCCGCCCCCGCTGGGAACGGCGCCGCGTCGGTGTAGTGCGTGGGGCTTGCGTGGGGCCGTGTCAGCTCCCGTAGACCATCGTGCAGAGCAGCGTGTCGCCGTCGTTGACGGTCCAGGCCCAGTACCGCGTCTGATCGCCCTGCGAGCGTCGGCAGAGGCTGGCGTCGGTGCCCTTGGACGTGTTGTAGACGCCGGTGATGTGCATGATCTGGTCGTACGAGGCGGGGATCTTCTTCGCCGTGCACTCCACGAGCGTCATCGTGCCCATGTCCGTGATCTTGTCGCCGGACTGGGTGGCGAGGAAGCAGTAGTTCTTCTGGAAGATCCGCTCCAGGCAGAGCGTGGTGGTCTGGCCGCTGCTCGGTGACGAGTAGGACCAGGTGGCCTCGGTGTCGCCGGAGCAGGAGCCGGAGGTGCTGGTGACCTGGACGGTGGCCTTGCTGTTCTTGCAGTCGATCGGGTCCGGGGGCGTCTCGTGACTCCACTTGATGGTGCTGGTGCCGCCGTAGCCGGTGTCCCAGACGGACAGGCAACTGCCGTTCGTGACCGCCTTGAAGGCGGCCTCGGTCGGGTCGGCGCTGGCCGTGGTGGCGCTGCCGCCGCCCGGGCCGCCTATGCCTCCGTCGGAGCTGGAGTCGACTCCGGAGCCCGTGCTGCTGCCGCTGGGGGCGGCCGAGATGCCGGGGCCTGCGGAGCCGCCGCCCTCGTTGTCACTGCTGTCGGAGCCGAACCAGTCGAAGAAGATGCCGGCCGCGATGAGGGCGACCAGGGCGAGGCCCAGGGTGCCGCAGATGCCTACGATCAGCGCCGTGTTGGCGCCGCCGCGCGGGGGTTGGGGCTGGAACTGGCCGCCGCCCCAGGGGGGCGGGCCGCCGGGCGGTCCCTGCGGTGGTCCCGGCGGTCCCGGGGGTCCCGGTGGGCCGAAGTTGCCGCCGGGCGGCGGGCCGAATGAGTTGCTCATGCTGTCCCCCGGGACTCGCGAGTACGTGGCCTGCGCATGCTATCCGGGGCCTTGGTGGGGCTCTATAGGCGCCTGAATTTGGGGTGTTCGGCGACGGGGCCCAGGTAGCCATGCGTATGGCGTGCGCGGCGCCGGTTCCTAGGTAGCCATGTGTTCAGCGTGTGCGGTGCCGGGGTGGGGCTGGCCATGTGTTCAGCGTGTGCGGTGCCGGGGTGGGGCTGGCCATGCGTTCAGCGCGTCCGGTGTCGGGGTGGGGCTAGCCATGCGTTCAGCGCACTCGGCGCCTTCGCCGCTGTGCCCACCCGTTCCGCCCTGCGGAACGATTGCCCACAGCGGTCAGGCGGAGGGGTGAGGGTGGGCCACGCCCTGCAGAGCTGCTGCTCGCAGCGAGGGGTCAGTTCTGGGTCCACAGGTCGGTGATGCCCACGCCCAGTTCGGCGAGGAGTTTGCGGAGCAAGGGGAGGGAGATGCCGATGACGTTGCCGTGGTCGCCCTCGATGCCCTCGATGAAGGGTGCCGAGCGGCCGTCGAGCGTGAACGCCCCGGCGACGTAAAGGGGTTCACCGCTCGCCACGTACGCCGCGATCTCGGCGTCCGACGGCTCGCCGAAGCGGACCGTGGTCGAGGCGGTGGCGGAGGTCTGCCGGCCGGTCGCCGTGTCGATCACGCAGTGCCCCGTCTGCAGCACGCCGGCCCGCCCGCGCATCGCCTTCCAGCGGGCGGTGGCCTCCTCGGCGTCGGCGGGCTTGCCGAGCGCCTCGCCGTCGAGCTCGAGCACGGAGTCGCAGCCGACGACGAGGGCCCCGGCGGCCGCCGGCCGGGAAGCGACCGAGGCCGCCTTCGCCTCGGCCAGGACCCGGGCCAGCTCGCTCGGCGTGGGCGCGGTGATCGCGTCCTCGTCGACCCCGCTGACGATCACCTCGGGGGCGAGCCCGGCCTGGCGCAGGAGGCCGAGGCGGGCGGGGGACTGGGAGGCCAGGACGAGGCGGCGCTGTGCGGGTGCAGACATGCGGATCAGGGTATCCAGCCGGGGCCACCGCCCGCCCGCGCCCTACTTCTTGAGCACGGCCTCCATGACCTTCTTCGCGATCGGCCCACCGAGCAGGCCGCCCGCGATGTCCTCGCGCGGGATGTCCTGGCCGGGGTCGACGAAGACGGCCACGGCGACGGACTTGCCCTCGGAGTTCTTGCCGTACGAGATGAACCAGGCGTACGGCGGCAGCTTGTTGTCGACGCCGTGCTGGGCGGTGCCCGTCTTGGCGCCGACCGTGATGCCGTCGATCAGGGCGGGCTTGCCGGAGCCCTCCTTGGCGGTCCACTCCATGGCCTCGCGGACCTTCTCGGCGGTGGACTCGGAGATGGGCTGGGACATCTGGCTCGGCTCGGTCTGGGCGATGGTGTCCAGGTCGGGGCTGCGCAGCTTGTCGATGAGGTGCGGCTTCATCAGCTTGCCGTCGTTGGCGATGCCCGACGCGATCATCGCGATCTGCAGCGGGCTCGCGGTGACCGAGCCCTGGCCGATGCCGCTGAGCGCGGTCTGCGGGTCGTCCATCTTGTCGGCCGGGTAGAGCGACTTGCCCGCGCGGATCGGGGTGTCCACCTCGCCGTTGTTGAAGCCGAACTTCTCGGTGATCTCCTGCATCTTGTCCTTGCCCGTCTCGTACGCGAGCTTGCCGAAGACGGTGTTGCAGGAGACCTGCATGGCGACCTTGAGCGAGGCGTTCTTGCAGATGCCGCTCTTGTTCAGGTTCGGCAGCTCGGTCCGGGTCTTGGGCAGGTTCCACGGCTCGGGGGTGCTGGTCGAGGCGTTGATGTCGGAGACCTTGCCGGCCTCGATCGCGGCGGCGGCGGTGAGCACCTTGAAGGTCGAGCCGGGCGGGTACGTCTCCTTCAGCGCCCGGTTGAGCATCGGCTTGTTCTTGTCCGCCTGGAGGTTCTTCCACGCCTCGGCGTCCTTGTCGGACATGCCGGCGAACGCGGACGGGTCGTACGACGGGGTCGAGGCGAGGGCCAGGATGCGGCCGGTGGCGGGGTCGATCGCGGCGACGCCGCCCTTGAGCTTGCCGAGGCCTTCGAAGGCGGCCTTCTGGGCGTCGGGGTCGATCGTCGTGACGACGTCGCCGCCCCTCTGCTTCTCGCCCGTCAGCATGTTCAGGGTGTTCTTCAGGAAGAGCCGGTCGTCGGTGCCGGAGAGCAGTTCGTCGTTGAGCTTCTCGAGCCCGCTGGACTCGAAGGCCTGGGAGGCGTACCCGGTGATGGGGGCGTACATCGCACCGTTCTTGAAGGTGCGCTTGTACTTGTAGTCCTGGCCGTCGACGAGCTTGGAGCCGGTGATGGGCTCGTCGCCCACGATGATGTTGCCGCGCGGCTGGCCGTAGCGCTCGATGGCGACCCGGCGGTTCTTCTCGTGCTTGGCGAGCGGCTCGCTCTGGGCGTACTGCACCCAGTTCGCCCGTATCAGCAGGGCGAGCACGAGCAGGCCGCAGAACACGGCTATGTGCCGCAGTGGCTTGTTCACCGGGTCCGGTCCTCCCAATCAAGTCATTTCGGTTCAGTAGGACGACCGGGGAGGGGAGGCAGTTCCCGGCGTTTCCTATGAGCTCGCTCTCGTGAGCCCTGCCGCCGCGCGGCCCTCAGTGCAGTCCGAGGACGAACATCGCGAGCACCATCGCCAGGGCGAGCACGAAGCCCGCGCGCCGCAACATGGCCTGCGTTTCCCGCAGTTCCTTGGGCGGCTCGTTCTTGGGGTCGGACCACAGCATGCCTTTGATGGTCCGGGAGGGCGGTGGGGCGGCGCCTGAGTACGCGTACTCAACTGGACCCCGCACTTCCTCTCAGCCCTCCAAATGGGATTGGGGTTCCCTTAAGCCGTCTGCCTCTGTTAGCGTCTGCGGTGTCTTAACGGAACCCCAGAACCATTTACTCATCGTGAGGTTGATCCGCCATGAAGAAGCTCGCCCGCCGCGCCCTCGCCCCGCTGACCGCCGCCGCCCTCGGTCTCACCCTCCTCTCCGGTACGCAGGCCGCCGCCGAGCCCGAGGCATGGACCGCGGCCTGGGCCACCTCGCCCCAACTGCCCAGCGAGGGCTTCACGCCCAACTGGTCGCAGGCCGGCTTCTCGCACCAGACCGTGCGCCAGGTCGTCCGGGTGACGCAGGCGGGCGAGCGGGCACGGATCCGGCTCTCGAACGCGTACGGCACCTCACCGCTGCGCATCACCGGGGCGACGATCGCCCGCACGGGGAAGGGGGCCGCGGTCGAGAAGGGCTCGGTCCGGCACCTCACCTTCGACGGGAAGCGGGCCGTGGTGATCCCCGCGCGGGGGCAGGCCGCGAGCGACGCGGCCTCGCTGGAGGTGGGGGAGGAGTCGTCGGTGACCGTCACGCTGTACCTGGCCGGTACGACGGGGCCCGCGACCTTCCACGCCCAGGGGTTCGCCGATACGTACCGGGCCGACGGTGACCACCGCGCCGACGCGTCGGGGCGCGCCTTCGACGAGTCGAGCCAGTCCTGGTACTACCTGTCCGGCGTCGACGTCTCCGGCTCCTCCGCGCCGCCTCGCCGGGACGGGGTCGTGCTCTTCGGGGACTCCATCACGGACGGGTTCGGCTCGACGGCCGGGAAGAACCGGCGATACCCGGACGTGCTGGCCGCGCGGCTCGACCGGCCGGTGCTCAATGCCGGGATCGGCGGGAATCTCGTCCTCAACGACTCCGCGTGGTTCGGGGAGCGGGGGTCGGCGCGCTTTCAGCGGGACGTGCTGGACCAGCCCGGGGTGTCGACGGTCGTCGTCCTTGAAGGGCTGAACGACATTGGGTTCTACGAGGCGCAGAAGGCGGGGTTCGACCGGCCGACCTATTGGCCTGCGCCCAAGGTGTCCGCTTCTGAACTCATCGCCGGATATCGGGAGTTGATCCGTCAGGCGCATGGGCGTGGGGTGCGGATCGTGGGGGCCACGCTGCTGCCGCTCGGTGGGTCGGATCACTATGGGCCGGATGCCGCGCGCGTCTCCGACGAGGTGAATGCGTGGATCCGTACGTCGGGGGAGTTCGACGCGGTGGTCGACCTGGATCGGGTCCTCGCGGACCCCTCCGATGCGGAGCGCCTCGACCCGAAGTACGACTTCGGCGATCACCTGCACCCCAATGACGCGGGGTACGCGCGGCTGGCGTCGGCGGTGGCTGAGGTTCTTTGACTTCCCCTCCCCGCCCCTTCCCGAAAGTCCTGCGGACGGCTTCAAAGACTGTCCTCAAACGCCGGACGGGCTGACTTTGTCAGCCCGTCCGGCGTTTGAGGACTTTCGGGAAGGGGCGGGGTGGGGAAAAAAGCCCTTACCCAGGCCAGAACGTGCGGGCCCACGCACTGGCCCCCGCCGAAGGCAGACGACGCCGGGCGACCCGGGCGGGGTCGGACCATGCCTCGGGCCCCGCAGGGGTGCCCGGCGACGACGCCGCCAGCGACGCCGCCCGCGCTTGAACCACCGCGAGCGCGGCAGCCAACTCCTCCGGGGTCGGATTGCCCCGTACGACCTTGATCATCGAAGCGCCCTCCTACAGGGGGATGTTGCCGTGCTTCTTCGGAGGCAGGGATTCCCGCTTGGTGCGAAGCTGACGCAGCCCGCGTACGACCTGACGCCGGGTCTCCGACGGCATGACCACCGCGTCGACGTACCCGCGCTCGGCAGCCGTGTACGGGTTGAGCAGCGTGTCCTCGTACTCCTGGATGAGCCGGGCCCGTACGGCCTCCTGCTCGTCCCCCTCCGCAGCGGCAGCGATCGTGCGGCGGTGCAGGATGTTGACCGCCCCCTGCGCGCCCATCACCGCGATCTGCGAGGTCGGCCAGGCGAGGTTGAGGTCCGCGCCGAGGTGCTTGGAGCCCATCACGTCGTACGCGCCGCCGAAGGCCTTGCGCGTGATGATCGTGATGAGCGGGACGGTCGCCTCGGCGTACGCGTAGATCAGCTTGGCGCCGCGCCGGATGATGCCGCCGTACTCCTGGTCCACGCCCGGCAGGAAGCCGGGGACGTCGACGAAGGTCAGCACGGGGACGTTGAACGCGTCGCAGGTGCGGACGAAGCGGGCCGCCTTCTCGGAGGCGTTGATGTCCAGGCAACCGGCGAACTGCATCGGCTGGTTGGCCACGATGCCCACCGGGTGCCCCTCGACGCGGCCGAAGCCGGTGAGGATGTTCGGTGCGAACAGGGCCTGCGTCTCGAAGAACTCGGCGTCGTCCAGGACGTGTTCGATGACCGTGCGCATCTCGTACGGCTGGTTCGCGCTGTCCGGGATCAGCGTGTCCAACGCCCGGTCCTCGTCGGACAGTTCGAGGTCCGCCTCCTCGGGGAAGGCCGGCGGCTCGGACAGGTTGTTGGAGGGGAGGTAGGACAGGAGCGACTTGACGTACTCGATCGCGTCCTTCTCGTCCCCGGCCATGTGATGGGCCACGCCGGACGTGGAGTTGTGGGTCCGGGCGCCGCCCAGCTCCTCGAAGCCGACGTCCTCGCCGGTGACCGTCTTGATGACGTCAGGACCGGTGATGAACATGTGCGAGGTCTGGTCGACCATCACCGTGAAGTCGGTGATCGCCGGGGAGTAGACCGCGCCGCCCGCGCACGGGCCCACGACCAGCGAGATCTGCGGGATCACGCCGGACGCATGGGTGTTGCGACGGAAGATCTCGCCGTACATCCCGAGGGCCATGACGCCCTCCTGGATCCGGGCGCCGCCCGAGTCGTTGATGCCGATGACCGGACAGCCCGTCTTCAGGGCGAAGTCCATCACCTTCATGATCTTCTGCCCGTAGACCTCGCCGAGCGCCCCGCCGAAGACCGTGAAGTCCTGGGAGAACACGGCCACCGGGCGGCCGTCGACCGTGCCGTAACCGGTCACCACACCATCGCCGTACGGACGGGTCTGCTCCAGGCCGAAGTCCGTCGAGCGGTGCCGCGCGAACTCGTCCAGCTCGACGAAGGAACCCTCGTCGAGCAGCAGGTCGATCCGCTCACGGGCCGTCAACTTGCCCTTGGCGTGCTGCTTTTCCACCGCGCGTGCGGAGCCGGCGTGCGTCGCCTCTTCGATACGGCGTTGCAGATCCGCGATTTTTCCCGCGGTGGTGTGGATGTCGGGGGTTGTCGGCTCTTCCGGCTCGGACATCGGGATGCGGCTCCCTGCCTGGTCAC
The DNA here is from genome assembly GCF_035975855.1 of Streptomyces sp. NBC_01304. NCBI lineage: Bacteria > Bacillati > Actinomycetota > Actinomycetes > Kitasatosporales > Streptomycetaceae > Streptomyces > Streptomyces sp. NBC_01304. The sequence goes on along the minus strand of NZ_CP109055.1, from coordinate 4,491,552 downwards.
GGGTCGATGAGGGGATCGGTTCGCTCGGCGAACACTGAGCTGTGCGGGGGACGGTGAACGTCGAGCTACTGATGCGTAGCGTATCGGCGCAGGCCAGGCTCGGCAGTGCGGCGTTTGCCACACCTAGGCTGTCTTGCATGACGCCCAAAGAGTCCCCAGAGTCTTCGTCGCGGTCTTCCTCGCAGTCTTCGGAGCAGGCCTCGTCGTCCGCGCCGAACCGCTGGTCGGACCTGGACCGTCCGCCGCTGCGCGAGAGCGCGCTGCGCAAGGCGCTGATCAGGCCCGGCGGGCTGTGGACCGCCGTCGACGTGGTCCCGGCCACCGGGTCCACCAACTCCGACCTCGCCGAGTGCGCGGCCCAGCCGCAGGGCGCGGTGCTCGTCGCCGAGGAGCAGACCGCGGGGCGCGGCCGCCTGGAGCGCACCTGGACGGCGCCCGCCCGCTCCGGCCTCTTCTTCTCCGTGCTGCTCAAGCCCGGCGACGTACCGGTGGAGCGCTGGGGGTGGCTGCCGTTGCTCGCCGGCGTCGCCACCGCCACCGGGCTCGCCCGCGCGGCCGGCGTGGACACCGCGCTGAAGTGGCCCAACGACCTGCTCGTCACAGTCGGGGACGAGGAGCGCAAGACCGGCGGCATCCTCGCCGAGCGCGCGGGCGACGACGCGGTGGTGCTCGGCATCGGCCTCAACGTCTCGCTCACCGAGGCCGAGCTGCCCGTCCCCACCGCGGGCTCGCTCGCCCTCGCCGGGGCCAAGGTCCTCGACCGCGATCCGCTGCTGCGGGCCGTGCTGCGTTCGCTGGAGGACTGGTACGTGAAGTGGTGCGACGCCGCCGGCGATCCACTGGCGTCCCGGCTGCAGGAGACCTACGCGGCCGGCTGCGCGACCCTCGGCCGTCAGGTCCGCGCGGAGCTGCCCGGAGACCGCTCGCTGGTCGGCGAGGCCGTCGCGGTGGACGGGGACGGGCGGCTGGTGATTGCCACGCCGGACGGAAAGCGGGAGGCGGTGGGCGCGGGAGACATTGTCCATTTGCGCCCGGCCGACTAGACATCGCAGAGCGAGTGGGTTTGCCAAGCCCGAACGGACGTGAGCTGACACACACCTGCCGTATCGTTGGGGGCCAGTCGTTATCGAACCGCGACAGATCGGAAGGCAGCAAGAAGTGACCGTCGACGACACGGGCTCCGGTACGGGTACCCACCCGACCCCCCGCCAAGCCGACGACACCCTTGCCTCCGCTTCGGCCTCCTCTCCTGCCTCCGCTGCTGCCCCCTCCTCGCACACCGGGGACCCCCTCGCCCTCCGCCTCGAACAGCTCATCCTCGGGGCGGAGCGCCGCTACACCGCCTTCCAGGCCGCCCGCACGGCCGGCGTCTCCATGGAGCTGGCGGCCCGCTTCTGGCGTGCCATGGGCTTCCCCGACATCGGCCAGGCCAAGGCCCTGACCGAGGCCGATGTGCTCGCCCTGCGCCGGCTCGCCGGTCTGGTCGAGGCGGGCCTGCTCAGCGAGGCCATGGCGGTGCAGGTCGCACGGTCCACGGGCCAGACGACAGCCCGTCTGGCCGAGTGGCAGATCGACTCTTTCCTGGAGGGCCTGACCGAGCCCCCCGAGCCCGGCATGACCCGCACCGAGGTGACGTACCCCCTCGTCGAGCTGCTGCTGCCCGAGCTCGAGGAGTTCCTCGTCTACGTCTGGCGCCGCCAGCTCGCCGCCGCGACCGGCCGGGTCGTACAGGCCGCGGACGACGAGGAGATGGTCGACCGCCGCCTCGCCGTGGGCTTCGCCGACCTCGTCGGCTTCACGCGACTGACGCGGCGCATGGAGGAAGAGGAACTCGGCGAACTGGTCGAGGCGTTCGAGACCACGGCCGCCGACCTGGTGGCCGCGAACGGCGGCCGGCTCATCAAGACCCTCGGCGACGAAGTCCTCTTCGCGGCGGACGACGCCGCGACCGCCGCGGAGATCGCGCTTCGCCTGATCGACACGATGGCGAACGACGAGACGATGCCCGAGCTGCGCGTCGGCATCGCCTTCGGCACGGTCACGACCCGCATGGGCGACGTCTTCGGCACCACGGTGAACCTCGCCAGCCGGCTCACCTCGATAGCGCCGAAGGACGCGGTTCTGGTCGACAGCGCCTTCGCCGAGGACCTGCAACGCGGGGGTGATGCCCCCGCCTCCGAGGCGGACGCCGCCGCGGAGGCGGAGAAGGCCCTGGCCGCGGGCGAGGAGCCGCCCAGCTACCGCTTCGCGCTGCAGCCGATGTGGCAGCGGCCGGTGCGTGGGCTCGGGGTGGTCGAGCCCTGGCTGTTGACGCGTCGCGACTCGTGACTCGTAGGATCCCTCCCGAAGCTTGTTAACCCGCGTTAACCCGCGTGCGTCTTCTGGGAGGGCCTGGCATGAGTGAGCAGCGGTTCGGGGAGTTCGTCGCCGTACGGCGCGAGGGGTACGTCGCCGAGTTCGTCCTTGACCGGCCGAAAGCCATGAACGCCGTGTCCTCGGAGATGGCCCGCTCGATCGGCGCGGCCTGCGCCGCGCTGGCCGCGGATCCGGAGGCGCGGGTGGTCGTGCTGACCTCCACGCATGAGCGGGCCTTCTGCGTGGGGGCCGACCTCAAGGAGCGCAACTCGTTCTCCGACGCGGAGTTGGTGCGGCAGCGGCCAGTCGCGCGCGCGGCGTACACGGGTGTCCTTGAGCTGCCGATGCCGACGATCGCGGCCGTGCACGGCTTTGCCCTTGGCGGCGGTTTCGAGCTGGCGCTCGCGTGCGATCTGATCGTGGCGGACGCCACTGCCGTGGTGGGGCTGCCGGAGGTTTCGGTCGGGGTCATCCCGGGTGGCGGGGGCACGCAGCTGTTGCCCCGACGGGTCGGGGCGGCCCGGGCGGCGGAGCTGATCTTCTCGGCGCGGCGGGTGGAGGCTTCCGAGGCGCGGGAGTTGGGGCTGGTGGATCAGTTGGTCCCGGCGGGGGCCGATCGCGAGGAGGCCCTCGCGCTGGCCGGTCGGATGGCTGCGAACTCGCCCGTGGGGCTGCGGGCGGCCAAGCGGGCGCTGCGGCTCGGGCACGGCCTGGACCTGCGGGCCGGGCTTGAGGTGGAGGATGCGGCTTGGCGGTCCGTGGCGTTCTCCGGGGACCGGGCGGAGGGTGTGGCCGCCTTCAACGAGAAGCGGGCGCCTCAGTGGCCTGGCGAGTGATTTCTTCCCCGCCCCGCCCCTTCCCGTAATCCTGCGGAGCTGTGTCCTCAAGCGCCGGACGGGCTGACTTTGTCAGCCCGTCCGGCGCTTGAGGACTTTCGGAAAGGGGCGGGGTGGGGAGAACAAAACGGGCGAAACGCTTAGCCTGGAGCGATGGCTCAGGATGATCGACTCAAGGGGATCGTCACCCTTGCCCAGGCGATGGCCGCGGCGCAGACCCCGCGAGAGTCCTGGCGTGCGGCAGCGCACGGTGCAGCCCGCGCCCTGAGCGGCAGCTTCGCCGCGCTGAGCGTCTGGGAGCGTGAGCTCGGCCGCCTCAGGGTCCTCGCCAACGTGGGCGAACGCGTCGAGGGCGAGGACGAGTTCCCGGAGGCCGAGGCCTACCCGGTGCATCAGTTCCCGGAGATCACCGAGTTCCTGCACGAGCAGTGGGCGGGCGGCGGCGAGCCCAACGCCTGGGTCGAGACCGCGCAGGGCCCCAAGGGGGACGCGGCCGGCTACTGCCACCAGCGGGTCTCGGCCCTGCGCCGGCGAGGCAGGGGCTGCTGCGTCGTCGCGCCGATCGTGCTGCACGGGCGGGCCTGGGGCGAGCTCTACGTCGCCCGCCCGGTCGGCGCCCCCGTCTTCGACCGCGACGACGCGGACTTCGCGACCGTCCTCGCCTCGGTCGTCGCGGCCGGGATCGCCCAGACCGAGCGCCTCGAAGAGGCCCGCCGCCTCGCCTTCACCGACGCCCTGACCGGCCTCGCCAACCGCCGGGCGGTCGACGCCCGGCTCGACGCGGCGATCGAGCGGCATCGCAGCGAGGGCGCCGTCGTCTCGCTGATGGTCTGCGACGTGAACGGCCTCAAGCACGTCAACGACACCCTCGGCCACGCGGTCGGCGACCGGCTGCTCGAACGTTTCGGCTCGGTGCTCTCGCTGTGCGGGGCGATGCTCCCGGGCGCGCTCGCGGCGCGGCTGGGAGGGGACGAGTTCTGTCTGCTGTCCGTGGGCCCGTCGGCCGACGAGGTGGTGCGGGTCGCCGATGAACTGTGCGTACGCGCCGCCGAGTTGGAGCTCGGTGACGGCGTGGCCTGCGGGGTCGCCTCGACCGGGGACGCGATCGGCCCGGTCCGCTCGGCCCGTCGCCTCTTCCGCCTCGCGGACGCCGCGCAGTACCGCGCGAAGGCCGCCCGCGCCGCCAAGCCGGTGGTGGCCGGGCGCGAGGGCCCGGACGACCCGGTGGTGCGGCTCGCGGACGAGCCGGGGCGGGAGCGGGTGGGGGAGCGGCGCCGGTTCCGCCGGTAGCGCCCGCCAGGTAGCGGTCTGTAAGGGGCGGTCCCGAAACTCGCCCGTGACACACGTCGATTCAGTCCGTACGCTGCTGAATATGGATATGCACACCGTTGTGTTGGGGACGTCCGGGACCACGCCCGAGGACGTCATCGCCGTGGCCCGTGAGAACGCCCGGGTCGAGCTGTCCCAGGAGGCTGTCGAGGCCCTGGCCGCCGCGCGCGAGATCATCGAGTCCCTCGCGGCCAAGCCGGAGCCCGTCTACGGCGTCTCCACCGGCTTCGGCGCCCTCGCATCGCGGCACATCAGCCCCGATCTCCGCGCCCAGCTGCAGCGCAACATCGTCCGCTCGCACGCCGCCGGCATGGGCCCGCACGTCGAGCGCGAGGTGGTGCGCGCCCTGATGTTCCTGCGCCTGAAGACGGTGTGCTCGGGCCACACCGGGGTGCGCCCCGAGGTCGCGCAGACCATGGCCGACGTGCTCAATGCCGGGATCACGCCGGTCGTCCACGAGTACGGCTCGCTCGGCTGCTCCGGCGACCTCGCCCCGCTCAGCCACTGCGCCCTGACGCTGATGGGCGAGGGCGACGCGGAAGGACCCGACGGCGTCGTACGCCCGGCCGGTGAACTGCTCGCAGAGCACGGCATCAAGCCCGTCGAGCTGCGCGAGAAGGAGGGCCTGGCCCTGCTGAACGGCACGGACGGCATGCTCGGCATGCTGGTCATGGCCCTCGCGGACCTGGAGATGCTCTACAAGAGCGCCGACATCACGGCGGCCCTGTCCCTGGAGGCCCTGCTCGGCACGGACAAGGTGCTCGCCCCCGAACTGCACGCGATCCGCCCCCACCCCGGGCAGGGCGTGGCGGCCGCCAACATGCTGGCGGTGCTTGCCGGTTCGGGCCTCACGGGGCACCACCAGGACGACTCCCCTCGCGTGCAGGACGCGTACTCGGTGCGGTGTGCGCCGCAGGTGGCGGGGGCCGGGCGGGACACGATCGCGTACGCGCGGGTGGTGGCCGAGCGGGAGTTGGCGTCCGCCGTGGACAACCCGGTCGTCCTGCCGGACGGGCGGGTCGAGTCCAACGGGAACTTCCACGGTGCTCCGGTGGCGTACGTCCTGGACTTCCTCGCCATCGCGGCGGCGGACCTGGGGTCGATCGCCGAGCGGCGGACGGACCGGCTGCTCGACAAGAACCGTTCGCACGGTCTGCCGCCGTTCCTGGCCGATGACGCGGGTGTCGACTCCGGGTTGATGATCGCGCAGTACACGCAGGCGGCGCTGGTGAGCGAGCTCAAGCGGCTCGCGGTGCCGGCCTCCGCGGATTCCATCCCCTCCTCCGCGATGCAGGAGGACCATGTGTCGATGGGGTGGTCGGCTGCTCGTAAGTTGCGTACGGCTGTGGGGAATCTGGGGCGGATCGTGGCGGTCGAGCTGTACGCGGCCACGCGGGGGATCGAGCTGCGGTCGGGGCTTGTGGCTGCGCCGGCTTCGCTTGCGGTGATCTCTGCCGTCCGCTCGGCGGGGGTTGCGGGGCCCGGCCCCGACCGGTTCCTGGCGCCCGATCTCGCGGCCGCGGACGAGTTCGTGCGGTCTGGGGCGCTGGTTGCGGCCGTGGAGACTGTGACGGGTCCGCTGGGCTAGGAAATTTCCCCACCCCGCCCCTTCCCGAAATCCTGCGGAGCTGTGTCCTCAAACGCCGGACGGGCTGACTCTGTCAGCCCGTCCGGCGTTTGAGGACTTTCGGGAAGGGGCGGGGTGGGGAAAGTGAAGACCTAAGCCACCGCGGCCCGTTCGCGTCGCACGGCGAATCCCAGGAACCCGGCGCCCGCACCCAAGAAGGCCAACCCGCCCAGCACGTACGGAGTCGTGTCCACGGTCCCGGTGTCCGCGAGGCGGGCCTCGCCCCGGTCGGGGCGGTCCGACGAAGCCTCGGCCGCAGATCTCGCATTTGCGGAAGGAACGAACCACAGCGCACCGAGCAGCGTTCCGGCAGCCGTGGCGGTGAGCAGTGAGCGACGTGCGGGGGACACGGGATCGATCTCCCTTGTGGTGCGGGGGAATTGGCCGTGGGGACCGCCTCCGATGCTAATGAAAGTGCGGGTCGTGGGGAAGTCGGGGCGGCCCTCAGGATTACGCTCCGTCATATGAGCACTCCTGATAGTCCGGATACTCCGGAAGCATCCCGTTTCGTACGCCTGCGTGTGGAGCTCGTCCTCGACGTCACCGACGCCGGGACCCTGGCCGGTGCCGCGCTCGAGCGCATCGGCCGGGACGAGCACATGACGGCCGACGAGCGGACCCACGCCGAGGCCTCCGTCCGCGAGGACGATGCCGAGGCCGTGGCCTACCTCGTGGACCCGTTCGACCTGGTCGGCGAGGTGCCGGGCGTGGAGCTCGCCCAGGCCTCCTGGAGCAGCGAGGCCATCGACTACGACCCGGACGCCGAGGACTGGGACGACGAGGACGAAGACGAAGAGGACGAAGAGGACGAAGGCGAAGAGGACGACGAAGGCGACGAAGGGGAGGGCGGGGACCACCCCGTCGAGCGCGAGGCGTAGCCTCGAACGAGGCAGCCCCCGCACCGCAAGGTCACAGACCCCGGACGGCCCGGCCGCCCGGGGTTCCTTCATTCCGGGAACCCCTGCTAGAACGTCTGCCACGACTGCATCGCAGGACGTGGCCTTCCCCACATCTCACCGAATCGTGGAACCGGACGAACCGGTATGCGTGTTGTAAAGGTTGCAGGCGTGGACCGGCGCGGGGGCCGTCCGCAACGTCTGCGTGTGGGGACGTCCCTTTCGGGGGACCCGGGGATCTTGGGGATTCGGCGACTATGGAGAAGCGTGTGATGACGGACAGCAAGCGGCGCAGGGGCCTGGTGGCCGTGTCCGCACTGCTCGGCGGCGTTCTGGTGCTCTCGGCCTGCAGCAGCGACGGTGGCAACGGCGCCGACGGCGGCAAGAAGGAGCAGCAGAACCAGGCCGACGAGGCGGCGGCCAAGGACGCCTCCGCTGCCCGAATAGCGATCTCGCCGAAGAACGGCTCGGACAACGCCAGCATCAACAACGCCGGCAAGGTGACCGTCAGTGACGGCACCCTGACCGAAGTGAAGATGCAGACCGAGGCCGGCACGGCGGTCGCGGGCACGATCTCCGGGGACAAGAAGAGCTGGAAGCCCGACGCACAGCTCGAGCGTTCCACCAAGTACAAGATCGTCGCTACCGCGAAGGACTCGGACGGCCGCAAGGCGCACGAGAACTGGTCGTTCACGACCGTCTCCCCGACCAACAGCTTCATCGGCAACTTCACGCCGGACGACGGCAAGACCGTCGGTGTGGGCATGCCCGTGTCGATCAACTTCGACAAGGCGATCACCGACAAGAAGGCCGTCCAGTCCGGCATCACGGTCTCGTCCAGCAGCGGCCAGGAAGTCGTCGGCCACTGGTTCGGCACCCAGCGCCTGGACTTCCGCCCCGACGACTACTGGAAGGGCAACTCCACCGTCACGCTGAAGATGAACCTGGACGGTGTCGAGGGCGCCGACGGCGTCTTCGGCGTCCAGCAGAAGACGGTCACCTTCCAGATCGGCCGCAACCAGGTCTCCGTCGTCGACGCCAAGACCAAGACGATGACGATCACGCAGGACGGCAAGACCGTCAAGACGATCCCGATCTCGGCGGGTGCGCCCGACAACCCCACGTACAACGGCAAAATGGTGATCTCCGAGAAGTTCACGGAGACCCGGATGAACGGCGCGACCGTCGGCTTCACCGATGACGACGGCAAGGGCGAGTACGACATCAAGGACGTCCCGCACGCCATGCGCCTGTCCAACTCGGGCACCTTCATCCACGGCAACTACTGGGGCGCCAAGTCCATCTTCGGCTCCGCCAACACCAGCCACGGCTGCGTCGGCCTGTCCGACGCCAAGGGGGCGGGCGACAAGAGCACGCCGGGCGCCTGGTTCTTCAACAACTCGCTGATCGGTGACGTGGTCGAGGTCAAGAACTCGCCCGACAAGACCATCCAGCCGGAGAACGGCCTCAACGGCTGGAACCTCAGCTGGGCGGACTGGAAGGCCGGTTCGGCCGTCTGAGCACGGTGAGCGGTTGCGCCCCTCAGGGGCGTATCGCGACCACCCAGCCCGGCGTGTAACTGCCGGGCACGGAGTAGCGCGGCCAATCTTGGGCCCAGCGCGGTGGATCCCTCTTCAGGAGGACCACCGCGCTGGGCCTTTTCGGTGCCGCGCCCCAGGGCGCGGGGGTGCACCCGGTGACGTACGCGATCGGGATCGTGGACGTCGACGACTTGAGCACGCACGGACGGCCGGTGCCGGTGCCGACTCCGTGCTCGTGCAGGACCTGGGCGATCAACTGCCAGTCGCCGCGCGCCCGTTCCTGGATGCGGGCGTTGGAGTACGCGTGCGTGAAATGCGCGCTCAGGTGGCCGGCCAGGAGTCCGGTGAGGGCGAGTGCGGCCAGGCGTCTGCCGGGGCCCGTACGAGATTCCGTACGAGATTCCCTACGTGATCCCGCGCGCCGGACCCGGTCCACCACGGCCAGCAGACCGAGGGCCGCCGGCAGGGCGAGCAGGGCGTGGGTCGGTTGCAGGAAGCGGGGTGCCGCGTACGGCACGAGGAGCAGGTACGGTGCCGATGCCGCCAGGGCCACCGCGACCGCAAGCCACAGCGGGGCCAGTGCGGCCCCGGCCCGCCGCAGCCCGACACCCGCGAGCACCGGCACCACGACGAACCACTCCACCGCGAGCGGCCCGACCGGCGCCCCCGCGCAGGGCCGGCACAGCAACGGGCCGTCGAACGCGTCGAGATGGGCGAACAGCGAGAACACCGGCCGTAACCCGCCCTGCACCTCGCTTGCCGCACCGAGCCGCGCCCCCACTCCGCCGAACCGCGACTCCGCCTCGACCAGCCAGGGCAGCACCCCCGCAAGCACCCCGCCCAGCACGGCAGGCACCCGCCCGCGCCCCCGCCAGGCCGGCACCACCAGCGCGGCGAACAACAGCGGAAGGGCAAGTGCGGCCCCGTCGTTGGGCCGCATCAAGGTGGCGAGGGCCAGGCCCGCCGCAATCCCCAGGAGCCCCACCCGCCCCGGAGGTTGCCGGACGAAGCAGCCGACCGCCCCGACCGCGCCCATCGCCGTGTAGTGGTTGGGCATCGCGGCGCCCGCGTACAGGAGCACGAACCACAGGCCGCCGTAGAGCCCCGCGGCCACCGCCACCGCCGACGGCCGCCGCGCCAACACCCGCAGCCACGGCCGGAATCCCAGATACAGCGCACCCCCGGCGAGCAACAGGAGCCACACCCTGAGCAGCACCGCCGAGTCGCTCCACGACGCGACGGGGGACAGGAGCAGCGGCACACCCCGGGTGCGCGGGGCGCTGAAGGGCGTCGCCGGGGCGTACGGGTCGAAGCGGCTGGCATAGACGATCTCGTCCCAGCCGAGGGGGAGCGTCACGGGTACGAGGGCGGCGGACACGAGGACGTACGCCGCACAGACGCCGAGCAGCGAGCGGTGCGGCGGCCGGCGTCCGCCGGACCGTGCGGGCGCCCGCTGTGGGGCGGTGTGTAACGGTACGTCCCGGTGCGTCGATGACACGGAGCCCATGTGTGTAAGACGTGCGAACGGGGTCCGGCGTTCGCTTGCGAACCCAACGTTTCAGAAATGTCTGAATCACATGTCCATCAACTCTTTACTGCCGTAACGCTATTGAGCCCGTCTTCATCATTCCCTCATAATGCCTGGACCGGGGGCACGCGCAGTCGATAGGGCCCCGGCCACGGATGAACGAAAAGCTTCATCTCCATCTCCAGGGGGAGACTTGCGCAAACAAGTGAAAAGAGCGTGCGCTTCCACCATCGCAGCGGCCGCGGCAGTGGCCCTCGCGGCCGGCATGACCAGCCCGGCGGCGGCGAAGGCGGAAGCCACAGCGGGGGCAGCGGGGGCTGAGCGCATCACGCCCAACCACCGGATCCAGCTCATCACCGGCGACCGTGTGGTGGTCGACGCCAAGGGCAAGGTCCTGGGCCTCGAGCCCGCCAAGGGCCGTGAGCACATACCGGTGCAGGTGCAGCGGCACGACGGCCACACCAGTGTGGTGCCGTACGACGCGCGCCGCCTGATAGCCGCGGGCAAGCTCGACGCCCGCCTCTTCGACATCACCGAGCTCAACAAGGCGCAGATCCGCAAGGCCCAGAAGAAGGGCCTTCAGCTGATCGTCGGCTACAAGGGGGCGGCCTCCGCCGCCAAGGCCGAGGTGCGCGGTGCCGGTGACACGACGCTCCGCCGGACCCTGAAGTCCCTCAACGCGGACGCGATCCGTACGCCCAAGGACGACGCGGCCAAGGTCTGGGAGGCGCTGACCAACGAGCAGCGCGGCTCCCGCAGCACGGCGTCGGGCGTAGCCAAGGTCTGGCTGGACGGCGTCCGCAAGGCCAGCCTCGACAAGAGCGTCAAGCAGATCGGCGCCGACAAGGCCTGGGCGGCCGGCTTCGACGGCAAGGGCGTGAAGATCGCGGTCCTGGACACGGGTGTCGACAAGACGCACCCCGACCTGAAGGACCAGGTCATCGGCGAGAAGAACTTCTCGACCGCCGCCGACGCCGTGGACCGCTTCGGTCACGGCACCCACGTCGCCTCGATCGCGGCCGGTACGGGCGCCAAGTCCGGCGGCAAGTACAAGGGCGTCGCACCGGGCGCGAAGGTCATCAGCGGCAAGGTCCTCGACGACAACGGCTACGGCGACGACTCCGGCATCCTCGCGGGCCTGGAGTGGGCCGCGGCCGAGGGCGCCGACGTGGTCAACCTCAGCCTGGGCGGCGGGGACACCCCCGAGATCGACCCGCTCGAGGCGGCCGTCAACAAGCTATCCGCGGAGAAGGGCATCCTCTTCGCGATCGCCGCGGGCAACTCCGGCCCCGGCGACAGCACCGTCGGCTCGCCGGGCAGCGCGGAGGCCGCGCTCACCGTCGGCGCCGTCGACAAGAGCGACAAGCTCGCCGACTTCTCCAGCCGCGGCCCGCGCATCGGCGACGGCGCGATCAAGCCCGATGTGACCGGGCCCGGCGTGGACATCACGGCGGCGGCCGCACCCGGCAGCGTCATCGACAAGGAGCCCGGCGTCCCGCACCCGGCCCCCGGCTACTTCACGATTTCCGGTACGTCGATGGCGACCCCGCACGTCGCGGGCGCGGCGGCGATCCTCAAGCAGCAGCACCCGGACTGGAAGTCCGCCGAGCTCAAGGGCGCGCTGACCGCCTCCACCAAGGGCGGCAAGTACACGGCGTTCCAGCAGGGTTCGGGCCGCATCCAGGTCGACCAGGCGATCAAGCAGAACGTGATCGCCGAGCCGGTGTCGGTGTCCTTCGGTGTGGCGCAGTGGCCGCACACGGATGACGCGCCGATCTCCAAGAAGGTCACCTACAAGAACCTCGGCAAGGACCCGGTCACCCTCGACCTGAAGGCGACCGGCCTCGACCCGAAGGGCAACCCGGCCCCGGCCGGCTTCTTCAAGGTCAGCGCCGACAAGGTGACGGTCCCGGCGGGCGGCACCGCCGCCGTCGACGTGACGGCCGACACCAAGCTGGGCGGGAACCTCAACGGCTCCTACTCCGCGTACGTCGTGGCGACCGGCGGCGGCCAGTCGGTGCGCACCGCGGCCGCGGTCGAGCGCGAGGTCGAGTCGTACGACGTCACGCTGAAGAACATCGACCGTGAAGGCAACGACGCCAAGTACTTCGGCAACAACCTGATCGGCGTCTCCGGTTCCGCCGAGGGGCGCGACTTCTACACCGAGGACCAGCCGGGCACGGTCAAGTTCCGTGCGCCCAAGGGTGGTTACATCCTCAACGCCGACATCGTGGTCGACCCGCGGGACTTCACCAAGGGCGCCGACTGGATCGCCCAGCCGAAGCTGACCGTCAACAAGGACACCACGCTGACGCTGGACGCGCGGACCACCAAGCCGGTGGACTTCACCGTGCCCGGTGGCGCCAAGGCCGAGTTCGCCTCGCCCGAGTACACCGTCGAGGCCGGCAACGGCTCGTACGGCTTCGGCTGGTGGCTCGACGGCTACACCAACTTCCGCACCGCGCACCTGGGTCCGGAGGTCACCGACGGCACGCTGTCCCAGACCTGGGACGGGCACTTCATCAAGGACGCGAAGAGCCAGTACTCGGTGGTCTACGGCGGCAAGGTCAAGAAGCTCGCGACGGGCTACACCAAGCACGTCAAGCAGAGCGAGCTGGCCACGCTGAAGGTCGGCCTGGGCGCCTCCAGCGCCGGCAAGAAGGGCAATGTCACGGCCTTCGGGATGCTGCCGGGCTCCAACTCGGCCTCCGCGTTCTCGCCGACGCAGTCCCTGCCGAGCACCCGCACGCTGTACGTCTCCACGTCCAACAAGACCGAGTGGGACGTCTCGTTCGAGCAGCAGGGTCCGCCGGACGAAGAGGGCTTCCCGACCACCGAGGCGTACTACACGCTCGGTGCCGCGCAGATCTACGAGCCCGGCAAGACCTACGAGAAGGTCTTCAACACCGGCGTCTTCGGCCCGCGGGTCAGCAAGAGCTACGGCGTCTTCCGTACGGGCAACCAGCTCTACGGCTACCTGCCGGTCTTCGCCGACGGCAAGGGCCACGCGGGCTCGTCGCTGTACTCGGACGTCAAGACGACCCTGTACCGCAACGGCACCAAGCTCGCCGAGAACGACAACCCGCTCACCGCGTTCCCGGGTGAGGATGGCGCGTTCAAGGTCCCGTCCGGTGACGCCGCGTACAAGCTGACGTCGTCCATCAAGCGGAAGGTGGCGATCGCCGCCGCCGCGACCCGGATCGACGTCAGCTTCTCCTTCCGCTCCAAGAAGGTCACCGACGAGACGGCCCTGCCGGTCTCGACGGCCCGCTTCTCGGCGCCGGTCGACCTCAGCTCGCGCGCCGAGGCCGACAAGAAGGTCGACGTCCCGGTGTCGGTGCAGGGTGCGGCTGCCGGCTCGAACCTCAAGTCGCTGTACACGTACGTCTCGTACGACTACGGCCAGACCTGGAAGCAGGTCAAGGTCAAGAACGGCAAGATCTCCGTGAAGAACCCGGCGAAGGGCAAGGGAATCTCCTTCCACGCCAAGATCACGGACAAGAAGGGCAACAAGTCGACGGTGTCGATCTACAACGCGTACTACGGGAAGTGAGTTTCCCCGCGTAGGCAGTAGCCCTCGGGCGGCCCCCGTCGGAGCTTCGGCTCCGGCGGGGGCCGTCTCCTGTTCAGGCCTCGTCGGTCGTTCGGGCTCCGCCGAAGGGGCTGTCGATCACATACCGCCAGTAGCCGTCGGGACCGCGCCGGGCCACATCCGTGGCGGTCGAGGCGACCTCGCCCCCGATCTCCCAGTCCACGATCAGGAGTGCGATGTCGCCCGCCGCGTGAACGGCCCGCGGCCGTACGGTGATCGGGAGTCCGAGCCCGATGAAGGGTGCGTTCTGTGCGGCGATTCCGGCCGCGCCGTGCACCGGAATTCCGGACTCCGGGACAAAGGCGGCCTGTTCCTCATAGAGCTCCCGCACCGCACGCGCGTCACCGCTGTTGAAACGCGCGGCAAAGGCCGTGGGAACATCTTCCGGGCGGGCGGGGAGAGTTGAGATGTCGTACGTCATGCGGGCGACGGTAGGAGACGCATTCGTGGCTCACCAAACGGTAGGAAACGCGGCCGCGAACAGTGCGGCGATCGCGGCGGCGGACGAATTGATTCCGGGCCTGCCCGCCGATCCCAGGGCCGAGGCGCCCGCCCCCAGCCCCGCCTGCCCCGTCGAGATCACCCTCGCCGCCCTGCGCGGCCGCTGGACCACCCTGGTCGTCCGCGAGCTGCTTCGACGTCCCTCCTATGCCTACAGCGAACTGGCCGCCGCACTGCCCCGCCTCTCGGACAAGGTGCTCAGTGACCGGCTCGCCCAGCTGGTCGCCGCCGGGGTGGTGGAGAGGCACCGCACAAAGGCCTGGCCCCCGACGGTGACGTACCAACTGACCGACCACGGGCGAGAATTGGGGCCAGTCCTGCAGGCGTTGTGGGACTGGGGCACGGACTCGTCATCCGAGAGGCTCAGCCATGACCGTTGAATACATCCGCTACCGCCTGCCCGAAAGGCTGCTGAGCGAGACCTTCCTCGACTCCTACCGCAGGGCCGCGATTCCGCTCGCCGCATCCCCGTACTGCGTCGACTACGAACTCTCCCAATGCGCGGAGGACGACCATGTCCTCATCCTCCGCATCACGTGGACCTCGGCCACCGACCACCTCGAGAAGTTCCGCGGCTCCCCGGAGTTCCAGGCCTTCTTCAAGGAGATCCAGCCGTACGTCAGTCACATAGAGGAAATGCGGCACTACGAACCCACCGGAATCGAGGGCAAGGGCGCGTCCGCGCCCAGCCTCTACGACTGGGCGGGCGGCGCGGAGGCCTTCGGCCGCCTCACCGAGACCTTCTACTCCCTGGTCCTCAAGGACGACCTCCTGGCCCCGCTCTTCGCGGACCTCCCGCACGAGCACGCCCACCACGTCGCGCTCTGGCTCGGCGAGGTCTTCGGCGGACCGGCGGCCTACAGCGAGCAGCACGGCGGTCACGCCCACATGGTCGGCAAGCACCTCGGCAAGGGCATCAGCGAGCCGCAGCGCCGCCGTTGGGTCAACCTGATCCAGGACGCGGCGGACGAGGCCGGGCTGCCCACGGACGCCGAGTTCCGGTCCGCCTTCCTCGCCTACATCGAGTGGGGGACGCGGCTCGCCGTGTACTTCTCCGGGCCGAACGCCACGCGGCCGGCCGAGCAGCCGGTGCCGCACTGGAACTGGGGGGCGATGAAGCCCTACAAGCCCTGACGTTCGCCGGCCGTCGGCTGGGACGCGGCATCCGTGCCCCAGCTGGCGAGCAGCCGCAGCGCCTCCGCGGACGGGGAGTGCGGCTCTGCGTGGTAGGTGGTCAGATACTGCTCCGCGTCGTCCGACAGCTGCAGCGTCTCGAACGACAACGTCAGCTCACCCACCAGCGGATGGCGCAGCAGCTTCGTGCCGTGCCCCTTCTCGCGCACGTCGTGCGCGGCCCACATCCGGCGGAACTCCTCGCTCTTGACGGAGAGTTCACCGACCAGGGTGGAGAGCTGCGGGTCGTCCGGGTGGCAGCCCGCGTCCATCCGCAGATAGCTGACGACGTCACTGGCCTTGCTCTCCCAGTCGAGGAACAGGCCCTGCACCGCCTCGTTGAGGAATATCATCCGAGCCCAGTTGCGGTCCTCGGGCCGCCAGGACGCGAAGTCGCCGAACAGCGCGGCGCAGGCCCGGTTCCACGCGAGGATGTCGGTACGCCGCCCCACCACGTACGCGGGCACCCCGTCCATGGCGTCCATCAGCTGCTGCAGCGCCGGCCGCACCTGCTGGCGGGCGCAGGTGCGGCGGCGCTTCTTGTGCGTCTTGGGCTGGGTCAGATGCAGCAGATGCGCGTGCTCGGCGTCCGTCAGGCGCAGCGCACGGGAGATCGCCTCCAGGATCTCGGTGGACACGTTCGCGCCGTGGCCCTGCTCGAGCCGGGTGTAGTACGCCACCGACACCCCGGCGAGCTGCGCCAGCTCCTCGCGGCGCAGGCCCGGGACCCGGCGCCGGTGCCCGTAGTCCGGCATGCCCACGTCGGCGGGCTTCAGCCGGGCCCGGCGGGTGCGCAGGAACTCGCTGAGCTCCGCACGCCGGTCGAGCGTGGGGTCCGCGGGGCCGGCCGCTCCGGTCGCACCCGGTGCTCGTGCGGCTACTTCGGGTGCCGGCTGTTCCTGTTCTTCCATGAGCCCAGTATCACCGGGGTGCCGCAGCGCAGCCTGACCCCGCCAGTGGTAGGAACGCGGGACCTAGGCACGCCGGACATAGGCACAACAGTGGGCTGGGTAGCCTCGGTGCGCTCCGGCAAGCTCATGGTCACAAGGCACGCAGGATCGATGAAGGACAAGGGGAACCCCCACCATGAGCACCACCGTCGCCGCCTACGCCGCACCCTCCGCGAAGGCCCCTCTGGAGCGCACCACCATCGAGCGCCGCGCGGTCGGCGCCCAGGACATCCTGATCGACATCAAGTTCGCCGGCATCTGCCACTCGGACATCCACCAGGCCCGCGACGGCTGGGGCGAGGGCATCTACCCGATGGTGCCCGGCCACGAGATCGCCGGTGTGGTCACCGAGGTCGGCTCCGGCGTCACCAAGTACCAGGTCGGCGACCGCGTCGGCGTGGGCTGCTTCGTCGACTCCTGCCGCGAGTGCGAGTACTGCCTGCGGGGTGACGAGCAGTACTGCACCAAGGGCATGACCGGCACGTACAACTCCCTCGACAAGAACGGCGAGCCCACCTACGGCGGCTACTCCACGCACCTCGTGGTCGACGAGAACTACGCCGTACGCATCCCCGAGGGCATCGCCCTGGACGTCGCCGCCCCGCTCCTGTGCGCCGGCATCACGCTGTTCTCCCCGCTCAAGCACTGGAACGCCGGCCCCGGCAAGAAGGTCGCCATCCTCGGGCTCGGCGGTCTCGGCCACATGGGCGTGAAGATCGCGGCCGCGCTCGGCGCCGAGGTGACCGTCCTGTCCCAGTCCCTGCGCAAGAAGGACGACAGCCTGCGCTTCGGCGCCGCCCACCACTACGCGACGAGCGACCCCGCCACCTTCGACGCGCTGGCCGGCTCCTTCGACCTGATCGTCTCCACCCTCGCGGTGCCGCTGGACATGGACGCGTACCTGGGGCTGCTCAAGACGGATGGCGCCTTCGTGAACGTCGGGGCCCCCGAGGAGCCGAACTCGCTCAACATGTTCTCCCTGATCGGCGGCCGCAAGACCCTGGCCGGGTCGATGATCGGCGGCATCGCGGAGACCCAGGAGATGCTGGACTTCTGCGGGGAGCACGGGCTCGGCTCGGACATCGAGCTGATCTCGGCGGACCAGATCAATGAGGCGTACGAGCGGGTCCTGGCGAGCGATGTGCGGTACCGGTTCGTGATCGACACGGCGACGATCTGAGTGTCAGTGGGGTGTTGCATGATGTGAGTCATGCATGAACCACGGGGGAATCAGCAGCAGGTGGCGCAGCCGTACGCACAGAATCCGTACCAGCAGTCGTACGGCCGGCAGGCGCATCAACAGCCGTACGTCCAGCCACAATTCGGGCAGCCGATGCCTCCGCCCGCCGCGCCCCAGCGGCGGGCGTCCGGCATCGGTATGGCGGGTGAAGGCCGACGCCATCTGGCGGTGCTCTGCGATGTGCTGGTCACGGTCGTCTTCTGGTACGTGGCCGGCGATGAGCTCCAGGAGCGGTACGAGTGGAACGGCGAGAGCGGTCAGCTGACCCTCATGATGTTCTGCACGCTCCTCGCCGTCTCCTTCGCCAACCACGTCGTCCTTACGCTCCTGACGCGGGCCAGCGTCGGCAAGCTGATCACCGGCATCCGGGTGGTGCGGGCCGCGGACGGTGGTCGGCCGGGGCCGTTCCGCCTCATCTGGCGCTGGCTGGCGGGGCTTTGCTGGCTGCCGTTGCAGCCCTACTACTGGTTGCGGGCCCAGATACGGGCGTACACCGGGCATGAGGCGCCCGGCACGGTGCGCAACAGCGACGGCGGTGAGATCTACGCGCCGGATCTGTGCGGACTGCGGCCGGTGCGGCGCAAAGACCTCTGAGCCATGTGGCTGTCATGACGTCCGGGGCCGTCATTACCTCGCGAGTAATCGACTGGGCACGCGGGACGGGACAGGATCGTTCACATCGAAACGAACGAACGGACGCCCGACCGCGAACTCCGAGGAGATCACCATGACTTACTACGTCGTCGCCCACCTGCGCGAGGTCCGGCCGCACGAGGAGATCCTCGTCTACATCGAGCGCATGCAGTCCACCCTCGACCCCTTCGGCGGCCGCTTCCTCACGCACGGCATGGACGTCGAAGTGATCGAGGGCGACTGGCCCGGTCACCTGGTCATGGTCGGCTTCCCCGACGAGACGAGCGCCAAGGCCTGGTACGCCTCCGACGCGTACCAGGAGATCCTCCCGATGCGTACGAACCACATAGACGGCGACCTCGTGATGATCCAGGGCGTCGACCCGGACTATGACGCGGCGGCCACTGCGGAGGGGATGCGGGCGTCCGGGTTCACCTCGGCGGGTCGGTGAAAGGGCCGGTCAGGTCGCTCAGTTGACGGGCGATGCCCAGGGGGCCGCCGGCGCGGTGCAGCTGGATGCCGAGCCAGTGCGGCCACGGATGTCCGTACGCCACCTCGACGGCGAGCGGCAGCTCGCTCGGGGCGAGCAGCTCCGGGCGGGTGGCCAGTCGTTCGGCGATGTCCTCCGGCTCGGGCGGTGGGGCGCCGGTCCGCCAGACGCGGGCCGGGCCGACGGAGTGCCAGGCGTTGACCACGCCGAGGTCGAGGGCGTGCGGGGGGCCGGTGAAGGCGCCGGGCCACCACCAGCGGCGGACGGCGTCGGCGAGGCGGGCGCAGCTCCCGTCGGCGAGGGAGGCGGTGACGGCGTGCACGAACGCGCCCGCCCGGACGGGGTCTTCGAGCTCGGGCCGACGCATGCCGAGGAAGACCCGCCCGTCGCCCGACTCCCCGCCCGATCCCTTGCCCGATTCCCCGCCCGGCTCGTGGAAGAAGACCTCGACGGCAATGTCGGCCGCACCTTCGGCGGCGTACTCCCGCAGCCAGAGGGAGACTTCGGCGGGGGAGGGGACCGTCCCCGCGGAGATCACCCGAGCCTCCTCCCAGCGGCCTTCGGCAGCCACTTCGACGAGGACGGGGCGGAGGTCACCGAAGCGCGCCAAAGGTCCTTGAGGCGGCGGGAGTTCGTTCATGGTGAACCGGATCCTATGCCTGGGCCGGAAGGCCGAGGGGGTCGGTCCAGGTCCCTACGTCGGATTGCCGATGGTGTGGGCGAAGGTGCCGCAATAGCGTCTTCGCAGGAGGTATCGCCATGACCATCGACCTGAACCACACCATCGTCTCCGCACACGACAAGAAGGCGTCGGCCGCCTTCCTCGCCGATCTTCTCGGCCTCGAAGTGGGCGCTCCGTACGGCCCGTTCATCCCGGTCGAGACGCACAACGGCGTCACGCTCGACTACTTCGAGGGCGGCGACGGGCGGATCGCCTCGCAGCACTACGCCTTCCTCGTTTCGGAGGACGAGTTCACCGCGATCTTCGGCCGCATCGAGGCAGCGGGTGTCGCGTACTACGCCGATCCCATGCATCAGCGCGTGGGCCAGATCAACACGAACGACGGGGGCCGCGGGGCGTATTTCTCGGACCCGAACGGCCACAACATGGAGATCTTCACCCGGCCGTACGGCAGCGGTTCCTGACGTTCGGCCGCCGGACCGGACCGGACCGGACTGACCAGACCGGACTGACCAGACCGGACCGGACTCGGGGACCTTCGGCCCTGTGGACAAGGGCCTTTGCGTGCCGTGTGCCGGGGTGCCCGTCTCGTAGGAATGGAGGGTTCATTCGATTCGTGATCCTCATCCGTACGGGAGTACTGACCCATGAAGTTCCGGTTCCGGTGCCGCCACGTTCTCGTCCCCGGCCTGCTCGCCGCGGGCGCGCTCGCCCTGACCGGGTGCAACGGGGCCGACTTCGAGGGCTCGGACGACTCCAAGCCTTCGGCTCCTGCGAGCACCACCCCGTCGGACTCCGGCACGAAGTCGTCCGAGCCTGCGAACGAGCCTTCGAACGAGCCCTCGAAGTCGGCCGAGGAGCGCGGGCGGGAGCTGGGCCGGGAGGCTGAGAAGAAGGGCCGGGAGGCCGGGGAGAAGTGGCGCGAGTACGGGGAGAGCCACCGGCGCTGAGACTCTGCCCTGCCTGGCCGGGTTCGGCCGGCCGGCCGTGAAAAGTTTTCGTGCGAGGCGGTCACACTCTCCCGCCGGGCTACGTCAGTGCAGTAACGAACCAACGACGCAAGCCCAGCCTCCAGGGAGACCAGCCATGACCACCACCCAGACCGCCCCCACCACTGACGTCCGCACCTCCGCCGTCCGCCCCATCACCCCTCGCATGCAGAACCCCGCCACCCTCCTCCCCGACTCCCTCCCGCCGATCATGGCCCTGGTGAAGTCCACGATGACGACCGACGTACCGGCGACCACGCTCGAACTGATCGGCCTGCGCGTCAGCCAGATCAACGGCTGCGGCTTCTGCGTGGGCGCCCACGTCGACAACGCCAAGAGGCTCGGTGACACCGATCAGCGGCTGCACGCGGTGGCCGCCTGGCGCGAGGCCCCGTACTTCACGGACACCGAGCGCGCCGCC
This sequence comes from Streptomyces sp. NBC_01304, assembly GCF_035975855.1. Lineage (NCBI taxonomy): Bacteria > Bacillati > Actinomycetota > Actinomycetes > Kitasatosporales > Streptomycetaceae > Streptomyces > Streptomyces sp. NBC_01304. The sequence continues at coordinate 4,470,769 of NZ_CP109055.1, read as the reverse complement.
CTCGCCCTCGCCGAGGCGGTCACCCGGCTCAGCGACAAGGCGGACCCGGTGCCGGACGCGGTGTGGGACGAGGCGGCCGACCACTTCACGGAGCAGGAGCTCGCGGCCCTGATCCTGTCGATCGGCATCACGAACCTCTTCAACCGCATCAACGTCACCACCAAGCAGCCCGCGGGCCAGCAGAATTGGTAGTACGCCCGCGTCAGCAGATCTGCTGGTACGTCATCGAGCCCGCCGTCGGTGATCGGCGACGACCTCGTCGATCACATGGCGGGCGATGTGCGCCATCACCGGATTGCTGACCTGGTAGTACGCGAGCTCGATGGCGGCGATCGAAAGGGCCCAGCCCCGCCCCCGCGCCCAGTGCGCGTCGTCGACGCCGAGCGCGTCGCGGAAGGCCTCGCGGGCGTCGGCGGTCAGCATGCTCCAGGCCGGAATCAGGTCGACCGCGGGCTCCCCGAGCCCCGTACACCCCCAGTCGATGACGGCGCTGAGCCGCCCCTCGTGGACCAGCACATTGCCCGGTGAGAGATCGGCGTGCACCCACACTCCGGGCCCGTCCCACCGAGGGGCCCGCAGCGCTTCCTCCCAGGCGTCGCGCACGGCCCCGACATCCACGACACCGTCCAACTTCCCTACTGCGGCGCGCATTTCGGCATCCCGTACGGCCAAATGCTCATGCCGGTACGCCCGCGGCCCTGCCGAGGCATCCACCTGCCGCAGCGCCCCCACGAACGCGGCCAGGTCCTTGGCCAGCAGTTCGGGCTCGGCGATGCGGCCGACGACGGGATTGGTGCCCTCCAGCCAGCTCTGCACCGACCAGGCCCACGGATACCCCTCGGCGGGCCGCCCCTCCCCGAACGGTACGGGGATCGCCACCGGCAGTTGCGGCGCAAGCTTCTTCAGCCAGTGCAGCTCCTGCTCCAGATCCCTGGCCCCGCCCTCGATGCGCGGCAGCCGCACGGCCATGTCGTCCCCGAGCCGGTACACGGCGTTGACGGTCCCGGCCGACTCGACCTGTTCCAGGGCCAGTTCCGCCCACTGCGGGAACTGCCCGCGGATCAGCCGCCGTACGAGCCCCACATCGGTCTCGACCTCGTCGTCATGCATCTTCCCGCCGCCCACCGACACCCACTCCTGCCCCGACTGTCCTGACTCAGACCGGCAGCCACCGCGGCCACCACGCCGGGACATTGTCAGGTGCGCACAGCGGCGCGGGATACCCGTCGGGCACACCCAGCCAGGCCATCAGCGCCCACCCGATCCCGACCGACCCGACGACCCCGACCAGCGTCCCGACCCAGTTACCGGCCCGCCGGCCGACCACGCCCAGGGCCGCACCCCACCACGTGCAGGCGACGGCCACGAGCGGCACGAACACCAGCGCAAGCGCCCCGGAGTCGGCCACGGCATTGACCCCGACGTCACAGTCCCGCCACGCCCGCCCCACCAGCAGACACCCACCGACGGAGACCACCAGCCCCGCGACCGACACGAACGGCCAGATGACAGCGGCCCGTTGACGGACCGCCCCCTGACTCCCCCGACTCACCCGTCGGTCTCCATGGCGATCTGATAGGTGAAGACGGTGAACTCGGCGTATCCGTCGTCGCCGACCGACCGGTGATCAATGCCTATACGGACCTGATCGCCGGTGCCGCCCGGTTCGAGGATTGCCGCGTACAGAAACACGGGGATCGGAAACGTCACTTCCAGCCCCGGCTCCTCGTCGTCGTCCCAGTAGAAGAGGGGTGTCTTGTCGATGACGGAGTGCCGCACGCCTTCGACGTCATCGAAGACGACCTCGCAAACCGGGGGCCAACCGTCCGTGTCGACCCACCGCACCGCCTCGGCGTTCAGCCACCCGCCGGGCGCCGCAGAGCCCTCAGCCATCGGCCGACGCGACACCGATGGGGCAACTGACACCGGTCCCGCCGATGCCGCAATACCCGCCCGGATTCTTGTCCAAGTACTGCTGGTGATATCCCTCGGCCGGGAAGAACGGCTTCCCTTCCGCGGGCAGGATCTCCGTGGTGATCGTTCCGTACCCGGAGCCCGTCAGGACCTTCTGGTACGCCTCCCGCGAGGCCTCCGCCGCGGCTGCCTGCTCGGGGGAGTGGGTGTGGAGGGACGAGCGGTACTGGGTGCCCACGTCGTTGCCCTGGCGGAAGCCCTGGGTCGGGTTGTGGGATTCCCAGAAGAGCTTGAGGAGGTCGGCGTACGAGACGAGCGACGGGTCGAAGACGACCCTGACTCCCTCGGTGTGGCCGGTCAGGCCCGAGCAGACCTCTTCGTACGTCGGGTGGGGCGTGGAGCCGCCCTGGTAGCCGACGAGGGTCGTCCACACCCCGGGGGTCTGCCAGAACTTGCGCTCGGCGCCCCAGAAGCAGCCGAGCGCGAAGTCGGCGACCTCCAGGCCCTGCGGGTAGGGGCCGAGGAGGGCGTGGCCGAGCACGGTGTGCCGCTCGGGCACCGAGTGGGCCGGCTCGGGACGGCCGCGCAGCGCCTCCTCGGGGGTCGGCAGGACGGGCGTACGGCCGAAAAGCATCGGGTCCTCCTAGGAACAGCCGGGTGACAACGTCAACGTACGGCCGCCCCCGGAGATTCCACAGCCCTCCCGCGGCAGCTCCCCGTGCGGCCGCCCCGGAGATTCCAAGGCGCCCTGCGGCAGTTCCCCGTACGGCCGCCCGGAGATTCCACGGCCCCCCCGCGGCAGCTCCCCGTCAGCGCGACAGAGTCGCCGGGCTCCCGCCGTTCGCCTCGTACCCCGCGACCGCCAGCGCCCGGTACACCGCGTACTCGGCGGCCGGATCCGGCGACAGCGTCCACGGCAGGGCGCCCACGTGTCCGTCCACCGCGACCAGCTGGTGCATCGCCTCGCCCCAGCGCTCGCCGCGGACCAGGAACCACACGAGCAGATGCCGTACGTGCGCCAGCATCGGGTCGTCCGGGCGGGCCGAGTGGGCCGCGAACTGGGCGCCCTCGATGGAGTTCCGCACGACCTCGCTCTCCCAGAAGCTGCGTACCAGCGTCACGTCGGGCAGGTGGTCGTACACCGCGAAGAGCGGCAGGGCGGCGAGCAGCGAGCCCTGCGGGGCGCGGGCCGCCGCGGCCTCCGCGAAGGCGTACGCGTCCTCCCGCGAGCCGTGCCACTTCTCCGACGAGTAGTGCAGGGCGGCGAGGTGTGCCCCCATGTGCTGCGGCGCGCGGTCGAGGATCTTCAGCCAGAGCTGGTCGAACTCCTCGCGGGAGTAGCCGAGTCCACGCGCGATCGCGAGCTCGGTGATGTACGGAATCGGGTCGCCCGGCGACAGGAGCGCCGCCTCCGCGCACGCTTCCCTCGCCTCTTCCAGGATGATCCGGTACGAGTCCGTCCCGGGCTGCGCGGTTCGGAAGGCCTGCTGGACCAGGAACTCGGCGTGCACCTGCGCACCGCCCGCGTCCTTCGGCGACTCGGCCCGCCACACCCGCAGCCACTGCCCGCCGGGGGTGTCGCTCACGCCACCCGGCCGCTCCGCGAGCTCCAGGGACGCCGCACCCGCGAAGGCCTGGACGCGCTGCCAGCGCACCTCGCCCTCCTTCTCGGTGCCGGCGAGGAGCTGCGAGGCGTACTTCCAGTCCTGCGCACGCTGCACCACGTCCAGGACGTCGAGCAGGTCCTGGTCCGGGCCCGGCATGCGGATGTCCAGCTCCTCCTGGCGCAGGAAGCCGTAGTTCGCCGGGTCGGCGGCGTCCGGGGCGCCGGGCTGCGTCAGCCGGATTCCGCCACGCCTGCGCATCAGGAGCGGCCCGAGGACCGCGCCCAGCATGACCAGTGCCATCAGGACCCAGAGAGTGCTCATACGCCAAGCGAACCAGACAGCGCTGACAAACGACGAACCGGATGGCCTCTCACAGGCTCTAGGCTCGGTGCGTATGAGCGACGAGCGCACCACAGAAGGCCCCGGCGGCCACAGCGGGCAGAGTTTCGAGACCCTGGCGATCCACGCGGGCAACACCGCGGACCCCCTGACGGGGGCCGTCGTACCGCCGATCTACCAGGTGTCGACGTACAAGCAGGACGGCGTCGGCGGACTGCGCGGCGGCTACGAGTACAGCCGCAGCGCCAACCCGACGCGCACCGCCCTGGAGGAGAACCTCGCGGCCCTCGAAGGCGGCCGGCGCGGCCTCGCCTTCGCGTCCGGGCTCGCGGCCGAGGACTGCCTGCTGCGTACGCTGCTGAGCCCGGGCGACCACGTGATCATCCCGAACGACGCGTACGGCGGCACCTTCCGGCTCTTCGCGAAGGTCGTCTCGCGCTGGGGCGTCGAGTTCTCCGTGGCGGACACCGGCGACGTGGCGGCGGTGCGGGCCGCGCTGACCGAGAAGACGAAGGCGATCTGGGTGGAGACGCCGTCCAACCCGCTGCTCGGCATCACGGACATCGCGGCGCTCGCCACCGTGGCGCAGGGCGCGGGCGCCAAGCTCGTCGTCGACAACACCTTCGCCAGCCCCTACCTGCAGCAGCCCCTCGCGCTCGGCGCGGACGTCGTCGTGCACTCGATGACCAAGTACATGGGCGGCCACTCGGACGTCGTGGGCGGCGCGCTCGTCGTCAACGACCCCGATCTGGCCGAGGAGTTGGCGTACCACCAGAACGCGATGGGCGCGGTCGCCGGCCCCTTCGACGCCTGGCTGGTGCTGCGCGGCATCAAGACCCTTGCCGTTCGGATGGACCGGCACAGCGAGAACGCGACGCGCATCGTCGAGATGCTGAAGAGCCACCCGCGCGTGACGCGAGTCCTCTACCCGGGCCTGCCCGAGCACCCCGGCCACGAGATCGCCGCCAAGCAGATGAAGTCGTTCGGCGGGATGGTCTCCTTCCAGGTCGAGGGCGGCGAGGAGGCGGCCGTCGAGGTCTGCAACCGGGCCCGTCTCTTCACGCTCGGGGAGTCCCTCGGCGGCGTCGAGTCGCTGATCGAGCACCCGGGCCGGATGACGCACGCCTCGGTGGCGGGCTCGGCCCTGGAGGTCCCGGCGGACCTGATCCGCCTCTCGGTCGGCATCGAGTCGGCGGACGACCTCCTGGCGGACCTCCGCCAGGCGCTGGGCTAAGCCCCGAGATCGGTAAGTGGGGGAAAAGGGGCGCGCATTGCGCCCAATTCGGGCGCCCGGGTGCCCCTTTTCCCCCACGTAGCGCCGGCTACCAGCCTTCGAGCGGGGGTGTCGTCGTTGAGGGGGGTTCTACCCAGGGCTGTTCGATCCCGGCCCAGACGGCGAACGCCACCACCGCCGCGAAGAGGAGCAGCCAGAGCAGCCGGACCGCGACCAGGCGCCGCCGCGCGATCCGCGACCCCCAGCGGACCGCCTCCGGACAGACCCCGGGCGGAACGCCGGGCAGCGCGGTGTCCAGCAGCCGCCGGACCTGGGTCTCCTTGCGATCGGGCAGGGTCACGGCGAAGCCACCTCCACCGGGGCGTCCGGAGTCGAGGCCTCCGGAGCCGGGGTCTCCGGAGCAGGAGCCTCCGGCTTCGGGGCCCGCACCTGCTTCGCCGCCGGACCCCCCGCAGGCGCGCTCAGCAGCACGGACATGGCCCGCCGGCAGATCGTGTGCACCCGCTCCACCGAGAGCCCCAGCTGGGCCGCGGTCTGCTCCTCGGCCACGCCTTCGTACAGGCGCATCACCAGGATCAGCCGCTCGCGAGGGCTGAGCCGCGACAGCAGCCCGCCGTGCCCGCGATGGCTGAGCCAGCCCATGTACGCGAAACGGGTCGCGAGCTCCTGGCGGGCCCGGTCGTAGGGGTCGTCGCCGCGCAGCCGGTCCCAGGACGCGAAGGTCCGCGCGAGGGCGGCGGTCAGCAGGCGGCGGGCGCGCGGATTGTCCTCGGGGAGCTCACTGGTGAGCAGCGTCGCGGCATGCAGCAGCCGCCCTGCCGCGCCCGCGACGAATGCCTCGAACTCCCGGGCCCGACGGGCCTGTTGTGCCGACGCCCGCGCTCGCACCTGGCCTCCCGCATACCGGGGACTCAGTTCTCATCTACGGCCAGGTGAGGGCCCCGGGTCAAGAGGCGGGCAGGACCTCTTCGGGAAGCAGGTTCAGGAGGCGGGCGGGATCTCTTCGCTCGCGCCGCCGCCCGCGGCCTGTCGCGCGGAGAGGGCCGCATTGAAGCGCGTGAGGAGCGTGCAGAAGTCCTCGCGCTCCTTGGGGGCCCAGTCCTCAGTCAGCTGCGCCATGAGCTCCCGTCGCGAGGAGCGCACCTCGTCGAGCCGGGCCTGCCCGCGCGGCGACAGCTGGAGCACCACCGCACGGCCGTCCTCCGGGTGCGAGGTCCGCTTGACCAGGCCGGACTCGACCAGCGGTGCGACCTGCCGGGTCACCGTCGACGAGTCGATCCCCATGGACGCGGCGAGCGCCTTGACGCCCATGGGACCTTCCTTGTCCAGGCGGTTGAGCAGCAGGTACGCGGCGCGGTCCATGGAGTTGCGCACCTGGCCGACGCCGCCGAGCCGGGTCTGTTCAGCACGGCGGGCGAAGACCGCGACCTCGTGCTGCAGGTGGTCGAGAAGGCCGGACTTCCCGACGGAGGGGCTGTCGGTCGTCATGTCCGAAGGTGTGGGCATGGCCGGGGGCTCACTTCATGCAGGTGTCGGTGGGTTGGGGGACAGGGTACGCGGCCCGGGCACCGCCCGTACCGGCGCTGCACAAACCGGAGGGCCCTTGCCTCCCTTGGCGTGCGCGGGGGTTCCCCCGGTACGCGCGTGGCACGGGAGGGGTTACTCCCGCGTACCCCTGCTGCACGAGTACCGCTCGAGCCCCCGCAGTCTCGAACTGCGAGACTGACGTCATGACCTACCGCACCGCCGACCCCCTGCCCAGCGTCACCCTCGACGACATCCGCGGCGCCCAGAAGATGCTCTCCGGCGTCGCGCGCGTGACCGCGATGGAGGGCAGCAGGCACCTGTCCCAACTGGTCGGTTCCCCGGTCCATTTCAAGTGCGAGAACCTTCAGCGCACCGGCTCCTTCAAGCTGCGCGGCGCATACGTCCGCATCGCGGGCCTGAGCCCCGAGGAGCGTGCGGCCGGTGTGGTCGCGGCCAGCGCGGGCAACCACGCGCAGGGCGTGGCCCTCGCCTCCTCGCTGCTCGGCGTGCGCTCCACCGTCTTCATGCCGGAGGGCGCACCCCTGCCGAAGATCGCCGCCACCCGCGAGTACGGCGCCGAAGTGCGGCTGCAGGGGCAGGTGGTGGACGAGACCCTGGCCGCCGCGCAGGAGTACGCGAACGAGACGGGCGCCGTCTTCATCCACCCCTTCGACCACCGCGACATCATCGCCGGCCAGGGGACGGTCGGCCTGGAGATCCTCGAGCAGTGCCCCGAGGTCCGCACCATCGTGGTCGGCATCGGCGGCGGCGGTCTCGCGGCCGGTCTCGCGGTCGCCGTGAAGACGCTGCGCCCGGACGTCAAGGTGATCGGCGTCCAGGCGGCGGGCGCCGCGGCCTACCCGCCCTCGCTCGCCGAGGGGCACCCGGTCGCGATCGCCCACCCCACGACGATGGCGGACGGCATCAAGGTCGGCCGCCCCGGCGACGTACCGTTCAAAATCATCAGTGAGTACGTCGACGAAGTGCGCACGGTGTCCGAAGACGCCCTGTCCAGCGCCCTGTTGCTCTGCCTGGAGCGGGCCAAGCTGGTCGTCGAGCCGGCCGGTGCGAGCCCGGTGGCGGCGTTGCTCAGCAGGCCGGAGGCGTTCGAGGGCCCGGTCGTCGCGTTGCTGTCCGGCGGCAATGTGGACCCGCTTTTGATGCAGCGCATTCTTCGGCACGGAATGGCCGCGGCAGGCAGGTATCTGTCCCTTCGGTTGCGTCTTACCGACCGTCCCGGCGCGCTGGCCTCGCTCCTCGCGGAATTGTCAGTGGTGGATGCGAATGTGTTGGACGTGAGCCACGTACGGACCGACCCGCGGCTCGGGCTCACGGAGGCGGAGGTCGAGCTGCATCTGGAGACGAAGGGCCCCGAGCACTGCGCCGAGGTCGGTGCGGCGCTGCGCAGGGCGGGCTACACGGTGATGGACTGAGCCTCGCGAAATTCCCTTGAGGGGACGCGATGTATCGCGTTACGGTGTGGCGCTTTGCTTGGGCCCTTGGGTTTCGCCGGGCGGGACAAGTCCGGCTTACCTAAGATTTATGCAGGAAGTCACCCAAATACCCTGGGAGAACCCTTATGCCAGGCGCCATCTACGCCGAAGGCCTGGTCAAGCACTTCGGCGACGTAAAGGCTCTGGACGGCGTAGACCTCGATGTCCCGGAAGGCACCGTCCTCGGTCTGCTCGGCCCGAACGGCGCCGGCAAGACCACCACCGTCCGTTGCCTGACGACCCTCCTCACGCCGGACAGCGGCAAGGCGATCGTCGCCGGGATCGACGTCCTCAAGCACCCCAACCGGGTGCGTCGCTCGATCGGTCTGTCCGGTCAGTTCGCGGCCGTCGACGAGTACCTGACCGGCCGAGAGAACCTTCAAATGGTCGGCCAGCTCTACCAGATGAGTGCGAAGGACGCGAAGAAGCGAGCCGGTGAACTGCTCGATCAGTTCAACCTCGCGGACGCCGCGGACCGTCCCTCCAAGACGTACTCCGGAGGCATGCGCCGCCGCCTCGACCTCGCGGCCGCCCTCGTCGTCAGGCCGCCGGTGATGTTCATGGACGAGCCGACCACCGGCCTCGACCCGCGCAACCGGCAGCAGCTGTGGGAGGTCATCAAGCAACTGGTCGGCGGCGGCACGACACTGCTCCTGACCACCCAATACCTCGAAGAGGCCGACCACTTGGCGCACGACATCTGCGTCGTGGACCACGGTCGGGTCATCGCCCGCGGCACCTCGGACCAGCTCAAGGCGCAGACCGGCGGCGAGCGCGTCGAGGTCGTCGTGCACGAACGCGACCATGTCGCGACGGCCGCCGGAATCCTGCGCGGCTTCGCCAAGGACGGCTCCGAACCGGCCGTCGAGGACCACACCCGCAAGCTCACCGTCCCGGTCACCGGCGGCGCCAAGCTGCTCGCCGAGGTCATCCGCGACCTCGACGCGCAGGGCATCGAGATCGACGACATCGGCCTGCGCCGCCCGACCCTCGACGACGTCTTCATCTCGCTGACCGGCCACGCGGCCGAGGACGCGAAGGAAGAGGGCGAAGAGCCGGAGGACGCCAAGACCAAGGGTGCCAAGTCCAAGAAGGAGGCGGCCAAGTGAGCGCCGTGAGCGACGCCGTGCCCGGCACGGCCCCCGTGGGATCGGGTGGCATCTCCCAGTCCATCAGGGACTCCCTGGTGGTCGCCAAGCGCAATCTGATCCGCATGAGCCGGATTCCCGAGATGGTGATCTTCGGCCTCATCCAGCCGGTGATGTTCGTGATCCTGTTCACGTACGTCTTCGGCGGCTCGATGAAGATCGGCAACACCACCGACCCCCAGGTCTACAAGAACTTCCTGATGGCCGGCATCTTCGCCCAGACCGTCACCTTCGCCACCGCGGGTGCCGGCGCGGGCATCGCCGACGACATGCACAAGGGCCTCATCGACCGCTTCCGGTCGCTGCCCATGGCCCGCGGCGCCGTCCTCACCGGCCGCACCATCGCCGACCTCGTGCAGACCGCGCTGACCCTGGCCGTGCTCGCCGCGGTCGCGCTCCTGGTCGGCTGGCGGCTCGGCTCGTTCCAGCCGACCAACATCGGCAAGATCCTGGGCGCTTTCGGACTGCTGCTCCTGCTCGGGTACGCGTTCACCTGGGTCGGCGCCCTCATCGGTCTGTCCGTACGCACCCCGGAGGCCGCCACGTCCGGCGGGCTGATCTGGCTGTTCCCGGTCACGTTCATCTCGAACGCGTTCGTGGACTCCAGCCAGATGACCCCCTGGCTGCGGCACATCGCCGACTGGAATCCGTTCAGCGCGACCGTCCAGGCCTGCCGAAAACTCTTCGGCGACCCGGGCGTCTCGATGTCCCAGGCATGGCCGATGCAGCACCCGGTCTGGGCGTCGCTGATCTACTCGATCCTGATCATCGTGATCTTCCGGACCCTGGCGGTACGCAAGTACCGGAACGCGACTGCCTGACAGCGCCTGCCTGACAGCTCCACGGCGGACTGCCCGACAGCCCGACAGCCCACGGAAACACGACGAAGCCCCCGGCGGCCTTCCCCGCCGGGGGCTTCGTGCGGTCTGCGTGGGCTAGCCCTGATAGGGCTTGGCCTCGAGGATCTTCACCGCGGCCTTCTTGCCGTTCGGCAGCTCGTACTCGGCGTCCTCGCCGACCTTCTTGCCGTTGACGCCGCCGCCGAGCGGGGACTGCGGCGAGTACGTCTGGATGTCCTCGGACGCGTACTCGCGCGAGGCGAGCAGGAACGTCATGGTGTCGTCCTCGTCGCCGTCGAAGGCGATGGTCACGACCATGCCGGGAGCGGCCACGCCGGCCTCGGCCTGGGCCTCGCCGACCTTGGCGTGCTCCAGCATCTGCGTGAGCTGGCGCACCCGAAGCTCCTGCTTGCCCTGCTCTTCCTTGGCTGCGTGATACCCGCCGTTCTCCCGCAGGTCGCCCTCCTCGCGGGCCTCCGCGATCTTGGTGGCGATCTCGGTGCGCGCGGGACCAGACAGATACTCCAGCTCCGCCTTGAGCTGGTTGTACGCCTCCTGGGTCAGCCAGGTGACGTTGTCGCTGGTCTGGGTCACAGGTGCTCCTCGTCGGTACTGGGAATACAAAGCATCGCCCTACCCAGAAGGATGTTCCCTCTCGGGTGGGCGAAACCACGAGCCTAACAATTCAGGCGTAAAAGGGGGAGGAGGCGGACGCCCGCCTACGTAGGGGAGTACGCAGGGGAGCCGTCAGCGGGCTTCGCAGCCGATCAGCTCGGCGGCCGTGGCCCGCTCGGTCGTGCGCAGCGTGACGACCTCGTCGATGCGCTCGCCGGGCCGGTCGAAGGTCACGTCCTTGCGGCTGACCTCGGAACCGTTCGTGGCAAGCGCCCGCAACGTACAGACACCGGACGCATCGGCGTCCTTGCGGATCTCCAGATGTACTTCGACCTTGCTGTCGGAGACCACCTTGGACTTGATCAGCTCACCGCTGAACGCGCTCTTGCCGGAGACGTAGTCGTAGCCGATCCAGCCGACGACGGCGAGCAGCAGCACCCCGAGCACCGCGCCGATCTTCTTGAGCTTGCGGTCGGCGAGCTCATCGGCGGAGCGGCCGTAACGGCCTTCCGGCACCTGCTCACGCACCGCGCTCATGATCGTCCTCTCCGACGGGGGGTGGGGGAATTATCCCGCCCCCGTTTCGGTCACTATAGAAGCCGCACATTGCGCCGAATCACCAAGGGTCCGGGGAGCACCACCCGGAACGGGGGCGCCGAGTATTTGAGGATCTTGCCTTGACCGAGCAGCTGCGACTGATGGCCGTTCACGCCCACCCCGACGACGAGTCGTCCAAGGGCGCGGCCACCATGGCCAAGTACGTGTCCGAGGGGGTGGACGTGCACGTCGTGACCTGCACGGGTGGCGAGCGCGGCTCCGTCCTCAACCCGAAGCTCCAGGGCGACAAGTACATCGAGGAGAACATCCACGAGGTCCGCCGCAAGGAGATGGACGAGGCGCGCGAGATCCTCGGCGTCAAGCAGGACTGGCTCGGCTTCGTCGACTCGGGTCTCCCGGAGGGCGACCCGCTTCCGCCCCTCCCCGAGGGCTGCTTCGCACTCGAGGACGTGGACAAGGCGGCCGGAGAGCTGGTCAAGCAGATCCGCTCGTTCCGTCCCCAGGTGATCACGACGTACGACGAGAACGGCGGCTACCCGCACCCCGACCACATCATGACCCACAAGATCTCGATGGTGGCCTTCGAGGGAGCGGCCGACGCCGAGAAGTACCCGGAGTCCGAGTACGGCCCGGTCTTCCAGCCGCAGAAGCTCTACTACAACCAGGGCTTCAACCGGCCGCGCACCGAGGCGCTGCACAACGCGCTCCTGGAGCGCGGCATGGAGTCGCCGTACGGGGACTGGCTGAAGCGCTGGGACGAGTTCGAGCGCGTCGAGCGCACGCTCACCACGCACGTGCCGTGCGCCGACTTCTTCGAGATCCGCGACAAGGCGCTGATCGCGCACGCCACGCAGATCGACCCCGACGGCGGCTGGTTCAAGGTTCCGCTGGACGTCCAGAAGGAGGTCTGGCCGACCGAGGAGTACGAGCTGGCGAAGTCGCTCGTGGATACCTCCCTCCCCGAGTCCGACCTCTTCGCGGGCATCCGCGACAATGCCTGACATGAGCGCTTACCAGGCACTGCCCCAGCTCGTCTCGCTGGCCAAGGAAATCGACGAGGACAAGGTCACCCCCGGCGTCCTCGGCTTCATCGTCTTCGCGGCGCTGGCCGTGGGCGTGTGGCTGCTGATGAAGTCGATGAACAAGCACATGGGGAAGGTCGACTTCGAGGAGGCGCCGGACTCGTCGGCTGAGGCGTCTGCTTCGGCTTCGGGGTCGGGCTCGGCTTCGGCTTCGGCTTCGGGCTCGGCTTCGGGCTCGGGCAAGGGCGGGGCGCAGCAGGCTTAGGGCGGTCGGGGCGGTCGGGGCGGTCGGGGCGCGGTCAGGGCGGCCGGGCCGAGACCGGCGGGCGGGGGGACCGGGCCGGGACGCGGGCCGGGGGGACCGGGCCGGGACGCGGGCCGGGGCCGCGAGGGTCACGTCGCCAAGTGGGGGGAAAGGGCGCCGGAATCGGGGCATTTCGGACCCGAATCTGCCCCTTTCCCCCCACAAGCCGTCATGCCGGGATCGGGACGCCCATGACTTCCCGCGCGTGGCGGTTGGGGACCAGGCCCAGGCGCCAGGCCTGCCAGCCCGACTCCAGGTCAACTCCTCGTTCCAGCATCAGGCCGTACGTCTCCAGGTAGTCGCCCAGCTTGCCGTCCCGGGTCGGGTGCGGCGCGGCTGCCAGCTGGGTCAGCTCTTCCTGGGCTACTGCCGCGCCGATCTCGGAGCCGCCGGGGGAGGCGTACGGGAGCAGGGTGCAGCGCAGGAAGCGGGCCCAGTCCTCGCCCCGTCGGTCGCCGTACGACGCGAAGAGGGCCGCTGCCTCGTCGCAGAGCGCGAGCGCCTGGGCCGAGCGGTTGTTTCCCGCGTCCACGACCGCCAGCTCCAGGCAGGTCCATGCCTCGCCGTGCGGGACCTTGATGCGCTGGAAGTCGGCGCGGGCGTCCGCGAGGAGCTGCCGGGCGAAGCCGGAGTTGCGGAGCGATCCCGTCCGGCCCGCGCTCTGGTCACGCGTCACGCGGCCCGAGTGGTGGCGGGCGCAGGCCAGGCCGTACACGTCGCGCATCCGCGAGAACATCGTGCGGGAGCGTTCGAGCTCGCGGACCGCCTGGTCCAGGTTGCCGGTCTCCTCCAGGGCCTGCCCCAGGTAGTACAGGGTCCACGCCTCGCCCCGCGCGTCCTCGTTTTCGCGGTGCCGGGAGACCGCCTGGCGAAGGCCGTCCACCGCGGATGACGGGTCGCCGTCCACCAGGCGGGCCCGTGCCAGCTCGGTGAGGGCCCAGGCCTCGCCGCGGGGGTCGCGGGTGCGGCCGTACAGGTCGAGCGCCGTACGCAACTCGCCGTCCGCGCGCGGCACATCGCCCATCCGCAGACAGACCTGGCCGAGCTGGAAGTGCGCCCAGGCCTGCCCGTGCAGGGACTCGCTGTCCCGGTGCAGGGCCAGCGCGGAGTGCAGGAGTTCGAGGGCCTCGGCGAGGCGGCCGCGGTCCCGCTCGACCGCCGCCAGCGCGTGCATCGTCCAGCCCCGGTCGCCTGCCTGGGCGGCAGGGGACTGCAGGTCGAGGGCCTCGTTGAGCTTCGCGGCGGCCTCCGTGAGCTGGCCCTGGTGGTGCAGCGTGATCCCGAGCGAGCACAGGGCCAGGGCCGCGCCCGCCTCCTGGTGCGCCTCGAAGTACAGGTCCACGACGGAGGACAGCGTCGTACGCGCCTTGTCGAGCTCGCCCAGCTGGCGGGCCGCGATGCCGGTGCGCCACTGCACGGACCGGCCGAGCAGCCCCTGGTCGACGGCCTGCGTCAGCTCGCTGATCTCGCCCAGGCGGTACAGGTCGCCGCGCAGCAGGCAGTAGTCGCACAGCGCGCCCAGGAGCCCGAGGACCGCCTGCTGGTCGACGCCCTCCGCGTGCCGCAGCGCCGCCGTGATGAAGCTCGACTCGTCGTCCAGCCAGCGCAGCGCGGCGTCGAGGGAAGTGAAGCCGTGCGGCCCGAACTGGTCCGCCCTGGTCGACGTCTTGCCGTCGACCAGGCGGATCACCGAGTCCGCCAACTCGGCGTAGTTCGCGATGAGTCGTTCCTGCGCGGCCGTCCGCTCGGCCGGCTCCTCCTCGTCGAGCAGGCGGGCCTGCGCGAAGGTGCGGACCAGGTCGTGCAGGCGATAGCGGCTGCCGCGCACGTGGTCGATCAGCCCGGCCTTGGCGAGCTCGGTGAGGTGCCGGGTCGCCTCCGGCTCGTCGGCGGCGAGCAGGGCCGCCGCCGCTGCCGCGCCGAGGGAGGCCCGGCCCGCGAGCGCCAGCCTGCGCAGCAGGCGGCGGGCCGCCTCGGTCTGGTCCGAGTAGCGCAGCCAGAGCACTCGCTCGACGGGCTCCACCGGCCCGTACGCCGTGAGATCGAGGGCCAGCTGCCGGGCCGTACGCGGCCCGATGGACGTCCCCGCGACATGCAGGGCCAGCGGCAGCCCGCCGCACAACTCCCCGATCTGGTCCGCCGCTTCGGCGTCGTAGGGCCCGCTCGTGTCCTGCGCCGCCTCCCGAAGCAGCTCCTCCGCACCTGCCGCGTCCAGCGCGCCGACCGGCAGCTGGTGCACCCAGGCCGGCAGGTCGGGCCCCAGATCGAGCGGCTGCCGGGCGGTGACCAGGACCAGGCTCTCCGAGCGCTCGGGGATCAGGGTGCGGATCTGCTCGATGTCGCTCGCGTCGTCGAGCACGATCGTCACCGGCAGCCCCGTGAGGTGCTGGTGGTACAGCTCGCTCAGCCGCTTCAACTGCTGTTCCTGCGGCGACCGTTCACGAAAGAGCAGCTGTTCGCGGGGCGCGCCGAGCCGGTTCAGGAGATGCAGCAGCGCGTCCCGCGTGGGCAGCGGCCGCTCGCTTGCGCTGTCGCCCCGCAGGTCCACCACGCAGGCCCCGCGGAACTGGTCCTTCAAGGCGTGCGCCGCCCGCAGCGCCAGCGTGGTCCGCCCCGCGCCGGGCGGACCGTGCAGCACGACCACCGTCGGCCGGGTCCGGGTCGACGCGCGGGCCGCCTGCACCCACCGCCCGATCTGCCCGAGCTCACCGCGTCGCCCCGCGAACGGCCCGTCCGGCTCCGGAAGTTGACCGAAGGACTTCTCCAGTACGTTCCTTCGTCGCGCCGCCGCGCTCTTGTCCGTACGTCGCACCGTGGGCGGCTTCTTCCCGGCCGAGCTGCCCGCCGTCGCGGCCGCCACGACCCGCTGCTGGTCCAGGAACGGCCGGATGCCCCGCACCTCCAGTGCCGTCAGCCACTGCAGCCTCAACTGCTCGGGCCCGCCGGGCTGATTGCGCGCCCCGGCCCGCTGATGGGCGGCCGGCCAGTGCACGGCGGCGACCTTGCCCACCGTCGCGGCGGCCCCGGCGACGGCGACCACCGCCCCGGCGCCGAGTGCCGTGCCCGCCGACGTGCCCAGGGCCAGATCCGCGACCCCGGCCGCGACCGCGCCGACTCCCGCCGCCAGAAAGGGAGTCGACCCCGTCTTCCCGAGCCGCTCCCGGAAGGACTGCGTACCCGCCTCGGCCTCGTCGAGGGCCCGCACGAACGCGCCGTACTCCTCCGCCGCACTCTCGGCCATCGCGTCGAGGGCCCCGCGCGCCCGGCCGAGCAGCACCTGCCCGTCGGTCCGCCCGCCCGACCGCCGGACCTCCTCCTCCACGGCCCGGGCCAACAGCCCCTCGGCCTCGGCCCGATGGCTGTTCCGCATGGCGGATCCCCCTTACGTCGCACCGGAATTGCAATATCAAGTGTCCTGCGCCCCAGCACACCCATGGAACCCCCGGTGGACCCCAGGTCCTCTTAAAGGGTGAGGGCGGCGCACGCCTCACCCCGCCCCCGGCGCCGACGATGACCCGCCCCCTGCGCCGACGATGACCCGCCCCCTACGCCGACGATGAAGCGACGTCCCCTGGCGGAAACAGCCGGGTCAGGCCCGCGAGAAGCAGTTCGTCGCCTCGTCCGCCGCCGGGTCGAGCAGCTGCGTGACGCGGTGCTGGACCACGTGGTCGTAGGGCATCACGGTGTGTGCGATCGCCGGGATCGAGGCGAGCGACAACGGGCAGCGGTCCTGCACCCACCACTGCGGCACCCCCTGCAGGGCCTGCGTCTCGGGCCGCGTACCGACGTTGTCGGCCCGGCTGGACAGGACGCTGTAGCGCACCCCCGGCTCGGTCTCGTGCCCTTCGTTCAGCTTGGCCAGGAACGCCGAGCCGACCAGCTGGTCCTTGCAGGCCGGGCAGCCCTTCAGGAGGAAGTCCAGCGGATCGTTGCCGAACTTCTTGAGCTCGCTCACCAGCGCGGGCACGCGGGGCAGCAGCTTGCCGATCCCCGGCAGCAGCCCTTCGAGGTCGGGGAGGGCCGAGATCACTCCGGCCACCGGCCCGGTCGCCGTCTGCAGCAGGTTGCTCAACGCGGCCACCGTGATGCCGTGGTTGTCCGGCGCCACGCCGACGAGCCGGTCCACCTTGGCCGCGCCGCCCAGGAACCGGAGGTAGTAGCGCGGCATCAGCCCGCCCTGCGAGTACCCCACGAGGTCGGCCTTCGGGGCCTTCGTGGCCGCCCGGACCCCCTCGACGAACGTGGCGAGCTGTTCGGCCGACTCGGCGACGGGCCCGATGCCGGCCACCCCGGGACGCCCCTCCACCACCCCGTAGTCCAGCGCGTACACACAGAACCCGCGCCTGACCAGGACGGGCGCGAGTTGCGACCAGGCCTGGGCGGACGGTGTGAAGGTGCCGTGCGCGAGGACCACCGGGCGGGGCTTTTGCGGACTGGGCCTGCAGGACCAGTCGTTGACCCCGGCGGGCATGCCGGGCGCGGCGAGCCGCTTGGCGGCGGCGACGGGATCCTCACCGCGCTGCCGCCCGCCGTCGGCGTGCGCGACGCCCCCGGACAGGAGCGTGACGGTCATGGCGAGGACGGCGAGGGCACGGGTGCGGCGCATGCGTTCAGCCAATAGGCGGGGGTGCGGCCGGGCGAGCGGGACTGCTCCATCCGGCTGCCGCTCGGGCCTGTGACGACAGGCCCGGCCACTGACGGACGACCGGCACCCTTGGCGGGAGTCGTGTCGGGCAGGATGGGGGACATGCCGAACCGACTGGCCCATGAGACATCCCCGTACCTGCTCCAGCACGCCGACAACCCGGTCGACTGGTGGCCCTGGTCGGACGAGGCCTTCGCGGAGGCGCGCACGCGTGGGGTGCCGGTGCTGCTGAGCGTCGGGTACTCGTCGTGCCACTGGTGCCATGTGATGGCGCACGAGTCGTTCGAGGACGACGCGACGGCCGCGTACATGAACGAGCACTTCGTCAACGTCAAGGTCGACCGCGAGGAGCGCCCGGACGTCGACGCCGTCTACATGGAGGCCGTCCAGGCCGCGACCGGCCAGGGCGGCTGGCCCATGACGGTCTTCCTCACGGCCGACGCCGAACCCTTCTACTTCGGCACGTACTTCCCGCCCGCGCCCCGCCACGGCATGCCCTCCTTCCAGCAGGTCCTCGAAGGCGTCGGCGCCGCGTGGACCGACCGGCCCGAGGAGGTCGCCGAGGTCGCCGCGAAGATCGTGCGCGATCTGGCAGGGCGGGAGCTGGACTACGGGGACGCCAAGCCGCCGGGTGAGCAGGAGCTGGGGCAGGCGCTGCTCGGTCTTGTGCGGGAGTACGACGCGACGCACGGCGGGTTCGGCGGGGCGCCGAAGTTCCCGCCGTCGATGGTGATCGAGTTCCTGCTGCGGCACCACGCGCGGACCGGCGCCGAGGGTGCGCTGCAGATGGCGCAGGACACCTGTGAGCGGATGGCGCGCGGCGGGATCTACGACCAGCTGGGCGGGGGCTTCGCCCGGTACTCCGTGGACCGGGAGTTCACCGTTCCGCACTTCGAGAAGATGCTGTACGACAACGCGCTCCTGTGCCGCGCCTACGCCCACCTGTGGCGGGCCACCGGCAGCGACCTCGCCAAGCGCGTCGCGCTGGAGACGGCCGACTTCATGGTCCGCGAACTGCGCACGAACGAGGGCGGGTTCGCCTCCGCACTCGACGCCGACAGCGAGGACGCGGAGGGCAGGCACGTCGAGGGCGCGTACTACGTCTGGACCCCGGAGCAGCTGCGCGAGGTCCTCGGCGAGGAGGACGCCCAGCTGGCCGCCGTGCACTACGGGGTGACGGAGGAGGGCACCTTCGAGGAGGGCGCCTCCGTCCTCCAACTCCCGCAGGGCGACGCCCTGGTGGAGTCGGAGAAGTTTGTATCCGTACGTTCCCGCCTGCTGGCTGCCCGCTCGCAGCGGCCCGCCCCCGGCCGGGACGACAAGGTGGTCGCCGCCTGGAACGGCCTCGCGGTGGCGGCGCTCGCGGAGGTGGGCGCGTACTTCGAGCGCCCGGACCTGGTGGACGCGGCGATCGCGGCGGGCGACCTGCTCGTACGCCTCCACATGGACCCGCAGGCACGGCTCTCCCGTACCTCCAAGGACGGCCAGGTCGGCGCCAACGCAGGGGTGTTGGAGGACTACGCGGACGTCGCGGAGGGCTTCCTCGCCCTCGCGTCCGTCACCGGCGAGGGGGTGTGGCTGGAGTTCGCGGGGTTCCTCCTGGACCTCGTCCTGGATCAGTTCATCGGCGAGAACGGCGCCCTGTACGACACCGCCCACGACGCCGAGCAGCTGATCCGCCGCCCCCAGGACCCCACGGACAACGCGACCCCGTCGGGCTGGACCGCCGCGGCCGGCGCGCTGCTCACCTATGCCGCGCACACCGGGGCCGAGCCCCATCGCACGGCCGCCGAGCGGGCGTTGGGCGTGGTCCGGGCCCTCGGCCCGCGCGCGCCCCGCTTCATCGGGCACGGCCTGGCGGTCGCGGAGGCGCTGCTCGACGGGCCCCGCGAGATCGCGGTCGTCGGGCCCGCACAGGACCCGGCCACCCGGGAACTGCACCGTGCGGCGCTCCTCGCCACGGCTCCCGGCGCGGTCGTCGCGATGGGCGAACCCGGCGCGGACGAGCTGCCGTTGCTCGCCGACCGGCCGCTCGTGGGCGATGCTCCGGCTGCGTACGTGTGCCGCAACTTCACCTGCGACGCCCCGACGACGAGCGTGCAGGAGCTGGCCGACAAGCTGAGCCGCCCCTGAGAGCCGGCGGGCGTTAACCGTGGAGTGGGGCGGCCTTAACCGCCCCGTTCCTACGGTTGCCGCATGCAGAGCACTCAGAGCCTCCCAGCCCTCGGGGCCCACCTCGGGCTCGACCTCGCCGCCGTGGCCCTGCTGACCTTCGGGGTCTTCTATCCACGGCACCGCAGGCGCGAGCTGATCCCCGCCTATCTCGCCCTGAACACGGCCCTGTTCGCGGTCGTGGCCGCCCTGGCAAGGGGCGGGACGGGCGGCGGGCTCGCGGTCGGGTTCGGGCTCTTCGGGGTCCTCTCGATCATCCGGCTGCGGTCGGACACCGTGCAGCACCAGGAGGTCGCGTACTACTTCACGACCCTCGTCCTCGGCCTGATCTGCGGCCTGCCGGGCCTCGGCCTCGGCACGGCCGCCGCGCTCTGCGGCGTGCTGCTGCTCGTGGTGTACGTCGCCGACCATCCGTGGCTGTACGCACGTGACCGCCGGACCCTGATCACCCTGGACGTGGTGCACCGCGAGCCGGACGCGCTGCGGGCCGATCTGCGGCGACGGCTCGGGGAACCGCTCGGCTGGACGGTCCAGGAGATCGATTTCGTACGGGATCTGATGGTCCTGGAAGTGCGCTACCGCCAGCCCGCCCCGCGATCCGAGCCCGTGGCGCAGTCGCCGCGTTCCTTCGGGCGCGCGCTGGCCAAGGGAGGCGTGTGAACCCGGCCGTACGCGCGATCGGCCGGGCGGCACTCGCCGCGCACCCGATCACGCTCCAGGAGGTCACCGCGCGGGCCGAACTGCTGGCCCGCTTCGACCACAGCTATCTCGTGCCGCTCGACGTCTTCGAGGAGTTCGCGGCACGGCTGACCGACCCGCACCGCCCGGGCGGGGGCTTTCGCGCGCTGTCCATCGACGGGAAGCGGTGGTTCGCGTACCACTCGGTGTACTTCGACACCTCCGGGCTGCGCACGTTCCACGATCACCGGCAGGGGCGCCGGCTGCGCTTCCGGGTACGGGAGCGGCTGTACCGGGACTCGGGCGAGCGGCAGTTCGAGATCAAGCTGAAGGGGCGGCGCGGCGAGACCGTCAAGCACCGGCGGCTTCTGACGGGCGACGAAAAGGCCCTGGGCGTAGGGCAGTTGGAGTTCCTGTCGGGGGTGCTGCGGGAGGCGTACGGGATCGACGCGCCCGCCCGGCTGACACCCTCCCTGGTGACCGACTACCACCGGGCCACGTTCGTCGCCGAAGGACAGCGGGTGACCTGCGACGCGGGCCTCGTCGTGCGCGAGGCGGCGAGCGGGCGGTCGGTGGTGGCCGACAGCGGGCTCGTGCTCGTGGAGACCAAGACGCGGGGGCATCTGACCGAGGCGGACCGGATGCTGCACCGGCTCGGGGTGCGTGCCGCGGACTTCACGAAGTACGCGGCCGGGTTCGCCGCGCTCCGCCCCGGCCTGGGGATCAACCGCTGGGCGCGGACCGTGTCCGAGGTGTTTCCGGGTGCGCGCTCCGTACCCGCGGGAAGGTGAGGGTCACCACGGTGCCGCCGGCCGGCCCCGGGCCCGCCGCGAAGCCGCCGCCGGACTCCTGAGCCGTACGACGGGCGATGTCCAGGCCTAGCCCGGTGGAACCGGCGCCGCTGGCGCCGCGTTCGGCGACGTACTGAGGGGGGATGCCGGGGCCGTGATCGGTCACGGTGAGACGCGCGGTGCCGTCCCCGGCTTCCCTGTCGTCCGCTGCCCGGGTGACCGACACGCGGAAGGGCACGCCGTGCGGGGTGTGATCGAGGACGTTCCCTATCAACGCGTCCAGCACGGCGGCCAGTTCGTCCTCGGGCGCGGGGACGAGGAGCGGGTCGCCGGGGACGTCGACGTCCACCTCGCGGCCCTGGTCCTCGGCCAGCGGCAGCCAGAACGCGGCGCGTTCGCGGGCGACGGCCGCCAGGTCCCCGGTGGCCGGGGTGTCGGCCAGGGGCCGGCGGGCCTTGCGGATCACCTCGTCCACGCCCAGTTCCAGGGTGGCCACGCCGGCCGCGATCCGCTCGGCCTCCGCCGGGTCGCGCAGGCCCTCGGCGTCGAGGCGCAGGGCCGCGAGGGGGGTGCGCAGGCGGTGCGCGAGGTCGGCGGCGTTCTCCCGCTCGATGGTGAGGAGCTCGTCGATGCGGCCGGCCAGATGGTTCAACTCGGCTGCCACCAGCCGCAGTTCCGGTGGGCCTTCCGGTGCGGCGCGTGCGGTGAGATCGCCGGTGGCCAGCCGCTCGGCGACCCCGGCGAGTCTGCGGGTCGCGCCCACCAGGCGGGTGCCGAGCCGGTCGGCGATGAGCAGGGCGACCAGGAGCAGGCCGATCCCGATGCCGCCGAAGGCGAGCCAGGAGGCGAGCATGCCGTCGTACAGCTGCCCCCGGTCGAGCGCCACCCGTACGACGGCGGTGCCGCTCTCGGTGCCCTGCACCGGCACCAGGACGGTGCGGCCTCCGGTGGGCGGGGCGTGGGTGAAGGCGCGCCCGGTCCGGGCGAGGCGCACCGCGTCGTCGATGCCGTCGCCCTCGGGGCCCAGGATGTCGCCGTCGCCGAGGACCACCGAAGTCGTGGGCTGCGTGGGGCTGTTGACCCCGGCCACGATCGAGGCCGCGGTGTCCCGCCCGCCCGGCGACCCGAGCGCGGCCCCCACTCCGGACGCCACGGACTGGGCCCGCGCGGTGGCCTCGGCGGTGGCCCGGTCGGCGGCGTGACTACGGGCGAGCAGCGCGAGCGGGACGAGCAGGGCGACCAGGACCAGGGCGGTGGTGGCGGCGGTGAGCAGGAGGAGCCGGCGGCGCATGGTCAGGGGCCTTCCGGGGGCTGCGAGTCCCCGAGCTCGGGGACCGGCGCCTGTGGCGCCGTCAGCTTGACCCCCACCGTGCGCACCGTATGCAGATAGCGCGGCGCCTGCGCCGTCTCGCCCAGCTTCCTGCGCAGCCACGACAGATGTACGTCGACCGTCTTGTCCGCCCCGCCGAGCGGCTGCTGCCACACCTCCGCAAGGAGCTCGCGCCGCGACACGACCTGCCCCGGCCGCGCCGCCAGATGGGCCAGCAGGTCGAATTCGCGCGGGGTCAGGTCCAGGACCCGCCCGTCGAGGGCGGCCTCGCGCGCCCCCGGGTCGACGGTGAGCCCGCCGACCCGCAGCGGCTCCTCGGGCTCGGTGGCGCCCGCCCGGCGCAGCACCGCCTTGATCCGGGCGTCCAACTGGGCCGCGCCGAACGGCTTCACGATGTAGTCGTCCGCCCCCGACTCCAGGAGCGCCACCATCTCCGGCTCCTCGTCGCGGGCGGTCGCCACGATCACCGGTACGTCGCTGACCGCGCGCAGCATCCGCAGCACCTGCGCGCCGTCCACGTCCGGCAGACCGAGGTCGAGCACGACGAGGTCGGGCCGGTCGGTCAACGCGGCGTCGAGGCCCGCCATCCCGCCGGCCGCCGTCGCCACCGCATGGCCCTTGTCGCGCAGCGCCCGCACCAGTGCCGCGCGCAGTTGGTGATCGTCTTCCACGACCAGGAGATGGGGCATGACCCCACCGTAATCAGGGAGTTCGGGCCGGACGACGGGCGGGCGCGGTCCTTGTCCGGGCCTTAACCGGACGTTAGGAAACGATGGGGGAGGCTGGGCCCATGCAGAGGAAGTGGCGCAGCGCCGCAGTCACGGCGGTGTGGGCCGCCGGGGCGACGGCCGTCGGCGGGCTCGGCGCGTGGTCGCTCGCGGGGCTCGACGGGGCCGGACGCGGGGGCCGCCCGCTGGACGACACGGCGGTACGGCGCGCCCTGAGCGCGGCACCCTCCGCCTTGGCCGACTCGCCCTCGCCCTCGTCGGGTTCGCAGCCCGCACCCCCTTCGACCCCCTCCACCCACCGTAAGACCATCCGCTTCACGGGCGGCACGGCGACCGTGGAGTGCCGCACCTCGGACCTCGCCTACCTGGTGTCCTGGAGCCCGGACGACGGCTACCACGTGGAGGAGTACGCCCGCGGCCCCGCGGCCGTGGCATCGATAGAGCTGGAGTCCGCGGTCGAGGACGACGCGGCGGACGACGAGGACGACACGACGTACGAGTTCCGCTGCACGGACGGCAGGCCCCGCCTCGACAGTCCACCGGCGGACGACTAGGGGAGACACCCCCTAGGGCCGGTGCGGTGAACTGGCCCTGCAGCGCCTAGGCCTAGACCATCAACTTACGTACGAGACTTGGCCGGAAGACCCCCACAACCGTCATCAGCAGGTGCGTGTCTGACATCAGGGGGCACAGTTGAAACGCTGGATTTATCCGAGGAGAGTCTGAATTTCACCTTCCCCCCTTATTCTCTCCACGTTAAGTGGGGGAGGCGTGACGGACGGGTCACGCCGTGTGGGGGTCTGGGGGGACTTTGCTCACTTCTGTGCTCATTGCTGTCATTTCGCTTGCCCTTTTCTGGATGGCCGCCTTCACGCTGTGGTGGCAGATGCATGCCTGGCGCACACCGGAGACACTCGCGGCGACCCGCTTCCAACCACCAAGGGGCGGCGTGGGGTTGGCATTCAGCCTGCTCCTGCCGGCCCGGCACGAGCAGGCGGTGCTCGACCACACGATCCAGCGCCTCCTGGAGTCGAGCCACGCCGCGTTCGAGATCATCGTGATCGTCGGCCACGACGACCCGGAGACCGCCAAGGTCGCCGTCGAGGCGGCCGGCCGCGACCCGCGCGTGCGCGTCATCACGGACACGCACGAGGTCAAGAACAAGCCCAAGGCCCTCAACACCGCGCTCCCGCACTGCCGCGGCGACGTCGTCGGGGTCTTCGACGCCGAGGACCAGGTCCACCCGGAACTGCTCACCCACGTCGACCACGCCTTCCGGCAGACCGGCGCGGACGTCGTCCAGGGTGGCGTCCAGCTGATCAACTTCCACTCCAGCTGGTACAGCCTGCGCAACTGCCTGGAGTACTTCTTCTGGTTCCGCAGCCGCCTTCACCTGCACGCGCAGAAAGGGTTCATCCCGCTCGGCGGCAACACCGTCTTCGTGAAGACGGACGTCCTCAGGGAGGCCGACGGCTGGGACCAGAACTGCCTCGCCGAGGACTGCGACCTGGGCGTCCGGCTCTCCTCGACGGGCAAGCGCGTCGTGGTCGCGTACGACAGTGACATGGTCACCCGCGAGGAGACCCCGGGCACGCTCGTCTCCCTGCTCAAGCAGCGCACCCGCTGGAACCAGGGCTTCCTGCAGGTCTACCGGAAGAAGGACTGGAAGCAACTCCCGGGCAGGGGACAACGGTTGCTCGCCCGCTACACCCTGATGACCCCGTTCCTGCAGGCCTTCACCGGCGTGATCATCCCGCTCAACGCGGCCGTCGCACTCTTCCTCGACGTCCCGGTCGGCATCGCCTTCATCACCTTCCTGCCGCTGATCACCGCCGCCGTCACCTTCGTCTTCGAAGTGGTCGGCCTGCACGACTTCGGCAAGCAGTACGGGCTCAAGGTCCGCCTTGTGCACTACTTCAAGCTCATCGTCGGCGGCCCCTTCTACCAGGTGCTCCTGGCCGGCGCGGCGATCCGCGCGGTCTGGCGCGAGCACCGGGGCCGTAACGAGTGGGAGCTGACCAGCCATGTCGGCGCACATCTGAACCAGATGTCCCAGACCCGCGAGGAGATCCGGACGTGACCTCCACCCTCCCGGCGCCCGGCCCCCAGACGGAGCCCGCGCCGCGACCGAGCACACCCCAAAACGGCGAGCGGCGGACCGGGCGGCAGACCGAACGACGGGTCAGGCGGCAGTCCAAGCGGGAGATCATCACCCGTCCCGTCATACGTTTCCGCAGCTCACCGCCCGATCTCCTGCTCTGCGCCGTCCTGCTCGCCGCGATCCTCGTCGTACAGGGCTGGAACATCGGCGCCTACCCGGCGCTGAGCGACGACGAGGGCACGTATCTCGCCCAGGCCTGGGCGGTCCAGCAGGGCGACGGCCTCGCGCACTACACCTACTGGTACGACCACCCGCCGCTCGGCTGGATCCAGATCGCCTTCCTGACCTGGCTCCCGGCGCTCTTCACCCCCGAGTCGATGAACGTCGCCTCGATGCGCCTCGCGATGCTGATCGTGAGCGCCGCGAGCGCCGTCCTGCTGTACGTCCTCGCCCGCCGGCTCTGGCTGCCGCGCTGGGCGGCCGGACTGGGCATGCTGCTCTTCGGCCTGTCCCCGCTCTCCGTCGTGCTGCAGCGCGAGATCTTCCTCGACAACATCGCCGTGATGTGGATGCTGCTCGCCTTCTGCCTGGCGGCCTCGCCCAACCGGCATCTGTGGCACCACTTCGGGGCCGGCATCGCGGCGGCGGTCGGCGTGCTCACGAAGGAGACGATGCTGGTCGTCCTGCCCGCACTCCTGGTGACCATGTGGCGGCACAGCCACAAGGACACCCGAAAATTCGCGGTCACGGGCGCGATCACGGGCTGCGTACTGATCGGCCTCGGCTATCCCCTGTACGCCCTCCTCAAGGGCGAGTTGTTCCCGGGCGACGGGCACGTCTCGCTCTGGGACGGCATCACGTACCAGATGAGCCGCCCCGGCTCCGGCTTCATCCTCGACGCGGGCACCGGCTCGCACGGCGTCTACCAGTCGTGGCTCTACTACGACCGCGTCCTGCCCCTCGGCGGCCTCGCGGCGGCGCTGCTCCTGCTGCTCGCCCTGCGCTGGTCGGTCACCGCGCGGGCGATGGCGGGACCCGCGCTCGCCGTCGCGATCCTCGCCCTGGTGGCGATGCGCCCGTCCGGCTACCTCCCCGCGATGTACATCATCCAGGCGCTGCCCTTCCTGGCCCTGGTGCTCGCGGGGGGTGCGGCGAGCGTGGCGCACGGGGTGCTGCGCCGCTTCAAACGCCCGACCGAGGGGCGCCCAATTATCTTGCTGCGCTGGGCAGTTGCGATCTGCCTGGCCGCGCTCGCGGTGAGCTATGTCGCCCCCCGCTGGTACGACGGCGCCCGCACGGCCATGACCAAGGACGCCAACGGCCCCTACCGCGCGGCGGCCGCCTGGATGGCGAGCGAGGTGCCCGACCCGGGCAGGGCCAGGGTCCTGGTCGACGACGCGCTCTGGCTGGACCTCGTGCACTCGGGCTACGAACCCGGGCTCGGCGCGATCTGGTTCTACAAGGCCGACCTGGACCCCGCGGTGGCCAAGAAGATCCCGCGCGGCTGGCGCGACCTCGACTACGTCGTGGCCTCGCCCACGGTGCGCCGGGACGCGGTGGATCTGCCGAACGTCAAGGCGGCCCTCGACCACTCGACGGCGGTCGCGGTGTTCGGCGAGGGGGAGGACCGGATCGAGATCCGGAAGATCGACACGCGTGCCGATGCCGAGTCCGGGGGGAAGCCATGAGTACGTTTCCGAAGCCTGCCGAGGACGAACTCGGGGAACTGGAACCCGACTTGCGGGAGGTGCCCGAGCCCGGCGCCGTCACCGTGATCATCCCGACCTTCAACGAGTCGGCCAATGTCCGCGAACTGCTGCACCGCATCACGGAATCCGTCCCCTCCCGCCTCCCCTGCGAGGTCGTCTTCGTCGACGACTCCACGGACGACACCCCGCAGGTCATCGCGTCGGCCGCGCAGGACTGCCCGTTCCCGGTCTCGGTGATCCACCGGGACCGGCCGGACGGGGGCCTCGGCGGCGCGGTGGTCGAGGGCCTGCGGGCGGCCGGGTCCGACTGGGTCGTGGTCATGGACGCGGACCTGCAGCATCCCCCTTCCCTCGTACCGGAGTTGGTGGCGACCGGCGAGTCGACCGGCGCCGACCTGGTGGTCGCCAGCCGCTACACGCCGGGCGGCAGCCGGGCGGGTCTGGCCGGCGGCTACCGGATCGCGGTGTCGCGGGCCGCGACGTGGCTGACGAAGGGGCTCTTCCCGCGTTCGCTGCGCGGGATCAGCGATCCCATGAGCGGCTTCTTCGCGATGCGCCGCTCGGCGGTGACGGCTTCGGCCCTGCAGCCCCTCGGCTACAAGATCCTCCTCGAACTGGCCGTACGCTGCCGGCCTCGCGTGATCGCGGAGGTGCCCTTCGTCTTCCAGGACCGGTTCGCGGGGGAGTCCAAGTCGACGGCGCGGGAGGGGTGGAGGTTCCTCCGCCACCTGGTCGAGCTGCGCACGGCGGCGCCGGTCGCGCGGCTGCTCGTGTTCGGGCTGATCGGGCTGACGGGGTTCGTGCCGAACCTGCTGGGGCTGTACGCGTTGACGTCGGCCGGGCTGCACTATCTCCCTGCGGAGATCTTGGCCAACCAGTTGGGGGTGGCCTGGAACTTCCTTCTGCTGGAGGTGCTGCTTTTCCGGTCGCGGCGGGGGCATAGGCATTGGCTGGACCGTTCCTTGCGCTTCGCCGCGCTGGCCAATGCGGATCTGGTGCTGCGAATTCCCTTGATCGCGCTGCTGGTCGGGGTCTGGGGGATGGCGGTCCTGCCCGCCACGGCCCTGGCCCTGCTCCTGACGTTCGTCCTGCGCTTCGCGGCGACTGAGGCGCTGGTGTACTCGCGTCGGCGTAGGCGCCGCTGATTTTCCCCCACCCCGCCCCTTCCCGTAATGCTGCGCAGCTTTCCGCCCTGCGGGCGGTGTCCTCAAACGCCGGACGGGCTGATTCATCAGCCATGAATCAGCCCGTCCGGCGTTTGAGGACAGTCTTTTGAAGCCGGCGGCAGCCTTACGGGAAGGGGCGGGGTGGGGGAAACAAAACCGGAACCACACACGAGCCGCACCAAAAGGGGGACAAGCAAGTGAAACCACGCCGCAGATCAGCCCTGATAGGGGTAGGAGCCCTGACTACAGGGCTCCTCCTGGCCACGCCACCGCAGGGGGCAAGCGCAGCCCCCAACCTCATCAAAAACCCAGGCTTCGAAACCGCCGGAGCCCCGGGCACGGACATGCCCGACTGCTGGGAAAAATCCGGCTGGGGCAACAACGACTACACCTTCACCACCACCGGACAAGCGGAAGCGCACTCCGGCACGAAGGCCATGAAGGTAGCGCTCACCAGACGCGTCGACGGCGACCGCAAGGCCCTGATCACGGAGAACGCCACCTGCTCCCCGGCCGCGACGCCGGACAAGCAGTACGACCTCTCCCTCTGGTACAAATCCACCACCCCCGACGCGTCGATGACCCTGTTCCGCCACGACAAGACGGCCGGCTGGCAGTACTGGACGGACCTCAAGACCCTCCCGGTCAGCGGGACTTACGCCAAGGCTGAGGTGCGCACACCCCCCGTCCCGCCGAACACGGACCAGATCTCCTGGGGCGTCTCCGTCTACGGCACGGGCTCCGTCACCACGGACGACTACGTGATGGAAGAGGTCCCGCCCCCGGTGGTCGACCCGGGCTGCACGGGCACCCCCGAGCAGTGCAAGGACGGCAAGTGGGAGGTCCTTGCCACCCCGAACCCGGTCAGGTCCATGCACTCGGTCGTCCTCAACAACGGCAAGATCCTGCTGATCGCGGGCTCGGGCAACGACAAGGCGGCCTTCGAGGCGGGCAAGTTCACCTCGGCCGTCTACGACCCGAAGACGGGGACGTACAAGCAGATCCCCACCCCCAAGGACATGTTCTGCGCCGGCCACGTCCAGCTCCAGGACGGCAAGGTCCTCGTGATGAGCGGCACGAAGGGCTTCCCCACGGCCGACGGCAAGATCGGCTACCAGGGCTACAAGGACTCGTACATCTTCGATCCGGCCACCGAGGCCTACATCAAGACGAACGACATGAACGACGGCCACTGGTACCCGTCCGCCACCGTCCTCGGCAACGGTGACGTCATCTCCTTCGGCGGCCTGAAGGAGGACTCGACCGGCTCGGTCACGGCCGAGAAGTTCTCCGAGGCCCAGCGGAAGTGGCTGCCGCTGAACGAGGTCAACCAGACGTGGTCGTACTGGGGTCTGTACCCGTCGATGATCCTGATGCAGGACGGCCGTCTCTTCTACTCGGGCAGCCACACCTTCGGCAACGGCACACCGGGCACCGGCGCCTCGCTCTACGACTACGGCCAGAACAAGATCACGGACGTGCCGGGCCTGCAGAACAAGGACCAGCGCGACGAGTCCGCGAGCGTGCTGCTGCCGCCCGCCCAGGACCAGAAGGTCATCACGATGGGCGGCGGCAACAACGAGGTCAACCCGGTGGCCAACCGCCTGGTCGACATCATCGACCTGAAGGCCGCCAACCCGGCCTACGTACATGGCCCGTTGATCCCGCAGGGCACCGTCGACCAGGGTGCGGGCAAGCGTCCGCAGACCGGTGACGAGGGCAAGATGTACGTCTCCGCGGTGCTGCTTCCGGACGGCAAGGTCCTGGAGACGGGCGGCGCCCTGCACGACCGTGCCGACCCGGTCTACGAGTCCTCGCTCTACGACCCGGTGACGAACACCTTCGACCCGGTGGCGGCCGACCCGGAGGAGCGCGGCTACCACTCGTCAGCCTTCCTCCTGCCCGACGGCCGCGTGATGACGACGGGCGACAACCCGGGCAACGGAACCTGGAACCACGACGTGTCCATCTACACCCCGCCGTACCTCTTCAAGGGCCCGCGCCCGAAGATCACTTCGGTGATCGACAAGCAGTGGACGTACGGCGACACGCAGCGCATCACGGTCGACCGGCCCATCGCCAAGGCGGAGTTGATCCGCCCGGCGGCGGTCACGCACTCCTCCGACCCGAACCAGCGCTTCGTGGACCTGCCGCTCACGGTCGACGGAAACAACATCGACCTGAACGTCACCGCCAACCCCAACCTGGCCCCGCCCGGCTGGTACATGCTCTTCGCGGTCGACGCGAACGGGGTGCCGTCGGTGGCCGAGTGGGTCCACGTCGGCGGCCCGGCCGCGCTGGCCGAGGACGCCCCCGCGGCGCACGTCCACGACTTCGCGTCCGACCCGTCGGGCAAGGAGAAGAAGGCGGGCAAGAAGCGCGACTCGGCCCCGGTGAGCCCCACGATCGCAGGCTGCGACCGCCACTACGGCTCCGCGAACGTCTGCGTCCCGACGGCATTCCCGCCCGAGGTCGCAGACACCACCAAGGCCCGCTGCACCTGGCTCAAGAACCACAACTACGGCCGTTTGAAGCTCAACGGCAAGGACGATCCCTTGGGCCTGGACCCGGACGGAAACGGTCGGGCCTGCTAATTCAGCCCGTGCGGCGTTCGAGGACAATCCTTTGAAGCCGGCGGCAGCCTTACGGGAAGGGGCGGGGCGGGGACAAAATCCCCACCCCACCCCGCCCCCACCCGCACGCCCCCTACAACGTCAGCCCCTGCGTAAACATGTCCAACGCCCGATTCACCAGCCCCACCACATCCTCCTCGAAGCCCCCTTCACCCCACACGATCGTCACCTCACGCAGCGCACCCAACACAGCGGCAGTAAAGA
The DNA here is from genome assembly GCF_035975855.1 of Streptomyces sp. NBC_01304. Classification (NCBI taxonomy): domain Bacteria; kingdom Bacillati; phylum Actinomycetota; class Actinomycetes; order Kitasatosporales; family Streptomycetaceae; genus Streptomyces; species Streptomyces sp. NBC_01304. The sequence continues at coordinate 4,440,012 of NZ_CP109055.1, read as the reverse complement.
TCCGAACCTCCAGATCATCCGCAGCCCGCCCACCCCGCTCGGCCAGAGCCCCCGCGAGCAACCGCGAAGTGGCCGACATGGTCTCGGTCATATGGGCCCGGATCGCCGGGACCTCGACCATGAGCTTGGTCCGCTGGATCATCTCGGCGCGCTCGTCCGGGACTTCCATCATGGCGTTGAGGGCGATGACCATCACGTACCGGATGGATTCCAGCGGCGGTTCGTCCAGGGGCCGCGACCCCAGCACGGCCAGCATGATCGGGTCGTACTCGTCGGTGAGGACGATGTCTTCCTTGGCGGGGAAGTACCGGAAGACGGTGGACGGCGAGACCTCCGCCCCCGCCGCGATCTGCTCGATGGTGGTCGCGTCCCACCCCTGCTCGGCGATCAACCTGTACGTCGAGCGGCGGATGGCGACCCTGGTCGCGATCTTCTTCCGCTCGCGCAGGCCCATCGCGGGCTGTGCCTCGACGAACTCGCTGAGGATCTGAGCAGGGGACTTCGTGCTGCGGGGACTGGCGGCCATGAGGGCATTCTCAGGCATCGGCACGGGCGGGGGCCACGTCCGGGGCCGGCGCCGCGTCCTTCGCCGGCTCCCTGTCCCGCCCGGGCAGCAGCACCGCCGCGAGCACCGCGGTCACCAGGGCGGCGATCCCGCACACCGCGAGGACGAGGGTCATTCCGTGTACGTAGCTGGAGTTGGCGGCCGCCGCGAGCGGGGCGTCGCCCATCTTCTGCGCGATCATGTGGGCGGCGACCACGGACTCCTTGGCCTGATCGGCGACGGGGCCGGGCAGGCCCCCGGTGTTCAGCCTGTCCGCGAAGGCACTCGCGAGGAGCGACCCGAGCAGCGCGATCCCGATCGCCCCGCCGACCTGCCGTACGGTCATCAGGAGCCCCGACCCACTGCCCGCCCGGTCCCGCGGCAGGGTGTTCAGCGCGGTCGTCATGGCGGGCATCATCGCGAAGCCGAAGCCGATCCCGGTGATCGACAGCCACAGCGCGGTGAACCCGTACCCGCTGTCCACGGTGGTCCGCGTCCCGAGCAGCGCCGCGAAGGCCAGGACCACGAGCCCCGCGCTGATCACGATCCGCGCCCCGATCTTCTCCACGAGGGGAGCGGCGGCCTTGGCGGCGACCACCAGACCGCCCATCATCGGCAGCAGCCGCACCCCGGTGCCGAACGCGTCGTTGCCGAGCACGGCCTGTAGATAGGGGGGAAGGAGGAACAGCAGCCCGGAGAGGATGAACATCACCAGCGTCGCGGCAAGGGTGTTGAGCAGGAACGGCCGGTGGCCGAGCAGCTTCAGGTCCAGCATCGGCCGGACCATCCGGCGTTCGCGGACGACCAGCGCCGCGATCAGCACCACGCTGCCGGCCAGCATCCCGACGACCAGCGGGTCGCCCCAGCCGCGCGTCGGGGCCTCGATGATCCCGTACGTCAGCGCGGCGAGCCCGGACGCGGTGAGCGCGGTGGAGAGCACATCGACCTTGGGCGAGGCCGGGTCGCGGGTCTCCGGCAGCAGGAACGCGCAGGCGGCGACGCCGATGGCGACCATCGGGATGTTGATCAGGAAGACCGAGCCCCACCAGAAGTGGTTCAGCAGCCAGCCCCCGATGATCGGCCCGAGCGGCATCCCGAGCGCGGACGCGGCGGTGATGATGCCCATGGCCTTGCCCCGCTCGTGTGCCGGGAACAGCGAGGGCAGCACGGCCATCGCGAGCGGCATCACCAGAGCGGCGCCGACGCCCATCGCGGCCCGGGCCGCGATGACCGGCTCCACGCTCCCGGCGAGCGCACCGACCACCGATCCGGCCAGGAAGATCGCCAGGCCGGTGATCAGCATCTTGCGGCGCCCGAAGCGGTCGCCGAGGAGCCCCGCGGGGAGCATCAGCGCGGCGAGCATCACGAGGTAGGAGTCGGCCATCCACTGCTGCTGACCGGTGGTGGCGCCCAGCTGCTCGGCCATCGTCGGCAGTGCCACATTGAGGATCGTAGTGTCGAAGCCGAGCACCAGCATGCTCGCGACCATGGCGCCGAGCGCCCACCAGCGACGGGGGTCCAGGTTCTGGACTCCCACGTCTGTCGTCGTGCCTGTCGTCGTGCCCTGTGTCGTCGTCATGAAATGAGAGTAGCTCTCAAGTGAGAGTGACTGTCAAGTTTTTTGGGCGCACGGATTGGACGCACGGATTGGGCGCACGGATTGGACGCACGGATTGGACGCACGGATTGGACGCACGGATTGGACGCACGGATTGGACGCACGGATTGGACGCACGGATTGGACGCACGGATCCGGGCACGCAAAAGGCCGCGACCGGTCGGTCGCGGCCCTGCGTTGCGGGTGTTGCCAGGTCTTGCCAGGTCAGGTGTACTGATACGCCACCAGCGAGATCGCGACGTAGTGCGCGACGAAGGCGGCCAGGGTGAGGGAGTGGAACACCTCGTGGAAGCCGAACCACCGCGGTGACGGGTTCGGCCGCTTGATGCCGTAGATCACGCCGCCCGCGCTGTAGAGCAGCCCGCCGACGATCACCAGGACGAGCACGGCGACACCGCCGCTCCGCATGAAGTCGGGCAGGAAGAAGACCGCCGCCCAGCCCATCGCGATGTAACAGGGGGTGTAGAGCCAGCGCGGGGCGCCGACCCAGAAGACCCGGAAGGCGATGCCCGCCACCGCGGCCGCCCAGATCGCCCACAGCAGCGGGCGTGCGGTGCTGCCCGGGAGGAGCAGCAGGGCGAGCGGCGTGTACGTACCCGCGATGATCAGGAAGATATTGGCGTGGTCGAGCCGGCGCAGGATCGCCTCGCCGCGCGGACCCCAGGTGCCGCGGTGGTAGATCCCGCTTACTCCGAAGAGCAGACAGGCGGTCAGGACGAAGATGCCGCTGGCGACCCGGGCCCGGGTGGAGTCCGTGAAGACCAGCAGGGCCAGGCCCGATACGAGGACCGCGGGGAACATCCCGGCGTGCAGCCAGCCGCGCATGCGGGGCTTCACATACTCCATGTCCGTGATCCGGCTCGCCGCTCCGGCTGCGGAAGTCGGCGCCTCGGCCGAGGGTGAGGTCATGCGCTCGATGGTACCTACGGCACCGTAAGTCCCCGCTCAAAGAGAGGAGACGGGCCCTCAAAGAGAGAGCATGCTCACGTGTGAGGCCCTCTGGACATATGGGCGAAGCCGTCGGATGATCAAATGAGTGCGGTCGGCACCGGATGAGCGGCTGTGTTTCTTCCAAGAGCGCGGTATCCGGGTCGCAGCCCCCACGGGGCCCAACTCCAAAAAATCCCTCATTTAGGAGCGATCGTGGCGCGCGACATCGCGGCTCCCTCTTCTGGCACGGCCCCCACCAACCACCAGGAGCTCATCTCCTGGGTAGACGAGATCGCAGCACTCACGCAGCCGGACAGGGTGGTCTGGTGCGACGGCTCCGAGGCGGAGTACGAGCGCCTCGCCGAGGAACTGGTCGCGAAGGGCACGTTCAAGAAGCTCGACCCGATCAAGCGCCCGAACTCCTACTACGCCGCGTCCGACCCGACCGACGTCGCCCGCGTGGAGGACCGCACCTTCATCTGCTCCGAGCAGGAGGAGGACGCGGGCCCGACCAACCACTGGAAGGCCCCCGCCGAGATGCGGGAGATCTTCCAGGGCAAGGACGGGCGGGAAGGCATCTTCCGCGGCTCGATGCGCGGCCGGACCATGTACGTCGTGCCGTTCTGCATGGGCCCGCTCGGCTCGGAGCTCTCCGCGATCGGCGTGGAGATCACCGACTCCGCGTACGTCGCCGTCTCGATGCGCACGATGACCCGCATGGGCCGGCCGGTCCTGGACGAGCTCGGCACGGACGGCTTCTTCGTGAAGGCCGTGCACACCCTGGGCGCCCCGCTCCAGGAGGGCGAGGCCGACGTCCCGTGGCCCTGCAACACCACGAAGTACATCTCGCACTTCCCCGAGGACCGCGAGATCTGGTCCTACGGCTCCGGCTACGGCGGCAACGCCCTGCTCGGCAAGAAGTGCTACGCCCTGCGCATCGCGTCCGTCATGGCGCGCGACGAGGGCTGGCTCGCCGAGCACATGCTGATCCTCAAGCTCACCCCGCCGCAGGGCGAGTCGAAGTACGTCGCCGCCGCGTTCCCGTCCGCCTGCGGCAAGACGAACCTCGCGATGCTGGAGCCCACGATCTCCGGCTGGACCGTCGAGACGATCGGCGACGACATCGCGTGGATGCGCTTCGGCGAGGACGGCCGCCTGTACGCGATCAACCCCGAGGCCGGCTTCTTCGGCGTCGCGCCCGGCACCGGCGAGCACACCAACGCCAACGCCATGAAGACCCTGTGGGGCAACTCGGTCTTCACCAACGTCGCGCTCACCGACGACAACGACATCTGGTGGGAGGGCATGACGGAGGAGACTCCGGCCCACCTGACGGACTGGAAGGGCAACGACTGGACTCCGGAGTCCGGCACCCCGGCGGCCCACCCCAACGCCCGCTTCACCGTCCCCGCCTCGCAGTGCCCGATCATCGCGCCGGAGTGGGAGGACCCCAAGGGCGTGCCGATCTCGGCGATCCTCTTCGGCGGCCGCCGGGCGAGTGCCGTACCGCTGGTCACCGAGTCCTTCGACTGGAACCACGGCGTCTTCCTCGGCGCGAACGTCGCCTCCGAGAAGACCGCCGCCGCCGAGGGCAAGGTCGGCGAACTGCGCCGCGACCCGTTCGCCATGCTGCCGTTCTGCGGCTACAACATGGGCGACTACATGGGCCACTGGGTCAAGGTCGGCGCGGACAAGGACCAGGCGAAGCTCCCGAAGATCTACTACGTCAACTGGTTCCGGAAGAACGAGGCGGGCAAGTTCGTCTGGCCCGGGTTCGGTGAGAACAGCCGCGTCCTGAAGTGGATCGTCGAGCGCCTCGACGGCAAGGCCGAGGGCGTCGAGACCCCCATCGGCATCCTGCCGACGGTCGACTCCCTCGACACGAACGGCCTCGAACTCCCCGCCGCCGAGCTCGAGTTCCTGCTCACGGTGGACAAGGAGATCTGGCGCGAGGAGGCATCCCTGGTCCCCGAACACCTCAACACCTTCGGCGACCACACCCCGAAGGAGCTGTGGGACGAGTACCGCGCGCTGGTCAAGCGCCTGGGCTGACGCCATGCGCAACACCTGACACACCGTGCCCCCGGCGCCTCAACAGGCCCCGGGGGCGCGGCAGTTGACTATCGCCACGATCCGTGCAGGCTGGGCGCCCAATCTCCGCGTGCCCCCCTCCCGGCCCGGCATTTGCGGGCACACTCTGCCTATGAGGACACCGGTCAGCGACCCCATGCGGGTCGGCTCCTACCGCATCGTGGGCCGCCTCGGCTCGGGCGGAATGGGATGGGTGTATCTCGGCCGCTCCCGAGCCGGTCGCCCGGTGGCCGTCAAGGTCGTCCGCCCCGAACTCGCCGCCGACCAGGTGTTCCGGCGCCGCTTCGCCCGCGAGGTGGAAGCGGCCCGTGCCGTGAGCGGAGCCTTCACGGCAGCCCTTGTCGATGCCGACCCCGGCGCGGAGCCGCCCTGGCTGGCCACGGTCTACGTGCCCGGGCCCTCCCTGACCGAGGCGGTGCGCTCCGGCGGGCCCCTGGACGAGGCGCAGCTACGTCTCCTCGGTGCGGGCCTGGCCGAGGCGCTGCAGGCGATCCACGCCGCCGGCGTGGTGCACCGTGACCTCAAGCCGTCCAATGTCCTGCTCGCCTCGGACGGCCCGCGCGTCATCGACTTCGGCATCTCGCGCCTCGGCACCGCCACCCCGATCACCCAGCTCGGCATCGTGATGGGCACCCCGCCCTTCATGTCACCGGAGCAGGTGTCGGGGGCCCAAGTGGGACCGGCCTGCGATGTGTTCGCGCTCGGCGGGGTGCTGACCTTCGCGGCGACCGGCCGCGCGCCGTTCGGCTCCGGGGACCGGGTGACGTACCGCGTGCGGCAGGAGCCGCCGGACCTCTCCGGAGTGCCGCCACGGCTGCGCCCGCTGCTCGGCCACTGCCTGGCGAAGGACCCGGCCGCCCGCCCTCGGCTCGCCGAGATCCTCGAGGAGGTGGCGCCGGATCAGGACGACCCGAATGCCCCGCGCTGGCCCCCGCCCGCCGTGGCCGCCGACATCCGGGCCCGCGAACGCGACCTCGACACCCGCCAGTGGGCTGCCGACTCGCAGGCGGCCGCGCTGTCGGTGCCGTCCTGTCTGCTGCTGCATGCCCGCGCGCTCCTGGACGCGGGTCTCACGGACGCGATGGTGGCCGGGGCGGTGGGCCATGGACGCGGGGAGCGTTGAGGTGGACCGGGAGCTGGAACTCGGGGCCCGGTGGCGGGAGTTGGTGAGCGGTTGGACCGTGCGCACCAATGTGCCGTCCGCCGCCGACGAGCACTCCGTCAACCTGGAACTCGACCTGCCGTCCGCGGAGCGCGTCGTCACCATGCGGTTCACCACGACCCGGCGGCTCCTTGTCGCCTTCATGACGGACGGTCGCCGGCTGCGCCCCGACCAGCTCGCGATCGCGGCGGCCGCGGCCAACGCATGGAACACCGAGCAGCTGTTCCCGATGCTCTCCGTCTGGGACGTACGCGGCCCGCAGCCCTGTATTGCCGGGGTCTGTCAGGTGCCGCTCGCCTGCCGTATGACGCCCGCCGGCTTCGATGCGATGGCGGGGGACTGGGCCGAGCAGACCCGGCAGATGTTCCTGCGGTGCCATGAGGTGTTCCAGCTGTAGCCGGATGTTCCAGGGGAATCGGGGGTGGAATCCGTGGGGTGCGGAACGCGGTGGGTTCGGCCGGGTGGCATGCTCCTGTGCCTGCTCGGTCTGCTCGGCTGCCTCGGCGCGCTGGTCACTTCGCACGAGGCCGCCGCGGCGGAGCAGCCCTGCGCGGGCCCGCTCTCGCAGCGGCTCGACTGCCTGGCCGTACGCGTTCAGTTGGATGACGCCCCGGAACGGGTGACCCTGGGCAAGCCGCTCCAACTCGACGTAGCCCCCGCGGCGTTGGGGCTGACCGCACGCAAGGAGCTGCTCGACCGGGGCACGCTGCGCGTCGAGGTCCCGGCCGAGGCGGAGACCGGCCAGGGCGGCACGGTCCTGCTCGTCCTGGCCAAGCAGCGCGGGGTGGCCCCCGACAGTGTGATCACCCCGCTGAGCCGGGAAGCCCTGGGCGAGCTCACCGCCGCCGGGGCCTGCGAGGGCCCCGGCAGAGCACTGTGCGCCCTGCTGGACAGGAAGCGCGCCGGCGCCGACCTGATCGAGGCAGAGCTGGCCGACTCACTGGACACCGGGGAGGAGGACTCCTCGCTGTGGGTGCTGTGGGCGGTCCTCGCCGCCCTCCTCGTCCTCGCCGCCCTCCTGGTCCTGGCGATCCGGCGCAGCGGAGTGCGTCATGCGTACGCCCACTCGGGTGCCCCACCCGCCCCGCGCGCCTCGCCCGGGCCCACCCTGACCACGGACGACTTGCGCCCCAGGGCAACAACCCGGGCCCCCGCGCGACCGGTTGAGCGCCCTCGCCCCGTGCGGCCCGCAGCCAAGGCGCCGCCCGGGCCCCGCGGCCGACGAGCCGTCGTCCGCTCCGCCCTGCACCCGCAGGGCTACGTCGAACTCGACGACTGCCTGCACCGCGTCCGCTGGACCGATCCGGACCTGCCGCCGCCCGCCCCCGGCGAGCTCGTCGACGTACACCCGGCACGAGAACCCGAACCGGACGTCCTACTCGCTCTGCCGCCCCGCGGGGGCACGCCCACAGGAGAAGCACATGACCAGTGAACGGCCCCCCACGGTGGCCCCGCAGTACGCCGACCTCGACTTCGACTTCGAGAACAACGCCCAGCGCCTGCCGCTGGTCCTCTGCATCGACACCTCGCGCTCCATGGAGGGCAAGCCCATAGAGGCGCTCAACGGCGCGCTCGCCGAGTGGACCCATGAACTGCACAGCGACGTCAGCCTCAGCTACAGCGTCGAGGTCGCCGTCATCACCTTCGGCGACCAGTCGGTGGCCGCCTGGCACGGTCCGCAGCGGATCCAACCGGGCTCCGGCGTCAGCCCGTTCGTGCCCGCACACGCCTTCCAGGCTCCGCGGTTCGTGGCGAACGGCGTGACCCTGATGACCGAGGGCGTAGAGCTGGCCATGCGGATAGTGGCGGACCGAAAGTCCGAACTGCGCCGGCTGGGACTGCAGTACTACCGCCCGCAGATCTGTCTGGTGACCGACGGCCTGCCGACGGACGGCACCGGCCACTACACCACCGGCTGGCAGCGCATCGTCCCCGTCCTGGAGGCCGAGCAGCGCGCCAGGCGCTTCAGGCTGTACGCGATCGGGGTCGGCGGCATCACCGAGCGCGGGCAGTCCGTGCTGCGGGCCTTCGCGCCGACGTTCAACGCGAATCTGCAGGGCTTCCCGTTCCGTGAGCTGCTGCAGTTGATGTCGGCCAGCGCGGCCGCCGCGCAGAAGGGCGAGGGGGACGAGGTCTTCGAGAAGATCTTCCACCAGTTCCGCACCCAGCGCCCGGCATGGGAAGCCTGAGCCGCGCGCCCATGAGGCGCGGCCTGTTGAGGGGGGAGGTGCTGGACCGGTGGCTGGATGGCGTACGCACGGAGTGAGCGTCGAGGGTTACCGGCACCGCCGGACCGGGGCGCCCTGCCAGGACGCCTGGGACAGTGCCGTGTGGGGCGCGGACGGCGGGCCGGAGGTCACCGTCCTCGCGGTCGCGGACGGCGCGGGCAGCAGGCCCCGCTCCCAGGAGGGCGCCCGGCTCGCGGTACGCCTCGCGGTCGAGCACTTCGGCCGTACGGCGGCTGCGGCGCCCTGCCCGGCGGGCGAGGCGGCACATCAACTGTTGCTCCGAACCTATGAGTTGGTGCGGGACGACTTCGCCTCCCAGGTGGCCGGGGCCGCCCGCCTTGACGACTTCGCCACCACGCTCACCGTCGTCGTGCTCACGCCGGACTGGCTCGGGCATGTCAGCGTCGGCGACGGCTTCGTGATCGTGCGGGCGGGCGCCGACGCCGAGGGCAAGCGGCAGTACCACCTGCTGCCGCAGGCCGAGGCGGCCAGCGAGTACAGCAACGAGACGGTGTTCCTCACCTCACCGCGGGCCGACCGCTGGGTGCGTACGGACTGCGTGCGCGACCCGGGCGTCGACGGTGTGCTGCTCTCCACGGACGGCCTGGTCCAGGCCGCCCTGACCAGCGCGGGCACTCCCAACTCCGCCTTCGTCGCAGCGGTGTTGGGATCCTTGGAACGCCCGGACCTCGACCCCGACGAGGACGGTGAACAGCTGGCCGAGCTGCTCCGCTCCGACCGGCTCTCCGCGCTCAACGCCGACGACAAGACGGTTCTGAGGGCGGTACGCAGATGACGGGGCGGCAGATCATGCTGGGCGGACGCCTGGTGACCCTGGCCGAGCAGCCGCTGAAGGGCGGCGGCGAGGCGGCCGTGTTCCCGGTGCAGGGCGAGCACGGCACGGTCGTCAAGCTGTACCGGGAGCGCCCGAGCGCCGAGCAGGAGCGCCGGTTGACCCGGATGCTGGCGATGTCCCCGCTCGGCGACCGGCCCGTCGACTCCTCCCAGCAGCCGGAGCTGGCCTGGCCGACCGCGCTGGCCCGCTCCCCGCAGGGCACGTTCCTCGGCTATGCGATGCGCCGGTTCGGGGAGCCCCAACACGTGCAACTGGTCGGCCTGTTCACCAGGTCGCAGCGGCTGCGGCTGTTCCCCGACCGGGCGGACTGGCGGTTCCTGCTCGGCGTCGCCTGGAATCTGGCCTTCATGACGGCGCGCATGCACCACGAGGGCCTGGTCGTCGGCGACTTCTCCAGCAGCAACGTGGTCGTGGACCGCAACGGCTTCGTCACCTTCCTCGACTGCGACTCCATCGCCTTCACCGACCCGGTGTCCGGCGAGGCCTTCCCGTGCCTGATGCACACCACCGACTACTCCTCGCCCGAGCGCCAGGCGGGCGGCCCGGCCACCGTGCAGAGCGACGACTTCGCGCTCGCCGTGCTCGTCTACCAGCTGCTCGCCGTCGGCAACCACCCCTTCGGCGGGGTGCCGCACAACAGCTCCGAGGACTCCACGGTCAAGGACAACATCGCGGCGAGCATCTCCTACGTGGTCAGGCCCGAGCAGGTCGTCGTCCCCCGCGGCATCGTCGACCCCTCGGTACTGCCACCGGGCCTGCTCGCCCTGGCCCGCAACGCCTTCGGACCCGGCGTCCTCGAGCCCAAGGCGCGGCCCACCGCACGGGACTGGCTGCGCGCACTCGACCAGGAACGGGGGCGGGTGCAGGTGTGCACGGCTCGGCCCCGCCACACCCATGGGTCACACCTGGCCTCCTGCCCGTGGTGCGCGCGGCTGTCCGCGACGGGGCAGGACGTGTTCAATGCGGCGCCGCCCCGGGGCGTGCCGCTGCCCGCGGACCCGGGCCCTGTGCTGCCGACGCCCGCTGCGGCACCCGGGCTGTCGGCCGGGGCGAAGGTCGCGATCCTGCTGGTGGTCCTCGCCCTGCTGGTGGTCGTGCTGGCGGTGCTGGGCTGACGGCGGGGGAAACGACTTTCCCGGATCGGCCTTCCCTGATGGACCTTCGCGGATCGACCTTCCCGGATCGACCCCGCTCAACTTTAGACGAAATCTAAGCTAGGATGGCTTCACCACAGCTTGGAGGCCGTCCCATGTACGAACCGATCCGCACCAAGTCGGTCCACACGACGGCCGACCAGCACCCCGTCGGGGACTTCCCGCACCGCTCCCGCGCGGAGGAGCTGGAAATCCAGCTGGCCGGCCACCTCGCCGCCCTCCTCGCCGTCACGGACGAGCTCCGCGACCTCACGAGCGACGCCGCGGACCGGGCCGAACTGACCGCGGGCGCCGCGGAGTTGGCCCGGCAGATCACCCGGCTCAGGGGCGGCCTGCCCCCGGTCAGGTCGACCGTCGCGGCCGCGATCCACGAGCCCCACCTGGCCGCCCTGCACCAGCGCGCACACGCCCTCGCGGGCCGGGCCCTGGTCGTCGCGGCATCCCGCGCGGACACGGCGGCGGCGATCCTGGCGGCCGAGCGCATGGACGTACACGCGGCGGCGCCGGCGGCGAAGGACGCACTGGCCGCCGCCCACTGAGCCCGAGGGCTCATTCCCCCCCATACGACCCCGGCCCGCGCTGGACCCGCAGAGAAGTGCGGGCCGGGTGTCATAGACCTTGTCCTGGCCGCTTGGCCGCTTCGCCGCGTTACGGCTGCGAGTACCCGTCGAGGAAGTTCCCGATCCGGGTGATCGCATCGGTGAGGTCCGTCGCCGTGGGCAGGGTCACCACGCGGAAGTGATCCGGGTCGGGCCAGTTGAACCCCGTGCCCTGCACCACCATGATCTTCTCGCGCCGCAGCAGATCGAGGACCATCTGCCGGTCGTCCTTGATCTTGAAGACCTTCGGGTCGAGCCGCGGGAACAGATACAGCGCCCCCTTCGGCTTCACGCACGTCACACCCGGGATCTGCGTGAGCAGGTCGTACGCCGTGTCCCGCTGTTCGAGCAGCCGGCCGCCCGGCAGCACCAGGTCATTGATGGTCTGCCGGCCGGTGAGCGCCGCGACCACCCCGTGCTGGGACGGCATGTTGGCGCACAGCCGCATGTTCGCGAGGATCGTCAGACCCTCCAGGTACGACGAGGCGTGGGCCTTCGGCCCGGAGACCACCATCCAGCCGGAGCGGTAGCCGGCCACCCGGTAGGCCTTGGACATGCCGTTGAAGGTGAGCGTGAGCAGGTCCGGGGCGAGCGCGGCCGTCGGGGTGTGCGTGGCACCGTCGTACAGGATCTTGTCGTAGATCTCGTCGGAGCAGACCAGCAGATTGTGGCGGCGGGCGATGTCCGTCATGGCCCGCACCATCTCGTCGCTGTAGACGGCGCCGGTCGGGTTGTTCGGGTTGATGATCACCATCGCCTTGGTGCGGTCGGTGATCTTCCGCTCCAGGTCGGCGAGGTCCGGCATCCAGTCGGACTGCTCGTCGCACCGGTAGTGCACGGCGGTGCCGCCGGACAGTGCGACGGCGGCCGTCCACAGCGGATAGTCCGGGGCCGGTACGAGGACCTCGTCGCCGTCGTCGAGCAGGCCCTGCATCGCCATCACGATGAGCTCGGAGACGCCGTTGCCCATGAAGACGTGCTCGACGTCGGTCTCCACGCCGAGCGTCTGGTAGTGCATCATCACCGCGCGGCGGGCGGAGAGCAGGCCCTTCGCGTCGCCGTAGCCGTGTGCCGAGCCGACGTTGCGCAGGACGTCCTCGAGGATCTCCGGCGGGCACTCGAAGCCGAAGGCTGCGGGGTTGCCGGTGTTCAGCTTGAGGATGTGGTGCCCTGCTGCTTCGAGCCGCATGGCCTCTTCGAGAACCGGGCCCCGGATCTCGTAACAGACGTTCGCGAGCTTCGTCGACTGGATCAGCTGCATGTAGCAACTTTACGAGCGTGTTTCGTGGTGCCGCTCGCGCTTTTCGGCCGTGCGAGGTCGGGCTTTGTGCCCCTGCGAGGCGGGGCCTTCCATCGCATGGTCCTCGCCTCGGCGGGCAAGCGGAATGCCGGTCCGCGAATGGTTGTGGGCTTGCGAACCGTGGTCCGTGGCGAGGTGGGTGATTTACCCCACCCCGCCCCTTCCCGTAAGGCTGCCGCCGACTTCAAAGCCTGTCCTCAAGCGCCGGACGGGCTGACAAAGTCAGCCCGTCCGGCGCTTGAGGACACAGCTCCGCAGGATTTCGGGAAGGGGCGGGGTGGGGAAAGGAGAACCGGTCAGGCCGCCCGCCGAACCGCCCGCCCGGCCAGGGCATCCGTCCGCTTGCCGTCTCGCATCACGAACTTGCCGTCGATCAGGACATGCGGGATCCCCACCGGCAAGGTGCGGGGAGCTTCGAAGGTCGAACCGGCCGCGACCGTGGAAGGGTCGAAGAGGACCAGGTCGGCGCGGTAGCCCTCCCGTACGAGGCCCCGGTCGGCGAGACGCAGGCGGGCCGCGGGCCGCGAGGTGAGGTGGGCGACCGTCTCCTCCAGGGAGAGGATGCCCAGCTCACGGGCGTACTTCCCGAGGTACTGGGGGAACGTGCCGTACGCCCGCGGGTGCGGCTTGAAGCCCTGCAGGATGCCGTCCGAGCCCCCGGTGTGCACGCGGTGCTTCATGATCGCGCGGACGTTCTCCTCGTGCCCGACGTGCTGCAGGATCGTCGACCCGAGCCGGTCGTTGATCAGCAGGCGGCGGGCCGTGACCCAGGGCGCCTCACCCCGCTGGTCGGCGGACTCCTGGATCGTCTTGCCCACGCAGGAGGCGAGCCCCGGGTCGGAAACCCCCGAGATTTCGATGGTGTCCCACTCGATCGGCACACCGTGGCAGCCGTCGGCCCCGATCTCCTCCATGTGATGGCGGATCTTCTCGGCGGTCTCGTCGTCCCGCAGCCGCGCGAGGATCGCGTCGGGCCCGCCCTCGCTCGCCCAGCTCGGCAGCATCGCGACGAGGGTCGTGCAGCCCGGGGTGTACGGGTACGTGTCGAGCGAGATGTCCGCCCCGGCATCGAGGGCGCCGTCCAGGAGCGCGAGCAGATCCGGGGCCTTGCCCTTGTTCACGCCGAAGTTCATGGTGGCGTGCGCGAGATGCAGGGCGCAGCCCGCCTCCCGCGTCAGGTCCACCATTTCCTCGTACGCCGCCAGGGCGCCGGCGCCGTACGAACGGTGGTGCGGGCAGTAGTAGCCGTCGTACGAGGCGACGACCCGGCACAGTTCGGCGAGCTCGGAGTCCTTGGCGTACATGCCGGGCGTGTAGGTGAGCCCGGACGACATCCCGACCGCGCCCTGCTCCATGCCCTCCGCGACCAACTGCCGCATCCGGTCCAGCTCTTGGGGGGTCGCCTCGCGGTCGTCCCAGCCCATGGCGTACATCCGTACCGTCCCCTGCGGGATCAGGTACGCGGCGTTCACGGCGATGCCGCGGCCGCCGTGCGCACGGTCGAGGCGGTCCAGGTACCCGCCGACCGTGCGCCAGTCGAAGTCGATGTCGTCGCCGTTGCCGTTCCAGCCGGTGATGGCCTGGCGGACGTGGGTCAGGGTCCGGTCGTCCACGGGGGCGTAGGACAGGCCGTCCTGGCCGAGGACTTCCAGGGTGACGCCCTGGGCCGCCTTCGCGCTGTGGTCGGGGTCGCGCAGCAGGGCGAGGTCGCTGTGGGCGTGCATGTCGATGAAGCCCGGGCTCAGGGCGAGCCCGTCGGCCTCGACGGTCTCCGTCCCGGTGGGGCGGGGCCCCTCGCCCTCTTTCCGGATCTCGGCGATCCGGCCTGCTGCTATGCCTACGTCGGCGCGGTAGGCGGTGTCGCCGGTGCCGTCGATGACTTTGGCGTCGCGGATGACCAGGTCCATGGGGGGTGTGCCTCTCTTGGTTTCGTTTTCCCCACCCCGCCCCTTCCCGTAAGGCTGCCGCCGGCACAAATCAGCCCGTCCGGCGTTTGAGGACAAAGGGGGCCAGGGGCGAAGCCCCAGTCGTCGAAGACTTTCGGGAAGGGGCGGGGTGGGGAAGAAAACGGCGGTTCAGAAGTACGTGCGGACGAAATCCACGACCGTGCCGTCCGCCTCGACCAGCGGAATCAGCTGCCACTTGTCGAAGCTGGTGCACGGGTGCGAAAGCCCCATCCCGACCCAGTCCCCGACCGACAGGTCGGCCTCGGGCGAGGTGCGGAGCCACCCGTGCTGGTCCGACAGCCCCGTCACCTCGACCCCCTCGGCCGCCCGCTGCACGCCATCCGCCCCACGGACGACCTGAGCCGCAGGCAGATGCAGGTCATAAGCCGCATCCCGCTTACCCGCATTCGTGAACGCCTGCTCCGGGTTGGGCCGGGAAACCACCTGGGCCCACAGCCGGAACGCAGGCTCCAGAGCCCCTTCCTCCGGCACGCGATTGAAGGGCGTCAGCTCCTTGTAGTGGCCGTCGTCGTGCGAGACGTACGCCCCCGACCGCAGCAACTTCAGTACGGGAACGGACAGTTCGGGGATTTCCGCGAACACCGAGGCCACCGCGTCGAACCACGCGGAGCCCCCCGCACTCACCACGATCTCGGAGAGCCCCGCAAAGCGCCCCGCCTTGTCGAACTCCGCTGCCAGCGAGACCAGCCGCCCCAGATACTCCTCGACCCGCGAAGGCGTGGCGGAGGGCACCTCGCCCTCGTACCCGGCGACCCCCACGAGCCGCAGCGTGGACGCGGCGGCCACCGCATCGGCGACCAGCGCGCACTCGGCCGCGCTGCGCACACCCGTCCGTGCCCCGTCCCCGGCGGCGAGCTCGACCACCACGTCCACGGCCCGCGAAGCCCCGGCCGACCGCAGGGCGGAGTCCATGAGCTCGACCCCGCGCACGGAGTCGACGTAACAGATGAACTCGAAGGACGGATCGCCCGCGAGCTCACCCGCCAGCCAGCGCAGCGCCGCCGCGTCGACCAGCTCGTTCGCGAGGAAGATCCGGCGGGTGCCGAAGGCGCGGGCGACCCGTGCCTGGTGCGGCACGGCGAGCGTGATGCCCCAGGCCCCGTGCTGCTCCTGCCGGGCGAAGAGCGCCGGCGCCATCGAGGTCTTGCCGTGCGGGGCGAAGGCCAGGCCGTGCCGGGTGGAGTACGTCTCCATCAGGGCGAGGTTGTGCTCGACGCGCTCGGCGGAGAGGGCGAGGACGGGGGTGGTGAAGCCGTCGGTGAAGAGGTTGCGGCGCTGGGCGGCGAGCTCGCCGACGGTCAGGCCCTCGGCGTCCGGCGGCAGCCCCTTGAAGCGGAAGTCGACACGCTCGTCGGCGAGTCCTGCGAGGGATGCGAGCGGGGCCGCGCTTTCGGCTGCCATGGGGCCTCCTCCTGGTGCGTTGCATCATCTGCAACGGTCATTGCGTATGTCGCTTATCCATGTTTAACATCCATGCCAACGGCAGGGCAATGGATGCCCCAGCCAAGCCCCAACTCCCCAGGTCCGACAAGGGGACTTGGGCCCCAAGGTCCCCGTCACCACGGGTCTTTGGTCCCTCGATCCACAGAGCAGTCCACCGCACGGCCCACAGAGCAGCCCACCGCACAGCCCACCGAACAGGAGCCCCACTGTGAGCGCCCCCGCCCCCGGAGACGTCACCGACGTCGCCTGCCTCGGCGAGTCCATGGTCACGTTCCGGCCGACCCGGCCGGGGAGGCTCGCGGAGGTGCCGTCGTTCGACCGGGGCATAGGCGGGGCGGAGTCGAATGTGGCCTGCACGTTGGCCCTGGCCGGGCATCGCGCGAGTTGGGTGAGCCGGGTCGGCTCGGACGGGTTCGGCGACTACCTCACCGGAGCGATCGAGGCATGCGGTGTCGATACGTCGCTGGTGGGCCGGGACCCGAACCGCCCGACCGGGATCTACTTCCGCACGGCGGGGGAGCGGGCCACCTCCGTCGACGAGCCCGAGGGCGACGAACCGCTTGCCGAGGTCGCGTACTACCGGCAGGGCTCCGCGGCCTCCGCGATGTCTCCCGAGAACATCGCCCCCATCACCCGCACGGAAGCTCGAATCCTCCACCTCTCCGGCATCACCGCGGCCCTGTCCCCGGACTGCCGCGCTCTGCTCATGGAGCTCACCGAGGAGCGCGAGGGCCGCCCCCTCGTGTCCTTCGACGTGAACTACCGGGTCAACCTCTGGCAGGACGCCGCCCACGCGAGCTCGGTCCTCCGGGAGATCGCCCGCCGCAGCGACCTCGTCTTCGTCGGCGACGACGAGGCCGAAGCGGCCTGGGGAATCACCGGCGGCCCCGAGGCCATCCGCGCCGCGCTCCCCGAGCCGGCGACCCTGATCGTCAAGCAGGGCGCCGAGGGCGCGACGGCCTTCACCCGTGCAGCAGGGGCCGACGAGGCGGCGTACGAAAAGGCACTGAAGGTGGACGTGGTCGCCTCGGTCGGCGCGGGCGACGCCTTCGCCGCCGGCTATCTCTCCGCGACCCTGCGCGACCTGCCCCCGGCAGCCCGCCTGAGGCACGGCCACCTCCTGGCGGCCGCCGCCCTCACCGTCCCCGGCGACCTCGGCACCCCGCCCGCCAGGGCGCACGCGGACCGCCTTGCCGCACTCCCCGCCGCCGAGTGGGAGACACTGCGACTCGGTCCCGGCTGGACGACGGCCGGGGCGTCAGGGGAGGTAGTCACCACATGAGCCAGACCGTCGACCGAGCGCTGAGCATCCTGCCGCTGCTCGCGGAGGGACCCGCCGACCTGGGCCAGGTCGCCGAACGTCTCGACGTGCACAAGTCCACCGCGCTGCGCCTGCTGCGCACGCTGCACGAGCACGGCCTGGTCTACCGCCAGTCCGACCAGCGGTACCGCCTCGGCGCCCGCCTGTTCGCGCTCGCGCAGGAAGCCGTCGAGAACCTCGACGTACGGGAGATCGCCCACCCGCACCTCGTGGAGCTGAACGAGAAGATCGGCCACACCATCCACCTCGCCGTGTACGAGGAGCAGGAAGTCCTCTACATCGACAAGGTGGAGAGCCGCTACCCGGTCCGCATGTACTCGCGCATCGGCAAGCCCGTCGCCATCACGGTCGCGGCGGTGGCCAAGCTGCTGCTCGCCGACCTGTCCGAGCCGGAGCGGCGGGCCATCGCCGAGAAGCTCGACTACCCCATGTACACGCCCCGTTCGACCCCGAACGCCGCCGCCTTCCTCAAGGAGCTGACGGTCGTACGCGAACAGGGCTGGGCCACCGACCTCGGTGGCCACGAGGAATCCATCAACTGCGTCGGCGCCCCCATCCGAGGCGCGGACGGCAGGGTCGTCGCCGCCATGTCGGTCTCCGCGCCGAACGTCGTCGTCACCCGCGAGGAACTCCTCAAACTCCTCCCGCAGGTCCGCCGCACGGCGGAAGCCATCAGCCGGGAGTACTCAGGTCACTCCCCCCACAACACCCCTACCCCCCACAACACCCCTACCAAGGAAGCCTTCTAAGCCATGACTGAGAAGATCGCCCTCATCCCGGCCACCCACACCGCCCCGCCCGCGAAGTTCTCGCACGGCGTGAAGAAGGGCAACATCCTCCAGGTCGCCGGCCAGGTCGGCTTCCTGCCCGCCGAGGAGGGCAAGGCCCCGACCCCGGCCGGACCGACCCTGCGCGAGCAGACCCTGCAGACCTTCGCCAACGTCAAGGCGATCCTCGAAGAGGGCGGCGCGTCCTGGGACGACGTGATGATGATGCGCGTCTACCTCACGGACGTGGACCACTTCGCCGAGATGAACAAGATCTACAACGAGTACTTCGAGGAGCAGGGCCTCAAGGCCCCCGCCTCCGCCCGCACCACGGTCTACGTCGGTCTCCCGGCGGGCCTGCTCATCGAGATCGACGCCCTCGCCGTCCTGGGCTGAGCCCGCTCGTACGAAGCCCGCTCGCAAGTAGCCGGTTCGTAGAAGCCCGTTCGTAGAAGCCCCCTCCCAAGAAGACAGCAATGCCGTTAGCTCCTCCTGCCGCCGGGGCGGCGCCGCAGGGGCCTGCGTCGGAAGTGCCGTCTGCCCCGCGACGCCCGGCACGCCCTCTCGCCGCACCGGCCGAAAGCCCAAGTACGTCCAGTACGAGGGCTTCCGGCCGGCACGCCGAGAGCACGCACCGGACGCCGCAGGGCCCGCCCTTCGGGCGGACGACGCCACTTCCGACGCAGGCCCCAGCAGTGCGCGCGCCGTCCCGTGATCCCCCCTGCCCGCAAGCCCCGTACAGGACAATGGAGTTCCCCACATGTTGCTCGCCGCAGCGGCCCCCGCCGCCCCACCGGAGACCCCCCACACGGGCGGTCTGCTGACCCTGATAGGCGGCACCGGCGGTCTGCTGACCGTCGCCGCCCTCGGTATCGCCCTCCTTCTCTTCCTGATCATCAAGATCAGGCTGCAGCCGTTCGTCGCGCTGCTCGCGGTCTCCATCGCGGTGGGTCTCTCCGCCGGCCTGAGCGTCACCGAACTCTTCGGCACGGTCCAGAAGTCCACGGCCGTCTCGATGCTCGAATCGGGCATGGGCGGCATCCTCGGCCACGTCGCGATCATCATCGGCCTCGGCACGATGCTCGGCGCGATCCTCGAAGTGTCGGGCGGCGCCGAGGTGTTGTCCTCCCGCCTCCTCAACCTCTTCGGTGAGAAGCGCGCCCCGCTCGCGATGGGCCTGACCGGCCTCCTCTTCGGCATCCCGGTCTTCTTCGACGTCGGCATCTTCGTCCTCGCGCCGATCGTGTACGCCGCCGCCAAGCGCTCCGGCAAGTCGATCATCCTGTACGCGATGCCGCTGCTCGCGGGTCTGTCGATGACCCACGCCTTCCTGCCGCCGCACCCGGGCCCGGTCGCCGCCGCCGGACTGTTCCACGTCTCGCTCGGCTGGGTCATCCTCATGGGCCTCGTCTGCGGCATCCCCGCCGTCGTCGCGGCCTGGGCCTATGCGAGCTGGATCGGCAAGCGCATCTTCGTGCCCGTCCCGCAGGACATGCTGGAGGCCGCGGAGGAGGCCAAGGAGGCCGTCGCCGCCGAGCAGCGTGCGGCGGGCGTCGACGCGGACGAGAAGCCGGTGCCGCTGAGCACCGTCTTCACCATCATCGGTACGCCGCTGGTGCTGATCCTCGCGGCCACCTTCTCCTCGATCGCCCTGGACCCCTCGACCCTCCGCTCGGTGATCGAGTTCTTCGGCAACCCGTTCGTCGCGCTGACCATCGCCCTCCTCATGGCGTACTACCTGCTCGGCATCCGCCGCGGCTGGTCCCGCAAGTCCCTGGAGACGGTGTCGACTTCGTCTCTCAAGCCGGTCGGCAACATCCTTCTGGTGGTCGGCGCGGGCGGTATCTTCGGCGCCGTCCTGAAGGGCTCGGGCATCGCGGACGCCCTCGCCGACACCTTCAACGGCCTGGGCCTCCCGATCATCGTCCTGGCCTACCTGATCTCCCTGGTCCTGCGCGTCGCCCAGGGCTCGGCCACGGTCGCGATCGTCGCCACGGCCGGCATCGTCGTCCCCCTCGTCGAGGGCGGCAACCACTCGCAGGCCTTCCTGGCCCTGGTCATCATGGCCATCTCGGCGGGCTCGATCTTCGCCTCGCACGTCAATGACGGCGGGTTCTGGATCGTCGCGAAGTACTTCGGCATCTCGGAGCGCGACACCCTGAAGTCCTGGACGGTCCTGGAATCGGTCCTGTCGGTGGCGGGCTTCACGGTGGCGGCTGCGCTGAGCTTGGTGGTCTAGCCCGAAATTTCCCCCACCCCGCCCCTTCCCGACAGTGACATTTGCGGCTCCGCCGCGGGCCTCAAACGCCGGACGGGCTGATTGATCGAGCTCGGCCTCGATGAATCAGCCCGTCCGGCGTTTGCGGACATTGGTGACCGTCGTGAACGACATCCCGCACCCACTCCGGAAGCCGGCGGCAGCCTTACGGGAAGGGGCGGGGTGGGGGATCAAAGGCCTCAGCCTTGACGCACCTGAACGAACGCACCCACCCTGATCCGGGGGGACGCGATGCCAACAGAGCCACGCGTATTGGACGGCCGGTACCGCCTGGAAGAACCGCTCGGCGCCGGAGGCACGGGCACGGTCTGGCAGGCGTACGACCAACACCTGTCCCGCACGGTCGCGTTGAAGACCTTGCACGCCGCCCCGAGCCCGGCACACCTCGAAGCGGCATCGGCTCTGCAGAGCCCACACATCATCCCGCTGCTCGACTTCGGCACGGCAAAGACCCCCGACGGCAGACAACAGCCCTACCTCGTCATGCCCCTGGTCCAGGGCGAAACCCTGGCCCAACTCCTGACCCGCCAGAGCCCGTTACCCCTCCTCGACGCAACGCGAATAGCCCGCCACGTGTGCCAAGCCCTCACGGACGCCCACGCGGCCCGCGTCGTACACGGAGACATCGGGCCCTCCACCATCATGCTCACCCCTCAGGGCGACGCGATGGTCATGGACTTCGGCATCACCAACTCTCCGGTGGAGCCCGCCGCCGACATCCGCTCCCTCGGCCGCGTCCTGTACGAGATGCTCACCGGTCGCGCGCCCACCCAACACCCGCCCTCGGTCAGGGAGTTACGGCCCGGAGCTGCCCCCGGTTTGGCGCGCCTCACCGAGCACCTCCTGGCCGAGAATCCTGAATCCCGCCCCACCGCCGCGGAGGCGGCCCGAGTCCTCACGGCGTTGTCCGAACACGGCGGCCCACAAACTCCAGCCTTGCCGGCGCCCGCCACCCGCCGCCGCACCACCGCCATCACCGCGGCCGCGATCACCGCCGCCGTGACCGCGCTGGCCCTGGGCCTCTTCTACGGCGTGCCGTTCGACCTGGGCAGCGCCGCCAAGGACCTCACCGAACCCGCGTACACCATCGCGGTCGTCGGCGACTTCGAGGGCGACGGCAAGGCCCGGGCGGCGACCGCGTACGACAGCGTGCGGATGGCCGCCGAGGACGCGAACAGGAAGGACGATCGTCAATTCCTGCTCAAGGTGAGGAAGTTCGACGACCAGGGCTCGGCCGAGGGCGCCGCCCGCGCCGCCGAGAAGGTGGTCGCCGAGGAGCGCATCGCCGCCGTGATCGGCCCGGTCGGGGACGCCCCCGAGACCGTACTCGCGAAGGCCTCACGGATCTACGCGAGGCACGACATCGTCGTGATCAACCCCTGGGCCCGCCAGAGCGGCGACCTCGGCTCGACGACGTACCAGCTCACCGGCGACACGGGAAACGAGGAGCGCGCCATCGCTGCCTTCCTCCACAAGCTGTACGAGGGCGGCGGAAAGAGAACAGACCAGACAGACCAGACGAACCGAACGGGCCGGATGAAGAAGATCCGCTTCTTCTCCGACGGAGAGGACGACGCCACCGCACTCATCGGCCGCCTCACGGTCACACCCACCTACCCCGGCTTCGGCTCCGCCACGGGCCCGCTGGGGGACGACGTCGCCGAAGAGGCGCGCGAGGTGGTGGCCGGCGGCTATGACGCGGTGTTCTACGCGGGCGGCGCGGAAACCTTCGAGAAGCTGGACGCCTACCTGGCCGAGGCCGGGTTCAAGGGGCTCCGGCTCACCCTGGACGCCGCCGTCGACCTCGACTACAGGCGCTCCGCCCGCTGGTTCGCGTTCCGCGGCTACTGCTCCTGGAACGACGAGTTCGACCACGCCTACGAGGCCGAGTACGGCGAGGAGGCGGACCTCGGCGGCGTCGAGTCGTACGACGCCGTGACGGCCCTCGCCGCGGCCTTCGCCGGGGTCGACCGCACCGCCCGCCCCGAGGCCGTGCGCGACGCGGTGGCCAAGAAGATCGCCGAGGTCGCCCCCGCGGGCGGCGGCCTGTGCATCCCGGACCTCCGCTTCGGCCGGGACGGCTTCCTGCTGAAGCCACCCGTGTTCCTGGACCGGTACGAGCTGGGCGAGAATAGGGCGACAGAAGTAGGAGAGCTGACGGGCGGTACCGCCCTGGGCGAGGCACAAGGGGAGCTGCAGTGACGAACCAAGGCGGCACGCCCCCGCAGGGCGGCTTCGGCCCGCCACAGCCCGGCGCTTTTCCGCCTCCGCCGGCCCATGCACCGCCCGTGCCTGCACCGCCCGTGCCTGCTCCGGCGCCCGGATACGCCCCGGCGCCCCAACAGTTCCCGCAGCCGCAACAGCCCGCGGGCCCGGAATTCCTCGCCGTCGACAAGCACAGCGCGGTCGTCGTCGACATCGAAGGCGTCTCCTTCGACCGCCAGGGCCAGACCGCCGACTTCCCCTGGCCGCAGATCGCCCAGGTCCACTACACGGCCCAGGGCACCTGGCTCCTGGTCGGCATCACCCTCACCAACGGCTACTTCTTCGAGTGCCGGGTGAACGCGAAACGCCAGGACCAGCTGCACCAGTGGTTCGCGCAGCTGGCCCCGGTCCTCGGCCACTACAGGCCGCAGTAACTTCTCAGCCGGTGACTACTCACCGGGTGACTGCTCACCCGGTGACCACTCACCCGGTGCAGTACTGCTGCTCCTTCCCGATGGACCGATACATGCAGTCCGCGTTCTCGAGCAGCTGCAGCACGGCGTCCCGGTTCCGGCTGGTCTCCCGG
This sequence comes from Streptomyces sp. NBC_01304, assembly GCF_035975855.1. NCBI lineage: Bacteria > Bacillati > Actinomycetota > Actinomycetes > Kitasatosporales > Streptomycetaceae > Streptomyces > Streptomyces sp. NBC_01304. Next base: position 4,416,963 of record NZ_CP109055.1, on the reverse strand, counting down.
TCGATCACCTCGTCGGGCGGATAGAAGCCGCCGCCACCGGACGACGGATACATCTCGAAGGTGTAGGAGAAGATCTTCTGGTTGCCCCACAGCCAGTCGTCGATCGTGCCGTCCGTGATGTACAGATCGCTCGACTGCTCGGGGGTGTAGCGGTTGCTCGCGGCCATCTTCTTGCCGACGGCGGCGTGCGCGTCACGGTCGTCCTGGGTCAGGCCCGGGCCGGTGTCGTTGTACGTGTACCCGTAGGGCCACAGCACCAGTTCGCTGTACGTGTGGAAGTCGATGCCGGCCTTGATCTGCTGCTTGCCGCCCACGACGCGGCTGCGTACGAAGTCGGACACGACCTTCACCTCGGGCGCGGACTCGGCCGCCTTGCCGCGGTAGGTCTCGGACCCGGTGGACCCCGAAGAGCCGCCGCAGCAGCCCCACTTGTAGTTCCAGTTCCGGTTCAGGTCCGTACCCACATTGCTGGAACCGGTGTTGGGCTGCCGGTTCTTGCGCCAGCTGCGGTAGGAGCCGGAGGCGATGTCGTACTCGCCGCCGTCGGGGTTGAGGTCCGGGACGATCCAGATCTCCCGGGAGTCGACCATCTTCTTGACCCGCGCGTCGGTGGCGTAGTCGGCCCCGAGGGTCTTGAGCAGGTACAGGGCCATCTCGACGGTCAGGTGCTCACGTGCGTGCTGATGATGGGTGAAGAGAACCTCGGGCTCGGCCTCATCGGTCCCGACGTTGTCGCTGATCTTGATCGCGATGAGATCGCGTCCCTGATAGCTCTTGCCGATGACCCGCTTGCTCATCAGGTTGGGATAGGCCGCGATGCGCTGGTCGATCTCCGCGTTCATCTCGGCGTAGTTGTGGTACCTGGAGTCGGCCGGCGGGAAGTCCTTGATCCCTATGTCCTGTCCGCCGGTACGCGCCGGGGGAGCGCCCAGTTCGATCAGGTCGTAGCCCGCCGCCTTCAGCTTGCGGACCACGGAGGGCCCCGCCGAGACGAAGACGGTCTCGCTGTCGAAGCTGTCGATGGACGCGCCGAGGCGGGCGATCGCCGTGCGCTTGGCGGCGTTCGAGACGAGCGGGATCTCGTACTGCTTGACCTCGTTGTCCGAGGCGGAAGCGGCCCGGGGGGCCGGAGTCGCGTCCCCGGGCGAGGCATTGGCGCTGATGGGTGCGGCGATGGCCATGGCGAGCAGGGCCGCGAGGGCTGCCGATCTCTTGCCGCGTATGCGAAGTCGCATGAAGTCTCCTGAGGAGGGTGGGGGTGGCTCAGTGCGACGCGTGCGGTGTGCACCATGCGAGGTGCGCTGTTCGGTGTGCGTTGTTCGATGTGCGCTATCGGTGTGCGTTATTCGGTGAGCGCTGTACGACTGTGCGGGCTCATGGTGGGCCTGTGGCATGGCCCCGTCAATACGCGAATCTCAGCCATCCCCTTGTGCGCCGGGGCGACTTCCCTTCAAGGTGACCGTGATCGCGATCACTCGGGGACGAGCGGGGAGGCAGCCGACATGGCAGAAACCACCGAAGGCGGCACCGGCAAGGACGTGGGGGAGACCATCTCCCAGCCGCGTAAATCCAGTTGGAAATACATCGGCCCGGGCATCGTCGTCGCGGCGACGGGCGTGGGCGCCGGCGACCTGGTCGCCACGCTCATCGCGGGCAGCAACTTCGGCTACACACTGCTCTGGGCGGCGGTGATCGGCTGCGTCGTCAAGATCTCCCTCGCGGAGGCGGCAGGCCGCTGGCACCTCTCCACCGGCCGCACGCTCTTCGACGGCTGGCGCAGCCTGGGCATCTGGACCAGCTGGTTCTTCGTCGCGTACGTAGTCATCTGGGGTTTTGTCTACGGCGCGGCGGCGATGTCGTCGAGCGGCCTGCCCCTCCAAGCCCTCTTCCCCGGCCTCGACATCGACCTCAAGTGGTGGGCCATCCTCACCGGTCTGGTCGGCCTGGTCTTCGTCTGGTTCAACAAGTACGAGGTCTTCGAAAAGGTCATGACGGTCCTGGTGGGCGTCATGTTCGTGGTGACGGTCTACCTGGCGATCCGCGTCACCCCGAACCTGGGCGACGCCTTCGCCGGCCTCCTCCCGGTCCTGCCGGACGAGAAGGACTCGATCCTCAACACGCTCGGCCTGATCGGCGGCGTCGGCGGCACGATCACGCTGGCCGCGTACGGCTACTGGGTCAACGCCAAGGGCTGGACCAACACCGGCTGGATGAAGGTGATGCGTCTCGACAACCGCGTCGCGTACATCACGACGGGCATCTTCGTGGTGGCGATGCTCTTCGTCGGCGCGGAGCTCCTGCACTCCTCCAACGTGGCGATCGCGAGCGGCGACAAGGGCCTGATCCAGCTGAGCGACATCCTGGAGCAGAAGTACGGGGCCGCGACGGCCAAGTTCTTCCTGATCGGCTTCTTCGCGACGTCCTTCACCTCGCTCATCGGCGTGTGGCACGGCGTGAGCCTGATGTTCGCGGACTTCGTGGAGCGCGTACGCAAGTCCAAGGCCGGAGCGGATTCTCTCGCCCTCACGGGCGAGGCGGTGGCGTCGGGCCGCCGCGAGCGCTCGGTCCCGTTCCGCGCCTACCTCCTCTGGCTGACCTTCCCCCCGATCATCCTGCTCTTCCAGGGCCAGCCGTTCCGCTTGATCATCCTGTACGGAGTGCTGGGCGCGGCCTTCCTCCCGTTCCTGGCCGGCACCCTGATCTGGCTCCTCAACTCGTCGCGCACACCGCGGGAATGGCGCAACGGCTGGCTGAGCAACGGGATGCTGGCGGTTGCCGGGGCCCTGTTCCTGGTGCTGGCGATCAAGCAGATCTGGGATGCGGACTGGGGCTCGTTCTTCTAGCGGAGCCGGAGGTGAATCCTTTCCGGACCTCCGCGCCTCTTATGCGTGTACCGGCCGAACGGGCCGGTGGAACCGGGAGGAAACACCGATGTTGGTCGCTGGTCTCGTGGTGGTCGGAGTCCTGCTCGTGGGCGCGTGCAGTTGGCACCTGATGCGGCGCTACAGGAACCGAACCACGAGTGGCGCATGAGCCCACGCCCGCCCTGGCCGGACGAGCGGCTGATCAAGGCTGCTCAGGACGGCGACGTCACCTCGCTCACCACCGTCGTCATGGAATCGCAGCCCCATGTGCGCAAGTTCGCCCTGTCGCTGTGCTCCTCACCGCAGGACGCGGAGGACGCGGCACAGGAAGCGCTGATCATCCTCTACCGGAAGATCGGCACCTTGCGGGCCACCGGAGCGCTCGCCTCATGGATGTTCCGGATCGTGCGCAACGAATGCCTCCGGCAGGTACGCCAGCTCGTCTCGCGGAGCGACGACGCGCTGGATGCCGGGCCGGAGGCGTCCGCGGAACCGTCCGCCGAGGACGCGGTGCTGCACAGGCTGGAGGGGGAGCGGATCGCGGCCGCGGTCTGCGCCCTTCCGCCCGACCAACGACAGGTGCTGATCCTGCGGGATGTCCAGGGCCTGCCGGGCAGGACCGTGGCCCGTTCGCTCGGCCTGAGCAACGCCGCGATGAAGTCGCGACTGCACAGGGCGCGCGCGGTGCTGCGCCACTCGCTGACCGCCCCCGACCGACCAGCCGGAGAAGACCCATGCCCGTGAACACGCTGAAGCCCGCGGCGCCCGAGCGGAACTTCGCCAGCAAGTCCGTCCCGCACCACCTGGCGCGCGGAGCCCTGGGCTTCGCCCTGATCATCGGCTCGATCGCCCTGCTCCCCACCTTCGGCCCGGCCACCCTGCTGGCGGCCCCACTGTCCCTGATCGCCTTCCGCGGCTGCCCCACCTGCTGGATGGTCGGCCTGGCCCAGACGGTTTCCCGGGGCCGCTTGGAGCGCCGGTGCAGGGACGGAGTCTGCACGCTCGCTCCTTCTCGACAGTGACGTCCGGCACCAGTCAGCCCGTCCGGCGTTTGAGGACAGAGGCCGAAGGCCGATCCGGGGTCTAGGGGCGAAGCCCCAGTCGTCGAAGACTTTCGGGAAGGGGCGGGGTGGGGAAGAAAGGGACCCGCAGCGCCACCGGGGGAGCGGCAACGCCACGGGCCCAGCCACAACAACCCGCCAAGGCCTACGGCAACCCGTGGACGTGCGGCCCAACAACGTTGGACCACGCATTACCCGCAGCCGCATCCCAGTTGGTCGACCACGTCATCGCACCCCGGACCCCGGGATACGTACGAGCGGGCTTGAAGGAGCCACAACTCGTCCCCTTGGCAAGGCAGTCCAGAGCAGCGGTCACCACCGAAGGCGCGACATACCCCGACCCGGCCCCCCGCGTGGACGCGGGAAGCCCCAGCCCCACCTGCGAAGGAGAAAGCCCGCCCTCCAGCTGAATGCAGGCCAGCGCGGTCAGGAAGTCCACCGACCCCTGCGAGTAGACCTTGCCGTCACACCCGAGCATCGAACCGCTGTTGTAGTACTGCATGTTGACGACGGTCAGAATGTCCTTCACGTTCAGCGCCGTCTTGAAGTACTCGTTAGAGGTCGACTGCATGTCGATGGTCTGCGGCGCCATCGTGAGCACCATCCCCGAACCGGCCTTGGCGGCAAGCGACTTCAGCGCCTGCGACATATAGGTCGAGTTCAGCCCGTTCTCCAGGTCGATGTCGACCCCGTCGAACCCGTACTCCTGCATCAGCGCGTACACGGAGTTGGCGAAATTCGTGGCCGACGCCGAGTCGTTGACCGACACAGACCCCTTCTCCCCGCCGACCGAGATGATCACGGACTTCCCGGCCGCCTGCTTGGCCTTCACATCGGCCTTGAACTGCGCGACGGTGTACCCGCCGAGCCCGGCCGAGTCCAGGTTGAAGGTGACGGCTCCGGGCGTCCCGGTCGCGTCGGCGAAGGCGACGGCGATGATGTCGTACGCACCCTGCACGTCCGACAGCTTCTGAACGGTCGCCCCGTTGTTGAAGTTCTGCCAGTACCCGGTGACGGCGTGCTTGGGCACAGTGCCCCCGCCACCCCCGCCCGAGGTCGCGGTCCGCCCGGTGACGGTGGACGACTTCCCCGACTCGCCCGCCGAGTTCGTGGCCGTCACCTGGAACGCGTACGACGTGTCCGCCGCGAGCCCCGACACCACTGCCGAGGCCCCGCTCACCGCGAGCACCTTGGACCCGTCCCGGTAGACGTTGTAGCCCGTGGCCCCCGACACCGCGTTCCACGCCAGCGTGACCGACGACGAGGACGTACCGGAGACCGCGAGCCCGCCCGGCGCGGCCGGCACCACCGGGTCGGGGTCACCGCCGCCGCCCCCGTCGGGCCCGAACACCGAGACGTCATCGGCGAAGTAGGGCTGCTGCCCGTACCAGCCATGGGTGTAGACGGTGACGGACGTCGTGCCGGCCCCGGTGGTGAAGGAGGTCTTGAGCTCCTTCCAGGAGGCCGAGTCGGGCGTCCAGGCGGAGACATCGGTCGTGCCGGTCCCGCTCGCGCCCAGGTAGGCGTACCCACCCTGCACCCAGGCGCTCAGCGTGTACGTCGAGTTGGGCTTGACCGCGACGGTCTGCGAGCACTTCGCGTTGTCCTGCCCGGCCGGCGTCGCCTTGAGCGCCGCCGCCCCGCCGTGCGCGGGCGAGCCCACGGTGGCCCCGCTCCCGCCGGAACAGGTCCAGTTGGCGAGCCCCGACTCGAACCCGGCGTTCTTGGCGACGTTGACATCGGCGGCCTGCGCCGACCCCGAGAGTCCGGTGAAGCTGAGGGCCGCGCCGGTGAGCACGGCGGCAAGAGCCCCGGCCCACCTTCTTCTTGGCCTGCGTCCGGGCGTGCCTGAGCGTTCCACTGCTGCCTCCGGGGGTGTGAGGGGGAGGGGGGAGAGGAACGGTGGCCACCGGTCTGGTCCTATGCCGGAGCAATCTGGTCCAGACCAATGAGGTTGTCAAGACCTCTGGAATTCCGAACAGTCCCCAACTCCGTTATGTGAAGGGGATGTTCAAAACTCAGACGCATACGTTCACACTCCGTGGATCAAGAACCCACCAGGAGTTATGCAGATCCAGTGTTGAGGCGGCCATGACGTGGATATGGTGCTGATGCAGGAGGACCTGCGGGGCGTCTCAGCGCCGCCCTGAGGTGGGCGTGGAGCGCGCCCAGCGAAGTGAACGGGGAACACATCGTGCCGACCGCGATAGCAGTCACCAGCCCCGACCTCGTGCTGCCGCCCCCCGACCGCCAGACCCCCGCCGCCGCGGTCCTGAACCCCCCGGGCAAACAGCACTCCCTCGAAGCCTCCCTCGCCGAGACCCACGCCCTGCTCGAACAGCACGGATACGTAGTCGTGTTGTGTCCCGCCTCGCTCCCCGACGCGGTCGCCCACCGCCTGCACACGGTGCGCTCCATCCTCGAGTCCGACCGCATCGCCCTGCTCCGCCTGGACCTGCCCCCGCTCGGCCTCGCGATGCTGGCCCTGCAGCTGCGCCAGCTCTCCATCTGCGACTTCAGCCCCGGCGTCCTCGCCTCGGCGGCCCGCCTGCTCTCGCACTACATCTACGCGGGCGCCCTGCTGAACTCCGTCACCAAGCTGGACCGCGTCCCCGTCAGCCTCAAGTCGCACGCCAAGTCATGGGTCCCGGGCTCCCAGTTCGCGGTCCTTGCCACCCCGCAGGCCCAAGTGGTGAAGGTCGGCAGCGGCGGTCAGGTCGCACAGCTCGAAGGTCCCGGATTCAGTACGCAACTGCTGATCGCCAAAGGCCAGTTGGCGTCCGACTGGGTCACGTCCACGCTCGCGCCGTCCTGGCAGGTGCAGGGCATCGGCGAGGCCCAGCTGCCGGCGGAGTCGGCCCGCTGGTGGGCCACCGGCAAATTGATCGAATTCGCGGCGGCCATCCCCGATATCTCGGTCCTCTATCAGCTGGTGTCCTCCGTGAAGCGCGAGGACTGCCACTGGTGCGGCCTCGAACTCATAGGGGACCGCTGCGGTTTCTGCTCTTCCCCGCTCCTCCCGCGCGAGCAACGGGAGAAGCATGTGAGCCGCCCCCGCACCGCAGGCGCTCTCACGGCAGGAACTTCTGGAACCTCTGGAACTCAAGGAACCCACGGAACTTCTGCAACTTACGGAACTTACGGAACCTCCGACCGCCCGATGAAAGCCATAGGCCCATGAATTCACGCCAGCGCCGCGGTGTCATACTCCTGCTCCTCTCGGTCCTGTGTGCCTTCGGCGCCTTCGCCGGGGTGCTCTCGGTGATCCGCGACGTGAACTCCAAGGTCGGACCAGAGGTTTCGGCGTATCGGCTGAAGGGCGACATCGCCCCGTACAAGGAACTGGACGCGAGCCAGTTCGAGAAGATCAAAATGCCCGAGCGCTGGCTGTCGGACAATGCCGTGACGGACCTGGGCGCAATCCGCGGAAAGATCGCGGTCACCCAACTCCGCAAGGGCTCTCTCCTTCAGTCCGACATGATCGTGAATCGCCCCGAACTCGGCGACGGCGAACAGGAGATCGCCATCATGATCGACGCGGCGACGGGCGTGGCGGGCAAAATCACCCCGGGCTCCACGGTGAACATCTTCGCGACCTTCAAGGCCGAGAAAGAGGGCCAGAAGAACCAGTCGAAGGTGATCGTCCAGAACGCCAAGGTCCTGGACGTCGGCAAGCTCACCCCCCTGGAGCCGGCCGCCGACGACCGCACCGGCCGCCGCCGCGAGGCCGTCCCGATCACCTTCGCCCTGAACACCCTCGACGCCCAACGCGTCGCCTACGCCGAGTCCTTCGCCGCACACGTCCGGCTCGCCCTGATCGCCCAGGGCGGCGAAACCCCGGTGTCGCCCGACGACCGGAGCTACACCCTCGACGAAGACAAGTAGGGGAGGGACCGTGACCATCCGCATCCTCCCGGCAGCGGGCGACGTCGACGCCGCCCGCTCCCTGACCACGCTCCTCAGCCAGCTGCCCGACGCGGACCCCGCACTCCCCGTCACCGACTCCACGGCCCTGCTCGACACGCTCGCCCGCCTCGCCGGCGAGTCCATCGACGAGCTGCCGGAAGTCGTCCTGGTCCACGAGCGCATCGGCCCGGTCCCGGCGTTGGAGCTGATCCGCGAGGTCGCCCTCCGCTTCCCGGCGACCGGCGTCATCCTCATCACCACGGACGCCAGCCCGGTCCTCTACTCCGCCGCCATGGACGCGGGCGCCCGCGGCCTGATCGCACTCCCGCTCGGCTACGAGGAGTTGGCAGCCCGCGTCCAGACGGCGGCGTCCTGGGCAGTGGGCGTACGCCGCCACCTCACGTCCGGCGCGGACGTGTTCACCGGCCCCGGCGGCTCGGTCATCACGGTCAGCGGCTCCAAGGGCGGCGTGGGCACGACCCTGACAGCAGTCCAACTGGCCCTGGCGGCAAAGGCCTCCGGCCGCAGCGTGGCATTGCTGGACCTGGACCTGCAATCCGGCGACGTGGCGTCCTACTTGGACGTCCAATTCCGTCGCTCGATCGTCGACTTGGCGGGAATCAGCGACATCAGCCCACGCGTCCTGCAGGACGCGGTCTTCTCCCACCCCACCGGAATCGGCCTGCTCCTCGCCCCCGCGGAGGGGGAGCGGGGCGAGGAGGTCTCGGACACGGTGGCCCGCCAGGCGGTGAGCGCGTTGCGCAACCGCTACGAGGTCGTGGTGGTCGACTGCGGCACCTCGATGAACGGCGCGAACGCCGCAGCCATCGAAATGGCCGACCAGGCGCTGCTGTTGGTCACCCCCGACGTGGTCTCGGTCCGGGCGGCCAAACGCATGGTCCGCATGTGGGACCGCCTCCAGATCCGCAAGGCGGAGGAGACGATCACGGTCGTCAACCGCCACACCCGCAACACGGAGATCCAGCCCGCGCTGGTCGAGCGCATCACGGGCACCCGGATGGCCCGTACCGCCATCCCCTCCCACTTCAAGGAACTCCAATCAGCGGTCGACGCGGGCCGCATGCAGGACTTGGACAGCCGGAGCACGGTCAAACAAGCACTCTGGGGACTCGCAGGGGAGCTGGGACTGGTGAAGCCACCGGACAACAACAAGACAGGCAAGAAGCCCGCCAAGGGCACGGCCCTGGCCCGCCTCCAGAGCGACCGGGGCTCGACGATCGTGGAATTCGCCGGGATGGCGCCACTGATCTTCCTGGTGATCGCGATCATCTGGCAGGCGGTGTTGTACGGCTATACGTATTCCCTGGCGGGGAACGCGGCGGACGAGGCTGCGCGGGCGCGCGCGGTCCATGGCGTCGCCGAGTGCCAGACCGCAGGCCTGGAACGCCTTCCCGGGCCCTGGCAGGACAGCTTCCGGGTCGACTGCGGCGGCGGGGGCGGCTCGGTCCACCAGGTGAAGGTCTCGGTCGAGGTACCGGTGTTCTTCCCCGGCTTCAACGCAGGTTGGTCGGTCGACGGCTCGGCGGGCGCGGCGAAGGAGGGCGAATGATGATCCCCTCCCCGCCCCTTCCCGTAAGGCTGCCGCCGGCAAATTCAGCCCGTCCGGCGTTTGAGGACAGAGGCCGAAGGCCGATCTGGGGGCTAGGGGCGAAGCCCCAGGCTGTCCGCAGGACTTTCGGGAAGGGGCGGGGTGGGGTGAATGTCCGTAGCGACCGTGGTGCCGCCATCCTCGAATTCACGGGCTTCCTACCCCTACTCCTCTTCATAGCCCTCGCAGTGATCCAACTGGGCCTGGTCGGCTACACCTACGAGCAGGCCGGATCAGCCGCCCGCGCGGCAGCGAGAAGCGCCTCGCAAGGCCACAGCGGGGACGCAAGCGGGAAGGCCGCAATCAGTAGCTGGCTGGCGAGCGACGCCCTGATCACCGGGGATCTCTGCTTCGGGGACATGGACACGGTCACCCAGAAAGCCACCCTGCAGATCCCCACCCTCGTCCCCTTCGTGGACATGCGGTGGGAAGCCGACCGCACAGTCACCATGCCCTGCGACTGAGGAGCAAAAGAGAACCATGAGCCTCAGGTCCCGCATAGCCCCTCCGGAGGAGACCGCCGGCCACGAAGACGACCACATGGTCGCCACGTACCGCACAAAGCTCCTCGAGGAAATCGACCTCGCCGAGATGTCCAGCCTCGCCGCGGCCGAGCGGAGGGCCAGGCTGGAGCGCGTCCTCGGACACATCATCAGCCGCGAGGGCCCCGTCCTCAGCACCTCCCAGCGAGCCCAGCTCATCCGCAGGGTGGTCGACGAGGCCCTCGGCCTGGGCGTCCTGGAACCCCTCCTCGAAGACGCGAGCATCACCGAAATCATGGTGAACGGCCCCGACGCGATCTTCGTCGAGCGAGCCGGCAGGGTGGAGCAGCACCCCGTCCGCTTCGCCTCGAACGACCAGCTCATGCAGACGATCGAGCGCATCGTCTCCACGGTGAACAGAAGGGTCGACGAGTCGAACCCGATGGTCGACGCCCGCCTCCCCAGCGGCGAACGCGTCAACGTGATCATCCCCCCGCTGAGCCTCACCGGCCCCGTCCTCACGATCCGCCGCTTCCCCCGCGCGTACAAACTCAACGAGTTGATCAACCTCGGATCGCTCGACGAGCAGATGCTGATGCTCCTGAGCAGCTTCGTCAGGGCCCGCTTCAACGTGATCGTGAGCGGCGGAACGGGCACGGGCAAGACCACCCTCCTCAACGCCCTCTCCGCCCTGATCCCCGATCAGGAACGCATCATCACGATCGAGGACAGCGCCGAACTCCGCCTCCAGCAGGCGCACGTCATCAGCCTCGAATCCCGTCCCCCCAACGTCGAGGGCAAGGGCCAGATCACCATCCGCGACCTGGTCCGCAACTCGCTGCGCATGCGCCCCGACCGCATCATCGTCGGCGAGGTCCGCGGCGGCGAGACGCTCGACATGCTCCAGGCGATGTCCACCGGCCACGACGGCTCCCTCGCCACCGTCCACGCGAACAACGCCGAGGACGCCCTCATGAGGCTCCAGACACTCGGCTCGATGTCCACCGTGGAAATCCCCTTCGAGGCCCTCAAGGACCAGATCAACTCGGCGGTGGACGTGGTCGTCCAGCTCTCCCGCTTCGCGGACGGCTCCCGCAAGATCACCGAGGTCGCACTCCTCGTCTCGCACGGCCGCGAACGGTTCAAGATCCTTACGGTGTCCCGGTTCCGCGCCGAACCCATCGGCTCGGACCGCGTCGTGCACGGCTGGTACGAGCATCTGCCCCTGCCGCGCACCGTCGCCGAGCGCCTCTACCTCGCCAGCGAGCCGGTGCCCCCGGCGTTCGGCGTGGAGGACGGCCTCAGCGGCACGTTCGAGCTGAACACAAGAGAGGCCGCCGGCTCATGAACAACCCCGCCCTCCTCGCCCTCGGCGGCACGCTCCTGTGCGGCGCCCTCGCCACCGCGGGTCTGCACACGTACGTATCCGGAAAAGCCCAACGCCAGGCGCTGGTGGACCGCCTGTCCGCCACGGAGCACATCCCCCTCGGCCGGCAACGCCGCTTCACCGGAGTCGACCGCCGCCTCAGGGGGACGACCCTCGGCCGCAAGCTCCAGCTGAAGCTGTCGGCGACGGGCCTGGACCTGACCCCCGGCGAATTCTTCGTCTACATGCTGGTGACGGTCGCCGCCCTCTGGCTCATCGCGGCCTCGCTCCTGGCCCCGTTCTTCGGACCGATCGCCGGGATCATCGGAGCCTGGTCGGCGAACACGTTCCTGAACTGGCAGCGTCAGAAACGCATCGAGGCCTTCATTAACCAACTCCCGGATGTGGCCAGGCTGTTGGCGAACGGTACGTCGGCGGGCCTGGCCCTGCGCACCTCCCTCGCGATGGCCGCGGCCGAGCTCGACGCCCCCGCGGGCGAGGAGCTGACCGTGGTGTCCAACCAGCTGGCGGTGGGCCGCTCCATCGACGAGACCCTGGGCGAACTCGCCGAACGCCTCCCGTCCCGCGAACTGGTCGTCCTGGTCACCACCCTCGTCCTGTCCAACAAGGCCGGCGGCACGATCGTCGGCAGCCTCCGCAATCTCACCGAGACGCTGGAGGAGCGCAAGGAGACCCGGCGCGAGGTCCGCACGATGCTCTCCGAGGTCAACGCGACCGCCTTCACGATCCCCTGCCTCGGCATCGGCGCCATGCTCATGCTGAACAGCATGAACGAGGGCGCCCTCGCCAAGGTCACCGGTTCTCCCGTCGGCCAGATCCTGATCCTGGTCTCACTCGGCCTGTACGCGGCCGGATTCATCGTCATCCGCCGCCTGGGCAAGATCGAGGTCTGAGGACTCATGCTGGGACTACTACTCGCCCTCCTCCTCGGGCTCTCCGTCGCCGGAGTCGCCCAGGGCGTCCGCATGTACCGGGCCGACGCCAAGCTCCCCAGCGACCTGGCGCTCGCCCTGGAGGTCGGCTCGTCCCGCGTCTCCGTCGCGGACTCGGCGATCGACCGCCTCGGCATGCGCTTCGCGCCGTCCGTGCTGCGCGCGATGGGCCCCAAGCGCGTCGACGCGAAGCGCCGCAAGATCGACATGGCGGGCAACCCCAACGGCCTCACCATCGACCGTTACGCGGCCCGCCGCGCGGTCTACGGCATCTTCGGCGCGATCTGCGGCCTGTCCCTCTTCATCAACGGCGCCGCGCTCTTCGGCTTCTTCGCCCTGCTCTTCGGCATCGTCGCGGCCGACGCCCTGATCTGGCAGGCGATCCGCGAACGCAAGGAACAGATCGAGCGTACGCTCCCCGACTTCCTCGACGTCCTCGCGGTCGTGGTCTCCGCCGGCCTCGGCTTCCGCCAGGCCCTGGACCGTGTGGCCGAACGCTACGAGGGCCCCTGGTCCGACGAACTCCGCATCACACTGCGCCAGATGGACATGGGAGTCTCCCGCCGCCAGGCCTTCGAGGAACTCCGCCGCCGGAACGCGAGCGAACAGGTCTCCCAGTTCGTCACCGCCCTGCAGCAGGGCGAGGAGCTCGGCGCCCCCATCGCCGACACGCTCATCCAGATAGCCAACGACATGCGCCGCACGGACGCCCAGAACGCCCGCCGCAAGGCGGCCAAGACGATCCCCAAGACCACGATGGTCACCCTGATCTTCATGGTCCCGGCGACGCTGATCCTGATCGTGTGCGGGATGTTCCTGGGCTCGGACACGAACTTCGGCGAGATCCTTGGGGGCCGGTGATGACTTCTTCCCTCCCCGCCCCTTCCCGTAAGTCTGCCGACGGCATGAATCAGCCCGTCCGGCGTTTGAGGACATTGGTGACGGATGGATTCCCACCCACCCCCGCCATACCCACCCACCCCCGCCCCGGGAAGCCGGCGGCAGCCTTTCGGGAAGGGGCGGGGTGGGGAAAATGAATGACGGCGCACTCAGCAACTTCCGCCCAGCCAGAGCCCCAAGGGCAACCCCGCCGATGCAACCGGCGATCACCTACGGCCACACCCCAGAGCCCGTAAACACCTCAGCCCTCGCCGACGACGCGCCCGCACCGAGCCTCCCGATCCAGCTCAACGCACTCCAAGCCCTGTGCCGGCAGGTATTCGGCTTCCGCCTGGCCATGATCGTCATAGGCAGCCCCTTCGCCCTGGCAAGGGCAGACGGCAAGCTGGGCCAAACCCTCGTGGGCGCCGCAGTCGTCTTCAGCCTCATGGGCAGCTACGCCATGCTCAGAGACTGGGAGGTCCTGGGACCCCTGGTCCTGAAACACCGCTGGCTCATGGCCATTGACCTCATCTTCGGCGCGGTACTGCTCCTCACCGCCAGCCCGGACTCCACCCTCGGCTACGCCACGGTCTGCACCCCCCTCCTCGCAGGCCTCCTCTACGGCTGGCGAGGCGCAGGCCTCTACACCGCAGCCCAGATCCTCCTCCTGGCGGCCGCCTACACGGCCTGGCACGAACGCCTCGGCGACCCCGGAGCCATGACCAGCCCCGCCAGCACCATCCTCATCTCCGGCTTCTGCGTCGCCGCAGGCATCATCGGCGTCACCCTGCGCAACCTGATGTTCCGTTTCGGCACCGCCACCCAGGCCCTCTCCGAGGCCACATCCCGCCTGGCCGTCACCGACGCCGTCGAGAGCGAACGGGCCCGTCTGGCAAGGGAGATGCACGACTCGGTCGCCAAGACCCTGCACGGCGTGGCCATGGCCGCAGACGCCCTCTCCGCGAGCGCGGACCGCATGGACCCGCTCACGGTCAAGCACCAGGCGGGCCTGGTCGCCCGCAGCGCCCGCAAGGCCGCCGCCGAGTCCCGCGAACTCCTCTCCGACCTCCGCCGCAAGACCGACTACGCCGACCCCACCACCGGCGCCCCGGCCCCCGGCGTGGACATCGCCGCCGAACTCACCGCCCGCTGCGCCGACTTCGGCCGCCGCACCGGCATCCAGGTCGATACGCACCCCATCGGCACCCCCACCCCCACCGTGCCCCATGCGGTCGCCCGCCAGCTCCTCACGGTCGCCTCCGAGGCCATGGAGAACGCCCACCGCCACGCCGCCGCCACCCAGGTCACCGTCGAACTCGGCGTGGTCGGCGACCTGTTGAAGCTCACGGTCCTGGACAACGGCTCCGGCCTACCCCCCGGAACCAACCTCGAAGAACTCCGCAAGTCCGGCCATTTCGGCCTCGTCGGCATGGTCGAGCGGTCCGCCTCCGTGGGCGCCCGCATCCGCATCGGCCGAGGCCACAGCAGCCGGGGCACCGAGGTCCGCCTCGACCTCCCGCTGGCCGCACTCACCCCGTCTCCGTCCCCGTCCCTGGCCCCATCCCCAACCCCCATCCCCATGACTCCCTGAGAGGAGGCCGCTCATGCCGGACGAGAGCTCCTACCCCACCGGTACGCACGTGTCGCAGCACACCTCGTCGCACACCGCGCCCCGCTCGGAGCACACCCCCGCATCCGTCTCCGTTCCCCCGTCGGCAGCGGCATTCCCGGCCCAGCAGCCCCAACACCCCCAACACCCCCAACACCCCACCCCCGCAGACCCGTTCGCGACCCCACCCGGCACGGAGGTCTCGGCGCTGAGCGTGGTCGTCGCCGACGACAATCCCGTCGTACGCGCCGGACTCACGGTCCTCCTCGACGGTCGCGCCGACATCCAGGTGGTGGGGGAGGCGGGCGACGGCCGCCAGGCGCTCGCCGTCGCCCGGGAGCGCAGGCCCGATGTGGTGCTCCTGGACGTACGCATGCCCGGCGTCGACGGCATCTCCGCCCTCCCGTACCTGGTCCAGATCGCCCCGGTCCTGATGCTGACCTACAGCCGCGAGAGCGCGATCGTGCAGGAGGCGCTGCGGCTCGGCGCGGGCGGATATCTGGTGCACGGCGAGTTCACCGCCGAACAACTCGTCACGGCCGTACGCGACATCAAGGAGGGCCGGGCCCACTTCACGGCGTCGGCCCAGGACGCGCTCCTCGCCCACGTACGCGGCGGCTCCCCGGTCGGCGCTCCACCGCCGCTGCCGTTGCCGTTGCCGGAAGGGCTCGGGCGGGCGTACGACACCGGCCAGACGATGCCGCCGCCGTACGTCATGCCGACGCCGCCCGCTGCGAGTGCACATGGTTCCGGATTCCCCAATTCGGGGCCAGCTGTCTCGAATTCGCATCAGTCACGAGGTCATGCTTCGCATGTGCAACCAGATGTGGGACAGTCTCCATACCCGCAAGTCTCGTATGACCGACAGCGCGACCGCCAGCACGATCGCAAGAGTTACGGACTGAGTTCGAGGGAGGTGGAGGTCATGGATCTCATCGCGTCCGGCATGAGCAACCAGCAAATCGCCGCCACCTGCTTCATCAGCGAGAAGACCGTCAAGAACCACATCAACCGGATATTCGCGAAGCTGCACAGCGCGAGCAGGAGCGAAGCGATCGCCGTGTGGCTCGGTACGGCCCGGGGGATGGGGCCGGGGTCGGGGGTTGGTGGTCATGGCTGAGCGGGGGGCGAAGGCTGCGAAGGCCCGGCTTTGGGCCCGGAGTTGGGCCCACGGGCCCTCCGGGAGGGGGGCGGGTTCGGCGTACGTTTCCGGTGTCGAGTCGGCCGGTGTGCGGTCGGCAGTTGCCGTCGGACCCGGAGGGGAACGTCATGTCGAAGCTCTACGTGAAGTGGCAGAACCGCGTTGTCTCGCGCATGCAGGGCGTCCAGAAGGACGAGGGTGCCGGGTTTGTGGAGTACGCGGGTTTGCTCATTCTGATCGCGGCGATCGTGACGGCCGTGATGGGGCTCGGGCTGGACGACACGATCTCGACCGCGATCGAGGAGGCCGTAACCGAGATCACTGGCGGCTGATGCTTCCGCGCTTGCGCGATGACAAAGGGTCGACCATCCCCCTGTACGTATGGACCGTGGGGATGGTCCTCTTTGTTGCGTTCGTCTTCTTCGTCTTCGCCAAAGGGGCGGTGGCACGCAGTGGCGCTCAGTCCGCTGCGGATGCCGCCGCCCTTGCTGCTGCGCAGGAATTCAGGGATGAGTTAACGGCGGAGTTCATTGCCACCCTCCCGACCGGCGCGTGGGTTCCTCCGCTCGAAGGAAAGATGCCGCCGGGGCCGGGCTACTTCGCCGCCGCGCAGCAGCTCGCGGCCGAGAACGAGTCCACCGTGATCTACGTCCACCCGACTCCCTCGGGTATTGACCTGGCCTTCAAGGCCAAGATCAGGACCAACTACCCGGTGGGCGACTCCCTCGTCCCTCGGACTGAGGACACCTACGCCGAGGCCGATGCCACCGCGGTCGTGGAACCGAAGTGCCACATGGTGCTGAACGTCCCGACCAAGGTTGCGGAGATCGCGTGTAAGGACGGCCGCCAGTGGGTTATCCATGTTGAGGATCTCAACGGCGGCGTTGCCCTGCCATCGGCCAAGGACCTGTTCTCGGTCCACCTGGTGGATTGACGAAGCGAACGACGAGAGAAGGAAGCGGTGCTTAAGGGGATGCGGCACACCATGAAGGTACGAAGGGCACTGACCGCAGTGGCGATCACGGCTGGCTTGGTCCTCACGGTGGCCGGCTGCGGGGGAGACGACAAGGGCGGCGGTGGCTCGGACAATGCGAGTCAGTCCCAGAAGCCCACCAAGGACGATGGTGGGGGCAAGAAGGACGAGGAGACCCAGGAACCGGCAGCGGATCAGGTGCTGGCCGAGGTTACGGGTGGGGAGAACATCACGCTCACCATCACCTCAGCGGTGCGAGACGAGGGTGGCTTCCTCACGGTCGGCGGCAAGGTGAAGAACGGTGGCAGCGGGATCTGGGTCGCCAACAGGTGGCGAGGTGACGAGAAGGAGCTGATGGGGAATGCCGCCTCGATGGCTGGCGCTAACGTCGTCGACAAGGCGGGTAAGAAGCGCTACCTGATCCTCCGTGACACTGAAGGCCGCTGCCTGTGCACGCAATTCAGGGGTGGCTTCAAGAGCAACGAGGAGCAAACCTTCTTCGCCCAGTTCCCGGCCCCGCCGAACAGCGTGGCCAAGGTCGACTTCCAGGTCGGGGACATGCCCCCCGCCACGATCGAAATCTCCGAGGGTGAGTGACCCATGCACCCCACCCACACTCGCCGCCGACCAGTGCACCTAGCCGCAACAACCCTCACGGCAATCGCGCTGCTCGCCACCCTCAGCATTGGCACAGCCCACGCCGAGGACGACCCGACCCAGCCACCAGGCTCAACGACCACCTCCCCACCACCAACAGTCGATCCCGACGCCCCAGGCCTGAAACTCGCCGACGGCGCCACCCTCGCCCCCGCCCGCGTCCTCGACATCAAGTCGGTAGTCGAAGACCTCGGCGGCGAGGAGCGCCGCGAAGAGACGAACTCCGACATGAAGTTCGCGCTCCAGGCGGAAGTCCTCTTCGGCAAGGACAGCTCCAAGCTGAACCCCGACGCACTCGGCCGCATCAAGGCGATCGCCGACGAGATCGAAGCCCAAAAGGCAACCAAGATCCGGGTGTTCGGGTTCACCGACAACCTGGGCTCGTACGGCCACGGCAAGACGCTCTCCAAGAAGCGCGCCGACGCCGTGCACGACGAGCTCGCCAAGGATCTCGGCTCGGAGATCACCTTCGAGGTCCGCGGCTACAGCGAGGACTACCCGATCGCCTCCAACTCCACGGAGGAAGGCCGCAAGAAGAACCGTCGCGTGGAGGTCTCCTTCCCGCGCGGCTCTTAGAGGAGGGCACTCCATGGCCAACCCATCCCGGCCGGGCATCGCGACGGCCGCGGGGGTCTTCGCGATGCTGATCGGCGGGACCATTGCCTGCTACGCGGCGTACATCGGGATCAAGACCTTCGAGTCCGGCTTCGGCCCGATCATCGGCTTGGTCCTCACGCTGTTCGGCCTGTCCATAGCGCGGAACGCGGGGAAGCTCCTGGCGGGCGACGGAAACGGGGCCGAGCGGCTGACCATGCAGCTCGGCATCATCGCCGGTCTGTCCGGCGTGGCGATGGGCGCGATGATCGCCCAGGCCGACTTCGACACCGAGTCGGCGCAGGCCCAGATCATCGGGTTCGTCACCGCGTTCGCCCTCTCGGTGATCGCGATCGTCCTGTGCTCGCGGCCGGGCACGAAGGATTACGTCGACTGACAGGCGACGGGGCCGGGCCGCACCTTCGAGGTGCGGCCCGGCCCCTTTGCGCTACCAGAACCTGGTGTATTCCTTCGCCCCCGCGGCCCGCATCAGCTCTTCCGCCCCCTCGCCCGTGACGAGGGGATGGACGAGCCGTACGAGGGGGCCGTTCAGCCCCGGGGAGTCCTTCAACCTGCCCTTGCGGGTGCGGTCCATGACCCCGAGGGCCTCCGCGAGGTCCGTGAGGTTCATCGTCAGGGCGCCGGAGTCCGTCCTGAGGGACACCCTCGCCACGGAGTGGCGCTCCCGCACATCGATGCCGAAGTCGTACCTCACGCGGTCCGTCCGGTACCTGACCACGGGGAAGAGCACCATCGTGCCGTCGTTCTCGGGCCCCTCCAGGCCCAACTCGGCGGCAACTTCGGCGAAGTCTTCCGCGGTGTCGACGAAGAACCCTTCGGGACCCATGAGCCACTCCTCAGAGCAGGTGGTCGGCCTTCCCTGCCTTGATGTCCAGGATCAGGCTTCGCAACGCGTCCGGGCCGTCTTTGAGGTAACGGTCCTCCTGGCCGGCGACCGCGATGTAGGCGTTGCCGTCGGGGTCTGTGCCGAGCCTGAAGCAGTTCGCGCCTTCCCCGCAGAACGGGTCTTCCCAAGTGATGGTCGGCACGGCTGAGGCCTCCTACAGGTCGTTGGCGAGGGTACGGATGAAGTCGCGCGAGGCGGCGGGCGCTAGGGCGACGGACTCCATCGCGTCGAGCTGGGCCCGATACTTCTGCAACTGCATCTCCGTGTCGATGAATTCCGCGCCATGGGTGCTGTCCAGCTCGACGGTGTCGAGCGGCGGCACGTTCGCCTGGGCGTAGATGACGGACTGCCCGGCGCCAGGGAAGCTCCCCGCCTTGAACGGGATGACGTGCAGCGCAACGCTGTCCCGCTCGCTCAGTTGCAGAAGGCGCTCCAACTGCCGCCGAGCGACGCCCGGTCCACCGAACTGCATCCGCAGCGCGGCCTCGTGGACGATCACGTCGACACTCGGCGGCTCCGCGTTCTCCAGTACCTGCTGACGGTCCATGCGGTGGGCCACACGCACGTCGATGTCGGCGGCGGGCAGGCGGGGGATCACCGCCTCGAAGACGGCGCGGGCGTGCTCCTCGGTCTGCAGTATCCCCGGCATGTGCACGGTCAGGGCGATACGCAGGCTGGTGGCGTGCCACTCCATTTCGGCGATGTCCAGGAAGCTGACAGGGAGTTGGCCCCGGTACGTCTCCCACCAACCCTTGTCGCGCTCGGTGGCCATCGAGGCCAGTGCATCCACGAGGCCCTGGTCCGGGCAGCCGTAATTGCCCGCGAGAGTGCGTACGCGATCGGCGCTGATGCCTGAACGGCCGGACTCCATGTTGGGCACGTTGGTGCGGGGGACGCCCAGCAGTCCGGCGGCGTACTCGGTGGTCATCCCGGCAGCGACCCGCATCTTGCGCAACTCTGCGCCGAGGCGTCGCTGTCGCTCCGTTGGTGTGCTTCTCGGCGGCATGCGGCTCAGTGTATTCCGGCGTTCCGTAGTACACGTACTCCGCCCTGCCCTACAGTGAGTAGCGCAACGGTCACGCAGTACGCGTGGCGGAAGTGCACCTCCGGCATGCCCGGAGACATCGCCACCGCCCGCTCAACCACCCACCAACGCAAGGGAGTTAGGGATGTCCCTCACCATGCCCGCCACCTGCCAGACCGAGCTCGCCACCATCAACCCACCCGCCCCCGACGAGCTGACGTACAGCCTGACCCTCCCAACGGGCCCCGCAACCCCCGCCATCGCCCGCGCGGCAACCCGCCGCATCCTCGCCGAACACGGCCTGCAATCCCTCACGGACGCGGCAGTCCAAACGGTCGGCGAACTGACCGCAACGGCATGCCAGTTCACCCCAACCTCCGAGGTCTACGTATCGCTCCGCTACCGGGAGGGTGCCCTCCGAGTGATCCTCTACGACGGCCATCCCCGCCACGCGAACCCCCGCCTCGCCGCACAATGCGACGCCCGCCGCCGAGCAAGCCTCCGCCTCCTCGCCTGCGTCGTCCGCACCTGCAAGGGCGAATGGGGCTTCGGCGACGCCCGCGAACCCTCCGGCGGTACCCGCATGTGGGCGGTATTGCCGCACGCGTCGACGGCGACGTACGGCCAACTGGCGGTCAGCAGGGCCCCATTGGCGCACGCGGCGGGGTAGCGCGACCGCCGGGCACGAAAGGGCGAGGGGGCGGAGGGCCGCCTATGTCCGGCTGGTGCCGGACGTAGGCTTGCCCGGATCGGCAGGGTGCTCGAACAGGATCACCGTCCACTTCCCCTCATGGGCAAGCTCCAGATTCTCCCGAACCGCCCCGCCGTCCTTGTCCTTGGCCACCAGCTTCGCGTCGGCCAGGAAGATCCCCATGCGGTCGTACGTCAGCGACACGTCCTCCACCGTGAGTCCACGTCCACCCTTGCCCGACAGAACCCGGCCGGCCTGCTTCCGCGACCACGCCTCGTCGGGAGTACCACCCACCGCCAGCAAGGCCTCGACGTCACGCGCGTTGAGCGCCTTCACATACGCCTCAACCGAACTCCGCGCGCCGTCCGGCGGACCGGAACGGTCCTCGCCGCCCTTGCCGCTGCCGCAACCCGCTGCGAAGGCGACCGCCAGCACGACAGCCAACACACGTCGACGTTTCATGTCCTCAACGTACGGCCAACTCGCCTGAGCAGCACGGCAGTTCGTGGGACGATCGGGCCCTCGCGAACCGGGCCGTAGTCGCTGCGGCCCGGTTGTGCTGTGGGAGGGGGAGCCTTGTCGGGTGAGGTGATCGGCAACGTGATGGTGGCGGCGAGTGGCGCTGCCTTGATGTTGGTCCTCCTGCGCGAGCAGTACGAGAAATGGCTGCGAAAGGCCAGGCCTTGGCGAAGCGAGAGGCGGCTCTTCAGGCTCCTTGGCGGTCATCTGTCGCAGAACCTGAAGTCGTACGATCCCGATGCGCTCACCGCGACCGCCGCGCGGTTTGGTCGGCCGTTCACCACTCGGGATGCGGAGCTGGAGAAGAGCCTCCGGCTGGCTGTGGGGTATTACGCAGGCCTCCTCGCCTGGGGCTTTGTCTGGATGGTTGAAAGTGTCGCCTTCCTGGCGGTGACCGTCCTGCTCGAAGCCGGGGCGCCGGACGAACCTTGGTGGGTGGGTGGCGCGCTGACCTATGCCGTACCGCTGTCTCTGGTCATCTGGCTCGTCCGCGACGCATGGTTCTTCTCCATTCGTCGATTGCGGAGCCTTGAAGCCCCCGCACTTCTCCAACTCCAGTGCTGTGACGTCTTGATGGCCTGTAAGGAGGTCGCGGACGGCGAGAGTGACGTACTGGCGCTCGACCGCGAGGTGGAGAGGGTCGTCCGCTCCCTGTCGCGCTTCGCCGAGGCGGGCCACGTGTACGGCAGTCCCAAGCGAAAACGCGAGCTCGCCGAGTACATCGCCCGCGTCCAGCACGCCCTGCGGGCCGCCGTCGCCGATGTCTTCCGGGACGGCACCCCCGCCCTGGACGAGCTCGCCCGGAAGACAGTCACCCTCGCCGAACGGTCAGGAGAGGGCCGCTGGCTGGCCCTCCTCGACGAGGCCGACACGCAGACAGCGCCCCTGCCCGAGCCGCTCCCCAGCCGGGCCAGGCGCGCGGCCGACGCCGCGATCATCCTGCTCATGGTCGCCGCGACGGCCGGCGCGATCTGGGGCCTGGTCGCGCTCAAGATCTCCGCCACGGCGATCTCCGTCATCGCCCCGGCCATCCTCCTCGGCCTCGGCCTGGCCTGGCGCGGCCCCCGCCTGGGCCTGAGCCCGACGAGCGTCTTCGGCTCGGTCACCGGCAACCTGACCCAGCCCCCGACCCCACAGCCGCCCGCGCAGCCGGGCCCCGGGAACCCGTAGCCGGCCACTCCACAGCGAGCCCCCACCGTCGCCCTCGCGACGAGGTGGTGGCAGAACCTCGCGTCCGGAGGCGTTGCGCGCGGTAGGAGCCAGATTGCGTGGCTGATGGGGGCGGCTGGTGCAGGTGGCCTCCGCTCCTTTCGTCGTCGACTGCAGCGGCTCGCCGGCTGACTTTCCCCCATGACTGTCAGTACGGGCATACGAGGGCGATCACCAGCGACGAACAGCCCGAAGCCCCTCCGCCCCGAGGAGAGAAAGACAAGAAAGACAGCAGCAGGGAGGAGGAGGGAGGAGGAGGGAGGAGGGAGGAGGAGGGAGGGGAAGCAGGGAGAGAGGCAGGCGAGCGGGAGCAGCGGCAGCGCGGGCGCGGGGCAGCGGGGAGCGGGGCGGCGGAGGAGGGGGCGCGGGGCGGCGGAGGAGCGGAGCGGTGGAGGAGCGGAGGAGCGGGGCAGCGCGGGGCGGCGGAGGGGCAGGGCGGCGGCGGAGCGGGGTGGCGGAGGGCGGGGCAGCGGCGGAGAGGGGGAGCGGAGGAGCGGGGGAGCGTGGACGCGGGCGGCGGAGGGGCTGGGTGGCGGAGGGGCTGGGCAGCGCGGGAGCGTTGGCGCGGGGTGGCGGAGGGGTGGGGCAGCGGAGGAGCGGAGGAGCGGAGGAGCAGGGGAGCGTGGACGCGGGCGGCGGAGGAGCGGGGCAGCGCGGGAGCGTAGGCGCGGGGCGGCGGAGGGGCAGGGCAGCGGCGGAGCGGGGTGGCGGAGGGCGGGGCAGCGGCGGAGAGGGGGAGCGGGGTGGCGCGGGAGCGGGCAGCGCGGGAGCGCGGGAGCGGAGGGAGGGCAGATTCGACAGGTGGGGGATAGGGGGCAGTTGGTGCCCCTCTTTGTCCCAATTCCTTGGCCCCATTTCCCTCAGTTGGCTCCTGCACCCCCGGCTCCGCCCCCTCCCTCCCCGGCTCCGCCCCCTCCCTCCCCGGCTCCGCCCCCGCCTCGACCTCCCTCCTCGGCTCCGGCCTCCTCCCTCCCCGGCCTCCTCGGCTCCGGCCTCCTCGGCTCCGGCCTCCTCGGCCCCGGCCCGGCCCCGGCCTCCCCGGCCCCGGCCCCGCGCCCCTTCCTCCTCGGCCTCGGCCTCCCCTCCTCGGCCCCGCGCCCCTTCCTCCTCGGCCTCGGCCTCCCCTCCTCGGCCCCGCGCCCCTTCCTCCTCGGCCTCGGCCTCCCCTCCTCGGCCCCGCGCCCCTTCCTCCTCGGCCCCGGCCTCCCCTCCTCGGCCTCGGCCTCCCCTCCTCGGCCCCGGCCTCCCCTCCTCGGCCTCGGCCTCCCCTCCTCGGCCTCGGCCTCCCCTCCCCGGCTCCGCCCCCCGGCCCGGCCTCGGCCTCCCCGGCCCCGCGCCCTTCCCTCCCCGGCCCAGCCCCTCCCTCCCACCCCAGCCCCTCCCTCCCCGCTGCTGCGTCTTTCCCTTCCCAGGCGGTCCTCCTGTCGGCGATGCGCAAATCCAGGGGCCCGTACTGACCGTCATGGGGGAAAGCCAGCCCACGAGCCGCCGCAGCCGACGACGAAAGGAGCGGAGGCCACCTGCACCACCCACCCCCACCAGCCACGCAATCTCGTTCTTGACCAGCCGCCGAAGGGCGACTTCGCGACTCGCCGGCCCGCCCGACCGCCCGCTGGCCCGCCAGCCCGACTTCCCCAAGCCCCGACCTCCGCAAGCTCCGCCCGCCCTCGGCGCAGCCCCCAGCCCCCAACCGCCGCTACCCGGAGGGTTATCCACAGGCCCAGCGGAGATGTGCGCCGCCGGGGATCATGGGCGCATGGTCGGGGTTGGGGGCGTGGTCGGAGTCGGAGTCGGAGTCGGGGGAGCGTCGTCCTTCCTAGGGGTTGCCGCTTGCGGCGGAGTTCTCTTGAGCCGGTGGCTCGTGCGGAGAGGTGAGGTGGAGGGGAAGACCGTCAGGCGGAGCCTGGTCCGGGCGGGCTGGCGGCGCATCCACTACGGCGCCTGGGCCGAGCCCGGCCGCGAGATCGACCTGGGCCTGCGCGTACGGGCGATCCAGCTCGTGGACCCGGAACTGGTCGCCAGCCACCGTGCGGCTGCCGCGCTCTGGGGCATCGAACTGCTCGGCGTACGCGAACTCGACCGCGTACCGCCCGAGTTCACGAACGAACGCTGGGGAAGCGGGACCAGCCGCGACGGGAAGGTCCACCGAGCTGCGCTGCGGCCCGAAGAGGTCACGACCCTCCGCCCGGCGACGGCTCCCGCCCCGCGTCTGACGACGCCGGCCCGGACCCTCGCCGACCTGCTCCGCTCGGAGGGGCGGGACGAGGCGCTCGTAGCCGTCGACTCGGCGCTGACCTGCCGGCAGCGGCGCGCGCCGCTCGTCACGCTCGCCCAGTTGACGGCGGCCGTCGACGCGCTGCCGCCGCGGGGGCGGGCGGAGGTCCGGAGTCGGCTCGCGCTCGCCGACCCGAAGTGCGAGTCCCCGGCGGAGACGGTCGCCCGGCTGCGCTTCCAGGACGCGGGGCTGCACCCCGAGTCGCAGGTCGAGTTGGACGTGGCAGGCGGGCGGCGGGTGCGCGTCGACTTCCTCTTCCGGGCGAAGCGGGTGGTCGTCGAGATCGAGGGGTACGCGTTCCACGGCAGCCGCGCCGCCCACGACCGGGACGTCGCCCGTTTCAACGCGCTGCAAAGCTGCCCGGAGGTGGCGTTGGTTCTGCGGTTCACGGCCGTGGAAGTCTTCGCGGCCCCGGAGTTGGTGATCGCCCGGATCCGCGAGGCCCTGCGGTCAGCCGCGTGAGGCCCCGCTGAACAGCAGCCGCAGCAGCGCGGCCACGCCGCCAGGGCCCGCCATCACGATCATCTGGATCAGGTCGTGCTCGGCCCGCGCACGCGACCAGAAGCCCGAGTCGTTGTAGTTGACGTACTGGAGGATCAGGCCGACCGCAGTCACCGCGACGACCGCCCACAGATAGCGCGCCCGCCGGGAACGGTCCGTGACCCTCCAGCAGGCCGCGATGAGCACCGCGACCCCGACCATCGCCGAGACCGGCTCTATGCCGCCGCCGTCGCCGAAGCCCCCGCCGAAGCCCCCGAAGTCGCCCAGGTCGTCCGGGTCGTCGATGTCGTCGATGTCGTCGATGTCGTCGACGTCGCCGAAGAGCCCGTAGTCCCCGTCCCCGTCCTTGTCCCCGTCCCCCATGTCAGAACCCTCGCCGATTCCGGCATGGCCATCAACTGTCCGTACGTACGAGGGATCGACCGGCCGGTCAGGGAATCCGCCACTGCTGGGACTTGCTCCCGGGCGTGCAGGTGACGACGGTCAGCTGCTTGCCCGCGCCGTTGTCGGTCAGGCAGTTGTTGCCGTTGAAGTCCTGCAGGTAGTACGCGCCCGAGGTGCCGGCCTTCTCCGGGTTCCAGAGGGTGGAGAGGCTGCTCGGCGACCCCGTGAGGATCGTCTGCGGGGTGCTGTCCCAGGAGGCCGCGTGCGACGACAGCTCGGGTTTGCTCAGGTTGCAGGACTTGAAGGAGACGCTGCCCTGCTGGCCGGTCGCCTTCACCCAGCCGTACTCCGTGTGCCCGCCCATGACGACCTTGCCGTTCACCTTCGGGCCGGCGTCGGCCAGGCCGACCTTGACTCCGGAGCCGACGTTGGTGATCGCGCCCCAGTTGTCGCCGCCGCAGCCGGCGGGCGTGCCGCCACCTGAGCCGCCGCCGTCGCCCGAACCGCCGCCCGACGCGCTGCCGCTGTCCGAGCCGCCGCTCGCGCTGCCCCCGCCGTCGCCCGAACTCCCGCCGTCCTGCCCGGAGTCGGCGCCCGGGTCGCCACTTCCCCCGCCGCCGGAGACGGCCGCTCCCGCCGCCCCGCCGTCCCCGTCCTTTTCCTTCTCCTTGTCCTCACCCTTCGGCTTCGCCTTGTCGCTGGGGTTGCCGGACTTGCCGGGCGGCGTTTGTGAATTCTGGCCGCCCCCACCGGAGTCGGCGGCGCCGGGTCCGGCGGCGGGCGGCTTGTTCGCGTCGGTGGAGCGGGGGGTCGGGACCAGGTACAGGACGGTCCCCGCCACGGCCGGTACGAGGACCGCGCCGAGCACGACGAGCGGAGTGCGGCGCCGCTGTCGGCGGGTGGCCTGGGTGGTGGCGGCCGCGGGTGCGGGTGCGGACTCCGCCTTGGGCACGGGCACGGGCACGGGCACGGGCACCGGCACGGGTGCGGGTGCCGGAGCGGGTACGGGTTCCGTCTCCTGCGCCCCGCCCGCCCCGCCCGCTGCGAGGCGCCGCGCCGCGGCCGCCATCGCCGCCGCGTCGGCGAACCGGTCGTCGGGGCTCTTGGCCAGGGCACGCGCGACGAAGGAACGTACCGGCGAGGGGAAGGTGTCGGGCAGCTCGGGCGCGGGTTCCCGGATGTGCTTGAGCACGATCTCCAGGACTGTGTCACCGGTGAACGGGAGCTCCCCGGTGAGCAGTTCGTACGTGACGACGCCGAGCGAGTAGAGGTCCGAGGCCGCACCCGTGCCGGTGCTGGTGCCCTCGGCCTGCTCGGGGGCCATGTAGAGCGCGGTGCCGATCACGGCGTCGGACGCCGTGAGCTTCGTGGACGAGGCGGCGCGGGCGATCCCGAAGTCGGTGACCTTGAGGCGGCCGTCGGGTCGGAGCATGAGATTGGACGGCTTGATGTCGCGGTGCACGACGCCCTGGGTGTGTGAGGCGTGCAGGGCGTCGAGGGCCTGGGCGACGAGTTCCAGGGTGCGCTCGACGGGCAGCGTCCCGCTCTCGGCCCGGACCTCTGCGAGGGACCGGCCCTCGATGAGCTCCATGACGATGTACGCGATCAACTGGTCGTCGTGGCGCCCCTCGCCGTAGTCGTGGACGCCTACGATTCCGGGGTGGTCGAGGCCCGCGAGCAGCCGCGCCTCGCGCCGGAACCGTTCCATGAAGGCCGCGTCGTCGACCAGCGCGGGCAGCAGGATCTTGACCGCCACCTGCCGCCCGAGCACATCGTCCTCGGCCCGCCAGACCTCACCCTGGGCCCCGCCTCCGAGCCGCCCGGCCAGCGTGTATCGCCCGCCGAGGACTACTCCCCGCCCCCACATGTCCTGCTGCCCCCGTGCGCTCTTGAGTTGCTCGTGATCAGTCAAGTGGTCAGTGCAACTGCAGTGTGCCAGAGGGGTATTGAGGCTCCAAGAGTGATCCGGGGGCCGTAGCCTGCAACCGCCGGATCGCGTGTCGCCGTACGTGGCGTACGTGGCGTACATGTCGGCGTACATGGCGTACATACAGAGTGAGCTACGGGGAGGGACCAGTGGCGGAGACCGTGCTGTCCGGGCGCTACCGGCTGACCGAACGGCTCGGCGCGGGTGGGATGGGTGTCGTGTGGCGGGCCGAGGACCTGGTGCTGCACCGGGAGGTCGCGGTCAAGACCGTCGCGGGGCCCGGAGTCACCGAGGAGGCGGCGGCTCGGCTCGAACGCGAGGCGCGGGCTGCGGCGGGGCTCTCCGACAACCAACACGTGGTCACCGTCCATGACTTCGGCCGGGATGGCGACACGCTCTACATCGTCATGGCCCTCGCCCCGGGCCGTGCCCTCGACCGCGTCCTGACCGCCGAGGGCCCGCCCGCCCCGGCGCAGGCCGTGGACTGGGCCCGGCAGATCTGCGTCGCCTTGGAGGCGGCGCACGACGCGGGCATCGTCCACCGCGACATCAAGCCCGCGAACGCCGTCCTCGGCCCCGACGGCACGGTCCGCGTCCTCGACTTCGGCATCGCCTGGTTCCACCGTGACCTCGGCTTGGACCGTCTCAGCCAGGCCGGCGGCGTACTGGGCAGCGCGCCGTGGATGTCGCCGGAGCAGGCGCGCGGGGAGGAGGTGGGGGCGGCATCCGACCTCTACTCGCTGGGTTGCCTGCTCCATCAACTCCTCACCGGGCAGCCGCCGTTCGGCGACCGGGACGCCCTGGCCCAGATCGTGGCCCACGCCTCGGAGGTCCCCGACCCGCCGTCCACGCGTCGGCCGGGGCTGCCTGCGGAGCTGGACCTTCTGGTGGCGGAGTTGCTGGCCAAGTCCCCGGAGAACCGCCCCCCTTCGGCCGCTGAGACCGCGGCGCGGCTCGGGGCGATCGCGCGGGAGATGGGCGCGGGGGAGACGACGGGGCGGCCCGCCGCGCCGCCGATGCACCCTGCGCTTCCGGATGCGGCCCCAGCTCCGGTCTCCGGGCGGCCGGTGTCACGGCGGACCGTGCTGTTCGGGGTGATCGGCCTGGCCGCGGTGTCGACGACCGTGGTGGTCGTACCGAAGGTGCTGGAGGACGACGGAGGGGACAAGGGCGGGGGAGGCGAGGGAGAGGGAGACAAGGGCGGCGCGGGTCAGGTGGGCCAGAACGGGGAGCTGGCACCCCGGTGGAAGCGGGCCGCCAGGGACAGCCCGGTCGAGGCGCTCGGCTCACTCGTCCTGACCCACGAGACAGACGGGGACAATCGCTGGCTCACTCGTGAACTGGCCTCGGGTGAGGAGCGCTGGCGCGCGCACGACCAGGTCGATGCGCCGGTCACGGGGCCCGACGGCTCCCTCTACTTCGCGGTGGACTCCAGCGAGCTGCACGCCATCGACCCCGATGACAGATCCGTCGTCTGGAAGTTCGCGCCCCTCGGCGACGACGACGTCACCTCCGGCATCGATGCCGTCGTGTCCGAGAGCGGCTTCTACGTCGCGGTCGCCCAGTACGTCTGCGCGCTGGACGCCAAGAGCGGGAACGAGCTCTGGCGGCACACCAGCGAGGACGACACGGGGGCGTACACCACGGTCGTCGATGCCGGTTCGCTGGTCCTGGCCCGCCTGGACAGCCGCAGCTGGGACGCTCTTCACAAGGGCGGGGCCTTGCTGTGGAGTTGGACGTTCGCGGACCACTCGGAGTTCGTGACCTCGGTCTTCAAGGGCGCGGTCGACGACCGTCTCTTCTTCGCCAACGACGGGGACGTGGTCGTCGTCGACGCGACCACCGGCGACGTACTCGCCACGTACAAGGACCGCGAGGAACCGGAGGTCCTTCCCGAGGGCAAGCTGCTCGTCGGCACCGGCGAAGCCTGGTCCGCCACCGACGGCAAGAAGCTCTGGTCCGTGCGCGACAGCTTGTACTCCTACCTTGCGGGCGATGTGCTCGTCGTCCAGCAGGAGGTTCCGGACGAGAAGAGGATGCGGACCCTGGGCGTCGACCCCCGCACCGGAGCCGAGCTCTGGAGCCATGACGACCTGGTGCACTACAGCCTGGCCGGGAACAACGGAAGCGGCCCCGACACCCCACTGATCTTCGGCGTCGCCGGCAAGCCCAACCACCTGTCGCGCTTCGACCCCGCGACGGGCGACAGGGGCCCGGTCCGCACCCTGCCGGAGAAGTTCATCCTGTGGGCCGCCTGCATGGGCGACGACGTCTTCGCCGTGTGCGCCGACCGGGCGTGGGGCATCAAGCGCGGGGAATGGCCCAAGGACCGACGCCTGTACGCGATCCCACTGGCCCAGTTCGACAACTGAGGGACAGGCGGCTGATGAATCAGCCCGTCCGGCGATCGAGGACAATCCTTTGAAGCCGGCGGCAGCCTTACGGGAAGGGGCGGGGTGGGGAAAAGGAACGTACGAGACGGGACTTTGGCCCCAAGCCGCACCCCCACCGGTGGGGCAGCATGACCCCATGCAGCTAGCCGGAAAATCCGCCATCGTCACCGGAGCCAAGCGAGGCCTAGGCCACGCAATCGCCGAACGCTTCATCAAAGAGGGCGCCACAGTCGTCATGTCCGACGTCTTGGACGCCACAGACGAGGCAAAGCAACTCGGCGGCCACTTCACGAAGTGTGACGTGAGTGACGAAGCCCAGGTCAAGGCCCTGATCGAGCACACGCTCAAAACGCACGGCGGCCTCGACATCCTCGTCAACAACGCCGGCATCGAATTCGCCAAAACCATCCTCGACACCACCGTCGAGGAATGGGACAGGCTCATGGGCGTCAACATGCGCGGTGTCTTCCTCTGCTCCAAGCACGCCATCCCCGCAATGACCGAAAACGGCGGCGGCACCATCGTGAACATCGCCTCGGAGCTCGGCCTGGTCGGCGACGCGGGCGTGGCGGCGTACTGCGCCTCCAAGGGCGGCGTCATCCAGCTCACCAAGGCCACCGCGATCGACCACGCGAAGGCCGGCATCCGCGTCAACGCACTGTGCCCGGGCCCGATCCAGACCGAGCTCCTGGAGGTCGTCTTCCAGGCCGACCCCGACCCGGAGGGCCTGCGCAAGAAATTCGAGGAGCTCACCCTCCTGGGCCGCCTCGGCCGCCCGGACGAGGTGGCGTCGGCGGCGCTGTTCCTGGCCTCGGACCAGTCGTCCAACATGACGGGCGCGAACCTCGTCCTGGACGGCGGCTGGACGACCCGTTAGATCAAGAAAGCGCCAAATCAAGGGAGTTGGGCAAAGCGCCTGTACTCGACAAGCCCGCCGTGGTTGCGTACAGACATGGCAAAAGCGACGGAACGCCCCGCGATCTTCGACTCGCCCCGCATGGCGCCCCTACTGAGGGCCATCACCCGCGCGCACGTCGCCGTCTACCGCGCGACGGACGGCCGCGTCGGCGGCCGCTACCGCCTGGGCAGCGCCTTCCGGAAGAGCGTGCCGACCTGCCTCCTGACGACGATGGGCCGCAGCTCGGGCCGGCTGCGCACGGTGCCGCTCGTGTATCTGCCGGACGGCGACCGCGTGATCGTCGCCGCTTCGTACGCCGGTACGCCGGTCCATACGCAGTGGTACCGCAACCTGGTGGCCGAGCCCCGGGTCCTCGTCCGCACCGGCCCCTGGCTGCGCGCGATGCGCGCCCGCACGGCGGACAAGGCGGAGCGGGAGGAGCTGTGGCCGCGCCTGGTCGAGATGTACGCCGAGTACGCGGAGTACCAGTCCTGGACCGAGCGGGAAATCCCGGTGGTGGTGTGCGAGCCGTCCCTGACATGATCGATCCATGTCCGATACGCACACGTTTGATGAGCTGGTAGCCGAGGCGGTGGCGGCCCCCGTGGCGGGCTGGGACTTCTCCTGGTTCGAGGGCCGCGCCACCGAGCAACGCCCCTCCTGGGGCTATCAGCGCTCCTTGTCCGGCCGCCTCGCCGGGGCCACGGCGGCCCTGGACGTCCAGACGGGCGGCGGCGAGGTGCTGGCCGGGGCGCTCGCGAGGGCGTCGGCCCGGCCCCGGCTGTGCGTCGCCACGGAGGGCTGGCCGGCGAACGTGGCCAAGGCCACGGCCCTGCTCCACCCGCAGGGTGTGGCGGTGGTCGCGGACGCGGAGGAGCCTCCGCTGCCGTTCGCCTCCGGCGCGTTCGACCTGGTTTCCAGCCGGCATCCGGTAAAGCCGTACTTCTCGGAGATCGCGCGGGTTCTTGCGCCCGGGGGTACGTACTTCGCCCAACACGTCGGGCCTGCGAGTGTCTTCGAGGTGGTCGAGTACTTCCTGGGCCCGCAGCCCGAGGAGACCCGGAACGCGCGTCATCCGGACCTGGAGAGCGCGGAGGCCTCGGCGGCCGGGCTCGAACTCGTGGATGTCCGCCCGGAGAAGCTCCGCATGGAGTTCTACGACATTGGGGCTGTCGTCCACTTCCTGCGCAAGGTGATCTGGATGGTGCCGGGATTCACGGTCGAGGCGTATCGGCCTCAACTCCGCGTGTTGCACGACCAGATCGAAGAGTCGGGCTCCTTCGTGGCCCACAGCACGAGGGTTCTGTTCGAGGCCCGAAAACCGAATTAGTCCCCTCCCCGCCCCTTCCCGAAAGTCTGCGACGCCTTCCGCCCTTCGGGCGGTGTCCTCAAACGCCGGACGGGCTGATTTCATCAGCCCGTCCGGCGTTTGAGGACAAAGGGGGCCAGGGGCGAAGCCCCAGGCTGTCCGCAGGACTTTCGGGAAGGGGCGGGGTGGGGAAAATCAAGCGTGCGCGCCCACGGTCACCGGCCCGAGCACCAACTCGCCCCGCGCCTCCACCACTTCACCGACCCGCGCAACCTGCCCTTCCAACTCCCGCACCTGCGCAGCAGAAAGCCGACCCAAGGCCTCAACAGTCACCACACACCGCCGCCCGGCCCGCTTGAGGTGCCACACCCCACCCACCTCCCCGTCCACCAGGACAACAGGGGAATTCCCGGCCTGCCCCCGAGCCAGCGCACGCGTATACGCCGGCCCCGCGAACAACCGCTCCCGCGGATATCCCGCAATCCCGAACGCATCGAAATAGGGCAGCAACCGCACCCCCCGCGCCAAAACACCCGGAGCACCCGGAGCACCCGGAGTATCCGGAAATTCAACATCCCCCGCCACCACCCACGCCTCGACCCCGTCGAAGTCGACCCGCTCGATCCCGTCCCCGAGCGCCGCGAACGCCTGTGAGGCCCAACCAACCGGTGCAGCAAGCCACTTGGCGAAGGAGGCGGGGGTCGCAGGCCCGTACGCGTACAGATACCGACGTACGAGAGCGGCGACCGCCTCATCCGCAGGCAGAGGCACGACCCCACCCGCCCCGCCCGGCCGGGTGTACGTCGCCTTCCGCCCCCGGTCGGGCCCGAAACACAGCACGCCCCGATGCGCGGCAAGATGCGTCACCGTCCGCCACCGCGGCCAGAACCCCTGGAACGCCGGCATCGTCAGCTCGCCCGCCCACGGCCCGGTCCGCGCCACGACCTCCTCGGTGAGCTCGTCCGCCGTCAGGCAGACGCCCTGCAGCGCCTCCCCGATCGCGGCGACGACGTCCTCGGTCTGCCCGGGCGAGAGCCGCACCCCGTCCGAGTGCTGCTGCCGCCCGGCGGGCAGGGCCGACAACGCGCCGCACCAGAAGGGGAGTTCGGAGGCGGGGAGCAGGTGAACCGTGCCCCGGGGGCCGTACGTCTTGACCAGCGCCCCCGCCTCCCACAGCGCGTCGCGCACCGACTGCCGGGTGCCGTCCGCCACCCGCATGCCCACCGACAGCTCGGCCGCCGAGAGGACCTGGGCATGCGCGCCGAGCATCGCCGAGACGACCTCCGCGAGCTCGGACGGGGACGAACCCTTCGCCGGTTCGTCGGCGAGCCACTGCCGTGCGAGGCGTCGGGAATTTGCCGGGCCCCAAGTGACGCTGAGAGTCATGGACGCAAGTATGGGCACAGCGGTGCTGATCGACAGCAGTGCTGAACGGACGAGGAGTTGGCCGAATCGTGGGCGCAGGCAACATGGGACCGTACAGCTGTGGCCTCGACGCCGCGATCGACGTCGTCGGCGGCAAGTGGAAGCCGATGATCCTGTGGGCGCTGTACGAGCGCGGCACGCTCCGCTTCGGCGAGCTGCGCCGCGAGGTGACCGGAGTCACCGAGAAGATGCTCACCCAGCATCTGCGCGAGATGGAGGCGGACGGCCTGATCCACCGCGAGGTCTACCGGGAGGTGCCCCCGCGCGTCGAGTACTCGATGACCGACCTGGGCGCCCAGCTCAACCAGGCGCTGATCCCGCTGGGCTGTTGGGGCGAGCGGAACATGGACGCGATCGTCTCTGCAAAGCAGGGCGCCGCATAGCGGGGAGCCGCAAAGAGAGGGGGGAGGGAGGCGCGCGGCACCGCGCAGCCCCCTCCACCGCGCGGTACCGCACCCGCGCGACTTTGCCGACGCGAATTAGCCTTGGTCTGAACTTACGTGATCCCTACATGTGGATTCGACCGGTTCCGA
Source organism: Streptomyces sp. NBC_01304 (assembly GCF_035975855.1). Classification (NCBI taxonomy): domain Bacteria; kingdom Bacillati; phylum Actinomycetota; class Actinomycetes; order Kitasatosporales; family Streptomycetaceae; genus Streptomyces; species Streptomyces sp. NBC_01304. The sequence continues at coordinate 4,382,871 of NZ_CP109055.1, read as the reverse complement.
TAACGATGCGGACTCGAACAGCCGCCCCGCGCCCCCGCCCCATAAGGTCACCCACGTGCAAGCCCTGCTCACGTCCCTGGCCGCCGCGTACGGCGCGTGCGCCGGCCTGCTCATAGCCCGCCCCGCCCACCGTCTCGCGGTCCCGGCCGGCAACCCGTGGGCCGGCGCCTGCCCGGCGGGGCACCCGCTGACCGGACCGGCCGCGGGCTGGCTGGGCACGGCCCGCTGCCGGGGCTGCGCCGACTGGTTCGGCCCCTCCACCCTCCGCCTCGCCCTGATCACGGCAGTGGCCTGCGCCGCACTCGCGGTGGCGACCGGGCCCCGACCCGAACTCGCGGTGTGGCTGATCCTGGCCCCGGCGGGCGTCCTCCTCGCCACCGTCGACCATGCGGTGCACCGCCTGCCCGACGTCCTCACGCTGCCCCTCGCCGCGGCGGCGGTCGTCCTGCTCGGCGCGGCCGCCAATCTGGACGCGGCGGGCGGCTCCTGGCTCGGCTCCGTCCTCGGCGGCCTGGCCCTCGGCGGCGTCTACTTCCTTCTCTTCCTCATCAACCCGAGCGGCATGGGCTTCGGAGACGTCAAGTTGGCGACAGTCCTCGGAGTAACCCTTGGGTGGTACGGCGGGGGAGTCCTGATCGTGGGCTTCATGACGGGCGTCTTCTACGCCGGCGGATACGCCCTCGCCCTTGTCCTGCTTGGCCGAGCGGGCCGCAAGACGGCGATGCCGCTGGGCCCGTGCATGCTCGCCGGAGCGTTCACCGGGCTGTTGCTGGGCGGACTCGGAGCGTAGTTACGCCACGCCGTTGCACACAGCACGACTTACGAAGGGTTATGGTGGAAACCCCCCCTCGGGCCGGTCCGTCTCCCCCCCACGGACCGGCCCGTTTTTTCTGCCCGGATTCAGCCCGGCATCTCTCGACCCGTCCGGCGCTCAGAAATCAGCCCGTCCGGCATCCCTTCAGCCCGTCCGGCGTTTGAGGACACCGCCCGCAGGGCGGAAGGCGGCGCAGCCTTACGGGAAGGGGCGGGGAGGGGAGGGGAAAGAGAATGGGGCCCGGGGCGACACCCGCACCCGAAGCCCCACCCCCACCCCGCCGGCCAGGCCCTAGCTACGCCCGGCCCAGATGTTCGTCCCAGGCGTGGACACCGCAAAGGTGTCGATCTCCGCCAGCTCGGCCTCCGTGAGCTTCGCCCCGCTGAGCGCCGCCACGTTCTCCTCCAGCTGCTTCACGCTGGACGCCCCGATGAGCGCCGAGGTCATCCGCTCGTCCCGCAGCACCCAGTTCAGCGCCAGCTGCGCCAGCGACTGCCCGCGCCGCCCGGCGATGTCATTGAGGCCGTTGAGCCGACGTACGACTTCCTCGGAAAGCAGCCCCGGGTCGAGCGACTTGCCCTGCGTCGCCCGCGAGCCCTCCGGAATGCCCTTGAGGTACTTGCCCGTGAGCAGCCCCTGGGCCAGCGGCACGAAGGAGATGCAGCCCATGCCCTCGGCCTCGAGGGTGTCGAGGAGCGCGTCCTCCTCGGTCCAGCGGTTGATCATCGAGTAGGACGGCTGATGGATGAGGGGACGTACGCCCATCTCCTTCAGGATCCGCGCCGCCTCCGCCGTCTGCTCACTGTTGTACGACGACACCCCTACGTACAGCGCCTTGCCCTGCTGCACCGCGGACGCCAGCGCGCCCATCGTCTCCTCGAGCGGGGTGTCCGGGTCGAAGCGGTGCGAGTAGAAGATGTCGACGTAGTCGACGCCCATCCGCTTGAGGGAAGCGTCGAGCGAGCTCATCAGGTACTTGCGGGAGCCCCACTCACCGTACGGACCGGGGTGCATGAGATAGCCCGCCTTGGTCGAGATGACCAGTTCATCCCGGTAAGGCGCGAAGTCCTGCTGCAGCAGCTTGCCGAAGTTCAGCTCGGCCGAACCGGCGGGCGGACCGTAGTTGTTCGCCAGGTCGAAGTGCGTGACGCCGAGGTCGAATGCGCGACGCAGGATCGCCCGCTGGTTGTCGAGGCCCTTGTCGTCACCGAAGTTGTGCCAGAGGCCCAGCGAGATGGCCGGGAGCTTCAGTCCGGAGCGGCCGGTGCGGCGGTACTCCATCGAGTCGTAGCGGTCCTGTGCCGAAAGGTACACACGCTTGTCGTTCATGGGTACGAAGCTACTTCAGGGGGGATCCCGGGCGGGGGCACAGGGATCCAGCGGTAATGTGTCGGGCTCGGGACGCCGTCTGCACGGAGGGGCTGAAGAGAGTGAACCTGCGCGACCTGGTGTACAGGCTGTACGCACGCCGGGTGGAAGGCCGCCTCGATCACGCCGCGGTGCCCAAGCACATCGGGGTCATCCTCGACGGCAACCGCCGCTGGGCGAAGGCGTCCGGCGGCACCACCGCGGAGGGTCACCAGGCCGGGGCCCAGAACATCTCGGAGTTCCTCGGCTGGTGCGCGGAGACCGACGTCGAGGTCGTCACCCTCTGGCTGCTCTCCACCGACAACCTGGACCGGCCCGCCGACGAGCTGGGCCCGCTCCTCACCATCATCGAGAACACCGTCCGCGACCTCGCGTCCGACGGCCGCTGGCGCGTGCACCACGTCGGCACGATGGACCTGCTGCCCGCCCGCACCCAGTCGGTGCTCAAGGAAGCGGAGCAGTCCACCCACGGCCGCGACGGAATACTGGTCAACGTCGCGGTGGGCTACGGCGGCCGGCAGGAAATCGCCGACGCCGTGCGCTCCATGCTCCTGGACGCCGCCGACAAGGGCACCGGCCTGGAGCAGCTCGCGGACACGGTCGACGTCGACCTGATCTCGAGTCACCTCTACACCAGCGGCCAGCCCGACCCGGACCTGGTCATCCGCACCAGCGGCGAGCAGCGCCTGTCCGGCTTCATGCTGTGGCAGTCGGCCCACTCGGAGTACTACTTCTGCGAAGTCTTCTGGCCGGCCTTCCGGAAAGTCGACTTCCTGCGTGCGCTGCGTGACTACGCGGCACGCCACCGGCGTTACGGGGCATAGCCCACGGGGGCCGGGGAGCCTCCTGTAACTCATGTCACCAGGCGTTCATTAACGCTTCGTCATATGCCATTGCATGGTCGTACCTGTTCGAGGGAATATCCCTTTCAGGTCGGCTTCCCGTCCAGGGAGGTCGAATCCTCAGTGGGCGGCACGGGAGCCGCCCGCCCGGGAGGCTCCTTGCACCAGTTGGACCGTACTCAGTACGGCGACACGGGGGGCCGGTGCTCGGCCCACGCAGGCCCGCCCGGTCCGGCTAAGCCCCGCGACGCCGTCGCTCCCCAACCTCATCCGAGGGGGTACGTCCTTCCGTGGTGACCAGCACTAAGCGCCGCATGCCTGACAGGCGCACCTATGTTCTCGACACCAGCGTTCTGCTGGCCGATCCCAACGCCCTGAACCGCTTCGACGAACACGAAGTCGTGCTCCCGATCGTGGTGGTCACGGAGTTGGAGGCCAAGCGGCACCATCCCGAACTCGGCTACTTCGCCCGGCAGGCCCTGCGCATGCTGGACGACTGCCGGATCAGGCACGGGCGGCTCGACGCCCCGATCCCGATCGGCGACCTGGGCGGGACCCTGCGTGTCGAGCTCAACCACTCGGATCCCGGCGTGCTTCCGGCCGGCTATCGAATGGGGGACAACGACTCCCGGATCCTCGCCGTCGCCCGCAATCTGCAGGCCGAGGGATACGACGTCACCGTCGTGTCGAAGGACCTGCCGCTGCGGATCAAGGCCTCTTCGGTGGGGCTCCTCGCGGAGGAATACCGCGCCGAGCTCGCCATCACCGAATCGGGCTGGACGGGAATGTCCGAACTCGCCCTTTCCGGTGAGCAGATCGACCTGCTCTTCGAGGAGGACACGCTCTACGTTCCCGAGGCGGCGGACCTGCCCGTGCACACGGGCCTCACGCTGTCCTCCGAGCGCGGCAAGGCGCTCGGCCGGGTCACGGCGGACGGCAACGTCCGGCTGGTGCGCGGCGACCGCGAGGCGTTCGGCATCAAGGGCCGCAGCGCCGAGCAGCGCATCGCACTGGATCTGCTGCTCGACCCGGACGTCGGGATCATCTCGATGGGCGGCCGGGCGGGCACCGGCAAGTCCGCGCTCGCACTGTGCGCGGGACTTGAGGCCGTCCTCGAGCGCCAGCAGCACCAGAAGGTGATGGTCTTCAGGCCGCTGTACGCGGTGGGCGGGCAGGAGCTCGGCTATCTGCCCGGCACCGAGGCCGAGAAGATGGGGCCCTGGGCGCAGGCCGTCTTCGACACGCTGGGTTCGGTGGCCGGCAAGGAGGTCATCGAGGAGGTGTCCGCGCGCGGCATGCTCGAAGTGCTGCCGCTCACGCACATCCGGGGCCGCTCGCTGCATGACGCGTTCGTCATCGTGGACGAGGCCCAATCCCTGGAACGGAACGTCCTGTTGACCGTTCTGTCCCGTATCGGCGCGAATTCCCGTGTCGTACTCACCCACGATGTCGCCCAGCGCGACAACCTCAGGGTCGGTCGGTACGACGGAGTGGTCGCCGTCGTCGAGAAGCTCAAGGGGCACCCGCTCTTCGCGCACGTCACGCTGACGCGGTCCGAGCGTTCGCAGATCGCGGCACTCGTGACCGAAATGCTCGAAGACGGCCATATCTGAGGCGTTACACGGTAGTTGGCGCCGCCCGGCGGGCTGAAAAGCCTACCGGGCGGCGCTGCTGTTGCGTGGCGGGTTGCCCAAAACTCGTGGGGTAAACGGGGTGTGAGCTTTCCCACGCAACGCAGAATTGCCTCGCGGCGTCCGGTTCGGGCAGAGTCTGGGTCCTGTCAGGCCCCGCATACGGCACTTCCGTACCCCCAGCGGTACGGCACCTCGAGAACCTCAAGGACCTCGAGGCGCACAGAACTTCATAGCGCTCGCCGTATGCCACCCGAGACACACGAGGTGCTCCCCGCAAGGGGGTTGCCCACCGGGTCCGTGCTTCCCGTGACCGTGTATCAGGGGGAGGCCAGTGCAAGGGGCAAGATTGCGCCCGCCAGGTCACCTCTCGGGCGATGCTGGAAGGAAACCGTGTGAGCCGGATTTCGGTCCGGGGATTCGCAGTGGCTTCGGCCACCGCGGTCACCACAGTCGGCGCCGTCGTCGGTGTTGCCGCAGGCAGCACTGCTCAGCCCTCGAACGACTTCGAGGCGACCGCCGGCGAAGGGACGCTCCTCGCAGAGATACCCGCAGGCCAGCAGGCCGAGGTCCAGACCGCGTCGCTGTCGCAGCAGGCAGACGCGCAGGCCGCCGCCGCTGACACAGCCGCGCAGAAGTCCGCGGAGGAGACGGCCCGCAAGCAGGCCGCCGAGGACGCGATCGCCAAGAAGGAAGCCGCGGAGAAGAAGATCGCGGACGCCAAGGCGAAGGAGAAGCGCGAGGCCGAGGAGAAGGCCAGCCGTGACTCCGCCCGCGCGGACGCCTCCAGCTTCGCCCAGCAGAGCTCCTACACGATCGCGCAGACCAAGGCGATCGCCCAGCAGATGGTCCCGTCGGGCCAGTTCCAGTGCTTCAGCAACATCGTGGACCACGAGTCCGGCTGGAACTACAAGGCGAGCAACCCTTCCTCCGGCGCGTACGGCCTCATGCAGGCCCTGCCCGGCTCGAAGATGTCGTCCGCCGGCGCCGACTGGCAGACCAACCCGGCCACCCAGATCAAGTGGGGCCTGAACTACATGAACGACCGTTACGGCGGCCCGTGTGGCGCCTGGGACTTCTGGCAGGCCAACAACTGGTACTAGGTCGAGCCGTTCGGGACTGATCTCACCTCCGTCCCGCTCAACCTCACGGAGCCCCCCACCGTCCTTCGGTGGGGGGCTTCGCGCGTGTACGGTCATGCCAGTCGGATGCGGGGGCATCGGTGGGGGAGAACTCCCTACGGGGGAAAAGGGAAAAGATCATGTCTAAGGTTCCAGGGTGGCTCGGTCGCATCGGGGCCGGGCTGTCCCAGATGGGCGAGCGGCTGGACGAGCGCAAGGCGGCCGCCGCGGAGGGCGAACCGGAGCCGAAGGCTGAGCCCGTGTCCGCGGCCGCTCCCTCTGCGGGTTCCGGCTCCGCGTCTGCCTCCTCCTCCGCCTCGTCGAGCGTCCCCGCGCCGCCCGACTACGCGCCGGCCATACAGCCGAGGCCCGAACCCTCGGCGGCCGTCCCCTGGGGGCTGCGCGTGGCGGCCGAGGCGGGCTGGCGGCTGCTCGTACTCGCGGGCACCATCTGGGTGTTGGCGAAGGCCATCAGCCAGGTCCAGCTCGTCGTCATGGCTTTCCTCGCCGCGCTGCTCATCACGGCGCTCCTGCAGCCCACGGTGGCCCGCCTGATCAAGTGGGGCCTGCCGCGCGGGCTCGCCACGGCGGTCACCTTCATCTCGGGCTTCATCGTCATGGGCCTGGTGGGCTGGTTCGTGGTCTGGCAGGTCATGGAGAACCTGGACACGCTCTCCAACCGAGTCCAGGAAGGCATCGACGAGCTCCAACAGTGGCTCCTCGACAGCCCGTTCCACGTCACCGAGGACCAGATCAAGGAGATCGCGAACAACCTGCGCGAGACGATCGGGGCCAACACCGAGGAGATCACCTCGACGGGCCTCGAGGGCGTGACGGTGATGCTGGAGATCCTCACCGGCATCCTGCTCGCCATGTTCTCGACGCTCTTCCTTCTCTACGACGGCAAGCGCATCTGGAACTGGACGCTGAAGCTCGTCCCGGCCCAGGCCCGGCCGGGTGTCGCGGGCGCGGGGCCGCGGGCCTGGCGCACGCTCACGGCCTATGTGCGCGGGACGGTGATAGTGGCTCTGATCGACGCCATCTTCATCGGTGTGGGCATCTACTTCCTCGACGTCCCGATGGCCGTGCCGCTCGCCGTCTTCATCTTCCTGTTCGCGTTCATCCCCCTGGTGGGCGCGGTCATTTCGGGCGCACTCGCGGTGGTCGTCGCGCTGGTGACGCAGGGCGTGTTCACCGCCCTGATGGCGCTCATCGTGGTCCTCGCGGTGCAGCAGATCGAGGGCCACATCCTGCAGCCCTTCATCCTGGGCCGCGCGGTGCGGGTGCACCCGCTCGCGGTGGTCCTGTCCGTCGCGGCGGGCGGCATGATCGGGGGGATCGGGGGTGCGGTGATGGCGGTGCCGCTGGTGGCGGTGACCAATACGGTGGTGGGCTACTTGCGCACGTGGTCCAAGGAGAACGCGTTGCGGGCGTCGGCTGCTTCGGCGGAGGCTGAGCCTGCGGACCGTCCGACCGTCGAGTCGGGCTGAGGCTCCCGAAAGTCCTCAAACGCCGGACGGGCTGACTTGGTCAGCCCGTCCGGCGTTTGAGGACAGTCTTTTGAAGCCGGCGGCAGCCTTACGAGAAGGGGCGGGGCCAAATCAGGCCAGCACGGCCTCGGCGTCCAGCGTCGCCCCAACTGCCTGCAGCACGGCCGCGATCTTCACGGCCTCCTGGATCGTCCCCCGGTCCACGCCCGCCTTGCGCAGCACCTGCTCGTGAGAGTCGAGGCACTGGCCACAACCGTTGATGGCCGAAACCGCCAACGACCACAGCTCGAAGTCGACCTTGTCGACACCGGGGTTGCCGATGACGTTCATCCGCAGACCGGCCCGCATCGTCCCGTACTCCGGGTCGGACAGCAGGTGCCGAGTCCGGTAGAACACGTTGTTCATCGCCATGATCGCGGCCGCGGCCTTGGCCGCCTCGTACGCCTCGGGCGACAGCTGGGCCTTGGCCTCCGGCTCCAGCTCGCGCAGCACCTGCGGAGAGCGGGACGCGATGGCGCACGCGAGGACCGTGCCCCACAACTGCTGCTGCGACAGGTTGTCCTCGGTGTTGCCGATCACCGAACCGAGGTTCAGCTTCAGGTCCTTGGCGTACGCCGGTATGGCGGCCTTGAGTTCATCGAGAGCCATGTCGGTGCGACCTCACTCGCCCGAGAGGAGCGCGACCGGGTCCAGGGTGTCGTCGCCCTTGGACCAGTTGCACGGGCAGAGCTCGTCGGTCTGCAGCGCGTCGAGGACTCGCAGCACCTCCTTGGGGTTACGGCCGACGGAGCCGGCGGTCACCATGGAGAACTGGATCTCGTTGTTCTGGTCGACGATGAAGACCGCGCGCTTGGCGAAGCCGTCCTCGCCCTCGATGCCGAGGTCACGCATGAGCTCGTGCTTGGAGTCGGCCATCATCGGGAAAGGCAGGTCACGCAGGTCGGCGTGGTCCTTGCGCCAGGCGTGGTGCACGAACTCGGAGTCGCCGGAGAAGCCGAGGACCTGGGCGTCACGGTCGGCGAACTCGTCGTTCAGCTTGCCGAAGGCCGCGATCTCGGTCGGGCACACGAAGGTGAAGTCCTTGGGCCACGCGAAGACGACCTTCCACTTGCCCTCGTAGGTCTTGTGGTCGATCTGCGCGAACTCCTTGCCGGTCTCGAGGGAGACGCAGGCCGTGAGGTCGAACATCGGGAACTTGTCACCGACAGTGAGCACGAGGCACTCCTTGCAGCGCGGAAAGTCCCTTTTTGGGAGATTTCCAGGGGGTTGGACGGATCTAGATCGTTGCACAGAGAGTATTGATCACGGAAATAGCTAGAATCGGCCCTGTTGATCGGAGGTGCCTATCAGTGGCCCGTAGTAACAGGGACAGCCGCAGGGAGAAGCAGCCCAGCCTCGCCCAGCTGCGCGCCTTCGTCGCCGTGGCCGAGCACCTGCACTTCCGGGACGCGGCCGCCGCGCTCGGCATGAGCCAGCCCGCGCTGTCCGGAGCGGTGTCCGCGCTGGAGGACGTACTCGGGGTGCAACTCCTGGAGCGGACGACGCGCAAGGTGCTGCTCTCGCCGGCCGGGGAGCGGCTCGCGGTGCGGGCGCGGGGGGTGCTGGAGTCCGTGGGCGAGCTGATGGAGGAGGCCGAGGCGGTACGCGCCCCCTTCACCGGGGCGCTGCGGCTCGGGGTGATCCCCACGGTGGCGCCGTATCTGCTGCCGACGGTGCTGCGGCTCGTGCGGTCGAGCTATCCGTCGCTCGATCTGCAGGTGCACGAGGAGCAGACCTCGTCGCTCGTGGAGGGGTTGTTGAGCGGGCGGCTCGATCTGTTGCTGCTCGCGGTGCCGTTGGGGGTGCCGGGAGTGGTCGAACTTCCCCTGTTCGACGAGGACTTCGTGCTCGTTGCGCCGGTGAGCCATCCGCTTGGCGGGCGGGAGGGGATTCCGCGTTCTGCTTTGCGGGACCTGGACTTGCTGCTTCTGGACGAAGGGCACTGCCTTCGGGACCAGGCGCTGGACATCTGCCGGGAGGTGGGGCGGGGGGAGGTGCCGGGGTCCACCACGGCGGCCGGGCTTTCTACTCTGGTGCAGCTTGTGGCGGGTGGGTTGGGGGTGACTTTGTTGCCGCGTACGGCGGTTGGGGTGGAGACGTCGCGCTCCGCGCAGTTGGTCACCGGGTCCTTTGCGGATCCCGCCCCTACGCGGCGGATCGCGCTTGCCCTGCGGGCGGGGGCTGCGCGGGCGGAGGAGTATGCGGAGCTGGCGTCCGCCCTGCGGGAGGCGCTGGGTGGGTTGCCCGTGCGGGTCGTTGGTGGTTGAGGCTTCTTTTTCCCCTCCCCGCCCCTTCCCGAAATCCTGCGGAGCCTTCCGCCCTCCGGGCGGTGTCCTCAAACGCCGGACGGGCTGACAAAGTCAGCCCGTCCGGCGTTTGAGGACTTTCGGGAAGGGGCGGGGAGGGGGGAAAGTTACTCCGTCCTGAGCCCCTCCGGCCGCATGAGCCGAAGCAGCGGCGGCAAGCTGAGCAACGTCACCGCGAGGACGACACCCGCGCCGATCCCGGTCATCGCCGCCACCGACGTCCAGTCGACCGAGATCGTCTGCCCCGTCATCTTGAGGAGGACGGACCCGAGGGCAAGGCCCACAACCCCCGCGAGCACCAGGCCGAGCCCGATCGGCACCGCGGTCTGCCAGAAGACCGACAGGCTCAGCGTCCGGCGCCGCGTACCGAACGCGACCAGGGCCGACAACAGCTTCTTGCGCTCGCGCAGTTGCTCCAGCTGGGACACCAGCAGGCTCGCCCCGATCAGCAGCATCACGCACGCCGCGCCCACGAAGAGCCCGGTCCGCACGGAGGCGAAGCGGCCCTTCACCTCGATGTCCTGCATCGCCTGGGCCTCGGCGAAGGGGTCGACCTTCGACGTCGCGGCGCGTACGTACTCGCGTACGTCCGGCACGGAGCCGTCGATCTGGATGTACACCTGACCGCCCAACTCGGCCTGCGCGGCGGCCGGGAACGCGCTCGGCGTGACCATGATGCCGCCCATCGGGCCGCCCATGGGGGAGGTCCGGGCCGTCCCGTGCTGCACGTCCGCGGGGATCTTCCAGGGGTACGTCTTGCCCCGCTGCTTCACTGCCGAGTCCGCCGGGTTGATGTACAGCTGCTTGCCCGGCTTGGTCATCCCCGGATACGACTGCTCGTACTCGGAGTCGTCCTTCACGACGAAGGCGTCGCCGTCCTTGCAGGAGGGCAGCTTCGCGACGGTCTGCAGCGCCTCACAGGTGCCGACCGTGACGGAGACGTAGTCCTGGGCGTCCTTGGCCTTCTCGCCGGCCGAGGCCGTGGTGAACCCCTGGGCCCCCTTCACCCCTTGCGTCTCGCCGAGGCCCTTGAGGATCGCCTCGGTCTGCCGTCCCGCCTCCGGGCCCGTGCGGACGTTCACGCTCATCTGGGCCCGTGAGAGGTCCTGGCCGGTCTCCTTGGTGTAGTCGCCCTCGACGCCCGCGAAGAGCATCTGCAGCGCGATCGCCCCGGCCACCGCGACCGCGATGCCGTTGACCATGCGGGCGGCCGTGCCGCTGCTCAATTGGAGCCGTCGTACGGCCAGTTGCCAGGACACGCTGCCGCCGCCGAGCCGCGACACCACGAACTCGACCAGCCACGGAAGCAGCGCCGTGATGCCGACGAGCAGCAGCACCACACCACCGGTGACCATGTACTCGTTGAAGCTGCCGTTGTCCCTGCCCTGCCCGATCATCGGGTAGAGCAGCGCGAGCCCGCCGACGGGAAGCAGCAGCCGCCACCACAGCCGGCGCCGCGAGGGCTTCGCGGTGCGTACGACACCCAGCGGCTCGATGACCACGCCGCGCAGCGCGAACAGCGTGACCCCGACCGCCGCGGCCGGCACCGCGACCGCGACCAGGAGGGCGAGCAGCGGCGAGGGATCGAGGTCGTGCGGGAACACGCTGACCCGCTCCAGCTCGACCTTGGCCGCCAACTGCCGCGCCGCCAGGAAGAATCCGGTGCCGAGGACCAGGCCGAACAGCGACCCGGCAAGCGCCTCGCCCGCCGCGATCCGCCGCACCATCCGCCCGTCCGCGCCGATCAGCCGCAGCGCCGCCAGCCTGCGGTCGCGGCGCTCACCACCGAAACGTACGGCCGCGGCGATGAACACACCCACCGGCATGAGCAGCACGATGAAGACAATGAGGGTGAGCAGGACCAGGACCGGGTCCATGGCCTCCTGCATGGGGTTCGGCGTGCCGAACTTGTCGATGCGCTCGACGGGATAGCCGGTCGGCTTCAGGGAGTCGGCGCCCGCGTAGTAGACGAGCTCGCCGGGGGAGACCAGGGCGTCGTCGCCGAGGGTCCCGACGATCTTGGCGTCCACGCGCTCGCGCAGCAGCTTGCCGTCGGCGGAGTCGAGGATCTGCTTCAGCTTGGGCGAGACCAGCGCCTCACCCGGCTTCGGGTAGGCCGAAACGCCGGGCGGCAGCGGGGTCTTGGGGCCCTCGGGCTGGTAGAGCCGGCCGCGGATGGACTCGCCGCGGTACGTGGTGTCCACATGGCCGACGACGAGGGTCGCGTCCGTCTTCGGTATCACCGAGCCGAACGTCATGTCGGTGCGGGCGTCGCTGCGGTGCTCGCGGGCCGCCAGCGCGCTGGGCACGGCGGTCGTCACGATCAGCAGGGCGACACCGAGACCGACGCCGAGCGCGGTGAGGGTCGTACGCATCCAGCCCTCGCGACCGCCGGCGAGCGCGAAACGTACGCCCATCGACAGATCGCGGACCCAGACCCGGAACGTGGAACTCATACGGCGCGCTCCATGTCCCTGGACTTGCCGTCGCGCACGACGATCTCGCGATCCGAGTACGCGGCCACCCGGGCCTCGTGCGTGACGAGGACGACGGCGGCGTTGGTGGAACGGGCGGCCTCGGTGAGGAGCTGCATCACGCGCTCGCCGTTGAGCGAGTCGAGCGCGCCGGTCGGCTCGTCGGCGAAGAGCACGCGCGGGTTGGTGACCAGGGAGCGGGCCACCGCGACGCGCTGGCCCTGACCGCCGGAGACCTCGCCGGGCCGCTTGCCGCCGAGGTCGTCGACCTCCAGGCGCTCCATCCAGTGCAGGGCGGTGCGCTCTGCTTCCTTGCGCTTGGCGCCGTTGAGGCGGAGGGGGAGCGCCACGTTCTCCACACACGTCAGCTCGGGCACGAGCTGGCCGAACTGGAAGACGAAGCCGAAGTCCGAGCGGCGCAGGGCGCTGCGCTCGGCGTCGTTCATGGCCGAGAGCTCCTGGCCGCCGTACATGATCGTGCCCGAGTCGGGCGTGACGATCCCGGCGAGGCAGTGCAGGAGCGTGGACTTGCCGGACCCGGAGGGCCCCATCACGGCGACGACCTCGCCGGGGTGGATGGAGAACTCGGCGCCGTCGAGCGCGTTGGTGGGCCCGTACGCCTTGCGGAGTTTGTCCGCTATGAGCAGGGAGCCGGCCGGGGTCATGCGGATACCGCCTTGGCGAGAGAGTGGAGGCGGGCGGTGGTCAGTTCCAGCCACCGCAGATCGGCCTCCAGATGGAACAGTGCGTGGTCGCAGATCAGCTGGTCGGCGAGGTCGCCCTTGCGCTTGCGGTCGGTGAGGATCCGCATCATCCGCAGGTGCTCCGCGCGCTGGGTGTCGAGGAGGTCGCCGGCGTCGCGCCCGGTGAGCAGCGCGAGGACGACCTTCGTGTAGAGGGTCGAGGTGAGGTAGGGCTCGGGCTTCTCGGGGGTCGCGAGCCACTCGCGTACGTCGGTGATGCCGGCCTCGGTGATCGCGTACCGCTTGCGTTCCGGACCGTCGCCCGCCTCTATGCCGTCGACCTCTACGAGGCCGTTCTTGAGGAGGCGGGACATCGTCGAATAGACCTGCCCGTAGTGCAGGGGCTTGTCGTGACCGAACTTCTCGTCGAAGGCGCGCTTGAGGTCGTAGCCGTGGCGCGGGCCGCTCTCAAGGAGGCCGAGGAGGGTGTGCCCAATGGAACCGGTAGACATGCGGAGGACTGTACACGGTGTGTATACCTGGTGTGTATACCCCCGGTGCATAACGGTTCCGGGCCCGCGCCCCGGCGGTCTTGGCCCGCAGTTGGGCAACCTTTCGGCGGGCCAGAACGTCGGTTCCGGTAAGAGGCGTGCGCATTGTCACGTCCGGAAAAGGCCGGATCGGCCGTCCTTTGTCCGTACGTGCGGTGTTAGCTTCAACAGCTGACCCGGGGGAAGCCGAAGTGACTGGAGCAACGGAGTAATGGGCCGAGCGGAAGCCAGACGAGCGCGGCAGCGCGGCGGCGGTACACGCCGGGCCGCACGCGGATCGTCGACGACCCGTAGCGGCATACGCCGCTTCTTCACCTGGAAGAAGGTGCTCGGCACCTTCTTCGGTCTGATCCTGCTGGGCATGGCCGGATTCCTCGGCCTGTATCTGTACGTGGACGTGCCGCCGGCCAACGCCGCGGCGCAGCTGCAGAGCAACGTCTACAAGTACAAGAACGGCGACCTCCTCGCCCGCACCGGTGACGTCAACCGGGAGATCATCGGCAAGGACCGGCTCGATGAGAAGGTGCGGGACACCTTCGTCGCGGCCGAGAACAAGTCCTTCTACAACGACCCGGGCGTCGACTTCAAAGGCACCGCCCGCGGTCTGCTCAACACCATGCGCGGCCAGGGCAAGCAGGGTGGTTCGACCATCACCCAGCAGTACGTGAAGAACTACTACCTGACCCAGGAGCAGACGGTCACCCGCAAGCTCAAGGAGCTGGTGATCTCCATCAAGGTGGACCGGAAGATGTCGAAGGACGACATCCTCATGGGCTACATCAACACCAGTTACTACGGTCGCAACGCGTACGGCATCCAGGCCGCGGCCCAGGCGTACTACGGCGTGGACGCCGACCGCCTGAATGTCCAGCAGGGCGCGTATCTCGCGGCCCTGCTGCAGGCGCCGAACCAGTACGACTACTCGCAGGCGACGCCCACCAGCAAGAAGCTCGTCGAGGAGCGCTGGAACTACGTACTCGACAACATGGTCGAGATGGACAAGCTCTCGCAGAGCGAGCGGTCCGCCATGAAGTTCGCCAAGCCCCACGACCCCAAGCCCGCGGCAGGCCTCAAGGGGCAGACCGGCTATCTCGTCGACGCGGCCAACGCGGAGCTGGAACGGCAGCTCGTCGCACAGGGCATGACGCCGAAGGAAGCCGCGGCGAAGCGTGAGGCCGGCGGCTTCACGATCACCCTGAACATCGACAAGGGCAAGCAGAAGGACCTGGAGAAGGCCGTCAAGAAGCAGCTGACGGACAAGCTGGATCCGAAGGAGCGCAAGGTCGACGCGGCGGTCCAGGCCGGCGCGGTCTCGGTGGACCCGAAGACCGGCGGCATCGTCGCGCTCTACGGCGGCGAGGACTACGTCAAGCACTACCGGTCCAACGCCACCCGCGACGACTACCAGCCCGGCTCGACCTTCAAGCCGGTGATCCTCGCCTCCGCCCTGGAGAACGGCTCCAAGACGCAGGGCAAAAAGCCGATCACGGCCAACACCATCTACGACGGCACCAGCGGCCGACCGGTGAAGGGCGGCGGCGGCTCGTACGCGCCGCCGAACGAGGGCAAGAAGGACTACGGCGACATCACCGTCCAGGAGGGCATGGACAACTCGGTCAACTCGGTGTTCGCGCAGATGGGCGCCGACGTGGGCATGGACAAGGTCAAGGAGACCGCGTCCGACCTGGGCATGACCGACTTCGCCCCGCACCTGGCGATGACGCTCGGCTCCATGGGCGCGAGCCCGCTGGAGATGTCGGGCGTGTACGCGACCTTCGACAACCACGGCAAGAAGGTCACGCCCTCGATCCTCAAGGAGGTCGAGCACAAGGACGTCTCCGTCGACCTGCCCGACCCGATCGGCGACGAGGTGATCAGCCGGGGGACCGCGGACTCCGTGACCTCGGTGCTGCAGGGCGTGGCCAGTGACGGTACCGGCCGGGTGATCACCCAGGGCAAGTACGCGGGCGCGTACGAGGCCGCGGGCAAGACCGGTACGTCGGACTCGAACGTCTCGGCGCTCTTCGCGGGCTACACCCCCGAACTGGTCACCGTGGTCGGCGTCTACGGCGAGGCACCCGAGGGTGGTGGCGGACTGAAGACGCCGGCCGGCAAGAAGGCCACCAACGGCTCCCACGTCTCGCTGATGGGCGCGGGGGGCTCGGAGAAGGTCCACGGCAGTGGCTTCCCGTCCCAGATCTGGGCCGAGTACACCTACGGAGCCCTGAACGGCGGCTCGGACGCCAAGTTCGACCTCGACACCGACATGGGCGCGGGCGTTGCCCCGCCGCCGACGTCGGCCCCGCCGTCCAGCTCGGCCCCGCCGACCTCGGCCCCGCCGACCTCGGCCCCGCCGTCCAGCTCGGCCCCGCCCACGAGCGCCCCGCCGACGACGGGCGCGCCGGATCCGACCGACGACCCGACGTTCGACCCACCGACGACGCAGCCGCCGATCACGATCGACCCGCCGGAGGAAGACAGCAGCAACAACGGCAGACCCAACCGGGACTGACCCCGGACAAGCAAGGCGCCCGAAGCCATGAAGGCTCCGGGCGCCTTTGCTTCTTTGGGGGCGCGGGGAACTGCGCAGTCTTTTAGGGGCGCGGGGAACTGCGCAATCTTTTGGCCCTAGTTCCGGTTCAGCTCGAACCACACCACCTTGCCGGTCGACAGCCGGGTAGCCCCCCACCGCCGGGCAAGGCGATTGACCAAATACAGCCCCCGCCCACCCTCATCCGTGGCGCGCGCCTGCCGAAGGCGAGGCAACTGCGGCACGTCGTCCCCCACCTCACAGCGCAACACATCCGTACGCAGCAACCGCAACGTCACCGGCCGCGTCGCATAGCGCACCGCATTGGTCACGACCTCGCTCACGAGCAGCTCGACGGAGTCCGTCAGCTCCTCCATGTCCCAGCGCGCGAGCGCCCGCCGGGCAAGGCGCCGGGCCCGCCCGGGAGCCGCGTCCTCGGGCTCCAGATACCAGTACGCCACATCGCTGGGCGCGATCCCGTCGAAGCGGGCGGCGAGCAGCGCGATGTCGTCGTCCCGGTCGCCGGGACCGAGCATGTCGAGCACCTCGTCGCACAGGGCCTCAAGCGGCGGCGAGTGATCCGGACCGGTCAACTGCGCGGTGGCAGCCAGCCGTTCACGCAACTGCTCTATCCCGGTCCATACGTCCCGCAGCCGGGACTCGACCAGGCCGTCGGTGTACAGCAGCAGCGTCGCCCCCGCCGGCGCGTCCAGCTCGACCGCCTCGAAGTCGACGCCGCCGACCCCGATCGGGGCGCCGGACGGAATGCGCAGGACCTCGGCCCGCCCGCCGATGTGCAGCAACACCGGTGGCGGATGGCCCGCGTTGGCGATGGTGATGCGGTGCGAGACCGGGTCGTACACCGCGTACAGACAGGTCGCCATGCGGTCGGAGCCGAGCCGTTGGGCCTGTTCGTCCAGGTGGTGCAGGACCTCCTGGGGCGGCAGGTCGAGCCCGGCCAGGGTCTGCGCGGTGGTCCGCAGCTGGCCCATGATCGCGGCCGAGGTCATGGAGTGGCCCATGACGTCACCGACGACGAGGGCAACTCGGCTGCCCGGCAAGGGAATCGCGTCGTACCAGTCGCCGCCGACCCGGGCGGTCTCGGCGGCCGGCAGGTACCGGCTGGCGAGCCGGACGCCCGTGGGCTGCGGCAGCGTCTCGGGCAGCATGGTGCGCTGGAGCTCGTCGGCGATGTACGCCTCGCGGCCGTACAGGACCGCCTTGTCGATGCCGAGCGCGGTGTGGGTGGCCAGTTGGGCGGCGACCAGGAGGTCGTCGGGGCTGAAGGCGGCACGGTCGGGGCGTCTGAGGAAGACCGCCGCCCCGATCACCCGGCGCCGCCCGCGCAGCGGTGCGAGGATCGCCCGCTGGCCCTGCGGCATCGAACGGCCGTCGCCGAGCAGCTCGGGCAGCGCGGCCTGGGCGGCGGGCGCGTCCGCGAAGACGGGACGTACGCCACGCAGCACCTCGGCGAGCGCACCGCCCGGACGCACCTCGCACAGCTCGGCCGCGGGCGTGAGGTCGGGCTGCACCTGGAACTGCACGCCGGGCAGCAGCGCGGCGCCCTCCGGGCCGAAGCCGCCCGTGTCCTCGGCGCTCTCGGGTATCCGGTCGGTGCGGCGAAGGCGCAGTACGACGGGGCCGACGGGCCGCTCGTCGCCGACCGGCAGCGGATCGCGCAGATAGACCAGGATCGCGTCGGAGAACGTCGGCACGGTGGCCCGGCACAGGCCCATCACGATCTCGTCGAGGTCAAGACCGCGGGCGATCCGCCGGGTCGCGGCGCCCACGAAGCGCAGCCGGTCGCCCTCCCGGTGGTCGTACGCGGGACCGGAGCGGGCGGGCGGGCCCGCGGGGCCGTCGTCGCCGGAGCCTGCCCCGGACGGTCCGGCCGGTACGGGAGTGCCGCGCTCGGAGCCGCTGGGCTGCACCGGGACGCCCTGGGCGGGGCCCTCGGGGCGGGGGCGGTGCGCGTCCGGTTCCAGGCCCTGGGTGGGGCCGGGCTGGGCGTGCTCGGTGTTGTCGTCGTCGGGCAGGCCCTGGGCCGGTAAGGCGGCCGAGGCCTCGCGCGGGCGAGGTGAATTACCCGGTATGTCCTGCTTGTTCGAAATTTTCGGGTTCTCCGGGGAACGCAACAGCGACCCGCGGGGGTCCGCCGGTGCCTGCGGCCGGTCAGTGCTTGTCTGCCGGCCTTCGTGGGAGGTGGGGTGCTCCGTCACGCGTTCTGAATCCGTCCGTCCGGGGCTGCGCGCCGCGTGCGCCAGGTGGCCATGGAATGCAGTGTGGCTCAGGCGCGCCGGCAGTTGAGGAACAACTGGTGCTCGGGTGGTACGTCCGTGCTCGCCGGAGCGTACGCGTACGAGTCCTCCCCGGCGATCTCCAGACCCGCGGCGCTCACGATCAGGCGCAATTCGTCCCGCAGGTATCCCGATACCCGGATTGTGTGTCCCAGGAACGGAATTGCCGCGTCATCCAGGTCGGCCTCGACCATGGACAGCGAGAGCAGGCCACCTGGCCGAAGCAGGGCTCTTAATTGCCGCAGTGCATAAGGGATCTCCTTGCGCGGCAGCATCAGCAGGGTGAAGTGACAGGCGATGCCGTCGAATTGGCCGAGTCCGTCGGGTCCTTCCGTCCGCAGCGACGCGATGTCGCGCTGATGGAACTCGCCGTCCGGCACATGCATCCGGGCCAGGTCCAGCATCCGCGCCGACAGGTCGACGCCGACTACCCGGTGTCCCGCGTCGCTGAGCTGACGGGCCGTGGGGAGGCCGGTGCCACAGCCGACGTCCAGGACGCGGGAGCCGGGCGACAACGTTTCCGCCAGCCAGCGACCCGACCTGACCTGGCCTTCCTTGTGCGGGAAGACGTCGTCGTACCGGGCGCCGATCGCGTCGAAGGCCTCGGCCTGCCCGGTGCGGTCCGGCGCCGCAGCGCCGAACTCGGCGTACCCCTCGTATCCCTCGCTCACGTCCTTGCCGCCCCTCGCCGACGTACGGTCAAGCCCTCCGCGGCTCTGCCTCCATGCTCTCCCGCATGCTTTTGTGCACGGAGGTTGATCCTACGTTTGGACCATGGGGGCGCATCAAGGGTCTCATGTGGACACATGCGCGGGCGTACGGTTCCAGTCCTCCGGAAGCGCCGGCACGCCCCAGGCCGGATCCGGCCGCCAGCGCGGCCAGTTGTCGGCGAACGGAGAACCCCACGTCTCGATGGCCCTGACCGCCCTGTGGCCCGCTTCCCGTACGCCTTCTGCCTGGTGACGGTCCATCAACCCGGCGCGCTGGGCCTGCGCGAACTCGTCCTCGTCGCGCCAGAGCCAAGTCCGGTCGGGGTACACGGAGATGTCCAGAAAGTGATCCTCGGAATCGACACCTCCGGACCAACGTACGAGGGGTTCCTCGAGGTTGACGTACCAGTTCTTGAACTGCCAGCCCGGCTCCCAGAACAGCCACACCGACCAGGGCTCCCCGGGCCGCGCCAGTTTCAGCACACCGGTGCCGTGCCACTGGTCGCGCTGCACGGTGCGCGGCTTGGTGTAGCGGGTGGCGAGCGGCTCGTGGTGGACGGGTGTGCCGTCGCTGAGCACGGGCTTCACGCACTCGGTGCCGGGGGCCATCCAGACGGCGAGGAGCTCGTCGGTGTCCCGTACGACGGTGACGGGGCGCGCGATGTGGAACCCGGTGCCGCCGCCGTTCTCGCGGTAGCGCCACAGGATGTGGGTGCCGGGTGCCCAACGGGGCCTCGTCTGGTCTGTCATGCGCAGATCTTAGGCAACGCGGCCGTGGCCCGCCGTGACCTGCGGCATTTCCCCCGGGAACGGCCGGATCAGGCGCGCAGCCGGGCGGCGAGCAGCGTGATGTCGTCGTCCGGGCAGACCGGCGACAGACCGGCGAGCACCTTGTCCAGGATGTCCTCCAGGGGCGCGCCGGCCCGCAGCCGCAGGGAGGTGAGGCGGCGCAGCGAGTCGTCGATGGCCTCGCCGCGGCGCTCGATCAGGCCGTCGCTGAACATCAGGACGGCCGCGCCCGGCACCAGTTTGCCGAGGTGCTGCCCGTACCCGCCGACACCGGTACCGAGCGGCGGTCCGGTCGACACGGAAAGGAGCTCGGTGCGCCCGTCGGGCAGCAGCCGCAGCGCCGGGAGGTGGCCCGCGCTCGACGAGGTGCAGCTGCCCTCGCGGGGGTCGACGCGGAGCAGCAGACAGGTGGCGGAGCGGTCGAAGCCGAGCCGGGAGACCCGCTGGTCGGCCTCCTGGAGGATCTCGTCCGGGGGCATCCCGGACGCGGCGAGCAGCCGCAGCATCGAGCGGTAGTGGCTCATCGCGACGGCGGCCTGTACGCCGTGGCCCATGACGTCCCCGATGACGAGCAGGCTGCGGCCGCCCGGCAGTGCGATGGCGTCGAACCAGTCGCCGCCGACCACAGCGTTGTCCCCGGCCGGCAGATACCGCGAGGCGACCTCCAGGTCCGGGTGCGCGAACGACGGCTCGGAGAGCAGCGCCCGCTGCAACTCCTGGGCCATGGCGTACTCCTGGGCGTAGCGCTTGGCGTGGTCGAGGTTGGCGGCGGCGCGGGTGGCGAGCTCGCCGGCGATCAGGACGTCCTGCTCGGTGAAGGGCGGCGAGTCACCGGCCCGGATCATGGTGAGCGTGCCGAGGGGATGGCCCGGGCCGGGCAGCGGCAGGACGAGGCCCGAGTGCAGCCGGGCGGCCCGGTAGGCGCTGAGGCGGGCCGGGTCGGGGGTGGGGGCGACGCGCAGGTACGCCTCCTCGGAGATGTCGTTGTCCAGCCAGGGCAGTCCGGTCTCCAGGGCCCGCCGGATCGCGGAGCTCTGCTGGTAGTCGATGGTGTCGCCGGGCACGCCGAACGCGCCCACGAGTCCCTCCAGGTGGGGCACGGCGGTCAGCGCGGCCCGGCGCAGCCGGAGCGTCCCGAGCGGTGGCGGCCGCTGCCCGGTGGGCTGGTCGTCGACGAAGAGCTCGACCGAGGCGGCGTCGGCGAAGGTGGGCACCACGGTGTCGGCGAGCTCGGCGCTGATGACCTTCGGGTCGAGGCTGGACGCGGTCCTGACCGCCGCCCGGTCGTAGAGCGCGAGCCGCTCGTGGGCCTGTTCCAGGCTGCGCAGGTAGGCGCGGGCGGCGCTGTTCTCCAGGCCGACCCCGGCGATGCCGACGGTCTCTCCGTCGAGCTCCAGGCGGTGGTAGGAGACATGCCATTCCCGCATGTCGTAGGGGGTCTTGGCGAGGGTCCGCCCGACCCCGTTCAGCTCCCGCGGCCGGCCGTCGCGCAGGACGCGGCGCAGGACGTCGTCGTTGCGGTGCACGTGGGGCAGGAGTTCCTTGAGGGTGCGGCCCACGTGGTCCTCGGCGGGGATGCCGTTCATCTGGGCCATGCGCCGGTTGACGAACCGGTAGCGCAGCTCGGTGTCCATCACGGAGATCCCGGCCTGGGTGCCGTCCAGGATCTGCCGCAGCAGCCGGTACTCGTCGCCCAGCCGCCCGTCGGGCTCTGCGGCGAAGAGCCGGTAGGGCGGGGCATCGTCGGACACGTTTCAGTGTCGGGTGACGGGTGAGGGCTTGCAACCTGGGCTTTTTCTTTCCCCACCCCGCCCCTTCCCGTAAGGCGGCCGCCGGCTTCAAAGGCTGTCCTCAAACGCCGGACGGGCTGATTTATCAGCCCGTCCGGCGTTTGAGGACACCGCCCGGAGGGCGGAAGGCTCCGCAGGATTTCGGGAAGGGGCGGGGTGGGGAAAGAAACCTACGGACGCGTCATCCGCAGCACATCCAGCGCCTCATCCAGCTGCGACAGCGTGAGCAGGCCCCGCTCGACATACCCCGCGTCGAGGACCACCTCGCGAATGGTCTTCCGCTCGGCCAAGGAGCGCTTGGCGACCTTCGCCGCCTCCTCGTACCCGATGTACTTGTTGAGCGGCGTCACCACAGACGGCGACGACTCCGCGTACTCCCGAGCCCGCTCGACGTTCGCCGTGACCCCGTCCACCACCCGATCCGCCAGCAACCGCGAAACATTGGCCAGAAGCCGCACGGATTCCAAGACGTTCTTGGCGATGACCGGCAACATCACGTTCAGCTCGAAATTGCCCGCGGCCCCCGCAGTCGTGACCGTCAGGTCGTTCCCGATCACCTGCGCGGAAACCATCAGCACCGCCTCCGGAATCACCGGATTCACCTTGCCCGGCATGATCGACGAACCCGGCTGCAGATCCGGCAGGTTGATCTCCGCGAGCCCGGTCCGCGGCCCGGACGCCATCCAGCGCAGATCGTTCGCGATCTTCGTGAGCCCGACCGCGATCACCCGCAACTGCCCCGACGTCTCCACGACGGAGTCCCGCGCGCCCTGCGCCTCGAAGTGGTCCCGCGCCTCGGTCAGCGGCAGCCCGGTCGCCCGCGCCACCTCCGCGATCACGGCGGCCGAGAACCCGGGCGGGGTGTTGATCCCGGTCCCCACGGCCGTTCCGCCGAGCGGCAGTTCGGCGAGGCGGGGCAGCGAGGACTCCAACCGCTCGACGCCGTAACGGACTTGGGCCGCATAGCCGCCGAACTCCTGGCCGAGGGTCACCGGCGTCGCATCCATCAGATGCGTACGCCCGGACTTCACGACATCCGCGAACTCCTCCGCCTTGCGCACCAGCGAAGCCTCCAGATGCGCGAGCGCCGGGATCAGATCCCGGGTCACGGCAGCCGTCGCCGCGATGTGGATCGACGACGGGAAGACATCGTTGGAGGACTGCGACGCATTCACATGGTCATTGGGATGTACGTCCCTGCCGAGGCGTTCCGACGCCAGCGTGGCCAGGACCTCGTTGGTGTTCATGTTGGACGACGTGCCGGACCCCGTCTGGAAGACGTCGACCGGAAAGTGCTCGTCCCAGCGCCCGTCGGCGACCTCCTGGGCCGCCTCCTGGATCGCGCCCGCGATGTCCTTGTCGACGACCCCGAGCTCCGCGTTCACCTTCGCCGCGGCCGCCTTGACCCGGGCCAGTGCCTCGATGTGCGCGCGCTCCAGGCGCTGGCCGGAGATGGGGAAGTTCTCCACGGCCCGCTGCGTCTGCGCCCGCCACTTCGCCTCGGCCGGCACCCGCACCTCGCCCATGGAGTCGTGCTCGATCCGGTACTGGCCGTCGTCCGTCGTCATCAAGATCGCCTCCGCTGTGACATTTCCTAAAAACGTGAGCACTTGTCTTGTTCGGGCTATTCCCAAGTCGCGTACCGGCCAGTAAATACCGTCAGTAACACCGAAACCGGGGAGGGCCCACATGAAACGCACCACGCGTATCAGACCAGGCATCCGCTGTTCGACCGCACTTTTAGCCGCAGGCGCGGCCGCCCTGCTCGGCCTGAGCGCCCCCACGGCTCAGGCCGCACCCGCTCCCGACCCCGCCGGGGCCGCCGCGTCCACGCCGTTGCCCCCGGAGTTGGAGGCGATCCGCGCCGCCGAGGCCACCAGGCTCTACGGCAGTCCCGCCGAACGCCCGCTCGCCGAGCGGAAGTCGGGCCTCATCTCGCTCGGCGACAGCGAGATCTCCGGCGAGGGCGTCGGCAGCTACGAGCCCGGCACGGACGGCCCGAACAACTGGTGCCACCGCTCGCCGGACGCCGCCATCCACAAGACGGGGATCGCCGCCGACGTCACGTACAACGTCTCCTGCTCGGGCGCGTACAGCGGAAACATCCGCATCGGCGGCAGCAAGCAGTACGCCGACGAACTCGTGCAGAGCGACAACCTCGCGATCAAGGCGCGCAACACGAAGATCAAGATGGTGCTGCTCGTCTCGGGCGCCAATGACGACCTGCAGTTCGGGCCGGTCATGACCGACTGCGTGACCCGCTGGTTCCTGCTGCAGGGCACCTGTGAGCCCAAGTACCAGCCGGGCTGGCAGGGCCGCGTCGACGGCCTCACGCCCAAGGTCACCGCCACCCTCGGCGATCTCCGCAAGGTCATGCGGGACGCGGGCTACGCGGACTCCGACTACAAGCTCGTGGTGATGGGCTACCCGAGCCCGATCGGTCCCGACATCTACGACAACCCCAACTACCCGGGCAAGCTCCCCGGCGGCTGCACCGGCTACGACAGTGACGCCTCCTGGGGCCGCAACTACGCCGTGCCCACCTTCGAGAAGGGCATGCGCAAGGCCGCCAAGGACGCGGGCGCGGTCTACCTCGACAACTCCCGCCTGTTCCACGGCCATGAGGTGTGCATGGAGGACACCTGGGCGCGGGGGCTGTACGTCAATGTCTCCAACCCCTTCCCGCCGGACTCCAATTCACTGCGCCAGTCCTTCCACCCCAACGCCCGCGGCCACGCCGCCTTCGCCTCCTGTCTGACCCAGCTCTACAACTCGGGCCTCAAGGAAGCCGGTTGCGCCGACCCGGCGAGCACGGGCAGCCCCAAGCTGTACGCGGGCGGCTGGGACGACGCGTACAAGCCACTGAAGAACGCGGCGACCGGCACCTGCGCGGACGCCAAGGGCGGCAGCACCCGCAACGGCACCGGCGTCATCGGCTGGGACTGCTCCGGCGCCCGCAACCAGGGCTGGTGGCACGACCCGGCCGCCAAGGCCGTCCACGTCGAGTCGACCCACGACCGCTGCCTGGACGTTCCGAACGGCCAGTACACCGCCGGCACGGCCGTCACGCTCTGGAACTGCCACGGCGGCACCAACCAGCAGTTCGTACGCCAATCGGGGACCCTGCGCCCGGCCGCGTCCACCGGCCTCTGTCTGGCGCTGGCCTCGGCTAAGGACGCCGTGAAGCTGCAGAAGTGCGACGGCTCGGCGAGCCAGCAGTTCGCTTAGGCCTTACGTTCGGAAGCATGATCGGAATACTCTCCGTGGTCGCGGCAGCACTGGCCGCGACCACGTTCCCCGCGGAGATCCCGGCAGGGTCCCCCGCAGGGGACACCGCAGCCGACGTACGCGCCTACTGGACGCCCGAGCGCATGCGCGAGGCCGTCGTCGCCACGGACGGCGCCGCCGAACCCCCCGACGGCGTCCCCTGGACCCTCGGCGCCGAGCCCGTCCGCAACGTCGGCCGGCTCTTCCTGACGGTCCCGCCCGCCGAGGAGGGCGGCAAGGAGCGCAAGGCCTACTGCTCCGCCGCCGTCGTCGACTCCGCGAACCGCAGCGTCGTGGTGACCGCCGGACACTGTGTGCACCTCAAGTCGATCCCGGGCGGCTGGGTGAAGAAGCTGCTCTTCGTGCCCGCGTACGACAAGAAGAGTGAGCCGTACGGGAGTTACGTCGCCGAGTCCGTCGGCATCGCCCCCGCCTGGGCCGAACACGAGGACCACAAGGCCGACTTCGCCTTCGTCACCCTCGGCAAGGACGAGCAGGGCCGGTCGGTCCAGGACGTGACCGGCGCCCGCAAGGCCTCCTTCGCGCCGGTCGCGGGGGAGAAGACGGCGCTCGGCTATCCCTTCCTCAAGCCGTACGACGGCGAGACCCTGCAGTACTGCTCGGGCCCCACCACCCCCGTCACCGACAACCGCCTGGTCGGCGGCGAGCAGCTCAAGCCGTGCCGCATGACCAACGGCGCGAGCGGCGGCCCCTGGTACGCCCGCACCCCGCAGGGCGAGGACGTCCAGGTCGGCGTCACCAGCTCGCGCCCGAAGGACGAGGCATTCCAAGACGCGGCCTGGGGTGCGATGTTCGACGCGACGGCCCGGGAGCTGTTCCAGGCCCAGGAGCGCAAGTGACGCGCACTGTCTGACGGTTGGGGTCGCTATTTGGCGAACACGAACACCGTGAACGCGAAGAACAGCCCGATCAGGACCGGCCAGTACAGCAGCGTGGGCAGCAGGTTGTCCCGCCACTCCAGGGCCTTCACCTCGGCCTCGGACCCGATGATGATGGCGTTGGCGAAGATGCCCATGATCACCACGTACTGGGCGATCGCGAAGAACTCCAGATAGGTGAGCGACGTGTCACCGGCGATCTCGCGGATCTGTGTCTGGTCCACGACCACGACGAGCAGCAGCGACACGGCGAACGAGATCGCCGTCCACGTCGAGAACCCGAACCGCGGATTCTTCTTGTCGTCCTTCGTGTACACGAAGAGCGCCAGGAACATGATCGCGGCGATGAAGAACGACTGCAGCAGCTTGCCGGTGAGCGGGCCCGCGTACTTCCGCGCGACGCCGATGTTGAAGTAGAGCTCCGGCACGGTGAGGAAGTTGCTGGCGAACGGCGTGACGCCCATCGTCGCCGTGTACTTGTGCCCGAGATAGCTGTAGCCCGTGTAGTACGGCGACCAGCCCGCGGACACGATGTCCTGGTCGAGCCCCACGTTGTCGTAGCGCCAGGGCGGGTACGACGAGAAGTCCGGCACCAGGACCTCGTTCTCGAAGGCGCTCACGGTCATCATCCGCAGCCAGATGTTCTGCTTGTCCAGGGGGTATCGCTCGTACTCGAACTTCTGCCGCAGCGTCAGATTGAAGTGCCAGCCCTGGACGGTCAGCCCGTCGGTGGTCTTGGCCTTGTAGACCTGCTCCAGGTCGTAGCCGTCGGGCGCCTCGGGGAAGGTCACGCCACGGCTGGTCTCCGGCACGTCGTCCGTGTAGCGCTGCCACACATAGCCGTTGACCTCGACCTCCTCGGGGCTGGAGAACTTGGCGCCCTGGATGAACAGGCCGGTGGGGATCTTCCGGAACTTCGGGTAGGCCTTGCCCAGGGTCTGCTCCAGGTGCTTGTCCGTGGCAGCCAGGCTGTTCACCGGCTTGCCGACCATCGTGGACGTCTCCATGTCATGGGCGACGATCTGCCAGATGGTCACGATGCCGACGGCGAAGATCACGGTGGCGGCCGTGGCCATCAGCGCACACCGCTTCGTGGTCAGCAGGAACGGCCGCAGCAGAGCGGCGGACAGCGACAGCGCGAACAGGACGCCGGAGATCATCAGCGGCGCCCACCCGTCGCGCTGGGTGTGCCCGGTGTCGACCTTGTCGGCGAAGTAGCGGACGGCGAAGAGGACCGTGGCCGCCGCGGTCAGTCCGAGCGCGACCCAGTTGGCCCGCTCGAGCAGGTGCGGCCAGCGGCCCGTGGCGGGCGCCTCGCTCGCCACGGGCTCCGGCTGCCCGGGTGCCGGATCCGTGCCGGGCTCCTCGGGCGGAGGCGGCGGCACGGGCACCTCGGGGTTGGTCACGGCCGGGGCTGCGGGTTCGGGGTGCTGCCGGGCTTCGGTTGTGGCTGGTTCGCGGGCGGCGGCTGAGTGGCCTGCGGGGCGATCTCGGGCATCTTGAAGTCGGGCAGCGGGAACGGGAGGAAGGCCTGGGCGACGTTCATGCCGAGCGCGAAGAAGATGTCCGCGGTCAGGAATCCCAGGTGCATGATCATGAACGCCATGGTGGTCATCCAGCCCGCGATGTCCCCCTTCTTGGCCTGCTCGCCCAGCTGGATGTGGTCCTTCTTGAGCAGATCGACGGTGAACCTGACGTCCCGGCCCGCCGCGCCGGCCCGGTCGGCGAGGGGGCTGTTGGGGGCGCCGCCGGGGGCGAACGCCATCAGGTTGTCGAGCTCCTTGTTGGCGTCCGCGACGGCCTCGTCGATCTTCTTGGGGTCCTTCTCGCCGGCGATGACCGTGCCCGCCAGGTCGGCCGAGCCGCCGGTGGCCCGGCCGGACTTGCCGATCAGCTTGAAGTGCTTGGCAAGGCGCTCGCGCTGACGCTGCGGGTCCTCGTCCATGGTGAGCGTGGGGCCGGTCGGGGTGGCGGAGGGTGAGGTGGACGGCGCGGGCTGGTTGAAGGGCCAGCCCCACGGGGACGGAGTCGCGCTCGGCGTGGCGGCCGGCGGCGAGGTGAGCGACGGCAGCGGGGGCAGCGGCGGGTTCGTGCCGACCGGCATGGGCGCCGGGGTGGGTTCCTTCGGCGCGGCGAACGCCACGGGGACCACGGCCAGAGTTCCGCACAGGGCGACGCTCAGGGAGGCGGTCAGGGCCTTCTTGCGGAGCATGGCGGTGGGGTCCTTCCGTACAGGGCCGCACGGCACGGCACGCGGTGCTCCCACCCTTGGACACGAAAACACCCTCCGCAATCGGACGACTGCGGAGGGTGACCCGTTGGTGTGGCCGATGGGTACGGCCGGTGGTACTAGCCCTGACCGGGGGCGCGCACCGGAATGCTCAGGATGGTCGGCGGCCCGGCCGGCTCCTGGAAGAAGTCATTGCCCTTGTCGTCGACCACGATGAACGCCGGGAAGTCCTCGACCTCGATCTTCCACACGGCCTCCATGCCGAGCTCCTCGTACTCGACGACCTCGACCTTCTTGATGCAGTCCTGCGCGAGCCGGGCCGCCGGTCCGCCGATCGAGCCGAGGTAGAAGCCGCCGTGCGCGTCGCAGGCGTCGGTGACCTGCTTGCTCCGGTTGCCCTTGGCGAGCATGACCTTGGAGCCGCCTGCCGCCTGGAACTGCTCGACGTAGGAGTCCATGCGCCCGGCCGTGGTCGGGCCGAAGGAGCCGGAGGCGTAGCCCTCGGGGGTCTTGGCGGGGCCGGCGTAGTAGACCGGGTGGTCCTTCAGGTACTGCGGCATCTCCTCGCCCGCGTCGAGCCGCTCCTTGATCTTGGCGTGCGCGATGTCGCGCGCGACCACGAGCGGGCCGTTCAGGGAGAGGCGGGTCTTGACCGGGTACTTGCTGAGCTCGGCGAGGATCTCGTCCATCGGCTGGTTGAGGTCGATGGTGACGACGTCGCTCGCCTCGTCCAGGTGCTCGTCCGTGGTCTCCGGCAGGAAGCGCGCCGGGTCCGTCTCCAGCTGCTCCAGGAAGACGCCCTCGGCGGTGATCTTCGCGGTGGCCTGGCGGTCGGCCGAGCAGGACACGGCGATCGCGACGGGCAGCGAGGCGCCGTGCCGGGGGAGGCGCACCACGCGGACGTCGTGGCAGAAGTACTTGCCGCCGAACTGCGCGCCGATGCCGATCTTCTGGGTGAGCTCGAAGACCTTCTCCTCCAGGCCCTTGTCCCGGAAGCCGTGCCCCAACTCGCTTCCCTCGGCGGGGATTTCGTCGAGGTAGTGCGCGGAGGCGTACTTGGCGGTCTTCAGCGCGAACTCGGCGGACGTACCGCCGACGACGATCGCCAGGTGGTACGGCGGGCAGGCCGCGGTCCCCAGCGAACGGATCTTCTCCTCCAGGAACTTCATCATGGAGGCCTCGTTCAGAACGGCCTTCGTCTCCTGGTAGAGGAAGCTCTTGTTCGCCGAACCGCCGCCCTTGGCCATGAACAGGAACTTGTAGGCGCCGCCGTCGGTCGCGTACAGCTCGATCTGCGCGGGCAGGTTGGAGCCGGTGTTCTTCTCGTCCCACATGGTCAGCGGGGCCATCTGCGAGTAGCGCAGATTGAGGTTCTGGTACGCGTCGTAGATGCCGCGCGACAGGGCCTCCTCGTCGCCGCCTTGGGTGAGCACGTTCTGGCCGCGCTTGCCCATGACGATCGCCGTGCCGGTGTCCTGGCACATCGGGAGCACGCCGGCCGCCGCGATGTTGGCGTTCTTCAGCAGGTCCAGGGCCACGAACTTGTCGTTGCCGGACGCCTCGGGGTCGTCGATGATGCGGCGAAGCTGCGCGAGGTGGGCCGGGCGGAGGTAGTGCTGGATGTCGTGGATGGCCTCGGCGGCGAGCTTCTGCAGCGCCTCGGGCTCGACCTTGAGGAACGTACGGCCGTCGGCCTCGAAGGTGGAGACACCCTCGGCGGTCACCAGTCGGTACGGAGTGTTGTCTTCTCCCAGCGGGAGCAGATCGGAGTACGCAAACTCTGGCATTTCGGCCATTCCTCAACTCGGCAGACAGCGGCGCGGCCTCCATTGGCGGCGCGCATCCAGCGTAGAGCTCGGAGGAACGCCCAAGTCTGTGAGGTAAGGCTCAGTTCGTCGCCGTCTCGTCCCCTCGGCGGCTAGTCGCGATCTATCGCGTTTGGGTACGCTGGGCCGGTGGACCTCGAAAAGCGACCCCAGCAGCCCCTGCCGACGGACACGGCGCAGCAGCCCGTCGGCCTGCGCGCCTCGGACGCCGACCGCGATCGCGTCGCGGAGATCCTGCACCAGGCCCTGGCCGAGGGCCGGCTGACCGCGGAGGAGCACTCCGACCGCGTCGACGCGGTCCTGGCCGCCAAGACGCTCGCCGAGCTCGACCCACTGGTCGTGGACCTGCCCGCGGCGGGCGCCGGGCAGCAGTCCGCCGGCGCGCACTCCTACGCGACGATGCCCCCGGGACAGGTCCCGGACATCCCCGACGAGAAGCTCGTCGCGGTCTTCAGCAGCTCGACCCGCAAGGGGCGCTGGAAGATCGGGCGCAGGACGCATGCGTACGCCGTGTTCGGGAATGTGGAGATCGACCTCACCGAGGCGCTCTTCGAGTACCAGCACGTCGTCATCAAGGCGGTCTCCGTCTTCGGCAATGTCGAGGTGCGGGTGCCGGAGAACATTTCGCTGCGGGGTTCCGGCAGCGGGGTCTTCGGGAACTTCGAAGTGGTGACGCTGCAATCGGACGACGACCAGGCCCCGGTGGTGCATGTCGACGGCTTCTCGGTGTTCGGGAACATCGAGGCAAGGCCCAAGCGGGGCAAGCTCGTTCGTGACCTGCACGACCGGATCCAGCGCGAGTTCCGCAAACACCTCGGTCACTGAACGCGAACTTCCGTACATCGGAACTCAGTGCATAGGCGCGCGTACAGCGGGTAGGGAGAGCTGCATCGTCTCTCGCTCGCGAATACGTCGTCAGGAGTAGACCGTGCTGCAATCCCGGCATCAGTCCTTGCAGGTCGCCGCAGTTCCGGCCCAGCGGGTGCCGACGCGAAATCCGGAGGGGCCGCCACGGGACCGGGACGTCCCATGGCACGCGGACGCGGTGTGCCGAAGGGACGAGGCGGGCCTCTTCTTTGCTCCGTCCAAGGAGCCGACGGCCGCGCGCCTGTCGCGCGAGGAGGCCGCGAAGCGGGTCTGCGCCCGCTGTCCCGTGATGGTCGAATGCCGCGAGCACGCCCTGTTGCAGCCCGAGCCGTACGGCGTCTGGGGCGGCCTCACCGCGGCCGAGCGCCGCGTGGTCCTCGCCCGCAGGCGCAGGCGCGACGTGGAACTGCAGAAGGCCGCGCGGACTTCCGGGCCGCATATAGCTGCCGCCGGTTAGGAGTCTTTCGTACGTACGCGAAGAACGCGTTCTCGTACGTACGCGGAAAGGGCGCCCCTCCGCACAAGGGGCGCCCTTTCCGCGTCGACGTACCGCCAACTACGGCTGCGTACCGCTTACTTCACTTACGTCGCCACTTACTTCGCGCGGTCGAAGTCGATCGCGCTGTACGCGCGCAGCTTCGACAGCTTGTGGGTGGAGTCGATCTGGCGGATCGTGCCCGACTTGGAGCGCATCACCAGGGACTCGGTGGTCGCGGTCTCCGCGCCGTAGCGCACGCCGCGCAGCAGCTCGCCGTCGGTGATGCCGGTCGCGACGAAGAAGACGTTGTCGCCCGAGACCAGGTCGTTGGTGTAGAGCACCCGGTCCAGGTCGTGGCCGGCGTCGATGGCGCGCTGGCGCTCGGCGTCGTCCTTGGGCCAGAGCTTGCCCTGGATGGTGCCGCCCAGGCACTTGATGGCGCAGGCGCTGATGATGCCCTCGGGGGTGCCGCCGACGCCCATGAGGAGGTCGACGCCGGTGCCCTCGCGTACCGCCATGATCGAACCGGCGACGTCGCCGTCCGAGATGAACTGGATGCGGGCGCCGGTCTCGCGGATCTCCTTGACGATGCCCTCGTGGCGGGGGCGGTCCAGGATCATCACGGTGACGTCTTCGGGCGCGGACTTCTTGGCCTTGGCGACCCGGCGGATGTTCACCGAGACCGGGGCGTTGATGTCCACGAAGTCGGCGGCCTCGGGGCCGGTGACCAGCTTGTCCATGTAGAACACCGCGGACGGGTCGAACATGGTGCCGCGGTCGGCGGCGGCCAGCACGGCGATCGCGTTGGGCTGGCCCTTGGCGGTCAGCGTGGTGCCGTCGATCGGGTCGACGGCGATGTCGACCTCGGCGCCGGTGCCGTCGCCGATGCGCTCGCCGTTGAAGAGCATCGGGGCCTCGTCCTTCTCGCCCTCCCCGATGACGACGACACCGTTCATGGAAACGGTGTGGACGAGGGTGCGCATGGCGCGCACGGCGGCGCCGTCGGCGCCGTTCTTGTCGCCACGGCCCACCCAGCGGCCGGCCGCCATGGCGGCGGCCTCCGTGACCCGGACGAGCTCCAGGGCGAGGTTGCGGTCAGGAGCCTCCGGAGAGACTTCGAGTTCGGACGGAAGATGATGTTGCTGCTGCTCGGTCATCGGAGCGCACCTTTCTGATACGACGACGGCCGGATGAGGGTGTGCCGTGACTCTATCTCCAGGCCGACAAAATGAGCAGACCACCCCACGCATGAGCGGTGGGGGCCCTGTGGCACCTGGCTGGTATCGCACCTGCGAAGATGTGGGGCGTGGCAGGTATGAAAGGCACCAAGAACGTACGGAACATGCTCCAGTCGCTGGCCGTGGTCGGCGTCGTGGTGGCAGCGATCTACGTTTTCATCCCGCATGACGACACCCGGACCCCGCCGACGGCGGTCGACTACCGGGTCGAGCTCCTGCAGGCCCGGCGTACGGCGCCGTACCCGGTGCTCGCCCCCGAGGGTCTGGCCAAGGGGGACTGGGTACCGACGTCCAGGTGGTACAAGGACGAGAAGGCCAACGCCTGGCATCTGGGCTTCCATACGACGGACGGCAGCCAGTACGTGGCCGTCGAGCAGTCCACCGAGACGCCGCGCAAGTTCATCGACCGGGTCAGCCAGAGCGCCGAGAAGACCTCGAAGACCGAGCAGATCGGCGGCGAGACCTGGACGCGCTACGAGGGCGACACCTACGACGCCCTGGTGCGCGAGGACAAGGGCGCGACGATCGTGGTCACGGGGTCGGCGTCCTTCGCGCGGCTGACCGAGATGGCGAAGGCGCTGAAGGCGTAGCGACTTCCTGATCTTGCTGATCTTGATGATCGGAAAGGCCCCCGGCTGCTGCCGGGGGCCTTTGCGATGTCTGCCGGACCGTACGGCTCCGGAGCGTCTGCGGGATCCTGCTCAGACGGTGGTGACGACCTCGTCGTACGCGAGGCGCGGCAGCCGCGGGAACCAGGCGTCCTCGCCGGGCTTGCCGATGTTGACCACCATCAGCGGGGTGTGGTCGTCGTCCAGGAACTCCTTCTGGACGCCGGCGAAGTCGAAGCCGGTCATCGGGCCCGCGGCGAGGCCGGCGGCGCGCACGCCGACGAGGAAGTACGCGGCCTGCAGGGCGCCGTTGACCAGGGCGGACTGCTCACGCACCGGGCGCTCGGAGAAGTAGAGGTCCTTGACCTGCGGCATGGGCGGGAGCAGCTTGGGGAGCTCCTCGTGGAACTCGTTGTCCGTGGCGAGGATCGCGACGAGCGGGGCGGTGGCGGTCTTCGGCTGGTTGCCCTCGGCCATGTGCTTGACCAGGCGCTCGCGGGCCTCGGGGGAGCGGACCAGGGTGACGCGCAGCGGCGTCTGGTTGAAGGCCGTGGGGCCGAACTTCACCAGGTCGTAGATGGCCTGGATCTGCTCCTCGGTCACCGGCTCGTCGGTGAAGGTGTTGGCGGTGCGGGCCTCACGGAACAGGAGGTCCTGGGCGGTGGCGTCGAGCTCGAGGGACATGTGAGGCAACCTTCTTCTTCGCAAGCGGTGGTGAAACGATCGTGCGGGTCGACCATACGACACAACAGGTTGAAGCTTCAACCAAAACGGGGGCCGAGGTGAGCGCACTCACAGCGAACTCTCTCTCGATGAACGCCCCGGGATCCAAGGGCGAACGTCCCGCGAGGACGGGACCTCAGCCCCGCAACCTGCGGTTATCCCCAGCAGTCAGGGGGGCTGGGATATTCCCGGCCGGTGGCGGTCCGGCTCGAACTCCCCGCACTCCCCGGAGTCGGAACGGACTCGGCTTCCTGCGGTTGCGCACGGACTTCCTGAACTCGCGGGGCCGCGACCTGGCGCTGACTTCGCAGACCCGAACTTCTCGGCCTCGTCCTTGCCCTCGCGGACCTGGGCCCCAGTGGCCACGTCTTCGTGGACCTGGACCTCCGTGGCCACGTCTTCGTGGACCTGGACCTCCGTGGCCCCGTCTTCGCGGACCTAGACCTCCGTGGCCCCGTCTTCGTCCCCTTCCTCGCCCAGCGCCGCGTCGAGCCGGGCCCGGGCGCCCTCCAGCCAGCGGCGGCAGACCTTGGCGAGCTCTTCGCCCCGCTCCCACAGGGCGAGGGACTCCTCGAGGGTCGTGCCGCCCGCTTCGAGGCGGCGGACGACGTCGATCAGCTCGTCACGCGCCTGCTCGTAGCCGAGCGCTTCCTGCGTGCTGGTCATGCTTTCCACCTTAAATCCCGTTTACGACAACGATGTTGCGGCAGTACTTCATGTGCGCGATGCCCTAGTCAGTCCTCGGCCGGGGCGTCGGTGTCGGTCACCTTGACCGTGAACTCGCCCTCGGCGACCCGCGCGCGCAGCTCCTCGTCCGCCGCGAGCTCGCCCGGTGCCCGCACCACCGAGCCGTCCGCCTTCTGCAGCACGGCGTACCCGCGCTGCAGCGTCGCGGCCGGCGAAAGCGCCACCACGCGCGCGTGCGTGTGGGTCAGCTCCGAGTCGGCGCGGTCCAGGAGGTGCCCGAGCGTGCGGCGGCTGCGGTCGAGGAGGGCCGTGAGCTGCTCCTCGCGCTCGTCCACCATCCGGTGCGGATGTGCCATGGACGGCCGGGACATGGCCACGTCCAGGCCCCGCTCCTCCCGGTCGAGGTGTATCCGCACGGACCGCCGGGCCCGCTCCCGCAGGAGCTCCACCCGCTCGATCTCCTCGCCGACGTCCGGCACGACCTTCTTCGCCGCGTCGGTCGGCGTGGACGCCCGCAGGTCCGCCACCAGGTCGAGCAGCGGCGAGTCCGGCTCGTGCCCGATCGCGGACACCACCGGCGTACGGCACGAGGCGACGGCCCGTACCAGCTGCTCGTCCGAGAAAGGCAGCAGGTCCTCCACGCTGCCCCCGCCGCGCGCCACGATGATCACGTCCACGGCGGCCAGCTCGTCGAGCTCCTTGACCGCCTGCACCACCTGCGGCACCGCGTGCACGCCCTGCACCGGCACATTGCGCACTTCGAAGCGGACCGCAGGCCACCGGTGCCGCGCGTTCTCAAGCACGTCCCGCTCGGCCGCCGAGGCCCGCCCGCACACGAGCCCGATGAGCTGCGGCAGGAACGGCAGCGGCTTCTTGCGGTCGGCCGCGAACAGCCCCTCCGCGCCGAGTGCCTTCTTCAACTGCTCCAGCCTGGCGAGCAGTTCGCCCACGCCCACCGGCTTCATCTCCGTCGCCCGCAGCGAGAGGCTGCCGCGGGGCGCGTACCACTCGGGCTTGGCGAGGACGACGACCCGCGAGCCCTCGGTCACCACATCGGCGACCGCGTCGAAGACCTGCCGGAAGCAGGTGACGCTCACCGAGATGTCGTGCGACGGATCGCGCAGGGTCAGGAAGACCACGCCGGCCCCGGGCCGCCGGGACAGCTGGGTGATCTGCCCCTCGACCCACACGGCACCGAGCCGGTCGATCCACCCTCCGATGAGCCGAGAGACTTCGCCGACGGGCAGCGGGGCTTCTGCGGACGTGTTCAGGGCCATGCGGCGAGCGTAGCCGTCCCGGCTGACAGTTCAGCCTGCCCTTTCAGCCCGGTCAGGGCCCAGCCGAGATCCCCGCCGCCTGCCGCCCGCGCTGAGCGAACAACACCCCCAGCCCCACCACGAGCCACACCGCCCCCACCACCTGCGCGGCCCGCGAAGCCTCCACGATGACCGCGACGGCGATCGCCGCACCCACCACCGGCACCAGCACGTGCCGCCACCAACTCACCGCCCCGCCCTCCTTGCGTACCGCGAACCACGACACCACCGACGCGTGCAGCATCGTGAAGGCCACCAGCGCCCCGATGTCCACGACCGAGACCAGGTGGTCCATCCCGTCGTCCCGGCTCGCCGCCCACACCGCGGCGACCATCGTGATCGTCGCCGCGATCCCGAGCGCGACCCGCGGCACCCCGCCATCCGTACGCGACAGCGCCTTCGGCAACCTCCGGTCACGCCCCATCGCGAACAGCAGCCGCCCCGCCGCGGCCTGCCCGGCCAGCGCCGCGAAGGCCGCCCCGATCGCCTTGCTCACGGCGACCAGGTCGTGCAGCCAGCCCCCGACGGACGCGTCCACGGCGTCGTAGAAGGCCGACCCCTGCTTGCCCGGCTCGGCCGCCAGCTGCGCCGACGACACCGGCTCCAGCAAGGCCACCAGATAGGTCTGCGCGATGAACAAGAACCCCGCCAGCGCCAGACAGAACAGCACCGCCCGCGCCACCTTCGCCGACCCGCCCGTCACCTCCTCGGCGAACGAGGCGATCGCGTCGAAGCCCAGATAGGAGAGCACCGCGATCGACACGGCACCGAGCACCGCCGACAGCGAGAAACCCCCGTCCCCGGTCAGCGGCGACAGCCAGTCGCGCTGCGCCCCGTCGCGTAGGAGCACGACCACGGCCGAGACGATGAAGACAAGGAGGACGGCGATTTCCATCGCGAGTACCGCGAACCCGACGCGGGCGGCCGCCCGCACCCCCCACAGGTTCAGTGCGGTGGTGACGAGGACGGCCAGCGCGGTCCACACCCAGCGCGAGACCGAGGGGACCAGGGCGTTCATCGCGATCCCGGAGAAGAGATACGCGACCGCGGGGATCAGCAGATAGTCCAGCATCGCCATCCAGCCCGCGATGAACCCGGGCCCACGACCGAGCGCGGCGCGCGCGTAGGCGAAGACGGAGCCCGCCTGGGGGACGACCCGCACCATCTGTGCGTAGCTGAATGCGGTGAATGCCATGGCGACCGTCGCCACCAGATAGACCAGGGCGACCGCCCCGTGCGACTTGGCGTCGAGCGCGCCGAAGACGCCGACCGGCGCCATCGGGGCGATGAAGAGCAGCCCGTAGACGACCAGGTCGCGGAAGCCGAGGCTCCGCCGCAGCCCGCCGTCGGCCGCCGCGCCGCCTGCTCCGTCGGCCGATCCCGCGCCTTCGGCGCCCGCCACGCGCGCGTGCGCGGCACCGCCGTCGCCTGCTCCGTCGCCTGATCCCGCGCCGTCACCGGACATCGCGCGCCTCCTGGGTCGCATCGCCCCCTGTAGCTCCACGCCCCCTCATCCTCCCCAAGGTGGCGATCTTTGACCCGTTGGAGGCGGCCTTACGATGGGTGCATGACTGCAACGACTGCCGCCCGCCGCGTCCTCCTCGCCGCCCCGCGCGGGTACTGCGCCGGCGTGGACCGTGCCGTGATCGCCGTCGAGAAGGCCCTGGAGCAGTACGGGGCCCCGATCTATGTCCGCCACGAGATCGTCCACAACAAGTACGTCGTGCAGACCCTGGAGCGGAAGGGCGCGATCTTCGTCGAGCAGACGGAGGAGGTGCCCGAGGGCTCCATCGTGATGTTCTCGGCGCACGGCGTGGCCCCGACCGTGCACGCGGAGGCCGCCGAGCGGAAGCTCGCCACGATCGACGCGACCTGCCCGCTGGTGACCAAGGTCCACAAGGAAGCGATCCGGTACGCGAACGAGGACTACGACATCCTCCTGATCGGCCACGAGGGCCACGAGGAAGTCATCGGCACCTCCGGCGAGGCGCCCGAGCACATCACGCTGGTCGACGGCCCCGAGGACGTCGCCAACGTCGAGGTCCGCGACGAGTCGAAGGTCGTCTGGCTCTCCCAGACCACCCTCTCCGTGGACGAGACGATGGAGACGGTCGACGCCCTGAAGGGCAAGTTCCCGAACCTCCTCTCGCCGCCGAGCGACGACATCTGCTACGCGACGCAGAACCGCCAGATCGCGGTCAAGAAGCTCGCCGAGGACGCCCAGCTGGTGATCGTCGTCGGCTCCCGCAACTCCTCGAACTCCAAGCGCATGGTCGAGGTCGCCCTCGGCGCCGGCGCCGACGCCGCCTACCTGGTGGACTTCGCCGACGAGATCGACGAGGCCTGGCTGGAGGGCGTCACCACGGTCGGCCTGACCTCCGGCGCCTCGGTCCCGGACGTCCTGGTCGACGGTGTCCTGGAGTGGCTGGCCGCGCGCGGTTACGCGGACGTGGAGACGGTCAAGACCGCCGACGAGTCGATCACCTTCTCGCTGCCCAAGGAACTGCGCCGCGATCTGCGCGCGGAGGCGGCGGCACTGGGCTCCGCGCCCTCGTCTTCCGGTCCCTCGTCTTCCGACTCCGACAAGTGACTGTCAGTCGTACGTCGTAACGTAGGGTCCATGCAGATCTTCGGCGTGGACATCGGCGGCTCCGGCATCAAGGGCGCCCCGGTCGACCTCGACCGCGGCGACCTGGCCGAGCCGCGGCACAAGGTGCTGACCCCGCAGCCCGCGACGCCCGAGAGCGTGGCCGACTGCGTGAAAGAGGTCGTCGACCACTTCGGCTGGTCGGGCCCGGTGGGCGTCACCTTCCCCGGGGTCGTCACCGGCCACAGCACGATTCGTACGGCTGCCAACGTGTCCAAGGACTGGGTGGACATGGACGCCCGCGCCCTGCTCGGCGAGCGCCTGGGCGGAGCGCCGGTCACGGTGCTCAACGACGCGGACGCGGCGGGCGTCGCCGAAATGCACTTCGGCGTCGGCAAGGGCCGCGAGGGCACGGTCATCCTGCTCACCCTCGGCACCGGCATCGGCAGCGCCCTCTTCATCGACGGCCGCCTCGTGCCCAACACCGAGCTCGGCCATCTCGAACTGCACGGCCACGACGCGGAGAAGCGGGCCTCGACCAAGGCCCGCGACGACGAGCAGCTGAGCTGGGAGCACTGGGCGCACCGGGTGCAGAAGTACCTGGCCCACGTGGAGATGCTGTTCTCGCCCGAGCTGTTCATCATCGGCGGCGGGGTCAGTCGCAAGGCGCAGAAGTTCCTGCCGCTGATCGAGGGGATCAGGGCGGAGATCGTGCCGGCGGAGCTGCTGAACAACGCGGGGATCGTGGGCGCCGCGATGGCCGCGTCGCAGGAGGCGGGCGTACGCGGCTGAGCAAGCGACGGTGAGCCGGTCGTACGCGGCCGGTCAGGCCGCCGGCACCCGGCGGTGCGGCGGCCGGGCCCCGCGAGCGGCGTCCCGGGCAGCCCGCTTGCGAGCCATCAGCTTCACCTTGCGTACGGTCACGATCAGCCCGGCCACCAGCGTCCCGCCGTACAGCCATCCCGCATGGATGGCGAGGGCGGTGACGAGCCCCATCACATGCCCGCCGAACCCGTCCGAGCCCCCGGCGATCGGCAGCAGCCCCACCGCGAAGGCGATCGGCACCCCGACCGGCGCGGTGACCAGGTCGGCGGGCCGCACCCAGAAGGCGGTCAGCGCGCTCACCGGCAGGAAGAGCAGCCCGAACGCCACCATCGACCCGTCCAGGAGCAGCCGGTCCAGGCTCGCGAGCACCAGCATCGCGGCGGCGGCGAAGAGCCCGCTGCCCAGACCGGTCAGGCGCGGATTGGGCATCGCCCGCACGGCCTCGACGGCCCGGCGAGCGGCGAGCAGACCCCGGCGCAGGGTGAGAGCGACCGGCGGCACGGGCCGCCCGCTGCGGGAGGCGGCCCGGTAGACGGTGCCGGAACCGGTCCTGTCGCCGGCCCCGCCGGCCTGCGGCGGAAGGGGCGCGGGTCGTCGCGATCGGGGCTGCGGGGGACGCGTCCTGTGTTGCTCCACCGAACCAACCTAGGTCGGCGGATGCCGGGAGACCGGCCTTGGACACGCGCTTTGGGGCACCTTGCCCTTGCGTTCGATACGTCGTGGGGGCGGGGGTCGGCCGTCGAGGAGTCCCCGGCCCCGCACGCCGTAGACTGGTTGACCGGCCCGGCAGCTCCGCGGTGCCGGCCCTGAAGCTCTGAAGCCCTGACGTATGGGAAGTCGGTAAGAAGCGTGTCGCTCACGATCGGAATCGTCGGTCTGCCCAATGTCGGCAAGTCGACCCTGTTCAACGCCCTGACCAAGAACGACGTGCTGGCGGCCAACTACCCGTTCGCCACCATCGAGCCGAACGTGGGCGTCGTCGGCGTCCCCGACCCCCGCCTCGACAAGCTCGCCGAGATCTTCGGTTCGCAGAAGATCCTCCCGGCGACCGTCGACTTCGTCGACATCGCGGGCATCGTGCGCGGCGCGAGCGAGGGTGAGGGCCTGGGCAACAAGTTCCTGGCGAACATCCGCGAGTCCGACGCGATCTGCCAGGTCATCCGCGCCTTCAAGGACGAGAACGTCGTGCACGTCGACGGCAAGGTCTCGCCGAAGAGCGACATCGAGACGATCAACACCGAGCTGATCCTCGCCGACCTCCAGACCATCGAGAAGGTCCTGCCGCGCCTCCAGAAGGAGTCGCGCATCAAGAAGGACATCGCCCCCAAGGTGGCGGCGGTCGAGGCGGCCAAGGACATCCTGGAGCGCGGCGAGACGCTCTCCTCGCAGGGCATCCTCCAGGGCTCGGACAGCGAGGAGCTCCTGCACGACCTGCACCTCCTCACCACCAAGCCCTTCCTCTACGTCTTCAACGTGGACGAGGAAGAGCTCACCGACGACGCCTTCAAGGCCGAGCAGTCCGCTCTGGTCGCCCCCGCCGAGGCGATCTTCCTCAACGCCAAGCTCGAGGCCGACCTGGCCGAGCTCGACGAGGAGGACGCCCTGGAGCTCCTGCAGTCCGTCGGCGCCGAGGAGCCGGGCCTGGCCACCCTCGCCCGCGTCGGCTTCGACACCCTCGGCCTGCAGACCTACCTGACGGCAGGCCCGAAGGAAACCCGCGCCTGGACCATCAAGAAGGCGGCCACGGCCCCCGAGGCGGCCGGTGTTATCCACACCGACTTCCAGAAGGGCTTCATCAAGGCCGAGATCATCTCCTTCGCCGACCTGGTCGAGACGGGCTCGGTCGCCG
Source organism: Streptomyces sp. NBC_01304 (assembly GCF_035975855.1). Classification (NCBI taxonomy): domain Bacteria; kingdom Bacillati; phylum Actinomycetota; class Actinomycetes; order Kitasatosporales; family Streptomycetaceae; genus Streptomyces; species Streptomyces sp. NBC_01304. The sequence goes on along the minus strand of NZ_CP109055.1, from coordinate 4,342,036 downwards.
AGGCCCGCGCGAAGGGCAAGGCGCGCATGGAGGGCAAGGACTACGTCATGCAGGACGGGGACGTGGTGGAGTTCCGGTTCAACGTGTGACCAGTTCGCTACTGCACGTAAGATTTCGCGTCAAGTGTGCAGGTCGGGAGGGGTCGACGCCTTGCGGTGTCGACCCCTTCGTTGTGCTCGTGCTGGATAGGTGCTGGATGTTCTGACGGTGCATCAGGTCTGGGTCAGGTGTCGTAGACGGTCGAGCGATGCCCGATGTGCACGACCCACACCACCAGTTCCCCGTTGTCGATCGTGTAGACGACTCGGTAATCGCCGACTCGCAGTCGGCGACGGTCCGGCTGCGATACGAGCGCGGTGGTGTTGAAGCCGAGCGGATCACCCTCGAGCTCGGTCAGCTTGGCCAGGATGCGAAGTGCCATGTCGCGCGGAACTTTGCGCAGTTCGGCCTGGGCCTCAGGCCGGAAGACGGTGCGGTACTCACTCACTGCGCGCCAGCGTCTCCCTCATGATGTCCTCGATCGGGATGCCGGTTGCCGGATTCGCCATGCGCTCGTCGATGATCCGGTTGATCTCGCGCTCTTCCCACTCCTGGTACTTGCGTAGTACCTCGATGGAAACGACCGCGGCGACTTGCTTGCCCCGGCGAGTGATCACGGTGGGCACGTCCTCGCGATCGGCGCGCTCTACGACCTCGGCGAGGTGTGCGCGTACGTCTCGGATGGACTCTATGGGCAGAGGCTGCGTCATGCGCTCAAGAGTACCGAGTGCCACAGGTGTACACAACAGTCGAAGGGAAAGCCCCTACATGCGGGTCGGGTCGGCGCAGCGGCGGGCGTGCTGGATGGGTTCCGACCGTGCCGGATCGGTGCCGGATGATCTGACACATCGCCACCTCTTGGATCTCCCGTGTACTCGCGCTTCCTGAGCGGGGTGAGCCCCGAAGGCGTACAGCGATATTCGCTGTGCGGGTGCACTGCACTGTGCTGGGCCGTTCGGCCCAGCCCGCGGCGGGGCAAAGGGGAGCTGCGAGCGGGGCAGGCCAGGCTCGTGAGCCATGAGTACCTGGAAGAACCTCTCAATCTGCACCTTCACGGCTCTGGCCCTGGCCGTGCCCGCTACCGCCTCGGCCCAGACCACCCTGGCCGAGCCGCACCAGGCCCCCGCCGCCGGCAACTGCGATCAGAAGCACCTGGCCTACCTCAAGGCCGAAGACGTCTCGGAGCACCAGACCGTCGTAGTCGCCAACAGGGTAGACGCGGCCACAATTAGTGCGCCGGACCCCGAGACCGATGCCAACCCCGACACAGCCGCTGTGGCAGCCGCCGAGGCAGCTGCCACAGCCGCGTCCAAGGACTTCACCAACGCCATCGCTGAGACCGCTGCTGCTCGCAAGGCGCTGATGGAATGCCTCGCACAGTCCCCGAGCGCCGCCTAGCGCACTGACCGCAACGCCGAACGAGTCGGCCTCCATGCTCCGCTTCGGGCAGACCTGGCGTGCTGGATGTGCTGGATGGGTTCCGACGGTGCTGGATCTGTGCTGGATGGGGCCCTCAGTGGCAACGTTTACGCAGGTGGGAGCTCTGCGTCAGGCGTTCCGCTTCAACGTGTGAGCAGCCCGCGACTGCGGTCCCGCAGTTCGTGAGGCGTACAACAGGCGTACAGATGGCAAGGGGTCGGCTCCTCGGGAGCCGACCCCTTGTTGTTTCCAGGTGGTGCGTCTGTGGCGCGGCCGGGGGCTCGCGCCTCAGGGTGTGGTCAGCCGCCGCAGGTGCGGTACGCCTGACACGAGCCACAGCCGGTCGTGCCGCCGACGATGTGGCACAGCTGCCGGAAGTCGGACCGCTCGCGGCAGTAGCAGTGCCTGTAGAAGGAGGAATCGGCCTGTGCGGTCGCGCTGGGCGCGAGGCGCGCCAGTGCCTTGTCGCCCATCTTCCTCAACATCCCTGTCATGTGATGCATCCCTTCTCCAGCCTCACCGGCGTGGCATACGCCGCATCCGCACCGTATGCGTGAGACATATGCGCACCGGTACAGCGGCTCGTACAGTCACGTACCTCCGGGCGCGAACACCCGTTCGTTGTAAGGGGATTGACATGAGTGACGCGTGTTTCGGATGATCCTGCTGTTCCGCGATCTACGTACCTTGAGCAACAACGGCGGGAGGCAACGGAGATGCGGCTGACCACCGGTGTATCCGTGTTCCTGGCGGCCGCGTTGGCGGCCGCCTTTCACGTTCGCAGGTCGTATGTGGTGGTGACGGTGTCGGGACGCAGCATGTCCCCGACCCTCCACGACGGAGACCGGATCGTCGTACGCCGCAGAACCGCCGACCGGCTCAGCCGGGGCGACGTGGTCGTGCTGAGACCGCCGGACATCACCGGGGACTACGCCCCTGTCGTGGAGGGCGCCTGGAACGTCAAGCGGGTCGCCGCACTGCCCGGTCAGCCGGTGCCCGCGGGCGTGACGCGACGCGACGGGCAGCCCGCGGTGGACGCGGTGCCGGCCGGCTCGCTCGTCGTCCTCGGGGACAACCCCGACGGCATCGACTCCCGGCAGCGGGGCTTCTTCCCCGCCGACCGCCTGCTGGGCGTCATGGTGCGCCGGCTCGGCGGTGAAAGAGCGTGAGCATCGCCGCACTGGGGAGCAGGACCCAGACCCGGACAGGCGCCGTCGACGCCGGCATCCTCGGCGCGCTGGAGCTGCGCGTCGACGGCCGGCCCGTGCTGATCGGCGCGACGAAGCTGCGTACCGCCCTCGCGCTGCTGCTCGTCAGCGAGGGCAGGGCCGTTCCGCTGGCGACGATGATCGAAGAGATCTGGGGGGCCGAGCCACCGAAGTCGGCGGTGGCCAATCTGCGGACGTACGTGATGCAGTTGCGCCGCATGCTGGCCGGGGACGCGGCAACGGGGCCGGACCGGCTGGTCACCTCCCGGTCCGGCTACACGCTGCGGATGGCCGGCATCGAGCTCGAACACCTCCGCTACCGCACGCTGGACGCCGAGGGTCGCCGCGCGGCCGCCCAGGGTGACCTCGCCAGGGCCTGCGAACACTTCGCGCAGGCCCTGGAGTTGTGGCGTGCGGCGCCCTTGGAAGACGTCGTGCAGGGGCCGAAGCTGCGGCTGTTCACGGAGCACCTGACCCATGCGCATCTCGGTACGGCCGAGCGGCTCGCCGACATAGAGATCGGGCTCGAGCGCTACGCCCCGGCCATCGACCGGCTCCGCCAGGCGGTCAAGGTGCACCCCATGCACGAGCAGTTGGTCGGGCGGCTGATGCGGGCGCTTTACCAGAGCGGTGATGTGCCGGGTGCGCTGGAGGTCTTCACCGAAACACGTGAGCTGCTCAGGGACGAGCTCGGCGTGGACCCCGGCGGGGAGCTGCGCCAGCTGCAGCGGGCGATCCTCATGCGCGATCCGGCGCTGTCGCGGGTCGGCGGCGCGACGCGGCCGCCCGCACCCCGGACCGCCCGGCCGGCCGGGCGCAGCGTTCCTTACCAACTGCCCGGGGAGTCCTGCGTCCTGACCGGCAGGAGCCGCGAGATAGCCGCGGTCCGCGCCGCCCTCGGCCCGCCGTCGACCGTCCGCGCGGGGGCTCCCACCGTCGTGCTGTACGGGCGCGGCGGCGTCGGCAAGTCGGCGCTGGCACTGCGCGTCGCGCACGAGCTCGGTGACACGTACGGCGACGGCCGGCTGTACGCGGACCTCCAGGGCGACGGCCCCGGTACGGGTCGGATGGGCGTCGTGGAGGTCCTTGGCCGGTTCCTGCGGGCGCTGGACGTACCGCCGGACCGGGTGCCGGAGGGGCCGGCCGAACTGGCGGCGCTGTACCAGGCGGTCACCGCCGGCCGGCGCCTGCTGATCGTCCTTGACAACGTGGTCGACGGCGCCCAGGTCCTGCCGCTGATCCCGGCGAGCGGCGCCTGTGCCGTGCTGGTGACCAGCCGGGGCGCGCTGCCGGAGGTGGACGCGGTGCGCGTCCGGCTGGGCCTGCTCGCCGAGGAGCATGCGCTGCTGCTCCTTTCGCAGGTTGCCGGCGGGCTGCGGGTGCGCTCGGAGCTGACGGAAACGGCCGAGATCGTCCGGCTCTGCGACCGGCTCCCGCTGGCGCTGCGCATCGCCGGGGCGAGGCTCGGGGCCCGGCCGGACTGGTCGCCCGCGGCACTGCGCGACCGGCTGCGGGATCCGCGGTCCCGGCTGGACGAGCTCCAGGCCGGCGGACTGTCCGTGCGCGCCTGCATCGGGGCTAGCCTGCGCGAACTGCTCGTCCGGGGCGTCGCCGGAGCCCCGGAGGCGTTCGCGCGGCTGAGCCTGCTCGGCGCACAGGAGTTCACGGCGGCCGACGCGGCGGCACTGCTCGGCGTCGACGCGCGGCAGGTGCTGCGCATCCTGGACGCCCTGGTGGAGGGCTGGCTCCTGGACGCGGTGGGCGGGGGCCTGTTCCGGATGCCGGAGCTGATCCGGCTCTACGCGGCCGAACTGCTCTCCGTCGAGCCCTCCTCGGCCGATCCGCCCGCGCTGCTGCCCACCTCCTGATAGCCCTGCGCCTGCACGGTGAACAGCTGCGCGTAGCTGCCCGCACGCGCCATGAGCTCGGCGTGGCTGCCCTGCTCGGTGATGCGTCCCTCTTCGAGGACCACGATGGTGTCGGCTTCCCGTACGGCGCTCAGCCGGTGCGAGACCAGCAGGCTGGTGGTGCCGGCGCGGTGCGCCCGCAGCCGGGCGTGGATCTCGTACTCCGCCCGGGCGTCGAGCCCCGCGCTGGGCTCGTCCAGGATCAGCAGGTCCCGGTCCTGCCGCAGCAGCGTCCTGGCGAGGGCCAGCCGCTGCCACTGCCCGCCGGAAAGCACCACCCCGGGTGTCTCCTCGGCGTCCTCGCCGTCCGCGAAGAAGATGCGGCTCAGCATGGTGTCGTACCCCTGGGGCAGACCGTCTACCAGCTCGTGGGCGCCGGCGAGCCGGGCCGCCTCCGTCACCTTCGCGCGGTCGTCCAGCAGGTCGAGCGCGCCGATGCCGATGTTCTCCGCCGCCGTCAGGTCGTAGTTCATGTAGTCCTGGAACAACACGCCCATCCGCTCGCGCAGTTGAGCGGGCGGCACGTCCCGCAGATCGTCGCCGTCCCAGCTGATCGATCCCCGGTCCGGGTCGTAGAACCGGCACAGCAGCTTGATCAGCGTGCTCTTGCCCGCGCCGTTGAGCCCGACGAGGGCGACCGAACTGCCCGCAGGGATGAAGAGGTTGACGCCCCGCAGCACCCAGGGGTGGCTCTCGTCGTAACGGAACCAGACGTCGCGCAGTTCGATGCCGCGCCGCAGAGCGGGCAGCGGCCCCTCACCGCGTACGCCGCCGTCACGAGGTGCCACGTCGTCCGGCAGCTCGATCACCGAGGTGTGGTACGAGAACATCAGCAGCGCCTGATGGGCCAGCCCGATATTGCCGACCAGGCCGATCAGCGCCGCCTGCACCCCGGCCACCGCGGCGACGAACGCGACGATGTCACCGGGCGTCTGCCGGCCGGCCGCGGCCGCCTGCACGGTCCAGATCAGACCCGCGCCCGCGACCAGCGCGGACAGCGCCGCGAGCCCGCTCTGCACCGCGGCGTCACGCCGGTCGAGGCGGCGTTCCGCGCGCTGGATCGTGTGCAGTTCGCGCAGCATCCGCCCCTTGAGGAAGTCGCCGAGGCCGAACAGCCGCACCTCCTTGGCCGCGGACTCCTCGGTGATCAGGGCGGAGTAGAACAGCTCCTTGCGGATGCCGGCCGAGGTCGCCGCCACCATGTTCACGCGCTTGCGCGAGAGCCACAGTTCGGCGACGAGCACCGGCACCGCGGCGATCAGCACCACGACCGCCATCACGGGGCTCAGCACGAGGAGCGTGGCGAGCAGGCTGAGCAGGGCGATGATGTTGCGCCCCATGTCCGCCATGCTGCCGGTCACGGGCATCAGCGTCTCGCCGGTCGTCTGGGCCGCCATCCGCAGCCGGTCGATGAGCCGGGGATCCTCGAAACGGGACAGGCCCTGGAATCGGCCCACCACGGAGTGCAGCCGGTCGCGCAGGAACCAGTCCATGCGCCGCCGGAGTTCATTGCCCAGGAACTGTGTGAGCTGCGGAAGCACCCCACTCAGCAGGCCCACCACCAGCAGGCCGGTCGCGGCCTGCACCGCGGCCGACTGCCGGCCCTCGGCGAGCGCGTCGACGAGCAGTTTGGTCAGCCAGGCCGTGGCCATGGGGACGAGCCCCGCCGTCACGGCGAGCGGCAGATGCCCGGCCCAGATCCAGGGTGCGGCGGCCCAGCAGCTTCGCCAGGCCAGCCGCAGCTGTCGCAGCAGGCCCCGGGGACCGGTGCGGTCCTTCATCGCGCCGTGACTGCCTCTGGCTCGTGCGCCGTGACGGCCTGGGGCTCATGCTCCGTGACGGCCTCTGGCCCGTGCTCGGTGACTGCCTCTGGTTCGTGCGCCGGGGCGACCGCGTCCGCCGGCTCGAATCCCGCGCGTTCCACGACGCCCGTCGGTCCGACGTACAGGAAGGTGGGAAATGCCTGGATGCCGAGTTCCTTCACCAACTTGTCGCTCTCGGGACCGGTCACGACGGTCCGTACGCCGTCGAGCAGCCCGACGAGTTCGTCGGGCGGGCTGCCCGCGACGATCGCGCAGGCGGCCTGCTGCTCGGGTGCGAGCCGGGTGAACGCGGGTGCCTTGTCGTGGCAGGTGTCGCAGTTCACGTCGAAGAAGCCGACCAGGCCGGCCTCGCCCGACAGGAGCGTGGCGAGCGACGGAGCGGCCCGGCCCTCGAGCTCCGCGTAGTCGTACGGTTCGGGTGCGGAGGCGTGATCGCCCAGCACGGCGAACCGTTCCTCGTGCTCCCGCAGCCGGCGCAACACGGCGAACAGGACGAGCAGTTCGAAGCAGCACAGCGCGGCGAGCAGCACCACGGCGACGACTAGGAAGATCAACGGAAACTCCTGTCAGCGGTCGGTGATCCGGTGCGGGGATCCGCGGTCGGAGCGATCAGGGCCAGCAGATCGTCCAGGCGTACGACGAGAAGTCCGCCCACACCGGCCGCGAGGGCGGCGATGGCCGTGCCTCCGGGGTGCAGGCTGCTCGGCGTCGTACCGGTGAGTACGGCGAGCAAACCGACGGCCGCGAGCGCGGCCAGCAGCAGATTGCGGATGATGTGCGGCTTGCCGAGCACCACGCCCTTCGTGCCGAAGCAACGGCACGCCACGCGGGCGCCCCCGCGCCGCGAGGCCAGGATCCCGGCCCCGAAGGCGGCGAGCACACAGCCGGCGAGCGCGAAGCCCACGCCTGTCACGGCGGGGGCGGCGGGGATCGCGAGGAGGACGACCGAGCCGGCCTCGGCCGCGATCACCGAGACGGCGATCGCGGTGGAAAGACCGGCGGGGAAGAGGCGCAGACCGGCGACCGAGCGCACGAACTCACGGAACGCCGACCGGTGTCTGAGCTTCCCCCAGGTCGCTACGGAGAAGACGCCGATCAGCAGGAGCCTGATGGCGAGGCAGAGGTAGTACACCGCGTCGACGCTATGAGCAGGGCGTACAGCACTCCATACAGCGGGCCTACAGCCTGCGGCGGTCACCGGAGCGGGAGTTGAGCCGCCCCGATGAGCCGCCACGATGAGCCGCCACGATGAGCCGCCATGGCCTGACGCCGCGTCAGTCCATGGCGGACCAGGTCCACAGCGCGAGCACCAGCGGCCCCGGGCAGGCCAGGGCGCCGAGGAGCGCCAGGCGCGCGGCGGCGGACAGCTTGCGGATGCCGGGGGCGAAGGCGAGGGCGGCCAGCAGGACGGCGGCACCCAGGGCGGCGCCGACCGTGTGGAGAACGTAGGGCCCCACCGGCTCGCCCGCGGCGGCCCAGAAGATCAGCACGACGCCCCAGGCGCACGTCAGCAGACCGAGGCTCACGTATGTCACGCCCCAGAGCGCGATCCCGACCCCCAGCAGGGCGCCTTCCCGGCGGCCGGCGGCGGGCCGCGGGGCCTGCCACCCGGCACCCCACCCCGGGAACGGCGGGGCGGTGAAGGCGGCCTGGTGATTCCGGGCGTGGTCCATGAGGGTGCCTCCAGCTGGGGGTGGCCGAGTGATCCGGTGCGACTCCGGTGCGATTCCGGTTCGACCATGCTCGCGGCGGAGGACCGGCGGCGGCATGAGTAGGACTACCCAGGTGCGCCACGGCGCCTACTCAAACCGGACCCTCGGTGGCGGGGCTCCCAGGTCGGCGACCTAGGATCGGCTCTTCATCGTGATCTGGAGAGGCTGATCGGCATGGTTCGAGGAGAACGAATAGGCCTGCGCGCCATGGGCCCGGACGACGCCGAGGCGCTCTGGCGCTGGAACCACGACCCCGAGGTCATGCGGTGGATGCGGGACGGGTACGAGCAGAACCTGGAGAGCGTCGCCAGGTGGCTGGCCGAGCGGCCGCGCAACTCGTACGGCGATGTCATCTACGGCATCGAGGAGTTGGCGGACTCCCAGCTCATCGGCCTGGTCATGCTGCACGACGCGGAGCCGGAGACCGGAGTCGCCGAGATCGACATCTACCTCGGCGAGAAGGACTACTGGGGGCGCGGCCACGCCACCGACGCGATGCGCACCATGTGCCGGTACGGCTTCGACAAGATGCGCCTGCACAAGATCACGCTGACGGTCGTGGCCGATAACGTCTCCGCCCAGCACATCTACAAGAAGGTCGGCTTCGTCGAGGAAGGCCGGCTGCGGAGCTGCTTCCGGCGGGACGGGCAGTGGCACGACATGGTCACCATGGGGCTGCTGGAGGGTGAACTCCGCTAGCCCGACTCGCCGACTCCCAAAGGCCGCAACTCCCCGACTGTACAAGGCAGTTGGGGAGCCGGGCCCCGAGGTCAGCCGCGTACCGCCAGTGCCTCCAGTACCCGGTCCGGATGCAGCGGCAGCTCCCGCAGCCGGACCCCGGTGGCATGGTGCACCGCGTTCGCGATCGCCGCCGCCGTGCCCGTGGTGCCGATCTCGCCGATGCCCTTGGCGCCCAACGGGCCCGTCGCCGGATCGTGTTCGTCGAGCCAGTGGGCTTCCAGCTGCGGGATGTCGGCATGGGACGCGACGTGGTACGCCGCCAGGTCGCGCTCCGTGAAGTCGCCGAACTCCGGGTCGAAGTGGCTGCCCTCGTGCAGCGCCATCGACAGGCCCATCACCATCGCGCCGGTGAACTGGGCGTCCGCCGTACGCGGGTTGAGGATCCGCCCGGCCGCGAACACCCCGAGCAGCCGCCGCACCCGCACCTCCCCGCTGACCGTGTCCACCTGCACCTCGGCGAACTGTGCCCCGAAGGCGTGCCGCGAGTACCGGTCGGCCGCCGCGGCGACCTCCGCCCCGGTGTCCACCCACGCCGAGCTGCCCCCGGACTCCCGCAGGTCCCGGCAGGCCCGGACGACGGCCCAGGTCCAGGACGTCGTGCCGAACGAGCCGCCGGCGGAGGGCGCGGTCGGCAGCGCGGTGGAGCCGATCTCGATCCGCACCCGGTCCAGCGGCACCCGCAACTCGTCGGCGGCGGCCTGCGCGAGGACGGTGCGGGCGCCGGTGCCGATGTCGGTGGCGTTGATCCGCACCACGTAGCCGACCCCGTCCCCGTCCCGGCCCCGGTCGATCTCCGCCTCGGCGGTCGACGGCAGCACCTTCGCCGGATACGTCGACGCCGCGACCCCCGTCCCGATCAGCAGGCCGCCGCTCTCGTGTCGCACCCCGGGCCGTGGATCGCGCGCGTGCCAGCCGAAGCGCCGCGCGCCCTCGCGCAGGCAGGCGGTCAAGTTGCGGCTGCTGAAGGGGAGTCCGGTCTCGGGGTCGGTCTCCGGCTCGTTGCGCAGCCGCAGCTCGACGGGATCGATCCCGGCCGCCTGCGCCAGCTCGTCCATCGCCGATTCGAGCGCGAACATGCCGGGCGTCTCGCCGGGCCCGCGCATCATGCCGGGCGCGGGCACGTCGAGGAGGGCCGCGCGATGGGTGGTGCGGCTGTGGGGATGGGCGTACATCAGACGGCTGACCAGGCCGGGGGACTCCAGGACGGCGCCCACGGGGGACTCCTCGGCGACCGACTCGTGGCTGAGCGAGAGCAGTCGTCCGGCGCGGTCGGCGGCGAGCCGCAGGTGCTGGATCGTGGCGGAACGGTGGCCGACCACGGCGGGCAACTCCCGCCGGGGCAGGGTGAGTTTGACCCGTCGCCCGGTGTGCCGCGCGGCCAGGGCGGCGAGCACGGGCTGCACGCCCGCCAGCTTGGAGCCGAAGCCGCCGCCGATGTGTTCGGCGACGACGGTGACCTGCTCGGCGGCGATCCCGAAGAGCCGGGCGAGGAGGGTGGCGACGGCGTTCGAGGACTGCGTGCTGTCGTGCACGGTGAGCCGGTTCCCGTCCCAGGCCGCCACGGCCGCGTGCGGCTCCAGGGGGTGCTGGTGCATGGCCGGTGTCCGGTAGGTCGCGTCGACCCGTACCGGCGCCTCCTCGTACGCGGCGTCCGCATCGCCCCACAGCACATCCGTGGGCTTCCCGGTGAAGGCCGTCGCGGGCGCGTGCACGGTCGGCCCGTCTGCCCTCAACTCCACGTCGTGCGGCTGCTGTTCGTACGTCACCCGCAGTGCGGCGGCCATCGCGCGGGCGCCCTCCAGGGAGGTGGCGACGGCCAGTGCCACGTACTGCCCGTGATGCGCCACCCGAGGCGTCTGGAGCAGCCACAGACGTGCCGGTACGTCCTCGGAGGCGAGCCGCGCCGCGTTCTCGTGCGTGAGCACGGCGAGCGCACCGGGCAGCGCGAGCGCCTCGGCGGCGTCGAAGCCGGTGACACGGCCCTTGGCGATGGTCGCGGGAACCGGCCAGGCGTAGGCGTCGCAGTCGCGGTCGGCCGTGTAGCGGGCGGCGCCGGTGACCTTGGCGAGGCCTTCGAGGCGGGCGACCGGGGATCCCAGGGAGGGCGCCGAGAGGCTGGTCATCGGGCGCCCTCCGTGAGGTCGGTGAGGAGCTGGACGGTCAGGTTGCGGGCCAGCCCGGCCTTGAAGGCGTTGCCGGGCAGCGGCCGCGCGGCGGCGAGCTCGGCGTCCGCCGCCGCGGCGAAGGACTCGGCGGTCGCGGGCCGCCCGGTCAGGAAGGTCTCGGCGGCGAGGGCCCGCCACGGCCGGGGCGCCAACGACCCGTAAGCCAACCGGACTTCACGTACGACACCGTCCTGTACGTCGATGGCGGCGGCGCACGACGCGAGCGCGAAGGCGTACGAGGCCCGGTCGCGGACCTTGCGGTAGACCGAGCGCGCGGCGACGGGGAGCGGCGGCAGCTCCACGGCGGTGATCAGCTCCCCGTGTGCGAGGACGGTGTCCCGCGCCGGATCGTCGCCCGGCAGCCGGTGGAACCCGGTGAGCTCCACCGTGCGCGTGGCCCCGTCCGGGCCGAGCAGCCGCACCCGCGCGTCGAAGGCGGCGAGCGCGACGGCCATGTCGCCGGGGTACGTCGCCACACAGGACTCGGACGTGCCGAGGATCGCCAGATCCCGGTGGGCTCCCGTACGGGCCGGACAACCGCTGCCCGGGACCCGCTTGTTGCACGGCTTCGAGGTGTCCTGGAAGTAGCCGCAGCGGGTGCGCTGCAGCAGATTCCCGCCCACCGTCGCGGCGTTGCGCACCTGCCCGGAGGCCCCGGCGAGCAAGGCCTGGGACAGTGCGGGCCAGCGTTCGCGGACCAAGGGGTGGGCGGCGAGATCGCTGTTGCGGACGGTCGCGCCGATCCGCAGACCGCCGTCCACGGTCTCCTCGATGCGGTCGAGCGGGAGCCGGCCGATGTCGACGAGCCGGTCGGGGCGCTCCACGCCGAGCTTCATCAGGTCGACGAGGTTGGTGCCGCCCGCGAGGAAGCGGGTGCCGGGCGCGCCGGTGACGGCGGCGACGGCCTCGGTGGGGCTTGCGGCTCGCAGGTAATCGAAGGTCTGCATCAGACGGCACCGTTCTGCGAGGCCGCGTCCTGAATGGCCCGCACGATGTTCCGGTAGGCCCCGCACCGGCAGAGGTTCCCGCTCATCCGCTCCCGTACGTCGGCGTCGGAGAGCTCCGCTCCCTCGCTCTCGGCCAGCATTCCCACGGCCGAGCACAGCTGCCCCGGCGTACAGAACCCGCACTGGAACGCGTCCCGCTCCAGGAACGCCCGCTGTACCGGGTGCAGTTCACCGCCCGAAGCGAGCCCTTCCACCGTGGTCACCTCGGCCCCGTCCAGCGTGACCGCGAGCAGCAGGCACGCGTTCATCCGGCGTCCGTCGACGAGGACGGTGCAGGCGCCGCACTGCCCGTGGTCGCAGCCCTTCTTCGGCCCGGTCACCGCGAGCCGCTCGCGCAGGGCGTCCAGGAGGGTGGTGCGGTTGTCGAGGCGTAGGGTGTGGGGGCTGCCGTTGACGTGGAAGGTCACTTCGGAGGACGGGGCGGACGGGACGGACCCGGTGGTGGGCGTGGTCATCGGAGCACCTTAGACAGACGGCGGCCGGTCAGGAGCGGGCGGGGCGGGCGTTCAGGACAGGGCGAGCGGCCGTTCAGGACAGGGCGAGCGGCCGTTCAGGACAGGGCGAGCGGCCGTTCAGGACAGGGCGAGCGGCCGTTCAGGACAGGGCGAGCGGCCGTTCAGGACAGGGCGAGCGGCCGTTCAAGACGGGACGAGCAGCCGTTCAAGACGGGACGAGCAGCCGTTCAGGACAGGACGAGCAGTGCCGCGATGGCCGGACCGAGCGCGCCGCCCAGCTGATAGGCGAGGACGAACAGGCCGATCGCGGAAGGCCGTTGCGGCGCCGGCGAGGCCTGGCCCGCGTACATGGCGAGGCACGCGTTGCTGCCGGTCGCCGAGAAGATCGCGGCCGTGGTGGCGAGCAGCAGCAGTGGCGCCCAGCTCGCGAACACCGCGACGACGGCCGCCGTGATCCCGACCCCGAGCAGCATCCCGTACACGGAACGCCGCCCCATCCGTGCCGAGGCCGCCGCGAGCAGCCAGGACAGCACCGACCCGGCGAGCATGGCGACGAGCTGCCCCGTGCCGACCGCGCCGACGCTCCAGTCGGTCCGGTCCTTGATCAGCTGCGGCACGGCGAAGAGCAGCGCGAAGTACGAGGTGGAGAGGGTAAGCGCGACGGCGGACGCGGTCAGGAAGGCCCGCGACCGCAGCAGCGCGGCCGGTACGAACCCCTCCGGGCGCTTCTTCAGGTGTACGCCGAGGAACGCGGCGGCGACGAGCGCCGCACCCAGCGCCGGCAGGGGCGCCTTGGGAATCAGTACGAGGGAGGTGGCGAGCGCGACCAGGAGCCCGGCCCCGCGTACGTCGAACGTCGACGGTGCGGGCGGCGCCGACTTCGCGTGCCGCGCCACGACCGGCACGGCGAGCAGCGAGAGCGCGGACACGGCGAGCGAGAGGCGCCAGGACACGGAGGAGCTCAACTGCTGCCCGAGCAGCGGTCCGGATGCCCCGAGAATGCCGAACCCGGAGGTGATGACGCCCATCCGCTTGGCGCTCCCGGCCAGGTTCAGCGCCACGGCGACCAGTCCCGCACCGCCGATCGCCTGCCCCGCCCGCCCGAGGAGGGTGAGCGGCAGCCAGGGCGCGAAGGAGACGAGCGCGGTGCCTGCCACGACGAAGGCGGAGCCGACCTTCAGCGCGGCCGCCACGCCGCGCTGCCGGATCAGCCCCGAGAGCAGCGGCGTGCCGATCGACATGGCCCAGGCGAAGGCGGTGACCAGCCAGGTCACGGTGGCCGTGGAGACACCGAGCGAGCGGCCCATGTCCGGCAGGATCAGCACGGGCGCGTTGGCGCCCGCGGCGATGGGGGTGGCGAGCAACGCCAGCCAGAGGACGGGGACTTGGCGGGGTGGGGCTGCGGCGTCGGCCGGTCGGACGACGGTGCGTGCGGCAGCGATGGACACGAGAACCCCCTGAAGATTGATTTTCTTAACGTTGAGATAAAAGCAGTCGGTGTCGTTCAACGTCAAGTGTCTTAATATTGAGAGATCGAGGGTCGAAGCTGAGTGAGGAGCTGTCATGGGTGATGCGGTGGACGCGATCGTCGGCCAGTGGGTCGAGGAGCGGCCGGAGCTGGCCGAAGACCTCTGGCCGGTACAGGTCCTGGCCCGTATTCAGCGCCTCGCGCGCGTCATCGAGAAGGAGCAGAAGACGTTCTCGTCCCAACACGGCCTGGAACTGGGCGAGTTCGACGTCCTCACCACGCTCCGACGCTCCGGCCCGCCGTACGCACTGACGGCCGGCGCCTTCCTCAAGGCGGCCATGGTCACCTCGGGCGCGATCACCAATCGCATCGACCGCATGGAGGCCAAGGGCCTGGTCGAGCGGGTCCGGGACGGCGGCGACCGCCGGACCGTGCAGATCCGGCTCACGGGGGAGGGTCGGAAGGTGATCGACAAGGTGATGGCGGCCCACCTCGTCAACTACGCCCGGATCGCCGCCGCCCTGGACCGCGAGGAGTGCGACCAGGTCGCGGCCGGCCTGCGCAAGCTCCTTGAGGCCCACGGCGACACGTCGATCACATGACGGTCAACTCGCTTACCTCGGTGGGCTTTTCGCCCGTCTGTGTGATCCGCACGAACCGCCCCCGGATCCCCGGCGCGAGCGCCGCCCAGCGCTTCCCGTCGGCCGACACGGTCGCCCGGTACGCGCGCGTGCCCGTCACCCGCACGTCCTGGATCGCGGTCGTCCGCTGCAGATCCACCGTCAGCGAGGCCCCGGCGGCGCCCGGCCGCCAGAGAGTCGCGGGGCTGCCGTCCACCGCGGCCGCCGCGTACAGCCCCGGCTCCTCCGAGGTGGCTGTCGCGGGCCTGCAGCGCGCCAGATTCCCGCTCGGTACGAGATCGGGCCGCCGCGTCTTGAGAACCAAGGGTGACGAACCGACGGTGAACCGTCCTTGCGGCGTCTCGACCGTGAAGGGCTCGCCCTCCGTCAGCCGCACCGTCGTCTCGCGCGGCCCGATGGCGAGATCGTACGTACGCCCCTGCCAGCGCAGCCCGAACAGCCTTACCCCACCCGGCAGTTGAGGGGGCAGCATCGGATCGAGCCGTACCCGGTCCTCGCGCATCCGCAGCCCCGTCAGGCCGTGCGTGAACACCTGCAGGAACCCGCCCTTCCCGGTCAGGAAGTCCTGTGCGGGCGACCCGGCCAGGGGATCGTCGGCCCCCGCCTTGTCGCCGCGCGCCTCGGAGAAGAGCGCGAAGGGGCCGCGTACGAACGGCCGGATCGCCCGCTGCAGATACGTGTACGCGGCGCACCCGGGCTCCCCGATCGCGGCGGCGTCGACCGCGTGCACCGAGTCCGTCATGGCCGGCCCGTCCGGGTCGGTGATCGCGGCGTAGTGATCGAGGGTCGCGGCGGCCGCGCCCGGCGGCATCGGCCACTCCAGGGGATAGGTGAGCAGCACCGTGTCCGCCTGCTTGATGTTCGGGCGGTCGAAGCCGGCGTACTGCAGGAAGATCTTGCGCTTGGGGTCGTACGGCATCCGCAGGCGGCCGGCGATCAACTCCCAGGCGGGATCGGCGGGTTGGTCGAGGGCTCGGGCCGCGCGGGTGGCGTGGCGCAGGGTGGTGGCGGCCCCCGCGTTGGTGAAGGCGGCGTCGTCCACGCCGTTGCTGTACTCGTCGGGCCCGGCCACCTGCCTGATCGAGTACGTGCCGTCCTTATTGTCGTCGGCCCGGTCGGCCCAGAACTCCGCGAGCCCCTTCAGGAGCGGCCAGCCGCGTTCGAGCAGCCAGGCGCGGTCGCCGGTCGCCTGCCAGTACTGCCAGACGGCGAGCGCGATGTCGCTCTGGAGGTGGTTCTGGGTGACGCAGTGCGGCGGCCGCCAGCTGTGGCACTCGGACCACACCTCGCCCGAACTGCCGCTCGTCCAGGGGTAGAACAGCCCCTTGAAGCCCAGCTTCCGGGCGTTGGCGGCGGCTCCCGCGCGCGTCTCGTACCGGTAGTCGAGGACGGGCCGGGCGAGCTCGGGCCGGGTGACGAGCAGCGCCGGATACATCCAGGTCTCCGCGTCCCAGAAGACCAGGCCCGCGTAGTTGTCGCTGGTCAGCCCGGCCGGGGCGATGCTGCCCCGGGCGCCTCGGCGCAGCGCCGAGTACAGCCCGTACTGCGCCGAGCGCACCCACAGTTGCAGCTCCGGACGCCCCGGCACCTCGATCCGCGACGACCACAGCGCCTGCCAGGCACCGGCGTGCGCGGCGAACAGCGGGGTCCAGCCGCGCCGGGCGGCCTGCAGGGAGGCGGTGCCCGCGGCGGCGCGCGGGGCCTGTGCGGTGAGGGTGGTGTCGACGCCGACGTACTTGGTGGCGACGTAGGCGCGCCCGCTGCGGACGGGGAAGGAGGCGGACTGGGCGACGCTCAAGTCCCGTGCCGGGCGCGCTCGTTCGACCGGTCCCGGAGCTCGCAGCGTCGAGGCGACCGCTCCCACGGTCCCGGTACCCTCCGCCCGGAACGCGACATCCATCGTCTCGCGCCCCTGCGGCCCACCGGCCAGCTGCGCGAGGCGCCGCGCGCCCCGCCCGTCGATCCGGTCGGTGACGGTGGCCCGGCCGTCCCAGTGCGGGGTGAGTCTGAGCCGTACGGCCGCACTGTGCGCGGCGTTGCGGTCCGCGAGGACGTCGTACTGGAGGTCCGTGCGCCGCCCGTCGGCCGCCGTCCAGGTCAGCGACGTACGCACGAATCCGCAGCGCAGGAACAGCGTCTGGCGGTACCGGGAGATCCGGCTCCCGGGCCCGTACGTCTCCCCGCCGGGCCCGCCGGTGGCGATGTCGAGCGCCGACCAGTTCGGGAGTGCGGCGATGGCCTGCCGGCCGGTGTTGCGGGGGCTCGTGGCGTCCACGGCGTACAGGCCCGAGACGAAGGCGCCGTCGTAGCGCGGGGTGAACAGGGGCCAGCCGGTCGGTGCCGTGGACGCGTCGTACCCGGTCCCGCGCGGTGGCACGCGTACGCCGAGATAGCCGTTCCCGACGTAGGCGTGGGCCGCTCCGGTCGCGCCGGGCGAGGTGGCGGCCGGGGTCCAGTCGGGGGAGGGGGCGCACTCGCCGCCCGGGTCGGTGCGATCGGAGGCGGCGGCCGTCACGGTGGTGGCCGGGGCGGCGAGGGCGGCCGTGAGCAGGACGGCGATCAGGCGCTTGGTCACCTGGCCGAGTCTTACAGCCGGTCCGGCATTTATCGGTAAATGCCCCAAGTCGGGCGTGGGCTGTCCCGGCCGGTGGTGAGGGCGGCCGGGACAGCGTCATGGGGTGGTGCGGGAGGAGCCGGGCCCGCTAGGCGGTGCAGCTCGTCGGGTGTTCGGTGCCGGGGCAGGTGTCGTTGCCGTTGCCGCCGTCGGCGGTGTCGTCTCCGGCGCCGCCGTTGATGGTGTCGTTGCCGTTGTTGCCGTTCAGGGCGTCGTCACCGTCACCCCCGTGGAGGGTGTCGTCGCCGTTGTCGCCATTGAGCGTGTCGTTGCCTGCGCCGCCGTAGACGGTGTCGTGGCCGTTGCCGGCGTTGACGGTGTCGTTGCCGCCGAGGGCGCAGATCACGTCGTTGCCGTTGGTGCCGTTGATGGTGTCGTTGCCGCTGGTGCCGGTGATCGTGCAGCCGTTGGCGTTGTTGACGGTGGTCGACTCGGCGTCGCTGTTGTTGCCGGGCGTCGGGTCGTCCTCGGTCGCCGTGGTGGTGGCGGTCGCGGTGACGGTGCCGGTCGCCGACGGTTCAACGGTGATCGTCACGGTGGCGGACGCGCCGTTGGCCAGCGAGCCCAGGGCGCAGTTCACCGTGGAGCCGCTGGGGGTGCAGGTGCCCTGGCTGGGGCTCACCGTGCCCAGCGTGGACGCGGCGCCCGTGTACGCGACGGAGGTCTCGACCGAAGTGGCATTGTCCGGGCCGTTGTTGGTGACGGTCACGGTGTCGGTGAAGGAGCCGCCGAGTGCGACGGGGTCGGGCGAGTCGGTGACGGTGGTGGCCAGGTCGGCTTCATCGGCGCCGCCACCCGCAGTGATCGTGGTGGTGGTGCTGTCGGAGCCGAGGGGCTGCATGCCGATCAGTTCCGTGTCGGCGTCGACTGTTCCCTCAACGGTCGGCAGGACCGTCAAGTTGATGTGGATGGGCGCGGATCCCGGGCTGAACGTCGCATGGCAGGTCGCGTGGGTTCCGGATGCACTGCACACGATGGAGGGGTGGTCGGCGGAGTAGACGCCGGTGAAGGTGGCCGCGGCGCCGCTGAGATCGACGGTGATCTCGCCGAAGCCGCCCTGATACAGCGGGTTGGGGACAGTCACGATGTAGTCGTAGGGCGTGTTGGCCGGGACCGGGTCGGCCGAGTCCGTGATCTGGATGTGGTCGTCCGCGTACGCGGGGACGGCCACGGCGAGCATGCCGTACAGCGCCAGCGCCAGCGCGGAGAACAGGACGGCCAGCCTGCCGCGCAGCCTGCGCGGTAAGGAGGGTAAGGAGGCCGAAGCGGGTGAGCCGCGTAAGGAATGGTTCGGTGTGGTCGAAGACATCAGGAAGTCCACCTTCCGGACCCGCACCCTGACGGCGGGGACGGGGAGCCCCCTGGAGTTCCGCAGTGGTGCGGACGACGGCACCGGGCAGATCCGGCAGGGGCTGGGCGGACCCGGGCACCGTCATCCGGCACCGTGCCAGTGACATAACCGGCGTGGGTATGGGTCAGGTTAAAACAGGCCAAGGTGGACACCGAATGTCACGCGAAGACGAAAAGCGACGAAAACCTGGCGCCCGCCGATCACAACAGCACGCCACCCGGTCCCAAATCGTCGCCAACTAGCCGTCCGGCCCGCTCACTCCACCCCCACCACCTCCGCCATGCCGGTCTTCGCCCCCGCCCCACAGAGCGGCACCACCACGCCCCGCCCCGCCAGCACCGTGGCCAGCGCCCCTCGGTGCACAGCCGCCCAGCAGGCAACACCGGTCGACTCGACATAAAGCCCGCGCCGGGCCAGATCCCGCTGTGCCGCGGCGATCGCCGGATCCGGCACCGTCACGATCGACCCGCCGAACTCCCGTACAGCAGAAAGGATCTGCCGGGCCCGGGGCGGCCGCGGAATCGCGATGCCCTCCGCGTAGGTGGGCTTGACGTCAACAGGCGGGCCCAGCTCGGAGGAACCGGCCGCGAACGCCGCAGCCAACGGCGAGACCGCCGCGGCCTGCACCCCGTAAAGCACCGGCACCCGGTCGATCAGCCCCGCCGTGTGCAACTCCCGCAGAGCGAGCGCCGCCCCGAGCAGCAGCGTCCCGTTCCCGACCGGCACCACCACCGCGTCGGGCAGCCGCCCGCCCAGGTCCTCCCACAGCTCGTGGACGTACGTCTTCGTCCCGTGCAGGAAGTACGGGTTGTGCACATGGGAGGCGTAGAAAACCCCCGGCAGATCAGCGGCAGCCCGAGCCGCGACAGCCGTCGCCTCCCGATCCCCCTCCACCACCTCCACCGAAGCCCCGTGCGCCCGCACCTGCTCCACCTTCTTCGGCGACGTACCGCGCGGGACGTACACCGTGCACTTGAGCCCGGCCCGCGCGCAGTAGGCCGCCACCGCGGTCCCCGCGTTACCGCTGGAGTCCGCGATCACGCGCTCGGGCCCGAGCCGGCGCGCCAGCTCGGCCAGCATCACCGCGCCACGGTCCTTGAAGGACAGGGTCGGCATCAGGAAGTCCAGCTTCGCCGAGACCTGGTCCGTGAGCGGTACCACCGGCGTACGCCCCTCGCCGAGGCTGACCGAGGGGTTCGACAGGGGCAGCGACTCCGCGTACCGCCAGAGCGAATTGACGCGCCCCGCAAGGGACTTGAGAGGCGTCGGGGTCGGATGGAAATCGAGGTCCAGTGGACCCCGGCAGGAGGGGCAGCACCAGGTCAGGGACCCGGCGGGGACGCGCGTTCCGTCAACAGGGCAGACACAATCAGGCAATGCAGTCATGAACACAACCTAAATGCCCCATGTGATGACGATGCGTCATGTCAGGCCCATGGCGGCTCTATTACGACTGTGCAGGACCCTTGTGTGATTCCTATGGATCCGCCAATCTTTCGCTGACGGCCCGGCCTGTCATGGCCCTGCCGCTGTTCTGTGAGCGCACCGGAACCACCCACGCACCATCGCTGATCACCCCCGCAACACCCCCCACCAGCGCACCATCAACGAGGAGGATCCCTCAGATGGCACTGAAGAGTCCTGCACGGCGAAGACTCGCAACCCTCAGCGCGACAGCCGTGGCGGCACTCGCCCTCGGCGTCATGTCCGCCCCACCATCGGGCGCGGCGCAGGCACGTGTGGGCACGATCGAGAACGCGGGCGCCAAGGGCGCCGTCAAGGACAGCTACATCGTGACGCTGAAGGACAGCGCCGCGAAGTCGACGTCCGCGAAGGGCAAGGCCCTCGCCAAGGAGTACGGCGCCGACATCAAGCGCACGTACAAGGAGGCGCTCAACGGCTACTCGGTCAAGGCCACCGAGGCCGAGGCCAAGCGGTTCGCGGCGGACCCGGCGGTCGCGTCGGTCGTCCAGAACCGCGTCTTCAAGGTGGACGGCACCCAGCCCAACCCGCCGTCGTGGGGCCTGGACCGCATCGACCAGAAGACGCTGCCGCTGAACCAGAGTTACACCTACCCGGACAAGGCCGGCGAGGGCGTCACCGTCTACGTCATCGACACCGGCACCCGGATCACGCACAGCGACTTCGGCGGCCGTGCCTCCTACGGCTATGACGCCATCGACAACGACAACACCGCCCAGGACGGCCACGGCCACGGCACGCACGTCGCCGCCACCGTCGCGGGCAACAGCTACGGCGTCGCCAAGAAGGCGAAGATCGTCGCGGTCCGCGTCCTCGACAACTCCGGCTCGGGCACCACAGAGCAGGTCGTCGCGGGCATCGACTGGGTCACCCAGCACGCCGTCAAGCCGGCCGCCGCGAACATGAGCCTCGGCGGCGGCGCCGACACCGCGCTCGACACCGCGGTCCGCAACTCCATAGCCTCCGGCGTCACTTACGCCCTGGCCGCGGGCAACGAGTCGACCGACGCCTCCACCCGCTCGCCCGCCCGCGTGGCCGAGGCCATCACGGTCGGCGCGACCACGAACACGGACGCCAAGGCCAGCTACTCCAACTACGGCACCGTGCTCGACCTGTTCGCCCCGGGTTCGTCGATCACCTCCGCGTGGAACACCAGCGACACCGCCACCAACACCATTTCCGGTACGTCGATGGCCTCGCCGCACACCGCGGGTGCGGCCGCGCTGTACCTCGCGGACAACCCGACGGCGACCCCGGCGCAGGTCCGTGACGGCCTGGTGGCCGCTTCCAGCACGGGCGTGGTGACCAGCCCGGGCACCGGCTCGCCCAACCGTCTGCTGCAGGTCGGCCCCGGCGGGACCACCCCGCCCGGCAAGTCGTTCTCGAACCCGACCGACTACGCGATCGCCGACAACACGACCGTGGAGTCGCCGATCGCCGTCACCGGTGTCGCGGGCAACGCCCCCGCGACGCTGAAGGTTCCGGTCGACATCAAGCACACCTACATCGGCGACCTCCGGGTCCAGCTGATCGCCCCCGACGGGACCGCGTACACCCTGAAGGGCTTCGGTACCGGTGGCAGCAGCGACAACATCAACACCACGTACACCGTGAACGCCTCCTCCGAGGTGGCGAACGGCACCTGGAAGCTGCGGGTGACGGACAACGCGAACATCGACACCGGCAAGATCGACTCCTGGGGCCTGCAGTTCTGAGCTCCCGGTAGCCGCTGACCGTTCCTGACGTCGTACGCCGTCCCCTTCCGGGGGCGGCGTACGATTCGCGCATTCGTTCGCGCGGTGTTGCTGTCGTACGCGCGGCAGAGTCGAGCAGGAGCACCCGCGTGGCCATACCCCCGCCGCCCCAGGACGCCCAGGGGGCGCCCGAGCCGAGCCCGTACGGCCAGAGCCCCTACGGCCAGGTCCCGCCGGCCCCCTACGGCTCCGGCTGGCAGCAGCCCTACCCCTACGGCGGCCCGCCTCCCGCGCAGTCCCCGGTGAACGGCTGGGCCATCGCCTCGCTCGTCGTCGGCATCCTGTGCTGCCTCCCGCTGCTCGGCCTGATCTTCGGCATCGTCGCGCTCGTCCAGATCAAGAAGAGCGGCGACCGGGGCAAGGGCATGGCCGTCGCGGGCCTCACGCTCTCCTCGGTCGGGTCGCTGCTGCTCGCCCTGTTCTTCTTCTCCGGCGCGGCCTCCGACTTCATGGACGGCGTACGGGACGGGCTGCGCGAGGCCCGCGAGAACCAGGTCACCGCGCTCGACAAGGGCGAGTGCTTCAACGTCCCGGGCGGCGACATGGAGGGCGACATGACCGATGTCGACGTCGTGCCCTGCGCCGAGCGGCACCACGGCGAGGTGTTCGGCTCCTTCGACCTGGCCGACCGCGACGGCTACCCGGGCGAGGACCGCATCACCGAGGTCGCCCAGGACAAGTGCTCCAAGCTCGTCGACGATTACGTGGGGGACCGGGGCGCGGCGTCCTCGGGCGCGTACCTGTACTTCTTCGGCCCCACGGATTCCAGCTGGTCGGACGGTGACCGCGAGGTGACCTGTGTGCTCGGCCAGGCGGACGGCAGCAAGACCTCGGGCTCGCTGCGTGACACCGCGCCGGGCTCGGGCGACGACGGTTCCGAGGACTCGGGTGAGGGCGGCCAAGGGTCCGAGGTCTGACCTCACCCCCGGCCCCGCACACACCGTGACCGCGGCCCGTGCCGCCGGACTGCCTCGCTCGTTGGGCTCAAGTCGCGCCTTGCGAAACCCCGCTGGGTAAACCCCCGTTCATCACATCGAGTGGTTCTTTGGCCTAAGGTTGCGGTCAACAACCCACGGTTGCCAGGCTGTTGCTGTCTGTCAACCTGATGGGAGTGGCCAGTGACCTTCGGTGAGCAGCCGGCGTATCTGCGCGTCGCCGACGACCTCCGCAAGCAGATCGTCAGCGGGACACTGCCGCCGCACACCCGCCTCCCCTCGCAGGCCCGCATCCGCGAGGAGTACGGCGTCTCGGACACCGTGGCGCTCGAGGCGCGCAAGGTGCTCATGGCCGAGGGCCTGGTCGAGGGGCGTTCCGGATCCGGCACCTATGTGCGCGAGCGCCCCGTGCCGCGCCGGGTGTCCCGCTCGGGATACCGCTCGTCGAACGGCTCGACGCCCTTCAGGCAGGAGCAGGCCGAGTCCGGCGCGCGCGGCACCTGGGAGTCGCGCAGCGAGCAGATCGAGGCGACCGAGGAGATCGCCGACCGCCTCGCGCTGTCCGTCGGCGACCGCGTGATGCGCACGAAGTACGTCTTCCGGGACGCGGGCGAGACCATGATGCTCTCGACGTCGTACGAACCCCTGGCCGTCACGGGACGCACTCCCGTGATGCTGCCCGAGGAGGGCCCCCTCGGCGGCTGTGGCGTGGTCGAGCGGATGGCCGCGATCGACGTGATCGTGGACAACGTCGCGGAGGAGGTCGGCGCCCGCCCGGGCCTCGCGGAGGAGCTGCTGGCGCTCGGCGGGGTGCCCGGACATGTGGTCGTGGTCATCGAGCGTACGTACTTCGCCTCGGGACGCCCGGTCGAGACGGCCGATGTCGTCGTGCCCGCCGACCGTTTCCGGATTGCCTACCACCTGCCGGTCAAATAGCCCCGGCGTACGCCCCTTCGGGCGGCCGGTGACCGATAGCCGGATGCCTCCGTCCGGCGCCGTGACCGCGAGTTAACGCATGCCCGGGCCACGTAACACCGGGTTAATGGTATACCGCTACGGATCGTCATGTCCGGCTCCTAGCTTCCTCGACCGTACCCGCATCCCGGTCGGCGAGAAGCGAAGAAGGAACCCTCATGACGGACACGGTCACCCGCGACACCACGAGCAACTCCCCACCGCCAAAGAGGAGTTATGCCAAGCTCGCCGCCGACGAGAGCCGCGAGGACTACTCGCTGCGCTATGCGCCGCACTCTTTTCGGACCTGGTCGCCCGGCACGGTGGCGGGTACCGCGCTCGGCGGGATCGCCTATCTCGCGGACTTCGCGATCGGTGCGTCGATCGTCTTCACGTACGGCTTCACCAGTGGCTTCGCGTCGATCCTGACCGCGGCCACGATCATCTTCCTGACCGGCATCCCGATCGCCCGGGCCTGCGCCAAGTACGGCCTGGACATGGACCTGGTGACACGGGGAGCGGGCTTCGGCTACTTCGGCTCGACCCTGACGTCCCTCATCTACGCGTCCTTCACCTTCATCTTCTTCGCGCTCGAGGGCTCGATCATGGCCCAGGCCATGCACCAGGCGGTCGGACTCCCGGTGCAGGTCGGCTACTTGGTCACCACCCTCATCGTGATCCCGATCGTGTTCCGCGGGATGGGCGCGCTCGCCAAGGTGCAGGCCTGGACGCAGCCGATCTGGATCATCGGCATGGTGCTCCCGTTCGTCGTCCTCGCCTTCGAGGCCCCGGACGCCTGGGGCGCGTTCGGCCACTTCGGCGGCACGGAGGGCGCGGGCTCCGGCTTCTCCTGGATCGGCTTCGGGCTCGGCACGGGTGTGGCGCTCTCCCTCATCGCCCAGATCGGCGAGCAGGCGGACTACTTGCGCTTCATGCCCGCCAAGACGGCTTCCAACAAACGGCGTTGGAATCTGGCCGTCCTTGCCGCAGGCCCCGGCTGGGTCATCATCGGCGCGGCCAAGCAGCTCGGCGGCGCCTTCCTGGCCTTCGTCGCCCTGGAAGCGGTCGGCAAGACGCACGCCCTGGAGCCCATAGCCCCGCAGCTGGAGGCCCTGCGCCCCTGGCTCGGCACCTTCGCCCTCCCCGCCGCGGCGATCTTCGTGATCGTCTCCCAGATCAAGATCAACGTCACGAACGCCTACAGCGGTTCGCTCTCCTGGTCCAACTTCTTCTCCCGCATCACGCACAAGCACCCGGGCCGCGTCTGGTACATCTTCCTCAACCTCGCCATCGCGCTGACGCTGATGGAAATGAACATGTTCGCCGCCCTGAACAAACTGCTCGGCTTCTACTCCAACGTGGGCATCGCGTGGATCACGGCCGTGGCGGCGGACCTGGTCATCAACAAGCGGATGGGCTGGAGCCCGAAGTACATCGAGTTCAAGCGCGCCTACCTGTACGCCGTGAACCCGGCCGGCTTCGGCTCGATGGCGATCGCCTCGACGGTCTCGATCCTGGCCTTCTTCGGCCTCTTCGGTACGTACGCCGAGGCCTTCTCGACCTTCATCGCGGCCGGACTCGCCCTGATTCTCTGCCCGTTGATCGCCTGGGCCACGAAGGGCAAGTACTACCTGGCCAGGCCCAACCCGGTGAACGGCCCGGACGTCGAGATCGCCGACATCACGGCCACCCACACCTGCTCGGTCTGCGCCACGGCCTACGAACTCCCCGACGTCGCCGACTGCCCGGTCCAGTCGGGCCCGATCTGCTCGCTGTGCTGCTCCCTCGACGCGGAGTGCGGCGATGCCTGCCGCAAGACGCCGGGCGAGCCGGTGCTGATGCCGCTGCCGACGGTACGTACGGCCGACTGACCTGGCTTCGGGGGCGCATCCGAGGGGTGCGCCCCCATTGGTCT
The DNA here is from genome assembly GCF_035975855.1 of Streptomyces sp. NBC_01304. Classification (NCBI taxonomy): domain Bacteria; kingdom Bacillati; phylum Actinomycetota; class Actinomycetes; order Kitasatosporales; family Streptomycetaceae; genus Streptomyces; species Streptomyces sp. NBC_01304. The sequence continues at coordinate 4,316,446 of NZ_CP109055.1, read as the reverse complement.
GGGCCGGCGTTGGCTGGTTGATGTCGTCCGCGCTACCTCATTGTGCAAACACATATCCGCTGAGTGAAGGTCGGGCGTAGGCTCGGGCATATGCGGATTGCGGTTTCCTTAGAGATCGGGGCACGGGTCGAACCGGCACTGGGCTTCCCGGGGGGTGGCGCACGATGAACGACGGCAGCGCGATGCTCCCATGGCAGGTCATCAGGCAGGACGACCACAGCAACCGCTATCGCGTCGGCAGATACGCCACCAGGGCCGAGGCCGAGCAGGTCGTGGACAGCCTCGACGACCGCGGCCACGAGCAGCTCTACTTCGTCGAGCGCCTCGGCCGGCAGGCCGCCGAGTCCGGCTGACCGCTTAGGCTCCGGCGTATGACGGATCGCATCCTTGTCGTGGGCGCCGCCCTGTTCGCAGACGGGCGCATGCTCGCGGCCCGGCGCAGCGCTCCCGCTGCGCTGGCCGGCCGGTGGGAGCTCCCGGGCGGGAAGGTGGAGCCCGGCGAATTGCCTTCGCAGGCGCTCGTGCGCGAGCTCCGCGAGGAGCTGGGCGTGGAGGCGGAGCTCCTGGAACGCCTTCCGGGCGAGTGGCCGCTTGGCCGGCCCGGCTACGTCCTCCAGGCCTGGACGGCGAAGCTCATCGCGAGTGACCCGCGGCCCCTGGAGGACCACGACGAGCTGCGCTGGCTGGGCCCGTCCGAGATCTGGACCGTGAACTGGCTGGACGAGGACCGCCCGGCGGTTTCGGAGGCCGCGGCCCGGCTTCAGTGATCTTTTTCCCCTCCCCGCCCCTTCCCGAAATCCTGCGGAGCTGTGTCCTCAAGCGCCGGACGGGCTGACCGAGTCAGCCCGTCCGGCGCTTGAGGACAGTCTTTGACCGGCAGGTGACAACCCACTCCCACCCACCCAGGCGCCGCAGGCTTTCGGGAAGGGGCGGGGAGGGGAAATTGAAAGCCCGTCCGGCCAGGACCGGGGGCCCGGGGGCGGCGCCCCCGTGAGCTCGGGCGGGTGAGGCCGGAGTCGGGAGCAGGGCGTAGAGGGGCGCAATCGGCCCAAGCCCCACGCCCCGCGTAAGCCATACGTGCCACAGTGCGCCCGCGTAGGCGATACGACCCCAGCGATATCGGGTATGGGGTGATTAACCCCATGAAACCGGACAGGGGTCAAAAGGCAGGTCCGCCAGGAAGGTGATCGGCGTGATCGACACCGAGGGCGACTGCGCCGAGTGGACCTTCCCCGCCGATCCAGGAGCCGTACGCACCGCCCGCGCCCGCGTCCGCCACCAACTCGGCGACTGGAACCTCGACGCCGTCGCAGACATGACCGTGCTCCTCGTCAGTGAACTCGTGACCAACTCCCTGCGGCACGCCTCGGGCCCCATCGGCGTACGCCTGGTACGCCCCGCGGCCGCCCCCGCGCCCGCGCACAGGTCCCCCCACCTCCTTGTGGAGGTTTCCGATCCGCTTCCGGATCCGCCGCGCGAACGGGTCGCCGCCCCCGACGACGAAGGCGGCCGTGGCCTGCAGCTGGTGGCCTGTTCCGCGGTGCGCTGGGGCACCCGGCGCGGGAAAACGGGTAAGACGGTGTGGTTCGAGCTGGCTCTGCCTGGTTAGAAGGTGGGGGAGAGCCGATCTCCGCGAGCCCCGGCCTTACGGCCGAAAAGCGTCGGGAAGCGCGGGAGATGTGAACGCAGTGTTGCGTGCGGCCGTAGTGCTGGATACTGCGGGCAAGCCGTCCGAAGACCGCAGGTCTGTGCGGTGGCGGTAGCGGTGAGCTGGAGGGGACGGTCGCGTGAGCGGAATACCAGCCAGGGCGCAGGGGCCTGGTGACAATCCGGGCGATGTGCTGTGGCAGAGCAGCCCGCCTGGCTCGATCTATGACTACATCAGGGTCGCCTCGTTCTCCCTGGGTCCGGACGGCCTGATCGATCAGTGGAGCCTGCGCGCGGAGCAGCTGTTCGGCGTCCGCGCGGCCGACGCCGTCGGAAAGGACCCGATCGAGGCCTTCGTCCCCGCCGACCTGCGTGACCTGGGACATCGCAAGGTCGCCGAGATCCTGGACGGACGGGAGTGGACGGGCGTGGTCCCGTTCCGGATGGCGCCCGACGGATCGATGGACGGCATCGCCGAGGTCTATGTGATGCCGACCGAGACGGAGAGCGGCGACCGCGCGGCGGTCTGCATCGTCGTCGACGTACGGGCGCTTCGCCGCATAGAGACCGATCTCGCTGCCTCTCAGGCCATTTTCGGTCAATCTCCCTTCGGTTTCCTCCTCTTCGGCACGGACCTCCGCGTCCAGCGCGCCAACAAGCGCTTCGCCTCCGTCTTCGGCGGCGACGCCGACGAACACCGCGGCCGCACCGTCCACGACTATCTGCCGCGCCACGAGGCCGACCGTATGCAGGCCGCGCTCAAGCGCGTCCTGGAGACCGGCGAGGCCGTCACGGACATGCAGCTGGTCGGCTCGTCCCCGGGCGGCGGCGACCGCCGCCACTGGTCGGTCAACCTCTACCGCGTGCACAGCGGCGCGGGCCGGCCCATCGGCATCGCGGGCCTCGGCACCGACGTCACCCGCCGGCACGCCGCAGCCCGCGAGGCCGCGCACGCCCGCCGCAATCTGGCCCTGCTCAACGAGGCGGGCGCCCGGATCGGCAACTCCCTGGACCTGGAGACCACGGCCCGCGAGCTGCTCGACGTCTCCGTCCCCGTCTTCTGCGACCTGGCCTCCGTCGACCTCTACCAGGGCCTGCTCGACGGCGACGAGGCCCCGCCCGGCCTCGCCGACGGCAGTGCCGAACTGCGCCGCGTGGCCTTCGCCAGCGCCGTCTCGGACGCCCCGCTCGACGAGTGCAGCGAGGAGGCGCCGACCGTCGGCGCCAAGCACCGCTACTCCTTCAACTCGCCCTGCGCGGACGCCCTGCGCACCGCCCGCCCGCGCACCATCCAGGGCGCCGAGGGCGGCCTCGTCCAGCAGACCCTCGCCGTCCCGATGGTCGCCCACGACACGGTGGTCGGCCTCGCCCGCTTCAGCCGTACGAAGGGCAGCGAGCCCTTCGGCGAACGCGACCGGTCCCTCGCGACCGAGCTCGCCGCCCGCGCCGCGGTCTGCATCGACAACGCCCGCCTGTACCGGAGGGAGCACGAGCGCGCGCTGATCCTGCAGCGCTCCCTGCTCCCGCCCGGCGACCCGGAGGCCTCCGGCCTCGACATCGCCTGCCGCTATCTGCCGGGGAACGCGGCCACCGAGGTCGGCGGCGACTGGTTCGACGTCATCGAACTCCCCGGCCACCGCACCGCCCTCGTCGTCGGCGACGTGATGGGCCGCGGCCTGCGCGCCGCCGTCGCCATGGGTGAACTGCGCACCGCCGTACGGACGTTGGCGCTCCTCGACCTCGAACCTGCCGAGGTCCTCTCCGCCCTCGACGAGATCGCCCGCGGGCTCGGCACCCCGTCCACCATCGGCCCGGCGCACGCCCCGTCCCCGCAGTCGTCCCGCCGCGCCCTGCAGGGCCGCGACGTCGACCCGTCCGAGGTCTACCTCGCCACCTGCATCTACGCCGTCTACGACCCGGTGACCCGCCGATGTACGTTCGCCAACGCGGGCCACCTCCCGCCCGTCCTGGTCGAACCCGGCGAGCCCGCCCTCATGCTCGACGTACCGCCCGGCATGCCGCTCGGCGTCGGCGGCGAGCCCTTCGAGGAGGTCGAGGTCGAACTCCCCGAGGGCGCCCTGCTCGCCCTCTACACGGACGGCCTGGTCGAATCCCGGGACCACCCTCTCGACGAGGGCCTGCGCGCCTTCCGTACGGCCATAACGGATCCGGTACGCCCCCTCGAGGACGTCTGCGACCACGTCCTCAACACCCTCGACACCCACCACGGCGAGGACGACATCGCCCTTCTCATGGCCCGCGTCCAGGGCCTGCCCGAGGACGCCGTCGGCGACTGGACGCTGCCCCGCGAGCCCCGCTCGGTCGGCCGGGCCCGCGAGCTGGCCCGTGCGCAGCTGCAGTCCTGGGACCTGGAACCCCTCATCGACACCACGGAACTCCTGGTCAGCGAGCTGGTCACCAACGCCCTCAGATACGGCGAGGGCGAGATCAGACTCCGCCTGCTCCTGGACCGCACCCTGGTCTGCGAGGTCTGGGACGCCGGCCTGGTCCAGCCCCGGCGCCGCCGCGCCAAGGACACCGACGAGGGCGGCCGCGGGCTCCAGCTGGTCGGCCTGCTCAGCGCCTCCTGGGGCGCCCGCAGGACACCTCGCGGCAAGACGGTGTGGTTCGAGCTGCCGCTGCCGAACGGGGACGCGGCCGACGAGCCGTCGGTGGAGGCGCTGCTCAGCATGTTCTGACCGGCGCCGCGAGCGGTGACAGCGGAGGGCCCCGCCCCGGTCGCGACGCCGCAGAACCGGACATACGCTCCCCAATGTGACGCCATCCCGTTCGCTGCCCCACATAGCCGTCCGGGCGCTCGCCGCCGGGCTCCTCGCCGTCGGCGCTCTGCTGCCGACCGTCGGCACGGCACGGGCCGAGGACCCGGTCACCCTCTCCCGGACCGGCCAGATCACCGACAAGGTGGGCGCGCTCGGGGATCGCAAGGGCGAGGTCACCCAGGCCCTCAACAAGCTGTACGACGACCGGGGGATGCAGCTCTTCGTCACCTACGTACGCGACTTCTCCGGCCGTTCCGCGCAGGACTGGGCCGACGCCACCGCGCGCCGCAACGGGCTCGGCCTGAACGACGTCCTGCTCGCCGTCGCGACCCGCGACCGCAACTACACCTACTGGGTCGACCAGGGCTCCCGGCTCACCGACGCCCAGCTCGCGGACGTCGCGCAGAAGGCGATCGTGCCCACCCTGCGGCAGAACGACTGGGCGGGCGCCGCCATCGGGGCCGCGAACGGCTATGACGCGGTCCTCGCCGGACAGCCCGTCCCGGCCCCCGCGATCACCCCCGGCGAGGCCGACCCGGGAGGAGCCGCTTCCGACTCCACCGCGAGCGGCGACCTCGTCCTGCCGGTGATCGCCGTCGGCAGCGCGGGCGCCCTGGCGGCGTACGCGTACACCCGGCGCAAGCGGCGTACCACCACGCGCACCACACCCGGACAGCCGGCCGTCCCCCTGACCCCGCTGCCCGAACTGGACACCAAGGCCAAGCACCTGCTCGTCCAGACCGACGACGCGATCCGCACCAGCACCGAGGAACTCGGCTTCGCCAGCGCCCAGTTCGGCGACGAAGCGATCAAACCCTTCACCGAGGCGGTGGAGTACGCGAAGGCCGAGCTGACGGCGGCCTTCCGCATCCGCCAGCAGCTCGACGACGCGTTCCCCGAGGACGACCCGACCAAGCGCCGCATGCTCGACGAGATCATCACGCGCTGCACCGAGGCCAACCGCCGCCTGGACGCGGAGACCGCCGACTTCGACCGGCTGCGCGCCCTGGAGCAGAACGCCCCCGAGGCACTGACCCACGCGGAGGGCGCGTTCCGGCAGATCGCGGGCCGCACGGGCACCGCGGAGGCGACGCTCGCCGCGCTCACCACCCGCTACGCCGACTCCGCGTCCGCGTCCGTGACCGGACACGTCGAGGAGGCCAAGGAGCGCCTGGTCTTCGCCACCACCAACCTCAACCAGGCCCGCCAGTCCGTCGACGGCGGCGACAACGGCAGGGCGGCCGTCTATCTGCGGGCCGCCGAGGGCGCGGTCGACCAGGCCGGCACCCTCGTCGACTCCATCGACCGCCTCGCCCAGGAACTCGCCGAGGCCACCGGCAAGTTGCCGGCCGCGCTCACCGAGACCGAGACCGATCTGGCGGACGCCCGCGGCATGCTGCAGGGCACGGTCACCGGCACCTCGACGGCCGATCTGCAGGGCCGCATCGGCCGCGCGGAGGCCGTCGTCAGCGACGTACGACAGGAGATGACGACGGGCCGGTACGACCCGATCGACGCGCTGCGCCGCATCGAGGAGGCCGACTCCGCGCTTGACGAGGCCCTGGACGGCGCCCGCGAGCGCGAGGTCGCGAACCAGCGGGCCCGGGCCCTGCTCGACCAGGCCATGCTCACCGCCCGCAGTGGCATCGGCGCCGCCGCGGACTACATCACCACCCATCGCGGCGCCGTCGGCAGCCAGGCCCGCACCCGGCTCGCCGAGGCCCAGCGCCACCTGGAGCGGGCCGACGCGATCGCCGCCTCCGACGCCTCGACCGCCCTGGCCGAGGCCCAGCAGGCGGACTCCATGGCCCGCCAGGCACAGCAGCTGGCCGAGCGCGACGTGGGTTCGTACGGCAGCCCGTACGGCGGCGGATTCGGCGGACAGCAGCGCGGTGGCGGCGGCATGGGCGGGGCGGTGCTCGGCGGGATCATCCTCGGCGAGATCTTCGGCGGGATGGGGCGGGGGATGGGCGGCGGCGGTGGGGGCGGCGGCTTCGGCGGGGGCGGGCCCGGGAGCTTCGGCGGTGGAGGGACTCGGGGGCGGATGGGCGGAGGCAGGTTCTGAATCCCACCTAGCTCGATCCGGTATGTCCCCCAATTACCTTTTCAGGCAAGGAGCTTGAGCCATGACCAAGCAGACGATCCTGGGCCGTGTCGCCCAGCTCGCGAAGGCCAACATCAACGCCCTGCTCGACCAGGCCGAGGACCCGCAGAAGATGCTCGACCAGCTGATCCGGGACTACACCAACAACATCAGCGAGGCGGAGCAGGCGGTGGCCACCACCATCGGCAACCTGCGGATGCTGGAGCAGGACCACAAGGAGGACGTGGACGCGTCCGCCGAGTGGGGCGGCAAGGCGGCGGCGGCCAGCAAGAAGGCCGACGAGCTGGCGTCCGCCGGCGATTCCGCGGACGCGGACAAGTTCAACAACCTCGCCAAGGTCGCGCTGCAGCGCCAGCTGCAGGCCGAGAAGGAGGCGAAGGACGCCGAGCCGACGATCGCCGCGCAGACGGAGGTCGTCGACAAGCTGAAGACCGGACTCGACCAGATGAAGGTCAAGCTGACCGAACTCCAGTCGAAGCGCGACCAGTTGGTGGCCCGCGCGAAGACGGCGTCGGCGCAGAACCAGATGATGGACGCCGCGAAGAACATCAACGTCCTCGACCCGACGAGCGAACTGAGCCGCTTCGAGGAGAAGGTCCGCCGCGAGGAGGCCAAGGCGCTCGGCAAGCAGGAGCTCGCGGAGTCCTCCCTGGACGCGCAGTTCGAGCAGCTGGACTCGATGGGCGACCAGGCGGAGATCGAGGCGCGGCTGGCGGCGCTGAAGGCTACGGCTTAGCCGCGCGCCCAGGCACGCGGGGCGACGAGCACCGGGACCGAGCGGGGAGGGGGTCCCGTGGGGCTACGTGGGGGAAAGGGGGCAGCCATAACGGACATAAGGGTCCGTCTGGCGCCCCTTTCCCCCCCATGTAGCCCCGCTTCACCTTCCGGTCCCCTGCTGCGCCCTCGCCCTCGCCTTCCGCCCCGCCCCCGCCGCGCCTCTTTCCGTTGCCGACCTGCCCCCGGCCTGCCCGGCCTGCCCGGCCTGCCCCGGCCTGCCCGGCCTGCCCCGGCCCGCCCGGCCCGCCCGACCTGCCCCCGACCTGCCCGGCCCCGGCTCGCCCAGCAGGGCCCCCGCCTACCCCTCGCCCCGCCTGCGGATCTTGTTCCCCAGCCACACCAACGGGTCGTACTTCCTGTCCACCGCCCGCTCCTTCAGCGGAATCAGGGCGTTATCCGTGATCTTGATGCCCTCGGGGCACACCTCGGTGCAGCACTTGGTGATGTTGCAGAGCCCGAGCCCGTGCTCCTCCTGCGCCGTGGCCTTCCGGTCGAGGCCCGACTCGGCGGCCGCGTCCAGCGGGTGCATGTCCAGCTCGGCGACCCGCATCAGGAAGCGCGGGCCCGCGAAGGCGCCCTTGTTCTCCTCGTGGTCGCGGACCACGTGGCAGGTGTCCTGGCAGAGGAAGCACTCGATGCACTTGCGGAACTCCTGCGAGCGGTCCACGTCCTCCTGCTGCATCCGGTACTCACCGGCGGCGACCCCCTGCGGCGGCACGAAGGCCGGGACCTCCCTGGCCTTCGTGTAGTTGAAGCCGACGTCCGTCACCAGGTCCCGCACCACCGGAAACGCCCGCAGCGGCGTCACCGTGATGACTTCCTCCCGCGAGAACGTCGACATCCGCGTCATGCACATCAGCCGGGGCCGGCCGTTGACCTCCGCCGAACACGAACCGCACTTGCCCGCCTTGCAGTTCCAGCGCACCGCGAGATCCGGCGCCTGGGTGGCCTGCAGCCGGTGGATGATGTCGAGGATCACCTCGCCCTCGTTGACCTCGACCTTGAAGTCCTCGAGCCCACCGCCGTCGGTGTCCCCGCGCCACACCTTGAAGCGCGCCTCGTACGAGGTCGACGCCCCGGCGCCCGTCTCCTGAACCGTGCTCACTCGTAGAGCTCCTCTTCGGCGAGGTACTTGACCAGCTCTTCCTTCTCGAAGAGGGCGAGCAGGTCCGGACGGATGGGCTCGGTCTCTTTCCGTACGAGCTTGATCTGGCCCCGTACCGGATCGGTGGCCGCCAACCCCCCGCTGGGATCGGCGAGTTGGCAGAGCAGATTGGCGCGCCGCCACTGCCGGTCCATGCCCGGGAAGTCCTCGCGGGTGTGCCCGCCCCGGCTCTCCTGCCGCTCCAGGGCGGCCCGCGCGATGCACTCGCTGACCAGGAGCATGTTCCTGAGGTCGAGCGCGAGGTGCCAGCCCGGGTTGAACTGCCGGTGCCCCTCGACCCCGGCCCGCCGCGCCCGCACCCGCAGCTCGGCGAGCTTCTGCAGGGCCTCGTGCATCTCGCCCTCGCGGCGGATGATGCCGACCAGGTCGTTCATGGTCTGCTGGAGTTCCTGGTGGATGGTGTACGGATTCTCCGGCGGCCTGCCGTTGACCTCGCCTTCCGGCGGCCCCTCGGCGGAGAAGGGCCGCAGCGCCTCGGCCGCCGCCACGTCGATCTCCAGGTCGTCCACGGCGGGGCGGCTCGTCAGCGCGGTCGCGTACTGCGCCGCGTGCAGACCGGCCCGGCGCCCGAACACGAGGAGGTCGGAGAGCGAGTTCCCGCCGAGGCGGTTCGAGCCGTGCATTCCGCCCGCGACCTCACCGGCCGCGTACAGACCGGGCACGGCGAGCGCCGCGGCGGTGTCGGACTCGACCGCGATGCCGCCCATCACGTAGTGGCAGGTCGGCCCGACCTCCATGGCCTCCGCCGTGATGTCGACGTCCGCCAGCTCCTTGAACTGGTGGTACATGGAGGGGAGTTTGCGCTTGATCACATCGGCTGGGAGGCGGCTGGACACGTCCAGGAAGACCCCGCCGTGCGGTGATCCGCGGCCCGCCTTCACCTCGGAGTTGATGGCGCGGGCCACCTCGTCGCGGGGGAGCAGTTCCGGAGGTCGCCGGTTGTTGGCCTGGTCGTCGTACCAGCGGTCGCCCTCCTCCTCGGACTGGGCGTACTTCTCCTTGAACACGTCCGGGATGTAGTCGAACATGAACCGCTTGCCCTCGGAGTTCCGCAGCACCCCGCCGTCACCGCGTACGGACTCGGTGACGAGGATCCCCTTCACCGACGGCGGCCAGACCATCCCGGTCGGGTGGAACTGCACGAACTCCATGTTCAGCAGCGGCGCCCCGGCGAGCAGGGCGAGCGCGTGCCCGTCACCCGTGTACTCCCACGAGTTGGACGTCACCTTGAAGGACTTGCCGATGCCACCCGTGGCGATCACGACGGACGGCGCCTCGATGACGAAGAAGCGGCCCGACTCGCGCTCGTAGCAGAACACCCCGGAGACCCGGCCGTCCGGGTCCTTGAGGATGCGGGTGACCGTGCACTCCTGGAAGACCTTCAACCCGGCTTCGTAGTCGCCGTGCTCCTTCTTGTCCTCCTGCTGCAGCGACACGATCTTCTGCTGCAGCGTGCGGATCAGTTCGAGGCCCGTACGGTCACCGACGTGCGCGAGCCGCGGGTACTCGTGCCCGCCGAAGTTGCGCTGCGAGATCCGGCCGTCCTTGGTGCGGTCGAAGAGCGCACCCCAGGTCTCCAGCTCCCAGACCCGGTCCGGGGCCTCCTGCGCGTGCAGTTCGGCCATCCGCCACTGGTTGAGGAACTTGCCGCCGCGCATGGTGTCGCGAAAGTGCGTCTGCCAGCTGTCCTCGCTGTTCACGTTGCCCATGGCGGCCGCGATGCCGCCCTCGGCCATCACCGTGTGCGCCTTGCCGAACAGCGACTTGCAGATGACCGCCGTACGCGCCCCCTGCTCGCGCGCCTCGATCGCGGCGCGCAGTCCCGCGCCGCCCGCACCGATCACGACAACGTCCCACTGCTGCCGCTCCACCTGAGTCATCAGAAGAACCTCGGATCATCGAAAGCACCGGACGCGACCAGGAAGACGTAGAAGTCCGCGAGTGCCACGCTGATCAACGAGGCCCAGGCGAGCAGCATGTGACGGGCATTCAGCTTCCCGATCCACTGCCACGCCCGGTAGCGCACCGGGTGCTTGGAGAAGTGCTTGAGCTTGCCGCCGACGATGTGCCGGCAGGAGTGGCAGGACAGCGTGTACATCCAGATCAGCACGATGTTGAGGAGGAAGACCAGGGACCCGAGTCCCATGTGGCCCCACTCGTAGTTCTCGTCGCGGAAGGCGAGAACGGTGTCGTACGTGAGGATTCCGGCCACCGGCACCGCGGCGTAGAAGAAGTAGCGGTGCATGTTCTGGAAGATCAGCGGGAACTTCGTCTCGCCGCTGTACTTCGTGTGCGGCTCGGCCACCGCGCAGGCGGGCGGCGAGGCCCAGAAGCCGCGGTAGTAGGCCTTGCGGTAGTAGTAGCAGGTCAGCCGGAAGCCCAGCGGGAAGATCAGGATGAGCAGCGCGGGGGACAGGGCCCACCAGCTGCCGAAGATCTCCCAGTTGGGGCCGCCCTTCATGGTCTGGCAGTTGTCCGCGAGACAGGGCGAGTAGAACGGCGAGACGTACGGGGCCGCGTAGTAGTCCGAGTTCGCGAAGGCCCGCCACGTCGAGTACACGACGAAGGCGAACAGCCCCGCGGCGGTCCCGGCGGGCGCCAGCCACCAGCGGTCTGTCCGCAGATGAGGGGCGGCGATGGCGGCACGTGAGGCGCCGCGCACACCGCCCGCGGTATTGAGTTCGGGTTCCGTGCCAGTGGCCAACGAGGTCTCCAGGGGAGGTCGCGCTCAGGGGGTTCGGGGGTGCTAGGGCGCGTGGCGGTCGCGGGCGCCCAGACCCTCGTCGTCCGAGTCGGTCCAGAGCGAGCGGTCGTACGGCGTGTCGGGGATCGTGACCATCTCGGGGCGCTGCTTCGGGGGCAGTGCGGGCGCCGCCGCGCGCAGGAGCGCGACGCTGTCCCGCAGATGGTCGGTGTCCGTGCCTACCCGGCGTATGTCCAGGCCCGGTCCGACCTGCTGCTCCAGCCTTCCGACGGAGCGCACCAGGTCGTCCAGGCAGCGCTGAACCGCCGTCAAATCGTCCTGCAGGGACATGACTTGCCCTCACTTCCGCGGTTGCGGTGGCAATGCAGTCGTCGATCCATGCGCCTGCGAGTGTTGCGCGTCACATCCCGCGTTGTGAAGAGATCTGCGCGGATTGAACACTTCAGTGCGTCGACTGGCGCGCCTGTGCGCCCCGCGCGGCCGGATTGGGCCCAATGGGTGGGCTTCCTTGGCGCTGCCGACGTGTCGCCGCCATGCGCCGGGCCCGGGCCCCTTCAGTAGGGCGATAGGTGTGATCAGCCCCTTAATACCGCCATACGTGAACAAACCCGGCCCACGACTGGTAGCGGGCGGCCGGGCGAGCCCCCGGAGGTACCAAGTCATGGCCCGACCAGGATCAGCGGGCGTCAGACTCCGCTCTGCCGCGCTCCTCACCACGGGGGTGCTCGCCCTGCCCGCGCTCGCCGGCTGCAGCTCGGGCGAGGAGGGCGGGGCCACCACGGCGCCCCAGGACATCTCGCGCGCGCAGCGGGACCAGGTCGCGGACGGGGGCAAGGCCACCTGGGCGGTCGACGCGATGCCCGAGACCCTCAACTCCTTCCAGGCGGACGCCGGTTCGGCCACCTCGCGGATCGCCGGGGCGGTGCTGCCGTCGATGTTCACGCTCGACGCCAAGGGCCGGGCGCAGCGCAACGCCGACTTCCTGGAGAAGGCCGAGATCGTCGAGCGCGAGCCCAAGCAGGTCGTGCTCTACAAGCTCCACCAGCAGGCGGTGTGGAGCGACGGCCGCGAGATCGGGGCCGCCGACTTCGCCGCCCAGTGGCGCGCCCTGTCGGGGCAGGACAGCGCCTACTGGACGGCGCGGAACGCCGGTTACGACCGGATCGAGAAGGTCGAGCGCGGCGCCAGCAACCTGGAGGTCCGGGTCACCTTCGCCAAGCCGTACACGGACTGGCGCTCGCTGTTCTCGCCGCTGTACCCCAAGGACGTGATGGGGACGCCGGACAGCTTCAACGACGGCGCCCGCAAGAAGCTCAAGGCCACGGCCGGCCCCTTCCGCATCGAGCAGCTCGACCGAAAGGCCGGCGAGGTCACGCTCACCCGCAACCCGCGCTGGTGGGGCAGCCCGGCCAAGCTGGAGCGCCTGAGCTTCCGCGCGGTGCCGCGGGGCGAGCTCGCCGGAGCGCTGGCCGCCGGTCAGGTCGACGTCGCCGAGATCGGCAGCGGCGAGGCCGAGCGGATCGCGCTCGCGGCGCGGGACGCGGGGGCCAAGGGTCCGCTGGCCCACGGCCCGGGCTCGAAGATCACGCCGGCCCAGGCGCTGAAGTCCTGGATCCGCGCGCACAGCGAGGACGAGGACAAGGCGGAGGCCGAGCAGAAGGCCCGCAAGAAGAACCAGCAGGCCATCAGGGAGTACGCGACCGAGCAGTCCGGACTGCGCGGCTTCGTGGTCCGCAAGTCGCTGGAGCCGGCGTACACCCAGCTCGCCCTGAACGGCGCCGACGGCCCGCTCGCCGACGAGCGGGTCCGCCGCGCCGTGGCCCGCGCCCTGAACCGCGCCGAGCTCGCCGAGGTGGTCCTCAAGCCGCTCGGCCTGCCCGCCGTGCCGGTCGGCAGCCACCTGGCGCTCGCCGGACAGCAGGCCTACAACGACAACAGCTCGGCGCTCGGCACCCAGGACACCGCCGAGGCCCAGGCCCTGCTCGCGGACGCGGGCTGGGTGCCCGGCGGCCCGCTCAAGGAGAAGACGGCGGGCAGCAAGGCCGACAAGAAGAAGGCCAAGGACTCCGCGGAGGACGACGGTACGTACATCGTCGGCCAGGAGGACGACAAGCAGCCCGCCTCCGCCCGCCGCGACACCAAGCCCGAGGCCCAGCTGGAGGCCAAGCGCGAGGAGAACAAAGAGAAGAAGAAGGCGGGCGAGCACAAGAAGAAGGAGCAGCAGCAGGCGAAGAAGGGCGGCGCTCCGGGTGCGTACGCCCCGAAGGGCACCGCGGCGCCGAAGGGCGCGGGTGCCCCGAAGCCGGCCGGCGGCCCGCTCGCCAAGGACGGCAAGGCCCTGACGCTGAAGTTCGTGCTCCCCTCGGGCCCCGGCACGGAGTCGCTGCGCGCGGTGGGCGACAAGGTCTCCCGGATGCTGCAGCGCATCGGCATCCGTACGGAGATCGACCGCGTCGCCGACGACAGCTACTTCAAGGACCACGTCGCGTCCGGCCAGTTCGACATGGCCCTGTACTCGTGGCCCGCCTCGGCCTTCCCGGCCACCGACGCCCGCCCGATCTTCGCCAAGCCGCAGCCCGCGGCGGACGGCTCGCTCAACGTCGAGCAGAACTACAGCCGGGTCGGCACCGACCACATCGACCAGCTCTTCGAGCAGGCGCTCGGAGAGCTGGACGAGGGCGCCTCGCGGGACCTGGTCAAGCAGGCGGACGCCCGGATCTGGGCGGCGGCGGGCTCCATCCCGCTCTACCAGCGCCCGCAGCTGTACGCGGTGCGCCCGGCCCTGGCCAATGCGGGTGCCTTCGGCTTCGAGTCGCCGCACTACGAGGACATCGGCTTCCTGAAGGCGCCGCCGAAGGCGTAGCTTCCTCCGTCGCTGCTTCGGTATATCCGCAGGTCAGCGACAAGACGTAAGTGAACTTCAGACGTACAGAAAGCCCCCGCGGAGGCCGCCTCCGCGGGGGCCACGTACGATGGGGTAAGGCCGTGGCGTGTCTGCCCGGCAGGGCTCGCGTACCGGACCGTACGCGCAAGCCGTCCACGATTCCGGGAGAAGCGCCCCAGTATGCCCACGCGCCACGACATCCGTAACGTCGCCATCGTCGCTCACGTCGACCACGGCAAGACGACCATCGTCGACGCCATGCTCAAGCAGGCCGGCTCCTTCGCCGCGCACGCCGCCGAGTCCCTCGACGACCGCATGATGGACTCGAACGACCTGGAGCGTGAGAAGGGCATCACGATCCTGGCCAAGAACACGGCCGTGAAGTACCACCCGAAGGATGGCGGCGACGTCATCACCATCAACATCATCGACACCCCGGGCCACGCCGACTTCGGTGGCGAGGTCGAGCGTGGTCTGTCGATGGTGGACGCGGTGGTCCTGCTCGTGGACGCCTCCGAGGGCCCGCTCCCGCAGACCCGCTTCGTGCTCCGCAAGGCCCTCCAGCAGCGCCTGCCCGTCATCCTGTGCATCAACAAGACGGACCGCCCGGACTCCCGCATCGACGAGGTCGTCAACGAGACGTACGACCTCTTCCTGGACCTGGACGCGGACGAGGACCAGATCGAGTTCCCGATCGTCTACGCCTGTGGCCGTGACGGCATCGCCTCGCTGACCAAGCCGGAGGACGGCACCGTCCCGGCGGACAGCGACAGCCTGGAGCCGTTCTTCTCGACGATCCTCGAGCACGTCCCGGCTCCGGAGTACGACGACGCCGCCCCGCTGCAGGCCCACGTCACCAACCTCGACGCGGACAACTTCCTCGGCCGTATCGCGCTGCTCCGTGTCGAGCAGGGCGAGCTGCGCAAGGGCCAGACGGTCGCGTGGATCAAGCGTGACGGCACGATCGCCAACGTCCGCATCACCGAGCTGATGATGACCGAGGCGCTCACCCGCAAGCCCGCCGAGGTGGCGGGCCCCGGTGACATCTGCGCCGTCGCGGGTATCCCGGACATCATGATCGGCGAGACCCTGGCCGACCCGGAGAACCCGATCGCGCTGCCGCTCATCACGGTGGACGAGCCGGCGATCTCCATGACCATCGGCACCAACACCTCGCCGCTGGTCGGCCGGGGCGCCACCGGCAAGGGCGCGGACAAGGGCACCCAGGTCAAGGACCGCAAGGTCACCGCGCGCCAGGTCAAGGACCGTCTGGACCGCGAGCTCATCGGTAACGTCTCGCTGCGCGTCCTGGACACCGAGCGCCCCGACGCCTGGGAGGTGCAGGGCCGCGGTGAGCTGGCGCTGGCCATCCTGGTCGAGCAGATGCGCCGCGAGGGCTTCGAGCTGACCATCGGCAAGCCGCAGGTCGTCACGCAGGAGATCGACGGCAAGACGCACGAGCCGGTCGAGCGCATGACGATCGACGTGCCCGAGGAGCACATGGGCGCCGTCACGCAGCTCATGGGCGTCCGCAAGGGCCGTATGGACAACATGTCGAACCACGGCTCCGGCTGGGTCCGCCTGGAGTTCGTCGTCCCGTCCCGCGGCCTCATCGGCTTCCGTACGGAGTTCCTGACGCAGACCCGCGGCACGGGCATCGCGCACTCCATCCACGAGGGCCTCGAGCCCTGGTTCGGCACCCTGGCGACCCGTAACAACGGTTCGCTGGTCGCCGACCGCGCCGGCGCCGTCACCGCGTTCGCGATGACCAACCTGCAGGAGCGCGGCGTGCTGTTCACCGAGCCCGGCACCGAGGTGTACGAGGGCATGATCGTCGGCGAGAACTCGCGCGCCGACGACATGGACGTGAACATCACCAAGGAGAAGAAGCTCACCAACATGCGCTCGGCCGCGGCCGACTCCTTCGAGGCGATCGTCCCGCCGCGCAAGCTCTCCCTGGAGCAGTCCCTGGAGTTCTGCCGCGACGACGAGTGCGTCGAGGTGACCCCGGAGGCGGTCCGCATCCGCAAGGTCGGCCTGGACAAGACGGCGCGTGCGCGGGCGGCTTCGCGGGCCAAGAACAGCTGAAGCCAAGCATTGATCGACTGATGGGCCCGGTACCCCGAGAGGGGGCCGGGCCCATCGGCGTTCTGCCCGGCGGCTCGCGTTCTGCCCAGTGCCTGGCGTCGTTCCGCCCGGCGCCTGGTGACATGATCCAGAGGTGACCAGCGAACTCTCTCAGCCCGGCACCGAGCGATACGTCCTGTTCGACGTCGACGGCACATTGATCGACGCCGTGGCCAACCAGCGCCAGGTCTGGCGCACTTGGGCCGAGCGGTACGGACTCGATGCCGACGAGGTCTACCAAGTGGCCCTGAGGGCAAGGCCGTTGGAGACCTTCGCGCAGGTCGCGCCGGACCGGAACCCGCAGGAATGCCTCGCGGCCCTGCACGAGTTGGAGGACGACGACGTACGGTCCGGCACCTATGCCGCCTTCGACGGAGCCGCGGAATTGCTCACGGCCCTGCGGCCCGGGACCTGGGCCCTGGTGACCTCGAACTACGAGCACCGGGTACGCGGCCGCTTCGCCCGGACCGGCCTGCCGGTCCCGGAGGTCCTCGTGGACGCGGCCGCCGTCGAGGAGGGCAAGCCGTCCCCCGTGC
This sequence comes from Streptomyces sp. NBC_01304, assembly GCF_035975855.1. Classification (NCBI taxonomy): domain Bacteria; kingdom Bacillati; phylum Actinomycetota; class Actinomycetes; order Kitasatosporales; family Streptomycetaceae; genus Streptomyces; species Streptomyces sp. NBC_01304. Next base: position 4,299,722 of record NZ_CP109055.1, on the reverse strand, counting down.
CGTATCTGCGGGCCGCCACGCTGCTCGGCGCCGCACCGGGGGAGTGCCTGGTCATCGAGGACGCCCCGTCCGGAGTGCGCTCCGGGCTGAGCGCCGGGATGACGGTGTGGGGCGTCAACGCCCCCACGGCCGTTGACGGCGTGCACCGCCACTTCGCCGGCCTGCGCGAGGCGGTGCAGGACATTCTCGCCTTCGCGTCCGGAACCAGCCCTCAGGAGCGGGCCCGGCACGCGTGACGCCGGGCGGCTCGACATATTTTGCAGAACCCCTGCGGAACGGCCTGATCGAGCCGTTAAGGTGCACGTCATACCGCCTCCGGGGGCCACTGCCCGCCCGCGTCTCGCAAGATCACGAACGATCAGAGCGAGCGGCTTCGGCGCAACTCCTTTTCCTGTACGGCCCGTCCGGTATTCGAACGATCATGACCGATAGATACGTAACGAGTCCGTTTCGCAGTGATCTATCTAGGATCGGTTTGTCCATATTTCGGAAGAAGTAGGTCGCAGGTGTGATCGAACCGAGACCAAAAGTGTGTGGTCGCTTGGAACCCGATGGCTAATAGTTGAGCGCGTAGAGCTCGGGTCAATGGGTTACGCGCTATGGGGAGCGCCGACTCACGAGCACACCGGGGTACTTGATCTTTGCCGTCAGGGGTGGCGGCGAAGCGTCGGTGCCTCACCTTTCAGGTGAACAAGTGGACTCATGAGGAGGAACCCATGCGTGGTGCCACAAGCGCCAAGTGGGTTGCGCCGTCGTCGGCATGGGCCGGCGGTCTCACCCGGCGCAGTTCGTATCGCTCGGTACCCGGCCGCGGTACGCGGACCTGACGTCTGGCAGCCCACCCGGCCTGCCTGACCCTTTGGGTGCATTCCCGGAGCCGAGACAACTCGGCTTTCCCGGCCCGCAGATGACCCGGTTCGGCGTATCGCTCACCGAATCTGCCGGACCGGCGCGGGAGCGCAGGCCGACAATACCCGTGAAACGGACAAAACATGACTAGTCCAATCGAGACCGAGGGCGCCAAGTCCTCTGTCGTCTTGGACGGCGAGATCGCGAAGAAGTCGGGCAAGAAGTCCGGCAAGGGCAAGGGCAAGGACGACGAGCTGCTCGTCGGTCGTTCCCCCGGGCAGCTGATGTGGATCCGCTTCAAGCGGGACCGGGCGGGCGTCATATCCGCCTGGATCGTCATCGCCTTCTTCGCGGTGGCGGCGCTCGCTCCGCTGATCGGCAAGGTCTACGGCAAGAACCCGTACGACCTGTACGGGCAGGATCAGTTCCTGCTCGACGACTTCAACATGCCGCTCGGGTCCAACGGCGGTATATCCGGGGACTTCTGGTTCGGCATCGAGCCCATCCTCGGCCGCGATGTGTTCACGCAGCTGATCTACGGCATGCGCACTTCGCTCTACACCGCCCTCGCCGCGACGGTCATGATGGTCATCACGGGTGTCCTCATCGGCCTGGCCGGCGGCTATTTCGGCGGAAAGATCGACTACGTCATCGGTCGCGCGACGGACTTCTTCATCGCCTTCCCGCAGCAGCTCTTCTTCATCGCCGCGATGCCCATCGTCACCTCGGTCTTCGTCAGCCCGTCCGAGGAAACCCCGGTCTACGTCCGGACGTTGGCCATCATCGGCGTCATGTGGTTCCTGGGCTGGATGGGCCTCGCCCGTCTGATCAGGTCGGTGACCCTGTCCCTCAGGGAACGGGAGTTCGTCGAGGCCGCCAAGGTCTCGGGTGCGTCTCCCTGGCGCATCATCCGCAAGGAACTGCTCCCCAACATCGTCACACCGATCCTGGTGCAGGCGACGTATCTGCTCCCGTCCACCATCCTCTCGGTGGCCTTCCTCTCGTACGTCGGCGTCGGCTACACCGAACCCACCCCTGACTGGGGGCGGATGTTCGCCACCGGCGCCAAGATCTACGAGCAAGACCCGACCTACATGTTCTTCCCGGGCATCGCCATGGTCATTTTCGTCGTGGCGTTCAATCTCCTCGGAGACTCCGTACGGGATGCGTTCGACCCCAAGACAGGACGCTGAAGTCCGCCTCTAGGGGGGGAATCGCTGCCACTCTCGTGCGTCGGCCCGGCCGGTCGCGCAAGGCAGCTCAGCTGGATCACTATCGACAGGCAGGTGCCTCAATCTCATGAAGATGCTTCCCTCGCGCACTGCGCGCGCCGCACTGGTCGCTCTCGCGGCCGGCTCGCTGGTCCTGACCGCCTGCAGTGACAACAACGGCGGCAAGGCCACCGGCGGCAAGGACCAGAAGGACGCTGCCTCCCAGGGCGACGCCGTGGCCCTCGGCGACAAGGCGGCCTCCACGGGCCCCGCGGCCGCGGTCAAGGGCGCCAAGTCCGGTGGCACGGTCACCGTGTACCAGGAGAACAAGTTCTCCCACCTGGACCCCGCTCAGATCTACGTGAGCGACGCCGGCCTCGTCTCCAAGATGATCCAGCGTGGTCTCACGACCATCAAGGAAGACGACAAGGGCGGCCAGACCGTCGTCGGTGACATAGCCACCGACTCCGGCAAGATGACCGACGGCGGCAAGACCTGGACGTACACCCTCAAGGACGACTTGAAGGACAGCCAGGGCAACGCCATCAGCTCGGCCGACGTCCGCCACACCTTCGAGCGGCTCTACGACCCGTTCATCACGGACGGCCCGAGCTACATCCAGCAGTGGCTGTCCGGCTCCGGCACCACGTACCGCAAGGCGTACCCGGGTCCGTACAAGGGCAAGCACCTGCCCGCCACCGTCCTGGACACCCCGGACGCGAAGACGGTCGTCTTCCACTTCAAGGACGCCCAGCCCGACCTGCCGCAGGCGCTCGCCATGGCCGGCTACTCCATCGTCGCCAAGAAGGCGGACACGAAGGAGAAGTACGACACCGAGCCCGCCGGCATGGGCCCGTACAAGGTCGCCGAGCACAAGGTCGGCAAGTCCCTCACCCTCGTCAAGAACGAGAACTGGAAGGCGGACACCGACGCGGTCCGTCACCAGTACGTCGACGGCTTCAACATCGAGTTCGGCCACGACGACGAGGACCAGACCAAGACCATCATCGCCGACCGCGGTGAGGCCAAGAACGCCATCATGATGACCGGTCAGGTTGCCACCAACCTGGTCAAGGACGTCGTCACGACGGACGTCAAGAAGCGCTCCATCGCGGGCTACGCCCCGTACGTGTGGCAGCTCAACATGAACATGGACCGCATCAAGGACAAGAAGATCCGCGATGCGATCACCTACGCGCTGCCCAACGGCCAGATCTACAAGCCCGACGGTGGCAACTACGGCGGTGAGCCGGCCGGTGGTCTGCTCGCCCCGACCGTCCCGGGCTACGAGAAGGGTTACGACCCTTACGGCAAGCTCGCGAAGCCGAATGGTGACCCGGAGAAGGCCAGGGCGCTCCTGAAGAAGGCCGGCAAGGAGGGCATGAAGCTCGTCTACGCCTACTCCAACATCCCGGTCCGCCAGCAGCAGTCCGTGATCATCGAGAAGGCTCTCGAGAAGGCCGGCTTCGACGTCCAGAAGAAGGAAGTCGACAACGCCACCTGGTACGAGCAGATGGGCAAGGTCAAGAACGGCTTTGACGTCTACATGACCGGCTGGGGCCAGGACTGGGCGTCTGCCTCCACCGTCATCCCGCCGTCCTTCGACGGTACGCAGATCCAGGACGGTGCCTCGAACTACGCGCACCTGAACGACGAGCACGTCAACTCCGAGATCCAGCGGATCCTGAAGATCACGGACCCGGCGAAGTCCGCCAAGGAGTGGAACACGCTCCAGAAGTACATCGTCGAGAAGATCAACCCGGCGGCCCCGATGTACTTCGTGAAGGTTCTGCAGGTCCAGGGCTCGAACGTCGGTGGCGCTCGCTACTCGACCGAGAAGAGCTACATCGACCTGACGAACATCTTCCTCAAGAAGTAGCAGCAGCGGCGTAACCCCCGCTTGCCCGGAGTGTGTCCACGGCGGTGGCGCACTCCGGGCGGCGGGCCCGTCACACCCGGCCACAAGCCACCCAACCCCTCAACCGCCGCCGCCCTGAGAGCAGCGAATTGTCATGCTTAGATTTCTCCTGCGCCGCACAACCGGCGCCGTGGTCATCCTGTTCCTGATCGCCGCGTTCACGTTCTTCATGTTCTTCGCGATCCCGCAGGACCCGGCAACCCTGGCCTGTGGCAAGAACTGCACGCCGGACGCCCTGGCGATCATCCACAAGAACCTCGGCCTCGACTCCCCGGTACCCGTACAGTTCTGGGACTTCGTCGTCGGCATCTTCAACGGCCGCGACTTCTCCGTCGGCCGCTGTGATGCGCCGTGCTTCGGTATGTCCTTCAGCGACCGGGAGATGGTCTGGGACACCCTCATCGACCGATTCCCGCTGACGCTCTCGCTCTCCATCGGCGGCATCATCTCCTTCCTGACCATCGGCCTCGGCACCGGCATGATGGCCGCGTGGAAGCGTGGCACCAGCCTCGACAAGACGGTCAGCGCGTTCTCACTGGTCCTCAGCTCGATGCAGATCTACTTCCTCGGCCCGGTGATGGTCGGCCTCTTCGTCTTCAGCACCGGCTGGCTGGACAAGCCGAAGTACGTTCCGTTCAGCGAGTCTTTCGGCGGCTGGTTCATGGGGTTGCTGATCCCCTGGCTGGTCATGTCCGTCATCTTCACGGCGAACTACACGCGTATGGCGCGCTCGACGATGATCGAGCAGCTGCAGGAGGAACACGTCCGCGCGGCCCGGGCCAAGGGCATGACGAGCAAGTACGTCTTCTTCCGCTACGCCTGGCGCGGTTCGCTCATCCCCATCGTCACCATCCTCGGCATGGACCTGGGTGCGCTCTTCGGCGGCGCGATCGTCACCGAGTTCACCTTCGGACTGCACGGCCTCGGACGCCTGGCGGTGGAGTCGGTCAACAACAAGGACCTGCCGCTCACCATGGGCGTGATGATCTTCAGCGCGGCCTTCATTCTTCTCTTCAACATCATCATTGACGCGGCGTACGCATACATCGACCCGCGCGTGCGGCTGTCCTAGGAGTTCGACCGTGACCACACTCACCAAGACCGAGGACGCCGAGGCGCCGACCGGCTCCGACGCGTTCCTCCAGGTGCGCGACCTGCGTGTCCAGTTCTCCACCGAGGACGGCATCGTCAAGGCCGTGGACGGGCTCTCCTTCGACCTGGAGCGCGGCAAGACGCTCGGCATCGTGGGCGAGTCCGGTTCGGGCAAGTCCGTCACCAACCTGACGGTGCTCGGGCTGCACAACCCGCGGTCGACGACTGTCACCGGCTCGATCAGCCTGGACGGCCAAGAGCTCACCGACGCCTCGGAGAAGACGCTCGAGAAGCTCCGCGGCAACAAGATGGCGATGATCTTCCAGGACGCGCTGACCGCCCTGTCGCCGTACTACACGGTCGGCCGGCAGATCGCGGAGCCGTACCGGAAGCACACCGGCTGCAGCAAGAAGGAGGCCCGCGACCGGGCCATCCAGATGCTGGAGAAGGTCGGCATCCCGCAGCCCAAGACGCGCGTGGACGACTACCCGCACCAGTTCTCCGGCGGTATGCGCCAGCGCGCGATGATCGCCATGTCGCTGGTCTGCAACCCCGATCTGCTGATCGCGGACGAGCCGACCACCGCGCTCGACGTGACCGTGCAGGCGCAGATCCTGGACCTGCTCAAGGACCTGCAGCAGGAGTTCGGCTCCTCGATCATCATGATCACGCACGACCTCGGTGTGGTCGCCAACATGGCGGACGACCTGCTGGTCATGTACGCAGGGCGGGCCGTGGAGCGCGGTTCGGTGCGCGAGGTGCTGAAGGCCCCGCAACACCCGTACACCTGGGGCCTGCTCGGCTCGATGCCGCGCCTCGGGGGTGACGTCGACGAGCCGCTCAACCCCATCCCCGGGGCCCCGCCGAGCCTGCTCAACCCGCCGTCGGGGTGCGCCTTCCACCCGCGTTGCGCGTACGTCGACCTGGTCGACGGCAGCGCACGCTGCAGCGGTGAGCGTCCGGGGCTGCCCGTGGCGCGCGGCGCGGCCTGCCACCTGAGCGCGGACCAGAAGCAGCAGGTGTTCATCGAGAAGATCCAGCCCCGGCTGGGCTGACAGACGGCGACTGGGGTCAACGACCATGAGTGAGAACAAGAACACGGCCACCGCGGTGTCCGATGCCGTCCCGGCGCAGCGGAACTCGGACCAGTCCAAGCCGCTGCTCGAGGCGAAGGGCCTGACCAAGCACTTCCCGATCTACGGCGGCTTCCCGATCAAGCGGAAGGTCGGCGCGGTCCGGGCCGTCGACGGAGTGGACCTCGCGGTCTACCCCGGCGAGAGCCTGGGCCTGGTCGGCGAGTCTGGCTGCGGCAAGTCCACGACGGGCCGGCTCCTGACCCGCCTGATGGAGCCGACCGACGGCGAGATCTCGTACCAGGGCAAGGACATCACCAAGGCCAGCCGCAGGCAGCTGGCGCCGGTGCGCTCCGAGATCCAGATGATCTTCCAGGACCCGTACGCCTCGCTGAACCCGAGGCAGACGGTCGGCTCGATCATCGCGGGCCCGATGGAGATCAACGGCATCAACCCGCCCGGCGGCCGCGAGGCCCGGGTCCGCGAACTCCTCGAGATCGTCGGCCTCAACCCGGAGCACTACAACCGCTTCCCGCACGAGTTCTCGGGCGGCCAGCGGCAGCGCATCGGTGTGGCCCGGGCGTTGGCGCTCGAGCCGAAGGTGATCATCGCCGACGAGCCGGTCTCCGCGCTCGACGTGTCGATCCAGGCCCAGGTCATCAACCTGCTGCAGAAGGTGCAGCAGGAGATGGGCATCGCCTTCGTCTTCATCGCCCACGACCTCGCCATCGTGCGCCACTTCTCGCACCGTGTGGCCGTGATGTACCTCGGCAAGATCGTCGAGGTCGCGGACCGCGACTCCCTCTACAACCGCCCGCGCCACCCCTACACGCACGCGCTGCTCTCGGCCGTGCCCGAGGTGGACCTCGACGGTGACAAGAAGGAGCGCATCCGCCTCCAGGGCGACGTGCCTTCGCCGATCAGCCCCCCGTCCGGCTGCCGCTTCCGCACCCGTTGCTGGAAGGCGACGGACAAGTGCGCGTCGGAGGAGCCCCCGCTGGTCCAGATCTCCGGAAACAAGGAAGGCCACCTCACGGCCTGCCACTACCCGGAGGACCCGACCACCGAGGCCCGCGACGAGGACATCGTCCTCGACCCGGCGCTGGCGGCGCTGGAGGACGGGCACGTCGCGAAGGACTGAGGCTTCGGCCGTACGTCCGCGCAGCTGTGCGTCTGTACGTTGAAGGGGCGCCCGGAACCGATCGGTTCCGGGCGCCCCTTCGTCGCGCCCCTTCGTCGCGCTCCATCGAGCGCGGCGGGACGCTACTTCACCGGATGCGGTGCTTCTTCCAGAAGGAGGTCAGGTCCTTGTCCGTCATGGACTGGGCGGCCTTCTTGAAGTCGGCGGTGGTGGAGATGCCGTACCAGTGGTCGTGGGCGTACCGCTTGAGGAGTTTCGTCATGGCGTCGGGGCCGAGGGTGCGCTCCAGGTCTGCCAGGGCGCAGGAGCCGGCGTCATAGAGGATGAACATGAACTCGTCGCGATGATTGGACCAGTAGGCCATCGAGTTGGTGAGCGCGGTGCGCGCGTCCGGCCAGTTGACGTCGGACCAGCAGCCGCGTCTCTCGTCGCCGTTGAAGCGGTACATGGCGTACTGCGTAAAGCCCTCGTCCAGCCAGGGCGAGGAGTATTCGTCGTTGCCGACGATGCCGTACCACCATTGGTGGGCCACTTCGTGCACGATGGCGCTCTCCTCCTCCGTGGTGGCGAGCAGGACCAGACCGGGGTACTCCATGCCGTTGCCGCCGAATTCGGGCGTCATCACGAGGTCGATCTCGCCATACGGATAGCGGCCGAACTCCTTGCCGAAGCGGTCGATGGCGGCGACCCCCAACTTGCGGTTGAGGCGCACACCCACGGCGGGCGTGTTCGGTGCCCAGTAGGACTTCACGCGGACGCCTCCGGGCGAGGTGTCGGTCGCCGTACGGAACGGGCCCGCCGACCACGCGAAGTCCCGCACGCGGTGGGCGACGCTCTGGGTGACCGTCCGCCCTGCCATACCGGGCCGGGTCCAAGTGCGCCCGGTAGCCGGGACCTTGAGGCTCGTCGGGTGGTCGAGGCGCACCCGGAAATCGCTCGCCAGGGCGTAGAAGCTCTCCCCGAGGTTCACATAGGGATCGAGATGCCACCCCTTCGCATCGTGCACGGCGAGCACCGGCAGCGCATTGCCCAGGAAGCGGAAAGCACCCTCACGCCCGAAGCGGTCGTTGCGCTTCGGCACGGCGATGGACACGTCGAACGAGACGGCTGCCCGCCGACCGCGCGCGAGCGGCTTCGGCAAGGTGACACGCAGCGCGCTGCAGTTCACCGCAAGGCGGCCCGGAGTGCCCCCGCGCACCCGGGACGCCTTGATGGGGGACGGCTTGCCCGGTGTGCCGCACTTGTCGTCGCCGTTACCCCACAGCCGTACGTACACCTCGCGCAAGGGGCGACCGGTGGCATTGCGGAACGACACCCGCTCCCGGCCCTTCCAGTGCGAACCGTCGGCGTCGCTTCGCAGGGCCACTTCGTAGCGAAGGTGATCGGGTGTCGCGGCCTCGATGGATCCGGCTTTGGTCTTGCCCACGGGTGCGGGGCCCGCGTCGGCGATGGTCGCGCCTGCCGTGACGAGTGAGGCGAGGAGGCCAACTAGTACGTATCGGAGGGCTCTTGGTGGTCTGGCAAGAGTTGACTGCATGGCAGTGGATCATTGCAGGCCGGTGGAGTGTTCACCTCGGCTGTGACAATCCAGGGACATCGCGGGCGAGCTGCCCTAGGCCCGCCTTGCCACGGTGATGATCTCGGGGCTTGCTTCGGTGACCGGGCCGCGCCCCCAGTCGCCGTACTGCTCCGCCACCTCAAGCCCGGCCTCGGCAAGGAATTCCCCGAGCCTCTCCTGCCCGAGGAACCGCAGCGTGCTCCGGCTCACCTCCGGCCCGGCCCAGCCCGCGCCGGTGCAGGTCGTGCTGAAGCGGACCAGGCCGCCGTCGACGGGGTCGACGTCCACGGGGTGCTCGACCTCGTGGGCGGCCCGCACCAGGGCGCCGTCCGCGTCGGTGACCTCGGCCGCGCGTTCCGGGGTCCAGCGCTCCCAGGCCTTGGCCGAAGGGTTCCGTGTCTCGAAGGCGAAGGCCCCACCCGGGGTGAGGGCCTGGCGAATCGCGGCGAGCGAGGTGCGCAGCTGGTCGTCGGTCACCAGCACTTGGAAGGCGTGCCCGGTCATCACCGTGAGGTCGAACTCCGCGTCCCAGTCGGTGGATTGGGCATCGCCGAGCACCCACTCGATGTCCTCGCGCCTCCGCCGCGCGACTCCCAGCATGCCGCGCGCCGGATCGAGCCCCACCAGCCGCCCCGTGTGCCCCGCCTCCCGGGCCCGGTGCAGCAACAGCCCCGTCCCGCAGCCCACATCGAGCACGGACCCGGCGTCCCCCACCAGCCCGAGATAGAACTCGTCACCCGGTCCCCAGGTGTTGAACAGGTCGTACAGCCGGGCCAGTCGGCCGTCCTCGTACGCGTGATCCACCATCGGGCCAGTCTGCCGGTCGCGGTCACTGCGGAAGTGCTCGAGCGCGTGGCTGGTGGGGGTGGGTGATGCCAGCGGTATGTGGGGCGAAAGGGGCGGCGATATGGGGCATACCAGGCCTCCTGGTGCCCCTTTCTCCCCACATGGCTGGTGTCGGTCCTGGGCGGGGCGCTCCGCATCGCCGGAAACCCCTTTGCGATCAGGGCGCCCGTCCCCGGACCCTGACCCCATGCCTTCCTTCGCCGTCCGCCCCGCCGCCTTCGCCGACGCCCCGGCGATCTGCGAACTCCTCAACACCATCGATGAGTTGGAGATAGGCCGGCCCGAAACGGACCTGCACGAGGTGCAGGCGGACCTCAAGCAGGTCGAGGCCGATCTGGCCCGCAACTCGTGGCTCGCCCATGACGAGGAAGGCAAGCTCGTCGCGTACGGCCTGCTCTGGGACGACTCCGGGGCCGAGCGCATCGACATCGACCACTACGTCCTGCCGGACCAACAGGTCGCCGGGGCCCGCCTGTTCGAGCTCATGGAGAGGCGCGCGGCCGAGAAGGCGGCGGCGAACGGTGCCGAGCGGGCCGTGGTGCATCTGCACCTCAACTCCAGCCCCACCCTCGACCTCGCCCTCCTCGAAGGGCGGGGCTGGCGACGCGTCCGCCGCTATCAGGTGATGACCCGCGAGGTCTCCGAAGCCACCGACCCCACCCCGCCTGCGCTCCCCGGCCTGACCCTGCGCACCTGCGAGGCCGAGGCCGACCGCCGCCTCGCGCACCGCCTGACCGAGGCGACCATGGCGGACCACTTCGACCATCAGCCGCGTACGTACGAACAGTGGCTGCTGGACCTCGACGCTGAGCGCCTCGACTGGTCCCTGATCTGGATCGCCACCCTCGCCGGCCGGGACGTGGGCGTCCTCCTCTCCCGCGACGACCGCCAGGCCATGGCCTGGATCCGCACGATCGGCGTCCTGGCAGAAGCGCGCGGCCGCGGCATCGCGGGCCATCTGTTGCGCCATGCCTTCGCGGTCTACGCGGCCCGGGGCCGCGACACGGCCGGCCTCGGCGTGGACGTGCAGAACGCGACGGGAGCGCTGCGCCTGTACGAGGCTCATGGCATGCGGCAGCACTATGCGGTGGACACCTGGGAGAACACCCTCGGGGTCGCCCCCTGAGAGCCTTGGTCTCAGCGTTGGCTGTCGGTGCCCGGCTTCCCGTACCGACGGAACGCCCCGGTCTCAAGGAGCCATGGGCCGAAGGGGACCGTGTCGCCGAAGATGTACGGCTCCTTCGACCCGTACCGGTTACCGCAAGGCTCGGAGTGCACCTCGATGGTGCCGGTGCGTGGGTCGACGATCAGATAGAGCGGGATACCCATGGCGGGGTAGTCGGCGAGTTTGTCCCGGTAGTCGTTGTCCGGATTGGAGGGGGAGACGATTTCGATGACGGCGAGTACTTCGGCCACGTCTACTGCGAGGCCCTCTTCGTCAAGCGAAGCTTCGGGGATCACGACCGCGTCCGGGTGCCTCATGCGGCCGATTGCGGGGTGCTCGATTTCGGGGCCGCCGGCGCAGATGTAGCCGGGGTGGGTTGCGGTGAGCTGCTGGTCCAGCTGCTTCCGGATCCTGCGGGCTGTGCCGTGGTGTCTGTTCGGAACGCTCGCCATGGCCAGGACCGGGCCCGACGGGCCGATCTCGACGCTCCAAGACCCTTCGAGTCGCTCGGCGTAGGCCATTAGCTCCTCGGCGATCCCACGCATCTTCGCGTACTCCATGACATGAAGGTACCGAGGGCTCACCTCCTCCGGCTTGCCCAGCGCAGCGCTCCGTCATCCGAGGGTTTCTCCGCCACAGAACCCCCAGAAGGCCGCCATAGAGGTGCGACTCGTCACCACCTGGGGTGTATTTGGGCCTATCTGTGATTTATCCGGCCCAAACGGGCCTGATGAGCCCGATGGGCCTGACGGGCCTGATACGAGGAGGCACTCCCTATGCGCGGAGCCACACACGCCAAGTGGGCCGCTTGCGCGGCCACCGTAGCGCTGGCGGCCACCGGCCTCGCCGGCTGTGGCGGTGGAAGCAGTAGCGGCGACGGCTCCGGGATCGTGAAGTCCTCGTGGGGTGATCCGCAGAACCCGCTCGAGCCCGCCAACACCAACGAGGTGCAGGGCGGCAAGGTCCTCGACATGCTCTTCCGCGGTCTGAAGCGCTACGACGCGAAGACCGGCGAGGCGAAGAACATGATCGCCGACAAGATCGACACCTCGGACTCGCAGAACTTCACCGTCACGCTGAAGGACGGCTGGACCTTCAGCAACGGCGAGAAGGTCACCGCGAAGTCCTTCGTGGACGCCTGGAACTACGGCGCGCTGGTCGACAACAAGCAGAACAGCGCCACGTTCTTCAAGGACATCGAGGGCTACGACAAGGTCCACCCGGAGACCGGGACCGCGTCCGCCAAGACCATGTCCGGCCTGGCAGTCAAGGACGACAAGACCTTCACGGTCAAGCTCAGCGGCAAGTTCTCCACCTGGCCCGACACCCTCGGCAGCTCGGCCTTCTCGCCGCTGCCCCAGTCCTTCTACAAGGACCACGCGGGCTGGCTGAACAAGCCCGTCGGCAACGGCCCGTACACCGTCGAGTCCTACACCAAGGGCTCCGGCATGAAGCTCCGCAAGTGGGACGGCTACAAGGGCGACGACAAGGCCCAGAACGCCGGTGTCGACCTGACCGTCTTCACGGACAACAACACCGCCTACACCGCGCTGATGGCGGGCGACCTCGACCTCGTCGACGACGTACCGGCGCAGCAGCTCAAGAACGTCAAGAACGACCTCGGTGACCGGTACATCAATCAGCCGGCGCTGATCATTCAGACCGTCGTCTTCCCGCTGTACGACGCCAAGTGGGGCAAGCCCGGCATGGAGAAGGTCCGCCAGGGCCTGTCCATGGCGATCAACCGGGACGAGATCACCAAGACGATCTTCCAGGACACCCGCACCCCGGCCAAGGACTGGACCTCGGCCGCCCTCGGCGACAAGGGCGGCTACAAGGACGTCTGCGGCGACCTGTGCAAGTATGACCCGGCCAAGGCCAAGAAGCTGATCGAGGAGGGCGGCGGCCTGCCCGGCGGCAAGGTCACGCTCACCTCGAACGTCGACACCGGCTCGCACCGCGAGTGGATGGACGCCGTCTGCAACAGCATCAACAACGCCCTGGGCAAGGGGGCCGTTTGTACGGTCAACCCCATCGGCACCTTCGCCGACTTCAAGAACCAGCTCAGCGGCTTCAAGCTCACCGGGCCGTTCCGCTCCGGCTGGCAGGCCGACTACCCGCTGATCGAGAACTTCCTCGACCCGCTGTACTACACGGGCGGCTCCTCGAACTACGCGAAGTTCAGCAACAAGGACTTCGACAAGCTGATCGACGAGGCCAACGCCGAGTCCGACAACGCCAAGGCCCTGACCAAGTTCCAGGACGCCGAGAAGATCCTCGCGGCGCAGGTCCCGGCGATCCCGCTCTGGTACCAGAACGGCAGCGCCGGCTACTCGGACAAGGTCTCCAACGTCTCCCTCAACCAGTTCAGCGTCCCGGTCTACGACCAGATCAAGGTCAACTGACCGCTCAGGAAGCGCTGAGAGAGCGCTCAGAAAGCGATCAGGAAGCGATCGGAAGGGCCGTTCGCGGCGACGTACGTCCTCGCGGGCGGCCCTCTTCCTCTCACCCCCCGGAGCCTGACTGACATGGGAAGCTAATGGGACGCTATGTGATCCGGCGGCTGCTTCAGATGATCCCTGTGTTCATCGGCAGTACGTTCCTGATCTTCTTCATGGTGTACGCGCTCGGGGACCCGGTAGCGGCCCTCTTCGGCGACAAGGCACCCGACCCGGCCACCGCCGCGCTCATCCGCAAGGAGCTGTATCTCGATCAGCCCCTGTGGAAGCAGTACCTGCACTACATGGGCAACATCTTCCAGGGCGACTTCGGCACCGCCTTCAACGGCCAGAAGGTCACCGAGCTGATGAGCACGGCCTTCCCGGTGACGCTGCGGCTCACCCTGGTCGCCATCGTCATCGAGATGGTCGTCGGCATCACGCTCGGCGTGATCAGCGGCCTCAAGCGGGGCCGGACCATCGACACCTCGGTGCTGCTGCTCACCCTCGTCGTGGTCTCCATCCCGACGTTCGTCAGCGGCTATCTGCTGCAGTTCCTGTTCGGCGTGAAGTGGGGGATCGTCCGGCCGTCGGTCTCCTCGGACGCGCCGTTCAACGAACTGATCCTGCCCGGCGTCGTGCTCGCGCTGGTGTCATTGGCGTACGTCACCAGGCTGACCCGGACCTCGATCGCGGAGAACGCCCGCGCCGACTACGTCCGTACGGCCATCGCCAAGGGCCTGCCGAAGCGCCGGGTCATCACCCGCCACCTCCTGCGCAACTCACTGATCCCGGTCGTCACCTTCATCGGCACCGACATCGGCGCCCTGATGGGCGGCGCGATCGTGACGGAGCGGATCTTCAACATCCACGGCGTCGGCTACCAGCTCTACCAGGGCATCCTGCGCAACAACGCCCCCACGGTCGTCGGCTTCGTGACCATCCTGGTGATCGTCTTCCTGCTTGCCAACCTGCTCGTCGACCTGCTGTACGCGGTCCTGGACCCGAGGATCCGTTATGCCTGAGCCCGAGCTGCCGTACGACCCGCTGAAGGCGGGCAAGAGCGAGGCGATCGCCCCGACCGGCCAGGGCGGTGCCATGGACCTCGCGTTGGAAGAGGGCGAGAGTTTGGAGAAGGCCCCCGGTGGGCCGGGCGGGGTCGGTGCTCCCGACGGGACCGGTGCCGCGAACAAGCCGCGCAGCCTGTGGACCGACGCCTGGCACCAGCTGCGCCGCAATCCCATCTTCATCGTCTCGTCGCTGCTGATCCTGTTCCTCGTCATCATCGCGATCTGGCCCCAACTGATCGCAAGCGGCGACCCGTTGAAGTGCGACCTGTCCAAGTCCCAGCAGGGTTCGCAGCCGGGGCACCCCTTCGGCTTCGACACCCAGGGCTGTGACGTCTACACCCGGACCGTGTACGGGGCGCGCGCCTCGATCTCGGTCGGCATCTGCGCCACCCTCGGCGTCGCCCTGCTCGGCTCGCTGCTCGGCGGGCTCGCCGGGTTCTTCGGCGGCTGGTGGGACGCGCTGCTCTCCCGGCTCGCCGACATCTTCTTCGGCATCCCGGTGATCCTCGGCGGCCTGGTCTTCCTGTCCGTCGTCACCGGCTCCGGGATCTGGCCGGTGGTCGGCTTCATGATTCTGCTCGGCTGGCCGCAGATCTCCCGCATCGCCCGCGGATCGGTGATCACGGCCAAGCAGAACGACTACGTCCAGGCGGCGCGGGCGCTCGGCGCGAGCAACAGCCGGATGCTGCTCAGGCACGTGGCGCCCAACGCGATCGCGCCGGTGATCGTCGTGGCGACCATCGCGCTCGGCACGTACATCGCGCTCGAAGCGACCCTGTCGTACCTCGGTGTGGGCCTGAAGCCGCCGACCGTCTCCTGGGGCATCGACATCTCGAACGCCGCCCCGCAGATCCGCAACGCCCCGCACATGCTGCTCTGGCCGGCGGGCGCGCTGAGCATCACGGTGCTCGCCTTCATCATGCTCGGCGACGCGGTGCGCGACGCCCTCGACCCCAAGCTGAGGTGACCGGCCGCATGCTGCTCGACGTACGCGATCTGCAGGTGGAATTCCGTACGAGGGACGGGGTCGCCAAGGCCGTCAACGGCGTCACCTACTCGGTGGACGCGGGCGAGACCCTGGCGGTCCTCGGTGAGTCCGGGTCCGGCAAGTCGGTCACCGCGCAGGCCATCATGGGCATCCTCGACATGCCGCCCGGGAAGATCGCCGGTGGCGAGATCCTCTTCCAGGGCAAGGACCTCCTCAAGCTCAAGGAGGAGGAGCGGCGCAAGATCCGGGGCGCCGAGATGGCCATGATCTTCCAGGACGCGCTGTCCTCCCTGAACCCGGTGCTCACGGTCGGCGAACAGCTCGGCGAGATGTTCACCGTGCACCGGGGGATGTCCCGCAAGGACGCCAAGGCCAAGGCCGTCGAGCTGATGGACCGGGTCAGGATTCCCGCCGCCAAGGAGCGGGTCTCCAACTATCCGCACCAGTTCAGCGGCGGCATGCGCCAGCGCATCATGATCGCGATGGCGATGGCACTGGAGCCCGCGCTGATCATCGCCGACGAGCCGACGACGGCCCTCGACGTCACCGTTCAGGCCCAAGTCATGGACCTGCTCGCGGAGTTGCAGCGCGAGCTCAACATGGGGCTGATCCTCATCACCCACGACCTGGGCGTCGTCGCGGACGTCGCCGACAAGATCGCGGTGATGTACGCGGGCCGCATCGTCGAGCACGCCCCCGTGCACGAGATCTACAAGGCGCCCGCCCACCCCTACACCCGGGGCCTGCTCGACTCCATCCCGCGCCTGGACCAGAAGGGCCAGGAGTTGTACGCGATCAAGGGCCTGCCGCCCAACCTGATGGCGATCCCGCCGGGCTGCGCCTTCAACCCGCGCTGCCCCAGGGCCCAGGACATCTGCCGCACCGATGTGCCGCCGCTGGCGAAGGTCAGCGAGGACCGGCAGAGCGCCTGCCACTTCTGGAAGGAGACGCTGCGAGATGCCTGAGCTCACCAAGGAGGCCCAGGACGCGGCGCCGGTTCGCTCCGGGGAGCCGATCCTCGAAGTGCGCGGTCTGGTCAAGCACTATCCGCTGACGCGCGGCATCCTCTTCAAGAAGCAGGTCGGCGCGGTCAAGGCCGTCGACGGCATCGACTTCGCGCTGCACCAGGGCGAAACCCTCGGCATCGTGGGCGAGTCCGGCTGCGGCAAGTCGACCGTCGCCAAGATGCTGGTGAACCTGGAGCGGCCGACGGCGGGCGAGATCCGCTACAAGGGCGAGGACATCAGCAACCTGTCGGGGCGCGCCCTGAAGGCCGTACGCCGCAACATCCAGATGGTGTTCCAGGACCCCTACACGTCGCTCAACCCGCGCATGACGGTCGGCGACATCATCGGGGAGCCGTACGAGATCCACCCCGAGGTCGCCCCGAAGGGCTCGCGCCGGCAGAAGGTGCAGGAGCTGCTCGACGTCGTCGGGCTCAACCCCGAGTACATCAACCGGTACCCCCATCAGTTCTCCGGCGGCCAGCGCCAACGCATCGGCATCGCCCGGGGGTTGGCGCTGCGGCCCGAGATCATCGTGGCCGACGAACCGGTGTCGGCGCTCGACGTGTCGGTGCAGGCGCAGGTCATCAACCTCCTTGAGCAGCTGCAGAACGAGTTCAACCTGTCGTACGTCTTCATCGCCCACGATCTGTCGATCGTGCGGCACATCTCCGACCGGGTCGGCGTGATGTACCTCGGCCGGCTCGCCGAGATCGGCACGGACGTCGAGATCTATGAGCACCCGACGCATCCGTACACGCAGGCGCTGCTCTCCGCCGTCCCGGTGCCGGACCCCGCGGCGCGGGAGCACCGGGAGCGGATCATCCTCTTCGGCGATGTGCCCTCGCCCGCCAACCCGCCCTCGGGCTGCCGCTTCCGTACGCGCTGCTGGAAGGCGCAGGAGCGGTGCCAGTTGGAGGTGCCGGAGCTGGCGGTGCCTGCGGTGTTCCGGCTCGAGGGCGGGCCTGCGGCGCATGAGTCGGCGTGCCATTTCGCGGAGGAGAAGCAGGTGGTTCCGACGGAGCCGACGCAGGAGCCCGACTCTGGGCCTAGGCCCAAAGACTGAGGGCTGGTTCACCGGCAGCGGTTGTAGTTCGTAGTGCGAATCAATTAACTTCGTACTACGAACTACTGCTGCTGATTGCCGGGAGTGACACGTCATGAGCAAGGCCATGGGCAAGGGAATCGCAAGGCCCACCGTCGCCGTCATAGGCGGGGGTTACGGCGGATCCGCCGTCGCGAAGGCGCTGGACGAGGACACGGACGTCGTCCTCATCGACCCCAAGGACGCCTTCGTGCACGCGGCCGGATCGCTGCGGGCGCTGGTGAAGCCCGACTGGGCGGACAACATCTTCTTCCCGTACGACACCCTGCTCCAGCGGGGCCGGTTCGTCCGGGACCGCGCCGCCTCGGTGGACGCCGCGGGTGTGACGCTGGGCTCGGGGGAGCGCGTCGACGCCGACTACCTGGTCCTGGCCACCGGCTCCGGCTACCCCTTCCCCGCCAAGCCGGACACCGACACCGCCGAGGTCGCCCTCGAACGGCTGCGGGCCACGCATGCCGAACTCGGCGAGGCAGGGCGGGTGTTGCTCGTCGGGGCCGGTCCGGTCGGGCTTGAGCTGGCCGGTGAGATCAAGGCGGTGTGGCCGGAGAAGGAGGTCACGCTGGTCGACCCGGCCGAGGAACTCGTCCCCGGCTTCGCGCCCGAGATGCGCGCCGACCTGACCCGCCAGCTCGCCGAACTCGGTGTCGAGGTACGGCTCGGCACGAGTCTGACCGGTGAGCCGCCGACCGGTCCTGGGCAGGCGAAGACGTTCACCGTCGCCACCTCCGGCGGGCCGCTGACCGCCGACATCTGGTTCCGGTGCTACGGCGTACGCATCAACGGGGAGCCCCTGGAAGGGGAGTTGGCCGCGGTCCGCACGCCCAAGGGGCAGGTCCGGGTGACGGAGGAGCTCAATGTCGAGGGGTACGAGCACATCTACGCGGTCGGCGACCTGACCGATCTCGCCGAGGCCAAGATGGCCGGGTACGCGATGCAGCACGCCGAAGTCGTGGCGAAGAACATCCTCGCGCGGGTCCGCGGCGAGCGGCCCGAGGCCGTCTACCGGCCCTCGCCCGTCCCGGCCGTGCTGCTGCCGCTCGGTCCGACCGGCGGGGTCGGGCAGTTCCCTTCGCCGGAAGGGCCGAACGTGCTGCCCGCGCGGATGGTCGCCGAGTACAAGGGGGCGGACCTGTTCACGGGGCGGTTCGCCGAGCTGTTCGGTACGGCGTGAGCTGCTCGGTACGGCTTGAGGGGCTGGGTCACGAGGTCTCGGAGAAGACCTCGGGCACCTTGTTGTCCTGCACCACCCGGGCCAGGAGCGAGGCGAGCGTCGCGCGCTCGGCCTTGCTCAGGCCCTCGGGGAGCAGTTCGATGCGCCGGCAGGTCTCGGTGTAGAACTCGTCCACGAGCGCGGCACCCTTCTCGGTGAGCGCCACCCGGATCGCCCGCCCGTCCGCGGGGTCCGGCTCGCGGTGCACCAGGCCGTGCCGGGCGGTCCGGTCGACCAGGCCGGTGAGGCTCGACTTGGCGAGGCCGAGGGTGGCGCCGAGCTCGCTCATCCCGAGCGGCCGGGCCATCAGGACGCACATCAACTGGCCCTGCTGGGAGGTGATTCCGTACGCCCTGCTCGACTCGGCGTACACGGCGTTCACCAGAAACGCGGAGCGCACCAGTGCGGCGACGACTCCCATCTGCCCCTCATCGGACTTGGCCATGGGGTCAGGTTACCGCCACATGATTCGTAGCACGAACTATTGGAAGGCAAGCCGATGAAACAGCTGTCCACTTCCCCACGCGGCCCTCTGTTCGGTGCCCACGGCAGCACCGCCGTCGGTTCCGCCGAGGAGGTGCTGAAGCGCGCCGAGCAGGCGGACCGTGCCGGGCTCGACCTGTTCACGGTCTCCGACCACCCCTACTTCGGCGACCGGTTGGACGCGTACGCAGTGCTCGGGGTCGTCCTCGGCCGGACCGGCCGGATCACGGTCATCGACTGCGTCACCAACCTGCCGAGCCGTCCCGCGCCCATGCTGGCCCGCACGATCACCTCGCTCTCCGCGCTCTCCGGCGGCCGGGTGGTGCTCGGGCTCGGGGTCGGCGGGCTGTGGGACGAGATCGTCCGGCTGGGCGTGGAGCGGCTCGGGCCCGGGGCCGCTGTGCGTGCCTTCGAGGAGGCGATCACGCTGGTCAGGGCCCTGTCCGACGGGGGCGAACCGGTCACCTTCGACGGGGAGTTCCACCGGGTCGAGGGCCTGCAGCCTGCCCCGGTTCCGGCCGCGCCCGTGTGGACCGGTTCGGTCGGGCCGAAGTCCCTGGCCGTCACCGGGCGGTTGGCCGACGGCTGGTTCCCCGGGCATGCCGCGGACTGGCTCAGTGAGCGGTATCGCACCTCGCGTCCGGTGATCGACGAGGCGGCGGTGGCGGCGGGCCGCGACCCCGGGGACATCGCCACCGTCTACAACCTGCCCGGCGCCATCACCCCCACCCCGCTCGCCCGTACCCGCGACGACGACGGCCGCTGGGTGGGCGGCTCGGTCGACCAGTGGGTCGAGGAGCTGACCGGCGCGGCCTTGGAGCACGGCGCGTCCGGCTTCGTGTACTTCGCGCCGGGCGGCGCGGCCCCGGACGAGTCGGCGCTCGCCCGCTGGGCGGAGGAGATCGCCCCGGCGGTGCGCGAGGCAACCCGTCCCGGCGGGGAGGTGAGCGGGGTGCGTGTCCACCCGGCCGGTCCGGCGCCTACTTCTTGACGTACACGGCTACTTCCGGACGTATACGGCTACTTCTTGACGTGCGCAGCTACTTCTTGACGTACACGGCGGTGGGGTCGAGAGCCCCGTAGAGCCCTTGGTACTTCACCCCGCCGAGGCGCGGGCCCCACACCGTGAGGATCCGTGAGGTGAAGATCGGGACCTGCGGGATGTGCTCGGTGAGGATGTCCCGGCCCAGCTCGGCCCACGTCTTCGTGGACTCGTCCGGGTCGGCGATCCGCTCGGCCTGGTCGATGCGCGAGTCGACTTCGCGGTCCTTGAGCTTCGCGTAATTGGTCATGTCCTTGTCGGCGTAACTGCCGTCGAACAGCGGTGACACCACGGTCGACGCGGACGGCCAGTCGGCGGACCAGGAGGTCGGGTACAGATCGAACGTGCTGTCCGGATTGTTGATCTCCGAGTAGAACTCGGTGACTTCCAGCGGCTTGAGCTCCACCTTGAATCCGGCCCGCTCCAGTGCTTGGCTCACCGTCTCGGCGGCCCGGTCGTCCCGGCCGTCGCGGCGGTAGGCGTAGACGATCTTCTTTCCCGTGGCGTCGGCCTCCTCGAGGAGCTGCTTGGCCTTGGCGGGATCGCCGTCGGGCTTCCCGACCTTGTCGAAGGGGTCGAAATCGGCCGAGCCTTCGAGCGGCGGCCCGTACAGCGACCCGGTGACCTCGCCCGCGCTCTTGCCGCCGTACGCCTGCAGATAGGTCCCGGACGGGAAGGCACGGGCGATGGCCTCGCGGACCTTCTTGTCCTTGATGCGCTTGGTGTTGATGGTGGCGGAGCGGACGAAGGGCTGTGGTGCGGTGAGCGAGCGCTTCTTGAGCTTCGGGTCGCCCTGGACGGCCGCGGCCCCGGCGGGGGTGATGACATTGGTCCAGGACATGGCGGTCGCGTTCTCGCCGGTGCCCGCCCGCAGGCGCACGGTCGCCTCGTCCTGGGACAGACCGAGGGACACCTCGAACCCGTCGACGTGGTTGTGGCGTACGGCGTCGGTGTCCGGGTCCCACTGGCTGTTCCGCACCAGGGACAGGCTCTTGCCCGGCGTGTAGCTTTCGATCTTGTACGGTCCCGAGGCCACCGGCTTCGTGTCGTACGCCGCCTTGGAGTCCTTGTCCTGTGGCACCGGGGACGAAGTGGGCAGCGCCATCAGGTACGGCACCTCGGCGCGCGGCCGGTCGAAGTGGAACACGACGGTCCTGTCGTCCGGGGTCTCCAGAACGCTGTCCGGCAGGTGCTTGCCCCCGTACGGGCCCTTGGGCAGGACCTTGCCGCGGTAGTCGTCTCCGGACAGCCACTGCGGCAGATAGGTCGGGCCTTCGAGGGCGAAGTCCGCGTACTGCCGCTCGATGCCGTGGCGTACGTCCTTCGAGGTGATCAGGGAGCTGTCCTCGAAACGGATGTTGTCCTTGAGCGTGTACGTCCAGGTCTTGCCGTTGTCCGAGGACTTCCCGGTGTCGGTGGCGAGGTCGCCGACCAGGGTCATGCGGCCGGTCCCGGGGTCGACCTTGTATGTCGTGAGCGTGCGGTTGTACAGGCTCTGGGCGGTGAACTCGGAGCTGTAGTACTGGCGGGCGGGGTCGAGATGCTCGATCCCGCCGCTCTGCAGGACATTGACCGTGCCGCCGCGCTTCGCGCCCGGCACCGCCTTTGCCGGTCCGGTGGAGTCGGACGCGGTGCCGATGACCACGGGTTTGTCACTGACGGCGACCTGATCGGGGTTTGCCGAGGGGCTGCCGCCGTTCGAGCCCTCGGTTGAGCCGCCGTTCGAGCCGCCGTCCGTGCTGTTGCCGGAGCCGCCCTTGTCGCGGTTCTGGAGCAGGACGATGCCGGTGGTGATGCCGCCGCCGATCAGGGCGACGGCGAGGGCGGCCGCGAGGACCCGGGAGCGCAGGCTGCGCAGCCGGCCGGGGGCGGGGCTCGGCACGGTGGGGGCGAAGGGGGACGGCGGAGTGCTCGGGAACGGGGGGATGTAGGGGGTGTTGTTCTGGGCGTGGGCGCCGCCGGCGTAGTCCAGGCCGGGGGAGTGGAGCGGTCCGGTGGGGGCTCCAGTGGACCCGGGGGACCCGGTGGATCCAGGGGACCCGGGTATCTCCGGGGACGGAGCCAGGGGTCCGCCCATGACGGGCGCGGGGCTCGGCGTTCCAAAAGCCTGGGCGGGGGTTCCGAATCCCGGCCCGGCCTGCTCAGGTGCGCCGAAGCCGGGCCCGCCTTGGCCAGGTGCGCCGAAGCCGGGCCCGCTCTGGCCAGGTGTGCCGACGCCCGGCCCGGCCTGCCCGGGCGTGCTGGATCCCGGCGCGGGTGATGGTGCGGGCGAGGGCGAGGGCGGCTGTGGTGTCGCAGGCCAAGGAGTCCTGGGATCGGAGGAATTCGCCGGGGCCGTCACCGCGGCGAGCAGGTGGGCGGTCCGGTCCGCCGGCATGCGCTGCCCGGGATCCTTCATCAGGAGCCCCGCGATGACCTCCGCGAGCGGACCGTCGACCCGGCGCAGCGGTGCCGGCTCCTCGAGCAGGGAGGCGGCGAGCGCAGCGAGGCCCTCGGCACGATCGAAGGGGCCGGTTCCCTCGGCTGCGTAATAGAGCATGACGCCGAGCGAGAACAGGTCGGTGGCGGGCGAGGGTTCGGCGCCGCGGATGCGCTCCGGAGCGAGATAGCCCGGGGTGCCGATCACACCGTCCTGGGTGAGCCGGGTGTGGCCGGGGTCGATGCGCAGGGAGATGCCGTAGTCGGCGAGCATCACCCGGGCGAGGGGGCGGCCCGAATGGTCGGGTGCCAGCAGGATGTTGGCGGGCTTGACGTCCCGGTGGACGATGTCCAGCTGATGCCCGGCGGTCAGCGCGTTGAGGACGTCCGCGCCGATGCGGGCCACTTCGTCGGGGGGCAGCGGGCCGTGCTCGCGGATGAGCGCATCGAGGTCGGTCGCACCCTGGACGTACTCCATGACGATCCACGGCAGTCCGTCGTCCTCGACGAGGCCCATGACGGTGGCGACATGCGGATGGTGGCGCAGCCGGGCCGCGTTGCGCGCCTCGTGCCGGGCGCGGGCGATGCGCTGGGCGCGCTCGTCCTCGGTGAGGCCGCCGGGCAGCTGGATCTCCTTGAGGGCGACCTGGATCTGCAGGTCCAGGTCGTCGGCGAGCCAGACGTGGCCCATGCCGCCCTGCCCGAGGGGATGGCGCAGCCGGTAGTGGCCTACGGTTCTCCTGCTCATTTCCGACATGCTGTCCGGCTCTCCCCCGTCGGCCACCCTGCGTCACGCGCGGCACACAGCACGCCCGCACAGCCTGGCACACGACTGTGGCCGGGCTGTGATCAGGGCACGTCACCGCAGCACAGACGTTACCCAAGTCGCGGGGTTCACATCGGAGTTGTCCGGGGCCGGCCCGCTCAGGGAAGGTCCTCCTCCAGGCTGCGCAGCGCCGGGTCGAGGACCACGTCCTCGTCACGCGCCTCGGTCGTCGGGTCCTCCGGGAAGTGGCAGGCCGTGAGGTGCCCCGCGCGGTTGCCGGCGATCTGGATCAGGGGCGGCTCCTCGGCCGCGCACTTGTCCTGCGCCTTCCAGCACCGCGTCCGGAACCGGCAGCCCGAGGGCGGGTTGATGGGCGAGGGCACGTCGCCTGCCAGCCGGATCCGCTCGCGCGGCTCCGTGCCCTCGGGCGCCAGGGCGGCCTCGGGGACCGCCGAGAGCAGCGCGTGGGTGTAGGGGTGGCGGGGCCGCTCGTAGATCGAGTCGCGGTCGCCGATCTCGACGATCTTGCCCAGGTACATCACGGCGACCCGGTGCGAGAAGTGCCGTACGACGGCCAGGTCGTGCGCGATGAACAGGAACGTGATGCCCATCTCGCGCTGCACCTCTTGCAGCAGATTCACCACCTGCGCCTGGATCGACACGTCCAGGGCCGACACCGGCTCATCGGCGATGATCAGACGGGGTTCGAGGGACAACGCCCGTGCCACGCCGATGCGTTGACGCTGTCCACCGGAGAATTCGTGCGGGAAGCGGTTGTAGTGCTCGGGGTTGAGGCCGACGATCTCCAGGAGCTCGCGGACCCGGGCCTCGCGGCCGCCCGGCGGATTCATGCCGTTGATCTCCATCGGGCTCGACACGATCGTGCCGATGGTCTGGCGTGGGTTCAGTGACGAGTACGGGTCCTGGAAGATCATCTGGATCTCGGGGCGGATCGGCGCCAGCTGCCTGCGCCCCGCGTGCGTGATGTCCTTCCCCTGGTACGCGATGGTGCCCTCGGTCGGTTCGAGCAGCCGGGTCAGCAGTCGGCCCGTGGTCGACTTGCCGCAGCCCGACTCGCCGACCAGGCCGAACGACTCGCCCGCGAGCAGCTCCAGATCGATGCCGTCCACCGCCTGGACGGCCCCGACCCGGCGCCGGAACGGGAAGCCGCCGAACACCGGGAAGTGCTTCTTCAGCCCCTCGGTGCGCAGCAGCACCTCGGAACCGGCCGGAGCCGCCTCACGCGGGGCGGGGACGGCGGGAACGGTGGCCTCGTGCGCCATTGCACAACTCCCTCTACCTCAGCCGCGGCTTGATCTGCTCGATGAAGATCGTGTGCTTCTGCTCCGGCGAGAGGTGGCACGCCGAGCCCCGCCCGTCGGGCATCGCGGGCCGCTCCTCGGAGCACCGCCGCAGCCCGCCGCCCTGCACCTCGGAGGGGAATCCGCACCGCGGATGGAAGGGACACCCCGGGGGCGGCGACAGCAGGCTCGGCGGAGTCCCCGGGATCGGGGTCAGCGCCTCGGTGACATCGGACTCAAGACGCGGGATCGAGCTCAACAGACCCCAGGTGTACGGGTGTTGCGGGGCATGCAGCACTTCCCGCACCGGCCCGCGCTCCACCGCCCGCCCCGCGTACATCACCAGGAGGTCGTCCGCCGTGTTGGCGACCACGCCCAGGTCATGGGTGATCAGGACGATCGCCGAGCCGAACTCCTGCTGCAGATCGCTGAGCAGGTCCAGGATCTGGGCCTGCACGGTCACGTCGAGCGCGGTCGTCGGCTCGTCGGCGATGAGCAGCGCGGGGTTGCAGACCAGCGCCATGGCGATCATCGCGCGCTGCCGCATGCCCCCGCTGAACTGGTGCGGATAGTCGTGCGCCCGCTGCTTCGGCTGGGGAATGCCGACCTTGCCGAGCATCTCCACGGCCCGGTCCCAGGCCGCCTTCTTGGAGGCCCCGGTGTGCTTGCGATAGGGCTCGGAGATCTGCCGGCCGACCGTGTAGAAGGGCGAGAGCGCGGTCAGCGCGTCCTGGAAGATCATGGCGACCTTGTTGCCGCGCAGCCGCTCCAGGGTCTTCTCGCCCGCGCCGGTCATCTCCTGTCCGTCCAGGATGATCTCGCCACGGGTGGTGGTGTGCCGGGAGTCGTGCAGCCCGAGGATCGACAGATTGGTCACCGACTTGCCCGAGCCAGACTCCCCGACGATGCCCAGGGTCTTGCCGCGCTCCAGCTCGAAGGAGAGCCCGTCCACCGCCTTCACGATGCCGTCCTCCGTACTGAACTGCACATACAGATCACGCACGGAGAGGAACGCGCCGCCTCCCGAATCGGGCGGCGGTTCGTTCTCGGCCTTGGCGAGTGTGGTCATACGCGGACTCCTCCAACTCAGGGCCTTGAAAGGGGTGTTGCTGTCCAGGTCGGCGTTCTGCTGTCCGGGTCGGCGTTCTCTCGTGTCCTAGGTCAGCCGTACGCGCGTGTCCTAGGTCAGCCGCACGCGCGGATCGAGCACGGCGTACAGGGAATCCACCACGATGTTGAACAGGACGATGGCGGCGGCGCTCACCAGCATCACTCCCATCAGCATCGGCAGATCGGTGAGCCGCACGGACTCGACCGCGAGGCGTCCGATGCCGTGCAGCGTGAAGGTGAACTCGGTGACCATCGCGCCGCCGATCAGCGAGCCGAGATCCATGCCGAAGATGGTCACCACCGGGGCCATGGCCCCGCGCAGTGCGTAGCGGAAGAAGACGGCGGGCCGTCCCATGCCCTTCGCCCGGGCGGCTCTGACATGTTCCTCCTGCAGCTGCTCCACCATCAAGGACCGCGTCATACGGCTGTAGTTGGCGATGAAGATCATGGAGACGACCAGCCAGGGCAGCAGCATCCCGGCGAACCACTGACCCACGTCCTCGGTGATCGGGTAGTACGCGGGCTGATCCAGCCACCCGAGGCGGGAGACGAAGAACGCGAGGCACAGCACGCCGACGAAGTAGATCTGCATCGAGGCGCCGAGCAGCGACAGCGAGCTGAAGAACTTGTCGATCCAGGTGCCCCGGCGCGCGGCCGCGACCAGGCCGATGCCGACGCCCACGGTCAGGAACACGACGGCGCCGCCCGCGGCCAGCGAGAGCGTGGTCGGGAAGCGGTCGAGGATGGTGCCCCACACCGACTCGTTGTTGACGAAGGAGTACCCGAAGCAGGGCGCGTCGCAGCGGCCCACCGGCAGATCACGGCCGACGAAGATCCCCAGCATGTACTCCCAGTACTGCACGGGAATCGCCTTGTCGAGGCCGAGGTTCTCCCTGATGATCGCCAGCGCGTCGGGGCTGCAGTTCTTTCCGCAGGCGAGCCTGGCGGGCTCCGCGGGCAGCACGAAGAACATGAAGAAGGTGACCGCGCTGATGACAAGCAGGATGACCAGCGCACCGAGCGAGCGGCGGAACAGGAATCTCAGCATGGATTCGTGATCTTTCGGTCAGCTCCGGGACCGGCCGCCGTACGGGCCGGACCGGTCCCGGAGGAAGAGCCGAGCCTCAGGGCTACTTGACGTAGATGGCGGTCGGATCCACGGCGCCGTACGGCTCGTGGTACTTCACGCCACCGAGGCCGGAGCCCCAGACGGTGAACAGCCGGTTGTAGAAGGTCGGGACCTGCGCGACCTCGTCGCTGAGGACGTTCTGCGCGATCTTGACCCACTCGCCGGCCGCCTTGTCGATGTCCGTGGACTTCGACGCCGCCGCGATCTGACTGTTGATCGCGGGGGAGTTGACGTGCGAGTAGTTGGCCGAGTCGTCGTAGATCTGGTTGCCGTCGTACAGCGGCGGCACCACGGTCGAGGCGGACGGCCAGTCGGCGCCCCACGAAGAGCGGTAGAAGTCGTACGGGTTGTCGACCTTGCCGATCTGCGTGTAGTACGTCGTCGAGTCCAGCTCCTTCTTCTCGATCTGGAAGCCCGCCTTCTCCAGGGCCCGCTCCACGACGATCGAGGCGTCCTGCGCGACGTCGGTGTTGGAGTAGGCATAGACGAGGGTCTTCTCGCTCGCCGGAACGCCCTTCAGGAGTTCCTTGGCCTTCTCGATGTTGCCCGCCGGGAACTTCTTCTTCTGGAACGGGTCGAACTCCTTGTAGCCCTTGAGCGTCGGACCGACCAGCGACCCGGCGACCTCGCCGGCCTTCGGACCGCCGTACTGCTGCAGGTACTGGCCCGCGGGGAAGGCCCAGGCGAGCGCCTGGCGGACCTTCTTGTTCTTGACCCGGTCCATGTTGATGCTGATCACGTCGACGTACGGCTGGGTCTTGGTGAACGACCGTGCCATCGCGGCCTTGTTGTCCAGAACCGTCGAAGTCAGCGACGGGTCAACGGCGTTGGTCCAGGTCATGCCGTTCTTGTCGACGCCCCTGTCGGCGACGAGCCGCCGGGTGGAGTCCACCCACTGGTGGCCGAAGGAGACGCTGAACTTGTCCACGTACTGATGGCGCACGGCGTCCGTCTTCGGGTCCCACTGGTCGTTCTTGACGTACTCGACGGACTTGTCCGGCTTGAAGTTCTGCACCTTGTACGGGCCCGAGGCGACCGGCGCCTTGTCGTACTTCTCCTTGGTGTCCTTGGCCGCGGGCACCGCCGTGATGTTCGGCATGGCGACGGCGAACGGCACCTCGGCGCGCGGCTGGTCGAAGTGGAAGACGATGGTCTTGTCGTTCGGGGTGTCCAGGACACTGGCCGGCAGATGCTTGCCCTTGTACGGCCCGTCCGGGAGCGCCTTGCGGTAGTCCTGCCCCTCACCCGACAGCCACTGCTGCAGATAAGTGGGGCCCGCCGTCTGGTACTTGGCGTACAGCCGCTCGATGCCGTGCCGGATGTCCTTCGAGGTGATCGTCTTGCCGTCCTCGAACTTCAGGCCGTCCTTGAGGGTGTAGGTCCAGGTCTTGCCACCGTCGGAGGACTTCCCGGTGTCGGTGGCGAGGTCACCGACCAGCGTCACCTTGCCGGTCTTGTCGTCGATCTTGTACGTGGTCAGCGTGCGGTTGTAGAGCGTCTGCTGGATCAGCTCGTCGCTGACGTAGATCTGGCCCGGGTCGAGATGCTCGAAGGCATCCCGCTGCAGGACCGTGACCGTGCCGCCCTTCTTGGCGCCGGATATCTCGGGGGCGGGTCCCTGCGAGTCCGCTGCCGTGCCGATGGAGATGGTCTGCTGCTCGATCTTCTCCTCGGGGTCCTTGCCCTTGTCGCCCCCGCCGCCGCTGCTGCACGCGGAAAGGACGAGTGCGCCGGCCGCCACGATCACCGCCGAGGCCCGCACTTTGGATTGCGTCGAATTCCTCATGGTCACGAATGCACCTGCCTTATTTGTACGTTCCTGAAGACGTACTCAGTGCTTGGTCTTCGGGTCGATGGCGTCCCGGACCGAGTCCCCCAGCAGGTTGAAGGCGACCACGAAGATCACCATGGCGATACCGGGGAAGAACATGTAGGTGATGTCGCCCTCGTAGAATCCGGCGCCTTTGGCGAACATCCGGCCCCAGTCGGGAGTCGGCTCCACGAGGCCGACGCCGAGGAAGGAGAGCGCGGCCTCCAGCGTCACGAAGTTGGGCAGCATCAAGGTCGACTGCACCAGGATCGGCGTCATCACATTGGGCAGAAGTTCCTTGCGGATGATCCGCCAGGGAGGTGCGCCGGAGACCCGTGCGGCCTCGACGAACTCCCTTTCCCGCAGGCTGAGTACCTGTGATCTCAGCAGCCGGGCCAGCGGCATCCAGCCCAGAATCCAGAGCACCATGATCAGAACGGTGACCCGGAAATAGGTCGGCGTCTCCTTCTGCGGACTCACGAAGAGCGCGGTGAACACCGGCATGAAGGCGACGAAGGAAAGCTGCTGCGGGAAGGAGAGCAGAAGATCGACGAAGCGGCCGAGGAAGTAGTCGGTCCGCCCGCCCATGTAGCCGGCCGTCACCCCGATCACGATCCCGGTCACCGTGCAGAGCACCGTGACGACGACCCCGATGAGCAGGGACATACGGATCCCGTAGACCAGCTGCATCAGCACGTCCCGGCCGAGCTTGGGCTCGATCCCGAACCAGAACTCGCCGTCGATGCCCCCGTTGGGCTTCGTCGGATAGCTGGTGATCGGGTCGAGGAGCTCCGGCCGGTCGAGTCCGTACGTGGTGTACGGATCCTTCCCGTACAGCCAGCCGATCACCGGCGCCAGAATCGCGACCAGGAAGAAGAACAGCACGATGTACGCCGACACCACACCGGTCCGGTCGCGCCGGAATCGTCGCCACGCGAGCTGTCCCGGAGAACGCCCGGTGAGCTCCTCCTCCTTGCCCAGCGAAATCGAATGTGGATCAATACCGCTGGGACCGAGATCGGCAATTCCGGTCGGTCCGGCCTGAGATGGACTTGTCATCGTGCGAGCCCCCGAAATACCCAGTTCCGCGGTGCACTGAGCGAACGGGCCCCGCCGGCCCGATCGCTGTTAATGAGCGGACTGTGGCCCTGGAGGTCTATGCCAGTCAAGAGCCGAGGGAGGTAATGGGCCCCATTCCGTGACTTCTTGAGTGAACGTTGTGCAGATTGTCGTGGACGCGTGCTTGACGAGGCGTCAGGTCGAGCGACATATCAAGCCAAAGACCCACCAATTTCGTTAACACGCAGGCAACTTGACTGTCGCACCTCCGATATACGGACGCGCCATCCTGAACAGCGTACGGCCGTGCGGGTGCCGTGGATCGGTCGGAGGGCGCCATGTCCCTCCGACCGGTCGTACCCCCTTGTTGTCCGGCCCGGAGGGCGGGAGGATCTGGGGCTCATGGGGCAGCCGCAGATTCTTACGCGTGGAGCGCGGATATTCGGAACCGTGATTTCCGCGCTCATCGCGCTGATTTCACTGGGCTGGATCATTCGTGATCTCGTCACCGCCGAGGAGCCCGGCCATGTGTGGTGGTCATGGGCGGGGCTGCCACGGCTCTTCGAGAACCAGGACATCTGGGTCACCGGTCTGGCGGACCCGGTCATCGCCCTGGTCTGCGGGGCGGTCGCCGTCACGGCCATGCGCTCGCCGTCCGCGGCCTCGTCCCTCGTGGCGGCCGGGGCGGTCACCGTGGTGCTGCGCGGGATCAACCTGTGGATCCTGACCGAGGGCTGGCTCGGGCACTACGACGACCTCGATGTGCACTTCCAGGCCCTCCTGTCCGCGGGTGTCACCGTGGGCCTCGGGGGCGCGCTCCTGCTCACGGCGGCGGCGGGCCGCAGGCCGGTGGGACACAGCGGCTACGGCTACCCGCCCACCGCGGCCGACGAGGAACCGCCCCGGCTCACCACCGGCGCGGCCGCCACGGCCTTCGTCCTGCTCGGCGCGGTCGCCGCGATATGGGTCGCCTGGGAGGTCGACTTCTTCCAGGAGTACGGCTGGAAGGCGTACCGGACGTATCTGACCGGCGGCGAGCAGGCGGTGGGTTCGATGCTCGGCACACCGGTGCGCTGGGCGGCGGTCGCCTTCGCGGTGCTCGCCCTGGTGGCCGCCGTGGCGGCGCTGAACCGCGCGGTGTTCAGCCGCCCGCTCGGCCTGGCGGCAGGCTCGGCGGCACTGTTCTGGGGCGCGTTGAGCATCAGTCTGGCCATCAAGTACGACACCTTCGACAAAGTCATGGACGCCCCGCTGCGCACCCAGCTCTCCCTGCTCAGCTCGGGGTTCTTCGTCCTCGCCGGCGCGATCGTCCTCGCCGTCCTGGCCCGCCCGGGCCGGCGCCCGTACCAGTACCAGGACAGCCCCCAGGGGTGGGGCCCCGCGGGCGGCTACGGCCCGCCCCCGCCGTCCCATCCGCCCCCCGGCTGGTAGCCGCGCGCCACCGGCCGGGGGCGGAGTGCCGGCTACAGCCCCAACGACCGCTTCAAGAAGTCCACTTGGAGCAGCAGCAGATTCTCCGCCACCTCCTCCTGCGGCGTCATGTGCGTCACCCCCGACAGCGGAATCACCTCGTGCGGCCGCCCCGCCGCGAGCAGCGCCGAGGACAGCCGCAGCGAGTGCGCCACCACCACGTTGTCATCGGCCAGTCCGTGCACGATCAGCATCGGGCAGTGCCGCCCGGCCGCCTCGACCAGACCGTCGTCCCAGACCAGGGAGTTGTGGCGGTACACGTCCGGGGCCGTGCCCGGATCGCCCAGGTACCGCTCCTCGTAATGGGTGTCGTACAGCCGGAGATCCGTGACCGGAGCCCCCACCACCGCCGCGTGGAACACATCCGGCCGCCGCAGCGCCGCCATCCCCGCGAGATAGCCGCCGTACGACCAGCCGCGGATCGCCACCCGGCTCAGGTCGAAGAAGGGATACGTCGCCGCCAGCGCCTGCAACGCGTCGACCTGGTCGTCCAGCGTGAGCGTGAGGTCGTTCCTGATCGACTTCTCCCAGGCGGGGGAGTGCCCGGGCGTTCCCCGGCCGTCCGCGACCACGACCGCGAAGCCCTGGTCGGCGAACCACTGCGAGGTGAGGAAGGCATGGTGCGCGGCCTGGACGCGCTGGCCGTGCGGGCCGCCGTACGGATCGAGCAGTACGGGAAGCGGGCCGTCCGTCTCCTGGTACCCCGTGGGGAGCAGGACGGCGCACGGGATCTTGCGTGCGCCCCCCTCGGTCAGCGTCACGCGCGGGGTGAGCCCCGGGCGCTCGGCGTATGAGGCGACAGTCGCCACCTGCTTGCCGTCGCGCAGTACCTGGACCTGTGCGCCGGAACGGTCGAGGGTGGCGGAGACCAGGACGGTCAGGCCACCCGAGCGGACCGCCGAATGCACCCCGGGCTCCTGCGAAAGACGCTCCACGCCCAGCTCGTTGACCCGGTAGACATGGATCTCGCCGACCTCCGGATCGGCCGCGGCCTGGCCCGCCGACGCCGCGACCAGGATGTCCTCCTCGGTCACGTCCAGGACCGCGCGGACGTGCAACTGCGGCCCGGTGAGCGGCCGTTCGCCCCACGCGAGCACCCGGGCGCCGCCCTCGTCGACGATCCGCACCAGCTTGCCGCTCGGCGACCAGCACGGCACTCCGGGGAACAGCTCCAGCCAGTCCGGGTCCTCCTCGGCATGCACCATCCGCGTCGAGCCGTCCGCCGGATTCACCGCCAGATACAGCTGACTGCGCTGGTCACGCGCCTGTACGAGGAGCAGTGGGGCCCCGTCCGAGGACCAGTGCACGCGCGCCAGATACGGGAAGCGCGCCCGGTCCCAGACCACCTCGGTGCGGGTGCCGTCCAGGCCGAGCACGAAGAGCCGCACCTCCGCGTTGGGCGTGCCCGCGGCCGGGTACGCGATCTGCGCGGGCTCCCGGTCCGGGTGCGCCGGATCGGAGATCCACCAGCGCCGCACCGGGGCGTCGTCGACCCGCGCGACCAGGAGCCGGTCGGAATCCGGCGACCACCAGAAGCCGCGGTTGCGCTGCATCTCCTCGGCCGCGATGAACTCCGCGAGGCCCCAGACGACGGTCTCCTCCTCGCCGGACCCGGGCCCGGCGAGCGCCCTGTCCCCCTCACCGTCGGCCCCCGTGACGCGCAGGGCGCCCCCGGAGACGTACGCGACATGACGCCCGTCCGGCGACGGCCGGGGGTCGACCACCGGCCCGGGGACGCGGAGTTCACGTGCCGTGCCCGCGCGCAGCTCCGCCGCGAAGAGCCGGCCCGAGAGCGCGAACGTGGCCAACTCGACCGCGCTGTCGGTCGCATAACCCACGATGCCCGCGCCGCCTTCACGGCTCCGCTCGCGCCGGGCCCGCTCCTCGGCGGACAGCCGCTCGGCCGCACCGCCCAGGAGCGCGACCGGATCGGCGGCCACCCGCTCGGTGCCGCCACCGGCCTCAACGTCCAGCACCCACAACTGATTAGCTCGATCGGTTCCGGCTGCCGACCTCAGAAAGACCACACGCTTGCCGTCCGGTGAAACCGTGAACGCGCGCGGGGCGCCGAGCGTGAAGCGCTGCGTGCGCGCGTACTGGCGAGGGAAGGAGAGCTGCGGTGATTCCATGCCCCGAGGCTACTGATCGCCGGGTCATCATGCGCCCCTCGTGCTGCCATGCACCGAACGATGCGCGTGCACGTAACGTTAAGATCCGTAGCGCTGGGTGGGTATAACCGGGCCGGTATGCCTATAGAGCCCTGAGTCGTTACTAGTCGTTGCTGGTCCGGCAGTTCAGCTGCTCTGGTGTGGTGGGAGGTGAGCCGCCGTGGCGCTCTCGATTTCGGCGGTGCTGCTGTTCGCGATCGTGGTCTTCTTGCTCGTCAAGAAAGCCGGGCTCAAGGCGGGGCACGCGGCCGTCTGTGTCCTGCTCGGCTTCTATCTGGCCAGTTCCTCCGTGGCCCCGACCATCAGCGAGGTCACGACGAACGTGGCCGGGATGATCAGCGACATCAAGTTCTGAGTCACCGGCCCCGCGCCTCGTAGGGTGGGGGCATGACGGAACTGCCGGCCCGAAGCCGACGCCTTCTCCTGGTGCACGCGCACCCGGACGACGAGTCCATCAACAACGGCGCGACGATGGCCAGGTACGCGGCCGAAGGTGCCCATGTCACCCTCGTGACCTGCACGCTCGGCGAGGAGGGCGAGGTCATCCCGCCCGAGCTCGGCCATCTCGTGGCCGACCAGGAGGACACGCTCGGCTCCCATCGCATCGGCGAGCTGTCCGCCGCGATGAAGGAGCTGGGCGTCGCCGACCACCGCTTCCTCGGCGGCACGGCACGCTTCCGCGACTCCGGAATGATGGGCCTGGAGACCAACCACCGCGAGGGCGCCTTCTGGTCCGCCGACGTGGACGACGCCGCCGCGTCCCTCGTCGAGGTGATCCGCGAGACCCGCCCCCAGGTCCTCATCACGTACGACCCCGACGGCGGTTACGGCCACCCCGACCACATCCAGGCCCACCGCGTCGCCATGCGCGCCGCCGACCTGGCCGCCGAGGCCGCCTTCCGCAAGGACCTCGGCGAGGCCCACCGGATCGCGAAGGTCTACTGGAACCGCGTCCCGCGTTCGGTCGCCGAGGCCCGCTTCAAGGTGCTGCGCGAGGGCGCCATCGGTCACCTTCCGTGGGCGGGCGTCGCGGAGGTCGACGACGTACCGGGCGTGGTCGACGACTCGTTGATCACCGCGGAGATCGACGGCACCGAGGGCTCTCCTCCGTACGTACGCGCCAAGGCGGCCGCGATGAGCGCGCACGCCACTCAGGTCTCGGTCCTGGAGCCGTGGTTCGTCCTCTCCAACGACCTGGTCCAGCCGCTCTTCGACGTCGAGTACTACGAGCTGGTGCGCGGGGAGTCGGGGGCGCCGGCGGGGGAGCGCGAGACGGACCTGTTCGCGGGGATCGCGGACGGGACCGAAGGAGCCGAAGGAACCGCGGGAGCCGAGTCAACGGTGGAGGCGTCATGAGCGGGTCCGGCGGGTCCGGGTCCGGCGGGTCCGGTGGATTTCTGACCGAGCCGCTCAAGCCGGGGCGGATCGCCCTGTACGCGCTGCTCCTCGTGGTCGGCGCGGTCGTCGGCATCGCGGGTGCGCTGCTTCAATCGGCCTGGTTTCCGGGCGGGTTGCTGCTCGCGCTGCTCGGCTCGACCGGACTGTTCTACGGCGGGGTACGGCTGACCGGGACCAGGGGCGGGGCCTTCGCGGGCGGCGCCGGCTGGCTGGTTGCCGTCATGCTGCTGACGTCGACCCGGCCGGAGGGTGACTTCGTGTTCGGCGCCGGAGTCGGCTCGTACCTCTATCTGCTGGGCGGAATGGCCCTCGCTGTGATGTGCGCCACGCTCGGGCTGCCGGCGCAACCGGCCAGGCCCGCTGCCCGACTTGGCAAGTGACGTACCACTTCGCCGGGTGCAAAGCACTGCTTTCCCGCCCGTTGACGGCGGTCACAGGATGCGTGCCGACCGCGGCCAGTATGGTGGTGCGCGCCGCCGAGCTGCCCGCGCACGGTGCTGGGTTTGTTGAGATAGAAGATTTGGCGGGCGGCGGAGCCGATCGGGAGAACCTGCCTTGAGTCGTGAAACTGACAGTTCGTCCTCCGGGCCTCAGGGGCACGGAGGTGCTGCCTACCCCTCCGGGACGCCGCCGTACGGCGCTCCCGGCGGTGCCGTGCCTCCGGGGTCCCCGGGCGCGGAAGCGGAGCGTCAGCCGGTGGAGCCGCAGCCGGACGAGTCCGACCCGCAAGCCACCCAGACGACGCTGACCACCCGGATCCGGATCAACATCCCCGGTTCGCGGCCGATTCCGCCTGTCGTGATGCGTACGCCGGTCAATGACGGCGAGGCGTCGGACGGTGCTGCTGCCTCGGCGGGCGCGGGTGCCGGCCCGGATCGGACGGCGGCCGGAGCTTCCGGTTCCGCCGCTTCCGAGGGCGGTGCCGGTGACTCCGGGCAGGCGGAGGAGAAGACGAGCGACTGGTTCGCGCCGCGGAAGTCGGCGGGGCCTGCGGGTCCGGGCGCCGGGCCCGCTGCGGGTTCCGGGCCTGCTGCGGGTCCCGGTGCGGGCGCGGGTGTTGCCGGTGGTTCCGGTCCTGGTGCCGGTCCCGGTCCCGGTACGCGAGGTGGCGGAGCCCCTGGCTCCGGCACACCCGGCGGCGGCCCCGGTGCCGCGGAACCCCAGCGCGGTGACCTCCCCTTCTTCTCCGGGAACGGCAGCGCACCGGCCGCCGCACCTTCGGCGAACGGCCGCCCCGGCCCGCTGGGCAACACCCCGGCAGGCCCGCCCGGCTCGCTCGCCGGACCGGGCGCGGGCATCGGCGCCGGTCCCGGTGCGGGCCCCGGCGCGGGTGCGCCCAAGCCGGGCGGCCCCAGCGGACCGACCACCGGCCCCGCCACCGGCGAGGGCCCCCTGCTCCCGCCCGGCTTCAGCCAGGGCGGTGGCGCCCCCCTCGGCGGACCGGGCCCGCGCCCCGAGCCCCCGCGGATGAGCGACGACACCGCGGTGCTCACGCCGCAGTCCCCGGCCGGGGAGCCCCCCGCGCCCGGCGGCCATGTCTCCGGCTCGACCCTGACCAGCGGGATCCCCGTGGTGCCGCCCGCGTCGAACTCGCCGTTCGGCCCGCAGGCGACCCCGCACACCCCGCACACGCCGCCCGTCCTGCCGGACCCGCCCGCCCCCCGCCCGCAGCAGGGCGGCGAGGGCGGCGAGCCGCCGACCACCACCAGTTCCAGGCCCAAGAAGAAGGGCCGCAACAAGCTGGTCCTCGCGGCGAGCGCCGTCATCGGCCTGACCGGTGTGGCCTATGGCGCCGGGCTCCTGATGAACCACTCGGACGTGCCCAAGGGCACCAGCGTGCTCGGCGTCGACATCGGCGGCGGCACCCGGGACGAGGCCGTCAAGAAGCTCAACTCCGCCCTCGACAAGCGCGCCAAGGAGCCGCTCAAGCTGTCGATCGACGGCGAGGACGCGACGCTGGAGCCGGAGCAGTCCGGGCTCTCCCTCGACGGCCAGGCCACCGTGCGCGAGGCCGCGGGCAGCGACTACAACCCGGTCTCCGTGATCGGCTCGCTCTTCGGCCAGCAGCGCGAGATCGACCCGGTCCTGCTGACCGACGACGAGAAGCTGCGCGACTCCCTGGAGCGGGTCGCGGGCGCCGCCGGCAGCTCGGGCGAGGGCACCATCGAGTTCAAGCCCGGCAAGGCGGTCGCCGTCTACGGCACGGCCGGCAAGGCGCTCAACCCCGAGGGCTCGATCACGGCCATCGAGGAGGCGTACCGCACCAAGCTGGAGACGGGTGAGGACACCGCCGTCCAGCTGCCGGTGACCTCCGCCGAGCCGAAGATCACCAAGGCCGAGGTCGACCGGATGATGAAGGAGTTCGCGACCCCCGCGATGTCCGGCCTCATCACGGTCCAGACGGACGCGACGCACACGGTGTCGTTCAGCCCCGAGAAGTCGATCTACAAGTTCGTGAGCGTCAAGGCGTCGGACAGCGGCAAGCTCGTCCCGTACTACGACCGCGTGGCGCTCAAGGAGCTGTACGGCGGCGCGTTCGTCGGCGTCATGGTCACCAAGGGCGACGGCAGCAAGAAGCCCCTCAGCGTCGAGGAAGTCGCCCTCGCGGTGGACAAGGCCCTGCGCGGCAAGACCCCGGCCGAGCGCATCGTGACGATCCCGACCAACCCGAGCTGACCAGCCCGATCTCCCCCTGGCTGACAAGCCAGAGCCGAGCCACCCGAGCCCCGGTCGCAGCAAGCGCGGCCGGGGCTCCGGCATGCCCGGGCACGGCATCCGTACGCCACCTGCCCAGCAGCAACCGCATGCCCTCCGCATGACATCCGTCATGCCGCCTTCACGACCCGCGACACTGCCGGGCAGGGCCCCCGCCCAGCGATCGTAGAACCCATGACCACGACTTCCACGGCAGCCACGAAGCAGGCGGCGGGCACCTCCCCCGCAGGCGTGGTGCGCTTCGAGAACGTATCCAAGAGCTACGGATCCGTCCGTGCCGTCGACGGACTCTCCCTCGAGCTCCACCCCGGCGAGACCGTCGCCCTGCTCGGCCCGAACGGCGCCGGCAAGTCCACCACCCTGGACCTCCTGCTCGGCCTGCGCCCCGCGGACAGCGGCACCGTCGAGGTGTTCGGCACCAGCCCCCGGGACGCGATCGTCGCCGGCCGGGTCGGCGCCATGCTGCAGAGCGGCGGCCTCATGGAGGAGGTCACCGTGCGGGAGATCGTCAAGCTCGCCTGTGCCCTGCACCCCAGGCCGTACGCCGTCGACGAGGTGCTGGCCCGCGCCGGCATCGCCCAGATCGCCGACCGCAAGGTCGACAAGCTCTCCGGCGGCCAGGAGCAGCGCGTCCGCTTCGCGCTCGCCACCGCCGGGGACAGCGACCTGATCGTCCTCGACGAGCCGACCACCGGCATGGACGTCACCGCACGGCAGGCCTTCTGGGCCACCATGCGCGAGCAGGCCGACCAGGGCCGCACCGTCCTGTTCGCCACGCACTACCTCGAAGAGGCCGACGCCATCGCGGACCGCGTCCTGGTCCTGCACCGCGGCCGGCTCCTCGCGGACGGCACCGCCGCCGAGATCAAGGCGAAGGCGGGCGCCCGGAAGGTCTCCTTCGACCTGGAGGGCCAGATCGACGAACTCGCCCTGCGCGGGCTCCCGTTCCTCGCCACGCTCGACGTATCGGGCCACACCGTCCGCATCCAGTCGCACGACGCCGACGCCACCGTCCACGCGCTCTACGGCCTCGGCCTCTACCCCCGCAACCTCGAAGTCGCGGGCCTCGGCCTGGAGCAGGCCTTCGTAGCCATCACCGAGGCCGAGGAGGCCAAGGCATCATGAGCACTCTCACCGTCAACGCCCCGCTGATGAAGCTCGAGATCACCCGGGCCGTACGCAACAAGAAGTTCCTGTTCTTCTCGATCGTCTACCCGTCCGCGCTCTTCCTGATGATCGCGGGCCCGCAGAAGAACGAGATCGTGAAGGGCACGGGCCTGACCACCGCCGCCTTCTACATGGTCGCCATGGCCTCCTTCGGCGCCCTCACCGCCGTTCTCATGGGCAACAGCGAACGCATCGCCAAGGAGCGCGAGAAGGGCTGGGTCCGCCAGCTGCGCCTGACCACCCTGCCGGGCCGCGGCTACGTCTTCGCGAAGATCGCGAGCGCCGCGGTGGTCTCGCTCCCCTCGATCGTCATCGTGTTCATCGTGGCCGCCGCCTCCAAGGGCGTACGACTCGACACCTGGCAGTGGTTCGCGCTGACCGGCGTGATCTGGGCGGGCAGCCTCGTCTTCGCCGCGCTCGGCGTCGCCCTCGGCTACCTGGTCAGCGGTGACGCGGTCCGCCCGGTCACGATGATCCTGTACTTCGGCCTCTCCATCCTGGGCGGCCTGTGGATGCCCACCACCGCCTACCCGCAGTGGCTGCAGAACATCGCGGAATGGCTCCCCACCCACGCGTACGCTGCACTCGGCCAGGCCATCGAGCTGGGCAACGCCCCCGGTGCGAAGGACATCGCGATCCTCGCCGTGTACTTCGCGCTCTTCGCCGGCGGCGCCGCCTGGCTGTACCGGAAGGACACCCTGAAGGCGTGAACGCCATGAACGACGACGCCCCGGTCCCGATCGGGCGTCCCCCGCAGAGCCGTCGCGAAGCCCTGGCCAAGTTCGGCTGGATCGCGGTCTGGCTGGTCTTCCTGGCCTACCCGGTCAAGGACCTGGCCGACGGCCACCACTCGGCCCCCGCCACCCTCCTCGGGTGTGCGGGGCTGGTCGCCTTCGGGGGCTGCTACCTGGCGCTGGTCCTTCGCTTCATGGTCCGGGCCGAGGCGCTGATCGCGCCCCAACTGGCCCTGGCCGCCCTCCTGGTCCTGGCCACGGTGCTCGCGTACACCCTCGGCGACGAGTGGCTCGGGCTGTTCGTGTACGTCTCCGTGGCATCGGCCTTCGCGCTGCCGTTCCGGCAGGCCCGCTGGATGATTCCGCTGACCACGGTCGTGATGGTCCTGTTGGGCCTGCGCACGGAGACCCTGGGGCAGATCATCATGTCCCTCGGCGTCATGACGCTCATGATCGGCTTCGCGATGACAGGCGTACGGCACCTCATCCACACCACGATCCAGCTCCGCGAGGCCCGCGCCACCGTCGCCGAACTCGCGGCCAACGAGGAGCGGTTGCGCCTCGCCCGCGACCTGCACGACCTCCTCGGCCACTCCCTCTCCCTCATCACCCTGAAGAGCGAACTGGCGGGCCGCATGCTCCCCGCCCACCCCGACAAGGCCGCGGAGCAGGTGGCCGACATCGAGCGGGTCAGCAGGCAGGCGCTCGTCGACGTACGGGAGGCGGTGAGCGGCTACCGCAGGGCCACGCTGCCGGCTGAACTGGCCGGTGCGCGCACGGCGTTGACGGCAGCCGGCATCGAAGCGACGATCCCGCCCGCGCCCGACGGACCGCCCGACGGCCCGCTCGGCGAGCAGGAGGAGGCGGCCCTCGCCTGGGCGCTGCGCGAGGCGGTCACCAACGTCGTACGCCACTCCGGCGCGCACCGCTGCACGGTGGACCTCACCCGCCGCGAGACCCTGGACGGACCGGTCCTGGAGCTCACCGTGGAGGACGACGGCAAGGGCGGCGGGGGAGCGGCGGGCAACGGCCTGACCGGCCTCACCGAACGCCTGGAAGCGGTCGGCGGCACCCTCGAATCCGGCCCCGGGAAACGGGGATTCCGGCTCCTCGCCCGGGTCCCCGTAGGATCCGAAGCATGAGCGGCGACAAGATCAGGGTCCTCCTGGCGGAAGACCAGTCCATGGTCCGTGAGGCCCTGGCGGCCCTGCTCGGCCTCGAACCGGACATAGAGGTCGTCGCCCAGGTGGCACGCGGCGACGAGGTCCTTGCGGCGGCCCGCGCGCACGACGTGCAGGTAGCCCTCCTTGACATCGAAATGCCGGGCAAGACGGGCATCGAGGCGGCCGCGGAACTGCACACGGCTCTCCCCGCCGTCCACATCCTGATCCTCACCACGTTCGGCCGCCCCGGCTATCTGCGCCGCGCGATGGAATCGGGCGCCGCGGCCTTCTTGGTCAAGGACGCCCCCGCGGCCCAACTCGCCGCAGCCGTACGCAAGGTCATCGCCGGCGAACGCGTCATCGACCCCACCCTGGCCGCGGCCGCCCTGGCCGAGGGCGCGGACCCCCTGACGGACCGCGAACGCGACGTGCTGCGCGCGGCGG
This sequence comes from Streptomyces sp. NBC_01304, assembly GCF_035975855.1. NCBI lineage: Bacteria > Bacillati > Actinomycetota > Actinomycetes > Kitasatosporales > Streptomycetaceae > Streptomyces > Streptomyces sp. NBC_01304. Next base: position 4,258,677 of record NZ_CP109055.1, on the reverse strand, counting down.
CGGACGGCGCGACGAACGCGGAACTGGCGGCGCAGCTGCACTTGTCCCCGGGGACGGTCCGCAACTACCTCTCGACGGCAATCCAGAAACTGGCGGCCCGCAACCGGGCGGAGGCGGTCCGCATCGCGCGGGAGAAGGGCTGGCTCTAGTCCTCAAACGGGGGTCTGGGGGCGCGGCCCCCAGGACCTCAGCCCACCCAGCCTCCGCAGGATTTCGGGAAGGGGCGGGGAGGGGAAAAAATCAGTTCAACATCGCCCGAGCCGCATGCGCCTGCCCCCGCACCCGCGAGGCCGCATCCGCATCCACCGCCTCGACCACAGAAGCGTACGCATCAAGCTCCACCGCGCCCGCGATGAACTCCCCCCGCTGAACGAGCAGTTGAGCCCGCTCGTACCGAAGCCGCGCAGGATGCGAGGGAAGCAGCAGCGCCAGCTCCACCGCCCACAACGACACATCCGACCGCTCCGGCCGAGCCGCCGCCCAAGCCCGGATGTTGTTGAGGATCCGCAGCACGATGTCCAGCGGATCCGCAGGAGAAAGCATCGACGGATCCAGCGGAGCCCCCGTCGCCCCCGCCACCAACAACTCCGCATCGGCCCCGCTCAACAGCCGCCCCCCGTCGAAGGCGTCCACAAGCACCTGGTCCTCCGGGGGCCCGAACCCGACCACGAAGTGCCCCGGCAGAGCCACCCCGTACACCGGCGCCCCCGCCCGCCGCGCGACCTCCAGCCACACCACGGACAACAGGATCGGCAGCCCGCGCCGCCGTCGAAGGACCTCGTGAAGCAGCGAAGACCCGAGCCGCTGATAGTCGGCCGGCGTCCCGCGGAAGTCGCAGCGCCCGCCCAGGAGTTCGGCGAGCGCGGCCGCCCAGGCCCGTGGTCCGCCCGGGCGGAACGGCAGCAGCCCGGCAAGCCGGTCCAGCTCGATCTGCGCGGCGTCGATGCCCGCCTCGCCGAGCCCGGTATCGGCCTCCGCGCCCACCAGCAGGCAGAGCAGCGCGAGGTCGGGCCGTTCGGCTCGCGCCTCCTCGGCGAACTGCCGCCGCCGGTCGGTGGATTCGGGGTTCATAGCTGCCTCGTGCCCTCTCACACAGATCGCCTCACCTCACAGGGATGGGCCGTGGCGATAGTGGTGATAGTGGTGATGGACCGCGAAGCCCATCCCGTCATAGAGCGCCTGCGCCCCGTCGTTGTCCGCCTCGACCTGCAGCCACGCGGCCGACGCACCCTCGTCGAGGGCCCGGCGCGAGAGAGCCGTCATCACGGCCGTGGCCAGCCCCTGGCGCCGGTACGCCGGATCGACCTCGACGGCCATGAATCCGGCCCACCGCCCGTCGACCACGCACCGCCCGATCGCGGCGGCCGACCCGCCCTCGCCCGGCACGGTCGCGAACCACACCGAGGGCCCGCTCTCCAGGACCTGCAGGATGTGCGGCTCAGGCGTCCCGAACCGCTTGTACCGCCCCAGCCACGCCTCGTCGTGGGACCGCGAGAGACGTACCCGGTCCACCGCCGCGTCCAGATCCGCGATCGGGGCGAGCCCGGCGATCTGCACCTGGGCGCTCACCGCGCGCACCCACCCGCGCTCCTCCAGGGCGGCGGCGAGCAGCTCCTGGGTGCCGGCCGCCCCGGTGGCCGTCTGGATGTGCGGGGGCAGACTCCGGTCCGCGTACCACCGGGAGACGTACGACAGTGCCTCGTCGAGCGGACGTCCCGGATCGCCGAGCGGCAGCACGGAGTTGGCCCGCCAGGTGAATCCGCCGGCGGCCCTGAGCTCCCACTCACCGAGCCGCTCGCTCTCCACGGGCTGCCAGCCGCGCGCCGTGACCCGCGCCAGTTCCTCGTACGAGGCCGCGGGACCCCGCCTGCGGGCCGGCGCGGCGGGCACCACCTTCCCTGCGACCAGCGAGGATTCCTCGATCCGTACGGGCTCGCCGTCCCGTCGTGTGATGAGCAGCACACCGTCGTTCCACGATGTGAGAACCCCCACCGTGTCGGTGAACTTCTCACCTGGGATTCCGGTGCCGCTCAAGCGCCTCACCGAGACCCGTTTGCCCACGTCAGCCCCGGTAATGCGGACTTCTAGGCGGGCGCCTCCAAGGATTTCCACAGCTCTGTACGCCCCTCCTGTTCGGATCATGGCCTGGAACGGAGATACTAGGTGTGGGCATCGACGACGCCGCGCTCCCGCGCGCCAGGCGGCGGAGCCTGTGGAGGCCCGCCAGCGCCCTAACGAGGAGGAACGACAGCGTGACCTACGTCATCGCGGAGCCTTGTGTCGACTTGAAGGACAAGGCGTGTATCGAGGAGTGTCCGGTCGACTGCATCTACGAGGGCCAGCGGTCCTTGTACATCCACCCGGACGAATGCGTCGACTGTGGTGCCTGTGAGCCGGTTTGCCCGGTCGAGGCCATCTTCTACGAGGATGACACTCCTGAGGAGTGGAAGGACTACTACAAGGCGAACGTCGAGTTCTTCGACGAGCTCGGCTCGCCCGGTGGCGCCTCGAAGCTCGGTCTGATCGAGCGCGACCACCCCTTCATCGCCGCATTGCCGCCGCAGGAGCACAACGAGTAAGTGCTGCAGCGCGCATTCTTGGTCCCGTACGGCATCAACCGCTGTACGGGACCGAGTCGTTTGCGCCTCGGCCGCTGAGGCCACCGGGCCACCCCGTACGAGAAAGAAGAGTGCTGTGTCCGCTGTCACCGACCGGCTTCCCGCCTTCCCCTGGGACAAGCTCCAGCCGTACAAGGCCACCGCGGCCGCACACCCGGGCGGCATCGTCGACCTGTCGGTCGGCACGCCCGTGGACCCGGTGCCCGAGCTGATCCAGAAGGCGTTGATCGCGGCCGCGGACTCGCCGGGCTATCCGACGGTGTGGGGCACCCCCGAACTGCGCGACGCGCTCACCGGCTGGTGCGAACGACGCCTGGGCGCGCAGGGCCTCACCCACCACAACGTCCTGCCGGTCGTCGGCTCCAAGGAGCTCGTCGCCTGGCTGCCCACACAGCTGGGTCTCGGCCCGGGCGACGTGGTCGCCTACCCGCGCCTCGCGTACCCGACGTACGAAGTGGGCGCGCGCCTGGCCCGCGCCGAGTACGTCACGTACGACGACCCGACGGAGCTCGACCCGACGGGTCTGAAGCTGCTCTGGCTCAACTCGCCCTCGAACCCGACCGGTCGGGTGCTGACGGCCGAGGAGCTCACCCGGACCGTCGCCTGGGCGCGCGAGCACGGCGTGCTCCTGGTCAGCGACGAGTGCTACCTGGAGCTCGGCTGGGAGGCGGAGCCGGTCTCGGTCCTTCACCCGGACGTGTGCGGCGGTTCGTACGAGGGGATCGTCGCCGTCCACTCGCTCTCCAAGCGCTCCAACCTCGCGGGCTACCGTGCCGCGTTCATCGTCGGTGACGCGGCCGTACTCGGCGACCTCCTGGAGATCCGCAAGCACGGCGGCATGATGACCTCCGCGCCGACCCAGGCCGCCGTCGTCGCGGCGCTCGGTGACGACAGCCACGTGCACGAGCAGCGCGAGCGGTACGCAGCCCGCCGCACCGTCCTGCGCGACGCCCTGGTGAAGCACGGCTTCCGGATCGAGCACAGCGAGGCGAGCCTCTACCTGTGGGCGACCCGCGGCGAGTCCTGCTGGGACACCGTCGGGCACCTCGCCGAGCTCGGCATCCTCGTCGCGCCCGGCGACTTCTACGGCCCGGCGGGCGACCGCTTCGTGCGCGTCGCGCTCACGGCCTCGGACGAGCGCGTGGCGGAAGCGGTCAAGCGGCTGTCATAGACGTTCTCGACGGTACGCAGATGGGGCCCGGGAGTTGATCTCCCGGGCCCCATCTGCGTACTACTACTGCTGCTGCGTGGACTAGCCGAGCGGCAGGCCCTTCAGCGGCAGCGAGTCGGTGCTGGGCAGACCGCCGGTGGGCAGGCCGCCGGTGGGCAGGCCGCCCTTGGTCAGGGCGTCGGTCGGCAGGCCGCCGCCGCCGGCGACGGGCAGCTGGCCGACCGGAAGGCCGCCCTCGGTCGCGGACTTGGCGGTCTCGCCGACCACCTCGGCGGCGCTGCCGGCCACGTCACCGGCGGCCTTCTGCGCGGCGGGGGTGGCGGTCTTGCCGGCCTTGCCGACGGTCTTGCCGGCCTTCGGCACGGCCTGCTTGACGGCCTTGCTGCCCGCGTCGCCGGCGAGGCCGGTGACCTTCTGCGCCGCACCGTCGACCGTGTCGCCGAGGCCGGCGCCGTCCAGTGCGGACAGGCCGCCCAGGTCGGGGGTGGCCGGGAGGTCGACGGCGCTCGCGGAGCCGGCCGCACCGACCGCGGAGGCCGCTCCCGCTGCGGTGAGCAGCGCGGCACGAGCGATCCGGCGGGTCAGGGGGAGGGACATGATGCTCCTTTTGGACGGGGAGAGAACGGTGTGGTCCGGCGTGGGAACGCCGTGACTAGCGCCGTGACTACCGCTCGAAAGCTCCGAAGGTTGCGGTGCGGCAACGTAAAGAGTTGGCAATGCGTCGCATTATCGGCTGCGGATAAAAACGGGCAAACAACGGGCAATCGGCGCCCGTGCGCAAGGCTCGCAGAACCCTCACTTCCCTTTGTTCTCAAGGGATTTGAGGATCGCGGGCAGGCCAGCCCGGAAAGCCGCGCAGGACGGTGCGGCAGAGGAGTCCGACTAACACCTACGGGTGAGGGACCGCACTACTGCCCAGTGACGATCTGGACCTCGTCGGGGGCGTCACCGGTCTTCGGCTCGCTCCAGTTGTGCCCGGAATCCGTGGCGTTCCACTCGCGGCCCGCATAGGAGACCCGTTCGATGCGCAACTCCGCGGCGTGCGCCACGGCCCAGTGCGCCAACTCCCAGCCGCGCTGCTTGCTGCCGCCCTCCGCGGTCACCCCGGTCACGGGGACGCGCACGGTCCGCTTCGCCTCGGCCGCCTTGTCGTCGCCGGCTTCGGCGCCCGCCGCCTCGGTGCGGGGCAGCACATCGCGCCCGAAGTCCCGGGCGAGCGCCTGGCGGACCTTCGCCGGGTCGCCGGGCGCGGTGTCCGGGTTCGGCGTACCGGCCTCGCAGCTGAAGGTCGCGGCTGCCTGTCCGGTCAGCGCCGCGGCGAGCAGCGCGGCGTCCGGCTCGTGCTTCGCGTACGCCTGCGGGAAGCCGCTGCGCTGCACGCGCTGCGCGGCGACGGTCAGCGGGAGCCGCGAGTAGCCGGGCACCTTGTCCAGGTGCTCGTAGAACTTCCCGGCCGAGTACACCGGATCCATGATCTGCTCGGCGGTGCCCCAGCCCTGCGAGGGCCGCTGCTGGAAGAGGCCGAGCGAATCGCGGTCGCCGTGCCGGATGTTGCGCAGCCCCGACTCCTGCAGCGCGGTCGCGAGCGCGATGGTCACGGCCCGCTCCGGCATCCCGCGCGTGGTGCCGACCGCGGAGATCGTGGCCGCGTTCACGGCCTGCTGGATGCTCATCTCGTACGTCGCCCCGTCACCGGCGGCCGAGACGACCGTGCACCGCGGGGCGCGCCTGCCGCCCCCCTCGTACTGGACGACGAGATAGCCGGCGACCGCGAGCAGCACGACGAGTGCGGCTGCGATACGGATGAGTCGGCCGCGCCTGAAGAGGGTGGGGGGCTGCTCTGGCACGCGGTCAACCGTACTGGAGTCCGGGATACGGCCGGGACGGCGTTTATGTGAAGGGAACGTCTAGGGTCGATGACATGTCCGAGACCTCACAGCACCCGCTTGACCTCACGCTCGACGCCGCGAAGCTCACCGCCCAGCTCGTCGACTTCCCGTCCCCGAGCGGCGAGGAGAAGCCCCTCGCGGACGCCGTCGAGTCCGCCCTGCGCGCACTGCCGCACCTCACGGTCGACCGCTACGGCAACAACATCGTGGCCCGCACGAACCTGGGCCGCGGCGAGCGCGTGATCCTCGCCGGGCACATCGACACGGTGCCGATCGCGGACAACGTGCCGTCCCGCCTCGACGAGGACGGCGTGCTGTGGGGCTGCGGCACCTGTGACATGAAGTCGGGCGTCGCCGTCCAGCTGCGCATCGCCCAGACGGTCCCGGAGCCCAACCGCGACCTCACCTTCGTCTTCTACGACAACGAAGAGGTCGCCGCCGAACTCAACGGCCTGCGCCACGTCTCCGAGGCCCACCCCGACTGGCTGGCGGGCGACTTCGCGATCCTCCTCGAGGGCACCAACAACGACATCGAGGGCGGCTGCCAGGGCACGCTGCGGGTCTTCCTCAAGCTCAAGGGCGAGCGGGCCCACTCTGCGCGCGCCTGGATGGGCGACAACGCGATCCACAAGGCGGCCCCGATCCTGGCCAGGCTGGCGGCGTACGAGCCGCGCAAGCCGGTGGTGGACGGCCTTGAGTTCCACGAGGGCCTCAACGCAGTACGTATTGAGGGCGGCCACGCGAACAACGTCATCCCCGACGACTGCACGGTGGTCGTGAACTTCCGCTACGCGCCCGACCGCAGCATGGAGGAGGCCGAGGCCTTCGTCCGGGACTTCTTCGCCGACTGCGAGATCGACGAGTTCATCGTCGACGACCACACGGGCGGCGCCCGCCCCGGCCTGACCCACCCCGCCGCGGCGGCCTTCGTGGCGGCGGTCGGCGGCGTGCCGAAGCCCAAGTACGGCTGGACGGACGTGTCGCGGTTCAGCGCCATCGGCGTACCGGCGGTGAACTTCGGGCCCGGTGAGCCGCTGCTCGCCCACAAGGTCGACGAGCGGGTGCACACGTCGAGGTGCATCGAGGGCGAGGAGAAGCTGCGCGCCTGGCTGACGGCCTGAAGGCCCGACGGCCGACGGTCGGACGACATCGCGACTTACCTCATTTGTAACGCCCGTAGACCTACCCTGAACTGACACGCGAGAGCGCGAGAGATCGCGCACGCACGTCACGCACGTCAGCGGAAGGGGATCGTCCATGGGCAGTCCAGAGATGCAGGGCCCGCCGGAGGAGCAGTACCTCGGCCCGGTGGTGCGGCGGCGGGATCAGGTCACCCCGGGCACCACCGATCAGCGGCTCCTCGACTCCGAGGGCGACTCGGAGTGGGTGCACACCGACCCCTGGCGGGTCATGCGCATCCAGTCCGAGTTCGTCGAGGGCTTCGGCGCGCTCGCCGAACTCCCCAGCGCCATCAGCGTGTTCGGCTCGGCCCGCACCCCCGCCGACTCACCCGAGTACGAGGCGGGCGTCCAGATCGGCAGGGCCCTGGTGGAGGCCGGCTTCGCGGTGATCACCGGCGGTGGCCCGGGCGCCATGGAGGCGGCCAACAAGGGCGCGCGCGAGGCGAAGGGAGTCTCGGTCGGCCTCGGCATCGAGCTGCCCTTCGAGCAGGGGCTCAACGAGCACGTCGACATCGGCGTGAACTTCCGCTACTTCTTCGTCCGCAAGACGATGTTCGTGAAGTACGCGCAGGGCTTCGTGGTCCTGCCCGGCGGCCTCGGCACCCTGGACGAGCTCTTCGAGGCGCTCACCCTGGTCCAGACCCGCAAGGTCACCCGCTTCCCGATCGTGCTCTTCGGCACGGCGTACTGGAGCGGCCTGGTCGACTGGCTCCGCGACACGGTGATCGCAGGCGGCAAGGCCTCGGAGAAGGACCTCCTCCTCTTCCACGTCACGGACGACATCGACGAGGCGGTGGCGTTGGTCACCAAGGAGGTCGGGCGGTAGTTGATCAGCCCGTGGGGCCTTCCTTCAGCCCGTCCGGCGTTTGAGGACAATCTTTTGTCTGTCGAAGCCGGCGGCAGCCTTACGGGAAGGGGCGGGGCGGGGAGAAAAAACCCCCACCCCGCCCGCACCCAAATCGCCTACGCGAGCCCCCGCCGAGCAACGGCAGGAGCCCGATGACCAGCAATGGTCGAAACCATGTCCAACACCTGCCGAGTCTCGGCGACTTCATGCACGCGATACACCTGAGCCCCCAGCCAAGCCGACACCGCAGTGGTCGCCAGCGTCCCGATCACCCGCTCCTTGACCGGCTTGTCGAGCGTCTCCCCGACAAAGTCCTTGTTGGACAAGGAAACGAGCACGGGCCACCCCGTCTCGACCATCTCGCCCAACCGCCGCGTCGCCTCCAACGAATGCCGCGTGTTCTTCCCGAAGTCGTGCCCCGGATCGATGAGCACGGACTCCCTGGGCACCCCCAGCGAAACGGCCCGCTCGGCAAGCCCCAGCGTCACCCGCAGAATGTCCGCCATCACATCCTCGTACGCGATCCGATGCGGCCGTGTCCGCGGCTCCGCCCCGCCCGCGTGGGTGCACACAAGCCCCACCCCGTACCGCGCGGCGACCTCCGCGAGCTTCGGATCGACCCCGCCCCAGGCGTCGTTGAGCAGATCGGCACCCGCCTCGCAGACGGCCTCGCCGACGTCGTGCCGCCAGGTGTCGACGCTGATGACGACATCGGGGAACCGCCGCCGCACCTCGGCCACGAAGCCGACCGTCCGCCGCGCCTCCTCCTCGGCGGACACCTCCTCGCCGGGACCGGCCTTGACCCCGCCGATGTCGATGATCATCGCGCCCTCGGCCACGGCCTGCTCCACGCGCGCGAGCGCGGGCTCGTCGCGGAACGTGGCGCCCTGGTCGTAGAAGGAGTCCGGGGTCCGGTTGACGATGGCCATGATCACGGGCTCGTGCACATCGAACTCGTGCCGTCCCAGCCGCAGCGGGCTATGCATCCCCTGTGTCCTCCTCGCATTCGGTCGCCTGCGACCTTAACTGTCAGTGGCGCATGGCACGATCGGACATCGAGACTTGACGCAAGACGTGCCGCCGAGTTCGTGTGCCCCGGGGAGATGGTCGTGTTCTGGTTCCTGCTCATCGCGCTCGTCGTGGTGGTCACCGCGGTCACGCTCGCGGTCCTGAGCGGCGGCGAGTCGGCCGTGCTCCCGGACGCCGAGCCGGAGCGCTTCGCCGACCCGCTGCCCCTGGAGCGCCCGGTGCACCGCGCGGACGTGGACTCCCTCCGGCTGCCGCTGGCGGTACGGGGATACCGCATGGCCGAGGTGGACGACGCGCTGAACCGCCTCGGGGCCGAACTCGCCGAGCGGGACGCCCGGATCGCGGAGCTGGAGTCGGCCCTGGCCGGCGCACACGCCACGGCGATCGGCGCGGACCCCTTCACCAAGGGCGCCGCCCCCCAGGACACCCCGCCCCCCGCCCCCGAGGAGCCCCAGCAGTGAACGGCGCCGCACACCCCGGCCCGGACGGCGCGCTGCGCTGCCCCTGGGCCCTCTCGGCCGACGACTACATCGCGTACCACGACGAGGAGTGGGGCCGCCCGGTCCACGGCGACGACGCGCTGTACGAGCGGCTCTGCCTGGAGGCCTTCCAGTCCGGCCTCTCCTGGATCACGATCCTGCGCCGCCGCGAGGGCTTCCGCGCGGCCTTCGCGGGCTTCGAGATCGCCAAGGTGGCGGCCTTCACGGAAGAGGACGCCGTACGCCTCCTCGCCGATCCCGGGATCATCCGCAACCGCGCGAAGATCGAGGCGACGCTGGCGAACGCGAAAGCTCTGGCCGAGTGGGGGCCGGGCGAACTGGACAAGCTGATCTGGTCGTACGCGCCGGACGCGGCGACGCGCCCGGCGCCGCGCACGATTTCCGACGTTGCGGCGATCACGGACGAGTCCAAGGCGCTGTCCAAGGACCTGAAGAAGCGGGGCATCCGCTTCGTGGGCCCGACGACTGCGTACGCGCTGATGCAGGCGTGCGGGCTGGTGAACGACCATCTGGCCGAGTGCGCTTCGCGCTGATTTTCCCCCACCCCGCCCCTTCCCGAAATCCTGCGGAGCTGTGTCCTCAAACGCCGGACGGGCTGACTTTGTCAGCCCGTCCGGCGTTTGAGGACAGTCTTTGAAGCCGGCGGCAGCCTTACGGGAAGGGGCGGGGTGGGGAAGAAACTAGCGCCCCAGATACTTCGGCTGCTCCTTCGCGATGAACGCCTGCACCGCGATCGCATGGTCCTCGGAGGCCCCGGCCAGCGACTGCAGCTCGTCCTCCTTGTCCAAGGTCTCGCTCAGCGAATGCGAAGCCCCGTACGCAAGGGATTCCTTGAGCGCGGCGTACGCCACCGTCGGCCCGGCAGCCAACGCACGCGCGACCGACAAGGCCTCCGACGCGAGCGACTCCTCCGGCACGAGCCGATTCGCGATGCCCAGCTCGAACGCCTCCTGTGCCTTCACCGACCGCGGAAACAGCAGCAGATCGGCAGCCCGCCCGGGCCCGACGACCCTGGGAAGGGTCCACGAAACGCCCGAGTCGGCCGTCAGCGCGACCCCCGCGAAGGACGTGTTGAAGGCCGCGGTGTCCGCGACCACGCGATAGTCCGCAGCAAGGGCGAGCCCGAACCCCGCCCCGGCGGCCACGCCGTTGACCCCCGCGACAACCGGCTTGGGCATCGACGTCAGGGCCCGCACCAGCGGGTTGTAGTGCTCGCTCACCGTGCTCATGGTCTGCCCGGTCCCGGCCTCCCGGTCGGCGGTCAGCGTGCCGATGTGCTCCTTGAGGTCCTGCCCCACACAGAAGGCCCGCCCGGTGGCGGTGAGCAGCACCGCCCGCACCGCCGGATCCGCGGCAGCGGCCTGCGCGGCGTCGCGCAGGGCGACCTTGGCCTCGGTGTTGAGGGCGTTCATGGCCTCGGGGCGATTGATGGTGATCGTCGCGAGCCCGTCGGTCACCTCGTAGAGCACGGCGTCGGCCATGGTGGGGGTCCCCTCCGTCGGAAATCCTCCGGACACGTGTCCGGCAGTCGTCAGGGCCCAGCATGACGGAGATCACCAGGGCCCGACATGTGCTCCGACATGTGACCTGCGTCAAAGAATTCGGGGTCACTTTGGCGGCTGCGGCGGCGCAGTATCGCAGCCACATCGCCGAATTGAGTGGTTTTGCTCAAGCGCGTTGCGCAAGCGATGCCTCCTCATGTTGGTCATCGGGTCCTGCGATGCGGGATAATGGCTTGGAAGCAATGTGTTCGATGCCGGTGACACCTGGGTTGTCGGCTGCGATGAGCTGGTTTCAGGAAGGGGAACGAGCATGGCGGCCATGAAGCCGCGGACGGGCGACGGCCCGCTCGAGGTGACCAAGGAGGGGCGGGGCATCGTCATGCGCGTTCCGCTCGAAGGCGGCGGTCGGCTCGTCGTAGAGCTGACGCCGGACGAGGCAGATGCGCTCGGCGACGCCCTCAAGAAGGTCGTCGGCTGACGCGGAACGCGTATCACCCACTTTCACTGCCCCGGGCCCTCACAAGGGTCCGGGGCAGTGTTGCGTCCACCGCTCGGCTCAGCGCCGGCGATCGGCCTCGATGAATCTCAGCGCTTGACCGCGCACAGCAGCCCGTCGCCCACCGGCAGCAGCGACGGCACCAGGTCGGGGCTTTCCCGCACGGTCCGCAGCAGCTCGCGCAGGCGCAGCACCTCGGCCGGCTGGGGCCCCGAGTCGACCGTACGGTCGTCGGCGAAGACGCCTTCGAAGCAGACGAGACCGCCGGGCCGCAGCAGGCGCAACGATTCAGCGAGGTAGTCGAGGCACTCCGTGCGGTCGCCGTCGCAGAAGACGAGGTCGTACCCGCTGTCCGCGAGGCGAGGCAGTACGTCGAGGGCGCGGCCCGGGATGAAGCGCGCGCGGTTGCTGGCGAAGCCGGCCGCGCGGAAGGCGAGCCGGGCGAACTGCTGGCGCTCGGGCTCCGGGTCGACCGTGGTCAGGACGCCGTCGGGCCGCATGCCGGACAGCAGATGGATGCCGGAGACGCCGGTGCCCGTGCCGATCTCGGCGACCGCCTTGGCGCCCGCGGTCGCGGCGAGCATCCGCAGCGCCGCGCCCGTGCCGGGCGTCACCGGACGCAGCCCCGACTCCCGGGCCCGCTCACGGGCCCAGTGCAGCGCTTCGTCCTCGGCGACAAAGGCGTCGGCGAACGCCCAGCTCGTCTGCCGGTTGCCGGTAATGGCCCTCTCCTGTCCCCTCCAGTGCCGGGTGGCCTTGGCGGCCTTGGCCTGCCGGTGACTGTATCCGTTGGGGGCGGGAACCCGCAGATGGGACCGGGCGTTAGGAAGGGGTGTAGGGCGGCACGGGGGAGAAGCTGATGGAACTGCAGGAGCAGGGGCAGGCTCGAGGCCCCGGCGGAATTCCAAATTCACGTAAAAACGCTTATCCGGAGCTAACGGGCGAGGTGGCTATGGTAGGGGCTCCACTGGACACCACCAGAGCCGACAGGGGAGGTGCGGCTGCGGCCGGTGATCAGGGACGGATGCCGCTCTGGCGGCGCTTTCTCAGGTCTCCCGGCGAGCCGAAATCCGTGACCAACACCGCTGACCGAACCCGCGCATCCGACTCCGCACAGACCGCGACCTTTGCCGCCGATGCGGATTCGCAGGCGTGGACTCCGCCCACCTGGGAGGAGATCGTCAGCACGCACAGTGGTCGGGTCTACCGCCTCGCCTACCGTCTGACGGGCAATCAGCACGACGCCGAGGATCTGACGCAGGAAGTCTTCGTCCGCGTCTTCCGCTCGCTGTCGACGTACACGCCGGGCACCTTCGAGGGCTGGCTGCACCGCATCACGACCAACCTCTTCCTGGACATGGTCCGCCGCAAGCAGCGCATCCGCTTCGACGCCCTCGGCGACGACGCGGCCGAGCGGCTGCCCAGCCGCGAGCCGTCCCCGCAGCAGGTCTTCAACGACACGCACTTCGACGCGGACGTCCAGCAGGCCCTCGACACGCTCGCGCCCGAATTCCGCGCCGCGGTCGTCCTCTGTGACATCGAGGGACTTTCGTACGAGGAGATCGCCGCGACCCTGGGCGTCAAGCTCGGCACGGTCCGCAGCCGTATCCACCGCGGCCGCTCCCAGCTCCGCAAGGCCCTCCAGCACCGGTCTCCCGAGGCCCGTGCCGAGCGCCGTTCGCTCGCGGTCACCGGTGTGCCCGCCCTGGGAGGAGGGGGCGCGACCGCGTGAGTGGATCCCGGCCCAATCCTGCCGAGCGGCACATTGCCGAGCAGCACCTGGGGGACCGGCTCGCCGCCCTCGTGGACGGAGAGTTGGGCCACGACACCCGTGACCGCGTCCTCGCACACCTCGCGACCTGTCCGAGGTGCAAGGCCGAGGCCGACGAGCAGCGGAGCCTGAAGACCTACTTCGCCTCCACCGCCCCACCCGGCCCCTCCGAGTCCTTCCTGGCCCGTCTGCAGGGCCTCTCCGAGGGTGGCGAGGACGACCGCGGCGGACCGTTCGGCCCCGGCCTGAGCGACCCCGTCTTCGACGTCCGGGCGGACGGGGTCTTCGGTGTCCGGGGCGACACCTTCGGATACCTCCCCACCACCGGGCACAGCGGTCTGCTCCCGGGCCGCGGCAGCCTGCTGCCCGACGACTCCCGCGAATCGCGGGGGCAGGGCTTCCGCATCCATGACGTGGGCCGCCCGGCGCACGACCGCGCCGCGGCCTCGCGCGGGCGCCGCTTCGCCTTCGCGGCGGCGGGCGCGGTGTCGCTCGCCGCGATCGCGCTCGGAGGGGTGTCCACGGGCGCGCCCGCCGCGCTGGACGGCTCCTCGGACGCGCGCGGCAGCAGGGCCACCCCGACACCCGCGCAGGGCTCGGGCACGGGCGCCGGCGTGGACACGCAGCGGCGGCGGAGCGGCGGCGGCCGGCAGTCGGCCCCTGACGACGCGGCGCGGCCGGGCACCCTCGCGGCGCCGGCCGCCTCCACCGGAGTCACGGGCCCCGGCCTGCCGGGCGTACCCCAGCCGTCGGGCGCAGCGGGCTCGCTCGAGTCCGTGGCCTCACCGATGCTGACGGGGGCCGCGGCGCTGTCCCCGCTGATACGGCCGGTGAGTTACCTGGCACCCTCACTGCCTTTCCTGGGGGAGGCGAAGCCTTCGGCCTCGCCGTCGGGCGGACCTTCGGGGTCGTCGGTCCGCTGACCCGAGGCGGGGTCCGCCCTCCCCGGACTCTTTGCGGGCTATGTCTTGATTGCTCGCGCCGGATGCGCGTCCGCCGAACCCTGTCCGTCCCCAGGGCCTGTCTTCAAACTCCCGTCGTCGCCCGAAGGGCGGCCCTGCGCCCGCTGCGGAGCAGCTGATGTCTGCGGTTGGTGCGTGCTCTCGGCGTGCCGGGTGAAGGTCCTCGTACTGGGACGTACTTGGGGCTTTGCCCGGTGCGGCGAGAGGGGGCACCTCCCACGCCTTTAAGGCAGTGGGGGCGCGTGCCAGGCGTTGCGGGGCAGGCGGGAGTTTGAAGACAGGCCCTGGGGCCACTGCACGGGCGTTCGGGGACCTGGTTGAATCCTCGGGGGACCGTGCTCGTCGAGGCGGGCCGAGCCGTGGATCAGGGTGTGGGGAGAGCGCAGAAATATGGACGAGGCGGAGCCCACCGGGCCGAAGGTGAAGGCGAAGTGGTGGAGCCGACCCCGGCCGGGTGTGCCGGGCGCCGAGGCCGATGCGGTCGATCAGGCGCCTGAGGGGCCCGAGGGGCGGCATGGCCAGGTGTCCGACGAGATATCGGGATCCGCGCAGCCGCAGCCCGAGCGAGCCTCCGGGGCCGACGGCACCGAGCCGCCTGCGCAGCCCCGACTCCCGGCCGCCTCCGGCCATTCGCCGTCCGGCGGGTCGGTGCAGGACGCGCAGCCGACGCAGGAGCTGCCACCCGTGCAGGACGCCCAGCCCGTGTCGGACGCGCCGCAGCCGTCGCAGGCCGCGCCGGCCGACCGGCCCGCGCAGCCCGGCTCCGAAACCCCGGCCCAGGCCTCCGACCGGCCCAAGCCCCGCCACGCCCCGGACCCCTACGGCACCCCGCCGTACGGCGAGCCCGGCCCGTGGGCCCCCGCGCCCCCGGTGCAGCACCCGATGGCAACTCCCGCCCAGGGAACGGCTGTCCCCAAGCTCCCGGCTGCGCCCGAGCAGGGGATACCCCACTCGACCGCCGCTCCGGTGCCCCCGCAGGCCGGGCCCGCGCCGGCCGCCCCGCACCCGCAGGCCGCGCCCCACCACCCCGGTACCCCGGCGCACCCCGCCGGCACCCCCGCGCACGGCACCCCCACACCGCCGTACGCCGGAAACCCCCAGGGACCGACGGCCCCGCAGCCGGTGACCCAGCAGCAGCCCCACGCGCAGCACCAGCCCCATCCTCAGCAGCAGCAGCCCAACCCCCCACACCAGCCCAACGGCGCCCACCAGCCCAACGGCACGCACGGTGGCACCCCCCAGCCCCACGCCGCCACGCCCACCGGCCAGTGGCAGCAGTACGACCCGTGGCGCTCCCCGCACCCCCAGCCCCTGCTGCACTCGGGCGGCCCCGCCGCGGCGCCCGCCCGTAAGCCCCGGCGCGGTCTGCTGCTCGTCGGGGCCCTGCTGATCGCCCTCGTCGCGGGCGGCATCGGTGGCGGTGTGGGCGCGTACGTGGAGCGCAACGGCGGTGTGGGCGAGGTCAAACTCCCGCAGGTGGCCAAGGGATCCAAGGACCGTGCCCCCGACAGCGTCGCCGGGATCGCCGCCAGCGCGCTGCCCAGCGTCGTCACCCTGCACGTCAGCGGCGACGGCGGCCAGGGCACCGGCACCGGCTTCGTCCTCGACAACAAGGGCCACATCCTCACCAACAACCACGTGGTGCAGCCCGCGAGCGAGGGCGGCGACATATCCGTCACCTTCAGCGGCGGCGAGACCGCGAAGGCCAAGCTCATCGGGGCCAACGGCGGCTACGACATCGCGGTCGTCAAGGTCAGCAACGTCAAGGGCCTCAAGCCGCTGCCGCTCGGCAACTCCGACAACGTCCAGGTCGGCGACCCGGTCGTGGCCATCGGCGCCCCCTTCGACCTGGCGAACACCGTGACGTCGGGGATCATCAGCGCCAAGGAGCGCCCGATCACCGCCGGCGGCGAGGAAGCGGACGGCAGCGACGTCAGCTATGTGGACGCGCTGCAGACCGACGCCCCCATCAACCCCGGCAATTCGGGCGGCCCGCTGGTCGACTCCGATGCCCACGTCATCGGCATCAACAGCGCCATCCGCTCGGCGAGCGACGGCTCGGAGTCGGAGGGCGGCCAGGCCGGCTCCATCGGCCTCGGCTTCGCCATCCCGATCAACCAGGGCAAGCGCGTCGCTGAGGAGCTGATCAACACCGGCAAGGCGACCCACCCGGTGATCGAGGTCACCCTCGACACCAAGTACACGGGCGACGGCGCCCGCGTCGCGGACAAGGGCGCCGACGGCAGTCCGTCGGTGAATCCCGGCGGGCCGGGGGCCAAGGCGGGCATGAAGGCCGGTGACGTGATCACCGCGGTCGACGGCCAGCGCATCCACACCGGCGAGGAACTCATCATCAAGATCCGCGCCCATCGCCCGGGCGACCGCCTCGAACTCACCCTGAAGCGCGGCGGCGATGAGCGGACCCTGTCCCTCGTGCTCGGCGCCTCCGAAGGAAACTGACGACGGAATCCGATTCCCGACCGAAGCCCGGCCGATTCCCGGGGGGTTACCTGAAAGTCGGCGGAAGGTCGCCCTTCCGTCGACGCAAGGGCCCCGGGACAGTACCGGCGATACAGGATCGCCGGGTACCGTGGTTCCCGCCCGGACATGGCAAGGAGCTGCAAGGTGTTCAACGACATAGGCGCACTTGAGCTGGTGACGCTCGTGGTCCTTGCCGTGCTCGTTTTCGGCCCGGACAAGCTGCCGAAGGTCATTCAGGACGTTTCCAGCTTTATCCGGAAAGTCCGGGCCTTCTCCGACAGCGCCAAGCAGGATATCCGCGACGAACTCGGCCCGGAGTTCAAGGACTTCGAGTTCGAGGACCTCAACCCCAAGAAGTTCATCCGCAAGCAGCTGGACAGCGATGAACTGGGGCTGAAGGAGATCCGTAACGGCTTCGACCTGCGCAAAGAGATCAACGACGTCACCGACGCCGTGAACGGCACCGAGGCCGAGCCGGCCACCACCCCGGCCGCGGCCGGCCGCGCCGATCTGAGCAAGGACGCCGGCAGCCCGAATCTCACCAAGGGCGACGGCCCCAATCTCGGCAAGGGCGGCAGCCCCGACCTCGAGAAGAAGCCCGCGAATCCGGCCAAGGACGCGCCTCCGCCGTTCGACGCAGACGCCACCTGACCGACCCGCGAACGCCTCGCCGCTATATTCCTCTGTTGTTGTCCGGACTCAGGACGCCCGAGGGGGGCGGGCCGCTCCGGACCGGGAGAGATCGAGGAGGCGGCCGGGTACATGGAGACGACGACCAGTCACACAGGTGCACGCGCGGTCGACGGCTATCTGCTGGCGCCGTTCCCGTGGTACGGCCTGGACGAGGCCTTCACGGGACCGCGCTGGCTGATGCAGGTCGGCGCCGCGGCCGACGGCGCGGTCGAGCACGGTTCGATCGGGCACGGCGACGAGCCCACGGTGCGCTCGGAGACACGTGACGACAGCAGTGCCAAGGAGCGCTTCGCGGTCGTGGTGACCGTCGCCGCCAACCCGGTGCGGCGCAGCGCCGACGGCACCGGCGTCCTGGAGGCCACCTCGGTCTCCTCGGCGGCCTGGCTGGCCGGGGTCGGCCTGCTGAATGCCACCTGGCCCAGCCAGATGGACCACACCCTGCGCGGCGACTGGCTGGACCAGCAGACGGAGACCGCCTGGGTCCTCGCCGACGACCTGCAGGGCTCCGACTGGTCGACGCTCACGCTCCCCGTGGACGGCGTGCCCACGTCCTTCCACTACCGCGAGTCCGAGTTCGGCTGGGTCCTCGCCGGCTCGACCCGGAGCGGCGCCCACCTGGGTGCGTACGGCCGCGGGATGAGCGCGTACGGCCTGGCCTTCTCGGTGGTCAAGGACATCACCGAGTACGCCTGACGGTCACTGATTTCCGGTACGTACGTCGATGGGGCGCCCCCTGATCAGGGGGCGCCCCATCGACGTACGCGTACGGAAGAAGTCAGAACTTGTTGCGCGGCGTGATCCCGAGCGACATGCCCGACAGGCCGCGCTGACGGCCGCCGAGCTTGCCCGCGATCGCGCGCAGTGCGGCGCCGGCCGGGGACTCGGGGTCGGTCAGGACGACCGGCTTGCCTTCGTCGCCGCCCTCGCGGAGCCGGACGTCGATCGGGATGGAGCCGAGCACCGGGACGTTCGCGCCGGTGGTCTTGGTGAGGCCCTCTGCGACCCGCTGGCCGCCGCCCGTGCCGAACACGTCGACCATCTCGTCGCAGTGCGGGCAGGGCAGCCCCGCCATGTTCTCGACGACGCCCACGATCTTCTGGTGGGTCTGCACGGCGATGGAGCCGGCGCGCTCGGCGACCTCGGCGGCGGCCTGCTGCGGGGTGGTCACGACGAGGATCTCGGCGTTCGGCACCAGCTGGGCCACGGAGATCGCGATGTCACCGGTGCCCGGCGGCAGGTCCAGGAGCAGGACGTCCAGGTCGCCCCAGTAGACGTCCGCGAGGAACTGCTGGAGCGCGCGGTGCAGCATCGGGCCGCGCCACACCACCGGGGCGTTGCCCGGCGTGAACATGCCGATCGAGATGACCTTCACGCCGTTCGCCGTCGGCGGCATGATCATGTTCTCGACCTGGGTGGGACTGCCGTCCGCGCCGAGCATGCGGGGCACCGAGTGGCCGTAGATGTCCGCGTCCACGACGCCGACCTTCAGGCCGTCGGCCGCCATCGCGGCGGCGAGGTTGACCGTCACGGAGGACTTGCCGACGCCGCCCTTGCCGGACGCGACCGCGTACACCCGGGTCAGCGAGCCGGGCTGGGCGAACGGCACCTCGCGCTCGGCGGTGCCGCCGCGCAGCGCGGTCGCCAGCTCCTTGCGCTGCTCGTCGCTCATCACGTCGAGCGTGACGGAGACGGAGGTGACGCCCTCGACGCGGGAGACCGCCTCGGTGACGTTCGTGGTGATCGTGTCGCGCATCGGGCAGCCGGAGACCGTCAGATACACGGTGACGGCGACCGCACCATCCGCCCCGATCTCCACCGATTTGACCATGCCGAGCTCGGTGATCGGCCGGTGGATCTCGGGGTCATTGACCGTGGAGAGCGCCTCGCGGATCGCGTCCTCGGTCGGATACGTGTCGGTAGCCATACGGGAATGGTACGGCGGATGGGTGACAGCCCGAAAAGGCCTAGCGGCGGTCGCCTTCGTCACTCCGTACGACCTGCTCTGCGGGAATAACCGAGGGGAGCGCTGCCCGCTGCTGCTCCATCTCCTTGACCAGGTCCTGCAGTTCCGACCGGATCCAGTCCCGGGTCGCGACCTCGCCGAGGCCCATCCGCAGGGCGGCGATCTCCCGGGTCAGGTACTCGGTGTCCGCGATGGAGCGCTCGTTCTGCTTGCGGTCCTGCTCCAGATTGACCCGGTCCCGGTCGTCCTGCCGGTTCTGCGCGAGCAGGATCAGCGGGGCGGCGTACGAGGCCTGCAGCGACAGCGCGAGCGTCAGGAACAGGAACGGGAACGGGTCGAAGCGCAGGTCGGTCGGGGCCGTGACGTTCCAGACGATCCACACGGTGATGATGATCGTCATCCAGACGATGAACCGTCCGGTCCCCAGGAACCGGGCGATCTTCTCCGACATCTGCCCGAACGCTTCCGGGTCGTAGTCGGGCAGCAGCTTGCGGCGCGTGGCGCGCGGCAGGTCGAGCCGGATGCGCGGCCTGCCCTCGGGGCGCGGCTCCCGCTCGCGGTCAGCCGTGGGTGCCATGGCCGGCCTCCCCGGGGTGCTCGCCCTCACCGGCGTGGAACTCCGACTCGCGCCAGTCCTCCGGCAGCAGGTGGTCCAGTACGTCGTCCACGGTGACCGCGCCGAGCAGCGAGCCGCTCTCGTCCACGACGGGCGCCGCGACCATGTCGTACGTCGCGAAGAAGGCGGTGACCGCGGGCAGCGGGGTGTCCGGGTCGAGGGACTGCAGATCCTTGTCGAGCATGGACCCGACCAGCGTGAACGGCGGGTCCCTGAGCAGCCGCTGGAAGTGCACCAGGCCCAGGTACTTGCCGGTCGGCGTCTGGTCCGGCGGCCGGCAGACGTACACCTGCGCGGCGAGCGCCGGTGACAGATCGGGATTGCGTACGCGGGCGAGCGCGTCGGCGACCGTGGCGTCGGGCTGCAGCACGATCGGCTCGGTCGTCATCAGACCGCCGGCCGTGTGCTCCTCGTACTGCATCAGGCGTCGCATGTCGGCGGCGTCGTCCGGCTCCATCAGGCCGAGCAGGCGCTCCTTGTCGTCCTCCGGGAGCTCGGAGAGCAGGTCGGCCGCGTCGTCCGGGTCCATCGCCTCCAGGACGTCGGCGGCGCGCTCCTCCTTGAGCTTGCCGAGGATCTCGATCTGGTCGTCCTCGGGCAGCTCCTCCAGGACGTCGGCCAGGCGGTCGTCGTCGAGGGCGGCGGCCACTTCGGCGCGCCGCTTGGGGGAGAGGTGGTGCAGGACGTTGGCGAGGTCGGCGGGGCGCAGCTGCTCGAAGGTCGCGAGCAGGTTCTCCGCGCCCTGGCCGTGCTCCTCCAGCGAAAACCCGGTCACGGCCGACCATTCGAGGGTCAGTGTCTCGCCCTTGCGCCGGAGTGCGCCGGCCTTTCCCTTTCGTACGAAGACCCGGTCGATCTCCCAGTCCCGGCGGGCCGGCAGCTGCTGCACGGACACGTCTAGGACGGTCGCCTCCTCGCCGGTCTCGACGATGCTGACCCGCCGGTCGAGCAGTTCACCGAGGATCAGCCGCTCGGTCGGGCGCTGCTCGAAGCGGCGTACGTTCATCACGCCCGTGCTGATGACCTGGCCCGACTCGATGCCGGTCACCCGGGTCATGGGCAGGAAGATGCGGCGCCGCGTGGACAGCTCCACCACCAGGCCGAGCAGCCGCGGCGGCCGGTTGCCGACCCGCAGCATGGCGATGAGGTCGCGGACCCGGCCGACCTGGTCGCCGTTGGGGTCGAAGACGGCGGTGCCGGCCAGGTGCGACACAAAGATCCGGGGGGCGCCTGCCGCCATTCCGCACGCCTCCCTCGGGCCCTTGTTTGTCGCTTAATACGGGCTTCAGGCTAGTACGTAGTGATCGGATACGCCCTGGTGGGGCTTCCCCGGGCGTCCGCGCGACTCTCTGCCTGGTGACGTAGAGGACACCGGTACGCTGCCGTACTGCGCCTTTGGACACCCGGATGAGAGGCAGTGCCGCACGTGTTCGCAATCCCCCTGGGCCGGGCCCGCCGGACGGCACTCGTCGGCGCGATGTGCGCGGGTCTCGCCGCCGGCCTGACGGGTCTCACGGGCTGCGGCAAGGAGGACCCGGACGCCGGGACCAACGGCGTCGGGAAGCTCTCCGCCACGAAGATCCAGAGCCAGGCGAGCGCCGCGGCGAAGGCCGCCGACTCGGTCCAGGTCAGCGCGGACCTCGTGGTCAAGGGCGAGCCGTACCGCATCAAGATGCGGCTCAACGGCGAGGGCGGCACCGGCGAGATCACCGACGGCGGGGTCACCTTCCGCCTCCTGCGCATCGGCGAGGACGTCTTCATGCAGGCGGACGCCTCCCAGCTGGAGGAGGGCGGCGGCAAGGACAAGCTGTCCGCCAAGTACGTACAGGTCGCGCCCGGCGACCCGAAGTACAAGCGCTTCGTCTCCTACACCGACAAGGACGAGCTGCTCGGCATGCTGCTCGACCTGCACGGCAAGGTGACGAAGGGCGGCCGGGACACCGTTGACTCGGTCCGCACGGTCCAGCTCGCGGCGTCCAACGGCAACGGCGGCACCCTCGACGTCTCCCTGGAGGGCAAGCCGTACCCCCTCCGCCTGGTCCGCGCGGGCAACGCGGGCAGCCTGACGCTGACGGACTGGGGCAAGTCGGTACCTCTGAAGCCACCGGCCAAGGATGAGATGGCGGACTTGGAAGTTTCCGGCTGACGGCTCAGGCGCCCCGAACGGGGGCGCCCCCGTCAGGGGCGCGGGGAACTGCGCGACCAGCCCCCACCGGGCCCGCAGATGACAACGGTGCTCAGCGTTTGCGGCGCTTGAAAAGCAGCTTGGGCAGCGAGCCCGGAATGGCCTCACGTGTCGTCGCCCCACTCGGAAGAGGCGCCGCCGCAAGCGAGCCCGAGGGCACCTCGGCCTCAACCTCTCGCGGCTCAAGGCGCAGCACACGACATTCCCGAGCCCAACGCTCAGTCATCTGCTCGCTGTCCGGCGCATTCAACCGCTTCCCCTTGAGCTCGGCCACCGCCGCTTCCCACTCGGTAGAGTGCGGCGAGAGCTCCACCGTCTTGGCCGACCAGGTCACGAGCCGACCGCCCTTGTCCTTGCTCCGCACGGTCACCTCGGCCCGCGCCCCGTCGGAGAGCCCCGGCAGCGGTTGCTCGCCCGGCCCGTCCCCCACCACGTGCGCCGCGCCCTCGTGCCAGGCGTGCCACAGGGCGCGGGCGGGCCCCGAGCCCTGGACCCAGATCAGGCCGGACTTCTTGGTGGCCTCCTCGACGAGGGCCTGGTCGAGCGGGGACGAGAGAGTCATGGGGCGCAGCCTATTAGAGGCCCCCGCCGGCCCGCCTATAGCCACCCGTTGCGCTTGAGTGCCCGGTGGATCGTGAAGCAGATGCCGACCGTGACGAGGAGCACCATCGGGTAGCCGTACTCCCAGTCGGTCTCCGGCATGTAGTCGAAGTTCATGCCGTACACGCCACAGATCATCGTCGGTACGGCGATGATGGCCGCCCACGAAGTGATCTTGCGCATGTCCTCGTTCTGCGCGACGGTCGCCTGCGCCAGGTTGGCCTGCAGGATCGAGTTGAGCAGCTCGTCGAAGCCGATGACCTGCTCCTGCACGCGCGCCAAGTGGTCGGCCACGTCACGGAAGTACTTCTGGATGTCCGGGTCGACGAGCCGCATCGGCCGCTCGCTCAGCAGCTGCATGGGACGGAGCAGCGGCGACACCGCGCGCTTGAACTCCAGTACCTCGCGCTTGAGTTGGTAGATCCGCCCGGCGTCCTTGCCGCGCGGCCCGCCCTTGCCGGTCTGCGAAAAGACATCGATCTCGACCTCGTCGATGTCGTCCTGCACGGCGTCCGCGACCGCGATGTAGCCGTCCACCACGTGGTCGGCGATCGCGTGCAGGACGGCGCTCGGCCCCTTGGCGAGCAGCGTCGGGTCGTCCTGCAGCCGGTGCCGCAGCGCGCGCAGCGAGCCCTGGCCGCCGTGCCGCACGGTGATGAAGAAGTCCCGCCCGGTGAAGCACATGACCTCGCCGGTCTCCACGACCTCGCTGGTGGCGGTGAGTTCGGCGTGGTCGACGTAGTGGATGGTCTTGAAGACGGTGAACAGGGTGTCGTCGTACCGCTCCAGCTTCGGCCGCTGGTGCGCGTGCACCGCGTCCTCGACGGCCAGCGGGTGCAGCCCGAACTCCGCGGCGATGCCCGAGAATTCGGCCTCGGTGGGCTCGTGCAGCCCGATCCAGGCGAAGCCCCCGTCGCGGCGTACCTGCAGCATCGCGTCGTGCGGCGTAAGGCACGCCTCGTCCGCATCGGGCTTCACGCGGCGGCCGTCGCGGTAGACGGCGCAGTCCACGACGGCGCTGATGGCGGCCGGGTCCCGGGTGGTGTCGTACGGGCTGTACGGGGCACGCTCCTTGCGGAGCTGGGGGCGGACGGCGGCGCGGAGGTCACGGATCATCGACATGGCAGGCTCCTTCGCAACGCGGCTGCCCGCGGCAGGTGGCACAACCCGGAATGGGGACGTAAAGGGCTCGAACGGGATGAACCCGGCACATCCGCAAAGCGGGTGGCACCGCACCATCGCGGTGAACAACCTTCGCTGCTGACTCAAGAATCAAGCACTCGGATCAAGCAGAAAGCTAAAGACGAGATGCTCTTCCGTCGTGCGGAATGCCGAAGCTGCGGTTCAACCAGCAGTCACAGGGCGGAAGAACGGGTGGTACTGCACGGTCGACTTCGATCCATCAGCCCCACCTCCTCCGGCCGGTCCCCCATGAGGGACGGTTTGTCGGGCTCGAAAACAACGCTTCAGCGTGTCGCCCTGACCAGCGGCCAAGACTATCAGCCGACAGAAGTGTCAAGGCCCGTCTTTGCCCTCTCCATACGGTACGTATGCTCGGCGGCATGGCTGACGTTCTTGCCCTGGTAGAGGCCAGGCTGCGCACCGCACTTGGCGAACCCGACGCCCGGGCAGCGGTGACGTTCCTCGGCACCGACCGCATCGAGGTGCTGCGCTTCACCGACGGCGATGTCGTCCGGTACGCCACCCTCGGCATGTCGGCCCACCCCATGACCGACCCCACCGCGGCCCTCGCCGACCCGGTGCACGGCCCCCGCGCGGAGCTGGTCCTGTCGGTACGCGTCGGCCGCGCCGAGACCGACAAGGTGCTCCGCCCGCTCGCGGTCCTGGCCGCGTCCCCCCAGGTCGAGGGCCTGGTCGTGGCCCCCGGCGCCTCGCTCGACACGGGCGAACCCCTGTGGCCCGAAGCCCAGTTCACCTCCGTACTGGTCGCGGAGTCCGGCGGCCTCGTCGAGGACCTGGAGCTGGACGACCCGATGGACCCGGTCCGCTTCCTGCCCCTCCTTCCGATGACGCCCAACGAGGCGGCGTGGAAGCGGGTGCACGGCGCGGAGGCACTGCAGGAGCGGTGGCTGGCCCAGGGCACGGATCTGCGCGACCCGCTGCGCAGGTCCGTGCCGCTGGACTGACGCCGCCACTGGCCTCGACCTCTGACGTCGGAGGGGCCGTCGCATCCGGACGGGTGATCGTCCTTGACGCGACGACGACCACGGAGGACCGTGGGGCGCTATGAGGGGCGAACCCAGTTGCCCGAAGTGTGGTGGCCGGGTCAGGGCTCCCGGTCTCTTCGCCGATTCGTGGCAGTGCGACGTGCACGGGACCGTACATCCGCTGCAGCCTGTGATCCCGCCGAGCGTCGAGGCCCTCAGCGTCGTCGTGCACCGGTCGCGGGTCCCCGTGTGGATGCCGTGGCCGCTTCCCGTGGGCTGGCTGTTCACCGGCGTGGCCTGCGCCGGTGACGACCGGGGCGGCGGCCGCGCCACCGCCGTCGCCTGCTCGGGACCTGGTCCGCTCGGCGGCATCGGCGAGCTGGTCCTCGTCGCCGAGGAGCTCGGCGTCGGCCTCGGCGCGCGGTACGCGGGCATCGACGGGCCCGACCCCGGCCCGCACATCGCCGTCGAGAAGCCGCCCCAGGCCAAGCTCCTCGCGGCCGGCCGGCCCACCCCGCTGTGGCACGTCTCCGGCACGCCCGACGACCGGGCGGTGTTCGCGGGGGAGGCGCGCGGCCTGTGGCTCTGGGCGATCGTGTGGCCGGAGCAGTCGGGTCTCCTGATGTACGACGAGCTGGTGCTCACGGACCTGCGGGACGCGGGGGCCGAGGTCGAGCTGCTGCCGTGCGGGGCGCTCTCGCCGCGGATTCTGATGGCCTGAGCGAGCGTCCGGCCGGATTTCCGGTGCGAATCGAACGGTTACCCTTGAGCGTTCCCGCCCACCCCGTCAGAGCACTGGAGTATGTGTCATGCGTATCGACCTGCATGCTCACTCCACGGCCTCCGACGGTACGGACACCCCGGCCGAGCTGGTCCGCAACGCGGCGGCCGCCGGACTCGACGTGGTCGCCCTGACCGACCACGACACCACGCGCGGGTACGCGGAGGCCATCGCGGCACTGCCGCCCGGCCTCGCCCTCGTCACCGGCGCCGAACTGTCCTGCCGCCTGAACGGCACCGGCCTGCACATGCTGGCCTACCTCTTCGACCCCGAGGAGCCCGAGCTCTCCGCCGAGCGGGAGCTCGTGCGCGACGACCGGGTGCCGCGGGCCCGGGCGATGGTGGGCAAGCTGCGGGACCTCGGCGTCGACGTCACCTGGGAGCAGGTCGCCCGCATCGCCGGGGACGGCTCCGTCGGCAGGCCGCACATCGCCGAGGCCATGGTCGAGCTCGGCGTCGTACGTACCGTCTCGGACGCCTTCACCGCCGAGTGGCTGGCCAACGACGGGCGGGCGTACGTCGAGAAGCACGAGCTCGACCCCTTCGACGCGATCCGTCTGGTCAAGGCGGCCGGCGGCGTCACCGTCTTCGCGCACCCGCTGGCCCTGAAGCGGGGCGAGACCGTGCCCGAGGCGGCCATAGCCGAGCTGGCCGCGGCCGGGCTCGACGGCATCGAGGTCGACCACATGGACCACGACCCGGCCACCCGCGCCCGACTGCGCTCACTCGCCGCCGACCTGGGCCTGCTGGCCACCGGGTCCAGCGACTACCACGGCAGTCGCAAGACCTGCGTACTCGGCGAGTTCACGACGGACCCCGAGGTCTACGGCGAGATCACCCGCCGCGCGACCGGGGCGTTCCCCGTGCCGGGTGCGGGCGGAGCGAGCGCCTAGTCCTGCTCGGCCCAACTCTTCCGGTGTCCGGCACCCAAGGTTGTGCCCACCCGTGCCGCCCTGCGGCACGCCTGCCCACAACGTTTCTCATCTCATGCAAGGCCTACTGTGTTCGACGCTGCCGTCTTCGGATCCCTCTTTCTCACCCTATTTGTGATCATGGACCCCCCTGGGGTCACCCCGATCTTCCTCGCGCTGACCGCGGGCCGCCCCGCCGCAGTGCAGCGGAAGATGGCCTTCCAGGCGGTCTGTGTCGCCTTCGGCGTCATCGCCGTCTTCGGGCTGGTCGGGCATCAGATCCTCGACTATCTGCATGTCTCCGTGCCCGCGCTCATGATCGCGGGCGGTCTGCTGCTGCTCCTGATCGCGCTCGATCTGCTGACCGGCAAGACCGACGAGCCGAAGCAGACCAAGGACGTGAACGTCGCCCTGGTTCCGCTCGGCATGCCCCTGCTCGCGGGCCCGGGAGCGATCGTCTCGGTCATCCTGGCCGTGCAGAACGCCGACGGGGCCAAGGGCCAGGTGTCGGTCTGGGCCGCGATCGTGGCCATGCACGTCGTGCTCTGGGTGGTCATGCGCTACTCGCTGCTGATCATCCGCGTGATCAAGGACAGCGGCGTGGTCCTGGTGACGCGGCTCGCGGGCATGATGCTCTCCGCGATCGCGGTGCAGCAGATCATCAACGGTGTCACCCAGGTGATCCAGGGCAGCTAGCGCCGCGACCGGCCGCGGCACTTGGCGCCCGCTGACGTACAGAACACAAAACGCCCCCGTACCTCGCTGGGTACGGGGGCGCGCTGCTGCGTACGCGTTATGAAGCCGAGCTGTCGGCCGGCCGAATCAGGATGCGCTGGCCGATTGCGGCGGCCTGCTGCACGATCCGGTTGACGGAGGCGGCGTCCACGACGGTGGTGTCCACGGCGGTGCCGTCGACGTCGTCCAGGCGCATGATTTCGAAGCGCATGAGGCTTCTCCCTTCGTCTGATCCTCCTGCTGGAGAACTGTTGGTGCGAGTGCGGTACGTGGTGCCGTACTGATCTGTCCAACGAGATGCACCCTACAAACATTCCCTAAGCTAAGGAAATCTTTTTTCAGCCTAACTACTCACGAGTAGCGCGACCGTTTGTGTTCACCGCGTGACCGCCGGGACAATGGGTGCCCTATGGAAGATGACGACCCGGCCTCGAGTGACACTCCTGGCGGACTCGAGTCCCTCGGTGCCCGAATCGATCAGACCAATGCGCTGCTGCAGCGGATGCTCGCGGAGGTCGCCAAGACCCCGTCGACGCACGCGATCTTCGTCGACGCCGGCTATCTGTACGCGGCCGCCGGGCGCCTCGCCACCGGCACGGAGGACCGCCGGGCCTTCGACCTAGACGCCGAGGGCCTGATCGACGCCCTCATCGACAAGGCCCGCACGATCTTCGCGGACAGCCGGCTGCTGCGCGTCTACTGGTACGACGGTGCCCGCAGGCGCATCCACACCCCCGAGCAGCAGTCCATCGCCGAGCTCCCCGACGTCAAGGTCCGCCTGGGCAACCTCAACGCCAGCAACCAGCAGAAGGGCGTCGACTCCCTGATCCGCACGGACCTGGAGTCCCTGGCCCGGCACCGCGCGATCAGCGACGCGGCCCTGATCGGCGGCGACGAGGACCTGGTCTCCGCGGTCGAGGCCGCCCAGGGGTACGGCGCGCGCGTCCACCTGTGGGGCATCGAGGCCCCGGACGGCCGCAACCAGGCCGAGCCGCTGCTCTGGGAGGTCGACAGTCAGCGCACCTTCGACCTGGACTTCTTCAAGCCGTACGTCTCACGCCGCACGGTCACGACGTTCGAGCCGAGCCCCACCCGCCCCACCCGCGAAGCCGTGCGCTTCGTCGGCGCCCAGCTCGCCGCGACCTGGCTCGCGGCGCGCGGCCAGGACGCGCTGAGCGAACTGCTGCCCGGGCACCCCTACCTCCCCGGGCCGGTGGACCAGGAGCTCCTCGTCGAGGCGGAGGGACTGCTGCAGTACTCGCTGCGCGGGCAGGCGGATCTGCGGCGGGCGCTGCGGGACGGGTTCTGGGAGCACCTGCAGGCGCGTTACTGAGCGTCGTTACTGGGCGTCCCAGAAGGCGATGAGGGCCGCCGCCGTCTCCTCGGGCCGGTCGGTGTTGGGGGAGTGGTCGGCCCCCGCGATCACGCTCCGGCGGGCGGTGAGCCGTACGGCCATCTCGTCGAGGAGCGGCACCGGCCAGGTGTCGTCCTGCTGCCCCGACAGGACGTGCTTGGGCAGCGGCAGGGCGGCGAGCTCGGCGACCCGGTCCGGCTCGGTCCTCAACTGGGCCCCGGTGGCGGTGAGTTGGGCCGGGCTGTTGCGCAGCCAGCGTTCCCTCAGGGCGTCATCGGTGTCGGTGTCCTCCGGGGCGGCGGCCCCTTCCATTGCCTGGATCGCGTCCCAGACCTGGGCCATGTCCATCACGGACAGCGCGTCGCCGAGGAGCTTCACGCGCTCCTGCTGGGAGGGGGAGATGGCCGCGGGCCCCGAGGAGATCAGGGTCAGCGAGGCGAAGGGGGCCCTGTCCCGCAGGACGGCCGCGCGGGCGATGAGCCCGCCCAGGGAGTGGCCGAGCAGGTGCAGGGGCCCCTGCAGCGTCCCCGCCTGCGCCAGCACGTCCTGGGCCAACTCGGCCTGGGCGTACGGTGCTTGGTCGTCGGCCGGACCCTCGGACTCGTACTGGCCCCTGCCGTCCACGGCGATCGCGCGGTAGCCCGCTTTCGCGAAGGGGGTGAGCAGGGCGATGAAGTCTTCCTTGCTGCCGGTGTAGCCGGGCAGGAGGAGGACGGTCCCCTTCGGGGTGTCTGGGCATGCGTCCAGGGCGGCGAACTCCCCTCGCGGGGTGCGCATGCGGTAGGCACGCGTGCCGGGCGGGGGTGTGAAGGTGGGCGGCCTGCTCATGGGTTGAGGCTAACGTTTGATTTCCCCGCCCCGCCCCTTCCCGAAAGTCCTCAAGCGCCGGACGGGCTGATTCATCGAGCTCGGCCTCGATCAATCAGCCCGTCCGGCGTTTGAGGACACCGCCCGCAGGGCGGAAGGCTCCGCAGGATTTCGGGAAGGGGCGGGGCGGGGAAAAAGACTGATGGCCCGCCCCCACCAGGGGAAACGGGCCATCAGGCAGAACAGCTGGCTACTAGCCCTCGGGCTGAGCCTCAACAGCCTTGCGCGTCCGGCGGCGACGAGGCTTGGCCTCGCCCTCCGAAGCCTCGGCAGGCGCAGCCTCGACCGGGGCCGAAGCCTCAGCAGGGGCGGCAGCCTTCCGCGTCCGGCGACGCACCGGCTTCGCAGGCTCCGACGCCGCAGGCTCGACCGCGGCTTCGGCGACCGGCGCCTCGGCGACAGCCTTGCGGGTGCGGCGACGACGGGGCTTGGCCGGAGCCTCACCCTCGGCGGTGTCCACCGCTGCCTCGGCCGCGGCCGGAGCCTCGACCACCTCGGCGACGGCCTTGCGCGTCCGGCGACGACGCGGCGTGCGCGGCTCCTCCGAGGAGGCAGCCTCCTCGGCAACCGGAGCCGGAGTCACAGCGGCAGTCGAAGCCGCGGCCTCGTCCACCGAGGACCCGCCCCGCGTGCGACGACGCTGACGCGGCGTACGCGTACGAGCCGGACGCTCCTCCTCGACGACGGGAGCCGCGTCACGACGCGAGCCACCACGACCGCCGCGCGCCCCGCGCCCACCGGTCTCGCCCAGGTCCTCGAGCTCCTCGGCCCGCAGACCGGCGCGGGTGCGCTCGGCCCGCGGCAGGGTGCCCTTGGTGCCGACCGGGATGTTCAGCTCCTCGTACAGGTGCGGGGAGCTGGAGTACGTCTCGACCGGGTCGTTGAAGTCCAGCTCAAGAGCCTTGTTGATCAGCTGCCAGCGCGGGATGTCGTCCCAGTCGACCAGCGTGATCGCGATGCCCTTGGCGCCCGCGCGGCCGGTGCGGCCGACGCGGTGGAGGTACGTCTTCTCGTCCTCCGGAGACTGGTAGTTGATGACGTGCGTGACGCCCTCGACGTCGATGCCGCGCGCGGCGACGTCGGTGCAGACGAGGACGTCCACCTTGCCGTTGCGGAAAGCCCGAAGGGCCTGCTCGCGCGCGCCCTGGCCGAGGTCGCCGTGGACCGCGCCGGAGGCGAAGCCGCGCTTCTCGAGCTGCTCGGCGATGTCGGCCGCCGTGCGCTTGGTGCGGCAGAAGATCATCGCGAGCCCGCGGCCGTCGGCCTGCAGGATGCGGGAGACCATCTCCGGCTTGTCCATGTTGTGCGCGCGGAACACGTGCTGCTTGATGTTCGCGACGGTCACGCCCTCGCCGTCGGGCGAGGTGGCGCGGATGTGCGTGGGCTGCGACATGTAGCGACGCGCGAGGCCGATGACCGCGCCCGGCATGGTGGCCGAGAACAGCATGGTCTGACGCTTCGCCGGAAGCATGTTCATGATCTTCTCGACGTCGGGCAGGAAGCCCAGGTCGAGCATCTCGTCGGCCTCGTCCAGGACGAGGGCCTTGACGTGCTTGAGGTTGAGCTTCTTCTGGCCCGCGAGGTCGAGCAGGCGGCCCGGGGTACCGACGACGACGTCGATGCCCTTCTTGAGCGCCTCGACCTGCGGCTCGTAAGCGCGACCGCCATATATGGCGAGGACGCGCACATTGCGCACCTTGCCGGCGGTCTGCAGGTCATTGGTGACCTGCTGGCACAGCTCGCGGGTCGGGACGACGACGAGCGCCTGCGGAGCGTCGGTGAGCTCCTCGGGCTGCGCGCGGCCGGCCTCGACGTCGGCGGGAACGGTCACGCGCTCGAGGAGCGGCAGGCCGAAGCCGAGCGTCTTGCCGGTGCCGGTCTTGGCCTGGCCGATGACATCCGTGCCGGAAAGGGCGACGGGGAGCGTCATCTCCTGGATGGGGAAGGGGGACGTGATGCCGACTGCCTCAAGGGCTTCGGCCGTCTCGGGAAGGATCCCGAGGTCTCGGAACGTAGTCAGGGTGCTGCCTCTTCTGTGAGACGCGGCGCGAGGCGAACGCGGGGGGTCGTGACCGTGCCAAGTGCATCCGGTCGCAGTTGCGAGGCTGCATTCCCAAACTGTGCTTCTAGACACAATGGGCGGTACGGGACCACTGCCGTCGCTCGAGCGCTCATGCCGCTGAGGTCCCCTCCGGTGGTACGCACACTGTCGTACGCCGCCTGGGAGGGCTGTCGGGTCGGAGCCGATCGGGCCACCGACCGGGCATCCTCATTCTTGCGGCCCGCGAGTCACATAGAGAAGAACTGCTCCTCTACCTCAACCCAGCGGGCGCATTACCACTGTACCCCGGATACGCGCAGGCGTGTCGGCCGAATTGGTCACGTCATCGCCGTCACAAGCATTGACCAGGGACTTCCGCCACCCGCCGAGCGGGCTATTCTGCGCTGCATGGAGACGCCTGACAACGCCACGGACACCGCCGCCACTGCCGAGGAGCCCACCGGAATCGCCGCCCAGGACTGGGCGAAGGCTTCCGCCGACCCGCAGTACCAGGCCGCGGTCGTCGATCTCCTGGGAGCGCTCGCCTACGGCGAGCTCGCTGCCTTCGAGCGGCTCGCGGAGGACGCGAAGCTCGCGCCGACGCTGGCCGACAAGGCGGAGCTGGCCAAGATGGCGTCCGCCGAGTTCCACCACTTCGAGCAGCTCAGCGAGCGGCTCGCGGCGATCGGCGTGGACCCGACCCAGGCGATGGAGCCCTTCGTGGCCGCCCTCGACGGCTTCCACAAGCAGACCGCGCCGTCGGACTGGCTGGAGGGCCTGGTCAAGGCCTATGTCGGCGACTCGATCGCGAGCGACTTCTACCGCGAGGTCGCGGCCCGCCTCGACTCCGACAGCCGCAAGCTGGTGCTCGCCGTCCTCGACGACACGGGCCACGCCAGCTTCGCCATCGAGAAGGTGCGCGCCGCCATCGACGCGGACCCGCGCGTCGGCGGCCGGCTCGCGCTGTGGGCCCGGCGCCTGATGGGCGAGGCCCTGTCGCAGTCGCAGCGCGTGGTCGCGGACCGGGACGCGCTGTCGACCATGCTGGTCGGGGGCGTGGCCGACGGGTTCGACCTGGCCGAGGTGGGCCGGATGTTCTCGCGGATCACCGAGGCGCACACCAAGCGCATGGCTGCGTTGGGGCTGGCCGCGTAGAGCTCCGCTCATGGTGCGGGTCGTCTTGGGCCGAGGTCACGGGGGCGCTGCCCCCGGACCCCCGCTCCTCAAACGCCGGAGCGGCTGATTTCGGCCGAACTCCGGAGGGGCTTGGCCGAACTCCGGAGAGGCTGCTAGACGCCGGAAGGGCTGATCTTGGCTGAGCGGCGGAGTCGGCCGTCCGGGCGCAGGAGCAGCGAGAGAAGGGCCCCCGACAGAACGACCGCGCCGGCCAGGGTGCCCAGTGTGTGGTCCGGGCCGAGCGCCGAGTGCGTGATGAAGGCGCCGAACAGGGCGCCCGCGACGCCCGTCGCGAGCACCAGATTGCGGGACGGCAGCCGGTGCGGCAGCCGCTGGGCCGCGGTCCAGGCCAAGGCCAGACCGAGCAGGGCGGAGCCGAGAGCTTCCAAGATCATGAGTCCTCCCGCGCGGCTAGGTGCAAATCGGTCGTAGCCGGTCCTACCCGAAGCGGCCGGAATGCAATCCTCCGTACGCCCGGTCGCAGGTGAACAAAGAAGTGAACATAAGGGTGTGGCCCGGTGGTTGAACCACCGGGCCACACCCTTTTATGTCTGCTGTTCCAGCGTCCGCTCTAGAGGGCGCTGAAGCCCACCTTGCGTGCGGTCGGCTCGCCGAGCTCGACATACGCGAGGCGGTCCGACGGAACCAGGACCTTGCGGCCGTGGTCGTCCTTGAGGGAGAGCAGCTGAGACTTTCCGCTCAGCGCCTCGGCCACCGCCTTCTCGACTTCCTCGGCGGTCTGACCGCTCTCCAGAACGATCTCGCGGGGCGCGTGCTGCACGCCGATCTTGACCTCCACGGCTATGTCCCTCCGACGTTCAGTCATGTGCGCGAACTGCCGCGCCGTACTCCGCACACATTAGCCCGGTGAGGGGACGGGAAAGTCCGTGACGCTGCACGCTGGCAGCGAACAGCGGGCCGGAATACTTCGCATCCTTTGCGGCCCGCGCGGGTCTCAGTTCTGTTCGGACGCGTGCAGCGGGAAGCCCGCGATGCCGCGCCAGGCCAGTGAGGTCAGCAGCTGGACGGCCTTGTCGCGGTCGACCTGGCTGCCGCTGGCCAGCCAGTAGCGCGCGACCACCTGGGAGAAGCCGCCGAGGCCGACGGCCAGGAGCATCGACTCGTCCTTGGACAGGCCGGTGTCCTCGGCGATGACCTCGGAGATCGCCTCCGCGCACTCCAGGGTGACCTTCTCGACGCGCTCGCGGACCGCGGGCTCGTTCGTCAGGTCGGACTCGAAGACCAGGCGGAACGCGCCGCCCTCGTCCTGGACGTACGTGAAGTACGCGTCCATCGTCGCGGCCACGCGCAGCTTGTTGTCGGACGTCGACGCGAGCGCCGCGCGGACCGCCTGGAGCAGCGCGTCGCAGTGCTGGTCGAGCAGCGCGAGATAGAGGTCGAGCTTGCCCGGGAAGTGCTGGTAGAGCACCGGCTTGCTGACGCCGGCCCGCTCGGCGATGTCGTCCATCGCCGCGGAGTGGTACCCCTGGGCGACAAAGACCTCCTGTGCCGCGCCGAGAAGTTGATTGCGGCGGGCCCGGCGCGGCAGACGCGTGCCTCGCGGGCGCGCTGCCTCGGTCTGCTCGGTGGCTGTCACGCCGCCTCCCACGTTTCTCAAAAACAAGCACATGTTCCGTGTGCGGCCTGATGCCGCGCCGCCATCGTACTTTTCGGTAACCCCGGTGTGCGCGGTGCGGACCGAGAATTTCATGGATCGGCCGCCCTCCATACGTATCCGAATTCGGCTTTACGCGGATATGGAGGGCGTAGTTTCTGCAGGTCAGCGAGGCATGGCTCAGCGGTAATCATCTTCGTCGAGATCGACCACACGGGCCTGCTCCACCGCGTCGGCCGGATTTGCGCCGGCCGGATCGTAATGGGGCGGGTCGTCGTGGTGCTGCTGCAGGTCGGTGTGCTGCTCGGCGGCGTCCGCCTCCGGTGTCTCTTCGGCCGGCGGTTCCGATTCCTGCTGAGCTTCGAAGGTGTCCGGGTCGCTCGGGTCGACAGTCATCGCGCGGCACCCCTTTCCGGGGGATCCGGGGGCGAGGGCCCTTATTAAGAGCGTAGGAGACACCCAATCGAGGCGCTATGCGATCTGTACGCGATCTGTGACGGCGAACACGTGATCCCACGCGTGATCGTCTCGTAACATTGCCCGCATGTCTTCGACCGAGCTGCCGGGAGCCCTCGCCGCCGCGGTGACCCCCAAGACGCTTCCGGTCCGGGTCGCTGAGGGCGAGAAGCTGCGCTCGGTCACCCTGCCGGGGCTGACGCTGGCCGTGCGTTCCCGGCCGCCGGCCCGCACCGGGCTCGCGCCCGCGCTGTTCGTGCACGGGCTCGGCGGGTCCTCGCAGAACTGGTCGGCGCTGATGCCGCTGCTCGAGGACCGCCTGGACAGCGAGGCGCTGGATCTTCCGGGGTTCGGGGACTCGCCGCCGCCGGACGACGGCAACTATTCGGTGACCGGGCACGCGCGCGCGGTCATCCGTCATCTGGACGCCAGCGCGCGCGGTCCTGTGCATCTCTTCGGCAACTCCATGGGTGGTGCGGTCGCCACGCGCGTGGCCGCGGTCCGGCCCGATCTGGTGCGTACGTTGACGCTGATCTCGCCGGCGCTGCCCGAGATCCGGGTGCAGCGGACCGCGCTGCCGACCGCGCTGGTCGCGCTGCCCGGGGTGGCCCAGCTGTTCGCGAAGCTCACCAAGGACTGGACGCCCGAGCAGCGCACGCGCGGGGTGATGGCCCTCTGTTACGGCGACCCCCGGCGGGTCACCCGGGAGGGGCTCGAGGCCGCGGTGCACGAGATGGAGCGGCGGCTGCAGCTGCCGTACTTCTGGGACGCGATGGCGCGCTCGGCGCGGGGCATCGTGGACGCGTACACGCTGGGCGGGCAGCACGGGCTGTGGCGGCAGGCGGAGCGGGTGCTCGCGCCGACGCTGCTCATCTATGGGGGCAGGGATCAGCTGGTCTCGTACCGTATGGCGCAGAAGGCAGCGCGCGCGTTCCGTCACTCGCGGCTGCTTACGCTGACGGAGGCGGGGCACGTGGCGATGATGGAGTACCCGGAGACGGTCGCGACGGCCGTCCGTGAACTCCTTGCGGACCAGGGCGAGTTGACGCCCGGCGGCAGTACCGGGTCGAGGAGCTGAGGCGCCGCGTGGGACGGCATGCGAGGCGGGGGCCCGCCGAGAAGACCGAAACCGGGAACATACCCGTGGTGCCCCAGGGCACCCCGGACCCAGGACCGGGACGCCGCAGGCGCGGCAAGGACTCACAGGTACCGCAGGCCCAGGTGCCGCGGGCGAGGGAGCCGAGGGACGGGACGCCGGCGCGTGGTGTGCCGCAGGCCCGCTTCGACGGGACCGCGGGGCGGGGGATGCCGCAGGTGCGGCCGGACGGGACTCCCGGGCAGGGGATACCCCGGGCCCGCTATGACGGGACCCCGGCGCAGGGGATGCCGCAGGTCAGGCCTGACGGGACGCCGGCGCGTGGTGTGCCGCAGGCCCGCTTCGACGGGACCGCGGGGCGGGGGATGCCGCAGGTGCGGCCTGATGTGACCCCGGCGCACGGCATGCCCCGGTACTACCCGGACGGGACGCCCGCCCATGGCACGCCCCGGTACCGCCCGGACGGGACGCCCGCGCACGGTACGCCCCAGCCGCGCTTCGACGGCACGCCCGGCCAGGGCATGCCGCGGGTCAGGCCCGACGGGACTCCGGGGCGCGGGATGCCGCAGGTCCGGCCTGATGGAACTCCCGCGCATGGCACGCCCCGGTACCGCCCCGACGGGACGCCGGCGCACGGCTCGCCGCAGGTTCGCGGGGGGCACCCCGAGCAGCGCGAGAGCGGTGGGGGATGGGGAGTCGCCGGTGGTGCGGCCACGCCCGGGCGGTCCGGCTATGGCGCCGCTCGCGTTCCCGGGCCCCGGCGTGACTTCGTCGAGGCCTTCGACGGGATCGACGAAGACGACGATGTGTTCGCGGCCCGGCCGCCCCGGGGGCGTACGCAGGACCCCTATGGCGCCGTCACCGACTGGGACCGCCGACTCGACGACGATGATGAGGAATTGAGGTCGTACGACCTCGAACCCGAGCCCCACGCGCCCGAGAAGGCCAAGGGCGGCAAGGGCCGTACCTTCACCGGGATCGCGGCCGCCGCGGTGACCACCGTGCTCGCGGTCGTCGTCGCCGGGCAGGTCGCCGACGGGCGGCCCGGGGGCACGCAGACGCAGGCCGCCGACGCCGACGGCAAGGTGCGCGACAACGCCAGCGAGGCCTCGCGGTCCCAGGACCGGCCGGCGCCCGCCAAGGCCGCGGAGACGTACGACCAGAAGATGGGCAAGAAGTACCCGCTGGCCGCCGACCTGAAGGGCTCCGGCGACTTCGAGGTGATCGGCGGCTTCGACAAGGCGCCGGGGCGCGGGCAGAAGGTCCGCTATCGCGTCGACGTCGAGAAGGGCATCGGCCTCGACGGCGAGCTGTTCGCGCAGGCCGTGCAGAAGACCCTGAACGACGATCGCAGTTGGGCCCACGGCGGGCAGCGGACCTTTGAGCGGATATCCAGCGGAAAGCCGGATTTCGTCATCACGCTGGCGAGTCCCGGCACGACCGGGACCTGGTGCGCCAAGTCAGGGCTCGACACCACCGAGGACAACGTGTCCTGCGACTCCGCAGCGACCGACCGCGTGATGATCAACGCCTTCCGGTGGGCGCAGGGCGCGAAGACGTACGGCGAACACATCCACCCGTACCGGCAGATGCTCATCAACCACGAGGTCGGCCACCGGCTCGGCTTCAACCACGTGCAGTGCGGCGTGGACGGAGCGCTCGCGCCCGTGATGCAGCAGCAGACGAAATTCCTCGACCACGACGGGATCAGCTGCAAGGCCAACCCCTGGGCGTTTCCCGAGAGTTGACGGTCCGGGGTGGGCGTCCGAATGCCGGACGGCGATCTCGTACGTTGACATCCGGCGAAAGTTCGTTCATATTTCAGCGCATGTCGAACCGTCACGCCCCTGCGAGCGCCGCCCTTGAGCTGGCGCTCTTCGGCGTGACCGCGCTCTGCGTGGCCGACATCCACTGTTGCTGACACTCCCGCCCCTGGCGAGTGCGTCGGCTTTCTCTGCGGCCTTCTCTCTTTCATCTCTGGGTTCTTGGTGCTGTGACGCGCCGGGGCGGAATCCGTCTGTCGCTTTCTGCAGATTCCCGCTGATTCCCGCTGATTTCGCCGATTCAGGCGACCCCCGAGAGGTCTCGTTCCGATGCGTCGTACGTCCGTCATATCCCGCCGCGTGGCAGCGGCATCCGTAAGCCTGGTGCTGGCCTCGGGCGTCGCCGCCTGCGCGGGCCCCAAGGACGAGAGCGCCGGCGGGGCGGGTGACGGCAAGGCCCGCAAGGGCGGCACGCTCACCGTCCTGAACAGCGATCCGCAGAGCGACTTCGACCCGGCGAGGCTCTACACCTCGGGCGGCGGCAACGTCCCCAGCCTGGTCTTCCGCACGCTCACCACCCGCAACCGCGAGGCCGGGGCCGAGGGCGCCAAGGTCGTGCCCGACCTCGCCACGGACCTGGGCAAGCCGAGCAAGAACGCCACCGTGTGGACGTACACCCTGAAGAAGGGCCTCAAGTACGAGGACGGCACGCCGATCACCAGCGCCGACATCAAGTACGGCGTCGAGCGGTCCTTCGCGGCCGAACTCTCCGGCGGCGCGCCCTACTTGAGGGACTGGCTGATCGGTGGCGACAAGTACCAGGGGCCGTACAAGGACAAGGGCGGGCTCGATTCCATCGAGACGCCGGACGACTACACGATCGTCTTCCACCTGAACAAGCCCGAGGGCGAGTTCCCCTTCCTGGCCACGCAGACCCAGTTCACGCCGGTGCCGAAGGCCAAGGACAAGGGCGCCAAGTACGAGGAGCACCCGCTCTCGTCGGGTCCGTACAAGGTCGTCAAGAACGAGAACGACGGCGAGCGGCTCACCCTGGAGCGCAACAAGCACTGGTCCGAGGAGGTGGACGACGAGCGCAAGGCCTATCCCGACAAGATCGATGTGCGGTCCGGGCTCGACCCCGCCGTCATCAACCAGCGCCTCTCCGCCAGCCAGGGCGTCGACGCCACCGCGCTCACCACCGACACCAACCTCGGGCCCGCCGAACTCGCCAAGGTCAGCGGCGACAAGGAGCTCGCGTCGCGGGTCGGGACCGGGCACTTCGGTTACATCAACTACCTGGCGTTCAACCCCGAGGTGAAGCCCTTCGACGACCCGAAGGTGCGCCAGGCGATCTCGTACGCCGTCGACCGTTCGTCGGTGGTCAACGCTGCGGGTGGCTCCTCGCTCGCGATTCCCGCCACCACGTACCTGCCGCCGCAGGACTCCTTCGGGTACACGAAGTACGACCACTTCCCGGCCGGCAAGAGCGGCAACGCGAAGAAGGCCAAGGAACTGCTCGCGGACGCCGGGTACGAGGACGGCCTGGAGATCACGCTCACGCATTCCAACGCCAAGGACTTCGAGACCAGCCCGGAGATCGCCACCGCACTGCAGGACGCCCTGAAGAAGGCCGGAATCACCCTCAAGCTCAAGGGACTTGAGGACAACGACTACAAGGAGAAGATCCACACGGCGAAGACCACGCCGGGCTTCTTCCTCGCGCACTGGGGTGCCGACTGGCCCTCCGGCGGTCCCTTCCTCGCCCCGATCTTCGACGGCCGGCAGATCGTGAAGGAGGGCGCGGGCAACTACAACTACGCCTTCCTGGACGACGCTTCGGTCAACAAGGAGATCGACGAGATCAACAAGCTGACCGACCTCGACGCGGCCGCCAAGCGCTGGGGTGCGCTCGACAAGAAGATCGGCGAGCAGTCGGTGACCGTGCCGCTGTTCAACCCGGTCTACAAGCAGCTGCACGGCAAGGGCATCAAGAACGTCGTGATCAGCGACTGGACCGGTGTGCTCGACATTTCGCAGATCGCCGTCAAGTAGCAGCAGGTACCGGCGAATTGAGAGTAGTAGTTCATGAGTGAGGCCCTTTCGGCCGTCGAGCTGGGGGCGGGCGCCACGGCGTCCGTCCCCGCCTCGGGGGCCCGGCAGTTCTGGCGGCGGCTGCGGGCACAGCGCGCCGCGCTGATCGCGGCGGTCGTGGTCGCCCTTCTGGTCCTGGCCGCGCTGGGTGCGCCGCTGCTCACCGCGATCGAGGGGCAGGATCCGAACACGTACCACCCGGAGCTCGTCGACTCGGCGGCCGGCGGGCTGCCGCTCGGCTCGTTCGGCGGGGTGAGCGCGGAGCACTGGCTCGGCGTCGAACCGCAGACGGGGCGCGATCTGTTCGCGCGGCTCGTCTACGGGGCGCGGATCTCGCTCGCCGTCGCGCTCGCCGCGACCGTGCTGCAGGTGCTGCTCGGGCTGGGCGTCGGGCTGGCGGCGGGGCTCGGCAACAAGGTCGTGGACCAGGTGCTCAGCCGGGCCACCGATGTGTTCGTGGCGATGCCGCTGATGATCCTGTCGCTCGCCCTGCTCGCGATCGTGCCGTCCGATGTGCCGCGGCCCGTTGTCGTGGCGCTGGTCATCGGCCTCGTCCAGTGGGGTGGTGCGGCCAAGCTGGTGCGGGCGCAGACCGTCATGCTCAAGGAGTTGGATTATGTGGCCGCCGCGCGGCTGAGCGGCTGGTCGACCTGGAAGATCGCCCGGCGGGAGCTGCTGCCGGCGCTCGCCGCGCCGGTCATCACGTACGCGGCCCTCCTTGTGCCGATCAACATCACGGTCGAGGCCGCGCTGTCCTTCCTGGGCGTCGGGGTCAAGCCGCCCACGCCCTCCTGGGGGCAGATGCTGACGCAGGCCGACACCTGGTACCAGGCGGCGCCGCAGTATCTGCTGCTTCCCGCGGCCGCGCTGTTCGTCACCGTGCTCTCGCTGACCGTCCTCGGCGACGGGGTGCGTACGGCACTCGACCCGCGCGCGGCCTCGCGGCTGCGTATCGGAACCGGCCGCAAGAGGGAGGCCAAGGCATGACGCTCCGCTTCCTTCTGCGGCAGCTGGTGGGCGCGGCCATCACGCTCTTCGCCATCTCCGTGATCATCTTCGCGGTCTTCTACGTAGCCCCCGGCGACGTCGCCCAGATCACCTGCGGCCCGAAGTGCTCGCCCGCCCAAGTCCAGCAGGTCACCGAGCAGTTGAGGCTCGACGACCCGGTCCTGGTGCGGTACGGGGACTTCCTGCAGGGCATCTTCGTCGGCCAGGACTACTCCACCGGCACCGAGATCGTGCACTGTGCCGCGCCCTGCCTCGGCCGCTCCTACCAGAGCGACGAGGAGGTCACCGCGCTGATCCTGCGCGAGCTGCCCGTCACCGGATCGCTCGCCCTCGGCGCCATGGTCCTGTGGCTGATCCTCGGCATCGGCACCGGCCTCCTGTCGGCCTGGCGGCGCGGACGGCTCAGCGAGCGCCTGCTCACCGGCCTCACGCTGGCCGGGACGGCGACGCCCGTCTTCGTCATCGGGCTGCTGCTGATGGTCGTCATCTGCGGGCAGCTGCAGTGGCTGCCCTTCCCGCAGTACGTGCCCTTCACCGAGAACCCCGAGCAGTGGGCCTGGAGCCTGCTCCTTCCCTGGATCTCGCTCGCCCTGATCGAGTCCGCCAAGTACGCCCGCCTGACCAGGGCTTCCATGCTGGAGACCCTTGCCGAGGACCATGTGCGCACCTTCCGTGCGTACGGCGTCAGCGAGCGCTCGATCATCGGGCGGCACGCCCTGCGCGGGGCGGTCGCGCCGGTGATCGCGCTCAGCGCCAATGACTTCGGGACGATGTTCGGCGGGGCGGTCCTGACCGAGACGCTGTTCGGGCTGCCCGGGATGGGGCGTGAACTGGTGCACGCCGTGAACGTCGTCGATCTGCCGGTGGTCGTCGGGATGGTCCTGGTGACCGGCTTCTTCGTGGTTCTCGCCAATGTCGTCGCGGATCTGCTGTACGCGGTGGCCGATCGACGGGTGGTGCTCAAGTGAGCCCTGTAGTTACTGCCGCAGTTACTGCCGACTCCGTGGCTCCTCTCATCGAAGTGACCGATCTGTCGGTGGAGTTCGGGTCCGTGGAGTCCGGGGGAGTACGCGCCGTCGACGGCCTCTCCTTCGCGCTGGCGCCCGGCGCCGCGCTCGGGGTCGTCGGCGAGTCCGGGTCCGGCAAGTCCACCGTGGCGGGGGCCTTGCTCGGGCTGCACCGGGGGACCGGCGCCCGGGTGAGCGGGACGGTGCGGGTCGCGGGCGTCGACGTGACGGCGGCCGGGGACGCGGAACTGCGCAGGCTGCGCGGGGCCGAGGCGGCGATGGTGTTCCAGGACCCGCTCTCCTCGCTCGACCCGTACTACGCGGTGGGCGACCAGATCGCCGAGGTCTACCGCGTGCACAACCGGGTCTCGCGCCGGGCGGCACGCGCGCGTGCCGTCGAAGTCCTGGACCGGGTCGGCATCGCGGACGCCGCCCGCCGGGCCAGATCGAGGCCGCACGAGTTCTCCGGCGGCATGCGCCAGCGCGCCCTGATCGCCATGGCCCTGGCCTGCGAGCCCCGCCTCCTGGTCGCCGACGAGCCGACGACGGCGCTCGATGTGACGGTGCAGGCCCAGATCCTCGACCTGCTGCACGAGCTGCGGCGGGAGACGGGGATGGGGCTGCTCCTGGTCACCCATGACGTGGGTGTGGCCGCCGAGAGCGTCGACGAGGTCCTGGTCATGCGGCACGGGCGGGCCGTGGAACACGGGGCCGTGGCGAAGGTGCTCGGCGCACCGAAGGCGACGTACACGAAGCAGCTGCTCGCCGCGGTGCCTCGGGTGGACGCGGCACGGGACGCGGTACGTGACCCGGCCGCGGACGACCGCCTGCCCACGCCCCTCGCCCGTACGGCCGAGGGCGGTGCCGAGAGGGCCGAAGTGATCGTGCGGGCAACCGAGTTGCGCCGCGTCTTCGGGCGCGGAAAG
This sequence comes from Streptomyces sp. NBC_01304, assembly GCF_035975855.1. Taxonomy (NCBI): domain Bacteria; kingdom Bacillati; phylum Actinomycetota; class Actinomycetes; order Kitasatosporales; family Streptomycetaceae; genus Streptomyces; species Streptomyces sp. NBC_01304. The sequence continues at coordinate 4,216,179 of NZ_CP109055.1, read as the reverse complement.
CAGGCCTTCACCGCCGTCGACGGGGTGTCCCTCGAAGTGCGGCGCGGCGAAACGCTCGGGATCGTCGGCGAGAGCGGCAGCGGGAAGACCACGCTGGGACGGATGCTGGTGGGGCTCCTGGAGCCGAGTGCGGGCGAACTCCGTTACGGGGGTGCGGAGATCGCCGGCAGCACGGGGAGGAGGGCCGCACGGCCGCTCGCCGGGCAGCTGCAGATGGTCTTCCAGGACCCGGTCTCCTCGCTCAACCCGCGCCGCACCGTCGGCGAATCGATCGCCGACCCGCTGCGGGCGCGATGGGCAGGGGCGGTGCGAAGCGCCTCGATGAGGGGCGGTGGTCGGGCGACGGGCGGGCGCGACGGGGACGCCATCCGTGGCCGCGTACACGAACTCCTCGAACGGGTGGGGCTCGAAGCGGCGCACTACGACCGCTATCCGCACGAGTTCAGCGGCGGCCAGCGCCAGCGCGTCGGCATCGCGCGGGCCCTCGCGCCAGAGCCCCGGCTCATCGTGTGCGACGAGCCGGTGTCCGCGCTCGATGTGACCACCCAGGCCCAAGTGACCGACCTGCTGCGGGAGTTGCAGCACGAACTAGGGCTCGCGCTGGTCTTCGTCGCGCACGATCTGGCGGTCGTACGGCAGGTCAGCCACCGGGTCGCGGTCATGCGCGAGGGGCGCGTCGTCGAGGAGGGCACGGTCGACGAGGTGTACGGGGCGCCGCAGGACGCGTACACCCGGCAGCTGCTCGCGGCGGTCCCGGCGCTCGATCCCGCGGTCGCGGCCGGGCGTCGTTCCGTACGGAAGGAACTGGCGCGAAAGGCAGCGGAAGCAGCGCGGAAGGAGTTGGCCGCGGCCTGACGCAGCGTAATTAGTTGGCCGCCTAGCGCGACGGAACGCAACCTGCGCGGGAAAGTTACGGCCGTTCACCCCTTTTGGTGGCGCGATGGACAACCGTCCACCGCGCCACCGGCATGTCCGCATACGTTCTTCCCGCTGCGGGCCGTCCGACCAACGACGGCCCTCCACAAGGGAGATCGGGGGTGTACTCGTGCGCATCGGACTGCTGACCGAAGGTGGCTATCCGTATGTGACCGGCGAGGCCAGGCTGTGGTGCGACCGCCTTGTGCGCGGACTGGACCAGCACGAGTTCGACATCTTCGCCCTGGCCCGCAGCGCGGACCAGGAGGAGCGCGGCTGGATCGCGCTCCCGCCGCAGGTCAACCGGGTGCGCACGGCCCCGCTGTACTGGGCCGACGACGACAGCGTGGTCTATGGGCGCCGCCGCCGGCGCCGGTTCGCCGAGCACTTCGGGGAGCTGGTCGGCGCGCTCTGTGCGGGGGAGTCCGGGGAGGCCGGGACCGGCTCGTCCGACGCTGCGGCGGACCGTTTCAGCACGGCGCTGTACGGCCTCGCCGAACTCGCCCGCGACGAAGGCGGACTGGCCGCCGCGCTCCGCTCCGAGTCGGCGGTGAGCGCCCTCGAAAGCGCCTGCCGCGCGCCCGGCGCACTGCGTGCCGCGCAGCACGCGCGCGTGTCCGATCTGCTCGCCGTCGCCGGACTCCTGGAGCGGGCCCTGCGGCCGCTCTCCCTCGACTGGTACGAGGACGTCGAGGGCGGGCTCGGCGCGGTCGACGTCTGCCATGCCACCTCCGGCGGCGCCGCGGCCCTGCCCGGGCTGCTCGCCCAGCACTTCTTCGGCGTCCCGCTCCTCGTCACCGAGTACGGCGTCCAACTGCGCGCCCACTACCTCGGCGCGTCCCCGGACCTGCTCGGCGCCCCCGCGCGCGCCCTGCTCGCCGCCTTCCACGGCCGGCTCGCCACCGAGGTCTACCGGCGGGCCACCCTGATCACCCCCGGCAACACCCACGCCCGCCGCTGGCAGGAGAAGTGCGGCGCCGACCGCGCCAAGCTGCGCACGGTCTACCCCGGCATGGAGTCCGCCCGCTTCGCCGAGGTCGGCGAGAGCGAGCCGGTCGAGGACGGCGACACCCTGGTCTGGGTCGGCCGCATCGAGCCCTCCAAGGACCTCATCGCCCTCCTGCACGCCTTCGCCGAGGTCCGCAAGGAAGAGCCGAAGGCCAGGCTGCGGATCGTCGGCGCGCCCGCCCAAGGGGCCGAGGCGGCCGCCTACTTGGCGCACTGCCGGGCCCTCGCCGCGCAGCTCTTCCCCGACGAGGCGGAGGACGTGCACGCGGTCGGCGACAACCCCGTCTCCTTCGAGGAGATCGGCAGCCCCGAGGTCCCCGAACTCGCCGACGCGTACGCGGCCGGAGGCGTCGTCGTCCTCTCCAGCGTCGTCGAGGGCTTCCCGATCAGCCTCGTCGAGGCGATGTTCTGCGGCCGGGCCACGGTCTCCACCGACGTCGGCGCCGTCGTCGAAGTCATCGGCGGCACGGGCCTGGTGGTGCCCCCGCGCAACCCCCGCGCGCTCGCGGATGCCTGCGTGGCGCTCCTGCGCGACCCCGAGCGGCGCGAGCGCCTCGGGGCGGCGGCACGCGCGCGTGCGCTCGAACTCTTCACCGTCGAGCAGAACATCGCGGCATTTCGCGGCATCTACCTGGAGATCGTCTCGCACTGCCCGGTGCGCCGGGAGGCCCTGGACGAGTCCGGTGAACCGCTGCCCTTCGGACATCCGGCGGAGGCGCATGTGCCGGGGCGCTGGGCGGCGGCCAAGGGCGTGACCGGGTTCGGGCAGTGGCTGGCCGGGCGCAACTCCGGGCGGAGCGGGCCCAGTTGGGTGACCGACGGCGTGACCGACGACGAGGCCGGCGAGGTGGCCGACGGCGCGGGCGGTGCGGGTGAGCCGGTGAGCGTAGGTGCTCCGGCTGCCCCGGCCGCCCCGGAGGGAGAGTCGTGAGCGACGGACCGCAGGCGGACTCCGCCGATACGCCGATGACGCCGGGCGGCGCAGGCAGCTGGGACACACGCTCCGAAGAGATCCTGGCCACCTCCGCGCTCACCCCGCGTGCCGCACGGGCCGCGCGGTCCTCGGCGGAGAAGCCGCGCAGAACCCCGCGGCGCGGCGCCGTCGACCCCGTGAAGGCCCTGATGCACCGGCACCGCGAGCTGTGCCACCGCGCCGTGGACCCGCTGGAGATCGCGGCCGGCCTGGAGGCGCACGGCGTCACCGACCGGACGGCCGCGCGCTTCCGGCACCGCGACGTGTTCTCGCTCGCCGAGGAGATGTACGCGCGCGTGCCCCGCGGCGCCGAGCCAGGTGCGGCCGACGCCGCACAGGGGCCGGGCTCGCGGGTGACGCCCCTGCCCGCGCCGCCGGCCGGCTGGGCCGCCCTGGCCATGCTGCCGGGCGCGGTCTGCGCGGTGGCCGTCACGGGAGTGCAGCTGACCGGCGGGCGGGCGCGGCTCGTCGTGCTCCTGGTCGGGGCGCTGGCCGTGGCGGGAGCGCTGCGGATGGGTCTCAGGCACGGGCCGCTGTTCGTGGCCGGACGCACGGTCCCCGCCACGCGGCTGTGGACCTGCTGGCTGCTGGCGTACGCGCTCCTCGGCGACGGGCTCCTGCGCGGGGCGCTGGCCGGCGGGCCCGACGAGCTCTGGCCGCCGGCCACGGCCCCCGTGCTCGGGCTCGCCCTGTCCGTGGGGCCCGCGGCCTGGTGCGCCCGGCTGTTCGCGGCGCAGGCGGGGCGGCGGCTGGAGGTGAGCCGGGGCCTCGCGGAGTTCGCGGCGGGCGTCCGGCCCTTGCTGGGCGGCGTGTTCGGGCTCTTCCTGGCCTGCCTCGCCCTGCTGCTCGTCGTCGCGGGGGCGGTCCTCGGGGAGCCCGCGGGGCTCGCCCCGGGGGTGGCCCTCGGCGCCCTGCTCCTGCTCGCCCGGCTCCTCGCCGTCTACGGCTTCCCGGACGCGCCCGCCTCGGCGCTGGGCTGGGCCTGCGGCGCGGAGGTGCTCGCTCTTGCCCTGGTTCTTGGTGGGCGGCTGCCCGGGTGTGGCGCTCTTGCCGCCCCGGTCGAGGCCTTGGCCTCGGCGCTCGGCGTGGGGGCGGTTCCGACCCTCGCCTGCGGAGGCGCGGCGCTGGCCCTCCTGGCCCAGGCGGCCCGGACTCTGACCCGGGCTTCGGCCCACGCCCCGACACCGACCGGCGCCCCGCGATGAGGCGGCCCCCCACCCCACCCCCACCCCCACCCCCCGCCCCGGGCGCGACCCCCGAAGTGCTTGTGGGGGGAAAGGGACAACTCGGCGACCGTTTCGCCCCGATATAAGTGTCCGTTTTCCCCCACTTACCAGCGCCCCCAGCCCCGGCCGGAGGCCCCAGCCCGCGTGGCCGACACCGCGGGACTCAAGTCGACAGCGATGCCACGAAGGAGAACGCCAGATGACCACCCCCAAGTGCTGGGCCGCTAACTCCGGAGGCGCCCGATGAGGGTGCTCTTGCTGGGAGCCAATGGATACCTGGGCCGCTTCGTCGCCGAGCGGCTGCTTGCCGACCCGGCCGTGCAGCTGACCGCGCTAGGGCGCGGCGACGACGCGGACGTGCGGTTCGACCTCGCGGGCGGCAGCCCCGGCGCGCTCGCCCGCTTCCTCGACGCCGTCCACCCCGGAGTCGTCGTCAACTGCGCCGGAGCCACCAGGGGCGGCGCCCGCGACCTGACCCGGCACAACACCGTGGCCGTCGCGACTGTCTGCGAGGCCCTGCGGCGCAGCGGCTGCGGGGCGCGCCTCGTGCAGCTGGGCTGCGCCGCCGAGTACGGGCCCAGCCAGCCCGGCTCCTCCACCCCCGAGGACGCGGTTCCGCGCCCCGGCGGCCCGTACGGCGTCAGCAAGCTCGCCGCGACCGAGCTGGTCCTCGGCTCGGATCTGGATGCCGTCGTCCTGCGCGTCTTCTCGCCCGCCGGGCCCGGCACCCCCGCGGGCTCCCCGCTGGGCCGCCTCGCCGAGGCCATGCGCCGCGCGATGCAGGCCGGTGACGGTGAGCTCAAGCTCAGCGGGCTCGGGGTGCAGCGCGACTTCGTCGACGTACGGGATGTGGCGAGGGCCGTGCACGCCGCCTCGCTGTCCGCCGCGCAGGGCGTGGTCAACATCGGTTCGGGGCGGGCCATCCGGCTGCGCGACGCGGCTGCCGTGCTGGCCAGGGTCGCCGGGTACGCGGGCGCGCTGCACGAGCTCGATTCCGGACCGGGCGGACGGCCATCCCTGAGCCACCCCCGCTCCGAATCGGAGTTGGGCTCGCCGGCCGCGTTCCCGTACCCGGACGGCTGCGGCAGCTGGCAGCAGGCCGACGTACGGACTGCCCGCGACCGGCTCGGCTGGCGGCCCCGGATCAACCTCGAAGAGTCGCTCGCCGACATCTGGATGGAGGCCGCATGTCGCATCTGACGACCACGAAGGGCGCCGAGGCCCGGTCCGGCGCCCTCGCGATGGGGGTGGGCGTACCCGGATACGCGCACCCGCTGATGGCCCCGGCCGAGTGGGCCGAACTGACCCGCCCGGCAACCCCTTTGCGCTGGACTGTCTTAAATGTCGCCAATGGGCCGGGAGCTCGCCCCGATCCCCATTGCCTCACCGCCGCAGGCAAGCTCCGCAACGCGGGCGGCCGCGTCCTCGGCCATCTCGACCTGGCCTACGGCGCCCGCACCTTCGGCGAGCTGGTCTCCGACGCCCACCGCTTCCTCGACTGGTACCGCGTGGACGGCTTCTATCTGGACCGCTGCCCCACCGAGCGGGCCGTCCTGCCGGAGGTCCGGCGGATCACCACGACCCTCAGGGCGCTGAGCGACGACAGTCACCTCGTCCTCGGCCACGGCATGCACCCCTACCCCGGATACGCCGAGACCGCCGACCAGTTGGTGACCTTCTCCGGCGCCTGGACCGACTACCGCTGGTCCCAGGTCGCCGAGTGGACCGCGGAGTATCCGCCCGAGCGCTTCTGCCACTTCGTGCACGGCGTGCCCCGCCGCCACCTCGAAGAGGCACTGCGCATCGCGCGCTGGCAGGGCGCCGCGACGGTGTACTTCACGGACCGCTCCGACCGCCACGGCACGGTCGACCCGTGGGAGGCGATGCCCGGTTACTGGGACGAATTCGTCTCGCGTATCGGACGCGGTGTCTCGGAATGAAGAAGGGTGTGGCAGCGTTACGGGAAGAACAACTGTTCCGCAATACCAACGATCTACGGAGTCCCCGTGTCGCTGCCACCCTTGGTTGAGCCTGCTGCAGAGCTCACCGTCGACGAGGTCCGCAGGTACTCCCGCCACCTGATCATCCCCGATGTCGGGATGGACGGGCAGAAGCGGCTGAAGAACGCCAAGGTGCTGTGTGTCGGCGCCGGCGGCCTGGGCTCGCCTGCCCTCATGTACCTGGCCGCGGCCGGCGTGGGCACGCTCGGCATCGTGGAGTTCGACGAGGTCGACGAGTCGAACCTGCAGCGCCAGATCATCCACAGCCAGGCGGACATCGGCCGCTCCAAGGCGCAGTCCGCCAAGGACTCGGTGCTCGGGATCAACCCGTATGTGAACGTGATCCTTCACGAAGAGCGGCTCGAGGCCGAGAACGTGATGGACATTTTCTCCCAGTACGACCTGATCGTTGACGGTACGGACAACTTCGCGACCCGTTACCTGGTCAACGACGCGTGCGTGCTGCTCGACAAGCCGTACGTGTGGGGCTCGATCTACCGCTTCGACGGTCAGGCGAGCGTGTTCTGGTCGGAGCACGGCCCGTGCTACCGCTGCCTCTACCCGGAGCCGCCCCCGCCGGGCATGGTTCCCTCCTGCGCCGAGGGCGGCGTCCTCGGTGTGCTCTGCGCCTCGATCGGCTCCATCCAGGTCACCGAGGCCATCAAGCTCCTGGCCGGCATCGGCGACCCGCTGGTCGGCCGCCTGATGATCTACGACGCCCTGGAGATGCAGTACCGCCAGGTCAAGGTCCGCAAGGACCCCGAGTGCGCGGTCTGCGGCGAGAACCCGACCGTCACCGAGCTCATCGACTACGAGGCCTTCTGCGGCGTCGTGTCCGACGAGGCCCAGGAGGCCGCGCTCGGCTCGACGATCACTCCCAAGCAGCTCAAGGAGTGGATCGACGAGGGCGAGAACATCGAGATCATCGACGTACGCGAGCAGAACGAGTACGAGATCGTCTCGATCCCCGGCGCCAAGCTGATCCCCAAGAACGAGTTCCTGATGGGCACCGCCCTCGAAGGCCTCCCGCAGGACAAGAAGATCGTCCTGCACTGCAAGACGGGCGTCCGCTCCGCGGAGGTCCTGGCCGTCCTGAAGAACGCGGGCTTCTCCGACGCGGTGCACGTCGGCGGCGGCGTGATCGGCTGGGTCCACCAGATCGAGCCCGACAAGCCGGTTTACTAGTACCTGTTGTACGTAATCGGGGCCCGTCCGCAGCGCGCGGACGGGCCCCGATTACGTGTGCCTACTTGCAGGTCAGCCCGTCCGACGGGACCTTGCCGTCCAGCAGATAGCCGTCAACCGCCTTGGTGGCGCAGGAGTTCACGCCGTACGTGCCGTGGCCCTCGCCCTGCACCGTGATGTTCACGCCGACGTCCTTGCCGAGCTCCGCCGCCATCTTCTTGGCGCCGGCGACCGGGGTCGCCGGGTCGCCCGCGTTGCCGATCACGACGATGGGGTCGGCGCCGGGCGCGGACACCACGGGGTGCACGGTGCTGCCCTTGACGGGCCAGTGCGCACAGTTGACCAGGCCCCAGGCCGAGTCCCGGCCGAAGACGGGGGAGGCCGCCTCGAACTCGGCCATGTGCTTCTTCGCGTCGGCGATGGTGAGGCGCTCGCTGGTGTCCGCGCAGCGGATCGCGCCCATGGCCGTGGTCGAGTTGGAGTAGCGGCCCTTCTCGTCGCGGTCGAGGTACTGGTCCGCATAGCTGAGCAGCTGGTTGCCCGTGCCGGCCTCGGCCTCGTCCAGGGCCTGGGTCAGCCAGTCCCAGTACTTCTCGGCGTAGAGCAGACTGGCGATGCCGGTCGTCGCGCCGCCGCGGGTCAGCTTGCGGCCGGTGTCCGTGGGCAGCGGGCTCTCCTCGATCCGGTCGAGCAGCCGGGCCAGCTTCTCGCTCCCCGTCTTGGGGTCCTGCCCGGTGCTCTTGAGGTAGTTGTCGAGCGCGAGCTGGAAGCCCTTGATCTGGTCGATGGAGCTGCGCACGGTGTCCGCGGTCGGGTCGACCACCGCGTCGAAGACGGTCCGCCCGACGTTCTTCGGGAACAAGTGGGCGTAGACGCCGCCCAGTTCGGTGCCGTACGAGATGCCGAAGTAGTTCAGCTTCTTGTCGCCGAGGACCTGCCGCATCAGGTCCATGTCGCGGGCGGTGTCCTTCGTGCCGACGTACGGCAGGTACTTGCCGCTCTTCTGCTCGCAGGTCTCGGAGTACTCCTTGTCGTCCTGGAGGAACTCCTTCTCCTCGGAGGCGTTGCGAGGGGCGTCCTCGTCGGTCGCGCGCTCCTCGTCGATCTCCTTGTCCGTCAGGCACTTGACGGGGATCGTGTCGCCGACGCCGCGCGGGTCGAAGCTGACCAGGTCATAGCGCTCGCCCAGGTCGCCGTACTCCTCCGCCGCCCACGGCAGGGTCGCGACGCCCGAGCCGCCGGGGCCGCCGAAGTTGTAGACGAGCGAGCCGATCCGCTTGTCCTTGTCCGTGGCCTGCTTGCGGATCAGGGCGATCTCGATGGTCTCGCCGGTCGGCTTCGCATGGTCCAGGGGCGCCTTCATGGTCGCGCACTCCCAGCCCTTGCCCGGGGCGTCGCCGCCGCCCTGCGCCACGGACGGTGCCTCGCAGCCGGCCCAGTCGAGCTGCTGGCCGGTCAGGGCCGCGGGCAGTGCGCCGGGCTCGGCATCCCCGTTCTTCTCCTGGCTCGTGGGGGACTTGGACGGCGCCCCTTCGTCCTTCGCGCCGCTGCTGCAGCCGGCTGCGGCCGTGACGGCCAGCAGGGTCGCGGCAGCGAGTGCTGCGGACCGTATGAGAGTCGCCATGTGTGTTGCTGCTCCTTGTGATCTTTTTGCGGTACGTCGATGAAGCGTGCGGCGCGGCTCAGGCGTCACAGGTGGCGCCGTGCTCGGGCACCTTGCCGTCGAGCAGGAACGCGTCGACCTTCTTCGTCGCGCACCCGTTCACGCCGTACGTGCCATGTCCCTCGCCCCGCACCGTCAGATGCACCCCGACCCCCTCGCCGAGCTCCCTCGCCATCCGCTTCGAGCCCTCGAACGGGGTGGCCGGGTCGCCCGTGTTGCCGATGACCAGGATCGGCGAGGCCCCTTCGGCGCTCACGTCCGGGGTCGAGCGTTCGCCCTCCACCGGCCAGTCCAGGCAGGTGTACAGGGTCATCGCGTCGGTCTCGCCGAAGATGGGCGAGGCCTTCTCGAACTTGGGGATCAGGTCGTCGACCTCGAAGTCGTCGTACCGCTGGTCGGAGTCGGCGCAGGTGATCGCGGTGAGGGCGTCCTCGGAGTTGTTGGCGGTGGGCTCGCCCTTGCTCCGGGGGCGGAGGCCGGGGCGGCTGCCGGGGCCGGGGCGCAGGGCCGTCTCGTAACGGCCGCTGTACTCGTCGGCGGACTGCAGGAGTTCATTGGCGGTGCCGCTCTCCTTCACCTCGCGCAGGGCGTCCACCAGGTACTCCCAGGCGTCCTCGCCGCCGTACAGGAAATTGGCGATGGCGGTCAGCGCGATGTCGGAGGTGACCTCGCGGCCGTCGTCCGTCTTCGCCGGGTCCTCGTCCAGCTTGTCGAGGAGCGCCTTGAGGCGGTCGTTGCTCTTCGCCGGGTCGGTGCCGGTGGGGCAGGAGGTGTGGTTCTCGGCGCAGTCCTTCGTGAAGTGGTCGAGCGCCAGCTGGAAGCCCTTGGTCTGGCCGAGGGCGATCTCCGCCTGGTCCAGGGTCGGGTCCACGGCGGCGTCGAGGACCGCGCGGCCCACGTTCTTCGGGAACAAGTGGGCGTAGACACCGCCGAGTTCGGTGCCGTACGAGATCCCGAAGTAGTTCAGCTTGTCCTCGCCGAGCGTCTGCCGCAGCAGATCCATGTCCCGCGCGGTGCTCGACGTGCCGACGTGGGCGAGGACGTCGCCGGAGTGCTTCTCGCAGGCGGTGTTGTACGCCTCCACATCCATGTCCTCGCCGTCCGTGCTGTCTTCGGAACCGGCGCCGCAGCTCACGGGGATGGTGTTGCCGACGCCGCGCGGGTCGAAGCTGACCAGGTCGTAGCGGGCGCCGAGGTCCGCGTAGTCCTCCTCGGTGGCCCAGGGCAGCGTCGCCACACCGGACTCGCCGGGGCCGCCGAAGTTGAAGACGAGGGAGCCGATGCGGCGGTCCGGGCCGGTGGCCTGTTGGCGGATCAGGGCCACGTCGATGGTCTTGCCGTCGGGCTTCTTGTAGTCGAGGGGCGCCTTCATGGTGGCGCACTGCCAATCGCCGCCGGGGGCGTCCCCGCCGCCCTGCGCCTTGGACGGGGCGGGGCAGGCGGACCACTTGAGCTGCTGTCCGGTCAGCGCCCCGGGCAGCCGGGGCTCGGGGTTCCTGGCTTCCTTGGGCGGCTCGGCCGCCTTGCCCAGCGCCTTGCCCGAGCGGGCGGCGCCACCGTCGTCGCAGCTCGCCAGGGTGACCACGGCGAGCGCCGTGGCGAGGACGCCGACGCGTATGAACTTGTTGGCCATGCCGGTGTCCTGCTCTTCCACCCCAGGGGCACTGTCGCGTGCCGCCTCATCTATGTAAATGAAGAGTAAAAGCACTCGGAGGTTGCCTCGGCGGGCCGTAGGTCCCGGCCGGTCGGGACCTACGGCACCGGTGTCAGCGGTCCTGGATCAGGTCGAGGTCCGGGTTCAGGACGGGGTCCTGGTTCAGGACGGGGTCCTGGTTCAGGACGAGGCCCTGGATCAGGACGAGCAGACCTTCCCGTCCTCGGGCACCTCGTGATCGAGCAGATAGTCGTTGACGGTCGAGTCCACGCAGGCGTTGCCGCTCGCGTACGCGCCGTGCCCCTCGCCCTTGAACGTCAGGAGTACGCCCACGTCCTCGCCCAGCTCGTCGGCCATCTTGCGGGCCCCCTCGTACGGCGTCGCCGAGTCGCCCGTCGTGCCGACGACCAGCATCGGTGCCGCGCCGGGCGCGCTCACCTCGGGCGTCTCGAACTCGCCCTCGACCGGCCACTCGTGGCACCAGCCCGCGGTGTCCCAGCCGAGGAACGGGCCGAAGACGGGCGAGATCTTCCGGAACTCGGCGAGCGAGGCCTTGGCCTCCTTTGGCGTGGGACGGCCCTTGGCGTCGGCGCAGGAGATGGCGCGCTGGGCGTGGCTCTGGGTGCCGTAACGGCCGCTCGGCTCACGGTCGTTGTAGGAGTCGGCGAGCGTGAGCAGCGGGCCGCCCCGTCCGTCCCTGGCCGCCGAGAGGGCGTCGGTCAGCTCCGGCCAGCGGCTCTCGCTGTACAGCGCGGCGGTGATGCCGGTGACGGCAAGGGATTCGGTGAGCTCCCGGCTGTCCGTCGCGGGCAGCGGCTCCGCGTCCATCCGCTTGAGCAGGGCGGCGATGTCCCGGGTGCCCTGCTTCGGGTCCTCGCCCTCGGACTTGAGGTAGTTCTCCAGGGCCCGCTGGAACCCGGTCGTCTGGTTCTTGGCGTGCCCCACCGAGTCCGCGCTCGGGTCGACCACCGCGTCGAGGACCATCCGGCCCACGTTCTTGGGGAACAAGTGGGCGTAGACACCGCCCAGTTCGGTCCCGTACGAGAATCCGAGATAGTGCAGCTTCTTGTCGCCGAGCACCTGCCGCATCAGGTCCATGTCGCGTGCGGCGCCGGTCGTGGCGACGTACGGCAGCACCTTCCCGGCCCGGCGCTCGCAGCCGGCGCCGAAGTCGGCGGCGTCCTTGAAGTACGCCTTCTCCTCGGCGGCCGTGTCCGGGGTGACGTCGACCGTGGTGAAGGACTTCTCCAGCTCCCGGTCGTCCCGGCAGCGCACCCCTTCGCTCGCCGCGACGCCGCGCGGGTCGAAGCTCACCAGGTCGTAGCGCTCGTGCAGCGCGCCGAGCGCGGGCTCGAAGGGCGGCAGCCCGGAGACACCGGAGCCGCCGGGCCCGCCGAAGTTGAAGAGCAGCGAACCGAGGCGCCCCGAGGAGCCGGTGGCCTTGCTGCGCACGAGCTCGATCCCGATGGTCTCGCCGTCGGGCTTGGCGTAGTCGAGCGGCGCCTTCATGGTGGCGCACTGCCAACTGCCGCCCGCCGCGCTGTCACAGCGGCCCCAGTCCAGCTTCTGCCCGGTGAGTGCGGCGGGCAGCTTGATCTGCTCGGGTGCGGGGGTGGTCTCGCTGTCGGCCGCCTTGCTCGCGGAGGGCTCCGCGGAGCCCTTGCCGTCGCCCTCGCCCTTGTCCGACCCGCCGCTGCCGCAGCCGACGGCGAGCATGGCGACCAACACGGCCCCGACTATGGGACGTACAGGAATTGTGCGTACGAAACCTGCCATTGACGGACTTCCCCCCTGGAGCGACAGTCCGGCCATCGTACGGGCGCCGCATGTGCGCCTCCACGTTGCTAGCCGCAGACAGTGCCGGCCGCGGGCGACCTGCCGTCCAGCAGATAGCCGTTCACGGCGTCCTGCACGCACTTGTTGCCGCTGTCGTACGCGCCGTGCCCCTGCCCCTTGTACGTCAACTCGACGCCGACGCCCTTGCCGAGCGCGTCGACCATTTTCTTCGCGCCCTCGTAAGGCGTCGCCGGGTCCCCGGTGTTGCCGACGACCACGATCGGTGCCGAACCGCCGGCGCTCACGTCCGGATGGTCCGATGCGCCCGGCACGGCCCAGTCGGTGCAGCTGACCATGCCCCAGGCCAGGTAGTCGCCGAACAGCGGCGACACCTTGCGGAACTCGGGCAGCTTCGCCTTGACGTCGGCCACCGTGTAACGGGGCTTGTCGTCCGAGCAGTTGATGGAGATGTTGGCCGCCTGGATATTGCTGTACGAGCCGTCGGGGGAGCGCCCGTTCATCGAGTCGGAGAGCGTCATGAGGATCTTGCCGTCGCCGTCATAGGCCTGTTCCAGGCCCTCCGTCAGATACGGCCAGAAGTCCTGCGAGTACAGCGACTGCGCGATGCCGTTGGTCGCCGTGGTCTGGGTCAGCTTGCGCTCGCCGGCACCCGGCAGCGGCTTGGCGTCCAGCTCCTTCAGCAGGCCTGCGATCTTCGTCTGCACCTCCTCGGCGGTGTCGCCGACCGGGCAGTCCTCGACCTTCGAGGTGCAGTCCTTGGCGTAGTTCTCCAGGGCCCGCTGAAAGCCCTTGGCCTGCCCGAGGGAGCCCTGCTCGGGGGTCTGCGTCGGATCGACGACGGCGTCGAAGACGGTCCGCCCGACGTTCTTGGGGAACAAGTGGGCGTAGACGCCGCCCAGTTCGGTCCCGTACGAGATTCCGAAGTAGTGCAGCTTGTCGTCGCCGAGCACCTGCCGCATCAGATCCATGTCGCGGGCGGCATCGGTGGTCCGCACATGGGGCAGCACCTTGCCGGACTTCTCCTCGCACGCACCGTTGAAGGTCTTCACCCCCTCCACCAGGGTCTGCTCCTCGGCGGCGTCGTCGGGCGTCGAGTCCTGCTGGTAGTACGCGTCCAGCTGGGCGTCGTCCTCGCACTTCACGGGGGCACTGCGGCCGACCCCGCGCGGGTCGAAGCTGACCAGGTCATAGCGCGTACGCAGCTTCGCGTAGTCCTCGCCGAACGCGGGCAGCGTGAGTACGCCGGAGCCGCCGGGCCCGCCGAAGTTGAAGAGCAGCGACCCGATGCGCTGCCCCTTCTCGCTGGCCTTGGCCCGGATCAGCGCCAGGTCGATGGTGTCGCCCTTGGGGTCGTCCCAGCTGAGCGGCGCCTTCATCCCGGCGCACTCCCACTCCTTGCCCGGCGCCTCGCCGCCGCCCTGGGCCGCGTCCGGGGCGGGGCAGGACTTCCAGCTCAGCTTCTGCGAGGGAAGGTCCTCGGCCTTGGTGTCGCTGCAGGCCCCGAGGGTGGCGGTCAGGAGGGCGACGGAGGCGAGGGCGGCCATGGCGGCGCGGCGGCGCGGGATCGGCATGGGTCCCATCCTGCGGTGGGGTCAGGTGGGGCGCTCGGGGCGCGGGCCGTACAGGTGATCACCCGTCAGCCCGGTCGGCGTTCATTCAGCCCGTCCGGCGTTTGAGGACAGAGGCCGCAGGCCGATCTGGGGGCCAGGGGCGGAGCCCCGGGCTTCGCAGAATTCAGGGAAGGGGCGGGGCGGGCCAAATCTCTATTCGGCCAGCCGCCGAGCAGCCGCACGCCCCGTGGCCACACACGCAGCCACCCCCACACCTTCGTAAGAAGCGCCGCACAGCTCGACCCCGGGCAGCTTGCCCACGGATTCCCGAATCCGCGAAACCCGATCCGCATGCCCCACGCCGTACTGCGGCAGCCCCCGCGTCCACCGAGTGACCCGAGCCGCGACAGGCTCACCCATCCGCCCCGCCGCAAGATGCAGCTCGGACACCGCGGTACGGATCAAGTGCCGGTCCGGCGCATCGAGTTGGGCCTCTTCTCCGGCCCGCCCGATCGACGCCCGCAGCACGAACATGTCCGGCGAGGACTCCGCCAGCCAGCCCCACTTGTTGCTGAGGAAGGACGCGGCCTTGATGGTGTGCCCGTCCACGGCGGGAACGAGGAAGCCGTTGCCGTCGGGCAGCACGGGCGCCTGCGCCCGGTTGAAGGCCATGGTGACGACCGCGGTCGAGGCGTGCACGATCGCCGAGAGCTCCTCGTCGGCGGCCGGCGCGTGACCGCGCAGCAGCTCCCCGGCGGCGTACGCGGGAAGCGCCAGGATCACCGCGTCGGCCTCCATGACGAGCGGCCCGTCACCGGTGACGGCGAGGACGCGCCACTTCCCGGCCGGGGTGCGCTGCAGATCGCGGGCGCGGGTGGAGGTGAGGATGCGGGCGCCGCTGGCCTCGGCGACGGCCATCGGGAGCCGCCCGGTGCCGCCGCGCACGCCCTGCACGGGTGAGGCCTTGGGGGCGCCGGCCGCGCGCACCCGGCGCAGCGCGGCGATGATCGAGCCGCCCTGCTCGGCGACGGCGGCGAGGCGCGGCATGGAGGAGCGCAGCGAGAGGCGGTCGGCGCGGCCCGCGTAGACGCCGCCGAGCATCGGCTCGACGAGGTGGTCCACGGCTTCCTGGCCGATCCGCTCCGCGAGGTATCCGGCGACGGAGACATCACCGGTGAGCGGCGTCGCGGGCAGTTCCTCCTCGCGGCACAGCCGCTCCAGGCCCTCGTCGCTGAGCAGCCCGGTGCCGGCGAGCGTGCGCGGCTCGGTCGGGATGCCCATGACGTGACCGCGGGGCATGGGGCGCAGCGCGCTGTGCGTCCACACGGTGGTGGGGGCCGAGGACGGGTCGCAGAGGTCCGCGCCGAGGCCGACCTCCTGTGCGAGCTCCACGGCCTCGGGCCGCAGCGCCATGATCGACTCGGCGCCCTCGTCCACCGGGATGCCGGCGACGCTGCTGGTGCGGAGCTTGCCGCCGATGCGGGGGTCGCTCTCCAGGACCGTGACGTCGGCCCGCCCGCGGAGCTGCCAGGCTGCGGCGAGGCCGCTGATTCCGCCGCCGATGACGATCACTGAGCGCATGGTTTTGCTCCCTTGATGGGCCGCTGGTCGCTGCGTTCTTACGGTACGTAGGCGGGGAGGCGGGAAATGGAGGGCTTCCGGCCCTCGGGGTGGGTAGTTCGGCCCCCTTGGGGCGGGCTTTCCACAGGGTTTTCCCATGGGGCGGTTGGGGTGTCGTCCTTATGGTCGGAATTCCGGTGCCGGAAGAACGATTTCGCCCCGCCCCTTCCCGTAAGGCTGCCGCCGGCTTCAAAGACTGTCCTCAAACGCCGGACGGGCTGAATGGTCGAGGCCTGATGAATCAGCCCGTCCGGCGTTTGAGGACACCGCCCGCAGGGCGGAAGGCGGCGCAGCCTTACGGGAAGGGGCGGGGTGGGGGAAATTAGACCGGCAACAATTCCCGCAGCTCCTCCTGATAGGCGAACGACCCCGGCTCATACGCACACCACGGATCCTCGGCCAACGTCCGCCCCGAAACCCCATAGGCCCGCGACCGCGACCCCCCGCACACGGTGTTGAACTCACACCGCCCGCACTTGCCCTCGAGCAACGACGGATCCCGCAGCGAAGCGAAAAGGGCCGACCCCCGGTAGATCTCCGTCAGCGGATGGTTCTTCACATTGCCCGCCGACAACGGCAGGAACCCCGACGGCGTCACCTCACCCGTGTGCGAGATGAACACGAACCCGCGGCCGGAGCCGACATCCATCGGAGGGCGGCGAACGGCCCGCTGCTCCCCGGAGAACAGCCCGAGCTCCGCGGCCCGAGCGGACAGCGACGCATGCACGGGCCCCAGCGAAGGCGCCTCCCCGTGCCGCGCCAGGATGGTGCGCTGAAGGGCGACCCGCCGGAAGTGATGACCCTCGGTCGTCTTCGTGGCCATGACGGCCCCGGCGTCGTAGAGGAAGTGCATGACGTCCTCGACCTCGTCCGCACCGAGTGCGGAAAGCGCCTCCCCCCGACCCGTCGGGACCAGGATGAACCCGCTCCAGATCATCGCGCCCTCGCGCTTCACGACCGCCGCGATGTCCGCCAGGTCCGGCAGGCTGTACCGCGTCACGGTCGTGTTGATCTGCACCTTGAGGCCCAGCTCACGGGCGGTCCGCCAGCCGTCCAGGGTCCAGTCGTACACGCCCTGCACACCCCGGAAGGAGTCGTGCCGCTCGGCCGTGGACCCGTCCAGGGACAGGGAAAGAGCCACCGCCCCCGCATCCCGCACCGCCGTCAGGTTCGACCGCGTGAGCGTCGGTGTCCCGGACGGCGACACCGCGATCCGCAGGCCCAGCGAGGTCCCGTACTCGATGAGCTCGGTCAGGTCGGCGCGCTGGAACGGATCACCCCCGGTGATCACGAACAGCGGGCTCGGCTTCCCGAACGCCGCGATCTGGTCCATGACCCGCCGCGCGTCGGCCCCGTCCAGCTCCTCGGGGTCCCGCGCCAACTGCGCCTCCGCACGGCAGTGCAGACAGGCCAGCGGGCACGCGCGCGTGGCCTCCCAGATGACGATGAAGGGCCGGTCGTCGACCGAGTGCTTCGGGGTGCGCACGACGTTCTTCGCCCTCTTCGTATTCATGCCGTGCATCACGAGCCCACCCGCTCCCAGCCGCGCTTCTGCGGACGATTGGCCAGCTCCTGCGGGTCCCGGCTGCGGTACACCACGTACGGCCGGAACACGTACTTCACCGGTGCGCTGAAGATGTGCACGAGACGCGAGTACGGGATCAGCGAGAACAGCACGAACCCAAAGAGAATGTGCAGCTGGAAGGCGACCGGCGCCTGCCCCATCAGCGCGTAGTCCGGCTGGAAGGTGAACAGCGACCGGAACCACAGCGAGATGCCGTCCCGGTAGTTGTAATCGCCCATCGCGCCCGCCGAGTTGAGGACGGTCGCGGCCAGGCCGAGGATCATCGCGCCGAGCAGGAACGTGTACATCAGGTGGTCGCTGCGCAGCGTCGCCCTGCGTACGGCGGGCACCTTGAAGCGGCGGTACACGAGGATGCCGATGCCGGTGATCGCCGCGACGCCCGCGACCGCGCCCGTCGAGATCGCGACCAGGTGGTACGTGTGGTCGCTGACACCCACCGCGTCCGTCCAGCTCTTCGGGACGACGAGGCCGACGACGTGCCCGAGCACGACGAAGGCCATCCCGAAGTGGAAGAGGGGCGAGCCGATGCGCAGCAGCCGTGACTCGTGCACCTGCGTGGAGTGCGTGGTCCAGCCGAACTTGTCGTAGCGCGCACGCCACACGAGCCCCGCGATCAGCATCACGACGGCGACGTAGGGCATGACGCCCCACAGGAGCAGGGACATCAGGCGGGGGTCCTTTCGGGCAGTACGGGCCAGGGCAGTTCGACGCCGGGGCCGAACTCGGCACCCGGTCCGACGCCGGGACCGAGCGGTTCGAGCCCGACCGCCTCGCGCGGCGGCCCGCTGCGGGCAAGGGCCTTGGCCTCCGCCTTGGTCTGCGGGGACGGGCCGGGCAGCGTCGCGCAGACGGCTTCGAGCACGCGCGCGTAGACGGTGTTGGCGTCGGTCACCGCGAGCCGCAGCAGTTCCAGACCCGCCCGGTGCTCGGTGAGCAGCTCGGTGCCCGCCTCCGGGTGGCGGGCCGCGAACTCCAGGGCCACGGGGAGGAAGTCGGGCAGTTCGTCGCCGGTGAACTCCAGGCCGAAGTCCCGGTAGATCCGCTTGATGCGGACGAGGGACAGGCCCCGGTTGCGGGTGTCGCCGTCCGTCCACCAGGTCAGGTAGAGGCAGCGGCGGTTACGGGTGTCGAAGGTGTCCGTGTAGTGCGCGGCGAGTTCGAGAACTGGCGTCACGCGCGCGTGGGCGATGAACTCACGCAGGAGTGCGGCCGGTTCGGTGGCCGCCCCGTCGAGGGCTTCGTCGAGCCGGGCGAGGGCGGCGTGGAACTGGTCGTCGGGGTAGCGCAGACAGTGCGCGGCGACAATGCGTGCGACGGCATCCGGAGTTACCCGTTCCTCGTTCATGCGCTCCTCCGCGTGGGGCTCATGTTCAGCAGGACCGGGCTCGCGCCGAACGCCTCGTCCGACACCGGACAGCCCGCGTCACCGTCGAGGGGATGGGACTCGGCCAGCGCGTCGGCGTCCGCCCGCGCGGCGGTCGGAATCACGTACCGGTCCTCGTACTTGGCGATGGCGAGCAGCCGGAACATGTCCTCCATCTCGGTCCCCGTCAGCCCGACGGCGGCCGCGATCGACTCGTCGCGCTCCTGCCCGAGGTTGATCCGCCGCATATAGGCGCGCATCGCGGCCATCCGCCGAAGGACCGCGTCCACGGCGTACGTGTCGCCCGCCGTGAGCAGCTCCGCCAGGTACTCCACCGGGATCCGCATCGCGTCGATCGCGCCGAACAGATTGCCGGCGTCCTCCCCGTCCTGCCCGCACGCGGCGACCGCCTCGACGACGGGCGACAGCGGCGGGACGTACCAGACCATCGGCATGGTGCGGTACTCCGGGTGCAGCGGAAGCGCCACCTGGTAGGTGCGGATCAGGTCGAAGACGGGGGAGCGGCGGGCCGCGTCCAGCCACTCCTCGGTGATCCCGCTCGCCCGCGCGGCCGCCGCGACGGCCGGGTCGTTCGGGTCGAGGAAGGCCTCCAACTGGGCCGGGTAGAGGTCCTGTTCGTCCTCCACGGCGGCGGCCGCCCCCACCTTGTCGGCGTCGTACAGCATCACGCCGATGTAGCGCATCCGCCCGACACAGGTCTCCGAGCACACGGTCGGCATCCCGACCTCGACGCGCGGGAAGCAGAAGGTGCACTTCTCGGCCTTGCCGGTCGAGTGGTTGAAGTAGACCTTCTTGTACGGGCACGAGCTCACGCACATCCGCCAGCCGCGGCACTGGTCCTGGTCGACGAGGACGATGCCGTCCTCGGCGCGCTTGTACATCGCGCCCGACGGACAGGCCGACACACAGGCCGGGTTGAGGCAGTGCTCGCACACGCGCGGCAGATAGAACATGAAGCTCTGCTCGAACTCCATGCGGATCCGTTCGCCCACCTCCTTACGGAGGCCGTCGATCTTCCCGTCGATCTGCCTGTTGATCTTCTCGACGATCGGGTCCTTGGTGGCGTGCTCGGGCGCACCACCCAGGTTGTCGTCCCAGTTCGGACCCCATTCGATCTTGTCGATGGGCTCCCCGGTGATCTGCGAGACGGGCCGCGCGACCGGCATGTCGTTGCCCGCCGGGGCCTCGGTGAGGTTCTTGTACTCGTACGTCCACGGCTGGTAGTAGTCGTCGATCTCGGGCATCTCCGGGTTGGCGAAGATCTGCCCGAGCCGCTTCAGGCGGCCACCTGCCTTGAGGCGGAGCCGACCCGAACGGGTGCGTTCCCAGCCGCCCTTCCACTTCTCCTGGTCCTCCCAGCGGCGCGGATAGCCCTGGCCGGGGAGGGTCTCGACGTTGTTGAACCAGACGTACTCGGTGCCCTTGCGGTTCGTCCACGCTTGCTTGCAGGTGACGGAGCAGGTGTGGCAGCCGATGCACTTGTCGAGGTTCATGACCATCGCCACTTGAGCCATGACGCGCATCAGTACTGGACCTCCTGGTTGCGGCGACGGATGACCGTCACCTCGTCGCGCTGGTTTCCGGTCGGGCCGAGGTAGTTGAAGGCCCACGTCAACTGGGCGTAGCCGCCGATCAGATGGGTCGGTTTCAGCATCACGCGCGTGAGCGAGTTATGAATTCCGCCGCGGCGCCCGGTCTTCTCCGTCTTGGGGACGCCGACCGTGCGCTCCTGCGCGTGGTTCATGAAGACCGTGCCGGGCGGCATCTTGTGGGACACGATCGCGCGGGCCGTGATGACGCCGTTGCGGTTCACGGCCTCGATCCAGTCGTTGTCCGCGACCCCGATCGACTCGGCGTCCTGCGGCGACATCCACACGGTCTGCCCGCCGCGCCCGAGCGTCATCATGTAGAGGTTGTCCTGGTACTGGCTGTGGATCGCCCACTTGTTGTGCGGGGTGAGGTATCGCACGGCGACGGTCTTCTCGTCGACCTTCCCCAACTCCGGCTCGCCGTACAGCTGGTGCATGTCCAGCGGCGGCTTGTAGACCGGCAGTGCCTCGCCGACCTCGTGGATCCAGTCGTGGTCGATGAAGAAGTGCTGGCGCCCGGTGAGGGTGTGCCAGGGCTTGAGGTGCTCGGTGTTGACCGTGAAGGCGGTGTAGCGGCGCCCGCCCGACTCGCTGCCGCTCCACTCGGGCGACGTGATCACCGGTACGGGCCGCGCCTGGGTGTCCGCGAAGGTGATCCGCTTGCCCTCGGCCTCGGCCGCGAGGTGCGCCAGTTCGGTGCCGACCTTCTTCTCCAGGGTCTGGAATCCCTGGGTGGCCAGGCGGCCGTTGGAGGTGCCGGAGAGGGAGAGGATCGCCTCGCAGGCGTGCTGGGCGGTCGTAAGGCGCGGCCGTCCCTCGGCCACTCCCTCGCGTACGACACCGTTCTTGCTCTTCAGGTACGCGACCTCTTCGGCCACGTCGAAGGTGATCGCCTTCGTGGTCACGCCGAGGCGGTCGATCAGCGGGCCGAGGGCCGCGAACCTCTCGCCGACCGCGCCGTAGTCGCGCTCGACCACGGCCAGGTTGTACATGGTCTTGCCGGGGATCGGCTCGCACTCGCCCTTCGACCAGTCGAGCGCCACGCCGCCGGGCTGGGCCATCTCGCCGCCGGGGGTGTCGTGCTGCAGCGCGGTGGCCACGAGGTCGTGGCGTACGCCCAGATGCTCCTTCGCGAGCTCGCCGAAGCGCTTGGCTATCGCGTGGAAGGCGTCGTAGTCCGAGCGTGCCTGCCACGGCGGGTCCACGGCCGGGGTGAAGGCGTGCAGGAAGGGGTGCATGTCGGTGGACGACAGGTCGTGCTTCTCGTACCAGGTGGCGGCCGGCAGGACGACGTCCGACAGGAGCGTGGTCGAGGTCATCCGGAAGTCCATCGCGAGCAGCAGATCGAGCTTGCCCTCGACGTCCTCCTCGTGCCAGGTCACGTCCCTGGGCTCACAACGCGGCCCGTCCTCCGGCAAGTTGGAGTGCGTACCGAGGAGATGCTTCAGGAAGTACTCATTGCCCTTGGAGCTCGACCCCAGGAGGTTCGCCCGCCATACGTTGAGCACGCGCGGCCAGTTGCGGGGCGCGTCCGGGTCCTCGCCGGCGAAGCCCAGCTCGCCGTCCTTGAGCATCCGCACGGCGTTCTGGACCGGGTCCTGCGATGCCTCGCCCAGCTCCAGCGGATTGCGGTCGAACGTCGGGTACGAAGGCATCCAGCCCATGCGTGCGGACGCGGCCAGACAGTCCGCGCCCGTCATGCCCTCGAAGCGGCCGTCCGCGAGGGGCGAGGCAAGGGCCTCGGCGGGCAGGGTGTCGTAGCGCCACTGGTCGGTGTGGAGGTAGAACCAGCCCGCGCCGATCATGTGCCGGGGCGGCCGGCCCCAGTCGGACGCGCTCGCCAGGGTCGCCCAGCCGGTCACCGGGCGGCACTTCTCCTGGCCCACGTAGTGGCCCCAGCCGCCGCCGTTGCGGCCCTGGCAGCCGGTGAGGGTGAGCAGGGCGAGGAAGGCGCGGTAGATCGTCTCGGAGTGGAACCAGTGGTTGGTGCCCGCGCCCATGAGGATCATGCAGCGGCCGCCCGAGTCCTCGGCGGTCTGCGCGAACTCCCGCGCCACGCGCGCGGCTTGGGCGGCGGGCACGGAGGTGAGGGTCTCCTGCCAGCCGGGGGTGCCGGGCGTCGACGCGTCCTCGTACGACGTGGGCCACTCGCCCGGCAGCCCTTCGCGGCCGACCGCGTACTGGGCGAGCATCAGGTCGAAGACGGTGGTGACCAGGCGGTCGCCGACGCGGCGGACCGGGACTCCGCGCCGGACCGTGTCCGCGCCAGCGCCTCGCTCGTCGAAGCGGGGGAGGGTGATCTCGGCGTGCTCGCCCTCTTCCATGAGGGTGAGGCGGGGGACGGTGTCACCGAGGTCGAGATTCCATTCCGGCTTCTCGTTCTTGCCCCAGCGATGCCCCAACGTGCCGTTCGGAACGGTCAGTTCACCGGTCACGTCGTCGACGAGCACGGTCTTCCACTCGGCGTTCTCGGTCTCCTGACCAAGGTCCTTCGCCGTCAGGAACTTGCCGGGAACCAGCCCCTTGGCGGTCTCCTGCAGCGACACCAGGAAGGGCAGATCGGTGTACTGACGTACGTAATTCTCGAAGAACTCCCTCTTCTTCTCGACGAAGAACTCCTTGAGGACCACATGCCCCATGGCGAGCGCGAGCGCGCCATCGGTCCCGGGGTGCGGATGCATCCACTCGTCGGCGAACTTGGTGTTGTCCGCGAAGTCCGGGGAAACGGTGACGACCTTCTGCCCGCGATAGCGCGCCTCGGTCATCCAGTGCGCGTCGGGCGTACGCGTGACGGGGACGTTGGAGCCCCACATCATCAGGTACGCGGCGTCCCACCAGTCGCCCGACTCGGGCACGTCGGTCTGGTCGCCGAACACCTGCGGGGAGGCCACCGGCAGGTCCGCGTACCAGTCGTAGAAGCTCAGCATCGGCGCGCCGATGAGCGAGTGGAAGCGGGCGCCCGCCGCGTGCGAGGCCATCGACATCGCGGGGATCGGCGAGAAGCCGGCGACGCGGTCGGGACCGTACTCCTTGATGGTGTGCACGTGCGCGGCCGAGATGATCTCGACGGCCTCGTCCCAACTCGCCCTGACCAGGCCGCCCTTGCCGCGCGCCTGCTGGTACTTGCGGCGGCGCTTGTCGTCCTTCTGGATGTCGGCCCAGGCAAGGACCGGGTCGCCCAGACGCTTCTTCGCCTCGCGGTACATCTCGAGGAGCACGCCGCGCACATGCGGGTAGCGCACCCGGGTCGGCGAGTAGCTGTACCAGGAGAAGGAGGCGCCGCGCGGACAGCCGCGCGGCTCGTACTCCGGGCGGTCCGGGCCCACGGACGGGTAATCCGTCGCCTGCGTCTCCCAGGTGATGATCCCGTCCTTGACGTAGACCTTCCACCGGCAGGAGCCCGTGCAGTTCACGCCGTGCGTCGAGTAGACGACCTTGTCGTGGCTCCAGCGGTCCCGGTAGAAGACGTCGGCCGCGCGGCCGCCGGTGTGGTGCACGGTGCGCAGATCCTTGGAGACCTCGGCGCGGCTGAAGAAGCTCCCCGCCTTGATCAATGCCTCTGCGGCGCCCTGGTTCTGCTGCAACGCGGTCCTCCGGCGGAATCGGCGGGATCAGGAATGGCTCCCAATGGCTCCCAAAGAGGCTATGCGGGACATTTGTTGGAACCCGGTGACAGAAGTCCCAGGGGCCCGGGACCTCCTCCTTGAATTCCCCAGGCCTTGTGGTGCGAAGGTGGATGGGCCTCAACTGGCAAGGAGAAAGGCCGACATGGTGTCGGCAACTCGGGACATCGCGAGACTTCACGGGACGGGAATTCAAGGTGAGCAGGAATCGCTGGCTGCCCAACCAGCACGGGGCCTGGGCGATGCTCGCGGTGCCCTTTGCCACGGGTGTTTTCCTCGGCAGTCCGCGCTGGGCCCACTTCCCCCTCCTCGCGGCCTGGCTGCTCGGCTACATCGCGGCGTTCCACGCCCAGCAGTGGCTCCGGCTGCGCCGCATCTCGCGCAATCCGAAGGCGCCGCGCCGCCATGTCCGGCCGGCGCTCGTCTTCGGGGCGGCCTTCGCGGTGTGCGGGCTGCCGCTGGCCGTGCTGCACCCCTGGCTCGTGGCGGCAGCGGCCTGCGCCGCGCCGTTCGTCGCGGCGAACACGTACTACGCCTGGCGCAACAACGAGCGGGCCCTCCTCAACGGCCTGCTCGCGGTGGTCCCGGCCTGCGGCATGCTCCTGGTCGCGCTGCACCTCGGCGGCGGAACCTGGGCGGACGGCTGGCGCCCGGCGCTGGCGTGCCTGCTCTACTTCGGCGGCACGGTGCCGTACGTGAAGACGATGATCCGGGAACGCGACTCACGCGCGTACTACCGGGGCTCGGTGGCGTACCACGGGGTGGCCCTCGTAGCGGCGGCCTTCCTGACCCCGTGGCTGGCCCTGCCTTTCGCGGCCTACCTGGCCCGCGCGGCGCTGCTGCCCGGGCGGGGCCTGAAGGTGGCCGTGGTGGGCGCGGTGGAGGTCATCTGCTCGGTGGCACTGCTGGTGACGGTGCTGCTGACGTAGCCGTTCCGCCCATCATTCAGCCCGCCCGTCATTCAGCCCGTCCGGTCATTCAGCCCGTCCGGCGTTTGAGGACACCGCCCGGAGGGCGGAAGGCTTCGCAGAATTTCGGGAAGGGGCGGGGCGGGGAGAAAAAAATCCCCACCACAGCCCCGCCCTACAGCGACCCCTTCCGGGTCAAATGATTGAACGCGAGCCACCCCGGCAAAACCGGCAGCCACAACGTCAACAGCCGATACAGCAGCACAGCGGGAGCCGCGACCTCACTGGGCACACCGATCAGCACGAGCCCACCCGTGAGCGTCGCCTCAACCGCCCCCACACCACCAGGCGTAGGCGCCGCAGACCCCAGCGCATTCCCCGCAAGGAACACCACGGCAACCCCGGCCAGACTGATCGTGCCCGTGTCCGACCCGAACGCCCGCAGCGACGAGTCGAGACACAACACGAAGCACGTGGTCAAAAACAACATCCCGCCGATGCCCGTAAGGAGCTTCTGCGGCCGCTGCAGCACATCCAGCATGCGCGGCACCACCCCGGCGAACAGCGACCGCACGCGCGTCACCACGAAGTTCCGCAGGAAGGGCACGGCGGTCACCACGAGCACCAGGACCGCGATGGTCAGCAGCCCCGCGATCACCGTCCGGGACGGGGTGAACTCCGCGGTCTTCTGCGTCCCGGTCAGATAGCCGAAGGTCAGCAGGAGCAGGATGTGCGCGCCGAGCCCGAACAGCTGCGAGGCCCCCACACTGGCGACGGCAAGCCCGGAGCGCACCCCGGACCGCTGCAGGAAGCGCGTGTTGAGCGCGACACCGCCGACCGCCGCCGGCGCCACGATCTTCACGAAGGACCCGGCGACCTGCGCCGCCACCGTCCGCAGGAACGGCACCCGCTCCGGCACGAAGCCGAGCAGGCTCATCGCCGCCCCGAAGTAGCTCAGCGCCGAGAACGCGACCGCCACCGCCACCCAGCCCCACTCGGCGTTCCCGAAGACCTTCGCGAACTCGATGTCCGTCAGCTGGGTGAGCAGGAAGTACGCGCCGATCGCGCCCGCGATGAAACTGACCAGCGTGCGCGGCTTGATCCGCTCCAGCTGGGCCGGCTCCACTGGGGCCTGCGGCCTGATGAGCAGCACCTGGTGGCGGATCTGGGTGAGCAGATCCTCCTCGCGGGCCTCGTCCAGGGCCACGTCGAGCGCCCGCTTCTCGGCCTGTCGCTCGGCCTTGACCGACTTGCGGTCGGGCGTCTGCGCCTCGGCCTCCTCCGCGCGCGCCAGCTTGGCCTGCTTGGAGGCCTCCAGGACCGCCTCGCGCTGGCGCTGGGAGCGCTCGCGGCCGAGCCTGCGCAGCTCCGCGCGGGTCGACCGGGACAGTGCGATGGGCTGGAGCAGCGGCAGACAGTCGGCGACCGCGTCCGGGCCGAGCACCGCGACCACGGCGGCCACCGCGCGCTCGGCGCCGACCCGCAGGCCGAAGGTGGTGAGCAGCTGCGCGATGTCCATGCGAAGGAGCAGGTCCCCGGCCGCGATCTCACCGCCCCGCAGATCGGTGATGATCACCTTGGCGGAACGATCCACCACGATCGCGTCGCCCGCCAGCCTGCGGTGCGCGATGCGCCGCGACTGCAGCGCCTGCACCTGCAGCCAGGTGTCGCGCATCAGGTCGTCGGTGATGTCCTTGTCGGGCAGCGAGTCCAGCGAATGCCCGCCCAGGTGCTCGTACACGAGCATCACCGCGTCCGGGCCGAGCTCGGACGTGGCGATGAGCTTCGGTGCGTTGGCGCCGGCCGCGATGGCCGCGTACGAGAGCAGTGCCTCCTGCTCCAGGGCCTGGCGCAGCGAAAGCAGGCTGCGCCGGGTGGTGATCGAGCGCAGCGTGAGGCGGCGCCACACGCGGTAGAAGAAGCCCTGCGCCTGCTGCTCGCGGTCCACGACCGTCACGTCGAGCGGCGGCCCGTCCTCAAGGAGGACGAAGTAGCGGCGGCCCCGGTCGCCCGAGTCGGGTGCGTCCGGCAGCTCCTCGGCGCGGGCCGCGCTGACCGGGCGGAACCCGACGTGCCGCAGGCCGGCGAGGAGGTTCTGCCCGGTGGGCCGGACGTTCGGCGAGCCGACCGCGTACAGCGTGCCGTACGCGACGGTCCAGCCGATCAGGATCGTGAGGATGATCGAGAACGGGGTGGTGTACCCGGCGACCAGCATCGACAGGGCGTCAAGCGCGAGCACCGTCCACAGCACCACGCGCCAGCGCGGTCTGCGGGACATGCCGACCGCCGTCATATAGGCGATCACCGGCGCCAGATAACCGTGCACCGGGTCGGTCAGTGTGCCGCCGACGCTGGTCTCGGTCAGCGCGTTCCGGATGGCATCCGGTGCGCCGTTCGCCACCCACAGATCGGTGGCGAGGGTGACGCCGTGCGCGAGCACCGCCGCGAGCACACCGTCCGCGATCCGCAGCCCGTCCCGCTTGATCAGGCGCTCGATCGCGAAGGCGACCGGCACGAACAGGACCGCGATGCTGGAGGCCAGACCCGCGAACTTGATCAGCATGTCGGGCGCCTGTGTGGTGCCCCGCTTGATGTCGTCCTCGAGCCCCGAGGTGGTCTTGAGCGCGAACGCCGCGACGGCGAGCACCAGGGCGATGGCCAGGATGCCGATGAGCATCCGCATCAGGTCCGAGGGGCGGTGGACCCGTGCGGGGAGCAGCGGTTCGTCGCCCTCTACGCGGTCGAAGCGGGCCTCGGCCGGGTCGCAGTTCTCGTGGCCGTTCTCCTGGCCGTAGTCGTGGCCGGTGTCGTGGCCGTTGTCGGGCTCGGACGCGTCAGGGCGCGCCGAAGTGTCAGGGGCACCCTCGTCCTTCGGGGGTTGCACTCCCTGATCCTCCGTCGACTCTTTTTGATCACGTATCACCAGTCACCGCCCGCACGATGGTGGCATGACCGACTGACAGTGCGGGGCATCAGGGTGCAATCACCGAAGCGGAGCCTTGCCGTCCGTGGCTGGTGGCGGGGCCGGCGCCGTGGTCGGGGCCATGGCCGACCTCCTCGCCGGGACCGTGCCGGGTCCCGTTGTCGGTGGGGTGCGGCACCATGGGGCGGATGAGCAACGAGAGCCTGCCGGAGATCCCGACGATCCCGGACTACGCGGAGCGGGTGCTCGAGGTCGCGGAGCTGATCCCGCCCGGCCGCGTCATGTCGTACGGAGATGTCGCGGAGTGGCTCGGCGAGGGCGGCCCCCGGCAGGTCGGACGGGCCATGGCGCTGTACGGCGGGGCGGTGCCCTGGTGGCGGGTGGTCCGCTCGGACGGCGTGCCGCTCGTCGGCCATGAGCTGCGCGCCCTGGAGCACTACCGCGCCGAGGCGACTCCGCTGCGCACGACGGGCGCCGGTGAACACCGCCTCGACATGAGGCGGGCGCGCTGGGACGGCGCTGCGCGGACGGGCGGTCACAGATGACAGCTTCCGGCATCGGCGCAGCGTACGGGCGATGGGTGGACCGTACGGGGGAAGCGGGCGCGGTGGGCCGGACGAGGGACCCGGCGCGCAGCGCGACGGCCGTCCCGCGCGAGCCCGGCGAACCCCTGGAAGCTCCGCATCCCGACCGTCCACTGGCGTAGCGTCGAGCGCACCAGTCACCTCGCAGCCACCGCAGCCGTCGCACCCGCGAGGCCGCACCTCACCCAGTACACCCACCAGGACCGGCGATCCACGTGAGCTCCTTTTCTTCCGACAGGCGTAGTTCTGACGCGCCTGTACGTCAGAGGAGCCACGGCGCCTACCGACTGGTGCGTACCCCGCCGGTGTCGGTGGATCCTCCTCATCTGGACGCAAGCCAGCGCGCTGTGGTTGACCATGCGTCCGGACCGCTCCTCGTCCTCGCAGGACCGGGCACCGGCAAGACCACCACGCTCGTGGAGGCGGTGGCCGCGCGGACGGCCAAGGGCACGGACCCGGAGCGCATCCTCGTCCTGACCTTCAGCCGCAAGGCGGCGGTGGAACTCCGCGACCGCCTGGCCCTCCGGATCGGCGGCGTACAGGCGCCACAAGCCACCACCTTCCACTCCTTCTGCTACGCCCTGGTCCGCGCCCACCAGGACGCCGACCTGTTCACCGAGCCGCTCCGGCTGCTCTCCGGTCCCGAACAGGACGTCGTCGTACGCGACCTCCTCGCCGGCGAGACCGACCTGGAAAACGCCGGCCACGCACGCGTGCGCTGGCCCGACGAACTGCGCGCGTGCCTGACGACGCGGGGCTTCGCCGACGAGGTCCGCGCGGTCCTGGCGCGCAGCCGCGAACTGGGCCTCGGCCCCGCGTCCCTCGCCGAGTTCGCCCGCCGCACGGGGCGGCCCGACTGGGGCGCGGCGGCGTCCTTCCTCGCCGAGTACCTGGACGTACTGGACGCGCAGGGCGTCCTCGACTACGCGGAGCTGGTGCACCGCGCCGTGCTCCTCGCCCACCGCACGGAGGTCGCGGACCAACTGGCGGCGCGCTACGACGCGGTGTTCGTCGACGAGTACCAGGACACGGACGCGGCGCAGGTCCGCCTGCTCCAGGCCCTCGCGGGCGGCGGCCGCACCCTGGTCGCGCTCGGCGACCCGGACCAGTCGATCTACGCCTTCCGCGGCGCGGACGTGAACGGCATCCTCGACTTCCCTTCCGCCTTCCCCCGCACGGACGGCACCCCGGCCCCGGTCGAGGTCCTGACGACCTGCCGCCGCTCGTCCTCCGTACTCCTCGAGGCCACCCGCGGCCTCACCCGCCGCATGCCCCTGACCCGCCTCCCCTCGGATGCGGTACGCCGCCACCGCGCGCTCTCGCCGATCGCGGAGGGCGGCAAGGTCGAGGTCTTCACGTACCCCACCCCCGGCACCGAGCTGGACAACATCGCCGACGTCCTCCGCCGCGCCCACCTGGAGGACGGCGTCCCCTGGTCGGACATGGCCGTCCTGCTTCGCGCCGGCACCCGCACGATCCCTGCCTTCCGCCGCGCCCTGACATCGGCCGGCGTCCCCCTGGAAATAGACGGCGACGACCTGGCCCTGAGCCAGGAGCCGGCGGTGGCCACACTGCTGGCAGCGCTGCGGGCGGCGGCGGAGGCGACAGCTTCTGCCGACGCCACCCCTGCGGGCAGTCGTGCCGCAGGGCGGCACGGGTGGGCGCAGGCGGAGGTGCCGGATGCCGGTGAGGTGGGCCTTGAGGTGGTCGACCTGGGCGAGCGGCAGGTGCCGGATGCCGGTGAGGTGGGCCTTGAGGTGGTCGACCTGGGCGAGCGGCAGGTGCCGGGCGCCGGTGAGGTGGGCCTTGAGGTGGTCGACCTGGGCGAGCGGCAGGTGCCGGATGCCGGTGAAGCAGACCTCGACGCACTCGTGCCCGAAGAACCGCAGGCACCGGCTGCCGACGAAGCGGGCCACGACGCAGTCGAGCTGAGCAAGCCCCGACCGCCGGATGCCGACGACGCAGGGCCCGACACAACCGCCTGGCTCGACACAGAAACCGCCCTCACCCTCCTCACGTCCCCCCTCGCAGGGATGGACCCCGCAGACCTACGCCGCCTCGGCAGAGCACTCCGCGAGGAGGAAAGGACAGCGGGAATCCGAGTACCGCCCCCCTCCGACGACCTCCTGGCGAGGGCCATCGCCGAGCCCGAAAGACTCACCGCCCACGACCCCGCGTACGCCCGGAACGCCCAACGCCTCGGCACCCTCCTTAAGGAGACCCGCAAAATCCTCGCGGAAGGCGGCACCGCAGAGGACGCCCTCTGGACCCTCTGGAACGGCACCCCCTGGCCCCAGAGACTGCAGCGCGCAGCGCAAAGGGGCGGCGCGGCAGGCCGCAACGCAGACCGCGACCTCGACGCGATCTGCGCCCTGTTCGCGACCGCGGCCCGCGCCGAGGAACGCACAGGGGGCCGCGGCGCCCTCAACTTCCTGGACGAGCTGTCCGCCCAGGACATCGCCGCCGACACCCTCACCAAGCGTGAGGCCCGCCCGGACGCCGTACGCCTGATGACCGCCCACCGCTCCAAGGGCCTGCAGTGGCCCCTGGTGGTCGTCGCCGGCGTCCAGGAAGGCCTCTGGCCGGACCTCAGGCGACGCGGCTCCCTCCTGGAAGCCGACCGCATCGGACTCGACGGCCTCGCCGAACCCCTCACCCCCGGCGCCCTCCTCGCAGAGGAGAGAAGGCTCTTCTACGTCGCCGCCACCCGCGCCCGCACCCGCCTGGTCGTCACCGCCGTCAAGGCCCCGGCCGACGACGGCGACCAGCCCTCCCGCTTCCTCACCGAACTCGGCGTCGAACCAAGGGACATAACGGGCAGACCCCGCCGCCCCCTCTCGGTCGCCGCCCTCGTCGCCGAGCTGCGCGCCACCACCGTCGACCCCCGCGTGACCGACGCCCTGCGCGAGGCAGCGGCCCAGCGCCTCGCGAAGCTCGCCGCGCTCAGCGACGAGGACGGCCGCCCGCTGGTCCCGTCCGCGCACCCGTACCGCTGGTGGGGCATGTACGAGCCCACGCACAGCAAGATCCCGCTGCGCGACCGCGACAAGCCCGTCGCCCTCTCCGGCAGCGCCCTCGACCAGCTCGCCAACACCTGTGCCCTGCAATGGTTCCTGGGCCGCGAGGTCAAGGCGGACGCCCCGGCGAGCGTCGCCCAGGGCTTCGGCAACGTCGTCCACGTACTGGCCGACGAAGTCGCCTCCGGCCGTACCCCCGCGGACCTCGACGTCCTCATGGAACGCCTCGACTCCGTCTGGGACGCCCTCGCCTTCGACGCCCCCTGGAAGTCGGCCCAGGAGAAGGAGCACGCGCGCGTGGCGCTCGAACGCTTCCTCCAGTGGCACGTGATGGACCGCGCGGGCCGCACCCCCGTCGCCAGCGAGCACGACTTCGACGTGACCCTGGAGGCGGGCGGCGAGTACGCGGTCCGCATCCGCGGCTCCATGGACCGCGTCGAGACGGACGCCGAAGGACGCGCGTACGTCGTCGACTTCAAGACCGGCAAGAACGCCCCGACCGCCGCCGAGGTCGCCCGCCACCCCCAGCTCGCCGTCTACCAACTGGCCGTACGTGAGGGCGCCTTGGACACCGCCTTCGACGGCGACCGCCCGCCCTCGGGAGGCGCCGAACTGGTCCAGCTGCGCAAGCCGGCCGCCAAGAAGGACGGCGGCGAGACCCTGCCCAAGGTCCAGGCGCAGCAGCCGCTGGAGGGGGAGTGGGTCGGCGACCTGCTCGCCACGGCGGCCGGCAAGGTCCTGGACGAACGCTTCACGCCGACCAGTGGCCAGCACTGCACTCACTGCGCCTTCCAGGCCTCGTGCAGCGCGGTGCCCGAGGGCCGCCACATCGTGGAGTGAGCGTGCGGTGATGGCGGAGCGATGGCGGAGTGAGAAAGGCCACCGGCCCAGGGCTCAGGGTCCCCACAAGCACCGCGTAAGGTCCCGGTAAAGGTCATTACCCGCAGCTTTGAGGAGACTGAAACATGGCAGCCAACCGGAAGTTCCTTGCGACGGCAGTGGCCAGTGCGGCCGCACTCGTCGCGGTCACCGGTTGTTTCGGCGGCGAGGACAAGGACCCCTTCGAGGGCATGAGCGCGGCCAAGATCGCCAAGAAGGCGGACGCCGCGATGAAGGACGCCGACACCTTCAAGATGTCCATGACGGGCAAGGACGAGAAGGGCAAGCCGACCTCCGGCAGCTACGAGATCGCCGGAGACGGCAACTGTCAGGGCACGCTGACCGGCGACGGCATGGGTGAGGTCGAGTTCCTGCAGCTGGGCAAGGACTCCTACACCAAGGCCGACGCCGCCTACTGGAAGGCCGTCACGGGCAGCGACGAGCCCGGCAAGAAGGCTGCCGGCAAGTGGGTGCAGGCGCCCGAGGGCCAGAGCCAGCAGATGTGCGACGCCAAGAGCATGTTCAAGGGCGACGACGCCAAGGGCGCCAAGCGCGGCGACGACGCCGAGGTCGACGGCAAGAAGGCGGCCACGCTCGTCAAGAAGGAGAAGGGCGAGACCACGACCTTCTACATAGCGGCCGAGGGCGAGCCCTACTACCTGAAGGTCGTCACCAAGGAAGCCAAGAAGGGCGAGACGACCACGACGATCACCGACTTCGGCAAGAAGTTCGACGTCACCGCCCCGCCGAAGGGCGAGGTCCTGCAGGCGAAGGACCTGGTGCCGGGCGCCTGACGCTCGGTCCAACGTTCCGGTGGCCGGTGTAGATCCCGCCCATCCGGCTAATTCTGGCCTCTCCGGCGATCGGGCAAAAATCAGCCCCTCCGGCGTTTGAGGAGCAGGGGGTCCGGGGGGCAGCGCCCCCGTGACCTCCGCCGGGCCGGGGCCCACCTCACACGTGGCCCCGTCCGGCAGAGCTCGCAGCGCCCCCGCGGCACGCGACCTCCGCCGGGTCGGGGCCCAGCGACAAATCGAGGCCTGTCAGACCCACCCGCTAGCCTCGCAGAGTGACCGCACGACTCACCGACCCCGAGCAGCTCAAAGAGCTCCTGGGGATCCCTTTCACCCCGGAGCAGACGGCCTGCATCACCGCGCCGCCCGCCCCGCAGGTGATCGTGGCCGGAGCCGGGTCGGGCAAGACGACGGTCATGGCGGCGCGTGTGGTCTGGCTGGTCGGCACCGGCCAGGTCGCCCCCGAGCAGGTCCTCGGCCTGACCTTCACCAACAAGGCGGCGGGCGAGCTCGCCGAGCGCGTCCGCAAGGCCCTGATCAAGGCCGGCATCACCGACCCGGACGCGATCGACCCGGACAACCCCCCGGGCGAGCCCGTCATCTCGACGTACCACGCCTTCGCCGGCCGCCTCCTCACCGACCACGGCCTGCGCATAGGGCTGGAACCCACCACCCGCCTGCTCGCGGACGCGACCCGCTTCCAGCTCGCCGCGCGCGTGCTGCGCGAGGCCCCCGGCCCCTACCCGGCGCTGACCCGCGGCTTCCCCGACCTGGTCAGCGACCTCCTCACCCTGGACGGCGAGCTCTCCGAACACCTCGTACGTCCCGACCGGCTGCGTGCGTACGACACCGAGCTCCTCGCCACCCTCCAGCGCGCGAAGCTCAGCAACGACGACCTGCGCAAGGTCCCCGAGGTGGCCGCGGCCCGCCTCGAACTGACCGAGCTGGTAGGGCGTTACCGCGCGGCGAAGCGCGCCGGCGACCTCCTCGACTTCGGCGACCAGATCGCCCTCTCCGCCCAGCTGGCCCGCACCCGCCCCGAGGTCGGCGGCATCCTGCGCGACGAGTTCCGCGTCGTCCTGCTCGACGAGTACCAGGACACCTCGGTCGCCCAGCGCATCCTCCTCGCCTCCCTCTTCGGCTCCGGCACCGGCCACGCGGTGACCGCGGTCGGCGACCCCTGCCAGGCGATCTACGGCTGGCGCGGCGCCTCCGTGGCCAACCTCGACGACTTCCCCGAGCACTTCGCGTACGCCGACGGCAGCCCGGCCACCCGCTTCTCCCTCTCCGAGAACCGCCGCAGCGGCGGCCGCCTCCTCGACCTCGCCAACGACCTCGCCGGGCCCCTGCGCGCCATGCACGCGGGCGTCGAGGCCCTGCGCCCGGCCCCCGGCGCCGAGCGCGACGGCATCGTGCGCTGCGCCCTGCTGCGTACCCACGCGGAGGAGATCGACTGGCTCGCGGACTCGATCGCCCATCTCGTACGCACCGGAAAGGCCCCCGGGGACATCGCAGTCCTGTGCCGCACGGCGGGCGACTTCGCCCAGATCCAGGGCGCGTTGGTGGCCCGGGACATCCCGGTCGAGGTCGTCGGCCTCTCCGGCCTGCTGCACCTCCCGGAGGTCGCCGACCTGGTCGCCGTCTGCGAAGTCCTCCAGGACCCCGGCGCCAACGCCTCCCTCGTACGTCTCCTCACCGGCCCCCGCTGGCGGATCGGCCCGCGCGACCTGGCGCTCCTCGGGCGGCGCGCCCGCCTCCTCGTGCACCACGCGCGCGTGGCCGACGATGACGACGCAGACCACCGCCTGGCCGCGGCCGTGGAAGGCATCGACCCGGCCGAAGTGATCTCCCTCGCGGACGCGTTGGACACCTTCCTCGACCCGGACGCGGCGACGGACGACCTGCCGTTCTCGCCCGACGCGCGCGTGCGCTTCGCCCGCCTCGCGGCCGAACTGCGCGACCTGCGCCGCGCGCTCGCCGACCCCCTGATGGACGTCCTGCACCGGGTCCTGGCCACCACCGGCCTGGACGTCGAGCTCTCCGCCTCCCCCCAAGCCCTGGCGGCCCGCCGCCGCGAGACGCTCTCCAACTTCCTGGACGTGGCGGCCTCCTTCGCGTCGAACGACCCCTCGGCCTCCCTCCTCGCCTTCCTCGGCTTCCTGCGCACCGCCGCCCAGTACGAGAAGGGCCTGGACAACGCCCTGCCCGGCGGCGAGAACACCGTCAAGGTCCTCACCGCCCACAAGTCCAAGGGCCTGGAGTGGGACGTGGTCGCCGTTCCCGGCCTGGTCACCGGCACCTTCCCGTCCACCCAGGGCCGCGAGAAGTGGACCTCCCAGTCGAAGGTCCTGCCGCACGACCTGCGCGGCGACACGGCGACACTGCCCGACGTCGAGGCATGGGACAGCAAGGGTCTGAAGTCCTTCCACGAGGAGATGAAGGCCCACCAGAGCACCGAGGAACTCCGCCTCGGGTACGTCACGTTCACCCGCCCCCGCTCCCTCCTCCTGGGCTCCGGCCACTGGTGGGGCCCGACCCAGAAGAAGCCCCGCGGCCCCTCGGACTTCCTGCTCGCCCTGCACGACCACTGCGCGGCGGGCCACGGTGAGATCGAGGCCTGGGCGGACGAGCCGGCCGAGGACGAGGAGAACCCGGCCCTCACCGAGCACACCGCCGACGAGGCCTGGCCCCTCCCGCTGGACGCGACGGCCCTGTCCCACCGCCGCGCCGCCGCGGCCACGGTCCTGGCCCACCTGGACGCCCTGACGTCCCGGCCCGACGAGCACGCGTACGCACCGGACGAGGCGTACGACCCGGAGTGGCCGCCACCGCCGGACGACGAGGAACCTCCGTACGAGGACGAGGAGCCTCCGCACGAGGACGAAGAACCTCCTCACGACGAAGAACCTCCTTACCCGGACGACGAGTTCGAGGACGCCCCTCGAGCCCACGCCGCCCGAACCCACGCCCCCGAACCCCACACCGTCCCGGGCCCCCGCCTCACCCCCGAGGAACAGCGGACCATCGCCTCCTGGGACCGCGACCTGCAAGCCCTCACAGCGGAGCTGAACCGGACCCGCAAGGGCGTGCGCGACGTCCCCCTGCCCGCGTCGCTCACCGCGTCCCAGGTCCTCCACATGGCCGCCGACCCCGACGGCTTCGCCCAGGAGCTGGCCCGCCCCATGCCCCGCCCGCCCCAGCCCGCGGCCCGCCGCGGCACCCGCTTCCACGCCTGGGTCGAGTCCCGCTTCGAGGCCCTGGAACTGCCCATGCTCGCCCCCGACGAACTGCCGGGGACGGACGCGGAGATCGCCGACGAGCAGGACCTGGAAACCCTGAAGGAAGCCTTCGGCCGCACCCCGTACGCCGACCGCACCCCCCACCGGGTGGAGACCCCCTTCCAGCTGGCGATCGCGGGCCGCGTCATCCGGGGCCGCATCGACGCGGTCTACCGCGACGGCACCGGCGACGAGGCGACGTACGAAATCGTCGACTGGAAAACAGCGCACAACCGCACCGCCGACCCCCTCCAGCTGGCGATCTACCGCCTGGCGTGGGCGGAGCAGCACGGCGTACCGCTGGAGTCGGTGAGGGCGGCGTTCGTGTACATACGGACGGGAGAGGTGTCCCGCCCTCGGAATCTGCCGGGCCGCGACGAACTGGAACGCCTGCTGACCACGGGCAAAACCAGCCCGTCCGGCGTTTGAGGACACCGCCCGGAGGGCGGCAGGCTCCGCAGGATTTCGGGAAGGGGCGGGGTGGGGAAAGCAAACCCGGCCACCCCCGCCGCCCGCATCCCGAGACACCACCGAGACCCTGATCACAGGCCCAGGTCCAGACCGCCGGCCCCTTCCCGGAGAGGGATACGCTCGACCATATGAGCCAGACCCCGGACAGCGCCGTCCGCACGTACATCGCAGCCAACCGCATCGACTTCCTCGAGGACCTGCAGGACTGGCTGCGAATCCCCTCGGTCTCGGCCCAGCCCGAGCACGCGGACGACGTGCGCCGCAGCGCCGACTGGCTCGCCGGCAAGCTCAAGGAGACCGGCTTCCCGACCACCGAGGTCTGGGAGACCCCCGGCGCCCCCGCCGTCTACGCGGAGTGGCCCTCCGACAACCCGGCCGCGCCCACCGTCCTGGTCTACGGCCACCACGACGTCCAGCCCGCCGCCCTCGAGGACGGCTGGCACACCGAGCCCTTCGAGCCGGTCGTCCGGGGAAACCGGCTGCACGCGCGGGGCGCCGCCGACGACAAGGGCCAGGTCTTCTTCCACACCCTGGGCGTACGCGCCCACCTCGCCGCCACCGGCCGCACCACCCCCGCCGTGCACCTCAAGCTCCTCATCGAGGGCGAGGAGGAGTCCGGCTCCCCGAACTTCCGGGCCCTGATCGAGGACCGCAAGGACCGTCTGACGGCAGACGTAGTGATCGTCTCGGACACCGGCATGTGGTCGGAGACGACCCCCACGGTCTGTACGGGCATGCGCGGCCTCGTCGAGTGCCAGATCGACCTCAGCGGCCCGGACCAGGACATCCACTCCGGCTCCTTCGGCGGCGCCGTGCCTAACCCGGCGACCGCCGCGGCACGCCTGGTCGCGGCCCTGCACGACGAGCACGCGCGCGTGGCGGTCCCCGGCTTCTACGACGGCA
Organism: Streptomyces sp. NBC_01304; assembly: GCF_035975855.1. Classification (NCBI taxonomy): domain Bacteria; kingdom Bacillati; phylum Actinomycetota; class Actinomycetes; order Kitasatosporales; family Streptomycetaceae; genus Streptomyces; species Streptomyces sp. NBC_01304. The sequence continues at coordinate 4,178,653 of NZ_CP109055.1, read as the reverse complement.
TCACCGAACTCACCGCCCGCGAGCGCGAGCTCTTCGCCGAGCTCCCCTTCGACGAGGCCGAGTGGCTGCGTACCGCCAAGTCGCACGGGGCGTACGGCGAGACCGGCTACTCCACCCTGGAGCGCATCTGGGCCCGCCCGACCGCCGAGGTCAACGGCATGGGCGGCGGCTACCAGGGCGCCGGCGGCAAGACGATCGTCCCGTCGTCGGCCTTCCTGAAGCTCTCCTTCCGGATCGTCGCGGGCCAGGACCCGGCCCGCGTCGAGCAGGCCGTGACCGACTGGGTGGCCACGCGGCTGCCCGAGGGCATCGGCCACACGATCAACTGGACCGGCGCCACCCGCCCGTGCCTGACCCCGCTCGACCACCCCGCGCTGCAGTCCGTCGTGCGCGCCATGGGCCGCGCCTTCGAGCAGCCGATCCGCTTCACGCGCGAGGGCGGCTCCGGGCCCGCCGCGGACCTGCAGGACGTACTCGAGGCACCCGTGCTGTTCCTGGGCATCTCCGTCCCCTCCGACGGCTGGCACGCGCCGAACGAGAAGGTGGAGCTCGATCTGCTCATGAAGGGCGTCGAGACCACCGCGTACCTCTGGGGCGATCTCGCGGAGAGCGGGCCCACCGCCGCACCCTGACCCGTCTCGCCGCAGTTTCCCGAGAGTCCTGCCGAAAGAGTCCTGCCGAAAAGACCCGTTCCACTGGGGGAGTTGGAAGTTTCTGTGACCACCTGGACCGACCGCGCCACTGACCGGCCCATCTCGCTGACCGAACGGCCCATCTCGCTGACCGCGGACAGCGGCATCGACCGCGAGGCCCACCACCGACTCGACGAGGCCTGGCTCGCCGCGGCCTGGAGCCACCCGACGACGCGGGTCTTCGTGGTCTCCGGCGGCCAGGCGCTCATCGACGACACGGAGGACGGCCGCACCGAACTCGTCATGACGCCGGCCTTCGAGGCGCCGATCACCGAGACCCACCGCTACTTCCTCGGCACGGACGACGACGGCGTCAGCTACTTCGCGCTCCAGAAGGACGCGCTCCCCGGCCGCATGGACCAGTCCGCGCGCCCCGCCGGGCTGCGCGAGGCGGGCCTGCTCCTGTCCCCGCGCGACGCGGGCCTGCTCGTGCACGCGGTCGCCCTGGAGAACTGGCAGCGCCTGCACCGCTTCTGCTCCCGCTGCGGCGAGCGCACGAACATCGCGGCCGCGGGCCACATCCGCCGCTGCGCGGCCTGCGGTGCCGAGCACTACCCGCGCACCGACCCGGCCGTGATCATGGCGGTCACGGACGACGAGGACCGCATCCTGCTCGGCCGCCAGGTGCACTGGCCGGAGGGCCGCTTCTCGACACTCGCGGGCTTCGTGGAGCCGGGCGAGTCGATCGAGCAGTCGGTACGCCGCGAGGTCTGGGAGGAGGCGGGCGTCAAGGTCGGCGACGTCGAGTACGTCGCCAGCCAGCCCTGGCCGTTCCCGTCCAGCCTGATGCTGGGCTTCATGGCCCGCGCCACCTCGCAGGAGATCAACGTCGACGGCGAGGAGATCGAGGAGGCCCGCTGGTTCTCCCGCGACGACCTGCGCGCTGCCTTCGAGTCCGGCGAGGTCCTGCCGCCCTTCGGCATCTCCATCGCGGCCCGGCTGATCGAGCTCTGGTACGGCAAGCCGCTGCCCAGGCCCGTAGCCTGACGGCGGGGGCCTCGAAGGAAGGCGCAGAACCCATGGCGGACTACCGCATCGAGACCGTACGCACCGGCTACCGCACCTGGACGGCCCGCAACGACCGCGGCGCCGAGGTCCACATGGGCCCGGCCGACGACGAGGCGGCGCAGCCGTCCTTCACCCCGGTCGAGCTGCTGCTCGCCGCGATGGGCGGCTGCGGCGGCATGGTCGTCGACCGCACCGCGCGTGCTGTCGAGCACGACGACCTGAAGATCGTCGTCGACTCGATCTCCACCCCGGAGGACGACGGCCGGGTGGGCCGCATCCGGGTCACGTACGAACTCGACATCCCCGCGGAGGCCAACGGCGGCAAGGCCGCCGAGGTCTTCGCCCGCGCCGTCCGGCTGACCCACGAGCAGCACTGCACGGTCAGCCGCACGGTCGAGCACGGCGCCCACGTGGAGGCGATCCTGCCGGACGGCACGACCGGCTTCGAGGGCGGCTGAGGACACACGAAGGCCCCCGCCAGGAGGCGGGGGCCTTGCGCGTACGCGGCGACCCTCAGGCGCCGACCTTCTGCTTGACCTGGGCGAGCGAAGGGTTGGTCAGCGTCGAGCCGTCCTCGAAGAGCACGGTCGGGACCGTCTGGTTGCCGCCGTTCGCCTTCTCGACGAACGCCGCGGACTCCGGGTCGTGCTCGATGTTGATTTCCTTGTACGCGATGCCCTCGCGGTCCAGCTGCTTCTTCAGCCGCTGGCAGTAGCCGCACCACGTGGTGCTGTACATCGTCACAGTGCCCGGCATGTCTTTTGTGCTCCTTCGCTGCTCGGTGCGTTCCGCACACCGCTCGGGTGCGTCCTCGCACCTGCTTTGAACGTACGCGACCCGGTCACCATTCCCGCATTAGTACGACCAATGCTGCACCCCTGTGGACAACGGGCTCGGCCACCTCCGCCGACCTGGCAGCATGGCGGGGTGACATCAGCAACGCACTCCCCACTGTTCCCGCAGGAACCGGGCGGCACAGGCCAGTACACGGCCCCGCCCCCGGACGCGGACGCCGTGCTCGCCGGGCTGGACCCCGAGCAGCGCGCGGTGGCCACCGCCCTGCAGGGGCCTGTGTGCGTGCTGGCCGGTGCCGGCACGGGCAAGACCCGGGCGATCACCCACCGGATCGCGTACGGGGTGCGGGCGGGCATCCTGCCCCCGGGCGGCGTGCTCGCCGTCACCTTCACCAACCGCGCCGCGGGGGAGATGCGCGGGCGCCTCCGCCAACTCGGGGTCAACGGCGTGCAGGCCCGCACCTTCCACTCCGCCGCCCTGCGCCAGCTCCAGTACTTCTGGCCCAAGGCCGTCGGCGGACCGCTGCCCCGCCTGGTCGAGCGGAAGGTCCAGCTGGTCGCAGAGGCCGCGGCCCGCTGCCGGATCCGGCTCGACCGGGGTGAGCTGCGCGATGTCACCGGCGAGATCGAGTGGTCCAAGGTCACCCAGACCGTCCCCGTCGACTACCCGGCCATCGCCCTCAAGGCCGGCCGCGAGGTACCCCGCGACCCGGCCGAGATCTCCCAGATCTACGCCATGTACGAGCAGCTGAAGCAGGACCGCGGCGTCATCGACTTCGAGGACGTACTGCTCCTGACGGTCGGCATCCTGCAGGACAACTACGCCGTCGCGGAGCAGGTCCGCTCCCAGTACTCGCACTTCGTGGTGGACGAGTACCAGGACGTCAGCCCGCTCCAGCAGCGCCTCCTGGAACTGTGGCTCGGCGACCGGGACAACCTCTGCGTGGTCGGCGACGCCAGCCAGACGATCTACTCCTTCACCGGCGCGACCCCCGACCACCTCCTGAACTTCCGCACCCGGCACCCGCAGGCCACGGTCGTGAAACTGGTCCGCGACTACCGCTCCACGCCCCAGGTCGTCCACCTCGCCAACGGCCTGCTCGCCCAGGCCAAGGGCCGCGCCGCCGAGCACCGCCTGGAACTGATCTCCCAGCGCGAGGCCGGACCCGAGCCGGTCTACACGGAGTACGGCGACGAGCCCACCGAGGCGGAGCACACCGCCCGCCGCATCCGCGACCTGATCAAGTCTGGCGTCACGGCCGGCGAGATCGCGGTGCTCTTCCGGACGAACGGCCAGTCCGAGCTGTACGAGCAGGCGCTCGCCGACGCCGGTGTGCCGTACCAGCTGCGCGGCGCCGAGCGGTTCTTCGAGCGCCAGGAGGTCCGCGAGGCGGGCGCGGCCCTGCGCGGGGCGGCCCGCTTCGGCGGCAATGACGCGCTGCTCGACGACGCCGTGGACGTGCCCTCGCAGGTGCGGGCCGTGCTGTCCACCAAGGGCTGGACGAGCCAGCCCCCGGCGGGCTCCGGCGCGGTCCGGGACCGCTGGGAGTCCCTGGCGGCGCTGGTCCGCCTGGCCGAGGACTTCGCCCGGGTCCGGCCCGAAGCCACGCTCTCCGACCTGATCGCGGAGCTCGACGAGCGGGCCGCCGCCCAGCACGCGCCGACCGTGGAGGGCGTCACGCTCGCCTCGCTGCACGCGGCCAAGGGCCTGGAGTGGGACGCGGTCTTCCTGGTCGGCCTTACCGAAGGCATGCTGCCGATCGCGTACGCCAAGACCGACGAGCAGGTCGAGGAGGAGCGCCGCCTCCTCTATGTCGGGGTCACCCGGGCCCGGGTGCACCTCTCCCTGTCCTGGGCGCTGTCCCGCTCGCCCGGCGGCCGCGCCTCGCGCCGGCCCAGCCGGTTCCTGAACGGCCTGCGGCCGGGCTCGGCCGCGGCCGCCCCCCGCAGCGCGGGCGGTGCGGGCGGCATCGAGCGCGGGGCGGCCCGCAAGCGCCGGAGCCGGGGTCCCGTGCACTGCCGCGTGTGCGGGCGGACACTGACCGACGCCGGCGAGATGAAGCTGATGCGGTGCGAAGACTGTCCTTCCGACATGGACGAAGGACTCTATGAGCGCCTGCGCGACTGGCGGGCCGAGCAGGCGGCCCAGCTCAGCCAGCCCGCATACTGCGTGTTCACGGACAAGACGCTCATGGCGATCGCCGAGGCCTGTCCGTCGGCCGAGGGCGAGCTCGCCCGCATCGCCGGCGTCGGGGTCCGGAAAATGGATCGCTTCGGCGCCGACGTCCTGGCCATCTGTGCAGGTGAGGAGCCTGAGACGGGAGTTGAAGCAGTGGTCGAGGGCGACTGATACAAACTCGTCGAGAAAATAGTTTGCGCACGCCCAAGGAAGACCCATAGGTTCTTAACCACGGGAACAGCGACTTCTCTGAAGCCCTGGTTCCGTGCTGTACTTAACAACCTTGACCGGTTCACCCCGGTCTCCGAGACGCCGAGAGGAGGCGAGTCCAGTGATCAGCATCAACCAGAGCAACATCAAACTGACCGACGTCGATCGCTCGGTCGTCGCCACCTGCCCGCTCGGCATCTCGTTCCAGGGCACCGGTCTGTCCGGCATTAATGCCGCCAGCCCCGTCGCCGCCCTGGGTCTCCCGGCTCTTGTGAGCCGTGAGCGCAATGAGCGTGATGAGCGACCGATGTTGGCACCGGAAGCAGCAGTAGCAACGGCCCAGGCACATGCCTATGCCTTTGCGGCAGCCGGTGCCGGATCCCGGAAGCAGACGACGCAGCAGCACATGTGGGCCTTCCGCGGGCTCGAACCCTGGAGTGATCCAGCCTGATCCAGATCAGGCCGGCGCCTTCAGGGCCGCGGAATCCCACCCGGGATCCGCGGCCCTTCTGTTTTCCCCGAACGGGAAAGCGGAGCGAAGGGGCCACCGGACGCAACACCCCGGTACCAAAGCCGCCACCCGGCCAACCCGGCCGGAACGACCGACGAGGAAGAAACCAACCGTGCAGACCGAAACGCACGCCCCGTCCGTACCGCCTTCAGAGACCATCCCGCCGCCCGGCCTTCAGGAGAACACCTTGACTCCGCTCACTGCGCTCACCGCGCTCGACGACGCCATCGAGAACCTCGGCGTACCCGTCCCCTGCCGCAGCTTCGACCCGGAGGTCTTCTTCGCCGAGTCGCCGGCCGATGTCGAGTACGCCAAGTCGCTCTGCCGTACCTGCCCGCTGATGGAGGCCTGCCTGGCCGGCGCCAAGGAGCGGCGTGAGCCGTGGGGCGTCTGGGGTGGCGAGCTGTTCGTCCAGGGTGTGGTCGTTGCCCGCAAGCGGCCGCGTGGTCGCCCGCGCAAGAACCCGGTCGCCGCATGAACGCCACCGGAACCATCGATCGCCCCCACACGCACGACCCCATGAATCAGGCCCCGATGAAGCCCTTCACCAGCGAGCCCGCCGGCTCCGCGACCACAGACACGTACAACTTCGGTGCGAACTCCTCGCGCCAGAACAGGACCCGCGAAATGCAACTCCAACCAGAAGCCCTGGCTCGCGCACATATGCACGAGCAACGCCGTGAGGCCGCTTCCGAGCGCCTCGCCCTGCGGCTGATCACCGCCCGCCGGATGCAGCGCCGCGCCGAGCGCGCGTCGCTGCGTGCCCGCCGCGCGCTCGCCATGGCGGTCATGCACTGATCGCCGAGCCGCATCCGGGTGCCCTCGGGCCCCGAACCGCATGACCATCCACGGGGGTCGTTCCGAACGGAGCGGCCCCCGCGGTGCGTTGTACGACCCAACTCCCGGCCGCGGCGCTACATTCGCCAGGTGGACAAGGAACCTCATCACCCTCCGCAGCCGGGTGCCGAGAGCGTCGTGTGTTCCCGCTGTGGCGCCACCGCCGAGGGCGCCCGGCCGACCTGGACCTGCTCCGTGGAGAACGGCAGCCGCCAGTACTTCTGCGACGACTGCGCCCGCGCCAACATCAGGGCCATCGAGGGACGACTCGACTCCAGCTGGTGGTGAGCCGTCCCGTCAGGTCAACCGCCCCTGGCCAACTTCCTCAGGCCTCGACGGCCGCCTCGGCCTCGGACTCGTCCTCGGGCAGGAATCCGGGCAGCCACGCCTCGAGTTCGTCCCGCATCCGCACCGTCGCCCCCAGCTGACAGAGCACCCCGATCGTGCTGAGCGTCACCCGGTGTATCAGCAGATACGAGGGCGGCAGATTCAACTGCTTGCCCAACTGATGCGCGGGGGAGCGGGGATCGGCGATCCGCCCCGCCTGATTGCGGATCCAGCTCCGGGTGAACTCGAACGCGTCGGCCTGGGCGGGCTCGATGATCGGCAGCAGATAGTCGAGCACCGCGTCCGGGTCGAGGTCTATGGACTCCTTGACGAAGCCCTCCTCGCGCAACATCTCGTACACCGCCTCGGCTTCGCCCTCGATCGTCATCCGCAGGGCATAGCCGATCGTGTCGGGCAGTCCGCCCGGCAGCCGGTCCACCGTGCCGAAGTCGAGCACCCCGAGCCGCCAGTGGGCCACGTCCCCTTCGCCGTCCTCGCCGCCCTCCCCGGTGGGCAGCAGCCGGAAGTTGCCCGGGTGCGGGTCGGCGTGCAGCAGTCCGGTGCGGGCCGGGCCGGAGAAGAGGAACCTGGTCAGGAGCTGACCCGCCCGGTTGCGCTGCTCCTCGGTGCCGTCCGCGATCACCTCGGACAGGGGTATCCCGTCGATCCACTCGGTCACCAGGACCTGCTCGCACTGATGCACCACAGCGGGCACCAGCACATCCGGATCGCCCGCGAACTCCTCGGCGTGCGCCCGCTGGGCCTGCGCCTCCAGGCCGTAGTCGAGTTCCTCGGACACCCGGTCGCGCAGCTCGGAGATGAGCGGCTTGATGTCCATCCCCGGAATCAGCGGGCCGAGCAGGCGCGCGAACCGGCTGAGTTGATTCAGGTCGGAGAGCAGCGCCTCCCCGGCGCCCGGGTACTGCACCTTGACGGCGACCTGCCGGCCGTCGTGCCAGATGGCCCGGTGCACCTGGCCGATGGACGCGGCGGCCGACGGCTTGTCCTCGAACTCGAGGAACTGCTCCCGCCAGTCCTCGCCGAGCCGTTCGGCGAGCACCGCATGCACGGTGCGCGTCGGCATCGGCGGCGCCGCTTCCTGCAGCTTGGTGAGCGCGGCGCGGTAGGGCCCGGCTATCTCCTCCGGCAGTGCCGACTCGAAGACGGACAGTGCCTGCCCGAACTTCATGGCCCCGCCCTTGAGCTCACCGAGCACCTTGAACAGCTGCTCCGCCGTGCGTTGTTGCAGCTCACGGGCCACGATCTCCGCCGACTTGCCGCCGATCCGCTTACCGAGCCCCCATGTCGCCCGGCCCGCGAAGCCGAGTGGCAGCGCGGCCAGCTTGGCGGTCCGGGTGACCGCCTTCCGGGGAAGATCAGACATGCGCCCCTCCAATTCCCAGACAGCTGTGCCGCTTGTGCCCTCGGCATGGCCTGTGCCCCTGAGCGTCGGCACCTGCTCCCGCCGACGGTCGTTACCCGGCCATTGTCTCGTGTGACGCGCGTTCTCTTGAGGTGTCCTCCCTCTCATCTCGAGAGGCCGCCCCGCAGGAGCAGTCGGGGTGCGGCCGCACCCGCTCCGACCGCCAGTCGAGCCCCGGCAGCGGAGCCTCCCACCGTGTCCCGACGGCAGCCGGGAGCGCCCCGTCCAGGAAGGCCAGTGCATGCGAGGCGGCAAGCCCCGCGACCGCCGTCGCCAGCGCCAGATCACAGGACGGCACCGCCCTGGACGCCCGCCCCGAGCGCCACTGGGCCAGCATCCGCAGCCACCCGGCGTCCCGCTCCGCCCGCCCGAGATCGAGACACCCGGCGCAGCCTGAAACGCCCGGCAGCACCAACGGCCCCACCACCCCGGTGCCCTCGATCACCCCCGCGAAAAGATGCGGTGTGCCCGCCGCCACGAGTGGCTCCACGACAGCGGGGTCGGGTGCGAAGGCGGCCAGACCGTCCCGCGGCGCCACCACCACGAGCGAAAGCCCCGGCTCGACGCCCTGCCCGTCCTCGGGTACCTCGCCGCTGCCCGCGGGTCCGGTTCGCCTCCGTCGTGGTGGTCGGACCGGTGCGCATCGGCGCACCAGGCGTCGTGCGGCCGCGTCCCTGCGCTCCCCGACCGACTGCGCGGGCAGCCCGCCGGGCGACACGTCCCACGGCTCGACGCACCCGCCCTCCAGCACATCGACCTTGCCGACCGCCGCCCCCGAGAGCACGGCGGCGATGCCCGCCCCCACCCGGCCGGCGCCTCGCACCTGGACACGCATGGCGCTCCGTGCCGCCAACCGCCTTATCCCGCCCGTGGGTTCCCGGTCCACGAGGGACAGCGACGCCAGATCGGGGCGCAGCCGGTCCAGCGCGCCCGGCCTGCGGCGCAGCGCGTCCGCGGCCGGACCGCCGCCCGTGGTGTCATCGAGCAGACCTGCCGCGGCCAGCCGCTCCACCAGCATGTCCACATGTCCTTCGGGCAGCCCGAGCCCGTGTCCTTCCTCGCGCAGCAGCGGCAACCCGCGCGTGCCGTCGAGCCGGTGGAGCAGGCCGGCCGTCGCCAGGTCGAGCGGTCCGAGCACCACCGCGTGTGCGGGTGCGATGCCGAACTGCACGGTGGTGAGATCCCGCCAGGCGCGCCGCAGCGCAGGTTTCACCATCGGATGCATGACTGTCCCCCGTACTGTCCCCGTGATCCGTGATCCGTGATCCGTGATCCGTGGTCGTGGTCCGCGGACCGGAGGCGATCCCCGAGCCGCATCGCCAGCATGCCGCCTCCGCCGCGAAGGCCCCGAAAGTTATCCACAGGCGGTGGTCAATAGTCGTACAAACAATCCACGCAAGGGGTGGATCAGCCCCGAACCGTCCCGGAGGCGGGACTTCCCCCACTGCCAGCGGGTAACGTCGGGGCGTGCCAGCCGACCCACTGCACCGCGCCGGAAGTCCACAGCGCAGCACGACGAACCAGCCGCCACGCGGCTCGGCGGTGAGCGCGGTCGAGGTCCGCCGGAGTGCCAGACGGCGCAGAACGGTCTCCGCGTATCGCGAGGGCGACCGCACGATCGTGCTGATCCCCGCCCGGATGTCGGAGGCGGAGGAGCAGCGCTGGGTCGGCGTGATGCTGGACAAGCTCGCCGCGCAGGAGAGCAAGCGTCTTCTCGGCGACGCCGAACTCGCCGAGCGGGCCGAATATCTGTCGGACCAGTACTTCGAGGGCCGGGCCAGGCCCACCTCGGTGCGCTGGGTCACCAACCAGAACACCCGCTGGGGCTCGTGCACTCCGGCCGAAGGCAGCATCCGTCTCTCGCACCGGCTGCAGGGCATGCCCGAGTACGTCGTCGACTACGTCCTGGTCCATGAGCTCGCCCACCTTCTGGTGCCGGGGCACGGCCCCAGGTTCTGGCGGCTGTTGGAGGCGTATCCGCGTACGGAACGAGCCCGCGGCTATCTCGAGGGCGTCGTCGCCGCGGACCGGCTGCCGCACCTCCCCGCAGCGCGCAGCGAGTGACACCGGCCGCGCAGCGCGTGACATCCACGCACGTGGTGTAGGCCCCAAGCGACGATTCTGTACCGGCTCTGTCCCGGCTTCGCGCACTGTCAGTGTTTGCGGTTAGCCTGGCGCGGCGCATTCACATTCGGGATGGGGGACGGTCGTTACGTATGGCCAGGGAATTCCAACGCGGCCACAAGGCCAAGATCAGTGACCTCACCGCAGGGACGGATCTGTACGTAGGTGTGCAGATCTCGGCCCCCGGACTGAGCTTCGACATCAGCTGCTTCGGCCTCGACGCCAATGAGCAGCTCTCCGACGATCGCTACTTCGTCTTCTTCAACCAGCCCAAGTCGCCCGAGGAGTCGATCCAGCTCCTCGGTGCCCAGTCCGGCGACACGGAGTCGTTCCGGGTCACTCTCGACCGGATTCCGCCGCAGATCCACAAGTTGTCGATCACGGCGACGATCGACGGTGCGGGTCAGATGTCGCAGATCGCCCCCGGGTACCTCCGGATCGTCGCGGGCGGTGAAGAGGTCGCCCGCTATCCGTTCAACGGCACGGAGTTCTCCACCGAACGCGCGGTGATGATCGGCGACTTCTATCTGAAGGACGTCTGGCGGTTCGCCGCGGTCGGCCAGGGCTTCGACGGCGGACTCGACGCCCTCCTGAAGAACTTCGGCGGCGAGGTCGCCGAGGAGCAGCAGGCCGCGCCGCAGCAGGCGCAGGGCGGCGCCCCCGGCTTCGCCCCGCCGCCCGGTGGTGCGGCCCCCGCCCCGGCCCCGTCCTTCGGCGCCCCGGCACCGGCCCCCGCCCCGCCGCAGCAGGCGCAGCCCGCACCGCAGGGCTTCGCCCCGCCCCCGGCCCCCGCGCCGGCCCCGCAGCCGGATGTGCACGCCGCGCCGACGATCGTCGCCCCGCTGTCGACGCCGCCCGGCACGGTCCCGCCGCCCGCCCCGCCGGGCTACGGCCAGCCGGGCCAGCCGCAGCAGCAGCCGATGCACGGCCCGCACCCGGGCCAGCAGCAGCCGTTCCCGGGCCAGCAGCCGCAGTACGGCCAGGTTCCCGGCCAGCCCGCGCCCCCGCCGGGTTACGGCCAGCCTCCGGGCCAGCCGCAGGGCGGTCCGTTCCCCGGCCAGCCCTCCGCGCCGTCGCCGTACGGCCAGCCCCAGGGCATGCCGCAGGGCGCCCCGCAGGCCGGCGGTGTGGCCGCCGCGCTGCAGAAGTACCGCGAAGCACCCACCGGACAGCGCTGGACGCAGCAGAACGAGCAGATGGTCCGCGTCGACCTCGGCCAGCAGGGCCAGGCCGTCCTCGCCCGCCAGGGCAGCATGGTGCTGTACCAGGGCAAGGTCGACTTCAGCTACAAGGGCGCAGGCTTCGCCGGCCGCATCGTGGGCAACGCCACCGGCCAGGAAATGCAGTTGATGCGCTGCACCGGCCGCGGCCAGGTCTTCCTCGCGGAGAACGAGGCCCATCTGCACCCCATCGAGCTCCAGGGCGACGCCATTTGCGTCTCCGCGGAGAACGTCTTGGCGTTCGACGAGTCCCTGCAGCACGAGGTCCGTCGCATCGAGGGCCACGGCATCCCGGGCGGCGCCCTGTTCACCATGCAGTTCCAGGGCACCGGTTCGGTGATCGTGAAGACGAAGGGCACCCCCGTGGTGCTGCCCGTCACGCCGACGACCTTCGCGGACGCCAACTCGATCGTCGCGTGGTCGGCCGCCTCCCAGGTCATCATCTCGAGCCAGGTGCGCCTGCGCAGGCAGGCCTTCCCCGGCCACAGCGGGGAGACCGTGAACCTCCAATTCCGCGGTGCGCCCGGCAACTTCATCGTCGTCCAGCCCTACGAGATCTAAGGGGAGCGAAGTCATGAACCAGCTCGCGGGCTTCGCCCCGACTCCCGTGTCGGCCCGGATGGAGAACCACGGCCGCAGCATGGCCAAGATCGCCATGCAGAGCGGCCAGGACGTCTTCTGCCGGACCGGCTCGATGATCGCGTACGAGGGCTTCGTCCAGTACGAGCCCAATCCGCCGGCCGTCCGGCAGATCGCCGGCGCCTGGATCACCGGCGAGGGCATGCCGCTGATGAAGGCCAGCGGCGACGGACTGCTCTACCTCGCCGACTACGGCGCGGACGTCGTCGTCATCAACCTCAACGGCGACTCCCTCTCCGTGAACGGCACCAACCTCCTTGCCTTCGACGCGCACCTCCAGTGGGGCGTCGAGCGGGTCAAGGGCCTGGCGAAGTTCGCCGGCCAGGGCCTGTGGAACGTCAAGGTGACGGGCCAGGGCTGGGTCGCGCTGACCTCGCGCGGGGCGCCGATCGTCGTCGACTGCGGCAGCGGCGAGGACGAGACGTACGTCGACCCGGACGCCCTGGTCGCCTGGTCACCGAACCTCAAGGTGAAGGGCAAGCGCAGCTTCAAGGCGTCCTCGATGATCGGCCGGGGCAGCGGCGAGGCCTACCAGATGGCGTTCTCCGGCCAGGGGATCGTCGTCGTACAGCCCAGTGAAGACAGCAGCGACCGTCTCCGGGTCCGGGGCTAGGGGGAGCGAACACACCATGCAGAGCCCGCTTTTCGCTTTTACCGAGCAGCAGTCCCAGGAGCGCTACGCGATCCAGAATCCGCAGATGCTGCGGATCCACCTCGAAGGCCATGACGACGTCCTCGCCCGCAAGGGCGCGATGGTCGCCTACCAGGGCCTCATCGAGTTCGACGGCGAGTACCAGTCCGGTCAGCAGCAGCGCGCGCGTGCCAACACGGGCGAGGGCCTCGACCCGATGCGCTGCTCCGGGCAGGGCACGATCTATCTGGCCAACCTGGCGCAGTACATCCACATCGTCGACATCGACCAGCAGGGCCTGGTCGTGGACAGCAGTTACGTCCTCGCGCTCGATTCCGTCCTGCACACCGAGTCCATCGCGGTGGACAGCCAGTACGGCATCTCCGGGTCCGGCAAGTACCAGCTGAACATCTCCGGCAGCGGCAAGGTCGCCCTGATGACCTCAGGTCAGCCGCTGATGATGCAGGTCACGCCGGACAAGTACGTGAACTGCGACGCCGACGCGATCGTCGGCTGGTCCAAGTCGCTGCGGGTGCAGATGCAGGCCCAGACCTCCAGCTCCAACGTGCGCCGCCGCCGCGGCAACACCGGTGAGGGCTGGGAACTGAGCTTCATGGGCTCGGGCTTCGTCCTGGTCCAGCCCAGCGAGGTGCTGCCGCCGCAGAACGTCGTGATGCAGGGCATGGCCGCGCAGTACGGCATGGGGCAGCAGGGCGCCCGCGGGCAGAACCGGGGCAATGTCTGGGAGTAATTCCCGTCAGACGGATGCCCATTGGGCAGCAGTAAGGGGCGACCGCCATGGCGGTCGCCCCTTACGCGTGCTCCGGTTTACGCGTGCTCCGCTTACGCAAGCTCCGCAAGGCGCGCGCGGGTGGCTTCCATCAGCCGTACGACCGACTCGTCGGCCACACCCGCCACCTCGTCGTACGCGAACCAGCGCAGGTCGAGCGACTCGTCGCTGATCGCCTCGACCGCGTCCGCCGGGGCGACGGCCGCGTACTGGACATCGAGATGCCAGTTGCAGGGCGCCGGAATCGGATGCCGGTCCAGGCGCACCGGACCGCCCGGCAGCAGCGTGAGCCCCGCGATGCCGGACTCCTCGGTGCCCTCGCGCAGCGCGGCGGCGGCGACCGTGTCATCGCCCGGTTCGCAGTGCCCGCCCATCTGCAGCCACATCTGCAGCTTTTTGTGCAGCGTCAGCAGTACGCGCCCGCGCGTGGGGTCGATGACCAGCGCGCTCGCCGTCAGATGCCCGGCCCCGCAGGCCTTCCACATGCCGTCGGGATGAGTCGCCAGATGGTCCAAGTAGGCCTGGCGCAGCTCTTCTTGGTGCTCGTACTTCTTCAGTACGAGCACCGCGTCTTCGTGCAGGCTCACTTGTCGCCGTCGCCCTTGTCGTCGTCCTTCTTGAGGTCGGGCCCGGAGCCGCCCGCGGCCTCGCCGAGCATCTTGTCGATGGCGTCGAAGTCGAGCTTGGGCTCGTCGGAGGAGGCGTCGGAGCCCGCCTCGCCGCGGTGCACGAAGCCGTCCGGGTCGTCCAGGTCCCCGGCCGTCGGCAGCATGTCCGGGTGCGCCCACAGGCCGTCGCGCCCGTCCACCCCGCGCGCGTCCGTGAGCGAGGCCCACAGCCGCGAGGCGTCCCGCAGCCGGCGCGGCCGCAGCTCGAGGCCGATCAGGGTGGCGAAGGTCTGCTCGGCGGGCCCACCGCTCGCCCGGCGCCTGCGCAGCGTCTCGCGCAGCGCCCCGGCCGAGGTCAGCCGGTCCTTGGCGGCCTCGTGCACGACCGCGTCCACCCAGCCCTCGACCAGCGCGAGCGCCGTCTCCAGACGGGCGAGCGCGGCCTTCTGGGCCGGGGTGTCCTCGGGCTGGAACATGCCCTGCTGCAGCGCGTTCTGCAGCTCCTCGGGGTTCTGCGGGTCGAACTGGCCGACCACGTCCTCCAGCTTCGCGGTGTCGACCTTGATCCCGCGCGCGTACCCCTCGACCGCACCGAACAGATGCGAGCGCAGCCACGGCACATGGGCGAAGAGCCGCTGGTGGGCGGCCTCGCGCAGGGCCAGATACAACCGCACCTCGTCCTGCGGGACGCCCAGGTCCTTGCCGAACGCCTCGATGTTCAGCGGCAGCAGCGCGGCCTTCCCGGCCGGGCCCAGCGGAAGGCCGATGTCGGTCGAGCCGACGACCTCGCCCGCGAGCACGCCCACGGCCTGCCCGATCTGCTGGCCGAACATCGCGCCGCCCATGGAGCGCATCATGCCGAGCAGCGGGCCCGCCATGGCCTGCATCTCCTCGGGCAGCACATCGCCCATCGCGGCCCCGACCCGCTCGGCCACCGGGTCCACCAGCTCCTGCCACACCGGCAGCGTCGCCTCGACCCACTCGGCGCGCGACCAGGCCACCGCGGACCCCGCACCCGACGGCAGCGAGGTCACGCCGTCCAGCCACACGTCGGCCAGGCGCACGGCCTCTTCCACGGCGGTGCGCTGGGCGGGGCCCACGCTCGCGTCCTTGGTGCCGTCCGCGGTGCCCTGGGAGACCGTCTGGCGGGCGATCTGCTTGGCCATGTCCCAGTTCACCGGGCCGCCCTCGTACGAGAGCATCTGGCCGAGCTGCTGGAAGGCGGCGCCCAGGTCGTTCGGGTTCATGTTCCCGAACATCGCGGCGAACGGATTGTCGCCACCGCCGGGCATACCAGGCATGCCGCCGCCCGTACCGAAGCCGAAGGGGTTGGCCGGGTCCTGGCCGGCGCCACCGCTCGCGGGGTCCTTCTTCTTGCCCTCGTCGCCGTTTTCCGGCTCCTCCGGCGGAAGGCCGAATCCGAATGGGGTGTCACTCACGGGAATCCTCGGCTCGTAAGGCCGCCGGTTCTGGGTTCCGACGGCGACTGCCCGACAACACCACCCAGCGTAGACACCGAAGCCGCTTATGGGCTCGGTGCTCCGCTGCCTTGCGGGCTGCGGCAGGATGGACGCCACCTGGTCCGTACGCGTCATTCACGTACGTACTGAAGACAACCGCTGGAGACGCCCGGTGAGTTCCCCAGATCCGCAGGTTCGCGCAGCGCGAAACGAGTCAACCGTGCCCGCGAGAGGTCCCGTGGTGGCCGTCACGGGCGCCGCGTCCGGTGTGGGCGCGCTGCTCGTCGAGCGCCTGGCCGCATCCGAGGAGATCAAGCAGGTCGTGGCCATCGACGAGCGCCGGGGCGAGTGCGCTTCGGCGCAGTGGCACATTCTCGACGTACGGGATCCAGCCATCGCCGAGAAGCTGCGTGGCGCAGACGTCGTCGTGCACCTGGCGCTCGACCTCGACCTCGAGACCGACCCCGCAGCCCGCACGGCGTACAACGTCCGCGGCACCCAGACCGTCCTCACGGCCGCCGCGGCGGCCGGCGTCCACCGGGTCGTGCTCTGCACCTCCGCGATGGTCTACGGGGCGCTGGAGGACAACGAGCTCCCGCTCTCCGAGGACTCCGAGCTGCGCGCCACCGCCGAGGCCACCGGCGTCGGCGACCTCCTTGAGATCGAACGCCTCGCCCGCCGCGCACCCCGCGCGCACCCCGGCCTGAACGTCACCGTGCTGCGCCCCGCCGTCCTGGTCGGCGGCGGTAGCGACACCGCGCTGACCCGCTACTTCGAGTCGCCGCGCCTGCTCGTCGTGGCCGGCTCGCGCCCCGTGTGGCAGTTCTGCCACGTCGAGGACCTGTGCAGCGCGCTCGAGTACGCCGTCCTGGAGAAGGTCGACGGCGACCTGGCCGTCGGCTGCGACGGCTGGCTGGAGCAGGAGGAGGTCGAGGAGCTCAGCGGAATCCGCCGCATGGAGCTGCCCTCGGCGGTCGCCCTGGGAGCCGCCGCCCGGCTGCACCGGATCGGCCTCACCCCGTCCCCGGCGGGCGACCTCGCGTACACGATGTACCCCTGGGTGGTCAGCGTGAGCAGGCTGCACGACGCGGGCTGGCGGCCGCAGTGGAGCAACGAGGAGGTCCTCGCCGAACTCCTCGAAGAGGTCTCCGGCCGGCACACCGTCGCGGGCCGCCGCCTCGGCCGCAAGGACGCGACCGCCGCGGGTGCCGCGGGTGCGACCGTCGCCCTTCTGGGCGCCGCCGCGGTGGTGCGCGCGGCGCGCAGGCGCCGCGGCCTGTAGGCGCCGCATGTAGGACTCTCCTACGCGGCACACGCGCGGCCGGTCGAACGTGCTATTCCGCGATGTCAGTGGCGTAAGGCACGATGAAGGGCATGGCAGCAGCACGGTACGACCACCCCGGCGAGCAGGCAGCACAGGACCCGATCCGGCTGCTCGCCATTCGCGACACCCCGCTCTCGCTCGACGAGGTCTTCAAGGCGGCGGGCGACCACGCGGCGGGCGGCACCGCGCTCTTCGTGGGCACGGTACGCAACCACGACGGCGGGGCCGACGTGGACGAGCTGGGCTACTCCTGCCACCCCACGGCCGAGGCCGAGATGCGCCGCGTCGCCGAGAAGGTCGTCGCCGAGTACCCCGTGCGCGCCCTGGCCGCCGTGCACCGCGTGGGCGATCTCGAGGTCGGCGACCTCGCGGTGATCGTCGCGGTCTCCTGCCCGCACCGCGCGGAGGCCTTCGCCGCCGCCCGCAAGCTGATCGACGACCTGAAGCACGAGGTCCCGATCTGGAAGCACCAGAAGTTCTCGGACGGCACCGAGGAGTGGGTCGGCGCCTGCTGACCCGTCGCGGGGCGCCTGTCCGACTCCGCGTGGGCCGCACCGCGCATCCTTGGCCGAGCCGTTGCTTCCGGTTGCGTAACCCGGGCCCTGCCGTGAGCGTTGACAGAGCGGATGGTTAATCTGCTGATCAGTCAGTTGCGGTCGCTCATGGGGTCGGGAGGTCGGCATGGCATCGCTCGCTTGGTTGCTGATTCCGCTTATGGCTGCGATCGGCGCCGGAGTATGGGGCAGTTGGGCCGCCCGCAATCGCCGGACCGGTGACGGCAACGAGCTTCAGGGGTACGCGAAGTTCCGCGAGGCCATGGAGCGGTCGGAGCTGGAGAAGACGAGCACAGGCACGGACGCCGCCTGAGGCGTGGGCAGCCACCGGGGTCGTCCCCGGACGGACCGGCCCCAGCGGTGCACTCACAGGCCGGTCCCGTACTGTCGTTCCATGCCACGCCGCACCGCGACGATGCTCGCCTCCACCCTGATGCTGATCACGCTGCTCTGCGTGGGAGTGCTCTACCCGGTGCCGTACTCCGAGATGACCCCGGGGCCGACGGTGAACACCCTGGGCGAGCACGGCGGTGAGCCGGTGCTGCAGATCTCCGGCCACAAGACCTACCCGACGACCGGTCACCTCAACATGACGACGGTCCGGGTCACCAGCGCCGACTACCGGATGAACATGTTCCAGGCGGTGTACGGCTGGCTGGCACACGACAACATCGTGGTGCCGCACGACACCCTCTACCCGGACGGCAAGACGGAGGAGCAGTCCTCCCAGGAGAACGCCGAGGAATTCAGCCAGTCCCAGGAGAGCGCCAAGGTCGCGGCCCTCAAGGAGCTGGACATCCCGGGCGTGAAGACGCGAGTCGTCGTCTCCACCGTCGGCAAGGACCGGCCCGCGGAAGGCAAGCTGCACGCCGGCGATGTCATCAAGGCGGTCGACGGCGTCGAGGTGAAGGAATTCGCCGACGTGTCGAAGCTGGTCACCAAGCACAAGGCCGGCGAGGACGTCGTCTTCACGATCGTCCCGGCCAAGGAGGCCGCCGCGGCCGAGAAGAACCGCGAGGAGCCCGCCGGGACCGAGGACGTCACCATCACCACCGAGAAGGCGGGCAGGAACCCGCAGACCGGGAAGATGGAGGACTACCCGGTCGTCGGCATCACCGCCGGCCTCGACCACACGTTCCCGTTCAACATCGACATCAAGCTCGCCGACGTCGGCGGCCCCAGCGCGGGCCTGATGTTCGCCCTCGGCATCGTCGACAAGCTGACCCCTGACGACCTCACCGGCGGCAAGTTCGTCGCCGGCACCGGCACCATCGACGACGCCGGCAAGGTCGGCCCGATCGGCGGCATCGAGATGAAGACGGTCGGTGCCCGCGAGAAGGGCGCCGAGTACTTCCTGACGCCCGAGGACAACTGCGCGAGCGCCGCCAAGGACGTCCCCGACGGCCTCACGCTGGTCAAGGTCAAGACGATCGACGACGCGGTGAAGTCCCTCGACGCCATCAGCAAGGGCAAGACCGCGGACCTGCCGCAGTGCAAGGTCAAGTAGTCACGGCGAAGTGAGGCTTACGTTGCCGGGTACTCCGGCAACGTAAGCCGGGCGGCTACTCCGCGAACGTCGCCGTCAGTGCCTCGGCGAGGCCCGGCACCAGGTCGGACCCGGTGAGCACCTCGGTCGGCGAGTCCTTCTCGCGCAGCCGCAGCGCCGACTCGCGCGTCCCGTCCCGCAGCACCGCGACCGTCATCCGGACCTCCTGGCGGTCCCTGTGCCCGGCCACCCACTTCGCGAGCTGAGCCTCGCTCAGACCGTCCGGAACCGAGGCCTCCGCTGACGGCGGCAGCATCAGACGCTCCACGGTGAGCGCGCAGCCGGCCACTGCGTCGGGCCAGGCGATGGTGCCGAGGAATTCGTCGAGCGGGCTGCCGGCCGGCAGCTCGTCCTGCTCGATGGGCGTCAGGTTGGTGGCGGACTCCTCGCCTGTCAGGCCGAGTTTGTCGGCGAGGCCCGGCTCCTGGGAGCGGAGCTTCGCGGTGTCGACGAGGGCGAAGAGACGGGCGGGCTGGTCCCAGCCGAGACCGGCGACGTACTCGTCAATTTCGATCACGGCACGGGTGAGGGGGCTGGCGGCCATCGGAGGGCCGGAGGGGGCATGGTTGGGCATGGCCAATATCCTGCCTGGTTCAGACCCGGAAACGGGAACTGAGTAAAGCTTCAGTAAGTTGCATGAGTGGGCTCTACGATCGCGGAGCCTGATACATCAACAGCGAACTTCGAGGTGCGCACCTTGGCTTTCCAGATGCCGGACCGCGGCTCAGGCCCGTCGGGGCCACGGATCAGAGTGGGCCGACCGTCCCGGCGTGTCCGCACCCTGCTCATGACGTTGGGTGTCCTGGCCGTACTGGCCATGCTCTTCGTCATGTTCGCGGGGTTCTGGACGGACTGGCTCTGGTACCGGTCGGTCAAGTACTCCTCCGTCTTCACCACGACCCTGAGCACCAAGGTCGGCCTGTTCTTCGTCTTCGGCCTCCTCATGGCGGCCGCCGTCGGCTTCAACATCTGGCTGGCGCACCGGTTGCGCCCGCTGCCGGGTGCGATGTCGAACGAACAGCAGAGTCTCGACCGTTACCGCCTGGGCATCGCGCCCTACAAGAAGTGGATCCTCGTCGCGATCGCGGCCCTGGTCGGGCTGATCGCGGGCGCCTCGGCCGCGGGACAGTGGCGTACGTGGCTGCTGTGGGTCAACGGCGTGCCGTTCAACCAGAAGGACCCGCAGTTCGGCCTGGACGTGTCGTTCTACGCGTTCGACCTGCCCTGGTACCGCTTCCTGCTCGGCTTCGGCTTCGCGGCCTCGGTGCTCGCGCTGATCGCCGCCGCGCTGACGCACTACCTGTACGGCGGGCTGCGGATCACGCAGGGCGCGCGCGCCACGTCCGCGGCCACCGGTCATCTGTCGGTGCTGCTCGGCGTGTTCGTCTCGCTGAAGGCGATCGCGTACTGGCTGGACCGGTACGGCCTCGCGGTGAAGTCCAGTGACTTCAAGGCGACGGGCAACTGGACGGGCCTCAGGTACGTCGACGCCAACGCCTATCTGCCGGCGAAGACCATCCTGTTCTGCATCGCCGCGATCTGTGCCGTGCTGTTCTTCGCGACGCTGTGGCGGCGCACCTGGCAGCTGCCGGTCATCGGCTTCGGCCTGATGGTGCTCTCGGCGATCCTGATCGGCGGCCTCTACCCGGCCATCGTGCAGAAGTTCCAGGTCGAGCCGAACGAGCAGGCCAAGGAAGCGCCGTACATCAAGCAGAACATCGAGGCGACCCGCAAGGCGTACGGCATCGACGGCGCCAAGGTGCAGGACTACTCGGGCAAGGGCAAGACGAGCTCCGACGAGGCGGCCAAGGAGCAGCAGCGCAAGACCGCCGACGGCCAGGCCAGCTACCGCGTCATCGACCCGAACGTGGTCGGGGACACCTTCGACCAGCTCCAGCGCGAGCGGAAGTACTACCAGTTCCCGACCACCCTTGACGTCGACCGCTACAAGGATGCGAACGGCAAGGAGCAGGACACCGTCATCGGCCTGCGCGAGCTGGACCTCGGCGGCATCCCGAAGCGGAACTGGATCAACGACCACTTCACGTACACCCACGGCTATGGCGCGATCACGGCCAAGGGCACGGAGACGGACCCCAACGCGGACCCGGCGGGCTCGCCGGCGTTCACGGAGTCCGGTCTGCCGACCAAGGGCATGCTGCCGAAGGACTACCAGCAGCGGATCTACTACGGCGAGAAGACCCAGCAGTACTCGATCGTCGGCGGCCCGCAGGAGGAACTCGACTACGAGTCCGACGGCGAGAAGAAGACGAGCTACAAGGGCAACAGCGGGGTCAACCTCTCCAACCCGATCAACCGGGCCGCGTACGCGGTGGCTCTCAGCGAGCCGCAGATCCTGTACTCGGGCGCCATCGGCGAGGGTTCGCGGATCCTCTACAACCGCACGCCCAAGGAGCGCGTCGAGGCGGTCGCCCCCTGGCTCACCATCGACGGCGACGCCTACCCGGCGGTCGTCGGCGGCAAGATCCAGTGGGTCGTCGACGCGTACACGACGAGCAACGGCTACCCGTACGCCTCGCGCACCACGCTCGGCGACACCACGGCCGACTCGCTGACCGCGGCCAACAACCAGCGTGCGGTGGTGGCCCAGCAGAACCAGGTCAACTACATCCGCAACTCGGTGAAGGCGACCGTCGACGCGTACGACGGCACGGTCAATCTCTACGAGTGGGACCAGAAGGACCCGGTCCTCAAGACCTGGATGAAGGCCTTCCCGGACACGGTCAAGGCCAAGAGCGAGATCCCGCAGGACCTCAAGGAGCACCTGCGCTACCCGCAGGACATGTTCAAGGTCCAGCGCGAACTGCTGACCCGCTACCACGTCGAGAGCCCCTCGCAGTTCTACAGCGGCTCGGACGTGTGGCAGGTGCCCAGCGACCCGACGAACAAGGACAAGAACGCGGTTCCGCCGTACTACTTGAGCCTGAAGATGCCGGGTCAGGACCAGCAGAAGTTCTCGCTGACGACGACGTTCACGCCCAACGGACGCCCGAACCTGGGGGCGTTCATGGCCGTCGACGCCGATGCCAACAGCGACGAGTACGGCACGATAAGAGTTCTGAACGTGAAGTCGGACGTTCCAGGGCCACAACAGGTGCAGTCCGAGCTCAACGGTGATCCGGACGTCGCCGAGTTCGTCAGAAACCTGAGAGGCACCGACTCCGACATCGTCTACGGCAATCTGCTGACGGTGCCGATGGATGACGGCTTCCTCTTTGTCGAGCCCGTCTACGTCAAGGGCGGCAACACGAACTATCCGCTGCTGAAGAAGATCGGCGTCTCGTACAACCGGAACACCGTCTTCAAGAACACCCTCACCGAGGCCTTCAACGAGGTCTTCGGGGCCCAGAGCGAGGGCGGTGAGGATCCGCCCAAGGATCCGAACCAGCCGCCGTCGACGAGCGACCCCACGGTGAAGGAGGCGCTCGCGGAAGCGGAGAAGGCGTTCGCCGACGCCGAGAAGGCCCTCAAGGCCGGCGACCTGGAGGCCTACGGCAAGGCCGTCAAGAAGGCCGAGGCGGCCGTCCAGCGGGCCGCGGAGGCGCAGGCCAAGGTCCAGGACAAGACCCAGGACAAGGCCCAGGACAAGGGCCAGGACAAGGACAACAAGGGCGACTGAGCCCGACGGAAGCGGTCCGCCCGGGAGGCCGGGCGGACCGCCCTCCGCACCGTGGTACGGTTGCAACACAACGGCGCGGGGTGGAGCAGCTCGGTAGCTCGCTGGGCTCATAACCCAGAGGTCGCAGGTTCAAATCCTGTCCCCGCTACTCAAGTACTGAGGCTCGGATCTCATTGAGATCCGGGCCTCAGTCGTGTGCCCGCAGGAGTGTGCCGCCGTGCCCGTAGACGGGTGCCGCCGCGGCCCAACTGCGCCTGTCGCCGCCCGGTTTTGCCGGTGGAATGTGCGACTACTGGGCCAGCCGTGGGGAGTTGAGAAGTCTGTGTTTGACTTATCTCTCTGTGGGCATGTCGACAAAACGCTGTAGTGACCTCACTGGCTGCGGTATACCAGGTGTACCCGGGTTGCAGGTGGTGCGACGATGGACGTTATGGGGGACAAGGCAACTCTGTTGGAGACAGGGCGACTTATGCAGTCGGCCGACCGGGGCGATCCCGGCGCGGTCGTCGAAGAGGCACGCCATCGCGTCGCCGCCGAGGCCGGCGACGTGGCGTCGATGAGCGTCCTCGGCGCCCTGCTCCTGCGCCGCGGCGATCTCGACGGCGCCGAACCTCACCTGCGCGCGGCCACCGCCGACGGCGACCGCGCGGCGGCCAACAACCTCGGAGTGCTGCTCCACCAGCGCGGATACGCCGACGAGGCGGCCGGCTGGTGGCGGGTCGCCGCCGTGGCCGGCTCCGCCGCCGCGGCGCACGCGCTCGGCCGTCACCACCGCGAGCGGGGCGACGAGCCCGCCGCCGAGTACTGGCTGCGCCAGTCCGCCGAGCAGGGCCACGTCCTCGGCGCGTACGCCCTCGCCGATCTCCTCGAGCACCGCAGTGACGTGGGCGCCGAGCGCTGGATGCGTACCGCCGCCGAGCGGGGCCACCGCGAGGCCGCATACCGCCTCGCGCGCGCCCTGGAGCGCACCGACGAAGAGAGCGCGACGGACAAGCCGGACAGCGGTCGCCGCCGCACGGACACCGAGGCGCGTGCCGCAGGCCGGTCCATCGCCTTCGGCGCGGATCTGCTGCGCTCGGCCTCCCATGTGATCGACATCGAGGATGCGGAGGCGGGCACGGAGTGCGACGGGGGTACGTCCCCGAGGAGCGCCCCGCCCGCCACCGAGGCCCCGGCGGGCGCCGAGCCGCTCCAGCTGACCGCCGCAGAAGAGGCCGAGCAGTGGTACCGCCAGGCCGCCGCGCGCGGCCATCGCAGGGCCGCCCTCCAGCTCGGGGCCATCCTCGAGCGGCGCGGCCTGCTCAAGGAGGCCGGGCGCTGGTACCTGACCTCCGCCAAGGACGGCGAGCCCCGGGCCGCCTGCGCGCTCGGCTTCCTGCTGCGTGACGCGGGCGACGAGAAGAACGCTTTGATCTGGTGGCTCAAGGCCGCCCAGGACGGCGACGGCAACGCGGCGAACGCGCTCGGCGCGCTGCACGCCGAGCGCGGCGAGACCCAGACCGCCGAGCGCTGGTACCGCGCCGCCATGGACGCGGGCGATGTGAACGGCGCGTACAACCTCGGCCTGCTCTGCGCCGAGCAGGGCCGCACCCCGCAGGCCGAGCAGTGGTACCGCCGCGCCGCTTACGCCGGACACCGCGAGGCCTCCAACGCCCTTGCCGTGCTGCTCCTGCAGGCAGGCGACACCGCGGGCGCCGAGCCCTGGTTCTCCAAGGCCGCCGAGGCGGGCAGCGTCGATGCGGCGTTCAACCTCGGCATCCTCTACGCGGGCCGCGACGACGACAGCGCCGCGCTGCGCTGGTACGAGCGCGCCGCCACCGCCGGGCACACCGAGGCCGCCCTCCAGGTCGGCATCGCCAAGGTCCGCGACGGCGACCAGCAGGGCGCCGAACGCCATCTGCGCTGCGCGGCCGGCGGCGGCAGCCCCGAGGCCGCGTACCGCCTGGGCACCCTGCTCGACGGGCGCACCCCCAGGCCGCCCACCGGCACGGTCCTCGGTGAGCCGGCAGCTGAGAAGAGCGAGTGCGAGGAGTGGTACGAGCGCGCCGCCGAGCAGGGCCACCGACGCGCCCAGGTCCGCGTCGGCACGCTCGCCGCCGGGCGCGGGGACGTGGTCGAGGCCGCCCGCTGGTACCGCGAGGCGGCCGAGGCCGGCAGCCTCGGTGGCGCCTTCAACCTCGGGCTGCTGCTTGCCCGCGAGGGCAGCGAGCCCGAGGCGCTGATGTGGTGGACCCGCGCGGCGGACGCGGGGCACGGCCGGGCCGCGCTCCGGCTCGCCCTGCTCTACGCGCGTCGTGGCGATCTTGCGGAGGGCCAGCAGTGGTGCGCCCGTGCGGTGTCCCTCGGGCCTGCCGAGGTGTCCGAGCGGGCGGGGCGGCTGAGGGATGCGCTGCAGCAGGAGCTGACCGCGTAGGAGAGCGGCTGCGAGTCCTGAGGGAGCGGCTGCGGGAACGGATTTGCCCTGGTCGGGGGCGTGACGTAGAGTTGGGTTCACCGACGCGGGGTGGAGCAGCTCGGTAGCTCGCTGGGCTCATAACCCAGAGGTCGCAGGTTCAAATCCTGTCCCCGCTACTCAAGTACTGAGGCCCGGATCTCATCGAGATCCGGGCCTCAGTCGTGTACCCGCACCTTCGGCCCGTAGGGGCGGGCCTGGCGGACCTACTTGTGCCCGACCGCCTCCGCGTACAGCGACCGGTCCACCGCCTTGTCCTCCGGCACCGGATCGCCCTTCGAGACCCCGGCCTCCTCGTACGCCGCCTGCAGCCGGTCCATCGTGCCCTTGCGGATCTCCCAGTCCATCCGCAGTGACGGCGTCGACGACAGGATCGCCTCGTCGATCTTCAGGAGCTTGGACAGCTCGGTGACGAAGGCCTTGTCCTGCTTGTAGTCACCGGCGAAGTAGGTGTTCACGGTCCGGATGTACGCACGCAGGAAGGCGACCCCCGCGTCCGGGTCCTTCTCGAGGAGCGAGGGCCCGAACAGCACGCCGCCGAGCGGTTCGCCCTGCGGCTGGCCGCCCAGGAAGGCGTACTTCTTGTCGCCGTCGACCTTGCGCCAGATCGGGTCGAGCAGCCAGGCCGAGTCGACACCGCCGTTCTGCAGGGCGGTCAGCACGTCCGCCGAGCCCAGCTGGCGGAACTCGACCTTGTCCAGGCCGCCGCCGTGCTTCTTGAGGGCCTGGCTCATCGGGTACGAGATGACCGAGCCCTTGCCGATCATCGTGCCGAGCTTGCGGCCGGCCATGTCGACGTGCGTGGCGCTCTCGCCGTCCTTGAGGCGCACCCACAGGCCGCTCTTCGAGGCCGGGTCCGCCGAGAAGTTGGCGGCCACCCACTTGATGTTGAAGCCGCCGTTGACCCCGTTCATCACGGCGGCCTCGGGGGCCGCCCACTGGGCGTCGATCTCCCCCTTGCCGAGGAGCGGCAAGGCGTCCGGGGTCGGCAGGGTCTTGATGTCGACGTCCAGGCCCTCCTTCGCGAACTCGCCCTTTGCCTTGGCCAGTTGGAGCGGGGCCACGTACTCGGCGCTCAGCGTGCCGGTGGCGATGGTGATCTTCCGCTTCTTCTTCAGGGGCTGCGGGGCGGGCGCGCCCTTGTCGCAGCGCGCGGGCTTGCGGTCCTTGGCGAGGTCCGCGGGGTCGGTCCAGCTGCCGGCGCCGCAGCCCTCGACGGTCTTGATGGCGCGGGGCTTGTGCGCGGCGGGCTTGGCGTCGTCCTCCTTGGCGCAGCCCGCCGAGGCGAGCAGGGCGCCGGCGAGGAGCGCGGCGGGCCAGGTCTTTCGGGTGAGCATCGAGCCTCCGTACGTACGAAGTTCACAAAGAGCCGAAGTGCAGAGCGGAGCTGGGGGTTCAGGACTGGCCGCGGCCCCGGTCGCGCGGGGCCCACGGCGTGAGCAACCGCCCCGCGATCCGGACCAGTTCGGAGAAGACGACGCCGAGCACGGCGACACAGACGATGCCGACGAACATCACGTCGTTCTGGAAGAGGGACCGCGACTCGAAGATCAGGACGCCGAGGCCGGTGCTCGCCGCGATCGGCTCCGAGGCGACGATGACCAGGACCGCGACCCCCGCCGCGATCCGCGCCCCGACCAGGACCGCGGGCAGCGAGGCCGGCAGCAGGACATGGCGGAACATCTGCCAGGGCGAGGCCCCGAAGACCTGCCCCGCGTCCCGGTGCCCGGCCGGGACCGCGAGGACCGCCGCCATGGTCGAGATCCAGACGAAGAAGAAGACGGTCGCCGCCACGAGGGCGATCTGCGGGCCCTCACCGAGCCCGAACATGTTGAGGAAGATCGGCAGCAGAGCCAGCTTCGGCACGACGTACAGCGCGTCGAGGAGGGGCTCCAGGGCGGCGCGTACGAGGGACAGCGACCCCATCAACAGGCCCAGGACGTAACCGGACACGGTCCCGATCGCATAGCCCGCGAGCACCCGCTTCAGCGTGGCCCACACATCCGGCCACAGGTCGCCCTCGGCCGCCCGCTCCCAGCCGTCCTCGATGATCGTCTGCGGGGCCGGATATACGCGGTCGTCGATCCAGCCCGACACGGCCGCCAACTGCCAGAGCAGGACGAGCAGCAGGGGCACGGCCACGGCGAGCGACACTTCCAGGGTGCGCCGCCTGCGGTGGGTGCGTACGGGATGGAGTTCTTGCGGTCCCGGCTTCCTGACCAGTACGTCTTCGGGTGCGGCCTTGGTGATGGCGGTGGCGGTGACCGGGGCGCCGCTCGTGTCTTTGGTCGTGTCGTTGCTCATGCCGCGGCCGCCCTGGTGCCGACCTCGCCGCGCAGCAGCTCCCACAACTCGCTCTTGAGGGAGGTGAATTCAGGTGTGTCGCGTACGTTGCCCGAGCGCGGGCGCTCGAACGGTGGGCGGCGCTCCGCGATCACCCGGCCGGGGCGGGCGGACATCACCAGGACGCGGTCGCCCAGGACCAGGGCCTCTTCGAGGCTGTGGGTGATGAAGAGGGTGGTGGTGCGGGTGGTCTGGGTGAGTTCGAGGAGCTCGTCCTGGAGGATCGTGCGCAGCTGGGCGTCGAGGGCCGCGAACGGCTCGTCCATCAGCAGGATCTCGGGCTCCACGGCGAGCGCGCGGGCGATGGCCACGCGCTGGCGCATGCCGCCGGAGAGGGCGGCGGGGTAGGCGTCCGCGAAGTCGGCGAGGCCCATGCGGGCGAGCCAGTCGGTGGCGCGGGCGTTGGCTTCTTTTCGCGCTACGCGCTGGATGTCGAGGCCGAAGCGGACGTTGGCGAGGACCGTCTTCCAGTCGTAGATGCCGTAGTCCTGGAAGATCATCGCGGCCGGGCGGGGCGACGAGGTGCGGATTTCGAGGGTGCCCCGGCTCGGGCGGAGCAGGCCGGCGGCTATCCGGAGCAGCGTGGACTTGCCGCAGCCGGAGGGGCCGACGATGCAGGTGAATTCGCCGGGGGCGATGTCCAGATCGATGGGGCCGAGGGCGTCGAGCGCCTTGCCGCCGCGGCCGAAGGTCCGGGTCAGGGCGGTGGCGCGGAGTTTGGGGGGTGGGGTCGGGTGCGGATCTCCCACTGCGGGCTCCTGCGGAGTTGCGTGCGGTTGTTTCAGGCCGCGGGCGGGCCGCCGTCGACCATATGACGGTCCGTCAGATTCTGGAAGACCCTGGGTGCGGGCGACGCGTGGTGCATGCACGCGAAAGCCCCCGGACACCTGTCGGTGCCGGGGGCTTCGGAAGCGTAAGGGGGAGTGGAGAGGTCAGGCCGCCGCGCAGTTGGGGCAGACGCCGCGGTACGTCACCTCGACGTTCGACACCGTGAAGCCGAAGCGCTCGGAGTCCGGGAGGTCCGCCAGGGGGTTGCCCGCCGGGTGGACGTCGCGGATCGCGCCGCACTGGGCGCAGACCAGGTGCTGGTGCGGCCGGTGTGCGTTCGGGTCGTATCGCTTGGCTCGGCGGTCCGTGGAGACCTCGAGCACCTCGCCGAGGGTGACCAGCTCGCCCAGGGTGTTGTAGACCGTCGCCCGGGAGATCTCGGGCAGCTTGGACACCGCGAGGGAGTGCACCTCGTCGGCCGTCAGATGGACGTGGTCCCCGTCGAGGACCTCCGCGACGACGCGTCGCTGGGCGGTCATACGCCAGCCGTGTCCGCGCAGTCGTTCCAGAAGGTCGCTCATGAGGGTCAGCCTAACAAGTCAAGGGACCTAAGTCCCGAACGAGTGTGAGTCTGGATGCTTACTTGACTTAGACATTGTCCAGTGTAGGGTCGGAACCGGCATTAGCCAAGGGACAGGACTTGCAGTAGATGACGCAGGAGGCGCACGTGACGCAGGGACCGCTGACCACTGAGGCCGGGGCTCCGGTCGCCGACAACCAGAACAGCGAGACGGCCGGCGTCGGCGGTCCGGTTCTGGTCCAGGACCAGCTGCTCCTCGAGAAGCTGGCCCACTTCAACCGCGAGCGCATCCCGGAGCGCATCGTGCACGCCCGTGGCGCCGGTGCGTACGGCACCTTCACGCTGACCCGCGACGTCTCGCAGTGGACGCGCGCCAAGTTCCTCTCCGAGGTCGGCAAGCAGACCGAGACGTTCCTGCGGTTCTCCACCGTGGCCGGCAACCTCGGTGCGGCCGACGCGGTGCGCGACCCGCGCGGCTGGGCGCTGAAGTTCTACACCGAAGAGGGCAACTACGACCTCGTCGGCAACAACACCCCGGTGTTCTTCATCAAGGACGCCATCAAGTTCCCCGACTTCATCCACACCCAGAAGCGCGACCCGTACACCGGCTCGCAGGAGGCGGACAACGTCTGGGACTTCTGGGGTCTGTCGCCCGAGGCCACCCACCAGGTGACGTGGCTCTTCGGTGACCGTGGCATCCCGGCCTCGTACCGGAACATGAACGGCTACGGCTCGCACACGTTCCAGTGGAACAACGAGGCCGGCGAGGTCTTCTGGGTCAAGTACCACTTCAAGACCGACCAGGGCATCAAGAACCTGACCTCGGACGAGGCCGCGAAGCTCGCCGGTGAGGACCCCGACTCGCACCAGCGCGACCTGCGCGAGTCCATCGAGCGCGGTGACTTCCCGACCTGGACCGTGCAGGTGCAGATCATGCCGGCGGCCGAGGCGGCCGAGTACCGCTTCAACCCGTTCGACCTCACCAAGGTGTGGCCGCACGAGGACTACCCGCCGATCGAGATCGGCAAGCTGGAGCTCAACCGCAACCCGGAGAACATCTTCGCCGAGGTCGAGCAGTCCATCTTCAGCCCCGCGCACTTCGTGCCGGGCATCGGTCCGTCCCCGGACAAGATGCTGCAGGGCCGTCTCTTCGCGTACGGCGACGCGCACCGCTACCGCGTCGGCATCAACGCCGACCACCTGCCGGTGAACCGCCCGCACGCCACCGAGGCGCGCACCAACTCCCGTGACGGCTACCTGTACGACGGCCGCCACAAGGGCGCGAAGAACTACGAGCCGAACTCCTTCGGCGGCCCGTTCCAGACGGACAAGCCGCTGTGGGTGTCCAGCGCCGTCACCGGCGGCACGGGCAACCACGCCGCCCCCTCGCACTCCGAGGACAGCGACTTCGTGCAGGCGGGCGACCTCTACCGCCTGATGTCCGCGGACGAGCAGGGCCGGCTGATCGACAACCTGGCCGGCTTCATCGCCAAGGTCTCCCGTGACGACATCGCCGAGCGCGCCGTCGACAACTTCCGCAAGGCGGACGGGGACTTCGGCAAGCGCCTCGAAGAGGCGGTCAAGGCCCTGCGAGGCTGATCTCGCGAACTGCTGAGCGGCGCCCGTGCGGATTCGATCCGTACGGGCGCCGTCGTGTTCAGCTCGCCAGGGTCGTCGCGTGCTTCCGGCTCGGAGCCCAGCAGCGGATGATGTCGCGGACCGACACGATGCCGACCGGTTCGTGGTCGTCGAGCACGATCAGATGCCGGAAACCGCCGTGCGCCATGGCCTCGGCGGCGTCCTCCAGGGTCCACGCCGGGGCGGCGAAGACGACGTCGGTCGTGGTGTGGGTGCCGGCGGTCTCCTGGTCCGGGTCCTGGCCCGCGCCGAGGGAGTTGAGGATGTCGCGCTCGGTGAGGATGCCGATTCCGCCCGCGTCGGTGTCGAAGACGACCGCGGCGCCGACCCGGCGTGCGGACATCAGCCGGGCGGACTGGCGAAGAGTGTGGTCGGGGCCGATGGTCAGGACCATGGTGCTCATGGCGTCGCGGACGAGCATGGGCTGGAGCCACCTCCTAGGTGAGTCCCTTCCCTTCAAGAGAAGGAATTCACAAGTTCACAAGTGGGGGGACTCTCAGAGTGGCAGGTCAACAGAACGTCAACAAGAGGTAGTGCGAAGCCCATTGGGGGGCGCGCAATGTTCGTACGAACTCTTCAGTACCTCTGGTTGAGATAGCCGAGCAGCTCGTCGTGGAGCAGGCCGTTGGACGCCGCCGCGTTGCCGCTGTGCGGGCCCGGTGTGCCGTCGAGGCCGGTGAAGCTGCCGCCCGCCTCGGTCACGATGATCGCGTTGGCCGCCATGTCCCAGAGCGACAGCTCGGGTTCCGCGCAGATGTCGATCGAGCCCTCGGCGACCATCATGTACGGCCAGAAGTCGCCGTAGCCGCGGGTACGCCAGCACGCGCGCGTGAGGTCCAGGAAGCCGTCGAGCCGGCTCTGCGCCTCCCAGCCGCTGAGCGAGGAGTACGCGAACGACGCGTCCGGAATCCGCGACACCTCGGACACCTTCAGCCGGGTCGCCGAGGTGAGGCTGCGTCCGGTGTACGCGCCCGCGCCCTTGGCGGCCCACCAGCGGCGGCCGAGCGCCGGGGCCGAGACCACGCCGACGACGGGCTGGTAGCCGCCCTCGCCCGCCTCCATGAGGGAGATGAGCGTCGCCCAGACCGGGACGCCGCGCACGTAGTTCTTGGTGCCGTCGATCGGGTCGATCACCCAGCGGCGGGGGCCCGTGCCCTCGATGCCGTACTCCTCGCCGAGGATCGCGTCCCGGGGCCTGGCGCGCTGCAGCTGGCCGCGGATCAGTTCCTCGGCTCCCTTGTCGGCCTCGCTGACCGGCGTCATGTCCGGCTTGGTCTCGACCTTGAGGTCGAGAGCCTTGAACCGGTCCATCGTCGCGCGGTCGGCGGCGTCCGCCAGGACGTGGGCCAGGCGCAGATCATCGTGGTAGTCGGACATGGGCGAACAGTATCGAAAGAAGTACAGCGGCCCGAAGGGCCCCGTTGCGGGGTGGTGGCCGGGAGACGGGAGGGCACGGCCCACGGGGACCGCACGGCCCTGGTAGGTGCCGACTGACACATGGCTCAGGCAGGGCTATTGACAGTGCGCACGGGCAAGTCAACGCTGCTAGCCAAGCACCGGAGCGTACGGCTCCTGATCGTGCAGCTCCTGATCTTGACGCAGCCGGTCCGGTCGGCCTGGGAGGCGAAGATGCCTGCAGCGCGAGAGTCCCTGCTGGACGCGGCCTACACGGCGCTGGAGCGACGGCCCTGGTCCGCGGTGCGGATGGTCGATGTCGCCGCCGTCGCGGGGGTCTCCCGGCAGACCCTCTACAACGAGTTCGGCAGCAAGGAGGGTCTCGCCCGTGCCCTGGTGCGCCGCGAGGCCGACGGCTATCTGGCCGGGGTCGACCGCGCCCTGATGGAGGGCGGGCTGCCGGCCGCCGCGGAGTGGACCGTGTCGACGGCGCGCGGCAATGTGCTGGTCCGGGCCGTGCTCACCGGGTGCTGGAGCGAGCGGCTGCCCTCGCCGACCCTGTCCGCCGTGCCCTCGGTCTCCGCGGTGCCGGCCCAGCGGCGCGCGGACGGGCCGTTACCGGCGCCGGGTGAACTGGTCGCACTGGTCCGGGACCGTGCGGTCTCGGTCCTCGCGCCGCCGGGCACGGGCAAACCGGAGGCGGCGGACCTGGCGCGCGAGTGCGAGGTGGCGGTGCGGCTCGCCCTGTCGTGCGTGGTGGCGGGACCGGGGGAAGGGGGAGCGGGGCGGCTGGTGCGGGAGGTGGTGAGGGTCCGGTAGGGCCACTCGGAACCGGCCGCGGGGCCCACCCGGAATCGGCCGCCGGGTCCGGTAGGCCCGCCCGGAACCGGCCGCGGGGAAATCCGTCAGTGCGCCGCGGGGAAATCGGTCAGTGTGAGGAGCCGGACAGCTGCAGCCCGATCACGCCGATGAGCACGAACGAGATCGACACGATCTTGAGCGTGGAGACCAGGTCGCCCAGGAAGACCATGCCGTAGATCGCGGTGCCCGCCGCGCCGATGCCCGTCCACACCGCGTACGCCGGACCGACGTCGAGCTTCTTCAGGGCCAGGGTCAGCAGGCCGAAGCTGCCGAGTGCGAACACCGCGAAGGCGATGGTCGGCAGGATCCGGGTGAAGCCGTGCGACAGCTTGAGGCACACGGCGAACCCGGTTTCGAGGATTCCGGCGACTACGACCAGCAGCCACGCCATGGGTTTTGCCTCCCGCGTCCGGTGACCACATTCAGTGACCGCTTCGTCTGCCTTGACTCGGCTTTTGCGATTATGCACTTACCGCTGCCGGGCCGCCGCAAACAACGCCGGGTCAGTCGCCGTCGCGTCGCTCCCGGGTGGCGAGCAGCCGGCGCAGCGAGTAGAGCCGGGCCGGGTCGGCGTGCCCCTCCTCCACCCAGGCGTCCAGCGCGCAGTCCTTCTCGTCGTGGCTGCACGCCCGCGGGCAGTTGGCCGTGCCCGGCACCAGGTCGGGGAAGGCGTTGATGACCCGCGAGGGGTCGACGTGGTGCAGGCCGAAGGACCGTACGCCCGGGGTGTCGATCACCCATCCTTCGGCGTCCGTCAGGGGGAGCGCGAGGGCCGAGGTGGTGGTGTGCCGGCCGCGTCCGGTGACCGCGTTGACATGGCCGGTGCTGCGTCGCCTGTCTTCCGGCACGAGCGCGTTGACCAGGGTCGTCTTGCCGACGCCCGAGTGGCCGACGAAGGCGGTGACATGGCCGTCGAGCAGTTCCCGTACGCGGTCCGCCGCATGCCCGTTCACGAACTCGTCCCGGCTGGTGACGACGTACGGGAAATCGAGTGCGCCGTACGCCTCCAGAAGCTTGTCGGGCGGCGCGAGGTCGGACTTCGTCAGGACGAGGAGGGGCTTGAGGCCCGCGTCGTACGCCGCGACCAGACAGCGGTCGATCAGGCGCGGCCGGGGCTCCGGGTCGGCGAGGGCGGTGACGATGGCGAGCTGGTCGGCGTTGGCCACGACCACCCGCTCGTACGGATCGTCGTCGTCGGCCGTGCGGCGCAGGACCGAGGTCCGCTCCGCGATGCGGACGATCCGCGCGAGGGTGTCCTTCTTGCCGGAGAGGTCGCCGACGAGCCACACCTGGTCGCCCACCACCGCGGCCTTGCGGCCCAGTTCGCGGGCCTTCATCGCCAGCACGACCCGGTCCTCGACCAGGCAGGTCAGCCGGCCCCGGTCGACGGTCAGGACCATGCCCTCGGCCGCGTCCTCGTGCTTGGGGCGGATGTTGGTACGCGGCCGGTTGCCCTTGCGGTTGGGGCGGACCCGGATGTCGTCCTCGTCGGGGTTCTTGCCGTAGCGGCGCATGTCGCTCGGCCCTATACCTGAGGGGCCTTGAGCATTCCGGTCCACATGTCCGGGAAGTCGGGCAGTGTCTTGGCCGTCGTCGCCACGTTCTCCACCTCCACGCCCTCGACCGCGAGGCCGAGGATCGCGCCGGAGGTCGCCATGCGGTGGTCGTCGTACGTGTGGAAGATCCCGCCGTGCAGGCGGCGCGGGCGGATGTGCAGGCCGTCGGCGGTCTCGGTGACGTCGCCGCCGAGCTCGTTGATCTCCTTGGTGAGCGCGGCCAGCCGGTCCGTCTCGTGCAGGCGCAGGTGGGCGACGCCGCGCAGGGTCGAGGGGGAGTCGGCGAGGGCCGCGACCGCCGCGATGTTCGGGGTGAGCTCGCCGACCTCGCCGAGGTCCACGTCGATGCCGTGGATCGTGCCGGAACCGGTGAACTTCAGCCCCTGGTCGGTGAGTTCGCAGGAGCCGCCCATCTCCGTGAAGATGTCGCGCAGCTTGTCGCCGGGCTGGGTGGTGCGCAGCGGCCAGTCGGGGATGGTGACCGTGCCGCCGGCGACCAGGGCCGCGGCCAGGAACGGCTGGGCGTTGGACAGGTCCGGCTCGATGGTGAGGTCGCTGCCGAGCAGGGCGCCGGGGGTGACCCGCCAGACGTTCGGCTCGCCGCCGGTCTCGGGCTCGTCGACCTGGGCGCCGGCCGTGCGGAGCATGTCGACCGTCATCCGGATGTGCGCCATGGAGGGCAGGTTGCTGCCGGTGTGGCGGACCTCGACGCCCTGGTTGAAGCGCGGCCCGGAAAGCAGCAGCGCGCTCACGAACTGGGACGAGGACGAGGCGTCGATCTCCACCACGCCGCCGTCGAGCGCCCCGGCGCCGTGCACGGTCATCGGGAGCGAGCCGGGAGCCCCATGAGAGGTGTCGTCGATGCGGGCGCCGAGCGCGCGCAGGGCGTCGATCACGCCGTGCAGCGGACGCTCGTACGACCTCGGGTCACCGTCGAACCGCACCGGGCCGTCAGCGAGCGTGGCAACGGGCGGCAGGAAGCGCATGACCGTGCCCGCGTTGCCGACGTCCACCGTGGCCGGGCCGTGCAGCCCCGAAGGGATCACCCGCCACGCCTCACCGGTGCCGTCGGGGCCCACGCCCTCCTCGATGCCCACGCCGAGGGAGCGCAGCGCGGCGGCCATCAGCAAGGTGTCCCGCGAGCGCAGCGGCCGGCGCAGCCAGCCGGGCTCGGCGGCGAGCGCGGCGAGGACCAGCGCTCGGTTGGTGACCGATTTGGATCCGGGCACATGAACCGTCGCGTCGACGGTTCCGCTCGCGGTCGGGGCGGGCCAGAGGGCGGTGTGCGCAGGATTTTCGGTCATGACCCCCACTTTAGTGGCTCAAGCGGGCCACAGATCTTGATCAAAAGTGGCGAAACCATGGCGAAACACGACCGTATGGCCGACGGACCCGCTGGTACCTCCGTACGTCCGTACGTCGGTGGGCCGGCCTACAGGCCGAGCAGCCAGCGCCCGCCGCCGATCAGCGCGGACAGCGAGACGGCATGGAAGAGGAAGAGCCAGAGCCCGGCGGGGACGTGGGTGAGCCGGGCGAGCTGGTCCGCGTCGGAATCCGGCGCACCGCCGCGGCTGCGCTTCGACTGCAGCTCGAAGGCGGGACGTACGCCGCCGAGCAGCAGGAACCACACGACGACGTACGCGAACGCCGCCTGCACCTGGGGCTCCGCCAGCCAGGAGACCAGCAGGAAGGCGCCGCCGGTGACGACCACGGTCACCGCCCCGTACGCGTTGCGGATCATCACGAGCAGCGCGATCAGCAGGGCCGTGGCCAGCCAGAGCAGCAGCGTGATGTGGTTCGCGGCGAGCAGCCAGGCGCCGCCGAGGCCGAGCAGCGGGGGAGCGGTGTAGCCGGCGGCCGCGGTCAGGATCATGCCGAGCCCGGTCGGCTTGCCCCGGCTCACGGTCAGCCCGCTGGTGTCGGAGTGCAGCCGGATCCCGTCCAGCTTGCGGCCGCTGACCAGGGCGATCAGGCCGTGGCCGCCCTCGTGGGCGATGGTGATCGCGTTCCGGGACACCCGCCAGACGGCGTGCGGCAGGATCGCGGCCAGGGCGACGGCCGCGGTGGCTATGACCAGGTAACGGTCGGGGTCGGGCTGGGTGCCGAAGACGCGGTCCCAGAGGTCGGCCGCGGAGTTGGCCGCGAGGCTTTGCACTGCTGCGAGGCTTTGCATCTTTGGGCTGGGCTCCCTCTGGGCTGGGCCGGTCTGGCAGTGTGGCACGTATGTGCGGACGGTATGCATCCAGTCGTAGGCCCGAGGATCTCGCAGGAATCTTTGAGATCGAGAAGTGGGAGCCGGAGGAGGCGCTCGAGCCTGACTTCAACGTGGCTCCGACCAAAGAGGTCTACGCGGTTCTGGACCGCCCTGTGAAAGACGCGGAGTCCCCGGATCCGGTTCGCCAGCTGCGCAAGCTCAAGTGGGGGCTCGTGCCGTCCTGGGCGAAGTCGCCCGAGGGCGGGGCGCGGATGATCAATGCCCGGGCGGAGACGGTGCACGAGAAGCCCTCGTTCCGGAAGGCGTTCACCTCGCGGCGCTGCATCATTCCTGCGGACGGCTATTACGAGTGGGTCACCGCGGTGGACGAGCGTGCTCTCGAGGTCGAGGGCAAGAAGAAGCGGCCCCGTAAACAGCCCTACTTCGTCACTCCGGCGGACGGGTCGGTGTTCGCCATGGCGGGGCTCTATGAATTCTGGCGGGACCGTACGTTGCCCGATGAGCATCCGCTCGCGTGGTGGGTGACGTGTTCGGTCATCACTACTGAGGCGGAGACGGGGCCTCTGGGGGTGGCTCCGGCTGAGGGGCCCCAGTCCCTGGCGGACATCCATCCCCGGATGCCTTTGATGCTCACGCCGGACAAGTGGTCTTCGTGGCTGGACCCCTCGCGGTCCTCGGCCGAGGAACTGCGGGGTTTGCTGGTCCCGCCGCCCGAGGGGTTGATGCGGGCCTATCCGGTGTCGACCGCGGTCAGCAATGTGCGCAATAACGGGCCTGAGCTGCTGAAGGAGCTGGAGGGGCCGGAGGAGGGCACGCTTTTTTAGTCCCCACCCCGCCCCTTCCCGAAATCCTGCGGAGCTGTGTCCTCAAGCGCCGGGCGGGCTGATGAATCAGCCCGCCCGGCGCTTGAGGACATCTTTGAAGCCGGCGGCAGCCTTACGGGAAGGGGCGGGGTGGGGGAGAAAGAATGCGGTCATGACCACGACCGAAACTGTCGCGACCGACGCCGGCGACGCCCGCATCACCTGGCACCCGGCCAAGAAGGCCGACCTGATCCTCGCCGTGAGCCACGGCGCAGGCGGTGGCATCGAGGCCCGCGATCTGCAGGCCCTGGCCCAGGAACTGCCGGGGCACCAAGTCACCGTCGCCCTGATCGAGCAGCCCTGGCGCGTGGCGGGCAAGAAGGTGGCCCCCGCGCCGAAGACCCTCGACGTCGGATGGCGCGGCATCTGGCCCGCCCTGGCCAAGAAGAAGCTCCCCGTGATCGCCGGAGGCAGAAGCGCCGGCGCCCGCGTCGCCTGCCGGACGGCAACAGAGCTGGGAGCCCACGCCGTACTCGCCCTCAGCTTCCCCCTCCACCCCCCGGGCAAGCCCGAGAAGTCCCGTGCCGACGAACTCCTGGGCGCAGGCGTGCCCACCCTCGTCGTGCAGGGCGGGAACGACCCCTTCGGGAAGCCCGCGGAATTCCCGAAGGGAACGTACGAGCTGACGGAGATCCCCTACGGCGACCACGGCTTCGCCGTCCCCAAGCGCGCCGAGATCGGGCAGGACGAGGCAGTGGCGCTCATCACGCAGGAAGTCGCCGCCTGGATCAAGCGGCTGCGGTAGCGACGGGAATGTTGAGCCGGTGACCTCTGTTGTGGCGGATGTCGATACGTAAGCGCTTGAAGAGGGAGTCCGCCGCATGGGTTCGACCATCTGCCCGAGCCGCAGCAGCGCAGCAGACCTGGAGAGGTCGATGCTGGCCGCGGCCAAGAACGCCCCGTTCCGGGCGGCGGGCGGACCGGATCGGCAGGTCGTGACGGCCGGTCGACTATTCTCCGAGACGAGCGCGGCCGGTCTCGGCCCCGCCACGTCGCTGGAGGAGGTGGGTCCGGTCACTGGGACCGACGACGGCCGCAAGGAAGAGACGGCTGCCGAGCGCAACGCACGCTTCGAGCGTGACGCGCTCGAGTTCCTCGACCAGATGTATTCGGCCGCACTGCGCATGACGCGCAATCCGGCCGACGCAGAGGATCTGGTGCAGGAGACGTACGCGAAGGCGTATGCGTCCTTCCACCAGTTCCGCGAGGGCACCAACCTCAAGGCGTGGCTCTACCGCATTCTGACGAACACCTTCATCAACTCGTACCGCAAGAAGCAGCGCGAACCCCAGCGCAGTGCGGCCGAGGAGATCGAGGACTGGCAGCTGGCGCGCGCCGAGTCGCACATGTCGACCGGTCTGCGCTCTGCCGAGTCGCAGGCGCTCGACCACCTGCCGGACTCCGATGTGAAGTCGGCGCTGCAGGCGATCCCCGAAGAGTTCCGCATCGCCGTCTATCTCGCGGACGTAGAGGGCTTTGCGTACAAGGAGATCGCGGACATCATGGGAACACCCATCGGCACGGTCATGTCCCGGCTGCACCGGGGCCGCCGTCAACTGCGCGGCATGCTCGAGGACTACGCGCGTGAGCGCGGCCTCGTCCCTGCCGGCGCCGCGTCGGAGTCATCGAACGAAGCGAAAGGCTCGGGCTCATGAGCTGCGGAGAGCCGCACGAGACGGATTGCTCTGAAGTCCTGGACCATCTCTATGAGTTCCTTGACCACGAGATGCCCGACAGTGACTGCACCAAATTCGAGACGCACTTCGAGGAGTGCTCGCCGTGTCTCGAGAAGTACGGCCTCGAGCAGGCCGTGAAGAAGCTGGTGAAGCGCTGCTGCGGTCAGGACGACGTGCCGACCGACCTGCGGGCCAAGGTCATGGGCCGGATCGATGTGATCCGGTCCGGCGGGGCCGTGCCCGAACAGGACGTGACGGCTTCGGACGTCACCGACTCGGCAAATCCCGCCATCTAGCACAGAGTTGGCAGGCTGCGGCCGGTAATCGCGCAAGCTGCAGCCTGCTGTCACTCGAAGGTGCGAATACGCGGCCGTAGAAGCCGTTGAATCATGCGATCGCATCATTCGCCCCACGAACCCGCTCTATTCTCCTGAAGCTTGAGGCTTGAACGCCGAAGGTTCCGGACTGGTTGCCGGTTCATGGGGAGGAGAGCGCCATGCGGTCGGTTCCTCCATGGGCCCGCGCCTATATCGCCTGTGTCGCGCTCGGGGCCATCGGCTGTGTGGCACCCGCTCTGACGTTACGTACCGACTGGGGCGCCGTCGCGCTCCTCGCCTTGCTGTACGCGGGGTGCGAGCAGCTCACCCGGTGCCGCTTCGTCGGCGCCCGCGCGCCCCGGGGGATGGCCGCCTTCTTTCCCGTGCTGCTCGCCGGGGTCTTCCTGCTGCCGCCCGCCGCCGCGGCGCTCGTCGCCGTGCCGGAAGCCCTCCTCGCCCGGGTCGAACAGCGGCCCTCGGGGCCGCGCCGGATCTGGCGGGCGGGCCAGCTCGCGGTCGCCTGCTGGGTGGGGGCCACGGTCCATGTCGGCCTCGGCGGACGGGAGTTGCTCGGCATCGGCGGCCCGGCCGCGCCGGACTTTCCCGCGGTGCTCGCGCCCGCCGGGGCGGCCGCCCTGGTGTTCTGCGTCGTCATCGCCGTGCTCGACGGCGGCATCCTGCTCACCGCCGAACGCCTTCCGGTGCGCACCGCCTGGCGCGGGCTCTTCGTGCGTTCGCTCGCGCCGACCTGGGTGCACGGCCTCGCGGGGCTGATGATGGCGGTGCTGTGGCGCAGCCCGTACGGGCCCCTGTCCGCGCTGCTCGTGCTCCTCCCGATGTACATCTCCTGCTGGGTGTTCGCCCAGTACCACCGCGAGCGCGCCGCCCACCAGGCCACCATCCGGGCCCTCGTCCAGGCCGTCGACATCAAGGACGGCTACACGCGCGGGCACAGCGAACGCGTCGGCAAGGCATCCGTGCTCATCGCCCATGAGCTGGGCATGGCGGACGAGCGGGTGGAGGTCCTTCGCTTCGCGGGCATCCTGCACGACGTCGGCAAACTCGGCGTCCCCACAAGGCTGTTGAGGAAGGACGGGCCGCTCACCCCGGAGGAGCGCCGCATCATCGAGCTGCACCCGGAGTACGGGCACGAGATGGTGCGCGGCATCGGATTCCTGGGCGAGGCCCGCGCCGCGATCCTGCACCACCACGAGCGGCTCGACGGCAGCGGCTATCCGTACGGCCTGACCGGCCGCCAAATCCCGGAATTCGCCCGGGTGGTGGCCGTCGCCGACGCCTTCGACGCGATGACCTCGACCCGTTCCTACCGGCGGGCCCGGCCGATCGCCGACGCGCTGGCCGAGCTCAAGCGGTGCGCGGGGCGGCAGTTCGACCCGCAGATGGTGCGGGCCCTCGCCCGGGCCCTGGACCGGCACGGCTGGCACCCCTCGGTGACCGCCGACGAACCCGAGGTCCCGGCGCCGAGAGGAAACGTACCGCCACCTGGCTCGTCCGACCCCAGGGGCGCCGCGTCCGCCCCCCGGGCCTTCCCCGAGCAGCCCGCAGGCACCGCGGACGACCCGTCGACCGCATTAGCGAACGCCGCCCGCAGCGACGCCCCGATCGGGGACGCCGCCCGGTGAGGCCGACCCTCCTAGGGCGTGTCCGCAAAGTCCCGTCTATGGCGCGACGCCTGGCACGCACTCTCGCCGCACCGGGCAAAGGCCCAAGTACGTCCGGTCCATCGACGGAGCCCTTCGCCCGGCACGCCGAGAGCACGCACCAGACGCCGCTCCGTCCGCCCTTCGGGCGGACGACGGGACTTTGCGGACACGCCCTGGTGGTGTACACGGCCGCGGCCGCGCTCACCGCCCTCGCCCTCGGCCACACCCTCTGGTTCGGCCTCAGCGACCGCTCCATCGCCCTCGCCTTCGGCGCCCTCATCACCGTCGGCGAGCTCACCCGCTGGGGCGGCTCCGGCAGCGAGGAACGGGAGCCCGCACCCCTCGGCGCCGCCGGCGCCCTCGCGTACGCCCTGCTCGGGGAGAACGCGGGGCACGCCA
The DNA here is from genome assembly GCF_035975855.1 of Streptomyces sp. NBC_01304. Taxonomy (NCBI): domain Bacteria; kingdom Bacillati; phylum Actinomycetota; class Actinomycetes; order Kitasatosporales; family Streptomycetaceae; genus Streptomyces; species Streptomyces sp. NBC_01304. The sequence continues at coordinate 4,137,409 of NZ_CP109055.1, read as the reverse complement.
CCTACCACGGCGTCCTCGAGGTCGTCGCCGTGGTGGCCGCCGCCTCGCTGGCCGGGTCCGTGCCGCACGTCGCGCTCGGGCGGGGGCCGAGCCTCGACCAGATGGCGCGGCGGGTGCTGACCGTCGCCTTCGCGGCGGTGTGCTTCCAACCCCTGTACAACTCCGGCAAGTTGGCCCAGTGGGTCGGCCACGGCCCCTACTACGCGCTCTGGCTCGTCGCCCTGCTCATGCTCACCGCGCTCTGCGACGCCGTGCTCGCCGCCGCCATGGTGCGCGCCCGCAACCGCTGGCCGCTCGGGCCGCTCCTGCGCGACCAGCTGCGCGCGATGCTCGGCATCGGCTCGGCGGTCGGGGCCACCGGTGCGGTCATGGCGCTCGCCGTCGCGGTCGCGGGGCTGTGGGCGCTGCCCGTGTTCAGCCTGCCGCTGCTCCTCACCCAGCTCGCCTTCCGCCGGTACGCGGCCGTACGCACCACCTACCGCCAGACCATCACCTCGCTCGCCCGGGCCACCGAGATCGCCGGCTACACCCCACCGGGCCACGCCCGCCGCGTCGCCTCGCTCAGCCGCGCCGTCGGACGCGAGCTGGGCCTCGCCGAAACGGAGCTGGATGTCTTGGAGTACGCGGCACTTATGCACGACATCGGCCAGCTCTCCCTGCTCGACCCCGTCCCGGCCGGCGCCACCGCCGCCCTGCCGCCCGCCGAGCAGCGCCGGATAGCCCTGCTCGGCGGGGCCGTGGTGCGCCAGACCGGGGTTCCGGCCGATGTCGCGGTGGTCGTCGAGCGCCAGGCGGATCCGTACCGTGACCAGCCCCTCACCGCCCGGATTGTGCGTACCGCCAACGCATACGACGAGATGGCCCGGGGAGAAGGCCCTGGCGGGCCGCTCACCGCTCTGGAGCGGCTGCGCCTGGGCACCGGGCACGACTATCAGCCCGAGGTCGTGGAATCCCTGGCGAGAGTCCTTGCCAGGGGTGGTCTCACCACGGTGTGAACGTGCTGCACAAGGGCATGGGACCGTTGGCCCCCAAGGGCTGCACGGCCCTTGTCTGACCCGGTCCCGGCCTGGGTAACCCATGGGTAATGAGCGGGCGTCCGATCCGGCATGGTTGGATGCGAAGAGGCAGGCTGTCCGGGGGCACAGGCCCGGCACAGCCACTGAATCCGGCACACCTGGCAGGCGGGAATCGTGAGGATCTTCGGCAAGGGACGGCACCGGCCCTCCGCCTCCTGGCGGCAGGCGACCGACCGCGCCTTCACGCTGATCGGCGACGGCCGGTACGAGGACGCGGGCGCACTTCTCACGCGCGCGGCGGACCTCGAACCCTGGCTGTCCGAGTCCTGGTTCAACCTCGCACTGCTCCACAAGTTCCGGCACGACTGGGAGCAGGCGCGCGCCGCCGGCCTCAGGGCCGTCGCGCTGCTCGACCGCGAGACCGGCGCCCCCGACTGGTGGAACGTCGGCATCGCGGCCACCGCCCTGCAGGACTGGCCGCTCGCACGGCGGGCCTGGCAGGCGTACGGACTGAAGGTTCCCGGCGGTGCCGTGGCCGCGGGCGAACCTCTCGGCATGGAGCTGGGCAGCGCCGCCGTCCGGCTCTCGCCCGAGGGCGAGGCCGAGGTGGTGTGGGGCCGCAGGCTCGACCCCGCCCGCGTCGAAGTGCTCTCCATCCCGCTGCCGTCCTCCGGGCGCCGCTGGGGCGAGGTCGTGCTGCACGACGGCGTCCCGCACGGCGAGCGGACCACCGCCGCCGGACAGTCGTACCCCGTCTTCGACGAGATCGAGCTCTGGGCGCCGTCCCCGGTCCCGACCTGGGTGGTCCTCCTGGAGGCCGCCACCGAGGCCGACCGGGACGCCCTGGAGCGCCTCGCCGCCGAGGCGGGCTTCGCGGCCGAGGACTGGTCGTCGTCCGTACGGCTCCTGTGCCGGATGTGCTCCGAGTCCCGGATGCCCTCCGACGAGGGCGACGGCGAGCACCTGGACCCGCACGACCACAGCGAACCCGGCCACCCCGGCCCCCTCGGCCACCGCACCGCCGGCGCCCTGTGGGTGCCCGAGCGCGAGTGCGGCATCGCCGCCCCCGCCGGCCTCGTACGCGGGCTGCTCGACGGCTGGGTGGCGGACAGCCCGGACTCCCGTGACTGGCGGGATCTCGAGGAAGTCTGCTGAGACCCCGAGATGGGGGCCCCGCGCTGCCCTTAGGCTGTATGCGGATTGACCACTTGGGTTTGCTGAGGAAGGCGTACGGCGGAATGAGCGAGCAGCAGCAGGCGGCAGCCGGGGTTCTCCCGGTCGACGACGAGGGCTTCGTCATCGACACGGAGGACTGCGAGGAGCGCGAGGCGGCCTACCGTGAGCGCGGCACCGCCCGCCCGATCACGACCGTCGGCAACCCCGTGCTGCACAAGGAGTGCAAGGACGTCACGGACTTCGACGACGAACTGGCCAAGTTGGTCGACGACATGTTCGCCAGCCAGCGCGCCGCCGAGGGCGTCGGCCTCGCCGCCAACCAGATCGGCGTCGACCTGAAGGTCTTCGTCTACGACTGCCCGGACGACGAGGGCAAGCGGCACACCGGCGTCGTCTGCAACCCCGTGCTGCAGGAGCTCCCGGCCGACCAGCGCTCGCTCGACGACTCGAACGAGGGCTGCCTGTCCGTCCCGACGGCGTACATGTCCCTCGCCCGCCCTGACTACGCGGTCGTCAAGGGCCAGGACGAGAAGGGCAACCCGATCACGGTGCACGGCACCGGCTACTTCGCGCGCTGCCTGCAGCACGAGACGGACCACCTGTACGGCTACCTGTACATCGACCGCCTCTCCAAGCGGGAGCGCAAGGACGCCCTGCGCCAGATGGAAGAGGGCACGCCGCGTTACGAGACGGTTCCCAACGCCTAGTCCTTCCTGGCCAGTTGGGCATCGCCGTCGCTGATGGCGGTGGCGTAGGCGCTCCAGATCTGCTGCGGGAAGGCATTGCCCCGCTCGGATCCGCTGCCGCCCACGCCCTGCATCGGCAGCAGCTGGGGCGTACCCGGCTTGCTGCGGAACATCGCGACGGCGGTGGTCAGTTCGTCCGTGGTGCCCATCGACGCCGTCCCGATGAACCACGCCGACTTCATGCGATCGCCCGCCCCGGTCCCGCCCGCCGCGACCGGGGCGAGCCGTTCGGCGGTCCTGGGTGCCAGGGTCTTCCAAGCGGTCGTTCCCAGCGCGGAGTTGACGTTCCCGGCCACCTCGGGCGTGAGGACCCGGCGGACCGTCGGCTTGTCGAAGCCGGGGAGCGGCTGATCGTCCAGGAGCACCCGGGTCACCGAGTACGGTTCGGCCCGCTTGCCGTCGTTCGCGAACGTCCCGTAGGCGTGCGCCATACGGATCGCGCTGGGCGTCGAGGTGCCCAGCGAGAACGTCGGCTCCAGTTCGGCCAGGCTCCCCTCGCGCAGCCCCGCCGAGATCGCCGTGCGCCGCACGTTCGCGAGGCCCGCGCGGAGTCCGGCCTCGCGGAACGCCGAGTTGGGCGCCGCCGTCAGATCCATGGCCGACAGGGGAGTGCGTACCGCTCCGGCACGGGGGAAGTCGTCGGGCTTCGGGCCCTGGTGGGCCAGATCCGCTGCCAGCACGAAGGGCTTGAACGCCGAACCCACCGGCACCCCTGACGTGTCCGCGTTGTTGGTGAAGTGCTTGACCGCGTCGGAACCTCCGTACGCGGCGACGACGGCCCCGTCCTCGGGGCGTACCGATGCGGCGCCCACTTCCACGTACGTATCGGTCTTGGCCCGCTTCTTCGGGTCGATGTTCTTCTTGCGGACCTGCTCGACGGCCTTCGTCAGTTCCTGGACCTTCTTCTTGTCGAAGGTCGTGTGAATGCGGTAGCCGCCGTGGGCGATTTCCTTGTCGGTGAGGCCTGTTCGCGCCTTGATGTATTTGTTGGCGATGTCGAGGAGATAGCCGGTCTGGCCCGCCTGGCTGGTCGGCTTGGCGGGCTTCTTCGGCTCTGGGAAGGTGCGGTACCGGTCGCGTTTCTCCTTGCTCAGGGCGCCCGTTGCGACCTGCCGGTCCAGAATCCACTCCCAACGCTCCTCGGCCCGCTTGTGATTGGCCGCGCTGAGCCCCGGATCGTACTCCTCGGCGCCCTTGAGCAGGGCCGCGAGCAGGGCCGACTGGCTGGGGTCGAGTTTCGAGGCGGGGATTCCGTAGTACGTGTACGCGGCTGCCTGAATGCCGTACGAACCACGCCCGAACCAGCTGGTGTTGAGATAGCCCTGCAGAATCTCCTGCTTGGACTTCTGATTGCTCAGCTTCAGCGCGATCACGAATTCGCGGGCCTTGCGGGTGACCGTCTGTTCCTGCGAGAGATGGGTGTTCTTCACGTACTGCTGGGTGATGGTCGAGCCGCCCTGGGTCTCCTCGCCGGTCGCGATGGAGACGGCGGCGCGGGCGATTCCCTTCGGGGAGACACCGGAGTCGCTGTAGAAACTCTCGTTCTCGGCCGCGATCACCGCGCTCTCCAGGGAGTCGGATATCTCGTCCAGCGTGACGTTCTGCCGGTTCACCGCGCCCACGCTCACCATCGGCGAGCCGTCCGACCAGTAGTAGACCGACGCCTCCTGGCGGGCCTCGGCGTTCTCGTCGGGGATGTCGACGCTGACGTACACCGCGACGAAGAGGCCGGTGAGGGTGAGCACGAAGAACGCGAACGTGCCCAACTGCAGCCGCCAGGACGGCAGCCAGCGCCGCCATCCGGTGCGGCCCCGTCTCGGGTAGTCGATCCGCCGCTTGCGCCGGCCGGCACGGGCATGGCTGCGTTGCGCCATGCTTCCCACCTCCTCGATCCGGCGAGGAAGAGGGCGAGGCTCCGGTTCCGGTTGTCCGGGTGTCTGCTTGATCCACTTATGCTGCGCGTGTCGGTCCCGGTTCGGTCATGCGGTGTGTGTCGGCCTCAGTTCGGTCATGCGACGCGTGTCGGCCCTTGGAACGTACGCCGGTACGCATTCGGCGTGGTCCCCAGCGTCCGCAGGAACTGATGGCGCAGCGCCGCCGCCGTGCCGAAGCCCGCGCGGCCCGCGATCGCGTCGATCGTCTCGTCCGTCGACTCGAGCAACTGCTGTGCGAGCAGCACGCGTTGGCGCAGGACCCAGCGGTACGGGGTCGTCCCGGTCTCCTGCTGGAAGCGGCGGGCGAAGGTACGCGGCGACATGTGGGCACGGATCGCGAGCTCCTCGACCGTGACCTCCTCGTCGAGGTGGCGCTCCATCCAGACCAGGACGTCACCGACGGTGTCGCACGACGAGATCGGCACCGGCCGCTCGACGTACTGCGCCTGCCCGCCGTCGCGGTGCGGGGGGACGACCATGCGCCGGGCGATGGCGTTGGCCACCTGAGTGCCGTGCTCCTGGCGGACGATGTGCAGACAGGCGTCGATGCCGGCCGCGGTGCCGGCCGACGTGATGACCGGGCCGTCCTCGACGTAGAGCACATCGGCCTCGACCCGGGCCCGCGGGTACTCGATGGCCAGCTCCTTGGCGTACCGCCAGTGCGAGGAGCAGCGCCGCCCGTCCAGGAGTCCGGCCGCGCCGAGGACGTACACGCCGTTGCAGACCGAGAGGACGCGGGCCCCGCGGTCGACCGCCCGGCGCAGGGCGTCGAGGAGTTCCTCCGGGAAGGCCCGCTTCGCGAAGTTCTCGCCGGCCGGGACCGCGATGAGGTCGGCCTCCTCCAGGCGCTCCAGGCCGTGCGCGACCGTCATGGTGAACCCCGCGTGGGTGCTCAGGGTCGGGCCCTCGGCGGAGGCCACCGCGAAGTCGTACACGGGCAGCCCCTGATCGCTCCGGTCGAGGCCGAACACCTCGCAGACGACGCCCAGTTCGAAGGGATGCACGCCGTCGAGCAGTACTGCGACCACGTTTTTCAGCATGCTCCGCAGTCTGCCGCAGAGTTGGCAGGATGTCGAGGTTGTATGGCAGTCCTGCCACTGCCCCCGCGGGGCTCCGAGCGGGAAAGTAGAGCCATGAACACATTCGCAAGCACCGCAGCCGAACTCCTCGTCGTCGCCGGGATCTTCCTCCTCCTGGCCCTCCCTTCCCTCGTCGGTCACGCCCGCGACCGCCGCATCGACCGCGAGCTGCGCGCCGCCGAGCAGGGCCGGGCGGCCGTCTCGCACGAGCCCGTCGCTCCCGTCTCCGTGCCCCTGCGGAGCGCCGGCCGCCGTGCGGAGCACCTTGCCGCCTGAGGCCGCGTGCGGCCGGCCGTCATCGAGGAGGGCACGCCCCCGACACTAGATGTGGGTGTGCCCTCAACTCCCCGCCACAAGATGTATGCTCGTGCTCGCTGTCGCCGCAGGGGAATCCGGTGCGAATCCGGAACTGTCCCGCAACGGTGTACATGTGCGTATCTGTGAACCCCGAGGGTCGTGCACCCCCGGGCCCCGCAGCTCCGCACTCCCCAGTCCGAGCACCTGCCGGCAGCGCACCCGTACCGACCGGTCCGGGTGCCGATGACGTCCGGGCCTCGCGGAATGGGCCGGTGGACGCGACGCCGTGCGCTGCCCGAGGCAGTACGTACCGCCCGTGTGCCCCTCCTCCCCGCGATGGCCCCGAGCCGAGCGAGGGAGTGCTCCACGTGACCATCGCGCCAGTCGACCCTGTCTCATTGCAGGCCGAACAGGCCCGAGCGGAAGACGGCCCCGGTACCGCGCTGCTGCGGACCCTGACCAGCCTCACCGCCGACCTCCCCGACACGGACCCCGGCAAGGTGGCCGCCAGCGCCCTCCGCGGCCGCAACGCCGCATCGGACGAGGCCGAACTGCGCGAGCTCGCCACCGAGGCCGCCGCCGGCCTCATCTCCGAGGACCCGGCCTACGCCCGCCTCGCCGCCCGGCTCCTGACGATCACCATCGCCGAGGAAGCCGCGTCCCAGGGCGTGCGCACCTTCACCGAGTCGGTCTCGCTCGGCCACCGCGAGGGCCTGATCGCGGACCGCACCGCCGAATTCGTCTGGGTCCACACCGCCCGGCTCGACGCGCTCATCGCCGCCTCGTTGGACGAAGGTGCCGACGACCGCTTCGGCTACTTCGGCCTGCGCACCCTGCACTCGCGCTACCTCCTGCGGCACCCGATCACCCGCAAGGTCATCGAGACGCCGCAGCACTTCATGCTGCGCGTCGCCTCCGGCCTCGCCGAGGACGAGTCGGACCGCGCCGTCGACCAGGTCGCCGCGCTGTACGGCCTGATGAGCCGCCTCGACTACCTGCCGTCTTCGCCGACGCTCTTCAACTCCGGCACGCGCCACCCGCAGATGTCGTCCTGCTACCTCCTCGACTCCCCGCTGGACGAGCTCGACTCGATCTACGACCGCTACCACCAGGTGGCGCGGCTCTCCAAGCACGCGGGCGGCATCGGACTCTCGTACTCCCGCATCCGCTCCCGGGGTTCGCTGATCCGCGGCACCAACGGGCACTCCAACGGCATCGTCCCGTTCCTCAAGACCCTCGACGCCTCGGTCGCCGCCGTGAACCAGGGCGGCCGGCGCAAGGGCGCGGCCGCGGTCTACCTGGAGACCTGGCACTCCGACATCGAGGAATTCCTGGAGCTGCGCGACAACACCGGCGAGGACGCCCGGCGCACGCACAACCTCAACCTCGCGCACTGGATCCCGGACGAGTTCATGCGCCGGGTCGCCGCCGACCAGGACTGGTCGCTGTTCTCGCCGGCCGACGTGCCGGACCTCGTCGACCTGTGGGGCGACGAGTTCGACGCCGCGTACAAGAAGGCCGAGGCGGCCGGACTGGCCCAGAAGGCCATCCCCGCACGGGACTTGTACGGCCGCATGATGCGCACCCTCGCGCAGACCGGCAACGGCTGGATGACCTTCAAGGACGCCTCGAACCGTACGGCCAACCAGACGGCGGAGCCGGGCCACACGGTCCACTCCTCCAACCTCTGCACGGAGATCCTGGAGGTGACGGACGACGGGGAGACGGCCGTCTGCAACCTGGGCTCCGTCAACCTCGGCGCGTTCGTGGACGGTTCGGCTCCCGAAGGCATCGACTGGGAGCGGCTCGACGCGACGGTACGCACCGCCGTGACCTTCCTCGACCGGGTCGTCGACATCAACTTCTACCCGACCGAGCAGGCCGGCCGCTCCAACGCGCGCTGGCGCCCGGTCGGCCTCGGCGCGATGGGCCTGCAGGACGTCTTCTTCAAGCTCCGCCTGCCCTTCGACTCGCCCGAGGCACGCTCCCTCTCCACCCTGATCGCCGAGCGCATCATGCTCGCCGCGTACGAGGCCTCCACGGACCTCGCCGAGCGCAGCGGCCCGCTCCCGGCCTGGGAGAAGACCCGCACCGCGCGCGGCGTCCTGCACCCCGACCACTACGACGTGGACCTGCACTGGCCCGAGCGCTGGGCCGCCCTGCGGGAACGCATCGCGGTGACCGGCATGCGCAACTCGCTCCTGCTCGCCATCGCACCGACCGCCACCATCGCCTCGATCGCCGGCGTCTACGAGTGCATCGAGCCCCAGGTCTCCAACCTCTTCAAGCGCGAGACGCTGAGCGGGGAGTTCCTGCAGGTCAACGCCTACCTGGTGGACGAGCTCAAGCGGCTCGGCGTCTGGGACGCGCAGAGCCGGGAGGCGCTGCGCGAGGCCAACGGGTCGGTGCAGGGCTTCGGTTGGATCCCCGCCGAGGTGCGCGAGCTGTACCGCACGGCGTGGGAGATCCCGCAGCGGGCGCTGATCGACATGGCGGCGGAGCGCACGCCGTTCCTCGACCAGTCGCAGTCGCTGAACCTGTTCCTGGAGACGCCCACCATCGGCAAGCTCAGCTCGATGTACGCGTACGCCTGGAAGCAGGGCCTGAAGACCACGTACTACCTGCGTTCACGGCCGGCCACGCGCATCGCGCGTGCGGCGTCCGGGGCCCAGTCCGGGGCGTCGGCCAACCCCATCCCCGTACAGGCGAACACGCCCGATCCCGAGGCGATCGCCTGCTCCCTCGAAAACCCCGAGTCCTGCGAGGCATGCCAGTAATCATGAGTAACAAGAACCTGCTCGACCCGGGCTTCGAACTCACCCTGCGCCCCATGCGCTACCCCGACTTCTACGAGCGCTACCGGGACGCGATCAAGAACACCTGGACCGTCGAGGAGGTCGACCTCCACTCGGACGTCACCGACCTCGCCAAGCTCTCGCCGGGGGAGCAGCACATGATCGGCCGCCTGGTCGCGTTCTTCGCGACCGGCGACTCGATCGTCGCGAACAACCTCGTCCTCACGCTCTACAAGCACATCAACTCCCCTGAGGCGCGGCTGTATCTCTCGCGCCAGCTGTTCGAGGAGGCTGTGCACGTCCAGTTCTATCTGACGCTGCTCGACACCTACCTCCCCGACCCGGAGGACCGCAACGCCGCCTTCGCCGCCGTCGAGAACATCCCCTCGATCAAGGAGAAGGCCGACTTCTGCTTCAAGTGGATGGACTCGGTCGAGTCGATCGACCGCCTGGAGTCGAAGGCCGACCGCCGCCGCTTCCTGCTGAACCTGATCTGCTTCGCGGCGTGCATCGAGGGGCTGTTCTTCTACGGGGCGTTCGCCTATGTGTACTGGTTCCGGTCGCGGGGGTTGCTGCACGGGCTCGCCACGGGGACGAACTGGGTCTTCCGGGACGAAACCATGCACATGAACTTCGCCTTCGAGGTCGTGGACACCGTCCGCAAGGAGGAGCCCGAGCTCTTCGACGACGAGCTCCAGCAGCAGGTCGTCGACATGCTGAAGGAAGCCGTCGAGGCGGAGCTGCAGTTCGGGCGCGACCTGTGCGGCGAGGGCCTGCCCGGCATGAACACCGAGTCCATGCGCGAGTACCTGCAGTGCGTCGCCGACCAGCGCCTGCAGCGGCTCGGCTTCGCTCCGGTGTACGGCTCGGAGAACCCCTTCTCCTTCATGGAGCTCCAGGGCGTCCAGGAGCTGACCAACTTCTTCGAGCGCAGGGTGTCGGCGTACCAGGTGGCGGTGGAGGGCTCGGTGTCGTTCGACGACGAGTTCTGAGGGGACCCGGGCTCAGCAGGCAGCTGCTACAGGCTCAACAGATAGGTGAGCAGCGTGACGTCGGAGACGGGCGACCAGTCCCGCTCCGGCGTCCGTACGAAACCGAGCCGTGCGTAGAGCCGGTGGGCGGCTCGCATGTCGGGTGCCGTGGACAGTCTGACCCCCGAGCACCCGGCGTCCCGCGCCCGCTGCACGCAGGCCTCCACCAGCGCCGCCCCCACGCCCCGGCCGCGCCCCGCCTTCGCCACCGCGAGGGCGCGGAACTCGGCCTCGCCCGGCTCGGAGACCTGCGCCTGCACGCTCCCGGCGAGGGCGAAGGCCACGCCGCCGAGGAGGCTGCCCGCTTCGTCCACGGCGACCAGGGTCTCGGCGCCCTCGGCGCGGGCCGCCACATCGCGCAGCACCATCACGTACGGGTAGTCGGGGCCGGGGAAGAGGCAGTCGTCGAGGTAGGCCTGCACGGTGAGGTCGCCGAGTGCCGGGAACTCCTCGGGGTCGGCCTGTCTGATCACGTAGTCCATCCCGGCAGTGTGCCGGACGGGTACGACAACCGTTCGGCCAGGTACGGCAGGTACGGCAGGTACGGCAGGTACGGCAACGGGCCGTCGGATTTCTCCGACGGCCCGTTGCCGTAAGGGGGTTGAGCCCCCGAGCTCAGTGCCCGATGTCAGTGCCCGGCGCCCGCCGTCGCCTTCGGCAGCTCCGTCTTGACGCCCGGGTCGCCCGCGTCCGCCGTGTAGTCCGACGGCGAGGTCTCGTCGATTCCGTCCGGGGCCTTGACCGCCTTGAGGACGAAGGTCAGGACCACCGTGACGACGACGTTGAGCACGAAGGCCGTCAGACCGATGTAGCCGATCTCGCCGATGCCGGGGATCTCCTTCGAGGAGCCACCGAAGTGCTTCTGCGTGGGCGAGGCGACTCCCCAGGCGGCCAGCGTGCCGTAGACCATGCCGACCGCCCAGCCCGCGAGCAGCGCCCAGCGGTGGAACCAGCGCGTGAACAGGCCGCCGACCAGGGCCGGGAACGTCTGCAGGATCCAGATGCCGCCGAGCAGCTGGAAGTTGATCGCGACCGTCTTGTCCATGGTCAGGACGAAGACCAGCGCGCCCACCTTCACCAGGAGCGACACCAGCTTGGAGACCTTGGTCTCCTGCGCGGGCGTGGCGTCCGGCTTGATGAAGTCCTTGTAGATGTTGCGCGTGAAGAGGTTCGCCGCCGCGATGGACATGATCGCCGCCGGCACCAGCGCGCCGATGCCGATCGCCGCGAAGGCCACACCCGCGAACCAGTCCGGGAACATAGTCTCGAAGAGCTGCGGGATCGCCAGCTGCCCGTTAGCGACCTTGACCCCGGCCGCGATCGCCATGAAGCCGAGCAGCGCGAGCAGGCCCAGCATCAGCGAGTACAGCGGCAGGATCGTGGTGTTGCGGCGGATCACCTCGCGGCTGCGCGAGGACAGCGTCGCGGTGATCGAGTGCGGGTACATGAACAGCGCGAGCGCCGAGCCGAGCGCCAGCGTGGCGTACGTCCACTGACCCGCCTCGGGCGGAGCAATCGCTCCGGTGGGCTTGCCGGTGGCCGGGTTCGGCGTCGCGAACTTGTCCTGCGCCGCGCCGAAGATCGCGTCGAACCCGCCCAGCTTGATCGGGATGTAGATGATCGCGACCACGATGACGATGTAGATCAGCGTGTCCTTGACGAACGCGATCAGCGCCGGGGCCCGCAGGCCGGACGAGTAGGTGTACGCGGCCAGTACGCCGAAGGCGATGAGCAGCGGCAGGTCCTTGATGAACCAGTGGGTGCCCTCGCCGCCGCCGACGCCCATCACGTCCAGGACGGCCTGGATGCCGACGAGCTGCAGCGCGATGTACGGCATCGTGGCGAGGATGCCCGTGACCGCGACGGCCAGCGACAGGCCCTTCGAGCCGAAGCGCCCACGGACGAAGTCCGACGTGGTGACGTACCCGTGCTTGTGCGACACCGACCACAGACGCGGCAGGAAGGTGAAGATCAGCGGGTAGACGAGGATCGTGTACGGAACGGCGAAGAAGCCCGCCGCGCCCGCCGCGTAGACCGCCGCGGGGACGGCCACGAAGGTGTAGGCCGTATACAGGTCGCCGCCGAGCAGGAACCAGGTGACCCAGGTGCCGAACGAGCGGCCGCCGAGGCCCCATTCGTCCAGGCTGTCGGTCTCGGCCTTGCGCCAGCGCGAGGCGAGGAAGCCCATGACCGTGACGGCCAGGAAGAAGAAGATGAAGACGGCGAGTGCGACGCCGTTCACGCCGTCCTTCATGCCGACGCACCCCCGCCCTGAGTCTGGGCCTGAGCGGCCTGAGCGGCGGCCTTGCGGGCGCGCTGGTCACGGTTCCACAGCGTGTACGCGGTCATCGTCAGCACGGTGGAAATCAGCACCCACAGCATCTGGTACCAGTAGAAGAACGGGATGCCGCCGACCGTGGGCTCGGTCTTCGCGTACGAACCCACCCAGAGCATCGCCACGAACGGCGCGAACAGGCAGAGCGCGATGACGACGCGCACCGGTGTCACCACCGGCGCTGGTCTTGTCACTTCAGGCGAACCTGACTCTTCGGGCATTCCGTGGCTCCGTCCCCTCGCTGATCACCTGTGTAATGCGCAGGCAATCTAGGGGACGCTTTCGCGCCACGGAACCCCCTGTCCGCATATCGGTCGCTGGTTTCTGAAGTCGCGTTCCCGCGTCGACGTCGCCGAGTCCGCTAACAGCAGCGGAAGCCCCGCCTGGGGTCGGCCTCCTGCATCTTCGTACGCATCCGCTCGAACTCCCGCCGTGACGGCACAGAAGCCCCCGGATGCCCCTTCCGGAGATGCGCGACATACCTGTCGTATGCCGACTCATCAGTCAATTCCCGTACGTACCAACGGACGTGCCTAGCTGCCCGGCGGAGCACCGACAGCATCGCGTGCCTCCTCCCGCTTCTCCTCGGCCGTGGCCCAGAGCCCGGCCGGTGCCTTCAGCTTCGACTCGACGTACGGCGCCTCACTGAGCCGGGACGCGTCCGGATTGCGGACGTGCCGGATGCAGACGCGGGTCGCGTCGGCGATGACGATCACGATGAGGAGCGCGAGCACGGCGGAAAGGACGCCGTCCACCGTGGAGTTGGTGACGATGGTGCGTGCCTTCTCGGCAGTCATGCCCGGCGGGAACTTCCCCGAATCGAGCATGCCCTGGTACAGGTCGCGCTGGGCGAAGAAGCCCAGCCTGGGGTCGCCCGAGAAGACCTTCTGGAAGCTCGCCGTCAGGGTCACTGTCGCGTCCCAGGCGAGCGGAATCCCGGTGATCCAGGCCCACTTGAGCCGGCCGGACTTGATCAGCAGGGTGGTGCAGACGGTCAGCGCGACCGCCGCGAGCAGCTGGTTGGAGATGCCGAAGATCGGGAAGAGCTGGTTGATCCCGCCGAGCGGGTCGTTCACGCCGGCCCACAGGAAGTAGCCCCACAGGCCCACCACGGCCGCGCTGCTGATGAGCAGACCGGGCTTCCAGCTCACGTCGCGGAAGGGCTTGACGACGTTGCCGAGCATGTCCTGCAGCATGAACCGGCCGACCCGGGTGCCGGCGTCGAGCGCGGTCAGGATGAACAGCGCCTCAAACATGATCGCGAAGTGGTACCAGAAGGCCTTCATGCCGGACCCGGTGACCTTGGAGAAGATCTCCGAGACCCCGATCGCGAGCGTGGGCGCGCCACCCGTGCGGTGGTTGAGCGAGGCCTCCTCGACGTCCGCCGCGGCCTTGGCCAGGTCGGCGGGGGAGATGGAGTAGCCGAAGTTCGCGACCGCCTGCGAGGCGGACTTGACCGTCTCCCCGACGACCCCGGCCGGGGCGTTCATCGAGAAGTAGAGCCCCGGGTCGATGATCGAGGCCGCCACGAGCGCCATGACCGCGACGGACGACTCCATCAGCATGGAGCCGTACCCGATCATCCGGATCTGCGACTCCTTCTCGATCATCTTCGGGGTGGTGCCCGAGGAGATGAGCGCGTGGAAGCCGGAGAGGGCACCGCAGGCGATGGTGATGAAGACGAACGGGAAGAGCGAGCCCGCGAAGACCGGCCCGTCGCCGCGGCTCGCGAAGTCGGTGATCGCGTCCATCTTCAGGGTCGGCGCCGCGATGACCACGCCGATCGCGAGCAGCGCGATGGTGCCGACCTTCATGAAGGTGGAGAGGTAGTCACGCGGGGCGAGCAGCGTCCAGACCGGCAGCACGGAGGCGACGAACGCGTACCCGATCAGCCACCAGACCAGCGTCTTGGCGTCCAGCGTGAACGTATCGGCGAGCGACGACTCGGCGACCCACCGGCCCGACACGATCGCGAGCAGCAGCAGCCCGACGCCGATCAGCGAGACCTCGGAGACCCGGCCCGGCCGGATCACCCGCAGGTAGAAGCCCATGAACAGCGCGATCGGAATGGTCATCGCGATGGAGAAGGTGCCCCACGGCGACTGGGCGAGAGCACCGATGATCACAAGCGCGAGCACCCCGAGCAGGATGATCATGATGGAGAACGCGGCGAGCAGCGCGGCGGCCCCGCCGAACGGCCCGATCTCGTCGCGTGCCATCTGGCCGAGGGACTTGCCGTTGCGCCGAGTTGAGAAGAACAGGACGACCATGTCCTGTACGGCCCCCGCGAAGATCACGCCGACGATGATCCAGATGGTGCCGGGCAGGTATCCCATCTGGGCGGCGAGCACCGGTCCCACCAGCGGCCCGGCGCCCGCGATCGCGGCGAAGTGGTGCCCGAGCAGCACCCGGCGGTCGGTCGGGTGGAAGTCGATGCCGTTGTCGAGGCGTTCGGCCGGGGTGGCGCGGGTCTTGTCGACCTTGAGCACCCGGTCGACGATGAACTTCGAGTAGAAGCGATAGGCGATCGCGTACGAGCCGAGGGCGGCGGCGACCATCCAGGTGGCCGACACCTCCTCGCCCCTCGACAGCGCGAGCACGGTCCATCCGGCGGCGCCGACCAGCGCCACGAGCGACCAGATCACGATGGTTCTAGGACTTGCAGTGCGCACCGGGCAGCCCTCCCGTTCATGCGACGACGTACGCGCCTCATGTGACGACGTACGCGTCGTGCGTCATGCCATGCCGGAAGGAACGTAGAGCAGTGAGGTCAACTGCGCTACGGGGTACGCAAGTTCAGGTTGCTTATCAGTCGTTCGGGCGCTTCAGGCGCGTCACGAACCGGTAGCGGTCGCCCCGGTACACCGACCGCACCCACTCCACCGGCTGCCCCTGTGCGTCGAGCGAGTGCCGCGACAGCATCAGCATCGGAAGCCCGACGTCCGTGCCGAGCAGGCCGGCCTCGCGCGGGGTCGCGAGGGACGTCTCGATCGTCTCCTCGGCCTCCGCGAGCCGTACGTCGTACACCTCGGAGAGTGCCGTGTAGAGAGAGGTGTACTTGACGAGCGAGCGGCGCAGGGCGGGGAAGCGCTTGGCCGACAGATGGGTGGTCTCGATCGCCATCGGCTCGGCGTTCGCGAGGCGCAGGCGCTCGATGCGCAGGACGCGGCCGCCGGTGGTGATGTCGAGCAGTTCGGCGAGGCGGTCGTCGGCGGTGATGTAGCCGATGTCCAGGAGCTGCGAGGTGGGTTCGAGGCCCTGTGCCCTCATGTCCTCGGTGTACGAGGTGAGCTGGAGCGACTGGGAGACCTTGGGCTTGGCGACGAAGGTGCCCTTGCCCTGGATCCGCTCGAGCCGGCCCTCGACGACGAGCTCCTGCAGGGCCTGGCGCACGGTGGTGCGCGAGGTGTCGAACTCGGCGGCCAGGGTGCGCTCCGGCGGGACCGGTGTGCCGGGCGGCAGCGTCTCGGTCATGTCCAGCAAGTGCTTCTTGAGCCGGTAGTACTTGGGCACGCGCGCGGTGCGCCCGGCGGTCGCGGACTCACCCGATGCGCCGCTCGCGGTGTTCACTTCGGGCTGCGTCCTGCCAGCGTCGGTGCCCATGCCCCGCCTTCCCGGCTCTTGGGTTGTTGCCGTCACCGGCTCCTCCGTCTGTTGCGGCTCACATGGTGGCACGGCCCGGCCCGGACCGGCCGCGCTCGCTCAGGTGTCGGTCAGGTAACGGGATGTGGGACCCCTCTTATACACCCTTGACACCCCTAAAGGTCTAGGCCAAGCTCCCCGTACTGGTCTACACCATTAAAGACCAGGTCCCGGCCCCACGGGCAGTACTTGGCGTATGTCACCGCGGTGGGCAGGGGGGTAGGCGGGGTTTCCCTTGAGGAGAGTGGCATGAAGCGCAAGCTCATAGCGGCCGTGGGTGTCGCGGCGATGATGACCGGAATCGCGGCCTGTGGTGACGACGGTGGCAGCAACTCGTCGAAGAACCCGAAGGACCGCGACGAGACCCTGACCGTCTGGCTGATGGTCGACGCGCAGAGCACCTGGCCGGAGCTGGTCGAGGACGTCAACGCGCAGTTCAAGAAGAAGTACCCGAACGTCAAGGTCAAGGTGCAGTACCAGCAGTGGGCCGACAAGGCCAAGAAGCTGGACACCGCGCTCGGCGGCGACAAGTTCCCGGACGTCGTGGAGCTCGGCAACACCGAGACCATGCAGTACATCCTGAACGGCGCGCTCGCCGAGGTCGACCCCAAGAAGTACGACAACTCGGATACCTGGATCCAGGGCCTCAAGGACACCTGCTCCTTCGAGGGCAAGCTCTACTGCGTCCCGTACTACGCGGGCGCCCGAGTGGCCATCTACAACAAGGACATGCTCAAGAAGTCGACCGGCAAGGACACCCTGCCGACGACCGAGGACGAGTTCCTCAAGGCGATGGACAAGGTGCAGGCCGAGTACGGCGCGAAGGACAAGCGCTTCTCCTCCCTCTACCTGCCGGGTCGTTACTGGTACGCGGCGCAGTCGTACGTCGCCGCGTACGGCGGCAAGATCGCCGAGTACGACGAGGGCGCCAAGGAGTGGAAGGCCACGCTCTCCAGCCCCGAGGCCAAGAAGGGCCTCGAGCACTACATCAACCTGGTCAAGAAGTACAACAAGGCCGACCAGACGAAGGACGAGCAGGACCACGCCAACGTCATGGCGAACGAGAAGGCCGCCGTGCTCTACGGCAACGGCTGGGAGGCCGGCTCCGTCATCGACGGCAAGAACAACGGCAACCCGAAGCTCAAGGACAAGATCGCCACGACCGGTATGCCGGGCCCGAACGGCAAGGCGCTGCCCTCCTTCATCGGCGGCTCCGACCTCGCGGTGACCAGCAAGTCCAAGGTCGCCGACCTGGGCGAGGAGTGGGTCTCGATGTTCACCTCGGAGAAGTCCGAGGGAGTGCTCGCGTCCAAGAACATCCTGCCCAACAACACCAAGCAGCTCGAGCCGCTGAAGACCAAGCCGGAGACCGCCGCGGTCGCCAACGCGGTGCCGGACGCCTGGTTCACGCCGATCGCCCCGGGCTGGACCGCGATCGAGAAGTCCAACGTTCTGGAGAACGTCCTCCTCGACATCCTCAAGGGTGACTCGATCGACGACGCCACCAAGAAGGCGGACGCGAAGATCAACGAGCTGATCAACAAGGAGTAGCACTCCTGGAGCCGTGAGCGGACGCAGGGCAACCTGACCCGCAGGCTCCCTGGCGGCGGGCGGGTCCGGCATCAACGGGCCCGCCCGGCCGCCCCTTTCGGTGCACCGCGTCCGCTCAGCGACCGGTGCAGAGAGACAAACGGAAGGTCAGCCACCGTGACTGCCGCCGATACCAAGGCCGCCGGTCCGCCGGTTCCGGTACCCCGCACCACCAAGGAGAACAGCCCGACGCCGTCGGGAAAGAGCACCAAGAGCAAGAGTGGCAAGAGCCCCTCGCGGCGCCGCATGAAGGGCGCGCTTCTCCCGTACCTCCTGATCCTGCCGGCGATCGTGGCCGTGGCCGCGGTGTACGCCTACCCGCTCTGCAAGACCGTGATCATGTCGTTCCAGGACATGGGCCGGCGCGAGCTGTGGACGGGCGACGACCCGCCGTGGGTGGGCTTCGAGCAGTTCACCAACATCTTCAAGGACCCCGAGTTCTGGGATGTCACCGGCCGCACCGTCCTGTTCATGGGCGTGTGCGTGACCCTGACCATGGCCCTCGGCCTGCTGATCGCGCTGCTGATGATGCGGCTGACCACCTGGGTCCGGCTCGTCCTGACCGTCGCGCTGATCGCCGCCTGGTCGATGCCGCTGATGGTCGCCACCTCCATCTTCCGCTGGATGGCCGACTCCGACTACGGCCTGGTCAACACCCTCATCGCCAAGGTCGTGGGCGAGGACTGGCTCGGCCACAACTGGTTCCTCGACCCCTGGCAGGGCTTCGGCGTCATCACGGCCCTCGTCGTGTGGGGCGCCATCCCGTTCGTGGTGATCACGCTGTACGCGGCCCTCACCCAGGTCCCGAAGGAACTGGAGGAGGCCGCCTCGCTGGACGGCGCGGCAGCCTTCGGTGTCTTCCGGTTCGTCACCTGGCCGGTCATCAAGCCGGTCTTCACCATGGTCGCCACGCTCTCGGTGATCTGGGACTTCAACGTCTTCGGCCAGATCTGGCTGCTGCGCGGCAACGAGCCGGAGCCCGAGTACCAGACCCTCGGTCTGTACTCCTACTCCAAGGCGTTCGAGTCCACCTCGTTCAGCCAGGGCACCGCGCTCGCCCTGATCACCGTGCTGCTCCTGGCCGGCGTGGCCGTGTACTACCTGCGCCAGCTCATGAAGACAGGAGAGGTCGAATGAGCACCTCCACCTCCACCGCCCCCGCCGGCAAGACCGGCGACGCCGCCGAGCAGCAGGTACTGCGCCCCGACCGCAAGAAGACCCGGCTCAGCTACAACATCCTGGGCCTGCTCATCTCCGTGGTGATGGCCTTCCCGGTGTACTGGCTCGTCATCAGCTCGGTGCGCCCGAACCACGAGATCCGGTCGTACGACCAGACGCTGTGGCCCTCGTCGTTCACCTTCGACAACTTCGCGCGTGCGGTGAAGCAGCCGAACTTCGGCACCGCGGTCGAGTCCAGCCTGATCGTCTCGGTCACCGCGGTGGTCGGCGGCATGGTCATCGCGACGCTCGCGGCGCTGGCCATCGGCCGGTTCCGCTTCTTCGGCCGCAAGTCGCTGCTCATGGTCCTGATCCTGGTCCAGATGCTGCCGCCGACGGCGATGCTGATCCCCATCTACGCCCAGCTCAACACCATGGGCGGACTCAACGAGTACTGGGGCCTGATCACCGTCTACCTGGTCTCCACGCTGCCCTTCGCGGTGGTCATGATCCGCGGGTTCGTGGTCAACATCCCGGTGGAGCTCGAGGAGTCCGCGATGGTGGACGGCTGCACCCGCATGGGGGCCTTCCGCCGGGTGATCTTCCCGCTGCTCGCCCCGGGACTCGCCGCGGCGTCCATCTTCGCCCTGGTGAACGCGTGGAACGAGTATCTCTTCGCGTACATCCTCATGAACGACAACGAGAAGTACACACTCAATGTGTGGCTGATGACGTTCACCACCGAGCGCGGAACGGACTACGGCGCCCTGATGGCCGCCTCCACCCTGATCGCACTGCCGGTGGTGATCTTCTTCATGGTCATCCAGAAGAAGATGGCCACGGGCCTCACCTCCGGCGCCGTGAAGGGATAACCCCCGCCATATGACGACACTCACCCGCGGCACGGACACGCTGACCCGTGACGCCCTCACCGTCCTGCAGCCGGGCTTCGTCGGCA
Organism: Streptomyces sp. NBC_01304; assembly: GCF_035975855.1. Lineage (NCBI taxonomy): Bacteria > Bacillati > Actinomycetota > Actinomycetes > Kitasatosporales > Streptomycetaceae > Streptomyces > Streptomyces sp. NBC_01304. The sequence continues at coordinate 4,117,652 of NZ_CP109055.1, read as the reverse complement.
CCAGCGCCCCGGACTGGCTGCTCCGCCGCATCGGCGAAGGCCTCACCTCCGTCGGCCTGTTCGGCCGCAACATCACATCCTCCGAGCAACTGGCCGCCCTGACCGCCCAGTTGCGGGCCGAGCGCGACGACGTGCTCGTCGCCATCGACGAGGAGGGCGGCGACGTCACCCGCCTCGAGGTGCGGGCCGGCTCCTCCTTCCCCGGCAACCACGCGCTCGGCGCGGTCGATGACGCGGACCTGACCCGGGCGGTCGCCCGCGAACTCGGCCGCCGCCTCGCTGCCTGCGGGGTCAACCTCAACTGGGCGCCGTCCGCGGACGTCAACTCCCACCCGGACAACCCCGTCATCGGCGTACGTTCCTTCGGCGCGGACCCGACCCTCGTGGCGCGGCACACCGCGGCCTACGTGGAGGGCCTGCAGTCCTCCGGAGTCGCGGCCAGCACCAAGCACTTCCCCGGCCACGGGGACACCGCCGTCGACTCGCACCACGCCGTGCCCCGCATCGACGTGGGCCTCGACGTGCTGCGCGAGCGGGAGTTGGTGCCGTTCCGCGCCGCGATCGCGGCCGGCACCAAGGCCGTGATGAGCGCGCACATCCTGCTGCCCGCGCTCGACGCGGACCGTCCCGCGACGCTGTCGCCGCGCATCCTCACCGGACTGCTCCGCGAGGAGCTCGGCTTCGACGGCCTGATCATCACCGACGGCATGGAGATGCAGGCCATCTCGGCGACGTACGGCATCGAACGCGGCACCGTCCTCGCCCTCGCCGCGGGCGCCGACGCGATCTGCGTCGGCGGGGGACTGGCCGACGAGGACACGGTCCTGCGCCTGCGCGACGCCCTGGTCGCGGCGGTCCGCGCCGGCGAACTCCCCGAGGAGCGCCTCGCCGACGCCGCCGCCCGGGTGCGCGACCTGGCCTCCTGGACCGCTTCGGCGGTACGTGAACCCGGCACGCCCGACCCTTCGATCGGCCTGGTCGCCGCGCGCCGGGCGCTGACGGTCACCCGCTCCGCCGAGTTCTCAGCCCCGCTCACCGAGGCCCCGTATGTCGCGGCCTTCACCCCGCTCGCCAACATCGCGGTCGGCGACGAGACCCCCTGGGGCGTGGGCGCCGAGCTGGCCCGGGTGCTGCCCGGCACGGAGACGGGGAGCTTCACCGGGGACGGCGCCGGGGGAGAGGCCCTCGCGGCGGCCGGCTCCCGCCGCATCGTCGCGGTGGTCCGCGACGAGCATCGGCACGCGTGGATGGCCGGGGCCCTCGACGCCTTGCTGGCGGCCCGCCCCGACACGATCGTGGTGGAAATGGGCATTCCCCAGGCCCCGGCCCGGGGCCCTCTCCACATCGCCACACACGGCGCGGCCCGCGTGTGCGGTTTGGCTGCGGCGGAGGTCATCGCGGGGGCTTAGGAGCCCCAGGGGCCTCAAACGCCGGACGGGCTGATTCATCTCTGATGAATCAGCCCGTCCGGCGTTTGAGGACATCAGTGACAGTCGTTGAAGCCGGCGGCAGCCTTACGGGAAGGGGTGGGGTGGGGAACAAAAAGACGCCGAGCCCCCACCCACGGGAACCCGGCGTCCAACGCCCAGCGGCGAGGCCGGAGGCCTCAAATACCCTGCCAAGCAGGCTTGTTGTCGAAGGCGTGCCGGAAGTAGTCCGCAAGCTTCAGCTTGGACGCAGCAGCCTCATCAACCACAACCGTCGCATGCTGATGCAACTGCAGCGCCGACGCCGGAACGAGCGCGGAGATCGGCCCCTCCACAGTCTGCGCAACCGCATCCGCCTTGCCCTCACCCGTGGCAAGCAGCACCAGATGCCGGGCCTCGAGGATCGTCCCGATGCCCTGCGTGATCACGTGATGCGGAACCTGGTCGATGTCGTTGTCGAAGAACCGCGCATTGTCGATCCGCGTCTGCTCGACGAGCGTCTTGATCCGCGTCCGCGAAGCCAGCGACGAGCAGGGCTCGTTGAACCCGATGTGCCCGTCCGTGCCGATCCCCAGGATCTGCAGATCCACCCCACCGGCCTCGGCCAGCGCCTTGTCGTACGCCAGGCACGCGGCCTGCACGTCCTCGGCGCCACCGTCCGGCCCCATGAACGATGCCTCGCTCAGCCCGAGCGGCTCGACGACCTGCCGCAGCACCGTGGCCCGGTAGGCCTCGGGGTGCCCGGCGGGCAGGCCGACGTACTCGTCGAGCTGGCAGATCCGCGCACGCGAGGCATCCACGTCACCGGCGGCGACCTTGGCGGTCAGCGCCTCATAGATGGGCAGCGGGGTAGAGCCGGTGGCAACGCCGAGCAGCGCGTCGGGCTTGCGGCGCAGCAGGGCGGCCATGGCCTCCGCGATGAGCTCTCCGCCTGCCTTGGCGTCCGGGACGATGACAACTTCCACGCTGGGGCCATCCGATCTGTTCGAGGGGTCCAGGGCACAGATGTGGTATAGACCAATCTAACAGAACTGGGCCGCCCCCGCGCCCGCTATTGCTCCTCTCGCGCATACCCGCTCGTCAGCAGGATCGAGCCACCTCACGGACCGCGCCTCAGCGGGTCCTCTCGGCGGGTCGCCTCAGCGAGTCGCCTCAGTGGGTCTCCGTCACCTTGGCCAGAGCGCGCGGGGCGTCCGGATCCTGACCGCGCGCGATGGTCACCTCGTACGCGAGCAGCTGCAGCGGGATGATCTCCAGGATCGGCTGCAACTCCTCCCGCACGCCTTCGCTCGGCAGCACGAACCCGGCCGAGGCCTGCTCCACCTGCGCCTTCGGCCCTACCACCACCAGATCGGCACCCCGCCCCCGCAGCCGGTCAAGCACCGGCTGCAGCGCGGCCCCGCCCTTGCCGTCCGTCACCACCGCGATCACCGGCGAGATGTTGTCCACCATGGCCAGCGGCCCGTGCAGCAGATCGGCGCCCGAATAGGACAGCGCGGGGATGTAGCTCGTCTCCATCAGCTTCAGCGCCGCCTCCTTCGCGGTCGGATAGCCATAGCCGCGTGAGGTGATGACCATGCGCTCGGCGAACCGATAACGCGAGGCCAGCTGCTTGATCTCCGCCTGCCGGGCCAGCAGCCCCGCGGCGAGCTCGGGCAGCACCCGCGCGGCGGCCCCGTCGCCGCCCCGCAACCCCTCGACGAAGAGATACAGCGCCAGCAGGGAAGCGGTGTACGTCTTGGTGGCGGGAAGGGCCTTCTCCGGTCCGGCCAGAATGTCGATGTGGAACTCGGAGACCGCGGCCAACGGCGAATCCGGGTTGTTGGTCACCGCCAGCGTGATCGCCCCGGCCTCGCGCGCGGCCTGTGTCGAGGCGACCAGGTCGGGCGAGCCGCCGGACTGGCTGACCGTGATGACGAGGACGTCCCGCAGGTCCGGCTTGGCGCCGTACGCGGTCGTGGTGGACATGGACGCGAGGCCGCAGGGCAGGCCCAGTTGGATCTCGAGCAGATACTTCGCGTACAGCGCCGCGTTGTCCGACGTGCCACGCGCCGTGAGCAGGACGAAGCGCGGCTTGCGGGCGGAGATCTCACCGGCGACGGCACGGATCCTGGGCGCACCCTTGTCGAGGATGCGGCGCAGCACGGCGGGCTGCTCGGCCATCTCGCCGGACATGATCCGGCCCGGGCGCTCGCTCTGCGGGGCCGGTGTCGAGGCGGACATCGGGCTGCCTCCCGAGTGGTGGCGGGGATGGGGCCTGCGTCCGGCACGGCCTGGCGTGACTGCGCCGGGGCGTACCCCAGTCGACCACGCGGTTGCGCCGGCCGCTAGGTGGGGCGGGGTCTGCCGGGGCTTGGCCCCGGGCCCCGTTGGGGGCAACCGCTGAGAGTTTCGGGGCTGGCCCCGGTCCCTGTCGAGGTCGACCCTGGTGGGTGGCCCCGATCCCCGGTCGTGGTCGACCTGGTCGAGGTCGCGGGGGCGCCGCCCCCGGACCCCCGCTCCTCAAACGCCGGAGGGGCTGATTTTTGCCCCGTCTGCCCGTCTGCCCCGCACACCCATCACCCGGAGCCCCCTTTGCTCAAACCCCCAACGCCGACCCCCCAGTCGCATCGATGACCTGCCCCGTCACCCATCGCCCGTCCTCCGACGCCACGAAGGACACGATGTCCGCCACATCCGAGGGCCGGCCTATGCGGTTGAAGGTAGAGTACGCGGCCATGCCCGTCTTCTGCTCGGCGGGGAGCCCGTCCAGTGCCTCGGTGTCGATGATCCCCGGCGCCACCGCGTTCACCGTGATTCCTCGCGGACCCAGGTCCTTGGCGAGCGTGTGCGTAAGCGTGTTGATCGCGCCCTTCGTCATCGAGTACGCCACCGTGATGGGGAAGGCGATCCGGGTCACGCCCGACGAGATGTTGATGATCCGTCCGCCGTCCCGGAGCCGGCCGAGCCCCTCCTGGACGATGAAGAACGGCGCCTTCGCGTTCACCGCGAACACCCGGTCGTAGTCAGCCTCTTGGACGTCCGTGATCGTTCCGTACAGCCCGATGCCCGCGTTGTTCACCAGGACGTCGACCCCGTCCGCATGCTTGTCGAACTCCGCCCACAGCGCAGCCGCGTCCCCCGGCACCCCGAGCTCCGCCCCGATCGCGAACGCGGAACCGCCCGCCGCCTCGATCGCGGCCACGGTCTCCTTCGCGGCCACCTCATTGCTCCCGTAATGCACGGCGACCCGCGCGCCGTCGCGCCCGAGGCGCTCCGCGATGCCTCGCCCGATGCCCCGGCTGCCACCCGTGACCAGTGCCGTCTTGCCTGCAAGCGTGCCCATGGCGACGCCCCCTTATTTCTCTAGCGGTCGCTACAGAAAGAACCGTAACCCGATCCCTCTCCGTTTTTCTAGTGCCCGCTATAGAATTCACTCCATGGTGACGAAGAAGCCCGCTGACCAGGGCCGGGACGTGACGCGGCAGGAGGAGCGGCCTGTGGGGCAACCGGTGAAGCAGCGCGGCCGCCCCCGCTCCTTCGACCGTGAGGCGGCGCTCGTGAAAGCGATCGAGACGTTCTGGGAGCGCGGATACGAGGCCACCTCGGTCGCCGACCTGACCCGCGCCATGGGCATCGGCCCGCCCAGCCTGTACGCGGCCTTCGGCGACAAGCGCTCCCTGTTCGCGGAGGTCGTCGTCGAGTACGGAACGCGGTACGCCTCCTTCGGCCGCCGCGCCCTCGACGAGGAGCCGACCGCCCGCGCCGCCATAGGGCGCATGCTGCACGAGGCGGCGACCGCGTACACCGAATCCGGCCACCCGCACGGCTGCCTGGTCATCCATGCCGCCACCAACTGCACGACGCCCGAGGTCGAGCAGTCCCTGCGGGACCGGCGCAACGCCAACCTCGCCGAGTTCGAGCGCCGCATCCGCGCGGACATCGCCGCCGGTGGGCTCCCGGCGGACGCCGACGCCCAGGGTCTCGCCCGCTACAGCGGGGCCGTTCTGCAAGGAATGTCCCAGCAGGCACGCGACGGCGCGACGCGGCAGGAGCTGGAACGGGTGGCGAACTTTGCCATGCAGGCATGGCCGGCCCCGGTGAGCGCCTAGAGTCGACCCCGGACGGCGTCGACTCGGAGAAAGAAACAAGAACAAACCCCGGCCGACGCATGGACATCGGAGAATGGTCTAGTCCACAATGCACAGGTAAAGCTGTACAGAAAGCTTCCGCTCTTCCCGCACAGAAGGGCGGATCGGGGTTCTCGCGCTCTCTGCCCTGACTGCGCCGAGATCTCCCACCGACCGCACGGGACCGCACACCCGACGGTCGGCAATGCTCCGGGCTGCGGTGCCGGTAGGGCTGAGGGTCCCTCCCAGGCGCCGCGGCCCGCGGGTGTTTGTGGGCCCTGACGAGAGCGCGGGACCGGCTTGTCCGAGCCGACAGGTACGCTCGCACACGTGCCCTCCATGAACGACCTCGTACGCCAGCACACCGCCCTCGGGGACACCGACCTCGAGTGGCTCCATCTGCTGGTCTCGGAGTGGCAGCTGCTCTCCGACCTCTCCTTCGCCGACCTCGTCCTGTGGGTCCCCACGCGCGACGGCACCCGCTATGTCTCCGTCGCCCAGATGCGCCCCAACACCGGCCCCACGTCCTACCAGGACGACATGGTCGGCCACCTGGTCCCGCGCGGCCGCCGCCCCATGCTGGACGCCGCCCTGGACGAGGGCCGCATCGTGCGCGAGGGCGACCCGGAGTGGCGCGAGGAGGTCCCGGTCCGCGTCGAGTCGATTCCGGTACGCCGCGAGGGCCGCGTCCTCGGCGTCATCGCGCGCAACACCAACCTGCTCACGGTGCGTACGCCGAGCCGCCTGGAACTGACCTACCTGCAGAGCGCCTCCGACCTGGCCCAGATGATCGCCGCAGGATCGTTCCCCTTCCCGGGTCAGCAGGTCGACATGGACGCCTCACCCCGCGTCGGCGACGGCCTGATCCGCCTGGACGCGGACGGCACGGTGCAGTACGCCTCGCCGAACGCGCTGTCCGCGTACCACCGCCTGGGCCTCGCCGCCGACCTCGTCGGCCACCACCTCGGCAAGGCGACCGCCGAACTCGCCCCGTCCCGCGGCCCGGTGGACGAGGCCCTGGTCAAGCTCGCCAGCGGCTGGGCCCCGCGCGAGACGGAGGTCGAGGGCAATGACTGCGTCATCCAGCTCCGCGCCATCCCGCTCAAGCCCAAGGGCACCCGCATCGGCTCCCTCGTACTCGCGCGCGATGTGACCGAACTGCGCCGCCGCGAGCGCGAGTTGATCACCAAGGACGCCACCATCCGGGAGATCCACCACCGGGTGAAGAACAATCTGCAGACGGTCGCCGCCCTGCTCCGCCTCCAGGCCCGCCGCATCGACTCCGACAAGGGCCGCGAAGCGCTCGAAGAGGCCGTACGCCGCGTCGGATCGATCGCGATCGTCCATGAGACGCTGTCCCAGAATCTGGACGAGCGGGTCGAGTTCGACGAGATCGCGGACCGTGTGCTCGCGATGGTCGCCGAGATCTCACCGGGCAAGGTCACCGGCCGCCGCACCGGCCGCTTCGGCATCCTGGACGCCGAAGTCGCCACACCGCTCTCCATGGTGCTCACCGAAGTGCTGCAAAATGCCCTGGAGCACGGCTTCCGTGAGGGTGATCAGGGCAACGTCGAGGTCTCCGCGGTCCGCGGCGGCACCGGCAAGGACGGTCGCCTCCTCATCACGGTCCAGGACGACGGCGTGGGCCTGCCCGAGGGCTTCGACCCGCAGCGGGCCGGCAATCTGGGCCTGCAGATCGTCCGCACCCTGGTGGAGGGCGAGTTGGGCGGCACCTTCGACATGGTCCCGGCGCCCGAGCGCGGTACCCAGGTCGTGCTCGACATTCCGGTCCGCAACGACAAATAGGGCGTACGCGCTCTGTGGTGAGCGCCCCGGTCAACTCCCGCACAAATTCACAAAGATCACGGGCACAAGTGCACAAATAAGCGCCCTGTAAAGGGAATTGGCCCGGAACAGCAGTAAGCCCCGGACCTTACTGCGGTCCGGGGCTCAAGGCTCACGTTGCTATGCGCATCGGGGGTACTGCGCGCTGCGGCTCGGGGGCGGGAGATGCGTACCAGCCGTACGCGCCGCCGGGCTCAGGCTCGTTGGGGCTTCAGGCGCTCGCGTTGCGCGCCCGGTTGCGAGCGGCGCGGCGCTTCATTGCGCGGCGCTCGTCCTCGCTGAGGCCACCCCAGACGCCGGAGTCCTGGCCGGACTCGAGCGCCCACTGCAGGCACTGCTCCACAACGGGGCAGCGGCGGCAGACGGCCTTGGCTTCCTCGATCTGCAGCAGCGCAGGACCGGTGTTGCCGATGGGGAAGAAGAGCTCGGGGTCTTCTTCGCGGCAAATGGCGTTGTGACGCCAGTCCATGGCTGCTACCTCTCTTTGGTATTACATGCAGGTTGCTTGTGAATGTGAACGCTTTCACGAATCCCTCCGCAAGGGAAGGGCCGACTGCCAGTTACCTGGTGAAGGTCCTGTGATGTGGAGGAGGATTCGGACTCTCTGTGGGGCCGGTGTTGCGGGCCGCGTCGAGCGCCAAGAAGAGATTCGCAAACCTCGGCTGCGGATACAACCCCTTCTGGAAAGTTTTTTTTGATTCCTCGGTGTCGACTGCCTCACAGCCGTACTTCCATGGGGTGGACCCTGGTCTAAACGTTCGAGTGAAAGGACTTTAGGCCCTTCCACTCACACAATCACACGCAGTGCGCGGCGTACGCCTGTGAACGTCACGCTCGTACGCAGCCCCAGGTGGTCACCGTCCATCTGGAAGGGCAGTGGGGCCTTTGATTGCAAGGTGAAGTCCGTCAGGTCATGCAGCGTGACCGCGTGCTTGCCCTGAGGTCCGCGCTCGGGGGTCGAAGTGAGCAGCTGCGTCGCGTAACGGGTCACCGCGGGGGTGGTCAGTTTGCGCAGACCGAGCACGTCGAGGCCGGTGTCGAAGGAGGCCTGCGGGGAGGCGTACAAGGGGCGATTGCCCAGGTAGCTCCAGGGAGAGGTGTTGCAGACTATCGACATCACCAGGTCGTCCACCGGGTCCTCGCCGGGGCGCTCCAGGGTGACCAGGCCGTGCCGGCGGTTGGGTTCCTCGAGGAACTGCCGGACCACCTGACGCACGTACAGCGCATGGGTCGAGCGCTTGCCGCGTTCCCGCTGCTGTTCGACCCGGCCCACGACTCCCGCGTCGAAGCCGAAGCCCGCGCAGAAGGTGAACCAGCGCTCGGGGACCGCTTCGTCGTCGGTGCCGGGTGTGCCGGCCGCGAGGCCGAGCCCGACCGTTCGTTGACTGCCGCTCCGGAGCGCGTCGAGCAGGGCTCCGGTGGCCTCGACCGGGTCGTTGGGCAGGCCGAGGGCGCGGGCGAAGACGTTGGTGGAGCCGCCGGGGACGACCGCGAAGCCGGGCAGGTTCTCGCGCGGGCCGTGGTGGAGGAGGCCGTTCACGACCTCGTTGACCGTGCCGTCGCCGCCGAGGGCGACGACCAGCTCGATGTCCTTGCTCTCGGCGGCCTGCCGGCCGAGGTCGCGGGCGTGGCCGCGGTACTCGGTGGTGACAGCCTCGAGCTTCATCTCGCTGGCCAGTGCGTGGATCAGTACGTCCCGGGTGCGGGCACTGGTGGTGGTGGCTGCCGGGTTGACCACGAGGAGTGCGCGCATGCGAAGCAGAGTACCTATCGCTCTTTACGTGGCCCAGACCGAGGTTGGTTCGAGTTCGGTCCGCTGGTCAGGGCCGGGGTCGGCTCTCGGGGTCAGGATTCGCGCGGGCCGATGCCCAGCGCCTCGGTGGTGGTGGGGTTCACCAGGAGGACGAGGGTCGTGACGGCCACGACGGCGAGGGCGATTCCGGCGGGGATCATGATGCTGTTCACCTGCAGGAGCTGCCAGGCGACGGGGAGCGCCAGGATCTGCGTGATGATGGCCGGCCCGCGGCTCCAGCTGCGGAGCTTGAGCAGTCCGCGTGCGGCGAGCAGCGGGATGGCGGCGAGCACCATCATCGTGACGCCGCCTGTGGCGGCCTGCTGAACATCGTCGGGGTCGCCCGCGATGCCCACGATCAGCATGTACGCGCCCGCGACGAGCAGCGCCAGGCCCTCAAGGGCGGCAAGGGCCGCCGCGGCGGTCAGCCGGGGCGGTCGCGTGGCTTCGGGGGTGGGGTTCTGATCGGCGCTCACCCCTGCAGGGTAGCCCCGGCCACTGACAGGGCTTCCGTGGAGGTGCGGCCCAGGGGGCCCGTGGAGGTGGGGTCCGGCTTTGTGGCGACGTATGCCTGACGGCATTGCTTCGCAGACGGGCGCAACGACGCCCGCACGGGCCGGACCCGCGCCTCGATCCTCGGCAGGACTCGCGTCCTACTCCTCGACCAGCAGCTTCTCCCGCAGCTGCGCCAGCGTCCGCGCGAGCAGGCGCGAGACGTGCATCTGCGAGATGCCGACTTCCTGGGCGATCTGCGACTGCGTCATGTTCCCGAAGAACCGGAGCAGCAGGATGCGCTTCTCGCGCGGCGGCAGGTCCTCCAGGAGCGGCTTGAGGGACTCGCGGTACTCGACGCCCTCCAGCGCCTCGTCCTCGGCGCCCAGGGTGTCCGCGACGGCCGGGGAATCGTCGTCCGTGTCCGGGACGTCCAGGGACAGCGTGGAGTACGCGTTGGCCGACTCCAGGCCCTCCAGGACCTCTTCCTCGGAGATCCCGAGTTTCTCGGCGAGTTCGTGCACCGTGGGTGAGCGCCCGTTCTGCTGCGAGAGCTCGGCGGTCGCCGTGGTGAGGGCGAGTCGCAGCTCCTGCAGACGGCGCGGGACGCGGACGGCCCAGCCCTTGTCGCGGAAGTGCCGCTTGATCTCGCCGACGACCGTGGGGGTCGCGTACGTCGAGAACTCGACGCCGCGCTCCGGGTCGAAGCGGTCCACCGACTTGATCAGGCCGATGGTCGCGACCTGGGTCAGGTCGTCCAGCGGCTCGCCGCGGTTGCGGAAGCGGCGGGCCAGATGCTCGACCAGCGGCAGGTGCATCCGCACCAGCTGGTTGCGCAGCTCCGCGTACTCCGCGCTGCCGTCGGGCAGCTTGCGCAGCTCGACGAACATCAACTTCGCGCCGCTGCGGTCGTGCGGATCGTGTTTGTGCCCATGTTCTGTCATGTGTCCCGCCCGTCGCCCGCCGCCGACCTGGCCGGTGAGCGCTGTGCGCTCGCCCCTGTCATCGCGCCTCGCCTGCTCCGCCGCACTCGCGTCCGGCTCCTGTGGGTGCGGCCGGGCCTGCTGCTCGGGAATGCCCGCGGTGCGCGGTACCCCGCCCCCGCCGTCGGTGCTCTCGGCGGGGAGACCCCATGCGCTGCGCTCTTCGTCCCGCACCGGACCGTCCCCGTCCCTCACGCCGGCCCGGGTCCGGCGCCGCGCTGTTTGTGCAGGCTGATCGAGACGGTCTTGTCCTCGTCGACGTGCGAGTCGACCTGCCCCGCGAGGGCGGAGAGCACCGTCCAGGCGAAGGTGTCCCGCGCGGGTGCGTGACCGTCGGTGGTCGGGGCCGAGACCGTGACCTCGAGCGAGTCGTCCACCAGCCGGAACACACAGCTGAGTACGGAGCCGGGTACGGCTTGCTGGAGGAGGATCGCGCACGCCTCGTCGACCGCGATGCGCAGATCCTCGATCTCGTCCAGGGTGAAGTCCAAACGCGCCGCGAGACCGGCCGTGGCCGTACGCAGCACCGACAGGTAGGCACCCGCAGCGGGCAGCCGGACCTCCACGAAGTCCTGTTTCCCGGGCTCGCCTGCGAACTGGGACACCCTCACCTCCAAGGCGGTACAAGCACGTTCAGCAATCCGTGCTGTTCTGTTCGGGGTTGTGAACCAACCAGGCCGCCGCTGGGCGGTGGTCCGGCACAGCGTCGCACGGGTAACGCGCAGCGTGGCTCAGCGGTGACGCTATCGCGCTCCCAAGGTCTGTGTCCTGCAGGGGCGGTCCGCGGCCCCCGACCCATATCTGTCACTCATAGTAAGCCTACGGGTACGGACAGTGGCTAGGGGTCTGCGGGCCCAATTGGAAACAGCGCGCGCCGGGTTGACGTACCCAGGCGCCGTACGGTCCAACCTTTTCGGCCTTCTCGGTTGATCGAAACCGTCTTTGGCGTCGGTCGGTCGAACTGTCGCGGACGTCGGTCGGTCGAGCCGTCTCAGACGATCGATCCGTCGGCGAAGCACCAGCGCCAGCTCTGACCCGGCTCGAAGCTGCGCATCACCTCGTGCCCGGTCTCCTTGAAGTGCCCCGTCGCGTGCTGGAACGGCGAGGAGTCGCAGCAGCCCACATGTCCGCAGGCCAGACAGAGCCGCAGCTGCACCGGGTGGCTGCCGGCGGCGTCGCACTCGAGGCAGCTGGGGCTCAGGGGTGCGGGTTCGGGGTGCGGCAGCAGGGAGACGTGCGAGCACTCGTTCATGATTGCCAGGTTACGACGCGTGACTGACACCTGCGGTCGCGCACGAAGGATTGGGGACGGCTCAGCCGATGGAAGCCTTGCCATTGCTGTTGTTGGTCGCGGGCAGTGCGGCCGTCGCCGGGATCGCGCGCCGCACGCCGGTGCCCGCGCCGCTGCTGCTCGTCGCTGCGGGGCTCGTCCTCGCGTACGTGCCCGGGGTGCCGCAGTACGAGCTGGACCCGCACATCGTGCTGCCGCTGCTGCTGCCGCCCCTGCTGTACACGGCGGGCGTCGAGAGCTCCTACCTCGATCTGCGGGCCAACTGGCGCCCGGTGGCGCTGTTGTCGGTCGGCTACGTGCTCTTCGCGACCCTCGTCGTCGGCTACGCGGTGTATCTGATCGTGCCGGACCTGCCGCTCACCGCCGCCCTCGTGCTGGGTGCGGTGATCGCCCCGCCCGACGCGGTCGCGGCGACGGCGATCGCCAGGCGGGTCGGGCTGCCCTCGCGCATCACGACGATCCTGCAGGGCGAGTCCCTGGTGAACGACGCCACCGCGATCACCGCCTACAAGGTCGCGCTCGCCGCCGCGGTCGGCGAGGGCGCGAGCTGGGCGGGCGGCATCGGCGAGTTCGCGCTCGCGGCGCTCGGCGGGATCGGGGTCGGCCTGGTCCTGATGGTGCCGCTGCACTGGCTGCGCACGCACCTCAAGGAAGCCCTGCTGCAGAACACGCTCTCCCTCCTGATCCCGTTCGTCGCGTACGCCGCCGCCGAGGAGGTCCACGCCTCCGGGGTGCTTGCCGTGGTGGTCGTCGCGCTCTACCTGGGCCATCGCTCCTGGCAGGTCGACTTCGCGACGAGGCTCCAGGAGGCGGCGGTCTGGAAAATGGTTGCCTTCGTTCTCGAATCCGCCGTCTTCGCGCTCATCGGGCTGCAATTGCCGGTCGTCCTCAAGGAGTTGGGCGAGTACGAGGGTGCGCGTGCCGCCTGGTACGCGGTGGCCGTCTTCCTGGTGGTCGTGGCGGCGCGCTTCGTGTGGGTGTATCCCGCGACCTTCCTGCCCCGCCTCCTGTTCAAGCGGATCAGGGAGCGCGAGACCAATCCGACCTGGACCGGGCCGCTGATCGTCGGCTGGGCGGGGATGCGCGGGGTGGTGTCGCTGGCTATCGCGTTCTCCATCCCGAAGGTCCTGGACGACGGGTCGCCCTTCCCGGCGCGCAATCTGGTGCTCTTCCTGACCTTCACGACGGTCATCGGGACGCTGGTGGTGCAGGGACTCAGCCTGCCCGGCCTGATCCGCCTGCTGCGCATCCCGGGGCGCGACGAGCACGCCGAGACGCTGGCGGAGGCGCAGGCCCAGAGCGAGGCCTCGCAGGCCGCTGTGGCGCGTCTGGAGGCGCTGCTCGCCGATGAGCGCAACGCGCTGCCGAGCGCACTCGCCGACCGGCTGCGGACCGTCCTCGAGCGGCGCCGCAATGCCGTCTGGGAGCGGCTGGGCGCGCCCAACGCGGTGACGGGGGAGTCGGCCGACGACACCTACCGGCGGCTGTCCCGGGAGACCCTGGAGGCCGAGCGGGAGGTGTTCGTGCGGCTGCGCGACGAGCGGCGCATCGACGACGAGATGCTGCGCACCCTGCAGCGCAGGCTCGACCTGGAGGAGGCCGCGGCCTATCGCGAGGCGTCGGGCTGACCCGTGATCACCGCGGCGAGGCGGGTGCCGGGCGGGAAGGCGCCCTCCTCGGCGAGGACGGTGAGGCCGTAAAGCAGTTTGGCGACATAGAGACGTTCCACCGGCAGGCCGTGGCGCTCCTCGAAGTCGGCGGCAAAGGCGTCGAGTTCGGGTGACGTACGCGCGTACCCGCCGAAGTGGAAGCGGTCCGCCAGGCGCCAGTCGCCCTGCCGATCTCCGAAAGTGGCCACCTGCAGGCGCTCGATTTCGGCCTCCAGGAAGCCGCCCTTGAGCACGGGTATCCCGATCGCCCGCTGTCCGGAGGCGAGCCCCGCCGCGAGGCCGGCCAGGGTGCCGCCCGTGCCGCAGGCGACGGCCGCCGTGTCGGCGGCGCCGCGCAGCTCCTCTCCGAGGGCCGTACAGCCGTGTACGGCAAGGGAGTTGCTGCCGCCCTCGGGGACGACGTACGCGTCCTCTGCGGCCAGGGTGCGCAGGAGGCCGGCGAGGGCCTGGGGGTCGGCCTTGGTGCGGTACGTCGTCCGGTCCACGAAGTGCAGCCGCATGCCGTCGGCCGCGCACCGCGCGAGGGACGGGTTCAGGGGGCGCGAGGCCAGCTCGTCGCCGCGTACGACGCCGATGGTCGGGAAGTCGAGCAGGCGGCCCGCGGCGGCCGTGGCGCGCAGATGGTTGGAGTAGGCGCCACCGAAGGTGAGGACGGGGCGGCCGGCGGCGGCCCGGAGGTTGCGGGCGAGCTTGCGCCACTTGTTGCCCGCCAGCTCCGGATGGATCAGGTCGTCCCGCTTGAGGAGCAGCCGGATGCCGTGGCGGGTGAAACGCTCGTCGTCGGCCTCCTGGAGCGGGGACGGGAGTCTCGGCTGCAAGGAGGCCAGGTCGACGGGGGTGTGCGCGTTCACCCGCCCATTGTCACGCGCGGTTCACTTCAGGCGCTCGCCGATGCGCTCGCGCATCGCGTCCATCGTGAACCCGCGCGGGTCGATCTTTCCGGGCTGCCACTCCAGGTGGCCGATGACCGAGCGTTCCGTCCATTCGTGCACCCGGCAGACAGCGGCCGACACCTGCTCGATCGCGACCAGCTGGGCGTCGGTCCACGGGTCCTCGCCGTCGCCGAGGTTCTCGCACTCGAAGCCGTAGAAATGGCGGTTGCCGTCGGTGTTCGCCTCGTTGTCGGGCGGCAGCCGCTTCTCGGCGATCACCGCCCGCAGCACGTCGTCGTCGCCGAAGCCCGCGTGGTTGGCGCGGCCGTACCCGACGAGGTGGACGCGGCCGTCCTTGGTGATGACGCCGTGGCACAGCGGGCCCGGCAAGGTGGCGTGGCCGTCGCGGCAGATGCGTACCGTCGCCTCGCTGCCCGAGGTCACCGTGTGGTGGATCATCACGCCGTGCACCGGGCCCCAGGGGCCCTTGTGATTGCGGTTGTGCTCCCGCCAGTTGCCCACTTCGACGACGGTGGCGCCTTCGTCCGTGAGTGCTTGCAGAAACCTGTCCGCGGACATGGGTGGGGCCATGCCGCCTCCTTTGTGCCGGATGCGGCGGACGCCCGGCGCGCACCGCCTCTTATGACCTGCTTTTACCGGAACGCCGGTTCCAGAGCCAGTCGTTCGAGGCGCGTGCGAGCCGATCCGGACAGTGCGCGGGAGGGTGGGCTCAGCTGCTGCTCTGCAGGAATCCGTCGCCGTTCGCCGCGATGTGCGACTCGACCGCCTGCAGTGCCTGCTGCGTCACGCGCGGGTCGCCGCTGCCGC
This sequence comes from Streptomyces sp. NBC_01304, assembly GCF_035975855.1. Lineage (NCBI taxonomy): Bacteria > Bacillati > Actinomycetota > Actinomycetes > Kitasatosporales > Streptomycetaceae > Streptomyces > Streptomyces sp. NBC_01304. The sequence goes on along the minus strand of NZ_CP109055.1, from coordinate 4,102,343 downwards.
GCTGCTCCGCGTAGTACGCGGCGCCCAGCTTCTTGAGGAGGTCCTGGCCGGCGCGCTGCGCCTGGACCTCGTCCACCTTCTGCTTGCCCTGGGCGAGTGCGCTCTGCGCCTGCTCTTTGGCGCGGTCCAGGAAGCCTGCCATGGGTCGTCTCCTGTCGGTGGTGCGGTTCGTACCGTTCGGTGCGATCCGTGTGCTGTGTGAACGGTTGGGGCGATCTTGGGGTTCCCCGTCCGCGCCCGTCCCTACCCGTACCCGTCGGCCGAACGAGTGGACGGAGGGGTGTTCCCCAGCGTGGAGTGATCCATTCCCATTCGTTTGTGTAATAGCGCGGACACGCTCCGTACTGAAAGGGTTGATCACGCACGCTTGCGCACAAAAGCGCAGGTCAGCGCTTGATCTGGAGGGCAATACATGTCGGTAGGCGAAGAGATCCGTACGGATTCGGGCAAGCCGCAGCAGAGTCTCGGTACCGATGCCGCACGGAATCTGGCCACCACCACCAAGTCCACCCCGCAGATGCAGGAGATCAGCTCGCGCTGGCTCCTGCGGATGCTGCCCTGGGTCCAGGTGCAGGGTGGTACGTACCGGGTGAACCGCAGGCTGAGCTACTCCGTCGGTGACGGCCGGGTGACGTTCGTGAAGACCGGCGACCGGGTGCAGGTCATCCCGGCCGAGCTCGGCGAACTGCCCGCACTGCGCGACTACGAGGACCAAGAGGTGCTCGGCGAGCTCGCCCGGCGGTGCCAGCAGCGGGAGTTCGCGCCGGGTGAGGCACTTGCCTCCTTCGGCAGCCCGGTGGACGAGGTGTACCTGCTTGCCCATGGCCGCGCCGAGAAGCTCGGCACCGGCCCGTACGGCGACGACTCGGTGCTCGGCGTGCTTGCCGACGGCGCGTACTTCGGCGACCAGTGCCTGCTCGATGCGGAGTCCATCTGGGAGTACACCGCACGCGCGGTGACCACGTGCACCGTCCTCGCGCTGCCCCGTTCGGACTTCGAGCAGGTCGCGGAGCGCTCCGAGTCGCTCCGTGCCCAGCTCGGGCGGCTGCGCTCCATCCCGGGCCAGCGCACCAACAAGTACGGCGAGAAGGAGATCGACCTCTCGGCCGGCCATGTCGGTGAGCAGGAGATCCCGGGCACGTTCGTCGACTACGACGGGGCTCCGCGCGAGTACGAACTCAGCGTTGCCCAAACGGTTCTGCGCATCCACACGCGCGTGGCCGACCTTTACAACCAGCCGATGAACCAGACCGAGCAGCAGCTGCGGCTGACCGTGGAGGCGCTCAAGGAGCGCCAGGAGCACGAGCTCATCAACAACCGGGAGTTCGGACTCCTCAACAACTGCGAGTACGACCAGCGGCTGCAGCCCCACGACGGCGGCCCGAGCCCCGACGACATGGACGAACTCCTCAGCCGCAGGCGCGGATCGAAGCTCTTCCTCGCCCACCCGCGCGCCATCTCCGCCTTCGGCCGCGAGTGCAACAAGCGCGGGCTCTACCCGGACTCCGTCGAGGTCAACGGCCACCACGTGCCGGCCTGGCGCGGTGTGCCGATCTTCCCGTGCAACAAGATCCCGATCAGTGACGCGCGTACGACGTCCATCATCTGCATGCGTACCGGCGAGGACGACGCGGGCGTCGTCGGACTGCGCCAGTCCGGCATCCCGGACGAGATCGAACCCAGCCTGTCGGTGCGCTTCATGGGCATCAGCGAACAGGCGATCATGTCCTACCTGGTGACGGCCTACTACTCGGCGGCGGTCCTGGTGCCGGACGCCCTCGGCGTTCTGGAGAACGTCGAGATCGGCCGCTGGAGGTGAGCACCGCGGCCCCCGCCGAGGGGCAGGAGGCCGTCGACCTGCTGGAGCGCACCCGGCAGGCCGTCGACCCCGAACTGCGCAGAGCCGTCGCGTCCCTGCCCGGTTCCATACGCCGGATCGCCATGTACCACTTCGGCTGGGAGCACGCCGACGGCCGGCCCTCGACCGGGGCCGGCGGCAAGGCGATCCGTCCGGGGCTCGTGCTCGCCGCGGCGCGGGCCCTGGGCGGAGCGCCGACGATGGCCGTCCGGGCCGCGGCCGCAGTGGAGTTGACCCACAACTTCACGCTGCTGCACGACGACATCATCGACCGCGACCGCACCCGGAGGCACCGCCCCACCGTCTGGACGGTCTTCGGGGACGCGGACGCGATCCTGGCCGGCGACGCGATGCAGGCGCTGGCCCTGCGGCTGCTCGCCGACGATCCGCATCCGGCGGCCCCCGCGGCCGCCGCCCGGCTCGCGGCCTGCGTGATGGAGCTGTGCGAGGGGCAGCACGCGGACACGGCCCTGGAGGGGCGTGCCTGCGACGAGGTGACGCTCGGCGAGACCCTCGCCATGGCCGAGGCCAAGACCGGGGCGCTGCTCGGCTGTGCCTGTGCGCTCGGTGCGCTGTACGCGGGCGCCGGGCAGGACGAGGTGGACGCCATGGACGGCTTCGGTCGCGAGGCCGGGCTCGCGTTTCAGCTCATCGACGACGTGATCGGCATCTGGGGCGACCCGGAGCGCACAGGCAAGCCCGCGGGCGCCGATCTCGCCGCGCGCAAGAAGTCCCTGCCCGTCGTCGCCGCCCTCACCTCGGGCACGGCGGCGGGCGGGGAGCTCGCCGAGCTGTACCGCCGTCCTATGGAGGTGGCCGATCTCGACCGCGCGGCGGACGCCGTGGACCGCGCGGGCGGCCGGGACTGGGCGCAGGCCGAGGCGGCCGACCGGATGTCCCGCGCGGTGCATCTGCTGTCCCGCGCGGTGCCCGATCCGGAGGCGGCGGGCGGGCTGCTCGCGCTCGCGGAGTTCGTGACGCGGCGTACGTACTGATGGTGCGTACGCGGGAGTTGGTGGCCTGCGCGGCAAGAAGGAAAGGCAAGCAGAAGAGGTGACCAGGAGGAGGGAGACGGGGAGCGGCGGGGCGACAGGACGACGAGATGATGACGGGGAAGTGGGCCTGGCGCGCCCACGGGCAGCCCCAAGCGTGGGGGTGAGGGCATTCAGGGGCTAGAACGGCCAGGATTGTTACCCCTGGAAGGAATTGCCATGATTTCCCCCCGGAAGGTTCTGGGCGCCGCCACCTCGGCCGCCCTCGTCGTCCTCGCCGCCCCCGCCGTGGCGCAGGCGGACGATGCCCCGAAGTCCCTTGCCAATGCGACCGTGCCCGCGCTGGCCGAGGTGAAGAACCCGGTTGCCGGCCAGGACGATGCGCTCAAGTCGCTTCCCCAGGCCATGGAGAAGCTTCTGGAGAAGCTGGCCACGAAGCGGGACGACCGCGTCAAGCAGGATGTGTTCGGCGGCTGATACGCATCGGCTGCCGACACCTACAGGCGGAGCCCCGCACACCGGCGTACAGGAGGCCGGGGTGCGGGGCTCCGCCGCGCGGCGGGGGCGGGGCTCGTGGTCGTGGGGCGGGGCCTCTGCCGAGGGTCTGGTCGGCCGGTCGCTGCCGGAATAGCCTGGAGGCATGGCCGAAGAACTGGTCTGCCCGGTCTGTAAACGGCCCGTGCAGACCGTCGTCAAGCGCCGCAAGGTCCTTGGGGCCTTCGTCCCCGTCTGGGGACCCGGGCCCTGTCGGCACGCCGACTGCGCGGCATACGTCGAGGACGAAGAGGCCGGGGCCGGGCACGCCAGGCATTCCCGGAAGCGGCACAAGCGCGGCGGGCTGAGCGGGCTGGGGCAGCGGCAGGCGAAGCCAGAGGATCTCGGGGTGCCAGGGACGGCCAGTACGCCGTCAGAGGCATCGGAGGCCAAGGTGTCCGAGGCTCAGGTGCCCGAGGCGTTGGAAGAGCCCCCGCAGAGTCCCTAGGGCACCCTGGAAGCAGTCCCTGGAGCGACTGCGGAAGATTCTTTCGTGCGCCGTGTCGAGAAGGCCGGGCCCGCTCCGACGTCTCCTGTGAGTCGCCCGCAAGGGGCGGCCGGAATCGAGGAGTGGACCATGAAGTACCTGGTGATGGTGCAGGGCTCGCAGGCCGACTACGAAGCGATGAGCGGCAAGACGTCCGTGCACAGCCCCGCCGCATGGAGCGAGAAGGACCTGCAGGCGATGTTCGCCTTCATGGGCGAGCTCAACAACGACCTGGCGGAGTCCGGCGAGCTCGTCGATGCCCAGGGCCTCAGCGAGCCCGCACAGACCCGCTTTGTCAGCCGGGACAAGGAGGGCAAGCCCGTGGTCAGCGACGGCCCGTACCCGGAGACCAAGGAGCTGCTCGCCGGCTACTGGGTGCTCGACTGCGCCAGCCTGGAGCGGGTCACCGAGATCGCGCTGCGGGTCGCGGAGTGCCCCCAGCCGGAGGGCGCTCCCGACTACCCGGTCGTGATCCGGCCCATCCCGGACGCAGCGGGCGGGGCCTGCTGACCGCCCGCGCGCGACGCCGATTTGCGGGAACCTGGGGGTGATGGGCCCACCCGGGCCCGCAGAGGTGGCGTACCGCCCGTGAGACGACGTACGAGCGACATCGAGGACCTGCTGCGCCTGCACGCGCCGCAGGTCCTCGGCGCGCTGGTGCGCCGGTACGGGCACTTCGACCTGGCCGAGGACGCCGTGCAGGAGGCCTTGCTCGCCGCGGCCGGGCAGTGGCCCGAGGAGGGCACGCCCGGCAACCCGCGCGGGTGGCTGATCAGGGTCGCCTCGCGTCGGCTCATGGACCAGCTGCGCAGCGAGGAAGCGCGCAGGCGGCGCGAGGAGAGCGCGGCCTCGCTCACGCCGCGGGACGCCTTCACCATGCCGGCGCCGGGTGAGGCGCGGGCGCCGTCCGAGGACGACACCCTCACGCTGCTCTTCCTCTGCTGCCATCCGGAGCTCTCCCCGGCGGCGCAGATCGCGCTGACCCTGCGGGCCGTCGGCGGGCTGACCACGGCCGAGATCGCACGGGCCCATCTGGTGCCCGAGGCGACGATGGCGCAGCGGATCAGCCGGGCCAAGGCGAAAGTGCGGGGCGTGCATTTCCGGCAGCCTTCGGGGGCTGACCGTGACCAGCGGCTCGCTGCGGTCCTCCAGGTGCTCTACCTGATCTTCAACGAGGGCCATACGGCGACATCGGGTGCCGCACTGCACCGTGCGGACCTCGCGCGGGAGGCGATCAGGCTGACGCGGGCGGTGCGCCGGCTGCTGCCCGCCGAGGGCGCGGTGACCGGGCTGCTCGCCCTGATGCTGCTGACCGACGCGCGCAGCGCGGCACGCACCGGGCCCGCGGGCGAGTTGATCCCCCTGGACGAGCAGGACCGCTCCCGCTGGGACGCCGCCGCGATCGCGGAAGGCGTGCGGCTCGTCGAGGAGGCGCTGGGGCAAGGGCCCGCCGGGGCCTACCAGTTGCAGGCCGCGATCGCCGCGCTGCACGACGAGGCGGGGCGGGCCGAGGACACGGACTGGCCGCAGATCCTCGCGCTGTACGACCTCCTGGTGCGCCTCGCGCCGGGGCCCATGGCCGAGTTGGGGCGCGCGGTGGCGGTGGCGATGGTGCACGGGCCGGTGGCGGGGCTTGCCGAGGTCGACAAGCTGGAGGCCGGGCTTGCGGGGAACCACCGGCTCGATGCGGTGCGGGCCCATCTCCTGGAGAAGGCGGGGGACGCGGGGGCGGCCCGGGAGGCGTATCGGCTGGCGGCGGGGCGGACGTTGAGCGTGCCGGAGGCCCGGTATCTGCGGATGCGGGCGGCTCGGCTGGGTGGGGGCGAGGGCGGGAGTGTGTTCGGGGAGGTGGAGGGGTCAGGAGGGTCGGGGGAGCGTGGCGGGTCGGAGGAGCTGGAGGAGCCGAGCAAGGTCGGGGAGGTGGAGGGGCAGGAGGGTTGAGGGAGCGTGGCGGGTCGTCGTAGCCGGAAGTGCCAAGCGGGGGCGGGGAGGCGGAACGGTCAAGGGAGCCAGGGAGTGTGGCGGGTCGGAGGAGCTGGAGGAGCCGAGCAAGGTCGGGGCGGTGGAAGGGCCAAGAGGGTTCGGGAGGCGGAGGGGTCAGGAGGGTCGGGGAGCGTCGCGGGCCGGAGAAGCCGGAGGCCCCGGCCGGGTTCGGGGCGGTGGAAGGCCCAGGGGAGTCGGAGGTGCCCAATGGGGTCGGGGAGGTGGAAGGGTCAGGAGGGTTGAAGGAGCCTGGCAGGTCGGAGTAGCCGAGGGGGCCAGGCGGGTCCGGCGAGGTGGCGAGGCAGGGGGCGGAGAAGCCTGGCGGGGCGGAGGGCCATGGTGGTGCTGCCGGGGGGACCGGGCGCGGGGACGGGCATCTTCGACCGGCCCGGGCCCAGCACGCCGGACACGACGGCCGATGGCCGGGCCGGGTCGGCGAGTCAGGCGGGGTTGGGGGCGGCTGCGAGACCGGGGAGTTGAGGGGCCGGGGGGATTGTCAGTGGTGGCCTGCATGATGGACGCATGACCGAACTTGAGATGTCCGATCGGGTGGACGGCACCGTGGTGGGGGCGGAACGGGACCGTGCCGAGCAGGCCGGGCCCGGCGGCGCCGCGTCCGAGCCGGCCGGCCGCGGGTCGCTGCCTGCGGGCGTGGACGCCGAGGGCCTGCTCGCGCTCGCCGAGGGCCATCACGCGCGTGGGGTAAGGGCGTTGGGGATACGTCACCTCGGTGGGCATCTCGTCAAGGTGTACGCCGTCGAGGCCCCGGGCCGCACGATCGGCGAGCCGGTCGAGGCAGCCGCGCTCCGGCTGGCCGGGGCCCAGCTCGAGCTGGACCGGGCGCGCGGGTCGCTCGGGCTCGGGGTGCTGATCCTGCACGCGGGCGGGGACGGCGACTACGTGCTCGTGCACAGCTGGATCGAGGGCCACATGTCGAACCTCGCGATCTTCACAGGACCGGCGGACGACCCCGGCCAACTGCGCCCCGGGCGGCTCGGCCTCGCCCCGTGCGTGTGGGAGGCGGCGGTGTTGACACATGAGCGTGACGCCTACGTCCGGCACGTCCTCGACGGCACGGGGCCGCTCGCCGAGCGCCTCGACGCGTGGGGCGCCGACGCGTTGCAGGGAGAGGTGCGATGAGCGGGGTCAAGGACGGGACTCAGGGGGTCCCGCGGGTCCGGCATGCCCGGGTCGAGGACCTGCCGGAAGTCGCGCGGCTCGCCGCCGAGCACGCCGAGTACGAGAAGGCGGCGCCGCCCGCGGCCGACCTCGCGCAGCGGCTCGCCGGACCTCTCTTCGGCGGCGACGGGCCGCCCCGGCTGTACTGCCTGGTCGCCGAGTCGGCGGACGGGAAGCTGGTCGGATATGCCACTTGCGCACCGGAGTTCTCGACCTGGGAGGGGCGCGCCTACCTGCACATGGACTGCCTCTTCCTGCGATCGGGGCAGCGCGGGCACGGGCTCGGGCCGCTCCTGGTCGAGGCGGTGGTGGCACAGGCGAGGACGCTAGGGCTCGACGAGGTGCAGTGGCAGACGCCCGTGTGGAACGAGGGGGCGATCCGGTTCTACGAGCGGTTGGGGGCCACGGGCAAGGAGAAATTGAGGTATGCGCTGAAGGTGGAGTGAGTGGAGTGTGGAGTGAGCGGAGTGAGGGGGCTCCGGGCTCCCTCAGGGGAACTCATTGATTTGCGCGCGGTGTTGAAGCCCGGTCCGACGGTCTTCCCGTACTGCTCCACAGCCTCGCGGCTCCACGGCCTCGCGGCCTCGCGGCTCCAGAGCCGCGCGGCTTCACGGCGTGCGGGCGGCGACGCCCTTCCGTCGGGCCAGCCGGACCACGATCAGGCAGTACAGCGGCGCGAAGATCAGCTCCAGGACGAGCGCCTGCCAGGCCGCGTCCGCCGCCGAACCCGTGTCGTCCAGCTCACCGGTGACGGCGAGCAGCGAGAAGGCGATGAGGTTGTTCACGACGTGCGCCGCGATCGTCGCCTCCAGGCCGCCCGTCCGCAGACACAGCCAGGCCCACCAGGCCGCCGAGTAGAACAGCAGGGCAAATCCGGAGAGTTCGCCGAACCCGTGCGCGAGGGCGAACAGGAGGGAGCTGATGACGATGCCGGGCCAGGGCGAGTTCCAGTGCGCCCCGAAGATCTGCTGGAACCAGCCGCGGAACACGTACTCCTCGGCCGCCGCCTGGAACGGCACCAGCGCCCACAGCACCACCAGACTCAGCAGCAGCGAGGACCATCCGGGAAAGCTCACCCCACCGGCATCCAGGTCGTCGTCCGCCGTGAAGGAGGCCCACAGGATCAGCAGCCCCGTCTGCAGAACCATCAGCGGCGCCGCCACCCCCGCGCACGTCGCGAGCCACCGCCACCGCAGCCGCCCGGTCACCGACGACAGCGTGCCCGCCGGCCGCAGCTGGAGCCAGCGCGCGGCGAGCATGACGGAGGGGATGAAGAGGGCCAGCGAGACCAGCCCCAGTGCCTGCTCCGCCAGAGGTGCGTCGAAGACCTCCTCGTTGTGCGGGCGCGCCGGCTGCAGCCCGGACTCTTCGGCGAAGGCTTCGGCGGCCACGTACAGACAGAGCGTGACCACCATGGCGCCGAACAGCATCACGACCGTGCCGAGGACCTGCCGCCACCAGCGCTGCAGCCCGTTCCTGGCCTGCCTGTCGTACGGGGTCCCGGGCGGCGCGGGGACCGGGCCGACGGGGCGGCGCCCGGGCAGGCCGGGTGCCCCGGGTGTTCCGGGCGGGACGGCCCAGCCGGGCCACTGGTCGGGGCCTGCGGGTCCAGCGGGTCCGGTGCTCACGCCCCCAGTGAGCCATGGCGGCCCGGCGCCCGCATCTCCGCCCGCCCGCCTGAGCCTGCCCGCGACCCTCTACGGTGACCGCATGCCTGAACTCCTGCACCTCACCGAACGCGCCCTGTGGGACGCCGCCCGCGCGAGTGGCACGTACGAGATGTCCACCCGTGGCCGCACCCTCCAGGAGGAGGGCTTCATCCACTGCTCGGGCCGGCACCAGGTCGCCGCCGTCGCGGCCTTCCTCTACGGGGACTGGACCGGGCCGGACGAGCTCGTGCTCCTCGTCATCGACGGCGAGCGGCTGACGGCGCCCGTGAAGTACGAGGCGATGAAGCCGGGCGGGGAGGAATTCCCGCACATCTACGGGCCGTTGCCGGTGGACGCGGTGGTGCGGGTGGAGCCGTGGACAGCCGGGGGAACGGAGAGGGCGTGACGGTGCGAGGGTGGGGTGTCGCCGCGCTCGCGGTGGGGGCGGCGCTGGTTCTTGGGGCGTGCGGGGCGAAGGGGGAATCGGACTCCCGCGCGGATGGCGTACGCGAACTGCCGTTGGATCGCTACGAGTTGAGTGCCAAGGAGTACCGCCGGGCGACCGAGGCGCAGGCGCGGCTGGCTCAGCGGTGCATGGTGGACCTCGGGTTCGCGGACTTTCCGCGGCATCCGAAGGAACCGAAGAGCCGTGAGCCGGGCAGGGCCCTGGTAGCCATCGGGTGGTCCGCGCTCGGCGGCCAGGATCTGGAACATGCCAGACGCTGGGGCTATGGCTGGAACGAGAAGAAGGGGCTCACGCCCAAGCCCGACGGCCGCCGGATGACCGAGGAGGAGTACGCGGCGTACAACGCCGGCCCCGGCATCCGCGAGCTCCCCGCAGACGGCGAGTCCGGCGGCAGGGCCGTCCCGGAGGTCGGCTGCAACCAACAGGCCGCGCAGCGGATCTACCGGGGCATCGAAGCCGGCAAGCGCCCGTGGACGTACACCCGGGAGCGCACGGCGGCCCTGGAGAAGCAGGCCACGGGGGACCCGCGCATGCGGGAGGCCTTCCGTACCTGGTCCCAGTGTGTGCAGGACAAGGGATTCAAGCGGTACGCCCGCCCCGTCAAGGCCGCCCAGGACCCGGCCTGGAGGCCGAAGTACAGCAACAACACCACTCACGGCAAGCGGGAGTTGGGGACGGCCGTCGCGGACATCGAGTGCAAGCGGGAGCACGGTACGGCCGACGTGTGGTCGACGGTCGTCGCCGAACTCCAACGGGCGGACCTGAAGCGGCACAAGTCCCAGTACGAGGCGGCCAAGCGGGAGCACGACAAGGTGCGTGCCCGGGTGCGGGCGGCCCTTGGAGAGGCCGGCGAGGCGGGCTGAGCGGGGCATTGTCAGTGGCGGGTGCCAGGATCTTCACCAGGGACTCGAATCCGTGTTCCGGTTCATGCGCGTCCGTGTCCTGGTTCACGCAAGTCCGTGTTCTGGTTCATGCAAGGGAGTTGATGATGCACAGCACCGCCGTGACCCCCGAGGGCGACCGGATCCGCTGGGTGGAGCTGCCGGGCGAGGAGCCCGCCCGGGTCTACCTGCACGGACTCGGCGCGACCTCACCGGCGTACTTCGCGGCCGCGGCCGTGCACCCGCTGCTCGCCGGGCGGCGCTCGCTGCTCATCGACATGCTGGGCCACGGTCACAGCGACCGGCCGACCCACTTCGACTACTCCCTCGAGTCGCACGCCGACACCGTGGCCGCGGCCCTGACCTCGGCCGGGGTCACCGGGGCCGAGGTCGTGGCGCACAGCATGGGCGGTTCCGTGGCCATCGTGCTGGCCGACCGGCACCCGGAGTCGGTGTCCCGTCTCGTCCTGGTGGACGCCAACCTCGACCCGCTGCCGCGCGTCCCCGGCTCCGGCGGCAGCAGCGGGATCGCGGCGTACACGGAGGAGGAGTTCCTGGCCGGCGGCCTGCAGGAGACCTTGGACCGGGTGGGACCGCACTGGGCGTCGACCATGCGCCTGGCCGGCCCGGAGGCGCTGCACCGCAGCGCACTCCGACTCGTCAAGGGCACGGACCCGACCATGCGGGAGCTGCTGCTCGACCTGAAGATCCCGCGTACGTTCCTGCTGCCGGAGGCCGACCTGCCGTTCCCGGGGACGGCGGAGCTCGAGGCCGCGGGGGTGGGCGTGGTGCCGATACCCGACTGCGGGCACAACATCATGCTGGACAACCCGGAGGCCTTCGCGCGGGCCACCGCGGAGGGGCTCGGCAGGGACTAGCGGCAGGCGACTGACGGCAGAGGGCAGGGCAGCAAGAGACAGGGCGGCCCGGCTCAAGCGCCAGGGGGGCGGCTCGGCTCAAGCGCCAGGGGGCGGCGGCCCGGCTCAGCCCTTCTTCAGCGCTTCCAGGGCCGCCCGGGTGTCGGTCTCGAGCATCTTGGTGACCTCGGCCTCGGACGGGGGCTTGGTGTCCTCGTCGGAACCGCCGTACCAGCTCCACTGCATCGTGAAGGTGAACCAGCCGTCGCGGACCGCGAGCGTCATGCCGCCGAGGGTGTCCTTGCTCGTGCCGCGCTTCTCGGTGATGAGGTACGCCTCGTCACCGAAGCCGTCGACGGACTTCGTCTTGTACTCGTAGTCGTCGGAGGTCTGGTCCTCGCGGGCCTTGTGCACCGAGGCGAACTCACCCTGCGGATCGGTGACCTTGTGCCACACCGCGTCGGTGTAGATGTAGGCGCTCGAGTAGTCGGTGTCGCTCGCTTCCTTGTCCTTGAAGCTCCGGCTGCACGAGCTCTGGTCGAGCCCCGACTGGCGGGAGCCGTAGTCGTTGTCGGGGTCCCCGCTGTCGTTCTGCTCGTACCGCTCGCGGAACGCCTTCAGCTCGGCGACGCTGCACAGTTCCTTGTCGAACTTGTAGCCCGCGAAGTCCGCCTCGGCCTCGTCCCCGCCCAAGCCGCCGGTCGCGAAGAGCGTCCCGGCCCAGATCGCGGAGGCGAGCACCGCGCCGCCGACGGCCCAGAGCCAGCCCGGCACCGGCTTCTTCGCGGCCGGGCCGGGGCCGACGGGCGGCGGCGGCCCGAAGTGGGGCTGACCGGGCGCCACCGGCTGCCCGGTCGGCATGGTCGGCTGGCCGTAGGGGTTCGGCGGTACCGGGCCCTGGGGCTGGGGCTGCTGGTAAGGGTTGGGGCTGTGCTGGTACGGATTCGGCTCTTGGCCCGGTATCGACATAGCGCGAAATGTAACGCGTCCGGGCGGCGGGCCGTCCGGCGCGTCCGGGCTCAGGCCCGAGGGTGGGCGCAGCTCCAGACGCGGTGAGCGCAACGACCTTGTTCCGCCGGGGAGTCGGAGCCCGGATCACGGCCGGGTCTCACGGGCTCCGCATGCCCTTGATGACGCGAGCCACGTGCGCGGGGGCCTGTGCCGCGTCCAGGGGGGCGTGGCCGACGAGCAGGCGGTACCAGAAAGTCCCGAAGACCTGGTCGACGGCGAGGCCCAGGTCGGTATCGGCGGAGAGCTCGCCCCGCTCGACGCCCTTGTCGAGCAGCTGCCTGACGACGGCGCGGCGGGTCTGCACCCACTGGCGGAAGGGTTCCTCGAAGGCGGGGTCCAGCTGCGCCTCCGCCATGAGGCCGCGAAGTGCCTTGATCCGCAAGGGGTGTTCGGAGACCCGGTAGAGCTCGGTGACGAACGCCGTCAGATCGTCGGCGACGCTGCCGGTGTCCGGAGTGGGCATGCGCTGGTCGACGGTCTGCTGGTAGGCGTCCATGACGAGGGTGGGCTTGGACTTCCACCAGCGGTAGATGGTGCTCTTCGCGACGTTCGCGCGCTTGGCCACGCCCTCGATGGTGACGCCCTGGTAGCCGACCTCTTCCAACAGCGCGGCGGCGGCGGCCAGTACGTCGTCATGCGCGCCCTGACTCCGCACGCGGCCCCCGGTACGCGGGGGTGCGGAGGCGGCCGAGGCGGCTGAGCGGGTTGTAGGGGCTGCAGGGGTTGAGGAGGTTGCGGGGGAGGGGCCGGTGGGGGGCTTCTCTGCGGACACCTCGTCACCGTAGCAGTGTGATACGTTCCTATCGAAACGCGACGCAGCGTTTCGATTAATGGATCTGATGCATGCGTTCGCATTCGGTCGATGAGTCCTAAAAGGTGGGGGAGACCATGAGCAGGATCGTCGTTTCGCACGGGTTCGCCATGAGCAGCACGGACCACTGGTACCCGTATCTGGGCGCGGAGTTGGGCGCTCTTGGCCACGAGGTCGTCGTTCCGCGGCTGCCGGACCCTCAGGCTCCGCAGGCGGATGCCTGGCTCAAGGCCCTGACCGCGCAGGCATCGCAGGGCCCGGCCGCCGACACCGTACTGGTGGGGCACAGCCTCGGCGGCGTCAACGTACTGCGTCTGCTGCAGCAGCACGACGTCGAGGCCGAGGGGCCGTACGCCGGAGTCGTCCTGGTCGCCTCGATGGCGGGAGACGTCGGCTACGACGCGCTGGCCGCGTTCTTCGAGCCGGACGTCGACTGGGCCCGCATCCGCCGGGCCGCCAAGTCCTTCCGGATTCTGCACGCGGCGAACGACCCGGTCACGGGCGCGGCGACCGGCGAGCACATCATGAAGTTCGTGACCGAACTGGGCGCCACGGCCACCGTCCCGGCCGAGGGAGGGCACTTCCCCAGCACGGACGGCACCCAGCAGCAGCTGCCCGAAGCCCTCCGCCTGGTGCGGGACGTCCTGCCTGCTTGACCTCAACTGCGCTTCACATCCCAGGGTGTTGCCCGGAAATCGAAATCAAGACCGGGCAACATCCTGAGGAGTCACCATGAGCGACAGCCGCATCGTTCTCGTCATCGGCGCCACCGGAAACCAGGGCGGCGCCACCGCACGCGAGCTGCTCTCCCGAGGCTGGGCGGTACACGCCCTCGTACGCGATCCGGACAAGCCCGAGGCGCGCGCCCTCGAAGCGCGAGGGGCGGTGCTGGTGCGGGGCGATCTGGACGACGCCGACTCGCTGCGTACGGCGATGCGGGGCGCGTACGGCGTGTTCAGCGTGCAGCCGCTGGCGTACGAGCCCGAGACCCTGGCCAACGAGATACGCCAGGGCAAGGCGGTCGCCGACGCCGCCAAGGGGGCCGCGGTCGCGCACCTCGTCTACAGCTCGGTGGGCGGCGCCGAGCGGAACACCGGCATCGACCACTTCGAGACCAAGGCCGAGATCGAGCGGTACATCGCGGAGTCGGGGTTGCCCGCGACCGTCCTGCGCCCGGTGTTCTTCATGAACAACCTGCTCCACTACGCCGCAGCCGACGCCGACGGGGAGCGGGTCATGCGGCTCCCGGTCAAGGCGGAGAAGCCGATGCAGCTCATCGCCACCGAGGACATCGGCGTCTTCGCCGCCGACGCCTTCGACGAACCGGACGAGTTCATCGGCCGGCAAGTGGAGATCGCCGGCGACGAGATCACCTTCCCCGAGGTCGCCGAGATCTACGAGCGGGTCACCGGAACGCCGACGCGGTTCGAGGCGCAGCCCATCGAGGAGCGCATGTTCGCGTGGTTCGCGGAGGAGGGCTACCGCGCCGATCTGCCCGCCCTGCGCGAGCGGCACCCCGGCCTGCTGACGTTCGAGGAGTTCCTGTCCCGGCGACTGTCCTGACCGGTGCCGCAGGCGGCACCGGTCAGGACAGCACCGGACAGCACCAGGCCCCCTGACCTGCGAAAGCAGGTCAGGGGGCCTGGTGGGTGAAGATCGAGGCGGGTGGTGACCCGTCCTCGAACCTCGAAGGTCCTGGAAAGTCAGGCCTTCTTGGTCTCCCAGAAGATCCGGTCGATCTCGGCGATCAGCTCGAGAGCCTTCTCGCCGGTCTTCGGGTCGACCGACGCCTTGGCGGCCGAGAGGGCCTTCAGGGTGTCGTTGACCAGCTGGTGGAGCTGGGGGTACTTCTCGAAGTGCGGGGGCTTGAAGTAGTCGCTCCAGAGCACCGAAACGTGGTGCTTCGCGAGCTCGGCGCGCTGCTCCTTGATGACAACGGCGCGGGCCTGGAAGTGGGCGTCGTCGTTCGCCGCCATCTTCTCCTGGACGGCCTTGACCGACTCGGCCTCGATACGGGCCTGGGCCGGGTCGTAAACGCCGCAGGGCAGGTCGCAGTGGGCGCTGACCGTCACCTTGGGGGCAAACAGGCGGGAGAGCATTTGAGCCTTCCTTCCTCGTGATCGTCTTCTCAAGGTGGGAGATTACTCCGTGGGGAAGCGCTTTTTGCGAGTGCCCCCATGGGCTTAGGACAAAAGTCCAGGGTCAGACTGGGACCAGTGGATGATTGGACCGGGCCGCTCCGGTGACCGGTCCGGGACGGCCGGGAGGTGTCTGATGCGGGAGCAAGGGCGCGAGCCGGGTCGCGTGGGGGAGGCGAGAGTGCCGTTCGGAGTGGCCGAGGTGTACGGGCCCTCGATGGTGCCCACGCTGCGCCACGGCGACCAACTGCTCGTACGGTACGGAGCCCGGGTGCGCCCGGGTGACGTCGTGGTCCTGCGCCACCCCTTCCAGCAGGACCTGCTGGTCGTCAAGCGCGCCGTGGAGCGGCGCGAGGGCGGCTGGTGGGTGCTCGGCGACAACTCGTACGCGGGCGGGGACAGTACGGACTACGGGACCGTCCCCGAGGACCTCGTCCTGGCGAAGGTGCTCGCCAGGTACCGGCCGCGCGGCGAGGCTCAGCGGTCGTTGCTCCGGTTGGTGCTCTGGGCGCTCTCCGCGCTGCGGCCGGTCTTCTCGGGCAGGGGAGTGCGGGCGGCCTCCTCGCGCTTGCGGGCGCGGTAGGCGGCCACGTTGGCCCGGGTCGCGCAGCGGTCCGAGCAGTAGCGGCGCGAGCGGTTCGTCGAGGTGTCGAGATAGGCGTTGCGGCACGGCGCCGCCTCGCACAAACCGAGGCGGTCGACGCCGTACTCGGTGAGGTGGAAGGCCAGGCCCATCGAGGCGATCGCCGCGTACCCCGCGGTCGCGTTCGAGGGGTGGTCCGCCAGGTGCATGTGCCACAGCGGGCTGCCGTCCTCGTCCCGGTGGTCGTGCCCGGAGATCTGCGGGCTCACCGGGAACTCCAGGAGCAGTGAGTTGAGCAGGTCCACGGCGAGCGTCTGGTCGCCGCCGTCCGCCGCCTCGAAGACCGCGCGCAGCCTCGCCCGCACCGAGCGGAAGCGCGTCACATCGGAGTCGTTCGCGCGCCGCGCCGCCTGCTGGTTGACGCCGAAGAGGTCGCGCACCGCCTCGACCGAGGTCAGCACGTCCTTGTTGCGGGCCGGCTCCTCGCTGTTCACCAGGCGTACCGCGTAATCCGAGTAATAGGCCAGTTCCACTTGTAGTCCTTACGAGGGCGGTCTATCGTCGTCGATGCGTAGTAATGGTCGAATTTTGATTCAGGGTATTACATCAGCGTACGTCGGGAGGGTTCCCCATGACCGAGGCCACGGACCGTGCCGCCCATGAGGCCGTTGCCGCCACCAACTGGCGTGCCTGGCAGGACAGTTGGGACCGGCAGCAGCAGTGGTATCTGCCCGACCGCGAGGAGCGGTTCCGGGTGATGCTGGACATGGTCGAGGCCGTGGTCGGCCCCGCGCCACGGGTACTCGACCTCGCGTGCGGTACGGGGAGTATTACGGACCGGCTGCTGCAGAGGTTCCCGAACGCCACCAGCACCGGAGTGGATCTCGACCCGGCCCTGCTGACGATCGCCGAGGGCACCTTCGCGGGTGACGACCGGGTGACCTTCGTGACGGCGGACCTCAAGGATCCGCGGTGGACCGCGCAACTCCCGTACGACTCCTACGACGCCGTGCTCACCGCCACCGCCCTGCACTGGCTGCACAGCCCGGACCTGTCCGCCTTGTACGGGCAGCTCGCGGGCCTGGTCCGAGACGGCGGCGTCTTCATGAACGCCGACCACATGCCCGACCCGGCGACCCCGCGCCTCAACGCCGCGGACCGGACTCAGCGGCACGCCCGGATGGACCGGGACAAGGCCGCGGGCGTCCTGGACTGGGCCCAGTGGTGGGAGCTCGCCGCGAAGGACCCGGTGCTCGCGGAGCCCACCGCCAGGCGGTTCGAGATCTACGGGGAGCACGCGGACGGCGACACCCCCTCGGCCGAGTGGCACGCGCGCGTGCTGCGCGAGAAGGGCTTCGGTGAGGCCCGGACGGTGTGGGCCTCACCGTCGGACGCGCTGGTGCTCGCGCTCAAGTAGAGCGCCGGACACGGGCACTCAAGTAGGGCTCCGGGCAAGGAAGAAGGGGCGGTACGGATGATCCGTACCGCCCCTTCTCGAACCTGAGCCCCGAAGCGCTAGAGCACCTTCGCCAGGAACGCCTTCGTTCGGTCGTGCTGCGGGTTCGTCAGGACGTCGCGGGGGTTGCCGGACTCGACCACCACACCGTCGTCCATGAAGACCAGCGAGTCGCCGACCTCGCGGGCGAAGCCCATCTCGTGCGTGACGACGATCATCGTCATGCCGTCCTCGGCCAGGCCGCGCATGACGTCGAGGACGTCACCGACCAGCTCCGGGTCGAGCGCCGACGTCGGCTCGTCGAAGAGCATCAGCTTCGGCTCCATCGCGAGCGCACGGGCGATCGCGACGCGCTGCTGCTGGCCGCCGGAGAGCTGCGAGGGGTAGTTCTTCGCCTTGTCGGCGAGGCCCACCCGGGCGAGCAGCCGCTCGGCGCGCTCGCGGGCCACCGCCTTGGTCTCGCCCTTGACCTGGATCGGCGCCTCCATGACGTTCTCGATCGCCGTCATGTGCGGGAACAGGTTGAAGCGCTGGAAGACCATGCCGATGTCCCGGCGCTTCAGGGCGACTTCGCTGTCCTTGAGCTCGTACAGCTTGTCGCCCTTCTGGCGATAGCCGACCAGCTCGCCGTCGACCGAGAGGCGGCCGGCGTTGATCTGCTCCAGGTGGTTGATGCACCGGAGGAAGGTCGACTTGCCGGAGCCGGACGGGCCGACCAGGCAGAAGACCTCACGCGGGGCGACCTCGAGGTCGATGCCCTTGAGGACCTCGACATGGCCGAACGACTTGTGCACGTTCTCGGCCTTGACCATGGGAGTCGTGGTCATCGGATGCCTCCCGACAGGGATCGCGACGGGATGACGGCGGCCTTCAGACGCTGCATGGGCGTCGGCGGGAGCGTACGCAGCGAACCCTTGGCGTAGTAACGCTCCAGGTAGTACTGGCCGATCGAGAAGATCGAGGTCATCACCAGGTACCAGGCGGCGGCGAGGAAGTACATCTCCACCGTGGCGGCCGAGCGTTCACCGATCTGCTGGGTGACTCTGAACAGATCGAGGTACTGCACTGCCGAGACGAGCGAGGTCGTCTTGAGCATGTTGATGACTTCGTTGCCGGTCGGCGGGACGATCACCCGCATCGACTGCGGGATCACGATCCGGCGCAGCGTCTTGCTGTGGCTCATGCCCAGTGCGTGGGCCGCCTCGGTCTGGCCCTCGTCGACCGAGAGCAGACCGGCCCGGCAGATCTCCGCCATGTACGCGGCCTCGTTCAGACCGAGGCCGAGCAGCGCGGTGAGCAGCGGGGTCATGAAGTCCGACCACTGGTCCTTGTAGAACGGACCGAGGTTGACGAACTCGAAGACCAGGCCCAGGTTGAACCAGACGAACAGCTGGACCAGGACCGGGGTGCCGCGGAAGAACCAGATGTAGAACCAGGCGATGCCGCTGGTCACCGGGTTCTTCGACAGTCGCATGACGGCGAGGACGATGCCGCCGACGACGCCGATCAGCATCGACAGGACCGTCAGCTTCAGCGTCTCCACGACGCCGTCGAGGATGCGGTCGTTGAAGAAGTAGTCGGGGAGTGCACCCCAGTTGATCTTCTCCGCCTGTGCGAAGGCGTAGACGATGGCGACGAGTACGCCGAGCGCGACGAGAGCGGAGACGTACCGCCCGGGGTGGCGGACCGGGATGGCCTTGATGGCCTCCGGTGCGCCTCCCTTGGGCGGTGTCGCGTCGTCGGGCCCGTCCGTCTTGTTGGTGTCAACAGTCACGGGTGTTGCCTTTCAACAGCGGGTGACGGGCCGGTTACTTGCCGCCGTTGATGGTGATCTCCTTGATGGCGCCGTCCTCGACGCCCCACTTGGAGATGATCTTGTCGTACTCGCTGCTCTTGAGGACCTTCTCCATGGCGAGCTTGATCGCGTCACGCAGCTGGTCGTTGCCCTTGGCCACCGCGATGCCGTAGGGGCCCGCCTCGACCTGGTCGCCGACGATCTCGTAGTACTTGCCGTCGCCGCCGTGCTTCACGCTGTACGCGGCGATCGGGAAGTCGGCGGACACGACGTCGGCGCCGCCGCCGCGCATGCGGGTCTCGGCCTCCGGGTTGGTCGGGAAGTCCTCGATCTTCAGCTCGGCCTTGCCGTCCGCCTTGCACTTCTTGGCCTGGTCCTTGGCGAGGTCCAGGGAGAAGGTGGTCTGCTGGACGGCGATGGTCTTGCCGCAGAGGTCGTCCCAGGTCTTGATGCCCTGGGTCTTGCCCTTGTTGGTGTAGAGGGAGACGCCGGCCGTGAAGTAGTCGACGAAGTCGACGCCCTGGCCGACCTTCTTGCCGGTGTCGCTGTCGATGCCGTTCTGGCGGTCCTTGGTGTCCGTCATCGCCGACATCGCGATGTCGTAGCGCTTGCCGGCCAGGCCGCCGATGAGGTCCGCGAACTTGCCGTTCTTGAACTCGAACTCGACGCCGAGCTCCTTGCTCATCGCGGCGGCGATGTCGGGGTCGATGCCGACCGTCTTGCCGTCGTCGTCGGTGAACTCCACCGGCGCGTACGCGATGTCCGAACCGACGACGATCTTGCCCTTGTCCTGGATCGCCTTGGGCAGCTTGTCGAACAGCGGGGCGCTCTTCTTCTTGCCCGCGTCGCCGCCCTCGTCCTTGGTCTGGTCTCCACAGCCCGTGAGGATCAGCGCGCCGGCGACCACGATCGCGCCGACCGCGGCTATGCGGGACTTCTTGGCGGTCGGGCGACAGGTGGTGCGTGCGGTCATTGGGGGGCCTCCGGCGGGATGAGAGGAGTGTCCAGATGGTCGGGCACGGGATGTGTCCGGGGTCGAACACGGGGTGTGTCCGGGGTCGGACACGGGGTGTGTCCAGGGTCGGACACGGCGGGTGTCCAGGCGGGTCGGGCACGCGCCTTCGGGTGTCGCGACCTCGTGTGATGACGGCATCTTGCCATTCGGACATGCCACTTCAGGGGGCCAGCCAGGTCAAAATCGGATAACGGGAGCACCTTGTGGGTGACGGGCCCGGTATTGAGGGGCGGGCGCCGGTGTGACGTAAAGCACCACCAACGAGGCAAACGTTGCCTATCTCGCGATGTGGACCCGTCAAGTGGACCTCTAGGGATAATCCGGGCGTTTGACCTAGCCTCGAATGGAATGCGGCTCGTCTGGCACCCGGCCCATCCTGTAAAAAGAACGGTTACACCCCTCATCCGGGGCTCAGGGCGCGTGTGCGGCGCGCCCGCGCGTACGTTCCTCCCCTTGCGGCGGCGGTCCAACCGCCCCACCGCAAGTCACGGACGCGGTGCCCGCCCACCCCTCACCAGGGAGTGGTCACCCTCAACGAATAAGACTTAAGGGGTCAGACAAAAGTGGCAGCGGAGATCGTCAATCCTCGCAGCGACGCCGGTACCGAGGGCACGGAAGAGCCCTTCGACCCGGCCTTCGCGCTGCACCGTGGCGGCAAGATGGCCGTGCAGGCCACTGTGCCGGTCCGGGACAAGGACGACCTGTCCCTCGCGTACACGCCGGGCGTCGCCAAGGTGTGCAGCGCCATCGCCGAGCAGCCCGAGCTCGTGAACGACTACACGTGGAAGTCGAACGTCGTGGCGGTCGTCACCGACGGCACGGCCGTGCTCGGTCTCGGCGACATCGGTCCTGAGGCCTCCCTCCCCGTGATGGAGGGCAAGGCCATTCTGTTCAAGCAGTTCGGCGGCGTGGACGCGGTTCCGATCGCGCTCGCGACGAAGGACACCGAGGAGATCATCGAGACTGTTCTGCGGCTCGCGCCGTCCTTCGGTGGCGTGAACCTCGAGGACATCTCGGCCCCGCGGTGCTTCGAGATCGAGAAGCGGCTCCAGGAGGAGCTGGACATCCCGGTCTTCCACGACGACCAGCACGGCACGGCCGTCGTGACGCTGGCGGCGCTGCGCAACGCGGCGAAGCTGACGAACCGGACGCTGGGTGATCTTCGTGCGGTGATCTCCGGCGCCGGTGCGGCCGGTGTCGCCATCGCCAAGTTCCTGCTCGAGGCGGGCATCGGCGATGTCTCCGTCGCCGACCGCAAGGGCATCGTCTCCGCCGACCGGGACGACCTCACCCCGGTCAAGCGCGAGCTCGCCGAGCTCACCAACAAGGCGGGCCTGTCCGGCTCCCTGGAGGCCGCGCTCGCGGGCGCGGACGTGTTCATCGGCGTCTCGGGCGGTACGGTCCCGGAGCCCGCGGTGGCGTCCATGGCGAAGAACTCCTTCGTGTTCGCCATGGCCAACCCGAACCCGGAGGTCCACCCCGACGTCGCGCACAAGTACGCGGCCGTCGTGGCGACCGGCCGCTCGGACTACCCGAACCAGATCAACAACGTCCTCGCGTTCCCCGGCATCTTCGCCGGTGCGCTCCAGGTGCGGGCCTCCCGCATCACCGAGGGCATGAAGATCGCGGCTGCGGACGCGCTCGCGGCGGTCGTCGGTGACGACCTCTCCGCCGAGTACGTCATCCCCTCGCCGTTCGACGAGCGGGTCGCCCCGGCCGTCACGGCCGCGGTCGCGGCTGCGGCTCGCGCCGAGGGCGTGGCTCGCCGCTAGTCGGTACGTTCATGACGAAGGGCCCCGCCTTTTGGCGGGGCCCTTCGTCATGTCCTGCGCCCCGGGACGCGTGTCACATCCGTGCGCTGTTCCGCCGGGGCCTCGCGCCGTCCTATCGTCATGGTCATGTTCGCTGCCTACGCCGCCCGCATTGACCGTGATCAGCCGCTCAGCGGCCTCGAGTTGGGGGAGCGCCCGGCCCCCTCGGCCCGGGACGGATGGTCGACCGTCAACGTCAAGGCCGCCTCCCTCAACCACCACGACCTGTGGTCCCTGCGAGGCGTCGGCCTCGGCGAGGACAAGCTGCCGATGATCCTCGGCTGCGACGCGGCCGGCATCGACGCCGACGGCAACGAGGTCGTCCTGCACTCCGTGATCGGCCAGTCCGGCCACGGCGTGGGCCCGAACGAGCCCCGCTCGATCCTCACCGAGCGCTACCAGGGCACCTTCGCCGAGCAGGTCTCGGTCCCCACCTGGAACGTGCTGCCCAAGCCGGCCGAGCTCTCCTTCGCCGAGGCCGCCTGCCTGCCCACCGCCTGGCTGACGGCGTACCGCATGCTCTTCACCAACGCCGGTGTACGTCCCGGGGATTCGGTCCTCGTGCAGGGCGCGGGCGGCGGTGTCGCCACAGCCGCGATCGTCCTCGGCAAGGCCGCGGGCCTGCGCGTCTTCGCCACCAGCCGCGACGAGGCCAAGCGCAAGCGGGCGATCGAGCTGGGCGCGGTCGAGGCGGTGGAGTCGGGGGCCCGGCTTCCGCAGCGCGTGGACGCGGTGATCGAGACGGTCGGCGCGGCCACCTGGTCGCACTCCATCAAGTCCCTGAAGCCCGGCGGCACCCTGGTCATCTCGGGCGCCACCAGCGGCGACCGCCCCTCGCACGCCGAGCTGACCCGGGTCTTCTTCCTGGAACTGAAGATCGTCGGCTCGACGATGGGCACGAAGGACGAGCTGGAGGACCTGCTGTCGTTCTGCGCGGCCACGGGGGTACGTCCCGTCATCGACGAGGAGCTGCCGCTGGACCGGGCGCGCGAGGGTTTTGCTCGGATGGAGTCGGGCGACCACTTCGGGAAGATCGTGCTCACGGTCTGACGAGAGCTGGTCTCCAGCGCCATCCGGCCGGGGCTCAGAACAGCCCCTGCAGCCACCACACTCCGGCGCCGACGAGCGCACTGCCTGCCGCGTACGCGGCGCCCGTGACGAGGGCGAATAGGGCAGTGTGGATTAGTCGGCGGCGGAGTTTTGTGGTTTCGGTGGGGGACATCGGGGCCTCCGTCGGGCTTGGAACGGGGTCGCTGTGCTATGGCACCTCCATGGGAGGCCAGGAATAATTGATGCGCCAGCGGCATCTCATTCTTGCGCCAGGCACATTTAATCTGGGCGGGGAGGGCCTCATGGGGCCGTCTGAGGGCGGATCGCGCGAGCGGCCGGAGTTCATCCCGAAAAAGGAAGTGCCGTCAGGTACGGAAGACTTGACCCCTGACGGCAAGTCGACTTCTGAGCTGCACATCGACTACGAGGCGGGCAAGCCCAAGAAGTTCACGGGGTTCAAGAAGTTGACGGACGGCCTGGAGCCGAGCCCGGCGCCCCGGCAGGGGCGGCGTCTCGTTGAGCCCAACCGGGAGAGCGACGCATTCAAGCAGAAGCCGCACGTCTACGAGCTGAAGTACCACGTCTACAACCTGTTGGCGGACCTGAGTCGTGCTGAGGTTGCCGACCGGTTGCCTTGCGACGCGAGCACGCTGAGCCGATACGTGACCACCGCAACGTGGTGGGAGTGGGAGGCCGTGGAGCGGCTGGTCCGCGCCGCAGTGGAGCTTCATGGCGCAGAGGGCGAAATTCACACTGCGTACGGGCGTCTGCGCGAGGCCTTCGACGAGGCGGAGAAGATCGTTGCCCCGCAGAGCCATGAGATCAAACAGCTGCGGGCCAAGGTTGACTGGCAGGCGCAGCGACTGGCGGACGCGAACAGTCGCCTGGCCGCCGCACAGCAGCAGGCCGCGGCAGCTGGATCCGCGGAGGAGGAGGCGGCGCAACGGCAGCGCATCGCGGAACTCGAGGACGAGCGGGACCGGGCGCGGGCCGAAGTCGGCAAGTTGATGGCGGAGTTGGCCGTACTCCAGGCCAGGCTCAGTGCGGCGGGCGACCCGGACGCCGTACTGGAGGCGGCCCGGTACGCGGCCGACGGGGTGGCCGGGACCGCCGATCCGGAGGAACGGCGAAAGCGGGCCCTGGAAGTGGTCGCGGACCTCGACCGACCGGATGAGACGGCGGAGTTCATCGGCAGGCTTGGTAGACGCGGGTGCGGGGATGCTGCCAAGGCGGTCGTCGAGGACATCGTGCAGCGCCTGCCGGCAGCCCGCCTCGCGGAACTGCTCACCACGTTCGACGAGCGGGTGGGCGGGGACCCGCTGGCACGGGAGGGCGCCGATGCCGGCGGCCTGAGGATGCCGGCCGAGGCCGAGCTGTCCCGCATATACCGGGCGAGCACGGAACGTGACCTGCGCATGGCCGTGTTGAGCCTTCTGGACGCGGAGGGTTTCGCGAGCCTCGTGCATGTACTGCACGCCCGAAGGGCCCCCGAATTTGTTGTCGCGCTGTTGGGCGAGCGGGTGGCGCAGCGCGCTGTCACGGGGATGCAGGAAGACGCGTACGCCCTGCGGCAGCGCGCTCAGGACTATCTGATGCTGGCCCACCGATGCTCGCCCCAGGAGATCGCCGACCTGGTGACCGCACTGCGGGCGGCGGACCAGGACCAGGAGGCGGCCTGGGTCATCGAAGTGGCCGGGGAGCTGCTGGTCGACGTCGTGTACCAGCAGCTGGAGACCCTATTGCTGGCTGCGGGCCGGATCCATGACCTGCGCATCCTGCGGGAGTGCCGGGACCGCCGGAGGCAGGACTGAGCGGGACAAGGCAGGACCAGGCAGCTGACGTCAACCAAAGTTGACGAGCCATGCTTCGTCAACGTAAGTTGACGTCATGACCGAAGCAACGGATCTCGCCGAGCGCGCGGGTGACCGTGATCCACGGGTCGGGCTGCGAGCGGTTGCCGCGCTGCGGCGGCTGCTTGAGCAGCTGGAGGCCGTGCAGGTGCGGGGTGCGCGCAATCAGGGCTGGTCGTGGCAGGAGATCGCCGCGGAGCTCGGGGTGAGCAGGCAGGCCGTCCACAAGAAGTACGGGAGGCAGTGATGTTCGAGCGGTTCACGCAGGGCGCCCGGGAAGTGGTGGAGGGTGCCGTGGCGCACGCCGAGCGGCAGGAGTCGGGGGCCGTCACCGACGAGCACGTGCTCCTCGCGCTCCTCGATGCCCGGGGCAGCAAGGCGGCCTTCGTGCTGTCCGCGCTGGGGGCCGATGCGCAGAAGGACGCCCTGGTACGGGAGTTGGCGGAGGTGCGCCGGCGCGGCGGGGTGTCCGAGGCGGACGCGGAGGCCCTGGCCGGGCTCGGGATCGATGTCGGGCAGATCGTTGCGCGGGTCGAAGAGGCGCACGGGGCCGGGGCGTTGGCGGGGGACCGGAGGGACCGGCGGTGGTGGGGCGGGAAGCACCGGTCCTTCTCGCGGGAGGCCAAGGACACGCTGGAGAAGTCGTTGCGGATTGCGGTGGGGCGCAAGGACCGGTTCATCGGGGATGAGCATCTGTTGCTCGCGTTGGCCTCGCGGCCGGGGGTGGTGCGGGATGTTCTCGGCTCGCACGGGGTGTCGGTCGAGGCGGTGGAGCAGGTGCTCGGCGGGAGTGGGGCAGGTGGGGTGGCTCAGGCGGGGTGACCGCGCGGGGGCGGGGAGGGATTTCCTCCCCGCCCCGCCCCTTCCCGGCTGCGACATCAGCGGCTGCCGCCGCGGGCTGCGCCGCCTTCCGCCCTGCGGGCGGTGTCCTCAAACGCCGGACGGGCTGAAGGAGGAGGCCACGATCACTTCGTGCGCAAAATCGCGCCGATGTGGGCCGCCGCATCCGACAAGTGGCGTCGTGCCTCGTGTAGTTGGGACTCCGTCACCCCGTGGTCGCGGGCCGCGTCCCTGATGTCGTCGCGGAAGCGGTCGAGGAGGCGGTCCAGGTCGCGCGGGGGGTTGCCGGTCGGTGGCTCGTCGGTCCAGTCGGGGGCGGGCGGGGTGTTCGGCTCGGCCTCCTTGTCGAGGTCCACGACCACGGTCGGCTCGGGCGCGGGCTTGCCGAAACGGCCGAACTCCTTGGTGATCTCCGCGAGGCCCTCGCGGAGACCGGTCGGCCAGTCGCCCCGCGAGAAGTGGTCCTGGACCCGGTCCTGCACCTGCTTGGCGATGCGCTGCATCTCCTCGCGCGCCTCGTCCTGCGCGTCCTTCGCCGCGCGGCGGGCCCGCTGGGCCTCCTCGCGGGCCCGGCGCGACTCGTCCTTGGCCCGGCGGGCCTGGTCCTTCATCTCCTGCTTGGCGCGGCGCAACTCCTCCTTCGCGGAGCGCCAGGCCTCCTTGTCGCCGAAGACGGACTCCCAGTCGCCGCCCTGGCCGGACGACTTGGCCTGGCCTGCGGCTGCCCGCATTTCCCGGCGCAGATCGCCGGCGGCACCGCGTACGTCATCCCGTATTTCGGAGGCGAGCTCCGCCACCGACTCCCGGATCTCCAGCTCAAGGTCGGCCAACTCGCCTCTGCGGTCGGCCAGTTCGGCCCGTCCGGCGTCCGTGATCGAGTAGACCTTGCGGCCCCCCTCGGTGGCGTGCGTGACCAGGCCCTCGGCCTCCAGCTTGGCGAGGCGCGGATAGACGGTGCCCGCGGAAGGCGCGTACAGCCCCTGGAAGCGCTCCTCCAGGAGCCGGATCACCTCGTACCCGTGCCGCGGCGCCTCGTCGAGCAGCTTCAGCAGGTACAGGCGGAGGCGGCCGTGGGCGAAGACGGGGGGCATGTCAGAGCACCTTTCCGGTCGGGGCGTCACCTTCGGGGGCTGCGCGGCCCGGGGCTTCGTCGGCGTACCGATCATTCTCGCCCTTCGCGGCCGCCGCCTCGTCCACGTCGTCGAGGGGCGGCCGCAGCAGCAGGGCGACGGAGCCGGAGATCGTCGTCGCCCTGAGCCGGCCGGCGCCCGTTCCGAGCTGTCCGGTGATGCGCTTGGCGCCCCACGTGCCGCCGATCCGGAGGTCGTCGAAGCCGTTGGAGACGGCGCCGGTCGCGGTGCTCGCCTCGATCTGGGCGTCGGTCGGCTGGGCGAGACGGATCGCGATCTCGCCAGAGACGGTGGTCAGCCGGACGTCGGTCGAGCCCGTCGGGTCGAGGTCCAGGATCATGTTGCCGCTCACCGACTCCGCGCGTACGGAGGGGCCCGCGCCCTCGATCACGGTCAGATCGCCGGTGACCGACTTGAAGGACAGCTCACCGCCGACGGCCTGCGCCTCGAGCGCGCCGGAGACCGTCTCGGCCTGGATCTGCCCCGAGGTCCCGACCAGGGTGGTGTCGCCGGTGACGCCCCGCACCGTGGTCGGCCCTTCGATGCCGGAGACCATGGCGGCCGCGCCGACCACACCGACCTCGACGGCCGCGGCGGCCGGGACGGCGAGCGAGATGACCGCGCTGCGGCCGTGGCCCTTGCGGTCGAGCCACTTGCCGATCAGGAAGCCCTTCCAGGGCAGATCGTCGTACGCGACCGTCAGTACGCCGTCCTCGAGGCTCACGGTCAGCGGGGGACCGTCCAGCTCGGTCACCTCCAGGCGGGCCGGGCCCTCCTCGACCCCGACGACATTGACCGTTCCATTGACGCTGCGTACGTGGAGCGCCGTCACGGGTTCGTCGAAGGCGAGCTTCTGTGGCTCGGCGACTGTCCACGGTGACTCTGGCATGGTGCTGACCTCCTCCGGTCCGGTGACGCGCCATATCGCGTATCTCGCAATACACGATATATCGCGGGCTTCGGAAGTCAAGCGCGTCTGTTGGCGGGCGTGCGGGGTGGGGGTGGGCGGCCTAGCGTGAGGGCATGCCCGACATGACTGGCATGTTCCATGACGCGTCATCCGGCGCGCTGCTCCTGTGCGGGGCCGAGCCCGCCGCGGTCGGCCCCGCCGCCCAACTGCTGCGCGAACGCATGCTGCTCGCCCCGGCGGGCCGCGACTGGAGCGTGCTCGTGCCGGACACCGCGCCCTGGCAGGGCGACGCCTCCGCAGAGCCGGTCGACGCGGTCCTCGCGGGCTGGGCCGCGGCCCTCGCGGTGGGCGCGCCCTGGCCGGTGCTCGCGCTGTGGTGGGACGCGGACCGCAGCGGGTTCACGCTCGCGTCGGGGTTCCGGCGCACGGTCGGCTATGTGTGGCTGGCGAACGGGACGCCGGTGGGGGAGGAGGAGGCGATGCGCAGCTTCGCCTCTCGGCTCGGGCTCGATCCGGTGCTCGACATGCAGTCCCTCGAGGCGCTGACGCGGGACGATTCCGCTGCGGACGGGCGGGCCAGGCTGTTGGGGCTCGTGGCCGTTCTTACGCGGACGGGGCTTGCGCTGCCTGCGGGGCTCGGGCCGGGTCCAACTGCCGCTGACCTGCGAGCGGTTGCTCGCGGGCTGCCCGACGCGTCGGTGGTCGAGTGGACCGGGTGGCGGGAAGTGGTGCGGGCCGAGCTCGATGTGGTCGAGGGCGGGCGGTTGGGGCCGTGGATGCGGGGGCCGCGGGCGCGGGCTCTGGCCGGGGTTCAGCTTGCCGCCGGGCTGCCGCTCGCGGCTTTCGGCGTACGCCGCCGAAGTGGTGGCTGGGTTGTGGCGGGAGCCCTGCTTGTGGTGCACGGGGTGCTCGGGCTCGCGTATGACGTGGTGCGGGCGAAGGACTGATTCCCCAGCCCGCCCCTTCCCGAAATCCTCCGGAGGCCGGGGGCTGCGCCCCCAGACCCCCCTTGTCCTCAAACGCCGGACGGGCTGATAAATCAGCCCGTCCGGACTACTCGTCCTCGTCCTCGTCGTCCAGCCGAGCCAGCCACGTCGCCAACCGCTCCACCGGAACCTCGAAGTCCGGGTTCAGGTCCACGAAGGTGCGCAGCTGCTCCGCCAGCCACTCGAAGGTGACCTCCTCCTCGCCACGCCTCTTCTCCAGCTCTTCGATGCCACGGTCCGTGAAGTACATGGGTCCAGGATATGGCGCCGGGCCCGCACCCCGAAAAGGGATGCGGGCCCGGCGACGTACAGCCAGAAGCGGCAGCGACTACGCGTCGAAGACCTCGGTCAGGAGCTGCTGCTGCTCGGCCTGGTGCCGCTTGGCGGAGCCGACGGCCGGCGAAGACCCGTGCGGACGCGAAATGCGGCGCAGGCGCTCACCGTGCGGGACGTCGGCGCCGACCGCCAGGTCCAGGTGGTCGATCAGGTTGAGCGCGATGAAGGGCCATGCGCCCTGGTTCGCCGGCTCCTCCTGGACCCACAGGTACTTCTCGGCGTTCGGGTACTTGGCGATCTCCGCCTGGAGCTCCGCACCCGGCAGCGGGTACAGGCGCTCGATGCGGATGATCGCCGTGTCCGTGGCGCCGCGCTTCTCGCGCTCGGCTTCGAGGTCGTAGTAGACCTTGCCCGCGCAGAAGACGACCTTGCGGACGGCCGCCGGGTTGGTGGTCGCGTCGCCGATGACCGGACGGAAGCCGCCCGTCGTGAACTCCTCCGCCTTGGAGGCCGCGGCCTTCAGACGCAGCATCGACTTCGGCGTGAAGACGATGAGCGGCTTGTGGTGCGGGTTGTGCACCTGCCAGCGCAGCAGGTGGAAGTAGTTCGACGGGAGGGTCGGCATCGCGACCGTCATGTTGTCCTGCGCGCACATCTGCAGGAAGCGCTCGGGGCGCGCGGACGAGTGGTCCGGGCCCTGGCCCTCGTAGCCGTGGGGGAGGAGCAGGGTGACGCCCGAGTGCTGGCCCCACTTCTGTTCCGCCGACGAGATGAACTCGTCCACGACCGTCTGGGCGCCGTTGACGAAGTCGCCGAACTGCGCCTCCCACATGACGAGCGCCTCGGGACGGGCCAGCGAGTAGCCGTACTCGAAGCCCATCGCCGCGTACTCGGAGAGGAGGGAGTCGTAGACGTTGTAACGCGCCTGGTCGTCCGAGAGGTACAGGAGAGGCGTGTAGTCCTCGCCCGTCTCACGGTCGATCAGGACCGCGTGGCGCTGGCCGAAGGTGCCGCGGCGCGAGTCCTGGCCCGCGAGGCGCACCGGGGTGCCCTCGAGGAGCAGCGAGCCGATGGCGAGGGTCTCGCCCATGCCCCAGTCGATCGTGCCGTCCTCGACCATGGCCGCGCGGCGCTGCAGCTGGGGCAGCAGACGCGGGTGGACGGTGACGCGGTCGGGGATGTTGACCTGGGACTCGGCGATGCGCTTGACGACCTCCTGGGAGATCGCGGTGTTCACCGTGACCGGGAACTGCGCCTGGGCGACCGGGACTTCGGCCGGGGTGGAGGCGGCGGTGGCCTCGCGGACCTCGGTGAAGACCTTCTCCAGCTGGCCCTGGTAGTCCTGCAGGGCCTGCTCGGCCTCTTCCAGGGTGATGTCGCCGCGACCGATGAGGGACTCGGTGTAGAGCTTGCGCACCGAGCGCTTCTTGTCGATCAGGTCGTACATCAGGGGCTGGGTGAACGCCGGGTTGTCCGACTCGTTGTGCCCGCGGCGGCGGTAGCAGATGAGGTCGATGACCACGTCCTTGTTGAACGCCTGCCGGAACTCGAAGGCAAGGCGGGCAACGCGGACGACGGCCTCGGGGTCGTCGCCGTTCACGTGGAAGATCGGGGCCTCGATCATCCGGGCCACGTCGGTCGAGTACATGGAGGAGCGCGAGGACTCGGGCGCCGCCGTGAAGCCGACCTGGTTGTTGATGACGATGTGGACCGTGCCGCCGGTGCGGTAGCCGCGCAGCTGCGACATGTTGAGCGTCTCGGCCACGACGCCCTGGCCCGCGAAGGCCGCGTCACCGTGCAGGGCGACGGGCAGGACCGTGAAGTCCGTGCCGCCCTTGTTGATGATGTCCTGCTTGGCGCGCGAGATGCCCTCGAGGATCGGGTCGACCGCCTCCAGGTGCGAGGGGTTGGCGGCCAGCGAGACCTTGATCTGCTCGCCGTCGAGACCGGTGAAGGTGCCGTTGGCGCCCAGGTGGTACTTGACGTCGCCGGAGCCGTGCATCGACTTCGGGTCGAGGTTGCCCTCGAACTCCCGGAAGATCTGCGCGTACGACTTGCCGACGATGTTCGCCAGGACGTTCAGGCGGCCGCGGTGGGCCATGCCGATGACGACCTCGTCCAGGCGCGACTCGGCGGCGGAGTCGATGACCGCGTCGAGCAGCGGGATGACGGACTCGCCGCCCTCCAGGGAGAAGCGCTTCTGGCCGACGTACTTCGTCTGCAGGAAGGTCTCGAAGGCCTCCGCCGCGTTCAGGCGGCGCAGGATGCGCAGCTGCTCCTCGCGCTCCGGCTTGGTGGAGCCGCGCTCGATCCGGTCCTGCAGCCACTTGCGCTGCTTCGGGTCCTGGATGTGCATGAACTCCAGGCCGGTGGTGCGGCAGTACGAGTCGCGCAGCACGCCGAGGATGTCGCGGAGCTTCATCATCGACTTGCCGGCGAAGCCACCGACCGCGAACTCCCGCTCCAGGTCCCACAGGGTGAGGCCGTGCTCGGTGATGTCCAGGTCGGGGTGCTTGCGCTGGCGGTACTCCAGCGGGTCGGTGTCGGCCATGACGTGGCCGCGTACCCGGTAGGAGTGGATCAGCTCGAAGACGCGCGCCGCCTTGGTGACGTCGTCGTCGTGCGAGGCGTCGATGTCCTTGAGCCAGCGGACCGGCTCGTACGGGATCCGCAGCGCCTTGAAGATGTCGTCGTAGAAGCCCTCCTCGCCGAGGAGGAAGTTCGCCACGACCCGCAGGAACTCGCCGGAGGCGGCGCCCTGGATCACGCGGTGGTCGTACGTCGACGTGAGGGTCATCACCTTGGCGATGCCCAGCTTGTTCAGGGTGTCCTGCGACGTGCCCTGGAACTCGGCCGGGTAGTCCATGGAGCCGACGCCCATGATGACCGACTGCCCGGGCATCAGACGCGGCACCGAGTGGACCGTGCCGAGGCCGCCGGGGTTGGTCAGCGAGCAGGTGACGCCGGTGAAGTCGTCCATGCCGAGCTTGCCGTTGCGCGCGCGGCGGACGATGTCCTCGTAGGCCTGCCAGAACTCGAAGAAGTTCAGCGTCTCGGCCTTCTTGATGCCCGCTACAACCAGTTGGCGGTCGCCATTGGGCTTCACCAGGTCGATGGCCAGACCGAAGTTGATGTGCTCCGGCTTGACCAGGGTGGGCTTGCCGTCCTTCTCCGCGAAGGAGTAGTTCATCGACGGCATGGCCTTGATGGCCTGCACCATCGCGTACCCGATGAGGTGCGTGAAGGAGACCTTCCCGCCCCGGGCGCGCTTGAGGTGGTTGTTGATGACGATGCGGTTGTCGAAGAGCAGCTTCACCGGGACCGCGCGCACGGACGTGGCCGTGGGCACCTCCAGCGAGGCGTTCATGTTCTTCGCAACGGCGGCGGCGGGGCCGCGCAGGGTCACGAGCTCGGGGCCGGCCGGGGCCTCGGCCGCGGGCGCTGCCTGGGCGGCGGCGGGCTTCGCGGCAGGGGCGGCGGCCTGAGCCGGAGCGGCGGGCGCGGCAGCAGGGGCCGCGGGCGTCGCCTGGGCGGGCGCAGCCGGGGCTGCGGCGGGGGGCGCGGCCTGAGCTGCGGGCGCCGCCTGGGCAGGTGCGGGAGCGACCGGCGTCGAGGAGCCTGCGGGAGCGCTCGTCGCGGTGGTCGGGGTGCCCGCAGCCCCCGCGGCTGCGGTACCGGAGGCGGGGCTTGCGGCCGGCTTCGCCGGGGCGGCGGCGCCGCCCGGCTTGTAGTCGGCAAAGAAGTCCCACCAGGCTCGGTCTACCGAGTTCGGGTCCTGGAGGTACTGCTGATAGATCTCGTCGACGAGCCACTCATTGGGACCGAACGCGGCTGCAGGGTTCTTGCCCTGCCCCGTTTGGTCGGTCGAGACGCTCGAGTTACTGGGGGACTGTGGCGACACGGCGGTAACCGCCCTCTTCCGCTTCACAAGGTGATGGACAGCGGGAATAAAGGCTACGCCTCATGGGCCGAGAGGTGCAGACCGGGCGGGCCTTTGGTCGTGCAAGTCACATCGAAAATCGCGTTTCGCGCCCTGAAATGGCGGGAAGCAGATGGGGTTCCGATGCGAAAAGGCATGCACGGCCTGCGGGTCGCGGTCCCCAGGACCACGCCCTTGCCGAAGACCGCCCGACCTTTGTACTAGGTGTTCTGCGGGTTGCCCGATCTTGCGGCGCCGCCTCGAACTGCCTCGCACTGGATGGCCTCTGCTTCGAACCCTACGTCAACCTTGTGCCCTGGTGAGGCCCGGAAGTGTGACTTGGATCCGGCAGCCCCGAGCGGATTCGGCCACCCCGATCCGGCCGCCGTGCAGATCCACCGCCCAGCGCGCGATGGCGAGCCCGAGCCCGGTCCCGCCGTCGCTCCCCGGGCCGTGCGGGGACGAGTCGTTGCCCCGGTTGAACCGCTCGAAGACCCGGTGCCACTCCGACTCCGGGATGCCCGGTCCCTCGTCCAGGACCTCCAGGTGCAGCGACTCCGGGGCGGACCCGCGCCGCGCCTTCACCGTGACCCGGCCGTGCGGCGGCGAGTGCTTGACCGCGTTGTCGATGAGGTTGGCGACGACCTGGTGCAGTCGCTCGGCGTCCGCGTGCGCGGTCAGCTCGGGCGGCGACACGTCGAGGTGCAGATGGACGTCCGTACGCGTGTGCCGCCCCGACCCCGAGGCCATGCCCTGCCGCTGCGAGGCGGCGGCGCCCGGCAGCTGGGCCTCCTTGAGGACACCCGACAGATAGGGCCAGACCTCGAAGCGGCGGGCGCGCAGCGGCACCACGCCGTTGTCGAGCCGGGACAGGTCGAGCAGCGTCTCCACGAGCCGGCCGAGCCGCTCGGTCTGCTTCAGGGCGGTCCGCATGGTCTCGGGGTCGGCGGCGGAGACGCCGTCCACCACGTTCTCCAGGACGGCCCGCAGCGCCGCGATCGGGGTGCGCAGCTCGTGCGAGACGTTCGCCACCAGCTCCTTGCGGTGCTGGTCCTGGTCCTCCAGGTCGTCCGCCATGCGATTGATGGTGGACGCGAGGTCGCCCAGCTCGTCGCGCCGGTCGGCGCCGCGCACCCGCCGGGTGTAGTCACCGTGCGAGATCGAGCGGGCCACGTGATTCATCTCATCGAGCGGCGCGGTGAGCGAGTGGGCCACGAACTGGGTGATCAGCAGCGTCGCGATCACCGAGAAGACCGTGATGAACCGGAACTCGGTCTTGGTCTGCACGGCGATCATCAGCAGACCGGTCGTGATGAACACCGAGACCACGACGAGCATGCCGAGCTTGGTCTTGATCGAGAAGGGCCGCAGCCCCTGCAGCCCGAGCAGCAGCCCCTTGTCGAACTTCTCGATCCGCCACGCCTGACTGCCCCAGTACCGGCGTGACTTAAGCGACTTGCGAGGCCCGCGAGACTCACGGGGCTCGCGGGGCTCACGCGGCAAGCTCACGGGGTCGGGGTCTCCAGGGCGTACCCCACGCCGTGCACGGTGCGGATGCGCTCGGCACCGATCTTCCGGCGCAGGGCCTTGATGTGGCTGTCCACGGTCCTGGTGCCGGACGCGTCCGCCCAGTCCCACACCTCGGCGAGCAGCTGCTCACGGGAGAGCACGGCACGCGGGGTGTTCGCGAGGCAGACCAGCAGGTCGAACTCGGTGGGCGTGAGGTGTACGTCCTCACTCCTGACCCGGACCCGCCGCTGGGCGTGGTCGATCTCCAGCTCGCCGAGCCGCAGGATGCCCGAGCGCGGAGTGGTCGCGGCCAGGGCGGCCCGCTCGACCCGCCGGAGCAGCACATGCACCCGCGCCGCCAGCTCACGCATCGAGAACGGCTTGGTCATGTAGTCGTCCGCGCCGACCCCGAGCCCGACCAGCATGTCGGTCTCGTCGTCACGCGCGGTCAGCATCAGCACCGGCACCGGCCGCTGAGCCTGAACCCGGCGGCAGACCTCGAGCCCGTCGAAGCCCGGCAGCATGATGTCCAGGATCAGCAGGTCGGGCTGCCAGGCCTCGGCGGTGTCGACGGCCGAGGGGCCGTCCCCGGCCGTCTGCACCACAAAGCCCTCGGCGCGCAGCCGGGCGGCGATGGCCTCGACGATCGTCAGATCGTCCTCGACCACCAGAACCCGGCGCTGAGCACCCGGTGTGGGCGCCTGTCCGTTGTGGGAGGTGTGTGTCTGCTCCATCGCCCGCCCCTGAGAAGATCCGCGTGTCCGGTCAGCAGAGTACGGGGAGTTACCGTGCCTCGGCTATGTGCCCCTGACCGCGAGATGGACCACGTCCGGGACGCCTCGGGCAACCGGGATCTCTTCGGTACGTACGTTCCGGAATCCGGCATTCCGCAACGACTCTTCGAAATCGCCGGAGGGCTGAGCGGACCAGACGGCGAGCACACCGCCCGTGTTGAGCCTGGCCTTGCAGGCCGCGAGGCCGCTCGGGGAGTAGAGGCTGTCGTTGTCCTCGGTCACGGTCCAGTCCGGGCCGTTGTCGATGTCGAGACAGAGTGCGTCGTACGTCACTGGGGATTGTTGTACGTACGTGACGAGGTCGGCCCGCACGATCTCCGTGCGCGGGTCGTCGAGAGCCGGGCCGGAGATCTCCTTGAGCGGTCCGCCGCGGTGCCAGCCGATGATGGCCTCTTCACGCTCGATGACCGTGATCGCGGCCCAACGCGGGTCCGCCGCGGCGTGTGCGAGGGAGAAGCCGACGCCGAGGCCGCCGATCAGCACGCTGGGTTCTTGCCCGTCGTCGAGGGCGTCCCTCGCGGCGTCGATGAGCAGGCGCTCGCTGCGGCCGTCCGAAGTGTCCATCAGGAACGTGCCGTTGGCGATGATCTGGAGCAGGTCGCCGTGGCGGCGCAGGACCACTTCGCCGTACGGGCCTTCGCGGCGGTCGAGGACGACGGGGGGTTCTGTGTGCGCGTCGTGCATGGGGCCATTTTGCATCCCCGCCCCGCCCCTTCCCGAAAGTCCTCAAACGCCGGACGGGCTGATAAATCAGCCCGTCCGGCGTTTGAGGACAGTCTTTGAAGCCGGCGGCAGCCTTACGGGAAGGGGCGGGGCGGGGAAGAAATCAGACCTGCAACCCGTGCCCCACCGCGAACACCGGATCCACCGTGTCGTTCGGAACGTCCGGGCGCGAAGCGTGAACTGCCGCCATGGACGAGGGCAGTTCGAAGGGGAGCCGTCCCTCGGGGCGGGCCTTGCCGAATGCCACGTCCAGCAGCGCCGCGTCACTCGCCCCGTAGTCCGCGACCAGCGCAGCCGCCCGAGAGGCGATCTCGGGGATGACCGCCGCCCGCTCCAGATTGATGCAGACCAGCGTGGGCACCGCGTCAAGCAGAGCCAGGATCTCCTTCAACTCGGCCTCGTCGAAGGCCAGTGAGCCCGAGTGGAAGAAGGCCTCGAACTTGTTGGGGCGCTCCTCGTACGGAGTGCGGAGCTTGAGGATCGCGAAGTCGGCGGCGGCGGGATCCGGCACGACCTCGGCGTACTCACCGGCCACCGATGCGTCCACGTTCTGCACGTACACCTTGGGCCGCCCGCTCACCGGCAACAGCGAGTCATTGCTCAACACCGTCAGCGAGCGCCGCTGCGCCGCAGCCCCCGCCGCCTTGAACTCGGCCGCGCCCACGATCTCTTGGGCCGCATCCGGGTCGACGTACCGCTGTGCGTCGAAGAGGCCGAGGACGAACTTCTCGCGCAGGAGGCGACGTACCGATGAATCGATACGCGATTCCAGGATCCGCCCGGAGCGCACCAGTTCCACGATGACCTCCGGACACTGCTCGCCCCCGAACTGGTCCGACCCGGCGTCCAACGCCTTCGCCGCCCGCTCGGCCACCGTCAGGTGCTCGCAGCCCCAGGCACGCGCGGAGTGCGGCTCGCCGAAGATCGTGGAGTCGGTGAGCAGGCCCCAGTCCGTGCAGACGATGCCGTCGAAGCCCAGCTCGTCCCGCAACAGCCCTTGGATGACGCCCTTGTTGAAGCCGAAGCCGACCTCTTCCCAGTCCGTGCCGACCGGCTGGCCGTAGTACGGCATCATTTGCGCGCACCCGGCCGCGATCGCCGCCTTGAAGGGCTCCAGGTGGTGCTCGCGCAGACCGCCGGGGTACACCTGCTCCTTGCCGTGCGGGAAGTGCGGGTCCTCGCCGTCCTTCTGCGGGCCGCCGCCGGGGAAGTGCTTGACCATCGCGGACACCGAGTGGGTGCCGAGCTCGTCGCCCTGCAGGCCGCGGATGTACGCCGCCGCCAGTTCGCCGGTCAGTTTCGCGTCGGAGCCGAAGGTTCCGGTCTGCCGGGACCAGCGGGGCTCTGTCGCCAGGTCGATCTGGGGATGAAGCGCCAGGCGGAAGCCGACCGCCAGGTACTCGCGGCGCACCGTGTCCGCGAAGCGGTGCACCAGCTCGGGGTCGCCGATCGCCGCCATGCCGAGCGGCTCGGGCCAGGCGGAGAAGGCACCGGCGTTGAAGGAGGCGCCGACGTTGTCCGTGAAGGAGTGGCGGGGGTCGGTGGAGAGCGTGACCGGGATGCCGAGGCGGGTCGCGGCCGCCATCTCCTGGACGGCGTTGTGCCACTGGGCCATCTCGCGGGCGCCGTACGTACCGAGGAGGTTGAAGTGCGTGAGCTTCTTGTCCTCGATGAGCTCGGGGGTCGCGTACGGCAGCATCGAGCCGTCGGTCTCCATGACGGGCGTGCCGTCCGGGTTCATCATCAGCATGCCGTGGAACATCTGCCCGGCCTTCTCCTCCAGGGTCATCCGGGCCAGGAGGTCCTCGACGCGTACGTCGACGGGGAGGGCGGCGTCCTTGTAGGCGGGGGCGGTGTCGCGGGTGTCGCTCATGGGGTGCGTACTCCTGAAGTCATGGGAGGGGAGGGCTACTTGACCGAGCGGATCAGCTGGACCAGGACCGCGCCGACCGCCGCCGCGATGCCGCCGAAGAGGAACAGCGCGCCGTAGTTCTGGGTGCCGCCGCCGATGCCGAGCAGGAGAGGGGCCATCATCGGGACGAGGGACTGGGGGAGTGCGTTGGCGATGTTGAGTACGCCCATGTCCTTGGCGGTGGTCTCCGGGTCGGGCAGCACCGCCGCCGCGAGCGCCACGTCCACCGCGAGGTAGAGGCCCTCGCCGAAGCCGAAGACGGCGACCGCGAGCAGGAAGGCGTTGAAGGAGCCGGCCGTCGCGATCAGGACGAGGCCGACGCCGATGACGGCCGCGGAGGCCAGGACGAACGGTTTGCGGCGGCCCGCGTTGTCGGAGAGGAAGCCGCCGAGCAGCGAGCCGGCGACCACTCCGCCGACCGTCACCAGGGTGGTGGTGAACATCCTCGACGCCACATCGCCCTCGGCGACGCCGAGCTTGTCCATCAGGAAGTACACCTGGTAGCTGGTGACACAGGCGATGCCGATGAAGACCAGGAAGCGGCTGACGAAGTTCCAGGCGTAGTCGCTGTGCTTGCGGGGGTTGACCCAGAAACTGCGCAGGAACTCCTTGAAGCTGTACGGGGCGAAGGCGCCGGGCCGGGCCGGGCGGTCCCGCATCACGGCGGCCAGGACGCAGGCGCCGACGACGCCGATCAGGGCCGGGACGATGAAGGCCACCGCGATGTTGCCGCTGAAGACCTTCGCGAGGAAGGTGCCGCAGACCATCGAGACCGACAGCATCATGCCGACCAGGCCGGAGACGCGGCCGCGCTGGTGGTCGGGGATCAGGTCCGGGATGCAGGCCGTGACCATGCAGAGCGCGGCGTTGCAGCCGACCTGCGCGATGGCCCAGCCGATCAGGAGCATCGTCACGCTGTTCGCGAGGCCCACGATCGTCAGTCCGCCGAGGGCGACCAGCGAGCCGCCGATCAGCCAGGGGCGGCGGCGGCCGAAGCGGCTGGTGGTGCGGTCGGACAGGGCGCCGAAGAGCGGGTTGCCGATGAGCGCGAGGAGGGCGCCGACGGAGAGGACCTTGGCCAGGGCCGCGTTGCGCTCCGCCTCCGGGGCGATCTGGGCGACCCGCACCTGCAGGGTCACGATGATCGGGGTGAAGACCGCGATGCAGACGCCGAGTTGAGCGGCGACGAGACCGAAGATCAGCTTGCCGGGGGCGTTCGGCGGCTGCGGGGCGCCGTGCGGCTCGGTCCCCGGGGCGCCGGCACTCGGGGATGCGGCCGCGCCGGGCGGGGCGTCGTGGACCAGGGCCATGGCGGCCTCCTGTCGGGGACGGGGGCGGCTTCGTCGCCGCTCCTGTGTCCAAAGGTTAAACACGAAAACCGCGTAGGTACTAGGTTTTGGTTTTGTGGCCTGGATCACGGGCCCGCAGCCTCCCCGGCAGTGCCCCGGTGGGGGCGATTAAAGTGGCTCACATGTCGCAGAGCCAGGGCCCTAAGTCCCAGAAAACCGCAGCTAGAGGCACCTATGCGGTGGGCGATGAGCGACGCGCCCGGATCCTCGACACCGCCGTCGAGCACTTTGCCCAATGGGGCTTCCACGCCTCCTCGTTGGCCCGGATCGCGAAGGATGTCGGGATCACCCAAGGTGGGCTGCTGCACCACTTCCGCAGCAAGGAAGACCTTCTGTTTTCAGTTCTTGAACGCAGCGAAGAACATGACGTGGAGCAGATCTTCCGCACCGAGACCCATCCGACCGAGACCCATCCGGCGAGGGAGCTCTGCGCGGCCGTGCTCGCGCTCGCCGAGGTCAACACCCGGCGCCCCGGCCTGGTGAAGATGTTCAACGTCCTGGTCGGCGAGTCCGGAAACCCGGGCCACCCCGCGCACGCGTACTTCACGGCGCGCTACGACCGGGTGATCGACCAGACCACCGAGGCGCTGCGCCGCGCGGTCGCCGGCGGAGAGCTGAAGGCGGACACCGACTGCCGGGCCGTCGCGCAGGAAATGATCGCGGTGATGGACGGGTTGCAGATCCAGTGGGCGCTGAATCCGCGGGCCATCGACATGATCGGCTCGTTCCGCGGGTACCTGGACCGCTTGCTGCGGTCGATCACGGTGGAGGAGGCGGGACTGTAGTGCGGGACCTGGTCGGGGCCGTGACACGGCGCGAGGAAGTCCGCCCCTGGCGGCAGTTCCTCCGACGCCTGCTGCCCACCCCCACCGCGACGCCCTTCACCTTCGGCTACGCCCTCGTCCTGGCCGTGACCTCGCTGTTCACCGAGTACGCCGACCCGCACCTGGTCGACCGGCTGCTCCAGGTCTCCAGCACGGACGTCGAAGGCCTGGCCCAGGCCCCGGCCCTGGTCATGGTCGCCAGCGCGCTGTGGATCGCCGGCGGACTCACGTCCCCGTACGCCCTCG
The DNA here is from genome assembly GCF_035975855.1 of Streptomyces sp. NBC_01304. NCBI lineage: Bacteria > Bacillati > Actinomycetota > Actinomycetes > Kitasatosporales > Streptomycetaceae > Streptomyces > Streptomyces sp. NBC_01304. The sequence goes on along the minus strand of NZ_CP109055.1, from coordinate 4,062,519 downwards.
CCTTCCTGGTCGTCCTCACCGCCCTGGAGCGCCGCATCGGCGGGTGGCGTACCGCCGGGATCTTCCTCCTCGGTCATGCCGCGACCACGCTGGTCACCGAAGTCCCCATCGCCCTCTCGGTGTTGACCGGCCATCTGCCCGACAGCTCCCTGCACCGCCTCGACTACGGCATCAGCTTCGGCGTCACGGCGGCCGTCGGCTCCCTGGCCGGGCTGCTCGTCCCGTGGGCGCGGCTGCTGCTTGCCGGCGGCACGGCGCTCGTCCTCGTGAACGAGCTGATCGCGTTCGCCGACCCGATGGCCGACTGGGGGCATCTGTTCGCCCTGCTCATCGGGGTCGCCTCCTGGCCGCTGGTGCGCCGGTGGCGGCGCGAGCGGGGCGGGCCGGCGAGGGACGTGGGCCAGGTCAGGCGCGTACAGAAGGTGTAGCCGCCCCGTGGGGCGAATTGGCATCCGGTGCCGTCCGCCACCGATACTGCTTCCCTGAAGGGGAGAGGTCGCACGTGAACACGATCCACTGGACGGACGCCGACGACGAGCGGCGCACGGCCCGCTGGTACACCCAGAACGCCACCCCGCCCCCCAAGCGCGTCATCACCGCAGGCGCCCGCATCAGCGTCGCCGCCGCGTATCGCCACGTCAGCGAGGGGACCGCGCTGCTCTGGCAGGGCGACTACCCGTCCGCGCGCCGTCTGCTCACCTCCCTGCGCCGCAAGCTCGACGGCATTGCGCAGCCCAAGTCCGACTCCCTGGCCCAGGCCTTCCACCTGCAGCGCCGTGAGCAGGCGAGGCGGTCCCGGGTCCTCGGCATGCTGCTGATCCCGTACGCCGACGACTGGGCGATCGGCCTGCGGCAGGCGCCCGACGTCCGGGAGGCGTGCGTCCAGGCGTACGGGGAGTGGCCGGGCGGCGACGAGCCCGTGGTGGGCTCGCTGCGTGAACTGCTCGGCATCGTGGGCGCGTACGAATGGCGTCGCAAGGGCGTCGAGATCCCGGCGCTCGGCGCGGGCGCCCGGATCCACCCGCACTACGGGGTCTTCTCGCCGGTCCGTGGCGAGTACGTCGACCTGGTGGCGAAGGCCCCGCTGCCGGCCGGCGCCGACTCGGCCTTCGACATCGGCACCGGCACCGGTGTGCTCGCCGCGCTCCTGGCCCACCGGGGTCTGCGCCGCGTCGTCGCCACCGATCTGGACCCGCGCGCGGTGGCCTGCGCCCGGGACAACGCGGAGCGGCTCGGGCTTCCGGTCGAGGTGCGGGAGGCCGACCTCTACCCGGCCGGCCGCGCCCATGTCGTCGTCTGCAACCCGCCCTGGCTGCCGGCCCGCCCGCGCACCCCGCTCGACCACGCCGTGTACGACCCGGGCAGCCGCATGCTGCACAGCTGGCTCGACGGTCTCGCCGACCACCTCGAACCGGGCGGCGAGGGCTGGCTGATCATCTCGGACCTCGCGGAACGGCTCGGCCTGCGCGGCCCCACGGAGCTGAGCGACGCCATCGACAAGGCCGGGCTGCGGGTGGTCGGGCGCCTGGACACGCGGCCCCGGCACGGGCGGGCGGCGGACCGGGACGATCCGCTGCACGAGGCCCGCGCGGCGGAGCTCACCACCCTCTGGCGGCTGGCGCCGCGGGCTACGTGAGGCGCAGCAGGGTGTGCGGCTCCGGGCGGGCCTCCTGGCGAAGCAGCAGGGTGACGAAGCCGAGCGTGCCGCGGTAGCCGCCGAGCCATTGGGTGCGGTGCTGCTTGGCGGTCGCCAACACCTCTTCGCTCTCCGGGTGTTGGGGGTTGTCCAGGGCCCAGCGGGTGAGGGAGCCGGTCCACGACCACTCGTAGTCGTCCCACTCCTCCTGGGTGCTCACATGCCCGTGGAGCGGGATCCAGCCGTTCCGCTCGACGAGCTCGACGGTGCCGGCGAGGTCGGTGTACTCGTCCTCGGTGAAGCCGACCTGGAGGGTCTCCTTCGTCGGGGGCCGCTCCCAGAAGCCGTCGCCGACGAGGACGGCGCCGCCCGGCGCGAGGTGTTTGCGGGCGGCTTCGAGCGTGGGCAGGAGGCCGCCGAAGGCGTGCGTGGAGCCGACGCAGAGGACCAGGTCGTACGGGGCGTCGCCGTTGAAGTCGGCCGCGTCCTGGTGGTGCAGCGTGATGCGGTCGGCCAGGCCGGACTGGGCGATGTGCTCGCGGCCCCGGGCCAGGGCGGGCTCGCTCAGGTCCACGCCGTCGGCCCGCACGCCTTCGCGGTTGGCCACGGCCCAGATCAGCCACTCGGCCTCGCCGCAGCCGAGGTCCAGTACGCGCTCCGTTCCCCGGGGGAGGGCGTGGGCCAGGAGTTGGTCGACCCTCTGGTCGCTGAGGGGGGCAGCAATGGGGTGCTCGCTGTGGGCGAGGCTGCTGAGGTCGTCGCGGTGCATGGGGGGATTTTGGCCCCTCCCCGCCCCTTCCCGAAAGTCCTGACGGACAGCTTCGGGGGCTGCCGCCCCCGGACCCCCGCCTGGATTACGGCCTTCGGCCTCGTCCTCAAGCGCCGGACGGGCTGGGTTGGCCGAACGGGCTCATCAGCCGAACTGCACGCTCGCCATCGCCGCATGAGTCCGCCACCCCACCGCCTCGTACATCAACCGGCCCTCCAGCGTCCCGACCAGAATCCCGGTCGAGGCCCCGGCGTCTAGCGCGGCGTTCTGCAGCACCCGCATCACCAAGGACCCGAGCCCCTTGCGGCGGTGCAGCGGCGACGTCTCGATCTGGTCCGCCACCGCCGTGGCGCCCGTCGCCGCGATCTGCCCCCGCGCGGCCAGTGACCCGTCCGCGGCCGTGACCATCACGCGCACGACCCCGCCCCGATGCCAGACCCGCATCCGATACCCCTCGGGCACGGCCACCGCGGCCGACCGTTCGAGGTCGAGCGTCATCAGGAACCCGGGCAGGTCCACGCTCCAGCCCGACTCCGCCCCGCCGAGCCACGGCATGATCAGCTCCTCCGCCGCGTCGGGCTGCGCGAGGTCGAGCGTCACCTGGGGCAGGAACACCTTCAGCCAGCGCCCGGCCACCGCCGAGTCCACCGCGAGCTTGCGGATGACGGCCTCGTCGCCGTCGGGAATCAGATGCCGCGCCGTCTCCTTGAAGTTACCGACGGCCACGGTCCAGCCCCAGGGCTCCTCGTCGGGTTCGGCGGCACCGCGGGACACGACCCAGCCGTCGATCCAGGACTTGACCAGCGGTGTAATGGATGAAGTAGGCATGCGTGCATTACATCGTTCTCGACAGCGGCCTCGCGACCCCTGATCGCTCAGAGCGAACACCCTCTGGGGAACATCTCCAGGCTCACAAGCATTGAGTCGGCATAGCTCAACTTGATTGCCGAAGGGGAGATCATGGCATCGACGTCCGCATCCGCATCGCTCACCCTGCCCGTGCTGCCGCTCGACGACGAGGTCGTGCTGCCCGGAATGGTGGTCCCGCTCGACCTCAACGATCCCGATGTACGCGCCGCGGTGGAGGCCGCCCAGGCCGCCGCCCGCAGCGAGCCCGGGAAGCCAAAGGTGCTCCTGGTCCCGCGCATCGACGGGACGTACGCCGCGACCGGCGTGCTCGGCACCGTCGAGCAGGTCGGCCGGCTGGCCGACGGCGACCCCGGCGCCCTGATCCGCGCCCGCAAGCGCGTCAGCATCGGCGCGGGCACCACCGGTCCGGGCGCCGCCCTGTGGGTCGAGGGCCTCGAAGTCGACGAGCCCGTGCCCGACCCGCTGCCCGGCTCGGTGACCGAACTGGTCAAGGACTACAAGGCACTTGCCACCAGCTGGCTGCGCAAGCGCGGCGCCTGGCAGGTCGTCGACCGCGTACAGCAGATCGAAGACGTGTCGGCCCTGGCCGACAACTCCGGCTACTCGCCGTTCCTGACCGTCGACCAGAAGATCGAACTCCTGGAGACCGCAGACCCGGTGGCCCGCCTCAAGCTCGCCATCCAGTGGCTGAGCGAGCACCTCGCCGAGCAGGACGTCGCCGAGTCCATCGCCAAGGACGTCCAGGAGGGCGTCGACAAGCAGCAGCGCGAGTTCCTGCTCAGGCGCCAGCTGGATGCCGTACGCAAGGAACTGCGCGAGATCAACGGCGAGCAGGAGGGCGAGGAGTCCGACGACTACCGGGCCCGCGTCGAGGCCGCCGACCTGCCCGAGAAGGTCCGCGAGGCCGCCCTCAAGGAGGTCGACAAGCTGGAGCGGTCCAGCGACCAGTCGCCCGAGGGCTCCTGGATCCGCACCTGGCTGGACACCGTCCTCGAACTCCCGTGGAGCGAGACGACGGAGGACCAGTACGACATCCAGGGCGCCAAGGCGATCCTCGACGCCGAGCACGCCGGCCTGGACGACGTGAAGGAGCGCATCACCGAGTACCTGGCCGTACGCAAGCGCCGCTCCGAGCGCGGTCTCGGCGTGGTCGGCGGCCGTCGTGGGGGAGCGGTGCTCGCGCTCGTCGGCCCGCCCGGCGTCGGCAAGACCAGCCTCGGCGAGTCCGTCGCGCACGCCATGGGCCGCAAGTTCGTGCGCGTCGCACTCGGCGGCGTACGCGACGAGGCGGAGATCCGCGGCCACCGGCGTACGTACGTCGGCGCCCTGCCCGGACGCATCGTCCGCGCCATCAAGGAGGCCGGCTCGATGAACCCGGTCGTCCTCCTCGACGAGATCGACAAGGTGGGCTCCGACTTCCGCGGCGACCCGGCCGCAGCCCTCCTCGAAGTCCTCGACCCCGCCCAGAACCACACCTTCCGCGACCACTACCTGGAGGTCGAACTCGACCTCTCCGACGTGGTGTTCCTCGCCACGGCCAACGTCCTGGAGGCCATCCCGGAGGCCCTGCTCGACCGCATGGAGCTGGTCCGCCTCGACGGCTACACCGAGGACGAGAAGGTCGTCATCGCCCGCGACCACCTGCTCCCGCGCCAGCTGGAGCGGGCCGGTCTCGAAAAGGACGAGGTGACGCTCGACGAGAGCGCGCTGCGCAAGCTCGCCGGGGAGTACACCCGGGAGGCGGGCGTCCGCAACCTGGAGCGGTCGGTCGCCCGGTTGCTGCGCAAGGTCGCGGCGCAGCACGAACTCGGCGAGCGGGGGCTGCCGTTCACCATCAAGGACGAGGATCTGCGCGGTCTCATCGGGCGCCCGCACCACGTCCCGGAGTCGGCCCAGGACCCGGCCGAGCGGCGCACCGCGGTACCGGGTGTCGCGACGGGTCTGGCCGTGACCGGCGCGGGCGGCGACGTCCTCTTCGTCGAGGCCTCGCTCGCCGACCCGGAGACGGGCGCGGCCGGACTGACCCTCACCGGCCAGCTCGGCGACGTGATGAAGGAGTCCGCGCAGATCGCGGTGTCCTTCCTGCGGGCGCACGGAGCCGAACTCGAGCTCCCCGTCACCGACTTGAAGGACCGGGGCGTGCACATCCACTTCCCGGCGGGCGCGGTGCCGAAGGACGGCCCGAGCGCGGGCATCACGCTGACGACCGCCCTGGCCTCGCTGCTCTCCGGCCGCCTCGTCCGCACGGACGTGGCCATGACCGGCGAGGTGTCGCTGACGGGACGCGTCCTGCCCATCGGCGGCGTCAAGCAGAAGCTGCTCGCCGCGCACCGGGCGGGCGTCACCACGGTGATCATCCCGAAGCGGAACGAGGCCGACCTGGACGACGTACCGGCCGAGGTCCTTCAGAAGCTGGAGGTCCACCCGGTGACCGACGTCCGCCAGGTCCTCGAACTGGCCCTCGCCCCGGCGACCAACGGGGCGAGCCCCAAGGTCCCGATCGCGGCGTGACGGGCGCGATCAGGAGCGGACGGCCCTCCCCCTCGACCGACGAGGGGGAGGGCCGTTTCGTACGCGCACACAGCCGGATGCGTACGCACACGTCCTGAGGGCGGCGGTGGACGTCAGCCGTTGGCGAGGGCCACCACGCGGTCGAGGGCGCCGTTGAACTTGTTGTGGTCGCCGACGATCGGGCCGGACGACGTGTACTGCCAGATCGTCTGGAAGCCCCAGCCGGCCGGGAGTTCACCGGGCGTCGTGTTGTAGCGGGCGATCCACAGCGGGTTGGTGGCACCGAAGCCGCCGTAGTTGCCGGTGCAGTCCTTCCACCAGCTGGTGGCCGTGTAGATCACCGCGTCGCGCCCGGTGCGGGCCTTGTAGCGGTTCAGGAAGTCCCTGATCCAAGTGACCATCGCCGACTGGCTCTTGCCGAAGCACTGCGCCCCGTACGGGTTCCACTCGATGTCCAGCGCGCCGGGCAGCGTCTTGCCGTCACGCGACCAGCCGCCGCCGTTGTTGACGAAGTAGTCCGCCTGGGTGGCACCGCTCGTGGTGTCGGGGGTCGCGAAGTGGTACGAGCCGCGGATCATGCCGACGTTGTACGAGCCGTTGTACTGCTGGGCGAAGTAGGGGTTCTTGTAGTACGTCCCCTCGGTGGCCTTGACGTAGGCCCACTTCACGCCGCTGGACCAGAGGCCGGACCAGTTGACGTTGCCCTGGTGGCTGGAGACGTCGACGCCCTCGGTCTGGACGGCGTTGGGGTCGGCGGGCGGCAGCTGGCCCTGGCCGTCGTGGCCGACGACGCCCATGCCCATGCGGGCCGAGCCGCGGGTGGGCGCGTCGGCGGCCTGGGCGCTGGTGGGGAGGGAGACGAGGAGCGAGAGGGCGGCGAGCAGAATGCCGACCGCGGTGAGGCGCGAGCGGCGTGGTCCGGATCCGGGTCTGTGCACGGGCATTGCGTGCCTCCGAAGGCCTCGGTGGTGCACTGGGTGATGCACTTGGGGGGAACCTGTCGACATACGGACATGCCCTCATGTCGCTGGTGCAGATCTTTGGCTCAGATCCCTGGTGTGGGCATGTCATCCGGTGCAGTAATGAAGCTACGCACGTAGAAGAGGGGTAGGGAAGGGGGCCTTGGGGCTGCCGTTGGTCTACTCCTGCGAAATACTGGCCCAGCTGCGGCAATGGCCGCCGCTGAAAGAAACTTTCAGGATCGGGAAAGCGTCGAATGGGTGCTGACGTGCACGAGAGCGAAGGGGCCCCGGGGGATCACCCGGAGCCGGGAAGTGGTGTGGACCACGAATTCCTCGCCCTGGAGCGGGAGTTGACGGTCTTTCTGCGCCGCGCCCGCGCCTCGTCCGGCGAGATGGCCAGGGAGGTCCACCCCGAACTCGAACCCGCCGCATACGGCCTGCTCGTACGCCTGGAGGAGGCCGGCCCGCAGCGGGCCACCGAGCTCGCCGCGTACATCGGAGTCGGCAAAGCGACGATGAGCCGACAGCTGCGCGCCCTGGAGGAGTTGGGCCTGGTCGCGCGCACCCCGGACCCGCTGGACGGCCGCGCCTCCCTGCTGCACCTCACGGAGGAGGGCCGGGCCCGCTACCGCGTCGTCCGGGACGCCCGCCGCGGCCAGTACGTGCAGCGGCTCGCGGGCTGGGACCGCAGCGAGGTGGCGGAGCTGGCCCGCCTCCTCGGCCAGCTGAACGCGCGCTCGGAGAGCTGAGGGGGGGGCGGGGCGGGCTGGAGCGGGGCCGGGCGGGGCGGACTGGAGCGGGGCCGGGGCGGGCCGGGACCGGGCGGGGGCCAGGGCCGCGGGCCGGGCGGGTGCTCGTGGGGGAAAAGGGGCGTATACGCGACCGAAATGCCCCTTATTGCTGACCCTTTCGCCCCAGTAGCCCCCTACAGCTCGACGAGCGCCGCCGCTGCGTCGTCGTGGGGCTTGCCGCGCGGGAAGGTGGCGCCCTCCGGGTCCGTTCGCTCCAGGGTCCGGACGCGGTCGATCAGGGCCTGGGGGCCCTCCTTACGGAGGACGGCGAAGCACTCCGGCCAGTCGCCCTCGCGGAAGGTCTCGACCCAGCGGGTCACCCCGTCCGTGAGGGCCGCGAGCGAGCGGACCTCCGAGCGGCGCAGCTCGCCCGTCACCGCGCGTTCCGCGACCGAAGGGTCGGCCGCCGCCGTGTAGAAGCCGCCCTCGGCGTTGCGTAGCGCCTCGACCGCGGCGCCGTACTCGCGGCCCAGCGCCGCCCGCTCCGCCGAGCCGCGCGGCAGCGCCCGTACCCGGTCGCGGAAGGCCCGCACCTCGGACGGGAGTTCGTCCAGGCGGCGGTCCAGGACTGCGCTCACCGTGCCGTCCGGGGCCTCGATCAGCAGTGCCGAGTCGGACAGGACCAGATGCTCGACCCGGTCCGTGTCCCAGCGCACGACGACCGCAGTCGCCTGCGGAGTTCGCTGGTGAGAAAGGTCACAGGTGTCCCGGTGGGCGTCCGCCGTGCGGGAGATGGCCGTACTCAGTACGTCGGTCAGCGGCATATCTCGCCGTGAAACCGACAGTTCACCCAGCGCCCCGCCGAGCCGCGCCGTGAACCACGGAACGGAATGCACACAACCGTCGTCGCCCGCCGGTGGTGTCACGCCGTCGAGGAGTACGAGCACCCCGCCCTGTCCTGACGCGGGCAGGGCCACCGACACGTAGTCCTCGTTGGGGCGGGCGGGGTCACCGGGTTCCGTGGCGAGTTCGATGCGCATCCGGCCAGTCTGCACGAGGCCTTCACGACGTCTGTACAAGGGCGTGGGGTGGGGGTGCGTGGCCGGATCCAGCCGCTCCTCGGCCGGTCGGGCCGGACTCGGCGGGCGGGCCCGAGGCCCCCGGGAGGGGTGGCGGGGCATCCTGCCAAAGCGGAGCAGGCCCGTCCAACCGGCGCTCCGTGGACGCCCCCTGAGCCTCACGGGAGAACTTGCCCCCCAACTCCCGTCGATGTTCACTCCTTCGGGTGGCCGCGCAGCTTGTGTGCGGTTACTGCCCAACCTCGCTGGAATGGTCATAAGCCGTACCAGGGGGGCGCTTGGGGGTGCTTGTGGCGATCCATGGGCTGTTGACCATGCGTCACCCAGGGCGTCTCGGGCGAGAACGAGAACATCGAGAATGCGAGCACCGGTGCAGATGCGGCGTCGTTCCGGGGGGAAGACCCCTGAATCCCGGCCGGACCAGCAGCAGGAAGCGGGTCGCGGCGAGGGCGCGGGGAGCGACCCGGACGCCGTACGCACCGAAGGCGCCCGCGTACGCACCGAAGGCTCCCGCACCGAAGGTTCCGGCCGCCGCGCGCGCGTGCGCAACCGGCTGATCATCGCCGTCGCGGTCGTCGCCGCCACCGTCGCCGGCGCGGGCACCCCCGGCATCATGGCTTCCTCCTCCCAACTGGCCGAGTCCCAGCGCCTGGTGACCCTCTCGGAGCTCACCCAGCAGGCCGTCACCCTCGCCCACTCACTGGCCGACGAGCGCGACGAGGTCACCTCGTACATCGCCGCCGGCCGCCCCAAGGGCAAGGCCGCGCAGGGCATCTCGGGCGACAGCACCAAGCGGAGCGGCCGCGTCGACCGCCAGATCGCCGAGCTGCGCGCCGACGCCCCGGCCGCCGTACGCAAGGACCTGGACGCCGTCGCGGACGTCCGCCGCGCCGCCCTCACCGGCCGCGGCTCGGCGCTGGACGCCCACACCGCGTACTCCCGCACCATCGGCGAACTCCACGCCCTCGCCGGGAAGCTCGCCGACCGGCTGCCGCCCCGCGCGGGCACCGGCGCCCGCGCCCTGGCCGACCTGGACCGCGCCGTGGAACAGGCCGGGGCCGCACGCGGACTGCTGCTCGCCGCGCTCGCCACGCCGCAGGCCGCCGCCCGGAGCGTGATCGACCCGGTCACCGGCCTGCCCCGCCTCAGCACCGAGAAGACCCCGGACGACCGCCGCCGCGACGCCCTCAGCTCCGCCGCCCAGCAGGCCCGCCTCAGCGAACAGGCCGCGCTCGCCGACTTCGTACGCTCCGCACCCGAGGCCTCCCGCACCAAGCTCAGCTCGACCGTCACCGGCCCCGAGGTCGCCACCGCCGAGAAGTACCTGGCCCACCTCACCGACCAGCCGGCCCTCAGCCAGGCCGAACTCCGCTACAACCGCGGCAAGGTCGACGCCGCCCTCTCCGCCCGCGTCGAGCAGCTGCGCAGCGTCGAGAACACCCTCGCCACCGACCGCACCGAGCAGCTCGGCCTGCTCCGCGACGACGACGTCACCGCCCTGGAGCTCCGCGTCGCCCTCGTCGGCGTACTGCTCCTGGTGGCCGTCGGCGTCTCCATGGCCGTCGCCCGTACGCTCACCCGCCCGCTGGCCGTCCTGCGGCTCGGCTCGGCCCGGCTCGCCAAGGACCCGGGGACCGGGGAGCCGATCCGCTTCACGGGCCGCGACGACGAGTTCGCGGCGGTCGTCCGGTCCGTCAACGCGCTGCACGACCACGCCGTCAAGCTGCACGAACGCCTCGGCCTCCTGGAGGGCGACCGCAAGCACCTGATCGGGCAGCGCGAGAAGCTCGCCGACGAACGCGAAGAGCTGCGCACTCAGCTCGCCGACGCCACGGCCCGCCTGGAGCGCACCCAGGCCGGTCTGCAGGGCACGTTCGTCAGCCTCGCGCTGCGCACGCTCGGCCTGGTCGAGCGTCAACTGGCCGTCATCGAGAGCCTGGAGGAGCGCGAGCAGGACCCCGACCGCCTCGCCACCCTCTTCAAGCTCGACCACCTGGCGACGGTCATGCGCCGGCACAGCGAGAACCTCCTGGTCCTCGCCGGCGCCGAACACCGGCACACCCACCCCGGCCCGGTCCCGCTGATCGACGTGCTGCGCGCCGCGGTCAGTGAGATCGAGCGGTACGAGCGTGTCCGCATCGCCGCACTGCCGCCGCACGCGCATCTCGCGGGCTTCGCGGCGGACGACGTGAGCCATCTGGTCGCCGAACTCCTGGAGAACGCGACCGCGTTCTCGCCGCCGGACGTCTCCGTCGAGGTCTCCGGGTGGCTCATGGAGAGCGGCGAGGTGATGCTCTCGGTGCAGGACGGCGGCATCGGCATCACCGCCGAGCGGCTGCAGGAGCTCAACTCCCGCCTGGCGGAGTTCGATCCGGACAACCCGGAGGCGTCGTACGACACCGACGGCGAGGACGGCCTCGGGCTCGGCCTCTTCGTGGTGGCCCGGCTCGCGGCACGGCACGGCACGCGGGTCGAGCTGCGCGAGCAGAAGCAGGGCGGGGTGGCGGCGCTCGTGGTGCTGCCCAAGTCGATCCTGGCCGCGGCTCCCGCTGCCGCGGTGGCTCCGCAGCGCACTGCCCCGGTGGTCGGGGCGGCGCCCGCGGTGCATCTGCCCGGGTCCGAGGCGGAGGCCAACTCCAATGTGCTGCCCGGGCGTTCGGGGGGTGAGGCGGCGGGGCCGAAGGCGGTCGAGGATCCGGTGATCGCGGCTGCGGAGCGGGCACTTCGCGAGGCGGAGGCCGAGGTTGTCGTCGAGGCCAGCCCCGAGCCCGTGGAGGTTGCGACCGAGGTCGAGCTTCCCGAGCCCCCCATCGCAGCCGATCCGGCACCTTCGCCTGTGCCCACCCGTCCCGCCCTGCGGGACGACTGCCCACAGGGTGGGCAGGAAGGTGAGCCCGAGCCTGTCGCCGAGCCCGAGCCTGCCGAGGAGCCCGAGCCTGCCGAGGAGCCCGAGCCCGAGTCCTCGACGACGATGGAGCTCCTCGCACCGGCCCCCGCCCCGGCCCTCGACCCCGACCCAGGGCTCGCCCCGCCCCCCACCCCCGAGCCCGAAGAAGCCCACGAGCGCACCCCGGACCCCACCCCCACCCCGGCCCCAACCCCCCGTCCCCCCAAGTGGGAACGCGTCGTCACCGACAAGGGCCTCCCCAAGCGCACCCCCAAGATCGCCGCTCCGGCCCAGGCCCCGACCAGGCCGGCCCCCGGAGCGGTCGACCCCGAGGCCCTGCGCAAGCGCCTCGGCAGCTTTCACCAGGCGGCGAAGGACGGCCGCCGCGACGTACAGGCCGAACTGGCGGAACGTACCGACGAACGTTCCGACGACGGGCCCGCAGCACCCGAAGCACCGGCAACGCAACCGATCACGGACCAGGGGGACCCAGTAGAGGAGGCACGCAGTTGACCGCCGCAAGCGCAGCAAGCACCTACCGCCTCAGCAGTGAAGCCCGCAATCTGCACTGGCTGCTGACCAATCTCGTGGAGGAGGTGCCGGGCCTCCACTCGGTCGCGGTGGTCTCCTCCGACGGACTGCTCCTGCTGTCCTCCGACCCGGGCCACCAGGCAACGGCCGGACCGGCAACCGCCGACGGCCCCAAGGGCTCCAGCGCCGACCTCGCCACCATCGTCTCCGGCATCGGCAGCCTCACCATCGGCGCCGCACGCCTCATGGACGGCGGCGGCGTCAAGCAGACGATGGTCGCGATGGACGAGGGCAGCCTCTTTGTCATGTCGATCAGCGACGGCTCCCTGCTCGGCGTGCACGCCACTCCTGACTGCGACATGAGCGTCATCGCGTACCACATGGCGCTCTTCGTCGGCCGTGCCGGGCACGTCCTCACCCCCGAACTCCGCAGCGAGCTGCGCCAGTCGATGGAGAGCACTAAGTGACCTCGGCGAGACTTCCGGTACGCGGCGGCGATCGCAAACCCGCCCGCGTACGCCCCTATTCGCTCACCGGGGGCCGCACCCGCTTCGGGCACGTGCTGCTGGTGGAGACCTTCGTGGCGAGCACGGCCGGCACGGCCGCGCTCGAAGGGCCCGGTGAACGGCCGGAGTTGATGAAGGGCGCGGCCCGCGTCATGCCGGAGATGCGGGCGATCGTCGAGATCTGCCGCCGGATGCGGACGGTCGCCGAGATCGCCGCGCTGTTGAAGATGCCGCTCGGAGTCGTCCGGGTCCTGCTCAGCGACCTCGCCGACCAGGGCCGGATCCGGGTGTACGGAACAGGTCATGGCCCAGGACAGCCGGACCGCGCACTGCTCGAAAGGGTGCTCAGTGGACTCCGCCGTCTCTGACCTGCTGCCTCCCGCGCTGATAGCGGACGCCGAAGAGGGCGCACAGCCCTGGCAGACCGACCGGACCCGGGCTCCCGTCGCCACGAAGATCGTGGTCGCGGGCGGCTTCGGGGTCGGCAAGACCACGCTCGTCTCCTCGGTCTCGGAGATCACTCCGCTGCAGACCGAGGCGCTGATGACGCAGGCCAGCGAAGAGACCGACGATCTCAGCGCGACCCCGGACAAGGCCACGACCACGGTCGCCATGGACTTCGGCCGGATCACGCTCGACGACGACCTGGTGCTCTATCTCTTCGGTACGCCGGGTCAGCAGCGCTTCTGGTTCATGTGGGACGACCTGGTGCGCGGCGCGATCGGCGCGGTCGTGCTCGCCGACACCCGGCGCCTGGACGACTGCTTCCCCGCGCTCGACTACTTCGAGAGCTGCGGACTGCCGTACGTCGTCGGGGTCAACCACTTCGAGGGCACCGAGGAGTTCGAGGTCGCGGACGTGCGCGAGGCGCTCACGATCCCCGACCGGATACCCGTCGTGATCATGGATGCGCGCCGCCGGTTCACGGTGCTCGAGACGCTCCTCGCGCTGGTCGCCCACGCGCTCGACGCGACACCCGCATAGGCAAGGAGAGCCACCCGCATGCGAAAGATACTGATAGTCGGAGCCGGCCAGTCCGGACTCCAGCTCGCCCTCGGACTGCAGTCCCAGGGGTACGAGGTCACCCTGATGTCCAACCGCACGGCGGACGAGGTCCGCAGCGGGCGGGTCATGTCCACGCAGTGCATGTTCGACACGGCGCTCCAGCACGAGCGCGATCTGAACATCAACTTCTGGGAGTCCCAGGCCCCGCGCATCGAGGGCCTCGGCGTCTCGGTCACCGGCCCCGACTCGGGGCGCGTCATCGACTGGGTCGGCCGCCTCGACGGCCACGCCCAGTCGGTCGACCAGCGCGTCAAGATGGCAGGCTGGATGGAGACCTTCGCCCAGCGCGGCGGCCAGTTGGTCATCCACGGCGCGGCGGTCTCGGACCTCGACTACTTCGCGCAGCGCTACGACCTGGTGCTCGTCTCGGCCGGCAAGGGCGAGCTGGTCTCGATGTTCGGCCGCGACGCCGCGCGCTCCCCGTACGCCGAGCCGCAGCGGGCCCTCGCCGTCGCGTACGTCCACGGGCTCGGCCCGCGCCCCGAGCACCCGGACTTCGACGCGGTGCGCTGCAACCTCGTGCCCGGTGTGGGCGAGCTCTTCGTCATGCCGACCCTGACGACCTCCGGCCGGGCGGACATCCTCTTCTGGGAGGGCATCCCGGGCGGCCCGCTGGACGTCTTCCGCGGAGTCAAGGACCCGGCCGAGCACCTGTCGCTCACCCTGGAGCTGATGGAGAAGTTCACGCCCTGGGAGTACGCGCGGGCGACGAAGGTCGAACTCACCGACGCGGGCGGCACTTTGGCGGGCCGCTACGCCCCCACGGTCCGCAACCCCATCGGCCGCCTCCCCGGCGGCGGTGCGGTCCTCGGCGTCGCCGACGTGGTCGTGGCCAACGACCCGATCACCGGCCAGGGCTCCAACTCGGCCGCCAAGTGCGCCGCTTCGTACCTCGACTCGATCGTGTCCCACGGCGACGGCGCCTTCGACGAGGCCTGGATGCAGTCGGCGTTCGACCGCTACTGGGCCACCGCCCAGCACGTCACCAAGTGGACGAACGCGATGCTGGCGCCGCCGCCGGAGCACATCCTGAACCTGATCGGCGCGGCGGGCGACCTCCAGCCGGTGGCGGACCGCTTCGCGAACGGCTTCAACGACCCGTCGGACTTCGAGAACTTCTTCTACGAGCCGGAGAAGGCGAACGCGTACCTCGGCGAGGTGGCGGCGGCAGCCCACGCGTGACCTTCGCGGCAGCCCACGCCTGACCGCGCGGCTGGAACATCCGGGCCGCCTTATACGTTGTACAGGTCATGGTCTGGGGTCTGCTGCTGTCGTCGGTCCTGGTGATGCTGCCGTTCGTGCTGGCCGTCATCAGGCACCTGGTGCTGCGCACGGGCCGTCCCGCCCGGCTCCGCCGCGCCCTGGCCCGCCGGGCCCGGCCCGGGCAGGGGGTGGGCGTCTCGGTGGCGGACGAGCTGATGGCCGCGCTGAACCCGAACAAGCGGGTCGAGCAGGAGCAGCGCCGGACCGAGCGGATCGTGAAGCACGATGCAGAGGACGGGGCGCCACCCCGCGTGGGCGTCGACCTCGCGTCCGGGAAGGCGGTGATCAGGCGGAAGGCCTGATCACCGCCGCACCCGGGGGTCCGCTCAGACGGCACCTTCCGCGACCGCCTCCGCCACCTCCGCGACCCGCTCCGCCTCCTCGGCGGCGAACCGCTCCGCGTCCAGCTTCTCCGCGATCTCCTCGTCCTCGGCCATCAGCTGATCGAGGTTGGAGTTGCCCATCTCGAAGACGCCCATGTCCAGATACGCCTGCTGCAGCCGCTTCCCCCACAGCCCGATGTCCTTGACGCACGGCACGATCCGCGAGAACAGCAACTGCCGGAACAGCGCCAGGTATTCGGACTGCTCGCTGTACTCATCGGCCTCGGCGGCCGAGATCCCGAAGTTCTCCAGGACCTCGACCCCGCGCAGCCGGTCCCGCATCAAGTAGCAGCCCTCGATGACGAATTCCTCGCGCTCGCGAAGCTCCGCCTCGGTCAGCTGCTTGTAGTAGTCGCGAAGCGCCATCCGGCCGAAGGCCACGTGCCGGGCCTCGTCCTGCATGACGTACGCCAGGATCTGCTTGGGCAGCGGCTTGTCGGTCGTGTCCCGGATCATGCCGAAGGCCGCAAGCGCGAGCCCCTCGATGAGCACCTGCATGCCCAGGTACGGCATGTCCCAGCGTGAGTCCCGCAGCGTGTCGCCCAGCAGGGACTGCAGGTTGTCGTTGATGGGATACACCATGTCGATCTTCTCGTGCAGAAAGCGCCCGAAGATCTCCGCGTGCCGCGCCTCGTCCATGGTCTGCGTCGCCGAGTAGAACTTGGCGTCCAGGTCGGGCACCGACTCCACGATCCGCGCCGCGCACACCATCGCGCCCTGCTCGCCGTGCAGAAACTGGCTGAACTGCCAGGAGGCGTAGTGCCGGCGCAGGTCGCCCTTGTCCCGGTCGGTCATCTTCGCCCAGTGCCGGGTGCCGTACAGCGTCATCGCCTCGTCGGGCGTGCCGAGCGGGTCGTGCGGATCGACCTCGAGACCCCAGTCGATGCGCTTGGCGCCGTCCCACTGCTTGTCCTTGCCCTTCTGGTAGAGGGCGAGAAGGCGCTCGCGGCCGTCGTCGTACTCCCAGCTGAAGCGGGCGTCTCCGCTCGCGGGGACCTCCCAGAGCGGTTCTTGCGGTGCGCGCGTGTAGCGGTCGTACGTCGACACGGAGAGCTCCTCACTACCAGTAACTACCCGTCAGATCCCGATAGTTGGCAGGTTCACACGTTGGTAGACCAGCGGTCAACAAGTGGTGCGCAGGGGATTGACGGCCTTGCTGACAGGCAGTCTCATAAGAAGAAGCATCAGGCGTGACCCCCGGTAACCCCCTGGCAACACCGATCGCGAGGTGGCAGCAGCCATGACGACCACGACGGAAGCCGGTGCGCTCGAAGGACTGCGGGACGCACTCGGCCTGCTCAAGGACCGGGAGCAGGTGGCCGAGCGCTTGCTCGAGTCTTCCGCCAAGCACTCCTTCGACCCGGACACGGAGCTCGACTGGGACGCCCCGGTCGAGGACGGGAAGTGGTTCTGGCCGCCGGAGCTGGTCTCCCTGTACGACACCCCGATGTGGCGCCGGATGTCCGAGGAGCAGCGGATGGACCTGGCCCGCCACGAGGCCGCGTCCCTCGCCTCGCTGGGCATCTGGTTCGAGATCATCCTCATGCAGCTGCTCGTGCGCCACATCTACGACAAGTCGCTGACCAGCAACCACGTCCGCTACGCGCTCACCGAGATCGCGGACGAGTGCCGGCACTCCATGATGTTCGCGCGCATGATCAAGAAGGGCGGGGCGCCCACGTACCCCGTCTCCTGGCTCAACCACAACATGGCCCGCATCCTCAAGACGGTCTCCACCACCCCCGGCTCCTTCGCCTGCACCCTGCTCGGCGAGGAGATCCTCGACTGGATGCAGCGCCTGGTCTTCCCCGACGAGCGCGTGCAGACCCTGGTGCGAGGCGTGACCCGCATCCACGTGGTCGAGGAGGCCCGTCATGTGCGTTACGCCCGCGAGGAGTTGCGCCGCCAGATGGTGACCGCGCCCCGCTGGGAGCGCGAGTTGACCCGGATCAGCAGCGGCGAGGCGGCCCGCGTCTTCTCCATCGCCTTCGTCAACCCCCAGGTCTACACGGACTGCGGCCTGGACCGCCGCGAGGCCCTGGCCCAGGTCAAGGCGAGCGGCCACCGCCGCGAGGTCATGCAGACCGGGGCGAAGCGCCTGACGGACTTCCTGGACGACATCGGGGTGATGCGGGGCGTGGGGCGCAGGTTGTGGCGGGCCTCCGGCCTCCTCGCCTGACCGTGCTGCCGGACTGCCGTACTCCTGACACGGTCGTACGAAACTACGGTTACCCTGCGACCATGTCTCCGGCAGCAACCACGCGCACCCCCGCCTACCGACGCCTCGGCGTCGAGGAGCGGCGTGCCCAGCTCCGCGAGGCGGCCCTCACGCTGTTCGCGCACCGTGCGCCGGAGGATGTCTCGCTCGACGACGTGGCGGAGGAGGCCGGCGTCTCCCGGCCGCTCGTCTACCGCTACTTCCCGGGCGGCAAGCAGCAGTTGTACGAGGCCGCGCTGCGCTCCGCCGCCGACGAGCTGCAGAAGTGCTTCGCCGAACCGCCCGCCGGACCGCTCACCGAGCGCCTCGGCCGCGCCCTGCACCGCTACCTCACCTTCGTCGACGAGCACGACACCGGCTTCAGCGCGCTCCTGCAGGGCGGCTCCGTCGCCGAGACCTCGCGGACGACGGCGATCGTGGACGAGGTGCGCCGGGAGGCCGCCGCGCAGATCCTGGCCCATCTGGGCGTCGACGAGCCCGGGCCGCGCCTGCGCATGATGGTGCGGACCTGGATCACCGCGGTCGAGGGCGCCTCCCTGATCTGGCTCGACGAGGAGAAGCAACCGCCCCTGCCGGAGCTGCACGCCTGGCTCCTCGACCACTTCATCGCCCTCACCACGGCGACCGCCGCCTCGGACGAGCAGACGGCGGGCGCCCTCAAGGACGCCCTCGCCCTCGAACGCCCCGACGGCCCGGCCGGCTCCCTGGCCCGCCGGGTCCTGCCCGTGGTCAGCGAGGCCGCCCACCTGCTCTGACCTTCGCACTCTCCGCGGGCCTGGGGGAGACTGGCCGCATGAGGAGCGAGGACACCCCCTTCGTCGGCGGCCCCCTGGACGGCAGGAAGCTGCCCGTCCTGACCGGCGCGACCGGCCATCCGCCGAAGGTGTACGAGGTTCCGGTGCCGGATCCGGACGGCGGATCCCCGACCGTCCTGGTGTACCGGCGGGTGCCGGCGGGTCACCCGCGGCGGCTCGGCCTCACGCAGGGATGGCGCTACGAGTACGACCCGTCCGGGCGGGCGGGCGGCGGCCTGAAATGGCCGTGGTCCAAGCCGAATCCGACGACCGGGACCGACGAGCCCCCGTCAAGCGGCCACTCCGGGGACACCCGGGACGAGTGACGGATTGGGGCCGCATCGCCCAGTTGTCGGGTGCTCGCATCATCACGCCGTTGCATGCTCCCCCTGTGGGGCGGAGGGCCTGACCCCGCGGCGGAGGTGATGACGTGTCAGTCGGACGGCTCTCCCTGGCCTGTACGGCGACGGCGGCGGCTGTGGCGATCTCCACCCTCGCCGCGCCGCCCACCGCGCGGGCCGTGCCCGGCCCCGGCGGGGAACGCTCGATCACCAAGCTCCTCACGGACCTCCAGACCCTCTACCGCAAGGCCGAGGAGGCGACGGAGGCGTACAACTCCGCCGAGGGGAAGCTGAAGACGAAGGAGACCGAGAACAAGAAGCTCGGCGACGAACTCGGCAAGGCCCGCCTGGCGCTGGGCGCCAGCCGAGCACTGGCCGGCCGCATGGCCCGCCAGCAATACCAGGGGGAGAGCCAACTCTCCGCGTACGTCCAGCTGTTGCTGGCCCGCAACCCCCGCACCGTGCTCGACCAGAGCCACCTCATCCGCCGGGTCGCGGCCGAACGCATGCGGACGCTCGACCGCCTCGCCGCAACCGAGCAGAAGGCGGACGACCTGGCCACCAAGGCCCGTAAGTCCCTGGACGCACAGCAGGTCCTCGCCGCCAAGCAGAAGAAGCAACGGGACGCGGTGGCCAAGCGCCTGAAGGCGGTGGAGAAGCTGCTCGCGGGCCTGAGCATGACCCAGCTCGCCGAGCTGCGAAAGCTGGAGGAGGCCGGAATGGCCGACGCCCAGCGCAAGTTCATGGCCTCGGGCGCCCTGAGCTCGGTCCGCGCCCAGGCCCCTTCGCAGGCCGGCGACAAGGCCCTGCGCTACGCCGTCCGCCAGATCGGCAAACCCTACGAGTGGGGCGCGGAGGGCCCGGCGACCTACGACTGCTCGGGCCTCACCTCCCAGGCCTGGACCCGGGCCGGCCACGAGATCCCGCGCACCTCCCAGGAACAGTGGGCAACACTCCCGCGCATCCCCCTGCGCGATCTCCGCCCCGGCGACCTGGTCATCTATTTCCCCAAGGCCACCCACGTGGCGATGTACCTGGGCGACGGCATGGTCATCCAGGCCCCCCGCCCCGGCGCCCGGGTCAAGGTCTCCCCGATCGCCTCCAACCCCCTCCTCGGCGCGGTCCGCCCCGACCCGGGGGGTACGGCCTTCACGGGGTACCAGCCTCCGAGGCTGCCGAAGGGTGCGATGGAGGGATCGGACCTGGGATACGGGTCGGCGACGGCCCCCATCAGCCCGTCCGGCGTTTGAGGACAATCTTTTGAAGCCGGCGGCAGCCTTACGGGAAGGGGCGGGGAGGGGCAAATATCAAGCGGAGGGCACCCGCAGAGCCGCCGCCATGACCTCCCGGGCCACGGGCCCCGCAATCCCACCCCCACTGATATCCGCCCGATCCGCCGCCGCGTCCTCGACCACCACCGCCACAGCAACCCCCGGCACCGGAGAACCCTCGGCCTGGGCCCACGAGATGAACCAGGCGTACGGCAGCCCCGAGTTGCCGACCCCGTGCTGGGCCGTGCCCGTCTTACCCCCGACCACCGCCCCGGGAATCGCCGCATTGCTGCCCGTCCCCTTCTCGACCACGCCGACCATCAGCTCGCGCAGCAGCGTCGCCGTACCCGGATTGAAGGTCTGCCGCAGCGATTGCGACGCGGCGGTCCCGATCGCGTTGCCCGCGGCGTCCGTGGTGCGCTCGACCAGATAGGGCGCCCGCAGATCACCCCCGTTGGCCACCGCCGCGGCGACCATCGCCATCTGCAGCGGCGTGGCCGTGGTGTCGTACTGCCCGATGGACGAGAGCGCGAGCTGCGCCTTGTCCATCGAGGTGTCGAAGTTGGACCGGGCCACGGGTGAAGGGATGCGCAGCGACCCGTCGTTGAAGCCGAAGCGCATCGCCGTGCCCGCCATCCCGCCGAGCCCGACCTCCACCCCCAGCTTCGCGAAGACGGTGTTGCAGGAGAACAGGAAGGCGTCCCGCAACGAGGCGTCGTCGCACCCGCGGGCGTCATTGACCAGATCGGTCGTGGTCCCCGGCAGCCGGTACGGCGAAGGCGACTTGGTCCGCGCGTCGACATCCGTGATCACCCCGGCGTCGAGCGCCGCCGCGGCCGTCACCACCTTGAACGCGGAGCCCGGCGGATACGTCTGCCGGATCGCCCGGTTCAGCATCGGCTTGCTCGGGGCCCCGTTGAGCCGCTGCCAGTTCCGCGCCACCGAGCGCTCGTTGCCCGAGAGCAGTTCGGGGTCGTACGACGGTGTGGAGACGAGCGCGAGGATCCGCCCGGTCGCCGGATCGAGCGCCGCCACCGCGCCCTGCTTCCCGGCGAGCCCGTCGTACGCCGCCTGCTGCACGGAAGGCTCGATGGTGGTGTGCACCGCCCCGCCGGGCTGCTGCGCGCGCGTGAAGTCCTCCCACAGGGGGAGTGGGGAGAGCAGCGGCGAGGTGCCGGCCAGGAGGCGGTCCTCGGCGGCCTCCAGGAAGGTCGTGCCGTACACCTGGGAGGCGAAGCCGGTGATGGGCGCGTACAACGGACCGTTCTTGTAGGTGCGTTCGAAGCGCAGCTGCTGCCCCGTGTCCTTCGATCCGGTCACCGGCCGCCCGCCGACCAGGATGTCCCCGCGCGGCTGGTCGTAGCGGGCGATCACCCCACGGCGGTTGGCCGCGTTGGCCCCGTACTCGTCGGCCTGGAACACCTGGATCCGGGAGGCGTTGACGAGCAGCGCCAGGATCAGCAGCAGACAGAAGGCGGCGGCCCGCCGGATGTAACGGGTCACGCCCCGTCCTCCCCGTACGCGTCGGGCGGCAGACTGCGGGCCGAGTCGCTGACCCGGATCAGCAGCGCCACGATGAGCCAGTTGGTGACCACCGAGGACCCGCCCTGCGCCAGGAACGGCATCGCCATGCCGGTCAGCGGAATCAGCCCGGTCACCCCGCCCGCGATCACGAACACCTGCAGCGCGAGGATCGAGGCGAGCCCGATCGCGAGCAGCCGCCCGAAGGGATCCCGCAGGGCGAGCCCCGCCCGGCACCCCCGCGCGACGAGCACCGCGTACAGCAGGAAGATGGCGGACAACCCCGCAAGTCCCAGTTCCTCTCCGGCAGTTGCGAGGATGAAGTCCGACTTGGCGGCGAACCCGATCAGGATGGAATGCCCGTCACCGAGCCCCGTCCCGAGCAGCCCGCCGGACGCGAACGCGAAGAGGGACTGGGCGAGTTGGTTGGGTCCCTCGCCCGCGTCGATCGAGGCGAAGGGGTGCAGCCAGTCCTCGACCCGGCGGTGCACATGGGGTTCGAGCGTGCCCACCGCGAAGGCCCCGAAGCCCGCGAGCAGCAGCCCCACGGCGATCCACCCGGTGCGCCCGGTGGCGACGTACAGCAGGATCACGAAGAGGCCGAAGAACAGCAGCGAGGTGCCGAGGTCCCGCTCCAGGATCAGCACGCCCACACTGGTCAGCCAGATCGCCACGATCGGCCCGAGCACCCGCCCGGTGGGCAGCTGCAGCCGCCAGATCCGGCGGCCGGTGTACGCGAGCGCGCTGCGGTTCGCCGCGAGATAGGCGGCGAAGAAGATCGCGAGCAGCACCTTCGCGAACTCGGCGGGCTGGATGGAGAATCCGTCGACCCGGATCCAGATGCGGGCGCCGTTCACGGCGGGGAAGAGGATCGGCACGACGAGCAGGACGAGCGCGCCGACGACACAGAGGTACGCGTACCGCTGCAGCACCCGGTGATCGCGCAGCAGCAGCACCGCCACGATGAAGAGCGCGACCCCGACCGTCGACCACACCAGCTGGGCCAGGGCCGCCTCGTGCTGCGGGGTCTCCTGGTCGAGGCGGTAGATCAGGACCAGGCCGAGCCCGTTGAGCAGCACCGCGATCGGCAGCAGCAGCGGATCCGCGCAGGGGGCCCGCAGCCGTACCGCCAGATGGGCGACAAGGGCGAGGAGCCCGAGCCCGGCGCCGTAGCCGGCGGCGCCGGGCGGGATCGCGTCGTACTTGGCCAGGCCCACGGCGAGATAGCCGTAGACGCTGAGCAGGACGGCGAGGACGAGCAGGGCGAGTTCGGTGCCGCGGCGGCGGGGCACGCGGACGGCGGGGAGGGGCGCTTCCGGCCGGCCGGTGACGCTCTTGACGTCGGCCGCCGCTCCGGTCATCCCCGTACCCGTCATGCCGGGGACCGTAGCAAGCCCTATAGGCTTTTATCCCGCTAAATCGCCGCAAACCACTTGTGTGGGCGACCCTTGCACGGAGCTCCGCGGGCCGCGCTCAACACCAGCGCGGCACCCGCCCGATGTTGTCGATGTACGCCGCCGAACCCCAGGCCCAGGTGCCGTCGGTGAGCAGGTACCAGAGCTCGTTGTTGTTGACCCAGTCGCCCCGTGACTTGCAAAAGATGTGCACGATCTCGCCGTACCCCCGCTTGCCGACGATCCGGCTGCCCCGCGTCGGCTTGTCCCGCAGCAGCAGCCCCGACTTCGCGGTGACCCGCCCGGTGTACGACGGCGGCGGGTTGCCCGGCGCCTCGGCGAGCGCCGGTCCGGCCGCGGTCAGAGCGGTGAGGACTGCTGCGGCGGTGCCTATCGCGAGCCGGCCGGTGATGGAGCGGGGTGAAGCCATGGGGCCTCCTTGGCGAATGCCGCGGCCGCCGCTCGAACGCGACGAGTGCGGCGCCTGGTGCGGCTCACGCTAAGAGCGGCCCCAGGTGATCGCAAAAGGTCACTCTGTGTGCGTACGAGAGGCGTCGTCGCCCGGTCCGACACCGGGAAGCCCCAGGTCAGCGGGGTCACTGGCCTGCGTCCCGCAGCCGGCCTCCGAGCCCTCGGCATAGGGCAGCGTCAGCTGTGCGAGCGCCCCGCCGTCCGGTGCGTTGCGCAGCTCCAGCGAGGCGCCGAGCACCTTCGCCTGGCCGACCGCGATGGTCAACCCGAGGCCGTGACCACGCGCGCCGCCCTCCGTGCGGAAGCGCTGCGGGCCGTGCTCGACCAGGTAGTCCGGGAAGCCGTCACCGTGATCGCGTACGGACACGACCGGCCCGTCGACCGTCAGGATCACCGGAAGGCGGCCGTGCTTGTGGGCGTTGGCGATCAGGTTCCCGAGCACCCGCTCCAGGCGCCGCCGGTCCGTCTCGACGCACACCTCGCGTACGACCCGGACCTGCGTCTCGGTCCCGGAGCCCCGCACCACCCGCTCGGCGAGCGGCGCCAGCGGATGGCAGTCCAACTCGACCTGCTCGCGCTGCGAGTCGAGCCGCGAGATCTCGAGGAGGTCCTCGGTCAGCGTCCGCATCGCCTGCACCCGGTCCCGCACCAGCTCGGCGGGCCGCCCCGGCGGCAGCAGCTCGGCGGCCGCGTGCAGCCCGGTCAGCGGCGTACGCAGCTCATGGGCCACATCCGCGGTGAACCGCTGCTCGCTCTCCAGCTTGCCCTGCAGCGAGGACGCCATGGTGTCCAGCGCTCCGGCGACCGCCGCGACCTCGTCCTGATGACGTGAAGGGTCCTTGGTGCGAGGGTCGTTGACGCGCGCGTCCAGGTCGCCGGCGCTGATCTTCCGCGCGACGGTCGCGGTCAGATGCAGCCGCCGCGTCACCCGCGTCACGGCGAACGCGCCGACCAGGAGCGTCGCGCCGATCGCGAGGACGGACGAGCCCGCGATGGCCCGGTCCAGGCCGTCGATGGTCTTGGCGCTCTGCGCGTAGTCGATCTCCGCGGCGATCGCCTGGCCGCCGTCCGCGGGGCCCGCGGCCCACATCGTCGGCCGGCCGTTGTCGTCGGCGACCATCGTGGCGCGCTTGCCGCTCACGGCGAGCTTGCGCAGCGACTCGGGCAGCCCCGGCGGGTCGACGCCCGCGCCCGGCGGCAGCCGGTCCCCGGCTTCGTACAACCGGGTGACGTCCTGCAGCTTGGTGAGCGCCTTGTCACGGGCGTTGCCGACGGTCTGGCCGGTCACCGCGACATGCACGAAGGCGCCGAGCAGCGCCGCGAGCGCACAGCACATGACCGTGATGAAGACCGCGGCCTTCCAGGTCAGCGTCGCGGTCCAGGCGGGCAGCCGTGGCCTCATGGCTTGGCCGCCGGAGCGCTGGGGGAGGAGCCGGGCCGCACGGGCGAGGGGGCCGGCTTCGGGGTCGGGCTGCCGCTCGGCAGCGAGCGGATGATCTCCATCCGCTGGGGGAGCAGCGCATGCTGGTCCGCGGACCAGGACCAGGCGTCGCGGTACTCGTAGCCGGGGATGTGGGCGGGCGAGCGGATGATGAGGTCGCGGCCCGCGAGCTCCACGCTGAGCACCGGCTGCGACATGCCCATGATCCGGATCAGCTTGCCCTGGTCGAGGCTGTAGACGCGGATGCCGATCGTGCCCTGTTCCTCACCGTCGAACTTGATGCCGACGATCAGCTCGTCCTTGCCGTTGCCGGTCAGATCCCGGTAGTACGCCTCCAGCACCGGGCACGCCTTGTCGTCCGCCTCGCCGGTGCACGCCTTGATGGCCTTGGCGGTCTGCTCGGGCAGCGCGTCGGGGCCGGTGTAGGTGTCCGGGTGGGCCTCGGCCTCGGCCTTGATGATGTCGAGCGGGTCCACGTTGTGCAGATCGGCCTTGGGTACGTCGATGCCCTTGACGACCTCGATCGTCACCTCGTTGAGGCCGCTCTCCTCGTCCGGCCGGGCCGGCTTCAGCTCCGGCCAGAGCCGGGCCGGGCCCACGGCGCTGGGCGTGGGCCCGCCGCTCTTGAGGCCGCCCGCATTGCCGCAGCCCGTCAGGGACAGGGCTGCGGCGAGCAGCGGGACGGCTGCTGCGGCCACGCGGCGTCGGGACACGACTGAGGCACTCCTTGCCTGCCGCGCCGATGCGCGGACGGCTTACTTCACGAGGTCGGCATAGAGAATGATGTTGTCGGTACGGTGGCCGCCTTCGAGGCCGCCGCCGCAGGTGAGGAGCCGCAGCTCGGCGCGGTTCGTCTCCCCGTACACCTTATTAGTGGGGAAGTCCTTCTTGTTCACCTGCTGAACTTCGCGGATCTTGAACTTGGCCGTGGAGCCGTCGGCCCGCGGGACGTCGATCTCGTCGCCGACCTTGACGTTCTTGATGTTCTTCATCAGGGCCGGGCCCTTGGCGGTGTCGTAGTGCGCGACGAGCACCGACGCCCCCTTCTCGCCGGGGGTCGGGCCGTCCTTCCACCAGCCGGGCTGATCGGCCTTGTCCACGGGGGGCACGCCCAGCTCGCCGCTCGCGTCGGTGGTCAGGTCGAGCATCGACTTGGAGTCGACGCCGGCCGAGGGGATCTTGAGGCCGGTCGGCTTGGACGCCTTCAGCGGCTCGGCCACGTTCTTGGCCTGGCTGGTGGCCGAGTTGTCGACCTTGACGTCGGGGCCGGGCTTGTCGCCGCCCTGGCCGCAGGCGAGCAGGCCGCCGCCGAGGGCGACGGTGAGCGCGGACGCGGCGACGACTCGGGAGGTGCGGGCCTTGCGGGACAGGGTGGCGGTGCTCACGGGGACTCCAGTGGGGGCGAGGTGGCGCAGGGGTGGCCGCCGGACGGACGGGGGTCCGCTCCGGCGGCCGGAGATGGGGGGAAGGGAGCGGCGGCCGCGGGGACGGCGCGGCTGCCGCAGGTCTGTGGGAGGTGGGGCTCCCGGTGCGGTCCGCTCTCGGTGCGGTCCGCTGCCGATGCGGTCAGCTGTCGGTACGGCCGCGGCGCAGCATCGCGAAGCCGAGGCCCGCGGCACCGGCGGCCGCCATGCCGCCGCCGGCGGCGAGCAGTGCGGGGTTGTCGCCGGACGTGACGCCTTCGGCACCGGCCTTGACGCCGCCACGGGGGGTCTTCTCGGCGGTGGCGACCCCCTTGCCGTGCTTCTTCTCGCCCTTGGCCTTGTCGCCCTTGTCGCCCTTGATGTCCTTGGCCGGAGTGGTGACCGAGGCGGACGGCGCGGGAGCCGGGGAGTCGGCGAAGGCGGCAGCGGCGGGCATCAGCAGGGCACCGCTGACGGCGCTGACGGCGGCGATGCGGACGAGGGTGCGGCGACGGGTGCTCACGAAAGTTCCTCACGGCTCGGCTGACGGGTCGTGCCGTGCGCTGTGCTCCGGCGACATATACGAAGCTAGGTGGCCGCCATTGCGGCAATTCGGCGGCTATGTAACAGCGGGCCATAGCTGTGCAGGCAGTGCCGTTACTGATTCAAAGTTCAAAGGGCTGAAAACGCTCGCACCCCACCACAACCGGGATATTGCCCCCGGCGTGCGGGCCTGCTCCCATGGTCTGGGGGTGATGCGGCATGGCCGGACTACGCGTCGTACCGACATGGCGGCACGGTCAGGAGCGCTACTACGTACTGCTGCCGGACGGCAGGAACATCGCCTGGTACGACCGCGAGGCCGGCCGCGTGAACCTGCTCGGCCAGGGCCGCCGCGAGGCGGTCCTCAGGGCGCTGGCGCCCTACCTCTCCGGTCCCGTCACCGTGGGCCCGCCCCCTGTGCCGACTCCCTCGGAACTCGTGGGCCTCAGCCTCCACCCGGACGACGACCTGGCCCCCAACCGCCCCGGCGAGGCCCTCCTGGTCGACCTCGACCGCGACCCGGCACCTCCCCGCAGGCTCCGCCCCGACCCACGACGCCGCGAACTGACGGCCGAACAGGCGGTGGGCGACGCCCTGGACCGCCTGGAGCCGGCGGGCTGGCGCATCCTGCACTCGCTGCCGCTGCCCGGCGGCGCCCGCATCCACCACCTGCTGATCGGCCCCGGCGGACTCTTCTGCGTCCACTCCCTCTACGCCCGCAAGCAGCGCGTCAGGATCGGCGACCCCCACATCACGGTGGGCCGAGCCGCCCCGACTCCCCTGCTCCGTCACCTGCGCCACCTCTGCGACCGCGCCTCGCTCGCCCTCACGGCGGAGACCACCCCGGTCCTGGCCCTGGCAGGCCCGGCCGAACTGGACATGGACACCCCGCCCAGGGCAACCCTCGTCGTCCAGGACGAGGACCTGACGGCCCTGGCCACGCTGGCCGGCGTACTGAAACCGGCCGACGTCGAGTCCCTCTACACCCACGCCCGAGATCGCCACGCATGGCTGAGGGTGTGAATTCCCGCCGGCCTCTGGTGTTCTTGGCCTTTGGGCCCCGCCTAGAGCGGCAAACGGAACCGGACCACAGCAACCGTCGCATGCCGAGTCGTCCGCTGCCGCACTTCGACCATCACCTCGGCGGGCACCGTCGTATACGTGATGTCCCCGAGCCCGATCGCATTGATCGGCGCCTCCCCGTCGGGCTCCGGCAACCGGGCGACCGCCTCCGCCCGCACCCCCGCCCCGAGCGGACTGGACAACACCGGGGCGTCGTCCCCCGCCACCACGACCACCAGCGCCTGCGGCCGGGCCCGGCTCCCGGTGAACCCCACGACCACCGCATCCCGGGTATCGCTGTGCCGCAGTTTCAGCCACGACCGCCGCCCGCTCGGATAGGGCTGGTCGACCCGCTTGATCACCAACCCCTCGATGCCACTGGCAGGCAGGGTCTCGTACCAGGTCAGAGCCACCGCCCGGTCCCGCGTCATCGGCACCGGCTGCAGCGGCGGCCCGAGCGGCACCAGCAGATCGACCAGCAGGGCCCGCCGCCGCTCGTACGGCAGCGCCCGCAGATCGGAACCCCCCAGCGCCAGCAGATCGAAGGCGGCGTACGAGGCGGGCCGCGTCCGCGCCAGCTCGGCCGCCCGTGCGGCGGTGGACGCGGCCCGCTGCTGCACGGCGGCGAAGTCGATCCGCCCGCCCGTCCACACGACCACCTCCCCGTCAAGGACGGTCCCCTCGGGAAGCTCCCGCGCGGCCTCGGCCAGATCCACGAAGGCGCTGGTCACCACCCGCCCGGACCGGGCCTGCAGATCGACCCCGGACCCCGCCGCAAGGACCACCATCCGATGCCCGTCGAACTTCGGCTCGTACGCCCACCCGTCCCCGTCCGGCAACGCGTCCACCGACTCCGCGAGCGCCACCCTGACCGGGGCCTCGACCGGTACCTTCGCCCCGGTCACCGATGCCCCCGGGGCAGCTTCCCGGCCCGGTTGAGATTGATCAGCGGCCCGAGCAGATCCCCGTGCTCCCGCAGCCGCGGCGCGATGTCCGTCGCGAGGAACACCAGGTCCTGCGGCGACGCACACCCCTCGACCTCGTCCCAGGTCACCGGCGCCGACACGGTGGGCAGCGGCCGCGCCCGCAGCGTGTAGGGGGCGGCGGTGGTCTTCGCGGCGGCGTTCTGGCTGTAGTCGACGAAGACCTTCCCGGGCCGCAGGCTCTTGGTCATCCGGTGCACCGCGAGCTCCGGCATCTCCTGCTCGGCCTCGACGGCCAGCTGTTTCGCGTACGCGGTGACCTTCTCGGAATCCGTCGGCTCCAGCGGAACCAGCACATGCAGCCCCTTGGACCCCGAGGTCTTGGCGTACACATGCAGCCCGTCCGCCTCCAGCCGCTCCCGCAGCCAGAGCGCGACCTCGCAGCACTCGACGATGCTCGCGGGCTCCCCGGGGTCGAGGTCGAAGACCATCCGGTCGGCCCGCCCCGGGGCGTCGGCCTGCCATTGCGGAGTGTGGAATTCGGTCACCAGATTCGCGGCCCACATCAGCGTCGCCATGTCCTGGACGACAACCTGTTTGGCCGTACGTCCCTCACTGCGCCGGGGCACGTCGGCGGTCCGCACCCAGGCCGGCGTCCCGGGCGGCACGTTCTTGGCGAAGAAGCGCTGGCCGTCGGGCCCGTCCGGAAAGCGGAGAAACGAAACGGGCCGGTTGTACAGATGCGCGAGCAGCGACCCCGCGGTGGTCGCGTAGTAATGCAGCACCTCACCCTTGGTGAAGCCGCAGGCCGGATAGAGCACTTTCTCCAGATTGCTGAGCGCCAGGCGCCGCCCCTCCACCTCTGTGATCGGCGTCATAAGATAAGAATCCCACGCATTCCGCCACTGATCCCTACTTAAGGGGCGAAACGTGCGATCCATATGGAACGGCGCCATCTCCTTCGGCCTGGTCAGCATCCCGATCAAGCTGGTGAACGCGACCGAGAACCACTCGATCTCCTTCCGCCAGATCCACACCTCGGACGGCGGCCGGATCCGCTACCGCAAGGTCTGCGAGCTGGAGGAGAAGGAGGTCACCTCGGCCGAGATCGGCAAGGGGTACGAGGACGCGGACGGCTCGATCATCCCGATCACGGACGAGGACCTGGCGGCCCTCCCGATCCCGACGGCCAAGACCATCGAGATCGTCTCCTTCGTGCCGGAGGAACGCATCGACCCGCTCCAGATGGACGCCGCGTACTACCTGGCGGCGAACGGCGTCCCCGCGGCCAAGCCCTACACCCTCCTGCGTGAGGCCCTGAAGCGCAGCCAGAAGGTGGCCATCGCGAAGTTCGCCCTGCGTGGCCGCGAACGCCTCGGCATGCTCCGCGTCGTCGACGACGTGATCGCCATGCACGGCCTGCTCTGGCCGGACGAGATCCGGGTCCCGGAGGGCGTGGCCCCGGACACCCATGTGACCGTCCGCGACGCCGAGTTGGACCTCGCGGACGCGCTGATGCAGACGCTGGGCGAGGTCGACATCGAGACCCTGCACGACGACTACCGGGTGGCGGTCGAGGAGATGATCACGACGAAGACCTCGGGCGGCACCCTGGCCCCCGCCCCCGAGGCGCCGGCGGGCGGCGGCAAGGTGATCGACCTGATGGCCGCGCTGGAGAACAGCGTGCGCGCGGCCCAGGCGGCCCGCGGCGAGTCCCCGGCGGACACGGACACGGATACGGGCGCGGTCGCCGAGGTGACCCCGCTCCCCACCCGCAAGGCGGCGCCGGCCCGCAAGGCGGCACCCCGCAAGACGGCCCCCGCGGCCCCGAAGGCGGTGGGCGGCAAGAAGTCGACCGCGGCGGCGACAAAGAAGACCGCCGCGAAGAAGACGGCGTCGACCAAGACGGCGTCAACCAAGACGGCGACGGCATCCACCGCGAAGAAGGCGTCGGCGAAGAAGACTCCCGCCAAAAAGAGGGCGTCGGCCTGACCCGAGCCACCCCTCCCGCCATGCCTCGTCAGCCGGACCGGATGGACACGGTTCGGTGACGCCCGGGAACCTTACGCCCAAAACACCCCCATGCAAACCACCACATTTCCGCCCCAATCCTTACGAACAGATGCTTGCCCGTACACAGATCCACTCCCGTCACCGCTCCGGCCCCTGACCGAACACCCCGGATGAGGCGCATACTGAGGTCAATGACGAAGTCACCCGCGCCCCGGCGCCACCTGGCCACCAGCCCCTTCAAAGCACCGGTAGTCCCGCCGGTGAAGCAGTTCGCCCTCGGCGACCGCGTCTCGCACGACCAGTACGGCCTGGGCAGGATCATCGGCATCGAAGAGGGCATCGCCACCCTCGTCGACTTCGGCTCCCGCCAGGCCCGCATCGCCAGCCCGTACACGGGCATGGACAAACTCTGACCGAGCGGCCTGTTCGCTCCCGACGCAACGCACGATGCCCGGCACGCGCGCGTGCTGGGCTGTGCACATGACGAACCTGCCGGCGTCCCGGACCGCCCTGTTGCGGCAGATGTACGAGGCCTTCAACGCCCAGGACCTGGACGCCCTGATCCCCGCCGCCCTCGCCCCCGACGTGAACTGGCCCAACCTCCTCGACCACACCCGCGCCCACGGCCACGAGGAGGTCCGGGCCTACTGGGCCCGCCAGTTCGCCGTCACGCACCCCCTCGTACGCCTGGAAGCCCTGCGCCCCGACCCCGACGGGCACCGCATCATCGCCACGGTCCTCCCGGGCCTGCGAGACGAGTCGGGCGACCACTGGTCCGAGTCGCCCGTCGAACACGTCTACACCTTCGGCGACGACGGCAAGGTGCGCCGAATGGACGTCCGCACCCCCTGATCCGCCCACCAAATACCTGTTCCTGGGCACCCCCTCCGAGCTGGTAGGGTTCTACCCGTCGCCACTCATTCGCGACGAACACGCCCCCGTAGCTCAGGGGATAGAGCAACGGCCTCCGGAGCCGTGTGCGCAGGTTCGAATCCTGCCGGGGGCACTTCGCAGCAAGTGCCCAAGACCCCGTAAACAGCGAAGACGCTGAGTGCGGGGTCTTCGTGTATGCGCGGTGCGGGCCGACTCTGGCGGCAAAGTACGGTGCGCTCATGCCTCCGTCCGAGTCCCCGCCCGCGTGCCCTGAGTGCGCTCGGCCCATGCGGTCCGGCGGTTTGGTGCTCTGCGTGCGCGAGGAAGACGGCAAGCGCACCTGCCGCGGCATCTGGAGGTGTCCTGGGCGGCATGCCTGGTGGCAGTGGGCCGACCGGCCGGGTGAGCCGCTGGAGGTCTGCTCGTACCCTCAACTCTTCGGCCGCTGAGGCTCGCTGCGTCCCTGGCAGGCGGGCCGGCAGGCCCGCCGGCTCACCCCGAACTCCCCACCGGCGGCGCCCGCCCAGCCACCTCCCGAGCCTCTTCGGGCGGCAGTCCGCGCATGCGCAGGATCAGGGCCGCCATCTGCTCGCCCGCCTCGGGGCCCGTGATCTCGCGGCGTATCGACTGCAGTTGCAGCGACCCGCGACTTCCTCGGCACCACCCCCCACCGGCCAGGCTCCGCCAGGTCCTCGCGGCCCTGAGGGAAGACAACGAACTCGATGCCGGCCGGCTGCGCGCACTCATGCGTGCGATGCGTGCATGAGCCCGGGCCCGGCCGGATCGCGTACCCCGCGGGGGGCGGAAGTGGGGAAAACCCGGACGCGACGGTGTGCGCGGACCTACTCTCGAGTTGTGCCAGGGGCGTCCGGCCGGGTGCTTGTTGTGGACGACAACAAGGTCATCCGGCAGCTGATCAGGGTCAACCTCGAGCTGGAGGGCTTCGAGGTCGTGACCGCGGCTGATGGTGTCGAGTGTCTGGAAGTCATCCATCAGGTCAGCCCCGATGTCGTCACCCTCGACGTGGTCATGCCCCGCCTCGACGGCCTGCGCACCGCCGCGCGCCTGCGCTCCGACCCGCGCACCCGGCACCTGCCGCTGGTGATCGTCAGTGCCTGTACGCAGTACGAGGTGGAGAGCGGCCTGGACGTCGGCGTGGACGCCTTCCTCGCCAAGCCCTTCGAGCCGGCCGAACTGGTCCGGATCGTCGCCCAGTTGAGGGAGCGCGGCCGCACCCCGGGCCTCGGCGGCGAGCAGCCGACGGGCCACACCGAGCGAGCGGGCCGCACCGGAGGCTAGTGCGGGGGCCCGCCCCGCCCTGTCCGCATCGCGAGAAGTCCCCGAAACCGGTTCGCCTACCCACCCCCCTCCTCGCCTACGCTTGTCCCGTGACCCCCGCCGATCTCTCCCGTACCGTGCTGCGCGCCGTGCGCCACGCTGTCGCGGAGGGCGAGCTGAGCGTGCCGGTCCCGGAACGGATCGTGGTCGAACGCCCCCGCCCGGGCGGTTCCGGCGACTACGCCACGAATGTGGCCCTGCAGCTGGCCGGTCCGGCCGGAAGCACACCCCGCGAGGTCGCCCGGCTGCTCACCGCCGCACTCGTACGCGAGCCGGGCATCGCAGCAGTCGAGATCACCGGCCCCGGTTTCCTCAGCATCACGTTGGAAGGCGACCAGCAGGTCTCGCTCGTACGCGACGTACTGAGCCGGGGCGAGTCGTACGGCCACACCGAGTCCCTTGCCTCTGAGCGCATCGAGCTGCGCATCCCGGACGAGACCCGGGCCCGGCTCGTCGCCGAGGCCGTCGCCCGCATCGCCGCCACTCAGGGTGCCACCACGGAGATCACCCACGCCGAGCCGGCGAATCTCCGCCCGGTCCCCGCGGACATCGAGGGCCTCGGCCCGGACGCCACCCGCTGGGCCCTGCTCCACCCCGCACCCCACGACCACCCCCGCCTCACCAAGGACCACCTGGTCCAGCGCGAGACCAACCCCCTCTTCCGCGTCCGCTACGCCCACGCCCGCACCCGGGCCCTCGGCCGCAACGCCGCCGACCTGGGCTTCGCCGCCACCCCCGGCGACGTAGGAGACGTACAAGAAGCAGCGAACCTGCTGGCCGCACTCGCCGACCACCCCCGCGTCCTAGAGGCCGCCGCCCGCCACCGCGCTCCCGACCGCCTCGCCCGCCACCTGGTCGCCACCGCCGACGCCTTCCTCGCCTTCCAGGGCGCCGTCCTCCCGCTCGGCGACGAGAAACCCGAGGCCGCCCACCGCGCCCGGCTCGCGCTCGCCGAAGCCGCCGGGACGGTGCTCGCAGGCGGCCTGTCCCTGCTCGGCATCACCGCCCCTGACTACCTGTGATCGCGAGAGAAACATGAGCCGTTCCGCACACCCCGCCGGGCCCCGGCACGCCGATGTCCTGCCCGAGGGGCACTACTCCGCGCCGCCCGCCGACCTCAACACCCTCGACGAGAAGGTCTGGTCGCGCACCGTCAGCCGCAGCGCCGAAGGCATCGCCACCGTCGGCGGCATCGAAGTGACGCGCCTCGCCGAGGAGTTCGGCACCCCCGCGTACTTCATGGACGAGGCCGACTTCCGCGCCCGCTGCAAGGCCTGGCGCGACGCGTTCGGTACCGACGCGGACGTCTTCTACGCGGGCAAGGCGTTCCTCTCCCGCGCCATCGTGAAGTGGCTGTACGAGGAGGGCCTGAACCTCGACGTCTGCTCCGGCGGAGAGCTCGCCACCGCGCTCAGCGCCGGCATGCCCGCCGAGCGCATCGCCTTCCACGGCAACAACAAGTCCGAGGAAGAGATCGAGCGCGCCGTGAGCGTCGGCGTCGGGCGGATCGTCCTCGACTCCTTCCAGGAGATCGTCCGCGTCGCCCACATCGCCGACCGGCTCGGCAAGCGCCAGCCCGTGCAGATCCGCGTGACGGTCGGCGTCGAGGCGCACACCCACGAGTTCATCGCGACCGCGCACGAGGACCAGAAGTTCGGCATCGCGCTCGCGGGCGGCCAGGCCGCGGAGGCCGTACGCCGCGCCCTCAAGCTCGACGGCCTCGAACTCATCGGCATCCACAGCCACATCGGCTCCCAGATCTTCGACATGGCCGGCTTCGAGGTCTCCGCCCGCCGCGTCGTCCAGCTCCTCGCCGAGGTCCGCGACGAGCACGGCGTCGAGCTGCCCGAGATCGACCTCGGCGGCGGCCTCGGCATCGCGTACACCAGCGACGACGACCCGCGCGAGCCGCACGAGATCGCCAAGGCGCTCGGCGAGATCGTGACGAGGGAGTGCGAGTCGGCGGGGCTCAGCACCCCGCGCATCTCGGTCGAGCCGGGCCGCGCCATCGTCGGCCCGACCGCCTTCACGCTCTACCGCGTCGGTACGGTCAAGCCGCTCGAAGGACTGCGGACGTACGTCTCCGTCGACGGCGGCATGTCCGACAACATCCGTACCGCGCTCTACGACGCCGAGTACTCGGTCGCCCTCGTCTCGCGCACCTCGGACGCCGAGCCGATGCTCGTCCGCGTCGTCGGCAAGCACTGCGAGAGCGGCGACATCGTGGTCAAGGACGCCTTCCTGCCGAGCGACCTGGCGCCGGGCGACCTGATCGCGGTGCCCGCGACGGGTGCGTACTGCCGCTCCATGGCCAGCAACTACAACCATGCTCTTCGCCCGCCCGTCGTAGCCGTCAACGACGGTGCGGCCCGGGTGATCGTCCGGCGCGAGACGGAGGAAGATCTCCTGCGTCTCGATGTCGGGTAATGAAATTCACGTCTCAGAATCCGGACGAGGGATAGAAACCCCGTTCCGGTGGGTGAGACTGGACCAACCGTAGAAGTACCGAGAAGTGAGGTCGGATGATGCGTACGCGTCCGCTGAAGGTGGCGCTGCTGGGCTGTGGAGTCGTCGGCTCTGAGGTGGCCCGCATCATGACGACGCACGCCGACGACCTCACGGCGCGCATCGGTGCCCCGGTCGAACTGGCCGGGGTCGCCGTGCGCCGCCCCTCGAAGGTCCGCGAGGGCATCGACCCCGCGCTGATCACCACTGACGCGACCGCCCTGGTCAAACGGGGCGACATCGACGTGATCATCGAGGTCATCGGCGGCATCGAGCCCGCCCGCACCCTCATCACCACCGCCTTCGAGCACGGCGCCTCGGTCGTCTCCGCGAACAAGGCGCTGCTCGCCCAGGACGGCGCGGCCCTGCACAAGGCGGCCGAGGACCACGGCGAGGACCTGTACTACGAGGCCGCCGTCGCCGGCGCCATCCCGCTGATCCGCCCGCTGCGCGAGTCCCTCGCCGGCGACAAGGTCAACCGGGTGCTCGGCATCGTGAACGGCACCACGAACTTCATCCTCGACAAGATGGACTCGTCGGGCGCCGGCTACCAGGAGGCCCTCGACGAGGCCACCGCCCTGGGGTACGCCGAGGCCGACCCGACCGCCGACGTCGAGGGCTTCGACGCAGCCGCGAAGGCCGCGATCCTCGCCGGCATCGCCTTCCACACGCGCGTACGCCTCGACGACGTGTACCGCGAGGGCATGACCGAGGTGACCGCCGCCGACTTCGCCTCCGCGCGCCGGATGGGCTGCACCATCAAGCTGCTCGCCATCTGCGAGCGCGCCAGCGACGGCGAGTCCGTCACCGCGCGCGTGCACCCGGCGATGATCCCGCTCAGCCACCCGCTGGCCTCCGTGCGCGAGGCGTACAACGCGGTGTTCGTGGAGTCGGAGGCCGCCGGACAGCTGATGTTCTACGGTCCCGGCGCGGGCGGCGCCCCCACCGCGTCCGCCGTCCTCGGCGACCTGGTGGCCGTCTGCCGCAACAAGCTCGACGGGTCCACCGGACCCGGCGAATCGGCGTACACCCGCCTCCCCGTGAGCCCCATGGGCGAGGTCGTCACGCGCTACCACATCAGCCTCGACGTGGCCGACAAGCCGGGCGTGCTCGCCCAGGTGGCGACGGTCTTCGCCGAGCACGGCGTATCGATCGATACGGTCCGTCAGTCGGGGAAGGACGGCGAGGCCTCCCTCGTCGTCGTCACCCACCGCGCGTCCGACGCGTCCCTGTCCGGGGTCGTGGAGGCGCTGCGCAAGCTCGACACCGTGCGGGGTGTCGCCAGCATCATGCGTGTTGAAGGGGAGTAACCAATGACCGCCACCCGGACCGGCGCCCATCAGTGGCGCGGGATCATCGAGGAGTACCGCGACCGTCTGCCCGTGAGCGAGACGACGCCCGTGGTCACGCTCGGCGAGGGCGGCACTCCGCTCGTACGCGCAGAGGTCCTCTCGGAGCTCACCGGCTGTGAGGTCCACCTGAAGGTCGAGGGCGCCAACCCGACCGGTTCCTTCAAGGACCGGGGCATGACCATGGCGATCTCGAAGGCCAAGGAGGCCGGCGCGCAGGCCGTCATCTGCGCCTCCACCGGCAACACCTCGGCCTCCGCGGCCGCGTACGGCGGCAAGGCCGGCATGGTCAGCGCCGTCCTGGTGCCCTCGGGCAAGATCGCGATGGGCAAGCTGGGCCAGGCCCTGGTGCACGGCGCGAAGATCCTGCAGGTCGACGGCAACTTCGACGACTGCCTGGTTTTGGCGCGAAACTTGTCCGAGAACTACCCGGTGGCGCTCGTCAACTCGGTCAACCCGGTGCGCATCGAGGGCCAGAAGACCGCCGCGTTCGAGATCGTGGACCGCCTGGGCGACGCCCCGGACATCCACGTCCTGCCGGTCGGCAACGCGGGCAACATCACCGCGTACTGGAAGGGCTACAAGGAGTACGCGGCCGACGGTCTGGCCACGCACACCCCGAAGATGTGGGGCTTCCAGGCCTCCGGCTCGGCCCCGATCGTGCGCGGCGAGATCGTCAAGGACCCCTCGACCATCGCCACCGCGATCCGCATCGGCAACCCGGCCTCCTGGGCCTTCGCCGAGGCCGCGCGGGACGAGTCGGGCGGCTTCATCGACGAGGTGACGGACCGTCAAATCCTTCGCGCCTACAAGCTGTTGGCGTCCCGCGAGGGCGTCTTCGTGGAGCCCGCCTCGGCCGCGTCGGTCGCCGGTCTCCTCAAGGCGACCGAGGACGGCAGGCTCGCCAAGGGCCAGCGGATCGTCTGCACGGTGACCGGAAACGGCCTCAAGGACCCCGACTGGGCGGTCGCGGGAGCCCCGCAGCCCGTCACGGTCCCGGTCGACGCGGCCGCCGCGGCGGAGCGTCTCGGCCTCGCCTAGGCCGAATACCGCCATTCCTTAGCGGGGTAAATCCCCCCAAGCCTGTGCAGGGGTGCACAGGGGGCTTGCGACACGCATCGTGCGCCTCCTGTGCGCCCTATGTCGCCACAGAACCTTCCTTCGATAGGCTGTACCGAACCCGCCCGCCGCATATGCCATTCGTCGGCGGCCAGCGCCGCCCGCAGCGGCCTTCGGGTGTTCGCACGTCTAGCCGTACCTCTTGCGAAACCTCTACACATTCGCAGCTCAACAAGGAGAGTCATCGAGCGATGGCCGGTCCCGCCTTCCGCGCCGCCGCCGTCAGGGTGCGCGTCCCCGCCACCAGCGCCAACCTCGGCCCGGGCTTCGACGCCCTGGGCCTGTCGTTGGGGCTGTACGACGACGTCGTCGTCCGGGTCGCAGACTCCGGGCTGCACATCGACATCGCGGGAGAGGGCTCCGAGACCCTCCCGCGCGACGAGAAGCATCTGCTCGTACGTTCCCTGCGCACGGCCTTCGACCTGCTCGGCGGACAGCCGCGCGGCCTCGAGATCGTCTGCGCCAACCGCATTCCGCACGGCCGCGGCCTCGGCTCCTCATCTGCCGCCATCTGCGCGGGAATTGTGGCCGCGCGCGCGGTGACGATAGGCGGCGACGCCAAGCTCGACGACGAGGCGCTGCTCGAACTCGCCACCGAGATCGAGGGGCACCCCGACAATGTCGCGCCCTGTCTGCTCGGCGGCTTCACGCTCGCCTGGATGGACGGGGGAGCGGCGCGGGCCATCACGCTGCAGCCCGCGGATTCCATCGTTCCGGTGGTCTTCGTACCGGGTAAGCCGGTCCTGACCGAGACGGCCCGCGGCCTGCTGCCGCGCCACGTCCCGCACGTTGACGCCGCGGCCAACGCCGGCCGGGCGGCCCTGCTCGTCGAGGCCCTGACCAGGCGCCCCGAGCTGCTGCTGCCCGCCACCGAGGACAAGCTGCACCAGGAGTACCGCGCGCCCGCCATGCCGGAGAGCGCCGCCCTGGTGGAGCGCCTGCGCGCGGACGGTGTCCCCGCGGTCATCTCCGGCGCGGGCCCCACGGTCCTCGCGCTGGTCGACGACAGTACGGCCGACAAGGTCGCACAGCTTGCGGGAGAAGGGTGGGCGGCCAATCGCCTGGCCCTTGATTCCGTGGGAGCGAGTGTGCTGCCGCTTGCGCAGTGACACACGGATGCCGGAGTAGGAGAGGGGGAATGTTTGTTGGATCCGGTAGTGTTAATCTCAAGTCTGCACCCGACGCCTACATGGCGTGGTGCTTCGTGTCCCCGCCACCATATTGAGCGCAGCCGTGAATGGCGTGGGACAAAACCCCTCTTCCGGGAGCCCCCCAATCTGCTTCGTGCCTTGCACTGAGCGGTGTCGAGCACGCTCCGGAATTGACGTGACCGAGCCCAGTGACACAGCACTTCTGGTGGCACAGCTCCGGGACTCGTCGTTATCAATGAACTTTTCCGCCGCCTTGGCGGGACCACCGCCCCGGCACGGTTCGTGAACCGCAAGAACCACCGCCGGACAGCACAACCGGTCGCCGAGCCAGACAGGCCGACGTCCGCTCCAGGGAAGGACCCTTCGTGAGCGACACCACCGATCTGATGGGCGTGACTGCCGACAGCACGGTTGAGACCGCTGCCGCGCCCACCACGGACGCTGCTGCCGCGCCTACGCGCCGGCGCCGCGGCACCGGCCTCGAGGGCATGGTGCTGGCAGAGCTTCAGCAGGTCGCCTCCGGCCTCGGGATCAGGGGCACCGCGCGTATGCGCAAGAGCCAGCTGATCGAGGTCATCAAGGAGGCGCAGGCCGGCGGCGGCGCCGGCGCGAAGGCTTCGGGGGACACCGCGGAGGCGCCGGCCAAGCCGAAGCGCCGCGCCACCTCCAAGGCCCGCACCGCTGACGCCGAGACCGCTGAGGCCCCGGCCGAGAAGCCCGCCAAGGCGACCAAGGCCGAGAAGGCCACGGCCCAGCAGCAGATCGACATTCCCGGCCAGCCCGCGAGTGACGACGCCCCGGCCGGTGAGCGCCGCAGGCGCCGCGCCACCGCCGACGCCGGCAGCCCCGAGACGGCCGCCGCCGACACCGAGGCCAAGCAGGCCGTCGAGGCCAAGGCCGACGACAAGGCGGAGAACGCCGCGGACAACGCCGAGGGCCGCGGCAACCGCGACCGCGGCGAGCGCGGCAACCGCCGTGAGCGCGGCCGTGACCGCGAGCGCGGTGACCGTCGTGGCAACAAGGGCGACGAGCAGGGCAACCAGCAGCAGGGCGGCCGCCAGGACCGGCAGGACCGCCAGCAGCAGGGTGGCCGGCCGGACCGACAGGACCGTCAGGACCGGCAGGACCGCAACA
Source organism: Streptomyces sp. NBC_01304 (assembly GCF_035975855.1). Classification (NCBI taxonomy): domain Bacteria; kingdom Bacillati; phylum Actinomycetota; class Actinomycetes; order Kitasatosporales; family Streptomycetaceae; genus Streptomyces; species Streptomyces sp. NBC_01304. The sequence continues at coordinate 4,022,462 of NZ_CP109055.1, read as the reverse complement.
ACGGCCCGCAGGACGACTTCGACGACGAGGGTGGCCGTCGCGGCCGCCGGGGCCGTTACCGGGACCGTCGTGGCCGGCGCGGCCGTGACGAGATCAACGAGCCGCAGGTCTCCGACGACGACGTCCTGATCCCCGTCGCGGGCATCCTCGACATCCTCGACAACTACGCGTTCATTCGTACGTCGGGCTACCTGCCCGGCCCGAACGACGTGTACGTCTCCCTGGCCCAGGTCCGCAAGAACGGCCTGCGCAAGGGTGACCACGTCACCGGTGCCGTGCGCCAGCCCAAGGACGGCGAGCGCCGCGAGAAGTTCAACGCCCTTGTGCGCCTTGACTCTTCGAACGGCATGGCGGCCGACTCCGGCCGCGGGCGCCCGGAGTTCAGCAAGCTCACGCCGCTGTACCCGCAGGACCGGCTCCGCCTGGAGACCGACCCGAGTGTGCTCTCGACCCGGATCATCGACCTCGTGTCGCCGATCGGTAAGGGCCAGCGCGGTCTGATCGTGGCCCCGCCGAAGACCGGTAAGACCATGATCCTGCAGGCGATCGCCAACGCGATCACGGTCAACAACCCCGAGTGCCACCTCATGGTCGTCCTCGTGGACGAGCGTCCCGAGGAAGTCACCGACATGCAGCGGTCGGTGAAGGGCGAGGTCATCTCCTCGACCTTCGACCGTCCCGCCGAGGACCACACCACGGTCGCCGAGCTGGCCATCGAGCGCGCCAAGCGTCTCGTGGAGCTGGGTCACGACGTGGTCGTGCTGCTCGACTCGATCACCCGCCTGGGCCGCGCGTACAACCTCGCCGCCCCGGCCTCCGGCCGCATCCTGTCCGGTGGTGTCGACTCGACCGCGCTCTACCCGCCGAAGCGCTTCTTCGGTGCCGCGCGCAACATCGAGGACGGCGGCTCGCTGACCATCCTCGCCACCGCGCTCGTGGAGACCGGCTCGCGCATGGACGAGGTGATCTTCGAGGAGTTCAAGGGCACCGGCAACATGGAGCTCAAGCTCGACCGGAAGCTCGCCGACAAGCGCATCTTCCCGGCCGTGGACGTCGACCCGTCCGGCACCCGTAAGGAGGAGATCCTCCTCAACCCCGAAGAGCTGGCCATTGTTTGGAAGCTCCGCCGGGTGCTGCACGCGCTCGACTCGCAGCAGGCGATCGAGCTGCTTCTCGACAAGATGAAGCAGACCAAGTCGAACGCCGAGTTCCTGATGCAGATCGCCAAGACGACCCCTGCGCCGGGCAACGGCAACGACTAGTCGCCGGATCCGTTTCACTCAAAGTCCCGCTCCCGTCACACCTCGTGACGGGAGCGGGACTTTGTGCCTTTTCGGCGGTTACGGAACGGACAAGCCAGTGACCTTGACCACAGGTAAACTGCTGGGTAGCGGTGCTCGGCCCGGCCGCCTCCCGCGTCGAAGTCGCAGGTGAGGAGGGGACGTAGACCCCTCAATGCCCCAGCTGCGGGCGGCCGTGGCACACACGGCGGGCACAGCCCGTTCTTACGGAGCTCTTAATGTCCTGTGCAACCCTTTTTTCGGATTCAACGTCTGACAAGTGACGACGCTTGAGCAGGGGGTACCCGAACCCACCGAGGACTGAGGAGCACATGCCCGACGAGACCGACGAGCCCGCGAACAGCCCGCAACGGCGGCGACGCGGCGGCAATGGCCGCCGACGCAAGCCGCAGAGCGCGCGCCGCAAAGCCCTCGTCATCACGGCCTGGTCGGCAGCGTCCGTCGTCCTGCTCGGTGGCGCAGGCCTCGGGTATCTGTACTTCAAGCTCAACGGCAACATCCACGGCGTCGACATCAACTCCGCCCTGGGCACCGACCGTCCGGAGAACGTCGACAACGGCTCGATGGACATCCTGGTCCTCGGCTCCGACTCGCGCGCCGGCTCCAACTCCAAGTACGGCGGCGGCGACGGCGAGTCCGCCCGCTCGGACACGGCGATGATCCTGCACGTCTACGAGGGCCACAAGAAGGCCAGCGTCGTCTCCATACCGAGGGACACCCTGGTCACCCGCCCCGAGTGCGCGACCACCAAGGGCGGCACCGACCCCGGCGGCGAGCGCAAGATGTTCAACGAGTCCTACTCGGTGGGCGGCCCCGCCTGCGCCGTGAAGACCGTCGAGCAGATGTCCGGCATCCGCATGGACCACTACCTCGAGGTCGACTTCACGGGCTTCAAGAAGCTCATCGACGAGCTCGGCGGCGTGGACATCACCACCACCAAGGCGATCAAGGACCCGGACAGCCACCTCAACCTCAAGCCGGGCACGCACACCCTCAACGGTGAGCAGTCCCTCGGCCTCGTACGGACCCGGCACGCTGTGGGCGACGGCGGGGACCTCGGTCGAATACAGCTGCAGCAGGCCTTCATGAAGGCGCTGATCAACCAGGTCAAGGACGTCGGCGTCTTCACCAGCCCGAAGAAGCTCTACAGCCTCGCGGACACCGCCACCAGCACGATCACCACGGACTCCGAGCTCGACTCGCTGAACGACCTGATGAGCTTCGCGAACGGCCTCAAGGGCATCGAGTCCAACGACATGCACATGGTCACGCTCCCGGTGACGTACGACACCATCGACCCCAACCGCGTGGTTCCCCTGAAGAAGGAGACCCAGCTGGTGTGGGACGCGCTGAAGGCCGACAAGCCCATCCCCGCCGACGCCACCAAGGACTCCGCCGGTGACAAGGGCGATGCGGGCTCGTACGTCGAAGACAAATAGCCGGCGGCGCACCGGAGGGAAACCGTCCGGGGAATAGTTCCGGACCGACCCCGGTTTTGGGAGATACGGCCGGTCCTGGCAGACTGGTACGTCGGCCCCGGTTCACGCCCCCGCAATCCGCGAAGGCGACCCGGAGCCCTCCCGAAACTAGGAGAACCCCTTGAAGCGCGACATCCACCCCGAGTACGTCGAGACCCAGGTCAGCTGCACCTGCGGTGCGTCGTTCACCACCCGCAGCACGATCGAGGCCGGTTCCGTCCGTGCCGAGGTCTGCTCCGAGTGCCACCCGTTCTACACGGGCAAGCAGAAGATCCTCGACACCGGCGGCCGCGTGGCCCGCTTCGAGGCCCGCTTCGGCAAGAAGGCTGCTGCCGACTCCGCCAAGTAGCGAGTCACTGCGCCGGTCCTCGGTCGCCCCCGCCCAGGGGCGATCAGGACCGGCGTTTTTAGTCGTTCGCTCACATCAGTCTTTCTTTACGCACCCCAGGAGCCGGGAATGTTCGAGGCGGTCGAGGACCTCATCGGCGAGCACGCCGATTTGGAGCAGAAGCTCGCCGACCCGTCGGTCCACGCGGACCAGGCGAACGCGCGCAAGCTGAACAAGCGGTACGCCGAGCTGACCCCGATCGTCGCCACGTACCGGTCCTGGAAGCAGAACGGCGACGACATCGAGACCGCGCGCGAGTTCGTGGCCGACGACCCGGACTTCGCGGCCGAGGTCAAGGAGCTGGAGAAGGCACGCGAGGAGATCACCGAGAAGCTGCGGCTCCTCCTGGTCCCGCGCGACCCCAGCGACGACAAGGACGTGCTCCTGGAGGTCAAGGCGGGCGCGGGCGGCGACGAGTCCGCCCTGTTCGCGGGCGACCTGCTGCGGATGTATCTGCGGTACGCGGAGCGCGTGGGCTGGAAGACCGAGATCATCGACGCCACCGAGTCCGAGCTGGGCGGCTACAAGGACGTCCAGGTCGCCGTGAAGACCAAGGGCGGGAACGGCGCGACCGAGCCCGGCCAGGGCGTCTGGGCCCGCCTGAAGTACGAGGGCGGCGTGCACCGCGTACAGCGCGTGCCGTCGACCGAGTCGCAGGGCCGCATCCACACCTCCGCGGCCGGTGTGCTCGTCACGCCCGAGGCCGAGGAGGTCGACGTCGAGATCCACGCGAACGACCTGCGCATCGACGTGTACCGCTCCTCGGGCCCCGGCGGCCAGTCCGTCAACACCACCGACTCCGCCGTGCGCATCACGCACCTGCCGACCGGCGTCGTGGCGTCCTGCCAGAACGAGAAGAGCCAGCTCCAGAACAAGGAGCAGGCCATGCGTATCCTGCGCTCCAGGCTGCTCGCCGCCGCGCAGGAGGCGGCCGAGCAGGAGGCCGCGGACGCCCGCCGCAGCCAGGTCCGCACGGTCGACCGCTCCGAGAAGATCCGTACGTACAACTTCCCGGAAAACCGGATCTCCGACCACCGCGTCGGCTTCAAGGCGTACAACTTGGACCAGGTGCTCGACGGCGATCTGGACGCGGTGATCCAGGCCTGCGTCGACGCGGACTCCGCGGCGAAGCTCGCGGCCGCGCAGTAAGGCCCGCACTTGCTGGAGGGAACAGCGTGAACCTTCTGCTCGCCGAGGTGGCCCAGGCCACCCAGCGGCTGGCCGACGCCGGCGTGCCCTCACCGCGTTTCGACGCGGAGGAGCTCGCCGCGCACATCCATGGCGTCAAGCGCGGGGAACTGCACAACGTCAAGGACGGCGACTTCGACGCCCGCTACTGGGAGGCCATCTCCCGTCGCGAGGCTCGTGAGCCGCTGCAGCACATCACCGGCCGTGCCTTCTTCCGCTATCTGGAGCTCCAGGTCGGGCCGGGCGTCTTCGTGCCCCGGCCGGAGACCGAGTCCGTGGTCGGCTGGGCCATAGACGCCGTGCGCGCCATGGACGTGGTCGAGCCGCTCATCGTGGACCTGTGCACCGGCTCGGGCGCCATCGCGCTCGCCATGGCGCAGGAGGTCCCGCGCTCGCGCGTGCACGCCGTGGAGCTGTCCGAGGACGCCCTGGAGTGGACGCGGAAGAACGTCGAGGGGTCCAGGGTCGACCTGCGCCAGGGCGACGCCAGGGACGCCTTCACGGACCTCGACGGCCAGGTCGACCTGGTCATCTCCAACCCGCCGTACATCCCGCTCACCGAGTGGGAGTACGTCGCCCCGGAGGCCCGCGACTACGACCCGGACCTCGCGCTCTTCTCCGGCGAGGACGGCCTCGACCTGATCCGCGGCATCGAGCGCACCGCGCACCGGCTGCTGCGCCCCGGCGGAGTCGTCGTCATCGAGCACGCCGACACCCAGGGCGGGCAGGTCCCGTGGATCTTCACCGAGGAGCGGGGCTGGGCGGATGCAGCCGACCACCCCGACCTGAACAACCGGCCGCGCTTCGCCACCGCGCGCAAGGCGCTGCCGTAATGGCTTCCGCAATGACCGTCATCAACATGCCGCAGTACGCGTTCGAAGGGGCTGGGGAGTAATGGCACGGCGATACGACACGAACGACGCCACCGACCGCGCCACCGGTCTGCGCGAGGCCGCGTCCGCCGTCCGCCGCGGCGAGCTGGTCGTGCTGCCCACCGACACCGTGTACGGGATCGGGGCGGACGCCTTCAGCTCGGAGGCGGTCGCCGACCTGCTGGACGCCAAGGGCCGCGGCCGCAACATGCCGACCCCTGTCCTGATCGGCTCCCCGAACACCCTGCACGGCCTGGTCACCGACTTCACCGAGCAGGCCTGGGAGCTCGTCGACGCCTTCTGGCCCGGCGCGCTGACCCTCGTCGCCAAGCACCAGCCGTCCCTGCAGTGGGACCTGGGCGACACCCGTGGCACGGTCGCGATCCGGATGCCGCTGCACCCCGTCGCGATCGAGCTGCTCACCGAGGTCGGCCCGATGGCCGTGTCCTCCGCCAACCTCACCGGCCACCCGGCTCCCGAGGACTGCGACGCCGCCCAGGAGATGCTCGGCGACTCCGTCTCCGTCTACCTGGACGGCGGGCCCACGCCCGGCATCGTGCCCTCCTCGATCGTCGACGTGACCGGGAAGGTTCCGGTGCTCCTGCGCGCGGGTGCGCTCGACGCGGACGAACTGCGCAAGGTGGTACCCGACCTCGAGGTGGCCAATTGACGGCCCCAGAGGGGCGTGGCATAACGGGCTCCTGGAGCCCTTCGGAGCACTTCCGCATCCTCCACGTCAGCACCGGCAACGTCTGCCGCTCGCCCATCACCGAGCGGCTGACCAGGCATGCCCTGACCCATCGCATGGGTGACTTGAACGGCCTCATCGTGGAGAGCGCGGGTACGTGGGGCCATGAGGGCGCCGCGATGGAGACCAATGCGGCGGCGGTCCTCGCGGACTTCGGGGCGGACTCGTCCGGGTTCATGGGGCGGGAGTTGCTCGACGAGCACGTCATCCGGGCCGACCTGGTGCTGACCGCTACGCGCGATCACCGGGCGCAGGTCATCTCCATGGGGCACTCGGCGGGGCTCCGCACTTTCACCTTGAAGGAGTTCACCCGTCTTGTACGGGCCATAGATCCGGCCACGCTGCCGGATCCGCTGGGCGAGGGTGTGGTCGAGCGCGCGCGTGCGCTGGTGCGTGCGGCTGCGGCGCTTCGGGGCTGGCTGCTCGCGCCTTCCGCCGAGGCGGACGAGGTGTACGACCCGTACGGGGCGCCGCTTCCGTTCTTCCGCTCGATCGGCGACGAGATCCAGCAGGCGCTGGACCCGGTGGTGACGGCACTGACCGGGTTTCCTGCCGCGCGTAGGTAGGGACTTTCCCCCCCCACCCCGCCCCTTCCCGAAATCCTGCGGAGCTGTGTCCTCAAACGCCGGACGGGCTGATTCATCGAGGCCGGCCTCGATGAATCAGCCCGTCCGGCGTTTGAGGACAGTCTTTGAAGCCGGCGGCAGCCTTACGGGAAGGGGCGGGGTGGGGAGAACAAAAGGCGCGCCACCCACCCCCGGCCTACATTAAGAAGATGCCGGTCAGCACCGAACCAAGCGCCGCCGCCGCAGCGGCCCTCGCGGACTTCGAAGCCCTGCGCAGACAGGACCCCGAGCTGGCCGAGATCCTCAGCGGCGAGCTGAACCGCCAGTCCGACAGCCTGCAGCTGATCGCCGCCGAGAACTTCACCTCGCCCGCCGTCCTCGCGGCCCTCGGATCGGCCCTCGCCAACAAGTACGCCGAGGGCTATCCCGGCGCCCGCCACCACGGCGGCTGCGAGCTCGTGGACGTCGCCGAGCGCATCGCCGTCGACCGGGCCAAGGCCCTCTTCGGCGCCGAGCACGCCAACGTACAGCCGCACTCCGGGTCGTCGGCCGTGCTTGCCGCGTACGCCGCCCTGCTCCGCCCCGGCGACACCGTCCTCGCGATGGGCCTCCCGCACGGCGGCCACCTCACCCACGGCTCCCCGGCGAACTTCTCCGGGCGTTGGTTCGACTTCGTCGGGTACGGCGTCGACGCCGACTCGGGGCTCATCGACCACGAGCAGGTGCGTGCGCTGGCGCGTACGCACAAACCCAAGGCGATCGTCTGCGGCTCGATCTCCTACCCGCGCCACATCGACTACGCGGCCTTCCGCGCGATCGCCGACGACGTGGGCGCCTATCTGATCGCCGACGCCGCGCACCCGATCGGCCTGGTCGCCGGGGGAGCGGCGCCCAACCCGGTGCCGTACGCGGACGTGGTGTGCGCAACGACACACAAGGTGCTGCGGGGGCCCAGGGGAGGCCTGATCCTGTGCGGCGAGGACCTCGCCGAACGGATCGACCGGGCCGTCTTCCCCTTCACCCAGGGCGGCGCCCAGATGCACACGATCGCCGCGAAGGCGGTCGCGTTCGGCGAGGCGGCAACACCGGGATACACGGCGTACGCCCATCAGGTGGTGGCCAATGCGAAGGTGCTCGCCGACTGCCTCGCGGGTGAGGGCTTCCACCTCACCACCGGCGGCACCGACACCCACCTGATCGCCGCCGACCCGGCCCCGCTGGACGCCGACGCCCGTACGGCCAGGGGCCTGCTGGCCGGCGCGGGCATCGTCCTCGACACCTGCGCGCTGCCATACGGCGGAGCCGTATATGTCGGCGTCGGGGACGCGCGGGGCCTGCGCCTGGGCACGGCGGCGCTGACCACACAGGGGATGCGGGAGGCGGAGATGGCGCGTATCGCGGGGCTGTTCTCAGCCGCGTTGCGGGAGGATGGCGGGGAGCGGGCGGTGCGGGTGCGCGAGGAAGTGCGCGACCTCGCACGGCGGTTTCCGCCGTATCCGGACCGGTAGATCCCGAAAGATCCCGACGTATCCGGCCCGTACGGGGGTAGTCGGAGCGGGGGTGGGCGGAACGGATCGGGCCGACGTGCAACCATCGTCGCTACCCGAAAGTCCCCAACCATATGCGCGCAAAGCTAGGGTGTGGGGCTGAGATGGCCAGCGATACCTGTGGGGTAGCCCGTGCGTGAATACCTGCTGACGCTCTGCGTCACGGCTGCGGTCACCTATCTGCTGACCGGGCCGGTGCGGAAGTTCGCGATCGTGGCCGGGGCGATGCCGGAGATCCGTGCGCGAGACGTGCACCGTGAACCGACTCCGCGGCTCGGCGGCATCGCCATGTTCTTCGGCCTGTGCGCGGGTCTGCTGGTGGCCGACCACCTGGACAACCTCAACGAGGTCTTCGAGAACTCCAACGAGCCACGGGCGCTGCTCTCCGGCGCCGCCCTGATCTGGCTCATCGGCGTCCTGGACGACAAGTTCGAGATCGACGCCCTGATCAAGCTGGGCGGCCAGATGATCGCCGCGGGCGTCATGGTCATGCAGGGTCTGACGATCCTGTGGCTGCCCATCCCCGGCTTCGGCTCGGTCGCGCTGACCCAGTGGCAGGGCACGCTGCTCACCGTCGCGCTGGTGCTGATCACGATCAACGCGGTCAACTTCGTGGACGGCCTGGACGGCCTCGCCGCGGGCATGGTGTGCATCGCGGCCGCGGCGTTCTTCCTGTACGCGTACCGCATCTGGTACTCGTACGGCATCGAGGCCGCCGCCCCTGCCACCCTCTTCTCGGCGATCCTGATGGGCATGTGCCTCGGCTTCCTGCCGCACAACATGCATCCCGCGCGCATCTTCATGGGCGACTCGGGCTCGATGCTGATTGGCCTGGTGCTCGCCGCCGGAGCCATCTCCATTACCGGTCAGGTCGACCCGGACGCGATGAATCTGTACGTCGGTTCGGAGAAGGCCGCGGTGCACCAGACGGTGCCGGTCTACATTCCGCTGCTGCTCCCGCTCACCATCATTGCGGTGCCGACCGCGGACTTGGTTCTCGCGGTGGTCCGGCGAACCTGGCGCGGACAATCCCCATTCGCCGCCGACCGTGGCCATCTTCACCACCGACTGCTGGAAATTGGGCATTCCCACAGCCGGGCGGTGCTGATTATGTACTTCTGGTCAGGCGTCATCGCCTTTGGCACGCTTGCCTATTCGGTGCATTCCGCTTCGATGTGGATCGTGCTCGTGGTGGTCGCGCTGAGCGCGGTCGGGCTCGTGCTGTTGCTGCTTCCCCGGTTCACGCCGCGGACTCCGCGCTGGGCGGAGGCGTTCGTGCCGCCGCGCTACCGGCGTCGGCGGGCGGCCGCGGCCGAGGCGGCCCGGGCGGAGACCGCGGCCGCCTCGCAAGAGTCGGCACAGGAGGCCGGTGACGAGCCGCGTACGCCTGTCGCGGCGGGAGTCGGCACCGTCAACGGAGCGACCGCGATCGGCGCCCGTTCACGCTTCACGGACCGCCGCCGCGCGGGCAGTCGTCGCTGAGGTGGGGCTGAAATCGCCCCAATAGCACACAAGTTGCTGGCCTCGATGCACAGACGCGCGCGTTAACTCTCATGTGTGACGGCCAGCACACCGAGCAGGTAAAGACCTCATCAAATAGTTTGTGATACGGTTCACGAGATCCCGGGGTAGGGCCGAAAGACCGTAGTGCGACGGTCTGTTGGCAGGAGATCGCTCTTCTACCCGGGCTTACGCTCGTCCATGACGACAACTCGTCCCCGTTAGCAACAAGCGGAGCTGCCGCCATGCCGTCTCTCGACGCCCGGATTCTCCTCCCAATCGCCGTCCCCACAGCCGCCGTCGGTGCCATCAGCGCCGCCGTCAGTGCCGTGGTCGCCGGTGGCGAGGGAGCGATCGGTGCTGTCGTCGGCACGTTGGTGGTCATCGTCTTCATGGGGGGCGGGATTCTCGGCCTGCAGTACACGGCCAAGAAGTGGCCGCAGCTGTTCCAGGCCATGGGGTTGATGCTCTACACGACGCAATTGCTCGTGCTGTTCATCTTCGTCGCCATCTTCAAGAACACCACGCTCTTCAATCCGAGGACCTTCGCCGCCGGCCTCGTCGTCGCGACCATCACCTGGGTCGTTTCGATGGCGGTCGCTCACAAGAAGGCCAAGATTTTCTATGTCGATCCGGGCTCTTCGGACGCCCGGAAGGACGAGAAGTCGGGGTCGTCGCCGTGAACGGTAGGGCCGGGATAAAGAGCCGTTGGAAGTCCTGCTATCGTCCGGTGCCAACTGCGGCACTGCGGGCGCGGGCATCTGAGCTGACGCCTGTTCCATCGCGAGGCTCACTGCCTGATTGCCGCCCCCACATCCGAAACACCAGTCCGGTGCCGACCCGCGGCTGCGCGCCGCGCCGAGACAACGAGGTTGCCGTACCTATGCGTCACGCCGAAGGAGCCCGCGGTGAGTGCTGACCAAACTGAGCTCGCCTTTGACTGGAGCTGTCGGATCATGTCCGACAACGGCTGTGGCTTCCCGGCTCCGGGTCTGCACTCGTTCCTCTTCAAGCCGATGTTCACCGTCGGCGGGTTCGAGTTCAACAAGGTGATGCTGCTCGCGCTGCTCACCACGTTGGTCGTCATCACCTTCTTCTACGCCGCTTTCGGCAAGGCCAAGGTGGTCCCGGGCAAGCTCCAGCTGATGGGCGAGGCCGGCTACGACTTCGTACGCCGCGGCATCGTCTACGAGACGCTTGGCAAGAAGGAGGGCGAGAAGTTCGTCCCCTTCATGGTCTCGCTGTTCTTCTTCGTCTGGATCATGAACATCTGGTCGGTGATTCCGCTGACCCAGTTCCCGGTGGCGTCGGTCTTCGCCTACCCGGTCGTGCTCGCGGCCATCGTGTACCTGATCTGGGTGCCGCTGACCTTCAAGCGTCATGGCTTCGTGGGCGGCTGGAAGAACGTCACCGGCTACGACAACTCGCTCGGCCCGATCAAGTGGCTCGTGTCGTTCATCGAGCTCTTCTCGAACCTGCTGGTGCGGCCGTTCACCCACGCGGTGCGACTCTTCGCCAACATGTTCGCCGGTCACCTGATGCTGGTGATGTTCACCGTCGCCTCCTGGTACCTGCTGAACAGCTGGATGATCCCGGCGGCGGGCGTCTCCTTCGTCATGACCGTGGTCATGATCCTCTTCGAGCTTTTCGTGCAGGCCGTCCAGGCGTACGTCTTCGTGCTCCTCGCCTGCACGTACATCCAGGGTGCCGTCGCCGAGCACCACTGAGTTCACTTCCCCACCCAGATCGTCCGGTGGCCAACCCCCACCGGTCCGTGTAAGAGAAAGAAGAACTGGCATGTCCCAGATCCTCGCTGCGACCGAAGGTGTCACCGGCAACATCGGTGCGATCGGCTACGGCCTGGCCGCCATTGGCCCCGGCGTCGGCGTCGGCATCGTGTTCGGTAAGGGCACCGAGGCCCTGGCCCGTCAGCCCGAAGCTGCCGGCCTGATCCGTTCCAACCAGATCCTCGGCTTCGCCTTCTGTGAGGCCCTCGCCCTCATCGGCATCGTCATGCCGTTCGTCTACTAATCAAGAGTTTTCCACTCACTGGATACTCTTCGACGAAAGGCACTGATGTGATCGCCAACTTGGTGCAGCTGGCGGCCGAGGAGAAGCAGAACCCGCTGATCCCGCCCGGCCCTGAGCTGCTCGTCGGCACCATCGCCTTCGCCATCGTTTTCTTCTTCTTCTGGAAGAAGCTCCTCCCGACCATCAACAAGGTCCTGGAAGAGCGCCGCGAGGCGATCGAAGGCGGAATCGAGAAGGCCGAGGCCGCGCAGACCGAGGCTCAGAGCGTTCTCGAGCAGTACAAGGCTCAGCTCGCCGAGGCTCGGCACGAGGCCGCGCGTCTGCGCCAGGAGGCGCAGGAGCAGGGTGCTCAGCTCATCGCCGAGATGCGTGCCGAGGGCCAGCGTCAGCGGGACGAGATCCTCGCTGCCGGCCACTCGCAGATCGAGGCCGACAAGAAGGCTGCCTCGCAGTCGCTGCGTCAGGACGTGGGCAAGCTCGCCACCGACCTGGCCGGCAAGCTCGTCGGCGAGTCCCTCGAGGACCACGCCCGGCAGAGCCGCACGATCGACCGCTTCCTCGACGAGATCGAGGAGAAGGCCGAGGCGGCTCGATGACAGCGCACGGAGCGAGCCGTGAGGCGCTTGCTGCCGCACGTGAGCGTCTCGACGCGCTGACGGATAACACGGCCGTCGACGCGGTGAAGCTGGCGGACGAGCTGGCCGGTGTCACCGCACTGCTCGGCCGCGAGGTCTCGCTGCGCCGCGTCCTGTCCGACCCGGCCCAGTCCGGTGAGGCCAAGGCCGAGCTGGCGGGCCGCCTTCTGGGCGGCCAGGTCAGCGGTGAGAGCGCCGACCTGGTGGCCGGACTCGTCCGGTCCCGCTGGTCGCAGCCCCGTGACCTGGTGGACGCGCTCGAGGAGCTGGCGAACCTTGCCGACCTCACCGCGGCGCAGCAGGCGGGCAAGCTCGACAACGTGGAGGACGAGCTCTTCCGGTTCGGCCGGATCGTCTCCTCGAACACCGAGCTGCGTGCCGCACTGACCGACCGCACCGCCACCTCGGCGGCCAAGAGCGAGCTGCTGCGCAGCCTGCTCGGTGGCCGTGCCGAGTCGGCGACGGAGCGTCTGGTGACGCGCCTGGTGACCCACCCCCGTGGACGTAGCCTGGAAGCGGGACTCGAGTCCCTGTCCAAGCTCGCCGCGGACCGTCGGGAACGGATGGTCGCGGTAGTCACCTCGGCCGTGCCGCTGTCCGACGGACAGAAGCAGCGCCTGGCCGGTTCGCTGGCCAAGCTGTACGGCCGGCAGATGCACCTCAACCTCGACGTGGACCCCGCGGTCCTCGGCGGGATCCGGGTGCAGGTCGGCGACGAGGTCATCAACGGCTCCATCGCGGACCGCGTCGATGACGCAAGCCGCAAGATGGCCGGCTGACCGCAAGGTCAACCAACTCAACAAGCATTGCTAGCGGCCCTAGTTGGGCCGTGCAGAGGATTCCTGGGGGTCGACCCCAGACCCCCTTAGAAACTTCGGGCCCAACAAGGAGAGCAGGGAACCCAGATGGCGGAGCTCACGATCCGGCCGGAGGAGATCCGGGACGCGCTGGAGAACTTTGTCCAGGCGTACAAGCCGGACGCGGCCTCGCGCGAGGAGGTCGGCACGGTCAGCGCCGCCGGTGACGGCGTCGCGAAGGTCGAGGGTCTGCCCTCGGCCATGGCGAACGAGCTGCTGAAGTTCGAGGACGGGACCCTCGGTCTTGCGCTGAACCTCGAAGAGCGCGAGATCGGTGCCATCGTCCTCGGTGAGTTCAGCGGTATCGAGGAGGGGCAGCCGGTGCAGCGCACCGGAGAGGTCCTCTCCGTCGCGGTCGGCGAGGGCTACCTCGGCCGCGTCGTCGACCCGCTCGGCGCCCCGATCGACGGCCTCGGCGAGATCGAGACCAGCGGACGTCGCGCCCTCGAGCTGCAGGCCCCCACGGTCATGGACCGCAAGTCGGTGCACGAGCCGATGGAGACCGGCTACAAGGCCGTCGACGCGATGACCCCGATCGGCCGTGGCCAGCGTCAGCTGATCATTGGTGACCGCCAGACCGGCAAGACCGCCCTGGCCGTCGACACGATCATCAACCAGCGCGACAACTGGCGCACCGGCGACGTGAACAAGCAGGTGCGCTGCATCTACGTCGCCATCGGTCAGAAGGGCTCCACCATCGCCTCCGTGCGTGGTGCGCTCGAAGAGGCCGGCGCCCTGGAGTACACGACCATCGTCGCCGCCCCGGCGTCCGACCCGGCGGGCTTCAAGTACCTGGCCCCCTACACCGGTTCGGCCATCGGTCAGCAGTGGATGTACGAGGGCAAGCACGTCCTCATCATCTTCGACGACCTCTCCAAGCAGGCCGACGCCTACCGCGCCGTGTCCCTGCTGCTCCGTCGTCCGCCGGGCCGTGAGGCCTACCCGGGTGACGTCTTCTACCTGCACTCGCGTCTCCTCGAGCGCTGCGCCAAGCTCTCCGACGCCATGGGCAAGGGCTCGATGACGGGTCTGCCGATCGTCGAGACCAAGGCGAACGACGTGTCGGCGTTCATCCCGACCAACGTCATCTCCATCACCGACGGCCAGTGCTTCCTGGAGTCGGACCTCTTCAACGCCGGTCAGCGCCCCGCGCTGAACGTCGGTATCTCCGTCTCCCGAGTCGGTGGTTCCGCGCAGCACAAGGCGATGAAGCAGGTTTCCGGTCGTCTCCGCGTGGACCTCGCCCAGTTCCGTGAGCTCGAGGCGTTCGCCGCCTTCGGTTCCGACCTGGACGCCGCGTCGAAGGCCTCCCTCGAGCGTGGTCAGCGCATGGTCGAGCTGCTCAAGCAGGCTCAGTACCAGCCGATGGCCACCGAGGACCAGGTCGTCTCCGTGTGGGCCGGCACCACCGGCCGACTGGACGACGTACCGGTCGTGGACATCCGCCGCTTCGAGCGCGAGCTGCTCGACTACCTGCACCGCAAGGAGCAGGGCCTGATGACCTCCATCAAGGAGGGCGGCAAGCTGTCGGACGACACCCTCACGGCCGTTTCGGACGCCATCGCCGAGTTCAAGAAGCAGTTCGAGACCTCGGACGGCAAGCTGATCGGCGAGGACGCTCCGGCAGCCGTCGACGTCTCCAAGTGACGACGGAAGGGACCTGACTCATGGGAGCGCAGCTCCGGGTCTACAAGCGTCGCATCCGGTCCGTCACCGCGACGAAGAAGATCACCAAGGCGATGGAGATGATCGCCGCCTCGCGTGTCGTCAAGGCGCAGCGCAAGGTGGCATCCTCCACGCCGTACGCGACCGAGCTCACCCGCGCGGTCACCGCGGTGGCCACGGGTGCGAACGACAAGCACCCGCTGACCACCGAGGCCGAAAGCCCGACCCGGGCTGCGGTCCTGCTCCTGTCGAGCGACCGCGGACTGGCCGGTGCGTTCAACTCCAACGCCATCAAGGCCGCGGAGAAGCTCACCGCGAAGCTGCAGGGCGAGGGCAAGGAGGTCGACACGTACATCGTCGGCCGCCGCGGCATCTCGCACTACAACTTCCGTGAGCGCACGGTCGTGGGGCAGTGGACCGGCTTCACGGACGAGCCTTCGTACGCGGACGCCAAGGCGATCGCGGCGCCCCTGATCGAGACCATCGAGAAGGACACGGCGGACGGCGGCGTGGATGAACTCCACCTCGTCTACACCGAGTTCGTCTCGATGATGACGCAGGAAGCGGTCGCCTCGCGGCTGCTCCCGCTCAGCCTCGACCAGGTTGCGGAGGAGGCGGGCACCAAGGACGAGATCCGTCCGCTGTACGACTTCGAGCCGTCGGCGGAGGGCGTCCTCGACGCCTTGCTGCCGCGCTACGTCGAAAGCCGTATCTACAACGCGCTGCTCCAGTCGGCTGCTTCCAAGCACGCCGCCACGCGCCGCGCGATGAAGTCGGCCACCGACAACGCGGGTGACCTGATCACATCGCTCACCCGACTTGCCAACGCGGCCCGCCAGGCCGAAATCACCCAGGAAATCAGCGAGATCGTCGGTGGCGCTGCCGCCCTGTCCGACGCGACCGCGGGGAGTGACAAGTAATGACCACCACTGTTGAGACGGCGACGGCAACGGGCCGTGTCGCCCGTGTCATCGGCCCGGTCGTCGACGTGGAGTTCCCCGTCGACGCCATGCCGGACATGTACAACGCGCTGCACGTCGAGGTCGCCGACCCGGCGAACGAGGGCGAGAAGAAGACGCTGACCCTCGAGGTCGCCCAGCACCTGGGTGACGGCGTGGTCCGCGCGATCTCCATGCAGCCCACCGACGGCCTGGTCCGCCAGGCTGCGGTGACCGACACCGGCTCGGGCATCACCGTGCCGGTCGGTGACTTCACCAAGGGCAAGGTGTTCAACACCCTCGGTGAGGTGCTGAACTTCCCGGAGGAGAACGGCAAGGAGTCCGAGCGGTGGTCCATCCACCGCAAGGCCCCTGCCTTCGACCAGCTCGAGTCGAAGACCGAGATGTTCGAGACAGGCCTGAAGGTCGTCGACCTTCTCACCCCGTACGTCAAGGGTGGAAAGATCGGTCTGTTCGGTGGAGCGGGCGTCGGCAAGACCGTCCTCATCCAGGAAATGATCATGCGTGTGGCCAAGCTGCACGATGGTGTTTCCGTGTTCGCCGGCGTCGGCGAGCGCACCCGTGAGGGCAACGACCTCATCGACGAGATGGAAGAGTCCGGGGTTCTGGACAAGACCGCTCTCGTCTTCGGTCAGATGGACGAGCCGCCGGGCACGCGTCTTCGCGTCGCGCTCTCCGCGCTCACCATGGCGGAGTACTTCCGTGACGTGCAGAAGCAGGACGTTCTGCTCTTCATCGACAACATCTTCCGCTTCACCCAGGCCGGCTCCGAGGTCTCCACGCTGCTCGGGCGCATGCCCTCCGCGGTGGGTTACCAGCCGACCCTGGCGGACGAGATGGGTGTGCTCCAGGAGCGCATCACCTCGACCCGTGGTCACTCGATCACGTCCATGCAGGCGATCTACGTCCCTGCTGACGACCTGACCGACCCGGCCCCGGCCACCACCTTCGCCCACCTCGACGCGACGACGGTTCTCTCCCGTCCGATCTCCGAGAAGGGCATCTACCCGGCCGTGGACCCGCTGGACTCCACGTCCCGCATCCTGGACCCGCGCTACATCGCGCAGGACCACTACGACGCCGCGATGCGCGTCAAGGGGATCCTCCAGAAGTACAAGGACCTCCAGGACATCATCGCGATCCTCGGTATCGACGAGCTCAGCGAAGAGGACAAGCTGGTCGTCCAGCGCGCCCGTCGCGTCGAGCGCTTCCTGTCGCAGAACACCCACGCCGCCAAGCAGTTCACCGGCCTGGACGGTTCGGACGTGCCGCTGGACGAGTCGATCGCAGCCTTCAACGCGATCATCGACGGTGACTACGACCACTTCCCCGAGCAGGCGTTCTTCATGTGCGGTGGCATCGAGGACCTCAAGGCGAAGGCCAAGGAGCTCGGCGTCTCCTGAGTCGGGGCGCTCGTTTCGAGCGCCGCACTCGCCGCAGGGGGTGGGCCCGTCCCACCCCCTGCGGAACGCCCACTAGAATTTGACCCAACACCCGGCTGAACCGCCGGGTGGTGACCCGAGGAGCCACCCTTGGCTGCTGAGCTGCATGTCGAGCTGGTCGCCGCGGACCGCAGTGTCTGGTCCGGCGAGGCCACGATGGTCGTCGCGCGCACCACGTCCGGCGACATCGGCGTCATGCCCGGTCACCAGCCGCTGCTCGGTGTGCTGGCGTCGGGCCCGGTGACCATCCGTACAAGTGACGGCGATCCCATCGTCGCCGCTGTGCACGGCGGTTTCATCTCGTTCGCGGACAACAAGCTTTCGCTTCTTGCCGAGACCGTGGAACTTGCCGACGAGATCGATGTCCAGCGCGCGGAGCGGGCGCTCGAGCGTGCCAAGTCGGATGCCGATGCGGCAGCCGAGCGGCGCGCCGACGTACGGCTGCGTGCGGTGTCGGCGCGTTAGTCCGCGCTTGCGCCGAGAGATCGGACATATGACTCAGCCGCGGCCAGGCTGGAATTTTCCAGACCGGGTCGCGGCTGAGGCGATGCAGATGCCCTGCCAGTTCCGGAAAGCCTTCCGGGACGCGGACGATGCGAGGAGGTCGGCGTAGATGATCCTCGCTTTGTTTGTGTGCGGAATCGTGGTCGCGCTGGTGTTGCTGGGGCTCTTCGTCTTCGGCCTGCGGCGGCGCTTGATCCAGCGCTCGGGCGGGACGTTCGACTGCAGCCTGCGCTGGGACGCCCCTGCGGCCGGGGACACCTCCGGCAAGGGCTGGAGTTATGGCGTCGCTCGCTACAGCGGGGACCGGATCGCATGGTTCCGTGTTTTTTCCTACGCGATGAGGCCGCGGCGGGTGCTTGAGCGGGCGGCGATCGAGGTCGTGGACCGGCGTGCGCCCGAGGGCGAGGAGGAGCTTGCGCTCCTGTCCGACGCGATCATTCTGGGGTGCCGGCACAAAGGCACGCGCCTTGAGCTTGCGATGAGCGAGGATGCGCTCACGGGTTTCCTTGCCTGGCTCGAGGCTGCGCCTCCCGGGCAACGTGTGAATGTGGCTTAGGTCTTTTTCTTCCCCACCCCGCCCCTTCCCGAAATCCTGCGGAGCTTTCCGCCCTTCGGGCGGTGTCCTCAAACGCCGGACGGGCTGATTCATCAGAGCTTGATGAATCAGCCCGTCCGGCGTTTGAGGACAGTCTTTTCAGCCGGCGCCAGCCTTACGGGAAGGGGCGGGGCGGGGAAGAAAAGAAGCCGGACCGACAGGGGGCGTACCCGTCGATCCGGCTTCGTTCAGCTGGGGCCCCGAAGGGTTAGCCCAGGCCGCTGTTGATGGCGCTCACCAGCTCGCCATTGGTCGTGTCGCCGCTGAACTCCCAGAAGAACGCACCGCCCAGAGCCTGGTTCTTGGCCCAGGTCATCTTCGTGCCGACCGTCGCCGGGGTGTCGTACGACCACCAGTCGCTGCCGCAGTGGGCGTATGCCGTGCCGGCGATCGTGCCGTTCGCGGGGCACTTGGTCTTGAGGACCTTGTAGTCCTCGATGCCCGCCTCATAGGTGCCGGAGGCAGGACCCGTTGCCGTGCCGCCCGGCTCCTTCTGGGTCACTCCGGTCCAGCCCCGCCCGTAGAAGCCGATGCCGAGCAGCAGCTTGGCCGACGGGACTCCCTTGGCCTTCAGCTTCGCGATGGCCTCCGCAGAGTTGAAGCCGGCCTGCGGGATGCCCGCGTACGCGGTCAGCGGGGAGTGCGGGGCGGTGGGGCCGGTCTTGGCCCAGGCGCCGAAGAAGTCGTACGTCATGACGTTGAACCAGTTCGCGTACTGGGCCGCGCCACCGTAGTCGGCCGCGTCGATCTTGCCCCCGGACGAGGCGTCAGCCGTGATCGCGGCTGTGACCAGGTTGTTGGAGCCGAACTGGGTGCGGAAGGCCTGCATCATCGTCTTGAAGATCGCCGGTCCGCTGGTGTCGCAAGACAGACCGCAGGCGTTGGGGTACTCCCAGTCCAGGTCGATGCCGTCGAAGACGTCGGCCCAGCGCGGGTCCTCGACCAGGTCGTAGCAGGACTTGGCGAAGGCCGCCGGGTTCTTCATCGCCTCGGTGAAGCCGCCGGACCAGGTCCAGCCGCCGAACGACCAGATGACCTTGATGTTCGGGTACTTGGCCTTGAGCTTGCGCAGCTGGTTGAAGTTGCCGCGCAGCGGCTGGTCCCAGGTGTCGGCCACGCCGTCCACCGACTGGTCGGCGGTGTAGGCCTTGTCGTAGTCGGCGTAGGCGTCACCGATGGTGCACTTGCCGCCCTGGACGTTGCCGAAGGCGTAGTTGATGTGCGTGATCTTCGAAGCGGAGCCCGAGGTCGCGATGTTCTTCACGTGGTAATTGCGGCCGTAGACGCCCCAGTTGGTGAAGTAGCCCATCTTGACCTTGCCGCCGGGGCCGGGGTCGGTGCCGCCGCCGGTGGTGCGCACCGCGCGGGCGCCGCTCACCGGGCCGGTCTGGTCGGCGGTGTCGCGGGCCTGGACCGTGTACGAGTAGTCGGTGCCGGCGGTCAGGCCGGTGTTCGTGTACGTCGTCCCGGTGACGGTCGCGACCTTGGCGCCGTCGCGCAGCACGTCGTAGTTCTTGATGCCCTTGTCGTCCGTGGCCGCGGTCCAGCTCAGCTTCACCGAGGTGTTGGTGATGTCGGACGCGGTCGGGGTGCCGGGCGCGGAGGGCGGGTTGTCGCCGGGGACGCTCCCGCCGTCACAACTGCCCCCGTTCAGCTTGCAGTTGGAGGGGGAGCCGGGGCCCGCGCCGTTGAAGCCGAAGGAGACGGAGGCGCCGGGGGTGAGGGTGCCGTTCCAGGACTTGTTCTTGGCGGTCCAGTGGGTGCCGGAGTTGGTGACGTCCGCGTCCCAGGCCGAGGTCACCGACGTACCGGAGGGGAAGTCCCATTCGACGGTCCACGCGCTGATCGAGGCGGTTCCGGTGTTCTTGACGGTCCACTTGCCCTCGAAGCCGCTGCCCCAGTCCTGGGTCTTGGCGTAGGTGGCGGTTGCCTCCGCGGCCGCTGCCGCGGGGGCGGGGGAGGCGAGGCCGACGAGTGCGGCGAGGGGGAGGAGCAGGGTGGTGAGCCCTGCCGTGAGTCTGTGCCTGGTTCTGGGGGTGGGCCTGAAGCGCATGGCGCGCCTCCTCCGATGAAGGTTCGGACGTAATGGGGGTGGAACCCTGCGCCGCCCGTGAGCACCAGGACACATGGAGTGCTCACCGCAGTGTGCCGCGAGAGTAGAAAGGTCTGGACCTTACGTCAATAGGTCCAGACCAGTGTCTGATTCCTGTCCCCGTCGTCGCCCGCGCTCCGGACTAGATCCCCAACTCCTGTGCGAGGACGGCAGCTTGGACCCGGCTGCGCAGCTCCAGCTTGCCGAGGAGCCTGCTGACGTGCGTCTTCACGGTGGCCTCGGCCATGTCGAGGCGGACCGCGACCTCGGCGTTGGACAGGCCCTGACCGAGGCAGGAGAGGACCTCCCGCTCGCGCCGGGTCAGTGTGTCGAGGATGGCTGGATCGGCTCCGGATCGCGCCCGCACCGGTTTCGCGGCGAACTCGGCGATGAGCCGGCGGGTGACGGCGGGAGAGATGAGCCCCTCGCCGCTAGCGACGGTGCGTACGGCCGAGAGCAGATCCTTGGCCTCGGTGTTCTTCAGGAGGAACCCGGACGCTCCCGCGCGCAGCGCCCCGAAGACGTACTCGTCGAGGTCGAAGGTCGTCAGGACCAGGACGTCCGCGAGCTGTTCCGCGACGACCTGCTTGGTCGCGGCCACCCCGTCCAGGCGCGGCATCTGGATGTCCATCAGGATCAGGTCGGGGCGCAGTTCCCGTGCGAGCGCGACGGCCTGCTCGCCGTCCTCGGCCTCGCCGACCACCTCAATGTCCGGGGCGCTGCGCAGGATCAGGACGAGCCCGGCGCGCACGGCGGACTGGTCCTCGGCGACGAGGACGCGGATCATTCGGTGGCTCCTTGATCGGGTCGGTCGGGTCGGTCGGGCCTGCCGGATCGCTCGGATCGCTCGGATCGGTCGGTGTCCAGGGGGAGTTGGGCGTGCACGCGCCAGACCTTGCCCGAAGTCCCGGAAGTTCTGTCGATGAGTCCCGCCTCGAAGGACCCGTCGAGCAGCGCCGCCCGCTCGCGCATCCCGACCAGGCCGGCCCCCGAACCGGGAGCGCGCGGGCCCGAGCGCTCGCCGCCGCCCGGACTGCGCACCTCGACGGTCAGGGCGTCCGCGTCCTGGGCGAGGCGGACGGTGACCTCGCCGGGGCCGGCGTGCTTGAGCGCGTTCGTCAGGGACTCCTGCACGATGCGGTACGCGGCCAGCTCGACCGGCGCCGCGAGGCGGTCGGCGTCGGCGGGCCGGGCGTCGTCCAGGGTGACGTCGAGGCCGTTGGTGCGGGCCTGCTCGACCAGGGCGGCCAGACCGTCCAGGGTCGGGGCGGCGGCGGGCTCCTGGTCGCCGCTCGAATCCCGCAGCAGGCCGATCAGGCGGCGCATCTCGGCCAGGCCCTCCACGCTGTTCTCGCGGATGACACCGAGGGCGTCCCGGCTGGTCCTCGCATCGTCCAGGGAGAGCGCCGCCGTGGAGTGGATGGCGATCGCCGAGAGGTGGTTGGCGACCATGTCGTGCAGCTCGCGGGCCATCCGCGCGCGCTCGGCCGTGATGGCCTGGGTGCGGTCCATCTCGGCGAGCAGCGCGGTCTGTTCGGCTCGCAGCGTCGCCGTCTCGGCGGCCTGGCGGTGGGTGCGAACGAGAGCGCCGGTGACGGCGGGCGCGAACGAGACCAGGCCGGTGACGACACCGACGAGCAGCGCCTGGGGCTTGTGGAACCAGGCCAGGAAGCCGACGGTCATGGCCACCGTGATCAGGCCGCTGGTCACCGGGATCCGCTTGGCCGCGGCCGGGGTGCCGTACACGACAGCCGCGTAGATGACGTCCGTGAACATCAGGATGGTGACCAGATTGCCCAGCGTGAACTGGTCCGCGACCAGCGCGAGCGTGGCGACGGGCAGCGCGATGTGCGGCTTCGTGCGGCGCAGCAGCTCGGTACCGGCCATCACGAAGAGCGGCACGAGCACCCAGCCGGGGCCGATCGGACGGTCCCCGCCCTGCAGGGTGTGCAGGCCGAGCCCCCACAGGAGCAGCCCGCCGAGCAGCCCGATGCCCGCGATGAGGGCGTCGTCGCGGTGCGGGCGCGGGAAGGTCATGCCTCCATCCAACACGCTGGACGGGGCCCTGACCTCCGCGCGCGGGCCGAGGTCCGCGTACATCGAAGGATGCAGTCGCACTTCGTCACTGGCGACGACGATCCGGCCGGTCGGGGGCGGGACGCTGGAAGTGTTCCGAGGGGTTCGAAAGGGGAAGTCCCGTGATCGTCACGCTCATCATCATCTGCGAGGTCGGCTTCTGGGTGCTGCTCGCGGCGGGTCTGGCGCTGCGGTACTGGGCGAAGATGCCGCGTGCGAGCGTCGCCGTGCTGCTGTGCGAGCCGCTGCTCGAGGTCGTCCTGTTCGTGGTCACCGCGATCGATCTGCGAAATGGGGCCGAGCCGGACTGGAAGCACGGGCTGGCGGCCGTGTACATCGGCTACTCCATCGCGCTGGGCCACTACACGATCAAGTGGGTCGACGTCCGCGTCGCCCATCGTTTCGCGGGCGGGCCGAAGCCGGTCACCCCGAAGTACGGCATGCCGCGGGCGATCCACGAGTGGAAGCTCGCGGCCCGCTGGATCCTCGCCGCGGTGATCGCGATGGGGCTGCTGCAGGGCGCGATCTGGTACGTCGGCGGGGACGGACAGACTGCTTCCCTGGAGCAGTGGCAGCAGCGGATGGTCTTCCTGATCGCGATCAACGTGATCATCGCGGGCAGCTACACGCTGTTCCCGAAGAAGGCCCCGGCGGGGGCCGTCGCCCCGGAGCAGGACGAGCGGCCCCTGACGAAGATCTAGCGCTCGCCGCCCGGCACCCACAGCACGTCTCCGACCTCCTTGTTGGCCGTACGGGCCAGGATGAACAGGAGGTCGGAGAGGCGGTTCAGATACGTCGCCGTCAGCGGGTTCATCGTCTCGCCGTGCACTTCGAGCGCGGCCCACGTGGACCGCTCGGCCCGCCGCACCACCGTGCAGGCCTGGTGCAGCAGCGCCGCGCCCGCCGTGCCGCCGGGCAGGATGAACGAACGCAGCTTCTCCAACTCGTCGTTGAAGCGGTCGCAGTCCGCCTCCAGCTTGTCGACGTAGAACTGCTCGACGCGCAGCGGCGGGTACTTCGGGTCCTCGACCACCGGCGTGGACAGGTCCGCGCCCACGTCGAAGAGATCGTTCTGTACGCGGACGAGGACCTGGACGACCTCCTCGGCGAGGGAGCCGAGCGCGACGGCCGTGCCGATGACGGCGTTGGCCTCATTGGTGTCGGCGTACGCGGAGATCCGCAGATCGGTCTTGGCGGTACGGCTCATGTCGCCGAGTGCCGTACTGCCCTTGTCGCCGGTGCGGGTGTAGATGCGCGTCAGATTGACCATGCGGCCAGCGTAGTTAAGCCCCGGCCGTCCTGAAGACGCGTGTGCCCACTGTCACGGCGAGGAGGGCGAAGGCCGCGGCCATCAGCGTGCCGTACAGCATCGACGTACTCGCGTAGTCACCGACGTACGCCGCCCGCACCGCGTCCACGAGATAGCGGAACGGCATGAAGTGCGAGAGCACGTCCAGCCAGCCCGGGGCGAGCGCCATCGGCAGCATCAGGCCGGAGAGCAGCATCGACGGCATGGTCACCGCGTTGATGACAGGCCCGAACTCGTGCGGCTTGCCGACCTTCATGGCGAGCGCGTACGACAGCGCGGCGAGGGACAGCGTCAGTACGCCCACGAACAGGAAGCCGATGAGGATCCCGGCGAGCGGCGCCCGCAGACCCATCGCGACGGCCGCGATGACCAGCAGGACGGCCTGGAAGGTGAACAGGACCGAGTCCCGGAGCACCCGCCCGAGCAGCAGCGCGAGGCGGCTGACCGGAGTGACGCGCATCCGCTCCACGACCCCCATCTGATTCTCGATGATGATCGCGAAACCGGCGAACGAGGCGCCGAACAGGCCGAGTTGGAGGAGCAGGCCGGGCACCAGGACCTGCCAGGAGTCGCCCCGGGCGCCGAGTGGCAGATCGGTCAGGAGCGGACCGAAGAAGAGCAGGTAGAGCAGCGGCATCAGCACGCCGAAGAGCATCTGGAACTTGGAGCGCAGGGTCTGGCGGGCGTAGCGCCCGAAGATCAGTGCGGTGTCGTGCAACAGCATGAGGAAGCGTCCTAAGCGGCGATGGGGGCCGGGGGCTAGACGGCGACGGGCGTCGTGTCCTTGGGCGCGAGGCTGCGCCCGGTGATGGCGAGGAAGGTGTCCTGCAGCGAGGCGTCGAGCGAGCCGCCGTACCGCAGCTTGAGCGCGCTCGGGGTGCCCTCGGCGGCGACCCGGCCCTTGTCGACGACGACCAGGCGGTCGGCGAGCGCGTCGGCCTCGTCCAGGTAGTGCGTGGTCAGGAAGACGGTCGTGCCGTGCTCGTCGCGCAGCTGCCGCACCAGGTCCCACAGGTCGGCGCGGCTGCCCGGGTCGAGTCCGGTGGTCGGCTCGTCGAGGAAGAGGACCTCGGGGCGGTGGGTGAGGCCCATCGCGATGTCGAGACGGCGGCGCTGACCGCCGGACAGGGCCGCGCAGGTCCGGTCCAGGAGGTCGGTCAGGCCGAGGTCGCGGGCCAACTCGTCGGCGCGCGCGGCCGCCTCGGCCTTGGTGAGCCGGTAGAGGCGGCCCTGGGTGACGAGCTCCTCGCGGACGGAGACGGACAGGTCGACGCCGCCGGACTGGGCGATGTAACCGATCTTCTGCCGTACGCCGTCGGGGTCGCGGGCCAGATCGCAGCCGGCCACGGTGGCCGCGCCCGAGGTGGGCGGGAGCAGCGTGGTCAGCATGCGCAGGGTGGTGGTCTTGCCGGCGCCGTTCGGGCCGAGGAAGCCGAGGATCTCGCCGGGGGCCACGGTCAGGTCGATGCCGCGCACGGCTTCGACGGGGCCGGCCTTGGTCCGGAAGGTCTTGGCCAGGCCGGCGGTACTGATGATTGCCATGACCCCAGAAAAACAGAGTCTCTTAAATTTTGCAATGTCCCCAAGTTTTCAGTGAGGCCAGTGACGGGCCTACGATGGGTCCATGACAGAGGTGGCGGAGGAGCAGGTGGCGGCGAAGCCCGAAGGGCTCAGGGAGCGCAAGAAGCGGCAGACCAGACAGCAGATCTCGGACATCGCGACCGGTCTGTTCCTGGAGCGCGGCTTCGACGCGGTGACCATCGCGGAGATCGCACAGGCGGCGGATGTCTCCGTGAACACCGTCTACAACTACTTCCCGGCCAAGGAGGACCTCTTCTTCGACCGCATGGAGGGCATGTCCGGCGGGCTCGCGCGGATCGTGCGCGGCCGGGACGTGGGGGAGTCCGCGGCGCGGGCCCTGCTGCGCGAGCTGCGCTCCGAACTCGTGGCCGTCTCGCCGAAGCTCGGCCTGATCGACGGCTACGACCGCTTCATGCGGGTCATCGAGGGCGCGCACACCCTCAAGGCCCGGCTCTGGTACCTCCAGCAGGAGATCCACGACACCACCGTGCGCACCCTGCGCGAGGAGGTTGCCGCCGATGCGGACGACCCGCTGCCGGTCCTGGTCGGGGGGCAGCTGGTCTGGGTCCAGGGCACCGTGATCACGTACATCGGCCGTGAACTGATGGCCGGGCGCAAGGCCGTCGAGGTCTCGCGCGACGCGCTGGCGATGCTCGAAGAAATCGAGGACCTACTGAGCGAAAAGGTCCTCAACTACGCGGTGCGGACGGGCTGATGGGCCTGGCGTGGCGGCCCGGAGTGTGATGTCCGTCAGGTGAGACGTGACGCGCATCTCGATGTCCCCCATGGGCGCCTCACGGCCGCTATCGTCCGCCGGAGAGCATTCGTAAACAGCGTGTAAGCGCGTACATGCAAGCGTGTAAGGGGATCGCACAGTGGCCAGGAAGCTCGCCGTCATCGGAGCCGGACTCATGGGCTCCGGCATCGCTCAGGTCTCCGCGCAAGCGGGCTGGGACGTCACCCTGCGCGATGTCACCGACGAGGCCCTGACCCGCGGCACCGACGGCATCAAGGCGTCGTACGAGAAGTTCGTGAGCAAGGGCAAGCTCGCGGCCGGGGACGCCGAGGCCGCGCTCGCGCGCATCACCACGACCACCGACCTGGACGCGGTCGCCGACGCCGACATCGTCGTCGAGGCCGTCTTCGAGAAGCTTGAGGTCAAGCACGAGATCTTCCGGGCGCTCGACAAGATCGTCCGCGAAGACGCCGTGCTCGCCTCCAACACCTCGGCCATCCCGATCACCAAGATCGCGGCCGTGACCGAGCGTCCCGAGCGGGTCGTCGGCGCGCACTTCTTCTCGCCGGTGCCGATGATGCAGCTCTGCGAGCTCGTACGCGGCTACAAGACCAGCGACGAAACCCTCGCCACCACAAGGGAGTTCGCCGAGTCCGTCGGCAAGACCTGCATCGTCGTCAACCGCGACGTCGCCGGCTTCGTCACCACCCGGCTGATCTCGGCGCTCGTCGTCGAGGCGGCCAAGCTCTACGAGTCGGGCGTCGCCACCGCCGAGGACATCGACATCGCCTGCAAGCTCGGCTTCGGCCACGCCATGGGACCGCTGGCCACCGCCGACCTCACGGGCGTCGACATCCTGCTGCACGCCACCAGCAACATCTACACCGAGTCCCAGGACGAGAAGTTCGCCCCGCCGGAGCTCATGCGACGCATGGTCGACGCCGGAGATATCGGCCGCAAGAGCGGGCAGGGGTTCTACAAGCACTGAGCCCGACTGAGCCGTGAATGGGCCCCACGGGGGCCCAACCGTTCCCCCGCAGGGGTGAATTCGGTATCGGTTCGCTTACGGACGGCAACTTCTGCCTGCCTTAGCCAGTCAGTTCAGTGAACGGTTCAGTTGAGACGACAGTGACACCAGAGGCATGACCGAGCACTCTCGGGGAGCGCATATGCACATCAGGGGCGACCACGCCGAGCTGACCGTCGGGGGCAGCCTCGACGTCCGAAGCGCGGCGGACGCCCGAACTGTCCTGCATTCCGCCCTCGATGAAGGGCACGGCGACCTCGTCCTCGATCTGGGTGACCTCGCCGCGCTCGACGCGACCGGTCTCGGCGTCATCATGGGTGCCCACCGTCAGGCCGGCCGCTGCGGCCGCCGCCTCGTGCTGCGCAACGTGCCGCCGCAGATGCAGCGCCTCCTCGTCGCCACCAGGCTGCACCGCATTCTGGCGATCGAAGGCGGAATCGGCGCGCACCCCTTGTAAAGACCGGAATCTCCGCGCACCCCTTGTAAGACCCCGGAAGGCCGCCCCGGCGCACAATCCTCACGAGACTGTGACGTCTAGGGCGGTCCGGTACCCCGCCTGTTCCGCGATACTCGTTGAAGGTCTAAGGTTCGGTCGCCCACGTCTGACGGCCCCGTCGGATGGGCACCGGACCAGAAGCGACAGTGGCGTGTGCGAAGGCCGGGGAAGCCTACGCACACGACTGCTTTTGGGGGGCTTTGACCATGGACCCGACGAACCGGGGACCGGAAGAGTACGGCCACGACAGCGACGGATTCGGCGCCGGCAACGGCGGATTCGGTGAGCGTGCCGACAGTTCGGGCCAGGCCGGCCCGCAGCGGCCGCCGCGGGACGCCATCACACCGGACTTCGGCAGCCCCGTGCCCGCCCGCACGGTCCAGCTCGTCTCGGGCGACTTCCTGCTCACCGTCAATCCCGTCGACGGCAGCGAGATAGAACCGTGCCCGCCCGGCGAACTGCCGGCCCGGCCGCAGAAGCACAGCGCCGCCGAACGCCTCGAACTGCGCCGCGCGGCCCGTCCCGCGACGCCGCCCGGACCGTCCCTGCCCAGGCCGCCGCTCCTCGAGCGCCAGGAAGACCGTGAGCGCCTCGTACGGCTCCTCGCGCGGGGGCGCTCGGTGCGGCTCACCGGACCCTCGGGTTGTGGCCGTACGGCCCTGCTCGACGCCGTCGCCGAGGACTGCGCGGACCTCGCTCCGGACGGCGTCATCCGCCTCTCCGGTTTCCGCCGGACGCCGGGCGAGCTGCTCTTCGATCTGTACGCGGCCGTATACAAGTCGCCGCTCCACCGGCCCGACCGCACCCAGCTCCTGGAACTCGTGCACGACATCGGCGCGGTAGTCGTCCTGGACGACCTCGAATTCGGCGGCGCCGCCCTCGAAGAACTCCTCGAGGCGACGCCCGAGTGCGCTTTCCTGGTCGCCGCGACGCCGGACGTCGCCGCACCCTCCGCCGACTCCCACCTCGAAGAGGTCTTCCTCGGCGGGCTCGGCCGCAGCGGCGGCCTCGAACTGCTGGAGCGGGCCGTCGGCCGGGCGCTGACCGACGACGAGGCCGGCTGGGCCGGCGACCTGTGGTTCGAGTCCGAGGGCCTGCCGCTGCGCTTCGTCCAGGCCGGGGCGCTGCTGCGCCAGCGCGACCAGCTGCGCGCCGACCCCAACGCCTTTGACGAGTACGGCTTTTACGAGGGCGCCCCCGTCGACGCGCCCTTCGACGTGGTGGAGGACGGGCACGACGTCCCGCTGCCCACGCTCGCCGAAGGTGCCGCACCCGCGGCGCTGCTCGCATCCCGGCTCAGCGAATCCGCGCGCGCCACACTGAAGTTCGCCGTCGCGCTCGGCGGGGAGCTGCCCCACCAGGCGCATCTGCCCGCCCTCGTCGGCGACACCCACGCGGACGCCGCCCTCGGCGAGCTGGTCGCCGTGGCTCTGGTCACCCCGGTCGGCGCGCGCTACCGCCTTGCCGCGGGGGTGCAGGCCCAGCTGGAGTCGGCGGGGTACGCGGAAGAGGCCGCGGGTCTGGCCCACACCGCCGCGCAGCACTACGCATGGTGGGCGGGGCACCCCTCGGTCACCCCGGAGCGGGCCGCCGCGGAGGCGGACGCCGTTCTCGCCGCGCTGACCGCTCTGGTGCCGGGGGCCGACTCCGGACACCTCAGCGCAGCGGTGCTCCTGGCCCGCACGGCAGCGCCCGCCTTCGCGGCGGGGCTCGGCTGGGGGGCCTGGGAGCGTGCGCTCCGCGCCGGGCAGGAGGCGGCGCGGCTCGCCGGCGAGGTGGCCGAAGAGGCCTACTTCCACCACGAGTTGGGCATCCTCGCGCTCCTCGGCGGCCAGCTCGACCGGGCGCGCGCCGAGCTGGAGGCGTCCATCGGGCTGCGCGGGGCGCTCGCCGACAAGCGGGGCACCGTCTCGGGCCGCAGGGCGCTCGCGCTCGTCGCCGACCGCTCGGGAGGCTCGCCGGCCGGCGGGCGGACACCGGCGGGCGAAGAGGTGCCGGACGCGCGGTACGAGGAGTCGGCGTCGCCGCCCGGTGGCGTACCGGCCGCTCTGCTGCTTCCCGAGCCCGACGAGGAATCGACCGTCGTCACCCGGCGCCAGAGCCCGGCAGGCTCCGGCTCCGGCAGCACGTACGCGACCCCGCCGGTCGGCACCGGCCGCGCCGTGCTCAGCGGCACCCGGCGCAACCTCGTCGCGGCGGCCGCCGGTGCGCTCCTCGCGGCGGTGCTCGGCACCGTCGTGACGCTCGGCGCGACCTCCGACGACGACAACCCGTCGAACAAGGTCCGGCCGGGCCAGACGGCAAGCGAGCAGGGTGACGGCGGCGGTCTGCCCGCGGACCAGCCGGACAAGGGCGACGAGTCGCCCGACCCCGGCAAGGACGGCACGCCCGGCACTTCGGACGACCCGACCGCGCCCGCCACCAGCGGCGACCCGGACGACCCGTCGTCCAGCGGCGAGCCCTCGGACGATCCGACGACCACGCGCCCGCCGACGACCACCCGGCCGCCGACGACCACGCGCCCGCCGACCACGACTCGCCCGCCGACCACGAGCCGTCCGCCGACGGACCCGCCGACGGACCCGCCCACCACGCCGCCCACGACCGATCCCACGACCGCGCCGGGCACCAACTCGGCCAGCGCCCCGGCGAGCAGTTCGGCGGGGAGCTCACCGGCCAGTTCGCCGGCCGGCTCCAGCGCGGGGACGTCGCCCAGCGACACGACCGGGATCATCTGACCCGGCCGAGCACCGGCATACGGCAGCGCCGCCCGGATCACTCCGGGCGGCGCTGTCGTGTCGTACGTACGACTGAAGGGGTCGGGTCGGATCAGAAGCTGAACCGGTTGGCCGGGATCAGAACAGCCGCAGCTTGTCGTCCTCGATGCCGCGCAGCGCGTCATAGTCGAGCACCGCGCAGCCGATGCCCCGGTCCGTGGCGAGCACGCGTGCCTGGGGCTTGATTTCCTGGGCGGCGAAGATGCCCTTCACGGGTGCCAAGTGCGGGTCGCGGTTGAGGAGTTCGAGGTAGCGGGTGAGCTGCTCCACGCCGTCGATCTCGCCGCGCCGCTTGATCTCCACGGCCACGGTCGCGCCGTCCGCGTCCCGGCACAGGATGTCGACGGGGCCGATGGCCGTCATGTACTCGCGGCGAATGAGGGTGTAGCCCTCGCCAAGTGTCTCGATCCGGTCGGCGAGCAGCTCCTGGAGGTGCGCTTCCACGCCGTCCTTGATGAGGCCCGGGTCGACGCCCAGTTCGTGCGAGGAGTCGTGCAGGATCTCCTCCATCGTGATGATGAGCTTCTCGCCCGCCTTGTTCACGACGGTCCACTTGTCGGCTTCGTCGCCCGAGCCCTCCTTGAGCGTGCAGGGCGGCGACATCCAGTTGAGGGGCTTGTAGGCCCGGTCGTCCGCGTGGATGGACACACTGCCGTCGGCCTTCACCAAGATCAGGCGGGGGGCGGACGGGAGATGGGCGGTGAGCCGGCCCGCGTAGTCCACGGAGCAACGGGCAATGACGAGACGCATGGTCGGCAACGCTACTCGACCCGCACCCTTCGGCGCGATTCGCCCACCCGGCGCCCCTCGCGCCCCACGCCGGAGGTCCTGTGCGCCACACCCTTTGTTCCTGTAAAGGTGCGTTCGTTATTGGCCGGTTGTGCGCGCATTCTCCTGGTGCGGGCCGGTCACGTTGCTTACCGTGGATGCAAGAGGTCGCAGCGCGTGCACGCTGCGTTGCGAACCTCTTTCCCGTCCGGCAACCCCCGCTCCCCGGGGGTGCGAGAGGAGAACCCATGTCGCTCGACGTCTCACCGGCACTGTTGGAACAGGCCGAGCGAGGCGAGGTCGACGAAGCTGCCTTCGTCGACTGCGTCCGGACCTCCCTGCCCTACGCATGGGAGATGATCAGCTCTCTGGTGGCCCAGCTGAAGGTTGACGGCGGCGAGTTCGCCGACAACCAGACGCCGCCGCCGAACGAGCAGGCGCGTGGTCAGCTGCTGCGTGCGCTTGCGAGTGACGCGATACGCGGTGCGCTGCAGCGGCACTTCGGAGTGCGCCTCGCATTCCAGAACTGCCACCGCGTCGCGGTCTTTCCGCTCGGCTCAGAGGCCGATGAGCGGCTGTCCCGTTTCACTTCGATACGTGGTCAGCTGCTGAACCAGTCGCCTGAACTCAGGGACTGCTGAGGCCTGTTGCTGCCGCTCCGTACGCGGGAGGTGTTTTCGGGGCGGCAGCCCGCCGTAGACAGTCATGAGTCCGCGATCACCGCAGTTGGGGCAGCACTTCGGCGCCGAGCCGGCGCACATTCTCCTCCGTCGCCGCCAGATCCCCCGATCCCTCCACCAGGAGCGCGAACCGCGTGATGCCCGTCCGCTCCGAGGTCGCCGCGAGCCGGTCGGCGCACAACTCCGGTGTCCCCACCGGGTGGAGCCTCGTCAGGAGTTCGGTGTACGTCACCGGATCACGCATCGCCCGCGCCCGGCCGTCGACCGTGACATGGGCGTCGAGGCCCTGTTTCAGCCAACCAGGCATCGCCTTCAGGAGCGTCTCACAAGCGTCCGCCGGGCGGTCCGAGATCTGGACGACGCCGGCCGACACATGGGCCACCGCGGCCACTTCGTCGGGCGTACGCCCCACCGCCAGCGCACTGGACCGCCACAGCGCGACCATCTCGGCCTTCTCCTGGTCCCCGACGTGCATCCCGAGCAGCATCGGCAGTCCGCGCTCGGCCGCGAGCCGCACGCTCGCGGGGGAGGTGCAGGCGACGACGACCTCGGGGCCCGGGGCGCCGGACAGGTCCTCGGCGGGGCGGGGGACGACCGCGACCTCGCGAAAGCTGAATCGTTCCCCCTCTGCGGCGACGCTCGGCTCGCTCAGCCAGCGGAGCAGCAGGTCGAGCGACTCGGGAAAGGCGTTCTCGTACGCCTCGAGACCGCGCCCGAAGACCTCCAGGTCGACCCAGGGGCCACCGCGCCCCACACCCAGGGAAAAGCGTCCCCCGCTGGTGAGATGGAGCAGCGCGGCCTGCTCGCCGAGGGCGACCGGGTGCTGGGTCGGCAGCACGCTCACCGCGGTGCCGACCCGGATCCGCTGCGTACGCCCGAGCAGCAGGGCCGCGAGCGTCACCGCCGACGGGCAGACTCCGTACGGCACGAAGTGATGCTCGGCGAGCCAGACCGAGTCGAGCCCGGACTCCTCGGCGACCTCGGCGGTGCGCACCGCTCGGTGCAGCGCCTCGCCCTGGCCCTGGCCCGGGAATTGTGCGGCCAGTACAAACGTCCCTACGCGCATCGCACTCCTGCCTCCTTGGCGCCGACGCGGTGCTCCCCACCTACAGGCAACAACGTCTGACACGTGCCAAAGGCACGGCTGGCATAAAGGTTGGCCGATTGTCCTACCAGGAGTCTGAAAGGCGTCCGCATGCGCAAGGTTCGCGGCTGTTTCGCGGCAAGTATGCGGCGGCGTCCGATCAGTTGCCGTCGGCGCGTGTGTGGGGGTTGGTAGGAGGCGTGTACCCCAGTCCGGGCCGCGTAGGCTGGACGTACCCCTGGTCCCCGTACAGCCCGTGAGGTGTCCTGTGTCTCCGCGTCGCAACCGTCCGAAGGGCCCCGGCGGGGCCGGCCGTGGCGAGGACGGGGAGGGCGGCGGCCGGTACGGCGGGCATCAGAGCTCGGAGAGCTGGCAGGGCGAGGACTTCAGCGTGCGCCATGTCGCAGGTGCGAGCGCGGCGGGCAAGACGTACCGTTGCCCCGGCTGCGACCAGGAGATCCCGTCCGGCGTCGCGCATGTCGTGGCGTGGCCGGAGCACGGCGGGGGAGTGGACGACCGCAGGCACTGGCACAAGGCCTGCTGGAACGCACGGGACCGCCGCACCTCGCGGGTGCAGCGGTCCCGTAATGCGCCGAGGTTCTGACCCCGGTCGAGGCGCCGGGGTTCTGACCCCGGTCAAGGTTCCGAGGTTCTGACCCCGGTCGGGGTCACACGTCCCGCGACTCCAGCACGGCGAAGGCGCCGACCAGGCCTGCGGCCGCGAGGCCCAGCATGATCCACAGCGGGTCCCAGCCGGTCGGTCCCGAGTCGCTCAGGGTGCCGCCGTAGAAGGCGCCGAGCTGGTTGGGGATCGAGTACTCGAGCAGGAACTCCCGGAAGTCGTTCATGGACTCCGCGAACATGAAGAGCGCGAGCACCAGCGGGGCGAGCAGCAGGCCGATCATGATCGTGATGCCGCCCGCGGAGTGGCGCAGCAGCGCGCCGATGGAGAGGGCGAGCAGCCCGAGCAGCGCGATGTAGAGGCTCACACCGAGGGTCGCGCGCAGCCACTCGCTGGTGGTGGGATCGGCCGCCCCCATGTCCGACAGGGCCGCCTGCTGTACGACGGCCACGAGGCCGGTGGACAGCAGGGTGATCACGAAGGACACGGCGAAGAAGATGATCGCCTTCGCCATCAGCACCCGGCCCCGGGACGGGCACGCGGTCATGGTCGTCCGGATCATGCCGGTGCCGTACTCGGACGACGTGGTCAGCACGCCGAGCGTGATGATGCAGATGCTGCCGACGAGCAGGCCGAAGAAGCCCAGGGACAGCAGCGGGGTGCCCACGAGGGACCCGTCGGCGGAGGACACGGTCACCGCGATGAGCAGGCCGATGCCGACCACGAGCAGCAGGAAGACCCCGAGCGTCCACATCGTCGAGCGGACCGACTTGATCTTCGTCCACTCGGAGGCGAGGGCATGCCCGAGATGCGTACGCCGGACCGGGATCGGCGAGGTGTACGCGCCGGGCGCGCCCTGCCAGGGGCCCTGCGGAGCCGCCTGCTGCGGGACGGGTGCGGCCTGCGGCTGCGGCGGCTGGGGTGCGGAGGAGGGGGCGGTCATCGGGCGGCGTCCTCGTTGTCGGTGGGCCCAGCGGCCGGCTTGGTCAGGTCGGCGGCGGGCGCCGGGTCGGGCGATGCGACGGGCGCCTGCGGCGGCGCCTCGGGCGCGGGCGGGGCCGGGGCGGCCTGCGGTGCGGCAGCGGCGGGCACCTGCTGCAGGGCCAGGGTCCCCGGAGCGGAAGCCGGGGCCTGCGGGGCGGACGGCACCTGCTGCAGAGCCAGGGTTCCCGGAGCCTGCGGGGCCCCCGCCTCAGGGACCCCCGGCGCCTGCGCGTACGGGTTCGGCTGCGGCTGAGCCGGCGGCTGGCCCTGCGGCGCACCGTACGGCGCCTCCTGCGGCATGGCGAACGGCTGCCCGCCCTGCTGCGGCGACGGCGGCGCGTACCACCCGGGCTGGCCCTGGCCGGGCGCGGCGAGCTGCGGCGGCATCCCGCCGGGAGGCATGGCCATCTGCTGCTGCAGGCCCGCCTTCTGGTCGATGGTGGAGCGGTAGTCCACGGCGCCCTGCGTCATCCGCATGTACGCCTCCTCGAGCGAGGCCTGGTGCGGCGAGAGCTCCCACAGCCGGACGTCCGCCTCGTGCGCGAGGTCGCTGATGCGCGGCAGCGGGAGGCCGGTGACGCGCAGCCCCCCGTCCTGCTCGGGCAGCACATGGCCGCCGGCCTCGGTGAGCGCGGCGGACAGCTTCTCGCGTTGCTGCG
This sequence comes from Streptomyces sp. NBC_01304, assembly GCF_035975855.1. Classification (NCBI taxonomy): domain Bacteria; kingdom Bacillati; phylum Actinomycetota; class Actinomycetes; order Kitasatosporales; family Streptomycetaceae; genus Streptomyces; species Streptomyces sp. NBC_01304. Next base: position 3,987,295 of record NZ_CP109055.1, on the reverse strand, counting down.
GCTCGGTGTCGGGGGTGCGTACCCGCGCGAAGTCCGCGGAGTTGGCGGAGATGAAGTTCCCGATGCTCATGTCGGCGAGCAGCTGCCCGCGCCCGATCACGATCAAGTGGTCGGCGGTGAGCGCCATTTCGCTCATCAGGTGCGAGGAGACGAAGACGGTACGTCCCTCCGCGGCCAGGGACTTCATCAGATTGCGGACCCAGAGGATGCCCTCGGGGTCGAGGCCGTTGACCGGCTCGTCGAAGAGCAGCACCTGGGGGTCGCCGAGCAGGGCGGCCGCGATGCCGAGGCGCTGGCCCATGCCGAGCGAGAAGCCCTTGGAGCGCTTCTTCGCGACGTCCTGCAGGCCGACCACGCCGAGCACCTCGTCGACCCGGCGGGCCGGGATGCCGGACAGCTGGGCGAGGCACAGCAGGTGGTTGCGGGCGTGCCGGCCGCCGTGCACCGCCTTGGCGTCGAGGAGGGCGCCGACGTGCCGGGGCGCGTTCGGCAGCTGACGGTAGGGGTGTCCCGCGATCGTCACACGGCCCGAGGTGGGGTTGTCCAGGCCGAGGATCATGCGCATCGTCGTCGACTTGCCCGAGCCGTTGGGGCCCAGGAAGCCGGTGACGGCACCGGGCCGCACCTGGAAGGAAAGGTTGTACACGGCCGTCTTCGCGCCATAGCGCTTGGTCAGGCCGACTGCCTCGATCATTCTCCGCACCCATCGACAGGTCAGGACGTCGGGGCACTTCCGAACGCCCCCGTAAGGGTTAGGAGGATATCCACAGGCTGACGGTTCCCGTGCGGTGAGGGTTCCGTGCGGGTTCGGCGGATCGTACGGCGAGCAGGATTCGGATCGTACGGCGAGCGGGATCCGCGCGCTCAGGAGCTACGCGTCCCGCTTCTTCAGCAGCCAATAACCGCAGGCCAGCGCCACGACCACCCAAGCGATCATGATGGCGAGCCCGCCCCACGGCCCGTACGGCGTGCTGTCGTCGATGGGCGCGACCACCTGCATCACCTTCTGCCCGGCCTGGTCGGGCAGATAGCGGGCGATCTTCTTGGTGGCCGAGACCGAGCCGAGGATCGGCGACACCAGGAAGAACAGCGGCATCAGGATGCCCAGCGAGAGCATGGGGCTGCGCAGCAGCGAGGCGACCGCCATCGAGAACACCGCGATCAGCGTCATGTAGAGCCCGCCGCCGATCACCGCGCGCAGCACGCCCGGATCGCCGATCGACACCTTGTGGACGCCCATCACGGACTGGCCGAGGAAGAACGAGATGAACGCCGTGATCATGGCGACCACGAAGGCCAGCGCGGTCGCCACCGCGACCTTGCTGAACAGGAACTTCCCGCGCTGCGGAACGGCGGCCAGCGAGGTCCGGATCATCCCGGTGCTGTACTCGTTGGAGACCACCAGCACCCCGAACACGATCATCGCGAGCTGACCGAGACCCATCCCGGCGAAGCTCATCGAGGTCGCGTCGAAGCCGAGCCGGTCCTTCTCGTCCAGATTGTCGAAGTCGCTGCTGGCGAAGTGCGAGATCAGCATGCCGAGGCCGATCGTCACGATCGCGGCCAGGCTCAGCGTCCAGAGGGTCGAGTTGACCGACTTGATCTTCGTCCACTCCGACTTCAGTACCCGCGTCGAGGACATGCTCAGGACTCCTTCTTCTGCGACCACGTCTCGCCCCAGCCGGGCTGCCCCGGCTGTGCGCCCTGGGGCGAGTCCCAGCCGGAGGTGTCCGGGGGCCCGGTCTGCGCGTGTGCGTGGTACTCCACGGACTCGGCGGTGAGCTGCATGAAGGCGTCTTCGAGCGAGGCCTGCTGAGGGCTGAGCTCATGCAGGGTGAGCTGGTGCGCGGCGGCGATCTCGCCCAGCCGGTCCGAGGCCGCGCCGTCCACTTCGAGGGTTCCGTTGCCGGCCTCGACGACCGTCACGCCCTCCTCGTGCAGGACGTCGCGCAGCCGCTCCTGCTGGGGCGAGCGCAGTCGCACGTACGAGCGTGAGTTGTCCTTGATGAAGTCGGCCATCGAGGTGTCGGCGAGCAGCCGGCCCTGGCCGATGACGACGAGGTGCTCGGCCGTCAGCGCCATCTCGCTCATCAGGTGCGAGGAGACGAAGACCGTACGTCCCTGGGCGGCGAGGCCCTTCATCAGATTGCGGATCCAGTGGATGCCCTCGGGGTCGAGCCCGTTGACCGGCTCGTCGAACATCAGGATCTGCGGATCGCCGAGCAGCGCGCCCGCGATGCCGAGCCGCTGGCCCATGCCGAGCGAGAAGCCCTTGGCCTTCTTCTTGGCGACGGCGGTCAGGCCCACGGTCTCCAGGACCTCGTGGACCCGGCTGGTCGGAATGCCGTTGGACTGGGCGAGGCAGAGCAGGTGGTTGAAGGCGCTGCGGCCGCCGTGCATCGCCTTGGCGTCGAGCAGTGCGCCGATGTACCTCAGCGGGTGCTTGATCTGGTCGTAGTGCCGACCGTCGATGAGGACGTCGCCGCCCGAGGGCCGGTCGAGACCGAGCATCATCCGCATCGTGGTCGACTTGCCCGCGCCGTTCGGCCCCAGGAAGCCCGTGACCAGGCCTGGTCTGACGGAGAAGGTGAGGTCGTTGACTGCCACCTTTTCGCCGTACCGCTTGGTGAGGCCGTCGAGCTCGATCATGCGGACCACGCTAAAACGGGACAAAGCCCCCTGCCACTTGGGGTGACAGGGGGCTCTGCCCCGTACACGTACTGCTGTGGATCCCTTACGAGGATCCGCAGGCGGTGCTTACCGGCTCTGCTGGGCCGGAACCCCGCGGGTGACCGGCTCGTCCTCGCCCGGCGCACCGGCGGCGGCGACAGCCGCACCGGTCAGCGTGGCCAGCATCTCGCGGACGTTGGTCAGCTGGGCGTTGATGGAGTCGCGGCGGTTGGTGAGCGCCGCCAGCTCGCGCTCCGATTCGCTGCGGATCCGGTCGGCCTTGGCGTTCGCGTCCGCCACGATGTCCTCGGCCTGGCGCTGCGCGGTCTCCACCGTCTGGCGGGCGCGACGCTCGGCGTCGGTGCGCAGCTTCTCGGCCTCCAGGCGAAGCTGCTCCGCGCGGTGCTCGATCTCCGCGAGGCGCTTCTCGGCCTTGGCCTGACGGGACGCGAGGTCGCGCTCCGACTGCTCACGGCGCTTGGCGAGGTTCGTCTCGAAGTCGGCCGCGGCCTGGGCGGCCTTGGCGCGGGTCTCCTCGAAGAGGGCGTCGGCCTCCTCGCGCTTCTGCTGCGCGTCCTTCTGGGCCTCGGAGCGCAGCGCGCCCGCCTCGCCCTTGGCCTTCTCGACGATCCGGACGCCCTCGTCCTCGGCCTTGGCCTTGCGCTCGGCCGCGAACGACTCCGCGTCGTTGCGCACCTGCTGGGCGGCGGACTCGGCGAGCTCGCGGTGCTGCTCGGCCGCGCGACGGGCCTCCTCGCGCAGGTCCTTGGCCTCCTCCTCGGCGAGGCGGAGGATCTTCTCGACGCGGGCGCCGAGGCCGGCGTACGACGGCTCAGCGTCGGTTACCTGGGCCTGAGCGTTCTGCGTCTCGAGGTGCAGTTCCTCGATGCGCTTTTCCAGAGCAGTGATACGGGCAAGAGCGGAGTCACGGTCGGAGACGAGCTTGGAGATACGTTCGTCCACCTGAGCGCGGTCGTACCCACGCCGCACAAGCTCGAAGCCGTAGGGGGAAGTGTCGCTCATGGGGTTCCTGTCGAATGAGACCGGTGAGGTGATAGGGGGAATCCTAGGGGGCTTTGCGGCGTGTCATCGAGCAGTTGCCCGTTTGATCTGGAGAATGACACCCCTTTTGAGTGGCTAACCGGCGGACCGCTTGCCAGCACCAGGGCCGAACGTCCTTGGCAAGCACGGGAGATGGTGATCTGGCTAGCCCTCGGACGGCTTGCCACCCGATCGGGTACCCCCGGCAGCTGCGCCCGCCTTGACGCCGCCGCCCTCCTTGGAGCCGCCGGTGGACGGAGCCTCAAAAGACTCCAACGCCTCCAGAACGTCCTGGACACGGGAGATCTCGGCATTGATGTCCTCGCGGCGCCGGACGAGCACATCGAGCTCGCGCTTGCCGTCGTCGACGATCCGCTGCGCCTCCGCCTCGGCCTCGGCCTTGACCCGGTCGGCCTCGCGCACCGTGTCCGTTTTCTTCTGTTCAGCCTCTTTGAGGAGCTGCTCGGCCTTCTTGACCGCGGCGATCCGTACCTTGCCGGCCTCGGAACTGGCCTCCGAGACCAGCTCCTTGGCCTTCGCCGTCGACTCGGCCAGCTGCTCCTCGGCGGCCTTGACCAGCGCGTCGCACCGCTCGCCCGCCGTCTTCATCTGCTCGGCCGACTCGCGCCGCGCCCGCTCGTGCAGCTCCTCGATCTCGCCGGTGAGCCGGTCCCGCTGCTCCTCGGACCGTTCCCTTATGGCGGTCGCGTCCCGGCGTGCGCCGATCAGCAGTTCGTCCGCGTCCGTACGCGCCCGCTCCACCAGGGAATTGCCCTCGACGGTCGCCTCGGCGACCAGGCGCTCGGCCTCGACACGGGCGGCGCCGACCATCGTGTCGGCCTGCTGCTCGGCGTCCGTGGCCGCCTTCAGCGCCTGCTCCTGCGCCTGAGACGTGAGCTTCTCGGCCTCCGACGCGGCCTCGGTGATGAGCTTGTCGACCTGCTCGGCGGCCTCGCTGCGGCGCTTGTTGGCCGCCTGCCGGGCCTCGTCCAGGGTCCGCTCGGACTCGGTCCGGGCCTCGCTCCGCAGGCGCTCGGCCTCCGCGTGCGCGTCCGCCTTGATGCGCTCCGACTCGCTGCGAGTGCGCTCCGCGTGCTGCTGCGCGGAGCCGACCGTCTCGGCGGCCTCGGCCCGCAGCCGCTCCGCCTCGCTCGTGGCCTCGCCGATCAGCTGGTCGGCCTGGCCGGCCGCGTCCGTACGGATGCGGTTGGCGTCCTCGCGGGCCTCGGCACGCGTCCGCGCAGCGTCCTGCTCGGACGAGGCGACGCGCTCGGAGGCTTCCGTACGCACCCGCTGGGCGTGGTCGTTGACCTCGCTGCGCAGCCGCTCGGACTCGGCGATCGCCTCCGAAACCGTGCGCTCCGCAAGCGACTTGGCGGCCTCGGTCTCCTCGTGCGCCTCGGTCCGCAGGCGCGTCGCGTCCTCCGAGGCGCGCTCCCGCTCCGCATAGGCGTCCGCACGGACCCGGTCGGCCTCTTCCTGGGCTTCCTTGCGGGTACGTTCCGACGCGTGCTCGGCCGCCGAGCGCAGCCCGGAGATCTCCTCCTGGGCCGACTCCTGCAGGCCGGCGACGGAGTCCCGTACCTGCTGCGCGGTCAGCTCGGCCGCGGCCACCAGGTCGGTCGCCCGCCGGTCCGCCTCCTCGACCAGGCGCTGCGCCTCGACCTGCGCCTCGTCGACTCGCTTACGGGCCGCGGCGAGCAGCTCCTCGCTCTGCTCGCGCGCGCGCTCACGCTCCTGGTCGGCCTCGGTGCGGGCCGAACTCAAGGTCTCCTCGGCCTCGCGGCGACGCCGGGCGGCCTCCTCCTGCGCGGCCGAGAGCGCCTCGGCGGCCTCGGCCCCGACGCGCTCGGCGGCGGCCGTCGCCTCGCCGCGCAGGCGGTCGGCGCTCTCCTGCGCCTCGTTCTTGATGCGCTCCGCTTCGTTCGTCGCCTCGCTGCGCAGCCGTACGGCGACGGCCTCGCCCTCGGCGCGCGACGTCGAGGCGTCCGCGGCGGCCTCGGTGCGCAGCCGCTCGGCCTCGGTCTCGGCCTGCGACTGCAGCGTACGAATGCGCTCGGCGGCCTCGCTGCGGAGCCGCTCCGTCTCCTCGTTCGCCTCGCGCCGCAGCCGCTCGGCCTCCGTGCGGGCCTCGGTCAGGGCGGTCTCGGCGGCGGTGAGGCGCTGCTCGGCCTCGGTGTGCAGCCGGGTCAGTTCCTCGGCGGCCTCGGTCTGGCGCCGGCCGATCGCGAGCTCGGTGTCCTCGCGGAGCTTGCGCCCGGCCTCCTCGGCCTCCGCCTTGGTGACCTCGGCCTGCTCGGCGGCCTCCGTGCGGTGCCGCTCGGCCTCCGTGCGGGTGCGCTCCAGGGTGTCCTCGGCCTGCTTGCGCAGGGTCGTGGCGCGCTCGATGGCCTCGGTGCGGACGCGCTCGGCCTCGGCGGCGGCGGTCGCGCTCAGCTCCTCGGCGTCCGTACGCGCCTTGGCGAGCAGCTCCTCGGCGGAGCTGGCCGCCTCCTCGATCTTCTGGACGGCCTCGCGGCGGGCCTCGCTGCGGATCCGCTCGCCCTCGGCGACGGCCTCCGCGCGCAGGTTCTCGGCCTCGCCGCGCAGCCGGCGGGCCTCCTCCTGCAGCTCGACCGTCTTGGCGCGGTACTCCTTGGTGTCGTCCTTCGCCGCGCCCTTGAGCTCCTCGGCGATGTCGTGCGCCTGGCCGCGCAGCCGGTCCGCCTCGGTCTCGGCCTCGCGGCGGATCCGCTCGGCCTCCTCGGAGGCCGCCTTGGTGGTCGCCTTGGCGTCCTCGGACGCCTTGTTGAGCACTTCCTCGGCGGTACGCGCGGCCGACGACAGCTGGGACGCGGTCTCCTCGGCCGTGACGTTCCTGGCCTTCTCGGCGGCCTCGGCGACGACCTTCTCGCCCTCGGCCTTGGCGTCCGCGAGGGCCTGCTCGGCCTCCGCCTTGGTGGCCTCGGCCTCCTTCGTGGCCTCGCTGACCAGGCGGGCGACCTGCTCCTTGGCGGTACGCGTCCGCGTCTCGTTCGACGCCTCGGCGCTCGACAGGGCCTTGGCCGCGGCCTCCTTGGCCTCGGCGACAACCTTGTCCGCGGCCGTACGCGCCTCGCGCAGCGCCGTCTCCGCCTCGGCCATGCGCTGCTCGGCGGCCCGGCTCAGCTCGGTGGACTGACGGCGGGCCTGGTCCGACTCGGTCGCGGTGGAGGAGCGGAGCTGCTCGGCGTGGTCGGTGGCCTCCTGGGCCTGCGTCGAGGCGGCGTTCAGGAGGCGCTCGGCGTCGGTGCGGGCCCGGCGCAGGATCGCTTCGGCTTCCGCGCGGCCCGACTCGGCCGCGCTGGTCAGCCGCCGGCTGGCCTCGGTGGTGAGGCGCTCGGCCTCCGCGCGGGCGGCGGCCAGTGCCTGGTCGGCCTCGGCGCGGGACTCCTCAAGGAGGCGGCGGGCCTGCTGTTCGGTGCGGCCGCGGAGCTGCTCGGCCCACGCCACGTTCTCGTTGACGTGCGACTCGACGGTCTGGCGGCGCTCGTTGAGCTCCTGGTCGAGCTGCTGGCGGCGGGTGACGGCCTCGGTGTGCAGCTCGGACTGCAGCCGGGCCTGCTGCTCGGCGTGCTCCTGGAGGATGCGCTGCGTCTGGGCGCGGGCCTCTCGCAGCTCGCGCTCGGCGTCGGTGCGCAGCTGGTCGGCCTGGATCTGGGCATTGCGGAGCAGCTGCTCGGCCTGGTAGCCGATGTCAGCGGTGTCATAGGCAGGTCGGGTCGCGAGGTTGCGGCGCGCCTCGTGCAGCTTGGCGCGCAACACCTCGACCTGGTAGCCGAGGTCCTCGGCGTGCTGGACGGCCTTCTCCCGCTCGGTCTTCAGCCGGTCCATCTCGGCCTCGAACCGCGAGAGATGGTCGGCCTCAGCTGGCCTCTGGCTCTCCTGGCGTTCGTAGCCCCGCACTCCGCGGTCCCATCCTTCCCCGAGCTCTCAACTCTGTTCGAGCAGGGGAGACCCCAACCCTGGTCGCAAGTCTCTCCGAACGAGCCCTGTCCATCCGCCGAACGGGGCTCCCGGGGAATGGTGTCAGATCAACGGCGGGGCAGGGGCCGCAGCCCCGACGCTTCTCCCCGCTCGTCCCCCTGAACCCGGACCCCGGAATACGGCCGCCCGAAGAGACGCGGGCGACCGTGCCCACCCTACCGGGCCAGGGATGTGGAGGTCAGTGCTCCGTGGAGTCCTGAGATGCAGAAGTGACCAGTTCCGTGAGGACCCCGTGACAGTCCTTGGGGTGCAGGAACGTGATGCGGGACCCCATGGATCCGATGCGCGGCTCGTCGTAGAGGACGCGTACGCCCTTGTCCTTGACGGCGGCCGCGTCCGCGTCGACGTCCGCGGTGCCGAAGGCGATGTGATGGACGCCCTCGCCGTTCTTGGCCAGCCACTTGCCGACCGCGGAGTCGTCCCTGGTCGGCTCCAGGAGCTGGAGGTAGGAGGCGCCGCCGTCCGACGTCTCATTGATCTTGAGCATGGCCTCACGTACGCCCTGCTCCTCGTTGACCTCCGTGTGGAAGACCTCGAAGCCGTACGTGGACGTATAGAACTCGACGGTCTTGTCGAGGTCGAAGCAGGCGATCCCGATGTGGTCGATGCGTGTCAGCATCCGTCCAGTGCAGCGCCTGAAGCAGTGATTACGCAACGTGCGCGCGATCACACTCGCAGCCCGGTGACCGGGCCCGTACTGCTCAGTACATTGAGGTAAACCCTCGTTCACTCCTCATCCCAAGGGGCATTGCCTCATGTCAGGAACGAAGAGCTCCACCTCCGTGATCGTCGCCGGGGCCCGCACGCCCATGGGACGACTCCTCGGATCCCTCAAGTCGTTCTCAGGTGCGGATCTGGGCGGCTTCGCCATCAAGGCCGCACTGGACCGGGCCGGTATCGGCGGCGACCAGGTGCAGTACGTGATCATGGGCCAGGTGCTCCAGGCGGGGGCAGGGCAGATCCCCGCACGCCAGGCCGCGGTCAAGGGCGGCATCCCCATGAGCGTCCCCGCGCTGACCATCAACAAGGTGTGTCTGTCGGGCCTCGACGCGATCGCGCTCGCCGACCAGCTGATCCGGGCCGGCGAGTTCGACATCGTGGTCGCGGGCGGCCAGGAGTCCATGACCAACGCCCCGCACGTGCTGCCGAAGTCCCGTGAGGGCTTCAAGTACGGCGCGATCGAGATGCTCGACTCGATGGCCCACGACGGCCTGACCGACTCCTTCGAGGGCGTCGCCATGGGCGAGTCCACGGAGAAGCACAACACCCGTCTGGGCATTGCCCGTCCCGAGCAGGACGAGGTCGCGGCCCTCAGTCACCAGCGGGCCGCGGCCGCCCAGAAGAACGGCCTCTTCGAGGCGGAGATCACCCCCGTCGAGATCCCGCAGCGCAAGGGCGACCCGGTGCTCTTCTCGCAGGACGAGGGCATCCGCGCCGAGACCACGACCGAGTCGCTCGGCAAGCTCCGCCCGGCCTTCGCCAAGGACGGCACGATCACCGCGGGCACCGCCTCGCAGATCTCCGACGGCGCCGCCGCGGTCGTCGTCATGAGCAAGGCCAAGGCCGAGGAACTGGGCCTCGACTGGATCGCCGAGATCGGGGCGCACGGCAACGTGGCGGGACCGGACAACTCGCTGCAGTCGCAGCCGTCCAACGCCATCGCGCACGCCGTGAAGAAGGAAGGCATCAGCGTCGAGGACCTCGATCTGATCGAGATCAACGAGGCCTTCGCCGCCGTGTCCGTGCAGTCAATGAAGGACCTGGGCGTTACCCCGGAAAAGGTGAACGTCAATGGCGGCGCGATTGCCCTCGGACACCCCATCGGCATGTCCGGCGCCCGTATCGTGCTGCATCTCGCGCTCGAGCTGAAGCGGCGGGGCGGCGGCGTCGGCGCGGCCGCGCTGTGCGGCGGCGGTGGTCAGGGTGATGCGCTGATCGTGCGGGTCCCGAAGGCCTAGGCCCCCGGGGTCTCTTCGGCACAGGCGTTTCTCGTACGCGTACGAACGAAGTGGAGCTGTGATGCAGGACGTCCCCACGCTGGTGGCTCAGGCACGTGAGGGCCGGCCGCGTGCCGTCGCTCGGCTGATCTCACTGGTCGAGGGGGCGTCCCCGCAGTTGCGCGAGGTGATGGCGGCGCTGGCTCCGCTGGCGGGCAACGCCTACGTCGTGGGGCTCACCGGGTCGCCGGGCGTCGGCAAGTCGACGTCCACCTCCGCGCTGGTCTCGGCGTATCGGCGGGCCGGGAAGCGGGTCGGGGTGCTGGCCGTGGACCCCTCCTCGCCCTTCTCGGGCGGGGCGCTGCTCGGGGACCGGGTGCGGATGTCCGACCACGCGTCCGATCCGGGCGTGTACATCCGGTCCATGGCCACGCGCGGGCATCTGGGCGGCCTCGCGTGGTCCGCGCCCCAGGCGATCCGGGTCCTTGACGCGGCGGGGTGCGACGTCGTGCTCGTCGAGACCGTCGGGGTCGGGCAGTCGGAGGTGGAGATCGCCTCGCAGGCCGATACGTCGGTGGTGCTGCTCGCCCCTGGCATGGGCGACGGGATTCAGGCGGCCAAGGCCGGGATTCTGGAGATCGGCGATGTGTATGTCGTGAACAAGGCCGACCGTGAGGGGGCCGATGCGACCGCTCGCGAGCTGAACCACATGTTGGGGCTCGGGGAGTCCCGGGGCCCTGGCGCTTGGCGGCCGCCGATCGTGAAGACCGTTGCCGCGCGCGGTGAGGGTATTGACGAGGTCGTCGAGGCGCTGGAGAAGCATCGGGCCTGGATGGAGGAGCGGGGCGTGCTGGCTGAGCGCCGGCTGGCTCGGGCGTCCCGCGAGGTCGAGACCATCGCGGTCACCGCGCTGCGTGAGCGGATCGCGGATCTGCATGGGGACCGACGGCTGTCGGCGCTGGCGGAGCGGATCGTCGAGGGTTCCCTCGACCCCTACGCCGCGGCGGATGAGCTGGTTGCCGGGCTGACGGAGCACTGATTTTCACCCCACCCCGCCCCTTCCCGAAAGGCTGCCGCCGGCTTCAAAGATGTCCTCAAACGTCGGACGGGCTGATTCATCAGAGATGAATCAGCCCGTCCGACGTTTGAGGACACAGCTCCGCAGGATTTCGGGAAGGGGCGGGGTGGGGAAAAAGTCTTAGTCGTCGTCGCCATCACGGTCGTCCTGGTCGTCCAGGTCCGCCGTGACCTTGCCCGACTTGAGGTCGACCTTGAAGTCGCCCTTCACCGTCTCGACCTCCCACGCGGCGGCGCCGCGATCGTCGTCAAGGTCGACCGAAGTCACCACGCCCCGCGCGGCAGCGGCCAGTGCCGCATCCCGGGCCGAGGTCTTCGCCCCGCCCAACGCGGCCAGCTCATCGCGGTCGTCGTCGTCCTCGCGGTCCGCCCGCAGCACCTTGCCGGTGGCCGGGTCGACCTCGACGCCGTACTCCGTGCCGTCGGACTTGGCCACGTCCACGTCCCAGACGCCGTCGTCGTCCAGGTCGGCTGAGACGGCCGTGCCCGGGGTGTGCTTCAGGGCCGCGGCGATCGCGTCGGCGGCGGTCACCTTGCCGCTGGGGCGCTCGTCCCGGTCGTCGCGCTTGTCGTCGCGGTCGTTGTGGTCGTCGACGTCGTCCCGGTCGTCGTCCTGCACCTTCAGCGCCACGTTCGACTGCGCCTTCGCCGGCGTCTCGTCGTCACCCGCGAAGGCGAAGGCCGAGCCGCCGGCGACGAGTGCTGCCGCGGCCACGGTGGCGATGACGATGTTGCGCTTCATGAGAGGGACCTCCCGGTCGGTCGGTGACTGGCTGTTCGCCGTGCTCTGTTCGACGAGGACCAATCTGCCGAGTGGAAGCTGAACGCAGCCTGAAGCCGCCTGAAGCCCGCTTCAGGTTCCTTCAGGTTCCATGAGCGACCCTGTACGCATGCGTTTGTTGATCGTCGAAGACGAGAAGCGGTTGGCCCTGTCCCTGGCCAAGGGCCTGACCGCCGAGGGCTACGCCGTGGACGTCGTGCACGACGGCATCGAGGGGCTGCACCGGGCCGCCGAGGGAACGTACGACCTGGTCATCCTCGACATCATGCTGCCCGGCATGAACGGCTACCGGGTCTGCTCCACGCTGCGCGCGGCCGGCCACGACGTGCCGATCCTGATGCTGACCGCCAAGGACGGCGAGTACGACGAGGCCGAGGGTCTGGACACGGGCGCCGACGACTATCTGACCAAGCCGTTCTCGTACGTCGTCCTGGTCGCCCGGGTCAAGGCGCTGCTGCGACGCCGGAGCACGGGGCGGCCCGCGCCGGTCCTCGAGTTCGGCGAGCTGAGCGTGGACACCGCGGCCCGCCGGGTCTTCAGGGGCGGGGCCGAAGTCACCCTCGCCGCAAAGGAGTTCGCGGTCCTGGAGTACCTGGCGACGCGGGCCGGCCAGGTCGTCTCCAAGTCCGAGATCCTCGAGCACGTCTGGGACTTCGCGTACGACGGCGACCCGAACATCGTCGAGGTCTACATCAGCGCCCTGCGCCGCAAGCTCGGCGCCCCGCTCATCCGCACCATGCGCGGCGCCGGCTACAGCCTGGAGGCCCGGTGAGACGCCGTCTCGGCTCGGTACGGGCGAAGGCCACGCTCGGCGCGACCCTGGTCGTCGCCGCGGCCCTGATCGCCGCGGGCATCGCCGTGCTGCTCTCGCTGCGCAGCAACCTCACCGACCAGGCCGACGCGCAGGCCGACTCGGTCGCCCGCAGTGTCGCCCTGAAGATCGCGGGCCGCACCCCCTACAAGGATCTGGACCTCGGCGACTCCGAGGACCACCCGGTCCAGGTCGTGGACCGAGACGGCCGCGTCCTCGCGGTGAGCGACGACCTGGAGGCGATCAGCGGCACCGGCGTGCCCGGCGTCACCCCGGTCGACAACCCGGGCGAGGAGCGCGACAACGAGGCGGACGACGACGACCCCGAGGTCGGCGAGATCGGCGACATCACCTGGCACAGCTCGGGCAAGGCCACCGTGGACGAGGAAACGGCCGAGTACCGCTTCGCGGAGGTCGAGGTCACCGACCTGCGCGACGAGACGGTCCTGGTCTACGCGGGCGCCCCGCTGGAGGCCCAGCACAGCGCGGTCCGCACGGCGGCCACGGTCATGCTGATCGGCCTGCCGCTGCTCCTCGTGGTCGTCTCCGGCACCACCTGGCTGGTCACCCGCCGAGCCCTGCGCCCCGTCGAGGGTATCCGCGCGGAGATGGCCGCGATCACCGCCTCCGAGGACCTGACGCGACGCGTCCCCGAACCGGACTCGCACGACGAGATCGCCCGCCTGGCCCGGACCACCAACGAAACCCTCGCCGCACTCGAAGCGAGCGTCGAGCGCCAGCGCCGCTTCGTCGCCGACGCCTCGCACGAGCTGCGCAGCCCCATCGCGTCCCTGCGCACCCAGCTCGAAGTGGGCGCCGCCCACCCGGAGTTGCTGGATGTGGACGGCGCGGTCGAGGACACCGTGCGGCTGCAGCAGTTGGCGGCCGACCTGCTCCTGCTCGCCCGTCTGGACGCGGGGGAGCGGCCGGGTCAGGCCCGCCTGGACCTGGCGGCGCTGGCCCGCGAGGAGACCTCGCAGCGCCCGGCCGACCGCATCCCCGTCGACGTACGGACGGATGAAGGCCTAGAAGGCGAAGGTCTCGAAGTCGCCGGGTCGCGTGGGCAGTTGGCGCGGGTGCTCGGCAATCTGATCGACAACGCACAGCGGCACGCGCGCTCCCGGATCACCGTGACCGTCCGCGCCGAGGGGGCGTGGGCGGTGCTGGAGGTCGGTGACGACGGGGACGGCGTGCCGCGGGCGGAGCGGGAGCGGATCTTCGAGCGGTTCGTACGGCTCGACGACGCCCGCAGTCGTGACGACGGGGGCGCCGGTCTCGGTCTCGCGATCGGTCGTGATGTGGCGGAGCGCCATGGCGGCCGGCTGACGGTCGGCGAGTCAGCGGACGGTGGAGCGCTGTTCCAACTCAGGCTTCCTACGGGGTAGTTACGGCTTTCCCCGCTGGGCGCGCAGATGCTCCGCGACCGGCGTCAGGGTGTCCCGCAGCTCCTGCAGCGCGGCGGGGTCCATCAGGTCGATGAAGTGCTTGCGCACGGAGGCCACGTGGTGCGGGGCGACCTTCTTCATCGTCTCCATGCCGTGCTCCGTGAGCACCGCGTACAGGCCGCGGCGGTCGGACTCGCAGTTCTCGCGGCGGACCAGACCGGCGTTCTCCATGCGGGTGATCTGGTGCGAGAGGCGGCTCTTGGACTGGAGCGTGGCCGTGGCCAGGTCGCTCATCCGCAGCCGGAGATCCTTGGACTCGGAGAGATTGACCAGGATCTCGTAGTCGTTCATGGTCAGGCCGAAGGGTTGCAGGTCCTTCTCGAGCTGGTACGTGAGCAGCCTGTTGACGTCGAGGTGGGTGCGCCAGGCGCACTGCTCGGCGTCGGTCAGCCAGGGCGTGTCCCCGGACGGAGTCTGGGGGAGGGTGGCCGTCTCGGTCTCCATGAATGGATTCTACCTAAGAAGTTGAATGACGAACTAGGGGCGGGTGTGTGAGTGCGCGCACGTTCGACGTCACACTCCGCAGACTACCGCTCACAAACCGAAGCGCCGCTGGAGGTCTCCGAGCTGGCCGGGAAGCCTCGGTGCCCCCGGTACCCCCGTCTGCTGGGGCACCGCGCCCGTCGGCTGCTCCGCCATCACCAGCTCCGTCGACTGCAGCAGGACCGTGCCGGCGCCCACGAACTCGAACTGGTGCTCCTCGCCCGAGGCCCCGCCGATCCCCGTCAGCGCCCGCAGCCCGCCCATGACGCCCCGCATATAGCCGTGGTCGTAGTGATGGCACGGCGAGGGGCAGTCCGCCCAGCCCACCAGGGCCTGTGGATCGACCCGGATCGGGGGTTCCACGAACACCACCGGGCCGTTCGACGCCGCCACGAACTTGCCCGTCCCGATCAGCGTCAGAAAGCCCGGCACGATCGATTGCTTGAGCGCGAGACTTGGCTGAAATGCGAGCAGGTTGCCGGAGCGAATGGTCAGGTTGCCGTCTTCGAGGTCATAGGAATTGACGTCGAAGGCCCGGTCCGCGAGGAGCATCTTGCCGCTGCCCTCGCCCACCACCCAGTCGCTTGCGTGCAGAGGCGAATGGAAACTCGTGCGCACCAGACGCTCAAGACGGCCGTGCCCGACGCCCTGGAAGTCGATCTGCCCGTAGTAGGCGATCATCTTCCCCTTCTGCAGGAACCACCGGCTGCCCTTGAGTTCCACACAGAAGGTGTACGCGTTGACGTTGTCGTCGGACGGCAGCGTCAACGGGTCGAAGACCACAGGCGTGCTCACAGCTTCTCCTCCGATGCCTGTACGTACACCGCGCCGTTCCCCGACAGCTCCAGCTGGAAGGCCTCACCGGAACCGCGGCCCACCATGTCGCGCCAACCCAGCGCCGTGGACAGCTTGTTGCGTACGTCGCCGTGATGGGCCACGTACGCCTGCGGATCCACGTGCACCGCCCGCTGCGGCGTGATCGGCAGCTCGATGACCCCGCCGTGCGCCATCACGGCGACCGCGCCGTGCCCCTTGAGGGTCGTGGTGAACAGGCCCTGCCCGCTCACCTGGCCGCGCACCATGCCCATCACGCCGCCCTGCGCGCCCAGGAACATCGTTCCCTGCTGCAGCGTCCCGTCGAACGCGAGCAGCCGGTCCGCCTCCACGTAGAGGGTGTCGCCGGTCAGGTCGATCACCTGGATGTGGTGGCCGCCGTGCCCGAACATCACCGTGCCGCTGCCCTCGACCGTCATCAGCGGTGTCGCCTCGTTCGCGACCCGCCGCCCGATCATGGACATCAGGCCGCCCTGCCCGCCCTGGATGTTCGGCGTGAAGGACACCTCGCCCTTGTACGCGAGCATCGCGCCGCGCTGGCTGTACATCTTCTGGCCCGGCACGACGGTCGCCTCGACCATCTTCGAATTGAGCTCACGGAACGGCATGTCAGACGTCCCCTCCGATGGTGTTCCGCTCACTGGGCTGTACGTAGACGAGCCCGTCGCCCTCGAAACGGATCTGGAACGCCTCCCCGGAGCCCTCACCGATGAAGGTCCGGAAGTTCACCCCGGACTGGAAGCTCTGCCGGACATTGCCCTGGTGCGCGACGTACGCCCCCGGGTCCACGGAGAGCGGGTACTGCGGGCTCACCCGCAGCGCCACCGCCGGGCCGTCGGACATGATCGCCGCCTGGCCGGTGCCCTCGACGGTCGTCGTGAACAGGCCGTTGCCCTGCGCGGCGCCGCGGGTCCCGGTGAAGCTGGTGCCGGTGCGCAGGCCCGCATCGGTGCACAGCAGATTGCTGGATTCGACGAACAGCTTGTCGCCGTGCAGGTGCACCAGGCTGATCTCGGACGCGCGATCGGCGAAGTAGCAGGTGCCGTGCCCCCGCGCCTCCATCACGACCATCTGCTCGTTGGTCAGGCGCCGGGTCACCATGCCGCGGATGCCCTCGCCGCCGCCGGACAGCTTCTTGAAGGTGACCTGGCCGTCGTACGCGACCATCGAGCCGTTCTTCGCTTTCACCGCGTCGCCGGTCATGTCGACGGCGAGCACCTTGCTGCCTTGGAGTCGGAACGTAGCCACGCAGTGACGGTAGCGGTGTCGCGACGCCCGCCGACAGTGCCCGAAAGGACGATCCGTACCCTGAAAGGACCCCGATCCCTGATCCCGTAGATCCCGCTCGATCTCGCTCGACCCACCGAAGGTGACCTGTGGACATCAAGACCGCCACCGCCCTGCACCGGCTGCGCCTCATCTCGATTCCCGAGGCGCTGTCGTTCCCGGCCCTCCTGCTCTTCGGCTCGGTCCTGAGCCGGGTCTCGGACATCGATTTCCTGATGATGCCGCTCGGGATCATCCACGGTGTGCTGTTCGTGCTCTACGCGATCTTCCTGCTCGACGTGTGGAACAAGACGAAGTGGCCGCTCAAGCGGGTCGCCTTCTTCTTCCTGCTCGCGCTGCTGCCCTTCGGCGGTCTGTACGGCGACAAGGTCCTCAAGCGGTACGAGTCCGACGGCGTCATCGCCGCGCGCGCCCGCCGCGAGGGGGTCGTCGAGGCATGATCGTCGCCTTCTCGGTCAGTCCGCTCGGCGTCGGTGAGGACGTCGGGGAGTACGTCGCCGACGCGGTCCGTGTCGTACGCGAATCGGGGCTGCCCAACCGGACCGACGCCATGTTCACCTCGATCGAGGGCGAGTGGGACGAGGTCATGGACGTCGTCAAGCGCGCCGTCGCCGCGGTGGAGGCACGGGCGCCGCGGGTGTCCCTGGTCCTCAAGGCGGACATCCGTCCGGGGGTCACGGACGGGATGACGTCCAAGGTGGAGACGGTGGAGCGGCACCTCGCCGGCTGACTCGTGAGACGTACCGAGTACGTCGATTTCTTCTGCGCACCCTCCGCGACTTAGCGCAAGTTGCGGAGGGTTTGCCAAACCCGTTCCAGAAAAAAAGCCCTCGCTCGGCCCCCTCCGTTCGACACGCCCGACTTTCTCCACTTTTGTGTGGGTATCGGCTCGTTCGATCAGCCGTGACGATCGATCAGTAGGAGGGCGCTGTGCGGCCGGAGGGCTACGACTACGACACCCACAGCCGGATAGCCGGGCCGCTTCAGGACCCGGGCGCCGGCGCCTACCGGGTGCAGTACCACAAGCTCCTCTCGCGCGAGCCGCACCGAATACGCGCCGTCCTGCTGATGACGCTCGCCCCGATACTCACCGGGGTGCTGCTCGTCTATCTCGTCTGGCCCACGCACTGGACCACGCGGGAGGGCGGCGACCGCTGGCTCATCGGGCTCGACATCACGATGCTCGTCGCGATCGGACTCATCGAGCTGTTCATGCTCGTCAACGTCATCTCGATCGCCCACGCCACGATGGTCGCGCGGGACCCGATCCCCGTGACCCCCCAGCCCGGCACCAAGGTCGCCTTCCTGACGACGTACGTGCCCGGCAAGGAGCCCATAGCCATGGTGCGGGCCACGCTGGAAGGCGCGGTCGCCATGCACCACGACGGCTCCTTCGACGTCTGGCTCCTCGACGAGGGCGACGACCCGGCCGCCAAGGCGCTCTGCGCCGAGCTCGGCGTACGCCACTTCACCCGCAGCGGGGTCCCCGAGTGGAACCGCAAGAAGGGCGTCCACAAGGCGAAGACCAAGCACGGCAACTACAACGCCTGGCTCGCCATGCACGGCCGTGAGTACGAGTTCTTCGCCTCGGTCGACACCGACCACGTGCCGATGCCCAACTTCCTGGAGCGGATGCTCGGCTATTTCCGCGACCCGGACGTCGCCTTCGTCGTCGGACCGCAGGTCTACGGCAACTACGACACCGCCGTCACCAAGGCCGCCGAGTCCCAGCAGTTCCTCTTCCACGCGCTGATCCAGCGCGCGGGCAACCGCTACCGGGCCCCGATGTTCGTCGGCACCAACAACGCCGTACGCATCTCCGCGGTGCTCCAGGTCGGCGGCCTCTACGACTCGATCACCGAGGACATGGCCACCGGCTTCGAGCTGCACCGCCGCAAGAACCCGAAGACGGGCAAGCACTGGCGATCGGTCTACACCCCGGACGTGCTCGCCGTCGGCGAGGGCCCGGCCTCCTGGACGGACTTCTTCACCCAGCAGCTGCGCTGGTCGAGGGGAACGTACGAAACCCTCTTCAAGCAGTACTGGAAGGCGCCGTTCAGCATGCCGCCGGGCCGGCTGCTCAACTACACGCTGATGCTCGTCTACTACCCCATGACGGCCGTCAACTGGCTGCTCGGCATCCTCAGTTGTGTGCTGTTCCTGTGGTTCGGCGCCTCGGGTACGCAGGTCGCCGCGTCGATCTGGCTGATGCTCTACAGCGACGCCGCGGCCCTGCAGATCGGGCTCTACCTGTGGAACCGCCGCCACAACGTCTCGCCGCACGAGCCGGAGGGCTCCGGCGGGCTCGCGGGCATGGCGATGTCGGCGCTCTCCGCGCCGATCTACGCCAAGTCGCTCGGCGAGGCGGTGCTGCGCAGGCCCAGCCGGTTCGTGGTCACGCCGAAGGGCGGCGACGCGAGCCCCGACCGGCTGCTGACGTTCCGGATCCACCTCTTCTGGGCGGTGCTCCTCGCCACGTCCCTGGTGGCGTCGTTCGTGCTCGGCCACACCCATGTGGCGATGCGGACCTGGGCGGTGCTCGCCCTCGGCATCTCGCTGGCGCCGGTGGCCGTGTGGTGCGGCTCGCTCGTCAGGGAGCGCCGGGCAAGGCAAGCCGTCCGCGTACGAGAGCAGGACGCCGAACCCGCGCCCGCGCTGAGCAGCACAGGAGGTAAGTGAGCATGCCGTACCGGCCGACGAAGCGGATGAAGAAGACGGTGCTCGGCGTCGGAGGGGTGGGCATCCTCGCCGCCCTCAACGCGCCCGCCGCGTTCTCCTTCGCCGAGGAGAAGTACCACGACTACAAGATCTCCCAGCCGGGCTACAAGGCGCAGTACGGCTCCTGGAAGACGGTCGACATCCCCGAGGAGTACCGCACCAACGCCATCCACGCGGCGCTCCTGCACACCGGCAAGGTCCTGATCATCGCGGGCTCCGGCAACAACGAGAAGAAGTTCGACGCGGGCTCCTTCGACACCATCCTGTGGAACCCGAAGGACGACACCTTCAAGAAGGTGGCGACCCCCGAGGACTTCTTCTGCTCCGGGCACTCCCAACTCCCGGACGGGCGGCTCCTGGTGGCGGGCGGCACCGCGCGCTACGAGGTCCTGGACGGCGCGGTCACCAAGGCCGGCGGACTGATGCGGGTCAAGAACGAGAGCCCGGACAAGTCCGTGACCCTGAAGAAGGGCACCCGCTTCCGCTCGCCCAGCGGGGTCCTCTACGTCAGCCAGTTCGACGTGAAGATCCCCAAGGCGAAGCGCACCTTCGACATCACCTACTCCCGCTCCGGGGCGATGCAGCCCTGGAAGACCAAGGTCAAGGCCGCCGAGGAGCGGGTCTTCGTACAGGCCGCCGAGGAGGGGCCCGCCGCCGTCACCGAGAAGGCCGCGCAGTACGAGATCGAGGGCTTCAAGGGCGAGGACGCG
Source organism: Streptomyces sp. NBC_01304 (assembly GCF_035975855.1). Lineage (NCBI taxonomy): Bacteria > Bacillati > Actinomycetota > Actinomycetes > Kitasatosporales > Streptomycetaceae > Streptomyces > Streptomyces sp. NBC_01304. Next base: position 3,967,496 of record NZ_CP109055.1, on the reverse strand, counting down.
GACAACGTCTACGGCCTCACCGAGAAGATCGACATGGAGAAGCAGGACTTCCAGGGCATCCGGGCGGCGTACGAGTTCGACCCCAAGGCCGAGAAGTACATCCCGGTCGACCCGATGGCCAAGGCCCGCTGGTACCCGACCCTGGTCGGCCTTCAGGACGGCAAGGTGCTCGCGGTGTCCGGTCTCGACGAGGTCGGCGTGGTCGACCCCGGCGACAACGAGATCTACGACCCCAAGACCAAGAAGTGGTCCAAGGGCCCGTTCCGCTACTTCCCGACCTACCCGGCCCTCTACCTCACCAAGGGCGGCAAGCTCTTCTACCCCGCGTCCAACGCCGGGTACGGGCCCGCCGAGAAGGGCCGCGAGCCGGGCCTGTGGGACCTGAAGACCAACAAGTTCACCAAGGTGCCCGGCCTGGAGGACCTCGACCAGACGGAGACCTCCAGCTCGCTCCTGCTGCCCCCCGCGCAGGACCAGAAGGTCATGGTCCTGGGCGGTGGAGGCGTCGGCGAGTCCGACAAGGCGACGAAGCGTACGGCCGTGATCGACCTCAAGGAGGAGAACCCGGCTTTCAAGACCGGGCCCGAACTCCCGCAGGGCACGCGCTACTTGAACAGCGTGATCATGCCGGACGACTCCGTCTTCACCAGCGGCGGCTCCGCCGACTACCGGGGCCGCGGTGCCTCCAACATCCTCCAGGCCCAGTTCTACGACCCCAAGCAGAACGCCTTCCGCGACGCGGCCGAGCCCCGGGTGGGCCGCAACTACCACTCGGAGGCGCTGCTCCTGCCCGACGGGCGGGTGGCGACGTTCGGCTCGGACTCGCTCTTCGGCGACAAGGACAACACCAAGCTGGGCAAGTTCGAGCAGCGTATGGAGGTCTTCACGCCGCCGTATCTGCACAAGGCCAAGGACGCGGACCGGCTTGCGCTGGGCGAGGGGCCTTCGGAGCTTGACCAGCGGGGCCGGGCCACGTTCAAGATCTCGCACCCCGAGCGGGTCGCGAAGGCCCGGCTGATGCGGCCGAGTGCGGTCACGCACACGACGGATGTCGAGCAGCGGTCGCTCGACCTCGCCCTGACGAAGGGCAAGGACTCGATCACGATCGATGCGCCCACGGATCGGGCGCTGGTTCCTCCGGGGTGGTACATGGTGTTCGTGTCGGACCAGGAGGGGATTCCGTCCGAGGCGAAGTGGGTGCAGGTGAAGGGCTAGCAGCTTCCCCACCCCGCCCCTTCCCGAAATCCTGCGGAGCTTTCCGCCCTCCGGGCGGTGTCCTCAAACGCCGGACGGGCTGACAAAGTCAGCCCGTCCGGCGTTTGAGGACAGAATCACTTGCTGTTGCGAGCCAGGCCCAACGCATAGTCGGGCCACCACTTCCCGGCCGAAGGCCCACCCCGGCACTCCCCGTCCGACTCACCGGGTCGCTTGACCCAGAGGAAGGCGTCGACCAGCGGATCACCGGTCTTGGTCGTAGGCCGAGTCCCCAGGGCGCGACCGGGAGGGTTGCACCAGGACTCCCCGCGCCCCCCGGCCAGGGGCCCGTTGCCGTTCCGGCTCGTATCCACCACGAAGTGCTTCCCGCCGAGCAGCTTCGACAGCTCGCGGCCGTACGCGATGTTCTCCTGGTCCGACTGGAAGTTGGACACGTTCAGCGCGAACCCGTCGGCCTTGGCGATGCCGGAGCGCCACAGCGGCTGGGCGAGGTTGCCCGGGTTGCGGATCCACTCCGGGTTGCCTGCGTCCAGGTAGACCTTGGTGTGCGGCTGCTTCTTCAGCCGGGCCACGGCCTCGCTCAGCAGCCGGTAGCGCTGCTCGTGGTACTCGGCGGGGGTGCAGCCGTCCGCGATGTGCGGGATCGCGTCCGGCTCCAGGACGACGATCGCCTTCTTGTCCTCGATGTTGTCGGCGAAGGCCCCGATCCACTGCCGGTAGAAGTCCTCGCTGTGCGCGCCGCCCGCGGAGTGCTGGCCGCAGTCGCGGTGCGGGATGTTGTACGCGACCAGGACCATGGTCCGGTTGTTCTTCGTGGCGCCCTCCCGGGCCGCCTTGATTTGCCAGCCGGGTTCGTCGCCCGCGGGCCACACGGCCAGCGGCTGCTCGGCGATGCGCTGGAGCACGGCGGCGTCCGAGGCGCGGCCCTGCTCCTTCCACTGCGCGATCTGCTGCGCGGCCGGGCTGTTCGGGTCGACCCAGAACGGGGAGCCGGGCGTCGGCTTGGCGGGCTCCCGTACGAGGGCGGCCTCGGCCGCGTCGGAGGAGGAGCCGGGGCCGCCGCCGGAGGAGCAGCCGAGGGCGAGGGTCAGCGTGGCGGCCGCGGCGGTGAGGCGGCGGGTGGTGCGCGTGAACCGGACGGATCGGGAAGACCGGGAAGACCGGGTGGACATCCTGCCCCCTTGGGCGATGTGCACAGTTGGGACCGGGCAATCCTGACATAACGGACTTCGGTCGGCCCGGCGCGACACCGGTTCGGGATGCCCGCCCGCCGGTGGCTCAGGCGCCGGTCGCCAGGGCGATCCCCAGCGGCGTCCGCTCGTACAGCACCTGGTGCCCGTACCGCCGCGACACGAGGAGTCCCGCACCCCGCAGCGTGGACAGGTGCGCCGACACCGAGGACGGGGCGAGCCCCAGGCGGTGGGCCAGGGCCGTGGTGCCGGCCGGTTCGTCCAGGGCGCACAGGACGTCGGCGCGGGCCCGGCCGAGCAGGTGGGCGAGGGCGTCCGGGGTGCGGTCGGCCGCCTCGGTCCACAGGCCGCCGATGCCGCGCGCCGGATAGATCACGGCAGGCTGCCAGGGCTCCTCCTGGCCGCCGACGATGTCGGGCCAGGTGAACACCGACGGCATCAGGACCAGGCCCTGCCCGTCGAGGACCCGCAGATGGTCGCCGTGCGTCCCGCCGATGGTCAGCGTCGAGTCCGCCCAGGTGATCCGGGGGCTCAACTCCCCGAGCAGCCGCTCGAACCCGAGCTCCGCGAGGCGGCGCGAGTGGTACGCGACATCCGCCTCCAGAAGCGCCCGCAGGCGGGGCCAGTCCGGCTCGACCAGCGCCTGCCAGGCCTGCTCCATGAGGGCCGCGAGGTCCCGTACCGCCTGCGCGGGATCGTCCAGGAGGCGTCGGCCGACGGCGGACTCGCGGGCCCCGGTCCGGCCGGCCAGGCACATCTCGATGTCCTGGCGGGCGGTGTCCGCGGGGGTCGCCCGGAGCGCCGCGAGCTCCTCGTCGAAGGAGGCGGAAGGGCCCAGCGGGGGCGGGCAGATGAGGTCCGAGCCGTGCCCCTGCGCGGGCATCAGGAGCAGGAGTGGTGCGAGGTCGAGGCCGGCGGCGGCCCGGCGGATGCGGCGCAGCCAGGGGGCGTGGTAGCCGGGGTTCTCGGGGCGGGCGAGCGTGCGGATCGCTGCCTGCGTCTCGAAGAGGGGGGATATCGCGAAGCGGCAGCGCAGGAGGTCGGCCTCGCCGAAGTGCAGTTGCAGGGGCATGCGGGTCGGGCCCTCCGGTGAATGATTCGGCTCCGGCCGAAAGTCTGGAGCCCCAACTGCCGCGGCGGCAACCTGCTGTACATGTCGACCGCAGCCGAAAGCCCCGAAGAAGGCTCTCCACGCACGAGCTACGCCGCCGTGTTCCAGGTCCGCGAGTTCCGGGCCGTGTTCGCCGCGCACACACTGTCCCTGCTCGGCGTCGTCGTCTGCGAGATCGCGCTGACCGTCCTCGTCTACCAGCTCACCGGGTCGCCGCTGCTCAGCGCCCTCACCTTCGCGCTCGGCTTTCTGCCCTATCTGGTCGGCGGCACGCTCTTCGCCTCGGTCGCCGACCGCTATCCGGCCCGCCGCGTCCTCGTCGTCTGCGACCTGGTGTGTGCCGCCTGCGTGGCCGTGATGGTGCTGCCCGGCACACCCGTCGGCGGGCTGCTCGCGCTGCGCTGCGTCGTCGCCTCGATCTCGCCCGTCTTCACCGGGACGCGGATGGCGGCCCTCACCGACATCCTCGGCGAGGGCGACCTGTTCGTCCTCGGTCGCTCGCTCCTGCGGATCGTGTCGCAGAGCGCGGTGCTCGCCGGGTTCGGTGCGGGCGGACTGCTGCTCGCGGCTCTGTCGGCGCGCGGCGCCATCACCGTCACCCTCGTCACCTTCCTGCTCTCCGCGACCCTGCTGCGCCTCGGCACGAAGGCGCGCCCCGCCCGGTCCTCGGGCGGCGGCACGCTGCTGCGGGAATCGCTCACCGGGGCCCGGCGGGTCTTCGCCGACCGGCGGATGCGCGCGCTGATGCTGCTCCTGTGGGTGCCGACCGGCTTCGTCGTCGCCCCCGAGGCGCTCGCCGCGCCCTACGCCGACCGCATCGGCGCGGGCCCGGCCGCCCTCGGCCTGATGATGTGCGCGATGCCCGTCGGGCACATCGCCGCCGAGCTCTACGTCGGCTCCCGGCTCAGCCCGCGCTCCCGCTCGCGCGTGACGCTCCCGCTGGCCGCGGCCGGACTGCTCCCCTTCCTCGTGTACGTCCTCACGCCCGGCCTCGCCCTCACCTCGTTCGTCCTGCTGCTCGCGGGGGCGGCGGGCGCGTATGTGATGGGCGTCGACGCGTGGTTCGTCGCGGCGGTGCCCGAGGACCTCAAGGGCAGCGCGATGACGCTGATGGCGGCGGGCCTGATGACGATCCAGGGCGTGGGCATGGCGCTCTCCGGGCTCGCCGCGGAGTTCTTCCCGGTGTCGTACGTCGTTGCCGGGGCCGGAGTCCTCGGAACGCTCTGCTCACTCCTGCTCGTACGAGAGGTGAAGCAGGCCCAAGAGGCCGCCGGGCGGACGGAGCCGACCGAAGAGCGAGACGGGGCTGACCAGCATGTGACCGCCGGGTAAGGTCGGTGCCGTGCCCAAGCCGCTCAGCCTCCCCTTCGACCCCATCGCCCGAGCCGACGAACTCTGGAAGCAGCGCTGGGGGTCCGTGCCCTCGATGGCCGCGATCACCTCGATCATGCGCGCCCACCAGATCCTGCTCGCCGAGGTCGACGCGGTCGTCAAGCCGTACGGGCTGACCTTCGCGCGCTACGAGGCGCTCGTCCTGCTCACCTTCTCCAAGGCCGGCGAGCTGCCGATGTCGAAGATCGGCGAGCGGCTGATGGTGCACCCCACCTCGGTGACGAACACCGTGGACCGCCTGGTGAAGTCGGGCCTGGTGGCCAAGCGCCCCAACCCCAACGACGGCCGCGGCACCCTCGCCTCCATCACGGACAAGGGCCGCGAGGCGGTGGACGCGGCGACCCGCGACCTGATGGCGATGGACTTCGGGCTCGGGGTGTACGACGCCGAGGAGTGCTCCGAGATCTTCGCGATGCTCCGCCCGTTGCGGGTGGCCGCCGCCGATTTCGAGGACCAGTAAGGCCCGGCCGGCCCGGCTGACCCTCGCGAAGATCGCCCAAAGCGGACGGTTACGCTCGTACGCATGAAGAAGAGCGTCCTGACCCGCTATCGCATCATGGCCTACGTCACCGGTGTCCTCCTGGTCCTGCTGACCCTCGGCATGATCGGCAAGTACGTCCTGGGCATGGACGGTGCCGCGGACTTCACCAAGATCGTGGGTATCGCGCACGGCTGGCTGTACGTCCTCTACCTCGCCTTCGCCTTCGACCTGGGCTCCAAGGCCAAGTGGCCGGTCGGCAAGCAGCTCTGGGTGCTCATCGCGGGCACGATCCCGACGGCCGCGTTCTTCGTCGAGCGCAAGGTCTCCGCCGAGGTCGAGCCGCTGGTCACCGAGGACGGCACCGCGGTCGCCAAGGCCTGACCGACGCCCGGACCTCCCCGCCGTGTGCCAAGCCACGGCGGTTGTCCATCGACATTTACTAGGACGTCCTAGTAAATTCAGAGGCATGGACGCTGACGCGATCGAAGAGGGCCGCCGTCGCTGGCAGGCCAGGTACGACAAGGCCCGCAAGCGGGACGCCGACTTCACCACGCTCTCCGGCGATCCGGTCGACCCCGCCTACGGGCCCCGCCCCGGGGACACGTACGAAGGGTTCGAGCGGATCGGCTGGCCCGGCGAATACCCCTTCACGCGCGGCCTCTACCCCACCGGCTACCGCGGCCGGACCTGGACCATCCGCCAGTTCGCGGGCTTCGGCAATGCCGAGCAGACGAACGAGCGCTACAAGAAGATCCTGGCCAACGGCGGCGGCGGCCTCTCGGTCGCCTTCGACATGCCGACCCTGATGGGCCGCGACTCGGACGACGAGCGCTCGCTCGGCGAGGTCGGGCACTGTGGCGTCGCGATCGACTCGGCGGCCGACATGGAGGTCCTCTTCCAGGGCATCCAGCTGGGCGACGTCACGACCTCGATGACGATCTCCGGGCCGGCCGTCCCGGTCTTCTGCATGTACCTCGTCGCCGCCGAGCGGCAGGGCGTCGACCCGGGGGTGCTCAACGGCACCCTCCAGACGGACATCTTCAAGGAGTACATCGCGCAGAAGGAGTGGCTGTTCCAGCCCGAGCCCCATCTGCGCCTCATCGGCGACCTGATGGAGCACTGCGCCCGGGACATCCCCGCGTACAAGCCGCTCTCGGTCTCCGGCTATCACATCCGCGAGGCCGGGGCGACGGCCGCGCAGGAGCTGGCGTACACCCTCGCCGACGGCTTCGGGTACGTGGAGCTGGGCCTCTCCCGCGGGCTCGACGTGGACGTCTTCGCCCCGGGTCTGTCCTTCTTCTTCGACGCGCACGTCGACTTCTTCGAGGAGATCGCCAAGTTCCGCGCCGCGCGCAGGATCTGGGCGCGCTGGATGAAGGACGTGTACGGCGCCCAGACGGACAAGGCCCAGTGGCTGCGCTTCCACACGCAGACCGCGGGGGTCTCGCTGACCGCTCAGCAGCCGTACAACAACGTCGTCCGTACGGCGGTGGAGGCCCTGGCGGCGGTCCTCGGCGGAACCAACTCGCTGCACACCAATGCCCTGGACGAGACGCTTGCGCTGCCCTCGGAGCAGGCGGCCGAGATCGCGCTGCGTACGCAGCAGGTGCTGATGGAGGAGACCGGGGTCGCCAACGTCGCGGACCCGCTGGGCGGTTCCTGGTACATCGAGCAGCTGACCGATCGCATCGAGGCCGATGCGGAGAAGATCTTCGACCAGATCAAGGAGCGGGGTACGCGGGCGCACCCCGACGGGGTGCATCCGATCGGGCCGATCACGTCCGGGATCCTGCGGGGCATCGAGGACGGGTGGTTCACCGGGGAGATCGCGGAGTCGGCCTTCCAGTACCAGCGGTCCCTCGAGAAGGGGGACAAGAGGGTGGTCGGGGTCAACTGTCACCACGGGTCGGTGACGGGGGACCTGGAGATTCTGCGGGTCTCGCACGAGGTGGAGCGGGATCAGGTTCGTGAGCTTTCCGCTCGGAAGGCCGGGCGGGATGACGCGCGCGTCCGGGCTTCTCTTGATGCGATGCTCGCGGCGGCCCGGTCCGGGGCCAACATGATCGCGCCCATGCTGGACGCGGTGCGGGCCGAGGCCACGTTGGGCGAGATCTGCGGGGTGCTCCGCGACGAGTGGGGCGTGTATACGGAGCCGGCCGGGTTCTGATTTCTTCCCCACCCCGCCCCTTCCCGAAAGACTGCCGTCGGCGTCAAGGGCTGTCCTCAAGCGCCGGACGGGCTGATATATCAGCCCGTCCGGCGTTTGAGGACTTTCGGGAAGGGGCGGGGAGGGGAATCAAAAGGTCAGCCGGAACAGCGCCCCACCCCCCGGCGCCCCCTCCGCCACCAGCTCCGCCCCGTGCGCCCGCGCGATCTGGCGAGCCATGGCCAGACCCAGCCCCGACCCCGGCAGGGCCCGCGCCGCGTCCGCGCGGTAGAAGCGGTCGAAGACGTGGGGGAGGTCCGACGGGGAGATCCCCGGACCGTGGTCCCGCACCGTCAACTCCCGCGCGGACAGCGCGACTTCGACAGGCGAACCCGCCGGGCTGAACTTCGCCGCGTTGTCGAGCAGGTTCGTGAGGAGGCGGGAGAGGCGGGCCGGTACCCCGGCGATGACGAAGGGTGTCTCGTCGACGGTCAGCGTGAAGGGCGTCCCGGGCCAGTGCGAGCGGGCCACGTCCACCACGTGCCGCGTGAGCGAGGCCAGGTCGACCTGTTCCAGCAAGGGATGCGGCTCCTCGTCACGAGCGAGCTCGATCAAGTCGTTGACCAGACCGGTGACTTCCCGCAGCTGGCGGGAGAGAGCCCCAGAGGCTCGGTCCCTCTGGGCCGCAGAAAGCCGATCGGCCCGCGCCAACAGCTCCGCGTTCGTGCGCAGCGCGGTCAGTGGCGTACGCAGCTCGTGCGAGGCGTCGGCGACCAGCCGGCGCTGGGCCGTGACGGACTGTTCGAGTTCTCCGAGCATGGTGTTGAAGGTGGCGGCGAGGCGGGTCACCTCGTCCTCGCGCCCCGGCGGGCCCGGCGGGAGCTCGATGCGGTGGCGGGCGTCGCGGGTCGCGGCGATGCGTTCCGCGGTGGCGGTGAGCCGGGTGAGCGGGGACAGGCCGGTGCGCGAGACCCAGTAGCCGAGCCCCGCGGCGACCAGCACGCCCCCGGCGCCGGTCAGCGCGAGCAGCGACGCGGCCTGACGTACGCCCCGGTCCGCGATGTCCGCGCGCAGGGCGACCTGGATGGCCTCTCCCTTGCCGTACGTGGTGGTGTACATCCGGGCCGGATGCCCTTCGAGCGTGAAGTTCGTGTAGTACGGCCGCTGTTGGGCGGCCGCGACCTGACGGGTCGCCGGGGCGACCGGCAGCAGGTAGGGCTTCGACGGGTCGTCGGCGGGGGACGCCGGGACGATCTGGGCGCAGGCGGGGGCGCCGAGGAAGTGGCACTCGCCGGTGACGACTCCGGCCCCGGTGTCCTGGTGCTGCTGCCGGATCAGCGTCGCCGACTGGGCGAGGTTCTGGTCGAGTTGTTGGTAGAGCTTGTAGCGGATCACGAAGAACGCGGCCGCGCAGATGCCCACCGCGACCAGCGCGACCGCCGCGGTCGTGGCGAGCGCGAGCCGCGTACGCAGCGGCCGTCGGCGGCGCCAGCGGGCACCGAGCCTGCGCCCGCCGCTCACGCCAGGTCCAGGCGGTAGCCGACGCCGTGCACCGTGTGGACGAGACGGGGTTCGCCGTCCGCCTCCAGCTTCCGGCGCAGATAACCCACGTACACGGCAAGGGAGTTGGAGTCCGGACCGAAGTCCTGGCCCCAGACCCGGTCGAGCAGCAGCTCGCGGGGGAGTACCTGGCGTGGATGCATGAGCAGCTGTTCCAGTAGCGCCGACTCGGTGCGGCTGAACTCCAGGGAGCGCCCGCCCCGCTGCCCGGTCCGGGTCTCCGGGTCGAGGGTGAGGTCCGCGAAGGCCAGCCCGGCGGGGGCGTCGGCCTCGGGGGCGGCCCGGCGCAGCAGCGCGCGGACCCGGGCCGCGAGCTCGTCGAGGGCGAAGGGCTTGGTCAGATAGTCGTCGGCGCCCGCGTCCAGGCCGTCCACCCGCTCGCTCACCGAGTCGAGCGCGGTCAGCACGAGGACGGGCGTACGGTCCCCCATGGCGCGCAGCCGCCGGCACAGGCCGAGACCGTCCAGGACCGGCATCATCACGTCGAGCACGATCGCGTCCGGCTCCCACGCGGCGATCTCGCTCAGGGCCGAGAGCCCGTCCGCCGCGCCGCGCACCGCGTACCCCTCGACCGCGAGACCGTCCTCCACGGCCGCCCGGACCTCCGGCTCGTCGTCGACGACCAGCACCCTGGCCGCGGCAGCCCCCGTGGCCCCATGGGCCCCTGCGTTCACGCTCATTCGTCAAGAGTGCCAAATCATGCTCTTAGAACCCTCTTAAGCCGTTTCGCGAGTGTGGCGGCCATGCGCACACCACACTTCGCAGCCACCACGACAGGCCCTGCCGCGCCCCTCTCCGTCGTGATCGGCGCGGGCGGCACCGGTGGCCACATCTATCCGGGTCTCGCCCTCGCCGACGCGCTCCGCCGGGCCGTGCCGGACGCGGTGATCTCCTTCGTCGGTACGACGCGCGGCCTTGAGGGCCGCCTCATACCCGAGGCCGGTTACCGCCTGCACACCGTCGACATGATCCCCTTCGACCCGGCGCTCGGCGCGCGCCGCTACCTCCTGCCGGCCGCGCTGCTGAAGTCGGGCGCGCAGTGCCGGACCATCCTGCGCGAGCAGCGCGCCCAGGTCGCCGTCGGCATGGGCGGCTACCCGAGCGCGCCCGTCATCCTGGGCGCCCGCATGGCCAAGCTGCCCAGCGTGATCCACGAGTCCAACGCGGTGCCGGGCCGCGCCAACCAGTTCGCCGCCCGCCTCACCCCGAACGTCACGGTGGCCTTCGACCGCTCCTGCGCCCATCTCTCGGGCGGCGAGCACGCCCGCACGGTCGGCATGCCCATCGCGGCCGCCCTGGCCCGCCTGGACCGGACCGCCCTGCGCGCCGAGGCGCGGCGCGAGCTGGGTGTGCCGGACGGGGCGCGGCTCGTCCTCTTCAACGGGGGCAGCCTGGGCGCGGCCCGCCTCACCGAGGCGGCGGTCGGCCTGGCGGAGCGCTGGCGCGGACGTGGCGACGTACATCTGCTGATCAAGACGGGACCCGCGGCGCTCGACGAGACGCGGCGGCTGCTCGGCGACTTTCCCGTCGCGCGGGCCGTCCCCTATCTCGACCGGATGGATTACGCGTACGCCGCCGCCGATCTGGTCGTCTGCCGGGCGGGCTCCGCGACGGTCGCCGAGCTCGCCTCGACCGGGGTGCCCGCGGTCCTCGTGCCGTACCCGCACGCCCCCGGCGACCACCAGACCCACAACGCGCGCGTGCTCTCCGACGCCGGGGCGGGACTGCTCCTGCCGGACGCGGAGACCACGGCCTCGCGGCTTGCCGCGCTGATCGAGCCGTTGCTCGCCGACCCGGCACGCCTCGCCTCGATGTCCGGGGCCGCGGACCCGGGCCCGCACGCGCACGCGGCGGAACTGCTCGCCGCGGAAGTCATCGAACTCGCCCACCACCGACGCCACTTGGAGCACGCAGCATGACCACCGACGCAACCTTCGCCTGGAATGGCCGGACCGTCCTCGTCACCGGAGCCGAGGGCTTCATCGGCTCGACGCTCGTCGACCTGCTGGTCGAGGCGGGCGCGCGAGTGCGGGCCTTTGTGCACTACAAGCCGTACGCGGAGAAGGGCCATCTCGCCCAGTACCTCGGGGACTCCCGGGTGGAGATGATCGCCGGCGACGTCCGTGACGCGGGGCGGGTGATGGACGCGGTGGCCGGGTGCGACACGGTCTTCCACCTCGCCGCGCTGATCGGGATCCCGTACAGCTACGACTCTCCCGGTGCGTACGTCGCCACGAACGTGGTCGGCACGGAGAACGTGGCGGAGGCCTGCCGTCGCCACTCCGTGCGGCGGCTCGTCCACACCTCCACCTCGGAGGTGTACGGCACCGCGCTCACGGCGCCCATCAGCGAGGCACACCCGCTGCAGCCGCAGTCGCCGTACTCCGCGTCGAAGATCGGGGCCGACATGATGGCCCTGTCGCACTGGCACGCCTTCGAGCTGCCGGTGACGGTGGTGCGGCCCTTCAACACGTACGGGCCCAGGCAGTCGGCCCGTGCCGTCATTCCGACAATCCTGGCCCAACTGCACGCCGGGGCACGGGAGATCAAGCTGGGGTCGCTGACCCCGACCCGTGATTTCACCTATGTCACGGACACCGCTCGGGGGTTCATGGCTCTGGCCGCGTGCGAGCGGGCGCTGGGGGACGTGGTGAACCTGGGGTCGGGGCAGGAGATCTCGATCGGGGATCTGGCGGGTGCGCTGATCGCGGCGTCGGGGCGTTCCGCCGAGGTCGTGGTGGATCCGGCCCGGCTTCGCCCTTCGGGCAGCGAGGTGGAGCGGCTCCTTTCGGACAACTCCCGGGCGCGGGAGTGGGCTTCTTGGACGCCGTCCGTCTCTTTGTCGGAGGGGCTGAAGCGGACGTCTTCGTGGGTTGCGGAGAACTTGCACCTGTTCGCCGTCGATCGCTACCAGGTCTGATTTCTCCCCGCCCCGCCCCTTCCCGTAAGGCTGCCGCCGGCTTTCGGGGTGGGGGTGGGTGGGTACCCGTCCGTCACTGATGTCCTCAAGCGCCGGACGGGCTGATTTCATCAGCCCGTCCGGCGCTTGAGGACACAGCTCCGCAGGATTTCGGGAAGGGGCGGGTAGGGGACAAAATCGTTCACCCCTGAGAAGCCGCGCTCAACCCGCCCAGCAGCAACGCGGTAAAGCGGCGGGCCCAAGCCGCGTCCACCGGCTCCGCGCTCACCAGTGAGCGATGCACCACCGCCCCGGCCACCACATCGAAGATGAGATCGGCGGTCTCGGCCGCGGCCGAGGTCGATGCCTCGGCGGGCAACTCCCCACGGGCCTGGGCCCGTTCACGGCCAAGCAGCACCAGCCGCTTCTGGCGATCGACGATCGAGGCCCGGATACGCACCCGCAGCGCCTCGTCCCGAGTCGACTCGGCCACCACCGCCATGAGCGCCGTCCGCGTCTCGGGCCGCTCGAGCAGCGCGGCGAATTGCAGGACCACGCCCTCCACATCCGCCGCAAGGCTCCCCAGATCCGGCAGCGTCAGCTCGTCGAAGAGCACCGCGACCGCATCGACGACCAGCTCGTTCTTGCCCGCCCAACGCCGGTAGAGCGTCGTCTTGGCGACCCCGGCGCGGGCCGCCACGTCGCCCAGCGTCAGCTTGGACCAGCCGAGCTCGACCAGTGCGACGCGGGTCGCCTCCAGGATCGCGGCATCGGCCTCGGCGCTCCGGGGGCGTCCCTTCCGCCCAGAGCTCGTGGTTGTGCACATGCCCGCGACCATACCGGTCGGTAAGTCGGGCGCAGGAAGCCCGAAGGTGCGCTCAGTGGCGCAGATCACCAAGGAAAGCAGGACAGGTGGATCACGGCAGAGATACGCTACGACCCGTAGCGAAAGCTCGTACGTGAGACTGCACGGGGAATCTCAACCGCGAGCGGCAACCACACAGTGCCGGGTGGGGACCCGGCACGAACTCAGGAGAAACAAGGTCCTCCTCGGGACCGAGGCCGTGACCTGTCCGTACGCCCCGCAAACCGGCGGGGGGCCTGCGGACGGGCCGCGGCCCGCAAGGAGTCGGCCATCGAAAAGGCCGGGGGCTTTTCACACGCGCGCGCGGAGGGGGGAGACTGTACGCATGCAGCCACGGAACATGTCCATGAGCGGAGTCGTCGACCTCGCCGCGGTGAAGGCGGCCCAAGAGGCCAAGGCGAAGGCCGAGCAGGCCCGCGCGGAAGCGGCGCGGCAGGGCGGGGGCGCCCCGGCGGCCGTCTCGCCCGCGAGTCTCGTCTTCGACGTCGACGAGGCCGGATTTGAGAACGAGGTCCTGCAGCGGTCCGCCGAAGTGCCCGTCGTCATCGACTTCTGGGCCGAGTGGTGCGAGCCCTGCAAGCAGCTCGGCCCGCTGCTCGAGCGTCTCGCGGTCGAGTACAACGGCCGTTTCCTCCTTGCCAAGGTCGACGTCGACGCCAACCAGATGCTGATGCAGCAGTTCGGGATCCAGGGGATCCCGGCCGTCTTCGCGGTGGTGGCCGGGCAGGCGCTGCCCCTCTTCCAGGGCGCGGCTCCCGAGTCCCAGATCCGGGGCACCCTCGACCAGTTGGTCCAGGTCGCCGAGGAGCGCTTCGGCCTGACCGGGATCCAGGTCGACCCGAACGCGCAGGGGGCCCCGGCCGCTCCCGCCGAGGCGCCGGCCGGCCCTTACGACGCGATCCTCGAGGCGGCCGTGCAGGCGCTGGACGCGGGTGACCTGGGCGGTGCGGTCCAGGCGTACAAGAACGTGCTGAGCGACGACCCGGCCAACACCGAGGCCAAGCTCGGCCTCGCCCAGGCCCAACTCCTGCAGCGCGTCGAGGGCATGGACCCGAACCAGGTGCGCCAGGACGGTGCCGAGAAGCCGGCCGACCCGGCCGCGCAGATCGCCGCCGCCGACCTGGACCTGGTGGGCGGCCATGTCGAGGACGCCTTCGGCCGGCTCGTCGAGACGGTCAAGCGCACCTTCGGCGACGACCGCGAGGCCGTACGCGTACGCCTTCTCGAGCTCTTCGAAGTGGTCGGCGCGGACGATCCGCGGGTGGCCAAGGCGCGTTCGGCGCTGGCCCGGGCGCTGTTCTAGGCCACTTCTAACAGCGGGGCAAGCCCGGCGCGAGGCTGGGTTCCGACGGGTCGGTTCCTGACCAGTCGTTAAACCGGGGCCTCGGATGTGGCCTTGTGAAAATTTGGCGACAGAACGACTTGGCGGCCGCGCTTTACCAAATCTTGGTAATCGCGGCCGCTGTTACTTGGAGTAAAGCAACCCGCCCGTTCTGACCGCTTAAGCACCGGCATATCCGGATGTGAGACGGGGGTGAGGGGCACCCTGTGTGGCCGCCCGGTGTCGAGCCGTCGTGACGCGGTTATCCAGCCGTTACCAGCGAGTAACGAACCCCCTTGTGCGGGCGCTCCGAATGGACCACGATCGGCCACGCTCGGTCCATTCCCGTACCCCCGACAGCCAGCTCGGGGCTCGGTTCTTCTGGGTCCCCACCGAGTGGCCGAAGGCGCCGCCGACGGTCTTGGACAGGGGGGTCTCTGCCATCCGGCAGGGCCTGTCCGCAAGGTTGCGCGGGAATGCACGTTTTTGGACGTCAGAGCCAACGCAGCCAGTGGTTGTCGCTCGGGGGTGATCGCCGGTGATTTCTGGTCGCGGTTCTGCGCCTGGATGTGCCACAGGCGCTCTCCTTCCCGAGGACGTAGCACTTCTCCCATCCCTGCCCGGCTGAGCCGCTTCGGGCCAGTCAGGGTCAGGAGATGTACGTCCGAGAAGGAGGAAAGTCATGGAATCCGTGGCTCGTGGCGGAACCAGATGGAAGCGGTTCGCCGTAGTCATGGTGCCGAGCGTCGCGGCTACTGCCGCGATAGGCGTGGCCCTCTCGCAGGGTGCGCTCGCGGCATCGTTCAGTGTGTCCGGCCAGTCGTTCAAGGTCAGTGTCGATGAGCTCGACGGCCACGACATGCTCCAGTACGGCGGCGTCGATGTCGGCGTCGACATGGAGGGCAAGAAGGCCGCCCACCCGGTCTCGATCTCCGCGTTCAAGAACGCGAAGCTCACCAACATGTGCCAGTCCGTCGTGACGCACGTGCCGCTGCTCGGTGATGTCACCCTGCAGCTCACGGCGGGTGGCAAGGGCAAGCCGGTCGAGGCCGAGAACATCTACATCGATGTGGCTCAGCTCGACTCGTCCCAGGCCATCTTCACCAACGTGGACATCGGCGTCGCCGCCGGACACGGCACCAAGGGCCCGGGCATGAAGGGCGGCAAGGAGCAGGCGAGCCCCAACGGCTTCGCCCAGCAGGCCGACCGTGCGGTGATCAAGGACGTCAAGCAGACGGCCTGGGCGACCAGCGCGGGCACCTTCAAGCTCAACGACTTCGGCATGTCGCTGAAAAAGGGCAAGCAGGAGTGCTTCTAAGCACTCGCTGAGCCCGGCGGCCGCGCATCGCGATGCAGAGCCGCTGGGCACCTGGCCCCGGCGGGCGTGGGGCACCGTCTCCCCGCCCGCCACCACAGATCGATCTCCTCAGATCATCTCCTCCACGTACTGCGTACCACCGGTTCCAAGGAGCTGTTTCCCATGAGCGCCGACTCTGCCGGGACGAACGAACACTTTCTCACCGTCTACAGGGAGAGGTTTCGGGTCTGGCGGGGTGCCCGTCCCTTCTGGGCGGGACTCCTCACGGCCCTCGGCGGCATCCCGATTGCCTACTTGCCCTACGGCAACATCAAGCTCGGCAATATGACGCTTGCCATGGCCACGACGGCGGGGGCCGGTTCGCTGATCATCGGCGTACTGCTGATCGTGCTCGGACTGACCATGTGGTTCCAGCAGCACTCCCGGATCTTCGCGGGTGTCGCGGCGATCCTGCTCGCGCTGGTCTCCCTGGTGGTGTCCAACATCGGTGGCTTCCTGGTCGGGTTCCTGCTGGCCCTGATCGGTGGCGCGCTCGGCATCTCCTGGGTGCCGGCCGGTTCCGGGCAGGCGAAGGGCGCGCGGCACGGGCGCAAGGCCGAGGAGTCTGCCGCGGACGGTACCGAGGAGCCCGCAGTGGCGGGTGCCGCGGGCGGGGCGAGTGAGGACCTGCAAGGAACCAGCTCGATGAACGAGACGAACGGGAGGCACAGTGCCGGCTGACGAGGCGCAGCGGGACGGCGCCGCGGGCGAGCTCCGTGCGAGAACCGGGCCGCGGCATGCAGCCCCCAGGAAGCCGATCCTCACGAGGCTGAGCATGCCCGCGGGCAAGGCGGTGTCCCTCGCGGCGATACCCAGCGCCATCCTCATGGGCATGGGTCTGACTCCGACTCTCGCGGTGGCCAAGCCGCTGCCGAAGAACCCCTTCCAGGACGGCCCGTGTGTCACGGCGCCGGACAAGGAAGTTGAGGACGAGAAGAAGGACGACGCCAAGAAGGACGAGGAGAAGAAGGACGAGGCCACGCCGACTCCTTCGGCCTCCGAAGGCGCGGATGCCGGCAAGGGTGACGAGCCCGGGGCGACCCCGTCGCCGTCCGCCGGTGACTCCGGTTCCGGTGAGTCCGCCGAGGACGAGAAGGCTGCCGAGCCGGAGCCGACCCCCTCGCCGTCCGAGACCAAGAACCCGCTCGACCCGCTGGGCGTCGGCGAGAAGATCAAGGACTTCTTCACGCCCGACGAGCCGGAGGCCGAGCCGTCGCCCTCGGCGAGCCCGTCGCCGTCGGAGTCTGCCGGGGACTCCGGGGACAAGGACACCGACAAGCCGGCCGGCGAGGCCGGTGACCCGGTCAAGGACGCCGTCGACGGCGCCAAGGACGGTGTCGAGGACGCGGCGGACAAGGCCAAGAAGGAACTGGAGGACGCGGCCGACAAGGCCGAGGCCTCCGCGGGCGCCGAGTCCACCGACCCGATGGCCCCGGACGAGAACGGCAAGAAGCCCTTCCCGTGCGTGGTCGAGAAGAAGGTCGCGGGCGACGAGGAGATCCCTCCGGCGCCGATACCCGACCAGCCGTGGTACCTCGAGGCCAGCTCGCTGCTGCTCAAGGGCGCGGACTACGAGGGCGTCTTCAACATCACCACGGCCGGCGGCAAGACCAAGCAGGTCCTGAAGTACGTGATCAAGAACGGCACGGACATCGGGGACCTGCACCAGAAGGTCGACGCTCCGGGCGGGAAGACGGCCCACATCCAGGCCTCGAAGGGCTCCACGTCCACGATCCGTGACGGGGAAACGATCATGTACACGGAGAGCATCTCCGGCAAGCTCTTCGGTCTGATCCCGATCACCTTCGACCCCGAGCACCCGCCGCCGCTGAACATCCCGCTGATCTACTTCACCGATGTGAAGGTGACGCAGGCGGCACAGTTCGGCGGGACCCTGACGGTGCCCGGCCTCAAGAACTACATCGACTGATCTCCGGGACGTACGACTTCTCCGGGAGCCGCGAGAACGCCGAGGGCGCCCCCTGATTCAGGGGGCGCCCTCGGCGCGTACGTACTGCCAACTGGCAGCGGGGGAGCGTCAGTCGCGCTCGCCGCCACCGAGGTGGTGCACCCGGACCATGTTGGTGGTGCCGGGGATGCCGGGGGGCGAACCGGCGGTGATGATCATGGTGTCGCCCTTGTTGTAGCGCTTGAGCTTGAGCAGCTCGGCGTCGACCAGCTCGACCATGGCGTCGGTGTTGTCGACGTGCGCGACCACGCGGGTCTCGACGCCCCAGCTGAGCGCCAGCTGGTTGCGGGTGCCGGCGTCCGTGGTGAAGGCCAGGATCGGCTGACCCGTGCGGTAGCGCGACAGACGGCGGGCCGTGTCACCGGAGTGCGTGAACGCGACCAGTGCCTTGGCGTCCAGGAAGTCCGCGATCTCGGCTGCGGCGCGGGCCACCGCACCACCCTGGGTGCGCGGCTTCTTGCCCGGGACCAGCGGCTGCAGGCCCTTGGAGAGGAGCTCCTCCTCGGCCGCGACGACGATCTTCGACATCGTCTTGACCGTCTCGATCGGGTACGCGCCCACCGAGGACTCGGCGGACAGCATGACCGCGTCCGCACCGTCCAGGATCGCGTTGGCGACGTCGGACGCCTCGGCGCGCGTGGGGCGGGAGTTGGTGATCATCGACTCCATCATCTGGGTCGCGACGATCACCGGCTTGGCGTTGCGGCGGCACATCTCCACGAGGCGCTTCTGCACCATCGGGACCTTCTCGAGCGGGTACTCGACGGCGAGGTCACCACGGGCCACCATCACCGCGTCGAACGCCGCGACGACGCCCTCCATGTTGGCGACGGCCTGCGGCTTCTCCACCTTGGCGATGACGGGGACCCGGCGGCCCTCCTCGTCCATCACCTTGTGGACGTCCTTGACGTCGTTGGCGTCGCGCACGAAGGACAGGGCGACCATGTCGCAGCCCATCTTCAGGGCGAAGCGCAGGTCTTCGATGTCCTTCTCGGAAAGGGCCGGGACATTTACCGCCGCACCGGGCAGATTGATGCCCTTGTGGTCGGAAATGACACCGCCCTCGATGACGACGGTCTTGACCTGGGGGCCCTCGACGGAAACGACCTTGAGCTCGACATTTCCGTCATTGATCAGAACCGGGTCGCCCTTGGAGACATCTCCGGGCAGGCCCTTGTAGGTCGTACCGCAAATGGACTTGTCGCCCGGAACGTCCTCGGTGGTGATGGTGAACTCGTCACCACGGACCAGCTCGACGGGTCCCTCGGCGAAGGTCTCCAGGCGGATCTTCGGGCCCTGCAGGTCGGCGAGGACGCCCACGGCCTGGCCGGTGTCCTCGGCAGCCTTGCGGACGCGGTCGTACCGCTCCTGGTGCTCTGCCTGGGATCCGTGGCTGAAGTTGAATCGGGCCACGTTCATGCCAGCCTCGATGAGAGCCTTCAGCTGCTCATGCGAGTCGACGGCGGGGCCCAGCGTGCAAACGATTTTGGAACGGCGCATGAGGCGGATCCTATCGGTTTGTTTCTCTACGGAATAATCCGTCTGGCGGAAAGTCCAAATGGGCGAACGTGCGCTCAGGTGTGGCTAATTCGAGGTCAAGAAGAATTCACCGCACCAGCGCGTACACCTGGTTCGCGATCTCCAGTTCTTCGTCGGTCGGCACGACGGCCACGGCTACTCGCGCGTAATCGGCAGAAATCAGCCGTGGCTCGTCACCGCGTACGGAGTTGCGCTCGGCGTCGAGCGCCAGGCCCAGTTCCTCCAGGCCCGCGATCGCAGCTTCGCGCACGGTGGCCGAGTTCTCGCCGACCCCGGCGGTGAAGGCGACCGCGTCCACCCGGCCGAGTACCGCGGCGTAGGCGCCGATGTACTTCTTCAGGCGGTGGATGTAGACGTCGAAGGCGAGCGCGGCGGAGGCGTCGCCCTCGGCGCGGCGGCGCTCGACCTCGCGCTGGTCGTTGTCGCCGCACAGGCCGAGCAGGCCGCTCTTCTTGTTGAGCAGGTTGTCGATCTCGTCGACCGACTTCCCGCCCACGCGCGCCAGATGGAAGAGGACGGCCGGGTCCAGGTCACCGGAGCGGGTGCCCATGACCAGGCCCTCCAGCGGGGTCAGACCCATCGAAGTGTCCACGCACACCCCGCCCTTGACGGCGGACGCCGAGGCGCCGTTGCCCAGGTGCAGGACGATGACGTTGGCCTCTTCGGGGGTCTTGCCGAGCAGCTTCGCGGTCGCGCGGGAGACGTAGGCGTGCGAGGTGCCGTGGAAGCCGTAGCGGCGGATGGAGAGCGCGTCGGCCGTCTCGCGGTCGATGGCGTAGCGGTACGCGGCCTCCGGCATCGTCGAGTGGAAGGCCGTGTCGAACACCGCGACCTGGGGCAGGTCGGGGCGGATCGACTTGGCGACCTCGATGCCCGTGACGTTGGCCGGGTTGTGCAGCGGCGCCAGCGGGACCAGGTTCTCCAGCTCGGTGAGGACCTCGGCGTCCACCACCGTGGGCTGGGTGAACTTGGTGCCGCCGTGCACGACGCGGTGGCCGATCGCCGCGAGCTCGGGGGAGTCGAGGCCGAGGCCGTCCTTGGCCAGCTCGGTGGCGACGGCCTTGAGGGCCGCCTCGTGGTCGGGGATCGGACCGTTCTGCTCCCGGGACTCGGCGCCGCCGCCGAGCAGCGGGGTGTGCTTGAGCCGGGAGGTCTCCTCGCCGATGCGCTCGACCAGGCCGACGGCGAGACGCGAGCTGTCGGCCATGTCGAGCAGCTGGTACTTCACCGACGAGGAGCCGGAGTTGAGGACGAGAACGCGGGTGGCGGTCACAGCGGAGAGGCTTTCTGTGGGGGAGGGGGAGGTCATACGTTGCTGGGGGTCTGGGCCTGAATGGCCGTGATGGCAACGGTGTTGACGATGTCCTGGACGAGGGCGCCGCGGGACAGGTCGTTGACCGGCTTGCGCAGACCCTGCAGGACCGGGCCGACGGCGATCGCGCCGGCCGAGCGCTGCACGGCCTTGTAGGTGTTGTTGCCGGTGTTGAGGTCCGGGAAGATCAGCACGGATGCCTGGCCGGCCACCTCGGAGTCCGGCAGCTTGGTCGCGGCCACGGACGGCTCGACGGCGGCGTCGTACTGGATCGGGCCCTCGATCTTCAGGTCGGTGCGGCGCGAGCGCACCAGCTCGGTGGCCTCGCGCACCTTGTCGACATCGGCGCCCGAGCCGGAGGTGCCGGTCGAGTACGACAGCATCGCGATCCGCGGGTCGACGCCGAACTGCTCGGCGGTGGCGGCCGACTGGACCGCGATGTCCGCGAGCTGTTCGGCGTTGGGGTCCGGGTTGACCGCGCAGTCGCCGTAGACCAGGACCTTGTCGGCCAGGCACATGAAGAAGACCGAGGAGACGATCTTCGCGTCCGGCTTGGTCTTGATGATCTCGAAGGCGGGGCGGATGGTCGCCGCAGTGGAGTGCACCGAGCCGGAGACCATGCCGTCGGCCAGACCCTCCTGGACCATCAGCGTGCCGAAGTAGTTGACGTCGGTGACCACGTCGTGGGCCAGCTCGACCGTCATGCCCTTGTGGGCGCGCAGCTGCGCGTACGCGGCGGCGAAGCGCTCCCGCAGCGGCGAGGTCTGCGGGTTGATGACCTCGGCGCCGTCCAGGCTGAGGCCCAGGTCCGCGGTCTTCTTGCGGACGGCCTCCTCCTCGCCGAGCAGCACCAGCTCGCACACGCCACGGCGCAGCAGCACGTCGGCGGCGCGCAGCACGCGCTCCTCGGTGCCCTCGGGCAGTACGACCTTGCGCAGGTTGGTGCGGGACTGCTCGATCAGCTTGTGCTCGAACATCATCGGCGTGACGCGGCCGCTGCGGGCCACCGAGAGCCGGTCGGAGAGGGTCGAGGCGTCGACGTACCGCTCGAAGAGACCGAGCGCGGTCTCCGCCTTGCGGGGCGTCGCCGCGTTCAACTTCCCCTCCATCGCGAAGAGTTCCTGCGCGGTCGGGAAGCTGTTGCCCGGCACCGAGAGCACCGGGGTGCCCGGCGCGAGACGGTCGGCCAGGCGCAGGATGTCCTTGCCGGGACGCTCGTTGAGGGTGAGCAGCACGCCCGCGATGGGCGGCGTACCGGCGCTGTGCGCGGCCAGCGAGCCCACCACCAGGTCGGCGCGGTCGCCGGGGGTGACGACCAGGCAGCCGGGGGTCAGGGCGTTCAGGAAGTTCGGCAGCATGGCGCCGCCGAACACGAAGTCCAGGGCGTCGCGGGCCAGTCCGGCGTCGTCGCCGAGCAGCACCTCGGCGCCGAGCGCGTGGCCGATCTGCGCGACGGTCGGCGCCGACAGCGCGGGCTCCTCGGGGAGCGCGTACACCGGCACCGGGATCCGGGCGTCCAGGCGCTCGGCGATGATGTCGCGGTCCTCGGGGTTCACGCGGTTCACGACGAGCGCGATGACGTCGCAGCCCTGCGCCTCGTACGCCCGGTAGGCGTTGCGCGCCTCGGCCCGTACCGACTCGGCGGACTGCGTACCGCCACCCACCACGGGCAGCACGGAGGCCCCGAACTCATTGGCGAGGCGGGCGTTGAGACCCAGCTCGTCCGGGAGCTGCGTGTCCGCGAAGTCCGAACCGAGGACGAGCACCACCTCGTAGTCGCGGGCCACCTCGTGGAACTTGCCGACCAGCGTGGAGACCAGCTCGTCGGTGCCCTTCTCGGCCTGCAGCGCGGACGCCTCGTGGTAGTCCATGCCGTACACGGTCGCCGCGTCCTGGGTGAGCCGGTAGCGCGAGCGCAGCAGGTCGAAGAGCCGGTCGGGACCGTCGTGCACGAGCGGGCGGAAGACACCGACCCGGTCGACCTGACGGGTCAGGAGCTCCATGACTCCCAGCTCGATCACCTGGCGGCCGTCGCCGCGGTCGATCCCGGTCACGTACACGCTGCGCGTCACGCGTGCTCTCCGTTCCATCTCAGTGCCACTGCTTGACTGGCTCACCTGTACGACCCGGCTCGTTCTGTACGAGTCGGGCCCGGACAAAATTACCCGTTATGGTGGGCTTGCCCTCTTGACAATACCCCTGTGGGTGGATAGAGCGCCCGCCGGACAAAGGCCCCGGAGGGCGGGCCATAGGGCCCATGGAACCCCATGGAAGTGCCTTCGGGTGGAGTACGGGAAGCGGCGGGCCGAAGAGGCCCGTGGAACAATTGGGACCCGGCTCACGCGTACGACTAGCGAGCAGGAGAAACAGCACGATGCGTATCGGAGTTCTCACCGCAGGCGGCGACTGCCCGGGGCTGAACGCAGTGATCCGGTCGGTCGTGCACCGCGCCGTCGCGGCCCATGGTGACCAGGTCATCGGCTTCGAAGACGGCTACAAGGGATTGCTCGACGGCTACTACCGCCCTCTCGACCTGGTCGGAGTGAGCGGCATCCTCTCTCGCGGCGGCACCATCCTCGGCTCCGCCCGCCTGGAGAAGGGCCGGCTGCAGGAGGCCGTGGCCAACGCCCCGGCCCTCACCAAGAAGTTGGGCATCGACGTCCTCATCCCGATCGGCGGCGAGGGCACGCTCACCGCGGCCCGGATGCTCTCCGACGCGGGCATGCCGGTGGTCGGCGTACCGAAGACCATCGACAACGACATCAACGCCACCGACCGCACCTTCGGCTTCGACACCGCGGTCGGCGTCGCCACCGAGGCCATGGACCGCCTCAAGACCACGGCCGAGTCGCACCAGCGCGTCATGGTCGTCGAGGTCATGGGCCGGCACGCGGGCTGGATCGCGCTGGAGTCCGGCATGGCCGGCGGTGCGCACGGCATCTGCCTGCCGGAGCGGGCCTTCGA
Organism: Streptomyces sp. NBC_01304; assembly: GCF_035975855.1. Lineage (NCBI taxonomy): Bacteria > Bacillati > Actinomycetota > Actinomycetes > Kitasatosporales > Streptomycetaceae > Streptomyces > Streptomyces sp. NBC_01304. Next base: position 3,944,175 of record NZ_CP109055.1, on the reverse strand, counting down.
CCCGGCCCAGCTGGTCAAGATGGTCGAGGAACGCTTCGCGCGCGGCAAGAAGTTCGCCGTCATCTGCGTCGCCGAGGGCGCCCACCCCGTCGAGGGCACGATGGACTACGGCACCGGCGAGATCGACCAGTTCGGCCACGAGCGCTTCAAGGGCATCGGCACCGCCCTCGCCCAGGAGCTGGAGCACCGCCTCGGCAAGGAGGCCAAGCCGGTCATCCTCGGCCATGTGCAGCGCGGCGGCACCCCGACCGCGTACGACCGGGTGCTCGCCACCCGCTTCGGCTGGCACGCCGTGGAGGCCGCGCACCGCGGGGAGTTCGGCAAGTTCACCGCCCTGCGCGGCACGGACATCGACATGGTGCCGCTCGCGGACGCCGTCACCGAGCTCAAGACGGTGCCCGAATACCGCATGGACGAGGCCGAGTCGGTGTTCTGACCGCTCTCCGGCCGGTCTTCCGACCCGGTTGGGCGTACGTCTCAAAGCCCCGCTGCCCCAGGACTTCGGTCCCGGGGCAGCGGGGCTTTGTGCTTCAGTTCCGGCGACTCAGGTCCCGGCTCGGGCCTCGGGCCTCCGGCTCCGGCGTCTCAGGCCCCGGCCTCGCGGACCTCGGCCCAGAAGACCGGCACGATCTCCGCGAGGAACTCCCGCCCCGAGTCCCCGCCGTCCTCCGCACTGCTGTCGCCCCAGCCGAGGGTCGATGCCATCCGGGCGTGGTAGTCGTCGTGCATGTGCTCCAGCACGTCCTCCAGACGGTGCCGGTCCACCGGCAGGAGCTTGGAGATCGGGCGGACGTACGCCTGCCAGCGCGTGGACACCGCGCTGCGCAGGAGGTCGGCCAGCTTCTCGTCGAGGCCGGTCACCGTCGCGAAGTCCTGCGGGGACAGGCCGAGCACCTGGGCAAGGGCGGCCGACTGCCGGTCGTTGCCGCGCCACTGGCCCGAGTCCTCCATCCGCAGATACGACTCGTGGTCGAAGCCCACCGCCCGTGCCACGTCCTCCGGCGCGAGGCCGCGCGCGAGGCGGTGCTCCCGCAGGGTGGTCGCGGCCCCGAGCAGCTCACCCGGCGCACACCACAGCGCCCCGGCGAGCGCGCTCAGCTCGGCCGCGGTGGGCGCGGCCGTCCCGCGCTCCCAGGCCGAGATGTGGTCCGGGGTGATGTGGTTGAGCCCGTAGCTGGCGCGGATGCCGTACGCGACATGACCGGGGGCCATCCCCAGCGCCTCGCGCAGCCGGCGGGCGGCTGGGGCGTTGAAGGGAGGTGTGGGCTGACTCTGCTGGTGCACGAGCACACGCTAGGGGGCTACTCGTCGGTCGACTACGGTGCGTTCTGCTGAGATCACCTCTCGTAGGAACGCACGGCGTCTACGCCCTCACCTGGGAAGTCGTGGTGGGGCGTCCATCATCTGGGCGGTGTGTGGACGTTGTGTGTGCAGGCCCTGACGGGGGTGGGGCGGCTGGTAGCGTGCGCCGCCGGATCGGGCGAGGGGGAGCCGGGTGGCGGGGGACTATCGGTACGGGTGGCGGCTGTGGGTGCCACGGTGCGTGGCGCTCGTCGTGGTCGGAGCCGTGATCGCGTGGTGGGCCGTTTCGTGCGAGGAGCGCGGGGACCGGCGCGACGACCTGAAGGCTGCGAACAAGGCGCACCTGGCGGCCTGCGAGGGATTGCTGCCGCAGAAGTACCTGGCCGCCTTCGTGCCCGACGGCACCCCGGTGCACGGCGAGGAGTTCGGCTCGATGCTCGATCCCCGCCAGGAGAGCCGGGCGCTGCTCGACTGCCGGCTCGACCTGGGGGTGCAGGTGCGGGCGGAGGGGCTGCTCGGGGCGCCGCGTGCCTCCGCCGACGACACGTACCCCTTCCCGTTCCGGCTGCCGTCCGGCACCAGGGGGCTGCTGGCGGACGACAACGGAGCGCGCGCTTCCCTGGTCGTGGAGTGCCCCGGCGGGGTGCAGGGCCGGGTCCGCGAGAGCAAGGACTTCGAGGTGACCGTCGACCTGCCGACGGGGGACGACTCCTACGGGGACCCCTCGAAGGCGAACCGGTACCGGGTGGCGCGCACCGCAGTGCGGGTCGCCAACTGGGTCGCCGCGCGGCAGAAGTGCGGCACCGACCCGCTGACCACGAAACCCTCGCACGAGGCCGAAGCCGTCATGGCGGGGAAGCCGTCCGGCCTCTGTTCCTGGCTGAAGCCCGGTGCGCTGGGGATCGGCGCCGACGACTGGATCCGTTCCGGGGACGCGTCCTTCTACCGGCAGCAGGGGAGTTGCCTGGTGCGGCGGGATTCCGGCTCGTCCGTCGAGGGAGTCCCCGTCATCGAGGCGGGGGTGGAGAGCCGCTCGGGTCTCTTTCTGGCGGACGGCGAGCGGGAGTACCGCAAGGCCGTGGCCGAGCTGGCGTTCCGGCACCGCGAGCAGGTGCCCGGCCTGACACCGGGGCAGATCGTGTTCAGCAGCGAGAGCCGGCTCGAACTGTGGGCCCGATCGGTGTGCGACGGGGGCACGGCCTATCACCGGGCCGCCCTCCGGCCCGACTTCACGCTCGGCTCCGAGGACGGGTACGGCGACGAGGCGTACGTCTTCGAGAAGGGCGAGCGCAAGAAGCTCTCGACACAGGTGCGCGCCCTCCTGGACCGCTACCTGACGGCCGACGGCGGCTGGGCGAAGAAGGCCCACTGCCGGGACACCGAAATTCTGCAGGAGGCCGAGTCGTGGGACAGCTGACGCAACTGCGGCCGTACGCAGGGAGGTTGGCGGTGGTCGTCTGCGCGCTGGTCCTCGCTGCGGGCGGCTGGCTCGTGTTCGGTGGCGGATCGCCACAGGCGGACGCGTTCGACGATGCCTGCGAAGGAGTCGTCGCCCAGCGTGAGACGAAGGCGGTCCTGGGCGCCGGGGTGCAGGCCGACGAGGACGAGGAGGCCTTCTCCGAAGGATCGCTCGACGGCAGCAAGGGCACGCTTCAGGTGGGCTGCGACCTCGTCGGGGAAGCGCCCCACGTGGGAGAGGTCTCGGTGGACATCTATGCAGTACCCACCCCGAAGTACGAACGCGCCGACCAAGCGGGCGGCCGGGGACTGTACGGCGACCTCAACACCTCCAGATCCGTGCCGCTCGGCCGGGGTTGGCACGGCGTCTTCGCCGAGGAGGCCGACGGGGACGACGCCGTGGCGACCCATGTGCTGCTCGACTGCCGCAAAGGACGCAACGATCTGCTCGTCAAGGTGAAGGTGGAGCTGGAGGAGAGCACCACGGACAACCCGGACCGGCGCACCGCCTTCGCCCGGATCGCCACTGCCACCGCCGCGAACGCCTCCGAACACTGGCGCTGCGACGCCCCGTTGGGCACACGCCTGCGCACCGTCGCCCAGCCGGTGAACGAGGACGAGCACATCGCCCTGGCGGGCGCCGACGGCACGTGTGCCGGTGTGCCCGTCCGGAGCCGGGACGTCACCCGTGCGTGGGAGAGCGCCCGGGCGGGTGCGCCCGCCGAGGTCTGCGAGGTGGGTGACGTGCTGGGCGAGCAGCGCTTCAGGCTCAGCGCCCGCTACGGCCCGTACGCCGAGGCGGAGCGGTACGGCGCCGAGCAGGACGACTACGACTACGAGGAGCCGACCCCGTTCCAGGGCGCCAAGGGCAAGCTGCGCGAAGGGTATTGGGGCACGGCCAAGTGCCCCGGCAGTGCCGGATCCGCCACCTTCGCCGTGCTCGACAGCACGGGGTGGGACCGCGAGTCCGCCGCACGCGGGGACTACACGAAGGCCGACCAGACCTACGCCCGAGCCGCCCTCAAGGCCTTCGCCACCCGCTCGGCCAAGGCCCACGGCTGCAAGGCCCCGGTCACGCCCTGACCGGTGGGGGCGCCGCGGTTCAGCCCTTGACCGCCCCGCCCAGCGCGAAGCCTCCACCCAGCCGCCGCGCGACGAGCATGTACAGCACGATCACCGGCGTCGAGTAGATGATCGAGAACGCGGCGAGCTGCCCGTACACGACCGTCCCGCGGTTGCCGAAGAAGTCGTTGATGCTCACCGCCGCGGGGAACTGGTCCGGGCTCAGCAGGAGCATGAAGGGGACGAAGAAGTTGCCCCACATCATCACGAACGAGAAGACCGTGACGACCGCGACGCCCGGTCCCATCAGCGGCAGCACGATCCGCAACAGGGACTGCAGCGGGGACGCGCCGTCCGTCCAGGCCGCCTCCTCCAGTTCCTTGGGGACGCCGTCCATGAAGTTCTTCATCAGCCAGATGGCGAACGGCAGTTGGGACGCGGCGAAGAGGAAGATCACGCCCTGCATGGTGTCGATCAGCTCGACCTGAACGAACATCGCGTACACCGGCACCATGATCGCGGTGATCGGCAGACACGTGGCGAAGAGGATCGTGAGCAGGAACGGGCGGTTCAGGCGGGAGCGGTAGCGGGAGAGGGGATACGCGGCGAGTGCCGCGCAGACCACCGTGAGGAGGGTCGCGACGCCGCACAGGAGGAGGCTGTTGAGGAGGGGGGTGAAGGTGATCTCGTCGGTCAGTACGGCGTCGAAGTTGGCGAAGGACGCCTCCTTCGGCCACTGCACTCTCAGGTCGGCCTTCTCGTCCAGGGACGACAGGACCACCCAGGCGAGCGGCAGCACGAAGGCGGCGGCCAGGGCGAGCAGGCCCAGGTCGGCGGCGAGGCGGCGGGCCGTGCGCGGGGTCAGGAACGGGCCGCGTGACCGGGCGGCGAACGTGCGCGTCGCCATGTCAGATCTCCGTCCGCAGCAGGCGCATATAGACGACCGAGAAGAGCGAGCCGACCACGAGCAGGAGCAGGGCCACGGCGGTCGCGTACCCGATCATGCTGTTCTGGAAGGCCTGCTCGTACATGTACAGCGGCAGCGTCTGGCTGTCGTTGCCGGGTCCGCCGCGGGTCATCACCCAGATCAGGCCGAAGACCGACAGGGTCTGCAGGGTGTTCAGCATGAGGTTGGTGCCGATGGAGCGGCGGATCATGGGCAGGGTGATGTGCCAGAGACGGCGCAGGCCGCCCGCGCCGTCCATCTGGGCCGACTCGACGATCTCCTTGGGGATTTCGTTGAGCGCGGCCGAGTAGACGAGCATCGAGAAGGCCGTGCCGCGCCAGACGTTCGCGAACGACACCGCGAGGATCGGCAGCGCGAACAGCCAGTTCTGGGTGGGCAGATGGAGCCAGTCGAGGACCGCGTTCAGGGTGCCGTCGCGTTTGAAGAACGCGTACAGCAAGAAACCCGCGACGACCTCCGGCAGCACCCACGCCGTGATCACGATGCCGCCCGTGAGGGTGCGTACCGCCTTCGACGCGCGCTGCATCAGCAGGGCGAGGCCGAGGCCCAGGGTGTTCTGCCCGATGAGCGAGGACAGCACCGTGAACACCAGCGTCAGCCAGACGGCGTTGAGGAAGTCCTCGTCACCGAACGCGTCCAGGAAGTTGTCGAACCCGACGAAGCTCGACTCGGCCTGGCCGGTCAACTGCAGGTCGGTGAAGGCCAGATAGACGCAGTAGCCGATCGGTCCTGCAAGGAACGCCAGCATCACGAGGACGGCGGGGGTGAGGGGCAGGGCGCGGAGGACGCGGGGGCGGCGACGCGGGCCGCCGCCCCGGTGAGCTGTTTTCACGTACGGACGCTCACTTCTTGATCACTTCGCCGTTGGTCGCCGATTCGAGCTCCTCGTCGTAGCCCTTCGCCGCGTCGTCGACCGAGGCATCGCCCGTCGTCACGCCCTCCATCGCCTCCTGGATGGCGACCGAGACCTTCGGGTACGCGGGGAACGCGGGCCGGTAGTGCGTCGTGGCGACCAGGTCCGTGAAGAACTTGATGCCGGGCTGCGCCTTCACGTACGCCGGGTCCTTCGCCACGTCCTCGCGCACCGAGATGCCGGAGTTGGCGATGTACCACTTCTGGGCGTTGGCCTTGGTCTGCATGGTCTCGATGAACTTGAACGCGAGATCCGGGTTGGCGGCCTTCGACGGGATCGACCAGGTCCAGCCGCCGGACATGGAGACCTTGCCGGGCGCCTGGCCGTTCTGCGTCGGCATCGCGGCGAGGCCCAGCTCCTTCGACCAGGTCGGCCACTCGTGGCCCGCGCCCTCCTGCCAGTCCTGCGGCAGCCAGGAGCCGTCGAGGTTGATCGCCAGCTTCTCCTTGGGGAGGAGGCTGCCGCGGACCGTGGTGCCGAAGTTGGGATCGAGCGCGTCCTCGACGTCCGGGCCGAGCTTCTCCTTGTAGACGGTCTCCACGAACTTCAGCGCGTCCTTGAAGCCCTGCCCGCCCTGCACCCACTTCTTCGACTTCGCGTCGTACAGCGGGTCGGTGTCCGCGCCCGTGCTCACGCCTTCCGTCCCGTACAGGAGCATCTGGAAGCCCTGCATGGTGGCGGCCTCGCCGGCGGGCTTGCCGGTGTAGACGTTCAGCGGGGTGACGCCGGGGACCTTCTCCTTGATGGTCCGGGCCGCGTCAAGCACCTCGTCCCAGTTCTTGGGCTGCCAGTCCTCGGGCAGTCCCGCCTTCTTGAAGAGGGCCTTGCTGAACCACAGCCCGCGGGTGTCCGTGCCGTCCGGCACGCCGTACGTCTTGCCGTCCTCGCCCTTGGCCGCCGCCTTGGCGGTGTCGATGAAGTTGGGCCATTCCTTCCACTTGTTCAGGTACGGGTCGAGCGGCTTCAAGTACCCGCTCGTGATGTCCGAGTTGATGAGGAAGGTGTCCTCGTAGACCAGGTCCGGCGCGGTCTTCGAGGAGCGGAGCATCTGCTGCAGCTTGGTGTAGTACTCGGAGTCCGGCGCCTTGATCGGGACAAGCTTCACCTTCTTGCCCGGGTTCGCCTTCTCGAACTGCTTGGTCATCTCGCCGAGATAGGTGTCCATGACCTTGACCGAGTTGTCCATGGACTGCTTGTACGAGACCTTCACGACATCCGGATCACTCCCGGAGTCCGAGCCGCACGCGGTGAGCGCGGTGCCGGCGACGAGCACGGTGGCGACGAGCAGTGGGGCGGTGGGGCGCACGGGTACGACCTCCCAGGGCCTTCGTTGGCTGCTCGGTGAACGTAAGCGCCCAGTCTGGCCAGGTCAATGCCCGTGCGTCCAGGCCGCGAGCCTGCAGGTGAAGTCAGTGGCAGCTGATCGCGCTGTGGCCGCTGCCCCATGTGCAGGAGTCCCGCTGGGTGCCGGTCGGCCTGATCAGGCGGGCCTTGTCGCCGGTGTTGTTCCATACGTACCAGCCGCGGTCCCAGTAGACGACGCCGGACGCGTTCGTGCCCACGCCTGTGCGGACCTTGACCGTCTTGCCGGCGCCGATCCTGTAGCTGCCGAAGGTGTAGGTGTAGCCGGTGTTGTCCTTCAGCTTGTAGCCCTTGAGCTGGACGGCCGAGCTGCCGCTGTTGTGGATGTTGACCCACTCGTCGTTCAGGGAGCTGTTCGAGCCGGTGTCGCTGCCCCGTGAGTCGTAGTGGATGTAGCCGAGGTGCAGCCCGCTCTGGTGGAGGGGCGCTGCGGCCGGGGCCGCGGAGGCCGGGGACATCGCCAGGCCGGTGGCGGCGACGGCGGTTGCGGCTATGAAGCCGGTGATGGGATGGATCTTCATGGATTCCCCCCTGGGAAGTCGAGGGGGATCAGATCCCACTCGAGTGTTCCCTCGAACCCTATGGGCCGGGCCACCCTGGTACGTAGATGCTTCTGGCCCTATGCATCAACTGCCGCTATTTGGCCGGTATTACGGCAGATGCCGCGATTATTTGGCTGCAGTGGTCCACCGATAGTTCAGCTCCGGCCGCCCCACCTGCCCGTACTGCGGACTGCGTGCCGCGAGCCCGGCCGTGACCAGGTGCTCCAGGTAACGCCGGGCCGTGATGCGGGAGATGCCCGCGGTCTCGGCGGCGGCGGTCGCGGTCACGCCCTCCGGGGTCGTCCGCAGAATGTGGGTGACGCGGTCCAGGGTGGGCGCGCTCAAGCCCTTGGGCAGGGCCGCCGGCTGGGGTGAGCGCAGTGCGGCGAGGGCGCGGTCGACCTCGTCCTGGCCGCTGGCCTCGCCGGCGGCGCCGTGGCGGAACTCGGCGTAGCGGACGAGGCGGTCGCGCAGGGTGGCGAAGGTGAAGGGCTTCAGGACGTACTGGACGACGCCCAGGGAGACGCCTTCCCGTACGACGGCCAGGTCGCGGGCCGAGGTGACGGCGATGACGTCCGCGTGGTGGCCTGCGGCGCGCAGGGAGCGGGCCAGGTGGAGGCCGTGGCCGTCGGGGAGGTGCAGGTCGAGGAGGAGCAGGTCGACCTCGCACTTGGCCAGTGCGCGGCGGGCTTCTGCTGCGGAGTGGGCCTTGCCGACGGTTTCGAAGCCGGGGATGCGGTTGACGTACATGACGTGGGCGTCTGCTGCCACGGGGTCGTCTTCGACGACGAGGACGCGGATGGGGGCTTGCTCGGTCATCGGTTGGCCTCCGCGTCTTTTGATTCCCCTACCCGCCCCTTCCCGAAAGGCTGCGCCGCTTGGGGTGGGTGGGGGGCGGTTCTGGGGGCTTCGGCCCCAGGGCCCGTTTCGGGGGCTGTGCCCCCGGGCCCCCCTTTTCGCGCTTCGCGCTCGTCCTCAAACGCCGGACGGGCTGGATCAGGGAAGCCCGGATGGGCCGGACGGGCCGAAAGTGGCAGCCGTACCGTGAACTCCGCACCCGAGGCGGGCGGTTCGGGTGAGCCGGACTCCGCCGAGCCCCCATGCCGCTCCGCCGTCTGCCGCACCAGGGCGAGCCCGAGCCCCCGCCCCTCGCCCTTGCCGGACCAGCCGCGGCGGAACACGTCCTGGCCGGGTGGGACGCCCGGGCCCGTGTCGGTCACCTTGAGCAGGAGTTCGTCGGATGCGGCGAGTGCCGTCACCGTGACCTTCGCGCCGGGGGTGCCGACGGCGGCGTCCACCGCGTTGTCGATCAGGTTGCCGAGGACGGTGACCAGGTCGCGGGCCGGCAGGGAGGCGGGCAGCAGTCCGTCGTCGAGGCGGCTGTCGGGGGAGACCTCCAGCTCGACGCCCCGCTCGTTGGCCTGTGCCGCCTTGCCGAGCAGCAGCGCCGCGAGGACGGGTTCGGAGACCGCCGCGACCACCTGGTCGGTGAGGGTCTGCGCCAGTTCCAGCTCCGCCGTGGCGAAGTCGACCGCCTCGTCGGCGCGCCCCAGCTCGATCAGTGAGACGACCGTGTGGAGCCGGTTGGCGGCCTCGTGGGCCTGTGAGCGCAGGGCCTGGGTGAAGCCCCGCTCGTGGGTCAACTCGCCGGTCAGGGACTGCAGTTCGGTGTGGTCGCGGAGGGTGACCACGGTGCCGCGCCGCTCGCCGCCGGAGACCGGGGAGGTGTTGACGACCAGGACACGGTCGGCCGTGAGGTGCACCTCGTCGACGCGGGGCTCGGTGGCGAGGAGGGCGCCGGTCAGCGGGGCGGGCAGGCCGAGGTCGGCGATGCCGCGGCCCACCACGTCGCCCTGGACGGCGAGGAGTTCGCGGGCCCCGTCGTTGATCAGGGCGATCCGCCGGGTGCCGTCCAGCATCAGCAAGCCCTCGCGCACGGCGTGCAGCGCGGCCTCGTGGTAGGCGTGCATCCGGCTGAGTTCGGCCGCGTTCATGCCGTGGGTGTGGCGGCGCAGCCGGGCGTTGATGACGTACGTTCCCAGGCCGCCCAGGGCCAGCGCCCCGGCCGCGACGCCGAGCAGCCCGGCCAGCTGCTTGCCGACCTGTTCGCTGATGCTCCGTACGGTGATGCCCGCGCTCACCAGGCCGGTGATCCGCCCGCCGTCCAGGATCGGCGTGACGACCCGCACGGACGGGCCGAGCGTGCCGGTGTAGGTCTCGCTGAAGGTCTCGCCGCGCAGCGCGCGGGCCGTGTTGCCGAGGAAGTGCTCGCCTATCTCGTCCCGGTGCGGGTGCGTCCAGCGGATGCCGTCCGTGTCCATGATCGTGACGAAGTCGACGCCGGTGTCCTTGCGTACCCGCTCCGCGTACGGCTGCAGCCGGGCCGACGGATCGGCGGAGCGTACGGCCGTGCGTACCGACGGAGAGTCCGCCACCGCCCGCGCGGTGGCCCCGGCCTGGCGGCCCGCCGCCTCCTCGGCCCGGTCGTGCGCGGTGACGTACGCGAAGACCGCGCACCCGGCGACCACCACGGCGACAAGGACGACCTGCATGGCGAAGAGCTGGCCGGCCAGGCTGCGGGGTCGGGGGATGCGGACGGCAGGGGGCATGCGGCCAGTGTGCCTGGGCAGATAAGCGCGAACTAAATGAACGCAAGGGTGACCGTGCTCACAGGGCGGGACATAGTCACGGCATCCCCCACCCCGGACGTGAGCCGCACGCCGGTGATGCCGACGCAGACGTCAAGGAGGGCAGCCGTGGCCGCCAGCACCCCCGAACCGGCACCCGCAGTCAGTAAAGAAACCAGACGGGACCGCACCCACTACCTGTACATCGCGGTGATCGTCGCAGTCGTCCTCGGTATCTCGGTGGGCCTGATCGCCCCCGACTTCGCGGTCGAGCTGAAGCCCATCGGCACCGGCTTCGTGAACCTGATCAAGATGATGATCTCGCCCATCATCTTCTGCACGATCGTGCTCGGCATCGGCTCGGTGCGGAAGGCCGCCAAGGTCGGTGCCGTCGGCGGTATCGCCCTGGTCTACTTCACGGTCATGTCGCTGGTCGCGCTCGGCATCGGCCTGGTCGTCGGCAACATCCTGGATCCGGGCACGGGCCTCGCGGTGACCGACGCGGTCAAGGACGTCGGCCATGCGCAGGTCGACGCGGAGGCCAAGAACACCACCGAGTTCCTGCTCGGCATCATCCCGATGACGTTCGTCTCCGCCTTCACCTCGGGCGAGGTGCTGCAGACGCTGCTCATCGCCCTGCTCGCGGGCTTCGCGCTGCAGGCCATGGGAGCGGCCGGAGCGCCGGTCCTGCGCGGTGTCGAGCACATCCAGCGCCTGGTCTTCCGCGTCCTCGCCATGGTGATGTGGGCCGCGCCGGTCGGTGCCTTCGGAGCGATGGCCGCCGTCGTGGGCTCCGCGGGCGCGGACGTCCTCAAGGACCTCGCCATCCTGATGCTCGGCTTCTACACCACCTGTTTCCTGTTCGTCTTCATCGTCCTCGGCACGCTGCTGCGGGTGGTCGCGGGGCTGAACATCCTCACGCTCTTCAGGTACCTGAGCCGCGAGTTCCTGCTGATCCTGTCCACCTCGTCGTCCGAGTCGGCGCTGCCGCGGGTCATCGCGAAGATGGAGCACATGGGCGTCAGCAAGCCGGTGGTCGGCATCACGATCCCGACCGGCTACTCCTTCAACCTCGACGGCACCATGATCTACATGACCATGGCGTCGCTGTTCATCGCCGACGCCATGGGTACGCCGATGTCGATCGGCGAGCAGATCCCGCTGCTGCTCTTCCTGTTCGTCGCCTCGAAGGGCGCGGCGGGCGTGACCGGTGCGGGTCTCGCGACCCTGGCCGGCGGCCTCCAGTCGCACAAGCCCGCCCTGGTGGACGGCATCGGCCTGATCGTCGGCATCGACCGCTTCATGAGCGAGGCGCGCGCGCTCACCAACTTCGCGGGCAACGCCGTGGCCACGGTCCTGATCGGCACCTGGACGAAGGAGATCGACAAGGAGCGGGTCGGCCAAGTCCTCGCGGGCAAGCTGCCGTTCGACGAGAAGACGCTGCTCGACGAGCACGCTCCGGACGGGTCCGCCGACGTGCCGCCGCAGGGTGGCGCGAAGGAGCCGGCCGGAGTCTGATCCGCACTCCGCCGTACGCACGCACGGGAGCCCGGGACCTGTTGAGGTCCCGGGCTCCCGTGCGTGGCCGTGTCCGGCCGGCCGGCCAGTCATGCGCGGCGGCCGGTCGGCCGGGCGCTCACGCCTCCGTACAGCTGAAGTCCTCCGGCGCCGTACGCAGCTTGCCGAGGATCCTGCGCAGCGCGGTGAGGTCCCGCTCGGAGAGGTCGGCGAACAGTTCGCGCTCCACCGTGTCGAGCGCCGTGCCCGACTTCTCGAGCCGAGCCGTGCCTTCGGGCGTGATCTCCACGATGTGCCGGCGCCGGTCGGCGGGGTCGCGGCGGCGGCTCACCAGGCCGTCGCCCTCCAGGTCGTTGAGCAGCGAGACGAGCACGCTCGGGTCGACCTCGAGGGTCTCGATGAGCGCCTTCTGGGTGACCGGGCCCTCGGCGAGCTGGATCAGCGTCATCGCATGCCGGGGCGCCAGTCCGGTCGTGGCGAGCGCCCGGCGGATCAGGGTCTCGGTGCTGCTGCCGTGGTACGCGAGCAGGAAGCCGAGACGGTCCTTCGCGGACGCGTCCGGGGTGCCTTCGTCCTTTGCTGCCATGGCTCCACGGTAGCAGTGAGCCGATGATGGATGCGTAAAAATCGTTGATGTGCTTCAATCATTTAACGGTGCACATCATCGGCGTCCCAAAACTTTGGAGTGATTCCTCATGTTCATCGCCTACGCCGCCGTCGGCACCCTGCTCGCGCTCGTCCTGTCCGCATCGGCCTTCCTGACCTTCACCAGGAACGACGGAATCACCGAGTCCATGGCCAAGGTGGGCGTGCCCGACTCCTGGCTGCCGCGCCTGGCCACGCTCAAGACGGCGGGGGCGATAGGCCTACTTGTGGGCCTCGCGGTGGCGCCGATCGGCGTCGCGGCCGCGATCGGCGTCGTCCTCTACTTCGTGGGCGCGGTCGTCACCCATGTCCGGGCGAAGAACTACGAGATGGCGCCGGCGGTCGTGCTGGCCCTGATCGCGGCGGCCGTGCTGGTGCTCAGGCTGGTCTCGGCCTGACGAGGGCGGTTACGGGGCCGGTGCCGCGTCGACGGCGGCGACCAGTTCCACGGCGCGCGAGGCGGGTACGCCCGCCGCGGTCAGACAGGTGACCGCGGCCGAGCGGCCCGCCTCTTCGCTGGGCAGGACGCCGTCGTTCACCGCCTCCAGGAGGCCGAAGAGCACCTGCTCATGGACGTACGCCAATGCCTCGGGCGGCAGCGGTGAGCTGAACGCGCCCTGGTCCAGGCCGCGTTGGAGCAGCTCGGCGCACTCCTTGCGGACCGGGGCGAGGCGGGTGCGGATGCCCTCCATGGTGACGCTGCGCTGGGCCATCGAGACAAGCAGCCGGTAGCGGTCCGCGATCCGCCAGACCGCGAGGGTGTCGCGGGCCAGGGTCGCCGCCGGGTCGGGGGAGGTCGCGCGGTCCGTGCCGTGCGCCGCGGCGACCGCTTCCACCGCGTCGTCGACCAGGGCGCCGACCAGGATCTCGCGGCTGGGGAAGTGGCCGTAGACGGTGCGCCGGACCACCCCGGCCGCCCGTGCGATCTGGTCCATCGATGCGTCCGGGTCGCGCAGCAGCTCCGCGAGGGCGACATCGAGGATGCGGCGGCGGTTGGCGTCGGCTCGGCTCATGCGCTCATTGTCCATGCCCTTCGAATTGCACACCACTGTGCAGTGGCGTAAATTGCACACGGTTGTGCAGTTGCACAGTGATGTGCAAGATCGTGTGCGCCCGGGACCGTGTGCGTACGCCGAGGAGAAAGGCAGGCCACCCCCCCGATGAGCCTCGTCATGAAAGAGCCCGTCGACTCGATGGACCGGCCCTACGCCCGGCGCTGGTGGGCCCTGCTCGTCCTGTGCCTGAGCCTCTTGATCATCGTCATGGCCAACACCGCGCTCACCGTCGCGGCCCCGGACATGACCAAGGACCTGCACCTCAGCAGCTCCGACCTGCAGTGGGTCATCGACGGCTACACCGTTCCGTACGCGGCGCTGATGCTCCTGCTCGGGGCGATCGGTGACAAATACAGCCGGCGCGGCGCGCTCATCCTCGGCCTGCTCGTCTTCGGCGGCGGCGCGGTGGCCGGGTCCCTGGTGGACAGCTCCACCGGGGTCATCGCGGCCCGCGCGGTCATGGGCGTAGGTGCCGCCATGATCATGCCTGCCACCCTCTCCCTCCTCGCCGCGACCTTCCCCAAGAAGGAGCGCGCCAAGGCCATCGTGATGTGGACGGCCACCGCCGGACTCGCCATCGCCGCGGGCCCGTTGGTCGCGGGCCTGCTCCTGGAGAACCACGGCTGGGCCTCGACGTTCCTGATCAACGTGCCCATCGCCGCGCTCGCGATCGTCGGCGCACTCGTCCTCGTACCGCCGTCCAAGGCCGCGCACCACGGCCGGATCGACTACGTCGGCGGCATCCTGTCCGTCGTCTGGGTCGGCGCGCTCGTCTACATGATCATCGACGGTCCGCACTTCGGCTGGGGAGTCGGTGCGATCAGCGCGGCCGTCGTCGCGGGCGTCGCCCTCGTCCTCTTCGTCGTCTGGGAGCTGCGCCACCCGCGCCCGGTCCTGGACGTCCGCCGCTTCGCGAACCGCGGCTTCGCCGGCTCGAACCTCGCCGTCGCGCTGTTCTTCCTCGCGGTCTTCGGCGCCTTCTACTACCTGACCCAGCACCTGCAGTTCGTCCTCGGCTACAACCCCCTGGACACGGGCATCCGGATGCTGCCGCTGGCCGGTGCCGTCTTCGTCGGCTCCGCGCTCACCGGCGTCCTGACCCCGCGCCTCGGCATGAAGGTCACGGTCACGGCCGGCATGGTCGCCGGTACGGCGGCCCTCGCGCTCCTCGCGCAGGTGGACGCGTCGTCGACGTACAGCGCCTTCGTCGCCCCGTTGATCATCCTCGGCCTGGCGATCGGCCTCGCGCTCTCGCCCTGCACCGACGCCATCATGGGCGCCTTCCCCGAGTCCGAACTGGGCGTCGGCGGCGCGGTGAACGACACCTCCCTGGAGCTCGGCGGCTCGCTCGGCATCGCGATCCTCGGCTCGGTCCTCGCGAACGCCTACTCCTCGAACCTGGCCGACGCGGCGTCCGGCACCAAGCTCCCGGCCGACGCGCTGACCACGGCGCAGGACTCGGTCGGCGCCGGATACGCGGTCGCGCAGGGCGTCGGCGACCAGGCTCGCGCGCTTACCGCCAAGGCGGCGCAGGCCGGCTCGCCCGAGCAGGCCGGCCAGCTCAAGGGTCAGGCCGAGCAACTCGCCCACGGAGCCCAGCAGATGGCCGACGCGGTCGGCTCCGCCTTCTCCGACGCGGTCGCCCACACGAGCCTGATCGGCGCGGTGATCCTCGGGGCCGGGACGCTGCTCGTGGCGTTCCTGCTGCCGCGGCGCCGGGGTGCGGGCTCGCGGGTCGTCACCGAATCGGCCGCGCAGCCGGCCGCCGACCGCGAACTCGTCTGATCCCGCGCGGTCCTGACCGCGCCAAGTGTGACTCCCCGACCGCCGGACGGCCGCGCACAGCCGTCCGGCGGTCAGGGCTTTACGCCGTCACATCCCGCCCCCGCTACAGCGGGCAGGCGGCCCCCGCGGGCACGGGGTAGATGCGGTCCACCGTCTGCCTGGCGGTGAGGATCTTGCCGGGCGCCACACCGGTGTTGGGGTTCGCGTCGATGCAGTACGACACGGTCGTGGAGTTCGACACCTCCAGGATCGTCTTGGCCGGGGTGAAGGTGCGTGCCTCACCCTCGGGAAGCATGATCACGACGGGGTTGCCGTACTCCGTGAGACAGACGTAACCCCGCTGGCAGACGAGGGCGCGAGAGTCGTCGCCCGCCGCGGAGGCGGTGCTGACGGTCGCCGCGCTGAGCGCTCCCACGGCGGCGAGGACGGCGCCGGCCGCGACGGCACGGCGCAGATACGTGCTGGGCATGATGCTGAGCCTCCAAGGAGGGGGAAAGGGGGAAGGAGGGGGGCGATCCGGGACGTCGCAGTGACGCGTCAGAGCGACGAGGCGCCAGAGCGACGACGCGTCAGCCCAGACAGCCCTCGCCCGTCGGGTGCAGGCTGAGGCTCACGACGCCCGTACGGACGGACAGGGAGTAGGACTCGCCGGGCTTGATGCCGAAGTTCGGGTTCGCGTCGGCGCAGAAGCCCATGTCCGAGTTGTTCACGTACTCGGTGACGTCGACCGCCTTGCCGAAGCTGTAGGGGCGGTCGGCCGGGATGCTGACGGGGAACAGCTGGCCGACGACCTTCATGCACAGGTGGCCGGACTCACAGCTGAGGGCCGCCGGGGTCACGCTCTGCGCGCTCGCCGTACCGGTGGTGCCCGCGCCGAGTGCTCCCAGTGCGGTGATGACGGTGCCGGCCGCGACGATGCGGCGCTTGATGATGCTGGACATGCTGCAGGGCCTCCACGAATCGGAGCTGGGGGGTGGGGCCGGGGATCACTGTGCCAGCTCAACTCCCCCTTGAACAGGGGGAATTCACGCTCCGATCATGGAAAGCAAGGTCGATGCGGGTAACTGTCTGCTGTTGTGCGGGGATGTCGGCCCCGCACCGGTTTCGGCCCCGCACCGGGTCCTTCCGGTGCGGGGCCTGTCGTCGGCCGGTCCGGGATCAGCCGAAGGGGATCCGTACGAGCGACTGATTGCCGGTGCCGAGGGTGCTCGCGCCGTTGCCGATGGCGTTCCACACCTCGACGCGCACCTTGCCGTTCGTCATGGTGCCGAGCGAGCCGGTGGCCGATTTGAGGCCCCGGGCCTGCGTGTAGTGCTCGTATCCGGCCACCGGATCGGTCGCGAAGTAGGCGTACGTCTCCACCCGCTCCCATGTCCCGTCGCCCGTACGGTCATAACTCACCTGCACCTGCTGCCCGTTGGCCACTGTCGTGCCCGCGTCGACCAGGAGGTCGAACTGCGTCGAGCCGCCCGCGTAGGTGCCGTTCACGCCGCTCGCGGTGAAGGTCTTCGGGTTGTGCGGGGTGCCGTCGTGGTTGGCGCCGCCCGCCGAGGAGAGGGTCGTCGTGGCCGCGGAGCCGGTGCCCGCGCCGAGCGTGCCGTCGCCGCGCAGATGCAGGGTCGACGGGGTGCCGGGGCCGGGGTCGCCGCCCCCGCCGCCGCGCGTCCACACCGCGACGTAGTCCACGGCCATCGCGCGGCCGGACACGGTGGCGGCGGTCGGGGTCTTGCCCGCGAGGGCGTCCGGGAAGGCGCCGCCCATCGCGACGTTGAGCAGCAGGAAGTACCCGGCGTGGCTGGTCATGTTGGCCCAGGCCTCGGCGCCCACGCGGTTCTCGTCGACGCTGTGGAAGAGCTGGCCGTCCACGTACCAGCGCAGGGCG
Organism: Streptomyces sp. NBC_01304; assembly: GCF_035975855.1. Classification (NCBI taxonomy): domain Bacteria; kingdom Bacillati; phylum Actinomycetota; class Actinomycetes; order Kitasatosporales; family Streptomycetaceae; genus Streptomyces; species Streptomyces sp. NBC_01304. Next base: position 3,927,057 of record NZ_CP109055.1, on the reverse strand, counting down.
TTCGGGCTGACTGCACGATCCCATTCGAAGCGGTACGTGTGAAACGCGGACTGACAACTGGCCTGGGGGCAGGCACGGTTGGCACCAATACCGGTGGTCTCATTGCACGGTCCGCCGGGGTTCACCCCACAGTGCAGCACGCCCCACACGCTGTTGATCCCATTGACGTTCTCCATGATGTCGAACTCGCCGATGCCCGGCCAGTTCCAGTAGTTCCCGCGGTACGGGGCACCGAGCGCCCAGAACGCGGGCCAGTAGCCGAGCGCCGCGTCGCCGGTGACGTTGGGCATCTGGATGCGGCCCTCGATGGCGAGGGTGCCGCCCGCGGGTGCCTTGAAGTCGGCGCGACGGGACTCGATGCGGGCCGAGGTCCAGTTGCCCGCGCCGTCCTTCAGGGGCGTGATGCGCAGGTTGCCGCTGCCGTCGAGGCTCAGATTGTCGGGCGACGCCGTGTAGTTCTGGACCTCACCGGTACCCCAATTCGCGGGCCCGCCCGGGTAGTTGTGCCCGGTGTCGATCTGCCAGTTGGCCTCGGAGGGCAGCGAGCGCGCCGCCCCGTTGAAGTCATCACTCCACTGCAGGGTCCAGCCGGCCCCCGGTGGCGGTACGTCGCCGCGCGCGCTGCCCGGCGCCATCAGGCCGGTGAGCAGGGCGACCGCGGCCCCGGCCGCGAGAACGGCGGCCCGCCACCGTCTGCGGCGGGGGCACGGTATGGGGTCCATGGGGCGGGGGTGGGCTGTGCTCATGGTGCGCCTCCGTGGGGACGGGGTAGCTTTGAGAGCGCTCTCAGAGTTATCTAGTTGCAGCCATGCGGGCCGTCAATGGCTGCATTGCGTCAAGTTCCTGAAGATGCACGCGAGGCCCGCCCCATGGGCCGCCGAGAGGGCGCCCGCTGGTCGCACAGCGAGCGGGTTCATGCTTACTTTTTGGTGAGTACCTGACTTAATAGTCCGTACTTGTGGGGAAGTTGGCGGCCACAAAGAATAATGACCATGACGAACAACACCACCCAGACAGCCACAAACAATCCCAAGACCCCTGTCACTGTCCTGGGCCTCGGCTCCATGGGCCAGGCTCTCGCCGCCGCATTCCTCCGTGCCGGGCACCCCACCACCGTCTGGAACCGCTCGGCGGGCAAGGGCGAGCAGCTCATCGCCCAGGGCGCGGTCCGCGCCGCCACCGCCGCGGAGGCCGTACGCGCCTCCGAACTGATCGTCGTCTGCCTGGTCGACTACGACGCCTCGGGAGCCGTACTCGCCCCGCTGGCCGCCGAGTTCGAGGACCGGGTCCTGGTCAACCTGACCTCGGACACCCCCGAGCGCGCCCGCGAGGCCGCTGCCTGGGCCGCCGAGCACGAGATCGCCTACCTCGATGGCGCGATCATGGTGCCGACACCGGTGATCGGATCGCCGGAGGCCCTGTTCTTCTACGCGGGCCCGAAGGCCGCGTACGACAAGCACGAAGCAGCCCTCAAGGCGCTGGGCGGCAACGCCACCCACCTCGGCGACGAGCACGCCCTGGCCGGCGTCTACGACCTGGCCCTGCTCGACCTCTTCTGGCACACCATGTCCGGCGTGGTCCACGCCTTGGCCCTGGCCGGCGCCGACGGGGTGAAGGGCGCACACCTGTCCCCGTACCTGACCGGGTTCCTGAGCATCATGCCCGCGATCATCGAGGGCATGGGCACCGAGGCGGACGACGGCAAGTACCCCGGCGCCGAAGCCAACCTGACGATGGAGGTGGCCGCGATCGACCACATCATCCACGCCGCCGACCACCGCAACCTCGACACGACGGCCCTGCGCGCGATGAAGGCCGTCGCGGACCGGGCGATCGCCAAGGGCCATGGCGCGGACAGCTGGACGGCCACGATCGAGGCAGTACGCCCGCAGGCCTGACCTGAAGCCCTTCTCTCTCCCCCCGCCAGGGGGAACTTGTCACATCGATCACCCCCACCGGCGATCAGCCGGGTACGCACCGCCCACCGGCGATCAGCCGGGTACGCGCCTGACCACTGACCGGCGGCGCACGACGAACGAACGCGAGGGGTCGGGTCGGTAGGTGCGTGCTCGACGCATACCGGACCACCTGCAATTGCCCGCGGCGAGCACGTACCTACCGACACGGCCCCGCCTTGACCAACGGCGCTGAGCCACAACCGGGTCAGCAGGGCCCCTCCTGAACCAAAACCGGGTCAGCAGGGGCACGCCCCAAAGCCCCGCCTGCCCCAAACCCAGCCCGTCCGGCGCTTGAGGACCGGGGGCCCGGGGGCAGAGCCCCCGCGACCTAAGCAAAAGACACCCAGCCGCCCCCGCCCAGGGACACGCTAGCCATGACCCCGACGTCAAGGTCTACCGTCGAGGCATGCGAATCGGCGAGCTCGCGGAGCGGGCGGGGACGACCACCCGGACTCTGCGCTACTACGAGTCCCGGGGCCTGCTCTCCGCACGCCGCACGGGCAACGGCTACCGCACCTACGACGAGTCCGACCTGCGGCTGCTCCGGCAGATCCGGACCCTGCAGGACTTCGGGTTCGAGCTGGAGGAGACCCGCCCGTTCGTGGAGTGTCTGCGGTCGGGGCACGACGAGGGAGACGCCTGTCCGGCCTCGCTCGCCGTGTACCGCCGCAAGCTCGACGAACTCGACGGGCTCATCGGGCAGTTGCAGTCGGTGCGGGCCCAGGTCGGGGCGCAGTTGGAGCGGGCCGAGCAGGCGCGGGACGCGCTGGCGGTCGAGGCGGAGGTGCCGGGGGAGGCCCGGTGCGAGCTGAGCGATTCCGTGAACGGCGGAGAGGGTGAGGGGCTGTGAGCCACAAGGCTGAAGGCGTGGCCGAGGTGACGGACGAGGACTTCGCGAGCGAGGTGCTCGGGGCGGACCAGCCGGTCCTGGTCGAATACACGGCGTCCTGGTGCGGGCCGTGCCGGCAGCTCGCGCCGGTGCTGAGCCAGATCGCGCAGGAGGAGAGCGAGCGGCTGAAGGTCGTACAGCTCGACGTGGACGCGAACCCCGGGACGACGACGGCGTACGGCGTGCTGTCGATGCCGACGCTGATGGTGTTCAAGGGCGGTGAGCCGGTCTGGTCCGTCGTGGGCGCACGGCCGAAGCGCAAGCTGCTCGCAGAGCTGGCGGAAGTCCTCTAGCAGTCTTCCTCGCAAGGCACCCTCGATATACGGAAATACCCCGGACGACTTGACGTCCGGGGTATTTCGGCGCGTATATTGAGTGTTTCTGTGCAAACAGAAAAGGCCCCGCAACTGGGGGCCAACAAGAGGAACTCTACCTTGCGGGGAGCTGAATTGTCAACCGGCGAATTCAAAGAATTGGGCGACGAGCAGGAATTCGTCGCCGGGCTCTATGAGCGCCTGGGGGAGCTGCAGGCGCGCGCCGAGCAGTCGACGCAGGCCGCGCTCGCGCAGGCGGGAGGCACGTTCCAGTCGCGCCTGGAGCGGGACGTGACGGTCGCCGAGCAGGGCCGTCTCGCGGCCGAGCTGAACGGCGTGGAGAACGGACTTTGCTTCGGCCGAATCGATCTCCAAGAAGGCGGCACCGAAGAAGGCGGCACCCAAGAAGGCGGCACGCACCACATCGGCCGCATCGGAATCCGAGAGGACAACACGGACCGCACCCCGATTCTGATCGACTGGCGGGCCGATATCGCCCGCCCCTTCTATCTGGCCACCAGCCACACCCCGATGGGCCTGCGCCGCCGCCGGCACATCACCATGCAGGGGCACGAGGTGGTCGCGCTGCACGACGAGATCCTCGACCTGTCCGACGCCGAACGCACCGGCTTCGAGGACCCGAACGGCGACGCCGTGCTGCTCGCCGCCCTGAACGCCGCCCGCACCGGCCGCATGGGCGACATCGTGCAGACCATCCAGGCCGAGCAGGACCGCATCATCCGCGCCCCGCACCGCGGCGTCATGGTCGTCGAAGGCGGCCCGGGCACGGGCAAGACCGCGGTCGCCCTGCACCGGGCCGCGTACCTCCTCTACGCCCACCGGGAACTCCTCGCGAAGCGCGCCGTGCTGATCGTCGGCCCCAACCCGGCGTTCCTCGGCTACATCGGCGAGGTGCTGCCCTCGCTCGGCGAGACGGGCGTGCTGCTCGCGACGATGGCGGAGCTGTACCCGGGCGTGCACGCCACCGGCACGGAGAGCCCCGCGGCCGCCGCGATCAAGGGCCGGGCGGACATGGCGGAGGTACTGGCCGAGGTCGTCGCCGACTGGCAGGCCCTGCCCGACCCGGTGCTCGCGGTCGCGCACGACAACGACACCCTCCTGCTGGACGACGCCACGGTGGCGGACGCCCGCGAAAAGGCCCGCTCGACCGGCCTCCCGCACAACCTGGCCCGCGAACACTTCGAGGGCTTCGTCCTCAACGCGCTCACGGACCAGCTCGCGGACCGCCTCGGCGCGGACCCGTACGGCGGCCCGAACCTCCTCGATGCCTCCGACGTCTCCCAGCTGCGCTCGGAGCTCGACGCCAACCCGGACGTGCACTACGCGATCGCCTCGCTGTGGCCGGTCCTCGCCCCCGAGCAGCTGGTCGCCGACTTCCTGGCCGACCCGACCCATCTGCCCGCCCACGAGGCCGAGTTGATCCGCCGCCCCGCCCGCATCGACGCCACCGGCCTGCGGGTCGCCGAGCCCGAGTGGACCCCGGCCGACGTCCCGCTGCTCGACGAGGCGGCCGAGCTGCTCGGCCACGACGACCGGGCCGCGCGGGCCGCCGCCGACGTCGAGCGGCAGGAGCAGATCGCCTTCGCGCAGGGCGTCCTTGACGTCTCGCGGGCCTCGCGCACCTATGAGTTCGAGGACAAGGAGGAGCTCGACGAGGACGGCTCCGAGGTCCTGTCCGCGCACGACATCATCGACGCCGAGCGCATGGCCGAGCGCCACGAGGAGGCCGACCACCGCAGCGCCGCCGAGCGTGCGGCGGCGGACCGGACCTGGGCGTTCGGGCACATCATCGTGGACGAGGCGCAGGAGCTGTCCCCGATGGCATGGCGCCTGCTGATGCGGCGCGTCCCGACCCGCTCGATGACCCTCGTCGGCGACCCGGCCCAGACCGGGGACGAGGCTGGGTGCGGCTCCTGGGAGGAGATCCTCCGGCCGTACGTCGACGACCGCTACGAGCTGGTCCGCCTCGGGGTGAACTACCGCACGCCCGAGGAGATCATGGACCTCGCGGCGGGGGTGCTGCGCGCGCAGTCCCCGGAGTTCGAGCCGCCCCGGTCGGTGCGTTCGACGGGCGTACGGCCCCTCGTCGAGGCCGTATCGCCCGCAGAGCTCCCGGCATTGGTCGGCAAGTTGGCGCTGGACCTCACCCCGTCGGAGGGCCGCCTCGCGGTGATCGCGCCGCGCGCCCTGCACGCCGCGCTCGCCGAACACCTCGACGGCGTGACGGCGGGGGCGGAGCCGGACCTGACCCACCAGGTGGTGCTCCTCGACGCGCGGCAGTCGAAGGGGCTCGAGTTCGACTCGGTGATCGTGGTGGAGCCGACGGCGTACAAGACGAGCGACCTGTACGTCGCCCTGACCCGGGCCACGCGCACGCTGGGGGTGGTGCACACCGGTCAACTGCCGCCCGGGCTCGGGTAGGCGGCGGCCGCCCGGCCCGCCCCTGCGGACAGGGCATCACGCCGGCCGCAGCCACACCGTGGAAAGCGGCGGCAGCGCGAGCCGCAGGCTGGCGCCCCGGCCGTGCGAGGCGTGGGCGTCCGGCTTGAGGGTGCCGGGGTTGCCGACCCCGCCCCCGCCGTAGCGGACCGCGTCCGTGTTCAGGACCTCGTGCCAGGCGGGGACCTCCTCCGGCACGCCCAGGCGGTACTCGTGGCGGACGACCGGCGAGAAGTTGCACACCGCGAGCAGCGGTGAGTCGTCCGCGTCGAGGCGGAGGAAGGCGAAGACGTTGTCCTCGGCCGCGTCGCCCTCGATCCAGGCGAAGCCGCCGGGGTCGGTGTCGCGCTGCCACAGGGCGGGCTGGTCCCGGTAGCCGGTGTTCAGGTCGCGCACCAGGTCGCGGATGCCCCGGTGGTCGGCCTCCGCACCGTAGGACGGGTCGAGCAGCCACCAGTCGGGGCCGTGCTCCTGGGACCACTCGGCGCCCTGCGCGAACTCCTGCCCCATGAAGAGGAGTTGCTTGCCCGGGTGGGCCCACATGAAGCCCAGGTAGGCCCGGTGGTTGGCGCGCTGCTGCCACCAGTCCCCGGGCATCTTGGAGACCAGGGCCCGCTTGCCGTGCACGACCTCGTCGTGGGAGATGGGCAGGACGTAGTTCTCGCTGTACGCGTACACCATCGAGAAGGTCATCTCGTTGTGGTGGAACTTGCGGTGCACGGGCTCATGGCTGACGTAGCCGAGGGAGTCGTGCATCCAGCCCATGTTCCACTTCAGGCCGAAGCCGAGCCCGCCGAAGCCGCCGGGGCCGATGTGGTGCGTGGCGCGGGTGACGCCGTCCCAGGCGGTGGACTCCTCGGCGATGGTGACGACGCCCGGCGCGCGCCGGTACACCGTGGCGTTCATCTCCTGCAGGAAGGCCACCGCGTCCAGGTTCTCGCGGCCGCCGTGCTCATTGGGCGTCCACTGGCCGTGCTCGCGCGAGTAGTCCAGGTAGAGCATGGACGCCACCGCGTCGACCCGCAGGCCGTCGATGTGGAACTCCTCGCACCAGTACACGGCGTTGGCGACCAGGAAGTTGCGTACCTCCTTGCGCCCGTAGTCGAATTCGAGGGTCCCCCAGTCGGGGTGCGCGGACCGCAGCGGGTCCTCGTGCTCGTACAGGGTCCGGCCGTCGAACTCGGCGAGGGCCCAGTCGTCGCGCGGGAAGTGCGCGGGCACCCAGTCCATGAGCACGCCGATGCCCGCCCGGTGCAGCGCGTCGACGAGGAACTTGAAGTCGTCGGGGGTGCCGAGCCGGGCCGTCGGGGCGTAGAAGCCGGTGACCTGGTAGCCCCAGGATCCGCCGAAGGGGTGCTCGGCGACCGGCATCAGCTCGATGTGCGTGAAGCCCAAGTCGTTGACGTACGCCGGGAGTTGTTCGGCGAGCTGGCGGTACGTGAGCCCGGGACGCCAGGACGCGAGATGCACCTCGTACACCGAGAACGGCGCCTCGTGCACCGGCCGGGCGGCCCGCCCCGCCATCCACTCCTGGTCCCGCCACACGTGGTGCGAGTCCGTGACGACCGAGGAGTTGGCGGGCGGCACCTCGGTGCGCCGGGCCAGCGGATCGGCGCGCAGGGTCTTGCCGCCGTCCGGCTTGGTGATCTCGTACTTGTAGACCTCGCCCTCGCCGACGCCGGGTATGAACAGCTCCCAGACGCCGGAGCCGCCCAGCGAACGCATCGGGAAGCCGGTGCCGTCCCAGAAGTTGAAGTTCCCGACGACCCGCACGCCCTGCGCATTGGGTGCCCACACGGCGAACCGGGTGCCGGTCACCCCTTGGTGTTCCATGGGCCGCGCGCCCAGGGCCCGCCACAGCTCCTCGTGCCGGCCCTCGCCGATGAGATGCAGGTCGAGGGCGCCGAGGGAGGGCAGGAAGCCGTACGGGTCATCGGTTTCGAGCTCCGTGCCCTCGTACGCGACGAGCAGCCGGTAGGACGGAACCTCGCGCAGGGGGAGCACGCCGGAGAAGAACCCGTCCCCGTCGTCGCGCAGTTCGGCCCGCAGGTCCTCGGTGAGGACGGTGACCTTCAGTGCGTACGGCCGCAGCACCCGGAAGACGACACCGCCGTCCACGGAGTGTGCGCCGAGTACGGCGTGGGGTTCGTGGTGGGAGCCGTGGAGGAGCCTGGCGCGGTCATGGATGTCCAACCGGTCAAGCTCGGCAGGCTGGTTGGGCACCTCCGGAGGTTCGGGCAAAATCAGCCCCTCCGGCGTTTGAGGAGCGGGGGCGGAGCCCCGGGGCTTGGGGACATCCGGGCTCGTCTTCTTGGCCGGGCTCTTCTTCACAGCCTTGGCCGTCTTGGCCGACTTCGTGGTCTTGGCACCCTTGGCAGGCTTGGCCGGTCCGGCAGGATCACGCGGGGTCACAGGTGGAGCCTCCTCAAAAGAGAGATCACGCCTCGCCAAAAGCGAGGCGACGTATCGCGGCCATGGGCACAGGAAGCCAGTCCGGCCGATGCCGGGCCTCGTACAGCACTTCGTAGACGGCCTTGTCGGTCTCGTACGCCCGCAGCAGTTCGGGCCGCTCCCGGGGATCGCCCCCGCCGGCCTCCGCGTACCCGGCGCAGTACGCGTTCCGGCAGCCCGCTGCCCAGTCGGGCGACCACGGCCGGTGCGAGCGGGCCGCGTAGTCGAAGGAGCGCAGCATGCCTGCCACGTCCCGTACCGGCGGCTGCGGCCGGCGGCGCTCGGCGAGGGGCCGGGCCGGCTCCCCCTCGAAGTCGATGACCGACCAGACCCCGTCCGGCGCCCGCAGGAACTGGCCCAGGTGCAGGTCTCCGTGGACCCGTTGGGCACGCCCGCCGTCCGTATCACCCAGGTCGGCCAGCGCGTCGAAGGCGACCGCGAGCCCGGGGGCGTACGGCCGCAGCGCGGGCACGGCCTGCGCCGCCGCCTCAAGGCGCTCCAGCATTCCGGCGGCGATCAGCTCGGTCTGGGCCCGCCCGAGGGACACGGTGGGCAGCGCCCCGGCGAGCGCGGAGTGCACCTCGGCGGTGGCCCGCCCGAGCGCCCGCGCCTCGGCGGTGAAGTCGTCTCCCTTGGCGAGCCGGCGCAGCGCCAGCTCCCAGCCGTCCTCGGCCCCGGCCAGATAGGGCACGAGCACCCCGAGGACGTGCGGCCCCTGCCGGAACCAGGCGACCGGTGCGGGCACCCGCGCACACCCGGCGCGGGCGAGCGCGAGCGGCAGTTCCAGGTCCGGCTGGTCGCCGGGGACGACCCGGCGAAAGAGCTTCAGGATGAACGTATCGCCGTACACCAGCGAGGAGTTGGACTGTTCGGCGCCCAGCATCCGGGGGGTGAGCCCGGCCGCGATCTCGCTGTCCGGGTCCCGCTCGAAGAGCAGTCCGTCGGCACGGCCGGGCATCCGCAGCCGCTCCAGGAGCAGCCCGGCGAGCCGGGGGTCGCGCAGCCCTTCGTACACCGTGCTGCCCGCCAGTGGCCCGGACCCCAGATGCCCGATCAACGCGGGCGCCAGATGCGGCGGCAGCGTGCGACGCACCCCGAGGAGCAGCTGGTAGCAGTCCGCCGGACCGGCCGCCGACTGGCCCGGAACGAGGGGCTGTTGGGCCTCTACGAGGAGGTGCAGGAACCCGGTGGCCGAGCCCGGCGGCAGTAGCTCGGTCGCGGAGACGAGGGCGAACCCGGTCACCGGTCGGCCCTTGCCGGAGAACCACCGCTGCCTCGGCAGCCACTCCCTGAGCAGCGGATCCAGCGATTCGATCAGCTCGGGGTGCCCGGTGGCATGGGTGACCGCTTCCGACATGGCGTCGCGTCCTTCCGCGCAGCGGACGGGGGAGGGTGTGCCGTGCGGGGCGAGTGCCCGGAGCGGACCGACGAAAACTGCCGGCCCGCGTCCGGTCAACTCGACTGATCTGAACTCACCAGCTGACCTGAACTCACCAGCTGATCCAAACTCACCAACTGATCTGAACTCACAACCTACGCCGCATCCCGCCGCAGCCGGAACCAGTAGAACCCATGCCCCGCGAGGGTCAGGAGATACGGCAGTTCACCGATGGCCGGAAAGCGCACCCCGCCGATCAGTTCCACGGGGTGCCGCCCGTTGAAGGCCTGGAGATCCAATTCCGTGGGCTGTGCGAAACGCGAGAAGTTGTGCACGCACAGCACCAGATCATCGCCCTCCTCCTCGGTCGGAGGGGCCTCGCGCAGGAATGCGATCACCGCGGGATTGGACGAGGGGAGTTCCGTATACGAGCCGAGCCCGAATGCCTTGTTCTGCTTGCGGATCTCGATCATGCGGCGGGTCCAGTGGAGCAGCGAGGACGGGGACGCCATCGACGCCTCGACGTTCGTCACCTGGTAGCCGTAGACCGGATCCATGATGGTCGGCAGGTAGAGCCGCCCGGGGTCGCAGGACGAGAAGCCCGCGTTCCGGTCGGGGGTCCACTGCATCGGGGTGCGGACGGCGTCCCGGTCGCCGAGCCAGATGTTGTCGCCCATGCCGATCTCGTCGCCGTAATAGAGGATCGGTGATCCCGGGAGCGAGAGCAGCAGTGCCGTGAACAGCTCGATCTGATTGCGGTCGTTGTCCAGGAGGGTGGCGAGCCGCCGGCGGATGCCGATGTTGGCGCGCATCCTCGGGTCCTTGGCGTACTCCGAGTACATGTAGTCGCGCTCTTCGTCGGTGACCATTTCGAGCGTCAACTCGTCATGATTACGAAGGAAGATGCCCCATTGGCAGCCGGACGGAATGGCCGGAGTCTTCGCTAGGATCTCCGAGACCGGATACCTGGACTCCCTGCGTACCGCCATGAAGATCCGCGGCATCACGGGGAAGTGGAAGGCCATGTGGCATTCGTCGCCGCCCTCCTCGAAATCCCCGAAATAGTCGACGACGTCCTCCGGCCACTGGTTCGCCTCGGCGAGCAGTACCGTGTCCGGGTAGTGCGTGTCGATCTCCTTGCGGACCCTTCTAAGGAGCTCGTGGGAGCGAGGAAGGTTCTCGCAGTTGGTGCCCTCCTCGGCGAACAGATAGGGCACGGCGTCCAGGCGGAAGCCGTCGATGCCGAGGTCGAGCCAGAACCGCAGCGCCGAGATGATCTCCTCCTGGACGGCCGGGTTCTCGTAGTTGAGGTCCGGCTGGTGGGAGAAGAAGCGGTGCCAGAAGTACTGCTTGCGCACCGGGTCGAAGGTCCAGTTGGACGTCTCCGTGTCGACGAAGATGATCCGGGCGTCCTGGTACTGCTTGTCGTCGTCCGCCCAGACGTAGTAGTCGCCGTAGGGGCCTTCCGGATCGCTGCGTGACTCCTGGAACCACGGGTGCTGGTCGCTGGTGTGGTTCATCACGAAGTCGATGATCACGCGCATGCCGCGCTGGTGCGCGCTGTCCACGAACTCCACGAAGTCCGCGAGATCCCCGAACTCCGGCAGCACGGCCGTGTAGTCCGAGACGTCGTAACCGCCGTCGCGCAGCGGTGACTTGAAGAACGGCGGCAGCCACAGGCAGTCCACGCCCAGCCACTGGAGATAGTCCAGTTTGGCGGTGATGCCCTTGAGGTCGCCGATGCCGTCGCCGTTGCTGTCCTGGAAGGAGCGGACGAGCACCTCGTAGAAGACGGCGCGCTTGAACCACTCGGGATCACGGTCCTTGGCAGGGGTGTCCTCGAAGGTGTCCTGGACTGGCTCGTTGACGATCATGGTGTGGGTGACCCTCCGATCGACGGTGAGGACGGTCGCAGGACGTGAAGGATGTGCGCGGGCGTCCGGCCCGGTTCGAGGCGCACGTAGTTCGTCCTGCCCCAGTGATAGGTCTCTCCGGTGAGTTCGTCGCACACCGGCACGGAGTCGTGCCATTCAAGGCCGAGTTCCGGCATGTTCAACGAGACCGTGGCCTCCTGGGTGTGGTGGGCGTCGAGGTTCACGACCACCAGAACCGTGTTCGAGCTCTCTTGTTTCGAGTACGCGAGCACCGCGTCGTTGTCCGTGTCGTGGAAGCGGAGCGGGCGCAGCCGGCGCAGGGCCGGATGGTCGCGCCTGATCCGGTTGAGCGCGGTGATGAGCGGGGCGATGGTGCGCCCCTCGCGTGCGGCCGAATCCCAGTCCCGCGGCCGCAGTTGGTACTTCTCCGAGTCCAGATACTCCTCGCTACCGGGGCGTAGAGATACGTTTTCGCACAGCTCGTATCCGCTGTAGACGCCCCAGGTCGGGGAGAGCGTCGCGGCGAGCACGGCCCGCACCTCGAAGGCCGGACGGCCGCCTTCCTGCAGGTATGCGTGCAGGATGTCCGGAGTGTTCACGAAGAAGTTGGGGCGCATGTACGCGGCTGCGTCGCCGGCGAGTTCGGTGCCGTAATCCACCAGCTCCTGGCGGGAGTTGCGCCAGGTGAAGTAGGTGTACGACTGCTGGAAGCCGGCCTTGGCGAGCGAGTGCATCATGGCCGGACGGGTGAACGCTTCGGCCAGGAACAAAACATCGGGATCCGTGCGACGGATGTCACCGAGCACCTGCTCCCAGAAGACCACCGGCTTGGTGTGCGGATTGTCCACGCGGAAGATGCGTACGCCGTGCTCCATCCAGAACCGCAGGACCCGCAGCGTCTCGCGCACCAGGCCCGGCATGTCCTTGTCGAAGGCGATCGGGTAGATGTCCTGGTACTTCTTGGGCGGGTTCTCCGCGTAGGCGATCGTGCCGTCGGCGCGGTGGTGGAACCACTCGGGGTGCTTCTCCACCCAGGGGTGGTCGGGGGAGCACTGCAGGGCGAAGTCGAGGGCGATCTCCAGGTCCAACTCGGCTGCCCTGGCCACGAATCGATCGAAGTCGTCGATCGTGCCGAGGCCCGGGTGGACCGCGTCGTGGCCGCCCTCGGGGGAGCCGATCGCCCAGGGCACGCCCACGTCGTCCGGGCCCGGCGAGAGCGAGTTGTTGCGGCCCTTGCGGAAGGTCGTGCCGATGGGGTGGATCGGCGGCAGGTACACCACGTCGAAGCCCATCGCGGCGATCGCGGGCAGCCGCTCGGCGGCCGTGGCGAAGGTGCCGTGCACGGGTGGCCCGGCGGCCGGGACGACCGCGCCCTCGGACCGCGGGAAGAACTCGTACCAGGAGCCGAACAGCGCCCGCTCCCGCTCCACGAGCAGCGGCAGCGGCCGGGACGCGGTGACGTGCTCCCGCAGCGGATGCCTGCTCAGCGCCGCCTCCACCTCGGGGGTGAGCGCCGCCGCGAGCCGCGCCGCGACCGGCCTCCCGGTGTCGCGCAGACCGTCGACCGCGCCCAGGACCGCCTCGCGCCCCGCGCTGGCCGGCACGCCCGCCGCCGCCCGCTCGTACAGCTGGGCGCCCTCCTCGAGGACCAGCTCGGTGTCGATCCCGGCCGGGATCTTGATCTGTGCGTGGTGCCGCCAGGTGGCGACCGGATCGCCCCAGGCCTCCACGGCGTACGTCCACGTCCCCACGCCGTCCGCGACGACCTCGGCGCCCCACCGGTCGGTGCCGGGGGCCAGCTCGCGCATCGGGGTCCAGGGGCCGCTGCGGCCCTGGGGATCGCGCAGGACCACATTGGCGGCGACCGCGTCATGGCCCTCGCGGAAAACGGTGGCGCTGACCTGGAAGACCTCGCCCGTCACGGACTTGGCGGGGCGGCGCCCGCAGTCGACGACGGGGTGGACGTCCAGGACGGGGATGCGGCCGAACCGGCCCGGGGGCGGGGCGGAGGCGTGCGCATGGGTCCGTATGTGTTCGGTGCCGTGCTCGTGCTCACGATCGTGGTCGTGAGCACGTGCGTTCGGCACGTTTGAGCTTCGGTGCTTTGCGGGCATGACCGCTCCTTGTCGCTTCATGCAGTCGGCGACTTACGGGGTTGAGAGGGGTCCTGCGATGCTCTTGCGGATGCTCCGGAGATCGTCCTGCGCGAGGTCGGGCGACGCGCGCACAGGCGCGTACCGGAGGAGCCTTCCCCCGCTTCTCGGGTGGGCAATCCGGCTCTTTGTTAACTACTAGCGCGTAACGGCTCAGACAAGACGGCCGGCCCTGTCGATTGGCCGGACTCGATGGGCGATGACGGCCAGTCGCGCTGTCGTGCGCCGTGGTTGGAGACGCCCGGCCCGGCTACCTTCGAGGGTGCCCCTGCCGATGCACCCCTGTGAAGGTGGTTGTCGTGAAGGCCATCCGTCGGTTCACCGTACGTCCCGTACTCCCCGAACCCCTGCGCCCCCTGAGCGACCTGGCCCGCAATCTGCGCTGGTCATGGCATACGGAGACCCGTGAGCTCTTCGAGTCGGTCGACCCCGGGCGGTGGTCGGGCGACCCGGTTCAACTGCTCGGGAGCGTGCCGCCCGCGCGGCTGGCCGAGCTTGCCGAGGACCAGGACTTCCTGCGCCGGCTGCGTACGGCCGCCGAGGAGTTGCAGACCTATGTGGGCGGGGACCGCTGGTACCAGGAGCAGTCCGCCGAACTGCCCGCCGCCATCGCCTACTTCTCGCCCGAGTTCGGGATCACGGCCGCGCTGCCCCAGTACTCCGGCGGCCTCGGCATCCTGGCCGGCGATCATCTGAAGGCGGCCAGTGACCTGGGGGTTCCGCTCATCGGTGTCGGGCTGCTCTACCGGCACGGGTACTTCCGGCAGTCCCTGTCGCGGGACGGCTGGCAGCAGGAGCACTACCCCGTGCTCGACCCCAACGAGCTGCCGCTCTCCCTGCTCAGGGACGCCGACGGGACCCCGAGCCAGGTGGCGCTCGCGCTGCCGCACGGGCGCAGTCTGCGGGCGCACATCTGGCTGGCTCAGGTGGGGCGGGTGCCGCTGCTGCTTCTCGACTCGGACGTCGAGGAGAACGCTCTGGGGGAGCGCGACGTCACCGACCGGCTGTACGGCGGGGGCAGTGAGCACCGGCTGCTGCAGGAGATGCTGCTGGGCATCGGTGGGGTGCGTGCGGTGCGTATGTACTGCGCGTCGACGGGGCATGCGGCCCCCGAGGTGTTCCACACCAACGAGGGGCATGCGGGGTTCCTCGGCCTCGAACGCATCCGTGAACTCTGCGAAGGCGGGCTCGACTTCGACGCCGGCCTCGAATCGGTGCGCGCGGGCACCGTGTTCACCACGCACACGCCCGTCCCCGCCGGCATCGACCGCTTCGACCGCGAGCTGGTCGCCCAGCACTTCGGCGAGGGCGCCGAGCTGCCCGGGATCGACCTCGGCCGGGTTCTCCAGCTGGGCATGGAGACGTACTCGGGAGGCGAGCCGAACGTCTTCAACATGGCGGTGATGGGCCTGCGGCTCGGGCAGCGCGCGAACGGTGTGTCGACGCTCCACGGGCGGGTGAGCCGCGAGATGTTCGCGGGGCTGTGGCCGGGGTTCGACCCCGAGGAGGTGCCGATCGGCTCAGTCACCAACGGGGTGCACGCGCCGACCTGGGTCGCCCCCGAGGTGTTCCGGCTCGGCGCCCGGCAGATCGGCGCCGAGCGCACCCAGCACGCCCTGAGCGTCGGCGGCTCCGAGCGCTGGGACGCGGTGGCGGACATCGCGGACCGTGACGTGTGGGAGCTGCGCCGGACCCTGCGGGCGCAGCTCGTCGACGAGGTGCGCGGCCGGCTGCGGGCCTCCTGGCTCCAACGGGGCTCCGGGACCGCCGAGTTGGGGTGGATCGACTCCGTCCTCGACCCGGACGTCCTCACCATCGGCTTCGCCCGCCGCGTCCCCTCGTACAAGCGGCTGACCCTGATGCTGCGCGACCGCGACCGGCTCATGGAGCTGCTCCTTCACCCCGAGCGCCCGGTCCAGTTCGTGATCGCGGGCAAGTCGCACCCGGCGGACGACGGCGGCAAGCGCCTCATCCAGGAGCTCGTCCACTTCGCCGACGACCCGCGCGTGCGCCATCGCATCGTCTTCCTGCCCGACTACGGCATGGCGATGGCCCAGAAGCTCTACCCCGGCTGCGACGTATGGCTCAACAATCCACTCCGTCCTCTGGAGGCTTGTGGCACGAGCGGGATGAAGGCCGCGCTCAACGGCTGCCTCAACCTCTCGGTCCTGGACGGCTGGTGGGACGAATGGTACGAGCCGGACTTCGGCTGGGCGATCCCCACCGCCGACGGCTCCGCGATGGACGACGAGCGCCGCGACGACCTGGAGGCGGGCGCGCTCTACGACCTCCTGGAGCAGCGCATCGCGCCCCGCTTCTACGAGCACGGGCAGGAGGGCCTGCCCGACCGCTGGATCGAGATGGTCCGCCGCACCCTCGCCTCGCTCGGCCCGAAGCTGCTCGCGGGGCGCATGGTGCGCGAGTACGTCGAGCGGCTGTACGCGCCCGCCGCCCGCGCCCACCGGGCGCTGGATGCCGACGCCGCACGGGAGTTGGCCACCTGGAAGGCGCGGATCCGTGGGGCCTGGCCCCAGGTGGTCGTCGACCATGTGGAGGCCGCGGCCCCTGCGGTGGCCGCGCCCGCCGGCCGGTCCGGCGGCTCCACGGCGGAGCTGGGCGCGACGCTCGCGCTGCGGGTGCGGGTCCGGCTCGGCGCGCTCGGGCCGGACGACGTGGAGGTGCAGGCGGTCACCGGCCGGGTCGACTCCGAGGACCGCATCACGGACGCGCACACCACGGCCCTCAAGCCGACGGGCGGGCCGGACCTGGAGGGGCGCTGGGTGTACGAGGGGCCGCTCGCGCTGGACCGGACGGGGCCGTTCGGCTACACGGTCCGTATCCTTCCGGCGCATCGACTGCTCGCGGTCGGGGCCGAGTTGGGGCTCTTGGCCGTTCCATCCGAGGCGACGGGGGAAGCGGCAGGGGTGCTGATGCGGTAGCGGCGATTTTCGGCCAGCCCGGCGCGATTCGGCCCGACCGTTGAACGAGGGCCGGGCCGAGCGCCGAAGTGGGGGGTTGGGGTCGGATTCCCCGAGGGTCCGGCCCCGATGCGGCACGGGCGGCTGTTCGCATATCGGGCTCGGGCCTCCGGGCAACGGACGATTTCCGGCCAACCTATTGGCGCGCTCCTGACAACCCCGCGCCCAACTGCCACTCTTCCCTCGGTCGAGACACAGCAACCCCACAGTTCCGCGCTGGTCATCGGCTGATCCCCCCACGTGCACTTTGCTCTGCCCCGCTCTGCCCGGATGGCCACCCTCTGTCCGGTACCCCACGGCCGTGACCCCGCGGCCCGCAGAAGGAGTCAGTGTTGAGACGCACCTCCCACAGACGTGTCACCGCCGCCGGAGCTCTCGCCACGGCAGCAGCCATGCTCGTCCTCGGCGTCCAGTCGGGAGCGGCAACCGCCGGTCCCAGCTCGGCCCCCGTCGCCGGCAAGGTCGACAAGGGCGCTCTGCCCGCCAAGCTCAGCCCCGCCCAGCGCGCCGAACTGCTCCGTGATGCCAACGCCACCAAGGCCGAGACGGCCAAGGATCTCGGGCTCGGCGCCAAGGAGAAGCTCGTCGTCCGCGATGTCGTCCAGGACCGCGACGGCACCACCCACACCCGCTATGAGCGCACCTACGACGGACTCCCCGTCCTGGGCGGCGACTTGGTGGTCGCCGAATCCAAGGCCGGCAAGACCGAGGCCGTGACCAAGGCCTCGAAGTCGCAGCTCAAGGCCATCGACCTGAGCGCCGAGGTCAAGCCCGCCGCAGCCGAGAAGCAGGCCCTGGGCGCCGCCCGCGCCGAGGGCTCCAAGAAGGCCGAGGCCAACCGTGCGCCCCGCAAGGTGGTGTGGATGGCGAAGGGCACGCCGACACTCGCGTACGAGACCGTCGTCGGCGGCCTGCAGCACGACGGGACCCCGAACGAGCTGCACGTCGTCACGGACGCGCAGTCCGGCAAGAAGCTCTGGGAGTACCAGGCCGTCGAGACCGGCACCGGCAACACCATGTACAGCGGCCAGGTCACCGTGGGCTCCTCGCAGTCGGGCAGCACCTACAACCTGACCGACACCGGGCGGGGCAACCACAAGACGTACGACCTCAACGGCGGCTCCTCCGGCACCGGCACGCTCTTCTCCGGGCCCGACGACGTCTGGGGCAACGGCAGCCCGTCCAACCGGGAGACCGCGGGCGCCGACGCCGCCTACGGCGCGGGTCTGACCTGGGACTACTACAAGAACGTGCACGGTCGCACCGGTATCCGCGGCGACGGTGTCGGGGCGTACTCGCGCGTCCACTACGGCAACGCGTACGTCAACGCCTTCTGGCAGGACAGCTGCTTCTGCATGACGTACGGCGACGGCACGGGCAACACCAAGCCGTTGACCTCCATCGACGTGGCGGCGCACGAGATGACGCACGGCGTCACCGCCGCGACGGCGAAGCTGGTCTACAGCGGTGAGTCCGGCGGTCTGAACGAGGCGACGTCCGACATCTTCGCGGCCGCCGTCGAGTTCAACGCCAACAACGCCAGCGACAAGGGCGACTACCTGGTCGGCGAGAAGATCGACATCCGGGGCAACGGCACTCCGCTGCGCTACATGGACAAGCCGAGCAAGGACGGCTCGTCCAAGGACTCCTGGTACGCGGGCATCGGCAACATCGATGTGCACTACTCGTCGGGTCCGGCCAACCACTGGTTCTACCTGCTCTCCGAGGGCAGCGGCGCCAAGGACATCAACGGCGTGCACTACGACTCGCCGACCGCCGACGGTCTGCCCGTCACCGGGATCGGCCGGGCCAAGGCCGAGTTGATCTGGTTCAAGGCGCTCACCACGAAGTTCAGCTCCTCGACGAACTACGCGGGTGCGCGCTCCGGCACCGAGGCCGTCGCGGCCGAGCTGTACGGCACCTCCAGCGCCGAGTACAAGTCGCTGCAGGACGCCTGGGCGGCCATCGCGGTGGGCCCCCGCCCCGGCGGCGGCGACCCGGGCGGCAAGGTCTTCGAGAACACCGCTGACGTCCAGATCCCGGACAACGCCGGGGCCGTCACCTCGTCGGTCACCGTCTCCGGAGTCACCGGCAACGCGCCGTCGACGCTCAAGGTCGGCGTGGACATCATCCACACCTGGCGCGGTGACCTGGTCGTCGACCTCGTCGCCCCGGACGGCTCGGTCTACAACCTGAAGCCGTTCAGCTCCTCCGACTCGGCGGACAACGTGCAGACCACGTACACGGTGAACGCCTCGTCCGAGGTGGCCAACGGCACCTGGAAGCTGCGGGTGCAGGACAAGGCGGCGCAGGACGTCGGCTACATCAACAGCTGGAAGTTGACCTTCTGAGTCACGCATAAGGTCGTACGCCAGTGAATCCGGGCGTCGTCCGGGGCAACCTGCCCCGGGCGGCGCCCAGTTCGCATTACGGACCCTGATCTTCGCCAGGCGGACGATTTTCGGCCAACCTGCGTACGCCCTCCTGACATGTACGCGGCTGGGATGGCACTCTTCCCCCGCACGGCACACCCGCACCAGCACTTCCCCCGTCCGGATGCCCCCCCACGGCACCCGGACGGTTCCCCCCACTACACAGGGAGTCTTTGCGTGTCGCCTCGAATATCCCGCACCACCGCCCTCATCGGCACCGCGGTCACCTCCGCTGCTCTGCTCGCCGCCGGTATGACCACCGGCGCATCCGCCAACACCGCCCCGGAGCCCACCGCCTCCGCGGCCTCCTCCGCGGCCCCCGCCAAGCTCTCCGCCTCCCAGCGCGCGGAGCTCCTGCGCGACGCCGACGCGGCCAAGGCCGCGACCGCCAGAGAGCTGGGCCTGACCGCCCAGGAGAAGCTCGTCGTCCGCGACGTCATCAAGGACCGCGACGGCTCGACCCACACCCGCTACGAGCGCACCTACGGCGGACTCCCGGTCCTCGGCGGCGACTTGGTCGTCCACGAGACCAAGGCCGGCAAGACCGAGGGCGTCACCAAGGCGACCGGCAAGTCCCTCAAGGTCGACACCGCCGCCACCCTGGCCGCCGCCCCCAAGGGCGCCCGCAAGGTGGTCTGGGCCGCGCAGGGCACGCCCACGCTGGCGTACGAAAAGGTCGTCACCAGCACGAAGAAGGACGGCACGCCCAGCAGGCTGCACGTCATCACCGACGCGAAGAGCGGCAAGAAGCTCTTCCAGTGGGACGCCATCAAGACCGAGGACACCGGCACCGGCCACACCATGTACAGCGGTGACGTGAAGCTCGGCACGACGCCCTCGTACACGCTGACCGACGCCGACCGCGGCGGCCACAAGACGTACGACCTGAAGCACGGCAGCTCCGGCACCGGCACGCTGTTCTCCAGCACGGACAACGTGTTCGGCGACGGCACCGCGGCGAACGCCGCGACCGCCGGCGCGGACGCCCACTACGGGGCGGCGGTGACCTGGGACTACTACAAGAACGTGCACGGCCGCAGCGGCATCAACGGCGACGGCAAGGGCGCCTACTCCCGCGTCCACTACGGCAACGCGTACGTCAACGCCTTCTGGGACGACAGCTGCTTCTGCATGACGTACGGCGACGGCGAGGGCAACGCCAAGCCCCTGACCTCGATCGACGTGGCCGCCCACGAGATGTCGCACGGCGTCACCGCGGCCACCGCGAACCTCACCTACAGCGGTGAGTCCGGCGGCCTCAACGAGGCGACCTCCGACATCTTCGGCTCCACCACGGAGTTCTACGCGAACAACGCCAAGGACGTCGGCGACTACCTCATCGGCGAGAAGATCGACATCAACGGCGACGGCTCCCCGCTGCGCTACATGGACAAGCCGAGCAAGGACGGCTCGTCCAAGGACAGCTGGTACTCGGGCATCGGCGGCATCGACGTCCACTACTCGTCGGGCGTCGCCAACCACTTCTTCTACCTGCTGTCCGAGGGCAGCGGCGCGAAGGAGATCAACGGTGTCCAGTACGACTCCCCGACCTCGGACGGCGTGGCCGTCACCGGGATCGGCCGGGACAAGGCCGAGAAGATCTGGTTCAAGGCCCTGACCACGTACATGACGTCCAACACCAACTACGCCGCGGCCCGCACCGCGACCCTGAGCGCCGCCAAGGACCTGTACGGCGACGGCTCGGCCGAGGTCACCGCGGTCGACAAGGCATGGGCCGGGGTCAACGTCAAGGCGGCGGCCACGAAGCCGCACAAGCCGAAGCCGTAACCCACACCGCACACAAGCTGTGAGCACCACTGCACAGCCGTGAGCAGCACCGCACGAAACGGCGCCCGGGGCCTCAACAAGGCCCCGGGCGCCGCCCGTTCACGCACTTCGCTCTCATCCCACGACGAGCACGACCAGCATCGCCACCCAGCACAGCGCCACCAGGACCGGCAGCGCGGCCATGATCAGCCCGGTCGGTGAACGCTCCAGCCAGGCATTGCACTCATGGCCCGATCCCGCCGGAACCGAGCCGCAAACGACGGCACGAGAGCCCGGACCCAGGCGCCGCAAGCGTGCCGCCATGGAGCTCGAGGAGCACATGGCGTGGCACGGCGGGCAGCGGATAGTGGGGCGTGAGGTGGCCCGGGACGGCGCATTCTGGAGCAGGTCGCGACAGGTGAAGAGGTCGTCATCAGTAAGGCCGGTGAGCCGGTCGCCAAGGTCGTACCACTGCGGCCCAAGGTGCGCCGGACGGGACGGGGCTCGCTCCGGGGACGGATTCACATCCCGGACGACTTCGACGCGCTCCCTGACGACATCGCTGACGCCTTCGGGATGCGCCGATGCGCCTGCTGCTCGACACCCATGTGGTCCTGTGGTGGTTGGACGACTCCCCGGAGCTGGGCGACGACATCAAGGAGTTGCTGGACACGGAGCCGGCCGTCTACCTGAGCGCGGTTTCGCCGTGGGAAATCGCCATCAAGCAGTCGCTCGGCAAGCTGGAAGGGCCGGACGACCTCGCCGAGCGCGCCCGCGACAGCCAGTTCACCGCGCTGCCGATCACGGCTGGGCACGGGGTGCGGGCGGGCAGGCTGCCGCAGCACCACCGTGACCAGTTCGATCGGCTCCTTGTTGCGCAGGTGCAGATCGAGGGTATGACGCTGGTGACCCGCGACAAGTGGATCCCGCACTACGACGTGCGGGTCATGCAGGTGTGAGACCCAGCCGCAGTGCTGTGGCCTGTCGCGTGAACGCCCCGCACCTGCCCGGCGTCGGCTGCTTCGACGCCCGCCCGCACGCTACGTGGACGACCCCGCCGACTTCGGGGCCTGCCTCGGCTTGATCCACAACGCCTCGCCGAGCGCGCACAGCTCGCCCTCCGCGGTGGCGAGCGCGACCCCGGCCGTGAGCTTGCGCCCCTCGGACCCGATCACCCAGGAGTACGACACGTAGGGCTCCCCGGCGACCACCGGCCGCAGCTGCGTCCCGGTGAGCGCCGCCGTCAGCGCGCCCGAACCCATCTTGCCGATCCGCACCCCGGCCCAGCCGCTCGGACAGTCGAGGGCCGCCCAGACCATCTCGGGCGGGAGCAGGCCCTCGGCGTCGGCGAGGCCGGCGTCCGGCACCCAGGCCCCGGCGACCAGGTCCCGGCCCGGCACCGTCGAGGGGAAGATCCGCAGGCCGACCCCCGCCGCCGTGTCCGGGCCGCAGCCGAAGCAGCGCAGCAGGGGCGGCGGGTTCTCGCGGTGGTAGGCCAGATAGTCCTCGGTCGCGGCCTGCGCCTCCTCGAAGGACGGCATGTCCGGCAGGTCG
Source organism: Streptomyces sp. NBC_01304 (assembly GCF_035975855.1). Lineage (NCBI taxonomy): Bacteria > Bacillati > Actinomycetota > Actinomycetes > Kitasatosporales > Streptomycetaceae > Streptomyces > Streptomyces sp. NBC_01304. Next base: position 3,904,849 of record NZ_CP109055.1, on the reverse strand, counting down.
AGGGCGAGCTCGGCGGGGCTCGCCGCCACCAGGAGGTCCCCGCGAGCGGTGCCCAACCTGCCGCCCCCGTCAAGGGTCTTGGTGAAGTGCACCGGGGCGCCGACCGGCACGGTGCCGCGGAAGTCGACCCGTACCTCCTTGGCATCCGTCCGCGCGGCGAGCAGCCCCGCCACATAGCCGCCGAAGGCGACCTCGGGATAGCCCGTCACATGGCCGGGGACGGTGAGCGTCTCGGCGCCGGAGCCGGAGTCGGCGGCAGAGGGGGTGGCCCCCGATATCGGTGTCATAGCCACTCACCCCACCACACTGTCCCGCCAAGCGCGATGCAGATCGGCGAACCGGCCGTCCCCGCCGATCAGTTGATCCGGCGTCCCGTCCTCGACCACACGCCCGTCCTCCATCACCAGGACCCGGTCGGCGATCTCCACGGTGGACAGCCGGTGCGCGATGACGACGGCGGTACGTCCCCGCAGCACGGTGTCCATCGCCCGCTGCACCGCCCGCTCGCCCGGGATGTCGAGCGAGCTGGTCGCCTCGTCCAGGATCAGCACGGCCGGGTCGGCCAGCAACGCCCGCGCGAACGCCACGAGTTGGCGCTGACCCGCGGAGATCCGCCCGCCCCGCTTGCGTACATCCGTGTCGTACCCGTCGGGGAGCGCCACGATGAAGTCATGCGCACCGATGGCCTTCGCGGCGCGCTCGATGTCCTCGCGGGTGGCCTCGGGGCGGCCGATGGCGATGTTCTCCGCGACCGTGCCGGAGAACAGGAAGGCCTCCTGGGTGACCATGACGACCCCGCGCCGCAGCTCGGGCACGGCCAGCTCGCGCAGATCGGTGCCGTCCAGGCGGACCGTGCCCTCGGTGGGGTCGTAGAAGCGGGCCAGGAGCTTGGCGAGGGTGGACTTGCCCGCGCCCGTGGAGCCGACGACGGCGACGGTCTGGCCCGCCGGGACGGTGAGATCGAAGCGGGGGAGGACCTCGCCGCCCGTGCGGTAGGCGAAGCGCACTCCCTCGAAGGCGACTTCGCGCCCCGGATGTTCCCCGTCGAGGACCGGCAGCTGCGCGGGCTTCGCGGGCTCCGGCACCGAGGGGGTCTGGGCGAGCAGGCCCGCGATCTTCTCCAGCGAAGCGGCCGCCGACTGATACGAGTTGAGGAACATGCCGAGCCGGTCGATCGGGTCGTACAGCCGTCGCATGTACAGCACGGACGCGGCGAGGACGCCGAGCGCGAGCGTGCCGCCGGCGACCCGGTACGCGCCCCACAGCACCATCCCCGCTACCGCCGTGTTCGCCACGAGCCGGGAGCCGATCACATAGCGGGCCATCTCCAGGATCGACGAGCCGTTGACGCGCTCATGGGTGTGGTTGAGGGCGGCGAACTCCGCGTCGTTCGCCGCCTCCCGGCGGAAGGCGCGCACCGGGCGGATGCCGTTCATGGTCTCCGCGAACTTCACGATCACCGCCGCGATGGCCGTCGACCGGCTCCGGAAGAGCCGGCCGGCCCGCCGCTGGTAGAGCCGGATCAGCAGATACAGCGGCCCGAACGAGGCCACCGCCAGCGCGCCGATGCCGAGATCCAGCCACAGCAGCATGGCCGAGATGTACGCGAACGACAGGACCACGGTGAGCAGTTCCTGCAGGCCCTCGCTCAGCAGCTCCCGCAGCGACTCGACATCGGTGGTCGAGCGGGAGATCAGCCGGCCCGAGGTGTAGCGCTCGTGGAAGTCGACGGAAAGCGCCTGCGCGTGCCGGAAGATCCGGCCGCGCAGATCGACGAGCACGTCCTGGTTGACGCGTGCGGAGGCCCGGATGAAGCCGTAGTGCAGGGCGCCCGCGGCCACCGCGCACAGCGCGTAGCCGACGCCGACGACGATCAGCGGCCCGTAGTCGTCGGCCCGCACCGCGGGCACCCCGCGGTCGATGGCGTACGCGACGATCAGCGGCCCCGCCTGGACCGCGGCCTGCTGCAGCAGGAGCAGCAGCGCGGCGAGCGCGACGCGGCCCTTGAGCGGGGCGAGCAGCGAGCGCAGCAGGGCGCCGGTGGCGCCGTCGGGCGCGGGCAGGGCGTCCTGGTCGAAGGCGTCGTCGTGCGTGGGGCCCGGCTCGGCCTCGACTCCTGCCCCGGCCTTGGTCCTGTCCTCCGGCTTCCCGTCCACCGTGGTGGTCATCGAGTCTCCCCCTGCTCGGCGCCCGACATCAGCCAGGCGTACTCGGCGTTGGAGCGCAGCAGCTCCTGATGCGTACCCACGGCCGCTATCCGCCCCCCGGACAGCAGCGCCACCCGGTCGGCGAGCAGCACGGTCGACGGCCGGTGCGCGACGACCAGGGCGGTGGTGTCCGCCAGCACGTCCCTGAGCGCGGCCTCGACGAGCGCCTCGGTGTGCACGTCGAGCGCCGACAGCGGGTCGTCGAGCACCAGGAACCGGGGCCGCCCCACCACGGCCCGGGCCAGCGCGAGCCGCTGCCGCTGCCCGCCGGACAGGCTCAGGCCCTGCTCGCCGACCTGGGTGTCGGTGCCCTGCGGCAGCGCATGCGCGAAGCCGGCCTGCGCGACGTCCAGGGCGCGGCCCAACTCGGGCTCTCCTGCCCCTTCTTGAGCTCCCATGAGTACGTTGCCGCCGACGCTCGCGGAGAACAGCGTGGGCTCCTCGAAGGCGACCGCGACGAGGGCGCGGAGCTCTTCGCGGGGCATGGCGGTGATGTCGGCGCCGTCCAGGGTGATGCGGCCGGCGGTGAGTTCATGCAGCCGGGGGACGAGCGCGGTGAGGGTGGTCTTGCCGCTGCCGGTCGCGCCCACGACGGCCATCGTCTCGCCCGGTGCGATGTGCAGGTCGATGTCCTGCAGGACCGGGACTGCGTCCGGCTCGGCGTCGGGGTAGCGGAACTCGACACCCTCGAACCGAAGCCCGCCGCACTCCTCATCCAGCTCATCCAGCTCATCCAGCTCATCCAGCTCATCCAGCCCGTCCGGCGTTTGAGGACAATCCTTTGAAGCCGGCGGCAGCCTTTCGGGAAGGGGCGGGGTGGGGGAAAAGTCTTCGGGCTCCGCGTCCAGCACCTCGAAGTACCGATCCGTAGCGGTCGCCGCCTCCTGGCTCATGGCAAGCAGAAACCCGATCGATTCCACCGGCCACCGCAGCGCCAAAGCTGTGGAAAGGAACGCCACCAACGTCCCGGCCGACAGGCCCCCGTCGGCCACCTGCACCGTCCCGAGCACCAGCGCCGCGCCGATGGCCAACTCCGGCAACGTAGAGATGACGGCCCAGATCCCGGCCAGCATCCGCGCCTTGTGCAACTCCGTCCCGCGCAGCGTCCGCGACAGCTCGTGGAAGGCCCGGGCCTGCGCCCGGTGCCGCCCGAACCCCTTGATGATCCGGATGCCGAGCACGCTCTCCTCGACCACGGTCGTCAGATCCCCGACCTGGTCCTGCGCCCGCCGCGACAGGTCCGCGTACCGCGACTCGAAGACCCAGCAGATGACCACCATCGGCACGACGGGCGCGAGCAGCACCAGGCCGAGCGACCACTGCTGCACCAGCAGGATGCCCACGCCGACCGCGATGGTCACGCCATTGACCAGCAGAAAGGTCAGCGGAAACGCGAGGAACATGCGCAGCAGCATCAGATCGGTGGTGCCCCGCGAGAGCAACTGCCCCGAGGCCCACCGGTCGTGGAACGCCACGGGCAGCCGCTGCAGATGCCGGTACAGATCCCCGCGCATCGACGCCTCGACCCAGGCGAGCGGCCGCGCCACGAGCCACCGCCGCAGCCCGAACAGCCCCGCCTCCGCGAACCCGAGCAGCAGCAGGCAGAGCGCGCCCAGCCACACCCCGCCCTGATCCCGGCCGGCGACCGGGCCGTCCACGATCCACTTCAGGACGAGCGGGATGACCAGGCCCACGCAGGAGGCCGTGACGGCGACGGCTGCGGCGGTGGCGAGGCGGGTGCGTACCGGCTTCACGTACGGCCACAGGCGCAGGAGGGAGCGTACGGCGGAGCGGTCCTGGGTGGGGGTGTGTGAGGGAGGCATCAGCAGCGAGCCTAGGGTTCGCCACTGACAGTCCCCAATGGGTTTTTGGTCCTACGACCGGTGGGGTGTGTGGGGGAGAGCGGGCGGTTGGGCGGTACGCAGGACATCGCGCAGCGCGTTGTCGAGCATCTCGTCGATACGGATGGCCATGAAGACGCACCCGAGGGCTGTCCCGACCAGGAGCGCGACGGGCGCGACCGCCAAGGGCCAGCCGATCAGCTCGGCGGCGGCGACCATGGCCAGGGTGGCCGTATAGATCAGGAAGGCCAGCCACAGCGCCAACCCGCTGACGAGCAGGATGTCTTCGAAGGTCGACTGGATCTTGTCCCATTCCATGAGATAGAGCAGCACCCCGCCGAGCCCCGCGACACCGAGGGCGGCGTACGCGAGCCAGTGGGGTCCCCAGCCCGCCTGCCCCCAGGGGTGCCACCAGCCCGAGGTGGCAAGGAGCCTCGCACCGCCGAAGATCGCCCAGAACGCGAGCAGGGCGATCCCCGCGGCCCCCGCGAGCCGGTTGAAGAAGTGCGGCGGGCCCGGCTCCTCGTGCACGTGGCGCCACTTGGCCTGCAACGTGAGCAGGGACGCGTCCACGTGCTTCCCGAAGCGGACGCTCACCATCATGGCCTGCACGGGCCAGGGGAGGCAGCGCAGGACGGCCTTGCGGATGAGCGGGACCTCCAGCTCGTGCAAGAGGGTCTCCGTCAGGGGCGTGAGGACGGAGGCCCCGTACTCCGTGGCAGCCCGGTCGTCCTTGAACAGGGTGTTGAGCGCCGCCGCGTCGTCCCACATGCCCGGAGTCACGCGGCGCAGGCGGATGCCCAGCTCGTCGGCCGCCGCTTCGCACCGCACTCTGAGCCGGGCCCATTCCTCGGGGGAGTTGGCCGGATTGACCGAGAGGTGGTCCGTGCAGGAGAACAGGGGGATGCCGATGAGCGGGTGGATCGCGGTGACTCCCGCACTTGCCTCGCGGTCCTCGGCGGTGGACACCGACGGCCGGCCGTCACCGGTCCCTTCGGCGGTCTGCCCGCCGTCCATCAGCCACGCCACGCGCCCCGCGAGCCTGGCCAGGCCGCGCGGCCGGAAGGCCTCCGAGACCCAGGTGTAGCCGCGCGTCAGGGCGGTGGGCAGCTCCTGCGCGGCCACTTCGTTGCGTACCTCCGGATTGCGCAGCAAGGACGCCAGCTGCCACGCCGCGCTGCGGGCCGCCAGGTCGTCCGCGTCCCAGAGCATCCGGTAGAGGCTGGCCGCCGCCGCCGGAGTGCCGATCGCGCCTAGCGAGCGCACGGCCCACAGGTGGCGTAGGCGCTGCGCCTCCGCCGCGAGTGCGGGCACCGCGACGTCCCCCATGTCCTGCAGCGCCCTGCGTGCCCCGTCGTCGGACAGCCGGGCGAGGGTCTGCGCGGCCTCCTGCCGGCAGGAGGCGGTCAGCGCGCGCAGGGCGGCCGCGCGGCGTTCCGACACCGGCCCGCCCGCGATGTCCATGAGCGCCCCGAGCACCCGCCGCCCCCGGGGGCCGCTGCTCGCCGCCAGCGCGCCGAGGCCCCTGGCCACCCCGGCCCCGGTGACACCGGGAGTACCGAGCAGGCCGAGGAAGTGGTCGATGATCTCCTCGGCCAACTCCTCGTCGATGTGCACCGCGTCGGCCAGACACTGCAGTGCGAGCACCTTGTGCCGCAGCTCATCCGCCTCGAACACCTCGCGCACCACCCGCGTGCAGCTGCCTCGGGTCTCCGCGCACCACATGCGCAGGGTCTCCCGCCAGGGGCCGGGGTCCCTGCGGTAGTTCTCCATCAACTGCGCCTCGTCGGTACGGAGTTCACACGCGGCGAGATATTCGAGCAGGGTCAGATGGGTGAACTGGAAGTGCCGCCCCCGGTCGATGTCCTTGATCAGCTCGCTGCGGGTGACGATCTCGTTGAGCAGCGGCTCCAGATCAGGCCCGCGCTCCAGGTCGAAGCCGGGCAGCAGCTCGTCGATCACGGCCTCGAAGTCCGCCCGCGCGATCTCCTGCCGGTCGCCGCGCGCGGACGAGGCGCGCAGCCGGCTGAGCGCGAGCCGCTGCAGCACGAGGGTCTTGCGGCCGGCGTTGTACTTGCCGATCGCGTCGCTCCGGTTCAACAGGCGGTCCCGGTCCAGGAGATGGGCGACCGCCAGGTCGTAGAACTTGGCCCGCGAGTTGGGCAGCGGGCCGACACTGTCCGGCCTCTTCCCGGACTGCAGGTAGGCGATCATCGTCAGCATCAGCGGGCTGCGGGCCAAGACCATGAGCTCGGGGTCGTCCTGCAGGGCACGAAAGATCCGCGCGGCCGCCGCCCTCGTCAGCTCCGGCCACTGCGACAGGAACCGCAGGATCGACGCATCGTCGAACTCCGAGATGCGGATCCCCTGGTCGAAGATGTCGTCCAGGCGGCCGTCATAGGCGGCGGTCCTGCAGGACACCACCATGTCGCACGCGTGATGGTCGGAGACGAACTGCCGCAGGCTGCGGACGACCTGCTCCAGTCGCTCGCGGCCCACCTCGTCGAGGCCGTCGAAGAAGATCCGCAGCTCTCCGGCGTCGAGGCGGTCCTTGACCATGTCCGCGGCGCTGCCGATGCGTGCCCCCTGGAACTGCTCGGCGATGAGCTCCTCGAAGGACTCGCCACGGGTGTTGCACCCGTGCAGGTCGATCATCACCGGGATCTGCTTGTCGCCGCCCTTCTCGGCCCACTCCAGCATCTCGTAGCGCAGCAGCAGCGACTTGCCCGCGCCGGGCGCCCCGAGCAGCACCGTCCGGTCGGCGGCGCGCAGTTGGGTCGTGGCATCGGTCCGTCCCGCGCCGTTCTCGCACTGCAGCGGTACGTAGACGTCCCGCAGGCCCGGGGTCTTCCCGCTCTCGCCCTCGCCGGACAGGCCGAGGCGTACCCCGCGATGCTGGAGCTGCACCGACTTGCGGTACTGCGCGAGCCGTCGCCCGCCCACCGGGCGCAGGAGCCGGTAGAGCTTGCGGACCGCACCCGGCGTAGCCTTCGCCGCCTCGGTGGCCAGCGTGCTCAGATAAGGCCGGGCGAAGAAGAGGACGACGGCCAACAGGGCTATCGCGCCGAATCCATAGGGCAGAAGTTCCTTGACCTGTGCACTCACCTCAGCAGGTTAGCGCCGAACCACCCCAACTCGCCCTGAACCAACAGCAGTTGGTCAGCCCAGAATCCCCTGCTCGTACCCCGTCGCCACCGCCGCGGCCCGATCCTTCACGCCCAACTTCCCGAAGATGTGCGTGAGATGGGTCTTGACCGTCGCCTCGCTGATGAACAGCGCCCGCGCGATCTCCCGGTTCGAGGTCCCCTTCGCCACCAGAACGAGCACCTCCCGCTCCCGCCCGGACAGCCCCTCCGAGCCCGCCGCAGGCGTACGCACCCGGGACACGAGCCGCGATGCCACCGCGGGGGACAGCACCGTGCGGCCCTCCGCCGCGGCCCGCACCGCGAGGAACAGCTCGTCCCGCGGTGCGTCCTTCAGCAGGTAGCCGGTCGCGCCCGCCTCGATCGCCTGGATCGTGTCGGAGTCCGTGTCGTACGTCGTGAGGACGAGCACCCGGGACCGGGCCCCCTGCCGGACCAGCGACGCGATCGCGTCGACGCCGCCACCGCCGGGCATCCGCAGGTCCATCAGGACGACGTCCGGGGCGAGTTGCAGGGCCAGGGCCACGCCCTGCACCCCGTTCGACGCCTCGCCGAGCACGGTGAAATCGGGGGACGACTCGAACATGCCGCGCAGGCCGTCGCGTACGACAGGGTGGTCGTCGACGAGGAGCAGGGTGATGGGGCGCTCGGCGGCGGGCTGATCAGTCATGGCGCACCAACGGTACGCGAGCCGACACCGCCGTACCGCCGCCGGGCTCCGACTCGATCTCGACCGATCCCGCGACCCGCGCCGCGCGGGCCCGCATCCCGTCGAGGCCGAAGCCGCCCGTGCCGGAGCGGGGCGCGGTGGCGAGGGGGTCGAAGCCGGAGCCGTCGTCGCGTACGTCCAGCGCCACCTCGTCGCCCATGAAGGAGAGGGTGACGCCGACCCGTCCCGCGCCGGCGTGCCGGGCCGTGTTGGACAGGGCCTCCTGGGCGATGCGCAGCAGGGTCGCCTCGATCTCCTCGTGCAGGGGCTCGACGGTGCCGGTGACCGTCAAGTCGGCGCGTACGGCGTTGCGTTCCGACCATTCGGCGACCGTCGCCTTCAGGGCGGTCGGCAGGGCGCTGTGCTCCAGGGCGGCCGGGCCGAGGTTCTGCACGGAGCGCCGGGCCTCGCCGAGGCTGGTGCGGGCGAGGGCGGCGGCGCGGTCGAGGTGGGTGCGGGCCAGCGCCGGGTCCTCGGTGTTCGCGACGACCTGGAGCTGGGCGATGATGCCGGTGAGGCCCTGTGCGATGGTGTCGTGGATCTCGGCGGCGAGCCGGCGCCGCTCGTCCGCGACCCCGGCTTCCCTTGCCTGGAGCAGGAGTTGGGTGTGAAGTTGGGCGTTCTCGTCCATCGCCTGGTGGAGGGCGGCGTTGGCCTGCGCCAGCTCCTGGATGGTGCGGGCCTGGGCGCGGGCGCGCTCGTCCTCCTTCACTTGTACGTGTCCCATCACGCCGACCAGGACCATGTTGACGGCGAGCAGCGCGCCGAACACGACCCAGCCGAGCGACCCGTGCGGCGGCAGCCCGCCCGACTGGGAGCCCGCCACGACGACGACCGAGGCGAACAGGGCGGGCTTGTGCAGCCGGCGTGGCAGCAGCCGGTCCGCGTCGAAGTAGCCGACGGCCGCGAAGAACGCGTAGAACGGGTTGATCCAGGAGACGACGAAGGCGATCGCCCAGCGCACCCAGTAGACGAAGACGCCCGCGCCGGACGGGCCCGGCCGGGTGCGCTCCACGTGGGTCCACCACAGCTGCAGGGCGAGCGCGGCGGCGCTCAGGCTCAGCAGGACGGTCCACTCGGTGCGGTCCATGCCGACCAGTCCCGCGGTGGCGACGGACAGCACGAACCCGGTGCCGAGCAGAACGTAGGGGCCGTAGCGGTGCACGGTGCCCCAGCGCTCCTCGACGCCGGCGGCAGCGGCTTCGGCGGCGCTCGGGCCGGGCCTGGTTCCCGTGGTCATGTCTTCAGTCTGCATGGTGGCCCCGGTGCTCACTCCCAGCGGAACCAGCGCACCGCCGCGCCGGTCAGCAGCGCCGCCCACAGCGCGGTCACGCCCAGGTGGACGAGGGACGGGAAGTGGCCGGTGGCCGCCTGGTCGAGGGCCTGGGACGCGGCACCGAGCGGGGTCAGCTCGACGATGTGCCGGAGCGCGTCGGGCATCGTCTGGACCGGCGCCCACACGCCCGCGGTGAACATCATCGGGAAGAAGACGATGGTGCCGAGGGTCTGGGCGACCTTGGTGGTCCGGGACAGCGCCGTGATCGTCGATCCGAGGGCGAGGGACGCCAGCGCGGTGAGCAGCAGCGCGAGCACGTATCCGAGGGGCTGCCCGGGAAGTCGTACGTCGAAGGCGAGGCGCCCGACCGTCAGCGCGAGCAGCACCGATACCAGCATCGCGGCGCCGTGCAGCACGTACTGCGCGGTGAGCAGCGATCCGGGCCGGGCGGGCGTGGTCCGCAGCCGGCGCAGGATGCCGCGCTCGCGGTAGCCGGTGAGCACGCCCGGCATGGACTGGACGCCGGCCACGATCATCGGAAGGAGCACCGCGACGGGCACGTACAGGTCGATCACCCGCCGCCCGCCGAGCTCGGGGTCGGCCTCCCGGAAGGCCGGGATGAGGCCGAGGATCGTGAGCAGCGCGGTCGGAAAGACAATGATCCAGAAGATGGCCCCGGGCTCCCGGCTCATCAGCCTGGCCTCGGTCTTCAGAAGCGCGGCGGCGGGGGCGGCGGGCCGCACGGGGGCAGCGGTGGCAGCCATGTCAGGCCTCCTGCGGGGTTGCGGCGGTGGCGGGTGCGGTGGTGGTGACGTCGAGGGAGGCGTGGGTCAAGGTGGCCTCCACCGCGTGGAGCTGACCGGACGCGGTGTGGTGGCGGCCGGGCGGGGAGGGTGTCGCGGAGGTGGTGGCGGTAGCCATGTCAGGCCTCCTGGGCGGTTGCGGCGGTGGCGGGTTCAGTGGCGGCCGCGGTCGCGGTCAGGTCCAGGAACGCGTCGTCCAACGTCGCGTCCACGACGCGGAGTTGGCCTGCCGTGATGTGGTTGCGGGCGAGCAGCGAGAGCACCGCGTTGACCGTGTCGTCGGTGCCGCTGATGACGAGCCGGCCGTCCCGCTCGGTCACCGAGGTCGCCGCGGGCAGCTCGGCCAGGTCGCGCGGATCCAGCGGCGCGGACGGCGTGAAGGAGATGACGGTGGAGCTCGCGGCGGTCGCGATCAGCCCGGCCGGGGTGTCGAGGGCCGCGACCCGGCCCTGGTCGATCACGGCGATCCGGTCGCAGAGGCGCTGGGCCTCCTCCATGAAGTGGGTGACCAGGAGGACCGTGACCCCGTTGTCGCGTACGTCCTCGATCAGCTGCCAGGTGTCGCGGCGGGCCCGCGGGTCGAGCCCGGTGGTCAGCTCGTCGAGCACGACCACCTTCGGGTCGCCGATCAGCGCGAGCGCGATGAAGAGGCGCTGCTTCTGACCGCCGCTGAGCTTGGCGAAGCGGTCGCCCAGCTTGTCGGTGAGCCCGAGCCGTTCGGCGAGCGGGCGCCAGTCGGCCGGCCGGTCGTAGAACGCGCTGTACAGCTCGAGCGCCTCGCGCACGGTGAGCTTGGGCTGCAGCTCGCTCTCCTGCAACTGCGCGCCGAGCAGCCGGGCGACCCGGTCGTGGTCGGCGACGGGGTCGAGCCCCGCGATCCGCACCGACCCGGCGTCGGGGATGCGCAGGCCCTCGACGCACTCGACGGTGGTCGTCTTGCCGGCGCCGTTGGGGCCGAGGATCCCGAAGATCTCGCCCTGCTCGACACGGAACGTGACCCCGTCGACCGCCGCCCGGCCCCCGTAGACCTTGCGCAGGTCCTTGACCTCGATGATTGACATGCCTCAAGGGTCGCGGCGGGGCCCGCACCCGGGCATCGCCCATCGCGCTCGAAGCGGCATCAACCGATCGGTTGATCGGGCCTACGACCTGAAGACGGGCCTACGACCTGAAGAGGAGTTCCCCCGCCCCGACAAGCAGCAGCGGCGCGATCCCGAGCCCGGCCGCCAGCCAGGCCATGCCCATACGGATCTCCCGCTTGGCCCGGAAACCGAGATAGCCGGCCAGAGGCGGCAGGACGGCGAGGAAGAGGAAGCTCCAGTGCCAGCCTTCCTCCTTGGCCCAGAACGCCAGGAGCCCCCAGTAGGCGGGCACGCACGCGGCCGTGGCATTGCGCACGCGGGAGAGGAACACCTCAAGACCGTCGACGCTGTCGCTGTACAGGAAAGACATCCCTATACCGCCTGGTGGTCGTAGCCGCTGGAGCTCACCTCGGGGAAGCCGTCCGCCGACGAGAACCCGTTGGCCGCCGCCGCGATCGCCGTGGCGACGAGGCTCAGCGCGGTGGCCGTCGCGTCGAACGCCTTGGACGCCTCCGCCCACAGCTCCATGATCCGGATGGCCTGCGCCGCCGCGAGGGCGAACAGGGCGATCGAGGCCACCTGCCCGCCGACCGGAATCAGGTTGGCGGCCTCCGCCGCAGCCAGGTTCACCAGCCAGATGACCAGCGCGTCCGCGAGGATCACGATGAACGACTTCAGGACCTCGGCGAGCTGGAACGCGAGGTGCGCGCCCTGCGTGTAGCAGGTCTGCAGGGACTCGAAGGTCTCCTTGAAGTCGCCCAGCTTGTTGCTGAACTCGTCGAAGTACGCCGAGGCCGCGTCCGCCGCGTTGCCGCCCCAGGTCACGACGACATTGCTGTTGCCCTTGCGCACATTGGCGGCCACCGCGTCGCAGAACGAACCGAGGTTTCCCCAGATCTCCGCGCAGTCGTTGTACTTGTTCCAGTCCCCGACGACCCAGTTGGTGATCTCGCCGAACGGGTCGAAGCCGAACAGCAGCTTCGAGGCTTCCACCGCCATGGCCGACGGGCTGCCCAGGTCGAGGATGGTGCCCATCGTCTTCTGGACGGGGTTCATCTTGTATTCGTCCGCGTGGCCCGTGCCGTACTTGACCAGCCCGTTGTCGGACTCCGTGGGCTTCTTCAGGAGGCTCGCCGCGTCGCTCGTGTCGGAGAAGTCGGATCCGTTGGCACCCCCGGAGCCGCCCCCGATCCCCTTGGACCCGGGATAGGTGGCGTCCATCTTGGCCGCCTCGCCCAGGTCCGTCTCGCTGTAGTACTTGGCGGCCTTGGCGAGCTCCTCCTTGGAGGAGTCGAGGACCTTCTGCGCCTTGCCGAGGGCTTTCTTCGCCTCGCTCACATAGTGGTCGTGGTCGCCCGCGACCGTGTCCCAGAGGCTGCCGCCGAGCGCCGTGTCGATCTTCGCCTCGCCCGTGAACGTGACGGCCTGTGTGCTGCCCTCCGCGGCGCGCTGCACGAGCTTCGAGAAGCCTTCGAGCGCACCGGGTTCCACTCGGAAGTTCATGTCAGTACACCGACCATCCGCGTCCGTCGTGCCGGGTCTTGTTGGCGCTCTCCTTGAGCGCCTCCCGCTGCTCCGCCTCGGCCCGCTCCCGCTCCTCGGCGAGCTGCCGCTCGCCCTGGGCGGCCAGGGCGTCGCGCTCCTCCTCGGAGAGCGCGGCCCACTTCTCGATCATCGGGGCCGCCTGGGCGAAGAGCTGGTCGGAGTACGCGGACACCTCCACCGACTCCCGCAGCCCGGCCCGCCCGGCGAGGACGTCCTGGGCCATCTCCTTGAGCGCGTCCCCGGCCCGGCCGGAGGACAGGTGCTCCAGGGACTGGCGCAGCAGGCGCGCCTGCGCGGGGTCCTGCTCGGTCATCTCCAGCAATTCGGAGTCGTCGAATCGCTGCTCGGACCGATGGTCCTCGCTCACATGCCCTCCTGAGGCGGCCGTTCCGCTTGTGTAGTGACCGGATCGAACCTACCCAGCTCCGGACAACGCCCCGAATCCGCTGCCGTCACAGAACGGTCACAGAGCCACGTTTCACCGCACGCGCAGGTGAGCCGCGCACCCGCCCCCGGCCCCTCACCGCACCCGAAGCAGCAGCACGGACCGAGCCGGCACCGTGACCGCCGACCCCGCCGCATACCGCGTGTCCGGCTCCGCGGACTGCTCCTCCCGTGAGGTGTCCACCACCAGCTCGTACGCGTCCGCCCAGGGCTCGCCGGGCAGCACGAAGCTCCCCGGCCGGTCCGCCGCGTGCAGCACGGCCAGGAAGCTGTCGTCCACCACGGCGGCCCCGCGCGCGTCCCGCCCGGGAATGTCCCGCCCCGACAGATACATCCCGAGGGTCGCCGCGGGCGCGTACCAGTCCCGCTCGGTCATCTCCGTACCGCGTGCCGTGAACCACGCGAGGTCCCGCAGCCCGTCCGCCGACCGGGCCCGCCCGGAGAAGAAGGCCCGCCGCCGCAGCACGGGATGCGCGTGCCGCAGCGCGATCAGCCGCGACGTGAGGGAGAACAGCGACCGCCACCCGGGTTCGTCGAGCAGCGACCAGTCGACCCAGCTGACGTCCCCGTCCTGGCAGTACGCGTTGTTGTTGCCGCCCTGCGTACGTCCCATCTCGTCGCCCGCGACCAGCATCGGCACGCCGGTCGACAGGAGCAGCGTCGTCACGAGGTTGCGCAGCTGGCGCCGGCGCAGGGCGAGGACGCGGTCCTCGGACGTCTCGCCCTCGACGCCGCAGTTCCAGGAGCGGTTGTCGTCGGTGCCGTCGCGGTTGCCCTCGCCGTTCTCCTCGTTGTGCTTCTGCTCGTAACTCACCAGGTCGCGCAGGGTGAACCCGTCGTGCGCGGTCACGAAGTTGACCGAGGCGTACGGCCGCCGCCCGCCCCACGCGTACAGGTCGCTGGAGCCCGACAGGCGGTAGCCGAGGTCCCGCACATCCGGCAGCGCGCCCCGCCAGAAGTCCCGTACGGCATTGCGGTACCGGTCGTTCCACTCCGTCCACAGCGGTGGGAACGAGCCCACCTGATAGCCGCCCGACCCCACGTCCCAGGGCTCCGCGATGAGCTTCACCCGGCGAAGCACCGGGTCCTGGGCGATCACCGCCAGGAACGGCGACAGCATGTCGACGTCGTGCATGGAGCGGGCGAGCGCCGCGGCCAGGTCGAAGCGGAAGCCGTCGACGCCCATCTCGGTGACCCAGTAGCGCAGCGAGTCCGTGATGAGCCGCAGCACATGGGGCTGGACCACGTGCAAGGTGTTGCCGCAGCCGGTGTAGTCCGCGTACCGGCGGGTGTCCGACTGCAGCCGGTAGTAGCCGCGGTTGTCGATCCCGCGCAGCGACAGCGTCGGCCCCAACTCACCTGCCTCCGCCGTGTGGTTGTAGACCACGTCGAGGATGACCTCGATGCCGGCCGCGTGCAGTGCCTGCACCATCCGCTTGAACTCGCCGACCTGCTGCCCCGTCGTCCCGCTCGCGGCGTATCCCGCGTGGGGCGCGAAGTAGCCGATCGAGTTGTAGCCCCAGTAGTTGCGCAGCCCGCGCCGCAGCAGATGGTCCTCGTGCGCGAACTGGTGGACCGGCAGCAGCTCGACGGCCGTCACGCCCAGCTGGACGAGGTGATCGATGGCGGCCGGGTGTGCGAGACCCGCGTACGTCCCCCGCAACTCCTGCGGAATCCCGGGGTGCAGCTTCGTAAAGCCCTTTACGTGCAGCTCGTAGATGACCGAGTCGGCCCAGGGCGTCTTGGGCCGGTGGTCCTCCGCCCAGTCGTCGTCGTCATGCACGACCACGCCCTTGGGCACGTACGGCGCCGAGTCGCGGTCGTCGCGCACCGTGTCCGCGACATGCTGCTCGGGCCAGTCCCGGACGTGCCCGTAGACCTCGGCGGGCAGCACGAAGTCGCCGTCCACGGCGCGCGCGTACGGATCCAGTAGCAGCTTCGACGGATTCCAGCGGGCCCCCGTCCACGGGTCCCAGCGGCCGTGCACCCGATAGCCGTACCGCTGCCCGGGGTGCACGTCCGGCACGAAGCCGTGCCAGATCTCATGGGTCAGCTCGGCCAGCTCGCAGCGCGTCTCGCGCCCCGCGTCGTCGAAGAGGCACAGCTCGACCGACTCGGCCCCGCCCGCCCACAGCGCGAAGTTGGTCCCCGCTACCCCGTCGGGACCGACCCGGTAGCGCGCCCCGAGCGGGGTGGGCGCCCCTGGCCACACGGGCAGCCGCACCGGCGGACTCCCGCCGTTCTTCCGTACGTCCCCGATGACGGTCCGGGACGCATCCGAGTGCCCGTTCCCCTGGCCACGAGCCTGCTGAACTCCTTGCTGTACCACTTCACGCTCGGGTGCCCTCGACACCTGACCAGCCTCCCGCGGCTCGATGGGACCGGTGACTCATCGGCGGCAGGAAGGCATGCGACGTCCCGGCCGCGGCTCCCCAGAGACAGGTCCTCCCCATGGTTCTGCCCTCAACTGGCCCCGCACTCACGTTTCCCTTGACGGGCGGCGGTCGTTGTGGACCACGTGAGACAGGACAAAAGACGCGCTCCGCGCGCCGGGGCCGCCTTGGCCGCCGTAATGACATGGGCAGGACTGTGCGTCGCGCTGGCGGCCCTCACCGGCTGCTCCGGTGACGGAGTCGGCGCGATCTTCGGGAAGGGCGGGCCGGAAGACGCCATCCACGTCTCGCCGGACGACGGCAGACGCAGTGTGAGCCCGGACCAGCAGCTGGAGGTGGAGGTCGGCAGCGGGCGCCTCGAGGAGGTGCGCGTGGTCCGCATCCAGGACGCCCAGGAGTACCCGGTGCCGGGCCGCATCACCGACGACGGGCTGAGCTGGGAACCGGCCGACCCGAAGCTGGCGCTGGCCGCCAAGTACACGGTGGACGCGGTCGCCCTGGACGGTCACGGCCGCCGGCACGCCCGGCACACCACGTTCACGACGTACGTTCCCGACGAGCGGTTCGTCGCGTACGTCACGCCCGAGAACCGGTCCACCGTCGGCACCGGCATGATCGTGTCCCTGGAGTTCAACCGCGAGATCGAGGACCGGGCCGCCGTCGAGCGCGCCATCAAGGTCAGCGCCCAGCCGGCCGTCGAGGTGGTCGGCCACTGGTTCGACAACACGCGTATCGACTTCCGGCCCAAGGACTACTGGAAGCCGGGCACGAAGGTCACGGTCGGCCTCGGCCTCAGGGACGTACAGGCGTCTCCCGGTGTCTACGGCCTGCAGCAGAAGACGTTCGGCTTCACGGTGGGCCGCAGCCAGGTCTCCCTGGTGGACGCCCGCGACCACACCATGGAAGTGCGCAAGGACGGCGAGCTGATCTCGACGGTGCCCATCACCGCGGGCGCCCCCAAGACCACCACGTACAACGGAAAGATGGTGGTCACCGAGATGTACGACGTGACGCGGATGAACGGCGCCACCGTCGGCTTCCGCAAGGCCGACGGCAAGGGCGAGTACGACATCAAGGACGTCCCGCACGCCATCCGCCTCACCAGCTCGGGCACCTTCCTGCACGGCAACTATTGGGCGGCGTCCTCCACCTTCGGCTCCACGAACGTCAGCCACGGCTGTGTCGGCCTGCGCGATGTGAAGGGCGGCAGCGACAAGACGCCGGCCGGCTGGTTCTTCGACCGCAGCCTGATCGGCGACGTCGTCGAGGTGCGCGGGTCCGCCGACAAGACCGTGGAGGCGGACAACGGCCTGGGCGGCTGGAACCTCGACTGGAACAAGTGGCGGGCGGGGTCGGCCCTGCGCCGCTGACCTGCGGCACCTCCCCGATCGGCACAAAGGCCGGAAAGGGCCTGCACCCACAGCTACTTGAGACTGAACGGTGACAAACCAGGGGAGTCATCGTCCCGAGTGGTGTGGTTATCTAACGCAGTGCGCGGGATGCGCTGGGGTGCAGGCCTGACCAGGGCCGTGCGAGGGGAGACACATCTTGAACGGGCGACCGATATCGGGGGCATCGGTTGGTGCGCGGCGGCGGGTTTCCAGGGGGAGGGGCCCATTGGCCCTGGTCCTGGGCACGATGCTGCTGGCCGTCACGGCATGCGGTGGCGGCGGCGACGGGGACGACAAGGGCAAGGGCGGGGGTGCCGGCAAGGCCGGTGGGAATGAGCCGTCCGTGGCGGTCGTGACGATAGCGCCCAAGGACGGCGCCAAGTCGGTCGCGACGAGCGGGGCCCTGAAGGTCTCCGCCGACAAGGGCAAGCTGACCGAGGTGTCCGTCGAGGACACCAAGGGCAACGACGTAGCCGGCAAGATCACGGACGGCGGCGCCGGCTGGACGCCGGAGCACCACCTGGCGGCCTCCACCAAGTACAAGGTGCACGCCGTCGCGAAGGACTCCGAGGGCCGCGAGTCGGCGAAGGACTCCTCCTTCACCACACTCACTCCGCAGAACACCTTCGTCGGCCACTTCACGCCCGAGGACGGCTCGAAGGTCGGCGTCGGGATGCCGTTCTCGGTCAACTTCACCCGCGGGATCACCAACCCCGAGGACGTGGCCAAGGCCATCCAGATCACCACGGAGCCCAAGGTCGAGGTCCGCCACAAGTGGTACGGCAACGACCGCCTGGACTTCAGGCCCGAGGAGTACTGGAAGGCCGGCACCAAGGTCACCGTGAAGCTCAACCTCGACGGCGTCGAGGGCCGCCCGGACGTCTACGGCGAGCAGAGCAAGACCGTCACCTTCACCGTTGGCCGCAGCCAGGTCTCCACCGTCGACGCCAAGTCCAAGAAGATGACGGTCGTGCGGGACGGCAAGACCATCAAGACCATCCCGATCACCTCGGGCGCCCCCGGCACCACGACGTACAACGGCCAGATGGTCATCACCGAGAAGCACACCGTGACCCGGATGAACGGCGAGACGGTCGGCTTCGGCGGCGAGTACGACATCAAGGACGTGCCGCACGCGATGCGCCTGTCCACGTCGGGCACGTTCATCCACGGCAACTACTGGGCGGGCGCCGGAGTCTTCGGCAACCAGAACGCCAGCCACGGCTGCGTCGGCCTGCGCGACGTGCGCGGCGGCTACGACGGCAAGACCCCGGCCGCCTGGTTCTTCAAGCAGTCGATGATCGGCGACGTGGTGGTCGTGAAGAACTCCGAGGACAAGACGATCCAGTGGTGGAACGGGCTCAACGCCTGGAACCTCGCCTGGGACAAGTGGGAGAAGTAGCCTCGAAGTAGCGCACTTCGGGACACACTTCAGACGTACGTACGCGGGGCCTCATGCTGTGAGCAACGGCATGGGCCCCGCTGCGTGAACGGCCATTAACCTGCCCCCATGACCGTGAATCTCGAAGTCTCCGAAGGCGTCGGCACCATCCGCCTCGACCGTCCGCCGATGAACGCCCTGGACGTCGCGATCCAGGACCGGATGAAAGAGCTCGCCGAGGAGGCGACCCGCCGGGACGACGTACGCGCCGTGATCCTCTACGGCGGCGAGAAGGTGTTCGCCGCCGGCGCGGACATCAAGGAAATGCAGGCCATGGACCACGCGGCCATGGTCAAGCGCTCCGGCGGCCTGCAGGCCGCCTTCACCGCCGTGGCGAAGATCCCCAAGCCCGTCGTCGCGGCCGTCACCGGGTACGCGCTCGGCGGGGGCTGCGAGTTGGCGCTCTGCGCGGACTACCGCATCGCCGCCGACAACGCCAAGCTCGGCCAGCCCGAAATACTGCTCGGCCTGATCCCGGGCGCGGGCGGCACCCAGCGCCTGGCCCGGCTCATCGGACCGTCCCGGGCCAAGGACCTGATCTTCACCGGACGCATGGTCAAGGCCGACGAGGCCCTCACTCTCGGCCTGGTGGACCGGGTCGTGCCGGCCGCCGAGGTGTACGAGCAGGCGCACGCCTGGGCGGCGAAGCTCGCGCAGGGACCGGCGCTCGCGCTGCGCGCCGCGAAGGAGTCCATCGACGCCGGTCTGGAGACCGACATCGACACGGGCCTCGCGATCGAACGCACCTGGTTCGCGGGGCTGTTCGCGACCGAGGACCGCGAGCGGGGCATGCGAAGCTTCGTGGAGGAGGGGCCGGGCAAGGCCAAGTTCGTCTGATGCGGGCCGAGTTGGTCGCCTGATCCGGCCGACTTACCGCACTGAATCAGCGTCAGTTGACCGTGTACTCCCCAAGTGGCGGATTATCTGCGGCTTAAGGCAGCCTTAAGCCTGTCTTGCCCTCAACCGTGAGTGATCATCCATGAACGGGCGGTTATCGCAGGTCAGTTGAGGTGCAAGGGACCCTTAAGTGCCTTAGGCATATGCCGATCAGGCCCTCCGGAACCGGTGGTTCCGGGGGGCGTATTCCGCCGTAAGGCCCCCGCGAGGCGCGAAACGCGGCCATGATGGGTGACATGGCGGGGCTGGAGGAAAGTCAACAACCACAGCGGCACGGCAGTGCGACCGTGGTGCGGTGGACGCCGGCCGTCGAGGACGAACAGGCTCTCAAGGCCCTTGAGTTGTTCGGCAACCCGACGGAGGCGGAGGTCCCCCTGCCCTCGCGCCCCGAGTCCGCGGGCACCGCGCGCCGCCTCACCCAGGTGGTCGTCCTGCGCCAGTGGGCGCTCTCCCCGCAGATCGCCGAGGCCGCCGTGCTGCTCGTCTCGGAGCTCGTGGGCAACGCCGTGCGGCACACCGGGGCCCGCGTCTTCGGCCTGCGGATGCTGCGCCGGCGCGGCTGGATCCGGGTCGAGGTCCGCGACCCCTCGCGCGGCCTGCCCTGTCTGATGCCGGTCCAGGAGATGGACACGAGCGGCCGCGGCCTCTTCCTGGTGGACAAGCTGTCGGACCGGTGGGGCGTGGATCTGCTGCCGCGCGGCAAGACGACGTGGTTCGAGATGCGGATCGCCGACCGCTGAAGCTCCCGCCTCCCGGCCCCGTATGCACAGAAGCCCCCTTGCGTCGTAGTGCGACGCCACGGGGGCTTCTGTGTGGTGCACCGCAGATCTTCGGGGGTGTGATCCGCGGTTGCTAGGTCGACCGAACTCGGGTCAATGAGGGTCGATGCATTGACTATGGCAGAGATATTGCGGCAACGCCAATTGAATCAAAGGTGATCCGGCCCACTTGCCTTGTAAGTGTCGAGTAAGCTCAAGAGAGGCTCAAGGGAACCCGACTTCGAGGCCGCGCACCACAAACGACCTAATTTGGGTCAATCATTACCTTTTGCGATTCAAGCCCCTTAAATGACGATGTGACGCCAATCGATCGTCGTGGTGCGCTGCTCGCGCTCACCGGAGCCCTGACTGCCGCCTGCTCCCGGGCCGAACCCGGCCCGCGCCCCGCCGCGCCCACCCCGGCCAAGGCGCAACGGCCCGCACCCCACGGCCCGGCCCCGGCCCCCCGCAGGTTCCCGGGCCTGCCCGCCCAGATCGAGCACGGCCCCCGCACCGCGCAGCGCGTCGCCCTCACCTTCCACGGCCAGGGCGACCCCGCCACCGCCCGCGCCCTGCTCGGCCAGGCCGAGCAGGCGGGCGCCCGCGTCACCGTGCTCGCCGTCGGGCGCTGGCTGGACGAGCACCCCGCGATGGCCCGCCGCATCCTCGACGGCGGACACGAGCTGGGCAACCACACACAGCGCCACATCGACATCAACTCCCTTCCCGGCAAGGAGGCCTACGCCGAAATCACCGGCTGCGCGGACCGGCTGCGCCGCCTCACCGGGTCCATCGGCACCTGGTTCAGGCCCTCCCGCGCCCAGGGGGCGAGCCCGCTCGTGGCGGAACTGGCGCGCCGTGCGGGCTACCCGCACGTCCTCTCGTACGACACCGACTCACTCGACTTCACCTCGCCGGGCGCCCCGACCGTCGTCAGCAATGTGACCGGGCAGATCAGAAACGGCTCGGTGGTGAGCCTGCACTTCGGGTACGCGGACACGGTCGCCGCGCTGCCCGCCGTCCTGGAAGAACTCGACCGCCGCGGCCTGCGCGCGGTGACGACCACGGAGCTGTTGACCTGATGCTGCACCTCACCAAGCGAACCAGCGCGCTGCTGTGCGGCGCCGTCCTCGTCGCGGGAGCCTCCCTGGCCGGCTGTGCGACCCCGGCCGACCAGACCACGGACGCGGCCTTCGGCAAGAAGGCCCCGGTCAAGCCGGCCCAGCCGAAGGGCATCTACGGGCTGCCCGGAATGCCACCGGTCCTCGATGCCAAGGACGTCTACGCGGCGGACCGGCCGAACAAGCTGTCACCCGTGGTCAAGGACTTCCCGCAGCGCGTGTACGTCCCCAACACCAACTCCAACACGGTCACCGTCATCGACCCCAAGACGTACGAGGTCGTCGACACCATCGACGTCGGGGTCCAGCCCCAACACGTCGTGCCCTCCTGGGACATGAAGACCCTCTGGGTCAACAACAACCGCGGCCACACGCTCACCCCCATCGACCCGAAGACAGCCAAGCGCGGCGGCCCGGACGTCGAGGTGCACGACCCGTACAACCTCTACTTCACGCCCAACGGCAAGCACGCCATCGTGATGGCCTCGCTCGACCGCGAGCTGGTCTTCCGCGACCCGCACACCATGAAGCGGGTCAAAACCGAGCCGGTCAGCTGCTACGGCGTCAACCACGCCGACTTCTCGCTCGACGGCCGCTACTTCATCGTGTCCTGCGAGTTCTCCGCCGAGCTCCTCAAGGTCGACACGGCGAACATGAAGGTCGTCGGCCAGCTCAAGCTGCCCTTCGAGGGCGCGATGCCGCAGGACGTGAAGATCTCGCCCGACGGCAAGACCTTCTACATCGCCGACATGATGGCGCACGGCATGTGGGTCCTGGACGGCGACAAGTTCACCACCCCGAGGCTGCTGCCCACCGGCAAGGGCTGCCACGGCCTCTACATCAGCCGTGACTCCAAGGAGATGTACGTCCCCAACCGGGGCGAGGGCTCCATCTCCGTCTTCGACTTCGCCAAGAACAAGCTGACCAAGAAGTGGTGGCTCCCGGACGGCGGCAGCCCCGACATGGGCGGCGTCTCGGCGGACGGCAAGGTCCTCTGGCTGTCCGGGCGTTACGACTCCGAGGTGTATGCCATCGACACCAGGTCCGGTGTCCAGCTGGCCCGCATCCCGGTGGGCGGCGGCCCGCACGGGCTCGCGGTCTATCCGCAGCCGGGGCGTTACTCGCTCGGCCACACGGGCATCTTCCGCTAGGAGACTGCCAGTTGGCCGCTGCCTGGGAGACGATGGTCACCGGGCAGCGGCCAAGGGGTAGGAATGGCGGTCTTCGCGCAGATCCGCAGCGACTTCGCACAGCGCAAGAACCTCGATGTGTACGTCACGATCGTGGCCGGGATCGTGGTCTGTGTGCTGTCCCTGGTGGACGTCGTACCGGTCGACAAGACCCCCAGCATCGTCCTCGGCCTGCTCGCGATCCTGGCCTTCAATGTGCTGGCCACGCGGGCCGCGGTGGAGCGGTCGGCGGCGGCGCATGCCACGCTCGACCGGTTCACCGAGCACTTTCCGCCCGACATCAACGACGTACGCGAGGCCTCGGCCGACACTCTGCTCATCGGTGTCGACCTGGCACGTACCATCGAGCAGTCCTACGGGGCCTTCGAGCGGCGGCTTCGGGAGGGTGCCCGGCTGCGGATCCTGCTCACCGACCCCGAGGCCGGGAGCGCGGCCCTGCACGCGCGGCACCAGCGCAGCAATCCGGACGACGAGACGATCCAGGCCGGTATCACGGCCTCCCTGCGGACCCTCCGCCGGCTGAAGCAGGACGTCGGTGGCGACCTCCAGGTGCGCACCACGCACACGGCCCTCACCTTCGGTCTCAACTTCACTGAGGGAAAGCGCCATTCGGGCACCCTGTTCGTCCAGCTCTACGGCTACCGTCTGCACGGCGAGAGCCGACCCCACTTCCGGCTGACTCGCCGCGACGGCCCTTGGTACGAGTGCTACGAGCATCAGGCCGAGACCCTGTGGGCAGACTGCGCCGACTTCGACTTCGACCGGCTGGGAGCGTGAGGCTCGATGACGGATGCCGGGATCGGAGGCCTGCTGGAATCGCTCCTCGGGGAGCGCGCGGTCAGCACGGAGGAGTACGCGAAGCGGCTCGCGGATTTCGACGTCGGGGCCCTCCTCGACGCGGCCCTCGACCACGCCACCCCCGCCGAACTGACCACCACGTGCGAGGAGTCGTACACCCACGCCAACGGCTTCGAGAAGGTCAGCTTCCCGCCCGTGCCCGGCCGTGCCGAGCGCCTGCGTCTGCACCTGTGGCGGCGGGCCCCGCTCCAGGCCGACCCGCACAACCACCGCTGGGCGCTGACCTCCCGCGTCCTCGCCGGCGCCCTGCGCAGCACCACCTTCGAGGCGGGCGCCACCGGTACGGTCCACCGCCACTACCGGCACCGCCCGCACACCCCGCCGCCCGGCTGCACCTTCGACGAGCTGGGTTCCGCCACCCTCCAACTCGCCTCTGTGATCGACCACTTGGCGGGTCAGACCTACGCGCTGCCGCCCGAGACCGTGCACGTCGCCGGTCCCGCGCCCGGCCGGATCGACCCCACGGTGACGCTGGCCCTGGAGCTGGCCCCGGTCACCCAGGACACCGATGTGTACACCCCGGCAGGTGCCGCCAAGCCGGTCGGCACCCGTGTGATGCCGCCCTGCTACACCCCCGACGAGGTGCGCGCCCGGCTGGGTGAGGTGCGGCAGCTGGTCGCGGTCTCCGCGTTCCGGGAGGTGATGCGCCGGGCCTATACGGCCCCGACGTTCCGGCACCACCGCTGGTACGTCCCGTACCACCTGGAGCTCGTGGAACGCCTCGCCGCCGAACTCCTCGACCACTACCCGGGGGCCGACCGCGCCAAGGTCTCGGCGCTCGTGTGGCTGCACGACTACGGCAAGGCCCTGCACAACAGCCCGAGTCACCAGGTCACCCTCAGCGAAGGCGCGCTGCGGTTGCGGGAGGCGGGGCTCGACGAGCCATTCGTGGCCGACGTGGTGGCGTACGCCCGGATGCTCGACCGCGCCCCGGAGCTCGATCTCTCCCGCGCCCCGGTGGAGGTGCGCATCGCCTCGTCCGCGGACGGCTGCGCCCATCTGGTCGGGCCCTTCTTCCACCTCTACTGGTGGGAGAACCCGGATCGCCCCCATGACCAGCTGATGGCGGAGAACCTGCGCAAGCTCGACAAGGACTGGCACCGCAAGATCGTGCTGCCCGAGGCGCGCGCCGCCTTCGAGGGGCGCCACCGGATGCTGCGCGAGCAGGCGGGCGAGCTGCCGGAGCGGTTCCTGACGTGAGGGTCCCTGAAGCGCGGGATCCCGATGCAAATGACGGGAGTTCCCCGGGCGCCGTCCACCTGGGGTACTCCCGTTTCAGACAAGGAGAACGTTAGTCCTGAGGGGGGCGGTGTGCCGTAGGGGTGACGGGGGAAATGGCGCGATCAGGTCTGCCTCTGTCCGGAACTGAATCCCTGATTCCGCTTTACGGAAGTAGCAGCGCCTCCGAGCCGATCGGCCGGTACCCCGCCACCTGGAAGGCCCGCACGCTGCGCGCGTTCCCCGGCGACTGCTGCGCCCACACCAGATCGCCGTCCGGCACGAGATGCCGCGCCGCCACCGCGAGGGCCCGGCCGAGCCCCTGGTGCCGGACCGCCTCGTCCACCTCGATGGCCGCCTCCCAGCGCCCGGCCACGCCGCGGCCGAGCACGAGCACCCCGCCGTCGGCCGACCAGACGCGGACCCCGTCGCGGCGGCGCCTGGCCCGCACGACCCGCGGGTGCTCCGGGTCCTCGATCTCCCGCAGGTCCAGCGGGGGAGCACCGGGCAGCCGGTCGGCCACGGTCAGCAGGTCGATGGTGTCGATCGTGCGGCCGGTGCGGTCCAGGAGGGCCGCGAGGAAGCGCGGGTTCATCGTCGCGGACAGCGCGTCGCAGTCGAGGGACGCCAAGGTGGCGCGTACCCAATCCGGATCCTCGTCCGTGAAGACCACGGAGTGCGCGGTACACGCGAGCACTCCCGCATCGCGCGGGCCGGGCTGCGGTACGACGGTGGTGGTGCCGTCCATGGGCGGGAACTTCCCCCGGGCCGCCGCCTCCAGCGTCTCGCTCAACGTCATCTGCATAGTCGCACCTTTCCTTGCTTCCAGCCCTTGCTGCCGGCCCCGGCCGCAGCTGCCCGCTGCACTGAGCGCGGACCACGGCCGTTAATCTGACCATTGCCGAGGACACGGCAGTCAACAAAGCAATGATCAAGGGGAGGCTCCTGTGGCGACCATCGACGAGGCGCGCGAGACGTTCAAGAAGTTCGACGCGAACGGCGACGGGTTCATCACCGCGGACGAGTTCGCGCAGGCCATGGCGAGGATGGGCGACTACCACGTCACCGGGTCGGTGGCGGCCGCGGTCATATCCGACAAGGACCAGAACGGCGACGGCCTGCTGTCCTTCGACGAGTTCTGGGCCCACGTCAGCAAGTCCTGACCCCAGGCCAGGGCCCGGCACGCGCACCGTCACGAGCCGGGCCCGGCGTCTTCGGGTCCTGGGGGCTTCCCTCTCAAGCCTTGAGCCTTAAGGGGGATTTGCCCCTTTTCGCCCTACGATGGGCAGCCCGAGGAAAGGCCCAGCCCGATGTCGCATGCCCGCCCCCTGGTCGAGCAGACCGCAGACCGGCTGCGCGACCGGATCGCCGCAGGGGAGTGGCCCGTCGGCAACCGGCTGCCCGGTGAGACCGACCTGGCCAAGGAACTCGGCGTGGGCCGCTCCACCGTCCGCGAGTCCCTGCGCGCCCTCACCAGCGAGGGCCTTGTGCAGCCCAGGCAGGGTGCGGGCGTCTTCGTCATGGCCACCGAGCCGGTCGCGGACTGGCCGACCCGCCTGCGCAAGGCGGCAGTTGCCGACGTCCACGAGGTCCGCCTGCTCATCGAGGTCCAGGCCGCGGCCCTCGCCGCCGAGCGCCGCACCCCCGAGGACCTCGACGCACTCGACGCCACGCTGGCGGCCGGGCACGCGGCGGCCCACGGAGCCGACTTCGCACTGCACGCGGCGGTGGTGCGGGCCGCGCACAACCCCGTACTCGCCGACCTCTTCGACGAGTTGGCGCCCGTGCTGCGCCAGGCGGCGCTCGACCTGGTGGACCCGCCGGCACCGCCCACCGACGACCCCGGCCCGGCGCACGCCGCCCTGGTCCAGGCGATCCGGGACGGCGACGCGACGCGGGCGGGCAAGGAGGTCCGGGCCGAGCTGGAGCGGACCTTGGCGCGGCTGAGGGGCACCGGAGGGGCAACTGAGGGCCACCTGAGGGGCTAGGGCGTGTCCGGCGGATCTTCGCGGAAGAGCCCGCGGCGTCTGGTGCGTGCTCTCGGCGTGCGCCCGGATCGCCCTCGTACTGGACGTACTTGGGTGATTCGGGCGTGCGGCGAGAGTGCGTGCCAGGCGTCGTGGGCCCGCGAAGATCCGCCGGACAGGCCCTAGGGCGTCGCCCACTCCCGCAGCGCGTCCCGGCTCGCGAAGTCCGCCACGTTCTTGTCGAGCGGCTGGTCCGTGTACTGGTGGAAGCGCCAATCGGCCTTGATGCGCGGCTTGCCGGCCGTGACGTAGTCGGCGATCCAGAGACCGTCGCCCGCGTAGCTCGTCGTGTCCACGTTCAGCCAGTAATTTCGATTGGTGTAGAGCAGGACGCGATGGTTCGGCCGCAGCCGCTTCACTTCCTTGATGAACTGATCCTTCTGCGCATTGCTCGCATGCGTCCCCTCCCCGGTCGTCTCCCAGTCGCAGGCCAGCAGATCCCCGCCGTGCTCCGCCGCCTTCGTCACGAAGTACTCGGCCTGGGCCGCGATGTTCCCCGGCCAGAGGAAGTGGTAGAAGCCCACCACGCACCCCGCGTCCCGCGCCTTCTTGGCCTGGGCGTTCATGCGGGGGTTGATGTAGGAGCGGCCCTCCGTCGCCTTGACGATCACGAAGTCGACGCCGTCCGTGCCGAACGAGGACTGGTACGAACTGACGTCTATGCCACGCAACATGAGGGCCGCCTCCCGTTGTGCCGCGACGCCTAGGGTTGCGCCGCGGCCAGATAGCCGTGTTCAAGGAGCCACTTCACATTGAGCCGCTGCCCCTCGCCCGGGTCCAGGAACACGGAGTCGAGCTTGATCTGTTGCCCGCCCCCAGGCTGTTCAAACCAGGGCGCGATGCCGCCCTGCCACACCCAGAAGGGCTTGGTCACCTTGTACACGTGATAGTTGCAAGGCTCCGCCGGGGAGGGGGAGTTGAGGTTCGTCGGGGGAAGAGCGCGTTCCTTGTACGGGTCCCCGGCCGGGGCCAGGAACGCGCCGTACTCGGAGCCGAAGCGGTCCAGGCGCTGTCCGGTGCGCAGCTTGGCCGGTTCCTTGTCGATCTCGCCGTTCACCTCGGCGAAGCCGTCGTTGGGCGGGTACTTCCAACTGCCGGTGTCGGCGGGGCCCTCCCAGTACTTGGTCACGAAGGCCGCGTCGTTCAGCTTCCCGGTGCGCTTCCACTTCTTGAGCAGGGGACCGACCGGCGCCTCGGACTTGGCGGGCAGATGCCGGGGGCCGAGCCGCTTGTCGCCGTGGAACTCGCCCGTGCAGGGGGCGGGGCGGGCCGTGGTGGGCCGGTCGTCAGGGGTGGCGGCGCTCGCGGTGGTGGGGACCGCGACCAGGGCGGCGGTGATGCCCAGGGCCGATAAGGAGCGGCGGATTCGGTTCAACTCGGATGTCTCCTCACATTTCTGATGTGCCATCAGCAACGCAAGGTAATGGATCGACACCAGTGCGTGGTGGTCCGTGGTGCGCTTTTGGCCACCGCGGCCCGCGCCCGCGTCCCGGTCCCGCGCCCGCGTCCCGGTCCTGGTCCCGCGCCCGCATCCCGGTCCCGCGGGGCGGGCTAGTCGAGCCCCGACACCTTGAAGAGCAGGTGCGCGGTATCGCTGTCGATGCGCCGCGACAGCTGCCGCAGCGCGGTTGCCCCGCAGGTCAGCAGGCCGCGCTCGGTGGACGTACGGGCGTCCCGTTCGAGCCGGTGCCACAGGTCGGGGTTGGCCGTGAGGACCTTCGGGTCGAGTTCGACGCGTACGCCGTAGAGGTCGCGCAGGACCAACCGCTGGGCGACCCCGTCGAGCCAGCGCACCGACACCAGGCAGTCGGTCCGCACGCTCTGGGTGCGCAGCATCCCGCGCGAGGTCAGCCAGCCCTCGCCCGCGGTGACCAGGGGTGGCCGGAGCACGGCGAAGAGCAGCAGGGCGAGCCCCGCCCACAGTGCGGTGCGGCCCGGGTCGAGGCCGTTCGCGGCGGTGTCGATCAGGAGCAGCAGGGCGAGCAGCGCGCCGGCGCAGAGCAGTGCCTCGCGGCGCTCACTGGCCCAGTTCCGGTCGTGGAGCACGGCTTCGGGGGCGCCTTCGGGGGCGGTCATGGATCCGACCATAGGAAGGGTGCGGGCCGTCGACCAGGGCGTTGACACGAAGCTGACGCGTCGGAAATCCAACTTTGACGGCGCTCGCCGCCGTGTCGTGGGGAGAGCGGTCGCCGCCAACCGTGCACCGTATGGGGAAAACCACCGCAAGTAGTGCTAAACCCCTTAATTCGGGAGCTCAGGATGGCCGACGTGCTCTTCGTCGTCACCACGGTCGCGGTCTTCGCGCTGGTGGCCCTCATCGCCAAGGGGGTGGCCAAGCTGTGAGCGCAGAAAACATCATCGGGCTGATCGTCGCCGTCGCCCTCCTCGGCTATCTCGTCCTCGCCCTCGTCAAACCGGAGAGGTTCTGAGCGATGAGTCCCGTACTGGCCGACGTCCTTCTGGTCGCCACGCTGATCGCCGCACTGGCCCTGGCACATCGCCCGCTGGGCGACTACATGGCCCGTGTCTACGAGCCCGAGTCGAAGCGGCACCTCCGCCTCGAAAAGTGGATCTACAAATCCATCGGCGCCCGCCCCGACGTGGAGATGCACTGGCCCGCCTATCTGCGCGCCGTCCTCGCCTTCTCCCTCGTGGGCGTCCTCTTCCTGTACGTGCTCCAGCGCGTCCAGGACAAGCTGCCGCTGTCGCTCGGCTTCCCGGCGATCAGCGCGGACCAGGCGTTCAACACCGCCGCATCCTTCGTGTCGAACACCAACTGGCAGTCGTACTCGGGTGAATCGGCGATGAGCCACCTCACCCAGACCGGCGGCCTGGCCGTGCAGAACTTCGTCTCGGCGGCGGTCGGCATGGCGGTCGCCGTCGCCCTGATCCGAGGCTTCGCCCGCGCCCGCACCGGCGAGCTCGGCAACTTCTGGGCGGACCTGGTGCGCGGCACCGTACGCATCCTGCTCCCGCTCTCGATCCTGGCGGCGATCCTGCTGGTCGCCGCCGGCGCCATCCAGAACTTCTCCGGCATCCAGCACCTCACCACGCTCACCGGCGAGCAGCAGGCGATCAGCCCGGGCGCGGTCGCCTCGCAGGAAGCCATCAAGGACCTGGGCACCAACGGCGGCGGCTACTTCAACGCCAACTCCGCGCACCCCTTCGAGAACCCCAACGGCTTCACCAACCTCCTGGAGATCTTCCTTCTCCTCCTGATCCCGTTCTCGCTGCCGCGCACCTTCGGCAGGATGGTCGGCTCGGTCCGCCAGGGGTACGCGATCGTCGCGGCGATGGGCCTCATCTGGTTCGTCGGCGTCGTCCTGGTGACCTGGATCGAGTACGCGCACCCGGGGACTGCCTCGCAGCTGGCGGGCGGCGCGATGGAGGGCAAGGAGCAGCGCTTCGGCGAGGGCCCGTCGGCGCTGTTCGGGGTGTCCACCACGATGACGTCGACCGGCTCGGTCAACTCCTTCCTCGACTCCTTCAGCGGCCTGTCCGGCGGGGTGCTGCTGCTCGGCATGATGCTCGGCGAGATCGCGCCCGGCGGTGTCGGCTGCGGCCTGTACGGCATGCTCATCATGGCGATCATCGCGGTGTTCCTGGCCGGGCTGATGGTCGGCCGTACCCCGGAGTACCTGGGCAAGAAGCTGGGCACGCGCGAGATCAAGCTGGCCGCCTGCTACATCCTGATCACCCCGGCCCTGGCACTGGTCGGCACGGCCCTCGCGATGGCGCTCGGCACGGGCGAGTCCTCGATGACGAACATCGGCCCGCACGGCTTCTCGGAAGTCCTGTACGCCTACACCTCGGCGTCCAACAACAACGGCTCGGCCTTCGCCGGCTTCGACGGCAACACCACCTACCACAACACCGCGTTGGGCCTGTGCATGCTGCTCGGCCGCTTCCTGCCGATGGTGTTCGTGCTCGCGCTGGCCGGTTCGCTGGCGGAGCAGACCCCGATCCCGGCCACCGCGGGCACGCTGCGTACCGAAAAGCCGCTGTTCACCGGCCTGTTGGTCGGCACGATCCTGATCGTCACGGGCCTCACCTTCTTCCCGGCCCTGGCCCTCGGCCCGCTCGCGGAAGGACTGGCGGCATGAGCACACACACGCACACGGGGGAACACGACGGAGGAAGCCGGGTCGGTGCGGGCGTCTTCGACCCCAAGGCCCTGGTCGATTCGCTGCCGGACGCGGTCCGCAAGCTGGACCCCCGGGTGATGGTCAAGTCCCCGGTGATGTTCGTGGTGTTGGTCGGCTCGGTCCTGACGACCGTGCTCGCCGTCAAGAACCCCGGGGACTGGTTCGGCTGGGTCATCGCGGCCTGGCTGTGGCTGACGACGGTCTTCGCGAACCTGGCGGAGGCGGTCGCCGAGGGCCGGGGCAAGGCGCAGGCGGACACCCTGCGCAAGGCCAAGACGGACACGGTGGCGCGGCGGCTGTCCAAGGACGGCACGAGCGAGGAGCAGGTGCCGGGTACGGACCTCGGCATCGGTGACCTGGTGGTGTGCGAGGCGGGCGACATCATTCCCGGCGACGGTGACGTCGTCGAGGGGGTCGCTTCCGTCGACGAGTCCGCGATCACCGGTGAATCGGCGCCGGTCATCCGGGAGTCGGGCGGTGACCGCAGTGCCGTCACCGGTGGCACGAAGGTCCTTTCCGACCGCATCGTCATCAAGATCACGACGAAGCCGGGCGAGACCTTCATCGACCGCATGATCAACCTGGTCGAGGGCGCCGCCCGCCAGAAGACGCCCAACGAGATCGCGCTCAACATCCTGCTCGCCTCGCTGACGATCGTCTTCCTGCTCGCGGTCGTCACGCTGAAGCCCTTCGCGATGTACGCGGGTGCCGACAAGCAGACCTCCCTGATCGTGCTCACCGCGCTCCTGGTCTGCCTCATCCCGACGACGATCGGGGCGCTGCTCTCGGCGATCGGCATCGCGGGCATGGACCGCCTCGTCCAGCGCAACGTACTGGCCATGTCCGGAAGGGCAGTTGAGGCCGCAGGTGACGTGTCGACGCTGCTTCTCGACAAGACCGGGACGATCACCCTGGGCAACCGTCAGGCCGCCGAGTTCGTGCCGGTACGGGGGACGACGGAGGCCGAGGTCGCCGATGCGGCCCAGCTGTCCTCGCTGGCCGACGAGACCCCGGAGGGCCGCTCGATCGTCGTTCTGGCGAAGGAGAAGTACGGCCTGCGCGAGCGCCACCAGGGCGAGCTGACGCACGCGACCTGGATCGAGTTCACCGCCCAGACCCGCATGTCGGGCGTGGACGTGGACGGGCGCAAGGTCCGCAAGGGCGCGACCGGTTCCGTCATGGCCTGGGTGACCGAGCAGGGCGGTGCGGTCGCCGACGACGCGGCCACGGTCTCCGACTCCATCTCCGAGGCGGGCGGTACGCCGCTGCTCGTGGCCGTCCACGACGGGGAGGGGGCACGGATCCTGGGCGTCATCCACCTCAAGGACGTGGTGAAGGACGGGATGCGGGAGCGGTTCGACGAACTGCGCCGCATGGGCATCAAGACCGTCATGATCACGGGTGACAACCCGCTGACGGCGAAGGCGATCGCCGAGGAGGCGGGCGTCGACGACTTCCTCGCGGAGGCGACCCCCGAGGACAAGATGGCCCTGATCAAGCGCGAGCAGGCCGGCGGCAAGCTGGTCGCGATGACGGGCGACGGCACCAACGACGCGCCCGCCCTCGCGCAGGCCGACGTGGGCGTCGCCATGAACACCGGAACTTCCGCAGCCAAGGAAGCCGGGAACATGGTCGACCTCGACTCCAACCCGACCAAGCTCATCGAGATCGTCGAGATCGGCAAGCAACTCCTCATCACCCGAGGCGCGTTGACGACCTTCTCCATCGCCAACGACGTCGCCAAGTACTTCGCGATCATCCCCGCGATGTTCGCCGTGGCGTACCCGTCGCTCGGCCGGCTCGACATCATGCATCTGCACAGCACACAGACCGCGATCCTCTCCGCGGTCGTCTTCAACGCGCTGATCATCATCGCCCTGGTCCCGCTCGCCCTGAAGGGCGTCCAATACCGGCCGATGAGCGCGGACAAGATGCTCCGGCGCAACCTCGGGATCTACGGCCTCGGCGGCCTGATCTCCCCGTTCATCGGCATCAAGCTCATCGACATGCTCATCTCCCTCATCCCCGGGATCGGGTGACGTACGCCATGAACACCTCCCTGCACAGCACCGGCCGCCTCCTGTGGGCCGCCCTCCGCGCCCTGCTCGTCCTCACCGTCGTCACCGGCGTCGTCTATCCGCTGCTCATCACCGCCTTCGCACAGGCTGCCTTCCACGACAAGGCCAACGGCTCGAAGATCAAGGCGGGCGGGAGGGTCGTGGGCTCCGAACTGATCGGCCAGTCCTTCCACTTGAAGGGCACGGACCGGCCCGACCCCCGGTTCTTCCAGCCCCGCCCCTCGAACGGCGACTACGACCCCCTCGCCACGGGTTCCAGCCAGCTGGGAGCCTCCAGCCCCAAGCTGGTGAAGAAGGTGGAGGCGGCGAAGAAGGAGGTCGCCGCCTTCAACGACGTACCGGAGTCCAGGGTCCCCAAGGACGCGGTCACCGGGTCCGCCTCGGGGATCGACCCGCACATCTCCCGTGCGTACGCGCATCTGCAGGCGGCACGGGTGGCCAGGGCGAACGGGCTCGGCGAGGGGCAGGTGCGCAAGCTGGTGGCCCGGCACACCGGGGGGCGTACGGCCGGGTACATGGGGGAGCCGCACGTCAACGTCCTCACCCTCAATGTCGCGGTGCGGGAGCTGGCCGCGAAGTGAGCGGGGCGCGTTCGCGTGGCCGCTCACGCCGGGCGCGTACGTCCGGATCGCTCATGAGCGGGGTTTGACCGGTCGGCCGATCAAGGCCCGTATCTCCTGGGCAGACACCCTCCGACCTGCGCTTCGGCGCACAGGGAAGGTTGAAGGGTGAGGGAGAAAACGATGATCCTCGACGTGTTTCTGCATGCGTGTCTCGGCCTGGGGCTGTTCCTCGGCGTCGGCTGACGGCAACCGGGCACCACGGCAGTGACGAAGCCCCCACCCGGTGGTGGGGGCTTCACCATGACCTCAGGTCCCGACCGGCACATACCGGTAGCCGACCCCGATCACCGTCGCCAGTGCCGCCCGGTAGCTCGGCCCCAACTTGTGGCGCAGCCGGGCGATATGGACGTCCACCGTCCGCCCGCCCGAGTCGCAGCTGGCCCAGAGCTCGGCGAGCAGCTCGCGCCGCGTGAAGGTGCGCAGAGGGTGCCGTGCCAGATGGGCCAGCAGGTCGAACTCCTGTGGCTTCAGGGTCAGGGTGCGGTCGGCGACGCGGGCCGTGCGGCTCTCGTGGTCGATCCGGATGGGGTCGCGCCGGGTCAGTCGGGGCGCATCGTCGATGCGCGTGGCGTGTCCGGCGTCGGACGGGAGCAGGACGACCCGGACCTCGGAACCGGTGCGCTGCACCGATACGGGTACCAGGTCCTCCGCGGCCAACAACCAGCGGCCGTCAGCGATTTGCTCGACGGTGACGGGGGCGTCCTGAATCGCATGTGCGGACATGTGGACTCATCCTCGGGGGGTGACAAGAGTGGATCCCGCGGTCTCCGACACTACACGTGAGGGATTGGATTCGGAAAGTAGCTTCCGTATCGCGGAGCTTGCATCTGCCCTGGTCATGAGGGGTAGTTCGGCCTATTCGCTCGCGAAGAGAGGGGTGGTTCTGGGGTGTTATGCCGGGGACCGTCGCATTCTCGGGCGCCCGGAACCCATGGGTCTCAGCCGTCCGGAACGCACACGGGCCCCCGCCGGAACGGAGGCTCGTGTGCGGGCGCAACGACTGGGCCGCGCCGGGGACTTCACGAAGTGCGGCTACCCGAGGAGGGCCGGGAGCGCGCGGTGACCGTTGACGATGAAGGACTCCATGGGCCGCAGCCCGTCGCGGCCGACGGCCAGGGTCATGTCGGGGAACCGCGTGAAGAGGGCCCGCAGCGCGATGGTGGTCTCCAACCGTGACAGCGGCGCGCCCAGGCAGTAGTGCGGGCCGTGCCCGAAGCCGAGGTTGTCGCGGCGCTTGGTGCGCAGCACGTCGAACTCCGCCGCGTCCGCGCCGTACGCCTCCGGGTCGACGACGGCCGCCGCGAAGGAGACGATGATCGCGTCGCCCTTCTCGATGAGGGTGTCGCCCAGCTCGATGTCCTCCACCGCGTAGCGCAGCGGCATGTAGGCCGAGGGCGCCCGGGTGCCGAGCGTCTCGCTGACCACGTCGTCCCAGTCCGCGCGACCGGCTCGTACATGCTCCAACTGCTCCGGATTCAGCAGCAGTTCGGCGATGGCGTTGCCGATGAAGGTGGTGAGGGTCTCGTGGCCCGCGGCGAGCAGGAGCTTCAGGGTGTCGAGCAGCTCCTCCTCCGTCAGGCAGTCGCCCTGGTCGCGGACCTGGAGCAGCGCGGACGTCAGATCGTCGGCGGGCCGGTCACGCTTCGCGTCGACGAGGCGCTGCAGGACGCCGTCGATGTCGGCCACGGCCCCGGCCATCTCCTGCGCCGTGGCCGAACTGCTGAACCCGATGTCCATCGCATCGCACAGCAGCGCCTCGGCCTCCTTGTCCACCCCTATCAGCCCGGATATCACCCGCATCGGCAGCAGTCGCGCGAACCGCGCCCGCAGATCCACCGGCCGGCCCGCGGGAGCCGCCGCCAGGTCGTCGAGCAGCCCCTCGACCAGCTCCTCGATCAGCGGGCGGAGCTCCTCGACGCGCCGCGAGGTGAACGCTCCCGAGGCCAGCCGCCGCAGCCGCGCACGCCGCTCGCCGTGCGTGGTGAGCATGTTCTCCAGGGCCACCCACGGAAACAGCGGCCACTCGGGAGTGATCCGCCCCTGCGCGAACTCCGGCCAGTGCAGCCGGGCGTCCTTCGACACCCGTGGATCGACGAGCAGTTGCTTGACGTACTTCTGCCGGACGACGGCCCACGCGGCGACCCCGCCGGGCAGTTCGACCCGGACCGCTGCGCCCTGCTGCCGGAGCATCGCGGCTTCCCCCGCCTGGTCGCGCCCGAGCACGTCCAATGCATAAGGACAGACGTCGGTTCCCATCCGTGCACTCCATTCGGTCAGTCTGGCGTGACACGCTCCCACTCGTCCGCACGCCCGGGGACCCCATGGCCTCGCGGACGCCTCGGCAGATCAACACCCATTGTTTTCAGCCGAGTTGAGCGCCGGTCGGGACAATGTACGTGACCGTCCTCCGCTTGGACCGCACGAATGCGCGAATGCCGGCCCGGCACGACCGACGGCCGCCGTCCCCTCCCGGTGCGGGGAGGAAACGGCGGCCGTTTCGGGTGAAGCGGTGCGGCGATTCAGCTCTCGGTGCGGCGGCTCAGCACTCGATGACGTTGACCGCGAGCCCGCCCCGCGCCGTCTCCTTGTACTTGACCTGCAAAAGGTCCGCTGTTAATCATGAGGTTGACCTGCAGTTTTCCCATAAGTCTTCCCTTGGTTTGCGATCAGGGACTTTTCAGGGACATTCCACCTTCCTCCGCTGAGAGCCTGGTATGCCCCTCACGTTGCCCTCAGGGGGCATCTTGCAGGTGGCCTATAGGAGTTCGGGGCAGATGTTTCCCACCCGCCGGTTGGGTGCCGCCCGGTGCTGGAGGTGAGCTTCGGGGCTCTTGGGCTAGGGCGTTCGCGGCGTCGATTTCCGCGGTGAGACGGCGTCTCGCGGATGTCTTGCTCGGTGGGTCGCGGTACGTGTCGGTAGGTGACAGGCGTGGCTGGTTCTGGGGGGATGGGCGATCGATGGGAGTGGGTGAGTTCTCCCTGGTGCACGGACTGTCAGGCGGGCGCCTCTCGCCTGGTGTTGCGTAAGTGCGGCGGCTGGAGTGGCGTATTTGCGCCGTAGCCGATTACGCAAGGTGAAGGGGAGGGGGTTTTGATGAGGGGGCCGCATTCCCGGACATCCCCTGGCGTTTCCCCAGGTCACTCCAAGGAGTGGGCGGATATTTGTGATGCAGTTCACATTGACGGGCGGAACTAGTGCAGCGTTAACTCCCTTCACTCGTGAAAATTTGGTAACTCTGGGGTGGGGACTGTGGAGTTGGGGTGGGGGCATCGTCATGCCCGAATGGCGCATCGCCGCAGAACCGGCCGGGCGCGTGGCGTAGCGGCTGTAGCGCTCATGGGTCTGCTGTCGACAGCTTCGGTCCAGGTGCCTGTGGCACTGGCCGCAGCGTCGGCCGAAGAGGCTCCGGAGTTGTCGGAGGGCCAGAAGGCCCTCGCGGAGGCGCAGGCTTCAGGCAAGCAGATTGAGGTCACCAGCGAGCGCTCCGAGCGCACCACAGTCCTGGCCAACCCTGACGGGTACTCCTTCACCCTGCGCGAGTCGTCGGTGCCGGTACGGGTTTCGAAGCCGGGCGGCGGTTGGCAGGTGCCAGACGCGACGTTGGAGAAGCGCACGGACGGTTCAGTGGCGCCCAAAGCGGCGGCACCGCAGATCGTGTTCTCTGGGGGAGGTGCCAGTGACCCGTTGGCGCGGATTGCCAGCCGTGGCCGGTCGTTGGAGCTGCAGTGGCCCGGGAAGCTGCCCGCGCCGAAGCTGAACGGGGCCAGCGCGCTTTACCCCGAGGTGCTTCCGGGCGTCGACTTGAAGGTGACAGCGACGGTCGAGAGCTTCCAGCATGTGCTGGTGGTCAAGACCCCTCAGGCCGCGGCGAGCGAGGAGCTGAAGGAGCTCACCTTCGGCCTGAAGACCACGGGCCTTGATGTGCGGGAGGGCGCGGCGGGCAATCTGGCTGCGGTGGACGGCGACGGGCAGGCGGTGTTCAAGGCGCCGCGGGCTCAGATGTGGGATTCGGCCGGCCAGGATGCCGTCAAGGCGCCGACCGTGGCCGCCCGAAGCGCAGTTACTGAGACACAGACGCCGGCGGATCCGTCCGAGGCCGCCCCGTCGGGCAAGGGACTGGAGCCGGGTCAGGGCGATGCCGTGGCCCCCATGGACGTCCAGGTCGACAAGGACGCGCTGTCCATCGTGCCGGACACCAAGATGCTGACCGGCACGCCGGAGGCGGCATTCCCGCTGTTCATCGACCCGAGCCACACCTGGAGCGAGACCGAGCGGACCCTGCTGCGCTCGGACGGCTATGAGGACTACGACTGGGGCAATGGCGAGGATGACCTGGGCAAGGGTGTGGGCAAGTGCGGTACCTGGAACGGCTATCCGTGCGGTCCGGGCTATGTGCAGCGCCTGTACTTCGAGTTCTCCCCGGCAGCGTTGAAGGGCAAGAAGGTCCTGGACGCCAGCTTTAAGGTGACCGAGCCGTGGGCGTTCCAATGCGACCCGCGCTGGGTGGACCTGATCCGCACCAAGGACAACATCTCCTCCGCCACCACCTGGGGTTCGCGGCCGGGCGGCTGGGACACCATGGGTGACCGGTATGTGTCGGCGGGACGGGGCTCGTTGTGTGATCCGGATTCTCCGGACGCGCCGATCGAGTTCAACGACAGCCCGGACGAATCGAACGAGAACCTCACCCCCACGGTGCGGGACTTCGCGGCGGGCAAGTTCAAGAACCTCACCTTGATGATCAAGGCGCATGACGAGACGGACACCGCGGCCTGGAAGCGATTCCGCAACGACGCCGTCCTCGAGGTGGACTTCGTCGGCCTGCCGGACAAGCCCACCAGCGTCGGACTGGTCACCGGTGCGGGAACCGTGTGTGAGAAGGATGCCTCCGACCCGGCCATCGTCTCCGATCCGACTCCGGGCCTGGCAGCGACCACGCAGACCAAGCCGGGCGGTGAGAAGGAAGCCGAACTGAAGATCTACTACGACCTGGACCACCAGAACACCGACAACACTTGGTCGGACACACCTGCCGGCAATGGCGACGTCCGCCCGTCGGGCAGTGCGTATGTCGGCGATGGTAAGAAGCAGACGATCACCTGGTCGACACTGGCCGAAGCCAAGCTGTACCGATACCGGGCGTGGGTGCAGTCTTACTACAACGCCGGCAAGAGCCATTTGGCCGGTCCGTCGAACGCGTCGACCACCGGCTGGTGTTACTTCAAGGTCGACAAGACCGCCCCCAAGGCACCCCAGGTCACCCTCGGCGCCCCCTACACACCCTGCCTACCGGACAGTTGTGCTGCCAACGGTGGCCCTGGCCAGAAGTCGACGTTCACGTTCGCCCCGGCCGCCGGCGACACGAACGTGGCCGCTTTTGAGTACAAGATGTCCTCCGAAGCCTCTTGGACCCGCACCACGACCAAGGCGGCCACCTACACCCCGCCACGCTCCGGCACGTACCGCATCTATGTGCGCGCCGTCGACAACGTGGAAGAGGGACGCCCCGGAGCCCAGAGCACTGTCGACTACCTGGTGAAGTCCGGCGAGGGGCCGCTCGGGCGCTGGCGCTTCGACGAGGCCAGCGGTGCGGCGATCGACACCGGCACGGCCAGCGGCACCACAAGGCACAACGCCACCCTGGCGGGCGGTGCTGGGCGCGACGACCGCGGCCGGCGTGGGCAGATCACCCATGACGCCGAGGGGCTTCCGCTGGCGAATGTGATCACGGACAAGGGCCTCGCTCTCAACGGCAGCACCGGATATGCCGCTACCAGCGGCCCGGCTTTCGAGCCTCGCTCGGCATACACGATCTCCACCTGGGTGCGCCTGGACTCGATGGCCAACGACGCAGCCGTCTTGGGGCAGAAGGGGCCCGATGGAAATCCGTTCGCGCTGTGGTACGTAGCCGGTTCGAAGAAGTGGTACTTCGGTGTCCGTAGTGCCGACACCAACAGCTACCAAGGCAGCTACTCGGTCTATGAGGCCCAGCCCAATGTCTGGACGCACCTCGCGGCCTCCTATGACCCGGACAACCAGCAACTGAAGTTCTACGTGGATGGCCGCCTCCAGGGCGGCGCGGTGGCGGTGTCCAAGACGATCGCCTCGGATGCGCCGCTGCAGTTCGGTCGGCTTCAGAGTGCCAGCGGAAGCAGCTACAGCAAGTACTTCCCCGGTTCGATCGATGAGGTTGCGGTGTGGCAGCAGGCGCTGCCGTACGAGTTGATTGCCGATGAAGCGCAGTTGCTGACCTCGGCGCAGTTCGCGGGCGTGGAACTGGTGGCGGACTGGGATGCCACTCGCGGCAGCGGCACCACGGTCGCGGATTCGACCTCCGGCTACGGCAAGAGCCTGACGCTGCAGGGCGGGGCCTCGCTGAGCGGCGGGCAGATTGTGCTCGACGGCGTGGACGATGCCGCCACTGCGCCTGGTCCGTTGGTGTACGACCATGCGGCGTTCACTGTGTCCACTTCGGTCAGTCTGCCCAGTGCTGAGCTTGCCAAGAAGGATGTCGGCTACATCGGCCAAGTCCTCGGCCAGCGCACCGCGGACGGCTCGAGCTGGGGCCTGTGGTTCGAGATGACCGGCAAGAAGACTGAGACCGTTCCGGACCCGGACACCGGCGAGGACATCGAGAAGGTGACCCCCTCGGGCCGCTGGCACTTCGGCCGCCTCAACGCGGACGGCACATTCAGCTCTGTGGTCTCTGACGAGGGCGCCGCGCTGGACAGTCCCGTCAGGCTCACCGGGATCTACGACTCCCTCAAGGGCACGATCAGCCTGTATCTCGGCCACAACCAGAACGGCGACGACACCAAGTACAGCGTCAAACTCGGCACGGGTGACTTCGCTCTCGGCAAGGCCTTTAACGGCGGTGCCTGGAAGCACCATCTGCCGGCACGGATCTCCGACGTACGGCTGTGGGCCGGGGCAATGGCCAGCTCGGAACAGATCGACGCACACGTCGGCGACTGACCGACGCCCTGTGGGCCGCGCGACGGCGCGGCCCACAGAGCGGCCTCGAGGGCCACACAACGACTTGGGCGAACTCCTTTTCATGAACTGGGTGGGGCAGAACTGATGGCTTTTGGCATAGGCACCTCAAAGCGCCGAGGGGCGGGGAGACGGCGCTGGGGCCGCACCGTGGTGGTGACCACGCTGGCGGCCGCGCTGCTGGCCCCGGTCGGGCAGACCACTGTCGCGGTGGCCGAGGACAAGGGCCTGGGCAAGCCGGACCTGCCCAACTCGAAGGTCACCAAGGTCAAGGTCATCGACGAGCTCGGTGCCAAGAAGGCCCGGGACAAGGTTGCCAAGGACCGTAAGGCGGGCGACGCCCAGGAAAAGAAGGCCCGCCAGGAACAGACGGCCACCTGGCCCAAGCAGAGCACCGCCACGCTGGACCTGGACGGAGCCAAGACGGCCGCGCCGAGCGGCATGCCGGTCTCCCTGGACCCCAAGGCGACCAAGAAGGCTCCGGCCGCCGACGGCAAGGCCCGCATCACGGTCCTGGACCAGAAGGCCACCCGCAAGGCCGGCCTGACCGGCGTCCTGCTGACCGCCACCGCCGAAGAAGCCGGCACGGCCACCATCACGGTCGACTACGGCCAGTTCGCCTCTGCCGTGGGCGGAGGCTGGGCTGAGCGTCTGCGTCTCGTGCAGCTGCCAGCCTGCGCGCTGACCACGCCGGACAAGACCCAGTGCCGCAAGCAGACGCCATTGAAGTCGGCCAACGACGTCCATGAGCAGAGCGTCTCGGCACAGGTGGCACTGCCTGCAGCCGAGGAAGGCACGTCGACGCAGCTGACCTCGGCCGGTTCGGCTGCCACGGTGCTGGCGGTGACCGCCGCTGCCTCGGGCGGGCAGAACCCCAAGGGCACCGGCGACTTCTCCGCCACCGCCCTATCGAACTCCTCGGCCTGGCAGGCCGGCGGCAGCTCGGGCTCCTTCACCTGGTCCTATGACTTCACCTTGCCGCCTGCCGCGGCCGGTCCGGCTCCCGGACTATCGCTGGCGTATGACTCCGGCGGCATCGACGGGCGCACCGCCGCCACCAACAACCAGGGCAGCGCCGTCGGCGAGGGCTTCGGTGTCTCTGAGTCCTACATTGAGCGCAGCTACGGCAGTTGCGACAAGGACGGGCATGACGATGTGTTCGACCGCTGCTGGAAGTACGACAATGCCCGGCTGGTTCTGAACGGCAAGGCCAATCGCCTGATCAAGGTGAGTGACGGTGTGTGGCGGCTGGCGGGGGATGACGCCTCGAAGGTGATCCGCTCCACCGGCGCCGACAATGGTGACGACAACGGCGAGCACTGGACCGTGATCACCGGGAATGGCACCAAGTACGTCTTCGGGTTGAACAAGCTCGAGGGCGCCGCCGACCAGCGCACCAACTCCACCTGGACCGTGCCCGTGTTCGGCGACGACAGCGGCGAGCCCGGCTATGACAAAGGCGGCGCGTTCGGCGACCGGGAACTGACTCAGGCATGGCGGTGGAACCTGGACTACGTCGAGGACACCAGCGGCAACGCAGCCACCTACTGGTATGCCAAGGAGTCCAACCACTACAAGAAGAACAAGGCGGCCACCGCGAACGCCTCCTACACCCGCGGCGGTTACCTCAAGGAGATCAAGTACGGGCTGCGCAAGGGCGCCCTGTTCACCGACGACGCCGACGCGAAGGTCACCCTCGAGCACGCCGAGCGCTGCACCGTCTCCGACTGCGCCGAACTGACCAAGGACACTGCCAAGAACTGGCCGGACGTACCGTTCGACGCGATCTGCGCGGACGGCGCCAGCGAATGCAACTCCGCGGGTCCAAACTTCTTCTCCCGCAAGCGCCTGACCGGCATCAACACCTACTCCTGGAACGCCACATCGAAGGCCTACGACGCGGTGGACTCCTGGGATCTCGGCCAGGACTACAAGGACGCCGGTGACATCGGCGACACCTCGGACCACGTGCTGGTCCTGGAGTCGATCAAGCGGACCGCCAAGGCCGGCACCGACATCGCCCTCAACCCGATCACGTTCACCTACCAGCGCCTGCCCAACCGGGTCGACGGCACGACCGACGACATCCTGCCCATCAAGCGGCACCGCATCTCCACCATCACCTCGGAGACCGGCGCCATCACTACGGTGACCATGTCGTCCCCGCAGTGCCAGTACGACGAGGTCCACTCGGCGGCGGAGGACACCAACACCCGTTCCTGCTATCCGCTGTACTGGAACATCAACGGTGGTTCGGTCGCCAAGGTGGACTGGTTCCACAAGTACCGCGTCCTGTCCGTCACGGAGGCCGATCCCACCGGCCAGAACGAGGCGGTCGAGCACCACTACGACTACTCGGATGCGGCCTGGCATTACAGCGACGACCCCTTCACCCCCAAGGACGAGCGGACCTGGTCCGACTGGCGCGGCTACCGGCAAGTCACCGTGCAGACGGGGGCCGAGAGCACCACACGCTCCAAGACGGTCTCGCTCTACATGCAGGGCATGAACGGCGACAAGAAGAAGGACGGCACCACCCGCTCCGTCACCCTCGCCCCCCTCGCCGCACCGGCACTCGGCATCTCCGGAATCACCGACAGCGACCAGTACGCCGGCCAACTGCGCCAGAAGGTCACCTACAACGGCACCACCGCGATCAGCGCGCAAGCGAACGAGCCGTGGTCCAAGGAGACCGCGCGCCAGAGCGTGCCCGAT
The DNA here is from genome assembly GCF_035975855.1 of Streptomyces sp. NBC_01304. Lineage (NCBI taxonomy): Bacteria > Bacillati > Actinomycetota > Actinomycetes > Kitasatosporales > Streptomycetaceae > Streptomyces > Streptomyces sp. NBC_01304. The sequence goes on along the minus strand of NZ_CP109055.1, from coordinate 3,861,950 downwards.
GCAGCCGACCACGCCGCCCGCTATGTGCGCACCAAGGAATCAACCAGCTACACCTACCTGACCACAGCAAAGAAGTGGCGCTCCCGCACTGTCGCCACCACCTTCGACGACTACGGCATGACCTACAAGGTCGAGGACCGAGGCGACGACGCCAAGACTGGGGACGAGACCTGCCAGTTCACCTGGTACGCCCGCAACGACGATGCTGGCCTGACAGGCCTGGCCTCGCGCGTTCGAAGCGTCGGCAAGCTTTGCGCCCTGGGCAACGCCGACCTCAGCCTGCCGGCGGATGACTCCAAGCGGGGCGATGTTCTGTCGGACATCGCCACCGCCTACGACGGCGTCGCCTGGTCCTCCCAGATGAAGCCGACGAAGGGCCAGCCGACCTGGACCGGCCGGGCCAAGGCTTATAGCTCTGCCGCAGTGGTCACCTGGCAGAAGATCTCCGCCACCAGCTATGACGATCTCGGCCGCCCGCTCAGTGTGAGCGGCGCCGACAGCACGGTCCCTGCCGCCATCACCGCATACACCCCCGCCGCATCGGGTCCGCTGACCAAGACCATCGCTACGGACTCCAAGGGCTTCAAGGCCATCAAGTACCTCGATGCACGCCGTGGCTTGGTGCTGCGCAGCTTCGATGCCAACACCAAGAAGACTGAGCAGGCCTACGACGCTCTGGGTCGCCTGACCGATGTGTGGTTGCCCAACCGCGACCGTGGTACCCAGAGCCCCAACAGCACATTCGCCTACCACATCGACAACAAGGACCAGTCCTGGGTGTCGAGTGCGACGCTGAAAAGGGACGGCACCACCTACAACACCAGCTACACGATCTACGACGCGCTGCTGAGGCCGCTGCAGACCCAGTCCCCGACCCCACAGGGCGGTCGAATCCTCACCGATACCCGCTACGACACTCGCGGCCTGGCCTACGAGCAGCACGCGGACATCTTCGACACGACCAGTACCCCCAAGGGCGCCTACGCGCGGGCTGCCTACGGCAAGGCCCCCAAGCAGGCCGAGACCGTCTTCGACGGCGCGGGGCGACCGATCACCAGCACCTTCCTGATCGGCGGCGTCAAGAAGTGGTCCACCTCCACCACGTACACCGGTGACTCCACCGCCACCACCGCCCTGGACGGAGGTTCGTCCACCCGCGCCATTACCGACGCCCGTGGCCGCACCGTCGAAACCCGCGAATACGCGAGCAAGAACCCCACCGACACCGAATACAGCGGCGACGCTCCGAGTGAAGGCTTCACCTCCACCAAGTTCGGTTTCACGCTGGACGACAAGCCGCTGACCATCACCGGTCCGGACCAGGCCAAGTGGAGCAACACGTACGACCTCTACGGGCGCCTGGACAAGGCCACCGACCCGGACAAGGGCACCACCGACACCGACTACGACATCCTCGACCGGGCCATCAAGTCCACTGATGCCGAAGGCAAGTCGGTCCTGACCGAGTACGACGAAATCGGTCGAGCCAAGGGCACCTGGGCCGGCACGAAGAGCGATGCCACCCAACTCAACGGCTACACCTACGACAGCGTCACCAGCGGCAAGGGCTTGCCGGACACTTCCACCCGCTACGTCGGTGGCAAGACCGGCCAGGCGTACACCCAGAGTGTCACCGAATACGACAGCCTCGGCCGGCCCACTGCCACCAAACTGGACCTGCCCGCTGGCGACCCGTTGGTCAAGGCCGGAGCTCCGCAGACGTTGGAGTACACCAGCTACTACAACATCGACGGCACCCTGCAGAACACCAAGGAGCCCGCCCTGGGCGGCCTACCCTCGGAGATCGTCGAGTACGGCTACAACGGCCTCGGCCAGCCCACCACGCTCGGCGGCAGCACCGGCTACATCCTCGACACCCACTACACCGCGCTCGGCCAGGCCGACCTGCTCACCCTGGGCACTGCCAACACCGAGGCGACCAAGAAGAGTTACCTCGCCAGCACCTTCGAAGAGGGCACAGGGCGTCTGACCCGCAGTTACCTCAACGCCCAGGCCCACTCGAGCCCGCTGCAGGACCTCAACTACACCTACGACCAGACCGGCAACGTCACCTCTATCGCTGATACCTCCACCCTTGGCGGCGGCCCGGAGACCCAGTGCTTCGCCTACGACGGCCACCAGCGTCTGACCGAGGCGTGGACGCCCAGCTCACAGAAGTGCGTCGACGCACCCAGCGCCACCAGCCTGTCTGGACCGGCCCCGTACTGGAGCTCCTACGACTACAACGACGCCGGCCAGCGCACCTCGGAGACCGCCCACAAGGGTGCTGGTGACACCAAGACCACCTACTGCTACACCAAGGCCACACAGCCACACGCCCTCACCGGGACCAGCACCAAGGCCGACTGCGCCAGTCCTGAAGACACCTACACCTACGACGACACCGGCAACACCGATAAGCGCCCCGGCCCGAAGACAGCTCAGGACCTGGTCTGGTCAGAAGAGGGCAAGCTCGCCAAACTCACTGAGGACGGCAAGGCAACCGACTACCTCTACGGCCCCGATGGCACACTCCTGATCCGAAACACCCAAGACGGCGAACGCATCCTCTACGCCGGAGCAACAGAGCTGCACCTCAAGGCCAACGGCACCACCTGGGCCCAGCGCTACTACGGAACAGTTGCCGTCCGCTCCAACGAGACCGGCGCCAACAAGCTGACCTACCTCGCCGGCGACCACCACGGCACCCAGTCCCTGGCGATCACCGCCGACAACACCCAAACCCCTAGCAAGCGCTACACGTCCCCCTTCGGTGCCGAACGCGGAAAGCCCACAGGGCCGACCTGGCCCAACGACAAGGGATTTCTCGGCAAGACCAACGACACCACCACCGGCCTCACACACATCGGCGCCCGAGAATACGACCCGGCCATCGGCCAGTTCATCAGCGTCGACCCGATCCTCGAACTCGACAAGCACCAGACGTTCAACGGCTACAGCTACGGCGCTCAAAACCCCGTCTCCAACTCCGACCCCAGCGGTATGGCTTTGGCGTGCGGCGGCGAAGGCGGATCCTACGAGGCCTGTCCGGACGATGGCGATCCAATGCCCGAGCCCGAAGGCCACGATGGGCGAGGCCCGGATGAGACCGGACCCTGCACCCGATGCAAAGACAACAGTGACGCGGCCTACGATGATGCGCCCTCACCCGGACCCTCACCCGAAGACGTCCTCGTCGCGATGGGCCCTGCCAGCAACGATCCCAACTTCCTCATGGGGATGTGGCAGGCCCGAGCCCACTGGGGCGGAGGTGACTTCTGGGACAACCCCGCAGCACGTAAGGGCGACGGCATGGTGCCCACCGGCATGGCCTGTTTCGGAAAGACAGGCTGCATCAAGGCATGGGCATACCTCTCCGCCCACGAAGGCACGCCCGGTGCGGTAGCCACGGCCAAATACATTGCGGCCACCTACTGCCTGCACAACAACTGCAGCATCGACGCAGGACAGTTCAACGCGATGCAGGAGAAGATCGGCGACCTGCCGTACATGCTTGCCGGCTTCGGGGTTTCCAAAGGGGTAGCAACGGCCATCAAGTCATTTGCTGCGAGTGGCTGCAAGTGCTTCCTTGCCGGCACCGACGTCCTCATGGCCGACGGCACAACTAAAGACATTGAGGACGTGGAGCTCGGTGACAAGGTCCTTGCCAAGGATCCCGAAACCGGCGAGCAGGGGCCTCGGGAGGTAACGCGCCTGATCGTCACCGAGGACGACAAGCGTTTCAACACGCTCTCCATCGCTACCGACGATGGAATCGAAACCCTCACAGCAACCTACGAGCACCCGTTCTGGTCACCCTCTGAGGGCGCCTGGGTTGAAGCAGAAGAGCTCAAGGCGGGCATGACCCTGCTGACCGACGACGGTGACACTGTCATCGTTACCGCCAACAAGCCCTTCACCAAGCACGCCCGCACCTACAACCTCACCGTCGACGACCTCCACACGTACTATGTACTCGCTGGACAGACGCCGGTTCTCGTTCACAACAGCACATGCCCCACGCTGACGTCGGCAATTCATGATGATCCGCTTCTTGTTAGGGCTGCACAGAAAGCCGGAAAGAATCAGACGGTTCAGCGGGATCTTGATGCGATGCAGGCGAGGTTGGCGGAAGGCAACTTGAATCCGGGTATCGGAAACGGGTTCTTGACCGGGACGGATGTTGCCTACGCTCGCTCCAAGAACGGGGCGAGGCTGTTCTTCCGGAACACTGAAAGCGGCATTCAGATCGTCGGTAAAGCGGATAAGGGAAATGAGCCTGCGGTGATCGCTAGATTGCAGGGTATTTATGGGCGGTGACTCGTTGATCCAGAGAGAGATTGGTGATGCCACTGCTCTCTTCATGATCGCGCTCGGGCAAGAGTCAGAAGAGGCGTCGAATCTGGATCTGATTCTGACGCTGAGGGATGGATCGCGATGGAGTGCGACCGTTCTCACTTTGGCGGAGGTAGATGCCATCTGGAAGCGATGGGAACTGACAGGAGAGTGCTTCAGCGGCAGATACTTCAACTGCCCCGACCTCCTGCTTGTAAGGGAAGCCGGAATTAACAGTATCTGCGAGGTGCTGGAAGACGTTCTGGCGACGGGGGGGCCGGAGGGGGTCCTCGTGCGCCTTGAAGGCGATGGTGCGATTGATTGACCGCCCAGGCGGTTCTCGTTAGCGAGTTTGAGGCCCCATCGGCCGTCGCCGATAGGGCCTCACGGGTGTCTGACGGCAGTAGTTGACGGCAACGGCGGAGAACACCCGAGGTGTTCGCCGCCGTTGCCGTGTGTCGTCAGGGGCGATTGAGGGCGATGCCGGGTGCGGTCATTGCCTCCCGCTGGTGGCGGAGGCGTACGTGAGCGTAGACGGTGGCGGTGATGCCGATGTGGATCTAGCCCGACAAGTTCCTTGATGACGACGAGGCCCATGCCCTATTGCAGGCGAGCAGAGCGGCCCTTGCGGAGAGCGCGATAGGGGGCCGGAAGAGGTTGGTCTAGCCAAGCACCCCTTCTCCGCGGTGCGGGGAAGACGTACGCGTTGTGCTGACACTCGGCGCGGTCGTGTCCCGGTCGCGCTGCTGCTCTTCGTGACAGTGCTTCAGCGGCTGAGAGCAGTGGTCGGGGAGGGCGACGTGGAGCTCAGGCCTCACCGCTGCGAGCGTTCTGCGCAGAGCGCGACATGAGCACCCTGAAAACACCAGGTCACCGCGTCAATTGGCAGGGATTCCCCATGGACTTTTCAGGGACTTTCAGCTCTGTCACAGGGACCTTTCAGGGACGATCTGCCGTGCAGACCAGAAAGCCCGTGACAGAGCTGAAAGAGTCAAACGTGCAGCTCAGATGGTGTTCTCTCAGCACTCGATGACGTTGACCGCGAGCCCGCCCCGCGCCGTCTCCTTGTACTTGACCTTCATGTCGGCCCCGGTCTCCTTCATGGTCTTGATGACCTTGTCGAGGGAGACCTTGTGCGAGCCGTCGCCGCGCATCGCCATCTTCGCCGCGGTGACGGCCTTGACCGCCGCCATGCCGTTGCGCTCGATGCACGGGATCTGGACCAGGCCGCCGACCGGGTCGCAGGTCAGGCCGAGGTTGTGCTCCATGCCGATCTCGGCGGCGTTCTCCACCTGCTCGGGGGTGCCGCCCAGGACCTCCGCGAGCGCGCCCGCGGCCATCGAGCAGGCGGAGCCGACCTCGCCCTGGCAGCCGACCTCGGCGCCGGAGATGGAGGCGTTCTCCTTGAAGAGCATGCCGATCGCGCCGGCCGCGAGGAGGAAGCGGACGATGCCGTCCTCGTCGGCGCCGGGCACGAAGTTCATGTAGTGGTGCAGGACCGCGGGGAGCACGCCCGCGGCGCCGTTGGTGGGGGCGGTGACGACGCGGCCGCCCGCCGCGTTCTCCTCGTTGACCGCCATCGCGTAGATCGTCGTCCACTCGCCGCGGTGCAGCATCGGGTCGCCCTCGGCGCGCAGCTGGCGGGCCTGGGAGGCGGCGCGGCGGCGTACCTTCAGACCGCCCGGCAGGATGCCCTCGCGGGACATGCCGCGCGAGACACAGGCCTGCATGACGCGCCAGATCTCCAGGAGGCCCTCGCGGATCTCCTCCTCGGTGCGCCAGGCCTTCTCGTTCTCCAGCATCAGCGAGGAGATCGACAGGCCGGTCTCGCGGGCGAGGCGCAGCATCTCGTCGCCGCTGCGGAAGGGGTACTTCAGCACCGTGTCGTCGAGCTTGATCCGGTCCTCGCCGACCGCGTCCTCGTCGACGACGAAGCCGCCGCCGACCGAGTAGTACGTCTTCTCCAGGAGCGGGTTGCCCGAGGCGTCGTAGGCGAAGATCGTCATGCCGTTCGCGTGGTACGGCAGCGAGCGGCGGCGGTGCAGGATCAGCTGGTTCGGCTCATCGAAGTCGATGACATGGGCATCGCCTATCTCGGCGCCCATCAGCCGCAGCTTGCCGGTCTGGCGGATGCGCTCGACCTCGTCGTCGGCCTTCTCCACGTCGACGGTGCGCGGAGAGTGGCCCTCGAGGCCGAGCAGGACCGCCTTCGGAGTGCCGTGGCCGTGCCCGGTGGCGCCCAGCGAGCCGAAGAGCTCGGCACGCACGGAGGCGGTCTGGGCGAGCAGACCGTCCTTCTTCAGGCGGCCCACGAACATCCGGGCTGCCCGCATCGGACCGACCGTATGGGACGAGGACGGGCCGATGCCGATGGAGAAGAGGTCGAAGACGGAGATGGCCACGGTGGCGGACTCCCTTGTCTGCTCGTGGGGTGTGCGGGGCAGGCGATCAGCCGGGTGGCTGAGGGGTGTAAACAAGTGTGCGGATTTTGTCCGGTGAACGAGCCTAACGCGCCAAGCGCCGGGCTCGTCCACCGAAGCGGCCTCAGGCCGGGGTGAGCTCGCGTTCCTGCTGGTCAGCGGCGGGAACATCGTCAGTGGCCGGGGCATCGAGGATCGGGTCCGGGCCGGGCAGCCCGGCCATGTGGGCCCTGATGCCGGAGCTTACGGCCCAGAAGTAGAAGCCCAGTGCGGAGACGCCGACCAGCGCGATGGCCACGCCGCCCGGGATGTACCCGCGGCCGCCGAACTCCTCGCCGCCGATGTACGACAGGACGCCGATCCAGAGCAGGAAGGTGATCAGCCACCAGGCCGGGGCGAACTGCTTGGCCAGGTTCTTCTCGCCCTTGCGCTTCAGGACGACGGCCGCGATCGGGGCGGCGACCAGCGTGAGCAGCACGACCTTGCCGGTGTCCGGCCACTTCGTCCAGTACAGCGCGCAGGCCGCGAAGGCGAAGGTGAGCGGGCACAGGATGCGTGCCGCCGGGAGACGGAACGGACGCGGCAGCTCCGGCTTGGTCTCGCGGAAGACGCCGACGGCGATCGGGCCGATCAGGTACGAGACGACCATCGCGGCGGAGACGACGGCGGCGAGCGCCTCCCAGCTGTGTCCCACGGTGAAGAGCAGGATCAGCGAGAAGCCCAGGTTCAGCCACATCGCGGGACGCGCGGTGCCGTACTTGGGGTGCACCTGGCGGATCTTCTTCGGGAAGAAGCCGGTGTCGGCGAGGTTCTGCGCCATGAAGGAGGCGGAGGCGACGTTGCCGATGTTGGCGCCGGACGGCGAGATGAACGCGCCGAACTGCAGCGTCATGACGACCCAGTGCAGGGCGAGGATCTTGGCCAGGTCGGCGAACGGCGAGGCGAAGTTGATGCCGCTCCAGCCGCCGGCCTCGGCGAGCTGGGCCGGCGGGACGGCGCCGATGAAGGTGATCTGCAGGGCCATGTAGATGACCAGGCCGAGCGAGAGCGCGCCGACGAGGGCGAGCGGGATGGCGCGGCCCGGGTTCTTGGCGGCGCCGCCGAGGTTGACCACGGCCTGGAAGCCGTTGAAGGCGAAGACCACACCGGAGGTGGTGACGGCGGTCATCACCGCGGACCAGCCGTTGGGCGCGAAGCCGCCGTGGTTGGTGAAGTTGCCGGTGTGGAAACCGGAGGCGATCAGCGCGACCACGGCGAGCACCGGGATGGCGAACTTGACCAGGGTGAGCAGGTTGTTGGCCTTGGCGAGCAGCGCCACCGACCAGTAGCAGGCCAGCCACAGGACGACGGTGAGGACGAACGCCATCACCATGCCGGAGGTCGTCAGACCGCCGTTCTCGACCAGGCCCTTGGCCCAGCCGAAGTTCCAGGACGCCATGTACTGGGTGGAGGCGATCGACTCGATCGGGATGAGCGCCGCGATCGCGATCCAGCAGGCCCAGCCGGTCATGAAGCCGAGCACCGGGCCGTGCGAGATGGAGCCGAAGCGGGCCATCGAGCCGGGCAGCGGGTAGGCCGCGCCCACCTCGGCGTACGACATGGCGATCATGCCGATGAAGACGGCACCGATCACCCAGGCGATGATGGCGGCGGGCCCCGCGACCGTTGCGGCCTGGCCCGCTCCGAAGAGCCAGCCGGAGCCGAAGATCGAGCCGAGGCCGATCATGATGAGGGCGAAGAGGCTCAGCCCCTTGCGATTCGCCGCACTCATATCCATGGGTTGCGTACCGTCCTAGTCCGTCGTGGCTCCGCCCAGGAGACGGAGCCTTATATAGACCGTATTTGCGCTCTTTTGAGGATTGCTCCGCTCTTCGGCCAGGATCCGTGGGTCCAAGGTCACAGCAAAGGGCCCGCCCTGTGGATAACCACCGGGCGGGCCCTTGTGCCCATGCGTCTTACGGCAAGGCGTTTTACAGCGAGGTGTTCTACAGCGACGGGTACAGCGGGTGCTTGGCCGCCAGCGCCGACACCCGAGCGGCCAGCGCCTTCGCGTCGTACGTCGGCTTCAGCGCCTCCGCGATGACATCCGCGACCTCACGGAAGTCCTCGGCCTGGAAACCACGGGTCGCCAGCGCCGGCGTACCGATGCGCAGACCCGAGGTCACCATGGGCGGCCGCGGGTCGTTCGGGACCGCGTTCCGGTTGACCGTGATGCCGACCTCGTGGAGCCGGTCCTCGGCCTGCTGGCCGTCGAGCTCCGAGTTGCGCAGGTCGACGAGGACCAGGTGCACGTCCGTACCGCCGGACAGCACGTCGACGCCCGCCTCGCGCGCGTCCGGAGCCGTAAGCCGCTCGGCGAGGAGCTGCGCGCCCTCGATCGTGCGGGCCTGGCGCTCCTTGAAGTCGTCCGTGGCGGCGACCTTGAAGGAGACCGCCTTGGCCGCGATGACGTGCTCCAGCGGACCGCCCTGGAAGCCCGGGAAGACCGCCGAGTTGAGCTTCTTCGCGAAGGTCTTGTCCCGGGCCAGGATGATGCCGCCGCGCGGACCGCCGAGGGTCTTGTGCGTGGTGGAGGTGACCACGTCCGCGAACGGCACCGGGTTGGGGTGCAGACCCGCGGCCACCAGGCCGGCGAAGTGCGCCATGTCGACCCAGAGGTACGCCTCGACCTCGTCCGCGATCCGGCGGAACTCGGCGAAGTCCAGCTGGCGCGGGTACGCCGACCAGCCCGCGATGATCACCTTGGGGCGGTGCTCCTTGGCGAGGCGCTCGACCTCGGCCATGTCCACCAGGCCGTTGTCGTCGACGTGGTACGCGACCACGTCGAACTGCTTGCCGGAGAAGTTCAGGCGCATGCCGTGCGTGAGGTGACCGCCGTGCGCCAGGTCCAGGCCCAGGATCGTGTCGCCGGGTTGGGCGATGGCGAACAGCGCGGCCTGGTTGGCCGAGGCGCCCGAGTGCGGCTGCACATTGGCGTACTCGGCGCCGAACAGCTCCTTGACCCGGTCGATCGCGATCTGCTCGGTCACGTCCACGTGCTCGCAGCCGCCGTAGTAGCGGCGGCCCGGGTAGCCCTCGGCGTACTTGTTGGTGAGGACGGTGCCCTGCGCCTCCATGACCGCGACCGGAGCGAAGTTCTCCGAGGCGATCATCTCGAGCGTGGACTGCTGACGGTGCAGCTCGGCGTCGACCGCGGCGGCCACTTCCGGGTCGAGCTCGTGCAGCGGGGTGTTGAGAACAGACATGGGCTCGGTCCTCACTCGCCGGTCTCGGCGAACTTGGTGTACTCGTCCGCGGAGAGCAGGCCCTCCGGCTCACCGGAGATGCGCACCTTGAACAGCCAACCACCCTCGAACGGGGCGGAGTTGACCAGCGCCGGGTCGTCCACGACGTCCTGGTTGATCTCGGTGACCTCGCCGTTGACGGGGGAGTACAGGTCGCTGACCGACTTGGTGGACTCCAGCTCGCCGCAGCTCTCACCGGCCTCGACTTCGGCGCCGACCTCGGGAAGCTGCACGAAGACCACGTCGCCGAGCGCGTTCGCCGCGTGCTCCGTGATGCCGACCGTCGCCACGCCGTCCTCGGCGGGCGTCAGCCACTCGTGCTCCTTGCTGTAGCGCAGCTGCGCGGGGTTGCTCATGGCCTGAATTCTCCTGTACGCGGGGGAGTGCTGGTGGACGAGGGAAAAGTACGGAAGCTGTGGAAGGTCAGGGTCACTTCTGGCGCTTGTAGAAGGGCAGAGCGACGACCTCGTACGGCTCGTGGGTGCCGCGGATGTCGACGCCGACGCCCTTGCTGCCCGGCTCCGCGTGCGCGGCATCGACGTACGCGATGGCGATCGGCTTGCCGAGCGTCGGGGACGGGGCACCGGACGTGATCTCACCGATGACCTCGCCGTCGGCTCCGCCCATGGCAGTTACAGACATGCCCGCGCGCGGGACCCGGCGGCCCTCGGCGATCAGGCCGACGAGCTTGCGCGGCGGCGCCGTCTCGGCACGCTCGGCGGCGGCCGCGAGCGCCGCCCGCCCCACGAAGTCCTCGGAGTGCGAGGTCTTCTCGAACTTGACGACCCGGCCGAGCCCGGCGTCGAACGGCGTCAGCTCCGCCGTCAGCTCGTGCCCGTACAGCGGCATGCCCGCCTCCAGGCGCAGCGTGTCCCGGCAGGAGAGGCCGGCGGGCACCAGGCCCACGGGCGCGCCCGCCGCCATCAGCGCCTGCCACAGCTGCTCCGCGTGCGCCGGGTCGACGAACAGCTCGAAGCCGTCCTCGCCGGTGTACCCGGTGCGGGCGATCAGCGCGGGCACGCCCGCGACGGTGCCGGGCAGGCCCGCGTAGTACTTGAGGCCGTCCAGATCGGCGTCCGTGAGTGACTTCAGGATGCCGGGGGACTCGGGGCCCTGGACGGCGAGCAGCGCGTACGCGTCGCGGTCGTCGCGGACCTCGGCGTCGAAGCCCTCGACGCGGGCGGTGAGCGCGTCGAGCACGACCTGCGCGTTGGAGGCGTTGGCGACGACCATGTACTCGGTCTCGGCGAGGCGGTAGACGATCAGGTCGTCCAGGATGCCGCCGTCCTCGGCCACGATCATGGTGTAGCGGGCGCGGCCGACACCGACCGAGCCGATGTTGCCGACGAGCGCGAAGTTCAGGAAGTCCGCGGCGGCGGAGCCGATCACGGCGATCTCGCCCATGTGCGAGAGGTCGAAGAGTCCGGCCTTCGTACGGACGGCGTTGTGCTCGTCACGCTCGCTGCCGTACCGCAGCGGCATGTCCCAGCCCGCGAAATCGGTCATGGTCGCGCCCAGTGCACGATGCACGGCATCGAGGGCGGTGAGACGGGGGACAGTGCTCATAAGTGTGGCTCCCAGGGCATGACTGGCGAGGTCGATCCTCCCCATCTGTCATAAACCTGAGAGGTTCACCACGCCCGCACGTATCAAGTACGCATCTGGGGGCGCGGCTTGCACCTTGGGTGGAGCCACGGCTGCGGCCCGCTTTTCAGATCTGCCTCGCCCGCGCGGTAACTGGGCCTGAGAGATTCAAGGGAGGGACTTGCTCCTTCGGCGCCCCAGCCCGACGACGTCTGGGGGCTCTCCCGCGCGGATTCAAGCGGCCGGTATGCAGTTGGCGGGCACATCATTGCACGTCTTCGGGGGACGTAATGAGGTTGTGCCGCATTACCGGCTCTTTACACTCGTCGTCAGAGAGTTACGTGAACGGCATCGGGGAGGACGATCACGTTGCAGAGAACCAGCGCGTACGCGACCACCACCGGGGTCGCCATACCGAAGCAGGCGGGCGCGCCCGCACGAGAGGCCGTGGGCGGCGCTGGCCCTGTGGTGCGTGACCTCCGGGACAGGGCGGGACGCACCCCCCGCCGGCTCTTCTTCGCCGAGGGCGACCTGGTCGTCGTCTCCGGACTGCCCGGCAGCGGCAAGACCACCTTGATCAAGCGGGCGGTCGCCGCTCCTCGTCTCGACTCGCAGGACGCCCGGGACCGCTGGGCGGACCGCATGCCCAGGCTCCTTCCGTACGCCGTCTACCGTCCGCTGGTCCGCCTCGCCCACTTCGCCGGACTGCGCCGGGCACTGCGCTCGGGCGCGAGCGTCGTCGTGCACGACTGCGGTACGCAGACGTGGGTGCGGCGGTGGCTGGCCCGGGAGGCCGCCCGCCGGGGCAAGGGCCTGCACCTGCTGCTGCTCGACGTGGACAAGACCACCGCACTGGCCGGGATGCGCGAGCGCGGCCGGGGCGTCTCGCGTTACGCCTTCGCCCGCCACCGCAGGGCGGTCCGCCGCCTGGTGGGCGACGCCGAGCGGGGCCGGATCCCGGCGGGCTGCGCCTCGGCGGTGCTGCTCGACCGCGATGCGGTGGACACGCTGCAGGGGATCACCTTCGGCGGCTGACCGGACGCCGGTGACGTACCGGCAGCAGGCAGAAAACCAACGACAAGGGACCCCGCACCTGTCAGGTGCGGGGTCCCTGCGTTCAGCGGCTGCCGCTACTTCAGGCCCGGGATGAGCCCCGCCAGCGGGTTGGCCGGCGGCGTCAGGCCCGGGATGGCGGGCGTCGCGGCCGGCGGCATCAGGCCGGGGATGGGCAGCAGGTTGGGCAGCGCGGGCAGGCCGGCCGGCGGCTTCAGGCCGCCCAGGATCGCCGACAGGTCGATGCCGAGGTTGCCGAGGCCGACCTGGAGCACCAGGTCGATGGCGAGCTTCGGGACCAGCTGGAGGGACGCGACGAGCTTCAGGACGTCGCCGCCGGTCGCGGCCTTCACCAGGACGTCGACCTCGGTCTTGAGGGCCGCCTTCGCCTTGGCGATGGCCTCCTTCTTCTTGTCGTCGTCCGCCTTCTTGGCGGCGGCCGCCGCGTCCTTGGCCGGCTCGGCCGCGGTGTCGGCGGGCGGCATGGCGGCGGGGTCGGTGACCGGCGGCTCCGGCTCGGCGTCCTTGGTGGTGGAGAACACCTCGTCCAGGGCGGCGTACACCGCACGCTGGTCGCCGGCGTCGGCCTTGCCGGAGGAGGTGCGCGAGGCGAACTTCTCGATCGCGGAGTAGAGCTTGTCGATGCTCCGCTCGACGCGCACCGCGCGCTCGTCCTCACCGGCCCGGGCGGCGGCCACGCGGTCGGGGTCGTTGGCCGCCATGGCGGGGGCCGCGGCGAGGGCGACCGTGCCGGCGGAGAGGGACACGGAGACGGCGAGGGCGACGAGGGTTCTGCTGACCTGCATGGTGAATTCCCTTCAGGGGGTGGGGGGTTGGGGTGTTTCGGGCGTACGGAGGATCAGTGCAGGCCGGGGAAGGCCGGGGGGAACGCGGGCGGCGCGGGCGGCAGGCCCGGCCAGGCGGGAGGCGGCGTGGCCGGCAAGGAAGGCCAGGCGGGCGGTGTGGCGGGCAGGGACGGCCAGGCGGGCGTCGACGGGGGAGTGGGCGTGGCCGGCCATGCGGGCAGGGCGGGCGGCACGGTCGGCGTCTGAGGCGTCTGAGGCGTCTGAGGCGTCGTCGCGGGAGCGGTCGGAGTCGTGGGCCCGGTGGGGTCCGCCGGGTCGGGCAGCGTGGGCATCTTGTCGATGTACTCGTCGAGCCCCACCGCGCTCAGCAGGTCCGTGACGAGCTTCGGCACGGCCGCCTGGGAGATCCCGGCCGCGAGCCAGTCGCCCTCGCCCGCGGCGTTCACCAGGCGGTCGACCTCCTTCTTCAGCGCGATGCGCGCCGTGCCCGCGGGCCAGTCGCCGGGCCGCTGTCCGGGCGGCGCCTCGGCCAGCAGGCCGTCCGCCTCCGTCATGACCTGGTCGAGCTTGTCCTCGTCGACGATGTTGATGGCGGTCAGCGGCGAGTTCATGAGCTCGTCGATCGCCGCGAGCAGCGACTCCATGTCCCGCGCGGTCCGGGGCATCGAGGGACGCCCGGCCACGCTCGAGTCGCCGGTGGCGGCGGGTGCCGCAGCCATCGCCGGTGCCGTGCCCATGACGCCGAGGGCGAGCGCGCCGCACAGGGACGCGCTGACGGCGAGCGAGGCGGCGGTGCGCGGTCCCGGCGATCTCCGCGCCGATGCCGACGCCGATCTCTGCGCTCTCATCAGAGAGTCCCTTCTGAGGTTGATCTGTGATGGGGATCTGCGGTTGATATCTGCGGTTGGTACTACGCACACCCTCGAAGCGCCCACCACGCACCGCAACCGGACAGCAACTCAGCGTGTCCATTTGGGTGCACCCCGGCGCCGCCCGGGGGTGCGGCGTTAGGGTTTCGGCGCAGGCAAGGCGGTCGCGAGCAGGTGGTTGAAGAGATGGACATTCCCGGGCAGGGCGCACACGCCCATCCGTACGGCGGCTGGCCCGCCAATGAGCTGGAAGAGGTCCTCGCGGCCTCGGTGGGCGCCGGTCCCTCGGCGGGCGGCCGGCTCGTCGAGGTGCTCGGCCGCAGCCGGGTCTGGATCCCGCTGCCGAACGGCGGCTCGCAGGACAGCCCGAACCTCGACCTGCCCACCATGGACATCGGGGGAGCGGCCTACGTTCCCGTCTTCAGCTCCGAGCAGCAGTTCCGCCAGGTCGTCGGCGAGCACATGGCCTGCACCGTGGCCCCCGCCGTCGAGTTCGCCCGCGGTCTGCCCCCGCTGCTCGGCATCGCCGTGAACCCGGACGGCACCGTCGGCGTCCCGCTGCCCCCGCCCGCCGTGGCCGAGCTGTGCCGGGCCGGGCGGACCCCGCTGGACGGTCCCGCGAGCGGCGGCCGCGTACGCCTCTTCGAACCGGACTGGCAGCACGACCCGATGGACTTCCTGTCGGCGGCCGCCGAGGAGTTCGCGGCGACCGGCGTGGTCACCAGCGCCCGGCGGTGCCTCGCGAGCGTCGAGGGCGGGGAGCCGGTCATGTTCGTCGGCGTGGAGCTCTCGCAGTGGGAGGGCTCCGCCCGTAACCTCCCCATGGACGCCCTCGGCCGGGCGCTCGGCCGCACCCCGGTGGCCTGGCCGGTGAATCTGGTGCTGCTCGACGTGGCCCAGGATCCGGTGGGCGACTGGATGCGCGAACGGGTGCGGCCCTTCTACCAGCGGTAGCCGTCGGCCGTGAGCCGTCGGCAATCAGCTGTCAGCGGCAGCGATCGGCGCGAGCGCCGATCCGGTGCCGGTGCGGCCGCATAAGCTGGTTTCCTCACCCGGGTATCCGGGCCGCCGGGGCGATCCGGCCGGGGAGATTCGACGATTGTGTACGGGACACCATTCCAAGGGGGCAGGTCTTCGGTGAGTGCGTCGCCCACGGCTGCGGCCGGGCAGGTCGAGCACATGCTGCGCCAGGTGACACCGGGGCGTTACGACGCGTACGAGTCGCTGCTCGCGGCCCTCGCGGACGGCCGGCTCTGGATGCTGCTCCTGCACGGGCAGGCCGGCTCGCCCGACGCCCAGTACGGCAACCGCGAGGTCGACGGGTACGGCTACGCGCCCTGCGTGACCTCCGCCCAGGAGCTCGCCGCCTCCGGCTGGACACGGGCGTACGAGGTCGTCGGCGGCCGCGATGTGGCCGCCATGCTCTACCCCGCCCAGTACGGCCTCTGGCTCAACCCGCACGACCCGGCCGGTGGCGTCGGCATCCCCTGGCTCGATCTGCGACGCATCGCCACGGGACTGGACAAGGTGCCCGCAGGACCACTGCGCATTTCCGAACCCACCATTGAAATCCCGCAGTTCTACGCTCAACTCACTCAAAACGCCCACCGCACACCGGCGTTGCGCTCGCTCCGTCGTGCCTGGGTGCAGCCCGCGCTCGGTGCCCCTTATCTGGCGATCGGTCTGGATGTGTACGACACCGGGCCGTCCGCGGTGGATGCGGTGCGCGCGATGATGCAGCAGTCGATCGCCTCGGTGCCGGACGGGCTGCCGGTGTCGACCGTCGCGATGTTCGACGAATTCGACCCGGTCGCGATGTGGCTGCGCGCCAATTCCCGCCCGTTCTACGACCGGGATGCGCACGGGGCGCCTGCGCCGGCCGGGGGCTATGGCTATCCGCCGTCTGCCCCGCGCGCGTACTGACGGTTCACGTCACCTCACGCAAACGCTCGTAAAAGCGCCCAACTTGCGTCCGTCAAGGGCGATTTGCGCCCTCTTGGTCAGGGCTTTGTATTCCGCTCAAGGGATCAACGCGTCCGGATAACGGAAGCCTCCTGGCCACATCACGGTTGCGCAAACATTCCCCGTCAGGTCTGGCGACTGATCGCTGCGCCGATGAAGACTCCCCCGACAAGAGAAGTTCGGACAGGTGTGCAGCATGCGTGTGCAAGCTCAACATCGGTACCGCACGCACCACCTGGACCACCTGAACCACCCGGCACTACGGCAGCAGCGGACCGCACCGCAGACCCGGGCGGCCGCCAAGCACTGTCGGCAACCGCCGGCACGGGCAAGCACGAGGGACGATGACCGCACCCATTGAGACCACCGGATCGCAGGCCGAGGTGCCGCCCGAGGCGGTACTGGAGGGCGCCAAGTCCAAGCAGATCGAAGGGCGTTCGCTCGGACAGATCGCTTGGAGCCGCTTCAAGCGGGACAAAGTGGCGGTGGCAGGTGGAATCGTCGTCATCCTGCTCATCCTGGCCGCAGTGTTCTCGCGGGTCATCCAGTCGATGCTCGGCCTCGACCCGGACGCCTTCAACCAGGACCTGCTCGACCCCAATACTTCGCTCCCCAAGGGCGATTGGGGCGGGATGAGCGCGGACCACCCGCTCGGTGTCGACCCGAGCTTCGGGCGCGACATCCTGTCCCGCATCCTCGAGGGCTCCTGGGTCTCCCTGGTCGTGGCCTTCGGCGCCACACTGCTCTCGGTCACCATCGGCACCGTGCTCGGCCTGATGGCGGGGTACTACGGCGGCCGCGTCGACGCCGTGATCAGCCGGCTGATGGACAGCTTCCTCGCCTTCCCGCTGCTGCTCTTCGCGATCGCCATCTCGGCCACGCTGCAGGGCGGCGCCTTCGGGCTCGAGGGGCTTCCGCTGCACATCGGCGTACTCATCTTCGTCATCGGATTCTTCAACTGGCCCTACATGGGCCGCATCGTCCGCGGACAGGCCCTCGCCCTGCGCGAGCGGGAGTTCGTGGACGCCGCGCGCGGGATGGGAGCCAAGGGCCCCTACATCCTCTTCCGGGAGCTCCTGCCGAATCTCGTCGCGCCGATCATCGTGTACTCGACGCTGCTGATCCCGACCAACATCATCTTCGAGGCCTCGCTCAGCTTCCTCGGCGTCGGAATCCAGCCGCCGCAGGCGTCCTGGGGCGGAATGCTCAACCAGGCGCAGGCCTGGTTCGAAGTGGACCCGCAGTTCATGATCGTGCCTGGTCTTGCAATCTTCGTCACCGTGCTGGCGTTCAACCTGCTCGGTGACGGCCTCCGGGATGCACTCGACCCTCGCAGCAAGTGAGGGCCCACCCATACCGGGCTGAATCTCAATCAAATTTCCGATAGTGGAGGGGAACCCGACCATCATGCGAAGGTCAGCAGTGGCCGCAGCCGCGGTCCTCAGCAGCGCTTGCCTCGTGCTCAGCGCCTGCAGCAAGGCAGATGACGGCAACGAGGACGGCAACGGCAACAAGTCCGTCGCCAACGCCGCCACCACGGGGACTGTCAACGAGTCGACCCAGAAGGGCGGCACGGTCACCTACGCGATGGCCGACGTCCCCGAGTCGTTCGACCCCGGCAACACGTACTACGCGTTCATGTACAACTTCAGCCGGCTGTACGCCCGCCCGCTGATGACGTACAAGCCCGCGCCGGGCGAGAAGGGCAACGAGATCGTGCCCGACCTCGCTGCCGAGCCGGGCAAGATGTCCGACGGTGGCAAGACGTGGACGTACAAGCTCCGCGAGGGTCTGAAGTACGAGGACGGCACCCCGATCACGTCCAAGGACGTGAAGTACGCGGTGGAGCGCTCCAACTTCGCCCGTGACGTGCTCTCTCTCGGTCCGAACTACTTCCAGACGCTTCTGGAGGACAAGGACAAGTACAAGGGCCCGTACAAGGACAAGAGCGAGAAGGGCCTCGCGTCCATCGAGACGCCGAGTGACACCGAGATCGTCTTCCACACGAACAAGCCGTTCATGGACTTCGACTACCTGGTGACCGCCCCGCAGACGGCGCCGGTGCCGCAGGCCAAGGACAAGGGCCAGGACTACACCAAGTCCGTGCTCTCCTCTGGCTCGTACAAGTTCACCAAGTACGACGAGGGCAAGCAGGTCGTCCTCGAGCGCAACGCCAAGTGGGACGCGAAGACCGACCCGCTGCGCAAGCAGTACCCGGAAAAGATCGTCCTGAACCTGAAGGTCGCGCAGACGACCATCGACCAGGACCTGATGGCCGGCACGATCCACGGCGACCTCAAGGGCGCCGGTGTCGACCCGGGTACGCAGGCCAAGCTGATCAAGGGCGGCAAGCAGGACGCCAACACCGACAACACCCTCGGTGGTCGCCTCAGCTACATGGCGATCAACACCAAGGTCGCGCCGTTCAACAAGCTCGAGTGCCGCAAGGCCGTGCAGTACGCGGTCGACAAGGTCTCGGTGCAGACGGCGATGGGTGGCCCCATCCGCGGTGACATCGCCTCCACGGTGCTGCCCACCGACATCAAGGGCTACGAGAAGAGCGACCTGTACGCCACCGAGGGCAACAAGGGTGACGTCGCCAAGGCCAAGGAGCAGCTGAAGGCCTGCGGCGAGAAGAAGATCTCGACCTACATCTCCGCGCGCAGCGAGCGCAAGGCGGAGGTCGACGGCGCGACCGCGATCATCGCCGCGCTGAAGAAGGTCGGCATCGACGCCAAGCTCAAGCAGTACCCGGGCGGCAAGTACTTCTCGGACTTCGCGGGCAACCCGAAGTTCACCGAGAAGGAGAACATCGGCCTGATCATGATGCAGTGGGGTTCCGACTGGCCCTCCGGCTACGGCTACCTGAACCAGATCCTCAACGGCAAGGCCATCAGCCAGTCCGGTAACACCAACCTGGCGCAGATGGACGACAAGGAGATCAACGGTCTCCTCGACGGTGCCATCTCCAACCCGGACGAGGCCCAGCGCACCAAGGCCTACACCGAGGTCGACAAGAAGACCATGGAGACGGCCACCATCGTCCCGCTGACCTACTTCAAGGTCCTGCTGTACCGCAACCCGAAGGCCACCAACGTGACCTCCTCGGCTGCGTGGAGCGGTCAGTACGACGTCCTCAACATCGGCACCACGAAGTAGTAGAAGCAGCCCCGGAAGGCAGGTGAAGGCATTGGTGGCCGCGGGCCGAAAGGTCCGCGGCCGCCAGCGCCGATCCCCGTGATCTCGTACCTCATCCGCCGGTTGATCGCAGCAGTGATCCTGCTGTTGGTCGTCACCGCGGTCACCTTTGCCATCTTCTTCCTGTTGCCGAGACTGGCCGGGCAGACGCCCGATCAGCTCGCGGTGCAGTACCTTGGCAAAAACCCCTCGCCGGCGGACATCGCGGCGGTCAAGCGCAACCTCGGCTTCGACCAGCCCCTGTATGTCCAGTACTGGGACTTCATCAAGGGGATCGTCTCTGGGGCCACCTATGAGCGTGGCCCCACCACCGTGCAGTGCGATGCGCCCTGCCTCGGCTTTTCCTTCAAGAACGGCACCGAAGTCTGGCCGCAGTTGACTGACCGTATTCCGGTCACCTTCTCGCTGGCCGTGGGCGCCTCCGTGATCTGGCTGATCGGCGGTGTCTTCGCGGGCGTCGTCTCTGCGCTCAAGCCCGGTTCGGTCTTCGACCGTTCCGCCATGAGCGTGGCTCTCGCCGGCGTCTCGCTGCCGATGTTCTTCACCGGTCAGCTGATGCTCCTGCTCTTCAGCTACAAGATGGAGATCTTCGGCCGCACCTATGTGCCGTTCACCGAAAACCCGGCCCAATGGGCCAACACCCTCTTCCTGCCGTGGATTTCGCTCGCGTTGCTGTTCTCCGCGATCTACGCCCGGCTGACCCGCTCCGGCATGCTGGAGACGATGAACGAGGACTTCATCCGCACCGCGCGGGCCAAGGGCCTGCGGGAGCGCACGGTGGTGTCCCGGCACGGCATGCGCGCCGCGCTCACCCCGATCATCACGGTGTTCGGCATGGACGTCGGCCTGCTGCTCGGCGGCGCCGTCATCACCGAGTCCGTGTTCTCCCTGCACGGCATCGGCGAGTACGCGGTCCAGGCCATCCGGGACAACGACCTTCCGCCGGTACTTGGTGTGACGCTCACCGCAGCGGTCTTCGTCATCATCGCCAACCTCCTGGTTGACGTTCTGTACAGCTTTGTAGACCCGCGGGTGAGGATCTCGTGACTGACCTTTCCAAGACCGGTGCCGCCGTCGGAGAGCCCGTGGGCTCCGGCCCCGCGCCCGACGCGTTCCTCGAAGTCCGCGATCTCAAGGTGCACTTCCCGACCGACGACGGCCTGGTCAAGTCCGTCGACGGCCTCTCCTTCCAGTTGGAGAAGGGCAAGACCCTCGGCGTCGTCGGTGAGTCGGGCTCCGGCAAGTCCGTCACGTCGCTCGCCGTCATGGGCCTGCACCGGCTAGGGGCACGCGGCAAGAACGTACAGATGTCCGGAGAGATCTGGCTGAACGGCAAGGAGCTGATCTCCGCGTCCCCGGACGAGGTGCGCAGGCTCCGCGGTCGCGAGATGGCGATGATCTTCCAGGATCCGCTGTCCGCGATGCACCCGTACTACAAGGTCGGCAACCAGATCGTGGAGGCCTACCGGGTCCACAACTCGGTCAGCAAGAAGGAGGCGCGCAAGCGCGCCATCGAGATGCTGGACCGGGTCGGGATCCCCGAGCCGAACAAGCGCGTCGACAGCTACCCGCACGAGTTCTCCGGCGGTATGCGCCAGCGCGCCATGATCGCTATGGCGCTGGTCAACAACCCCGAACTGCTCATCGCGGACGAGCCGACCACCGCCCTGGACGTCACCGTCCAGGCGCAGATCCTCGACCTGATCAGGGATCTGCAGAAGGAGTTCGGCTCGGCGGTCATCATCATCACGCACGACCTGGGCGTCGTCGCCGAGATCGCCGACGACATCCTCGTGATGTACGGCGGCCGCTGCGTGGAGCGCGGACCGGCCGACAAGATCTTCTATGAGCCGCAACACCCGTACACCTGGGGTCTGTTGGGCTCGATGCCGCGCATCGACCGGGACATGACGGACCGGCTGATCCCGGTCAAGGGCCAGCCTCCGAGCCTCATCAACGTGCCGAGTGGCTGCGCCTTCAACCCGCGTTGCCCGTACGCCGACATCCCCAAGGGCGGCATCACCCGCACCCAGCGGCCCGAGCTGCAGTTGGTCGGCGAGCGGCACCACTCCGCCTGCCACATGGCCCAGGAGGACCGCACGCGGATCTGGACCGAAGAGATTGCGCCGAAGCTGTGAGTGAATCGAAGGACGCCAAGGTGACGATCCCCGAGCAGGCCGCCCCCGCCGGGGCCCCAGGGGAGTCCAGCGGGGCCCGCGAGGTCCTGCTCAAGGTCGAGGGCCTGCAGAAGCACTTCCCCATCAAGAAGGGGCTGCTGCAGCGCAAGGTCGGCGCGGTCAAGGCCGTCGACGGCATCGACTTCGACGTGCGCAAGGGCGAGACCCTCGGCGTCGTCGGCGAGTCCGGCTGCGGCAAGTCGACGATGGGCCGGCTCATCACGCGGCTGCTCGAACCGACCGGCGGCAAGGTCGAGTTCGACGGGCACGACATCACGCACCTCGGCGCGGGCGGCATGCGGCCGTACCGCAAGGACGTGCAGATGGTCTTCCAGGACCCGTACGGCTCGCTGAACCCGCGGCACACCGTCGGCACGATCATCTCGGCGCCGTTCAAGCTGCAGGGTGTCCAGCCCGAGGGCGGTGTCAAGAAGGAGGTTCAGCGCCTCCTCGAGACCGTGGGCCTCAGCCCCGAGCACTACAACCGCTATCCGCACGAGTTCTCGGGCGGTCAGCGCCAGCGCATCGGCATCGCGCGGGCGTTGGCGCTCCGGCCGAAGCTCGTCGTGGCGGACGAGCCGGTCTCCGCGCTCGACGTGTCGATCCAGGCCCAGGTGGTCAACCTCCTGGACGACCTGCAGGAAGAGCTCGGTCTCACGTACGTGATCATCGCGCACGACCTGTCGGTCATCCGGCACGTGTCGGACCGGATCGCGGTGATGTACCTCGGCAAGATCGTGGAGCTGGCGGACCGTACCTCGCTGTACGAGAAGCCGATGCACCCGTACACCAAGGCGCTCCTTTCGGCGGTGCCGGTGCCGGATCCCCGCCGCAAGGCCGGGGTCGAGGGCGGGCGCATCCTGCTGCGCGGCGATGTGCCCTCGCCGATCTCGCCGCCGAGCGGGTGCCGGTTCCACACGCGGTGCTGGAAGGCCACGGAGATCTGCAAGGTGCAGGAGCCGCCGCTGGTCGCTCTCGAGACCGGGCATCAGGTGGCGTGCCACCATCCGGAGAATGCCGAGGACCAGGCGCCCTCGGACACGGTGCTGCTGACTGCGGCGGTGAAGGCTGCCGAGGTGGCGGGGGTCGAGGTTTCGGAGGCTCAGGCTCCTGAGGCCGCCGATGCTCCCTCGGCTTCCAAGGCTGCCGAAGCCCCCTCGGCCTCCGAGGACGCCGAAGCCCCCTCCGCCTCCGAGAACGCTGAAGACTCTGAGGCTGCTGAGGTATCCGAGGCTTCGGATGCCGGCGAGGCTGCTGAGGCTTCGGACGCGACCGAGGTTGCTGAGGCTTCGGATGCTGAGGTCGAGGCGCCGGGCAAGGACTGATCCCCTATCCGCCCCTTCCCGTAAGGCTGCCGCCGGCTTCTGGGGTGGGGGTGGGTGGGAATCCATCCGTCACTGATGTCCTCAAACGCCGGACGGGCTGACTTTGTCAGCCCGTCCGGCGTTTGAGACGGGTGGGGGAGGAAGCCCGCCGTAGGCGTACGGCACCATGTCCAGGTGTTCCCTGACATCACCGACCTCTTCTCGCCCAGCGTCCAGCACGGCCTCGACCTCGCCGGGATCTTCGTGTTCGCGATCTCCGGCGCGCTGCTCGCCGTGCGGAAGAACTTCGACGTCTTCGGGATCGCCGTCGTCGCCGAGGTGACCGCGCTCGGGGGAGGGCTGTTCCGGGACCTGATGATCGGGGCCGTGCCGCCCGCGGCGTTCACGGATCTCGGGTACTTCGTGACCCCGCTGTTCGCCGCCGGCATGGTGTTCTTCCTGCACCCCGAGGTGGAGCGGATCAACGGCGCCGTGAACGTCTTCGACGCCGCCGGGCTCGGGCTGTTCTGTGTCACCGGCACGGTCAAGGCGTACGAGTACGGCCTCGGCCTCACCGCCTCCGCCGCGCTCGGCATGGCGACGGCCGTGGGCGGGGGAGTGCTGCGCGACATCCTGGCCAATGAGGTGCCCTCGCTGCTGCGCTGGGACCGGGACCTGTACGCGGTGCCCGCCATGGTCGGGGCCGCCATCGTGGTGCTCTGCATCCGGTACGACGCCCTGAACAGCGTGAGCAGTGGCATCGCCGTCGTCATCGCCTTCGCGCTGCGGCTGCTCGCCATCAAGTACCACTGGCGGGCCCCGCGCGCCTGGAACCGCCGGTCCGCCGCCACCGAGGCCGATCCACCGCCGACGAAAAAGCTACCGCTTAGTAGCTGAATGTTGTAGCGTGCCGGGCATGACTCAGGGCACGACACAGGCAGCCATAGGCGACAGCGAATTCGACCGCGACACCGCGGTGACGCTGCGCGAGCCCGGCGTCTACGACGTCGAGCTCTCGGCGGGCTGGACCATCATCAACGCCGTGAACGGCGGCTATCTGCTCGCCGTCCTCGGCCGTGCCCTGGCCGACGCCCTGCCGCACTCCGACCCCTTCACCGTGTCGGCCCACTACCTGACCGCGTCCCAGCCCGGCCCGGCCGTCGTCCGCACCGACGTCGTCCGCTCGGGCCGCACCCTGTCGACCGGCCAGGCCTCCCTCTTCCAGCAGGACGAGACGGGCCGCGAGGTCGAGCGGATCCGCGTACTCGCCTCGTACGGCGACCTCGACGCCCTGCCCGACGACGTGCGCACCACCGCCACGCCCCCCGCCATCCCGCCGATCGAGCAGTGCTTCGGGCCGCAGGACGCCCCCGAGGACACCCCGGTGCAGGGCAGCACCGCGATCACCGAGCGGCTCTGGCTCAAGCTCGACCCGGCGACGCTCGGCTGGGCGCTCGGGGCGCCGTCCGGGAAGGGCGAGATGCGGTCCTGGTTCGGGCTCGCCGACGGGCGCGACGCCGATCCGCTGTCGCTCCTGCTCGCCGTGGACGCGCTGCCGCCGACCGCCTTCGAGCTCGGGCTCAAGGGGTGGGTGCCCACCGTCGAGCTCACCGTGCACGTACGCTGCCGGCCCGCGCCCGGACCGCTGCGGGTCGCCATCACCACGCGGAACCTCGCCGGCGGCTTCCTCGAGGAGGACGCCGAGGTCTGGGACAGTGCGGACCGACTGGTCGCACAGTCGCGGCAGTTGGCCAGGACCGCGCTCGGCCGGTAGGCCCCTGCCGGGACCGGCTGTGCGAATCTTGGTCGGGTGAAGTCCGACCGGCTGCTCTCCATCCTGCTGCTGCTCCAGACCCGTGGCCGGGTGCCCGCGCACGAGCTGGCCGAGCGGCTCGAAGTGTCCGTGCGCACCATCTACCGGGACGTGGAGGCGCTCTCCGCGAGCGGCGTGCCCGTCTACGCCGAGCGCGGCCGGCACGGCGGCATCGCCCTCCTCCCCGGCTTCCGTACGGACGTCACCGGGCTCACCTCGGACGAGTCCCGCGCCCTGTTCATCCTCGCCGCCGAGGGCGCGCACGCCGCGCTCGGCCTGGACGCCGCCCTCGGCTCCGCGCTGCGCAAGGTCATGGCCGCGCTGCCCGAACCACACCGCCCCGCCGCCGAGTTGACCTCCCGGCGCATCCTCGTCGACCCGGCCCGCTGGCTGGGCGGACCGCAGCCCGATGTCGACCTCGACGCCCTGCAGGACGCCGTCTTCAGCGACCGCAGGCTCAGACTGAGCTACCGGCACAGCGACCGCCCCGAGCCCCGCACCTACACCGTCGATCCGTACGGCCTCGTCCTCAAGGCCGGCGTCTGGTACCTGGTCGCCGACCACCGCGGCCGCCCCCAGCTGTACCGGGCGGACCGGGTCGTGCGCGCCACCGTGACCGACGCGCCGGTCCAGCGGCGGGCGGGCGTCGAACTCGGCGACGTATGGGAGCAGTTGCGACGGCGGGTCGAGGACCGGACCGGTGCGATCGTCGTGTCCGCGCGGGTGCGGCGGGACCGGCTCGACATGTTCGTCCGCATGAACGGCGCCTACCTGACGGCGCCCCCCAGCGGCGACGGCGAGTGGGCCGCGGTCGAACTCGCCTACTCCGACGTGCGCGAGGCGCGCTCGCTCCTTTCCTTCGCCGACCGCGTGGAAGTCCTCTCCCCGCCCCAGGTGCGCGAGGAGCTGGCCCGGGCGGCCGCCTCGATCACGGCGCTGTACGCAGAAAACGGCCGAGCTCCGCGGTGAGCCGCGCCGGGGCGTCCTCCTGCACCAGATGCCCGGCCCCCTCGATCACCCGCAGCTCGGCCCCCGGTATCGCCTTCGCCAGCTCATGGGCCTTCGCCACCGGGATCCAGGTGTCGTCCGCACCCCAGCAGATCAGCACGGGCAGCGCCAACTCCCCGTACCTGTCCTGGATTTCATCGGTGAACCGCTGGTCGTTCTGCGCGATCTGCCGGTAGAAGGCGGCCTGTCCCGCCTCGGTGCACCAGGGCGCGACAAGGCGGTCCAGCGTCGTCGGATGGAGGCCGTGGTGGCTCGCCGAGGAGACGTACTCACGGACCAGGGCCTCGTGCAGATTCGCCGGGAGCGCGGAGAACACCTCCTGGTGCGCGCCGAGCAGGCGGTACGTCGGTGAGCCCCAGGGCGCCAGGGCCACCGGGTCGACCAGCGCGAGGCGGTCGTACCTCGCCCCGTGCAGCAGGTGGGCGCGCAGCGCGACGCAGCCGCCGAAGTCATGGGCGAGGACGGCCGGGCGGTCCGGGCCCCAGTGCTCCAGGAGCTCCGTGAAGACCTGGGCCTGGGCGCGCAGGGTGACGTCCTGGCCCGCGCGCATCTCGGAGCTGCCGTAGCCCGGCAGATCCCAGACGTACACCCGATGGTCGGCGGACAGGGCATCCGCTATGTCGCGCCAGACGTACGACGAGAAGGGCGTGCCGTGCACGAGCACGACCGGCGGGTGGTCCGGCAAGCCGAGTGCGGCCCACCGGACCTCGCCGGACGAGCTCGGGAACGTACGGTCGAGAAGCCAGTCGGAATGCCAGTCGGAGAGCCGGTCGCAATGCCTGTCGGTGACCATGGATCCAAGGCTAGGTCCCGGCACTGACAATCGGCCTCGGAGCGCCTTTGGCCTGCGGCTCAGCCCATCGTGGGCGGTTGGGCCAGGCCCAGCTGGATCAGCTGCGTGAGGGCGTCGTAGTAGAGCTCGCCCCCGGTCACCTTGCCGGCCTCGTCGTAGTGCATGACCTCGCAGAAGGCCACGTCCATACGCTTGTTGGTGGCGGGCTGCTGCTCGCCGAGCGGGCCGTCGTTGATGCCGCGGCCCTGGAACAGGGCGACCGTCGTGGCGCCGCCGTCGATGTAGCGGATCTGCTCGGCTCGGGCGTCGGAGAAGCCGCGGACCCAGTTCTGCATGTCGGCGACGGCTTCCTGGATGCCCTTGCTGGTGTGGGCGCGCGGCTGGTCGGTGAAGGCGCAGTCCGGGTGGAGCAGCTTCTTCACGGTCTCCCAGTCGCGTTCGTTGAAGGCGCGGTCCATTGCTTTGTGCGTGGAGATGTTGCTCATGTCGCCCTCCGTGGGCGGTGGTGCGCGGAGGTGCTGGACGGGGACTCGGGGACACCAGAGGGTCCGGCCCGGAATACATGTCCGGGGGCAGCGCGCTGACGTCAGCATTGCACCGGGGGTGGGGCCGTCAAGGTCTGGGGCGCGACGTGGCCCCGGGCGGTGGATGTACTCGCCCGCGGTCGTCGGTGCGCCGATGCGCCGGACGTACTCCCCCACCCCCGAACCTGCTTCGCAGGCTCGGGCGGGAGGTACCCCCTCCCGTACGGCTCGTAGAATCGACTCCACCATGGCCTATCTCGACCACGCAGCGACCACTCCGATGCTCCCGGAGGCCGTCGAGGCGATGAACGCCCAGCTCACCGTCGTCGGCAACGCCTCCTCGCTGCATGCTGCGGGGCGGCGGGCGCGGCGTACCGTCGAGGAGTCCCGCGAGACGCTCGCGGAGGCACTCGGCGCGCGGCCCAGCGAGGTGGTCTTCACCTCCGGCGGCACCGAGGCGGACAACCTCGCGGTCAAGGGCCTGTACTGGGCCCGCCGCGACGCCGACCCCGCCCGCACCCGGGTCCTCGCCAGCCCCGTCGAGCACCACGCGGTGCTCGACGCGGTCGACTGGCTGGCCACGCACGAGGGCGCGACGGTCGAGTACCTGCCGGTGGACGCCCACGGCCGGGTGCACCCCGAGGCGCTGCGCGAGGCGATCGCCCGCAACCCCGACGATGTCGCGCTCGCGACCGTGATGTGGGCCAACAACGAGATCGGCACGGTCATGCCGGTACGCGAACTCGCCGAAGTCGCCGCGGAGTTCGGGGTTCCGCTGCACGCGGACGCCGTGCAGGCCGTCGGTCAGCTGCCGGTCGACTTCGCCGCCTCCGGGCTAGCCGCGATGACGGTCAGCGGCCACAAGGTCGGCGGGCCGTACGGCATCGGCGCGCTGCTGCTCGGCCGCGAGTACAGCCCGGTGCCGGTGCTGCACGGCGGTGGCCAGGAGCGGCACGTGCGCTCCGGCACCCTCGACGTGCCCGCGATCGCCGCCTTCGCGGTGGCCGCGCGGATCGCCGCCGAGCGCCGCGAGTGGTTCGTGCGGGAGATCGGCGGACTGCGGGACGCGCTGGTCGCGGCGGTGCTCGAGGCGGTGCCGGACGCGCTGCTCGGCGGCGACCCGGCGCCCGGGGCCCGGCTGCCGGCCAACGCGCACTTCACCTTCCCCGGCTGCGAGGGCGACTCGCTGCTGCTGCTCCTGGACGCGCAGGGCATCGAGTGCTCGACCGGCTCCGCGTGCACGGCGGGCGTGGCCCAGCCCAGCCACGTACTCCTCGCGACGGGGACGGACCCGGATCTGGCACGGGGGACGCTGCGGTTCTCGCTCGGTCATACGTCGACGAAGGCGGACGTGGACGCGGTGGCGGCGGCGATCGGGCCTGCGGTGGAGCGGGCTCGGTCGGCGGGGCTCTCCTAGGCTTCGGCGGGGCTCTCCCGAGTTCTTCCGGGGGCTTTCCCAGGCTTTCGCGAGGGGCTTTGCTAAGCCTTCTTCGCTGCGGCCTTCCGTACGAGGTCCATGTAGCGGTCCCAGTCCCAGTGGCGCCCCGGGTCGGTGTGCGTGGCCTCCGGGACCTCGTTGTGGCCGATGATGTGCTCCCGGTCCACCGGGATGTCGTACCGCGCACAGATGCCGGCGGTCAGGCGGGCCGACGACCGGTACATCACGTCCGTGAAGGACGACGGTTTGTCCACGAAGCCCTCGTGCTCGATGCCGATGCTCCGCTCGTTGTACTCCCGGTTGCCCGCGTGGAAGGCCACGTCCAGCTCGCGGGCCATCTGCGCGATGTGGCCGTCCTTCGCGCGGATCACATAGTGCGCGGCGGCGGCGTGCAGCGGGTCCTTGAAGACCCGGACCGCCGTGTCGTAGCTGCCCTGGACGACATGGATGACGACGCGGTCGATCGTGTAGTCCGCGGGCCGGTCGGCGTACCGCAGATTGGCCCGGGACGCCGCGATCCACTGGGCGCCGGGCTGGTCCACCTCACCCTCGGTGCGCTGCTTGTCGATGCCGGGGATGCGCCAGTACAGGCGGGCCAGCTCCTCCTGCCAGACGAGGGCGGAGGTGCCCGCGGCGACGGTGGCGGCGCCGGTGATGAGGAGCCCGCGGCGGCTCATGCCCTTGCCGGACTTCTCGCCGCCGCTGCCCGTTTTTCCTTCGGCCACTGGTTTCTCCCCCGTGTTTCTCCCCCGTGCTTCCCCGCGATCATAGAAACGCTTTAGGGGCCGTCCGGGGTTCCGCTTACCCTGGAAGGGTTATGACTGAGACTCCTGCCGAGCCCCGCCGCCTCCGCGTCCTCGCCGCCATGTCCGGCGGGGTCGACTCCGCCGTCGCCGCCGCACGCGCTGCCGAAGCCGGGCACGACGTCACCGGCGTACACCTGGCACTCTCGGCGAACCCGCAGTCCTTCCGCACCGGCGCCCGTGGCTGCTGCACCATCGAGGACTCCCGCGACGCCCGCCGCGCTGCCGACGTCATCGGCATCCCCTTCTACGTCTGGGACCTCGCCGAGCGCTTCCGTGAGGACGTCGTCGAGGACTTCATCGCCGAGTACGAGGCCGGGCGCACCCCGAACCCGTGTCTGCGCTGCAACGAGAAGATCAAGTTCGCGGCGCTGCTCGACAAGGCGCTCGCGCTGGGCTTCGACGCGGTCGCCACCGGGCACTACGCCCAGGTCATCGTCCGCGAGGACGGCTCGCGTGAGCTGCACCGCGCGTCCGACATGGCGAAGGACCAGTCGTACGTCCTCGGGGTTTTGGACGACCGCCAGCTGGCGCACGCCCTGTTCCCGCTGGGCGACACGGTGACGACCAAGGACGAGATCCGCGCGGAGGCCGAGCGCCGGGGCCTGGCCGTCGCCAAGAAGCCGGACTCGCACGACATCTGCTTCATCGCGGACGGCGACACCCAGGGCTTCCTCGCTTCCCGGCTGGGGAAGTCGGAGGGCGACATCGTCGACGAGGCCGGCGCCAAGCTGGGCACGCACGAGGGCGCCTTCGGCTACACCATCGGCCAGCGCAAGGGCCTGCGGATCGGGCACCCGGCGCCGGACGGGAAGCCGCGGTACGTGCTTGACATCTCGCCGGTGAACAACACCGTGACGGTGGGGCCGGTGGAGGCGCTGGACGTGGTGGGGCTGACGGCGATCAAGCCTCGGTGGTGTGGTTCGGCTCCGCCTGTCGGGGTGGCTCCGTACACGGCTCAGTTGCGGGCTCATGGCGATGAGACGCCGGTCTCCGCGGAAGTCGTGGGGGATGAGCTGAAGGTTTCCTTCAGCGAGCCGGTACGCGGCGTTGCTCCGGGCCAGGCCGTGGTGCTGTACGACGGCACGCGCGTGGTCGGGTCGGCGACGATCGCCACGACTGTGCGGCGGAGTGTGGCCGGGGTCTGAGTTCCCCCCTCCCCGCCCCTTCCCGAGAGGCGCCGCCGGCTTCAAAGACTGTCCTCAAACGCCGGACGGGCTGACTTGGTCAGCCCGTCCGGCGTTTCAGGAGTCAGCCGACGACCTCCACCTCGTAGAAGCAGAAGTACCCCTCGATCTCGCCCACTTCGGGCTTCGGGTCCGGGTACGCCCACACCGCGTCCTTCGCGTCGGGCAGCGACCAATAGGAGGCCGTTCCCTTGAAGGGGCAGTACGTCGTCGTGTCCGACGGCGTCAACAAGTCGCTGCGTACGTCCTCCGGCGGCAGGTAGTACCGCACCGGACAGCCCGTCTCCCGCAGCACCAGGGGGCGCCCGCTCTCCGCGATCAGCTGTCCTCCGTGTCGCACCCGCACCTGAACTGCGCCCTGCTCGACGGTGATCCGGTGTCCCTCGGTCATGGACCTGCCTCTCATTCCATTACTCTGTGCGCGCAATTGATGACTGAATGTCACTCTTGGTGACTCGTACCGTGGAGGTCTCATGGGGCACAGCGACCTGAACAGAAACCGCAAGAGCCTGCTGCACAAGGCCCGTTATGCCCTGAGCCATCCTGGCAGGGTGCCCGCCTACGTGCGCCGCTCCACGCGCGACGCCTGGCTGCGCGTCAAGCACCGCCGGGACCATGTCGCGTACTACCGGGCCGTGATGGCCTCCGACGCGGCGCGCAGCGCGGAAGCCGCGGTCGGTGGTGGGCCCCGGGTGGACGTGTGGAGCCAGATCGGGCAGCTGCAGTTCGACTATCTCGTCGAGCACGGGCTGCGGCCCGAGCAGCGGATGCTGGACATCGGCTGCGGGAACCTGCGCGCCGGGCGGCTCTTCATCGACCACCTGGAGCCGGGCCACTACTACGGCATCGACATCTCGCCCGACATCCTGATCGCCGCCAAGCACACCCTCGTACGGTCCGGACTGCAGCCGAAGCTGCCGTACCTGACCATCGCGGACAACCTCACCTTCGACTTCCTGCCGGACGCGCACTTCGACGTGGTGCACGCGCACAGCGTGTTCTCGCACTCGCCGCTGCACGTCATCGAGGAGTGCTTCCAGCACGTGGGGCGGATCCTGGCGCCGGGCGGTTTCTTCGACTTCACCTTCGACCGGACCGAGGGCAAGGAGCACCACGTACTGCGTGAGGACTTCTACTACCGGACCGAGACGCTGACCCGACTCGCCGCCCAACACGGCCTGGAGGCCCGCTTCATGGAGGACTGGGAGGCCAAGGACCACCGTCAGTCGAAACTGCGCCTCACGCGTGCGTGCGTGGCGGAGCTGCCGCACGCGCGCGTGGAGGGTGAGCAGACCGTCGGAACGGCCGGGGCCGGGGGTCGTACCGTGGCTCCATGAACATCTGCGTCTTCCTCTCCGCCGCCGACCTGGACGAGCGCTACACCGGGCCCGCCCGTCAATTCGCCGAACTCCTCGGCAAGGGCGGGCACACGCTCGTCTGGGGCGGCTCGGACGTCGGCCTGATGAAGGTCGTCGCGGACGGAGTGGAGGGTGCGGGCGGGCGGCTCGTGGGGGTCTCGGTGGACTTCCTGGCCGCCAAGGCGCGGCCGGTCGTCGCACCGGACGAGATGGTGATCGCACGCGATCTGGCCGAGCGCAAGGCGCTGCTCCTGGAGAAGGCCGACGCCGTCGTGGTCATGGTGGGCGGTACGGGCACGCTGGACGAGGCCACCGAGATCCTGGAGCTGAAGAAGCACGGGAAGGCCGAGCAGCCGGTGGTGCTGCTCAATACGGCAGGTTTCTACGACGGGCTCAAGGAGCAGTTCCGGCGCATGGAGGACGAGGGATTCCTGCCGGTTCCCCTCACCGAGCTGGTGTTCTTCGCGTCGGAGCCGGTCGGGGCGCTGGCTTATTTGGAAGAGGTCGCGGGAACCCGCTGACCCCCTGGTGGGATCATGGCGGGCATGGCTACACATGTGATCACCGGAGCAGGTTCGGGTATCGGCGCCGCCGTCGCGCGTCGACTGCACGCGCGGGGCGACGACCTCGTCCTCTTCGCCCGCAACGCCGGCCGCGCCAAGGAGCTGGCCGCCGAGTTCCCCGGTGCGAGCACCGTCGTCGGCGACCTCGCCGAGCCGGAGCGGCTCTCCTGGGCCTTCTCGCACCAGACGCTGCCGGACCGGGTCGACACCCTGCTGCACATCGCGGGCGTCGCCGACCTCGGCTCCGTCGGCGAGCTCACGCCGAAGATCTGGCAGGCCCAGCTCAACGCCAACCTGGTCTCACCGGCCGAGATCACCCGGCACCTGCTGCCCCAACTCCGCGTCTCCCAGGGGCAGGTGCTCTTCGTGAACTCGGGCGCGGGTCTGGCGGCGCACGCCGACTGGTCCGCGTACGCGGCCTCCAAGCACGGCCTGAAGGCTCTCGCCGACTCGCTGCGCCACGAGGAGAAGCCGAACGGCGTCCGCGTCACCTCGGTCTACCCGGGCCGCACCGCGAGCCCCATGCAGGCCAAGATCCACCAGCAGGAGGGCAGGGAGTACGACGCCGCACGCTGGATCGACCCGGAGTCGGTGGCGACCACGATCCTCATGGCGATCGATCTGCCGCGGGACGCCGAGGTCAACGACCTGACGGTGCGGCCCGGGAAGCCGTAGGACCGAAGGCGCGGACCCGTCGCGGGGCCCGTCCGCCCCGCCCTGCCCGCGCGGCATTCCGTACGCTTCCCGAGTGAGCGACGAAAGCAAGATCAACTGGGGTCCGGCCACCGGCATCGGCTCGATGCCCGGCGGTGACGCCCGTGAAGCCGCGAAGACCGTGACCGGGACCTTCGAGGACTTCCCGTATCTCCCCGAGCTGCCCGCCCGAGGGCCCGGTGCCGACATGATCGGGCGGACCGCCGGGCTGCTCGTCGAGGTGTACGCGCGCGTGGAGCCCAGCGGGTGGCGGATCGGGGACCGGCCCGGGATGGACACCCGGCGGGCCCGGTCCTGGCTGCGGGAGGACCTCGACGCCCTCGAAGAGTTCACGCAGGGGTACGAGGGCCCGTTGAAGGTCCAGGCCGTCGGGCCCTGGACGCTCGCCGCCGCCCTGGAGCGCAGGAACGGCGAGGCCGCGCTCGGCGACCCCGGCGCCTGCCGTGATCTCGCGGGCTCGCTGGCCGAGGGCCTCGGCGCGCATCTCGCCGACGTACGCAGGCGGATCCCCGGCGCCCGGCCCGTGCTGCAGCTCGACGAGCCGTCCCTGACGGCGGTCCTGCGCGGGCACATCAAGACCGCCAGCGGCTACCGCACCCACCGCGCCGTCGACCGCCAGGTCGTCGAGGACACCCTGCGCGAGTTGATCGAGGCGAGCGGCGTCCCCGTCGTCGTCCACTCCTGCGCGCCCGACGTGCCGTTCGCACTGCTGCGCCGGGCCGGTGTCGAGGGCGTCTCGTTCGATGCCGGACTTCTCACTGAGCGTGACGAGGACACCATCGGCGAGGCCGTGGAGGCCGGCACGCAGCTGTTCGCGGGAGTCGTGCCGTCCACCGACGCCGCATTGTCAGACCCTGCCAGTAACGTCAGTGGTGTCAGGACGCTGTGGCGCAGGCTGGGGCTGAATCCGGGATCGCTCGCGGGATCGGTCGTGGTCACGCCGTCGTGCGGACTCGCGGGGGCCTCTCCCGCGTACGCCCGCAAGGCGCTCGCGCAGTGCGTCCGGGCGGCGAGATCACTCGCGGACAACCCTGAGTAACGGGAGGACCAATAAAGGTGGCCGGCGAACAGCACGCACAGAGCACATCGGTGCCCAGCGAGGCACGCGAGAAGCACGCGCAGCTCGCTGAGCAGATCGAGGAGCACCGCTTCCGGTACTACGTGAACGACCAACCGGTCGTCAGCGACGCCGAGTTCGACAAGCTGCTGCGCTCCCTCGAGGCCTTGGAGGAGCAGTACGGCGAACTGCGCACCCCCGACTCACCGACCCAGAAGGTGGCCGGTGCGTACGAGACCGAGTTCACCTCGGTCCAGCACCGCGAGCGGATGCTCTCCCTGGACAACGCCTTCGACGACGAGGAGCTCGCCGCCTGGGCCGAGCGCGTCGCCAAGGACGTCGGCACCCCGGACTTCCACTTCCTGTGCGAGCTGAAGGTCGACGGCCTCGCGGTCAACCTCACCTACGAGGACGGCAAGTTGACCCGCGCCGCCACCCGCGGCGACGGCCGCACCGGCGAGGACATCACACCGAATGTCCGGACGATCTCCGACATCCCGGACCGCCTCAAGGGTGACCGGATTCCGCCCCTCGTCGAGATCCGCGGCGAGGTCTATTTCCCGATGGAGAAGTTCGAGGAGCTCAACGCCCGCCTGGTGGAGGGCGGCGACAAGCCCTTCGCCAACCCGCGCAACGCCGCGGCGGGTTCGCTCCGCCAGAAGGACCCGCGCGTCACCGCGACCCGCCCGCTGCACATGGTCGTGCACGGCATCGGCGCCCGCGAGGGCTTCGACATCGACCGCCTTTCGCAGGCCTACGACCTGCTCCAGGAGTGGGGACTGCCGACCGCACAGCACAACAAGGTGGTGAACTCCGTCGAGGAAGTGCGGGAGTTCATCGGCTACATCGGTGAGAACCGGCACTCCGTGGTGGAGCACGAGATCGACGGCGTCGTCGTCAAGCTCGACGAGATCCCGCTGCAGGGCCGCCTCGGCGCCACCTCGCGCGCCCCGCGCTGGGCGATCGCCTGGAAGTTCCCGCCCGAGGAGGTCAACACCAAGCTGGTCGACATCCGCGTGGGCGTCGGCCGCACCGGCCGCGTCACGCCGTACGCGGTGGTCGAGCCGGTCACCGTGGCCGGCTCGGAGGTCGAGTTCGCGACCCTGCACAACCAGGAAGTCGTGAAGGCCAAGGGCGTGTTCATCGGCGACACCGTCGTGCTGCGCAAGGCCGGGGACGTCATCCCGGAGATCCTCGGGCCGGTCGCCGACCTGCGCGACGGCAGCGAGCGCGAGTTCGTGATGCCCGCCGAGTGCCCGGAGTGCGCGACTCCGCTCAGGCCGATGAAGGAGGGGGACATCGACCTGCGCTGCCCCAACTCCCGGTCCTGCCCTGCCCAGTTGCGCGAGCGCCTGTTCTATCTGGCGGGCCGCAAGTGCCTCGACATCGAGAACTTCGGGTACGTCGCCGCCACCGCCCTCACCCAGCCCCTGGAGCCCTCCGACCCGCCGCTGCGCGACGAGAGCGACCTCTTCGACCTCACCGTCGAACAGCTCCTGCCGATCAAGTCGTACGTACTGGATCAGGACACCGGCATCCCCAAGCGGGACCCGAAGACCGGCGAGGAGAAGGTCGTCACCTTCTTCGCCAACCAGAAGGGCGAGCCCAAGACCAACACCCTCGCGATGCTGAAGAACATCGCGGAGGCCAAGGACCGCCCGCTCGCCCGCGTCCTCACGGGCCTGTCGATCCGTCATGTCGGCCCCGTCGCCGCCGAGGCGCTGGCCAGGGAGTTCCGCTCCATGGAGCGCATCGAGGAGGCGGGCGAGGAGGAGCTCGCCGCCGTCGAGGGCGTCGGACCGACCATCGCCGCCTCGCTCAAGCAGTGGTTCGAGGAGGACTGGCACCGCGAAATCATCCGCAAGTGGCGGGCCGCGGGCGTCCGTATGGAGGAGGAGGGCGCAGAGGACGAAGGACCGCGCCCGCTCGAAGGTCTGACAGTGGTTGTCACAGGCACTCTGCAGGGCCATACGCGCGATGGCGCGAAAGATGCGCTGCAGAGCCGTGGCGCCAAGGTGACCGGATCCGTGTCGAAAAAGACGTCATTTGTGGTCGTCGGCGACAACCCCGGCTCCAAGTACGACAAGGCGATGCAGGTCAAAGTGCCGGTTCTGAACGAAGAGGGCTTCGCCGTCCTGCTCGAACAAGGACCCGACGCCGCGCGGGAAGTTGCGCTTCCGACCGAGGAGTAGCGGTTGAAGGCCACCCGTTCAGCGCATACCAGATGCATACGGGTGGCCGGGTCGCATTCGGGCAACCGTAGACGACCGCTGCCCCTGGAAGCCTTCTGCGGCCTACTGTTGAGGTGTGCGCCTGCCGTGCCCCGATGCGTTTGGGGCATCCCCTGCTCATCACGGGCTCGGGGAAGGGTTTTCAGACGCGGTTACTTCTGGCATGGAGCCGTGTGGCGTGGGCACCGCCGGCTGTGAGAGGGACGGGAATGAAACCGACCGAGAGCGCCGATCCGGTGTCAGGGCTGCGCCGGTTGACGGTGCCCGCACTGCCGGCCGGGATCGTGGCCGTAGCCGCGGCTGTCCTCGCCGTTGGGTTCTTCCGCGCCCTCACCGGCGACCAAGCGTTGTTCCCCGGCGGGGTGGTGGGCTGGTCGCTCGCCGTGCTGACCGGTGTCATCGTCGGCCATCTGGTCGCACTCGGCCGTGAGCGCTGGTGGGGCGGCACCGGTTCGGGCGCCGCCCTCACCCTGGCGGTCCTGCTCCTGTACGGCTGGGTGCCGGCCGGCCTGGTCAGCCTCACCGTCGTCGTCCTGACCGGCGCGGCCCGCAGACGCCGCTGGCGGCAGGGCGTGCTGCACGGCGCCATCGACATCCTCGGGATCGGCGCCGGCGCCCTGGTGCTCGCGGCCTTCGGCCAGTCGCCCACGGTCGAGGGCCCCTGGGACCCGGAGACCTGGGACCTGTGGACGGCCCCCGAAGTCGCCCTGACGGCGGCCGCGTACCTCTTCGTCACCCGCCTCCTGATCTGGTACGCACACGCGCCGCACGGCGCGGGGCTCCCGACGGTCGCCCGCACCGCCCTGGTCAGACAGGGGCTCCTCGGCGTCGCCCTCCTCGGCATCGCCCCGCTGATCTGCGTGGTCGCCCTGGCCGAGCCCGTGCTCCTTCCGCTCTTCTCGATCCCGCTGATCGCGCTCGACTCCACGCTGTGGATCGCCCGGGCCCGAGCCGAGGAGCAGTTGCGCGATCCGCTCACCGGACTCCCCAACCGGCAATGGCTGTTGGAGCGCACCTGGACCGCGCTCGACGACGCCGAACGCATCGGGGCGCGCTCCGCCCTCGTACTCATCGACCTCGACCGCTTCCGCTCGGTCAACGACACCCTCGGGCACCTGGCGGGCGACCGCCTGCTCCTGCAGATCGCCGACCGGCTGCGGGAGGCGCTGCCGCGCGGGGCGGAGGCGGCGCGGCTCGGCGGCGACGAGTTCGCGGTGCTGCTGCCGACGTGTGACTCGACCACGAGTGCGCAGCGGGTCGCGCGGGCCCTGGTCGCCGAGCTCTCCTCGCCCCTGGACCTGGACGGACTGACCCTCGTCCTGGAGGCCAGCGCCGGTCTGGCCGTCTTCCCGGACCACGCGCTGGACGCCGAAGGGCTCCTTCGGCGGGCCGACGTGGCGATGTATCAGGCCAAGCGGGACCGTACGGGCGTGGAGGTGTACGAGTCCAAGCGGGACTCCAACACCCCTGACCGCCTCGGCCTGTTGGGCGATCTGCGCCGCGCCCTCGACGCCGGTGACGTGGAGCTGCACTACCAGCCGAAGGTCCGCTTCGACGGGCAGGTCGCGGGCCTCGAGGCGCTCGTACGGTGGGTGCATCCCGAGAGAGGGAAGGTTCCGCCTGACGAGTTCATCGCGATCGCCGAGTCCTCCGGGCTGATGCCTCACCTGACCGAGTACGTCCTGGAGACCGCCCTCGCGCAGGTCGCGCGCTGGCAGGCGCAGGGTCTGACGGTGCCGGTCGCGGTGAATGTGTCGCCGCGCGACGTGCATACGCCGGGGTTCGCGGGGGCGGTCGCGGCGCGGCTTGCCCGGCACGGGGTGCCGGCCGGTTCGCTGCAGCTGGAAATAACGGAACACGTGCTGCTCGAGGACCCGCAGCGCGCCGCGGACACTCTGGCCGGGCTGACCGGGCACGGGGTGAAGATGTCGCTCGACGACTTCGGGACGGGGTATTCGTCGCTGGTGCATCTGCGGCGGCTGCCGGTGAGCGAGCTGAAGATCGACCGGTCCTTCGTGGCGCGGCTTGCCGTGGACAACGAGGACGCGGAGATCGTGCGCTGCACGGTGGACCTGGCCCATTCGCTCGGCCTCCTCGTGGTCGCGGAGGGTGTCGAGGACGACGAGACGTGGGAGCGCCTTCGCGATCTGGGCTGTGACGCGGTCCAGGGCTGGCTTGTCGCTGCGGCGATGCCGGCCGATGAGACCACCGCTTGGCTGCGGGCGCGGGGCTCTCGTGGGTGGCAGCGGCCTGCTGAGATCGCGGCTGCGGCTGCGCTGGCCGCTGAGGAGTCCGATCAGGCGTCGGGGCACGTGGTGAAGTGATTTTTGCCCCTCCCCGCCCCTTCCCGTAATCCTGCGGAGCTGTGTCCTCAAGCGCCGGACGGGCTGACAAAGTCAGCCCGTCCGGCGCTTGAGGACACAGGGGGTCTGGGGGCGCAGCCCCCAGGAGCGGCGAGAACCGGGCCAGGGGGCCGCCCCGGATAACCGTTTCACGGGCATGGGGCCGCGCCCCATAGGATTGGGCCAACACCATCACGCTCACCCCAGTGAGGATCTGCATGCCTGGCATCACGCGCGAGGAGGTCGCCCACCTCGCCCGGCTGGCGCGTCTGGAGCTGAAGGACGAAGAGCTCGACCACTTCGCCGGACAGCTCGACGACATCATCGGCGCGGTAGCCCGCGTGTCCGAGGTCGCCGACCAAGACGTACCGCCTACTTCGCACCCGCTGCCGCTGACGAACGTCATGCGCAAGGACGAGGTCCGTCCGTCGCTCACCCCCGAGCAGGCGCTCTCCGGCGCCCCGGCCCAGGAGCAGCAGCGTTTCAAGGTGCCGCAGATCCTGGGGGAGGACTAATCACCATGACGGAGAGCAACGTCAACATCATCAAGCTCACGGCTGCCGAGATCGCCTCGAAGATCGCCTCCGGCGAGCTCACCGCGGTCGAGGTCACCGAGGCCCACCTGGCCCGCATCGAGGCCGTCGACGAGAAGGTGCACGCCTTCTTGCACGTGGACAGGGAAGGCGCTCTCGCGCAGGCCCGCGCGGTCGACGCCAAGCGGGAAGCCGGCGAGAAGCTCGGCCCGCTGGCCGGCGTGCCGCTCGCGCTGAAGGACATCTTCACCACCGAGGGCGTACCGACCACGGTCGGTTCCAAGATCCTCGAGGGCTGGATCCCGCCGTACGACGCCACCGTCACCAAGCGCCTCAAGGCCGCCGACGTGGTCATCCTCGGCAAGACCAACATGGACGAGTTCGCCATGGGGTCCAGCACCGAGAACAGCGCGTACGGGCCGACGGGCAACCCGTGGGACCTCACCCGCATCCCCGGTGGATCGGGTGGTGGCTCCAGCGCCGCCCTCGCCTCCTACGAGGCCCCGCTCGCCATCGGCACGGACACCGGCGGATCGATCCGCCAGCCCGCGGCCGTCACCGGCACGGTCGGCGTCAAGCCGACCTACGGCGGCGTCTCCCGCTACGGCATGGTCGCCTTCTCCAGCTCCCTAGACCAGGGCGGCCCCTGCGCCCGTACGGTCCTGGACGCGGCCCTCCTGCACGAGGTCATCGCCGGGCACGACGAGCTCGACTCGACGTCCATCGACGCCCCGGTCCCGCCGGTCGTCGAGGCCGCGCGCAACGGCAGCGTGCAGGGCATGCGCGTCGGCGTCGTCAAGCAGTTCCGCGGCGAGGGCTACCAGGCCGGCGTCGTCCAGCGCTTCGACGAGTCGGTCGAGCTCCTGAAGTCGCTCGGCGCCGAGATCGTCGAGCTGGACTGCCCGACCTTCGACCTGGCGCTGTCCGCGTACTACCTGATCGCGCCCTCCGAGTGCTCGTCCAACCTGGCCCGCTTCGACGCCATGCGTTACGGCCTGCGGGTCGGCGACGACGGCACGAAGTCCGCCGAGGACGTCACCGCGCTCACCCGCGAGGCCGGCTTCGGCGACGAGGTCAAGCGCCGCATCATCCTCGGTACGTACGCCCTGAGCTCCGGCTACTACGACGCGTACTACGGAAGCGCCCAGAAGGTCCGCACGCTCATCACCCGCGAGTTCGAGGCGGCCTTCGAGCAGGTCGACGTGATCGTCTCCCCGACGACGCCGACCACCGCCTTCCCGATCGGCGAGCGCGCCGACGACCCGATGGCGATGTACCTCGCGGACCTGTGCACCATCCCGACCAACCTGGCGGGCAACTCCGCCATGTCGCTGCCCTGCGGCCTCGCGCCGGAGGACGGCCTGCCGGTCGGCCTGCAGATCATCGCCCCCGCCATGAAGGACGACCGCCTGTACAAGGTGGGCGCTGCCGTCGAGGCCGCCTTCGTGGAAAAGTGGGGCCACCCGCTGCTTGAGGAGGCTCCGTCGCTGTGAGTGCTGTGACCAAGGCCAAGGGCTTCAAGAAGTCCAAGACCGGTACGTATCTGTCGATCGGCACCACCGCCTTCGGTGCGCTGAGCGTGATCAAGCAGGCCAAGAAGGCCAGGGGCGAGCACGACACCCTCCGCCTGGTCGACGCCGCGGTGTCCGCCGCCGCCATCATCACCGGCGTGGCGCTGCTCCTGCGGGAGCTCAAGCGCCTCGGCGACGACGACGTCCTGCTGGGCTGAGAGGGAAAGTTTCACCGTGACCACCACGACTGACCTGGTGTCGTACGAGGACGCTCTCGCGACGTACGACCCCGTCATGGGCCTCGAGGTCCATGTCGAACTCGGCACCAAGACCAAGATGTTCTGCGGCTGCTCCACCGAGCTCAAGCAGGACGCCAACTCCCAGACCTGCCCGACCTGTCTCGGCCTCCCCGGCGCGCTGCCGGTCGTGAACGAGATCGGCGTCGAGTCGGCCATCAAGATCGGCCTCGCGCTCAACTGCGAGATCGCCGAGTGGTGCCGTTTTGCCCGGAAGAACTACTTCTATCCGGACATGCCGAAGAACTTCCAGACCTCCCAGTACGACGAGCCGATCGCCTTCAACGGCTATCTGGACGTCCAGCTGGAGGACGGCGAGATCTTCCGCGTGGAGATCGAGCGCGCCCACATGGAGGAGGACACCGGCAAGTCCACGCACGTCGGTGGCGCGACGGGCCGTATCCACGGCGCCTCGCACTCGCTCCTGGACTACAACCGCGCCGGCATCCCGCTGATCGAGATCGTCACCAAGCCGATCGAGGGTGCGGGCGAGCGTGCTCCCGAGGTCGCGAAGGCGTACGTCGCCGAGCTGCGCGAGGTCATCAAGGCGCTCGACGTGTCCGAGGCCCGGATGGACAAGGGCCAGATGCGCTGCGACGTGAACCTGTCGCTGCGGCCGCACGGGCGCGAGCAGTTCGGCACCCGCAGCGAGACGAAGAACGTCAACTCGCTGCGTTCCGTCGAGCGTGCCGCCCGCTTCGAGATCCAGCGGCATGCCGCTGTCCTCAACGGCGGCGGCACGATCATTCAGGAGACCCGTCACTTCCACGAGGAAGACGGCTCCACGACGTCCGGCCGCATCAAGGACAACGCCGAGGACTACCGTTACTTCCCCGAGCCGGACCTGGTGCCGGTGGCCCCCGCGCGCGCGTGGGTCGAGGAACTGCGCGGCGGTCTCCCGGAGATGCCGCGCGTGCGCCGCAACCGGCTCCGCGAGGAGTGGGGCGTCAGCGAGCACGACATGCAGTCGATCCTCAACGCGGGCGCGGTCGACCCGATCGTCGCGACGATCGAGGCCGGCGCCGACTCCGTCGCGGCCCGCAAGTGGTGGATGGGCGAACTGGCCCGTAACGCCAACGAGTCGGGCAAGGCCCTGGAAGAGCTCGACATCACCCCGGCGCAGGTCGCCCGGGTCTGCGAGCTCGTCACCTCCGGCGACCTCAACGACAAGCTGGCCCGCCAGGTCATCGACGGCGTCCTCAAGGGCGAGGGCACCCCGGACGAGGTCGTCGAGAAGCGCGGCCTGAAGGTCGTCTCGGACGAGGGCGCGCTCACCGCCGCCGTCGACGAGGCCATCGCGGGCAACCCGGGCGTCGCGGACAAGATCCGCGGCGGCAAGGTGGCCGCGGTCGGCGCCCTGGTCGGCGCGGTCATGAAGGCGACCCGGGGTCAGGCGGACGCCGCGCGCGTCAAGGAGCTGATCCTGGAGAAGCTGGGCGTCGAGGGCTGACCTCGACCTCCACGCTGCCGCAGTACGTGAGGGCGGACCCGGAATTTCCGGGTCCGCCCTTCTGCGTTCCTTCTGCGTTCCTTCTGCGTTCCTTCTGCGTTCCGTCTGCGGCTGTGTCTGCGTCTGCGGTCGCGGGCAAAGGTCGCCAGGGTGAACTCCTGGCCATTCACGCGGACTTCGGCGCACCGTCTTCCCAGCGAAACCAATTGTCACTAACGTCCCAGCGCAGCAGGCCAATGGATCAGCAGGGAACCATTGGATGGCGACTGGGAGGTCGGACGTGGCTCCGGAGATTTCACGCAGACGGTTGCTCGCGCTCGGCGGCGGCGCGCTGGGCGTCGCCACGGCGGGCTCGCTGCTGCCGCCCTCGCTGCAGGACGCGCTCGCCGCCGAACCGCCGCGGGGCGGGCTGCGCGCCATCAAGCACGTGGTGATCCTCATGCAGGAGAACCGGTCCTTCGACCACTACTTCGGCGCCCTGCGCGGCGTACGCGGCTTCGGCGACC
Organism: Streptomyces sp. NBC_01304; assembly: GCF_035975855.1. Classification (NCBI taxonomy): domain Bacteria; kingdom Bacillati; phylum Actinomycetota; class Actinomycetes; order Kitasatosporales; family Streptomycetaceae; genus Streptomyces; species Streptomyces sp. NBC_01304. The sequence continues at coordinate 3,818,831 of NZ_CP109055.1, read as the reverse complement.
GCAACGCGATCAGCCAGCCCGACGGCAAGTCGGTCTTCGAGCAGCCGGTGCTCCTGAACACGGTGCTGCCCTTCCCGGTGCGCGGCGCGGCCGAGACGCAGCAGAAGGACCTGCAGTACATCGGCGCCCTCGACCACTCCTGGTCGGGCGGCGCCAAGGCCTGGAACAACGGCTGGATGAACAACTGGATCTCCGCCAAGTCCGCGGCCACGATGGCGTATTACACGCGCGAGGACATCCCGCTGCACTACGAGCTCGCGGACACCTTCACCATCTGCGACGCGTACCACTCGTCCATCCATACGTCGACGAGTCCCAACCGCAACCACTTGTGGAGCGGCAAGACCGGCTACGAGGCGAATGGCAACCGCGCGGTGGGCAATGACGCCTACGACGAGGGCAGTCACCCCGGATACGACTGGGGGACGTACGCCGAGCGCCTGGAGAAGGCGGGGCGCAGCTGGAAGACGTACACCGAGTGGGAGAACTTCACCGACAACCAGATCGAGTTCTTCACGACCTTCAAGGCCCTCGCGCGCAAGGCGCTCGCGAAGACCGGGACCGGGGGCACGGCCCCGTACACGTACATGGAGGCCTTCTACGCCAAGGTGCGCGACACTGCCGATGAGGCGGAGCGGACCAGGCTGCTCGGGCTCCTGGAGGAGGGCGTCAAGTCGCTGACGGACGGCGAGCGTTCGCTGTTCGAGCGGGCGCTGCGGCGGGTCCCGACGGGCAAACTGGCGGACGAGTTCGCGGCCGACGTGGCCTCCGGGGAACTGCCCGCGGTGTCCTATCTGGTGCCTTCGGCGATCGACTCCGAACACCCGGGCACCTCCTCGCCGATCCACAGCGCGACGCTCGTCTACAAGGTCCTCGACGCGCTCGCCTCGCACCCCGAGGTGTGGCGGCACACCGCCGTCTTCATCAACTACGACGAGAACGACGGCTTCTTCGACCACGTCCCGCCGCCCGTGCCGCCCGCAGGCGAGGCCGACGAGCACTGGCAGGGGCTGCCCACCGGGCTCGGGATCCGGGTTCCGATGCTGGTCGTCTCCCCGTGGACGGTCGGCGGGTACGTCACCTCCGAGGTCTTCGACCACACCTCGGTGATCCGCTTCCTGGAGAAGTGGACGGGCATCAAGGAGCCGAACATCGGCGCCTGGCGTCGCAAGGTCACCGGCGACCTCACCGGCGCCTTCGACTTCACGCGCGGCCGCCCGCAGCCGGAGGTCGAGCAGCCGGGCACCATCCCGCCGTTCTCGGGGCGCTGGCAGCCCCTGCCGCCGCTCAAGCAGTCGATGCCGGAGCAGGAGCCGGGGCGGCGGCGGGCGAGGGAGCTGCCCTATCAGGCGGATGCGTACGGGGCCGTGAAGGGCGGCACCTTCCGGCTGTCCCTGCTGAACACCGGGCGGTCGAGCGCGCACTTCGCGCTCTATCCGTACGCGGGGGAGTACGCGGCCCCGCAGCACACCGATGTAAGGGGCAAGGCGCAATGGGACGTGCCCCTTACCTCGAGTGCCTACAGGTTCACCGTCACCGGGCCGAACGGCTTCCGCCGCGAATTCGCCGGCACGGCCGCGGGCAAGGCCGCCCTGTCGACACACCTCGACGCACGCGCGCGTGAAGTCCGCCTCACGTTGCGCAACACAGGCAACAGCCCGCTGACCTTCACGCTGAAGTCCCTCGCGTACGCCGACACCAAGCCCCGCACCGTCACCGTGCAGCCGGGCAAGGGCCGGACCGTCGTGCACCGGGCCGCGAAGGCGCACGGCTGGTACGACCTGGAGGTGGTGGCCGACGGGGACAAGGAGTTCCGGCGCCGCCTGATGGGGCACATCGAGAACGGCCGGCCGAGCGTCTCCGGCTGACGACGGCCGTTGGTCCCGGGCCCCGGCGCACACCTGCGAGCCGGGGCCCGGGACCAACGGCACCTGACCCTCCGGTAGTCCTGTGAGTCAGGACACGAAAGGGACAAAGGATCATTTCTGGCTGTAAGAGTGACTCCCTGGACGTGATCCCCTAGGGGATCGGTCCTCCGCAAGAGGTAAGCGTTCTTTCCGGGCCGTTCCCGAAAGAGATCCTCGCAAGACTCCAGGGAGCAGCTCGTGGCCGCACTCGCACGGTGGTGCGTCAGGAACCGCCTTGCCACCGTCCTGCTGTGGCTGCTCGCCCTGGGCGGTGTCAGCGCCGCGGCGGCCGTCGCGGGTTCCGCGTACTCGAACAACTACGAGGTCCCCGGCACCGAGTCGGGCCGCGCCACGAACCTCCTCAGGGAGGGCTTCAAGGACCTCGGCGGCGACACCGACACGGTCGTCTGGCACACCAGCGGCGGCACCGTCGACGAGGCGGGCGTCCAGCAGACGATGACCCGCACCCTCGACAAGATCGCCGAGCTGCCCGGAGTGGCCTCCGTCACCAGCCCCTATCGCGCCGAGGGCGCCGGCCAGATCAGCAAGGACCGGCACACCGCCTACGCCGCCGTCACCTTCGACAAGCCCGCCCACGACATCGCCAGGGCCGACGCCCAGCGCGTCGTGGACACCGCGCAGGACGCGCGGGCCGACGGCCTCCAGGTCGAACTGGGCGGCACCGCCGTAGGGCTCACCGAGGCGCCGCAGGGGCACATCGCCGAGGTCGTCGGCGTGGTCGTCGCGGCCGTCGTGCTCTTCCTCGCCTTCGGCTCCCTCGCGGCCAGTGTGCTGCCGATCGCGACCGCCCTGGTCAGCGTCGGCACCGCCTATGCGGGCATCGTGCTGCTCGGGCATGTCATGACGGTCGCCGACTTCGCGCCGATGCTGGGCATGCTGATCGGGCTCGGCGTCGGCATCGACTACGCGCTGTTCATCGTGACCCGGCACCGCCGCGGACTGAAGCGTGGCCTGTCCGTGGCCGAGGCGGCTTCGAGCGCCGTCGCCACCACCGGCCGCGCCGTCGTCTTCGCGGGCGCCACCGTGTGCATAGCCCTGCTCGGCATGCTGATCCTGCGCCTGAGCTTCCTCAACGGGGTCGCGATCGCCGCCTCGCTGACCGTGGTGCTCACGGTCGCCGCCTCGGTGACGCTGCTGCCCGCCCTGCTGTCCTTCATCGGCACGCGCGCGTTGTCGCGAAGGGAGCGCCGCAAGCTCGCCGAACACGGACCGCAGCCCGAGCCGCCCACCGGCTTCGCCGCCCGCTGGTCGGCCTTCGTCGAGCGCCGCCCCAAGCTGCTCGGCGCGATCGCTCTGCTGGTGATGGCGGGGCTTGCCCTGCCCACGCTCTCGCTCCGGCTCGGCACGTCCGACCAGGGCAACGGCCCCACCTCGTCGACCACGCGACAGGCGTACGACCTCCTTGCCGACGGTTTCGGGCCCGGCGTGAACGGCCCGCTCACCCTGGTCGGCGAGGTGCACGGCGCCGAGGACAAGCTCGCGCTCGACAAGCTCGCCACCACCCTTCGCGGCACGGACGGCGTCTCGGCCGTGACCCCGGTGACGTACGACCGAACCGGCGAGATCGGTTTCCTCACCGTCGTACCGGACTCGGCCCCGCAGTCGGCCGCCACCAGCGACCTGGTCGACAAGCTGCGCGGCGAGGTGCTGCCGAAGGCCGCATCAGGGTCCTCGCTCGAGGTGTACGTCGGTGGCATCACGGCCGGCTATGACGACTTCGCCGAGATCATCGTCGGCAAGCTCCCGCTGTTCGTGGGCGTCGTGATCGGCCTCGGCTGTCTGCTGCTCCTGCTCGCCTTCCGCTCGATCGGCATACCCCTCAAGGCCGCCGCGATGAACGTCGCCGCGGTCGCCGCCGCCTTCGGGGTCGTCGTCGCGATCTTCCAGTGGGGCTGGGGGAGCGAGCTGCTCGGCCTCGGCCGGGCGGGCCCGATCGAGCCCTTCCTGCCCGTGATCATGGTGTCGGTGCTGTTCGGGCTCTCGATGGACTACCAGGTCTTCCTGGTCAGCCGCATGTACGAGGAGTGGCTGGAGACCGGTGACAACCGGCGGGCCGTCCGGGTCGGGCTCGCCGAGACCAGCCGCGTGATCAACTCCGCGGCGGTGATCATGATTTCGGTCTTCCTCGCCTTCGTGCTCAGCGGGGACCGGGTGATCGCGATGTTCGGCATCGCGCTCGCCGCCGCCGTCGCCCTGGACGCTTTCGTCCTGCGTACGTTGCTGGTGCCGGCCCTGATGCACATGCTGGGCGGCGCCAACTGGTGGCTGCCGCGCCGGCTCGACCGCTGGCTGCCGCGCATCAGCATCGAGCCGCCGGAGTGCCGGGCGGGGGCTGCGGTGCCCGGGCAGCGTACGGGGGAGCCGGAGGTTCCGGCGGCCCACCTCCGTTAGCTTCCGGCTGTCCGCCTCCGTTAAGGAAGTTCTCATTTACGCAAAGGGAGCTCTCAGACTCGGCACCTAGCGTGCGCAAGATGAGCACTGAGACCAAGACGGACAAGCTGCAGAAGCCCGACGCGACGGCGGACGCCGCCACGTCCGAGGAGACCACCGCGGCGGCCGGGGCGAAGAGCGCCGAGGGCGAGACGGCCCCGGCCGCGCCGCTGTCGAAGGGCGACGCCGATGCCGACGCCGGGCAGGGGAAGCAGCCCGAGCTGAGCGACGGCGACCTGGAGGACGACGAGCTCGACGACCTCGACGACGCCGAGCTCGCCGCCGAGGCCGCTCCGGCCTCCGCCGGGGTCGGCCAGGGCGCCGCCGCGATCGTCTCCGCGGGGCTCGGCATCGTCGCGCTCACCGGCAGCTGGGTCGGCACCGTCGCCGCCGCCCGCTCCAACCTGGTCGGCCAGCTGGAGACCGCCCAGACCGCCGGTGTCGCCAAGCAGATCGAGGCGCTCTACGGCAACCAGTGGCACCTCACCGCCCTCATCGGCGGCGCCTTCGCGCTGGCGGCCCTCCTCATCGGCGCCTTCGTCCTCGCCCGCCCCGCCTTCGGTGCGCCGGGCCGGATCCAGGCTCCGTGGATCAAGTCCGTGGCCTGGGCCGGGGTCGCGCTCGGCGTCATCGGCGTACTCCTCGCCCTCGCCAAGTACACCGACCTCCTGCTCGGCCTCCCGTCCGCGCCTTCCTAAGGCAGCCGAGACCCGACACCTGAGGGGCCTTGGGGCTTCGTAAGGCAGCACCGCAGCTGCCTTACGTCGCCCTAAGGCCCCTTCGCCTTAGGAGCCTTAGACCTAAGTCCCCTGTGACCTCAGAGATGCGGCGAACTCCCGATGTGGCGACACCCCCTGGGACGCGAAAGTAGAGACATCGCAAAGAGCGAGGGCGACGCGGAGAGCGAAGCCCCAACCTCCAGGGGAGAACAAGATGTTCGCCAACGAAATGCAGCAGGCCAAGGTCCTCCACACCGAGCGCGTCCGCCAGGCCGCCGAGCACCGCCTGGCCAACGAGGTCCGCGGCGCCCGCAAGGCCCGCCGGTCGGCCGACCACGAATCGGAGAGGCGGGTGACCACCACCCTGCGGTCCCGCTTCGCCCGCGCGGCGTGACGAGGGATGTCCCGGCCGGGACAGTGCAGTCGGTTTCCCCCGCCGGGGGAGGCGGGACCACGGCCGTCGCGGCCGAGGCCGTGCAGCCGATCGCCCCGGCCGGGGACCGCGTGACGACGGTCGCTCCGACAGGCGGCGACCGCGTGACGACGGCCGTTTCGACGGCAGGGGATCGCGTGACGACGGTCATTCCGACCGGTGGGGACCGCGTGACGACGATCATTGCGGGCACGGGTGCCGCACTGTCGGACCCCTGTGCGATGCTCCGTGCTGTGGAGACCAGGTCCCTGAGCCCCGTGTTCGTCGGCCGTGCCGGCGAACTGGCCGTCTTGAACGATGCGCTCGCCCGCGCCGCCGCGGGCGAGCCGCAGGCGTTGCTGCTCGGCGGCGAGGCCGGCGTCGGAAAGACCCGGCTCGTCGAGGAGTTCCTTGCCGCGTCCTGCCGCGAGGACGCCGTGGTGGTGCTCGGCGGCTGTGTCGAAGTGGGGGCCGACGGATTGCCGTTCGCCCCGTTCTCCACCGCTTTGCGTGCTTTGCGGCGTCAGTTGCCGGACGAAGTGGCCGCCGCGGCCGCGGGCCAGGAGGAGGAGCTCGCCCGGCTCCTGCCAGAGCTCGGCGAGACCGGTGCCAACGCCCCGGGCAGACAGGGCCGGCACGACGAGGAGGGCATGGCCCGCCTCTTCGAACTCACCGCCCGCCTCCTGGAGCGCATCGCCGCGGACCGCACCGTGGTGATCGCCCTCGAAGACCTGCACTGGGCCGACGCCTCCACCCGCCACCTCCTCGCCTACCTCTTCCGCACCCTGCGCAGCGGCCGCCTCGTCGTGATCGCCACCTACCGCGCGGACGACATCCACCGCCGCCACCCCCTGCGCCCCCTGATCGCCGAACTCGACCGGATGCGCACGGTCCGCCGCATCGAGCTCGCCCGCTTCACCCGCACGGAAGTAAGCCGCCAACTCGCCGGCATCCTGGCCGCCGAGCCCGAACAGTCCCTGGTGGACCGCGTCTTCGACCGCTCGGACGGCAACGCCTTCTTCGTCGAGGAACTCGCCTGCGCCTGCGGCGACGACAGCGCCATGGGCCTGTCCGACTCGCTGCGCGACCTGCTGCTCGTCCGCGTCGAGGCGCTGCCCGACGACGCCCAGCGAGTGGCGAGGATCGTCGCCGAGGGCGGCTCCGCCGTCGAGTACGAACTCCTCGCCGCCGTCTCCCGGCTCGCCGAGGACGACCTGATCGAGGCCCTGCGCGCGGCCGTCGGCGCCAACCTCCTGCTCACCACCCCCGAGGGCGACGGCTACCGCTTCCGGCACTCCCTGGTACGCGAGGCGGTCAGCGACGACCTGCTCCCCGGCGAGCGCTCCCGGCTCAACCGGCGGTACGCGCAGGCCCTGGAGCAGACCCCCACCCTGGTCCGCGCCGACGAACGCGCACCCCGGCTCGCCAGCTACTGGTACCACGCGCACGACGCGGCCAAGGCCCTGCCCGCCGTCCTGAGCGCGGCGGTCGAGGCCCGGCAGCGGCACGCCTACGCCGAGCAACTGCGCCTCCTGGAGCGCGCGATGGAGCTGTGGGAGGAAGCCCCCGACGACGTACGCGGCCGCCTGCGCCCCGCCGACTACGCGGGCGCCTACCCGCCCTGCGGCTGCGACCCCGAGACCCACCCGCTGAACTACCTCGACCTGATGGCCGAGGCCTGCGTCGCCGGCCGCCTGGCCGGAGAGCGGGAACGCGCCCTGAAGACCACGAAGCGGGCCCTGCAGTCGCTCGAGGAGGAGACGGGGGAGCCCGATTCGCTGCGCATGGCCTGGTTCTGGATCCAGCGCTCCCGTCTGGTGTCGACCCTCGGGCGGGGCAACGGCTGGGACGAGATAGCCAAGGCGCAGGAGCTGGTGCGCGGCCTCCCGCCGTCCGCGGTGCACGCGGATGTGCTCACGCACCGGGCCTCCTGGGGCATGCTGCACGACCCGGGCCCGGAGACGCTGGCCGCGGCCGAGCAGGCCGTGGAGTACGCGCGCATGGTCGGCGCCGCCGACATCGAGCTGAACGCCCGGCTCACCCGGGGCGGGCTCCTCGTCGACTCGGGGGACGCCGAGGCCGGGTTCGCGGAGATGTACGAGATCCGGGATCGCGTCTTCAGGCACGGCATGGTCGGGGACCTGTCCCGCATCCACATCAATCTGCCCTCGAACCTGGAGGGCAACGGCCGCTCCGCGGACGCCGTGCGGGTGGCGGACGAGGGCATCGAATTCTGCCGCAAGTACGGCCTGTTGGACACGGCGGGCTGGGTCCGGGCGAACCAGGCCGAGTCGCTGATCTCCGTCGGCCGCTGGGACGAGGCGATCGAGGCCGCTGCGGAGGCCGAGCGCATCACCCTCAGCATCAAGCCCCGCGGCTCCGCCTCCGAACGGCGGGCCCGGATCGCCCTGTTCCGCGGCGACCTGGCCGCTTCGGCCGGCCATCTGGCCGCGGCCCTCGAGCACTACGGCAGTCACGACCCCCAACCCCAGTACTCCCTCCCCCTGAACCGCATCTCCATCGGGATCGCCGCAGCCGAGGGCCGTGTCCTCGACGCCCGCGCCGAGCTGCAGCGCGTCCTCGACCGGGGCCTGCCGGCCGGTGAACAGCGCTACCACTGGCCCCTGTTCCTCGCCGCCGCCACCGCGGAGGCCGAGGCCCGCGGGCTGCCCGCCGCCGAGGCGGGCCGTGCCGAGACCCTCGACCGGATCCGGGCGGCCGCGAAGCGCCTGGTCGTGTCGGCGCCCATCTGGGCCGCCCACGACCGGTGGCTGCGCGCCGAACTGCTGCGCGCCGAGGGCCGGGACACCCCCGACGACTGGACCGAGGCCGCCCACGCGTTCGCGCCCCTCGGCCGTCCCTACGACCTCGCCCGCGTCCGGCGCCACCTGGCCGAGGCCCTTCTCGCCGCGGGCCAGGGCGAGGCCGACCGCACCCGCGCGGCCCAGCTCCTTCGCGAGGCCAAGGCCACGGCCGACCGCCTGAGAGCCCGCCCGCTGGCCGAGGACATCGCCCTGCTCGCCCAGCGGGCCAGGCTGCCCCTGACCGATGCGACGTACGGCTCCGGCCCTCGGGTGAACGGCGCCCCGGCCGAGCCCGCCCAAGCCGCCCTGCCCGACCCGGTCGAGGAGTTCGGCCTCACCAGCCGGGAGCGGGACGTCCTGCGCCTGGTCGCGGCGGGCCGCAGCAACCGTCAGATCGCGGAGGAGCTCTTCATCTCCCCGAAGACGGCGAGCGTCCACGTGTCCAACATCCTTGCCAAGCTGGGTGTTTCAGGCCGCGGCGAGGCAGCGGCACTGTCCCACCGCCTCCGCCTCTTCCCGGCGGAACGCGTCTGACCCCGCGTTTGGGCTGCCCGCACCGGCCGGCCTCTTCCCGCCGCCCGGTCATCCGCGCGGCGGGCCGCCGGAGCGGGGCGCGGCTGCGAGCGAGTGGGGGAAACCGGGCAAGCAAAAGCGACATATGGGCCTAGTTTGTGCCCGTTTCCCCCCACATCCCTCGGCCCCCGCCGCGGGCCCGCCCTCGCAGGGGCGGGGGCCCTCCTCGCGGCCCCTGCCTCGCCCTGCCGGGCCTGCGCTTCGCCCTGCCGGGCCTCCGCCTCGCCCTCCTCGCGGCCCCTGCCTCGCCCTGCCGGGCTCCCGTTCCGCCCCGCCTCGCCCCGCCGCACCTCCGCCGCGCCCTCCTCGCCCCCGCCGCGCCCTCCTCGCCCCCGCCGAGCCCGCCCCCGCCGAGCTCGCCGAGCCCCACCCGGGCCAGGCCCACCCACCCAGCTCAGGCCAGCCCAGCCCAGCCCTACCGAACCTCCACCCGCAAAATCCGATCGTCCCCCGCCTCAGGCGTCCCCCGGCTGTCGGTCTCGCTCGTCACCAGCCACAGCTTGTCCCCGCCGGCCGCGACCACGGTCCGCAGCCGTCCGTACTTGTCCTCCAGGAAGGCCTCGGGCTCGGCCAGTGGCTTCGTGTCGTTCAGCGGGATCCGCCACAGTCGCTTGCCGCCGAGCCCCGCCATCCAGATCGAGCCCTTGGTCCAGGCGATTCCGCTGGGTGAGGCGTCGTCCGTCTTCCACTGGGCCACCGGGTTCACGAACTCCGGGGAGCCGTCCTCGCCCTTGCCCTCCACGTCGGGCCAGCCGTAGTTCTTGCCCGGACCGATCAGGTTCAGCTCGTCCCAGGTGTCCTGCCCGAACTCCGAGGCCCACAGGCGCTGCTTCTTGTCCCAGGCCAGGCCCTGGACGTTGCGATGGCCCAGTGAGTAGACGACCGAGTCGGCCTCTGGATTGCCCGGGGAGGGTTGGCCCTCCGGTGTCATCCGCAGGATCTTCCCGCCGAGGGACTTCTTGTCCTGAGCGAGCCCTGTCTCACCCGTCTCGCCCGTGCCCGCGTACAGCTGCTTGTCCGGGCCGAAGGCGATCCGCCCGCCGTTGTGGTTCATCCCCTTGGGAATGCCCCGCAAGATCGTGTCGGGTGCGCCGAGTTGCTGACCGGCGGGCTTCTTCTCGTCGTAGAGGAAGCGGGCGATGCGGTTGTCGGAGGCCGTGGTGAAGTACGCGTACACCATGTGGTCCGAGGCGTACTCGGGAGACAGGGCGAGGCCGAGCAGGCCGCCCTCGCCGCCCGGGGCCACGCCGGGCACGGAGCCGAGCTCGGTCTTCTTGCCGCTCTCCTCGTCGATCCGGGTGATCGTGGCCTCGTCCCGCGAGGAGACGAGCAGGCCGCCGTCCGGCAACGGGGCCAGGCCCCAGGGGGACTTGAGGTCCTCGGTCACCGTGCCGAGCACCTTCACCGAACCCTTGGCGGGCGGGGCGTCCGGATCGGCCGGGGGAGAGCTGCTCTTGTCGGGCTTGGCCGGGCTCGACGAAGGGCTCTTGCCGCTCTTCGGCTCGCCGTCCCCGCCCCCGGAGCAGGCGGACAGGAGTAGCGCGGCCGCGGCCAACACGGCCGTCACAGCTGCACGTTGCACGATCTCGATCCCTTCGACGGCGAACAGTTCCGCGAAGCCCCGGATGGCTCGGACCGGGCAGGAGTCCAGCCCGCCCCACCCGCCTCGCGGCACTTCCACTGTTCATACACCGCAGCCGCCGCGCAGGTTCCCACTTGCCGACAGGAAAAGCCGACGAACCGCAAAGCACCGGACGCTCCGTCGGCCGGAAGCCCCGAGGCCCGCGGGCCTCCTGACTCCCCGGCGGCCCAACTCCCCGGCCATCGGGCTTCCTGGCCCCTCAACTACGCAGCCCCTAACCTTGCGGCCTTTCAGCTCTCAGGCCCCCAAATCCGCGGGCCCCCCAACTCCGCGGACCCCCAACTCCGCGGACCCCCAACTCCGCGGACCTCCGGCTCCGCGGACCCCCAGCTCCCAGGCCCTCAGCCATGCGGCTCGGCAGCTCCAACTTTGCGGCATCCAACTTTGCGGCCTCCAGCTCCGCGGGCCCTCAGCTCCGTGGCCCTTCAGTTCCCCGGCTCGCAACTTCGCGGCCTCCGGCCCCGCGGACCTCCGGCCACCCGGCTCTCCAGCTCCTCGGACCGCGGCTCCCCGGACCTCGGCTCCCCGGCCCCCCAACTCCCCGGCCCCCAACTCCCCGGCCCCCAACTCCCCGGCCCCCGACTCCCCAGCCCTCCGACTCTCAGGCCCTCAGGCCCTCAGGCCCTCAACTCCCCTACTCCCAAGACCCCACAGCCCCGGGCAACCCCGCGATCTCCGTCAGATCCTGCTCCGTCAGCTCCAACGACCATGCCCCCGCCCCCGAGTTCTCCCGCACCCACCGCTCCCGCTTGGCCCCCGCCACCGCCACCACGTGCGGCCCGCGCGTAAGTACCCAGGCGAGGGCCACCTGAGCCGGAGTCACCCCGGTCCCGTGCCGCTCGGCGATCCGGCGAAGGCCCGCCACGATCGGCTGGTTGGCCGCCATCATCTCGGCCGTGAACCGCGGATGCCTGGCCCGTACGTCCTCGGGCTCGAAGCCCTGGCCCGGCGTCAGCGTGCCCGTGAGGAAACCGTTCCCCAGCGGCATCGCGGCCAGGAACCCCACGCCCCGCGCCGAGCACCACGGCAGCAGTGCGTCCAGGGCCTCCGGCGACCACACGGACAGCTCGGCCTGGATCGTGCTCACCGGGAACACTTGTTGTACGCGCTCCAGTTGGCGGATCGTCCCGTCGTGCAGGGCCGCCCCGGACCTGCGGCCCGCGCGTGCGCCCACCGCGCACAACCCCAGCGACCGCACCTTGCCGGCCGTCACCAGCTCCGCCATCGCGCCCCAGGTCTCCTCGACCGGCACCTCGGGGTCTGCCCGGTGTAGTTGGTAGAGGTCGATGACATCCGTCTGCAGGCGGCGCAGCGACGCGTCGCACGCCCGCTTCACATACCCCGGACGTCCGTTGGCCACGATGTGCTGCTCGCCCACCAGAAGACCGACCTTGGTCGACACGAAGGCATCCGCGCGGCGCTCCTTCAGCACCCGCCCGATCAGCAGTTCATTGGTGAACGGCCCGTACATGTCGGCGGTGTCGAGCAACGTCACACCCGTGTCGAGCGCCGCGTGCACGGTGCGCAGCGACTCCTCGCCGTGCTGCTGCGACGCGGTGTACGCCCAGCTCATCGGCATGCAGCCGAGTCCTACCGCGCCCACTTCGAGCGCCGCAGCCCCGATCGTCCTGCGCTCCACCTGCCGGTTCCCTCCCGCTGTCACGTCCGCCGCCGTCATCGGTGCGCGCCCCCACCGATGCGCGCCCCAAAACTAACCTCTCCCGTCCCGCGTCCCGCGGCCAGCCTCCTTCCGATTAGCCTCCTGACCATGACCGACGACGTGAACGCAGACGTGAACCCAGCCGTGGACGCAGAGGTATGGCTCCCCATTCCGGCCGAGGAGATCGAAGGCCTCCCGAAGGGGCTCGTCTACCGTTTCTGGGACGGCGGGGCCGACTTCCCCGCCGATCCTGCCGACTGCGCCTTCTACGTAGTCCCCTATATGAAGGGCGCGGCCGTCTCGGTGCGCCCCCTGTCCGCGATGACGTCGGTACGTGTCGTGCAGACCCTCACCGCGGGAATGGACCACGTCCTGCCGGGAGTCGGCGCCCTCGGCCCCGGTGTGCGCCTCTGCAATGCGCGCGGGGTGCACGAGGCGTCCACCGCCGAGCTCACGCTGACGCTGATCCTCGCCTCGCTGCGAGGCATCCCCGGCTTCGTACGAGGACAGCAGAAGGAGGAGTGGAGGTCCGGCTTCTATCCCGCGCTCGCCGACAAGGAGGTGCTCATCGTCGGATACGGCTCCATCGGTGCGGCCATCGAAGACCGGCTCGCGCCCTTCGAATGCGCGCGGGTGACGCGCGTCGCGCGCTCTGCCCGCACGACGGAGCGCGGCGCCGTGCACCCGCTGAGCGCCCTGCCCGAACTGCTGCCCACAGCCGACGTGGTGGTCCTGTCCACGCCGCTCACCGAGGACACCTTCCACCTGGTGAACGCCGACTTCCTGGCCACGATGAAGGACGGCGCCCTCCTGGTGAATGTCGCGCGGGGCCCCGTCGTCGACACCAAGGCGCTCCTCGCCGAGCTCGAGGCCGGCCGCCTGAGCGCCGCCGTCGATGTGACCGACCCGGAACCGCTCCCCGCGGGCCACCCGCTGTGGCATGCTCCGAACCTCCTCATCAGCCCGCACGTGGGTGGCAGTTCCTCGGCTTTCCTGCCGCGCGCCAAGCGACTGCTCGTGGCGCAGCTGGAGCGGTACGCCGCCGGAGAGGCCCTCGACAACGTCGTCCTCACCACCGCGGAGTCGCCGCAGTAGGCGCACACAATCGCCACGTTCGCGCACCCTCTGCCACGGCTCACGTGCACCCAGTGTCCATAACAGTCCTGGTCGTCACGGAGAGTAGAGGAACTATGTCCCTGAGTGACGGGACTGGTGTATCGTCCCGACAGGGGCTGCGCCGTGCACCGTTCGGCGCCGGTAAGAGCCGGGGACTGTGTCTTTTCACAGACCCGAGGACTTGCGAGGGGGGCGACGGGCGATGCACGGCCTATGGACGAACGATCCGACGCGGCAGGGCCGCCGGCGGCGACCCTTGCGCACGCCGACCGGACTCAGGCGCAGGAGGACCTGCCGAACCGGACTGCCGAGCCGGGCGGCCCGGTGAGCGCCCCCGGGGCGGTGCTGGCCCGCCCCCCGATGTCCGGTGGCGGCCGGTCCGGTCTGGTCTCGCAGCTCATGCTCGCGCTGGTGTGCGGCGGCTATGCCGCCGGCTCCGCGCTCGGCTGGGGTTCGGAACAACTGTCGTTGTTCATGGGCGACTTCGGCCTGAGCATCGCGGCGGCCACCGCCGCCGTCTCCTGTTTCCTCTACGCGCGCAGTCGGCAGAGCCGTTTTCGACCCGCGTGGCTCCTGTTCGCGCTCTCCTCCGCGATGGCGGCCCTGGGGAACGCGGTCTGGGGCTGGTACGAGGTCGTACTCGACCAAGAGGTGCCCAGCCCGAACATCGCCGACCTGTTCTTCCTGTGCTTCGCGCCGCCCGCGATCATCGGCCTCCTCGTCCTCGCCAAGCGGCCCGTCACCCGCGCCGGCTGGGTCTGTCTCGCGCTCGACTCCTGGCTGATCGGCGGCTCGCTGCTCACGCTCTCCTGGAGCCTGGCCCTCGCGCACACCGCCGAGTTCGACGACCGCAGCGTGGCGCAGGCCGCACTCTCCCTCGCGTACCCGCTGCTCGACATCGTCCTGGTCAGCATGGTCCTCGCGCTGCACTTCCGGCGCTCGTCGGCGAACCGCTCGGCGGTCAACACCGCCATCGCCGCGCTGGCCCTGACCGTCGTGTGCGACGCGCTGTTCACCTCGCCGCTGCTGCGTGAGAGCTATCGCTCGGGCCAGATCCTGGATGCCGGCTGGTTCGCCGGTTCGCTGCTCCTCGCGTACGCGCCGTGGGCCGCGACCCGCCCCGGCCACCCGGCCCTCGAGTCGCCGGGCGACCAGGACGGGGCCGACAAGCCCGGACCGGGCGACCGGCCCTGGGGGAGCGACGCCGCTCCGCAGTCGCCTCGCGACGGGCGCGCCGCCCGCGCCAACCGGCAGATCGCCGGCTCACTGGCGGCGCTCACCCCGTATCTGGCCGCGGCCGTCTGCACGTTGGGGATTCTCTACAACACGCTGAACGGCCACAGCGCCGACCGCGTCGTCCTCTTCACGGCCTGCACCGTGGTCCTCGCCCTCGTGGTGCGCCAGGCGATCATGCTGATGGACAACCTCACGCTGACCCAGGAACTCGCCCAGAAGGAGAACCACTTCCGCTCCCTGGTGCAGGGCTCCAGCGACGTCATCATGATCGCCGCGCCGAACGGCATTCTGCGGTACGTCAGCCCGGCGGCCGCCGGCGTGTGGGGGAGGGACGCCGAGGAGCTGAAGGGCTCGGAGCTGGCCTCGCTCATCCATCCCGAGGACCTCGGCCGGGTCGTCCACGAGGTCCGCAGGTTCCTCGCCGCCAGCCTCGCCGACGAGCCCACGACGCGCATCGAGTGCCGCTTCAAGTCCGGCACCGGCGCCTGGCTCAATGTCGAGTCGACGGTCAACCGCCACCACGGCGGCCTCATCTTCAACAGCCGGGACGTCACCGAACGCGTGCGCCTGCAGGCACAGTTGCAGCACAACGCCGAGCACGACCCGCTCACCGACCTGCCCAACCGGGCCCTGTTCACCCGGAGCGTGGGCCAGGCGCTGAACGGCCGGCGCATCACCGACCGCGGCACGGCCGTGCTCTTCATCGACCTGGACGGCTTCAAGGCGGTCAACGACACCATCGGCCACCAGGCGGGCGACGAACTCCTCGTCCAGGCCGCCCGAAGACTGGACGAATCCGTGCGCGCGGGCGACACCGCGGCCCGGCTCGGCGGCGACGAGTTCGCCGCGCTCATCCTCGGCGACGGCACCCGCGACCGCACCGCCCGCGAGCACCACATCCACGAGCTGGCCGACCGTCTGCGCCTCAGACTCTCGCAGCCGTACGACATCGACGGCAGCGAGGTCCGGGTCGCGGCCTCCATCGGCATCGCCTTCGCCGAACCAGGCGTCACCGCGGGCGAGTTGCTGCGCAACGCCGACCTGGCGATGTACCGGGCCAAGGCCGCAGGCAAGGGCCGGGTCGTGCTGTACGCGCCCCAGATGCAGGCCGAGGTCGTCCGCAAGGCGGAGCTCGCGACGAGGCTGCGTACCGCCCTGCACGACGGCGAGTTCGCGCTCCTCCACCAGCCCGTGGTCAGCCTCGACACCGGCCGGATCAACGCGGTCGCCGCCCAGGCCCGCTGGCGCTCGGCCCAGGGGATCCTCTTCACCCCGGCCGAATTCCTGCGCGTCGCCGACGACAACGACCGCACCGCCGAGCTCGGCCGCTGGATGTTGGAGGAAGCCGTCGAACAGGCCGCCGAGCGCGCCGGTACGGGGCATGCCGTGCCCGTGACCGTCCGCATGAGCGCCCAGCGGCTCCTGGACCGCTCCATGCCGCTCGGCTCCATCGAGGCGCTTCTGACCCGGCACGGGCTGCCCTCGGGGGCGCTGATCATCGAGCTCGCGGACAGCGACGCGCGCGTTGCGCTCGACGAGCTGGAGCGTCGCTTGACCACGCTGCGCCGGCTGGGCGTCCGGATCGCCCTGGATGGCTTCGGTAACGGTCATGCGGCGATCACCGCACTGCGCCGCCTCCCCGTGGACGTACTGAAGCTCGACCGTTCACTCATCGAGGGCGTGGTGGAATCGGCCAGACTCCACAAGATCACCAGTGGTCTGCTGAGGATCGCCACCGACCTCGGACTGCAGTCCGTGGCGGATGGTGTGGACCTTCCCGAGCAGGTCATCGCGTTGCGCGCGATGGGGTGCACCCATGGTCAGGGCATGGCGTTCTCCGGGCCGCTGGACGAATACCGGCTGCGCCGGGCGCTGTCCGGCGGGCACTATCCGCTGCCCGGTGCGCCGGTCGAACCGGCCTTCGCGGGCGGTGCCCCGCGCCGCTCACATAATGAGACGGCCGTCCCACCTACTTGACACATCCGGGGGGCCGGGGAGAGGGTCATTGCCATGCGCACCCGAATTCTCGTACTTGGAAAGCGCGTCGGCTAGCCGCTGAGGTCACGCACTCAGCCGCACCATTCCGACGCGCTCCCCTCGCTTGCCTCCGGGCACGAGGGGTTTTTTGTTGCACTGGCACCTCACATACCCTCGCAAAACCCCCTTAGCTTCGAGAAGAGACGCCGATGACCGAGCAGGCCACCGGGGCCCATCCGCAGCCGCGGCCCCGATCCGGAGGACAGCAGTCCGCCCCCGTCGAGCACATGACGGGTGCGCAGTCCCTCATTCGTTCTCTCGAAGAAGTCGGGGCCGAGGTGGTATTCGGTATCCCCGGCGGCACGATCATGCCCGCCTATGACCCGCTGATGGACTCCAAGAAGGTCCGGCACGTCCTCGTCCGCCACGAGCAGGGCGCGGGCCACGCCGCAACGGGTTATGCGCAGGCCACCGGCAAGGTCGGCGTCTGCATGGCGACGAGCGGTCCCGGTGCGACCAACCTGGTCACACCGATCGCCGACGCACACATGGACTCCGTCCCGCTGGTCGCGATCACGGGGCAGGTCAATTCCAAGGCGATCGGGACCGACGCCTTCCAGGAAGCCGACATCATGGGCATCACGATGCCGATCACGAAGCACAACTTCCTGGTCACCAAGCCCGAGGACATCCCGCACACGATCGCGGAGGCCTTCCACATCGCCTCCACCGGCCGTCCGGGACCGGTCCTCGTGGACATCACCAAAGACGCGCAGCAGGCGATGACCACCTTCAGTTGGCCGCCGCAGACCGACCTGCCCGGCTACCGCCCGGTGACCAAGCCGCACGCCAAGCAGATCCGCGAGGCCGCGAAGCTGATCACCCAGGCCAAGCGCCCCGTCCTGTACGTCGGCGGCGGCGTCCTCAAGGCCGGCGCGACCGCCGAGCTGAAGGTCCTCGCAGAGCTCACCCAGGCGCCCGTCACCACCACACTGATGGCGCTTGGCGCATTCCCCGACAGCCACCCGCTGCACGTGGGAATGCCCGGCATGCACGGTGCGGTCACCGCCGTCACCGCGCTGCAGAAGGCGGACCTGCTCATCGCCCTGGGCACCCGCTTCGACGACCGCGTCACGGGCAAGCTGGACAGCTTCGCCCCGTACGCCAAGGTCATCCACGCCGACATCGACCCGGCCGAGATCGGCAAGAACCGCGAGGTCGACGTCCCGATCGTGGGCGACGCCCGCGAGGTCATCGCCGATCTGGTGCAGGCCATCCAGGCCGAGCACAGCGAGGGCAACACCGGTGACTACAGCGCCTGGTGGGCCGACCTCAACCGCTGGCGCGAGACCTACCCGCTCAGCTACGACCAGCCCGCGGACGGCAGCCTCGCCCCGCAGCAGGTCATCGAGCGGATCGGCAAACTCGCCCCGGAGGGCACGATCTTCGCGGCGGGCGTCGGCCAGCACCAGATGTGGGCCGCCCACTTCATCGACTACGAACAGCCCTCGACCTGGCTCAACTCCGGCGGCGCCGGAACCATGGGCTACGCCGTGCCGGCCGCCATGGGCGCCAAGGCCGGCCGGCCGGAACGTACGGTCTGGGCGATCGACGGCGACGGCTGCTTCCAGATGACCAACCAGGAACTGACCACCTGCGCCCTGAACAACATCCCGATCAAGGTCGCCATCATCAACAACGGCGCCCTCGGCATGGTCCGCCAGTGGCAGAACCTGTTCTACGACGGCCGCTACTCCAACACCGTCCTGCACAGCGAGGACACCGGTGAGAACGCCGGTTCCCAGCGCGGCGCCAGCGAGGGCGCGCGCAAGGGCACCCGCGTCCCGGACTTCGTCAAGCTGTCCGAGGCCATGGGCTGTGTCGCGATGCGCTGCGAGGACCCGGCCGACCTCGACGCGATCATCGCCAAGGCGAACGAGATCAACGACCGCCCCGTCGTGATCGACTTCATCGTCCACGAGGACGCCCAGGTCTGGCCGATGGTCGCCGCCGGCACCTCCAACGACGAGGTCATGGCCGCGCGGGGCGTGCGCCCCGACTTCGGCGACGGCGCGGACGACTGAGAACCGAGAGAACTGAGAGAGAAGACATGTCCAAGCACACGCTCTCGGTCCTGGTCGAGAACAAGCCCGGCATCCTGGCCCGGATCGCCGCCCTGTTCTCGCGCCGCGGCTTCAACATCGACTCGCTCGCCGTGGGAGTCACCGAGCACCCCGACATCTCCCGCATCACCATCGTGGTGAACGTCGAGTCGCTGCCGCTCGAGCAGGTCACCAAGCAGCTCAACAAGCTCGTCAACGTACTGAAGATCGTTGAACTCGAGCCGAGTTCGGCCATCACCAGCGAGATCGTCCTGGTGAAGGTCCGCGCCGACAACGAGACCCGCGGCCAGATCGTGGAGATCGTCCAGCTGTTCCGCGCCAAGACCGTGGACGTCGCACCCGAGGCGATCACCATCGAGGCGACCGGCACCAGCGACAAGCTGGAGGCCATGCTGAAGATGCTGGAGCCCTACGGCATCAAGGAACTCGTGCAGTCCGGCGCGGTCGCCATCGGCCGCGGCTCGCGGTCCATCACCGACCGCTCGCTGCGCGCCCTGGACCGTTCCGCCTGATCGACCGGGCAGGGCCCAAAGCCCGACGCCCGCGGGCCGTTGGTCACGGACCACCGTGACCTTCGGCCCGCATCCCGAGACTCCAAAACCCCGCACCCCCGCCCCCACGTACTGTGAGGGCAACCCGCCAGACCAAGGAGAGACCCGAAGTGGCCGAGCTGTTCTACGACGCCGACGCAGACCTGTCCATCATCCAGGGCCGCAAGGTCGCGGTCATCGGTTACGGCAGCCAGGGCCACGCCCACGCGCTGTCCCTGCGCGACTCGGGCGTCGACGTCCGCGTCGGTCTGCACGAGGGCTCCAAGTCCAAGGCCAAGGCCGAGGAGCAGGGCCTGCGCGTGGTGACCCCCGCCGAGGCCGCCGCCGAGGCCGACGTCATCATGATCCTGGTCCCGGACCCGCTGCAGGCCAAGGTCTACGAGGAGTCCATCAAGGACAACCTGAAGGACGGCGACGCGCTGTTCTTCGGCCACGGCCTCAACATCCGCTACGGCTTCATCAAGCCGCCGGCCGGTGTCGACGTCTGCATGGTCGCCCCCAAGGGCCCGGGCCACCTGGTCCGCCGCCAGTACGAGGAGGGCCGCGGCGTTCCGTGTATCGCGGCCGTCGAGCAGGACGCCACCGGCAAGGGCTTCGAGCTGGCGCTCTCCTACGCGAAGGGCATCGGCGGCACCCGCGCCGGCGTCATCAAGACGACCTTCACCGAGGAGACCGAGACCGACCTGTTCGGCGAGCAGGCCGTGCTCTGCGGCGGCACCGCCGCGCTGGTCAAGGCGGGCTTCGAGACCCTGACCGAGGCCGGCTACCAGCCGGAGATCGCGTACTTCGAGTGCCTGCACGAGCTCAAGCTCATCGTGGACCTCATGTACGAGGGCGGCCTGGAGAAGATGCGCTGGTCGATCTCCGAGACCGCCGAGTGGGGCGACTACGTCACCGGCCCCCGGATCATCACGGACCAGACCAAGGCCGAGATGAAGAAGGTCCTCGCCGAGATCCAGGACGGCACCTTCGCCCAGCAGTGGATGGACGAGTACCACTCGGGCCTGAAGAAGTACAACGAGTACAAGACCCAGGACGAGAACCACCTCCTGGAGACCACCGGCAAGGAGCTCCGCAAGCTCATGAGCTGGGTGAACGAAGAGGCGTAAGCCTCAGCGCGACAGGGCCGGACCGGAAGGTCCGGCCCTGTTGTACACGGTGGCCGACCACGGACGAGTGATCCTTCCGATACGGAGGAAAACCACCCCGTGTCCGCCACTACACTTCTCAACACATACGCGTCAGGCCCACAGCGTCGTGCGTCTTCCACGCGGCACAGCGACCCCGAGGAATTGCAGGCACGCCCCCACGCCGCCCGGCACGCACTCTCGCCGCACCGGCCAAAGGTCCTAGTAGCTCCGCTACGAGGACCTTCGTCCGGCACACCGAGAGCACGCACCGAACGACGCGAGGACGCACCCGCAATCCCCCGGCGCCGCTTCCCCTCCACCGCCTGCGGCCGTCGGGACGGCCGTCCGCACTGGACTTGTGAGGACCCACGTGAGCTCGAACCCTGCCACCGCTGCCAAACCCGTCGTACTGATCGCGGAGGAGCTTTCCCCCGCGACCGTCGACGCTCTGGGCCCGGATTTCGAGATCCGGCACTGCAACGGCGCGGACCGCGCCGAGCTGCTCCCCGCCATCGCCGACGTCGACGCCATCCTGGTCCGCTCCGCGACCAAGGTCGACGCCGAGGCCATCGCGGCCGCCAAGAAGCTGAAGGTCGTCGCCCGCGCAGGCGTCGGTCTGGACAACGTGGACGTGTCCGCCGCCACCAAGGCCGGCGTCATGGTCGTCAACGCCCCGACGTCCAACATCGTGACCGCCGCCGAGCTCGCCTGCGGCCTGCTCATCGCCACCGCGCGCAACATCCCGCAGGCCAACACCGCGCTCAAGAACAGCGAGTGGAAGCGCTCCAAGTACACGGGCGTCGAGCTCAGCGAGAAGACCCTCGGCGTCGTCGGCCTCGGCCGCATCGGCGTCCTGGTCGCCCAGCGCATGTCGGCCTTCGGCATGAAGATCGTCGCGTACGACCCCTACGTACAGCCCGCGCGAGCCGCGCAGATGGGCGTGAAGCTGCTGACCCTCGACGAGCTGCTCGAGGTCGCCGACTTCATCACCGTGCACCTGCCCAAGACCCCCGAGACCCTCGGTCTCATCGGTGACGAGGCGCTGCACAAGGTCCAGCCGCACGTCCGCATCGTGAACGCCGCGCGCGGCGGGATCGTGGACGAGGCCGCGCTGTACGCGGCCCTCAAGGAAGGCCGCGTGGCCGGTGCGGGCCTCGATGTGTACGCGAAGGAGCCCTGCACGGACTCCCCGCTCTTCGAGCTCGACCAGGTCGTCTGCACCCCGCACCTCGGCGCCTCCACGGACGAGGCGCAGGAGAAGGCGGGCATCGCCGTCGCCAAGTCGGTGCGCCTCGCGCTCGCCGGCGAGCTGGTGCCGGACGCGGTGAACGTCCAGGGCGGGGTCATCGCCGAGGACGTACGTCCCGGCCTTCCGCTCGCCGAGAAGCTGGGCCGGATCTTCACCGCGCTCGCCGGTGAGGTGGCCGCCCGGCTCGACGTCGAGGTCTGCGGTGAGATCACCCAGCACGACGTCAAGGTGCTCGAACTCTCCGCGCTCAAGGGCGTGTTCGAGGACGTCGTCGACGAGACGGTGTCGTACGTGAACGCTCCGCTGTTCGCGCAGGAGCGGGGTGTCGAGGTGCGCCTGACGACTTCGTCGGAGTCGCCGGACCACCGCAACGTGGTCACCGTGCGCGGCACGCTCACCGGTGGCGAGGAGATCGCGGTCTCCGGGACGCTGGCCGGGCCCAAGCACCTGCAGAAGATCGTGGCGATCGGGGAGCACTCGATCGACCTCGCGCTCGCGGATCACATGGCGGTGCTGCGGTACGCGGACCGGCCGGGTGTGGTCGGCACGGTGGGCCGGGTGCTCGGTGAGGCGGGCCTCAACATCGCCGGTATGCAGGTGTCCCGTGCGGACGTCGGGGGCGAGGCGCTTGCCGTGCTCACGGTGGATGACGTGGTGCCGGCGGGTGTCCTTGCGGAGCTGGGCGAGGAGATCGGTGCGACCTCTGCTCGCTCGGTCAACCTGACTGCGTAGCTTGTACGTTGACGGGGCCGGGGTTCGCCGTGTGGGCGGGCCCGGGCCCCGTTTTCTTTTCCCCACCCCGCCCCTTCCCGAAAGTCCTGCGGACGGCCTGGGGCTTCGTCCCTAGCCCCCTTTGTCCTCAAACGCCGGACGGGCTGACCAAGTCAGCCCGTCCGGCGTTTGAGGGAGAAGGTTCCTACGCCGGCACCTTCTCCGGCTCAGCCTCGACACGCTCCGAGGACGCAGCCACCGAGACCTTGCGCAGCGTCACCCCGGCAAGCACCGCGGCGGCGAGGAGCAGCACACCCCCGGCCAGCGCGGCCACATGCATCCCCGAGGTGAAGGCCTCCCGTGCTGCGCCGAGCAGCGCTTCCCCGGCACGCCCCGGCGTCTGCCCGGCCAGGGCGACCGCCCCGCCCAGCGTCTCCCGGGCCTCAGCCGGGGCGGAAGAAGGCATCTCGGCCCGGTACACCGCCGTACCGATCGACCCGAGCACCGCCATCCCCAGCGCCCCGCCGAACTCCGTCCCCGTCTCCAGGAGGGACGACGCGGCCCCGGCCTTCGCGGCCGGCGCCGCCCCGAGCGCCAGGTCGGTGAGCTGGGAGCCGATGATGACCGCGCCGGATGCGAGGACGCCCGCCCCGGCGAGCACCGTCCACAGCGACGACGTACCGGCGAGGGCCAACAGGCCGTAGCCGCAGGCGGAGATGGCGAAGCCCGTGGCGACGACGTACGCCCGGTTCACACCCCGCTGGACGAGCACGGTCGCGACCGGAGCAGCGAAACCGATGAGGACCGAGGGGAGCAGCGCCCACAGGGCCGCCTCCATCGCGCTCTTGCCGAGCACCGACTGCAGGTACTGCGTGGTGAAGAAGGCCGAACCCATCATGCCCAGGGCCGAGATGAGGTTCAGGGTGATGGCGGAGCCGAAGCCGCGGCTGCGGAAGAGGTCGGGGGAGATCAGGGGCGAGGCGATCGTGCGCTGGCGGTGGATGAAGAGGGCCGCGAAGAGCAGGCCGACCGCGATCGAGGCGGCGTAGGAGAGCTTGAAGCCCTCGGCCGGGATCTCCTTCAGGCCCCAGACGACCGGCAGCACGGCGGCCATGGACAGCGGCACGCTCAGCAGGTCGAAGCGGCCGGGGGCCGGGTCCTTGAACTCCGGGATCAGCAGCGGTGCGAGGGCCAGGAGCAGCACCATCGCGGGCAGGTTGACCAGGAAGACCGAGCCCCACCAGAAGTGCTCGACGAGGATGCCGCTCATCACCGAGCCGAGCGCGATGCCCGCGACCATCACGCCGGACCAGATGCCGATCGCCTTCGCGCGCTGACCGGCGTCCTTGAACATGTTGCGGACCAACGCCATCGTCGACGGCATCAGGGTCGCCCCACCGATGCCCAGGAGTGCGCGGGACGCGATCAGCATCTCGGCGCTCTGTGCGTACGCGGCCGTAAGTGACGCCGCTCCGAAGGCGGTTGCGCCGAAGAGCAGCAGCTTGCGGCGGCCGATGCGGTCGCCGAGCGAGCCCATGGTCATGAGGAGACCCGCGAGCACGAACGCGTAGATGTCGAAGATCCACAGCTGCTGGGTGGCGCTCGGTGCCAGGTCCGCGTCGATGGCGGGGACGGCGAAGTAGAGGACGGAGACGTCCATCGAGACCAGCATCAGCGGCAGCATCAGGACGCCGAGTGCGGTCCATTCCTTGCGGCCGGCGCGCTCCGGGCTGCCGGTGGCCGCGCTGTCGGTGTCGTGCTTCGGGTTCGTCATGAGCAGGACTGTACGCATGTCCCATACGCTTGTCTAGAACGAGTGTGTAAAACGTAGGTATAGGACGTGGGTCTAGGACACTTGTCTGTGCGAGAGGTAGGCTGCCGGGCATGGGACACCGTGAGGATCTGCTCGAAGGCGCCAAGCGCTGCCTGCTGGAAAAGGGCTTCGTGCGCACGACCGCGCGCGACATCGTCAAGGAGTCGGGGACGAATCTGGCGTCCATCGGCTATCACTACGGTTCCAAGGACACGCTCCTGGCCGAGGCGTACATCGCCCTGGTCGAGCAGGCGTCCGAGGACTTCGACGGATCCGGGCGGTCGGGCCTGTCGGCGCCGCCCGGATCCGTCGAGCGGTTCGAGGAGGTCTGGACGAACGTCATCGCCGGCATGAAGGGGCCGGACTCACTGTGGCGGCTCAGCATGGAGATCGTCGTCATGGGCGACCAGGTGCCCGCGGTCCGCGATCACTTGGCCAAGGCCCAGGCCGAGGGTTCGCGTGGCTTCATCTCCATGCTGATGGGCGTCGAGGAGTCCGCGATCCCGGACGACGACGTGGCCACCCTCGGCAAGTTCTATACGACGCTGATGATGGGCCTCATCGCCCAGTGGACCTTCGACCCGGGCACGGCGGCCAGCGCTCAGGAGCTCACCGAGGGGCTGCGGCGGGCCGTGTCGCGCATGGGCGGGAACGGCACCTCCGCGAGCACGGGGATCAGCCACTCCTCCTCGTAGTCGAGGTGGGCGGTCAACTCCTTTGACATGCGGGCCAGTTCGGTACGGAAGCGCTCCGGGTCGGCCGTGCCGATGTCGGCGAGGAGGGCCACCAGGCCCTCCTTGATGCGGGCGACCGTGCGGTGCTCCTCGGTGAGGCGGTCCAGGGTCTCCCGCAGGTGCGGGTGGTGGGCCGCGATGCCCGGGAAGACGCCCGCGTCCTCGCCGTTGTGGTGGTGGCTCAGGGCCTCGCAGAAGGCCAGGCAGTGCTGGCGGATCTGCAGGCCCAGGGGTGCCCCGGAGCCGTTCGGGGAGGCGAAGTGCGCCTCGGACTCCGCGGTCACGTGGGCGAGTTGGGCCCGCAGCCAGGCGTGGATCTCCAGGAGCTTGTCGGCGAGGGTGCGGACCTCGGCGGGGGCCGCGCCGTTCTCGCCCGGGGCGCGTTCCAGGGCCACGGTGCGGCCGTCCTCGGACGGGACCGCGATCAGCCCCAACTCCTGCTCGTCGAGCCGGACTTCGACGAAGGGGTGGTCGAGCAGGTCCCGGTACCAGCCGGGGGAGCCGGGGCCGGGGACGACGACCGTGAGGCGGCCTTCGCTGCGTACGTAGTCGAGCTCTGTGGTGCGCTTCGCGCCGGACTCCGCTTCGGTGGTGGTCAGACGGAGGCGGCCGTGCGTGGGCATGCTGATGGGAACTCCAAGGGTGCGCGTACGCGGAGGCGAGGGCCTACGAGGCGTACGGAAGGAAGAGGAAAAGAAGACAGCGAGGGCGCGCGACGGGGCGGCGCGCTCGCGTCAGAAGGCGCAGTGCGCGGAGTGTGAACTCAAGGCGGATCCCTTGGTGAAAGGTGCTCGCTCGGCTGCCGGCCTGCCCACTTCTCTTCGGCCGGCGCCGCGCTGCACGTTCCCCATTAGAACCAGCGGCCCAGCGGCTGTCAACGCGCGCTGACCGGTGGTTGTCAACGTGTGCTGACCGGCGGCTGCCAGCGCGCGCTGACCGGCGGCTGCCAGCGCGTACGGGGACCGCGACTCAGCCGGTGAACCCCGGTACCACCAGACCTGATTCGTACGCGATCACCACCGCGTGGGTCCGGTTCTGCGCACCGAGCTTGGTCAGCACGTTCCCGACGTGCGTCTTCACCGTCTCCAGGCTCACCCTGAGCGACTGCGCGATCTCCGGGTTGGACAGACCGGTGGCCATCAGCCGCAGCACCTCCTCCTCCCGCTCCGTCAGCGCCGCCTTCGGCAACGCCTCGGCGGAGCCCAGCGGGCGGGCGGCGACCATCCGGCGCAGGGCCGCCGGGAAGAGGATCGCCTCGCCCGCCGCCGCCACGCGTACCGCCTCGGCGATCTGCCGGACCGGAAGCCGCTTGAGCACGAACCCGCTGGCCCCCGCGCTGAGCGCCGCGGTGACGTAACCGTCGTTCTCGAAGGTGGTGATCACCACGACTTTCGGCGGTTCGGCCGACGCCACTGACTCGGCCGACTCGGCGAGGAGTTGCCGGGTGGCCTCGATCCCGTTGCGGCGCGGCATCCGTACATCCATCAGGACCACGTCAGGGCGCAGCCGCAGCGCCTGCTCGACCGCCTCGACGCCGTCGGCTGCCTCCCCGACCACCGTGATCCCCGGTTGCGCCGCGAGCAAGGTGCGTAGACCGCTGCGGGTCACCTCGTCGTCGTCCGCGATCAAGAGGGTGACGGGGGTGCCGGCAGGGCTGGTGGGGGCGGGGTGGGAGCCGGCGTGGGTCATGTCGGCCGAGCTCGCGTCGGAGCCGGTCATGCCGACACCCGTACCGGCAGTCGGACCGCCAACCGCCAGTGCCGCGGCCCGTCCGGGCCGACCTCGATCTCACCGTGCAGCAACCGCACGCGCTCGGCGAGGCCGGGCAGGCCGTGCCCGGATGTCCTGAAGACACCCGCGCCCGTACGCGTGCCCGCGCCCGCGCCATTGACCACGCCGAGCTCAAGGCGGTCCGGCAGCGCCGCCACCCGGACCGCGACCGGACCGCCCGTCCCGTGCCGCAACGCGTTCGTCAGCCCTTCCTGCAGAATCCGGTACGCGGCCCGGGAGAGCGTCCCCTGCACCTGTGCCAACTCGCCCGACAGCTCCACCTCGAGGACCGCGCCCGCGTGCCGCAACCGGTCGAGCAGCTCGGGCAGGTCGGCCAGGGTCCGGGTCGGTGCCGTCTCCGCCTTCTCCTCGCGCAGTACGCCCAGTACGTAGTCCAGGTCCTCAAGGGCGGCCCTGGCCGACTCCTCGATGCTGCGCAGCGCGGCCCGTGCCGCCCCCGGGTCGGCGGAAAGCACTTCGCCCGCCACCGCCGCCTGGATCGTGGTCGCGGTCAGCGTGTGCCCGATCGAGTCGTGCAACTCGTGGGCCAGCCTGTTGCGTTCGGCAAGGCGCTGCTCCCGCTCGGCCATCAGCGCGAGCCGCTCGGCCGACGAAGGACCGAGCAGCCTCGGCGCCAGCCACCGCAGCACGCTCGTCACCACCGCGCACACAACTGCCGCGAGCAGCAGGCAGCCGAGCGCCACGACCCAGCTCTGCCATCCGCCGTCGGACCGCAGCGACCTGCCGAACAGACTCAGCCCGGCTTCGGCACCGAGCCAGTCCCCGGGAAGGGCGATCCCCATGAGGATCAGCACGCCGCTCGTCAGAGCCCCTGTCCACCCCAGCGCCACGTGCAGCAGCAGCCAGAGGGGAGTCCGCCAACGGTCGGCGCCGGACGGCACGGCGGCAGGGTCCGGCAACGGCACCCTCAGCATGTGGCGGGCGAACGCGATCAGTGCCCGCCGCGTGGTGCGGGCAAGACCGACCGAGCCGATCAGTGCTGCCCAGGCCAGGAGGACCAGGACGGCCTGCACTCCATAAGGAGCGGATGGCCGCGCCAGTGTCGGCAGCAGAGCGAAAGGCAGCAGCGGAAGGCTCGCCAACGCGCCGCAATAGGCGAACAGCATCCCCGAATACGTGGAGCCGCGCAGCAGCGGCCGGATTCCCCTGATCATTGTCGCCCCAGTATGTCCGGGCAGCTCACGGGCGGCCTCCCCCGATCGAGGGAGCACCTTCTCCCGCCTTCCCGCGATGTGCATCCGCGACCCCGAAGTCAGGATCGTGCCCTGAGCAGTTGACCGGAGGACGTTTGATGAACACGCAAGGAACAGAGATGCGGCCGCATGACACGGCATCGGCCAACCGCCCGGCCGGGGCCGCCATGGTGCTCGGCGTCATCGGCTTGAGCACGTCGCTCTTCTTCATCGGCGGCCTGCTCGGCGCCATCGGCCTGATCCTGGGCATCGTCGCCCTGACGACGGCCAGGCGGACCGGTACCGGCCGGGGCAAGGCCCTCACCGGCGTGGTGACGTCGGCCCTCGCGATCGTGGTGTCCGTCCTGGTCGCCGTCTTCTTCGTCTGGTACGCCAACAAGACGCAGGAGTGCTACCGGCCCGACAGCTTCCGGCAGTACAAGCAGTGCGTCCACGAGCAGCTCACCGGGAATTGACGACTTTCCTTCACGCGCTACAGCCGCGCCGCCTTCAGTGCCATGTGCAGCAGCAGCCGGTCCTCGCCCTCGTCCAGGTCGAGGCCGGTGAGCTTCTCCACGCGGGACAGGCGGTAGTAGAGCGTCTGGCGGTGGATGCCGAGGGCCGCGGCGGTGCGGCCGGCCTGGCCCGCGTGGTCGAGGAACACCTCGGCGGTGCGGGCGAGTTCGGGCTGTGCGAGCAGTTCGCGCACGGTCGGGTCGTGGGCGGCGCCCGGGGGGAGCGCGGTGAGCAGGCGGTACGGGCCGAGGGTGGCCCACTCCTCGATCGCCGGAGCGGTCGCAAGGCCGCTCCCGCGCGCCGTCGCGGCACGGGCGGCGGCCACCGACTCCCGCCAGGCGTCCGGGAGTTCGGCGAGCCCACGGCGCGGGACGGCGATGCCCGCGGCGCAGCGCCCGCCGCCGGCCTCGATCAGGCGGGCCGCGCCGGTGCGTGCCGGGTCCAGGGCGTCGGTCGAGCGCAGCCGGATCAGGGCGGCGAGGGCGATCCCGGCGTCGGGTCCCGTGAGTTGGTCGGGCGAGCCGCCGGCCGCGGACCAGGGCACGGGGCACAGGGCCGCCGTGCCCGGCACCCGTCGTGAGCTCGGGGCGTCCGCGGTCGGCCAGGGCGCCACGCACACCACGACGTGCAGATCGTCCGCACTCGGCCCGAGCGCCGCCCGCAGCGCCGCCAGGGCCATGTCGCGCTGCCAGCCCCGCCCCGCCGTGAGCACGGCCCGGAACTCCCGGGCCACGTCGTCCCCCGCCGAGGCCTCGTCCGCGAGCAGGACCCCGATCCGCTCGGTCACCTCCATGGCGGCGGCCAGGCGCTCATCGGTGGGGCCCGTCTCGGCGTCGGTGGCGAGCAGCCATACGTAGCCGTGGACGACGCCCCGATGGCGTACCGGAAGACAGAGCCGGCCCCGGTTGACGCCCGCCTCGGGCGCGGCCGGGATCCGTACCGGGCCGGTCGCCCGGGCGATGCCGAAGCCCTCGAACCAGGCGCGGACCGCCGCGGTCGACTTCCGGGTCAGGATCGATCGCGTACGGACCGGATCCAGCTCGAACCCGCCGAGATCGCTGTCGCTGTCGTGCGCGCCGAAGGCGATCAGTCCGAAATCGCGGTTCTCCAGCGTCGCGGGGGCCCCGAGCAGCACGGAGATCTCGTCGACCAGGTCCTGGTAGTCGCCCTTCACAGAGCCATTGTGCGGCACCGGAGCGCTGATCTCATACATATGTCTGAGATGTGGGGCACGGATGCGTGACACCTGTCGATGGTTCAGGATCGAAGCAATCCTTAGTTTTCACGGT
The DNA here is from genome assembly GCF_035975855.1 of Streptomyces sp. NBC_01304. Lineage (NCBI taxonomy): Bacteria > Bacillati > Actinomycetota > Actinomycetes > Kitasatosporales > Streptomycetaceae > Streptomyces > Streptomyces sp. NBC_01304. The sequence continues at coordinate 3,789,255 of NZ_CP109055.1, read as the reverse complement.
GGTTCCACGTGCCGTTCCGAAGGGATCTCCCGCCTCGGACACCCGACCCGGATACGGCCCCCTTCAACTCCTGCTCCTTGGAGGTGCCCCGTGCTGGGTCCCGTGATCCTCGCCGCGTCCCGCAGCGACAAGATGCGCCGCTTTGTGTCCGCCGCCCCGGGCACCAAGCAGGTCGTCGGCCGTTTCATCGCCGGCGAGGGCGTCGACCAGGTCGTCCCGATCATCAAGGAGACCGTGGGCAAGGGCCTCGAGGTCACCCTGGACGTGGTCGGCGAGGACATCACCACCCGCGAGCAGGCCTACGCGGCGCGCGACGCGTACATGGAGCTGATCGAGCACCTGGAGGACCTGGGCCTGGGCGCCAAGGCCGAGATGTCCGTGAAGCTGTCCATGTTCGGCCAGGCGCTCGAAGGCGGCCACGAGCTGGCCCTCGCCAACGTCCGCCCGGTCGTCGAGGCCGCCGCCTCCATCGGCACCACGGTCACCCTGGACGCCGAGGACCACACCACCCTCGACTCGATGTTCGCCATCCACGAGGAGCTGCGGAAGGACTATCCGCAGACCGGCTGCGTCATCCAGGCCTACCTCTTCCGTACGGAGGACGACGCCCGCCGCCTCGCCGCGGCCGGCAGCCGGGTGCGCATCGTGAAGGGCGCCTACAAGGAGCCCGCCGAGGTCGCCTTCCAGGACAAGGCCGAGATCGACAAGGCGTACGTCCGCATCATGAAGATCCTGATGGAGGGCTCGGGGTACCCGATGATCGGGTCCCACGACCCGCGCCTCATCTCCATCGCCCAGGAGCTCGCGCGGCGCGCCGGGCGCAAGCTGGACGAGTACGAGTTCCAGATGCTGTACGGCATCCGCAGCGAGGAGCACGTGCGGCTCGCCGCCGAGGGACACCGGATGCGTGTGTACACCGCGTACGGCACGGACTGGTACGGCTACTTCATGCGCCGCCTCGCCGAGAAGCCGGCGAACCTGCTGTTCTTCGTACGCTCGATGATCACCAAGAACTAGCCCCAGGGCTGAGCCCCTTCCACTCCCACCCCTCTCAAAAGGAGTTCAGGAACTCATGGACGCTGTGACCCAGGTCCCCGCCCCGGTCAACGAGCCGGTGCACAGCTACGCCCCGGGCTCGCCCGAGCGTGCCCGCCTCGAAGCCAAGCTCAAGGAGCTGGCCGAGAACCCCATCGACCTCCCGATGACCATCAACGGTGAGCAGCGGATGGGCGGCGGCGAGGCCTTCCAGGTCGTCCAGCCGCACAACCGCAAGGCCGTCATCGGCACCTACCGCAACGCCACGCAGCAGGACGCGCAGGACGCCGTCGACGCCGCGCTCGCCGCCGCCCCGGCCTGGCGCGCGATGTCCTTCGACGACCGCGCCGCGATCATCCTGCGCGCCGCCGAGCTGCTTGCCGGTCCCTGGCGCGAGACGCTGGCCGCCTCGACGATGCTGGGCCAGTCGAAGACCGCCCAGCAGGCCGAGATCGACACCCCCTGCGAGCTCATCGACTTCTGGCGCTTCAACGTCAAGTACGCGCGTGACATCCTCGCCGAGCAGCCCCCGGCGAACTCCCCGGGCGTGTGGAACCGCATGGACCACCGCCCGCTCGAGGGCTTCGTCTACGCGATCACGCCCTTCAACTTCACCGCCATCGCGGGCAATCTGCCGACCGCGCCCGCCCTCATGGGCAACGTCGTCGTGTGGAAGCCGTCCCCGACGCAGACCCACGCGGCCGTGCTGCTGATGCAGCTCCTGGAAGAGGCGGGCCTCCCCAAGGGCGTCATCAACCTGGTCACGGGTGACGGTCTGGCCGTGTCCGATGTCGCCCTTGAGCACCCCGAGCTCGCCGGTATCCACTTCACCGGTTCGACGAAGACCTTCCAGCACCTGTGGAAGACCGTCGGCAACAACATCGAGAAGTACCGCTCCTACCCGCGCATCGTGGGCGAGACCGGCGGCAAGGACTTCGTCGTCGCGCACCCGTCGGCGGACCGCGCGATCCTCAAGACCGCGCTGACCCGTGGGTCGTTCGAGTTCCAGGGCCAGAAGTGCTCGGCGTCGTCGCGTGCGTACGTTCCGGCCTCGATCTGGAACTCCGGGTTCAAGGAGGAGTTCGCGGCCGAGGTCGACGGCATCACCATGGGTGACGTCACGGACCTCGACAACTTCATGGGCGCCGTCATCGACGACCGTGCCTTCGCGAAGAACAAGGCCGCGATCGACCGGGCCGCGGCGGACGCGTCCTGCACGATCGTGGCCGGTGGCACGTACGACGACTCGGTGGGCTACTTCGTCCGGCCGACGGTCATCGAGTGCTCCGACCCCTCGAACGAGGTCTTCACGACCGAGTACTTCGGCCCGATCCTGGCCGTGCACGTGTACGAGGACGACAAGTACGAGGAGATGCTGGCGCAGATGGAGTCCGTCTCGGCGTATGCCCTGACCGGCTCGATCATCGCGTCCGACCGTGCGGCGGCTGCCGATGCGATGTCGAAGCTCCGCTATGCGGCGGGCAACTTCTACATCAATGACAAGTCGACGGGTGCGGTTGTCGGGCAGCAGCCGTTCGGTGGTGGGCGCGCCTCCGGCACCAACGACAAGGCCGGTGCCCCGCAGAACCTGATGCGCTGGACCCTTACTCGCGCCATCAAGGAGACCCTGGTCCCGCCGACCGATTACCGCTACCCGCACATGGGCTGAGGTTCCTCTTTCACCCCACCCCGCCCCTTCCCGAAATCCTGCGGAGCTTGGGGTGGGCGGGGGTGGGTGGTGACCTGACGGTCAAAGATTGTCCTCAAACGCCGGACGGGCTGATTCATGGCTGATGCATCAGCCATGCATCAGCCCGTCCGGCGTTTGAGGACACAGCTCCGCAGGATTTCGGGAAGGGGTGGGGTGGGGGAAATTCACGCCCCGACGGCCCGCGCCAGGAAGTCCGAGATCAGCCCGGCGGCAGCCGACGCCTGCGACTCCAGTGCAAAGTGCCCGGCCGGCAGCAAGTGCACCTCCGCCGACGGCAGGTCACGCTTGAAGGCCCGTGCCCCCTCCGGCACGAAGACCTCATCGTGCTCGCCCCACACCGCGAGCAACGGCACCTGCGACTCCCGGAAGTAGGCCTGGAACGCCGGGTACAGCTCGAAGTTGGAGCCGTAGTCGCCGATCAGGCCGAGCTGGATCTCGTCCTGGCCGGGGCGCGCCATCAGCGCCGCATCGTGGTGGTACCCGTCGGGCGAGACCAGCGAGGGGTCGGGCTCCCCGTGCAGGTACTGCCACTTGATGCCCTCCAGCGAGCGGATGCCACGGACCGGCTCGGCCGTCGCCTCGCTCGGATCCGCGATGTACGCGAGCACCGGCGCCCACGCGTCCGCGCCCAGCCCCTCCTCGTACGCGTTGCCGTTCTGCGAAATGATCGCCGTGATCCGCGAGGGGTCCGCGAGCGCGAGCCGCAGGCCGATCGGGGCGCCGTAGTCCTGGATGTAGAGCGCGAAGCGGTCGAGCCCGAGCGCTTCGGTGAACTCCCCTGTGACCGCGGCGAGTTCGGCGAAGGTGTACGAGAAGTCCGAGGCGGCGGGCGCCGCGGAGCGGCCGAAGCCGATGTGGTCCGGGGCGATCACGCGATAGCGGTCGGCGAGCAGCGGGATCAGGTCGCGGAACATGTGCGAGCTGGTCGGGAAGCCGTGCAGGAGGAGCAGGACGGGGGCCTCCGCGGGGCCCGCCTCGCGGTAGAAGACCTCCAGGCCGCGGACCTCGACGGTGCGGTGGTGGACCTGGTGCCGGAACTGCTGTGGCGTGCTGCTCATCCCTCTGCCCTACCTAACCCTTAAAAGTTCGTTTGGCGGTTGTGATGCAATGAAGTACAGCATGATCGGCATTAACTGGTCAACTGCAAGTAGGGGGTTAGGTGAATCGGGACCTGGACTGGGACGGCTGCCACAACGTCCGTGACCTCGGCGGCCTGGGCGACATCCGCCCCGGCGCCCTGGTGCGCGCCGACAGCTTGGACAAGCTCACCGCCAAGGGATGGCGACAGGCGCACGCGTACGGGATACGTACCGTCATCGATCTGCGCAACGAAGACGAGTACGGCACCGACACCGCCCCGAGACCGGATGGGATCACCACGCTTCGCGTCCCGATCGACGGCATCGAGGACCGTGAGTTCTGGGACAAGTGGTGGGGCGGCTGGGAGTACGGCACTCCGGTCTACTACCGGCCGTTCCTGGCGCACTTCCCCGAGCGCGTCGCAGTGGTCGTCACCGCCCTCGTGGAGGCCGGCGAAGGCGGCATCGCCTTCCACTGCGCGGCGGGCCGTGACCGTACCGGCCTGATGGCCCTGGTCGTCCTGGCGGCCCTGGGCGTCGAGCCCGAGGCGACAGCCGCCGACTACGCGCTCGGCTACGCACGCGCCCAGGTCGAATCCGCCGACTGCGACGCGGGCCTGGCCGAGCGCGGGCTCACCCCGCACTCGGCCGCCCTCGAAGTGCTCGACTGGTTCAAGGCGGAGGACTATCTGCGGGTCGCCGGGATCACCGACGAGCAACTGACCGCCCTGCGCCTGCGGGCGCGTACCGCTCAGACCTCGACCAGCACCTGATCCAGCGACTTGCGCACCAGGTCGGGTACTTGGCAGTCATCGGCCGGGTACCCGACCGGGATCACCGCGAAGGCCTTCTCGTTCGACGGTCGCCCGAGGGCCTGCGACAGGAACTTCATCGGGCTCGGCGTGTGGATCAGCGCCGCGAGCCCGGACAGGTGCAGCGCGGACAGCAGCATGCCGACCGCGATGCCGACCGACTCGTCGACGTAGTAGTGCTTGTGCTTGGTGCCGTCCTCGCCGAGCCAGTACCGCTGTTGGAAGACGACGATCAGCGCGGGCGCGTCCGTCAGATGGGGCTTGATCTCGTCGGTGCCGATCGGGCGCAGCGCGGCCAGCCACTCCTCGCCGAGCCGCCCGTCGTAGCTGATCTGCTCCTCGTGCTCGGCGGCCTCGCGGATGGCGCGGCGCACCTCCGGGTCGCGTACCAGGACGAAGGTCCAGGGCTGCTGATGCGCGCCGGAGGGCGCGGTCGCGGCGCAGGCTATGGCGTCGCGTACGGCCTGGTCGGGGACCGGGTCCGGGGCGAACTGCCGTACCGTGCGGCGCTCTTGCATGCGTTCCCGGAGCTCGGCCGCCCGCGCGAGGGACTCCTCGTGGGACATCCGCGCGGGGTGGTAGGGGACGGGGCGGTAGGGGGTGCCATGGATGGGCGTCCACGCCTCAGTGGTGGGTGACATGGTGCCGAGTCTGCTGCGGGGGTGCCGGACCGCGCCAGGGTCCGGCATGATCAAGCACGTGATCACCATTCATCTGCGGTACGAGATCGACCCCGACCGGCTGGCCGACTTCGAGGACTACGGCCGCCGTTGGGTCGACCTCGTCAACCGCTTCGGCGGCAACCACCACGGTTACTTCCTGCCCAGCGGGGAGGGCGACAGCGACATCGCGTACGCCCTGTTCTCGTTCCCGAGCCTGGCCTCGTACGAGCGCTATCGCACCGACAGCATGGCCGACCCCGAGTGCCAGGCCGCCTTCGAACTGGCCCGGCGCACCAAGTGCATCAAGCGGTACGAACGCCGGTTCCTGCGGCCCTTGGACTGAATTGCCGCCCGCCTGAGTACCTTGTCCCGGTGACCACGTTGCGTACCGCACACACCGCGGACCTCACCCGGGCCGAACTCGCCGCCGTCCGGGCCCTGTTGGACGACGCCTTCGAGGGCGACTTCAGCGACGAGGACTGGGACCACGGCCTCGGCGGCATCCACGTCTGCGTGCAGGACAACGCGGGCGTGTTCCTCGCCCACGGCTCGGTCGTCCAGCGCCGGGTGCTGCACGCCGGGCGCTCGTACCGCGTCGGGTACGTCGAGGCGGTCGCGGTCCGCGCGGACGCCCGGCGGCGCGGGCTCGGCGGGCAGGTGATGGCCGCCCTGGAACGGGTCGTCGAGGGCGCCTACGCCTTCGGTGCGCTCTCCGCGTCCGAGGAGGGGGCCACGCTGTACACGGCCCGCGGCTGGCAGGTGTGGCCCGGCCGGATCGCGGCGCTGAGCCCCTCCGGCATCCACCGCATGCGCGAGGAGGAGGGCACCACGTTCCTGTGGCCCGGCCGGGCCGAGCTGTCCCCGCCGGACGAGCTGGTCTTCGACTGGCGGGACGGGGACGTGCTCTAGGGGACCTCCAGATGACCTTCGGGGTCACGCGCGGACGATCATCTTCCCCACGTTCCCGCCCCGCAGCATCGACGAGAACGCGTCCACGATCGACTCGAACCCGTCCACCACCGTCTCGTCCAGGCGGAGCCGCCCCGCCTGCAGATGCGGCACGGCGAATTCGTACAACTCCTGCTGTACGTCGTAGTGGTTGCGCACCAGGAACCCCTCGATGCGCAGGCTCTTCTCCACCACGTCGGCGTGGTTGAAGAGCACGGGCGGCGAGTCCGGGGTGTTGTACTGGCCGACCGTGCCGATCCGCACCACCCGCCCGAACTCGCGCAGCGCCGTGATCCCGGCAGCCAGGTGTTCTCCGCCGACGTTGTCCACCATCAGGTCGATCCCGTCGGGCGCCACCCGCGCCAGCTGTTCGCCGACCGGCCCGGCGCGATAGTCGAAGGCGGCGTCGTAACCCACCTCGTCCGTCAGGTACTCGACCTTCTCAAGGGTGCCCGCGCTGCCGACCACCCGGCCGGCACCGAGCAGCTTCGCGAACCGGCCGGTCGCCGTCCCGACCCCGCCCGCCGCGGCCGACACGAACAGGTCCTGCCCTTCCCGCAGTTGGGCGATCCGGGTGAGCCCCACATAGGCGGTCAGGCCGGTCCCGCCGAAGACGCTCAGGTGCGCGTTCAGCGGCACCCCGTCGAACGCGGGGATCCGGCGCACCTCGTCCGCCGCGACCAGCGCGTGCGTACGCCAGCCCTGCCGGTGCAGCACGATCTCGCCCTCGCGCAGCGACGGTTCGCGGGACGCGATGACCCGGCCGAGCGTGCGGCCCTCCAGCGGCGCGTTCAGCTCGAAGTCGCCGTCCATCATTTCCCGGTGGTACGGGTCCACGGACAGGTACAGCGTCTCCACCAGGGCCGTGCCCGGCGTGGGCGCGGGGATCTCGGACTCCACGAAGGCGAAGTGCTCACGGGTCGGGAAGCCGTCCGGACGGGCCGTCTGGTGCACGGTGAGGGCGGTGGTGCGGGCGGTGAGGGGCGCGGGCGCGGAGGCCCCGGCCGTGGTGCTGTTCGTCATGATCAGGAACGTACGGGGGAATCAGGCGCGGAAGTAGAGGGTTGCGCTCATACAACGGCCGCATCCATGAGCGGCCCTCATACGACGAGGTGAGACCAGGTGTCAGCCGGCAGGTTCGACCAGGATCTGGCGCCGCACGAGCTGCGCGTTCTCGTCGCGGTCGAGCGCGAGCGCGGCTTCTCGGCGGCGGCCGCGGCGCTCGGCCTGACCCAGTCCGCGGTCTCGCATTCGGTACGCGGCAGCGAACGCAAGATCGGAGCAGTGCTCTTCCAACGCGGCCGCAGCGGCGCCACCCCGACCCCCGCCGGTGAACGCGCGGTCGCCCACGCCCGCCGCATCCTGCGCCTGTACGAGTCCCTGGCCACGGAGGCGCGGGCCGCCTCCGCCGCCTCCGCGGATGCCACGGACGAGACCCTGACCGGGCCCCTGCGCATCGCCGCGTTCCGCAGCGCGGCCCTGTATCTGCTGCCGGCCGCGCTTGAGCGGCTGCGCGCCCGGCACCCCGGGATCACGCCCGAGGTGCGGATCGTGCGCGAGGTGGGGCGCGGCACGGCGGGCGAAGTGGCCGATGGGCACGCCGACTTGGGGATCGCCACGATCGGGACGAGCACACCGGTGCCGCCGGAGCTGATCGCGAGCGTGCTCGTCGAGGAGCCGTACTTCCTGGTGCACCCGGTCGGCCACCCCGATCCGCGCTCGCTGCCCCTGGTCGACTGGCTGGAGAACTGCAGCTCGTACACCCGCGACTGGTGGCGGGACCAGGAGTGGCTGCCGCCGGCGCAGGTACGGGCCGAGGACGACGGAGCGGTGCTCTCGATGGTGAGCAGCGGTCTCGGTATGGCGGTGATGCCGCAACTGTCCCTTACCGGAGCACCGCTCACACTCGAGATCACCGATCTCGGACCGGAGCGCCCGACCCGCTCCGTCGGCTACGTCACCACCCCTGAGCTGGCCCGGACCGCCTCCGTGCGGGCCCTGATCCGGGAGCTGCGGGCGGCGGCGAAGGGGCCGCTCCAGTGAGACCCGTCTCAGATAGTAGGAAGTCCAAGTAATTGTGGAGACAGGAGCCTGAAGCTGGCTTAGCTTTGTAGAAGCCGAACGTCTCGCTGGACCCAGCGAACGCGGATGTGAGCCCCGGCCGTCAAGCAGGCAACCCCTGCGGCCTGAAGCTCCCCGCCCCTTCCGGCACCTCGAAATTCAGCGTTCCCCTTCCCCCTGTCTGAACGCCTGATCTCAAGGAGTCGATCACCATGTCCGCAGAGACGATCACCCGCCGCCGCGTCCGCCGTGCCAGCCGCCCGAGCGAGACCGAGCGCAAGAACGCCGCCGCCGCCCTGCAGCGCGCACTGGACCGCAGGGACAACGGCGGCGAGACGGGTCACTGACCCGAACTGCTGCTTACGAGTTACTGCTTGCGCGCGGCTCCTTACGAGCTGCTGCTCCGCACGACCTCGAAGTAGTCGACGCGCTTGCCGCTCTCGGCCAGCGCAGACACCTTCAGCTTGGGCCTCGTCCCCGTCTCGGCCTCCACCGCGAGGAACGAGAACCCGGTGAACCGCACCCGCGACCACTCCACGGTGTCCGGGTCCGGCAGCCGGGACTTGGTCCAGTGGAAGGACAGGATCGAGTCGCGGTCGTTGACCGCGCCCTCGTAGCTGTCCTTCACGCCGACCCCGAAGCCGTACAGATCCTTGCCCGCGCCGCCGGCCGTCACATAGACGATGCCGTCCCGCGTGGAGTCCGTCGTGGCCCCGATCGGCACGGGCTTGCCGACCTCGCCGTTCTTGATGGCGTCGGTCCGCTCGTAGACGTGGTTGTGGCCATTGATCACCAGGTCCACCTGGTACTTGGTGAACAGCGGCAGCCATGCGTCGCGCACCCCGCCGTCCGAGGCGTGCGTCGACGTCGAGTACATGCAGTGGTGGAAGAAGACGACGACGAAGTCGATGTCCTCGGACGCCCGGAGTTCCTTGAGCCGCTTGTCGAGCCAGGCCGTCTGCTTGCCGTCCGTGTAGCCCTTGTTGGCGGGAATCTCGTACGAGACGTCATTGGCGTCGAGCGCCACCACGCCCACATTGCCGTACGTGAACGAGTAGACCCCCGGTGCGTTCTTGGGGTCGAGCCCGCTCTCCGGCAGTGACCAGCGCGCGGACTGCCCGCCGTAGCCGTTCGGCGAGTACCAGGCCTCCATGTCGTGATTGCCGGTCGTCACCATCCACGGCACCGACTTGGCGACCGACTCGGTCTGCGCCAGGAACTGGTCCCACACGCGCGCGTCGTAGGTGTCCGACTCCTTGCCCTGGCCGCTGGAGTCCGCGTAGCAGATGTCGCCCGCGTGCAGATGGAACGACGGGTTCTGGCCGAGGATCAACTGGTCGTTGGCGAGCGCGTCATAGCTGACGCCCTGGTCGCCGAAGGCGGTGAAGACGAACTTCTCCGGGCGAGCGGGAGCCGTCCGGAAGGAGCCGAGCGTCGCGAGCCGCTGTGGCGACGCGGGGTCGAAGCCGTCGTGGCCGACGCCGTAGTAGTACGTCGTGCCGGGCTTGAGGCCGTCCAGGGCCGCGTGCAGGTAGTACTGCTCGACCTCCGGCAGCTTCTTCGACAGCGAGGGCGTGTGCAGCGGGCGCACCTCGGCCTCGATCTTGCGGCTCAGCTCCCACGGGGCCAGGCCCACGCGTACGTACGGCCGCTTCACCGCGAACGGGACCTGCCAGGAGATCCGCATCTGGGTCTTCGGGTCGGCGCCGAACGCGAGATGGCGGCCGAAGGGGGCGACGAGCGAGCCGTCCACCTTGACGGGAGCGGCCGCGTTCTGCGGTCCGGGCAGGGCGGCCGGGGCCTGGCCCGCGCTCGCGGTGCCACTGCCGAGCAGCAGCCCGCCACCGCCCGCGACGCCCGCCACCGCCACACCACCGGCCAGCGCACTGCGCCGGCTGACCTTGGGGCGCGCGTGCCTGGCACGCAGATACTCGTGCTGTTCCGGCATGCTCATCCGGCTGGCGAGGGGCTCCGGAATGCCGACGTTCGGGGTCTCCATGGGAGGAAAACTTCCCAGTAACTTCTAACTGAGGCCAGACCTTGGGGTGAACAGAAACTGTCCGTGTCGTGTGCAGGGAAACTGTCCGTGTCGTGTGCAGGGAAACTGTCCGTGTCGTGTGCAGGGAAACTGTCCGTGGCGTGTGCGTCCACATTCTGGACCTCAAGTGTCACTCCATGGGACGCCCGCTAGGGTTCCTACATGTCTCGCAGCATCAATCTCGCAGTCATCCCCGGAGACGGCATCGGCCAAGAGGTCGTGGCCCAGGGGCTCAAGGTCCTCAACGCCGTGCTTCCGCAGGACGTGAAGCTGGAGACGAAGGAATTCGACTTCGGCGCCAAGCGGTACCACGCCACCGGTGAGACCCTCACCGACGCCGACGTGGACGCGCTCAAGAAGCACGACGCGATCCTGCTCGGCGCGATCGGCGACCCGAGCGTTCCCTCCGGCGTCCTGGAGCGCGGCTTCCTGCTGAAGCTCCGCTTCCTCTTCGACCACCACGTGAACCTGCGTCCGTCGAAGCTGCTGCCCGGCGTCGCGACCCCGCTCAAGGGCCAGCCGGAGATCGACTTCATCGTCGTCCGCGAGGGCACCGAGGGCCCGTACACCGGCAACGGCGGTTCGATCCGCACCGGTACGCCGCACGAGGTCGCCACCGAGGTCTCGGTCAACACCGCCTTCGGCGTCGAGCGCGTCGTCCGTGACGCCTTCGCCCGTGCCCAGGCCCGCCCGCGCAAGAAGCTGACGCTGGTCCACAAGAACAACGTCCTGAGCTTCGCCGGTCACCTGTGGACCAACATCTTCAACACCGTGGCCAAGGACTTCCCCGAGGTCACCACCGACTACCTGCACGTGGACGCGGCGACGATCTTCCTCGTCACCGACCCCGCGCGCTTCGACGTGATCGTCACCGACAACCTCTTCGGCGACATCATCACCGACCTCGCCGCGGCCGTCTCCGGCGGCATCGGCGTCGCGGCCTCCGGGAACATCAACCCGAGCCGCGAGTTCCCCTCGATGTTCGAGCCCGTGCACGGCTCGGCCCCGGACATCGCCGGCCAGGGCAAGGCCGACCCCTCGGCCACGATCCTGTCCGTCGCGCTGCTCCTGCGTCACCTCGGCTTCGAGGCCGAGGCGGCCCGCGTCGAGACGGCGGTCTCCGCCGACCTCGCCGAGCGCGGTGAGTCGGTGCGTACCACCGAGGAAATCGGTGACGCGCTGGCCGTACGAGTAGCCTGCTGACCCAGCGGTAACCACCAGAGCCGCCGGGTCGCGCAAGCACCCGGCGGCTTTCGGTATGCGCCCCCAGGTGCCACCATCTGTCTCCTGGGCCGCATCATGCGGGATCACGCCGTTTCGTCCACGGCTCCACAGGAGCGATAATCGAACGTGGGGCCGCGGCATGCGGAAGCTCGGACGTCCTAGTAGGCAGTGGCGTGAGCGCGGTCCATCTCCACACAACCGGTGAAGGACAAGCACTCATGACGACGACCGAGACGCCATCGAATCCCTCGATCGAGCTCAAGCCCTCCTCGAACCCGCTGTCCGACGCGGAGCGCGAGGCGATCCTGGCCAGCCCCGGATTCGGCCGCCACTTCACCGATCACATGGTGACGATCCGGTGGACCGAGGGCCGCGGCTGGCACGACGGCCAGCTCGTGCCGTACGGCCCGTTCTCCTTCGACCCGGCCACGATGGTCCTGCACTACGCGCAGGAGATCTTCGAGGGTCTCAAGGCGTACCGCCAGGCCGACGGCTCGGTGGCCTCCTTCCGCCCCGAGGCCAACGCCAAGCGCTTCCAGGACTCGGCCCGCCGCCTGGCCATGCCCGAGCTGCCCGTCGAGACCTTCATCGAGGCCTGTGACGTCCTGGTCCAGCAGGACAAGGACTGGGTTCCGGCGCACGGCGGCGAGGAGTCTCTCTACCTGCGCCCGTTCATGATCGCGACGGAGGTCGGGCTCGGTGTGAAGCCGGCCAACGAGTACCTTTTCGCCGTCATCGCCTCCCCGGCCGGCGCCTACTTCGCCGGCGGCGTGAAGCCCGTCTCCATCTGGGCCTCCCAGGACCACGTGCGCGCCGTCCCCGGCGGCATGGGCAACGCCAAGACCGGCGGCAACTACGCCGCGTCCCTCCTCGCCCAGGCCGAGGCCGCGTCCAAGGGCTGCGACCAGGTCTGCTACCTCGACGCGGTCGAGCACCAGTGGGTCGAGGAACTCGGCGGCATGAACCTGTACTTCGTGTACGAGGACCGCATCGTGACGCCGACGCTGACGGGGTCGATCCTCGAGGGCATCACGCGTGACTCGTTGTTGACCGTGGCCCGTGACCTCGGTTACGGCTCGGCGGAGGAGCGCGTCTCCCTCGACCAGTGGCGCCGCGACGCGGAGAGCGGTGAGCTGAAGGAGGTCTTCGCCTGCGGCACGGCCGCGGTGATCACTCCGGTGGGTACGGTCAAGACGGACGGGGCGGAGTTCACCATGGGTGACGGGCAGCCGGGTGAGGTCACGCTGAAGCTGCGTGAGGCGCTGCTCGACATTCAGCGGGGCGTGGCTGTGGACAAGCATGGGTGGATGCACGAGCTGGGCTGATTTTTCCCCGCCCCGCCCCTTCCCGTAATCCTGCGGAGCCTTCCGCCCTGCGGGCGGTGTCCTCAAACGCCGGACGGGCTGATTTATCGAGGCCGAGCTCGATGGATCAGCCCGTTCGGCGTTTGAGCTCGTGCTCGTGGAGGTCGGTGCCGAGGCCGTACGCGCCGATCGCGAGGGGTCCTAGCGATGTAGTAGCCGCCCAGACGTGGCCGACTCGCAGGATCTCGAACGGGACCGGCTCGCCGTCGACGCTGATGCCGAGCGTCTGCCCGTGCCTGCGGCCCAGGGGCAGGAACGCTGCCGCCGTGCTGTGGAAGTCGGCCTCGATCTCCCACTGTTTCGCCGTGCGGTCGAGGTGTGGGAACGCGAGGTTCAGGGCGCCTGCGAGGCTGTCCACGCGGGCGTGCGTGAGGGCCTCCGCCGGAGTGTGCTTGCCGATGTGGCTGCCGGTGCTCCGCCAGGTCGAGATGACGAGGGTGGCCCCGCTCTCCCGCATGCGGTGCCCGTGGCTCACGTGGCCCAGTGGCTGCTCGCCCCTGCGCTGGATGGTGCCCCACGCTTCGGGCCAACGCTCCTCGACGCCCTGCGTGATCCCGTAGACGGGGAAGTCCACCCGCTCTTGCGGCAGTTGGGGATGTACGCCGGGTCCGCGCAGGCCGGCCAGGCGGTGCAGCGCGTAGATCCGGTCCCCGGGCGTGACGACCTCGCGGTGATCCGTGACGCTGTGGCGCAGCCACCAGGACGCCTCGCTGACGTACTCCGGTGCGAGCTTCGCCAGGGCGTAGGCGCCGTCTATGTTGTCGGACTCCTCGACGTAGCCCCGGTATTCGAGCATCACGCTGCGGAGTGCGGCTGCGGCGCGGCGGACATCCATACCGCCGAGGCTCGCGAGAATGTGGGCCGCCTCGATGCGGCTGTCGGCCCCGAGTCGCCCGTTGTCGCCGAACACGAACCCGAGGCGGTTGCTCACTTCGTAGAAGTGCTGCGGGCCCAGGGCGACCAGGCGCCGGGCGCCTTCGAGGATCGTGCTTGGGCCGGTGCCGGTACGCCAGTCGGCGTTGAGGAGTTGCCGCGCCTCCTGGAGCTCTTCCGAGTCCTCGCCGCTCATTTTGCGAGGCGGAGGAATGTGGTCCAGGTGGTGGGGGTGACGGTGAGCATCGGGCCGTCGGGGTTCTTGGAGTCCCGGATGTGTACGGCGGAGGGGTGGGTGGCGATCTCTACGCAGGAGCCGCCTTCACTGCTGCTGTAGCTGGACTTGTGCCAGTCGTAGGCGACTTCGACGCAGGACCCGCCTTCGTCGCCGCTATAGCTCGACTTGAACCAGTTCATGTCTCTCCTAGCAGGTCGTCCAGAAGGCGGGCGCTGTCGTCCGGGGGCAGGGCCTGCGACTGCAGCATTCCATATTTGAGCTGATAGAAGCTGACCTCGTCGGGGTCCTCGATCTGGGCGCTGAGCCGTTGGACTTCCAGGTACGCCAGGCGTTCGTTCTCGGTGGTCTCCAGGAGGATGAACGGGCCGTTGATGCCCGCGTGCGGAATGACCTGGAGTCCCACGGAGCGAAGTTCGCCGATCTCCCGCATCCGGCGCAGGGTCCCGCGCCATGCGTCCTGGCCACCCCACTGCTTCTTCAGGGCGGCTTCCTCCACGATGAAGTGCGCCCATGGAGGCCACTGCCGCTCCCAGATCTTCTGCCGTTCAAGACGGCCGGCCACCCACTCGTCCGCCTCGTCCCGGTCGACCGGTGGATAGCGGTTCTTGAAGACCGCGCGCATGTAGTCCTCGGTCTGGAGCAGGCCGTCCACGACCTGCGTTTGGTACGACTGGATCGTCTTCGCCTCCTGCTCGTATTCCACGAGGTCCTGCACCGGCAGCGGAAACTTTTCCTTCTCAGGCATCCTCGATACGAATGTCTCCAACGCCCGCTTGGTGTCCAGCAGTTCGTCGATCTTCGTGGCGAGGGAAAGCTGCAGCGGGCGCCGCCCCTGCTCGATCGACGCCATTTTGTCCTCGCTGACGCAGAGCTGCGCGGCCAGCTCGCCCTGGTTCATCCCCGCGTATCGACGGAAGTTGGCGATCATCGCCCCGATCGCATGCCAAGAGGTGACCCTCTTCTTCGCTGGGTTCATGCGTCCCCCATTCCCTGCGAAACGTCCCGAGCGCCCCGACAAGCGTCGTACAAACCCGATGTACGACCCGACTCACTGCACAAGCGTAGTCACTGCCAGTGACAGTCGTCTCATGAACGAAGAACGCCAACCACCCAGCCCTCGCGAGCGGTTCTATCCGAGGGAGCGCAGGTCCGTGCCGCTGGCCCGTGCGTTTACTCGCCGAGCCCTGACTGATTGGAAGGCGACCTCCCGGGCCGACGACATCCTGCTCTGCGTAAGCGAACTGGCCACCAACGCCCTGCTTCACGGCGTCCCGCCCGGCCGAGGCTTCCGGCTGCACCTCTACTTGCACGACGGCGGCGGCGTACGCGTAGAGCTCCACGACCCCGGCCCGGACGACGTCCGCCTGCCCGCACCCCACGCGGACGCGGAGAGCGGTCGAGGCCTGCTTCTGGTCGGGGCCCTCGCCGACAAGTGGGGCGTCGGGGAGCGCGTACTCGGGAAGATCGTGTGGTGCGAGTTCGGGGCGTGTGGGTAGGAGCGGGATCGCGTGGCTGGTGAGGGTGGGTGGTGCAGGTGGCCTCCGCTTCTTTCGTCGTCGGCTGCGGCTGATCCGGGGCTGACTTTCCCCGATGGCGGTCAGAGCGGGGGAGGGGGAGCCGGGGGAGGGAAGGCCGGGTGGGGAAAAAAAGGGGCGCCAGCGGCACCTATATGCCCGTTTCGTCTGCCCCTTTCGCCCCACTTAGGTTTCGTGCTCAGCCTTCGCGCTCAGCTCCAGGAGCTCCTCGGCCCGTACTGACCGGTATCGGGGAAAGCCGGCCCACGAGCCGCTGCAGTCGACAGCGAGAGGGGCGGAGATCACCTGCACCACCCACCCCCACCAGCCACGCAATCCCGTCTTTGAGCAGTGACCTTCCGGACTCCCGGTGCAGGCCTGGGGCCGCCTGATTTGCCTGCCCGGCACCCCGGCGCTCCGCCGCCGTGGGATGGTGGATTCGGCAAGCTGCCCGGTGGGGACGGGGGTGGGGCGGGCCGTGGGCACACTCGACTTCCAGGCCGAGATCGGCGCCGCAGGACCCGGCGCCTATCAGGTGACGCTGCGCGCGCCCGACGGCGCCGAGGCGACCTTCGACGGGCTGCGGCTGCCGATCACCCCGGACGAGCTGCGCATCCTCTCCGCCCGAATCCCCGACGCGATCCTCGCCTCCTCGGCCGTGGTCCGGCGCAGCGTGCCGCCCGAGGAGCGGCCCGTGCAGGAACTGGGCCGGATCCTCTTCGACGCCCTGCTGGCGGGGGAGGGGCGGGCGCTGTTCGCCTCGGCCCGGCATCGCGCCGCCGAGGAGGACCGGCAGCTGCGGCTCGTGCTGCGCGTGCGGCCTCCCGAACTGGCCCGGCTGCCCTGGGAGTTCCTTTTCGACAGTGGCGAGAACGGCTATGTCTGTACGACGATGCCCTTGGTCCGGAGGCCACAAGTAGCCCAGCCCCAGCGTCCGTTGACGGTGGCGGCACCCCTGCGCATCCTGTGCATGGCCGCCCGCCCCGACGACCTGGAGCCGCTGGCCGTCCAGGCCGAGCGGGACCGGCTCAGCAGCAACCTGGCGGGCCTGGAGCGGGCCGGGCTCGTCGAGCTGGGCTGGGTCGAGGGCGAGACCTGGCGCGACCTGCGGACGGCGCTCGCCGCGCGGAACGGCCCCTGGCACATCCTGCACTTCATCGGCCACGGCGGCTTCGACCCCCTCGCCCAGGAGGGCACGCTGGCCCTGGCGGGCGAGGACGGGGGAACGTACCAGCTGGGCGCCGAGAACCTGGCGATGATGCTGCACGACCACCGTTCGCTGCGCCTCGTCGTGCTCAACGCCTGCGAGACGGGCCGCTCGGCGGCGGCGGATCCCTTCTCCAGCATGGGCGGGGCGCTCCTTCGCGCGGGGGTGCCGGCCGCGCTGGCCATGCAGTACGCGATCTCCGACCGGGCGGCGGTCGAGTTCGCGCGCACCTTCTACGAGGGCCTGGCCCACCAGCTGCCGGTCGACGCGGCGGTGACGGAGGCCCGGCAGGCCATCCGGCTCGCGCTGCCGGGGACGCTGGAGTGGGGGACTCCGGTGCTGTACATGCGGTCGGCGGACGGGGTGCTCTTCGAGGTCGCGGAGCCTTTGCGGGCCGAGCGCGTGCGGGCCGAGCCCGCGCCCGCCGATCGGGTGCAGACCGAGCCCGCACCCGTCGAACCCGTGCAGGCGGGGCCGCCACCCGTGGCGCCGCCACGTGCGGACCGGCCGACGGTGCCGCAGCGCCCGGCTTCCGTGCCGTCCACGGCGCGTCGGGCGGCCTTCACGAGAAGGTTCGCGCTGCACGCCGGCGGCTTGGCGCCGCAGCCTCGAGTCACGCCCGTCAGGGTGCCCAACTGGCCCTGGTCGCTGGCGTTCAGCCCGGATTCCAGCCGGCTCGCCATCGGTTGCGAGAAGTGGCTGACCGTGGTCGTCGATCGCAGGGGCGAGCGCGTGTGCCGGGTGCGAGCCGGTGGCTACTTGTCCGACGCGGCCGACGCCGTCCGGTCGTCGTTCTTCTACCAGGACCGCGTACTGGCGGTGTCCTTCGACGGGGCGGGAAACACCTTCGCGACCGTCACGGGCGACTCGGTGCGCGTCTGGCAGACGGCGAGCGGGGCTGGGGTGTCGAAGCGACGGCTCGGCATGCACAGCACCTCGGTGGTGGCGGTCAGCGAGGGCGGCCGGATCGCCGCGGCCGCTCCCCCCGGCTCCCTGCTGCTCTCCGGCCCGGCGGGCCAGACCGTGATTTCCCGCAGCGAGGCGCCGGTAAAGACGCTGGCGTTCTCGCCGGGCGCCGCCTGGATCGCCGTCGCCGGTGACGGGATGCTCGCGCCGACCCCCCAGTCGTCCGGGCGATCTCTGGGGGAGGCCCGGGTCTGGAGCGTGGTGTCCGGCGAAGAACTCCTGTGCCTGCCCCATGACTTGCCCGTGCTCGCGGTGGCGTTCAGCCGGGACGGCACCCGCCTCGCCACCGGGAGCGGCAAGCTCGCTCACCTCTGGGAGTTCCCGTCTGGCGAGCCCGTCCAGCAGCTCGCGCATCGCGCGGGCATCAGCGGCCTCGCGTTCGGCCCGGACGGCACCCGGCTCGCCGCCGCCCACGGGCTGGGCGCCACGGTGTGGGACCTGCCGAGCGGGAACGCCGTGTGCGAGTACCGGCCCCAGGCGCAGGCCCCGCACGGCATCGCCCCACTCGGGCCGAGCCGGATCGCCTACAGCGATGACGGCACCCTCCTCGCCGTCATCGAAGGCAAGGAAGTCCAGCTCCTAGACCTCACGCATGCCTCATGACGGAAGACGGGTCCGCAGCCATGACCGAAGAACTCCCGCCCCACGCCGACGTGTTCGTCGACGAGAAGGACACCTCCGGCACGGAGGTCCCCTTGGTCGGGGCCCTCAGCGGCCTCGGCCTCACCACGCGCGTCAAGGCCGTCCCCGTCCGCCGCGGTCCCGAGCAACTGGAGTGGCTGATCCTCGCCACCCTGCCGCTGCAAGCGTTCCTCGGCGGCCTCGGCAGCAAGCTCGCCGACGACGCGTACCGAAAGCTGCGCGACGCGGTCCGGCGTACGCCCCCTGCTCCCACCCCGCGCCCGGTCGTCATCGAGGACAGGGACACCGGGGTCCGCGTCCTCCTCACCCCGGACCTCGACGAGGCGGCGTACCGCCAACTCCGGGAGATCGACCTCGCGTTGGTGCGCGGCACGATCCGCTACGACACCGTCGCCCGCGCCTGGCGGTTGGTCGAGGACGCCGAGGGGACCGCCTGAGGAGTGCGCAGGATCAGGGCCGCATGGACCAGCCCGCCGACCACCCCGGACAGGACGAAGCTGCAGTCGACCCCGCCCGTCAGGGCGAGCAGCGGACCCTCGTACAGGGGAGTGGAGACCGCCGCGAGCCCGACCGCCGCGCCCACCGCCCAGGCCGCCGTGGCCCGCGGCTCCCAGCCGGCCCGGTACCAGTAAATGCCGCCCCGGGAGCGCCTGTTGAACACCTGCAGCGCATCCGCGTCGTACAGTCCGCCCGCCCGCACATGAGTGGTCAGCGTGATCACGGCCCACGGCGTGCCGATCGCCGTCAGCAACAGCACGAACGACGTCATCGCCGACTGTGCGTCCCACGCGAAGTGCCCCGCGAAGACGAACGCCGTGGCCACGACCGCCACCAGGACCGTGGCCCGCACCCGCGAGGCCCGCGGCACGATCGCGTCCAGGTCGAGGCCCATCGAGTACAGCATCAGCCCGGCGTTGCCCACGGAACCGGCGCAGGCCGCGAGCAGCAGCGGGACGAGGTACCAGCCGGGTGCGGCCGAGACCAGCGGCCCGGCGTAGTCGAGCCCCGCCCGTGCCGCCAACGCCGTGAACGTACCGAAGAGTTGGGGCAACAACAGCCCCACCGCGAGCCCCACGCACGTGGCCCGCAGCACGCTCCGAGAGGAGTGCCGCAGCGGTGACACGTAGCGCGTGTAGTCCCCGAGCAGCGTGATGAACGCGACCGGCCCGCTCAGCCCCGCCGCCACCGCCGCGAGCAGCCAGGTCGGCCAGAACGATCCCAGCAACAAAGGCGTGTCCGTCGGTGCGGCGGTCGTGAAGTCACCGGCGTACGCGATGAGCCCGATCCCGAGCAGGACCGTCATGCCGATCGCGAGCACCTTCGACAGGCGCAGCAGCAGCTGGTAGCCGAAGACCGCGCCGACCACCGTGGCGCCGGCGAGGAGCGCGTACACGAGGCCGTGCGTGAGGCCGTTGTCCGGCAGGTCGGTGAGCCGGGCCAGCGTGCCGATCATGACGTCGCCGCCGATCCACAGCGTCAGCGCGGTGTAGCCGAGGGACAGGAGCAGGCCCACGACCGAGCCGATGAGGCGCCCTCGCACACCGAAGGCCGCACCGCTCGACGTGGACAGATTGGTCGCCGTGCGCAGCGAGACCAGCGCGAGCGGCGCGGTGACCGCGACGCCGACCGCCGTGCCCGCCAGGATCGAGGTCACCGAGGCCCACCAGCCGAGCCCGAAGGACGGCGGCAGCCAGCCGAAGACGATCACGCCGAGGCAGAGGTTGGAGCCGAGCAGGATCGAGATGAGGTCGCGAGGGCCGCTGGTGCGTTCCTCGTCCGGGATGGTGTCGACTCCGCGCTGTTCTATCGGCATGTCTATCGGCATGGGTGGGCCCCCTGTCGGATCACGCATAGATTTGAGTGACAGATTTGAGTGACGCTCAATGTGACGGATTTCAAGCTGACAGGTCAATGTTTCTGGCTTATTAATCTTCTACGCCGACTCAGTTAGAGTGAAGCTCTAAATCTTTCGCCAGGCCCGGACTGAGGGAGTGCCGTGCGACTCACCCCGACCGAACGCGACCGGCTGCTGCTCTTCGGCGCCGCCGAGCTGGCCCGCGCCCGCCGCGCCCGCGGCCTGCGGCTCAACGTCCCCGAGGCCACCGCGCTGATCGCCGACACGGTGTGCGAGGCGGCCCGGGACGGGCTGCGGCTCGCCGAGGCGATCGAGCGGGCCCGCGCCGTCCTGGGCCCGGACGACGTCCTGCCGGGCGTCGCCGACGTGGTGACCGAGGTGCATGTCGAGGCCGTCTTCGACGACGGGTCCCGGCTGGCCGTCGTCTCCGCGCCCCTGAGCGGGGGCTCGCTGGGGGATGCCGCCCCCGGTGCGGTGCTGCCCGGCCCCGCCCACGCGGAGCCCGCGCCGAGGGTGCGTATCCGCGTACGCAACACCGCGACCGTGCCCGTCAGCGTGACCTCGCACTTCCACTTCTTCGAGGCCAACCCCCGCCTCGACTTCGACCGTTCGGCCGCGTACGGCATGCGGCTCGCGGTGCCCGCCGGGTCGTCGGTGCGCTTCGATCCGGGCGGGGAGGCCGAGGTCGGCCTGGTGCCGATCGGCGGCGAACGGGTCGCGATCGGGTTCGCGGGGCTCGTGGACGGGGAGCTGGACGCGCCGGGCGCGCGGGAAGAGGCGCTGCGCAGGGCTGTGGCCTGCGGTTATCTGGGAGCTGAGGCACGATGACGATCGATCCCCGCGAGTACGCCTCAGTCCACGGCCCCCGGCAAGGGGACCGCGTCGTCCTCGGTGACTCCGGCCTCGTGGTCCGCGTCGAGGCCGACTCACAGGCGTACGGCGACGAATTCCTCGCCGGCTTCGGCAAGACCGCCCGTGACGGGCTGCACCTCAAGGCCGCCGCCGTGCGCGAGACCTGTGACGTCGTGATCAGCAACGTCCTCGTCATCGACGCCGTGCAGGGCATCCGGAAGGTGTCCATCGGGATCAGGGAAGGCCGGATCCACGCGATCGGGCGGGCCGGGAATCCCGACACCCTCGACGGCGTCGATGTCGTGGTCGGCACGGGTACGTCGATCGTGTCCGGCGAGGGCATGATCGCCACCGCCGGGGCCGTGGACACGCACGTCCACCTGCTCTCGCCGCGCGTCATGGAGGCCTCGCTCGCCTCCGGCGTGACCACGATCATCGGCCAGGAGTTCGGCCCGGTGTGGGGCGTCGGGGTCAACTCGCCCTGGGCGCTGAAGCACGCCTTCAACGCCTTCGACGCCTGGCCGGTCAACATCGGCTTCCTGGCGAGGGGTTCGTCCT
Source organism: Streptomyces sp. NBC_01304 (assembly GCF_035975855.1). Taxonomy (NCBI): domain Bacteria; kingdom Bacillati; phylum Actinomycetota; class Actinomycetes; order Kitasatosporales; family Streptomycetaceae; genus Streptomyces; species Streptomyces sp. NBC_01304. The sequence continues at coordinate 3,767,616 of NZ_CP109055.1, read as the reverse complement.
CCGACCCGGCGCCCCTGGTCGAGGCCCTTGCCGAGGGCGGGGCGAGCGGCTTCAAGGTGCACGAGGACATGGGCGCGCACACCCGCGCCCTGGACACCGCGCTGCGCGTGGCGGAGGAGTACGACGTCCAAGTCGCCCTGCACAGCGACGGGTTGAATGAGTGCCTGTCGGTCGAGGACACCCTCAGCGTGCTCGACGGGCGGACGATCCACGCCTTCCACATCGAGGGCTGCGGCGGCGGGCACGTACCGAACGTGCTCAAGATGGCCGGCGTACGCAACGTCATCGGGTCGTCGACCAATCCGACCCTGCCCTTCGGCCGGGACGCCGTCGCCGAGCACTACGGGATGATCGTCTCCGTCCACGACCTGAAGACCGACCTGCCCGGCGACGCCGCCATGGCGCGCGACCGGATCCGGGCCGGGACGATGGGCGCCGAGGACGTGCTGCACGACCTGGGCGCCATCGGGATCACCTCGTCCGACGCGCAGGGGATGGGGCGGGCGGGGGAGACGGTCCGGCGTACGTTCGCGATGGCGGGCAAGATGAAGGCCGAGCTCGGGCCGCTGGACGGGGACGGCGCGAACGACGACAACGCGCGCGTGCTCCGCTACCTCGCCAAGCTCACCATCAACCCGGCGATCGCCCACGGCCTCGCCCACGAGATCGGCTCCCTCGAGGTCGGCAAGCTCGCGGACATCGTGCTGTGGAAGCCCCAGTTCTTCGGGGCCAAGCCGCAACTGGTCCTCAAGTCCGGCTTCCCGGCGTACGGCGTCACCGGCGACCCCAACGCCGCGACCGACACCTGTGAACCCCTGGTCCTGGGACCGCAGTTCGGGGCGCACGGCGCGACTCCGGCCGAGATCTCCGTGGCCTTCGTGTCCCAGGCGGCCGCCGCCCTGGACGGCGACCGGATGCCCACGCGCCGGCGCCGCGTCGGGGTGCGCGGGACGCGGGGGATCGGGCCCGGCGATCTGCTGCTCAACTCCCGGACGGGCGCGGTCGATGTGGACGCCCGCACCGGTCTGGTCACGCTCGACGGCGCCCCGATGCGCTCGCACCCCGCCGACTCCGTCTCCCTCAACCGTCTCTACTTCCTTTAGATCCCTACTTCCTCCAGATCCCTACTCCTCTGAGGTGCACGTCATGACCGCAGCCGCCGACGGCTTCCGCATGCCCGCCGAATGGGCCCCGCACGAGCGCACCTGGATGGCGTGGCCGAGCCCCAACCCGACGTTCGCCGACGAGACGTGGCTGGCGGACGCCCGCCGCGCCTGGGCCTCGGTCGCCCGCGCCGTGCGCCGCTTCGAGCCGGTGACCGTGGTCGCGGGGCCGGGCCAGTCCGCGTACGCCCGTGAGCTCCTGGGCGACGGCATCGAGGTCGTCGAGCGCGAACTCGACGACGCCTGGATGCGCGACATCGGGCCCACCTTCCTCACCGACGGCAAGGGTCAACTGGCCGCCGTGGACTGGACGTTCAACGGCTGGGGCGCCCAGGAGTGGGCCCGCTGGGACCACGACAGCAAGATCGGGGCGTACGTCTCCGATCTCGCCGGAGCGCGTACGTACCCCTCGAAGCTCGTCAACGAGGGCGGCGGCCTGCACATCGACGGCGAGGGCACCGTCCTGCTCACGGACACGGTCCAGCTCGGCCCCGAGCGCAACCCCGGCTGGACCCGCGCCGAGGTCGAGGCCGAGGTGCACGCGCAGCTCGGCACCAGCAAGGCGATCTGGCTGCCGCGCGGCCTGACCGCCGACTACCCGGGGCACGGCTTCGGCACCCTCGGGCACGTCGACATCGTCGCCGCCTTCGCCGCGCCCGGCGTGGTCGTGGCCCACTCGCAGCAGGACCCGGCGCACCCCGACTTCGAGGTCAGCCGGGAGATCATCGCCCTGCTCCGCGCCCAGACGGACGCGCGCGGCCGGACCCTGGAGGTCGTCGAGGTACCGGCACCGAAGGTCCTTCAGGACGAGGACGGCTGGGTCGACTACTCCTACATCAACCACTACCTCTGCAACGGCGGCGTCGTCCTGTGCGGCTTCGACGACCCGAACGACGAGCTCGCGGCGGGCATCTTCCGCCGGCTGTTCCCGCGGCGGACGGTGACGCTGGTGGACGCGCGGACGATCTTCGCGGGCGGCGGGGGCATCCACTGCATCACACAGCAGCAGCCGAAGGTCTGACCTGTGGCCGGGCTCGGCGATCAGGTAGAACGTACGGGTGAACGTACTGCTCTGCGCCGAGCGACCCCCCGGCGGCGACCGCGGGGCGGAGGCCGCCCGATGAGCCCCGCCGCGCGTCGCCGCAACACCGCCCCGCCCCGCGAGGAAGTCCTCACCGCCGCCATGGCGATGATCGCCGAGGGCGGGCTCGACCGGCTCACGATGGCCGCGCTCGGGCGGGCCGTCGACATGAGCAGCGGGCATCTCCTCTACTACTTCAAAACGAAGGACGAACTGCTCTTCCAGACTCTGGAGTGGAGCGAAGGCCGCCTCGGCGAGCAGCGCCGCGCCCTGCTCGCGGGGCCCGGCAGTGCGCGCGAACGCCTCGACGCGTATGTCGACCTGTACGTCCCCGACGCGGCCCGCGACCCGCACTGGACGCTCTGGCTGGAGGTCTGGAACCGGTCCCAGTACGCGGACGAGCAGGCCGCCGCCCGCCCCCGCCAGGCCGCGATCGAAGGTGCCTGGCACCGGGACCTGGTGGCGCTGCTCGCGGAGGGGATCTCGCGGGGCGAGTTCCGCAAGGCGGTCGATCCGGAGCGGTTCGCGGCCCGGCTGCGGGCGCTGCTCGACGGGTTCTCGATCCATGTGGCGGTCGGGATTCCCGGTGTGGACAGGGGGCAAATCCTGCTCCACGTAAGGGAGTTCGTGGAGGAAGGGCTGGGGCGCGCGGACGCCTGAGGGGTGTCGCGGGTTGTACGGCAGGCTGCGGATTGTCCCTGGCGCGGGGGGTGCGCTTGGATCGAGGGGAGTCCTCGGTACGGGGCCGGGGAATCGAGTGTCTTGGGGGAGACATGGGGATGTTCGCGCGCGCGGCGACGGGGGTGGCCGTGACGGCGGCCCTCGCGATGGCAGTACCTACGGCTTCCGCGCAACCCGGGCCGCAGGGTGTGCAGCGGCTTAGTGCGGCGGTGGACGGCAACCAGGCGGACGGGGACTCGTACGAGCCGTCGATCAGCCGCAACGGCCGCTTCGTGGCCTTCAGTTCGACGGCCGCCAATCTCGTGCCCGGTGACACCAACGGCAGCAGGGACCTCTTCGTGCGCGATCTGCGCGCGGGCACCCTGCAGCGCATCGAGCTGGAGCAGGGCGCGCTGCCCGGCGCCTCGTTCAGCGCTTCGGGCAGGCGGCTCGCGTACGTCTCGGGCAGCCACGTCTTCGTACGGGATCTGCGCACGGGAGAGACGGAGCAGGTGGACACCGGCCTCGGCGACGGATTCGAGGGCGGCACGGCCTTCCAGGTGTCGCTCAGCGGCAACGGCAGGCACGCGGTCTTCGCGGTGCGCCGGCCCACCGGGGTACCCGCGGCCGAGGGCTCGCGGGTGTATCTGCGCGACCTCGAAGCCGGGACGACCGAGCTGGTGAGCCAGGCCAACACCGCGGCGGAGACGTACTACGCGGGCGATCCCGTGGTCAGTGACGACGGCGCGCGCGTCGCCTACACCTACACGAGGCAGATCCCCAAGGGGCCCATGGTCGGCCACGTGTTCCTCCTCGACCGGCCGACCGGCGGGCGCCAGGTGGTCGACGTGTCGACCGACGGCTCCACACCGGACCGGGTCGTCGCCGACCCGTCCCTGACCGCCGACGGCGAGCGCGTGATGTTCTCGGTCTACGGCGGCCCGCTGCCGGTCACCTGGGACGGCAAGAGCTTGAACGCCTACGTCCGTGACGTGGGCGAGGGCACCACCCGGTCGATTCCCGTCTCGGGGTCGCAGGGCGGGTCCGGCGCCGCCTGGATGAGCGCCGACGGCCGGCACGCCGTCTACCGCGGGGCCGTCGCGGACCCGGACAGTCCCGGCGGCTCGGTCTGGTCCGTCCAGGTCCAGGACCTGGAGACGGGCGAGGTGCGCATCGCGAGCACCGCACCGGACGGCAGCCCGGCCTACGCCGACAACGGACCCGCGGCGCTCGCGGGCGACGGCCGCACCGTCGTCTTCCACTCGCAGGAGGCCGGCCTCGTCCCCGACGACACCAACGGCGTGGCCGACGTCTTCCTCAGCCGCGTCCGCTGAACGCGCCACACGGGAACCACGACCACCGCAATCACCGTCTGACGTACTGAAGTACCGTCAACCGGGGGAAATCACAATGAAGTTCACCTTGCGCGCCGCGGCCCTGACCACCGCACTCGGCGCCGCACTCGCCCTGCCCACCGCCCACGCCGCCGAGGCCCCGCACACCACCAGAGTGAGCAGCGCCACCGACGGCACCCAGGCGGACGCCGCCTCCGAGGCCCCCGTGATCAGCCGCGACGGCCGCCTCGCGGTCTTCGCGTCCGAGGCGTCCAACCTGGTCCCGGGCGACACCAACAAGCTCAGCGACATCTTCGTACGCGACCTGCGCACGGGCGGCGTCAAGCGCATCGCCGTCCCGGGCAGGGCCTCGACGCAGCCGGCGATCAGCGCCAACGGCCGGTACATCGCGTTCAGTTCGGCCGAGGACTACAAGGGGCACATCTACGTCCACGACCGAGTGACGCGCAAGACCGAGCGCGTCGACGTACAGGTCCCCGAGGGCTATCAGGACGGCGCCGCGAGCCACCCGGCGATCAGCGGCGACGGCCGCTTCGTCGCCTTCAGCGCGGACCACCCCGTCTACGGCGAGGGCGACGGTGCCCACGTATACCTGCGCGACCGCAAGGCGCAGAAGACCGAGCGCATCAGCCACAAGAACCCCGACTGGCAGTCCCGCAACGCCTTCTCGCCGACCATCAGCGACGACGGCCGCCGTGTGGCCTACCAGTTCAACTACGACCGGCCGACGATCCCGTCGGACTGGGGCGACGTGTACGTCCGCGACCGCGCCACCGGAAAGCTCACCCAGGCCGACGCGGCGACCGACGGGGCGGCCACCACGCGCGAGTCGATGAACCCGTCGATCAGCGCGGACGGCCGCCGCGTCGTCTTCGAGTCGGCCGACACCCACCTCGTGCCCGGCGACGACGACGACAGCTGGAACGTCTTCGTGCACGACCTCGCGACCGGCAAGAACCAGCGGCTGCACGGCCCGCAGGGCGGGGACGGCGCCGAGTACACGCGCGACGGACGCATCAGCGCCAACGGCCGCTACGTGCTCTTCATGTCCGAGATCGACGACAAGAACTCGGAGTTCGGCAAGGAGTACCCCGTCTATCTGCACGACCTGACCACCGGCAAGGCCCGCATGGTCAGCGAGGACCTGCGCGGCGAACCCGCCTACGCGGTGACCGCCCCCGGCGCGATCTCCGGGGACGGCCGGGTCGTGGGCTACTCGTCGAACGCCCGGGACGTCGTGGCGGGCGACACGAACGAGGAGTACGACGCGTTCGTACGCACCCTCAACTAGGGCCTGTCTCCCCGATCTCTGTGGATCAGCCTGCGGCGTCTGGTGCGTGCTCTCGGCGTGCCGGGCGGAAGTCCTCGTACTGGACGTACTTGGGCTTTCGCCCGGTGCGGCGAGAGTGCGTGCCAGGCGTCGCGGGCCCGCAGAGATCGGGGAGACAGGCCCTAGCCCCGATCATGCGGTAGTCGGGGGCTAGTAGACGTTCACGCCGTACGCGGACAGGGCCTCCCGGACCGGCTGGAAGATCGCCGAGCCGTTGACCCCGTCGCTGCAGCCCCCGCTGCCGGAGTGGATGCCGAGAGCGGTGGTGCCCGCGAAATGGGCGCCGCCGCTGTCCCCGCTGCCCGAGCAGACGGTGGTCTTCACCATGCCGTAGACGGTCTTGCCGCTGCCGTAGTTGACCGTGACGTTCGTCTGGGTGACCTTGCCCGAGGTCACCTTCGTGGTCGAGCCGCTCTTCTTGACCGCCTGGCCGACCACCGGGTCCGCGGCCGAAGTGATGTCCTGGTAACTGCCGTTGTAGAGATCGACGTTGCCTGCGGGCGCGGAGCCGTCGGTGTACTTGACGATGCCGTAGTCGTTGGTGGGGAAGCTGGTGCCCGTACGCTGCCCGATCACCGCGCCGCCGGAGGTGGCCCGCCAGTCGGTGCCGGCGTTGGTGCAGTGGCCCGCGGTGACGAAGTAGCGGGTCGACCCGGCGGACACGTTGAAGGCCGACGAGCAGCGGTAGCCGCCGCCGTAGATGGCACCGCCGCCCGCGACCTCCTCCCGGAAGGTGCCGGTCACGCGCTTGACCTGCACCGCGCCGCCCTGTGCCGCGGCGATGTCCGCCAGGCGCCGCAGGCCGGCCCGGGACACGGTGGAGTCGGCCTCCACCACCACCTGGTTGCGTCTGGGGTCGATGCCCCAGCTGGTGCCGGGGACGCTCGCGTCCTGCTGCAGCGCGTCGATCGCCGACTGCAGCCGGGCGCCGCTGCGGGCGACCAGCTCGGCCCGCCCGCCGGCCGCGCGCACCTTCGCGGCGTCGGCCTCGCCGGTGACGGTGGTGATCAGCTCACCGGTCTCGGCGTCCAGGTAGCTGCCCGCGCTGCGGGTGCCCAACTCCCGCTTGAGCTGGGCGTTCTGGCTGTACGTGGAGCTGCTGGCGGTGACGCCCGGGCCGGGCTCGGCAGCGGCGGGCGCGGCCCCGGAGGGGGCAGGGGAGAGGAGGGAGAGGGGGAGCGCGGCGAGGGCCGCGAGCAGGGGTGTGGTGCGCTTCACGAAGTGCCTCCCGATAGGGGGATTCCGACCGACAGTGGGGTGTCGTGCACACGACAGAGAGCGCTTGCAGTGTGAAGGTCTGAACCAGGGAGGCACAAGAGCGCGTACGAGGCACGGCCGAGCGAAGGCTGTCCGTAAGAGCGAAGACTGTCCGTAAGGGCGACCGGATCCTGAGACGGCTTCTCGCGGCGCCGCGAACGTGTGGAAGACTGCCGCCGTGCTCTCGTTCGCCACGATTATTGGCAACAGGCGCGCCGGTCCGCAGTGACCGCCACGTACCACCACGTACGGGCGGACATCGTCGTCCCAGACCCGCGCGCTGACCTCTCGCACCCGCGAGAGGTTTTTTCGTTTTCCGGCCCACCTCAAGCCGGGTGCGAGCGCAGGGGACCATATTGGGGACGGTGGAGCCGGTCATCCGGTAGACCGAGATCCGACACAGGAGCCTGATCAGCATGACGGAAGCCAAGGAAGCCAAGGGAAATCCCGGCACCTCCGACGACTCGTTCCACGTCTTCGACACCACGCTGCGCGACGGCGCGCAGCGCGAGGGAATCAACCTCACCGTCGCGGACAAGCTGACCATTGCACGGCACCTGGACGACTTCGGCGTGGGCTTCATCGAGGGCGGCTGGCCCGGGGCCAACCCCCGGGACACCGAGTTCTTCGCCCGCGCCCAAAAGGAGATCGACTTCAAGCACGCGCAGCTGGTCGCCTTCGGCGCGACCCGCCGCCCGAACGCCAAGGCCGCCGAGGACCTGCAGGTCAAGGCGCTTCTCGACTCCGGCGCCCCGGTGATCACGCTCGTCGCCAAGTCGCACGACCGGCACGTCGAGCTCGCCCTGCGCACCACGCTCGACGAGAACCTCGCGATGATCGCCGACACCGTCTCCCACCTGCGCGAGCAGGGCCGCCGCGTCTTCATCGACTGCGAGCACTTCTTCGACGGCTACCGCGCCAACCCCGAGTACGCCAAGTCCGTGGTGCGTACCGCCGCGAAGGCCGGCGCCGACGTCGTCATCCTCTGCGACACCAACGGCGGCATGCTTCCCGCCCAGGTGCAGGCCGTCGTCGCCACCGTCCTCGCGGACACCGGCGCCCGCCTCGGCATCCACGCCCAGGACGACACCGGCTGCGCCGTCGCCAACACCCTGGCCGCCGTCGACGCGGGCGCGACCCACGTCCAGTGCACGGCCAACGGCTACGGCGAGCGCGTCGGCAACGCCAACCTCTTCCCCGTCGTCGCGGCCCTGGAGCTCAAGTACGGCAAGCAGGTCCTGCCCAAGGGCGCCCTCGCCGAGATGACCCGGATCTCGCACGCGATCGCCGAGGTGGTCAACCTGACCCCCTCCACGCACCAGCCGTACGTCGGTGTCTCGGCCTTCGCCCACAAGGCGGGCCTGCACGCCTCCGCGATCAAGGTCGACCCGGACCTCTACCAGCACATCGACCCCGAGCAGGTCGGCAACACCATGCGGATGCTCGTCTCCGACATGGCCGGCCGCGCCTCCATCGAGCTCAAGGGCCGCGAGCTGGGCATAGAGCTGGGCGGCGACCGGGAGCTGGTCGGCCGGGTCGTGGCACGCGTCAAGGAGCGCGAGCTCGCGGGCTACACGTACGAGGCCGCGGACGCCTCCTTCGAGCTGCTGCTCCGCGAGGAGGCCGAGGGCCGGCCGATCCGCTACTTCCGCATCGAGACCTACCGCGCGATCGTCGAGGACCTGCTCGACGGGACGCACGCCAACGCCGCCACCGTGAAGCTCTGGGTCGGCGACGAGCGCATCATCTCCAGCGCCGAGGGCAACGGCCCGGTGCACGCCCTCGACTGCGCGCTGCGCGAGGGCCTGGAGCGCTTCTACCCGCAGCTCGCCAAGTTCGAGCTGGTCGACTACAAGGTCCGCATCCTGGAGGGCAAGCACGGCACGTCCTCCACGACCCGGGTGCTCGTCACCACCAGCGACGGTGCCGACGAGTGGTCCACGGTCGGCGTCGCGGACAACGTCGTATCGGCGTCCTGGCAGGCCCTGCAGGACGCGTTCACCTACGGGCTGCTGCGGGCGGGCGTGACGCCCGTCGAGACCGAGGGCGCGAGCTGAGCGGGTGCTCGGTGCGGGGGCGGGGCTCAGGGGGGACCAAGGTCCCGGCCCGAAGGGCTGACTGACCCAGTCGTTCTGCCCTGGACTGCCTTAGCCTCGAAGTATGAGGAACTGGACGAAACCTATTACGGTCGCCCTTTCCGGACTGCTTCTGGTCATGGGCGCCATCCTCGCGATGGCGCCCGGGGCACAGGCGGCCACGACGGTCTCCGACGTGGCCGAGCAGCTGCGCAAGAGCCCGGTGTACGTCGATCCGGGCATGCGCGGCGAGCTGTCGTCCGCGGATGCGGACGCCCTGGCCAAGAAGATCAAGGACGCGGGCAAGCCCGTGTTCATCGCCGTACTGCCCGCGGACTTCCCCGCGCAGAACGGCATCCCCGAGCAGAACCTCTTCCGCAATCTGCGCACCGAGACCGGCATCACCGGCCTGTACGCGGTACGCCTGGGCGACAAGTTCGGCGCCGCGGCCGACAAGAGGGTGCTCTCGTCGAACGCGGTGAACAACCTGCGCACCGCAGCTCAGGGCAAGGACACCAAGGCCCAGCTCGACAGCTTCGTCGACGACGCCCTGGCCGGCAGCATCCGTGGCAAGGCCCCGTCCGCCTGGGGTGGCGGCGCCGGCTCGGACGGCGTCAACACCGGCGCCCTGATCGGGCTCGGCGCGGTCGCCGTGGCCGGTGGCGCGGGTGCGTACGCCCTGGTCAAGCGCAACAAGCGGAAGAAGGCCGAGGAGGAGCGGGCCGCCCTTCAGAAGGTTTCGGTGGTGGTCGACGAGGACATCACGGCCTTCGGCGAAGAGCTCGACCGGCTCGACTTCCACCCCGCCGAGCCCGGCGCGGACGACGCCATGCGCGCCGACTACGAGCGAGCCCTCGACTCCTACGAGAAGGCCAAGTCGATGATGGCCTCGGCCGAGCGGCCCGCCGATGTGCGGGGCGTGACCCAGGCCGTCGAGGACGGCCGCTTCTCGCTCGCCGTGCTCGCCGCGCGCCGCGAGGGCCGCGAGCTGCCGGAGCGCCGCTCGCCCTGCTTCTTCGACCCCCGGCACGGGCCCTCGGTGGCCGACGCCTCCTGGGCACCGCCGGGCGCCCCCGCGCGCCAGGTCCCGGTCTGCGCGGCGGACAAGGCCCGCATCGAGGACGGCGAGAACCCCGCGGTGCGCCAGGTCGACACGGAGTCGGGGCCCCGCCCCTACTACGAGGCCGGTCCGGCCTACGGTCCCTGGGCCGGCGGCTACTTCGGCGGGGGCATCCTGCCGGGGCTGCTCATGGGCACGATGCTCGGCTCGATGATGTCGTCCCCGGCGTACGCGGCCACGGAGTCCGGTGCCTTCGGTGGTGGCTGGGAGGGCGGCGACCAGTCCGGGGCCGACTTCAACTCCGATGACTTCGGGGGTGGGTTCGGCGGCGGGGACTTCGGCGGGGGAGGCGACTTCGGTGGCGGCGGGGACTTCGGCGGTGGAGGCTTTTAGTTCCCCAGCCCGCCCCTTCCCGTAAGGCTGCCGCCGGCTTCAAGGGCTGTCCTCAAACGCCGGACGGGCTGACAAAGTCAGCCCGTCCGGCGTTTGAGGACACAGCTCCGCAGGATTTCGGGAAGGGGCGGGGCGGGGAAAGAGATGCCCTACCTCAGCTCGCGGAAGAACCCCCGGATGTCCTCGGACATGACCCGAGGCTGCAGGTGGGCCGCGTAATGCCCGCCCGGCTCCTTGTACGTGTGCCACTGCACGATGTTCGCGTGATCCCGCTCGGCGAACGTGCGGAAGGGCTTCATGTCCCCTTCGAACGACGCCAGCCCGAGCGGCACCCGAGTCGGCTCGGCCGCTGCCTCCCCCTTGGTCGAGAGCGCCTCCTTCGCCATCTCGAAGTAGAACCGGATCGACGATCCCGCGGTCCGGGTCAGCCAGTACAGCGCCACGTTCGTCAGAACGAAGTCGTCATCGGGTGCGATCTCCCCCTCCGCGCCGGAGACGAACAGCTGGGCGTTCCACCCCAGCAGCCCCGCAGGCGAGTCCGCCAGCGCATGCGCCAGCGTCTGCGGCTGCTGCGAGTGCAGCGTGTTGAAGGACAGCTTGTTCTCCACGAACCACTGCAGCACCTCCATCGCCGCCAGCTCCTCCTGCGTCAGCTTGGCGAACTCGGCGGGGTCGCCCGACGGGTAGGAGAAGATCTGCGTGACGTGGACGCCGGCCACATGCGCGGAGTCGATCCGGCCCAGCTCGGGCGAGATGAACGAGCCCCCGTCGTTGCCGTGCGCGCCGTACCGCTCGTACCCGAGCCGCCGCATCAGCTCCGCCCAGGCCTTGGCCGTACGCCCGATGCCCCAGCCCTTCTCCTTCGTCGGCCCGGAGAAACCGAAGCCGGGGATGGACGGGATGACCAGATGGAACGCGTCGGACGCCGAACCGCCGTGCGCGACCGGGTTGGTCAGCGGGCCGATCAGCTTGAGGAACTCCACGAACGACCCGGGCCAGCCGTGCGTCAGGATCAGCGGGAAGGCGCCCGGCTCGGGCGAGCGGACGTGCAGGAAGTGGATGTTCTGGCCGTCGATCTCGGTGGTGAACTGGGGATATCCGTTTATCTTGGCTTCCCATGCACGCCAGTCGTAGCCGGTGCGCCAGCGCTCGGCGAGGCGCTGCACCAGAGCGAGGTCGACTCCGTACTCACTCGGCTCGCCAGGGCCCGCGTCGGTCCAACGGGTCCTGGCAAGCCGGGTGTTCAGGTCATCGAGCTGGTCCTGCTGTATGTCGATGCGGAACGGCTTGATCTCGTCGGTTGCCATGGCGCACAGCCTGCCCGGACTGCTCCCGGCGGACCACAGGACCGGGGTCGTCCGTTTGTGACTTCGCCCCGCTTCGCGCGCGTGACTCCGCCCAGGCCCGAACGGCTCAACCCAGGTGCTCCTTCGCGTACTTCACGAGACTAGCGAAATCGATCGCACCGGGATCTCCGTGATCGTTCTCGGGGACATGCATATGCCCGCACACCCCGTTGAACGCATTCCATCGCGCCCCCGACATCCGCTGCCGCCCACCGTTCGCGTACGACTTCGGATAGGCAGGCCACAACTCCGGCCCCCGCAAGGGCACATCGTGCTCCTCGTGCATCCACGCGAGGAACCGCGCCACCCCGCGCAGCGCCCAGCCGGGCGCGTCCGGCCAGTACACGTGGCGATGGTCGCCGGCCTTCCACTTGGCGTGCGTCTTCGGATCGCAGGTGCCGACGAGCTCGATCTGGCACACGTTCAGGGTGTTGGTCTGCACCCCGCCAGGGTCGTTCTCGAGCGCCCGGGACGAGGTCTCGATGTCGAAGTGCTGGTACCACTTGAGCTTCTGGGCGCCGAAGTCCGGCACCGCCGTGAGGTTCGGGGCCGAGGAGCCGCCGCCGTAACCCGGCAGGGTGCGGCCCTCGGTGGTGTGCAGGACGACGGCGTTGACCTCCATCGCCGTGCCGCCGAAGTTGTCCTGGTACCAGTGGGTCCGGCTCGCGCCGGGGTACCGCTGGGGTCCGGTCTTGGTGCTCACTGCGCCTCCTGGAACTGGAATTCCCCCGTGCCCGGTCGGCAGAGGGCGCAAGAACTTGGGGAAGGAGACGCCATGCCGGGGCCGGGAGTTCCCGATTCAGCCGCGATCCCGCGCAGGAGGCTCGATCGGCTGCCGCCCCGGATGCCCCGGCGGCAACGCCAAGTCGACCCTGGCCGCCGCGTAATACCGCTCACGCGCCACGCGTTGTTGCTCAAGGAGCGCCGACCAGCGCACCGGATCGGTGATCTGCTCGCGCAGGAAGCTCTCCATCGCGTTGGCCACCGCCGCCCACCGGCGCCCCTGCGCGACCACCTCCGGCGCCCCGAGCAGCAGCAGCGCCTCCCACGCGGGATCCCGGGCGTCGCTCGCGTCGGCGAGCAGGGCCTCTGCCGCCTCGGGGGCCAGCGGATGCGGATGCGGATCGTTGCCGAGGTGGGCGGCGACCCGGTAGGCCGGTGTCACGGTCGCCTTCACCGAACGTGCGTAGTCGCCGTACACCGAGAGCCGTCGCTCCTCCCAGCGCGCCGCCTGCTCGCGGCGGAAGCGGGCCTGGTCGCCCCGGGTTATCGCCAGATAGGAACCGAGCGCGCCAATCATGACGCCGAGGAGGGCGGGAAGCTGTTGTATGAACTCGGACACCGGCGCATCGTATGCGGTCAACTGCGCTACAGGGATGGGGAGATCAATGGCTGAGAACGGCACCACAGGCAAGTGGCAGGTACTGGACGCGGCGCACGGCGCGCTGCGTGCCGTCGTGCGCGGCATCCCCGTGGACCGGCTCGACGCCCCCACGCCCTGCGCCGAATGGAACGTCACTCAGGTCCTCCAGCACGCGGCCGGCGACCAGATCGGCTACGCCGCCTTCCTCACCGGCGGGCCGGGCCCCGCGGAGAACCCCTTCGAGCCCTCCGGGAAGCTGGCGGACACCCCCGAGGCCGTGGTCGAGGCGGCCCTGACGGCGTCCTTCGAGGCCTGGGAGACGGTCGACCCGGCCGCCGAACAGGTCGGCGTCCCGCTCCCGCCGCACAGCATGACCCCCGCCCTCGGCGTCGGGGCCTGCGCCCTGGACGCGGCCGTGCACGCCTGGGACATCGCCGTGGCCACCGGCCAACCCTCCCCGCTCACCGACGAGTTGGCGCGCGAGCTGCTCCCGGTCGCGCACGCGACGGTCGAGGCGGTACGCGCCTTCGCCTTCGCCCCGGCCCTGGCAGAGCAGGCCGGTGAGGGCGAGGCGGCCCGGCTGCTGCGCTATCTGGGGCGCCGTCCCGACTGGGCGTCGAACTAGGACGAAACTTGTCCTAGTCGGCCCGTACCTTGGCGTCATGAACTCACCCACCGGAGCAGAGATCACGACGATGACGTGCGAGGACGCGGGGGCCCTCGACGCCTGGCTGGCCGGCCACCACACCCTGGACGGCGGCGTCTGGCTGAAGCTCGCCAAGAAGGGCTCGGGCATCGCCTCCGTCCGGTGGGACGAGGTGGTCGACGTGGCCCTGTGCTGGGGGTGGATCGACGGGCAGCGCAAGGGCTTCGACGACACGTACTTCCTGCAGAAGATCACGCCCCGCCGCGCCCGCAGCAGGTGGTCGCAGGTCAACGTCCGCAAGATCGCGGCCCTCACCGAGGCGGGCCGGATGCGCCCGCCCGGCGTCGCGGAGGTCGAGCGCGCGAAGGCGGACGGGCGCTGGGAGGCCGCGTACGTCTCGCAGAAGGAGGCGAAGGTCCCGGACGATCTCGCGGCGGCGCTCCAAGGGGACGACCGGGCAAGGGAGTTCTTCGAGAGCCTCGGCAAGACGGACCGGTACCAGGTGATCCTGCGCCTGGAGTTGTCGACCGGCGCCCGGATGCGGGCGGCCCGGCTGACCGCGGTGATGGGCAAGCTGGCGGCGGGGGAGAAGGTCGCCGCGTAGGGCCACGGACCGTCAGAAGGCAGGTGGGCAGGGCCTGTTCAGTACGTCCCCGCCGAGCTGACCTCCCGAGCCGACCCGACCGCCTCCTCCAGGCTGAGCCGCGCCCCCAGTGCGAACGCCGCCTCGTACTCCGCCGCCCCCAGGTCGGCCACGGCGAGCCCGACGGCCGTGTCGTGCGGCGCGTTGAAGTACGCCGAGCCGAACAGGGGCAGGCCGACCTTGCGCCAGATCCGCTGGGCGGCGCCCTGCAGCACGGCGGCCTGTCTGCTGCGGCCTCGGGAGGCCTGGAGCAGGGCGATGACCTCGATGGGCAGGACCATGCCGACCAGGTCGCGGAACTCGTAGTTGATGCTCAGGCACTCCCGGGCCAGCTCGTCGGCCTCCTCGTGCCGGCCGTCCGCCCAGGCCGCGAAGGCGAGGACGTACAGGGCATAGGCCTTGGCCCAGCGCTCGCCGTGCAGCTCGCACAGGTCGCGGGCCTTCTCGACGAGGCCGACCGCCGTCTCCAGGTCGCCCTGGAAGGCGAGGGACATGGCCAGTTCGATGCGGGCCATCATGACGTTGCTGTTGAGCTCGTCGAGGTCCGCGTACCGATCGAGCGACGCCTCGAAGTAGCGCTGCGCGACGCGATGGTCGTCGCGCATGAGCGCGGCGCAGCCGAGGCGGTGGGTGGAGTAGGCGTACGCGGTGTCGTCGCCGGTGCGCAGGGCCTGGGCCCGGCAGTCGGTGAGCATTTCGACGGCCGTGGCGGAGTCGCCCTGGAGGATGGCCACATAGCCGTTCACCCACAGGGCCTTGAGCCGCTCGGGGCCGGGCCCGCGCGCGTGCACGAGGGCCCGGTCGAGCCAGTAGCGCCCGTCGCCGAGGAGGCCGCAGCCCACCCAGTAGAACCAGAGGGTTCCGGCGAGCCGCATCCCGGCGCGCTGCTGCTGGGGGGTGGCGAGCCCGGACAGGGCGAAGTCGAGGGCGGCGCACAGCTGGGCGTGCTCGCGCTGGGTGGCGCGGAAGACCGCGGCCTGGCCCGGGCCGAACCAGTCCCGCTCGCCGCGCTCGGCGAGGGACTGGCACCAGGCGAGGTGCCGGGTGCGCCGGGCGGCCTCCTCGTCGAGGCGGTGCAGCCACTCGGCGCCGTACGCGCGCACGGTGTCGAGCTGGCGGAACCGGTCGTCGCCCGGGCCCTGTTCGGATGCGCTGCCGGACTCCTGCTCGCGCCCTTGGCCGCCCGGACCCGGATCACGTACGAGCAGCGACTTGTCGACGAGTCCGGCGAGCAGGACGGGGATGTCCGCCGGGTCCAGTACGGCGTCGCCGCACACCTCCTGGGCGGCGGCGAGCGAGAAGTCCCCGGTGAAGACGGAGAGCCGGGCCCACAGCAACCGCTCCTGGGGCCTGCAGAGTTCATGGCTCCAGCCGATCGCCGTACGCAGGGTGCCGTGGCGGGAGTCGTCGCCGGACGAGATCAGCAGCTGGAAGCGGTCGGCGATGCCGCTGAGCAGGTCGTCCAGGGTGGCGACGCCGAGGAGGCCCGCGGCGAGCTCGATGGCGAGGGGAAGGCCGTCGAGCCGGGTGCAGATGCGCTCGACGACCAGCTGCTCCGCGGCGGAGAGGGCGAAGCCGGGCAGCGCGGCCTCGGCGCGCCGGGTGAAGAGTTCGACCGCGTCCGCTGGGTCGGTCAACGGGCCCAGGGCGAGCGGGCGTTCCTCGTCGAGGCCGAGGGGCTGCCTGCTGGTGGCGAGGATGTGCAGGCCGGGGGCGGCGCGCAGAAGTTGCTCGGCGAGCGTGGTGACGGGGCCGAGCAGGTGCTCGCAGGTGTCCAGGACGAGCAGCAGGCGCTTGTCCTGGAGATGGGCGGCCAGGACCTCTTCCTGGGAGCGGGTGGTGTGGTCGGTGGCGCGCAGGGTCGCGGCGACGGCGTGCACAAGGAGCTCGCCGTCGTACAGCCCGGAGAGCTCGACCAGCCAGGCTCCGTCGGGGAAGTCGGGGGCGGCCCGGGCGGCGGCGCCCAGGGCGGTGCGGGTCTTGCCGACCCCGCCGAGGCCGGTGACGGTGACCAGACGCGAAGTGGTCAACATCTGTCGCAGCGCGGCGAGTTCCTGTTGGCGGCCGATGAGGGTCTTTTGCTCCGCGGGGATATTTCCGGGAGAGCCGCTTGATGCCGTGGCGCCGGTGGTTCCGATCTCCTCCGGCGGAATTCGCGCGATGTTCTTGTCGGGATCGCTTTCCGGGTTGCCCGGGTTTTTCCCCGGTCGATTGCCAGCCACAATCGCCTCATCTCAAGAGATACGTACGGCGGATATATCTACGGTGGATATATCTACGGCAGCTTCGGCTTCGGCATGGAGAGCCTTTACGTACCTATCGTAGGGGGCGGGCAGAGAGGCCCTGGAGCAGATGGCCATTCTCCGCCCGGGGTTGACCCTGCGGTGACCGAATGTCTCCGTAATCGACCAGCAAGAGTGCGGCGTCGTCCTTCAATTGACCCATTCCATGCCGAAGCAGATCGCTGGTGAGCGCGTCGAGGAAGGCCGCCGGATCGGCGTCGTACAGCAGCGTCGCGCGCTCGGCGAGCGGATAGAAGGTGCCCCGCGCGTCCCGGGCCTCGGTGACCCCGTCGGTGTAGAGCAGCAGCCGGTCGCCGTCGGACAGGGGCACCGAGGCGGACCGGCACCACTGGTCGAGCAGGTGGAACAGGCCGAGCGGCGGCGCGGGCGGGATCGCGTCCAGGAAGGTGCAGCGGCCGGCCCGGATGAGCAGCGGCGGCGGATGGCCGCAGCAGACCAGCTCGGCGTGGCCCTCGCCGTCGGTGATGGCGAGGAGCAGCGCGGTCACGAACTCCTCGCTGCCGTCCCGGCCGGTCAGGCAGGCGTCCATGCGCTGGGCGATGGCGGGCAGCTGCTTCTCGTGCGGGGCGAGCTCGCGGAAGGCGCCGAGGGCGTCCATGGCGGTGCGGACGGCGGGCAGGCCCTTGCCCATCACGTCGCCGAGGAGCAGGCGTACGCCGAAGGGGGTGTCCACGACCTCGTACACGTCCCCGCCGACCGTGGCCTCGGCCGCCGATGCCACATAGCGGACCTCGGTGCGCAGCCCGCCGACCCGGCTCGGGGGCGGCTGCAGCATGCTGTGCTGCACGGTGTCGGCGATGCTGCGGGTGGCTCTGAGGGCCAGGGACTGACGGACGAAGACGGCGACGATGACCCCGAGTCCGGCCAGCATCAGGGCAATGCGGATGCCGCTCTCAGGTGCGCGATGGGTTTCCCAGCTGAGAGCGGCGACGATTACCGAAGCGGCCAGACAGGCGGCCGCGGGAAAACACCACGGGTTGTTCCGAGGACTCTTCATGGCAGTGCAACTCTGCTCGCCGACAAGGGAACACTTCCCCGGAATTCTAAGGCACACACCGAAGTCAACGGTGCGACATTCGGTAGAAGCAAAGGCCCGAACTCCGCTGACTCACATGCCCATTCCGCCGTCGACGGGCAGACCGGCCCCGGTGATGAACCGCGCCGCGTCGGAGGCGAGGAACACCACCGCGTCCGCCATCTCGGCGACTTCGCCGAGCCGCCCGAGCGGCGTCCGCCCGACGACCTCGCCGACGGCCGCCTCGGCGCTCGGCCAGAGCCCCAAGTCCTGCATGTCCTGCGCCAGTTGAAGCCCCATCGGGGTCGGCACCAGGCCGGGGTAGACGCAGTTGACCCGCACTCCGTACCCGAGCTTGCCGGACTCGAGGGCGGCAGTCCGGGTCAGCCGGTCGACCGCGGACTTGGTGGCGGCGTACCCCGCGATGCCCGGGAAGGGGATCGTCGCGGCGACCGACGAGACGTTGACGACCGCGCCGCCGCGCCCGGCCCGCCCGCCCGGCCGCATCGCGCGGAAGGCGTGCTTGAGTCCGAGCGCGACGCCCACGACGTTGACGTCCAGCATGGTGCGCAGATCGCGGGCGTCGAGGTCGGCGACGAGGGCGGAGATCTCGACGCCCGCGTTGTTCACGACGATGTCGAGGCCGCCCAGGGCGTCGACGGTCTGCCCGACGGCGGCTTCCCAGCTGTCGTCGTCGGTGACGTCCAGCGCCACGAAGCTCGCGGTGGCGCCGCCCTTCTGCAGGGCCTCTGCGGTGGACCGGCCCGCCTCTTCCTGTACGTCGCCGATCACGACGGCGGCTCCGGCGGCGGCGAGGGCCTCGGCCATCCCGGCCCCGAGCCCCTGGGCACCGCCCGTCACGAGTGCCTTGCGCCCGGTCAGGTCGTACGTGCTCATGGGCGTCTCCTTGTCGAGGGCGCGCCGGTCCCCTGGGGTCGGCCGGTCTGCGCGGAGCTCATGTTAGGTACGCCGGGGTGGACGGCCCCGCAGGTTTCCCGAACAACTCACCTTCGAGTGGCGGTACTTGACAGCGGCATGGCTTAGTGGGTATGTCACGCGACCTTGCCGCGCCGCACGCGGACCAGTCGCGACGCCCTGTCCCTGCGCAGCTCCAGGCGGCGCAGCGGGCACTCCACGACGGGTCCCGGGTCCACCCGGCGCACGGCGAGCACCGCCATGTCGTCGCGGGTGCTGCCGGTCGACCAGCGCCGGACGTCGTCCATCAGTACGTCGACGGCGGTGGCCGGGTCGTCCCACGGGCCGTGTCCCGCAAGGCGCTCGGCCGGGTCGTAGAAGGCTCCCGCACCGTCGCGCGCCTCCGTCACTCCGTCCGTGACCAGGAGCAGTACCGCCCCGTACGGCAATGGATACGCATCCGGCACCGCGCGCCGGTCGCTCAACCGGCCCATGCCGAGCGGGAGATCGGGCTCGGCCGGGTGCAGCGCCCGCACCTCGTCGCCGTGCAGGAGGTAGGGGGCGGGGTGGCCGCGGTTGAGCAGGCGCAGCGTCGCACCGTCCGGCGTGACCTCGCCGAGCAGCGCCGTGGTGAAACCCTCCACGCGCCCCTCGCCCGGATCGTGCGCGGCCTCCCGGAGCAGGGCGTGCTCCAGGCGGTCGGCGAGCCGGGGGAGCGAGGCGGCCTGCTCGGCGGCCTCGCGGAACGCCCCGAGCGCCACGGCGGCGGCACCGACCGCGTCCATGCCCTTGCCGCGTACGTCGCCGATGAGCAGCCGGGTGCCGAACCGGGTCTGCTGCACCGCGTAGATGTCGCCGCCGATCCGGGCCTCGCGCTGGGCCGGCCGGTAGCGGACCGCGACGGACAAGGGTCCGAGCCGTTTCGGCGGGGTGGGCAGGATGGCGCGCTGGGCCTCCTCGGCCACCGCGCTGACCGCGCGCATCCGGCGGCCGTACCGTCCGAGCAGCCGGTTCAGGTAGAGCCCGACCGCGCCTCCGAGCGGCACGGCGGCCTCGATGTCGAACCCGCGGAACTCGTCGAACGAGCCGTGCCGCGCGGCGAGCAGCACATCCGCGACGAACGCGAGGGTGAGCAGCAGCGAAGCGCTGCGGAAGGAGAGCGTGACCCCGGCCGTCACGCAGGCCATCGCCACCAGCGGTCCGGCCGAAGTCGCCTCGCCGGACAGCAGGTTGGGCAGGAGGCCGGCAGCCAACAGGGCGACGGCGAGCCGGCCCACGTCGCCGGATCCGAGCGGGCGCAGCCACGGGGCGCGCCCGGTCGGCCGAGTGGGCGAGGGGAACACGCGCCGGGCCGACCGCCCGCTCACGCGCTGATCAGGGCGTCGATCACGGCGTCCGGCACCGCGTCATGCCCCCGGCCGGCCACGGTGTCCGGGCCCGGCAGCACCCGCCGTGGCGGCACCGCCTCGCCCCCGCGCGACGCCGCCGCGAGCGCGACCTCGGCGATGCGCTCGGCGGCGAGCCCGTCGCCGAAGGGCGAGGCCACCTCGGCGAGCCGGTCCAGCGCCTCGGGCAGCCGCGCGAGGTGGCGGCGTACCGCGGAAGCCAGTTCCTCGGGTGCCGTCAGCTCCGCGAACTCGCCCAGGGATTCCGGCAGTTCGGTGCTCGTACGCACCACCAGATGCGGCCGCCCGAGCACGGTGGCCGTCTCCTGCACGGTGCCCGAGTCGGTCACCAGGAGCGCCGCCCGGCTCGCCAGCGCGAGGAACGACCGCTCGTCCGGCGCGTCCACGACCCGCAGCCGGGCGAGCAGCGGCCCGAGTCCGTGCCGGACGACGGCGTCCCGGGTGCGCGGCTGCAGCGCGAGCACGACCGGGCAGCCGCCGTCCTGTGCGTCGCCGAGCGAGGTGAGCGCGGCGCTCAGCCGCTCGGGATGCCAGGTGTTCGCGGGGCTGTCGAGGGCGGCGAGGACATAGCGGTCGCGCGGCAGGGCGAGCACGTCGATGAGCTCGGCGGTCCGCGCGGGCGGCGGCAGCCGGCGCGCGACGGCCTCGACGGTGGCGGAGCCCGTCAGCACGATGCGGTGCGGCTCGTAGTCCTCGTCGATCAGCTGGGTCACGTTCTCCGGCGTCGCCGCGCACAGCACGTCGGCCAGCCGGTCGGCGATGACCCGGCGGTGCTCGCTCGCTTCCCCCCGGTTGTGGCTGCGCGCCCCGGCCCCCACATGGATCAGGGGTATCCCGGCGCCGTGCGCGGCGAGGGCCCCCGCCGCGGCGGAGGTGCCGCCGCCGAGGACGACGATCGCGGCGGGCCGGTGCTCGGCGAAGGCGTCGCTCAGTGCGGTGAGGATCCGGCCGAGCCGCTCGCTGCGGCCCGGCCCGCCCGCCGCCAGCGCCACGTCCGGTCCGCCCAGACCCCACTCGGCCAGCAGGTCGGCGCCGAACAGCGGGTCGTGGTGCGCCGCGGTGTGCACGACCGCGGCGGCGTCGCCGAGCTGGTGCAGGACGGGCGCGAGCCGGGTGACCTCGGAGCGGGTGCCGAGGACGAAGGCGATACGGCCGGCCAGGCGGGGGAGGTTCGCGGGGCGCGGGGCGGGGCGGGGGGTGCAGGGGGTGGGGGCGGTGCGGGGCATGGTCTCTCCTCCACGAGCGGTGCGGAAACGAGCGCGTTGCGAGCGCCGGTCCGGGGGTCGGCGAGAAGCGCTCCGTGAAAGAGAATGCCTGTCCGTGATGCCCGGATTTGGTCACTTATGTCTTGGGTGCTGCAACGAAAGTCTCGAAGGTCCCGAACGCCGGGTCCGGGCGGCGTACGACATGCGCGCCCCCCGGTGCGCGGCGAGCATGAGGTGACGTCGAGGTGACAGGGAGTGAGTGCGGATGCCGGTCAATGTGCTGCTGGTGGATGACGAGCCGCTGGTCAGGGCCGGGATCAAGGCGTTGTTCGACACCACGGACGAGATCCGGGTGGTGGGCGAGGCGGGCGACGGGACCGAGGTGGTCGACCTCGCGGCGCGGCTGCGGCCCGATGTGGTCGTCATGGACGTCAACATGCCCAAGGTCTCGGGCATCACCGCCGCCCGCCGCCTGCAGGACCTCTCTCCCCGGCCCCGCATCATGATGCTGACGGCGCTCGGCGACGACGAGAAGGTGGTCGCGGCGTTCCGGGCCGGGGCGGACGGCTTCGCCCTGAAGAGTGCGCGTACCGGCGAGCTGATCCGGTCGGTGCTCGCGGTCGCCGAGGGCGATCCCGTGGTGCCGCCGGAGATCATGCGGCTGATGATCCGGCGGACCGTGGAGCAGGACACCCCCGAGGTGGCCGCGGCCAGGGAGCGCGTGAGCGGGCTCGGCGGGCGGGAGCGGCAGGTCCTCGCGCTGCTCGGCAGCGGGGCGAACAACGCGCGGATCGCCGAGGCCCTGTTCATGGCCGAGGGGACCGTCAAGGCCTATGTGTCGCGGGTGCTCGCCGAGCTGCACGTGGAGAACCGGACGCAGGCCGCCCTGCTCGCCCACCAGATCGGGCTCACGCCGAAGGACGGGGCGGACGCGGCGGGTGCCGAGCCGCGGCCGACGGTCTGATCAGGGGCTCAGGGGCTCAGGGGCTCAGGGGGGTCCGGGGCTCAAGGGCTCAAGGGCTCAGGGGGTCCGGGCCGACGGCCCGGACCCGGCGCGCACCCGGCTCAGGTCCGCTTCACCCGGGCGTCCTGCGCGGCACCGTCGCCCGCACCTCGAACCCGCCGTCCGCCGTCGCGCCGCCGGTCAGTTCGCCGCCGAGCCGCCGCGCCAGCTCGGCCAGGCCCTCGAGACCGTTGCCGCCGCTCACCGCGTGAGGGCCGGGCTCGACGGGTGGCGCCGCGTTGCGGACGGAGACCCGGGCCGAGGTGTCGTCGGAGGCCATCGTGACGACGATGTCCGCGCAGGGCGCGTGCTTGACCGCGTTGGTCAGCCCCTCCTGGGCCACCCGGAAGCAGAACTCGGCCACCGCGGGCGGCAGCAGGCCCTTTCCGAAGTCCCGCTGATCCAGTCGTACGGGCGCACCGCTGCGCCGTACGTCCTCCACCAGGCGCTCGATGCGCCGCACGTCGGACGGCGACGCGGCCCGCTCCTCGGGGTCCTTGAGGGTGGCCACGATGTTGTGCAGCTCATGAATGGCCCGCTGGCCGCGCTCCACCAGGCCCTCGGCGGCCTCCCGTGTCCTGTCGTCGGGTGCGTGCGCGGACAGCAGATTGGCCTGCAGGACCATCAGGGTCACCTCGTGCCCGACGTGGTCGTGCGCATCCCGCGCGATCCGGCGGCGCTCCTGCTCGGCCCGGTGCTCGGCCGCGGCCTCGCCCTTGGCCAGGGCCTCCTCGCGGTCGAGCCGGGCCCGGAACGAGGCGAGCAGCTCGCCGACGCGGAACACCCGGACCACGGCGCCGGCGGAGGCGGGGCCGAGGACGCTCATCAGCGAATACCGGAAGGTGACGACCAACAGCTCCCAGACGGCGGCGTCCGAGTGTTTGTCGACGATGAAGACGACGATCACGAGGCGGACGAAGACCACCCCGATCGCGAACCAGGTCGCGTAGCGCAGTCGCCGGTAGCGGCCCACCGCATAGAGCCCGAAGCGCAGCAGCGCGTCGTCCGAGGTCAGCGCGAGGACGATCAGCCCGGCGACCGCCGGCACCTCCGGCCACTTGCGCCGCATGAGCAGCGAGAGCGTGCCGAGCGCCGAGACCGCGAGCGGCCAGCTGAGCCATGGATTCCAGCCCGGGTCGTCGGGCCGGATCAGCACCCTGGGCAGGCTGAGCAGAAAGACCAGCGCGATCGCGATCCAGTCCCCGGTACGCGAGCCGAGGAGCCGTCCGACGCGTGACCAGCGGGCGTACTGCTGAGCGTCGGTGGGCAGCGGAAAGGCGCTCTGCGGCGCGCTGCGCTGATGATCTTGCATGCCTCGACCATGCCCCGGACCAGGCAAAACGCCGACAAGGCGCACCAGCGGCACACCCGGTCAACGTAAAAGTTGAAACTTGAATCAGATAGGGCTACTCTCAATGTTGTTGAAGGTTAAACCGAACCGCTTCCGGCGAAGGCCGCCAGCGCGTCCCCCTCCCAAGGAGCAGTCATGGGCATCTTCGGCCGCAAGAACGACACCGCCGATACCGCCGCCGTGCGCGACGTGAACCCCGAGCTCGCCGCGCTCACCGGTGACTACACGATCGACCCGGCGCACACCGCGATCGGCTTCACGGCCCGGCACGCCATGGTCACCAACGTCAAGGGCGGCTTCCTCGGCTTCGAGGGCTCGCTGCACCTGGACGGTGCCGACCCCGCCAAGTCCACCGCTTCGATCGACGTCAAGATGGACAGCATCGACACCGCCAACGGCGACCGCGACGGTCACCTCAAGAGCGCCGACTTCTTCGACGTCGAGCAGTTCCCGGAGATGACGTTCCGCTCGACCGGGGCCGAGGCCCTGGGCGGCGACGACTACCGCCTCACCGGCGACCTGACCATCAAGGGCGTCACCAAGCCGGTAGCCATCGACCTGGAGTTCAACGGTGCCGCCACGGACCCGTTCGGCAACGAGCGCGTCGGCTTCGAGGGCAAGGCCGAGATCCTGCGCTCCGACTGGGGCCTGACCTACAACGCCGTGCTGGAGACGGGCGGCGTGCTGGTCTCCGACAAGATCAAGCTGGTCCTCGACGTCTCGGCGATCCGCAACGCCGCGTGAGCGAGACGCACCGGCACGTACACATACCTGAAGGTGTGCGGGACTTGGACTAACGCGCGGGGCTTCTTGGACTTCAAGTCACCGAAGCCCCGCATCCGTTGACCACCTCGGTCGGCGCCGGATAGCCAGTCCCCATGTCGCGAAGAATCCGTACGGTCTGCGCCGCAGCCGTCGCCTCGTCCCTAGCCCTGGCCCTGCCGGCCGTCGCCCAGGAACGGGCGGCCCCCGCGGCCGCCGAAGGGCCGGTGCTCACGTCCGACCGGCTGAGCGTGGCCGTCGCCGAGGACTTCCCCCGGGTGGTCTCGTACACCGACAGGGCCTCCGGGGCCAGGCTCCTCGGCAGTACGCGCCCGGTCACCGAGGTCACCTTGAACGGCAAGGCCTACAAGGTGCAGGTCAAGGGCGCCCCCGAGGCCGAGTCCGGGAGCGCCGCGTACACCCTGGCCTTCCCCGACCTCGCCGGCGTCGAGATCGACGCCGAGCTGTCGGTGCGCGGGCGGGCCACCACCTTCAAGGTCACGGCGGTCCGGGACACCGAGGCCTTCAGGGTCGGCACGATCGACATCCCGGGCCACGACCTGGTGTCGGTCGGCAGCGACGAGCAGGGCGCGGAGACCGCGTTCACCAAGCTGGACGTCGACTCGACGAAATCCTCGGACCAGTTCGGCAAGGTGACGGGTCAGACCCCGGCCGACGAGAAGGCGCTCGGCGCCACGTACGCGCTCGTCAACACGGGCACGCTCGCGGCCGCAGTCGAGTCCAACGCGACGAACGACAAGCCCGGCGGCGCCACCGCCGGCGACGACGCCCGCTTCTGGCACCAGGCCCGCAAGGCCGCCGACGGCTCGACCCGGGTCGGCGTGTGGTCGGGCCAATGGACGTATCGCGGCGAGGGTGCGCCCGCGCCCGACAAGGACAACCTGCCGTGGGCCAAGGTCGTCGTCACCCCCGACGCCAACGGCGACCAGAAGGTCGACTGGCAGGACGGCGCCGTCGCCTTCCGCACCATCGGCGTCAAGCCCAAGGGCGGCGAGGGCACCGCGGACCGGGTCATCACCCACATCCCGTTCAACTTCGCGAGCCAGGCTCAGCACCCCTTCCTGCGCACCCTCGACGACGTGAAGCGGATCTCGCTCGCCACCGACGGACTCGGCCAGCAGGCCGTCCTCAAGGGGTACGCCTCCGAGGGGCACGACTCGGCCCACCCGGACTACGGCGGCAACATCAACTCCCGCGCGGGCGGCCTGAAGGACCTCAACAAGCTGCTCAAGGAGGGCGAGAAGTGGAACGCCACCTTCGGCGTCCACACCAACGCCACCGAGGCCTACCCGGAGGCCGACGCGTTCGACGAGCAACTGGTCGACAAGACCAAGCCCGGCTGGAACTGGCTCAACCAGAGCTACTACATAGACCAGCGCGGCGACCTGAACAGCGGCAACCTCGCCAAGCGCTTCAAGCAGCTGCGGGACGAGACCGACGACAACCTCTCCTTCATCTACATGGACGTGTACTACACGCACGGCTGGATCGCCGAGCGCACGGCGGACGCCATCAAGGACCAGGGCTGGAACCTCTCCACCGAGTGGGCCGACAAGTTCGAGCGGGATTCGCTCTGGTCGCACTGGGCCAATGACCTGGACTACGGGCCCAAGACCAACAAGGGCCTGAACTCGCAGATCATCCGCTTCATCCGCAACAGCGAGAAGGACGTCTGGAACGACGACCCGGTCCTCGGCCAGAGCGCCATCAGCGAGTTCGAGGGCTGGACCGGCGAGACCGACTGGAACGCCTTCTACGCCAACGTCTGGCAGCGCGACCTGCCCGCCAAGTTCCTCCAGCAGGAGAAGATCACCCGCTGGGCGAAGGACGACATCACCTTCACCGGGGGCCTGCGCGGCACGGTCGAGGACGGCAGGCGCACGTTCTACGACCACGGGCGCAAGGTCCTCGACGGGGACGCGTACCTGGTCCCCTGGAGCGGCCACCGGAAGCTCTACCACTACAACAAGCAGGGCTGGACGACCAGTTGGGACGCCCCCGCCGGAGCCGCGTACGACGTCTACAGGCTCACCGACAACGGCCGGGTGAAGACCGGCCGGGTCACGGCGACCGGCGGCAAGGTCACGCTCAAGGCCGACAAGGCCCAGCCGTACGTCCTCTACCCGGTCGGCACCACCCCCGGACAGGCCGACGCCGACTGGGGCCGGGGCACGCCCGTCGACGACCCCGGCTTCAACGACGCGGGCCTCGACGACTGGTCCACGACCGGCACGGCCAAGCGCGACACCGACGGACAGGGCCGCAACAGCGCCGCCCTCTCCGGTGCCGCGGAAGCCTCGATCTCCCAGCAGATCACCGGACTCGAGCCGGGCAAGCGCTACAGCGCCTCCGCCTGGATCGAGGTCGAGCCGGGCAAGCAGCGGCACACGACCCTTTCCGCGGGCGGCGCCCGGGCCACGGTCGAGCGCTCCACGGTGGCGAACACGGTCGCCGGAAGCGACTGGCACAGCACGTACATGCAGCGCGCCAAGGTGACCTTCACCGCGCCCGCGAGCGGCCGCACGACCTTCAAGGTCGAGGCGGAGAAGGGGAGTTCGGCCGGCGGTGGAGCGGCCGAGGTCAGGATCGATGACGTACGCATCGTCCGCAACGCCCCCGCCACCAAGGGCGGCACGATCGCGTACGAGGACTTCGAGGACGTCGACCAGGGCTGGGGGCCCCTCGTGAAGGGCGACGCGGGTGACATCACCGACCCGCGCACCAGCCTCGCCAAGAAGCACGCCCCGTACACCCAGGCTGGCTGGAACGAGAAGCTCACCGACGACGTCCTCGACGGCGACTGGTCGCTCAAGTCCCACGAGGAGAACGCGGGCCTGGTGTACCGCACCGCGCCCTGGACGGTGCCGATGCGCGACGGGCGCCGCTACAAGGTCGAGTTCGACTACCAGAACAGCCATGCCGGCGCCTATCAGTGGACCAGCGGCTACGACCGCATCGGCGCGGACGGCAAGCCCGACTCGGTCGAGACCAGGCAGACCGACCTCGCGGCGCAGCACACCACGGCCCACTTCAGCGACATCGTCACCGCGGGCTGCGGCGACACCTGGACCGGTCTGCGCAAGCTGGAGAGCGCTCCGGAGGCGGCGGACTTCTCGCTCGACAGGTTCACGGTCACCGACCTGGGCCCGGCCGAGGAGCAGGCCGCCTGCGGCACCCTGGCCGTGCAGTCCGCCGAGACGCTGGAGCCCGGCCAGAAGAACGAGGTCAAGGCCGTCTTCACCAACTACGAGGCCAAGGAAGCGACTTCGGTGAAGGTCGGTCTGAAGCTCCCCGAGGGCTGGTCGGCCGAGCCCGCCGGTGACGTGACCTTCGACTCCGTCGCGGTGGGGGAGAAGGCCACCGCGACCTGGCAGGTCACCCCGCCGGTCGACGCCAAGTACCATCCGTACGAGCTGAGTTCGACGGCTTCGTACGGCATAGACGGTACGCAACGTACGCTCGCGGCGGCCACCACCGTCCGCACCCTGCCGCCCCCGCCCACCGTCGACACCTGGGCCAGCGACCTGGACTGGACGGCGTCCGACAACGGCTGGGGCCCGGTCGAGAAGGACCTCTCGAACGGTGAGCAGGGCGAGGGTGACGGCACACCGCTGAAGATCGGCACGGCGTCGTACGAGAAGGGGCTCGGCACACACGCGCCCGCCACGGTCCGCTACTACCTGGGCGGCAAGTGCACCTCCTTCACCGCGGAGGTCGGCATCGACGAGGCGCAGCCGACGCGGGGGAGCGCGGAGTTCAGCGTGCGGGCCGACGGGACCGAGAAGGTGAAGTCGCCGGTCCTGAAGGCGGCCGACGCGGCGTGGTCGCTCACCGCGGACGTCAGCGGCGCCAAGTACGTCGACCTGGTGGTCGGCGAGGGCGGCGACGGGAACGGCAACGATCACGCGGACTGGGGGAGCGCCCGGTTCCACTGCGGTGGCTAGCGTCCGGTGCCGCCGGGGAGCGCACATCGGTGTGAGGTGGCGCTCACCTGCCTCTTGTAGGGCTTCTACAACGCAGCACCCCTCTGGGTAGTCACTTCAGCTGCACTGAAGAGCTCGTATGTCAGGGGGTACCAGGAAAACGGGCCGGAGACTGTACGGAGTCGACGGCCCGTTTTGCTTGGCGGGCTTCGTAAGGTCGCTACATGACCGTTGTGGACGAGACCCCGGGCGAGCCCGCAGACGCCCGTGGCCGGGTGGCCGAACTGCACGCGATCCGTGCGGCGGCGCTGCGCGGACCCAGTGACAAGGCGACCGAGGCGCAGCACGCCAAGGGCAAGCTGACCGCGCGCGAGCGCATCGAGCTGCTCCTTGATCCGGACTCGTTCAAGGAGGTCGAGCAGCTCCGCCGCCACCGCGCGACGGGCTTCGGCCTGGAGAACAAGAAGCCCTACACCGACGGTGTCATCACCGGCTGGGGCACGGTCGAGGGCCGCACGGTCTTCGTCTACGCGCACGACTTCCGGATCTTCGGCGGCGCCCTCGGCGAGGCCCACGCCACGAAGATCCACAAGATCATGGACATGGCCATCGCGGCCGGTGCGCCGCTGGTCTCCCTGAACGACGGCGCCGGCGCCCGTATCCAGGAGGGCGTCTCCGCCCTTGCCGGTTACGGCGGCATCTTCCAGCGCAACACCCGGGCGTCCGGCGTGA
This sequence comes from Streptomyces sp. NBC_01304, assembly GCF_035975855.1. Classification (NCBI taxonomy): domain Bacteria; kingdom Bacillati; phylum Actinomycetota; class Actinomycetes; order Kitasatosporales; family Streptomycetaceae; genus Streptomyces; species Streptomyces sp. NBC_01304. The sequence continues at coordinate 3,738,608 of NZ_CP109055.1, read as the reverse complement.
TCCCGCAGATCAGCGTCATGCTCGGCCCGTGCGCGGGCGGCGCGGCCTACAGCCCCGCCCTCACCGACTTCGTGTTCATGGTCCGCGAGACCTCGCAGATGTTCATCACCGGCCCGGACGTCGTCAAGGCGGTCACCGGTGAGGAGATCACGCAGAACGGCCTCGGCGGCGCGGACGTGCATGCCGAGACCTCTGGTGTCGCGCACTTCGCGTACGACGACGAAGAGACCTGCATCGCCGAGGTCCGCTACCTGATCTCGATGCTCCCGTCGAACAACCGCGAGAACCCCCCGGCCCACCCCTGTGAGGACCCGGCCGACCGCCGCTCGGACGTCTTGTTGGACCTGGTGCCGGCCGACGGGAACCGCCCGTACGACATGCACAAGGTGATCGAGGAGCTCGTCGACGACGGCGACTTCCTGGAGATCCACGAGCGCTGGGCCCGCAACATCGTCTGCGCCCTGGCCCGCCTGGACGGCCAGGTCGTCGGCATCGTCGCCAACCAGCCCCAGTCGCTCGCGGGCGTCCTGGACATCGAGGCCTCCGAAAAGGCGGCCCGCTTCGTCCAGATGTGCGACGCGTTCAACATCCCGATCGTCACTCTCCTGGACGTCCCCGGCTTCCTGCCCGGCGTCGACCAGGAGCACGGTGGAATCATCCGCCACGGTGCGAAGCTGCTGTACGCGTACTGCAACGCAACGGTCCCGCGGATCTCGCTGATTCTCCGCAAGGCCTATGGAGGTGCGTACATCGTCATGGACTCCCAGTCCATCGGTGCCGACCTCACCTACGCCTGGCCCACCAACGAGATCGCCGTGATGGGCGCCGAGGGCGCTGCCAACGTCATCTTCCGTCGGCAGATCGCCGAGGCCGAGGACCCCGAGGCGATGCGCGCGCGCATGGTCAAGGAGTACAAGGCGGAGCTGATGCACCCGTACTACGCGGCCGAACGCGGCCTCGTCGACGACGTCATCGACCCGGCCGAGACCCGCTCCGTCCTCATCGCCTCCCTCGCGATGCTCCGCAACAAGCACGCCGACCTGCCGTCCCGCAAGCACGGCAACCCCCCGCAGTAACCCTGCCGCCACGACTTACGGAGACCCCGCCACCATGAGCATCACTCCTGCCGAGAACCTGCTCCGCGTCGAGAAGGGCCACGCCGAGCCCGAGGAGCTCGCGGCCATCACCGCGCTCCTCCTGGCCCGCGCGGCCGCCCAGCCGGAACCCGCCCCCGCCCGCGGCCGCTCCACGGCCGGCTGGCGCCGCCTGGAGCGCACACCGGGCTTCCGAGCGCCGCACAGCTGGCAAGGCTGACTTCCCTTCGCCGTTCCCCTGGGGGCTGCGCCCCCAGACCCCCTGTCTTGGCCCCTCCCCGCCCCTTCCCGTAAGGCTGCCGCCGGCTTCAAAGACTGTCCTCAAACGCCGGACGGGCTGACTTTGTCAGCCCGTCCGGCGTTTGAGGACACCGCCCGGAGGGCGGAAGGCTCCGCAGGATTTCGGGAAGGGGCGGGGAGGGGCGAAAAAGCCGAAGGCTCCGGCCCCCCTCCGCAGGGGGACCGGAGCCTTCAGCAACGTACGAACGACGGCTAGGCGGAAAGCTTCGCCAGCGCCGCATCGATCCGAGCCAGCGTCCGCTCCTGCCCAAGGATCTCGAGGGACTCGAAGAGCGGAAGGCCGACCGTCCGGCCCGTGACCGCCACCCGGACCGGCGCCTGCGCCTTGCCCAGCTTCAGCCCGTGCTCCTCACCGGCGGCCAGAACCGCGTTCTTCAGCGACTCCGGGTCCGACCAGTCGGCAGAGACCAGCTTCGCCCGCGCTGTGGTCAGCAGAGCCGCAGGCTCACCCTTCATCGCCTTGGCCCAGGACGCCTCGTCCTCGACCGGCGACTTCAGGAAGAGGAAGTCGACATTGGCCGTGATGTCGGAGAGGACCTGCACACGCGTCTGCGCGTGCGGCGCGATCGCCTCCCAGGCGGCACGGTCGAAGTCCTCCGGCGCCCAGTTCGCGTGCGGCGCCTGCAGCCACGGCTCGCAAGCAGCGGCGAACGCCTTCGAGTCGAGCAGCCGGATGTGGTCCGCGTTGATCGCCTCGGCCTTCTTCAGGTCGAAGCGCGCCGGGTTGGCGTTGACGTCCGCGATGTCGAACTTCTCGATCAGCTGGGCGACCGTGAAGATGTCCTGGTCCGCGGAGAACGACCAGCCGAGCAGGGACAGGTAGTTGATCAGCCCCTCCGGCAGGAAGCCACGCTCGCGGTACACGTTCAGCGAGGCCTGCGGGTCACGCTTGGAGAGCTTCTTGTTGCCCTCGCCCATGACGTAGGGGAGATGCCCGAACTCGGGGATGGACTTCGCGACGCCCAGCTCGATCAGCGCCTTGTAGAGCGCGATCTGGCGCGGGGTCGAGGAGAGCAGGTCCTCGCCGCGCAGGACGTGGGTGATCTCCATCAGGGCGTCGTCGACCGGGTTGACCAGCGTGTAGAGCGGCGCGCCGTTGGCCCGGAGGATTCCGTAGTCCGTGACGTTCTCCGGCTGCACGGTGATCTCGCCGCGCACCAGGTCGGTGAAGGTGATCGCCTCGTCGGGCATCCGGAAGCGCACGATGTGGCTCCGGCCCTCGGCCTCGTACGCGGCCTTCTGCTCGGCCGACAGGTCGCGACAGGCGCCGTCGTACCCGGAGGGCTTGCCGGCCGCGCGCGCGGCGTCGCGGCGGGCGTCCAGCTCCTCGGTGGTGCAGTAGCAGGGGTACGCGTACCCGCCGTCGATCAGCTTGGTCGCGACATCCTTGTAGATGTCCATGCGCTGCGACTGCCGGTACGGCGCGTGCGGGCCGCCGACCTCCGGGCCCTCGTCCCAGGTCAGACCGAGCCAGCGCATCGAGTCGAGCAGCTGGTTGTACGACTCCTCGGAGTCGCGCGCAGCGTCGGTGTCCTCGATGCGGAAGACCATGGTGCCGCCGTTGTGCCGGGCGAAGGCCCAGTTGAACAGGGCGGTGCGGACCAGACCCACATGGGGGTTGCCGGTCGGCGAGGGACAGAAACGAACCCGGACGTTGGGGTTAGCCACGCTTGATCACCTTGTTGGTGAGAGTGCCGATGCCTTGGATGGTGACGGCGACCTCGTCGCCGACGTTGAGCGGGCCGACCCCTGCCGGGGTGCCCGTGAGGATCACGTCTCCGGGGAGGAGCGTCATGGCCTCGGTGATGTTGACGATCAGGTCCTCGATGGAGTGGATCATCTGGCTCGTGGAGCCGAGTTGCCGCTGCTCGCCGTTGACCGTGCACTGGATCGCCAGGTCACGGGTGTCGAGCTCGGTCTCCACCCAGGGGCCGATCGGGCAGGACGTGTCGAAGCCCTTGGCCCTGGCCCACTGCTTCTCGCGCTTCTGTACGTCACGCGCGGTGACGTCGTTCGCGCAGGTGTAGCCGAAGATGACGTCCTTGACGCGCTCGCGCGGGACCTCGCGGCACATCCGGCCGATCACGACGGCGAGCTCCGCCTCGTGGTGCAGCTCGTTCGAGAAGGACGGGTACTCGATCGCGTCGCCGGAGCCGATCATCGAGGTGGTCGGCTTGAAGAAGGCGAACGGGGCCTCGGGGACCTCGTTGCCGAGCTCCTTGGCGTGGTCCGCGTAGTTGCGGCCGTACGCCACGATCTTGTTGCCGATCACCGGGGGCAGCAGCCGGACCTTGCTCAGCGGGACCTTGACACCGCTGAGCTCGAAGTCGGCGTACGGGATGCCCTTGATGATGTCGAGGACGAGATCGTCGGGGCCTGCCCCCTCGACCGCGCCGAAGGCGACATTGCCGTCGATGGAGAACCTGGCGATACGCACGGAAACGCGTGCCCCTCTGCTTGCACTGAGCCGGAGACTGACGCTCCAGGCTAACGCGCGTCACGGGGCGCGGCCGCGCGCATTACTCGGCGGCAGCGGTCTCCGGGGCGTCCATCAGGATGGTGCGGCGCGGGTTGGCCGTGACGGCCGGGAGGTCGAGGGAGGCTTCCGGGAGAGCGGGGGCGGCCTGCAGCTCGTCGGCGTCCTTGAGGTGCATCAGGGTGGTGCGGCGCGGGTTCGCTATGCGGAGCATCGACGCTGTCGTCTTCATCGGTGGTTCAGACCTCTGGTCTCAAGTTGTCGGATCGGCCATCCCTGTAAAGCGTCAGGCTAAACATTCGAATTCCCCGCGAAGACGTGAACTGCCCTTGATCTGCGTGTGAGTTTGCTCACGGATCAGCGGGCAAATCGGTTAATTCGACCCCTCAACTCCCTTTCCCGGAACGGACATTCCGCCATTGAACCGCCGATTCCGCTCCCGATCATGGCGACTGGGACACCCCCGGCGCGTAAGTAGCTCGTAAGCAAAAGTCCGTTATGTACGAGATCACGCTCTACGTCTGGTGACACGGCACTCACATGGCGTCACTGAGGTCACGGGCGGGTGTCTGGCCCTTGTTGGAGATCCGGCACTGTGCTGGAATTCGCGGAACCGCCGCAGGTATGAACCGGCGCGCATGGGCGCAACGCAGCGCCGAGTGGCGGTGCGAGAGGGGGAGACGCGCCGGTCACTCAAGACCACCACGGGACCCTTCGGGGCCCCGATTACGCCGACACCGTCCCGCCGCTTCGCCGCGGAGGGACGCCTGGTCCAGAGGTTGCGACGCTAGTGCAGGGACGTTTCAAGAGGGAAGGCAGCGCTGCGGCGGAGCCGGAGCTGCGCGGTGGGACCGGTCCCGCCGCAAACAGCTCCTCTCCTCAGCACGCCCCGGGCTCAGGACCGGCAGGAGCCGGCGACGGCAAGGGCCGCGCCGGCGGCACGGCCGCGCCCGGCGCCGGCACGCCCGAGGCCAAGAAGAAGGGCCCGACGGGCCCCGGCTCACGAATAGCCCTGCGCAACTGGCGCATCTCCACCCGCCTGGTCGCCCTGCTCGCCCTCCCCGTGGTCGCCGCGACCTCGCTCGGTGCGATCCGCATCAGCGACTCCATGGAGGAGATGGAGCAGCTCGACCAGATGAAGCTGCTCACCGACATGACCACGCAGGCGACCAAGCTGGCGGCCGCCCTGCAGAAGGAGCGCGACCTCACGGCGGGCCCCCTCGCCAACGGCGCCAAGGAATCGGCGTACGACGTCAAGGGCCCCCGGGACCAGACGGACCTGGCCAAGCAGGTCTTCATGGAGGGCACCCGCGACATCGACGCGAACGCGTCGGCCCTGCGGGGCGTCCGGGGCAACGTCGAGCAGATCGCCTCCTCGATCAACAGGATCAAGGGGATCCGGGACCACGCGTACCAGGACTCGAAGTCCTACTCGCAGACCATCAACGGGTACAACCAGCTGATCGAGCAACTGCTCTCGCTGTCCCTGGACATGGCCCAGGCCACCAGTAACCCGGAGATGATCCAGCGCACCCGCGCCCTGGCCGCGTTCTCCAGCTCCAAGGAGAACGCGTCGATCCAGCGCGCCCTGATCGCGGCCGCGCTGCCGGACAACAAGAAGGAGTACGGCAAGCTCTCCGAGAGCGACCGGCTCTACGGCCTCTCCGCGCAGCAGAAGGAAGAGGCCGACTTCTCGTCCTTCTCGGGCATCTACAACACCTACTCGAGTCAGACCGCCCAGGAGCTGACCCGGTCGATCGGCGACTCGAACGCGGTCATCAAGTCCGCCGACGACTACGCCCATCGCGTGCTCATGACCGCCAAGGGGTTGGAGAGCCGCGAAATGCGCTCCTACCCCGACTGGACCGACGACGCCACGTCGAAGTTCGTCGAGATGTCCAAGATCGAGCTCACCCTGCTCGACGAGATGGAGCAGGAAGCCCGCAAGCTCCGCAGCGAGTCCGAGACCGAAGCCATCGTCAGCGGTGCGCTGATCCTCCTCGTCCTCGGCGTCTCCCTGGTCGGCGCCTTCGTCGTGGCCCGCTCCATGATCCGCTCGCTGCGCCGGCTGCAGGACACCGCGACCAAGGTCGCCCAGGACCGCCTGCCCGAGCTGGTCAAGCAGCTCTCCGAGGCCGACCCGCAGGACGTCGACACCTCCGTCGAGTCCGTCGGTGTGCACTCGCGCGACGAGATCGGCAAGGTGGCCGCGGCCTTCGACGACGTGCACCGCGAGGCCGTCCGCCTCGCCGCCGAGCAGGCCCTCCTGCGAGGCAACGTCAACGCGATGTTCACCAACCTCTCGCGCCGCTCGCAGGGCCTCATCCAGCGCCAGCTCTCGCTCATCTCCGAGCTGGAGTCCCGCGAGGCCGACCCGGACCAGCTCTCCTCGCTGTTCAAGCTCGACCACCTCGCGACCCGCATGCGCCGTAACGGCGAGAACCTCCTGGTCCTCGCCGGTGAAGAGCCCGGCCGCCGCTGGACCCGCCCGGTCCCGCTGGTCGACGTGCTCCGCGCCGCCGCGTCCGAGGTGGAGCAGTACGAGCGCATCGAGCTCGCCGCGGTGCCGACGACCGAGGTCGCAGGGCGCGTCGTCAACGACCTCGTGCACCTGCTCGCCGAGCTGCTCGAGAACGCCACCTCGTTCTCCTCGCCGCAGACCAAGGTCAAGGTCACCGGTCACGCGCTGCCCGACGGCCGCGTACTGATCGAGATCCACGACACCGGCATCGGCCTCTCGCCCGAGGACCTCGCGGCGATCAACGAGCGGCTGGCCTCGCCGCCCACCGTGGACGTCTCGGTCTCGCGCCGCATGGGTCTGTTCGTGGTCGGCCGCCTCTCGCAGCGCCACGGCATCCGCATCCAGCTGCGTCCCTCGGACTCCGGCGGTACGACGGCGCTGGTCATGCTTCCCGTCGATGTCGCCCAGGGCAACAAGAAGGGCCCCGGCGCACCCGGCGGCCCCGCCGCCGCGCAGGCCGCGGCCGGTGTCGCCGCCGCGCGCCGCGGTGTCCCGGGCGGACCCGGTCCGGCCCAGGGCGGTGCCCTCGGTGGCGGCGCTCCCGCGGCGGGCCGGCTCGGTGCGGCCCCGACGCGCGGCCAGGTCACCGGTGCGGGCCCGCGGGCCGCGTTGCCGGCCCGTGACTCCGGCCAGGGCGGCCAGGGTCAGGCCCCGCGTGCCGGGCTGCCGCAGGGCGGCGGTCCCGCCCAGCGCGGACCGGGGGCCTCGGCCCCGCAGGACCGGGCCGGTGCGGGTGACGCCTTCAGCGGCGGCCAGCGCTCCGACGTCTTCGGCGGACCCCGCAATGCCGGCAGCCGGGGCGGCGCCCCCGTCCCGCCCCAGCAGCGCACGCACTCCGCCGACGGCGGCCCGCAGGACCGCCAGCCGCAGCTGCCGCCGCGCGGTGCTCCGCGCGGCGAGCTCCCCGGCGGCCCCGGCGCGGGCAACTCGCAGCCCCGCGTGACCAGTTGGGGCAACGAGAACGCGCAGCCGCCGGTCGGCCGCAACTCCCCTGACAACCACGACACCCCGCGCGAGCACCAGGAGCCGGACTCCGGTCAGTTCCGGATGCCGCCCGCCCAGGGACAGGGGCAGGGACAGGGGCAGGGACAGGGGCAGGGACAGGGACGTACGGGCTACCCGCAGCCCACCGCGGGCGACGCCGACCGTCAGGGTCCCGGCTCGACCGCCGAGTTCGCCCGCCCGGACTTCAACGGCCCGCGGCCGGAGGGGATACCCGCCCGCGGCGAGGACCTTCCGTCGCGTCCGAACCCCGCGGCGCCGCAGGCCGGCCGCCCGCAGGGCCCCGAGTCGACCGGGCAGTTCGACACGGGCCAGTTCGCCACCGGGCAGTTCACCGCGGGCCCGGCGGACACCGGGCAGTTCACCGCGGGCCCGGCCGACACCGGCCAGTTCGCCCGCCCGGACGAGCAGCGCCCCGTGCCGCCGCGCGGTGCCGCCCGCAACGGTGCCCGGGAGAACACGGACTACTCGATCCCGCGTCCGCCTCAGCAGCAGCGCCCCGTTCCGCCGCAGCCGCAGGCCCCCGAGGCCCCGCAGCAGCAGGCCCTCGGGGAACTGCCCCCGGCCGGGCCGGGCGACGGCCGCACCCCGCTGTTCGACACCCTGGAGACCAACTGGTTCCGGGGCCAGCAGCAGAACGCGGCGCAGCAGAACGCCTCGCAGCAGAACGCCGGGCAGCCGGCCGGCCGGCAGCAGAACGGCCTGCCTGCCCGCCCGCCCGTCCAGCCGCAGGCAGGCCACCCCCAGCAGTCCCCCGCGATGCCGCAGACGCCCCCCGCGCCCTCGGCACCGCCGGCCGCCCCCGCCCAGGCCAACTGGCGCACCTCGCCGAACGACGAACTCGTCCGGCAGGCCGAGCGGGTCAAGCAGCCTTCGGCCGGTGGGGTCACCACCTCCGGTCTGCCGCGCCGGGTACCGCGAGCGAACCTCGTGGCCGGCACGGCCGAGCAGCAACAGCAACAGGGCGGTCCCCAGGTCTCGCGTGCGCCCGAAGAGGTACGCGGCCGACTGACCAACCTTCGTCGGGGCATCCAGCAGGGTCGCGAGGCCGGTACAGGCCAGACCGGCAGCTTCCCCAGCCCCTCTCACCAGCAGGAGCGTTAGTTGAGTCCGAGCCAGGCGGCGCAGAATCTGAACTGGTTGATCACCAACTTCGTGGACAACACCCCCGGGGTGTCCCACACGGTGGTGGTGTCGGCCGACGGACTGCTTCTGTCGATGTCCGAAGGTTTCCCGCGCGACCGCGCCGACCAGCTGGCGGCCGTGGCCTCCGGTCTGACCTCCCTCACCGCCGGGGCCTCCCGGATCTTCGAGGGCGGCCCGGTCAACCAGACGGTCGTGGAGATGGAGCGCGGCTTCCTGTTCCTCATGTCCATCTCGGACGGCTCGTCCCTCGCGGTGCTCGCGCACCCCGAGTGCGACATCGGCCTCGTCGGATACGAGATGGCGCTCCTGGTCGACCGTGCGGGCACCGTCCTCACCCCCGACCTGCGCGCCGAACTGCAGGGCAGCCTGCTGCACTAGCCCTGCCGTACGACCCCGCCCACAACTTCACCGCCCGCCACCCGACCACCGCCCCTCAAGGACGCGCTCCGCGCGACCCCTGCCTGACGCCGCCCCCGATCCCCCCACCGGCCACGTCAGACGGCACGCCGACAACTTGCTGTCCAGCCCGGAGGATTCATGACCCCGCCCACCGCCTCTCACGATCCGTACGGAGCTCAGCAGCACGCCTCGTACGCGATGGAAGGCGACCAGCCGCTGGTGCGTCCGTACGCGATGACCGGCGGCCGGACCCGGCCGCGCTACCAGCTCGCCATCGAGGCGCTGGTCAGCACCACGGCCGACCCGGCCCAGCTGATGGGGCTGCTCCCCGAGCACCAGCGGATCTGCCACCTGTGCCGCGAGGTCAAGTCGGTGGCCGAGGTCTCCGCGCTCCTGAGCTTGCCCCTCGGTGTGGCCCGGATCCTCGTGGCGGACCTGGCGGAGGCCGGACTTGTGGCCATTCACCAGGCCGGCGGCGACGAGAACGCCGGCGGCCAGCCTGACGTAACACTGCTCGAGAGGGTGCTCAGTGGACTTCGCAAGCTCTAACGACCCAGGTTCATCGGGTCGTTCCACCACTTCCGCCAAGATTGTGGTGGCGGGCGGCTTCGGCGTGGGCAAGACCACGTTCGTCGGCGCCGTGTCCGAGATCAACCCGCTGCGTACCGAAGCCGTCATGACCTCCGCCTCGGCGGGCATCGACGACCTCACCCACACCGGGGACAAGACGACGACCACCGTCGCCATGGACTTCGGCCGCATCACCCTGGACCAGGACCTGATCCTGTACCTCTTCGGTACGCCCGGTCAGGACCGCTTCTGGTTCATGTGGGACGACCTCGTACGCGGCGCCATCGGAGCCATCGTCCTCGTCGACACCCGCCGTCTCGCCGACTGCTTCCCCGCGGTCGACTACTTCGAGAACAGCGGCCTGCCCTTCGTCGTAGCCCTCAACGGCTTCGAGGGGCACCAGCCCTACAACCCCGAAGAGGTCCGCGAGGCGCTGCAGATCGGCCCGGACACCCCGATCATCACGACCGACGCCCGCCACCGCGCGGACGCCAAGAGTGCCCTGATCACCTTGGTTGAGCACGCCCTGATGGCCCGCCTGAAGTAGAGCTTCCGGCCCGTCCGAAATAAGCCATTCACACGCCTCAAGTCGGCCATGGCATACGGAAGTTGTCGTAGTTTCCGCGGAGCGGACTGTGTCCTTTGACACGGTCCGCACGTGTGTTCATAACGTTTCGACAGAGAATTCCGGGGCGTCCGACACACCTCGCGTTCACCTGGTGCCGCTGTGCTCACATCAGCCCCGCCTTTTGGCGGGGCTCGTTCTTTATGACCGTTTTATCTGAGGCTTCCATCACGTGGAAGTTCTGCTTCCAACTGTTTGGAACACGCCCGGCTGACGTGCTGGAATGCGCTGAACTGCCCAGTAGCGGCGGCTGAGAAGACGACAGCGGCACACGCGTAGGTGCCGACGCCGAGAGGTTGTTGGTCGAGTGAGGCGAAGCAAGAACAGCCCCGAGCAGGCGGAGCGGGGCAACTTCACCCCGCCGTCGCGCGGAGCGGCGTCCCCCGCGCAGGTGCCGGCCCCCGAGGCCGCACCGACCAGCAGCGGCAGCAAGATGTCGCCGCGCAACTGGCGCGTGCCGGTCCGTCTGAACGCGATCCTGCTCATACCCGTGGCGCTCGCGATCGTCATGGGTGGCTTCCAGGTCAAGGGTTCCATTGACACGTGGAGCGAGGCGCAGGACGCCGAGAAGACGGCCCTCATCGTGCGCGCGGCCGAGGACTACGGCCAGGCACTGCTCAACGAGCGCGACCTCTCCGCCGTCCCGCTGCTGCTCGGCAAGGGCGAGACCGCCGAGGTCAAGAAGGTCCGCGACGACACGAACGCCGCCCGCAAGACCTTCGAGGACGTCACCTCGGACATGCCCGCGAAGCAGGGCCTGGAGCGTCGCCTCAAGCTCGTCCAGGAAGGCGAGAAGAAGCTCGAGGACCTGCGCAAGACGGCCTTCACCCGCGCCATGGACCCGGTGAAGACCGAAGAGGGATACGTCACCGTCCAGCACTCCCTGATGGAGTTCGCCAACGAACTCGGCCTGGGCACCGGCAACATCACCAGCTACGGCCGTACCGTCTACGCCGTCTCGCTGGCCAAGGCCTCCGTCTCGCTGCAGCGCTCCATCGGCACGCACCTGATCCTGCGGCCGAACGCGAAGCCCACCGTCCTCAAGGCGCAGACCACCGCCTTCGGCTCGTACGCCTATCTCGAGAAGATCGCGATCGGCGAGTACGTCTCCGCCGGTACCCAGGCGGACTTCGAGAACCTGCAGAAGGTCCTCAAGGGCAAGCAGGAAGAAGGCAAGCTGCGGCTCGCCGAGGCCGCCAAGCAGGCCAAGGCGCAGAACAAGAAGTTCGTGCCGCCGCCGTCCTACGACAAGATGGTCGAGGCGATCTCCTCGGGCGCCTTCACCCAGGACGAGCTGGCCCGGCAGGGCATCACCGCCCAGACCTGGATGGCCGCGACCACCGCCAAGTTCGACGGCTACCGCGAGATCGAGACCCAGCTCGTCGACAAGGCCGTGGCCGAGGCCGCGCAGATCTCCGACGACGCCAAGCGCGACGCCTACATCAACGGCGGCGCCGTGGTCGCCGCGGTCCTCGCCGCCTTCATCATCGCCGGCCTCATGGCCCGCCAGATGAGCCGCAACATGCGCCAGCTGCGCAACGCCGCCTTCAACATCGCCGAGCAGCGCCTGCCGATGCTGGTCGACCAGCTCTCGCGCACCGAGCCCGGCCGCGTCGACACCCGCGTCCAGCCCATCCCGATCACCACGCAGGACGAGATCGGCGAAGTCGCCCGCGCCTTCGACCAGGTCCACCGCGAGGCGATCCGGCTCGCCGCCGAGCAGGCCCTGCTGCGGGGCAACGTCAACGCGATCTTCACCAACCTGTCGCGCCGCAACCAGTCCCTGATCGAGGGCCAGCTGACCCTCATCACCGACCTGGAGAACAACGAGGCCGACCCGGACCAGCTGGAGAACCTCTTCCGCCTGGACCACCTCGCGACCCGTATGCGCCGCAACGGCGAGAACCTCCTGGTCCTCGCCGGCGAGGAGCCCGGCCGCCGCTGGGACCAGCCGGTCCCGCTGGTCGACGTGCTGCGCGCCGCCTCCTCCGAGGTGGAGCAGTACGAGCGCATCGAGCTCACCGGCGTCCCGGACGCCGAGATCCACGGCCGCTCCGTGACCGACCTCGTGCACCTGCTCGCCGAGCTCCTGGAGAACGCCACCACGTTCTCCTCGCCGCAGACCAAGGTCCGCGTCACCGCGACCCGTCTTCCCGACGGCCGCGTGATGATCGAGATCCACGACAAGGGCATCGGCCTCACCGCCGAGGACTTCGCGGACATCAACCACAAGCTGGCCAACCCGCCGACCGTGGACGCCGCGATCTCCCAGCGCATGGGCCTGTTCGTGGTCGGCCGCCTCGCCGACCGGCACGGCGTCCGCGTACAGCTGCGCCCCTCGGGCGAGCAGGCGGGCACCACTTCGCTCGTCATGCTGCCGGACGCGATCACGCACGGTGGTGGCGGCAGCGATCTGCCCGAGAGCGAGTTCACGGTCTCGCAGATCATCCCCGAGCAGCACCACCAGCCGGCCGTGCAGCAGTCGTACGAGGCCCCGCCCCTGCGCACCGCCGCCGAGCTGGGCTTCGACGACAGTCGCTACGACGACGGGGCAAGCCCCGCCCCCGAGTTGGACCCCGTCGGCCGCTCGCTGCTCCGCGAGGAGCGCCGCGCAGCCCTCGAGGCGCAGAGCACCGAACGCCCGCTGTTCCGCGACGAACTGGAGCAGGCGCCCGCGTACGACCAGCAGTCGTACGCGCCGGCCCAGCAGTTCGAGGCACAGGAGGGTGCGTACGACGACGCCCAGCAGGGTGCGTACGAGCAGCAGCAGGGCGCGTACGACGGCCAGTACGCCCCTCAGCAGGGCGGCTTCGACGCCTTCCCCGCGCAGGGCGGCGGCTACCAGAACCGCGGCTATGCGGAGCCCGGCTTCGACGATCACGCCGCCCACCAGGCATCCCCGCAGGAGGGCTACGCCGACTACGACGGCCAGTCCCACCAGGGGGAGTGGCCGGACCAGTCCGGTTACCAGGACTCCTACCAGGGCGGATACGCTCCGGAAGCGGAATCTGCGCAGGCCGCTCCCGCGAGCGACCAGGACCGCGTAGGCTTCGACCGCCCGGGACCGGCACCGTCCGCCGTCCACGACCTCACCGAAGCCGGCCTTCCCCGTCGCGGATCCACCGCGGCGAACAACGTCGGCAACGGGCAGCCCACCTCCACCACCGCATCGGCCGCCACCGGTGACGACGACTGGCGGTCGTCCAACGACGAGCGCTGGCAGCGAGCCGAACAGCTGAAGCAGCCCAAGGCGGGCGGGGTCACCACCTCGGGCCTGCCGCGCCGGGTCCCGAAGGCCAACCTGGTCGAGGGCACGGCGGAGCAGACCCCGCAGGGCGGCCCCCAGGTCTCCCGCGCCCCCGAGGACGTCCGGGGCAGGCTGAGCAACCTGCGCCGCGGAGTCCAGCGAGGGCGCGACGCAGGCAGTGACTCGAACGGCCAGGGCACTGGAGACAGTGACTTTGGCGGCACCTACAACCAGGAGCGTTAGTGTGAGCCCGATGAGCCAGGCGGCGCAGAACCTGAACTGGTTGATCACCAACTTCGTGGACAACACCCCTGGGGTGTCCCACACGGTGGTGGTCTCCGCCGACGGACTCCTTCTGGCGATGTCCGAAGGCTTCCCGCGCGACCGAGCCGACCAGCTGGCGGCCGTCGCCTCAGGTCTGACCTCCCTCACCGCCGGGGCCTCCCGGATTTTCGAGGGCGGCCACGTGAACCAGACAGTTGTGGAGATGGAGCGAGGATTCCTCTTCCTCATGTCCATCTCGGACGGTTCCTCGCTCGCCGTACTTGCCCACCCGGAAGCGGACATCGGCCTCATTGGGTACGAGATGGCGCTCCTGGTCGACCGCGCGGGCACGGTTCTCACACCGGACCTGCGCGCCGAGCTCCAGGGGAGCCTTCTCAACTAACAGACAGGCAGTGCGTTTTCGCGCTCCGTGCCTTTAAAGTTTCGGGACGCGGCTCCACATGATGGACGCCAGGCAAGTCGGAGGAGGAGCACGTGGCAGGTCAAGGAACGCCCCAGGACGGTTCGTCCTCGGGCAACTGGTCGTACGGCCAGGGACAGGGCGACGCCACGCCCAACCGCTACAACTTCCCCTCCGCGCCGAGCGCTCCCCGCCGTGGCCCCTACTCGCAGCCTCCGCAGCGACAGCAGCAGCCGTACGCGCCGCAGCAGTCGCCGCAGCAGCCGTCCGCCCCGCGGATCCAGCCGGTGCAGCCGCACCGGCCCAGCCCGGAGCCGTCGACCAGTGGTCACAACCCGCTGGTGCGTCCGTACGCCATGACCGGCGGCCGGACCCGGCCCCGCTACCAGCTCGCCATCGAGGCGCTGGTGCACACCACCGCTCAACCGCATCAGCTGCAGGGCCAGTTGCCCGAGCACCAGCGGATCTGCAACCTGTGCCATGAGATCAAGTCCGTCGCGGAGATCTCGGCACTGCTCACCATCCCTCTCGGGGTGGCCCGAATCCTCGTCGCCGACCTGGCGGAGGCCGGACTCGTGGCCATCCACCAGCCCGGCGGCGACGAGAACGCCGGCGGCCAGCCCGATGTGACACTGCTTGAAAGGGTGCTCAGTGGACTTCGCAAGCTCTAGCGGTGCGACCCGCTCTACCACCAGCGCGAAGATTGTGGTGGCGGGCGGCTTCGGCGTGGGCAAGACCACGTTCGTAGGCGCCGTCTCGGAGATCAACCCGCTGCGTACCGAAGCCGTCATGACCTCCGCCTCCGCGGGCATCGACGACCTCACGCACACCGGGGACAAGACCACCACCACGGTGGCCATGGACTTCGGCCGCATCACCCTGGACCAGGACCTGATCCTGTACCTCTTCGGTACGCCGGGCCAGGACCGCTTCTGGTTCATGTGGGACGACCTGGTACGCGGTGCCATCGGCGCCGTCGTCCTCGTCGACACCCGCCGCCTGGCCGACTGCTTCCCGGCGGTCGACTACTTCGAGAACTCCGGCCTCCCGTTCGTGATCGCGCTGAACGGCTTCGACGGCCAGCAGCCGTACAACCCCGACGAGGTCCGCGAGGCGCTGCAGATCGGCCCGGACACCCCGATCATCGTGACGGACGCCCGCCACCGCGCCGACGCCAAGTCGACGCTGATCACCCTGGTCGAGCACGCCCTGATGGCGCGCCTGCGCTAGTCGGCACCTTCCCGAGGGCCCGGAAGCCTGCACGGATTCCGGGCCTTTCGCATACCCGCGAAGCCCTTTCGCGTACGTTCGGTGCCATGGGGACGCCGATCAAAGAGGCCGTGAAGGCCGTCGTCTGGGACATCGACGACACGATCTTCGACTACGCCACCGCGGACGCCGCCGGCATGCGGGCGCACCTGGAAGCCGAGGACGCGCTGGCCCGCTACGACACCGCCGAGGCCGCCCTCGCGCTCTGGAAGCAGATCACCGAGCGCCACTGGGCCCGCTTCGGCGCCGGCGATGTCGACTTCCTCACCCAGCGCCGTGACCGCGTACGGGAGTTCCTTCAGGCGCCCGCACTCACCGACGCGGAGACGGACGCCTGGTTCGGACGTTACGTACGTCACTACGAGGCCGCCTGGTCGCTGTTTCCCGACACCGTCCCGGCCCTGGAGGCCCTCGCGGACACCCACCGGCACGCGGTCCTCTCCAACTCCGCGACCGCCCTGCAGGAGCGGAAACTGCGCACCCTGGGCGTACGCGACCGCTTCGAGGCCGTCCTGTGCGCGGTGGAGCTCGGGGTGTCCAAACCGGCCCCCGAGGCCTTCCTCGCAGCGTGTGACGCCCTGGCGCTGGCACCGGGCGAGGTCGCCTATGTAGGGGACCAGCCGGAGATCGACGCGAGGGGCGCCCGTGACGCGGGGCTCCTCGGCATCTGGCTCGACCGGGGCCGGGGCCGCACCATGATCGAAACTCCGCCGGGCGTGCACCGGATCGCCACTCTCGCCGAGCTTGTCGGGCTCCTGAGCCCCGATACCCGTTTTGGAGCGCCGTCCACCTTCGGGTAATGTTCTTCCTGCGCCGCTCGCCGGGCCAACAGGCCGGGCAGGGGGCGCAAGATTCAAATCAAAACCCCCAGTACTGGGGGTTGCGTTTTGATGGCCTATGGTGTAATTGGCAGCACGACGGTTTCTGGTTCCGTTAGTCTAGGTTCGAGTCCTGGTAGGCCAGCTCGCAGAGCTCATCTGCAACCGCGGGGAATCTCTCCGCAAGGCCCCCGTTGTGTAGCGGCCTAGCACGCCGCCCTCTCAAGGCGGTAGCGCCGGTTCGAATCCGGTCGGGGGTACAGATCCTTCCCGTGAGGACAGTTCGGGTCGCACCCACTGACTTCAATGCAGGATCGCTAGGGCCCCCGTTGTGTAGCGGCCTAGCACGCCGCCCTCTCAAGGCGGTAGCGCCGGTTCGAATCCGGTCGGGGGTACTGTGGTCTGGTCTAGACCACTAGTGGGCTATGGTGTAATTGGCAACACGAAGGTTTCTGGTTCCTTTGTTCTAGGTTCGAGTCCTGGTAGCCCAGCTTGATCAAGTGGAAACACATGGTCGTGCCCCCGTTGTGTAGCGGCCTAGCACGCCGCCCTCTCAAGGCGGTAGCGCCGGTTCGAATCCGGTCGGGGGTACAAAAAGAAGAGGCCCTCCCCGTCAGGGGAGGGCCTCTTCGCGTTGGTCGAGTTGCGGTGCAACGGTGTTTCAACTCCGGCCGCGCGCTGCGGCGTTGAAGCGCACGGCCGGAGTAACTGAACTTCAGGAGGCAGACCGGGAGCGGACCGGTCAGCCGGTGCGGCGCAGCGCCTCGCTGAGGCGGGCCGCGGCATCGATCACTGCCTGGGCGTGCATCCGGCCGGGATGCCGGGTCAGGCGCTCGATGGGTCCGGAGACCGAGACGGCGGCCACGACGCGGTTGGACGGACCGCGTACGGGCGCCGAGACCGAGGCGACGCCCGGCTCTCGCTCACCGATCGACTGGGCCCAGCCCCGGCGACGTACGCCGGAAAGGGCCGTGGCGGTGAACCGCGCGCCCTGCAGGCCCCGGTGGAGCCGCTCGGGCTCCTCCCAGGCCATCAGGATCTGCGCGGAACTGCCGGCCTTCATGGTCAGCGTCGAGCCGACCGGGACCGTGTCCCGAAGACCGGACAGACGCTCCGCCGCGGCGACACAGATGCGCATGTCGCCCTGGCGGCGGTAGAGCTGGGCGCTCTCGCCCGTCACGTCCCGCAGATGCGTGAGCACCGGCCCGGCGGTCGCGAGAAGGCGGTCCTCGCCCGCGGCCGCGGCCAGTTCGGCGAGGCGCGGGCCGAGAATGAACCGGCCCTGCATGTCACGCGCCACCATCCGGTGGTGTTCGAGGGCCACCGCGAGGCGGTGAGCCGTAGGTCTTGCGAGTCCTGTGGCCGCGACCAGTCCCGCGAGGGTGGCCGGACCGGACTCCAGGGCGCTCAAGACGAGAGCCGCCTTGTCGAGAACGCCGACGCCGCTAGAGTTGTCCATGCGTCGATATTCGCGTCTCACTCTGTGAAACGCAAGTTCAATTTTCCAGAGAACTTGCCACCCTGTACGGACGCTGCGCATCAAGCGGCGCTTCAAGCAGTACTTGAGCGGCACATCCGGGACGAGGGGTACGGATGAGCCCTCACACAATCTCTAGTTGGGCCGGCCAACAGGCCGGTCGGAGGGAAAGCGATGGCCAGGACACTCGCGGAGAAGGTCTGGGACGACCACGTCGTCAGGCACGCCGAAGGCGAGCCGGACCTCCTCTACATCGATCTCCACCTGCTCCACGAGGTGACCAGCCCGCAGGCCTTCGACGGCCTGCGGCAGGCGGGCCGGCAGGTCCGCAGGCTCGACCTCACCATCGCCACCGAGGACCACAACACCCCCACCCTCGACATCGACAAGCCGATCGCGGACCCGGTTTCGCGCGTCCAGCTGGAGACGCTGCGCAAGAACGCGGCCGACTTCGGCGTACGTCTGCACTCGCTCGGCGACGTCGAGCAGGGCGTCGTCCACGTGGTGGGACCGCAGCTGGGCCTGACCCAGCCGGGCACCACCGTGGTCTGCGGCGACTCGCACACCTCCACCCACGGCGCCTTCGGCGCACTGGCGTTCGGCATCGGCACCTCGCAGGTCGAGCACGTCCTTGCCACCCAGACGCTGCCGCTGGCCCGCCCGAAGACCATGGCCATCACCGTCGACGGCGAACTGCCCGACGGCGTAACCGCCAAGGACCTGATCCTCGCCATCATCGCGAAGATCGGCACCGGCGGCGGCCAGGGCTACATCCTCGAATACCGCGGCTCCGCCATCGAGAAGCTCTCGATGGAAGCCCGCATGACGATCTGCAACATGTCGATCGAGGCCGGCGCCCGTGCGGGCATGATCGCGCCCGACGAGACGACCTTCGAGTACATCAAGGGCCGTGCGCACGCCCCCGAGGGCGAGGACTGGGACGCGGCGGTCGCGTACTGGAAGACGCTGAAGACCGACGAGGGCGCCGCATTCGACGCCGAGGTCGTCATCGACGCGCCTTCCCTGTCGCCGTTCGTCACCTGGGGCACCAACCCGGGCCAGGGCGCGCCGCTGTCGGCGAACGTCCCCGATCCTGCTTCGTACGAAGACGCTTCGGAGCGCCTGGCCGCCGAGAAGGCCCTGGAGTACATGGGTCTTGAGGCCGGACAGCCGCTGCGCGACATCAAGGTCGACACCGTCTTCGTCGGCTCCTGCACCAACGGCCGTATCGAGGACCTGCGTGCGGCCGCCTCGCTCGTCGAGGGCCGCAAAGTCGCCGACGGCGTACGGATGCTGGTCGTCCCCGGCTCCGCCCGGGTCGGTCTGCAGGCCGTTTCCGAGGGCCTGGACAAGGTCTTCAAGGAGGCCGGCGCCGAATGGCGGCACGCGGGCTGCTCGATGTGTCTGGGCATGAACCCCGACCAACTGGCGCCCGGTGAGCGCTCCGCGTCCACCTCGAACCGCAACTTCGAAGGCAGGCAGGGCAAGGGCGGCCGCACCCACCTGGTGTCGCCGCAGGTCGCCGCCGCCACCGCGGTCCTCGGCCATCTGGCCTCGCCCGCCGACCTGTCCGACGCCGACGCCCGTACGCCCGCTGGAGTCTGATCAGCCATGGAAGCTTTCACCGCACACACCGGCCGGGCCGTCCCGCTGCGCCGCTCCAACGTCGACACCGACCAGATCATCCCGGCCCACTGGCTGAAGAAGGTCACCCGCGACGGCTTCGAGGACGGGCTCTTCGAGGCCTGGCGCAAGGACCCGGAGTTCGTCCTCAACAAGCAGGAGCGAAAAGGGGCCACGGTCCTGGTCGCCGGTCCCGACTTCGGCACCGGTTCGTCCCGTGAGCACGCGGTCTGGGCGCTGCAGAACTACGGCTTCAAGACCGTCATCTCCTCCCGTTTCGCGGATATCTTCCGCGGCAACTCGCTCAAGAACGGCCTGCTGACGGTGGTTCTGGACCAGGGAGTCGTGAACGCGCTGCAGGAACTGGTGGAGCAGGACCCGCAGGCCGAGATCACCGTCGACCTGCAGGACCGCCAGGTTCGCGCCGAGGGCATCACCGCGGACTTCGAACTCGACGAGAACGCCCGCTGGCGCCTGCTGAACGGCCTTGACGACATCAGCATCACGCTGCAGAACGAGGGCGACATCGCAAAGTACGAGGCAAAGCGCCCCGCGTACAAGCCACGCACCGTCCAGGTCTGAACAGACTGTTTCCGGCCGCATCCACAAGGCCCGATGCGCCATTCGGGCAACCGAATCAGCCACACCCGCCGAACCGCGGTCTGCTTGCAGGCCGCGGTTCGGCTTTTGAGCTCCTACGCTCCCCAACTCGCGCCACGCCCGGACAAGTTGACGAATTCCGCAGGTGGCCGGGGGAGTCCCTGCCGAGCTCCGACTTAAGGGTCCGCCGGTCCCCGAAACCCCCTTCTGGACGGCACGCTGAGACCTCGTGAGGCGACAACTCGACCCAGATGGCACAATCGGTGCATGGAACGCGACGGCCAACTAGAGCTCTACCGGCTCGTCGCGGACCGGCTGAAAGAAGCGCATCAAACGGTGCGCACACTGCAAGTCCCGGAGGGCGTACGGATGGCGCTGACCCGGAAGCTGCTGGCCGTAACGGCCGTGGCCAAACACGATCTCACCGATGCCGCAAGGCGTCTGGACGGGTTCATGAAGGACCTCGATGAGGGGCGTTTTCCCCAAGATCCCACCGCCGATGGAACTCCGTGATGGTCGAGTTCGTTGCGGCACAAGGGTGATTAGCCCGTTTCGTGTTTGATTTGCGGTATATATCTGCCTAACGTGCGAAAAAGCCAGAACAGATTCGTTCCGGCAATGTCTCCGAAGGGGAAGACGTGAACAAGGCGCAGCTCGTAGAAAGCATTGCCGACAAGGTCGGTGGCCGTCAGCAGGCCTCCGACGCCGTCGACGCTGTACTCGACGCCATCGTCCGCGCAGTTGTCGGCGGAGACCGTGTCTCGGTCACCGGCTTCGGCTCGTTCGAGAAGGTCGACCGCCCGGCCCGTTACGCCCGCAACCCGCAGACGGGTGAGCGCGTCCGGGTCAAGAAGACCTCCGTGCCCCGCTTCCGCGCGGGCCAGGGCTTCAAGGACCTGGTGAGCGGCTCCAAGAAGCTCCCGAAGAACGACGTCGCGGTCAAGAAGGCGCCCAAGGGCAGCCTTTCGGGCGGCACCAAGACCACCGCCAAGGCCGCGACCAAGAAGGCCACCGCCAAGAAGGCGACGGCGAAGAAGGCTGCGGTCAAGAAGACCACGGCGGCGAAGAAGACCACCGCCAAGAAGACCACCGCCAAGAAGGCCACGGCGAAGAAGACCACGGCCAAGAAGGCGACGGCGAAGAAGGCTGCGGTCAAGAAGACCACGGCGG
Source organism: Streptomyces sp. NBC_01304 (assembly GCF_035975855.1). Classification (NCBI taxonomy): domain Bacteria; kingdom Bacillati; phylum Actinomycetota; class Actinomycetes; order Kitasatosporales; family Streptomycetaceae; genus Streptomyces; species Streptomyces sp. NBC_01304. Next base: position 3,717,586 of record NZ_CP109055.1, on the reverse strand, counting down.
CGAAGAAGACCACGGCCAAGAAGGCGACGGCGAAGAAGACCGCCCCCGCCAAGAAGGCCACCGCCAAGAAGGCTCCGGCCAAGAAGTCCACGGCGCGCAAGACCACCGCCAAGAAGGCGACGGCCAGGAAGAAGTAAGGCCGCAAGGGCTTGACTCACTCGCCGGGCCGGGCTTCCCCACGGGGAGCCCGGCCCGCGGTGCGTTCACCTGGCCTCGGGCGGGCCGATACGCTGCGGGCATGCAGGCGACCGCGTACACGTACGACTCCGATTCCCGCAGCGGCAGTGTGCTGTTGGACGACGGCACCCCGGTGTCCTTCGACGCCCCGGCCTTCGACGCCGGCGGGTTGCGGCTCCTTCGCCCCGGGCAGCGGGTGCGCATCGAGGTCGAGGGGGACGGCGAGGCCCGCCGGATCACTCTGGTGACGCTGCAGACCTTCTGAGAGGTCCCGGCCCCGGGCCCTGCCCCGCGAGACGCACCTGTTCCACCGCCGCTGCCGTACGCGGCCCCACGCCGAGGGCGAGTGCCGCCTCAAGGTCGTCCCAGGTATCCACGTCCTGGCGCACCCCCGGAACGTCGGAGAGCGGGATTTCCACCGCCCCGGACGCGCCGTGCCGGGCCCTCGAAGGGCCCTCGAAGGCCGGAGCCAGCGAGATTCCCGGGCCCGCACTGAGCAGTGTTGTGCCGATTCCGGCGGCATCCGCCAGAAATGCGCGGGGAAATGCGGAAGCGTAATCAAGAACTCGCTGCAATTCCGTGGGCCGCAGCGCCGGCAGATCGGCGTTGAGGGCCGCCACGGCGCTTGACGGCCGTATTACCCGCGCGGCGCGGGCTCCGTGCGCCAGCGCGGCGTTCAGGCCCCCTGACGGTTCGTCCCGCACGATGCGTGCCCCGAGCGCCGCCAGTGCGCGTCCGGCCAGGTCGTCGTCCGTGACGACCACCACATCCCGTACGCCCGCGCACGCCACCGCGGCGGCCACCGTGTCCTGCGCGAAGGCCAGCGCGAGGGAGGGCCGCAGGGCGTCGCCCGCGGTGTCCGCGAGCCTGCTCTTGGCCCGCACCAGGGGCTTCAGGGGTATGACCAGGGTCCATGCGGGGAACACCGGCCGGTCTGCATCTGTGCGCACCGGGCCCATTCTTGCCTGACACAGGCCGTACGCACCGGCTGTGGAGGCAGATCCGTGGGCGTACGGTGTTCTCGACAGACGGGGGACCTGGGGCGACACTTGTGCGGCGCACGAGCGCGCGTCAGGACCAGTAGAGGAAGGTGTCCGAGTGTCCCGCCGCAGAATCGGCTTCTGGTACCGCCTGGCGGCGGTCATCGCCAAACCGCCGCTGGTGGTTTTCTTCAAGCGGGACTGGCGTGGAATGGAACACATTCCGGCCGACGGCGGATTTATTACCGCGGTCAATCACAACTCATATGTGGACCCGCTCTCCTACGCGCACTGGCAGTACAACACCGGACGAGTCCCGCGTCTCCTGGCCAAAGCGGGCCTCTTCAAGGTGCCTTTCGTCGGAATGATCCTGCGCGGTACGGGCCAGATTCCCGTCTACCGCGAGACCGCGAATGCGCTGCATGCCTTCCGCGCCGCCGTCGACGCCATCGAGCGCGGCGAGTGCGTGGCCTTCTATCCCGAAGGCACCCTCACCCGTGACCCGGACATGTGGCCGATGACGGGGAAGTCCGGGGTCGCCCGCGTCGCCCTCGAGACCAAGTGCCCGGTCATTCCGGTGGCCCAGTGGGGCGCCAACCTCGCGATGCCGCCGTACGCCAAGGAGAAGAAGGTCCGCCTCTTCCCGCGCAAGACCCTTACGGTGCTTGCCGGTCCGCCGGTCGACCTCGCGCGCTTCCACGACAAGGAGCCGACGCCGGAACTCCTCAAGGAGGTGACCGAGGTCATCATGGCCGCGATCACCCAACTCCTTGAGCAGATCCGCGGCGAGAAGGCCCCGGCGACGCCGTACGACCCGCGCCAGGCCCGTATCGAGCAGCGCCGCAAGGCCGCCGAAAGCAGCAACTCCCGGGAATCCGGGGGCTCAGAGCAAGCAGCGACATCCGTGGAGGACGACAAGTGACTCGGCCGGTGAAGGCAGCCGTCTTCGGTACGGGCTCCTGGGGCACGGCCTTCGGCATGGTGCTCGCCGACGCGGGCTGCGACGTGACCCTGTGGGGCCGCCGCGCGGAACTCGCCGACGCCATCAACTCCACGCACACCAACCCGGACTACCTGCCGGGAGTTGAGCTTCCCGAGGGGATCCGGGCGACCACCGATGCCGCCGAGGCCGCGGCCGGCGCACAGTTCACCGTGCTCGCCGTGCCTTCGCAGACGCTGCGCGCCAACCTCGCCGAGTGGGCGCCGCTGCTTGCTCCCGACACCGTGCTCGTCTCCTTGATGAAGGGCGTCGAGCTCGGCTCCGCGATGCGGATGAGCGAGGTCATCGAGGACGTGACCAAGGTTCCCGCCGACCGCATCGCCGTGGTCACCGGGCCCAACCTGGCGCGCGAGATCGCCGCCCGGATGCCGGCCGCCGCCGTCGTCGCCTGCCGCGACGAGGCCGTGGCCCAGCGGCTCCAGGCCGCCTGTCACACCCCGTACTTCCGCCCGTACACCAACACCGACGTGGTCGGCTGTGAACTCGGCGGCGCGGTCAAGAACGTGATCGGTCTCGCCGTCGGCATCGCGGACGGCATGGGCCTCGGCGACAACACCAAGGGCTCGCTCATCACCCGCGGCCTCGCCGAGACCACCCGGCTCGGCTTCGCCATGGGCGCGGACCCGCTGACCTTCTCCGGACTCGCGGGCCTGGGCGACCTGGTGGCGACCTGTTCCTCGCCGCTGTCGCGCAACCACACCTTCGGCACGAACCTGGGCAAGGGCATGACGCTGCAGGAGACCATCGCGGTCACCAAGCAGACCGCAGAGGGCGTCAAGTCCTGTGAGTCCGTGCTGGATCTGGCCCGCAGGCACGGCGTCGACATGCCCATCACCGAGACCGTGGTGGCCATCGTGCACGAGGGCAAGCCGCCGGTCGTCGCGGTCAAGGAGCTGATGTCGCGCAGCGCCAAGCCCGAGCGGCGCTGAGTCACGGGGCACGGCACATGGGCAAGGCGGGGCCTGACTCGGCACGTACCAACAGGTACCCTCAACGCGATATGAGCAGCGAGAACCCCTCCCAGAGCCCGGTCCCCTCCCAGCCCGGAGGGGAGTCCCGCAAGCCGCGCGTCGCCGTCGTCTTCGGCGGCCGCAGCTCCGAGCACGGCATCTCGGTCGTCACGGCCGGCGCCGTCCTTCGCGCCATCGACCGGTCCAAGTACGACGTCCTGCCCATCGGCATCACCACCGACGGCCGTTGGGCGCTGACCGCCGACGAGCCCGACCGGATGGCGATCACCGAGCGGCAGGTGCCGAACGTCGAGCAGCTCGCCGAATCCGCTGACGGCGGCGTCGTGATGCCCCTCGACCCGGCCAACCGCGAGGTCGTGTACGCCGAGCCGGGCTCCGTGCCCAAGGCCCTCGGCGAGGTCGACGTGGTCTTCCCGGTGCTGCACGGTCCGTACGGCGAGGACGGCACCCTGCAGGGGCTCCTCGAGCTGTCCGGGACGCCGTACGTCGGCTCCGGTGTGCTCGCCTCGGCCGTCGGCCAGGACAAGGAGTACATGAAGCGGGTGTTCACCTCCTTCGGGCTGCCCGTCGGTCCGTACGTGGTGATTCGCCCCCGCGAGTGGGCCGCCGACCAGAACGCCGCCCGCAAGAAGATCGTGGACTTCGCCGGTGAGCACGGCTGGCCGCTCTTCGTGAAGCCCGCCCGGGCCGGCTCCTCGATCGGCATCACCAAGGTCGACTCCTTCGAGGGCCTGGACGAGGCGATCGAGGAGGCCCAGCGGCACGACCCGAAGATCCTGGTCGAGGCGCTGCTCAAGGGCCGTGAGATCGAGTGCGGCGTCCTGGAGTTCGAGGACGGGCCGCGGGCGAGCGTGCCCGCCGAGATCCCGCCGGTGCAGTCGCACGCGTACTACGACTTCGAGGCGAAGTACATCGACTCGACGCCCGGTCTGGTGCCCGCCCCGCTGACGCCGGAGGAGACCGCCGAGGTGCAGCGGCTCGCGGTGGCCGCCTTCGAGGCCGCCGCCTGCGAGGGTCTCGTACGCGCGGACTTCTTCCTCACCGAGGACGGGGAGTTCGTGATCAACGAGATCAATACGATGCCGGGCTTCACCCCGATCTCGATGTACCCGAAGATGTGGGAGGCCAGCGGCGTCGGCTACGCGGAGCTGGTGGACCGCCTGGTGCAGGCGGCGCTGAACCGACCGACCGGGCTGCGCTGATTCTGAGCCCCCGCAGATCCAGCAGATCTAGTTGGCGATCCCTTTGGGGATCGCCTTCTTGATCTCCCGCCCGAGGACGACGAGCGAGGCCGCGCCGCTCTGCTTCTTGTGGTCCGAGCCGATGGTGACCTCGACGTACGCCTCGCGCAGCGCGCTCGTGAATCGGTACGAACCGTCCCCGGGCTCCTCGATCAGCCAGCCCAGACCGTCGACCTCGGTGGTCGGGGCCGTCAGGTCGCCCATCTTGGCGGGCTTGGGGACACCGCAGCGCAGTATGATCGCCGAGCTTCCCCATCCCGCGGTCAGCTCGGAGCGCGGCTCGGGATCGGTGCGTTCGAGACCGTCGAGCTCGTCCGGCAGCTGCTGGTGCAGCTTCCGGCACAGCTTCGCGGTGTACGCGTCGGGGGAGGGAACCACGACCGTCGCGGTGTCGTCCGTCGAAGAACAGCCCACGGTCGCCATGAGCAGGCCGAGGACGGGCAGACAGACGAGCCGGCGACGTATCGAGTTCACCGGCAAAGCGTAGACGGGGGCTACAGGTGCACGACCGGGCAGGTCAGGGTTCGCGTGATGCCGTCCACTTGCTGGACTCTGGCAACCACCATGCGGCCGAGTTCGTCGACCGTCTCGGCCTGGGCGCGCACGATGACGTCGTAGGGACCGGTGACGTCCTCGGCCTGTATCACTCCTGGGATCTTGCCGATGAGCTCGGCGACTGTCGACGCCTTGCCAACCTCGGTCTGAATCAGGATGTAAGCCTGTACCACGGAACCTCCAGGGCGGCCACGAGGATCATGTGGGGGAGAAGGGACGCCACGGTATCGCGTCGCCGCACATCGCGGGGAGACCCGCGGAGCCGGTGGCGCCAAGACGGTGGTGGAGCCCGCCACGGCACGGCAGCTGTACGGCAGCACGACCATGCGAAGTTGACGTATTCATTGACGGTACCCGTGGCCGAAAAGGCCCGCGACCGCAAGCGCAGTGGGGCAGAAGGGGTAATCGGATGAAGGGCACCGTCGGCGAGCTGGGGGAGTTCGGGCTCATCAGGGAGCTCACCTCGCGGCTCACCACCACTCCGGCGGTGCGGCTCGGCCCCGGCGACGACGCCGCGGTCGTGGCCGCGCCCGACCGCAGGGTCGTGGTCAGCACGGACATCCTCCTGGAAGGGCGGCACTTCCGCCGCGACTGGTCCACGGCGTACGACGTCGGGCGCAAGGCGGCCGCGCAGAACCTCGCGGACATCGCCGCGATGGGCGCCGTGCCGACCGCGCTCCTGCTCGGCCTGGTCGTCCCCGCCGAACTGCCGGTGACCTGGGCGACCGAGCTGATGGACGGCCTGCGCGACGAGTGCCAGGTCGCGGGCGCGGCCGTGGTCGGCGGGGACGTCGTACGCGGCGACACCATCACCGTGTCCATCACGGCGCTCGGCGACCTCCGCAACCACGAGCCGGTGACCCGCGCGGGCGCGCAGCCCGGCGATGTGGTCGCGTACACCGGCTGGTTGGGCTGGTCCGCGGCCGGGCACGCCGTGCTCTCGCGCGGCTTCCGCTCGCCGCGCGCCTTCGTCGAGGCGCACCGCCGCCCGGAGCCGCCGTACCACGCGGGCCCCGCGGCGGCCGGGCTCGGCGCGACCGCCATGGCCGATGTGAGCGACGGACTGATCGCCGACCTCGGGCACATCGCCGAGGCCAGCAAGGTGCGGATCGACGTCAAGTCCGGTTCCATCGACGTGCCTTCGCAGATGAACGACATCGGGCAGGCCGTCGGTGTCGACCCGCTGCAGTGGGTGCTCAGCGGGGGAGAGGACCACGCGATCGTGGCGACCTTCCCGCCGGACGTGAAGCTGCCGGCCCGCTGGAAGATCATCGGCGAGGTGCTCAACCCGTCCGCGTTGCCGCAGGTCACCGTGGACGGGGCGCCCTGGACGAACAAGGGTGGCTGGGACCACTTCGGCGGGGACATCGAGTCGTGACGGCCCCGATATCCCCGCCGGCATCCGCGCGTCAGGCGCCCCCGCTGGTGCTCACCGTCGCCGGCTCTGACTCGGGCGGCGGGGCCGGGATCCAGGCCGACCTCAAGACGATGCTGGCACTCGGTGTGCACGGCATGAGCGTGATCACGGCGGTCACCGCGCAGAACTCCCTCGGTGTGCAAGGCGCTTGGGAGCTTCCCGTGGAGGCCGTGCGGGCCCAGTACCGCAGCGTCGTCGACGACATCGGCATACAGGCCGTGAAGACCGGAATGCTGGCCTCGGCCGAACTGGTCGAGGCCGTCGCGGAGTTGCTGGCCGGGACCGAGGCGCCCGCCGTGGTGGATCCGGTCGGGATCTCGAAGCACGGCGACTCGCTGCTCGCCGCTTCCGCGCTCGATTCCGTACGTACGAAGCTGCTCCCGGTGGCCACCGTCGCGACGCCCAATCTCGACGAGGTCACCCAACTGACCGGCCTGCGCGTCGAGTCGGAGTCCGACATGCGGCGGGCGGCGGCCGCGGTGCTCGCGTACGGGCCCCGGTGGGCGCTCATCAAGGGCGGACACCTGGAGGGCGAGCCAGGGCGGGTGGGCGGGAACCAGGCGGTCGACTTCCTCACCGACGGCTCCGAGGAGCACTGGCTGCGCGCCCCGCGCCACGACAACCGGCACACCCACGGCACCGGCTGCACGCTGGCAAGCGCGATCGCCTCCGGCCTCGCCAAGGGGCTTGCGGTGCCGGAGGCGGTGCGCGAGGCGAAGGCGTACGTCACCGGGGCCGTCGCCGCCGGGTTCGCGCTCGGGGGCGGGATCGGGCCGGTGGATCACGGCTGGGCCTTCAGGCGGGATAGTCCCCGAGCTTGATGCCCGTCGCCGCTTTCTCGGTGAGCCGCTTGAAGAAGGCCGCCAGATAGCGCGAGCTGAGGATCCGGTACGCCCGGTTGCGGCTGCGGATCTTCTTCTCGGTCGGCGGGGCGAAGAACGGCCCGGCGTTGCCCGAGATCTTCTGGCAGCCCTTGGCGAAGTCCCGGACCCGCGCCTCGTACGCGGCGAACGCGGTGCGGTGGTCGCCGTGTGCGAGGGCCAGCTCGCCGGCGAGCACATAGCCTCCGACGATGGCGACGCCCGTGCCCATGCCGCCCATCGTGGCGCCGTACCCGGCATCGCCGAGCAGCGCCACCCGGCCCTTGGTGAGCCGGTCCACGTGGATCTGCGCGATCGCGTCGAAGTACAGGTCGTCGGCGTCCTCCAGCGCCTTCAGGACCGCGGGTGCCTCCCAGCCCATCCCGGCGAACCGGTCGGCGAGGATCCGCTTCTGCTGCTCGATGTCCCGCCGGTCGTACGTCAGTTGCTCCGAGGTGAACACGAGCAGGGCGCCGCCGCGGTCGGGGTCCCCGTCGTAGTTGGACACGGCCACCGCGCGCCCGGGGTCGCTGTGGATGAGGCCCGTGCGGTTCAGGCCGAGGTGGTTGGGCACGCTGAAGCCCGCCACGTAGTGGTGCAGGAAACGCAGGTACTGGGACTCCTCTCCGAAGACGAGGCGCCGGGTGTTCGAGTGCAGTCCGTCGGCGGCCACCACGAGGTCGAAGCGGCGCGGGGCGCCCACCTCGAAGGTGACGTCGATGCCCTCGGCGTCCTCCGTGAGCGTGGCGATGGAGTCGCCGAAGACGTACTCGACCTCGTCCTTGGTGCGCTCGTACATGATCTTGGACAGTTCGCCGCGGAAGATCTCCACGTCGCCGCTCATCAACGCGGCCGGCAGATCGACCTGTTCGGTGCCGTCGGCGTCGACGACGCTCTGCCGGCCCATGTGGGTCTGCCGCCGGTGGATCTCGTCCCAGATGCCCATCTCGGTGAGCACCTTGCGGTGGATGTGACCCCGGAAGTCGACCGCGAACCCGCCCTCGCGCAGGGCGGGCGTCCTTTCGACGACGGTGACCTCGGCGCCGTACCTGGCGAGGTTGAGGGCGAGGGCGGGGCCGGCGATGCTGGCGCCGGAGACCAGGACGGTGAGGTGGGCGAGGGGGCCTTGGGCGTGCGCTGTGTTCGTCATGTGGATGAGCTTCGGGCCGGGCGCTGACCGCCGGCTTACCGCTCGCTGACGGCCGCTGACACCTCTTTGCGGCTAAACCGCCGCCGCTCTCGCGGACCTGGTTGCTCGCCGTCGCGGTTTCTCAATTGATGGTTGCGGCCGTTCTCCCCAGTTCAAAGGCCGTCTTGTACGCCGCCGGGGAGAGCTCCGCGCGCACCGCCGCCCGGGTGCGGGCCACGTCCAGGTCGCCGAGGAGTTCGGTGCCGCGCAGCCCGGCGGCCGCGCCGAGCAGTCGGGCCGCCTGCTCCGGAGGCTCGACGGACGCCAACGCCTCGGCGGCCTCGGCCAGTTCGAGCGGGGCGTCGTCGGCCAGCGTGCGGGCCTGGGCGAACCAGTCGCGGGCCTCGTCCGGGGCGCCTTCGGCCAGCGCGGTGCGGCCGAGGCCGATGAGGATGCGTACGCTCTCGCCGACGCTGAACCAGTTGTCCGAGCAGGTCGCCAGGGCCGCTTCGTACCGGTCACGCGCGCGTGCGGTGTCGCCCGCCATGCGGGCCGTGTCGCCGAGACCGCGGAGGGCGCCGGCCTCCTTGTCGATCACGCCGGCGGTACGCGCGTACCGGCACGCGCGCGTGAAGTGCGATTCGGCCTCGACCGGGCGTCCCGCGTGCAGCAGGACCGTGGCCTTGCGGTGCAGCAGATCGGCCGTTTCCTCCGGTGCCTCCAGCTCCCGTACGTGCACGAGGGCCTCGTCCAGAAGGCGCAGCGCCCGCTCGCTGTCACCGCGCCAGAACGCGAAAACACCCAGCGGATCAAGGGAGTTGGCCATGCCCCAGCGGTCACCGGCCGCACGGAAACCGGTGACCGCGCGGGTGAACGACGCCTCCGACTCCTCGGGCCGACCCGCGAACCACTCCTGGAAGCCGCGCCCCAGCTCGATCAGGGCGGGCGCCCATGGGTCGCCATCGTGCCGCGCGGTCCTCAGCAGGGCGTCGTCGATGTGCCGCGGCCCCGCCGCCACCGACCACAGGACCATCGTGAACGGCAGCCGCAGCGGCCACTCCAGCGCCTCCATCACCGGGCGCGCGCGTGCGAGGCGCTCCTGCTCGCGCGGATCGCTGCCGCCACCGGTGAAGGTGTTCACCACACACAGCACGAACTCCTCCTCCAGGCCGGCCGGGGGCTCCCCGCCCACCGCAGCGAAGAGGGCGCGGGCATGCGGGGCCAGCGCGCCGTAGCCGCCGCGCAGGCGCCCGTACCAGGACAGGGCGGCCACCAGGCGCAGGGCGTCCTCGGGGGAGGCGGCCACGAGGTGGCGCAGGGCGGCGTCCAGATTGCCGTGCTCGGTGGCGAGGCGGGCCAGCCAGTGCAGCTGCTCGTGGCCGCGCAGGAACGGTTCGGCCTCGGTGGCGAGGCGCAGGAAGTACGCGGCGTGCGCGGCCCCCAGCCGGTCCGTCTCGCCCGCCTCGGTGAGCTGCTGCGCACAGAAGGCACGGATCGTCTCCAGCATGCGGTACCGGCCGTCGGTCACCTCCAGGAAGGACTTCTCGGCCAAGGAGGCCAACAGATCGTCCGGGTACGGCACTTCGCAGACTTCCTCGACCGCACCGAGGTCCGCACCGCCCGCGAACACGGTGAAGCGCCGGGCCAGCTCCCGCTCCTCCTCGTCGAGCAGTTCCCAGCTCCACTCGACCACCGCGCGCAGGGTGCGGTGCCGGGGCGCCTTGGTGCGGTCGCCGCGGGAGAGCAGCCGGAAGCGGTCGTCGAGGCGGTTCGCGAGCTCGTCGAGGGTGAGGGTGCGCAGGCGGGCGGCGGCCAGCTCGATGGCGAGGGGGAGCCCGTCGAGGGCCGCGCAGATCTCGGCCACGCGCGCGTGGCCGTCAGCGGAACCCGGGGGACCGGCATCGCCGTTCACGCGCGCGTGGAGCTCGATGTCCGGGCGCACCGCCGCCGCCCGGTCGGCGAAGAGCTGCTCGGCGGTGCGCGGCGGCAGCGGCGGCACCGGGCACTGCGCCTCGCCGGTGATGCCCAGCGCCTCCCGGCTGGTGGCGAGGACGCGCAGGCCCGGGCAGGCCCCGAGCAGACGGCCGGTGAGGAGTGCCGCCTCCTCGACGAGGTGCTCGCAGTTGTCCAGCACGAGGAGCAGCTCACGCCCTTCGAGCGCGGACACAAGGCGCTCGTGCGCATCGCCCGCGGGGTGCCGGGCGCCCTCGCGCACGCCGAGCGCGGTGAGGATCGCGTACGGAACCTGAGCACCGTCGGCCAGGGGTGCGAGCTCCACATAGGCGACCGGTGCCTTGTCCGGCGCGTGCCTCCCGGCCGCCTCGACGGCGAGCCGGGTCTTGCCCGCGCCCCCGGGGCCGGTGAGGGTGACGAGCCGCTCCGTGCGCAGCAGCCCGGCGATCCGCGCCAGCTCCTCGGCGCGGCCCACGAAGCGGGTGAGCTGGGCGGGAACCCCGCGCGGGGCCGTGTCCGAGGTGCCCTGCAGCAGCTCCAGGTGCAGGGCGGCCAGCTCGGGGGACGGGTCGGCGCCGAGCTCGTCGGCGAGGGTGCGACGGGCCTCCTCGTAGACGGCGAGGGCGTCGGCGGGCCGCCCGGCCGTCCGCAGGGCCCGCATCAGCTGGCCGTACAGGCGCTCGCTCAACGGGTGCCCGGCGATCAGCTCGCGCAGCTCGGGCACCAGCTCGGGGCCGCCGCCGAGGGCGAGGTCGGCCTCCACGCGGTCCTGGTGGGCGGCGAGCCTGAGCTCCTCGTAGCGAGCGGCCCGGGATCCGGCGAGGTCGGGGAGTGCGGGGCCCCGCCACAGGGCGAGCGCCGCACGCAGTACGTTCGCCGCCTCGGCGTGCGCCCCCGCGGTGAGCGTCCGCCGGCCTTCGCGGGCCAGCCTCTCGAAGCGGTGCGCGTCGACGTCCTCGGGGTCGGCGGCGAGCCGGTATCCGGCAGGACCGGCCTCGATGGCGACGTCCAGGCGCTTGCGCAGCCGGGATATCTGGGACTGCAGGGCATTGGCGGCACCGGCCGGCGGCGCATCGCCGTACAGGCCGTCGAGCAGTCGCTCGGCCGGGACGGTGCGACCCGCTTCCAGGAGCAGCAGGGTGAGCAGCGTACGCGGCCGCTGTCCGCCCGGATCGAGCGCGCTGCCGTCGTCGTCACGGATGTCGAGGGGACCGAGGATGCCGAATCGCACCGGGCCGATTCTGGCAGCTCGCGGACGGGACCGGGCCGATTCCGGCAGCTCGCGGACGGGACGGGTGGGTACAGCAAAAAGCCGACCCACCGTGAGGTGGATCGGCTCCCTGCAGCAACCAGCTAGGTGGCCGCGCTTCGTTGCGTCAGCGCGAGACCTTGCCGGCCTTGATGCACGAGGTGCAGGCGTTGAGGCGCTTCGGCGTCCCACTGATCACGGCACGCACGCGCTGGATGTTCGGGTTCCAGCGACGGGGCGTACGGCGGTGCGAGTGGGAGATGCTGTTGCCGAAGCCCGGCCCCTTGCCGCAGACGTCGCAGTTGGCAGCCACGGGTCACTCCAAAGACTTCAGATGCACTGAATGCAATGCACTTACGGTTAAACCCGGCATGCCGGATTCAGTTCAGTGACCTGAGTGGCGGTGCCAGGGGGGATGTCCCGATTTCTATCGGGCAACCGGAGCAGCATACAACGACTGCCTCGGTACAACGAAACTACCATGGCTGCCTCGGCCCCTGACCGGGCCCTCGGCTGCCGCCGGACTACTCTGCGGTACTTACCCCGCAGCTAGGAGGCACAGGTGCCGCAGCCCGTCCATGCCGACGCAGCCGTGGTGCGCACCTGGTGCGGGCTGGCTCTGGAGGCACTCGGCAGGGCCCGCGCGGAGATCGACGCGATCAACGTCTATCCGGTCGCGGACGGGGACACCGGGACGAACCTCTATCTGACCGTGGAATCCGCCTCCCAGGCGGTGGAGGCGGTGTTCGCGGGCCACGAGGCGGCGGGCTCCGGCGACGGGCCCTCGCTCACGGAGGCGGTGCGCGCGATGGCGCACGGAGCGCTCATCGGGGCCCGCGGGAACTCCGGGACGATCTTGGCGCAGCTGCTGCGCGGGGTGGCCCAGGTGGTCGCGGGCGAACCCGAGAAGAGCGATCGAGGGCGGGTCGAGGACGCCTCGGAGCGTGACGAGGCTCACGCCCCGGGTGCCGGTGACGGGGAGCTTTTGAGGCTGGCGCTGGTACGGGCCGCCGAGTCCGGCTACCAGGCGGTCGCGCACCCGGTGGAGGGCACCGTGCTGACGGTGGCCACGGCGGCGGCACAGGCCGGGGCCACGGCCGAGGGCGACTGTGCGGCAGTGGCCGAGGCGGCCTACGCGGGCGCGAGTGCGGCACTGGACGCGACCCCGGAACAGCTCGCGGTCCTGGGGCGCGCGGGGGTCGTGGACGCGGGCGGGCAGGGCCTGGTGGCAGTGCTCGGTGCGCTGGTGCAGGCGCTGACGGGTCAGGCGCCCGCGCATCCCTGGCACCGGTCGGCGGACGGGCACGCGCGCGTCGATCGTGTGGACGTCGATCGTGTGGACGGGGAGGGGCACGCGCGCGTGGATGGCGATGCGGTGCACGTACGCGTGCAAGCCGGCGCCGGCGATCCGGCGCTCGTGGAGGATTGCCCGGCCGACGGGGAGGACGGCACCGGGCCGGCCTTCGAGGTCATCTACCTCCTCGAGGCCGAGGACGCCGCCGTCGCCCGGCTGCGCACCCGGCTCGACGCGCTCGGCGACTCCCTCGTCGTGGTCGGCGGCGACGGTCTGTGGAACGTCCATGTGCACGTCGACGACGCGGGCGCCGCGGTGGAGGCGGGTGTCGAGGCGGGCTGGCCGTACCGCATCCGCATCACCCACTTCGGCTCCGCGGACGCGCACAGCGCGGGCTTCGCGGCGCCGCCCCGCGAGCGGGCGCAGCGCGCCATCGTCGCGGTCGTACCCGGGGACGGTCTCGCAGCGCTGTACGCCGAGGCGGGCGCCACCACCGTGCTCGCCCGCCCCGGTGAGCCCCCGGCCAGCGGCGAACTCGTCGACGCGATCCGGCGCGCGCACGCCCGCGAGGTCGTGCTGCTGCCCAACGACGCCGAGCTGCGGCACACCGCCGCGGCCGCCGCCGAGCAGGCCCGCACCGAAGGCGTACGGGTCTCGCTCATCCCCACCCGCTCCGCGGTCCAGGGCATCGCGGCGCTCGCCGTGCACGAACCCGACCGCCGCTTCGACGAGGACGTCGTCGGCATGACCTCGGCGGCCGGGGCCACCCGCTACGCGGAACTGGCCGTCGCCGAGCGGCAGTTCTGGACCACGGCCGGCATCTGCCAGGCCGGGGACGTACTCGGCCTCATCGACGGCGACGTCGCCGTGATCGGCACCGACGTCGCGGCCACAGCGACTTCCGTGCTCGACCGGATGCTGGCTGCCGGCGGCGAACTGGTCACGCTGGTCCTCGGGGACGAGGCCCCGGAGGCCGTCGCCGAGCGGCTCGAGGACCACGTGCGCGAGGCGCACCTCGCCGTGGACACGGTCGTCTACCGCGGCGGGCGGCAGTCGGCGCTGCTGCTCATCGGGGTCGAATAGCCGGGGGCGTCCGGCAGCCGGGTGCCGCGAGGGTGGCGTGAGGGTTTTCCACAGGCACGTCGGGACCGGTTTTCCACAGGCTCCCGCCGATGTCAGTCGTGTGGTGTGCAATGGATCGCGTGCCCGTGCTCGAAGAACCTCTGAAGAAACTGCTCGGCCCCGCCACCGCGAAGGTGATGGCCGAGCACCTCGACCTGCACACCGTCGGCGACCTGCTGCACCACTATCCGCGGCGGTACGCGGAGCGGGGCGAGCTCACCCAGCTGGCAGACCTGCCCCTGGGCGAGCACGTGACCGTGGTCGCCCAGGTAGCCAGTGCCCGCATCCTGAAGTTCAACGGCGGCCGCGGCCAGCGCCTCGAAGTCGTCATCACCGACGGCAGCGGCCAGTTGCAGCTCGTCTTCTTCGGCCGCGGCATCCACAAGCCGCACAAGGACCTGCTGCCCGGCACCCGCGCGATGTTCGCCGGCAAGGTCTCGGCCTTCAACCGCAAGCTGCAGCTCGCCCACCCCGCGTATGAACTCCTGCGCGGCGGCAGCGACTCGGACGCGGTCGACGCCTGGGCGGGAGCGCTCATCCCGATCTATCCGGCCACCGCCAAGCTGGAGTCCTGGAAGATCGCCAAGGCGGTCGACGCCGTGCTGCCCAGCGTCCAGGAAGCCGTCGACCCCCTGCCGCCCGCGCTGCGCGACGGCCGCTCCCTGGTGCCGCTGCCCGAGGCTCTGCTCAAGATCCACCGCCCGCACACGAAGGCGGACATCGCCGATGCCAAGTCCCGCCTGAAGTGGGACGAGGCCTTCGTCCTCCAGGTCGCCCTGGCCCGCAGGCGGTACGCCGACACCCAACTCCCCGCCGTGGCACGGCGACCCGCGCCGGACGGTCTGCTCGACGCCTTCGACGCCAAGCTGCCCTTCACGCTCACCGAGGGCCAGCAGAAGGTCTCCAAGGAGATCTTCGACGACCTCGCGACCGAGCACCCGATGCACCGGCTGCTGCAGGGCGAGGTGGGCTCGGGCAAGACCATGGTGGCCCTGCGCGCGATGCTCGCCGTGGTCGACGCGGGCGGGCAGGCCGCGATGCTCGCGCCCACCGAGGTCCTGGCCCAGCAGCACCACCGCTCGATCACCGAGATGATGGGCGAGCTCGCCGAGGGCGGCATGCTCGGCGGCACGGAGCACGCCACCAAGGTGGTGCTGCTCACCGGCTCGATGGGCGCGGCCGGCCGCCGAAAGGCACTGCTCGACCTGGTCACGGGTGAGGCCGGGATCGTCATCGGCACGCACGCGCTGATCGAGGACAAGGTCCAGTTCCACGACCTCGGCCTGGTCGTCGTCGACGAGCAGCACCGCTTCGGCGTCGAGCAGCGCGACGCCCTGCGCTCCAAGGGCAAGCAGCCCCCGCACCTCCTGGTGATGACCGCGACCCCCATTCCGCGTACGGTCGCGATGACCGTCTTCGGCGACCTGGAGACCTCGGTCCTCGACCAACTCCCCGCCGGACGCTCGCCGATCGCCACCCATGTCGTGCCCGCCGCGGACAAGCCGCACTTCCTGGCACGCGCCTGGGAGCGGGTCCGCGAGGAGGTCGAGAAGGGCCACCAGGCGTACGTCGTGTGCCCGCGGATCGGTGACGACCTGGACGACAAGGCCGACGCCAAGAAGAAGAAGTCGGCCGAGGACGAGGCGGAGAAGCGCCCGCCGCTCGCCGTCGTGGAAGTCGCGCAACAGCTGACCGCCGGGCCGCTGAAGGGCCTGCGCGTCGAGATCCTGCACGGCCGGATGGCGCCCGACGACAAGGACGACGTGATGCGCCGCTTCGCCGCCGGAGACGTGGACGTACTGGTCGCCACGACGGTCATCGAGGTCGGGGTGAACGTCCCGAACGCCACCGCCATGGTGATCATGGACGCGGACCGCTTCGGTGTCTCCCAGCTGCACCAGCTGCGCGGCCGCGTCGGCCGTGGCTCGGCCCCCGGCCTGTGCCTCCTGGTCTCCGAGATGCCTGAGGCGAGCCCGGCCCGGGCCCGCCTCGGCGCGGTGGCGGCCACGCTGGACGGCTTCGAGCTCTCCCGGATCGACCTCGAACAGCGCCGCGAGGGCGACGTTCTCGGCCAGGCGCAGTCCGGGGTCCGCTCGTCGCTGCGGGTGCTCGCGGTCATCGAGGACGAGGAGGTCATCGCCGAGGCCCGTGAGGAGGCGGTGGCGATCGTCACCGAGGACCCGGAGCTGGAGGGGTATCCGGAGCTGCGGATGACGCTGGACGCGCTCCTCGACAAGGAACGGGAGCAGTACCTGGAGAAGGGATGAAGCCCTACGGCGGCCCTACGACGGCCCTACGACGGCCCCGTGACTGCCCCGCGACGGCCCCGTCGCCCGACTCCGGTCGGCGCCCAGCCATGACCACCACCGGGGCCCACGCCATATCGTGGGGGTGGAACCGAAAGACCGACGCCGAACCCGAAGGACCCAGATGACCCGCGTGATCGCCGGCCGCGCCGGCGGCCGCCGCCTGGCCGTACCACCGGGCAACGGCACCCGCCCCACCTCCGACCGCGCGCGCGAGGGCCTGTTCTCCACCTGGCAGTCGCTCCTCGGCGGCCCGCTGGACGGCGAGCATGTGCTCGACCTGTACGCGGGCTCCGGCGCCGTGGGCCTGGAGGCGCTGTCCCGGGGAGCGGGCCACACCCTGCTCGTCGAGTCCGACGCCCGCGCGGTGCGCACCATCAGGGACAACGTCCGCGCGCTCGGCCTCCCCGGCGCCGAGGTCAGAGCGGGCAAAGCGGCCCAAATCATTGCAGGTTCGGCTCCCGGTGACCCGTATGACCTGGTCTTCCTCGACCCTCCGTACGCCGTGAGCGACGACGATCTTCGGGAGATCCTGCTCACACTCCGCACCCAGGGCTGGCTCGCCGACGAAGCGCTCGTCACCGTGGAGCGCAGCACCAGAGGCGGCGAGTTCGGCTGGCCGGACGGGTTCGAGGGGCTCAGGTCCCGGCGCTACGGCGAGGGCACGTTTTGGTACGGTCGCGCCGCCTCCACCTGCGAAAACGCAAGTGACGCAAGTGAGGGCAGCACCGCAGACACCGTCCCGGGCCGCACCCCGGACGCCATCTCATGACCGCACCGGAGAGTGAGGGACTTCAGTTGCGCCGCGCCGTCTGTCCGGGGTCGTTCGACCCCGTCACCAATGGACACCTCGACATCATCGCCCGCGCCTCGCGCCTCTACGACGTCGTGCACGTCGCGGTGATGATCAACCAGTCCAAGAAGGGCCTCTTCGAGATCGAAGAGCGCATCGACCTGATCCGCCAGGTCACCGCCGAGTTCGGGAACGTGGAGGTGGAGTCCTTCCACGGCCTCCTCGTCGACTTCTGCAAGCAGCGCGACATCCCGGCCATCGTGAAGGGCCTGCGCGCCGTCAGTGACTTCGACTACGAGCTGCAGATGGCCCAGATGAACAACGGCCTCTCGGGCGTGGAGACCCTCTTCGTCCCCACCAACCCGACCTACAGCTTCCTGTCCTCGTCGCTGGTCAAGGAGGTCGCGGCCTGGGGCGGCGACGTGTCGCACCTGGTCCCGCCGATCGTCCTGGAAGCCCTCAACGAGCGCCTCGCGAAAGGCTGATGGGGCTACAGTCGACCCGTCCGTCTCCCAATCAGGCTGAGACACCCAGGCAGGAAGTGGCGAGCACACGGTGGACGTGCAGAAGAAACTGGACGAGATCGTCGAGGCGGTCATGGGCGCCAGGTCCATGCCCATGTCGGCCTCGTGCGTGGTCAACCGCACCGACCTGCTCTCGATGCTCGAAGACGTGCGCGGGGCCCTGCCCGGCTCCCTCGCCCAGGCCCAGGAGCTCATCGGCGGCCGCGAGCAGATGGTCGAGCAGGCCCGCCTGGAGGCGGACCGCATCATCGAGACGGCCCGCGCCGAGCGCGGCTCGCTGATCTCGGACACCGCGGTCGCCCGCCAGTCCCAGGACGAGGCGGAGCGCATTCTCGCCAAGGCCCGCCAGGAGGCCGAGGAGATCCAGCAGGAGGCCGACGTGTACGTCGACTCCAAGCTGGCCAACTTCGAGGTCGTCCTCACCAAGACCCTCGGTTCGGTCGGCCGCGGCCGCGAGAAGCTCCTCGGCACCGGCGAGGGCCTGGACGCGCAGGGCTACGAGGACCCCGACTTCACCGAGGCTCCCGAGCGCAGCCAGGACCCGGAGACCTTGCGCCGCCGGGCCGACGAGTACGTGGACGGCAAGCTCGGCGCCTTCGAGGCCGTGCTCTCCAAGACGCTCGACGCGGTCGGCCGCGGCCGCCAGAAGCTGCAGGGCCGCGTGGCCACGGACGACCTCGGGCAGCTGGGCGAGGGCACCTCGCAGGGGTACGGCAGCGACGCCGACTTCCTCGCGGACCTCGCCGACCCGCAGGCGGCGCAGATCACCCCCGAGCAGGACCCGCCCCAGCAGGCCCCGGCCGGCGTGCCCGCGCAGCCCCAGTACGCCCAGCAGGACCCGTACGCGTACCAGCAGCAGGACACGTACGGCTATCAGCAGCAGTCGTACGCGGGCCACCAGGACCAGCAGCCGTACGGGACCCAGCAGGACCCCTACGCGGCCTACGGCCAGCAGGACCAGTACGGGTACCCGCAGCAGCAGGGCTACGACCAGAGCGGCGGCTACGCCGAGACCCACGGCGGCCAGCAGCCCCAGCACGATCCTTCGGTCCTCGACGAGACCAGCCTCTTCGACACCAGCATGATCAGCGTCGACCAGCTGCGTCAGTACGAGCAGGGCCGCGGCCAGGGGCAGAACTAGCCATCGCGGACCGGGGCCCGAGCACCGGATTGGGCCGAGAGCGAAAGGTCCAGTATCCTGGCTCTTCGGTCGCGTGTACGCCCGCGATCAAGGCTGCCCACCCAGTGGGTGAGAGCGGCCTCCCCACGACTTCGATGATCGAAAGCAGGAACAGCCCTGAGCACGCGCCTTGACCACCGCAACCCCCTCGTGTTCGACACACACGAGCTGGGGCGGCGTCCGGGTGCCATGCAGCGGCTGACCCGCACCATCGAGGCTCCCAAGGACTTCGGTATCCAGGGAGTCATCGGGACGCCGGAAGGCGCCCCGGTGGAGATCGAGCTCCGGCTCGAGTCGGTCATGGAAGGGGTGCTTGTCACAGGCACCGCCCGTGCACGGGTCGACGGGGAGTGCGTAAGGTGTCTGGAGCCGCTCGAGCGAGAGCTCGATGCGGACTTCCAGGAGATGTACTCGTACCCTGACGCCGACGACCGGGGCCGCAGCAAGCAGGCGGAACCGGCCGACGACGCCGAGGACGACGAGGACATGATCCCCCTCGAGGACGGCATGTTCGACCTCGAGCCCGTGCTGCGTGATGCGGTGGTGCTCGCACTGCCGATGCAGCCGGTGTGCCGGGAGGACTGTGCGGGTCTGTGTTCCGAATGCGGAATCAACCTGAACGACAATCCGGGCCACCACCACGACGTCGCCGACATCCGTTGGGCGGCACTGCAGGGACTCGCTGGTTCGCTCCAGGACGGCGAGAAGGACGAGATGAGCGGCGCCGAAGCTGGCGTCGACGAGAAGCAGGAGAAGTAGCCGTGGCTGTTCCGAAGCGGAAGATGTCGCGCAGCAACACGCGCCACCGCCGGTCGCAGTGGAAGGCTGCGGTCCCCACCCTGGTTTCGTGTGAGCGTTGCCAGGAGCCGAAGCTGCAGCACATCGCGTGCCCCAGCTGTGGCACCTACAACAAGCGCCAGGTCCTCGAGGTCTGAGCGGCTGGTGAGAGGCACGATGTCTGACGCCAAGGCGGAAAACGCCAAAAAGCAGGCGGAGAACACGGCCTCGTCCCACACGCTTCTGGAAGGGCGGCTCGGGTATCACCTCGAGTCCGCCCTTCTGGTGCGTGCACTGACCCACCGTTCGTACGCGTATGAGAACGGCGGTCTGCCGACGAACGAGCGGCTGGAGTTCCTCGGGGACTCCGTGCTCGGCCTCGTCGTCACGGACACGCTGTACACCACCCACCCCGACCTGCCCGAAGGCCAACTGGCCAAGTTGCGGGCCGCGGTGGTCAATTCGCGTGCGCTCGCCGAGGTGAGCCGTGGGCTCGACCTCGGCGCCTTCATCCGGCTCGGCCGCGGTGAAGAGGGCACAGGTGGCCGGGACAAGGCATCCATCCTCGCCGACACCCTTGAAGCGGTGATCGGCGCGGTCTATCTCGATCAGGGTCTGGACGCGGCTTCCGAGCTGGTCCACCGCCTTTTCGACCCCCTGATCGAGAAGTCCTCGAACCTCGGGGCCGGCCTGGACTGGAAGACCAGCCTCCAGGAGCTCACCGCGACCGAAGGGCTCGGCGTACCCGAGTACCTGGTCTCGGAGACGGGCCCCGACCACGAGAAGACCTTCACCGCTGCTGCCCGCGTCGGAGGCGTCTCGTACGGCACCGGCACCGGCCGCAGCAAGAAGGAGGCGGAGCAGCAGGCCGCCGAGTCCGCGTGGCGTGCGATTCGCGCTGCCGCGGACGAGCGGGAGAAGGCCGAGGCTGCTGCCTCCGCCGCCTCCGCATCCGCTTCAGCCCCGGCTGAGGCTGAGGCAGATACCGCTACTGCCTGACGCTCTTCGCGTCTGAGCCGTATAGCTGTACGACGGTCCGTCCCGCCCATTACGCGGGACGGGCCGTCGCTTTTTCCTGCGGTACGTTGCACGCCTTTGCGCCCCCTTGCAGGCGATCCGGCACCGGGGGTGTGCCCACCCGTTCCGCCCTGCGGAACGACTGCCCACACGGTGTGGCGGCAGCGAGTCTGCCCGCACGGTGACGTGAACTGGGGGTTCCCGTGCCTGAGTTGCCCGAGGTCGAAGTCGTACGTCGTGGGCTCGAACGCTGGATCAGCGGTCGCGTCGTCAACGAGGTCGAGGTGCTGCATCCGCGCGCCGTACGCCGCCACCTCGCCGGTGGTGGGGACTTCGCGGCGCAGCTCAAGGGGCATCGGATCGGGCTCGCCCAGCGGCGCGGGAAGTATCTGTGGCTGCCGCTCGCGGATTCGCCGAGCTCCGTGCTCGCGCACCTCGGCATGAGCGGCCAGCTCCTGGTCCAGCCGAACGACGCCCCCGACGAGAAGCACCTGCGGATCCGGGTCGGCTTCGACGATGCGCAGGGAACCGAGCTGCGCTTCGTCGACCAGCGCACCTTCGGCGGGCTCTCGCTGCACGAGAACACTCCGGACGGGCTGCCCGACGTCATCGCGCACATCGCCCGCGACCCCCTGGACCCGGTCTTCGACGACGCGGCCTTCCATGAGGCGCTGCGGCGGAAACGTACGACCATCAAGCGGGCCCTGCTCGACCAGTCCCTGATCAGCGGCGTCGGCAACATCTATGCCGACGAGGCCCTGTGGCGTGCGAAGCTGCACTACGAGCGGCCCACCGCCACCTTCACGCGGCCGAAGACCGCGGAACTCCTGGGCCACGTCCGGGACGTGATGAACGCGGCGCTCGCTGTCGGCGGCACCAGCTTCGACAGCCTCTACGTCAATGTGAACGGGGAGTCCGGCTACTTCGAGCGCTCCCTGGACGCGTACGGCCGGGAGGACGAGCCGTGCCGGCGCTGCGGAACACCGATGCGCCGACGGCCGTGGATGAACCGCTCCAGCTATTTCTGCCCGCGCTGCCAGCGACCGCCGAGGTCAGGGGCGTAACGGCTAGAAGCCGAAGTCCTGGGTCCACCAGGGACCGCCGGACCCGAAGTAGGCGCCGACGCCGAGGGTCTTGTAGTCGCAGTTCAGGATGTTGGCTCGGTGGCCGGTGCTGTTCATCCAGGAGTCCATCACCGACTGGGCGTTGGCCTGGCCCCTGGCGATGTTCTCGCCGCCGAGGTTGGCTATGCCGACCGAGTCGGCGCGGTCCCAGGGGGTGGCGCCGTCCGGGTCGGTGTGGTCGAAGAAGCCCCGGTCGGCCATGTCCTCGCTGAAGGCGCCGGCCAGTGCGGACAGGTCGCCGTCGGCGCGGACCGGGCTGCAGCCGACCTTGGCGCGCTCCTGGTTGACCAGGGCGAGCACCTGGGCCTCGGCGGACGTCTCGCCGCTCGACGGCTTCGAGGGCGAGGACGACTGCTTGGGCTCCGGCGAAGTGTCACGGGACGGGGTAGAGGCCTTGTCCTTGCCGCTGCCGGCCTTGTCCGAGTCGTCCGAGGACGGCTCCTTGGAAGGCGTCTTGGAGGGCTTCGCGGACGGCTCCGAGGAGGGCGACTTGGACGCTTCGGGGCGCTCGGAGCCACGGCTCGCGGCCGTCTCCCTGCGCTCCTGGTCCGTGTCGGCGCCGCCCTGCGACTCGAGGTCGTTCGGACTGCTCGCGGCCCGCACCTTGCCGGGGTCGCTGCCGCCGCCGAGCTGGTAGTTGTCCCCGCCCGGCAGCAGGCCGGAGGCGACGGCCACGGCACCCAGGGCCACGGCGGCGGAAACACCGAGCAGGCCGGTGCGCACGGGGGCCGCGGGGCGCTTGGCGCGGCGGTGCGAGCTCGCGCTCCGCTGACCGGGGATCCCGGCCTGGTGGGGAGCTTCGGCGGCAGGGCCGGCGTCGGAGCGTCGGTGGCGTCCCATCTCCTGGCCTTCCTCGTCCTAGCGGCTCGTTCTTACGGCCGTTCTCGACTGCTGTAACACTCACTACAGAAGCTCACCCAAACGGGTGAGCTTATCTTTTCGCGACTGTACGCGATGACGGATGGGGGTGAAGTGCTCCCAGAGCAATTGGCCGGTTAGCTTGCACACATGAACGAAGAGGCTCGGCTCGTCGCCTGGGTGCGCGGCCATGTACAAGGAGTGGGCTTTCGTTGGTTCACCAGGGCAAAGGCACTCGAGCTCGGTGGCATCACCGGCTTCGCGCTCAATCTCGCCGACGGACGGGTGCAGGTCGTGGCGGAGGGATCGAGGGTCGGCTGCGAGAAACTGCTCGACTGGTTGGAACGCGGCGACACACCCGGCCGGGTCGACGGTGTCACCGAGATCTGGGATGCCCCACGCGGCATTTATGACGGATTCGCCATCCGTTGACGGGACCGGCTCCATATCAGATGCCCGGGGCATGTGTGCGGGGCAGAAATGACCTGGTGGTTGCCAACAAAGCCTTGCCGTGCCAGGCTGCGCAAGTAAGGATGATCTCCACGCCCCTGGGCCCTGCAGGAGAGCCGCGCGAGAGCGTGTGCCCCCAGGTTTGCCCGCCAATACGGGGTGTGATCGTGTTGACCGTCAAACATTTTGGTGAGACGCTGGAAGTCCCCGCGCACCCTAGCTGTTTGGCATGTGAGAACACGCAGAACAACAAGCAGTGCCAATCACCGCGGGTGCTTCCCTCACGACCCACACCGCTTCGGTCGGTCACTCAGTGTGGAGGACCATCCATCATGGCAAAGGCGCTTCTCGGTTACGTCGGCGGCTCAGACCCGCGACTTCTCGCCGAGATGCGACGGCTTCAGCAGCGCGTCCAGGACCTGGAATCAGAGCTCGTACGCATCCAGGCCGAAAATGACGCGTTGGCTACTGCTGCCGCTTCTCACCCCGGCGACTCGCTCGTGGAGAGCATCGACGTACCCCAGGCGGAGCCTGCGCTTGCCTGACCCCGCCGCGTAAGGCAAATGGGTCGGGCTGCTCATGTCAGCCGCTTGTGAAGAAGATCTGCAAGGGACGCTTCGGCGTCCCTTCTTTCTTTCGACAGGGCTCCTGGAAGGGCTTTCTCACGTCTGGTGTGCCCTGCACCTTGTTCGGTGAAACCGCGGGTTCATGGAGTGAGACAGGACCGATAGGTAGAGTCCGGGCGTGCACCTCAAGGCCATGACCCTCCGCGGGTTCAAATCCTTCGCCTCGGCGACGACGCTGCGTTTCGAGCCCGGCATCACCTGCGTCGTCGGTCCCAACGGTTCCGGCAAGTCCAATGTCGTGGACGCGCTGAGCTGGGTCATGGGCGAGCAGGGCGCCAAATCGCTGCGCGGCGGCAAGATGGAGGACGTCATCTTCGCCGGCACCACCGGGCGGCCGCCGCTCGGCCGGGCCGAGGTGTCCCTCACCATCGACAACTCCGACGGCGTGCTGCCCATCGAGTACGCCGAGGTCACCATCACGCGGATCATGTTCCGCAATGGCGGCAGCGAGTACCAGATCAATGGAGACACCTGCCGACTCCTGGACATTCAGGAGCTGTTGTCCGACTCGGGCATCGGGCGCGAGATGCACGTCATCGTCGGGCAGGGCCAGCTCGACTCCGTGCTGCACGCCGACCCCATGGGGCGCAGGGCCTTCATCGAGGAGGCCGCGGGCGTCCTCAAGCACCGCAAGCGCAAGGAGAAGGCGCTGCGGAAGCTCGATGCGATGCAGGCCAACCTCGCGCGCGTGCAGGACCTCACCGATGAACTGCGGCGCCAGCTCAAGCCGCTCGGCAGGCAGGCCGCGGTGGCGCGGCGGGCCGCCGTCATCCAGGCCGATCTGCGCGACGCCCGGCTGCGGCTGCTCGCCGACGATCTCGTACGTCTCCAGGAGGCGCTGCGTACCGAGGTCGCGGACGAGGCGGAACTGAAGCGGCGGAAGGATTCAGCGGAAGCCGATCTGAAGGCCGCGATCACGCGCGAGGCCGCGCTGGAGGACGAGGTGCGGCGCCTCGCCCCACGCCTGCAGCAGGCCCAGCAGACCTGGTACGAGCTGTCCCAGCTGGCCGAGCGGGTGCGCGGCACGATCAGCCTCGCGGACGCCCGGGTGAAGAGCGCGACGCAGGCGCCCGCCGAGGAGCGGCGCGGGCGCGACCCCGAGGACATGGAGCGCGAGGCCGCCCGGATCCGGGAGCAGGAGGCCGAGTTGGAGGCCGCGCTCGAAGCGGCCGAGCGGGCCCTGGACGACACCGTCGCGCACCGGGCCGAGCTGGAGCGGGAGCTCGCCGTCGAGGAGCGGCGCCTCAAGGACGTGGCGCGGGCCATCGCCGACCGGCGCGAGGGCCTTGCCCGGCTGCACGGACAGGTCAACGCGGCCCGCTCCAAGGCCGCTTCGGCCAAGGCCGAGATCGACCGGCTCGCCACCGCCCGGGACGAGGCGCAGGAGCGGGCGGTCGCCGCGCAGGAGGAGTACGAGCAGCTCAAGGCCGAGGTCGACGGGCTGGACGCGGACGACACCGCCATAGGGGAGCAGCACGACGCCGCCAAGCGGGAGCTCGCCGAGGCCGAGGCCGCGCTGAGTGCGGCGCGCGAGGCGGTCACCGCGGCCGAGCGGAAGCGGGCGGCGACCTCGGCCCGGCATGACGCGCTGGCCCTCGGGCTGCGCCGCAAGGACGGCACGGGCGCGCTGCTCGCGGCCAAGGACCGGCTTGCCGGGCTGCTCGGGCCAGCCTCCGAACTGCTCAGCGTGGCCCCCGGGTTCGAGGTGCCGGTCGCGGCCGCGCTCGGCGCCGCGGCGGATGCCATCACCGTGGCCAATCCGGGGACGGCGGCCGAGGCGATCCGGCTGCTCCGCAAGCAGGACGCGGGGCGGGCGGCGCTCCTCCTTTCCGGGGCGCCCGACACGGGGGACGTGCCTCAGCAGAACGACGGGCCGCCGTACGCCGCCGATCTGGTGCGCTGCCCCGACGAGTTGAGGCCCGCCGTACGCAGGCTCCTGCGCGGGGTCGTGGTCGTCGGCACGCTGGAGGACGCCGAGGATCTTGTCTACGCGCAGCCCGAGCTGACCGCGGTGACGGCGGAGGGCGACGTGCTCGGGGCGCACTTCGCGCAGGGTGGATCCGCCGGGGCGCCCAGCCTGTTGGAAGTGCAGGCCTCCGTCGACGAGGCGGCGGCCGAGCTGGAAGAGCTGGCCGTACGGTGCGAGGAACTGGCCGGGGTGCAGCGCGCCGCCACCGAGCGGCGGCGTGAACAGGCCGCCCTGGTCGAGGAGTTGGGGGAGCGGCGGCGGGTCGCCGACCGGGAGAAGAACGCCGTTTCGCAGCAGCTGGGCCGGCTCGCGGGCCAGGCGCGCGGGGCCGCGGGGGAGGCCGAGCGCATGACGGCCGCCGCGGCCCGGGCGCAGGACGCGCTCGACCGGGCGATGCAGGACGCCGAGGAGCTGGCGGAGCGGCTCGAAGTCGCCGAGGAGGCCGCCCCCTCCGGGGAAAGAGGGGACGAGGAGCCGGACACGTCCGTACGCGATCGCCTCGCGGCCGACGGTGCCAACGCCCGCCAGACCGAGATGGAGGCCCGACTCCAGGCGCGTACCCACGAGGAGCGCGTCAAGGGACTCGCGGGCCGCGCCGACGGCCTGGACCGGGCCGCCCGCGCCGAACGCGAGGCACGCGCGCGTGCCGAGCAGCGCAGGTCCCGGATGCGGCACGAGGCCGCCGTCGCCGAGGCCGTCGCGTCCGGCGCCCGCCAACTGCTCGCCCACGTCGAGGTGTCCCTGGTCCGGGCCGAGGCCGAGCGGGCCGCCGCCGAGCGGGCCAAGGCCGGGCGCGAGCTGGACCTGACCGCCGAGCGCACTGCCGGGCGTGACCTCAAGGCCGAGCTGGACAAGCTGACGGACTCCGTCCACCGGGGCGAGGTGCTCGGCGCCGAGAAGCGCATGCGGATCGAGCAGCTGGAGGCCAAGGCCCTGGAGGAGCTGGGCGTGGAGCCGGCCGGGCTGGTCTCCGAGTACGGCCCGGACCAGCCGGTCCCGCCGTCGCCGCCCGCCGAGGGCGAGGAGCTTCCGGAGGACCCGGACCACCCGCGGAACCGGCCGGTCGTGTTCGTACGGGCGGAGCAGGAGAAGCGGCTCAAGTCAGCCGAACGGGCGTACCAGCAGCTCGGAAAAGTCAATCCGCTCGCGCTTGAGGAGTTCGCCGCGCTGGAGGAACGTCACAAGTTCCTGAGCGAGCAGCTCGAGGACCTGAAGAAGACCCGCGCCGACCTGCTGCAGGTGGTGAAGGAGGTCGACGAGCGCGTGGAGCAGGTGTTCACCGAGGCCTTCCGGGACACGGCCCGCGAGTTCGAGGGCGTCTTCTCACGGCTCTTCCCGGGTGGTGAGGGGCGGCTGATTCTGACCGATCCCGACAACATGCTCACCACGGGCGTGGATGTCGAGGCCCGGCCGCCGGGCAAGAAGGTCAAGCGCCTTTCGTTGCTTTCGGGCGGTGAACGCTCGCTGACGGCCGTGGCGATGCTGGTGTCGATCTTCAAGGCGCGGCCGAGCCCGTTCTACGTGATGGACGAGGTCGAGGCCGCGCTCGACGACACCAATCTGCAGCGGCTGATCCGGATCATGCAGGAGCTGCAGGAGTCCTCGCAGCTCATCGTGATCACGCACCAGAAGCGGACCATGGAGGTCGCGGACGCGCTGTACGGCGTGTCCATGCAGGGCGACGGCGTCTCCAAGGTGATCAGCCAGCGGCTGCGCTGAGCGGCCCAACCCTCATGCCTTCAAGAGTTGAACCTCAATGACTCTCGGTTGCCTAAAAGTTCATAGTCACTCACCTATTGACTTCGAAACTTGAAGGCATAGTGTCTGCAACGTTGTTTTTACCTTCAAGTGGTGGGCCGCCGGATGTTGTGCGCCACTTAGAGGGCCTCCCCCACATGCCCGGACACCGCAGCCCGGGTACCCAGGAGTACACGTGACCAGCACAGCGAAGGTTCCGGGATCCGGAGCCCGAGAGGCTCAGCCCGAGCACCTCGGCCATGTCATCTTCATTACGGCCGCGGCTGCCATGGGCGGCTTCCTCTTCGGCTACGACAGCGCTGTGATCAACGGCGCCGTCGGTGCGATCGGCAGCAAGTACGACATCGGCTCCGGCGCGCTCGGCCAGGTCATCGCCATCGCCCTGCTCGGCTGCGCCATCGGCGCCGCGATCGCGGGCCGCCTCGCCGACCGTATCGGCCGTATCCACGTGATGCGGATCGCCGCCGCGCTCTTCACCATCAGCGCCGTCGGCTCGGCGCTGCCCTTCGCGCTCTACGACCTCGCCTTCTGGCGGGTGCTCGGTGGTGTCGCGATCGGTATGGCCTCGGTCATCGGCCCGGCCTATATCGCCGAGGTCGCGCCGCCCGCCTACCGCGGCCGGCTCGGGTCCTTCCAGCAGGCCGCGATCGTCATCGGCATCGCGGTCTCGCAGCTGGTCAACTGGGGCATTCTGAACGCCGCGGGCGGCAACGACCGCGACAAGATCATGGGCCTCGAGGCCTGGCAGGTCATGCTCGGCGTGATGGTCGTCCCGGCCGTGCTCTACGGAGTGCTGTCCTTCGCGATCCCCGAGTCCCCGCGCTTTCTGATCTCGGTCGGCAAGAACGAGAAGGCCAAGCAGATCCTCGAAGAGGTCGAGGGCAGACACGTCGACCTGGACGCCCGCGTCACCGAGATCGAGCACGCGATGCGCAGCGAGCACAAGTCCACCTTCAAGGACCTGCTCGGCGGCAGCAGCTTCCTCTTCAAGCCGATCGTCTGGATCGGTATCGGCCTCTCGGTCTTCCAGCAGTTCGTCGGCATCAACGTCGCGTTCTACTACTCCTCGACGCTGTGGCAGTCCGTCGGCATCGACCCGAGCGACTCGTTCTTCTACTCGTTCACCACGTCGATCATCAACATCATCGGCACCGTGATCGCGATGGTCCTGGTCGACCGGGTCGGCCGTAAGCCGCTCGCCCTGGTGGGCTCCGCCGGTATGGCGATCGCCCTCGCCCTGGAGGCCTGGGCGTTCTCCGCCAAGCTGGACGCCGCGGGCAAACTCCCCGACACCCAGGGCCTCGTGGCGCTGATCGCCGCCCACGCCTTCGTGCTCTTCTTCGCCCTGTCGTGGGGTGTCGTGGTCTGGGTCTTCCTCGGCGAGATGTTCCCGAACAAGATCCGCGCCGCCGCGCTCGGTGTCGCCGCCGCCGCGCAGTGGCTCGCCAACTGGGCCATCACGGCCAGCTTCCCGAGCCTTTCCGACTGGAACCTCTCGGGCGCGTACCTCATCTACACATTCTTCGCCGTGCTCTCGATCCCCTTCGTGCTCAAGTTCGTGAAGGAGACCAAGGGCAAGGCGTTGGAGGAGATGGGCTAACCCCCCGCTGCCCCTCTCCTCTCGTGCTGCCTCGGCTCAGTTGTTGAGCCGGGGCAGCACGTCTTCCCGGCTCAACAGGTTCGGCCGGCTCAGCCGGTGAGCCGGGGGAGCACGCTTTCCGCGAGCAGGTGCAGGCTGCGCCAGCCCTCGTCGATGGGCATGCCGCCGCACAACGGGTGCAGGACGAGGCTGGTCATCGGGTCGTCCGAGTTGTTGGCGAAGTCGACGCACTCGTCGGGCGTGAGGATCCGGTAGACGCCCTCCTCGCGCAGCTCCGCCACGGTCGTGGCGTGGGATCGTACGGCCGACTTGATGTCCTTGGACCCCCAGGAGGCGTACATCTGCGCCTCGTGCAGGAAGTGTTTGCCGTACGTCGCCCAGGTGTGGTCCGGGTCCTCGGAGAGGTGCAGGAGCGGGGTCTCCTTGGCGGGCATCATGGTCCAGCCCTCGGTGCCGTACTCCTCCAACTTCGCCTTGTAGTAGGCCTCCAGCTCGGGCATGTGCGCGCTGGGGAAGAACGGCAGGCCGAGGCGGGCCGCGCGGCGGGCCGCCGCCTGGGAGGAACCGCCCACCAGGAGAAGGGGGTTGGGCTGGGTGTACGGGCGCGGGGTGACCCGGACCGTGCGGCCCTGATAGTCGAAGGGCTCGCCCGTCCAGGCCTTGAGCAGCGTCTCCAGGAGCTGGTCCTGGAGCTTGCCGCGCCGGCCCCACTCGACGCCGAACGCCTCGTACTCGGCGGGCCGGTAGCCGATGCCGGCGACCGTCACCAGACGGCCCTTGCTGATCAGGTCGAGGACCGCGATCTCCTCGGCGATCCGCAGCGGGTCGTGCAGCGGGCCGATGATCGCGGAGACGGTGACCGCGATGGTCCGGGTGGCGCCGAAGACCGCTCCCGCGAAGTGGAAGGGGGAGGGGATCCAGTTGTTGTCGGCGCCGTGGTGCTCCTCGGTCTGGATCGAGTTCACCCCCGCGCCGTCGCAGTACTTGGCCATCTCGACCGCGGCGCCGTAGCGGTCGGCGAGCGACTCGGGCGTCCCGTCGGGATCGACGAGGTTGAAGCGTACGACCGTGACGGGCATGGAAAACGTCCCCCTTCGACCGGACCGTGGGTTGGCGAAGGGGGACGGTAGTTGACGCGGCGTCAGATAGTAAGGGCCGCGACCTTCTCTTCCTCATCCGCCTCGGCAGCGGCGGGAGTCGCGACCTCCGGCGTCCGCGGCAGCACCGCGTACAGCACGCCGGAGAGGACGATCGTGGCTGCCCAGCCCAGACCGTTCTCGCCGATCCAGGAGGTGGCGAGCGGGCCCGCGAACCAGTCGACCTTGGTGAACAGCAGGCCGGTCACCAGCGCCACCGCCCAGGCGACCATGGCCTGCCAGGCGAAGCCGCCCTTGTACCAGTAGGCGCTGGTGCGGGTGGTGTCCATGAGCGCCGCGGCGTCGTACGACTTGCGGCGCAGCATGTCGACGCCGAAGACGCCGATCCAGGCGGAGAACGCCACCGCGAGCAACGTGAGGAAGGAGATGAACGAGCCGATGAAGCTCGTCGCCACGAGCATGAGCAGGCATCCGAAGGCCAGGCTGATCACGGCGTTCACGCTGACCGCCCAGTGGCGCGGGACACGGATGCCGAGGGTCTGCGCGGTGAAGCCCGCCGAGTACATCGACATCGAGTTGATCAGCACCATGCCGACCAGGGCGATCACCAGGTACGGCACCGCGATCCAGTTCGGAAGGAGCGTGCCGATGAAGGAGACCGGGTCCTGCGCCTCGGCCAGGCCCGGGGTGGCGACCGCCATCACGGCGCCCATCAGGACCATCGGAAGGACGACGATGCCGGCGCCGCCGATCGTCGTGCCGACCAACTTCTTCGCGGAAGCCTCCCGAGGCAGGTAGCGCGTGAAGTCCGGTCCGGTCGGCACCCAGCTGATGCCGCCCGCGCCGATCATGCCGACGCCCGCGACGACCATCGCGGCGGAGCCGGCCGGCTTGTCGAAGACGGCGGACCAGTCGGTGTTGGCGGCCAGGTAGATGAGGACGAGGACGCTGAAGGCGCCGAAGAGGTACGTCGACCACTTGCTGCACACCCGCAGCGCGTTGATGCCGAGGCCCGACACCACGAACGTACCGGCGACGAAGAGCAGCAGCGTGACCACGATCAGCGGGGTGTTCGACTTGATGCCGAAGAGCAGGTCGAGCACGGTCAGGATCGCGTACGCACCCGTGACCGCGTTGATCGTCTCCCAGCCCCAGCGGGCCACCCAGATCAGCGAGCCGGGGAAGAGGTTGCCGCGCTGGCCGAAGACCGCGCGGGAGAGCGCCATGCCCGGGGAGCCGCCCCGCTTGCCCGCGATCGAGATCAGACCGACGATCCCGTACGAGACGATCGGCGCCACGGCCGCGACGATCAGCACCTGCCAGATGTTGAGGCCGTTGAAGACCACCAGGCCGGCGCCCATGGTGAGCAGCAGCACGCTGATGTTGGCGGCGACCCAGGTGGGGAACAGCTCGCGGACCTTGCCGGTGCGCTCGCTGTCCGGGACGGGCTCGAGGCCGCGGGTCTCTATCGCGCTCTCGCCGGCCGGGGCAGCGCTGGGGGACTCGGTGGGCATGCGGTGACTCCGTGGGGGAGGAGTGGGGGCTCCGGCGGGGGACGCTCTTCGCGCGGTGGAGCCCCGGAGGGAGGGGCGCCCCTGGGGACAGGTGGGGCCAGACAAGTGTCGTACGTTTGCCCTAAATAAATCAAATGTCCAGGTATGTGTGATCCCACACAGGGTGTCCCGGTCGCCGAGCGCCTGGCTCGTGCGATCGCACGGGGATGCGCCCGCAGCGGGAGGCGTGGCCGATACTGGTCCCGTTATGGAAATCGTCATCCTTGCTGTAGTCATCGCTCTGGTCGCGGTCGGCGCCATCAGCGGGCTCGTGGTCAGCAGCCGCAAGAAGAAGCAGCTGCCGCCCTCCGCGCCCTCGACCACGCCGACCATCACCGCGCCCCCGGCCGAGCCGCATGTCGGCGACGAGGCCGAGGAGCCGCGCGAAGAACCGCGCCGCACGATCGAGGAGGTCGAGCTCCCCGAGGCCGAGGCCCCGGTCGTCGAGGAGCCCGAGGTCATCGAGCCCGCGGCGCCCGAGATCGAGATCCCCGAGCCCGCCGCCGGCCGGCTCGTCCGGCTGCGCGCCCGTCTCGCCCGGTCCCAGAACACGCTCGGCAAGGGGTTGCTCACGCTCCTCTCGCGCGAGCACCTGGACGACGACACCTGGGAGGAGATCGAGGACACCCTCATCACCGCCGACGTCGGCGTCGCGCCCACCCAGGAGCTGGTGGAGCGCCTGCGCGAGCGCGTGAAGGTGCTCGGCACCCGCACCCCCGCGGACCTGCGCGCCCTGCTCCGCGAGGAGCTGCTCACGCTCGTCGGCACCGACTTCGACCGTGAGGTCAAGACGGAGTCCGACCCGTCGTCGAAGGTCCCGGGCATCGTCATGGTCGTCGGCGTCAACGGCACCGGCAAGACCACCACCACCGGCAAGCTCGCCCGCGTCCTCGTGGCCGACGGCAAGACCGTCGTGCTCGGCGCCGCGGACACCTTCCGTGCCGCCGCCGCCGAGCAGCTGACCACCTGGGGCGAGCGCGTCGGCGCCTACACGGTGCGCGGCCCCGAGGGCGGCGACCCCGCCTCCGTCGCCTTCGACGCGGTCAAGGAAGGCAGCGAGATGGGCGTCGACGTGGTGCTCATCGACACCGCGGGCCGACTGCACACCAAGACCGGCCTCATGGACGAGCTCGGCAAGGTCAAGCGCGTCGTCGAGAAGCACGGCCCGCTGGACGAGATCCTGCTCGTCCTGGACGCCACCACCGGCCAGAACGGCCTGGTCCAGGCCCGCGTCTTCGCCGAGGTCGTCGACATCACCGGCATCGTCCTCACCAAGCTCGACGGCACCGCCAAGGGCGGCATCGTCGTCGCGGTCCAGCGCGAACTGGGCGTTCCGGTCAAGCTGGTGGGCCTGGGCGAGGGGCCGGACGATCTGGCTCCGTTCGAGCCCGAGGCGTTCGTGGACGCGCTGATCGGGGACTAGCTGTCTCCCCGCTCTCTCTCGTACGCCGCTGAACCCGGCGTCGTACGCACCAGATGCGAACCAAGAAGGGCCCGCTTCCCGGGGTGCAGCCGGAAGCGGGCCCTTCGGCATGCGTGCCCCCGGCTAGGCCGTCGCCGACCGGTGGCACACGTACGCCAGTGTCCCGAGCAGCAGCCGTGCCTGCGGCGGGTTCGTCGCCGAGTCCGGCTCCGGCGCGCGCAGCCAGCGCACCGGGCCCCGGCCCCCGCGGTCGGACGGCGGGGCCGTGATGTGGTCCCCGCGCCCGAGTCCGCGCAGGTCCAGATCGGCGTCGTCCCAGCCCATCCGGTAGAGCAGCTCGGGCAGCTCGGCGACGGCGCCGGGGGCGACGAAGAACTGGGCGCGGCCCTCGGGGGTGGCCGCGACCGGGCCGAGCGGGATGCCCATGCGCTCCATGCGGACCAGGGCGCGCCGCCCGGCGGGCTCGGCCACGTCCAGGATGTCGAAGGTGCGGCCCACCGGGAGCATGACCGCGGCGCCGGGGAACTCGCCCCACGCGGTGGTCACTTCGTCGAGGGTGGCGCCGGCCGGGATCTCGGCGGCGAAGTCCAGCGGGTGGGCGCCGGGTGCCCGGCAGTCGGCCTTGCCGCAGGAGCAGTGTCCGTCGGCGGCGCGTGCGCCGGGGCGCACGACCCAGCCCCACAGTCCGGTGAACTCGGCCACCGCGGTGCAGTCCGAGCTGCGGCCGCGGCGTCGTGAGCCGGGCCGGCCGGACGGTGTTGCGGTGCGGATCCCACGGCTGCCGCCGATCGTGAAGCCCATGCCCCCTCCAACGGGTCGAGCGGATCGCTGGTTACGTGCCGGAGTGAAACCGTGACCCTGCGTCGCCGGAGGTCGTCGATGCCTCAACTCGGCGGCGCCCAGGGGTGGTTCGGGTGGTGCGAGCGGATGCGTGCGCCCCGGTGTGCACCGCTCCGCCCACTCGCGGCTGGCCTGTGTCAAGTGAATCGCGTGTAGCCGTCCATGAGTTCATTCGAAGGGGTGGCGAATGGTGGCGTTTCACGGATCGCCCTCGCCGGAAGGGTGATCGTAGGATTACTTTCAGTGCACGAACGCAGGGATGTGTGCGCTCGTGGGTATGCCGGAGGCAAGTCGCTTTCCTGTTCGACGGGTGAGATTCGCCGGACGCAAGGCAGTAACTCGCGGCATTCTGTAGGGGCTTGGCGTATCCAGCGCACAAGCGACACCTAGGGATGGGGGCGTTCCAGTGGGCGGCAGCAGCGGCAGCGGCGCGAACGCCGACAAGCGCCCCAACGAGCAGCTGACTTCGTGGTTCGTCCGCAGCGGCTGGTCGAAGGGCGAACTCGCCCGCCAGGTGAACCGCAGGGCGCGCCAGCTGGGTGCCAATCACATCTCCACCGACACCTCGCGCGTGCGCCGCTGGCTGGACGGCGAGCAGCCGCGGGAGCCGATCCCGCGGATCCTGTCCGAGCTGTTCTCCGAGCGCTTCGGCTCCGTCGTCGCCATCGAGGACCTCGGCCTGCGCACGGCCCACCAGTCGCCGTCGCTCTCCGGCGTCGACCTGCCCTGGACCGGTACCGGCACCGTCGAGCTGATCAGCGAGTTCTCGCGCAGCGACCTGATGCTCGCCCGCCGCGGCTTCCTCGGCACCTCGCTCGCGCTCTCCGCGGGCCCCTCCCTGATCGAGCCCATGCAGCGCTGGCTGGTCCCGAGCCCCGCCTCGCCCGCGCTCGAGGCGCCCACTCCGATAAGGCGGGCCTCGCGCCTGTCCAAGCCGGAGCTGGACCTGCTCGAGTCCACCACGATGATGTTCCGGCAGTGGGACGCCCAGTGCGGCGGCGGCCTGCGCCGCAAGGCGGTGGTCGGGCAGCTGCACGAGGTGACCGACCTGCTGCAGGAGCCCCAACCCGAGGCCACCGCCCAGCGATTGTTCAAGATCGCGGCCGAACTGGCGGAACTGGCCGGGTGGATGAGCTACGACGTGGGTCTGCAGCCCACCGCCCAGAAGTACTTCGTGCTCGCCCTGCACGCCGCCAAGGAGGCCGGCGACAAGCCGCTGGGCTCGTACATCCTCTCCGGCATGAGCCGCCAGATGATCCACCTCGGCCGCCCGGACGACGCCCTGGAACTCATCCACCTCGCGCAGTACGGCAGCCGTGACTGCGCCACCGGCCGCACCCAGGCCATGCTGTATGCGATGGAGGCCCGCGCGTACGCCAACATGGGCCAGCCCAGCAAGACCAAGCGGGCCGTGCGGATGGCCGAGGACACCTTCGAGGACGCCGTCGAGGCCGGTGACCAGGAGCCGGACTGGATCCGCTTCTTCTCCGAGGCCGAGCTGAACGGCGAGAACGCCCACTCCTACCGCGACCTCGCCTACGTGGCGGGCCGCAGCCCCACCTACGCCTCACTGGCCCAGCCCGTGATGGCCCGCGCGGTCGAGCTGTTCAGCAAGGACAGCGAGCACCAGCGTTCGTACGCACTCAATCTCATCGGCATGGCCACCGTGCACCTGCTGCAGCGCGAACCCGAGCAGAGCGCGGTCTACACCGAGCAGGCCCTGACCGTCGCCAAGCGGGTCCGCTCCGAGCGGGTCAACACCCGCCTGCGCAAGACCGTGGACACCGCGATGCGGGACTTCGGGGACGTCGCCGAAGTCGTGCACCTCACCGACGAGCTCGCCGCCCAGCTGCCCGAATCGGCAGAAGCGGTCTGACACCGGGGCCCTTCGGGGCCGCGGAGCATCCCCCAGAACCCCGGCCGCGGCCGGCCCATCCCGACAGCCCGACTCGGCTCCCCCACGCCAGGTCAATCGGATGGCCGACCGCGGTCGGCTGCGTTGTGCGCACAGGGTAGAAAGCCGCACCCCGCGCCATCCGGCAGTTCATTCACGCGTAACACGCACGACGTCTTCGTCACTGCGGCGAAACATCGAGGGGCGTCCGCCGAAACCGCGCTACGCCAATCTCGGCGTCCATAAGGCCCACCCCTCATAAACCGCTCAGGCTCCGCCCGCACGGGCCGCATACGACGAGGAGACGCCGATGCCTCCAGGCATCATGCTCGCTGCGGAAGAGGCACCCAAGCTCTCTTCCGCCAACACCGGATTCATGCTCATCTGCTCCGCACTGGTGATGCTCATGACGCCGGGCCTGGCCTTCTTCTACGGAGGCATGGTCCGCGTCAAGTCCACCCTGAACATGCTGATGATGAGCTTCATCAGCCTCGGGATCGTCACCATCCTGTGGGTGCTCTACGGCTTCTCCGTCGCCTTCGGCACCGACAAGGGCTCCCTGATCGGCTGGGACTCCGACTACGTCGGCCTCAGCGGGCTCGGCATCACCGAGCTGTGGGACGGCTACACCATCCCGGTGTACGTGTTCGCGGTCTTCCAGCTGATGTTCGCGATCATCACGCCCGCCCTGATCAGCGGCGCCCTCGCGGACCGCGTGAAGTTCACCGCCTGGGCCCTCTTCATCACCCTCTGGGCCACGATCGTGTACTTCCCGGTCGCGCACTGGGTGTGGGGCACGGGCGGCTGGGCCTTCGAGCTGGGCGTCATCGACTTCGCGGGCGGTACGGCCGTCCACATCAACGCCGGTGCCGCGGCCCTCGGCGTCATCCTCGTCATCGGCAAGCGGGTCGGCTTCAAGAAGGACCCGATGCGGCCGCACTCCCTGCCGCTCGTGATGCTCGGCGCCGGGCTCCTGTGGTTCGGCTGGTTCGGCTTCAACGCCGGTTCCTGGCTGGGCAACGACGACGGCGTGGGCGCCGTGATGTTCGTCAACACCCAGGTCGCCACCGCCGCGGCGATGCTCGCCTGGCTCGCGTACGAGAAGATCCGGCACGGCGCGTTCACCACGCTCGGCGCGGCCTCGGGTGCGGTCGCCGGGCTCGTCGCCATCACCCCCTCGGGTGGCTCCTGCTCGCCGCTCGGCGCCATCGCCATCGGTGTGATCGCCGGTGTGCTGTGTGCCATGGCGGTCGGGCTCAAGTTCAAGCTCGGGTACGACGACTCGCTGGACGTCGTCGGCGTCCACCTGGTCGGCGGTGTCGTGGGCTCCCTGCTCGTCGGCCTCTTCGCCACCGGTGGTGTGCAGTCCAAGGCGCAGGGCCTCTTCTACGGCGGCGGCCTCGAACAGCTCGGCAAGCAGGCAGCGGGAGTTGGCGCGGTCCTCGCGTACTCCCTCGTCGCATCTGCCATCCTCGCCTTCGTCATCGACAAGACGATCGGGATGCGGGTGCCCGAGGATGACGAGGTCTCCGGCATCGACCAGGTCGAGCACGCCGAGACCGCGTACGACTTCAGCGGCGCGGGCGGGGGTACGGCGCCGCGTACGACCGTGCCCGCACCGCCCGCGCAGGACCAGCCGGCGGCGAAGAACAAGAAGGTGGACGCATGAAGCTCATCACCGCGGTCGTGAAGCCGCACCGCCTCGACGAGATCAAGGAAGCCCTGCAGGCCTTCGGCGTCCAGGGACTCACCGTCACCGAGGCCAGCGGCTACGGACGCCAGCGCGGGCACACCGAGGTCTACCGGGGCGCCGAGTACACCGTCGACCTCGTGCCCAAGATCCGCATCGAGGTCCTCGTGGAGGACGATGACGCCGAACAGCTCATCGATGTGGTGGTCAAGGCGGCCCGTACCGGCAAGATCGGGGACGGCAAGGTCTGGAGCGTCCCGGTCGAGACGGCCGTCCGGGTCCGCACCGGCGAGCGCGGCCCCGACGCCCTGTAGAC
Organism: Streptomyces sp. NBC_01304; assembly: GCF_035975855.1. Classification (NCBI taxonomy): domain Bacteria; kingdom Bacillati; phylum Actinomycetota; class Actinomycetes; order Kitasatosporales; family Streptomycetaceae; genus Streptomyces; species Streptomyces sp. NBC_01304. The sequence goes on along the minus strand of NZ_CP109055.1, from coordinate 3,679,843 downwards.
AGTGCGCCCTGACCGCGCGCTCTGAACAGTGACGAACACGCAAGGAGCTGCTGGGTGACCAGTGTGGATGTGCCTAGGGAAACCGAAGACTCACGCCCCAGCGGCTATGCGGCGGCCCGGCTGCGTCTCCTCCAGGAGGAGACGCGGTCCGGGCCGCCGCGCCGTTCGGCCCTCGCCGAGCTGACCGACGACTGGCTGGCCGGGCTCTTCACGGGCGGCGCGGGTCCGTCGACGAGCGGCATGGCACTCGTAGCCGTCGGCGGGTACGGGCGCGGCGAGCTCTCCCCGCGCAGCGACCTCGACCTGCTGCTCCTGCACGACGGCAGCGCGGACGCCAAGACGGTGGCCGCCCTCGCCGACCGGATCTGGTACCCGGTGTGGGACCTCGGGCTCGCCCTCGACCACTCCGTACGCACCCCCGGCGAGGCCCGCAAGACCGCCGGCGACGACCTCAAGGTGCAGCTCGGACTGCTCGATGCCCGGCATGTCGCGGGCGACCTCGGGCTCACCACGGGTCTGCGCAGCGCGGTCCTCGCCGACTGGCGCAACCAGGCGCCCAAGCGGCTGCCCGAGCTCCGCGAGCTCGGCGAGGAACGCGCCGCGCGCCAGGGCGAGTTGCAGTACCTCCTCGAACCCGACCTCAAGGAGGCCCGCGGCGGTCTGCGCGACGCCACCGTGCTGCGCGCCGTCGCCGCCTCCTGGCTCGCCGACGCGCCCCGCGAAGGGCTCGCCGAGGCGCGCCGCCACCTCCTTGACGTACGCGACGCCCTGCACCTGGCCACCGGACGCGCCACCGACCGGCTGGCGCTGCAGGAGCAGGACCAAGTCGCGGCAGATCTCGGCCTGTTGGACTCCGACACGCTGCTTCGGCAGGTGTACGAGGCCGCGCGCACGGTGTCGTACGCGAGCGATGTCACCTGGCGCGAGGTGTCGCGGGTCCTGCGGGCCCGTTCGGTACGTCCCCGGCTGCGGGCCATGCTCGGCGGCAACAAGCCCGTTCCCGAGCGAACTCCCCTTGCCGAAGGGGTGGTTGAGCAGGACGGCGAGGTGGTCCTTGCGAAGGCCGCGAAGCCGGAGCGGGATCCCGTGCTGCCGCTGCGCGCCGCCGCGGCCGCCGCCCAGGCCGGACTGCCGCTGTCCCTGCACGCCGTACGCCACCTCGCGGCCACCGCCCGGCCGCTGCCCACGCCCTGGCCGGCCGAGGCCCGCGAGCAGCTGGTGACGCTGCTCGGCGCGGGCCGCTCGACCGTGGACGTCTGGGCCGCCCTGGAGGCGGAAGGCCTGATCAGCCGCGTACTGCCGGACTGGGAGCGGGTCCGCTGCCGCCCCCAGCGCAACCCCGTGCACACCTGGACCGTCGACCGCCACCTCGTCGAGGCCGCCGTCCAGGCCGCCGAACTCACCCGCCGCGTCGGCCGTCCCGACCTGCTCCTCGTCGCGGCGCTGCTGCACGACATCGGCAAGGGCTGGCCCGGCGACCACTCGGTGGCGGGTGAGACGATCGCGCGCGACGTGGCGTCCCGGATCGGGTTCGACCGTACGGACGTCGAGGTCGTCGCCACTCTCGTACGGCATCACCTGCTGCTCGTCGAGACGGCGACCCGGCGCGACCTGGACGACCCGGCGACCATCCGCTCGGTCGCCGAGGCCGTGGGCTCCGCCTCCACGCTGGAGCTGCTGCACGCCCTGACGGAGGCGGACGCGCTGGCCACCGGGCCGGCCGCCTGGTCGACCTGGCGGGGTTCGCTCGTGGCCGACCTGGCCAAGCGGGTCGGCGCGCTCCTCGCGGGGGACGCCCCGCCGGAGCCGGCCGCGACGGCGGCGCCGACCGCGGAGCAGGAGCGGCTCGCCCTTGAGGCCTTCCGTACGGGCGGGCCCGTGCTCGCGCTGCGGGCCCAGGCGGAGGCGGGGGAGGAGGAGCCCGTCGGGGTCGAGCTGCTCATCGCGGTGCCGGACCAGCCGGGGGTGCTGCCCGCGGTGGCCGGCGTTCTCGCCATGCACCGGCTCACCGTGCGGGCGGCCGAGCTCGGGGTGCTCGGCCTGCCGGACGAGGTGGGGTCGCCCGACGAGGGGGGCGGGCCCGTGCTGCTCCTCGACTGGCGGGTGGCCGCCGAGTACGGCTCACTGCCGCAGGCCGCGCGGCTGCGGGCCGATCTGGTGCGGGCGCTCGACGGGTCGCTCGACATCCCGGCCCGTCTCGCCGAGCGCGAGGCCGCCTATCCGCGGCGGCGCGGCGCTCCGGCTCCGCCGGCGCGGGTGACGGTGGCGCCGGCCGGGTCGCAGCTCGCGACGGTGATCGAGGTGCGGGCGCACGATGCGCCGGGGCTGCTGCACCGGATCGGGCGGGCGCTGGAGGGGGCGGGTGTCCTGGTGCGTTCCGCGCATGTGTCGACGCTCGGGGCCAATGCGGTGGATGCCTTTTACGTCACCGGGCGCGACGGGGCGTTGTTGCCTGCTGCGGAGGCGGTGTCGGTGGCCCGCGCTGTGGAGGATGCGTTGAGGGGGTGACGCTCGGATGTCGTGCTCGTTGAGCGGAGTGTGCTCCCCGCCTACGCGGGGGTGTTCCGGAGCGTGCGGCTGGCGCTGAGGTGTCGCATGCGTTGTCCCCGCCGACGCGGGGGTTCCGCCCTCGCTTGCCAATCTGGCAGGCGAGGGCGTCGTACTTGCGGCGCCGGATACCCTGGAGGGCGACTGACCGCCCCCGACCTTGAGGATCTGCGACCACCGTGTTCGATACCCTCTCCGATCGCCTTGCAGCGACATTCAAGAACCTCCGGGGCAAGGGACGCCTCAGCGAGGCGGACATCGACGCCACGGCACGCGAGATCCGTATCGCCCTGCTCGAAGCCGACGTTGCCCTTCCTGTTGTCCGGTCCTTCATCAAGCAGGTCAAGGAAAGGGCCCAGGGCGCCGAGGTCTCCCAGGCGTTGAACCCGGCCCAGCAGGTCATCAAGATCGTCAACGAGGAGCTCGTAGGCATCCTCGGCGGCGAGACCCGCCGCCTTCGCTTCGCCAAGTCCGGCCCGACCGTGATCATGCTCGCGGGTCTGCAGGGTGCCGGTAAGACGACGCTGGCCGGAAAGCTCGGCCACTGGCTCAAGGGGCAGGGCCACGCGCCGCTGCTCGTCGCCTGTGACCTGCAGCGCCCCAACGCCGTGAACCAGCTGAGCGTCGTCGCCGAGCGCGCAGGCGTCGGCATCTACGCCCCCGAGCCGGGCAACGGCGTGGGCAACCCGGTCCAGGTCGCCCAGGACTCCATCGAGTACGCCAAGACCAAGCAGTACGACGTAGTCATCGTCGACACCGCCGGCCGCCTGGGCATCGACCAGGAGCTGATGCAGCAGGCCGCGGACATCCGCGACGCGGTCTCGCCGGACGAGGTCCTCTTCGTCGTCGACGCGATGATCGGTCAGGACGCGGTGAACACCGCGGAGGCCTTCCGGGACGGCGTCGGCTTCGACGGCGTGGTGCTCTCCAAGCTCGACGGTGACGCCCGTGGTGGTGCGGCGCTCTCCATCGCGCACGTCACCGGCCGCCAGATCATCTTCGCCTCCAACGGCGAGAAGCTGGACGACTTCGACGCGTTCCACCCGGACCGCATGGCGTCCCGCATCCTCGGCATGGGCGACATGCTCAGCCTGATCGAGAAGGCCGAGCAGACCTTCTCTCAGGCCGAGGCCGAGAAGATGGCCGCCAAGCTGCAGAGCAGCAAGGGCGGCAAGGACTTCACGCTCGACGACTTCCTGGCCCAGATGGAGCAGGTCAGGAAGATGGGCTCCATCTCCAAGCTGCTCGGCATGATGCCGGGGATGGGCCAGATCAAGGAACAGATCAACAACATCGACGAGCGCGACGTCGACCGCACCGCGGCCATCATCAAGTCGATGACCCCGGCCGAGCGGGCGGACGCGACGATCATCAACGGCTCGCGCCGTGCGCGTATCGCCAAGGGCTCCGGCGTCGAGGTCAGCGCGGTCAAGAACCTGGTCGAGCGGTTCTTCGAGGCCCGCAAGATGATGTCGAAGATGGCCCAGGGCGGGGGCATGCCCGGGATGCCGGGGATCCCTGGCATGGGTGGCGGTCCCGGCCGGCAGAAGAAGCAGCAGAAGCAGGCCAAGGGCAAGCGCAAGAGCGGCAACCCGATGAAGCGCAAGGCCGAGGAGGCCGCCGCGCAGGCCAAGCGCGAGCAGGGGGCGCAGGCGCCGCAGGACGGCGGGGCGTTCGGTCTGCCGGGCGGGCAGGGCGGGCAGGACTTCGAGCTGCCGGACGAGTTCAAGAAGTTCATGGGCTGATTGCCTGTTTGTTTGTACGTGGGTGGGGCCCGGGTCGCCGTTTCGGTGGTCCGGGTCCCGCTCTGCGTTTCTGTGAGCCGGTCCCGAAATGCCTGATTGGTCGGGCTCTCGAATAATGGCGAGCGTGACCAGTCCCGTGCCGCCCCGCGACCGCACCGACCAGCCCTGGCGCTCGGAGGGCGCGCCCCCGCCGCCTCCGCCCAAGAAGAAGCTGAGCTGGCGCAGTCTCATCTGGACGGCACTGCTCGTCTTCCTGATCACCAATCTCCTGCTGTCCTTCTTCGGCGACGACAAGCCCACCTCGGTCTCGTACACCGAATTCAGCAAGCAGCTCGACGCCGGCAACGTGCAGAAGATCTACTCCAAGGGCGACCAGATCCAGGGCGACCTGAAGAAGGCCGCGGACGTCCCCGACGGCGGCAAGGGGACGTACGAGGAGTTCACCACCCAGCGCCCCAGCTTCGCCGACGACAAGATCTGGGACGAGCTGACCAAGCAGAACGTCACGGTCACCGCCGAGCCGGTCTACAAAGAGCCGAGCCTGCTCACCAACGTCCTGATCTCGCTCCTGCCCATCCTGCTGCTGGTCGGCCTGTGGATGTTCATGGCCCGCCGGATGGCCGCGGGCATGGGCGGCGGCGCGGGCGGCATGCTGGGCCGCAAGCAGCCGCCCAAGCCCGTCGAGCTGGAGGGCAGTAAGCGCACCACCTTCGCGGACGTCGCCGGCATCGACGAGGTCGAGGGCGAGCTCAACGACGTCGTCGACTTCCTCAAGAACCCCGCCCGCTACCGGGAGTTGGGCGCCCGGATGCCCGGCGGCGTGCTCCTCGCGGGCCCGCCCGGCACCGGCAAGACGCTGCTCGCGCGGGCGGTCGCCGGTGAGGCGGGGGTGCCGTTCTTCTCGGCCTCCGCCTCGGAGTTCATCGAGATGATCGTCGGCGTCGGCGCCTCGCGCGTACGCGAACTCTTCGCGGAGGCCCGCAAGGTGGCGCCGTCCATCGTCTTCATCGACGAGATCGACACCATCGGCCGGGCCCGCGGCGGCGGCTCCGGCATGGGCGGCCACGACGAGCGCGAGCAGACCCTCAACCAGATCCTCACCGAGATGGACGGCTTCACCGGCTCCGAGGGCGTCGTCGTGCTCGCCGCCACCAACCGCGCCGACATCCTCGACCCGGCCCTGACCCGCCCCGGCCGCTTCGACCGCACGGTTACGGTCAGCCCGCCCGACCGCAAGGGCCGCGAGGCGATCCTGAAGATCCACACCCGCGAGATCCCGCTCGCCCCGTCCGTCGACCTCGCTCAAGTGGCCCGTACGACCCCGGGGATGACCGGCGCCGAACTCGCCAACCTCGCCAACGAGGCCGCCCTCCTCGCCGTCAAGCGCGACCAGAAGCAGGTCAGCCAGTCCGACCTGTCCGACGCCCTGGAGAAGGTCCAGCTTGGCGCCGAACGCCCCCTCGTCATGCCCGACGAGGAGCGCCGCCGCACCGCGTACCACGAGAGCGGCCACGCCCTCCTCGGCATGCTGCAGCCCGGTGCCGACCCGGTCCGGAAGATCACCATCGTGCCGCGCGGGCGTGCCCTCGGCGTCACCCTGTCCACGCCGGACGCCGACCGGTACGCGTACACGGAGGAGTACCTGCGCGGCCGCATCATCGGCGCACTCGGCGGCATGGCGGCCGAGCACGTCGTCTACGACGTCATCACCACCGGCGCGGAGAACGACCTCGAACAGGTCACCAATCTGGCCCGCGGCATGGTCGGACGCTGGGGCATGAGCGAGCGCGTCGGCCGTCTGTCGGCCCTCCCCAACGATGCCCAGCAGGCCTACGGCCTCGCGGCCGCCCCCTCCACGCTGGACGCGATCGACGGCGAGATGCGGCGCATCGTCGACGAGTGCTACGAGAGCGCGTGCCAACAACTCCGCGACAACCGCGACAAGTTGGACGCGCTGGCCACGGAACTCCTGGCGAACGAGACGCTGGACGAGGCGGCGGCGTACCGGGCGGCCGGCATCACCAGGCTGACGAAGGAGTCGTAGGACCCCTTCGTACGTACTGAAGCCCGCGCCTCAGCGGGTCCGTGCGATCAAGTACCGGAACACGTTCGACATCCACACCGTCCCGTCCCGCCGCTGATGCGGATGCAGCGCCTCCGTCAGCTCCTTGTCGACCTGCGCCTTGTCCGTCGCGCCGACTGCCGCGTCGAACAGACCGGTCGAGAGCAGCCCGCGCACCGCGCTGTCCATGTCCGCGTACCCGAACGGGCAGGCCACCCGCCCCGACCCGTCCGGCCGCAGCCCGGCCCGCTGCGCGACCTCCTCCAGGTCGTCCCGCAGCGCCGGGCGCCAACTGCCCGTGGAGCGCAGCGGATCGGCCAGCTTGCAGGCCACCCGGAGCACCGCCGAGGTGGTGCACCGCTCGGGCGGACCCCAGCCGGCCAGGACCAACGGACTGCCCCGCTCGGCGAGCGGCGAGGCCGCCTCGAGCAGGGTCGCCAGGCCCTCGGAGTCGCCCGCCATGCAGCCGATCGGCTGGAAGGCGGTGATCAGGTTGTACGCGGGGGAGTCGGGTCCGTCCACGGCCGCGAGCCCCTCGCCGGTCAGCCGGGTGCTGCCGTCCGCCCGGCCCGGGCCCCAGGACGCGTCCGGCAACAGCCGCTCGCGGGCCAGCGCGAGCCGCTCCGGAAACGTTTCGTCGACCCCGGTCACCGCGGCCCCGCGCGAGGCCGCCATCAGCAGGGCGAGTCCCGAGCCGCAGCCGAGGCCGAGGAGGCGGGTGCCGGAGCCGACCTCGAGCCGTTCGTACGCGGCCGCGTAGAGCGGCACCAGCATCCGCTCCTGGATCTCGGCCCAGTCACGCGCGCGTGCACACGCATCCGTACTCCTCGGCGCTGCCGTGCCCGGGTGCGGAAGGTGCTGCTGCACGAGCGTAGGTGTCATCGAAAGCGCCCCAATCACCGAGAGATATCGCAGAGATGCCGTGTTGCCCCTGTTGATCCGCCCCCGTGTACGTGCGCTCGCACTCCCCCCATATGCCAGGGAACTCCGCATCTTTGGCGGCGTCCAGAGGTATTCGGGTAATGCTTGTGTGCCCCGGGCGTGCGCCCCTGCGAGGGCGCCCGCGCCGCTGTCCGATTCACGTTCCCAGCGGGCCGCGCCGTACCATTCGCGCCATGGCAAAGGCTCCCGTTCTCACGCCCCAGGCGGACGACTTTCCCCGCTGGTACCAGGACCTGATCAGCAAGGCCGAGCTGGCCGACAACGGCCCGGTGCGCGGCACCATGGTCATCCGACCGTACGGCTACGGCCTGTGGGAGCGGATGCAGCAGGAGATGGACGCCCGGATCAAGGACGCCGGCGCCCAGAACGCGTACTTCCCGCTCTTCATCCCGCAGTCGTACCTGACGAAGGAAGCCGAGCACGTCGAGGGCTTCGCCCCCGAGCTCGCGGTCGTCACGCACGGCGGCGGCAAGGAGCTCGAAGAGCCGGTGGTCGTCCGGCCCACCTCCGAGATGATCATCAACGATTACTTCTCGAAGTGGGTCCAGAGCTACCGCGACCTGCCGCTGCTGATCAACCAGTGGGCGAACGTGGTCCGTTGGGAGCTGCGCCCGCGCCTGTTCCTGCGGACGACCGAATTCCTCTGGCAGGAGGGCCACACCGCCCACGCCACGCAGGAGGACGCCCGAGACTTCGCGGCGCACATCCACAAGAACGTGTACGCCGAGTTCATGGAGAACGTCCTCGCGATGGACGTCGTCCTCGGCCGCAAGACCCCCAAGGAGCGCTTCGCCGGCGCGATCAACACCCTCACCCTCGAGGGCATGATGGGCGACGGCAAGGCCCTGCAGATGGGAACGAGCCACGAGCTCGGCCAGAACTTCGCCAAGGCCTTCAACACGCAGTACCTGTCGAAGGAAGGCAAGCAGGAGCTCGTCTGGCAGACCTCCTGGGGTTCCACGACCCGCATGATCGGCGCCCTGGTGATGATGCACGGCGACGACAACGGCCTCCGTGTCCCGCCGCGGCTCGCCGCCGTCCAGGTCGTCGTCATGGCGATCAAGGGCGACGAGGCGGTCGCCAAGGTCCGCGAGCTCGGCGACCAGCTGAAGGCGGCGGGCATCCGCGTCCAGGTCGACGACCGCGTCGACACCCCCTTCGGCCGCCGCGCGGTCGACTGGGAGCTCAAGGGTGTTCCGGTACGCATCGAGATCGGCCCCCGCGACCTGGAGAACGGAACGGCGATGCTGGCCCGCCGCATCCCCGGCGGCAAGGAGGCCGTGTCCCTCGACGGCCTCGCCGACCTGCTGCCGAAGGTGTTCGAGGAGGACCAGGCGCAGCTCCTTCGCGAGTCCCGCGAGCGCCGGCAGTCGCGTACGAAGGACGTGTCCACGATCGAGGAGGCCGTCGAGGCGGCCGCCACCGGCTGGGCCCGGATCCCGTGGGCCACGCTCGGCGCCGAGGGCGAGGCCAAGCTGGCCGAGCAGTCGGTCACCGTACGGTGTCTGGTCGCCGAGGACGGGTCGGTGCCGGAGTCCGACGACGCACCGGGTACCGTCGCCATCGTGGCGCGCGCGTACTGACGTAGCGCAGTCCGGAAGGCGAAGAGGCCGAAATACCTCTTGCGCACCTGATGACAACTGCCGCCCCGGCGTGTGGACTTGGTCTACGCGCCGGGGCGTACGCGCCACTACGTACCACCTTGAGACGAGCTGAGCGGCTTCTCCGCAGATCAGCGCACCCGCCCTCGTCCGGACGCATCAGCGGCAACTGACTGGTACGTGCAAATTATTTGAGATGCCCCGGAATAGGAACACCAAGGGGGCTCGGCTCGTTGTCACGACGTGAGCACGACACCACCAGTCCTCGCCGCAGAGCTGGCGCAGGCGTGGGCCGACATTCAGCGGCACCACCCCGAGCTGCCAGATCTAGCCGCGCCCGAGTCCCTGATCGGAGAGTCCTCGTCCGCCTGTGGCGCCGAGCTCTCCTTCGAGCGACTGCTGCACGAGGCAGTCCATGGCATCGCCGCGTCCCGCGGCGTCCGTGACACCTCGCGCGCAGGCCGCTACCACAACCGCCGTTTCCTGGCGATCGCCGAGGAGATGGGCCTGGACCACCCCGAGGAACCGCACCCCAGCAGCGGCTTCTCGCTGGTCACGCTCAACCCCGAGGCCAGAAAGAGGTACCGGCCCACGATCGAGCGGCTCCAGCGCGCCCTCAAGGCACACACCGCGGCGACCTCCGCCGACACGGCCCGCTCCTTCCGGGGACCGGCCGCGCGGCACGGCTCGTCCGGGGGCGGAGTCCGGGTGAAGGCGGTCTGCGACTGCGGGCGCAATGTCCGGGTGGTGCCCTCGGTGTTGGCGCAGGCGCCGATCATGTGTGGGGGTTGCGGGAAGCCGTTCCGGATCCCGGAGGTAGTGGGTGCCGTGGCGGGGTGATCCGGCCCCTCCGGCGTTTGAGGAGCGGGGGTTCGGGGGCAGCGCCCCCGTGACCCCGGCCACAGTCCACCCCTGCCTGGAAGGCGGGCCCGGCCCCGGGGCGGATCCGCCCCCGCGACGTATGGCAGAATGGCTAGCTGTACTCGACGGCCGCACAGGAACCCTCTCGTCCTCCGGCTGACGCGTCCATCGGGCACCCGAGTACCGCAACCCCACGTGGCATCTCGTTGTGCCCAACCACGTCAAGACCAGGAGACACCACTCCAGTGGCAGTCAAGATCAAGCTGAAGCGTCTGGGCAAGATCCGTTCGCCTCACTACCGCATCGTCGTCGCCGACTCCCGTACCCGCCGTGACGGCCGGGCCATCGAGGAGATCGGTCTGTACCACCCGGTGCAGAACCCGTCGCGCATCGAGGTCAACTCGGAGCGCGCCCAGTACTGGCTTTCCGTCGGCGCCCAGCCGACCGAGCCGGTCATGGCCATCCTGAAGCTCACCGGCGACTGGCAGAAGCACAAGGGCCTGCCGGCCCCGGCGCCGCTGCTCGTGGCCGAGCCGAAGCCCGCGCGTCCGACGTTCGACGCCGTGGCCGTGGCCGACGAGCCCAAGGGTGAGGCCATCACCCAGAAGGCGAAGAAGGCCGACAAGAAGGCGGACGAGGCTGCTGACGCGGCTGAGTCCACCGAGTCGACCGAGGCCTGAGCATGCTCGAGGAGGCTCTCGAGCACCTCGTGAAGGGCATCGTCGACAACCCCGACGATGTGCAGGTTGCCTCGCGCACCCTGCGCCGTGGGCGCGTCCTCGAGGTCCGGGTGCACCCCGACGACCTCGGCAAGGTGATCGGCCGTAACGGCCGCACCGCACGTGCCCTGCGTACCGTCGTGGGCGCTATCGGCGGCCGCGGAGTCCGCGTCGACCTCGTCGACGTCGACCAGGTTCGCTGAACAAACGCAGCACCGGCTCGGGCCGGGGAGGGCTTTCGAGCCGTCCCCGGCCCGCAGTCGTATCCGGTACCGACAGGAGAACAACCAAGTGCAGCTCGTAGTCGCTCGGATCGGCCGTGCCCACGGCATCAAGGGCGAGGTCACCGTCGAGGTACGTACCGACGAGCCGGAGCTCCGTCTCGGGCCCGGCGCCGTCCTGGCCACCGACCCCGCCGCCACCGGGCCGCTGACCATCGAGACCGGCCGTGTGCACAGCGGGCGGCTGCTGCTGCGCTTCGCGGGCGTACGCGACCGCACCGGCGCCGAGGCCCTGCGCAACACCCTCCTCATCGCGGACGTCGATCCGGAGGAGCAGCCCGAGGACGCGGACGAGTACTACGACCACCAGCTGATGGACCTGGACGTCGTCCTCGCCGACGGCACCGAGATCGGCCGGATCACCGAGATCTCGCACCTGGCCTCGCAGGACCTGTTCATCGTGGAGCGCGAGGACGGCAGCGAGGTGATGATCCCCTTCGTCGAGGAGATCGTCACCGAGATCGACCTCGAGAAGCAGCGGGCCGTCATCACCCCGCCACCCGGTCTCATCGACGACCGTGCCGAAATCGCGTCCGCGCGTGACTCAGAGGCCGCGGAGGACGAGGCCTGATGCGGCTCGACGTCGTCACGATCTTCCCCGAGTACCTCGAGCCCCTGAACGTCTCCCTGGTCGGCAAGGCACGCGCGCGTGGCCGCCTCGACGTCCACGTACACGATCTGCGGGAGTACACGTACGACCGTCACAACACGGTCGACGACACTCCCTACGGCGGCGGCCCCGGCATGGTCATGAAGACCGAGCCCTGGGGCGACGCCCTCGACACCCTGCTCGCCGACGGCTACGAGGCGGGCCTCGGGGGCCCCGTCATGGTGGTGCCGACGCCCAGCGGCCGGCCGTTCACCCAGGAGCTCGCCGTCGAGCTCTCCGAGCGGCCCTGGTTGGTCTTCACGCCCGCGCGGTACGAGGGCATCGACCGGCGCGTGATGGACGAGTACGCGACCCGCATGCCGGTGTACGAGGTCTCCATCGGGGACTACGTCCTGGCAGGCGGCGAGGCCGCGGTGCTCGTGATCACCGAGGCGGTGGCCCGGCTCCTTCCCGGCGTCCTCGGCAACGCCGAATCCCACCGCGACGACTCGTTCGCGCCCGGCGCCATGGCCAATCTGCTCGAGGGGCCGGTCTACACGAAGCCGCCCGAGTGGCGCGGCCGGGACATCCCGGACGTCCTGGTCAGCGGCCACCACGGCAAGATCGCCCGGTGGCGCAGGGACGAGGCGCTGCGGCGTACGACCGCCAACAGGCCCGATCTCATTGAGCGTTGCGACCCTTCCTCCTTCGACAAGAAGGACCGGGAGATGCTCTCGATCCTGGGCTGGGCCCCCGGCCCCGACGGCCGATTTGGGCGTACGCCCGGGGCCGTGGAAGAATAGGTCGCTGCTGTACGTCCAGCGTGCGCCCCTGCCACAGGGGGATACGACGCACCGCCCGGCGCTCTCAGCACACTCCGAACTTTCATCACGATTTCCGCCGATGACCTGTGGCATGGGCGAGGAAGCAGACGATCATGGCTCACCTGCTCGACTCCGTCGACTCCGCTTCGCTGCGCAGCGACATCCCGGCCTTCCGCCCGGGTGACACCGTCAACGTCCACGTCCGCGTCATCGAGGGCAACCGCTCCCGTGTGCAGCAGTTCAAGGGCGTAGTCATCCGTCGCCAGGGCGCCGGTGTCCGCGAGACCTTCACGGTCCGCAAGGTCTCCTTCTCGGTCGGCGTGGAGCGTACGTTCCCGGTGCACACCCCGATCGTCGAGAAGATCGAGCTCGTCACCAAGGGTGACGTGCGTCGCGCCAAGCTGTACTACCTGCGCGAGCTGCGCGGCAAGGCCGCGAAGATCAAGGAGAAGCGCGACAACTGATCGCGCTCACGGATCCCCGGATCCGTGGGGGTCCTCGGATCCCGGTCCCACAGGGCAGCCGGATAGGCTCTGGCCCCGATGGACACCGAAGCACAGCACACGGAGCGCGACCGCTCTCCCGAACCCGCCGAGCAGGCGGGGGACGGCGAGGGGTCGCGCTCCGCGCGTATATCCCCGGCGGATCCGGCCGACCCAGCCGCTGAAGCCGCCCCGTCCTGGCGCTCCTGGCGCAGGGCCGGCGTGCTCGGGTGCGTATGCGTGATCTTTCTGCTGTTGTTCAGCACCTTTGTGATGCAGCCGTTCCTGATCCCCAGCAGCTCCATGGAACCGGGCCTCAAGGTCGGCGACCGGGTCCTCGTGAACAAGCTGGCGTACCGTTTCGGTGCCGAGCCGCAGCGCGGTGATGTGGTCGTCTTCGACGGCAGTGGCTCCTGGGGGAACTCCGACTACATCAAACGCGTCGTGGGTGTAGGCGGTGACCGCGTGGTCGCGCGTGGCAAGGACGGGAGGATCGAGGTGAACGGCGAACCGGTGGACGAGGGCTACCTGTATTCCGGGGACGCCCCCTCGACGGTGCCGTTCGACGTCGTCGTGCCCGAGGGCAGGCTTTTCGTCCTCGGTGACCACCGCAGCGACTCCAGCGATTCCCGCGACCACCTCGGTTCGCCCGGCGGCGGCATGGTGGCCGTCGACACGGTGATCGGCAGGGCCGACTGGGTCGGCTGGCCGGTGGGCCGCTGGACCTCCATGGACCGCCCCGGTTCCTTCGACCGCGTGCCCGAACCGGGCGGCCCGCATGGGTAACCGCGGCCGTACGCGGACCGGCCACCGCCTCGACACCCGGCTGCCGACCGGGTCCCGGCCGACCAGCGGGCCCGTCCTGCCGGGCCGGGCCGAGCGGCGCAAGCTGGCCCGCAAGGTCAAGCGGCGCAGAAGGCGCTCGGCGGTCAAGGAGATACCCCTCCTCATCGGCGTCGCCCTGCTGATCGCCCTCGTACTGAAGACCTTCCTGGTCCAGGCGTTCGTGATCCCCTCGGGCTCGATGGAGCAGACGATCCAGATCGGCGACCGGGTCCTGGTCGACAAGCTCACCCCGTGGTTCGGGTCCAAGCCCGAGCGCGGTGACGTCATCGTCTTCAAGGACCCCGGCGGCTGGCTCAAGGCGGAGCAGCAGGCGCCGAAGAAGGACGACCCCGTCGGCATCAAGCAGATCAAGCAGGGCCTGACCTTCATCGGGCTGCTGCCCTCCGCCGACGAGCAGGACCTGATCAAGCGGGTCGTGGCGGTCGGCGGGGACCGGGTGAAGTCCGACGGCAAAGGCGGCAAGGTCACCGTCAACGGCGTACCGATAGCGGAGCCGTATCTGAATCCCGGCGACAAGCCCTCGCTCATCAAGTTCGATGTCACCGTCCCCGAGGGCCGGCTCTTCGTGATGGGCGACCACCGGTCGAACTCCGCGGACTCCCGCTATCACCTCACCACGAAGTACCACGGCACCGTCTCCGAGGACGAGGTCGTCGGCAAGGCCAAGGTCATCGCCTGGCCCTTCGGGCACTGGAGCAAGCTGGAGCAGCGCGACGCCTTCGCGGCCGTCCCCGATGCGGCCGGCGTGCGTGGCGGGTCGACCGCGGCCCTCGGCGCGTCGCATAGGCTGGGGACCGACGAACGGAACGTGGAAACCCGCCTCCCGACCCCTGCGGAACTCCCGCTCGTTATGGGAGTGGTAGGCCTGCATCGCCTATGGCGCAGGCAGTCGCACGGAACGAGGAGTGGATGTGGGGGATTTGGCCGTCGGCGCACGATCCGGACACGACGAACCCGAGGATGAGCGCGACGTGATCAGCGACGGTTCCCCAACCACTGGTGGAACGGACACCGATGCGGTCGGCGACGCCGACCCTTCCGGCAACAGTGCCGACCCTTCAGGCAACAGTGACGACAACGAGCCCACGGGAGGGTCGAGGCATCGCTCCTTCTGGAAGGAGCTCCCGCTCCTCATCGGTATCGCGCTGATCCTCGCGCTGCTGATCAAGACCTTCCTCGTGCAGGCCTTCTCCATCCCGTCGGACTCGATGCAGAACACCCTGCAGCGCGGCGACCGGGTCCTGGTCGACAAGCTCACCCCGTGGTTCGGCTCCAAGCCGGAGCGCGGCGAGGTGGTCGTCTTCCACGACCCGGGCGGCTGGCTGCAGGGCGAGCCCGCGCCCAACCCCAACGCGGTGCAGAAGGCGCTGAGTTTCATCGGCCTGATGCCGTCCGCCGAGGAGAAGGACCTGATCAAGCGGGTCATCGGCGTCGCCGGGGACACGGTGGAGTGCAAGGGCACCGGGCCGGTCCGGGTCAACGGCAAGGCGTTGAACGAGCCTTATGTCTACCCGGGCAACACCGCGTGCAGCGATGACAACGGCGGCGGCCAGTTCAAGGTGACCGTCCCCGCCAACAAGATCTGGGTGATGGGCGATCACCGCCAGAACTCCTCGGACTCCCGCTACCACCAGACGAATCCGGGCGGCGGCTTCGTGCCGGTCGACAACGTCGTGGGCCGTGCCGTCGTGAAGGCCTGGCCGATCAACCGCTGGGGCACGCTCCCGGTCCCGGACACCTTCGACCAGCCGGGCATCAACAGCGCGGCCGCGCTGGCGCCGGGGGCGCTAGGTGTGGCGGGTGCGGTGCCGCTCGTGCTGTGGCGCAGGCGGGGTCTGACCGGTGGCCGCAAGCAGAGGGTTTCTGGCGGCAGTACCGCCGGGTAGTGTGCCGTCCCAGATCGCCGATCTTCCGCGCGGACACTTCCGTGCGGGGATCGATTCTCCGAGGTGGGGGCTGGGATGAGCAGAACGCGTCGTACGGACGAGGGCCAGGGCAGGCTCGGCAGCAAGCTGTCGGGTATCGCCGTGGCCCTCGGCTGTGTGCTCTTCCTCGGCGGCTTCGTCTGGGGCGCGATTCTGTACCAGCCGTACACCGTGCCGACCGAGTCGATGTCGCCGACGATCAACGGCGGCGACCGCGTCCTCGCGCAGCGGATAGACGGCAGCGAGGTGCGCCGCGGTGATGTGGTCGTCTTCCAGGAGAAGGCGTGGGGCGACCAGCCGATGCTCAAGCGCGTCGTCGGAATCGGCGGCGACAAGGTCGCCTGCTGCGCCGCGGACGGCCGTCTGACCGTCAATGGAAAGCCGATCGCAGAACCGTATCTCCCGAAGGGCGCGGCCGCCGCGGTCGGCGGCATCCCCAAGACCGAGGTGCCGAAGGGGCGGCTCTTCGTGCTCGGCGACGAGCGCAATGGCTCGCTGGACTCCACTGCCCACCTCGAGGACGCCGTGCAGGGCTCCGTGCCGCGCAGCGCGGTCAAGGCCCGGGTCGACGCCGTGGCCTGGCCCATGAACGGCATGCTGGAGAGCCCCAGCGGGTTCGAGGCGCTGCCCGGCGGGATCTCGGAGCCCGGGCCGCTGCGGCTGGTGCTCGCCGCGGTGGTGGCCGGTGTGGTGCTGATCCTGGGCGGGGCGGCGTACGGGCCCCTCGCCAAGGCGATGAGCGGCAAGGGCGCACCGCGCCGCAAGGAGCCGGCCGGTGTCCGCTGAGCCCGCGGCGGCCGCCGCCTCCGGGCCCGCCGCGGAGCCCTCGGCGGGCCTGCGGAAGGTCGCCAGGGTGGTGCTGCTCGACCCCGAGGACCGGATCCTGCTGATGCACGGGCACGAGCCCGAGGACGCCGGGGACGACTGGTGGTTCACTCCCGGTGGCGGCCTCGAGGGCGACGAGACGCGGGAGCAGGCCGCGCTGCGCGAGCTGGCGGAGGAGACCGGCATCACGGATGTGGAGCTCGGGCCGGTGCTGTGGCGACGGGTCTGTTCTTTCCCGTTCGCCGGGCGCCGCTGGGATCAGGACGAGTGGTACTTCCTCGCCCGTACGAAGCACTCGGCCATGTCGGCGCCGCGGATCGGTGACGGCCTGACCGAGCTGGAACGTCGCAGCGTCGCCGGAATGCGGTGGTGGACGTGCCAGGAACTCTCCGCCTCGCATGAGACGGTGTATCCGACCAGGCTCGCCGAGCTGCTGCGCAGGCTGCTCGACGAGGGTCCTCCGAGCAGTCCCGAGGTCCTCGACACGGAAATCGTCTAGGGGCACGCGGGGCTGGCGCACAATAGGGGGACGCACGGCTGAAGGGGAACATGCCATGAGCGCCGAGGACCTCGAGAAGTACGAGACCGAGATGGAGCTGAAGCTCTACCGGGAGTACCGCGACGTCGTCGGTCTGTTCAAATATGTGATCGAGACCGAACGGCGTTTCTACCTCACCAACGACTACGAGATGCAGGTGCACTCGGTCCAGGGTGAGGTCTTTTTCGAGGTGTCGATGGCTGACGCCTGGGTGTGGGACATGTACCGGCCTGCTCGTTTCGTGAAGCAGGTGCGGGTGCTCACGTTCAAGGACGTGAATATCGAGGAGCTCAACAAGAGCGATCTCGAGCTGCCGGGCGGCTGAGCCACCTCTGACGGGTGACCGAGTTATCCACAGCTGAGCGGTTGTCCACCAAGATCCACCGGCTGGGTGCGGATGCGCCACCTTCGAGACCGGAGGTGGTGCCGAATGAACGCACGAGGAGCACTCGGCAAGTACGGCGAGAACCTGGCGGCCCGACGCCTGGCCGAGACCGGCCTGACGATCCTGGCCCGCAACTGGCGGCCCGGCCGCAGCGGTGAGATCGACATCGTCGCGATGGACCGCGACGCGCTGGTCATCTGCGAGGTCAAGACCCGAAGAGCGGGTCCGGTGGGGCCGGACGGCACCGCCGAGCACTTCGAGCAGCCGATGGCCGCCCTCACTCCGGCCAAGGCCGACCAGCTGCGCGGCCTCGCCGAGATCTGGCTGCACCAGCACGGCGGGCCGCCCGCAGGTGGGGTGCGGATCGACTTCGTGGGCGTCGTGCTGCCCTCGCGCGGGGCCCCCGTCGTCGAGCACGCGCGGGGGGTGGCCTGATGGGGTTCGCGCGTACGTGCTCGGTGGCGCTCGTCGGGGTGGAAGGCGTCGTCGTCGAGGTGCAGGCCGATCTGGAGCCGGGCGTGGCCGCGTTCACGCTGGTCGGACTCCCTGACAAGAGCCTGACCGAGAGCAAGGACCGGGTGCGGGCCGCCGTGGTCATCCCTGTCAAGTCAGCGTGTTGAGATCTTCAGGGCCCGGAGGGCCCGGCTGTTCGCGGTCGGGGCGGGGGCGCCGGAGGTGCCCCCGCCCCGGAGATCTGTGAGCCGCGCTGTCACTCGTCCGTGCGGAATTGCCTGCGCTGGATCGGGACGACATTCGAGCGGGAGTCCATGAGTGTCTCGCGGAGTTCTTGATTCTCCAGGGTGAGCTGGTTGACGACTCGGATGAGTGCCGGGACGTCGGCTCGTAGTTGATCGAGTTCCTTGTTCTTGTTGGAGATCGTCTCTTTGAGTTTCACTATCTTCTGGCGAAGGCGGGCCTCGACGTCCGGTGTCGCTCCGCGTTCTTTGACGTGTTCGTAGAACTCGTTCTTCAGGTCGAGGTGCCGTTGGGTGAGGGCATTTCTAGGGACGCCGGCTTCCTGGGCAAGGGCAACGATGGTGAGGGCTCCGTTGGATGCCTGCGGGGTTCCGGCGAGGATGCGCTCCATGGCGTCGCGGATGCGGTCGCGTTCATCGAGGGCGGGAGTCATGAGGCTTCCTGAAGTGTGACGCGGGTGCGGTCGTGGTGGTCGGCGATGGCCCGGAGTTTGGTGGCGTTGACTCGCAGCCGGTCGCCAACTGGCTGGGGGGTGCTGGCGGCACGGTTGTCGAGCGCATCGGCTCGCTCGCGGATCCGGGCGACGTGCTGATCGGTGCGGACGATGTTCCCGCAGCCGGGAACACAGTGGTCCAGGCTGGGGGTGTCCTTGACGTCATCGCGGTGGCATAGGGCCTGTTCGCGCCGGTAGTGGCAGAGCAGGAGGGCTTGCGGATTGTCGTGGATCATCTCGCTGTCGTTCTCCAGGAGACGACGGGCAGTGATCGCGTTGATTGTGGTTCCGGCAAATCGCGGCGCCTGAGCGGCAGTTCTGATGGCCCTCCGGGCCGCAGGCCCGGAGACGCCTTCACCGGCTTCGAGGGCGTCGTGGAGTTCGGCAACGGTGTCGGCGACGGCCAGGACCGTCGCCATGTCGACCAGTTCGTGGATGCCGCCGCGGCTGCGGGATGCGTACCCCTCTGAGACCAAGGTCGTCCGCAGGTGCCCATATTGAATCGCGAGAGCGACCAGGCCGTTCGGTCGGCGGGCGATGTGCCAGGCGAGGGACCGCCGGAAACGCTCCATGCCGATGTTGCCGTGAGGGTCGGGCGGGATGACCTCGTGGATCACGCCGTGGGTGGTTGCCTCCTCGTTTGCCCAGACGATGAAGTCCTCGATCCGGGTGCGGAGGGCATCGGACTTCAGAGAGCCGGTGCCCGCGCGAGATGCGAGCAGGTCGTGAGCCTGGTGGTCAAACAACAGGTGGCCCGCGGGGACCATCTGCTCCAGGACGCGGATGGCGTTGACGACTGGAGTGATCGCGACCCAGGGCACTTCGCGTTCGGCGCCGGAGGGAGCGTGATTGCCGTCCTCGTCAGTCGCGGTCTTGTATTCGTGGCCGCGGATCAAGTGCCGACCGACCGTCCCGTCAGGGCCCGGGGCGGGGTCGGGGCAGCAGCCGGCCCGCAGCCCGAGAACTTCATCGGGCCGCATTCCAGTCAAATACGACAGGGCCACGAAAGCGGCTGTTCCAAGGTGCCGCATCAGGCTCGCGCCCTCACTGAAGTCGATCTCCTTCCGCCAAGGGCTGCCGTTGATGCGGCCGGTCACGGGCGTGGCCAGTGGGCAGCGGCCCGGTCGGCGGTGGACTGCGGCGATCAGGTCGTGCTTCCGGACGAACTGGTCGATGACGTTCTTGGAAGCGCCGGTGAGGCCGCCGATGTAGTGACGGGCGAGGCCCGGCTGGCCATTGTTCAGGGAACTGGGCAAGGGGGCGTCGGCAGCAAGCAGCGGGGTCAAGAAGGCGGCCAGGGCGGCTCGCCCTTCTGGTGTCGCGCGGCTGGTGCGGGCGATGTCCCGCAGCCGCTGGACTTCATTCCAGGCGGCAAGGATGTCCGCCGAGAAGTCGTCGATCATGCGGATTGCCCAGACAAGCAGAGGGCCCATGGTCTGTTCGGCGATGGGCTCGACGCTGTTTTCCCCGCCGGTGGAGGTCGCGGCCGGGAGGTAATCGTCCACTCCCAACTCGTCCCAGGGCGGCCGGGCGATGCCGGTGGGACGGGCGGAGAGCTCACCGAAGGCCCAGAGCCGCGTCAAGGCGCCCAGGATGCGTTCGACGCGGTCCCGGCGGGAGTACTTCTCGTTCAGGTGCAGGGCGTACTCCTGCAGCACCGTGGTGTTGCAGGACGCGAGGGAAGTGATGTCCCGCTTGGTCAGCCATGTCGCGAAGTGCGACCAGTCGCGCACCGTCTCGGCGGTGCGCTCGCCGCCGAGGCGGGAGCGGAACCGGTTGCCTCGTTCTTTGACGTATGTGGGTCTGAGCTGGCCGTTGATCATGGTCCAGGCGATCAGTCGTATCTCGTCCTGGAAGACCGGAGGGCAGTTGCTCCAAAGGATCGTGGTCTTGGTCGCGCTCGGCTTGTCGGTGAGCGGGGCCAAGGACCAGACCGGATCCGCGTACTGGTTGTTGAGATGAGCATGAACAGCAACGACGCGGTGTCCGGGAACCACGAGCGTGGCGGGCGTGGGCAGGGCGAGGCAATAAGGGTCAACCTCAGGTGCGGTGGTCACGTGTCGAGGCTTCCGTTCAGCAACAGGTCGATGAGGTCACGGTCGGCGTCCGTGACGCGGGCAAGACCCTGTTCCCACGTCCCGTCGCCGAGCTTGACCTTCAGGTCATCTAGCTGAGCGTGAGCATCGCCCCAGTCCTTCGCCCAGGTGCGAGTGGGCAGAACCGAGCGGAGGTTGCCGAGTGCGTGGTGCAGGTGGGTCAGGCGGGGGTGATGCCCCGGGTGAACGCTCGCGTTTTCGCAGCCCAGACACATCAGGAAGGAGGCGCCGCAGCCCCCGTCCGGTGCCGGGTAGGGACCGTGGTCGAAGTCAGAGCAGTCCGCCGTGGCGGTCTCCGTGTGCTCGGGGTCCGGCGCGTCGGTCAGCTGGGCGAGCAGCACCGCTGTGCGGGCTCGAGCTGCGGCGTCCTCGGCCCCGCTCGCGATGACCTCGATCGCGTCGGCCTGGACGCGCTTGTCGACGAGCGCGTATGAGCGGTCATGGGTGTCCTGATTGTGTTGGGTGGGCTCGCGCCGATCGACCGCAACAACCGTCCGCCGCCCCCGCTGGAACGGCGAGCCCGTGAAGCCCAGTTGCTGGGCCCATTCCTGGGCATCGTCGTGAGACAGCCCGAAGGAAAACACATCGATTGAGGGATGCCGGTCCCTATTCTCGCGGTCGCGGTCGGGCCGGTTCGAGCGCCAGACGACCAAGAGGTCGGTGCCGGGGGCGAGCTTCTCGACTGCGGCGCGGGCGAACCGGGTGGCCTGAAGGGCCTGCGTGACCAGACGCCCGCGGGAGTCGGCGCCGTCGTCGGTGACGTTCCTGGTCTCGAAGTAGTTGCCAGCACCACGACGCCGCTTTTCCACCGGAATCCGATAGGTGGGATGGCCGTCCTCGCCTTGATCCGGCAGAGCCTGAGGCACGTTGGCCCGGTCGATGGTGGAGAGGTTCCAGCCGTACTCGGCCAGCAAGAGGATGCCGAGCGCGGTCGCCTCCATCCGCGACAAAAACAGCCGCTGCCACGTGTTCTCGGCCCGGCCACCACCCAGGATCCTCCGGTAATAGGCCAGGGGCTCCCGCTTCTTGTCGCCTCCGCGGACGTATCGCGGGACATCTGCCGTGCGAGCGATGTGCTCCAGGGCTTCGCCGACCATCCAGTCCTGGCTGGTTCGGGGGAAATCTCCCCGGTGCCACCGGTCGAGATGACGAGCGTTCTCGTCGATCCGCAACAGTGCAGCCCGGAACATCCGCCGGGCCGCCGTCCTGATCTGGTCGAACTCCGCCTCGGCGTATGACTGTGTCTGACTCTTCGGCCGCGGGACCCGCCTGGCCAGGGCGTCGGCCACCGGCCCTGACTGCAACCGGTCGTCACCGCGCAGTAGGCGGGCGGTGTAGTCGAAGGTGTTGCAGCCTCCGGCAGTCTTCGACAGGCTCTGCCACCATCGGTTCACCAAGGCGCCGGTGAGTTCGTCGAGGTCACCAGGAGGTTGATCCTGCTTGGCCAGAAACGACGAGAACAGCGTCAGCTGGCGCCAATACATCTTCGACGAGCCGTGCGACCGCCACCGATGGGGCGTGCACTGTGCGGCGAACAACATCGCGAGTGAGCGCTGCATCGGCTCGGCGACCGGCAGAGTAGTGAAGTCGTACTCCTTAACGCGTTGTTCCCTGTTGTAGTGGTGCACGACCAGGCCGTTGGAGCTCAGCGGCTCGGGGCGGACGTGGTCGGCCGGCGGCAAGGACGCCCGGCGTCCGCGCGGGCTCATGCGGCACCGCCTGTGGCGGGCTGCATGCGGTCGTCGATGTCCTGGATGCCCTCCGACTCCCGGGCGATGCGGGCGAAGACGGCATCCAGCTCGGGCATCGGCGCCTCGATGCGATCCTCGGCCGTGGCCAGCATCGCCCGCAGTTGCAGATCCGCGACGGGCGCGAGGTAATGCTTGACCGTCGTGTCCCGCGAGGCGTGACCCAGCAAATTCTGGACCATGAACCACGGATCGCCGTAGAGCAGACGGAAATCCCGGCGTTCCTCCGGAGTCAGTCCGTAGCGCTGATCCAGCAGATGGTTCAGAACAACCAGCATGAACAGGGCAAAAGAATGCCGGGCGGCGTGCGGGGTCGCGTAGGGCGCGAAGACCTGGTGCGGGTCCTTCCGCAGGTGCTCGGGCGGGGTGAGTACTCGCTCGCAGCGTTCGTTCGCCGTGCGGAAGACGCTCTCCCACGACGACGGCTCGAACGGCAGCCCGCGCTCGTTCAACCAGAGCCATAACGGCTCAGGACCATTCGACCTGTCCTCGAACAGCAGCGTCCTCTCCTGCCAAGTCAGCAGGTTGAGTTCCCGTTCCCCGATCACACCGTTCCGATCGCACCAACGGACCTTCGGCTTCAGCCCCCGGGTCACCTCCAACAGCATCCGCATCTCGGGCAGACGGTCATAACGGCCGGCCTTCTGAGCCTTCCGCACCGCCCAGGCCCGCGACGACGCGACGTACGACTCCACGTCCCCAATCGCCTCGGAGGAGACGTAATACGTGCGTTGCTTCTTCGACCGAGTCACCTCGGCGGCGACTTGGCCGCGGTAGTAACGGCCGCCGCCCAGCCGTCGTTTCGGAACCTCGAACGTCAGCAGAGAGCTGCCCTCGCCCAGCCGCAGGCCCGAGGAGACTAACGTCCGAGCAAAAGCCACGTTGCGGTCCTCCAGCCGGCCCACCCAGCCCGGCTCCGGCGCCCCCTCACGGGTATGGCCGCGAAGCCCGACGTCGATCCAGCGGCGCCAGGTCCTCGGCGTCAGCCAGTGCACGTTGCTCGGTCGGGCGTCATCCGCCCTCTGCTCGGGGACCAGCAGGCTCTCCCCGTTCCGCCCGAGCACCTGCTTCATGAGGACCGGATTGCGCGTGAGATAGCCCGCCTTCTTCGCCCACGAGTACAAACTCATGATTGCGGACAGTTCCCGGTCCCACTTCGAGCCGCCAATACGGTCCGGGTTCGCCGAAGCGAAACGGCGCCAGTCCTCGTAATTCTCCAGATCCTTCGACGTCGCCTCGAGCCACGTCTTCCCTCGGGACCACAGCGCGGTCAACAACAGGGCGATATCCGTTGTGTAGTTCCGCTTCGTCTCGACCGTGTACCCGCTGAAAGGACGCGACTGCACGTACAGAGACAGCAGCGGATCCACCCGGAAATCCGGAGACAAGAAAATCGGATCGCCAGCCCGTACCCCCACCGCATCCTCGCGAGACGGGAGGTCCTCCCACCCCTCCAGCACGGACTTCCGCACACCACGTCGTACCGCGTCATTTGGCACCCAGAACACACGCCAACTCACCCGACGAGACACCCCTCTTGATCAGCTTCAACACGCTAATTCAACAGGGAAGTGGGCAACTCCGGTGGCGAATGGCCGCAGAAAAAGCTCACGGTGGGGCTCAGTCCTGCCTCGGTGCCCAAGGGCGGCAGCGGCTTCGACCTGGCGATCGCCTGTGCGGTCCTCGGTGCCGCCGAGCGGATCGACCCCCGGGTGCTCGCCGACATCGTGATGATCGGGGAGCTGGGGCTCGACGGTCGGGTGCTGCCGGTGCGGGGTGTACTTCCGGCCGTTCTCGCGGCGGCCGACGCCGGGTACGAGCAGGTGGTGGTGCCGGAGCGGGCGGCGGCCGAGGCCGCGCTCGTGCCGGGGGTCTCGATCCTCGGGGTGCGCAGCCTGCGCCAGTTGATCGCGGTGCTCGCGGACGAGCCGGTGCCGGAGGAGGAGCCGGACGACGTCGGACGGCCGGACCATGGGCTCGCCGGGCTGCTGGCGCCCGGGGCGGGACTGGGCGGCGGCCTGGCCGCGGCACGGGACACATCAGGCTCCGACCTTGCCGAAGTCGCCGGTCAGCTCGAGGCGCGGACCGCTCTGGAAGTGGCCGCGGCCGGTGGGCACCATCTGTATCTGAAGGGGCCGCCGGGTGCGGGCAAGACGATGCTCGCAGAGCGCCTGCCCGCCATCATGCCGCCCCTGACCAGGCAGGAATCCCTGGAGGTGACGGCGGTCCACTCGGTGGCGGGCACCCTGCCGACGGGGCGGCCACTGGTCGAGGTGGCGCCGTACTGCGCACCGCACCACTCGGCCACCATGCAGGCCCTGGTCGGCGGTGGGCCGGGGCTGCCCCGGCCGGGGGCCGTGTCGCTGGCGCATCGGGGGGTGCTGTTCCTCGACGAGGCACCGGAGTTCAGCTCCAAGGCGCTGGACGCACTGCGGCAGCCGCTGGAGTCGGGGCATGTCGTGATCGCGCGGGCGGCGGGGGTGGTACGTCTGCCGGCCCGGTTCCAGATGATCCTGGCCGCCAATCCGTGCCCCTGCGGGCGGTGCACGACGGAGTTCGAGGGGAGCTGTCTGCCCGCCACGATCCGCCGCTATCAGTCCCGGCTGTCGGGGCCGCTCCTTGACCGGGTCGACCTCAATGTCACCGTTCAGCCCGTCACCCGCGCCCAGTTGACGCGGAGTGCGGTGCAGGGTGCGAGCACCGGCGAGGTGGCCGACCGGGTGCGCGAGGCGCGGGACCGGGCCACGGCGCGCCTGCTCGGTA
Source organism: Streptomyces sp. NBC_01304 (assembly GCF_035975855.1). Taxonomy (NCBI): domain Bacteria; kingdom Bacillati; phylum Actinomycetota; class Actinomycetes; order Kitasatosporales; family Streptomycetaceae; genus Streptomyces; species Streptomyces sp. NBC_01304. Next base: position 3,654,875 of record NZ_CP109055.1, on the reverse strand, counting down.
CGCCATGGACCACCAACACCGAGGTTCCCGGGCACGAGTTGCGGACCCGCTGGCAGGTGGCTTCCGGAGCGCTGCACGAGGCGGAGTGCGACCTGGAGCGGGGTCTGCTGACCGCGCGGGGCCTCGACCGGGTCCTTCGGGTGGCCTGGACCGTCGCGGACCTGGCGGGGCGCGACCGACCGGAGGCGGAGGACGTGAATCTGGCGCTGCAACTGCGGACGGGGATTCCGCGCGGTGCGGTGGTGGCGGGCGGGGTTTGACGATGGGGGAGGGGCGGGAGTTGGAGCGTTGGGACGGGGCCGAGGAGGGTGATCCCGGAGTTGGGCGCGCGCGGCGCCGTGGGAGCGGGGAAGGTCGGTGGATTGCTGGGGCCGACGGTCTTGCTGGGAGACAGGGCGGGCCGAGCGTGCCGGGGCGAGCTGTGGGACGGAGCGGTTCAGGGGCCGATCTCGGACGGAGTGCATCGAGGGCCGAGGCCGGGTGGGGCGGCTCAGGGGCCGAGATCGCGCGGAGCGCCTTGGGGGGCGAGGCCGGACGGAGCACGTGGATAGCCGGGGCTGCGGACGTCTCGGAGCCGGAGCCGGAGCCGGAGCCGGATACGGATACGGATACGGAGCCGAGGTTGAGGTCGGGGCAGGACCAGGATCAGGATCAGGAGCGGCTGGCGCGGGCTGCGTTGACGCGGGTGCTCGAGCCCGGGGACGAGGTCGGTGGGCAGTGGCTGCGGATCTACGGGGCCGTGGGGCTGATGCGGCGGCTGACCGAGGATGACGATCTGCTGCCCGGTGCCACACCGAAGCGGGCCCAAGGGCTGCGGTTGCGGGCCGCCCGGGCCCGGCCTCAGCGGGACCTGGAGGCGGCCCGTGCCGCAGGGGCCAGGTTCATCTGTCCCGGCGACATGGAGTGGCCGGCCCAGCTCGCGGATCTGGGGGATGCGCAGCCCATCGGGCTGTGGCTGCGAGGGCCGGCCGACCTGCGGATATGGGCCCTGCGCTCGGTGGCGGTCGTCGGCTCGCGGGCCTGCACGGAGTACGGCGCCCACACGGCGGTCACCCTCGGGGCGGGGCTCGCGGAGCGTGGCTGGGTCGTGGTGTCCGGCGGGGCGTACGGCGTGGACGGGGCCGTGCACCGCGGGGTGCTCGGGGCGGGCGGCGCCACGGTGGCCGTGCTGGCGAGCGGGGTCGACATGCCGTATCCGCGGGGGCATGCGGGGTTGCTCGACCGGATCGCGGAACAGGGCATCCTGGTGGGCGAGTTGCCGCCGGGCGACCATCCCACGGCCTACCGGTTCATCCAGCGCAACCGCGTGATCGCGGCGCTCACCCGGGGCACCGTCGTGGTCGAGGCCGCGTACCGCAGCGGAGCGCTGGTGACCGCGAGGGCGGCGCAGCGGCTCGGCCGGCACACCATGGGCGTGCCAGGCCCGGTCACGAGTCCGCTCTCGGCCGGGGTGCATCAACTCCTGCGTGGTGAGGGTGTGCTGGTGGGTGATGCCGCGGAAGTGGTGGAGCTGGTCGGCGACATGGGCGATCTCGCGCCGGAGCGGCGCGGTCCCGTGGTGCCGAGGGATCTCCTCGAGCCGCCCGCGGCGCGGGTGCTCGCCGCGTTGCCGGCCCGGGGAGCGGTGTCCTTGGCCGACGTTGCGCGGGGTGCGGCGACGCCTTTGGACGACACCGTCGGCAGGCTGTACGAACTGCAGTCACTGGGGTTCGTCGAACGACACGGCGACGGCTGGCAGTTGACACGCCAGGCGATCATGTCCGTATTTCCGTCTCGGGAAGGGGGCGGCAAGGAGGGTGACAAGGGGGCTGACCATAGGCGTTGAGCTGTCCGGATGATCCCCGATGACCTTGGCAGATTCTGTGATCGGGGCCCCGTCGCCGGACCGGAGCGGCCGCCGGATCGACCGTGTGGGGCGAGCAGCTGAACGTATCTGCGCAGGCGCGATCCCTTACTCTTCGCTCACTGCGACACTCCAGTCACGCTACGCTCACAAGGCTTCCGGCTCCGACACGCACACTCAACTCGATTCACAGCAGAACGGCTCAAGGCGACGAATGCCCCAGCACACCTCCGGGTCTGACCGCGCGGCAGTTCCCCCTGCTGCCCGTGGCAGCGTGCGACCGCCCGCACCTTCGTCGCTCGACGAGCTGTGGCGGTCGTACAAGGCGACGGGCGACGGACGGCTGCGCGAGCAGTTGATCCTGCACTACTCACCGTTGGTGAAGTACGTCGCGGGCCGGGTCAGCGTGGGGCTGCCGCCCAATGTGGAGCAGGCGGACTTCGTGTCCTCCGGGGTCTTCGGGCTGATCGACGCGATCGAGAAGTTCGACATCGAGCGGGCGATCAAGTTCGAGACGTACGCGATCACCCGCATCCGGGGCGCGATGATCGACGAACTGCGGGCCCTGGACTGGATTCCGCGCTCCGTTCGGCAGAAGGCGCGGGCCGTCGAGCGCGCCTACGCCACGCTCGAGGCGCAGCTGCGACGTACGCCCTCGGAGGCTGAGGTCGCCGCCGAGATGGGCATCCAGATCGAGGAACTGCACGCTGTCTTCAGCCAGTTGTCGCTGGCGAATGTGGTGGCTCTGGAGGAGCTGCTGCATGTCGGGGGCGAGGGTGGCGACCGGCTGAGCCTGATGGACACGCTCGAGGACACCGCTGCCGACAACCCGGTGGAGGTCGCCGAGGGGCGCGAGCTGCGGCGGCTGCTCGCGCGGGCGATCAACATGCTGCCCGAGCGCGAGAAGACCGTGGTCACCCTCTACTACTACGAGGGGCTCACGCTCGCGGAGATCGGCAATGTGCTCGGTGTGACCGAGAGCCGGGTGAGCCAGATCCATACGAAGTCGGTCCTGCAGCTCCGGGCGAAGCTGGCGAGTTTCGGGCGCTGAGGCCGGGCGGCAAAAGGTGCCCGGAGCGGTCGGGGGACGGTTCGGGCCCCGGTAGGTGCGCCACCTCCGTAAAGTGGAGGCGTGCCTAGGATTCGAGCGGCCTCTGTGGCCGAGCACCGGTCGATGCAGCGTGGCGCCCTTCTGGACGCCGCGAGGTCCCTGCTGTCCGAGGGCGGTACGGAGGCGCTGACCTTCCCCGCACTCGCCGAGCGCACGGGCCTGGCCCGGTCCTCCGTGTATGAGTACTTCCGGTCCCGGGCGGCCGTGGTGGAAGAGCTCTGCGAGGTCGACTTCCCGGTCTGGGCGGCCGAGGTCGAGTCCGCGATGGAGCAGGCCGATACGCCCGAGGGCAAGGTCGAGGCCTATGTGCGGGCGCAGCTCGCGCTCGTGGGGGACCGGCGGCACCGCGCGGTCGTGGCGATCTCCTCGAGCGAGCTGGACGCGGGGGCCCGCGAGAAGATCCGAGCCGCGCACGGCGGCCTCATCGCCATGATCGTCGAGGCGCTGGATGCCCTGGGACACGAGCAGCCGCGGATGGCGGCGATGCTGTTGCAGGGCATCGTGGACACGGCGGTGCGGCGCATCGAGCTGGGGGCGGCGGAGGATCCGGCCGCGATCACCGAGGCCGCGGTTTCGATGGCTCTGCGCGGGGTGAGTGGCTGACTCGGGCGGGGCCCGGCCCTCGGGCCAGACCCGCTGAGGTCACGGGGCTCCGCCCCCGGACCCCGACGGAGTCCGGCCCGGGAGGGAGACTCTGCCGAGGTCGCGGGGCTCCGCCCCGGACCCCGCTCCTCAAACGCCGGAGGGGCTGAATTTGCCCAACTGCCGGAGGAAGGGCCGATGTTGGGGTCGATGTTGCCCGGTGCCGGAGGGAAGCTGATTGTCCGGCGCCGAACACAGGCTGATGTTGTCCGGCCCTGAACACAGGCTGATGTTGCCCGGCGCCGAACACAGGCTGGTGTACCCGGTGCCAGACTCAGGCTGTTGTTGTGCGGCGCCACACTCCGGCTGAAGTTGCCGGCCGCCGGAAACTACGGTTCCGGCACCCCGGCCACCGGCAGCAGACGCGAAGGCCCCCGCCGCAGCAGGTCGGGTGGCAGCAGGGTCAAGGGATCCAGGTAGGTCTCACCCCGCAGCAGCCCCCAGTGCAGGCACGCTCCGGGGCAGTGGAACGGGCCGGTCTCCATCACCCCCACCACCTCGCCCGCCGCCACCTCGTCCCCCTCCTCGGCCAGCGCCCGCACCGGCTCGTACGTGGTGCGCAGTGGTGGGTCACCCGTCCCGGTGAGTTCGACGGACAGCACGCCCCGGCCCGCCACCCTGCCCGCGAAGGACACCCGCCCCGGCGCCGCGGCCCGCACCTCGGCGCCCGGTGCGGCCGCCAGGTCCACGCCGCGATGGCCGGGCCCGTACGCGGTCGCGGGCGGTTCCCAGGCGCGTACGACCAGAGGTCTGTCACCCACCGGCCAGGCCCGGCCACCCGCCGGGGCATCAGGGCCCGCAGCCGCCAGGGCCCCCGCCGGCGGCACCGCGAAAGCCGCCTCCGGGGCCCGCACCGCGGCCCCGGCCAGGGCCGCGCAGCCCAGCAGCAGTGCGGCCGTCAGCAGGGCCGCAGAACGTAGTCGTCGCATGCCGCACACCGTCCCGCAGCAGGCGGATTCGCGCTGATCATGGCCTGGATCTGTGGAGTACCGACCGGTTGTGGACAGCGGCGTCACCCGGTGCCTCGCGGGTCCCGTACACTTCTTGTGGCGATCCGGGTCACCGGGTCGACTTCGCACGCCCCGACGTCGAGCTCTCCACAGCATCGGCGTCAGCACCCCTCGGTCCCGTACGAAAGTCACGGGCAAGGGCACGCGCCGGGGCGTCAGGAAATAACCGAGAAAACACAAGGAGTACGGCTATGGCCGTCGTCACGATGCGGGAGCTGCTGGAAAGCGGCGTCCACTTCGGTCACCAGACCCGTCGTTGGAACCCGAAGATGAAGCGCTTCATCTTCACGGAGCGCAACGGCATCTACATCATCGACCTTCTCCAGTCGCTGTCGTACATCGACCGCGCCTACGAGTTCGTCAAGGAGACCGTCGCCCACGGCGGCACGGTCATGTTCGTCGGCACGAAGAAGCAGGCGCAGGAGGCGATCGCCGAGCAGGCGACCCGCGTCGGCATGCCCTACGTCAACCAGCGCTGGCTGGGCGGCATGCTCACCAACTTCTCGACCGTCTACAAGCGTCTGCAGCGCCTCAAGGAGCTCGAGCAGATCGACTTCGAGGACGTCGCCGCTTCCGGTCTCACCAAGAAGGAGCTTCTCGTGCTCTCGCGCGAGAAGGCCAAGCTGGAGAAGACCCTCGGTGGTATCCGCGAGATGTCCAAGGTGCCCAGCGCCGTCTGGATCGTGGACACCAAGAAGGAGCACATCGCGGTCGGTGAGGCCCGGAAGCTCAACATCCCGGTCGTCGCCATCCTCGACACCAACTGCGACCCCGACGAGGTCGACTACAAGATCCCGGGCAACGACGACGCGATCCGCTCCGTCACCCTGCTCACCCGCGTGATCGCCGACGCCGTCGCCGAGGGCCTCATCGCCCGCTCCGGTGGTGCTGGTGAGGGCAAGGGCGAGAAGGCCGCCGGCGAGCCCCTCGCCGAGTGGGAGCGCGACCTCCTCGAGGGCGAGAAGAAGGCCGACGAGGCTGAGAAGCCCGCCGAGGCCGCTGCCGCCGAGGCCCCTGCCGCCGCTGAGGCCGAGGCCGAGAAGCCGGCCGAGGCTGCCGCTGAGGCTCCGGCCGAGGCTGCTGCTGAGGTTCCCGCCGAGGCTCCGGCCGCGGACGCCGCCGAGCAGGCCTGACCCTCACCGGTCACAAGAGTTCGGTAGTTGACGGCGGGGGCCCACAAGGCCCCCGCCGTTCACCCGTAGATCTTCAGACTTCGCTTAGAGAGATTTCCGAGAATCATGGCGAACTACACCGCCGCTGACGTCAAGAAGCTCCGCGAGCTCACCGGCGTCGGCATGATGGACTGCAAGAAGGCGCTCGACGAGGCCGACGGCAACGTCGACAAGGCCGTCGAGGCGCTCCGTATCAAGGGCCAGAAGGGCGTCGCCAAGCGCGAGGGCCGCTCTGCCGAGAACGGTGCCGTGGTCTCCATCATCGCCGACGACAACACCTCCGGTGTCATCGTCGAGCTGAAGTGCGAGACGGACTTCGTCGCCAAGGGCGACAAGTTCCAGGCCGTCGCCAACACGATCGCCGAGCACGTCGCCAAGACGTCCCCCGCCGACATCGCGGCGCTGCTCGCGTCCGAGATCGAGGCCGGCAAGACCGTCCAGGCGTTCGTCGACGAGGCCAACGCCCAGCTCGGCGAGAAGATCGTCCTGGACCGCTTCGCGCAGTACAACGACGGCTTCGTCTTCGCGTACATGCACCGCACCATGCCCGACCTGCCCCCGCAGATCGGTGTCCTGGTCGAGCTGGACAAGGCCGACGCCGACGTCGCCAAGGGCATCGCGCAGCACATCGCCGCCTTCGCGCCGAAGTACCTCACCCGTGAGGACGTCCCGGCCGAGGTCGTCGAGACCGAGCGTCGCGTCGCCGAGGAGACCACCCGCGCCGAGGGCAAGCCGGAGGCCGCGCTCCCGAAGATCGTCGAGGGTCGCGTCAACGGTTTCTTCAAGGACGTCACCCTTCTTGGCCAGCCCTACGCGCTGGACAACAAGAAGTCCGTCGAGAAGGTCCTGGCCGAGGCCGGTGTCACCCTGAAGCGCTTCTCGCGCATCAAGGTCGGCATCTGAGTCCGTACCGCGACCGACGGTAGACCCCGCTAGGGTCGACAGCAGTCGCCCGCGTACGACAGCGTCCTACGGAAACTCGTACGACGCCGGACGACCGCAGATCTGACGAGGAGGCCATTGCCGCTGAGGGACGCAAGTACCCACCGGCAATGGCCTTCTTGTATGTGCACCACTAGGAGAGCTCCATGACCAATGGCGATACCACTGCCGACAAAAGCGCCGACGGCAAGACGGCCGGTCGCTTCCTGCTGAAGCTGTCAGGTGAGGCGTTCGCCGGCGGCGGCGGCCTGGGCGTCGACCCCGACGTGGTGCACGCCATCGCCCGGGAGATCGCGGCCGTCGTCCGGGACGGCGCGCAGATCGCCATCGTCATCGGCGGTGGCAACTTCTTCCGCGGCGCCGAGCTCCAGCAGCGCGGCATGGACCGGGCCCGCTCCGACTACATGGGCATGCTCGGCACCGTGATGAACTGCCTCGCCCTCCAGGACTTCCTGGAGAAGGAGGGCATCGACTCCCGCGTCCAGACCGCCATCACCATGGGCCAGGTCGCGGAGCCGTACATCCCGCTGCGCGCCGTGCGCCACCTGGAGAAGGGCCGCGTCGTCATCTTCGGCGCCGGCATGGGCATGCCGTACTTCTCCACCGACACCACCGCCGCGCAGCGCGCCCTGGAGATCGACGCCGAGGCCATGCTGATGGGCAAGAACGGCGTGGACGGGGTCTACGACTCCGACCCGAAGAAGAACCCCGACGCGGTGAAGTTCGACGCGCTCGAGTACGGCGAGGTCATCACCCGCGACCTCAAGGTCGCCGACATGACGGCCATCACGCTGTGCCGGGACAACAAGCTCCCCATCCTGGTCTTCGAGTTGCTCGCCGAGGGCAATATCGCGCGGGCCGTCAAGGGTGAGAAGATCGGCACGCTCGTGAGCGACCAGGGCACCCGGGCCTGACCCACGCCAACTCCCCGGCCCGCCCCGGGGGGATGGACAAACCCCTGCCGGTCGGACACCGTGCAGGAACAAGACGCGACGCAGCCGGCCGCCCGCGAGGACGCATGCCGGGCCTACTCAAGACACGCAGGAGCAAGTGGTGATCGAAGAGACCCTCCTCGAGGCCGAGGAGAAGATGGAGAAGGCCGTCGTGGTCGCCAAGGAGGACTTCGCCGCGATCCGCACCGGCCGTGCGCACCCGGCGATGTTCAACAAGATCGTGGCCGACTACTACGGCGCACTGACGCCGATCAACCAGCTGGCGTCGTTCTCGGTGCCGGAGCCGCGGATGGCCGTGGTGACCCCGTTCGACAAGAGCGCGCTGCGCAACATCGAGCAGGCGATCCGGGACTCCGACCTGGGCGTCAACCCGAGCAACGACGGCAGCATCATCCGTGTGACGTTCCCGGAGCTGACCGAGGAGCGTCGCCGCGACTACATCAAGGTCGCCAAGACCAAGGCCGAGGACTCCAAGGTCTCGATCCGCTCCATCCGCCGCAAGGCCAAGGAAGCGATCGACAAGGCCATCAAGGACGGCGACGTCGGTGAGGACGAGGGGCGCCGCGGCGAGAAGGAGCTCGACGACACCACCCACAAGTACGTGGCCCAGGTGGACGAGCTCCTGAAGCACAAGGAAGCGGAACTCCTCGAGGTCTGATGAACGACTCTTCCTGGGGGGCCCCGCCGCAGCCCGGCTACTGGGGACCGCCCGAAATGGGCCCCGCCCAGGGGCGTCCCCCGGCGGGTCCTGCCTACGATGTGCCTGACGCCCAGCAGACTCGGCCCATGCCCATCGTGCCCGAGGTGCCTGATGCCGGGAGAGACGCTCTCGACGCAGGTAGAGACGCTGGAGACCGCGACGACCGCGAATCGGGGGCCGCTCGGCTGAGCGGCCCCTTGTTCCGCGACGAAATGCCGCAGGAGCCCATGTCCAGCACGCCACCGCCGCCGGCTCAGCCGCCCCAGAAGAAGAGCGCGGGCCGAGACCTGCGTGCGGCCATAGGGGTCGGCGTAGGGCTCGGGGTGGTGATCATCGGGTCGCTGTTCATCGTGAAGGCCGTCTTCATCGGCGTCATAGCGATCGCCGTGGTGGTCGGCCTGTGGGAGCTCACCTCCCGTCTGCAGGAGCGCAAGGGCATCAAGGCTCCGTTGGTGCCGCTCGCCGTCGGTGGTGCGGCCATGGTCGTCGCCGGCTATGTGCGCGGTCCCGAGGGTGCCTGGGTGGCGATGGCGCTGACCGCGCTCGCGGTCCTGGTCTGGCGGATGACCGAGCCTCCCGAGGGCTACCTCAAGGACGTCACCGCGGGTGTCTTCGCCGCGTTCTACGTGCCGTTCCTGGCGACCTTCGTCGCGTTGATGCTCACCGCGGACGACGGTGCCTGGCGGGTGCTCACCTTCCTGCTGCTGACCGTGGTCAGTGACACCGGTGCGTACGCGATCGGCTGGCGCTTCGGCAAGAACAAGCTGGCGCCGCGCATCAGCCCCGGAAAGACCCGCGAGGGCCTGTTCGGAGCGATCTCCTTCGCGATGGTGGCGGGCGCGCTGTGCATGCAGTTCCTGATCGACGACGGCAAGTGGTGGCAGGGCCTGCTGCTCGGGCTCGCGGTGGCGTGCAGCGCGACGCTCGGTGACCTGGGCGAGTCGATGATCAAGCGGGACCTCGGGATCAAGGACATGGGGACCCTGCTTCCGGGACATGGCGGGATCATGGACCGGCTGGACTCGCTGCTGCCTACCGCGCCGGTTGTGTGGCTGATGCTGGTGATCTTCGTCGGTTCCAGCTGATTTCCTTCCGTACGTGATCTGACCTGCGTTTTGTGTGTTGGCGGGCTCGTTGTCCACAGGGCGGCGAGCCCGTCGGCGTATGTCTGGGAGAATGGCTGCATCATGCCCAAGCCCGGAGAACTCACTTTCGTCGCGCCCCGCGGAGCCAAGAAGCCCCCGCGGCACCTCGCCGACCTCACGCCCGCCGAGCGCAAGGAAGCGGTGGCCGCGATCGGCGAGAAGCCGTTCCGTGCCAAGCAGCTCTCGCAGCACTACTTCGCGCGGTACGCGCACGATCCGGCGGAGTGGACCGACATCCCCGCCGGATCGCGCACGAAACTGCAGGAAGCGCTGCTGCCCGATCTGATGTCCGTGGTGCGGAACATCTCCTGCGATGACGACACCACCCGCAAGACCCTGTGGAAGATGCACGACGGGACGCTCGTCGAGTCCGTCCTGATGCGCTACCCGGACCGGGTCACCATGTGCATCTCCTCGCAGGCCGGCTGCGGCATGAACTGCCCGTTCTGCGCGACCGGCCAGGCCGGGCTCGACCGGAACCTGTCGACGGCCGAGATCGTGCACCAGATCGTCGACGGCATGCGCGCCCTGCGCGACGGCGAGGTCCCCGGCGGTCCCGCGCGGCTCTCCAACATCGTCTTCATGGGCATGGGCGAGCCGCTCGCCAACTACAACCGTGTGGTGGGCGCCATCCGCCGCCTCACCGACCCGGAGCCCGACGGCCTCGGCCTGTCGCAGCGCGGCATCACCGTGTCCACGGTCGGGCTCGTCCCGGCGATGCTGCGCTTCGCCGACGAGGGCTTCAAGTGCCGCCTCGCGGTGTCGCTGCACGCGCCCGACGACGAGCTCCGCGACACCCTGGTACCGGTCAATACGCGGTGGAAGGTGCGGGAGGTGCTCGATGCCGCGTGGGAGTACGCGGAGAAGTCCGGCCGCCGTATCTCCATCGAGTACGCACTGATCCGGGACATCAACGACCAGGCGTGGCGCGGCGACCGGCTCGGGCGGCTGCTCAAGGGCAAGCGGGTGCATGTGAACCTGATTCCGCTGAACCCGACGCCCGGCTCCAAGTGGACGGCCTCACGGCCCGAGGACGAGAAGGCCTTCGTCGAGGCCATCGCCGCCCATGGGGTGCCGGTCACCGTCCGGGACACCCGTGGTCAGGAGATCGACGGGGCCTGCGGACAGCTGGCGGCGTCCGAGCGCTGACGGGGCCTCGCAGGGGCGGCCCGGAGCAGCGGGGGTCCCTTACGAGTGCAGTACTGTGCATTCGTACTAATGAAATCCGACAGGGGAGCGCGAACAGCGCTGAGAGTGCGGCAACCTGCCGCAGACCCTCGGACCTGATCCGGGTCATACCGGCGTAGGGAGTCAGCACCATCATGAACATCACCTTTCGGCGTGCCCTGGGCACGGTGCTCTGCGGCGCACTCGGTGCTTCGGCCCTTGCCGCCTGCGGCAGCGACTCCGGCGACAAGGCGTCCGGCGGCGACTCCAAGACCGTGACGCTCGTCAGCCACTCGTCCTTCAACGTCACCCCCGAGGTGCTGAAGGACTTCGAGAAGGCTTCCGGCTACAAGGTCAAGGTGCTCAAGAGCGGTGACGCGGGCGAGGCCGTCAACAAGGCGATCCTGTCCAAGGGCAACCCACAGGGCGACGTCTTCTTCGGCGTCGACAACACCCTCCTCTCGCGGGCCCTCGACAACGGCCTGTTCACGTCGTACGAGGCCAAGGGCCTGGACCGGATCCCCGAGGGCGTCCAGCTCGACAAGGGCGAGCACCGTGTCACGCCCATCGACACCGGCGACATCTGCGTCAACTACGACAAGAAGTACTTCGCGGACAAGAAGCTGGCGCCGCCGCAGTCCTTCGACGACCTCATCAAGCCCGAGTACAAGGACATGCTGGTCGTCGAGAACGCCGCGACCTCCTCGCCCGGCCTCGGCTTCCTGCTCGGCACCGCCGCCAAGTACGGCGACGACGGCTGGCAGGAGTACTGGACCAAGCTGAAGGCCAACGGCGTCAAGGTCATCGACGGCTGGGAGCAGGCCTACAACGAGGAGTTCTCCGGCTCGGCCGGCGGCAAGAAGGCCAAGGCCGACCGCCCGCTCGTCGTCTCCTACGCCTCCAGCCCGCCCGTCGAGGTCGTCTACGCCAAGGACAAGCCCAAGACGGCCGAGGACGCCCCGACCGGTGTCGCCACCGGCACCTGCTTCCAGCAGATCGAGTTCGCCGGCCTGCTCAGCGGTGCCAAGAACGAGAAGGGCGGCAAGGCGCTCCTCGACTTCCTGATCTCCAAGAAGTTCCAGGACGACATGCCGCTCAACATGTTCGTGAACCCGGTCGCCAAGGACGCGCAGGTGCCCGAGGTCTTCACCAAGTTCGGCGCCCAGGCCACGGACCTGCAGACGATGGACCCGAAGAGGATCGCGGACAACCGTGAGAAGTGGCTGAAGTCGTGGCAGTCGCTGGTCGTGAAGTAGGCAAGGCGGTCAAGAAGGTTCAGCTGCGAGGGAGCGCGACGCGGCTCGGTCTGATGATCGTGCCCGTCGTGTTCTTCGGGCTCTTCTTCGCCTACCCGGTCGCCGCGATCGTCGGCCGGGGACTGAAGGCCGACGGCGTCTGGCGCTTCGGCCGGATCGTCGACGTCCTCACCGAACCGGACATCCTGCACGTCCTGTGGTTCACCACCTGGCAGGCCCTCGCGTCCACCGCGCTGACCCTGCTGATCGCCCTGCCGGGCGCGTATGTCTTCGCGCGCTTCGACTTCCCCGGCAAGCAGCTCCTGCGGGCCGTCGTCACGGTGCCGTTCGTGCTGCCGACCGTCGTGGTGGGCACGGCATTTCTCGCGCTGCTCGGGCGCGGGGGCATGCTCGACGAGCTGTGGGGCGTGCGGCTCGACACGACGGTGTGGGCGATTCTGCTCGCGCACGTCTTCTTCAACTACGCCGTCGTCGTACGCACCGTCGGCGGCCTCTGGTCGCAGCTCGACCCCCGCCAGGAGGAGGCCGCGCGGGTGCTCGGCGCCTCCCGGTTCGCGGCCTGGCGCAAGGTGACGCTGCCCGCGCTCGGGCCCGCGGTGGCGGCGGCCGCGCTGATGGTGTTCCTGTTCACCTTCAGCTCGTTCGGCGTCGTCATGATCCTCGGCGGGCCGACCTTCTCGACCCTCGAGGTCGAGATCTACCGGCAGACCGCACAGCTGCTCGCCCTGGACACGGCAGCCGTCCTGACGATCGTGCAGTTCGCGGCGGTCAGCCTGATCCTCGCCGTGCACGCCTGGACGGTACGCCGCCGGGAGACGGCCCTGAAGCTGGTCGACCCGGCGCGGACCTCGCGCAGGCCGCGCGGGGCCGGGCAGTGGGGGCTGCTCGGATTCGTACTCCTGACGGTTCTGGTGCTGATCCTGGTGCCGCTCGGGGTGCTCGTCGAGCGGTCGCTGAGCACGTCCGAGGGGTATGGCTTCGGCTACTTCAGGGCGCTGACCTCGAACGAAGGCGGGGCGTTCCTGGTCCCGCCGATCGAGGCGATCGGGAACTCGCTGCAGTACGCGGCCGCCGCCACGGCCATCGCGCTGGCGATCGGCGGCCTCGCGGCGGCCGCGCTGACGCGGAAGGCCGGGCGGCTGGTACGCGGCTTCGACGCGCTCCTCATGCTGCCGCTCGGGGTGTCGGCGGTGACCGTCGGCTTCGGGTTCCTGATCACGCTCGACAAGCCGCCGCTGGACCTGCGGGCCTCCTGGATCCTGGTGCCGCTGGCCCAGGCGCTGGTCGGGGTGCCCTTCGTCGTACGCACCATGCTGCCGGTCCTGCGCGCCGTGGACGGCCGGCTTCGTGAGGCGGCCGCGGTGCTCGGGGCCTCGCCGTGGCGGGTGTGGCGCGAGGTCGATCTGCCGATGGTGCGGCGGGCGCTGCTCGTCGCCGCCGGGTTCGCCTTCGCCGTGTCCCTCGGCGAGTTCGGGGCGACCGTGTTCATCGCGCGGGCCGACAACCCGACGCTGCCGGTCGCCGTGGCGACGCTGCTCGGTCGGGCCGGGGAGCTCAACTACGGGCAGGCGATGGCCCTTTCGACCATTCTGATGGTGGTGTGCGCCGTGTCTCTGCTGCTGCTTGAACGTGTACGTACCGACAGGACCGGAGAGTTCTGATGGCGCTCCTGGAGCTTGATCAGGTCAGTGTGCGGTTCGGCGGAGCCGGCGGGCATGCCGCCTTGGATGCCGTCGATCTCGATGTCGCCGAGCACGAGATCGTGTGTGTGCTCGGGCCCAGCGGCAGCGGGAAGTCGACGCTCCTTCGGGTCGTGGCGGGGCTGCAGTCGATCGACGGCGGGCGGGTCCGGCTGGACGGGCGCGACCAGGCCGGGGTGCCCGCGCACAAGCGGGGCGTGGGCCTGATGTTCCAGGACCATCAGCTGTTCCCGCAGCGGGACGTGGGCGGGAACGTCGCGTTCGGGCTGCGGATGCACGGGGCCTCGAAGAGCGAACAGGCCGTACGCGTAAAGGAATTGCTTGAACTCGTCGGTCTTCCGGGAGCCGGGCGGCGGGCCGTCGGGTCGCTCTCCGGTGGCGAGCAGCAGCGCGTCGCCCTGGCGCGGGCGCTCGCCCCGCAGCCCCGGCTGATCATGCTCGACGAGCCGCTCGGCCAGCTCGACCGTTCCCTGCGCGAACGCCTCGTCGTCGAACTTCGGGAACTCTTCGGCCAGTTGGGCACCACCGTGCTCGCCGTCACCCACGACCAGGGCGAGGCCTTCGCGCTCGCCGACCGGGTCGTCGTCATGCGGGACGGGCGGATCGCCCAGTCCGGGTCCCCGCTTGAGGTGTGGCAGCGGCCCGCCGACGAGTTCGTGGCACGCTTCCTCGGCTTCGACAACGTGGTCGGGGCGAGCGTGAGCGGCGAGGTCGCGGACACCGCGTGGGGGAAGGTGCCGGTGCCGGCGGGGTCCCGGCAGGGGGCGGCCAGTGTGCTCGTACGTCCCGCAGGTGTGCGGCTCGTGCCGGCGAAGGAAGGGCTGGAGTGCACGGTGGCCGGGCGGACCTTCCGGGGTACGCACGTCGCCGTACATCTGCAGCCCGCGGGTGCGCCGCGGCTCGAGGCGGCCTGTGCGTTGCGGGACGCGCCCGAGGTGGGTCAGCGCGTGGGGGTCGCGTTCGACGCGGCCGACGTGGTGGTCCTCGGCGAGTGAGGGCCCGGCCTGAATACCGGGTGCGGGGTGTTCGGCGGGCACCCTAGTGTGCTGGCATGAGCCTTCTCGACCATGAACGCTACTGTGCCGAAATCGTCCACCAGACAGAGCAGTTGATCGCCCTGCTGCCCGGTGCCGATCTCGCGGCCACCGTGCCGAGCTGCCCGGACTGGAATCTGCGGAGGCTCGTCCTGCATGTGGGCGGGGCGCATCGCTGGGCCGAGTTCCTGGTGCGGACCCGGGCCGTGGAACACACCGAGCGGCCGAAGCTGGATCAGTACACCGGGCCCGACGACGACGCCCACGCGCTCGGCGCCTATCTGCTCGCCGGGGCCGAGCGGCTCGTGGCGGCGCTGCGCGAGGCCGGGCCCGAGACCAAGGTGTGGGCCTGGGTGGGGATGAGCAATGCCCGGTTCTGGGCGCGGCGGATGACGCTGGAGACGCTGATCCACCGGGCCGACGTGGCCCTCACCGTGGGAGCGGAGTTCGAGGTGGCGCCCGAGGTGGCGGCCGACGCCATCGACGAGCTCCTGGAGATCCTGCCGCACGTCCCGCGTGCCGAACTGGCCACCACCGCAGCCGAGTTGAACGGCCGCAGTCTCCACCTCCACGCCACCGACTCCCCTGTCGAGGTGAACGCGGAGTGGCTCATCGCGTTCGGCGACGAGGGCTTCACCTGGCGGCGCGGGCACGAGAAGGCGACCGTCGCGCTGCGCGGGCCGCTCGCCGAGGTGGTCCGGGTCTTCTTCCGCCGGCTCCCGGCGGACAGCGAGCGGGTCGAGGTCCTCGGCGACCGTGCGCTGCTCGACACCTGGCTGGCGCGCTCCACCTTCGGCTGAGCCGGGCCGGGCCGACCGGGGTTGCAACGGCAACTGCCGCATGCGGCCCCCTCGTACGGCCGGTGGCGAAGGGGCGTACGGCCGGAGGTGAGGGGACGTACGGCCGGAATCTACGCGTCCGGCACCCAGCTCCCGTGGAACCCCAGCGGCATCCGGGTGGCGCCAAGTGCTCCCTAGGGGCAGGAGTTTGGGGCGTGGCCCGTCAGTTCGTGGTCGGTCGCGCGTGCGCGGTCAGGCGTGCCAGCGCTTCGGGCGCCTCCTCCACCGTGTCCACCAGCGCGATCCGCGTCTCCATCGCGCGGCCCTTCGCCAGGGCCTGGAGCAGCGGCCAGGCGGGGAGCTTCGTCGTCCAGTGCTCGCGGTCGACCAGGACCATCGGGGTCGGCTCGCCGCGGGACCCGTAGTAGTTGGGGGTGGCGTTGTCGAAGATCTCCTGGACCGTGCCGGCCGCGCCGGGGAGGTAGATCACGCCCGCGTTCGAGCGGGAGAGCAGGCCGTCCTCGCGGGTGGCGTTGGCGAAGTACTTGGCGATGTGGGCGGCGAAGGCGTTCGGCGGCTCATGGCCGTAGAACCAGGTGGGGATGCCCACCGAGGTGCCGCCCATCGGCCAGCGCTCGCGGACCGTGAAGGCGGCCTGGGCCCAGTCGGTGATCGACGGGGTGAACGAGGGGGATTTGGCGAGGAGTTCGAGGGATTCGTCGAGCATCTCGTCGGCGTACGTCGACGCGTACGCGCCCAGGTTGGCGGCCTCCATCGCGCCCGGGCCACCGCCCGTGGCCACGGTCAGGCCCTCGCGGGCCAGGGTGCGGCCGAGGCGGGCCGCGCCCGCGTAGGCGTCGGTGCCGCGGGCCATGGCGTGGCCGCCCATCACGCCCACCACGCGGGTGCCGACCAGGAGTTCGTCCAGGGCGTCCGAGACCGCGTCGTCGTGGATGGCGCGGAGCATCGAGGCGAAGATGTCGCCGTCGGATTTGGTGGCGTTGAACCAGTCGTACGTACGGGCGTCGGGGGTTGCCTCGTAGCCGTCCGGCAGGCCTTCGAAGAGCTCGTCCGGGGTGTAGAGCAGGCCTCGGTACGGGTCGAAGGGGAGGCCCGGGACGGGTGGGAAGACCAGGGCTCCGCTCGCCCTGACCTTCGCGGCCACGTCGGGTTCCATGGGGCAGCCGAGGAAGACCGCGCCGGCCGTGTCCGCGGAGAGCAGGGCGAAGGTGCGGTCGGTCAGGTCGATCGCTTGGATGCGGTGGTGGGCGAGCGAGCCCTTCGCCACGACTGTGTCGAACTCTGCGAGGGTCTCGATTTCCAGGTCGGCCATTTGGCAATGCTAGCGGGGGCCTGGCCGGGTGGGGCTGGGTGCTTCGTTGAGGTCGCGGGGCGCTGCCCCGGGCCCCGCTCCTCGCCGGAGAGGCTGATTTTTGCCCCTCCCCGCCCCTTCCCGTAAGGCTGCCGCCGGCTTGAAAAGATTGTCCTCAAACGCCGGACGGGCTGATTTAGAGGGCCCTGCTACCCATGAACGGCACCGTCAGCCACGGGCTGTCCGGGGACGTCAGCAGGGCTCGGTGGGCGGTGAGGACCGTGGTGTACCAGTCGCCGAACTCCTCGTCGTCGAAGTGCAGGCAGCGGCCGAGTACGTAGCCCGCCGAGAACTCCTCCCAGGAGCCGTACACCTCGCGTGCGCCCTGGCCGGCGCGTTCCAGGGCCGCGTGGGACTCCTTCTCCGCTGCGTAGCGGGCGCCCCTGCCCCAGCGGGCCATCTTCGAGGCGCGGCCCAGGTCCCAGGCGGCGACGGTGCGCACCACCTCGTCGGGGGCCAGCAACTCGTCGGCGCGGAAGCGGGCTTCGTAGCGGAGTATCTGGCCCACGAGGCCACGTGCCATGGCCATGAAGTCGGCGAACTCGGGGTCCTCGCCGCGCACCCGCTCGCGCAGCGTCGTCTCCACGCAGTCGCGCCAGGCGCCCGCGTCCACGGCCGAAGGGCGGATGCCGTGCTCGCGTGCCAGGGCGGATCGCGCGCCGAGCACGAAGTCCCAGTACCAGGGGCTGACTTCGCGCTTCAGGAGCCGCTCCTGGATGTCCAGCCACTCCTCGCGGCTGTCCACGCCCCACCACTCGCTGAGCCGCTCGACCTCGTTCTGGTAGCCCTTGTGGCCCTGCCAATTGAGCAGATTCCAGGGGTCGCCGTTGGTGAAGCAGAGGTGGCCGCCGCAGGCCAGTCCGTGCAGCAGCGGGCCCATCGGCGGGGCGCCGGTGCGCAGCGCGAGGACCCGGTCGTGGCTGTCGCCGTGCTCGTACAGGTCCTCGCTGAGGTCGCGCCAGACGTCGCGCTCCTCGTCGTCGACGGCGAAGAACTCCTGGCACGGGGTCATCGGGTTCACCACGAGGATGTCGGCGTCCTCGGGCACCATCCGGGCGAGCCCGTCGAGGGTGATGTGCTCGAAGACCAGGCCGGGAAAGGGGCGCGGCAGCACCCCGAACGTGTACACCGGCACGATGACCCGGCCCTCGGACTCCCGCTGCAGCATCGCCGGATACTGGTCGGACGGGGTGTCCCTGGCGTCCTGCAGCGGCACCGGATAGAAGACGCCCTCGTGCGCGAGGGTGCGCAGGTAGGCGTACGAGTTCTCGCTGCGCACCAGCTTGTACAGGTGCTGCTCGACATCGGTGGGCGCGAGCCAGCGGCTGCCGTCCGTCGGCGTCGGGATGTCGGGGAAGATCTCGTCGTGCTCCTCGTCGCCGAGGTCGTCGATGAATTCCACGGACTCCATGGCAGGCCCCTCCCCGTACCGGCTTCCCCGGCTTCCCCCATTGATCTTCCCCGCACGCTATCGGGAGCCGTCGCGCGGTCGTCCGTCAGGTCCCGGTGATGTCGCCCGAGCGCGAATGCACTGCTCGGGCGCAGCTCCGGCCTGCCGGAACGGATCAGCCCTGGACGGCGGCCGGGTCCATCCACATGACCTCCCAGTGGTGCCCGTCCGGGTCCTGGAAGGAGCGGCCGTACATCTGGCCGAAGTCGATGGGGTCCTTGGCCGGCGAGCCGCCCGCCGCGAGCGCCTTGTCGGCGAGCTCGTCGACCTTCGCGCGGCTCTCCGCGCTCAGACAGAGCAGCACCTCGGTGGACTTGGTGGAGTCCACGACCGGCTTCGTCGCGAAGTCCGCGAAGCGCGGCTCGGTCAGCAGCATCGCGAAGATCGTGTCGCTGATGACGAGGCAGGCGGTCGTGTCGTCGCTGAACTGCGGGTTGAAGGAGTAGCCGAGCTCGCTGAAGAACTTCTTGGAGACCTCGAGGTCCTGGACGGCCAGGTTCACGAAGATCATCTGCTGGTACGCCATGGCGGCTGCTCCCTGAGTCGATGCTGTGGGTTACGAAGGGATGGACCCCCGCCCCTCACAGAACTCATCGTTCCCCGCGAAGAAATTTCCGGCGACTTTTCAGGACGCCGCTCACGGCTGCCCTCACGGCCGCAGGGGAATCGCCACCAGCTCGGCAACAGCCCAGGTCAGAGGCCCGAACACGAGCAGCAGTGCCACCGCCCGCAGCCCCGCCGCACCCCGCAGGAGCGACACCGGAGCCCCGAGCCGCAGCAGTGCCGCCGTGGTGTGGGCCCGCGCCTGCCGTGCCTCGATCGCCGCGGCGAGCAGCGCGAGCAGGGTGCAGCCCACGACGAGCCCGGCCCCGAGCTCGGTCAGCGGCCCTACCTCCGGGCGCCGCCCCGCGTACAGCGAGCCCGCCGCGAGCGCCCCGGACGCCACCGCGCAGACCACACCGAGCGGTCGCCCGATCCGCCGGGCCTCCTCCATGAGGGCCCGGCCGCCGAGCAGGCGGGCCGCGCCCGGGCGCAGGCACTGGAGCAGCCGCCCGCTCAGGAAGGCGAGGCCGGGTCCGGCCAGGGTGAGGCCGAGGGCACACGCCGCCCAGCCGCCGAGGACGCCGGCCGGGGTGGCGGCCACCCGGCCGGGCAGGGCGATGCCGCCGGTTCCCGCCCCGCGGGCCGCGTACGTCTCCAGGGCGAGACCGGCCGCCATCAGGGCCACGCCCCAGGGCAGCCCGTTCGGCGCGGGCGCGGGTGCCTCGGGGGCGGCCGGGTCCTGCTCGTCGCCGGGCCGCAGCTGCTTGGCGCGGGGGGTGAACGCGCTGGCCCCGGCGGCGACCAGCGGCACCACGGCGAGCAGCGTCAGGGCGGCGCCGAGCGGCAACGACTGTCCCGCGCCGAGGAGTTCACCGGCCGCGCCGTCGAAGGGCAGTCCGCTCAGGTCGCCGCGCAGATGCAGGAAGAACAGCAGCGCCACCATCGACCCGAGCAGACAGGACACCCCGGTCGACACCGCGGCGATGACGCGCATCCGCCCCGGGCCAAGCCCCACCGCCGAGAGCCCCGCCCGCGGCCGCGTCGCCGGGTCGGTGCGTGCCACGGCGACGGCGAGCTGCACCGTCGCGGCGAGCGGCGGCAGGCACCAGGCCAGGCGGAGCGCCGACGAGGAGGACGCGGCGGGATGCGCGACCGCGTACCCCAAGGTGCACAGCAGGAGGAAGCCGGTCCCCGCGGAGGCAGCCGCGACCGACAGCCGGCGGAGCAGAACGAGCGGATGGGCGCCGCGGGCTAGACGGAGAGCGAGCACGCCACCCCTTCGTTCTCGACGGCTCCGGGGAGGCGGACGGTGTTGACGCGACGGCCGTCGAGCAGCGCGACCGTGCGGTCGGCGAGGGAGGCGACCTCGGCGTCGTGGGTGGCGAGGACGACGGTGATGCCGTGCGAGCGGGCGGCGGTGGTGAGCGTACGCAGCACATGGGCGCGGTCCGCGCGGTGCAGCGGCGCGGTCGGCTCGTCGGCGAAGAGCACGGTGGGCGCGGTGACCAGGGCGCGGGCGATGGCGACGCGCTGCCGCTCGGCCTGTACGAGGGCGTGCGGGCGCTTCTTGGCGCAGGTGCCGACGTCGAGCCGCTCCAGCCATTCGAGCGCGGCCGTACGGGAGTTGCGGTTGGAGAAGCCGCGCAGCATCAGCGGCAGGGCGGCGTTCTCCCAGGCGGTGAGCTCGGGCACCAGCTGCGGCTCGGGGTCGATCCAGCCGAACTTGTCGCGGCGCAGCCGCTCCCGGACGAGCGGGCCCATGGTGTGCACGGGCGTGGAGTTGAACCAGACCTCGCCCTGTTGCGGCAGGCGCTGGCCGGACAGGCACTGCAGCAGCGTCGTCTTGCCGCAGCCGCGCGGGCCGTGCACGGCGAGGATCTCGCCTTCCCGTACGCCGATGGAGACGCCGGTGAGTGCGGGCGAGCCGTCGTGGGAGCAGTGCAGGGCGCGTGCCCAGAGCACGTCGTTGTCCGGCGGGGCCACCATGGTGAAACACCTCGGTTCGGTTGCGTGGGGCACGAAGGGCCCGTGAAGTCCCGTCCCCCGTACGGGGGAACGAGACGGAGGGCCGATCGGTCACTGCGAACCGTAGGGACATACGCGCACAAGGCCGGACAGCACACGGCCCGGGCAACCCCGTTCTCACTCGAACGAGGCACCCGGGCCGTGTGGTTGATGTGTGCTTACAGCTTGGTCCACGCCTCCGTCAGGGTCGCGCGCAGGATCTGCTCGATCTCGTCGAACGTCGACTGGTCGGCGATCAGCGGCGGCGCCAGCTGCACCACCGGGTCGCCCCGGTCGTCGGCGCGGCAGTAAAGGCCGTTGTCGTAGAGGGCCTTGGAGAGGAAGCCGTAGAGCACGCGCTCGGTCTCCTCGTCGTTGAAGCTCTCCTTGGTGACCTTGTCCTTCACCAGCTCGATGCCGTAGAAGAAGCCGTTGCCGCGGACGTCGCCGACGATCGGCAGGTCGTGCAGCTTCTCCAGCGTCGCCTTGAACGCGCCCTCGTTGTCCAGCACATGCTGGTTGAGGTTCTCGCGCTCGAAGATGTCGAGGTTGGCGAGGCCCACCGCGGCGGACACGGGGTGGCCGCCGAAGGTGTAGCCGTGCAGGAAGGTGTTGTCGCCCTTGTAGAACGGCTCGGCGAGCTTGTCGGAGATGATGCAGGCGCCGATCGGGGAGTAGCCCGAGGTCATGCCCTTGGCGCAGGTGATCATGTCGGGTACGTAGTCGAACTTGTCGCAGGCGAACATCGTGCCGAGCCGGCCGAAGGCGCAGATGACCTCGTCCGAGACGAGCAGCACGTCGTACTTGTCGCAGATCTCGCGGACCCGCTGGAAGTAGCCGGGCGGCGGCGGGAAGCAGCCGCCGGCGTTCTGCACCGGCTCCAGGAAGACGGCCGCGACGGTCTCGGGGCCCTCGAAGAGGATCTCCTGCTCGATCTGGTCGGCGGCCCAGCGGCCGAAGGCCACCGGGTCGTCGCCGTGGATCGGGGCACGGTAGATGTTGGTGTTCGGCACCTTGTGCGCACCGGGCACCAGCGGCTCGAACGGAGCCTTCAGAGCCGGGAGTCCGGTGATGGACAGGGCGCCCTGCGGGGTGCCGTGGTAGGCGACCGCACGCGAGATGACCTTGTACTTCGTGTGGTTGCCGGTGAGCTTGTGGTACTGCTTCGCCAGCTTCCACGCGGTCTCGACGGCCTCGCCGCCGCCGGTGGTGAAGAAGACCTTGTTGAGGTCGCCCGGCGCGTGGTTCGCGAGCCGCTCGGCCAGCTCGACGGCCTTGGGGTGCGCGTACGACCAGACCGGGAAGAAGGCCAGTTCCTGGGCCTGCTTGTACGCGGTCTCGGCGAGCTCGTGGCGACCGTGGCCGGCGTTGACCACGAACAGGCCCGCGAGGCCGTCGAGGTAGCGCTTGCCCTTGTCGTCGTAGATGTAGGTGCCCTCACCGCGCACGATGGTGGGCACAGGTGCGTTCTCGTACGACGACATGCGGGTGAAGTGCATCCACAGGTGGTCATAGGCGGTTTTCGAGAGGTCCTTGCTCACGGCTATCGGGTTCCCCACATGTAGGTCTGCTTCTTGAGCTTGAGGTAGACGAAGCTCTCGGTGGAGCGCACGCCCGGCAGGTTCCGTACGCGCTTGTTGATCACTTCGAGCAGGTGGTCGTCGTCCTCGCAGACAACCTCGGCGAGGATGTCGTACGAGCCCGCGGTGAGGACCACGTACTCGACCTCCTGCATGGCGCTCAGCGCATCCGCGATCGGATCCAGATCGCCCTCGACGTTGATGCCGAGCATCGCCTGGCGCCGGTAGCCCACGGTGAGCGGGTCGGTGACGGCGACGATCTGCATCACGCCCTGGTCGAGCAGCTTCTGGACGCGCTGGCGCACGGCCGCCTCGGAGAGGCCGACGGCCTTGCCGATCGCGGCGTACGGCCTGCGGCCGTCTTCCTGGAGCTGCTCGATGATCGCGAGGGAGACGGCGTCCACCGAGGGTGAGCCGTTTCCGGTTCGGGGGGTGTCTGATCTGGGGGAGTCTGCGCTTCGACTGGCCACGGCTTCACTGTGCACGAGGTCTCGTCCGTTCCGCAAGAGCAGACCGATGAAATTCGTTGTTTGCGTGCCTCTGAGTCACGGAATCCGCAGGAGTTGCCGTCTGGGTATGTCGAAAGCGTTGGTGCTCGGACTAGTGTGGGTGTCTCATCCATTGGACAGCTGATCAGGAGGCCGGGCAGTGACCACCGAGCTGCGTCGTTTGCGCAATTACATCGACGGAGAATTCCGGGACGCCGCCGACGGACGGACCACCCAGGTGGTCAACCCCGCGACCGGAGAGGCGTACGCCACCGCGCCGCTGTCCGGCGCCGCGGACGTCGACGCCGCGATGGCGGCCGCCGCCGCTGCCTTCCCGGCCTGGCGCGACCTCGTCCCCGCCGAGCGCCAGAAGGCCCTCCTCAAGATCGCGGACGCCTTCGAGGAGCGGGCCGAGGAGCTGATCGCCGCCGAGGTCGAGAACACCGGCAAGCCGATCGGGCTCACCCGCTCCGAGGAAATCCCGCCCATGGTCGACCAGATCCGCTTCTTCGCGGGCGCGGCCCGGATGCTCGAAGGCCGCGCGGCCGGCGAGTACATGGAGGGGCTGACCTCGATCATCCGCCGCGAGCCGATCGGCGTCTGCGCCCAGGTCGCGCCGTGGAACTACCCGATGATGATGGCCGTGTGGAAGTTCGCCCCGGCGCTCGCCGCGGGCAACACCGTCGTCCTCAAGCCCTCGGACACCACCCCCGCCTCCACGATCCTGATGGCGGAGATCATCGGCTCGATCGTGCCCAAGGGCGTCTTCAACGTCGTCACCGGCGACCGCGACACCGGCCGCGCGATGGTCGAGCACCCGACCCCGGCCATGGCCTCCATCACCGGCTCCGTGCGCGCCGGTATGCAGGTCGCCGAGTCCGCGTCCAAGGACCTCAAGCGGGTCCACCTGGAGCTCGGCGGCAAGGCGCCCGTCGTGGTCTTCGAGGACACCGACATCGCCAAGGCCGTCGAGGACATCTCGGTGGCGGGCTTCTTCAACGCGGGCCAGGACTGTACGGCCGCCACGCGCGTCCTCGTGCACGAGTCGATCCACGACGACTTCGTGACGGCGCTCGCCAAGGCGGCGGCGGACACCAAGACCGGCATGCCGGACGACGAGGACGTGCTGTACGGGCCGCTCAACAACCCGAACCAGCTCGCCCAGGTCGAGGGCTTCATCGACCGCCTGCCCGCGCACGCGCGCGTGGAGGCCGGCGGTCAGCGGGTCGGCGAGACGGGCTACTTCTACGCCCCGACCGTCGTCTCCGGCCTCCAGCAGGACGACGAGATCATCCAGAACGAGGTCTTCGGCCCGGTCATCACCGTCCAGTCCTTCACGGACGAGGAGCAGGCCGTCGAGTACGCGAACGGCGTCCGCTTCGCCCTCGCCTCCTCGGTGTGGACCAAGGACCACGCGCGCGCGATGCGCATGTCCAAGGTCCTCGACTTCGGCTGCGTCTGGATCAACACGCACATCCCGCTGGTCGCGGAGATGCCGCACGGCGGCTTCAAGCAGTCCGGGTACGGCAAGGACCTGTCGGCGTACGGGTTCGAGGACTACACGCGGATCAAGCACGTGATGACGTCGCTGGGCTGAGCCTCCGCAAGGCCATGACGCGGCCCCGCACGGGAGTTGTCCCGTGCGGGGCCGCTCCGCGGAGGCGAGTAGGTCTTCTGCGGGCCGGTGGGGGCTGGTCGCGCAGTTCCCCGCGCCCCTTCGGGGCGCAACCCTCGCCGCCCACCGCTCAGACGCTTGCGCTTGTGCTCGCGTCGGGGCTGCCGTCGTCCTTGAACTCCTTGTGCAACCCGGGCTCACCGGGCTTTCCCGGCTTCCCGGGCGGCACCGGTGAGTCCGGCAGGTCGACGCCGGCGTCCTTGAAGATCGGCGCGCAGGTCCGATACGCCTTCTGGAACTTCTTCGACGTCGGGTCCAGACCACCCTTGCCGTTCAGGCTCAGTTCGAGCAGTACCGAGCCGTCGTCGTCGGACGACACCTCGAAGCCGGGGAACTTGTGCAGGCCCTCGTCGCGCATGCAGGCCGTGAAGTCCTCGTTCGCATCCTTGATCTTCGCTACGTCGCCGTCCTTGAGCCGGATCGCCATCATGAAGCCCCGCTCGTGGCCCTTGCCGGCCTTCAGTTCGCCGATGGCCTTGTCGTGCGCGGGCGGCGCGCCGGGCGGCGGCGTGGTCCCGCCTGCGGCCATGGCCTGCACGGAGAAGACCGTGCCGAGCGTGGCGGCCGTGAGCAGGGCGCCGGCGAGCGTCAGCCGACGGCGCCGGGCGCGCCTCGACCGGGGCGCGGGGGTTGCGGGTTCCGGGGTTGCGGGTTCCAATCCTGCGGGCGCTTCCATCAACTTCCTCCTGCGGTAGGTACGTTGCCGCCGTGGGGCGGTGTGGAACCAGAGAAGCGCGGCGCCGGTTACGGCACGGGAACAGACGCTCACAGCTCTGCCTTACGGCCCCCCGACCACGGCTCGGGCACGCTCGACCCATGCGTGTGCTGGTGGTCGAGGACCATGAGGAACTGGCCGAGACCGTGGCCGGGGGGCTGCGCCGCGAGGGGATGGCCGTCGACGTCGTCCTCGACGGGGCGACCGCGCTCGAACGAGCCGAGATCAATGCCTACGACGTGGTCGTCCTCGACCGCGACCTGCCCGGCCTGCACGGAGACCGGGTGTGCCGGGCCCTGGTGGCGGCCGGCAGCAGGGCGCGCGTCCTCATGCTCACGGCGTCCGGCACGGTCGCGGACCGGGTGGCAGGCCTGCGGATCGGCGCCGACGACTATCTCCCGAAGCCCTTCGCCTTCACCGAACTGGTCGCCCGCATCCGGGCGTTGGGCCGCCGGGCCCAACCCGCCCTGCCCCCGGTCCTGGTCCGCGGCGAACTGCGCCTCGACCCGGCGCGCCGCACCGCCTCACGGGCCGGCCGGCGCCTGACGCTCACCCCCAAGGAGTTCGCGGTCCTGGAACTGCTCCTCGCGGCCCAGGGCGCGGTCGTCTCGGCCGAGCAACTCCTGGAACGGGCCTGGGACGACGCGGCGGACCCGTTCAGCCAGACCGTCAAGGTCACGGTCAGCCGCCTGCGCCGCAAGCTCGGCGAACCACCGCTCATCGAGACGGTGGAGCGGGCCGGGTATCGCCTATGACCAGGGCCCGCCCGGGGCAGGCACCGCATGCCCAGACAAATCGAGGGCACCGCATGCCCGGACAAGAGGGGCGAATACCAGCCCGTCCGGCGCTTGAGGACCGGGGGCCCGGGGGCAGCGTCCCCGCGACCTCAGCGAAGGAAGATCAGCCGCAACACCGCACGCCCCGGTCACAGCGACGCGCAACCCGGCCGGGGAAAAGCATCAGGTGGCGCCTGACCCTGCTCTACGGCGGCCTCTTCGTCATCGCGGGCGCGCTCCTGCTCACCATCACGTACGTCCTGGTCTCCCGGGCCCAGTCCACCGGCCCTCGCACGGACTCCGTGCAGCTCCCCGACGAACTCGGCCTGCCTGGCGGTGAGATGGGCTTCAAGTCCGTCCTGGACGAGAAGGTTGCCGCCGTCCGCCAGGACCAGCTGAACGACCTGGTCGTCCAGTCGGGCATCGCGCTCGGCCTGATGGCGGCAGCCTCCCTCGGCCTGGGCTGGTTCATGGCCGGCCGCGTCCTCGCGCCCCTGCGCACCATGACCGCCGGCGCCCGCCGCATCTCGGCCGACAATCTGCACGAGCGGCTCGCCGTGCCGGGCCCCGCCGATGAACTCAAGGACCTTGCGGACACGTTCGACGACCTCCTTGCCCGCCTGGAGGACGCCTTCGCGGCGCAGCGGCAGTTCGTCGCGAACGCCTCGCACGAGCTGCGTACGCCGCTCACGCTCCAGCAGGCCGTCATCGACATCACGCTCGCCGACCAGGGCGCCGACGCCGTGGACCTGCGCGCGGCCCTCGGCCGGGTGCGGGCGGCCGGGCAGGAGCAGGAGCGGCTCATCGACGCGCTGCTCACCCTCGCGCGCAGCCAGCGCGGGCTCGAGCGACGGGAGTACGTCGACCTCGCGGTCCTGGTCCGGGCGCTGCTGCCCGCCGCCGGGCCGGGGGTGCCCCGGGTGGCGGCCGAGCTGCACAGGGCGCCGCTCCTCGGCGATCCGCAGTTGATCGAGCGGCTCGTGGTCAACCTCAGGGACAACGCCGTACGCCACAACTCCCCGGATCCGAGCGGCAGTTGGATCTCGCTGTGGACAGGCATGGAGGCCGGGCGCCCCACCCTGCGCATCGCCAACAGCGGCCCGATGATCCCGGCCGACCAGGTGGACGGCCTCTTCGCGCCCTTCCGCCGCCTCGGGCCCGACCGGGTCCGCACCCGCGACGGTCTGGGGCTCGGCCTGTCCATCGTCGCGGCCGTGGCGGCGGCGCACGGGGGAGCGGTCCGGGCGAGCCCGCGTGCACAGGGCGGGCTGAACGTCGAGGTCACGCTGCCTCCGGCCTGACGGGCGACGGCCGAGGGGCAAGCCTGCGACGACCGACGGGCAGGCCGTCGACGGCCGATCGACAGCCTGTCGGGTCACCGCCCGCGCGCGCTCGACGCAGCGTCCATTGCCCGGCCAAGATCCGCGCGCCATGCTGCGGAGGTGTCAGCGAACCGAAGGACCCCCCGCCTGTCCTCTGTGCCTCGCCCGTCCCGCCGGACCCTGCTGCGAAGCCTGGGCGGCGGCGCCGCGATGGCCGCCCTCGCGGGCTGCGGGGTGCCTGCGGCCTACATCGCCCCGGACGAGCGCGCGGCAGCCGATGTGTCGTCCCGGGAGAAGCGTCTCGCCTTCGCCAACTGGCCGCTCTACATCGACACGGACGACGAGAACGCGTCGCGTCGGCCCACTCTGGACGCCTTCGAGAAGCGCACCGGCATATCGGTGTCGTACACCGAAGAGATCAACGACAACGACGAGTTCTTCGGGAAGATCAGCCCGGCCCTGATGAACCACCAGGCCACCGGCCGGGACCTGATCGTCATCAGCGACTGGATGTGCGCCCGCTTCGTCCGCCTCGGCTGGGTCCAGGAAATGGACCGCTCCCGCCAGCCGAACGTGCAGAAACACCTGGACCCGCTCCTGCGCACCCCGCGCTTCGACAAGGGCCGGCGCTTCTCCGTGCCCTGGCAGTCGGGCATCACCGGCATCGCGTACAACCGCAAGAAGCTCGGCCGCGAGATCCGTTCGGTCTCCGACCTGTGGGCGCCGGACCTGCGCGGCAAGGTCACGCTGCTTTCGGGCCTTGACGAGGCGTTCGCGCTGCTGATGCAGGGTGACGGCGTGGACATCACGCGGTGGCGTACGGATGACTTCCACCGGGTCTGCGACCGGGTGGAGAAGCTGGTGAATTCGCGGCACATCCGCCGGTTCACCGGCAACGACTACATCAAGGATCTGGAGAGCGGGGACGTCCTGGCCTGCCAGGCCTACTCCGGGGATGTGATCCAACTCCAGGCGGACAAACCGGAGATCGAGTTCGTGGTGCCGGAGGAGGGGGCCGAGTTGTGGTCGGAGTCCCTGATGGTTCCCAATCTGGCGCGGCACAAGCGGAATGCGGAGGCGTTGGTCGACCACTACTACGACCCTTCGGTCGCCGCCGAGTTGGCGGCGTGGGTCAACTATGTGTGTCCGGTGCCGGCGGCTAGGGATGTGCTGGCGTCGTCGAAGGACGAGGAGACGGCGGCGTTGGCCGAGGATCCGCTGATCTTTCCGGATGATGCGATGCGGTCGCGATTGGCCATCGCGCGGGACATCACGTCGGGGGAACGGGTGGAGTTGGCCAAGCGGTGGAATGGGATTGCCGGGCTTTAGATCTTCGCCTCCCCTCCCCGCGCCTTCCCGAAAGGCCGCCGCCGGCTTCAAAGACTGTCCTCAAACGCCGGACGGGCTGACAAAGTCAGCCCGTCCGGCGTTTGAGGACTTTCGGGAAGGGGCGGGGAGGGGAAGATCAACGACTGAACGCAGCCCGCACCACCCGCTCCGCCACCGGATTCATCGCCTCCCCCTTCGCGTCGGTCGAGTTGACCGAATACACCAGGGTCCGGGACAGGTCCCGAGTCCCCGCGATCACCGTGTTGTACCCGGGCCGCCCCCCGGTCTTGGCCCACACGACCTCGTCCTCGCTCAGCTCGATCCGGGACAGCCCCGCACTCATCGTCGCCCCATCGATGTCCGGCACCGTGAACATCTCCTCCAGCTGCGCCGACGGCACCACCTCGCCCCCGAACAGCGCGAACAGGAACTTCTCCAGGTCGGCCGTGGTCGAGATCATGTCTCCCGCGGCCCACCGGTCCGACATGTTCCACTCGGTCACATCGACGAGCTTCCCGCCCATCACCTGGTATCCGCGGTTGT
Source organism: Streptomyces sp. NBC_01304 (assembly GCF_035975855.1). Classification (NCBI taxonomy): domain Bacteria; kingdom Bacillati; phylum Actinomycetota; class Actinomycetes; order Kitasatosporales; family Streptomycetaceae; genus Streptomyces; species Streptomyces sp. NBC_01304. The sequence goes on along the minus strand of NZ_CP109055.1, from coordinate 3,625,624 downwards.
GCGGCCCGTGAATGCGGGGGTCGGGCCCGCCCGGGAAGGACGTGTGCCGCATCCCGACCGGGTCGAAGACGCGGACCTGCGCCTGGTGTTCGTACGAGTCGCCCGTGATCTTCTCGATGAGCATGCCGAGCACGGTGTAGTCGATGTTGGCGTACCGCTGCTTCTTGCCGGGACCCTCGCCCTCACCCCGGTAGGGCCCCTTGGCCACGGAGGACGCCACGACCTCCTCGGGAGTGAGCGTCTCGAAGCGGTGCGGGTACTCCTCCTCGACGCTGCCGCCGAAGGACTTCCCGGACTGCAGCCCGCTGGTGAAGGTGAGCAACTGCCGTACGGTGATGGGCTGGAAGTCGGCCGACAGCAGATCCGGCAGATACTCCTGCACCGTGTCGTCCAGGCTGAGCTTCCCCTCCGCGACGAGCTGCAGCACGACCGCCGAGGTGACCACCTTGGTGGTGGACCCGGCCCGGAATCTGGCGTTCTCCTGGGCCTTCCGGTTCGTCACGATGTCGTGGACGCCCGCGCTGCCGTGCCAGCTCCCCTTGCCGCCGACGCGTACGAGCGCGGCCGTGGCATCGCTGTTCGGCAGGCCCGCAATCGCCTTGCGCAGGGCCGCGGCGTCGGGGCCGTACTCCTGGGTGGCGGCGGTCGCGGAATGCGTCGAGGGCGCGGCGAAGGCGGTCGTGGCGACGGGGCCGGCGGCGATGCCGAGGACGAGAGCGGCGGCGAGCAGAGTGCGGGTCCTGGCGTTCATGGGGTACGTGCCTCCGGGTGTGGGATGCGGTGCGGAACGGCTCCCATCCTGGCCCGGGGGACGCCCCCAGTGGATCAGGGAACGACCCTGGTGGAGCCCGGAGTCAACTGCCGCCATCCAGCGGCCTGTTGTCGGGGCTGCCCCCTAGGGGGCCTGCTCCGCCCGTTGCCGCTCGGCCCGGTCCTGTGCCGCCATGACCTCGTCCCCGTACGCGAATCCCCACGCTCCGAACGACTCGATCGGCCCCAGCAACGTACGTCCGAGAGCGGTCAGTTCGTACTCGACGCGGGGCGGCGCCTCCGCATACGCCCGCCGGGTCACCAGTCCGTTGAACTCCAGCCTGCGCAGCGTCTCGGTGAGCACCTTCGGGCTGATCCCGCCGATGTGCTCCCGCAGCTCGCCCGGACGCCGGGGGCCGTGGCGCAGGGCCCAAAGAGCCACGGCGTTCCAGGTGTTGGCGAGCAGGTCGAAGGCCAGACGTGCGCGGCAGTCGGCGAGGAAGCGGTCGGGTGCGGGGTCGGTCGTCACGTACCAAATGGTGCCCGAACCGCTTCCTAGTGTCCGTGTGTACGCACTTCGGAAGGGAAGCACCATGAAGATCGGCATCATCGGCACGGGCGGCATGGCCTCGGCCTTCGCCGCCCAATGGCTCGCAGCAGGCCACGAAGTACGCATCGGTGGCCGCGACTTGGCGGCGGCCAAGACCCTCGTCGCCGGGCTCGATGCGGACCACGGCGGCACAGCGGCCCACGGCGGCATCCCGGACGCCGTCGAGTTCGGCGAGGCGGTCCTCCTGGCCGTCCCGCACGACGCGGCGCCCGCGATACTCGCCGCGCTGCCCGAACCGGCCCTGCGCGGACGCACGTTGATCGACCCGACCAACCCCGTGGTCGAGGGCTTCACGCTCGCCACCGCCGGCGGCCCCTCCGCGGCGCAGCGCATCGCGGCCGCCGCCCCGACGGCCCATGTGGTCAAGGCGTTCAACCTCTGCCACGAGGGCGTCTGGCGCCTGACCCCGCCGGTCTTCGACGGCCGCCCGCTCGGAGTCCCGCTCGCCGGAGACGACGAGGCCGCCCTCATCCGCGTACGAGAACTGGTGCGGGACCTCGGCTGCGAGCCGTACGCGGCGGGCGGGTTGGAGCGGGCGGGTCTGCTGGAGGCCACAGCGGCGGTGCTGATCGGGCTGTGGGTGGGGGAGGGGGTCGATGCGCAGGCGATCGCGCCGCCGCTGACGCATGCGGCGGGTTGACCTGCCCCGCAGGTCAGGCGCCGAGGTCGATGAGGGTGCCCACGTCCCGTTCCCGGGCGAGGTCGATCAGGAGGCGGGCCGTGGCCAGGTCCTGGAGGCCCACGCCCACGGAGTCGAACAGGGTGATCTCGGCGTCGGAGGTCCGGCCGGGCGCGAGTCCGGCCAGGACCTGGCCGAGCTCGCAGCGGAAGTCGTCCTCGCCGAGGGCGCCCTCGGCGAGCGGGATCAGTACCTCGCCGGACTTCGCCCGCGCCGTGTCGAAGGCGTCCACGACGATCCGGGAGCGTACGACCCCTGCGGTGTCGATCTCCCGGTGGTCGGGGCGGGGCGGGGCGCCGACCGCGTTGATGTGCTGGCCGTCGAGGAACCAGGCGCCACGTACGAGGGGTTCGCGGGACGGGGTGAGTGTGCACAGGACGTCGGCCGCCTCCGTGACGGCCCGGGGGGAGTCCAACACCTTTGCCTCCAGGCCGAGTTCGGAGGTCAGCGTGGTGGCGAGTTCCTGGCTCCTGGACGGCGTACGTCCCCATAGCACGATCCGCTCGTAGGCGCGGGCCGGCAGCAGCGCGTGGGCATGGGCGTGGGCCAGCGGGCCGGTGCCGATGAGGCCGAGGGTGCGGGCGTCCGCGCGGGCCAGGGCGCGGGTGGCGACCGCGGTGGCCGCGGCGGTCCGCACCCGGGTGAGCGCGCCGCCGTCGAGCAGCGCCTCGGGGGCGCCGGTCTCCGTCGAGGTCACCAGGACGGACGAGCGCTGCACGGGCAGGCCCCGCTCCCGGTTGCCGGGCAGGTCGGCCAGGAGTTTCACCGCGGCCAGGCCGGCCGGGGCCGAGGCCGAGGCCATCGCCAGGAAGGTCCCGTCCGAGCCGGGCAGGGCCATCGCCGGCGGGGCGGGCAGGACGGCACGGCCGAGCGCCAGGTCCCGGTGGGCCCGCTGCACCGCGGACTCGACTTCCCCGGTGGCGTCGGCGAGCAGCCCGAGGACGTCGGAGCGGGTCAGGATCAGGGTCTGGGGCATGGGGTTCCTCCGGGAGCGTGCAGGCCGGCGGTCAATTCGTGCGGGCCATCGGTCGATTGTCGGGTCTGGGTGATCATGTGCCGCGTACGAACGGCACGGTGAGCCCCGACGGGGCCCGGCTGCGGCCGACCAGACCGCTGACGGCGAGCAGCGCGAACACGTACGGCAGCGTGGTGAGCAGTGGCGCCGAGACGTGCAGACCGAGGGCGGGGGCCGCGAACTGCAGGGACTGTGCGACGCCGAAGAAGAGGCAGGCCGCGACGGTCGGCCAGGCGCGCCACCGCCCTGCGATCACCGCGACCACCGCGAGATAGCCGATGCCGCCGGTGATGTTGTCGCTGAACGCGTGCACCTCGGACAGCGCGAGCTGGGCGCCCGCGAGCCCGGAGACGGCACCGGTGACGAGGACGACGGCGTAGCGCACCGCCTGGACGGGCCTTCCGCAGCGGTCCGCGGTGGTGGCGTCCTCGCCGACCGCGTCGATGACCAGGCCCCACTGCGTACGCCTGCTCAGTCCAAAGGCGAGCGCGGCCGCGATCGCGAAGGCGGCATAGCCGAGTGCGGTCTGCTCGAAGAGGGCCGGGCCGAGGACCGGGATGCGGTGCAGGCCGGGGACGGGCAGCGGGTCGAAGCCGGGCACGGAGTCGGCCTTGCCGTCGCCGAAGAGCAGCCGCGCGCCGTACGTCGTTGCGCCCAGGGCCAGCGCGTTGGCGGTGATGCCCGTGACGATCTGGTCGGCCCGCAGGGTGACGGAGAGCAGGGCCTGCAGCGCGGCGAACAGGAGCCCGGCAGCCAGCGCGGTGAGCGCGCCGACGGCCGCGCTGCCGGAGGCGAGGGCTCCGCCGGCGCCCGCGAAGGCGCCGGTCAGCATCATGCCTTCGACGGAGAGGTTGAGAACTCCCGCGCGTTCGCTGAGCAGTTCACCGCTGGAGGCGAGCAGGAGAGGGACGGCCAGGCGGACGCCGCCCGAGGCCAGTTCGTCGACGACGGCGCTCATGAGGTGCTCCGGGTGGGGTCGCTGCCGGTGTGGCTGTCGGTGTGGCTGCCGGTGTGGTTGCCGCCCGGGTGCTTGTTGCCTGCGTGGTTGCTCCAGAGCATGGCGGCCGCGATGAACAGCACCAGCAGGCTCTGCACGATCTGTACGGAGGACGCCGGGACCTCCGCCGCCAGCTGGAGGTTGATGCCGCCGCTGGTGAGGAAGCCGAAGAGCAGCGAGGTCGCGGCGACGGCGGTCAGCGAGCCACGCGCGAGCAGGCCGACGACCAGTCCGGAGAAGCCGTAGCCAGAAGAGAAGTGCTCGGCGAGGACGTACGGCGCCGTCGCGACCAGCGCCGCGCCCGCCACCCCGGCGAGGCCGCCCGCGAAGGTGAGGCCGCCCGTCTCCAGGCGGGCGACGGGCAGACCGAGCCGGGCCGAGGCGGCGGGGGAGTGCCCGACCGACTTCAGGCGCAGGCCCACGGGAGTGTGCCGCAGCACGACGCCGGTGACCACGACCGCCACCGCCGCGATCACGACGACGGCCGTCGCGGGCGACTCGACCCCGCCGATGAGCGGCAGTTGGGCGCCGACCGGGAGGGGCGCGGACTGGGGGAGTGTTTCCGACGACGTCACCGGCTGGCGCAGCAGGGCCGCCTCGTGCACGGCCACCGAGACGAGCCCGGTGCCGATGAAGTTGAGGAGCAGCGTCGTGATCACCTCGCTGGTGCCGCGCGCCGTCTTCAGCCAGGCGGCGATCCCGGCCCACAGCGCACCGGCGAGGAAGCCCGCGGCGAGCGTGACCGGGACGCCGATCACCGTGGGGATGCCTGCGGGCAGGGCGAGCCCGGTGGCCGCGGCCGCGATGCCGCCCGCGCAGAGCTGCCCCTCGCCGCCCACGTTCACCAGTCCCGCGCGGTGCGCGACGGTGAAGCCGGTGGCGATGAGGGCGAGGACCGCGGCGGAGTTGAGGGAACTGCCGAGCGCGTACGGCGACCCGAACATCCCCTCTTCCAGAGCGGCCCAGGCGGCGACGGGGTCGGCTCCGGCGGCGATGACGAGCGCCATGCCGATGGCCGCGGCGAGCAGCCCGGCGAGGACGGCTATGGGGAGGGGGTGACGTAGGGGTGGGGCGGGCATGGGGAGTCCTTGATGGGAGGAGTCGGGGAAGGGGGGCGTGCCCCGAAGGGGCGCGGGGAACTGCGCGACCAGCCACGACGGCGCCGCAGTGGACAGACGGCCTCTCGCGGCACTTCCTGCGGAGCGCTTACGCCGACACGGCCGAGGTCCGCGAGTCAGGCTCCGGCAAGTCGGCCCCCGCCGCTTCCGCGCCTAGCATCAGGCGCCCGATCCGCTCCCGCGCGCCGCAGGCACCCGCCTCGACGGAGCCGAGCAACCTCCCCCGATAAGCCACCGCGATGCGATCGCACAGACCCAGCAACTCGTCCAACTCGGCAGAGACCACCAGCGCTCCCGACCCGGCGGCAGCCGCCTCACGAACGCGCCCGTGGACCGCGTCCACCGCGCCGACGTCGAGGCCCCGGGTGGGCTGCGCGGCGGCGAGGCAGACCAAGGGATCCAGGGCCAACTCCCTTGCCAGTACGGCCTTCTGCTGGTTGCCGCCGGACAGCGAGGCCATGGGTGCGCCCGGCCCGTCCGCCCGAATCCGATGCTCGGCGATCACGAGCTCGGCGGCCCTCCGCATCGCCCGCCGGTCCAGGAACACCCCGTACCGGCGAAACCGGTCGAGCCGCCCGAGGAAGAGGTTCTCCGCGACCGACAACTGCGGTACGCAGCCCTCGTGATGCCGGTCCTCGGGGACCACCCCGAGCCCGGCGCGGGTCCGTGCCGCGGGCGTGGCGTGCGTGAGATCCGTACCGCCCACTTCCACGCTCCCGCCGTCCGGGGCGAGGGATCCGCCGAGCACGGCCATGAGTTCGCTCTGCCCGTTGCCGTCGACCCCGGCGATGCCGACGATCTCGCCGCGCGCGACGTCGAGCGAGACCCGGTCGAGCGCGTACGTCCCGTCGGCGCGGCGCACGGTGAGGTCGCGCAGGCGCAGCGCGAGGCCGCTGTCGGGGTGGCCTGCGTCCGTCTCGGCAGGCGAGCTGCAACTGCCGCCAGTTCCCTTGGAGTTGACGGGAGTCAGGCCGATCGACCCCGCGAGCGAAGCATCCAGGGAAGCCGCGGGCCGGCCGATCATCAACGGGACCAGGCGCTCGGGCGGCAGCTCGGACAACGGCCCCGCACCCGCCACCCGCCCGCCCCGCAGCACGGTCGCCGCGTCCCCCGCGCGGGCCACCTCGCCCAGCTTGTGCGTCACGAGGACCACCGCGTGCCCGGCCTCCGCGATGCGCCGACAGGTGGCAAGGAGCGCATCGGTCCCGGCCGGGTCGAGCACTCCGGTGGGCTCGTCGAGCAGCAGCAGCCGAGGTGCGTGCAGCAGCGCCTTCACGATCTCGACCCGCTGCCGCACCCCGACCGGCAGGTCCCCGATCCGGGCGTCCAGGTCCAGTTCGAGGCCGTACTCGGCACGTACCCGCGCGATCCGCCGTGGCAGGTCCCGCAGCCGCAGCAGCCGCAGATTCTCGCCGACGGTCAGCGTCGGCACGAGGCTGAAGTGCTGGTGCACCATGGCGATTCCGGCGGCCAGCGCGTCGGCGGGACGCCGTGGTGCGTACGGCTGCCCGTACAGCCGCAGCGTCCCGGTGTCCGCGGTGAGCGAGCCGCCGATCACATGGCAGAGCGTGGACTTGCCCGCCCCGTTCTCGCCGAGGACGCAGTGCACACTGCCGGGTTCGACGACGAGGTCCACCCCGTCCAGCGCGCTGACCGCGCCGAAGGACTTGGCGAGCCCGGTGACTTCGAGGGCGGGGGCCCGCCCATGAGTGTCGGCGGCCGTGGTCATCGGGTCTTGATCTCCCCGGCCGCGATCTTCGACTTGAGCTCGTCGAGGGTCTTCTGCGCGGAGGCGTCGGGCTTCTCGCAGAGCACGATGTCGTTGTGCGGCTCCTCGAAGGTCAGCCCGAAGCGGACCGACTCCGCCTTCCACTTCCCGGCGGCCAGCCGGTCCACCGCGTACTCGATCTCCGCGCCGATGTCCGTCTCGACGTACCCGGCGTACGCCGCCTCGGTCCCGCACTTGTGGGCGATCGGACCTCCGATCAATGCGCCCTTACGCTGCTGAGCGGCCTGCGCGACGCCCTTGTGGCCCAGATTGAGGATCTGCCCGAGGACGTCCGCCCCGGCCCCGAAGTCGGCGAGCGCCGACTGCTTGGCCCTGGCGGCGTCGTTGAAGTCGCCCACGTACTGCGGGCCCAGGACCTTCACCTTCGGGTCCGCGGCCTTCGCGCCCTTCTCGAACTCCTCGGCCGCGTTCACGATCGCGGGCAGTTCCGCACCCCCGACGAAGGCGACCGTCCCCTTCTCGGAGAGCAGCGCGGAGGCGGCACCGGCGAGGAAGGCCCCCTCGGCCTGCTGCGGGTCGTACAGGGCGAGGTTCGTGAGCGGCTTCGCGTCGGCCGGGCCGCCGATCTCCGCGAACTTCACCTGGGGGAAGCGCGCCGCGACCTTGCGTACGGCCGCGTCGGTCTGCCCGCCGAGCGAGACGACCAGGTCGGACTTGGTGGCGAAGCGGACCAGGGCCTGCTCGTAGTCGGCCGGCGCGACCTGCTCGACCTTGCTGAAGTCGACCTTGCCCCGATGGGTCTTGGCGGCCCGCTGATAGCCGAGGTACGCCGACTCCATGAAGCCGTCGTCGGAGAGCGAGCCGGGGAAGAGCACCCCGACCCTGAGCTTGCCGCCGCCGTCCTTGCCCTCGGCGGAGGACGTGCCGCCGCAGCCGGTGAGCAGCAGCAGCCCGCACACGGCGACGGCGGCGGAGGAGACCGCGGTGCGGGGAATCGGCGAGGCGCCGGAAGGGGAGTACGCCACTGAAGTGCCTCCAAGACGAAGGGCTCGCAAGCCAGTTGGGCGAGGGGCCCGAAGCCGGATGGACGGGGGCCCGCAAGCCAGCGGGACGAAGGGCCGGCAACCAGTTACTGGTATACCGTTAAGTCGCCTCAGTCTCGGGGTGGCGTGTTTCCGCGAGGTTAGGAGCCCGTTAGCAATCGAGGTGCCCGTCCGGCGGCGGCCTACTGTGGGCAGGTCCGGAAACTGGAGGATCCCCCCTTGAAGTCAGCAGCGACAGCAGCCCGCCCGCCCGGCTCGCAGCGCGGCTCCCTGCGCGACCGTGCGTACGACACCCTGCGCCGGCGCATCATCGAGGCCCAACTCCAGCCCGGACAGCGCCTGGTGGAGCGTGACCTCGCCGCCGAGCTGGAGGTCTCCCGCATTCCGCTGCGCGAGGCCCTGCGTCGCCTGGAGGCCGACGGGCTCGTCCTGCTGGTGCCGCACCGGGGCGCCCTGGTCGCGCCCTTCACCCCCACCGACGTACGCGACTTGTTCGACGTACGCGAATCCCTGGAGTCCCTCGCGGCACGCCTGGCGGCCGAACGCGCCGACGCCGGGGGCCTGGAGCGGCTCGCGGCCCGGCTGGACGAGGCGCGCGCCGCGACCCGCGCGCCGGCCGGCTCCCGCTCCCGTGACACCATCGCCGCCGCGAACGCGGGCTTCCACACCGACATCGTCGAACTCGCCGCGAACCCGCTGCTCACCGGCATGATGCGGCCTCTGGAGGCCCGCATGCACTGGCTGTTCCGGCTCACCGCCCAGCGCGACCCGGGCAAGGAGTGCACCGAGCACGAGCAGCTGTACGAGGCGATCGCGGCCGGCGACGCGGACCGGGCGGCGGTCCTGGCACACGGGCATGTCACCGCGGGGCGGGCGGACAGCCTGGCGCTCGCGGCCGAGTGGTCCCATCCGGAGATCGACCCCGAGGCGGTCGCGGCCCGGCGTCGCCGCCGGAGCTGACGCGGGGCTCTCCCCTTACCCCGGCCGGCGTGCTCACCCGGCTTACCAGGCCAGCGTGCGCAGGGCGTCCACGCGGTTCGTGGTGATCGAGTCGACGCCCATGTCCAGGAGCCGCCGCATCGAGCGCACGGTGTCCGGCGTCCAGCACGACACCAGATATCCGTCCCGGTGCACCTGCCCCACCAACTCCCGGTCCAGGAGCCCGAACCGGTAGTTCAGCCAGCGCGGGCGCACCGCGTCGAGCAGCGCACGCCGGGGCGGCGCGAGGGACTTCCAGGTCAGGGCGATCTCGGCGGCCGGATCTGCGGCACGCACGGCGAGCATTTCGCTCGGACCCGCGCAGTAGTACGCCCGCTCCTCGGCCCCGCAGGCGCGGATCACCTCGACGACTGCCCGGGCGGTACGCGCATCCGCGTCCGGTAGATCGACCATGAGCCGTGCGTCGTCCCCCGTGCCAGCGAGGGCCTCCTCCAGCGTGGGCACTCCACCGGAGGTGATCCCGCGCACCTCGTCCGAGGAGAGCGCGGCCAGCGGCCGGTCGTGCCCCCACAGCCGCTTGAGCGAGGCGTCGTGCAGCAGCACGGGGACGTCGTCGCGGGTCAGCCGTACGTCGATCTCCACGGCGTCCGCGCCCGCGGCGAGCGCGGAACGCAGGGAGGCGACGGTGTTCTCGCGGACGACGTACGGGTCGCCCCGGTGGCCCACGGCGGTCACGGTCTGCATGTGGCCATTGTGGTCGGGGGCCAGGTCGGGGGCGACCCGTGCCGGGGTGCGGCGGGGCTCAGCGGGCGAGCCACTGGGTCGTGTAGGCGTCGATCTCCGCCGCCAGCTTCGCCTTGCCGGTCTCGTCCAGGAAGGACGCCTCGACGGCGTTCTTGGCGAGGGTCGCGAGGCCCTGCTCGTCGAGGTCGAGGAGGCGGGCGGCGACCGCGTACTCGTTGTTGAGGTCGGTGCCGAACATCGGCGGGTCGTCCGAGTTGATGGTGACGACCACGCCCGCCGCGACCATCTCCTTGATCGGGTGCTGGTCGAGGTCGGTCACGGCGCGGGTCGCGATGTTCGAGGTGGGGCAGACCTCGAGCGGGATGCGGTGCTTCGCGAGGTGGGCGAGCAGCTCGGGGTCCTGGGTGGCGCTCGTGCCGTGGCCGATGCGCTCGGCGCCCAGGTCGTTCAGGGCGTCCCAGATGGTGCCGGGGCCGGTGGTCTCGCCCGCGTGCGGCACGGAGTGCAGGCCGGCCGCGATCGCCTGGTCGAAGTACGGCTTGAACTGCGGGCGCGGTACGCCGATTTCGGGTCCGCCGAGCCCGAAGGAGACCAGGCCCTCGGGGCGCAGGCCCTCGGTGGTCGCGAGCCGCAGGGTCTCCTCGGCGGCTTCGAGGCCGGCCTCGCCGGGGATGTCGAAGCACCAGCGCAGGACGACGCCGAGCTCGGCCTCGGCGGCCTTGCGGGCGTCCTCGATGGCGTCCATGAAGGCGTGCGCGTCGATGCCGCCGCGCAGGGTGGAGCTGGAGGGGGTGATGGTCAGCTCGGCGTAGCGGATGTTCTGCCGGGCCATGTCGCGGGCGACCTCGAAGGTCAGCAGGCGGACGTCCTCCGGTGTACGGATGAGATCGACCACCGACAGATAGACCTTGATGAAGTGCGCGAAGTCCGTGAACGTGAAGTAGTCGGCGAGCGCCTCGGGGTCGGTCGGCACCGCGGAGTCGGGGTGCCGGGCGGCGAGCTCGGCGACGATGCGCGGCGAGGCGGACCCCACGTGGTGCACATGCAGCTCGGCCTTGGGCAGTCCGGCGATGAAGGCGTGCAGGTCGGTCACGGGGTCCTCCCCAGGAACGGGCGTGGGTACGGGTAACTGGTACTGGTACTGGTACGGCTGCGGGTATTGCCGGCCGCGCGGCCCTCGGGCTGGAAATCCGGGTCCAAGGACCCGGTACCGGGTGGCCACGCGTTCGGGGATCATCGTATGAGGAGGACGGCCCGGCCGAAGCCTGGCCCTTAGCATCACCGAGCGCGAAGGATAGGGTCCGCCCATGTCAGCGAACGACCAGCACAGCCCGGGCGAGCCCGAGGACCGGGACCCGTGGGCCCCGCCGGAGAGCCGGGCGCCGCGGGCGCCTCAGGAGGCTCAGGAGGCTCAGGAGCCGCAGGAGCCGCAGGAGCCGCAGGACAAGGTGGAGCTGACCAAGCCCGAGCGGTCGGCGCCCGATTCGGGGTCGACCCTGCACAGCCAGCCCACCGTGACGTCGATGCCCGGCGCTGACGTGCCTCCCGCGGCGACTCCCGCAGGGCCCGCGTCCGGCCCGGCCGGCGCGTTCGCCCCGCCCGCCGCCTCCGGACCGACCCCGGGGCCCGGCCCCTTCGCCCCGCCCGGCCCGAACCCCTTCGCGCCGCCCGCGGGCCCTACGGCCCAGCCGGGCCCCGCCGCCCCCACCGACGCGGTGCCCCCGCCGCCCGTAGGCCCCGAGGGCCCGGCCCAGCCCGCGTACGGAGCCCAGCCGCCCTACGGCGGTCACCCGGGCCACCCCGGCTACCCGGGCTATCCGTCGTACCCGTCCTACCCGGGCGGCGGCCCCGGCTACGGCTGGGGGTACGGCCAGGTGCCGATGCCCAGCAACGGCATGGGCACGGCCGCGATGGTCCTCGGCATTCTGTCCATAGTCCTGTTCTGCTTCTGGGGCATCTTCGGGATCATCCTGGGCACGCTCGCGCTGATCTTCGGCATCCTGGGCCGCAAGAAGGCCGCGCGCGGTGAGGCGACCAACGGCGGGATGGCACTGGCGGGGATCATCACCGGGGTGATCGGCATCGTCGTCGGCATCGCGATGCTCTCCTTCATGATCTGGGCGATCGTGCAGTCGGAGAAGGACAACGACTCGCAGGACGCCCCGACGTACGACACAGCGATCGCGGCGCCCCGCTAACCCTCCAGCCCTTGCCATGTGGGGGAAAAGGGGCAGGCAATAGCGGCATTTCGGGCGCAAAAACGCCCCTTTCCCCCCACATAGCCAACGAGCAACCTCCGCCCGCCGCCCGCCGCCCGCCGCCGCCTGCGCCCGCGCCTCGCGCCGCCTCCGCCCGGGCCTCGCGCCGCCTCCGCCCGGGCCGCCTCCGCCCGGGCCGCCTCCGCCCGCCGCCGCCCGGGCCGCGCGCCGCCTCCGCCCGCGCCTCGCCGCCCTCCGCCTCGCCGCCCCCGGCCCCCGCCTGGCCCCGCTGCCCCCGCCCTCCGGCCCCCGCCCTCCGCCCCCCGCCCGGTCCCGGCGCCCCCGGCCTCGCTCGCGCCCCGCCCCCGCGCAACCTCAGCCCTCCCCGCCCAGCCGCCCCCGCGCCTCCATCAGCGCGAACCCCAGCAGGTTGAGCCCCCGCCACCGCGCCGGGTCGTCCGCTCGCTCGTCGTCCTGCGCGAGCCCGATGCCCCAGACGCGGTCCAGCGGGCTGGCCTCGACGAGGACGCGCTCGCCGGTGCCGAGCAGGAACGAGCGCAGCGCGTCGTCGGCCGCGAACTTGTGCACGCTGCCCTCGACCACGATCCCGAAGCGCTCGCGCTCCCAGAGCGCGTCGTCGAACCCCCGGACAAGACGCCCCGCCTTCTTCGCGGCGGCAGGCGACTTGGCGGCGAGTGCCGCGCGCTCGGCATCGGCGTCCTCGAAGAGGCGGGCTTTGGCCGCCATCATCCAGTGCTCGGCCGTCGCGTAACTGAGGCCGTCCACCTCGAACGGCGCCGGCCACCACTGACTGAGGCAACTCGCCCCGATCGACCCGTCCTTACGTGGCGCGTGCCCCCAGAAGTGCAGGTACTTGACCTTCGTCCCCCGGTTGACCTGCGCGATCAGTGCGTCGAGACTCTCGAATCCCACGCCGTTCCCCCCGCTGTTCCCTGGCCGTTCCCCCGGCCGATCCCCATGCACGCGAGTCTTCCATCCACCACTGACACTCCGTCCTGCATTTTCCAGGGTCACTCGACACCTGGTCGACAGAATCCGTCGCGTAACCAAAAGGCAACAACGGAATCCCTTGGCGGAGGGCATCCCCTCTGTCAGGATCGGCACTCAAATCGAGCTGGAGCTACGGAGCGCGCGATGAGCAACGCCGGAAGCAGTGAAGCGGGAAGCCGCCAGGCCAAAGACGGCAACGCCCCCCACGGAGTCGCCCTCCCATCCGGTGCGCAATACATCGACGGCGAGCTGCGCGCGGGCACTTCGGGCCGCGAGCACGCCGTGATCGACCCCGCGACCGGCGACGCGGTGTTCACGTACGACCTCGCAGGTACCAAGGACGTCGACGCCGCCGTGGCCGCCGCCCGCGCCGCCTTCCCGGGCTGGGCAGGTGCCACTCCCGGCGAGCGCTCGGAGGCGATGCACCGCTTCGCGGGCGTACTGGCCGAGCGCGCCGAGGAGTTCGCGCGGGCCGAGTCCCTGCAGTGCGGCAAGCCGATCAAGCTCAGCCGGGAGTTCGACGTCCCGGGGACGGTCGACAACACCTCCTTCTTCGCGGGCGCCGCCCGGCATCTGCAGGGCCAGTCCGCGGGGGAGTACTCCGGCGACCACACCTCGTACGTTCGGCGCGAGCCGATCGGCGTCGTGGGTTCCATCGCGCCCTGGAACTATCCGCTCCAGATGGCCGCCTGGAAGGTCCTGCCGGCCATCGCCGCGGGCAACACGATCGTCCTCAAGCCCGCCGAGCTCACCCCGCTGACCTCACTGATGTTCGCGCAGGCCGCCACCGAGGCGGGCATCCCGGACGGCGTCGTCAACGTCATCACCGGCGCCGGCAAGGAGGCGGGCGAGCACCTGGTCGGCCACCCGGACGTGGCCATGACCTCCTTCACCGGCTCGACCGCCGTCGGCAGGCGCGTCGCCGAGATCGCCACCGCCACCGTCAAGCGCCTCCACCTCGAACTCGGCGGCAAGGCCCCCTTCGTGGTCTTCGACGACGCCGATCTGGAGGCCGCGGTGCACGGCGCGGTCGCCGGTGCGCTGATCAACACCGGACAGGACTGCACGGCCGCCACGCGCGCGTACGTACAGCGGCCGCTCCACGACGCGTTCGTGCAGGGCGTCGCCGACCTCATGGCGACGATCCGGCTCGGTGACCCCTTCGACGAGTCCACCGACCTCGGCCCGCTCATCAGCCACGCCCAGCGCGACCGCGTCGCCGACTTCGTCGACCGGGCCCGCGGCTACGCGCGCGTGGTCACCGGCGGCGAGGCCCCGAAGACCAACGGCCTCGCGCGCGGCGCGTACTACGCACCGACCCTGATCGCCGACGCCGCCCAGGACAGCGAGATCGTCCAGTCCGAGATCTTCGGCCCGGTCCTCGTGGTGCTCCCCTTCGACTCGGACGACGAGGGCATCCGCCTCGCCAACGACACCCCCTACGGCCTCGCGGCCTCCGCCTGGAGCCGCGACGTCTACCGCACCGGCCGCGCGACCCGCGAGATCCAGGCGGGCTGCGTATGGATCAACGACCACATCCCGATCCTCAGCGAGATGCCGCACGGCGGCTACAAGGCCTCCGGCTTCGGCAAGGACATGTCGGCCTACTCCTTCGAGGAGTACACACAGGTCAAGCACGTCATGTACGACAACACCGCGGTGGCGCGCAAGGACTGGCACCGCACGATCTTCGGGGACCGATAACAGCAGCCGCACCGACCAGCGGCGAACCCTCCCGCAAGGGCCATCCCGAAAGGGCATCAAGCGCATGGAGCAGTACGAGCCCGACCGTCTGTCCCCACCCCAACTGGCCGCGATGCGGCGCACTCTGAGCCGTGGCCGGGCTTCCCTCACCCGGCGTTCCCTGCTGCGCGGGGCCGGGAGCGGCGCCCTCGCCGTCGGCGGACTCGGGGCGCTGAGCAGCTGCGGCATCCCCGCGGCCACGAGCAATTCCGGTGGTGTCGCCGCCGACGATCACTCCAGGGATGAGAAGCAAGTCAACTTCTCCAACTGGGCCGAGTACATGGACGTCGACGAGAAGGACAAGAACCACCGTCCCACCCTCGCCGCGTTCGGCAAGCGCACCGGGATCGAGGTCGACTACGCCGAGGACATCAACGACAACGTCGAGTTCTTCGGCAAGATCCAGGGCCAGCTGCGGGCCGGCCAGGACACCGGCCGCGACCTCATCTGCGTCACCGACTGGCTCGCGGCCCGCCTCATCCGCTTCGGCTGGGTGCAGAAGCTGGACGCGGCCAATCTGCCGCACGCGTACGCGAATCTCATCCCGCAGTTCCGCAGCCCCAGCTGGGACCCGGGCCGCGCCCACTCCTACCCGTGGACGGGCATCAACACGGTCATCGCGTACAACGTCAAGGCCACCGGCGGCAAGGAGGTCACCTCCATCTCGCAGCTGCTCGACGACCCCAAGCTGAAGGGCAAGGTCGGCTTCCTCTCCGAGATGCGCGACAGCGTCGGCATGACGCTGCTCGACATGGGCAAGGACCCGGCGGACTTCAAGGACGACGACTTCGACGCCGCGATAGCCCGCCTCCAGAAGGCCGTCGACAGCAAGCAGATACGCCGCTTCACCGGCAACGACTACACCGGCGACCTGGAGAAGGGCGACCTCGCCGCCTGTGTCGGCTGGGCCGGTGACATCGTCCAGCTGGCGGTGGACAACCCGGACATCAGGTTCCACTTCCCGGACAGCGGCTACATCACGTCCTCGGACAACCTGCTGATCCCCAACAAGGCGCGCCACAAGGCGAACGCGGAAAAGCTCATCGACTACTACTACGAGCCCCCGGTCGCCGCCGAACTCGCCGCGTGGATCAACTACGTCTGCCCCGTGGACGGAGTGAAGCCGGAACTGGCCAAGATCGACAAGGACTTGGCGGACAGCCCGCTGATCGTCCCCACCAAGGAGATGGCCGCGCAGTCGCACGAGTTCCGACTGCTCGACAGCAAGGAAGAGAAGGCGTACGAAGGCAAGTTCGCCCAGCTCACCGGCGCCTGAGTCACCCTCTCCCGCTCGAGTCCGCCCCTCATCCCCTTGTAGGAAACATGACTGACGACAAGACGCGCGGCGACGTCCGCCTCACCGGGATCGGCAAGACCTACGGCTCCTTCACGGCCGTCCATCCCCTGGATCTGACCGTCCCCGAGGGCTCGTTCTTCGCCCTGCTCGGCGCCTCGGGCTGCGGCAAGACCACCACCCTGCGCATGATCGCCGGCCTTGAGGACCCCACCTCGGGCACGGTGCACCTCGGCGATCAGGACGTGACCGCGCTGCCGCCGTACAAGCGGCCTGTGAACACGGTTTTCCAGTCGTACGCGCTCTTCCCGCACCTCGACATCTTCGAAAACGTCGCCTTCGGGTTGCGCCGCCGGGGCATCAAGTCGGTGAAGAAGCAGGTCGGTGAGATGCTCGACCTGGTGCAGCTCGGCGAGCAGGCCCGCAAGAAGCCGCATCAGCTCTCCGGCGGTCAGCAGCAGCGCGTGGCCGTGGCCCGCGCCCTGATCAACCACCCGCGCGTGCTGCTCCTCGACGAGCCGCTGGGCGCCCTCGACCTCAAGCTGCGCCGTCAGATGCAGCTCGAACTCAAGCGCATCCAGACCGAGGTGGGCATCACCTTCGTGCACGTCACGCACGACCAGGAGGAGGCCATGACCATGGCCGACCAGGTCGCCGTGATGAACGCGGGCCGCGTCGAGCAGCTGGGCGCGCCCGCCGACCTCTACGAGAACCCGAACACCACCTTCGTCGCCAACTTCCTCGGCACCTCGAACCTCATCGAGGCCGAGGTCGACGCCAAGAGCGGCGAAGAACTCGTGGTGAAGACGGCCGACGGCAGGCTGGCCCTGCCCCTCGATCGATGTTCGGGCCCCTCCGCGGCGGGCGGCAAGGTCCTGGTCGGCGTACGGCCCGAGAAGATATCCCTCACCCACGCCGACGACGCGCAGGGCGTCCCCGAGGGCCGCAACCGCGTCACCGGACGCATCGCCGCCACGAGCTTCATCGGCGTATCGACGCAGTACGTCATCGACAGCCCGGTCTGCCCGGAGTTCGAGGTCTACGTGCAGAACGTCGACCGCGACACCCGCCTCACCCCCGGCGCCGAGGTCGTCCTGCACTGGAACCCGGCCCACACCTTCGGCCTCGACGCGTCCCAGGACATCGACGCGGGCGTCGAAAAGGTCGAGGAAGAGGCGGTGGCATGACAACCGTCGCCGAGGCGCCGGCCCCCGAGGCCGCGCCCGAGCCCCCGGTACCGCTGAAGAAGCCCCGCAAGCGAGGCCGCCTCACGCCGTACTGGCTTCTGCTGCCCGGCCTGCTCTGGCTGGTCGTCTTCTTCGCCCTGCCGATGCTCTACCAGGCCTCGACCTCGGTACAGACCGGCTCCCTCGAAGAGGGCTACAAGGTCACCTGGCACTTCGCCACCTACTGGGACGCGCTCAGTAACTACTGGCCGCAGTTCCTGCGTTCGGTCCTGTACGCGGGCGTCGCCACGATCCTGTGCCTGGTGCTCGGCTATCCGCTCGCGTACCTCATCGCGTTCAAGGCGGGCCGCTGGCGCAACCTGGTCCTGATCCTGGTGATCGCGCCGTTCTTCACCAGCTTCCTCATCCGTACGCTGGCGTGGAAGACGATCCTCGCCGACAGCGGGCCCGTCGTCGGGGCGCTCAACTCGTTGCACCTCCTCGACGTGACGTCCTGGCTGGGCATGACGGAGGGCGACCGGGTCCTGGCCACCCCGCTGGCCGTGGTCTGCGGACTCACGTACAACTTCCTGCCGTTCATGATCCTGCCGCTCTACACCTCCCTGGAGCGCATCGACGGCCGGCTCCACGAGGCAGCGGGCGACCTCTACGCGCGCCCGATCACGACCTTCCGGCGCGTCACCTTCCCGCTCTCCATGCCGGGCGTCGTCTCCGGCACCCTGCTCACCTTCATCCCGGCCAGCGGCGACTACGTGAACGCCCAGCTCCTCGGCTCCACCAGCGAGAAGATGGTCGGCAACGTCATCCAGTCGCAGTTCCTGACGGTCCTCGACTACCCGACGGCCGCGGCCCTCTCCTTCATCCTCATGGCGGCGATCCTGATCATGGTCACGCTGTACATCCGCCGGTCCGGAACGGAGGACTTGGTCTGATGGTCACGGAACGGAGTTCCCTATTGGGCACGAGCGTGCGCTGGCTCCGCAAGCGGCTCGTGGTGATCGCGGGTCTGCTGACGCTCGCCTTCCTGATCCTGCCGAACATCGTCGTGATGGTGTTCTCCTTCAACAAGCCGAAGGGGCGCTTCAATTACGCCTGGCAGGAATTCTCGACGCACGCCTGGGAGGACCCCTGCGGCGTCGCCGACCTGTGCGGCTCGCTCTCGCTCAGCCTCCAGATCGCCGTCTGGGCGACGATCGGCGCGACCGCCCTCGGCACGGCGATCGCCTTCGCGCTGGCCCGCTACCGGTTCCGGGCGCGCGGCGCGGTCAACTCGCTGATCTTCCTGCCGATGGCCATGCCCGAGGTCGTCATGGCCGCCTCCCTGCTCACGCTCTTCCTCAACATGGGCGCCCAGCTCGGCTTCTGGACGATCCTCATCGCGCACATCATGTTCTGCCTGAGCTTCGTCGTGACGGCGGTCAAGGCGCGCGTGATGTCGATGGACCCGCGCCTGGAGCAGGCGGCGCAGGACCTCTACGCGGGCCCCGTGCAGACCTTCGTGCGCGTGACCCTGCCGATCGCGGCACCCGGAATCGCCGCGGGCGCGCTGCTCGCCTTCGCGCTCTCCTTCGACGATTTCATCATCACCAATTTCAACGCGGGCTCGACCGTCACCTTCCCCATGTACGTCTGGGGATCGGCGCAGCGCGGTACACCTGTGCAGATCAACGTCATCGGTACGGCGATGTTCGCGATCGCCGTACTCCTTGTCCTGGCCGGAATGGTCGTGACCAACCGCCGCAAGAAGCAGCACTCGTAAGCGAAGCAAACGAACCAAACGAACCAGATCAAGCAGTTCCAAGGGAGTTGAAATCATGGCCCCAAGCGCCATGACCCGTGCCGCCACTCTGAAGTCCCTCGCGGACGCCCAGCCGCTGTCCTACTGGCTGGACGACCCGGGCAGGCCGGCCGCCGAACCCGCCCTCACCGGCGACGAGAGCTGCGACCTCCTGGTCGTCGGCGGCGGCTACAGCGGACTGTGGACCGCGCTCATCGCCAAGGAGCGGGACCCGCACCGCGAGGTGATCCTCGTCGAGGGCAAGGAGGCGGGCTGGGCCGCCTCCGGCCGCAACGGCGGCTTCTGCGCCGCCTCCCTCACCCACGGCCTGCCCAACGGCCTGGCCCGCTGGCCCGGCGAGATCGACAAGCTGGAGCAGCTCGGCGCCCGCAACCTCGACGCCATCGAGGCGGCGGTCGCCCGCTACTCCATCGACTGCGACTTCGAGCGCACCGGCGAGATCGACGTCGCCACCGAACCCCACCAGGTCGCCGAACTGGCCGAGATGTACGAGGAGATGCGCACCCACGGCCTCGACTCCGGCGTCCAGCTCCTCGACGCCGACGCGATGCGCGCCCAGGTCGACTCGCCGACCTTCCTCGGCGGCCTGCACGACCGCGACGGCGTCGCCATGCTCAACCCCGCCAAGCTGGTCTGGGGCCTCAAGGCCGCCTGCCGCCGGCTCGGCGTACGCATCTACGAGCACACCCCCGCCACCGCCCTCACCGCCCACGGCACCGACGGCATGGCCGTGCGCACCCCGTACGGCCGGATCCTCGCCCGCCGCGTCGCCCTCGGCACCAACGTCTTCCCGTCCCTGGTCCGCCGGGTGCGCCCCTACACGGTCCCGGTCTACGACTACGCCCTGATGACCGAGCCGCTCACCCCCGAACAGCTCGGCGCCCTCGGCTGGAAGAACCGCCAGGGCCTGGGCGACAGCGCCAACCAGTTCCACTACTTCCGGCTCTCCGCCGACAACCGCATCCTGTGGGGCGGCTACGACGCGATCTATCCGTACGGCGGCAAGGTCCGCGCGGAACACGACCACCGACCGGAGACGTACGCGAAACTCGCCGCCCACTTCTTCCGCTGCTTCCCGCAGCTCGAAGGCGTCCGCTTCAGCCACGCCTGGGGCGGCGCGATCGACACCTGCTCCCGCTTCTCGGCGTTCTTCGGCACCGCGCACAAGGGGCGGGTGGCGTACGCGGCCGGCTTCACCGGTCTCGGCGTCGGCGCGACCCGCTTCGGCGCGGACGTCATGCTCGACCTCCTCGCGGGGGAGCGCACGGAGCGTACGAGCCTGGAAATGGTCCGCACGAAGCCCCTGCCCTTCCCTCCCGAGCCCTTCGCCTGGGCCGGCATCGAGCTCACCAAGCGCTCGCTGGCCCGCGCGGACGAGAACGGCGGCCGGCGCAATCTCTGGCTGAAGACCATGGACCGGCTCGGCCTCGGCTTCGACAGCTGAGCCGCGCCCGGGACGCTCCCGGCACGAGCCCAGGAGGTGAGCCGAGGTCACTCCGGGGGCGTACGCCCTGCTCAGACGGTGTGACCCGGTTCACTACCAGAAAGTAGCCAGAACCCGCGTAAGCAGATGGCGTGAGGCCCCTCTCTCCCGTGACAGGCATAGCTTTCACGGTGAAAGGGAGGCCCCGCCATGACTGGCTCGGGGGCAAAGTCGGCAGTGGAATGGCTCGTCTCGGTCGCGCCGGATCCGGAGGCCTGCCGGTGGGAGTGGGAGCGCAACCCCCTCGGGGTCGCCCTGCTCCCGGCCGGCCGGCTCTGGGACGTGCTGATCCTGCCGGGCGAGCTCGGCTATCCGACGCTCGACGTGCTGACCCGTTGCATCGACCGACCGGGCCCCGTGCTCGCCGACTTCGGCGATTCCCGGATGGGGTTCTTCGTGCCACCGGGAACGGCCGGCCGCTGGGTCGGTACGGGCGTACGCGGTGCAGGCCGCGGCACCTGGATCGTCGTGCCGTACCCCGGGCGGGCCACCGGCGGGGTCCGCTGGCTGATCGCTCCGGACGGCACCGGCAATCTCACGGATCCGGCCCTGCTGGAGCTCGCGATGCACGAGGCGGCCGCGCATCTCGCGCGGGACGCGGAGGGAATGTGAGACACCTGAACCTGAGAGATCCGAAGCCTCGAAGAATCGTCAGAGGTCTTGACAACAGAATTGGTCTGGACCAAGTTGAACGCGTCCTGCCCTCCAAATCCCCCATGCCCGGAGGCAGTTGTGCATCGTTCACGCCCCAGACTCCGCACCGCGCTCGCCGCCCTGACGTTGGTCGCGTCGGGACTGCTCACCGCGGCAACCACGGCACCGGCCGCCCGTGCGGCCGCCGCCGAGCCCACCGCTCTCCCCACGCACGCCCTGGTCGGCTATCTGCACGCGAGCTTCGCCAACGGCTCCGGCTACACCCGCCTCGCCGACGTCCCCGACAGCTGGGACATCATCGACCTCGCCTTCGGTGAACCCACCTCGGCCACGTCCGGCGACATACGCTTCTCGCTCTGCCCGCAGACCGAGTGCCCGAACGTCGAGTCGAAGGAAGACTTCAAGGCCGCGATCAAGGCCAAGCAGGCCGCGGGCAAGAAGGTCCTGATATCCATCGGCGGCCAGAACGGCCAGGTCCAGCTCACCACCACCCAGGCCCGGGACACCTTCGTCTCCTCTGTCTCCGCGATCATCGACGAGTACGGACTTGACGGCCTGGACATCGACTTCGAAGGCCACTCACTCGTCCTCGACACGGCCGACACCGACTTCAAGAACCCCACGACCCCGTCGATCGTGAACCTGATATCCGCGGTGAAGACCCTCAAGTCCCGGTACGGCGACGGCTTTACGCTCACGATGGCGCCGGAGACCTTCTTCGTGCAGCTCGGGTACCAGTTCTACGGCACCGGCAAATGGGGCGGCCAGGACCCCCGCGCGGGCGCGTACCTGCCTGTCATCCACGCCCTGCGCGACGACCTGACGCTGCTGCACGTCCAGGACTACAACTCGGGCCCGATCATGGGCCTGGACAACCAGTACCACTCGATGGGCGGCGCCGACTTCCACATCGCGATGACCGACATGCTACTCACCGGCTTCCCGGTGGCGGGCGACACCGACAACGTCTTCCCGCCGCTGCCCCCGGAGAAGATCGCCATCGGCATGCCGGCCTCCACCAACGCGGGCAACGGCCACGTCCCGCCCGCCGAGGTCAACAAGACCCTGGACTGCCTGACGAAGGGCGCCAGTTGCGGCACGTACCAGCCCCACGGCACCTGGCCGGCCCTGCGCGGCCTCATGACCTGGTCGATCAACTGGGACCGCTACAGCGGCTGGGAGTTCTCGAAGAACTTCGACGGCTACTTCGGCTGACGCCGCCGGCCCTCGCGCGTGGGGTCAGGCCGCCACCTGATCCCACAGGCGCAGCAGGGCCTCCCGTCGCCCGGCTCCGCCCTCACTCAGCGCATGGAGCACCGCGGACAGGTCCAGCGGAACCGTCCTCACCCGTGCCGAAGTCCCCCCGTCCCAGCGCCGCACCGCGACGCTCGCCCGCGCCGCGGTGGGTCCGCCGGGGTGCAGCAGCACGCAGGTCGGTGTCTCGCCCGCAGGCTGCCGGGCGAGCGCGTGCGCATACAGGAACGCCTGGTAAAGGTCCGCCGTGCTGACCTTCTTGGTGTCGTACAGCTTGTACTTGACGTCCACCGGCCGCCGCACCGGCCGGCCGCCTCGGTGCCCCGAGAGCAGCGCATCGGGTCGTACCTCGCTGTAGTGCCTGCCTGTGTGCTCGTTGTGCAGGACGCCGCGGTGCCGGGCCTGGTCCTGGACGCTGAAGCCGGAACCTGCCGTCGCCGAGGCATCGCCGAGCAGCCGGACGGCGAAGGACTCGAACAGAGCGTTCATGTCGATGAGGAACGCGCGGGCGGCCAGGGGCCCGCCGGAAAAGAGATCGTCGATCCCGCCTCCGGTCAGCAACAGCACGGCCCAGCGATGAGCGTCCTGGTAATGCGCGTTGTGCCGGTGGTAGTCGAGCCCGGCGAGGGCCGTACGCAGATCGCCGAGCGGCGTGGGGGCGTACCGCGCGAACTGCGCCGCGACCCGCCGGGCGCGGGCTCGCACGACTGGGGAGTGCGCGGTGCGGGCGGCCAGGCCGGCGGCCGCCGCGCACAGTCGGTTGTCCAGGATGTCCGCGTCATGCTCGTCGAACCGGCAGGCCAGCCTGTCGACCCGTCCGTGGTGGCGGACCAACTGGCGCTCGGGCAGCAGGCGGCCCCGTACTACGGGCAGATCGCCCTCCAACGTCAGATAGTCCCGCCGCACACCGCGAGCGAGGAGCCGCTCCGCCTGATCGACGAAGAGGAGTGCCACGAGATCCCGAAGATTCGGGGTACCGCCCGCCAGGGTCCGCCCGGCGTCGAGAGAGCCCGCGCGGCCCTGCACGTAAGCCAGCATGCGCAGCACGTCCAGCTCCTCGCCCAGGTACTTGGGCCGCACCCGGATCTCGCAGGAATCCAGCTGTACGACGCCGACGTACGGGCCGGCCGTCAACTCCAGCCGCCCATGCGCGAGCTCCTGGACCCGGATCCGCTCGACCAGGCGGGGGTCGGATATCCGGTGGCGGTCGGCGGAGGTGAGGCGGACGCCCTCCACGACTTGGCGGCCGTATTCGCACAGGGTGATCCGCGCAGGTTGCACGGTCACTCCGGTCCGCTCCTGACCTGCAGTTCGGTGTACAGGGCGGCGACCAGACCTTCGTCGGACTTCTCGCGCAGAGTGTGCGCCTCAGGGTCGACGAGCTCCTCGCCGAGGAACTCGGCCAGCAGGGTGTAGTCGTCATAGGCGTACTCCTGCAGTAGCGGCAGGATCTCGCTGCGCACGATCGCCGCAAGCTCCGCGACGGAGTCCACGGGCGCGCCGTTCGGCAGGAGGAAGGCGTGCCCGATCTGCTTCTCGCGGTCGAGCCGGGTCCTGATGCGTTCGTTCAGGACGTCGAGGAGGTCGGCAAGGTGCAACTGGTCGACGTGGCAGCCTTGCAGGGGCCCGGAGTCCGGCAGCAGTTCGAGGAAGGCGAAGCGGCGGCGGATCGCGGCGTCAACCATGCGGATGGAGCGGTCGGCGGTGTTCATGGTGCCGATCACGTAGACGTTGCGCGGCACGGAGAACGGCTCGCCGCACAGGGGGAGCGTGACCGAGCGGCCCCGCTTGTCCTTCTCGAGAAGAGTGATCAATTCGCCGAAGATCTTGGGCAGGTTCCCCCGGTTGAGCTCGTCGATCACCACGAGGTGGGGGTGCTCCGGGTCGGCGGCCGCGGTCGCACAGACCCGCTTGAAGACGCCGTCGACCCGGTCGAGAGCCAGGCCGGTGCCACCCTTGGGGCTGACCGGGCGGAACCCCTCCACGAACTCCTCGTAGCCGTAGTTCGGGTGGAAGGTGACGACGGTCAGTCGTCCGGCGGCGGTGAGCGCGTCCAATGTCTCGCCGTACGCCCTGCTGCCCGGCTCCGCGTACGGGTCGACGTCGGGCAGCGCGCCGGAAAGCTCGCCGAGCCAGCGGACGGCGCAGCGCAGCGCAGTGTACGTCTTGCCGGTGCCCGGCGGTCCGAAAAGGACGGCCTGGCCTCGGCGTTCGAGCGCGTCCGCGATGCGCTGCAGCTCGGTGTCGAGCGGCTGGCTCCCGACGACCTCGGCCTCGGGAGCGGGCTCGGAGTCCGCCTGGGTGCTGCGTCCCCGCCGGATCTTGGCCCACAAGGAAGCGGGCACGTCCTTGACGGTGACGGTGGCCCACGACCGCTCGGGTTCGTCGAGCCGGCCGGCATAGCTCTCGTCCCACTCCACGCTCACGGTGTGCCGGTGGTCGGGGCGCTCCGGGCGCCACACGTACCCCTCGTCCGTGACCCGTCCCACACCGAGGATCTCGCTGGTGCCCTTGTTGGCGACGACCAGGTCGCCGGGACGCAGACTCAGCAGCTTCCAGACCTCGTTGGCCTTGGCGGAGATCTTGGACTTGTGGCCGTTGTACGTCTCGGAGAGGGCGGCGGTGAACGCGGTGAGGAACTCGTCCTTGTCGGTGTAGGAGCGCAGATCGGGCACCTCGTCCCAGCCGATCGCGATGTAGCCGCCCGCCCGGCACTCGCCCCACAGCTCGCCCCCGTGCCCCGCAGCGATCTTCACCGTCTGGCGGATCTTGCTCGGGTCGGCCCACCAGTAGAGGAACTGGACGGCCAGGTCGGGGGACCAGCCGGGGAACCGCTCGGCGATGAGCGACTGCAGTCTGGCCTGCAGGGCGAACCGCTCCAGTTTGGGCACTGGTTCACCGGTCAGCCGCGCGATGAAGTGCCGCACCCAGTCGGCCGCGTAGACCGCGAGCGAGGTCTCGGGGGCGTACACCCGCAGCGTCTTGGCCACCAGGGCGGGGCCGGAGCGCACCGCTTCGATGTTGTCGATGTCGGCCACCCGCCCTTCGCGTGCGGCGGTGACGGCCTCGATGAGCCCGCTGCGGATGGCCGCCCAGGCCTGGTCCGCGTCCGGGTAGCGAGAGTCGTGCCACCAGCTGCCCTCCTGGGCACGCCAGAAGATCAGGTGCTTCATCGCGGAGCCGCCTGCGATGCTGCCCAGGACGTTGGTGCCGAACTCCATCAGGTAGCAGTACGGCCTGGTCTGCTTGCTGTCTCCGAGGCCGAGTGCGTACCGCTCGAGCGGCAGGTCGGGCCATTCCTCCCAGGGGAAGGCGTGGCGGATCTCCTCGGCCTGGGTGTTCATCTCGTCGAGGACCGTCTGCTGGCTGTCCCGGTCGAATGCGGCTATCGCCTCGTCGAGTGGCCACGGCCGCAGGGTCTCCGCCTGAGTGGGCGAGATCGGCTTGAGTACGCAGCTGCACACCGCGGTGAGCGGCCGTCCCGAGCCGCCGAGCAATCCGTGCGCACGGGCGAACCGGGTACGCCCCGTGGTGTCGTCGGACGGCGCCGAGTCGATGAGGCGTCGCCACAACAGCCCGTCGGCGTCCGGGAACCGTGGCAGGTCGCCGGAGTCGGTGAGGTGGGCGCAGGCGGCGTCGTGGTGGATCATCCGCCCGTGTGCCGGCAGGATCACCTCGCCCGGGGACCGCGTCAACGCGTAGTCGCGGCCTTCGAAGGTGACCACCACCTGATCGTGCTCCGCCACCGTGCCACCCCTCGCCTGGTGCTACTCCTCGGTCGATCTCCGAAGGTATCGCGCCCCTGTGACAGCCCCGATCAGCAGCATCCCCCCGAGCGCCCAACTCGCCACCACGTCCAGCGGCCAGTGATACCCGCGCCGCACCAGACCTGCCCCCACCGCGGCCACCAACAGCGCGCCACCGATGAGTAGTTCGCGGCGCAGGTAGGCGGAGCGTACGTACGGTGCGAGCAGCAGGACGGCCGCGCCGTACGCCACCGTCGCCGTCGCCGAGTGGCCCGACGGGTAGAACCCGCCGTGCCCGCCCATGCCCGGCGGGCCCTGCCGGTCGAAGAGGGCCTTGAGCGGGACGACCAGGAGCGGCACCGCGAGCATCGCGAGGGCCGCGGTCAGCGGTGCGGCCCACCAGCGGGGCTCCTCCTCGCGGCGGGCGCGCCAGGCGGCGTACGCGAGTGCGGCGGCCAGCACCGGCAGTGCGAGCGTCATGCCGCCCAGGTCGGCGAGGAACTCGGCCGCGCGGTTCGGGATTCCCACGTGCCCGACCGTCAGGCCGAGGCGCTCGTCGGCGCGGCGCAGCGGGCCGTCGGTGACGACCTGCCAGCTGATCGTGGCGAAGACGAGGGCGCAGATCCCGAACAGGAGCGGGAGGAGGAATGCCGACTGCCCCGGAGCAGGGGGGGTAGCTCCGGGGCAGTCGCCTGGACCGGGGTACCGCGCGCCCCGGGGGGTGTGGGGCGGGCGGCCATCCGATCGGTGAGGAATCCCGGAGCGCGAGGCTCCGGTGGTGTGCGCGAGGGCACGTCCGAAACGGGGCTGGGGAGGCTCCATTCCGGTGTCGCCCGCAGTCCCCTGCGGGCGGGGTGTTTCTCTCATCTGCGTAAAACCTACGACAGGGGGTGCGGGTCCGACAGGCGGAACGTCATGCCGCCATGGGGCCCGCACACGTTCTTCACATGGCCCGACTATTACCGCAGGTCGCTGTTTCCGCATCCCGAAAAGTCCATACATGGACAGCGCGGCTCGGGGAAAACGGATTCCCCACGGATTCCCCGGGCCACGGCGGGAGTCGACCCCGGGGTCAGACGCCGGCGAGGGCTTCCTCGAGGATGTCCAGGCCCTCGTTCAGAAGGTCCTCGCCGATCACCAGCGGCGGCAGGAAGCGGACCACGTTGCCGTACGTGCCGGTGGTCAGGATCAGCAGACCGGCCTGGTGGCAGGCCTTGGCCACCGCGGCGGTCGCCTCCGGGGCGGGCTCCTTGGTGGTGCGGTCCTTGACCAGCTCGATCGCGATCATCGCGCCGCGGCCGCGGACGTCGCCGATGACCTCGAACTTCTCCTGCATGGCGGCCAGCCGGGGCTTCATGATCGCCCCGATCCGCTGCGCCTTGGCGTTGAGGTCGAGCTCCTTCATCGTCTCGATGGAGCCGAGCGCACCGGCGCAGGCGACCGGGTTGCCGCCGTAGGTGCCGCCCAGGCCGCCCGCGTGCGGGGCGTCCATGATCTCGGCGCGGCCGGTGACGGCGGCGAGCGGCAGGCCGCCCGCGATGCCCTTCGCGGTGGTGATCAGGTCCGGGACGACGCCCTCGTCCTCACAGGCGAACCACTGGCCGGTGCGGCAGAAGCCGGACTGGATCTCGTCGGCGACGAAGACGATGCCGTTGTCCTTGGCGAACTGCGCGATCGCGGGCAGGAAGCCCTTGGCCGGCTCGATGAAGCCGCCCTCGCCGAGCACCGGCTCGATGATGATCGCGGCGACGTTCTGCGCGCCGACCTGCTTGCTGATCTGGTCGATGGCCTGGGCGGAGGCCTCGGCGCCACAGTTCTCCGCGCCGGTCGGCCAGCGGTAGCCGTACGCCACCGGGACGCGGTAGACCTCGGGCGCGAACGGGCCGAAGCCGTTCTTGTACGGCATGTTCTTCGAGGTCAGCGCCATCGTCAGGTTCGTACGGCCGTGGTAGCCGTGGTCGAAGACGACGACGGCCTGGCGCTTGGTGTACGCACGGGCGATCTTCACCGCGTTCTCGACCGCCTCGGCGCCCGAGTTGAACAGCGCCGACTTCTTGGCGTGGTCGCCCGGGGTGAGCTCGGCCAGCGCCTCGCAGACCTCGACGTAACCCTCGTACGGCGTGACCATGAAACAGGTGTGGGTGAAGTCCTGCAGCTGCGCGGAGGCGCGGCGCACGACGGCCTCGGCGGAGGCGCCGACGCTGGTCACGGCGATGCCGGAACCGAAGTCGATCAGACGGTTGCCGTCGACGTCCTCGATGATCCCGCCGCCCGCGCGCGCCGTGAAGACGGGCAGCACGGAGCCCACGCCGCCCGCGACCGTCGCGGTACGTCGGGCCTGCAGCTCCTGGGACTTCGGGCCGGGGATGGCGGTGACGACGCGGCGCTCCTGCGGGACTGCGCTCATGTGGGGCTCCTGGCGGGGTGGGGCGAATGGGGGGATCGGATGCGATTCTTCTTCGCAGGCTAGGGGGGAGGTGGGGGTGTGGGCATGCTCCGTGCTGGAGAAGTGGGCGGGCTGGGTTGTCCGTGACGGACATAGCGAGCCCCGAGCGGTGGGCGGCGTCAGAACAGGTCGGCCAGGTCCTTGCCGATCTGCCAGGCCTCGGCGACCGTGCACACCGCAAGGTCGGGGTCCTGCGCGGCCGCCTGCTCGGCGAGCTCGCGGGTGGCGTAGATGTTGACGCGGTTGCAGAAGACCTCGCGGATGTCGGCGCCGGTGGCCGGGGCGAGCGTCACGTGCGCCGTGGGTGGAGTCAGGTCGCGTACGCCGTCGGGGGTGACGGTCAGGCTGATCGGCGCGCCGGTCGCCGGGCAGCGCGAGGTGACGGCGCTCGCGGCCTCCTTGAAGACCACCGGGAACATCAGCACGTCCATCGCGCACCAGCCGGTGACGCGACGTCCCTGGAGCTCCATCGTGTGCGGCCGCTGCTCGTTCAGGGACACACCCGCCCCGGTGATCCGGCCCGCCTCGTCCGTCTCCAGGTCGAAGTCCATGGCGTGGAAGCCGGACAGGACCTCGTCGGCCGGCCAGTCGAGCAGTTCGCCCGCGGCGACCGGGGTCAGCGGCCCCCGCTCCAGGAGCCCGCCCACCACCGCGGCCCCGGCGCCCATGAGGCGTACGCCCTTGGGGGACGTCCACTTGGCGATCAGGCCGTCGGCGAGCTGCTGGACGTGGTCGGCGTTGGCGTTCATGGGGGGCACCTCCGGTTGCTGGGCTATTTGCCCTGATTCCAGCCTATTGGTCGCGCAGTCGACGTGCGGGGTGTGACCTTCGTTACTTCCGGCAATGACATACGTGGCCCCGGACGGCCCCGCCGCAAGGGCGCGGATCGCTGAACTCCCCGTGCGGCGGCGCTAGATTGAGGCCCGCACGGCACGGCAGACAGGCTGGTCAGGGGGCAAGGGTCATGGACAGCGACGGCACTCACGACGCACGCGGCACGCGCGGTACGCCGGTGCCCAGGCCCGCGCAGCCGCCCGCGGTGCCCCCCGCCGCGCCTCCCTCGAAGCCGGCCCGCCCACCGGTCCCCGCGCATGCCCCCGGCGCCGACCCGGCCCTGCCGCCGCGGCCCGACGGAGCGGTGTTCCTCGAGTGGCTGCGGGCGCCGCGGCCCGAAGCGCCGCCCGGGGTGTGGCGGTTGGGGCATCGGGCGCGGGCCGCGCAGGAGCCGGAGCACGTGCCGGGGCGGCAGTTGTTGAGCGGGGCGCTGATCGCGTTCCTGTGCGGCTGGCTGATGTGGTCGCTGCTCTGGAACGGCTATCTGGGCGGCTGGTGGGTGGTGCCGCTCGAACTGGTCACCCCGGACTCCTGGCGCTCGGGCCAGGACCGGACCGTCAACGCCCTTACCTGGTACACGTATTACGGCCTCATCGCCTTCGCCATCATGGTCGCCGTCGGCCGCGTCGGCCGCTGGTCGGAGGTGTGGCGCCGCTATCTCGCCCCCCGCTTCAAGCGCCCCGAGCCCGCCCAGGCCCCGCCCGCCCCCCAGGAGGACCCGGCCCGCTGGCCCCAGTTGAGGCAGGCCGGAGCATCCGAAGCCGCCGACAGGCTGGCCGGCGAGGCCGCCGCGGGCCTGATGCGCGACGTCGACCACACCCGTATCGACCGGGCCTGGCAGTCCGTACGCTCCGGCCGGCACGCTCTGACCGACTTCACCCGCGCCGTGCTCAAGGACGGCGCCGCCGCCTGCCTGCACCCCTCCGGCGCCCGCGACCTCACCGCCCGCTCCGCCCGGCACGACCTGCGCACCGGCCAGGTCAGGCTCGGCCGTGCGGCGGACGACAAGCGCAACCCGTACGCCTATCGCGGCACCGGCCTCGCCCTCGGCCCCGACCTGCTCGGCACCTCGCTGCTCGCGGTCGGCCCGTCCGGCTCCGGCAAGACGGACCGCGTGACCCGGCCGCTCGCGGAGGCCCTGTGCCTGGGCGCCCTCGCCGGACGGGCGGCCGTCGTGGTCGTCGGCGCCGCGGGGGCCGGGCTCGGGCCCGCCGAGGACTACGACGTCGTGGTCCGGGTCGGACATCCCGACTCCGTGTACGACCTCGACCTGTACGGCGGCACCACCGACCCCGACGAGGCCGCGGCCGTCCTGGCCGAGGCCCTCGTCGGCGACCTGGCCGACCCGCAGCCCGGCGGCGACAGCCGCCGCAGCACGACCGTCCTCGCCCAACTGCTCGGCCCGTTCCACGCGGTCCACGCCCGCTTCCCCGGCGTACCGGAACTCCGCGAGCTCCTCGACGGCGCCCCCGTGCCGCTAGACAACCTGCGCAAGGCCCTGGACGAGGCCGGACAGCACGCGATGGTCCGCGAACTCGACGCCCGCGAACGGCAGTCGGGCACCCCCGGCGACCCGGGCCGGCTCCTCGCCGACCGCATCGCACTGCTCGACCGCCCGGCCTTCGCGGGCTTCTTCGACACGTCAGGTCAGGGAAGCCCCTTCTCCCTGCGCGCCCTCGACCACCCGGTCCGGGTCCGCATCGACCTGCCCGAACGCGGCCACGCCGACGCGTCCCGGATCCTGGCCCGCCTCGTCCTCGCCCAGTTCACCGCGAGCGCCGCACACCGCGAGGACCGCTCGCTCTTCGCCTGCCTCGTCCTCGACGACGCCTCGCGCACCGTCACCCCCGAGGCCGTCCGCGCCGTCCAGCGGCTGCGCTCGGCGAACGCCGGGGCCGTGCTCACCCTGCGTACGCTCGACGACGTGGCGGCGCCCCTGCGCGGCCCGCTGCTCGGCGCGACCGGCTGCCGGATGTCGCTGTCCGGCGTGACGCCGTGGGACGGGCAGCAGTTCGCGGAGGTCTGGGGCAAGGAGTGGACCGAGGCCCGGGACATCACCGACCGGCAGTTCATCGCCGAGTCGCCGTTCACCAAGGCCCTGCACCTGGTCCGCAAGGCGATCACCGGCAAGGCGCCGACCCTGCAGTCCGTGACCGTCCGCCAGGTCGAGCGCGAGCGCTGGTCCGCCTCCGAGCTGGCCCACGGGGTGCCGGCCGGGCACGCGGTGCTGTCGCTGACGACGGTGCGCGGGGAGCACGCGCCGCCGTTGCTGGTGGATCTGCGGGGTTGAGCCGCTGCGCCGGTTCAGATCAGCTCCGTGAGGCCAGGCCGCACTTGTCCTCGTCGCCCTCCATCAGCTCGTCGATCGAGGGGCTCCGGTCGTACGGATCGGACTCCGGGCCGTCCTCCGTCCCGGACGCCGACCGGTCGGAGCGGAACTCGGGCCTGAAGTAGCCGGTGAGGTTGTCGCAGCCGCCGTTGGTGCGGTCCGCCTTGAACGACCGGAGGGAGAAGGTGCCCGCCTCGGTGTTCACCTTCGACGGGTCGTCCCAGCTCATCACCAGCTCGCGGCGCACGATCGTCCGGGCCACCTCGTCGCTGCCCCCCTCGGTCCGCACGACGGGGTACACATAAGTGACGTCCGCGGTGACCTCCAGGGCGCCGTCCTCGCCCTCCTTGTAGGTGACCCGGCCGCGCGTCTTCACGACGTCGCCGACCGGCCTCACCTTCGTACGGTCGAAGCGGCTGAACAGCATGAGCGGATCGCTCTCGCGGCTGGGCTTGCGGAACGCGTCCTTAAGGAAGGTCCGCATGTCCGGCTGACGCGGATTGATGAGCTTGATCGCCTCCACCGGGCGCTCCCCGCTCAGCACCACCGGATTCAGGTTGGACGCCGACAGGAAGTCCCGGGTCTTGCGCAGCGCCCGCGCGACCTCCGCCTTGCCCATCCAGCCGGTCGCGCGCGCCTCGGGGAAACCGATGCCGTCCAGGCCGTTGCCCCACCGCAGGGCGGGCGAGCCCTTGAACGGGTCGCTCACGGTGGGCTGTTCGGCCGCTCCGTCCCCGGACGGCGCCCCGTCCGGGCGGGCCGTCTCGACCGCGAGGGGGGTGCGGTCCTCACCGGCGCCCGTGAGCGGGTCGAGGACCCCGGCCGGGTTCAGCGCGAGAACCGCCAGACCGAGCGCGAGCAGACCCGCGGCCGCGTACCCGATCCGCTTCTTCCGGCGAGCGCCCCGGCGCTGCTGCTCCGTGCCGCCCGGACGGTACGTGCGCCAGCCGTGCTCCGCGTCCACTGTCCGGGCCGTCCGTTGGCGCTCCCGTGCGGAAGGCTCCCTGGGTGCCGTGCCCGGCTCCGCCTCGGCCTCGCGCAGGAACCGCTCCCACTCCTCGTCCGGTATGGACGCCCCGTCCTGCTCCCCGCCCCTGTCCTTGGCCATGCCGCCCGCCCCGCCCTCCGACACGTACCGGCCCCCCCGGCCGGTGATCATCCGTGAATGATGCCTTAACGCAGAACTGCGGTATCGAACAAGGTCACACAGGAGTCCGCACAATATCGCCACGAGGCGGCACGACTTGTCCATACACTGAGGCACAATCGCCTTGTGCTGTTCGTACAGCACGGCCAAAGCGCACCACCCCATTCCGACTGCTGCCGCAGCCCGCACTACCGGAAGCCTTGAAGGCCCCATGCCGCCCACGCTCGCCTCGCTCGTCCATCACTCCGCGCTCAAGCTGACCGTGCGCGCGGGGGAGGACCGCCTGGACACCCCCGTCCGCTGGGCCCACGTCAGCGAGCTCGCCGACCCGGTGCCCTACCTGGAGGGCGGCGAGCTGCTCCTGATCACCGCGCTGAAGCTGGAGGCGGAGGAGCCCCAGGCCATGCGCCGCTATGTGAAGCGCCTGGTGGAGGCGGGGGTGATCGGGCTGGGCTTCGCCGTCGGGGTGGCGTACGAGGACATCCCCGAGGCCCTGGTGAAGGCGGCCGAGACCGAGGGCATGCCGCTCCTGGAGGTGCCACGGCGCACTCCGTTCCTGGCCATCAGCAAGGCGGTGTCGGCCGCCATCGCCGCCGACCAGTACCGCTCCGTCACCGCGGGCTTCGCCGCCCAGCGCGAGCTGACCAAGCAGGCGGTGTCCGGCGGGCCCGAGGGGCTGCTCGCCGCGCTCGCGGGGCAGGTCGACGGCTGGGCCGCGCTGTTCGACGCGTCCGGCGCCGTCGTCGCCACCGCCCCCAAGTGGGCCGCCCGCCGCGCCGCCCGGCTCACCTCCGACGTGGAGCGCCTGCACGACCGTCCTGCCCCCGCGAGCTCCGTCGTCAGCGGCGCCGACGACCGGGTCGAGCTGCACTCCATCGGCACCGGGCGCCGGCCGCGCACCGCGCTCGCCGTCGGTACGGCCGCCCCGCTGGGCACCGCCGAGCGTTATGCCCTGCACTCCGCGATCGCCCTGCTCACCCTCACCACGGAGCGCTCGCGCTCGCTGCACTCGGCCGAACAGCGCCTGGGCGCCGCGGTGTTGCGCATGCTCCTGGCCGGCGAGCCCGACCATGCCCGCACGGTCGCGGGCGAGCTGTACGGAGGCCTCCTCGACGCGCCCTTCCGCCTGCTCATCGCCGAGACGGCGTCCGCGACCGCCGCCCGGGCCCACGCCGACGGGCACGCGGTGGTGGCGGGCGCGCCTCCCGCTCCGCCGGCCGACCCCGAGAACGGGGACGGCGACCCGCTGGTCGCCCTCGCCGACGTGGTCGAGGCCGGGGCGGCCCGCTCCGGCGAGGCGGTCCTGGTCGTGCCGGACGCGGGGGACCGGCTTGTCCTGCTCATCGCGGACGGCGGCGCCGCGGTCGCGGCGTGCGTCCAGCACGCGGAGGCGCTGGAAGCCGCCCGGGTGAAGGGCCGGGACCAACCCACCCCCGACGCCGACGAGCTGGTCGTGGGCCTTTCTGCCCCCGCCGGACCGATCGCGGCCGCCTCCGCGTACAAGCAGGCCGAGCAGGCCCTGTCCGTCGCCCGTCGCCGGGGCCGGGCGCTGGTCGAGCACGAGGAACTGGCCGCGGGTTCGGTCCTGCCGCTCCTTGCCGACGACGCGGTACGCGCGTTCGCGGACGGCATGCTCCGGGCGCTGCACGAGCACGACGCCACCGGCCGTGGCGACCTGGTCGCCTCTCTCCGGGCGTGGCTCTCCCGGCACGGCCAATGGGACGCTGCGGCGGCGGACTTGGGCGTGCACCGGCATACGCTGCGCTACCGGATGCGCCGAGTCGAGGAGATCCTCGGCCGCTCCCTGGACGACCCGGATGCCCGGATGGAGCTCTGGCTGGCGCTGAAGGCGACGGCTGCGGCGTCCGAGTGATCATTTCCCCTACCCGCCCCTTCCCGTAAGTCTGCGACGCCTTCCGCCCTTCCGGCGTTTACACCCCTGCCATAACGGCACCCGAACCCACCCAACCACTCCGCCCCGGATAAACGCCCCGCGAGCCCCACCGCCCTACGGTGGAGGGAAGACCTCCGAAGCAGACCCCAACCGCGGAAGGGCCGGGCCCATGACCGACACCCACGCCTTCTGGCTCGCCGGCCGCCAGGCCACCGGCGAGACCACGCTCGACGTCACCTCGCCCTGGGACGGCCGCCTCGTCGCCAAGGCGAGCATCCCGACCGACGCCCAGGTCGAAGAGGCCGTCGCCGCCGCGTACGCCGTACGCGACGAGTTCGCCGCCACCCCCGCCCACGTACGCGCCGCCGCCCTCGACCACGTCAGCAAGCGCCTGGTCGAGCGCACCGAGGAGATCGCCCAGCTGATCTCCGCCGAGAACGGCAAGCCGATCAAGTGGGCCCGCGGCGAGGTCGGCCGCGCCATCTCGGTCTTCCGCTTCGCCGCCGAGGAGGCCCGCCGCTTCAACGGCGGCGAGGCCCAGCGCCTCGACACCGACGCGGGCGGCCAGGGCCGGCTCGCGCTGACCCGCCGCTTCTCCAAGGGCGTCGTCCTCGGCATCGCGCCGTTCAACTTCCCGCTGAACCTGTGCGCCCACAAGATTGCCCCGGCCATCGCGGTCGGCACCCCGATCATCCTCAAGCCGGCCCCGGCCACCCCGCTCAGCGGCCTCATCCTCGGCGAGCTGCTGGCCGAGACCGAGCTCCCGGCCGGGTCCTGGTCCGTCCTGCCGGTCGCCAACGACCACATGCCGGCCCTGGTCCAGGACGAGCGGCTGCCCGTCATCTCCTTCACGGGCTCCGACAAGGTCGGCTACGCGATCATGGACTCGGTCCCGCGCAAGCACCTCACCCTGGAGCTCGGCGGCAACGGCGCCGCGGTCGTCCTCGGCGACTTCTCCTCGGACGCCGACCTCGACTGGGCCGCGACCCGCATCGCGACCTTCTCGAACTACCAGGGCGGCCAGTCCTGCATCTCGGTCCAGCGAGTGATCGCGGACGCGTCCGTGTACGACCGGCTCCTGCCGCGCATCGTCAAGGCCGTCGAGGCCCAGGTCACCGGCGACCCCTCGGACGCCAAGACTGACGTCGGCCCCCTCGTCAGCGAGGACGCGGCCAAGCGCGTCGAGTCCTGGGTCGACGAGGCCGTCAAGGCCGGCGCCCAGCTCCTGACCGGCGGCAAGCGCGACGGCGCCACCTACGCGCCGACCGTGCTCGGCGACGTACCGGCCGATGTCACGATCTCCTGCGAGGAGGTCTTCGGACCGGTCCTCACGGTCAAGAAGGTCGACGGCGAGGACGAGGCGTTCGCGGCGGTCAACGACTCCAAGTACGGCCTGCAGGCAGGCGTGTTCACGCACAACCTGCAGACCGCCTTCCGCGCCCACCGCGCCCTGGAGGTCGGCGGCGTGATCGTCGGCGACGTCCCGTCCTACCGCGCGGACCAGATGCCGTACGGCGGCGTGAAGCAGTCCGGCGTCGGCCGCGAGGGCGTCCGCTTCGCGATGGACGACTACACGTACGAGCGCGTCATGGTCCTCACCGGCCTGGACCTGTAAGCCCGTACGCATCCACGTGTGCGTACGCACCCACTTCAGTGGCCGGAACCCCGTCGCGGGGTTCCGGCCACTGGGCGTTGCGGATGCTCCGATCGGCGCGCGCAGTCTGGTGGGGAGAGGCCAGATCGGGTAGATACGACCGAGTAGCACCGGCCGGTAACGCCCCGACTCGCGGCGAGGTGAGCCTCATGTCCGCACCATCCCCGAACCAGCCGAGCCAGCCCAAGGTCACTGAGCGGGAAGCCCGCCAGGTGGCCGAGGCGGCGCGCGAACAGGACTGGCGCAAGCCGAGCTTCGCCAAGGAGCTGTTCCTCGGCCGCTTCCGGCTCGACCTGATCCACCCGCATCCCCTGCCGCCCGACGAGGACGCCCAGCGCGGCGAGGAGTTCCTCGCGAAGCTGCACGACTTCTGCGAGACGAAGATCGACAGCGCCCGGATCGAGCGCGAGGCGCAGATCCCGGACGAGGTCATCAACGGCCTCAAGGAGCTCGGCGCGCTCGGCATGAAGATCGACACGAAGTACGGCGGCCTGGGACTGACCCAGGTGTACTACAACAAGGCGCTGGCGCTTGTCGGTTCGGCCAACCCCTCGATCGGCGCGCTGCTCTCCGCGCACCAGTCGATCGGGGTCCCGCAGCCGCTCAAGATCTTCGGCACCCAGGAGCAGAAGGACGCCTTCCTGCCCCGCCTCGCCCGCACCGACATCTCGGCGTTCCTCCTCACCGAGCCGGACGTGGGGTCGGACCCGGCGCGGCTCGCGACGACGGCGGTGCCCGACGGGGACTCGTACGTCGTCGACGGCGTGAAGCTGTGGACCACCAACGGCGTCGTGGCCGACCTGCTCGTGGTCATGGCCCGCGTGCCCAAGTCCGAGGGCCACAAGGGCGGCATCACGGCCTTCGTCGTCGAGGCGGCGTCCGAGGGCGT
Source organism: Streptomyces sp. NBC_01304 (assembly GCF_035975855.1). Lineage (NCBI taxonomy): Bacteria > Bacillati > Actinomycetota > Actinomycetes > Kitasatosporales > Streptomycetaceae > Streptomyces > Streptomyces sp. NBC_01304. The sequence continues at coordinate 3,588,439 of NZ_CP109055.1, read as the reverse complement.
CACCGTGGAGCACCGCAACGCCTTCATGGGCCTGCGCGGCCTGGAGAACGGCGTGACCCGTTTCCACCAGGTCAGGGTCCCGGCGGCGAACCGCATCGGCCCCGAGGGCGCGGGCCTCAAGATCGCGCTGACCACCCTCAACACCGGCCGTCTCTCCCTCCCCGCGATGTGCGTGGGCGCCGGCAAGTGGTGCCTGAAGATCGCCCGCGAGTGGTCGGCGGCCCGCGAACAGTGGGGCAAGCCGGTCGCCAAGCACGAGGCCGTGGGCGGCAAGATCTCCTTCATCGCGGCGACGACGTTCGCGCTGGAGGCCGTACTGGACCTCTCCTCCCAGATGGCGGACGAGGACCGCAACGACATCCGCATCGAGGCGGCCCTCGCCAAGCTGTACGGCTCCGAGATGGCCTGGCTGATGGCCGACGAGCTGCTCCAGATCCGTGGCGGCCGAGGCTTCGAGACGGCGGAATCCCTTGCCGCGCGCGGCGAGCGCGCGGTCCCCGCCGAACAGGTCCTGCGCGACCTGCGCATCAACCGCATCTTCGAGGGCTCGACCGAGATCATGCACCTCCTCATCGCCCGCGAGGCCGTGGACGCGCACCTGAAGGTGGCGGGCGACCTGATCGACCCGGACAAGTCCCTCTCCGACAAGGCGAAGGCGGGCGCGCGGGCGGGCGGCTTCTACGCCCGCTGGCTGCCGAAACTGGTGGCGGGTCCCGGCCAACTCCCGCGTACGTACGCCGACTTCCACCCGTCCGGACACCGCGACCTCTCCACCCACCTCCGGTACGTCGAGCGGGCATCCCGCAAACTGGCCCGCTCCACCTTCTACGCGATGTCCCGCTGGCAGGGCCGCATGGAGACCAAGCAGGGCTTCCTCGGCCGCATCGTGGACATCGGCGCGGAGCTCTTCGCGATGAGCGCGGCCTGCGTACGGGCGGAGCTCCTGCGCACGACGGAGGACTACGGCCGCGAGGCCTACCAGCTCGCCGACGTCTTCTGCCGCCAGTCCCGCATCCGCGTCGACGAGCTCTTCGCCCGCCTGTGGACCAACACCGACGACTTGGACCGCAAGGTCGTGGACGGCGTCCTCGGCGGCACGTACACCTGGCTCGAACAGGGCATCGTCGACCCGAGCGGCGAAGGCCCGTGGATCGCGGACGCGACACCGGGGCCGGCGAAGAACGAGAACGTGCATCGTCCGATCCGCTGAGGACCGCCCGTTCCCCGCCCCTGGGCATGGTGCACAATCGGCGACTGCTCGATCAGTCGAGCGCGCGAACTCAGGGGTGGGGATGTCCGGTAAGCAGGGACGACGTATCGCGGCCGCCGCATGTGCGGCGGCCGTTCTCATGGCCACGGCCGCCTGCGGCGGTGGCGGGAACGACGGTGACCGGCAGAACTCCGGGTCCTCCGCCCAGGCGGGCCCGAAGCCGCTCACCGAGAGGCAGCTGCACGCCGCGGTTCTCGAGGGCGAATTCGGCACGTACGGGGTGACGAAGCCCAGTGGCGGCGACGCGCCGATCAGCGACATGTACACCGCGCAGCCGGAGGTCTGCCAGCCGCTCGTCAGCCTCACCGAGGGGGCCACACAGCACGACCCTGTCGCCGAGGTCGTCCGCGACGTATCCGACCAGTACGCCGATCTCGGCGACGCCATCGACACCGATCTCCACCTGCGTTCCTACACCGCGGAGGAGGCCGCCGTAGTCATGACGGCGCTCGGCAGGGCGGGGGAGGAGTGTGCGGGCGGCTTCACCGAGGAGCGGACGCTCGTCGAGGCAAAGGTCCTGAAGGTCGAGACGCTGAAGGCGCCTGCTTTGGGTGACGAGGCCCACGCCTTCCGCATCGTCACGCAGGACGTCAAGGAGGCCGACATCAAGCTCTACGACTACCTCACCGTCGTCCGCTCCGGCTCAACCCTCCTGTCCTTCCGGGCCGATCAGCTCAGCACCAAGGACTTCGGCGGCGTACCGCAGGACGTGATCGACGCGCAGTGGAAGAAGTTCCGACGCACCCCGTGACCACATTCGGCGCCCGAGTGCGGCAAGAATGGGGGCATGAGCGACAGTCCAGCCCCCCTCGCCGACCCGCACCTCGTCTTCGATCCCGTCGGGCGCACAGCCCCCGGCGGCGACACGGACGCCGCCGGGCCCCGGGACATCGTCATCCTCGGCTCCACGGGGTCGATCGGCACCCAGGCCATCGACCTGGTCCTGCGCAACCCCGACCGCTTCCGCGTCACCGCGCTCTCCGCGGCCGGCGGCCGGGTCGGACTGCTCGCCGAGCAGGCCAGGCAGCTGCGGGTACGTACCGTCGCCGTCGCCCGCAAGGACGTCGTGCCCGCCCTGCGCGAGGCGCTCGCCGCGCAGTACGGACCGGGGGAGCCGCTGCCCGAGATCCTCGCCGGGCCCGACGCCGCCACGGACGTCGCCGCGAGCGAGTGCCACACCGTGCTCAACGGCATCACCGGCTCGATCGGCCTCGCGCCGACGCTCGCCGCCCTCGAGGCGGGCCGCACCCTGGCCCTCGCCAACAAGGAGTCGCTGATCGTCGGCGGCCCCCTGGTCAAGGCGCTCGCCCAGCCGGGCCAGATCATCCCGGTCGACTCCGAGCACGCCGCGCTCTTCCAGGCCCTCGCCGCCGGCAAGCGCGCCGATGTCCAGAAGCTCGTGGTGACCGCGTCCGGCGGCCCCTTCCGGGGACGCACGAAGGCCGAACTCGCCGACGTGACCCCCGAGGACGCCCTCGCCCACCCCACCTGGGCGATGGGCCCGGTGATCACCATCAACTCCGCGACGCTGGTCAACAAGGGTCTTGAGGTCATCGAGGCGCACCTCCTCTACGACATCCCCTTCGACCGCATCGAGGTCGTCGTGCACCCGCAGTCGTACGTGCACTCCATGGTCGAGTTCACCGACGGCTCGACCCTCGCCCAGGCGACGCCGCCCGACATGGGAGGGCCGATCGCCATCGGGCTCGGCTGGCCCGAGCGGGTGCCGGGCGCCGCCCCGGCCTTCGACTGGTCCAAGGCGTCCAGCTGGGAGTTCTTCCCGCTGGACACCGAGGCGTTCCCGTCGGTCGGGCTCGCCCGGCACGTGGGTGCGCTCGCGGGCACGGCCCCGGCGGTGTTCAATGCCGCCAACGAGGAGTGCGTGGACGCTTTCCTGAACGGCTCACTGCCCTTCAACGGCATCATGGAGACCGTCACCGAGGTCGTGGCCGAGCACGGCACACCGAGTTCGGGAACCTCTCTCACCCTCTCGGACGTCCTCGATGCGGAGACCTGGGCGCGCGCCCGGGCCCGTGAACTGGCCGGACTTGCAGCACAGGCGACAGCGACGACAGAGGCAACTGCGGAGGCTCGTGCATGACGACCTTGATGACGATCCTCGGCATAGTGATCTTCGTAATCGGGCTGCTCTTCTCGATCGCCTGGCACGAGCTGGGGCACCTGTCGACGGCGAAGCTCTTCGGGATTCGCGTCCCGCAGTACATGGTCGGCTTCGGCCCGACCATCTTCTCGCGCAAGAAGGGCGACACGGAGTACGGCATCAAGGCCATCCCGCTCGGCGGCTACATCCGCATGATCGGCATGTTCCCGCCGGGCCCCGACGGCAAGCTCGAGGCCCGCTCCACCTCGCCCTGGCGAGGCATGATCGAGGACGCCCGCTCGGCGGCCTTCGAGGAGCTCCAGCCCGGCGACGAGAAGCGCCTCTTCTACACGCGCAAGCCGTGGAAGCGCGTCATCGTGATGTTCGCCGGGCCCTTCATGAACCTGATCCTGGCGGTCGCGATCTTCCTCGGCGTGCTGACGACGTTCGGCTGGAACCAGCAGACGAACACCGTCAGCAAGGTCTCCGACTGCATCGTGGCCCAGAAGGACGGCAACCGTGACTGCAAGAAGGGCGACGAGCCCTCGCCGGGCGCGCTGGCGGGCCTGAAGGCGGGCGACAAGATCGTCGGCTTCAACGGACAGCCGATCGACAAGTGGTCGGTCCTGCAGAGCCAGATCCGCAGCCACGCCGACCAGAAGGTCACGCTCACCGTCGAGCGCGACGGCAAGCGCCTCGACCTGCACCCCAAGCTGGTGGAGAAGAAGGTCAACGCGGTCAACGGCCGGGGCGACTACGTCAACGACAAGTACGTCGACGCGGGCTTCCTCGGCTTCACCCCCGCCTCCGGCATCGTCAAGCAGTCCTTCGGCGAATCCGTCGACCGCATGGGCTACATGATGGAGGACGGCGTCCACGCGATGATCGCGCTGCCGTCCGAGATCCCCGACCTGTGGGACGCGGCCTTCGGTGACGGCGAGCGCAAGCCGGACTCCCCGATGGGCGTGGTCGGGGCGGCCCGCGTCGGCGGCGATGTGATCGCGCTCGACATCCCGCCGGAGAACCGCATCGCGATGATGCTGTTCCTGGTCGCCGGGTTCAACCTCTCCCTCTTCCTGTTCAACATGCTGCCGCTGCTCCCGCTGGACGGCGGGCACATCGCGGGAGCGCTCTGGGAGTCCGTACGCCGCACCTTCGCGCGGGTCTTCAAGCGGCCGGACCCCGGCCCCTTCGACGTCGCGAAGCTGATGCCCGTCGCCTATGTGGTGGCCGGGATCTTCATCTGCTTCACCGTGCTCGTCCTCATCGCGGACGTGGTCAACCCGGTGAAAATCTCCTGAATGACCAGGATTCATGGCGGCCGGACACTCTTTGTGTCTGGCCGCCCACCTTTGGGTGGACTTCTGGACGCAGTGTGCTCGGGCCGTCGGTGGTGACGTAATCTCGAAGGCTGGAGCCCGCCGATCACGGGACCTGATCCGCCTGATCCACACCTTGGGGTTGCACAGCAGATGACTGCGATTTCTCTGGGAATGCCGTCCGTTCCGACCAAGCTCGCCGAGCGCCGTCACTCGCGGCAGATCCAGGTCGGGACCGTGGCGGTCGGCGGTGACGCCCCCGTCTCGGTGCAGTCGATGACGACGACGCGTACGTCCGACATCGGTGCCACGCTGCAGCAGATCGCCGAGCTCACGGCCTCCGGCTGCCAGATCGTCCGAGTCGCCTGCCCGACCCAGGACGACGCCGACGCGCTCGCCACGATCGCGAAGAAGTCGCAGATCCCGGTCATCGCGGACATCCACTTCCAGCCGAAGTACGTGTTCGCCGCGATCGACGCCGGCTGCGCCGCGGTCCGCGTCAACCCGGGCAACATCAAGCAGTTCGACGACAAGGTCAAGGAGATTGCCAAGGCGGCCGGCGACGCGGGCACCCCGATCCGCATCGGCGTCAACGCGGGCTCGCTCGACGCCCGCCTCCTGAAGAAGTACGGCAAGGCGACCCCCGAGGCGCTCGTCGAGTCGGCCCTGTGGGAGGCCTCCCTCTTCGAGGAGCACGGCTTCCGCGACATCAAGATCTCGGTCAAGCACAACGACCCGGTCGTCATGGTCAATGCCTACCGTCAGCTCGCCGCCCAGTGCGACTACCCGCTGCACCTCGGCGTCACCGAGGCGGGCCCGGCCTTCCAGGGCACCATCAAGTCGGCCGTCGCCTTCGGCGCGCTGCTCGCCGAGGGCATCGGCGACACGATCCGCGTCTCCCTCTCCGCCCCGCCGGTGGAGGAGATCAAGGTCGGCATGCAGATCCTGGAGTCCCTGAACCTCAAGCAGCGCCGCCTGGAGATCGTCTCCTGCCCGTCCTGCGGCCGCGCCCAGGTGGACGTCTACAAGCTCGCCGAAGAGGTCACCGCGGGCCTCGAGGGCATGGAGGTCCCGCTCCGCGTGGCCGTCATGGGCTGCGTCGTGAACGGCCCGGGAGAGGCCCGCGAGGCCGACCTCGGCGTCGCCTCCGGCAACGGCAAGGGCCAGATCTTCGTCAAGGGCGAGGTCATCAAGACCGTCCCCGAGTCGAAGATCGTGGAGACCCTCATCGACGAGGCGATGAAGATCGCCGAGCAGATGGAGAAGGACGGCATCGAGTCCGGCGAGCCGCAGGTATCGGTCGCCGGCTGACGCCGCAGCACCCTCTCGTACGAGGTGCGCAGATCTTGTACGTAGTCACATAAAGCCAGGCCAGAGCCCTGTTCTTGCAGTACGCGAGGACGGGGCTCGGCCGTCTCGGTTACAGTGCGGAGATCAGTAGCCCGCATCCGTGAGGCCCCCGCGAACGTGTTGACTCAGACCACCACCAGGGTCCTCGAACCCGCCGACCTGGACGCCGCCCTCGAAGTTCTCGGGCGCGAGCCGGTCAACAACGCCTTCGTCACCTCCCGCGTCCAGGTCGCGGGCCTCGACCCCTGGCGTCTCGGCGGCGAGATGTGGGGCTGGTACCAGGGCGGCCGACTGCGCTCCCTCTGCTACGCGGGCGCCAACCTCGTCCCGCTCTGCGCCACCCCCGAGGCCGTCCGCGCCTTCGCCGACCGCGCCCGCCGCACCGGCCGCCGCTGCTCCTCGATCGTGGGCCCCGCCGAGCCCACCGCCCTGCTGTGGAAGCTCCTCGAACCCAGCTGGGGCCCGCCCCGCGACCTCCGCGCCCATCAGCCCCTCATGGTGACCACGCGCCCGTCCGAAGCCGTCACGCCCGATCCGTACGTGCGCCGCATCCGCAAGCACGAGATGGACGCGATCATGCCGGCCTGCGTCGCCATGTTCACCGAGGAGGTAGGCGTCTCCCCGCTCGCGGGCGACGGCGGCCTGCTCTACCAGGCCAGGGTGGCCGAACTCGTCGGCTCCGGACGGTCGTTCGCGCGCCTCGACCCCGAGACCGGCAAGGTCGTCTTCAAGGCCGAGATCGGCGCCGCGACCCCCAGCGCCTGCCAGATCCAGGGCGTCTGGGTCGCCCCCGAACACCGCGGCCGGGGCCTGTCCGAGACCGGCATGGCCGCGGTCCTGCGCTATGCGCTCGCGGATGTGTCCCCGGTGGTCAGCCTGTACGTCAACGACTACAACACCGCGGCCAGGGCGGCCTATCGACGCGTCGGCTTCGAAGAGGTCGGCGCGTTCATGAGCGTGCTGTTCTGACCCGGACCGGCCCTGCGGCCCGCCTGTCCGACCCTGGCCCCGCCCGGCGGATCGCCAAGTAAGGTTCGCGACATGACTGACCGCCTCGCCGAAGTAGCGATCGGACCCCTCGACCTCGCCGCGCGCGTGGACGAGGCGCTGGCCGTGCAGGCCCTCGCCTTCGGTCTCAGCGACGACGAGGTCGGCGTACGCCGTCAGATCGTGCTCCGGCACATCAGCTACCCCGAGGCGCGCGCCCTGGGCGCCACCAACGACGAAGGCCGGCTCGTCGGCTTCGTCTACGGCATGCCCAACGACCGCGCCCACTGGTGGTCCACGGTCGTCGAGCCGTATCTGCGCAGCCAGGGCCACGAGAGCTGGCTCGACGACTCCTTCGTGATCACCGAGCTGCACGTCCACCCGCGCTACCAGAACCGCGGCGTCGGCCGCGCCCTGATCACCAAGATCACGGACGCCGCGGTCCATCCCCGCTCGATCCTCTCGGCGATCGACATCGAGAGCCCGGCCCGCGGCCTGTACCGCTCGCTCGGCTACACGGACCTGGCCCGGCAGGTCCTTTTCCCCAGCGCTCCCAAGCCCTATGCCGTGATGGGCGCCCCGCTGCCGCTGCGCAGGCACTGAATCCGATTACCGCACCCGGCCGCCCCCCGGCTAACCTCCTGAGCATTCAGAGACTGATCCCAGCAGGAGTGTTCACCATGGCAGCCCAGGTCCAGCGCATGTCCCGATTGATGGTCAAGACACTGCGTGACGACCCGGCGGACGCCGAGGTGCTCAGCCACAAGCTGCTCGTCCGCGCGGGCTACGTACGCCGCACCGCCGCCGGCGTCTGGTCCTGGCTGCCGCTCGGCCTGAAGGTCCTCGCCAACGTCGAGCGCATCGTGCGCGAGGAGATGGACGCCGTCGGCGCCCAGGAGGTGCTGCTCCCCGCGCTGCTGCCGAAGGAGCCGTACGAGGCGACCGGCCGCTGGGAGGAGTACGGCGCCGAGCTGTTCCGCCTCAAGGACCGCCGGGGCGGCGACTACCTCCTCGGCCCGACCCACGAGGAGATCTTCACCCAGCTGGTGAAGGACCAGTGCTCGTCCTACAAGGACCTGCCGGTGATCCTCTACCAGATCCAGACCAAGTACCGCGACGAGGCCCGCCCCCGCGCCGGTGTGCTGCGCGGCCGCGAGTTCCTGATGAAGGACTCGTACTCCTTCGACACGACCGACGAGGGCCTCGCCGAGTCGTACGCGCTGCACCGCGCCGCGTACCAGAAGATCTTCGAGCGCCTGGGCCTCGACTACCGCATCTGCGCCGCGACCGCCGGTGCGATGGGAGGCTCCAAGTCCGAGGAGTTCCTTGCCCCGGCCACCGCCGGCGAGGACACCTTCGCGGACTGCCCGAGCTGCGACTTCGCCGCCAACACCGAGGCGATCACGTACGCCCTCAAGCCGGTCGACGGCAGCGCGGTGCCCGCGGTGGAGGAGCTGGACACCCCGGACACCCCGACCATCGAGACCCTTGCCGCGCACCTGGACGTCCCCGCGTCGGCCACCCTGAAGAACCTCCTCGTCAAGGTCGACGGCGACATCGTCGCCATCGGTGTTCCCGGCGACCGCGAGGTCGACATGGACAAGGTCGAGGCGCACTTCGCGCCGGCCGCCGTCGAGCTGGTGACGGCCGAGGACTTCGAGGGCCGCGTCGATCTCGTACGCGGATACGTCGGCCCGCAGGGCCTCGGCAAGGTCACGTACCTGGCCGACCCGCGGATCGCCCCCGGCACCTCGTGGATCACGGGCGCCAACAAGCAGGGCAAGCACGCCAAGAACGTCGTCGCGGGCCGTGACTTCGAGGTCGAGGAGTACGTGGACGTCGTCGTGGTCCAGGAGGGCGACCCCTGCCCGTCCTGCGGCACCGGCCTCAAGCTGGACCGTGCCATCGAGATCGGCCACATCTTCCAGCTCGGCCGCAAGTACGCCGACGCCTTCCAGCTCGACGTCCTCGGCCAGCAGGGCAAGCCGGTGCGGGTCACGATGGGCTCGTACGGCATCGGCGTCTCGCGTGCCGTGGCCGCGCTCGCCGAGCAGTCGGCCGACGACAAGGGCCTGTGCTGGGCGGCCGAGGTCGCCCCTGCCGACGTCCACGTCGTGGCGGCGGGCAAGGCGGCCCAGATCGAGCTGGCGCTGGACGTGTCCGAGCAGCTGAGCGCCGCGGGCGTTCGGGTCCTGGTGGACGACCGGGCCGGGGTCTCGCCGGGCGTGAAGTTCACCGACGCGGAGCTGATCGGCGTCCCGACCATCCTGGTCGCGGGCCGCCGCACCGCGGAGGGCGTGGTCGAGCTCAAGGACCGCCGGACCGGGGAGCGCGAGGAGCTGCCGGTGGCGGAGGCGATCGCGCGGATCACCGCCAACTGATTTAGTCCTCAAACGCCGGACGGGCTGATTCATCTCTGATGAATCAGCCCGTCCGGCGTTTGAGGACAAAGGGGGCTAGGGGCAAAGCCCCAGGCCGTCCGCAGGACTTTCGGGAAGGGGCGGGGCGGGGAAACTCAAAGCCAGGACGCGAACTCGAGCAGCACCTCGGCCTGACGACGCCGCCCCGCCCGAAGGGCCCGCGTGCCCGAGTCGACGGCCCGGAACAGCGTCCACCCCCGAGCCCGATCCCGATCGACCTCCAGCGAATCCGCCAGCTTGGAGACCCGGCGCCGGGCCGTACCGGCCCCACTGCTGGACGCGACCAGGTCATCGAGCCGGTCCAGGGCCAGCCGGCCCAGGTCGTACGCCCGCTCGCCCACCACCGGCGAGGGCCCCACCGTGAGCCACGGCGTCCGATCGCCGGCAAGGACCTTGCCCTGCCCGAACTCCCCGTGCAGCAGCACCACTTCGGCATCCGGCGACGCCACCAGCTCGGCCCGCGCGGCAAGCGCCGCATCGACGAGCGGACGTACCGACGCGTCCGCCGACGCCATCGCCGAGCCCCGCCGCTCCGTCCGGGCGGCAACGGACTCGAAGCCGTGCCCGGCAGGCGGCTCGACCCACAGCCGCCGCACCGTCCCCGCCGCCTCGAGCAGCGCCTTCGCCTCGGGCAGCGCCCGCAGCGACACCTCCGGGTGCAGCCGCTCAAGGACGAGGAACCCGTCCGAGGCGGACAGCAGCCGGCACGCGCCCCAGCCGTCCCAGTGGGCCAGCGCCGCGGCCTCCAGGTCCGGCCGGGCGGCCGGCGGGGCGAGCTTCAGTACGGCGGGGGCGTCGTCCGCCTGTCGCACGAGGGCGACCAGGCTGGAGCGCCCGCCGGGCTCGTGCACCCGCTCGACGCTCAACTCGCCCCGAAGGGCGGCCGCTTCGGCCAGTTCGGGCAGCCGGTCGAGCCAGCCGGACGAGTCGACGTCCGGGGATTCGCCGAGCGCCCGGACCAGGCGCTGCGGCGGTTCGAAAGCCATGCGCGACATGCGCTGAGTGATTCCTTTCGCCCTGCTCAGTGTCGTCAGTGGTGCTGCTCAGGTCTGCGGCGTCGCGGCGGAGGGCGGCGGCGCAGCGGCCGTGGCCCGCTCGGCGAGCCCAGGGAAGGCTACGCTGCTGCCCCGCCAGCGCACCGCCCGCACCGCCGCCTCGCGCAGCGCGTCGGCTGCGGCGGACCGCCGCTCGCCCTCGGTGGCGCGTACGACATCGGCGTAGACGCCCGCGACCCGGTCCTCGACATCGGCGGCGAGCCGGGTCGCCGCAGCGGAGTCCGGCACCGGGAACGGCAGCGCGTACGCCGCCGACGCCTGCTCCGGGGTGCCGCCCAAGTCCCGCACGGTGCGCTGCAGTTCGTCACGGCGGGCCCGGTGCGCGTCGTACGCCGAGCGCGCCTCGTCGCGGCGGCCCTCGCGGATCCGGCCGCCCACGACCCCGTACCCGTAGACCGCGGCGTGCTCGGCCCGCAGCGCGGCCTGGTACGTGTCAAGCAGTTCGGAGCTCATCGGCCGGCCTCCCCGAGCAGATACGCGTGCGCGTCGCCCGCCGCAGCGACCGAGGCGAGGAGCCTCGCCTGCTCCGCGGGGGCGTCCAGGAGCGCCTTGCGCCGGGCGTCGGCCAGCCGGCGCTCCGCCGCGGCCAGCGAGGCGAGCGCTTCCTTCTCGGACGCCGGTACGTGGACGGGGGCGTCCGGCGACGCGGAGGCCGAGGGGGAGGCGGACGGCTTCGGCGGCCCTCCGAACGCGTCCAGGTGCCGCCCGGCCTCCGTGCGCAGCGGCCGCAGCCGGTCCGCGAGCGCCGGGTACGCCGCGATCACCGCGTCGTAGTGCTCGACGAGCCCCGCGCTCTCCCGGGCGGCGCGCACGCGTGCCTGTGCGGCGGCCTTGGGGCGCTTTCCCGCGGTGTCCGAGCCGCTGTCGGAGCAGCCCGTGAGCAGCGCGGCTCCGGTGGCTGCGGCGAGCAGGCTCCTTCTGTGGGGGCCCGGGCGGGACCCTGTACGCGACGGCGTGGTGAACGGCACGGCAGACGTCCTCGTGAGGCTCGTAAGAAGGATCTGGAAGAAAAACAGGAGAAGGGCCACAGCCCTTGATCACCGTACCTTCGGGCCGACCCGATGGGTGCAGTCGGCGCGTAGCGCCGTCGTTGAGGGGCGGTGGTCGGGCGACGGGCGGGCGGCAACACCCTGCGCGACCGGATACCCTTTGACCTGACACGCAGACCTGCACTTGCGTCCAGCAAGGCAACCACAACAGCACACGCGGCCGAGGAGTCACCCGGATGAGCACGACCCAGAGCGAGAGGCTGCGGGACCTACTGGAACCCCTCGTCAGCTCCCAGGGCCTCGATCTTGAAGAGATCGAAGTGGAATCCGTAGGGCGCAAGCGTGTGCTGCGAGTCGTGATCGACTCCGAGTCCGGCGTGGATCTGGACCAGATCGCGGAGGTGAGCCGCGCGCTCTCCGCGAAGCTCGACGAGACGGACGCCATGGGCGCCGGCGAGTACAACCTCGAGGTCGGCTCCCCGGGCGCCGAGCGCCCGCTGACCGAGCACCGCCACTACGAGCGAGCTGTCGACCGCCTGGTGAAGTTCCAGCTGACCGACGGCGGCGGCGAGCTCATCGCGCGCATCCTGGGTGTGGACGACGAAGGCCTCGACCTAGAGGTGCCGGGCGTGAAGGGGCGCAAGCCCACCGCCCGCAGGCTCACCTTCGGCGAGATCGCCAAGGCGCGCGTAGAGGTCGAGTTCAACCGCAAGAACAAGAACGCAGACGACGCAGACGCAGAAGACGCAGACGCAGAGAACGAAGAGGAGGCGTAGCCGTGGACATCGACATGAGTGCCCTGCGGGGTCTGGTCCGGGAGAAGGAGATCTCCTTCGACCTGCTGGTCGAGGCGATCGAGTCGGCGCTCCTCATCGCCTACCACCGCACCGAGGGAAGCCGCCGCCGCGCGCGCGTCAAGCTCGACCGCGACAGCGGGCATGTGACCGTGTGGGCGAAGGAAGAGGCCGACGACCTCGAAGAGGGCCAGGAGCCCAAGGAGTTCGACGACACCCCGTCCGACTTCGGCCGGATCGCCGCGACGACCGCCAAGCAGGTCATCCTGCAGCGCCTGCGCGACGCCGAGGACGACGCGACGCTCGGCGAGTACGCCGGCCGTGAGGGCGACATCGTCACGGGCGTCGTCCAGCAGGGCCGCGACCCGAAGAACGTCCTTGTCGACATCGGCAAGCTCGAGGCGATCCTGCCGGTGCAGGAGCAGGTCCCGGGCGAGACGTACGAGCACGGGCAGCGGCTGCGCTCGTACGTGGTCCGGGTGGCCAAGGGCGTCCGCGGTCCGTCCGTGACCCTGTCGCGCACGCACCCGAACCTCGTGAAGAAGCTCTTCGCGCTGGAGGTCCCGGAGATCGCGGACGGCTCGGTGGAGATCTCCGCCATCGCCCGCGAGGCCGGCCACCGCACCAAGATCGCCGTACGGTCCACCCGCTCCGGCCTGAACGCCAAGGGTGCCTGCATCGGCCCGATGGGCGGCCGTGTGCGCAACGTCATGGCCGAGCTCAACGGCGAGAAGATCGACATCGTCGACTGGTCGGACGACCCGGCGGACATGGTGGCCAACGCCCTGTCCCCGGCCCGCGTCAGCAAGGTCGAGGTCGTCGACCTGGCGGCCCGCTCGGCCCGGGTGACCGTGCCGGACTACCAGCTGTCGCTCGCCATCGGCAAGGAGGGCCAGAACGCCCGCCTGGCCGCCCGCCTCACCGGCTGGCGCATCGACATCCGCCCGGACACCGAGCAGCCCGAGCGGTAGTCGGCGCAGGGGCCGAGCGACGATCGGCCCGGGCTCGACCCGGGCTCGAGCGGATCTCGGCTCCGATCTGCGAAGAACGAGATCAAGACGACAGCCGTTCGATTCTTGCCCCAAATGGGTGAGGTCGTTGCGGGGAGGTAGACTTAAGCGTGTCTGGCCGGACGCATGCCCGAGCATGCCCTGAGCGAACCTGCGTGGGTTGCCGGGAGCGAGCGGCCCAGAGTGAGCTGTTGCGGATCGTGTTGGTCGAGGACGCCTGCGTCCCCGACCCGCGCGGTACGCTGCCCGGCCGAGGTGCGTATGTGCACCCCGTGTCGGCCTGTCTGGACCTGGCGGTGCGCCGCCGGGCGTTCTCCCGGTCGTTCCGAGTCCGGGGGCCGCTCGACACCGCGGCTCTGAGCCGGTATGTCGAGCAGGCGAAACCGTAAGAAGTGTGCCGTGCGGAGCCCCGTGCGGCCCGATACCACCGCGAGTTGGAAGTAGGTCGAGATTGCGATGAGCACTCGATGAGCACGCGATGAGTACGCCCATGAAGTAGCGACGGTCCGGCGTAACCCGGACCTAAAAGGAGCGAAGTGGCTAAGGTCCGGGTATACGAACTCGCCAAGGAGTTCGGAGTTGAGAGCAAGGTCGTCATGGCCAAGCTCCAGGAACTCGGTGAGTTCGTACGTTCGGCGTCCTCGACGATCGAGGCGCCTGTTGTACGCAAGTTGACCGACGCTTTGCAGGGACCCGGTGGCAACGCCGGCAAGTCCGCTGCCAAGCCCGCGGCGCCGCGCAAGAGCGCGCCCGCGAAGCCGGCCGCGCCGGCACCGTCCCCGGCGGGGGCTGCCAAGCCCGCCGCCCCCAAGCCCGCGCCGGCGGCGCCTGTCGCCAAGCCCGCCGCGGCAGAGAAGCCCGCGAGCCCTGCGGCGCCCGGACCCCGTCCCGGCCCGAAGCCCGCGGTCAAGCCGGCTCCTGCCCCCGTGGCGCAGCCGGAGTTCAGCGCGCCCCCGGCCGCTGCAGCTCCGTCCGCCCCGGCTCCGGCCCCGGCCGGTCAGAAGCCCGCAGGTGCGCGCCCCGGCGCTCCCAAGCCCGGTGGCCGTCCGGCCCCCGGCCAGGGTGGTCAGGGTGGTCAGGGCCAGTCCCGTCCCGGCGGTGACCGTGGCGAGCGTGCCCCGCGTCCCGGCGGCGAGCGTCCCGCCCGTCCCGGTGGTGCCCGTCCCGCGGGTCCGCGTCCGGGCAACAACCCCTTCACGTCCGGCGGTTCCACCGGCATGGCGCGCCCCCAGGCGCCCCGTCCCGGCGGCGCCCGTCCGGGCCCCGGTGGACCTGGTGGCGCCCCCGGCGCCGGCCAGGGTGGCGGCCCGCGCCCGCAGGGTGCAGGCCAGGGTGGTCCCCGTCCCCAGGGTCAGGGCGGCGCCCGTCCGAGCCCCGGTGGCATGCCTCGTCCGCAGGGTGCAGGCCCCGGTGGCCCGCGTCCCGGCGGCGGCGGTAACCGTCCCAACCCGGGCATGATGCCGCAGCGTCCCGCTGCCGGTCCGCGTCCCGGTGGTGGCCCCGGCGGCGGCGGTGGCCGTGGTCCCGGTGGCGGCGGTCGTCCCGGCGGTGGCGGCGGCGCAGGTCGTCCCGGCTTCGCCGGTCGTCCGGGCGGTCCCGGTGGCGGTGGCGGCGGTTTCGCCGGTCGTCCCGGTGGTCCCGGTGGCGGTGGCGGCGGTTTCGCCGGTCGTCCCGGTGGTGGCGGCGGTTTCGCCGGTCGCCCCGGTGGCGGTCGTCCCGGTGGTCCCGGTGCCCGTGGTGGCACGCAGGGTGCCTTCGGTCGTCCCGGTGGTCCCGCGCGTCGTGGTCGCAAGTCGAAGCGGCAGAGGCGCCAGGAGTACGAGGCCATGCAGGCCCCGTCGGTGGGCGGCATCATGCTGCCGCGCGGCAACGGCGAGACCGTTCGCCTGTCGCGTGGTGCTTCGCTGACCGACTTCGCGGAGAAGATCAACGCCAACCCGGCGTCGCTCGTGGCCGTGATGATGAACCTCGGCGAGATGGTCACTGCCACGCAGTCCGTCTCCGACGAGACGCTGCACCTGCTCGGCGGCGAGATGAACTACACCGTCGAGATCGTCAGCCCGGAGGAGGAGGACCGCGAGCTTCTCGAGTCCTTCGACATCGAGTTCGGCGAGGACGAGGGCGGCGAGGAGTTCCTCGTCTCGCGTCCGCCGGTCGTGACCGTCATGGGTCACGTCGACCACGGTAAGACCCGACTTCTGGACGCGATCCGCAAGACGAACGTCGTTGCGGGCGAGGCCGGCGGTATTACGCAGCACATCGGTGCGTACCAGGTCTCCTCCGAGGTCAACGGTGAAGAGCGCAAGATCACCTTCATCGACACCCCGGGTCACGAGGCGTTCACCGCCATGCGTGCCCGTGGTGCCAAGTCGACCGACATCGCGATCCTCGTGGTGGCGGCCAACGACGGTGTCATGCCGCAGACGATCGAAGCGTTGAACCACGCCAAGGCGGCCGACGTGCCGATCGTGGTCGCGGTCAACAAGATCGACGTCGAGGGTGCCGACCCGACCAAGGTGCGCGGTCAGCTCACCGAGTTCGGTCTGGTGGCCGAGGAGTACGGCGGCGACACCATGTTCGTCGACATCTCCGCCAAGCAGGGTCTGAACATCGACTCCCTGCTCGAGGCCGTGGTCCTGACCGCGGATGCCTCGCTCGACCTGCGGGCCAACCCGGAGCAGGACGCGCAGGGTATTGCGATCGAGGCCCACCTGGACAAGGGCCGTGGTGCTGTCGCCACCGTCCTGGTCCAGCGAGGCACGCTGCGCGTCGGCGACACGATGGTCGCGGGCGACGCCTACGGCCGCGTGCGCGCCATGCTCGACGACAAGGGCGAGAACGTCGAGGTCGCTGAGCCCTCGACGCCGGTCCTCGTCCTCGGTCTGACCAACGTGCCGGGCGCCGGCGACAACTTCCTGGTTGTCGACGAAGACCGCACCGCGCGTCAGATCGCCGAGAAGCGCGCCGCCCGTGAGCGCAACGCCGCGTTCGCCAAGCGCACCCGCCGGGTGTCCCTCGAGGACCTCGACCAGGTGCTCAAGGCGGGCCTGGTGCAGGACCTCAACATCATCATCAAGGGCGACGCGTCCGGTTCGGTGGAGGCCCTCGAGGCCTCGCTGCTCCAGCTCGACGTCGGCGAAGAGGTCGACATCCGGGTGCTGCACCGCGGTGTGGGTGCGGTCACCGAGTCGGACATCGACCTGGCCATGGGCTCCGACGCCATCGTCATCGGCTTCAACGTCCGTGCGGCCGGTCGTGCCGCGCAGATGGCCGAGCGCGAGGGTGTGGACGTCCGTTACTACTCGGTCATCTACCAGGCGATCGAGGAAATCGAAGCGGCCCTCAAGGGCATGCTCAAGCCGGAGTACGAAGAGGTCGAGCTCGGTACGGCGGAGGTCCGCGAGATCTTCCGTTCGTCCAAGCTGGGCAACATCGCCGGTGTGCTCATCCGGTCCGGCGAGGTCAAGCGCAACACCAAGGCGCGCCTGCTTCGCGATGGCAAGGTCATCGCGGAGAACCTCACCATCTCCGGTCTGCGCCGCTTCAAGGACGACGTCACCGAGATCCGCGAAGGCTTCGAGGGCGGTATCAACCTCGGAAACTTCAACGACATCAAGATCGACGACGTCATCGCGACGTACGAGATGCGCGAGAAGCCGCGCGGCTGATCAGCATCGCTCCGGGGCCTTGCCCCGGTGCACGGTTCGGGGCCGGTCGACGGGAGAAATTCCGTCGATCGGCCCCGGCCGTTGCGTGTACGGTTTCGACGTCCCTGCCAAGGGCGCCCCTGCGGCGGCCCACGGACCGGCAGGGCCCTCGAACCCGTACCGGCGGGACATCCGGACATACATGTATGTGGGGACTCTGTCCTTCGATCTGCTCCTCGGCGACGTACGGTCGTTGAAGGAGAAACGCTCCGTCGTCCGGCCGATCGTCGCCGAGCTGCATCGCAAGTTCGCGGTGAGCGTGGCGGAGGTCGGCGACCAGAACCTCCATCGCAGGGCCGAGATCGGTGTGGCGGTGGTGTCGGGGGACTCGGGGCACCTGTCGGACGTGCTCGACCGGTGCGAGCGCCTGGTCGCCGCCCGGCCGGAAGTGGACCTGCTGTCGGTGCGCCGACGGCTGCACGGCGACGATGATTGACGTACGTAGAAGAACGTACGGAGAAAGCAAGAAAGAGGGAGACGGACCAGTGGCCGACAATGCGCGGGCGAAGAAGCTGGCGGACCTCATCCGGGAAGTGGTGGCCGAGAAGCTGCAGCGCGGGATCAAGGACCCCCGCCTGGGCACTCACGTGACCATCACGGACACCCGGGTCACCGGTGACCTGCGGGAGGCCACGGTCTTCTACACGGTCTACGGCGACGACGAGGACCGGGCCGGCGTGGCCGCGGGTCTGCAGAGCGCCAAGGGCGTTCTGCGGTCCGCGGTGGGTGCGGCGGCAGGCACGAAGTTCACGCCGACGCTGACCTTCGTGGCGGACGCGCTGCCGGAGAACGCGAAGACGATCGAGAACCTTCTCGACCGTGCGCGGGCCTCCGACGCCGAGGTGCGCCAGGCGTCCTCGGGCGCCAAGTACGCGGGTGAAGCGGACCCGTACAAGAAGCCGGGCGAGGACGAGGACGACGCCTCCGAATGAGCAAGAAGCCCACGACGCCGGACGGCCTTGTCATCGTCGACAAGCCGTCCGGCTTCACTTCGCACGACGTCGTCGCCAAGATGCGCGGGATCGCCAAGACCCGCCGCGTCGGCCACGCCGGCACGCTCGACCCGATGGCCACGGGGGTCCTGGTCCTGGGCGTCGAGCGCGCGACCAAGCTGCTCGGCCACCTGGCGCTGACCGAGAAGGAGTACCTCGGCACCATCAGGCTCGGCCAGAACACCCTGACGGATGACGCGGAGGGCGAGCTCACCTCGTCCACGGACGCGTCCAAGGTGACCCGCGAGGCCATCGACGCCGGGATCGCCAAGCTCAGCGGCGACATCATGCAGGTCCCGTCGAAGGTCAGCGCCATCAAGATCAACGGTGTGCGCTCCTACAAGCGGGCCAGGGAGGGCGAGGAGTTCGAGATTCCCGCCCGCCCGGTGAAGATCTCCGCGTTCACGGTGTACGACGTCCGGGACGCGGTCGCCGAGGACGGCACGCCCGTCATGGACCTGGTCGTCTCGGTGGTCTGCTCGTCCGGTACGTACATCCGCGCGCTCGCCCGGGACCTGGGCGCCGACCTCGGGGTCGGCGGCCACCTCACGGCGCTGCGGCGGACCCGGGTGGGCCCGTACAAGCTCGACTCGGCCCGCACCCTCGACCAGCTCCAGGAGGAGCTGACCGTGATGCCGGTCGGCGAGGCGGCCGAGGCCGCGTTCCCCCGCTGGGACGTGGACGAGAAGCGGGCCAACCTGCTGCTCAACGGCGTACGCGTGGACATGCCCGACGAGTACGGCATCGGACGGGCCGTCGCCGTGTTCGGGCCCGAGGGCACGCTGATCGCGCTGGTCGAGTCGCTCAAGGGGAAGGCGAAGAGCCTCGCCGTCTTCGGCTGAGCGCCCTTTCCCGGGTACGTTCCGGTCCTTCCCGCGTACGTTTCCGTGGAGCGGGCTTGCCTGTCGGTGGGCCCGCTCCACGCTCCCCCTCCCTCAGGGTCTATCCACTCCGAAGCCCCGATTCACCCCATCGGGCAGGCGCTCGGAGTGAACCGGGGGTGCGCTGGGGGGCGCATCCGGTTGGCCTCCTGTCCTGCTGATCACTACCTACCTACGGTCGGTAGTACGCGGCGCGGCGGGAGGTCTTGGCATGGCTGGAGGGGGGCGCGGCGAGCGGGGGCAGCTGGTCCGGATATGCGATCTTGCCGGGCGGCCGCGGGGGACGGGCTTCGTCGCCGATGAGCACGGCACGCTGATCACCAGCCACGAGGCCGTCGACGGCCTCGCCCAGATCGTGCTGCACGCGCCCGGGGGCCGTACCTGCGTGGTGACCGCGGACGCCGTGGTGCCGCTGCCGGAGGCCGCGCTCGCGCTCGTCCGCACCGAGGGGCTCGGGGTGTGTCCGCTGCCCGTCAGTCTGCGTCCGGTCGTCGAAGAGGGCAGCTATGTGCGCATCGCCGCCCGCGGGTGGCGCGAGGCGAGGGTGCTCGCCGGGGCCGCGTCGGTGACGTACACCGCGACCGACCGCTTCCATCTGCTGCCCGCCGCAATGGAGTTGGCGATCGGCACCGACGGCAGCGATGCGCTGCAGCTGGGCTCGGGAGCGGCGGGCGGGCCCGTCGTGGACGCCGCCACCGGGGCCGTGCTCGGTGTGCTCGGGACCGCGCTGCACTCGGGGCACCGCGCGGCGGGCTTCGCGGTGTCGCTGCGGGAGGCGGCCGCCGCGCGGCCCGGCGGGGCGCTGGACGAGCTCCTGTGCCGCAATGCGGCCACCGTGCCGGCGTACGGGCGGGACCTCAATCTGGCGGGGGCGCTGCAGCTGACCGCCACGTCGGTGGGGTCGGACGGGCCGCGGGACGACGGTGGCGGCGATCCGGTCGAACGGGCGGGTGTGGAGCGGGAGTTCGCATCCTTCCTCGTCGATTCGCCGCTCTCCGGCGTGTTCGGCATGTCCGGTGTGGCGGGTGCTTCCGGGGCGTACGTTCTCGGGCTCGTCGGCGATCCGGGGTCCGGGCGCACCACCGCCCTGGCGGCGCTGGCCGGGCGCCGGGCCCGTGGGGCCGAGCCCGCACCGACCGTGTGGCTGCGCGGGGCCGGGCTGCGGGACTCCGACGTCTCGGTGGCCGATGCGGTGGGGCGGGCGCTGGGGGACGCGGGGCGGATCGTGGCGGCCTCGGAGGGGCAGCGGGGCGTGGCGTGGGGCGAGGAGGTGGCCGATGCGGGGCCGCATCCGCACCGGGCCCGGCCCAAGTCCCCTGTGGCGAAGCCCACTTCGGCCGATCTCGGGGACATCGGGCCCGACCGGGTGGCCCGTCTGGTGCGGGATGCCGGGCGGCCGTTGCTCGTGCTGCTCGACTGCCCCGAGGAGATGCCGCCGGTGCTTGCCCACCGGCTCGCCGAGTGGAGCGCGGGCAGTGCGCGGTGGCTGCGGGAGACCGGGGCCCGGCTCGTCGTGGCCTGCCGGGCCGAGTACTGGGAGCAGGCGGGGGCGCTGTTCCCGGCCGGGGCGCTGCACGGGACGGACGCACGGCTGCCCGGCTGCGTACGCCTCGGTGATCTGACGGAGCGGGAGGCGCGGCGGGCACGCGCGCGTCACGGGATTCCGGACGGCGTGCTCGCGCCCGCGGACGCCGGGCATCCGCTGGCGCTGCGACTGCTGGGGGAGGTGCGGGCCGCGCTGCCCGTGCCGCCGGACGGGCGGCCCACGCGGGAGGACGTCTTCACGGCCTATCTGGACCTGGTGTGCCTGCGGATCGCGGTACGTCTCGCCGCCGCGCAGAACCTGCGGGGAACGGCCGTACGGCGGCTCGCGGCGCGGGTGTCGGGGCAGGTGCACGAGGCGGCCAGGCGCTGTCTCGGGCCGGGGCAGGGGGAGTTGGACCGGGAGTCCTTCGAGAGCGTCTTCCCGTGGTCGACGGGCTGGGCCCCCGCGGCCCTCACCGAGGGTCTCCTTGTGCCGGCGGGGGCGGGGTACCGCTTCGCGCACGAGGAGCTGGCCGACTGGATCCAGGGGATGCATCTGGATGTGGACGCGGCGCTGGAGGCGCTGGTGCATCGGTGGCGGGAGGCGGGTGCGGAGGCCGGGCGTGCGGCGGAAGAGGAGCGCCGGGTGCCGCCCCAGCGGGTGGAGCCGAGGCCCGCGCCGCGTCGGCGGGGCAGGGCGGGGCGCTCGGTGTGGCGGGGCGCCCAGGTTCCGGATCCGACCCCTTCGCCTCCTTCGCCTCCTTCGTCGCAGAGTCCCGCGCGCTCGCTGCCGGTGCCGCGGCACCGGATCGGGCCGGTGGTGCAGGCGTTGCTGCTGCTCGGGCGGCAGCAGGGGAGCGCCGAACTGGCGGCGCGGCTGGAGGAGTTGGTGCATGCGGCTCAGGAGTTCGCGGGACAGGGCAGGTCCGCGTCAGGGGGTTCCGGTGACGTACGCGACGGCGGCGCCGGCGAAGGCGTGAAGGGTGTGGCTCCCGACGTGGCCGAGGTGCCGGCGCGGGGGCGGGTGCCGCAGTGGGGTGGGGATGCCCGGCCGGAAGCAGGGCGGGGGAGTGGGCGGGCGGGGACGGTGGGTGCGGGTTCCGCTTCCGCTGCGGTGGGCGGCACCGGTACGGCCCCGGCGGGGACCCGCCCAGGTCGGTCGGATCTGCACCCCCTGGACGCCCCCTGGTGGGCCGTTCGGTTGCTCGGTGAGGTTCTGTCCCGGGTGCCCGACGCGCGGCCCTACCTCGGGGTGCTGCGCCTTCTGGTCGAGCGGATCGCCGCGCGGGGGCAGGTGCGGGGTGTGCTCGGGGAGTTCGGGGCCTGGTTCTGGCGGGGGCTGCCGCTGCCCGCCGCCGACCGGATGGATCTGCTGCGCCGTCTCGTCGTGGCCGACGCGGGGCCCGGCAGGCCGGGCGATGAGCGCGCTCTGGACGCCGTCGGGGACTGGCTCAGGGCCGAACCCGGGATCGTACAGCCGCTGCTCACACGGTGGTTCAACGATGCGCGGCCGCTGCCCGCAGCGCCCGAGGCCACGGTGGCGCGGGCCGCGCAGGCGCTCCTGCACACCCATCGGCACCGGGCCATCGACGAGCTCACCGAGGCCCTCGTGGACTGTGCGCACCCGCACGGCGACGAACTGCTCGCCGCGCTCGCCGACGAGGAGCCGTCGGCCGTGTGCCGCGCCGTCGACCGGTGGGCGCACGACGAACGGCCGGAGCGCCGCGTGGCCGCCACGGCGTACGGACTGCGCGCGGCGCCGCACGTCACCACCGAGGCGGACCGGGGCCTCCTGCGCTACGCGGCCCTCGCCCTGCTCGCCCGCCCGGCCGACTGCACCCTGCACGGCGCCGCTCTCGCGCTCCTCGTACGCGATCCGCAGACCCGTTCCCGGCACCTGCCACTCGCCCTGCGGCGGTTCGCGGCCAGCGACCCGCAGCTGCCCGCGAGCGCGCTCGCCGCCGCCCTCACCACCCACCCCGAGCCGGTCCTCGCCGCCTTCCAGGCCCGGCTGCACGAGCCGGGACCGGCGGCCGGCGAGGTGCTCGGCACGCTCGCCGAGGTGTCGACGCCCGCCCTCGCCCGCCGGGTCGCCGTTCTCGTACGGGACTTCCTCGAGCTGCGCCCCGAGGCCGCGAGCCACGCCGCCGCGTACCTGGACCGTCGGCTCGACCACGGACCGGCCGCACGCGCGGTGCTCTTTCCGCTGGTCAGCGGACTGCTGCAGTCCAGGCCCGTGCAGGTTCGGATCGCCCTCGCCCCGGTGCTCGCGGCGCCCGGCAGGCGCGCGTCGCGGCCGCTGCGGGCCGAACTCCTGGAAGTCCTGCTCGAGCAGGAGCGAGATCTGGCGGTCCTCGACGCCGTACTGAACGCCGCCGGGCAGGGCGGGGAGCGGTGGGGCGAGGCACGCGCGCGCGACCTGGTCCACCGCGTGGGGCTCCTGCTCGTACGCACCCCCGAAGGCGCCGCCTGTTTCGACCGCCGCCTGGTCGACCTGTCCCGCCGGCTGCCCGGCTTCGCCGCCTCGGTCGCCCGCTGGATCGGGCAGGCGCCGCAGGAGTGGGCTGCGGTGGTGGGGCCCAGTGCGCGGCGGACCGTGGAGAGTTTGGCGGGGGTGCGGGTTCCGGCGTAGGCGGGGGTCGGCTTGTCCCGGTGGTCGGGTCGATCGTCAGCCCTTGTTCGGCATTGGCGATCGGGCCAACCTCCGCCCCACCGGCGATCGGGCCAGAATCAGCCCCTCCGGCGTTTGAGGAGCGGGGGTCCGGGAGCAGCGCCCCCGGCAACGGCGGGAAGTCCCAAAGAAGAAGGGTCCGGGGCGAAGCCCCGTGGCGCCCACCCCGTCACCCGCGGCGCCCGGCCAGGGCGAGGCGGCCCCATGCGACCGGTGCGGCAGCGGCATGGCACTCTTAGACCTGCGCAATCATCAGGACGTACTCGGACGTAGACGTACGCAGGTTCGGCGAGGAGCAAACACCGTGCAGCGCTGGCGTGGCTTGGAGGACATCCCCCAGGACTGGGGGCGCAGCGTCGTCACCATCGGCTCCTATGACGGAGTGCACCGCGGCCACCAGCTGATCATCGGCCGGGCCGTGGAGCGGGCCCGTGAGCTCGGGGTGCCGTCGGTCGTGGTCACCTTCGACCCGCACCCCAGCGAGGTCGTGCGCCCCGGCAGCCACCCGCCGCTGCTCGCGCCGCATCACCGGCGCGCCGAGCTGATGGCCTCGTTGGGCGTCGACGCGGTGCTGATCCTTCCCTTCACCTCGGAGTTCTCGAAGCTCTCCCCGGCCGACTTCGTCGTCAAGGTGCTCGTGGACAAGCTGCACGCGCGCGTGGTCGTCGAAGGGCCCAACTTCCGCTTCGGGTACAAGGCCGCGGGCAACGTGGAGTTGCTGAGCGAGCTCGGGCAGACGTACGACTACGAGGTCGAGGTCATCGATCTCTCGCTCAGCGGTGAGGCCGGCGGGGGCGAGCCCTTCTCGTCGACGCTGACCCGTCGGCTGGTCGGGGCCGGTGATGTCTCGGGGGCCGCGGAGATTCTGGGGCGGCCGCACCGGGTCGAGGGTGTCGTGGTGCGCGGGGCTCAGCGTGGGCGTGAGCTCGGGTTCCCCACGGCCAATGTGGAGACGTTGCCGCACACCGCGATTCCCGCGGACGGGGTGTACGCGGGGTGGCTGCACGTCTCTGGCGAGGCGATGCCGGCTGCGATTTCGGTCGGGACGAATCCGCAGTTCGACGGTACGGAGCGGACCGTCGAGGCGTACGCGATCGATCGCGTCGGGCTGGATCTGTACGGGCTGCACGTGGCCGTGGACTTCTTGGCGTTCGTGCGGGGGCAGTTGAAGTTCGACTCGCTCGACGGGCTGCTGGTTGCCATGGCGGATGATGTGAAGCGGTGTCGGGAGCTGGTGGCTGAGGCGGAGAGTGCGGGTTCGTAGGGGCTTTTTCTTCCCCTCCCCGCCCCTTCCCGAAAGTCCTGCGGACGGCCTGGGGCTTCGCCCCTGGCCCCCTTTGTCCTCAAACGCCGGACGGGCTGATTGAGGACTCTCGGGAAGGGGCGGGGAGGGGAAATCAACCCCGCACGGCCTCGGCCCAATGGCACGCCACCTGCGCCCCCGCCCCACCCGACAGCACCGGCAGGTCCCGCGTACGGCAATCGGATGCCACCCCCGCCCGCTCGGCCTCGCCGGACGCAAGGACCTGGCAGCGGGCATGGAAGCGGCACCCGGATGGGATCCGTGCGGGATCCGGCGGCTCCCCGGTCAGCACGACCGGAGCTCCCGGGGCCTCCGGCAGGACCGACAACAGGGCCTGGGTGTAAGGGTGTTGGGGCGAGGTCAGTACCTCTTCCACCGACCCCGTCTCCACGATCCGGCCCAGATACATCACCGCCACTCGGTCCGCGATGTTCCAGGCCAGGCCCAGATCGTGGGTGACGACCAGCGCGGACAGGCCCAGGTTGTCCCGCAGTGAGAGCAGCAGGGCCAGGATCTCGCCCCGTACGGACGCGTCGAGCGAGGCCACCGGCTCGTCCGCCACGATCAGTTCGGGATCCAGGACCAACGCGCCCGCGATCACCACGCGTTGGCGCTGGCCGCCGGAGAGCTCGTGCGGGTAGCGCAGGAAGAACCGCTCCGGGGGCCGGAGCCCGGCGCGGGACAGGGCATTCGCGACGGCGTCCCGTTCGTCACCCGCGTACCCGTGGATCCTGAGCCCCTCGGCGACCGCGTCGTACACCGTGTGCCGGGGGTTGAGTGAGCCGCTCGGGTCCTGCAGGACGAGCTGGACCCGCTTGCGGTAGGCCTTGAGGGCCTTTCCGCGGTACGTCAACGGGGCTCCGTCGAAGCTCACTTGGCCTGCGGTCGGCTTCACGAGTCCGAGCAGCGATCTGGCGAGGGTCGTCTTGCCGCAGCCGGACTCGCCGACCAGGGCGACGATTTCGCCTGGGCGGATGTCGAGGTCCACGCCGTCCACGGCCCTGGCGGGGGCGCTGCCGCGGCGGGGCGGGAACGTGACGTGGACGTCGGCTGCGCTGAGCAGAGGTGCTGTGGTCAAGGCTCGCTCCTATGAGTGCCCGGCACCGGGGCTGGGTGGGGTTGTCGTTGCGGCAGCGGGGCGGGGACAGGTGCGGTCCACCTGCACGCGGCAGTAGCTGCTGCCCAGTTGCCCGCAGTGGTCCTCACACATGGACGCAAGCCGCCCGCCTCCCCTCATCCGAACCCGATCCTGAACCGGCACCCGAGCCCGAACCGGCACCCGCCTCCCGCAACCCCTGGTCCTCCACCGAGCACACCCCCAACGCCACCGGGCACCGCGGATGAAACGTGCATCCCGAAGGCAGATCGGAAGGGTCGGGCGGATCTCCCGGCAACCCCCGCGGCGCGAACCGGGAGGCCGGATCGCCGATCCGGGGGAAGGCAGCCGAGAGCGCCTTGCTGTACGGATGCAGCGCATCCTCGTAGACCTGCCCGGCGGGCCCCTCCTCCACGACCCGCCCCGCGTACATCACGGTGAGCCGGTCGCAGGTGTCGGCGAGGACCGCCAGGTCGTGGCTGATCATGATCAGGCCGAGGTCCTGCTCGGCCACCAACTGCTCGATCAGGCGCAGGATCTGGGCCTGGATCATCACGTCGAGCGCCGTCGTCGGCTCGTCCGCGATGATCAGGCGGGGCGCGCAGGCCAGCGCCATGGCGATCATGACGCGTTGGCGCTGGCCGCCGGAGAGCTCGTGCGGGTAGGCCTGGGCGTGGGAGGCGGGCAGGCCCACGTGCTCCAGGAGTTCGGCGACCCGCTTCTTCACGCCGCTCGCCGGAGTCGTCTTGTGCAGGATGATCGGCTCGGCGATCTGGTCGCCGATGCGGTGCACGGCATTGAGGGAGTGCATGGCGCCCTGGAAGACGATCGACGCGCCCGCCCAGCGCACCGCCCGCAGGCGGCCCCACTTCATGGTGAGGATGTCCTCGCCGTCGAGGAGGATCTCTCCGGTCACCTTCGTGTCGGCCGGCAGCAGCCGCAGCAGCGCCAGGGCCAGCGTCGACTTGCCGCAGCCGGACTCGCCGGCGATGCCGAGCTTCTGGCCCGCGTCGAGGGTGAGGTCCACGCCGCGGACGGCCTGGGCGCCGTTCGCGTACGTCACGTGCAGGTCAGTCACGTCCAAGAGGCTCAACGGGCCACCCCCAGCCTGGGATTGAGTACGGACTCCACGGCGCGGCCGCAGAGCGTGAAGGAGAGCGCCACCAGGGCGATCGCGATGCCGGGCGGCGCCAGGTACCACCAGTGCCCGGCGCTGACCGCACCCGCCTCGCGCGCGTCCTGCAGCATGCCGCCCCAGGAGGTGATCGTGGGGTCGCTGAGGCCGAGGAAGGCGAGGGTCGCCTCGGTGAGGATGGCGCTGGAGATGATCAGGGTCGTCTGGGCCAGGACCAGCGGCATCACGTTCGGCAGGACGTGGCGGAGCATGACGTGGCCGTGGCCACCGCCCAGGGCGCGGGCCCGTTCGATGTACGGGCGGGACTCGACGGCCAGGGTCTGGGCGCGTACGAGACGGGCCGTGGTCGGCCAGGTCGTCACGCCGATCGCCAGGATCACCGTCCACAGCGAGCGGTCCATCACGGTGGCCAGGGCGATCGCGAGGACCAGGGTCGGCATCACCAGGAACCAGTCGGTGATCCGCATCAGGACGGTCGCGTACCAGCCGCGGAAGTGCCCCGCGACGATCCCCACGATCGTGCCGATCGCCACGCACAGGAACGCCGCGAGCAGCCCCACGGTGAGCGACACCCGGGCGCCCCACACCATCAGGGCAAGGACGCTGCGCCCGAACTGGTCGGTGCCCAGCGGGAATTGACCGCTGGGCGACTCCAGCGGACCGCCCGGCGCCTGGGTGACGCTCTCCGAGTCCGCGCCCACGAGCAGCGGCGCCGCCAGCGCGACCCCGGCGATCAGGACCAGCAGGCCGAGCCCCCACAGGCCGCTGCGATGGGTCCGGTACTCGCGCCAGAAGCGGGCCAGCGACTGGCGCATCCTCGCCCAGGCGAGCGCGCGCGGGCTCTGCGGGACGGCGGGTCCCGCGTCCTTGGATTCCTTCGCGTCCTTTGAGAGGGGGTCGTCCGAGCGGGATCCCTCCGGGCGGGGTTCCTTCGAGAGCGGTTCGGCAGTCATCGGCCCACCCGGGGATCGAGCAGCGGATACAGCATGTCGGCGAGGGTGTTCGCCAGGATCACCGCCGCGGCGAAGACGAAGAACAGGCCCTGGACCAGCGGCAGGTCGGGGCCGCTGAGCGCCTCGTAGAAGAGACCTCCGAGCCCCGGCCAGGAGAACACCGTCTCGACCAGGATCTGCCCCGCCACCACATGCCCGAGGTTCACGAACATCAGGGTGAAGGTGGGCAGCAGTGCGTTGGGCACGGCATGGCGGCGGCGTACGACATCGTCCCTGAGGCCCTTCGCGCGGGCCGTCGTCAGATAGTCGCTGCCCATCTCGTCGAGCAGCGAGGACCGCATGACGAGCAGCGTCTGGGCATAGCCGACCGCGACCAGCGTGATCACCGGCAGGATCATGTGGTGCGCCACGTCGGTGACGTACGCGAATCCGCTCTCCCCGCCGGATTCGAGGCCGCCGGTCGGGAACATGCCCGGGATCGGCCCGAGACCGACCGAGAAGACGATGATCAGCAGCAGCCCGAGCCAGAACGCCGGTACCGAGTACAGCGTCAGCGCGAGGGCGCTGTGGAAGCGGTCGCCCTTGCTGCCGCTGCGCCAGGCCGACCGGGTGCCGAGCCAGATGCCGAGCGCGGTGAACAGGACGTACGCCGTGCCGGTGAGCAGCAGCGTCGCGGGCAGCGCCTCGGCGATCTTGTCGGTGACGGGCGCGTGGAACTGGTACGAGCGGCCGAAGTCACCCGTCAGCGCATCGCCCACATAGTCCGTGAACTGCTGCCACATGGGTTGGTCGAGCCCGAACTGCCTCCGCAGCGCCTCGAGTTGCTCGCTCGAGACGGCGCGGCCGCCGGTCATGTGCTTGACCGGGTCGCTCGGGATCAGCCGGAAGAGGAAGAAGCTGGTGACGAGGACGGCGAAGAGCGAGACGGCCGCTCCCACGATCTTCCCCGCCGCGTACCGCAGATAGGCCTTGGCGTTGCGCGCCCGTGGACCGTGCGCGGCCGACGGCCCGGCCTTCACCGGGCCGTCGGCTTCCGCGCTGTGCACGAGCCCCGGAGTGCTCTCAGCTGTCATGTGCGAACTCTCGTCACTCGTGCGTCCGTTGTCTTCGCCTACACATTGATGACTACGCGTGAGGGGCCAAATGTTTCGCGTTACTCACGGTCTTCAGCCGTACGGCGTCGACGCAGCGTGACCAGCACCCCGGCGCCCACGAGCACGATCACCCCGATCGCGATCCCGATGACCACGCCGGCCGAGCTCGAGTCGTCGCTGTCCGCTGCGGCGTTGCCCTTGCCGTCGCTGCCGGCCGGAACCGCCGACCACCAACTCCAGTACCCGTCCTGGCCGTAGATGTTGCCGGACTTCTCGGGCATCGTCGTGATCGACGCGATCTGGTCGGTGCGGTACGCCTCCACCGCGTTCGGGTACGCGATGACGTTCATGTAGCCCGAGTCGTACAGCCACGACTGCATCTGCTTGACGAGGTCGGCGCGCTTGGCCGGGTCGTACTCGGCGAGCTGCTTCTTGTAGAGGTCGTCGTACTTCTTGTCGCAGATGAAGTTGTCGGTGGCGGCGCTCGCCTTCGCCTTGGCCGGCAGCGCGGCGCAGGTGTGGATGCCGAGGACGAAGTCCGGGTCGGGGTTGACCGACCAGCCGTCGAAGGCGAGGTCGTACTCACCCGCGTACCAGGGCACCGAGACGTCGTCGAGGCAGTTGACCTTGAGGCCGATGCCGAGCTTGCCCCACCACTCCTTGAGGTACTTGCCGATGGCCTTGTCATTCGGGTCGGTGGCGTGGCACAGGATGCGGAAGTCCAGGGCCTTGCCGTCCTTGCCGACGCGCTTGCCGTCCTTCAGCTCGTAGCCCGCCTCGTCGAGCAGCTTGGCCGCCCGCTCGGGGTCGTAACTCAGCTTCTGACTGTCGGACGGCTTCCAGAAGTACGACCCGAAGCGCGGCGGAATGTAGCCCTCGCCCTCGACCGCGTGGTCCTGGAAGACCTTCTCCACGATGGTCTTGCGGTCGATGGAGAGGAAGAGTGCCTGGCGCACCTTCTGGTCGAGCAGCGCCGGGTGGCCGTCGCCGAACTTCTTGCCGTCCTTGGTCTGCGCGCCCGGGTTGGTGGCCAGGGCGAAGAAGCGCCGGCCGGGGCCCTCGTTGACCTTGATGTTCGGCTGGCCATCGAGGCTCGCGGCCTGCGCGGGCGTCAGCGCGGGCGAGCCCGCGACGAAGGACACCTCGCCCTTCTTGAGAGCCGCGACGGCCGCGTCCTGGTCCTTGTACGTCTTGAAGACCAGCTCGTCGAACTTCGGCGCCCCGCGCCAGAAGCTCTTGTTGGCCTCGAGCTTCACGTACTGGTCCGTCTTGTACTCGGTCAGCTTGAACGGGCCGTTGCCGACGATCGGGAACGTCTCGTCGTTGTTGAACTTCGAGTAGTCCTTGACGTCCTTCCAGATGTGCTCGGGCACGATCGGGATGTCGAGGGAGGCCATCGTGGCCTGCGGTTCCTTGAGCTCGACGACCAGCTCGGTGGGGCTCGGGGCGGTCACCTTCTTGAAGTTGGCGACGAAGCTGCCGTTGCTGGTGGCCGCGCCCTCGTCCGTCATCATCTTGTTGAAGGTGAAGGCCGCGTCCTTGGCGGTGGCGGGCTTGCCGTCCGACCACTTCGAGTCGTCCCGGATCTTGTACGTCCAGGTCAGCTTGTCGGCCGAGGGCTTCCACTCGGTGGCGAAACCGGGGATGACCTTGTTGTTCTTGGCGTCGTAGTTGGTCAGGTACTCGTACATCAGCCGGTGGATGCTGGTGCTGACCAGGCGCTGGGCGAGGAACGGGCTGAGTGAGTCGACGCTCTGGGAGACCGCGACGGTCAGGGTCTTCTTGGCCGCTGCCTGCTTCTGGGCGGGCGCCTGGGCCGCCGGTTCCGCCTGCGCTTCCGCCTGGGCAAGCTGCGGTGCGACGAGGCCCGCGGTGAGTGCGAAGGCCGCCGCGCCGGAAGCGAGCAGAACTCGCGCTCGGCGGCGGGTGGTTCGGGGAACTCTGGTGGTGCGGTCTTGCTGATCTCTGGTGTCCATGGGGTCGTGACCTCGCGTCATCGCTCGCAATGGCTCGGAACAGCTCGCTGAATGAGGAGTGTGTCTACCAGCGGTGGTCT
Organism: Streptomyces sp. NBC_01304; assembly: GCF_035975855.1. Classification (NCBI taxonomy): domain Bacteria; kingdom Bacillati; phylum Actinomycetota; class Actinomycetes; order Kitasatosporales; family Streptomycetaceae; genus Streptomyces; species Streptomyces sp. NBC_01304. The sequence continues at coordinate 3,557,732 of NZ_CP109055.1, read as the reverse complement.
AAACATGTCAACGACGAGTTCACCCCTCGTGGCCTGCGGGAACGCCCGGAAAGATCAGGGCAGTTGAAGGTTTCTTCCCTCATTGGTCTAGCCCTTTGAAGGACACCTGCCGAGAGGCTGGCGGCGGTAGAGTCCTTGCAGCCCGACAGCCAGTGGAACGGAGTGGTCCCGATGTCGACCGAGCAGGAGAAGGCCGAGCTGTACGCCATGGACATCAGCGGCGCCGAGTGGCACAGCGCCCCAGGTGGGCCCGAGGACGAGAAGGTCGAGATCGCCTATCTGGACGGCGGCGCCGTCGCGATGCGCAACTCCAAGGAGCCCGAGGTGGTGCTGCGCTACACGGAGGCGGAGTGGCGTGCGTTCGTACTCGGGGCGCGGGACGGGGAGTTCGACCTGCGCTGATCATGCGTACGCACGCCGACGGCGTACGCATGCCGAAGGGGGTTGGCGCCGATATGGCGTCAACCCCCTTCGTGTGGGCTGGGGTTACTGCTGGCTCTGTTACTGCTGGGTCCACCCCGGCGGTACGCTCCCGGGCTGCTGCTGCTGCTGAGGCTGAGCCGGCTGGCCCTGACCCTGCGGCGGCTGGGGCTGCTGCTGCCACCCCTGACCCTGCGGGGGCTGACCCTGCTGCGGCGGCTGTTGCTGCTGCCAGCCCTGGCCCTGCGGCGGCTGGGCGTAACCCTGCTGCTGCGGGGGCTGCTGGCCCGGGTGACCCTGCTGGCCCTGCTGGGGTGCGTACCCCTGCTGCGGCTGCTGCTGGGGCGCCTGCTGCGGCTGCTGGCCGAAGCCCTGGCCCTGCTGGACACGCACGATGTCCTCGGCCACCAGTGCCGAGAGGTTGAAGTACGCCTCGCGGGTCTTGGGCCGCATCATGTTCAGGTCGACCTCGGCGCCGGCCGCGAGGTGCTCGTCGAACGGCACCACCTGGACCGCGCGGCAGCGGGTCTCGAAGTGGGCGACGATGTCGTCCACCTTGATCATCTTGCCGGTCTCGCGCACCCCGGAGATCACGGTGATCGACCGCTGCACCAGGTCCGCGAAGCCGTGCGCGGAGAGCCAGTCCAGCGTCGTCGAGGCGGAGCTCGCACCGTCCACGGACGGGGTCGAGATGATGATCAACTGGTCGGCCAGGTCGAGCACTCCGCGCATCGCGCTGTAGAGCAGACCGGTACCCGAGTCGGTGAGGATGATCGGGTACTGGCGGCCGAGCACGTCGAGCGCGCTGCGGTAGTCCTGGTCGTTGAACGTCGTGGAGACCGCCGGGTCCACGTCATTGGCGATGATCTCGAGCCCGGACGGCGCCTGCGACGTGTAACGCCGGATGTCCATATAGCTGTTGAGCTGCGGAATCGCCTGCACCAGGTCACGGATGGTCGCACCCGTCTCACGCCGCACACGGCGGCCGAGCGTGCCGGCGTCCGGGTTGGCGTCGATCGCGAGGATCTTGTCCTGGCGCTCGGAGGCGAGCGTGGCACCAAGGGACATCGTGGTCGTCGTCTTGCCGACGCCGCCCTTGAGGCTGATCACCGCGATGCGGTAGCAGGACATCACCGGCGTACGGATCAGCTCCAGCTTGCGCTGCCGCTCGGCCTCTTCCTTCTTGGCGCCGGGCTTGAAGCGGGACGGGCCCTGGTTGTTCTTCCGGGTCTTGGGCTGGTTGCGCAGCAGCCGGTCGGAGCTGAGCTCCACGGCCGCGTTGTAACCGAGCGGGGTCCCCGGGGCGGCCTGCTGCTGCGGGGCCTGGGCGCCGGGGCCGGCCTGACCGGGGCCGGTGGGCGCGGACCAACCACCCTGCGCCTGGGGGGCGTTGGGCTGCTGGGGCGGCTGCTGCTGAGGCTGCTGCTGTTGGGGCTGGGGTGCCTGGTACTGCTGCGGCTGCTGTTGCTGCGGAGCTTGCTGCGGCTGGTAGGGCTGCTGATGCTGCTGCGGGGCGGCCTGCGGGGGCTGCTGCTGAGGCTGGGCCTGCTGCTGCGGCATCGGCTGGGCGGGCGGCTGCTGGCCGGGGTGAGGCTGCTGACCCGGGTACTGCTGGGCCGGCTGGGCCTGCTGCGGCGGGACGGGCTGCGCGGGGTGCGGGTAGCCGTAGCCGGGCTGGCCGGGAGCGGTCTGGGGGTAGCCGTAGCCGGCCGGGGCCTGCGGGTGCTGAGGCTGCCCGGCCTGGGGGGCCTGCGGCTGCTGCGGTGCCTGCTGGGGCTGCGCGGCCGGGGCCTGCTGCGGGTAGCCCTGGCCCTGCATCGGGTGCTGGGGCTGGGCCTGCGGCTGGCCGGGCTGTCCCTGCAGTCCTTGCTGTCCCTGCTGGGCGGGCGGCAGCGGCTGGGCCGGTCCGAAGGAGCCGGGCGGCGGGGTCTGCTGCTGGGGCTGGGCCTGCTGGGGCTGGGCCCCCTGCTGGGGGTAGCCGTAACCGCCGGGCTGGGCCTGAGAGGGGTCGGGCTGGTAGCCCTGGGGGAGCGGCGGGAGCTGGGGCGCGACGGCCTGCGGGTCGGTGGCGACGGGGGCAACGGGCCCGGCGGGAGCGACGGGCTCGGCCGAACCGTCCGCCGCGACAGGGGAGTTGACCCCTGCGGCCTCCTCCTCGTGCTCCGTGGTGGCCGACTCGCTCGCTACGTCGCCGGATTCGCCGGATTCGCCGGTGACAGTGGCGTCGGTGTTGGCCTCCGCCTGCTCCGCCACCTCGTCGTCATCGTCATCGTCGTCGCCGCCGAAGAGGCGAGCGGCCTCGGCGTCGGCCGCTGCGTAGTTCAGCGGTGCGACCGGCTCGTCGCTGCTCTGCTGCTCGGGCACTTCGGCTTCGGGCTGAGCGGCCGGAGCCGGTTCCTCGGCCGGAGCCGGGGCCGTCGCCGCGCTCGCGGAGTCGTCGTCCAGCGGACGCAGCACCGGGAAGCCGGGCGCGGCCGGTGCAGCCGTGGCGGGCGCGGGCGCGGCAGGAGGAGCGGCGGGTGCGGCCTGCTGCTGCGGGTAGCCGTACCCACCGGAGGTGTCCTGGACGGGCTCGGGTGCACTCGGCGCGGCCTGCTGCTGCGGGTAGCCGTACCCACCGGAGGTGTGCTGCACCGGCTCCGGCGTGCTGGGCGCGGCCTGCTGCTGCGGGAAGCCGTAACCCCCGGTCCCGCCCTGCCCGGCCACGGGCGGCGCCACGGCCTGGTGCTCCTGCGGATGTGCCGGAGCGGGCGCGGGCGCGGGCGTGGGTGGCTGGCTCTGGGCCGGCGCGGGCGTGTACTGCTGCTGGGGCTCGGCGGCGGGGGGAGCGTAAGGCTGCTGAGGCTGCGCGGGCGGACCCGCCGGCGTACCCCCGGGCGGACCGAGCGGCGGGCCGGTCGGCGGTGGCGCGGACGCCTGCCCCGTGTCCCACTGGCCGGAGCCACCCTGTGAGCTCTGGTCGTACCAGGCAGGAGGCTCGTAGACGATTTCGAACTCGCCCGTGAGGTCGAGCTCACGGTCGTCCCCGTCAGGGGACTGGCCGCCGCGGTACTCGGACCGATCCCTGTTCACTGCTTGCCTCCTGGTCAGCAACTGCTGCTTAATGCGTTTTCGTCGCGGTCGGTCTGCCGGGCTGGCGCGTCCCCCGCGTCCCCCCGGCCCGCGGCGTTCACCGCATCACCGCTGAGCCTAATCTTTCGCACCCCGGTACGGAAAAGTGACGCCGGCCGCTGACCGTTCCCGCCGACGCACCGGTACGCGTACCCGTAGCGGAATTGCTCAGTCCATGCGGCGGGCCACACCGAGCAGCCCGGTCTCCGCGTCCGTCGGCTCCGTCATCACGAACTTGCGGTGCTTGCGGGTGCACCACAGTGCGACGTTGTCCGACAGGGTCGGAAGGAGCTGCAGATGCTCGGCGGGGATGCCCAGGGTCTCGCGTACGACCTCGGTCTCCTGCGGCGAGATCCGCTGGATGCCCACCAGCTGGGCCTGCGCCAGCCAGCGCGGCGCGTGCTCGCCGACGTACGGCAGCACGGTCACGACGGACTGCCAGGGCAGCGACGTCACCCGCCCGCGCGGGGGACGTACACCACAGTCACGAATCAGGACGACGGGACTCGACACGGACGGACCCTGCGCGGGAACCCGCCCCACGGGGTACACGGTCACACACTGCTGACCGCCGCCGGCCGCCTGGGCGAGCTGCGTCCACACCTGTGGACGGCCCGTCTCGACGGCCACGCGCGCGCCGGTCGCGGCCGCGCGCAGCGCGAGCACCTGGGCGAACCAGAGGCCGCCCACGACGACGACGTCGAAGGGAGTGGGGCGGGCGAGGCCGAGGACCGCGGGCTGTGATTCCGTGTCCGTCCCGATGATCACGCCGTCGTCGCCGATCGGCATGCTGATCGCGGCCACTTCCTCGGCGGACACGACATGGCGGTTGCGCCGGGGGCCGCGCAGGCCGAAGCCCGGGCTGAAGATGCGGCGTTGCTGTGGCTGCTGCGGCTCCGGCTGCTGGAGCAGCGGGATCATGCCGGTGTCCGTCGGCGAGGCGACGTGCGCGGGCCTGCGGGCGGGGTTCTGGCCCTGCTGGCCGTACTGCTGGCCCTGCTGAGGCTGCTGCTGGCCCGGGTTCATGGTCGGCGTGGGGTAGGACATCAGTAGGTACCTCCGAGCGGCAGGGTCGCGAGAGCACCGGGAACCTGTTCCCTGTCGAGCCGCACCAGGCCGACCTTGGAGGCGCTCGCGGCGCGCTCCAACTCGCGCCTGACCTGGCCGAGTTCATTGTCACCGCGGCCGGTGATCCGGACGTGCCCGGTGACCGAGATGCCGCGGTTGCCCGCCTTCGCGAGGGTCATGCTGAAGGTCGTGGCGAGCACGGGCAGCGAGGTGAACTGCGTGACGAGCTGCGGGAGCGCCACGCCGCCCTGACCCAACTGCGGCCAGCGGGACACCCAGTAGGTGGTGTGCCAACGGTCGTCCACGCGCCAGCTGCGGACGGATTCGACCGTACGTCGCTGACTGGGGCGGCCGTCCTGCCCGGGCTGGTGCTGGGCGTTGGCCCGCGGGTTGAGGCACGCGGACGTGGCGAGGGCCTGCACGAGCTCGCTCTCGTCCAGGATCGTCGCCTCGAAGCCGGCGCCGGCCAGGCGGCTGGCGAGCTGGTCGGCCACCCGAAGGAGCGCACGCTGTGCGCCGGGCACGCCGTCACCCCGGGCCTCGACGGCCTCCGGGCACAGCTCGGGGTCGAGCTTGAGCGCGACCCAGGTGAGGCGCAGGGCCGGCGATCCGGCGGCGGCCTGCACGGGCGCGTAACTGCGCGCGGCGACCGACTGCTGAGGCAGGTGCGGCGCCGGCGCGGGCTGGGTGTGCTGGACGACCTGGGCGGAGGCGAGCTGGATGCCGTCCACCTCGAGTGCCTCCTGGATCAGCTGGAGCGGCAGCTGCCGCCCCGCGAACTCGGGACGCAGCGGCTCGTCCCCGGGCTGCACGAAGAGCACGGCCGTCAGGAAGGACCCGTCCCCGATCATGCCGATCGACCGGTCGTCACGGGACACGAACGAGTACGTACGCAGGGCCGGGTCGCATTCCACCGCCGGCGCCAGCATGGGATCGGTCCCGGGCGGCACGGGCAGCTTGGCCTCGCGCTGACGTCGCTTGAGGGCACGCGCGGTCTCGAACCACTCGGGCAGCGGACGGTGGTGCCGGCGCAGGATGGCCAGGAGCACGAGGATCGCGGCGACGGCGCCGGCGGGCGCGAGCAGCCAGCGCTTGTCGGTGACCCAGGCGGCCAGCATGATCGCCGCGGCGAGCTCGACGAGGACGAGCTGCTGCAGTCTCAGCGGGCCCATGCCGCCGGGACGGGGCAGGGTCCGGGGCGCCGCGGAGGCAGGGGTGGTCGGTGCGGGGGCCGGAGGCTGTACGGGCCCACGGCCGCGGCCTTGCTGCTGCGGTGCGCGGCGTCCGCGCCGAGTGCTCGTAGCGCTGCTCATCCCCCGGGACGTCCCTTTCGCGAAGTGGTGGCCCTCGTGCCCACGTTGGTGGCCTTCGTGTCCACCGTGATCGTGCCCACGTTGGTCGTTTGGATCGTCACGGTACCCGCTGGGACTGACAGGGCGACACAGGGGCCGGACGGTGAACCTGTCATGGATACGTAACTGTGAGGAACCTGGTGGCGGAGGGGCCCATGGGGCAGGGCATAGTAGGTGCCCTGCACGTTGAAGCCGCCTTTATGTACGGCCGGGATGCCGGGAGTGAAGGCGTCCTTCCGGGGGCCTGCCAGGGCATGTATGGGGTCTTCCCGGGATCTTTCACGTCGCGGAACTGCAGGAAAAAACGGGAGAATCGGGAGAGCTGGGACACATGGCAAAGCGTCGGGATGAGCTCGCCGCCTATACGTTCGCTCGCAAGCGCACCGTCGCTGCGTTCCTGGCGCCGTCCCCCGGGGGCTCCGAGGAGGGCGCGCCGCGCCCGATTCGCACCGTGATGCCCAGTTTCGCGGTGGCGATCGTCCTTGTCATCGGCTTCATCGCCTGGGGTGTGATCAAGCCGAAGGCGCCCGTGGGGTGGGACACCCCCGGCGAATACATCATCGTCGACAGCGACTCCACGACCCGCTATGTCGTCCTTCCTGATGAAGTGCCGGGCAGCAGCAAGAAGGTGAACACCCTTCACCCCGTCCTCAACTACGCCTCCGCCAAGCTGATGCTCGACAAGGGCAAGGGCAAGGTCATCGAGGTGCCGGGCAAGGAGATCGACAAGAGCGACATCCCGCATGGGGCGACGCTCGGTATTCCCTACGCTCCCGACCGCCTGCCCAAGCCGGAGGACGCGGAGAAGGAGAAGACCTGGGCCGTGTGCGAGCGGCCGGCCAAGTCCGGCACCGCCATCGACCGTGCGGTGTTCGTGCTCGACGACGAGGATGCCAAGTCGGTGGCGGGCCGCGGAAAGGTCGGCGGCAGTGAGGTTCTGTATGTCAACGAACCCACCACGGAAACGGACTTCCTGATCGACAGCAAGGGCAACCGGCTGGCGATCGGCGGGCCCAAGGTGAAGCTCACCAAGGACGAGAAGACCACGGCCGCGAAGCTGAAGGCCACCGCCATCGGCTCTCAGAACATTCCGCAGCAGGTCAGCAAGGAATGGCTCGCCACGCTCAACGAGGGGCAGGCCATTACGTTCCCGACGGTGCCGTCCATCGGAGAGCCGACCAAGGTCAAGGGACTGCCGGCCGATGGGTCCACGGTGGGCCGGGTCCTCGAGGCCGATGACGATGCCCAGGGCAAGATGTACTACGTGGTCCTGAAGAACGAGGTCGCCGCCGTCACGCCGTTCGTGGCCAAGCTCCTCCTGGCGTCGCCGGCCGCCGAGGTGGCGTACGCGACCAACCAGATCCACGCCATCCCGGCCCGCACGACGTCCATCATCGACGCCAACGGCGGGCAGGCGAAGCCGTTCTACGGTGACAAGGGCTGGCCGCAGGAAGTCCCGGCCCAGGCCAACGGCCCGGAGACGGCCACTGCCGCGGCGAAGGACACCTCGTGCAGCGTGTACGACGGCAGCATCGGCGCCGACAAGAAGCCCAACCTCACCGCCTGGGCCGGTACGACGTACCCGAAGAAGGTCATCGCCGAGTCCCTGAACGCGTATGTCTCCTCGGGCTCGGGTCTCCTCTTCACGGAGGTCCGCGGCGCGGCGGCAGCCGGCGGCGCCCAGTACCTACTGACGGACACGGGCCTGCGCTACTCGCTGCCGAAGGGCAACGACAACGCATCGGACAAGACGGGCACCGGCTCCGGTTCCGATTCCGGCTCCGACTCCGGCTCCGGGGGGCAGCCCAGCGAGACGGACAAGGCGCGGACCCGGCTCGGCTACGAGAAGCTGACCAACCAGATGTACGTTCCTTACACGTTCGCGCAGTTCATCCCCAAGGGGCCGACGCTGGACACCGGAAGCGCTAAGCAGGCGCAAAGCCAGTGACGCCCGGACACCCCAAGTCACCTGCGCGAACCGTCGGTTGACGGTGCGCGCGGGGCGTGTGCGGGCTTCGCGAATCACGAAGCCGTAGCACGCGTGTGTGAAGTCTGTAACTGATCGCTCATGCCGCTGGATGTGTGACAGACGGACGATAGAGTGCTACTAGCGCTCATTGATGTGACGCAGATATGACGCAATTCCGGGGAGCGGTACGGGCTTCCCGGTCCACAACCACATGGGGGAAGGTTCACCATGGCCGGCCAGTTTCGGGTAACAGAAGACTCACTCGCCAAGCTCTCGGGCGACATCGACCGGGCGAACGGCTCGATCCAGGGTGAGATCAGCCGTCTCAACGGCGTGATCGACCAGATCGCGGGCGGCTGGCAGGGCCAGGCGGCCAAGTCGTACCACTCGCTTCAGGAGCGTTGGAACCAGGACGCGAAGAAGATGAGCGACATCCTCCGGGACATCAAGGAAGCCGTCGACTCCACGCGGACCAACTACACCGCGTCCGAGGAGCAGCAGAACTCCGAGATCAGCAAGATCATGTCCGACTTCGGCTGATCGAGCCCGCTCGCTTCACCTCTCCGACTTCCTTCTTCCTGAAAGGGATCGACGATGTCCATCCTCGTCAATTACTCCACGATCATCAACGCGTCCCAGGACGTGCGCAGCACCGCCGGCAAGATCAAGGGCCAGCTCGACGACATCGAGTCGGCGGTCAAGGCCGTTGCCGCCACCTGGGAGGGTGAGGCGCAGGAGGGTTACCAGCGCAAGCAGAAGGAGTGGGACACCACTGCTGCTGACCTGCACCAGACCCTGCTGAAGATCGCCACGGCGCTGCAGAACTCGGCTGACGCCTACAAGGCGACCGAGACGGCCAACGCCAACACCTGGAACTGAGCCTTCGGCTCAAGGTGACTTGAAGTGCATCGAGTTGGGACGGCCCGGTGGGCGCCACGGCGTTCACCGGGCCGTCCCGCCTCTGCCGCCGGGCAACCGGCAGCAATCCAGATCCAGCAACATCCAGCAATGGTGAGTTCCGTGGAGTCTCTGACGACTTCGCGGGCTCGAAGGTCCTGGGGGTCCTGAACATGGGGGTCCTGACACCCCGTTCGCGTCGGCGTACGAGTACGAGTGGAACCCGCGCACTGCAGCGGGCCTTTGGCGTACTCGCTGCGACCGGAGTCTGCCTCGCCTCGGCTCCGCCGGCGTTCGCCGCTTCCGGTATCCCCGCATCCGCGCCGGCCGCCAGTGACGAGTGCGAGTTCGGCGGGGAGAACCTCAAGTCCACGCCATGGTCGCTCCAGCGCATACTTCTTGACCAGCTCCGCGAGCAGGCCACGGGTGAGGGCGTCACGGTCGCGGTCATCGACACGGGCGTGGACGCCGGTAACAGTCAGCTGACTGACGCTCTCAAGGGTCCCGGCAAGAGCTACGTGGGTGGCAAGGGCAACGACGACCTGGAAGGTCACGGCACCCGCGTCGCAGGCATCATCGCGGCCCGCCCGATGGACGGCACCGGCTTCGCCGGCATCGCTCCCAAGGCCAAGATCCTCTCCTTCCGCTACACCGGAGGGGCCGACGACAAGCACCAGGGCAACTCCAACACCATGTCTGACGCCATCAAGGACGCGGTCGCCGCGGGCGCGGACATCATCAACATCTCCTCGGACACGGAGAAGCGCAAGGACAACGCGATCCTCAGGGCCACGGTCGCGAACGCGGTCAAGGACGGCAAGGGCCCGCTGATCGTCGCCGCCGCCGGCAACGACGGCGCGGACGGCAAGTCCGCCGACACCTACCCGGCCTCGTACCCGGGCGTCCTGGCCGTGGCAGCCTCCGACCGCAACGACGAGCGCGCCTTCTTCTCGCAGTCCGGATCCTTCGTCGACATCGCGGCCCCCGGCATGGGCATGGTCTCGACGGTCCCGAAGGGCGGCCAGTGCTCCTCGGACGGAACGAGCTTCGCCGCGCCGTACGTGGCCGGGGTCGCGGCGCTCCTGAAGGAGAAGCACCCTGGCTGGACGGCCGAACAGATCGCCACGCGCATGCAGGAGACGGCCCAGCGCACGGGCCGTGGCCCCAACCGCTACGTGGGCTGGGGCGTCGTGGACCCGATTGCCGCCGTCTCGGACGACTCCACTCCGGGCAGCTCCCCTCAGCCGGACCCGCCGGTGAAGATCGGGGCTGGCGGGGCTGTCCCCATGGAGGTCACGATGGGGGAGAGCGAGGCGGAGAAGGAACAGCGGATCGCGCTGTATGTGTTGGGGGCGACCTTGCTGTTGGTGTTGATCGCCAGTGGTAGTGGCGTTGCTTTGCGGGACTGGCAGAGGAAGCGGGGTGGGTCTGCTGGTGCTGGTGGGTAGTTCAGGGCGTTCTTCTAGGTATTTGCGTCAATTGCGCCGCTTGGGCGGGCGCGGAGAAATTGGGAAACAGGGGAGAGGACACGGGGTATGAGTGACGGCATGCGGGTTGATCTGAGCGCACTGGACGAGGTCATCCGGAAGCTCTGGACGTTGCTGGACGACATGGACAAGGCGGGGGAGACGTCGCGGTACTCGACGGAGATTCCGTCCGGGGCATTCGGCGCGAACTGCAACTTCATGGAGGCGTCCGACCTCCACATGGCGCACAAGGACATGAAGACCAGCCTGGAGAGCGCGATCAAAGGGCTGCACGGATTGATTGACCAGTTCGGTAAGAGCACCTCCAAGGTCAAGGACAAGTACACCGAGCAGGAGTACGCGAACAGGAATCAAATGGGTGGTGACTCTGGGGGGCCGAGCGGAAACAAGTGGGATTAGCAGTCCGATCAAGCATCACCTGTTGAGGGGAAGGGTTCAAAATGGCCGGTGAAAATGGACAGCCGAAGCCGCCAGTAATCGAGGGCGCAACCTGCACCACAGGACGCCCGGAGACGAAGACCGACTTCATTCAGTACCCGCTCAAGGAACTCAAGCAGATGCTTGACGGTACAAACCCGGGTGCGATCGAGGAGGTTGGCCGCCACTGGGGCAAGGTCAAGGAGATCCTCGCCGGAGGCAAGGACGGCGAGGGGATCGCTGGCCTGTTGGACAAGGCAGTTAACGATGTCTTGGAGCACTGGGGCGGGGAAGCTGCCACGTCCTTCGCCAAGAAGGCGCGAACCATCTCGCAGAGCGTCAGGAATGCCGCCTGGCATGCTGACCTGAATAGTGGTCAGATGACCGATGCCGCTACTCAGCTGCGCACCTACAAAGCACAGTTGGATGACATCAAGGAGCCCAGTGGCTGGGCGAAGGTTGGTGACGCTCTCTCCGACTGGCAGTGGGATGACGGCTCATCGACGGCCAATGACCTCAAGGACCGCAAGCTGACCACTGCAGAAGTGGCGCAGATCAATGAGGGCAAGATCGGTGCGAGCCGGGAAGCACAGCTCAACGGCGTTGCCGTCATGGAGAATCTCGGGGCCCAGTACATGCGGGTCACGCGGAATCTCAAGAACAACCCGATCCAAGATGATGGCGAAGGCAACATCAAGGAGCCCAATCGCAACGTCGAGATCCCACCGCCTGTAGTGCCTGGTGGCACAGGAGGCGCATCCCGGCCAGGCGCTGTGGGCTCGGGTCCCAAGCCGTGGAGCGCAGGCCCGCCCAAGGGCGTTGATCAGGCTCCTGCCGTTCCGCGACCCAAGGGCATCACGGGAGGCTCACAGCTGCCGCCCTCGACTGGTACGAACGTGGACGGCATCAAGCCCGGCCTGACTGGGCCGGGCCCTGGCACGGGTGGGCCTGGACCCATCGGTGGTGGGGGTGGGACAGGCCCCGGCGGCGGAGCAGGCCCTGGCGTGATGGTTCCCAGTGGTGGCGGTGGTCTCGGTAAGGGCGGCGGTCGCGGTGGACTCGGTATCCCGGGCGCCGGCGGTGGACGAGCCGGAGGCCTGGGCGGCTCCGGAGCCGGCCGTAATGGTGCTGGCCGCGCTGGCATGGGCGGCATGGGCGGTGGAGCCGGTGCCGGTGCTGCTGGCCGCGGCGGTGCCGGTGCCGGTGGCCGTGGAGCTCTGGCCAAGGCGCGCGGCGGTGTCGTTGGTGCAGCCAAGGGCATCGCCGGCAAGGGTGCGGGCAGTGGCTCGGGTCTGCACGGCAGCCGTGGCGGTTCACAGCGCGGTGGCATGATGGGCGGCGCTGGCGGCATGGGTGGTCGCGGTGGCAACCGTCGTGGGGAAGAGGAGAACGGGGGCGAGCGTCCCGACTGGTTGGTCGAGGACGAGGAGACCTGGATCTCTGAAGAGGACCGCAACCGGAACGTGCCGCGCAACATCGAGTAGGCACACGTGAGCGAGCCGCACGGAAGATCCGTGCGGCTCGCCTGTATGAAGACTGGCGGAACCAGTCGCAGTTGAGTGAGGAGCAGGGAATTGGGTGCCAAGCGAGTCTGGTCCACGGCGGGAGTCGTGGCGTTGACAGGAGCCTTGCTCCTCACTTCAGCACCGACTGCCTCGGCTGATTATGTCCGGGACCAACAGTGGGTCCTGGACGTATTCAAAATGAAGGACACCTGGGCGCAATCTCAGGGTGAGGGCGTCACGGTTGCCGTCATTGACTCAGGTGTGGATGGAAGTCATCCAGACCTGCGTGGCCAGGTCCTCGAAGGCAGGGACTACACAGGCGGTGGGGATGCCCAGGAAGACAAAATTGGGCATGGCACTAGAATGGCGAGCCTTATCGCTGCACATGGTCACGGTCCAGGAAATTCCTCCGGCATGATTGGATTTGCGCCAAAGGCGAAGATCTTGCCTTTGCGTACCCTTCAGGGGAAGGCCGATAAGAACCTGGATGAGACCTGGGCGCCTGCGGTTCGATATGCCGTGGACAAAGGGGCCAAGGTTATCAATCTGTCTTTCGGTGATGAGTACAGTAAGACTGGATCTGACGGCCGCGAGGCGATTGCTTATGCCCAACAGCGTGACGTGATTGTTGTTGCGGCAACAGGGAATCATGGCGGTGGCGTTGCAGAACCGGCGGCGTTGCCCGGCGTTGTGGCCGTCGGTGCCGTGGATAAAGAGGCCAACCTCTGGGAGAGCTCCGCAACTGGCAAGCAAGTGACATTGACTGCCCCAGGTGTCGATATCTTGGCTGCGAATAAGACCAGGGCGCAGGGTTACGGTATTGCCAGCGGAACCTCAGATGCCACAGCCCTCGTATCAGCCACCGCCGCACTAGTCCGGGCTAAGTACCCTGATCTCACTGCGGGGCAAGTGATCAACCGCCTCGTCAAGTCGGCTTCTTTCCTCGGCCATAAGGGTCTGACAGCTCCCGACGAGGAGTACGGCTACGGGATCATCCGCCCCAATAAGGCGCTCACGATGGACATCCCGAAGGGCCCCAAGGAGGGCCCCTTGGAGCAGCTCCCGTCAGGTACCGAATCCAAGGCGGGCGGCGCCTCCGCAGGCGGCGATGACGGTTCAACTCAGGCCAAGGAGAAGGACTCTTCCTCCAGCGGCCTGCCTTTGCCTCTCATCATCGGAGGCATCGCAGCTGTAGTGATCGTCGGCGGCATCATCTTCGCCGTAATGCGCACCCGCCGAAACCGAGGCGGCGGCGGCCCCGGCCCCGGTGGCCCCGGCGGCGGCATGGGCTACCCGCCGAACCAGAACCAGCCTTACCCCACCGCAGCGCAGGGCCAGCAGTACCCGACCCCTCCGGGGCAGGCCCCGCAGCAGCACAACCCGTATGGGGGGCAGGGCCAGTAAGTTCCGTGTCGGCCGGGCTGGTTGGCTCCGGCCGGCACGCTGTGCTCCCCGGCCGCCGCCACCCCGAGGCCGGCGGCGCATCGCACACGCATCCCCTTTCCTGGGCGAGATCGACCGGGACGGGGGATGTACGCATTCTGCCGCCGAGGCGCTGAGGGGCATCCTTCGTCCTGCACGCCCCTGCGCTCCGCATGAGCGTGCACTTGCGAAGCCATGACGGCTCTCCGTCCGATCACAATTCCTGCACGGAACCCGTACGACCCCTGGTCCGCCTTGCGTTCGCGAAGGCCATAAGGTCTTGTGTGACTAACGGGGAGGGCGTATCAGAAGATGCGAGAGTCGCCCCGGCTGACCCTGCAGAACGCATTTGCTCGCAGGCCGGCGGAGATGACGACCTTGCGTTGCGTGTGACCGGACCGCGCACCGTGCCCCTCGCCAGAGGAACGCGCGAGAGGGAACCCATGTCCTATCCGACGCCGCCGGGGAGCGGTAACCCGTACGGGCAGCCGCCTCAGCACGGGAGTTGGCAGCAAGTGCCAGGTTCCCCGCCCCCAATGACCAACGTGCCTCCGCAGCAGCAGCCACAGCCGCCGGTCATGCCGCCCGTGACTGCCCCTGTCCCCCCTCGGGCTCCGAACGGCAACGGCGGGCGCACGGCCCGCATGGTCGTGGGCTCACTGCTCGGCCTCTTCGGGGTGCTGGTACTTGCAGGGGGAGGCGCCCTCGCTGCGCACGCCTACAGCAACAGCCAGCAGCCGCTTGCCAATCCTGAGTATGGCGAGGCTGTGTGGAGCGACGAGTCGCCGGACCGCGTCTTCCCGGCCACCATCGGCAATCGAGACTCGCGCATTGGTGACCTCACCAACCCGAAGTACGCGATGTGGCACCGTCTCGGCATCTCGCCCGACACCACCTGCGACAAGGGCCTGGACGGGCAGACCCTGAAGTCGGCCCAGGAGCTGGGTTGCAAGGCCGTACTGCGCGCCACTTACGTGGACCCCAGCGGAAACATGGTGGCTACGGTCGCGATCGTCGTCCTGCCCGGGGCCGAGACCAAGAAGCAGCAGCTGGCCCAGGCTTTCGAGGACCTGGGCGGCAATGCCGGTGCCGTGGTGCCGTTTTCCGTGCCGGGCACCCTCGCGGCGCACTGGAAGGACGGGCGCAACGGCGCCGCTCTGGAAGCTCCCACAGCGGAACATCTCCCCTATGCGGTGGCCGCCACCACAGGCTCGGTGGACGGCCGTATCGCGGCAACCCTGCCCGGCGAGTGGGGCGACGATGACGACGAGATCCATGCGGACCGTACGTCCTACTTCGCCGAGGCGGAGCTCCTCACCCGAATGTTCAAAAACCACCTGGAAGACCTGCAGTTGAGTGGGGCCGATGACTGAGCGACGACGTACCACGACAGCCTTCGCGACGGCCGCGCTCAGCGGACTGCTCTGCGCGCTGGCGGTGGCCCCTGCCCATGCGGCCGGCACGCCCCGAGGGTGGGAGGCGGACGCCCTGGGTCTGGCGGCGGCGCAGCGTGACGCCCAGGGCGAGGGTGTCACGGTGGGGCTCCTGGACACCGGGGTCGTGGCCGACCATCCCGCGGTCAAGGGAAAGATCACCACCGGGCCCGACTTCCGTAAGGGCACTATCACCCCGTCGAGCCCCGAATGGGGTTACCACGGAACACACATGGCCTCGGACATCCTCAAGGTCGCGCCCAAGGCCAAGATCCTCTCGGTCCGGGTGAATTCCGAGGAGGACAAGCGGGACGACGGATCCCTGGCGAAGACGGATGGCACCCCGCTTGCCAAGGGCATCGTCTATGCCGTCGACCACGGCGTCGACGTCATCTCGATGTCGTTGGGCACGGGCGAGGTCGACGACTATGCCGACGAAGACACAGCACTGGCAGTCGGGTACGCGGTGAGCCATGGTGTGACGCTTCTGGGCGGTGCCGGCAATGGCGGCGACAAGCTCAACCAGCCTTCTGCACCTGGTGGTTTGGCCGGAGTCATCGCGGTGGCCGCGACCCAGCGGGGTGGGGGGCGCGCTGATTTCTCCACCGTGCACACCTACAACGAGGTGGCCGCGCCCGGAGTGGAGATCGCCGGAGCCAAGAACACCGGCGGATATGAACGGATCCAGGGCACCTCACCCGCCACCGCGCTCGCGTCCGGTGTGGTGGCCCTGATGCTTTCGAAGAACCAGAAACTGACGCCCGCGCAGGTACGGTCCATCCTCACACGCACCGCTCACCACCCGTCGGGCGGCTGGAACGCCGAGGTCGGGTACGGCCAGATCAATGCCGCCGCGGCGGTCAAGCGCGCAGCCTCCCCTCCGGCGGACAAGACCGCGCCGATCGGCCACAAGGGCACAGAGCACTTCGCGACCCCTGTCGGAACACCTAAGACGACGCATCCGAACATGGAACAGGGCTTGTGGCTCACGGGGTTGGGTGCAGCCGGAGCGGGTCTGCTGATGCTCATCGGCGGCGTACTGGTGGCCGTGCTGGGGCGTCGGAAGGCCGCGACGGCCGGGATGGTCGGCGGGGGGACTTGGCCCTCCGCGTCAGGTCCCCTCCCTCGCTGATACGGCACTGTGTGCGCGCCAACCGAACGGTAATCGGATCAGTCGTGCTGGAACTGGGTCCAGAGCGTAATCCTTTGTGGAGATATGCGCGGGGCACCCTCTGACGTGCTGAGCAGCGGGTGCCCCCTGACAGACTCACCGGTTCCGTTCGGCGTTCGCGCGGCGGGAGGCGTGGAGCCGCAAGGCCGGCTCGGCGTGCAACACGGCGAGACCCAGAGGGAGATCTTGTGCCGGACGGTTTCTACATCGGCCACTCCGCGCTCGAGAAGTTGAGCGGCGCCTTCACCAAAGAGGCCGACGCGCTCGGCGAGCAGTTGGCCAAGTTCAAGCCGAAGACGGACGGCGAGGCCATCCATGACGGGTTCGGCTTCCTGACGGAGTCGGAGGAAGTGACAACCGCGTACATCGACTTGGCCGACCACATGACCAAGGCGATCCAGGGCCTGCAGGACCATCTCTATGAGGTCGCCGGCAAACTCTCCGACAACTCCCACAACACCGGAGCCGCCGAGCATGCCCTGGAGGATCTGTTCAAGGGGCAGAGCGCGTGAGTGACGAGTCGGTCGCGGAGACCGTCTACGAAGCCGGACTCGAGCTCTGCAACCCCGGCGGCGAGCCGGACGTTCTGCGCGACGCGGCCAAGGCTTGGGGCGCCATGGGGGACGCCCTCGACAAGTTCGTCGTCCACATGGACAAGACCGTCAAGGACGTGCACGGCGACCAGTGGCGAGGGCCGGCCGCCGATGCCTTCGTCAAGCACTGGGAAGAGATCAAGAAGTCGGTCGAGGACGCTCAGCCGAGCTTCGACGAGGCGAAGAAGGGTCTCAACGAGGCAGCGGACAAGATCGAAGAGATCAACGGTGAGATCCATCAGATCTACCTGGAGATCGGCGTCACGATCGGAGTCTCCGTTGCCACGTCCTTCATCACCCTGGGATTCTCCGCGGCTGCCGGGGCCGCGAACGCGGCCCGCCTCGCCGGACAGGCGGCAACAGCCGCCGCGAGGCTCGGCAGGATCCTGGCCACGATCGCCCGCTGGTTCGAGCAGCTGCGGACATTAGGGCACTCGAGCACGCTGCTGCGGTACGGCGTCCGCTACGGCGGTCCGTTCGTCGGGCGGACCGCGATCGAGATCGGCAACGGCGTCGCCACCAGCGTGATCACCGGCAAGGGTCCCGAGTGGGAGAACAACCTGGTCGGTGGGATCGCCGGGGCAGGGATGGGCAAGGCCGCGGATGTTGCTCTCGGCGGCAGGCCCGGTCGCGGGCTCGGTGAGTCGATCGGCACAGGCGCGGTCGGCGGAGCGAGCGGCAGTCTCGTCGGGGATGCCGCCAACTCATATGGCTGGTGGGCGGACCGGGACGATGAGTTCGACTGGTCGCAGTCGCTGATCGGAGCAGGCGCCGGAGCTGCCGGTGGCGGCGCCGGAGGCGGACTGACGCACGGATCGGGGGCCGGGGAGGCGCACGGCACCGGAGAGGGAGCCGCCAGCGGGGCAGCCGACGGGAACGGCGGCACAGCGGATGGCGCTTCCGGCGGCGCAGCCGATGGCGCCGGCGCGGCCGGTAGGGACGGAGCCGCCGGCAGGGACGGAGCCGCCGGCAGGGACGGAGTCGCCGGTACGAGCGACGGTGGCGACCGAGCGACGCCCGACGCCGGGACCGGTGGCGAAGGCGAAGGGCTGACGCAGGAGCAGCGGAACGCGCTCCGCGACGAGGCGACCAACAGCCGTGTGGGCGTAGAGACGGGTGCGGCAGGCAACCGGCTCAAAGAGGCGGACGGCCTTGAGGACGACCTGGACGAAGGGCAGCGAAAGACGGCCCGACGGCTCCGTGAGCACGCTGAGAACACGAGTCTGGTGGGCGACTTCGGATGAATGGTGCGGACGGAATGCGAACGACCGACTTGAAGGACGGCGGGCTTCGCAGGCTCGGCCCGGGCATTCTCCTGGGCAGGGTGGCGGCCTGGTCCGCCGGCTTCCTGGTGACGCTGCTCCTCGGGTGCTGGCTCTTCATGGAGAAGTCCACGCTGCGTGATGCGTTGGTGCTGGGCTGCGCGGTCGTCCTCGCCGTCCTCGCCCTCTCCGCGTGGGTGCTGCGACGGGCATCGGGCAACCCGGACCCTGCGATGGTCTATCGCGCCCTGGCCGCCCGCTCATCGACCACATTGGAGGAGGGGCCCAAGGAACTCCCCGCGAGGTTGCGGAGCACCTCCGCGCTGCTGAACGGGCAGGCCCTGACCTTCTACGGCGGAGTCATGGCACTGATCCTGCCGCTCGCTCTCGGGGTGGGCACCCCCACGCCCACGGGTAAGGCCGCCGAGATCGCTTCGGCGGGCGTGGTGGTGCGGGTGCTGCCGGTCGTGTCGGTGCGGGACGTCGTCAGGGACCGGCACAAGAACGGCAGTACGTACTTCTGCACGGTGACGGTGACGCTGCCCCCGGCCGATGGGTCCGGGAGCGGGCGGCGCGTCGACTTTCGCTCGGAATGGTCGGATCCCGCCGAGGTCGGCCGGCCTGCCTACGTCGCCTACGCGCCCGACCGCCCTGGACTGGGAGCCGTGGGCGACGACGACAGGGCCAGCGTCGACCGTGAACTCACCGGTCGAGCCATGGACAACTGGTGGACCGGGATTCTGGGTTCGCTGTGGCTGGTACTCCTCGCGGGCCTGCTCCTCGCCTCTTTCACGGGCCGCAGGGACCAGCGCTTTCCGCGGCGGCTGCGCGGTGACGAACGGGTACTGCGGGCGGGTATTTCCGGGTACGACGGTTATGGGTCGGGGAAGGCGCGCATCCGTCTGAGCACTTCCGCGGGCCCCATGCAGTTGCGCGTCGAGGTGGACAACGCCCGATACGTGGACGCGGTGGGCGGCGCGGAAGGCCATCTGGTCTGGGTGCCGGACCGTAACCGGCACGGCGGCCGGAAGGGGCCGCACCGCACCGGCGCGGTGTTCATCAGTGATGCCGGCTGGTTCATCCCGGGTGGGATCGCGCCGGAGGACGAGGAGCCCGTGAGAGCGGCGGTGGCCGAACAGCACGTTCCTGTTGCCCCGTCGGGCGAGGGCCGGTTGCTGAACCTCGACGCCGGCTGGCTCCTCAGCATCCCGAACCACCTGATGAACGTCCTGCTGCTGTGGACGCTCGGCGTGCTGATGCTCGCCGTTCCCGTCCCCTCGGCCGCTTGGCGCCTCGTCGTCGGAATCGCCTGCACCGTGGGCCTCCTGGCCTACGGCATGTACCTGGTCGGGAAGCAGGACACCGTGGTGCGGAGCAGGTCCGGCGACAGGCGGGATGCGGCGGGGTCCGCCGCGTAGCCTCACGGGCTAGTGCCGTCCTCCTCGAGCTGGGCCAACGGCCTCCGCCGGTGCGGGCCCCCACTCACCCGTTCCAAGTACGCACTTCGCTCTGCCCGCCCATGTCGTACTCCTTCGCCTGCCCCGACTGATGGAGCCTCGCCATCTCGGCGTCCGAGACGTTGCCCATCGCCGGTACCGGAGTGCCCTTGGTCGCGTCCCAGTTGTAGCGGTCGTACACATGGGTCTGGTAGCGGATCGTGGTCTTGGGCTCGCCGTCCGGGCCCGGGACGACCTCCACCTGGGCGACCGTGTTGTAGTGGAAGGAACCGACCGCGTGGTACCAGTCGGGGTCCCTGTCGGCGGTCCAGCCCTGCCAGCCGGTCTGCTGGACCAGCTTCACCGGCTTTCCGGTGCGCTCGTACTCGGCGAGTGCCTGGGCCTCCCAATTGGGGGCGTTCTCCGCCATCTTGGTCTCGACGTCGCGGTTCATGTCGGGGAGGTCGTCCATCATCGCGTCCACGTCGATGTCCAGCGGTTCCCCGGTGTTGGAGAGGTAGTGCAGCATGTGCTTCGCCGACTGGGGGCCGCCGAGCACCGCGGGAGAGCCCATGGCGAAGAAGCCCATCTTGTTCTTGATGGCGCGGTCCTCGTCGGTGGCCTCGCGGGTGTTGTAGTCGCCGGCACCCTTGTCGGGCGCGGGCGGCGGAAGCAGCACTCCGCCCCCGCCGGAGAAGACGCGGTTCAGGTTCTTGGCGCCCTCGGTGTCCGCCTTGACCGCGGCCTCGGTCTGGTCGTCCAGGACGGTGTACGCCACAGCCTTCTTGATGCGTTCGAGCTCGTAGCCGGTGTGTTCGTTGACGTCGGCGGCATAGCTGAGGGCCGCGGTCACGCGGGTGAGGAGGCTGTCCGCGTCCTCCTGGTCCTGGCGGGCCGCTCCCGCGCTGTCCGGGTCGTTGCGCGGGTAGTTCCGCTCGGGGATGGTGACGCCGCCGCTGTTGTGCAGGGTCAGCCCCTTCGCCTTGGCCATCTCCTGGGCCTCGTCGAGCCAGGTGGCTGCGAGCTGGAAGCCGTTCTTCGCCGCGTCGAGGGTCGCCGCGGCGGCCTTGGACTCGCGGTGCGCGATGGTCAATTCCTCGTGCAGCGCGGTCAGTTGTACGCGGGCCATCATGGAGGCGGGGCCCTCCCAGACGAACGGCAGCTTGAGCAGCACGTTCTGGACGTGGTCCCGGGCCTCGGTGGCCGCCGCCGCCAGGTCCTCCCACTCGCCGCCCGCTCGCGACCAGGCCTCCGGGCGTACGTCGTCCAGTTCGCCGACCGTGATCTCCTGCCGCGCGGTCGCATCCGCGTGCGAGTGGTCCTTGCCCTCCGGCCGGTCAGTGAGCGTCGCCATTACGCATCCCCCTCGAGCGAGGCGAGGATCGCCTGGAAATCCTGCGCCGTACGGTGTTCCTGAGTCGTGTAATTCGTATGCGTCTGGCGCATCTTGTCGGCCATGGAGCGGCATTCCTTGGCGAGGCGGGTGATCTCCTCGTCCCAGTCGCCCGTCGTCGCCTTGAGCATCTGTCCGCTGGTGAGCATGTTGTGTACGCGGGCTGTGGTGTCGGACTCCGCCAAGCCCTTGTCGGCCTTCTCGAGGATGGTCGCGGCCAGGTCCAACTCGTCGGCCATCTTGTCGAGTTCGGCGTTGCTGACGCCGTAGCCGTTGTCGTCGGCGCCGCCTGCCTGGGTGGTGGGGGCGCCGCTCGGACCCGAGGTGCCGGCCGGGCCGGGGGCCGCGCCGGGTCCGGCGCCCGCCGACATGGTCTGGATGCCGTTGGGCTGGAAACCGGGGTCGGGGTTCGTGCCGGGCGCGGGGTTCCGGTCGCGGATGTCGGTGGGGCCGTCCGGGGCGGGCATCTGGTGTACCTGGCCCGGCTGTTGTGTGTCTCGCGGATCGAGGCCCGTGACCGGGGTGGTGGGTGCCTCGATGCGGGGATCCGGGCCGGTGAGCGGAGTCGTGGGCGCCTGGAACCGCGGGTCGGGCGCGGTGTCCGCCGCGGACATCGGCTGCAGACCGCCGTGCGTGCCGGGGCCCGGGTAGGTGCCCGGGGACGGGTCGAGGTCGCGGACGTCCGGGCGGGCGTCCGGCGTGGGGGTGTCCAGTTGGTGGCCGGTCCGTGGGTCGGGCCCGTCGTTCGGGGTGGGAATGCCCCCGACCCGTGGATCCGGTCCCGTGTTGGGCGCGGATATGGGCGCTACGGAATCAGGCTCGGAGCTCACAGCATCCCCCTGTGCCAACGCGTGCCCGCTGCGGGGCAGCACGCTTCTGCGACTTTGCGATCAGTGATCAAACCCTACTTGATCTCTTCAAGTGGCCCGCAGAATGGGTCAGTTGGGTCAGTTGGGTCATCCACTGACATTGCTTCGCCCGCGGAGTGGGTCAGTTGTTTCGTTCGCCGACAGTGGGGCGTCCCGCAGGAGGAGCGTCGATGTTGGTGCACCTGGCCGTCTGCCGGATCGCGTAACGGGTGATGTCCGCAGTCAGGTCGGCCATCGCCTGGCGGTGTCGGGCGTCGTCGGGGCGGAGCCGGGGACCGGTCACGCTGACATCGACGAACCGGTGTCGCTCGCTTGCCGCCCCCTTGGGGAGCACGCAGGCGAGGGACAGCCTGGCGATGGTCGTCGTGCCGGGGTTGATGTACCCCTTGGCCGGGCCCCAGGCGAGGGCGCTGCCCTTGTCCTGCACGCGGTCCGTGATGCTGGCGCGGCTGATGTCCTGATCCTGCAGAGTGACTGCCAGCTGGACTGCCTCGCCATCAATGGTGATGACGCAGATCGCCTCGTCGGTTCGGCCCGAGCCCTGCCCGAGCGGGTCGGTGAGCCCGCCGTACGTGCCGGTGAGATTGCGCATGGAGAAGTCATGCGCCGGGGAGTCGACGAGCTGCTTCAGGGCGCGGGACGGAATCGTCGTCTCGCACAAGGTCGCCGGGATGCCGGGCGCGGCAGCCGAGTGGGGGTCCTCCGCCCCGTCACCCGAAGACAGCCACCAGCCGACCGCGCCGGCCACGGCCGCGAGGACGACAACGGACGCCGTGATGAGCAGGGCGGAGCGCGTCCCACGAGGTCTAGCCATGGTGCGAGTCCTCCCACTTCGCGCCTGCCGCGTGACTCTGCCCCGCCGTCTTGCCGGCGGCGTCCTTGATGTCCTTGATGGTGTCGGCGTTGTGATGGCCGTGCTTGCCCGCGCGTTCCGCGGCTTCCCTGGCCGAACGCACGGCCTCCTGCTGGCCGTTGGCATAGCCCTCGCCGGCGTCGTGCTGAGCCTCTGTGGTGCTGTCCTGCTTGATGGACTCCATGACGCTCTCCTGGATGTCCTCGATGGCCCACCCGGCCACATCGCCCACCACCGGCACCCTTACGGCCCCGGTCACGAGACCGGCACCCCGGCCGACCCACTTGTTCACTTCTTCGGCACTGCTGTTGAACTCGTCGTCCTCGGCCCGCTTGGTGTCGAAGACGGCATCGGCACGCGCTTCGCTCATGATTCCCGCGATCATGGACCCGGGGTGCACCGCGTTCTCCACCCGTGTCTCGATGCGCACCTGGGAGTCCGTCTGCCCGTTGACGGCCTCGTTCACCAGGCCCTGGGTGAAGGCCTGTTGTGAAGCGGTGATCGCCTTGTACGCGTCGGGGTCCTGGCCGACCTGGCTCAGGAAGGCCTCGGTGGCTGCGGAGGGCAGGCGTGCCGAGGCGCCGTGCACGGGGAGATCGTCGTCACCGGAGACAGCCCGCTGGAAGTCGCCCATGTAGTCGGCCGTGATGTGCCCCAGGCTGTCCCGCATGGACTCCAGCGGCGCGCCGCTGTCCCCGTTGATCAGCTCGCCACCGTGCTCGCCACCGAACTTGTTCACGATGTCCTTGACGAGAGCGGCCTGCTCGGCGCTGTGCTTGGGCAGCTCCTTGCCCTCGTAGTCGTACGCGTTCCCGGTGGTCGCCGCCTCCAGTGCGTGCCCCAGCGCATCCGGCCCGTGCACCACGGCCTTTCCGCCGTCCTCGGGGTCCCGGCTGGCCGTGTCCGCCATCCACTCCCGGTCGGAGTCGGTGAAGTAGCCGAGGTAGCTGTCGACCTTCTTCCCCTCGTCCCCGTAGTGGGACTCGAGGTCGCCGCCCTTGGGCGTGCCGTCTTCGTCGTACGCGACCACGTCACCGGTGAAGAAGTCCTCTGCGGCCTCCGGGCTGTGGCCGAGGCCTTCCAGGAGGCCGGTCATCGGGTCGAAGCCGTCACCGCCCTTGCCCGAAGGATTGGAGGTGATGGCCTCGTTGACGCCTTGCGGGGCATTGGCGGCCCAGATGTCCGGGTCCTCGGCCTCGAGCGACACCATGTGCTGGGCGATGGGGGTCAGGAAGGTGGAGTCGTACTCGCCGTACCGAAGGATGCCGCCGAGGACTTGATAGCCGTACGGGTGGTAGGCGTATCCGTCGTTCTCGGAGACGGTGAACTTCTGCGTTCCGAGTTTGCGCAGGCCGTCGCTCCACTCCTGCGACAGATGGGTCTTGTTGTCGGGATCGGTGGCGGTGGCGAGCGTGTGGCCCAGGTTGCGCTGCAGGGCCTGCACGCCCTTGAGCCGGGCCGGGTCCTTGGCTTCGGCGGACTCCGAGGTCAGGTTCGCGAAGAAGCCGAGTGTCTTCTCCTGCCCGAGGTTCTTGTAGAAGCCCGTGGAGAACTCGGGGTCCTTGCGGTTGGTCAGGAGCAGTTGGTTGAGCTGGTTGAGCTCCGTGTTCGAGATCTTGTCGCCCTTGCGTGCGAGCCCTGCGGCGCGCGTCGACTCGGCCTCGTCCACGGAGGACGCGCTCTTGGTGTTGAACGAGTCGTTGTCCGCGCCGTTGGCATCCCGGCGCAGTGCGGCACTGACGCTTTCGTCGACGCTCGTGATCGACTCCAGGATGGTCTTGAGCGTGTGCGAGGCGTCGTCCACCGCCTTCTTGCGCTCCTCCGCGAAGCCCGGTGCCGCGGTCGCGGTGGGACTGTTCCAGCGGGAGTCGACGTCCTCCACGCCCTTGTCGTCGATCTTCAGCCCGTTGGTCCGGCCGTCCGCCACGAGGTCGTGGAGCTTCTTCTGGTATCCGCTGAACTCCGTGTGTGCGTCACGGAGGAGCTTGGCCACGCGCCGGGACTCGTCGGCCGCGGCCTGATACTCGGCGGTGGCCCGCTTCATCGTACGGAAAGCGGCGGTGGCGGCTTCGCCCTCCCAATTCCCCTGTAGGACATCGTGGACACCTGCGTCGAATTGGAGCGCAAGGGCTTCGTACTTGTCGGGAAGCTTTTTCCACGATTTAGCGGCAGTGTCCAGTTTGGAGAGATCGGCTTCATTGAGGTACGCGAACGAGACCATGGGAGACCATTCCAGGCAAAGGGTTCCGGGGGGTTGGCGGGAATGAACGGATCAACCGAAGTCGCTCATCATGCTGCGATCGTTCTGGGCGCGCTCGTGGTCCTCGCGGCGCGTGTAGTTGCCGCGAGTGTCGTGGATCTTCTCGCTGATCGACTGCAGCATGGTCTTGAGGTTGATGACCTGCTGTCCCCAGCGGGTGTCCAGCTCGCTCAGCCCGCCTGCCGTGAGCCAGGCGCCCTCGGTCGGCGCGCTGCCGAGGGAATTCTTGTTGAGGCCGGTGATGGCCTCGAATGTATCTTCCTGCGAAACCTTGTCGGCATTGTCCGTATCGCCGCGAAGTTCCACCAGATTGTTGCTCGCCTGGTTGAGCTTGGCGTCGTCCACTTTGGTGGTGATGGAGCTTCCTCCACCGTCTGCAGGGCGCAATGTCCTAATCTCCCGTGATGTTCGCGGACGGACGGCAGGACAGCGGTGATCGGACGGGTCCGCAGAATGGGCGGGAGTTTATCAACGGCCGTGATCACGCTTTTCGCCTGATCCGAATCGCTACCTGAAATACGCAAGACCTCCACTTCGCCGGAGGCCGAAAAGCCGAATAAGAGCCACCTGTGCTCCACAGCCACGGCAGGGCATGTGACGATGAGGGGGCTGCCGCTGGTACGAGGAGTGCTGCTCATGACCGCCAACCCGCCACCACCTCTGGAGAACGCCCAACTTCCCCTGGAGAAGTGCGCCTTCGATCACCCGGAAACCCGGCGCAACTGGCAGCGGGCGCGGCTGCGGGCCGGCGCGATGCTGCCTCTGGTGGTGATCCTGCTCCTGGTCACCCTGACCGTGATGGGCCTGCTTGGCGACCATCCCCGGACGCAGCCGATGTGGATGCGCATCGCCGGGTTCGTCTGTGTGATCGCGGCGCCGTTCATCTTCGCCCTCGCGCTCTACTCGCTGGGCCCGATCATCCGGCTCCGCCGCATCCGCAGGATCCTCCGCGAACACCCCTGGGAGTATCGCGCGGCCGTACGTCCCTGCCCCGGGGTCAACGACACGATGGCGCTGCCGGTCCAGCTCAGGACGGACCCGGACGGCGACTGGTCGAGGACCATGCGCGCGATCAACCCGCTCCAACGCAAGCGCTGGACGGGCGAGATGGAACACGGAGCCTGGTTCGCCGGGAACCTCGAGGACGGCGGCGTGATCGCGGCACCCGGAGGCAGGGACCTCATGACCCTGGAGCGCGGCAGCCTGGGCTCGGGACGCCGCGGATAGGCACTCCGCACCACGGGTGGCCTGCCCGGCCCGCCCGGCCGAACGGCTACGAGCGCCCCCGGGTCCGCTCCCGATGCCCCTTGCGATCGGGCGTCCCGATATGCCCCGTCGCCCGCTCGGACTCCCCGAGCCACAGCTGCGGAACGTAAGCCCGCACCGCGGCGACCAGCGGTTCCCGCGACCCCGCCGTCACCGGCAGCCGGTAACGCAGCCGGGGCAGCGTCGGGTGCAGTGGCTCCTCGTCGCGGACCAGCGGCCACAGGACCGGGGCGTCGCGGTCGATCGGGACGTTCGGGCACAGCTCGATCGAGTAGACCTTGTTGCGCCGCCCGAACTTGCTCCAGTGCAGGCCGACTCCGGCGAGGAGGTGCCAGGCGATGACGCCCTGCCCCTCGCTGGTGGAGACCCACAGGCCGGTCTCGTCGATGCTGATGCTCGACTTCCGGTTCAGCCAGTGCGTGACCAGGCTCGTCACGCTGATGAAGCCCATCAGCGATCCCACGACGATGCCCCCGACGCCCTTCGCGCTCGGCCCTCCCTCGCCCAGCCCGGCCAGCATCGCGACGCCCGCGAACAGCACCAACGCGCTGAGCAGCGTCAGGAACACGGTCAGCGGAAGCATCCGCCGGGCCGCCCGCTCGCCGGTACGGATGACCGTGGCGGAGGGGGACGGGGCGGAAGGTGACGGAGTGGATCCGTGAGGGGCAGGGGGAGTCCGGGGAATGTGGGGAGTGGGCATGGGCGGAGTGTAGAGAACCTGTCCCCGCTGCCGACAGCGCGGCCGCGGCCGCTAGGCTCCCGCGGTATGACCGAGATGGAGAAGGGACCCGGCCCCGCGGGCACGGATGCGCTGCGGACACAGTTCCAGCAGGCGGGCCGGTCGGGCGTCGCGGCCGACCGCCGTCGCACGGCGCGCCAGGCACGTCGTTTCTACGGGCTGTTCGCCGTGGTCGTCGGACTGCTGTGCCTGGTGCTGACGGTGGTCCGGCTGGCGATGGGCGACGGCGCCGGGATGCGGCTCGTCTTCTACGCGGGTGGGGTCGCGGCCGGCGCTCTCGGAGCCTGGCTCGCCTGGCGGGGGCGTACGCGATGGGCGTTGGCCGTGGTGGCGCTGGGCGTGGCCTGCGCTTCGTTGGGGGACAGCCCCGGGCTCAACTAACGGTCACAACCGGCGAACTCGGCTCGCCAGTCGGGAGTCAGCCCGGGGCCAGAAAAACAGCCCGAAGAGCAGCCAGAAGAACAGGCCGAAGAACAGTCAGAAGAACAGGCTGACCAGGAACGACAGCACCGCACCCACAAGCCCGACCCCCAACATCCCGATCACGGCCGTACGCGTCACACTCCGCCCTGCCGCCTCCCACGCCGCGTTGAAGCCGATCCGGCTCCGCCCGAAGGGTGCGTACCCCGTGGCGAGACAGAAGACGCCGAGCCCGATGAGGACCCAGGCACCGAAGAACCCGGCGAACCAGCGCAGCGCCCGGTCCCAGCCCGCGACGACATGGCTCGCGTCGGTGTCGAGGTCGACCGTCCCGAGGTCGGCCTGCTGCACTGAGACGCGGCTCTTCTGCAGGTAGTCGCGCTTGCTCTCCAACGTCGCGTTGACGTCCTTCGCCTTGCCGTCGTCGGAGACGAAGGTGCCGTGACAGCGAACGGTGCGGCTCCTCTTCTTGCGCGAGCCCGACGAGGCGTGGCCGGTGTGCACGACGTCACAGCTCTCCACGGTCAAGGTGCCGTGCGTACCGGCCCAACCCGCCGCGTACGCACCCTCGTACGCACCGAAGCCACCGAGGACAAGCCCGCCCAAAAGGAACAGAATGCCGCCCGCGCGCCCCAGGCGGCCGAGCGCGCTCTCCACCCGGCGGTAAAGCCAACCGCCGTTCGCTGCGTCCCGTGCTCGAGCCATGGCGAATCCGTTCCTCACTGCTGTACCGGTGCGTCAGGCTAATGCCTGCAGGGGGTCGCTTGTGCAAAGGGTGAGCAAACGGGAACCTTCGCCTCCGTCGCCGAGGCTGCCGTGGAGAGTGAGGGGGGCGTCGGGTGACGTACGGCATTGGTGACACCGTGGGGTGTCAAGGGATACTGGGATGGACGGACGAACGACGGCGTACGCGACGCAAGCGGTGGAGGAGAAGCGAGATGGCCCAGCAGCCCCAGAACCCCAAGGGACCCAACCCCGACCGCGGCGTCCTGGACGAGGCCCTCGACCCGGAACAGATCCGTTCCCTGAACAAGTCCCTGCGCAGCGTCGCCGACATCCCCGGCGCGAGCCCCGAACTCCAGGACATGGCCAAGAAGTTGCTCTCCGGCCAGGTCTCGCTGCGCGACTCCCTCGACGACCCGTCCGGGGCCCGCGCGCTGGGCAGCGGCCTGGCCGGGCTGCGCGGACAGTGGGAGCAGATGTCCGACGAGGAGCGGGAGCAGATCCGGCTCGGCGAGATGCCGCCGGGCGGCGAGGTCGCACCGGGCCAGGACGAGCAGGAGCGGCGCCAGGACAGGGACGCCGACCAGTCGAAGAAGAAGGGGCAGGGGCGGCACAGTGGAGGGTTCTCGCTGTACTAGGCGGTCTCGCCCCGTACCGGGTCGGCGCCGAAACCGGTTGCGGCCTGCCCCGCCGCGCCTGAAGACTGGTGATCATGGATGCGACAGCGCAGTTCCGTGAGGCGGTCATCGCGTGGGCGGCCGACGGCGCGGGAGCTCCGGCAGCCGCCGCTGCCGCACAACAACTCGCTGCGGGCGGCGCGTTGCGTACGGCCGTACTCGTGGAGGGGATCAGCGACCAGGTCGCGCTCGACGCGCTGGCCGCGCGCCACGGCCGCGACCTCGCCGCGGAGGGCATCGCCGTCATTCCGCTCGGCGGCGCGACCAGCATCGGCAGATTCGTGAATCTGCTGGGCCCGCAGGGGCTCGACATCGAGCTGGCGGGCCTGTGCGACGCAGGCGAGGAGGACCACTTCCTGCGCGCCCTGGAGCGAGCGGGCCTCGGCCGCGATCTCGCCCGCGCCGACATGGAGCCGCTCGGTTTCTACGTCTGCGTCGCCGACCTGGAAGAGGAGTTGATCCGCTCCCTCGGTGCCGACTCCGTGCAGCAGGTCATCGATGCGGAAGGGGACCTGCGCACCTTCCGCACCTTCCAGAAGCAACCCGCCCAGCGGGAGCGGACGGTCGAGCAGCAACTGCGTCGCTTCATGGGGACCATCCGCGGCCGCAAGATCCACTACGCCCGCTCGCTCATCGACGACCTGGACCTCACGAGCCAGGTACCGCGGCCGTTGGAACGCTTGCTCGCGCACCTGTAGGCGTAGTTGGGGGAGAGGATCCAGGCATGGAGACCGAGGGCGTACGCACCGACCGCTTGGGATTGCTGCTCGACCAGTTCGACATGGCCAGGGAGATGGCCCAAGTGCGCCTGACCGGGCTCAGCGACGCGGAGTACCTGTGGGAGCCGGTGCCCGACTGCTGGTCGATCCGGCGCCGCAGCGAGGCCACGACACCCAGGGCGTACGGGCCCGGCGAGTGGCTGCTCGACAAGGGCGCCCCGGACATCCCGGCGAGCGAGTACGCAGAGGTCGCGAGGCAGGCCGCCGGCGGCATGACGCTCGCCCGGATCGCCGAGGACTGGAGCGTGAGCGTCGAGCGGGTCGAGCAGGTCCTCGCCCACACCGGCGACCCCGAGCCCGACGCGGCCCCGGTCACGACGATCGCGTGGCGGCTCGGGCATCTGCACTCCTGCTTCGCGGGCGAATGGGAGTGGACCTTCGGCGAACGACGCCAGGACCCGTACCTGCTGGTCGACTTCACGCCCTCTGCCGGCCTGGCCCTTGAGCGCTTCTGGGCGCTGATCGACCGCTGGCGGGACGCCGTCGCCGGCCTGACCGACGAGCAGCTCGACATGGTCGGCTTCTCGCAGTATCCGTACAGCTCCGCGCCCCATGACCCGTACGTCGCGGTGGTGGCGGGGTCGAACCTCGAGTTCATTCACCATATGGCGGAGGTCGGGGTGCTTCGGGATCTGTGGGGGGCTCGGGGGCGGTCTGCTGCTGTCGGTTAGGTGGGGAACCCGTTCAACCAGCCGCCGTCGAGAAGGGACTTGGGCAGGTACTCGGATGCGACGGTGATGCTGAAGCCCTCGTCGCGGGCCAGGCATGCGACGGCGAGCGGGCCCAGGGCGGTGAGGCCTTCGGCGTCCAGGGCGCGGTCCTCGTCGCGGGTCCAGTACTCCTTGTGCCATTCGAGGGCGCCCGCGAGTTCGGAGTTGAAGCTTTCTTCGCCGCCGCGGGCCAATTGGGTCAGCAGGTTCATGGGCGGATACATGATCCTGAGGACGCTGTCGCGCGGAGCGTGCCGCAACACGTCGGGGTCAGTGCCCCCCCACCGCGGCCACCAGCTTGTCGCCGAACTCCGGCCTGTTGAGCCAGTACGCCTGGAGGGCTTCCACCCAGTCGTAGATGTACGCGTCGAAGGTGGCGCCGGACTCTCGCAGCAGGGCGACCGGGAGCTGTGCCAGTTCGGTCATGCGTGTCTTCTCGCGGCAGACGGCGGCCAGCCAGAACGCGGTCAGCCAGTTCCCCGCATGGGCCCGGGACAGGTCGCCTGCGCGGATCGTGTGCATCTCATGGCCGATCCGGCACTCGATGGTGTCGGTGGTGGCGCGGGCCGAGGTGAACAGTGCGGACCCGACCTGCATCGCGGTGACGCAGGCCTCCCAGGTCTCCACCTTGTCCGCCTCGGCGTCCACCGAGCAGCGCAGGTTCAGCAGCTGCACGGCCCCTGCCAGCGCGTTCGAGAACCAGGAGGGAGTCTTCTTGAGGAATCCGACCTTCTGCCGGAAGCCGCTGTTCGCGACTTCCAGCTGGAGCTCCAGGTGGCTGGTGGATCGCGCGTCATGCCTCGAAATCCTGGTCATTCCTGTACTCCGTGGGAGTCGGGCCGCACAGCGTGAGGAAGTGGTGCGCGCTTCTTGCGGTAGCGAGCGATGGCAAGCTCGGGGGGCAAGTTGGGGACGCTGACCGTTTCGCCGGTCGCTTTGGACACCACGATGTTTGCGCCGCCGGGTTCTGGAGGGGTGGTGAGGTCCGTGTGGCGTGGGAAAACCGAATACACGAGATAGCCGATGTCGAATTCTTGGACGCGTTGCTCGACGGGAGTGCCGTCGGGGAGTTTGGGATCGGCGTAGCGGCTGCGCACGAGGGCCAGCGCCTGCTCAGGGGTAGTCGGTGGATCCGCGGGTGCTGGGGTGGGGGTGTCCGGAGCCATGGACTGCCTCTCTGCCGTGTCAGGTGTCCTGCCGGCTCCTACGTGGGGAACTCGTTCACCCAGCCGCCGGCGAGCAGGTACTCGGGCAGGTACGCGGACTCGACATCGACGGTGAATCCGGAGTCGAGGGCCAGGCACGCGAGGGCCAGGGGAGCGAGGGCGAGGAATCCGTCGGGATCCTGCTCCAGTTTCTCGCTGCGGGTCCAGTAGCCCTTGTGCCACTCCACGGCCTTGGCCAGCTCGGTGTTGAACCTGTCCTGGTCTTTGCGGACCAGCTGGGTCAAGAGGTTCATGGGGGGATACATGAGGTTCAGCACGGCGCTGCGCAAGGCGGGTCGGACTGCCTCGGCGCCGGTGCCGTCCACGGCCTCGACCAATTTGTCGCCGAGCTCGGGCTGCTTGCGCCAGTACGCCTGCAGTGCCTCGACCCATGCGTAGATGTACGGGTCGAAGTCGGCGCCCGACTCGCGCAGCAGGGAGACGGGTACTTGGCACAGGTCGTTGGTGCGTTCCCGGTCACGGCATACGCAGGACAGCCAGAAGGCCGTGAGCCAGTTGCCCGCGTGGGCCCAGGGCGCGGCACCGGAACGGAAAACGTGTTCTGTGTCGACGACCAGGCACGTGATGGTCGGTGTGGTCGCGCGGGCCGAGACGAAGACGGCGTGGCCGATCTGCATCGCCCGGACGCAGGCCTTCCAGGTCGCCAGGTTGTCGGCCTCGGGATCCCCCGAGCAGCGAGTGGCGAGGTTGGTGGTCGCGGTCCTCAGGGCCATGGAGAACCACTCGGGGTTCTCCTCGAGGTCTTCGAGCTCCTCCTCGAGGTCTGCCTCCTGCAGTTGCAGTACCTCAGACAGAGCCCCGGTCATGAGGTCATGACGTGGAATGCGGATCATTCTTTTCCCTCAACGTTGCTGCTGCCGGATCCACAGAGCCCGCACTCCGAATTCCGTCGCGGCGACCAGGATGCCGTCGGGTGACAGATCGGCTCCGGTGAAGGGGGAATCCGAGATCAGGGAAGCCACGACCGTCTGGCGGGACCGGTCCCACACCCGGAGTTGATCCGTGCCCCGGCGCAGGGCGAGCGGGGCGGTTGCCCGGTCCTGCTCGGAGAGGGGCCGCAGGTGTTCCGGTCCCGGCTCGTCGAACAGCGTCGGCTGTACGAGGCCGTGCATGAGCAGCGCCGAAGCAGTGTTCCCGGCTGCAGGGAGCGACCCCGGAGTGCCGGGCGGTACCGAGAGGGCGGCGACGGGCACGGGGCTGTCCGCGGGGCGGGGCAGCGTGCCGATGGTGACTTCGCTGATGTCGGGGAGGCGGACGCTCCACAGGGTCTGCCAGGGCAGATCCAGGCCGAGCCGGTGCACCGCGGCCGCGAAGTCCGGAAGCTGGTCCTCGACGAACGCGCTCTCCAGGAGGGCCGCGCGGGCCAAGGCGGGCGCCTGCGCACGGGTCAGCAGAGGGGCGATGCGCAGATACGTACGCGCCGGGGCGCCGAGTTGCTGTTCCGGGACGGCCTCGACGGCCGCACGCAGCGGCACCGGATCCGCGTACACGAACAAGCCCGGGTCAGTAAGCAGTTGGGGCAGCAGACCCGCTTCCAAGGTGTGTCCGGCGATGTGGTCGCGTACGTACGGGTCGGCCTTGCTCCAGTCCTGACCGGGCACGGTTTCCAGGAGCGCCATGGCGATCTGGGACTGCGTGGCGCGGACGTGGGGGAGGCCGGAGCGGAGCTCGTCGGCGATGGCCGGGTGGAGCAGCCGAAGCAGCGTACGTTCGCCGTTTGCGCCCGCCCGGAGCGACTGTACGAAGGGGCCGGCCAGCGCTCCGCTGCTCGCGATCGCCGCGGTCATGTCCGTGCCCGCGAGGGTGCTGACGAGCTTCACCCACAGCTCGGCCGGCAGACCGTCTCCCTCGGCGAGGGCCAACGGCGCGAGCAGGTGGCGCAGCGTCTGCGGGTCGGCTCCGAGGCGGCGAGCGTGCAGGTCGAGCACCTCGCCCAGGGACGTGGGCAGTTGGCCCTCGTCGGTGGGTACGACGCCGGACGGATTCGCCAGGATGCTCTGGACCGTGAGCTGCACGGTGAGAGGACTGGTCCCGGCACGACGGCCGATCGCCTCGGCGAGCGCACGCCGGGCGGAGGGGTCGGCGGTGAAGGGCAGCTCCGGCGCACCGAATTCGGGGCGCAGCAAGGCCTCGGCCTGCAGCATCAGCCCCTGAGGGTCGGCCCACTGCGGATCGTCGAGATCGATGATCTGCGCGGAGCCGGGCGGCAGTCCCTCCACCAGCCTCGTGGCGAGCTCACGCGGTACGTCGGCGAGGAGCCGGACGGAATCCGTGTGCGCGAGCGGTCTGAGCGCTTCCCGTACGAGGCGGGCGGGCTCGCCCGTGGTGCGGACCGGGCCTGCCCGGTCGACATCCGGCACGACGATGGTCAAAGGCCGGTCGAGGGCCGCCAGTTCGGCGTACACATCCTCGAGGCGTTCGGCCTGCAGACCGTAGTGACCGGCGAGCAGCCAGCCGAATTGAGCCGTGGTCAGTCCGGCAGCGCTCGGCACCGCGGGTGCGGGAAGCTCCGGCGGCACCGTCGACGGGTCGAGATCGGCCAGCGGAAGCCGCCCGCGGAAGTCCGGGTCGCACAGCATGAGGAAGCCGGTGAGCAGGTGCGAACGCCCGCTGCCGGGGCTTCCGGTGAGGACGACGACGCGCGGCGCACCCGGCCACTCCATCCGCCAGGCGGCGAGGGCGCGCAGCACTGTGGCACGGCCGCCTATGTGCGGGTGTGGTGCGTAGCCGTTGGGCGGGGCTGTCATGAGTACGGATTTCCTCGTGTGCCGGGGACGCGGGCGATGGGAGGTTGCCTTGCGCGGAGGTGTGCGTCAGGCGCCCAGTCCGCGCTTCTTGCGGTAGCGAGCGATGGCCAGCTCGGGGGGGAAGTTGGGGACGCTGACCGTTTCGCCGGTCGCTTT
The DNA here is from genome assembly GCF_035975855.1 of Streptomyces sp. NBC_01304. Taxonomy (NCBI): domain Bacteria; kingdom Bacillati; phylum Actinomycetota; class Actinomycetes; order Kitasatosporales; family Streptomycetaceae; genus Streptomyces; species Streptomyces sp. NBC_01304. Next base: position 3,523,371 of record NZ_CP109055.1, on the reverse strand, counting down.
GGACACCACGATGTGGGCACCGCCGGGTGCTGAGGGAGCTGAGGGAGCGGTGAGGCCGGTGCGGGGCGGGGAAACCGAGTACACGAGGTAGCCGATGTCGAATTCCTGGACGCGCTGCTCGACGGGGGTGCCGTCGGGGAGCTTGGGATCGGCGTAGCGGCTGCGGACGATGGCCAGCGCCTGCTCAGGGGTGGTCGGTGGATCCACGGGTGCTGGAGTGGGGGTGTCCGGAGCCATGGGCTGCCTCTCTGCTGTGTCGGTGTCCTGCTGGGTCCTAGGTGGGGAACTCGTCCACCCAGCCGCCGTCGAGGAGGTACTTGGGCAGGTACTCCGATTCGACGTCGACGGTGAATCCGGAGTCGAGGGCCAGGCAGGCGAGGGCCAGCGGGCCGAGGGCGATGAGGCCGTCGGAGTCGCGCGCCAGTTCCTCGTCGCGGGTCCAGTAGTCCTTGTGCCATTCGACGGTCTTGGTCAGAGCGGTGGTGAACTTTTCCTGGTCCCCGCGGACCACCTGGGTCAAGAGGTACATGGGCGGGTACACGAGGTTCAGCACGGCGCTTCGTGAGGCGGGCCGGAGCACTTCGGGGTCGGTGCCGTCCACGGCCTCGACCAGCTTGTCGCCGAGTTCCGGTTGCTTGAGCCAGTACGCCTGCAGTGCTTCGACCCAGGAGTACATGTACTCATCGAAGCCGCCGGCTTCGCGCAGCAGGGAGACGGGTACCTGGCACAGGTCGTTCGTACGCTGCCTGTCACGGCATACGCAGGACAGCCAGAAGGCTGTGAGCCAGTTGCCTGCGTGGGCCCAAGGGCCGGTGCCGGAACTGAAGACATGCTCGTCAGGGCCGACTCGACAGGTGACGGTAGGTGTCGTTGCGCGGGCCGCGACGAAGAGGGCGTGGCCGATCTGCATCGCGGTGACACAGGCCTTCCAGGTCTCCAGCTTGTCGGCCTTGGGATCCCCCGAGCAGCGCCTGTCAAGGGCAGTGGTCGCAGAGCTCAGGGCCATGGAGAACCATTCGGCATTCTCCGTGAGGTCCTCCAGTTCCCCATTCAGCCTTCGCTCCAGCACCTTCAGCACCTGAGGCAATGCCCCCGTGGGGAATTCATGACGCGGAATCTTGATCATTTTCGTCCTTCTTGGGGAGGCTGATGTCGTATTCCTTCATCAGGTATCCCTCGTGTGTCTTCTTGTCCTCGTCGGAGTTCCCCTTCACCAGCACATACTTCACACGGTTCTCCTTGAGAGCCGTGCGCAGGTTCTCTGCCAGGTCCAGTTCATCCTGCGCTGCCTTGCGCATCTGCTCGGCCTTGACAGGATCGGGCTCTCGCTCCGCATCGTCCAATCCCTTCAGGCCGCGCTTGTCCATCTCGTGCAGGATCGTCTTGAAGTACTCCCGAGTGCCCTGGGACACCTGCCGGACGGCCGGGCCTGCGGCGTCCCCGTCTCCGTCCCCGTCGCTGTCTGCCTCCTGGCTGTCGGCTCCGGTCGTATCCTGGTCGTCCGCCCCGGGCTCCGGACGGTCGGGATCATTCGCGTCGGGCGGGAGTCCTTGGCGATCTCCCTCTCCGGCCTGCAGTGAACCCTTGCACTCGACGACGATGTAGTCGAAGTCGGGCTCGTTCGGCGATGCGGTCCATATCTGGTCGAACCGGTTGTTTCCTTCGCCGCGGTTGTCGACGCGGTTGGCATCCTCACCGAACTCGTTGGGGATCGCGTGGAACTCGGCGACCGCGTCTCCGTACTTCTCGCTCTCCTTGCCCCGCGCGGCGTGGAGTGGCCTGTGCTCGTCGTCGGCTTCTTTGAAGGCTGCCTGGTTCTCGGGAGTGTTGTTCGCCTCGAGATCCTTCTGTGCCGCTTCCCTCTTCGTGTGCGGGACTTTGTCCGCCTCGATCGCGTCTGCCCGGGACTCGGCCTGGCCATCGAGTATGCCAAGGTCTCGGTCGGAGGGACCCTCGGTCCTCCGGGGCCCCCCAGCGGTCCGGCCCACAGGCTTCACGGTCGGGTCGACGTACTTGGGAGGCTCGGGCTGTGGAACCCTGCTCTTCGCCATCCACGGCTTTTGAGGATCACCCGTGGCGCGAAGAATGGGCAGAGTGTGGCCCTTGTATTTGTCCTCGCGTGACTTCCGGGAGGCAACGCCGTTCTTGTCCACGTCGTAGTGGGCTTTGAAGAATTCGGGATCGGTGTTCGCCAGGTGGACGATGTGGTCGATCCACTCTTCGTCCGTCCTTGGGTTGTTGATCGGGTCGCCCGCGGGCTGCGCCGGCCCCTCGGGGCGCTGCGGTGTCTCCGGCTTCGTCGTGTTCGCCGGGTTCTCGGGAGCGATTTCCCCGTACAAGGGCTTCTTGCCGGCAGTGGCCTCGTTGATGTGCCGGGCCGCATCGGCGTTCTTGCCGTCGGGCAGGCTCTCGCGCGCAGGGACGGCCGAGTCCTTGTTCATGTTGCTCGGCCGGTCGCCCTGGGTCTCGGCAGGCGGCTTGTTCGTGTCGTCGGGCCGGGTCTGGTCCGGGGTCTCGGACGGGTCCTTGTCCGGGGTCTGAGACTGAGGGTCGTCCCGGTGATCAGGACGTGTCTGGTCCGGCCGCGGCGAGGTGTTCGGGTCCCGGCCGTCGGGCCGGTTGTTGATCTCGTTGCTCTCGGGCTTCTGCTGAGTGGGAGTGTCCCGATGCGGGTCCGGCGTACGAGGGTCCGGAGTGCGGGGATCGGACGTACGCGGATCCGTCGTGCGGGGGTCGGCGGCGCGCGGGTCGGTGGTCCGCGGGTCCCCGGTCTGCTGGTGCGGAATGGACGTACGCGGGTCCGAAGGCGTGGTGGTCTGCTGAGGGTTGTCCCGGTTGATCGGGTCGCTCGGGGTGTCCGGAGTGGTCCGAGGGGGTGGGGTGCCCTTGTCCGGGGTGCCGTTCTCGGTGTTGTCGGGCGTGGTGTGGGTGGGGGACTCCCCGTGCTCCGAAGGAGAGTCGGGCTTGGCCGGGCTCTCCGTCGTCGGAGTCGGCTGCTGGGACTCCTTGTCGGGGGTCGGTCCGTGCCCGTCGGGGTCCGTCGGATCGTCCGGGTGCGACTGCTGGTCGGGCGTGCTCGGTGTTTCGGCCGGCGTCGGGTCCTTCTGTTCCGAGGGGGTCTCCGGGTCCGAGGGAGTCTCGGGGTCCGAAGGGTTCTCGGGGGAGGGCGACTGCTGCGGCTGCGGCTGCGGCTGCGTATCGGTGTTGCTGTTGTCCGGATCCGGGGTCGGCTGAGGGCTTTCCGCGGTGTCCTGCGACGGCTCCTGGCTGTCCGGCGTGTTTTCCGGTGCGCTGTCCGGTGGGGACTGCTTGTCGCTCTCGCCTTGCGGCTGGCCGTTCTCGGGCTCGGGGTCGGTCTTGGTCTCCGGCTCGGTCTCGGGCTTGTCGTTCGTCGCGTCCGGCGTCGCGTCCGGCGTCGAGTCCTGATCGGGCGTGGACGGCTGGGCGGTGTCCCCGTCCCCGTCGTTCGAAGTGTCCGGGGTCGTGGGATCCGTCGAGGTGGGGGAGGTGTCGCCCGTGTCGGGGTCGTCGCCCTGCTTCGAGGTGTCGTTCTGCGGGTCGCTCTCCGGCTGCCCGTTGTTCTCGTTGTTCTCAGTGGCCTCGGGCTGCGACTCGTTGTTGTTCTCGGTGTTCTCCGGCTGCGCCTCGTCGTCGTTCTGGCCCTCGGACTCATCCGTGCTGTTCTGAGCGGGATGCAGCGGATTCCCGTCGGGGTCCATGGGGATGTGCCAGACGTGCTCGGCGTTCGCGATGTGCAGCGGGTCATGGCTGACCTCGCCGCTCTGGGAGTCCACCCAGACGACGGTGCCGTTGTGGTTGACGGCGGCGAAGGCGTGGCCGCCGCCGCCATTCGGCCAGTCGACCTGCACGATGGCCGTGGAGCCGTGCCCCGCCTGCAGCAGTTCCTGCTCGATACGGGCGGCGGTGTCGGGGTCGCTCCCGGTACCGGCATAGCTGTGCGGGGCGCCTGCCCAACTGATCTGGTTGTCGTTCGCGTCGTCCTCGGGGCTCCTGGTGTCCAGGTTGCCGTGCTCGTCGGTGTCGAGCGTGCGCGGAGCGGAGACCTGTGGGTTGCCGCGGTAACTCTCGATGAATGAACGGGAGCAGTCCGCACAGTTGTTGCTTCGGCCCGGGACCTCGTCGCCGCCGTCGTTCTGCACCTGGACCCAGCCCGCGAAGGGGTCGGGGAACCGTTCCGGGGTGCCGTCCTCGTTCCGCGGGAACGAATCTTCCAACAGGTCCTGGTCGTCCGGGTGGACCGGGCCGAGACCGCCCGGCTCGTGATCCATGTTGTCCCGGATGTCCTGGACGCTGTCGGTCTTGGGGTTGTCGTCCTTCGAGTCGTTCCCCGGGTTCTGCGGTGAGCCGGGGGCCTCGGGGCCGTTGGGCGTGTTCTCGTTCGGCGTCTGCTGCGTGGGGCTCGGCGTGGGCGTGGGCACCGGAACGGGCGTCGGCTGTTGCTGCTGAGGGTTGTTCGCCGGCGGGGTCTGGCTCTGCTGCGGATTGGGCTGGTTGGGGTTGGCCGGCTGGTTCGGCGTGTTCGGAGTGCTGTTGCTCGGCTGGTTCGGCGTGTTGCCCGCAGGCTGCTGGGGCTTGTTGCCCGGGGTCGGGTTCGGCGTGGCGGCAGGCGCGTTGGGACCGGGCGTGCTCGGCCTGTCGGGCGTACGGCCCGGCGTGCTGGAGTCCGGCGTACTGCTCGGGTTCGAGGTCGGCGTCGGGGTGCTCGCCGGCGGCGTGTTCCTCGGCGGGGCCGACTGGTTCGGCTGGGTCTGGTTCGACGACGGGTTCGCCGAATTCGGCCGGGTCGGCGAGGAGTTGCCCGGGGTCGAGTTGCTCGGCGTCGAGGTGTTCGAGGGCGTCGAAGTCGAGGGAGACGGGTTCGACGTCGTGGGCCCGGGCGTGCTCGTGCTCGGATTGCTCGTGCTGGGGTCGTTCGAGCCGGGCGTGTTGTTGCCGGGCCTGTTCCCGCCCGGGGTGTTCGTGTTCGGGTTGCCGGAGAGCGGGTTGTTCGTCCCCGGGGTGTTCGTCCCGGCCGTGTTCGTGTTGGTGGGCGTGTTCGAGCCGGGCGTGGTGCTCGGGTTGCCGGTGTTGGGCGTGGCTGTGCCCGGAGTGTTCGTACTGGGCGTGCTGGTGCTGGGGTTGCTCGCGTTGGGTGTGCTTGTGCTGGGCGTGCTGCTGGGATTGCTGGTCCCGGGCGTGCTCGTGCTCGGCGTGCTTGCACTCGGCGTACTCGTACCCGGCCTGCTAGACCCAGGCGTCGTGCTGTTGCTCGGGTTCCCCGAGTTCGGCGTGCTCGACCCGGGTGTCGTCCCAGGAGTCGACCCGGGCGTGCTCGTCCCAGGAGTCGCGGCACTCGGCCGACCGGCCCCAGGCGTGCTGCTGTTCGGGCTGCCCGCATTGGGCGTGCTCGACCCAGGCGTACTCGACCCCGGCGTGCTGGAGGAAGACGGGCCAGGCGTAGCCCCCCGCCCGGAGTTCGGCGACGTGACGCTCGGCGTGGAAGCCGGCCCCGAACTCGAAGGCGTGGTGGAGGAAGGGTTCCCCGCAGGCCTGTTCGACGACGGGTTGGGGCTCGTCGGACTGCTCCCCGAAGGCGAGCTGCCGGCGGTCTGCGTACCGCCACCCGGCCGGTTGGACGCCCCACCGTCGCCGCCCGTGGTCGGCGACGTAGGCATGCCGGATGAGCCGTCGGAGCGGGGGGCGGAAGACGGCGACGGGTCGGACGTGGGCGGCGGCGGGGCGGAGTTCGACGCGTGGGGCGCGGTCGCCGCGAGGCTGTCGACGTTCGTGCTGATGCCACCGCCGCTGTTGCTGCCGCCCGACGAGCTCGGGGCCGCGGACGGGGGAGCGGAGGGCGAAGGCGACGAGGGCGACGGCGAAGAGGGGCCGCTGCTGCTCGGCCCGCCCGGAGACGGCGAGTTTCCGCTGCTCGGTGAACTGCCGTTGCTGTCACCGGAGTTGGAAGGCGGACTGCTCGGCCCCGGGTCGTCGAAGTCCGGCAGCGACGACCGCGGCGACGGCGCCGGGCTGCTGTCCGGCGTGCTGGGTGAGGGGTCCGAGGAGCTCGGCCCGCTGTCGGAGCCGGGGCGGTTGCCCAGGTCGGCGCCAGGGGACGGGCCGTCGTTGCCCGCGTCTGCCTGGACGGTGCCGCCGATGTCCGGGGAGGACCGTGGAGCGGAGTTCGAGTTCGACGAATTGGAGTTGGAGTCCGAGGAATTCGAGTCCGACGAGTTGGAATTGGAGTTGGAGGAGTTAGAGGAGTTGGAGTCAGAGGAGTTGGAGTTGGACGAAGACGAATCCGAGCCCGAAGAATTCGAGTCGGATCCGGAATTCGACGAAGACGAATCGGAGCCGGACGAATTCGAGTTCGACGAATTCGAGGAGCCCCCGTCCCCGGACCCCGGCGCCTGGGACGAGTTCCCGTTGGCGAAGTTCTCGGCCGCATCGCGCGTCTTGCCGCCGGCCTTGCTGCCCAGGCTGTCCCGCACGCTCTCGCCGAAGGTCTGCGGGGTCTGCTTGATGGCCTCCCAGGCGCCGTCCTTGCCCGCCTTCGCCGTGGCGCCGAGGTCGTAGCCCTGCTGGGCGCCGAAGCCGACGTTCACGGTCTGGCGCACCAGGTCGGTGATCATCTCCTGGATCGCGGAGACGACCGGTTCCTTCATGCACTCCACGATGGCCTCTAGGAGCGCCTTCTTGAGCTCATCGAGCAGTCGCCTGACCACCATCCTGGCGATCTGCGTGGCGCCGGCGCCGGCTGCTGCCGAAAGGCCGAAGGTGAAGGGTGCCGCCGCCGCGGCCGCGGCTATCTCGATGGCGAGCGCGATCAGTTGGGCGATGACGGCGTACTTGGCGATCTGGACGACGACCGAGACGGCGTACAGCACGCCACCGATGATCCTGGCGGCCTGCGCCGCGTCCGCGAAGTAGCCGTCGCTACCGGTGGAGAACTTCTTGTACGACTTCTGGAAAGCCTCGATCGCCGGACCGGCGTTCGCGGACACCACGAGGCTGGCGCTCTGGTTCGCCCTGATGTGCAGCGCGTCGCAGTCGTCGGCGAACTTGAACCAGAGGTCGCCGCAGGCGCGCAGCTTGTCCTCGTCGGCGGTCGGCCAACTGAAGCCGAGCATCTCGAGGACCCACTCGAGTTCGTCCGGCAGCATGATCGACACAGCAGCGCTCCCCCGTTAGGCAACCGGCCGTGCAACTCCCCCGAGCGATAGGGAAGTCACACGAAGTACAGCGGTTCCCAGAGCTTACCCAGCGCCCCGCCTTCAACTGGAGGGGGTTCGTGTCACAGCCTTGATGCAAGAGTCGATGCCAAGACTTGACGCAAGAACGGCCCTCATCCCGCATCCCGCATGCGGCATCCCGTATGCGGCACAGACACCCTCGGGACGGCTAGACGCTCTTGATGGAGGACACCTTGGCGCCGACCTGGCCGTCGTACTGGCCCGTGATCTGCTGGTAGGTGTCGTGTTCCTTCTGTTCCTGCTTCTCGTTGCGGATGCCGATCTGCGAGAACGCGACCCCGATGCCCGCGATCCGCTCCGCGAGGCTCGGCATCGCTTCGTCGAAGCCCTTGCGCAGACCTTCGTAGGGCACGCCGAAGTTCTCCCCGAACTCGTCGTCGCCCCAGGGCGGGGTGTCGCCCTTCTCGAGCGCCTCGAGCCCGGTGGAAAGCTCCTTGGCCGCCTTGGCGAAGGCCTGGCCCACCTCGTACATGTGGAAGCCCTCGGTCTTGTAGCTTCCGGGCTCGATGACGTACGGATCGTCGGCCACAACTGCCCCCCGTTGCTCGGTATTAGCTCTCGCCGCTTCAGCGTAGCGCCCGCGCTCTGCTTGTCACACCGGTCGTTTAGGGTCGATGGTCACAACCCCCGTAACAGCGCCATGCATCCCCACACGCCTCAAGGAGCCCTCCGTGACCACCCAGGAGCAGGCCTTCGCCACCGCCGACCGCTGGTTGAACGGTGCCGCACCCGCAGGACAGCGCCGCGAAGTGCTCATGCAGGAGTTCTCGCTCGGCTGGGTGGTGTGGGCGGCACCGCCGCCGATGGAGATCGATCCGGTGACCGGAGCGCGCCGCCCGCCCGCCGAGATCGGCGGCGCCAGCGGAGTGGTGGACCGCGGCACCGGTGAGTTGTCGACCTGGCCGTCCGCCGTCCCGGTCGAGGAGGTCATCAGGATGTACGAGGACAAGCACGGCACTCCCGCACCGCACGCCCAGATGCCCCCGCCCCCGCCCCAGGGCGGCGACCGGCAGGCGCCCCAGATATCCGACGACGACCCGTCGATGCGGGCGGCGCTCGCCTTCGCCCAGCAGTTCGCCCAAAACCCGGACGCGGTCATGGCGCAGGTGGCCGCCGGCCCCGCAGCCGGAGGCCCCGGCACGGGAGGCCCCACCACCGAGCAGGCCCCGGTCACCGGCCCTGGCAACACCGCGGTGTTCACGTACGTCAACCCGGCCAACGGCGAGGAGACTTCGCTCTTCAAGAACTCGGCCCCGGGCGTCCCCCAGGCCGAGATCCAGGCGTACCACGAGCTGATCCGCATGAACGTGCCGCCGCAGAACGTCGTCGGGGTCCACACCGACCTGCGCCCCGCCCTCCTCCCCGGTGGCTACACGGGGGAGTTCCTGCTCTCCGGCGCGCTGCCCACGGCGCAGTTCTCCTGTGCGCAGGAGTACGGGATGTTCGAGCAGGAGCGGGAGAACGGCGTCGCCGCACTGATCCAGCACGTCGAGATGATCCACAGCATCGGCGGGCAGCAGCCCCCACCGCGTCCCCACCGGGCGCCGCTCCCCGCGCAGATCACGCCCGCGCGTGCCGTCCCCGACGCCGACCTCGGCCTGCACCTCGACAAGCTCTTCGGCGAGGAGGAGGGCGGCAGCGGCGTACGCCGCTTCGCGCCCCAGGAGTTGGCCATGCACCCGCTGCCCCCGGCTGCCGTGCAGACGCTGACCGTCGCCGGCCTCCCGGCGGACGTGCCCTTCTTCTTCGGCGCGGCCAGGCCCGGCCACCCGGTGATGGACGCCGCGAGCCATCTGCGCCACCAGGGCGCCCAGATCCCCGAGGCCCAACTCGCCACGCTCGCCGGGCACGTCCGCATCGGCACCGACGGCTGGGCCGAGATCACCGTGCAGTGCGCGGGCTCTCCCGAATGGCAGGGCCTGGTCTGGGCGGCCAGCCCCAAGTCGGGCTCGGGCCGCCTGGTGAACACCTCGGTCCCGGCGTTCGTACGCTCCCTCGCCCTGCTCGTCGCCACCCGCAACGGCATGGTGGGCATGGACCCGCACCAGGCGGGCGCGGCCGTGAAGCAGTTCCAGGAGCGGCTCGTCGCGATCGACGCCCGCGCCCTGGAGCGCGACAACTGGTGGGCCACGATCGTCGACCAGATGTGGCACGGGCTCTTCTGAGCCCGCCCGCACCCAGGACATGTGAAGGGGCGGCACCCGACTCGGGTGCCGCCCCTTCACAAACGTACCGACGGATCGATCAGTACCGAGCCGGCAGCCACCCCGTCTGCACCATCTGCCCGCCCCGCCGACGGGTGTGGAACTGGCCACGCCCCGGCGGGAGTTGCTGCGGATAGATGTTGCCGAGCAGCTGCCCCTCGCCACGGTCCCCGGACATGACCAGGCCCTGGGCGCCGAGCTCCTTCAGGCGCTGCATGACCGGCTCGTACAGCGAGCGGCTGGCGCCGCCCGACGCGCGCGCGATGATGACGCGCAGGCCGACGTCGCGGGCGAAGGGCAGGTACTCCAGGAGCGGCGAGAGCGGGTTCATGCCCGTGGCCACCAGGTCGTAGTCGTCGATGATGACGAACGCGTCCGGGCTGGAGTACCAACTGCGGTTGCGCAGCTGCTCCGGCGTGACGTCCGGACCCGGCATCCGGCGGTGCAGCGAGCCCGCGAGGCCCTCCAGGGTCTCGGTCAGGGCCGGCGCCGAGGCGCAGTAGCGCGAGAGGTGCGACTCGGGGATGCCCTCCAGGTGCGCACGGCGGTAGTCACCCATGACGATCTTCGCCTGCTCCGGGGTGTACCGCTCGGTGATCTGCTTGATGAGCATCCGGAGCACCGCGGACTTACCGGACTCGCTCTCACCGAAGACGATGAAGTGCGGGTCGGTCTCGAAGTCCACGAAGACCGGCGCGAGTTGCGACTCGTCGATGCCGAAGGCGACACCGCGGTCCGGGTGCTCGAAGCCCTTGGGCAGGCGGTCGGACTCCAGGATCGTCGGCAGCAGTCGCACGGCCGGGGCGGGGTTGCCCTGCCAGTTCTCGTTGATGCCGCGGATGAGCACGCCCGTCGCGTCCGACAGGTCCTCGGTCTCCGAGGAGCCGTCGACCCGGGGGAGCGCCGTCATGAAGTGCAGCTTGTCCTGGGTCAGACCGCGGCCGGGGACGGCCGCCGGGACGTTCTGCGCGACCTTGCGGTCGATCTCGGACTCGGTCGGGTCACCGAGCCGCAGCTCGATGCGGTTCTGCAGCATGTCCTTCAGCGCGGGCCGCACCTCGGTGTAGCGGCTCGCGGTGAGGATGACGTGCACACCGAAGCCGAGACCGCGCGTCGCCATGTCGGTGACGGTCGCCTCGAGCGCCTCGTAGTCCGTCTTGAAGGTCGCCCAGCCGTCGACGATGAGGAAGACGTCGCCCCACTTCTGGTCGGGCAGCAGGCCCTGCGCGCGGCGCTGGCGGAAGGTCGTGATCGAGTCGACGTTGTTCGCGCGGAAGTACTCCTCGCGCTCGTTCAGGATCCCCGAGACCTCGCTGACCGTACGGCGTACCTTCTCGGCGTCCAGACGGTTGGCGACGCCACCGACGTGTGCCAGCTCCTCCATGGCGATGAGGCCACCGCCACCGAAGTCCAGGCAGTAGAACTGCACTTCGCTCGGCGTGTGCGTGAAGGCGAACGCCGAGATCATCGTGCGGAGCAGCGTCGACTTGCCGGACTGCGGACCACCGATGAACAGACCGTGACCGGCGCCACCGGAGAAGTCCCGGTACAGCACGTCACGCCGCTGCTCGAACGGCTTGTCCACGAGGCCGACCGGCACATTGAGCCGGCCGAGCGCGGTGTACTCCGGCGCGGTCAGACCACGCTCGGGCGTGACCGCCAGCTGCGGCAGCAACTGCTCCAGGGACGGCGCCTCCTCCAGCGGGGGCAGCCACACCTGGTGGGCCGGGGGGCCCTGGTTGATCATCTTGCCGACGATGACGTCGAGCACGGTGTCGGCGAGGGCGTCGTCCACCTCGTTCGAGGTGTCCGGCTCCTCGATCACGGGCTGCGGCGGCAGTGCCACCTCGGTCGCCGTGAACACCGCGGGCCGCAGCTGCGTGGAGCGCTGCACGCGCGAGGGGCCTTCGCCGCGGTAGGCACCGGACACGTACGCGGCCTTGAAGCGGACCATCGTGTCGGTGTCGTACCGCAGATACCCGGAACCCGGGATCGACGGCAGGTGATAGGCGTCCGGCACACCGATCGCGGTACGCGACTCGGCGGCCGAGAACGTACGCAGACCGATGCGGTACGAGAGATAGGTGTCCAGGCCGCGCAGCTTGCCCTCTTCCAGACGCTGCGAGGCGAGCAGCAAGTGCACACCCAGCGAACGGCCGATACGGCCGATCTGGATGAACATGTCGATGAAGTCGGGCTTGGCGGTGAGGAGTTCGGAGAACTCGTCGAGCACGATCACCAGCGAGGCCAGCGGCTCGAGCGCCGCACCGGCCGCGCGCGCCTTCTCGTAGTCGTGGATGTTCGCGTAGTTGCCCGCCGTACGAAGCAGCTCCTGGCGGCGCTGCGTCTCACCCTGGATCGAGTCACGCATGCGGTCGACGAGCGTGAGGTCGTCCGCGAGGTTGGTGATGACGGCCGCGGTGTGCGGCATGTCCGCCATACCGGCGAAGGTCGCACCACCCTTGAAGTCCGCGAGGATGAAGTTGAGGGTCTCCGACGAGTGCGTCACGGCGAGGCCGAGCACCAGCGTACGAAGTACCTCGGACTTACCGGAACCGGTCGCTCCGACGCACAGGCCGTGCGGGCCCATGCCCTCCTGCGAGGCCTCCTTGAGGTCGAGCATGACCGGCTCGCCGCTCTCGCCGACACCGATCGGCACGCGCAGCCGCTCGTGCAGGGTGCGCGGTCGCCAAGTGCGCGACACGTCGACCGTGCCCGCGTCACCGATGCCCATCAGGTCGGTGAAGTCCAGGTTGGAGAGCAGCGGCTCGCCCTCTTCGGCGGAGCCGACGCGGAACGCGGCCAGCTGCCGGGCCAGCGACTCGGCCTGCTCGGCCTTGAGGACGTCGGCCGTGCCGGTGTACGCCGACTCGTGGCCCACGTACAGCTTCAGACGATTCGGGTGTACGTACGCGGTCAGGCCGCCGCGGAGCTCGTCCTCCAGCTCGCCGGGCGCCATCTCCAGGAAGGTGACGCCCTGCAGGCCCTCGGCGCCGGCCAGCTCGGAGTCGGGCGGGACGGTGCCGCCGTCCAGGATGACGACGAGGTGCGGCTGGTCGTAGAGCGGGTTCGCGTCGCGGTTCCAGCGCGGCCGGTCCGACAGCTGGTCCGCGAGGGCTTCCTCCAGCTCACCGAGGTCGTCGAAGAGCAGCCGGGCCGAGCCCGCGCCGTCCTTCTGCTTCGGGTGCTGGCTGTGCGGCAGCCACTTGATCCAGTCCCAGTCCGCGGCGGCCGCCGGGTGCGCGACCACGGCGATCAGCAGGTCTTCGGGGGAGTGCAGGGTGGCGAGCTGCGAGACGACCGCGCGCGCGTTGCCGTACACCGTGTCCGTGTCGCCCGCGATGGCCACGTGGTAGAAGGCCCGCAGCGAGACGGCGACCGGCAGGTCGGAGATGCTGCCGTGCGCGTCGAGGAACGCCTTCATCGCCGCCGCGGTGAGCGGCTCCAGCTCCTCCTTCGGCGCCGTCTCCGGCGCGACGAGCGGGGTGTTCAGCTGCTGTGTGCCGAGACCCATCCGTACGGAGGAGAAGTCGGCGTCCGAGGGACGGCGCTCCCAAAGGCGCCTGCCGTCGGCCGCGAGCGCCCACAGCTGGTCCGGGTCCGGGTGCTGGAAGAGCTGGGTGCGGCGCTGCAGATCGGCCGTCTTGTGCACGTCCTTGCGGACCTGCTCCAGATAGCGGAAGTAGTCACGCCGGTCCTGCGCCATCCCCGCGCCGCCGCCCTGCTGGCGGGACCTGGCGAACTGGGCGATGGCCATGGCGAGCGTCGAGGCCAGCATCAGACCACCGACGACGCGCATGAAGGGGGGCAGGTTAGGCATGAAGAAGAAGCCGACGGAACCGAGCATGCCGAGCATCGGCAGCAGGTTCATCAGCACGCCCTCGTCGCCCTCCCGCGGAATCTCGGGCGGGGACTCCAGCTTCACCTCGCCGTCCGGGACAGCGGGCAGCTGGATCCGTGGCTGCCGTTTGATGATGACGACGCTCACCGATGCACTCATCCTTCGCGTTGCTGGCTGTGTTTTCCCGGGGCTGACCCCGGACCCCCGGCCCACAGAGGCGGGACGCGTAGGCGCCGATCCTACTGTCAAGCACTGACACCCAGGGAGGCAGGAGGGGGTGGAGATGCGAAGGGGGAGCGAGGAGAAATGAGGGAGGCGGGGGGCCCACGGTCACAGGTGGGCGATAGGGTGGCGCTCCGCGTCGTACGAACGGCGTAGTAGAGGCAATCGCAGACCTTGTCCAGCAGGGGGATCACCAGGTGAGCACGGGCACAGTCGGGTCATCAACTGGGTTCTGCCGGGTCACCGTCGCAGCGCCGGACAGTCGCATCGACGTCGCGCTGCCCGAGGACCTGCCGATCCAGGACATCTATCCCGAGATCATCCGGCTGTCGGGCATGGCCCACGCGGACAACGCTCTCGCCGGCTACCACCTGGTGCGCCGCGACGGAGACGTTCTGGACGCCAGCCGCTCGCTCCAGGAGCACCGGGTCAGGGACGGCGAGGTGCTGCTCCTTCGCCCCTTCGCCGACTCGCTGCCCCCGGCCGTCCACGACGACGTGGTGGACGCGGTCGCCACGGCCGTTAAGCAGGACCTGCGCGGCTGGAACGACAACCTCATGCGGGTGGCCGGCCTGGTCTCGGGCGTGCTCCTGCTGACGATGCTCGGCTTCGTCTTCTGGTTCGCGGACCCGCTCTTCCACGACATGCACGGCCTGCAGGGCCTCGTCGCGGGCGTCGTCGCCATCTCGCTGACGGCTCTCGCGGGTGTACGGGCCCGGGTGTACGACGACCGCGGCGCCGCGGTCGCCCTCGGCATCGCCTCCCTGCCGCACGCGCTCATCGCGGGCTCGGGTGTGCTGTCGCAGGACGTGGGCGAGGGGCCGGGCCGGCTTCAGTTCCTGGTCGGCTGTGTGGCCGTACTGATCTTCTCCGTCGTCCTGATCATGCTGCTTCCGTCGGGCGACGCCCCGTTCGTCGCCGCGGCGCTGGCCGCCACGATCGGCACGCTCGCCGCGTTCTGCGGGATCCTCACCGAGGCCGAGCCGCGCGAGATCGCCGCCGGGACCGCGGTCGTCGCCATCGCCGTCGTCGGCTTCCTGCCCGGCTGGTCGGCCCGCTTCGCGAAGCTCCCCATCGGTTTCCGCAATCCGGAAGACCTGGCCCGCGCCCGCCGCGAGGGCCAGGAGGGCAACCTCGAGGCCGTCGACGTCCAGCGCATCGTGGCCCAGACCAGCCGCGGCCACGAGCTGATGCTCGGCCTGGTCGGCGGCTGCGCGATCGTCATCGTCGGCGCCGGCGGCGCGGTGCTCGGCTTCAGCGACAGCGGCTGGGCCCAGCTGGTGGCCCTCGTGGTCGGCCTCGCGGCGATGCTGCGGGCCCGTCTGTTCCGCTACACCGCGCAGGTCACCTGCCTCCTCGTGGCCGGCGTCATCACGATCGGCCTGCTGATCCTCGGCCTCGCGATCTCGCCCCCGCTCGGGATCCTGAAGGACTTCTACACGGGCAACTCCGCTCCGGTCGACGTCCGCACCCTGTGGCTCGGCGCCTGCGTCCTGGGCGGTGCGCTGCTCCTGATCGCGATCGCGCTGATCGTCCCGCAGAAGGGCCTGTCCCCCTTCTGGGGCCGGATGCTCGACCTCGCGGACTCCCTGGTGCTGCTCTCGCTGATCCCGCTCTGCCTGGCCGTCCTCGACGTGTACGAGAAGGTCCGCGGCGGAATTTGACCGCCGGGCCCCCAAAGGCCCGCGTTCCGCAGTCCACTACCAGCCGTCAGGGGCACTCCTGGCGGCTGGTACTCTGTGTAACGGCCGTTTGTGTACGCGCCCCCGGAACGAAGCGAGAGCTTCCCTGGGAGCTGCGCTCATCGGTCTTCCGCCTCCGAGTCACGGAAGCTCCCCTGAGAACTAGACCAGGGGCACTCGTGGGCGCTCAGAACCCTAAGAGGAGTACGCGTGCCGCTCGACGCCGCTACGAAGAAGCAGCTCATTGCCGAGTTCGGTCAGAAGGAGGGCGACACCGGCTCCCCCGAGGTCCAGGTCGCCATGCTGTCGCGCCGGATCTCGGACCTGACCGAGCACCTCAAGACGCACAAGCACGACCACCACTCCCGTCGGGGTCTGCTGATCCTCGTCGGCCAGCGTCGCCGCCTTCTGCAGTACCTGGCCAAGAAGGACATCCAGCGCTTCCGTGCGCTGGTCGACCGCCTGGGCATCCGCCGCGGTGCGGCCGGCGGCGCCAAGTAAGTCATGCTGAAGGGAGCGGTTCCCACTCTTAGGGGGCCGCTCCCTTTGCTGTACGTGCGCTGTGTCACCGGACCTAAGTAGTCTGGTCGCACAACGCCACAGATGAGGAGAAGCGCCCCTTCAGCCGCCGCCGGTCCTCGGTAGTGGCCCCCGGGACACACAACCCGGGTGCTTCGATCGAAGACCGGCCCGCACCCAAGGCGCGCTTCTCCGGATACGTCCCCCGGCCACACGGGCCAGGGGACGAAAGACGATACGTAGGAGAAAACGCTAGTGGAGAACGAGACCCACTACGCCGAGGCCGTTATCGACAACGGAACCTTCGGCACCCGCACCATTCGCTTCGAGACGGGCCGCCTCGCCAAGCAGGCCGCCGGCTCCGCCGTTGCGTACCTGGACGACGACACCATGGTGCTGTCGGCCACCACCGCTTCCAAGCGGCCCAAGGACCAGCTCGACTTCTTCCCCCTCACGGTGGACGTCGAGGAGCGCCAGTACGCGGCCGGAAAGATCCCCGGATCCTTCTTCCGCCGCGAGGGCCGCCCCTCCGAGGACGCGATCCTCACCTGCCGTCTGATCGACCGCCCGCTGCGTCCTTCCTTCAAGAAGGGCCTGCGCAACGAGATCCAGATCGTCGAGACGATCATGGCGCTCAACCCCGACCACCTGTACGACGTGGTCGCGATCAACGCCGCCTCCTGCTCCACGCAGCTGGCCGGCCTGCCCTTCTCCGGCCCGATCGGCGGCACCCGTGTCGCCCTGATCAAGGGCCAGTGGGTCGGCTTCCCGACGCACACCGAGCTCGAGGACGCCGTCTTCGACATGGTGGTCGCCGGTCGCGTCCTGGAGGACGGCGACGTCGCGATCATGATGGTCGAGGCCGAGGCCACCGAGAAGACCATCGAGCTCGTCAAGGGCGGCGCCCAGGCGCCGACCGAGGAGATCGTGGCCGCCGGTCTCGAGGCCGCGAAGCCCTTCATCAAGGTCCTCTGCAAGGCCCAGGCCGAGCTCGCCGCCAAGGCTGCGAAGCCGACCGGCGAGTTCCCCGTCTTCCTGGACTACCAGGACGACGTCCTGGAGGCGCTGTCCGCCGCCGTCACCTCCGAGCTGTCGCAGGCGTTGACCATCGCCGGCAAGCAGGAGCGCGACGCCGAGCTGGACCGCGTCAAGGAGATCGCCGCCGAGAAGCTGCTCCCGCAGTTCGAGGGTCGCGAGAAGGAGATCTCCGGTGCGTACCGCGCGCTGACCAAGAAGCTGGTCCGCGAGCGCATCATCAAGGACAAGGTCCGCATCGACGGCCGTGGCCTGACCGACATCCGTACGCTCGCGGCCGAGGTCGAGGCCATCCCGCGCGTGCACGGCTCGGCGCTGTTCGAGCGTGGCGAGACCCAGATCCTGGGCGTCACCACCCTGAACATGCTCCGCATGGAGCAGCAGCTGGACACCCTTTCCCCGGTGACCCGCAAGCGCTACATGCACAACTACAACTTCCCGCCCTACTCCGTCGGTGAGACCGGCCGCGTCGGTTCGCCGAAGCGCCGCGAGATCGGCCACGGCGCTCTCGCCGAGCGCGCCATCGTGCCGGTGCTGCCGACGCGCGAGGAGTTCCCGTACGCGATCCGTCAGGTGTCCGAGGCCCTCGGCTCCAACGGCTCGACGTCCATGGGCTCGGTCTGCGCTTCCACCATGTCGCTGCTGAACGCCGGTGTGCCGCTCAAGGCCGCCGTCGCCGGTATCGCCATGGGTCTGATCTCCCAGGAGATCGACGGCGACACGCACTACGTCGCCCTCACCGACATCCTCGGTGCGGAGGACGCCTTCGGTGACATGGACTTCAAGGTCGCCGGCACCAAGGAGTTCGTGACCGCGCTCCAGCTCGACACCAAGCTCGACGGCATCCCCGCCTCGGTCCTGGCCGCCGCGCTGAAGCAGGCCCGCGACGCACGTCTGCACATCCTCGACGTGATGAACGAGGCGATCGACGTTCCGGACGAGATGTCCCCGAACGCGCCGCGCATCATCACGGTCAAGATCCCGGTGGACAAGATCGGTGAGGTCATCGGCCCCAAGGGCAAGATGATCAACCAGATCCAGGAGGACACCGGCGCCGACATCACGATCGAGGACGACGGCACCATCTACATCGGTGCCCAGCAGGGCTCGCAGGCCGAGGCCGCGCGCGCCACGATCAACTCGATCGCCAACCCGACCATGCCGGAGGTCGGCGAGCGTTACCTGGGCACCGTCGTGAAGACGACGACCTTCGGTGCGTTCGTGTCCCTGCTCCCGGGCAAGGACGGCCTGCTGCACATCTCGCAGATCCGCAAGCTCGCCGGTGGCAAGCGCGTGGAGAACGTCGAGGACGTCCTCGCCGTTGGCTCCAAGGTCCAGGTCGAGATCGCCGAGATCGACTCGCGCGGCAAGCTCTCCCTGATCCCCGTGGTCGAGGGCGAAGAGGGTGCCGAGGACAAGAAGGACGACGCCGACAAGTGACGTCCCGTAGTTCCCGTGCGACGGCCCGCACCTCTTCGGAGGCGCGGGCCGTCGCCCGTACCCAAACCCTGCTCAAGGGCGAGAACGGCATCGGCACGGTCCGTCGTACGACCCTGCCGGGCGGCCTCCGCGTCGTCACCGAGACCCTGCCCTCCGTACGCTCCGCGACCTTCGGCATCTGGGCCAACGTCGGCTCCCGCGACGAGACCCCGAGCCTGAACGGCGCCACGCACTACCTGGAACACCTCCTCTTCAAGGGCACCGAGAAGCGCAGTGCCCTGGACATCTCCGCCGCGATCGACGCGGTCGGCGGCGAGATGAACGCCTTCACGGCGAAGGAGTTCACCTGCTACTACGCGCGCGTGCTCGACACCGACCTCCCGCTCGCGATCGACGTGGTGTGCGACATGCTCACCGGCTCGCTCATCGAGCAGGCCGACGTCGACGCCGAGCGCGGCGTGATCCTCGAAGAGATCGCGATGACCGAGGACGACCCGGGCGACTGCGTGCACGATTTGTTCGCGCACACCATGCTCGGCGACACCCCCCTCGGCCGTCCGGTCCTCGGCACCGTCGACACGGTCAACGGCCTGGACGCGTCCCGTATCCGCCGCTTCTACAAGAAGCACTACGACCCGAGGCACCTCGTGGTCGCGGCCGCCGGAAACGTGGATCACAACAAGGTCGTACGCCAGGTCCGCAGGGCCTTCGAGAAGGCGGGTGCCCTGACGGACACCGCGGCCACCCCGATCGCCCCGCGCGACGGCAGCCGCACGCTCCGCACGGCCGGCCGCCTGGAGCTGATCAACCGCAAGACCGAGCAGGCCCACGTGGTCCTCGGCATGCCGGGCCTGGCCCGCACCGACGAGCGCCGCTGGGCGCTCAGCGTGCTCAACACCGCGCTCGGCGGCGGCATGTCGTCCCGCCTCTTCCAGGAAGTGCGGGAGAAGCGCGGCCTCGCGTACAGCGTGTACTCGTACACCTCGGGCTTCGCCGACTGCGGCCTCTTCGGGGTCTACGCCGGCTGCCGTCCGAGCCAGGTCCACGACGTGCTCAAGATCTGCCGCGACGAGCTCGACCAGGTCGCCGCGCACGGCATCTCCGACGACGAGATCGGCCGCGCCATCGGCCAGCTCTCCGGCTCGACGGTCCTCGGTCTCGAGGACACCGGTGCGCTCATGAACCGCATCGGCAAGAGCGAGCTGTGCTGGGGCACCCACATGTCGGTCGACGACATGCTGACCCGGATAGCGGCCGTCACCCCCGACGAGGTCCGCGAGGTGGCCCGCGACATCCTGGGGCAGCGTCCCTCGCTGTCGGTCATCGGCCCGCTGAAGGACAAGCAGGCGGCCCGCCTGCACGAAGCGATCTCCTGACCGACGCACTCACGTACCTCCGCAACTCCCTTAAGGAATCAAGGACATGAGCAAGCTGCGCGTGGCCGTCCTCGGCGCCCAGGGCCGCATCGGCTCCGAGGCCGTCCGAGCCGTCGAGGCTGCGGACGACCTCGAACTGGTCGCCGCCCTCGACCGCGACGACAAGATCGAGGCGCTCACCGGGGCGGGCGCCCAGGTCGCCGTCGACCTGACGCACCCCGACGCGGTGATGGGCAACCTCGAGTTCTGCGTCGGCCACGGCATCCACGGCGTGGTCGGCACCACCGGTTGGACCGACGAGCGCCTCGCGCAGCTGACGGACTGGCTCGCGGCGTCCCCGTCGACCGGTGTCCTGGTCGCGCCGAACTTCTCCATCGGCGCGGTCCTGACCATGCAGTTCGCCCAGCAGGCGGCCCGCTACTTCGAGTCCGTCGAGGTCATCGAGCTGCACCACCCGAACAAGGCGGACGCCCCCAGCGGCACCGCCCACCGCACCGCCCAACTGATCGCGGCGGCCCGGGAGAAGGCAGGCTGCGCCCCGCAGCCCGACGCCACTTCCACGGCCCTCGACGGTGCCCGCGGTGCGGACGTCGACGGCGTCCCGGTCCACTCGGTACGCCTGCGCGGCCTGCTCGCCCACCAGGAAGTACTGCTCGGCGGCGAGGGCGAGACGCTGACCATCCGGCACGACTCGCTGCACCACAAGAGCTTCATGCCGGGCATCCTGCTCGGCGTGCGCAGCGTGGTGAACACTCCCGGCCTCACCTTCGGCCTGGAGCACTTCCTCGATCTGGGCGGCAACTGACCGCCATGCGCGCAAAGATCACGTACTTCGCCCTGGCTGCCGTCCTGGTCGTCTATTTCGTCCTGGTCGGCAGCCGGGGGGTGCTCCTGATACGCGAAGGCACCCTCATCACCGTGCCGTTCGGCGTCGCGGTGCTCGTACTGCCGCTGATCGGCATCTGGTTCCTCTGGAAGACCACCCAGTTCGCCCGCAAGGCGAACGCGCTGGCCGCCGAACTCGAAGCCGAGGGCGGCCTGCCGGTCGACGAGTTGGTACGCACCCCGAGCGGGCGCATCGACCGCGATTCGGCGGACGCGGTGTTCGCCAAGCGCCGCGCGGAGACCGAGGACGCACCGGACGACTGGCGCTCCTGGTTCCGGCTCGCGATCGCGTACCACGACGCACGGGACACCCCGCGCGCCCGCAAGGCGATGCAGAAGGCGATCGCGCTGCACGCGGGGCACACGACTCAGGCGTAGAAACTCGGCAGGTCCCGAACTCGTCAGGCCCCGAACTCGTCAGGCCCTGGCTCAGCAGGCCTCAGGCGACCCGACGGTATTCGTCGGCCCACGCCTCGACGGTGTCCGCGGCCCGCTCGAAGGCCTCGGAGCGCGCCAGGAAGTCGGCGCTGTGATCGGTGAGCAGCGGCGCCGGCTCACCGCCCTGCCGTACGAGGACGAGCGCCTGGCCCTGAACGGTGCGCGGCAGTCCCAGCCAGCGCACCGGCTGCTGTGTGGTCCGTACGGTCACGATCTGCGCCCAGGGGACCGTACGGGTCATGAAGAACCCCACGTGCCGCAGTCCACGCGCACTCACCCAGGTGCCGACGCGCAGCAGTCGCAGCGCCGATCCGATCACCAGGGCCGCGGCGATCGCACAGGCGGCCGCGCCACCGGTGCTGCCCGCGAGGCCGATGATCATCGTGGCGAAGAGCATGTACGAGGCGAGCAGCAGCAACAGCGCGGCCGCACAGACCCGCCAGGGCCCCGGCCGGTAGGGCCGACGCCACTGGTCGCGGTCGGCGTGGGGCAGCGCGATGTCGTCCGCGGCCTCATCAAATGCGCGGTCGGCCGTCAGGAAGGGCAGGGGCACGACTGTGATCCTCACTCAATGCACGCTCGAAGGGCTGTGCCCGGTGAGGCTACCGAGGCGGGCCCCGAGCGACCACCCCCGGGGGTCCAAGGGGGTGCCCCGTGTCGCCCGCCGCACACCTTCGGGCGGCGGGTTCGCGCCGGTGAGGACCAGGTGCTGGTCAGCGCCCGTCGGAGGCTTCGGACTGCTGCGACTTGGCCGGCGACTGGTCCGGCGAGAGGGCGGGCATCCCGAACAACAGGGAGCCCACGAGCCCGGCGACCACGGTGAGGCCGACGAGCCCACGGCCGACGAGCTGACCGGTGCTGGCCCGTTCTCGCGGCGGGGGAGTGACGTTGCTGCGGTACTTGTCGGCTTCGGCGATGAAGGCGAACGGGACGGGCTCTCGCCGACGGAACATGAAGGGCGCTTCTCCTCTGTGGTCGCAGGGACATCGAGCAAATCTCTGTTACCAAGTCAGACGTTCAAAACGTCACATTGGTGCCCGGACACGTGAAATTCCTTGAAGAACATGGCAGAGCAGCGCGAACACCCACGCTGTCAGTGGTGCGCCGTAGAGTGGCGCCGCCCGAGCGACGCGATGTGGAAGGACCCCGCCGGTGAGCAACACCCCCGCCGAGACCCCCGTGGAAGACCTGAAGCCCAGCTTCCGCAGCGCAGTGACCGTCGAGCTGGTGAAGCACAGCGCCGCCGACTCGGACGTCCTGTGGGCCGCGCGTGTCTCCACGGCCGGCGAGCAGTCCCTGGAGGAGCTCACCAAGGACCCGGAGCGCTCCAAGGGCCTGATCAATTACCTGATGCGGGACCGGCACGGCAGCCCCTTCGAGCACAACTCGATGACGTTCTTCATCAGCGCCCCGATCTTCGTCTTCCGCGAGTTCATGCGACACCGCGTGGGCTGGTCCTACAACGAGGAATCGGGTCGGTACAGGGAGCTCGAGCCGGTCTTCTACGTTCCCGGGGAGTCCCGCAAGCTCGTGCAGGAAGGCCGTCCCGGCAAGTACGTCTTCGTCGAGGGCACCGAGGCGCAGCAGGAGCTCACCGGCCGGGTCATGGAGGACTCGTACCGACGGGCGTACGAGGCGTACCAGGAGATGCTCGCGGCCGGTGTGGCACGCGAAGTTGCCCGTTCGGTCCTGCCGGTCGGTCTTTTCTCGTCGATGTACGCGACGTGCAACGCACGGTCCCTGATGCACTTCCTCGGCCTGCGCACCCAGCACGAACTCGCGAAGGTCCCGTCCTTCCCGCAGCGGGAGATCGAGATGGTCGGCGAGAAGATGGAGGCGGAGTGGGCGGCGCTCATGCCGCTCACGTACGCGGCCTTCAACAAGAACGGACGCGTGGCCCCGTAGCCCCGAAAGCGTGGCGTTGAGGCTCTCGGCAGGCACAGATGTACGGTCAGCCGAGCGAAGTGTCCGTATTGCGGCATTTCGAGAAGTTCATCTAGCCTGATCAAACGGACCCGGCACTGCTTGAACCCCCGAGCAGGCAGTGCCGGGCTCCTTTTGTCTCTTTCCGCAGGCCCGCTCACGTCCCCCGAGGGGGGACCACGCACTGAGCAGCGAGTAGCGTGTTACCCATGGCTCCGATCTCGACTCCGCAGACCCCCTTCGGGCGGGTCCTCACCGCCATGGTCACGCCCTTCACGGCGGACGGCGCACTCGACCTTGACGGCGCGCAGCGGCTCGCCGCCCATCTGGTGGACGCAGGCAACGACGGCCTGATCATCAATGGCACCACCGGCGAGTCCCCGACCACCAGCGACGCGGAGAAAACCGATCTCGTACGAGCCGTGGTCGAGGCGGTCGGAGACCGCGCCCACGTGGTCGCCGGAGTCGGCACCAACGACACCCGCCACAGCATCGAACTGGCCCGCGCCGCCGAAGCGGTCGGCGCCCACGGCCTCCTCACGGTGACGCCGTACTACAACAAGCCTCCTCAGGAAGGCCTGTTCCACCACTTCACCGCCATCGCTGACTCGACCGGACTGCCGGTCATGCTCTACGACATCCCGGGCCGCAGCGGCGTACCGATCAACACCGAAACGATCGTCCGCCTCGCGGAGCACCCCCGGATCGTCGCCAACAAGGACGCCAAGGGCGACCTCGGCCGCTCCAGCTGGGCCATCGCCCGCTCGGGCCTCGCCTGGTATTCCGGCGACGACATGCTCAACCTTCCGCTGCTCTCCGTCGGCGCGGTCGGCTTCGTCTCCGTCGTCAGCCACGTCGTGACGCCCGAACTGCGCGCACTGCTCGAGGCCCACCTCAGCGGCGACGTCCAGAAGGCAACCGAGATCCACCAGAAGCTGCTCCCTGTCTTCACGGGCATGTTCCGTACGCAGGGTGTGATCACCACGAAGGCCGCGCTCACCCTCCAGGGCCTGCCGGCCGGACCGCTGCGCCTGCCGCTGGTCGAACTCTCCGCCGAGGAAACCCACCAGCTCAAGATCGATCTTGCTGCGGGCGGGGTACAGCTCTAACCACAGACTTCACAACTGAATACGCACCACCACACGCAATACAGACAGCACAGACCAGACGAGAACTGCAGACGTAGATGTAGACGTCAGACAACTGCAACTGCACGAATGTCATGCGCGCCACGTGCCTCTGGGTACGTGGCGCGTGTGGGTAGGAGAGTCTTTTGAGTCATCCGCATCCTGAGCTCGGCTCCCCGCCGAAGCTTCCCCAAGGTGGCCTGCGCGTCACCCCGCTCGGCGGCCTCGGCG
Source organism: Streptomyces sp. NBC_01304 (assembly GCF_035975855.1). Lineage (NCBI taxonomy): Bacteria > Bacillati > Actinomycetota > Actinomycetes > Kitasatosporales > Streptomycetaceae > Streptomyces > Streptomyces sp. NBC_01304. The sequence goes on along the minus strand of NZ_CP109055.1, from coordinate 3,499,198 downwards.
AAATCGGCCGCAACATGACCGTCTTCGAGTTCGACGGCCGCTTGCTCATCGTCGACTGCGGCGTGCTCTTCCCGGAGGAGGAGCAGCCCGGCATCGACCTGATCCTGCCGGACTTCAGCAGCATCAGGGACCGCCTCGACGACATTGAAGGCATCGTCCTCACGCACGGCCACGAGGACCACATCGGCGCCGTCCCCTATCTCCTGCGCGAGAAGCCGGACATCCCGCTGATCGGCTCCAAGCTGACGCTCGCCCTCATCGAGGCCAAGCTCCAGGAGCACCGGATCCGCCCGTACACCCTCGAGGTCAAGGAGGGGCACCGCGAGCGGATCGGCCCCTTCGACTGCGAGTTCGTGGCGGTCAACCACTCCATCCCGGACGCCCTCGCGGTCGCCATCCGCACCCCCGCGGGCATGGTCGTGCACACCGGCGACTTCAAGATGGACCAGCTCCCGCTCGACGGCCGCCTCACCGACCTGCACGCCTTCGCGCGCCTGAGCGAGGAGGGCATCGACCTCCTCCTCTCGGACTCGACGAACGCCGAGGTCCCGGGCTTCGTCCCGCCCGAGCGCGAGATCTCCAATGTCGTACGACAGGTCTTCGCGAGCGCCAGCAAGCGGATCATCGTGGCGAGCTTCGCCAGCCACGTCCACCGCATCCAGCAGATCCTGGACGCCGCCCACGAGTACGGCCGCCGCGTCGCCTTCGTCGGCCGCTCGATGGTCCGCAACATGGGCATCGCGCGCGACCTGGGCTATCTCCGCGTCCCCGCCGGCCTGGTGGTCGACGTCAAGACGCTCGACGACCTGCCGGACAACGAGGTCGTCCTCGTCTGCACCGGCTCCCAGGGCGAGCCGATGGCGGCCCTGTCCCGCATGGCCAACCGGGACCACCAGATCCGCATCGTCCAGGGCGACACGGTCATCCTGGCCTCGTCCCTCATCCCGGGTAACGAGAACGCGGTCTACCGCGTGATCAACGGCCTGACCCGCTGGGGCGCGAACGTCGTCCACAAGGGCAACGCCAAGGTCCACGTCTCGGGCCACGCCTCGGCCGGCGAGCTTCTGTACTTCTACAACATCTGCAAGCCCAAGAACCTGATGCCGGTCCACGGCGAATGGCGACACCTCAGGGCCAACGCAGAACTGGGCGCCCTCACCGGAGTGGCCCCGGACCACATCGTGATCGCCGAGGACGGCGTCGTCGTCGACCTCGTCGGCGGCAAGGCGAAGATCGTCGGCAAGGTCCAGGCCGGTTATGTGTACGTCGACGGGCTCTCGGTCGGCGACGTCACCGAGTCGTCCCTCAAGGACCGCCGCATCCTCGGCGACGAAGGCATCATCTCGGTCTTCATCGTGGTCGACTCGACCAGCGGCAAGATCACCGGAGGCCCGCACATCCAGGCGCGCGGCTCGGGCATCGACGACTCCAGGTTCGGAGAAGTCATCCCCAAGATCCATGAAGTCCTGGAGAAGTCGGCACAGGACGGCGTCGTCGAGCCCCACCAGCTGCAGCAGCTCGTCCGCCGCACGCTGGGCAAGTGGGTCTCGGACAACTACCGCCGGCGCCCGATGATCCTCCCCGTGGTCGTCGAGGTCTGACCCCCACGTAGCAGCTCGGCCGGAGCGGGGCACCTCGATTTGCATCGAGGCGCCCCGCTCCAGTACGTTTACGTCTCCGCCTGAACGGGAACCCGGCACCTTCGCGTGTCCGGAGCCACCCGGACGGGACGGAAAATCCGACTCAGAATCTCTGATAAAGTCGGGCTTCGCCGAAAGGCAAATGGCTCCCAACGGCCACGGATTCGAATTTCACACCGGAAACGGAATGGGAAAAGGATCTGGTAGAGTTGGAAACGCCGAAAGGGAAAGCGCGAAAGCGAAAACCTGGAAAGCGCCGAGAAAATCGGACACGAAAGCGTCTGATAGAGTCGGAAACGCAAGACCGAAGGGAAGCGCCCGGAGGAAAGCCCGAGAGGGTGAGTACAAAGGAAGCGTCCGTTCCTTGAGAACTCAACAGCGTGCCAAAAATCAACGCCAGATATGTTGATACCCCGTCCACGGCCAATCTTGGCTGGGGATGAGGTTCCTTTGAAAAAGTCCTGCCGATCTACACCGGTTGGTAGGCAAACACAGCGAGGACGCTGTGAACGACCGGGACTATTCCTCCTGGTTGTTCCGCTCTCGTGGTGTCGTCCCGATTACGGGAAAACATTCACGGAGAGTTTGATCCTGGCTCAGGACGAACGCTGGCGGCGTGCTTAACACATGCAAGTCGAACGATGAAGCCCTTCGGGGTGGATTAGTGGCGAACGGGTGAGTAACACGTGGGCAATCTGCCCTTCACTCTGGGACAAGCCCTGGAAACGGGGTCTAATACCGGATAACACTCCTTGCCTCCTGGCAGGGAGTTAAAAGCTCCGGCGGTGAAGGATGAGCCCGCGGCCTATCAGCTTGTTGGTGAGGTAATGGCTCACCAAGGCGACGACGGGTAGCCGGCCTGAGAGGGCGACCGGCCACACTGGGACTGAGACACGGCCCAGACTCCTACGGGAGGCAGCAGTGGGGAATATTGCACAATGGGCGAAAGCCTGATGCAGCGACGCCGCGTGAGGGATGACGGCCTTCGGGTTGTAAACCTCTTTCAGCAGGGAAGAAGCGAAAGTGACGGTACCTGCAGAAGAAGCGCCGGCTAACTACGTGCCAGCAGCCGCGGTAATACGTAGGGCGCAAGCGTTGTCCGGAATTATTGGGCGTAAAGAGCTCGTAGGCGGCTTGTCACGTCGGGTGTGAAAGACCGGGGCTTAACCCCGGTTCTGCATTCGATACGGGCTAGCTAGAGTGTGGTAGGGGAGATCGGAATTCCTGGTGTAGCGGTGAAATGCGCAGATATCAGGAGGAACACCGGTGGCGAAGGCGGATCTCTGGGCCATTACTGACGCTGAGGAGCGAAAGCGTGGGGAGCGAACAGGATTAGATACCCTGGTAGTCCACGCCGTAAACGGTGGGAACTAGGTGTTGGCGACATTCCACGTCGTCGGTGCCGCAGCTAACGCATTAAGTTCCCCGCCTGGGGAGTACGGCCGCAAGGCTAAAACTCAAAGGAATTGACGGGGGCCCGCACAAGCAGCGGAGCATGTGGCTTAATTCGACGCAACGCGAAGAACCTTACCAAGGCTTGACATATACCGGAAAGCATTAGAGATAGTGCCCCCCTTGTGGTCGGTATACAGGTGGTGCATGGCTGTCGTCAGCTCGTGTCGTGAGATGTTGGGTTAAGTCCCGCAACGAGCGCAACCCTTGTCCTGTGTTGCCAGCATGCCCTTCGGGGTGATGGGGACTCACAGGAGACCGCCGGGGTCAACTCGGAGGAAGGTGGGGACGACGTCAAGTCATCATGCCCCTTATGTCTTGGGCTGCACACGTGCTACAATGGCCGGTACAATGAGCTGCGAAACCGCAAGGTGGAGCGAATCTCAAAAAGCCGGTCTCAGTTCGGATTGGGGTCTGCAACTCGACCCCATGAAGTCGGAGTTGCTAGTAATCGCAGATCAGCATTGCTGCGGTGAATACGTTCCCGGGCCTTGTACACACCGCCCGTCACGTCACGAAAGTCGGTAACACCCGAAGCCGGTGGCCCAACCCCTTGTGGGAGGGAGCTGTCGAAGGTGGGACTGGCGATTGGGACGAAGTCGTAACAAGGTAGCCGTACCGGAAGGTGCGGCTGGATCACCTCCTTTCTAAGGAGCATCTAGGCCGCCAAGCTTGCTTGGTGGTCCAGGGCCATTACGTCGGCACACGTTCGACGGTGGTTGCTCATGGGTGGAACGTTGATTATTCGGCACAGTTGGCCAACTCGGGCCGCAAGTACTGCTCTTCGGAGCGTGGAAAGCGAAGCGGGTTGGGGACTGGGCCGGGCACGCTGTTGGGTATCTGAAGTAACGGCCGCAAGGTTGTGCTTCGGGATGCCGGCCCCAGTGAACTTGACCGTAAGGGTCAGGGTGATGGGTGGTTGGTCGTTGTTTGAGAACTACACAGTGGACGCGAGCATCTGTGGCCAAGTTTTTAAGGGCGCACGGTGGATGCCTTGGCACCAGGAACCGATGAAGGACGTGGGAGGCCACGATAGTCCCCGGGGAGTCGTCAACCAGACTTTGATCCGGGGGTTTCCGAATGGGGAAACCCGGCAGTCGTCATGGACTGTCACCCATGCCTGAACACATAGGGCATGTGGAGGGAACGAGGGGAAGTGAAACATCTCAGTACCCTCAGGAAGAGAAAACAACCGTGATTCCGGGAGTAGTGGCGAGCGAAACCGGATGAGGCCAAACCGTATGCGTGTGAGACCCGGCAGGGGTTGCGCATGCGGGGTTGTGGGATCTCTCTTTCACAGTCTGCCGGCTGTGAGACGAGTCAGAAACCGTTGATGTAGACGAAGGACATGCGAAAGGTCCGGCGTAGAGGGTAAGACCCCCGTAGTCGAAACGTCAACGGCTCGTTTGAGAGACACCCAAGTAGCACGGGGCCCGAGAAATCCCGTGTGAATCTGGCGGGACCACCCGCTAAGCCTAAATATTCCCTGGTGACCGATAGCGGATAGTACCGTGAGGGAATGGTGAAAAGTACCGCGGGAGCGGAGTGAAATAGTACCTGAAACCGTGTGCCTACAAGCCGTGGGAGCGTCGCTGGCAGCACTTGTGCTGTCAGTCGTGACTGCGTGCCTTTTGAAGAATGAGCCTGCGAGTTAGCGGTGTGTAGCGAGGTTAACCCGTGTGGGGAAGCCGTAGCGAAAGCGAGTCCGAATAGGGCGATTGAGTTGCACGCTCTAGACCCGAAGCGGAGTGATCTAGCCATGGGCAGGTTGAAGCGGCTGTAAGAGGTCGTGGAGGACCGAACCCACCAGGGTTGAAAACCTGGGGGATGACCTGTGGTTAGGGGTGAAAGGCCAATCAAACTCCGTGATAGCTGGTTCTCCCCGAAATGCATTTAGGTGCAGCGTCACGTGTTTCTTGCCGGAGGTAGAGCACTGGATAGGCGATGGGCCCTACCGGGTTACTGACCTTAGCCAAACTCCGAATGCCGGTAAGTGAGAGCGTGGCAGTGAGACTGTGGGGGATAAGCTCCATGGTCGAGAGGGAAACAGCCCAGAGCATCGACTAAGGCCCCTAAGCGTACGCTAAGTGGGAAAGGATGTGGAGTCGCAGAGACAACCAGGAGGTTGGCTTAGAAGCAGCCACCCTTGAAAGAGTGCGTAATAGCTCACTGGTCTAGTGATTCCGCGCCGACAATGTAGCGGGGCTCAAGCGTACCGCCGAAGTCGTGTCATTCCAGCAATAGGGCCAACGCCCGCTGGGATGGGTAGGGGAGCGTCGTGTGCCGGGTGAAGCAGCCGCGGAAGCGAGTTGTGGACGGTTCACGAGTGAGAATGCAGGCATGAGTAGCGATACACACGTGAGAAACGTGTGCGCCGATTGACTAAGGGTTCCTGGGTCAAGCTGATCTGCCCAGGGTAAGTCGGGACCTAAGGCGAGGCCGACAGGCGTAGTCGATGGACAACCGGTTGATATTCCGGTACCCGCTTTGAAACGCCCAATACTGAATCAGGCGATGCTAAGTCCGTGAAGCCGTTCCGGACCCTTCGGGGAAAGGAAAGTGGTGGAGCCGACGAACCAGACTTGTAGTAGGTAAGCGATGGGGTGACGCAGGAAGGTAGTCCAGCCCGGGCGGTGGTAGTCCCGGGGTAAGGGTGTAGCCCGTCATCTAGGCAAATCCGGATGACATATAAGGGTGAGACCTGATGCCGAGCCGATTGTGGTGAAGTGGATGATCCTATGCTGTCGAGAAAAGCCTCTAGCGAGTTTCATGGCGGCCCGTACCCTAAACCGACTCAGGTGGTCAGGTAGAGAATACCGAGGCGTTCGGGTGAACTATGGTTAAGGAACTCGGCAAAATGCCCCCGTAACTTCGGGAGAAGGGGGGCCATCACTGGTGAAGGAACTTGCTTCCTGAGCTGGGGGTGGCCGCAGAGACCAGCGAGAAGCGACTGTTTACTAAAAACACAGGTCCGTGCGAAGCCGTAAGGCGATGTATACGGACTGACGCCTGCCCGGTGCTGGAACGTTAAGGGGACCGGTTAGTGCACTTTCGGGTGTGCGAAGCTGAGAACTTAAGCGCCAGTAAACGGCGGTGGTAACTATAACCATCCTAAGGTAGCGAAATTCCTTGTCGGGTAAGTTCCGACCTGCACGAATGGCGTAACGACTTCTCGACTGTCTCAACCATAGGCCCGGTGAAATTGCACTACGAGTAAAGATGCTCGTTTCGCGCAGCAGGACGGAAAGACCCCGGGACCTTTACTACAGTTTGATATTGGTGTTCGGTTCGGCTTGTGTAGGATAGGTGGGAGACTTTGAACCTTGGACGCCAGTTCAGGGGGAGTCGTCGTTGAAATACCACTCTGGTCGTGCTGGATGTCTAACCTGGGTCCGTGATCCGGATCAGGGACAGTGTCTGATGGGTAGTTTAACTGGGGCGGTTGCCTCCCAAAGAGTAACGGAGGCGCCCAAAGGTTCCCTCAGCCTGGTTGGCAATCAGGTGTTGAGTGTAAGTGCACAAGGGAGCTTGACTGTGAGACCGACGGGTCGAGCAGGGACGAAAGTCGGGACTAGTGATCCGGCGGTGGCTTGTGGAAGCGCCGTCGCTCAACGGATAAAAGGTACCCCGGGGATAACAGGCTGATCTTCCCCAAGAGTCCATATCGACGGGATGGTTTGGCACCTCGATGTCGGCTCGTCGCATCCTGGGGCTGGAGTCGGTCCCAAGGGTTGGGCTGTTCGCCCATTAAAGCGGTACGCGAGCTGGGTTTAGAACGTCGTGAGACAGTTCGGTCCCTATCCGCTGTGCGCGTAGGAATATTGAGAAGGGCTGTCCCTAGTACGAGAGGACCGGGACGGACGAACCTCTGGTGTGCCAGTTGTCCTGCCAAGGGCATGGCTGGTTGGCTACGTTCGGAAAGGATAACCGCTGAAAGCATCTAAGCGGGAAGCCTGCTTCAAGATGAGTATTCCCACCAACTTGATTGGTTAAGGCTCCCAGTAGACGACTGGGTTGATAGGCCAGATGTGGAAGCCCTGTAAGGGGTGGAGCTGACTGGTACTAATAGGCCGAGGGCTTGTCCTCAGTTGCTCGCGTCCACTGTGTTAGTTCTGAAATAACGAACAACACGCCTCCCCCCTGGGCCACAGGGTGGTTGAGGCATCGGTTCAAAATTTCAAAGTGTTTCGGTGGTCATAGCGTGAGGGAAACGCCCGGTTACATTCCGAACCCGGAAGCTAAGCCTCACAGCGCCGATGGTACTGCAGGGGGGACCCTGTGGGAGAGTAGGACGCCGCCGAACTAATCTTCATAAAGACGCTGGTCCCCGAACTTCGGTTCGGGGACCAGCGTCTTTTTGTTTTCTGTCACCTTGTGTTCACGTTGCGCAGCCAACATCCCCAGTCATGGGGACAGTTGGAATGCTCAAGGCCGCCGGCGTCGGGCTCGGCGACGAGGTCATCGTGCCTGCGTACGGCAACGCCGAGGTCGCCGAGGCTGTCGTACAGGCGGGCGGGCTGCCCGTGTTCGCGGACATAGACTCGGCGACGTACTGCCTCGATGCCGAAGCCGTGGCCGCCGCAGTCACCCCGCGGACCTCGGCCGTCGTCGTGGTTCACCGCTTCGGCAGGACGGCAGGCATGGGAGCGCTCGGTGAAGTCGGGCGGCGGCATGGGCTGTTGGTCGTGGAGCAGGCCGAGAGCAGTGAGCCGTACGACGGCGTGGTGCGGCGGCGAGGGCACGCGGCCTATCTGGACGCCCGGCTCAGTGGCGTCGTCACGCCGGCTCCCGGAGAAGGACACACGTACCAGCAGTACGTGGTGCGGGTGCCCGGCAATGGGCGGCCGGACCGGGATGCGTTCGCCCGTGCCGTACGGGCCAAGGGAGTTGACTGCCGGGTGCCGGTGAAGACTCCGGTGCACCGGATGCCGGCCTTTCGCCGGGACGTCGTCCTGGCCGAGACCGAGCGTGCTGCCGACGAGACGCTGGCGCTGCCCATCGGTGCCGGACTGTCGCGGCGGGAACTGCAGCGGGTCGTGTCCGCCTGCAACGCGCTCGGTGGGCTTCTCCAACCCGCGTTCTAGGACTTCTTCTTGGGGTGTGCGGCGAAGAACTCCCACATCAGGTCCGTGGCGTTGACCGGGGAGTCCCGATAGGCCATGTCCGCGTAGCCGCCCGGCCAGTGATGGCCCATCTCGGGTATCCGGTACGTCACCACGTCGGTTCCGTCACCGCACTTGGCCGAGGTCCGTGTGGCCCGCTGCTTGAGCTTCGCGGGCGTACCCGCCTTGCACTTGAGGCGCTGCTGCCATGCCTTGATGCCGGTGTCGAAGGCTCCGTAGTAGTTGTCGTTGCCGCCGATGAAGGTGATCACCGAGACCGGGCTCTTGGGCAGATAGGTCTTGTCGTTCGTCACGTTGCCGGTGTAGCCGCCGCTGACCGGGGCGATCGCGGCGAAGGTGTCGGAGAGTTCCACTGCGAGCTTGAAGGACATGTCCCCGCCGTTGGAGATGCCCGTCGCGTAGATGCGTTCCGGGTCGGCGTTCCAGGTGTCGACCAGGCGCTTGGTCAGCGTACGGAGGAAACCGATGTCGTCCTCGCCGCCGCAGCACGACAGGGCGTTGAGGCCGCCGTCGATGCCGTCGGGATACGCGACGAGGAAGTTTTCCTTGTCGGCCTTCTCGCTCATGCCGCTGAGCATCGTGACGAAGGTGCCGTCGCTCGGGAACGGGTGCATGGTGATCACGAGGGGGAGTGGCCTGTCCGGGGTGTAACCGGGCGGGGCGTGCACGGTGTACGTGCGCTTCTGGCCGTCCCAGGTGAACGTCACCTTCTGGTCGCCGGGCCGGGGCCTTTCCTTGGGGGCCGAGGGAGTCGAGGGGGCGTTGGACTTCTTGGGAGGCTTGTCCTCGGCGCCGGACGAACAGCCGACGAGCACCAGGGCCGCGCACATGAAGAGGGCCGTGAGGGCGGTGCGTAAGGACGTATTGCCTCGGGTCAGCATGCGCGCATCGTGGCAGCGGGGGAGTTGCCGGTCCAGAGGAATGGGCGGTTCTGCGCAGGGGTTTGTTCGGGGTATGATCTACCTCGTTGCCAAGCGGGAAACCGCGCAAGGCAGCAGGCCCCTATAGCTCAGTCGGTAGAGCGTCTCCATGGTAAGGAGAAGGTCTGCGGTTCGATTCCGCATGGGGGCTCAGAATTGGAAGGCCCCGCCCGTTGATTCGGGCGGGGCCTTCTTGTGTTTCCGGGGGCTGTCCTGCGCCTTCCCCTCAGTCCGTGTGGGGCTCCGGGATACGCATCGCGAGGATGGCCATGTCGTCGGACGGGGCGTCCGTGGCGAAGCGTTCGACGGCGCGCATGATGCGGGCGGCTACCGCGCCGGCCGTGAGGCCCGTGCAGGTGGTCAGGACGTCGGACAGGCCGTCGTCGCCGAGCATGCGGGTGCCCTCGCGGCGTTCGGTGACGCCGTCCGTGACGCAGAGCAGCACGTCGCCCGGTTCGAGCGTGACCGTCTGCTCGTACAGTTCCAGGTCGTCCATCACGCCGAGGAGCGGCTGCGGGTCCGCGTACGGCTCGACCGTGCCGTCCTGGCGCAGCCGCAGCGGCAGGGGATGGCCGGCGCAGACGACCTTGAGGATGGCGGAGCCGTCCTCCTGGGGCCACAACTCGCCGTAGAGGAGGGTGAGGAAGCGGCTGCGGGCTCCCTCGTCGAGGATCGCGGCGTTCAGGCGCTCCAGGACCGCGGGGCCGCCGAAGCCCTCGCGGGCGAGCAGGCGCAGGGCGTGCCGGGCGAGGCCGGTGACCGCGGCCGCCTCGGGGCCGGTGCCGCAGACGTCGCCGATGGCGAAGCCGTACGCGCCGTCGCGGATGGGGAAGAGGTCGTAGAAGTCGCCGCCCACTTCGTTGCCTTCGCCGGCCGCGCGGTAGATGACCTCGACCTCGACGCCGGGGATCTGGGGGAGGCCCGGCGGGAGCAGGCTGCGCTGCAGGGACTGGCTGATGGCCATGCGCTCGGAGTAGAGGCGGGCGTTGTCCAGGGCCAGGGCGGCCCTTCGGGAGAGGTCCTCGGCGAGTTCGAGGATCTCCTGGCGGAAGTGTTCCTCGGAGGGCTTGCCGAGGGTCAGCATGCCGATGACGCGGTTGCGGGCGACCAGGGGCAGGACGACCGTCTCGCCGCCGACCGCGGAGGCCGTGGCCAGCGTCGTGCCGATGCCGGCGCCGAGGCGGGTGGGCTCGCCGAGGCCGAGGCTGCGCATGGATGAGCGCAGGGCCGCCTGGTGCGCGGCCTCGGAGGGGGCGGTCCAGACGCGGGCGCCGGGGGTCGGTACCGGGTCGGGCGGGGCGATGCGGGAGAGCAGGGCCTTGAGGCCGTCGATGCGCTCCTCGTCCTCGTGCAGGACATAGGAGAGGTACGGCTCCGAGGACTGGTCGGCGATCGTGTAGACCGCGCACCAGGTGGCGAGGGTCGGCACGGTCATCTGGGCCATGAGGGCCAGGGTCTGGTCGCGGTCCAGGGTGCCCGCGAGGAGGTCGGAGGCCTCGACCAGGAAGCTCAGCGAGCCGCGGCGCAGGCGCTCGAGCTCGCTGAGGCGGGCCGATTCGACGGCGAGGGCGATGCGGTCGGCGGCGAACTGCAGGCGCAGGGCTTCCTCGTTGGAGTACCGGCCGGGGTTCTCCGCGGCCACCCCGAGCGAGCCGGTGAGGCGGCCCTCGACCTTGAGCGGGACCGTGACGACCGAGCGCATTCCGGTGCCGCTCAGGAGTGGGGCGGCGCCGGGGACGAGGCTGAGGTCCTCGTGGACGGCGGGCATCCGGGCGGAGCCGTAGCGGCCGGTGCCGGCCTCGACGGGGACGCGGGCGAAGCGCTGGCGGGCGGAGGGGAGGCCGGTGGAGGCGCGTACTTCCAGTTCGGTCTCGTCGTCCGTGGCGAGGAGCAGGAACGCGGCGTCGCCGTCGAGCATGTCCCGGGCGCGCTCGACCGTGCGCTGCAGGAGGCCGTCCAGGTCGTCCGGGGGAGGGGAGCCGATGAACGCGTTGAAGGGGTCGGTGCCCTGGCCCTCGGCGTGCGCGGCGGCGTCCGGCGCGGGTCCGCGCAGGGGAGTCTGCAGGACGGCGCGCTCGTGGTCGCGTACGAGCAGACAGACCGTGGACGGATCGCCGTCCGTGTCTCGTACCCGCAGATGAGAGGCGTAGACGGGAATCACCCGGCCGTCGGCGCCGCGGATGCCGTAACTGCCTTCCCAGCGGGAGAGTTGCAGGGCCTCGGCGATGCCGGTGCCGGTGCCGGGGGTGTGCGGCCAGGCGGCGAAGTCGGTGAGGGGCTTGCCGTTGACTTTTTCGGCGGCGTACCCGAAAAGTGTCTCCGCGTCCTCGTTCCACGAGGAGATGGTGCCGGTGCGGTCTATCTGGACGACGGCGACGCGGACCCGGCTGTCGGCGATCGGCAGCAGGTCGGTGGCGAGGGCCGGGCTGGAGCTGCGGGTGCCCACCGGGCGTTCCGGCAGGTCGAGTTGGAACCAGACCTGCTTGTGGGTGGAGGTGTACTCCACGCCCCAGCGTCCGGCGATGGCCGCGCACAGCTGCAGTCCGCGGCCGCCTTCGCGGTCGGGAGCGGTGTAACGGCCCGGTTGGAGAGGAATCTCCCGTTCTGGGTAGCGGTCGGCGACCTCGATGCGTACCGCGTCTTCCGTACGCAGACACCGCACGTCGGCCGTGGTGCCGGCGTGTACCACCGCGTTGGTGACGAGTTCGCTGGTGAGGACGACGGCGTCGTCGATGATGTCCGAGTAGCCCCAGCCCTGCAGAGTGTCGCGGACGAAGCCACGGGCGGTCGCGACGGAGCGCCCGAGGGGGTCGAAGGTGGCAGCCGCCCGCGCGGTGATCACAGAACTCCCCATGGTGTCGGCGTCCCCCAGTTCATGCGCCCGGGCCGAGCGCTGATTGCTTCCCCGGTGGTGGGCACGTTGGTTCGTACGACAGGTTAATGGGGAGGCTGGCTCGGTGTTCAGGGGTATCCCCAGGAGGGGACGCCCCTGAACACCGAGAGGCGCATCTCACGCCACAGGTCGGGCATGAGCTTCCGGGAAAGCTGCCGAACTGTTTTGACTCCGCCGGCCCGAAGGCGGCTTCTCGCCGGGAGACCGGCGAAGGGCAAGCCCTGCCCGAAGAATGGAACGAGCGGGGGACTCTGCGGGTTACGTTGGTGGGTCAGGACAGCCCGGTGCGCCGTAGTGAAACACTGGGCAAGCTCTAAGCGAAGACTCGAGCAGAACCCAGCAAGCGGTCGAGCCCTGCGGGAGGGACACAGTGGAGTCTGGCGCACCGGCGCGCGTGAAGAGCACGCGTGCGAAAGGCGGCCCGTCCCGTAACAGTCGGAGCAACGGGACGACCGAAGTCGACACAGCGGCTCTGAACAGGCTGCTGGCCTCGCTGGTCGCCATGCGGGACGGCAATTTCCGCAAGCGGCTCACCGTCTCGAACGACGGGGTGATGGCGGAGATCGCGGCTGTCTTCAACGAGGTGGCGGACCGCAATCTGCACCTGACCGGTGAGATGGCGCGGGTGCGGCGCATGGTGGGGCGTGAGGGAAAACTCACGGAACGTCTTGAGCACGGGGCCGGTGAAGGGTCCTGGGCCGCGGCGATCGACGCGTCCAACGCCCTGGTTGACGATCTTGTACGTCCGGTCTCCGAGGTCGGCCGGGTGCTGTCCGCGGTGGCCGAGGGTGACCTCGAGCAGCGGATGGAGCTCAAGGCGCAGGGGCCGGACGGGACGGCGCATCCGCTGCGCGGGGAGTTCCTGAAGGTCGGGCGGACGGTCAACAACCTGGTCGACCAGCTGTCGCGGTTCACCGACGAGGTGACCCGGGTGGCCAGCGAGGTCGGTACCGAGGGCAAGCTCGGCGGTCAGGCCCGGGTGCGTGGAATGTCCGGTTCGTGGAAGGATCTCACGGATTCGGTCAACACGATGGCGTACCGGCTCACCGCACAGGTACGTGACATCGCTCTCGTGACGACCGCGGTGGCCAAGGGCGATCTGTCCCGGAAGGTCACGGTTCACGTCGCGGGCGAGATGCTCGAGCTGAAGAACACCGTGAACACCATGGTGGATCAGCTGTCGTCCTTCTCCTCCGAGGTGACCCGCGTCGCCCGTGAGGTGGGTACCGAGGGCGAACTCGGCGGTCAGGCGCAGGTGCCGGGTGTGGCCGGGGTGTGGAAGGACCTCACCGACTCGGTGAACCTGATGGCCGGCAACCTGACCGCGCAGGTGCGCGGGATCGCTCAGGTCACGACGGCGGTCGCGAGCGGTGACCTCTCGCAGAAGGTCACGGTGAGCGCGCGCGGCGAGGTCGCCCAGCTCGCCGAAACGATCAACCAGATGACCGAGACCCTGCGTACGTTCGCGGACGAGGTCACACGTGTGGCCAACGAGGTCGGCGCCGAGGGGCAGCTGGGCGGTCAGGCCAATGTGCCGGGTGCGGCGGGGACTTGGAAGGATCTGACGGACTCCGTCAACACGGTCTTCCGCAACCTGACCACACAGGTGCGGGACATCGCGCAGGTGACGACGGCGGTCGCGAGCGGTGATCTGTCGCAGAAGGTCACCGTCGATGTGGCCGGTGAAATGCTGGAGTTGAAGAACACCGTCAACACGATGGTGGACCAGCTCTCGGCCTTCGGTTCCGAAGTGACGCGGGTGGCGCGGGAGATCGGCGTCGAGGGTGAGCTGGGCGGTCAGGCGGAGGTGCAGGGCGCGGCCGGTACGTGGAAGGACCTGACGGACTCCGTCAACACGGCCTTCCGCAACCTCACCGGGCAGGTCCGCAACATCGCGCAGGTGACGACGGCGGTCGCCAACGGTGATCTGTCGCAAAAGGTCACCGTCGACGTGTCCGGCGAGATGCTCCAGCTGAAGAACACCGTGAACACCATGGTGGATCAGCTGTCGAGCTTCGCCGACCAGGTCACGCGCATGGCCCGTGACGTGGGTACCGAGGGACGCCTGGGCGGGCAGGCGCGGGTCGACGGCGTGAGCGGGACGTGGAAGGAACTCACGGACTCCGTCAACTTCATGGCGGGCAACCTGACTTCACAGGTGCGGCAGATCGCTCAGGTCACGACGGCAGTGGCCCGGGGTGACCTGTCGCAGAAGATCGACGTCGATGCGCGCGGCGAGATCCTGGAGCTCAAGAACACCATCAACACGATGGTCGACCAGCTCTCGGCCTTCGCCGACCAGGTGACCCGGGTCGCCCGTGACGTGGGTACGGAGGGCCGGCTCGGCGGTCAGGCGCAGGTGCCCGGCGTGGCCGGTGTGTGGCGCGACCTGACGGACTCCGTGAACGGCATGGCCGGCAACCTCACCGCCCAGGTGCGGAACATCGCGCAGGTCGCGACCGCGGTCGCGCGCGGTGACCTGTCGCAGAAGATCGACGTGGACGCGCGCGGCGAGATCCTGGAGCTCAAGAACACCCTGAACACGATGGTGGACCAGCTGTCCGCCTTCGCCGAGCAGGTCACCAGGGTGGCCCGCGAAGTGGGTACGGACGGCATCCTGGGCGGCCAGGCCGAGGTGCAGGGAGTCTCCGGCACCTGGAAGGACCTCACGCAGTCCGTGAACGGCATGGCCAACAACCTGACCATGCAGGTGCGCAACATCGCCGAGGTGACCACGGCGGTCGCCATGGGCGACCTGTCGAAGAAGATCACCGTCGACGCGAAGGGCGAGATCCTCGAGCTCGTCACCACCGTGAACACGATGGTGGACCAGCTGTCGTCGTTCGCCGAGCAGGTGACCCGGGTCGCCCGTGAGGTGGGTACGGAGGGCCAGCTGGGCGGTCAGGCCAATGTGCCGGGTGTCACCGGCATCTGGAAGGACCTGAGCGACAACGTCAACCTGATGGCCAACAACCTGACCGTCCAGGTGCGGAACATCTCCCAGGTCTCCGCGGCGGTCGCCAGCGGTGACCTCACCAAGAAGGTCACCGTCGAGGCGCGCGGCGAGGTCGCGCAGCTCGCCGACACCGTCAACACCATGGTGACGACGCTGAGTTCGTTCGCCGACGAGGTCACGCGCGTGGCCCGCGAGGTGGGCACCGACGGCATCCTGGGCGGGCAGGCGCGTGTGCCGGGCGTGGCCGGTACGTGGAAGGACCTCACCGAGTCCGTGAACTCGATGGCGTCCAACCTGACCGGTCAGGTGCGCAACATCGCGATGGTCACCACGGCCATCGCGAAGGGCGATCTGACCAAGAAGATCGACATCGATGCGCGCGGCGAGATCCTCGAGCTGAAGACGACCATCAACACGATGGTCGACCAGCTCTCCAGCTTCGCCGAGCAGGTCACCCGGGTCGCCCGCGAGGTGGGCACGGAGGGCCAACTGGGCGGCCAGGCACGGGTGCGCGACGTCGACGGCACCTGGCGCGACCTCACCGAATCGGTGAACGAGATGGCCGGGAACCTCACCCGCCAGGTGCGCGCCATCGCGGCCGTCGCCACCGCGGTGACCCGCGGCGATCTGAACCTCAAGATCGACGTGGACGCGGCCGGCGAGATCCAGGTCCTGCAGGACAACATCAACACGATGATCGCGAACCTGCGTGACACCACGATCGCCAACAAGGAGCAGGACTGGCTCAAGGGCAACCTCGCCCGTATCTCCGGCCTGATGCAGGGCCGCCGCGACCTCGCCGACGTCGCGGGCCTGATCATGAGCGAGCTGACGCCGGTGGTCTCGGCGCAGCACGGCGCGTTCTTCCTGGCGCTTGCCACGGACGATGTGGCGGAGATCGGGGCGGACGACGCCGAGGGCGCGTACGAACTGCGGATGCTCGGCAGTTACGGCTACTCGATGGGCTCCATGCCCACGTCCTTCAAGCCCGGCGAGACGCTGATCGGGACGGCCGCCACCGAGAAGCGGACCATCCTGGTGGAGAACGCGCCGAGCGGCTATCTCAAGATCGCCTCCGGGCTCGGGGACGCCCCGCCGGCGCAGGTGATCGTGCTGCCGGTGCTCTTCGAGGGCAAGGTGCTCGGGGTGATCGAGCTGGCGTCGTTCCAGCCGTTCACGCAGATCCAGCGGGACTTCCTCAGCCAGATCGCCGAGATGATCGCGACGAGCGTCAACACCATCTCCGTCAACACGAAGACCGAAGTGCTGCTCTCGCAGTCGCAGGAGCTGACCGAGCAACTGCGGGAGCGCTCGGCCGAGTTGGAGAACCGGCAGAAGGCGCTGCAGGAGTCCAACGCGGAGCTGGAGGAGAAGGCCGAGCTGCTCGCCCAGCAGAACCGCGACATCGAGGTCAAGAACACCGAGATCGAAGAGGCGCGGCAGGTCCTGGAGGAGCGTGCCGAGCAGCTCGCGGTGTCGATGCGCTACAAGTCCGAGTTCCTGGCGAACATGTCGCACGAGTTGCGTACGCCGCTGAACTCGCTGCTCATCCTCGCGAAGCTGCTCGCCGACAACGCGGAGGGCAATCTCTCCCCGAAGCAGGTCGAGTTCGCCGAGACGATCCACGGCGCGGGCTCCGACCTGCTGCAGCTGATCAACGACATCCTCGACCTGTCCAAGGTCGAGGCGGGCAAGATGGATGTGTCGCCGACGCGGATCGCGGTCGTCCAGCTCGTCGACTACGTGGAGGCGACGTTCCGGCCGCTCACGGCGGAGAAGGGCCTCGACTTCTCGGTCCGGGTCTCGCCGGAGCTGCCTGCGACGCTGCACACGGACGAGCAGCGGCTCCTTCAGGTGCTGCGCAATCTGCTCGCCAACGCGGTCAAGTTCACCGACAGCGGGGCGGTCGAGCTGGTCATCCGGCACGCCAACTCCGATGTGCCGAACGAGATCCGCGAGCAACTGCTCGAGACGGGCTCGCTGCGCGACGCGGACGCCGATCTGATCGCGTTCTCGGTCACCGACACCGGAATCGGCATCGCCGGCAGCAAGATGCGGGTCATCTTCGAGGCGTTCAAGCAGGCGGACGGCACGACCAGCCGCAAGTACGGCGGTACCGGGCTCGGGCTCTCCATCAGCCGGGAGATCGCCAAGCTGCTCGGCGGTGAGATTCACGCGCAGAGCGAGCCGGGGCGTGGCTCCACCTTCACGCTGTATTTGCCGATGCGCCCCAGCGAACTCCCGCCGCAGGGCTACCCGCAGCTGCCCCCGGTGGGCGCGTCGAGCTCCGAGTCGGTGCGACCGGAGTTGCCCGCCGCGGCCGAGGACACCTTCGTGGCGGGCCCCGACAGCGGCCTGCAGCGTGGCGGGCCCGAGCCGGAGCCCGCCGGCCCCGGGATGCTGTTCAGGCGGCGCCGCAGGACCGTGCAGGCGCCGGACCAGCGGCCCGCGCTGCCGGGGCAGCCCGGCGCCGGGCCGAGCAGTGGGCAGGAGTCGTGGGCGCCCGCGGGCGAGGAGGCGCCGCGCGAGCGGCGGACGTTCCGGTTCGGCGGCGAGAAGGTGCTGATCGTCGACGACGACATCCGCAATGTGTTCGCGCTCACCAGCGTCCTGGAGCAGCACGGCCTGTCGGTGCTGTACGCCGAGAACGGCCGCGAGGGCATCGAAGTCCTGGAGCAGCACGACGATGTGACGCTCGTCCTGATGGACATCATGATGCCGGAGATGGACGGTTACGCGACGACGACGGCGATCCGCAGGATGCCGCAGTTCGCCGGACTGCCGATCATCGCGCTCACCGCCAAGGCGATGAAGGGCGACCGGGAGAAGGCCATCGACTCCGGTGCTTCCGACTATGTGACGAAGCCGGTCGATCCCGATCATCTGCTGTCGGTCATGGAGCGCTGGATGCGCGAGGAGTGACCGGACGGTGCCAGGGGGCGGCCGAGAAGCGGCCCCCTTACACGGAGTTGCTGACAGAGTGTGGCCGACGCCGTGTAGAAGTGCGGTATTCGGGGAACCTTCTGGTCTCCCACTGCGTTTCTGCTACGTGCACAGTGACATCGCGGTGACAGGGTGTGGCGACAGGCGGGGTGCGGCTACCATGACCGGCACAAGGACGGGCGGCGCAAGGGAGTCGTCCCCTGGGGCGGCGACCGGTGTACTGCCGGGGCGAGGAGGACGGGCCATGGTGCAGAAGGCCAAGATCCTCCTGGTCGATGACCGGCCGGAGAATCTGCTCGCGCTGGAGGCCATCCTCTCCGCGCTCGATCAGACACTGGTGCGGGCATCGTCCGGGGAGGAAGCGCTCAAGGCTCTGCTCACGGACGATTTCGCGGTCATTCTGCTGGACGTCCAGATGCCGGGAATGGATGGATTCGAAACGGCCGCGCACATCAAGCGCCGGGAGCGGACCCGGGACATCCCGATCATCTTCCTCACCGCGATCAACCACGGCCCGCACCACACCTTCCGTGGGTACGCGGCCGGCGCGGTCGACTACATCTCCAAGCCGTTCGACCCCTGGGTGCTGCGCGCCAAGGTCTCGGTGTTCGTCGAGCTCTACATGAAGAACTGCCAACTCCGCGAGCAGGCCGCCCTGCTGCGCCTCCAGCTCGAGGGCGGCGGCAAGTCGCCCGCCGGCGACACCAAGGAGCCGGTCGCGCTGCTCGCCGAACTCTCCGCGCGGCTCGCCGCCGTCGAGGAGCAGGCCGAGGCGCTCTCCAAGCAGCTCGACGACGACTCGGCGGACGCGGCCGCGGTGGCCACGGCCGCTCATCTCGAACGCAAACTCACCGGCCTGCGGCGGGCACTTGACGCCCTGGAGCCCGGCGCGGACACGGACGCACCTTCAGTTCCCTCGCAGAACTGACGGAGCGGTGGACCGCTGAGCCGACGTCAGTTCCCGGCCGTGGCAAGGGCGACACGAAAGGGTGAAGCAGTGGGCACACGTGTCCGTTGTGGTCTCCACCGGTAACCTCACCCTCATGGCCTCACGTCCGTCCGCAGCCAAGAAGGCGCCCGCGAAGAAAGCGGCCGCCCCGAAGAAGGCTCCGGCTAAGAAGGCCGTTGCGAAAAAGGCGCCCGCGAAGAAAGCCCCCGCCAAGAAGGCGGCGGCCAAGAAGCCCGCACCCAAGCCCGCGCCCAACCCCACCGGGGGCTTGTACAAGCTGGTGCGCGCCTTCTGGCTCGGCATGGCGCACACCGTGGGCGCGATGTTCCGCGGCATAGGGCGTGGCGCCAAGGGCCTCGACCCCGCGCACCGCAAGGACGGCCTGGCGCTGCTGCTGCTCGGCCTCGCCCTGATCGTGGCGGCCGGTACCTGGTCCAACCTGCGCGGCCCCGTCGGCGACCTCGTCGAAATGCTCGTCACCGGAGCCTTCGGCCGGCTCGACCTGCTCGCGCCGCTGCTCCTGGGCACCATCGCCTTCCGCCTCATCCGCCACCCCGAGAAGCCCGAGGCCAACGGCCGCATCGTGATCGGCCTGTCCGCCCTCGTCATCGGCGTGCTCGGCCAGGTCCACATGGCGTGCGGGGCGCCTGGGCGCGGCGAGGGCACCGAGGCCATAAGGGATGCCGGCGGACTCATCGGCTGGGCCGCGTCCCGGCCGCTGATCTTCACCATGGGCGAGGTGCTCGCCGTACCGCTCCTGGTCCTGCTCACCGTCTTCGGCCTGCTCGTGGTCACCGCGACGCCGGTCAACGCCATCCCGCAGCGCCTGCGGCTGCTCGGCCAGAAGCTCGGTGTCATCGAGAAGGACCCCGAGCCCGTCGATTTCGCCCAGGAGGACGACGACGCCCGCTACGACGAGCAGTGGCGCGAGGCCCTGCCCGCCAAGTCCCGCCGCCGGGGTCCGCACTCTGCCCAGGTGTCCGACCCGGAGCAGGCCGAGGAAGAGGCCCTGACCAAGCGGCGCAGGCCGCGCAGGCCCAGCGTGCAGCCCGCCTTCGACCGGCCCATGGACGCCGTGGACGTGGCCGCCGCAGCGGCCGCCGCGCTCGACGGCGCCGTGCTGCACGGCATGCCGCCGTCCCCGCTGGTCGCCGACCTCACCCAGGGCGTCACCGCGGTCGAGCGCCCGGATCCGACGCCGACCCCGCTGCCCACCGCGCGCGAGTCGGAGCCCAAGCCGGAGCCCCGGGCGGAGTCCGGCGCCGACCGGGCCGTGCAGATGCCGCTGGCCGGAGTGCCCGACCTCACCAAGAAGGCCCCCGACTCGGCCCGCGACCTTCCGCCGCGTGCCGAGCAGCTCCAGCTCGCCGGGGACATCACCTATTCGCTGCCCTCGCTCGACCTGCTGGCACGCGGCGGCCCGGGCAAGGCCCGCAGCGCCGCGAACGACGCGGTCGTGGCCGCGCTCAGCAACGTATTCACCGAATTCAAGGTCGACGCCGACGTCACCGGCTTCACGCGCGGACCGACGGTCACCCGGTACGAGGTCGAGCTCGGGCCCGCGGTGAAGGTCGAGAAGATCACGGCCCTGGCCAAGAACATCGCGTACGCCGTGGCCTCGCCCGACGTCCGGATCATCTCGCCGATCCCCGGCAAGTCCGCGGTCGGCATCGAGATCCCGAACACCGACCGCGAGATGGTCAACGTCGGCGACGTCCTGCGGCTCGCGGACGCCGCCGAGGACGACCACCCCATGCTCGTCGCGCTCGGCAAGGACGTCGAGGGCGGCTATGTCATGGCGAACATGGCCAAGATGCCGCACATCCTGGTCGCCGGTGCCACGGGCTCCGGCAAGTCCTCGTGCATCAACTGTCTGATCACCTCGATCATGTGCCGGGCGACCCCCGAGGACGTCCGTATGGTCCTCGTCGACCCCAAGCGCGTGGAGCTGACGGCGTACGAGGGCATCCCGCACCTCATCACGCCGATCATCACCAACCCGAAGCGGGCGGCCGAGGCCCTGCAGTGGGTCGTACGCGAGATGGATCTTCGCTACGACGACCTCGCGGCCTTCGGCTACCGGCACATCGACGACTTCAATCAGGCCATTCGTGACGGCAAGCTGAAGACGCCCGAAGGCAGTGAGCGCGAGCTCAAGACGTACCCGTATCTGCTGGTCATCGTCGACGAGCTCGCCGACCTGATGATGGTCGCCCCGCGTGACGTCGAGGACTCGATCGTGCGCATCACGCAGCTCGCGCGTGCGGCCGGCATCCACCTGGTGCTCGCCACCCAGCGGCCCTCGGTCGACGTCGTGACCGGCCTGATCAAGGCGAATGTGCCGTCCCGTCTGGCCTTCGCCACCTCCTCGCTCGCCGACAGCCGGGTCATCCTCGACCAGCCGGGTGCCGAGAAGCTGATCGGCAAGGGTGACGGTCTCTTCCTGCCCATGGGGGCGAACAAGCCGACCCGAATGCAGGGCGCCTTCGTCACCGAGGACGAGATCCAGGCCGTCGTCCAGCACTGCAAGGACCAGATGGCGCCCGTCTTCCGCGAAGACGTCACCGTGGGCACCAAGCAGAAGAAGGAGATCGACGAGGAGATCGGCGACGACCTGGACCTGCTCTGCCAGGCCGCTGAGCTGGTGGTCTCCACCCAATTCGGGTCGACGTCGATGCTGCAGCGCAAGCTCCGCGTGGGCTTCGCGAAGGCCGGCCGGCTGATGGACCTGATGGAGTCGCGGAACATCGTCGGGCCCAGCGAGGGGTCCAAGGCTCGGGACGTGCTGGTCAAGCCGGACGAAATGGATGGAGTGCTCGCCGTGATCCGCGGGGAGGCTCACCCGTAAGGGAACGGCAGGCAACCGTTTCTCTTCGGCGTACGTCAAGTTGGAAGGAAGGACAGGCAGATGTCCCACCGTCAGGAAGTCCGGACATTCTGATCCCGGGGATCGACCCGTCGGATGTCCGGCCATTCTGATGGCGTACAAAGTGCGTCTGCCCGGTTGCCCCACCCTTTCGTACCACCCCTAGACTGAACATCCAGCAGGTGGCTACACGCTCGAAAGGCGCCCTCGTGTCCATCGGCAACTCCCCTGAAGACGACCGGCCTTCGTTCACCGAAGACGACCGGCCTTCGGTCGGCCGTGCCCTCCAGGAGGCCCGGATCGACGCGGGCCTCACCGTCGACGAAGTCAGTACCGCCACCCGAGTGCGCATCCCCATCGTGCACGCGATCGAGCAGGACGACTTCTCCCGCTGCGGCGGGGACGTCTACGCGCGCGGTCACATCAGGACCATCGCGCGCGCCGTCGGCATCGATCCGGCGCCACTGATCGAGCGGTTCGACGCCGAGCACGGCGGCCGTCCCGCGCCCACGCCCGCGGCGCCGCTCTTCGAGGCGGAGCGGATCAGGCCCGAGCCGCGCCGCCCCAACTGGACCGCCGCCATGGTCGCCGCCATCGTCGCCGTGATCGGCTTCGTCGGCTTCACCCTGTTCAAGGGCGACGACCAGGGCACGAAGAACCCGGTGGCCGAAGGCACCCCGACGGCCCAGTCCGGTAAGCCGTCACCCGACAAGCCCACCCCGACCAAGCCCGGCGACCAGAAGCCCGACCCCGGGAACAGCGCGATCGCCGGTGCCCCCAAGGGCAAGGTCACCGTCCTGATCACCGCGGACGAGGGCCGCAGCTGGATCTCGGCCAAGGACCACAACGGCCGGCTGATGTTCGACGGGCTGCTCGAGCAGGGCCAGTCCAAGTCCTTCACGGACAAGCAGCGGATCGATCTCGTGGTGGGCGACGCGGGCGCGATCAAGCTGTTCGTGAACGGCAAGGAGGTCAAGGACGACTTCAAGCCGGGCCAGGTCGAGCGTCTCTCCTACACCAAGGGCGACAACGGCGCAGACCCCGAAGTGGGCTGACCAGCGGCGCAGCACGGCCGAGCGGCAGTAGCCAGGCCCCCGCAGCGAGGTGCAGGAACCCTCGCGGCGGGGGCCTGCGTGATAACAAAGTAGTCTTGACCCCATGCCCGAACGCCGTACCGTCGCTCTCGTCACTCTTGGCTGCGCCCGTAACGAGGTGGACTCGGAGGAGCTCGCAGGCCGCTTGGAGGCGGACGGCTGGCAACTCGTTGAGAACGCCGAAGACGCGGATGTCGCTGTCGTCAACACCTGCGGTTTTGTCGAAGCCGCCAAGAAGGACTCCGTCGACGCGCTCCTCGAAGCCAATGACCTCAAGGACCACGGCAGGACCCAGGCCGTCGTGGCCGTGGGCTGCATGGCCGAGCGGTACGGCAAGGAGCTCGCCGAAGCCCTTCCCGAGGCCGACGGAGTGCTCGGCTTCGACGACTACACCGACATCTCCAGCCGCCTGAACACCATCCTGAGCGGCGGGAACATCGAGGCCCACGCCCCGCGCGACCGGCGCAAGCTGCTGCCGATCAGCCCGGCCGAGCGCCAGGACGCCGACGTGGCCCTGCCCGGCCACGCGCAGGACGCCCAGGCCGCGGAGAGCGCGCCCGAGGACCTGCCCGACGGCGTGGCCCCGGCCTCCGGCCCGCGCGCGCCGCTGCGGCGACGCATGGGCAACGCCCCGGTCGCCTCCGTGAAGCTGGCCTCCGGCTGCGACCGGCGCTGCTCGTTCTGCGCCATCCCGTCGTTCCGCGGCTCCTTCATCTCGCGCCGGCCCTCCGACGTCCTCGGCGAGACCCGCTGGCTCGCCGAGCAGGGCGTCAAGGAGGTCATGCTGGTCTCCGAGAACAACACCTCGTACGGCAAGGACCTCGGCGACATCCGGCTCCTGGAGACGCTGCTGCCCGAGCTGGCCGCCGTCGAGGGGATCGAGCGGGTGCGGGTCAGCTATCTGCAGCCCGCCGAGATGCGGCCCGGACTCATCGACGTACTGACGTCGACCGACCAGGTCGCGCCGTACTTCGACCTCTCCTTCCAGCACTCGGCGCCCGACGTGCTGCGCTCGATGCGGCGCTTCGGGGACACCGACCGGTTCCTGGACCTGCTCGAGCAGATCCGCGCCAAGGCCCCGCAGGCCGGTGTGCGGTCCAACTTCATCGTGGGCTTCCCCGGCGAGACCGAGGCCGACGTCGCCGAGCTGGAGCGGTTCCTCACGAACGCGCGGCTCGACGCGATCGGTGTCTTCGGCTACTCCGACGAGGAGGGCACCGAGGCGGCGACGTACGAGAACAAGCTGGACGAGGAGGTCGTCGCCGAGCGTCTGGCGCGCATCTCCCGCCTGGCCGAGGAGCTGACCGCGCAGCGTGCCGAGGAGCGGCTCGGGGAGACCCTGAGCGTCCTCGTGGAGTCCGTGGACGGCGAGGACGGCGCGTTCGGCCGGGCCGCTCACCAGGCGCCCGAGACGGACGGACAGGTGGTGTTCACCAGCGGTGAGGGCTTGACTGTCGGTCGTATGGTCGAGGCAAAGGTCGTCGGAACTCTTGGTGTCGACCTGGTGGTCGAGTGTCTTGAGGAGGCGGGCAGATGACCGGAGTCCCGGCATCCGCGGCGGGTGAGCGCAAGCCGGCACCCGGCGGCAAGCTGGGGGCTGCGGCCGTCAATCAGGCCAGCCTGTGGAACATCGCGAACATCCTGACCATGCTCCGGCTCGTGCTGGTGCCGGGCTTCTTGATGCTGCTGCTCGCCGACGGAGGACACGACCCCGCCTGGCGCTCGCTGGCCTGGGCCGCGTTCGCCGTCGCCATGATCACCGATCTCTTCGACGGGCATCTGGCGCGTACGTACAACCTGGTCACCGACTTCGGGAAGATCGCCGACCCCATCGCCGACAAGGCGATCATGGGTGCCGCGCTGATCACGCTGTCGCTGCTCGGTGATCTTCCGTGGTGGGTGACCGGGGTGATCCTCGGGCGTGAGCTGGGCATCACGCTGCTGCGGTTCATCGTGATCCGGTACGGAGTCATTCCGGCCAGTCGCGGCGGCAAGCTGAAGACCCTCGCGCAGGGGACGGCGGTGGGGATGTACGTCCTGGCGCTGACCGGGCCGCTGGCCACGCTGCGCTTCTGGGTGATGATGGTCGCCGTCGTGCTGACCGTGGTGACCGGGCTCGACTATGTGCGCCAGGCGGTCGTGCTGCGCCGGCAGGGTCTTGCCGCGGCGGCCGAGGCTGCTCGGGACTCCCGGGAGCACTCGGCGTGACTGACGTCGCCTCCGGTGCCGCTCGGGTTCTGGAGCTGCTCGCCCTGCGCGGTGAGACGCTCGCCGTCGCCGAATCCCTGACCGGCGGTCTTGTCGCCGCCGAGCTCACGGCCGTGCCGGGGGCCTCGCGGGTCTTCAGGGGATCGGTGACCGCGTACGCCACCGAACTGAAGCACCAGGTCCTCGGCGTCGACGGCACCCTCCTGGCGGAGCGCGGTGCGGTGGATGCCGAGGTCGCCCTGCAGATGGCGCGGGGGGCCAGGGCGGTCCTCGAGGCGGACTGGGGTATCGCTACCACCGGAGTCGCGGGGCCGGACCCGCAGGACGGGCAGCCGGTGGGCACCGTATACGTCGCCGTCGCTGGTCCCGGGGCTGATTCCGGGGGCTTCGAGGGGCCTGCAGGCGGTCCGACAGATGGGAAAGTCGCCGCTCTGCGGTTGAACGGCAACCGTTCGGAAATCCGTAGGGAGAGTGTACGGTGCGTGTTCGATCTGCTCGTAGACGTACTTCTCGCGAATGCGCGGGCACAGGATACGGAACAGAACGGGGGGATTTGATGTTTGCAGCCCTGAGTGAACACGACATCGCTCCCCGCACGGCCGCGGCGCGAGGCGGTACGGTGGGGCGTGAAGGATGCGGCTACGCGGTCCGAGGAGGGAGCCACCGATGATTCTGCTCCGTCGCCTGCTGGGTGACGTGCTGCGTCGGCAGCGCCAGCGCCAGGGCCGTACTCTGCGCGAAGTCTCCTCGTCCGCCCGAGTATCGCTCGGCTATCTCTCCGAGGTGGAACGGGGGCAGAAGGAGGCTTCCTCCGAGCTGCTCTCCGCGATCTGCGACGCGCTTGACGTACGGATGTCCGAGCTCATGCGCGAAGTGAGCGACGAGTTGTCGCTCGCCGAACTTGCCGAGTCGGCTGCGGCCGAGCCAGCGGTGCGAGAGCCAGTGCCCGTTGCGGTACGGCCGATGCGTTCCGTGTCCGTGACGCATGTGCCGCCCGAGCGCGTCACGATCAAGGCCCCTGCGGAGGCCGTGGACGTCGTCGCCGCCTGATCCAGCTTCTTTCCGGAGCCCCGGTGTGCGCTGCCTGAACCTCAGGTAGTCGCAGGCCGGGGCTCCGGCGTTTCCTGGGCCCGGGCCTAGCCTCTCGAATGACCCCTTTCGGCCTCCCAAATGTCTGCTTTTGCCGGGTGTGCCATGGTTGATAGAGCCGAGGTAGACGACTCGGCTGAGACGGGGGATTTGGCATGGGAGGAAACGTATGTACGTCGTGAAGAGCCCGCTGTCCGATGCGGATCTGAAGACCGTCTCCGACGCCCTGCAGGGCGCCCTGGTGGACCTCGTCGATCTGTCGCTGGTCGCGAAGCAGATCCACTGGAACGTGGTCGGGCCCCGCTTCAGGTCGGTGCACCTGCAGCTCGACGAGGTCGTGGACACCGCCCGGCTGCACTCGGACTCCGTGGCCGAGCGCGCCTCCACACTCGGTGTCTCGCCCGACGGGCGGGCCGCGACGGTCGCGCAGAGCAGCGGGATCGCCGCCGTGGCCGGCGGGTGGGTCAAGGACGTGGACGCCGTGCAGCACCTGGTGGACGCGCTCGGCGCGGTGATCACGCGGATGCGTGAGCGGGTCGAGGCGACCGGTGATGCGGACCCGGTCAGCCAGGATCTGCTGATCGGCATCACGGCCGACCTCGAGAAGCACCACTGGATGTTCCAGGCCGAGAACGGCTGAGCCTTCTCGCTGCTCGTCCCTCGCCGGGCCGGCCTCCTGGTTGTGCCTCTGCTGCGCCCTGGTGCTTCTGATGCGCCCTGTGCGCCCTCCCCTCGGGTGATCTCTCGGGTTTAGCGTCGACCTTGCGTCGGCCCGAAGGAGGCTGCCATGACGTGGCGTGATGCGCGTTGGGGGCTGGTTCTGTGGGGGGCTGCGGGCCTGGTGCTCGGCTCGCTGTGGTGGTGGGCCGTGCTGCGCCTGGCGCTGGTGCCCGAGGGGTCGGGGGTGCTGGAGGGGGCCGTGGTGGCGGGCGGCTGGGGGCTGGGGCTGCTGCCGGTGCACTGTGTGCCGTGGCGGGGGAGGTCCGTGCGGGCTGGGTCTGCGCGGGCTGCGGTCTCGGTCGTCGCCGTTGAGGGCCGGCCTTCGGGCTCGGGCGCCGGCCAGGGCCGGGCTCCCGGCTCGGGCACTGTTCAGGGCAGGATTGCGGGCTCCGTCCGGGGGAGGGTCGCCAAGGCGTGGCGGCGGCGTCGTTCGGGCTGAGGGTCTGGCTCGTCGTGGATGACGGCGGTCGCCAGGGCGTGGCGACGGCGCCCTTCGGGTCGAGGGTCTGGCCCGTCGTGGAGACGGTGGTGGCCAAGGCGTGGCGACGGCGTCGTTCGGGCGGAGTGGCTGGGTCGGCGTGTACGGCGGCGGTCACCAAGGCATGGCGACGCCGCCGTTCGGGCGGAGGATCTGGCCCGTCGTGAATGACGAGGCGTCCGATGCCAGGTGCAGCACGGCGTGGGCGATGTCGTCGGGCTCGCCGACCCGGCCCAGCGGGGACATGCGGGACATCAGGGCCTCGGTGTGGACCTGGGCCTCGCTGTTGTTGTGGCGCTGGGTCATCGGGGTCCGGATCCAGCCCGGGGCGACCGCGTTGACGCGGATGCCGTGCGGGCCGACCTCCGTCGCCAGCGTCTTGGTGAGCTGGACGACGGCGGCCTTGGCCGCGCCGTAGCAGAGCAGGCCCGGGCCGCCGGTGTCGACGGCGCCGGACGCCATCGTGACGATGCTGCCGCGGGTCTTGGCCGCGAGCATCAGGCGGGCCGCTTCCTGGCACGCGTACAGGATGCCCTTGAAGTTGATCGACAGGACCCGGTCGAGGTCCTCGTCCGTGGTCTCCAGGACCGGGCTGCTGTGCATGATGCCCGCGATGGCCGCGACGATGTCGAGCCGCCCGGTCTGCTCGAAGGCCGTGGTGACCGCGGCCTTGACCTGGGCGCGGTCGGAGACGTCGAGGGGGTGGGCGGCCGCGGTGCCGCCCTGTGCCTTGATGGCTGTCGCGGTCTCGTGCAGGCCGCTCTCGTCGCGGTCCGCGCAGTGCACGGTGGCGCCCGCCTGGGCGAGCAGCACGGCACTGGCGCGGCCTATGCCGCTTGCCGCTCCGGTGACGAATGCGGTGCGGCCGGTGAGGTCGTACGCCTTGAGGGGCATGAGCGGACGGTACGAGGTCATCTGACGGGGCGTCAATTGGTCGTACGTCTTTGGGTTTTGCGTGCCCGGAACGGGGTGGCCCGGTCTGCTCGGCGGGGCCGCTACGGGGTGGGGCCCGACTGGCAGCGGGGGCACCAGTAGGTGGGGCGCTCGCGGCTGCCGTCGCCCTGGTCGGCGCGGCGGACGGGGGTGCCGCAGCGCAGGCAGGGGCGTGGGGCGCGGCCGTAGACGTAGAGGCGCTGGTCGCGGCGGCCGGTGGTGGAGCGGGCGGGGCGGTCGCGGTTGGCCTCCAGGAGGCGGTGTGCGGCCTTGACCAGGCGCTCGGGGGTGCCTTCCGGGAGGTCGCCGATCGGGAGCCACGGGGTGACGGCGGCGAGGAAGCAGAGCTCGGACTTGTAGATGTTGCCGATGCCCGCGAGGTTGCGCTGGTCGAGGAGGGCCTCGCCGAGCTGGCGGGTGGGGTCGCGCAGGAGGTTCTCGGTGGCCAGGGCCGGGTCCCAGTCGGGGCCCAGGAGGTCGGGGCCGAGGTGGCCCACCGCCTTGTGCTCGTCGGTGGTGCGGAGCAGTTCGAGGACGGGCAGGCGGTAGCCGACGGCGGTGTGGTGGTCGTTGCCGAGGACCGCACGGATCTGGTGGCCGGGGCCGCCTCCCCAGCGCTCGCCGGGCGTGTAGATCTTCCAGGAGCCGTCCATCCGCAGGTGCGAGTGGAGGGTCAGGCCGCCCTCGATTCGGGTGAGCAGGTGCTTGCCGCGCGGGGTGACGTCCAGGACGGTGCGGCCGGTGAGGTCGGCGGTGGCGTATTTGGGGACGCGCAGGTCGGAGTGGGTGAGTGCGCTGCCCGCGAGTGCGGTGTGCAGGCGGTGGGCGGCCTGGTGGACGGTGTCTCCTTCGGGCATGGGTCCATGGTGCCCTGCCCTGCCCTGGCCGGGGGGTGCGGGCTCTTGGGCGGGGCTTGTGTTGGGGTCGGTTGTGGCGTGAGCCCTGCCGGGGTCGAGGTCGCGGGGCTCCGCCCCGGGCCCCGCTCCTCAAACGCCGGAGGGGCTGATTTTGGCCGAACGCCGGAGGGGGTGTGCCGGCCTGAGGCTCGCGTCCTGAGGCTCGCGTCCTGAGGCCCGCGTCCTGAGGACCGAGGCTCCGCGTCCCGAGGCCTCGGCTAGTTGGCGTCGAGTGGGCCGAGCAGGTAGACCCCCGTCGAGTGAGGGTCCTCACTGAAGTAGAACTCGCGGATGGCCTCGAGCAGTTCGTCCCGGCCGAGCAATCCGTCCACGTCCTTGTCGAGGCGGCCGAAGACTTCCCTGGCATCCGGCTCGGGGAGGTTCATCAGGGCGCCGGTCCAGCGGACGTGGTCGTCGCGGGTGAGCTTGCCGTCTCCGTCGGTGTCCACGATGTCCATCAGGGCTTCCAGGAACGGGACGTATCCCGCGTCGAAGGACTCCGGTGTCTCCAGGAGCCCTGCGGCGAATGCCGCCTTGTACTCGGCCTCACTGACCCGGCCGTCCGCGTCCTTGTCGGCGGCCCGGGCGAGGTGGGCCCATAGGCCGAGGAGCAGCTCGCGCAGCCGGACCAGCGGGGCGGCGTCGGGATTGAGGCCGAAAGCGTCGCCCAGGCGGGAGGCGGCTGTCGCGAAGTCGTGGCTCTCGATGTAGTGGTTGCCGTCCGTGTCGTACGTCGCGAAGCGGCGGGCGAGCTTCCGGTCGAGGAACGGGGAGATTCGCATGGCCTGCCTCCAAGGCTGGGGAGGGTCAGGCTAGTTGGGCCGAATCGGTGCGGGTAGGGGCAATGCGTCAGGCGCGCAGGCGCAGCCCGCGCGGGGTGGCGATGAATCCTGCTCCTTCCAGGAGGGGGCCCAGCGGTGAGGTGAGGGCGGAGGCGCTGTTGATCCGCTCGATGGTGACCGAACTGCCGAGGGAGCCCGCGCGGGCCGCGCCTGCCAGGGCTTCGGCGGCGACGCGCAGGCGGGGGTCGTCGGGGGATGCGGGGGCTTCGGGGCTTTCGGGGGCGGACGGCCAGGCGAGCAGGGTCTTGCCGCCGCGCTCCATGTAGAGCGTGAGCTCGCCCTCCACGAGGACGACCAGGGAGCCTGCCTTGCGGCCCGGCTTGTGGCTCGCGCCGGCGGGGGGTTCGGGCCAGGCGAGTGCCGCTCCGTAGGCGTTGGCCGGGTCGGCCGCCGCGAGGACCACCGTGCGGTCCGCGCCGGCGGGGGTGTCCCCGCGCTCCTGTGCGGTGGCGGCCGCGCGCAGGCGGTCCACCGCGCCGTCCATCGCGAACTGGGCCGCACCGAGGCCCTCGACGACATAGCCGCGGCGGGCCTGGCCGCTGTCCTCGAAGGCGGACAGGATGCGGTACGTCGCCGAGAAGCCGCCCTCCACGCCTTCGGCGGCGACCGCGCCCCGGGTGACCACGCCGTGGCGGTCGAGCAGGGTGCGTGCCAGGGCGTGCGCGCGCAGGGTCGGGTCGGGCTCGCGGGCCGGGAGCAGCGACCAGCGGCCGGCGACCGTGGGCGGGCCGGTGCGGGATGCCGGGCGGGCGGCGGCGGTGAGCGAGCCGTAACGCCCGCGCGGGATCGTCCGCTTGGCGCGGTGGGCGGTGGAGCCCGCGGTGCGGCCCGAGCCGAGCAGGGCGCGCATCGGGGCCAGGGTGTCGTTGGTCAGGCGTCCCGACCAGGCCAGCTCCCAGATGGCGTCGGCCAGTTGGGGGTCGGTGGCGTCGGGGTGGGTGGTGGCGCGCACCTGGTCGGTGATCTGGCGGAAGAACAGGCCGTACCCGCCGGAGAGCGCGGTGAGGACCGATTCCTGGAGGGCGGTGAGCTCCATGGGTTGGGGTTCGGGCAGGAGGAGGGGCGCGGAGTCGGCCAGGTAGAGGGAGATCCAGCCGTCCTTGCCGGGCAGGGCGCCCGCGCCGGCCCACAACGCCTCGCCGGTAGTGGTGAGTTCGTCGAGGAGGGCCGGGTTGTAGCCCTGTACGCGGGAGGGGAGTACCAGCTTCTCCAGGGCGGACGCGGGTACGGATGCGCCCTGTAGTTGCTCGATGGCACGGACCAGGCCGTCGATGCCGCGCAGGCCGTGTCCGCCCATGTGCTGCCACTGGGGCAGGAAGCTCGCGAGCGCGGCGGGCGGCACCGGCTCCAGCTCCTGGCGCAGGGCGGCCAGGGAACGGCGGCGGAGCCTGCGCAGGACGGTGGCGTCACACCACTCCTGGCCGATGCCCGCCGGGTGGAACTCGCCCTGGACGACGCGCCCTTGGGCGGCCAGGCGCTGCAGGGCGCCCTCGGTGACGGCCGTGCCGAGGCCGAAGCGCGCGGCGGCGGTGGCGGAGGTGAAGGGGCCGTGGGTGCGCGCGTGCCGGGCCAGGAGGTCGCCCAGAGGGTCCTTGACGGGCTCGGTGAATGCTTCCGGTACGCCGACGGGGAGTGCCGTGCCGAGGGCGTCCCGCAGGCGTCCCGCGTCCTCGATGGCCGCCCAGTGGTCGGTGCCGGCGATGCGGACGCGGATGGCTCGGCGGGCGGCGGCGAGGTCCTGGGGCCACTGCCGGTCGCCGCCGCGCTCGGCCAACTCGGCGTCCGTGAGCGGGCCGAGGAGCCTGAGCAGGTCGGCGACGCCTTCGGCGTCCTTGATGCGGCGGTCCTCGGTGCGCCACTGGAGCTCGCGCTCCAGCTCGTGCAGGACGTCGGCGTCCAGGAGCTCGCGCAGTTCGGCCTGGCCGAGGAGTTCGGCGAGCAGGCGGGAGTCGAGAGAGAGGGCCGCCGCACGGCGTTCGGCCAGGGGTGAGTCGCCCTCGTACAGGAACTGGGCCACGTACCCGAAGAGCAGGGAGCGGGCGAAGGGCGAGGGTTCGGGGGTGGTCACCTCGACGAGGCGGACGCGGCGGGACTCGATGTCGCCCATCAGCTCGGTGAGGCCGGGTACGTCGAAGACGTCCTGGAGGCATTCGCGTACGGCCTCCAGGACGATCGGGAACGAACCGAACTCGCTGGCCACCTGGAGGAGTTGGGCCGCGCGCTGGCGCTGCTGCCACAGCGGGGTGCGCTTGCCGGGGCTGCGGCGGGGCAGCAGCAGCGCGCGGGCGGCGCACTCGCGGAACCGGGAGGCGAACAGGGCCGAGCCGCCCACCTGGTCCGTGACGATCTGGTTGACCTCGCCCTTGTCGAAGAGGACATCGGCGGCGCCCACGGGAGCCTGCTCGGCGTCGTACTCCATGCCGAGCTTCGCAGGCTCCTGGTCGAGCAGGTCGAGGCCCATCAGATCGGCGTCCGGCAGGCGCAGCACCAGACCGTCGTCGGCGTGCATGACCTGGGCGTCCATGCCGAAGCGCTCGGTGAGCTTCGCGCCGAGGGCCAGCGCCCAGGGGGCGTGCACCTGGGCGCCGAAGGGGGAGTGCACGACCACTCGCCAGTCGCCCAGCTCGTCGCGGAACCGCTCGACGACGATCGTGCGGTCGTCGGGGATGTGGCCGCAGGCCTTGCGCTGCTCCTCGAGGTACGAGACCACGTTCTCCGCGGCCCAGCGGTCGAGGCCCGCCTTGGCGAGGCGTGTGTGGGCGTCGTCCGTACTGAGGCCGCCGACTTCGCGCAGGAACGCGCCCAGGGCGCGGCCCAGTTCGAGTGGGCGGCCCAGCTGGTCGCCCTTCCAGAAGGGCAGCCGGCCGGGGACGCCGGGGGCGGGGGAGACCAGGACGCGGTCGCGCGTGATGTCCTCGATGCGCCAGGAGCTGGTGCCCAGCGTGAAGACGTCGCCCACGCGGGACTCGTAGACCATCTCCTCGTCGAGCTCGCCGACCCGGCCGCCGCCCTTTTTGGGGTCGCTGCCCGCGAGGAAGACGCCGAAGAGGCCGCGGTCGGGGATGGTGCCGCCGGAGGTGACCGCGAGGCGCTGCGCTCCCGGCCGCCCGGTGACCGTACCGGCCACGCGGTCCCACACCACGCGTGGGCGCAACTCCGCGAAGGCGTCGGACGGATAGCGCCCCGCGAGCATGTCGAGGACGGCGGTGAAGGCCGACTCGGGCAGCGAGGCGAAGGGGGCGGCGCGGCGGGTGACGGCAAGGAGGTCGTCGACCTGCCAGGTGTCCAGGGCGACCATCGCGACCAGCTGCTGGGCCAGCACGTCCAGGGGGTTGGCGGGGACCTTGAGGGACTCGATCTCGCCCGAGCGCATCCGCTCGGTGACCACCGCGGACTGCACCAGATCGCCGCGGTACTTGGGGAAGACGACACCGGTGGACACGGCGCCCACCTGGTGGCCCGCGCGGCCGACGCGCTGCAGGCCGGAGGCCACCGAGGGCGGGGACTCGACCTGGACGACCAGGTCGACCGCGCCCATGTCGATGCCCAGCTCCAGGCTGGAGGTGGCGACGACGGCCGGCAGGCGGCCCGCCTTCAGGTCCTCCTCGACGAGGGCGCGCTGCTCCTTGGAGACCGAGCCGTGGTGCGCGCGGGCGAGCACGGGCGGGGCGCCCTTGGCGGCTCCGGACTGGGCCATCACCTCGGCAGGAGTCTGGTCCTCCGGCATGGTCTCGCCGGTGGCGCGCTCGTACGCGATCTCGTTCAGCCGGTTGCACAACCGCTCCGCGAGGCGGCGGGAGTTGGCGAAGACGATGGTGGAGCGGTGCGCCTGGACGAGGTCGGCGATCTTCTCCTCGACGTGCGGCCAGATGGACGGCCGCTCGGCCTTCTCGTCCTGACCACCCGAGGCGTCGGTGGCCGGCGAGCCGCCCAGCTCGCCCAGGTCCTCGACCGGGACGACCACCGACAGGTCGAACTCCTTGCCCGAGGGCGGCTGGACGATCTCCACGCGGCGCTGCGGCGACAGATAGCGGGCGACCTCGTCCACCGGACGTACCGTCGCCGACAGGCCGATGCGGCGTGCGGGGCGCGGCAGGAGTTCGTCGAGGCGCTCCAGGGAGAGCGCCAGGTGGGCGCCGCGCTTGGTGCCCGCCACCGCGTGCACCTCGTCCAGGATCACCGTCTCGATGCCCGTCAGCGCCTCGCGCGTGGACGACGTCAGCATCAGGAAGAGCGACTCGGGGGTCGTGATCAGGATGTCCGGCGGCTTGGTGGCGAGCGAGCGGCGTTCGGCGGCCGGGGTGTCGCCGGAGCGGATGCCGACCTTCACCTCGGGCTCGGGCAGGCCCAGGCGCACGGACTCCTGCCTGATGCCCGTGAGGGGCGAGCGCAGATTGCGCTCCACGTCCACGGCGAGGGCCTTCAGCGGCGATACGTACAGCACCCGGCAGCGCTTCTTCGGGTCCGCGGGCGGCGGGCTGCTCGCGAGGCCGTCCAGGGCGGAGAGGAAGGCGGCCAGCGTCTTGCCGGAGCCGGTCGGGGCCACGACCAGGACGTCCGCGCCCTCGCCGATGGCCCGCCAGGCGCCTTCCTGGGCAGCCGTGGGCGCCGAGAAGGCGCCCGTGAACCAGCCGCGGGTCGCGGGCGAGAAGGATGCGAGCGCTGTCGTCCCTGCCATGGTCCCCATCGTGCACCCCGGCACTGACAATCCGGGTCGTGGGCGGGCGTGGGGCCGGTCGTGGCCGGGGTCTGCTCGTGCGTGACCGGTCGTGGCGGGGGTGTGGTCGGGGTGTGACGCAGCTCGTGGCGGGCTCGTGGCGGGCTGGTGATCGAGGGCTCGGCGGGTCGTGCTCAAGGCTCGGACCGGGGTCTCTTGCGCCGTTCGGCGGACGTTGTCATGATCCTGGCCATGCCGGGTGCACCGCGTGAGCTCGTCCTGACGGACAGCGACCTTCCTCCGATGTTCCGCTCGGCCGACCGGTCCTCGCTGGACGGGCAGACGGACACCGTGCGGTGGTCCGCGCTGCAGCTTGCGTTCCTTGTCGCGGGCGCCGTGCTCGGCGGCTTCGACTTCGAGACCGACGACGGGCTCAACCTGAGCGCCCTGGCGGCGGCGACCTCGCTGGCGGCGTCGCTGATTCCCACGCTCTGGCTGGCCATCGGCAACCCGCAGCGGACGTGGTACCGCGGACGGGCCGCGGCCGAGTCGCTGCGTACGCTCGCCTGGAAGTTCGCGGTCCGGGCCGAGCCGTTCGCCTGCACCGATGCCGCCGCGTCGACGCGTCTGGTGAACGACATCGAGGCCATCAAGCACGACATGGCGGACGTGTGGCCGGGCGGTGTGGTCGGACCGGGCGAGATCACCGCGAAGATGCATCGGCTGCGACAGGAACCCCTGGCCGTGCGGCGGCAGACGTATGTCGACGGGCGCCTGGTGGCCGAGGGGAACTGGTACTCCCGCAAGGCGGAGAAGTTCCGGCGGATCGCCAATCGTTGGGCGGTCGTGACGATCGTCGCCACCGTCGCCGGTCTGGTGGGTGGGTTTCTCGACGGGTTCGGCATGATCGACTACGACGGGCTCGGCAGCGCCTCGGCCGTGGCCGCCGCGGGTACGGCGTGGATGCAGCTCAAGCAGTACCGGCCGCTGGCCGCCGCATACGGGCTCACCGCGCGGGAGTTGGAGCAGGTCAAGGCCGGATTCGCCACCCTGGGGGAGGACGAGGCGGAATGGGCGCGCAGGTGCAGCGAGGCCGAGGACGCGATCTCGCGCGAGCACACCATGTGGCTCGCTCGCAGGGAGGCCGTGTGAACTGCCCCTTTTTGCCGTGCCACTTAGCACTTCCGGAGAGATCTCTGACCTTGCTACAGTCGCGGTAACGCTGTGTAGGCGTGCGCGCAGAGGGGGGATGATGCGGGTATTCATCTCGTACAGCCACAGCAATAAGTCTTATGCG
Source organism: Streptomyces sp. NBC_01304 (assembly GCF_035975855.1). Taxonomy (NCBI): domain Bacteria; kingdom Bacillati; phylum Actinomycetota; class Actinomycetes; order Kitasatosporales; family Streptomycetaceae; genus Streptomyces; species Streptomyces sp. NBC_01304. The sequence goes on along the minus strand of NZ_CP109055.1, from coordinate 3,463,242 downwards.
GAACGCGTTATTCGACAGTTGAAGTCGGCGCGTTTCGACGTCCTTGTGGACCGCGACGCCCTGCAGGCCGGCCAGGACTGGCGCAATGAATTGCTGCGGCTCATCAGGTCGTCCGACGCGATTCTCGTCATTCTCACCGAGGCCGCGCGCACATCGGAGGAAGTCACCTCGGAATGGGCCTATGCCCTGGGTGTGGGAGTCCCGGTCTTTCCGCTGCGCTTCGAAACGACATCGCGGGCCTCGCGCCTCGACCATCTGCACAGCTTCAACTTCTTGCAGCATTCCGCCCCCTGGGGCGACCTGATCAACAGCCTGAACTCTTTGCCGGCCACTCCCCGTGATTTCATCGTGGGCCTGGAGAAGGTGCAGACCGCGGCACAGCACATTCGGGAGAACCTGGATTTCCAGACCAACAGGTGTTTCCGGCACATCGTGAGCCATTCGCTCACCGAGATGGGCAGCCAGCTGGAGTTGCTGGACGAGGGCAGGCAGTACACCGTGCCCGCCACGCAGTACCCGTTCTACCTGTTATCGGCTCAACAGGCCCTGCACGCACGGGTCAAGGCGCTCGCACTGGTGGACCAGGAAGAGTTGTTCTGGCAGCAGGGCGTGGGCCGGGAGATCAACGAAACGTCGCACCGGGAGAGCGTCCGCGTCTTCGCCTTCACCGCCGACAGTGATTTCCACCGCATGTACGAGACTCTCGTCTACTATGCGACGGTGTACCACGTGTACGCCATCAGCTATGAACACCTGGTGGCCAAGTTCGGGGCCTACGGCAAGGACTTCTCGATCATCGAGGTGGACGGGGACCAGGTTCTGGGCAGTTACTCTGGTTCGGCCAGAGAGAAAGTCATCCGCTTCTCCGCCGACACCGATGAAGTCATCGATCACGACAGGGCATTTGACAAGATCGTCTCGGTCTCGTCCCAGATCGGCTCGGAGGCTCGCGGTGGCGTAGCGGCGATGAGCCAACAGATCTTCGAAGACTGGAAAATTTCCCCGCTCATGCTCAGAACCGCTGAAATGTCTCTGTACATCGCCATCGACGACTACGACGAATACGAAGAGCGTCACGCGTATTACGTCGACATGATGAATGAAATGCTGACGCTTTTCCGGCACCGCCGGGACAATGCCTTTTCGGGCCCCTCCGGGCGCTGCCGGGTACTGGAGTTGGGCGCCGGCACGGGAATCTTCACCCGTCGCCTCGCGGCCGAGAACGAGGTCGACTGCACGGCCGTCGAGATCGACTTCGCCTGCAGCAACAAACTGGAACGCAATCTGCGCGCCCATGGGAACGCCACCGCGATCAACGCGGACAGCCGCACCTATGTCGCCGACAACGAGGACGGCCGATTCCAGTTCGTCTTCTCCTCGTTCGCGGACCACCACATCAAACCCGAGGACAAGGTCCGCTACTTCAGCAACATCAAGCAGAACCTGACGCCCGGCGGCCGCATCATCGTCGGCGACGAGTTCCTTCCGGAGTACGACCCGAAGGACCCCGATGAATGGCGGGCCGCGCTGCACAGCTATCACGGCCACATCATCAAGTACTCCGCCGACCGCGCGGAGGAGTACGAGGAGCTCGGTGAGGCGAAAGAGGCGCACGCGCACCGGGAGTTGATCCAGCTGGAGTCCGCCGCCCTCAAGTCCGGCCTCGACCGGCAGGGCGACTTCAAGCTCTCCCGCTCCCTGTACGAGGGCATCCTGAAGGAGCAGGGCTTCAACTTCCAGTCGAAGAAGATCGGGCCGCTCGACGACGACACGGTCGGCGGGATCTACGTCTACGAGTTGTGGGTCGACGACTCGCACTCCCGGCGCCATCACTCCATCGAATCCTGAGGTGCTGTCCACCACCGCGCAGGCCCTCGCGCAGCGCGTCGAACCGCGGGTTCCCGAACTCGCCCGGCGCATGGCGCGCGAGGCCTTCGCGACGCTCCCCGGCTATGCCCAACTCCCTGGCGACATCAAGGACATGGAGATCGCCGCGACCGCGCGGCACGGCATCCGGCTCTTCCTGCGCCGTGTGGCCGATCCGGGCATCGCCCGGGCCGACCTGCGCCTGTTCCGCGAACGCGCCGCCCAGCGTGCCGAGGAGGGCATGCCACTGCACTTGCTCCTGCGCACGCACTCCCTCGGGATGTACGTCCTGTGGCAGGCGCTGCGCGAGGCCGCGGGGCCCGGCGAGGAGGCGGACCTGGCCGAACTGGTCGACCTGCTCCTCGCCTCGCACCACCGGGTCGTCGGGGCGGTCGCCGAGACGTACGTCGACGAGCGCGCCGCCCTGGACGCCGATGTGCGGGCCCAGCGCCGCTCACTGGTGCGGGGACTGCTCGACGGCGTGCTGCCGGCCGGACACGTACTCCTGGACGAACTCCGGCTGCACGGACCCGCGTCGGTGCTCGCCCTGCGGGTGGCCGACGGTGCGGGACCCGGGTCCGCGCCGAAGCGGGGGCCGGTGGCGGAGCGACGGCTGCAGCGGCGGTTGCAGTCGGCCCTCGACCAGGCCTTCGGTACGGAGGTGCCCGCGCTGCTCGAAGGGGACCTCGGCCGGGCCGTCGCACCCGGGCCGGGCACGCCGCCGGACGACCTCGCGGCGCGGCTGAGCCGGGCGGCAGGGGCGCCGGTGCGGGTCGCCTGCGTGCCCGTGGCGGCGCCCGACGAGATACCCGGCGCGGCACGGACGGCCACCGAGATACTGCGCATCACGCGCGCGTGCGGGCTGCCCCCGGGGCTGCACCGCCTGGAGGACGTCCTGCTCGAGTTCCATCTCTCCCGGCCCAACGAGTCGAGCCATCGGATCGCGGCCCTCCTGGACCCCCTCACGGACCGGCCCGAGCTGCTGCAGACGCTGCGTACGCATCTCGCCGAGGGGCAGGACCGCAGGGGCACGGCGGCGACGCTTGGGCTGCACCCCAACACCGTGGACAACCGGCTCGCGAAGATCGCGGAGCAGACCGGTCTCGATCTCTCCGCCCCGCGCGGGACGGCGCTCGCGATCGCGGCGCTGTTGCTGCGGGATGCCGCGCGGGACCCGGAATCCGAATCCGTGGACGGCCCAAGTCCTGTACGCGGTGCGGGCGGTGGCCCACCGTCAGGTCCGGATGCCGGACCGTCGTCAGGTCAGGGCCCGTCCGTGCGCCCTTAGGGTGCGCAGCGCCTCGATCGTGACGATGGGGCGCCATTCCAGGGCCGTGCCCGGGGCCCACTGGCGCCAGTGGATCGGCCAGCCGCCGTCCTCCTGCTGCTCGCTCTCCAGGAAGTCGAGCGAACGTCCCATCTCCTCGTCCGTGAACCAGGAGCGGGCCAAGGACTCCGCCGCGCGCGCGTAGTCGTGCGGGAAGTGCTGCTCGCCGGGTGCGTAGCCGGGCGCCACCGGGAAGTCCTCGCGCCGCTCGGGGTCGAGCACCGCGAGCCGCTGCTCCCGGACCAGGCGCCCGAGCCGGTCGGCCGCCGCGCGGGCGCGCGAGCGGTCCGGGGCGCCGTCCAGGAAGGTGACCGCCGCGTGGATCTCGTACGGATGGGACTTGTCCAGCGACTCCACCGCCGCCCAGCAGTAGTCGGTGGCCCGGAACAGCCAGGCGTGCCACACCTGATTGCGGTGCAGCAGCCCCACCACCGGCCCCGTGGCCAGCAGATCGCTCGGCGGATCGTCCACGACCGGGACGAAGGGGGCCGCCGGATAGCCGCGCTGGCTCGGATGGATCGCGGGCAGCGCGCCCTCGGGGGTCGACACCTCCGAGAGGTAGCGGCACACCCGCTCGGCCCGCTGCCCGCCGCACCGCCCGACGGCGTCCAGGACGCGCAGGGCGTGCGCGGTGTGCAGCGGCTGGCTGACCGGACCGCGCAGGTCGGGCTCGAGGGCGTGGCCGTAGCCGTCGTCCTCGTTGCGGTACGCGGCCAGGGCGGTCTCGACCGGGTCGGCGGGCTCGCCCAGGAAGTGATGGGCGAACCTGCGCTGTTCGAGCACGCGCGCGGTGAGCCAGATGAACTGCTCGGCGCGGGCCAGACGGGAGAGCTGGGGGAGCGAGGAGTCGGGGGCGGTCGCTCCTGTTGCCGATGCTGGGGATTCAGCCATGCACCGGACCGTAGGCCGGTAATCGCCGTAGGGCAGCCCCTAGGCCCTGGGCTCACCCTCAGGGGCGCGATACTTAAGGTATGCGGTTGACGGTCTTCTGGGAGCGGATGGCGGAGCACTTCGGTGCGGCGTACGCCGACTCCTTTGCGCGCGATCATGTGATGTCGGAGCTCGGCGGGCGAACGGTGCAAGAGGCACTCGACGCCGGCTGGGAAACCAAGGACGTGTGGCGGGCCGTGTGCGGCGCGATGGGGGTCCCGGCCGACAAGCGCTGAGGCCTGTCCGGCGACCGGACCGGCACACGCCGGCGATGCAAGGAGAAGCCCCGGACAACCCCGGAGACCCGTCCCGATCGGCCCTGAGCCGTGGCGGACTGGTGCCCGATTGTCAGTTGCGTGCGCGAGACTTGCTCCGTGGCACCGACTGAAGACCTCGCGCAGCACGCCGGCCCACCGACCACGACGCCCCCCGACGGGCCCGAGTCGGCCTGGCGGGGCAACCGCATGCCGCGGTGGCTGCCGCGGGCGATGGTGCTTGCCCTCGCGCTCTTCGCCTGCTTCCAGCTGGGCAGTTGGGCCTTCCACCAGCTGACCGGGCTGCTGATCAACATCCTGATCGCGTTCTTCCTCGCGCTGGCGGTCGAACCCGCGGTGAGCTGGATGGCCTCGCACCGCATGCGCCGTGGGGTGGCCACCGCGATCGTCTTCCTCGGGGTGGTGATCGCGGGGGCGGGCTTCATCACGCTGCTCGGCTCGATGCTCGCGGGCCAGATCGTCGACATGGTCGACGATTTCCCGAGCTACCTCGACTCGGTCATCAACTGGATCAACACGACCTTCCACACCGAGCTGTCACGGGTGGAACTGCAGGACAGCCTGATGCACTCGGACTGGCTGCAGAAGTACGTCCAGAACAGTGCGAGCGGTGTCCTGGACGTCTCCGCCCAGGTGCTCGGCGGGCTCTTCCAGCTGCTGACGATCCTGCTCTTCTCGTTCTACTTCGCGGCCGACGGGCCGCGACTGCGGCGGGCCCTGTGCTCCGTGCTGCCGCCCGCGAAGCAGGCCGAGGTGCTGCGCGCCTGGGAGATCGCGGTCGACAAGACGGGCGGCTATCTCTACTCGCGCGGCCTGATGGCGCTCATCTCCGGCGTCGCGCACTACATCCTGCTGCAGGCCCTCGACGTGCCGTACGCGCCCGCGCTCGCGGTGTGGGTGGGCCTCATCTCGCAGTTCATCCCCACCATCGGTACGTATCTGGCGGGCGCCCTGCCGATGCTGATCGCCTTCACCGTGAACCCCTGGTACGCGCTGTGGGTGCTGGTCTTCGTGGTGATCTACCAGCAGTTCGAGAACTACGTGCTGCAGCCCAAGCTCACCGCGAAGACCGTGGACATCCACCCCGCGGTGGCCTTCGGCTCGGTCGTCGCGGGTACCGCGCTGCTCGGTGCGGTCGGCGCGCTGATCGCGATTCCGGCGGTCGCGACACTGCAGGCCTTCCTGGGCGCGTACGTGAAGCGGTACGACGTGACGGACGACCCGCGCGTGCACGGCCACCGGCGCCGTGGGGGTGGGTGGGCGCTCGCGCGGGCGCGCACGAAGCTGCGGGGCGAGGAGAGCGACTCCGCTTCTGCACCGGAATCGGGACCGGATTCGGGTTCGGGACCGGATTCGGGTTCGGGACCGGGTTCAGGTTCGGGACCGGATTCGGGTTCGGGACCGGGTTCAGGTTCGGGACCGGGACGGGATTCGGGACCGGGTTCGGGTTCGGAGTCGGGTCCGCATTCGTCGTGAGTCACAGCAGTCGCGTCTCAGCCTCGGGGAGCTTCTGCCACCAGTGGTGGTAGCGGCTGTAGACCGCCGCCTCGCGGTCTCCGAGGAACGCTGTCGAGGACTGGGCCTCCGCTGCGAGCCCGTCCCAGACGGCAGGGGACAGGGGGTGGAAGGCGGTGGCCTCGACGCCACCGTCCACCGGGCGCCACACACCGGCGACATGCCCGTCCACCAGCAGGGTGGGCAGTACGTCGCCGTTCCTGCGGATCACCAAGGGGCGGTAGGCCGGGGGTATCACCCGGCTGCGGTCGGCATAGGCCAGCAGAATGCTGTCCCACATCGCCATGAGCCGGGGCGGGGCGGGGGTTTCCGCGGAAGGCCGGGGAGCGTCCGGGAGGTCGAACAGGGCGGCGCCGTCCGGCCCTTGGAGCTGCTCGAGGGTGTCGTCGAGGGCGCGGAGCGCCTCGCGGACGGCCGACCGCTGCACCATCGCGAACTGCGCCACGTCCGCCAGTGACGCAGGACCGAATCCCGCCAGATAGCGCAGGATCAGGGTCCGCAGGGCTGCCGGCTCCACCGCCCGTCCTGTGTGGGCGGGCGTCCCTGCTGCGACGAAGGACGGCCTGTGGCCGAATGACCACAGCGCGTCCGTCGGGGCGTGATGCAACGGCGCGTATGCCTTGAGCCCCCACCACGCGCCATCTTTCTTCTCGGCACCGAGCCGCTCCTCGACCCATGCCTGCATTTCTGCCGAGGTGCGCGGCCGATCGGCGAAGGCCAGCAGCTCCGGCACCAGCTCGTCGGCGTCCGCAGGGGTAAGCCCCGCCTCGGCGAAGCGGAAGCCGAGCCGGGAGGCGTACAGCGTGGGCTGCATCGCCGCACGGAAGACCGGGTAGTCCTCGGCGTGCACCGCGTGCAGGGTGATCCGCATCAGGGTCGCCTTGGCCACCGAACGCTCGGCGAAGGCGGCATCGAGGTCGGCGGGAGCGAACCCGGCGAGCCGGTTCCACAGGGCGAGGTAGGGCGAGGCCGGGTGCTGTGCCTGGAGCGCGACCACGCGCCGCACGCCGTCGGGGACGGTCAACGGCTCGCGCTCAAGGAGCAGCTGGCGGCTGAGGGTTGCCCGGTTGAGTTCGCGCGCAGTGATCGTCACAGACCGGGATTCTGCCCTGCTCCGCAACCGTCAGGGGTGTCGGCGGGTACTGATAAGCCGTCGCGACTGCCGCGTGGTGCGCTTGACACCAAAATCGAACATCCATTCTCATTGGGTGTCCGGCTTCGCATCAGCCCCGCCTCGGCTCCCGCTTTTGTGGGGGTTTGCGGGGAATTTCCGAGGGTTATCCACAGGCCGGCACCGACGTCGGGACGCATTGTCAGTGGCAGGCGTTAGCGTCTTGGACGTGAAGCGATCGACTCAAGCAAACCGGGTGGAACCCATGGCAGGAACCGACCGCGAGAAGGCGTTGGACGCCGCGCTCGCACAGATTGAACGCCAATTCGGCAAGGGCGCAGTGATGCGCTTGGGCGAGCGGCCGAACGAGCCCATCGAGGTCATCCCCACCGGATCGACCGCGCTCGACGTCGCGCTCGGCGTCGGCGGCATCCCGCGCGGCCGTGTGGTGGAGGTGTACGGACCGGAGTCCTCCGGTAAGACCACCCTCACCCTGCACGCCGTGGCCAACGCCCAGAAGGCCGGCGGCACGGTGGCCTTCGTGGATGCCGAGCACGCCCTCGACCCCGAGTACGCCAAGAAGCTCGGCGTCGACATCGACAACCTGATCCTGTCCCAGCCGGACAACGGCGAGCAGGCCCTCGAGATCGTCGACATGCTGGTCCGCTCCGGCGCCCTCGACCTCATCGTCATCGACTCCGTGGCGGCACTCGTGCCGCGCGCGGAAATCGAGGGCGAGATGGGCGACAGCCACGTGGGTCTGCAGGCCCGTCTGATGAGCCAGGCCCTGCGGAAGATCACCGGCGCGCTCCACCAGTCCGGGACCACCGCGATCTTCATCAACCAGCTGCGCGAGAAGATCGGCGTGATGTTCGGCTCGCCGGAGACCACGACCGGTGGCCGGGCCCTGAAGTTCTACGCCTCGGTGCGGCTCGACATCCGACGTATCGAGACGCTCAAGGACGGCACGGACGCGGTGGGCAACCGCACCCGCGTGAAGGTCGTCAAGAACAAGGTCGCGCCGCCCTTCAAGCAGGCCGAGTTCGACATCCTCTACGGCCAGGGCATCAGCCGCGAGGGCGGCCTGATCGACATGGGCGTGGAGAACGGCTTCGTGCGCAAGGCCGGTGCCTGGTACACGTACGAGGGCGACCAGCTCGGCCAGGGCAAGGAGAACGCCCGTAACTTCCTGAAGGACAACCCCGATCTCGCCAACGAGATCGAGAAGAAGATCAAGGAGAAGCTGGGCGTCGGTGTGAAGCCGGCTCCTGAGGCCGAGCCCGGCGCGGATGCCGCGACGGTTTCCGCCGAGGCCGCAGGCAAGGACGACGCCAAGGACGCTGCCAAGTCGGTGCCGGCTCCGGCCACCAAGGCAAAGGCGACCAAGGCCGCGGCGGCCAAGAGCTAGTCCGTGGTGCGGCGAACGGAATGGCCTGAGGAGAGCGGGGCGGCTGCCGCCGGGGCCGGGGCTGGTCGTTTCGGGTCGGACGGGTCCGGCCTCGACGGCTTCGGGTCCGGTGACTTCGGGTCCGGTGACTTCGGGCCCGAGGCCGACGGTTCAGGGCCCGAAGGTCCGGGACCCGGCGGTCGCTCGCGCGGTGGGCGCCGGGGTACGGCCGGGGGCCGAAGTGGTGGCGGGCGTCGGGGCTTCGGGGAATCGGGGCGAGGGCGGTCCCGGTCCCGTGGTGACGGTTCCGAGGGCGTCTTCGAAGACGCCCCCGAAGAGGACAGCGGCTCCTTCGACCCGTCGAGGGCCGGGGCGGAGGAGCCGCGCGACGGCGGCCGGGGCCGGGGACCGCGCGAGCGGGACCTCGATCCGGGGGAGCGAGCGCGGGCGATCTGCCTGCGCCTGCTCACCGGCATGCCACGCACCCGCAAGCAACTCGCGGACGCGCTGCGCAAGCGGGAGATCCCCGACGAGGTGGCGGACGAGGTACTCTCCCGCTTCGAGGAGGTCGGCCTGATCGACGACGCGGCCTTCGCGGGCGCCTGGGTGGAGTCCCGGCACCATGGGCGGGGGCTTGCCCGGCGGGCGCTCGCGCAGGAGTTGCGGACCAAGGGGGTCGACCCCACGACGATCGAGGAGGCCGTCGGGCAGCTCGACTCCGAGCAGGAGGAGGCCACGGCGCGGGAACTCGTCGCGCGCAAGCTGCGGGCGACGCGGGGGCTCGAGCGGGACAAGCGGGTTCGGCGGTTGGCGGGGATGTTGGCTCGGCGGGGGTATTCCGAAGGGATGGCTCTGCGGGTTGTGCGGGACGCCTTGGCGGAGGACGAGGGTTAGGTCTTCGTTTGGGCTTGGTCCGGTCTGGCTGAGGTCGCGGTGTTCGTCGAGGCCCGGCTTTCGTTGAGGTCGCGGGGGCTCTGCCCCGGGCCCCCGGTCCTCAGGCGCCGGACGGGCTGGGTTTGGGGCAGGCGGGGCTTTGGGGCGTGCCCCTGCTGACCCGGTTTTGGTTCAGGAGGGGCCCTGCTGACCCGGTTGTGGCTGAGCGCCGTTGGTCAAGGCGGGGGCGTGTCCGTAGGTACGTGCTCGCCGCGGGCAATTGCAGGTGGTCCGGTATGCGTCGAGCACGCACCTACCGACCCGACCCCTCGCGTTCGTTCATGGTGCGCTGCCGGTCGGTGGACGGGCCCGTACCCGGCTGATCGCCGTGGGTGGTGTGTACCCGGCTGATCGCCGGTGGGGGTGATCGATGTGACAAGTCCCCCCTGGCGGGGGGATTTTGGGCGGCGGCTTCGGTGGGCGGCGATTGAGTACGGGGGCTAACCCCCGTAGCAAGACCCCAGGTCCCGCCAGTGCACAGGTACCTGTGCACAGAGCACTGTGGACGCATGGTCCAGCCACCCGTCGAGATCTCCGATCTCGCCACGCTCAGGGCACTTGCCCACCCCCGTCGGCAGCAGATGCTCGGTCATCTCGCGCTGCATGGGCCCGCGACCTCAGCCACGCTCGCCAGGGCGCTCGAGCTGAATACCGGGGCCACCAGCTATCACCTGCGTGAGCTTGCGCGTTATGGATTCGTCGAGGAGACCGAGGGGCCTGAAGGCGGTCCCAGTCGTGCGCGTGAGCGTTGGTGGCGTGCCGTGCCGGGGGATCGGAGGTTCCCGCCGCGGAGCCGGCAGAGCCCCGAGATGCGGCTGGTCATGGATGAGTTGAACCACCATGCGTATGCCGCGGACCTTGAGCTCTTCGAGCAGCTCCAGCGGGACAGCGACACGGACGACTTCGCGTACTCGCGGGGCACGATCCGGCTGACGCAGGCCGAGCTCCGTGAGTTCTTCGAGGAGTACATCGCGCTGCTCAACCGCTACAAGCGCCCCGAGGACCGGGTTCCGGCCGACGCCCGCACTTTCCTCACCCGTCTGCTGGCCTTCCCCGGCCCGGACGCCCACAACAGAAAAGAGACCGGCGCATCATGATGCTGAGCTATGCCCTGCAGACCGTCCGGGACCGCAAAGGCGGCTTCCTCGGTGCCTTTCTCGCCCTCATGTGTGCGGCGGCGCTTATTGCCGCCTGTGGTTCGCTCCTTGAGACCGGGCTGCGCGGCAAGATCGCCACCGAGCGGTATGCCGGTGCTCCCGTGATCGTCTCCGCCGACCAGAACGTCCACCAGACCACGGTCAAGCAGAAGAAGGGCAAGACCAAGGTCAAGCACAAAGCGAAACCCGTGGCCGAGCGTGCCTGGCTCCCGCAGGGTGTCGCCGGGCGGGTGAAGGGCCTGCCAGGTGTCGAGCGGGTCGTACCTGAACTCACCTTCCCTGCCCAGCCGTTGGTGGGTGGAGAGGGCAAGCCTGCCTATGGTCACGCCTGGGAATCGGCCGCCCTCACTCCCTTCCGTCTCGCTGCCGGCAAGGCGCCCACGGCGAAGGGCGACATCGTCATCGATCGTGGTCTCGCCGAGCGTGCTCGGCTCGCGCCCGGTGACCGGCTCACCGTTCAGTCGACCCGGTCCCCGGCGACGTACCGCATCAGCGGCATCGCGACGCCGGCCCGCAGCGGTGAACTCCAGCAGCAGACCTCGCTCTTCTTCTCCACCGCGGAGGCGCAGCGTCTCGCCGGTCGGCCCGGGCAGGTCACCGCGATCGGCGTGCTGCCCGAGCGGGGCGTCGATGCCGGGGCGCTCAAGGAGACCGTGAGCAAGGCACTTGCCGGTACGACCGCCCAGGTCAGTGCCGGTGACGACCGTGGGCCCGTGGAGTTCCTCGATGCCGCCGGGGCGCGCGTCAAGCTGGTCAGCATGGGGGGTGCCATGGGCGGTACGTCGCTGCTCGTCGCGGTGCTCGTGGTGGTCGGTACCTTCGCGTTGTCCATTCAGCAGCGCCATCGCGAGCTTGCGCTGCTGCGTGCCATCGCCGCGACGCCGAAGCAGATCCGCAAGCTGCTCGGCCGTGAGGCCCTGGTGGTCGGGGCGGGGGCCGGCGTCGCCGGTGCGCTGCTCGGGCTGCCGCTGGGTGGGTGGCTGCATGCCCGGTTCGTGGAAGTGGGTGCTGTCCCGGCCACGTTGGAGCGCACCGTCAGTGTCTTTCCGCTGTTCGCCGCTGTCGGTGCGACGTTGCTGGGGGCCTGGGCCGCCGCGCGTATTTCCGCCCGTCGGATCACCCGGATCCGTCCGGCCGAGGCCCTCGCCGAAGCTGCCGTCGAGCGCGGTCGCCCCGGGTGGGGGCGGCTGGTCGCAGGCCTTGTCACGCTTGCCGGTGGTGTCGTGCTCGTGGTGGTGCTCAGCGCCCTTCGCACCGAGCCCGCGTCAACTCCAGTGACCTTCCTGGCCGTTGTGGTCCTGTCCGCTGCTGTTGCGCTGCTCGGGCCGCTGCTCGTCAAAGCGGCTGCCGGTGTCATCGGCATCCCGCTGCGGCTCAGCGGCAACAGCGGTCGTCTGGCCACCGCCAACCTGCGGGGAAATGCCGCCCGGATGGCCGCGGTCGTCACCCCGCTCACGTTGCTGATCGGCATGACCTGCACGGTCCTGTTCGTCCAGCCGACCCTCGGCGACGCCGCCCGGGCCCAGGCCCGCGAGGGCATCCGCGCCGACTGGGTGCTCGCGGCACAGGGGCCGGGCGTCCCCGCGCAGGCCGCTCAGGACATCCGTACGGCCAAGGGCGTTGATGCCGCCACCGAAGTGGTGCGGACGACTGCTCGCGTGGGACTGGACAAGTACGCGACCCAGGGCGTCACCCCTGCTGGCCTCACCCGTACCTGGGACCCCGATGTCACGGCCGGCTCCCTCGACGGATTCGGCAAGGGCAAGGCCGCGGTCAGTGAACTCGCCGCCGATCAGCTGGGGTTGGGGGTCGGCAGCACTCTGAAGCTCACCCTCGGCGACGGCACTCCGACCACCGCGACCGTCACCGCCGTCTACGCCAAGGGCCTCGGCTTCGGTGATCTGACCCTGCCGCACGACCTGGTCGCCCGGCACATGGACAACCCCCTCGCCTCGACGGTCCTGGTCGCCGGTGACACGCCCCGGGAGCAACTCGCCGCCGCCGTAAAGGACTTCCCCAGCGTACGCGTTCTCGCTCCCGCCGACGTCGACGCCCTGCAGGCCGAACGGCAGCAGGCCAACGCCGAGGTCAACCTCCTCGCCATGGGCCTGGTCCTCGCCTTCACCGCGATCGCCGTCGTCAACACCCTCGCGATGTCGGTCTCCGAACGCGTCCGCGAGTTCGCGATGCTCCGCCTCGCCGGGGCCACCCGCCGCCAGGTCCTGCGCATGCTGCGGCTCGAAGCGCTGTCGGTGCTGCTGCTCGGGACCGCGCTCGGCAGCGGTATCGCCCTCGCGGTGCTGACCGCCTTCAGCGTGGGAATGACCGGTTCCGCGGCACCCTCGGTCACGCCTCTCGTGTACGTCGCCGTCGTCGCGGCCGCCGGACTGCTCGCCCTGATCGCGACCGCGCTGCCGGGCCGGTCGGCGCTGCGGATGCGGCCCGTGGAGGTGGCGACCGCCAAGGAATGAGCTTCGGACGTGTACGTGAGTGAGGTCGGCCCCCGCCGGAGAGTGGGGGCCGACCTCACCAACGTATGAGCAACTACCCCTCGGTGACCGGCAGTCCGGCTGCCTTCCACGCCTGGAAGCCGCCGATCAGGTCCGTCGCGCGGTGCAGGCCCAGCTGCTGCAGGGAGGCGGCGCCGAGACTGGAGGCGTAGCCCTCGTTGCAGAACACCACGACCAGCAGGTCATGGCCGGTGGCCTCGGGGGCGCGGTGGCTGCCCTGCGGGTCGAGGCGCCACTCCAGCTCGTTGCGCTCGACGACCAGGGCGCCGGGGACCAGGCCGTCGCGGTCGCGCAGTTCGGCATAGCGGGTGTCGACCAGGAGGACGTCGCCGGCGGTGAAGGCCTCGTACGCCTGCTGCGGGGTGAGGCGGTCGAGGCCCGCGCGGACCCGCTCCAAGTGGTCGTCGATGCCGATGGGTTGCGTACTCACTGCCAGTCCTCCGGCTGCTCGACCTGCTCCAGCCTGAGCACCGACTCCGTACGGCTGAAGCGGCGGATCAGGGGGAGGGGCGGGTAGTAGGCGTGGACGGAGATCGCGTGCTCGGTCGTCGACCCGTTGAGGACCTCGTGCACGTGGTGGGTGCCGAAGGCGCGGCCCTTGCCCGCGGGCAACTGCCTTGTGCGGTCCACGTCTTCGTTCAGTTCGAGGGTCTTCCAGCCCTCGCTGGGGAGGCGTACGGCGAGGGAGTTCTCCTTCAACTCGCCGGATGCCGTGGTGAACGCGCCGATCGACTCGGCGTGGTCGTGCCAGCCCGTGCCGGTGCCGGGCGGCCAGCCGATCAGCCAGGCCTCGCTGCCGCCGGGCCCTTCGAGGCGGATCCAGGTGCGGCCCTCGGGGTCGAGCGGAAGCGTGGCGATCAGCTCGGCGTCGGCGGCGGTGCGGCGGACGAAGGCGAGGAGATCGGCGGCGGTGGGCGCGGTCGCGGTCGTGGCGTTGGATGCGGGCGCGGGGGAGCTGGGAGCAGACACTGGTGCCGTCCTGAGGAGTCGCGAAGGGCGCGTCGGGGCGCAGCAGGGCGCGCGGACGCGAGGGGAAAAGGCGATTCAGCAGGAAGCGGTACAGACACAGCCCGGGTAGCGGACGAGGTCCAGATGGACCTTCCGCCACAGGTGTTGGCTGGTGTCGCTCATGCGCGGAGTAGAGCATGCGGGCGGGCGCCGGTCAACTGCTGTCCGCAGTTCGGGCACCCGCCGCTCAGCTGTCGGTCGCCGCCTTCGCGGCCTGCGCAGTCTGCGCGGGTACGCCGCCGCGCGCCGCGTCCGCCGCCGCGTAGAGCTCGGCCGGGCGGACCCCGCCGTGCGCCGTCACCAGATGCCCGTCGGGACGTACCAGAAGAACCGTGTGCGCGGCGGCCCCCGGATAGCTCTCCGCGACCAGGAGCTCGCCCGGCAGCGGCAGCGCCGTCACGGCGGCGGCCAGGCGTGGCATCACCCCGGCCGTCAGCCAGTGCCGCCGGTCCCAGACGCCCGTGCCGGGCGCGACCAGGACGACCAGGAGTTTGCCGAGACCGAGGCGGTCGCGCAGCCGGACCACGGAGCCGTCGGGCGAGGTGACCGGTACGTCGGCGACGGGCGCACCGACCGCAGTCCCGACGGCGACCTCGGACGACTCCTCGCCGGGCTCCGGCGACAGGGGCGAGCCCTCGTACACGGGCGGCTCGCCCAGCGGCCCCCGCCCCAGGTGCCCGTCGGTGAGCAGCGCGTCGTGCCCGCGCGCGGTGCCCGGTACGTACGCGCGCAGACCACCGCTCCCGCGCAGTATCGGCAACGCCTGATCGGCCGCCCGCAGCCGCGCGGCGACCGCGTCCCTGCGCTCCGCCTCATAGCTGTCGAGGAGGGCGGGGGACTCGGCGTGATGCCAGCACTGGGCCAGCTTCCAGGCGAGGTTGTCGGCGTCGCGCAGGCCCTCGTCGACGCCCTGCGTGCCGAGCGCGCCGAGCAGATGCGCGGCGTCGCCGGCGAGGAAGGAACGGCCGACGCGCCAGCGCCGGGCGAGGCGGTGGTGGACGGTGTGCACGCCGGTGTCGATCAGTTCGTACGGGGGTGTCGTGCCGCCGCACCAGCCGGCCAAGGTGTCCCGGATGAGGGCCACCAGGGCTTCCGGCGTGACGAGTTCGCTGCGGGCGGGCAGCAGCCAGTCGAGGCGCCAGGTGCCCTCGGCGAGCGGTCGGGCGGTGATCTCCATCGGGGCGCCGGGCCACGGGGGCATCCGGTGCAGCAGGGCCTGGCCCGGCCAGGGGAGTTCGGTGCGCAGGGCGGCCACGGCGTGGCGTTCGACCGCGGTGCGGCCGGTGAAGCGGATGTCGAGCAGCTTGCGCACGGTCGAGCGCGGGCCGTCGCAGCCGACCAGGTAACTGCCGCGCCACCAGGTGCCCTTGGGTCCTCGGGTGTGTGCGGTGACGCCGTGTGCGTCCTGCTCGATCGAGTCGAGGCGGCTGTCGACGGCGATCTTGACGAGGCGCTCCTCGGCGGCGGCCTCGCGCAGGGCGGTGGTGAGTTCGTGCTGGGCGATGTGGAGGGGGGAGGGGCCGTCGATGGCCAGAAGGGTGTCGGCCGTCGCGGTCCCGTCCGTGCCGGGCCCGGCTTCGTGCCCGCCGTCGCCCTCACCCTCGCCCTCGAAGGCGAGGTGGCGGATCTCCTGCTTTCGGCGCAACGAACGCCACGCCGTCCAGCGCGAGTCGTAGAAGGCGACGCCCGTCAGGCGCCACACCAGGTCGGCCGTGTCCGCGCGCAGGACCACGGTGCGCGCGGGTCGCTGCTCGTCCTTGCCGGGGCCGTCGTCCAGGACGACGGAGGGGACGCCGGCGCGGGCCAGCGCCAGGGCGAGCGTGAGCCCGACGGGCCCCGCTCCGACCACGATCACCGGGTCCACGGCGTGCCGCTCCCTGCCGTCGGAGGTGTCCTCGGGTTGGTACCGGGCGGGGCAGGTGGAGCGGAGTGCGCGATCACAGAACGTATGCAACCCATTGCCGGTGCTTGCGTCAAGTGACGGAGGCAGCGGCGTGATCGCCGCTGCCTCCGTTGTCGTACCGCGTGGTCCGTCCGGACCTTATGAACCGTCAGTTCGTCTTGGACGGCGGCTCGTCGGGGCCATCGGTGTCCCGGGGCTCCGGGGACGCCTGGGTCTCCACGGTGGTGGGCTCCAGGAGCGGGGCGGCCGGTCCTGCGCCCGGGACCGCGTCGCCGAGGCCACCCTCTGCGACGGGCTCGGCGGCAGCTGCCACCTTGATGCCCGTCTTGGCCCGGCGGCCGCGGCGCTCGATCCAGCTGGCGAGGGACGACAGGGCCAGACACATCAGGACGTAGATCGTGCCGGTGACCATGATGACCGGGACGTACGGGGACTGTTCGTTGACGAGGGTGTTGTTGGCCAGCTGGCGGGCCGCGTACAGCAGTTCCGAGTACGTGATGATGTAGCCGAGCGAGGTGTCCTTGAGCGTGACCACCAGCTGGCTGATGACCGTCGGCAGCATGGACCTGATCGCCTGCGGCAGCAGCAGCGAGGTCATCACCTGGGACTTGCGCAGACCGATGGCGTACGCCGCCTCGACCTGTCCCTTCGGCACGGCGTTGAAGCCGGCCCGCAGCACCTCGGCCTGCACCGTGGCGTTGTAGACGGTGAGTCCGATGACCAGGGCCCAGAAGCCGTTGTTCTCGCCGACCACACCGAGGTCGTCCTTGTAGGTGAGGAACAGCACCCACAGGGCGAAGATCGTGATCAGCAGGGGGATGGCCCGGAACAGCTCGATGAAGCCGGTGGCCAGCCAACGGACCGGACGGTGGTCCGAGGCGCGGGCGACCGCGAGCAGCGCGCCGAGCACCAGTGACAGGACACCGGCGACCGCGAACACCTTGAGCGTCGTGAGGATGCCGTCGCGGATGCTCGCCCGCACACCGGCGTTGTTGAAGATGTTCCACATCGCGGAGTCGAAGTGGCCCCGGTCGGCGAGGCGCATGACGACGAAGACGGCGAAGCCGACGATCGCAGCGATGCCGACGACGGAGTAAATCCGGTTCCGCAGCCGGGCCTTGGGGCCCGGGGCGTCGTAAAGGACGCTGGCGCTCATCGCGCGACCTCCAGGCTCCGCTCGAGCACCCGGAAGAAGATGCTGATGACGAACACGATGACCAGGTAGCCGAGAGCGACCCAGAGGAAGATCCAGGCGATCGGGAAGCCCTTGTCGCTCAGCAGCTTCTGCCACCCGAACAACTCGGTGACGCTGAAGGCACCCGCGATCGCGGAGTTCTTGGTCAGCGCGATGAAGATGCTGCTCAGCGGCGGCAGTACGGTACGCACCGCCTGCGGCAGGATGATCGTGCCGAGCGTCTGGAAGAACGTCATGCCGATCGACCGGGCGGCCTCGGCCTGGCCGAGGGGCACCGTGTTGATGCCGGACCTGACGGCCTCGCACACGAACGACGAGGTGTACACGCTGAGTACGACCAGTGCCTTGGCCCACGGGCTGAGGCCGAGGTCGAAGACCTGCGGCACCGCGAACCAGATGACGAGGAAGAGAAGCGTCAGCGGGGTGTTGCGGAAGAGGGTGACCCAGGCGGTGCCGAAGAACCGCAGCGGGGGCACGGGCGAGACCCGGAAGCCGGCCAGGACGACGCCGAGGAGCATCGCCAGCAGGCCGCTGGCCAGGGTCAGCCAGATCGTGCCTATGAATCCCTCACGGAATTCCGGCCAATGGTCGAGCAATACATTCACGGGGATGTCCTCGTGGGCGGCAGCGGTCGGGCAGGGGGAGCCGCGCCCCGTACGCACCGCGCGGGCGGCGGTGCGTACGGGGGCCGGTCAACTCACTGCCTGCGAGACAGGCGATTCAGACGAGACGTACTTGAACGCAGGTGACGTGCAAGACGTCAGTGGCGCAGGTGACGTACGGGACGTCAGTAGCGCTCGAGGGCCGGCGGCTCGACGAACGCGGCGCCCGAGAGGCCGAGCGTCGCCTCGTACGCCTTCTTGTAGTCGCCGTTCTTCTGGTGCGCCTCGATCGCGTTGGTGACGGCGTCACGCAGCGCCTTGTCGTCCTTGTTCATGCCGACGCCGTAGGGCTCCTCGGTGAACGGCTTGCCGACGACCTTCAGGGCGTTGGGCCGCTGCGCCGCGTAGCCCTTGAGGATGGCGTCGTCGGTGGTGACGGCGTCGACCTCGTTGTTGGTGAGCTGCTGGACGCACTCGGAGTACTTGGCGAGTTCGACGGTCTTCGCGCCGTACTTCGGCTTCTTGATCTCCTGCAGCGGGGTCGAGCCCTTGATGGAGCAGACCGTCTTGCCCTTGAGCGAGTCGGGGCCCGTGATGCTCTTCTCGTCCTTGCGGACCAGGAGGTCGGCACCGGCCTTCATGTACGGACCGGCGAAGCCGACCTGCTTCTTGCGCTCGTCGTTGATCGTGTACGTACCGACGTACAGGTCGACGTCGCCCTTCGAGATGGTGGTCTCGCGGACGCCGGAGTCGATCGTCTTGAACTCGATCTGGTCCGGCTTGAAGCCCAGGTCGGCGGCGACCATCTTGGCGATCTCGATGTCGAAGCCGGAGCGCTTGCCGCTGGTGTCCTGGAAGCCGAGGTAGGGCTGGTCGTCCTTGGAGCCGATGACGAGCTTGCCGGCCTTCTGGGCCGCCTTCAGCGTCGCCGAGTCGATCTTGACGCCGGACTTGACGGCGTACGTGGGCAGCTTCGGCGCGTTCTTGCCGCCGGTCGGGTCCTTCGGCTTGTCACCGGCGGTGCCGGACTCGCCGCCACAGGCGGTCGCGGTCAGTGCGAGGGCGGCGATGGTGGCCGCTACGGCGGCGGACTTGCGGAGCTTCATGGTGAACATCCTTATGTGTCGGGCAGGTTGAGACGTAGACGCCAGGATGCGTCAGTGGTGAAGGATCTTCGACAGGAAGTCCTTGGCCCGGTCGCTGCGCGGGTTGCTGAAGAACTGGTCGGGCGTGGCCTCTTCGACGATCTTGCCGTCGGCCATGAACACGACGCGGTTGGCGGCCGAGCGCGCGAAGCCCATCTCGTGGGTGACGACGACCATGGTCATCCCCTCCTGGGCGAGCTGCTGCATGACCTCGAGGACCTCATTGATCATCTCGGGGTCGAGGGCGGAGGTCGGCTCGTCGAAGAGCATCACCTTCGGGTCCATGGCCAGGGCGCGCGCGATGGCGACGCGCTGCTGCTGACCACCGGAGAGCTGCGCGGGGTACTTGTCCGCCTGGACGCCGACACCCACCCGGTCGAGCAGGGCGCGGGCCTTCTTCTCGGCCGTTGCCTTGTCCGTCTTGCGGACCTTGATCTGGCCCAGCATCACGTTCTCGAGCACCGTCTTGTGCGCGAAGAGGTTGAAGGACTGGAAGACCATGCCGACATCGGCCCGGAGCTTCGCGAGCTCCTTGCCCTCCTGGGGCAGCGGCTTGCCGTCGATGGAGATCGAGCCCGACTCGACGGTCTCCAGGCGGTTGATGGCGCGGCACAGTGTGGACTTGCCGGAGCCCGACGGCCCGATGACGACCACGACTTCGCCTCGGGCGATCGTCAGGTCGATGTCCTGGAGCACATGCAACGCGCCGAAGTGCTTGTTGACGTTCTTCAGCGCGACCAGTTCGTCCGCCGCGGGTGCGGCGTCCTTGGTCACCGATACTTCGGCCATGGGGGTTCTTGCTCCATCCTCCTCGGTTGGGCAGGACAGTAGTAACCCGGTGCGACCAGCGTCATTACATCTGAGGGGAAATTGAGCATAACGATCCGGCCGCAACCGGACACTCTGCGTGAACGGGACACCCTGCCCGCGTACCGGCTGCATAACGGAACACGGACGTAACCGGAAGGGCCTTGACGCAGTCCTTATCCATCAGCGTGGATGCCTGAGTACGTACGTCGACCGCATGCGTACGAGATGGGTATGCATGACGACTGAACGACCGGTGAACCGAAGGGGGACGCGATGAGGCTCCTGCTCGTCGAGGACGACGACCACGTCGCCGCCGCCCTGTCCGCGATCCTCGCCCGGCACGGCTTCGAGGTGGTTCACGCCCGCAACGGCGAGGAGGCCCTGCAGGCCTTCCTGCCCACGGACAAGGCGCCGTTCGGCGTCGTCCTGCTCGACCTCGGCCTGCCCGACCAGGACGGATACGAGGTGTGCGGCAAGATCCGCAAGCGGACCAGCACCCCCGTAATCATGGTGACTGCGCGGGCCGACGTACGCAGTCGCATACATGGCCTGAATCTCGGCGCCGACGACTACGTCACCAAGCCGTACGACACCGGGGAGCTGCTCGCCCGCATCCACGCGGTCAGCCGGCGCACCGCGACCGAGGACGCCGCCGCGCCCGGCGAGGACGCGCTCCGGCTCGGTTCCGTACACATCGAGCTGCCCACCCGGCAGGTCAGCGTGGACGGCGAGACGGTGCAGCTCACCCGCAAGGAGTTCGACCTGCTGGCGCTGCTCGCCCAGCGGCCCGGGGTCGTATTCCGCCGGGAACAGATCATCTCCGAGGTGTGGCGCACCAGTTGGGAGGGGACCGGGCGCACCCTCGAGGTGCACGTGGCCTCGCTCCGCTCCAAGCTGCGGATGCCCGCCCTCATCGAGACGGTGCGCGGGGTGGGCTACCGCCTGGTCGCGCCGGCCGCGTAAGGCGCGTAGAAACCCGTGCGCACCCGCCTTCTCCCGCTGCTCATCGTCCTCATGGCGGGCGTGCTGCTCGCGCTGGGCTTTCCGCTCGCGGTGAGTCTGGCGGCGGCGCAGCAGCAGAAGGTGGTGGTGGACCGGATCGATGACACCGCCCGGTTCGCGGGGCTTGCGCAGTACGTCGACCAGCCCTCCGCCGATACGGGACGGGTGGGCTCGGACGAGCGCAAGAGGGCGCTGGAGAAGCAACTCGAGCGCTACTACGACGTTTACGGAATCAAAGCGGGTGTCTACTACCGGGGCCCCGAGGAAGTGCACATGGCCCGCGCCCCCGAGGGCTGGAAGGTGCCGGCCGAGGGCGAAGGCGAGGAAGCCTTCGAGGAGGCCCTGAACAGCCGTGGCAGCCACGATCCCCAGCAGGTCTGGCCCTGGCAGCGCCGCGACCTCTACGTCGCCTCACCGGTCATCCAGGACGGCGACGTCGTCGCGGTCGTCCTCACCGAATCGCCCACCGGCAAGATGCGTTCGCAGATCCTGCGCGGCTGGCTCCTCATCGGCGCGGGCGAGGCCGCCGCGATGTTCCTCGCCATCGGCGCGGCCCTGCGTCTGACGGGCTGGGTCCTGCGCCCGGTCCGGGTCCTGGACGCCACCACGCACGACATCGCCACCGGCTCCTTCAAGTCCCGGGTGGCGGTGGCCGGCGGGCCGCCCGAACTGCGCCGTCTGGCGCGGTCGTTCAACGAAATGGCCGACAACGTCGAGGACGTGCTCGAACAGCAGCGCGCCTTCGTCGCCGACGCCTCCCACCAGCTGCGCAACCCCCTGGCCGCGCTGCTGCTGCGGATCGAGCTCCTCGGCCTCGAACTGCCCGAGGGCAACGAGGAGATCGCGTCCGTACGCATCGAGGGAAAGCGGCTCGCCCAGGTCCTGGACGACCTCCTTGACCTGGCCCTGGCCGAGCATGCGGGCGCCGAGCTGGAGCTGACCGACATCGGCGAGCTGGCGGCCGAACGCGTCGACGCCTGGCGGCCGGTGGCCGACGAGAAGGGCGTGCGGCTCACCAGCGAGGGCCTTGCCGCGGCGACCGCCTGGGCCGACCCGATAGCGCTGTCCAGCGGCCTCGACGCGGTGATCGACAACGCCCTGAAGTTCACGCCGGAGGGCGAGGCCGTCACCGTCACGGTCACCTCCAACGGGGACGCGGCCACCATTGTCGTCGCCGACGGCGGCCCGGGGCTCAACGAGGACGAGCTGGCCCGCATCGGGGACCGCTTCTGGCGCAGCAACCGGCACCAGAACGTCAAGGGCTCGGGCCTCGGCCTCTCCATCACGCGGGCGCTGCTGAGTGCGGGCGGCGGCTCGATCTCGTACGCGCACAACACCCCGCGCGGCCTCGAGGTGACCGTGACCGTCCCGCGGCACGGGCCCCAGCCGGCCGCTTCAGGTCAGGGCTTGACCGAGCGGTAGTAGCGGCTCGCTCCGTCGTGCAGGGGGAGCGGGTTCGTGTAGATCGCCGTCCGCAGATCCACCAGCTGGGCCGCGTGCACCTTGGAACCGATGCTGTCCCGGTGGTCGATCACGGTGCGGGTCAGGCTTTCGGTCAGCTCGGGGTCCGCGTCGTCCGTGGTGACCAGGAGGTTGGCGACCGCCAAGGTCTGTACGGGTCCGTCGTTCTTGGCCTCGGGATAGGCGTCGGAGGGCACCACGGCCGCGCGGTAGTGGCTGGAGCCGCCACCCTGTCGGTGCAGCTCCTTCAGGAGGCGGTCACCGAGCGGGACCAGACGGACGGGGAAGCGCCTGGTGAGGTCGGTGACGTTGTCGGTCGTCAGACCGCCCGACCAGAAGAACGCGTCGATCTCGTCGTTCTTCAGCTGCTTGGGCGCCTCACGAATGGTGCTGGACACCGGCGTGATGTCCGCCTTGGTGAGTCCCGCGGCTTCAAGCACCGCCTCTGAGATCAGGCGCACGCCCGAATCCGCGGGCCCTATGGACACCCGCTTGCCGCGCAGATCCTTGGCCTCGCGCACCTTGGAGTCGGCGGGCACGATCAGGTGGACGTAGTCGTCGTAGAGCCGGGCGCAGCCCCGCAGGCTCTGGTAGCCGGGACTCCTGTCGTCCCGGTAGCGCTGGACGGCGTCCGCGGCGGCGATCGTGAAGTCGGCCCCGCCGTTCGCCACCCGGGCCACGTTCTGCTTGGAGCCGTCACTGGTGAGCAGCTCGATGTCCAGGTCGGGCAGATCGTTGGCGGCCGCGCCTCGCAGCAGCTTCCCGTACTTCTCGTACACCCCGCCCTTGATGCCCGTACTGAAGACGATCTTCCCGCCGGGAGTGCTCTCGCCGAGCGGCAGCAGCCACCACAACAGCAGCCCGAACACCACCAGAGCGGCCGCGGACCCCTGCAGGGCACGGCGACGACTGAGGCGGGGAAGCAGGAGCATGCGGCGATCCTGCCAGCTCACCCCGCCCATGGACTAGGGCCGGGGTCACTCCGCGGCCCGGCTCACCCGTCCCAGCCCTTACGCTGGACAGGTGAGCGGCAACAAGGTGGACACGGTGGGCGATGTGAAGACGTACGAGGTGCGCACGTACGGCTGCCAGATGAATGTGCACGACAGCGAGCGGCTCTCCGGCCTGCTTGAGGGCGCCGGATACGTCCGTGCCCCCAAGGACGCCGACGGTGACGCCGACGTGGTCGTCTTCAACACCTGCGCGGTGCGGGAGAACGCCGACAACAAGCTGTACGGCAATCTCGGCCGCCTCGCCCCGATGAAGACCAAGCGGCCCGGCATGCAGATCGCCGTCGGCGGCTGCCTCGCCCAGAAGGACCGCGACACCATCGTCGAGCGCGCCCCCTGGGTGGACGTCGTCTTCGGCACGCACAACATCGGCAAGCTGCCCGTACTCCTGGAGCGCGCCCGCATCCAGGAAGAGGCGCAGGTCGAGATCGCCGAGTCGCTGGAGGCGTTTCCCTCTACGCTGCCGACGCGTCGGGAGAGCGCGTACGCGGCCTGGGTGTCGATCTCGGTCGGCTGCAACAACACCTGCACCTTCTGCATCGTCCCGGCCCTGCGCGGCAAGGAGGAGGACCGCCGTCCCGGCGACATCCTCGCCGAGGTGAAGGCCCTGGTCGCCGAGGGCGTTTCCGAGATCACCCTGCTCGGCCAGAACGTGAACGCGTACGGCTCCGACCTCGGTGACCGCGCGGCCTTCAGCAAGCTCCTGCGCGCCTGCGGGCAGATCGAGGGCCTGGAGCGCGTGCGCTTCACCTCGCCGCACCCCAAGGACTTCACTGACGACGTGATCGCCGCCATGGCCGAGACGCCGAACGTGATGCCGCAGCTGCACATGCCGCTGCAGTCCGGCTCGGACACGGTCCTGCGCGCGATGCGCCGCTCGTACCGGCAGGAGCGTTACCTCGGGATCATCGAGAAGGTGCGCGCCGCGATGCCGGACGCCGCGATCTCGACCGACATCATCGTGGGCTTCCCCGGCGAGACCGAGGAGGACTTCGAGCAGACCATGCACGTCGTCCGCGAGGCCCGCTTCACGAACGCCTTCACCTTCCAGTACTCCAAGCGCCCCGGGACCCCGGCGGCGACCATGGACGGGCAGATCCCCAAGGAGGTCGTGCAGGAGCGTTACATGCGCCTGTCCGCGCTCCAGGAGGAGATCTCCTGGGAGGAGAACAAGAAGCAGGTCGGCCGCACCCTGGAGCTCATGGTCGCCGAGGGCGAGGGCCGCAAGGACGGCTCCACGCACCGCCTCTCCGGCCGCGCCCCCGACAACCGCCTGGTCCACTTCACCAAGCCGGAAACCGAAGTGCGCCCCGGTGACGTCGTGACGGTCGAGATCACGTACGCCGCCCCGCACCACCTCCTCGCCGAGGGCCAGGTCAAGGGCGTACGGCGGACCCGCGCGGGCGACGCCTGGGAGAAGCGCCAGGACGGGCCCAAGCCCGCGGGCGTCCTGCTCGGCCTGCCCAAGGTGGGCGTGCCGGAGCCGCTGCCGGTGGCGACGAGCGGCTGCGCGATCGACTGACGTAAGACGCTCGACTGTCGTGGGTGAGCGACTGTCGTACGCGAACGGGGGCGGGATGCAGACACGTTGGGGCCTGATCGTCGAAGAGAACGACGGCATGGGCGAGCGCAAGGCCTGGGCCACCACGGTCCTGGCGCACTTCGACGGCACGCGCGAGCAGGCGCTCGTGAAGCTGGAGGAGTACGCCCGTAACCACAGCCCGCAGCATCCGGCGAGCGCGCTCACCACGCGTCTGTACCGCACTGCGGAGGGCGGGTTCCTGCTGGTCAACGAGGGCTCGATGCGTACGTACCACTGCCGGTTCTCGGTGGCGGAGCTGCTGTACGACAGTGTCGAGGCGAAGCGCGCTCGGGATGCCGCCCGCGAGGCGGAGCGGCAGGAGCAGGAGGCGGCCAGGGCCGCCGAGAAGGCGGCGAAGCGGGCGGAGCGTGGCGGGTTGTTCGGGCGTCGCGAGCGCTGACCGAGGAGGTTCCCCGGGCACGCGCGGCGCGGGCGGCTACGCTGCGGATCATGCTCGTTGCCGCTGCCGTGTGCCCCTGCCCCCCGCTGCTCGTGCCCGAGGTCGCCGCGGGTGCGGCCGCCGAACTCGATGCGGCGCGAGCCGCGTGCACCGACGCGGTGGGCGTGCTCGCCGCGTCCCGACCGGACCGGCTGATCGTCGTCGGGCCGGCCGAGCAGAGCGGCCGGGGGCCGCATGCGGAGGGTGCGCGCGGGTCGTTCCGGGGGTTCGGGGTGGAGGTCGACGTACGCCTCGGCCGGGGTGGCGAGGCGGCGGAGCGTGAGCTTCCGGTGTCCCTCGCGGTGGCGGCGTGGCTCCTTGAGCGCACCGAGTGGGCCGCGGCTCCGGTCGAGGCGCTCGGGGTGGGGGAACCTCTGGTGGCCGAGCGGTGTATCCAAGTCGGGCGGGAGCTGCAGGCGCACGCCGAGCGAGTGGCTCTTCTGGTCATGGGCGACGCGAGTGCCTGTCGCACGCTCAAGGCGCCCGGCTATCTGGACGAGCGGGCGGCGCCCTTCGACGCCGAGGTGGCGCGGGCCCTGGGCGCGGCGGACGTGGCGGCGCTGAAGGCGCTGGACGCGGAGCTCGCGTACGAGCTGAAGGCGGCCGGGCGCGCGCCGTGGCAGGTGCTCGCGGGGGCGGCGGAGGGGGCGGGGCTGAGCGGGGCGTTGCTGTACGACGAGGCGCCGTACGGGGTGGGGTATCTGGTCGCGGCCTGGTCCTGACGGGCATCCGGTAGCGGCCCGGTCCTGACACGGGCATCCGGTCGCGGCCCGGTCCTGATGGCCGGCTCGGTGGGACACCCACACCGCACACGCGACGGCCGCGAGGCGCCTCGTGCCTCACGGCCGTCTGCCGTCGTCGCCCGGGCCGGGGTTCTCGGGCCTGAGGACCCTCCTCATGGCGCGCTACTTGCGCGCGCTGTCCCCCGCCTCGTTGTCGGCCGCTTCCTCCGCCGACTGCTGCTTGGGGATCTCCACGTTCTCGGCGGTGGCGGCCGCAGCGGACTCTTCGGACTCTTCGGACGCCTCGGGCTTCTCGGACGACGCCTCATCGGCCTTCGCCTCGGTCTCCGCCTCCGCTTCGGCCTCGACCTCCGCCTCCGGCTCGGCCGTCAGAGTGTCGGCCTCCGTCTCGGCGGTTGACGCCTCCGCGTCCTTCGGCTTGCGACCCAGAAGCTTCGCAAAAACGCCCATATCTACTCCATACCGTACTCGTGTGGGCGAAATTCCAGCCCGCCCGGAGCGTCCCATTGCGTCGCCCGGGGCTACGGTCCTCAAAACCGGCGGCCAGAACCTCGCAACAGGCAACGAACCCGGGGCGGTGGCGTCACGTCGCTCGTTAGGGGACTTGCCGCAGGGTTTGCGACCATGGCCCTGTGAATAGCGCAGCTCTTGCCCCGCGAGTCATCGCCGTCGTCGGTCCCACCGCGGCCGGAAAGTCCGATCTGGGCGTCTTTCTCGCCCAGCGGCTCGGCGGCGAAGTCGTCAACGTCGACTCCATGCAGCTGTACCGGGGGATGGACATCGGTACCGCGAAGCTGACGCTCGACGAGCGCGCCGGCATTCCGCACCACCTCCTCGACATCTGGGACGTCACCGAGGCCGCCAGCGTCGCCGAGTACCAGAAGCTCGCGCGGGCCGAGATCGACCGGCTGCTCGCCGAGGGGCGCTGGCCGATCCTGGTCGGCGGCTCCGGCCTGTACGTGCGCGGGGCGGTCGACAACCTCGAGTTCCCCGGCACCGACCCGGCCGTCCGCGCCGCGCTCGAGGAGGAGCTCACGCTACGCGGCTCCGGCGCCCTGCACGCCCGCCTGGCCGCCGCCGACCCGGAGGCCGCGAAGGCGATCCTGCCGAGCAACGGCCGCCGCATCGTCCGCGCCCTCGAAGTCATCGAGATCACCGGGCAGCCCTTCACCGCCAACCTCCCCGGCCACGACTCGGTCTACGACACCGTCCAGATCGGCGTCGACGTGGCCCGGCCCGAGCTGGACGAGCGCATCGCGACCCGGGTCGACCGCATGTGGGAGGCCGGTCTTGTCGACGAGGTGCGGGCACTGGAGGCGCGGGGCCTGCGGGAGGGACGTACGGCGGGACGGGCCCTCGGGTACCAGCAGGTGCTCACCGCCCTGACCGGCGACTGCACCGAGGAGGAGGCGCGCGCCGAGACCGTGCGCGCCACCAAGCGCTTCGCGCGCCGCCAGGACTCCTGGTTCCGCCGCGATCCGAGGGTGCAGTGGCTGAGCGGCGGCCTCGCGGACCGGGCGGAACTCCCGGCCCGGGCGCTGGCGTTGGTCGAACGAGCGGTCACAGCCTGATCACGTGATGGCATCGGGACGCTCCGCCGGTCATCCCGGCTCCTGAGGGCGTGCCATCATCGAGCTTCGATCGTGCCAGTGGAAGCCGAGTTGGGAGGGCGCGTGGCGATGGAGGCCGGCCCTCGCGACACCGCACACGAGGATCAGGGACTCAGTTCCGACGGTCCTGAGCCGACACCGGACGCCGCCGTTCCGGGCGGTGTCGTTCCAGGTGGTGTCGTGGCAGACGGCCCGGACGAGGCCGAGCAGGCCGCGGCCGACGCCGGCCAGGAGGTCGAGGTCGAGCTGCGTCCGCAGCGCCGTCTGCGGATCTGGCAGATCGCCCCGATCGTGGTGCTCGCCGCCATGGGCTCCCTGATGTTCGCTTTCCCCCTCGCCTTCGAGTTCGGCGACGGCGGCGCGGTCGTGGCCATGCTCGGCCTGCTGCTCAGCTGCTGCGCCGCCGGGTGGGCCATGATGGCCGCCCGCCGCGTCGGCTACACCTGGCCCGGCATCCCCTCACGCGGCTCCGACCGCCGTCCCGACTGGCGGGTCGTGGCCGGGTACGCCGTGGTCGTCATCGCCCTCGCCGTGCTCGCGGTGTGGCGCGTGGCCCGGCTGCGCTGACCGTACGAGGGCCGTGCGAAGGCTGCTTACGAGACTGTCGTACGCACCCCGTACGATCGAGGAATGAGCACGCGGATCGCCTTCCTCAAGGGCCATGGCACCGAGAACGACTTCGTGATCGTGCCCGACCCGGACAATGCCATCGAGCTGCCCGCCGCCGCGGTGGCCGCCCTGTGCGACCGCCGGGCCGGCATCGGGGGCGACGGTCTGCTGCACGTCGTACGGTCCGCCGCGCACCCCGAGGCCAAGGCGATGGCCGGCGAGGCCGAGTGGTTCATGGACTACCGGAACGCGGACGGCTCGATCGCCGAGATGTGCGGCAACGGCGTGCGGGTCTTCGCCCGCTACCTCCAGCGCGCCGGACACGTCGAGGCCGGTGACCTGGCGGTCGCCACCCGCGGCGGCATCAAGCGCGTCCACCTCGCGAAGACCGAGTCGATCAGCGGCTCCGCCGCGGGAGACGTGACGGTCTCCATGGGCAGGGCCCTGCTCCCCGCCGAGCAGGCCACCGTCACCGTGGGCGAGCGCAGCTGGCCCGCGCTCAACGTGGACATGGGCAACCCGCACGCGGTCGCCTTCGTCGACGACCTGGACCACGCCGGGAACCTGTACACGGCACCCCCCGTCAGCCCCGCCTCGGTCTATCCGGCCGGGGTGAACGTCGAGTTCGTGGTCGACCGCGGCGAGCGCCACGTCGCGATGCGCGTGCACGAGCGCGGCTCCGGCGAGACCCGCTCCTGCGGCACCGGGGCCTGCGCGGTCGCCGTCGCCGCGGCCCGCCGGGACGGCGCCGACCCCGCGGTCACCGGCGCCCCGGTGACGTACACCGTGGACCTGCCCGGCGGACGCCTGGTGATCACCGAAAATCCGGACGGCACGATCGAGATGACGGGCCCCGCGGTGATCGTCGCCGAGGGCGAGATCACCGCCGAGTGGCTCGAAACCGTAATCCCCTGAACCTTCGCTCGAATGGGTGATCCGTTTCACGCTGGGCGAGAGCCGGTGAGCACCGCGTGATGGGGTCGGTAGCATCAAGCACCGGCCCGGACGGGCGCTCGTTGCTTGTCATCGACAAGTCGCGACGTCGTCCTCCAGCCGCCGGTCGACACTGCCGGAGGTGCCCATGAGTGCAGAGGCGAGCAACCCCCTGATGGGGCCGTCGTCCGGTGCGCACCGCAAGCGCGGTCGCCCCCGGCTCGATCTGCGCCGGCTCGGCCGGGCCGCGCTGCTCGGTTCCGCCTCGCGGGACCGGCTGCCGGACGCGATCGGCCACATGGTCGAGGTCCACCGTGCGCACTACCCGGACGCGGACATGGAGGCGCTGCGGCGGGCGTACGTCCTCGCCGAGTCCTCGCACCGCGGACAGATGCGCAAGAGCGGTGAGCCGTACATCACGCACCCCCTCGCCGTGACGCTGATCCTCGCCGAACTGGGCGCGGAGACCACGACGTTGACCGCCTCGCTGCTCCACGACACCGTCGAGGACACCGAGGTGACGCTGGATCAGGTACGTGAGGAGTTCGGCGAGGAGGTCTGTTACCTCGTCGACGGCGTGACCAAGCTGGAGAAGGTCGACTACGGCGCGGCGGCCGAACCCGAGACCTTCCGCAAGATGCTCGTGGCCACGGGCAACGACGTACGCGTGATGTCGATCAAACTCGCCGACCGGCTGCACAACATGCGCACCCTCGGCGTGATGCGCCCCGAGAAACAGGCGCGCATCGCCAAGGTCACCCGGGACGTGCTGATTCCGCTGGCCGAACGGCTCGGCGTGCAGGCCCTGAAGACCGAGCTGGAAGACCTCGTCTTCGCCATCCTGCACCGCGAGGAGTACGAGACGACCCGCGCCCTGGTCGCGGAGAACGCGCTGGGGTCCAACCCGCTCGCCGACATCGCCGAGGACTTCCGGGCGGTGTTCCGCGAGGCCGGAATCGCGGCCGAAGTCCACATCAGGCCACGGCACTTCGTGTCCGTGCACCGTGCCGGGATCAAGCGCGGCCGGCTGCGCGGGGCCGACTTCGGACGCCTCCTCGTCCTGGTCGGCGAGGACGCCGACTGCTACGGCGTACTGGGGGAGTTGCACACCTGCTTCACGCCGGTCATCTCGGAGTTCAAGGACTTCATCGCGGCGCCCAAGTTCAACCTGTACCAATCGCTGCACACCGCGGTCGCCCGCCAGGACGGCGAAGTCGCCGAAGTCCTCATCCGTACGCACCAGATGCACAAGGTCGCCGAGGCGGGCGTCGTGGCTCTCGGCAATCCTTATGACTCCGGTTCCGAGGAGCCCGTGGACGGCGAGCGCGCCGACCCCACCCGGCCCGGCTGGCTCTCCCGCCTCCTCGACTGGCAGCGGGCCACACCCGACTCCGACACCTTCTGGAGCTCGCTGCGCGAGGAGCTCTCGCAGGACCGCGAGATCACCGTGTACCGCACGGACGGCGGCACGCTCGGGCTGCCCGCCGGGGCGAGTTGTGTGGACGCGGCCTATGCGCAGTACGGCGAGGACGCGCACGCCTGTATCGGGGCGCGGGTCAACGGCCGGCTGGCGACGCTCAGTACGGTGCTGCGCGACGGGGACACCGTGCATGTGCTGCTCGCCCCGCTGGAGACCGGGTCGGGGCCCGCGCCCGACTGGCTGGACCACGCGAAGACGCCGGCCGCGCGGATCGCCATCGGCCGCTGGTTCGCGGCCCATCCCGAAGAGGCCGAAGAGGCGGACGCACCCCGGCCGCAACTGACCGTGGCGACCGTACGGCCGGGCGCGGCGAACGTCGTGGTGGACCTGGAAGGGGCCACCGTGCGCCTCGCCGGGTGCTGTACGCCGGTGCCGCCGGACGAGGTGACGGGCTTCGCGGTACGCGGCGGCGTGGTCACCGTGCACCGCCTGGAGTGTCCGGCGGTCGAGCGCATGGCGACCGCGGGACGGCCCGCCCTGGGGGTGCGCTGGGCCGACCAGGAAGAGACCGCCGAGTGCCGGGTGACCCTGATCGCCGAGTCGTTCGGGCGGCCGCATCTGCTCGCCGACCTGACCGAGGCCATCGCCATGGAGGGCGCCGCCATCGTCTCGGCGACGGTGGAGCCGCCCACCGAGGGTCGCGTACGGCATACGTACACGCTCCAACTCCCGGACTCCGGGGGGCTGCACACGCTGATGCGGGCGATGCGCAAGGTGGCCGGGGTGTATGACGTGAGTCGGCCGCAGCATTCGGCCGCGGCCACGCAGTAGTCCGGGCGCCGGGTCACGAATCCCGGCGTCAGGTCACGCGGAAGCGCTCATTCGGGTGGGTCGGGCGCGCGCCGTCGCCGTCGGCGGGGCGCGCGCTGATAGCGGTGGCTCATGTTGCTCTCGCCCCGGATCAGGGCCGCGCTCCTCGCCGCCGCCTCCGCCACCCTCATCGCCGCGACACTGCCTTCGCCGGCGCCCCTAGGCATCGGCGACCCGCTCTTCCCGCACCTCGGCAACCCGGGGTACGACGTGGCGGCGTACGACATCCACTTCACCTACCGCGGCGACAACAGCAAGCCGCTCGACACCGTCACCAAGATCGACGCCCGGTCGACGGCCCGCCTGGAGCGGATCAACCTCGACTTCGCCCGCGGCAAGGTCCGTTCGGTCAGCCTCAACGGCACCCCGGCCGAGTTCGTCAGCACGGGCGAGGACCTCGTCGTCACGCCCAAGAAGGCCGTCGCGCCGGGCAGCCGGATGCGGCTCACCGTGCGGCACACCAGCGACCCGGCCACGGGGCAGCACGAGGGCGGCTGGGTCCGCACCGGCGACGGTCTCGCCATGGCCAACCAGGCCGACGCCGCCCACCGGGTCTTCCCCTGCAACGACCACCCCGCGGACAAGGCCCGCTTCACCTTCCGCGTCACGGCACCCAAGCACCTGACGGCCGTGGCCAACGGGCTGCCGGCCGGGCACATGCGCGGCGCGCGGGACACCACGTGGACGTACCGCACCACGCACCCCATGGCGACCGAGCTCGCCCAGGTCTCCATCGGCAAGTCGACCGTGGTGCCCCGCAAGGGCCCGCACGGACTGCCGATGCGCGACGTGGTGCCGGTCAAGGACCGGGTGACCCTCGAGCGCTGGCTGCGCAAGACGCCGGGGCAGCTGGCCTGGATGGAGAAGAAGGTCGGGCGCTATCCCTTCGAGGCGTACGGACTTCTCGTCGCCGACGCCGAGACCGGCTTCGAGCTGGAGACGCAGACGCTGTCGCTCTTCGAGCGGTCGCTGTTCACCCGGCCCGAATTCCCCGAGTGGTACGTCGAATCGATCATGGTGCATGAGCTGGCGCACCAGTGGTTCGGCAACAGCGTCAGCCCTCGCACCTGGTCCGACCTGTGGCTCAACGAGGGGCACGCCACCTGGTACGAGGCGCTCTTCGCACAGGAGAAGGCGGACCAGCCCATCGAGCTGCGGATGATGGACGCCTACCGCGAGTCGGACAACTGGCGGGCGGCGGGCGGCCCGCCGGCGGCACCGAAGGCGCCGGCGCCGGGGGAGAAGATCAGCCTGTTCCGGCCGGTCGTCTACGACGGCAGTGCGCTGGTCCTTTACGCCCTGCGCCAGGAGATCGGCCGGAGCGCCTTCGACCGGCTCGAGCGTGAGTGGCTGCGTACGTACGCCGACAAGGCCGCCTCGACCGCCGACTTCACGAGGCTCGCGGAGCGGGTCTCCGGGCGGGATCTGGACCGGTTCTTCCAGGGCTGGCTGTACGACCTGAAGACGCCGCGGATGCCCGGCCACCCGCAGTGGCGCTCGGACGAGCCGAGGACGGGGACCCTCGGGCGCTGAGTCCGAGTCGAGCCCGAGTCGAGTCCGAGTCGAGGTCTGGTTGTGGGTCTGAGCCCCGGCACCCCGGGGGCTGCGGCTCCCGGGGCGCCGGGGCGGGCAGTCCCCGGGGCGCAAGTCGGGTGACCCCTGACGCCCCTAGGCATAAGTCAGGTGACGAGACGAGCCGTGCCGTGCGACCATCGACGGGTCGGCGCCGCTGCCGGCCGGGGAATCTCCCGGGCCAGGTGCGCGTTGACCCCCATGACGGCCCCCCTGACGGAGCGGCCGCCCACCCATCGACGTAAAGGATCCACTTGACCCCCTCTTCTTCCCCTTCCCAGGACGCGCAGGACCAGCAGGAAGCCACTAGTTCCGCGACGAACCTCCCCGAAGGGCTTCGGGCCGATGCCCTGATGGAAGAGGACGTCGCCTGGAGCCACGAGATCGACTCCGAGCGGGACGGTGATCAGTACGACCGTTCCGAGCGTGCGGCCCTGCGCCGCGTGGCCGGTCTCTCCACCGAGCTCGAGGACGTCACCGAGGTCGAGTACCGCCAGCTCCGCCTGGAGCGCGTGGTCCTCGTCGGCGTGTGGACGTCGGGCACCGTCCGCGACGCGGAGAACTCCCTCGCGGAGCTCGCCGCCCTCGCGGAGACCGCGGGTGCGCTCGTCCTCGACGGCGTCATGCAGCGCCGTGACAAGCCGGACCCGGCCACCTTCATCGGCTCGGGCAAGGCGCGGGAGCTGCGCGACATCGTCGTGGAGTCCGGTGCCGACACCGTCGTGTGTGACGGTGAGCTCAGCCCCGGCCAGCTCATCGCGCTAGAGGACGTCGTCAAGGTCAAGGTGGTCGACCGGACCGCCTTGATCCTCGACATCTTCGCCCAGCACGCCAAGTCCCGTGAGGGCAAGGCGCAGGTCGCGCTCGCGCAGATGCAGTACATGCTGCCGCGCCTGCGTGGCTGGGGTCAGTCGCTGTCGCGGCAGATGGGCGGCGGTGGCTCCGGCTCCTCGGGCGGCGGCATGGCCACCCGTGGTCCCGGTGAGACCAAGATCGAGACGGACCGGCGTCGCATTCGCGAGAAGATGGCGAAGATGCGCCGGGAGATCGCGGAGATGAAGACCGGCCGCGAGATCAAGCGCCAGGAGCGCAAGCGCAACAAGGTGCCTTCGGTCGCCATCGCGGGCTACACCAACGCCGGCAAGTCGTCCCTGCTCAACCGTCTTACGGGCGCGGGCGTGCTGGTCGAGAACTCGCTGTTCGCGACCCTCGACCCGACCGTGCGCCGGGCCGAGACGCCGAGCGGGCGGCTGTACACGCTGGCCGACACGGTCGGTTTCGTACGTCACCTGCCGCACCACCTCGTCGAGGCGTTCCGCTCCACCATGGAGGAGGTCGGCGAGTCCGACCTGATCCTGCACGTGGTGGACGGCTCGCACCCGGTGCCGGAGGAGCAGCTGGCCGCCGTGCGCGAGGTCATCCGGGACGTCGGCGCGACCGACGTACCGGAGATCGTGGTGATCAACAAGGCGGATGCGGCCGACCCGTTGGTGCTGCAGCGGCTGCTGCGCATCGAGAAGCACGCGATCGCCGTGTCGGCCCGGACCGGCGAGGGCATCGACGAGCTGCTCGCGCTGATCGACACCGAACTGCCCAGGCCCAGCATCGAGATCGAGGCCCTGGTGCCCTACACACAGGGCGGGCTGATCGCGCGTGCGCACACCGAGGGCGATGTGATCTCCGAGGAGCACACCGAGGAGGGCACGCTGCTCAAGGCCAGGGTGCACGAGGAGCTGGCGGCGGAGCTCGCCAAGCACGTTCCTGCCAAGCACTGAGCCGTTTCGGCTTCCTGTGAAGCACTGAGCCGCTTCGGTGGCAAGCGACGAAGGCCCGCTTCCCTTTGGGGGAGCGGGCCTTCGTGATGCTGATGCCGTGCCGTCAGGTGTACGTCGCCGCGTACGGCGGCGACGTACGAACTGACGCCTGTTCGCTACTTGTTGCCGAACTTCTCGCTCATGGAGTTGTAGAGCCGCTCGGCGCCCTCGCCCAGCTGCGGTCCGGCCAGCCAGCCCGCCGAACCGGCCGGGCCGATCGAGGTGTTGGAGACCAGGGCGAGCTTGCCGTCGGAGGTCTCACGGAACCAACCGCCGCCGGAGGAGCCGCCGGTCATGGTGCAGCCGATGCTGAACATGGTCGGCGCGGTCGACGTGAGCGACAGGCGGACCGGCTTGTCGATGCACTTGTACATGAGCTCGCCGTCGAAGGGCGGGGCCTGCGGGTAGCCCCAAGCGCCCATCGCCGGGACCTCCTTGGCGGACGGCGCCGAGAAGTCGACCGGCAGCGCCGTGCCGACGGTCTCCTCCAGGGACTTGCCGCCGTTCTTCGGCTTCACGTGCAGGACGGCGTAGTCGTACTCGTACGAGGCGCCGGAGGTCTCCGCCGTGGTGCCGTCGATCCACTCGCCGGAGGTCGTGACCCAGTCGGCCCAGTACTCGCCGTACGGGTAGACCTCCTCGGGCTTGGCGTTCGCCTGCTCTTCGCGGGTCTTGCCCAGGTCGTTGTAGGCCGGGACGAAGGCGATGTTGCGGTACCAGCCGCCGTCCTTGCCGCCGTGGTGCACACAGTGGCCCGCGGTCCAGACGAGGTTGGACTTGCCGGGGTTGTTGGGGTCCTTCACGACGGTGCCGGAGCAGACCGCGGGGCCCTCGGGGGTGTCGAAGAAGATCTTGCCGACCGGGGCGGCGTTGTCGTGGTACGGAAGCTTCTCCGCCTCCGCCTCGACCGCCTGCGGCTCCGGGTCGCTGACGCCCGCGTCGTCGGTGGCGGCCTTCGTGTCGATCGTCCGGACCGGGTCCTTGGCCTTCTTCATCCGCTCGGGCTTCCACAGCCCGTCGATCACCGGGTTGACGAAGTCCTTGGCCTCACGAAGCCACTTGTCCTTGTCCCAGTTCTTCCACTCGCCGTCCTTCCACTTGTCGACGTCGATGCCGTGCTTCTTCAGCTGGTCGGCAAGGTCGGCAAGGTCGGCGAGGTCGTCGGCACCGGCGCCGCCGGCCTGGTCGGCGTCCGCGGTCGCGCCGGGATTGCCGTCGGCCTTGTCGTCGCCGGATTCACAGGCGGTGGCCGTCAGCGCCAGGGCGGCGGCAAGTGCGGCCGCTGCCAGGGCAGGACGTATGGATCGCATGGTGCAGGAACCCCCGTTGAGTGCGGTGTCTGTCGTACGTGAATCTGTCGTACGTAAATGTCATGCGCGTGTCATCTGCGCGGGCGCTCGGCCGCGAGGCTCGAAAAGCGCAAGATGCCACTATGCCCGGTGAGTTGCGGACGGCCGACGGCGAGGCGGTGAAGATTCGGTGGGACCGCCTCGCCGTCGTACGCGCAGGTGAAGGGCTACTTGGCGAACTTCTCGCTCACCTTGTCGTAGATCCCCTTGGCCTCGTCG
Source organism: Streptomyces sp. NBC_01304 (assembly GCF_035975855.1). NCBI lineage: Bacteria > Bacillati > Actinomycetota > Actinomycetes > Kitasatosporales > Streptomycetaceae > Streptomyces > Streptomyces sp. NBC_01304. The sequence goes on along the minus strand of NZ_CP109055.1, from coordinate 3,426,935 downwards.
CCGAAGCGCGGGCCCGCGAGCCAGCCCGCGGTGACCGGGCCGATGGAGGTGTTGGAGACCAGGGCGGGCTTGCCGTCCTGGCCCGCCGCGACCCAGCCGCCGCCGGAGGAACCGCCGGTCATGGTGCAGCCGATGCGGTACATCGTCGGGTCGGACGAGGTCAGCGAGAGCCGGCCCGGCTTGTCGGCGCAGGTGAATTCCTTCTCGCCGTCGAAGGGCGGGGCCGCCGGGTAACCGGTCGCCTTGATGCTGGCGATGTCCGGCACGGCCGGGGCGTTGAACTCGACCGGGATGGCCGTGCCGACCGTCTCCTCGAGGGACTTGCCGTCGCCGTTCTCCGGCGCCACGTGCATCACGGCGAAGTCGTACGGTGCACCCTCGCCGCCGGTCGGGCCGCCGGTCTTGATCCACTCGTTGGAGGTCTGGGCCCAGTCGGACCACCAGATGCCGTACGGAGCGATCTCTTCCCGCGTCACGCCCTCCAGCTCGGCGGCCGACTTGCCCTCGTTGTTGTACGAGGGGACGAAGGCGATGTTGCGGTACCAGCCGCCCTTCGCGCCCGCGTGGACGCAGTGGCCGGCGGTCCACACCAGGTTGGACTTGCCGGGGTTGGCCGGGTCCTTCACCACGGTGGCGGAGCACTGCGCGGAGCCCTCGGGCGTCTCGAAGACGAGCTTGCCGCCCGCCGGTGCGTTGTCGTGGTACGGCGTCGCGACGGCCTGGGCGTCGACCGGGGCCGGGGTCGGGTCGGTCTTGCCCTGGTCACCGGAGATGTCGTTGTCGACGGGCTTGTCGGGGCGCTTGTCGGCGTCCCGCATGCGGTCCGCGTCCCAGAAGTCCTCGATGATCGGGTTGATGTAGTCCTCAGCCTCGCGGAGCCACTTGTCCTTGTCCCAGTTCTTCCACTCGCCGTCCTTCCACTTGTCCAGGTCGAAGCCGTGCTCCTTGAGCCGGTCCTTGAGGTCGTCCGGGATCTTGATCGTGTCGTCGCCACCGGCGCTGGCCTCGGCGGACGGATCGCCCCCGGCGTTGTCATCGCCGGGACCGCAGGCGGTGGCGGTCAGCGCGAGCGTGGCGCAGACGGCAAGGACGGCGGAGACGGAGGAGGTCGTACGGCGTGCGCCCCTCCCTCGGCGGGCGGTGAAGAGTGGGCGTATGGGTCGCATGTGTGGATCTCCCCCTGGATGGTGAAGCGGTACGGCAGTTGAGGCCCCCACGATATGCGGGTGCCGTTGGGGACGGCCGACCGGTCCGCAACGGTTCCGTCACGACCTGGATCTTCTCCGTCACGATGACTCACGACGGCTCATGACGACTCACGACGACTCATGACACGGGCGCCTTGTCGGTCAAGGCGGGGATCTTCCCCCGCGGCGAGAATCTGCCGATACGACAAGGATCTTTCGCGCGGCCGTGATTGAGCGGTCCTGGCGTCGTTGGTACGTACGGGGGACACGCGGCATGCGTTCAATTCCCCGCCGGCTCATGGACGGGCACCGTCGGATGGATCAGGTGTGTCGGACGCGTTGGACACATCGGGGACATCGGGCGGGTCAGGCGCCGTCCAACTCACCGACGTACAGCGGAGGAACAACAGTCGTGGCCGTCACCGAGCCTGCGCCCGCGGCGCCGCCCGCCGCGCCCTCACCGGGATCCGTCCCGCCGGGAACAGTCCTGCCGGGTTCCGCCGCAAAGGGAACGGCCTCACCAGGGACAGTCTCACCGGGAGCGGCCTCACCGGGGACGGCCTCGCCGGGGACCGAGGGGATTCTGCGCAGGCAGTCGCTGCGTGAATCGGCCGCCCGCACCTATGCGCGCTCGCTCCCGATCGTGCCGGTACGCGCGCGTGGGCTGACGATCGAGGGTGCCGACGGCCGGCGCTATCTGGACTGCCTCTCCGGCGCGGGCACCCTGGCGCTCGGGCACAACCACCCCGTGGTGCTCGAAGCGATCAAGAAGGTCCTCGACTCGGGGGCGCCGCTGCACGTCCTCGATCTGGCCACGCCCGTCAAGGACGCCTTCACCACCGAGCTGTTCGCCACGCTGCCGCCCGCCTTCGCGGACCGGGCCCGCATCCAGTTCTGCGGTCCCGCCGGTACGGACGCGGTCGAGGCCGCCCTGAAACTCGTCCGCACCGCCACCGGACGCAGCGGCCTGCTCGCCTTCACCGGCGCCTACCACGGCATGACGGCCGGCGCCCTCGAAGCCTCCGGCGGCGCGCAGGACGTACGGGTCACGCGGCTGCCCTACCCCCAGGACTACCGCTGCCCGTACGGCATCGGCGGCGAGCGCGGCGCCGAACTCGCCGCGCGCTGGACCGAGTCGCTCCTCGACGACACGAAGTCGGGGGTGCCCGGGCCCGCCGGGATGATCCTCGAACCGGTACAGGGCGAGGGCGGTGTCATCCCCGCGCCGGACACCTGGCTGCGGCGCATGCGGGAGATCACCGCGGCCCGTGGCATTCCGCTGATCGCCGACGAGGTGCAGACCGGCGTCGGGCGCACCGGTACCTTCTGGGCCGTCGAGCACAGCGGGATCGTGCCCGACGTGATGGTGCTCTCCAAGGCGATCGGCGGCAGCCTCCCACTCGCTGTGGTGGTCTACCGCGACGACCTGGACGTCTGGGAACCGGGCGCCCACGCCGGCACCTTCCGCGGCAACCAACTCGCCATGGCCGCAGGCGCAGCCACCCTCGCTCACGTCCGCGAGAACCGCCTCGCCGAACGCGCGGGCATCCTCGGCGCCCGCATGGTCGGCCAACTCCAGGGCCTCGCCGCCGAACACCCCTGCATCGGCGACGTCCGGGGGCGCGGCCTCATGATCGGGGTCGAACTGGTCGACCCCGAGGCGGAGGACAAGGCAGCACCGGGGCCGCCGCCCGCCGCACCCGAACTCGCGGCCGCCGTACAGCGCGAATGCCTGCGCCGCGGCCTCATCGTCGAACTCGGCGGCCGGCACTCCAGCGTCGTACGTCTCCTGCCTCCCCTCACCCTGACCGACGAACAGGCCACAGCGGTCCTCGACCGCCTGGCCGACGCCCTGGCCGCCGCGGTACGCCTGCGACACGGCTAGCGACGCGCCTCCGCCCCGGCTGCCCGCTGCTGGGCCCGGTCCTGGTTCGGGCGGGGCTCCGGACTGCGGGGCTCCGCGGTCCGGACCCGGGAACGCGAAGGCTCGGGTCAGGGTCCAGGCCACAGCTCGGCGACCTTGCTGGTCGGGGCCGGGAGGCCGGGTTCCGAGAGGCGGACCGCGGACCATCCGCCGCACATCGCCGGGCTACGCGGACAGAGCGCCGACGCACTCCTTGACCACGACAACAACCGCACAAGGAAACCCTCTTGAACCGCAACCCCGCATCCGACGGCCACCCTCACCCCCACCTCGGTGGAGCCAACGGCACCCCCAGCCCGCTGGTGGCCGAACCGGGGTCGGTGCCCCGGCAGAAGGGCGGCGACCACGAGTCCGACCGGTCGCCCGGCACCGCCGGCCGCCGGCCGGCCACCCCCGCCCAGCCGGACCGCCACACGCAGGCCGATCTGCTCGACCACCCGGACCCCCAGGTCGCAGCGGAGGCCGCCACGGTCGAGAACCTCCTCCGCTGCTGGGTACGCGAGAACAACCTCCCGGCCCCGGGCGCGCAGGGGGTTACGGCTGGGCACGGGGTGTCGGGCGGGGACGGGCCATCGGGCGGGCGCGGGGTGTCGGACGAGCACGGGATGTCGGATGGACGAGGCGTGCAGGGTTCGCCGGGAAAGGGAGGCACGTCGGGAAGAGGAGGTGCGTCGGGCGGGGCGGGTGTGGCAGCTGTTCCGGGGATGTCGGACGGCCATGGCGTGCGGAACGTAGCGGGTGGGGCGGGCGCTTCCACGGCGCAGGGCGCGCAGGACGCCCCCGAGCCGCAGGTGCTGGGCGGGCAGGAGCAGCCCGTCCTGCGCATCCCACTGGACGCCAGCGGCACCGCCCTCCTGGTGCCCGTCCGATACTGGTCGCCGACCGGCTGGCACCGCTTCGGCGCGCCTGTCCTGGAGGGCGGCCGCCACGGTGCACCGCCCGTCGACGCGGTCACCCTCGCCGCGCTCCTCGGGCGCGAGGCGGCGACGGCTACGGCGTCGCTCACCGGGCCCGCCGAGCCGGGCGATGACGGGGGCGCGAGTGGCGACGGGGCAGACCTGGTGGGACGGGTCGCCGACTCGGTCCGCCGCACCACCACCTTCCTCGCCGACCGCAGGCGCCGACGCGATGCGGTTACCGGAGCAGGAGGTATCGGGGCGCCGGCCCCTGGGAGTGCCTCCGGGAAGGACACCTCGGGGGGTGCCTCCGGGAAGGACACCTCGGGGGGTGCCACCGGGAAGGACGCCTCGGGGGGTGCCTCCGGGAAGGCCTCCCCTGCCGGCAGGGGAGTGGGCCCGGCACCCGCCTCCGCACCAGCCGGGACTCCCGCCCTCGGTGAGGCTCCCGCTCTCACCGAAGCTCCCGACCTCTTCCTCTCCGCGGAACAGTCCCTTCTCCTGGGCCACCCCCTCCACCCCACGGCCAAGAGCCGCGAAGGTCTCTCGGAAGCTGAATCCCGGCGCTACTCACCCGAGTTGTGCGGCTCCTTCCCGTTGCACTGGATGTCTGTCGATGGCTCGGTGCTGGCACAGGACTCCGCCTGGACGGAACGTGGGCGCACCGTCTCCGCGCGACGTCTCGTCGCCCGCCTTGCCGGAGCAGGCCTGGCCCTGCCCGAGGACCGGGCCGTACTGCCGCTGCACCCCTGGCAGGCGCGCGAGCTCGTGCACCGCCCCGAAGTCGCCGAACTCCTCGACGCAGGGCTGCTGACGGACCTCGGCCCGCACGGCGATCCCTGGTATCCCACCTCCTCCGTGCGCACCCTCTACCGCTCCGGCGCGCCCGCCATGCTCAAGCTCTCGCTCGGCCTGCGCATCACCAACTCCCGTAGGGAAAACCTCCTCAAGGAACTCCAGCGCGGCGTCGAGGTCCACCGTCTGCTGCGCAGCGGTCTCGCCGACCAGTGGCAGTCCGCCCACCCTCAGTTCGACATCGTCCGCGACCCGGCCTGGCTCGCGGTCATGACGACCGCCGGCGAGCCCGTCCCCGGGCTCGACGTCATGATCAGGAACAACCCCTTCGCCCCCGGCGACGACTTCTCCTGCATCGCCGGGCTCGTCTCACCCCGCCCGGCACCGCAGCCCGGCATCGAGGCGCGGCCCGCCCCGATGCGCTCCCGGCTCGCCACGCTGGTCACCCGGCTCGCGGCACGCACCGGACGCCCCCGCGGAGCCGTCGCCGCCGAGTGGTTCCTGCGCTACCTGGAGCAAGTGGTCCGCCCCGTGCTCTGGCTCGACAGCGAGGCGGGCATTGCCCTGGAGGCGCATCAGCAGAACACCCTGGTGCTGCTCGACCCGGAAGGCTGGCCGGCGGGCGGCCGCTACCGCGACAACCAGGGCTACTACTTCCGGGAGTCGCGGCGCACCGAACTGGACAAGCGGCTCCCCGGCATCGGCGAACACAGCGACACCTTCGTCTCCGACGAGGTCACCGACGAGCGCTTCGCCTACTACCTCGCCATCAACAACGTGCTCGGCCTCATCGGAGCCTTCGGCTCCCAGGAACTCGCCGACGAGCGCCTGCTGCTCGCCGCCTTCCGTGGCTTCCTCAGCGACGCCGCGACAGGCCCCGACCGCCTCCGCTCACCGCTGCCCGCCCAGCTGTTGGACACCCCCGTCCTGCGCTGCAAGGCCAACCTGCTGACCCGGTTGCACGGTCTCGACGAGCTCGTCGGCCCGGTCGACACCCAGTCCGTCTACGTCACCATCGCCAACCCCCTTCATCAGTCCGCCACCTGACCACCACCCGCAGCGCCTCGACGGCCTGCGGGGCATCCACCCCCCCCACTCAGCGAGAGGAGCGTCGTCGTGCCTCCCACCGATGCGAGCACCGACGCCGACAGCACCCCTGCCGCCACCATCAGCCCCACGGGCACGGACAGCGAGGACACCCTCGACCTGCGCCTGCCCGACGAACTCCTCGCCCTGTTCGCCGAGGACGCCGTCACGTCCGGGGCGCAGCCAGGCGCCAAGTCCGGCCACTCCGGCGCCGATCCGGGCCCCTTTCCGGACGGGGATCTGCTCGACGATGTCGCCGACTGGGGTCCGGTCCCCAGCGCGGCGGGTGTCTTTCAACTCGTGCCCGTACGCATCGACCGCGACCTGCCGCTCCTCACCCGCTGGATGAACGACCCCGCCGTGGCCGAATTCTGGGAGCTCGCCGGAGCCGGCTCCGTCACCGAGGCCCATCTCCGCACGCAACTCGACGGCGACGGCCGCAGCGTGCCCTGCCTCGGTGTGCTCGAGGGCACCCCGATGAGCTACTGGGAGATCTACCGGGCCGACCTCGACCCACTCGCCCGGCACTATCCCGCCCGCCCGCACGACACCGGAATCCACCTCCTCATCGGCGGTGTCGCCGACCGCGGCCGGGGCCTCGGCAGCAGCCTGCTGCGAGCCGTGGCCGACCATGTCCTCGACCACCGCCCCCCGTGCGCACGCGTCATCGCTGAACCCGACCTGCGCAACACCCCCTCTGTGTCAGCCTTTCTCAGTGCCGGCTTCCGTTTCTCCGCAGAGCTGGACCTCCCGGACAAGCGGGCGGCGCTCATGGTTCGCGACCGAGCTCTGCGCAATCTGCTCTAGTGCCGGGCTCCGACGCGGTCTTCACTTCTCATACACCGCTCGAGCCGATCAGGTTCCCGCTCACGGCCCACCATTTCTCCGCCCCCACACCAGCCACCGCAAATGACGTCAGATTCCGGAGTCCCCGTGCAGAATTCCCCCGCCGCCCACGATTCAGGAGCGCCGCCCGCGCTGTACGACCCGCCTGAACTCAACCGGGCAGCATGGGACTTGGCAGCTCGCCGCCTGCTGGCCAAAATGCTCGGCGAGTTCTCCCACGAAGAGATCATCGAGCCGCAGCCGCAGCCGCAGCCGCAGCCGCAGCCGCAGCCGCAGCCGCAGCCGCAGCCGCAGCCGGAAACGGAAGCTGAAGCGGAACCGCCTCAGGCCGGCACGTCGGAGCAGACCCCTGTATCCGCCACGTACACCCTCCGCCTCGACGACGGCTCCCACCTCGACTTCGCGGCCCGCCGCGGCGCCTACGGAACCTGGCACGTCACGCCGTCCTCGATCACTCTGCGCACCACGGCGGACGCCCCACCGACCCCTTTCACCGACCCGATCGCCTTCGTCACCCGGGCCCGCCGCACCCTCGGCCTCGACGGCGCCACTCTCGGCCATCTCATCCGCGAGTTGAGCGCCACCCTCGCCGCCGACGCCCGGCTCGACCACACCGCCCTCACCGCCGACCGGCTCGCCGACCTCGGCTACGCGGACCTCGAAGGGCACCAGACCGGCCACCCCTGGCTCGTCCTCAACAAGGGCCGGCTCGGCTTTTCCGCACAGGACACCGCCCACTGGGCCCCGGAGGCCCGCCGTCGTACCCGCCTTCCCTGGATCGCGGTGAGCGGCAAGCTGGCCAGGTACCGCGGAGTCGAAGGCCTGGACACCCCCGACCGCCTCTACGCGCGCGAACTCGACGCAGCCACCCGCGAGACCTTCGATCGAGCACTACGCGCGCGTGGCCTCGATCCGGCCGGCTATCTCTATCTGCCCGTACACCCCTGGCAATGGGACGAGATCGTCCTGCCGTTGTTCGCTCCATCCGTGGCGGCAGGCGACATCGTGCCGCTCCCGGCCGGCGCCGACACCGATCTGCGACTGCCGCAGCAGTCGATCCGTACGTTCCTCAACACGTCCCGACCGGACCGGCACACGGTGAAACTGCCGCTGTCCGTCCTCAACACCCTGGTCTGGCGTGGCCTGCCCACCGAGCGCACGCTCGCGGCACCCACCGTCACCGCCTGGGTGCACTCGCTGCGCGATCAGGACGCCTTCCTCCGTGACGACTGCGGCGTCATCCTGCTCGGCGAGGTCGCCTCGGTCTCCGTGACCCACCCCGTGTACGACGGGCTGCCCGAGGTCCCGTACCAGTACCGAGAACTGCTCGGCGCGATCTGGCGCGAACCGCTCGACCGCTGTCTCGCCCCGGGGGAGCGGGCCCGCACTCTCGCCTCGCTGCTGCACACCGACCCGCAGGGGCGGTCGTTCACCGCGGAGCTCGTGGCCCGTTCGGGGCTCACCCCCGAGGTGTGGTTGCGCCGCCTCTTCGCCGCGCTGCTGCCCCCTCTGCTGCACTTCCTCTACCGCTACGGCACCGTGTTCTCGCCGCACGGGGAGAACGCCATCGTCGTCTTCGACGACAAGGACGTGCCGGTCCGGCTCGCCGTGAAGGACTTCGTGGACGACGTCAATGTCAGCGCCGTCCGGCTGCCCGAGCATGCTTCGATGCCCGACGACGTACGCGACGTACTGCTCACCGAGCCGCCGGACTTCCTGCCCCAGTTCATCCACTCCGGACTCTTCGTCGGCGTGTTCCGCTACCTCGCACCGCTCTGCGCGGAGCAACTGGGCGTCCCGGAGGCCGAATTCTGGACGATGGTCCGCACTGAAATCCTCCGCCACCAGGCGCGATTCCCCGAGCTCAAGGACCGCTACGAGATGTTCGACCTGCTGGCGCCAAGGATCGACCGTCTCTGCCTGAACCGGAACCGACTGCTCCTCGACGGCTACCGCGACCGCCCGGACCGCCCGCACGCCGCCGTGCACGGAACCGTGCCCAACCCCCTGCACCAGCCTTGATCGCGGGTTTGTCAGTGGCGCCCCGTAGGGTGGTCGAGCTATGACGAAGCCCTCACTCCCCGAACTCCTGCATGCCGCTGTCACTGCTGTCGGCGGCACGGAGCGCCCTGGCCAGGTGACCATGGCCGAAGCGGTCGCCGAGGCCATCGACAGCGAGTCCCACCTGTTGGTCCAGGCCGGCACGGGCACCGGAAAGTCCCTCGGCTATCTGGTGCCCGCGCTGGCGCACGGGGAGCGTGTCGTCATCGCGACCGCCACGATCGCCCTGCAGCGCCAGCTGGTGGAACGCGACCTTCCGCGTACGGTCGACGCGCTGCACCCTCTGCTCCGCCGCCGCCCCGACTTCGCGATGCTGAAGGGCCGGTCCAACTATCTGTGCCTGCACCGTCTCCACGAGGGTGTGCCACAGGAAGAGGAGGACGGGCTCTTCGACCAGTTCGAGTCGGCCGCGCCCACCAGCAAGCTGGGCCAGGACCTGCTGCGGATGCGGGACTGGGCGGACGAGACCGAGACCGGGGACCGGGACGACCTCACGCCCGGCGTCTCGGATCGCGCCTGGTCCCAGGTGTCGGTGTCGTCCCGTGAGTGTCTGGGCGCGACGAAGTGCGCGTACGGCGCGGAGTGCTTCGCGGAAATGGCCCGGGAGCGGGCGAAGCTCGCCGAGGTCGTCGTCACCAATCACGCCCTCCTTGCGATCGACGCCATCGAGGGCGCGCCGATCCTTCCGCAGCATGAAGTACTGATCGTGGACGAGGCCCATGAGCTGGTCTCCCGCGTCACCGGCGTGGCCACGGGCGAGCTCACTCCGGGCCAGGTCAACCGCGCGGTCCGCCGCTCGGCCAGGCTGGTGGACGAGAAGGTCGCCGACCAGCTGCAGACGGCCGCCGAGGGCTTCGAGCGGGTGATGGAGCTGGCCCTGCCGGGCCGGCTCGAGGAGATCCCGGAGGACCTCGGATACGCGCTGATGGCGCTGCGCGACGCCGCGCGGCATGTCATTTCGGCCCTGGGTTCGACCCGCGACAAGTCCGTGCAGGACGAGGACGCCGTACGCAAGCAGGCGCAGGCCGCGGTCGAGAGTGTCCACGACGTGGCGGAGCGCATCAGCAACGGCTCCGAGTGGGATGTCGTCTGGTACGAGCGCCATGACCGCTTCGGCGCCTCGCTGCGGGTCGCACCGATGTCCGTTTCGGGCCTGCTGCGCGAGAACCTCTTCGAGGACCGCTCGGTGGTCCTGACGTCCGCGACGCTCAAGCTGGGCGGGGATTTCAACGGCGTGGGCGCGTCGCTCGGCCTTGCCCCGGAGGGCACCGCGGGCGAGGAGGGCACCGAGGCCGCGGACCTGCCGGTCTGGAAGGGCATCGACGTCGGCTCCCCGTTCGAGTACGGCAAGCAGGGAATCCTGTACGTCGCCAAGCACCTGGCCCGCCCCGGTCGCGAGGGCACCCGCAGCGACATGCTCGATGAGCTCACGGAACTGATCGAGTCGAGCGGGGGCCGCACGCTCGGGCTCTTCTCCTCGATGCGCGCGGCCCAGCAGGCCGCCGAGGAACTGCGGACCCGGATCCCGGACATCCCGATCCTGCTGCAGGGCGAGGAGACCCTGGGCGAATTGATCAAGAACTTCGCGGCCGACCCGAAGACCTGCCTCTTCGGCACGCTGTCCCTGTGGCAGGGCGTGGATGTGCCCGGGGCCAGCTGTCAGTTGGTGGTGATGGACAAGATTCCGTTCCCGCGGCCCGACGATCCGCTGATGAGCGCGCGCCAGAAGGCCGTGGAAGACGCCGGAGGCAATGGCTTCATGGCGGTGGCGGCCACGCATGCGGCGCTGTTGATGGCGCAGGGCGCCGGGCGTCTGGTGCGTGCCACGGGGGACCGTGGTGTGGTCGCGATCCTCGACCCGCGGCTGGCCACAGCTCGCTACGGCAACTATCTGAAGGCTTCGCTGCCGGACTTCTGGTACACCACGGACCGCAATCAGGCCCGCCGCTCACTGTCCGCGATCGATGCTGCGGCGAAGGCGGAGGGGAAGTAGCCGGGCCGACCGCTCGCTGCGGTCGGCCCCACCCCTGGCGCAGACAACACAGGGCCCCGGAACCGGCGCAGTTGGTTCCGGGGCCCGGCCATGGGGCGATGTGCTCAGACCCGCCGCAGCACCGCCACGACCTTGCCGAGGATGGTGGCCTCGTCACCGGCGATCGGCTGGTACGCGGAGTTGTGCGGCAGCAGCCACACATGCCCGTCCTCACGCTTGAAGCGCTTGACCGTCGCCTCGCCATCCAGCATGGCTGCCACGATGTCGCCGTTCTCCGCAACGGGCTGGCGGCGGACCGTCACCCAGTCCCCGTCCATGATCGCGGCCTCGATCATCGAGTCACCGACGACCTTGAGCACGAAGAGCTCACCGTCGCCCACGAGCTGCCGGGGGAGCGGGAAGACGTCCTCGACCGACTCCTCGGCGAGGATCGGGCCGCCTGCGGCGATCCGCCCGACGAGCGGGACATACGACGCTGCCGGCTTCCCGGTGGTGTCCGTGGGCTGGCTGCTGGGCTGGTCGGAGCCGCGGACCTCGTACGCCCGGGGGCGGTGCGGGTCGCGGCGCAGGAAGCCCTTGCGCTCGAGCGCCATCAGCTGGTGGGCGACGGACGAAGTGCTGGACAGGCCCACTGCCTGGCCGATCTCACGCATCGACGGCGGGTAGCCGCGCCGCTGCACAGAGTCCCGGATGACTTCGATGACCCGGCGCTGTCGGTCGGTGAGCCCCGAACTGTCCGCCCTGATTCCTGGAGGTCGGCCGGGCAGCGAGCGTGCGGGCTTGGGCCCCTCCGGGGGCGTACCTGCGTCATTCATGGCATGCACCGGCTCGAGTCGGCCCTGGGTACGGTCCTGGGCGGTGATGGTGGCGCTGTCTGCGGTGGTGGTCACGGCGGCCCCTCTCGAGAATGTCTCCCTAGCTGGACAACGGTAGTTGCTTTCGAAAGGTTGCGCCAAACACACGTTCGAGTGAAAAAATTCGGAGCACCTGACGTGATCATGTGCCCGGGTGTATGGATCGCGATCGAACGGAAGGCAATTCGGTCATTGCGGTACTCTTCACCGCCGCGGTCCGACCTGTGCGGCGGGCCTGCGGCGGGCGCGTACCGGGACTGACAGTGTGCCACCCGACCTCCCGGCCGTCGGGCACCGCCCCCCTTCACGTACGCTCGTCGTCGACTCCCGCCACGCGACACGCTCTAGTGTCGAAAGTGCGGCCAAACCCCAGATCTAGTGGTTGGATTGGCGCAGCAGCCCAGAAGTTGTGGTGGCTGGTCCTTCGGGCCCCCGGTCATCACCTATGCTTGGGGCTGCTTCGAGGGGCTCATGGCCCCTTTCGAGGCCAATCAGTCGTGCTGTGAAGGAGGGTTGGGAGTTATGCACTGCCCCTTCTGCAGGCACCCCGACAGCCGCGTCGTCGACAGTCGCACCACCGATGACGGGACGTCGATCCGCAGGCGCCGTCAGTGTCCCGACTGCACTCGTCGTTTCACGACGGTGGAGACCTGCTCTCTGATGGTGGTCAAGCGCAGCGGCGTGACCGAACCTTTCAGTCGTACGAAGGTCATCAATGGCGTGCGCAAGGCATGCCAGGGGCGACCGGTGACCGAGGACGCACTCGCCCAGCTCGGCCAGCGGGTCGAGGAGGCGGTGCGCGCCACCGGCAGTGCCGAGCTGACCACCCATGACGTGGGTCTGGCCATACTCGGTCCGCTGCGGGACCTCGACCTCGTCGCCTATCTGCGCTTCGCGTCCGTCTACCGGGCGTTCGACTCGCTCGAGGACTTCGAGGCCGCCATCACGGAGCTGCGTGAGCAGCATGCCGACGTCGACCGCGGCGCGGGTGAGCAATACGCGGGCGAAGCAGACCAAGAAGCCGGCCGCGGGCCCACGGGGGCTGTCGAAGTCCCCGTGCCCGCCACCGCCGCCGACTGACCGGCAGGCCGGGCCGCACGCGCGAGAACGTACGGCTCGGTCGATCAGCGGCGAGCAAGACCTATTCAGACCTGTCCAGGGGCGGTGCCAGTGGCGCCCAGGGGCTTATCGACACACACCGTGCCACGGGAAGAACGTGGCACTTCAGGGCGTTTTAGCCTGATACAGGGAGGCGGCATGACAGAGACGACGAGCGGCCCGGCACGAGGTTCCCGCGCCAAGGGGTCCAAGGCCAGCAAGGGTCTGCGTATCGAGCGCATCCACACGACGCCCGGCGTGCATCCGTACGACGAGGTGGTCTGGGAGCGCCGTGACGTCGTCATGACCAATTGGCGCGACGGCTCGGTCAATTTCGAGCAGCGTGGCGTCGAGTTCCCCGACTTCTGGTCGGTGAACGCGGTCAACATCGTCACCAGCAAGTACTTCCGTGGTGCCGTCGGCACCCCGCAGCGCGAGACCGGCCTCAAGCAGCTGATCGACCGCATCGTGAAGACGTATCGGAAGGCCGGCGAGGACTACAACTACTTCGCCTCGCCCGCCGACGCCGAGATCTTCGAGCACGAGCTGGCGTACGCCCTCCTGCACCAGATCTTCAGCTTCAACTCCCCGGTGTGGTTCAACGTCGGCACGCCCCAGCCGCAGCAGGTCTCGGCCTGTTTCATCCTGGCCGTCGACGACTCCATGGAGTCGATCCTCGACTGGTACAAGGAAGAGGGCATGATCTTCAAGGGCGGCTCCGGTGCCGGCCTGAACCTCTCCCGTATCCGCTCCTCCAAGGAGCTCCTCTCCTCGGGCGGCAACGCCTCGGGTCCGGTCTCCTTCATGCGCGGTGCCGACGCCTCCGCAGGAACGATCAAGTCGGGTGGCGCCACACGCCGCGCGGCCAAGATGGTCATCCTCGACGTCGACCACCCCGACATCGAGGGCTTCATCGAGACCAAGGTGAAGGAAGAGGAGAAGATCCGCGCGCTGCGTGACGCGGGCTTCGACATGGACCTGGGCGGCGACGACATCACGTCCGTCCAGTACCAGAACGCCAACAACTCGGTCCGTGTGAACGACGAGTTCATGAAGGCGGTCGAGAACGGCGGCAAGTTCGGTCTGCGCGCCCGCATGACCGGTGACGTCATCGAAGAGGTCGAGGCCAAGTCCCTCTTCCGCAAGATGGCCGAGGCCGCCTGGGCCTGTGCCGACCCCGGCATCCAGTACGACGACACCATCAACCAGTGGCACACCTGCCCGGAGTCCGGCCGGATCAACGGCTCGAACCCGTGCAGCGAGTACATGCACCTGGACAACACGTCGTGCAACCTCGCCTCGCTGAACCTGATGAAGTTCCTCAAGGACGACGGCAAGGGCACCCAGTCCTTCGAGGCCGAGCGCTTCGCCAAGGTCGTCGAGCTGGTCATCACCGCGATGGACATCTCGATCTGCTTCGCGGACTTCCCGACGCAGAAGATCGGCGAGAACACCCGCGCCTTCCGTCAGCTGGGTATCGGTTACGCGAACCTGGGCGCCCTGCTCATGGCGACCGGCCACGCCTACGACAGCGACGGCGGCCGTGCGCTCGCCGGTGCCATCACCTCGCTGATGACGGGTACCTCGTACAAGCGCTCCGCCGAGCTCGCCGCGGTCGTCGGCCCGTACGACGGCTACGCCCGCAACGCCACGCCGCACAAGCGCGTCATGAAGCAGCACGCCGACGCCAACGGCAACGCCGTGCGCATGGACGACCTGGACAGCCCGGTCTGGGCCGCGGCCACGGAGGCCTGGCAGGACGTTCTGCGCCTCGGCGAGAAGAACGGCTTCCGCAACTCGCAGGCCTCGGTCATCGCCCCGACCGGCACCATCGGTCTCGCGATGTCCTGTGACACCACCGGCCTTGAGCCCGACCTCGCCCTGGTCAAGTTCAAGAAGCTGGTCGGCGGCGGCTCGATGCAGATCGTCAACGGCACCGTCCCGCAGGCCCTGCGCCGCCTGGGTTACCAGGAGGAGCAGATCGAGGCGATCGTCGCCCACATCGCCGACAACGGCAATGTGATCGACGCCCCCGGTCTGAAGGCCGCGCACTACGAGGTCTTCGACTGCGCCATGGGCGAGCGTTCCATCTCCGCGATGGGCCACGTCCGGATGATGGCCGCGATCCAGCCGTGGATCTCGGGCGCGCTCTCCAAGACGGTCAACCTGCCGGAGACGGCGACCGTCGAGGACGTCGAAGAGGTCTACTTCGAGGCGTGGAAGATGGGCGTCAAGGCGCTCGCCATCTACCGCGACAACTGCAAGGTCGGCCAGCCCCTCTCCGCGAAGACCAAGGAGAAGGAGAAGGTCGAGGTCACCGCGAAGACCGAGGCGACGATCCGCGAGGCCGTCGAGAAGGTCGTCGAGTACCGCCCGGTCCGCAAGCGTCTGCCCAAGGGCCGTCCCGGCATCACCACCTCCTTCACCGTGGGTGGCGCCGAGGGCTACATGACCGCCAACTCCTACCCGGACGACGGTCTCGGTGAGGTCTTCCTGAAGATGTCCAAGCAGGGTTCGACCCTCGCGGGCATGATGGACGCCTTCTCGATCGCCGTCTCGGTGGGTCTGCAGTACGGCGTGCCGCTGGAGACGTACGTCTCGAAGTTCACCAACATGCGCTTCGAGCCGGCCGGCATGACGGACGACCCGGACGTGCGGATGGCGCAGTCGATCGTCGACTACATCTTCCGCCGCCTGGCGCTGGACTTCCTGCCCTTCGAGACCCGCTCCGCGCTCGGCATCCACTCCGCCGAGGAGCGTCAGCGTCACCTGGAGACCGGTTCGTACGAGCCGACTCTGGAGGACGACGAGGTGGACGTCGAGGGCCTGGCCCAGTCCGCCCCGCGTGCCCAGGAGCTCCTGAAGGCCGTCACCACGGCGAAGGCCGAGCCGGTCAAGGCCACCCCGCAGGTGGCGCACAACTCGGCGGAGCTCGTCGAGATGCAGCTCGGCGTCAGCGCCGACGCCCCGCTCTGCTTCTCCTGCGGGACGAAGATGCAGCGGGCCGGTTCCTGCTACATCTGCGAGGGCTGCGGCTCGACCAGTGGCTGCAGCTGACGCTGAGCGTCACTAGAGCCTGAGATCGCGGGGAGTCGGCCATCGGCCGGCTCCCCGCTTTCGTGTGCTCGGACCCGAGGCCTCAGGAAAAGCGGCCCAGCTCTGCCGCGAACGACGCCGGGTCGGCGTCGAACCCGCGGACCACGCGGCGGAACTCCCAGACCCCGGACGCCTCCCGGGTGAACTCCGCGACCGTGGCCGCGGTGTCGCCGGACACCTCCGCGAAGTCGCTGGTGGCCAGCTCCGTGTAGCCCGAGGCGATGCGGACCCCGGTATTGCGTATGGCGGCGAAGGTCTTGCGGCCCTCCAGCTGCGTCTGCTGTATGACGACTCCCACGACAACACGCGTGTACGCCTCGGGAATCCGGTCGAACTCCAGGACCATGACCTCGTCGAAGCCGAAGCCCTTGCCGTCCCGGCTGTCCCTGCTCAGCGTGATCGTGCCGTCGGGCGAGCGGCTGCCGAAGTGCACCACATAGGCCGGCTCGGCATACGGCGCGCCGGTCGGATAGGCCGCGGCCACGATGTCCAGGTCGTGCGGTGGCGCACCGATCGAGCTCGGGTCCCATTTGAGCCCCACCTCGACCTTCCCGAGGCCCTTCTTGACACTGCTCACCGGAATTCCCCCTCCTCGGCGCAGAGTTGATGCCGCTACGGCACCGCACGGCAGGTGTGACGACGACACACACGGTACGACGTACGACTGACAATCACCGAAGCCATGGTCAATCTCAGCAAGCGGGCCGACCCGGAAAGGGAGTTGGAGCGTGGCGGCCATCCAGCGATCATGGTGGGCATGACATGGAGCAGCGAACGACTGGATCTTGAGGGCTATCTGGCGCGGATCGGATTCGAGGGGAAGCCCACGCCCGATCTGGAGACCCTGCGCGGGCTGCACCGCGCACATGTGGCGTCGATTCCCTTCGAGAACCTGGAGATCGTGCTCGGCCGCCCGGTGCTGCTCGACATCGACGACCTCCAAAGGAAGATGGTGCGCCGGCGGCGCGGGGGCTACTGCTACGAGCAGAACTCGCTGTTCGCCGCCGTACTGGAGCGCATCGGCTTCCCCGTGACCGGATGGGGGGCACGCGTGCGTGCGGGTGCGCGGTCCCTGCGCGCCGTCACTCATATGGTGCTGAAGGTCGAGGCCGACGGCGAGCAGTGGCTGTGCGACGTGGGATTCGGCGGTGAGGGGCTCCTCGAGCCGTTCCTGCTCCAGGAGACGGGTGTGGTGCGCCAGGGCGGCTGGGACTTCGAACTCGGCGCCGAGGACGAGGGCGTACGAGTGCTGCGTACGCGGCGCCCGGACGGCTGGGGCGACCTGTACGCGTTCACGTCGGAGCGGCGGCACCCCGTCGACTACACGCTGATGAACTACTACACGTCCACCCACCCGCGGTCGTCCTTCACGGGGCGCACGGTCGCCCAGCGGACCTCCGCGGAGGCCCGTTTCCGCCTGGTCGACCAGGACTTCTCGGTCGTACGCGCCGACGGCTCGCACGACGAACGGCTGGTGCCCGCCGAGGAGTTGCCGGCCGTGCTCGCCGAGGTGTTCGGCATCGAACTCGACGCGGACGACAGCGCGGAGCTGATCCGGGTGCACTCTGTCGGGGAGTGACTGCGGCCACGTCATGGGCCATAGGATGGCGCGGTGCTGGTCAAGTGGATTCGCTGCACCGTGGTGGACCGTCGGGGGTTCGAGCGGGGCCAGCGTAAGTGGGCGGGGCTTCTGGGGGAGCCGGGGTTCCGAGGGCAGGGCGGAGGATGGAGCCGGTCGCGGCCGGATGTCGTCCACGTCTTCGCGTTCTGGGAGAGCCGTGCCTTCTACGACTCCTTCATGGCGCGCTCACACGACCGGCTGCACGCCACGCAGGCGGGAACGTACAAGGACATCCAGGTCAAGCTGTTCGACCATCGCTTCGATGTGAAGACGGGCTTCGAGCCGCGCTTCACCGACGCCGACGTGGTGCGGGTGGCTCACTGCCGGGTGCATCCCGAGCGCGTCGAGCACTTCGCGCTGATGCAGGAGAAGGTGTGGAACCCGGCCATGGCCGGGTCGCCGGGGATGATCCGCGGGCTCTTCGGCGCGGCGCCCGGCGACGAGTTCCTGATCCTTTCCATGTGGCAGTCCGCCGCCGAGCACGGAAAGTACCGCGCCGAGCGGGTCGAGCGGCTCTCGCTGCGGGCCCAGACGGAGGCCGACGTGGCGGCTCTGGCGGGCGACATCGTTCAGCTCGAACCGTCCTGGACCGTGTGACGGCGGGCGCCGGGCCTCTTCCCGAGCGGCGCCGGAACCCTTCCCGGACCGTGTGATCGCGCGATTGTCAGTGGGGCGATCTAGGGTTTCTCCATGGCACGTCCTCGGCGCATCGTCCTTGTCCGGCACGGCGAGTCCGAGGGGAATGCCGACGACACGGTGTACGAGCGCGAACCCGACCACGCGCTCAGACTCACCGAGACCGGACGGCGGCAGGCCGAGCGGACAGGGGGGTGGTTGCGGGACCTTTTCGACCAGGAGCAGGTCAGCGTGTACGTCTCGCCGTACCGCCGGACTCTGGAGACGCTGCGCGCCTTCCACCTCGACCCCGCGCGGATCCGGATCAGGGAGGAGCCGCGGCTGCGCGAGCAGGACTGGGGGAACTGGCAGGACCGGGACGACGTACGGCTGCAGAAGGCCTATCGGGATGCGTACGGGCACTTCTTCTACCGCTTCGCGCAGGGCGAGTCGGGGGCGGATGTGTACGACCGGGTGGGGGCGTTCCTGGAGAGCCTCTACCGCAGCTTCGAGGCGCCCGACCACCCGGAGAACGTCCTGCTTGTCACCCATGGGCTGACGATGCGGTTGTTCTGCATGCGGTGGTTCCACTGGTCGGTCGCGGAATTCGAGGCGCTCACCAACCCGGGCAACGCCGAGACGCGGGTGCTGCTGCTCGGCGACGACGGCCGGTACACGCTCGACCGGCCCTTCGAGCGCTGGCGGGAGCCGGAGACGTACGACAGTGAGCGGTGGTGACGCGTGCGAGGTCGCAGCCGGGGGACGAGCAGGGCGCCGGGACCCGGGACGCGCATGTGGGCGCGGCAGTCCGCTCACGCGATGTTGACGGTTCCACCCGATAGAGTGGCCCTGCGATGATCGCTGACTCCTCTTCCGAGCGCTTCGAGCGCGCATGGGCTGCCCTGCAAGGGCTGGCGGTGGGAGATGCCCTCGGCTCCCAATTTTTCGTCCCCGAGAACTATCCGCTGCTGAAGCGGCGCGAGGTGCCCGACGGTTCCTGGCAGTGGACCGACGACACCGAGATGGCCTGCTCCGTCCTGGCCGTCCTCGCCGCGCACGGCCGCATCGACCAGGACGCGCTCGCGCAGTCCTTCGCGATCCACCACGATTTCGACCGCGGCTACGGCCCGGCCGTCAACCGGCTGCTGCGCCTGGTCAGGGAGGGCGGCGACTGGCGCGAGCTCGCCGCCGCGCTGTTCAAGGGGCAGGGCTCCTGGGGCAATGGCGCGGCCATGCGGATCGCGCCCCTCGGTGCCTGGTACGCGGACGACCCCGAGCAGGCCACCCACCAGGCCGAGATCTCCGCGTATCCGACGCACCAGCACCGCGAAGGCGTCGTCGGCGCCATGGCGGTGGCCGCGGCCGCCGCCCTCGCGGCCGATCCGGCGGGGCCGCCCACGCCGACGGCGCTGCTCGACGGGGTGATCGCGCTGGTGCCGCGCAGCGCGGTGGGTGCGGGGCTGCGCCGGGCCAGGGACATGCTCGACTACAGCGACGCCTCGACGGTCGCGGCTGTGCTCGGCTGCGGCCGCCGCACCACCGCGCACGACACCGTGCCGTTCGCCCTGTGGTCGGCGGCCCGGGGGCTCGGAAACTTCGAGCGGGCCTTCTGGACCACCGCTCAGGTGGGCGGGGACGTGGACACCACCTGCGCCATCGTGGGCGGAGTCGTGGCCTCCCGGGCGACCGGCGCACCGCCGGCGGACTGGCTGCAGCGCACCGAAGGGCTGCCGGAGTGGGTTCCGGCCCCGGCGGCCTGACCCTTCCAATGCGTCCGGGCCCAGGTGGGCCCAGGTGATGGGCGTCGGCCCGTAGCCGTGCCTGCCGGGCGCTGCGGGCGGCCTCGGGACTGCACGGACCGTGCCACAGCGTGCCTCCGTGCCGGGCTGGTGTGAGGCGGCGGGGTCTCGCGTGCCGCCTGTGGATCATGGCAGCGGGTGTGTGAGGGGTGCGCGGCGGCTGCCGGGCCACCGGGCGGCTCCCCGTCCGAGCCGCCCGGCACCGTCGTACACCTGCGGGGGTCGCTCAGGCTCCCGGCCCGGCCTTCCCGCTGAGCGCCTCCAGGTCGCTCTTGCGGACCCTGATCACCAGGATCGCGGTGATCAGCGCGACCACGGCCATGGCGACCGCCGGGATGAACCCGGTCGAGATTCCCTCGGAGAGCACCTCGCGGCCCCACGAGGAACCCTTGGGGAACTCATGGGTCTTGAGGAACTCGGCCTGCTGTTCCGGCGTCGCCTTCTTCATGAAGTCGGCCGACTGGACCTTGCCCTCGTCCCTGCTGGCCGTGCCGAACACGGTCGTCAGGATGGCGAGGCCGAGCGAACCGCCCACCTGCTGCGTCGCGTTGAGCAGCCCGGAGGCCGCGCCGGCCTCGTGCTGGGCGACCCCGGAGACCGCGGTGAGTGTCAACGTCACGAAGTTGAGGCCCATTCCGAAGCCGAACAGCAGCATCGGGCCGAGCACTCCACCCACGTACGAACTGCTCGAATCGATCATCGTCAGCCAGCCGAGGCCCACGATGACGAACGAGGAGCCGGTGACCATGAACGGCTTCGGGCCGAGCTTCGGCAGCAGGGCCTGTGAGAGCCCCGCGCCGAACACGATCGCCACGGTCACCGGCAGGAACTTCAGGCCTGCCTCGATCGGGGTGTCACCGAGCACGTTCTGCACGAACAGCACGATGTAGAAGAACATCCCGAACATCGCCGCGGCGAGGCTCAGCATGATCACGTACGTGCCGGAGCGATTGCGGTCGGCGAACATCTTGAGCGGCGTGATGGGATCCTTGGCCCGCATCTCGATGAACACGAACGCCGCGAGCAGCACCACCGCCGCGCCGAACGACCCCACCGTCACGGCGTCCTTCCAGCCTTCGCCCGCCGCGCGGATGAAGCCGTAGACGAGCGCGGCCATGCCGGCCGTCGAGGTCAGCGCGCCCAGCAGGTCGAACCGGCCCGGGTGGCGCTCCGACTCGCTGATGTACATCGGCGTGAGTACCGCGATGAGAATGCCGATGGGTACGTTGACGAAGAGGACCCAGCGCCAGTCGAGCCACTCGGTGAGCATGCCGCCCGCCAGTAGCCCGATCGCACCGCCGCCTGCCGAGACCGCGGCGAACACGCCGAAGGCCCGGTTCCGCTCGGGGCCTTCGGGGAAAGTCGTGGTGATGAGGGCCAGTGAGGTCGGCGACGCGATCGCGCCTCCTGCGCCCTGCAAGGCGCGGGCCACCAGCAACTGCCAGGGTTCCTGGGCGAATCCGCCCAGCAAGGAGGCGAGAGTGAAGAGCAGGATTCCGGACAGGAAGACCCGGCGGCGACCGAGGATGTCGCCCGCGCGGCCACCGAGGAGCAGCAGGCCGCCGAAGGTGAGCGTGTAGGCGCTCACGACCCAAGTCAGGTCCGTCGTCGAGAAGTTGAGCTTGTTCTGGATGTCCGGGAGTGCGATGTTCACAATCGTCGCGTCGAGGACCACCATGAGTTGGCAGGCCGCGATGACGGCGAGGGCTATGCCGGGTCGTCCCTCCCGGCGGGCCGCGCCCGGCTTCGGCCCGGGTTTCGGGTCCTGAGTTAACTGAGAGGTTGTCACTATGGATCCCCCACAAGTGCGTTAGTGAACGCTCCCGTTCACTGTCGCGTCCAAGGTAGTGAGTCCCCGTCAGAGAACGCAAGCGTTCACTGAAGCTGCTACGGCGCGTTGCCCGGGAGCGTGTGCCCCGTCTTGTCGAGAGCCGTCGAAACCCTGACGGTTCGCCGCTCAACTGCCCCAACGGAGAGTCTCTGATGGTTACTTCGCGCTGGTCGGCGCCTGCTCCCGCTCAGCCGGCGTCCCCCCGCCGCCGCGGTGCCGTACTGGAACGCGCCATTCTCGACGCCGCCCTGGAACAGCTCGGCACCGTCGGCTGGAACGGCCTCACGATGGAGGGCGTGGCTGCCGGCGCGCAGACCGGCAAGGCCGCCGTGTACCGCCGCTGGCCCTCGAAGGAGGACCTTGTCGCGGACGCGCTGCGGGCCGGCCTGCCCCAGGTCGACGACGTGCCGGACAACGGCAGCATCCGGGAGGACCTGCTCCAGTTGTGTCTGCGGATGCGGGAGGCGTGGTTCACGCGTGCCGGCTTTGCGGTCCGCTCGGTTCTTCACGAGTGCGACACCGTCACGGCCGAGCGCTTCCATGGGCTGATCTTCGACGGTGTCGTACAGCCCTCGATCCGTCAGATCCGGGAGGTCGTCATCCGTGGCACGGAGCG
Source organism: Streptomyces sp. NBC_01304 (assembly GCF_035975855.1). Lineage (NCBI taxonomy): Bacteria > Bacillati > Actinomycetota > Actinomycetes > Kitasatosporales > Streptomycetaceae > Streptomyces > Streptomyces sp. NBC_01304. The sequence goes on along the minus strand of NZ_CP109055.1, from coordinate 3,404,617 downwards.
CGGAGAGGTGCGTTCCGGTGCCGAGAGCGACTTCGTGTGCGAGGTCATTCCGGCGATGATGATGTACCGCTCGAAGGTGTACGGCAGCGAATGGCCGGCGGACGACATCGTCGAGATGATCGACGAACTGATGGTGCCGCTGCTGCGGCCGGGGACCGGGTGACCTCGTCCCCGGGACCGGCTGTCCTCGTCCCCGGGACCGGCTGTCCTCGTCCCCGGGACCGGCTGTCCTCGCCCCCGGGACCGGTTGACCTCGCCCCGGTGATCGGTCGGCCTCGTCTCCCCGGGCGCTCCGGCGGGCTCCGGCGGGGCAGGTTCCGCGTACCGGGTGTCGCGGCCCGCTCCCGGCGGCGTACTCTTGCTGGCGCCATGCCGTACGAAGCACCCACTCACACCGTCGAGCGCTCGATCCGCGCCACCACCGGAGCGAAGATCGTCGCCGGTGTCGACGAGGTCGGGCGGGGCGCCTGGGCCGGCCCCGTCACGGTCTGCGCCGCGATCACCGGACTGCGCCGCCCGCCCGAGGGCCTCACCGACTCCAAGCTGCTCACGATCAAGCGCCGCAACGAGCTGGCCGAGCTGCTTGTCGGCTGGGTCACCGCTCATGCGCTCGGTCATGCCTCCCCGGAGGAGATCGACGGCCTCGGCATGACGGCCGCGCTGCGGCTCGCCGCGGTCCGCGCCCTCGAGGCCCTGCCGGCGCGTCCGGACGCGGTGATCCTCGACGGCAAGCACGACTACCTCGGCGCCCCCTGGCGGGTGCGTACGGTCATCAAGGGCGACCAGTCCTGCGTGGCCGTCGCCGCCGCCTCGGTGATCGCCAAGGTCGAGCGCGATGCGATGATGGCCGAACTGGACGCCGAGCATGCCGAGTTCGCCTTCTCGGCCAACGCGGGTTACCCCTCGCCGGTCCACCAGGCGGCTCTGGCCGAGCGCGGTCCCACCCCGCACCACCGGCTTTCCTGGTCCTACCTGGACGGCCTGCCCCAGTGGCGTCACCTGAAGAAGACCCGGGTTCCCGTGCTCGGTGGCGCCGTTCCGGAAATTGAGGGGCAACTCGGCTTCGATTTCTGACACCATGCCGGTCGCACTTATGTGTGACCCGCCGGTGCGGCTCGCACCGGCGTTTGATAGACAACCACTCATGCCTCTCATTCCCGAGGAGCCTCAGATTCACGAGAGCGTCCAGGGTCCCGTCGCGCCTGCCGCCAATGGCCGCACCGCCCCGACCCGCCCCGTACCCGGTCCCCGTCCCGCGGCCCCGCGCCCCGGACGGCCTGGTCCCGGTCCCGCCCGGCCGATGCCGCCGGCCCAGCGCACCCCGCGCGAGCCTGCTGCCAAGCCGACGCCGGCCACCACCCCGTCCACTTCTGCCGCCACCCCGCAGATCCAGCTGATCCCGGCCTCCGCCGAGGGCGCGCTGGACGCTGCCGAGGAAGCGGTCGACCTGCTGCTCGACAGCGGCCGTGCGCCCGGCGACGTCCTGGTGCTGACCACGGGTGATCCACACCCGTGGGCCGCGCACGAGCTGTCCTTCGGTGAGGGCGCCTACTGGGCGCAGCTCGCCGCGGGCGACGACGTGTTCTACGCCGCCGCTGCCGATGCCGCCCGGGCCTCGACCCGTCCCGTGGTCGTCGTCGCCGTCAACGGCGGCAACGACGACGTGGCGGCCACCGCCCTGCCCCTCGCGCTCGGCAAGGCGGGCGCCCTGCTGATCGTGTGCGGCGACCCGCAGTGGATCAACTCCGCGTTGGGCGCGAGCGCCTGACGCTCCACGCTTGACGTGGGGCGGGCCCGCGCCGTGGCGTCGCCGGGTGTTGTACGGCGGCGTGCGCGGTGTGCGGCTTGTCGTGCCTTCGTGTTGCCCTCGCGACGTCAGGCCTGCGGTGCGGCACGGTGACGTGCGGCGGCCTGCAGGTGGCGAGGCGGTGAGCCGTGGGCGGTGGCACGTGGCCGTGCGCGGTTGTGCGGTCTCGTGCTGCCTTGCGGCCGGTGGGTCGTTCGTCGGTACGCTGCTGAGGGCGTCGCCGCGGTGTGCCGCTCGCGGTGGCCGCCCCGTGCCGCTCGCGGTGTCCGTGTTCCCGTCCGGCACGGTCAAGGGGCGGCGGGCGATGCGTCGTTGGGGGCAGGCGCCGAGGTCGTACGTCGCTGAGAGCGGTCCCGGGCCCGCACGGCTCAGGGCGCTGCGACGGTACGCGGCTCAGTGAGCCGGCGCCGGGCGCGCTTCACCGTGCCGGCGCCGGGGGTGCGGAACGACGCCGGAGCTGGGGGCGCGCCACCACGTCGAGGCCTGGGGCGTGTCACCACGCCGGAACTGGGGGCATGTCACCACTCCGGAACTTGGGGCGTGTCACCACGCCGAGGCCCGGCGCAGCCGAATCGCGGTTCCGCTGCCGTTCCGCTCGTGCGTCGCAGTCGGCGGACCGGTGCCGTTGAGCAGCCGCTCGGTGCTGGTGGCGGCGATGTGCGGACGGCGCCCGCCGCGCCCCTCGCCGAGGACCTGCCAGCCGCCGCGGGTCAGCGTGATGTACGCGCCGCACCGCAGGCCGTGCAGCGTGCAGGCGTCCCGCAGTCCCCACATCCAGGCCCCGTCCTCCGCGGTCCAACGCGCGTCCCCCTCACGGCAGTAGAGCAGCACCGCCGTACGCACCGGGGCGCGGCGCCGCAGGTCGTGCGGGATGACACGGCGCAGCTGGGCGAGCAGGGCGTTGCGGTACACCCAGCCGTCCGCGCCGGTGGCGTGCCGGGTGAACGACGCGCTCGCTCTGAGCCGCTCCTCCTGATCGAGGACGGCGACGACGGCCGTGTCCGGAGTGGGCAGGTGCCGCGCGTGCAGGCCGTTGACGACCTCGCGTGGATCGCGCAGCAAGGGGATCCCGGCGGCCGCCCATTCGGCGGGCTCCAGCATCCGGGCGAGTTGGTTGGCGGAATCGGCGGACACGGCGGGGACGGTCGCGGACCTCTGGGCCGGCAACTTCGCGGGCGACGAAGCCCCCGGCATCGATGTGGCTGCGGACGGAGCGAATCCGAAGGTCACGGTCCTCCCTTCGGCTACGCGCCCGCGCGGGCGGGCGGGTTCGGACAGGGGGAGCAACACCACAGCGCCCCACGGCACGGCAGCACTGCCGAGCCGCGGACGAGCCGTGCGGGGATCGGCTCCAATTCTCGCCCCCGTACCGGTCCCAGGCAACGAGCAATTGACGAGCCTGACCGTAATCGGTGGGTGCGCCACCAATATCCCTGCCCAACTCGACCACCGGCGACGCGCGGTCGCCTCGAAGGATGGTGGAGCCCGCAAGCCACGCGGCCGAACCGGCCGCGTATCGCCTAGCCGCCCTGGTACGGCGAGGTCACCCCTGCACGGCGAGGACCAGCGGCAACACCCCCTCGGCGCCCGCCTTGCGCAGCAGTCGCGCCGCCACCGCCACGGTCCAGCCGGTCTCGCTGAGATCGTCCACGAGGAGGACGGGGCCCTGCGCCGCCCGCACCGCCTCGGCCACGTCCTGCGGCACGACGAGCGCTCCGTGCAGGGCGCGCAGCCGCTGGGCGCTGTTGGAGCGGTGCGGCAGGATCTCCCCGTCCTCCGTGGCGGCGTACGCGAGCGAACCGAGCAGCGGCATGCGGCCGATCTCCGCGATGCGCGTCCCCAGAGTCCCGATCAACTGGGGCCTGGTGCGCGAGGCCATGGTCACCACACCCGCCGGCCGGGCCAGGGCCTCCGGGTCGCCGGAGGCCCAGCCGCCGGGGCCCTTCGCCCAGTCGGCCAGGACTTCCACGACCGCCTTCACCACGTCGTCGGGGACCGGGCCGTCCGGCGTCTGCGGGGCGAGCATGGGGCGCAGGCGGTTGCCCCAGCCGATGTCGGAGAGCCTGCCGAGAGCCCGCCCCGGCAGAGCCTGTTCGCCTTGCGGGATACGGCCCTTGAGGTCGACGCCGATCGTGGGGAGGCCGGTCGGCCACATCTTGCGGGGCTCCACCTCGACGCCGGCGCGGCCCAGGTCGTCGCGGGCCGCGTCGAGCGATCCGGCGGACACCTCGACGGTGAAGCGGGCGCCCTTGCAGTTGTCGCAGCGGCCGCAGGGGGACGCCCCCTCGTCGTCCAACTGGCGCTGCAGGAACTCCATGCGGCAGCCCGTGGTGGCGGCGTACTCACGCATCGCCTGCTGCTCGGTCTCGCGCTGCCTGGCCACCCAGGCGTAGCGCTCGGTGTCGTACGTCCAGGGCTGTCCCGTGGCGATCCAGCCGCCCTTCACACGCTTGACCGCGCCGTCCACGTCCAACACCTTGAGCATCGTCTCGAGCCGTGACCTGCGCAGCTCGACGAGAGGCTCCAGTGCGGGCAGCGACAGCGGCCGCTGCGCGTGCGCGAGCACGTCGAGCGTGCGGCGCACCAACTCCTCGGAGGGGAAGGCGAGTGAGGCGAAGTACTCCCAGATCGCCGCGTCCTCACGACCCGGCAGCAGCAGTACCTCCGCATGCTCGACGCCACGGCCCGCGCGGCCGACCTGCTGGTAGTAGGCGATCGGCGACGAGGGCGAGCCGAGGTGCACCACGAAGCCGAGGTCCGGCTTGTCGAAGCCCATGCCGAGCGCGGAGGTGGCGACCAGCGCCTTCACCTTGTTCGCGAGCAGGTCCTCCTCGGCCTGCATCCGCTCGGCGTTCTCGGTCTTTCCGGTGTACGACGCGACGGTGTGGCCCCGGTGCCGCAGGAAGGTGGTGATCTCCTCGGCGGCCGCGACGGTGAGCGTGTAGATGATGCCCGAGCCCGGCAGGTCGCCGAGATGATCGGCGAGCCAGGCGAGGCGCTGGGCGGCGTCCGGCAGCTGCAGCACGCTCAGGCTGAGGCTCTCGCGGTCCAGCGGGCCGCGCAGCACCAGGGCCTCGCCGCCGCCGGTGCCGAGCTGCTCGGCCACGTCGGCCGTCACGCGCGCGTTGGCCGTCGCGGTGGTGGCCAGCACCGGCACGCCCGCGGGCAGGTCGGTGAGCATGGTCCGCAGGCGGCGGTAGTCGGGGCGGAAGTCGTGTCCCCAGTCGGAGATGCAGTGTGCCTCGTCGACCACCAGGAGGCCGGTGGCCGCGGAGAGCTTCGGCAGCACGTTGTCCCGGAAGTCCGGGTTGTTGAGCCGCTCCGGGCTGACGAGCAGGACGTCGACCGTGCCGGCGGCGACCTCGTCCTGGATCTGGTCCCACTCCTCGGTGTTGGACGAGTTGATCGTGCGGGCGCTGATGCCGGCCCGGGCAGCCGCCTCCACCTGGTTGCGCATGAGGGCGAGCAGGGGCGACACGATCACGGTGGGGCCGCTGCCGCGCTCGCGGAGCAGGGCGGTGGCGACGAAGTACACCGCGGACTTGCCCCACCCCGTGCGCTGCACGACCAGGGCGCGGCGCTTGTCGGCGACCAGCGCCTCGATCGCCCGCCACTGGTCCTCGCGCAGCCGGGCTCGGCCGCTCGGGTCCCCGACGAGGCGGGCCAGGACGGTGTCGGCCGCTGTGCGCAGCTCCGCGTTGCTCGTGTGCTCCATGCCCCCATACAACAGGAGGGGTCGGACAACCGGTGACCGAGCAGGTGTCGTGGCCGGTTGGTGGTGGGCGTGGTCGCTCGTGTCGTTGCTCATGTGGCTGTGGCTGTGGCTGCGGCTGGGACGGGTCCCGTGGCCGTGAGCGGTGCCGTGGTCATGACGGTCGCTGTCGTTGTGGCTGTTCATGCGTCCATGCAAGCGGGTCGCTCCGACAATCGGCGCCGGGATCGACCAGCCTGTGGAAAACCTCTGACGTGTCCACGGCCGGGGTTATCCACAGGCCAAAGCGGAGGATGGGAATCCGCGGGACAGTCTGCGGCATGACTCATCACAGCGACGCCGCCGGCGGGCCCGGCGAGCAGACGATCGGCCTGCGCGGCCCCGGTGAACTCGCCGACGCACTCCCGTACTTCCTCGGATTCCACCCCGACGACAGCGTGGTCCTCATCGCGACGCACGGCGAGCGCGGCCGCTTCGGCGGGCGGGTGCGCCTCGGTATTCCGGAGTACGAGGAGGACTGGCCGGAGATCGCCGTCGCCCTGGCCAAGGGACTGGTGACCGGAAGCGAAAGGCGCAGCGGGAAGCCCGACGGCATCGTCGTGTTCCTGTGCCGCGACCCCGCACCGGGTGGGAACGCACGCCAGGTGATGGAGCGGCTGCGGCCGCTCGCCCAGGCCCTGCGGCTGGCATGCGGCGGACTCGACGTCCCGGTGTACGAGGCGCTCTGTCTGTCGGGCGGCCGGTACTGGTCGTACGTGAATGCCTGCGACGACCCCATCTGCTGCTCCCCGGACGGCACGCCGGTGGCGCGGCCCGGCACCTCGGCCATGGCCGCCGCGGCCGCCTATGCGGGGCTCCAAGCACCCAGCTCCCTGCGGGAGATGGAGCGAAGGCTCATGCCCTTGGAGGGAGCCGTGGTGGCGGATCAGGAGCAGGCACTCGACGCGGCGGCGATCGCGCTCGTGCCCCGAATCCTGGAAGGCGACCGGGGCCGGATCGGGACCGAGACCCTGGAGGTGGCCGAGCGCGTCATGGCGCGGCTCGGCGGAGCGACAGCGGTCGGCCCCGGTGTCGATGCGCGGGACGACACGTTGCTCTCGGTCGACGAGGCCGCCGCCCTGATCCTCGGGCTGCAGGACCGGGACACCAGGGATCGGGCGGCGGCCTGCATGGAGGGCGAGGGCGCGGCGCCCGCGCTCCGGCTCTGGCGCGCTCTCGCCCGCCGTTGCGTCGGCCCGTACGTGGAGCATGCTGCGGCGCCGCTGACCCTCGCGGGCTGGGTCCACTGGTCGCTCGGCCAGGAGCCGGAGGCGCGGGTCGCGCTGCGCATGGCGCTGCGGATCGATCCCGAGTACACCTTCGCCCAACTCCTGCATCAGGCCTGCAATGAAGGGCTCGACCCCGAGACGATCCGCAACTGCCTGCGCCGGTTGCCTGCCGGGAGCGGGGCCGAGTTTCCCTGGGAGGACGGCGCCGGGCCTTCGGACGGTCGGGCCGAACGGGGCGTCGGGGGAGCGGTGCCGGCCGGGCGGGACGACCTCCCTTCGGCCGGCCCGGACGACCTCCCTTCGGACTCGGACAGCGCCGCCACACCTGCCCCGGACCTGCGAGCCCCAGCCTCCCGAGGCAGGACGCGCCCACCTGCCCCGAAGGGCTCACGCCGTCCCGAGGGGCCGCAGGGCAGGAGCGGGGAGCGCTCGGGCAAAGGAGCTTCGGTCGGGGCGAGTTCGAGGACGAGGAAGAGTCCAGGTGGGCGGGGTGCGGCGGGGGAGCGGTGAGGTGCGGACGAGGGTCGGGCAGGCCCTGGCCGCCATCCGCCTCGGCGTGGATCGCCCGGCTCGTCCGGCCCGCGCACGCCCTGCTCGACGGAACCCGGCCCCGCGCCCGTGACCTGCAGCGGTGGCGCCCCGTTCACCTGAGTGGCGGAGCTTTTCCGGCCGCCGCCCGACTTTCGATCGCCCCACGTCGGGGACCCGCGCGCGATGTCCGTTCTCCGGCCGGCCGGACAACGGCACCGGAGCGTCCGGCAGGGGCCCGTGCGGGACTGCCGTCAGGGAATCCCGCACAGCACCACCCGACCGGGAATTTCGTGCCGGACCTCGATGCGGGGTCCCCGCACGGGCCTCCGGTCGGCGCTGGATGAGTTGTTCGGCTGAGGGCTTGAGTTTGGTTCCGGGCCGGGGACTTGGGCTTGGTCCCTGACCGGGACCTGAGTGTGGGACTCCGGTCGGGGAGCTCGACGGGGCATTCGGCCGGGAGCCCTTGCTCAAGCCTCCGACCGGGAGCCCGGGCTCGGGCCTGCGACCGGAACCACCAGACCGTCCGCCCTCTCCTGCGACCGCCCCGCCCGGAACCGCCCTGAACGCCCGCCAAGCACCCACCCGTTCCCGAGCCCCGCCCGAAACCGCCCTGCACTGCGACCGCCCCGCCCGAAACCGCCCTGAACCCCCGCCAAGCACCCACCCGTTCCCGAGCCCCGCCCGAACTGCCCTGCCGCCCCCAACCCACACCGCGTACCAACCCGAGAGAGCGCAGAAGAGACTCGCCCATGCCCCCTTCAGTGCCGAATCCCGCGCCCGGCAGGGAGATCCGTAGCGCCCCCAGGTCGGCGCGTTCCCAGAGTGGTGAAGTGCCGGTGCCCGGACCCCGGCGCCCCGCCGAGCTGCCGCCCGCGCACGCCGCGCTGATCTGTGTCGCCATGCCGGGCCTCGCGATCTCCCCGGAGCACGGGCAGCTGACCGGGCAGGGGCTCGAGGGCTACTACCGCGCGGGCCGCAGGCTGCTCTCCCGTTGCCGGCTGCGGGTGGCCGGACGCGAACCGCTCGCCGTGCAGGCCCGGTTGGTCTCCTCGGACCGGGCCCGCTTCGTGGCGACCCTGCGGCCGGCAGGGGAGGGCGGCCCCGACCCGGTGGTGATGGTCGAACGCACCAGGGACGCCGACGGCACCGAGCGGATCACTCTGCGCAGCGCGGCGAGCCGTCCGCTGAAGCTGCCGGTCGAGGTGTCCCTGGCCACCGACCTCGCGGAGCTGGGCGCCGTCGCCTCGGGACGCCCGGGGGCCGAACTGCCCGCGAGCGTCCACGACTCGGGCATGCGCTGGTCCTCGCCGGCCGGCCACGCAGTGGTCACCGCCGAGCCACCACCGGACGACGCGCTCGCCTCGGCGGGCCTGCTGCGCTGGGACCTGGAACTCCCCGCGGGCGGTACCCGCACCATCGAACTGCGGGTACGCCAGGACGGCGTGGCCCCCTCGCGTCCCGTCGGCAAGGGTGCGGGCAATCCGTTCTCCGGGGCCATCGCCACCGGCGACGACCCCCGCGTGCCCGCCCTGCTGACCACCTGCGTCGACGACCTCCAGGCCCTCCTCCTGCGCGACCCCGAGCGCCCCGCCGACGTCCACCCGGCGGCCGGCGCACCCTGGCGCTGCGGTCTCGCCCCCGCCGAGGCGCTCGCCGCCGCCCGGATGACGCTGCCCCTGGGCAGCAGGCTCGCCGCGGGCACCCTGCGCACCCTCGCCCGCACCCAACTGGCCGGTCCAGGGCCGAAGTCGGGTCTCATCCCGGGCCCGCTGCGCGACGCGGGGCCACATCTGCCGCCCGGCTGCACAGGCATCGAGGCGACCCTGCTCTTCCCGGCGCTGCTGGCGGAGGCGTACCGCTGGGGTCTGTCCGCGCAGGAGACCGAAGACTTGCTGCCCGCCGCCGAGCGCTGCCTGGACTGGCTGCGTACCGCCGTGCGGGACGGCGTCTACCTGCCGGATCCCCACCCCGGCGGCCCGCTGCGCTGCGAGACCCAGGCCCACGCCCACCGCGCCGCCCTGCTCGGCGCGGACCTGCTCGACGCGCACGACAGGCCCGGCGCGCCCGAATGGCGGCACTGGGCGCGGCAGTTGCGTACGGCCTTCCGGTCCGACTTCTGGGTCGAGGACCGGGGCGGCGGCAGCCCGGCCGCCGCCCGCACCCCCGACGGCCGCCGCGTGCCCCACCTCGGCAGCGCGGCCGCGCACCTCCTGGACACCGGCCTGCTCGGCGGCGGCGCCCTCGCCCCGGGCCTGCTCGACAAGGTGCAGACCGAGCAGCTGGCCCGGCTGCTCGGCGGCCCCGCGATGGACTCGGGCTGGGGGCTGCGCAGCCTGAGCGCCAAGGAGGCGGGCCACAACCCGTTCGGCCACCGCGGCGGCGCCGTCCGCGTCCACGAGACCGCGCTCGCCGCCACCGGCCTGGCCGCGGCGGGCTACGACAAGGAGGCCAACTCCCTGCTGCGGGGCCTGCTGGCGGCGGCCGAGGCCTTCGGCAGCAGGTTGCCGGAGATGTTCGCGGGGGAGCAGCGCACCGAGGGCGGCGCCCCCCTGCCGCACCCCGCCGCCTGCCGCCCGGCCGCGACCGCCGCCGCGGCCGGAATCCAGCTCCTGGTGGCCCTCGCCGGCATCCGCCCCGACGCCCCGGCGGGCACCGTGACCCTGGACCCGGTGCGCAGCGCCCCGCTCGGCGAGGTGGGATTCACCGGCCTCACGGTCGCGGGCAGCCCGTTCTCCGTACGGGTCAGCAGGCTGGGCCTCGCCATGGTCGAGGAGGCGGCCGACGGGCTCCAGCTCGGCGTCTGAGCCAAGCCCGACCGACGCCTGGGCTCAGCCCCAGGACAAGACCGACGTTCACCCGAGGAAGGGACCGGCTCTCACCCCGAGGAAGGGACCTGCGCCCATCCCAAGGAAGGGAGTGTTTATCGTCAGGCAGACGACTATGATCGCCGCATGTCGCCCTACGACCCGTCGGCCTTTCCGCCCTTCGCCGTCACCGTCGACCTGGTCGTCCTGACCGTGCGGCGCCACGCGCTCTGTGCGCTGGCGATCCGTCGGGGCGAGCCGCCGTTCCAGGGGCGGTGGGCACTGCCCGGCGGCTTCGTACGGGACGACGAGGACCTGGCGGCCGCCGCCGCGCGCGAGCTCGTCGAGGAGACCGGGCTCTGTGCGCACGACCCGCAGGCCCCGCCGCCCGTACCGGGCAACGGCGCCCACCTCGAACAGCTCGCCACCTACGGCGACCCCAAGCGCGACCCCCGCATGCGCGTCGTCAGCGTCGCCCACCTGGCCCTCGCCCCCGACCTGCCCGCGCCCCGGGCCGGCGGCGACGCGAACAGCGCGCGCTGGGCGCCCGTCGAGACCTTCCTCGGCCAGGAAAGCGAGCAGGTGGGCCCGCTCGCCTTCGACCACGCCCAGATCCTCGCCGACGGCGTGGAGCGCGCCCGGTCCAAGATCGAATACTCCTCCCTCGCCACCGCGTTCTGCCCGCCGGAGTTCACCGTCGGGGAGCTGCGCCGGGTGTACGAGGCCGTGTGGGGCGTCGCACTCGACCCGCGCAACTTCCACCGCAAGGTCACCGGCACCCCGGGATTCCTCGTGCCCACCGGCGGCACCACCACCCGTCAGGGCGGCCGCCCGGCCCAGCTCTTCCGCGCGGGCGGGGCCACCCTCCTGAACCCGCCGATGCTCCGCCCGGAAGTCTGACCCGGATTCCGCTCCGGGCCCGGGTGTACCCCGCCACGCGCCCGTTCTGCTCCGGGCCCGGGTGCGTTCCGGCCCGCACCCCATCGACGTACGGGCATGTGATCAGGCGGCGTACCGCCGACTCGCACATGTGTCGCGACCACACCCACAGCCCGCTTCCTGCCTGAAATAGCGGAAATATCGCGTTATGTTGCTGCGGTACCTACGGGGTCCGTCCGTCCCCGAACCGGCGGACTGCCCCCGGCCGCGTCGTCCGCCGAGCGGTCGCCACATCCCGCGAGAGAAGCGATGATCCAGGCCACCGGACTGACCAGCAACACCCGCAAGGACCAGCCTCCCGTCGTCGACGACGTGTCGTTCGAGGCGCGCTCCGGGCGCGTCACGGCGCTGCTCGGCGGGCCCGACTCCGGCACCGGCACGATCCTGAGGCTGATGCTCGAGCTGCAACCAGGGCGTGGCATCACCTACTTCAGAGGCCGCCCGCTGAGCCGCATCGCGCATCCGGCCCGCGAAGTCGGCGTCCTCCTCGGGGACGTCCCCGGGCACCCGGCGCGCACCGTACGAGGCCAGCTGCGCATGCTCTGCGCCGCCGCCGGCATCCCCGTCACCCGCGCCGACGAAGTACTGGAGGCCGTCGGCCTCGTCAGCCTGCGCGACCAGCGCCTCGGCACCCTCTCGCGCGGCATGGACCGCCGCCTCGGCCTCGCCTGCGCCCTCCTCGCCGACCCGCACACCCTCGTACTCGACTCGCCCGCACAAGGCCTCTCCGCGCGCGAGGGCGGCTGGCTGCACGGCATGCTGCGCGCCCACGCCGAACAGGGCGGCACCGTCCTGTTCACCACCGGCGACGCCAAGGAGGCCGCCCGCACCGCGGACCGCGTCGTCACCGTCGAGCAGGGCAGGGTCGTCGCCGACCAGGAGGCGGAGGAATTCGCCCGCACCCGGCTGCGCCCGCGCGTCGCCGTCCGCTCCCCGCAGGCCGGACGGCTCGGCGCGTTGCTGACCAAGGAGGCGCGGATCGGCAAGCGGTCCCTGGAAGTCGTCCGTGAGGACGGCAGCAGGCTCTCGGTGTACGGCAGTACCTGCGCGGACGTCGGCGAGACCGCCTTCAAGCACAACGTCCTGATCCACCAACTCGCCGACGAGGTCGGCGACTCGGGCCCCCCGTCACCGCCCGCGCCTCCGCGCGTCGAGCCCGCGCCCGCGCGTACCGGCAGTGACCGCCCGGAAGCACCCGAGGGCGAAGCCCCCTCCCCCCTGCCGCCCCCGATCACGGTCCGCACCGCCCGCGGCCCGCTGCGCCCCCTGCGCTACGAGGTGCGCCGCGCCACCGGCATCGGCACCGGATATCTCACCGCCCTGCTCGTCCTCGTCGTCTCCGCCGTCATGGCGCTGTTCCTCGCCAGAACCGGTCACACCCCGCTGCACCGGGTGCTCGCCGCCTGGCCCATGGAACTCCCGCTGCCCCCGGCCGCCATGGGCGCGGGCCTGCTCGGCGCCGTGGCCTTCGGGGACGAGTTCCGGCACCCGGCCCTCGCCGCCGACCGCGGCACCGTGCCCCGCAGGATCGGCCTGCTCGGCGCCAAGCTCGTCGTCGCGGCCGCCACCGCGCTGCTGCTCGCCCTGGCCACCGTGCTCTGCGACGGCGTCCTCCTGCACCTCGTGTACGGCGAGGAACTCACCAGGCTGCCTGCCGACTGGCGTTCCCTGCTGGCCAGTTGGCTCGGCCTGGTGACCGGCTGCGCCTGGGCGGGGCTGCTCGCCGCGGGCGTCTTCCGGTCCGCCACCGCGGGGTTGGCGGCACTGCTCGCCGTGCCGGTGCTGATCGTCCCCGGAGTGCAGAAGCTGCTCGAAGGCCCGTCCGCGCGCTCCGCCGCGGGCCTGCCCGGCCGGCTGCGCGAGCTCGCCCTGCTGCAGTGGCCGATCGGCGGCGAACGCTACGTCGCCGCCGTCGTTCGCATGATCGCCCAACCCGTGGGCGGCGCGCTGCTGTTGAGCCTCACCGCACTGCTCGGTGCCTACCTGCTCATGGGTGTGCGGGGCAGGCTCCGCTGAGCCCCGTCACTCCCGATCCGCGCGGGCCGCGCGGCAACGGATCGCCCCGCTGCGGTCAACTCCCCGAAGACACTTGGGAAAAACACCTGGAACACGGCCTATTTATTTCTATAAGGCGTCAATTGAGGCAGGGTAAGCGATCACCCTTTCGTGTGCTTTTCACCAAAGACCTCAAGGGGCCCACGGCCCAGGCCGACAAAGGATCCGTGAGTACCCTTGCGCACACCATGATGACCGCCGCCCGCTCCGCCGACTCCGGCCTCGCCGGGCCGGGCGAACTCGACCGCTATTCCTACGCCGAGGCCGCAGGCCCCGGCCGTATCTCGGCCCCCGCCTGGGAGGGCGCCGACCCCGATCTGGGACGCGTCAGCAGGCGCGCCGCGGGCAGCCGCGGCCGCGGACTGCACGGCCAACTCGTCCAGCAGCTGGGCCAGATGATCGTCTCCGGCGACCTGGGCGCCGACCGCCCGCTGGTCCCCGAGGAGATCGGCCAGCGCTTCGAGGTCTCCCGCACCGTCGTCCGCGAGTCCCTCCGCGTCCTCGAGGCCAAGGGGCTGGTCAGTGCCCGCCCCAATGTCGGCACGCGCGTGCGCCCGGTCAGCGACTGGAACCTCCTGGACCCGGACATCATCGAATGGCGCGCCTTCGGACCGCAGCGCGACGACCAGCGCCGCGAACTTCACGAGCTGCGCTGGACGATCGAGCCCCTCGCTGCCCGCCTCGCCGCCGGCCACGGCCGCGACGACGTGCAGCAGCGCCTCGCGGACATGGTCGAGATCATGGGCCACGCCCTCGGGCAGGGTGACTCGATCACCTTCTCCCGGGCCGACGCCGAGTTCCACTCGCTGCTCATCCAGGTCGCGGGCAACCGCATGCTGGAGCACCTGTCCGGCATCGTCTCGGCCGCCCTGCAGGTCTCCGGCGGCCCGATCACCGGCTGCGACCGCCCCAATGAGGCGTCGCTCGGCCACCACTCCCGCCTGGTCGACGCCCTCGCCGCGGGTGACGCCACCGCCGCCGAGGCGGTCATGCGTCAGCTGCTCACCGTCCACCCGGAGGGCGAGCGGGTGGTCCCCGCTCCCCGCGAGCACTGACCGGCCGCCGCACGTACGTCCCCGCGTATACGTCCCGAGTCGCCGGACCCGCACCGGGCCCGGCGACTCGTCTGTGGGGCGGGGCGCGGGCGCCGCACGAGTGCCGGGCGGGCGGCACTGTGGGGGCGTATGTCCGTTAACAAGACGCTATCGGTGGTTACGGGGTGTGACTCGGGCCACGCAGGATTGGGCGTAACGCTCCTCGGGATAGCGCGATGACCTAAGAGGTAAAGCCAAGCGAGGGAATACAGCAGCCGCTCTCGGCGCTGTGTGAGCTCCACGGCCCCGCCCATGCCGTCGGCCCATCCCCAGTCGTCGGTCATCGGCTCCGGTCCACAGTGGACGGGGCCGGAAGCCGTTTCCATCGTTCCGAGAGGTTGTTCGTGTCGGCCAGCACATCCCGTACGCTCCCGCCGGAGATCGCCGAGTCCGAGTCTGTGATGGCGCTCATCGAGCGGGGAAAGGCTGAGGGGCAGATCGCCGGCGATGACGTGCGTCGGGCCTTCGAAGCTGACCAGATTCCGGCCACTCAGTGGAAGAACGTTCTGCGCAGCCTCAACCAGATCCTCGAGGAAGAGGGTGTGACGCTGATGGTCAGTGCCGCGGAGTCGCCGAAGCGCACCCGCAAGAGCGTCGCAGCGAAGAGTCCCGTCAAGCGCACCGCCACCAAGACCGTTGCCGCCAAGACGGCCACGGCCAAGAAGGCCACCGCCACCGCCACCACGGTGACGGGCGCCGCCGAGGTCTCGGTCGAAGACACCGAGGCTGCCCCCAAGAAGGCCGCCGCCAAGAAGACGGTGGCCAAGAAGGCGACGGCCAAGAAGGCCACCGCCAAGAAGACCGCGTCGAAGAAGGCCGGCAAGGACGAGCTGCTCGAGGGCGACGAGTCCGAGGAGACCCCCGCCACCGGCAAGGCCGGCGAGGAGGAGGAAGAGGGCGGCGAGGCCAAGGGCTTCGTCCTCTCCGACGACGACGAGGACGACGCTCCTGCCCAGCAGGTCGCCGTCGCCGGCGCCACGGCCGACCCGGTCAAGGACTACCTGAAGCAGATCGGCAAGGTCCCGCTCCTCAACGCCGAGCAGGAGGTCGAGCTCGCCAAGCGCATCGAGGCCGGCCTGTTCGCCGAGGACAAGCTGGCGAACGCCGACAAGCTCGCCCCGAAGCTCAAGCGCGAGCTGGAGATCATCGCCGAGGACGGGCGCCGCGCCAAGAACCACCTCCTGGAGGCCAACCTCCGTCTGGTGGTCTCCCTGGCCAAGCGCTACACCGGTCGCGGCATGCTCTTCCTGGACCTCATCCAGGAGGGCAACCTCGGTCTGATCCGCGCGGTCGAGAAGTTCGACTACACCAAGGGCTACAAGTTCTCCACGTATGCCACCTGGTGGATCCGTCAGGCGATCACCCGCGCGATGGCCGACCAGGCCCGCACCATCCGTATCCCGGTGCACATGGTCGAGGTCATCAACAAGCTCGCGCGCGTGCAGCGCCAGATGCTCCAGGACCTGGGCCGCGAGCCCACCCCGGAGGAGCTGGCCAAGGAGCTCGACATGACCCCTGAGAAGGTCATCGAGGTCCAGAAGTACGGCCGCGAGCCCATCTCGCTGCACACCCCCCTGGGTGAGGACGGCGACAGCGAATTCGGTGACCTCATCGAGGACTCCGAGGCCGTCGTCCCGGCCGACGCGGTGAGCTTCACGCTCCTCCAGGAGCAGCTGCACTCGGTCCTCGACACGCTCTCCGAGCGTGAGGCGGGCGTGGTCTCCATGCGCTTCGGTCTCACCGACGGTCAGCCGAAGACCCTCGACGAGATCGGCAAGGTGTACGGCGTCACGCGCGAGCGGATCCGTCAGATCGAGTCGAAGACCATGTCGAAGCTCCGCCACCCTTCGCGTTCTCAGGTGCTGCGGGACTACCTCGACTAGTCGCTGACGTTCGTACGTTTCCGCGTACGTTCCTTCGTACGTCGCCGAAGGGCCCGGCATCCCGATGGGGAGCCGGGCCCTTCGGCATGCCCGCGTGCGCGGGTGCGGCGGGCCCTGCTCTGAATGACGCTGTGTGTGTCCTAGCCACTCTGCGTGAGGAGCTCCGCATGCGTTTTCGTCCCACCGCCCGAGCGCTGTCCTCGGCGCTCGCCCTGGTGTCCGCGGTGGTCGTGGTGCCACTGGCCACCCCCCGAGCGGCCGTCGCGGACAGCGTGGTGATCGGGGGCCGCCCCGCGAAGGCGGCCGACAGTCCCTGGGCGGTCGCGCTCTCCAGCCGTGACCGGTTCGGGGGTATGCGCGCGGGCCAGTTCTGCGGCGGGGTGGTGGTCGGTCCCCGGACCGTGCTCACCGCGGCGCACTGTGTGAGCCGGGAGGTGCTCGGCGTTCCGCTGGACGAGGTGCACGACCTGCGGATCATCGCCGGGCGCGGTGATCTGCGGGCGGCGGGAGGGCGCGAGGTGGCGGTGAGCGGCGTCTGGGTCAACGCGGAGTACGACAGCCTCACGAACGCCGGGGACGTGGCGGTGCTCACGCTGGCGCGGCCGCTGCCGAAGTCGTCCGTGATCAAGATGGCGGGGCCCGGCGACGACGGGTACAAGCCGGGCGCGATCGCGAACGTCTACGGCTGGGGCGACACCACGGGCTTCGGCGACTACGCGCGCACCCTGCGGGCGGCGCGGGTGCGGGTGCTGCCCGACGGGGTGTGCGAGGAGGCCTACCCGGGCAGCGCGGACGGCACGTACATCCGTGGCGGCATGCTGTGCGCCGGGGAGCTGGAGGGCGGCAAGGACGCCTGTCAGGGGGACAGCGGCGGGCCGCTGGTGGCCCGGGGGCGCCTGGTGGGCCTGGTGTCGTGGGGGAGCGGCTGCGGGGAGGCTGGCAGCCCAGGCGTCTACACGCGCGTATCGGACATCGTCACGCGATTTTCGGCCATTATGCGAGGCGTGGAGCGAGGCGCCTGACGGCGCTCCGCGAGGCCTCGGTCATGGCATGACAACGGGCGGCCGTCCCTGGTGGGTGCAGGGGCGGCCGCCCGTTGTTACCGGCCCTGGGCCGGCGCTGGCTCGTCGTGGTGGCGAGGGTCAGCGGTCCTCGTCGTCGGCGCTTGCCGGGGCGGCGGTCAGTCGCTCCGTCTCGTCCTGTATCTCAGCGGCGATCTTCTTGAGTTCCGGCTCGAACTTGCGGCCGTGATGGGCGCAGAAGAGCAGTTCACCGCCGCTCATGAGTACGACGCGCAGGTATGCCTGGGCGCCGCATCGGTCGCAGCGGTCAGCGGCCGTCAGCGGGCTCGCGGGGGTCAGAACAGTAGTCACGTCGCCTCTTCTCTAGCTCGACGAGCTGTCGTACCAGGGTCAACATCCAACCAGGCCGAAAACGTTCCCGCTCGCGGCTTTTCCTCGAAACTTCTTTCCGAGGCGGTTGGCTGCTACCGGTTGGCGGCGAATGTGCCGTATTACGTCTTCTACGGTTTTCGCGGTTTGCCAGATTGCTTGTCGTATCCGGTTGTCAGTCGTGCCGGTCATGCTTGTGCCCTCCCAGCCAAGGTGCGCTGGTTGTTCATGAGGACGTGCCCGGAGCCTAAATGGTTCATGCCTGGTTGGGAACGTGATATCCGCATCACCCCTTCGGGGGATCGAACACGCATGCGACTCTTGTCTAGTCTGAGGGCAGACGAGGGTGGCGTTACATCGGCTCTACCAGGCCTCGGTACCCTCTGACCGGCGACCTACGCCGGGGCCCGGGCTGGAAGGGGCCTCCAGTGAAATTCAGCGAGGAGCGAAACGCGTGACCGCCGATACGTCCGTGCCGTCCACAGCTTTGCTGGCAGGAGCAGACCGGGACGGTTCCAACTACACCGCGCGGCACCTGCTCGTCCTCGAGGGGCTCGAAGCGGTCCGCAAGCGGCCCGGCATGTACATCGGGTCGACGGACAGCCGCGGCCTGATGCACTGCCTCTGGGAAATCATCGACAACTCCGTCGACGAGGCCCTGGGCGGCTACTGCGACCACATCGACGTCATCCTCCACGAGGACGGGTCGGTGGAGGTCAAGGACAACGGCCGCGGCATCCCCGTGGACGTCGAGCCCAAGACCGGCCTGTCCGGCGTCGAGGTCGTCCTGACCAAGCTGCACGCCGGCGGCAAGTTCGGCGGCGGCTCGTACGCGGCCTCCGGCGGCCTGCACGGCGTGGGTGCCTCCGTGGTGAACGCGCTGTCCGCGCGGCTCGACGTCGAGGTGGACCGCAGCACCGTCCACTCGATCAGCTTCCGGCGCGGCGTCCCCGGCAGCTTCGCCGGCGAGGGCGAGGACGCGGCCTTCGAGGCGGGCAGCGGCCTGACCAAGGGCAAGCGCGTACCCAAGGGCCGCACCGGCACCCGCATCCGTTACTGGGCGGACCGGCAGATCTTCCTCAAGGAGGCCAAGCTCTCCCTGGAGAACCTGCACCAGCGCGCCCGCCAGACCGCCTTCCTGGTGCCGGGCCTGACCATCGTGGTGCGGGACGAGCGCGACCTCGAGGGCGTCGGCAAGTCCGAGGAGACGTTCCGCTTCGACGGCGGCATCAGCGAGTTCTGCGAGTTCCTCGCCCCGGACAAGCCGATCTGCGACGTCGTACGGCTGACCGGCCAGGGCACCTTCAAGGAGACCGTCCCCGTCCTGGACGACCTGGGGCACATGACGCCCACCGAGGTCACCCGTGAGCTGGGTGTGGACATCGCGCTGCGCTGGGGCACCGGGTACGACACGACCCTCAAGTCGTTCGTGAACATCATCGCCACCCCCAAGGGCGGCACCCACGTCACCGGCTTCGAGCGCTCCTTGACCAAGACGCTGAACGAGGCGCTGCGCACCCAGAAGCTGCTGCGCGTCGCCGAGGACGACGTCGTCAAGGACGACGCCCTGGAGGGCCTCACCGCGGTCGTCACCGTGCGCCTCGCGGAGCCGCAGTTCGAGGGCCAGACCAAGGAGGTCCTCGGTACCTCGGCGGCCAACCGGATCGTCGCCACCGTGGTGGCCAAGGAGCTCAAGGCCTTCCTCGGCTCCACCAAGCGCGACGCCAAGGCGCAGGCCCGCGCCGTCATGGAGAAGGCCGTCGCCGCGGCACGCACCCGCATCGCCGCCCGCCAGCACAAGGACGCCCAGCGCCGGAAGACCGCGCTGGAGTCCTCCTCGCTGCCCGCCAAGCTTGCCGACTGCCGCAGCGACGACGTGGAGCGCAGCGAGCTCTTCATCGTCGAGGGAGACTCCGCCCTCGGCACGGCGAAGCTGGCGCGGAATTCCGAGTTCCAGGCGCTCCTGCCGATCCGGGGCAAGATCCTCAACGTCCAGAAGGCCTCGGTCTCGGACATGCTCAAGAACGCCGAGTGCGGCGCGATCATCCAGGTCATAGGAGCCGGGTCGGGCCGGACCTTCGACATCGACGCGGCGCGCTACGGCAAGATCATTCTGCTGGTGGACGCCGATGTCGACGGCGCGCACATCCGCGTCCTGCTGCTGACCCTGTTCCAGCGCTACATGCGGCCGATGGTCGAGGCGGGCCGGGTCTTCGCGGCCGTGCCGCCGCTGCACCGGATCGAGCTGGTCCAGCCCAAGAAGGGCCAGGACAAGTACGTGTACACGTACTCGGACAACGAACTGCGCACCACGCTCCTCGAGTTCCAGCGCAAGGGGGTTCGCTACAAGGACTCCATCCAGCGCTACAAGGGCCTCGGCGAGATGGACGCGGACCAGCTGGCGGAGACCACGATGGACCCCCGCTTCCGCACCCTGCGCCGGGTGAACATCGGAGACCTGGACTCCGCGGAGCAGGTCTTCGACCTCCTGATGGGCAATGACGTGGCGCCCCGCAAGGAGTTCATCACCAGCTCGGCGGCGACGCTGGACCGCTCGCGCATCGACGCCTGACCGGCGCGCGCCCCGATCCGCAGAAGGGCCTGGCCTCCACCCACGGGTGGAGGCCAGGCCCTTCTGCGCGGCCGACGCCCCACCCGGGCTCCGATGCCACCGGACCGGCGGGTGCGCGATGCTGGCCCCGGGAATGCGGGCGGTGGCGGAAGGACAGCGGGTGGCAGAGGCACGGGACAGGTGGGCGGCGTGGACGGAGTGGTCCTCGAAGGAGGCGCTGTCGCGCGTCGGCGTTCCCAGGAGCCGCTCGCTCATCGACGCCGGAGCCGCGGCCTGCCTGGCCGGTTGGCTGGTCTGGGCCGCGCACGACGAGGACATCTTCGCCGGACTGGCCGCCTCCGTGCCGCTCGTCGGGCTCGTCTGCTGCGGCCTGGCCTACTGGCAGTTCCACCGGGCCACCGCCCGGCACCGTCTGGGTGCGGCCTTCGGCTGGCTCGCCGTACCCCTCGCGATCGGCGCGGCGGGCTTCGCGGTGGACGCCCAGGCCCCGGCGTACGTGCTGTGGATCATCTGCGCCGTGGGAGCCATGGAACGGCTGCCGCTCGCGGTCGCCCTGCCGTTCGACGCCGTCATGATCGGCGGCTTCCTGGCCATCGACGAGACCCTCGCGGGCGCCCTCGGCAGCGGCTTCGCCGTGCTGATCTTCGGATACGCGCTGCGCCTCGACGCCCAGGCCCGGGGCGCCGGATTCCTGCTGCTCGCCCAGGAACGGGTCGCCCGCGTCGCCGAGGCCGAGTCCGCCGCGCTCGCCGAACGCGCCCGGATCGCCCGCGACATCCACGACGTACTCGCCCACAGCCTGTCCGCGCAGACCGTCCACCTGGAGGCCGCCCGCCTCCTCATCGAGCGCGGCGGGGACCGCGAGCAGATCCTGGAGCGCGTCGTCGCCGCCCGCGCCATGGCCCGCGAAGGCCTCGCCGAGACCCGGCAGGCACTCTCCGCGCTCCGCGGGGACATGGCGCCGGTGGAGGACTACCTGCGGGAGCTCGCGGCCGCCGACGGGGCCGCTGTCGCCGTCGAAGGGGTACGGCGGGCCCTGCCTGCGGAGGCCTCGCAGACGGTACGCAGGGTGGCGCAGGAGGCGCTCACCAACGTACGGAAACACGCTCCCGGTGCCGAGGTGCGGATGCGTCTGGCGTACGAGGACGATGAAGTCGCCCTGGACATACGGGACTCGGGCGGACCCGTGGGCGCCGGTGAGCTGGGGAAATCCGGGTGTGGGTACGGTCTCCTCGGGATGCGCGAGCGGGCCGAACTGCTCGGCGGCACCCTGGAAGCGGGACCGGAAGAGGGGGGCTTCGTGGTGCGGCTGCGACTGCGGGTGCCGGCATGACGAGCGCGGCAGGCACGAGCGCGGCAGGCACGGGAGCGGAAGACGCGGTGGCGGAAGGCGCGGTGGCGGAAGGCGTGGGGGGCGGGGGCATGGCGGCGGAGGGCGCGGGGGCGGCCGGGCGCACAGCGGCGGAAGGTACGGGCGCGGAGGGCATGGCGGCGGGGCACACAGGGGCCGAAGGTGTTGTCGGGGCGGGCAGGGTCGCGCGCGTGGTGGTCGCCGACGACCAGACGGTGGTGCGCGAGGGCATCGTGATGATCCTGGGGCTGCTGCCCGGAATCGAGGTCGTCGGCTCGGCGGGCGACGGCAACGAAGCGGTGGAGCTGGTCGCCGAACTCGCCCCCGACGTCGTCCTGATGGACCTCCGCATGCCCCGCTGCGACGGCGTGGAGGCCACCCGTCGCATCCGTGACGCACACCCCGGCACCCAGGTCGTGGTGCTCACCACCTACGCCGACGACGACTCGCTCTTCCCCGCCCTGCAGGCAGGAGCCCGTGGCTACCTCACCAAGGACGCCGGCGGCGACGAGATCGTCCGGGCCGTCCATGCCGTGATGTCCGGCGACGCGAGCCTCGCCCCCCAGGTCCAACGGCGTTTGCTGGAACGCATTTCCGAGCCGATTACACCTCAACCACCACCGCCGCCCCAGGAGTTGCCCGACGGCATCACCGGCCGCGAGGCCGAAGTGCTCGCCCATATCGCCGAAGGTCTCACCAATGCGGAGATCGCCCGTGCCCTGCGCGTTTCCACCGCCACGGTGAAGACCCACATCAACAACCTCTTCGCCAAGGCGGGCCTGCGCGACCGGACCCAGGCCGTCCGCTATGCCTACCGGCACGGTCTCGCGCAGCCTCCTGGCCGCCGCATCACCTAAAGGGGTGAAGCGGGAGGATTGAAGAGTCCGGGATCTTCCCGTTCTGCCCATCCTTGGGCATGCAATCGCACAATCGTCGGCCCGGCTCGGAACATCGCTCGCAACCCCGCCCGGAGAGCGCGGACTTCAGCCTGGACGACCCCTGGTACGACGCACTGGCCTCCGGCTGGGGCGAGCTCGACAGCACCGGCGCGCCCGCCCCGGCCACCCCGCTGCCACGCGGCGCGCCCCAGGGCCCGGCCACCAGCGCGGCCGACATCTATCTCGAGGTGCAGCGCAGCGCCGCCTTCCAGGAAGTGCGCAGCCGCTACCGCCGGTTCGTCATCCCCGCCGTCGCCGCCTTCTTCACCTGGTACGTCGCCTACGTCATCACCGCGACCACCGCCCCGGGCCTGATGGCCCGGCCGGTGGCCGGCGCGGTGAACGTCGCGATGCTCGCGGGGCTCGGGCAGTTCCTCAGCACCTTCGTACTGACCTGGGCGTACGCCCGCCACGCCCGCCTGCGCCGGGACCGTCCGGCCCTCGATCTGCGGTGGGACACACAGGAGTTGACCCGGGGAATCGGGCAGGAGTCGCCCCGGCCGGCGGGTCACGAGCCGATCCGGGGGATCGAGCATTGAGCGGCAACCACCAGACCCTTGCGCTGCTCCTCTTCAGCGCCTTCATCGCGGTCACCCTCGCGATCACCACCTGGGTGAGCCGCAACCGGCACGGCTCGGCCGAGGAGTTCTACGCGGGCGGACGGCTGTTCTCGCCCATGGAGAACGGTTTCGCCATCGCCGGTGACTACATGTCGGCCGCCTCCTTCCTCGGCATCTCCGGCCTGATCGCGCTCTTCGGCTACGACGGCCTGCTCTACTCCGTGGGCTTCCTCGTCGCCTGGCTCGTGGTGCTCTTCCTGGTGGCCGAACTGGTCCGCAACTGCGGCCGGTTCACGCTGGCCGACGTGGTCGCCTCGCGGATGAACGAGAAGCCCGTACGGATCGCCGCGGGCACCTCCTCGGTCACCGTGTCCGTGCTCTACCTGGTGGCCCAGATGGTCGGCGCGGGCAGCCTGGTCGCCCTGCTGCTCGGCGGTACGAGCCAGGCGGCGCAGGCCTGGACCGTGGTCGGGGTCGGCGCCCTGATGGTGATCTATGTGTCCTTCGGCGGGATGCGGGCCACCACCTGGATCCAGATCGTCAAGGCCGTGCTCCTGATGGGCGGCGCCGTCGCGCTGACCGTGCTCGTCCTGGTGCGCTTCCACGGCGATTTCAACCAGTTGCTGAACTCCGCAGCTCAGCGCAGTGGCCACGGAGAAAGGTTCCTCTCGCCGGGCCTGAAGTACGGCGGCTCCTGGACCGCCCGCTTCGACTTCATCAGCCTCGGCCTCGCCCTGGTGCTCGGCACGGCGGGTCTGCCGCACATCCTGTCGCGCTTCTACACCGTGCCCACCGCGCGGGCCGCGCGCCGCTCGGTCGTGTGGTCGATCGGGCTCATCGGGAGCTTCTACCTGATGACGATCGTGCTCGGCTTCGGCGCCGCCGCCATCGTCGGCTCGGCCGAGGTGCGCAAGTCCAACCCGGCGGGGAACACGGCGATTCCGCTGCTCTCGCTCGATCTGGGCGGCGGTGCGGGTTCCACAGGCGGAACGGTTCTGTTCGCGATCGTGGCAGCCGTCGCCTTCGCCACCATCCTCGCCGTGGTCGCGGGCATCACGCTGGCCTCCTCGGCGTCCGTCGCCCACGACCTGTACGCCTCGCTCAAACGCAAGCACGCCAAGCCGCGCAGCGAGGTCGCCGTGGCCCGCCTGGCCGCGGTCGGCATCGGCATCGTGGCGATCGGCCTCGGCCTGCTGGCCCGCGACCTGAACGTAGCCTTCCTCGTCGGCCTCGCCTTCGCGGTCGCCGCGTCGGCCAACCTGCCGGTGCTGCTGTACTCGCTGTTCTGGGGGAACTTCACGACCCGGGGCGCGGTCTGGTCCGTGTACGGCGGGCTGCTCCCGGCGCTGGCACTGGTGCTGCTCTCACCGGTCGTCTCCGGCAGCCCCGAGGCGATCTTCCCCGGGGTCGACTTCCACCTCTTCCCGCTGCAGAACCCGGGCCTGATCTCGATTCCGCTGGGCTTCCTGGCGGGCTGGATCGGCACGGTCACCTCACCGGAGCCGCCGGACCAGGCGAAGCACGCGGAGACGGAGGTGCGGTCGCTGACGGGGGCGGGGGCGGTCTAGGGACCGCAGGCAAGGTCAGGCCGGGCCGGTCCCGACCCACTCGTACCGGTGCTCCGGCCGCCCCGTATCCCCGTACTTGAGCGTGAGCCGGACCCGGCCCGTCCGCTCCAACAGCTTCAGATAGCGCTGGGCGGTCTGGCGGCTGAGGCCCGTGTGGTCCGCGACCTCCTGCGCCGAGAGCGGGGCCTCGGCCGCCATCATGGCGCGGCGCACCAGCTCGGCCGTGCCGGGGGAGTGGCCCTTGGGGAGTTCGGGCGACGGGGTGGCCGAGAGGGCGCCGAAGATCCGGTCCACCTCGGCCTGTTCGGCCTCGCCGCCGCCGTCCAGGGTGCGGCGCAGCGCGGCGTACGCCTCCAATTTGGCGCGCAGGCCGGCGAAGGTGAACGGCTTGACCAGGTACTGCAGGGCGCCCTGCCGCATCGCCGCCTGCACGGTGGCCACGTCGCGGGCCGCCGTCACCATGATCACGTCGGTCTGGTGGCCGAGCTCGCGGAGTCTGCGTACGAGCGAAAGACCGGTCTCGTCCGGCAGGTAGTGGTCGAGCAGGACCAGGTCGACGGGGGTGTCCTCGATCCGGGCCAGGGCCTCGGCGGCGGTGTGCGCCTGTGCGGCGACCCGGAAGCCCGCCACCTTGGCCACATAGGCGGCGTTGACACCGGCGACGCGCACGTCGTCGTCCACGACAAGGACCTGGATCAAGGCGGTCGATCCAGTGGCGCCGGTCATCGTGTCTCCTCGGTGGCGGCCAGTTCCGGCCGGGTCAGTGCTTCTGGCAGTACGACGGTGAACTCGGCGCCGCCGTCCGGTGCGTCGGCGACCCGGGCGCGCCCGCCCTGGCGTTCGGCGAGTCTGCGGACAAGGGCGAGGCCGATGCCGCGCTTGCCGTGGGCCGGGGGCTCCTTGGTCGACCAGCCCTCGGTGAAGATCAACTCGCGCTTGTCCGCGGGGACTCCGATGCCCGAGTCACGTACCTGCAGCTCGACCGCCCGGCCCTCGGCACGCAGCGCGATCTCCACATGCGGGTGCAGGCTGCCCACCGCGGCGTCCAGGGCGTTGTCGACCAGGTTGCCGGCGATCGTGACCAGGCCCTGCGGGTCGATCAGCCGGTCGGGCAGCAACGTGTCGTCCGAGATCCGCAGCGACACCCCGCGCTCGGCCGCGACGGTGGCCTTGCCCACCAACAGGGCCGCGAGCAGCGGGTCGTGGATCTTCTCCGTGACCTGCTCGGCGGTGGCCCGGTGGGTGCCGACCGTCTCGCCGACGAACTCCACGGCGTCGTCGTACATCTCCAGTTCTAGGAGGCCGAGCAGGGTGTGCAGGTGGTTGGCGTGCTCGTGGTCCTTGGCGCGCAGGGCGTCGATCAGGCCGCGGGTGGAGTCGAGTTCGCGGCCCAGCTGCTCCAGCTCGGTGCGGTCGCGCAGGGTGGCGACGGCGCCGCCGTCGTCGGTGGGCATGCGGTTGGCGACGAGGACGCGGGGGCCGCGTACGGTCAGCAGGTCCTTGCCCGTGACGCGGCCGGCCAGGACGTCGGTCGTACGCCCGGGGCCGAGCGCCACGTCGAGGGTCTTGCCGATTGCCTCGGGGTCGAGGGTGAGCAGGCGTTGGGCCTCGTCGTTGAGCAGCCGGATCCGGCCACCTCGGTCGAGGGCGACGACGCCCTCGCGGATGCCGTGCAGCATGGCCTCGCGCTCGGCGAGCAGGGCGGAGATGTCGGAGAAGGCCAGGTCGCGGGTCTGGCGTTGGACGCGGCGGGAGATCAGGTAGGCGGCCAGGGCGCCGACTGCGAGGGCGCCGCCCGCGTAGGCGAAGAGGCCGGGGATGGCGTGAATCAGACGGTCGCGGACACTGTCGTACTCGATGCCGACCGACACGGCGCCGACGATGTCGCCCTCGGTGTCGCGCAGCGGCACCTTGCCGCGGGCCGAGCGGCCGAGCGTGCCGTTGTCGATCTCCATGACCTCGTGGCCGGCAAGAGCGTCGCTCGGATCGGTGGAGACGACCTTGCCGATCTCGGAGGCGGTGGCGTGGGACCAGCGCACGCCCCGCTTGTCCATGATCACGACGTACTCGGCGCCGGTGGCCTTGCGGATCTTCTCGGCCTCGGCCTGCACGGGGCCGTCCTCGGTCGGCCGGGATTCCTGGAGGTCGGCGGCGACCTGCGGCTGGGCGGCGGTCGTCTGGGCGATGGCGAGGGCGCGCCGCATCGCCTGGTCGTCGAGCTGGGCGCTGAGCGGGGCCAGGAACAGGCCCGTCGCGAGCACCGTGACACCGGCGGCGATCGCCAGCTGCATCAGCAGCACCTGCGAGAAGACGCGCCGTGGCATCCCGATTCGTACTCTGCGACCTGCGCTCATGCGTCTTTACCGTACGGGGCGTGAAGGGTGGGGCGGGAATGGCGTTGGCCACGTGGTGCTCCGCGTGAGCGTCGGCCATGTGGTGCTCTGCGTGCAGGCGAGTGGATCATCCGCGGGCCGGTGGGGGCTGGTCGCGCAGTTCCCCGCGCCCCTTCGGGGCGCCCACCTACGCCCCGGTCGCCTCGCTTACGGCGACAACGTCCATCCGGGGCGGTGAGGCGAGGGCGGCTCCGCAGCTTTCCGGGCGGGGTGGGAGGGAGGCGCCCTGGGCGACGGTGACCTGCCAGCGGCGGCCGTCGACGTGGGTGACGGTCACCTCCCACACGGGAGTGGTGTCGGCGCCCATGTGGCCTGACTCCGTGTGTCCCGCCGCCACCAGGACGACCGACAGCGTGCCCGCCCGGTCCTCGCCCGTCGCCGAGCGGACCGCCAGCTCGGCGGCCTGGCCCGGGCGTTCCCAGGCCGAGTTGCCGCGGCAGCCCTCGGTGACGATGCGGTCGTCGCGTACGGCGGCGAGCACGTCCTTGACCGCGTGGGCGTCGACACGGCCGTACGCATACCCGTAAGGCAGCACGAGCAGCGTGGGGGAGAAGCGGTGACCGCCGAGGTGGGTGACCTCCCAGGCTCCCTCCTCGCCCGCGTCGGCGAGCTCGGCGGCAAGCGGGCGGCCGAGCAGGGCGCAGCAGCGGTCGCGCTTGCCGTTGGTGCAGACGAGGGCGAGGGGTGCGCCGGTGTGGGGCCGTCCGTCGAGGACCGCGTCGAAGCCGGCGTGGTCGCCCCTGCCGAGCCCGGCGAAGTCCAGCTGGAGGAGCTGTTCCGGATGGTCGGTGACGGCGGTGCGGAGCCAGGTGGCGGCCGGCGTGTGCCCGGCATCCGTGTGCTCGGAGCCCATCCGCCCCGGATCCACATGTGCCACGAACACCCGCCGCCGCGTCACCGTATGGCAGTCCGCATGCCGACCCGGCCGGCGGATCAGCGCGACCCGTACGCCCGTCCCCTCCGCCGCGGCTTCGAGAGCGGCGCCCAGTTCGGGGTCGAGGTGGCTGGAAGTGAGCGCCTTGGCGCCCCATGGGCCCGGCTGTTCGAGCAGCAGCCAGGTCTTGGCCGTGGCCGCGGTCCCGGTGAGGGGCTCGTTCA
Source organism: Streptomyces sp. NBC_01304 (assembly GCF_035975855.1). Classification (NCBI taxonomy): domain Bacteria; kingdom Bacillati; phylum Actinomycetota; class Actinomycetes; order Kitasatosporales; family Streptomycetaceae; genus Streptomyces; species Streptomyces sp. NBC_01304. The sequence continues at coordinate 3,376,653 of NZ_CP109055.1, read as the reverse complement.
GGTCCCGGGAGGCGGTCGCGCACGTACTCACGTAGGTGAGCCTAGCCTGACAAGCACCCCTTCGTGTGGCCGGATTTCCCTGCCCAAGTGGCGTCAAGATCAACCGGATCCAGGATCGTCCCAGTGCCTTCGTGCTTCACGGCAGCGGCTGTGGCGGGCGGGGACCCACGTACTGACCGCTGGGCCGCATCCGCAGCGGGCGTTCCTGGTACTCCTCCAGGGCATGCGCGATCCACCCGGCCGTGCGCGCGACCGCGAAGATCGTCTCGCCGGCCTCGGCGGGCATCCCGGAGGCCACCGTGAGGACCGCGAGGGCGAGGTCCACATTGGCGTGCAGCTCGGTGTGACGGGCGGTCGTCGCCACCACGTCACGGGCCGCGGCCAGGGCGTCCGCCGCCTGCGGCACCGCGTCGAGCGCCGCGAACAGGGCGACGGCGCGCGGATCCTCCCCCGGGTAGAGCCGGTGCCCGAGCCCGGGAACCCGGCGTCCGGCCCGCAGATGGTCGGCCACGACGGCGGCCGCACTGCCCCGCTCGACGACCTCGGCGAGCATCCGGTGGGCGAGGCCGCTGGCCGCGCCGTGCAGCGGGCCCTCTATGACGCCGAGCCCGGCCGAGACCGCCGCGTACGGGTGGGCGCGGGCCGATGCGGCGACGCGTACGGCGAGCGTGGAGGCGGCCAGGTCGTGATCGATGAGCAGCACAAGTGCCTTGCCGAGCACGGCGATCGAGGCGCCGTCCGCCTCGCGGTCGGTGAGCCGGCACCACAACCGGTCGGCCAGCGCGGCCCGCCGGTCCTGGCCGTGGCGGAGCGCCGGCAGCGCGGCGACCAGCGTCGGCGAGAGGGCGCGCGCGGTGGCGAGTACGGCTTCCTCGCCGAGGTCGAACCGCAGCGGATCGGCGGCCGCCGCGGCGATCGTCGCCACCCGGAGCCGGTCGGTCGGCCCGCAGTGCCGGGGCAGCGCGGCCACCGCCTGCCGCGCGGCGGCGACGAGGTCGTCCGGTGCTTCGAAGCGGACCTCGGGGTGCAGCTCGCCGGTCCACAGCCACTGGGCGACCGGCTCGTAGTCGTAGCGCTCCGCGAGTTCGACCGCGTCGACCCCGCGGAAGTAGTAACGGTCCTTCTCGATCAACGTGATCCGGGTCCGGACCGACAGCTCACCGGGCGGGCCCGCGGCGGCCTCGCGGCGGTTGCGCCTGCTGAGCGCGTCGACCTCCTTGACGTCGAACGTCGAGCCGCGGCCGCCATCGGTGCGGCGACTGCTGAGCAGCCCCCGACTGACGTACGCGTACACGGTCTCGGGCTTCACGCCGAGCCGCTCGGCGGCCTCCTTGGTGGTCAGCCGCTGCTGTTCGCTCATGGGCCTCACCGTATCCGTATCGCTATGTATTGATTCAATCAACATTGACACTGATGAGGTCAAGCATAGACAGTCAAATCAAGTTCAGGGAGGAGAACCATGTCGATGAACTCGATCAGCTCGAACGACTCAATGAGTCGGACCGTCGAACCCCTCGACGTCCCACGAGGACTCGCGGGCGTCGTCGTCACTCAGACCGCGCTCGGGGACGTCCGGGGCCGCGAGGGCTTCTACCACTACCGCCAGTACTCGGCCGTCGAACTCGCGCAGAGCCGCAGCTTCGAGGACGTATGGCATCTGATGTTCCAGGGTGAACTGCCCGACGCGGCACAGCGATCGGCCTTCACCGAGCGGACCGCGGCCCTGCGCCACCTCCCGGACGAGGTGCGGACCGCGCTGCCGGCCATCGCCCGGGCCAGTGTCCTCGCGGGACCGCTCGCCGGACTGCGCACCGCACTCTCGCTCTTCGGGGCGGCCAGGGACTTCCGGCCGGTGTACGACCTCGACCCCGACCGGCGCCGCGCCGACGCCCTCGCCGCCTGCGCCGTCGTGCCGACCCTGCTCACGGCGCTGCACCGGCTGGGCCAGGGCCTCGAGCCCGTGGAGCCGCGCGACGACCTCGCGTACGCCGCCAACTACCTCTACATGCTCACCGGTTCGGAACCCGGGCCCGCCGAGGCCCGGGCGGTCGAACAGTACCTGATCTCCACGATCGACCACGGTTTCAACGCGTCCACGTTCACCGGTCGCGTCATCGCCTCGACCGGCGCCGATGTCGCCGCCGCCCTGGTCGGAGCGGTCGGCGCGCTCTCCGGGCCGCTGCACGGCGGGGCGCCGAGCCGCGCCCTGGACACCCTGGACGCGATCGGTACGCCGGACCGCATCGACGGCTGGATCAGGGAGCGGGTCCTCGCGGGCGAGCGGATCATGGGTTTCGGGCACCCCGTGTACCGCACGGCCGACCCGCGCTCGGTGATGCTGCGCGGGATCGCGCAGGGTTTCGGCGGCCCGTTGGTCGACTTCGCCGTCCAGGTGGAGACCCAGGTCGAGGCGATCCTCGCGGAGCTCAAGCCGGGCCGCGAACTGCACACCAACGTGGAGTTCTACGCGGGCGTGGTCATGGAACTGTGCGGTCTGCCCCGCGAGATGTTCACCCCGACCTTCGCGTGCGCGCGGGCGGTGGGGTGGAGCGCCAACGTCCTTGAGCAGGCGGCCGACTCGAAGATCATCCGGCCTGCGGCTCGGTATGTGGGGCCGGTGCCGCCCCAGCCGGTCCCGCCCGTGGCCGACTGACTCCCGCGCGCCGCCGGCCGGTGCCGGCCCGGGGTCCGCGCACGCATTACACGAACGCGGTACGTGCGCCGACCGGCGCCCGCCGGGATCCGGACATGCGCCGACCGGCGCCCGCCCGGATCCGGACATGCGCAAGGCCCGGCATCGAGAGGTGGGGATGCCGGGCCACGATGTGCCAGATGAGCCAAGTGAGGGGAGCGCGCCGGGGGTTGCCCGGCCGTGCGATCAGACCTCGGGGATGTCCGTCTTGGCTCTGAGCAGGGTTTCGCGGGTGATGACCACGATTCTTTCGTGGTTGCCGCGTGATGCGTCGAACGGTAGTTGGCCGTCCAGGGCATCGGTACGGTCCGTGCCGATGATGGCGAAAGATCCGTCACTCAGCTCGAAGATGTCCGGGCAATTGCCGCCGGAGAGGCTGCCGCGCTGCTGAGGTGTGGCGCCGAGACGGCGCATGATTTCAGGGGATTCCACGTGCCCTGACGTTAGCCATCTTTGGGCCACTCTTTGCCGATTTTCTTGTGCTCTAAACGGGCGAGATTTGGCCGAAGTGGCCAGTGTGGCATGGTGGGTTGGCCTGGCGGCAATCGCTCGACGCGAGGAGGGGCCAGGTAGAGGTGATGATGATGTTGGCCTGATATCACCTCTCCCGTACACCCGTTCCTGACCCGAGGGCTCAGTCCCCGCCCACGACCCACCACTCTTCGGTCTCGGCCTCGTCCAGAAGGTGCGCCAGTTCGTCCACCTTCCGGCCGAGTTCGGCCTCGTCCGACGCGTCGTCCAGGGTGAGCCGCTCATAACGCGTCGTGTCCCAGTACTCCCGGAAGACGACGTTCTGCAGCATGCCGCGGACGTACCCGATGAACTCGTCCTGCGAGACGATGCCCACCCGGTAGGCGAGCAGCGCGTTCGTGTACATGGCGTTGGCGAAGAGGAACTGCCGGTGCTTCACCGGCGGAACGTTTCCCTCGTACGTATCGAGCACCGCGGCCAGATCCGGGTCGTCCATGGCCTTGCTCAACAGGTCGAACTGCAGCCGCTGCTGTACGGCGAGGTCGGCATGCCGGGCCTGCCCCCGCTCCAAACGGTCCAGGCGCAGCTGCAGTTCATCGCATCTGCGCTGCCTGGCCAGCAGCAGCGTCATGGCCCCGGCCGTACCCGCGATGCCCGCGAGCACGGCGGAGCCGAGCCTCCGCATTCCGTATTTCTGTGTGACCATGTCAACCCCCGAGTCAGGCGACCGTCCGCCGGTCGTCGGATGCGGTCGACAAGGGAGCGGGACCGGCGAGCGGTGGGCGGCGCGCTTGCCACCTCCCAGGGTGCCGAGCGGCTCTGATCGGCGGGAGGCGGAGAGGTGGCGCGCGGAGGTATGCGAATGTCGTGACAACCGGCGCCGTGCCCAATGTGTGCCCCGCATGCGCCGCTAACAATCGTTCACATTGGCCTGAGCCTTGCGGGGAGTGGCCGGCGCCGGTCCGGCCGGTCCGGCGCCCGTCGGGCGGATCCGGCTCCAGGCCGGCGGATCCCGCCCCGAGCAGGCGGCCCCGGCTCTACGGGATGAAGTACTCGCCCGTGGGCACAGGGGGACCCGCGGCGACGGCGGCGGCGTAGGCCTCGTCCGCGATGCCGACGAAGCGCCGCTCGCGGGGGTCGTGGCTCTTGTCCAGGTAACGGCGCCAGGAGGGGGCGCTGTTGTGCCAGTAGGCGCGCCCGATCTCGCCGCGGAAGTAGTCCTCCAGCACGGCCCGCACTCCCGGATCGCTGATGAGCCCGAGCTTGTAGTCGCTGCTCCACATGCTGACGATCAGGTTGGCGACAAGCAGCTGGCGCCAACGCTCCGCCGTCATACGGGTGTTGGGCGGTTCCCAGCAGACCTGGTAGGCCGGGTCGCTGAGCGTGAGCAGCATCAACTCGCGGTGCGTGGAGCGATGGGCCTCTTCGTTCTGTATCCGCGTCTGACGCGCCTGGTAGACCAGGGACGCCGCCACGGCGAGCAGCGCGACGGTGGAGATCACGACGGAAATGGCCCCGTACGTCTGGCTGATGTTGCTCAGCCGTTCCCAGTCCCGGCCCGGTGAGGCGAGGCTGTCAAGGAGGAAGGGAGTGGCGGCGAGCGCCAGGACGGCTAAGCCGAGTCCGCCCAGGTAGGCTCCGCGCCGACGGACGGCTGTGCGGTTGATGGGCATGGTGTCCTCGTGGAGCGGCAATGCGATGCGCGGTCGAGCGTCATCTTGACCGGTCCCCGGGGCGGCGACAAGGAGCTGCGCCGCGGCGCTCGGAGGTTTCACGGGCCCGGCACTGCAAGGCAGCCGGGCCCATGGGCGGGTGGCGGTGGAGGGGCTCAGCAGTCGGGGATGTCCCGCTTGGCGCGCAGGAGGGTCTCGCGGCTCACGATCACGATGCGCTCATAGTCGGCGCGGGACGCGTCCGGCGGGAGCAGATCCTCGAGCTGCTCGGTCGCATCGGCGCCGATGACGGCGAAGTTGCCGTCGCTGAGTTCGAAGATGTCGGGGCACGACTGGGCCGTGTAGCTGCCTCGCTGGCTTGGCGGGACGCCGAGGCGACATACGATTTTCAAAGGTGATCCCTGACGAGCGTGGGTGGGAGGAAAGGGACATCCGGAGGGTAGCTCGCCGGGCTGCGTGCGCAACGCAACGCCGGGGGGTCGGCCGTTGAGCCGAAGAAGTTTGCCCGATGGGGTGAACGGACGAACGCATGGAGAGGCGCATTGTGAGCAACCGGCAGATCCCCGTGATCGTTCTCGCGGGATTTCTCGGATCGGGCAAGACCACCTTGCTCAATCAACTGCTCCGGCACAGCGGCGGCACCCGTATCGGTGTCATCGTGAACGATTTCGGCTCCATCGAGATCGACGCCATGTCCGTTGCCGGACAGGTCGGTTCCACCGTGTCGCTCGGCAACGGCTGTCTGTGCTGCGCCGTCGACGGCAGCGAGCTCGACGCCTATCTGGAGAAGCTCACCCGCCCGTCGGTCGGCCTCGATGTGATCGTCATCGAGGCGAGCGGCATCGCCGAACCGCAGGAGCTGGTGCGGATGCTGCTCGGCTCGGAGAATCCGCACATCGTGTACGGGGGTCTCGTCGAGGTTGTCGATGCCGCGGAGTTCGACGCGACGAGGCAGCGGCACCCGGAGGTCGAGCGGCATCTCGCCCTCGCCGACCTCGTGGTGCTGAACAAGGCCGACCGGGTGGACGAGGCGGAGCACGGGCGGATCCTGCGCGCGGTGTCCGGGCTCGTCGACGGGGCGGCGGTGGTGTCGGCGACGTACGGGCGGATCGACCCGGAACTGCTCTTCGACGCGAGGCCGAAGGGGGAGCGCATCGGGCAGCTGTCCTTCGACGACCTGGACGATCACGACGGCCATGACCACCATGCGGCGCCGCATCTGCACGCGGCCTACGAGAGCGTCGCCCTCACCTCGGCCCAGCCGCTGCACCCGCGCCGGCTGCTCGACTTCCTCGACAGCCGGCCCGTAGGGCTCTATCGCATCAAGGGATTTGTCGACTTCGGCGCGCACGATCCGGGCAACCGGTATGTGCTGCACGCCGTCGGCAGGTTCCTGCGGTTCTACCCCGAGCCCTGGCCGCGCGGCGCCGAGCGGCTCACGCAGCTGGTGCTGATCGGCTCGGGGGTCGACGGCGACAAGCTGCTGCTCGAACTGCAGGAGTGCCGGGACCGCGAGCCGCAGCAGCCCGCGCCCGAGGCGATGTGGGGCGTGCTGCGGTACGTCCTGGAAGCCGACCAGGGAGCCGACTTGGACGTACCGCAGAACCCCGAAGCGGACTGACTCAGGCCGCCGGTCCGGCCACCGCCGCCACCGGCTTGCCCAGCGAGACGCCCGAGCCGTCGCGGCGCGGGTCGATCTCCGGGAGCTCGGACGGCTGGCCGTTCTTCTGCGTGGCGAGCGCCGGCGTCGGGCCCGCCCAGGCGAAGGACAGACAGTCCTCGCCCTTCAGGAACCGCTGGCAGCGCACGCCGCCGGTGGCCCGGCCCTTGCGCGGGTACTGGTCGAACGGCGTGACCTTCGCCGTGGTCTGCACCGAGTCGTCCAGCGTGCCGCGCGAGCCCGCGATGGTGAACACCACCGCCTCGGCCGCCGGATCGACCGCCGTGAACGAGATCACCTTGGCGCCATCCGTCAGCTTGATGCCGGCCATGCCGCCCGCCGGCCGGCCCTGCGGCCTGACCTGCGAGGCCTGGAAGCGCAGGAGTTGGGCGTCGTCCGTGACGAAGACCAGGTCCTCCTCGCCGGTGCGCAGCTCGGCCGCGCCGACGATGCGGTCGCCGTCCTTGAGGGTGATGACCTCCAACTCGTCCTTGTTGGACGGGTAGTCGGGCACCACCCGCTTGACCACACCCTGCGCCGTGCCGAGCGCGAGACCCGGCGAGGACTCGTCCAGCGTCATCAGGCAGATCAGCGACTCGTCCGCCTCAAGGCTCAGGAACTCCGAAATCGGCGCCCCGCCCGAGAGGTTGGGTGCGGCCGCGGTCTCCGGCAGCTGGGGCAGATCGATCACGTTCAGCCGCAGCAGCCGCCCGGAGGACAGCACCGCGCCGACCTCGCCGCGCTGGGTGGCCGGCACCGCCGACATGATCACGTCGTGCTTGGTGCGCTTGGCGTCGGTGTCGAAGCTCATCTCGCCGTTGGCCGTACGCGCGAGCAGTCCGGTCGAGGACAGCAGGACCCGGCACGGATCGTCGGCGACCTCCAGGGGCACCGCCGTGGCCGGGGCGCCCGCCGATTCGAGCAGCACCGTGCGCCGCTCGGTGCCGAACTTCTTGGCCACGGCGGCCAGTTCGCCCGAGACCAGCTTGCGCAGCTCGGCGTCCGAGTCGAGGATCGCGGTCAGCTCGGCGATCTCCGCGTTCAGCCGGTCGCGCTCCGACTCCAGCTCGATGCGGTCGAACTTGGTGAGCCGGCGCAGCGGCGTGTCCAGGATGTACTGCGTCTGGACCTCACTCAGCGAGAAGCGCTCCATCAGGCGCTCCTTGGCCTGCGCGGAGTTCTCGCTGGAGCGGATGAGGCGGATGACCTCGTCGATGTCGAGCAGCGCGACGAGCAGACCCTCCACCAGGTGGAGGCGGGCCTGCTTCTTGCTGCGCCGGAACTCGCTGCGGCGGCGTACGACATTGAAGCGGTGGTCGAGATAGACCTCGAGGAGCTCCTTGAGGCCGAGGGTGAGCGGCTGACCGTCCACCAGCGCCACGTTGTTGATGCCGAAGGACTCCTCCATCGGCGTCAGCTTGTAGAGCTGTTCGAGCACGGCCTCCGGGATGAAGCCGTTCTTGATCTCGATGACCAGGCGCAGACCGTGGTTGCGGTCGGTCAGGTCCTTGACGTCCGCGATGCCCTGCAGCTTCTTGGAGCCGACCAGGTCCTTGATCTTGGCGATGACCTTCTCGGGGCCGACGGAGAAGGGCAGTTCGGTGACGACCAGGCCCTTGCGGCGCGCCGTCACGTTCTCCACCGCGACCGTGGCGCGGATCTTGAAGGTGCCCCGGCCGTTCTCGTACGCGTCCTTGATGCCGCCGAGGCCGACGATGCGGCCGCCGGTGGGCAGGTCGGGGCCGGGCACGAAGCGCATCAGCGTTTCGAGGTCGGCGTTCGGGTGCTTGATCAGGTGGCGGGCGGCCGCGATGACCTCGCCGAGGTTGTGCGGCGGCATGTTCGTCGCCATGCCGACCGCGATGCCCGACGAGCCGTTGACCAGGAGATTCGGGTACGCCGCCGGGAGGGCGACCGGCTCCTGCTCCTGGCCGTCGTAGTTGGGCGAGAAGTCGACGGTGTCCTCGTCGATCGACTCCGTCATCAGCGAGGTGGCATCGGCCATCCGCGCCTCGGTGTACCTCATGGCGGCCGGCGGATCGTCATTGCCGAGCGAGCCGAAGTTGCCGTGCCCGTCCACCAGCGGCACGCGCATCGAGAAGGGCTGCGCCATGCGCACCATCGCGTCGTAGATCGACGCGTCGCCGTGCGGGTGCAACTTGCCCATGACCTCGCCGACCACGCGCGCGCACTTCACAAAGCCGCGGTCGGGGCGCAGGCCCATCTCGTTCATCTGGTAGACGATGCGGCGCTGCACCGGCTTGAGGCCGTCGCGGGCGTCCGGCAGGGCTCGGGAGTAGATGACCGAGTACGCGTACTCGAGGAAGGAGCCCTGCATCTCGTCGACGACGTCAATGTCGAGGATCTTCTCCTCGAAGTCGTCCGGTGGCGGGGTCTTCGTGCTGCGGCGGGCCATCGCTGCTGCGGCTCCTTCACGTTCCTGTGCGGGGCAATCTCCAGTTCCGACGCCGACCATTGTGGACCGAGCCACTGACAACGCGGACCGCGACCCGTCCATTGCGCACCTGGAGTGCACTCCGGGCGCTCTCTGAGAGCGAACCCGGGACGGGAACTTCGCCAGGTGTCAGCGCGCTTGCATACAGTGGCAGGGCTGATAAAAGACAGCAGTATCGCGATCGAAGGGACCACATGCCCATGGGTCACACGGCCACAGCGCAGACCGGCTCCGGCGGCCTGACAGCGACCGAGCACCGGCTGGCCAATGGCCTGCGGGTGGTGCTCTCCGAGGACCACCTCGCCCCGGTGGCGGCGGTCTGCCTCTGGTACGACGTCGGCTCCCGCCACGAGGTCAAGGGCCGTACGGGCCTTGCGCACCTCTTCGAGCACCTCATGTTCCAGGGCTCGGCCCAGGTGAAGGGCACCGACCACTTCGCGCTGGTGCAGGGCGCCGGCGGCTCGCTGAACGGCACCACCAGCTTCGAGCGCACCAACTACTTCGAGACCATGCCCGCCCACCAGCTGGAGCTCGCCCTCTGGCTGGAGGCCGACCGCATGGGCTCGCTGCTCTCCGCCCTCGACGAAGAGTCGATGGAAAACCAGCGGGACGTCGTCAAGAACGAGCGCCGCCAGCGGTACGACAACGTTCCGTACGGCACGGCCTTCGAGAAGCTGACCGCGCTCTCCTACCCGGAGGGCCACCCCTACCACCACACGCCGATCGGCTCGATGGCCGACCTGGACGCGGCCACGCTCGAGGACGCGCGGGCGTTCTTCCGTGCGAACTACGCGCCGAACAACGCGGTGCTGTCGGTGGTCGGCGACATCGACCCGGAGCAGACGCTCGCCTGGATCGAGAAGTACTTCGGCTCCATCGAGAGCCACGACGGCAAGCAGCCGCCGCGTGACGGCTCGCTGCCGGACACCATCGGCAGGGAGCTCCGCGAGGTCGTCGAGGAGCAGGTCCCGTCCCGCGCCCTGATGGCCGCCTACCGGCTGCCGGAGGACGGCACGCGCGCGTGCGACGCGGTGGACCTGGCGCTCACGGTGCTCGGCGGCGGAGAGTCCTCGCGGCTCTACAACCGTCTCGTACGTCGCGACCAGACGGCCGTAGCCGCCGGTTTCGGCCTGCTCCGGCTCGCCGGGGCGCCCTCGCTCGGCTGGCTCGACGTGAAGACGTCCGGCGACGTCGAGGTGCCCACCATCGAGGCCGCGGTCGACGAGGAGCTCGCCCGGTTCGCCGAGGAGGGCCCCACCGAGGAGGAAATGGAGCGCGCGCAGGCCCAGTTGGAGCGCGAGTGGCTCGACCGGCTCGGCACGGTCGCGGGCCGCGCCGACGAACTGTGCCGGTACGCCGTCCTGTTCGGCGACCCGCAGCTCGCCCTCAGCGCGGTCGGCCGGGTCCTCGACGTCACCGCCGCCGAGGTCCAGGAGATCGCCAAGGCCCGTCTGCGCCCCGACAACCGCGCGGTCCTCGTGTACGAACCGACCGATTCCGAAGAAGACGCAGGGGACGCGACGGACGAAGCGGCCGAGGCGAACGCAGCCGCCGCCGGCGACAACGACGAAGAGGAGGCGGCGAAGTGACCGAGCTCGCCACCATGGAGTTCCACCCGCAGCCCCAGGCGGGCGAAGCCAAGCCGTGGGCCTTCCCGGCCCCCGAGCGCGGCGAGCTGCCCAACGGCCTCACGGTGCTGCGCTGTCACCGCCCCGGCCAGCAGGTCATCGCCGTCGAGGTCAACCTCGAAGCGCCACTGGAGGCCGAGCCGGCCGGCCTGGACGGCGTCGCCACGATCATGGCGCGCGCCTTCTCGGAGGGCACCGACAAGCACTCCGCCGAGGAGTTCGCCGCCGAGCTGGAGCGCTGCGGCGCCACCCTTGACGCGCACGCCGACCACCCCGGCGTACGCCTCTCGCTCGAAGTCCCGGTCTCCCGGCTGCCGAAGGCCCTCGGCCTGCTCGCCGACGCCCTGCGCGCGCCCGCCTTCGCGGACAGCGAGGTCGGCCGGCTGGTGCGCAACCGCCTGGACGAGATCCCGCACGAGATGGCCAACCCGTCCCGGCGGGCCGCCAAGGAGCTCTCCAAGGAGCTGTTCCCGGCCACCGCGCGCATGTCGCGCCCGCGCCAGGGCACCGAGGAGACCGTCGAGGCCATCGACTCCCTTGCCGTCAGGGCGTTTTACGAGGCCCATGTGCGTCCGGCCACCGCGACCGCGGTCGTCGTGGGCGACCTCGCGGGCGTCGACCTCGACCAGTTGCTCGCCGACACCCTGGGGGAGTGGACCGGCAACACCGCCGAGCCGCACCCCGCCTCGGCCATCACGGCCGACGACCGCGGCCGCGTCATCATCGTCGACCGCCCGGGCGCGGTGCAGACGCAGCTGCTCATCGGCCGCGTCGGCCCGGACCGGCACGACAGCGTCTGGCCGGCCCAAGTCCTCGGCACCTACTGCCTGGGCGGCACCCTGACGTCGCGCCTGGACCTCGTCCTGCGCGAGGAGAAGGGCTACACCTACGGTGTGCGCGCCTTCGCCCAGGTGCTCCGCTCGGGCACCGACGGCGTGGGCGGCGCGTCCCTCCTCGCCATCAACGGCTCGGTGGACACGCCCAACACGGGACCGGCCCTGGACGACCTGTGGAAGGTGCTGCGTACGCTCGCCGCCGAGGGCCTCACGGACGCCGAGCGCGACGTCGCCGTGCAGAACCTCGTCGGCGTCGCCCCGCTGCGCTACGAGACCGCGGCCGCCGTCGCGGGCACCCTCGCAGACCAGGTCGAGCAGCACCTCCCGGACGACTTCCAGGCGCAGTTGTACCGGCGCCTCACCGAGACGGGCACCGTGGAGGCCACCGCGGCCGCCGTCCGCGCCTTCCCGGTGGACCGGCTCGTCACCGTCCTCGTCGGTGACGCGGCTCAGATCGCCGAGCCCGTCAAGGCGCTCGGCATCGGCGAAGTGACTGTTGTCACGGGCTGAGTCGACCGCGTAGCAACTTCAGGGACCCCGGCGGCGTACGTGCCTCCGGGGTCCTCTGTTTTGCGATATGTCCGATATTTCAGAGAGGTTGAGCATCTGCCCTGTGGCGTGCGCCTCAAAAGTGCCGATCCGTTTGTCGATTGAAAGATGTCCCGTTTAGCGTCGGTCCCGCTGTTCGTCAGCTATGCGCCGCATCCGCGGCACCGGACAGCCATCGCCGAGTCCCCGTCAGGCGCGAGCCTGGGGAGCCGGGGACCCACTCAGTCCCTGGGGTGAATCGGAGGCCCTCCTCAACCGGGGGCGTCCGTAGGAGACCTTCCTGCTCCGAACCCGTCAGCTAACCCGGTAGGCGAGAAGGAAGGAAAGGACACCGCCGCTACATGGCCTTCTCCCGTGCCACCGGGAAGCACCGTCGTCCGAGCGCCCTGACGCGCAAGAGCGCGAACATCGCGGGCATCGCCGCCCTCACCACGACCGGCGTCATCGGCACCCTCGCCTCTCCCGCGCTCGCCGCGGAGGACACCTCGCCGCGCGACACGGGCCTCAACCAGGCCGTCTCCATGGCCGACGCCGTCGCCGCCCACATCGACGAGCAGGTCTCCGCCCAGGAGGAGGCCGCCGAGCAGGCCGCCGCCAAGAAGGAGGCCGAGGCCGAGGCGAAGCGCAAGGCCGAGGCCAAGGCCAAGAAGGAGCGCGAGGCCAAGGAGCGCGCCGCCCGCGAGGCCGAGCGCAAGCGCCTCAACTCCTTCACCTCGCCGATCGCCGGCAGCTACGTCTCCACCGGCTACAAGGCCGGCGGCGCCGTCTGGTCCTCCGGCAGCCACACCGGCGTCGACTTCCACGCCGCGTCCGGCACCTCCGTCCACTCGGTCGGCTCCGGCACCGTCGTCGAGGCCGGCTGGGGCGGCGCGTACGGCAACAACGTCGTGATCAAGATGAACGACGGCACGTACACCCAGTACGGCCACATGTCGTCGATCGGCGTCTCCGTCGGCCAGACCGTCACCCCGGGCCAGCAGATAGGCATCTCGGGCGCGACCGGCAACGTCACCGGGCCGCACCTGCACTTCGAGGCCCGTACGTCCCCCGACTACGGCTCGGACATCGACCCCGTCGCGTACCTGCGCTCGCACGGCGTGAACGTCTGACGCTCCGCACGGCGAGATCGTCCGACGAACGTCCGACGAACGTCCGACGAACGTCTGACGATCCCCGCAGTCCCCACCGCTCCCAGCAAGCCCCGGCATCGCGCCGGGGCTTGCTGCGTTTTGGTGCAGGCCGAGTCTGGCCAAAAGATATCCATGGAATCCGGCAGCCCATCGGAAATATGGGTGTGCTGCAATAGGCTCGCTGAACGAGCGTCAACGGGCGTCAACTCAACCGCGTTTCGCGGGGATGCGGCGCATATTTCTTAGGGTGGAGGTCCGGTCATGCGCATTCCCGCGCACTCGGTATGCACGGCCATCCGGGACGACATCGTGTCCGGTGTCTACGAGCGCGGCAGCCGGCTCACCGAGGAGCTGCTCGCGCGGCGCTACGGAGTCTCCCGCGTCCCGGTCCGCGAGGCGCTGCGTACCCTGGAGGCCGAGGGCTTCGTCACCACCCGCCGGCACGCGGGCGCCTGCGTCGCCGAGCCCAGCGCGCGGGAGGCGGCCGACGCCCTGGAGATCCGCATGCTGCTCGAACCGCTCGGCGCCGCCCGCGCCGCCCGGCGCCGCACGGACGCCCATCTGAAGGTCCTGCGCGGCCTGGTCAGGCTGGGTCAGGAGCGGGCCCGGCGTGGTCAGAGCGAGGATCTGCGCTCGCTCGGCGGCTGGTTCCACGAGACGCTGGCGCAGGCCTCCGCCAGCGAGGGCCTGATCGCCCTGCTCACCCAACTGCGGCACAAGATCGCTTGGATGTACGTCGTCGAGGGTGCGGCCCGGCCCGTCGAATCCTGGGCGGAGCACGGCGCGATCGTCGACGCGGTGGCCCGCGGGGACGCCGAGCGGGCCCGTTCGCTGACCGCCCTGCACACCGAACGGGCCGCGGCCGCGCACCGGCTGCGGTTCGCCGAGCCGGCGTCGAAGACCGTGCCCGCGGTGAGGACTTCGCAACATTCCGTAAACACGGCGAGCGCCCGCAATTAACAGGGGCCCCGTATACAAAGACCTGTATTTAGACGGGGTCTCTTTTTGCTGCCCGGAATTCGCCCACCAGTGGCAAGGGGCGCAAAAATAACTGAGCCGTGCCGCCCGAATTCGGGCGGCACGGCTCAGTCGAAATTCGTCTGCTTGGCTCAGACGGTCTCGGGAAGCTCCTCGAGCCCCTCGGCGACCAGCTTCGCCAGACGGTCGAGCGCGGCGTCCGCGTTCTCGGCGTCCGAAGCCAGGACGACCTCTTCGCCACCCTGCGCGCCCAGACCGAGCACCGCGAGCATGGACGCGGCGTTGACCGCGTTGCCATCCGCCTTGGCGATCGTCACGGGGACGCCGGAGGCCGTGGCCGCACGGACGAAGATGGAGGCGGGACGGGCGTGGAGGCCCTCGGTCCAACCGACGTTGACGCGGCGCTCAGCCATGTGATGCTGCCCTTCAGGTTTCACTCAAGCCTTGTCTAGACCACTGTCTCATATCCGGGCGGGTGCTCCCGCCGGTCTTTCGTCCGTCATCCTGCTGCCCTTCGGCCCCCCTAGCCTGCAACGGTCCACGCGGCCGCGCGACCCGTACGATCCGCCGCCGCGACCCGTACGATCCACGGCCACGAGCCGTAGGCTGACCCGCATGCAGAACGCGTCCGAGCGTGCGGACTACCCGGCCCACTGGGAAGCCGACATCGTCCTGCGGGACGGCGGCACCGCCCGGATCCGGCCCATCACGGCCGCGGACGCGGACCGCCTGGTCAGCTTCTACGAGCAGGTCTCGGACGAGTCGAAGTACTACCGCTTCTTCGCGCCCTACCCCCGCCTGTCCGCCAAGGACGTGCACCGCTTCACCCACCACGACTTCGTGGACCGGGTGGGCCTCGCCGTCACCATCGGCGGCGAGTTCATCGCGACGGTCCGCTACGACCGCATCGACGCCACCGGAAGGGCGGCCTCCGCGCCCGCCGACGAGGCCGAGGTCGCCTTCCTCGTCCAGGACGCCCACCAGGGCCGCGGCGTCGCCTCCGCCCTGCTCGAACACATCGCGGCGGTCGCCCGCGAGCGCTCCATCCGGCGCTTCGCCGCCGAGGTGCTGCCCGCCAACAACAAGATGATCAAGGTCTTCCGGGACGCGGGCTACGAGCAGAAGCGGACCTTCGAGGACGGCGTCGTACGCCTCGAATTCGATCTGGAGCCGACCGACGAGTCCCTCGCCGTGCAGCGCGCCCGCGAGCAGCGTGCCGAGGCCCGCTCCGCGCAGCGCCTGCTCGCGCCCGGCTCGGTCGCCGTCATCGGCGTCGGACGCAGCCCCGGAGGCGTCGGCCGAGCGGTCCTGCAGAACCTCGTGACCTGCGGTTTCACCGGCCGTCTCTACGCGGTCAACGCGGCCTTCGCCGAAGATCAGGCCGCGCTCGAAGGAGGTGTCCCCGCCCACCGCTCCGTGGCGGAGATCGCCTCGGACGAGCCCGTCGACCTCGCGATCGTCGCCGTTCCCGCCGCGCGCGTCCCCGAGGCCGTCGCCGCATGCGGCGAGCGCGGGGTGCGGGGCCTGGTCGTGCTGTCCGCCGGATACGCCGAGTCGGGGCCCGAAGGCCTGGTCCGCCAGCGGGAGTTGGTGCGCCAGGCGCGTTCGTACGGCATGCGTCTCATCGGCCCGAACGCCTTCGGCATCATCAATACGTCGCCGGACGTGCGCCTCGGCGCCTCGCTGGCCCCCGCCATGCCCAGGGCCGGCCGGATCGGCCTGTTCACGCAGTCGGGCGCGATCGGCATCGCGCTCCTGGCCGGGCTGACCAGGCGCGGAGCGGGCCTGTCCACCTTCGTCAGCGCGGGCAACCGGGCCGACGTGTCCGGCAACGACCTCCTCCAGTACTGGTACGACGACCCGGACACCGACGTCGCCCTCATGTACCTGGAGTCGATCGGCAACCCCCGCAAGTTCACCCGCCTCGCCCGCCGCACCGGCACCGTGAAGCCGGTCGTCGTGGTCCAGGGCGCCCGGCACTCCGGCGCCGCCCCCACCGGCCACGCCGTCCAGGCCACCCGCATCCCGCACGAAACGGTCTCCGCCCTGCTGCGCCAGGCGGGTGTCATCCGCGTCGACACGGTCACCGAGCTGGTCGACGCGGGACTCCTGCTCGCCGGCCAGCCCCTCCCCGCCGGGCCCCGCATCGCGATCCTCGGCAACTCCGAGTCGCTCGGCCTGCTCACCTACGACGCCTGCCTCGCCCAGGGCCTGCGCCCGCTGCAGCCCCGCGACCTGACCACCGCCGCGACCCCCGACGACTTCCGTGCGGCGCTGACCGCGACCCTCGCCGACGGCGCCTGCGACGCCGTGGTCGTCACCGCGATCCCCTGGGTCAAGGAGAGCGGCACCATGGGAACCCCCGAGGGCGAGGCCCTGGCCACCGCCCTGCGCGAGGCCGCCGCGATCGCCCCCGCCAAGCCCGTCGCGGTCGTCCAGGTCGAGCTGGGCAGCCTCGCCGAGGCCCTCTCGGCCGCCACCCGCACCGGCCCCCGGCGGGTCCCGCACCCGGAGCCCGACCCGCTGCCGGCCACCCCCGCCGAGCCCCTGCCCGGCACCGCCATCCCCACCTACCCGGCCGCCGAACGCGCCGCCCGCGCCCTCGGCGAAGCCGTGAAGTACGCGCAGTGGCGCCGCGAGGCGGCCGACCCCGGCAAGGTCCCCGAGTTCGACGACATCGACGAGAAGGGCGCCGCCGACCGGATCACCGCCCTCCTCGAAGCCGCCGGCCACCCCCGCGGCCTGGAGCTCGCCCACGCGGACGCCCACGACCTGCTCAAGCGCTACGGCATCGACGTACACCCGACATACCCGGCGCCCGATCCGGACGAAGCGGTACGGGCCGCCGACGCCCTCGGCTACCCGGTCGCCCTGAAGACCACGGCCCCGCACCTGCGCCACCGCGCGGACCTCGGCGGAGTCCGCCTCGACCTGGCCAACGAGGAGCAACTGCGGGCCGCGTACGGCGAATTGACCGAGACCTTCGGGAAGCCGGAGGAGCTGCGGCCGGTCGTGCAGGCGATGGTGCCGCGGGGTGTGGACACGGTCGTACGGTCCGTCATCGACCCCGCCGCGGGCGCCGTGCTCTCCTTCGGGCTGGCCGGGGCGCCGTCGGAGCTGCTCGGCGACACCGCGCACCGCCTGGTTCCGGCCACCGACCGGGACGCCGCGAGCCTGATCAGGGCGATCCGGACGGCTCCGCTCCTGTTCGGCTGGCGGGGGTCCGCGCCCGTGGACACCCGGGCCCTCGAAGAGCTGCTGCTGAGAGTGTCGCGGCTGGTCGACGACCACCCCGAGGTGGTGGCGGTGGCCCTGGAGCCGGTGATCGTGGCGCAGCAAGGCCTGTCCGTGCTGAGCGCGTCCGTACGGCTGGCCCCGCCCCCGGCACGTACGGACGTCGGACCGCGCACCCTGCCGACCTACTGAAGAGCCTCCTGCGGGGGCCCCGGCAGTCACTGAGCCCCCGTAAGATGGGGGCCATGGCAAAGACCGGTACGACGACCCAGGGGCTGCGCGCGGCGATCGAGCGCAGCGGCTATTACCCGGCCCTCGTGGCCGAGGCGGTGGAGGCCGCCGTCGGTGGGGAGCCGATCGTGTCGTACCTGGTGCACCAGGAGACCACCTTCGACTCCAACGAGGTACGCCGCCACGTCACGGTCCTGGTCCTGACCGGCACCCGCTTCATCGTCAGCCACACCGACGAGCAGGCCGCCGACTCGACGTCGCCGACGCCGTACGCCACCACCTCCACCGAGTCGGTCAAGCTGAACCGAATCTCCTCGGTCGTGGTCAGCCGCGTCGTCGCCAACCCGGAGAAGTACGTGCCGGGCAGCCTGCCCCGCGAGGTGCTGCTCACCATCGGCTGGGGCGCGGTCTCGCGCATCGACCTGGAGCCCGCCGCCTGCGGCGACCCCAACTGCGAGGCGGACCACGGCTACACCGGCTCCTCCACCGCCGACGACCTGAGCCTGCGGGTCAGCGAGGCCGGTGACGGCCCGGACACCGTGCGCCAGACCCTGGCCTTCGCGCAGGCACTCTCCGAAGCCACTGCGGCCACCGCAGCGACGGTGACGACGGGCTCCGGCCGCTGATGGCGCAGCCCTCCGCGTGGCAGGACCCGGCCTGGCAGGACCCGGAGATCCTTCCGGTGAGCTCCGCCCCCGTTCCCGAGTACGGCACCGGCTCCCTCGCCGATCTGCTGCCGACCCTCGCGGCGGGCATGGAAGTCCCGGGCATGCAGACCGCGATCCCCGAGCTCGGCCAGGCCGACCGGAACTGCGTCTTCCTGATCGACGGCCTCGGCTGGCAGCAGCTCCTCGCGCACCCCGACGAGGCGCCCTTCCTGACCTCCCTCATCGGCAGCTCGCGCGGCGGCACCGGACGCCCGATCACGGTCGGCTTCCCCGCCACCACCGCGACCTCGCTCGCCTCGGTCGGCACCGGCCTCGCGCCCGGCGCGCACGGGCTGCCCGGCTACACCTGCCGCAACCCCGAGACCGGCGAGCTGATGAACCAGCTCCGCTGGAACCCCTGGACCTCGCCGCGCGTCTGGCAGCCGTACCCCACGGTCTTCCAGCTCGCCGACGAGGCGGGCGTGCACACCGCTCAGGTCTCGGCCCCGCACTTCGAGAACACCCCGCTCACCAAGATCGCACTGAGCGGCGGCACCTTCCACGGCCGACTCGTAGGCGAGGACCGCATGGACTTCGCGGCGCGCCAACTCGCCGCGGGCGACCGCTCGTTGGTCTACACGTACTACGCCGAGGTCGACGGCAAGGGCCACCGCTACGGCGTCGACTCCGACGCCTGGCGCGGCCAGCTGATGTTCGTCGACCGCCTCGTCCAGCGCCTTGCCGAACAACTCCCGCCGCGCAGCGCCCTGTACGTCACCGCCGACCACGGCATGCTCGACATCCCCTTCGACGACCAGTCCCGCATCGACTTCGACGAGGACTGGGAACTGCGCGCGGGCGTCGCCCTGCTGGGCGGCGAGGGCCGCGCCCGGCATGTGTACGCGGTCCCGGGCGCCGAGGCGGACGTGTTGACCTGCTGGCGCGAGGTGCTGGGGGAACAGTTCTGGGTGGCGAGCCGGGACGAGGCGATCGCGGCGGGCTGGTTCGGGCCGCACGTCGACGAGCGCGTGTACCGGCGCCTTGGCGATGTGATCGCCGCGGCCCGCGACGACGTCCTGATCGTCGCGTCGGAGCGTGAGCCCAAGGAGTCCCAGATGGTCGGCAACCATGGCTCGATGACCCCCGTCGAGCAGCTGGTGCCGCTCCTCGAAGTACGCTCCTGACCCGTCGCCTCCCTGATCCGCCGCCCCCGCCACCCTCGTACTGCTTCCGTACGCGCCCCCTGAAAGGTCTGCAACTCCCCATGCCCGAGCTGGTGTTCTTCTCCGGAACGATGGACTGCGGAAAGAGCACGCTGGCTCTTCAGATCGGCCACAACCGGTCGGCCCGGGGCCTGCAAGGCGTGATCTTCACGCGGGACGACCGGGCGGGGGAGGGGAAGCTCTCATCGCGCCTGGGGCTGGTGACGGAGGCGGTGGAGGCCGCTGAGGGGCTGGATCTGTACGCGTATCTGGTGGACCAGATGTCGCACGGCGGTCGGGTCGACTACGTGATCGTGGACGAGGCGCAGTTCCTTGCGCCGGAGCAGATCGATCAACTGGGGCGCGTGGTGGACGACTTGGAGCTGGACGTCTTCGCGTTCGGCATCACGACGGACTTCCGTACGAAGCTGTTCCCGGGGTCGCAGCGGCTCATCGAGCTGGCCGACCGCATAGAGACCTTGCAGGTCGAGGCGATGTGCTGGTGCGGGGCGCGGGCCACGCACAATGCTCGTACGGTCGGCGGGGAGATGGTCGTCGAGGGGGAGCAGGTCGTGGTGGGGGATGTGAACCGGCCTGCTGAGGACGTGGGGTACGAGGTGCTCTGCCGCCGCCACCATCGGAGGCGTATGACGAGCGGGTCGGCACAGGCGGGGGCGTTGTCGCCGGACGTGCTCCCGGTCGGCGGGGTCTGAGCCGAAGGCCGGTCGGGCGGACTTCGTTTCCCGGAGTCGTGGAAATGGATTGCTGGGCCGATTCCGGCGAAGGTCCTTGCTCACGCCGCCAGACTCAGCAGGACGGCCGCGAAGGCGGCCCCTCCGGCGGCGGACTGCTGCGGGCCGCGCGGTCTGCGGGGCGGGGTTCCCGCACGAACTGGGGGCGGCGGACCGCGGTGGAGCCGGCTGGCTCCACCGCGGAGGCACGTACCTCTCACTCGTCGATGCGCACGTCGTGCGGCCCCTTGTCCTGGACCTCACCGACCCGGGCGGCGGCCGGATCAAGCACCCGGGCCAGGAAGGTGCGGGTGCGCTCGTGCTGCGGATCGCCGATGATCCGGTCGGGAGTGCCCTCCTCGACGATGACCCCCTCGTCCATGAAGACCACCCGGTCGGCGACCTCCCGGGCGAAGGACATCTCATGCGTGACGACCAGCATCGTCATGCCCTCCTGGGCCAACTGACGCATCACCGCCAGGACATCGCCGACGAGCTCCGGGTCCAGCGCGGAGGTCGGCTCGTCGAAGAGCATCAGCTCCGGGCCCATCGACAGCGCGCGGGCGATCGCCACGCGCTGCTGCTGACCGCCGGAGAGCTGCGCCGGATAGGCCGCCTCCTTGTCCGTGAGCCCGACCCGCTCCAGGTTGGACCGGGCGTTGACCTCCGCCTCCCCCTTGCTGCGGCCAAGGACCCGCCGCTGCGCGATGGTCAGGTTCTGCAGGGCGGTGAGATGCGGGAAGAGGTTGAACGACTGGAAGACCATTCCGATCCGGCGCCGCACCTGGTCGATGTCGACATCCGGATGGGTGACCTCCGTGCCGGCCACGCTGACCGTGCCCGAGGTGGGTTCCTCGAGCAGGTTGATGCAGCGCAGCAGCGTCGACTTCCCCGAGCCCGACGGCCCGATGACGCACACCACTTCGCCGGCGCGGACGGTGAAGTCGATGCCCTTGAGCACCTCGAGCTCACCGAACTGCTTGTGCAGGTCCCGCACCTCGATCGCGGTCCCGCTCTTGTCCAGCTTCATCGCCGGTCACCTGGCCTTCGCGGTACGGGCCTCGAGCCGCCGGACGACCTGGCCGAGCGGGATCGTGATGACCAGGTAGCAGAGGCCCGCCACCAGGATCGGAGTGAGGCTCTGATTGGTGATGAGCGCGTCGCGCCCGAACTTGGCGAGCTCGTACTGCGCCGCCGTCATGCCGAGCAGGTACACCAGGGACGAGTCCTTGGTCAGCAGGATCAGCTCGTTGGTGAGCGGCGGCAGCACGATCCGGAAGGCCTGCGGGATGACGATGGAGATCATCGCGCGTCCCTGGGACATGCCCAGTGACCTGGCCGCTTCCATCTGCCCCTTGGGCACCGCCTGGATGCCGGCCCGGATCGTCTCCGCCATATAGGCGGCGCCGACCAGGCCGAGCGCCAGCATCACGGTGATGTAGTGATCGATGTTCAGCGAGAACGCCAGGGGCACGCCGTAGCCCAGGGCGATGAACACAAGCAGGGCGGGGAGCCCTCGGAAAAGCTCGATGTAGGCGATCGCCAGCCACCGGTTGGGCGCCACCTTGGACAAGCGCATCAGCGCCAGGACCAGGCCGAGACCGAGGCCGAAACTGAAGCCCATCGCGGTGTAGATGAGGGTGTTGACCAGCGCCGTGGTGATGACATCCGGGAACTGGTTCCGGGCCACCTCGATGTTGAAGAAGGCGCGGCGGACCTCGCCCCAGTCGGCCATCAGCACTATGGCGATCAGCGCGGCGGCGAGCACGGCGTACTGCGCATAGCGCATCACCTTGGCCTGCTGCCTCTTGGACATGGACATATATGACGATCTCCTCAGTGGTGGCGCTGCTCGGTCAGCGGGCGGCCGGGAACCACTTCTTGTAGATCTCGTCGTACGTGCCGTCCTTCTTCGCCTTGGCCAGGACGTCGTTGATCACCTTGAGAAGCTCCTTGTTGTCCTTCTTGACGCCGATGCCGTACTTTTCGCCGGTCTCGAACTCGGTGGTCACCTCGAACTCCGGGTGCGTCCTGGCGTGTTCGAAGAGCAGACCGTTGTCGTTGATGACGGCGTCGACCTTGCCGGACGCCAGCGCGGCGAGCTGCAGACCGGAGTCCTCGAACTGCACGAGCTCGACGCCCTCGCCGTTCTTCTTCGCGTACTCCTCGCCCGTGGTGCTCTGCTGCACGCCGAGCTTCTTGCCCTTGAGCGCGGCGAGGTCGGCGTAGCCGGCGCCCTTCTTGGTGATCAGGGCCTGGGATGCGTCGAAGTAGGGATCCGAGAAGTCGAACTTCTTCGCGCGCTCCGGGGTGATGGTCATGCCGGCGGCGGCCAGGTCACACTTGTTGGTGTTGAAGTTCTCGCCCGACTCGATGCCGTCGAAGGGGGGTGTCCTTCGGCACGTGTTCGACCTTCAACTTCTTGGCGACAAGGTCCATCAGATCCATGTCGAAGCCGACGACCTTGCCGTCCTTCTCGACCTCGAAGGGAGCGTAGGGAAGCCCGGTGCAGTCGACCAGCTTCCCTTCCTTGACCAGCGGCACCTTGCCGCTCTTGGCGTTCGATTCGGTGCTGCTGCAGCCGGCGAGCAGGACAACCGCGGCGACGGCTATGAGCGGCAGCGGGGAACGGGTCAACACGGCGCCTCCAGGGCGAAGTTGGGGTAGCGCCCACCTGGTCAGCGGGTTGGACGGATCCTTCCACCGGCCCGGTGCCCTGTCGCGGCCGCGGTGATTGCGACAACGTAACGGCTGCGCACAGGCTGCCAATTGGCGAGCTGACGCCCGATAGATGCCCCAGGGGCAGCGGCGCGGCATTCGCGGGCTCGGCGATGCTCTGCCTTGGCACAGTCCCCCGGTGCGGCCCCGATCGGTGTCGGCCGACGGGGGTCGATGGTCCCGCCTTGTGTACTGAGTTCGTCCAGAGGAACCGTTGGCACGATGCAGGCCCAGGTCGGCTCGATCCCGAAGTAGGGCGGGGGTTGCATTCCCGTCTGAGCGGCTTGCTCGGCAGCTTCGGCAGTTTCGGCGGGTGAGCGCAGCGCCCAGGGGATCACGAAGATCAAGGCCATCGCGAGAAGCAGCCGGGTGGCTGAGGCCGGCTGCCAGAGTCCGGGTACGTCGACGTCCCCCGGGGCCAGGCCGAGTTCGTCCGCGTACAACTGATGAAGCACGAGGCCCGAGGCCGCCAGTGGAGCGACCACCAGACCCACGACGATGGAGCCGCCCCAGACCACCCATCCGCTCCATGACCATTGCCGCACGAGCAGGCAGAGGCCGGTGACGGCCACGGCGAGGACGACGGTGAACAGGGCCTGCGTCTGGGACGGGCCCGAGTCGTCGGCGAGAGGGCTTCCACCAGTGGCCAGGAGCAGCGCGAAGGCGAGCAGGATCGTGGCCGCCCGTGTGGCGGCCTTGTTGCGGCCGCGGTTCATTCGGCCTGCTACCCGTAGGGCCCCGGTCAGAGTGAGGGCAGCGGCAGTGCCCCAGAAGTAGGGCCGGAACCCGGTGGTCTCGAGGGCGAGCCCCGTGGCGAATGCCGTGGCGAGAAGCCGGCAGACCAGTTTGACCAAGCTGCTGTTGAGCGCGTCCTCCCGGTCGAGAAGCTCGGTGCGTCCCCGGCCGTCCTTGGGGCGTACGTCCACTTCGCGCGGTCCGTGCTCCCCAGGAAGGGCCAGGCGTGCGAGGTGCCCTGAGGAGGCTGGTGACCGGTCATGCAGCCGATCAGCTGCGGGTGCCAGCCCGCTGCATCTGGCCTTTCGTGGCCTATCCGGTTGCGTTTCGTGCTCCCGGTGTGTGGCGGGGGCCGTGCAGGGTGGTGCAAGGGGCATTCATGCGCGGCTACTTGTTCTTCCGGTGCTGCTGCTGTTGCTCGTGGGTTGCTTCGGGCCGGTGCCGCCGCACTTGGAGGCGGAGCAGGAACAGTGAGCGGCGAGGGCAATTTTGTCCAAGCCAGGGCGT
Organism: Streptomyces sp. NBC_01304; assembly: GCF_035975855.1. Taxonomy (NCBI): domain Bacteria; kingdom Bacillati; phylum Actinomycetota; class Actinomycetes; order Kitasatosporales; family Streptomycetaceae; genus Streptomyces; species Streptomyces sp. NBC_01304. The sequence continues at coordinate 3,352,576 of NZ_CP109055.1, read as the reverse complement.
CCGCACGCCGCTAGGGTCCCGGCAGTGATCTTTGCCCCGAGGGCGGACCGTCACGCTCAGAGGTATCCGTCAAGCTCAGAGGTGTGCGTGATGTCGTATCCGAATTCGCCGTACCCGAATTCCCCGGCGGGCGCAGAGTGGCGGCCCAGGCGCGGTATGCGATGGCAGCGCTACAAGGTGTCGCGCCCGCTCACCCCGCAGGACCTGTTCGGGTTGTGGGGGGCGATCGCGGCCGTGGTGGCCCTCGCTCTGTTCCTCGGGTGGGCGCTCGAGATGAAGGGCGGTGCGGTGATCGTCTTCGCGATCCCGCTCATATCGTCCTGGCACAGCACCCGGCGCATCCTGTTCTACTTCGGCCCGCCCAGAGTGCAGATCGGGAACGTGATCCTGCCGTGGACCGATGTCACCCAGTTCGTCGTGGCAACGCCCCCGTACGGTGAACACGCCTTCATCGGGGTGCGGTTGCGGCAGGGCATGACCCTGCCGGCCGGATCGAACGTACCGCCGCCGAACCCGGCCGTACCGGCCCCGCTGTACGTATCCGTTCCCCGGCACCAGGTCGATGTGGCCAAGATGGTCGACAAGGCCCGCAGGTACGCCCCGCCGCACATCCAGATCGTGGTCGCCGATCCGTCCGGCGAACGCGTCGCCTCCTGAGCTCCCCTCCGCCGCGTACACCGCTGATCGCGGGCCGCGGGCCTCGTTGGCCACCCCGTCACACCCTGACCCTGCGCCGCGGTGACAGCTCAGGGTCAGGAAGCCCGCAACGTGTCGAAAGGGTCAGGAAGCCCGCAACGTGTCGAAGTAGCTCACGCCGCCGTCCTCGAAGGACTTCGCGGCCGCTTCGGCCTCCTTGGCGGTGAGCTTCTTGTCGGCCTGGTGGTAGATCCAGTCGATCTTCATGTCCCAGACCCGCTCGCCCGCGAACGACAGGTCCACGAACCAGGTGTTGAAGTTGATCGCCATGTCGGCGCGCGGCGCGTAGGCCTTGCCGCTGCGGTACAGGACCCGGCCGTCGATGGTGTACGTGACCTTGTCCTTCTCGACCTGGATCAGCATGGTGTGCCAGCCGGCCAGGCTCTCCATGTGCTTCTTGGTGACGCGGTCGCCCTCCCCGGCGTGCCGCCAGCTGGTGGTGTCCAGCTTGGGGCCGGGTGCGCCCCAACCGCCGTTCGGCATGTACTCGTTGTCGAGCTCGCTGTACTTCGCGCCGGAGCCGCCGATGGTGAAGAAGGTCTGGTTGACGGGGTCGCCGTTCTTGCCGGACGTCGGCTTGTCGGTGAAGTGGATGCGCGCCGCGTAGGTGCCGTAGCGGAACTTCTGCTCCTTGGAGCCGAGGGCAGCCTGCCGGGTGCCGGCCTTGGTGCCGTCGGTGGAGGCCCGCAGCTGCAGCACCTGTCCGTCAACTGCCTTGTCGTCGGCGGGGAAGGAGATGTTCTTCGCCGTCCAGGTGTTCTCGACGCCAGGGCCGCCCTTGCTGGTGCGTACCAGCCAGCCGTGCTTGAACAGCGCGGTGTCCTTCGGCCCGCGGTAGCTGAAGTTGTCGAAGACCGCCCCTTCGGGGAGCTCGACGGAGGGCTTGGCTTCGGGCGCGGCGGCCGAGTCGGTCTTGGCGCCGTCGGGCTCGTTGCCCCACACCAGGTCGCCGCGCTTGTACGCGGTGATCCGGTCGGAGTTCTGGTACGACGTCTTGGAGGCGTCGAACGACCAGTCGTCGGCCTGCCGCAGCGGCTTGTGGTCGGTCCTGAACAGCTGGAGCTCCAGGCCCCGGCTGTTCTCGCCGGGCTTCAACACCCCTGCCTTCTCGGTGAATCCGAGCTCCAGGTAGTGATCGGCCTTGTCGCCGGGGGAGTCCATGGCGACGACCGTGCCGGTCAGATTCGAGCAACCCATCGCCGCTTCCACGCAGTTGAAGCGGTACGTGGCGGACCCGTCGGCAGTGAAGTAGTACCGCACGGTGACCTCGCTCAGCGGCACCGGCTTGTCGGAGGTGTTGAACACCTCCAGCCACGGCCGCGCGGCATCGGCCTCGGCCGCGGTAGACGTCCGGTACCGCACGGTGAGCTCCGAGGGCTCCGGGTTGAAGTGCCGCCACAGCGGCTTGGCGGCCAGGACGGCACCGGCCAGGACGGCCACCAGAAGCAGGATCTTGAACGCTCTGGCTATGCGGCTGCGGCGACGCGGCCGGCGGCGTGAGGTCGCCACGGAAAACTCCTTCGGGGGCGCGGGGCGGTGCGCCCGGCGGCTGGATCGGCGCAGACACTACCCGCCGCCGTGCGCGGCACCGGGCCCGTGTCCGGCGTCGGACACGACTGCGTACGGACCGACACGCAATGAGGCCCCAGGGTTGTACGTGATGTGTTGTGAGAATCGAGACTGTGCACAACATGTGATCACTTGTGAAGACGTTGTTAGCATCACGACTCATTTGCTTATTCGATTCTTAGAAAACTTGTGCGCCTTGCCGCTCGCTGTCTGGGGTGGGCCGGCGGCGCCGGGGTGGGATGCATTGCCGTGAAGAGAGACACCAGTGTTGACCTCGTCGTCGTCGGACTCGGCTACGTCGGGCTGCCACTTGCCCGAGCCGCCGCCGCCTCCGGCCTGAAGGTCGTGGGGCTGGACCGGAGCCGACCGGTGATCGAGGGGCTGAACTCGGGCAATTCGCACGTCGACGACATCAGTGACGCCGACGTACGCGCCATGCTCGAGCGGGGGTTCCGTGCGGTCGACAGCCCAGAGGTCATCGCGGAGGCAGGGGCGGTCGTCATCTGTGTGCCGACCCCGCTGACCGACCACGGCGCCCCCAACCTCGGTGCGGTGAACGCCGCGACGGCCGACATCGCCGCTCATCTCACCCCGGGCACCCTGGTCGTCCTCGAGTCCACCACCTACCCCGGCACCACCGACGAGGTCGTCCGCCCTCGTCTGGAGGCCGGCGGCATGAAGGCGGGCGTCGACTTCCACCTCGCCTTCTCGCCCGAGCGCATCGACCCGGGCAACCCGCACTTCGGCCTGGAGAACACCCCCAAGGTGGTCGGCGGCACCACGCCGGACTGCACCAAGGCGGCCCGCGCCCTGTACGAGGGCTTCGTGGGCGGCGTGGTGGAGGCCAAGGGCACCCGCGAGGCCGAGATGGCCAAGCTCCTGGAGAACACGTACCGGCACGTCAACATCGCCCTCGTCAACGAGATGGCGATGTTCTGCCGCGAGATCGACGTCGACCTGTGGGACGCGATCCGCTGCGCCTCCAGCAAGCCCTTCGGCTTCGCGCCGTTCTACCCCGGCCCCGGCGTCGGCGGCCACTGCATCCCGATCGACCCCAACTACCTCTCGTACAAGGTGCGTTCGCTCGGCATCCCGTTCCGCTTCGTGGAGCTGGCGCAGGAGATCAACCAGCGGATGCCCGCCCATGTCGTGTCGCGCGCGGCCGACCTCCTCAACGAGCAGGGCAAGCCGCTGCGCGGCTCGCGCGTCCTGCTGCTCGGCGTGACCTACAAGCCGGACATCTCGGACCAGCGCGAGAGCCCCGCCGTGGACGTGGCGGAGCTGCTGCTGGAGCGCGGCGCCGAACTCGTCTACTACGACCCGCGGGTCGAGGGCTGGACCGTCGAGGGCACCGAGGTGGCACGCGAGGAGGACTACCTCGAGGGCGCGGCCCGGGCCGACCTGACGATCCTGCTCCAGAACCACAGCGAGCTCGACCTGGACAAGCTGTCCGACCGCGCCGGGATGCTCTTCGACACCCGGGGCAGGACGGCCGACCACCCCCAGGTGGTCAAGCTGTGAGTGACGCAGACGCGTACATACCGGGGGCCGAGGATTCCGACGGCCGCCGCCGGCACCGGCGCAGGCGGCATCTGAAGGTCTCGTACCTCTTCTTCCTCGCCATCGCCGCGGTGATCGTCACCAAGCTGGACCCGACCTCGCTCCACCTGTACTCGTTCGGTGCGATGGGGCTGCTCGGCCTGAAGATGTTCGGGGCGCTCTTCTACCGGCCCGCGAAGGCGGACCGCGAAGACCTGGTGCTGCTCGACAACTCGTGGGTCACCGCGGTCATCCCGATCTACAACGAGGACCCGGTGATGTTCGAGCAGGGGATGCGCAGCCTGCTCGCGCAGAGCCGGCTCCCCAACGAGGTCCACATCATCGACGACGCCAGCGCGGACGCCTCCGGCATCCGTACGGCGAAGAAACTGCGCCGCGAGTTCGAGGCCAAGGGCGTCAAGTACACCGTCAGCGTCCAGCCCGAGAACAAGGGCAAGCGCGAGGCGCTCGCCCTCGGCTTCCAGGCGGCTCCGTACTCGGACCTGTTCCTGTGCGTGGACTCCGACACGGTGCTCTCCCGGGACACCGTCCGTGAGCTGCTGCTGCCGATGGCCAACGAGAAGATCATGGCCTCGACCGGCATGGTGCTCGCGCTCAACCACGACAGCAACATCTTCACGCGCCTGCAGGACCTGCGGTACGGCAACTCGTTCCTCTTCGAACGGGCCGCCTACTCCCGCCTGAAGTCGGTCCTCTGCTGCTGCGGTGCGCTCTCCGTCTACCGCGGCACCCTGGTGCGCAAGTACCTGCCGGACTTCCTCAACCAACAGTTCCTCGGCAAGCCCGCCGTCTTCGGCGACGACCGCCGCATGACCAACTACTGCCTGATCGAGGGCCAGGTCGTCTTCCAGGAGACCGCCGTCGGCTACACGGCCGTCCCCGAGAAGCTGCCGCACTTCCTGCGCCAGCAGGTCCGCTGGAACAAGTCCTTCTTCCGCGAGTCCCTGTGGGCCTTCCGGCACCAGAAGAAGTTCCGGCCCGCGTTCTGGCTGACCTGCATGGAACTCGCGCTCTGGCTGGTCTTCGGCTCGGCGATGTTCTACTCCATGGTCATCCTGCCGATCATGGAACCGGCGCGGTTCGTCAACCACATCGGCGACTACCTCGTCTTCATGGTGCTGATGGGGTACTTGCGCAATGTCCGGTACCTCGACTTCCCGCGCCGCGGCATGGGCTTCATCAAGCGCTTCGGCATGTTCCTGCTGGCTCCGTTGTACGGCGTCATCCAGCTGCTCCTGCTGACTCCGCTGCGCTTCTACGCCCTGCTCACCCTGCACAAGGGCAGTTGGGGCACCCGCCAGGGCGGCGTCGAGGTGTCGGTCGCGGGTCACGAGGACGATGTCTCCGCGGTCTGGGAGGAGGAGGACCCGTACTCCTCGCCGCAGGTCTCCTCCACCATCGAGATGATGCGCCTCGAGGGCATCGCGCTGGCCCGCACCACCCCGCACATGACCTCGCGGACCGCGGCGGCCCAGGACTACTACGGCAGCGAGTACAGCGGCGACGATCTGCAGGACCTCGGCCGCAGCGTGCCGCAGCAGCGCGTGGCGTGGAACGGATCGCCGCATCAGCAGCAGTACGAGCCGGTGCACCAGCAGCAGTATCAGGCGCCGCCGTCCATCACCCCGCTGCAACCGGTCCCGCCGCAGGGGCAGTCGCCGTACGCGGGGCAGTACCAGCAGTACTCGCAGCAGCAACACCAGCAACAACAGTGGCAGCAGGCTCAACACCACCAGCAGGCCCAGGGAGCGCAGACGTACGACCAGGGCCGGCAGACGTACGACGAGGGCCACGGCCAGGTTCCGTACATCCCGCAGCAGCCCCAAGGCCCGTACCCCCAGCAGACCGGGTACGACAACGGCGGCCGGCAGCACAGGCCGGAAGAGCCCGAGCCGCATCACCAGGGCCAGCAGGACGACTGGTTCGGCAACAGCCGCTGAAGGCACGGAAGTTGTCCTTCGTTCAGGACGGATGAGGGCGGGGCCCCGGTCGATGTGACCGGGGCCCCGCCCCTTTCTCGTCGCGCGTCTCAGCCCCGCGTCACGCGTAGTACTCCATCGCCTCCTGGACGGTGAGCACCTTGATGTCGCGCTTCTCGATCTCGTCCAGCAGCTTGCCGAGGCCCGCCTGGCTGATCTCCGTGCTCGCCGCCGGCGTACCGGCGACGACCTTGTGCAGACACAGGATGAGCCAGTCGCCGCTGCGCGCGCAGCGGTCCAGCTGCCCGCCCGGTCCTGTCACCTTGGCCAGCGTCGTACCGCCGATGCCCGCACCGTCGTTGATGCCGGTCAGTGCCTTGAGCCGGTACGGCATCGCCGGGGCGAAGCTCTCGATCGTCTCGGAGACGATCGAGCGGGCCGTGGTGAAGTGCCGGGCGGCGATCATGTCGACGGGCACCCCGTCGGTGGTCTTCTGGAAGGCGCCGTGCGGATACGCGAAGTGCTCGCTGGTGAAGCCGTTGCCGACCAGCCACTCCCGCAGATTGCGCAGATCGTCGTCGACCTGCTGCGCGGTGAGCTTCGCATAGCTCGCCGTGTGCGCGGAGTTGGCGTACGAGTGCCCGGCCATCTCCCAGCCGGAGGAGTCCTGCAGCGACCGCATCTGCTCGATCGTGTAGAAGGAGCCGGTGCCTATCGCGTCCGCGATGTTGTAGACGGTGCCCGGCATCCCGAGCGGGTCCATGACCGGGCGGGCGAGGTCGTGGACCGACTTGTGCGAGTCGTCGAAGGTGATCGAGACGACGCCCTTGGGGAAGACGGACGTGGTGTCGGGGACCAGTTCGATCGCCTGCAGGTTGTACGTCACCGGGCCGGCCTTGTCGTCGTACACCGCGAACGACAGGTCGGTGAAGCCGGTCTTGACGGACGGCTCGCCGTTGGCGTTCAGCGTGTACGTCCCCGACGCGGCGGCGACATCGGCCCACTGGAGGTGGACCGTCACCCATTCCCCGGACTGGACGTAGTTGGCGCCCGTCGCCGCGTGGGTGTGGAAGCGCCAGCTGAAGGTGTCCTTGAGGCCACCGCTGCCGACGTAGCAGACCAACCGGCTGAGGTGGGCGACATCCTGCACCCGGAAGACCAGCCGGATCATCTTGCCGCTGAGGTTCATGGCGTCCAGGCCCGTCTTGCGGACGTACGACTGGACTCCGTTGCCGGCGGTCGTCACGCGGACCGACTGGGTGCCGCGGGTGAACACCTCGGTGTCGTTCGGGTTGGAGGAGGCGGTGCCCGAGCCGCCGATCGACCAGCCGTGCCCCTTCTGGAACTGCTGGGACCAGCTCGCCCGGCGATGCCGCGGCCGCCGCCCGGTCGGCGCGAACGACGGCACCGTCAGACCGCCGATGGACTTGCCGGAGTCGAGGTTGAGGGCGCTCGTGGCCGCGCTCGCGGTGGCCGGTACGAGGAGGTCCTTGCCCAGGACTCCGGCGGCGGCCCCGCCCGCGGTGAGCAGACTGCCGAGTCCCATGAAACGCAGCGCGGAGCGCCGGCCCACTTGGCGCCCGGGTTCCTGCCCGGTGGGTCCGGGCGCCATGGCGTGCCGTCTGCTCCTGCTCAAGGTGACTCCTCGTTCGAAACGGTTTCTGCTTCAGCCGCCGGTCACGGGCGACTTGTGTGCCGAGGGGGGAGGGCGATGCGTTCTTCGGTGGCTCTGACGCGACCGTGCCCACGACAGGGGCGACCGGCGGAGTGGGGGCGAGGGCCTGTACCGAGAGGGTGACCGGGGTGACTTCTGTGCCCCTGGATTCTAACTGCCGCTCCCGTGGCATTCGGCAGAACATCACCAGTTGTGACCGATGACAGTAGGCTCCTCCTGACACCGTCGGGATCATGCTCTGCGTCCGGAAATCATGAGGACGCGGCCGAGATCGGGGGATCTCGCATTCCGGCTGTCTTTCGCAAGCCCTGGGGGGCTTTGTGTAGTTGAGGGCAAATGGAGGGGTTCATGAACAGAGGTTCCTTTGTGCTGCGCCGCGGCGCCCGGAGCATGGGCGTGGCCGCACTGGTCGTGGCGAGCCTGGGGGCTGGGGGTGCCTTCCCGGCCACGGCGGCCGAGGAGGTGGAGTGCGTACCCACACAGGGGTTCACCGACTGCAGGATCTTCGACTTCACCGGCACCAAGGAGGAATTCCAGGTTCCGGCAGGGATCGAGGAGTTGGACGTCAGGGCCTGGGGCGAAGCCGGCAGCGGCACCCCCCAGGCGAGCGGCGGCGCGGGCATCTATGTCGCGGGTGCGCTGGAGGTGAAGCCGGGGGAGCGGCTGACCGTGAAGGTCGGCGGCGACTATTCGGCCCCCCGGTTCGGTGACGCGATCGGCGGCAAGAGCTTCGACTCGTACAGCTGGGGCGGCTCCAGTACCGGGATCCGCACGGCCGACGGCGCTCCGCTGCTGATCGCAGCGGGGGGCGGCGGCGGTGGCGCGTGGGGCGTCTCGCTTTCCGGCCGTGGCGGTGCCGCCGGTGCCGAGAACGGCCATGACGCATCCGAGGCCGGCCTCGGCGGCAAGGGCGCGACCGGCGTCAAGGGAGGAGCGGGCGCCGGCGAAGGAGCCCCCGGCGCCGATGCGAAGGACGGCGGCGCGGGCGGCGACGGCGGCTCGAAGGGCGGCGGCGGTGGCGGCGCCGGTTATGCCGGCGGTGGCGGCGGCGCCGCGAAGAACGACAAGGGCGACACCGGCAGCGGCGGCGGTGGCTCCAGTTACGTCGACCGCGAGCGGATCTCCGACGTACGGCTGGTGGAGGGCGACAGGTACCACCCGCCCATGGAGGACGACCCGTTCTGGGTGCCCGCCCCGCACAACACCCCGGAGGCCGGAGTCGCCGAGGGCGGCAACAACGGCCCCGGTGGGGACGGCCGTGTCGTTTTCCAGTGGAACGACACCACGAAGCCCGTCCTGGCGGACCTGGCCGGTGAGTCCGGCGACGGCCAGACCGTCGCTCCGGACCGCCAGTTCGACCCGATGGTGGTCGTCGCCCGCGCCAAGGACGGCAGGCCGGTCCCGGGCGTGAAGGTCACGTTCACGATCGACGACCCGGACAAGCTGGTGTGGTTCGACTGGGACGAGTCGGACACCACGCACGAGGCCGTGGTCAAGACCGACGCCCAGGGCCGGGCCGCTTCCCCGCACATCACGACCGGGAAGGCCGAGGGCGACTTCACCGTCCGGGCCGCCGCGCGGGGTGTCGACGGTGTGGAGTTCACCGGGCACGTGAAGAAGCTGACCACCGAGGTGGCGGCCGTCGCCGGTGACGGGCAACAGGCCGAGCAGGGCGAGGCCTTCGGGGAGCGCCTGCGTGCCGAGGTGACCGACTCGGGCAAGACCGCCGCGGACAAGACGGTCGAGTTCGTCGTCGAGAGCGACGACGAGGACGCCCCGGTCTTCAAGGGCGGCGAGCGCACCGCGAGCGCGACCACCGACGCCTCCGGCCAGGTGGCGGCGCCCGAGCTGATCGCGGGCGAGGGCGTCGGTACGTACACCGTCGTGGCGAAGTCCGGCGAGGCTTCGGCCCGCTTCAAGGTCGAGGTCACCGAGAAGGGCGCCTCGCCGTCCCCGACGCCGTCCTCGTCGGCAAGTGCGTCACAGACGCCGGGTGGTTCGGCGGGCGGGACCGACCCGCAGGGCGGCTCGGGCGGCGGTCTCGCCCTGACCGGCACCGCGGGCATCGGCACGCTCGCCCTCGCGGCCGCACTGCTCGCGGGCCTGGGCATCGCGACGGTGCGGTTCGGTCCGCGGCTGCGGGCGCGGGTTCGGGACTGAGGGGGTGAGGGGCTGACGTACTGAAGGGCTGGGGATCTGAATTCCCTTGGTCAGTAGGCGAGTTCGGGGTGAGGGGGCGTACCCCTCACCCCAGGGGGTGTCCCGGTGTCCCCTCACCCCAGGGGCCCGCATCCGGGTAAAACCCGCGTGCGCCGGCTCACCGTGCTCTGCGAGCATGCCGGAATGGTCCACCCTCTCGAACCCCTGGTCATCCGGCACACCCACCGTATCCCCGCGCCCCTCGGGCCCGCCGGGGAAGGAGCCGTCGCGGCACGGCAGTTCGACGCCGTGCTGATGTCCGTGGGCTTCAAGTTGTCGGCACCGCTGCTCGCGCACCTGTCGGGGCTGTCCGAGGAGGCGGTCGTCGATACCGCCGTACGCACGCTGCGTACGGTCCGCGAGATGGTCGGCGACCACGTGCGGCACAACGCGTACTTCATCGACTTTCCGGCCAACGTGCCGAACACCCTGGACTTCTGGATGCGGTGCATCACCGAGGCCCTGGCCGACGATGCCACCCGCGCCGCCACGCTGGAGCAGCTGAGCCACGGCGTGGTGAACCTGCTCACCCTCCCCTCGTACGGCCGCTATCAGCACACCTACGCCGAGATGCTCACCCACCACGACGAACTGATCGCGGCGGCGGGGGACCGCATGACGGTCCTGCACCTGGGCGGCGCCCCGGACGAGGAAGTCACCGCCCTGTACGTCGCGTTGGCGGGAAGCGGCACTCCGCTGGGCGAGGACGCCCTGCGTGATCTCGAAGCGCTCGCCGAGACGTGCGTGGCGGGGCCGCAGCCCGCGGAGATCCCGGTCCGGGAGAACCGCGCCGTGATCAACCGGGCCCGCCTGCTTGCCGGTTCGGAGCTCCTGCTCGACACGGTCACCGATGTGCTCCGGCTGGCCTGCGCGCTGGCGGGCGGCGATGTGACGCTCCTCGAGCCGACGCGGCTGCGCGCCCTGCCGCGGCCGGTGCGGCGCGCGCTGCTCGCGGGCCTCGACTCGGTGGTCGCCGAGGCGCCCGCCAAGCTCGCGGACGTCCATGCCCACCGCGAGGTCTGGAAGCGGCTCGGCGAGCGGCTGCACCCGCACGAGTACCCGCAGTGGCCGTACGCCGCCGAGGTGTTCGCCGTCGCCCGCGGTCAGCAGCAGGCACGCTCCTTCGACAGCCGGGTCGAGGAACTGCTCGGCACGAACGACGTCACCGGAGCGGTGGACCTGCTCAAGTCCGCGCCGGGCAAGCTGTTCCGGTCGCTGGACCGGCTGCTGCGCACGGCCCTGACCGAGGAGGAGCGCGAGACGGTGGTCAGCGCCGCCGAGCAGGTGGCCCCGAAGGTCGCCGGGCGGGTCGTGCTGTCGGTGCGCGAGCACCTCCACAACCGGGCCGCAGAGAACGGAGAGTCCGACGAGACCGGCCAGAGCGGACCGAGTGGCAAGACCGGCAAGACCGGCAAGACCGGCGAGCGTCGCGTCTTCGTCAACCGCCTCGGCCGCGCCTGGGTCACCGAGGACACCCGCCCGCCCGTGGCAGCGCCCGACCGCGAGCGCCTGATCACCGCGCTCGACGCGGAGATGCGGCGCCGGCTGCCGGACCCGGGCCATCTGCTGATCGACCCGGACGCCCTCGACGTCGCGCTGCCGCTCAGCGGCAAGGCGGTCGCGTCCGGGCTCGGGGTGCTGCCGCGCGGCTCGGCGCTGCCGGTCGACGGCGAGCTGCTGCGGTTCTTCGTGTACTGGAAGCAGACCAGCCGCGACACCGACTACGACCTGTCGGCGCTGATGCTGGACGCCGACTACAAGACGGTCTCCTGGCTGTCGTACACCCAGCTCACCGATGTCGGCGGCGAGCACTCCGGCGACATCACCGAAGCACCCGACGGAGCCTCGGAGTTCATCAACCTGCGCCTCGGCGCCGTGCGCGGCACCTTCATCGTGCCGCAGGTCAACCTGTTCTCCGGGGAGGGCTTCGAGGAGGTCGCCGAGTCGTTCTTCGGGTTCATGCTGCGCGAGGGCGAGCAGCAGGGGCGCCCGTTCGAGCCGCGAACCGTGCGGATGAAGTCGGAGCTGCGCGGCCCGGGCCGGGTGGCGCTGCCGCTGGTGTTCCAGCACGGGGCCGACGGACGCTGGCGCGCCAAGTGGCTGCACCTGTACCTCAAGGGCCACCCGTCGGCCAACCAGGTCGAGGGCAACCAGGTGTCGGTGGCGACGCTGCTGCGCGGCATCGTCGAGCGCGAGCAGCTGACCGTGCGGTACCTCACCGACCTGATGGCCGGTGCCGCGACGTCCACGACGGTGTGGGACGGCAAGTCGGTACCGGAGCACCCGGTCACCTACATCGGCCTGCAGCGCCCCGACGGGCTGCACCCGCGGTCGCGGATTCTCACCCCCGAAAATCTGCGCGACCTGATCCCTGCCTGACTGCTAGCGTGTGCCGTGGCGAGGCCATGAGGGGGCTTCCTTCTCACACTCCTTGAATCTAGTCCCTTCGCTTTCCTCGCCACCGACTTCGGGCCTCCGGCCGTCCCACCGCACGTGGGATGCCGGAGGCCTTTGTCGTACGCCAGTGATCAGCCGCGTGTCGTACGCGGACGGTGATCAGCCAAGTGTCGTACGGGCGTTGATCAGCCGAGCTTGGCGGCCTGCGCGTCGATGACGGCGGTCGGCTGGTCGAACGCCTCGCCCCGGGCGGCCGCCGCGATGTTGAAGGACGAGAACCCGGCGAGCGTGCCGCCCTGCCGGATGACGGCGACGTTGGTGCTGACCGTGCCGTCGTCCGTCTTCTGCTCCAGGGTCCAGGCGACACCGTCCTGACCGGCGGACAGCTTGCCCTCGGCGACCTTGGTGATCTTCTGCTTCTCGCCGTCGATCGTCATGACGAAGCCGCCGGCGCACTTCTTGCCGGCCTCCCGCAGCTTGCCGAGGGTCTGCTCGGCGCCCTCGCCGTCGTACGACCAGAGGGAGGCAAGGGTCTTGGTGATGTCGAGCGAGTCGAACGTCGCCTCCTGGGCCTCCTTCTCCGTCATCTCCGCGAGTTCCTTGGTCGAGGGCATCCCCTTCTTGGCCTTCGTCGACTCCTGGACGACGAGCCGCTGGACGCTCGCGACGGGCTCGGCCGCGGGGAGGGCGGAGAAGGCCTGGGCGATGGGCTTGCACGCGGCGTTCTCGACGGAGACCGCGTCCGGCTTGAGGACGTCGGCCTTGCCCGGCTTCTTGATCTCGTGGCCCTTCACATCGCCCTTGGCGACCGCGGCCTTCTCCAGCTGCGCGGCGGTGAGCGCCTTCGCCGCGGGCTTCCCGGACGTGCCCTCGTCCGAACCGCTCTGCCCGCCGCCACCGCAGGCGGTGACCAGAAGTGCGAAGGAGACCGTGGAGACGGTCATGGCGGTGCGGCGCATGGCGGTGGTTCGCATGGTGCTTCTCCCAATGATCAAAGCCCTGCGCTCAGGTACGGAGCAGGGTTCACAGGTGCTTGACCAGCGGGAACGGGTCGGGGTTGTACGCATCCGGGTCTCGGATGGATCACAGGCCGAGGGCAGAGGGGGCGAGCGGAGCGCAGACCGGAACCGGCTAGAAAACTGAACGGTGTAGTTGACTGCAAGAAACTGAACTGTGTAGTTTTCTCGCATCGGGGAGGTGACACCGCCTCCCCACCAGTCATTGGAGTTGACGATGAGCGCCCTCAAGTTCCTTGCGATTTCCGGCAGTCTGCGCGACGCCTCGCACAACACGGCCCTGCTGCGCGCCGCCCAGAAGCACGCCCCGGGCGACGTCGAGATCGAGATCTACGACGGCCTCCGCGACATCCCGCCCTACGACCAGGACCAGGACGTCCCGGGCCGCCGGCCCGCCTCCGTCGTGGAGCTGCGCCGGCGGATCGCCGAGGCCGACGGGGTCCTCATCGCCACGCCGGAGTTCAACTACTCCATACCGGGCGTCCTGAAGAACGCCATCGACTGGGCCAGCACCGACTGGAGCGAGGACGGCGGTCGGCCGCTGCACCGCAAGCCGGTCGCCATCATGGGTGCCGCCCCGACCAACTTCGGTTCCGTACGGGCCCAGTTGGCGCTGCGTCAGGTCTTCGTCTGGACCGACTCGGACATCGTCGTCAAGCCCGAGGTGATCGTCTTCCGCTCGTACGAGCGCTTCGACGACGGGGGCAACCTCACCGACGACACCACCATCGGCCTGGTCCAGGACCTCGTCGCGGCCCTCGTCGAGAAGGCCCGGAGCAACTGACGCACTGAACGTCGATCGGTGAGGCGAGGCAAGGCAAGGCAAGGAGAACAGGGAGCAGTCATGACCACCCCAGTAGAGCGCGCGTTCAAGGAACTTGAGGTCATCCGGGTCCGTCCCCTCAGCCCGCAGGGGCCGGACTCCGTCGAGAGCCAGCGCCGGACGCTGGAGGAGACGGCGGCTCTGGTCGCGCCGCCCGCCGACGCCGTCTTCGAGCCCGTTCCGGCGCTGCCGGGGCTGCTGACGACCGTCCCGGAATCCGCCGACGACCGGGTCGTGCTGCAACTGCACGGTGGTGGCTACCACATCGGATCCACCGCCGTGCAGCGCGACTTGACCGCCAGGATCGCCCGCGCCGCCAAGGCCAAGGTGTACGGCATCGACTACCCGCTCGCCCCCGAACACCCTTACCCCGCAGCCGTCCTGGCCGCCAGGAAGGCGTACGAGTGGCTTCTCGGCCAGGGGTACGCACCCGAGCGCATCGTCCTCACCGGTGACTCGGCCGGCGGCGGTCTGGCCCTGGCCACCCTCGTCGGACTGCGCGACCTCGGACTGCCGCTGCCGGGCGCGGCGGTCGTCATGTCCCCCTGGGTGGACCTGACGAACAGCGGCGAGTCCGTCGAGGGCAGGGCCGACCGCGACCCGGTGATCTCCGTGCCGGGCATCCGGCAGTGGGCGGCGTCCTATCTCGCCGGCGCCGACCCCCGCGACCCGCTCGCCTCACCGCTGTACGCCGACCTGACCGGGCTGCCGCCGCTGCTCATCCAGGTGGGAACGGAGGAGGTGCTTTTCGACGACTCCACCCGCCTGTACGTCAAGGCCGCGCGGGAGGGCGTGGACGCCACGCTGGAGGTCGCCGAGGGCATGCCGCACGTCTGGCAGATCTTCGCGGACTTCCTGCCGGAGGCGGCCGCCGCGATCGAGAACCTGGGACGGCACGTGCTCACCCACGTTCCGGAGGGCGCTGTTACGGAAGGCGTTGTTCCGTACGGCGCTACGCCTCAAGGAGCTGTTCCGCAAGGCGCTCGGCCCGCGTTCGCTTGAGCCAGGCGCAGCCGAGGAGCACGGCCGTCCAGATCCCCGTACAGATCACCTGCGTACGGGACTCCGCCTCGAACACCATCATCAGCAGCACGCCGCCGATCGTCAGCAGCGCCAGCCAGGTCAGGTACGGGAAGAGCCACATCTTCACCACCAGCCGCTCCGGCGCCTCCTGTTCGAGCCGGCGGCGCAGCCGCAGCTGGGACAGGGCGATCAGCAGCCAGACGATCAGGATCGTCGCGCCCACCGTGTTGAGCAGGAACGGGAAGACCGTCTCCGGCCACGCCACGCTCAGCAGCACCGACACGAACCCGAAGGCCGCGGAGGCCAGTACGGCGCCCCGCGGCACCCCGCCCGTCACCCGGCCGAGTGCGCGGGGCGCATCCCCGCGCCGCACCAGCGCGTACAGCATCCTTGACGAGCCGTAGATGTTCGCGTTCATCGCCGACAACAGGGCGACCAGGACAACGGCGTTCATGATGTGCGCCGCGCCGGGGATCCCGAGAGTCTCCAGCGCCCCGGAGTACGGGGCGTCGGTGCCCGGCGAGTTCCAGGGCAGCAGCGTCACGATGATCGCCATGGAGCCGATGTAGAAGAGGCAGATCCGCCAGACCACGGTGCGGGCCGCGCGGCCCACCGCCCGTGCCGGATCGTCGGATTCGGCGGCCGCGATGGTGACGGTCTCCAGGCCCCCGTACGCGAAGACCGCAGCCACCATCCCGAGCGCCACGCCGTGCCAGCCGTGCGGCAGGAAGCCGCCGTGGTCCGTGAGATGCGCGGTGCCGGGGGAGTCCGCCGTGCCCGGGAGCATGTCGAGGACGGCGAGCGCGCCGAGCAGCAGGAAGGCGCAGATCGCCGCGATCTTCAGGCCGGCGAACCAGAATTCGAGGTCGCCGAAGCGACGTACGGCGGCCAGATTGCTGCCCGTGAACAGGGCCATGAACACGGTCATCCATACGTAACCGGGCACGCCCGGCACCCACTTGGTGACGATGTCGGCGGCGCCGATCGCCTCGGCGGCCACGCTGACGACCAACAGCGACCAGTAGAGCCAGCCCGCGGTGAGCCCCGCCCAGGGGCCGAGCGCCTTGGCCGCGTACACCGAGAACGAGCCGGTGGCGGGCTGCGCGGCGGACATCTCGGCGAGCATCCGCATCACCAGGAGCACGAGCAGGCCCGCGACCACGTACGAGACGATGATCGCGGGACCGGCGGCCCTGATCCCGACGCCGGAACCGACGAACAGTCCGGCACCGATCGCACCGCCCAGAGCGATCATCGCGAGATGGCGCTGCCGCAGGCCGGGCGGCAGCGCGGTGTCAGTGTCGGCGTCGGTCTGCGGCGCGGCGGGAGTGCCGGTGCGCGGGTCGGCGGGCGGTGGTGAAGTGAGCATCGGTCGGCAGTCCAGGAGTCGGGCAGATACGGCTGCGTATCTCTACCTGGTGTCGATCAAGGCCACAAGCCCGTGGGGCCAAGTCTCAGGATGCGGAGGTGCGTCCTGGGGCATACCGGGCCAGAAAGGTGTCGACCCCCGAAGTGATCACCCGGGTCAGCTCCTCGGCCTCGAACTCCGCGTCCGGCCGGAAGGTCTTGACCAGCTGAGGGACGCCGAGGCTGACGGCGACCAGCTGCTGCACGGCGAGCACCGGATCGGGGGCGTCGAGCTCGCCGCGCGCGTCGAGCTCGGTGAAGGCCTTGATCAGCGGGCCGTTGTTCATGTCGTAGCTGACCCGGTACCAGAGGTCGCCGAGCTGCGGAAAGCGGCTGACCTCGCCGATGCACAGGCGGCGCAGGCGCATGATGTCGTCGCTCAGCAGGATCCGGGCCCACTCGCTGCTGAGCTCGATGAGGGCGGCGCGCAGGTCCGGGGCTTCGGCGATATGGGAGTTGAGCGGCTTGAGGTCCGCGTACGTCTTCGGCAGACAGCCGGCGATGACGGCGAGGAAGAGCCGCTCCTTGTTGCCGAAGTGCTTGTAGACCGTCGGCTTGGAGACGCCCGCGCGCGAGGCGATGGTGTCCACCGAGGCGGCCGCGTACCCCTGGGTGAGGAATTCGTCGGTCGCGGCCTCGACGATGGACTCCCGCTTGCGCTGCGACACGTTCGAGACGGCGGGGACGATCGGGATGCCGAACTCGTCCCGCTCGTCGGCGATGGGGTCGGGGCTCATCGTCATCGTCCTCGGTGTTGATTCGGTGTATCAGTGACACACCAAATACTACACCGTTTAGTTTAGTCTGCGCCCGGTCTGTTCCCGGTCCGTTCCCGGTCCGTTCCCGTGTGGGTGCCGGCCCCTTCCTGCGTGGGGTCAATCCGTACCCGTGTGGGTCTCGTCCGGGTCGACGCCCATCGTGATCGTCCCGATGGCGCCCCTGGCGATGTCCTTGCGCCGGTACTTGAGCTTGAGCAGGCCGCCCTGCACGCCGCTCCCGTCGTAGATCGTGTCCTCGGTCAGGGTCGTACGTTCCGTCGTCGACGTCGCGTACGGCTCGACCTCCGCCGCCGCGAGCACGGCCTCCTCGGCGAAGAAGAACTGGCCGGTGTGGCAGGTGTTGCCGCCCTCGTAGCCGGAGTCGGTCATCTTGCCGCCGACGTGCACCTTGGTGTGGACGTGCACGCAGCGGCCGCGGTACCAGCCGGGGAAGATCGTCTCGAACTCCACGAAGCCGTGCCGGTCGGTGAGCCGGGTGCCGCGCAGGTAGCGCTCGTCGTCGGTGGGCTCCTCGTGGCCGCCACCGCCGCCGCCGGGCGGGGGAGAGCCCGTCGGCGTCCCGGAGGGCGCGTCGGTCGGGGGTTCGCCGGACGGGGTGCCGCTCGGGGGCGTGCCGCCGCCGGGGCCGCCGCCGGTCGACAGCGACTCGTAGCCCGAGTAGATGCCGAGTGCGTCGCAGTGCCAGATGTCGACGGCGGCGCCCCGCAGCGGCTTGCAGGTGTCGGAGTCGATCACCTTGAGGCGCAGGGTCAGCGGTATGCCTTCCCTGTCCTCGGTGATGTCCTTGCGGATCTTGTCGGCGTCGATGTAGTAGGGGCCCTCGGTGGTCTGGGAGGTGAGCCGGTAACAGGCCTCCCCGTCGCCGCCCTTGCCGCCTCCGGCGCCCGTCTCCCCGGCGGACGCCGTGACGGCCAGGGTGCCGCCGACACCGACGGCGGCGACCGCGGCACCGCCCGCGACCACGACCTTGCGCCGCGTCAACTCCCGCTTGTGTGCCGGTCCTTGGCTGGTCTCTTCACTCATGGGGCAGGACGTTAGGGCCGCCGGCTGTCAGGAACGTGGGGCCGGACTGTGTGTTGCTGTGAGTGTGCCCGCTCCGAAGGAAACGAAGGAAACGAAGGAAACAGGAAGGAACCAAGAGCGATCACATCACGTCACAGGTGCGCCGTACGGTCACCGTGCGGCACACGTCCCACACGTCCCACAGTCAACATTGCTCACCCCCCACAGGAGCACCCAGTGTCCAGCGCGGCATTTCCCCCCACCCGCATACGTCACCACCGCACCGCAAGCGCCCCGTGCGCGGCATGACCCGCGGCAGGCGGCTCGGTCGCCGCAACCGCCCCGTATTCATTGAGCGTTCGGGACGGCGCAGACGGGTCCTGCGCTCCCTCGCCGCAGTACTCGGCTGTGCCTGCGCCGGATATCTGGTCTTCCTCACCGTCGTCCTCGAAGCCGTGCAGCCGCCCGCGGACAGAACACCGCCGACGATGTACGAGCCGCTGCCGACCGGCAACGCACGGCACGACTCCGAGCCCGCCGACTCCGAGCCCAGCGACTCCGAGCCCGCCGACGCACACCCGAGCCCCACCCCGCCGCACCGGCCCGCACCCCGTCCCGCCTCACCGGCGGCCCGCCGGTGAGCCCCCGGCACGCGCTGCGACCTACGCCCCGCGGCCACTGGATCCTGCTCTTCCTCGTCCTCCCCGTGGTCACCACCGCCCTGCTCTTCGAGGGCTGGACCACCCACGAAGTGGACGCCGCACGCTCCAAACGCCCCTGCACCAGGCCCATTCCGCGAGCCGCCGACAACGGCGACCCGGTCCTGCGCATCACCGGTGACCGCATCGAGACCGCCGGCATGCCCCCGCGCACCGCCGCGCTCACCTTCAACGGCGGCCCCGACCCGACCTGGACGCCCCGCCTGCTCGACCTGCTGCGCAGGCACCACGCCCAGGCCACGTTCTTCCTGTACGGAGCCGAGGCCGCGCGGCACCCGGCCCTCGTGCGCAGGATCCGGGCGGAGGGGCACGAGATCGGCTCGTACACCTACACCGGCGGCGATCTGGGCACCGCCTCCACGATCCGCTCCCGCCTCGAACTGTCGCTCACCCAGACCGCCCTCGCGGGCACGGCGGGCGTCAACACCCGGCTCCTGCGCCTGCCCCACACCACGGCCGCCGACACCCTGTGCGGCGCCGAGTGGGGCGCCGCCCGCCGTGCGGCCGCCCAGGGCTACCTCCTGGTGGCCGCCGACCACAAGTCGCGCAAGCCCGCCGAGGGCGTCGTACGGCAGTACAGCCACACCGACCTCGGCTACCGGGAGGCGCGGGCCCTGCTCGGCAACCGCCGCGTCGACAAGTTCACCACCGTCACCGCCGGGCTCGGCCGGCCCACGCTCACCATCCCCGTCTCCATGGCCCAACGGGTCAAGGGCGAGGGCCTGTTGTGGGCGCAGACGCTCGGCCATGCCTTCACCCGCATGATGGCCTGGGTGCTCGGCATCGCGGGCGCCCTGGGCGTCCTTCGCCTCGTCCTGCTCGCCCTGTTCGCCCGCGCCCACGTACGCCGCACGGGCCGCAGGAGGCCCGGCGCGCCCCGGCTGCGGGAAGTCCTGGAACCGGTGACGGTGCTCGTGCCCGCGCACAACGAGGAGGCGGGCATCGTCGCCACCGTCCGTTCCCTGCTCGCCTCCCAGTACCCGCAGTTGCAGATCGTCGTGATCGACGACGGCTCCACCGACGCCACGGCCGACCTCGCCGAAGCCATCGGCGACCCCCGGGTGACCGTCGTACGCCGGTCCAACGGCGGCAAGCCCAAGGCCCTCAACACCGGCCTCGGGCACGCCCGGCACGACATCGTGGTCATGGTCGACGCCGACACCGTCTTCGAACCCGACGCCCTGTACCGCCTGGTCCAGCCGCTCGCCCACGCCGCCGTCGGAGCGGTCAGCGGCAACACCAAGGTCGGCAACAGGCGCCGCCTCCTCGGCCGTTGGCAGCACCTGGAGTACGTGATCGGCTTCAACCTGGACCGGCGCATGTTCGAGGTCCTGGAGTGCATGCCGACCGTGCCCGGCGCCATCGGGGCCTTCCGCCGGGACGCCCTCATGGGCATCGGCGGCGTCAGCGAGGACACCCTCGCCGAGGACACCGATCTGACCATGGCGCTGTGGCGGGCGGGCTGGCGGGTCGTGTACGAGGAGTCGGCGATCGCCTGGACCGAAGTGCCCGGCACCCTGGGCCAGTTGTGGCGCCAGCGCTACCGCTGGTGCTACGGCACCCTGCAGTCGATGTGGAAGCACCGCCGGGCCCTGGTGGAGATGGGCCCGGCCGGCCGGTTCGGACGCCGGGGCCTCACGTACCTCACGCTCTTCCAGATCGTGCTCCCGCTGTTCGCCCCGGTCGTCGACGTCTTCGCCCTCTACGGGATCTGCTTCCGCGACCCCGCCCAGGCGCTCGCCGTCTGGCTCGGCTTCCTCGCCGTGCAGCTGATCACCGCCGGGTACGCACTGCGCCTGGACGGGGAGCGGCTGCGGGACCTGTGGTCGCTGCCGCTGCAGCTGTTCGTCTACCGGCAGCTGCTCTACCTGGTGGTCATCCAGTCCGTGATCACCGCACTGCTCGGCACCCGCCTGAAGTGGCACCGCATGCTGCGCTCCGGCACCAGCGACCAACACCTGCGCAAGGAGTTGAGCCATGCGGGACGAGGCTGACCTGTCCGGGCCGCTGTGGCGGGACGAGGCCCCCCTGTGGCGGGACGAGACCCCCATGTGGCGGGACGAGACCCCCACGCCCCTCAGGCCACCACCCCGGAGCCCCCGCCCACGCCGCCGAAAGCGCCGCCGGCCCCTGCGCCGCCTGCTGCTCGTCCTGCTCGCCGCCGTCCTCGCCGTGCCCGTCGCCACCTTCGCCTGGGCCGAGACCCGGCTCAACCGCGATGTCGACCTGGGCGCGTACGGCCACCGGCCCCCGCCCGGCGCGGGCACCACGTACCTGATCGTCGGCTCCGACAGCCGCGCGGGCCTGACCCCGGACCAGCAGAAGGATCTGCACACCGGCGCGGTCTCCGGGCGCCGCACCGACTCGATGATCCTGCTGCACACCGGAGCATCCGGCACCACCATGGTCAGCCTGCCCCGCGACTCCTGGGTGACCATCCCGTCGTACCTGCGCCCCTCCACCGGCAAGCGCACGGAGCCGGCCAAGAACAAACTCAACGCGGCCTTCGCGGACGGCGGCCCCGAACTCCTCGCCCGCACCGTCGAGTTCAACACCGGCCTGCGCATCGACCACTACGCGGAGATCGGCTTCGCCGGATTCGTGCACATCGTGGACGCGATCGGCGGCGTCGACATGTGCCTGGAACGGGACATCAGGGACGAGAAGTCGGGCGCCGACCTCAAGAAGGGCTGCCAGAGACTCGACGGCACCGACGCGCTCGCCTTCGTACGGCAGCGTCACCAGGAGGCCGAGGGCGACCTCGGACGCACCCTCAACCAGCAGAAGTTCCTGTCGGCCCTGGCCCACCGGGCCGCCACCGCGGACACGGTGCTCGACCCGGGCGCGCTCTACCCGGCCCTGAGCGCGGGCCTGGACACCCTCGTGGTGGACGAGGAGATGGGCCTGCGCGACCTGGTCGCCCTGGTCCGCGCGGTCCAGGGCGTGAGCGGCGGCCACGGCAGACGCATCAACGTACCGGTGTCGGCGGTCGGCATCCCCACCTCGAAGGGCAGCGCGGTGCGCTGGGACGCGGACCGGGCACGCCGGCTGTTCGCACGGCTGCGGCAGGACCGGCCGATATGAGGGCCGATCCGCACCCTTGCGAACTCTTCCGGTACGTCGGACACCCTTGACAGTGTGCGTACTGTTTCGCGACCTTTGAGCCCCGCCGCACATCGGCACGGAACTGGCATGACGCGCCCGCGCGTCATGGGGGGCACCGGGGGCGGTCGGCCATGCGGAAGGGCGGTTGATCTGAGATGGACATATCGATCCACAGACCCGACGAGCTGAACACCTCGCTCCGCGCGGCCTGGCACCGCGCGATGGACGAGTCGCCCGATTACGCAAACCCTTTCCTGGCACCGGAGTTCGCGGCCGGCATCGGCAGACACCGCGGCGGCGCGCAGCTGGCGGTCCTGCACGAGCGCGGCGAGCCGGTCGGCTTCCTGCCCTACGAGCGGGGCACCTTCGGCGTCGGCCGCGCCATCGGCCTCGGCCTCTCCGACTGCCAGGCCCTGGTGCACCGCCCGGGCGTCACCTGGGACGCCCGGGAACTGCTGCGCGCCTGCGGCCTCTCCGTCTTCGAGTTCGACCACCTCGTGGAGGAGCAGAAGCCCTTCAGCCGGTACGTCACCGGGGCGTTCTCCTCCCCGGTCATCGACCTCAAGGACGGCCACGGCAGCTACCCGGAGTGGCTGCGCGGCACATACCCCGGCCTGGCCAAGACGACGCTCAAGAAGGAGCGCCGCCTCGGGCGCGACCTGGGCGAGATGCGCTTCGTCTTCGACGAGCGCGACCCACGGGTGCTGCGCACCCTCATGCGGTGGAAGTCCGCCCAGTACCGCAGGACGGGCCGGATGGACCGGTTCGCGCGGCCGTGGATAGTGCGGCTCGTGGACGACCTGTTCCAGGTCCGCGAGGAGCACTTCACCGGGGTGCTTTCCGTCGTGTACGCGGGTGACCGGCCGGTCGCCGCACACTTCGGGCCCCGATCGCGCACGGTCTTCGCGCCGTGGTTCACCGCGTACGACCCCGAACTCCGCTACTACTCACCGGGGTTGATCATGCATCTGCGGATGGCCGAGGCCGCGAGCCGGCAGGGCGTGCGGCTGATGGACCTGGGGCGCGGCGACAAGGAGTGGAAGGACTGGCTCAAGACCCGCGAGCTGCGCGTGGGCGAGGGCTTCGCGACCCGCCCGCACCCGGTGGCGGCGGCCCACCGCCTGTGGCGCAGGCCCGTGCGCGGCCTGCGGAACACGGTCCTTGCCCACCCCCGGCTGCGCGAACCGGCCGACCGGCTCCTCAAGACGGTCGGCACGCTGCGCACCTCGGACAAGGCGGGTTCCGGGTCCCGGCCCGGCTCCGGCAGGGCGAGGTGACGATGCCGTACGGCTCGCGGCTCGCCGCGACGATGAACCGGCGGCTCGGCCGGGAGTGCGTCTACACGCCCTCGGCCCGCCTCGCCCTCTACCTCGCGCTGCGCCACTGGTGCCGCCCCGGCGCACGGGTGCTGATGTCACCGGTGACCGACGACGTGATCCTCTTCGTGGTCCTCGCGGCCGGACTGCGCCCGGTGCAGGCCCCGGTGTCCCCGGCGGACGGCAACATCGACCCGGCCGCCGTCTCGGAAGCCACCTGGCGCGGCGTGGACGCCGTACTGACCTCGAACCTCTACGGAATCCCGGACCGCGTCGTCGAACTCCGGGCCCGCTGCGACGAGTTGGGCATCCCCCTCATCGAGGACGCGGCACACGCCATCGGCACGGACGTGGCCGGCCGGCCGATCGGGACGTTCGGAAAGGCCGCGGCCTTCAGCCTGTCCAAGCACGCGGCCGCGATGGCCGGCGGCTTCCTCGCCGTCGAAGACGCGGCCACCAGGCAGGAGTTGGAGCTGCTGCGCGACGAACTCCTCACCCCCCGCCGTCTGCACACCGACCTGACCACGACCCTGCGCCCGCTCGCCCGGTCGGCCGTACGCTCCCTCCATCTGGTCCGCCCGGTGTGGCGCACCCTGCAACGCCTCGGCCTCCTGGAGCGCGACGCCTTCCGCATGGCCCTGCACGCCCCACGCCTCGCCGACTGCGCCCGTGAGGCGCCGAGCCTGACCGCGTACGAGCCGTGGGTCCGCGTCGACCTGCACGGCTTCCGCTCCCGCCACGGGGCCCTGGTCCGGGGCCAGTTGGAGCTGCGGATGGCCCGGCTCGACGCCGGTCTCGCCCGGCGCAGGATCGGTGTCTCGCTCCTGTCGGCCACCACCTGGGCCTCGCCCGCGCTGCACGTTCCGGCGAGCGCGCCGGACGGCCCGCCGCCCCTCTTCCGGGCGCCGCTCCTGGTCCACGACCGCGACGCCCTCATCGAACGCCTGGTGCACCACGGGGTGGTCGCCGGGTACGTCTACGACCCTCCGCTCGACGACTACGCGGGCCCGGAGTTCGTCGAGCCGTCCCCCGATCCGACGGCCGCCCGCTGGTTCGCCTCACACGTGCTGCCGGCCGATCCGCTCCAGGCCCGCGAGATCATCAACGCCCTGACCCGCGAACGGGCCCGGCCGGCAGCGCTGGAGCAACAGGACCCGCAGCTCAACGACCGGCGCTCCGCACCACGTTGAAGGTGGCGCCCTCCGGGTCCGCGACGGTCGCGAGGCGCCCGTGCGCGCTGTCCCGCGGCGCCCGCAGCACATGCCCACCGAGCACGCCGACATGCTCCACCGCCTCGTCCACGTCGGCGACCTCGAAGTACGTGATCCAGTGCGAGCCCCGGTCCCGTGGCAGCCCGTGCCCCACGCCGTGGATCCCGGCGACCGGGCGGCCGTCCAGGTGCAGGGTCAGATAGTCGAAGTCGGCCGAGACGACGGCCTCCTCCTCGTACCCGTAGACGCACTGGTAGAACTTGCCGACCGAGGCCGTGTCCCGCGTCACCAGCTCGTTCCACACCGGGGTTCCCGGCACCCCCCACAGCTGGGAGCCGAGGTGCTCGGCGGCCTGCCAGACGCCGAAGACGGCGCCCGCGGGGTCGGAGGCGATGGCCATCCGCCCGGCCTTGCCGGCGTCGATCGGCCCCACACCGACGGTGCCGCCGCAGTGCCGAATCGTCTCTGCGGTGAGGTCCACGTCGTCCGTGGCCAGATAGGGCGTCCAGGCGATCGGCAGATGCCGGTCGGGCGGCAGCTGTCCGATCCCGGCGACCTCACGGCCGTCGAGCAGCGCGCGGACATAGGGGCCGAGCTGCTCGGGCCCCGGCCCGAACTCCCAGCCGAACAGCGCGCCGTAGAAGTCCTGCGTCGCGCCCATTCCATGCACCATCAGGCTCACCCAGCAGGGCGTGCCGGGCGTGTGCCGAGCTGCGGACTCGGTCATCGTCACTCTCTCCTCGGACCGTCATGGTGAGCCACCTGCGTGCCGGAGCAGATGCTTGCACCACCTGTCGCACCCCGCGCTCCGGCCGGTCCGCACTTGGCGGGTTCCCGCGGGAGGATGCCCGGTTTGCTGTCACCCGCCGCGTTCTGGGCGGCAGCGACCATTCCGCGCGGTAGTCGTCCGGTGACGATCAGCTCACCGCCCGGCGGGCAGGCTAGCCGCCCGTGCGCAACCCGGCCAGGCCTTACGCAAGGATGTGCCCATGAATCCCATCATCACCGCATCCGAACTTGCGAGCGAGTCGGCGGGGGAGTATCCGCCGGTTCTCCTGGATGTCCGCTGGCAGCTGAGCGTCGCGAAGGCCGCGGGCGAGCCCGCCTTCGACGGCCGCGCCGAGTACGCCGCCGGGCACATCCCCGGCGCCGTCTTCGTCGACCTCGACGCGTCCCTGGCCGGTCCGGCGGGCGCCGGGGGCCGCCATCCGCTGCCGGACCCGGACGTCTTCGGCGCGGCGATGCGGGCGGCCGGGGTCTCGGCCGACCGCGCGGTGGTCGTGTACGACGGCGGGCAGGGCTGGGCGGCCGCGCGGGCCTGGTGGCTGCTCCGCTGGACGGGGCATCAGTCGGTACGTGTCCTCGACGGCGGCCTCGCCGCGTGGACGGGCCCCTTGTCGACCGAGGTGGCCGCACCCGCGCCGGGCTCCTTCACCCCGGCACCCGGCGCCGTCCCCGCCCTGGACGCGGACGCGGCGGCCGCGCTTGCCCGCTCCGGACTGCTGCTCGACGCCCGTGCGGCGGAGCGCTACCGGGGCGATGTGGAGCCGATCGACCGCGTGGGCGGGCACATCCCCGGCGCGGTCTCGGCCCCGACGACTTCGAACGTCGGCCCGGACGGCCGCTTCCTGCCTGCCGGCGAGCTGGCGGATCGGTTCAAGTCCCTGGGCGCTTCGGACGCGCCCGAGGTCGGCGTGTACTGCGGCTCGGGCGTCTCGGGCGCCCACGAGGTGCTGGCGCTGGCGGTGGCGGGTTACGAGGCGGCGCTGTACCCCGGCTCATGGTCGGAGTGGTCGTCGGACGCATCGCGTCCGGTGGCGACGGGCCCTGAACGAGGCTGATCGCTCAAAACGCCGGACGGGCTGGTAGAACCAGCCCGTCCGGCGTTTGAGGACACCGCCCGAAGGGCGGAAGGCTCCGCAGAATTTCGGGAAGGGGCGGGGTGGGGAAAACTACTCCTGCGACTTCTTCCGCCGCGTACCGAACACGATCTCGTCCCAACTGGGCACAGCGGCCCGGCGACCGGGCCGAACCCCGTCCGCCTCGGCCTGCCGATCCGTCGTACCGACAAGCCGATCCCGATGCCCCGCCACGGACCGCGGCATGAGCACATCCGCATACGCCGACCCGGCCCCGGCGGACGCCGCGGGCGGCTCCTCCGCCTCGGGCTCCACCACGGGCTCCTCCGTCGGAGGAAGATCCGTGGCAGTCGACCCGGAAGCGGATGCGGAAGCAGCCGAGGGCCGCTCGGGCACGATCATGTCGCCCCGGAAGCTGGGCACCGCTTCCAGGAGGCTGGTCAGCGAGTCCCGCTCCTGCGCGGAGACGGAAGCAGAGGCGGACGCGGCCGTGCTCTCCTCCATCGGATCCGGCGAAGGTGTGGGCGCGGGCACGCTCGGCCGCTCGGGCCGCTCCAACTGCCGGTCGAGCGCACGGTCGAGGGGCCGGTCCCGAGGCAGCCGCGCGATCCGCGGCACGAACGGGAAGCTCGGCTCGGGCGGCGGCGCCGCGATGTCGTCGGACTCGCCGATGAGCGAGCGCGCCTCGTCGTCCACGGCCTGGACCAGGCGACGCGGCGGGTCGTACGTCCAGCTCGCGGAGTGCGGCTCACCGGCGACGCGGTAGACGAGCAGGACTTCCCAGGTGCCGTCGTCCCGGCGCCAGGAGTCCCACTGCACGGACTCCTTGTCGGCGCCGCGCAGCAACAGCCGCTCCTGCACGGCGTCGCCGAGCTGCGGCCCGGCGTTCTCACCGGGGCGCCGGACCGGAGTCTTGCGGGCCCGCTCGGCCATGAACGCGCGCTCGGCGAGGACGGGGCCCTCGAAGCGGCGTACCCGGTCGACGGGGATTCCGGCGAGTTGAGCGACCTCCTCGGCGGAGGCGCCTGCCCTTATGCGGGCCTGGATGTCGCGGGGGCGGAGATGGCTCTCCACCTCGATCTCGATCTGGCCGAGGCGTGGACGGTCACCGCGCACAGCGGCGCGCAGACGTTCGTCGATCGGAAGCGTGTACTCCGTCGAGTCCGCAGCCTTCAGCACCAGCCGTGTGCCGTCATTGGAGACGGCCACGACACGCAGTTCGGGCATGGGGACCTCCCGGGTGGTGCCTGCCGACGTCACGTGCGTCGCTGCTTCCGCTAGTCGAGTGTGGCCTGCCCGGGTGCAGCCTGCCACAACCTTGCCGAGTTGCCCGGCGTGTCGGGCGTGGGCCCTGGACCGCCGTTATGGCACGGTTACCTATTCGCAACGCTAAGTGACCGAATTGGTCACCCTGTGCAGCGAGCCCCCTCCCGGAGGGCTGCCACTCTGACGAGAAAGCCCCCGAGCACCCAGGCTGGAGACCGGACCCAGGGCTCGCAACAGTACTCCATTCGGGCCACGGGAGTGGACCGCCGCGCCGCCGAAGTTCTCGCGGGGCAAGGGAGTTGGCCGCAGTTGATCACGAATCCGCTGATCACAAAGGTGGCCTGCTTCACAGAATCTTCGGAAACGGAACTATTCACTTCGCCCAAATGTCGTTCTTCGTGTAGTCAGCGAGGAAAGGCAGGCAAGGGGCGGAGATGGGCGAGAAGAAGAAGCTCGACCTGAGTGTGCCGCAGGTCGCGGGTAGCGCGGTGGCCGCGGTGGTGGCGGCGAAGCTGGCGTCAAGCTTCGGTGTGTACGGGACGATCGTCGGCGCCGGTCTGGTGAGTGTGATCGCCACCTGCGGCGGCACGGTCTTCCAGCATTTCTTCTCGCGTACGGGCGAGCAGGTCCGGGAAGTCGCGGTGAAGGCCAAGCCGAAGGCGCGGCAGGTGCCGGTGGGCAGCGACGGCCGGCCGGTGCCGGAGACCTTCCGGTCGGAGGGCGCTCATGAGCCGGGGCCGGTGACGACAGTGAGTCCGGCGACGACCGTGAGTGCGGCGAAGACCGCGGGCCCGGGGACGACTGTCACGTGGGGCGTGGCCGAAGGCGCCGGCGACGCCACGACCGTGCTGCCGACCGTGGGAGCCGCGGCCGACGCGGAGAAGACCCAGCTCTTCACGACGGCCGACGCGGAGCAGACCCAGCTCCTCAAGACGGCTGACGCGACGCAGGTGTTGTCCCGGGCGGACGAGACCATGGTGCTGCGGTCGCAGGGTGATCAGGCGACGCAGCTGCTCGGGACGGCGGTCCCGCGCGAACCGGCCGAGGAGTACGAGGAGTACAGCGCGCCCTCGGTGCAGGGGAAGCGGATCCGCAGCTGGAAGCGGCCGTTGGTCGGGGCCGCGGTGGTGTTCGGAGTGACGATGGCCGGCATCACCACGTACGAACTGGCGACGGGTGAGGCCTTCGCAGGCGGGGGCGGCACCACGTTCAGCAACGGCGTGCAGGGCCACAACACCCCGCCCGAGACGGACGAGAAGACGCCCTCGACGACTCCGTCGGACTCCCCGAGCAACACCCCCGGCAACGGTCAGTCCTCCCCGGGCACCGACCCGACCCAGGGCGGCAACACCCCCACGCCCGACCCGACCCCGTCGCACTCGGACAAGCCCACCCCGACGCCGACTCCCACCCCGACCCCCACGCCGACGCCGACCCCCAACCCCTCGGGCGGCACCGGCAGTGGGGACGTACCGCAGCAGGAACAGGGAAGCGGCGAATAGCCTCAGTCGCCCAGGACCCGGCGCAGGTAGTCGTTGCCGAAGAGCCGGTCCGGGTCCAGGCGGTCGCGCAGGGCGGTGAACTCGGCGAAGCGCGGATAGACCGAGGCGAAGTAGTCCGCGTCGCGCGTGTGCACCTTGCCCCAGTGCGGCCGGCCCTCGTGCGCGGTGAAGATGCGCTCGGCGGCGGTGAAGTAGGACTGGTACGGCGTGCCCTTGTACATGTGCACCGCGATGTACGCACTGCCGCGGCCGGACGCCGTGGACAGCGCGATGTCGTCGGCGGGGGCGGTGCGGACCTCGACCGGGAAGCTGACGCGCAGGTCCGAACCCTCGACCATGGCGCGCAGTTCACGCAGCGCCGGGACCAGGGCCTCGCGCGGGACGGCGTACTCCATCTCCACGAAGCGCACCCGGCGCGGCGAGGTGAAGACCTTGTAAGGGATGTCCGTGTACGTACGCGCGGACAGCGCCTTGCTGGAGATCTTGGCGATCGACGGGATGGTGGCCGGGACGGCCCGGCCCAGTGAATTGACCACCTGGAAAAGGCCGTTGGAGAGGACCTCGTCCTCGAAGAAGCCGCTGACCGCGCCGACCGGCTTCTCCGGGCCCGCGCTGCGGTTGTTGCGCTTGGTGTTGCAGTTGCCGGTGTGCGGGAACCAGTAGAACTCGAAGTGCTCGTTCTCGGTGAAGTGCTGCTCGAATTCGTCCGTCACGCGGTCGAAGCCCATGGGCTCCTCGCGGGCCGTGAGCAGGAAGATCGGCTCCACGGCGAAGGTGATCGCGGTGATGACGCCGAGCGCGCCGATGCCGATCCGGGCGGCCGCGAAGACGTCCGCGTTCTCCTTCTCGGAGCACGTGAGGACCCGGCCGTCCGCGGTGACCAGCTCAAGTTCCCGGATCTGTGCGGAGATCGAGGCCGAGTCACGGCCCGTGCCGTGGGTGCCGGTGCTGGTGGCGCCCGCGACGGTCTGCTCCATGATGTCGCCCATGTTCGTGAGCGACAGGCCCTCGCGGGCCAGGGCGAGATTGAGGCGCTTGAGCGGGGTGCCGGCCTCCACCGTGACGGTGCGGGCCTCGCGGTCGATCCTGCGGATGCCGGTGAGGAGATCGGGGCGTATCAGGACGCCGTCGGTGGCGGCGGCCGCGGTGAAGGAGTGCCCGGTGCCGACGGCCTTGACCTTGTGACCGTCCTCGGACGCGCGGCGCAGGGCGGCGGCGAGTTCGTCGACCGAGGCGGGCGTGACCTCCGAGACGGGCCGGGCGCTGACATTGCCCGCCCAGTTACGCCACGCTGTGCTCTGCCGGCTTTCCGTCGTGCTGCTCATGAGCCCCTCCCCGCTGCGGCACCGGCCTGTTCAGCCGGCGATACCCCAGGAGCCCGACGACGACCGCGGCGGCGCCGGCGACTCCCGGTACCGCGTACCCGGCGTCCGCCCCGGCCGAGTCGATGACCCAGCCGGCCGCCGACGAGCCGAGCGCGATACCGACGGCGAGGCCCGTGCTCACCCAGGTCATGCCTTCGGTCAGTTTCGCGCGTGGTACGTGCTGCTCGACGAGGGCCATGGTGGTCACCATCGTCGGTGCGATGGAGAGGCCCGCGACAAAGAGCGCCGCGGCCAGGAACGGAAGGCTCCCGACCAGTTGCAGCGGGATCATACTCACGGCCATCGCACACACACCAAGGAGCCACCTGCGGGCGGGCGCCCCCTTGAGATGGAGCAGCCCGAAGACGACTCCGGCCAGGCAGGAGCCGAGTGCGTAGATCGCGAGCACCACGCTCGCCAGGGCCTTGTGGCCCTCCTCCTCGGCGAAGGCGACGGTCACCACGTCGATCGCGCCGAAGATCGTGCCGGTGGCGACGAAGGTCAGTACGAGGACCTGCAGTCCCGGCGAGCGCAGCGCCGAGCCCTTGCCGTGCTGCTCGCGCGGGTGCGGCACGGGCTCCGTGCCGCGCTGCGCGGTCAGCCAGAAGACGCCCACGCCCAGGAACACCGCGGCGAGCAGCGGGCCCGCCTCCGGGAACCACACCGTGGACAGGCCGATCGAGACGATCGGCCCGAAGATGAAGCACACCTCGTCGACGACGGACTCGAAGGAGTACGCGGTGTGCAGCTTGCGGGAGTTCATCCGGTAGATCGCCGCCCAGCGCGACCGGATCATCGATCCCACACTCGGTACGCAGCCGACGAAGGCCGAGAACACGAAGAGCACCCAGTCCGCGAGCTCCAGCTGCACCGAGATCAGCAGCCCGGTGACGGCGGCGAGCGAGATCAGCGTCGCGGGCCGCAGCACCCGCCGCTGCCCGTGCCGGTCGACCAGGCGCGAGATCTGCGGCCCGATCACGGCGGCCGACAGCGCGACGGTCGCGGACAGCGCCCCCGCAAGCCCGTACCGCCCCGTGACCTGCGAAACCATCGTCACGATGCCGATGCCCATCATCGCCAGCGGCAGCCGCCCGAGAAACCCGGCAGCGGAGAAGCCGCGCGTGCCGGGGGAGGCGAAGATCTCGCGGTAGGGGCTGGGCAAGGGACTGCTCCGGTGCGGCTCAGGTAAGGCGTGAAGGTGGCCGATACAGCTTACGACCGCCGCGGCGCGGCCGCACCGTGGTTCTCGGGGCAAATCCAGCGCCTCGCCAGGACGTGGCAGGATCGAAGGCATGCCCGACTCGCTTGACTGCACCCCCTATGACGCCCTGCTGCTGCTCTCGTTCGGCGGCCCCGAAGGCCCGGACGACGTCGTCCCGTTCCTGGAGAACGTGACCAAGGGCCGCGGCATCCCCAAGGAGCGGCTCAAGGAGGTGGGGCAGCACTACTTCCTGTTCGACGGCATCAGCCCGATCAACGCCCAGAACCGCGCCCTGCTCGACGCCCTGCGCAAGGACTTCGCCGAGCACGGCCTGGACCTGCCGGTCTACTGGGGCAACCGCAACTGGGCCCCGTACCTCACCGACGTCCTGCGCGACATGGTCAACGACGGCCACCGCCGCATCCTGGTCCTCACCACCAGCGCCTACACCTCGTACTCGGGCTGCCGCCAGTACCGCGAGAACCTCGCCGACTCGCTCGCCGCCCTGCAGGCCGAGGGCCTGCCGCTGCCGAAGATCGACAAGCTGCGCCAGTACTTCAACCACCCCGGCTTCGTACGCCCCATGATCGACGGCGTACTCGAATCGCTCGCGTCCCTCCCCGAGGACGTACGAACCGGCGCACACCTCGCCTTCACCACGCACTCCATCCCCGACTCGGCGGCGGACACCTCCGGCCCGGTCGAGGGGCACGGCGAGGGCGGTGCGTACGTCCGTCAGCATCTGGACGTCGCGCAGGTGATCGCCGATGCCGTACGCGAGCAGACCGGCGTCGACCGGCCCTGGCAGCTCGTCTACCAGTCGCGTTCCGGCGCCCCGCACATCCCGTGGCTCGAGCCCGACATCTGTGATCACCTGGAGGAGCAGCACGGCGCGGGCGTCCCCGCGGTCGTCATGGTCCCCATCGGGTTCGTCTCGGACCACATGGAGGTCCTGTACGACCTCGACACCGAGGCCACCGCCAAGGCCGCCGAGCTCGGCCTCCCGGTCGCCCGCTCGGCGACGGTCGGCGCGGACCCGCGGTTCGCCGGGGCCGTCCGCGACCTCGTCCTGGAGCGCGCGGCCGCCGAGCGCGGCGCGGACCCGGAGCGCTGCGCCCTCGGGACGCTCGGCGCGAGCCACGACCTGTGCCCGGTCGGCTGCTGCCCGGCCCGCGCCCCGCGCCCGGCCGCGGCAGGCATCGACAGCCCCTACGCGTAAGGAACCACCTGTGTCCGACGACCAGCTCAAGGCCGAACTCCTCGACCTCGCCCTCCAGGCCGCCGATCTCGCCGGCACCTTCCTGCGCGACGGCCGCCCCGACGACCTGGGCGTGGCCGCGACCAAGTCCAGCGCGGTCGACGTCGTCACCGAGATGGACATCGCCTCCGAGAAGCTGATCACCGGTTTCCTCGCCGAGCACCGTCCCGCCGACGGCTTCCTCGGTGAGGAGGGCGCCAGCGTCGAGGGGACCAGTGGCGTGCAGTGGGTCATCGACCCGATCGACGGCACGGTCAACTACCTTTACGGCCGCCCCGCTTGGGCCGTTTCCATCGCGGCCCGCAAGGACGGCGAGACGTTTGTCGGCGTGGTCGCGGTACCGATGCAGGGCGAGACGTTCCGCGCCGTGCTCGGTCAGGGCGCGTACGTCAATGAGCGGCGCCTGACCGTACGCCCCGCGCCCCCGTTCGAGCAGACGCTGCTCGGCACCGGCTTCGGCTACCTCGCCGAGCGCCGGGTCCGGCAGGCAGAGGTGGCCCGGCAGCTGATCCCGCAGGTGCGCGACATCCGGCGCGGCGGCTCGGCGGCGATCGACCTGTGCGACGTGGCCGTGGGTCGCCTGGACGCGTACTACGAGCGGGGTCTGAACCCGTGGGACCTGGCCGCGGGCGACCTCATCGCGCGGGAGGCGGGCGCGCTGGTGGGTGGACGGCCCGGAGAGGGCCCGTCGGGCGACCTGCTGGTGGCGGGACCACCCGGGCTGTTCGAGGACCTCCAGGGGCGCCTGGAGGCGCTGGGCGCCTGGCACGACTGAGCTGTGGCTCTCCTGGGCCGAGCCGTTGCCCCTGAGCATTGAGAAGGGCCCCACACCCGACGGGTGTGGGGCCCTTCTCAATGCTCAGGTCAGGCGACCTGAACGCCGTGATCGGCGGCCAGGCGGCGCAGGTCGTCGAGCTCGGCCTGCTCGACTTCGACGAGGAAGTCGTCGCCTTCCTCGCGCGCACGATCGATGTCGGACTCGGTGGCCCTTATCCGCTGCAGGAGCCCTGCGGTGAATGCGTCCATGGTGCGCCCCCTCGTCATGGGTCGGTGGGTCGGTGGCACGGGGGTGTGCCCTCGGAAGGGGCGATCACGTCTCGTGCCAGTACCGGAAGGGGACCGGCCGTGGGCGTGCCACAGCTAAGAGTGATCGCGGGTGTAAAGCCGTCCTCCCCCCGGCCCCTTCCGAAGAAACCTCAACCGCGCGTGAATTCCGCGAATTCCCGGGCCCGAGGGCCGCCTTACGGCCGGTTTATGGCCGAAAGAGGCAGGATGGAGGCCACATCTGCGTGATCAAGCCTGTACTGAGCGGGCCCAGAGGAAGGACAGCGACGTGCGTGTACTCGTCGTCGAGGACGAGCAGCTGCTCGCCGATGCGGTTGCCACCGGACTGCGCCGGGAGGCCATGGCCGTCGACGTCGTGTACGACGGCGCGGCCGCTCTGGAGCGCATCGGTGTCAACGACTACGACGTCGTGGTGCTCGACCGGGACCTCCCCGTCGTGCACGGCGACGACGTCTGCCGCAAGATCGTCGAGCTCGGCATGCCCACCCGCGTCCTGATGCTCACCGCCTCCGGCGACGTCAGCGACCGCGTCGAGGGCCTGGAGCTGGGCGCCGACGACTACCTGCCCAAGCCCTTCGCGTTCACCGAGCTCACGGCACGCGTGCGTGCCCTGGGCCGGCGTACGACGGTGGCGCTGCCGCCCGTCCTGGAGCGCGCCGGGATCAAGCTCGACCCGAACCGCCGCGAGGTGTTCCGGGACGACAAGGAGATCCAGCTCGCGCCCAAGGAGTTCGCGGTCCTCGAGGTCCTGATGCGCTCCGAGGGCGCCGTGGTCTCGGCCGAGCAGCTCCTGGAGAAGGCCTGGGACGAGAACACCGACCCGTTCACGAACGTCGTGCGCGTGACGGTGATGACGCTCCGCCGGAAGCTCGGCGAGCCCGCGGTCATCGTGACGGTGCCCGGCTCCGGCTACCGGATCTGATCCGCCTCGATGGCCTCGACCCCGGCGCCACCGGCCGCGCCCCCGAAACCGACCTGGGACCCGGCCCGCAGCGAGCCGCCGTTCCCGTGGCTGCGCCCGACCATCCGGATACGGCTCACGCTGCTGTACGGCGGGATGTTCCTGATCGCGGGGATCCTGCTGCTCTCGATCATCTACTTGCTGGCGGCACAGGCAGTGCACGCGGGCAATCAGCTGCCCTTCCGGGTGACCGGCGGGAAGTTCACGATCGAGAGCTCCAGCTGCCCGGCGCTGCAGCAGGCCCGTGAGATCTCGCAGGACGAGTTCAACCGGTTGATGAGCCCGTGCCTCAACGTGCAGCGCCAGCACGCCCTCGACGACCTCCTCAGCCGCTCCCTCATGGCCCTGCTCGGCCTCAGCGTCATCGCGTTCGCCTTCGGCTACGCGATGGCCGGCCGCGTGCTCTCGCCGCTGGGCAGGATCACCCGTACCGCCCGTCAGGTGGCCGGCTCGGACCTGACCCGGCGGATCGAACTCGACGGCCCGGACGACGAGTTGAAGGAGCTCTCCGACACCTTCGACGAGATGCTGGACCGCCTGGAGCGGGCCTTCACGGCCCAGCAGCGGTTCGTCGCGAACGCCTCGCACGAGTTGCGTACGCCCCTCGCGATCAACCGCACGCTCCTCGAGGTGCACCTTTCCGACCCCGGTGCGCCCCCCGAGCTCCAGCAGCTCGGCAAGACCCTCCTGTCCACCAACGAGCGCAGCGAGCAGCTCGTGGAGGGCCTGCTGCTGCTCGCCCGCAGCGACAACCAGATCGTGGAGCGAAAACCGGTCGATCTCGCCGAGGTCGCCTCACGCGCCATCGACCAGGTGCGGGGCGAGGCCGCGGAGAAGGGCGTGGAGATCCGCGGAGAGCGCGGTCTGGCCGTCGTGCAGGGCAATGGCGTCCTCCTGGAGCGCATCGCACTGAACCTCGTCCAGAACGCCGTCCGGTACAACGTGCCTGATGAGGGCTGGGTCGAGGTCAGAACCGAGTCCCAGCACGGCCAGGCGGTCCTGCTGGTGTCGAACACGGGGCCCGTGGTCCCCGCGTACGAGAT
The DNA here is from genome assembly GCF_035975855.1 of Streptomyces sp. NBC_01304. Taxonomy (NCBI): domain Bacteria; kingdom Bacillati; phylum Actinomycetota; class Actinomycetes; order Kitasatosporales; family Streptomycetaceae; genus Streptomyces; species Streptomyces sp. NBC_01304. The sequence goes on along the minus strand of NZ_CP109055.1, from coordinate 3,316,641 downwards.
CGACAACCTCTTCGAGCCGTTCCGGCGGCTGCGTCAGGACCGGACCGGCAGCGACAAGGGTGCGGGTCTCGGACTGTCCATCGCCCGGTCGGTGGCACAGGCCCACGGGGGCCGTATCATCGCGGAGCCGCGCGAGGGGGGTGGTCTCGTGATGCGAGTCACCCTGCCGATCTGAGATGCTGCTCCGGATTCGCCGCGAGGTTCTGCTTTGAGCGGAATTTTCGGGACCTGGTCCCGGGAGATCCGTGTGGAATCGATCACAGAGGCGAATTTCAGGCCATCTACTCTCCGTGATCGCGAAAGTCGTTGAAAAGCCGGGAAAATCCGGGTTTTCAAGGGTCTTGATCACGGGAAGTACACGGGGTGGCGCCCGTGAAGTGCGACAAACGGACCGTGTACGGTCCCGATCGCCATCCAAGACGATCACCTCTTCAGGGGTGCGGTTGGGTGTCGATTGAGTAACAGACCTTGATGTGAGGCAAAATCTCCGCCTCGGGTCGGGCACAAGTCCGGCCTCTCACGCGTTACGTGCGCTGGAGACACCCGCAGACACCCAGAGGGGGAGAGCGCGACATGGCTACGGATTACGACACCCCACGCAAGACCGATGACGACGTCGACTCGGACAGCCTTGAAGAACTGAAGGCTCGCCGGAACGACAAGTCCACCTCGTCCGTCGACGTCGACGAGTTCGAGGCCGCAGAGGGCATGGAGCTGCCCGGCGCAGACCTCTCCAACGAGGAACTGGCCGTTCGGGTCCTGCCCAAGCAGCAGGACGAGTTCACCTGCATGAGCTGCTTCCTGGTGCACCACCGCTCACAGCTGGCCCGGGAGAAGAACGGCCAGCCCATCTGCCGCGACTGCGACTGAGCAGAGGTCGGCCGTGACTGGCTCGACTCCGCCCCGGAAGAAGTTCTTCCGGAAGCGGCACGCGGACGGTGACCTGTCCATGGGCGCACGTGACGGCGAGCGGGGCCTTCCGGCCTCGCTCGAAGCTGCGGGCGACGTGGACGGGGTGAGCACAGACATCACGCAGCACAGCGGGCACTCAGAGCTCGCGGAGGACACAGAGATCGGGCCCTCGGCCTCGCCGACGGCCAGGCCCGGTCGACTGGCCTCCAAAAAATCCGGGGACCGGCTGGCCTCCGTGAAGGCAGGAGTCCGTACCGGAGTCCGCAAGGGCGGTCAGAGCGCCAAGGCCGGGATCGGCTACCTCGCCGACCGGATCATCGAGAACGCGCCGCGCATCCCGGTCCGCGATCTCACCGCCCTGCAGAAACAGTTCCCGGGCCTCGGGCCCGAGCAGATCGCCGACAAGCTGATCACCGGCGCCTCGGCCGCGACCTCCACCGTGGGCGCGGGAGTCGGTGCGGCGGCCATGCTGCCGGTGCCGCCCGCGATGCCGGCCGAACTGGCCGCGGAGATCACCGGCGTTGCCGCGATCGAGCTGAAGCTCATCGCGGAGCTGCACGAGGTCTACGGGCTGCGCCCACCGGGCAATCTCAAGCAACGTACGACCGCGTATCTGACCGCCTGGTCCCAGGAGCGCGGGATCGACGTGGCCAAGCCGTCGACGCTGAACGCCGCCCTGGGCGGCCAGATGAAGCGCGAGCTGCGCCAGCAGATCATGAAGCGGATGGTCCGGAACTTGCCGAACCTGATGCCGTTCATGGTGGGCGCCGCGATCGGGGCGGTCATGAACCGCCGCGACACGAAGAAGCTCGCCGCCAAGGTGCGCAAGGACCTGCAGGCCCACCAAGTGCCTTGGGACGCCTTGCCGGAGCTTGCTCCGCTGGAGCCGGTGAAGGATCCGCTGGATCTGGGCAGGCATCCACGGGAGCTCGGGCAGTAAGCAGGATTTTGGCCCGACTCAGGACTGGGCCAGCTTGCTCGCCAGCTGCTCCGGGTTCCGCGTCGAGAGGTACACGTACGGGGTCGGGTCCTCGGGGTCCGTCACCGGGATCCGCACCGCCGTCGGGATGTAGCTCCGCAGCACCATGAACGCCCTGGGATCGGCCCTGTGGGAGCGCCAGGCGCGCGCCTCGGCGGCGTCCAGGACCTCGGCCTCACCGAGGGCCGTCAGCGGGATGCGGGCGTCGCCTGCGACCAGTGAGCCCGCCACGACACGGATCCTGGCCGAGCCGTAGGAACTCACCGCGACCGCCGCGAGGGCCGCGCCGCCGATCAGGCCGCCGAGCATGGGCACGGCGCCGAGCGGCAGCAGCATCAGGCCGCAGGCGATGCCGATCAGACCCGCGATCACCCACCAGGAGCGGGGTGCGGTCAGGCGTTCGTCGTAAGTTTCGGCCGAGAGCTGCATGTGGCCAAGCTTGGCACGGTGCGAATGCTCCAAGGCCGCGCGGGTAAGGTCTGCGCCTGTGAGTGGACGAACACCAGCGTTGACGCCCCCGGACGACGCCTCGGCGCCCGTGCGGCACCCCGATGCGCCCGCCCCCGGCGAGCTGCTCGGCGCGCACTATGAGCACTGTTTCGGCTGCGGCCACGGCCAGCCGCACGGACTGCACCTCGAGGCGCGGGCGGCCCAAGGCGTCGCGATCACCGCCGAGTTCACCGTGAAGCCGGAGCACCAGGGTGCCCCCGGGCTCGCCCACGGCGGCGTACTGGCCACCGCGCTCGACGAGACCCTCGGCTCGCTGAACTGGCTGCTGAGAGTCATCGCCGTCACCGGCAGACTCGAGACCGACTTCGTGCGGCCCGTGCCGGTGGACACCGTGCTGTACCTGGAGGCCGAGGTCACCGCGGTCGCCGGCCGGAAGATCTACTCGACGGCCACCGGGCGGATCGGCGGCCCCGAGGGGCCCGTCGCGGTCCGTGCCGACGCCCTGTTCATCGAGGTCAAGGTCGACCACTTCATCGACAACGGCCGCCCGGCCGAGATCCAGGCGGCCATGAGCGACCCGGACCAGATCCGGCGTGCCCGTGCCTTCGAGGTGAACCCGTGACCCCTGAGTTCAGCGAGGTGTCCGTGCCCGTGGTGACCCGCGAGCCCGTGGACGTACTGATCCGGCGTGTGGACCCCGAGGTTCCGCTGCCGCGCTATGCGAAGCCCGGCGACGCCGGAGCCGACCTGGTCACCACCGAGGCATGCGAACTCGCCCCGGGGGAGCGGACGGTGTTGCCCACGGGGGTGTCCATCGCGCTGCCCGAGGGGTACGCGGCCTTCGTGCATCCCCGCTCGGGCTTGGCCGCACGCTGCGGTGTCGCCCTCGTGAATGCCCCAGGGACGGTGGATGCCGGGTACCGTGGAGAGATCAAGGTGATCGTGGTGAATCTCGACCCGCGCGAGAGTGTGAGGTTCGAGCGCTTCGACCGGATTGCCCAACTGGTCGTCCAGCAGGTCGAGAAGGTGCGCTTCCACGAGGTGGCGCAGCTTCCGGACTCGGCGCGGGCCGAGGGGGGCTTCGGGTCCACTGGTGGTCATTCCGCCGTGGACGGCCCAAAGGGTGGGAATCGATACGCTTCGGTCGTATCCGACCGGGAAGGACAGTGACGTGTTCGGACGTCGTAAGAAGGATGCCGCCGACGATGCGGCCGGCGAGGCCGAGCAGGTCGTCGACGGAGTGGACGCCGACGAGGTGGACTCGGCGGACGACGACGAGCCGCGACGGTTGAACCTGCCGCCGGCCCCCCGTCCCGACGGACCCTGGGACGTCTCCGAGGTCGGCGCGCCCGGCGAGGGCCGGGTCGACCTGGGTGGCATCTTCGTGCCCGGGGTCGAGGGCATGGAGCTTCGGGTGGAGGTCGCGGGCGACGCGATCGTCGCGGCCACCGTGGTGCTGCGCGACAGCGCCGTGCAGCTGCAGGCCTTCGCCGCCCCCAAGAAGGAGGGCATCTGGGGCGAGGTCCGCGAGGAGATCGCCTCCGGCATCACCCAGCAGGGCGGTGTCGTGGACGAGCTCGAGGGCCCGCTCGGCTGGGAGCTGCGGGCGCAGGTCCCGGTGCAGCTGCCGGACGGCACCGGTGGTGTCCAGGTGGTGCGCTTCATCGGCTGTGACGGGCCGCGCTGGTTCCTGCGCGGTGTGATCTCGGGCCAGGGTGCGGTGCAGCCGGAGGCCGCCGGAGTGCTCGAGCAGATCTTCAAGGACGCCGTGGTCGTCCGTGGCGAATCGCCGATGGCGCCGCGTGACCCGATCGTCCTGAAGCTGCCGGACGACGCTCAGATGGTCGCCGAGGGCGTCCAGCAGCAGGAGAGCGACGAGGAAGGATCCCGCTTCGCCGGCGGGATGGGGCAGCTGGCCCGTGGCCCGGAGATCACCGAGGTCCGCTAGTACGCTGCCGCTCATTGCGTCGAAGGCCGGAGGGCCGCACCCCGTGGGGTGTGGCCCTCCGGCCTTTTCGGGTGTTCGGGGGTGCGTTATGGAGAGTGCGTCATCTGCGGGTCGGTGGGGGCTGGGCGCGCAGTTCCCCGCGCCCCTTCGGGGCACGAACCTCAGGCGCTCAGCTGGGGGTCTTTCTTCAAGCCTTGACGGAACTCTGGTCCGTACCTATGGTCAGCGGCCATCGCGCGTGTTCATAAATCCAAGCATCGTTCACATACGAGAACGAGGATGGCCCCCACATGCCCCGCAGAGCCCAGATATCCCTCAGGCCCCGCTTAGCGCTCCTCGCCACCGCCGTGGCCCTCGTCGCCGGGTTCCTCGCCTGGCCCGCCGCCGACCACGCGGGCGCCGCCCCGGCCGCCTTCACGCATCCCGGAGTCGCCGTCTCCCGCGGGCAGTTGGACTTCGCCCGGGACAAGGTCAACGCCGGGGCCCAGCCCTGGAAGGGCGCCTTCGACCAGCTGAAGGCGAGCAAGTACGCCTCGCTGTCCCGGACGGCCAAGCCCCGCGCCGTCGTCGAGTGCGGCTCCTACTCCAACCCCAACTACGGCTGTACGGACGAGCGTGAGGACGCGATAGCCGCGTACACCACGGCACTTGCCTGGTACGTCACCCGGGACGAGCGCTACGCCAAGAAGTCGATCGAGCTGATGGACGCCTGGTCCGGCGTCATCAAGGACCACACCAACAGCAACGCCAAGCTGCAGACCGGCTGGGCCGGCTCCTCCTGGCCCAAGGCCGCCGAGATCATCAAGTACACGTACAGCGGCGGCTGGCCGAACTCCGCGCGCTTCGCCGGCATGCTGCGCGACGTCTATCTGCCCGAGATCATCGGCGGCTCGCACTCCAACGGGAACTGGGAGCTGTCGATGATGGAGGCGGCCGTCGGCATCTCCGTCTTCATCGAGGACAAGGCGTCGTACGACAAGGCCGTCGCCAAGTTCCGCGGCCGGGTGCCCGCGTACATCTATCTCTCCTCCGACGGCGCGCTGCCGAAGGCCGCGCCCGGCAGCGGGCTCGACACCCGCGACGAGCTCGTGAACTACTGGCAGGGGCAGTCCACCTTCGTCACCGGGCTCACCCAGGAGACCTGCCGCGACTTCACGCACACCGGGTACGGCCTCTCGGCGATCTCGCACATCGCGGAGACCAGCCGCATCCAGGGCCAGGACCTCTATCCAGAGGTCGGGGAGCGGCTGCGGCAGGCGCTCGGGTTCCAGGCCAAGTACGAGCTGGGCGAGGCGCCGCCGAGCTGGCTGTGCGGCGGGTCCGTGAAGCGGGGCCTCGGGCCGGTCACCGAGGTCGGGTACAACGCCCTGCACAACCGCCTCGGGCACGCCATGAGCAACACCGAGAAGCTGACCCTGCAGAACCGTCCCGCCGGCTCCAACAACCTGTTCGTGGCCTGGGAGACGCTGACCCACGGGGACAACCCGGCCTGAGCCGCGTCACCCGCGTCACTCGGCCCGCGTCACCTGGCCGGGCCCGGCCGGGGCATCAGAATCGCGTCAAATCCGATGTCCCGGCCACCCCCCGTTCCGTTATGCCGGAAATCTGGCCCGTAAGGTCTACGCAGCGTGCACAGCACTTTTCGGAAGACAATGGGGCCATGGGACGCGGCAAGCTTCGGATCTACCTCGGTTCCGCACCGGGCGTCGGCAAGACATACGCGATGCTCTCCGAGGCCCACCGCAGGGTGGAGCGCGGCACCGACCTCGTCGTCGCCTTCGTCGAGCACCACGGCCGGCCGCGCACCGAGGTGATGCTGCACGGCCTGGAGCAGATCTCCCGCGTCGAGCTCGAATACCGCGGCAGTACCTTCACCGAGCTGGACGTCGACGCGGTCCTCGCCCGCCGCCCCGCCGTCGCCCTCGTCGACGAGCTGGCCCACACCAACGTGCCGGGCTCGCGCAACGCCAAGCGCTGGCAGGACGTCGAGGAGCTGCTCGCGGCAGGCATCGACGTGATATCGACCGTCAACATCCAGCATCTTGAGTCGCTGGGTGACGTGGTTGAGTCGATCACCGGTGTACGTCAACGGGAGACGGTCCCCGACGAAGTGGTGCGCCGGGCCGACCAGATCGAACTGGTCGACATGTCGCCCCAGGCGCTGCGCCGGCGAATGGCGCACGGGAACATCTACAAGGCCGACAAGGTCGACGCGGCCCTCTCCAACTACTTCCGCCCCGGCAACCTCACCGCCCTGCGCGAGCTCGCCCTGCTCTGGGTGGCGGACCGGGTCGACGAATACCTCCAGCAGTACCGCGGCGAGCACAACATCCGCTCCACCTGGCAGGCCCGCGAGCGCATCGTCGTAGGGCTCACGGGCGGGCCCGAGGGGCGCACGCTGATCCGCCGGGCCTCGCGGATGGCGGCCAAGGGCTCGGGCAGCGAGATCCTCGCCGTCTACATCGCCCGCAGCGACGGGCTGACCTCCGCGTCCCCGAAGGAACTGGCCGTCCAGCGCACCCTGGTCGAGGACCTGGGCGGCACCTTCCACCACGTCATCGGCGACGACATCCCGGCCTCGCTCCTGGAGTTCGCCCGCGGGGTCAACGCCACCCAGATCGTCCTCGGCGTCTCCCGGCGGAAGGTCTGGCAGTACGTCTTCGGGCCCGGCGTCGGCGCGAGTGTCGCCCGGGATTCCGGCCCCGACCTCGACGTCCACCTGGTCACGCACGACGCGGTCGGCAAGGGGCGCGGGCTGCCGGTGGCCCGGGGCGCGCGCCTCGGGCGGTCCCGGATCATCTGGGGCTGGCTGGTCGGCGTGGTCGGGCCCGCGCTGCTCGCACTGCTGCTCACCAACATCGACGCCGACCTCGGCCTGCCCAACGACATGCTGCTGTTCCTGTCGCTGACGGTGGCCGCCGCCCTGCTCGGCGGGCTGGGGCCGGCCCTGGCCTCGGCCGCTTTCGGGTCGCTGCTCCTGAACTACTTCTTCACGGCGCCGACCCACCGGTTCACCATCGCCGACAGCCGGAACATCGTGGCGATCATCGTCTTCGTCGGGGTCGGGGTGGCGGTGGCGTCCGTGGTGGACCTGGCCGCCCGGCGCACGCATCAGGCGGCACGGCTGCGGGCCGAGTCGGAGATCCTGTCCTTCCTCGCCGGGAGCGTGCTGCGCGGCGAGACCACCCTGGACGCGCTGCTCGAACGGGTCCGGGAGACCTTCGGAATGGAGTCCGTGGCCCTGCTGGAGCGGGCTAGCGACGTCGACCCGTGGACCTGCGCGGGCAGCGTCGGCCCCCGGCAGCTGGGCCGCCCCGAGGACGCCGACGTGGACATGCCGGTCGGCGACCACATGGCGCTCGCCCTGTCGGGGCGGGTGCTCCCGGCCGAGGACCGCCGGGTCCTGGCCGCCTTCGCGGCGCAGGCAGCCGTCGTCCTGGACCGGCAGCGGCTCCAGGACGAGGCCGGTCAGGCCCGCGCCCTCGCGGAGGGCAACCGGATCCGCACGGCGCTGCTCGCCGCGGTCAGCCACGACCTGCGGACCCCGCTCGCGGGCATCAAGGCCTCCGTCACCTCCCTGCGCTCGGAGGACGTGGACTGGTCCGAGGCGGACCGGGCCGAGCTGCTCGAAGGCATCGAGGACGGCGCGGACCGCCTCGACCACCTGGTCGGCAACCTCCTCGACATGTCCCGCCTGCAGACCGGCACCGTCTCCCCGCTGATCAGGGACATCGACCTCGACGAGGTCGTCCCGATGGCGCTCGGCGGCGTACCGGACGGCAGCGTGGAGCTGGACATCCCCGAGACGCTGCCCATGGTCGAGGTCGACAAGGGCCTCCTGGAGCGCGCGGTCGCCAACATCGTCGAGAACGCCGTCAAGTACAGCCCCGGCGACACCCCCGCCACGGTGTCCGCCAGCGCCATCGCCGACCGCGTCGAGGTCCGCGTCGTCGACCGCGGCCCCGGTGTCCCCGACGATGCCAAGGAGCGCATCTTCGAGCCCTTCCAGCGCCATGGCGACGCCCCGCGCGGGGCGGGCGTGGGCCTCGGCCTGGCGGTGGCCCGCGGCTTCGTCGAGTCCATGGGCGGCACTCTGAACGCCGAGGACACCCCGGGCGGCGGGCTCACCATGGTGCTCACCCTGCGCGCCGGCGGCTTGCCGCCGGTCCAACCCGAGATCACCGCCCAGGTCGTGTCATGACCATGGACGTCGTACGTGGGTGGGGCCCGGTCCCGCTCACCTCTCGGGGCTGCGCCCCGGACCCCGTTTTGCGCCCACGCGGCGGAGCCGCACATGTCACAGCCCCGCGCCCCTGGGGTCGTTCGTCATCCTCCGGCCGGTGGGGGCCGGTCGCGCAGTTCCCCGCGCCCCTTACGGGGCTCGCCCCCTCACCGGAAACTCAACCCGAACCCAAACCGCAGAAAGGCAGGCCGGAATGACCCGGGTGCTCGTGGTAGACGACGAGCCGCAGATCGTACGCGCCCTCGTGATCAACCTGAAGGCGCGCAAGTACGAGGTGGACGCGGCGGCCGACGGCGCCTCCGCCCTTCAGGTCGCCGCCGCACGGCACCCCGACGTGATCGTCCTCGACCTCGGTCTGCCGGACATGGACGGCGTCGAGGTGATCAAGGGGCTGCGCGGCTGGACCCGCGTCCCGATCCTGGTGCTCTCCGCGCGGCACAGCTCCGACGAGAAGGTCGAGGCCCTCGACGCGGGCGCCGACGACTACGTCACCAAGCCCTTCGGCATGGACGAGCTCCTGGCCCGACTGCGCGCCGCCGTACGCCGTGCGGAGCCGGTCGCCGGGGCCGGGGACGACGAGGTGCTGGTGGACGCGGGGGGCTTCACCGTGGACCTGGCCGCGAAGAAGGTCCACCGCGACGGACGCGACGTACGCCTGACTCCCACCGAGTGGCACCTCCTCGAGGTACTGGTCCGTAACACCGGCCGTCTGGTCAGCCAGAAACAGCTGCTCCAGGAGGTCTGGGGGCCGTCCTACGGCACGGAGACCAACTATCTGCGGGTCTACATGGCCCAGCTGCGCCGCAAGCTGGAGGCGGACCCCTCGCATCCCGTGCACTTCATCACGGAGGCGGGGATGGGGTACCGGTTCGAGCGCTGAGCCTTCCGCCCGCGCGGGGGCGGGGGAGCCGTGGCCAATGGTGGGCCACCTCAGCTGATCCCGGTGCGGGGGACCCCGGTACGCTTCTTGTATGAGAGCTGTTCCTCGTTCAGAAAAGCCTGTGGGCCGCTTCCGGCGGATGCTCGACCGGCTGTCCTCCTCGCAGGAGGAGCTGGACTCCGAAGAGCTCCGCGAGGATGCCGAGACCGCGGGCTGTACCCGCATCTGTGACTGCCACGACCGCGAGATAGTCACCGTTGCTGGTACCTTGCGCACGGTCACCCTGCGACCACGGGCCGGAGTACCCGCCCTGGAGGCCGAACTGTTCGACGGTTCTGCCCCGCTGGACGTGGTGTGGCTCGGCAGGCGCTCCATAGTGGGTATAGAACCTGGGCGCAGGCTGATTGCATCGGGCCGGATCTCCATGAGCCGGGGCCGCCGGGTGCTGTTCAACCCGAAGTACGAACTCAGACCGCTCGGACGGGAGTAGCCGGTGACGTCTGTCGACAAGCCGACCGACCACACCACGGAGCCGTCCGCGGACGCGGACGCCAAGGCAGTGACGGAAGCAGCCCTGTTCGAGGCCTTCGGTGGCCTGCGGGGCATGGTGGAGACGGTGCTTCCGGGGCTCCTCTTCGTCACGATCTTCACGATCAACAAGGACCTGCACGTCTCGGCGATCGCCGCGCTCGCGGTGTCGCTCGCCCTGGTCGTCGTGCGCCTGGTCATGAAGGACACCGTCAAGCACGCCTTCAGCGGCGTCTTCGGCGTCGCCTTCGGTGTGGTCTTCGCGATGATGACCGGCAATGCCAAGGACTTCTATCTGCCGGGCATGCTCTACACGTTGGGCCTGGCGATCGCGTACATCGTGACGACGCTCGCCGGTGTCCCGCTGATCGGCCTGATCCTCGGCCCGGTCTTCAAGGAGAACCTCTCCTGGCGCACCCGCAACCCGGGTCGCAAGAAGGCCTATGCGAAGGCCAGTTGGGCCTGGGGCCTGATCCTGCTCGCCAAGTGCGCGATCCTCTTCCCGATGTACTGGTGGGCCGACACCACCAAGTTCGGCTGGGTGTTGATCGCCCTGAAGATCCCGCCGTTCCTGCTTGCCGTCTGGCTGACCTGGGTCTTCCTGGCGAAGGCGCCGCCGCCCATCGACGTGTTCGCCGAGATGGAGGCCGCCGAGAAGGCGGAGGCCGAGCGCAAGGCGGCCGCGGCCGAGCGTCGCGAGGCGTAGCCCGTGCGTTGATTCAACGTCCATATGCCGGGCGTACGTTGATTCAGTAGTCCATACGTTGATGGGGCGTCCCCAACCGATCTGGTTGGGGACGCCCCATCAACGTATGGACGCTGTGACATCAGCGGCTCCGCCGCGGGTATCTAGCTCGACGCGTCCTCGCGCCGCACCGACAGCAGGTCCTCCAGCTGCTCCTCGCGCGCCTGGGCCGCCACGAACAGCAGCTCGTCACCCGCCTCCAGGGAGTCCTCGACGGTCGGGGACAGCACGCGCGTGCCGCGGATGATCGTGACGAGGGACGTGTCCTCGGGCCACTCGATGTCGCCGATCATGGTGCCCGCGAGCGCCGACTCCGGCGGCAGGGTCAGCTCGACCAGGTTGGCGTCGCCGTGGCTGAAGCGCAGCAGCCGGACCAGGTCGCCGACGCTGACGGCCTCCTCGACCAGGGCCGACATCAGGCGCGGCGTGGAGACCGCGACGTCGACGCCCCAGGACTCGTTGAACAGCCATTCGTTCTTGGGGTTGTTGACGCGGGCGACGACGCGCGGGACGCCGTACTCGGTCTTCGCGAGGAGGGAGACGACGAGGTTGACCTTGTCGTCACCCGTGGCCGCGATCACCACGTTGCAGCGCTGCAGCGCCGCCTCGTCCAGGGACGTGATCTCGCAGGCATCGGCGAGCAGCCACTCCGCCTGCGGCACCCGCTCGACCGAGATGGCGGTCGGGGCCTTGTCGACCAGGAGTACCTCATGGCCGTTCTCCAGGAGCTCACCCGCGATGGAACGGCCCACCGCGCCGGCTCCGGCAATGGCGACGCGCATCAGTGACCGCCCTCCTCGGGGCCCTCGGCGAACGACGCCTCGACCTTTTCGATCTCGTCGGTGCGCATCATCACGTGCACCAGATCGCCTTCCTGCAACACCGTCTGCGAGCTGGGCAGAATGGCTTCGCCCAGCCGGGTGAGGAACGCCACGCGGACGCCCGTCTCCTCCTGCAGCTGGCTGATCTTGTGCCCGACCCAGGCCTGGGACGCGTGCACCTCGGCGAGCTGCACACCCCCCGTGGGGTCGCGCCACAGCGGCTCGGCGCCCGACGGAAGGAGCCGGCGCAGCATCTGGTCGGCGGTCCAGCGGACCGTGGCGACCGTGGGGATGCCCAGGCGCTGGTAGACCTCGGCACGGCGCGGGTCGTAGATGCGGGCCGCGACGTTCTCGATGCCGAACATCTCGCGGGCGACACGCGCGGCGATGATGTTCGAGTTGTCCCCGCTGGAGACGGCGGCGAAGGCGCCCGCCTCCTCGATGCCCGCCTCGCGGAGGGTGTCCTGGTCGAAGCCGACCCCGGTGACCCGGCGCCCGCCGAATCCGGAGCCCAGACGGCGGAAGGCCGTGGGGTCCTGGTCGACCACGGCGACCGTATGCCCCTGCTGCTCCAAGGTCTGCGCGAGAGCGGCACCCACTCGTCCGCATCCCATGATGACGATGTGCACGACCGTCCTTCCGGCTGGCTTGTGTCCTGCGTTAGGAATTCGTTAGTACTGGTAAGGCGATTTGTCCCGATGAGCCCTTGATGGGACCTTGACGGGTCTCTGGCTCGGCCCTAACAGGGTCTCAGACAGAGGCACAAGCTACACAGGCGCGGGAGGCGGGTGGGCGGGCCCCCTTTCGAACGCTTACGATCCTCTGCGTGTCCAAACTGACCGACGTGCCCAAACGGATCCTCATCGGGCGCGCACTGCGCAGCGACAGGCTGGGAGAAACGCTCCTCCCGAAGCGCATCGCCCTACCGGTGTTCGCTTCCGACCCGCTCTCCTCCGTGGCGTACGCGCCCGGAGAAGTGCTCCTGGTCCTCTCGATCGCCGGTGTCTCGGCCTACAGCTTCAGCCCGTGGATCGCGGTTGCGGTCGTGGTGCTGATGTTCACCGTGGTCGCGTCGTACCGGCAGAACGTGCACGCCTACCCGAGCGGCGGCGGCGACTACGAGGTCGCCAACACCAACCTCGGGCCGAAGGCCGGACTGACCGTCGCGAGCGCGCTGCTCGTCGACTACGTCCTGACCGTCGCGGTGTCGATCTCCTCGGGCATCGAGAACCTGGGCTCGGCCGTCCCCTTCGTCATCGAGCACAAGGTGCTGTGCGCCGTCGGCGCCATCGTGCTGCTCACGCTGATGAACCTGCGCGGAGTCAAGGAGTCCGGAAAGCTCTTCGCGATCCCGACGTACATCTTCGTGGCGGGCGTCTTCCTGATGATCGCGTGGGGCGCCTTCCGCGGGCTCGTCCTCGACGCCGACATGAAGGCCCCCACCGCCGACTTCGAGATCAAGGCCGAACATCAGGGAATCGCCGGCTTCGCGCTGGTCTTCCTGCTCCTTCGCGCCTTCTCCTCCGGCTGTGCCGCGCTCACCGGCGTCGAGGCGATCAGCAACGGTGTACCGGCCTTCCGCAAGCCCAAGTCGAAGAACGCGGCGACCACCCTCGCCCTGATGGGCGGCCTGGCCGTCACCATGTTCTGCGGCATCATCGGGCTCGCGATGGCCACCAACGTGAAGATGGCCGAGCAGCCCGCCCACGATCTGCTGCGCGACGGCACCCCGGTCGGCTCGGGCTACGTCCAGAACCCGGTGATCTCGCAGGTCGCGGCCGCCGTGTTCGGCGACGGCACCTTCCTGTTCATCGTGCTCGCGGCCGCCACCGCGCTCGTGCTGTTCCTGGCCGCCAACACCGCGTACAACGGCTTCCCGCTGCTCGGCTCGATCCTCGCGCAGGACCGCTACCTGCCGCGCCAGCTGCACACCCGCGGTGACCGGCTCGCCTTCTCGAACGGCATCGTGCTGCTCGCGCTCGCCGCCGCCGCGCTCGTCTGGGTCTACGGGGCCGACTCGACCAAGCTGATCCAGCTGTACATCGTCGGCGTCTTCGTCTCCTTCACGCTCAGCCAGACCGGCATGGTGCGGCACTGGAACCGCCACCTGAAGACCGAGAAGGACCCGGGCAAGCGCCGCCACATGATCCGCTCCCGCGCGATCAACACCTTCGGAGCCTTCTTCACCGGCCTGGTCCTCGTGGTCGTCCTGGTCACCAAGTTCACGCACGGCGCCTGGGTCGCCCTGCTCGGCATGGTGATCTTCTACGTGATCATGAGCGCGATCCGCCGCCACTACGACCGGGTCGCCGAGGAGCTCGTCGCCCCCGAGGGCCCCTCCGACGACAGCGTGCGGCCGTCGCGGGTGCACTCCATCGTCCTGGTCTCCAAGGTCCACCGGCCGACGCTGCGCGCCGTCGCGTACGCCAAGCTGATGCGCTCCGACACCCTCGAGGCCGTCAGCATCAAGGTCGACCCGGCGGAGACCAAGGCGCTGCAGGCGGAGTGGGAGCGGCGCGGCATCACGGTGCCGCTGAAGATCCTCGACTCGCCGTACCGCGAGATCACCCGGCCGATCATCGAGTACGTGAAGAACCTGCGGCGCGACAGCCCGCGGGACGCGGTCAGCGTGATCATTCCGGAGTATGTGGTCGGCCACTGGTACGAGCACCTGCTGCACAACCAGAGCGCGCTCAGGCTCAAGGGGCGGCTGCTCTTCACGCCGGGCGTCATGGTCACCTCCGTGCCGTATCAGCTGGAGTCCTCCGAGGCCGCCAAGAAGCGGGCCCGCAAGCGCTCCGAGTGGAACGCTCCCGGTGCGGTGCGCCGTGGTCCGGTGGCCGGGCAGGAGAAGAAGGCGGCGAAGGAGCCGAGCAGCAAGAGCTGAGCGGGTCCCGAGCGGGTCCCCGCAACGTCTTTGGTGAGCGGCCGGGCGACACCCACGTAGACTCGTGGGTTGTTGTCCGGCCGTCTTTCTCCGGCCGTTTCCCTTGATCTCTGGAGTCACCCCGCCATGCAGGCAGAACCGAAGAATTCGCTGGTCGGGGAGGAGTACGAGGTCGAGGTCGGTCCCGTCGCCCACGGCGGGCACTGCATCGCCCGTACGGCCGAGGGCCGGGTGCTCTTCGTACGGCACACGCTCCCCGGCGAGAAGGTCCTCGCGCGCGTCACGGAGGGCGAGGAGGACTCGCGCTTCCTGCGGGCCGACGCCGTCGAGATCATCGAGGCGTCCAAGGACCGCGTCGAGGCGCCCTGCCCGTACGCAGGCCCCGGCAAGTGCGGCGGCTGCGACTGGCAGCACGCCAAGCCGGGCGCCCAGCGGCGCCTCAAGGGCGAGGTGATCGCCGAGCAGCTGAAGCACCTTGCCGGGCTCACCCCCGAGGAGGCCGGCTGGGACGGCACGGTCATGCCGGCCGACGGCGACAAGCTCCCGCCCGGCGAGGTCCCGCAGTGGCGCACGCGCGTGCAGTACGCGGTCGACGAGGACGGCAACGTGGGTCTGCGCAAGCACCGCTCGCACGAGGTGGAGCCGGTCGAGCGCTGCATGATCGCGGCGCCCGGAGTCACCGAACTCGGCATCGAGGAGCGCGACTGGTCGGGCATGGCCTCCGTCGAGGCGATCGCCGCGACCGGCTCGCACGACCGCCAGGTGATCCTGGAGCCGCGCCCCGGCGCCCGCCTTCCGCTGGTCGAGCTGGACAAGCCGGTCTCGGTCCTGCGCGTCGACGAGCACGACGGCGGCATCCACCGGGTGCACGGCCGCGCCTTCGTCCGCGAGCGGGCCGACGACCGCACCTACCGCGTCGGCAACGGCGGCTTCTGGCAGGTCCACCCGAAGGCCGCGGACACCCTGATGCGCGCCGTGATGCAGGGCCTGCTCCCGCGCAAGGGCGACATGGCCCTCGACCTGTACTGCGGCGTCGGCCTCTTCGCCGGTGCCATCGCGGACCGCATCGGCGAGCAGGGCGCGGTCCTCGGCATCGAGTCGGGCAAGCGCGCGGTGGAGGACGCCCGGCACAACCTCGCCTCCTTCGAGCGCGTCCGCATCGAGCAGGGCAAGGTCGAGTCGGTACTGCCCAAGACCGGCATCACCGAGGTCGACCTGATCGTCCTTGACCCGCCGCGGGCCGGTGCCGGCAAGCAGACCGTGAAGCATCTGGCGGGCCTCGGCGCACGGCGCATCGCGTACGTGGCGTGCGACCCGGCGGCGCTGGCGCGGGACTTGGCGTACTTCAAGGAGGGCGGGTACAAGGTGCGGACGCTGCGGGCGTTCGATCTTTTCCCGATGACGCATCATGTGGAGTGTGTTGCGGTGCTTGAGCCCGCCGAAAAGGGCCACTGACCTGCAGGTTCGGCCAGTGTGCATTATGTGCGCTGTGGGCGTTACGGGCGATATCTTGACGCATGAGCGACGCACGTGACGCACGCCTGACGCACGTTTGACGCACGCCGGGCCGGAAAACTGACTGGTCGTCAGACATGTGAAAGCCGCCTCCGAGCCCGAGTGATTTCGGGTTCGGAGGCGGCTTTCGTGTAGTCGCGGGGAGTTGTGGGTCAGGCTTGGATCGACACCCTCGGGCAGAACCTGCGAATGCCACACTCATCCCATGGCTGAAGGCGACACGGACTTCTTCCCCGGTGACGGTCCAACCAGCAGGCTCTCGGTCTCCCTCACCGCTGGCACCCTGCAGGCTATTCGTTGTCGGGTCGGCAAGCGTGGCGTATCCGCGTACCTGGAGAAGGCCGTCCAACGCCAGATCGAGCGTGACAACTTGAGCGACCTGGTCGCAGACTTCGACCAGGTCAACGGCCCGGCAGATCCGGAGGCCGTGGCTGCCAAGCGAGTCAGGCTCACCGGGAGTGTCCCTTCCTCGATACCGGAGCGGCCACGTGACCAACGCCCTCAATCTGGCGAGCGAGGACCGCGCGGCATGCGTGCTGGCGAAGGTGCTTAGCGCCAAGTGCCAGCAGGTGCGCGGCGCTAGAAAGACTTCTTCCGCGGAAATAACCCTGCGGTCTGCGGCGTTGCCGTCTGGCATCGTGGTCTTGAAGGGGGCGTGGTGGGGCTGAAGCTGTTCAACACGAGGTGCGGCGTAAACGAGGTAACGCCGCACCTTGCTGCGATCGAGGCGGATGTGCAAGACCTCATCGAGACGCACATGGACACGATGCTGGGTGTGCGATTCCTGGCGAGCGAGTTCGTCATTGACTGCGTCGATGGCGGACGGATCGATTCGCTGGGGCTCGACGAGAACGGTGCACCGGTGATCGTTGAATACAAGCGTGGCACCGACGCTGGGGTGATCAACCAGGGCCTGTACTACATGGCGTGGCTCACTGCGCACCGGAGCACCTTCGAGGGCCTGGTCCGCGACCGGCTCGGGGCGACAGCCGCAGCCCAGGTTCTTTGGAGCGTGCCCAGGCTGATCTGCGTCGCCGGCGACTTCACCCGCTACGACGCGCACGCCGTACGCGAGCACCGGCGCTCGATCGACCTGGTCCGCTACCGGTACTTCGGCAGCGACCACTTCGGCCTTGAGACCGTGGCCTCGGTCACCGGGCACTCGGCCGAGGCCAAGCGCGTACGCCGCCGCGCGCCCGGGGCGCAGCCGGTTCGGCAGCAGGGAGGTGCTATGACAGAGCTGGCGGCAGCGGTCGACGAGGTTCTCGTCGGGCTGGGCGATGGAGTCACCCGGATACAGCGAAAGCAGTACCGCGCCTATCAGCGGCTGCGGAACTTCGCCTGTCTCATCCCGCCCCAGCAGACCAAGGTGCTGGTCTACCTGAAAGCGGATCCGACGACGGTGGACCTCGTGCCGGACTTCACCCGCGACGTGACTGGGCTCGGCCACCATGGCACGGGAGACCTGGAGGTTCAGCTGCGCAGCGAGCGGGACCTGGAGCGCGCCCAGGACCTGTTTCGGCTGAGCTACGCCGCAGCGTGACGGAGCAGGAACCGGCACTGCGTGACGCGTGGCGGTGAAGTGGTGGATCGTTGCTGTGCTGCCTTTCGACGGGCGGTCAGGAAGTGGCGGTGGAGCTACAAGTATTCGGCGGATCCCCGGTTTCGGTAACCGGGGATCCGCCGCTATATTGCCGCCGTCTTCCCACGTGGCCCTGAATGGGCTGCTACTGCTCTCGGTCCTCCGCTGGAGTTGGCTTGCGGTGTCGGCCCCGGCCTTTCCCCGGCGCGGGGCGATCCCATTCGGTGGCTTTCTGCTCGGCCGGCTGCGGTGGGTACAGCACGGTCTTGGCCTCGGCGAGATTGCTGACCAGGCTGACCGTCTCCCACTCGGTTCCGTTCCATTCCTGGATCACGCGGGGTGCGTCGGGGGCGACGTGTTGCCCGCGGTGCGGCCCTTCGGCCAGCGGCACTGCGCGACGCTTGCCCTTCGAGGCGTTCTGGCGCTCCTCGCGGCGGCGTGCCCAGTCCTCCAGCGGCTCCTGATCGTCGTGCATCTCAGCATCGTGGCGCAGACACGATGGCCGCTGCCACCGGCTTGGCCAGACGTCACCGTGACCTCGCAGAACCGGTGCGTGGGGCCGGCTGCACGCTGATATCGGTACGGCTCAGGGCGTTCAACCCCCGAGGCCGGGCCATCACCGGCTTCTGCGTGAGCCCGAGGGCCACCTCGAAGGCCACGTCCTGCAGCACGGAGGCTGCGGCGTGCGGAGAGAAGTGAAGGGCCCAGCGCGGAGAGCCGGCGTCGCCGCCGCCCCAGAACGTCCAAGCGGGCAAAACGCCGTGATGGGAGTGAGCGGCGAAGGCATCGAACTGGACGCCGACGGGTTCATCCCCTGGCGCCTGCCAGCGGATCCAGCGGCCGTCGACGGTGTGCTCCCAGCTGGCATCGGCCAACGGGCGGGTGGACTCGCCGATGGTCGCTTCCGAGACCTGGCTGCCCGCCGCGATCAGCGCCGCGTCCGCGGAGGCGAGGCTGTCGAGGAGTACCCGCATGATCTCTACGGGGACCGTGGTGGTCGCGGTGGCGTGCCACAGGCGCTCGCCGACGGGGCTTTCGTATGCGGCGATTGTCCACTGGGTGCCGTCGGGGGCGGCTTCGTGGACGAACTCGGCGCGCAGCACGAGGGATTCGTGGACGGCGTGGGTGGTTTCGTCGGACCAGGTGCGCCACTTCTCCCACTCTGGATGTGACTCGAGAAAGCCCTTCAGGAGTCCTTCGTGGTTGTCGGTGTAGGCCGCAGGCACCTCGACGGGCTCGGCCGTGGCCAGGCGCGGTTGGGTCTTGGCCGTACCGGGCGCCGGCGCGGTTCGTGCCTGCTCGGCGCCGCGTTCGGTGCTAGTGGCCGGGGCGGGGCCGGGGCGTACGGCGTCGCCGTAGAGGCGCTCGAACTCGGCGATGGCCTCGGTGGGGCTGTCGTATCGGAGTGCTTCCACGCGCAGGTGGTTCTCGCCGTGGAGGTGGATGCTCGGGCCGTCGCGGTACGTGCCGACGGCGACGATGTTCTGGCCGTCGTGGGCGTGGGCGTGGATGATCAGGCGGCCGTGACGGATGGCGTCATAGATGTGCTGGGCGTCGTTGGAGACCTCGCGGATCTCCTCGCGCGAGCACCAGGGCATGGGGTAGTTGGCCCAGGTCCATTCGGTGTCGATCTCTTCGCGAAGCTGGGGCGTGATGTCCACGGTGACGCCCTCGGCGCGCAGGGCGCGTGCGGCCAGTTCGGCGTAGTGCGCCTCCTCGCGGTCGATGCGGGCCATGACCATCGTCGTGTCGTCGAGGGGCTCGAAGCCGTGGACGGCGAGCCGGGCTCCCGTGATGGTGGCGGTGACGGCGCCGGGGCGGCCGTCGAGCAGGTCGAGGCGGAGGTGCAAGTCTGCTTCGGGGTGCGGCAATCTGTTCTCGTTTCACGGCTCCGGCCGGCGCGGGACCGGCCGGAGCGGGTGGGGTCATCGGAGTGCTCGTGCGCCGACTGTGGTGGCTCTCGGCGCCGGGCCGGCGCGGGAGGCGGCCGGGCTGCGCGGTTGGCGAGGTGACGGTGACGACGGGGTGGTGCTGCGCTGCCAGCGGGTTCGCAGGGCGGTGAGGTCGGCCAGGGCGCGGCGGCTGCCGGTGACCAGCTGGTGCGGCGAGTTGGCCGGGTCCTGGGCGTAGGCGGTGATGCGGCTGCTGACGTCGAATGCGCGGGCCAGCAGGGCGCGTTGAAGGACGCGTTCGCCCCAGTATTCGGGGGAGCCGACGGGAGCGGAGACCAGGGCGATGAGGTCGCCGGGGTCGATGCCGTCGGTGAGGAGTCCGCGGTGCTGGGCTTCCCAGAGCACAGTGACCGGGTCCACGGGCTCCCCGTTGCGGACCAGGGCGGTGAGGCACTGCCACACCGTGGCGTGCAGGGGCAGCGTGAAATCGTCGGGCTGCACCCAGCGCATGGTCTTCAGCTCTGCCGGGTGGGCGGTGGCCGTAGCGAGGAGGAGTCGTTCCTCATCGAGAGCTTCCTCGCTGCTGGGCCCAGTGGGGGTGCCTGGCACGGAGGTGCGCGGCAGCGAGCCGGGGTGCGGGGCGAACTGTCCGGCGAGCGTGTCCAGGAACTGTCCGAGGGCGTCGGCCTGGGCCAGGGTGGTGGCGGCCGGGTTGGGCAGGGTGGGATCGGTGGCGGTCTGGGCGAGGCGTTCGGCGTGCATGAGCAACGTGCGCCGGGCGTGATCGGCTCGGATCATCCGCGCGTACGTTGGCGCGTGCTTCGGCCAGGGGCAGACCTGGATGAGCGTGTGGAGATAAGAGGCGGTCAGCCCTGGGGCATTGGGGCGCGCCGCGTCGAGCACGGTGTTCAGCCAGGCGGGATCGGAGCGATGGGCTTCGGGGGCGGGTGGCGGCACCGTGCGCATGGCCTGGAAGAGGGCGCCGTGGGCGTGGTTGGCGAACTGGCCAGCGTCCAGGTCGCCGATGTCGGCGAGCCGGTGCGGGTCCAGGAGGAGCGCGCCGAGCAGGGACTGCTCGGCGTAGTGCACCGGCTGGGCAGGGGGCAGGTCGTCGAGGTTGTCCTCGTAGGGGTCGGTGGGCTGGGGCATTTAGGCGGCCAGGGTGAAGTCGTCGGGGCAGAGGGTCTTGCCGAGGTGGGGGGCCAGCAGGTGGGCGGCGAGTCGGGGCGGCACGGCATTGCCGATCTGCGAGAACTGCTGGCCCTTGTTTCCGGCCCAGCGGTAATGGGCGGGGAAGGTCTGCAGAAGGCCGGCCTCCTGGGCGGTGATCCGGATGGAATCTGGCATCGGCCGCTCCTCGCCGATGTCGCCGGTAGCGGGCTCGGCGACCCAGACGCATTCGTTCGCGCGGTGGCCGAAGAACAGCGTCCCGGCCGGCTCGTCGGATCGGCGCACGGTCGCGTTCGCCTGGTTGTTGCTGCGCAGAGACCACGACCAGCCCACCTCGCCGGCGCACACGCGATCGGAGTCTCCACTCCTGCAGCACTCCCGTGCTGCGCGAGGGCTGGCCGAACTTCCCCTCGCGCGAGGGGACTTTGCCTCGCCCGGCGCGATGTGGGGCTTCCAGGTGCCGCGGTCGCGTGCGTCGGTGAGCGTCTTACGCGAGCCGGAGGGGAAGGGCTCGGGTCCGCCGCCCGGTCCTCCACCAGCGCACACGGTCGGCACGGGGCGGTCGGTGGCGCCCCAACCGAGGGCATCGGCCATGGACACCCACTGCGTGCGGCCCGGCCCGAACAGCGACTCGGGCTCGGCGGTCTTGGCATGCGTGGGCGGCGGGGGCTCGGCAGTCCGGGTACGTGAGGCGAGCAGAATCGCGCGCCGCCGCGTCTGCGGCACCCCGTAATCGGCGGCGTTAAGGATCCCGGTCCAAACCGAGTACCCCCAGCTGCGCAGGATCGCGGCGTACTGGCGCCACAGCGGCAGGACGTCGGGCACCTCCTCCATCGCGACCCACTCAGGCTGCCCCTGTTGATGGAGAGCGTGCAGGTAGCGCATGGGCTCGGCAGCCAGCAGTGAGCGCTCGTCGCGGCAGGCGGCCAGCAGCTGTTCGCGGGTGTCGCGGCCGGTGGCGAGGTCGGCGACGGCCTGGTGGACGAGCGGCTGGTCGAGGAGACCGAGGCGCTTGCCGGCCATCGACCACGCCTGGCAGGGCGGGCTGGCGATGAGCCCGCCTGTCTTTCCGAGGAAAGGCCGTACCGGGTACATCGCCACGTCGGTGCGAATCGTCAACTGCCCTTGCGCGGCCCGTGTTTTGCAAGCCCAATCGTCCCATTCCAGCCCGATGTCCCGCACGCCGAGCACGGCCAATGCGTGGCTCCATCCGCCGGGGCCGGCGAACAGGTCCAGCACGATCACGTGGCCAGCCCGAAGTCATCCTGCGTGGCGGCAATTTCGCCTCGACAGGTCCAGGGCGAGCACCCGTCAGGGGCACCCTCTTCCAGTTGCTCCGCGTCTTCTTCGGCGCCGAGCTCCTGCTGGAGCGCGGCCCATTCGGCGGCGGTGACATGGTCGATCGGAGCTTCGCTCAGCGGAATGCGCGAGCGGTGCAGGAAAGCCTCGCCCAGCAGGCGGTTCCCGGTGGCGTTCGCGCGGGCATTTCCCTTGCGGATCGCGGCGTCGAATTCCACCACATCCGCCCACTCGGCTGGGGAAGTGTCGCGAATCTGTCGCCACTGGGCGTTTCCATGAAATGGGCAGCCAAGGCAGCTCGATTTGGGAGTGTCCGCCAATCCGAGTGAGGAGAGGTAGCGGATACAGTCGCTTCGCGACCAGCCCAGGTCGATGAGCGGGTGGCGGTTGCGCATGTACTTCACGTCCGCGTCCTTGGCGCGGTGGAATTCATCGGTGGAGATGCCAACCCATTGCTCCACGAACACGTCTCGCGGGATGCGGGCTGGGTAGGGGTAGCCGAGAAGTTCGCGGACCTGCTTCTTGATCGGCTTAATCTTATATTCGCCGGTGCATTGCCTTCTGGTCATTCCTGCCTTGCCGTCCTGGTTGAGGATGTAGAGCGGCATGGAGGCGAATCTGTGGCCGGGGTCGAGCGCATCGTTGCGGATATTTCCGGAGGTGACCCGCAGGATGGGGATACCTGCCGGTTTCGCTATCTCCCGCTCAAGGCGGTCGAGATGCGAATAAACGGCCTTCGATTCCCACCCTGTGTCGGCAAAAATGGCGTAGTCGACCTTCGGGAGAATCCCTTCGGCTGACAGGGCGAGCATCGCGCTGGATTGAATTCCGGCACCAAGTGAGATGGAGCGGAATACGGGGTTGGCGGAAATGGGGATGTCCTTGCAGTGAGCGGGGCGCTGTCCGTGGGCGGAGGTCAGCGGCGGGGAGCGGGGGCGCGCTGCGCGGCGGGCGCCGGCAGGGCCGGGGTCGCGGCGGGGGCGCGGGGCGAGGCGAAGGCGGGGGCGACCTCGTCGAGGCCGTCGGCGAGGTCGCGGGCGGTGTCCGTGGCCGTACGCAGCCATTCCCAGGTAGGGGTGGGAAGTTTTCGCCAGTGGGCGTTGTCGCGAGCCCATTCGAGGATCTCGGCGGCGTTGCGCAGCTGTTCGGAGAGCTGAGCGAGTACGGCGTTCTGTTGGTCTGCGTCGCGCTTGGAGGCCACGTACTGGAGGAGTTCGTCGAGGGCGTTGGGCGCCGGGTCTGGGTCGTCGGGGAGTCCGTAGAGCCGGGCGTGCAGGGACTGGGCGATGCCGTTCGCGGGGCCGCCGGAGGACCGGTGGTCGTAGCGCGGTGCGGCCAGGCGGCGCAGCGTGAAGTGGACGACGACGTCGCGAGGCGTGGCATTGGGGTGGACCTGGGCGGCCAAGGCACGCGCGATGTCGTGAGGGGTGGGGGTGTCGGAGGGCGTGAGATCTCCCGGGAAGTCGAGTGCGGGATCAGCGGGCGCGGCTGGCAGCAACCGCCGGCAGGGGCGGAGCCGGTCGTGTGGTCAGTGCGGTGGGGCGTGGTCGCCGTGCGAACGAGGCGGCGAGGTCGCGGCGCCCGGCTGCGGTGAGATGGAGGCGCTCGTCGTGGAACCAGAGCGGGCAGTCCTCGCGGGCTACGAGGCCGCGGGCCTCCAGGGCGCGGACGGTGCTGATGGTGAGGCGCAGGTCGTCGCGGCGCAGGTAGGGCTTGCCGTCGGCGATGGTCACCTCTCCGCGTGCTACGGCTTGGAGCGCGGCCTCCTGCGCGGGAGACATAGGCGGTGGTTGGTGCTGCGGGGCAAGGCCCCGGCGGCGTCGGTCGGTGACGTAGAGCTCCGCGGCTGCCAGCGCGTCGGATGCGCCGAGCGCGGTGAGGTCTGTGACGAGGGTGAGGCGTCGGCCGGCCTCTTGGCGTGCCTCCTGCTCAGACAGCACAGCCAGGAAGTCGTCGCCCAGTTCGATGGGCAGTCCTTCACGGGTGTGGTCGAGGATGTCGACGGCGTCGATCAGGTGGTCGGCGGTGTCGGTGGCGAGGTGGGCGAGTTGCCGTAGGCGCGAGTACACCGCTCGGATGTCGGGGCTGTGATACATCGACTGGGCGTTGAGGGTGTTCACGATGTCCAGTGCCGAGTGGGCGAGGTGCTGGGCGGACGCGGTGCGGTGGGTGAGGAAGTCGGTGAGGTTCGAGTTGTAGAGCCGATGCCGGGTGAGGGCGTCGTTGTGCCGGGTGAAGTCGGCAGCCAGCGCGAGGAGTTCTTCGGCGGGCTCAAGGGGGAGGGTCTTCTCGGTCAGGATGACTCCGGGGCAGGCATCGGGGGTCAGTGACGACGGCCGGGCTGGGATAGCCGTGCGAGGGCGTGTGCGACCTGGGGGTTGATCGCGGCCCCGCGGACTGGGGTGATCAATGCGCTCTGCTCATCGAGCGAGCTGAGGGGAATGTCGCGGAAGGCCCGCTCCACGGCGATGGGCGCTGCCAGGTTGGCGAAGAAGTTCCGCACCAGGCCCTCGGGCACGTCGCGGGTGAAGGTGGCCAGCGGCTGGTTTTCGAAGTAGGCGTGCACGGCCTGCCAGCTGACGTCTTCTTCGGGTGTGTGCAGGAGTTGGCAGTACCAGTCGGGGGAGGTCAGCACGCGGTCCTCGACGGTCCACAGGTGGAGCGTCGCGAGCTGGTCGACGGGCATGTCGGTGATGGGGATTTGCTCGGCGTGGCGGGTGTCGCCGAGCAGCTGCGGCAGCGCCTGGGTGACGGCGGCGACTGCCTCCAGGGGAGCCTGCCGGCTGAACACGACTTCCCAGTACGGCTCGTGATGGGTCACCTTGCACCAGCGGCCGAGCGGCTGCAGTGGGTCGAAGTCGACGAACAGGCTGCCGTCGGGGCTGTCGATCGTGACGTGCCCGGTGGTGGCGTCGTGCTGTGTCGGCCAGCCGAAGAGGTGGATGAGCGGGCCGAGGACGTCGGCGAGCTGATCGCCGGCGCCTGCCATGTAGCGGGGGGAGACCATGACCCGGTCGTCGGGCGCGTACGCGGTCATCGGCGGGCTCCCTGAGCGATCACGGCCTTGGGCGCGGCGACCACGGTGGTTGTAGGCGCGATGTGCGGGCGCTGCTGGGCCAGGGCCTGCTGCCCCTGCTCGGTGACCGTGATGGTCTGTCCGACGACCAGAGGGGTTCGGGTGTCGTTGGTGACCAGCTCGTGCTTGGCCAGGACGCGGTAGGTAGCAATGGAGACGCGGGCTCCGTTGTTGGCGGCGACTCGGGTCTCGCCCTTCCTGCGGTTTGGATTCCGATACAGATGGCCGCCGTTGTGCAGGGCGGCGAGGGCGCCGTGCTGGGCAGGGGTCAGAGCTGGACCCGCCGTCTGCTGTACGACAGCAGGCTTGAGTTCCTGCGCGGTGGTCAGGTCCTCGGTGATGCCGTGGGCGAGGTAGTGGCAGCCGATCGCGCACAGGTCGAGCTGGTGGACGGCATCGTCGAGGTGCCCGTTCATCTTCGGGATGGCCTCGGCGTGCCGGGCGGTGCGTATCGCCTCGCTGGTGGCGGGATAGCCGGCGAACTCGGCGCCCTCGTAGGGGTTGGCGAGCACCACGTGGGCCAGGTCGGTGCCGGCGAGCGACGACGAGGACACGACCGAGGCCAGCAGGTTCAGGCTGGCCTGGCTGCCGGGGACGCTTGTGTACGTGCTGTTGTCGAGTGCCTTCAGGCGCACCAGGGCGGTGGCTGTGAGGTCCTGCGCTTGGAGGAGGAGGGGACTGATGTGGCGCAGGGCGTCCGTGCCGGGCGTGTAGGAGATGTCTCGCACGCGCGCTTTGAGGGCGTCGAAGTCGTGCGCCAGCTGCCGGAGTTGGCGGGCTTGCTCGTTCAGGTCGGGTGGGGGCGTGGGGATGGGGTGGCTCCTGTGAGGGTTCAGCGGCTTCGGGTGGCGGCTTGCGCTGCGGCGGGCAGGGGGCGGGGCGTGGTGCCGGGCGCGGTGCTCGGCCTGGCCGGAGGCGCGTCGATGACCGAGGCGAGGGCGGTGATGCCTGCGGAGGTGAGGCGTACGCGGTCCAGGGGCGGGCCGCCGATGTAGGCGGCGGGCGCCGAGCGGGCGGTTCTCTCGGCCAGGCCCTTCGTCTCCAGGGAGCGGAGGGTGCTCATCAGCACCTTGGGCTCGCGGGAGCGGGTGAACTCGCGGCCCAGCGAGCTGCTGGACACGACGTGTCCGCAGGCGATCTCGGCCAGGGCCGTGCGGTGAACGGTGTTCAGCCGGTCGTCGGGGGCCGGCGCGGTGGCCCAGCGGCGCCGCCGGGTCTCGGAGGCCAGCGTCATGGCGCAGCTGACGGCGGCTTCTGGGGCCAGCGCGGTCAGCTCGCGAGCCATCCCGGTGCTGAGGTCGGCCGAGGCGCTGGCGAGGAAGGTGAGCTGCTTCAGTCGCATGACGGTCTCGGTCAACTCGACGCTCTCATAGAGCCGTTCGCCCTGGATCGCCTTGATGCCGGACTGGGTGTCGGCGGCCAGACGCTGCGCGGAGGGGGCGTGGGCATCCGGCGCGGGCTGCGCGGTCGCGCGCAGGAGGAGGTCGAGCGCGTCGTTGTGCTGGGTGTACTGGTCGGCCAGGTGGAGCAGGCGCTCGACGGGCGTCGGCGGTGGTGCCACCTCAAACAGCTGGGCGTCTGCAGGTGATGGAGTCATGCGCGCGAGCGGTGGCGAGGAGCAGGTGCACTGGACACCGTCGGTGTGGTCGCGGGCCTCGGCACCTGCCCGTCCGCGATGTACGCAGCAGATGCGGAGGATTCGAGGGTGGCGGCGACGTCCGCGATGTGCCTGCAACAGGCGAGCGCCTGCTGGTTCGTTGCGGTGTGGGTGAGGGCCTGCAGAGTGACTTCGGGGTCACTGTTGCCGCATTCGAGGCAGCAGCGATGGTCGGGGTTCCAGTCGCTCGGGACTTCGTGGATCTGTGTCATAGGCGGGTTCCAAGTGGGCTGACGGACGGTGCACAGAGGGGATCGAGGAAGCGGGCGCGTGCTACGCGGCGGGGCCGAAGTCGGACTGCTTCGGGGCGGCTTTGGCGATGGCGCGGGCGGTGATGCCCTTAGAGGCGCGGGCGGAGGCGGCGGAGAGTTCCTCGGCGCCAGGCTCGAGATACCAGGGGCGCAGGTCGAGCATGGCCGCGCGCATGCCGGTGGCGAACGCGAGCGCGGTGCCCTTGGGCAATGCGCGGATGGCGTCGGCGGCCAGGATGCGTTCCTGCCGCATGGACACGGAGGTGGACTTGCCGGACTCCGAGGTCGAGGTGGAGGTCGTCTCGACATCGTGGTCGCCGATCAGGCGGCTCAGCTTGTCCGCGAAGTCCGGGTCGTCGATACCGCTGCCGATCACCTTGATCGTGGAGGCGGACCACATGGCGTCCATGCCCGCGTCCCCCCACACCTTCTGGCCCTGGCGGTACGACTGCAGGATGGTGATCGGGATGATGCCGCGCGAGCCCAAGTGGCTGTACAGGTCGGGCAAGTCGCTGATCTTGCAGACGTTTGCGGCCTCGTCGAGGATCGCGAGCATCGGCGGGTCGAGGCGTCCGCCGGCGCGTTCGGCCTGCGCGGTCGCGGCCCGCATCACGCTGTCCGCACACGCGGCGATCAGGGCGCTGGCTCCTCCGCCGCCGTCCTTCGACAGTAGGTAGAGCGTGTCCTTGGAGGTGACGAAGGTGCGGGGCGTGAACTCCGGCACGTCCTTTTGTGGGGTCACCCAGGCGGCAATCTCCGAATTGAGGAGGGCGGCGGCGTACTGGCGGGCCGTCTCGTAGATGCCGTCCCGGGTTTCGGGCGGGCCCTCCACGGTGCCCTTGAGCTGGGCGGCGACCGCGGCGAACTTGTGGTCGCGCAGGATGTCGAGCGGCGTGCGGTCGGCGGGAAAGGCGAGCCACGCCATCACGTCGGTGATCGGCCGTTCGTCGAGCGCGGCGGCCAGGAAGAGCTGGGACAGGATGTTGCTGCCGGCCTTGGACCAGAAGTCGCCCTGCTGGCTCGCGTCCACGGAGGCGGCGAGGAAGTGGCCGGCCAACCGGCCGGCGCCGTCGAGCGTCCTGGCGTCGGCCAACGGGTTCCACCACATGGCTCGTTCGGCATGGGCGATCTGCTGCGGGTCCATCGACCAGGTCCGGCCGACGGCTGCTCGCGCATCGAGCGTCGCGGTGTAGGCATCGCCGGCGGCCTTGTTGGACGTGAGCAGGACCGGGCCGGGCGCGCTGAGGATGGAAGGGATCGCCAGCGAGGTGGTCTTACCCGAGCGGGGCGCCATGATCGCGACGGCGACGTCCTCGTACCCCATGCGTACCTCATGCCTCGTGCCCTGGAGATTGCCGAGGAGGATCCCGGTGTCGGCCGCGGCGATGTGCTTGGCGTCCTTCAGGCTCGGGCGCAGCGACCGCGCTTTGTCGGTGATGGCCTTCGACATCAGCGGCTCGATGTCCCGCTGCTTAGCCATGCCGGCCACGTGCTTCTTGCGCCCGCTGCCGCCGCCTCGGTGCCGCTTGTAGAGCACGGCGGCGGTGATTCCGAGGGCGACGAGTACGGCGCCGGGCGCGATGCGCGTGCCGAGCAGGAGGGACGTTTCGCTCAGGTCCGGCCATAGCTGGTCGGGATGCAGGAGCGCCTGAACCGGCTGGTAGGGGGCCGTGGCGGAGCTGGTGGCCCAGGCGGTGAGATTGCCCCCGAGCCAGGCGAGGTTGGACAGAGGCACGGCGACGGCGATTGCGCCAAGAAGGATCTTGAAGGCTATGTCGTAGCCGTCGGTGGACTGGGAGGAGGTCGGCAAGAGGGCGGTTCCTGGGGAGGGTGAGGGTGGTGTGCGCTCAGTGGCAGGCGGCTTCCGTACGAGTCAGGGCGTGCGGCCAGGAGATGACGCGGACGGAAGCTGCGCGGGCGGCGTACTCGGCTGCGGATGGCGGCCGGTCAGATGCTTGACGCGGTTCTCCAGCGCGAAGGCGACCGTCTCCACGGGCACGGGCTGCCTGACGTCGTGCCGGTGGCGCACGCCGAGACCGGGCATGCGTTTCGGGTCGCGGATGACGGGGGTGGCGTCGGTGAGCGCACGGGTCAAGGCGGCGACCAGATGGGGCGGGGTGGTGCCATCCAGGCACGCCTCCCACAGCTCGTCGTCGGGGGTGCGGCCGTCGGTGACCGTGATGAACCAGTGGTCGAGGCCGTGTTCGCTGACGTACTCGACACGGACCACGCCGTCAGGCGACACGAGGCCGCTCTGGCGGGCATCGTCGCGCCAACCTGCCTGCCGCAGAGGAGCGGTGGGCGGCGTGGCAGCGCGCAGGGCACGGGGGTTGGTGAGGGCGTCGGTGAAGGCAGCGATGATCTCGACCGGCGTGTGGGCGTCGAAGGTGGCCTGCCATGCCGGCTGGTCGTCGGTACGGGCGTGGCTGATGGTCCACCACGGCTCGTCCGGGTCCGGGTCGATCCGTAGCATCGCCTGCTGGTTGGGGCTGGTGAGCAGCACACGGGGCATCAGCGGATCGTGGCCGTAGCTCCAGCCGCTGGCCCGGTGGAGAGGGACGGTAACCCAGCCCGGATCGCCGCGGCCGGCGAGATAGACCGGGGAGACGAGGGTCAGCTCGACGGTGTCGCTCATGCCGGTCACCGCCGGACCGCGGACGATGCGTCGGCGCCCTTGGGCACGGGCGCCGTCGTCGACAGAGTCAGTGCGGATGCCGTCGACTGCTTCTGCGCCAGCGCGTTGATGGCGAAGAGCGCCTGGCCGTGGATCGCCCACTGGTCGAGGTAGGACCAGGCTTCCGCATGGCTCTCGGCGAGGGGTTCGTCGTACGCCTTCGTGCCGGGCCAGGCGCTTTCGAGTAGGGCGGCGCGTACAGCGCGCCAGTCGTCATGGACGGCATACAGGCCCTGGGTGGCCTCGTGCAGTTCCCGTACCTGCCAGGCGTAGTGCCGGGTCCGGTCGGAGGGCGACAGCAGAGCGAGCTGCTGTTTGGCGACGTGTACCAGTTCGTCGGCGTGGTGGTACACCCGGCCGAAGGCGGCAATGGTGTCGGCGTCGCGTTGCTGCTGACGCAGGCCGTACGCGTCCTCGTCGTAGGGCTGGAACGTCTTGGGGTCGGAGTGCTGGTCGGAGTAGTGGTCCCAGGCGGCGAGGATCTGCCGGCTGTGCCGCAGGTAGATCGCGAGCCGGTTGAGATAGAGGCGGCGCGCCGGGCTCGTGGGTTCGAGTGAGATGGTCAAAGAGGGCCTTTGGGCGGGCAGTTGTGATGGGCGGCGGTGTATGGAGCGGCCGGGACCGCCCCACACGGGTCAGCGGCCCCGAGCGGCAGGCGTGATCGACTCGATGGCGGGCGCTGACGGAGGCCGGGCCGTGGGCGCGGCGCTGCGGTGGGCCTTGCGGGCGGTGGACCTGCTGGCCTTCAGCCGTGCTTCGTGGGCGGCGGCGAGCTGTTCGCCCTGGGCGCCGCGTTCCAGCTGCGTGACCAGGTGGGAGTGCGGGACGTCGTAGTGGCCACGGGAGACGGGCGCGGGGTCGACGAGGGCGGTGGCGAAGCCGGCGAGCAGGTGGCGTGGGGTGCGGTCGTCGAAGTACGCGTGCCACAGCCGGTTGTGGCCGCCGAGGCCGGTGGGCAGCGCTACTTCGGCCTTCCAGCTGAAGTAGTCGCTGGTCAGCGTTGCCGACCGCTCCATGGTCGTGATGCCGTCCGGATGGCGTGCACGCTCGTTGCCTCGTTCGTCGCGCTCGTAGGTCCAGCCCGCTGCCTGCAGCGTCGGCCAGATGTCCGGCTCGACCTTGGGTGTGGTCTGCAGGAGCGGGTCGGTGAATCCGGCGATGATCTCGGCGGGCGTGTTGCCGCCGAAGGACGCGTACCAGCGCTCCGACGAGACCCGCCACCAGGAGCCGTACGTGTCCGCAGTGGGCTCCAGGACGAGCGTGTGCCGGTAGTCAGGGCTGGCCAGGACGACGTGGGGGAAGTCGGGGTCGCCGTAGTTCTCCCACCCGCCGGCCCGCAGTGCCTGGGTGACGTGGCGCGGGTCACCGGGACCGGCGAGGTGGCGGGGCGTGGTGTCGAACCAGATCCGCGACCAGGGGTCGTCGGCCTTGCTGGCGGTGTAGGGGCGTGTCACGACGCCGGCGCAGCGGGCGCGAACGTGAGGCCGTTCAAGCGCTGTATGTCCCAGTGCAGGATGTGCCAGTCGGTGGCCTCCTGGGCAGCTTCCCGGAGTCCGGTGATGATCAGGCGGATCTCGTCGGTCTGGGCACCGGCCTGCTGGGAGACGAGGCGTGCGGCGCTGCGCAGGACGTCGCCGAGGAGGATGGGGACGCCGGTGTCTTCGTCGAGGAGGCCAGCGAGCAGGGGAAGCGCCTCGGATGCGGGCGGATCGGTGCGCAGGTAGTCCCTTATCTGGGCCAGGGTGGCCGTCGTCTGCGCGACCTGGTCGGCGCTGGGAACGGTGGGGTTGGGCATCAACGTCCTTGTGTGGAGGGGAAGGCGAGGGAACGCGTGATCAGCGGTGCTTCCTGTGGCGAGGTGGACCTTGGGGAGGTGGCGGTGTCGCCGGGGACTGCTCGGGTGGGCCGAGGTGTTCGGTGGCTTGGAGCCGTTGCAGGTGGAGCAGACGGTGTTGTTCTGGTGTGACAGTGCTGCGGAGGGAGTTGAGGAAGCCGAAGGTGTGGCCCGTCGTCTGACCCTCGGCGCGGAGCAGCGGCGCGGGATCGGTGAGTGCGTCGACGAATCCCGCGAGCGCGGCGGCCGGAGCGGCCTCCTCGATGGAAGCGCCCCAGACCCACCGGCGCCGTGTGTCGGAGACGGGTATGGAGACCTCGACGTCCCAACGCCACCGGGGTGTCTCTGACAGCGAGGAGACGCGGGCCAGCACGGCGGTCTCATCAGGCGACAGGGCGGCTCGCTCGCGACCGGCCCGCCGCGTCGCCCAGCCCCGGCCGGCCGCGAGGCGCCACAGGTCTGTCGGCGGCTGCTGTGGAGTGGTGCTGGTCAGGGCATCGGTGAAGCCTGCGATGACCTCCACCGGGGTGTTGCCGCCGAACTGGGCTACCCATGCCGGGTCTTCGGCCGGGTGGATGCGCCACCAGGTGCTCCGCTCGTCGGGTTCGGGCTCGAGCGTGAGGTGCAGGTGGTGGTCGGGGCTTTCCAGCAGGACGTGGGGAAAGCCGACGACCGAGTGATTGCTCCACCCCGACGCGAGCAGATGCTCGGTTACGTGCCGGGGGTCGCCGCCGCCGGCCAGGTGCCGCGGTGAGACCTCGTTCAGCCAGCGGACGGCGTTGACGCGATGCAGGGTGGGCCCGTTGACGCGGGAGTAGAAGCGTTCGTGGCTCACCGCATCCGCCCGGCCTTGGCGTACGGGCGTGCTCCGGGGGCTTGAGTGCGCGCCTTGTTGGTGGCGAAGGTGTTGCTGGCCCAGGTGGCGGCGCGGGCCGCGGTGATCCGGGCTTGCTGCCATGCGCTGAGCTGCGAGGGCAGTACGGACACGGAGGTGGTGCGGATTCTCTGGGAGGGCGGGATGTGCCCGAGGGGCCGCATTGCCGGCTGCGGATCGGCGAGCGCGGTGCTGAACGCCTGCACGAGGTGCATCGGCGTGGTCGGCGTGAACATCGCCTCCCACACCCGGCCGTGTTCATTGCGGGCGCCGGCCCACCAGTGCGCCTGTCCGGGGGCGGTCTGGTGGAAGCGGAGGACGGCGTCGCCGTCCGGGCTGCGGGCGGTGAAGTGCTGTCCGCGTTCGGTCTCCCAGCCCTGGGCCTCAAGCGGCGCCCACACGTTGGGGGCGTGTGCCGAGCGCGGCCGGGTCAGTGCGTCGGTGAACCCGGCCACGATCTCGACGGGGACCTGCCGGCCTAGGGTGGCGTGCCATGCCTCTTGGGTCGCGGTCTGCTTTCCGCTGATGGTCCAGCCGCCGGGCTGGGTGTACGGGTCGTATCCGATGCGCATGGACTTGTCGGGGCTGTCGAACACGACAGGGCCGCCGGACTTGGACTTGTCCCGCCAGCCCGAGGCGCGCAGGTACTCGGTGACGTGGCGCAGGTCTCCGCCGCCGGCGAGGTGGCGCGGCTCAACGAGGTAATGCTGCTGCGCCTGTTGACCAGTTGGGCCCCAGCCGGACCACTGCTTGTTCTTCTTCACCGGCGCCGCCTGAGGACCATCGCCGAGGCGACCGGCGCAGCGGTCGGCCTGCTGGATGCGATGGCGGGCGCGGTGACCTTCTTGATGCTGCCGGTGTGCTCGTTGAGGTTGGCGCCCACACTGTCGAGTTCGTTCGCGGCGCGGCCCAGCGCCAGCCAGACCTCGGGCGGCAGAACACCGCGCTCGGAGTGGACCTTCGCGAAACGCGAGCCGGTGGAGACGAGTTCGGTGACCTCGCCGAGAAGTCCGGTGTCGTAGTCCAGGACGGTGGCAAGGATCTGGGCCTGCTCGTGCGGCGGCGCCAGGGCGAGGTGGCGGCGGAGCTGGCCGATCTGGGCGGTGATGGCGTCAGCGAGCTGTACGGAGGGGAGGTTCGAGTCGGTCATGGGCTCCTGAACAGGGTGTTGCTGAGGGTTAGTTGTGGTGCTGGCGGATGCGGTAGCTGTCGATGAGGACGAGCGCGTCGCGGCGGCGGGCCTCGTCGAGGGTGGCCTCGGGGCGTCCGCCCGCCAGCGGGATGGTGCGCTCCTGGCTGCCGAGGGTGACGGCGCGCAGGTAACGGCGGAACAGGGCGGTGACCAGGCGGGGTTTGCGGCTGGCGGTGATGGGCGGTGGCGTGCGGTCGGGTTCGTGAGTGACGGCGGGCTCCTGGGGAGGGTGGGGCCGGCCCCAGTGGGCCGGGGCCGGCGACGGGTGGGCGGTTAGCGCGTACGGTGCGCTCGCGCAGAGCGTGGTGCGGGTGGCGGGGGCTGGCGATGTGCTGCCTGTGCGGCGCGGTAGGCGGTGCCGCCGAACAGGCCCGTGTCGATGTCGACCTTGTATCCGGCACGGGCCAGCAGGGGCGCGGCCCGGTCGGCCATGGACTTCATGGCGATCTCGTCCATCCCGTCGGGGACTTGATGCCAGACGTCGTCCAAGGCGCTGTGCCGGTCGAGACCGAGGTTGTCGAGCAGGGCCAGGAGAGGCTCAGAGGCGCCGGTACGGGTGTCGACGTAGATCGTTCCGTCGCGGTGGTAGAAGGTGACGTCGACGTCGTATTCATCGGCGAGGCTCATCGGCCGCGTGCCCCTGTGGGACGGTCCGTGGTGGGCACTGCGGCCACGACGGGCGACGGGGCCGGGGCGCTTTGGTTGCGCATGGCCGATGCGGCGTTGGTGTAGGCGGCGGCGTCCCAGACGGCATCATCGATCTGGACCACGTATCCGGCCTTGTGTAGCCAGGGCACCGCCTGGGTGGCGAGCTGCTTCTTTGTGTTCTCGTCGAGGTCGGCGGGTGCTTCGTGCCAGACGTAGATGGGCCCGGGAGTGGGCAGGGTCCGGCGCTCGAAGCCGAGGCTGTCGAGGAGGGCAAGCAGCTGCTCAGGTGCGCCGGTTGGGGTGTCGGCGTGCACGGTATCGGTGAGGGGCTTGCGGTAGATGGTGACGTCGGTGCCTTCGTCGTCGGCACGGTTTCCCACGTGCGGTTGCTCCTGTGCGGGTCGGGGCTATCGCCGTCGCGTGGACGGCGCGGATGTGGTGACGGACGGGCTCGGCGGCGCGGTGGGGGCGGTGCCCAGGGCGGGCCGGGTTGGCGGATGGCGCAGCACGGTGTCGATGCCCAGCTCGGACAGACGGTCTCCGGTGGCTCGTACGGAGGCGGCCTGGTGGGCGGTGTCGTCCCCGGACAGCACGAAGACGTTCCGGTCGGGCGCGAAGACGAAGCCGTTCTCGGTCAGGGCCTTGGTGACGTCGGCACGGTCGGGCTTGTCGACGACGATGGCCTCGCCGGACCAGGTCATCACGACGCGTTCCGGCTCGGCCGCCTGCGGTGCCGCGAGCCGGGCGGCGTTGCTGCGGACCTGGGCGAGGGCCTTGTCGTACCGCGGCAGCAGGTCGTGGGTGACGTCCTCGGCGGCGCTGAACGGGTCGGCGTCGACCGCGATTCCGTCGGGCTCGCGGACGGCGCGGAATGCCTCGTCCGGTGCGTCGTCGGGGGCCATGGCGGCGATCAGATATCCCTCGCCGTGCCCGATCGGGTCGGCGACGAACAGGCGGGTTCCGTCCTCACGGGTAATGACGGCGCACTGGTCCACGGTGTGCTTGGCCAAGGCGTCGGCGACGTCGTTCATGTCCCACACGCGGTCGGTGAGCGCGCCGTGGTCGTTGTTGCCACCACGGTCCGGGTGGTACGTGCTGGTCCAGGCGCCTGGTAGTTCGCCGGCGAGGACCGCAGCGAACGAGCCGAGACTGGTGTCGGGGGTGGGGTCGTGCATGGGCTCCTCGGAAAGTGAAGGGATGCGGGTCATCGCCGCGGGTGTGCCGGTGCGGGGGCGGCGGGCACGGCGACGGAACTGGTGGCCAAGCGCGGCGGAGGCGGCGGACAGGCGCAGACTGCGGAGGCTTCGCGCTCGTCCGGTCCGACCTCGGCGGTGCACGCGCGGCGCTGGGGATGGTCCTGGTGCCGGTCGGCGAGGTCGTTGCGCATGTGCGCGAGGTCGGACCACAGGACACCGAGCCGATGCTCGGCCAGGTAGTGCAACCGCTTCGCGGTGTGCGGATCCGGTGCCTGGCCGAGGTCCTGATAGAAGGCGGCGGTGGCCGCGAGCACCTCGCCGAGGGCGATGAGCACGCCGTCGTGGGAGGCGGTGAGTTCGGTCAGGGCGTCGGCGACCTCGTCGCTGGTGGTGGCGTCGCGGATCTGTTCGGCGAGGTGTGCGACCTGGGAGCCAAGCGGCAGGTAGTGCGCCTCGCGTGTCTCGGTGTCGAAGGCGTCGTCGGTGTCGACGCCGTACTTGACGGCGCGCAGCCGGGCGACGGCGCGGGTGGCGAGACGTTTCTCCTCGGCTTCGTCGAGGCCGACGGGCAGACGGTGATAGGTCTCGTGGAGGCGGACGACGGGGACGAAGCCGGTGCGCTCAAGGATGCTGTGGGCTTCGGGATCCCCGCCGCGGGCGAGGACTTCCCCGGAGTGCACATCACGCCCCAAGGTCAGGAAACGATCGGCAAGAGCCAAGAAGGTGTTCTTTCAGTCGGGTCAGCGGGAGAGCCGGACGCCGGACGGGCCAGGTGCGACGAGCGGCATGGACGCAGGGGGTGTTGGCCCTGCAAGGGGCGGTCGAGCGGGGGTTGGCAGGGCGGCAGCCAGAGACTCGAGACTCTCTTGGATGCCGTACAGGCGGCGGGCCACCATTTCCAGCTGGTGTGCGATGTCGGGGCCGTATGCGTCCGGCAGGTCATCGAGGCGGTGGGCCGTGTGCTCGATGAGGCCACGAACCGTGGACAGCGGTCCGGTGCGTTCGGCGGCGAGCTGGCGCAGCAGTACGGCGAATTGAGAAGCGGCATCGGCGGTGCCGGCTTCCAGTCGGCGGCCCGCGAACCGGGCTTGCTGGACGGGTTGCTGCGGATCGGGCCCGGTACGGGGCGAGATGAGTCCCAGCTCGGCCTCGATGCGTCGGCTCTCCGCAGTTAGGAGCGCGAGCAGCCGGTGCGGCTGTGCGGTCCAGGTGTCGTCGGGGCGGATGAGGTTGGCGATCAGATCGAGGCGGCCGGGCTGCGCCTGCACGGCGATCCAGCGGCAGCCGTGGTCATCGCCGGGGCGCTGGATGCCGGCGGCGCGGGCGATCCGGTGGGCGATCTCAGTCCACTCGGGGCGGGTCAGCTCCCGGTCGTCCGGGTGCAGCCGCACGTCCGCGTGCCAGATGGCGCGGCGGTCGCCGTGCGGACTGACCGGAACGGGGTGGCGCCAGTTGGGGTCGTCCAAGTGCTCGGCGAACTCGGCGGTCGTCCAGCTCTGCCCTTCGTCGAGGGGCGTGTAGACGTCGAGGTTGTCCCAGTGGGCGACCACCGTGTGGTCGGTCAGGCCCTCGCGGTCGCTGACCGGGCGGCCGAGGGCTTCGGCGAACGCCTCGCCGGCGCTGAGGTCGCGCGGTCCAATACGGATGATCATGGGGTGGGATCCGGGCGGTTGGGGATGAGGAGGGCCAGGTCGTGCGCCGTGGTGATCAGGGCGCGTTCACGTACCAGGTCGGCGTGGACTGCCAGTTCGCCGGGTGGCAGCAGCTCCAGGGCGTGGTCGATGGCGGTGAGGGCCTCGGGGTACTGGCCCAGACTCCGCCGGGCCGAGGCCATGCGGAACAGCGCGATCGGATCGTTCAGCCCGCCCTCGGGGAGCAGTCCCACCAGGGCGAGCAGCATGGGTGCTCGGCCGGGAAGGAAGGTGCCCAGCCACACGCCGTGCAGCAGGACGTGCAGGGTCTTGGGGTGGCCGGGTGCGGCCACGAGGACCCGGTGCAGGACGGCGAGGCCGTCGGAGCGGGACTGCCCCAACCGTGCGAAGCCGTACAGGGCTTCGCTGTACGGGTCCTCGTTCAGCACGCTCACCGGCACCTTGTTCATGAGTGACTCGATGTCGCGGCAGCGGAAGTCGTAGCGCAGCGTGCTGAGGTAGAGGTGCCGGTACGTCCGCCAGATCACCGGGTCCGGGCCGGCGTCGGTGACGTGCTCGGGGGTGAGCGTGACCAGCGCGCTGTTGCCGGCGGCGCGGGCCTGCCAGGCGACGTCGGCGCACACTTCGGCTGACTCCTGCCACGTCGCGTCCAGTTCGCGCAGAGCCTCGGCGAGCAGCGTCGGCCACTCGCTCCCGGTGAGCGCTTCGATGGCCGCTGAAGCCGCACCCTTCAAGGCTGCGGCGCGCTGCGAGCCGAGTGCCGGGATCACTGGCTGCCCCGGGCGTCTGCGACGTGCACCACCTGGTTGAGGCGGTTGACCGAGTACCAGCCGCAGTCGACGTCCTCGTCGGCGTCGGCCAGGCGCGGGATGAGGTAAGTACGCAGCGCCTGCTGGTAGATGAGGCAGTCCGGGCAACGGCTGGAGAGGTGGACCAGGTAGCGCGGGTGCGCGGTGATGTACGTGCGCGCGCCGCCGGCCGGGTCGTACAAGCGCCAGCCGTCCTCGTCGGTCGGGGTGTGCCACGACGGGGTGACGACCTTGTAGGCATCGCCCCACAGTTCGCTGCCGGAGGTGCCCTTGAGGATGACGACCTGGTCACCGGGCCGGAAGTGGGCGTGGGTGATGTCCCGGTCGGGGGTGACGATGTCACCCGGGGCATGCGGATGGCGGGAAACGGGCACAGCAGGGTTCCTTCCACGAGGGACGCGGGGAGGCGGTGGGAGGAACAAGGATCCGGACGATCCCCGGTTTCGGTAACCGGGGATCGTCGGGTATACAGCCCTGCGTCCTACCGGAACGGGTTCTCCGTCCCGATGTCGTCCGAGGCGGCGGCGTCCAGGAGTTCGGGCAGGTCAGAGCCCTCAGCGTCCCTCTGGTCGATCCACCATCCCGCGCGGGCGACGGTGCGGATCTTGTCTTCCAGGACGGCCCAGTCGGCCTCGTCCCAGGTGCCTTCACTCACCAGCGCGCTGTACGCGGCGGTGACGAGCTGGTGGCGGGAGCGCTCGCCCCAGTCGAGGGCCTTCTCGGGCCCTTCGAGCGGCGGCATGTCGAACTGCTCGGCCCACTCGCGGGCGGCCTGCTGCTCCTCGGCACGCTTGGCGGCGAGCCACGCCTCCTTCGATTCCGTGTCGGCGTCGCGGGCGGCCTTCCAGCAGTCGGTGCAGTCGCGGCCTTCGAGCCAGCGGGCGAATCCGGCGCGCCGGTCGGCAGGTCGGTCGGACAGGTTATGCGTCAGTTCGTGTCCACAGCTGTGGACAATTTTCCAGGTCGTTCGGACAGCCATGTTCTGGGTGATCTCCTTGCCGTGGCGGGCAGTTCAGGGGTTAAGGCCGGGTATGTGCGGTCGAGCGGACTGATGGTGGGGGTTCAGCGGCGCGCGACATGGGCTGGCCTGCGGAGGTGGTCTGGAGCGCTTGGCGGTGGTCTCGGGGACGCTTCCGCCTTATGCGTCGTCTCAGCGTGTCCTGCGGATGGCGTCTGTGGCCGCCTTGGCGATGGCGACGGGAGCGCTGGCGGGCTGGGGCAGGTGGAGCAAGGTGGTCCCCGGCAGGTGCTGGGACCTGGCGGTGAGGGTGAGCTGGAGTACGGCGCAGCCTGCGGTCGTGAGCTGCTTGACGCGGGTGACGGCTTGAGCGGTTTCGTCGCTGCCGTACAGGGCGTCGGTGACGATCACGAGCAGGCGGCCGGCGCCAGGGCGTCGGAGTTCGAGGCCGTGGTCGAGTGCGTCGATGGCGTCGCCGAGGTTGTGGTGGCCGCCGTTGGCATCGAACGTCGTCACGCGCTCTGGTGCTTGGTGGGTGGGTCGGGTCAGTGCGGTCAGGTGCCTGTCGTAGGCGATGGTGGCGGTGAGGGAGTCGGGGTCGGTCAGGGCTGCTGCGCGTGCCACGATCCAGGCAGCGGACGCGACGGGCGCGCAGGCGGCACGCATGGAGCTGGAGACGTCGACGGCGATACCCACACGCAGCGGTGGGGTGGGAGAGTTCCGGCGGCGGGTGTGGGTGAACGGCTCCGCGGTGGGGACCGACCCGGCCGCGCGCTGAGCGTCGCGGGCGAGGGCCGCGCGCATGTTGAGGCGGCCGGGCGGGGTGGGGCTGGTGGTCCGCTCCTCGGTCCGCTCGCGGTAGGCGGCGGCACGCAGGGCGCGGCTCAGGCGCGCGGCGGCACTCTGCTCGGCGGCGGTGGGCCGACGGGTGCCGGTGACTGGGGTGCTGTGGGGCGCCGTTGTGCCGTCGGGGTTGACGGTGGTGCCACGGGTGTTGAAGACGCTCTTGGCGGTGGCGGCGGCTTTGCGTCGCTGGCCGGCCCGCTGGGCGCGGTCCTGAGCCTGCGCCTTGGCCCGCGACGCCATGGCGTTGTTCGCTGCAGCCTGTGCCGAGAGGTCGGCGGCGTCGGTGGCGGCCGTGTTGTCCATGACGACCCCCACGGCGCCGGACAGCAGATCGGTGAGGTTGCCCGGCACGGGCAGGGTGGGGGCCGCGGTGTCCAGAGCGTCGCACCATTCTTGACCGTGCGCGAGCATGGTCGTGGTGTCGTGGTCGGCGCACTGGTGGGCTGCGGTCCAGATGCGAGTGAGGGTGGCCAGCAGGTTTGCGCCCAGCACCTTTTCGCACAGATCGGCGACAGCCCGGGTCTCGCCGGCGTCCAGGATGCCGACGTCGCGGCGGCCGAGGATCAGGGCCGCCGCGGCGGCGGCGTGCTCGATGCCCTGGAGGGTGGGGTGGGCGATGTCGGGCATGACCAGGGTTCGGGCGCTGGTGCGCAGGTACGTGCGGTCCGTGGGCCGGGTGATCAGGTGTGCGCCTTCGACGCGGCTCTCCTCCAGCAGGAGCGCGGCTTCGACGACACGGGGGTTGGCTCCGTCAGGCTGGGTCCAGACGGAGTGGGCCGCGTGCGCGGCCTCGTGGACGAAGACGCCCCAGGCGGCGGGATAGCGCTCCTCGTCGCCCACGATCCGCGGATGGATCTCGTGGGGCTTCAGCGGGGCGAACAGGCGGGCGTCGACCTCGACCTCGCCCAGAGTGGGGAAGAACGCGGCCGGTGCGCCGCTGCGCGTGCCGGGGCGGCAGGTGACGAGGAGGTCGTTGCGGCCGGAGAGGGCGACCAGCCGGTCGCCGAGTTCGGCTCCCACGCGCAGCCACGCGGCCGGGGAGGAACGGGGTTGCGCGGGCGGGGCGCCGTCGTCGTCCCAGCGCGCGAGGTCGGCAGCGTCGTCCCGAGTGGTGGCGGGTGACTGGACGTGGTGGTGGGCGCTCATCGCGAGCGGCCCCGGTGCGCGGAGCCGGTGCTGCCCAGGGGCTGCCGGGCAGCCGAAGCCGGGAGCTGCTTGCCGAGGGTGAGAGGCGCGATCTTCTTGACGCCGACAGCCTTGATGACGGCGTCGGCGACGGTGTCGCGATCCTCCACAGGAGCGATGCCGACCAGGTTTGCCAGCGCGGCATTGGTGCCGAGGACGGCCTCGGTCTTCTGGTAGCTCAGCAGCTCTCGCAATTGGGGGGCCCAGCCCAGCTCGCCGAGTTCGACCTGGCGGGCGAGGTTCCGGGCGACCCGGACCACCCGGGCATCGATCCTCAGCGCCAGGGCGAGGTCATAGTCCGTGCCGATCTGGATCTGCACGCTGAACCGGGACGACAGCGCCTCCGTCAACACCGCCCCGTGGACGCCGGGATTGTGGCCTGCCACCACGTAGAAGCCCGGCTCGGCCTTGATGGTCTCGCCCTTGTGGGCCTTGACCTGGATCTGCCTGCGCCCGTCCATCGCGGGATACAGCGCCGCCAACACCTTCGGTGAGATCAAGGTGGCATCGTCGATCAGCAGGGCACGGCCCTCGGTCATCGCGGTGACCAGCGGACCGTACTGGAAGACGTAACCTCCGCTGTCGGCCTGCGTGTACTCGCCGACCAAGTCGCCGACCGTGGTGTCGCCATCGCCAGCGACGGTGAGCAGGTCCGGGAACGCCGCCTCCACCAGCGATGTCTTGCCGGTGCCCGGAGGGCCGTAGAGCAGCACCGGCACGTCGGCGTCGCGCAGGCGATTCAACGCCTCGACGTCGGGCAGATCGGCCAGCTCCCGGGGGTGGTAGAGCTGGCCCCCCGCGCGGCGGATCGGGCCGGTCTGCCTGGGCGTGGCTGCTGCGGTAATGGTCGTGCGGGCCGTGGCCGCCTGGGCGCGGGGAGAGTGGGTGCCCGGTGGGCTGATCACAGCGGTCTGCGCGGCTGCGGTGGTTTTCGCGTTCGCGCGGAACTCCGGTTGTCCGGTTCCGCCTTGGTCGGCCTCGCCGCGTCGCACCAGGGTGAGGGCGGCGTTGCGGACGGCGCCGTGGGAGTGGCCCAGGTGCCTGGCCATATCCCCGATGGTGAGTTTGTCCGCCGGCCGGTCGGCCAGCAGTCGGGCCACCTTGGCCCGTAGTTCGCCGCCCTTGGTGCGCGCTGGACTGGTAGGCGTTCCGGGTGTGGTCAATACGAGGATCCTTCAACAGGTGCGGGTGCGGGCGGGGTTGGCGATGTGCTGGAGAGGCTGGCCGCTCTCGGAGCGGATCACGGACTGTGCCGACATCGGCGACCGGGCCAACCGGGGCGTACCGTCGGCGCTCACCGGCCGACCGAGGGCTCGGTCCAGGTGTAGGAGATGGCCGGCGACGAGCAGCTGGCTGGCTGCCGAGCAGGCCCGTGCGTCTGCTCCGTACCGGGTTCCGTCGCTCGGCAGGCGCAGCCTGGCGTCTCTTCGAAGCCGGCCTGGAGCAGGATTCGCCGGGCGGCGGCGTTGTAGCCGGTGGTGGTGATCTCACCGGTGATGGTGTGCCGGATCGTCATGAACGGTTCTGCTGGTGCTTCGGGCAAGGCGGATCTCCTATCGGTGGTGGCGGGAAAGTGGTGGGGTGTTAGGCGAAGGCGAGGCGGGCCCGGAGCTTCCAGCACATCAGCAGCGCGTGGCATGGGCTGGCCTGCGGCGGTGCCGACCCCGACGGCGTGCGGCACTTGAAACGGCGAGCCGGCGGCCGGCGCCGAGCAGCACCACCAGGCAGGCGAGGGCCCCGGCGGTCGGGAGTGCGGCGATGGAGGGGTGCGTGGAGAGCGCACCCGCGAGCGCGGTGCCTGCGGCCTGACCGGTGCCGACCGCGGCGATCAGCCAGGCGTACGCCTCGGTGCGGGTGCCGGCGGGCGCGAGTGCATCCACCATCAGGAACGCGCTGGTGATCAGCGCGGTGAGGAAGAGGCCCGGCAGTGCCGTGAGCGCGGTCGCGGCGATCGGGCTGGGGTGAATGGCGAGTGGCACCCAAGCGAGCGCGAACAGCAGTGCTGCGGTGCGGAGTTGAGTTCCGAGCTGGCCAGGTCGGCGAAGTCGGCCGTACAGGATGCCACCGAGGAGGCTGCCGACGGACAGCGCGGCGGGGATGACTCCGGACAGCAGGGCCATGCCGTGCCGGTCGGCCATGGACACCGCCCACACGTTCATCGCGCCCAGGGAGAAGCCGACCCCGGAGACGGCGAGGAACAGCAGCCGCAGCCCGCCGTGCTGCAGAGGCCCCAGGAACCCGCCCGTGCGGGTGCCCTCGGGCTGCCACTGACTGGACGGTGCGGCGCTGAGTACGGCGCTCGCCCCGAGCAGCCCGAGTACCGCGGTGACCGTCATGGCGGCGCCGGGCCCCTGAAGGACCGAGAGTGCGGCGACCAGCGGCGGCCCGGCGACGTAGATCAGCCCCTGGGCGCCGGTATCCAGCGCGAGCGCGGCGCGGCGCCGCTCCGGGTCCTTCAGTACGGCGCCCCACAGGGCACGCAGGTTGGCCTCCAACGGAGGCGTGCTCAGCCCCGCGAGGACGACCAGGCCCGCCGCGAGCCCCGGCTGGGCGTGGGCGTCGGTGTACGGCAGCAGCAGGAGGCAGGCCGTGGTGACCAGGACGGCGGCTGTCGTGACACGGGTCTGGCCGCGCCGGTCGACCATCCGTCCCAGCACCGGCTGCCCGACGGCGCTGGCCAGGCCGTACAGCGCGCACAGCAGCCCGCCGGTCGCGAGCGATCCGCCCTGCTCGACGATCAGCAGAAGGATCGCGACGGGGGCCATGCCGTTGGGCAGGCGACCGATCAGGGTGCCCAGTAGCAGCCGGGCGACATGCCGCTCGGCG
Source organism: Streptomyces sp. NBC_01304 (assembly GCF_035975855.1). Classification (NCBI taxonomy): domain Bacteria; kingdom Bacillati; phylum Actinomycetota; class Actinomycetes; order Kitasatosporales; family Streptomycetaceae; genus Streptomyces; species Streptomyces sp. NBC_01304. The sequence continues at coordinate 3,273,112 of NZ_CP109055.1, read as the reverse complement.
AGCAGTGGCCGGGAGGCAGTGCGGGCCGGCGGGCAACGGGTGTCGGAGTTCAACGCGGGGATGCTTTCCGTGGGCTTCTGGCTGGGGCGAAAGGGAGGGCTAGCGGGTGCGTCCGGCGGCGACCGCTGCCGGGGGCTTCGGCGGCGTGACGGAGGTGATGGCCGGGCGGGCGGGCTCCCCGGCGGGCCTGACGGTGGCGGTGCGGACCACGTCGAGCAGGTCTTCGCCGGCTTCGAGCCACAGCGCCAGGGCCTCATCCGTGCTGCCCGCTGCGGGTTCGCTTCGGGCGCCGGTATCGGCCGGGGCTCGAGCGAGGAGGATCTCGAATCGGATGAGGACGGCCGTCTCGCTGGCGGCCAGGGGCTTGATGTCGGCCCGGCGGGTGGTCGCGAGCAGGTAGGGCGCGTGGGTGAGGAAGCGGTCCAATGCGCCGTCCAGCTCCACGGCGTCCACGGTGCCGGGTTCGACGCCGTGCACCCAGTCCAGGTCCTCCTGTACTTCGCGGAGCCGTGCCAGGTGCACCAGCTGCTCGAACTCGGGCAGCAGGAGCGAGCGCACGTCGGCCGCTGCCTCGCGGGCGGTGGTGGCGACGACGGTGCGTGGCCCGGCGCCGACGACGTTCAGGTGGTCCGGCGACGGCAGCAGGGTTCCGATCAAGTACTGGCTGTCCCGGGGGCGTTCGACCAGGAGGAGTTCGGTGCCGCCGCCGTCGCGGAGGATCGCCGCACCGGGCGTGCGGCTCTTGTCCAGCGTCGACAGCGCGGGGCTGGCCTCCCACACCCAGTCCAGGAGATGGGCGGGGATGGCGCCGTCCGGATAGTGCTCGATGCTCACGTCCCACTGACCGGGCAGGTCTTCGGCGACGGCGTGCGCGATGTCGCCGACGTAGGGCCGCTCACTCGTGATGACCTTGGCCTGGCAGTCCTGAGCTGTCTGGTGCAGCTGGGTGAGTGCCTCGCGTGCTCGGGCGTGGTCGTCGAGGGGCAGCCGGTGGGCATCGTCCGGGTGCTCCCGGGTGAACCCGGCCAATTCCAGGGCGGTGGTGGCCCATTGGTGCCGCTCGCCGCTGGGGAGAGCGACGACCGTGGCGTTGGAGCCGAGGTGGAGGGTGATGGCGGCGGAGGGAGTCAGGGCGGAAGGCTTTCGTCTCGAACCGGTGGGTCAGTGTCCTTGCCGCCGCGGGGCGCCGGCGGGCGCGGACTGCGCGGTCATGGCGGTCTTCGTGGCGCGCGGCGCCGATGGCGCGGACGCGGCGGGCGGGGTCGCGCGCAGGTCGGGGTCGAGGTCGACGCTGTAGCGGGCGGCGGTGAGCATCTCGGCTGCCCAGCTGGCGTGTTCGTTCTCCCAGGTGCGGCCCAGGCCGAACGGCAGCCGGATCCAGACGCCGCGCAGCTGCGGGTAGGTGTCGAACCCGGCTCGCTTGAGGACGCTCGCGGCGAAGCCGTCGACCGGGCCTTCGACGTCGACTTCGCCGCCCTGGCCGCGGATGATGCGGATCGGGTTGTCGCTCATCGACTCCGCCCCTTCCCGGCTGTCTGGGCACGGCCGCCCACGGGCACGGCGCCGGGCTGGGGCAGAAACTCGGGGAGAGTGGTGGTCGGGGCGGCGCGCTGCTGCGGGGAGCGGGTGGCCGCGGCTTGCGCGATGCGGTTGCGGCGTTCCATCAGCCCGTTGCGTACGGCCGGCTGCGGCGGGGAGGCGCTGCGGCCGGGGTCGAGGCTGTAGTCGGCCTGGACGTCGTAGCCGTGGCGTCGAAGGTCGTGCACGGCCTGGCGGGTGCGGCGGATCCCGTCCTGCTCGGGGTTGGTGAGTCGGTACAGGCCCGGGGTGTCGGGGACGGGCTCGAACTGCTCGCGGACGAGGAACCAGTTCGCGAGGTGTGCGGGGATGTTCGCGGTGGCGGCGGCCACGAATCCGTGGTCGGGGTGGGCGCCGAAGCGGAAGTGGTCAGACAGAGGCGAATCCTTTCTGTGAGCAGTCAGCGGTGCGCCGTGGGGGCGCGGGGTGTGGGCGGCAGCGCGGGGTGGGCGGTGAGCATGCGCGGGCTCGGAGCGGACAGGGTTGCCTGCTCGCCTGGTACGACAGCGCGGGCCTGGCGCTCGAAGACGTCGCTGTCGGTGAGCCACGTCTCGATGGCGGGCAACGCATCCATGCCGAGCTGCGCGCGGACGTGGCTCCACTCGTGGGTGTGCAGCGTCCGAGGGATCGCGTGCAGGTCGGAACTGAGGGTGTTGCTTTCCTGCCAGACCGCTTCGCTGTCTGTGAGCGCGGCGCGCAGCCGGGTCAGTGCCGCTGCGTCCTCCGGCCACGGGCTGGTGGTCGGCTGGCATCGGGCGAGCAGCACTGGAGCGTGTTCGAGGACGATGCGGTACGAGATCCAGGCGTGGTCGGCGAAGGCGCGTTCCATGCTGTCGATCAGCCGGCTGCTGAGTGGAACGCCGTCGGTGTAGCGGCCCGAGGTCTTGATGACCTGGAAGCTCTGGTGCTCCTCGCGGATACGTTCCAGCGCCGACAGGACCGTGTTCAAGTCGCGATTGTGCAGGGCGCGCTGGTAGGCGGGCAGGAACGTGGACGTGATGGCGGACGCGGCCTGGTCGGGCTCAGCGGGCAGCACCATGCTGTGGGGCGTGGTGGGGTCATCACGGACGTCTTCCTTCTCGTGGTCGGTGAGTGCGCCGATGAGGTAACCGCTTGGGTGTCCGGGCCGCTCGATCAGCAGCAGCTCGGTGCCACTTCCGTCTTTCAGTACGGACGCGAACGGCACCCGGTGGTCTTCGAGAGCGCGATAGATCTCGCCGGCTTCCCAGAGCGCGTACCAGAGGTCTTCCTGCCATATGGGGTGGCTGTAGATCTCCAGCTGGGCGCTCCAGGTGCCGGGCAGCCGGGCGGCGATCTCGGTGCCGATGTCGCCGAGGTAGGGCCGCGGGCTGGTGTTGATGGTGGTGCCGTGTTCGTGGGCGTGGGCCACCAGGGTGCTGGCGGTGCGCCGGGCGGCTTGATCGTCGGCCAGGGACGCGGTGTAAGCGCCGTTGGGCTGGCGGCTGAACCCGGCTGCTTCGAGGGCCTGTTCGGCCTGCTTGTAGTTCTTGCCGGAGGTGATAGCGACGAGGCCCAGCGTGCGGCTGGTGCTGAGAGTGATCTCGGTGGAGGGGGTGGGCATCAAGGTCCTGGTGGGGCGAGCCCGAGGGCGACTTCGTCCAGACGGACAGAGCTCAGCGGGTCTTCGGGGCGCGCTTGGGTTCGGGGCTGGGCGATGGTTTGGCAGGCGTCGGCTGCGCCGATGGGGGCCGAGGTGACGGGACGTGCTCGATGGTCACCAGGGGGACGACGGCTTTGGGGAACGGGAAGGCCGTGGAGCGCAGGACGGGCCGGGGGTCGAGCGCTTTGACGACGACCGCGTGCGCGAGGAAGGGGGGCGTCTTCTCCGTGAACGAGATGTCCCACAGGTGACCGAGGTCGTCCGGGGAGGCGGCCAGGTGCCAGGTGATGGAGGCGTCGCCGTGGATGGGTGGCGCCGGCGAGTCCGGTGGCCGGCTGATCACGGCGGCGTGCCCGTCATGCGAGATGAATCCGGAGAGCCCGGAGCTGTCGAAGGGGGTCCAGGCGTCGATGTCGACCAACAGCTCGAACTGGCCGGGCTCGGCGCCGATGCCGTAGACGACGTGATCCGGGTCGGCAGCCAGCTCGGCTGCCAGGGTGCCGAGGAGCGTCGAGACGAACTCGATCGGCACGTTGCCGTTGATCTTCGTCCGCCAGCGCTCGGGCGCGTCCTCGTCAGTACGGGCCGAGATCACCATGTGGGTGCCTCGGCCCACGGCTGCTTGATCGTGACGGATGGTGATGCGCTGGCAGGGGCTGGTGACGGTCAACGACGCGTTGCCGGTGTGGGCGCTCCACGCGGTCTCCTCGGCAAAGATGTCCAGGAGCTGGTGGTGGTCACTGGGGAGGCTGGCGGCGAGATAGCGGGGAGAGATGAGGATCTTCTCGCGGGGCCGGTCCTGGGCGGGGTCGTTGGGCATGGGTGCTTTCGGTCGAATGGGATCAGGGCGGGGCGAGCGGAGCGTCCAACTACGCAGGCGCGGAGGTGGAATCGCGGAGGGAGAGCGACGCGACGCGCAGGCTGACACCAAACCGGTGCGCGAAGGCCCGCGCTCTCGCCTCCAGTTCGGCGTACGAGTCCTGCGCGGTCATCTGCCCGGCGTGCTTGCGGTATCGGTAGACCGGGACGGGCAGCACGATGCCGGGGGCGAGGCAGGTGACCGCGAGGGTGCAGTAGTCCTCGCCCTGGACGAGCCCGCCCATGGGGGCCGCGCGCACCAGGTCGGTGCGGGCGAGGAGGGTGGTCGGGCCGAGCGGGATGGTGTCGGCGGGGTCCTTCCAGTACCGCCATACGTCCCCGGCCTCGTGCCGGCCCGGCGGCGTCGGAGGCCGCCACAGGGTCGTGGTCCCGTCCGCGTGGAGGTCCTGGCTGTATCCGGCGCACCAGCCCACTCCGGTTTCCTCCAGGGTGCGCAGCCGCAGCGCCATGGCCCAGTCGGTGAACTCGTCATCGTCATCGGCCCAGTTGACGTACTCGGTGTGTACGTCGGTGAGCGCGAAGTTCCGGGCGCAGGCCGCGCCGACCGAACGCGGGAGGGCGAGGGTGCGCACGCGAGGGTCGGCGGCGAGGGCAGCGGGCAGCCGGGCGGGGTCGGCGCCGTCGAGGGCAATGACGGCCTCCCACGGCACGCTCTGACGGCACAGACTGGCGTGCATGGCAGCGAGAAACGCCAGGCGGTCCGGGCGCAGTTGGGTGGCGATGACGACGGTGATCTTCGGACGCGAGTGCGGGGGCAGCGGGTTCTCCGGGCGGGGCGGCGGTCGGGGACGGTGCGGGAGCGTCGGCGCTAGCGGCGGGCGGACTTGCGGGGCGGCGGCGCCGATGCGGACGTGGTGGACAGCCGCGGGGCGGAACGCGGCGCGACGATCGGAGCCCGGGAGTCCGGATGCCAGGCACTTGGATTGGCGACGATGCGACTGAGTGGGTCGGTGTCCCACGCGACGACAGGGCCGTGGTCGTACGCCTGCAGGGCGATCACTTCGACGCCGTGCGGGTGCAGGACGTACGCCCATTCCAGCTCGTCGGTGCCGTCCTGCGTGATCAGCTCACGCTCGGCCGGGGTGCCGTCCGCCCAGGTCACGTTGGTCATCTGACGGCTGGGGTATTCGTCGCCCCCGGTCAGGGAGCGGCGCAAGGCAGCGGGAGCGCCGTCGAGAAGGTCGGTGCCCAGCTCGTCCCAACCGTGTTCCACGTCGTCGATCAAGTGCCGGGCCATGGCCTCCAGGTCGCCGGCGAACCGGTGCTGGTAGGCGGCCAGGAGCAGCGGGAGCTTGTTGTCGGGGTAGCCGTCGAAGTGGACGTACATGCCGGCGTATCCGTCGGCGGTGGGGCGGGCGATGACAGAGCGGGTGGACAGGTCGGTCTCCTGAAATGAGGTGGTCAGTGCGCGCGGGGACGCGTCGGCGCTGCCGCGATGGGCGACGGCGTGGGGCCGGGCGGCGCTGTGCGGGCGGTGGTCTTCGGCGGGATGCTGGCCGGGATCGGCCGGTCGGGCGCCCACAGGCTTGCGGTGTCGCGGAACCGCGCGCGGGGGTCGGTGCCCCACGCGACGACCGGGCCGCGTGCCGCGCCGGGCGCGCTGATCACTTCGATGCCCGACGGGTGGAGGACGTAGCCCCAGCTCAGCTGGGACGCCGTTCGCTCGGTCCAGGTGAACGGGGGCAGCGTCGGGTGAGCCGGGTACCGGCGGCCGGGTTCGTTACGCCCGCCGGCCAGGTGCTCGCGCAGCGCATCGGGTGCACCGTCCAGGAGGTCGGTGCCCAGGACGGACCAGCCCTCCGGCGCCTCGTCGATGAGGTACGCGGTCAGGGCGTCGGTGTCCCCGGCGAAGCGATGCTGGTGTGCGGCGAGCAGCAGGGGCAGGTGATGGCTGGGGTAGCCGTCCCAGTGGACGTAACTGCCGGCGTATCCGGTGCCGGTGGGACGGGCTATGACAGAACGAGTGGACAGAGGATCTTCCTGTCGGCAGGGTCAGCGGGCGGATCGGCGTGCGGGCGCAGGCGGTGCGACAGGAGCCGCAGGCACGGCCCGCGGGAGTTGCGCGGATGCCGATCGGTTCGTGCGCCGGTAGATGCTGGCCAGGTGGTCCTCGCTCAAGTAGGCGAGTCGATCACTGAGTGCTGACAGCTCCTCGGCGTGCTGGCGGTAGCGCGCGGCGATGCCTGGTTCCTGGTTGTGCTCGCACCATTCGGCCGCGGTCTCCAGGAACGTGTGCAGCTCGCCGAGGCCACTGCGTCCGTCGCCGAGGACGGCCTGCGCAACGGTGTTCAACTCGGCTGCTGTGCGTACCCGGTAGAGCTGACGGGTCCAGTCGATGATGCTCTGACCAGCCTCGTCGCCGGGGAGCGAGGCGCTGAACTCCTGTGCGTCGTAGGCGGCCCAGCGATGCAGGTCGTCGGCGGTCGGCCGGTCGTCCCGATGGGCAGTGATCTGCTCGGTGGTGCGACCGACGTTGTCGTACAACTCGAAGTCGGGGTGGGGCAGGGACAAGGGATCCCTCCGCTCGGCTACGCGCGGTCCGTCGAAGCGGAGCCGACGGGCGGGCCGGAGGCGTCAGTGCGGGCGCACGTGTAGCCGATCAGACGGGACGGAGCGGCCTTCGCGGGCACGGTGGCGGCATCGGCACAGACGAACGTGTACGTCACCGACGTGCGCGGGATGCCGTGCAGCCAGGCGTTGTCGTCCTTGTCGGGATTGATCTGCAGCCCGGAGTGCGCGACGGCGTCGGTCTGCGTATGGGTGTGGGCAAACAGCACCAGCGCGCCGCCGTCGCTGGTCTTCAGCGCGTAGGCGTCCTTGAACCGGTTGGTGCCGCCGGCGAAGACGGTGGTGCCCAACTTCCCGAACTTGCGGGTGGTTTCGTCGTGGACCTTGATCTGCTGCTGGCTGGCCCTGGTCGGGTCGAAGACCTTGGTGCCGGTGTTCGTCCCGCCGGTCGCGAAGTTGTCGAGCACCGCGGTGCGCAGCAGGCTGGCGTCGGCCGCGAGCTGCTTATTGCCGCTGGCGGCGACCGCAGTGGCGTAGCCGTCCTTGTCGAGGGCGACGTCCGGCAGCGTCGTGCCAGCGAGGTCGACGACGGAGACCAGCTCCCACCGCTTGTCCTTCGGCTGCTCGGCGAAGACGGCGATGCGGCTCGGGTCCTTGCCCTTCTCGCCGGAGAGCGCGGCGGCGAACCAGCGGTTCTGGCCGGTGGTGAAGCGCGGGATGTACAGCTTGGCGCTGGAGGTGTCGTACGACCAGGGCTTGTACGGCTTGCGGTCGGCCTTGGGCAGGCCCTCGGTCTCGGTGTAGTCGGAGACGGACATCGCGTACATCGGCCCGTCCTCGACGGTGTCGAGCAGGGTCTGGTCGCGCTGTGCGCTGGCCTCGTTGTTGATCTTCGAGTAGTTACTGATGACGGCGCGGGCCTGCGCGTCACTGAGCGCGGGCACCGGCTTCGGAGCGGCAGGCGTGGTGGCGTTCTTCTTCGTAGATGGGGCGTCGTCGCTGCTGCAGGCGGTGGCGGCCCCGGTGAGCAGCGCGGCGCAGACGAGCAGGGGAAGGACACGGCGGGCGGTGTGGATGGGTGTGCTCCAGGGTCTTGGTCGGGAAGGGATCAGCGGCTGCGGGAGATGGCAGGGCCGGGCGGGGTGACAGGGATCGTGCTGGTCGTGCTGGGGCTGCGGCTCGGCGTCGGCGCAGCGGCGAGCCGGTCGGCCTGCTGATGGAGCCGACCGCCGGCCTGGTTCAGCCGCTGGCGCGTGCTGTCGATCCGGGCGTGCAGCTGGGAGCGCTCGGACTCGATGGCCGTGGTGCGCTGCGCGGAGCGGGGAAGAGAGCCGAGCTGGTGGAGGGCGCCGGCATGGGCGACGGCTTCGCCGAGGTCGGCCAGAGCGTGCCCCATGGCACCCACGGTGCGCGTGAGCTGGGCGACCGTACGGCGGGTGATGTCGGATTCCGGGTCGCGTCCGCGTCGCACGGTGCGTGCGGCGAAGGCTGCCGCGGTGGTGAGGTGGGTGATCAGTCCGGCGACGTCGCGAGTCCGGTCATCGAGGTCATCGAGGTTGTCGGCGCCGGAGTGCACCGAGTCGGTGAGCGGCAGCTCGTCGGCCGCACTGTGGATGCGCTCGGCCAGCGAGTGCAGCTGACCGACCTGGTCGTAAGGGAAGGGCAGATGGACTCCTGGAAGTGTGCGGCGGGTGACGGCGCGGTCAGCGGGTTCGGGTGCCGGGACGTCCGGCCCGCGGTACGGCAGCAGCGGGTTTCCCCACGGGCGGGGACATCTGTGCGCTGGCGGCAGACGCTTGACGCGGTGGTGCGCGGCGGCGGGGGGCTTCGCGTGCGGGTGAGGTTCTCGGCACCGCGTCGGGAGCGCCGAAGGGGTGCGCGCCGCCGAGGAGGGAGGGGGTGCCGTCGAGTTCGTCGAGCCACTTGAGGAGCTTGGGCAGGTTCTTGTCGGGCCCGTACGCGAGGTAGGTGCCGTCGGCGCTGTCGCAGCCGAACCACTCGGCGATCTTCAGACGGGACCGGGAGTTGACGCGGCCCATGTGCACGCCCTTGCCGCGGGCCTTTGCCTCGCGGGCCAGCCGTTCGGCGACCGGGCCGAGTTTCCATTCGGTCGATCCGGCCAGGAACAGGACGTCGAAGCTGTCCCAGGGCAGCAGCCCGGGTTGATCGCAGCCGTCCTGTGCCGCGAAGGCCGCGGGGACGCCCAGCTCGCGAATGCGGGCCAGCCACGGCAGCGACTCGGTGAGGGTGCCGTCGGCGTCGAACGGCTGGTCCGGGGCGAGCGCCCACAGACAGCGATCCGGCCCGTACCTCTCGATGGTCCGCGACAGCCAGGTGAACCACGCCTCGGCGCCGGGCCAGTAGCGGCCTTTGCCGTCGCTGCCGAACTTGGAGTTGTCGCAGGCGTACAGGGCGCCTTCGGGGATGCGGCTGCCCTGCGCGGGGGTGGTCATACAGCCGATGCGTCCCGCGCTCATCGCGGCCCGTATGTCAGGCCCCGAGGGAGTGCCGAGGTAGCGCACGGCGCACCTCCCTGGCGCCGCCGCAGACCGTCATCCGGGCGGCGCCGCGGTCAACGGTGGTGGCCGCGGTTGGCCGTGGTCGCGGGTGGCGGCACGGTGATCGTGACCTTCGGAGTGGGTATGTCTCGTGGCCGGGTGCCTTGCCGGGAAGGGGACTTGGAGGCTGCCACCTGCCGGTATGCGCTGATGGTTTCTCTGAGGCGGTCGACGGCATCAGCCCGGCGCGCGGCGAGGATGTCGATCTGCGTGCCGGTGTTTTGCAGCACGCCGCGCGAGTTGATCGACGCGTTCCCGGCGGCGGCGTGCGTCAGCGTGGAGGCCGCGCCCTGAGCGGCCTCGGTGAACTGCGTGTGGACGTGGTCCAAGTGGCGTGCGGCCGTGTACAGCAGGTCGGCGAGGACCAGTTCGGGGCCGTCATTGTGAAGGCGGCCGAGGGCTTGAGGCGAGGCGCCGAGCTTTTCGTGCACCATCCGGGAGCCGGGACCGGCGGATCGCGGAGGACTGGCTGGGTGTTCGATGAGGGCATCCAGGGATCGGGGACGGTGGATACGTCTCGACTGATGGTCTGTATTGCCGTCAGTTCGGCGTGGGCGCGGCGGCGATGGGGCCACTGTCTAGCAGCGAGGCGTTGATCTTGAACTGGTTGGCGGCGGTGCAGATCGCGGTGCGGGCGTGATCGATGTCCTGCTGCAGGGCCGAGAGCAGAACCTTCGGAGCTTTGACCTGCGGGTTTGTAGTTGGTGCAAAGATCTGATGGTGGGCGCTGATCTGGTCCATGGCCTGGGTCAGGTGGAGTTGAGCGAGTCCCAGGGGAGCTGCGCACTGGCGGATGGCAGTAGCGAGCATCAGGTGGTCATCACCCTTGCCGTTAAAACTGCTGACGAGGTCTCCCACGATGCAGCCCAGTTCCCAGGTGACGTGTGTGAGCGCCGCATCGATCGTGTCGCTGATGAACTCCCCCTGTCCTTGGGCGACGGAGTGCGGCAGCTGGTCTGCGACCCGTTCGAGGCTCCGCGCCGTTGACCGGCAGTAGTCGGGGTTGGTCCTACGGATCTCATAGGGGTGGATGGAGGTGTCGTACATTCCTGTCCTGAGTAGATGTCTGAGACGGTCGTGACCTGCTAAATAGGCGGGACTCGCTGACCTTCGTCAGTGCATTCGGGCATCCGTGTCAAAGAGGGCCAATTCATGTGAATGCAGGAGATGTTGGACGATGAAAGATCGTCCGGCGACCTTCCAGAGCCCTCGTCCGCGATTGAGGTGCGAGATCGCGTCGGCCTCCACCGACGTCAGCCCCAACAGTGCTGCGGCGGCGTGAAGTTGGTCGGTCTCCTGCCGGTAGATGATGCGCGTGGAGCAGTCGGCGAGCAGGCCCTCGGCGAGCGCCCGGCCACGGGATCCGGCGTCACCGGCGGTGAGCAAGTCGCTGAGCCGGTGGATGACCATGAGGTTGGCGATGCCCAGGCCGCGGCTCAGCTTCCACTGGGACTGCATCCTCGCGAGCAGGCCGGGGTGGCGCATCAGGCGCCATGCCTCGTCGTAGACGATCCAGCGCCGACCGCCGTTCGGGTCGGACAGCGCGGACTCCATCCACGCGGAGGCGCAGGTCATGGCGAGCACGAGCGCGGTGTCATCGCCGGCCCCGCCCAGGCGCGACAGGTCGATGGTCAGCATCGGCGAGTTGGGGTCGAACGCCACGGTGCTGGGGGCGTCGAACATGCCGGCCAGGTCACCGTGCACGAGGCGGCGCATGGCGTGGGCCAGGTCGCGGGAGGCGTCGCCGAGGCGGCCGGACATGACGCCCCCGGCTACGTCGAGTTCGTCGGGGTTGTTGAGGGTGGCGGCAATGTCGCCGAGCAGCGGGGTGCGTCCATTCGCGGCGGCACGGGTGACGACGGCGTCCAGGGCGACGTCGAGACCGGTGTGCTCCATCGGCAGCAGGTCCCGCCCGAGCACGGTGCGGGCCAGTGAGCCGAGCAGCAGCAGACGGCGCTTGCGGATCTCGCCCGCCCAGTCGGCCTCGGAGACACTGTTGGGTCGCGGCGCTGCGTCCAGGGGGTTGAGCTTGCCGGGCAGCCCCGGCCCGAGGGCGATGGAGGTGCCGCCCAACGCCTGGGCCACGGGCGTCCATTCGCCCTTGGGATCACACGGGACGTAGACCCGGTAGCCGAAGGCAATCGACCGCAGCGCGAAGGACTTCGCGAGCGCGGACTTGCCCTGCCCGATCACGCCCGCGAGCAGGACATTCGGGTTTGTGAAGCCCTCGATCTTGCCGTACAGCGCGAACGGGTCGAAACAGAAGCTGGCTTCAGCGTGCACGTCACGGCCGATGTAGATGCCCTCGGCGCCGAGGCCACCCTCGGCGAGGAACGGGTACGCGCCGCTGGCTGTGGCGGTGGTCATGCGGTGGGCGGGCAGCTTGATCTTGTTGTTGCGGGAGGATGTGGGGCCGGGGCGGCCGGAGGGCGGGAAGAGCGGCGCCGGCATCTCCTGTTCCTCCGCGCCGGCACCGCTGGTGTGGGCGGTCGCTTCGACGCGGGCCTTCGCGGCGGCCTCGGCGAGCTGCCGACGGGCGACCTTGCGGGCGGACCGGTCGGTGCCGTGTGGGGTGAACAGGGGGCTGGCGCTGGCGCGGCGGGCTCGGCGAGCGGGCCGGTGGCTCATGACGGGGCGGCTTTCACGTGACGGCGGTCTGGATGCGGTGCGGGGGTCAGATGACCGGGGAGGCGTCGAACAGAATCGGGGCTTGGTAGCTCTTGCCGTCGCCCGACCAGTCCAGCTCGATATAGCCGTCGGCGAGGTAGCCGCCGCTGCCCACCGGGTACTTGAGGGTTCCCGTCTCGTAGGAGCCGTTTCCGCCGTTGCTGCTGTGTTCGAGGGCGTTCTCGAGCCCCGTGTAGTTGGCGTACTTCGCGACCTTGTCCGGGCCGCTGACGCTCTTCTTGGTCTGCAGGTGGAAGCGTGCCTTGTTGAGGGTGCCGCTGTTGTTCTGCTTGGACGAGTAGGGGCCGTCCCAATAGACCGTCGCCGTGGTGTAGATGTAGCCGCCGCTCCTCTTGGCGCACAGCTTTACGGTCAGATCCCAGTTGTCGGAGTCGGGGCCGGAGTACGACGGGTCGTCGACGGTGTAGTCGCTGGTGGTGCAGCGGTAGCTGGCGGCGGAGGCCGGTGCGGCGGTTGCCAGGGCTGCGGTGCCGGCGAGCGCGGCAATGATGACGGCGGTGGAGGTGGAGCGCTTGAGCGTGCGCATGCAGGGCCTTTCGGTGGTGGGGGTTACTGGCTGCAGGTAGTGGTGTGGCCGGGTGCCGGGGTGTTGAGGTCGGCCGGCGTGGTCTTGCGGCGTACGACGTGTCCGGCGGCGAGGTGGCGCTGGCAGATGGTCAGGACGAGCGGCCCCTCGGGCAGTCGCTCGGGGTGGCATTCGGTACCCGCCGAGGTCTCGTCGGCCACGGGCAGGAGGTGGAAGGCGTCGTGCACGGCAGCGGTGGCCTGCCACAGCCGGATGTGTGCGGTGGCGAGCTGTCGGCCGGCGGCGGGATGCGGGGGCCGGGTGGTCTCGGCGAGCTGGTCGAGCAGCTGGTGCAGCGCGGTCAGGTGGGCGTGCAGCACGTCGAGGTGCACGCGGTCCGCGTACGAGGCGGGGTGCTGGGCGCGCGGGGCGATGGTGCGCGCATGGTGGCGGATGCCGGCGCTGGCGGCCCGCAGGTACGGGTACGCGTCGCCGACGGGGTTGGCAGAGGTCAAAGGGGAAGGGTTCCTTCCTGCCGCGATGGCAGGACGTCGGCTGGCGCCGGGGGCGGACTAAAGAGCGGTGCGCGCGAGTGGGAGGGCGCCGAGCGTGAAGGCGTCGGGCTGTTGGAAGTTCAGGCGCCGCAGGTCGACTTGGGCGGTGACGGCGGCGGTTTCGATCTGTGCGCAGGCGGCGTCGAGGAGGGCGTCGGTCTCGGCGGACACCGTCAGCAGTCCGGTCAGGGCGACGTCGGCGTGGCCGGCGATGAGCTGGCGTTCGCGGGTTTTGACGTCGGCGTACTCGACGCTGTCGGCTTCGGAGTCGACCTGTCCGCGTCGCGAGCGTTCGTTGGCGTCGGCGATGATCGCCGCTTTTTTGCGCTGCACGTCGCGCATCGCGGATTCGAGTCCCTGGGGCACGTATATAAGGGACAGGGTGCGGCGGACTCCGGCGGTGAACATCAGCCCGTGGAGGAAGCCCGCGGATGTTTCGGTGCGTGGCCAGTCCTCGACCCAATACGTCGCGTGCCGGGCGGAGTCGGTGGTGAGCCGGTCGTACTCCTCGACCTGGACCACCGGCCCGGCGGCAGCCGGGTCGGCCTCGGCCCGGCCGGACTCTGACCACTGCTGCAGTCCGGAGAGCGCCTTGGGGTCGTAGGCGGTGCGGATGACGGCTGCGATCTCGCGGGCACTGAGCCAGCCGGTCACCATCAGTCCGGCGCTGCGCGCGGCCTGTGCGATGGAGGACGTGGTCTGTTCCATCACTGTGAAGGCGCCGGGCAGTCCGCCGCCGGCCTGGCTGATGAGGCGCTTGGCGGCCTTGAGGTCGAGGGAGATCGCCAGGTACGCCTCATGCGGGGCGGCGGCCGGTCCGGCGGAGGCGACCAGGTCGCTGTAGACCTGCCCGGCCACCAGGGTTTCGGGGTGGCCCTGCTGGCTCCAGTGGCGGGCGAGGGTGTCGCCGCTGTCGGGGACGGTGCGTTCCAGGACCTGCACGGTGGCGACGTGTCCGGTGCGGGCGATGCCCGCCAGGGCCCGTCCCCAGCCGGTGACGTTGTGGTTCTGGGTCGCGGGGTCCAGGAGCGCGAAGGCCCGGCTGGAAACCCGGGCGATGGCGGTCAGGGTCTGCTGGTGCGGGTCGTGGACGGCGGCGGCGCCGTTGGCGGAGTCGCCGGGGGTGACCACACGCAGCGAGGCGACGGTGCCGGGCAGGTGCAGGACGCCGTCCTGGCGGGGGCGGGTGACGGGCCGGCCGAGCCACAGGGTCTGCCCGGTGCGGCGCCGCTGCGCGAAGCGCAGGACGATCGGCGTCCAGTCGATCAGCGAGCGGCCGTGCCGGCGGATGGCGACCAGGGCGGCGACCACCGCCCACAGCGGGGTCAGGGCGATGGCGCCGAGCAGGCCGGTGGATACCACCGTGGCCAGCAGGAGCGCCAAGGCGCAGGAGACCAGGACGAGTTGGGGCAGGGAGAGGCCGAGCAGAATGCCGCGCCTGGACCGGTGGGGGAATTTGACGGTGAGCGGTGTGACGGTGAGATCAGACAAGGGCCGTTCCGAGGGTGCGCGGGGCGATGGCCGGGGCGGCACGCGGCGAGTAGTGCGCAGCGCGTGCCGCCCCGGAGTCGGGCGGGAGCTACAGGCCGGTCGGCGGGGGCGGCGGTGTGCCGGTCCCGCTGGTGCCGGTCGAGGTAGGTGCCGGCGGGGCACCCTGCGGCGGGGGCGTGGAGCTGCCAGCACCGGGCTGCGACATGAAGCCACTGCCACCGCTGGGGGGCGATGCGGAACCGCCGCCGCCTCCGGGCGCGCCGCCTACCTGGCCGCTGGTGTCGTCGTTGGGGCTCGTCGGGGGCGGCTGGACGGCCTTTTCGAGGCCGTTCTTGAGTCCGTCGCCTCCGGAACCCTGAGAGCCTTGGCCTTCCTGGCCGCCGCCTCCGGTGGGGTTGGCGGCGATGTCGCCGGGGAATCCGCCGCCGCCGGCGGCATCGGGCCCCTGGGCGGCGCCCGCTCCGGCTGCCGCGCCGCCGGTTCCGGCGGTGGCTGCCATGGCGGCGGCCTTGCGGGTGGCCTTCTCGGCGTGCTGTTTGGCGAGTTGGGCGCCAGCACCACCGGCGCGGTGAATCGATTCTCCGTCCGTGCCCTCGGCCGCCCAGTGGACGAACTTGAAGGTGGCGTACGGGCAGAGCAGCACCAAGACCATGATGACGATGCCGGCCAAGACGTCGGCGAGCGCGCCGATCCCGTCCTTGGCCTCGGTCTTACCCATCGCGGCAATGCCGAGCACGAAGATCACGGTCATCAGGAGCTTGGAGACGACGAGGGTGGCGGTGGCCTCGATCCATCCGCGGCGCCACCGGCGGGCGACCTCCCAGCCGCCGCCGGCCCCGGCGAACACGGCGAGGGTGACCATGACGAGGATGCCGACCTTGCGGACCATCATCACGCACCAGTACATGACGGCCCCGATCGCGGCACCGAGACCGGCGAACACCGCGACGAGCCAGCCCAGTCCGGCAAGGCCCGGGATCATGCTGACCTTCACGATGCGACGTACCGCGGATTCGATGTTCAGGTGCGAGGCTTTGAACAGCCCGTCTGATAGAGCATCGACCACCTCGATGGCGACGGTCGTGCACGCGATAGCGGCAAAGGCGAACAGGACGCCGCCCGCAGTGCCCGTGAACGCCTGCGTCAGGGCCTGGCCATCTCGCTTGAACGCGGCCCGGACGAGCTGGGCACAGAAGGTTCCGACGAGGATGATCAGGCCGATCGGCAGCAACATCTCGTAGTTGTCGACGAACCAGCCCGCGTTCAAGTCCACTTTGGTCGTCTTGTTGACCGCCTCGGCAGCCAAATCGGCGGAAGCAGCGGCGAGTTCACCGGAACTCTTGGCCATCCAGTCACCGATCGCCTTGCCGGGGTCGGATGCGAAATCAACCGCTTCGCCGACTGCGCACAGCTTGTCTGCGAGGGGGAGGCCGCAGAAGTCCAAGGGAAGATCCCTCCTTTCTGGAGGTCGGGCAGGTCACTGCGTGACGCTGGGAGCGATGGCGACCAGGGAACAGTCGTGGTTGGGCCGGCACTGCACGGCGAGGGTCACGGCGCGGTCCTCGGCTCCGCCGCCGCCCTTCTTCCACTCGATCTGCTGCTTGCCGTTGACGGTGACGACGTAGATGTACGCCTTCGTGATCGCGGACGGGTCATCGGCGAGGGCCTGCTTGAACGCGCTGGGGTAGTGGCCTTCGGTGACCGTGCCGGTGGCGTGCTGGTCCTGGTCGGCCATGCGCGACCACAGCAGCGGGTCGGGCACCTGGCCGGAGACAGATGTCCAGTCGGCGTACTTGGTCTCCTTGGTCATCCACGCCTGCATGCCCGCGAGTTGCTGGTCACGGCTGGTGTCGCGGGTGTCGTACGACCAGAGCATCTGGGCCGCGGCCTTGGCGAAGGCGACTGGTTCGGCGATCTGCGGCGGCTTGGGAACCGACCCCGACCCGGCCGCGGGGGCGGGCGCGGCCTCAGAGGGTGAGGAACTGCCCGCCGCTGGCGGAGTCTTGGCGTTCTGACTGTGTTCGCCGTTGCCGGAGAACCAGGCGGCGGTCGCGGCGATGGCGAGCAGCGCGGTGATGACCAGGGCGCCGATCGCGACGCGCTTGTTAGCGGACCAGGTCACGCCGTACCCGGACAGGGAGGGGAGTCGTTTCGGCATCAGTGGACCTGCGACCCCAGGCCGGAAAAGAACGCCACGATTCCGTTGGCGGCGCCGAGGCCGAGTGCGGCGCCGGCTGCGACGACCGCGCCCTTCTTGCCGTTGGCCTCGGCCTGGTGGCCACCGGTGTGGTGGCCCCAGGCCCACACGCCGAGGGAAACGGCCAGGGCGCCGACGACGGCGACGATCCCGAACATGTTGATGCTGTTCACGACGTTCTTCAGCACGCTCAGTCCGGGCAGGCCGCCGCCCTTGGGGGAGATGCCTGGGTCGTAGGCGAGGAGGACTGCGGCGCGGTCTGCGAGAGGTATGGGCATGGGTGTGGCGGGGCTCCTTGCGTGCGCAGGCCGTGCAGGGGCCGGCGGAAGGGAAGAGAGAGGGAGGAGAGGGGTGCGCTCGCGGCTCGAGAAGTGGCCCGGCGGGCGCGGCCCGGGAGGTGTCCGGGCGGCGCGCGGCGTCAGAGGACGCGGCGGACGGCGAGAATGTCCCAGTCCTTGATCGGGGTGATCCGGACCGGTTTTGAGGTGCGCGGCGCCTCGATGACGAGGCCCTCGCCCATGTACATGCCGACGTGTTCGGGCCGGGCGGCGGTGCCGCGGCTGAAGATCAGGTCACCGGGCTTGAGGTTCTTCGCCGAGACGGCCTTGCCCTCGTTGACCTGCGTATACGTGGTGCGGGTGAGCTTGACGTCGGCGTGCGCGTACGCCTGCTGCATCAGCGAGCTGCAGTCGCAGCGGCCCATTGGGTCGGGGCCGTGGGAGTCGGTGCACGAGCCGCCCCACTGGTAGAGCGTGCCGAGCTGGTGCATGGCCCACTCGATGGCCTTGCGCGCCTTCGGGGCGGCGTCCTTGGGGATCTTGTAGCCCTTCGGGACGCTGCCCTCGGGGATCCGCCCGAAGGACGTGCCGTCCTTGTCCGGCGTGCACCCGCCGGAACTGGACTCGGTGTCCTTGTCCTTGGTGGGCTTGTCCTTGTCGGCGTTCGGGAACGTGGCGGCGATGGCCTGCTGCAGCGCGGTGGCGAGGTCCTCCCACTGCGCGTACGCGTCGGGGTAGCCGGACTTCTGGACGGCCTGGGCGGCTTGGGTGACCTTCATCTGCTGCCAGCCGTCGATCTTGAGCAGGGCCTTGTAGAAGCGCTCGGAGGCGTAGACCGGATCGCGGATCTGCTGCGCGGTTCCCCACCCCTGGCTGGGGCGTTGCTGGAACAAGCCGAGGCTGTCCCGGTCACCGGAGTTGAGGTTGCGCAGCCGTGATTCCTGCATCGCGGTGGCAATCGCGATGATCTGCCCCTTCTTGGGCACATCAAGGCTGATGCCGGTAGCCACGATGGTCTGCGCGTTGGGGATCTGCTCGGCCGGAAGGTCCAGGCCCTGGATGTGGATGTCCCTGCCGGACGCACCGTCGAGGAGCTTGGTGACTTCCTTGGTCACCTCGCCGGCGTCGATGCCGGTCAGGCATCCGCTGAACGATGCGGTGGTAGTGGCTTCGCTGGAGGACGCCATCATCATGGCGGTGCCCGCGAGCAGGAGCGGAGAGAGGACGACGACGCCGATGCCGGCGGCTATGCCCTTCAATCCGGTCCGCCTCCCGGAAGGCGGTCACGGGCCGGCGGACGGATCGCGGGCAGGAGAGGGTAGAGCGATGTCACAGCGGGGTCCTTGGTGAAGTCCCGGCGGCGCGTGCGTCGTTGAGGAAAGGGCGCGACGTCCGGGTGGTGGGCAATTCAGGTGGCCCGGGTGTCGTTGCGAGTTGCTGCTCGCAACGGCACAGGGCGTCGGGTCAGGTGTGCCAGGACATGGGGATACCTCCACGAAGGCAGGGGCGGGGATGCGCCATCGGCGGTGTTCGCCGGGCAGTTCCAAAACAGTAAGGGCGGATCCCCGGTTGCCGAAATCGTCTCCGATCAAGGCTCTATTTCGGGGTTTTCGGCTGCGATAGCGCTCAACCGGGGATCGTGCCCTACAGTTTTGGCTCCTCCCCTCGCCCCCTCACATTGCAGACCGCGGAGCCGTCCGCCCGCATTCGGTCCTGTGGCGTCATATCGGCGAGCTGGAGTGTCTCTCCCTCATCTCACACGACCCGAATTGGGGTATTTCTTTGCCTTTTTCTCTGCACCAGGGCGACGCGCTCGGCGTCCTCGCTGAGCTTCCGGACAACTGCGTCGACTCCGTCATCACCGACCCGCCGTACAACAGCGGTGGGCGGACGGCGAAGGAGCGCACCTCCCGGTCCGCGAAGCAGAAGTACACCTCGGCTGACGCCGGGCATGAGCTGCCGGACTTCACCGGCGAGAACATGGACCAGCGCTCCTACGGCTTCTGGCTGACTCAGACCATGACCGAGGCCATCAGGCTCACCAAGGTCGGCGGTACCGCGTTGATCTTCACGGACTGGCGGCAGCTTCCGATCACGACGGACGCCATCCAGGCCGCCGGCTGGCTGTGGCGCGGTGTGCTCGCCTGGCACAAGCCGCAGGCCAGGCCGCAGCGCGGCAGGTTCACGCAAAACTGTGAGTTCATCGTCTGGGCGTCCAACGGCCCGATCGATGCCGCCCGCAACCCGGTCTACCTGCCCGGCCTCTACAGCGCCTCGCAGCCCAGCGGCAAGGCGCGCCAGCACATCACGCAGAAGCCGGTCTCCGTCATGCGCGAGCTGGTGCAGATCGCTCCGGAAGGCGGCACGGTGCTCGACTTCACCTGCGGCTCCGGCTCGACCGGGGTCGCTGCCCTGCTGGAGGGGCGCGACTTCATCGGCGTCGAGAAGACCAAGCACTACGCCGAGATCGCCGCCGACCGTCTCACCGAAACGCTGCAACAGACCCTCTCCCAGGATGACTTGACCCTCACCGCCTGAGGCTGACCTTGCCGAGCGGCGCGGCCTGCGGCGCGTTCTATGCGTGCCGCGCCGCGCCGCGCGCAGCGTTATAGCAGCGAAGTCCCGGTTACCGAAACCGGGGATTCTCTGGATCGTTGGAGCCGAAATTCACGCCCTATGGCCGCGGCCCAAGGAGGCCCTTTTTCGTGCCTGAATCCATAAACCCACCGGAGGACGCGGAGACGGAACGGGCCCGGATACCCGACTCCCATTTCCCCTCGGAGGACGGCGAGACGGAGCCGATCCGGATGCCGGACGTCGATCTGGCGAGCGTCAACGCGAACGTCGCCAAACTGATGGCGCGATCCGCAGAGCACGCCCGCCAGATCGACAGCCTCGCCGCCGCACCACCGTCACCGGACTCGCCGTTCGCCGCCTACGGGCTGCCGGGGTTCGCGGGCCTACCTGCGGCGCCTGCACCGCCCGAACCGCGCCCGATCCTCGAGCTGGAGGACGAGGAGTACGAGGACGAACTCGATGCACTCAGCGACTGGGTCGACGATTTCCTCCTCCGGGTCTACGGGGCGGAGGTCACGACCGCCGCCCCGTGGTGCGAGCAGTGGCAGGAGCACGCCGACGTCGTCGCCTGGCTTCACGCCCTGTGGCTGGCCTACCAGCAGCACAAGGACGCCGAAGCCGGACTGTCCGGACTGTTCGTGTGGCACCGGGACTTCCTCACCCACGCCATGGCCACCGTCCGAGCAGCCGGAGGACCGCTGTCCGCGTGCATGACCGATCCGGACCGGCCCGCTCACCGCCTGCTGCCCGGCCCTCGTCCCTCGAACCGGACCACCACCGCCACCGAGGAGCACGAGGACCACGAGGAGACCGGCGAGCCCGGCCAGGCCGACGGATGACCGGCAACGAGGACCGGCCGGCGTTCGGCCTGTCCTTCGACCCCCGCGCCTTGACCGACCTCCTCCAGGCCCCCGGCGACATCCGCGACCTGGCGCTCTCCCAGCTCCAAGACATCGTCAACGCCCGCCTGTTCGGCGCCAAACTCACCCGCGACCTCGCCGGATGCCGCAAGGTCTACGTCGATCACCGCAACGCATGGCGCATCGTCTACGCCCAGCGGCCGGCGCCCGCGAACTCCACGCACACCACCGAGATCCACGTCGTGGCCGTACGGCCGCGCGAGGCGCACGACGTGTACGACACCGCCCGCGCCCGCCTCGGCATCCGCCGACGCCCCCTGGGTGAACGCACCCACGCCGCCCGCACCCGCTCGCCGCAGCTGGGCACGCGCCCGCCCGTCCCCAAACCGGGACCCGCGCCCTACGCGATCCCCGGCCTTCCCCGACCCGCACTGCCCCCGACCCTGAAGGGCCCCATTCGTTGACGCAGTTCCCCACCCTGATCGACCAGGTCGCCGCCGCCGTACTCGCTCCGACCCAGGTCACCGAGAACCCGCACCACCGCGCCATCCTCAACGTGTTCGTCGAGGTCCAGGAACTCGACCGGCAGCTCGATGAGCTAGCCGCCGCCGACCTTCCCGGGGTCAGCCCCACTGAGCAGCTGAACACACTGACCGACCTGCTGGTCGAACGGATGGCAGCCGGTGCCGAGTTGAGCGCGCTCCTGTCCACCTCCTGCTGCTGCGCCGCCGCGTACGAGCCCGCGTCCCCGGCCGAATACGAACCGGAGGACGACGAGGAGCCCGACTTCGACACGGACTTCGAAGGATTCGACGACTTCGCAGACCTGCAGGGCCCGGACGACTTCGACGACCCCCACGACGACGCCTGCGAAGAGTTTCTGACCTGCCCCAGCCGCCCGCAGACGATCGTCCACGCCTGCCTCGACGTCTTCGACGACGAGGGTTCCCCGCAGTACGTGAGCACCGCAGAGCTGGTTGAGCGCCTGCGCGATCTGCCCGGTCAGGCCGATGGACGCTGGCGCTACGCCGACCTCACCCCGCTGCGGCTGGGCCTGCTCCTGCGCACCTACGGAGTCCAGCCCCGCAAGCCGCGGGCCACTGACGGCAGCCGCTACCGGGCCTATCGACGCGCCGACCTGCTGGCTGCCCGCCCGAGTTGCTCCTGCTGACGCATCCAGCCCTCACGCGGACCCAGCAGGTGGCGGAGGCGGACTGGGACCTGGTCGCCGCCTTCCACGCGCAGTGCTCCGAGCAGAACCTGTTCCGCCGCTGGGGCCGCACCCGCCTCACGCCCCGCGACCTGTCCTGGCTGCTCGCCCACGCGCAGTGCTGGATCGGACTCGACGCAGACGAGCGGCCTCTGGCCCTGGTCTGCGTCGGGCCGGTCAGTCGGGAGCTGGGAGTCTTCGACCTCGGGCTGCAGGTGGTCGACCACCGTCACCGGCAGGGCATCGGCACGGCTTTGGCCCGGCATGCTGCCCGCCTGGCTCGCGCGCGAGGAGGCCACACCCTCTCCGCGTTCACGCAGGCGTCGAACGCGCCCATGCTCCGGATCCTCGACCGCCTCGGACCGACCCGGCACACCCGTGACGGCCCGTACGTCGAGATCCGTGTCGCCTTGGACGCGCTCGCCCCAGATCCAAAAGCCGCCCTGCAATGACCTCACCCCCTTCCGGCCGACAGATACCCACCGCCCTCGATCACCGGATCGAAACCGCTGTGGGCTACAGCGTCGAGGAGCTACGTCGGCACCGCGACGGCGGACTCCTGGACGCACCGCACGCGGCCTTGGCCGATGCCCATCGCGACCTAGTGGTGGCCGAGCGGGACGTCACCTTCTATCGCGTCCGCCTCGCTCGGCTCGCCACCAGCGAACTATCGGTGGACCAAGCGCTGTTCGCACGGATCAATCGCACCCTCGCTCAACTGGCCGAGGCCGCCGACGTACGCGATACGAAGCAGACCGCGGCAGCCGCGGTGCTGGAGCCGATCGAGGCCGCCGCTCCTCGGCAGGCGCCACGACAGATCGCGACGAAGGACGTCGCGGCCCTGCTCGCCATCGCCCAGGGCGCCAAGTTGCACGAGCACCTCGTCACCCACCGCCTCGCGGTGGCGACTCCCACCCGCACCCGCATCTCCTACGCCCAGCTGCAGCGCCTGGAGGAGATGGGCCTGGTGGAGCGCGACACCGCGCACCCGGTGCAGGCCGGGCAGCCCGTCACCCTCACCGACGCCGGCCGAGCCGTGCTGACCGCACCCCGCCGCGCCGGACCGCCCGGGACCACGCCCGCGCCCCTGCCGCTGGCAGTCCCCGCTGTCTCCCGTACACACCGCTGAACAGGACGTCTGTGCCGCACGCACGGCGTCGAAGGCGACACGACCGAAAGTACCGATGCCCAGCTACGAACCCGATTTCCGCCTCGACGGATACGAAGCCGTCAACGACCACGTCGCCGATCAGTTCTGGGGGCACATCGGCATCGAGCAGGACCAGATGGCCGTCCTCGCCGAGCACCACAGCGACGACGCCGAGCACAGCTTCTACCTGATGCACAACGGAGCCGTCACCTGGGGCATCCCTGGGGAACCGCAACTCGTCGCCCTGTATCTCAAACGCGACCCGACGACACGCACCTACCGCTTCGACCACGCGGAACTGCCCCTGCCGTCCATGGCCCAGTCCTGGCTAATCGCCCGCGGCTGTCCCGAGGAGAAGATCCTCCTGGCCGACGGCATGGGCAACACGCCCGCGAACGAAGCCACCCGTGTTCTGGAGGAGCGGCTGCGCAGCGACGGCGACCACTTCGCCCTACTCATCAGTTACACCCACGACAGCGATCCGATCGAGACGACCGTGATGCTGCGCGCCCTCGACGAAAAGGCGGCGGTGCCCTTCCGCGTGCTGCTCGAAGAAGTCGACAGCGACGCTTGGACGTACACCCTGCGCGAGGGCGGTTTCCAGACCTTCGAGTCCGCCACTCAGTGGTGGGAAGCGCACTGGAACGGCGAGGAGCCCCCGCTGCCGACGGCCTCACCGGCGGCCCGGCCCGCCACCGCTGCCCCGGGACTGCCGGCTCTCCCCGCGCCGCCGCGCGGACCGAGCCGCTGAACTCCCGCTAGCGCGAAGGCATTTCCCGCGCCGACCCCGGCGGAATGCCATCTGCCGTGTGCGAAGTGGCGCGGAACGTAACACGCAATCCCCGGTTACCGAAACCGGGGATTCTCCGGACTCTTGTTCTCAGCCCACCCGGCACCCGCCTGGGGCTGCATTCCGCATTCCCACCCCAAGGCATGGGGTCGATTCCCCGTGCCCGCACGCGAATTACCGAAGAGAAGGGAGAATTCCTGTGCTCGACGCCAGCGAAGACGTGATGCGCGTCATCACCGAGCAAATCGAGAACCGATTCCAGATGCCGCTCGCCGACCTGCGCCGGGCGGTTCAGGCGGCACCGCAGGCCAACCCCGAGGCCACCACCGTCGTCCACTGGTACGGCCTGCTCACCGAAACGCAGCAGGCGCTCGACATCGCGGAAGACGCGCTCGTCGAGGCCCTGGGCACCCAGCCGCCCGACGTACTCGACGACCCCGTCATGGAGTTGGCCCACCAGGTCAACGCAGCTGTCGCCTCCCGCGACGGCCGCGCCATGGTGGTGACCTACCTCCTCGACCCCAACGCCCCCGGAAAGCGCGGCCCCGGCGTGTGGCGTGGCGCGTCCCCCGCCGCCCGCCGCGCTCCGGCCCTGCCCACCTCCCCGCCCACGCTGCCCAGCGCGCGGGACACCACGGCATACGGGGCGGCACGGTGAGCGTCATCGACAAGCCCACCAGTCGCGACGGGGCACTGCAGGAAGCGTTCGGCGCCGACGTAGCCGAGCTGTACGCGCAGGCAGCACGCGGCGAGGCCAATGCCGCACTGCAGCGCGCACTGGAACTGCGGAGCTTCCTCGCCATCGCCGAAGAACAGGTTGCCCGCGTCCGAGATCGCGTCCATGCCGTGACGGCCGCCGACGCAGACATGGGCGATCCGTCCGCCAGCGATCTGCGGTGGGACGCGGACTGGCTGGAGGCGGCACTGGCCGGCCGAGACGGCTACACCGCCGCGCTCGACGAGCTGCTGCGCACCATGCCGCCCCCGACGCAACTGGCAGCCCTGACCCCCGCATTGAGCCCGAAGATCACCGCCGCCGCGCCGCCCACCCCGGCCGCACCCCGCGCCGGGGCGGCGCGGATGCGCCACCCCTGAAAGTCACCGCTTGCCCCAGCCCGACACACCGTCCCACGCCGTTTCCCAGCTCGTCGCCGAACGCATCGAGGCGCTGTACGGACAGCCGCTCGCCGAACTCGAAGCCCTCGCCGACACCACCCCCGACACGACCCTGCTCGCCGCCCTGACCGGCAACCACAGCGACCTGGCCCTCGCCGAAAGCAACATCGCCTTCCAGCTGCAGCGGCTGCGTGAACTCACCGCCCCTGACAGGGAGATCAGCCGGTTCAGCGCCGGCCACATCCTCGACTGCGCCCGCCGCATCGCCGAGTCCGTCGCCACCCGAGACGCCTACGCCAAGAGCACCACCGCGGTCTTGGGCGGACTGCGCCGCGTGCCCGGCCTAGGCACCCAACCCCCGGCTCCGCCGGTACCCGCCGCCCCGACGGCGACCACCTCCCGCACCCGCTGATCCACCCGCACCGCTTGAGGAGCCCCCATCTTGGCCACCACCGCGCCGCCCCCCGCCACACCGAACGATCTCTTGGGCGTCACCAAAACCCTGGACCTGCTCGCCCCGCGCTGGAGCGTGTGGGTGCTGATGACCGTCTCCTCCCAGCCGCTGCGCTACGCCGAGTTCAAGCCCCGGCTGCCGTGGCTGGCCGATGGCCAGCTCCATCCCCGGCTGCGTCACCTCACGAACGCCGGCGTGGTCGAGCGCACGGAGTACGCCCCGCGCCACGTCACCTACGGCCTCACCAGCCGCGGTGCCGCGCTGCTGCCAGTCCTCTCGGTGATCGCGGCCTGGGGCGACACATATCTGGAGAAGGACCTGGTCGCCAACAAGCACACCGGCGAGATGGAGCCCGAGCGGATCGCGCCGGCCCAGAACATCGACGACGCCGTCGCCCTGCTCGCGCCGCGCCACACCACCCCGATCCTGTGGTCCCTGCAGGCCCGCGGCACCGCGACCGCCAAGACCGTGGCCACCGAGGCCATGCCGGACTACGGGCTGAACGCCGTCTACAAGCCCCTGGAGCGCCTGGTCGCCGACGGCCTGGTCACCACCAGCGGAACGGGCGGCTACCAGTTGACCGCCAGCGGACGGGCACTCGCCCCCGTCTTCGAGGCCATCTCCGCCTGGGCGACCGCTCCGTCCATCGAGGCCGATGCCCGCCGGTCTCGGGGGCAGAGCATCGCCCCGTCGCAGAACCGTTCCGGCCCGTGGGCCACCACTCCACCCCGTCTCCCGGCGCCTGCAGTTCCGGCGGCACCAGCGGCCCGTCCCGCCCTGACCACCACGACCCCGGACGGCCCGGCGTGGCTGCCCGGCGACCTCTTCTCCCACCAGATACCCGCCCGCCCGATCTCCCCGGCAGGAGGCCCGCGCCGATGAACCGCTCCGTGCCCGAGAACCTCCTGCATGAACGCCGCGCGATCAGGATCCTGACCCTGCCGGGCCTGATACGCCTGGTGACCGAGATCGACGACAACGGCCCCATCAGCCACCAGAAGGGCAGCCTGCAGGGCGCCTTCGGCGACCTCACCCCCGGGCAACTGCGCCACGCCATCGACATCGCCCGCGATCTCGGCCTGGTCCACGCCGATCAGCAGGCCCCCGACCGCTACCGGCTCACCGAGAGCGGCGAGGCCCTCGCCGAGCTGTACGACACCGCGGCCCGCTGGGCACGCACACGCCATTTCCCCGACACCAGCACCGACTTCGTCACCCGCGTCCAGCACACCCTCCAGCTGAACAGCCGCAGCCCGCACGCGTCCGGCTCGACGCTGGAACCGTCGGCGCCACATCAGGTTCTGAGCGAGTTCTTGCAGGCGAACCCCCGCGTCCTGAACCACACCGACGCCCGCTCCTCCCAGGAGGCGGCGGAAGCGGGGCGCGCTGCGTGAGATCCCGAGTCGGACCGCGGCATGCCCGCCGCCCGGTCCCCACCCTGCTGCGCGGCATCTACCTGCCGCGCAGCACGGACGCCGCCGCGTTCGCCATGACGACGTACGGCATCCCGCTGCTGGTACTGGCCACCACCGACTCCGCGGCCCTGACCGGCCTCGCCTTCGCGCTGGAGTGGATTCCGAGACTGGGGGCGTTCGCCTTCGCCGGGGCCCTGGTCGACCGGCACGGGACCACCTCCGTGCTCCGCTATGCCTCCGTTGCTCGGGCCCTGGTCGTCCTGGCCGCCGCGTTCATCCTTCCGACGCAGGAGGCAGGGCTCGGGGCGACGGTCACGGTCATGGTGCTCGCCGCGTCCACCGGGATCCTCACCGAGTGCTCGTACATCGCGGTCGAGACCGCGGGCGGGGTGGCCAGCCGCGAGGCCGGCACCCGCGCCCACCGGGTGCAGTCGGTGCTCCTCGGCATCGACCAGGTCGCCACCCTGTCCGGCCCCGCCCTTGCCGGCCTCCTGCTCCAGTGGGCCGGAGCAGCCGGAATGCTGACGGTGATCGCCGTCTTCTCGCTGTTCACCAGCGTCCTGGCCCCGCGCCAGTACCTCCGCCAGGAGCCCGAGGTGCCGCAGCCCGTCTTGAAGGGACTGCGCACCGGATGGTCGACCCTGCGGGCGCTGCCGACGCTCGGCTGGCTGGTGGCCGGACTGACCGTGTCCAACTTGGCCGTCGGTCTGCTGCAGGCCGCCGCCCCGGTGATCATCGTCAAGCAGCTCGGCCACTCCACAGCCGACGTCGGATTCATCTGGTCCATCGCGGCCGTCGCCTCACTCGGCGCTGTCCTCCTGTGCCGCCGGGCGATTGACCGCTTCGGCCTGTGGCCGGTCGGTGCTGTCTCCGCCACGATCGCCGCCACGGCGTGCCTGGCCGTCTCCTTCGCGGGCACCTACCACGCCTATCTCGCCCTGATCGCCGTCCTCATGGCCGGCGAGGGCGGCATGACCGTCGTGCTGCGCACCCTGCGCTCCCGCCTCATCCCCGCAGACGTATTCGGCGCCACCCTCTCCCTAACGATCTTGGTGCTGCTGCTGCCCTTCCCGATGGCAGGCGTCCTCGTCGCCATCGTGTCGCCCGCTCAGCTCGGCCATGTCATCGCTCTCTGCGCCGTGCTCCAGGCCGCGGGCCTGTTCGTCGCCTTCTCCCGGCTGCGCGCCACCCCCGCCCTGCGCACCTCATTCGCCTGACCGTCCCGATCACCTTCCTGCCCACCTCACGGAGATCCGCCATGTCCTCGTCCTACGCCCCGGCCGACCAGATGCTCCTGCCGATATCGCGACCTTCGTTCCGGGCGGGCTCACGCCCCACGCTGACCGACCGGTTCCTGGCCTTCGACGCCGAGCACCCGTACGTCTACCGCGCGTTGGAGCGCCTGACGGCCGACCGGCTCGCCGCAGGAGCCACCAAGATCGGGTTGAAGGCGCTGTTCGAGGACCTGCGCTGGCAACTGCCGACGGGCGTGCGTGGGCTGAACAACAACTACACCGCCCTCTACGCCAGGAAGTTGATCGAAGACCACCCGCACTGGGCGAGCGCCTTCGAACTGCGCCGCCGCCGCACCCCCTGACACCGGTCGCCTGCCTCAATTCCCCTTGCCCTGCAACTGTTTGGAGCCTTGTTGTCCTCTCGCCCCGTCGTCCTGGCCGTTGCCGCCGCCGACATGGAGGCGCACGCGTATCGCGGTACGTGCCTTGCGAACGTCGCCGCCCACTACGACGTCGTCCTGATCTCCGGCGCCGAGCCGACCTGGGAGAAGGAGTTCCTCCTCGACTACGCCGTCGCCGACCCCACCGACCAGGCGGCACTGGCCGCGGCCGGGCGCGAGCTCGCCGAGCGGCACGAGCTGGCCGGTGTGCTGACGTGGACCGAGTGGTACCTCGTCCCCGTCGCCCGTCTCGCACGCCAGCTCGGCCTGCCCACCACGGCTCCCGAGGCACTCCAGGGCTGCCGCAACAAACACACCTCGCGCACGCTGTTCGCCCGCCACGCGGTGCCCTCCGCCGTGTCGGTGAACGTGCGCACCGAGCACGAGGCGGCCGATGCCGCCGCACTGATCGGCTACCCCGTCGTCCTCAAGCCCGCCGCGCACGCCGCGAGCATGGGCGTCATCCGCGTCGATACAGCCGACGAACTCCCCGCCGCATACGCCTTCGCCGCGCAGACCGCAGGCCACGGAGTCGAGAGCACCCAGGTCCTGGTCGAGGAGTACCTCGACGGCCCGGAAGTGAGCGTCGAATGCGTCACCTATCAGGGGCAGACCACCGTGGTCGCCCTCACCCGCAAGACCGTCGGGATGCCGCCCTTCTTCGAGGAACTGGCGCACGTGGTCGACGCGAACGACCCGCTGCTCGCCGACGTGGCGCCGGTCGCCGTCGCGGCCCTCGACGCCGTCGGCGTCACCGACGGCGTCAGCCATGTCGAGATCCGTATCGTCGACGGCCGCCCGCGCCTGATCGAGGTCAACGCGCGCATCGCCGGAGACATGATCGGCCACCTCGTCCACCTGGCCACCGGCGTCGACCTGGCCCGCGCCGCCGCAGACATCGCCTGCGGAGTGCTGCCCGACCTCACCCCAACACGCAGTCAGGCAGCAGCAATCCGGCTGATCTACCCCGCCTACTCCGGCACCCTCACCGAGCGGCGCCTCGATGTCGAGTTCACCGACAGCCCCGACTGGCTCGAGCGCGTCACCTTCCACCGCGACGCCGGCGAAAGGCTAGTGCTCCCGCCGGACGGCGACATGTTCAGCGCCCGCATCGGCTACCTGATCACCACCGGACCCAGCGCAGAGGCCGCGCAGACCCGCTCCACCGAGGCGTACCGGCACCTGTCCGTCCAGGTCACCCCCGCCGAGCGCCCGCGCTGACCACACGCAGCGTCCCGCGCTGGAGCACCACCACAACTCCGTCGGCAGCCCTGCCAGCCCGGCCTTCCGGCCCCCGCCGCTGACCGATCAGATCACCTTCGCTCAAGAGAGACTACGTGGCCCTGCACGCACAGCAGTTCTTCGATGACGTCCTCGAACTGCCGCTCCACCAGTACGCCATCGTCGGCGACGCCTTGTACGCAGCCCCGCAGCCGAACTCGCCGCTGCGGCTACGGATCGACTTCGCCCCCACCATCCGCCACGGCGAGTACAACGGACTGCGCCTGCGCGTCATCCACCCTGACCAGGGCGTCCTCGACACCGCGATCCTCCGTTTCGCTGACCACGGAACCTTCGCCCGCCGCGATGCTGCCCGCGACCTCGTGGCCGGCAAAGACGGCTACGCCGTCATCCGTGACTGGCACGCCCACATCAGCCAGCCGCCGTGGCACGGCGCGGACGGCACAGGGCTGCGAACGGCGATCGAGCAGTACGCCCACCTCTGGTTCTCGCCCCCGCCGGCCGTGTCCCGACCGTCTGCCCTACCTGTCGCCCAGCCCACTCCCAGCACCAGCTCACCCCGCACCCGCTGACCACCACCTCGCCACGGAGTTGTGGATGTCCCCACCTCGCTGGTTCCCCTCCCACCGACGACCACCGCCACCGACCACCGCGGTCCACGGCCCGCCCCCGCCGCCTGGCCCGAACGGCTTCTGGCTCACCGACCCTGACTTCCGCGACCGGCTGCACAGCGCCACGCTGACCCTCCTCGACATCGTCGAGGACTGCCTGAACGACGACATCCCGCTCACCGAACTCCTCGACGGCGCCCGCGACCACGCCGAGCACATGCTCGGCATCCCCAGCTCCTACGGCGTCCTCGTCGAAGCCGAGGCCGCAGCGCAGATCGTTCAGGCCGCCGGCCTCGACGTCGGATCCCCCTTCGGACTTGGCATCGCCCAGGGCCTGGCCGGCATCGAGCAGCTGCCCGTCGAGCAGCAACAGCAACTCGTCCGTGCCGCCGCCCGCCGCTACGCCATCACCGCGCCCTCCCACCCGGCGAGCGGGCCGGCCGCCTCGCCCCCGAGACCGACGCCGGGCCGCTCCCGCTGAGCCCACCCACCTTCACCTGTTCCCGCCCGTATCCCTTGGAGAGTCCCTTCTTGCGCATCCGTTCCGCTCGCACCCTCCCTGTCGCTGTAGCCGTCGCCGCTGCGGTGACCGGCAACCTGTCCTGGGCGCCGACCGCATCGGCCCAGAGCACCGAGCCCACACCGTCCACGTCCACGTCCTCGACTCCGCGCAACGCGGCCGAGGCGGAGACCGGCGGCGTGGCCATCTTGAAGAAGGACCCCGGAGGCGACGTGCTCGGCGGCGCGTCCTTCACCCTGTTCGACTCCGCGGGCAAGGAAGCCGCCAACGGCAAGACCGACGCCCAGGGGCAGCTCGCTTTCAAGGACCTCACGCCGGGGGTCTACCGCCTCAAGGAGGTCACCAGCGGCAGCCCTCTGCACGACACGGTCGACGACCAGGACGTGATCGTCACCCCCGGCGTTGACACACCACTCACGATCGTCGACCCGTTCAAGGACGCCTCGGTCCTGCTGAAGGCCAAGGACGACAAGACCGGCAAGCTGCTGGCCGGGTCCACGGTCAACATCGGTAGCGGAGACAAGACCCTACTGACGCTGACCACCGGCTCCGACGGCACGGCCAGCGGCAAGCTGCCCATCAACTCCCGTACCGGCAGTGACTTCTGGGTCAAGCAGGTGAAGGCGCCCGAGGGCTACGAGATCTACAAGCCCTCGAAGGCGTTCAAGGCCAAGCCGGGCGATCCCGTGACCGTGACCGTCAGCAACGCCAAGACCGCCACCACCCCGCCGCCCACGGAAGAGCCGACCGACCCCACCACCAAGCCGACCCCAGACAAGCCTGGCAAGGACGAGGACACCCCGAAGCCGTCCGCCTCGGCCTCGGACACCCCGGCCTCCGAAGCGACCGCGTCGAGCACCGCGGCCCCCGCGCCCGATGGCGCCCTCGCGCACACCGGCGCTGACGCCACCCCGTGGCTGATCGGCGGCGCCGGAGTGCTTCTCGCCGTCGGCGGAGGCGCCCTCGTGGTGGCCCGCCGACGGCGCACGGACAATTCCACCGCCGACGGCTCCACCGAGAGCTGACGCCACCCGCTTTCACCACACTGGGCCCCCGGAATCTCGCGATTCCGGGGGCTTTGCCATGTCCGGCTCCCGGTATCGGAGATACCCGCAGGAGTCTCCTGTCGGCCGGTGGGCATCAAGGCTTTTGGTCTGCGAGCGCATGCTGCCCGCCGCGTGCGCCGCGAAGTCCTGCACCTGCTAGCCGTAGCCCTGGCTCAACTGCAGTGCGGGCACGAGCACTTCGGCGGCGGCGCAGTCGTGGCACGCTTTCGCTCCAGGGCGCATGAGTGCGTCCAGTGCCTCCATTGCACCCAGCTCCCGGCCCCCGCCAGCTGCTTTTCGGCAGGCTGCGTCGTGTACAACCGTGCCGCCCCGGCGATCCGAATCCTGGCGGACGACCCACCCCGAGGGCGGGGGTGTAGGCGTGGCTGGCCTGCGTCGGTGCGTAGGGATCGCTGACAGGTCGACTCCGTCGATCGGCCGAAGCTGCCGGTCCGTGACCCATACCGAATATTCGGCGGGCTTCACGCCGTCTTCCGTCGCGACCCAGGAAGGCACCCCAATACGAAACCGCCACGGAAACCGGCCCGTGGTCTGCAGTCGCTCGTACAGGCGCACCCGAATCTCCTGTTGGTCCGGTGTGACCAGTGTGATCATGGCGAACGGTAGGGGTGGAGGGCCGGTCACAGTGATCAGCCCCCTACACGGCCGTGGTCTCCAGTGCCCGTGCCACGCGGCGCAGCTCTGCGCGAGCAACCGACGGGCAGCACTGCGCCGACCAGTGAGGGTGCCGTGCGATCCGCGACGACAGCAAAAGGAGCCGACGCCGCAGCGCCGTGGCCCCTGCGGTGGGTGGCAGCGCGGAGAGCGTCTCGTATGCGTGGAGCCACTCGCGTTGGGCTTGCAGTAGGTCGTTGGGGTACGGCACGGTCTCCATGTCGCTATTCAAGCACTTGTTCGATTTCGGTTGCATCTCTCGTCGGTCCTTCGTGCTGGCCAGTCGCGTACTGACCTGTCGCAATGAAGGTTGAGTGATTCTCAGCGAAGGTTGGTGACCGCAGGCTTCCCTGCCCAGCCGCTTCCGGCGCGGAATTTTCCGGCGGTCGCTAGTGTCGGCCCATGTCCAGTCCTGGAGACGTGCCGCCGGAGATCCTGAACCGGTCGCGGTCGATCTGCCGGCAGCTGCCCGAGTCGTACGAGGAACCAGCCTGGATCGGCGTGCGCTGGCGGATCCGTACGCGGACGTTCGTCCATGTCTACACGCCGGACGTGGATCGCTACCCGGTCTACGCCTCGTATGCGACCGCAGATCAGGAACTGGTCGTGATGACTTTTCGGGTACCCGTCGACGACCTGCTCGGCCTGACCGCCGGTGGGTTCCCGTTCCTCCGTGCCGACTGGGGCCATAACGTCGTCGCCGCCGTTCTCGGTGACCACACCGACTGGACCGAGCTTGCGGAACTGATCACCGACAGCTACCGCAAGATGGCCCCGAAGTTCCTCGCCGCGCGGGTCCCCCTCCTGCCACCGATCAGCTGACCGGCGGTGGGCCTCGTCTCCCGCCACAAGGACCGAATCCGCCAGAAGCAGCCGCTCAACCTTCCCTGAGAATCACTCAACCTTCATTGCGACAGGTCACGTACTCAGCTTCGTCCGGTGCCTGCCGCCGGCCGTCTGGTGGCCGGCCCCGGAGGGTGCGCGGCACTCCTTGGAGGAGCTGACCGGTAGGCATCTCCGTGTCCGCTGCCAGCCTCCACCTGAAACGTATGAGGGAGGACGGGCTAGAGGAGTACGCAGTCGTCGATGCCCGCACTGCGGGCGCTGAACGGGCTCAGCCGTCCCGGAATTGGGCTTGTGGTCGATGCCCCACGCGCGTCAGTTGCCTGCCTCACATGCTCGGTTGCGTCAGCTGGTCCCACCAGGGAAAGGCCGCGCCTCGGTACGGTGCTGGAAGAGGTTCGGCGTAGCCGGTTCGGGCGCTGTAGTAGCGCAGTCGAATGTCCAGGAGGGCAGCAGGGGGACGTTGCCGGTACCTGTCGATGGCCCCGGAGCAGTGGTGCCAGTTTCCTTCCTTCACGTTGCAGGAGGCGCACAACATCCCGCGGATCAGGCCGCTGACGTGACAGTGATCGGTGACCAACTTGGCGTCGATGCTGCACACTGTGCAGCAGCCGTCCTGCCAATACATCAACGCCATCTCGCCCCGGGACTCCGCTGTGGACTTTTCGCCCAGCAGTCTCCTGACCCAAGAGGCGTTCCTGTCGTCCTGCAGGGCTTCTTGCCGGTGATCAGCGTTGAGCTCTTCCACCGCGTCCGACGGAACACTCCACGACCAACAGGCTGGCTCCTCCCACCTCAGCTCTCCCTCTTCGAGTAGCGCGCTGATATCCCCATCGGGTGTCAATCCGAGTCCCAGGCGCCCCCGGTCTTCGGATGCCAGGTGTCGGATGCAACGCCGGGGGCCGTCCTTCGACGGGCCGCCGACTGCGGGGAAATGGCACAGACGCTCGGGCCAGCGTGCGGAGATGCGCTGCTCGCAGACCCACCGCATCCCGGTTTCGTCCATGCGTGAAGAGATCGTCATGCCGCACGCATAGCGCCCTTCGCGCGCGAGATGAAACCGCCACGCCCACCCCGCGCTCAGCAGGGGCGCAACCGCCCCGATCGCAGCGGTACCGGCCAACGGCGGTCGGAGCGGCACGAGGGCGTGACGCCTGGGTTCGGTGTCAAACGCCCGATTGGATGACAGGGCGACTGGCTTCACTGTCCAAGGACAAGTTCGCCTGCGGCAGACAGGAAAGATCCCGAAAGGACTGGTGGACTCCGCAACAGGATGTCAACCTGAACGACCTTCCGAAAACCCCAGGTCAGAGAGGTGATGCTGTGGCATTGGATGCGGCGCAACCCGGATTCGCCACCACGGTCGCGGCCCTTCGGCTCCGCTCCTGGAAGCTCGGTGCCGGCCAGGCGATGGAGGTGATCGACCAGTTCTCGGACGCCGACTTCACGCACATCGTCGACGATCGCTCCGACGTCCACGTCAGCTCGCGCGACGGCCGGTTCTACCTCGGCTACTTCCCCAACGGCCGGCCCGGCGGCGCGGACGAGGACTGGGTGACGGGCGAGGGCTGGGTCATCGCCGTCACCGGCACAGCGAACGTCCCCGGCTACCGGATGGCCTTCAGCACGGACACACCGGCGGAGATCGTGGCCGATGCCGTCGCCCGGATCCTGTCAACGTCCCGCCCGGCGTGACGGGCACGTCCCCTTCTCTCCATACGCGCCGCGTACCCTGCCTCTGCTCTCGCGGCCTCGTCCGCTATCGCTAGGAGAACGCCTTGAACCCGCACTCGTCCGAGATGACCGTCGGCGACCTTCGCGACCTGCTGTCCACCTGCGACCGCGACACGCCCGTTCGTCTCGCCATCAACCCCTTCTTCCCCATGGCCCACCGCCTGGGCGGTGTGGAGAAGGCGGTGGACGAGCATGGCCGGCCGATGGTCTACATCGCCGAGTCCCCGGAGGCCGAGCAGTTCGGCCCCCTGCCACCCGCCGTGGCCGTCGCTCTGACCTGGCAGGGTCCGATCGAGGCACCCCCGCGCCGCCGACGCGGCGCGACCGGGCCGAACAACGGCCAGTGATTCACCCCGAACTGACGGAGGCGCCCCTGCACCCGCACCACCCCATCGATCCCTCCCACTCCGCCTCGCCGGCCCCGCTGTACTGGGTCACCCCGCGCCACCTGGCCGGTGACGATGGCGTCCTCGCCGAGCGGATCGGCGACACTCTGACCGGACTCGGTTGGCGGATGTGGCCGACGTCCCGCAACTCCCTGCTCTATACGAGCCCCGACGGCTTGCGCGGCGCCGAGTGGATCCTCGCCGCCTACCCGTTCGAGCTGGGCGGCCTCCCGGTGGCCTGGCAGTTGTCGGCCCGCCCGCACCCTGCCTCGGCCCTGACCGAGTGGAACGCGTACTTCACCGCTGGCGTACCGCACGAGGCGCTCACCGACTTCCTGCTCGCGCTCGACGCCAGCGAGACCCCCGATGCCGGGCTCGAGAACGCCGAGGCGGTGCTCACCGCGCTCAGCGCCCGAGGCTGGCTGCGCGACATTGACCGTCCGCGTACGACCGCCACCGACCCCGGCTTCTCCACGAACGTCTCGCTGGAGTTGCTGCCGCCCCTCATCCACGACGCCGACCCCCGCAATGACCTGCTGGGCTGGCAGGCGTGGGCGGAACCCGTGCTCGGGGCGCCGTACCTGTGGTGTGCGAGCTTCAGCGCGAGCGCCCCGCACGAGCTGGTCGCGGCCTTCGCCTCCTCGCTCGCCGCACCCGGCCCGGTACCGCGCCGCACGCTGCCCGAAGGCGCGGAGGAACGTCTCACCGTCGTCCGCCGCAGCTGACGATGGCCCCTGCCCGCAACCTCTGCCCGGTTGTCGAGTCTCTACGGCTCGGCGACCGGGCCTTTTTGCCGTACTGAGATCCGGCGGCTCGAGCTTGTCGACGCCCCCGGCGTAGCGGGCCTCTCGTCACGCCGGGCTCGCAGTGTCCACCACGCAGAAGGCCCCTGCCACGAATAGCCATTCGCGGCAGGGGCCTTGGGCTTTCGGCTCACTCTGCAGAGCGCGCCTTGTCGAGCGCCTTGTCCAGGTGGGCGTCCACGAGGCCCGGCGAGCCAGAGACGATGACCAGGACGTTTCCGGTGCGGATCGCCGTCTGCTTGACGACGGTGCGCTGTCCGCCGGCGGAGAAGGTGAGCAGCTGGCTCCACTGGTCGTCGCCCAGGTCCGGCGCGGCCGTCTTCTCGGTGCCCATGTCGACAACGGTGCTGCCCGAAGCCACCTGGTACGAGGGGCAGGAGAGCATCGCGTCGAAGACCTTCGAACCCCGGGCAATTGCATCTGCTGCATGATCCCCGGAACTGCGACCTGGTGACCTGTAGCGTCGTTCCACTCAACTCACTGCTGAGTAAGAACCCTTGGCCTGGCCCTTTACACAACTGATTGCATTTGATGCATGATTCGAGCACTCGATAGTGGGGGTGCGCGTGCCGCGAACGGGAATGAGCGATGCTTCGGCGCGGCTGGTCCTGCTGGATGGCGTCGCGCTGCTTCACCCTGAAGACGCTGTGCTTGAGGCGATGTTGGAGGGGTGGGCCCGGCAGCAGCGTGGCGGGCGTCGGCTTCAGCAAAAGACGGTCTCTGACCGGCAGCGTGTGGTCCGGGCCTTCGGCACGTTTGCCAACGCCTATCCGTGGTGCTGGTCGGCGGCGGACGTCGACGAGTGGACGACGTATCTGATCGCGGAGTTGAAGCGGGCGGAGTCG
Source organism: Streptomyces sp. NBC_01304 (assembly GCF_035975855.1). Classification (NCBI taxonomy): domain Bacteria; kingdom Bacillati; phylum Actinomycetota; class Actinomycetes; order Kitasatosporales; family Streptomycetaceae; genus Streptomyces; species Streptomyces sp. NBC_01304. The sequence goes on along the minus strand of NZ_CP109055.1, from coordinate 3,236,303 downwards.
ACCATCCGCAGCTATCAGACCGCGGTGCGACTGTTCTGCGACTACATCACCTCGCCGCACTACCAGTGGCCGCAGGAGTGCGAGGCCCGTTTTGGTACGCACCCCGTTCAGGTCTGCCACGAGTGGAACACCGCTGCGCACCTGGTCGATTACGAGGGTGGCGCGGACCGGCGTCCGATGACGCGTGAGGAGATCCAGCTCTTCCTCGACCATGCGGATGGGCAGGTGGAACGGGCGGTCCGGCTGGGCCGCAAGGGGGCCCTGGCGGCGTATCGCGATGCGACGGTGTTCAAGGCGATATACGGGTGGGGGCTGCGGTGTACGGAGACCTCCCGGCTGGACGTCACAGACTTCTATCGCAACGCCAAGGCGCCGGAGCTGGGCCGGTTCGGCTCGCTGCAGGTCCGCTACGGCAAGCGCACCAAGGGCTCGCCACCGCGTCGTCGCATGGTGCTGAGCGTCATGCCCTGGGCCGTGGAGGCGGTCGAGGACTACGTGACCAACGCGCGCCCGCGCTATGTGGCGGCGGGCGAGAAGCCGGCGCTCTGGCTGACCGAGCGGGGAGGCCGGTTGCAGGCCCGGGAGATCGAGGAACGGTTCGCCAACTACCGTGATGTGCTGGGGTTGGACAAGGATCTTGTGCCGCACTGTCTGCGCCACAGCCATGTGACCCATCAGATCGAGGACGGCGCGGACCCGGCGTTCGTGCAACGTCAGGTAGGCCACCGTCACCCCTCCACGACCGCTATCTACACGGGGGTCAGCGGGGACTTCATGAACACGATGATGCGCAAGGTCTTGGACCGTGCTCTTGAGGGCGGCCGGTAGGGAGATGACGTGACGGCGAAGCTGGACTACCGCTGGCATCTACGGGAGGTGATGGCTACTCGTGGGATGTTCTCCACCACGGATTTGCGCCCCCTGCTGGCTGAACGGGGCATCGATCTGTCGCCCAGCCAGACCTACCGCCTGGTGGTGGAGCGGCCCGAACGGCTCAGCCTCAAGACGCTGATGGCGCTACTCGACATCCTCGGCTGCGCGATGGACGAACTGATCGAACCCGTACCCGCCGCAGGGCGGCGCCGCGAAGCGGCAGCCGGTGCAGATGGTGATCCAGGGGTCGGTGATTTCCGCCCGCGGCGGGCCCGGATCGTGCGCGAGTAGACAACTGCCATGGACAGTCAGGAACTTCCGCGGTACGCCACCGAGCCCGAAGCGGTCATCGTCGAGACGGTGCGCCAGATCGAGCCCGGACTCGACGAGCACGCGGTGGAGGCCGTGCTGGTGACGGCGATCAGCAAGCGCCCGCAGCGCCGTGACCTGGCACGGGTGCTGCAAGCCGACCCCGATCTGCTGACTTCTGGCAGGCCCGAGGGGCCCCGGACCATCGAGCGGTTGATCCGGGCCTTACGCGAACACGGTGCCGAGCGACTGGAGTTACCGCGGTGCGGAGACTGCCGCAAAGATCTCCCTCTGGTCGGCCTGGGCAACGGGCTGCGGATCTGCAGCCGCTGCCAGGGCCGCAGGCTCAACCACGCCAACCCCTGTGCCATCTGCGGCATCAAGGACTTCGCCAGCCGCGACCGCGAGGGCCGGCCGCGGTGCCGCAATCACCCGCCCGACGACGGGCGGGACCCGCTGGAGGCGATCGTCACGTTGATCGGTGCCCTGTCAGTCGGGCTCGATCGCGCGGTGATCCGTGAAGCGGTCCGTTCGGTGGAGCGCCGCCGCAACGGCCAGCGCCGTCTGCTGTGGGCCCTGGAGGACATCCCCGACCTTCTGCGGGGAAGGGGCGCCTTGGGCCCGCCCAAGACGGCTGCCCTGGCGCAGGAGCTCGTGGACCTCGGAGCCGTCGGCGTTACCATCCCCGCTTGCCCAATCTGCCACCGGACCGTGCGACTTGAGGTCGGCCGGGACGGACTGCGCTGCTGTATGCGGTGCTGGCACGCCTCCCGCCCCCAGCTGTGCGCTTTGTGCGGCAAGTCCCGGCCGGTGGGCGGCCGAACCCACGACGGTGCGCCCCTGTGCGCGAGCTGCCGCCATACCGACCCCTTCAACCACAGAGCGTGCGCCCAATGCGGCGCCATGCGGATCATGGTGGAACGAACGCAGCACGGGGCTTTGTGCGGCGGATGCCGCCAGCTACCAGAATCCGTCTGCTCAGGCTGCGGCTGCACGGCGCCCTGCCATTTCGCGAAGAGCCCCGCACCCCTGTGCAAGCCCTGTTCGGAGAAGGCGAAGCCGCGCGAGATATGCGTCGGCTGCGGCGGCGCGCGGCGCGTCAACTCCCGAACGCCAGAGGGCCGTCCGCTGTGCGGGCACTGCGGACAAACGCCGGTGCCGTGCTCGGGCTGCGGCAGGCTCCGCCGCATCAGCAGCCGTAGTCCGGACGGTGAGCCACTGTGCCGGCACTGCTGGAGCAAACATCCCGCGGCCCGCAGACCCTGCACCGAGTGCGGCACCGTGGAGCAGCCGTACGATCGAGGCCGGTGCGGCGCCTGCGTGGCCCGCCAGCGCCTGCGCAGTGTCCTGACCGGATCCCGCCACCGGATGCGGCCGGAGATCGAGCCGGTCTTCGCCGCGCTGCTGCGAGCCAAGCCCCACTCCCTACTGCGGTGGATTCGCCCCGCCTCTCCCCGCCACGCGATCCTCACGGCCTTGGCCGAGGGGAGCGGACCGATCACCCACGACACCCTGGACACCCTCCAACCCGCCGTGCCCGTACGGCATCTGCGCGCAGCCCTGGTCGCCGGCGGCGCCCTGCCGGCCCGGGACGAACTGCTCGCCCAACTCGAGGCGTGGCTGCCGAAGATCCTTTTCCGTGTCGAGGCCCTCGACGAGCGGCAGATCCTGCGGACCTACATCACATGGGGCCCGCTACGCCGCCTGCGCCGACGATCCACCACCAAGGCAGTCACCTACGGACAGATCGTCGGAGTCCGGCACGAGATCAAGACCGCGGTGCGCTTCATTGACTGGCTGCACCAGCAGGGCAGCACGCTGACCGGGTGCACCCAGGACCAGCTCGATGCCTGGCTGGACGAGGGTGCGCACCATCGGACGCTCATCCGCAGCTTCCTGCTCTGGACCAGCCGGCGCGGACACACCCGCCCGCTGGAAGCACCCACCTACACCAACGACTTCGGGCAGGAGGTCATTGCGCAGGATCACCGCTGGAACTTGGTCCGGCGCCTCATCCACGACGACACCCTGGATACCGTCGATCGGGCCGCCGGCCTCCTGCTGCTGCTCTTCGCCCAGCCCGCCGGCCGCATCACCCGGCTCACCACCCATCAGGTCACCGACCGGGACAGCACCTTGACCCTGCAGCTCGGCAGCGAGCCGGTCATCCTGCCACCGCCCCTGGACGACCTGATCCGCCAACTCGTACGACGACGTCAGGGCCGCGCTGTCACCGCGCCGCTCGACGAGTCCCCATGGCTCTTCCCCGGCGCCTACCCCGGCCAGCCCCTGACGCCCTACTCCCTGGGTGCACGTCTGAGGGCCCTGGGCATCCGCTGCCAAGTGGCACGTCGCTCCGCGCTGATCGAGATCGCCTCGGAATTACCCGCATACGTCATCAGCCGCCTGCTCGGATTCCACCAGACCACCGCGGACCAGTGGCAACGAGTCAGCCAGGGCTTCGGAGCCGCGTACGCCGCAGAGCTCACCCGCCGTTGACGCACCCTTTGTTGGGCCTGCACTGACGGGGCGCATAGGGTCCCGGCTGGCTGACGACCGTTTCGTAAAGCATCGTCGGAGATTGGTGCGCCGGAGGCGCCCGGCGTGAACAACGGCGCCCACGGCTCTCACTGAGCAGATCCATGACCATCATGATTGGTCTACGCCACCGCGCACCTCGTAGATCGCCAGCGCACTTCGTAGATCCTGAACACCTCAGGCGCTACCCCATGCGCCCTTTTGCTCGTTCGCCGCAGTGAACCAACATGAGATTGACCAAGCAGCGCAATCGCCCCGGCATTTCGCCGCAGGCTGGAGAGCTGCTGTTCAGTGAACCCCGCGCGCATGGCGCCGTGTTGCCCTCCCCGAGTCCACGGCTGGTTCCGCAAAGTGAAGTGACCGTGAGGAAGTGCGCGCATGTCTGTGCTGTGCCGACCCGCCGTATGGGTCCCGGAGAACACCATCTCGATGGAAGAAACGCTGGCGCTCGCGCGCCGGCTCCACCCCGACCATCCGAAGCTGCCGCTGGTCCTGCGGATGATCGAAAATACGGGTGTCGCGAAGCGGCACCTGATCCAGCCCATCGCGACAACGTTGTCGCACCCAGGATTTGAGGCCCGCAACCGCATCTACATCCGCGAGGCCCAGATCCGTATCCCGGATGTGGTGAAGCAGGCGCTGTCGTCGGCCGAGGTGACGGCTCGGGACATAGACGCGATCGTCTTCGTGTCCTGCACGGGCTTCGCGATGCCGCCGCTGACCGCCTGGATGATCAACGAGCTGGGGTTTCGCAGTGACACCCGGCAGATTCCCATCGCGCAGCTGGGCTGCGCGGCCGGCGGCACCGGGATCAACCGGGCGCATGACTTCTGCCGCGCCTACCCCGGCAGCAACGTGCTGATCGTGGCGTGCGAGTTCTGCTCGCTGTGCTATCAGCCCGACGACAACGATGTCGGCTCGCTGCTGTCCGACGGCCTGTTCGGCGACGCGATCGCCGCCGCGGTGGTCCGCGGCGACGGCGGCGGCTCGGGGATGCGGCTGGTGCGCAGCGCCTCGCACCTGGTGCCGGACACCGCGGACTGGATTCGCTACGAGGTGAAGGCGACCGGCTTCCACTTCCGCCTGGACCGGCGGGTGCCGGGCACCATGTCCGTGCTCGCCCCGGCTCTGCACGACCTGGCGAACGCGCACAACTGGGACGCCTCGCGCCTGGACTTCTACATCATCCACGCCGGCGGGCCACGGATCCTGGACGACCTGTCCCGCTACCTGATGGTGCCGTCGGTCGCCTTCAGGCACAGCCGGGCCACGCTCACCGAATACGGCAACATCGCCTCCGCAGTCGTCTTCGACGCCCTGCGCCGCCAGTTCGACGAGGGCCTGCCCGAAGGAGCCCGCGGTCTGCTGGCCGGCTTCGGACCCGGAATCACCGCCGAAACGTCCCTGGGCACCTGGAGCGCCCCCGACCCCATCCGGGTCGGCCGTCAGGCCGAAAGCGCTGACGGCCTGCTGGCGAACGTTCCGCCCGCGCTGCACCCCTGAGCCCGCGCACCGCATCCGCCCCTGCACAGAATCGAGGAACCGCTGTGACCACACCTGCCACGACCGTGTCCCAAACCTTCGCGCTGGGCGGAGACCTGATGGTCAACCGACTCGGCTACGGCGCCATGCACCTGACCGGCCCCGGAATGTGGGGACCGCCCACCAACCCGGACAAGGCCAAGTACCTGCTGCGCCGCGCGGTACGCGAGCTCGGAGTGAACTTCATCGACACCGCCGACTCCTACGGCCCCGGCTACAACGAGGAGATCATCAAGGAGGCCCTGCACCCCTACCCCGACAACCTGGTCATCGCCACCAAGGGCGGCATGCTGCGCAGCGGACCCGAAGACTGGGTCCGCGCGGAGGGCCGCGCCCCCTACATCGTCGCCCTGGGCCGGCCCGAATACCTGCGCCAGCAGGTCGAGTTGAGCCTGTACCGCCTCGGCCGCGAGTGCATCGACCTCTACCAGCTGCACCGCATCGACCCCCTCGTACCACTCGAAGACCAGCTCGGCGCGCTCGCCGAACTCCAACAGGCCGGCAAGATCCGCCACATCGGTCTGTCCGGCCAGCCCGAAGTCACCATCGAGCAGCTCGAAGCGGCCCGCGCCATCGTGGACATCGTCGCGGTGGAGAACCTCTACAACATCGCCGACCGCTCCGGCGAAGCAGTCCTCCAGCACGCCGAGAAGGAGAACATCGCCTTCATCCCCTGGTTCCCCCTCGGCCACGGCGACCTCGTGGGACCCACAGGAATCCTGACCAAGGCCGCCGCCAACCTGGGATGCACGGGCGCCCAGCTGGGCCTCGCCTGGCTGCTGCGCCACTCGCCCAACACCCTGCTCATCCCCGGCACCACGTCGGTCGCCCACCTCGAGGACAACCTCAAGGCCACCGACCTGCACCTGTCCGACCAGCAGTGGGACGAGATCGAAGCCCTGTGCGCCAAGGCCACACCGTGGCGGCCCACCGCCCCCGTCCCGGCCCAGGAAGGACCAGCACGATGACCACCGCCCACGCCCAGACCGCACACCCGCACGCCGAGGTCCTGCGCGCCGTCTATGCCGACCTGCCGAAACTGGCCGACTACGCCGCGGACGACATCGTGCTGCACCGCGCCGACCGCAGCGCCGAGGACCCCCGCGTGTGCCGCGGCATCCAGGCAGTGCTCGCCCACGAGCAGGCCCTCATCCGCCTCACCGGAAACACGCTGCTCATGGACGTGCAGCACATCGCGGCCAACGACTACTTCGGCGCCGTCCTCGGCATCCTGCGAGCGAAGCATCCACAGGAGATCGCCATGCCGTTCTGCGGCCTGTGGCGCTTCGAAGGCGGGGTCATCGTGGAGCACTGGGAAAACGCCTACCAGGCCGCCGAACTGCAGCACCTGTTCACCCCGCCCGCCCCGCGCACCAGCAGCGACTGACGCCACGGGACCGGCCGACGGAACACGGCATATCGGAGCCTCCATGCACGCTCAGCACACCCCACCTGCGCGCGAAGTACGGCTCACGTCCTTTCTGGACGGACTGGACCTGGCTGACATCGCGCCCGGCGAGCCGAATTTGACCACGCGGGAACTGCTCATCGCCGTGTACCAGGCCACCACTACGCCCGCCGCAGTGCACCATCCACGCCCGCGCTGCGGCGGGGCGCCCCGCCCCGCACCTGAATGGAGACTTCCCATGCGCACGGACACCCCGCAGTACGGCGACAGTTGGGACACCTACTGGAGCGCAACCGAAGAACAGCAGGAGACCTCCCTATGGGACGCGCCTGCCGAGCTGGCCAGCGCCGTGGACCTGCCGCGTTTCGCCGCCCACCTCGACCGGGACAAGGTCCTCATCGATCTCGGCTGCGGCAACGGCACCCAGACCCGCTACCTCGCCCAGCACTTCGGGCACGTCATCGGCGCAGATGTCTCCCCGGCGGCCATCAAGGCCGCCACCGCCGCCGACCCCGACACCAGCTACATGGTGCTCGACCTGTTCGACACCCCTGCCGTTGAGGCCCTCCACGAGCGCCTCGGCGACGCCAACATCTACATGCGCACCGTCCTGCACCAGATCCTCCCCGAGCACCGGCCGGCCTTCGCCCGCTCACTGCGCACACTCCTGGGCACCACCGGCGTCCTGGCGTTCGTGGAACTGGCTCCCACAGCAGAGCAGTACCTGCACGACCTCGTCGAACGCCACGGCCCTCCACCGGGCCTGACCCGCGTACTGAGCACCGGAGTCCGCCCCGGCAGCGTCGACGGACCAGAAGCCCTCGCGCTCCTGGGCTCCGACGCCTTCACGGTCCTGGCCGAGGGCGACTCACTCGTCCATACGACATTCACCCTCCCCAACGGCCAACGGGCCCAAGTGCCCGCCTACTTCATGGCCCTGCGCCACACCACCGGCCAACCGTCCGCCCCACGGGCAGGAGACTGATGACCACCTTCACTCCTCCGGCCCCAGGACCGTGTCTCCCGGCAGCAAGTACACAGAAGTGTGCCTGGGGCCTGGGGCCGTCTGCCGACCCGGCAACAGAAATACGTTCCGTACTCGAGCGGCTCGACGGCAGGACCGAACCGGATCTGCAGCATGTGCTGTATCGCTGGTGGACCGAGCCTGCCCGGTCACAGCACGATCAATTGCACCACCGAGCCGCCGGTCAGGCTCTCATCCATCTGCGCCGAACCGGCCAGCGCATCTATCACAGCCCTGACCACCTGGCGCTGACCAAGGTGGACAACCGGATACTGCGCGCACAGTCAGATGCAGTGAGGCGGGCCCGCCGATTCGTGATCCGCCCGGGAGAACTCGTCGACGTGCTCGGGGCCCCGTACCGGGCCGTTGTCGTCCACTGGACGACCGGCGCCGACACCTCAACTCACACGCCGTCAATCTGGTACGTCGCGGCCATCGACAACCTCCAACAGTGCCGTGCCTACGGCGCCGACGACATCGAACCGATCTTCCACCCCTAGACGGCGATCAGGTCGGGATCTGTCGAATCGCGTGGCATTCCGCACGTTGCAACAGCCGGACTTACCGATCAGATCCCCTTGGAGAGCTTCGCGGCGCTGTCGCTGTACAGCTCCTCGCTCACCTCGGAGCTGCTGGTGCCGGTGTAGGCGAAGGATGCCTTCGCCTTGCGGGTGAAGTCGAGGCCGGAGCCGGTGGCCGCGTCGCTGCCGAGCTTCTCCAGCGCCGGGCACCCGATGACGGTGACGTCATTGTTGCGGCGCGGGGCCTCTGGCTTGCGGGTGTAACCCTCGCCCAGGTCGCTCTCGTTCAGCAGCCGCTGGTTCAGTTGGGCCGAGGACAGCGGCGCGGATGCCGAGCGCGTGCTGCCGCCCCGGTATGCGGAGGAGTCGGCGGGCTTGGCATGGCCGGCGCAGCCGGTCAGGGCGAGGACGGTGAAGACGGCGCCGAGGCCGAGGCCGAGGGTGGTCGTGGTGGTGCGGCGCATGCGGAAACCCCTTGGTGATGCGAGACGGATGGTCTGACTGGGTCGGCCCTCCGGGTGCCGACGAACGCAGGAGTGGGGGAAGGGGTTTCGCGCTTTCAGTGGCCGAGGTGGCGCAGGCCGTCTTCGAGGTTGGGGTGGAAGTGGTCGACCGGACCGGAGTTGCGGTTGTACCAGGCGGTGTTCAGCCGGGTCTCCTCGGCTTCGTGGCCGGCCTCGCAGCGCAGCCACACCGAGTCGTCGCGCATGTTGAAGACGACCCAGTTCCGGTACGCGCCGCAGTGGCAGGCGTGGACTTCGCCGTCGATGACGAGCGGCACGTCCCAGCGCATCATGAAGCCCGAGACGTCCTGCCGAGACGGCGCCCGGAAGTCCGGCGGCAGGAAGTCGGGCACCACCGTGACCGTCGGCGCGGCCGCGGCCGGGGCCGGCGCAGCGATCGGGCTGGGTGCTTCCGGCTGCGGCCACTCGGTGTGCATCGCCAGCACCGCCTGGCCGGCACGCTGGGCATCACGGAACTCTCGGTCCGCACGGTTGCGTCGGAACATGCCGTCTCCATCTCTGTCGTCTCGCCTGCACGAGGAGAGTGCCGCAAGTCCCTGACCTGCTGCAACTCTAAGATTGTTGAATTCAGCGGGAGTTGGCGGGGCGTTCCTTGCCCTTCGCCGGACGCTTTGCGGCAGGCCGGGTTGCGCTGGGCGCGGCGGTCGTGTGCTCGGGCAGCGTGGACGCGTCGGCGGGCAGGTCGGCCATGCGTCGCAGCCGCCACACGAGGACATCGCTGATCGACTCGGCGGTGCCCAGCTCCCGTCGCTCGGCGGCCTCGGCCAGGAGCGCGGCCGGGTCGTGCCCGGCGCGCTCGACGTCGGCGAGGGTGGAGGCCAGTGCGTACCAGCCCGGCTCGGCGAGGACCTGCTCGGCCAGCTCCGGCACCGCCTGGCGCAGGTAGGCCGTCTGCTTGCGCTGCAGGGGCAGGGACATGCGCCGGCCACGGTCGTGCATGACGCCCAGATACATCGGCGCTGCGGCCTGGTAGGCGGCGCGCAGGTGCTCGGCGGCCTGGCGGGCAGCAGCGGCCTGCTGGGCGTGCCCCTTCATCGCGTGCCAGTGGGCGGCGGCCGTGACCAGGAAGAACACCATGTCGATCAGCATGGCGGTGGTAGCACCGTCCTCCACACGCCCGAGCGCCGGCCCGCCCCGGACGAGGTTCCGGGCAGCCTTCCGCAGACCGCGGGCGTGCTTGCGCTCGGCCCGGATGTGGGAACGGGTGGCCCGCTCGAACACGAAGGCGGCGTCTCGCAGTTCACGTCGGGTGTGTGCGGCCGAGGTCTTGGCGAGCGCGTCGAGGACCTCGCCGCCCGCAGCGATCAGGGCAGAAATCTGCCCGTCCTCACCCTGGTCGATGATGAGCACGGCCTGCCAGGACGCCGTCGCCGCTTGGCGGCGCGCGTCCGAGGTCCTGATGCGATCCGACCCGGAGGAGCGGTCCATGGGGGCGCCCTGGTCGGGGTCGGAGGTGCCGCCCGCCCAGCGTTCGCGGATGCGAGGCAGAGAGAGGTCGGGCGCGAGAGTGGAGCCCGAATAGTAGATCGGCTCCTGGTCCTCGTTGCGGTCGTCAGACAGCGCGACCTTGTAGCCGAGCAGGTCACCGGAGGGCGCGACGCGCTGATGGACCAGAAGGCCGGCGGCGGTCAGACGGTCGAAGAACTCCTGCTCGCTGATGACGCCGGCGGCGGCGCGGCGCACCGTCTCGCGCAGCTCTTCGCGTGGCGTGCGCTCCTTGCCCTGGCGGTTTGCCTTATGGCGTTCGGCGCTGCTCGGGCGTTTGGCGGCGGTTCCGTCGCCGACGTTCACCCGCCGTAGGCCGTAGTCGATTTCGACCTGTCGGGCTTCCGCCTGGGCGCGGGCGCCATCGCGACGAATGCGGGCCTGGCGGCCGTCGTGGCGGACGACGGTGGCGATGATGTGGATGTGGTCGTCGGCATGACGGACAGCCGCCCAGCGGCAGGCGGCGTCGTCGCCATCGGGGGCGATGCCGGTGGCGGAGACCATGCGGCGGGCGATGGCCGCCCACTGCTCGTCGGTGAGAATCGGGTCTTCGGGGGCGGCGCGTACGGACAAGTGCCATACGTGCTCGGCGGGCCTCTCGCTTTCGGGCAAGGCCATGACGGGCTGGTCGAGCAGGATCTGCAGGGTGCGCAGCGCCGCCTTGAAGTCGGGGTTGCGGCCGGGATCGGGGGCCAGACTGTCCCACGCGGCGACGAGGTGGGGGTCGACGTGCTCCTCGGCCTTGCCGGGGCTGTACAGGTATTTCAGCAGGCCATGGGTGTCGTCACCCATGTCGTTCACAGAGGGGATCATGCTGCCGGACGCTCGCTGTCCAGGTAGTTCTGGATGAACCCGTGCACCTCCAGGCGAACCTGGTCGACACCGTCGAGGACTGCTCGGGCCTGCGGCGCCAGCTCGTCTCTGTTCAGGGCTGCCGCAACCTGGTTGAGGTTGTTGCCGATCCGGCTCAGCGCGGGGCCCAGGGCAAACAGCTGCCGCTTCATTTCGCGTTCGCCGGCGAGCTCGGCTTCTGTACGGGTGAGATCGCGAGCCGCGCTAAGTGCGGCATGGGCGAGGAAGCCGGAAGGGGTCATGGCGCACGCTGCCGCCGCGTCGTGCACAGACTGCTTCTCGGCGTCGTTGAAGCGGCTGGTGATCCGATGCTGGCGTTTGCTGGACTTGGTCTTCGGCGTGCGGTTACGCGCAGGTGGCTGGCTCGGCGTCGCACTCGCGTGCTGGGCGCAGTGCGGGTTGTGGCACGGGTGAGTCGTCTCCTCCTCGGGATGCGAGCCGCCCTCGGTCGCATCCCCCCGGTCCAGTGCCCCCCGGCGCTGGACCGCCTCCGCCACCCCCGGAGCGGAGGACGCGAGAGTCAGACTCCCAACGGGAGTCTGACTCTCGCACCAACTTGCTCCCGCTGAGGTCGAGTTGGTTTCCGGCTCGGCGGGCGTGGGATAGGGGTTTGTCGTCGGGTTCGTCATCGGGTGTCGTTCCTCGTGGTGCGGATGTGGTGCTGGATATCGGCGGCCAGGTCGACCATGGCGGTCGCGCCGTCGAGGACGCGGACGGGCGATTCGGGGCGGTGCTGGACGAGCCACTGGCCGGTGGGGGCCAGCACGGCTGAGTGCAGCAGTTGGTGGTGCACGAGCACGTCCGCCCAGGCGCCGGCCTCGGCGATCGAGGGGGCGTGCGTACGCGGGTGGCGGGCAGGAATGGCGATCCCTCCGTGGCAGGAGCGGTGGCCCGACCGAGGCCGGGCCACCAGACGGAATGCGGATTCAGGCGTGTGACCTGCTTCTTTGCAGGTGTCAGCCGCACTCGCGACAGCGGGACAGGTGCGTGTTCAGGGCCCGCGCCATGTTCCGCTTCACCGAGACGGCGTTCTTCCAGCTGGTCTTCGCTGGCGCGGATCCCTGGTGGCGCTCGGCGTGGCCGCGCAGGAATCTGACGTCCCGCTCGAACTCGGCCTTGATGCTGGCGAACCTGTGGCAGGTCTTCATCGGGTCGTTCTCCTTGCCTCGGCGCGCAGCCGCTCCAGGACGGGCGTCAAGCTCTCGTTCCGGCCGCCCGGAAGTCCCAGGTCGCGATAGATTTCGCGCAGCTGAGGCCGGTTGATGGAGGCGTTTCCGTCCCGTTCCAACTTGGCGGCGACGTGCGGACGGACGATCTTGACCAGCTGCGCGGTGCTCAGCTTCTTCCGCTGAGGGCGCTTGGGCTTCCCGCTACCTGGCCGACTCCGCTGTGCCTTTGTCTTCCGACGTCCGGGGACGGTGTGGGGACGGCTCTCCTCGGTTTCCGTCCCCGTTTCGGGGTCGGTGTGGGGACGGTCCTCGTCGGTGTTGGAGAGGGTGTGGGGACGGTCCCCTTCGCCTTCCGTCCCCGTTTCCGTATCCGGGTGCTCCCGGCCCTCGTCCCCGTTGGGGACGGCTGCTGGGGACGGTCCCGTACCGCCCTGAACGGCACCTTCGTGGGCCTCCACGGCGCTACCGTCCCCGTCGGCGTCAGCCTCTTCGGCCCTGGCGAACACGGCGTCCCGGTCCCAGCTAGTCGCCGCTGCGCCCTCGCTCAGCAGGCTCGAGCCGCGCTCATGGACACGGTCCCCGTCAGTGTTGGAGACGGCGTGGGGACGGTCCCCTCCGGTCCCCGTCTCCGTCCCCGTTTCGGTCTCGGGGTGTTCACCGTCCCCGTTGGTGTCGGGGACGGTGTGGGGACGGTCCCCCTCGGTCTCCGTCCCCGTCCCCGATTCCGTACGGTCCCCGTCCCCGGGGTCTTGGGGACTGTCGTTGGGGACCGTTCTCCGCCGCCGACCGGCCTGCTCTTCTCTCGCAGGCAGGGGCACCGGGGACGGGACGAGAGGGGACCGCTCCTCGCGATCGGCGGCCTGCCCGAGCACGTCCTGTACCCAGGGCGATGGCAGATCGACGGTGGCGAGGGCTACCGCGTGCCGGCGGGCCGCCAGCTGCTCCAGGAGAGCCTGACGCTGCTGAGTATCGGTGCCGACCCCGGCTCGGGTGAGAGCCGACTGGAGCCGACGCGTGATCCTGGTGTCCTTCTCACGATCCGTCGGCGACATCGCGGCCAGCTGGGAGGCCAGAGCCACTGCCCGCCGCGTCGCGCGGTCCTTGGTGATCTGCGCGGCATCGCGGTTGCGGGTGGCGATGCCCAGGCGGGACAGGAGCCGCTCCCGTGCTTCGCGTCCGAGCGTGGCCAGGAGCCCCTGCGAGGTGGCGTCCGGCTTGTGCAGCCGCAGCTCGATGCCCATGGCCAGATGCCAGAGCACGGCCGCCATGACCGGGCCGACGAAGGCCCGCACGGTGCCGCCCACCGCGCCCGACTCGGCGTACGCCGGGATGACCTGCACCCCGGTGATCACCCACACCAGGGCGCCGGGCAGTCCGGGCGCTCCGGTTGTCTTCAGGTTCTGCCGGGCCATCAGCGCGGTCGCGAACAGCGCCGCCTCACCCGCGCTGAACATCATGGCCCGCTCGACGGTGCCGGCCATGTCGAGGTAGTCGGCGGCGAATCGCCAGCTGGTGTCGCCCGAGTAGATGGTGCAGTTGAGGGCGGCGAGGGCCGAGACCCAGACCGCGGGGGTGCCGACGCGCTTGCCGTCCGCCCGTTTCCGGTTGCGCCGGATCGACCAGCCGGCAAGCGCGAGGGCGAGCAGCGCGAAGGCCGCGACTATGTAGACGGGCTCGATGCCGGAGGGCAGGGATATGGCGATGGGGTTTGTCATGCTGCCTTTCGAAGGGCGGCGATCAGGGAGTCGGTCTGCACCTGGCGGGGCACCTGCACCGGCGAGGAGCCGTCGTCGTCCTCGGTGGTCTCGTCGTCGGCCGAGTCGGTCTCGTCGGCCTGGTCCCAGTAGCGGTCGCGGTCGGCGACGGCGTGGGCGGCGTTGCGCATCAGGTCACGGGCCCAGTCGAGGTCGAGGCGAAGCGTGTGCGCGAGGCGCTCGGGGCTCCATCCGCGGACGTAGGCGTGGCGGGTGACGGCCTCGCGCTCGGCGTCGCTGAGGTGGATGTCGCGCCCCTCGAAGGCCGCCTTCACCCGGCTGTAGTCCAGACGCTTGTTGACCCGGGCGTGCCAGGGGCGGCGCTCGTCCTCAGTGAGTCCGCCCCACATGCCCTGGCGGATTTCGTTGTCGAGGGCGTAGTCGAAGCACGCCTTCTTCACCGGGCAGCTGGAGCAGAGGGCTTTGGCGGAGTCGATGGCCGCGCGGTCGCGGGCCGCGTGGAAGAACAGCTCGTCGATCTCCTTGGCCGGCAGGCCATGGCACTGGCCGCGGGCCTGCCAGCTGTGGTCGGCGATGCCCCGGATCATCGGGGTCGGGGTGTCGTTGGTGGTGATGTGGCGCAAGGCAGTCTCCGGAAGTCGCCTCGGGCGGCGCGGGTCGCTCGGCACCGGTGGTGGCTGGGGTGCGGCGGGGCGCTGCGAGGCGGGCTCGGGGTACGGCGGCGGGCCGTACGCAAGGCGGAACGTTTCGGTGGAGAAGCGGGCTGCGGTCAGGCGGCGGACGCCTGGGCCTGCGCCGCCAGGGCGCGGTCGATACGGCCGGGGTGGGCGGTGCCGCGCGGTGCGTTGCCCCGGGCGGAGCCGTCGAGGCTGATGCGCCGGCGGCGGCAGGGCTCACCCTCGGCGGCGTGACACCACTCGCACGGCACGGCGAGGACGTCCGGGCCGCCGGCGGCGATGGCGGCTTCACGTGCGGCGGCGGCCGGGCGGTAGGGGGCCAGCTCGGCGCGGACGGCGGCCGGGATGTACGAGCCGACGGCGGCCAGCTGGTCCTTGAGGCCCGGCCGGTGTCGACCGGCGGTGAGTTCGCGGTGCGCCGAGGGGGCGGCATGCCCGGCAGCCACGGCGTCGCGCGCCGCCAGCAGCTCGGCCCGCCAGGCTCCCGGGTTGTCCGGGTTGGCCCTCGGGGTCGGGTCGGTGTGCCGGGCCAGGCGCTCGCGGCGGTGAGCGTGCCATTCGCGGGCCACGTCGGCGGGCAGGATCGGGTACGGCGAGCTCACGATGCGCTTGCGGACGGTCTCGCGTACATCCCAGCCCTGACCGGTGGTCATGGGCACGTCGCCGAGCAGCTCGTGCCACATGGCGAGCTGGTCGCGGGCCTCGCCCGCGTCGGTGCGGATGGTGCGCGGGTCCAGGCGGCCGACGTAAGTGAGTACGGCAGCAACTTCACGGCGTTCCAAGGTAGTTACTCCGTTCCAGTCGGTTCGTCGACGGCGGCGAGCAGGGCCGCCATGTGCGCGTCGGCGCGGGTCATGCCGGCCTGCGGTGTGGGGCTGCCGCCGGGCAGGGCGTAGAGGTTCGGGCGCTGGGGTGTGGGGGTGTGCTCGCGGGCGATCCAGGACTGCCAGTCGGCAGCCCAGGCAGCGGCGGGGCGAGGGCTCCAGGCGGCGCGGTAGTGGCGCCACTTCGTGTCGGCGGCCTGCAGGCCCTGCTTGCCGAGGCGTTCGAGGTGTCCCTGCTGCTGAGCCCAGGACAGGCTGGCGTCGTCGACCTGCCAGTCGGTAGCGGAGGTGAGGTCGGCAGCACTACTGCTGCTGTACCTACGGTTCACCTTCGGTTCACTACAGTTCTGGGGGTCAGTTTCTGACCCGGAGGGGGGTCGGTTTCTGACCCGGGGAGGGGTCGGATTCTGACGAGGGGGTGCAGATTTTGACCCGGTCAGATCCTGACGACGGGGGCCCGTTTCAGACCCTGCCGTGCGCCAGATGCGGTGCTTGCGCAGCCGCTCCTCGTCCAGGTCGTCCAGGGCGGGAGCGGGGTCGGAGTCCGTGAGGGGGGAGACGTCTTCGACGCGCAGCTCGGGGTCGGCCTTCTGCGCAGCCGCGACCTTCGCGAGCCAGGCGGCAGGGCGCGGCATCCGGTAGACCGTGCTGTGCTGCGGGCCCTCGTAGTCGCGGAGGGTCTCCAGCTCTCCGGCGTCCTCCAGCAGCGCCAGCGAGGTGCGCACGGCGTTACGGCTGGCGTTCGTCCGATCCATCAGCTCGGTGAGGGACGCGTAGGCGACGCACTGCGCGTCGGGGATCCGGTCGGCGATCGACAGCAGGACCAGGCGGGCCGTGCCACGGCTGACGCTGCTCTCCCAGACCCACTTGCGTGCCTGCCCGCTCATTGGGACACCGCCGTCTTGAGGCGTGTGCCGACCCAGGGCTGCGGCGCGACGGTGGCCGGCGGCAGGTGGGTCGACGAGCGGTGGGCGGGGGTGGCTGCCGCGCTGGCCGAGGGTTCCGGCCTTTTGCGCAGGGCAGGCGGCATGTAAGACTCTCCTCCGTAGTGAAGCCCGCGCCGGTGTGCCTCGTAGGAAAGGGCCGGTGCGGTGAAGGTGGGTAAATCTCCGCCCTTGCTGGGGCAGGAGTGCCATTTGGCGTTCGGCGTCCGGGAGTTGCTGCTCCTTGGACGCCGCCGCTGTTTTAAGGGCCTTGCGCCCTAGCCGGATCGCGCGTTGTGCACTTCGCTCCTCGTGTCGTCGGCTGCCGGGCGTGCTGCCCGGCCGGGGGGACGACGAACATATGGGCACCCTGCGGCAAGATCCAGACCTTGCTAAAGAACGCTCCACAACTCGTGTGAGCCTCGCCTGCGGAAGCGGCGGCCTCGGTCAGCTGTCCATGCCGGCTGCATCCATCGACTTGCGGTGAGAGGCAGGGCAACACGAGCGGGCTCCCGGGGCCGGACGGGCTCAGGTCGGCGATGAGGTGTACGGATCACCCCTCGTTCGCTACGCTGAAACTATCCCAGCGTCGGGAAACAGGTCAACGGCCTGTGATTTCTTCAGTAGGAACAACCAGGGAGTGGAATGCCGCCTCGTCTCTTTGACGGCCGCCGCCTGAATGACGCGCGGCGCGCGGCCCGTCGCACACAGAGCGACGTGGCGGACGCGCTGGGCGTTGCGCCGTCATCGGTCGGGAGCTGGGAGACCGGGCAGTGGCCCCCGGATGCCGAGAAGCTGCCCGCACTCGCTGCGGCGGTCGGACGGGATCTGGACGAGCTGTTTCCACGCCCCGGTCTCCCGGACCTTGCTGATCTGC
Organism: Streptomyces sp. NBC_01304; assembly: GCF_035975855.1. Lineage (NCBI taxonomy): Bacteria > Bacillati > Actinomycetota > Actinomycetes > Kitasatosporales > Streptomycetaceae > Streptomyces > Streptomyces sp. NBC_01304. The sequence continues at coordinate 3,219,042 of NZ_CP109055.1, read as the reverse complement.
GCTGCGACGCGGGCGTCTACCGGCAGCAGGTGCTGGAGCTGATCGGGACGAAGAGCGCCGGCCCTGTGTCGAACGCAGAGAAGGGCGTCAGGCGGCTCAGCGAGCAGTTCGTCGAGCCGCTCGCCAAGGGCTACGGCGTCAGCGTGGAGGCGCTGCTGGCAGCGCAGGAGCGATCATTCGGTAACGAGGCTCCGCCGCCCGCGACGGAGGTTCCCAAGTCGCTGGCCGAGAAGATCAGCTATCTGCTTGCGCATTCCTATCCGGGCCCGGAGGCGCGTCCCTCGGATGCGGATCTCGCTCGCCACGTCAACGAACATGCCGGCGCCCCCATCGCTACAGAAGCCGATATCTGTGCGCTGCGGACCGGCGTTGAGATCGAGGCGTCTCCCGCCCTGCGGGACGGGCTGGCGGCCGTGTTCGGCGTGTCGCCGATGTACTTCCAGCCCCACGAGGCCACGGCGCGTCAGGTCGTCGAGGGGCTTCAGCTTCTGGCCTCGGGCAATGTCGGCAAGGTGGCGGCGCGCGGCCTGGGCAAGGAAGGGCTCAGTGCCGACCTCCTTGCCTACATCAACGAGGTCGCCGCCGAGCTGCAGCAGCGAGACCTGCCTGGAGCCGAAGGCTCCAGGCAGTAGTTCTCGCATCTGGCCGCGTCTCGGCGGCGTCGCTTACGGCTGGCCGGGGCGGTAGCGGCGGACTCCGCCGGCGAAGACAGCCCGGACATCCTCCAGCGCGGTGAGGTCGGTCAGCGGGTCACCGTCCACGACGAGGATGTCGGCGCTGTAGCCGACCTTGATCTGCCCTGTCTGGTCGGCCACGCCCAGGGCGAGCGCCGCCTCGCTGGTGGCCATCTCCAGGATGTGCTCGTTGGGCACGCCGAGGTGCTCGTAGAACTCCAGCGCGGCGATCAGCCCGTCGTGGCCCGCACGCTGTACGCCCGCGTCGGTGCCCGCGATCAGGCGCACGCCGGCCTCGGCCATCCGTCGTACGGCGTCGAACATGGCCTGCGCCCGCTCCGGCCCGAAGAAGCGCGGCAGCATCTTCCAGTGCGGGCTCACGGCCGGGCATACGTGGATGCCCTTGGCGACGATCTTGTCCAGGATGTCGTCGCGGACCTCGATGCCGTCCTCGGTCATCCAGGTGCAGTGCTCGATGGTGTCGACACCGGCCTCGACCGCGGCGGTGATGCCGTCGACGCCGTGAGCGTGCGCGGCGACGGGCAGCCCGGCGGCGCGGGCCGCATCGACGAGCGCGGCGAGGTCGGCGGGAGCGAACTGGGTCTCGTGACTCTTGGCGCCGCCCTTGGTGAGGCCGCCGCCGGTCTCCATCACCTTGATGACCTGGGCGCCGGCCTCGGCGTTGCGCTGGACCAGTTCGCGGATCTCCTGCTCGCCGGAGACTTCGCCGCCCAGGAACCAGCAGTGGCCCCCGGGCGGGGTGACGGGTATGCCTGCGGAGACGATGCGCGGCCCCGGTGCGGTGCCCTGCTCGATCTCCTTGCCCAGGCGTAGCGCGAGGTGCCCGCGGTCGCCCAGGTCGCGGGCGGTGGTCACGCCGATCCGCACCAGCTGCTCGGCTCGAGCCCGCATGTCTTCCAGTAGTGCCTCGTCGTCCTGCTGCTCCAGGGAGGCGACGGGGTCGGCGCCCCCGTCGAACGCGAGGTGCACGTGTGCGTCGATCAGGCCGGGCATCAGCGTGCCGGCGGGGTAGTAGAGGCGTGGCTCGTCTGCCGGTGCGAGGGCTTCGACCTCGTCCCGGCTGCCGACGGCCGCGATCAGGCCGTCCTTGATCAGGACGGCTCCGTCGGTCACGTACTGGCCACGGCCCCCGGTCAGGACTCGTCCGGCGCAGATCAACATGCGTAACTCCCTTGTGCTTAACCGTGGTTCGCGGCCGTCATGACCGACACGTTCCGAGGGGTGGCGCCGCGAAGGGCATCCGCCAGTGCCACCAGCTGCTCGACATCGGCATCCGGCCCCTGCCGCGAGGGCAGGGCCAGTGGAACCGCAGCCACTGGTTCTACTGTGCCTGATGCGCCGGGCGTGCCGGCGGCGAGCACGTCCCGCAGGCTCTGGGCCAGCGCCTCGGGCGGCGCGCTGTCCAGGACAGCGCCACGGGCGCTCTGGGTGGGCAGGGCAGGCAGGTACGGGCTGACCTGCACCAAGCCGTCGCGGCACTCCACCACGCGGCGGTGGTAGCGCCGGTGCACGCTACGGGCGCTCCATTTCTCCCGCCAGGACTTCGCAGTCGGCTGCAGCACGCTGTCCGGGTACGCCTCGGCCAGCAGCTCCCACAAGGGCTGCAGGCGGTGGTGGACGCGGCGGTGGCGGTGCCAGATCCGCACTGCCGTGATCCGGGCCCGCACGATCGGGTAACTGACGCCGACGACGAACACCGTGATCGAGATCACCAGCAACAGGGCCACTGCGGCGTTCAGGCCCGACGGGACCGTGCCGCCCATGCTGCGGACGATCACGAAGACAGCACGGATCGCGCAGGCGCATGCCATGGCGGCCAGTCCTACAGCGGTCATCCACAGGCCGGTGGAGTGCGGCCGAGGGGAGAGCCGTGCGTAGCGGCGGGTCCAAAAGAAGCCCGCTGCGAGCGCGTACATCATGTACAGGCCCGCCAGCAGGTAGAAGCCGGCCGCCTGGGGAACGGTCATGTCGGCCGTGGAGAAGCTCCCGGCGAGCACCTCGTGGCCGCTCGCGACGATGGCCACCAGCGCGGCGATCACCAGGAGGAGGCCGGCGCCCTCACGGCGGGCGCGGCGTCGGCCGGTCTGCTCGTCTGCGGCTGAGTGCAGGTAGAAGCACATCAGGAAGTAGAGGGTGGCCAGCAAGAGCACGTTCTGCAGCAGCTTGGCCGCGCCGTGCCCGGCGACCGCGTCCACTCCGGAAGCCCCGCCCGGCATGGCCAGCGGGTACGACGCCGCGGCACACACCAGGCAGAGGGTCACCGAGCGCAGCGGGGCGTTACGAGGATCTCGGACCACCTGGCGGATCTTCCAGGCGATGGCCGCGGCGAGAGCGGCGAAGAACGCGATGGTCACCATCACAGCCACCCTCGGTTGTCGCCGAGGGCCGCGTTGACCCGGCGCGCTGCGGGGTCCAGTGCGGCAGCCGGCGTGGTGCGGTTGAGCACGGAGGACCACTCCAGGACGATGGTCGCGGCCAGTTCCACCTCGCACTCCTCTTCGGAGTCGTAGGCGCAGCGCTTGCGTACCCGGCGGATGCTGGCGGCGTTCAGGGCGGGAAGCATGCCAGCCCACCAACCTTCGGCCGGATCGTCGGGGTCCTCCGTGATGCCCTCGGCATCGTCGTTGGCCAGGATGTGCCCGACCTCGTGCAGGATGATGTGGTCCTGGTGCAGCCGCGTGGTGTGCTGCTGGTAAATGATCAAGTCGGCGGCGGGGGTGTCGACCCACAAGCCCAGAGGACCGGGCATCGGCATCGGGAAGGGACGCAACTCGATGTGCCGCCCCCGCTTCTCAGACAGCGCGCGACACAGCGCCGTCACATCCAGCGGAAGCTGGACGTCCAGGGACCGCAGCTGACGCCGAAGACGCCGCTGCAGATCACGCTCGCCCGTGCTGACACGCGGAGCACGGCGGAGCCGTAGCCCCCGCGCCCGCTCGGCCCCGGCAACCCGCTGTCGCGGCACCTTCAAGAAGGGCGACCCCGACTCCGCGAGTGGGCCACGACAGTTTCGCCACCACATAGGTCTTCCTCTTGCTCATGCCCCACCGCGGCGCCCGAAGGGCGCGACGCGCGTGAGGCGGGGTCGTGCTGTGACGCGTAGCGGCTCGTGCCGGGCAAGGAGCAGACCGTGAAGCGGTCCCTGCGGCTACCGCAGGGATGCGCATCGATGCACCGTCTCCGTCCGGAGGCTGGAACCAGGTCCCGGACTCGCGAGCGCAGCGCTGCGCTCGACTCGCGATCCGTAGCGGCCCGGTGAACCCGCTGACACAAGGATTCAAGCCAAACCGAGAAGAGAGAGCAACGGGCCTCGATTGCCCGGTATTGCCCATATAGGTGCCAGCGGCGACCCGCTCCTATGTTTCGCGCGCGAGGTGGGCAAGTCGCTTGCTGCGTAAGCGGAATGAGGGGCTCCGGCAGTCTTCTCGCGGGCACTTCGAGCCTGGTCTAGACCGGCGTTTCTGGGGAGAAATGAAAACCGGCAATCATTTGCCGGTTTTGCAGATTGATCATGGCACGTTGGTGGGGATGTCCCATTCAGCGATGAATGCCCTTGGATGATTCGCGCTGCAGATATTGAGCGGAACAAGATCACCGTGAACGCTTTTGTGGCCCGAGCCACAGCTGGTCAAGATCGCCTTAAATCGGGCGTATTGTCTTTAGTGGAGAGTGGCAAGGCGGGGGGGTCGGCAGTGGTGCCGACCTCCTTTTTCATGCCCAGGCCACGCTTCCCCGATAGAGCGACGAGGGAGGGTCTCATGGCCGCGCAGGAACCGGGCATCGACCGCACCGGTGAAGCGGTAGCGGAGAACTTCTCCGAAGGAAACCCAAAGCAGCTCGCCGGCCAGTTCATGGGGTTCGGCGCCCTGCTGCTCCAGTGGCGGAAGACCGCAGCCGGTCGCCCCACTCAGGAGCGGACAGCCAAGGCCATGGGTATCTCCGTACGCACCTATCGCAAGATCGAAAAGGGTGCGGTGCCGCCAAGGCTCACCCCGGCGCAGTTCGAGGGGCTGGCCAAGCTGTTCGGCCTGGACGAAGAAGGGCGCCACGCCCTCATGCTGCACAACATCGGCTCGACGCTGGCCCCGCCGCGCGGCACCAGCCAGCCCCAGCTCCAGAAGGCGCTGCGACTGCTCATCGACCGGCAAATGCCGAGCCCCGCGTACCTGTGCGACCAGCACTGGAACATCCTCGGCTTCAACACGGCCATGGCCGAGTGGTGGCCCTGGGTGATGGAGCCGGGCGCGAACCTCATCCTGTGGGCCTTGCTGTCGCCGGCGGCGCGCACCCAGTACCAGGACTGGGACATGCACGCCGCGGCCTACGTGAAGATCCTCAAGTTCGCCGAGGCCGCGAGGCGGGATGATCCCGAGCTGCGCGAGTTGATCGAGAAGGTCAAGAAGGACCCCGACGTCCGCCACATCTGGGACACCGAGAACGCCAAGGGTGAGACCCGCGACGGCCACGTGTTCCGCATGAACGTGCCGACGCTCGACTGGGAGACGGTCGAGGTCGTCAGCCACGTCCTCTACCCGGCGTCGATGCCCGAGTGCAGGTTCGTGGTGATCACATGGGTCGAGGGCGGCGAGGACGAACACGACGCACTCGGAGACGCCCGAAACGCCTGGGCCGCCACGGCGGCCGACCAGGACGATGTGGAAGCAGCGCAGCGGCACGCGCAGAATCGTGTGGCGGAGGACGCCGCCACACGCTGGCGGCGGGAGGCAGCGTCTCTCGCATCCCGCATGGTCGTGGCAACCCCGGAACAAGCAGCAGCGCTGGCCGGGAACAACGGCATCCCGATGCCGGCGATCAGCAAGCTCATGGGCCCCGACGCCCAGCTGACGCTCGCGCCCGACCGGAGCATCGTCGTGTGGGCGGTGGAGGAGGTGGTCGGCTGCTGGTCCGTCACCTATATGCAGCCCGCCACCGTCATCGCTCGTGTACCGCGGGACGCCGTACACGGAGCGTGCCTCGCCGAAGTGCTTCAGCTGGTGCGCGCCGCGCTGCCGGCCGAAGCCGACGCGGCCATCGCACGCATCGCACAGCTCCTCGAAGAGCGCGACACCGAGCAGCGCGTGTTGCGCGAGGTCCTGAACACGATCGAGAACGACGTATCCGGCCAGCCCGTGGTCCGGGAGGCAGACCGGCCCTAGACCTGCAGGTTCCGTCGGGAAACTGCCGACCGCAGCGGCTTCCCGGCGTGCGCCCCTCCGCTCCGCCGCCACCCTCACAGGAAGATCCCCATGCCCAAGTTCACTTACCTGCTCCCGCTGCGCTGGGCCGATGCCGACAGCTACGGGCACGTCAACAACTCCCGCTACCTGACTTACCTCGAAGAAGCGCGGACGAGGATGGTCCAGGAGCTGTTGCCGGCGGACGAGGCCGAGCGGCGGATGCACGCCTTCGTGGTCCAGCAGTCCGTCATCGACTTCAAGACGCCGCTGGACTACAGCAACGAGGCTGTCAGCGTGGACGTCTGGGTCGTGGCCTGCCGAGGAGCGCGACTCGAGCTCGGTTACGCGATCCGAGACGCCGAGAACACGTACGCCGAGGCCACCACCAAGATGGCCGCCTACAACCTGGAGACGGGTGCACCCCGACGCATCTCCGAGGCCGAGGCCGAGTTCTTCGCGCGCTACACGGAGGACTGATCCGCCTCGGCCGGGATGATGGGAACCCTGCACGGACACTGCCCGCGGTGAAAGACATCGTGGTGGTGTTCGAAGTCCTTGAGCCTGCAGCTCAGATCCTGTTGCTCGGGGTGATCCCGAGCGACATGCCCGCCAGGCCGCGCTGGCGCCCGCCGAGCTTGCCCGCGATCGCGCGGAGCGCCGAGCCGGCCGGGGACTCGGGGGCAGTGAGGACGATAGGCCGGCCTTCGTCGCCGCCCTCGCGCAGCCGTACGTCGATCGGGATCGAGCCGAGCACCGGGACATGGGTGCCAGTGATCCTGGTGAGGCTCTCGGCGACCTTCTCGCCGCCGCCGGTGCCGAACACGTCGACCATCTCGTCGCAGTGCGGGCAAGGCAGCCCAGACATGTTCTCGACGACGCCCACGATCTTCTGGTGGGTCTGCACGGCGATAGCCCCAGCCCGCTCGGCGACCTCGGCCGCAGCTTGCTGCGGGGTCGTCACGACGAGGATCTCGGAGTTCGGGACCAGTTGCGATACGGAGATCGCGATGTCGCCGGTACCAGGCGGGAGGTCCATGAGTAGGACGTCGAGGTCGCCCCAGAACACGTCCGCGAGGAACTGCTGCAGGGAACGGTGCAGCATCGGGCCACGCCACACCACCGGCGCGTTGCCCGCCGTGAACATGCCGATGGAGATGACCTTCACGCCGTTCGCGGACGGCGGCATGATCATGTCCTCGACCTGGGTGGGTTTCCCATCGACACCCAGCATGCGCGGAATGCTGTGGCCGTAGATGTCCGCGTCCACGACGCCGACCTTCAGGCCGTCGGCCGCCATCGCCGCCGCGAGATTCACGGTCACGGACGACTTGCCGACGCCACCCTTGCCGGACGCGACCGCGTACACCCGGGTCAGCGAGCCAGGCTGGGCGAATGGCACTTCACGCTCGGCCGTGCCGCCACGCAGTGCGGTTGCCAGCTCGCGCCGTTGCTCGTCGCTCATCACATCCAGGAAGACATGGACCGACGTCACGCCTTGAACGCGGGCGACCGCCTCGGTGACATTCGCGGTGATGGTGTCGCGCATCGGGCAGCCGGAGACGGTGAGGTACACGGTGACGGCGACCGCACCATCCACACCGATCTCCACCGACTTGACCATGCCGAGCTCGGTGATCGGCCGGTGGATCTCAGGGTCGTCGACTGTCGCGAGCGCCTCGCGCACCGCGTCCTGGCTCACGTCTTGCACAGCTGGTGTCCCTCTCTTGGCTTCTGCTGCGGCTCTTGCCTTTGTGGTGCGGGGTGTTCGGTGATGCGCGCCGGTCAGGAAGGCTCACCGGCCTCCACCGGAAGCTGGTCGACCCGCCATTCCAAGATGCCGTCGGCCAGCCGCAGGGCCCGCCGCCCGCGAGCAGTCAGCAGACGCACCGCGTCGTGGGCCAGGATGCAGTTGGTGCTGCGGCCGTAGGCCACGACGTCCAGCACCCTCGGCAAGTCGGGGATCTGGCTGTCCAGTTCAGTCAGCGGCCGGGACAAGGCTCCGGGGATGTGGCCGGCTGCGTATTCCTCGGCGGGGCGTACGTCGACGACGGTGACGGTCTTGTTGTTCATCCGGTCGAGCAACTGCTGACGGCTGAGCGGGACGGTGTCCGCCGGCCCCAGGTAGGCGGCGCGTGCGTGCTCGGTCTCGGCGAGGTGGGCTCGCGCCACTTGTTGCAGCTGCTCGTAGAGCGCGGCGACGTCGTCTCCGGCGAGGCCGTAATGAATGCGTGCGCCCTCACGGCGTGCGGTGACGACTCCGGCTTGCTTGAGGATCTGCAGGTGGGCCGAGACGCTGGTGAGGCGGATGCCTGCCGCGTGGGCGAGCGCCTCGACGCTGCGTTCGCCCTGCGCGAGGAGTTCAAGGAGTTCCAGGCGCTTGCCGTTCGACAGTGCCTTGCCGACGTGGGCGAGGCTGTCGTACAGGGCTTCTCTTTCGGCGGGGCCGCTCATGGCCTTCCTTCACTGATGCGCCTCCGCGACCGCTTTGGTGATCGCGTGTGCGGCGCGGTCCACGTCTGCGGCGTCGGACCAGCGGCCGAGGGTGAGGCGGAACGCGCCGAGTGCGCGCTGTTCGCTGATTCCCATGGAGAGCAGGACGTCGGAGGGACGGTGGGTTCCCGAGTGGCAGGCGGAGGCCGTGGAGGCGGCCACGTCGGTGGCCGTCTGCAGGGCTTCGGCGGCGATCACTCCGTCGACGCTGAGGTTCAGCGTGTTGGGCAGTCGCTGCTCAGGGTGCCCGTTGAGGGTGACGCGGCCTGGGAGGGCCTGGCTCAACTGGCGGTGCAGCGCGTTGCGCAGAGCCGTCTGACGCTCGGGCTCCGTGGCCAGCAGCTGGCCCGCCTTGGCGCTTGCGACTCCCATGCCGACGAGGGCGGGGACGTTTTCGGTTCCTGCTCGCTGGCTCCGCTCCTGTCCTCCGCCGCGGATGACCGGCTCCAGGTTGAAGCGGGTGGGCTGGTACAGCGCGGCGACCCCCTTGGGGGCGTAGAACTTGTGGCCGGTCATGGTCAGCAGATCCACCCCCAGAGTGCCGACGTCCACGGGGATTTTGCCGATGCTCTGGGAGGCATCGGTGTGGAAGAGGGCGCCTTGCTCGTGGGCGATCCGGGCGAGTTCGGCGATGGGCTGGATGGTGCCGGTCTCGCCGTTGGCGTGGTGGATGGAGACCAGCGCGGTGCGTTCACTGACCGCTGCCCGGAGGGTCTCCGGGGCGACCAGCCCGTGCTCGTCGACCGGCAGATAGGTGACCCAGATCCCGTGCAGCCGCTTGAGGGCCTCGCACGTTTCCAGGATCGAGGGGTGCTCGGTGATCTGGGTAACCAGGTGGTTGCGGCCGGCGCGAAGGGCGGGCAGCAGGGCGCCGCGGAGCGCGAGGGTGTTGGCCTCGGAGCCGCTGGCCGCGAAGACGATCTCCTCGCCGGCGGCGCCGATCAGTTCGGCAACTTGTGTACGAGCGGTTGCGACAGCGGACGCGGCGGGGCGGCCGTAGGCGTGGCTGCTGGAGGGGTTGCCGAAGTGGGTGGTCAGGTAGGGCAGCATCGCCTCCACCACGTCGGGGTCGACGGGGGTGGTGGCGTTGTAGTCGAGGTAGGCGGGCCCGTCCCGTAGGTGCTCGGCGATGGACATGCGGCGGCTCCGGAGGATGGGTGCGGTCAGGCGTTGCCGGCGAGGTGCTTCTTGACCTGCAGGACGCCGGGGTTGGTCATGGCGGTGCCGTCCGCGAAGACGACGGTCGGCACGACCTGGTTGCCGTTGTTGACCTTCTTGACGAGCTCGGCCGCATCGGCGTCCTGCTCGATGTCGACCTCGGTGTAGGAGATGTTCTCCCGGTCCAGCTGCTTCTTGAGGCGGTCGCAGTAGCCGCACCAGGTGGTGGAGTAGACGGTGACCATGATGTTCTCCTTCTCGGGCAGGGTGAGAGTTTCCAGAGGCCAGTCAGCGGCTTCTTTGAGTACGCGGCCGACCAGGTGGGCGATGGTGTTGTAAGGGGCGTACTGGGCGGTGTCTTCGAGCTGCTGCAGGTAGCTGTCGGCCCAGGGCCAGGTATGCGTGTGCAGCAGTTCGTACGCCGCGCCCCACGCCTCCTCGATGCTCAGATCGCTCTCGACCGTGCCGGCGGCGACGCTGTAGAGGTGGGCGAGGAGGGCGAGTTCGACCGCGAGGTGGTCGTGGTCGACGACGGCGTCCTGCTCGCTGAGCACCGGCCGCAGCTGGTGGCGGTCCAGGAAGGCGTCGATGTCGCGGGCGGAGCGGCCGCCGAGTTTCACTTCGCCCTGGTGGGCGGAGGCGTAGGGCGGGCAGACGGGCTGCGGACCGATGAACAGCCGGCAGAACTCGGCGGCCAGTTCCTCGATTGCTTCGGCCTCCTCCCGCTGGGCGAGACCGGGGTCGGCGAGTGGCCGGTGGGGTTCCTGGCTGTGGGCGTCGGCGTTGAGCATCTGCCGGTACAGCATGGGGTCGATCTCGCGACTGAGCAGGCGCACGCAAAGTCTCAGCAGGCCGGTGTACGCCTTGACGTGGTCGGCTCCGACGGGGATGGGGTTCACGAGGCGGTCACACCTTCCGTATCTGCACGACGGTGTCGTGGTAGGACTGCCCGCCGGCCACCGGGTCGGGGTAGATGGGCAGCAGGTCGTTCTGGGGGACGCTGATGGCGCCCTTCCACCAAAGGCGGTCCAGGTCGGGGTCGGTGAGCTCGCCGTAGCCGGGGTTGTCGGCGCTGTCCTTGCCGTTGGTGGCGTAGCTGCCGCCGACGCTGCGGCCCGCGTTGTGGGCGATGGCGATCACCATCGGGTGCAGGCCCTCGGTGAGGCGGACCCGGGTGCGCATCGTGCCGACCTCGGAGCCGTCGCCGCCGGGGATGGCAGCGTCGTTGGGGCGGAAGCTGGTGACCTCGATCCAGTCGCCGTCGCCGATGTCGAGCTTGTCGGCGGTGGCCCGGTTGAGCAGGGCGGGGTTGGTGTGGGAGATCTCCTGCAGCCATTTGGACTGCATGGTGCGGTGCCCGTTGTGCACGTTGATCTTGTAGCTGGTCATGATCAAGTAGTCGTCGGGGAAGTCCCGTTGGTGGCTGGGGATCGGCTCGTACACCGGCAGCGGCTCGATGTCCTTGCCGACTTCCTTGCCCTTGCCGACGACGAAGTCGCTGTGGATCTCGACCTTGCGGGATGGGGTGATGAAGCCGCGGCGGGCGATGCCGTTCAGGCGGATGCCGATCGCGGCGGGCTTGCCGGTCTTCTCGTCGACGCCCTTGTAGATGATCCCGGTCTTGGTGTCCTCGCGGGATCCGTCGAGTTCGTCGGGGGTGAGCCGCTTGACGTAGGGCTCATAGAACGGCTTCTTGGCGGGGTCGATGTAGATGCCCTTGGCCTTCATGTGGGCGAAGCCGCCGGGGATGGGCTTGAAGTACTCCTCCAGATATTCCTCCGTGGTCTTCCAGGGGAAGTACTCCTCCATGCCGCCGCCGATACGACGGGCCAGCTCGGGGAAGATGTCCCGGATGTCCTTGGACTGGCCGCGCGGAGGAATGACGGGCTGGCGCAGGCCGACGTAGTCGACCAGGCCCTGCGGCGGCCGGGAGTCGATGTCCCACCGCTCCAGGTAGGTGGCCCAGGGCAGGATGATGTCGGCCAGGTGTGAGGTCTCGGAGTACATCACGTCGATGCAGACGTGGAAGGGGATCAGTTCCTCGTCCTTGAGGACGCCGCGCACCAGCTTGCCTTCGGGGAAGGACCAGGCGGTGTCGGCGTTGTAGGTCATGAGCGCCGAGATCTTCTGCCGGCGCTCCTTGATCCACAGGTAGACGATCTGGGCGACCTTCATCTTCTTGTCCGGGAAGGCGTTGGCCAGCGGCCAGTCCTTGGCTTCGGCGATGATGCTCTTGCGCGTCGGCTTCTCCGGTACCGGCTCCGGCTCGGGGATGGCCTTCTTGTCCCAGGCGGACTGGGGGTGCCAGCACCAGCCGCCCTCCTTGCCCATGTTGCCGACCAGAGCGTTGAGCATGGTGATCGCGCGGTCGTTGTAGTAGCCGTTGCGGTGCGACTGCGAGCCGCGATTGCAGATGGTGGTGGACCGCGGTGCGGCGGCGGCGAACTCCCGGGCGATGCGGCTGATGTCCTCGGCGGGGACACCGCTCTCCTTCTCGGCCCATTCCGGCGTGTACTGCGCGACGTGCTCGGCGATCTTCTCGGCCGGGTAGTTCGACCAGGTGTCGAGCCACTTCTTGTCCCACAGCTTCTCGCGGCAGATGACGTTGGCCATGGCCAGGGCGATCAGGCCGTCGGTGCCGGGCTTGACGCAGAACCATTCGTCGGACAGGGCCGCTGTGTTGGACATGCGGGTCTCGAAGGTGACCAGCTTCGCGCCCTTCTGGCGGGCACGCATCATGCGAATCGCTACGGGGATGTGCCCCTGGTGGGCTTCGGCCCAGTTGGATCCGAAGGTCAGCACGTACTGGCTGTTCTCGAAGTCGCCGAGGTCCCAGTCGGATTCACCGATGGTGGTGGCGATCGCCGCGCGCCGGTTCAGGGAGCACAGCGCGCGGTGGTTGAAGTGCGAGGGAGTGCCGAAGGAGTTGAGGAAGCGGGCGACGATGTCGGCTGAGCGGTTGCGGCCCTGCTGGAAGGCGAACTCCTCGGGCCTGCCACGCTCGCGGATCTCCTTGAGCCTCTCGGCGATCTCGCTGTATGCGTCGTCCCAGCTGATGCGCCTCCACTTACCGGACCCTCGCTCGCCAACCCGCTTGAGCGGATAGAGCATGCGGAACGGGTCGTAGAGCACGGACGGTCCGGCAACGCCCTTGCCGCACACCGCGCCCTGGCTGTTGGGGTCCTCCGGATTGCCGGTGATCTTCAGTAGGCGGCCGCCCGCGACATGGCCGACGATGCCGCACGCGGTGGTGCACATCTGGCACATCGACGGCACCGCTGTGGACTTCACACTGTCCTTGGGGACCGGGGCACTGGGCTGCGGGTTGCGGACAATTTCGATGGCGCCGAGTCCGGTGATGGCCGCGCCTGCGGCGGCGCCGATCTTCAGCAGGTCACGGCGGCCCAGGCCCCAGCTCTCCGGCTCTTGTGCGGCTGGCTCTGGTGTCTTGGTGTCCGGTATCTCGGTGTCGATGGTCATTGCGGATTCCCCCCGAGGTCAGGCGGTGAAGATCAGGTAGCGGGCGATGCCGGTACCGGCGAGGACGGAGCAGGCCGCGGCCAGGCGAGCCCATCGCGTGCTGTGGCCGAGCAGCAGAAGGACTGCCGGGATGACGAGCCCGATCCCGACGGCGCCGCCGTAGAACAGTGGTGCCCACTCGCCGCTCACCACGGCCTTGAGGGACTGCTTGGCGGGCCCGTTGGGCACCGACACAGCGGTGAAGGCGAGTGCGGCCGCGTACGTCATCAGCAGCGCGAGCGTGACCTGTCGGTGCGCCGCCACATGCCGCACCTCCTGGCTGCCGGGTTGCATGATCTCGACGACGGCGAGGCCCATCAGTAGCGAGGTAACCAGGTAGATCAGGGCGGAGCCGCTGGTCGCGGCGAGCGGGGAGACCCAGGTGCGGGCCAGGACCGCAACGGGATAGACGGCCAGCGCAACGCTGGAGACGCCGAGCAGCCAGACCACCGTGCTGTCCAGGTACTTGGCCGCACCGCGTGCCGGCAGCGGAGTCGCGGCGTCCTTCGAGGCGGTCCGCCGTCGCCACAGCAGGTACAGCGCGACACCGAGCAGGAACGTCTTGATGGCGATGATCTTCGCGCCGAGGGAGATCGGCGAGTCCCAGTTGCCGAACCGGGTCAGCATGAGGAAGAACCGCTCGGGCCGGCCGAGGTCGACGGTGAGCAGCAGTCCGGCGCCGCCCAGCAGACCGAGGCACAGCCAGGTGGCGCGCCAGTCGAGTGCGAGGGGGGCGTTCGGGAAGCGGCTGCGGTGCCACCAGGTGGCCAGGGTGAGCCCGCTGGGGATGCCGATCAGGGTGAAGTAGGCGGCCAGCAGCCCGCCCCAGGGGGCGGCGTGCGGGATCGGCGCGACCTGGGCGAGGGTCTCGTGCATCGGACTACTGCCCCTTCAGGTCGGTGCTCTGGTCGACCTGGACGCCGTCGACGGCGATGAGGGGCAGGGCCCGCTTGGGGTCGACGTAGAAGACCTTGGGGCTGGTGCCGGCCTCCGGCTTCCATACGTCGATGTCGTTCTCGCGCATCTTGGTGGCGATCTCGCTGTCCGGGTCGTCGAGGTCGCCGAAGATGCGGCAGTTGGTGGGGCATGCCTCCACGCAGGCAGGCTCGCTGCCCTGGGAGGTGCGGTGCTCGCAGAAGGTGCACTTGCTCGCGGTGTTGGTCTGCGGGTCCTCGTAGATGGCGTCGTACGGACAGGCCGACATGCAGAACCGGTTGAGGTTGCAGTCGCCTTCCTCGATGACGACCTCACCGTTGGGCAGGCGCGTGATCGCGTCGGTGGGGCAGGCGTTCAGACACGGCGCGTCCTCGCACTGGTTGCACAGCACGGGTATGAAGTGCCGGGTCGCCTTGGGGTGCTCGCCGGACTCGACGTACTTGACCGTGTCGCGGAACACCCCCAGGGGCACGTCGAACTCGTTCTTGCACGCCACTGAGCACGCATGGCACCCGATACAGGTGTTGAGGTCGATCAGCATTCCGAGGCGGGGCATGGCGCTCCTTGCGGGCGTACGTCACGGTCAAGGGATGGCGTGGACGGGCGGTGCGGGCCTCATTGCCCGCACCGCCCCGAAGAGGTGCGTCGGTCAGTGCCGGAAGGTGAAGGACGGCAGCACCTTGTCCAGCCAGCGCGGCATCCACCAGTTGGCCTTGCCGAACACGGCCAGCGAGGCCGGGACGATCAGCATGCGCACGATAGTCGCGTCGAGGATCACCGCGATGGCCAGGGTGATGCCCAGCTCGGTGGGCGGGATCGGGCCGGTGACGCCGAAGGCGACGAAGACGATGACCATGATGACGGCCGCGTTGGTGATCGGCTTGCCGGTCGCGGCGATGCCGTCGCGCACCGCGGTGCGGGTGTCGCCGCTCTGCTCGTACTTCTCCCGGATGGCTGCCAGCAGGAACAGCTGGTAGTCCATCGACAGCCCGAAGAGGATGGCGAAGAAGAACACCGGCGCCCAGGCGTTGAGGAAGCCCTGATGGTCGATGCCGATCAGTGAGGCGCCCACGCCGTGCTGGAAGATGATCGACGCGATGCCGAACGCGGCTCCGACGGTGAACAGGTTCATCACCACCGAGACCAGGGCGATGATGACGCTGCGGAACACGACCAGCATCATCAGCAGCGACATCGCGAGGACCAGCGCGATGATCCACGGTGCGGACGCGGCCAGGGCCTCGGTCAGGTCGTGGTTCTGCGCGGCCGGTCCGCCGACCCGGGCCTTGGGTGCGTCCTTTTCGAGATCGGCGCGCAGGTCGCTGACGAGGTCGGAGGTGCGGTTGTCGTCGATGGCGGTCTTCGGGGTGACGCGGACGACAGTGCGGCCCGACTCGGCAGCCTCGGAGGCCACTTGAGCGTTCTCGACGCCTCGGTCTTCGGCGGTCTTGACGACTTGCTGGGCGTCGGCTTCCGGGGTGGTGATGTAGATGGCGGCGCCTGCGCCGGGGCCGAAGGCATCGGTGAGGGTCTCGTAGCCGTCACGGCTGGAGTATCCGGAGTCCACCACGCGCGCACCGGGCATGCCCAGTTCGACACCCGCGACGGGAGCGGCCAGGGCGCCGAGCAGCACCAGACCGGCGATCAGGCCCACCGCCGGTCGGCGTACGACGCCGTCGGACCAGCGGCCCCAGCGGGCTTCGCTGCGGCCGGTGCGCTCGGCGCGCCCCTTGAGGACCTTGTCGCCAAGGGCGGCCAGCACGGCGGGCAGCAGCGTCAGGGCCGAGGCGACCACCGCGACGACGGCGAGGATCATGCCGAGTGCCATGGAGCGGAACACCATGACCGGCAGCAGGCACAGTGCTCCGAGCGCCATGATGAGCGCCAGGCCGGAGAGCACGATGGCCTTGCCGGAGGTGGCCAGGGTGGCTGCGAGCGCGGTCTCGGTGTCGCTGCCCTTGGCGCGTTCGGTGCGGTAGCGGGTGATGATGAAGAGGCTGTAGTCGATGCCGAGCGCCATGCCGATCATCATCGAGAAGTTCATCGACCACACCGACAGCGGCGTCGCCATGGTGATCAGGTGCAGGGCTCCGTAGGCGCTCGCGATGCCGACCATGGTCAGCATCATCGGCATGCCTGCGGCGATCAGACTGCCGAAAACGATGACGAGCAGCACCATCATGGGCAGGCCGGAGAGCATCTCGGCCTTGAACATGGCCTTCTCGTTGGACTCGTTGAAGTCCGCCCACACCGGCCACTCGCCGGTCACATCGGCTGTCGCACCCTTGGGCAGCTCCGCCTCGCCGACGGCTTCGCTCACCTTGCCTGCGGCTTCCGGCAGTTCGGCCTCGTCGCCCGCGTCGAGGTGCACGGGGACGAGGACGGTCTTGCCGTCCTCGCTGACGAGCCCGGCCTGCGGGGGCTGCTCACGCGGGTCGGTGATCTCCTTGACGGCGTCGCGGCCGTCCACTTCCTTGATGACCGCGTCCACGGCGGCATCGCGCTCGCCCTTGGCGGGGACGTGGACGACGACGACCGCCGCCTCCGCGCCGAGGGCGGCGAAGTCCTTGCGCAGCTCGGTGCGGACCTGCTCGCTCTCGGAGCCGCTGGCGTTCCAACCAGCCCCGGACAGAGCACCGTTGAGTGTGGCCGCGAGCGGCGCGGCCGCCAGGACGATCACCAGCCAGACCAGCATGACCAGCTTGCGCTTGTGGACCATGAAGGCGGCGGTGCGGTCACCGAGGGTGCGTCGGCCCGGCGGTTCTTGGGTGCGTACAGGCTCGGACGTGCCGACTGACATGAGGAAGACCTCCGTTGGGCGGGGATGTGTCCCGCGTCGGGGCAGGACAGGCACCCCGGACGGCCGGAGAGTGGCTGGGTGCGGCCAGGGGACGTGACGGTCCGGGGTAATTGGGGGTGGGGCCCGGCCGCCGGAACCGGCGGCCGGGCTTGTGGTGCTCAGAGGGGTGTGGAGCGGGGTGGAGTCAGCCGGCGTTGGTGCCGGTGGTCCACTGGGCCATCCACTCCTGCTCCTCGCGCTCCTTGGCGCGGTGCAGTTCCTCCGACGGCTCGGTCATTTCGATCTTCGCGCCGTCGGGGTGGTAGAAGTTGCCCGCGCCCTTGGCGGCCAGGTGTCCGCCGAGCTCGAGGTAGCAGTGCCCCTCGCCGTTGAAGTGCGGCTCGGGCGCCTCGTAGCCGAACTGACGGGCCACGCCCTGGGCGATGGCCTCGGCCTGGCCCTTGGCGAAGACCGCGGCCTTGGGCAGCGGCTTGCCGTTGGTCAGGGTGATCGAGGCGACGTCGCCGAGCGCCCAGACACCCTCCACCATGGTCTTCAGCGTGTGGGCGTCCACCGGAACCCAGCCCGCGGGCGACAGTTCGGCCTTCTTGACCGGGGCCGGCGCCTGGTGCGGCGGGATGAACACCAGCAGGTCGAAGGAGACACACTCGCCGCCCTCGAAGACCACCTCGCGGGCTTCGGCGTCCACCCGCTCGACGATGTGGCCCGGGTTGAAGCCGATCTTCTGCGACTCGAGCATCTGCACCACGCCCTGGCCCACCACCGGTCCCGCGACCGGCATCGGCTGCGGCTCGGGGGTGTAGACCTCGACCGACACGTTGTCGCGTACGCCGGTCTCGGTGAGCAGGTCCGAGGCGAGCATCGCGCCCTCGTACGGTGCCGCGGGGCACTTGTACGGGATGCGGGTCACCAGGAAGACGACCTTGCCCGAGGCCACGGACTTCAGCTTGGCGTGCGCGTCCACGGCCGCTTCGGCTGTGTAATAGTGCGCCGCCACTCCGGCGTCCAGGGCCTCTTCCAGGCCCGGCACACCCGAGATGTTGAGCTCGGCTCCCAGGCCCAGGACGAGCGCGTCGTAGTCGAACACGCCCTCGCTGGTGCGCACATGCTTGTTCGCGAGGTCCAGGTGCTCGACGTCGGCCACGACCTGCTCGGCCCGGCCCAGCGCGTCCTTGGTGGGGACGAACTGGACGTCGTCCAGGGTGCGCCAGCCGCGCAGCAGCCACAGCAGGGACAACCCCTGCACCTGGGTGTCGCTGCGGTCAATCAGAGTGATCTTGTCGTCGGGGGCCGCGTACTTCTGCAGCTCCCGCACGGTGCTCAGGCCGCCGAAGCCGCCGCCGAGCACGAGGATGTTGCGTCCCATGGTGTGGTGCTCCTACCTCAGACGTTGATGACCTTGTCGGCCCACTCGGTCCAGTCGGTCAGTTCCTTCATCGAGGAGCGGTGGGCGCCCTTGGTGAGGTTGTCCTCGCTCATCCCGCGAGCGTCCATGCAGGTACCGCAGCAGCCGATCACCCCGCCCAGACGGGCGAAGTTCGTCGCCATCTTCCCGGAGTTGTAGTAGCCGTCCGGCGTCTTCTGGCCCTCGACCACCGAGACCACCGAGTCACCGAAGAGGAAGACCTTGACCTCGGTGCCCTCGCGCCGCGCGACTTCGGTCGCCCAGCGCATCCCGTTGTAGACGCGCTCGGTGCCGTAGGGCGGGTCGTGCAGCACGAAGAGGAAGTTCGTCACTTTCTTATCTCCTATTCTAGAGAACTCTTGAAGAGTAGAGGTGTGGGGATGCTCTGTCCAGAGGGCAAAGCGGACTTCCGGTACTAGCGGGTAGCCGCACCCATGCGGTGGCGCAGGAGCCGGGAGAGCTGGTCAACGGCCACGACGAGCAGCAGAAGGGCGATCATCAGCGTGGCGAGTTCGTCGTAGCGGAACAGGCGCATGGAGATGCCGAGCGCCTGGCCGATGCCGCCGGCGCCGACGAAGCCGATGATGGCCGAGCTGCGGATGTTGCACTCCCACTGGTAGAGCACCAGGGAAGCGATGTTGTTGCGGGCCTGCGGGATGACCGACAGCACGCCGGTGGTGAGCCGGGAGGCTCCGGTCATGCGCATCGCCTCCACCGGGGCCGGGTCGACGGCCTCCAGCTGCTCGGAGACGAGTTTGGCGAGCAGGCCGGCGGCGTGCAGCGAGATCGCGTACACGCCCGCTGCCGGGCCGAGGCCGACGACGGCCACGAACACCAGCGCCCACAGCAGTTCGGGCACCGACCTGAAGACGGTCGCCACCAGCCGCGCCGAGGCGGCCAGCCAGCGCGGGGCGCCGATGTTGCCCGCCATCAGGACGGCCAGGACGAGCCCCCCGATGACGCCGAAGAACAGGGCGGCGATCGAGATCTGCAGGGTCTCCAGGACGGCCGTGCCGACCGACTGCAGGAGTTCCTGGTCGAGTTGGGGCGGGAACAGCCCGTCGGCGATCTCCCGGGCGCCCTCCCAGCCGGCGACCAGATTGGCGATGCTCACCCCGGTGCCGTCCAGTGACCACACCACGGCGGCCAGGGCGACGGCCAGGATGATCCAGATGCTCTTGGACCGCTTGTGCCCGCTCATCTGCTGGGCGGTGTCGGGCGGTCGGTGCCCCGAGCCGTTGCGCTGCTGGGGGATCTTAGGCCCGCAGCGGGTACCGGGTATGGCCTTGTCGGGACTGGTGTCTGTGCTCATGCGGGCACCGCCGTCCCCTGGTAGATCTCCTCGGCGTCACGCTCGGTGAGTTCGGCGCCGTCGTAGTGGATGCGCCCGTCTCGCAGGGCGACGATCCGGGGGAACTGCCGGGCGATGCCCAGGTCGTGAGTGGAGACAACCACGGTGACGCCATTGGCCGCACGCAGTGTGTCGACGGCGGCCTGCGAGGTGACCGGGTCCAGGCCGGAGGTGGGCTCGTCGGCCAGCAGCAGCTGGGGTTCGGGCAGCACCGCGCGGACCAGGGCGACCCGCTGGCGCTGGCCTCCCGACAGGTGTTCCACCCGCGCCTTGAGGAACGGGCGGATGCCCTGGTTCTCTGCGAGAGCCTGTACGCGCTCCTCGTAGCGGGAAGGGACGATGCCGCGCAGCACGGCGGCCCATTCCCGCAGCCCCCAGCTGGGGGAGGTGCCCAGGACCGCGTTGGTCTGGGCGCGCAGGCCCAGGACCAGGTCATTGCCCTGGCGGACCACGCCGGTCTTGCGGCGCAGGGCCCGCAGTTCGGACGGTGAGACGGGGTCGAGTCCGCCCACTCGGATGGTGCCCGCCTGCGGGGCAACGGCGCCGAGAATACATCGCAGCAGCGTTGTCTTCCCGGAGCCGGAGGGGCCGAGCAGGACTACGTGCTCGCCCGGGTTGATGGTCAGTGAGATGTTGTCGAGGGCGGGCACGTCGCGGTCGGCGAACGACGCGGACACGCCCTCTAGTTGGATCTTCATTGCGTGAGTCCCCCAGTGGATTGGGAAAGTCAGGCGGGGCAGGGTGTGCCCGTCATCGCCCGGCGGTGAGCAGTCCGAGTTCCTTGGCCTGCTTCGTGAGAGGCGCGTAGTCGGCCTCCGTCACCTGCGTGTATCCGGTGGTCTGCATCAAGTCGAGCAGCTCCGGGTCCTTCATCGCCTTGAAGGCGTCGGTGATCGATGCGGCGGCCTTGTCACCGAGCTCGGTGCGCATCACCCAGGGGTAGCCCATGACCTTGTGGGACTCGATGATCTTCAGCTTGCCCTTGGGTACGTTGCCGTCGCGCTCCAGGCGATGCAGGATGCGCACCTCCAGGCCGCCGGCGTCCGCGGAGCCGTTCGCCACGGCCTGCGCGGTGGCGTCGTGGCCGCCGGTGAAGGAGACCTTCGACAGTGGCGGGCACTTGTCGATCGACTTCGCCGAACACTCGGCGCCGGCCGCGTTCAGCATGGCGCGCGGGTACAGGCTGCCCGAGGTCGAGCTGACGTCGCCGAAGGCGAACTTCCCCTTGTCGTCCAGGACATCCTTGACGCTCTTGTACTTCGAGTCGCTGCTGACCACGATGCCGGAGAGGTACTCCTTGGTGCCGGTCTCCTTGTCGATCTCGGTGACCAGCGGCTGGACATCGACCTGCTCTTCGGCCTGCGCGTAGGTCAGGCCGCCGACATAGGCGACGTCGACCTTCTTGGCTCCGAGCGCGGCGACGACGCCCGCGTAGTCCGTGGCCACGAACAGCTCGACGTCCGCATCCAGCTTCTTGGACAGGTACTCCTGGAGCGGTTCGTACTTGGCGCCCTGCTTGTCCGGCGCCACGTTGGGGATGATTCCCACGACCAGCTTCTCCGGGATGCCTTGGTCGTTGGTGCTGCCCGAAGCGCCTGCGCTGGAGCAGGCGGTGGCCGCGGATACCGCGGCCAGGGCAAGGAACAGTCGGATCTTTTTCACGTACGCCCCTACAGTTCACGAGCATGGCAAGTACACGTCAAGTCGCGGGGTCGCGTGTACGACCTCGCTGTGACGTGTGATGGAACTGAGGCCGGGCCTTAGGAGTGCGGGCACGCTGAAGGCGTGCCGGGGCGGTGCACCCGGCAGTGAAGTGATCTCGCTGATGGCCGACGCCGTCTGCTCGGCGATCGGTCAGCGTGGTGAGCGGTCAGAATCGTGACCGGTCAGCTATCTACTGGCAGTGCTCACAGGAAGTCCCCCCTGACGCCATTCCGGCATTCCGTCTTCGAGCACCATTGCCCGAAGCCCCTGCTGCTTGAGAATCTGCGCCGCCTTCGGAGCGAAGACGCAGTGCGGGCCACGGCAGTACGCGACGATGTCCATGTCTGCAGGCAGCTTGGACAGGTGGTCGTTCAACTCGTCAAACGGTACGGACGTGGCGCCCGGGATGTGTCCGGCGGCGTACTCCTCGGCCGGCCGCACATCGATGATGAAGACGTCGCCGCGCAGCGAGCGCGAGACCAACTCTTCCTTGGTGACCCGCTCGAGCGTCTCTTCGCCCTGCAGGTAGTCCTTGAGGAGCTGCTCGACCTCGGCAAGGCGAGCGTCGGCGAGCGTCCACAGTTCACGCACGAAGCATGCGACGCGCTCATCGGCGAGCGAGTAGATGACCTTCGTGCCGTCCTTGCGGGTTTCCACCATGCGGGCATTGCGCAGCACCTGCAGGTGGCTGGAGGTGTTTCCCACCGTCATGTTTGTGGCGGTGGCCAGCGACTCCACCGAGCGTTCACCCTGCCCCAGGATGTCGAGCAGTTCGATCCGCTTCGGATTGCTGATGGCCTTGCCGATGCGAGCCAGCTGGCCGAAGAGGCCCTCTCTGACGTCTCGCTCCGACATGACACCTCCGGTCGCTGTTTGGTGTTCAAAAGATATCTAGAACATGCGCGCGGAGGCAAGAACTTTCTGCACCTGCACCCCAGTGAACCTCAAGGCGCATCCCGCCGAAGGCTGTGACCTGCGTAAATGCGGAAGGCGTACGGTGAGGCCGTCTTAGCCTCGCCGGTCGGTCATGGCCGGATTCATAGATTCCGCCCCGCCTCCCCTCGCTGCCGCAGGCCCTCTTGCGGCGCTCAGTCGCTCAGCCGCCAAGGGTGCGCGGGGTCTGTGGACTGCGCCGCGCCTTCGAGGCGTAGTGCATGGACGGGAGTAACCCCGTCGACTTGGCCGTCACTGACCGGGCCGAGGTAGGTGTGGCCTGTCATGTGGC
Organism: Streptomyces sp. NBC_01304; assembly: GCF_035975855.1. Lineage (NCBI taxonomy): Bacteria > Bacillati > Actinomycetota > Actinomycetes > Kitasatosporales > Streptomycetaceae > Streptomyces > Streptomyces sp. NBC_01304. The sequence goes on along the minus strand of NZ_CP109055.1, from coordinate 3,196,582 downwards.
ACCAAGCGGGCAGGTCAAGAGGGGCTGCCGGGTCGTCCGTGATCACGTGAAAGACGCTGCCTGGCGGGGCATCCACCATCTCGCGCCGCAGCTTGAGCAGCACCTGCACGCACCGCAGTCCCGCACCCTCGACCAGCCGTACCGTCGACATGCAGCCTCCATCCGTTCTTCTAAAGATCCTTTGAATTTAGCCGGAAGGGTCGCGCTGGCGCCGTCGGACTCTCTACTCTCTGCGACGTGGACGCACCCATATCGTGGGCTGAGGCCCGTACTGCCATGCATGAAGCCGGGCGCCAGGGCGCCCGCCCGGCCGTCGCCGTGCCGCTTTCGGAAACGGACGGTACGACACTTGCCGCCCCGTTGACATCCCGGACCGACGTACCGGCGTTCCCCGCTTCCGCGGTCGACGGCTGGGCGGTCCGGGGCCCGCAACCCTGGATTCCGGAGGGGCGCGTCCTGGCGGGAGAGCGCCCGCCCGCCCTGACCCGGCCCGGCACCTGCATGGAGATCGCCACCGGTGCCATGGTCCCAGAAGGCACCGAGGCCATCGTCCGCCTGGAATGCGCGCATCACGAGCACGGCAGGATCACGGGAGTTGCCCGTGCCCGCCGGGACTGGCGCGAGGCAGGCGAAGAGGTGAGTGCCGGGGAAGAACTGCTGCCCGCCGGCAGCCCGGTGACCCCTGCCGTGATCGGACTGGCCGCGTCCAGCGGCCATGACACGCTCCACGTCCATAGACCGCCGTCCGCAGCGGTGCTCGTGTTCGGCGACGAGCTCAAGACGGCGGGGCTCCCGGGTCTCGGCCGCATCCGTGACTCCTTGGGCCCCTCGGTCCCTTCGTGGCTACGCCGCCTCGGCGCCCTTCCCGTCGAAGGCCCCGCTCACCCCGTCGCCGACACACTGGAAGACCATCTGGCCGCCCTGACCTCGGCGTTGAAGACCGCGGACATCGTGTGCACCACCGGCGGCACCATGCACGGGCCGGCGGACCATCTGCACCCGGCGCTGCGCGAACTGGGCGCCGAGTACCTTGTCGACACCGTGGCTGTGCGTCCTGGCTCCCCGATGCTCGCCGCACGGCTGCCCGGCGGGAAGTTCGTCTGTGGACTGCCCGGCAATCCGCAGGCCGCGCTGACCGCCCTGATGACCCTGACCGAACCGCTGATCGCGGGGCTCACGCGGCGCCCGCTTCCGTCGCTGCGTACCGTTCCCGTTGCCGAAGAGACCATCGGCCGGGGCGACTTCACTCACCTGGCAGCCGCGCGACTCGATACCCACGGCCGCGCCCACACCCTCGGCCACGCCGCGTCCTCCATGCTCCGCGGCGTCGCCGCCGGGGACGGATTCGTCGTCGTATCGCCGGGCGGGGTAGTGGATGCCGGCATGCACGTCCCCTTCCTCCCCCTGCCCTTGTATGCCGGGGAGGCGCCCGTCGCCGTGCGCCAAGAAGGCGTCCCGGCAGTGCCATTGCCGGACCAAGCGCACGCTCACAGCACCGCACCCCGCTGAGCGCGGTCAGCCCTCGCTCGCCCACTCACGTGTGTGCCGTACGTGCCCGGCGCTCGCCCGTTCCGTATGACCAGCCGAAGGAGGCAGGAACCGATGACCGCCGAGGACCGGAACCACGCACTGTCCACCCGCTGTGTCCACGCGGGGGAAAGCCGGGATGCCGAGGGGGCCATTCACCCACCCCTCTACAACCACTCGACCTTCGCCTACTCCAGCACGTCCGAGCTCCTGGACGTCGTGGAAGGCCGCCGGGACGGCAACCTCTACACCCGCTATGGACTCAACCCCACCATCCGCTCACTGGAGGGCAAGCTCGCCTCGCTGGAGAACGCCGAGACGGCCCTGGCGTTCAGCTCCGGCATGGCCGCCGAAGCTGCCACTTTCCTCTCGCACTGCAAGGCCGGCGACCACATCGTGTGCCTGGGTGACGTGTACGGAGGAACCTTCGAGCTCCTCGGCGAGAACCTGCCCCGCCTCGGCATCCACACCACCTTCGTACGCGGCGCGGACGGCGAGCGCCTGCCGGAGTTCCTCACGTCTCGTACGCGCATCGTGTTCCTGGAGACGCCCAGCAATCCGACCCTAGAGGTCTTCGACATCGCGGCCATCGCCGCCCAGGCCCACGCGGTCGGGGCGCTGCTCGTCGTGGACAACACCTTCGCTACCCCGGTCAACCAGACCCCGCTCGACCACGGGGCGGACCTAGTCGTCCACTCGGCGACCAAATATCTGGGCGGGCACAGCGACTTGACCGCAGGAGCGGTCGCCGGTCCGGGCGCTCTCCTTGCCCCCATCGCTCCCTGGCGCAAGAACCTCGGACAGATCATCGCCCCCGAGACTGCCTCCCTCCTGGCCCGCAGTCTGCGCACGCTCGTCGTCCGCGTGCGGGCGCAGAACGCGACTGCCACGGCGATCGCCCACTACCTGGCCGGGCACCCACGCGTCAGCACGGTGCACTACCCCGGGCTGGCCACCGGAGCCAGGGCCGCCATCGTCGCCGCGCAGATGCGAGGCTACGGAGGCATGCTCAGCTTCACCGTGGACGGCACCGGCACGGAGGCAACCGCCACCGTCGACCGGCTTCAGCTCTTCAGCATCGCGCCCAGTCTGGGCGGCGCGGAGAGCCTGGCCACCCAGCCGGTCACCACCACCCACCACGGCCTCAGCCCGGAAGAGCGGACCCAGCGCGGCATCACCGACAGCATGATCCGTCTCTCCGTCGGCCTGGAAGACAACGAAGACCTCATCGCCGACCTCGACCAGGCGCTGAGCAAGGTCTGACAGCACCGCCCGAACCCGCCTGTACCGCCTCAGCGTTGATCAGTGGCGGGCACAGCGGCCTGGATGACCCCATGGACGGCCTGGCTGATGCGCGCGGCGGCCTGCTCGGGGTCGGGCTGTCCGGCATCCAGCCAGGCGATGACGGCCTCGGTCGTGAAGGCGGGGATGACGCGTGCCGCCCAGTCCAGCCATGGGCCGACGGGGATGAGCTGCGCGAGGTTGCGTTGGGCGACCTCGGACGACGCGGCACTGAGCGTATCGACGAGATCGCGGAACTCCGGCTCCCTGGCCGCATGGTGGAACAGGAGCCGGAACCCGTCGGGGTCGGCTGAGGCAGCGCGGATCAGGGCGGGGATCGAGTTGTCGTCGAAGTTGTCGCTGCCCACGCTCTCGGCCAGGTGGCCGCAGGCGCGGTCAAGGGCCGCCCGGTACAGGTCGGCCTTCGACTCGAAGTGACGGTAGAGCAGCACCTTGGTGATGCCCGCTTCCGCGGCGACCTCGTCGAGGCCGGTGGCGGTGTATCCGGTGCGCGCGAAGGCCCGTGATGCGGCGCCGAGAATCTGTTCGCGCCGTTCGGCCCGCCGCATCCGCGTGACCGGCTCCGGGCCGCCGCCGGAAGGGGCTCGCTGTCCTGCCATGGGCTGCTTGCCCTCCTTCGTCACCGCTACCAGACACGTTGCCGGAATTCCTCGGTTGACGCAGAAGTATACAAGTGGTTTTGTTTAAGCAAGAGTAAACACCTTGGAGTCAACAAGGAGTCGCTGTGACCACTCAACTGCCCTTCCCGCAGCCCCTCCCCCTGCAGGTCCCGCCCCTCCTGAGAGCACTTCAGGCGCAGGGCACCGTTCACAGGATCTGCACCCAGGTCGGCGACGACGCCTGGCTCGTCACCGGCTACGACGAGGTCCGCAGGCTCCTCGACGACCACCGGCTCGGCCGCTCCCACCCCGATCCGGAGACCGCCGCGCGCTCCGGAGAATCCGCCCTATTCGGCGGCCCACTGGGCAACTACGAGACAGAGAAGGCCGACCACGCTCGGATGCGCGCCCTGCTCCAGCCGCACTTCACACCCGGTCGCATGCGCACCTTCCGCCACCGCGTCGAGACGCTGACCGGTGAACTTCTCGACAACCTGGCCAAGCAGGCGCAGCCCGCCGACCTGCACACCGCCCTCGCCCTGCCGCTGCCGATCCTGGTCATCTGCGAGCTGCTCGGTGTGCCGTACGAGGACCGCGCCCGGTTCCGTACCTGGACCCAGGCCGCCGCCGACATCCACGACCGAGCCCGATCCGAGCAGGGCCTCGGCGAACTATTCATCTACGGTCAGGAGTTGGTGGCCCGCAAACGGCGTGCACCCGGCGACGACGTCATCTCACGGCTCTGCGCGACCGATGGCGTCGACGACGACGAGATTGCCATGCTGTCCATGGCCCTGCTCTTCGCCGGCCACGAAACCACTGTCGTTCAACTCGGCCTGGGCGCCCTACTTCTGCTCACCCACCCTGACCAGTGGCAGGCTCTGCGCGACGATCCCGACCTGATACCCGGCGCAGTCGAGGAGATCCTGCGCGCACCCGGCAAGGGCGGCGGAGGCATCCCCCGCTACGCCCATACCAACATCGACATCGACGGCGTCACCATCAAAACCGGCGACCTCGTCATGCTCGACAACGGCGCAGCCAACCACGACGCAACCGCCTTCCCCGACCCCGACAGCTTCGACATCACCAGGCACGCGGCCGGGCACCTCACCTTCGGCCAGGGCGCCCGCTACTGCATCGGCGCACCCCTGGCCCGCATGGAACTCCAGGTCGCCCTCGCCCAACTCATCGCACGCTTCCCCGCCATGCGGCTGGCCGTCCCCATCGAAGAACTCCGCATCCGTGGTGACGTGTTGACCGGCGGTCTGGCCGAACTCCCGGTGAGGTGGTGACCGTCATGTCCCGACCCGTCTTCGCCCGGCTCTATCCGCATATGAACAAGGCCATGGAGCGAGGAGGTATGGGTGAACGCCGCCAAGCGCTGCTCGCCGGCCTCACCGGCCATGTCATCGAGATCGGCGCGGGCGACGGAGCGAACTTCACCTACTACCCGCCCACGGTCACCCGCGTCCTCGCCGTGGAACCCGAACCCCGCCTGCGCGCACTCGCGCAGGCCGCCGCACTGGAGGCCCCCGCGCCGGTCGAGGTAGTGGACGCCACCGCCGAACACCTGCCCGTCGCCGAGCAGAGTCTGGACGCAGCCGTGTTTTCCATGGTCCTGTGCACCATCCCCAGCCCCGAAGCCGCACTCGCCGAAGCCCTCCGCGTCATGCGCCCCGGTGGACAACTGCGCTTCCTCGAACACGTACGCGCCGACACCCCTGGGCTCACGCGAGCCCAACGTCTCCTGGACGTCACTCTCTGGCCCCGCCTTATGGGCGGATGCCACACCGGCCGCGACACCGCGACCACCATCACGCAGGCGGGGTTCACCATCGACCGGCTTGACCCCTTCCTGTTCCCCGAGGCCCGGACGCCACTCTCCTTCCACATCCTCGGCACCGCCACCCGGCCTCACTAGCTAGGCGGGGGCAGCAATCCACGCCGAGAGGCGTCCTGGGACAAGACGTGAGCTCCGTTCTCGATGCCCCCGGATGATCGCCTGCAGCTGATCAGCGCGAAGTATGAACACGGAGCCTGCTTTCCCCGAGCGAACCGGGGGAGAGCAGGCTCCGCAGCGCTTTGCCTTACCCCTGTGCGGCTGTCGGCAGACACGAGGGTTAGAAGGGGGACAGTCAGCCACACGATCCGTACGGCGCACTCGCGCTCGAAGTCTTCGGCAGACCTCGCCCACTACTGACGCCTCGTCGAGCTCCGCGACAACCTCATGGCCCGCATCGCCGAGGCAGAGCGAGAAGGATGGCTCGGCGAAGTCGAAGGACTCCAGGTCAGCCTTGCCGGCGCCAGGGAGAAGGTCGCCCAGCTCGACGCCGAGGATCAAAGGTCCAAGAGCGTCGTTGACTTGGGCATGCCCACCCTCCGCCAGCTCACCGTTCGCACCAGCGAGACCACCGGTCCGTGCCCGACTGCCTGACGCACGTGAGGGGCATACACGTGCCCGCGGTGGGTAGTCGTCCCGCGAAGAAGCGACTTGGCCCCGACCCCGCCAGTCTGAGCAATGGCGACCGCCGCCGGGGCATGGGCAATGACCGGCGGCGGTCGCCTGCGCGCGGACCTGCCTCTCCCCACCGCCCGTCCACGCGAACTGTCCTCCTCGGCCGCCAGGACACGCTGGAGACCGTCCCGAAACGCACACTGCCTGGAGGACGCCGACCGCAGCCGCAGTGCCTGCCTTGTTGGAACGCGGCTGCAGTCGGCCGGCGAAAGTGAGTAGCGCCTCGGACTCGGGATACACGAGTTGAGGCAGATGCGGCGATGAGCCGCTGACCATGATCAGAACGCGGGCTTCCTGTCCGCTGCTTGGAGCGTAGAACCCCAGAGCCGCATTGCAACAGGCCACAGAGCGGCCATCCTGAAAACCGATGAAGCCGCACCTCAGTCGAGCTGCTCCAGGGCTTCCAGAAGAGGCGAGAGTTCTTCGAGCTGATCGGTGAAGGTCAGGAGAACACCCAGGCCACTGCCCTCCACCGCGTCCCGCACTACCACCGTGGGGGCTGTGAGGGTCAGACTTCCCCCGGCATGCTGCAGGGCGTGCCGGATGCCGAGGATTGTGTAGAGGCTTGCGTTGTCGCACCGAGTCACACGGGACAGGTCCAACATGACGTGCCGACTGCCCGCAGCCATCGCCGTGCTCGTCTCGTTGCAAAGCACGGAAACGCTCCCGGAGTCCAACTCGCCCGAGAGGGCAAAGGTGATGTAAAGGCCCGGCTTGGCGGACGTTGACCGGACCTTCAACTTCGGCTCGGGGTCCCTTTCCTTGCGCATGCTGATGCGCATCGTGGCCACACCTCTGCGACGGCGCCCGCGCAGCCCCCTCCGTACGCGTGGCCCAAGGATCATCCCACTGCGTATGAGCCGGTGCCATCGCACAACTGAGTGAACACACCTCGTAGTTCAGAGAACACCATGCGCCGGCGGGCAGCGAGAACAGCAGGGGCGGCGTCTTCTGCACGGCCGCGAGGATGGCGGCCTGCCAGGTCGTGGCGTGCAGGGTGATGACCGCGACCAGCGGGATGGCCACTGAGCTCAGCGAGGAGCCGAGGACGTCACTGGCCTGGCCCGTCCAGTAAATGCGGAAGTCGCGGTGCCGCCAGAGGCTCGAGTCCACGGTCGACGTCATGTGTCGCCGCCGGATGGGGGCGAGGAGTGCGCTGCGCCGTACGCGAAGGGTGTGAAGTGCGCAGGGGTGTGGCCGATGAGCAGATCGGGGCGCCACGCGGTGAGAATCTGGGCGCTGCAGACGAACAGGTCGTTGGGTAGTTGGTCGAGGGGATACCAGGCCCAGTCGCCGAGGCTCTCGTCAGGCTGCGTGGCCGGGCGGCCTTGCCAGACGTTGACGACGGCGCCGACGGTGACTCGCACGACGTCACCGACGTGGTCGACGAGCGTCCCTAGGAGTGTGACGTCCTTGGGATGGGCCACGAGGCCGGTCTCCTCGGTGAGTTCACGTACGACGGCCGCTTCGAAGGTCGCGTCGTACGGCTCCACGCTCCCGCCGGGCAGCTCGAGAGTGCCGCGACGGTGACGGCCCAGGAGCAGACCGCGCTCGCCGAGGACGATGGCGCCCACACCGACCGCCGCATGCGGGACGGGCGGGCGTCGACTGCGGGGCCGGCTGGTAATCCGCGTAGTTGCGATGGGCCTGCGCCGCGCCTGGATGAGCTGGCAGATGACGGGGTTGTCCGGCTCAGGCGCACGGAGCTGGGTGACGGCCTCCACCGTGAATCCGTAGTCCGTCAGGAGGTCTTCCCACACCTGCGTGGTCAGCACCCAGGTCTGCAGCGGCAGCGGATCTAAGCCCTTGAGACCGACCGTCTCCGGACGCGGGGCCACGGTGTCGGAGGGGCCGTGGCCATGCCAGTTGGTATGCAGCACGGAGAAGACGAGGGGGGCGCCTGGGAGCAGCCCGTCGCGCAACGCGGGCAGTGCGATGTGCGGGTCGATTCCGGCGAGGGTGCAGATGCCGTACGCCGCGTCGTACGGCTGAGTCTGCTGAAGGTGCTCGATCACGTCCGCGTGCACGAATTGGACTCCGGGCACGTCGCCGAAGTGGCCGGTGGCACGGCGATGTTGGGTGGCGGAGAGTTCGACTGCATCGACGCGTGCGTCGTGGGTGCGGGCGAGATGGACGGCGTAGTGGCCGGCTCCGGAGCCGATGTCCAGAACTCGCTTTCCGGCCAATGGGCCGAGGACGTCGTCACCGGGTCCGACGCCGTCCCAGAAGCCCCATCGCAACTGCGCGGGTTCGGGAGGCATGTAGGACCGGTCGAGCTGAAACTGGCCGTAGGCGGTCCACGTATCCGAGTTGGGGTTCTCAACCGACATGCAAACTCCCCTTACTGGCAGGCGAGGTAACCGATGCCTTCGGTAGTGACGCGCCGGTCACCAAATAGTTCGGGCCTTGGCCCCGTCGTGCACGCTCAACGGCATCCAGGGCGCCGAAAGGGCACTTCACCCATCAGCTGCCGCCAGTGGTCGAGGTCGTGGACGGCCCACATGTCGTGCTCGGCCGGGTCGAGACGGATCTGCCGAAGCTGCTCACTGCTGAGTTGGCCGCCGTCGAAGATGAACCCGATCTTGCCCAGTGCCAGACGGGGCCCAGGGTGGAGGTAGTGCGTCAGCAGAAGGCGAGGCGTGCCCTGCCCGAGTTCGAGGCCGATCTCCTCGGTCGTTTCGCGCTGAGCGGTCTGCAGGGGGCCTTCTGCGATGTTGTCGTTGTTGCCTCCGGGGAACTGCCACAGCCGATTGCCGTACACCGACCGCAGTTGCACGGGCCGGTCGTGCTCGTCGCGGATGTAGAGGCAGCCGTACACCGTGTGATGGGGAACGGTCTGTACATACTCCGCGGGCGCCATCGGCATAGGGAAGCCACCCCGGCCGGCACGGTGGTCGAATTCAAACGCCAGCACGCCGAGCGCTTCCTTGGCCGGCGGATAGATGCGGCGGAGATTGACGAGCTGCTCGGCGCGGGAGGCGTCCGGATCGATGTGCGCCGGGTCCTCTGCGGCCAGGAGTTCCTCGAACGAGGTGTAGCGGGTGGCCCGTTGGATGACGATGTCGAGTTCCCGGCCGTCGTCCTGATCGTGGAAGACGATGGTGTCCCCGACTTCGACGGCCGCCTTCTCAGGGGTGGCGACGCGAACCTCGATCGTCTTGCGTCCCGACTCCACCTGGGCGTAGTAGCGATCCTGCAGGTGGAAATCGTGCTGCTGTGCTGCAGAAGGCCAAGGGCGACGGCTGCCGGCCCATGCGGGCTGCAGGACCACGAAGGCCAGGTCCTCGGCGTCGTGGCGTACCGCGAGCGACCAGCCGGTCTGCAGCTGAGCGAGTTCGTCTTCGTCGAAGGCGATGCCGCGCCGCTCGGCCGGAGTGTCGGCGGCGAGCGGGGTGATGACCACGATGGCGCCGCCGGGCCGAAGGCGTTTCCCGAGGGAGTGCAGGGTTTGCTCCCGGTCCGCGAGGAAGGGGGCCACGAACCGGAGAGTGATCAAGTCATATCCGTCGGCGTGGAGTTGCGCCCAGTCGTCGCTCTCGATGTCGAGGCGTACCCACCGGACGGCCGTTCCGTGTTGGACGGCGGCCTCGGCAAGGGCCGTCTCGGACCAGTCGACCGCATCCACGGCGTACCCGGCCGTGGACAGGTGGGCTGCGAGTTCACCGAGGCCGCAGCCGACATCGAGAGCCCTCCCTCCGGCCGGCGCCGGGGCATGCGCGGCCAGCAGCGATCGTTCGCTGTCACGGAGCTGGCGATAGCGGTAGCCGTCGGCATAGCCGCGGTCCCAGTCGTCTTGCGTGGCGAACATGTGTGGGGCACGTCCTTCCGAGAAGCAGTGGGCGTGAGCACGCAGGAGGATGGCGAGGCCACCTTGGAGTCGGCGCCGTCCCGCGCACGGGCGACTCCAGCCGATGGGAGGGATTCAGGCCCCAGCTGGTGACTGGCCTGACTGGCCCCAACCGTCGAGGGAGAACGGCTGCTGATTGGCGATCTGCGCCAGGGCGGCAGCCGTGTACGGCACGGTGTTGGCGGGCGGGCTGGTCGGGTCGGCCCACAGAAGCTGCGCGCACTTGTGGGGTTCACGGTTGACCGGTTCGCCTCGCCATGATTCGGCAAGGAAGAAGAAGCCGATGCGCGGCTCTTCGTCGCCGTTGCGGTGATGGACGACGTGTACGAAGGCGAGAGCGTCTTCGTCGACCTCGACGCCTACTTCCTCGTAGACCTCGCGGAGGGCGTCGGCGACCACGGACTCTCCGTGTTCGCGGTGTCCGCTGGGCGGGCAGAACTGACCATCCGCGTAGCCGGTGTTAGCACGCTCCATAAGCAGGATGCGTCCATCGGCTCTGCGTAGGAGGACGTAGACATCGATGATGCTGCGGCTTAGGGGATCCCGCGGCTCGCGGACCTGCACGGTGGGGAGCGTGCCGTCACTACTGGGGGCGGGGCGCGAAGTGTCCTGGTGCGCTTGGAGGACCGCGGCGGCGCCGGGGTCCATGGTCATCTCCGCTGCTTCTTCGAGGCGGGTCCATCGGAGTTGGATGCCCTCGTGCAACTCGATCTCGTGCACGGGCCGGTTGAGGGTGCCGTGGTAGACGCGGACACGGTTGTTGAGGGATCCGTCTGCGTCGAGGGTGTCCAGGGTGACGAAGCCGGTGAGGTCGGGGATGGCGAGCCCGATCTCTTCGTCGAGTTCCCGCACGATGCCCTCGTCGCAGGTCTCGCCCCTCTCTGTGTTCCCGCCTAGAAGCGCCCAATGGCCTGCTCGCCAGATGGGCTTGTTCGCGGAACGCAGGTGCAGCAGATAGCGGCCGTCGTCGTCCGTGAGCAGCGCTGCGGTGCCGGGAATCACTGGCCAGTCGATCGTGACCTGCGTGTGCTTCTTGCGGAACACATGCGGCGCATGGGCCTCGGCGACCGAGTCGGAGCCGGTGACAGGCCGGACGGTGATACGTGGGCACAGGGCAGCGCGATGGTTGCGCTGCCAATGCCGGACCTGCTCGCCCATCTCCTCGGCAGCCAGCTGCCCGGCCGGACCGTAGCCGTGAACGACCAGCTCGTACACCCCGTTGCCGTCATCGCCGTCTGAGATGCGCTCGGTGTCCAGCCGCGCCAGGGAGGCGCCGCGCACGATGGCCGCCCCTGGCCAGTGCCGAGGTGGCGGGTTCAGGACGCCGTTCTCGCTGTCGGGGTCGACCGACAGGCGGCAGAACCCGGGCAGTGCGCCGGCCAGGTACAGCGCGAGGTCGGCGAAGGGTTCCTGCCCGCCGACGGTGACGTGCGTGTGAACCGTGGCGGGGGCTGTGTCGAAGGCCGAGGTCAGGCGGTCGACGGGCAGGGGACTGCCGTCCTCGAACGCGAGGTGGATGCCGCGCCCTGGGACCGTGCGGCGTCGGGTGTCCCAGGCGCCTTCGCCCTGCATCGGCACGAATCCGCACACGGTGAGCGGCTCGTCGCTGACGAGCGCCCCGTCGCGTTTGGTGAAGCCGATGGACCACACGTACTGGTGCAGGCGCAGTGGAGCAATGAGACGTCCGCCCTCGGTGACCATGTGGATCCACGGCAGGTCCCAGGTGTCGACCGTAACCACGATGGCGTTGAAGCCACCGTTGGGGACGACCTCGGCGGGCAGGTGCTCGGCGTCGGCGGTGACCACGCGGACGGTGTCGTACCCGGCCTCGGTCAGAAGCTGGTCGGCGCGATCGGTGACGGCCGGGTCGATGTCGAGGGTGGTCACGCTTCCTGTCGGGCCGACGAGTTGGGCGAGGAGCGCGGCGTTGTAGCCGCCGGATCCGATTTCCAGGACGTGGTGGCCGGGCTGGACGCGGGCGGCTTCGAGCATGTCGGCTTGCAGCCAGGGCGCGGACACGGAGCTGATGACGCGGCCGTCGTCGTTGTGGCGGGTGGGGATGATGTCGTTGGCGTACGCCTTCTCGGTGGGCACCTCGGGGGCGAAGGAGTGCCGGGGCACGGTGCGGAAGGCGTTCTCGACCGCGGTGGTGCGGATGTGGCCTTCGGCCAGGAGCCGGTTGGCGAGCTGGTGGCGCAGGACGCCCGTTTCGTCGAGTTCGGTGGTGGCAGAAGTCGTCACGGTGGGCCTTTCGCGTGGTGGGGTCATGCGGGATCCGCGACGGTGGGAGAGGCGGGGTTCGGAATGCTTCCGGCAGGGGCGTACTGGGCCGCCTGAGCGGCGAACATGGTGGCGTATCGGCCCTGGGCGGCGACGAGTTCGTCGTGGGTGCCGTGCTCGGCGAGGTGTCCGTTGTTGAGGACGTAGATGTGGTCGGCATGGCGGACGCCGGACATGCGATGGGTGACGAGGACTACGGCCCGGTTAGGGGCTGCGAGTTGGCGGATGCGGTCGAAGGCTTGGATCTCCGCCTCGGGGTCGAGCGCGGAGGTGGGTTCGTCCACGATGAGGACGTTGTCCGCGTGTGACGTTGTGCTGCGCCAGTGAGTGCGGGCAAGCCCCCACTTCTGCCACTCGCCGCCGGAGAGTTCGATGGCTCCGCGGAACATGCGGGCCAGCATGGTGTGCAGCCCGTCGGGAAGTTTGGCGACAACGGGGCCGGCGCCGGCGTAGTCCACCGACGGTTGCAGGTCTTCCAGCGAGGCGTCTTGGGCGGGGCGGCCGAGTCGGATGTTCATTGCGGCGGTTACGGGCCACCGTTGAAAGTCCTGGGTGAGTAGGGCGACTCGTTCGAAGACTTCGGAGCGATCGAGGTCGGTGATGTCCTTGTCACCCCATCGCATGGTGCCGTCCTGGGGCAGCAACATTCCCGAGAGGATCTTCATCAGCGTGCTCTTGCCGGACCCGTTCTCGCCCACGATGGCCGTGACGGATCCCATGGATAGCGTGAGCGTCACCCGGTTCAGCGCTGGGGTGTCGCGGTCGGGGTAGCGGTAGGTGACGTGATCGAGCGCGATCTGCTTGATCTGCTCGGGTACTGGGGTGCCGCCCTCGGGGATGGTGCGTTGTGCGGCTTGTTCGAGGAAGCGGCCGTGGTCACGGACGTACAGGGATTCCTCGTGCAGCTGGTTCACGTTCATTACCAGTCCGCCCAGGCTCGCCGAACCGGTCCGCACAGCGATCACCGCGGTGCCCGCGACGGCCAAACTCATGCGCCCACTCATGATCAGCCAGAACATGGTCCCGTACGTGGCCGCTATGGCGAGCCCGGACAGCGCGGCGGCGACCCACTCGGTGAGCGCCTTGCTGGTGGCCAGTCGCTCCTGCTCGGCCTCGGCACTCTCGGCCATCCGCTTGTATCGGCTGAGGAGGAAGGTGCCGACGGCGTGGATGCGTACTTCCTGGGCGGCGCTGCGCTCGGTGAGCAGGTTGCCGATGAGGCGGCTGGCCCGTACGTGCTCGATCCAGCTCATCACCGACACATAGCGTTCCTGCGCGACGCGCATGGCACCCCAGCCGCGTGGGGCGGCGATGAGGATCAGCATGGGCAGCAGGGTCGGGTCCAGGACCGTGAGTACGCCGGCGGTGGTGATCAGCGAGATGATCCCGTTCAGCGCGGCGACACAGGCCCCGATCATGCGGCGGGCGGAGCCCGGACCGTACTGGGCGATGTCGACAAGCCTGCGGAAGTCGGGGTCGTCGATGGCCTCCAGCTCGACGGAGGCGGCGGCAGCCAGGTACTGGGTGGTGGCGATCCGCTCGACGATCGGCTCCAGGCGGCCGGCCCGGGAGGTGGACCAGGCGGGCAGGGCGGAGTTGACGACAGCGACGGCACCGGCGGCCAGCAATCCGGGCAGCAGGGCGTGCAGCCGCTGGGTGGCACTGCCGGTACCGGCGAGCAGGGCGTGCATGACGGCGTTCACGGCGAGCAGGCCGACGGCTGCGGCGATGCCTTGCCCGATCTCGCTGATCGCCACTGTGAGGAGGGCACGGCGGTCGGCGTTCCACGCCATGCGCAGCGTCGAGGCCACCAGCGTCGGCATGGAGCGCAGCGCGGACATCATGGTCAAGTCGAGTCTGGCGTGCTCGTGTTGGGACCAGCCCATGTCGTAGCGCAAGGGGCCGCCGAACAGCTCCTGTTCAGCGTCGGAGACTTGGGGTTCGACCATCCGTACCCGACCGAAGAACCTCTTCACTGGGCGCCCTCCGAGCTGGGCCAGTTCAACGCCCGGTACGAGGGGCCTTCGGTGAGCATCTGGAAGATGGCGGCGGTGTAGGGGTGGCAGTCCGGCGGTGGCTTCTCCATCGACACCCAGAAGAGCCCTTCGTGCTTGCCTGGCTCAGCGTTGTGCGGCTCACCGATCCAGGACTGAGCCACGAACACGGCAGTGATCCGGTCGAGCCCTCCGGCAGCGTGATGGTGGACGAGTCCGACGAACTCCTGGTGCTCTGGGCTGATACGGACTCCGGTTTCTTCTTCCGCCTCCCGCCGTGCTGCGCGGTCCAGTGGCTCACCGGCCTCCAGATGGCCCCCTACGACGGTGAGCTGTCCCGGTGCGAGTGTCGCGTCGGGATTCCGGCGCACGCACAGGGCGGCTCCGTTCGCGCGCAGCAAGACCTGGGCCACGTCCGCGGTCAGCAGGTGGTGCTCGTCGCTCATCGCAGCCCCTCCTGCTTGAGGTGCTCGACGGTGCGTCGGCCGCGTGCGGTCACATGAGGATCGCCGTGGCGAGGGCCGTAGGCCAGGGCGCTGGCCGCGTCGGCCGCGGTGAACGCCACCAGGGCCTGCTGCTCGATGGTGGAGAGCGGGCGTCCGTATCCGGTGAACAGCGCCGTGCTCAGTTGCGGATGGTCTGGCCATACGGCGGTGGCGAGTTTGACGAAGTCGGCGACGCGCGGTCCTGGGGTGCTGCGCTCGTAGTCGATCAGCGCGCAGCGCTGGCCGTTCCAAAGCATGTTGCGTTCCCAGAAATCCCCGTGGAGAAGCCCGGCGGGCAGAGGACCGAGGGCAGGGAGAGTGCTGACGATGCGCCGGAGCATGTCGGCTTCGGCGGCGGAGAGGTGGTCGCCGGCGTCGGCAACGTGCTTCTCGAGCCCGGTGACCGCGGCCTCGGCAGCGTTTGCGGCCTCGGCCTGGGCTGCATGGTTCGGCAGCGCATCGTGAAAGAGACGCAGGAGCCGGCCGGCTTGCTCGTGTGTGGCGCGGCGCTGCAGGGGCGAGGTCTCGCTCTTGAGGGGCTCGCCGTCCACGGCGGTGACGACCAGGGCGAGCAGCTCGGCCGAGCTGTCCTTCAAAGCGGGGGCGTTGCCATAGCCGAGGCGCGGGACGGCCTCGCGATAGGCGCGGGTCTCGCGGGTGTAGAAGACCGCCTTGGGCGCCACCTTCACGAAATGGTGCCCGGCGCTGCCGGACACCTCCCAGACCACTGAGTTCGTCCGTGCGTGCGAGGCGTCGCGTACGACCTGGATCGGCCCCAGCACCGATTCCACCCACCGGGCCAGCGGCACGGGGAGACTTGCGGATTCCGTCACGCCAGGTACCTCGTATCCGGTCGTGACCCGTCGCTGAGGAAGCCGGTGCAGCCGTTGGCGGGGGGAGCGGAGGTGTCCGAGCAAGGAGCAGCACTTTCGAACGCAGGATGAACGAGCGCAGGGCGATGCAGGCGGTACATGGGTGCTCCTCGGGACGCGATGCGGACAGGTGCTCGGGTAACTGGGCCTTTCCTGTCGCCGTAACGGGTGGGCGGGGGCGAAATCTAGAACCGGATTTCGAATAGCCGACTGGCCCTTGATGTGGCTGAGGGCTCTGTGTCGTGATGCTGCGTTCGATCACTCCTGTGGGTCTGGGTACCTCTGATGGGGGATTGCGGAGAAGTGGCAGAGTGACGCCCTGGTACAGCGGCTTGTGTAGCGGCGTCCATGTCGGGCTCGGTGCTGCGGCCCGGCATGGGGAGACGGCCGGATGTTGATGCTCACCCGATCCCGGTTGCCGGCGGGGGTGGGTCGAGGATCGCGGTGCGGGCGGCGAGTGCGAGGGCGCTTTGAGCGCCGAAGGGCAGACCGGCCCGGTTCCAGTGGAAGATCACGTGGTAGGCGAGGACTCTGCGGATGCCGCGGTCGAGGGAGCCGCAGGTGACGGCTTCTTTGAGTGCCTGGCCGGTGTGGCGGAAGGCCGTCGCCCATTCCGCGACGGGGTGCAGTGGGCCGTGCAGACCGAACAGCGGTCCGTCCGGGTGGGTGTCACTGACCAGCAGTTGGCGGATCTGCCGGGTCATCCCCTCCAGGCGATCCTCGAGAACCTTGCCGATCGCGGAGCGGTTCTCCTCGGTGATTACGCGATCCCATACGTCGCCCTGTTCCTGCCACTCCAGACCGGCTGCCTGCATCATGACCGTGCACAGGACGACAGAGATTTCCCGGCGGCCGAGAGGCACGTCGCTCTGGCCGTGCCGCGTGAGGATGTGGTGGCTGTCAGCGGAGAACAGGCTGTGTGCAGCGAGCATGCCCGCGGCACCGCCGAAGGCCCCGGTCTCCGGCTCGTAGATCCCCGGCCACCAACGCCGGAGGTGCCCGGCCTTGACCAACTCGTCCAGGTGCCCCGTGAGTTCCTTGTACGCCTGGGAGCCGGGCTCGCTGCACAGGCGCAGCCGCCAGCAGGGATGCTTGCGGATGAACCACCACAAGGAGAGTGCGCCGCTCTCCTGCAGGCCGTTCAATGCTGGCGCGAGATGCGCGGCGGCGGTCCGCTCGGCATGGGTCCAGTCGGCAAACTCGACGTAGAACTGCGCCCAGTTGGTGCGCCGTTCGTGGAGTCTGAGTGCGTCGTTGCCGGCCTGGGTGAAGACCTCGACCGCATCGGAGAGCGCGATCGGCTCCATGCCTACGCTCTTGGCGACATTGGCTATCGGCTGCCCGGCCAGGACCTGGAGGACGGCTCGGCCGACGCGATTCGGCGCGGGCGGCCAGGCAACAGGGGCTAGTTGATCAGCAGACATGCGTCCCATCCAGTGGTCGGGGCTTGGTCAGTTGAGACCGTGGCGAGTGCGAGGGCGCAGCCGGCGTCGCCCTCAAGGAAGCCCGGCCCTTGTGCCGCAGCCGGTTGGGCGTGTGTGATCAGGTTCTTGCTCAGGGCCGGGAGCAGGGACGTGAGCTGCGGTGTGCGGGCGTCGCGGGCTGCACGGAAGGCCGTTTGGAGCACGCCTGCCCAGCCGTGGCACAGGCTTGTGTCGATGACCCGGGCGAGCTGCACGGGGTCGCTCAGGCACTGGTACAGGGCGTCCTCGTACGCGTGCTGGAGAGCGGCGTCGCCGAGGGCGATCCCAGCGAGCTGGCCGGCGCGAGCGATGCCGGGCGTGCCGTAGCACCAGGAGGGCCGGGCGGACTTGTGCTGATGGGGTCGGCCCGTCTGCAGGTCGGTGAGCGTGAGGTGTTCGGGCCACCACAGACCGGTGTCGCTCTCCTGGCGCCACATGTCGAGGTGGTCGCAGATGGCTCGGATCGCTTCGGCCTGGCCGTCGACCTGGATGCCGCGGCGGTGGGCCTGGGCGAGGAGCAGGAGCGGCCCGGTGATGCCGTGGGCGACACCGAGGTTGCCGTGGCCCCCGGGCAGGCTGTGCGAACGGCTCGTGTCGTGGTCGACCCACCACCCGGGGGTTGCAGGACCGTCGCTGTCGAGTGGGTGGGTCAGCGAGACGAGGTACCGCAGTACCTTCTCCATCGCGTCGCTGTTGGGGGCGGCGCGGAGCAGGTAAGCGCCGATGCCGGTGAGCCCGTAGAAGGTGTCGTACTCGGCGAAGGTGGTGTGCGCTCCCCGGTACATGCGGGCCAGCGCGCTGTCGACGCGGCGGTGCGTCAGATTCACGACGTGGCCGTGCAGGGCAGTGCGGGCGTCGCGGTAGAGGTGCTGCACGGAGTCCGGGGCCGCTTGCAGCACGAACGCGACCGCTGGGGCACCGAGATACAGGCCGGTGCTGTCGGTGGCGGTGATGTCTCCGGCGGCGGCCTGGCTGATCCAGCGGTGCGCGGGGCGCCACGTCGCCTGGCCGGTGGCGGCCTGCTCGATGTGGAACAGTGCGATGCCGGCCGCGCCGGTGGCGAGGGACTGTCCGGCCCAAGGCTCGTCCTTCGGCGGGGCGAAGGGCTGCGCGAGGCTTGTGGCGAAGTCCCCTATGAGTGCGCGGGCTTGTTCCATCGCGCCGGTCATCGGGTCGCCTTGATCGGCTGATGGCGTAAGGCCACCGAGCGGGCGAGGTGCAGGGTGGCGGCCTCGGCGGTGGGGTCGACACCGAGGGCCCGCACGTGGTGCTGGTGCAGCAATGAGCGCAGCACCGTGCCGGGTTCGTGCACGTCCGTGGTGAGTGCCTGCCGGTACGCAGCCAGGGTGCGGGCGCGTTGTGCCCACACGCCGGTGAGGTCGGTGCCGCCTTGGGCCGCGTAGAGCTGGAGTGCTTGGGTGCGGTCGGTTCGGTCGGGGCGGCCGTGGGCGGGGGTGTTCTCGATCAGCCATCGCCATGCGTCCTCGGCGCAGCGCATGAGATGCGTGGCGAGGTCGACCAGGCTCGCGGCCGTTACGGCTCGGGGCGTGAGGTCGGTGCGAGAGGTGAGGCGGATCTGTGCGAGGGCTGCCGCCGAATCTGCGGCGAAGACGTCGTGCACGGCATCCATGGCCGCCCGTGCCCCGTAGCGCCCGGTCTGCGGCCGGTAAGGCTCCATAGTCAGGCGGGCGAGGAGACGTTGGTGGTGCAGTTCGGTTGCCCACCGGTTCACGGCAGCTGCCACGACGGCGTGTTCGGCAGGCACGACATGCAGGGTGAGCGTGAGGTGCTGCCCGGTCTCGGGGCGGGCAAGTTGCCGGTTACGGGTGAACCACCACGTGGGCTCGGTCTCCAGCGCGGCCAGCAGCGGTGGGACGTGGCGGTCGAGGATCTCGTCGAAGCGGTCGGGGTGGGCGTGCAGATGCAGCTGGAGTACCGAGCCCACCCCCGGGAACTGGATAGGCGCCTCGGCATCCTGGTGGGGGCGCAGCGCCGGCAGCGACCGATGGGTCGGAGTGCTGCGGACGAACGGGAGTACGACGTCGTGCGTGCGGCCGATCCAGCCGTGCGCGTCGGGATCCACCGCCTGGCGCAGTTCCAGGCCGGGCCCCTCATACATCCGCGAACGCACCAGGCGGCGATGCACCGGGTGGTCGAGGTCGAGCGGCAGCCGCTGGTCGTACTCCATCAGGCAGACATAACGGGCGACGTTCATGCGCGTACGCCAGGCCGCAAATGCTGTCTCCCATGCGTCGTGCGAGGCGGCACGGCCGGGCATGCCCCGGTTGTCGAGGAGCCAGCGAGCCGCGGCCAAGGTGGTTCGGCCGTAGCGCACCCGGGGCAGGTACGGCAGACGCGAGGCGGCACCGAAGTCGAAGGGCTTGTAGGCCGCATGCCGGGCCCCTGCCACCTCGGCCAAGAACCGAGCCAGGGGCGGAGTCTGGATCCCGGCCTCCAAGGCGTGGAGCACGCGCGCGTCGATCGGGCGACCGGTGGAGAGCTGCACGAGGTGCAGGCTGCGGGCATCGGCCGTGACGCCGATGTCGTCCAGGGCGATCGACATGGCGCCTTCGACGGGGTGCTCGGCGAGCGGGATTACGTAGGGCAGGAGTTGGGGCATGCGGACGACGTTCTCGTTGCGGCGACGGCGCGGCGTGAAGGAGAGCTGCGCGGTGATGGCCTCGGGCCGGGTCGTGTAGGAATCGGCGATCAGGCGCTGCTGGTCGGTAGGCAGCAAGTGGGCGAAGCGCCCGAGCATGCTGCTCCCGGGGCGGGGCACGCTGGTGATCTCGATGCTGAATTCGCCCTCCACCAACGCGCGCGTGGAGGGAGCGTGGACCTCGAAGCCGAGTTCGCAGCGGTCTGTGTAGAGCGGCTCGTCGACGCCGGCGGCTTCGACGAGTTCGGTGATTGTGGGCTCGTCGAGGACGAGATCGCCGTGCCCGGTCTGCTGGAGGAGCCGGAGCATCACGGCGTCACGGTCGGTGAGCACCGTGGGGGCTTTGCGGCGCTCGGAGCCGGTGTATCCGGCGGGCCAGCCCAGGCCGCCGTCAGCGACCAGATCGAGGACGGGCACGGTCGCGCCGACTCCGTACTGGGCGCGGAAGCGGCGGTGGTAGTCCCGCCAGTGGTGATAGCCGTAGGGCAGCGGGCTGAGGCGGTGCATGACGGCGACGGCGTTCTGCGCTTCGGTGATCACATCGGCGGGCAGGTGCACCGATGCGTTCAGGACGGTGTCCACGAGTACCGGAACTGGTGCGATGGCGGATCGGGTGGCCATGCCGGTGGTGAGCGCCTGCAGGTTAGTGGAGGCGGCGGGCTCTTCGTGTGCGGCCAGGTCGTCGCGCAGGTCGTACAGGCTGCGGGCGTAGTCCCCGACGTCGGGCAGTGAGTGCGTGTCGGCCTTCTTCAACTCGGCACACACATGATCGAGCGCGTCGATTGTGGTCATGGGCGGGCGCAGGCTGGTGATGAGGACGTTCTGTGTGAGCAGTTCGCGCAGAACCTCGTCGATCTTCCCTCCGGCTCCGGCCGGGAACAGGGCCGTCAGGTGATCGCGCAAGTCCTGGTAGCGGATCGGGTTCCGGGCGGCGTGCATCGCCGCTTTCACCGGCCGGGTGAGGCGCATGGAAATCTCGACGGGCGCCATGAGGCGGGCGTGACCATCGGCGGGCGGACCGGGCGCAGCCAGACGTTCGCCGCGGAGGTAGGCGGTGTTGTTCGCGACGACCAGGAGGCGTTCGAGGAGTTCGGCGTTGTGCTCCAGGTGCTGGATGACGTCGCTGATCCACTCGCCGTCGGCGCGTAGCCGGACCGGATGGTCCCGGCCCCAGCGCGCCTGCGGTGCTGTGTCGACCGTGAGCGGGGCAGTGCCGGCGAACAGGCCGAAGGGGGTGGGCCGTTGCCGCCAACGCAGGAGATAGGAGATGACGGAGAGGGCGGCGCGGCGGATCTGACGGGGTGGCGGGGGCGTGCCACGCACGATGATGCTCTCCACGGTCTGGGAGAGAACGGGACTGGCGGTAGTCAGGGCGTTGCGTACGTCGGGCCGTTGCCAGATCCTCACCAGCCACGTTCGGGTGCTCACCGGGTCGTCCAGGTTGAGGCTCTGAGGGATGTCAGCGGGGCTCGGGTCGGTGGTGGCGCGGAGCAGGGCCGCGCCCGTCCACTGGTACCTGATGGCGTCGGCCATGAGAGCTCGGTCCTTCCGGCGGAGGGTGGCGGCTGGGGCGGGCGCGGGGCGCCGAACAGTGCTGCTCGGCGCCCCGCTTGACCGGTCGTGGGTCAGATCAGGCCGGGTCCTCGACGAAGCTGTTGCAGGACGAGGCGCTGCCGGCGCAGGTGCCGCCACAGCCGTCGCCGGTGGAGCACATCAGCTTCCCGATGGGGTGGGCGGCGACGACCACCTTGACGTTCAGCGGGGCGAAGTCGTCTTCCTCGCCGAAGGCGGCCTGGGGTGCTTCCAGAACTGCAGCGGTTGGGCTCATTTCGATCCTCCTGATTGACGGGTGGTGCCTGATGGGCCTGGCTCGCGGTGGCTAGGCCGCGGGCCAGGAGAGCGAGATCCGGCTGTGCACCTTGTCGATGACCCGGTCTCCCTGGATTTGGTCATCGGGGGTGCCGGCCGGATAGACCCGGATGCTCGGGCTGGGGCCGCCGCGCCGGTTGGCTGCCCAGTCGTGCAGCACGTCGGCGATCTTCGCGGCGAATTGCTCGGCGTGCGGGCCCAGGGCGTGCACGCCGTACTCGACGTGTTGGTTGTCCTCGGTGCGGCGGGTGATGAGGTAGGCGAAGGTGTCCTCTTCGACGGCGGCGAGGGAGTACGCCTTCTTGACCGGGGCGACCAGGCCGGTGTCCAGGTCCTCATCGACGGCCATGGTGCAAAAGCCCGGCAGGCTGATCGCCAGGGTCATCTGGAGGGTGTCGAGCAGTTCGCTGAGGCCGATGGTGACGCCGGTCCACAGTTCGTGGCGCGGCCTCGTGACGGCGTTGTCGAGCTTGCTGGGCTCGGCGGGAAGGCCGTCGTCGAAACGCAGAGCGATCTCCGGCGTCCCGTTGACCAGCAGGAGCTGTTCGTCGTGCTCAGTCGCGCCCTGCATCGGGACGAACCCGCAGATCATCGCGGACTGAGACTCCAGGCGGTCGCCGACGCGGGTGAAGGCGACGGAGCGGGTCAGGCCCCGCATCCGCAGGGGCACGACGAGACGGCCGCCGGCCTTGAGCTGATGGGTCCAGGCAGGAGGGACGTCCCAGGCCCCCACGGTGACCAGGACAACGTCCACCTCGCCGAGGTCCGGGATCGGCTCGGCGGCGTCCGCGGTGACCACACGCACCTGGGCATAGCCGTTCTCGGCGAGCAGCCGAGCAGCCCGCTCGGTGACCTCGCCGTCGATGTCGACCGTGGTCACCTGGCCCTCGGGTCCGACGATTTCGGCCAGGTAGGCGGCGTTGAGTCCGCCAGAGCCGATTTCCAGGACCCGCATGCCGGGCCGGAGTTGGCACTGCTCCAGCTGGATGGCCTGGATCTGCGGTGCCGAGACGCTACTGATCTGGACGCCGTACTCGTCGGTCTTGGTGATCACGGCCGAGTACGGGGCGTACACGTCCTTGAGCGGCGTGTCCGCAGGGGTGAACCGGTCGCGGGGCACCTTCCTCATCGCCGCCTCGACCGGGGCAGAGGTGATCCAGCCCTCGTCCCGCAACTGGTCGATGGTCTGGTGGCGCAGGCGCGTCGCCTCGCTGGGATCTACGGTCGTCACACCGGTCATGGGGATTCCTTACGTGGTGTTTGAGCGGTCGAGGCGTGTCAGCTGTCTGCCGTCGGCGACGCTAGCCAGGTCGCCATACGGGTATGCAGCTACGCGCCGCCGACCCTGATGTCCGTCGGAGTTCGGCTGGAAAGCAGCCTCGGATATCTCCACCGTTGTGCTCCCTTCGTCCGTTGGGTCGGTTCGTGCGGGGAGGAACCCGGTGGGAGGAAAGGGATTCCTCCCCACACGTCTCGTCCGGCGCCGAGCCGGTATCTCAGGTCCGGTTGCCGGGTGGTGCACCCGTCCGTCGTGGAAGCCGGACGGGCGATTGAGCGGGCCGGCTGCTTGCTCCCCCACAGAGGGCAGCCGGGGCGCGGGTACGGGCGCCGTCTCCTCCACCTGGGGGTGGCCTCGGGTCCTCCGCGGGGCGCGGTGGTCCTCACGGCCGGGAGGAGACCCCGGTCCTAGGCGGCGGCGGGCTCCATGGCGGCGTGGGCCGCGGTGGAGTATTCGTCGTCGAAGATTGAGTTGAACTTGTGATCGGTACGGTCCATCGCCTCGTCGTCCCGGAAGCCTCCGTATCGGGCCCAGTACGCGCGGTACGGGGCGTGCTCCATCAACGCCCTGGCCTGAACCCGCAACCTGGCTCTGTCGAGGAGGCCGACGCGGAACTTGGCGGACAGGAAGCTGACCTGCCGGTTGCAGTGCAACAAGTGAGCCTTCTCCTCGTCGGGCAGCTCAGCGGTGGCCCAGATCGCGCGGTACTGCGGGCTCGCGTCGGTGTCGGCGAGGAGCCGCTGATGGATGTCCGCGGCGTCCAACGCGAGGCGCTGCCTGTGCTGGCGCTCGGCGAGCCAGAGTCCAGCGGTGGCTACTACCGAGGTCACAAGGAGGGCATGCGCGGTCTTCATCGGTTGCCTTTGGGTGTAGCTCTCCCTGAGTGAGGGGGCGTGAAGTCCGTATCTGGTAGCTGCTTCGTCCGGGTCGGGAAGGCCGTGTGATCATGTCCGCATGACGGCTGGTCGGATCATCTTCCTCAACGGAACTTCCAGTTCAGGGAAGTCGAGCATCGCCGGGGAGTTGCTCGACATCCTGGACGACGGCGTCTTCTCCCATTTGGCGGTCGACAGCTTCAACGCCATGCGTACGAAGCGGGATCTGATGCAGGAAGACCTCGACACCGCTCTGCGACGGACGAGGATGGGCTTCCATCGCTCGATCGCGGCCATGGCTGAGGTGGGCAACGATGTCATCGTCGATCATGTACTCAGCGAGCCGTGGCGGCTGGTCGACTGCCTGACCGTGCTGCCCCCAGAGGATGTGCTGTTCGTCGGCGTCCGCTGCTCACTGGACGAACTGATCCGCAGGGAAGAGGCGCGTGGTGACCGTCCTTCGGGCCTTGCGGCGATGCAGTACGACCTGGTCCATGGGCACGGTGACTATGACGTCGAATGCGACACCAGCACGGCGGACCCGCACGAATGCGCCGAATTGATCAAGAAATTCCTCCCGGGCCGACCAACGCCCACCGCCTTCACTCGTCTCCGCGCACGGTATCTCTGAAGATTGTTCAGGCCGTCAGGCGGTAGTCGGCCTGGCCGGTGCGGGGATAGAGGCGTGTGTGCTCTTCGTGCACGTGATAGCGCCAGTAGGCGGTGAAATCGCCGTTGCTGATCACGGCGCGGAGGATGAGGAGTGCCTCTGCGCCCGGGACGCTCCATCTGCTGCCGGTAATGTCGAGTCTGTCGGCGATGAGGTGGCGGGCCGCGCCTTCGATGACGCCGCTGGCGATCGGCCAGCCGGCGGCGAGTGCCCGGTCGTAGTGGACGAAGTCGGCGTTGTTGTTGAGGTATTGACAGGCTTTGTCGACAGCCGTCCGTTGATCGCCTGTCAACTTGTGGCGGTCGGCCTCGGCGCGGATCTCGTCGGCGGCCTGCTGGGCGCGTCCCCGCAGGACACGGGCGGTCTTGACGGCGATCCAGTCCTCGGCCGCCGGGTCGGCGGGGGCGTGGAAGCAGCGGGATGCGGCCCAGAGTTTCTCGATCACGTGGACGAGGTCGAGGACGATGTGGATGCTCACGCCGCGGCGCTCGGCCTCGGCCTGGATCAGGTCGAGTTGGTGGCGGGCGCCATCGACGAGGACCACCCAGCACCTGCGGTGCTGCGGGTCGCGGGCCTCGGCCTGGTCGAAGGCGGCGGCGATGACGTACTCCGGGTCGTGTTCGACCGATCCTGTCAGCCACTTGGCCTGCGCTTTCGGCCCCGGGCGCGGAATGCGGGCGGTGCTGCGGCCGCCGGGTGGGGCGATGATGTCGTGCGGGCGGCGCACGGCCGGGTCGGCGTCGTAGATGGCGGCCAGGGTCGCCATCCGCTTGCGTCCCGTCTTCTCTCCGATGGCCAGCCGGGTGCGGAAGGTCCGCTTCGCCCGCTCCGCCGCCTTGCGGGTGGCTTCGCGCAAATGGCCCGGGCGCATCACGATGCCCTTGCCGTCCACGGACAAAACCAGCAGTGTCGCCGCGCTCGCCGGCGTGGGGGTGCGGGCGGCATAGAACGCGGCCACGTCCACCGCCGCTTGCTGCACGAGGTGTTCGATCTGGCGTTTGCCTACGACCTTCCCGCAGGCGCGGGTGATCGCCTCCATCGCGGTGTCGTACGAACCGCGCACCGACTCGAGCACCGCCAGCTTGCGCACCCCGAGACTATGCCGCTCGCGGGGCAGGCCGAGCACCTTGTCGGCCGGATAGACGTTGGACAGGCCCGGCGACCTGAGCGCGCACCGGGTCACCCTCACCGTCCCGATGACGGTGGCCAGTTCACGGTGATGCCCGCTCTCCAAGCGGGTGCGTCCGCCGGCCAGGGCCGCACGCGAGCATGTGTCCAGTACGGTCAGCTCCGCCTCCTCCCGGCGGGCGCGCAGATCAAGGTGGGCCTGCAGCAACAGCCGGGCCAGCTCCCGGCCCTGAGCCGCGGCCATCTCCTCCACATCCTGATGGGGCAGGATTAGCGCGGCGGGACCGGAGAGGTCGCAGATCAGCTGAGTGAAGAAAGAAACCGCGCGGGCAAACGGGTCAGCCATCGCGGCGTGCTCGTAGTCTTCCATCGGGCTCTCGTTCCGGGGCATCGAATGGTTTCGTCACCCTCGACGCTAGGCGCGAGAGCCCTCCTACTCACCGGCGCGCGGCGACACCGCGGGGTCGTTCCCCCGCCCCGGCGCACGCCCTCGCGGTGCCGTATCCCGCGAAGCGAACAACCCCGGCTCCACCTCCGCGATCCAGTCCCGCTCCGCCAGCCGTTTCAACTTCGAACGGAACCCCTCCACCTTGCTCTTGTCCGTCGACAGCCCGAGCACGGAGCACAGCTGATGCGCCCGCATCGGATGCACCGCATCGCCAAGAATCTCCACGATGTCCCGGTACGAGGGCGGCAACACCTCCGCGTCCACCTCCGCCGACCAGGTCGGCACCAACCGCACCCCCACCGGCGATCCGGCACCGGTCACCGGCCCAGCCGCCGGCTCCACCTCATCGCTCCCGCCAGCCTCCGGCCCGGTCACCGTGCTGTCCCCGGAAAGGATCTCGCTCATCGTCTCCCGCGTGATCCCCAGCCGGGAGGCCACCTCTTCCTGCACGACCAGGAGGACCGTCAACTCCTTGATCTGGCCACGCAGTTCAGCGATTCGATCTCGTGCGGCAGCATCCCGCCGCTCCAGCTCTTCCAGCCACGACACCATCGCCGCCTCCCAGCCCCGAACCCTGGACACGACGATCCGGCAAACGAACCCCGGCAGCAACAACCCACCGCAACGATCTCACTCAGGGAGAGCTACACCCGTTGCCTTTCGGGGTGGAGTGCGTTGTCAGCTGGCTGACGGCGCGTTCTTGTGCTTCACGGACCTGTGCGGTGGCCCGGAGCAGGCCCTGGATGAGGCGGGCGAGATTCTGCGCTCGTCGCGCGGCATAGCGGTCCGTGAGAGGGCTCGGGAGCGGGGCGCTAAGCCTCCCGCTCGTCTCCCCGAGGATGCTCCGTGCCCTGACCCCGACCTCGGAGTCCGCCAGGATGCTGAGGCACAGCGTGCGCAGGTCTTTCGCGAGGACCTGGCTGTACGCCGTGAACTGCTCGACCACGGCTACCGAGTCCGCGGCGGAGGGGACGTCAGGGCTGGACAGGTCCCAGTCGAGCACTGTGTTCACGTTCGCCAGGACCTCGACCTTGTCGGGGACCGTGGGGGTCAGGGCAGCCATGCGATCACCTGATCTGCGGTCAGCACCTGGTACTGCCACGCCCGTGTGACGAGGTGGGCCTGGTTCCTGATTTTCGGGCAGTCCGGTGTGCCACCCAAGTTCGCCATGAGGTCACGGCCGTCACGGCGGACGTCACCGATCGGCCGGTTCAGCTTGGTCGCCATCTGGACGGCCCGCATCCCCTGCGCGACCAGCGGCACGAGGTCTCGCTGCTTCTCGGGGAGGTTCAGCGCCGTGGGATCGAGCAACTCGGGCCGGGTGATGGCCTCGGTGGCGTAGCCGACGGCAAGTGCGGCGGCGAGGTCTCCCATGCCGTACAACTTCGCCTTGGCCAGCTTGAGATAGCCCGCAGCTGTGCCTTCCCGAACCTTGAGGTCGAGCGCGACCGCGGCGAGCGTACTGCCGTCGGCCAGGCCCTCGAGGACCTGCCGTTCCCTGGGCGCGAGGATGACCCTCGCGACGGTGCTGGTCACGCGTCATCTCCCATCAAGTCGAGGACGGCGAGGATGGCGAGAGCGAATCGCCGGAGGTGGGCCACAGCCTGGTCCGGGGCCGGCCGCTCGTCGCGAAGAGCGATCAGGCGATGCAATTCCTCTGTGGGGTAGGCCGCAACGCGGTACGGCACGACCCTCATGAGTTGGGTCGTAGCCCGGCGGAACCGGTCGCTGATCCGCGCTGCTTCCTCGGGAAGCAGCGGGGTGGCCTTCTCCTGGCGACGACGGCGGGGGAGAGGGAGGCCAAGGCGAACTAAGAGGCCGTCCATCCGGCGTGCGCGGACTGC
Organism: Streptomyces sp. NBC_01304; assembly: GCF_035975855.1. NCBI lineage: Bacteria > Bacillati > Actinomycetota > Actinomycetes > Kitasatosporales > Streptomycetaceae > Streptomyces > Streptomyces sp. NBC_01304. The sequence goes on along the minus strand of NZ_CP109055.1, from coordinate 3,168,923 downwards.
CGCAGCAGGCTGAACTCCTTCGCCGAGGACGTGCTCCAGGTGGTCGAACAGGTCATCGCTGATCCCTTCGTCCGCCAGGGAGCGGCACAGGGAGAGGGCGAGCCTGCGCAGCGTCTCGTCCTGGGAGGAGACGGGCCGACTCAACAGCTCGGCTGCAGCGGTGTCGTCGACGGCGACCATCACAGCATCCCCTCCGGGATGTTGAAGACGCACCACGTCGTCTTGCCGCCGTCATTGACGCCCCAGTCTGTCGAGAGTGCGTCGACAAGGACGAGGCCGCGGCCGGTGGTGTCGTCGTCGCTGGCAGAGCGAAGTTCGGCCGGCTCCGGGTTGCCGTCAGCGACCTCGACGTACAGGTCTTCGACGGTGCACACGATGCTCAAGCGACCGTCACCGTGGCCGTGCCGGACGGCATTGGTGACCAGCTCGGAGACACAAAGGACGGCGTTCTCCGCCAAGTCGTGTGCCTGTTCGGCCTCTTGGTCCAAACCCCACCATCGGAGACAGTGAGCAGTGAGCCGTCGCATGCGGGCGACGCAGGTCGTGTCCGAGGCGAAGCCCACGACGAAGGCACGCGAGAAGGCGTGCGAGGCCGACTCTTCGGATTCCTCAACACCTGATGCGACTGCCGCGGTGGCTGCTGCGGCGCTCATCGTGCCCCTCCTAAGAGGACATGGCCTCTCCGCCGTCGGTGAGGGTGACGTGCCAGTGGTGCGCCATAACGAGGCGGGCGGATCACCGACGCCCCATGGGGATGCAGCGGCGAGATCACTGAATCTCTCCTCCTCGCAAGGTCGTTGGCGGCTACGTTGAGGAAACCGCTCGTGACGGCCTGTGGGTATCCGGGTAGGAGTGGGAATGCTGCTAAAGCTGCTAAAGATCGTTCTGAGGGCAGGGAACCGGCATGGCGCGCACAAAGAATGAACAGCTTGTGGCCGCGATCGCTGAGGCTGGATGGACGCAGGCTCAGGTCGCCACACAGTTCGTTCGAGTCGCCCGAGAGATCGAAGCAACCGACCTTCTCGGTATGGGGCGCACAAACGTCTCTCAATGGGTACTGGGATCGAAGCCGAGCGGCCCAGCGACGTCTATCTTGTGCGAAACGCTGTCGCGGGGACTGGGACGCCGACTCACCCCAAGCGAGATCGGGCTTGCCGACCCGGACTCGGGCAGCACGCAGCCGTCCATCTGGCACGTCGACACCCTCGCTGCCCTGAACGAACTCCGGAGCACCCAAGTGGCTTTCGCGCGACGCCAGTTCCTCTCGACGTCCGCATACTCCGTCGCGGGCCTCGCTCTGCCGGACGAGTCCTGGTGGCAGGACGCTGCTGACAGGGCGAGTAGCAGGCCCGCTGCCAGCCGCCGCCGTATCGGCGCAGGCGACGTGGAAGCTGTCCAGGAGATGACCGGCTTCTTCCAGCAGCGCGATCAGCGCCACGGCGGAGGACACGGCCGGTCCGCCGTGACCGCCTACCTCGTCGACGAGGTCGCCGACATGCTCAACGGAACCTTCCGAGACGAACGCGTTCGCCGTGAACTCCTCTCCACAGCAGGCGAACTCATCTACCTCACCGGATGGATGGCCTTCGACGCCGGTCAGCACGCCGAAGCTCAGACGCACTTCACCCTCGCCATCAGGCTCGCCGCCGAGGCCACGGACCCAGCCTTGGCCGCACACGTCATGCGGGCCATGGCCCACCAAGCCGTAGACCTCGGCCACTACCGTGAGGCCCTTCAACTGTCCTCGGCCACCATGGACCGCAGCCGCTACGGCCACGCCTGCCCGCGGGAACGCGCACTGCTTGGTGTCGTACATGCCCGCGCCCTGGCAGTCGCTGGTCAGAAGAAGGCCGCGGCCACTGCGCTGCTCCAAGCCGAGGAGGACTTGGCGGCGGCCACGACCGCGGACGAACCCGGGCGGATGTTCTTCTTCAAAGAGGCATCGCTCGCGCACGAAACCGCCTGCACACTCCGCGACATCGGAGACTTCGCCGGCGCCCAGCGAGAGTTCAAACGCTCCGTACGCACCCGCAAGGCCACGACCTACGCCAGGACTCACGCCGTCACACTCGGATACCTCGGCGCCGTGCAGGCCCGGACCGACGGAGTCGAGGCCGCCTGCGCGACCTGGAACCGAGCCCTGGACGCCATGGAGGGCGTGCAGTCGCGCCGGGCCCTGGACACGGTCACGACCATGCGCCAGACGATCAGCCCGTTCCGGTACCGCGGCATCACGGCGGTCGCCGAACTGGAGGCCCGGACAGCGGCAGTACTGCGGCAGGTAGCCTGACCGCCATACGGCGAGGGAAGCCTGGGCGATCACCCCTAGCCGACCACAACGGAGGGGGAGTTCATGTCCGAGTCCGCGACGTTCGAGCTGAAGCCGATTGCCACGGTGGTGAGCGAGCGCACCGAGGTGAGCGATGACTACTGGGGTGGCGTCCAGTCCATCATCCGGCTGAACGCGGACCAGCCGCTCTCCACCCTCGATGGCGTCGAGGAGTTTTCGCACCTCGAAGTGGTCTGGAAATTCCACAAGGCCAGCCCCGGCGACGTGCACCTCGGTTCGCGCCATGCCCGCAACGACCCGCAATACCCGAAGACAGGCACCTACGCGCACCACAACCACCGGCACCCGGCACAGATCGCCGTGTCGCACCCCCGGCTGCTCAAGATCGAGGGGCGTGATCTCCATGTTGAAGACCTCGACGCGGTCCACGGCAGCCCGGTCCTCCACCTCGTGGCCTACTTCAAGGAGATGGGGCCCCGCGGTGAAGTGGTGGAGCCGAGCTGGCCGACCGAGATGCTGGGTGACTACTGGGCCAAGCCGGACACCAAGGGCTAGTCCGCACGCTCCGTGCAACCACGCAAGGCGCGGATAGAGGTCATCGGTATGTACCCGATCAACCAGCGCAGCTCCCGCTTGGAGCTCCGCGAGCTCACCACGGACGACGTGGATGGGGTCCACGCGATCTACGGGAGCGCGGAAGTGACCGCCCATCTGTCCTTCGAGCCGCGTACGCGGGAGCAAGTCGAGCTGATTGTCGAAAGGTCGGTCGCCGCAGCCGGCACTACTCCGCGCGACGAGTACGCGCTGGCTGTCATTGAACGTGGCACGGCTGAACTGATCGGTTTCGCGCGCCTCGCCTTCGACCCTCACCAGCATCACGGCGCCACGATTGGCTTTGCTCTCCGAGCCGACAAATGGGGCATCGGATACGGCGTGGATACGGTGCAGCTTCTGCTCGAAGTCGGATTCGACGACCTGAAGCTGCACCGTATCTGGGGAGCCCGCTCCCCGCACAACTCCGCTTCCGCCAAGACGATGAACACGGTTGGCATGCGGGAGGACTACACGATCCGCGAACACATTCAGAAGGCTGGACAGTGGCGCGACTCTGTGGTGCACACAGTCCTGCGTCATGAATGGAAGCCCATCGAGGCCGGGTTGAAGGAGGGGTAGCTCTTGTCCCAGCCCGCGCAGACTTTCCAGCTGAAGCCGATCGCTGCCTTGGTCACAGACACCCCTGACCGAAGCCGACTTCGAGCAGGAGCTGCACCGCTCGGCCATCGCCACCCTCATGACTCTGCGTCCAGGACGCGGGTGATTCCCGGGCTGCGGCGGCGGACGGGGCTGTTACTGGTGACTGGCGGGTGTGCGGGGCGGGGGCCGCGGACCAGCAGCAGCCGGGAGCCGGCCGTTTCGATCCGGCGTCCGCGTTCGGCCGCTATGGCCTTCGGGCCCAGGTGTGACATTGCCGGGGCGAGCACGCCATAGACGTCCGGTAGGGCCAGCACGTCCAGCAGCCCGGTGAACGCCGCGGAGGCGGGCCCGGAGCTCATGTCGCGGTCGGTGAAGACGCCGGACAGCTGCAGCTCGTGGCTGCGGCAGTACTCGGTGAGCGACGCGGCCAGGGCCGCATGCCGGGCTGCGGAGACCCGCACCAGCCGCAGGAAGCCGTACACGACCGGGCCGCTGACCTGGCGGTGCTCCGTGAGGGGTTCCATGCTGAAGACCGTCCAAAAGGCTCGACAAGTGGCGACGTCTTGAGCGTGGCCGCACGCCAACTCCGGGCCAATCACCGCCTGTTCTACTTCCGTTCCACTTCCGTCCCGCCGTCCGCACTCACCGTGCTTCGATGGCTAGCGGAAGGGAGTGACGCGTGGCGACCGTGCACCACTGGACCGGCCTGGAGGCCAAGGCCCTGCGTCTCGCCCTGCGACTGAGCGTGCGGGCCTTCGCCCAGCAGCTCGGCCTGGCCGTCGCGACAGTGTCCAAGTGGGAGTCCAAACTCGCCGGCACCGAGCCCAGACCCGACACCCAGGCCATCCTCGACACCGCGCTCGGCCGCGCGGACGCCGCCGTCCACCTGCGCTTCGAGACGCTCCTGTCCGAGATGACCAGCGCGGTGACTACCGCCCGGCGCCGCGTCACGGCCTCTGGGCCCCGGGCCTGGGAGTTCGAGTCCTGGGCCGATGACCTGGACCGGGTTGTCGTCGCTCTGTCCCGGCAGAACTTCACCTTCGCCGACAGCCTCCTAGCCCGCTGGCTTGGCCGGTTCAACGCCCCGGACCTGGACGAGAAGGGCCTGTATCTGTTCGCCCGCTCTACCGCCCTGCTCGGCGACCTCAAGCGCGACCAGGGTGTCGTCCTCGGCCCGCTCTCCGCCCAGCACTCCTATGCCGGCGCTCGCTCCGTCTTCACCCAGCTCGACATCCCCCGCCGCGTCGCTCAGCTCGACCTGTCCATGGCGGTCGTCACGGAAATGTCCGGGAAGCTGGAGATCGCCGCCCGCAACTACGAATCGCTCGCGGTCGACGACCGGCTCTCCCGCCGCGACCGGGCAAGGGCCCGGTTGTGGGTGGGGACTGCACTGAGCAAGGACGGCAACCACGACTATGCGACCCGCGTCATGCAGGCCGCGACCCGCGACTTCGAAGACCTTCAGGAACCTGACGACTGGTCAGTGGCCCACCAGAAGCTCGCCCTGGCCGCCCGTGGTGCAGGCGACCTCACCCAGGCCCTGCACTTCATCGACATCGCCCGCAACAGCGGGACCACCGAATCACCAATGCAACGCGTGCGACTGGACACCGCTCATGGCCACATCCTGCTCTCAGACGCAGCGACCCGGGATGATGGACTCCTCGTCCTCGACCAGGCCGCCAGGACAGCCGCGCAGTACGGACTCGTGCACCAACTGCGCAGTATCGAGGGCATCAAGGCCATGAGCGAGGGGCCGACCGGCCCCCGGCAGCGGTGACCAGGGAGAACACGCGTGAGCGACAACCAGCAGACCATCACCGAAGACCAGTGGCGCCGGGCCAAGCTGATCTGGGACTACCACCAGATGAGCCACGAGCTGAGGCCCGTCGACGTGGCGATCGGGCTGGGCAGCCACGACCTTGGCGTCGCCAGTCACGCCGCCGACCTGTATCGGGCCGGACTCTTCCCAACCCTGGTCTTCACCGGCGGCAACAGCCCCACCACCGCCAAGGTCTTCCCGCGCGGCGAGGCTGTCCACTTCCGCGAGCATGCCATCGACCTCGGCGTCCCCGCCGACGCGATCCTGCTGGAGCCCAACGCGGGCAACACCGGGCAGAACATCACCCTCTCGCGTGAGGTCCTCGCAGGCGCGGCCATCACCCCGACCACGGTGCTGCTGGTGTCCAAGCCCTATATGGAGAGGCGATCGTTCGCGACCGCCCGCAAGCTGTGGCCCGACGTCGAGATCCTCTGCGCGTCGGAGCCGCTGGAGTTCGACGACTACGTGAAGTCCATCGGCGACGAGAAGCTCGTCCTGGACATGCTCGTCGGCGACCTCCAGCGGGTCATCGAGTATCCGAAGCTCGGATTCGCCATCGAGCAGGAGGTCCCGGAGGACGTGCATGCCGCGTACGAATCTCTCATCCGCGACGGCTTCACCAGCCGCCTCATCAACCCCTGACCTGCCCGCCCCGGGTGGGCTGTGTGCCATTCACCAGCCCAATATGTTCCCGCGGCTGACCACGCTGGCCAAGCTCTTCGCGGCGGACTACTGGATCGTCCTAGACGACGTGCAGTTCACCCGCCGCGACTACCAGCACCGAGCCCGCCTCGGTGGTCTCGACGACCCGGCCCGCCACCGATGGCTTACCATCCCCACCCATCTGCCGAGTGGACGCCCCACCCTCATCCGGGACGCGGTGATCGCCGCCCCGGACCTGGCCCGCCGTCGGGCCGCCGGGATGCTGCAGCAGCACTATGGGATCAGCCCGCACTGGCCCGTCCTCGCCCAGGCCCTGGACCGGGTGCTGGACACTTTCCCCACCGGCCGGACTGCGGCCGTCGCCGAGATCTCCACCCGAGTCCTGCTGGACCTACTCGGCTGGAAGGGAAAGATCCTGACTAGCAGTCAACTGACTTCTCGGCCAGGTCGATCCCAGCGGCTCGCCGACCTCGCAGCCGTAACCGGCGCTCGCGCGTATCTGTGCGGGACCGGCGGGATGGTCTACCTCGACCAGGCCCCGTTTGCCGCACGGGATATCGCCGTGATGCCGTTCAGGCCGCCGGCGGGCAGTATCTGGTCTTCTGGCCGTCGGCTCAGCGCGCTGTGGGCCCTAGCTGCCCTGGGCCCGGATCCCGTGATCGACCGCCTCCAGGCGCTCGCCGCCGACCACACGGTCCTGCAGCCCGCTGCCTGACCGCGGCTGTCCCTCCTACACGAAGAGAGGACGTACCGTTCACGACCGACAGGAGTCGCGTGTGCAGCTCCGGCATGTCCGTCACGCGGCGGCTCGGGCGCGGGAGGCGAGCTGGGGAAAGGCGGCCTCCCATACTGTGCGTACCGTGCGGCCGACGAGCTTGCGCAGTACCGGCCACAGCTGGAGGAGCAGGTCGTGGTTGAGGTAGCGCGGCAGGTCCTCGCGCAGGCCCTCGTGCAGGACGGTGCGGTACAGGCCCATGCGCTGGCGCGGGTTGCTCATGTCGTACGAGGTCATTCCGGACCAGACGATGTGCAGCGGCAGCTCGATGACCCCTTGGGCGGGGCCGCGCAGGTCGTCCAGTGACACCGGCAGACGCAGCCGGAACTTTTCCCGGTACGACGCGAGGTCCTCGGCGACCGGGACCGAGAGATCACCGGACTCGGGTTCGGCGTGCTGCGGGCTGGAGGGCATGTCTCCATCATGGCGGCCGGGCAAGCGGCGCGGGGGACGACGGGCGAGCCGTGACGCTGGTGTGGCACTTGGATCGCCATCGCAGTCCCTATGGGGGCCGCCCGTCTGGGACGAGCCCTCTTCGTGCCGAGGTGGGCGGGATCTCACCACGGCAGGTGTCCTTTGACAACGAACTTAGTCGCCTGCATGGTGCTGACCTGGGGCGACTGGATTGGATGTCAACGGGGAGCCAATCTCTTGGCGTCTGGCGTCCAGATGGGCCGCTTAGGTCCCGGGACGGGCCCGCGTGCAGTCAGGCTCACCTCGGCGTCACCAAGGACCGAAGGATGATCTGGCGATCAGGCCCAGTCCGACGATGAGTACGAGGGTTGAGGTTGCAAGGGGGCCAAGTCGGGCGAGTGTGCGCCAACCGGCCCAGCGGGGCTTCGTGGTGCGGGTGTGCGCTTTGATGCGGTCGCGGAGGCGTACGAGGAGGAGGCCGGCCGCGGTGAGTGTGGCGGCCATGCCGAGTCCGTATCCGATCACCAGGAGTACGCCGAAGGCGGTTCTGCCCAGCGCCACGGCTCCGAGGAGGACGACCAGGGCCGAGGGGCTGGGGACCAGGCCGCCGGCGATGCCCAGTCCGATGGTCCCCGCACGGTGCCTGTGCGGTTGGCGGGGTGGGCTCGGCCGAGGAGACGGAAACGGTGATGGGGCGAGTGCCGGTGGTAGTACGGCGATGCTTCGTTTTTGGCGGGTGCGCGAGGCTGGTTGACGGCTTTGCGGGATCGTGGTGTCGGGAGTTGCGGGGATCGGATGGTGGCTATGGGCGTGTCCGTGGTGGGTGTGGCCCGGGCCATCGTGCGAGTGGCCGTGATGGTGGTGGTGCTGGTGTGTGGGGCGCCGCAGGACCGCGGAGTGTAGGAGCCACACGCCGATGCCCGTGACGAGCAGGCCGCTGGCAAGGCCGAGCCAGGCGAGCACGGTTTCACCGGCGAGCGTCGTAGCCAGGGGAAGAGCCAATCCGAGGAGCAGGACCCCTGCCGTGTGGGTGATGGTGACAGTGGCGCCCACCGTGAGGGCGTCCCGGGGAGTTCCCCTTCGTCCTGCGAGGTAGGCGGCCATGATGGTCTTGCCGTGACCGGGCATGAGGGCGTGGGAGGCGCCGAGGACGAGGGAAAGGAGCAGTGCCAGGAGTCCGACGGAGAAGGTGAGTTCGCGGCTTCCGACTGCGGAGTTGAAGGTGCTGGAGATTCTGTCCAGGAGAGGGCTGAACCAGCCCGTTCCGGGGGCCGGAGCAGAGGCTTGCCCTGGTGTGGTGCTCGGGCCCGGTTGGGTGTGGAGGGTTGCGGTGCGCTGGTCCAGTGGGGTGGCCAACGGGTCTTGTGGGTAGCTGCGCAGTTCGTCCGTGGGCGAGGTGGCGGGTACGTCGGACCGGGAGAGCGAGATCCCCAGTCCGCGGGCTGTGAGTTCATGCCAGCCGAGGCGTCGTGTGTCGTATGTGGTGCGGACGTTCAGCTGCGCGGGCTTAGTCAACCGTGCGGGGCTGGTGAGGGTGCAGGTCAGCCTGCTGGTGGGCAGTCCGGCTTCGCCGGGCAGGTACTGGAAGCGGGTATCGGTGCTCTTCCAGGTGACGGGAACACCTCTCTGGGCCACGCGCAGTTGAGTGGCGAGCACCGCGCATGCGGTGCGGGCGTGGGCTCTGCGTTCGCTTGTCGTGACGTCGCCGTCGTGATCGGTGTCCACCAGGGTCTGCTCCTGGGCGGCGGCGATTTCGGCGTGGTCGGTGATGATGACGGCGTCGATACGGTCGGGGCGCAGGGTCAGCCCGGTGTGGTGGTTGACCGTGAAGTTTCCCAGCGGGTGGGCCTCGGCAGCAGGTGCGCCGGCCAGGGCCAGGGCAAGGAACGCCAGGGTGCCGACGGGCAGAGTACGGCGGAGCATGAGGTTCATCGGTTGCTGTCGATTCGGCTGAGTGCGGTGCGGGCCGCGGGCCCGTGCAACGGATGGAAACGGGCGTCGATCCCAAGAGCTCGCCTGAGGTCCGCGCGGGCGCCGGGTAGGTTGCCCAGCGAGCGGTGGATCATCGCTCGGTGATAGTGGAAGAGGGCACTGCGTGTACCGAGGGCGAGTGCTTCATCTGCGTGGTGCAACGCTTCGCTGTCCTTGCCCGCCTGGTGCAGGGCCCAGGCGCAAGCGTCGTGGACAGCGAGGAAGGGCCGGGACGTGAGCGTCGTGCGGCATTGGGCGACGGCTCGGGCGGGCCGCCCGTGGTCGGCCTCGAACAGGATGTCGTCCACGTCGGGTGGGGAGCCGCCGGCACGTAGGAGGCGTTGCTGAGCTCGCAGCAACGCGTACTGTGTTTGCGCCTGCTCCCGGTGTCCGAGCGCCTCTTGGAGTTCACCGAGGCCGATGAGGAAGTGCGGCAGCGGGACGATCGCGATGGCTGCGGTGTAGTCGGCGACCGCGCCATCGGTGTCGCCGAGTGCGGCTCGCGCTCGGGCGCGGGCCTCCAGTAGACCGGCGTCGCGGGGCGCAACGCGCAGTCCTTCCTCGGCTTCACGCAGCGCACGGCGATGGTCGCCCGAGTCCTGTGCCAGCGAGGCGAGATGCGTCCGTGCGAAAACCGTCTCCGCGTCACCGGCGCCCTCGCGCAATGACCGGTTCATCAGTGCACGGGCCCGGGGTGCATCGCCGCGCAGTTCCCACGCGTAGGAGGCCCTGGCCAAGGACGATGCGTCCGGGCGCAGGTCGCTCATGCGCTGGACGGCGGCGAACGCCTCCTCGTATCGGCCCAGTTGCGTGTAGGCATCAGCGAGCACCCCGTGCGCGGGAGCGCTGTATGCGTTGCTGGTGACCGCTGCGCGGGCCCAGGTCAGCGCCCGGGGAAAGTCATGACGCGCCGCGGCCAGGGCGCCCATGCCGGTCTCGGCCGTGTAGTTGCCGTGCGGCTGCAGGGCCAACGACTTGCGCAGCGCGTCTTCCGCAGCGGCGTAGTTCGCGGGATCCGCGGAGACACGGGCCCGCTCCACGTGGGCCATGCCCAGACGGGCCCAGGCCGAGGGGTCACGTGGGAGTTCACGTGCCCGTTGACGCAGGGCTTCGAGGGAACCGGAACCGCCAGGGCCCTCCGTGCGCGAAGGCGCAGCGAAGTCGTCCGGCAGGCCAGGGGCGCCGAGCGGATCCAGCACCACAGCTCCGGCTGTGAACAGAGCGGCAGCCAGAGCGAGGACCGCCGCCGCATTGCGGAGGCGGACGCCCGCACGGGGACGGCGCACAAGGCTGGGTCGGTTCAACACGGGCCTCCGAGAAGAGGGTTGCGGGCCGGCACCCGGGCGGGCAGATCCACAGATCTGCCCGCCCGAAGAGCGGATTCGGCCAGGCCGGATGGCTGCGTCAGGCGACGGGGCGGCGCCGGTACCTGCTGAGGCCGCCGGCACCGAGCATCGCGACACCCGCTGCCCCGAGCGCAACGCTGCTGGAAGCTTCCAGTTCCGCCGAAGAACGCTCGACTACGCCGGCCGCTCGAGCGCCGTCACCATCGCCACCGTGCGGCAGCGCCAGGTAGGGGAAGCTGCTGCTGAACTCGGCGTCGTTGGCATCGACCTCGTCGCCGTCCTCCAGCGCCTCGACCAGCTCGCCGGTCTGGGCCGCGCCCATCACGGCCTGCAGCGAGATGTCGATGACATCGTCGCCAAGGCGCCGGCCGTTGGGGAACCCGCCCAGGTCGCCGGCGAGTACACCGAGGCGCTCCGGGTCCTCGGCCGGCGGAACCATCATGTTCAGGCGCAGCTCCTCGGCCGGCACGATCTGGCGCGGCAGCGCGTCCTTGTTCAGCCGGTGGGCGTTGAGGTCCGCCTTGACCGGGCCGCACGCCTTGCAGACACCGGTCAGATAGATCTCAGCGATGTCGTTGCGCGGGGCCTTGGGAGCGGGCACTCCGTACACCTTGTTGACCAGTTTGGGCAGGATCGGGTCGTAGACCTTGTCGACGACTGGCTTGACCGTGCGGTCCTGGTCGGGCGAGATGGTGTTGAAGGCGTCCTTGTACTTCAGCGGTACGACGACTTCGTTGACCAGCGGGTTGCCGAGCCGGGAGACCTGGCGCCAGTCGGCGCCCTGCTCGGCGCGGCTGTCGGTCACGCCGGCTCCGCGTCGTTCGGTGGTCGACCAGACACCGATCACGGGGTTGCGGGCCGCGTTGTTCTTCAAGGCCAGCTGCTTCTTGGGGATTTGCAGGGCAACCGAGTTGACGTTGTAGCCGGCGAGGGTGTCCTCGCCGCGCTTGCTCAGATCGCCGCCGTACAGCAGGTCGAAGACCCGCAGGTCGCCGAAGAACGGGTCCTCCGCCTGCCCGACGAATACCTGGCCGCCGCCCGGCACGGACCGTACGGCCTCGTCGCGCAACGAGGCGTAGTCGGGCATGGACGCCTGCCCGGTGCGGGAGGGAGCCGCGGGCGCGCCGCGCAGCAGGGTGCGGGTGCCGCGGGCGTCAGTGACGGTGAGGTCGTACACCTGGCGGAAGTTGAGGTTGGGGTCCTTCAGCGAGCGGACCGGCCCGGTGTTGTAGAGGAACTGGCCGTCCGCGTCTCTGATCTCGTTGCGGAAACGCCAGGTGTAGGTGACGTCGGCCTTTCCGTCACCGGTGTTGTCGATCTTGATGTGGTAGCGGGCGTCGTCGGCGAAGGCGTAGAAGTTCGGGCCGCCGTCGGGCTCCTGGAACGGGATCCAGTTGGCGACGAGCGTCACGGTGTCGGCATGGTCGGGGCTGGTGAAGGCGTAGACGTCGGTGTTGTCCACTCGCGGGTCCCCGGCGACCGCGGGTGCCTCGCGGTGGCTCGAGGCCACACTGCTGGTGGGCGCGAGCGTCAGGGCGGCCAGGCCGGTGGCCAGTGCGCCGGCCCCGAGGGTGAGCAGCGTGTGCTCGACGGCGCGGCGGGAGCGTGGCCGCGCGGCAGGGAGCTTCAAGGGGAGATCCTCTCGAACCGTGAACTCGCGTCAGGGCAGCACGACTTCGGCCGTGCTGCGGCTGCGGAGAGTTCAACGAGTGGGGTGATCGACCCAGCGGGCGGGACACGAGCGTGTCCGGGCGGCTTCCACGAGGGCAGGAGGCCCTCGCCGGTCGGAGATGCACCGCGCAGTGAATGCGCAGGCCGCAGCAAACCACGTAAACCATCCCGTTTTGCGCAACCTGGGGGTGAGGAGTCGTCCTGTGCTTCCGGAGTCCACGCAGAAAGCCCAGGTGAACGCGGTGATGATGGCCGCAGCGGACGCCGTGAGCCGACATGGGCACGGGGCGGGCCCGCTACGCCACCCGGGCGATCAGTGTTCGGTGAGGGCGGCGATGCGGCCCTTCAGTTTGTGCACCGACTGGAACGTGGCGCCCACCCAGGAGACATGCTTCCAGCGGAGAGTGCCGTCCGCGGCGATCAGGAACACCGACCGCCGTAAGCCGAGTCCGGGCAGGGCGATGCCGAACATGCGAGCCACCACGAGATCGGTGTCCGCGAGCAGGGGCATGCGCAGGTCGTGCCGCCGCGCGAATGCCTCGTGACTGCTCACGTCCTGCGGGCTGATCGCCCAGACCTCCGCGCCGAGGTCGCTGAGCCCGTCCAACGCGTGGGAGTAGGAGCACAACTGCCTGGTGCAGACGGGTGTGCCATCCCCTGGATAGAAGGCCAGGACGAGCGGCCGCCCCCGCTGAGAGCACAGCTCGTAGTCGTGCCGCAGGAAATGACCCTCGGTGAGCCGGCCGCCCGGAAGGGAGAAATCGGGGACGTGCTCGCCGGGTTCAGGGAACGAGGCCATGGGCAGCTCCAGTCGGATCAAGTAGGAGGGAGCATGGTTGAGGGCATTCCAGGTCACACCAGACAAGGCCGGGGGGGGATCATGCAGCCACGGCAGCCGCGTGCCCCTTGGGATTCGGAGCCGATGCCGGAAGGGATTGGTCATCCGGGGCGATGCCGTGGGAGAACGGCTGGGGGCGACCCATCCGTAACGGCTCCGGCTCCGAATAGATCGCGGTGGCTTCTCGTCAGCGAGGCCGGCCAGTTCAGGCACAGCACAGGCCAGGGAGTACACGTGCTCGTATGGGATGACGACCCCCGCACCCCATTGGTGATGGGCGACAGCGCCGCTCGCCCCACGGCGGCGGTGCTGCTGCTGCACGGTGGCCGCGAAATCGGCACGGCGGCGCCCCCGCCATGGAGTCTCGCCGCTCTGCGGATGCGTCCGTTCGCCGGCGCGCTCACCCGGGCCACCCGGGGACACGGGGTTGTCGTGGGGCGTGTGCGCTACCGTTGCCGAGGCTGGAACGGCGCCTGCGAGGACCCCGTACGCGATGCCCGGCAGGCGCTGGACACGCTGGCGCAGCGCTTCGGCGACGTGCCCACGGTCCTGGTGGGGCACTCCATGGGCGGCCGAGCCGCATTGAGGGCGGCCGGGCATCCATCGGTACGGGGAGTGGTGGGGCTCGCGCCCTGGTGTCCGCCGGGTGAGCCGGTGGCTCAACTGGCCGGGCGACGCGTGGTCTTGCTGCACGGCGAGATGGACCGCGTGACCGACCCGCGCGCGTCCGCGGAGCTGGCGGCGCGTGCAGGCGCTGCGGGCGCCGACGTGAGCATGGTCCTGCTCCGTGGCGCCGATCATGCGATGCTGCGCCGCGCTCGGCTGTGGCACAGCCTGACGGCCGACGTGGTGAGCGCGCTGCTCGGAATCGGACCCGAGCCTGCCGTCATGGCGCGCAACAGCGGGTTCGGCGGCCTTCACCAGCGCGAGTACTGAACAAGGGGCGGCAGGGCCGTTCGGGGGATCGCCCCGGGTTTCGCCTGGCGGACCAATCCAAGGTCGCATCCGCTCCGAATCACCCTTGCAAAGGCGATCAACCCCGGTGTCCGTCCCCTTACCGGGGCGGCAGGTGACGAGGAAGGCCCCCAGATGGTCCACGAGGCAGCCGCATGAGGCCGGCCGAGAACGTCCATGCCACCCCGCCGCCTGGGACGGGGCCTGATCTCAATGCCCGCCTGACAGAGGTGGCCCGAGGTGATCAGGATGCGTTCGCCGCCCTGTACGACGCGGTCAGCGGGCCCGTCCTCGGCCTGGTGCGCAGCGTCCTGCGGGATCCGGCGCAGTCCGAGGAGGTGGCGCAGGAGGTCCTGGTGGAAGTGTGGCGCACCGCCGCCCGGTTCCGGCCCGAGAAGGGAAGCGCGATGACCTGGGTGATGACGCTGGCCCACCGTCGCGCCGTCGACCGGGTGCGCTCCGTACAGGCCGCCGCCGAGCGTGAGCACAAGGCGGCGCTCCTGGACCAGGTCCCCGCGTACGACGAGGTGAGCGAGCAGGTCGAGACCCGCCTGGAACAGCAACGGGTACGCCGATGTATGAGCGCCCTCACCACTTTGCAGCGCGAGGCCGTGACCCTCGCCTACTACCGGGGCCTGACCTATCGCGAGGTCGCCCAGCTCCTGACATTGCCGCTGGGCACCGTCAAAACCCGCCTGCGTGACGGACTGATCCGGCTGCGCGACTGTCTGGGGGTGACCGTATGACCACCGCCGATCTGCACACCGCCACCGGCGCCTATGTCCTGCACGCACTGCTGCCCGCCGAACGGACCGATTTCGAACGGCACTTGGCCGCCTGCGAATCCTGCACCCAGGAAGTACGGGAGCTGGCCGCCACCGCGGAGCGCCTCGGCCTTGCCGTGGCCACCGCGCCACCCGCGCACATGAGAGAGCAGGTGCTCCGGCAGATCGCCACGGTTCGCCAGGAGCCGCCGCAGACTTCGGCGCGCGGCCGGGCGGGCCGGTGGACCCGGTCCCTTCCGCGGATGGCGCTCGCCGCGTGCCTCGCCGCGGCCGTGGCATTCGGCGGGGTGGCCGTATGGCAGTACCAGTCGGCCCAGGACGCGCGGGACCAGGCACGCCGGACTCAGCAGGAGGCCGCCGAACTGGCCGCCGTGCTCGCGGCGCCCGACGCGCGGACCAGTACCGGCAAGCTCACCGACGAGGCGACCGGAACGGTCGTGGTGTCCCGGTCCATGGACCGTGCCGCCCTGCTCACCTCGAAGCTGCCCGGGCTGCCGGACGGCAAGGTCTACCAGCTGTGGTTCGACGACGGCGGGCAGATGCGCTCCGCCGGACTGCTGAACACCCCGGACACCAGCAGCGCGACCCTGCTCGACGGCCCTGTCGGCAACGCCTCCGGGATGGGCGTCACCGTCGAGCCGGCAGGCGGATCCGACCAGCCCACGACAGCCCCCCTCGGCCTGATGTCCTTCCCCGCCTAGGAGCACGACCCGGCATGAGCGTTTCCCTCTGCCTGTTCACCGCCGACCTGCGACTGCACGACAACCCGGTGCTCGCCGCCGCCGCACGCGACAGCGAGCAGGTCGTTCCGCTGTTCGTCGTGGACGACGGCGTGCGCGCGGCAGGTTTCGACGTCCCCAACCGCAGGGCCTTCCTCGCCGACTGCCTGGCCGATCTCGATGCGGGACTGCGACAGCGCGGCGGCCGCCTTGTGGTGCGCTGCGGGCCCGTGGTCCGCGAGGTGTGCGCGCTCGCCGCCGAGACGGGCGCGCGGCAGGTGCACGTGGCGGCGGGGTCGAGTGCGTACGCACGCCGCCGCGAGGAGCGGCTGGCCGCGGCCCTCACGGCCCAGGGGTGCGACCTGCGGGTCCACGAAGCCGTGGTCACGGTGGTGGCCCCGGGAGCCCATGTCCCGCAGGACGGCGACCACTTCGCGGTGTTCACGCCGTACTTCCGGCGGTGGCAAGGCTCCGCGATCCGTGACCTGGCGCCGGTTCCCCGGCGGATCGATGTCCCTGCGGGCGTCGGATCGGCTCCGCTCCCCGAACGTACGGCGGTGGCGGGGGTCTCTCCGGGTCTTGGCAACGGCGGCGAGCGGGAGGCGCGCAGCCGCCTGGCGGCCTGGCTGCCCGACGGACTGATTCACTATGCCGATCAGCAGGCCGAGCTCGCGTCGGACGCCACCTCGCGGCTTTCTGCGCATCTGCACTTCGGGTCGCTGTCCGCCACCGAACTCGCGCGGCGCGCCCGCGCGGTGGACGGTGCGGGCGCGGACGCGTTCGTACGGCAGCTGGCCTGGCGGGACTTCCAGCACCAGGTGCTCGCCGCCCGCCCCCGGTCGGCGAGCGTCGACTACCGGCCGCGGCAGGACCGCTGGCGACGCGCCGAACGGGAGGTGCAGGCATGGCGGGACGGCCGCACCGGCTATCCGGTGATCGACGCCGCGATGCGTCAGCTCCGTTATGAGGGATGGCTGCCGGGCCGGGCGCGGCTGCTGGCCGCGAGCTTTCTGACCAAGACCCTCTACGTGGACTGGCGGACCGGCGCGCGGCACTTCCTCGATCTGCTGGTCGACGGGGATGTGTCCAACAACCAGCTCAACTGGCAGTGGGTGGCGGGCACGGGCACCGACACCCGGCCCAACCGGGTCCTCAACCCCGTCGTCCAAGCCAAGCGCCACGATCCTCAGGGGACCTACGTCCGGCGATGGGTTCCGGAGCTGTCCGCTCTCGAAGGGCCCGCGATCCACGAGCCGTGGAAGCTCCCCGCCCTTGAGCGGGCCCGGTTCGACTACCCGGACCCGCTCGTTCAACTGGCTGACGGGCTGCGGCGCTTCCAGCGAGCGCGCTCGCACGGGTGACCACGCAGGGCTGCCGGCCCGGTCGCCTTCAGTTGCTCCCGTACCGGATAGCGCCTCAGAGGTGCCGGCGCGGAGGCCGGGGGAGAAACCCGCTGGTGCGTCGCCCGTAGGCCGCATAGCCGGGCCGGTCGGCCATCTGCCGCTCAAGGAGCGCCTTGCCGCTGCCGCGTGCCAGCAGCAGGCTCATCACCACCGGCCCGACCACAGTCGCCGCCGCGGCGGCCGGGGCGTCGCACACGATGAGGAAGAGTCCCCACCAGACGCAGAAGTCGCCGAAGTAGTTGGGGTGCCGCGTCCAGGACCACAGGCCGCGGTCCATGATGCGGCCCCGGTTGCCCGGATCGGCCTTGAACCGGGCGAGTTGGTGATCGCCGACGGCCTCGAAGAGCAGACCGGTCAGCCACAGCAGCACACCCGCGAGCGCGACGGGCCCCATCGGCCCGGTGACATACCCGGCCGCCTGCACCGGCAGCGACACCAGCCAGACCAGTGCGGCCTGCAGCAGATAGACCATGCGCAACGCGTACGCGGCCCGGCTGTGCGGCGCCTTGGCCAGCAGACGCTCATAGCGCGGGTCCTCGCCGTGCCCGCGTCCGCGCCATGCGATGTGCGCCGCGAGCCGTAGCCCCCATACGCAGGTCAGTACGGTGACCAGCAGCCGCCGCCCGTCGTCGCCGTGTCCCGCGGACAGCACGTACGAGCTCAGCGCGACCGCCGAGAAGGCCACGCCCCAGGCGATGTCGACGACCCGGTGTCGGCCGGTCCGCAGCCCGATCACGAACGTGCCGAGCAGCACCGCCAGGGCAACGGCCGCCGTGGCGGCGAGTTGGCCGGCGAAGGCGCCCCAGGAGAATCCGTTCATGCCCGGCTCCTGTACCAGCTCGCGGGCGTTGCCGGCATTCCAGAACCGCCTCGGACGTCGGGGCGCACCGCCAGGATCTGGTCGACTCCCATGCGCCGGGCCTCGAACGCGAGCGCGCCGCCCACGAGATACAGCCGCCACACCCTCGCGGTCGGCTCACCGGCCAGGGCCACGAATTCCGCCCAGCGCTCCTCCAGGGTGCGGTGCCAGGCGGCGACGGTGCGGACATAGTGCTCCCGCAGCGACTCCACCGAGCGCACCTCCAGGCCGGCACCTTCGAGGAGGCCGAGCGTTTCGCCGACCGGGCGCATATGCATGTCGGGGGCGATGTACGACTCGATGAACGCACCGCCGCCGGGAGCCTTGGCGCCCCGGGACATCTGCTGGACCAGGAGGCGCCCGCGTGGCCGGAGCATCCGCCGCAGCAGTCGCGCGAAGTCGTGGTACTCCTCGTCCCCGACGTGCTCACCCATCTCGATGGTGCTCACCGCGTCGTAATGTCCGCCCTCGACTTCGCGCCAGTGCCGCAGCTCCACCTGCACCAGCGCCTCCAGGCCACGTGCGCGGACCTGGTCGCGCACGTGGTCGCGCTGGCGTGCGGAGAGGGTCACCGCGGTGACTTGGACCTGGTGTTGCTCGGCCGCGTACAGCGTCAGCGCGCCCCAGCCGCAGCCGACGTCGAGCAGCCGTGCCCCGGGCCGCAGCGCCAGCTTGCGGCAGATCAGTTCGAGCTTGTCGCGCTGGGCGTCGGCGAGGGAGTAGGAGGGGTCTGCGCTCGTCCAGTACGCGCAGGAGTACGCCATCGACGCGTCGAGAAGCAGGGCGTAGAAGTCGTTGGAGAGGTCGTAGTGATGGCTGATCGCGGCCTTGTCGCGGGCGGTGCTGTGCCGGTCCCCGCGCAGCCGTGCCCGGCTCGCGCCCGGTGCCGGCGGGCGCGGGCCGAGCGCCCCGAGACGGGCGAGCGCGAGCGCGGCCCCGGGCACCTGACGCAGCCGCGGGCGGGGTGCTGCGACGGGGCTGCCCCACAGGGCCCGCAGCCCGTCCGCTAGGTCGCCCTCGATGTCGAGGTCGCCGCTGATGTACGCCTCCGCCAGGCCGAGTTCGCCCGGCTGCCACAGCAGCCGGCGCAGCGCGCGGCGCGAGCGCAGTGTCACGACGGGTGCGTCGCCCGGGCCGCTGAGCGATCCGTCCCAGGCCCGTAGCCGCACCGGTGACGGGCCCCCGAGAACGTTCTCCAGCAGGACGGTGATCCGGTCCGCGGCGGTGGTCATCGGGGAACTCCGATCTGAGCGGGCAGCGCCGCCTTGGGCGGGGCGGTCAGCAGGAACTGGTGCAGGTCGAGATAGCGGGAGCGGAACCCGGCCTCGGAGTAGGCGAGGTAGAAGGTCCACATCCGCCGGAAAGTGGAGTCGAAGCCCAAGGTGTCCACGTGTGCGGCCTGTTGGGTGAAGCGCTGGCGCCACAGCCGTAGGGTCTCGGCGTAGTGCGGTCCGTACCCCTCGCACGACGTGACGCGCAGCGAGGTGTGCGCCGCCGCGGTCTCCTCGATGGCTTGCACGGACGGGATCAGGCCGCCGGGGAAGATGTACTTCTGGATCCACGTGTGGGTGCCTGCCGAGGCGAGCATGCGCTCGTGCGGCATGGTGATGGCCTGCAGGGCGACCCGTCCGCCCGGAGCGAGCCTGGCTTCCAAGGTCCGGAAGTAGACGGGCCAGTACTCCGCGCCGACCGCCTCGATCATCTCGACGCTGACGATCGCGTCGTAGCGGCCGGTGACCTGCCGGTAGTCGCAGAGTTCGATGCGGACGCGGTCGTCGTTTCCGGCGGCCCGTACTCGTTCGCGCGCGAGTGCCTGCTGCTCGGCGGAGAGGGTCACCGAATGTACGACGGCGCCGCGGGCGGCGGCTCGGATCGCCAGTTCTCCCCAGCCGGTGCCGATTTCGAGGAGCTTCACGCCTGGTCCGGCTCCGCACAGGTCGAGCAGCCGGTCGATCTTGCGGTGCTGGGCGGTCGGCAGGTCGTCCCACGTGGCCGGGTGGTCGTCGAACAGCGCTGAGGAATAGCTGAGGGTCTCGTCCAGGAACAGCCCGAACAGGTCGTTCGACAGGTCGTAGTGCCGGTGGATGTTCGCCCGCGCGCCGGTCAGCGTGTTGCGCTGTGCTTCCGGCTGACGAGTTGCCCACAGCCCGCGTAGCCGCTGCAGAGGCGCCGGTACGAGTGTGGCCGCGTGTTTCGCCAGGACGCTCAGCACGCCCACGAGGTCCTCGGACTCCCACTCGCGGGCCATGTAGGACTCACCGAAGCCGATCAGCCCGCCGACCGCGATCCGGCGCATGAACGCGTCCGTGTCACGCACGATGAGCAAAGGGCCACCCCTGCCCAACTGTCTCTGCCTGCCCGACCGTCCGGCTCTGTCGAGCTGTTCGCAGGCGCCCGACCGTCCGGTCCCGGCCAGCACCACCCGCAGCGGCAGCCGGTCCAGTGCGCGCCCGACGAGTGCCGCCGCGACAGCCCGTCGCGCCGCCGAGCACTGCGGCACGACCGCCACATCGGGCCAGCGCTCACGGTCGAGGGCGGGAGGTTCGAAGGCGTACGTGGTCACTGCATTCCTCTCTGCGGAGTGTGCGGGGAGCGGGGCTGGACGGGCAGTCCGCGCAGCCACAGCCGGATGCCGTGCCGGCGGATGGCGGCGCTCACGGCGAGGGTCGGCCAGGGATGGCGCGCGAGCGCACACAGCAGGGTTCGGTACGTCACCGGTACGCGCTCACCCCGTACGGTCGCGGTGAACGGGCGGGCGCCGGCCCGCTCCAGATGCACGGTGACCCTGAGGTGCTGGTCCGGCGCGGGCAGCCGCATCCGGTAGTCCCCGTCGACGGGGAAGAACGGGGAGACGTAGAACTCCTTGGCCACGCGGTACTCCGCGCTCGGGCCGACGCCGGTGTCGCCGTCCGGGTGCAGCAGATAGGAGTGCCGTTCGCCGTAGGTGTTGTGCACCTCGGCCACAACACAGCGCAGCTCCCCGTCCGGGCCGTAACACCAGAACAGCGTCAGCGGGTTGAAGACGTGCCCCAGGACCCGGGCATGGCCCAGCATCAGGACCTGCCCGCCCGCGAGGTCGACTCCCCGGGCAGCCAGAAAGGTTTCGAGGCCGGCCCGGATGCTGCCCGCCCGACCGGCGAAGTGGTCGCGCCCGTCGAACCGCGCCAGCGGCCGGAGCGGGCGAGGCAGCAGAGGCAGCCGATCGAGGTCGACCAGCCACAGGTACGTGCGGTGCTTGAGGGCGTAACGCCGGGGCTCGGTGCGGACATGGGTGATCACGCTCGGATACAGGGCGGCTGCGGAGAACCTCACCACGTCACCCCCAGGGCCGCGGCCGCCTCGACACCCGAGCGGCAGCCGTCCTCGTGGAATCCCCAGCCGTGGTACGCCCCGGCGAAAGCGGTGACCGGCCCGCTCAGCGAGGGCAGTCGGCGCTGCGCCGCCACCGACTCCGGGGTGTACTGAGGGTGTTCGTAGACCATCCGCGCGAGCACCCGGTCGCCCGGGACCCGCCCCTCGTCACCCAGGGTCACGACGTACGTCTGAGGGGCGTCGAGGCGCTGCAACCGGTTCATGTCGTAACTGACCCGCACCCGGTCCGCGCTGGCCCGGCAGTCCGGCATCAGGTAATTCCAAGCGGCCTTGGCTCCCGAACTGCGCGGCAGCACCGAGGTGTCCGTGTGCAGGAGGGTCGGATTGCGGGAGTAGCGGAAGGCGCCCAGGATCCGGGTCTCCGCGTCGCTCGGGTCGGCCAGGATCCGAAGTGCCTGGTCCGGGTGGGTGGCGATGACCACCGAGTCGTACGGGGTGACCGCGCCGTCCTCGGTCGTCACCTCGGCCCGCGCAGGGCCGCGGCGCACCGCCCGGACCGGCGTCGATGTGCGGACGGCGGTGAGCTGTTTGCCGAGGCGCGCCACGTACGCCTGCGAACCCCCGGTGACGGTGCGCCAGGTGGGCGAGCCGGTGACCGAGAGCATGCCGTGGTGATCGAGGAACCGGAACAGATACCGGGCCGGGTAACGCAGAGCCGTGTGCGGCGGGCACGACCAGACGGCGGAGACCACCGGGGTCATGAAGTGCTGTACGAAGTACGCGGAAAAGCGCTGGCCGGCCAGGAACTCGCCCAACGGCATCTCGCTGCGGGCCCGGTCGGCGAGCAACTCGCGTGCCGCGGTGTGGAAGCGCGGCACCTCCGTGAGCATCCGGAGATAGGCGGGGCGCAGGGCGTTGCGCGGCCGGGCGAGCAGGCCGCGGACGCCGCGGGCGCCCGCGTACTCCAGACCGCAGCCCTCGCACCGCACCGACATGCTCATCTCGGTCTCCTGCGTGGCCACGCCCAACTCTGCGAAGAGGCGCAGGAGATAGGGATAGGTGCGCCGGTTGTGCACGATGAACCCGGAGTCCACCTGGCGCACCCGGCCGTCGGAGGCCACCACATCGTGCGTGTGCGCGTGCCCACCGAGCCGGCCGTCCGCCTCGTACAGCGTGACGTCATGCGCGGCGCCCAGGATGTACGCGGCCGTCAGGCCCGCGATGCCGCCACCCACCACTGCGGTGCGCCGGCGCCCGCCTGCCGCCGATGAGTCCCGTTGTCTTTGCATGCCGCCCCTTCGCTCGCGCGCGAGAGCCCTTTCGCCCTCACACCCGTCATTCGGAGCAGCTCGCGCTGCGGCTTGGTGAGGCGGCTGTGACCTGCGTGAACCGAGGCGCTATTGATCCGATCGGGTGAACGACCAAGCCGGATGCCGAGCAGCTCCGAATCAGGGGTGTGAGCACACGAGGAACCACAGCGATCAAAGGCGCGTCAGCCGCACTGAGCGGTCTGGTGGCCGGCTACACGGCCCTGGCCGTCGCGGAACTGGTCGCCGTGGCCGTACGGCCCGAGGCCGGCCCCGTCACCGCGGTCGGCGGGGCGATGATCGACCGCACCCCGTCGGCGGTGAAGGACTGGGCGATCCGCCAGTTCGGCACCAACGACAAACTCGTGCTGCAGCTCGGCATCCTCGCGGCACTGGCCCTGTTCGCCCTCGCCATGGGCCTGTTGGCGCTGCGCCACCGACGTGTTGCCACGGTCGGCGTGCTGGTGTTCGGCGTGGTCGGGGCGCTTGCCGCTACCGGCCGGCCCGACTCGACCAGCGTCTTGGACGCGGTGCCGTCGCTGATCGGAGCGCTCGCCGGGGCCGCGGTCCTGTACTTCCTCTCCGGCCTGGTTCGCTCTTCGTCAGCCCCGCAAGACGGTGGCGGGGCTGACGAAGAGTCCACGGACACGTCCGGCCAGGGCCTCGGCCGACGGCGCTTCGTCCTGGCCACGGCCGGTGTCGCGGCCTTCTCGACCGGAGCGGGCTTCGCCGCCCGGCGACTCAACGCCACGACCGCGGCCGACGCCGAGGCATCCCGCGCCGCAGTCCGCCTTCCCGCACCCGCCTCACCCGCCCCCGAACTGCCGCGGGGTGTCCAGGTGAAGGTGCCGGGAACAGTGCCGTTCACCACGCCGAACCGGGACTTCTACCGTGTGGACACCGCGCTGACCGTGCCCCGTCTCGACGCTGATCGCTGGCGTCTTCGCCTGCACGGCAAAGGGGTCGACGCTCCCGTCACCCTGGACTTCGCGGACCTTCTGCGCCGGGACCTGATCGAGCGGGACATCACGATGACGTGTGTCTCGAATGAGGTTGGCGGGCCTTATGTGAGTTCGGCGCGCTGGCTCGGCGTACCCCTGAGAGCGCTGCTCGAGGAGGCAGGGGTACGACCGCCGTCACGGGGCGGGCCCGCCGACCAGTTGGTGGCCCGCTCCGTCGACGGGATGACCATCGGCACCCCGGTGGAGACCGTCATGGACGGCCGCGACGCGATGCTCGCCGTCGGCATGAACGGCGAACCATTGCCCTTCGACCACGGCTTCCCTGTCCGGATGCTCGTACCCGGCCTGTACGGCTACGTCTCGGCCTGCAAGTGGATCCAGGACATCGAGCTGACCACGTTCGACGACTACGACGCGTACTGGGTCAAGCGCGACTGGGCCCGCGAGGCCCCCATCAAGACCCAGTCCCGTATCGACACCCCCAAGCCCTTCGCCCGCCCGAACGCCGGCACGGTCGTCGTGGCCGGAGTGGCGTGGGCCCAGCACAAGGGCATCGACCGCGTCGAGATCCGCGTCGACGACGGCCCTTGGCAGGACACCCGCCTGGCGACCGAAGGCCCCCTGGACACCTGGCGGCAATGGAGCTGGGACTGGCCCGCCACCCCCGGCTCCCACACCCTCCAGGTCCGCGCCACCGACCGCACCGGCTACACCCAGACCGACAAGCGCACCCGGACCATCCCGGACGGCGCCTCCGGCTGGCACTCGGTGGTGGTCAACGTGACCTGACCCCACAGCTCCCCCACCACGCCCGACAACCCCCAACACACCAAGGCCCAGCAGCCTCTGGGCCTGTGCTCAAGGAGAACACCATGAACGCCACCCTCCGCCTGCGCCGCCTCACCGTGGCCACCACCGCCGCGCTCGTCCTGCCGCTCTCGCTGGCCGCCTGCTCCTCCGACGACAAGGGCAGCACCGACCAGGCGGCGGACAAGACGCCGGCCGCCACCGAGACCGAGGAGACCCCCACCGCGGACGCGATGGCCGGACCGTTCGGACCCGCTTGCGCCTCCGTCCCGCAGGACGGCGCCGGCAGCTTCGACGGTATGGCGAAGGACCCCGTCGCCACGGCTGCCTCCAACAACCCTGCGCTGTCCACGCTCGTCACCGCCGTGAAGAAGGCGGGCCTGGTCGACACGCTCAACAGCGCAGAGAACATCACGGTGTTCGCGCCTACCAACGACGCCTTCGCGAAGATTCCCAAGGCCGACCTCGACAAGGTCCTCAACGACAAGGCCACCCTCACCAAGATCCTGACCTACCACGTCGTGGGCCAGAAGCTGACCCCGCAGCAGCTGGAGAACGGCTCCTTTGACACGCTCGAGAAGAGCAAGCTCACCACCGCCGGATCCGGTGAGTCGTTCACGGTGAATGACACATCGAAGGTCGTCTGTGGCAACGTCCCGACCGCCAACGCCACCGTCTACATCGTCGACACGGTTCTGATGCCCAAGATGTGACACCAGGGATTACGGGCGGCTGGTCGTGGAGGCTGACTCCGTGGTCAGCCGCTCGAATACTTTCTACGTATTCGAGCCATACATTGCTTGCGGTCTCGAAGAGTCATCCGCTCCTATGGTTCTTCGACCGGCAGGAGGTGGACCTCGGTCGGCCGACAGAAGGTACTGCTGTCCCAGGTCACAGGTCCGTCCGGTTGTCGGGGCGGTTCTATAGGCAGCCACCGTGACCTACCCAGGGAGAGGTCTAGCGCGCGGTGACTGACTGTAGTTGCCCTGAGCTGGCCGTAATTCAGCCCTGTGCGACCCCTTCGCCGCGTTCTACGCTAGGAGTACGTACGTCGGCCTCTGGGCCCACACCATAGTGCTCGGCCTGGCCTTCCAGCGCGGGGTGAAATCCCGCGTACCCCGCACTGGAAGGACCTTCTGCGTCAGGAACCGCCGACAGCTCCCGACGCTTGCGGTCGCCGCTGGGTGAGATCCCAGCGGCGACCGCACACCACCTGGCGGGGGCTGGGCCGGGTGATGGGTGTCATCACCCGACTACCCCTTCGCCAGATGCCGATACCCGTGTCCGGGTAGCTGATGTGGCGAGCTCTGAGCTGCACGGCCACGCGGCCGGAACAGAGCACGCGCGCGCATCGGTCCGACGCCTGCGGGGGGCCGACATGCAGTGTCCGGTCCCGGCTTCAGCGGCCGACTTGCCTGTCTCTTCCGTGCGAGCTTGGAGATCGCGAGCACGGTGGGTGCGTCCTGTCCGTCCTTGTGGATGCGGACGCACTTGGCAGCGGCACTTCTTCGTAGGGGCGTCCTTCCCCGGCGCGAGGGCATGCGCCTGCCTGCTGGCGATGGTCTGGCGAGTGGGGAGTGCCCGGTGAGGGGAGTCCGGGCTGGCACTCCCCACTCGCCGGATGATCCCCGGCGGTGGCATGAGTGGCCGGACCTCCCGCGGCGGCCACTCGCGCCAGGTGCCGCTTTCCGCCAGGGTTATGGGGTTGGCAGGCGGTTCTTCGTGGTGCTGCACAAGCGCGGGGCGGTCCTGTGTGCCTGCCCGCCCGATGCGCCGCCGTTGTGCGCAGGCGCGGTGGGGCAGTCTTGCCGGGGGAGTAAGACCGCTCTGTCTTGTGTGCACGTCCTCATCTTGGCAACGGTTGGCGTGGCGGGACAGGTCTATTCTGGACAGGAGATGGAGCATGAACTGCCGCCCCGTGAGCGGATCTTGAGCACCGCGTACGAGTTGTTCTCGCAGCGCGGCATCCGCGATGTCGGGGTGGAGGAGGTCATTACCCGTTCCGGGGTGGCCAAGGCCACTCTCTACCGGCACTTTCCGTCGAAGGACGCCCTGGTCCTGGCCTTCCTGGCGCGCCGGGAGCAGCGGTGGACGCTGGAGACGGTCGAGGCCGGCGCCCGCGAGCGTGGCCGTACCCCGGAGGAGCGGCTGCTTGCCGTCTTCGATGTGTTCGACGAATGGTTTCGACGCGACGACTTCGATGCCTGTGCGTTCATCAACGTCCTGCTGGAGATGGGCTGGGGGCACCCGCTGGGCCGGGCGAGCATTCAGTACCTGGAGAACATCCGGGCCATCGTGCGCTCGATGGCCGAAGATGCGGGCTTGCGCGATACGGATTCTTTTGCTCGGTCGTGGCACATCCTGATGAAGGGCTCGATCATTTCCGCGGCGGAGGGAGACACTGAGGCCGCCCGACGGGCCCAGGCGATGGCCCGCACGCTGATCGAGCAGCATCGCCCGCACGCGTGACAAGTGGACCTGGCCCAGCGTCGATTGCCGACCACCTTCCTGTACCGCCCTCACGCTGCCCTTACGGCGAGTATCTTTCCCGTTACAGCAGCCAGCCTTGGCAGGGAGCGGAAGGCGATGCTCGCTTCGGATCCGGAACACCCTGGGACACTGCCTGTGCAGCAGATGAGGGCCGGCGATCATGCCTTCCTCTGCTACGACGACCACCTTCAGGGGTGGGATGTGCTGTCGGCCTTCGTGTGGACGGGTCTGGCTCGCGGGGAGAAGGTCATCGTTTTCCCTGACCCTCGTTTGAACCCCGGCGACGTGCTGCGACGCCTCAAGGACGTGCCGGGAGTGCTGCTGGCTCAGGGGTACGACAGCGGTCGTCTGGAACTGAACAGCATGCGCCAACTCATCCTGCCCGACCGTACGTTCACCGCCGCTCAGCAGTGGCGGCGGATCGTCGAGGAGATCGAATCGGCGCGGGCGCGCGGCTTCACCGGGCTGCGCACCTACATCGACATGGGATGGGTGGCCGACCTCGAGGCCGATCTGAATGTGATGATGGCCCGCGAACGCCAGGCAGGGCACCTGTTCACCACGGGGCTCTACAGTGAGATCTGCGCCTACGAGCGGGACCGCTTCCCTCAACAGGTCCTGGAAGCCATGTGCCAGGCGCACCCCCAAAACCTCCTGCCGGCACTGGGACAGTTGCGGGCCCGGCAGACTGACGACACCCTGCGGCTGGCCGGGGAAGTGGACCTGGCCACGCGCGAACAGTTCACCCATGTGTTGGCCGAAGCTGCTCGCTCACCTGCCACGCGCACGGGACTGACCATCGACCTGTGCGGGGTGGTGTTCCTGGGCGTGGAGTGCGCGAGGGAACTGATACGGATGATGGACTGCACCTCGGCGCACCGACCGGTGCGGGTCCGCTGTACGGACAGCGTCGCCCTCGTGCTTCGGCGTCTCGGTGCAGATCCCGCAGTTATCGACGTCGCCCAGGTGAAAGGGTCATGATCTTCGACGCATACAGCGGTCAACAGCAAGGTGTTGAGGAAGTTCTCCTCAGCGTTCCTTTCGCGGCCAGGGATGTTCCTCGCTTGCGGGTGTTGGTCGAGGGACACGCGTCCTTGGTTGGTTTGCCCGAGCAGCGGCGAGGTGACTTCGTGGTGGCCATGGACGCCGTGGCCGGCAACGTGGTCCAGCACGGCGGCGGACACGGCCTGCTGACCTTGACCCGCGCACACTGTCACGAACTGCGCTGCCGGATCAGCGATCGAGGCCCCGGTTTCACGGTCGAGGCCATACCCGACCTCGCTGTCGGCATCAACGGTGCGGGCCAAGGGCTATGGCTGGCACGCCTGATCACCGACGACCTCACCGTTATCCCCAAAGCTGTCGGCACCACAGTCGTCTTCGCGATGCGATGGAACCGGTGACACCCGCCGGGCGGCCTCGCTACACCTCCAGCCAGGCGCGGGAATCGTCCCGCACTATCCCTTCGTGGTATCAGCAGATCCCAGCCCCCGGGCCTGACCCATGAACTGCGTGCGAGACGGCCCCGACTGCTCGCCTCGCGCGGTTCGCCGATGTGGACGTTCTAGCGCCAGGGTAGCGACGGCGTGAACAGCCGTTGACCCGGATCATCTGAGCGCGGCCGGGTTTTCGGCGCTCAACACCGGGTAGTTGTGACATCCAGAGAGCGGAGTGGGTGGAGAGGCACTGAGGGCGATGCACCGCCGGCGAGACCGACAGTGGGCGTTCGTGACCAGTCATGCCAGGGTGCTGCTCGCACTTGCCCGAGCGCCGAATGCACGATTGCGTTCCGTCGCCGCCGCCTGCGAGATCACCGAGCGGACTGTGCAGATCGTCATCGGCGACCTCGAGCAGGCCGGCTACCTGGAGCGGCACCGGGTCGGACGGCGAAATGAGTACATTCTCCATCTCGACCAGCCCTTGCGGCACCCAGCGGAAGCCGGCCTGAGTGTGCGTGCGCTTGTGGAACTTGCGGTCGTCGGCGGGGGCTGCAGCGACAGTGTCCTTCGCGGTTCGCCCAGTGATGACGGCCGCCCTCCCGCCCGTTCCGCCTCGACGCGTTAGCCGCCGAGTGAGGTTTCTGCGTCGGCGACGGTTTCGAAGATGCGCAGGATTTGGTGCGTGCCGGTCATCTCGAGGACAAACCGCATCGACTGGGGCACACACGCCAGGGCAAGCGTGGTCCCCTTGGCCTCTGTCTGTCTGTGTGCTGCGAGCAGCACACTCAACCCGGCGGAGTCGCAGAACGAAACCCCCGACAGGTCCAGCACGATCATGCGGGTGCTGTGGCCGATCAGATCGGTGAGCCGGGCACGCAATACCCGATCGGTCGAGTAGTCCATGTCGCCGGTGACCCGCGCCACCAGATGGCGCGGTGTGCATGTGGCCAGCTCGACCGACACACCCACCACAGCACCCTCTCCCCAGGATCTCGGCCCAAGGCAGCAGCCCGAAAGACTGGCCCCAAGATACTGTCCCGCTCTCCGGTTCTTGTCATTTTGCTCCTCCCTTCACCTGTTGGTGGGAGGCCCGCGCGCGAGGCTCCCCGGGGATCTGGGACAGGACTGGCAGCTCGCCGCGAAGTCGCAGTTGACATTCCCGAGAGGCAAGATCATCCCGGCTGTCGGCTTCGGCGGCGGCGCGGGTCGCGAGATCGGCTCAGCAAGAAGCGGCGAAGGCGGCGGGGAGCCGAGACCCGACCATTTTTTTGGGGGGCTCATGGGGACCAGAGGCGGCGCCGCCACCTACAAGGGCGTGGAAGAAGCCCCGGGAACGCCTGACGCAGAGGGCCGTGTACGGCATGCTGATCTGCTCGACTGGTCCGGCGGTAAACCGTGCAGCACCTCCAGGATGTGCCCCTCCCACCAACGGGCCTGGTCAGCAGCCTTCTTGGGGAATTCTGCGATCCGGGCCGTCGGCGGAGCCCGCCGCCGCTCCTCGGTCATTAGGCACCCCACCGGCCAGGCGCACGACCGTGTGTGGGCCCATCAGCTCGACCGCCAACCTCACGGCGGCCAGCTCTTGCCGCCACAGCAGGTGGAACAACACGGGCAGTGTCGCGAGCCAGTCGCCAGCTTTGCCGGCCCCGGCCAAGAGCGGCCCAGGGTGCGCAAGAACCTCCATCAGCCGGGCCGCGACCGGATCCTGCCGACAGCGGGGGTGACGGTAGCGCGACAACCACCGCACGTTCGCCAGCAACACCGGCTCCGGCCTCCCCACCCGCTCGAAGCCCCACCCGGCCTCGGTGCAGGCACTGCGCGTCACCTCGAACGCCGCGGCATCGCGCGGCGCGATCTGATCGTCGGCGCGCACATCGACGACCACGGCCGAACCGTCCGCGCGGCGCACGAAGAAGTCCGGGGCATGCCGACGCGCACGCGTCCCGTCGTGCCAGTGCAACCAGAACGGCTGGGAGGCGATCCCCACCACGGCAGGGTCGAAATCCATGAGCACGAGCCTGTCCCGCTCCAGCCACGACTCGAAGCCGACATGCTGCCCGGTCGTCGCCGCCCAGTACCAGCCCGGGAAATGACACCCACCCTTCGGCCACCGAAACGGCCGCACCGGACGAACATCCTCGAACCTGACCGTGACGCAGTCCAGCAGCGGACGCCGACGACGCGCACCTACGCCCTGCCGACACGACACCTCGACGTACGGCATGGCCCCGTCCACCCCAGCAGGTACGGCCATACGACACCCCCAGCCTTGCGCACCCCACACGACTAGGTTCGCTGTCAAAGAGCCGAAACGACTGGATTCGCTGTCAACCGCTTCGATTGGATGACAAAGCGACTGGCTTCGTTGTCAAAGGACAGCAGGCTCGAGGACGCATTCGCCCACGGCAGACGAGAAAGAGCCTTGAGGGACTGGAACCTTTCCCGGAGACCATGTCAACGTACAACCTCCCGGAAAACACCAGGTCAGAGACGCCCTAAGCGAGCGAGGGCCAGCATTCTGGCGCTGGCTTCCGCCTCCCGTCTCGCGCTTGGTCACTAGCAAGGAGGCACACCTGCCGAAAGCCGCACTTCGATCGGCCCGCGTCACAGCTCCGATCCTCCTGGCGCTCGGCGCCATGAACGCATGGACCGCCCAGACGAAAGCCGACTACGCCGCCCTCTCTACTGCCCTGTGCCTCTGCGTCTGCGCCGCCGGCCTTTTCGGCGAGGACCTGGTGCAGCGCGGGCATCGCCAAGACCTGGTGGTGCTTGCACACGTCGCGGCGCACCCGGGTGCCGAGGCCCGTGGCATCGCCCGAGCCGTCGGTGTCAGTGAGCGAGTCGTGACTCGCAACCTCAGCCGACTCACCGCTGACGGGCTGGTGGTCCTGGTCGAAGACGACGCCCACCCTGCGCTCCGGTCGTACCGGCTG
Source organism: Streptomyces sp. NBC_01304 (assembly GCF_035975855.1). Classification (NCBI taxonomy): domain Bacteria; kingdom Bacillati; phylum Actinomycetota; class Actinomycetes; order Kitasatosporales; family Streptomycetaceae; genus Streptomyces; species Streptomyces sp. NBC_01304. Next base: position 3,137,969 of record NZ_CP109055.1, on the reverse strand, counting down.
ACCTCGTAGCCGTCGCGTGTGGGGCGGAATATAGGCCACGATCCCCGGTTACCGAAACCGGGGATTCTCCGGATCGTTTAGGGCGTCCGCACCGACTGCTTGGCGGTGGATCGAGTGCGGACTGACCGTCGTCCTGCCCTATCCATCGGAGCCTGCCGTGTGTGAGAAATTGCTATCGATACAGAGCGTTGCGGAAATTTTGGATGTAAGCCGGCGCTCCGTCTACCGGTACATAGCTCTGGGGGAGCTTTCGGCTATCGATCTACGCACCGGCACGGAACGCTCTCGCGTGCGAATTTCCGGAAGTGACGTGAAGGCGCTCGTCGAGCGACGCACTAGCTCGCCCGCTTCCTCCGGCTCTCGGGCAAATTAACCCCGCGTGTCCATTTGCTGAATGAGTCGAGAAAGGTGAAATGGCTTACCTCCGTAAACTTCCCTCGGGGAAGTGGCAAGCGACCGTAAGGACGCCGGCGGGCGATCGGGACACGGAGACCTTTGCGCTTAAGGACCAGGCTCGCGACTGGGCGGGTGAGCGGGAGGCTCAATTTAGGCGGGGCGTGCACCGTGATGCACGCGCCGGGAAGATGAAATTTCGCGAATGGCACGACCGTTGGTGGGATGCGCGCGTTGTTGAGCCCCATACCCTGCGCGGGGACGCGTCCTCGATACGTAACCACGTCATGCCGTATTGGGCGGACTGGGAAATGCGGACTATAGGTCGCATTGACGTGCAGACGTGGGTTCGCAAGCTGATACTTGACAAGAAGGGCGCATCGGCGATCCGGCGCTCTTACAATTTGCTGCACTCGCTGATGCAGGCTGCGGTCGACGAAGACCTTATCCCGGTTACGCCGTGCCGGCGCATAGATCTGCCGCCGGAGGTAGTGAAGCCGCCGGAGTGGTTTACGCTCAATCAAGCCCAGGCGATTCTCGATGAGCTGCAACAGCCGTGGCAGACAATGGCCCTGTTGGGCTTCTACACCGGTCTCCGTTGGGGCGAGTTGTCGGGCCTCCACGGGAAGAGGATTGACTGGCGAAGGTCGCGGCTATTCGTCGTCGAGGTCAACACGAAGTCGGGCATCAAGGAGTACCCCAAGACTGCAAAAAGTCGACGGGAGGTCCCCCTGCCGGATCACGTGCTCGATGCCTTGGCGCGGCACATGCATGGAAGGGATCGTGACGGTGTCGTCTTCACCACCGTCACTAAGGGGCGTGCCGGCCGATTGCTCGACGACGGAAATTGGCGGCGCCAGACGTGGTGGCCCGCCGTACGCAAAGCCTTCTATCTCGAAGCGGATGGCAAGCGGCGAGCTGTCCCCGAGTATCCGCCGCACTCCATGCGTCACACATGCGCTTCTTGGCTCGTGCAGAAGGGGGTGTCCCTGTACGAGGTGCAGCATCTGCTGGGGCATGAGAGTTATCAGACTACTCAGCGCTACGCCCACCTTGCGCCTGATGCGCACGAGGCGGTTCTTGGGGCGTGGACAAGGCTCGAATCACAGCTTGTAGTTCCCGCGGAAACTAGCCCCGCCTTGGCTGGGTGCAGTGATTGAAGGCCGGCGTCTTGGCGCCTCGTAAACTGTCAGCCCTGCCGGTTCGCTCCGAACCGGCAGGGCTTTTCGTGTGGTGGTAAGGCGGGTGGGCTCTAGGCGCTTCTGGTCGGTCAGCCGCAGCGCGGTACGCCCCCTGCTGCGCGTGGCCATGCAGGGTGACGCACGTATGACGCACGGGGGCCTGCGAGAGCATGAGCGGTATGCCCTCTGACCTGCATGTTCCCTTGTGAATGACCACCTGTACATCTTCCCGATGACGCATCACGTGGAGTGCGTCGCGGTTCTGGAGCCCGTTTCCAAGGGCCAGTGACCCGCGGCCCGTTGACGATGTGAAGGGCCTGAGCCGGGCGCGCCGCCGCGCCCCCGGCTCAGGCCTGACGCATCAGCGGCCCAGGAAGGCGTCGTACACCGTGAGGCCGGACTTGTTGCCCTGCTTGTCCACGATCGCGGCCCGCAGTGACACGGACTTGTCCTTGGCCGGGGTGAGCAGCATGTACTTGCCGAACACCTTGGGCAGCTTGAGCCAGGTCTTGCCGCCGTCGTAACTGGCCTCGACCTTCAGGGACTTGAGGTTGTCCCCGGCCGCGGCACCCTGGATCTCGTACGGCATCGCCATGAGCCGGTTCGCCCTGGCCTTCGACCCGAGGTCGAGGGCCGGGTGGAAGCGGACCGTGGAGACGGGTGCGTTGCCCTTGTCGCCGGTCTTGGAGCGGAACGTCCAGTCGGCGTCGATCCGCGTACCCACCTTGAACATCTCGGGGTCACGCACCTGCGACGTGGTGATCTTGTACTCGCTGTCCTCCTTGGCCGCGGGGAACGAGGCGGAGGCCAGGGAGTTGTCACTCTCCGAGACCTTCTCGCCGTTGCGGTAGAACGCCGTGGTCGCCGTGACGCCCTCCGAGCTGCCCCGGTGGCCCGCGGAGTCCGCGAACATGTTGAGGAAGGCGTAGAGCGTGTCGCCGGAGCGGGTGATGCCCGCGCGCTGGTCCTTGTTCAAGGCCGGCCCGAACACCCCGGTGTTGAAGTCGATATGACGGGTCTTGTCGGCCTCGAACTTCTCGAAGAAGATCTGGTACGAGACCTCCGTGGGCAGCCAGCCGTTCGGCAGCGGGTCGCCGATCTGGTCGGCGAACAGCGTCCAGTCGGCGTTGTCCTCGGTGGACACGTACAGGTGCTGCGTGGTGAGCGCGGGCAGGAAGCGGCCCGAAGTGAAGCCGCTCATCGAGGAGTTGCCGGCAGTCACCTTTCCGCCGGCCGAGAGCCATGCGGTCTTGCCCGGGGCGGCCGACCCCATGCCCGCCTCGATCCGGGCCAGTTCGGGCCGCTGCACGTGCTTGGTGAAGCCGTCCGAGAGGCGCTTCACCGCGCCGCCGTAGACCAGCGAGTACTGGGTGTCCTCGCCCGTGGCGAAGTCGGCGTCCCACACCTGGTTCAACAGCTCGCCCTCGGCGATTTCGGGGCCGAGGTGGGCGGAGCGGAAGCCCTCGTAGGAGCCCAGCTGCCAGGCGAACGTCATCGGGTAGGACTTGCCCCGCACCTGGTACGCCGCGTAGGCCTGGCGTGCGACAGCGTTGTCATCCGGCACCGTGATGTCGACCGGCTCGGCCGTACGGGCGTCCAGCGTCAGGTCCTTGGCGCCGTCCACGGTGAGGCGTGGCTGGGCGATCCAGTCGAGTCCCTTGGTGGTGTCGCCGCGGTCGGCGATGACGATGCCCTCCACGCTGTACTCGCCCTTCGGCAGCCGCAGCGTGGTGGACCCGCTCGCCTCGTCGAGGGCGAACTCCTTGCCGGCTGCCTCGCCGGTCAGGCCCGTGACGTAGGTCTGGAACTGCGCGGCGTCCTTGCCGTCGCGGCCCAGGTGCTTCAGCGAGAGGGGGTACGAGGTGGTCTCGCGCTCCACGGCGAGTGCCGTACGCACGCTCTGCGCACCGTCGTTGGCGGTCACGGCGGCGCTGTACCGGCCGTCGGGCGCCTCGACGGAGGTGTCCGTGGTGACGGTCGCGTCCGCGGTTGTGCCTGCGGGGACGGTGAGTTGGGCTGGGCTGACCTGGAACATCCCCTCGGGTGCGGCCGCTCCGCCCGGGCCCTTGCCCGCGAGGGCGAGGTCCAGGGTCGTGTCGGACGAACCGGTGTTGCGGTAGGTCACCTTGCGGGTGATCGGCTCGTCGTCGTCATGCGGCCAGGCGGCCTTGCCGAGGCTGAGTGACACCGGTGCGGCGTACACGTTCTGCTCGATCGCCTTGTCCACCTGGATGCGGCCCGAGCCCTGCTCGAACGCGGTGAAGCCGGTGTCCTTGGTGGATCCGGTCAGCGCGCCCTTGAGCTCGGCGGCCTTCCAGCCGGGGTGCTGCTGCTTGAGGATGGCGGCCGCGCCCGCGACGTGCGGGGTGGCCATCGAGGTGCCCGAGATGGTCATGTAGCCCTCGGGGTTCTCGCCGACCTCCGCGGCGATGGAGTTGCCCGGGGCGGAGGCGGCGGTGATGTCGACGCCGGGGGCGGTGACATCGGGCTTGATCGCTCCGTCACCGACGCGCGGGCCTCGGCTGGAGAAGTCGGCCATCGCGTCGGTGCCGTCGACGGCACCGACCGTGAGCGCGCCGTCCGCGGCACCCGGGGTGCCGATGGTGCCCTCGCCGGGGCCCTCGTTGCCTGCGGCGACGGTGAAGAGCACACCTTGGTCGGTGTACGTGTTGACCGTCTCTTCCAGGGGCTCCACGCCGGGGCTGTCCGGGCCGCCGAGGCTCATGCTGACGATGTCGGCGCCCTCGCCGACCGCCCACTCGATGGCCTCGATGATGTCCGACTCGCTGCCGCTTCCGGTGTCGTCGAGGACCTTGCCGTCGATGAGGCCGGCGCCGGGGGCGACGCCCTTGAACTTGCCGCCGCCCTTGGCGCCGGTGCCCGCGATGGTCGAGGCGACGTGCGTGCCGTGGCCCTGGCGGTCCTTGTTGTCGGCCGAGGTCGAGAAGTTCTTCTCGACGAGCTGCTGCCCGGCGAGGTCGGGGTGGGTCTCGTCGACTCCGGTGTCGAGGACGGCGACCTTCACGCCCTTGCCGTCGTATCCGGCGGCCCACGCCTTGTCCGCGCCGATCTGCGGGACGCTGACGTCGAGTTGGGCCTTGACGGTGCCGTCCAGCCAGATGCGGCCGACACCCGAGGCAGTGCTCAGGGTCTGGCCGCTGCCCTCGCTGGTCAGGGCCTTCCAGAGCTTCGGCAGGTCGTCCTGCCCGGTGGTGACGGCCTCCGCGTTCAGCGACTTCAGGGTCCGGCGGACCTTGGTGGAACCGGCGTCGCGGACCTCGGTGCGGGCCGTGGACGCCTCGCCCCGGTAACCGACCATGACCTTGAGGCCGTTGCGGTACGCCTTGCGCGCGGCGGCGGTGTCGAGGCCGGTGACGTCGAAGAGCCTCTTGTCCACCTTGCCGGAGGTGATCAGCCGTTGGGCGTCGAGCGGCACGACCAGGGAGTGGTCGCCGTCGCTCTGGATGTGGACGGGGATGTCCTCGCGGCCCGGTGCCGGTTCGAAACCGGTTACACGGCCGGACGTCACCTCCGCCGTGTCCCCGGTGATCAGCTGTACGCGGTGCGGGCTCGGGCTCTTCCCGGCCTTGGCCGTCTTCGTCGCCTTGGCCGCCTTTGCCGGAGCGTCGGAAGCGGGGGTGACCGCCGGGCCGAACCCCGCGGTCACGGCCACGACCGTGGTGACGGCCACGGCCATGAGCACGGGTCTTCTTGCCTTGGTTCGCACGTGAATCCTCTGGTGGTCGGAGCTGGTGCGCGCGGTTGTATACCGCGGGTGGGCCTGCGCCGGGCAGTATTCAGAGCGCCAGAGGTTGGATCAATAGGCGTGCAGCGAAGCGGGATACCTTGAACCGGAATGTCTAGAAACCGTTTACATGACGGTCATCGGTCGGCGGCACGACAGAACGGGCACCCCGAGCCAACAGGGCGCCAACGGAGCGCGGCGCCCCATTTGGTATACAACTCCGGGCCGGTCAGCTCTCCTTGCGCGACAGCCGGTAGTGCAGCACCAGGAACGGGATGCCGAAGACCGAGAAGGCGTGTTCGGCCCGGAGCTCGTCGTCGGCGACGTACACGTCGAGCTGCTCGGTGAAGCCGTGGACCGCCAGCGTGGTCAGCTTCCGGGTGTCAGGATCGATGAGGGTCAGATAGTGGCCCGGCTGGTCGAGGGCGCTGCGGCTGGTCAGGACGAGGCCGCCGCCGGAGCGGGCCCGGGGCAGCAGGGTGGCGGTGAAGCTGCCCTGCGGGACGGGGAAGCCGACGCTGACGTAGCCGCGGTCCTCGTGCCGGTAAGTGGTGTAGACGCCCACGTAGATGGGCTCGTCGGTGTCGGCGTACGAGCGGATCCAGCCGCGTACCGTGACGGCTTCGTCGACGGCCCGGCCGGTGGAGATCGTGTCGATGCGGCTGCGCATGCCGCGCTGCACCTCGCGCTGGTTCATCGGCAGATTGGCCTGGCCGAGCGGGCGGGCCACGAAGGTGCGGTAGAGCAGATAGCCGGGGCGTACCCACAGCCGCCAGCGCGGCTCGATGTCGAGCGTGAAGCGTGCGGTGTGCTCGTAGAACTCCCTTACCCGCGGGTCGACTTGGGCCGGGTCGAAGTCCGGTCCCGCCAGCTCGTCGAGGGACGCGACGATGCCGACGTCCGGGGCGTTCGGTGTGTACTGTCCGCCGAGCACGTCCGCGAGGTCCCGGATGTAGTCGGTGCCCACATAGCGGGACCGTGCCTCGAGCGGCACCACGAACGGCAGTTGGTCCTCGGGCACCTGCTCGGCCACCAGGCTCACCTGCGCGTCGCGGAACACCAGGGCGGAGAGCGTCCGGAAGGCGACGACCGCCGTGCTCGCCACCACGGCCGGGGACGCCGGGCGCCCGCGCAGCCCGTACGCGGCCCCGACGGCCGCACCGACCACCGGTCCGAGTGCCACCTTCGCCGGGCGGATCCCGAGTGCGCCCGCGGCCGCCCCGGCCACGGTGCCGACCGCGACCGGACCCGCACCGGTGAGCCGGCCCGCCGCCCAGGCGACGGGCGCGGTCAGGGCGCCGCTCATCGCGATGCGCTGCCACAACGGGGGGAGTTCGCCGGGCCGCTGCCGGCCGCGCGCCACGGCTTCGGCGACGCCGAGCCCGACGGCTCCGGCAACTGCTCCGGTGGCGGCCGTCCTTGCTCCCCGGTGGCCGCCGAGCGCCGCCCCCGCGAGGCCGCCCAAGGCGCTCGCCACCGCTATGGCCGCTCCGCGACCCTGACCCGCCCCACCCGCATCTCTTGCCACGCGGGCAACCTACTCCGCGGGCGGCGCCCGGTGGCCGGGAGGGGCGCCCCGCCCGGCCACCGGACTCGTCCTCAGGCCGCTCCGGGCCGCAGTCGCGCCGAGACCGTGTCGGCCGTGCGCCAGGCCGTGTCGACGCGCGCGGGGTGCTTGCCCCGCCACTTCTTCCACGTCAGGTTCCAGTCACCGAAGCCGTTGCCGAAGGGCGCCATCCGCTCGCCCTCGCTGTTGATGACCTGCACGATGTCGCCCGGCCTGACCGTCTCGTAGAACCAGGCGGCGTCGTCCATGCTCATGCCCGTACAGCCGTGGCTGACGTTGGCGCTGCCCTGCGAGGCCACCGACCAGGGCGCGGCGTGCACGTACTCGCCGCTCCAGGTGACCCGGGTCGCGTAGTGCACCGGCAGGTCGAAGTAGTCGCGGCTGCCCCGGGCGATGCCGATGGACTCGCCGCGCATGCGGAGCTGCCGGGTCTTCTCGAGGACCACCTTGATGCCGTTGCGGGTGCGGTAGCCCGCCTTGCCGGTGGTCACCGGGATGGTGTTGATGACGCGGCCGTTGCGCTTCACGGTCATGTAGTGCTCCGAGGCGTCGGTGATCGCCTCGATGCGGTCGCCGATGGTGAGTCGCAGCGACTTCGCGGGATAGGCGCGGCCGCCGTACAGCCACGCGTTGACCCGGATCCCGTCCAGCGCGCTGTGCACCTCGACGCGGGAGTTGGGCGGCCAGAACTGCTTGGGCCGGTAGTGCAGCGTGGCGTTGTCCACCCAGTGCCAGGACCCCTCCACGGCGGGTTGCGACGTGACCCGCAGCGCCCGCTCGACGACCGCCCGGGCTTGCGGGTCGCGGGCCGGGACGGGGTGGCTGAGCACCGCTTCCACCGGCTGCCCCACGCCGTACGTCCCCGACTTGGGGCCGAAGGTGACAGTTAGTCGGCGATCCGTGGGCGGCGCGGTGCGAAAGCGCAGCGTCCGTTCGACGGTGTGCCCGGAGCCGATGCGCTCGGCGGTGACCGTCACGGTGTAGCGCGTCCCGGCCCGCAGCGGCTCGCTGTTGCTCCATTGGCGGGCGTCGCCGCTGAGGACGCCGGCCAGGGCGAGCCCCCGGTCGTCACGTACGGACACGTCGAGCAGCCGGGCCTCGCGCTCGCCGGCCGCCACCACGAGCGGCCCGCCCGGGTGGACCGCCTGCCGCGCGGCACCGCTGCCGAACGCCAGCGGCTGCAGCACACCGGACGGGGTCCCGCCCGGGGGCAGGCAGAGGCCGTGGTTGCCGGGGATCGCCGTGCAGCGGGTGCCCCGCCACAGGGTGCCGTCGGGCGGGGCGGCACTGACGCCGATCGCCGGGCGGGCGGCGGCCGTCCAGGCCGTGACGGGCTTGCCGGGCGCGGCACTTGGGGCGGTGTCGGTGCCGGGCGTCGGGGCTGCCGCGACCACCAGCAGGGCGCCCGTCGCCGCGGACAGCGCGCCCCATCCCGCCCACCGTGATCCCGCCAACCGCGATCCCGCCGACCGTGAGCTCACCGTACGTCCTCCAAGATCCAGTCCTCATGGGCAGACGTATCAAAACGGACAGTGGTCGGCCGACGGCGTCACGCCCTTCGGCTGCGTCCATAAATACATATAAAACAACCCGAAAGCATCAAGCAGTACAGAGAGCCACCAATGGGGATGTGTGCGGCGCGCATAAGGCGGGCTTCGGGAGTCGCAAAGCCTCGGTATCGGGCTGATTCCGGTCGCGTATGGAGTGTGGAGGTGGTGCGAGGGTGTGGGGGTGGCCCGGCAGGAAGGGCCGCGCGAGGCTCAGGTCGGCTATTTCCGGCCTACTCCACATCTTGCTGATAAATGACACCTTGTGGCCACCTCGGTGAGCGCACACGATCGGTCCTCGTTCGCATCCCTGACGTCCTGAACGTCCCGAGGAGGATCCCGTGACCGATCGCCTGTCGCTCAGCCCGGATGCCGCACGGCAACTCGCCACCGCCACCAAGACCACACCGCAGATGCGCGGCATCACCCCGCGCTATCTGCTGCGGGCCCTGCCCTGGGTCGACCTCGAGTCCGGCGTCTACCGCGTCAACCGCCGCCGCACCTTCGTGCTCGGCGACGACCGCATCAGCACCTACACCGAGAACGGCTCGCCGCGCGTCATGCCCGGCGACTTACGCGAGGTGCCCTATCTGCGCGAGGCCGACGACGCACTGCTCGCGGAACTCGCCGGCGCGTTCACCGAGGTCACCTTCGAGGCCGGGCAGGTCCTCGTCCAGGAGGGCGACGCCGCCGACCGCATGTGGGTGATCGTGACCGGCCGCGCCGAGAAGCGGCTCACCGGCCGGTACGGCGAGGACCAGCTGCTCGAAGTCGTCGGCGACGGCCAGTTCTTCGACCTCGGCGCCTGGACCCGGGGCGAGGGCATGCCCTACCGGGTGCAGGCCCTCACGCCCGGCGTCGCGCTCTGCGCCGAGCGCTCCACGCTGGCCGGGCTCATGGACCGCGACGAGGCACTGCGCTCCGCGGTCGGCACTTACTCCGCCGAGGGCGCGCCGGTGCCCGGCTCCGAGGTGCCCGTCGATCTCTCCTCGGGCCACATAGGCGAGCCCGAACTGCCGGGCACGTACGTCGACTACGAGGACACGCCGCGCGAGTACCACATGACCCTCGCCCAGACGGTGCTGCGGGTCCACACGCGGGTGGCCGACCTCTACAGCGGGCCCATCGACCAGACCAGGGCCCAGGCCAACCTCACCGTCGAGGCGCTGCGCGAGCGGCAGGAGGCACAGCTGCTCAACCACCCGTCGTTCGGCCTCTTCCGTAACGTCGCCCCCGGCCAGCGCGTCCAGACGCGCACCGGCGCCCCGACGCCGGACGACCTCGACGAACTCCTCGCGAAGGTGTGGAAGCAGCCCGGCTACTTCCTCGCGCACCCCAGGGCGATCGCCGCGTTCGGCCGCGAATGTACCCGGCGGGGTGTGCCCCCGGTGACCGACAACAGGTTCGGCAGCCCGCTGCTGACCTGGCGCGGAGTGCCGCTCCTGCCGTCCGACAAGGTGCCGTTCACCAACGGCGCGGGCGCGGGCGCCGGCACCACGGAGATCCTGCTCATGCGGATGGGCGAGGCCGAGCAGGGCGTGGTGGGGCTGCGGCCCTCCGGCGTCGCGGACGAGGTCGAACCGGGCCTGTCCATGCGGAACATGGGCGTCGACAACAAGGGCATCACCTCGTACCTGATGACGGCCTACTTCAATGCGGCGGTCCTGGTCGAGGACGCGATCGCGGTGCTCCAGAACGTCGAGGTGTCCAACTACCATGACTATTCCTGACGTTACGCGGGCTGCCGGCGGAGTCGGTACGGGTCTTGGTGGGGCGCCGGCGCCTGCTCCGGCTCCGGTGGCGGGGTCGGGCGGCGTTCCGGCTCGGGTGCCGGGCTTGCCTGCGATTCCGGGAGCGCCCGGTGTGCCCTCGGTGGCGGCCGTCCCAACAGCCCCAACTGTTCCGGCTGTTCCGGCTGGTCCGGCTGTTCCGGCTGTTCCAGCGGTTCCAGCCCTGCCGACCGGTCCGGCGGCAGCCGGGATTCCCGCCATGCCAGGAGCCCAGGCACCGGCATCACCGGCAGCAGCACCGGCACCATCGGCCGTGCCCGCCGAGACCGCCGCCCCCGCCCTCCCCGGCGCACAGCCGCCCGGCACCTTCACCCCCGAGCAGGCACGCCAGGACATCCCGATCCTGCACCGCACGGTGAACGGCCACCCGTTGGTCTGGCTGGACAACGGCGCCACCACCCAGAAGCCGCGCCAGGTCATCGAGGCGCTGAGCGCCTTCTACGGCGCCGCCAACTCCAACATTCACCGGGGCGCCCACACCATGGCCCGCGAGGCCACCGAGATGTACGAGGCGGGCCGGGCCGCGGTCGCCGCCTTCCTGGGCGCCGAAGCACCCGAGTCCATCGTCTTCGTGCGCGGCACCACCGAGGCCGTCAACCTCGTCGCCCAGAGCTGGGGGCGGAGCAACCTCGGACCCGGTGACGACATCCTTGTGCCCGTTCTCGAGCACCACTCCAACATCGTCCCCTGGCAGATGATCGCGAAGGAGACCCGCGCGCGCGTGGTGCCGATTCCGCTCGACGCGGACGGGCAGATCGACCAGAAGGCATACGCGGACCTGCTCTCCGCGCGCACCCAACTGGTCGCGATCAGCCAGGCGTCGAACGTCCTCGGCACCGTCCCACCGGTCAAGGAGATGACCGCACTCGCCCACCGGTACGGCGCCAAGGTACTGGTCGACGGTGCACAGGCGGTCGCCCATTTCCCCGTCGACGTAACGGACTTGGGAGCCGACTTCTACGCCTTCTCCGGGCACAAGCTCTTCGCCCCCACGGGCATCGGCGCCCTGTACGCCAAGCCGGAGCTGCTCGCCACGATGAATCCCTGGCAGGGCGGCGGCAACATGATCGAATCGGTCGGCTTCGACCGGACGACCTTCGCACCGCCACCCCACCTCCTGGAGGCCGGCACTGGCCACATCTCCGGCGTCGTCGGCCTGTTGGCCGCGATCAACTGGCTCACCTCGTTCGACCGGAACGCCATCGCCGCGTACGAGGAAGCGCTCATGACGTACGCACAACAAGCGATGGCCACCGTCCCCGGGCTCGACATCCTGGGCGCGGCGCCCGACCGGATCGCCGTGCTGACCTTCACGCTCGCCGGACACGACCCGGCGACGATCGCCGACTGGCTGGATCGCGACGGAATCGCGATCCGCGCGGGTCACCATTGCGCCCAGCCGGCCCTCGCCCACTACGGCCTCGAATTCGCGGCCCGCGCCTCGCTCGCGCTCTACAACACGTCCGAGGAGGTGGACCAACTGGTCGCGTCGCTGCGCCGGCTGCAACAGGCGGGCTGACGCTCCGGAGGGCTGCCGATGTGTGAATCGCCCCACGCGCGGGACACACATCGGCAGTCCTCCCTAGGCTTCATCCCCAGGCTTCATCCGTGTCGCTGTTGGGCCGAACGGGTGAGTAGGCGTAAGAATTGGCCGGTGCAGACAACCAGTGCGAGCCAGGAGGGGGTGAGGCCGTGAGCAGCCACAGCCACGACGTCACCGATGAACAGTGGGAAGGGCTCGCCCAGGTAGTACCGCTGCGGAGCCGCGACGAATGGCCGTCCTGGCCCGGGCATCGTGCCATGCCCGAGGCGCAGACCGAGACCAGACGGCGCTTCGTGGTGCTGCGGGTGAACGTGTTCGGGGACGCCCGCGAAGTGGCCGAAACCCTCATGGCCCACATTCCGGTCCTGCTCGACCTGACCGGCGCGGAGACCGTAGTCGCCAAGCGGGTCCTGGACTTCAGCAGCGGCGTCGTCTTCGGGCTCGGCTGCGGCATGCACCGCGTCGACCGGAACGTCTTCCTGCTGGCTCCTTCCGGAACCGAGGTGCAGGGGCTCGTCGAGGGCGTCGCCGGAGCGGGCGGCGTCCCTCGATCGTAGGAAGGTCAACGAGGCAAAACGGTTCGCCGCGCGTGCGCCCGCATAGCGTCCGATCATGACTGTGCACTTAGAAGGCGCGCCCACCGCCGGGACTGCGGCCGGGCCCGCGGTCACCGAACTGCGGCTCTCCGCCTTCAAGTCCCATCGGGGCGCGGCGTTTCCGCTCGGCCCCGTCACCCTCCTCGCCGGACCCAGCGGCAGCGGCAAGAGCAGTGCGCTGCAGGCGTACGAGGCGTTGGCGCGGCTCGCCGCGGGCGCCACCCTCGCCGAGGCGTTCCCCGCACCGGAGGCCTGCGTACCCGAGCAGGCCCGCCCCGACCGGGAGCGCCGGCGCGGCTTCCGCATCGGCTGCACCGTCGACGGGCCCGCCGGCCAGGTCCGCCTCGACCTCGCGGTGCAGGCCGAGCCCGAACTCCGTGTCGTGGGCGAGCGGCTGACCTGCGGCGAGGTGGTGCTGCTCGCCTCCGCGCTGCGCGATCCGTCCCGGCGCAGCGTCCAGGCGGCCTGGCACACGGCCGGTACGACACCGGTGACGCGGGGCCCGCTGCCCGACGACTGCCTGGGCACGGCGCTGCTTCCACTGCGCGTCGCGGGCAAGACGGAGGGGCAGCGCCGGGTGCTCGCCGCGGCCGAGCAGGTCGTGGTGGCGCTGCGCTCCGTCTTCGGCTGCGACCCCCAGCCGTCGCGCATGCGGGTGCCGGCCCAGGCCGGCGACGGGCTGCTGCTGCGCGGCTGCGACAACCTCGCCGAGGTGCTGCTCCGCACCCGGGCCGAGTGCGGAAACCGGCATGCGCAGCTCGTCGGGGCGGTGCGGGCCGGATGCGCCGGGACCGTCGCCGATGTGCTGGCCCAGGTGTCCGGGGACGGAGTGGTACGCGCGGTGGTCGAGCGGGGCGCGGGGCTGGGCCGGACGCCCGTGGAGCGGCTAGGGGACGGCGAGTTGAGATATCTCGCCCTGTGCCTGGTGCTCCTCACGGGGCCGGGCGTGCTCGCGGTCGATCCGGTCGTGGAGGTGCCGGACGCCTACCAGACCCTGACGGTCGTCGCGGACGGGCTGTTGCGCGGGCTGGACGCCCGGCAGGCCCGGCAGCTCACCGAGCTAGCGGTGCGGATGTGCGCCAGGGGGCACATCCGCCTGGTCGGTGCGGTGCACGACGCGTCGTGGGCGCGGGAGGTGGCGGGCGTGTCGGTGGTAGACCTTGAGCCGTGACTGAACAGGAACATGGACACGAAAACGGCCCCGGAGACGGGCTGGACGTGAACGGCCCCGGGCACGGGTCGGCGGTGAGCGGCCCCGGGCACGGGTCGGACGTAAGCAGCCTCGGCCACGGGCTGGACGTGGCGGCGCTCCAGCGCAGGCTCGCCGACTTCGCGGCGGCCCGGGACTGGCAGCCGTACCACACCCCCAAGAACCTCACGGCGGCGCTCAGTGTGGAGGCCTCCGAACTCGTCGAGATCTTCCAGTGGCTGACCCCCGAGCAGTCGGCGCGGGTGATGGAGGACCCGAAGTACGCGGACCGCGTGACGGACGAAGTGGCCGACGTGCTGGCGTATCTGCTGCAGCTGTGCGAGGTGCTCGGCATCGACGCGCTGGCCGCGCTCGCGGCGAAGATCGACCGCAACGAGGGGCGATTTCCGGTGGGTTCGTCCCGGCCTGTGATCCCTCGTGGTCACTCTACGGAGTGAGTGGCTTATCCACAGTCGGCGTCCTGTCCACAGATTTCCGTATTCCCCTGGCTTTTCGGTCTGGCGACCCTCACTCTGGGTAGTGGACTCAACAGAGCTCGACAGGACGGCAGTTCGACTCATCGACGGTGCGGGGGCGGGTGCATGGACGCGTTACGACTCATCAGGGCGAGCAGAGGTGCCTTGGCCCGGAGCCATGACCCTCCCGACATACTCGCGGAGGCCTGGCAGGCCCAGGCGCTCGCCCAGGCCATCGGCAGCCGCCTCGCGGTCAGCGGACCGCCCGAACTGCGCGGTGAGGCACTGGGGTTGACCGAGGTGAGCGGCCGGGGCTGCGCCGCCCTGGACGCACCCGACCTGGGGGTCAACGGCATACGCGCGGCGCAGCTCACGAGCATCGAGGACGCGCGGATCGTGCTGCTCCTGCTCGGCGGACTGCTCGGCGAGGTCGGCATCGCACTCGTCGGTGTCGCCTGTTCGGCGGGGGAGCAGGCGGACTACTGGCAGTGCATCGAGGCGATCGACGCCGCGGACGAGTCGCGGGACCGGGTACTCGAGATGCTGCGCAGGCTCGCGGTGCGGGAGGCGGGGATGTCGGCGCCGGATTCTACGGGTGGGGCGTAGGGGGTGTGGCGTAGCAAGGCGTGCCGTGGCGTGGGGAGATGCCGGTGGAGTCATGGGTCGCAGTGGGGGCCAAGCGGGAAGGGGTGTGCATGGGCGATGGTCAGGTCACGATCGAGCTCACGGGTGACGAGGCACTGGTGCTGTCGCACTGGCTGGGGGAGCTTCAGATGACGGATCTCCGTCATGTTGTCGATGATCCGGCGCTCTGGGCGCCGATCCATCGGATCGCCGGAGCGCTGGACAAGTCGCTGCCTGGCCTGTTCGCCTCCGACTACGACCAGCGACTTGAGGCCGCTAGGCAGCGACTGCGACCGGAAGACTGACCGATGGTGATGAACCCTCACCGGGCTGCGGCGGGATGGGTCCGTGGAAGGCCCCGTTGCGGGGCCATGAAACAGGCAATGGGGAGTGGCAGGGGGCCCTTGGCTCCCGGTGTCGACGGATGGGCGCGCCGCACTGCTGAGCCCCGGCATCGGGGCGCCGGCTCGGCGAGAGGCGCGCCGCGTTCCTCGGGGCGTCAGGAAGAGTGCCGGCTCCCGTCGGACGGCGAGTGGCCGCCGGAGGATTGAAGGTCGGCGTCCAGCTGGGACAGATCCGCGTTGAGTGCGGCCATCAGCTCTTCCATCTGCTGCAGCAGGCCCTTGGGGCGGCCGCTCTGTTCTGGCACGGACTGCAGTGGCCCTGCGGTGTGTTGCGGCTGCGTGGACTGTTCCGGCGCGGCTTCCTGGGACATGACGGCCTCCTCGGCCCGGCTCGCCCGACGTGGGGAGAGCGGTGGTGCAAGCGACGCGTCGGCAACGGCCGCCGAATGCGGGTGCCTGCGCGCGGGCCGGGCGATCCGGCTCCGCCCGAGCCAACGATCACCGGTGGTGGGCGGTCACTGGCCAGGGGCTCACGGGGGCGCCGGGTTGACGGAACTTCACCCGACCGAGAGGGCGGTGGAACGGAGGGATCACCACAGTTGACGCCCGTTCGACCGGGCAGGATGGGGGTATGGATCTTCGCATCTTCACCGAGCCCCAGCAGGGGGCGACCTATGACGCGCTGCTCACCGTTGCCAAGGCCACCGAGGATTTGGGCTTCGACGCCTTCTTCCGCTCCGATCATTACCTGCGCATGGGCTCCAGTGACGGGCTGCCCGGACCCACGGACGCGTGGATCACGCTCGCCGGTCTCGCCCGGGAGACCAAGCGCATCCGCCTCGGCACGCTGATGACCGCGGGCACCTTCCGGTTGCCGGGGGTGCTGGCCATCCAGGTCGCCCAGGTCGATCAGATGTCGGGCGGGCGGGTCGAACTCGGCCTCGGGGCAGGCTGGTTCGAGGAGGAGCACAAGGCGTACGGCATTCCGTTCCCCAAGGAGAAGTTCGCCCGCCTCGAGGAACAGCTCGCCATCGTCACCGGCCTGTGGGCCACCGAGCCGGGCAAGACCTTCGACCACGCTGGCAAGCACTACCAGCTGACCGACTCGCCCGCGCTGCCCAAGCCCGCGCAGGCGAAGGTCCCGGTGCTGATCGGCGGCCACGGTGCGAACCGCACACCGAGGCTCGCGGCTCAGTACGCGGACGAGTTCAACATCCCGTTCGCCTCGATCGAGGACAGCGAACGGCAGTTCAAGCGGGTGCGTGCGGCCGCCGAGCGGGCCGGGCGCAACGCCGACGACCTCGTGTACTCCAACGCGCTGGTCGCCTGCGTGGGCAAGGACGACGCCGAAGTGGCCCGGCGCGCGGCCGTCATCGGGCGGGACGTGGACGAGCTGAAGGCCAACGGGCTTGCCGGTTCGCCCGCCGAGGTGGTCGAGAAGATCGGGCGCTATGCGGAGCTCGGGGCGAGTCGCGTATACCTCCAGGTCCTGGACCTGGACGACCTGGATCACCTTGAACTGATCTCCTCGCAGGTGCAGTCGCAGCTGAGGAAGTGACCTTGGGGCGGGTGCCGCGGGGAGACCCCTGCGGCACTCGCCCCGCCCCCGTTGGCTAGGGTGTCCGGCTGAACCAGGGGGGCGTATGAGTCAGACGCATGGTGCCGGGGCCGCCGCATGGATACTCGCGGTGGTGAGCCCGGCCGTCGGGGTGGGGGCCGTGCTGGCCCTCGGGGTGGACTGGTCCACGGCGGCCGTCATGGCGCTCATCGCGGGTGTCTGCGCGGTGATCGGCTTGATCAAGGAGTCCCAGTGGGGCGACGCCTCGCGGCGCAGGACCCTGCACCTGACCGGGCTGGTCACGGGGGCCGGGGTGCTGCTGGTCAGCCAGTTGGTGCCGTATCTGTTCATGTTCGGTGCGATGTAGACGCCCACGACTGGACGTCCACGACCTGCCACGTCCACGACCTGCCACGTCCACGACTGGATGTCCACGGCTCAGCATGTGGAGCGGTAGGAGGCGTCGGGCAGGTAGCGGCGCCACTCCGCCGGCGAAAGGCCGCCCTTGGTGCGTCGGCAGAGGGTGCGGATGGCATGGGTGGGGGTCGTCGTGTAGGTCCGTACGGGGCTGCGACGGCCCACCGCGCGCAGGGCCCCGCCGTCGGGGGTGAAGGCCAGCGCGAGGATCGGGTCGCCGGGTGCGGTGGGCAAGGGGCCGCCCAGGGCCTGGTTGGAAGTCGTGTCCCACAGCCGTGTGGTGCCCTTGTCTCCCGCTGTGGCGAGTGTCTTGCCGTCCCGGGTGAAGGCGAGAGCGGTCACCGCTTCCGGGTCGGCCCCTTGCGCGACGCCGTCGGTGGCGGGCAGCTGGCCCAGTCGGTGCCGGGCCTGCCCGTCCCAGAGGGTCACCCGGCCCGTCCCGTCTCCTGCGGCGAGCAGGCGGCCATCGGGGCTGAACGCCGCGACCGTGGTCTCCTCGCCGGTGAGGGGGCGGCGGGCGATCCGGCGTGCGCGCGGGTCGGTGAGCCGGCCGGTGGTGATCATGCCGGTATCGACGACGAGTGAGCGCCCGTCGGGATGTGCTGCCAGCAAGGGTCCCTCGACTCCCTTGACGGACCGGACGGTGCGGCGCCGGGTGTCCCAGACCGTGATGCCCTCGACGTTGTCGACATCGGCGAACAAGTATCTGCCGTTCGCGCTGTAGAGAACGTCGTGCACTCCCCATCCACCCTTCGGCTGAAGGGAGTCGGGCATCCGGATGCGCCTGTGCGCGAGCGTGTCCCACAGGTACAGAGGTGCGTTGCCGCCGGACTCCGCGCTGTAGACGACGTGACGTCCGTCGGGCCGCAGGGCGAGCAGCGGAGAAGTGCCGCAGCTCCCGAAATCGTCGCGCGGCGGAGTGCAGGGGGCGGGGCGCGGCAGGGGCGATGTCTTGCCCGCGCGGGTGCGGAACACTTCGAAACGCTCTCCCTCTGCGGTCTTTCGGACCGTGGCCAGTCGGCTTCCGTCCCGGTCGAACTCCGCGGCCGTCAGCGCCTCGTGGGCCGGCCGGTGCATGAGACGGTCGAGGGAGACGGTGCGGACCGCGCCGCCGCCCAGGTAGCGGATCACCTGGTGATCGGTGTCTATCCGGAGGCTCGTCACGTCCTCGTCGGGGATCGGGTAGCGCAGTGCCGGCGATGCGGTCCGGCCGGTGTGCCACACCAGGATTTCGTCCTCGTCCCGGGCGGCCATCAGCTTGCCGTCCCGGCTCAGTTCCACCCCCTTCAGGCCGGCGTGCTCGATCCGCCAGAGGATGCGGCCCGAGGCGAGGCTGCGCATCTCGGCCCTGCCTGCCGCGGTCACGGTCAGCAGGCTCCGCCCGGCGGCGCCGAAATGCATCGAGTCCGGCTCGCAGCGCATCGGTCGCCGTGCGCGGGCGAAGGGCACCGGCACCCTTCTGTTCTTGGCCACGTCCCACACCCACAGGTGCGACTGCCCGGCACAGGCGGCCAGATAGCGGTCGTCCGCGCTCACCGCCGTCGCGGTGGATGCCGCCCCGTGGTCGGGCACGGCGGGCTCGAAGAGCGGACGTCGACGCCGCAGGTCCCACAGCGCGACGTCGTTGGTCATGCTCAGCATCGTCCGCCCGCTGTCGCCGAACTTCGGCGCCCGGTCGATGGCCGAGGCATGAAAGTCGGCCGGACCCTCGCCACGCGCGGCAGCGGGAGTCGACGCCTGGGACGGAAAGCCTCGTTGTGACGGCAGCTCACGGCGTGTACGAACGTCCCAGCGGCGTACGCGGTTCTCGCCGGCGTGGAGCAGTGTGTGCCCGTCACCGCTGAGTACCGACTCCGTGGGATTCACGCCGGCAGGCAGCAGCATGGCATCCCGCTCGCTCTGCGACAGGGCCGCGAGCACCGCGCCGCGCGTCTCGGGGGTGTCGGCCAGTCGCCATGCGGCAATGCTCAGGCGCATGGCGCGCACGGGGTCCGTGGTGCGGAGGTTCGCGGCGACCGACGCGATGCGGCGGGCCGCGGCCTGGGTGCGCTGTCGGTCGCTGCTGCGGTTCTGCTGCCAGGCCACCACCCCTGCCATCAGGGCGAGTACGCACACCGTGGCGAGCGCGACGGTGAACTGCCGCGACCGGAGCGCGGCGCGCACCGCGCGTCTGCGTTCCGCTTCCCGGGCGGCGGTGCCGGCGTCGAGGAAGGCCGCCTCCAGCGGGGTCAGCGCGGCGTGCTCTGTTGCGGCGAAGGTCTCCTCGGCCCGCACCAGGCGGGTGCCGCGGTAGAGCGCTCCCGGGTCGCGGTCGAGTTCGTCCCAGGCGGTGGCGTCATGCGTCAACTGACGGTGTACGCGCAGGCGTTCGCGGTCCTCCTCGATCCAGCCGTGCAGCCGCGGCCAGGCGGTGAGCAGTGCTTCGTGGGCGAGGAGGACCTGCCCGTCGTCGACGGTGAGCAGGCGGGCGTGCGCGAGGCGGTCGAGGACCGCGTCGCTGTCGGCGCCGGTGGTGGGGCGGTCGCCGGTCGCGAACTCGGGCCGGGGCGTGGGGCGGTGGGTGTCCTGAGTGCCGTTGCCCGGGGCGACCAGGCGCAGCAGGATGCGCCGGGCGACGGTGGCCTGGGCGGGGGTCAGCCGGTGGTACGCGTCCTCGGCGGTGCGGGCGATGGCGCCGCGCAGGCCACCGGCGGCTTCGTACGCCTGGACGGTCAGGGTCCGTCCGCGGCGGCGGCGCCAGGTCTCCATCAGGGCGTGGGACATCAGCGGCAGCGCGCCGGGTTCGTCCCCGACCTCCTCGATGATGCGGGCGGTCAGGTCCCGTTCGACGATCAGGCCCCCTGCGGCGGCCGGTTGGACGATCGCGGCTCGCAGCTGGTCGTTGCTCATGGGTCCGGCCAGGAGTGTGGCGTCCTTGAGGGCGGCGGCCTGCGCTCCGTCCTCGGCGCAGCGGGCGAAGAAGTCGGCGCGTACGGCAAGGATCACGCGCAGTCGGCTGTCGTCTTCGAGGGCGGCAAGGAGGCGCGCCACGAACGCGGCCCGTTCCGCTTCGTCGGCGCAGAGGGTGAACAGCTCCTCGTACTGGTCCACTAGGACCCAGGTATCGCCCTTGCCGGGGGCCGGTTCCAGGCGTGCGGCCTGCGCCATCGGGTGCTGCCCCGGGGTGAGGATCCGCACCGCGGCCGGCGCCTCGCCCGTGTTCTCGCCCGGGTCGCGCAGACGGGGTATGAGACCGGCGCGCAGCAGTGAGGACTTGCCGCTGCCCGAGGCACCCACCAGCGCGCTGACGCGATGCCGGCGGGCCATTTCCTCGAGCTCGACCGCCAACTGTTCGCGGCCGAAGAACAGTTGGGCGTCATCCGGTTCGAAGCGGGCAAGGCCGCGGTAGGGCGGGTCGGCGTCCTCCTGCTCCGGGCGCGGCTCTCGCAGCAGCTCCTCGGTGACCTGTTCCCAGCGCTGCTGCCAGTCCGCCGTGTCGCCGTCGCAGGCGCGTACGTACGCCAGGAGCACCGGCAGTGTCGGCAGGCGTTCGCCCGCCGCGGCCTGGGACAGCGTGGCGGCCGAGTAGCCGGCGCGGCGGGCCATCGTCCGGTAGGCGGGCGAGTCCGCCTCGTCGCGCAACTTGCGTAACTCGTGGGCGAATCGCTGTACCGGACCATCCTGTGGATCGATCGGATTCTCCGGACGCCCCACTGGTCTCTCCTTTCCCGCGTTCCCCGAAGCACCTATGCAAGCACTGCACCCCTAAGGAGTGGATCAAGGGGCACGGCATTCCGGAGGACCGCAACGGCCGGGAGCCGCCGACGAGTTGGGTGCCAGAAGAATTGATTGGTGCAGGCCGGGTGGGCTGCCAAACAACTCCGCGGCCGGTGAACTCGATCTCGTCGGGCCGCACTGGCCCCGGGCTTCTCGCCGGGGTGTCGGGCGGTTCGCGCTGTCACACCGATCACAGGAACCAACCGAACGGAACTCTCAGAATGCGCATACGCACCATCACCACCGTGGGCGCCATCGCGACCGCGCTCATGCTCGGAGCGGCCCTGCCGGCGGTCGCCGACGCCGATCAGTCGGCCACGCCCACCACGTCCGACTCCACCACTGTCGACCGCGAGGCCCGTGCCGGGGGCGTCTGGATCTACCAGGCGGCGAACTACAAGCAGGGCAAGAAGAAGTTCACCCGCGACGACATGAAGTTCAGCAACAACAAGTACCACAACGGCAAGAACCTGCATGACAGCGCCAGTTCGGCCAAGAACACGTCCCGCAAGAAGGTCCGCATCTATTCGGACACGTTCCACCAGGGCCGTGACTCCCTGCTGAAGCCGGGCAAGAAGTACCCCCACCTGAGGGACCTCAACGTCGGCAACGACGCCGCCGACAGCATCGACTTCCTCTAGGGAGACCCCGTGACCGCGCCCCTGCGCCCGATCGCCGCAGCTCTGCTCCTGACCCTTGCGGCCACCGGCTGCGCAGCGGGCGCGGCCACGCCCACCCCCGAGAAGAAGCCGACCGCGCCCGCGGTGAGCGAGCAAGCCGCGGAACTCGCCCTGCCCTTCGACGCGTACAAGCTCGACGATGCCTCCACGCTCACCGTCGAGGCGGCCCAGGACGTGCTGCTGCGCGACTGCATGCAACGCCGGGGCATGCGGTGGACGCTGCTGCCCCGCACCGAGGACCAGGGCCTCGACCCGCCCAACCGCCGCCGCTACGGCGTCATCGAGGCCGAGGTCGCCCGCGGGTTCGGCTACCACCCGCCGCCCGAGCCGGTCGGGGAGGCGCGGCACGCGGCCCTGCGAGACCGGCGTGACAACGGCCTGTCGGACGACGATTTCCGGGCCGCGTACGGGAAGGACGGTCTGGGCGGCTGTTGGAAGCGGGCCGGTGCCGCACTGCAGCAGGGCATTCCCGACGGCGACGACTCGCGGTTCGACGACCTGGACGAGAAGGCGTACACAGCCTCCCAGCGCGACGCCGAGGTCATCCGGGCCGTACGTACCTGGCGCGGATGCATGAAGGACGCCGGATTCCACTACGACCACCCGCTCAAGCCTGCCCGCGACCCCCGCTGGCGCAAGGCCGATCGGCCGTCCCCCCGCGAAATCGCGACGGCCGCGAAGGACGTGCGCTGCAAACAGCGGAGCCGGCTCGTGACGGTCTGGTCGGCGGCGGAAACACGGCTGCAGCAAGCCGCGATCCGTCGGCACCCCGCGTACTTCCAGGAGCGGAAGTCGTCCCAGGACCGGCTCCTCGCCGCCGCGCGCAAGACCCTCCGGGAGCGGTGATGCTCAGCCGGTGCTCAGCCGGTGCTCAGCCGGTGCTCAGCCGGTGATCAACGCGGGATCGCTGACCCCCGCCCGCCCGTTCTCCACCCGCCCCGCCAGGCGGCGCAGATAGGCCGGATCGGCGTCGGAGGTGACGGAGAGGTCGTACCAGCGCTTGCCGGCGCGCAGGTCCACGGTGTGCTCGACGGTGGCGCCCGGCTTGACCTTGAAGGTCTCCTCCGTGTCCCCGTAGGCGTTGGAGACGGTGAGGTGCACGTCCGCCGAACCGGCGTTGGTGAGGGTCAGTTCGAGGTTGCCGGTCGTCGCGTCGTGGCGGGCGGTGACCTCGGGGCCCGCGGTCTTGGCGGGGCCCCGGAAGACGCGCAGGAAGCCGCCCGGTCCGTACGCCGACAGGTCGTAAGTGTCGTCGGAGTAGGCCGAGTTCCAGGTGTCGGAGATCTTCTTGCCTGCCTCCGTGGTGTACGTCCACGGACCGTCGGTGCGATTGGCCGCACGGACGTGGAAGCAGGCGCCGGCCTTCTCGCCGCCGCTGAAGGTGAGTTCGAGCAGGCCCGTCGACGGGGTCACGGCGGCGTCGACGCGAGGTGCGTAGGGGAGCGGACGTGTGGGGCGGGAGCCCTTCTCCTGCTTCGGCAGTGCCGGGTCGGCAGGGGCGCGGGGGACGTAGTCGGGGTGCCGCTCGCGGTCCGGGGGCCGGTAGCCGTCGGTGTCCGGGAGCCTCGCCGGGTCGGTGTCCCTGCCGCTGAAGTCGAACGCCGAGGTGAGGTCGCCGCAGACCGCGCGCCGCCACGGCGAGATGTTGGGCTCCTCGACGCCGAAGCGCCGCTCCATGAACCGGATGATCGAAGTGTGGTCGAAGACCTGGGAGTTCACGAAGCCACCGGTCGACCAGGGCGAGACCACGATCATCGGGACGCGCTGCCCGAGGCCGTACACGCCCTCGTCGTAGGCGGCGTCCCCGGGGAAGTAATCGAGGGTCGTGTCGACGGTGGACCTGCCCCGGGAGGCGTCCTTCGGCACGTACGGCGGGACCATGTGGTCGAAGTAGCCGTCGTTCTCGTCGTACGTGATGAACAGCGCGGTCTTCGCCCACACCTCGGGGTTCGAGGTCAGCGCGTCCAGGACCTGCGCGATGTACCAAGCCCCGTAGTTCACCGGCCAGTTGGGGTGCTCGCAGAATGCCTCGGGCGCCGCTATCCAGGAGACCTGCGGGAGCTTGTCGGCCTTGACGTCTGCCTTGAGCACGTCGAAGTAGCCGTCGCCCGCCTTGGCGTCGGTGCCGGTGCGGGCCTTGTCGTAGAGCGGGTCACCGGGCTTCGCGTTGCGGTACTGGTGGAAGTAGAGGAGCGAGTTGTTGCCGTAGTTGCTGCGGTACGCGTCGTCGATCCAGCCCCACTTGCCCTCCTCGCTCATCCCGTCGCCGATGTCCTGGTAGACCTTCCAGGAGATCCCGGCCCGCTCCAGGCGCTCGGGATACGTCGTCCAGCCGTAGCCCGCCTCCTGGTTGCCGAGGACCGGGCCGCCACCCTTGCCGTCGTTGCCGACGTGGCCGGTGAACATGTAGTAGCGGTTGGGGTCGGTGGCGCCCATGAATGAGCAGTGGTAGGCGTCGCAGATCGTGAACGCGTCGGCCAGGGCGTAGTGGAACGGTATGTCCGCGCGCGTGAGATGGGCCATCGTGCCGAGGCCCTTGGCCGGGATCCAGTTGTCGTACGCACCGTCGTTGAAGGCACTGTGGCCGCCCGCCCAGTCGTGGTCGAGGCCCGCGATGAACTGCATGCCCAGGTCCTCGGCGTCCGGGTGGAAGGGCAGGACCTCCGTGCCGTCGTCGCCCGCCTGGTGCCAGACCGGCTTGCCGCCGGGCAGAGTGACCGGGCGGGGGTCGCCGAAGCCGCGTACGCCCTTCATCGTGCCGAAGTAGTGGTCGAAGGACCGGTTCTCCTGCATGAGCACGACGACGTGCTCGACGTCCTCGATCGAACCGGAGCGGCGGTTCGGCGGGATGGACTTGGCCCGGTCGATGCTGCCGGCCAGCACCGCGGCCCCGGCGGCCGCACCCGCGGCTCCCGCGGTGACGCCCGCGATCTGGAGGAAGCGGCGGCGGTTGAGTTCAGGCATGGGTGTTCCGGCTTCGTGGGGGGTGGGGTGCGGTGAAGCGTGGGGGCGGGGTGTGGGGAAGTGGATCGAGTGAAGTGTGTCAAGCGATGTCCTGACCAGGGCAAGGGGGGCTGCTCCGACGCGCTCGGGCCCGGCCCGCGCCGGCAGGCTGAGCAGGCTCAGCGGTCGAGCGCCGGCACCCGTCTCCATCGCGTCTCGCGCATGATGCGCTCCACGGTCGCCTCCAGGCTGCTGGCGGCATCGATGACGGACTCGATCCCCCCGGGCAGGAAGTCCCGCTCCCGGTACCACTCACGCAGATGCTCGTCGGTGACCTGCGCGAGGTAGTCCGGGTCGGCCTTCGTCGCATGGCGCGCCAGCGTCTCCTGGAGCGGCACGTCGAGGTAGTAGCAGCGTGTGGTGCCCCGGTGGTCGCGTACGAGGTCGTCCAGCATGCTGCCGTACCGGTCGGCGGACAGGATTCCCTCGACGACCGTGTGGAACCCGGAGTCCAACGCGTACCGGGCGGTCATGCCGATCAAACCGATGTTGGCCGCGCCGGGCCGGTCGTGCTCGCCCAGCACGATGCGCCGCAGGTTGTCCTGGCCGACCACGGCCAGCTTGCCGTCGAACCGCTCGCGCAGACCGGCCGCGACGGACGACTTGCCCGAGGCGCTGTTGCCGCGCAGGACGATCAGCCGGGTCTCTTCAGTTCCCACGGTTCCCACCATCACGGCGGGCACACTACCGGCGACCTCTGACACCACGGTCCCGTACCGGGGCCCGTCAGGCCCGGAAGAAAGTCCCTCGCCACAGGGGGCGAACCCGGCGATACTCGGACGCGTGTTCCTGGCGATCAGCCCGTGCCGAGCAGGGCGCGGGATGAGCCGGCGACGACCCTGAGACGCCCGCGACGACGAACCTCGTGGGCGCGAACGACGAGAGCAGCAGACGTGTTCCTGACGATCAGCACCACCGGCACCGATGAAAAACCCGCGACCGACCTCGGATACCTGCTGCACAAGCATCCCGACAAATCGCAGGCGTTCTCCACCTCGCACGGCCGCGCGCACGTCCTCTACCCCGAGGCGTCCGCGGAGCGCTGCACGGCCGCGCTGCTGCTCGAGGTGGATCCGGTGGCGCTGGTCCGGCGCGGCAAGGGCAAGGGCCGCGGCGGGGCGCCCGACGCGGCGCTCGCGCAGTATGTGAACGACCGGCCGTATGCCGCGTCCTCGCTGCTCGCGGTCGCGCTGAGCACGGTGTTCAAGAGCGCCCTGCGCGGCGACTGCGCGGCCCGCCCCGAGCTGGTCGGGCAGGCCCTGCCGCTCCGCATCGAGGTGCCCGCGCTGCCCGCGCGCGGCGGGGCCGAGCTGGTGGTGAAGCTCTTCGAGCCGCTCGGCTGGGTGGTCACGGCCGAACCGATCGCGCTGGACGAGCAGTTCCCGGACTGGGGCGACTCGCGCTACGTACGCCTCGTACTCGAAGGGGAATTGACGCTCGCCGAGGCACTGCGGCACCTGTATGTGCTGCTTCCGGTGCTCGACGACGCCAAGCACTACTGGGTCGCACCGGACGAGGTCGACAAGCTGCTGCGCGTCGGCGAGGGCTGGCTCGCGGAGCACCCCGAGCAGAAGCTGATCACCAGCCGCTATCTCGCGCGGCGCTGGTCGCTGACCCGGGATGCTGAGGAGCGCCTGGAGCTGGTGCGGCTCGCGGAGGCGGACGACGTCGAGGTCGAGGCGATCGACAACGCGGTGGACGAGGAGACGGACAGCGAAGAGAAGCCCGTGCCGCTCGTCGTCCAGCGGCGGGAGGCGATCGTGGAGGCGCTGCGCGCCGCGAACGCGAGCAGGGTGCTCGATCTCGGCTGTGGCCAGGGCCAGTTGGTGCAGGCGCTGCACAAGGACGTGCGGTTCACCGAGATCGTGGGTGTGGACGTGTCGATGCGGGCGCTGGCCGTCGCGTCGCGCCGGCTCAAGCTGGAGCGGATGGGGGAGCGCCAGGCGGACCGCGTCAAGCTCTTCCAGGGCTCGCTCGCCTACACCGACAAGCGGCTCAAGGGGTACGACGCGGCCGTGCTCAGCGAGGTCATCGAGCACCTCGACCTGCCGCGGCTGCCCGCCCTGGAGTACGCGGTGTTCGGGTCCGCGCGGCCCGCGACCGTGCTCGTGACCACGCCGAACGTCGAGTACAACGTGCGCTGGGAGTCCCTGCCTGCCGGGCACGTCCGGCACGGCGACCACCGCTTCGAGTGGACGCGGGCCGAGTTCCGCGCCTGGGCGGCGAAGGTCGCCGAACGGCACGGCTACGGCGTGGAGTTCACGCCCGTCGGACCGGACGACCCCGAGGTCGGCCCGCCCACGCAGATGGCCGTCTTCACGATCAAGGCCACCGACGAGACCAAGACCGACGTGACCAAGACCGACGACACCAAGAAGGAGGCGACGGCAGCATGACCGAGACCCCCAGCACCGAGGGCACCCCCAGCACCCAGCGCGTCCTGCCCGTCACCGACCTCTCCCTCGTGGTCCTGGTCGGCGCCACCGGCTCCGGCAAGTCCACCTTCGCCCGCAAGCACTTCAAGCCCACCGAGGTCATCTCCAGCGACTTCTGCCGGGGCCTGGTCGCCGACGACGAGAACGACCAGGGCGCCAGCCGCGACGCCTTCGACGTCCTGCACTACATCGCGGGCAAGCGCCTCGCCGCAGGCCGGCGCACCGTGGTCGACGCGACCAGCGTCCAGTCCGACAGCCGCAAGCAGCTGATCGAGCTGGCCCGCAAGTACGACGTGCTGCCCATCGCGATCGTCCTCGACGTGCCCGAGGAGGTCTGCGCCGCACGCAACGCCGCACGCGCCGACCGGGCCGGCATCCCGCGCCGCGTCATCCAGCGCCACCAGCGCGAACTGCGCCGCTCCCTGCGGCACTTGGAGCGCGAGGGCTTCCGCAAGGTGCACGTCCTGCGCGGCGTCGAGGAGGTCGAAGCCGCCGAGATCAGCACGGAGAAGCGCTACAACGACCTCTCGCACCTCACCGGCCCCTTCGACATCATCGGCGACATCCACGGCTGCCGCTCCGAGCTGGACACCCTGCTCGGCAAGCTCGGCTATGTGGACGGCGCACACCCCGAGGGCCGCACGGCTGTGTTCGTCGGCGACCTCGTCGACCGCGGCCCGGACAGCCCCGGCGTGCTGCGCCGCGTCATGGCGATGGTGAAGTCCGGGAACGCGCTGTGCGTCCCCGGCAACCACGAGAACAAGTTCGGCCGCTACCTCAAGGGCCGCAACGTCCAGCACACCCACGGCCTCACCGAGACCATCGAGCAGATGGCGGCGGAGAGCGACGAATTCCGCACCGAGGTAAGGGAGTTCATCGACGGCCTGGTCAGCCACTACGTCCTCGACGAGGGCAAGCTCGTCGTCTGCCACGCGGGCCTGCCCGAGAAGTACCACGGCCGTACGTCGGGCCGGGTGCGCTCGCACGCCCTGTACGGGGACACCACGGGGGAGACCGACGAGTTCGGGCTGCCCGTGCGCTACCCGTGGGCCGAGGAGTACCGGGGCCGCGCCGCCGTGGTGTACGGACACACACCCGTGCCGACCGCGTCGTGGCTGAACAACACCATCTGCCTCGACACCGGTGTGGTCTTCGGCGGCAAGATGAGCGCGCTGCGCTGGCCGGAGCGCGAACTCGTCGACGTACCGGCCGAAAAGGTCTGGTACGAACCCGCCAAGCCCCTCAACTCCGAGGCGCCCGGCGGTCACGACGGACGCCCGCTGGACCTCGCGGACGTGCACGGACGCCGGGTGGTCGAGACCAGGCACGCGGGCCGGGTCGCGGTGCGCGAGGAGAACGCGGCGGCGGCGCTCGAAGTCATGAGCCGCTTCGCGGTCGACCCGCGCCTGGTGCCGTACCTGCCGCCGACCATGGCGCCCACCGCGACGTCGCAGGTCGAGGGCTACTTGGAGCACCCGGCGGAGGCGTTCGCGCAGTATGCGTCGGACGGTGTGGAGCGCGTCGTGTGCGAGGAGAAGCACATGGGCTCGCGCGCGGTCGTCCTGCTCTGCAAGGACGCGGACGCCGCGCGGGAACGCTTCGGCGTGGACGGGCCGACGGGCTCGGTCCACACCCGTACCGGACGCCCCTTCTTCAGCGACGAATCCGTCACGGAGGAGGTCCTCGGCCGCCTCCGGACGGCAGTCACCGAAGCCGGACTCTGGTCGGACCTCGAGACCGACTGGCTGCTCCTGGACGGCGAGTTGCTGCCCTGGTCGCTCAAGGCGTCTGGCCTGCTGCGCACGCAGTACGCGGCCGTGGGCGCGGCCTCCGGTGCCGTGTTCCCCGGCGCCCTGGCCGCGCTCGAAGCGGCGAAGGCGCGGGGCGTCGACACCGGCGAGCTGCTGACCCGTCAGCAGGAGCGGGCGGCGGACGCAGCCGCGTTCACGGACGCGTACCGGCGCTACTGCTGGACCACGGACGGCCTGGAGGGAGTGCGCCTCGCGCCCTTCCAGATCCTCGCCGTCCAGGGCCGCAGCCTCGCGGGCCTGCCGCACGACGAGCAGCTGACCCTGCTCGACCGCGTGGTCGAGCACGACAGCACCGGTCTCCTTCAGACGACCCGACGGCTGTACGTCGACACCGCCGACCCCGCGTCGGTGCAGGCGGGCGTCGCCTGGTGGCTGGAGATGACGGGCCGCGGCGGCGAGGGCATGGTCGTGAAGCCGTTGCAGGCGGTGGTGCGCGGCAAGAAGGGCCTCGTACAGCCCGGCATCAAGTGCCGGGGCCGCGAGTACCTGCGCATCATCTACGGCCCGGAGTACACCCGCCCCGACAACCTGCAGCGCCTGCGCGGCCGCTTCCTCGGCCACAAGCGCTCGCTCGCCCTGCGCGAGTACGCGCTCGGCCTGGAGGCCCTCGACCGCCTGGCGGAGGGGGAGCCGCTGTGGCGGGTGCACGAGGCGGTGTTCGCGGTGCTTGCGCTGGAGTCGGAGCCGGTGGACCCGCGCCTCTAGACGCCGGGCCTTTGGTGCTCCGGGGCGCCGAGGCGCACGAAAGGTGAGCAGCACGCGCGTAGGCCGCCCGGCCGGGGAAGGATGGTTCCCATGGGATTCCATGTCGACTCCGAGACCGGGCGGCTGCGCCGCGTCATCCTGCACCGTCCCGATCTGGAGCTGAAGCGGCTCACCCCCAGCAACAAGGACGCCCTGCTCTTCGACGACGTGCTGTGGGTGCGCCGGGCCCGCCAGGAGCACGACGGGTTCGCGGACGTGCTGCGCGACCGCGGTGTCGAGGTGCACCTCTTCGGTGACCTCCTCGCCGAGGCCCTTGCCATCGAGGCCGCCAAGTCGCTCGTCCTGGACCGGGTCTTCGACGAGAAGGAGTACGGCCCGCTCGCCACCGCCCCGCTGCGCGGCGCGTTCGAGACCATGCCGGCGGCCGAGCTCGCCGAGGCGCTGGTCGGCGGGATGACCAAGCGGGAATTCCTGGAGCGCCACCCCGAGCCGACCTCCGTGCGCTTTCACGCGATGGATCTGGACGACTTCCTGCTCGGGCCGCTGCCCAACCACCTCTTCACCCGGGACACCTCGGCCTGGATCTACGACGGCGTCTCCATCAACGCGATGCGCTGGCCCGCCCGGCAGCGCGAGACCGTGCACTTCGAGGCGATCTACAAGCACCACCCGCTGTTCACCGGCCCGGACGCGGGCCCCTTCCACCACTGGTCGGAGGGGCAGAGCGACTATCCCTCGACGATCGAGGGCGGCGACGTGCTGGTCATCGGCCGGGGCGCGGTGCTGATCGGGATGAGCGAGCGCACCACCCCGCAGGCCGTCGAGATGCTCGCGCACAAGCTGTTCGCGGCGGGCAGCGCGCGCACCATCGTGGCGCTGGACATGCCGAAGCGGCGGGCGTTCATGCATCTGGACACCGTGATGACGATGGTCGACAGCGATACGTTCACGCAGTACGCGGGGCTCGGGATGCTGCGCTCGTACACCATCGAACCGGGCGTCAGCGAGCGGGAGTTGAAGGTCACCGACCATCCGCCCGAGCACATGCACCGCGCGATCGCGGCGGCCCTCGGCCTGAGCGAGATCCGGGTCCTCACCGCCACCCAGGACGTGCACGCGGCCGAGCGCGAGCAGTGGGACGACGGCTGCAACGTCCTCGCGGTAGAGCCCGGCGTCGTCGTCGCGTACGAGCGGAACTCGACCACCAATACCCATCTGCGCAAGCAGGGCATCGAGGTGATCGAGATCCGGGGAAGCGAGCTGGGGCGGGGCCGGGGCGGGCCGCGTTGCATGAGCTGTCCCGTGGAGCGTGACGCTGTATAGAAATGTTGCACGTCGTATAGACTTCCAGTCATACGTTGTCGACCCCGACCCAGGAGCACCTCATGGCCCCCGACCTCACCGGCCGCCACTTCCTCAAGGAGCTGGACTTCACCGCCGAGGAGTTCCGCGGCCTGGTCGAGCTCGCGGCCGAGCTGAAGGCGGCCAAGAAGGCGGGCACCGAAGAGCGCCGCCTGGTGGGCAAGAACATCGCGTTGATCTTCGAGAAGTCCTCGACGCGCACCCGGTGCTCCTTCGAGGTGGCCGCCGCCGACCAGGGCGCCTCCACGACGTACATCGACCCGGCCGGCTCGCACATAGGCAAGAAGGAGTCGCCGAAGGACACCGCGCGGGTGCTCGGGCGGATGTTTGACGCGATCGAGTTCCGCGGCGACGCCCAGGAGACCGTGGAGACGCTGGCCGCCCACGCCGGCGTGCCCGTCTACAACGGCCTGACCGACGACTGGCACCCCACCCAGATGCTCGCCGACGTGCTCACCATGACCGAGCACAGCAGCAAGCCGCTGGAGGAGATGGCCTTCGCCTACCTGGGCGACGCCCGCTTCAACATGGGCAACTCCTACCTGATCACCGGCGCCCTGCTGGGCATGGACGTACGGATCGCGGCACCCGAGGCGTACTGGCCCGCGGACCAGATCGTCGCCAGGGCGCGCGAGCTCGCCGAGGCGAGCGGTGCCCGGATCACGCTCACCGAGTCCGTCGAGGAGGGCGTCCGCGGCGCCGACTTCGTGGTCACCGACGTCTGGGTGTCCATGGGTGAGCCCAAGGAGGTCTGGGCCGAGCGCATCAAGGCCCTCGTGCCGTACGCGGTGACGATGGACGTGCTGCGCGCCACCGGCAATCCGGACGTGAAGTTCCTGCACTGCCTGCCGGCCTTCCACGACCTGGGCACGCGGGTCGGCCGGGAGATCCACGAGACCTACGGCCTGGAGTCCCTCGAGGTCACCGACGAGGTCTTCGAGTCCGAGCACTCCGTCGTGTTCGACGAGGCGGAGAACCGGATGCACACCATCAAGGCGATCATGGTGGCGACACTCGCCTGACCCACCGGGCAGGCACAACCGTACGAACCTGCCCAAACTGAACGCATGTCCCCGCCGTCAGCCCCCTCCGGGCTCCGCATCAAGTCGCCCGAGGCCCTCGTCGCCGAGTCGGGCGGTGACTCGGAGGGGCACGGCCTGCAGCGCACCATGGGCCTGTTCCAGCTGGTCTGCTTCGGCGTCGGCGCGATCGTCGGCACCGGCATCTTCGTCGGCCTCTCCGACACGGTCGCCGAGGCCGGGCCCGCCGTCATCGTCTCGTTCGTCCTGGCGGCGATCACCTGCATCTTCACCGCCTTCTCCTTCGCCGAGCTGGGCAGCGCGATCCCGGTCTCCGGATCCTCGTACTCCTTCGCCTACGCCACCCTCGGCGAGCGCGTGGCCTTCCTCGTCGGCTGGTGTCTGCTCCTGGAGTACGGCATCTCCGTCTCGGCGGTGGCCGTCGGCTGGGGCCAGTATCTGAACGAGCTCCTGGACAGCCTCTTCGGCTGGACCCTGCCCGCCGCGATCTCCAGCCCGCCCGGCGAGGGCGGCGTCGTCAACATCCCCGCGGTCACGGTGATGCTGCTCGCGGCGCTGCTCCTGGTCCGCGGCATCCGGGAGAGCGCGCGGGCCACCGCCGCGATGGCCGTCCTGAAGATCGGCATCCTGATCCTGTTCTGCGCGATCGCGTTCAGCGCCTTCAAGTCGGGCAACCTCGCGGACTTCGCGCCGTACGGGATCTCCGGCATCACCTCGGGCGCCTCGCTCGCCTTCTTCTCCTTCATCGGCTTCGACGCGATCACCACGGCCGGCGAGGAAGTGAAGAACCCGCACAAGAACATCCCCGTCGCGATCATGATCTGCATCGGCGTGGTGACGCTCCTGTACTGCCTGGTCGCGGTCGCCGCGATCGGCGCGCTCTCCGCCGGGGAGGTCGCCAACAAGCCTGCCGCGCTCTCCCTCATCGTCAACCAGGTCACCGACTCCACGGTCGGCGGCGGCATCATCGCCTTCGGCGCGGTCGTCGCCATCGCCTCGGTCGTGCTCGCCGTGATGTACGGGCAGAGCAGGATCCTGATGTCGATGGCCCGGGACGGGCTCATCCCGCGGATCTTCGAGCGGATCTCCCCGCGTACGTCGACGCCGGTCGCCAACACCTGGATCATGGCGGTCGTCTTCGCGATCCCGGCGGCCGTGGTGCCCCTGGACGTGGTGATCAACCTGACCACCATCGGCACCCTGGCCATCATGATCGCGGTGAACATCGCGGTGATCGCGCTGCGTCGTCAGCGGCCCGAACTGCCGCGCCGCTTCCGGGTTCCGCTGTACCCGGTGAGCCCGGTCCTCGGCGTGGCCTTCTGCCTGTATCTGATCTGGGGGACCGGCTGGGAGACCTGGGTGCAGTTCGCGGTGTTCCTGGTGGTGGGGGCGCTGGTGTACACGTACTACAGCAGCCGCCACTCACGGCTCGCGACCGGGAAGGTCAGGCCGTAGCGGGGCGTGCCGGCAGCGTGATCAGGCCGTAGCGGGGGTGCCGACAGCGTGATCAGGCCGTCGCGGGGGTGCCGACAGCGTGATCAGGCCGTCGCGGGACGTGCCGGCAGTGTGAACCACACCGCCTTGCCGGACCCGGTCAGCCGATGCCCGCAAGCCTGGCTCAGGGTGCGGATGAGGAGCAGCCCGCGCCCGTGCTCCTGCCAGGGATCCGGCTCGTCGGCGGGTCCCGGCGGGGACAGATCGCCAGGCGGTTCCGGGTCGCGGTCGTGCACCTCGACCTGACAGCCGCCCGGCAGCAGCTCCACGACCAGCTCGATCGGCTCGTCGCCCGAGGTGTGCTCCACGGCATTGGCCACCAGCTCGGCGGTGAGCAGCTCCGCCGTGTCGCAGTCCGCGGACACCTCGAACTCCGTGATCTCCGCGAGCGCCGTACGGATCAGCGCGCGAGCCACGGGTACCGCCGCGAGGGTGTGCGGAAGCGCGATACGCCAGGAGGCGGGTGATGCGTGCGGTTCGTGCAAGGCATGTCCGTTCGGATGCGGGCTGTCCTGCTTTCAACCTTACGAAGCCTCCGGCGCTCTGAGTAGGGGAGGGGGCCCCGGCCTGGTGGGACGTACACCACACAGGTAGGGACCATTGGCGGTACGCCGATGCCGTCCAGCCAGTGTGGGACTTGGCTTATTGCGTACTCGTGACGACAGTCATGGAAGGGTGATAGCTTCGAAGAGCCCGTCCGAAGGAGGCCGCATGAGCCCGTTCACCGGTTCCACGCCCCGCACCCGCGACTGGCAGCACCTGAGGGTGGTGACCGACGAGGCCGGGGTCGCCACGGTGACGCTGGCCCGCCCCGAGAAGCTGAACGCGCTGACCTTCGGCGCCTACGCCGACCTGCGCGATCTCCTCGCCGAACTGTCCCGCGAGAAGACGGTCCGGGCCCTGGTCCTGGCCGGCGAGGGGCGCGGCTTCTGCTCGGGCGGAGACGTCGACGAGATCATCGGGGCGACCCTCGGCATGGACACCTCGCAGCTGCTCGACTTCAACCGGATGACGGGGCAGGTGGTCCGGGCCGTCCGGGAGTGCCCCTTCCCGGTGATCGCGGCCGTGCACGGGGTCGCCGCGGGTGCGGGTGCGGTGCTCGCCCTGGCCGCCGACTTCCGGATCGCCGACCCCTCCGCGCGCTTCGCCTTCCTCTTCACGAAGGTCGGCCTCTCCGGCGGCGACATGGGCGCGGCCTATCTGCTGCCCCGCGTCGTCGGCCTCGGCCACGCCACCCGCCTCCTCATGCTCGGCGACCCGGTGCGCGCCCCCGAGGCCGAACGGATCGGCCTGATCAGCGAGTTGACCGAGGAGGGCCAGGTCGACGCCCGCGCCGCCGAGCTCGCCCAACGCCTCGCCGAGGGCCCCGCGCTCGCCTACGCACAGACCAAGGCGCTGCTCACCGCCGAGCTCGACATGCCGCTCGCAGCCGCCGTCGAGATGGACGCGGCGACCCAGGCCCTGCTCATGAACGGCGAGGACTACGCGGAATTCCACGCCGCCTTCACCGCGAAGCGGCCGCCGAAGTGGCAGGGCCGATGAGCACGCCCGGTCCGGCGTCCGGGCCGAATTCAGCCCCTCCGGCGTCCGGGCCGAATTCAGCCCCTCCGGCGTTTGAGGAGCGGGGGTCTGGGGGCTGGCCCCCAGCAACGGCGAGAAGCCAAACGGGGATGGGGCCCGGGGCGAAGCCCCGAGACGACAACACACCCCGACCCGCACCCCTGCGGATAGCAGTAGTCGGCGGCGGCCCCGGAGGGCTCTACGCCGCAGCCCTGCTCAAGCGCCTCGACCCGGCGCGCGAGATCACCGTCTGGGAGCGCAACGCACCGGACGACACCTTCGGCTTCGGCGTCGTCCTCTCCGACGAGACCCTGGGCGGCATCGAGCACGCCGACCCGGTCGTCTATGCCGCGCTGCAGGCCGAGTTCGTGCGCTGGGACGACATCGACATCGTGCACCGGGGCACCCGCCACACCTCCGGCGGCCACGGCTTCGCCGCGCTCGGCCGCCGCCGGCTCCTGCAGATCCTGCACGAGCGCTGCCGGGACCTCGGCATCGAGCTCCGCTTCAGCACCGAAGCACCCACGGCCGAGGCACTGTCGTCGACGTACGACCTGGTCATCGCGGCGGACGGCGTGCACAGCGGCACCCGCGAGGGCCGCCGCGAAGCGTTCGGTCCGCACATCGAGGAACACCGCTGCCGCTACATCTGGCTGGCCGCCGACTTCGCCTTCGACGCGTTCCGCTTCGAGATCGCGGAGACCGAGCACGGCGTGATGCAGCTGCACGGCTACCCGTACTCGGACAGCGAATCCACCGTCATCGTCGAGATGCGCGAAGAGGTCTGGAAGGCCGCCGGCTTCGACGGGCTCGACGAGCGCGAGTCGGTCGAGCGGTGCGCCAAGCTGTTCTCCGACGCCCTCGGCGGACGGCCGCTGCGCTCCAACAACTCCTCCTGGATCACCTTCCGCACCGTCGTCAACGACCGCTGGTCGCACGGCAATACGGTGCTGCTCGGCGACGCCGCGCACACCGCGCACTTCTCCATCGGCTCCGGCACCAAGCTCGCCGTCGAGGACGCCCTCGCGCTCGCCGCGTGCATCGAGGAACAGCCCACGTTGCAGGAGGCGTTGGCGGCGTACGAGACCGAGCGGCGCCCCGTCGTCGAGTCCACGCAGCGCGCCGCCCGCGCCAGCCTGCAGTGGTTCGAGGAGCTGGAGCTGTACGCGGACCAGCCGGCGCGGCAGTTCGCGTTCAACCTGCTCACCCGCAGCCGCCGCGTCACCCACGACAACCTCCGGCTGCGCGACGCACACTTCACCGAGGCCGTCGAGCGCGAATTCGGCTGCCCGCCGGGCACCCCGCCGATGTTCACGCCGCTCAGGCTGCGCGAGCTGGAGCTGCGCAACCGCGTGGTCGTCTCGCCGATGGACATGTACGTCGCCACGGACGGCGTACCGGGCGACTTCCACCTCGTCCACCTGGGCGCACGGGCGCTCGGCGGCGCCGGTCTGGTGATGACCGAGATGGTGTGCGTCAGCGCCGAGGGCCGGATCACGCCGGGCTGCGCCGGTCTGTGGAACGCGGAGCAGGCCGCGGCGTGGGGGCGCATCACATCGTTCGTACGCACCCAGGCACCCGGCACCGCGATCGGCGTGCAGCTCGGGCACTCCGGCCGCAAGGGCTCGACCAAGCTGATGTGGGAAGGCATCGACGAGCCGCTGGAGGCGGGCAACTGGCCCCTGTCCGCGGCGTCGCCGCTCCCCTACAAGCCGGGCAGCCAGACCCCGCACGAGCTGTCGCGGGCCGGACTCACCGAGATCCGCGAGGAGTTCGCGGCGGCCGCCTGGCGGGCGGCGCGCTGCGACTTCGACCTGCTCGAACTGCACTGCGCGCACGGCTACTTGCTGTCCGGGTTCCTGTCCCCGCTGACCAATCGACGCACCGACGCGTACGGCGGATCCCTGGCCAAGCGCCTGCGCTTCCCGCTCGAAGTCTTCGACGCGGTACGGGCGATCTGGCCCGCCGAGCGGCCCATGACGGTGCGGATCTCCGCCACCGACTGGGCCGAGGGCGGCACCACGGCCGAGGACGCGGTGGAGATCGCACGGGCCTTCGTCGCGCACGGCGCCGACGCGATCGACGTGTCGACCGGGCAGGTCGTGGCCGAGGAGCGACCCGCGTACGGCCGCTCGTACCAGACGCCGTACGCCGACCGGATCCGCAACGAGCTCTCCGTTCCGGTGATCGCGGTGGGCGCCATCTCGTCCTGGGACGACGTCAACTCGCTGATCCTGGCCGGGCGTACCGACCTGTGCGCGCTGGCCCGCCCGCACCTGTACGACCCGCACTGGACGCTGCACGCGGCGGCCGAGCAGGGCTACAGCGGGCCGGGGGCGAGCTGGCCGGAGCCCTACCGGGCGGGCAGCCGGCGCCCGCAGACCGGGCGCACGGACGGGCCGAAACCGCGGCTCAAGCTGGGCTGAAGCCGCGGCTCACGCTGGGTTGATCCGAGCTATTGCCGTTCCGGGGACGGGCCGGAAAGCGTGAGCCGGACCAGCGGTGAACTGCCGGACACGGAAGGGCAGTCGGTGCACGCGCGCGAGGCGAAGACGCAGCCCGAGCAGTCCGGCATGCCCACGAGCTCCCGCTCGATGCGGCCCTTGCGGACCCAGTAGTCCGCCATCGCGCGCGCCTCGTCGAGCGTGACGCCGAGGCGGCGCGCGACCACGGCCAGGCCCATGCCCGGCGCCGCCTGCTCGAACTCGCGCAGGAAGTCCCGCAGCCCGGCGCTCACCAGAACACCTTCAGCAGCTGGAACACCCCGACCGCGAGCAGCCACGCCACCGCCAGCTGCACCCCGAGCCCGATCAGCGTCAGCCGCGTCCCGATCTCCGCGCGCTGGGCGGCGAGGGTCGCCATGCACGGCGTATAGGCGAGGATGAAGACGAGGAAGGCCATGGCCGCCGCGTCCGCGTGCCCGCCCGAGGCGTGCTCGAAGGTCGCGTGCAACTGCTCGTTGAGCGCCTGCCCGCCCACCGCGTCCTCATCGGCCCCATAGGTCTGCGCGACCGTCGACACGACGCCCTCCTTGGCCACGAACCCGGTCGCGAGCGCCGCCGAGGCATGCCAGTCGCCGAACCCGGCCGGCCCCATGGCCGGTGCGATCGCCTCGGTGACGGTGCCGAACACGCTCTGCTGCACCGGCACTTCACCGAACGCGGCGGAGCTCCCGGCGGGAATCGCCATCAGGAGCCACACCGCCGCGACCGTCGCCACGATGATCCCGCCCGCCGTCTTCAGGAACGCGGCAAGCCGCTGCCACACCTGGGTGCCGGTCACCCGCGGCGTCGGAAGGCGGTACGGCGGCAGCTCCAGGACCAGCGGTTCCGGCTTCATGTCCTTGAAGAGCAGCGGCCGCAGGAGCAGGCCCATCGCCACGACGAGGAGCACCGACATCACGTACAGCAGGAAGATCACGGTGCCGGTGTTCGAGCCGAAGAACACCGACGCGATCATCGCGAAGACCGTGAGGCGCGCGGTGCAGCTCATGTACGGGATCAGCAGCCCGACCAGGAGACGGTGCGAGCGCTGCTTGAGGATCCGGGTGCCCGCGAGCGCCGGCACATTGCAGCCGAAGCCCACGATGAGCGGCAGGAACGCCCGCCCCGGCAGCCTGAGCGCCCGCATCGCCCGGTCCGCGACGAACGCCGCCCGCGCGAAGTACCCGGAGTCCTCAAGGAGCGAGAGCAGCAGGAACATGATGGCCATCAGCGGTACGAAGGTCAGCAGCTGCCCCACACCGTTGATCACCCCGTCCACCAGGAGCCCCGACAGCCAGCCCGGCGCGTGCACCGCGTCGAGCAGGGCGGAGGCCCGCCCGCTGACCGGCCCGGAGACCAGGTCGCCGAGCCCGTCCTGCAGCGGCTTCGCCAGCGCCGTGGTGGCCTCGAACACGCCCCACATCACCGCGAGGAAGAACGGAATCCCGAACCAGCGCGAGAGCAGCACCCGGTCCGCCCGGTCGCTCGCCGTGGGCTTGGGCGTGCCGGGGCGGCGTACTGCCTTCTCGATGACGCGGTGGGCCCAGGCGTAGCGGGCCTCGGCGATCAGCAACTCGGCGTCGGCGTCGGCCTGTTCGAGGCTCCGGGCGACCCGTGCCGCCTCAGCGGCCAGGGCGGCGGGGGCGCCGGGCACGGGCTCGCCGCACAGGAGGGCGAGGGCGAGCCAGGCGGGCGCGGGGGAGTGCTCCGCCGCGGCGGCCACCAGCGGATCGAGTGCGGCGGCCAGTTCGGAGCCCTGGTACCAGGCGGGTGGAGCCGCATCCGGACGACCGGTCGCCGGCCCCCGCTCGACCGCCTCGGCAAGCGCCTCAAGTCCCTTGCCGGTGCGCCCCGTCACGGCCACCACCGGCACCCCGAGCGCCCGCTCCAGCACCACCGGGTCCGGGGCCGAGCCCCGCTTGGCGGCGATGTCCGTCATGGTCAGCATGACCACCAGCGCAATGCCGGTGTCCAGGACCTGGGAGAGCAGATACAGATTGCGCGCCGGATTCGCCGCGTCCAGGGCGAAGACCACCAGGTCGGGCCGGTCGCCGAGGGGCGCGGTCAGCAGGTCGCGGACGAGCTCCTCGTCGGGGGACTCGGGCAGCAGGCTGTACGTTCCCGGCAGATCGGCGACGCTGAGGCGCGCGCCGTCCGGGGTGCGCCACTGGCCCTGGGCGACCTGCACGGTCTTGCCCGGCCAGTTGCCGACGTGCTGGTGGGCGCCGGTGAGGGCGTTGAAGACGGTCGACTTGCCGACATTGGGGTTGCCGACGAGCGCGACCAGCGCGGTGTCCGCCGGGGTGAGGGTCGCCGTGCCACCGTCGTGGCAGGAGCCCGCCATCACAGGTGTCGCAGCCGGGACGCCGTACGCGAGTCGAGCGCGACCCGCGCGTCGCCGATGCCGACGAGCAGTCCACCGGTCGCGCCCCGCGCGATCACCGTGACCTCGGCGCCGGGCACGAAGCCGAATTCGAGGAGTCTGCGCGCGCCGCTGCTCTGCTCGATCCCCGCCATGCGGACGGTGGTTCCCGGAGGGCAGTCAAGCAGGGACGGCACGATGCGCACCTCTTCCGTGGGGACATCTCGGATTAGGTAAGCCTAACTTCGCGAAATGCCCCAAAGCGGAGTCGAAAGTAATGCGCGTAGGGACTTATGGCCGGGACCCTGCCTAGTCCCTTCGGACAGTGCCGCGTTCGGTTCAGGCGGTGCCGCGTCCGACTCGGGCGGTGCCGCGCTCCGCGAACTCCGCCCCGGCGTCCCGCAGCCGCCCGTGCAGCGCCGCGAACACCTCCGCCGAACGCCCCCCGGGCCAGTCCTCCGGCAGCAGCTCCGCGGGCAGTCCCGGATCGGTGTACGGCAGCCGCCGCCAGGTGTCCAGGGCGAGCAGATAGTCCCGGTACGCCTCCTCGGCGGGCGTCGCCGTCCGCGCCTCCCACGCGCGCAGCGCCGGCTCGTGCCGGTCCAGGAACGCCTCGTGCTCCTTGGCGATCCCCGCCAGGTCCCACCAGCGGGCCGCCGCCTGCGCGGTCGCCGCGAAGCCCAGGTGCTCGCCCCTGAACAGGTCGACGTACTCGGCGAGTTGGAGCCTTTCGAGGGTGTGCCGGGTCTCCGCGTAGTGCCGGGCCGGCGCGATCCACACCCCCGGGGCCGCCGTCCCGAACCCGAGCCGGGCGAGCCGGGAGCGCAGCACGTGCCGCTTGCTGCGCTCGGACTCCGGCACCGAGAACACCGCGATGACCCAGCCGTCCGTCGCCCGGGGCGGGGCGGGCGGATAGATGCGCCGGTCGCCGTCGTCGAGCAGCTGCCGGGCGTCCGCCGACAGCGCGTACCCGGCCGCGCCCCCGGGCGTACGTCCCGCTTCGAGCAGCCCGCGCCGCTTGAGCCGCGACACCGCCGAGCGCACCGCGGGCGCGTCCACCCCGGCGGGCGCGAGCAGCCGGATCAGCTCGGCCACCGGCACCGGGCCCGGCGAGCGCCGCCCGTACGCACCGTAGTAGGTGACGATCAGGGAGCCGGGAGTGTGCTG
This sequence comes from Streptomyces sp. NBC_01304, assembly GCF_035975855.1. Taxonomy (NCBI): domain Bacteria; kingdom Bacillati; phylum Actinomycetota; class Actinomycetes; order Kitasatosporales; family Streptomycetaceae; genus Streptomyces; species Streptomyces sp. NBC_01304. Next base: position 3,097,141 of record NZ_CP109055.1, on the reverse strand, counting down.
GTCAGTCACGCGGCAACTCTAGATCGTGCGACCTGTCGGCGATCGCCGAGGGCGCGGTGCTCACCCCGGCACCCGCAGCCGGAACCGCTGCAGCTTCCCCGTGGGCGTACGCGGCAGCGCGTCCAGGAACTCGATCACGCGCGGGCACTTGTACGGCACCAGCTCGCCCTTCACGAACTCCCGCAGCGCCCCGGCCGTCGCCTCGTCCGCGTCCGCCCCCTCGCGCAGCACCACGTACGCGGCGACGATCTGCCCCCGCAACTCGTCCGGCTGCCCCACCACCGCGGCCTCAAGCACATCGGGGTGGCGCAGCAGCGCCTCCTCGACCTGGGGTCCCGCGATGTTGTACCCGGCCGAAATGATCATGTCGTCCGCGCGGGCGACGTACCGGAAGTACCCGTCGGGCCCACGGACGTACGTGTCCCCGGTGATGTTCCAGCCGTCCCGCACGTACTCCGACTGCCGCTCGTCCGCGAGATAGCGGCAGCCCACCGGCCCGCGCACGGCGAGCAGCCCCGGCTCGCCGTCCGGCACCGGCTTGCCTGCCTCGTCGACCACGCGCGCCTGCCAGCCGGGCACCGGAATCCCGGTCGTGCCGGCCTTGATCGCGTCGTCGGCGGCGGAGATGAAGATGTGCAGCAGCTCGGTCGCGCCGATGCCGTTGATGATGCGATGCCCGGTCCGCTCGTACCAGGCCTGCCAGGTCGCGGCCGGGAGGTTCTCGCCCGCGGAGACACAGCGCCGCAGCGAGGAAATGTCGTACGCGGACGGGCTCTTCGGGTCCTTGAGCTCGTCCAGCATGGCCCGGTAGGCGGTCGGCGCCGTGAAGACGACGGAGATCTTGTGCTCCGCGATCGCGGGCAACATCACCTTGGGCCCGGCCTGTTCGAGCAGCACGGAGCTCGCGCCCGCCCGCATCGGGAACACCACGAGCCCGCCGAGCCCGAAGGTGAAGCCCAGCGGTGGACTGCCCGCGAACACGTCGTCCGGCTCGGGCTTGAGGATCTGCCGCGAGAAGGTGTCGGCGATCGCGAGGACGTCGCGGTGGAAGTGCATGCACCCCTTGGGCCGCCCGGTCGTGCCGCTGGTGAAGGCGATCAGGGCCACGTCGTCGGCCGCGGTGTCGACCGGGACGAACGCCTCGGACCCGGACCGCCGCCCGGCCCGCACCAGCAGATCGTCGGGGCCGCCCCCGCCGAACGGCGCGATCAGCAGCCCCGGCACCCGGGCCCGCACCAGGTCGTCCATGTTGCGGAAGTCGCACAGCGCATGGCTGACCTGTGCGATCTCGCACATCGTGGCGAGCTCCTGGCTGCGCTGCTGGGCCAGCACGGTGACTGCGACGGCCCCCGCCTTCAGGACGGCCAGCCAGCAGGCGGCGAGCTGGGGCGTGGTCGGCCCGCGCAGCAGCACGCGATTGCCGGGGATCACGCCCAGGTCGGCGACGAGGGAGTGCGCGATCCGGTCGACCTGCTCCTGGAGCCGCCCGTACGTCCACACCTCGCCGGAGGGCGGGCGGAAGACGGGCCGGTCCGGGCCGAGGCGTTCCACCGTGCGATCGAGCAGTTCGGCGGCGCAGTTGAGCCGCTCCGGGTACTGCAGCTCCGGCAGCTCGAAGACGAGCCGGGGCCATTGTTCGGCGGGCGGCAGATGATCCCGCGCGAAGGTGTCGGCGTGCGCGGAGTGGGTGAGCTCCATTCGGTGCGCCCCCTAGCGGGTGGTGGGGAGGCGTGGCGTCGTAGCCCAACGAGCGTATCGTGATAGTGACGACAGTCAACGGGACGCGATAAAGAGGGGGCGCCCATGTCCGCATTCGCGCTGGAGCCGAAGGAACAGGCATGGTGCGAGGAACTGCGCACCGTGGCCGCCGAACGCCTGCGGCCCCTCGCCGACCAGGGCGAACAGGGCCGTGTCAACCGGCCCTTGGTGGCCGAACTCGGTGAACTCGGCCTGCTGTCAAGGCTTTTCACTTCCGGCTCGCTCGAACTGTGCCTGATGCGGGAATCCCTCGCCTACGCCTGTACGGAGGCCGAGACGGCCCTCGCCCTGCAGGGCCTCGGCGCCCATCCGGTGCATGCGCACGGCACCGCCGAGCAGCGCGCGCGCTGGCTGCCTGCTGTCGTGTCCGGGCAGGCGGTGGCCGCCTTCGCGCTGAGCGAGCCCGGCGCGGGCTCGGACGCGGCGGCCCTCGAACTCCGCGCCGAGCCGGACGGCTCCGACGGCTGGCGCCTGACCGGCGAGAAGTGCTGGATCTCCAACGCCCCCGAGGCCGACTTCTACACGGTCTTCGCCCGTACGTCGCCGGACACGGGAGCCCGCGGGGTCACGGCCTTCCTGGTGCCGGCCGACCGCGAGGGCCTTACCGGGACCGCCCTGGAGATGCTCTCGCCGCACCCCATCGGCGCGCTCGACTTCGACGGGGTGCCGGTCACCTCCGCCGACGTCCTCGGCGAGGAGGACCGCGGCTTCCGGGTCGCGATGGGCACGCTCAATCTCTTCCGGCCCAGCGTGGGCGCGTTCGCGGTCGGCATGGCACAGGCCGCCCTGGACGCGGCGCTCGAGCACACCAGTGAACGCCGGGCGTTCGGCGGCCTGTTGCGGGATCTGCAGACGGTCGCGCACGAGCTGGCCGACCTCGCCACGCGCACGGAGGCGGCCCGGCTCCTGGTGTACGCCGCTGCGGCCGCGTACGACCGGGGCGAGCCCGACGTGCCTCGGCGTGTTGCCATGGCGAAGCTCCTGGCGACCGAGACCGCTCAGCAGGTGGTCGACGCGGCGGTCCAGCTGCACGGGGCGCGGGCGCTCAGGCGCGGGCATCTGCTCGAGCACCTCTACCGGGAGGTGCGGGCGCCGCGCATCTATGAGGGCGCGACCGAAGTGCAGCGCGCGATCATCGCCAAGGAGCTCTACAAGGAGCTCGACTCGAAGGGGGCCTCCCGCGAATGAGCCTGGAACGCGTCAATCCTGCCGAGCTCTCGCCGCCGACCGGCTTCTCGCACGCCGTCGCCGCGACCGGATCGCGGCTCGTCTTCCTCGCCGGGCAAACGGCGCTCGCCCCCGACGGAAAGCCCGTCGGGGGCGAGCTGCCGGACCAGTTCGAGCTGGCCCTCACCAACCTGCTGGCCGCCTTGCGCGCTGCGGGCGGCACCCCGAAGGACCTCGCCCGCGTCACGGTGTACGCCACCGACGTCGCCGACTACCGCGCGCACGCTCGCGAAATCGGGGCGATCTGGCGGCGGTTGGCGGGTCGCGACTACCCCGCGATGGCGGTGATCGGCGCGGTCCGGCTCTGGGACGAGCAGTGCCTGGTGGAGCTGGACGGCGTCGCGGTGCTCGACTGAGGGCCGATCAGGTCGGGTCCGGCGAGGCGGTCGCCGACCCGACCTGGAACTCGTCCTGCTCAAACTCGCTCGCCCTGCCGGAACTCGTCCTAGTTGTATGGCTCGTACGGCTCCAGCTGCTTGGCCCGCTCGTTGACCTCGGGGTCCACGTACAGGGTCCACTTGTCGCTGGTGACGATGGACTTCAGCTGTTTGAGGGTCAGCGGGGGCTTGGTCCCCACCACCGGCCCGTCCTCCACGTCCGCGCCGTTGGCCGCCCCCGCCGTCAGCCGGGTCCCGTCGATGCGCAGCAGGTCGGCGTTCCGTTCGATCAGCTCCCCGTTCCGCCGCTCGAACAGCAGGAGCACCGAACCGTCGTCGAGATTGGTCGCCCTGCAGAACTCGCCCGGTTCGACCCGGGACTTGCACGAGTAGAAGTCCACCAGCTGCTCGTGCGTGGACCCGGGGCCGAACGCCGACTGCACGTTGATCTGGGCCTCCTGCTCCATCGGCGGGGCGCCGATGGACAGCCTGGCGAAGAGCAGATAGAGGTCCTCGGCCGTGGCGTCCTGGCCCGCATAGGCCCCGGACACCTTGCCCCTCGGCAGCAGTTCCTTCAGCAGGGCCGCCGTGGCCCGTCCCGTCCGCTGCACCTCTCCGGGAGGCGGGGGCGGTGGGCCCTTCGGCAGCTTCGAGAAGTCGGGAATGGTCACCTTGCCGGGCCCCGAGCCGTTCGTCCCGGGAGAGACGACCCCCGGCGAGGCGGAAGGGCTCGATCCCTCCCCCCACTGGGGCACGCCGACCCCCACCGCGATCAGCGCGCAGGCCCCGGCAAGGACCGCGGCCCGGCGCCGGGTGCGCAACCCCCGCCCGCGCCGGGTGGCCCCCGCCACCAGGTCCCGGGTAGGTGCCTCCACCCCGCCGACGGCGACTCCCATCGCCCGGGTCAGCTCCTGCTCGTCCACCTTCAGGTCCATGTGCGTGTCCCCGTCCTTGCCCATGTCGTCCCCCCTCGTCTCACGTAGTGGTGAGCGCATCGCGCTCGCTGCCGAGCAGGACCCGCAGCTTCGCCAGCGCCGAGCTGCTGCGATTGCGCACCGTCCCGGTACGCAGCCCGAGTTCGGCCGCCGTCTGCTCCACGCTGCGGTCCTCCCAGTAGCGCAGGACGAGCACCGCCCGGTCCTTGCGCGGCAGTTGGGCCAGCGCACCGAGCAGCGCGACCCGCAGCGTGGGATCGCCCTCGCCGTACGCACCCTCCGGCACCTCGGCGACGGGCCGCTCCCCGCTGCGCCGCAGTCGGCGCTCCGAGAGGTGGGCCCGCACCAGAACGGTGCGGACATAGGCGTCCGGACTGTCCGTGCGCCGCACTCGCCCCCAGGCCACGAAGGCCTTGCTGAACGCGGTCTGCACCAAGTCCTCGGCCCGATGCCAGTCGCCACCGGTCAGCAGCAGGCCCGTACGGAACAGCCGTGGCCCGTGCGTCGTGGCGAAGTCCTGGAATTCCTGGAGCTGTTGATCGCTTCCTCTCACCGGTGTCCTCCCCGTAGGCCGGCCGGTGTGGCCTGCTCACCCCTCAAGACGCGATGACCGCATCACTTTGTCACTGGCGGCCACACCGGGAGCCGACTCCGACTCGACGGCCCACGACGAGGCCGCTGCCCATCAGGGACATGGCGAAGGGGCCCACGAACCGGTTCGCACCGGCCCGGGGCCCCTGGGAAACGTCGCCGAATCGAGCCTAGATGTCCCGGAACGTCTCGATCTGCGCCCCAACGGAGTTGAGCCGCTCCGCCAGATCCTCATAGCCCCGATTGATCACGTACACATTGCGGAGCACCGACGTACCGTCCGCCGCCATCATCGCGAGCAGCACCACCACCGCAGGCCGCAGGGCCGGCGGGCACATCATCTCGGCCGCGCGCCAACGCGTCGGGCCCTCGACCAACACCCGGTGCGGGTCCAGGAGTTGGAGACGCCCGCCCAGGCGGTTGAGGTCCGTGAGGTAGATCGCGCGGTTGTCGTAGACCCAGTCGTGGATCAGGGTCTTGCCCTGGGCCACCGCCGCGATCGCCGCGAAGAACGGCACGTTGTCGATGTTGAGGCCCGGGAACGGCATCGGGTGGATCTTGTCGATGGGCGCCTCCAGCTTGGAGGGCCGGACCGTCAGGTCCACAAGGCGGGTGCGGCCGTTGTCCGCCGCGTACTCCGCCGAACGGTCGTGGTCGAGGCCCATCTCCTCCAGGACCGCGAGCTCGATCTCCATGAACTCGATCGGCACCCGACGGATCGTCAGCTCCGACTCGGTGACCACGGCGGCGGCCAGCAGGCTCATCGCCTCTACCGGGTCCTCGGAGGGGGAGTAGTCGACGTCCACGTCGATGTTGGGCACGCCGTGCACGGTCAGCGTGGTCGAGCCGATGCCGTCCACGCGTACGCCCAGGGCCTCCAGGAAGAAGCACAGGTCCTGGACCATGTAGTTGGACGAGGCGTTGCGGATGACCGTGACGCCGTCGTGCCGGGCGGCCGCGAGCAGCGCGTTCTCGGTGACCGTGTCGCCGCGCTCGGTCAGCACGATCGGGCGGTCCGGGGCCATCCGCTCGACCTCGGCGTGGTAGATGCCCTCGGTGGCCGTGATGTCCAGGCCGAAGCGGCGCAGGGCGATCATGTGCGGCTCGATCGTCCGCGTACCGAGGTCGCAACCGCCCGCGTACGGCAGCTTGAAGCGGTCCAGGCGGTGCAGCAGCGGACCGAGGAACATGATGATCGAGCGGGTGCGGCGGGCCGCGTCCGCGTCCATCGCGTCCATTTCGAGCTTGGCCGGCGGGACGATCTCCAGGTCGACCCCGTCGTTGATCCAGCGGGTGCGCACGCCGATGGAGTTCAGTACCTCCAGAAGGCGGTACACCTCCTCGATCCGGGCCACCCGGCGCAGGACCGTACGGCCCTTGTTGAGCAGCGAGGCGCAGAGCAGCGCGACGCAGGCGTTCTTGCTCGTCTTGACGTCGATCGAGCCGGAGAGGCGACGGCCGCCGACGACGCGGAGATGCATCGGGCCGGAGTAACCCAGGGACACGATCTCGCTGTCCAGAGCTTCACCAATTCGAGCGATCATCTCAAGGCTGATGTTTTGATTCCCGCGTTCGATGCGGTTCACGGCGCTCTGGGAGGTGCCGAGCGCCTCGGCAAGCTGCGACTGTGTCCAGCCCCGGTGCTGACGGGCGTCACGGATGAGCTTGCCGATGCGTACGAGGTAATCGTCTGCCATGCGTCGCAGGCTATCTCAGATATGAGATGTCGCCTCGTTGGGGGTGGCGTCAGGGTGACGGGCCCCTGGCCGGGGTGGGCGGGGCTTCGGTTGAGGTCGCGGGGGCGCTGCCCCCGGGCCCCCGGTCCTCAAACGCCGGACGGGCCGAGTTGGCCGATCTGTCTGGTGTGCCGCTTCTTCGGCTGGGCTTTGCGCTGCGTTTGTTCGTGGTCAGGGGCCGCGGGGCCGCGCGCGTGCCGACTTTGCTCAGCGTCCTCTGGCGTGGGGCGTGCCCTACCTGATGCCACGTATGTCCGCACGGGCACGTCCCCACGTCCCCTTCCGGGCGGTTCAGCGGCTGACCGCCGGTGGTGTGCTGCTGTTCTGCAGGCAGTTCGGTGGGGGCACCGGCGCGGTTGACCAACCCGACCTCTTCAAGAGGCCTGGTGCGCGGACGTCCGCCAGAACTGCCGCTTCTTCTCGTCCCGTACGAAGACGCCGAGCCGGACCAGTTCCGCGCGCAACTCCCGCGCCTCGGTGGCCGCGTCCCCCTTGTCCAGGACCCTCGCGCGGGCCTTGAGCAGAGCGTCCGCCCCGGCGGGCAGGCCGGGGGTCCCGGGCACCCAGCGCCGGTACGCGTCCCGGTGCGGGTCCTGGTCCGCCCAGGCGTGCCCGTGCCGGGTGAAGGCCTCGCGGAAGCGCCGGTCGGCGAGGTCGGAGTCCTCCCGGGCGAGCTCCTCGCCTTCGTGGCCGAGCAGCACCAGGTCCTTGCCGTCCCGGCACACCAGGGCGATCTCGTCCGCCCCGACCTCCCGGGTCGTCCCGCCCCGGCCGAGCACCACGCGATCGGCGCTCACCCGCAGGGACAGCTCCACGTGCAGCGCGTACAGCCCGAACAGCAGGCCGGCGGCCGTGCCGACCCCGATCGCGGCGAGCGTCAGCCAGGGCTCGGGTGCCTCGGTCAGCAACTCGGCCGGCCCCTGGAAGGGTGCCCACGGCAGCGTCACCACCCACTGCGCGAGCAGCTTGAGCAGCCAGCCCGCCCCGGCCCCGAGCAGCATGAACAGCGGGGGGATCCACCGGGGTTGGGTGAGCTCGGTGACCTTGTCGGAGTGTGCGTCTGCCGTCATGCCGCGAGCCTAGGAAGGCCGGGTACCGGTCCGGATCGGCCGACGGGCTCGGAGACATCGACCAAAGTCGCGGTCGACGGTGCCGTTCCCGTCCGAAAGTAGGGGCCTCGCACCGCCGGGCCGGCTCGGTCTGATTGGCTGCTGCCCACCGGAGGCGGGGCGCGGGAAGGGCGACTGATGCAACAGCGGGGCGCGCAGGACGAGTTGGCGGGGCGCTTCGAGGCCGAGCGCGGCCATCTGTGGCGTGTCGCCCACCGGATGCTCGGCTCGCGTACGGAGGCGGACGACGCCGTGCAGGAGGCCTGGCTCCGGCTCGGCCGGGCCGACGCCGGCGAGGTCGAGAACCTCGCCGCCTGGCTGCGCACCGTCGTCTCCCGCATCTGTCTCGACCTGCTCCGCTCGCGTACGTCCCGCCGCGAGGACCCCGCCGGGGAGCTGCTGCCCGACCGCGCGGAGGACGGCCCCGACCCCGAGCAGGAGACCGTCCTCGTCGACTCGGTCGGCCGCGCCCTGCTCGTCGTCCTGGACACGCTGGGTCCGGCCGAGCGGGTCGCCTTCGTCCTGCACGACCTGTTCGCGGTGCCCTTCGACCAGATCGCCCCGATCGTCGACCGCTCGACGGTCACCACGAAGAAGCTCGCGAGCCGCGCACGTCAGAAAGTGCGGGGCAGGTCCGAGGTGCCGGCCGCCGAGCTCGCGGTGCAGCGGCAGGTGGTCGAGGCCTTCCTCGCCGCCTCCCGCAAGGGTGACTTCGAGGCCCTGGTCACGGTCCTCGCGCCCGGTGTCGTGCGCCGCGCGGACGCCGCCGCGCTGCCGGCCGGTGCGGCGCCGGTCGCGCGCGGCCTGGATCTGGTGCTGCGCGGGGTGTCTGCCTTCGGGCGGCGGGCCGCGTTCGCCGAGCCGGTCCTGGTCGACGGGGTGGTGGGCGCAGTGGTGGCGCCGTACGGGCGGCTGAGTCTCGTGCTCACCTTCCGTATCGAGGACGGGCGGATCGCCGAGTACGAGGTGATCGGCGACCCCGAACGTCTTCGGCGGCTCGACCTCGGGGTACTCGACGCGTGACCAGCGCAAAAGCCGGACGCGTGACCAGCGCAACAGGGCAGGGCATGACCAAGCCCCCGCCATGTACTAGAGTTATCTCGACATCGAGATATCTGCCGAAGGCGCACCACAGCCGCCCAGCTAGGTAAGGGCACCCTAACTTAGTCCTACCTTAGCGGATCGGCTAGCAGTCGTGGCGGCAGGATGTGGTGGAACGCGCACATATATGAAGGAGACTGTCGTGTCGGCGAACAGCTTCGACGCCCGCAGCACGCTGAGCGTGGGCGACGAGTCGTACGAGATCTTCAAGCTGGACAAGGTCGAGGGCTCCGCGCGCCTCCCTTACAGCCTGAAGGTGCTGCTGGAGAACCTGCTCCGCACCGAGGACGGCGCGAACATCACCGCCGACCACATCCGCGCCCTCGGCGGCTGGGACTCGCAGGCTCAGCCGAGCCAGGAGATCCAGTTCACGCCCGCTCGCGTGATCATGCAGGACTTCACCGGCGTGCCCTGCGTCGTGGACCTCGCCACCATGCGTGAGGCCGTGAAGGAGCTCGGCGGTGACCCGGCGAAGGTCAACCCGCTCTCCCCGGCCGAGCTGGTCATCGACCACTCCGTCATCGCCGACAAGTTCGGTACGAATGACGCCTTCGCGCAGAACGTGGAGCTGGAGTACGGCCGCAACAAGGAGCGCTACCAGTTCCTGCGCTGGGGCCAGACCGCGTTCGACGACTTCAAGGTCGTCCCGCCGGGCACCGGCATCGTGCACCAGGTCAACATCGAGCACCTGGCCCGTACGGTCATGGTCCGTAACGGCCAGGCGTACCCCGACACCCTCGTCGGCACCGACTCGCACACCACGATGGTCAACGGCCTGGGCGTCCTGGGCTGGGGCGTCGGCGGCATCGAGGCCGAGGCCGCGATGCTGGGCCAGCCGGTCTCGATGCTCATCCCGCGCGTCGTCGGCTTCAAGCTGACCGGTGAGCTCAAGCCGGGCACGACCGCCACCGACCTGGTGCTGACCATCACCGAGATGCTGCGCAAGCACGGTGTCGTCGGCAAGTTCGTCGAGTTCTACGGCGAGGGTGTGGCCGCGACGTCGCTGGCCAACCGCGCCACCATCGGCAACATGTCGCCGGAGTTCGGCTCCACCGCCGCGATCTTCCCGATCGACGACGAGACCATCAAGTACCTGAAGCTGACGGGCCGCGACGCCCAGCAGCTGGCGCTCGTCGAGGCGTACGCCAAGGAGCAGGGCCTCTGGCTCGACCCGGCCGCCGAGCCCGACTTCTCCGAGAAGCTCGAGCTAGACCTCTCCACGGTCGTCCCGTCGATCGCCGGTCCGAAGCGTCCGCAGGACCGCATCGTCCTCGCCAACGCCAAGCAGCAGTTCGCGCAGGACGTACGCAACTACGTCGCCGATGACTCCGAGGCGGGCAAGGAGTCCTTCCCGGCCTCCGACGCCCCGGCCGTCTCCAACGGCGTCCCGTCGAACCCGGTCACCGTGACCGCCCCCGACGGCTCGACGTACGAGATCGACCACGGTGCGGTGACGGTCGCGGCCATCACCTCCTGCACCAACACCTCGAACCCGTACGTGATGGTCGCCGCGGCGCTCGTCGCGAAGAAGGCCGTCGAGAAGGGCCTGACCCGCAAGCCCTGGGTCAAGACGACCCTGGCGCCCGGCTCGAAGGTCGTCACCGACTACTTCGACAAGGCGGGGCTCACCCCCTACCTCGACAAGGTCGGCTTCAACCTGGTCGGTTACGGCTGCACCACCTGCATCGGCAACTCGGGCCCGCTGCCCGAGGAGGTCTCCAAGGCCGTCAACGAGCATGACCTGGCCGTGACTTCGGTGCTCTCGGGCAACCGTAACTTCGAGGGTCGCATCAACCCCGACGTCAAGATGAACTACCTGGCGTCCCCGCCGCTGGTCGTCGCGTACGCCATCGCGGGCTCCATGAAGGTGGACATCACCAAGGACGCCCTCGGCACCGACCAGGACGGCAAGCCGGTCTTCCTCGAGGACATCTGGCCGACCGAGGCCGAGGTCAACGACGTCGTCGCCAACTCCATCGGCGAGGACATGTTCAACAAGTCCTACTCCGACGTCTTCGCGGGCGACGCCCAGTGGCAGGCGCTGCCGATCCCGACCGGCAACACCTTCGAGTGGGACACCGAGTCGACGTACGTCCGCAAGCCCCCTTACTTCGAGGGCATGACGATGGAGACCACCCCGGTCTCCGACATCGCGGGCGCTCGGGTCCTGGCGAAGCTGGGTGACTCGGTCACGACCGACCACATCTCGCCCGCCGGTGCGATCAAGGCCGACACCCCGGCCGGCAAGTACCTCACGGAGCACGGCGTCGAGCGTCGTGACTTCAACTCCTACGGCTCGCGCCGTGGCAACCACGAGGTCATGATCCGCGGCACGTTCGCGAACATCCGGCTGCGCAACCAGATCGCGCCGGGCACCGAGGGCGGCTTCACGCGTGACTTCACGCAGGCCGACGCCCCCGTGTCGTTCATCTACGACGCCTCGCGCAACTACATCGAGCAGGGCATCCCGCTCGTCGTCCTCGCGGGCAAGGAGTACGGCTCCGGCTCGTCCCGCGACTGGGCCGCCAAGGGCACCGCGCTGCTCGGCGTCAAGGCCGCGATCGCCGAGTCGTACGAGCGCATCCACCGCTCGAACCTCATCGGCATGGGCGTCCTGCCGCTGCAGTACCCGGAGGGCCAGACGGCCGAGACCCTCGGTCTGACCGGCGAGGAGACCTTCTCCTTCACCGGCGTCGAGGAGCTCAACAACGGCACCACGCCGCGCACGGTCAAGGTGACGACGGACACCGGCGTCGAGTTCGACGCGGTCGTCCGCATCGACACGCCCGGCGAGGCGGACTACTACCGCAACGGCGGCATCATGCAGTACGTGCTGCGGTCGCTGATCCGTAAGTAGGCTGCGCCGCTCGGCTGGTTGTTGAGGGCCGCATTCCCGTACGTGGGGGTGCGGCCCTTTGCCGTGTCCCGGCGGCGGAAATCAGCCAGGTCCCAAGTGCGGTATCGGACAAGGTAGTTGGGCCTTGCGCCGAACGGTGGGCGGTGCGGCTCATCTCACGCTCGAGGGCTGCCGGAATCGGTTGCAAGTCCCATCCGTCACAGGGATATTGATCCTCCGTTAACGCCATCACAACGCCGTGATGCGCAGGCCGGAGGGCGGGGCCGATGCCGGGTAACTGGGCGGGGGAGTCGAAGCGGGACCAGGCGGTACGGGACTACGTCAAGGCCCAGCTGCTGCCCCGGGACGGGGAGCGCGGCGCCGGGCAGCGGCCCGTGACGCTGTTGCTCGGTCCGCGCGGGAGCGGCAAGACGACCCTCCTGCGCTACCTCGCGAACTGGGCGAAGAGCGGGCCGGTCGTCCGCCTCGACCTGGCCGACCTCGCCGGGCAGCAGCAGCGGCCCGTCGAAGTGTTCGCGAGCCTCGCGTTCGGGCTGAACAGCGAGAAGCCGCAGGTGCCGCGCATGCCGTTCCCCGCGCTCAAGGTGCTCACCGCCGCGCTCAAGGCCGAAGTGGACTCGCAGAACCGGGACTTGGCGCGGCGCCAGATGGCCCAGGCGCTGCCCGCGCGCTCCGCCGGGTGGCTGTCCGGCGCCTACCAGGTGGCCGAGGTCGCCGCCGCCATGCTCGGCCTGCCGGCCCTGGTCACCGCCGCCCTGCAGCTGCTGCTCCTCGGGGAGCGGCAGTGGCTGCGGCGCAACTTCCGCCGCCGTGTGGCCGGCCTGGACCGGACCGGTGCCACCTCGGCCCTGGACTTCCTGATCGAGCTCAATCTCGCCCACCGGGGCGAGCCGGAGGACCGGGGGCCCATCGAGGTCCTGGCCTGCGAGACGTTCCTCGACGATCTGCGCCGGAGCTACGCCAAGCAGGACTGGGCCGTGCGCTGTCTGATGCTCCTGGACAACATCGACAACCCGCTCGGCGGCGAAGTGCTCGCGCTGCTGCTCCAGGCACGCGACCCGGGTGACCCCGACCCGCTGGTGGTCCTGGCCACGGCCGGCAGCTACCCGGCGGCGCTCCAGCCGCACCGGTTCGGCTCGCCCGGCACCGGCGACGGATATCCCGGGCGCTGGGGTGCGCCGGGCGAGTTCGAGCCCCAGCAGGTCAGCGACGGGCTGCGGGTCGGCCAGCTCCGCGACCTGACCCGGCAGGAGGTCGAGGGCCAGACCGCGGTCGTCCTGGGGCGCACCGGCACACCCGCGCCCCGCAAGGGCATTCCCTGGCTCGGCTGGGCGGTGTACGAACTCACCCGCGGCCAGCCGGAGGGCACCGCCTGTGTGCTCGCCGAGCTGCCCGGCATCGACACCACGGACCGCTGGCAGTACCGGCTGCGGCAGATATTCGAGTCGCGGGAGCTGGTCGGCCCGCTGCTCGACCGGCTCCTGCCCCTCGACTGCTCCGACGAGCTGCGCCGCATCCTGCAACAGGCCGCCGTCGCCCCCGACCTCAACCACGCCCTGCACGCCGGCTGGCTGAACACCTCCGAACTCGAGGACGCCTTCCGGGACTTCCGGCAGGAACGGCTGCACACCCTGCACATCGGCACCGGAGACCGGCGCGCCGACGGACTGCCCCCGCACCCCCTGCTGCGCCGCCTGCTCCTCGCCACCCTGCGCGAGGACCCCGCCACCCTGCACTCAGGCCTGCGGGTCCGGGCCGGGCAGCGCGACAAGCCCACCGAGGCCGCGTACCACGCCCTCGCGGGCGGCGATCTGCCGGCGGCGGCCGGGTACCTCGACTCGGTCTTCGAGCGCGGCACCCCCGAGGCGTGGTGCTCCCGCCTGTGCCGGCTGCGCCGCGCGCCCGTGCCCGCCTCGGTGCACAGCGCCGGAACCGCGCCCTGGAGCCGCTTCGAGTTCCTGGTCCAGCACCTCCTGGGCGACGCGATCGATCCCCGCCTGCGCACCATCACCCGCCTGCTCGCGGCAAGTTGGCTGGCCCCCGAGCCGCCCGAGGACCCCGCGACGGACGGGGTGGGCGACCCCTACCGCGACCCGCTCGGCGACCCCCACGCCACCCTCTATTCCGAGGTCAACGCACGCTTCCACACTCTGGCCACCGCCCACACCGGGCAGGAGGCCTGGGCGGCCCTGCTCGTGAAGAAGGCCGACCAGTACGCCGAGGAGCCCTGGCTGTGAGCGACGATTCCCTGCAGATTCCGCACCGGCCGGCCAACCGGGTCCTGTGGTCCTCCATCGCGCTGGCCGTGGTGGGCGCCCTGGTGGCCGCCGCCGTCATCTTCTGGCCCACCGAGGACACCACGTGCGGGGAGGGCGTCACCAAGGCGGGCGAAGACTGTTACGGCGTCACCGACGGCGCGTACTCCTTCCCCGGACTCGACGACATCAGCGAGAAGATCGAGGCGGAGAACCGGCGCGTGGAGAAGGAGGGCGGCGCCTACGTCACCGTCGCCTACCTGGAGGCCATGTCCGGCGGCGAGGCCGACCGCGGCCGCGACACCATCCGGGAGGCGGTGACCGGCGCCCACCTCGCCCAGCTCGACATCAACCGCAAGGGCGGCGCCCGCCCCCGGGTCCGGCTGCTGCTCGCCAGCACCGGACACGGCGACACGCACGCCTCGGACGTGGTCGAGCAGCTGGTGTCGCTGCGGGACGAGGAGCGCCTGGTGGCCGTCGCGGGCCTCGGGCAGAGCAACAAGCACACGGTCGCGGCCGTCGACGAGCTGCGCAAGGCCGGGATGCCGACGGTCGGGGCCACGGTCGCGGCCGACGGGTTCGGCTCCGACCGCAAGGGCTTCTACCGGGTGTCCTTCCCCACCAAGGACCAAGCGGGCGCCGCCGCACGGTACTTGAAGAAGGAGCAGGACGCCGATCACGGCTACCGGGTGCAGATCGTCCGCGGCGGCAAGGACGGCGACGACTACAACGCCCAGCTGTACTGGGGCTTCCGGGCGGCCGCCGAGCGGGTCGGCCTGAAGGTCGACGAGGAGATCGTGCCGTACAGCTCGGGCAGCGCGGCGCCGCAGAGCAACGACCTGTACGGCGCCGCCGAGAAGGTCTGCGCCCCCGACCCGCAGCCCGACGCCGTGTACTTCGCGGGCCGGGGACGCGATCTGCGCCTGTTCATCGAGGCCGCGGGCGAGGCCGGGCGGCGCTGCCCGGTGAAGGTGCTCTCCGGGTCCAGCGCCGTGGGCGTGTACTTCGACACCGCGGGCAAGGCGCACGGCGCCGAGCTCAAGGCGCTCAGTGAGCGCTGGCGGGCCAGCGGGATCAAGGCGTACTACACGGCGTTCACCCACCCGAAGATCGCCGCGGAGGTCTACGGCGGCAAGGACCGGGGCCCGTACGGCCCCTTCGAGGAGCGCTACCGCGCCGTGACCGGCAGCAGCTCGGCCGCGGCCCTGGAGGACGGCCAGGCGATGCTCGGCCACGACGCGGTGTACACCGTCGCGATGGCGGCCCGCCGTGCGCTGCGGGGCAGCCCCGAAGGGGTGGACGCGATGGCGGTGCGCGGCCAACTGGAGCAGACCCAGGGCCTGTTCACGGTCCGTGGCGTCAGCGGCAAGATCGCCTTTGACCCGGACACCGGCGAACCCACCGGCCGGCCCATGGCCCTGGTCGAACTGGGGGCGCCCGAGGAGGGCGGGGGCGCCGTCGGCCGCTATCGGTTCGTCGAACCGCTGCGGCCCTGACACCTCACCGCGCAACGGGGGCGCGGCTTCGGGGCGTGAACAGGGCGCGTCCGGCCGGAAGTTGAGACGATGCCGCGAAGAACCGGACAAGTCTCGTCCGCGTGAGGATCGCGCCCCGTCCCAAGGCGTCGAGAACCAGCCCCGCGTCATATGCGTACACGTGGACGAACGGTGTCGACGGCGTGCTGCGCAGCGCCTGCGCCGAGGTCGCTCAAAGGGTTCGGAGGAACCCACGGAATCCGCCATGACGGCCGTGGCGTAATCGCATGGGGTGGGCATGTGCGCACGGTCGACCGGTTTCGGCGGCCGCTGCTTCACTGCCTCAGGCACTCCCCACCGCCTCAGACACTTCCTGCACCCACCCCTAGGGAAGGAACCCCGCGATGTCGACCGCAGCGACGACAGAGCAGTCGGAGCAACCGGATCAGCCGCCTCCCTCCGAGGGGCAGGCGCAGCTCAGCCTGGGTATCGCCGCCGCACGCAACCTGACGACGACCACCAAGTCCGAACCGCAGATGCAGGCCATCAGCTCCCGCTGGCTGCTGAAGATGCTGCCCTGGGTGCAGACCGGGGGCGGCACCTTCCGGGTCAACCGGCGCCTGGTGTACGCGGTCGGCGACGGCCGGGTCACCTTCGTCCAGGAAGGCGCCGAAGTGCGCGTCGTCCCAGCCGAGTTGGGCGAGTTGCCCCTGTTGCGCGGCTACGACGACCAGGAGGTGCTGCGCGCCCTCGCCGAGCGCTTCACCCAGCGCGAGTACGTCCCCGGGCAGGCGATAGCCGAGGCGGGGCAGCCCGCCGATCACGTGTACCTGATCGCGCACGGCAAGGTCGAGCACGTGGGCGCCGGCAAGTACGGCGAGGAGACGCGGCGCGGGCTGGTCGCCGACGGCGGCTTCTTCGGCGGGCAGGTGCTCGCGGAGGAGCCGGGCGAGTGGCAGCTCACCGCCCGCGCGGTGACCCCGTGCACGGTGCTCGCCCTGCCCCGTCGCGCGTACGAGGAAGTGGCGGGGCAGCAACCGCAGTTGACGGCCCACGTCCAACGGCGGCTGACCGAGGCCGACCTGCCGCAGAACCGGTCCGGCGAGGCCGACATCGCCCTGTCCGCGGGGCACGACGGCGAGCCCGCGCTGCCCGGCAGCTTCGTGGACTACGAACTGGAGCCGCGCGAGTACGCGTTGAGCGTGGCGCAGACGGTCCTGCGGGTGCACTCCCGGGTCGCCGACCTCTACAACGACCCGATGAACCAGGTCGAGCAGCAGCTGCGCCTGACCATCGAGGCGCTGCGCGAGCGCCAGGAGCACGAGCTGGTCAACAACCGTGAGTTCGGGCTGCTGCACAACGCCGACTTCGGCCAGCGCATCCAGACCCACTCCGGCCCGCCCACCCCGGACGACCTGGACGAACTGCTGTCCATGCGCCGCCAGACCAAGCTCCTCTTCGCGCACCCGCGGGCCATCGCGGCCTTCGGGCGCGAGTGCAACAAGCGCGGCCTAGTCCCCGGGACCACCGATGTGGCTGGCCACCAGGTGCCGGCCTGGCGGGGCGTGCCGATCTTCCCGTGCAACAAGATCCCGGTCACCGCGGCCCGTACGTCGTCGATCATCGCGATGCGTACCGGCGAGTCCAACGGGGGAGTGGTCGGCCTGCAGCAGACCGGCATCCCCGACGAGTACGAGCCCGGCCTGAACGTGCGCTTCATGGGCATCAACGACCAGGCCGTCATCTCCTACCTGGTCAGCGCCTACTACTCGGCCGCCGTCCTGGTGCCGGACGCACTCGGCGTCCTGGAGAACGTCGAGGTCTCGCGCACGGCCGCCGCCTGACGGGAGGAGCCCCGGTGCCGCAGCCCTTCATCTTGCCGCCCTTCTACACCCCGCACCCGGCACGGCTCAACCCGCACCTGGAGCAGGCCCGGACGCACTCCAAGCAGTGGGCCCGCGACATGGGCATGCTGGAGGGCTCGGGCATCTGGGACGAGGCGGACCTCGACGCGCACGACTACCCGCTGCTGTGCGCGTACACCCATCCCGACTGCGACGGCGAGGCGTTGTCGCTGGTCACGGACTGGTACGTGTGGGTGTTCTTCTTCGACGACCACTTCCTGGAGAAGTTCAAGAAGACCCTCGACCGGGCGGGTGGCAAGGCGCATCTGGACCGGCTGCCCGCCTTCATGCCGGGTGATCGGTCCGACGGGACGCCGGAGCCCGTCGACCCGGTCGAGGCGGGTCTCGCCGATCTGTGGGGCCGTACGGTCGACGCCATGTCCGCCGACTGGCGGGAGCGGTTCGCCGAGAGCACCCGGCACCTCCTCAACGAGTCGCTGTGGGAGCTCTCCAACATCGACGCCCACCGGATCCCCAACCCCGTCGAGTACGTCGAGATGCGCCGAAAGGTGGGCGGCGCGCCCTGGTCGGCGGGCCTGGTGGAGTACGCGACGGGCGCCGAAGTGCCCGCCGCCGTCGCGGAATCGCGGCCGCTGCGGGTGCTCAGGGACACCTTCTCCGACGCGGTTCATCTGCGGAACGATCTCTTCTCGTACCAGCGCGAGACCGAGGAGGAAGGGGAGTTGGCCAACTGCGTCCTGGTCCTGGAGACCTTCTTCGGCTGTACGACGCAGCAGGCGGCCGACTCCGTGGGCGACCTGATCACCTCGCGGCTGCAGCAGTTCGAGCACACGGTGGGCACCGAACTGGCGCCGCTGTTCGCCGAGCACGGCCTGGCCCCGGCGGCCTGCGCCGACGTGCTCACGTACGCCAAAGGGCTGCAGGACTGGCAGGCCGGCGGCCATGAGTGGCATCGGCGCTCCAGCCGGTACATGAACGGCGGGGGAGTCGAGGAGTCCGGAACTCCCGCCCTTCTCACCCCAGTTGTAGGCCTCGGCACCTCCGCCGCGGACCTGACGCACACCCTCACCACGGCGCACGAGCACCGTCTGCGCAGCCACACCCACCGCCCGTACCAGCGGGTCGGGCCCTCCTTGATCCCCGACTTCCACCTGCCGTACGCCACCACCCTCAGCCCGCACCTGGAAGGAGCCCGCCGCGCAACGGTGGACTGGTCCCACCGCATGGGCCTCCTTGGACCGCAGCCCGGCGTTCCGCTCTCCGGGGTCTGGGACGAGGAGGGCCTGCGCCGCTTCGACTTCCCGCTGTGCGCGGCGGGCATCTACCCCGATGCCTCACCGGACGAACTCGCCCTGAGTTCCCAGTGGTTGACCTGGGGGACGTACGGTGACGACCTCTACCCCGCCGTCTACGGCCGCCCCCGCGACCTGATCGGCGCCCGGGCCTGCACCGCCCGGCTGCCCGCCTTCATGCCGGTCGACGACGAGCCCGTACCCGCCCCGGCCACGGCCCTCGAACGCTCGCTGGCCGACCTGTGGGCGCGTACGGCCGGACCGATGACCGTCGAGGCGCGGCGCGCGTTCCGCGACACCATCGAGAAGATGACCGCCAGCTGGCTCTGGGAACTGGACAACCAGGCGCTCCATCGCGTCCCGGACCCCGTCGACTACATCGAGATGCGCCGCGCCACCTTCGGCGCCGACCTCACGATGAGCCTGTGCCGCATCGGGCACGGCCGCACGATCCCGCCCGAGATCTACGCCAGCCGGCCGGTGCAGGCCCTGGAGAAGGCCGCGGCCGACTACTCGGGGCTGATGAACGACGTGTACTCGTACCAGAAGGAGATCGAGTACGAGGGGGAGGTGCACAACGGCATCCTCGTCGTCCAGATCTTCTTCGGCTGCGACTACCCGACCGCGCTCGCGATCATCAACGACCTGATGACCTCCCGGATGCGCCAGTTCCAGCACGTGGCCGCCCACGAACTCCCCATCCTGTACGCCGACTTCGAGCTGCCGGAGCAGGTGCGCGAGGCCCTTGGCGGATACGTCCGGGAGCTGGAGCACTGGATGGCCGGCATCCACACCTGGCACGAGGGCTGCCGCCGCTACCGGGAGGTCTTCCTGCGCCACGGGCCCGGGTCGCCGGGGTGGTCGGGCGGGCCCGTGGGGCTGGGGACGGGGGCGGCGCGGGTCGACGTCAGGTGACCCGGCCGACCGGTCCGGTCGGCGGCAGTTCCAGTTCCACCCGTACGGTCTTGCCCACGGGCCCCCGGTCCAGCACCTCCCACCGGTCGGCAAGCGCCTCCACCAAGAGCAGTCCCCGGCCGTGGGCGGCTTCGGCTGAGGGGTGGGTGAGCCGGCCCGGAACGGGCGGGCGGAGCTCCCCGCGTGCGTCCGACACCTCGATGCGGAGGGCGAACGCGTCGACCGCGAGCCGCAGTTCGAAGTCGCGCCCCGGAACGCGACCGTGCGTGACGGCGTTCGCGGCCAGCTCGGCGACGATCAGCGCGGCCGTCCCGGAGGTGTCGCAGCCGTACGGGATGCCCCAGGCGTGCAGTTGCCGGATGGCGAGATGACGGGCGAGGCGGGCGCCGAGCGGCGTGGAGCTGAAGCGCTCCGTGAACGTACGCACGGTGAGGGCGGCCGAGCGGGCGGCGGGTGGTGTCATGCCGCCAATCTGGCGTTCGGGACGGGGAGTTCACCAGGTCGGAACCGCGTACGCTGCGCGAGCGTACGCGCACGAAGGGTGGACGGTACGCGTAACTGCCCGTGACCATGGGTGCGTTGATGGTGTCACGCGGGGCTGATGCGCGAAAGGTGGCCGGGCGATGACCGAAGACATGGTGGGGGCGGGGGTTGGGCCGGAGTCCTCGGACAGCTTGCGGACGTTCGGCGCGGTGGTCCAGGCCCTGCGCGAACACCACGGGCTGAGCAGGGACGAGTTCGCCGACGAGGTGCAGTTCTCCAAGCACACGGTGGCCTCGATCGAGCAGGGGCGGCGGATGCCGGACCAGGCGTTCGTGGAGAAGGCGGAGGAGGTGCTCGGGGATACGGGGGCGCTGCGGCGGGCGGTGCGGCATCTTTCGCGGCAGCCGGGGCTGGCGGCGTGGTTCAGGCAGTGGGCCAGGTTCGAGGCGGAGGCGATCAGCCTCTGTACGTACGAGTGCCGGGTGGTGCCGGGGCTACTGCAGACGGAGGCGTACGCGCGGGCGGTGTCGCTCAACGTGCCGCCGCTGCCGGACGCGGAGACGCTGGACCATCGGATCGCGGGCAGGCTCGACCGCCAGAACCTGCTGTCCACGAGCCGCAAGCCGCCGACCGCTTTCAGCTTCATCGTGGAGCAGGCGGTCCTCGAACGGCACACGGGCGGCGAGGCGGTGACACGTGAACTCTTCGACCACCTCCTGGAGTTGATCGCGCGGCACTGGAACGTCGAGTTCCAGCTCATGCCGCTGAAGCAGCCGGTGCACGCGGGACTCGACGGTCCGCTCCAGCTGGCGGAGACGCCGGACAACCGGTGGTTCGGATACTCGGAGGGGCAGGAGAACGGCCGCCTCATCGCTGACGCGAAAGAGATCAGCCGCCTCCAACAGCGGTATGCCAAGATGCGCTCACAGGCCCTCACCCCCGAAGACTCCTTGGGCCTGCTGAAGCGAATGCGAGGAGCGCTATGAGCACGTCCGAACTGGCCTGGTTCAAGAGCAGCTACAGCGGCTCCGAGGGCGACGACTGCGTGGAAGTCGCCCTCTCCTGGCGCAAGTCCAGCTACAGCAGCGGCTCGCAGGGCGACTGCGTAGAGATCGCCACCTGCCCCACCACCGTCCACGTCCGCGACTCCAAGAACGCGCAGGGCCCCGAGCTCACCCTGGCCCCGGCCGCCTGGACCACCTTCCTCGCGTACGCCGCCGCACGCTGATGCCCCTGCCCGGCGCCCGCCTGGGGTGTAACTGGGGGAAAAGGGCAGAAAAAAGGGGGCAAATAGGGCCGCCTGGTGCCCCTTTCCCCCCACCTCACTCAACTCCACCCCGCGCCCGGAACGGACCGGCCTGCGCTGCTCCCCTGCACATCATCGCCGCGACCCTGATCTCTTTGGTGTCCCTCGTCACCGGTGGGTGGCTCGCTGAGGACCTGACGCACCGGACATCCCATGGGTGCAAGTGGCTGGCTGTCCCTTGGACCAATTACGCCACCGCCTATCTGGCGCTCGGTGCCGCAGTGCTGGCGATCGTGCTGTCCTGGCGAGTGACGAAGGCCAAGCGCGAGTCGACCCATTGGAGTGTGCCTCTTTGCCTGGCGGTCTCCACACTGCTCATGGCGGCCGGCGCGTTCCTGGTCTACGTGGCCCATGACGATGCCGCCAAGGTGGCCGGCAAGGTGGGCCAGACCTTCTGCATGTGAGGCATCGGGCGCGGTGGAGCGCGCACCGTTGATCGGGCACCGTTGGTTCGCCGCGGACCGTGGGGTGAAGCACCACCGCCCGAGCCCTCGGCCGCCCGCCGCGCAGGCGGATTCCGGCCCGCCCGAGGGGCTTGAGGAACACATGGATCCGTACGCCGTTGTGTGGGGGATCAACATCGTTCCGCCCCGGCCGCCCTTCCTAATGTGACCGCAGTCGGCGCCACACGCGTCGGCATCACATCCGAGGAAGGGGCCGCGAATGGGCTTGGACAAGGTGGTCGGCGATCCGGCCGAATCGGTCGCCGACGTCG
The DNA here is from genome assembly GCF_035975855.1 of Streptomyces sp. NBC_01304. NCBI lineage: Bacteria > Bacillati > Actinomycetota > Actinomycetes > Kitasatosporales > Streptomycetaceae > Streptomyces > Streptomyces sp. NBC_01304. The sequence goes on along the minus strand of NZ_CP109055.1, from coordinate 3,075,144 downwards.
GCGCGGGAGCTTCGCTGGCGGTCGGCGGGTTCGGTCTGTGCGGTGTGCCCACCGTTCTGCTGCATGCCTTGCTGGGCAAGGAGGTTGGCGGCCTGCGAGTGGTGTCCAACAACTGCGGGGTGGACGACTGGGGCCTCGGGCAGCTGCTGCGGGAGGCCCGGATCGCCCGGATGACCAGCTCGTACGTGGGCGAGAACAAGGAGTTCGCCCGCCAGTACCTCGCCGGTGAGCTGGAGGTGGAGCTCGTTCCGCAGGGCACCCTGGCGGAGCGGCTGCGGGCCGGTGGCGCGGGGATTCCCGCGTTCTACACACCGGCCGGTGCCGGTACGCAGATCGCCGAGGGCGGGCTGCCGTGGCGGTACCGCCCGGACGGCACCGTGGCGGTGGCCTCGCCGCGCAAGGAGATCAGGGCCTTCGGCGAGCGCGAGTACCTGCTGGAGGAAGGCATCACCACCGACTTCGCGCTGGTGCGTGCGGCGGTGGGGGACCGGCACGGCAACCTCGTCTTCCATGCCTCGGCGCGCAACTTCAACCCCCTTGCGGCGATGGCGGGTCGCATCACCGTCGCGGAGGTGGAGGAGCTGGTCGAGCCGGGCGAACTGGATCCGGACCGGGTCCATCTGCCGGGGATCTTCGTCCAGCGCGTGGTGCCGGTCGCGGCCGGCGATCCGCGGGCGGAGAAGCGCATCGAGCGGCGAACGGTGCGGCCCGGCGTGCGGCCCGCCGCGCCGCCGCGCCAGGAAGTGGGTGCCTGAAGTGGCCTGGAACCGTGAGCAGATGGCGGCCCGCGCCGCCCGGGAGCTGACCGACGGCTCGTACGTCAACCTCGGCATCGGGCTCCCCACCCTGATCCCCAACCACCTGCCCGAGGGCGTGGAGGTGGTCCTGCACTCCGAGAACGGGATCCTCGGCGTCGGACCGTACCCGCACGAGGACGATGTGCACCCCGACCTGATCAACGCGGGCAAGGAGACGGTCACCACCGGTCCGGGGGCGTCCTTCTTCGACTCCGCGCTGTCGTTCGGGATGATCCGCGGCGGGCACATCGACGTCGCCGTGCTCGGTGCCATGCAGGTCTCCGCCTTCGGGGACCTCGCCAACTGGATGATCCCCGGGAAGATGGTCAAGGGCATGGGCGGCGCCATGGACCTCGTGCACGGCGCGCGGCGTGTGCTCGTGCTGATGGAGCACACCGCCAAGGACGGCTCGCCCAAGCTGGTCGAGGAGTGCACGCTGCCGCTGACCGGCTGGGGCGTGGTGGAGCGGGTCATCACCGACCTCGCGGTCATCGACGTCGGCCGGGACGGGCTCGTGCTGCGCGAGCTTGCGCCCGGGGTGAGCGTGGACCGGGTCCGCGCCGCGACCGGACCGCACCTGGCGGTGGGGGCCGACTGCGCGGTGCCGGCGATCTCCTGACGTACCGTCAATTTGCGAGCGTGTGCAGCGGACTTGACGTCCTGTGGCGTACACGAATAGCAGACCTGCCGTGCACAGACAACGGTTCAACAAGCCGGGCCCGGCAGCCCTGGTTGTGGGTGGCCACACCATTTCAGGGCTGCCGGGCCCGCTCCTACGGTGGCGGCGCCTCGGTTTCCGGCCGCCGCGCGCGGCCGGGGCCGGGCCACGGGACTCGGGACGGTCCCGTGCCGCCGACCGAGGGAGACCTCCCGTGCCTATCCGAACAGCGCGCCGCCTCGTGACGGTGAGCGCCCTGGCCGTCGCCGCCGCCCTGGCCGCCGTAGCGGCCCTCTTCGCTCCCGCGCCCTCCGCGCAGGCCGCCGCGGTGGGCCTGGAGAAGGTCGCCAACTTCGGTGCCAATCCAGGTGCCTTGAACATGTACGTCTACCGGCCGGCGGAGCTGCCCGCGAACGCGCCGGTCGTGGTCGCCCTGCACGGCTGTACGCAGGACGCGCAGACCTACGCCGACAACTCGGGGCTGACCACGTTCGCCGACCGGCACAAGTTCCTGCTGGTGTTCGGGGAGACGACCTCGTCCAACAACATCAGCAAGTGCTTCAACTGGTTCCAGGCCACCGACAACCGGCGTGGTCAGGGCGAGGCCGCGTCCATCCGGCAGATGGTCGCCCATGCCGTCTCGGCCTATGGAGGGGACGCGTCACGGGCGTACGTCACGGGCCTGTCGGCCGGTGGCGCGATGACCTCGGTGATGCTGGCCACCTACCCGGACGTGTTCAAGGCGGGTGCCGTCATCGCCGGACTGCCGTACGACTGCACCAAGGACAGCGGGGCCTACACCTGCATGGATCCGGGCGTCGACCGTACGCCTGCCGAGTGGGCCAAGCGCGTCACCGACGCCTACCCCGGCCACACCGGGCCCTGGCCGCGGGTGGCGATCTGGCACGGCGACAGCGATCCGACGGTCAAGCCGAAGAACGCCGACGAGCTGCGCGACCAGTGGACCGCCGTGCACGGCCTCGACCAGAGCCCCGACCGCACGTCCACCATCGGCTCCGACAACACCCGCAGGGAGCAGTACCTGGCAGCCGACGGCTCGGTGGCCGTCGAGGTCGACCGCGTGCCCGGCATCGGACACGGCACCCCGGTCGACCCGGGCCCGGGCGCGCAGCAGTGCGGGCAGGCCGGCGCGTACTTCCTGGACTCGATCTGTTCCAGTTATTACGTCACCGAGTTCTTCGGCCTGACCGGATCGACCCCGGACCCCGGCGGTACGCCGACGCCCGACCCGGTGGCGTGCTGGACGGCGAGCAACTACGCCCAGGTGACGGCCGGGCGGGCCACCACCAGCGGTGGTTACGTCTACGCCAAGGGCTCGAACGAGAAGATGGGGCTCTACAACATGGCGGTGACCCACACTCTGAAGGAATCACCGGCAGGCTATTACGTCATTGCTGACGGCAGCTGTTCCTGACCCGACTGGCCTGACTGGCCCGACTGGCCTGGCTGGCCTGGCTGTGGCGCCGACCGACGTGTGTCGGTCGGCGCCACAATCTTCCCTCTCAATGTGTTGTTCACACACATGGGTCCAGCCGTTGGATGCCCCTTACGTTTCCGGCCATGACAAGCGGATACACACGCGACCTGACAGGTCGCACAGCCCTGGTGACCGGTGCCGGCAGCGGCATCGGGCGAGCCTGCGCGACGGCCCTGGCCGCCGCGGGGGCGGCGGTGCACGTGGTGGACCTGGACGCGGATTCGGCCAAGATCGTGGCCGCCGACATCGGCGGCACGGCACATCACACGGACCTCGCCGACACCGCGGCGATCGGGGCCCTGCCCACCGGGATCGACATCCTGGTCAACAACGCCGGGCTCCAACACGTCGCGCCCATCGAGGAGTTCCCCGCCGAGCGGTTCGACCTGATCCAGAAGGTGATGGTCACCGCGCCCTTCCTGCTCCTGAAGCAGACCCTGCCGCACATGTATGCCCAGGGGTGGGGTCGCGTGGTCAACGTCTCCAGCGTGCACGGCCTGCGGGCCAGCGCCTTCAAGTCCGCCTACGTCACCGCGAAGCACGCCCTGGAGGGGCTGAGCAAGGTCACCGCCCTGGAGGGCGCGACGCACGGCGTGACCAGCAACTGCCTCAACCCCGCCTACGTACGCACCCCGTTGGTCGAGCGGCAGATCGCCGCCCAGGCCGAGGTGCACGGCATCGACCCCGACGAGGTGATCTCCGATGTGCTGCTGAAGAACTCCGCCGTCAAGCGGCTCATCGAACCGCACGAGGTCGCGGCCGCCGCGCTGTGGCTGTGCGGCCCGCACAGCGGCTTCGTCACCGGCGCCTCGCTGCCCCTGGACGGAGGCTGGACCGCCGGCTGAAACTCCCCGCCTGCTTCCCCACTTGCTCCTTTCTCGCTCTCCGCTCGCTTCCCCCTTCCCCCCTCCCGCTCCCGTTCGCTTCGAGAAACGGTGAACCCACCATGGCCAACCAGCGCACCCCGGGCGGTCTCGGCCGCATCGTCGCCGCCAGCCTGATCGGCACCACCATCGAGTGGTACGACTTCTTCCTCTACGGCTCCGCGGCCGCGCTCGTCTTCAACACCCTGTTCTTCCCGGACAGCGACCCCTTGGTCGGTACGCTGCTCGCCTTCCTCACCTACGCCATCGGCTTCGCCGCCCGGCCGCTCGGCGGGCTCGTCTTCGGCCACTTCGGAGACCGGATCGGCCGCAAGAAGCTGCTCGTGCTCAGCCTGATGATGATGGGCGGCGCGACCTTCGCCATGGGCCTGCTGCCCACCCACTCCTCGATCGGCGTGGGCGCCCCGGTCCTGCTCACGGTGCTCCGCCTGATCCAGGGCTTCGCCCTCGGCGGGGAATGGGGCGGTGCGGTGCTGATCGTCTCCGAGCACGGCGGCGACGAGCACCGCGGCTTCTGGGCCTCCTGGCCGCAGGCCGGCGCCCCGGGCGGAAACATGCTGGCCACCGGCGTACTCGCGCTCCTCGCGGCCGTCCAGTCGGAGGAGACCTTCCTGGCCTGGGGCTGGCGCGTCCCGTTCCTGCTCTCCGGGGTGCTCGTCGTGATCGGGCTGTGGATACGCGTATCGGTGTCGGAGTCCCCGGTCTTCCTGGAGGCCCAGGCCAAAGCCCAGGCCAAGGCCGAGGAGAAGGCGGCGGCGGGCGTCAAGGAGCAGACACCGATCGTCGAGGTGTTCCGGCACAACTGGCGCGGCGTACTGACGGCGATCGGCACCCGGCTCGGCGAGAACGTCTCGTACTACATCCTCACCGCGTTCCTCCTGGTGTACGTCACCACCCATCTGGAACTGCCCAAGAGCACCGCCCTGAACGCGGTACTGATCGGCTCCGCGGTGCACTTCGTCACCATCCCGGCCTGGGGTGCGCTGTCCGACCGGATCGGCAGGCGTCCGGTGACGCTGATCGGCTCGATCGGCATGGCGGCGTGGGCGTTCGCCTTCTTCGCGCTGCTCGATTCCAAGTCCTTCGCGGTGATCACCCTCGCGGTCACCGTGGGACTGCTGCTGCACGGCGCGATGTACGGGCCGCAGGCGGCCTTCATCTCGGAGATGTTCGACACCGAGGTCCGCTACTCGGGTGCCTCCATGGGCTCGCAGCTGGCGTCCATCATCGGCGGCGCGCTCGCCCCGATCGTCGCCGTCGAACTGCTCAAGGACTACGGCTCCGCCACCCCGGTCTCCCTCTACCTCTGCGTCACGGTGGTGATCACCACGGTGGCCGTGTTCGTGGCCAAGGAGACCCGGGGCCGCAGCCTCACCCGGCGCCGTGCCGCCCCCGCCGACGCGTCGGTGGGCGCCGCCTCGGCGAAGATCGGAACCTGACGCTCCGCGCCAAGCGCCAACGCACCACCTGCTCGCCATGGCGTACGGGACGACGCCATGGCGAGCCGGACCACCCTGGAGGTGATGCCCTGTGCCGAACCCACATCCGGTCGGGGACCGGACCCCGGCACACAATGCGTCGCGGGAGCTGCTCAACCTGCTGAACCTGCTTGCCGACAACGCCCCTGCCGAGGACTTCGCCCGGCCCGCCACGGCGGCGCGGGCACGCGGGGCGGGCGTCGGCGAACTGGCGGCCATCGACGAGGCGACCGACACGGCCCTGCAGATCCGCCGCACCATGAGCGAACACCGCCGCCGCGAGACGGAGTTGACCGCGCTGTTCGACACGGCCGGCGACCTCGCCGCGCTGCGTGACGTGGACGCCGTGCTGCGGGCCATCGTGCACCGGGCGCGACTTCTGCTGCGTACCGACGTCGCCTATCTGTCCCTCAACGACGAGGCGGCCAAGGACACTTACATGCGGGTCACCGACGGCTCGGTGTCCGCCGCCTTCCAGCAGGTGCGCCTCGGCATGGGCGAGGGCCTCGGCGGGCTCGTCGCGCAGACCGCACGGCCGTATGCCACCGGCGACTACCCGAGCGACCCCCGCTTCCGGCACACCATCCCCATCGACAGCGCCGTACTGGAAGAGGGCCTGCGCGCGATCCTCGGCGTGCCGCTGCGGCAGGGCACCGTCGTGATCGGTGTGCTGTACGCGGCCGACCGCACGGCCCGGGACTTCGCCCCGGACGAGGTGGCGCTGCTCTCCTCCCTCGCCGACCACGCGGCCATCGCCATCGACAGCGCGCGCATGATGGAGGAGACCCGGGCCGCACTCGTCGACCTCAACGCCGCCTCCCGGACGATCCGGGCCCACAGCCAGGCGATGCGCCGCGCGGAGGAGGCCCACGACCGCCTGACCGATCTGGTGCTGCGCGGCGGCGACTTCACCGAGATCGCCACCGCCATCGGCGCCGTCCTGCAGGGCGGCACGGTCATCCACGACGCGGACGGCATCGAACTCGCCCGCGTCGACGCCGAACCAGGGCCTTCGCCAGGGGGTGCCTCCCCGGACTCCACCGACCCACGCCCCCCGGCGCCCGCCCCCAGCCTTCGGCCGGAGGTACCCCCCTCGCAGCCGACGCAGGCCCCGCGGCGAAGCCGCAGTTCGGAACCGCCACGGACGCCGGTGAGGCACCCCCTCGCCCGAGCCGTCGCCGCCTCCCGCTCCAGCGGCCGGGCCGTTCCGCTCAACGGCACCTGGGTGTGTGCCGTGCTCGCCGGGCCCGAGCTGCTCGGCAGCATCGCGCTGACCGGGCGTGCCGATCTGAGCGAGGCCGACCGGCGGCTGTTCGAGCGGGCCGGTGTGGTCACCGCGCTGCTGTTGCTGCTGCGCCGCTCGGTCGCCGAGGCCGAGGACCGCGTACGCGGTGAACTGCTCGGCGACGTCCTCACCGCCACCGCGAACCCGAGCGGGCTCACCGCCAGGGCCCGCAGACTTGGGGTGAACCTCACGCTGCCGCACGCGGTGTTCCTCGCGCACAGCGACACCGCTCCCCGCCGGCAGCTGCTCCAGGCGGCGGCGCGCGGCGCCCGCGGCAGAAGCGGCCTTTCCGGACTGCACCACGACCGCGTCGTCGTCATCACCCCGGGCGAGCACGTCACCGCCACCGCACAGGCCCTTGCCACCGAGCTCGCCCAGGCCACCGGGACCCCCGTCACCGTCGGCGCCGCGGGCCCGGCCACCGGCCCGGCCGACCTCGCCCACGCGCACGCCGAAGCCGTGCGCTGCCTGTCCGCGCTGCGCGCACTCGGGCAGACCGGGCGAGGTGCGGCCCTGGCCGACCTCGGCTTCCTGGGCCTGCTCCTCGGCGAGGACACCGACCTGGCCGACTACGTCCGGCGCACCCTCGGCCCGCTCCTGGACTACGACACCAGACGCCGCACCACCCTCGTCGAGACCTTGCGGGTCTACTTCGCTTGCGGCATGAACCAGGCCAGGGCCCGGCAGGCGCTGCACGTGCACATCAACACCGTCGTACAGCGCCTGGACCGGATCGGCCGCCTCCTCGGCGACGACTGGCAGAGTCACGAGCGCGCCCTGGAACTCCAATTCGCCCTGCGGCTGCACCAGGTGACACATGCTCAGGACAGCGAGCAGGGGTAACGGAGCACGTCAGCAGGGGTATCGGCGCCCGCACCGTGGCCCGCCGGCTGCTCCGCGCGGTGGAGAACGCAGGCGCGTGACTACCGGGCCCGGCCCGGCCTCCCCGCCCCGACCGGCTGGAAGAATGCCCGACTGGAAGAATGCCCGGCTGTGACGATTCGTGTGCTGATGGTGGATGACCAGGAGATGGTGCGCCGGGCCATGCGGCGCATCCTCGAGAGCCAAGCGGACATCGAAGTGATCGGTGAGGCCGCCGACGGCGTGGCCGCACTGGAACAGGCCCGCCTGCTGCGGCCGGATGTCGCCCTCATGGATGTGCGCATGCCCCGGATGGACGGCCTGGAGGTCACCCGCAGTCTGCTCGCTCCCGGCTCCGGCCTCGCCACGAAGGTCGTCATCGTGACGACCTTCGATCTGGACGAGTATGTCTATCCGGCGCTGCGCTACGGCGCATCGGGCTTCCTGCTCAAGCGCTCGGGGCCCGCGCTCCTCGTGGAGGCGGTCCGGGCGGCCATGGCGGGGGACAGCCTGATCAGTCCCTCGATCACGGTCCGGCTGCTGCGCCACGTCACCGGCAACGGCGCTGCCTCCGGCGCGGGTTCGGGCGCGGGTTCGGGCCGGCCGGCGATGGTCGAGCCGCTCACCAAGCGGGAGATCGAGATCGCCGCCAAGGTGGCCGAAGGCCTGACCAACGCCGACATCGCGGGCGAGATGTTCATTTCGCCGGGCACCGTCAAGACGCATGTCGCGAGCATTCAGCGCAAGTTCGGCGTACGCAACCGGGTCGGCATCGCCGTCCGCGCCTGGGAGATGGGGTACGCCACCGCGCATTGACCCGTGCACCTGCCGCCCCGGACCCGACTTCCTAGGCTGATGCGCATGACGGGCACGATGCGAGACACAACCTTCGGACGCCGGCGGGGCCTTTGGTGCGGGCTGACACTCGTCCTGCTGGGACTTCCCGCCTTCCTCGGCCCGCCCATGGCCCTGCTTCTCGCGCTTGCCGCGATCGCCGCCGTGCTGGCCACGCTGGTGCGTTGGCCGTCAGAGGGCGTCTCCCCGAGCCGTCCCCTGGGCCGGGTCACCGTGATCCGGGCCGGATACGCGGTCGCCGGGGTGTCCCTCGCGGTGGACCTCGGCTACCGCGGGCAGCAGGGGCTGACGCTGCTGTGGATGCCCTTCGAGTTCGCGGCGCTGTTGGTCCTCACCGCCCGCCTGGTGCGCCGTGCATCCCGCCCGGTGCTCCCGGCGACGCTCCTCGCGGTCACCTCGCTGGTGCTCCCGTTGCGCTTCACCGTGCGCAATCCCGAGTCGGGTGCCAACGGCTCCCTGCTCATGGTGGTGCTCACGCTGGTGCCGGTGATCTGCGCGATCGGCATCGGCATGCGGCTGCGCGGCACGGACACCCGGAACCGCCAGGCCGTCCTCGATGCCCGCAGGAACCAGCGGCTGCACATGGCCCGGGTCCTGCACGACTTCGTCGCCCATGAACTGACCGGCATGGTCCTCGAAGTCCAGGCGGCGCGCACCACCGCCTACGCCCCCGAGGAGTACGACGCCTTCCTCGCCCGCCTCGAGGAGTCGGGGCTGCGGGCCCTCGACCAGATGGACCGGACCCTGGACACCCTGCGCCAGGCCGAGCAACTGCCCGCCCACGGGAGCGCCGCCAAGGAGCCGGACCAGGCCCCGACCCGGGTCCACGGACTCGTCGATCTGCCCGACCTCACGGCCCGCTTCTCGGAATCGACCTCCATCCCCACCCGACTCGACCTGGACGAAGCCCTCGTGGACGCGTTGCGCCGGGAGATCGACGAGACCGCGTACACCCTGGTCCTCGAAGCGCTGACGAACGTGCGCCGTCATGCGGCGGGCGCGGCTTCGGTCCGGGTGAGCGCACGCCGCGACGCCGAGGCCCGGCTGTGCGTCCAGGTCACCGACGACGGCGGGCAGAGCAGCCCGCTGGTCGAGGACCGGGAGGGCGGCGGCACCGGCCTCGCGGGTCTCGACGAGCGGTTCGCCCTGCTGGGCGGGGCACTTGAGGCAGGCCCGGACGGCACGGGCTGGCAGGTCACCGGCACTCTCCCCCTGCTGCAGCGGCTCGACGCCGCCGGCTGAACACCCCCCCGGGGCCGACGCGGAATTGGTGCGCGGACAGCGGAATTGGTGCGCGGATATCTGCCGAACGGCAGATGTCCGCAGCGCCGCGGCAGGCGAGTCTCGAGTCCTCACCCACGAGAGACAAGCACCCCGGAGGACACCGTGTTCCCTCGCAACTGGTCCCGCGCCCTGCCGGCCGCCACCGCAGTGGCCGTTCTGGCCACAGTCACCGGCTGCGCCAGCGCGAAGGACGCCGAACCCGAGACGAAGAGCTTCTCCTTCCGGGGCGGCACCCTCGACGTCCGGTCCCACGGCATCCCCACCGACCTGGTCGCCACCGACCGTGACGACGTCCAGGTGACCCGGTGGTTCGACGTGGGCTGGGGCGCCGACGACGAGGCGACCTGGGAGCTGGCCGAGGGCACGCTCGACCTGCAGGCCAAGTGCAGCAAGCTCGCCAACTGCGATGTGCGCTTCAAGGTCGAGGTGCCCAAGTCCCTGAAGGTGCTGCGCAACGGCCGGACCACTGACCTCAAGGGTGCGAAGAACCAGGCGGCGGGCGCCCCGTCCCGGACCGTCACCGCCGTCCGGTCCTGGGCGTAAAGGAGCCATCGACATGCTGGAACTCATCGACATCACCAAGGTCTACCGCGGCGGCAAGCGCGCCGTGGACGGCATGACCCTGCGCATGGAGAGCGGAATGCTCGGCCTGCTCGGCCCCAACGGCGCCGGCAAGTCCTCGTTGATGCGGATCGCCTCCACCGTCACCAGGCCCACCGGCGGCCAGGTCCTGTTCAACGGCACCGATGTGGTGGCCGAGCCCGACGTCCTGCGCCGGGCCCTCGGCTATCTGCCGCAGGACTTCGGGGTCTACCCGAACCTCACCTCGCGGGAGTTCCTGTCCTACCTGGCGGCCGCCAAGGGCCTGTCCGCCCGCTCGGCCCGCGCCCGCATCGACGAGCTGCTCGAACTGGTCAACCTGACCGAGGCGGTCAAGCGCCCCCTGGGCAAGTACTCCGGCGGCATGATGCGCCGCGTCGGCATCGCCCAGGCGCTGCTCGCCGACCCGCAGGTGATCATCGTCGACGAGCCCACCGCGGGCCTCGACCCCGAGGAGCGCGTCCGCTTCCGCAACCTGCTCAGCGATCTGGCCGCCGACCGCGTGGTCATGCTCTCCACCCACATCGTCTCCGACGTGGAGTCGGTCGCCTCCGACATCGCGGTCGTCGCCCAGGGGCGGCTGCTGCGCCGGGGTTCCCCGGAGGACCTCCTCGCGGCGGTGGCCGGCCGGGTGTGGGACGTTCTCGTGGACCCGGCCGATGTCGCCGCCGTACAGCAGCGCCACCTGGTGAGCCGGATGGTGCGCACCAGCAGCGGCGTACGGGTGCGGCTGCTCGCCCCTGTGCCGCCGTACGCCACCGCCCAGCAGGTCACCCCCGACCTGGAGGACGCCTACCTGGCCATCGTCAACGAAGTCGGCCCGAAGAGGCGCGAGTTCAGCACGGTGGACCGGACCATGGACCTGAAGGGCGGCCGGTGATGGGAACCCTCTTCCGGCTCGCCACCGCCGACTTCCGGGACCGGGTACGGCGCCCGGCGTACGCGGCCATCCTCTGCGCGGCCGTAGGTCTCGGCTACTTGGCCACCCCCGGCAAGGACGCCGGCTGGGTCGTCATGCAGATCGGCCGCTACCGCGGCGAGTACAACAGCGCCTACATCGGCATGGTCGTCGCCCTCGCGGGCGCGGTCTGGCTCTGCCTCGGCGGCTTCTACGTCGTACGCAACGCCATCTCCCGCGACGAGAGCACCGGCGTGGGACGGCTGCTCGCGGCCACCCCGATCAGCAACACCTCATATCTGCTGGCCAAGTTCCTCAGCAGTGTGCTGGTCCTGGCCTCCATGCTGGGCGTGCTCGTGGTCACCGCGCTGGTCATGCAGCCGGCCCGTGGGGAGGTCATGGCGGTCGACCCCGTCGAACTGCTCAAGCCCTTCGTGCTGATCGCGCTGCCGCTCATGGTCTTCACCGCCGCCGCGGCGCTGCTCTTCGAGACGATCCCCCTGCTGCGGGCGGGACTCGGCAACATCCTGTGGTTCTTCATCTGGGCGTTCATCGCCATCGGCGGCCAGTCGCCCGACGCCCCGCTCGGCGGGATCGGTGTGCACGGGGTGGTGCGGTCGCTCGGCGGTGACATGAAGGCCCAGGGCATCGACCCCACGCAGGTCGGCGAGTTCAGCCTCGGCCTGACCCTGGTGGAGAAGCCGCTCGACACGTTCGTCTGGCACGGCTTCGACCCCGGCGCCGGCTATCTGCTCTCCCGCCTCGCCCTGGTCCTGATCGCGGTCGCCCTCGTCCTGGTCCCGGCCCTGTGGTTCCCGCGCTTCGACCCGGCGCGCGGCCGCGAACCGGCCGACCGAGCAAAGAAGTCGGGACCCGACTGGGCAGTCCCCGGGCACCAGGTCGTCCCCGGGCACCAGGTAGTCCCCGGGCACCTGGCCGGGCCCGGCGCGGCAGCCCCCGGACAGCCGTTCCCGGTCACCCCCGCCGTCGTCATGCACGCGGAGCCCGACGCTCCCCGCTCCGACACCTTCCGCGGCGTACCCAAGGCACCGGTCCGACGTGGCAACGCGACCCTGCGCCTGCTCCTCGGCGAGGTGCGCATCCTGATCCAGGGCACCCCGCTGTGGTGGTGGGGCGGAGTGGCCGCGCTCGCCGCGCTCTCCCAGATGGTCACTCCCGCGACGGGCGTCGCCCGCTTCCTGCTGCCGATGTCCTGGATCTGGCCGGTGCTGATCTGGTCCCGGCTCGGCACCCAGCGCCACGAGTCCGGAGTCGAGGCCATCCTCGGCGCCTACCCCGCCGCGCGCCGCCGGATCGCCGCGGAATGGGGGGCGGGCTTCCTGCTCACCGCTGTCGCGGGCAGCGGACCGGCCCTGCGCATGCTCACCGGCTCGGACGCCGTCGGCCTGTTCCACTGGTTCCTCGGCGCGCTGTTCATCCCCTCCTTCGCCCTTGTCCTGGGCACCCTCAGCCGCACCCACCGCCTCTTCCAGTTCGCCTATCTGCCGCTGTGGTACGGCACGGTCAACGGCATCACGCCGCTCGACTTCATGGGCGCGCTGCGCGACTCGGGCGGTACGCCGGTGGGCATGTCCCCGGGTCTGCTCCTCGGCAGTACCGCGGTGATGCTCGGCATCGTCTTCGCGTCGAGCGCGGCCCGCCGCGCCACCTCGTGACCACCGGGACGCACGGCACGACGCCCTGGTCCACCCGGCAACCCCCGGGCCGGGCATGGGGCGAGAGCCGCCGACAAGGCCGACCCCATAGGTTGGCCCGATGCGCACTGCCATATCCGTGTCCGTTCCCGCCGCCCTCGCGGGCGTCCTCCTGCTCACCGCATGCGGCGGTACCGAGCAGTCCGGGGCGCCGGCGTCCTCCGGGTGCCGGGCCTTGCCCGGGAGCGGGAACAGTGATCCCGCCAGGCTGGAACGGGACGGGGTGCGGATCGTCGGGCTGTGCGGTGACTCCCCGAGTGAGGCCTCGTACGAGATCGCCAACGCGTCCGAGGAGACGCTCGCGTACACCATCACGTTCAACCTCACGAACAGCGCGGGTCAGGCGATGGACGTCGTGGACCGGACGGTGAGCATGGTCGGGGCGGGGGAGACGGTCCGGCGCACCCTCGACCTGGGCGCCCACGAAGGCGCGACGGTCAGCAAGGTCAGGAGCGTCCCCGCGCGCGAGGCGACCTCCGCCGACGAGCCGTGCCCGTCCTCGGGGATGCGGGTGTACGCGGATGAGGGCGACGCGGCGATGGGCCTGCGCGTCATCGGGCTCCACCTGGAGAACTGCGGCAAGCAGACCATCACCCTCAACGGCCATCCGGAGCTCCAACTCCTCGACGGCGAACGGAAATTGATCACCGGCGTGAAGATCCTGCACGGCAGCGGCGGCATCTCCACCGGCACCGGCTTCGACGACCCGGCCCGCCCCGTGACCCTGAAGCCCGGCGAGGCGGCCCGCTCCGGCCTGCTCTGGCGCAATACGACGGAGATGAGCGAGGACGGCCCGGTGAACGTGCCGTACGTCCGCGTCCTCGCGAAGCCCGGTGCGGCGCCGGTGATCGTGACGCCGGAGCTCGATCTCGGGACCACGGGGAAGTTGGGCGTCAGCCCCTGGAAGGCGGATCAGGGCGCGCGAGGGTGAGTCCGGGCCGTACGTCACCCCGGCGCGCGTGTGCGGGTGGGGGCGGTGGACCGAAGGCCCGCCACCCCCACCTGCTTCGCTACCCGATCAACTCCACCTCCGCCAGCGTCCCGGCCCCGCCCTCAGGCACCAGCCGGTACTGCCGGTACGTCCCCGGGTCGGCCACGGAGAACACCCGGGTCTGCTGATCCCAGGCGAACGACTCCCCGTCCCGCCGGTCCACGGCCTTCCACTCCTGCCCGTCCTTCGACGCCTCCAGGACCCAGCCCGTCGGCGCCTTCGCCCGGTCGGCCGAGGTCAGCGTGTACTGCACGGCCCGAGTGGAGTCCGGCACCGGCAGGTTCAGGGCCGACGCCAACTCCGCGGAAGTCTTCGACGAGTTGTCGAACAACGCCCCGTCCCCGGCCAGCACATCCGCCCGCGGCGAAGGCACCTTGTCGTCCTTCGTGATCGACACCGGCGCGGCATCCGCCCCCGTGCCCCACTTCGACGGCTTCGCGCCCATGTCGAATTCCAGGACGCCACCCTTGGCAATCACCTTGTGGGGCAACGCAGTTGACGTCCACTTCTTCCCATTGACCCGAAGCCCCTGCACGTACACGTTCTTCGCGCTGTTCTTGGGCGCCTTGATGATGAGGTCCTTGCCGCCCTCCAGATGCACGGTCATCTTCGTGAACAAGGGCGACCCGATGGCGTACTCCCCGCTGCCCATGACCAGCGGATAGAAGCCCATCGAGGAGAACAGGTACCAGGCGCTCTGCTCGCCGTTGTCCTCGTCCCCGTGATAGCCCTGCCCGATCTCGCTGCCGACGTACAGCCTTGAGAGGACCTCGCGCACCTTCTCCTGCGTCTTCCACGGCTGTGATGCCGCGTTGTACATGTAAGTGGCGTGGTGGGCCACCTGGTTGGAGTGCCCGTACATGCCCATGCGGACGTCGCGTGCCTCGGTCATCTCGTGGATGACGCCGCCGTACGACCCCGCGAATTCGGGCTCCGCGGTCTCCGGTGTGGAGAAGTAGGCGTCGAGCTTCTTGCCGAGACCGCTGCGGCCGCCGTACAGATTGGCCAGGCCGCGCGAATCCTGGGGCGCGGTGAAGGCGTATCCCCAGCCGTTCGTCTCGGTGTAGTCGTAGCCCCAGATCCGAGCGTCGTACTTGTCGCTCGGAACCCGCCAGTCGCCCTTCAGGTCACGGCCTTGGAAGAAGCCCGAACTGCCCTGCCCGGCCCCGGCTTTAGCGTCGAACAAGGTCACGTAATTGCGGGCTCGGTTGAGGAAGTACTCCGACTCCTCCTTGTACCGCTCCTTGCCCGTCTTCTTGTAGAGCGCCTGCCCCATCTTCGCGATGCCGTAGTCGTTGAGATATCCCTCCAAGGACCAGGAAAGGCCCTCGTGGGTCTCGGTCGAGGCATAGCCGAGGAACGGCGAGGTCTCCATGCCCTTGCGCCCGACACCCGAACTCGGCGGCACCACCGACGCGTTCTTCAGCGCCGCCTCGTACGCGGCCGGAGCGTCGAAGTCCACGCCCTTGACGTAGGCGTCGGCGAAGGCGACGTCCGACGACGTGCCCGTCATGAGGTCGGCGTACCCGGGAGACGACCAGCGCGAGATCCAGCCGCCGTCCTTGTACTGCTGGACGAAGCCGTCGACCAGTTCGCCGGCCTTCTTCGGGGTGAGGAAGGAATAGGCGGGCCAGGTGGTCCGATAGGTGTCCCAGAAGCCGTTGTTGACGTACACCTTGCCGTCGACGATCTTCGCGCCGGTGTGCGTCGGGGTGTCCGGTCCGGTCTGCGGCGAGAAGGGGCTCGCGTACTGGTACTTGGCCTTCCCACCCTCCGAACCGACCTGCTCGAAACCGGAGTTGGGGTAGAGGTACAGCCGGTAGAGGCTGGAGTACAGGGTCGTCAGCTGATCCGTTGTCGCCCCCTCCACCTCGACCTTGCCGAGCAGCGCGTCCCACTGGGCCTGCGCACGGTCACGTACCCGCTCAAAGGTCGTACCCGCCGGGATCTCCCGCTCCAGGTTCGCCTTCGCCTGGTCGACCGAGAGCAGCGAGGTGGCGAGGCGCACCGACACCGTGCGGTCCTTGCCCGCGTCGAAGCGGAAGTGTCCTTTGACTCCTTCCGAACTCCCGCCCGTCACCGGGGAGTCGAAGACGCCGTACACGAAGAGCCGGGTCGCGCCCGTGGAGCCGCCGCTCTTGACGTCGGAGTAGCCGGTGACGGTCCCCTTGTCCTTGTCGAGGGTGAGCCCCGCCTTGTCGGAGACGTTGTCGAAGAGGACGCTCGCGTCGTCGCCGGGGTAGCGGAACCGCATCATCGCGGCATGGTCGGTCGGGGTGATCTCGGCCTTGATGCCGTTCTCGAAGGTCACGCCGTAGTAGTGCGGGCGGGCCGTCTCGTTCTCGTGCTTGAAGGGCAGCTCCCGCTTCTCCCGGTCCAGGTCCGGGGTGCCTGCGACCGCGGATGGCAGGAGCTGGAAGGTCTGCCGGTCACCCATCCAGGGGCTCGGCTCATGGCTCGCGCTGAAGGCCTGCACGGTCGGCAGGTTGTCCGCGTTGTTGCCGCGCGCGTAGTCGTAGAGCCAGCTGGTGGAGCCCGCGTTGGTCACCGGCGTCCAGAAGTTGAAGCCGTGCGGGACGGCGGTCGCGGGGAAGTTGTTGCCGCGCGAGAAGCCGCCGCTGGAGAGGGTGCCGCGGGTGGTGGAGGCGTAGTCCGAGAGGTGCTTGCGAGGCTTCTCGGGCGGGGCGGCCTTCAGCGTGATGTCGTCGATCCAGCCGCGGAACTTCGCCGGACCCTTGGGGGAGTCGTACGCGACGAGGACCCGGTCGACCGTCTTGCCGGCCGCGACCCGGCCGATCCGCGAGGCCACCTGGTTCCACTGGTTGACGTAGAGCCGCTTGGCGGCGGCCTGCCCCTGCGGGGTGAGCGTCCCGCCGTGCAGGTCGACGGCGCCGAGGTCGCTCAGATACGTCCCGTCCGTGAAGGCCAGATCGACCGCGACATGCGTGGCCGGGTAGTTCAGATCGGTCTCCGACATCTGCGGGAAGACCCGGTAGGAGAGTTCGGTGTCACGAGATATCGCGACATCGACGTCGAAGACCTTGTTGTACGAGTACGCGCGTCCCTCGGCCTTGTGCGTGCCCGCGTACCGCAGCGAGCGCTTCCCGGTGAACCCGGCGGCGGCCTTCGCGGTCGGCGAGCCGCTCGGCCCGCGGTCCACGGCGCTGATCATGTCCTCAGGCGTGGGCTGGCTGGTGTCGCCGTTGGAGAACTGCACGTCGGAGAGCTGGGTCGCGTCGCCCGCGCCGTTGTTGGCGGTGATCTCCAGGCGGTAGTGCTTGTACGCGGCGCTGCTCGCGAAGTCGTACTTCTTGGTCTCGAACCGCTTGGCGAAGCTCTCGCCGCTGCGGGTGTCGAGGGTCTTCCAGTCCTTGCCGTCGGCGGAGCCCTGCAGCGTCCAGTCCTTGGGGTCGCGCTCGGCATGGTCATTGGCCGAAGTGAGCGCGTACGTCACGACCTTGACCGGTTCGTCCAGGTCGAACTCGACCCACCCGGTGGGGGAGAACGTCAGCCACTTGGTGGTCTGCTCCAGATCGACGAGGTTCTCCTTGACCTCGCCGGAGCCCGAATTCTCCCCGCTCGCCCGGAGTTCGAGGACCCGGTCGGTCACGTTGCCCGGAATGCCGGAGCTGAATCCGCCGTCGACGCCGGACGCCTTCTTGCCGCCGCCGGGGGCGGTCTCGGGGGTCGAGCGCCAGTCGGGCTGGGCCTCGTTCGCCTCGAAGGAGGAGCTGAAGTCGCCGTGTGCCCGGGGCGCTTGGGGTGCGGGTTGGGCCAGGGCAGCGCCCTGACTTGTCAGGACTAGGAGAAATGCGGCTGATGTGCCCAATAGTGCCGCGAAGGATGATCGAGCCGGTCTGTGCCGATGTCTGTGCAGAGCCCTGCGCTGCATGAGGAGCCTCTCCTGGCGATCTGGACAACGTTGTCAAGTCGGCGCGCAAGGTCCAGTAGGGCGTCAAGTGGCCATTGGTGTCAAGGGTGTTGAAGGCGCTCCCCGGAGCATTCGGCCAGGCCGCGAGAGGGGGGACGTACCGGCGCGAAAAGTCCATGCGTGACGGCGTGAAAGTCCACGTGGCGCAGGGGGCGGATGCGAGAGGTTTCTGCAAGGGCCTTGCGGAGGTCTCAAGTAGGGAAAGACTGTGGGGCAACCAGTATTCGATCTTGCCCAGTTGGCGGTAAGTGGACTATACCTGTCGGCGTCCGCACCCTGTTCATCTGCGGTCACGGTTCTGCCCAGCTAGACAACTTCGCGGTGCCGGGGGGGATCCCGTTCACCGCCTGAGTCCTGGAGAAGGCGAGGACTTGAGCATGGGATCCACCCTCGGCGTAGGCCATCGCGATCTGATCAGGAGCGTCGATCACGGCGCCATGCATCTCGCAGCTGATCACCATCGGCGCCGCTGAGGGCTTCGAAACAACGGCGAAACGCTCCGGGTGTGCCTCTCCGCCGATATCCCACGCGGAGACCCACCCAAAGTCGCGCTCACAGGTAAGTGCGGCAAGCGCATCGCCGACCTGGCCCTGAAGGCCGGACACGCAGTGAAACCCATGAAGATCGAATCGATCAGTGAGGATGCAGAGATGACGACTCGTATGGGGTCTCTTGACAGGCGGATGTTCCTGCGCGGGGCGATAGCAGCAGCGGCCACGGCATCGATGGCGACTGCATGTAGCTCTCCCTCCTCCGAAAACAACAAGGGTGGCCCGAAGGGCAAGACCTCGGCCAAGAACCCGTTCGGCGTCGCCAAGAACTCCAAGGTCGAGGCGGCCATCTTCGACGGCGGCTACGGCACCGACTACGTCGAGTTCGCCAACACGGTCATCGCGAAGCAGATCGCCGGTGTCAAGGTCGACGTCAAGCCGGTCGTCGACATCGGCCCGCAGCTCCAGCCCCGCTTCGTCGGTGGCAACCCGCCGGACCTCATCGACAACTCCGGCGAGGACCAGATCGGCTTCCTGGGCATTCTCGACCAGCTCGAGGAGCTCGACGACGTCTTCGAGGCCAACACCTACGAGGGCAAGAAGATCGCCGACATCGTCTACCCCGGCGTCAAGGCCCCCGGCACCTTCAAGGGCAAGTTCGTCGGGCTCAACTACGTGATGACGGTGTACGGCGTCTGGTACTCCAAGACGCTGTTCGAGGCGAACGGCTGGACCCCACCGAAGACGTGGGACGAGGCGCTCGACCTCGGCCAGAAGGCGAAGAAGAAGGGCAAGTACCTCTTCGTCCACGGCAAGGAGGCGGCGACCTACTACCGGACGCTCCTGATCGACTCGGCGATCAAGGAGGGTGGCGACGAGGTCCGGATCGCCCTTGGCAACCTGGAGAAGGACTGCTGGTCGCACGAGGCCGTCCAGGGCGTCATCAAGATCATGGAGACCATGGTCAAGGAGAAGATGTTCGTCCCCGGCGGCTCCGGCACCCAGTTCCAGAAGGCGCAGGCGATCTGGAGCAACGACCAGAAGGCGCTGCTCTACCCGTCCGGTGGCTGGATCGAGAACGAGATGAAGGACGCCACCAAGAAGGACTTCCAGATGACCGGCGTCCCGGCGATGACGCTCACGGACAAGCCGAAGATCCCCTACGAGGCGCTCCGTGCGGCCGCGGGCGAGCCGTTCATCGTTCCCAAGCAGGGCAAGAACCCGGCCGGCGGCAAGGAGGTCCTGCGGGCGATGCTGTCCGAGAAGGCGGCCGCCAACTTCTCCAAGACGAAGCTGGCCCCGACGATCGTCAAGGGCACCGTGCCCGCCGACGGATACGGCTCCACGGCCCTCGTCTCGCAGACGAAGATGCTCGAGGCCGCGGGCGAGAACATCTTCAACTACACGTTCGTCGAGGCCTACGGCATGAACACCGACCAGCTGGTGCCGTGGAACTCGTTCCTCGCCGGCGACATCGATGGCAAGGGTCTGACCTCGGCTCTGCAGAAGATCTCCGACAAGATCCGGGAAGACGACTCCATCGAGAAGGAAAAGGTCAGCTAGCAGCGCGATGAGTGACAAGATCACCAAACTCGAACCCGCGAGCGGCCGGCTCAAGTCGGCCGCTCGCGGCGGGCGTCCCGGGCGCCGCAAGCTCACCTTCGACCGGGTGACGTTCTTCCTCGCGTTCCTCGGCATACCGCTGGCCGTCTTCGTCGTCTTCGTCCTGATGCCGTTCGTCCAGGCGATCTACTGGGCGATGACCGACTGGCGCGGCTTCAGCCCGGACTACAACTTCATCGGTCTCGACAACTTCACCAAGATGTTCGAGGACGACATCTTCCTGAAGGCGTTGCGCAACGTGGCGCTGCTCGCGGCCGTCGTACCGCTGGTGACGTTGACGCTCGCCCTCGGGGTCGCGGTGGCCATCACCCTGGGCGGGCCCAGCAAGGGCCCCGTCCGGGGGATCCGGGGTGCGTCGTTCTACCGGATCATCTCGTTCTTCCCCTATGTCGTGCCGGCGATCATCGTCGGCCTGATCTGGGCGCAGATGTTCGACCCGAACGCCGGCCTGGTCAACGGCTTCCTCACCAAGACCGGTCTTGACGGCTTCGAGGCGTTCGCCTGGCTGGGCGAGAAGGCGACCGCCATGCCGTCCCTGATGTTCGTCATCATCTGGGGACTCGTCGGGTTCTACGCGGTGCTCTTCATCGCCGCGATCAAGGGAGTTCCCGCCGAGCTGTACGAGGCGGCCAGGATCGACGGGGCCGGGCGGTTCCGGACGACGATCTCGATCACCCTGCCGGCGATCCGGGACAGTGTGCAGACGGCGTACATCTACCTGGGCATCGCCGCGCTGGACGCGTTCGTCTACGTACAGGCGATGTTGCCGAACGGCGGGCCGGCCAACACGACGCTGACGATCAGCCAGCGGCTGTACAACGTCGCCTTCGCCAAGCAGCAGTTCGGATATGCCACCGCGATGGGTGTCGTCCTCGCTGTTGTCACCCTGGTGTTCGCGGCGCTGGTGTTCACCGTCTTCCGCCTGACCGGCGGTGGCGAGGACAAAGAGAACGCGCGTGGGTTCAAGGCTCGGCGTGCTGGAGCCAAGGGAGGTGCTCAGTGAGCAGCGCCGTAGCCGCCGACCGGAAACTGGTCAGAGTCACCGCGAGCAGCGACCGCAGGTTCGCCACGGTCTCGCACGTCTTGCTGATCATTTGGTCCGTGATCGTGATCGTGCCCATGTTGTGGGTACTGATGTCGTCGTTCAAATCGACCGGCGAGATCCTGTCGTCGCCGTTCTCGCTCCCGGACCACTGGAGGGTCGAGAACTACGCGAACGCGTGGACCGACGCGAACATCGGGAAGTACTTCCTGAACTCGGTGATCGTCGTTGTCTCTGCGCTGGTCCTGGTGATGTTGCTGGGTGCGATGTGCGCCTACATCCTGGCCCGGTTCCAGTTTCCCGGGCGCCGGCTGATCTATTACACGATGCTGGCCGGACTGACGTTCCCGGTCTTCCTGGCGATCGTGCCGCTGTTCTTCCAGTTGCAGAACCTCGGGTTGCTGAACACGCGTCTGGGACTGATCCTCACCTACGTCGCGTTCGCGCTGCCGTTCACGGTGTTCTTCCTCTATTCGTTCTTCCGGTCACTGCCGCATGACGTCTACGAGGCCGCGTTGATCGACGGTGCCGGTGACTGGCGGGCGTTCTTCCAGGTGATGCTGCCGATGGCCAGTCCGGGCATGGCCGCGGTGGCGATCTTCAACTTCCTGGGGCTGTGGAACCAGTTCCTGCTGCCGGTGGCGCTCAACACCGACCAGGACAAGTGGGTCCTGACCCAGGGGATGGCCGCCTACGCGTCCTCGCAGGTCTACGACGTCGACTACGGTGCGCTCTTCGCGGCGATCGTGGTCACGGTGGTGCCTGTGCTGGTCGTGTATGTCATCTTCCAGCGCCGGATTGCCGGTTCGGTGTCGCAAGGCACCTTCCGCTGACACTTGCTGTCCAACTGCCCGCCGAGGTCAACATCGTTGGCCTCGGCGGGCAGTCTCGTTTCCGGGGTGCGTGCTGGAAGCCGCGTCAGGGGATCGTCGGGGTGGCTCAGGGCGCTGGACCCTCATCAACAACTTCATGAACAACTTCATCGGCAACTACACGGTGGAGTGGAACTACCTCTTCGCCGCATCCGTGGTCGCCGTCGTGCCGGTCGTCGTGCTCTTCGCCTTCATCGAACGGCACGTCGTCTCCGGCCTCACCGAGGGCTCGGTGAAGTAGCGCGGCACTGGTGACATGACATGACACGACGGCAGTGGCCGGGACCTCCGAGGTCCCGGCCACTGCCGTGCCGGTGGACCCCGATCCTCTCAAGGGCTTGACGGGGGACAACCGTAGAGGCTCCCCTTAGAGTTCATTACTTGGAGATACGTCGGGGCCTCATCGAAGCGGTTCCGGCAGGGGAGGTCGTCGTGGAGACTCCGGGGTCGCAGTCATCGCTGCACCGGGCCAATCTCGAGCGGGTGGTGCGGGCCGTACGCATGGCCGGATCGCTCACCCAGGCGGAGATCGCGAGGACGACGGGCCTTTCGGCGGCCACCGTCTCCAACATCGTCCGGGAGCTGAAGGACGGCGGCACGGTCGAGGTCACACCCACCTCGGCGGGCGGCCGCAGGGCCCGCAGCGTCTCGCTCAGCGGCGACGCGGGCCTGGTGGTCGGCGTCGACTTCGGGCACACCCACCTTCGGGTCGCGATCGGCAACCTGGCCCACCAGGTGCTCGCCGAGGAGGCCGAGCCGCTCGATGTGGACGCCTCCGCCGCGCAGGGCTTCGACCGGGCGGAAGAGCTGGTCGGCCGCCTGATCGAGGGCGCAGGCGTGGACCGTTCAAAGGTCGTGGGCGTCGGGCTCGGCGTGCCGGGACCGATCGACGTCGAGTCGGGCACGCTCGGCTCCACCGCGATCCTGCCGGGCTGGTCGGGCACCAACCCGGGCGAGGAGCTCTCCGGCCGTCTCGGGGTCCCGGTGTACGTGGACAACGACGCCAACCTGGGCGCGCTCGGCGAGCTGGTCTGGGGGAGCGGGCGCGGGGTCAAGGACCTCGCGTACATCAAGGTCGCCAGCGGTGTGGGCGCCGGGCTCGTGATCAACGGGCAGATCTACCGGGGCCCGGGCGGAACGGCCGGCGAGATCGGACATATCACCCTCGACGAGTCGGGCCCGGTCTGCCGCTGCGGCAACCGCGGCTGCCTGGAGACCTTCACCGCGGCCCGCTACGTGCTGCCACTGCTCGAATCCAGCCATGGCACGGGCCTGACGATGGAGAAGGTCGTCAAGCTCGCCAGGGACGGCGATCCGGGCTGCCGTCGCGTCATCTCCGACGTCGGGCGGCACATCGGCAGCGGTGTCGCCAACCTCTGCAACCTGCTCAATCCCTCCCGCGTGGTGCTCGGCGGCGACCTCGCCGAATCCGGCGAACTGGTGCTCGCGCCCATCCGTGAGTCGGTCGGGCGGTACGCGATTCCCAGTGCGGCACGGCAGTTGTCGGTGCTGCCCGGAGCGCTCGGCGGGCGGGCCGAAGTGCTGGGCGCACTGGCCCTCGCCCTGAGTGAAATGGGCGATTCGACACTTCTTGACGGCGCCGTGCCCTCACCCGCACCTGCCTTCACTTAGATAACGAATGGCACCGTTGTCATCTCGTTAAGGATTTACTCCTTGACGCTGCTCTGGCGGCCGAGTTGACTCACTGCCACCTCGGCCGCAACGACGCGGCCTCGTCAGGGAGGCACCCTTCATGAACGCAATGACGCGCCGCGTCGTCATAGGCACCGCCGCTGTATCCATGGCACTCTCGTTGGCCGCTTGTGGCAAGGCCGGCGACGACAACGGCGACGAGGGAGGCAAGGACGGTGGCAACAAGACCATCGGTCTGCTGCTCCCGGAGTCGAAGACCACGCGCTACGAGTCCTTCGACAAGCCGCTGATCGAGGCGAAGGTCAAAGAGCTCTGCTCCGAGTGCAAGATCGATTACAAGAACGCCGGCGAAGACGTCTCGCGCCAGAAGCAGCAGTTCGACCAGCTGATGGCGGCCGGCGTCAAGGTCATCATCCTGGACACGGTCAACTCCAGCGCCGCCAAGTCCTGGGTCGAGGCCGCGGACAAGAAGGGCGTCAAGGTCGTCGCGTACGACCGGCTGTCCGAGGGCCCGGTCTCCGCGTACGTCTCGTTCGACAACGAGAAGATCGGCCAGCTCCAGGGCCAGGGCATCGTCGACGCGCTCGGCGACAAGGCCAAGGACTCCAACGTCGTCATGATCAACGGCAAGGAGTCCGACCCGAACGCCGCGCTGTTCAAGAAGGGCGCGCACTCGGTCCTGGACAAGCAGGTCAAGAAGGTCGTCTACGAGCAGACCGGTGAGTGGGACCCGTCCATCGCGGGCAAGAAGATGGGCACCGCCATCACCCAGCTCGGCAAGGACGGCTTCGACGCCGTCTACTCCGCCAACGACGGCATGGCCGGCGGCATCATCGCCGCCCTGGAGTCGGCCGGCATCAAGGACGTCCCGGTCGGTGGCCAGGACGCCGAACTCGCGGGCGTGCAGCGGATCCTGAAGGGTACTCAGGCCTTCAGCATCTACAAGCCGTACAAGCCCGAGGCCGACCTCACCGCCGAGGTCGCGGTCAAGCTCCTGAACGGTGAGAGCATCGACTCGCTGATCACCAAGAAGCTGGACAGCCCCAGCAACAAGGGCATCCCCTCCGCGCTGATCCAGGCCCAGGTCATCACCAAGAAGGACATCGCGGGCACGGTCATCAAGGACGGCCTGTTCAAGGCGAGCGACATCTGCACCGCCGACTTCGCCAAGGCCTGCTCCGCGGCCGGCATCAAGTAGCAGACTCGTACGGTGCACCCCCGGCCCCTACCGACCCCGCTGCCGGGTCGGGGGGCGCCGTACGCCAGCCATCCCCCAGCTGCTGCCCCACGCACCAGCTGGGCCGCAGTCCGCGCCGCCGCCTGCGCTCCGCCGCGGCGGCGCCCGCTGCCCCTCAGCAAGATCCACCGCACACTTTCATCCGGCCGTACGACGCCAAGAGCACGTACGAGTCGAGGGAGATGGTTCACATGTCCGCTGCGCCCGTACTGGCGTTGCGCGGCGTCTCCAAGCGCTTCGGCGCTGTCCAGGCGCTCACCGATGTCGATCTGGAAGTCCACGCCGGCCAAGTAGTCGCCCTGGTCGGTGACAACGGCGCCGGCAAGTCGACCCTGGTCAAGACGATCGCCGGAGTTCACCCCATCGACGAGGGCGTCATCGAGTGGGGCGGCAAGCACGTCTCCATCGGCCGCCCGCACGACGCCCAGAACCTCGGCATCGCGACCGTCTACCAGGACCTCGCGCTCTGCGACAACCTGGACGTCGTGGCCAACCTGTTCCTGGGCCGCGAGCTCGGCAGGGCGAAGGTCCTCGACGAGGTCGCCATGGAGAAGCGCGCCAAGGAGCTGCTCGACACCCTGTCGATCCGCATCCCCAGCGTCCGCATCCCGATCGCCTCGCTCTCCGGCGGCCAGCGCCAGGTCGTGGCCATCGCCCGCGCCCTGGTCGGCGACCCCAAGCTGGTCATCCTCGACGAGCCCACCGCGGCACTCGGCGTCGAGCAGACCGCGCAGGTCCTCGACCTGGTCGAGCGGTTGCGCGAGCGCGGTCTCGCGGTGATCCTCATCAGCCACAACATGGCCGACGTCCAGGCCGTGGCCGATGACGTGGCCGTCCTGCGCCTCGGGCGCAACAACGGTGTCTTCAAGGTCAAGGACACCACCAACGAAGAAGTCATCTCGGCGATCACGGGAGCCACGGACAACGCCGTGACCCGCCGCCAGGCGCGCACCTCGGAGGTCGCGAAGTGAGCGACATCAAGAAGGCCAAGAAGGCTGACGACAGCGCGGAGCAGGCCGGCACCGGCAAGACCTCCGTCACCAAGGACGCGGCCATCCCGCACCAGGTCGTCGACGCCGAGGCCCCCGCGCCCGACGCGATACCCGCCGTCGACCCCCGGCTGCTCGTGCGCGAGCAGGGCTTCGCCGGCTACCTCATCGACTTCAAGCGCAAGATCAAGGGCGGCGAGCTCGGCTCGCTCCCCGTGATCATCGGCCTGATCGTCATCTGGACGATCTTCGAGTCGAGCACCGGACGCTTCCTCGAGCCGTCCAATGTGAACAACATCGCGCAGTACATCGCCGGCCCCGGCCTCATCGCCACCGGCATCGTCTTCGTGCTGCTGCTCGGTGAGATCGACCTGTCCGTCGGCTCGGTGGCCGGTCTGACCGCCGCCGTCACCTCGGTGCTCGCCATCAAGCAGGGCTACAACGAATACCTCGCCGTCCTCATCGGACTGGTCGGAGCCGCCCTGATCGGCGCGATCCACGGCTTCTTCTTCGCCAAGATCGGCGTACCCGCGTTCGTGGTGACCCTGGCCGGCTTCCTCGGCTGGAACGGTCTGCAGCTGTACGTCCTCGACGACACCCTGAGCCTGAACAACCTCTCCGACGGTGTCGTCTACACCCTGAACAACTACCACTTCGAGGACGTCGCGGCCGCCTACGGCCTCGCCGCCGTCGGCGTCGCCCTCTACGCCCTGACGCAGTGGTCCGAGCGCCGTCGCCGCAAGGCAGCCGACCTGCCGCACCGGCCGGTCAGCGAGCTGGTCCTGCGCACGGTCGTCATCGCGGTCCTGGCCTTCGTCCCGGCCTACGCCTTCAACCAGTACCAGGGCCTGCCGCTCGGCGTGACGATCTTCCTCGGCGCGGTGCTCCTGGCCAGCTTCGTGCTGCGCCGCACCAACTACGGCCGGCAGATCTTCGCGGTCGGCGGCGGCGTCGAGGCGGCCCGTCGTGCGGGCATCAACGTGGCCTGGATCCGGATCTCGGTATTCACGATCTCCGGCTTCCTCGGCGGCCTCGGCGGTCTGTTCATCGCCTCCCAGCAGGGCACGGCCGACTCCACGCTCGGTGGCGGCAACACCCTGATGATCGCGATCGCCGCCGCGGTGATCGGCGGCACCAGCCTCTTCGGTGGTCGCGGTACGCCGTGGTCGGCGCTGCTCGGCATCCTGGTGATCCAGTCGATCATCACGGGCCTGGACATGAACGGCAGCACCTCCGCCGCCGTCCAGTACATGATCACCGGTGCGGTCCTGCTGGCCGCGGTGGTCCTGGACTCCGTGTCCCGTCGTACGCAGAAGACCGCAGGCCGCGCATAGCGCCTCCGGGGCGCCATCCGGGCCCCACAGCGCCCGGCACCACACCGGTGCCGGGCACTGTCGCGCGTGCCCGTACGTCAGTCTGGGCGTACCGATACGTAAGACCGTACGAATCCTCGTACGGCCGAATGCATGAGGCACCCGAGGGCAGCCACCCCGGGCGGAACATTAGACTCGACAGATCCGGCAAAGCTCGAACAGCTCTACCGCACCAATACCGCTAGGAGGCACGGGTGGGCCTGCTGACCCGCATCAAGGGGCCGCGTGATCTGGACCGGCTCAGCCACGAGCAGCTGGACCAGCTCGCCGCAGAGATCCGGACCTTCCTCGTGGACGCGGTCTCCAAGACCGGCGGCCACCTCGGCCCGAACCTCGGCGTGGTCGAGCTCACCCTCGCGCTGCACCGCGTCTTCGATTCGCCGAAGGACCGGGTGCTGCTCGACACCGGGCACCAGAGCTACGTCCACAAGCTGCTCACCGGCCGCCAGGACTTCGGAAAGCTGCGCGCCAAGGGCGGCCTCTCGGGCTACCCCTCGCGCGCCGAGTCCGAGCACGACGTGATCGAGAACAGCCACGCCTCGACCGTCCTCGGCTGGGCCGACGGCCTTGCGAAGGCCAACGAGGTCCTGAAGAAGAACGACCACGTGGTCGCCGTGATCGGTGACGGTGCCCTCACCGGCGGCATGGCCTGGGAGGCGTTGAACAACATCGCGGCCGCCAAGGACCGCCCGCTGGTGATCGTCGTCAACGACAACGAGCGTTCGTACGCCCCCACCATCGGCGGACTTGCGAACCACCTCGCCACCCTGCGTACGACGGACGGCTACGAGCGGTTCCTGCACCGCACCAAGGAAGTCCTGGAGAAGACCCCGGTCGTCGGGAAGCCGCTCTACGAGACGCTGCACGGCGCCAAGAAGGGCCTCAAGGACTTCATCGCCCCGCAGGGCATGTTCGAGGACCTCGGCCTGAAGTACGTCGGCCCCATCGACGGCCACGACATCCAGGCCCTGGAGTCCGCCCTGATGCGCGCCAAGCGCTTCGGCGGCCCGGTCATCGTGCACTGCCTCACCGAGAAGGGGCGCGGCTACCAGCCCGCCGAGCAGGACGAGGCCGACCGCTTCCACGGCATCGGCCCGATCCACCCGGACACCGGCCTGCCCATCAAGGCCGCGGCCGCCTCCTGGACCTCCGTGTTCGGCGACGAGATGGTCAAGCTCGGCAAGGACCGCAAGGACGTCGTCGCGATCACCGCGGCGATGCTGCAGCCGGTCGGCCTGAAGAAGTTCGCCGAGACCTTCCCGGACCGCGTGTACGACGTGGGCATCGCCGAACAGCACGCCGCGACCTCCGCGGCGGGCCTCGCGACGGGCGGCCTGCACCCGGTCTTCGCGGTGTACGCCACCTTCCTCAACCGCGCCTTCGACCAGCTCCTGATGGACGTGGCCCTGCACAAGTGCGGCGTCACCTTCGTCCTGGACCGGGCCGGCGTCACCGGCGACGACGGCGCCTCGCACAACGGCATGTGGGACATGTCGATCCTGCAGGTCGTGCCCGGCCTCCGGCTCGCCGCCCCGCGCGACGCCGAGCAGGTCCGCCTGCAGCTGCGCGAGGCCGTCGAGGTCGACGACGCCCCGACCGTGGTGCGCTACTCCAAGGGCGTGGTCGGCCCGGCCGTCCCCGCGGTAGGCAAGGTCGGCGGCATGGACGTGCTGCGGCACGCGGGTTCGGAGCGCCCCGACGTCCTCCTGGTCTCGGTCGGTGCCCTGGCCCCGATGTGCCTGGAGATCGCCTCGCTCCTCGACAAGCAGGGCATCTCCACCACCGTGGTCGACCCGCGCTGGGTCAAGCCCGTCGACGAGGCGCTCGCCCCGCTCGCCGAGCAGCACCGCGTGGTCGTCACGGTCGAGGACAACGGCCGCGTGGGCGGCGTCGGTTCGGCGATCGCCCAGGCCCTGCGGGACGCGGGCGTCGACGTACCGCTGCGCGACTTCGGCATCCCGCCGCGCTTCCTCGACCACGCCTCGCGCAAGGAGGTCATGGCCGAGATCGGCCTGACGGCCCCCGACATCGCACGCCAGGTCACCGGCCTGGTGTCGAAGCTCGACGGCCGGTACGAGAGCGACGCGGCGACGGCGAACGCGGTGGAGCCCGCACGCGACTGACCGGAACCCGCATGCGACTGAGCGGAACCCGCACGCGACTGACGTAGTGCTGACCTGGTCAGCCTCCGGTTTACAAAGGGCCGGTCGGTGCACCCATTACGGGTGGACCGACCGGCCCATTCGCATGAAACCGGCATGCGGAAGGGCATATCGCACGCGCCACGTCTCGATCATGGCGAGCACGACCAGCGTGGAGGTAAGCCGTGAGCAGCAGAACTCTCTTTCGGACCAAGACGGTCGAGCAGTCGATCCGGGACACCGAGGAACCGGAACACGCGCTCAAGAAATCGCTCACGTCGCTCGACCTCACGGTCTTCGGCGTCGGCGTCATCATCGGAACCGGCATCTTCGTCCTCACCGGCAAGATCGCCAAGGAGACCGCGGGCCCGGCCGTCGCCCTGGCCTTCGTCGTCGCGGGCCTCGTGTGCGCCCTCGCGGCGCTCTGCTACGCGGAGTTCGCGTCGACGGTCCCGGTGGCCGGGTCCGCGTACACCTTCTCGTACGCCTCACTCGGCGAGCTCCCGGCGTGGATCATCGGCTGGGACCTGATCCTGGAGATGGCGCTCGGCTGCGCCGTGGTCGCGGTCGGCTGGTCCGGCTACGTCCGCTCCCTCATGGACACGGCCGGCATGCACCTGCCCCAGGCGCTCACCGGCACGCACGACGGAAAGTTCGGCTTCGACCTGCTCGCCAGCATCCTGGTCCTCGTCCTGACCGCGATCCTGGTGGCCGGCATGAAGCTGTCCTCCCGGGTGACCGCGGTCGTCGTGGCGGTGAAGCTCACCGTCGTCATGCTCGTGATCATCGTCGGTGCCTTCTTCATCACCGGCTCCAACTACAAGCCGTTCATCCCGCCGTCCCAGGACACCGAGGGCGGCGACGGCATGACGGCGCCCCTCATCCAGCTGATCTTCGGCTGGACCCCCACCGTCTTCGGCGTGATGGGCATCTTCACCGCGGCCGCCGTGGTGTTCTTCGCGTTCATCGGCTTCGACATCGTGGCGACGGCCGCCGAGGAGACCCACAACCCGCAGCGCGACGTCCCGCGCGGCATCCTCGGCTCCCTCCTCATTTGCACGGTCCTGTACGTGGCCGTCTCGGTCGTCGTCACCGGCATGCAGCACTACACCGACCTGTCCACGGACGCCCCGCTCGCCGACGCCTTCAAGTCGGTCGGCCATCCCTTCTGGGCCGGCCTGATCAGCTTCGGCGCGGCCGTCGGCCTCACCACGGTCTGTCTGATCCTGCTCATGGGCCAGACCCGCGTGTTCTTCGCGATGAGCCGTGACGGCCTGCTGCCCCAGGCCTTCTCCAGGGTCCACCCGCGCTTCGGCACGCCGTACCGCTCGACGATCCTGCTCGGCGTCATCGTGGCGATCGTCGCGGGCTTCACCTCGATCGACGTACTGGCCGAACTGGTCAACATCGGCACGCTGTTCGCGTTCGTGGTGGTCGCCCTCGGCGTGATCCTGCTCCGCAAGCAGCGCCCCGACCTGCCCCGCTCCTTCCGCACGCCCCTCGTCCCGCTGATCCCGATCCTGTCGGTGCTCGCCTCGCTGTGGCTGATGCTGAACCTGTCGGCGGAGACCTGGCTGCGGTTCGGGGTGTGGATGGTGCTCGGCTTCGGGCTGTACTTCGCCTACGGACGTACGCACAGCAGGCTGGGGCGGCAGGAGGAATCCGGACGTCCCGGGGCCTGACGCGCGGCGGGTGCGCCGAGGGCTGCCCCGGCTAGACCGGCCGGACGGCCCTCGGCCCCATGCACTCGGCGCCCAACTCCCCGACCCTGCGCCGCAGTTCACGATCGGCGGTGACGACGAGACACGGCCTCTCCTCGCCCGCGACGAGCTCCACGATCAGATCGTCCCCACTCCCGCTCGCCGAGACGACCCGCACACCGGGCACGGACTCGACCCCACGGGCGGCCCCCTCGACGACCAGCACGACGTCCAGCGGCCCCGCCCGCCCGGCAACCCCTTCGTCGGCGTACGGCACCAGTCGGTCCCGCAGCCGCTCGGCGGCCCCACGACGATCGCGCCACCAGCCGTCGGGGACCGAGCCGACCACGTTGGCGGCGTCTACGACGAGCACAGTGCTGTTCATGCCCCCAGCGTCGCAGCTCGCGCCGCCCTGCGCTCAACCGCCCTGCGCGGGCGACTTCTTCGCCGAGGCCGGTACCGGCTCGTCGGCCTTGAGCGCCTTCCACAGGTCACCGGCCTGGGGCTCGGCCGCGACCACCCGGTTCGGGTCCTTCTTGTCGTACGCGACCGGCAGCATGACCGTGTCCATGCTGTCCGGGTTGAGGCCCTTGAGGCTCTTGCCGAAATCGGCGAGCGAGGTCAGCGACCCGAGACCCGAGTCGGTGGTGAGCGCCTTCGTCGCGGCGTCGGCGATCGCGTACAGCTTGGTCGGGCTGTTGAGGACGCCCTGGTTCTTGATCTCGGAGAGCAGCGCGAGCATGAACTTCTGCTGCAGCCCGATCCGCCCGAGGTCGCTGCCGTCGCCTATGCCGTGCCGGGTGCGGACGAACGCGAGGGACCGGGTGCCGTCCAGCCTGTGCGTCCCCGCGTCGAGGCTGAGCCCGCTGTCCTTGTCGTTGATCGCTTGTTCGGTGGTGACGGTGACGCCGCCGAGCGCGTCCACCAGGTCCTTGAACCCGGCGAAGTCGATCTCGACGTAGTGGTCCATGCGGATGCCGGACATCTTCTCGACGGTCTTCACCACACACGCCGGACCGGCCGTGGTGTAGACGGAGTTGAACATCACGCGCTGCGCCTCGGGCACCTTCCTGCCCGCCTCGGTGGTGCATTCGGGGCGGGTCACCAAGGTGTCCCGGGGAATGCTCACCGCGGTCGCCTTCGCGCGGCCGGCCGGGATGTGGACGACCATCGCCGTGTCGGAGCGCGCGGTGCCACCCGTATCGCCGCCCGCGAGGCCCTTGTTGGCGCCGGAGCGGGAATCGGAACCGAGCACGAGGATGTCCTGCGAGCCGTTGTCCACGTTCTTCGGACGGTCCGTGCCGAGCGCGGCATCGATGTCGACCTTGCTGAGGTTCCCGTTCAGATGCGAGTAGAGCGCGTACGCCGTCACACCGCAGACCACGAGGATTCCCGCCAGGCTCCACACCACGATGCGGCGAATTCTCCTGCCGCGGCTGCGCGGGGCGACTGACGGTTCCTGCTGCGAATCCTGCGGCATAGAGGCTTTTCTCTCTCGGGACATGACTGGGCCTGATCGGGTTTGGCCCGTGACGAGTGGGAGTGGTGAATGGCCGAGTCTTATGCGGAGCACACATCGACAGCGGGGGCCGAAAGTCCCGAACCGTCGTCCGAAAGACCTGGTTGAATCCGAGGGCCGACTGCCGGATACAGTGACCCGGCCCGACCGGCCTCGGCCATTGGGCATCAATTCCCTCTGCCTTTTGGAATGTCCTCATGCTCACCGCCACCGCGCCCAAGACCGTCGCCACGGACGCGTCGACGACCCTCAACGGCGACTGGCTGGTGTGCGACCGGGACGGCACCTTGTGCGCGTACGTACCGAGGGACGGCGCCGTGGTGTGCCTCACCGAGGACCGTACGCACGCGGGCGGCTGGCAGCCCCCGCGCCGCATCGGCGGCGATGCCCGGCTGCTCGCCGACCTCGCGGTGGGGCAGGGCCGCGACCGCTACGTACACCTGGTGAGCCTGCGCGAGTGCGGCGCGAAGGGCCAGGTGGAGCTGGTCCACTCCGTGCACTTCCAGTCCCGGCTGGCAGCCCTCGACTGGACCTCGCTCGGGCACCCCAACAAGAACCGCCCGCGCACCGGCACTCCCGCGGTGACCGTCGACGCGCAGGGGCGCGCCCATGTCTTCGTGCGCAATGAGTTCGGCGGCCTGAGCATGCGCGCCCAGCGCGAGCGCGGCGGCTGGGAGCCGTGGCGCGACCTCAAGGGCAAGCACCTGGAGGAGGAGCTGGTCGCCGTCACCACCGCCGCCGGCCTGGTCGAGGTCTACGCGCCCGTGCTCGGCGGCATCCTGCGCTGGCGCCAGACCGAGCCGGGCGGCGTGCCCGTCCTGGAGGGGCTGCTGCCCGCGCGCGTACGGCCCGGCACCCTGCGGGCCATGGCGACGTCCGAGGACTCGGTCACGCTCTTCTTCACCGACCTGGAGGGCACCCTGGTCGCCTGGCGCCCCGACCTGAACCCCGAGCCCGTCCCGGTGGTCGCGGCGGCGGGCGACGGCCGGGCAGCGGCGGTCCGCTGTGTGCTGGAGGGGTACGACTGCACGCTCTTCGCCCAGCAGTCCGTCACCGGCCGCACCGCGATGGCCGCCTACCCCACCGAGGTGGAGTCGGCGGGCGCCTGGTGGGCGGAGTCCGGGCCGCAGCTGCCGGACACGCTGCGGGTCGCGCTGTGCGCGGACGCGCGGGGGCGGCTCGTGGTGGGCGCCCTGTCGCAGGCCGAGGGTGTGCTCAGGACCGTGCGGCAGAAGGCCGAGCCGGGGCTCGCGTTCGGCGCATGGGACAAGGCGTCGCTGGTAACAGGAGCGCTGGGTCCCGCACGGTGAATTGCCCGAATTCCAAGATCGACATTTCTTGGTGATCTTGCTTTCGTAGCTCCTGGCTGGCATTCGGGACCTTGGTCCCGCAGGTTCGGGACTTCCTCCGTCAAAGGTTGATCGCTGCCGTTGGTTAGGTTTTCCCTACTTACGAGGGACTTACGCCGAACATTCGGCGTGCGGCAGATTGGTCAACTGAGGAGCTATGCGGGGACTTTCTCTGAAGGCTGTCCAGAGGCGGACATGCAAGAAGCGTGACGCCTGGTGGACGGTACTCCTGGTGGACCCCGTGGCAACACGCCTGGTCTGTGTCCTTGCCCGCTGGCGATTCGTCACCCCAAATGGCGTGACCTGGGCGGCTCTTGGACTTGGAATTCTCTCCGCGGTGTTCTTCGTGGAGGGGGATCCGCGCTCTCTCGCCATCGGCGCCCTCATTTATCACCTGAGCTTCATCCTGGATTGCATCGACGGGAAGCTCGCCCGACTCCGGGGCACCGGAAGCGTATTCGGCGGCTGGCTCGACTACGTCTTCGACCGGGTACGGGTATTGGTGTGCGCGATCGCTCTCATGGGCGGTCAGTATCTGCGTACCGACAATGAGGCATTTCTGTTCGCCGCCTTCGGCGTGATCTTCCTCGACATGCTCCGCTACGTGGACGCGCTGCAGATCCACAAGATGCGCGGCGCCATGCGAGCCAAGATCGAGAAGGTCACCGAGCAGAACCGCCTGGCCGCCGGACACCCGGCTGAACAGGCGCAGGAGGTCCTCTTCATCGAGGACGTGCTACGGGAGAACCCGGGGCTCGAACCCGAGCAGGCGGCCGCCGTCGGCCAGGGCCAAGTCGTGGACCTGCACGCCAGGTTCCGCAGCCACTTCCCCTGGTACGCCAAGGTCCGGCGGCTGCTCCTCCGGAGCCGGATCAGGCCGCACCTGTTCAGCGGCATCGAGTTCCAGATGTTCGTGTTCATCATCGGTCCGCTGACCGGGCAGATCATGTGGACCGTCGTGGTCTCCGCAGTGCTCCTCGGCCTGTTCGAGCTGGTGATCATGTACAAGTTCTGGCTCTCCACCCGCGACTTCAGCCGCGAGATGGCCAAGCTGACCCCGCCGCAAGAGGCCGTCGACTCCCTGGAGTCCGTACGCCGCGGCCGGCATCGCCGCGCTCCGCTGCCCGAACCCACGCCCCGCCGCGGCACGTCCCGCCGCAGCCGCATCGGCACCCACGAGCAGCACGAGGCCGTACGCGTCAGCGCCTGAGCGGCACACGACCTCCGGGGGGAGAACGCC
The DNA here is from genome assembly GCF_035975855.1 of Streptomyces sp. NBC_01304. Classification (NCBI taxonomy): domain Bacteria; kingdom Bacillati; phylum Actinomycetota; class Actinomycetes; order Kitasatosporales; family Streptomycetaceae; genus Streptomyces; species Streptomyces sp. NBC_01304. The sequence continues at coordinate 3,040,180 of NZ_CP109055.1, read as the reverse complement.
ACCACCACGCCTTGAGCCCATGGCTCGGGCGTCCTCTGCACAGACTTCGGCAGCCGAGCGGCTGCCCCGGTTGAAAGGCAACGCCCATGATCGCCCCAAGGCTCACCGTCGTGATCCCCATGTACAACGTGGAGACCTACCTCGAAGAGTGCCTGGCGTCAGTGGCGGCCCAGACGCTGACCAACCTCGACGTCGTCATGGTCGACGACGGCTCGACCGACGACACCGCCCGGATCGCGGCCGAGTTCGCCGCCGCCGACCCGAGGTTCCGGCTCGTCCGGCAGCAGAACGCGGGTCTGGGCGCGGCCCGCAACACCGGTGTCCGGCACGCCCACCCGCAGGCCGACTACCTCGGCTTCCTCGACAGCGACGACATCGTGCCGGTCAACGCCTACGAGCTGTGCGTCAAGACACTGGACAGGACCGGGTCGGACTTCGCCTCCGGGAACGTGTTCCTCCTGGACTCCACCGGGACCCGGCAGTCGCCGATGCACAGCCCGGCGACCACCAGCACCAAGCTGAAGACGCACATCACCAGGGACAAGTCGCTCATCGCCGACCGCCTCGCACCCAACAAGATCTTCCGCAGGTCGTTCTGGGACGCCGAGGGCTTCACCTTCCCCGAGGGCGTGCTCTACGAGGACACCCCGCTCACCGTGCCGGCGCACTTCCGGGCCAAGAGCGTGGACATCCTCAAGTACCCCACGTACTACTGGCGTCAGCGCGAGGGCGGCGGTCCGTCCATCACCCAGCGGCGTACGGAGACCAAGGCGGTACGCGACCGGATCGGCGCCGTCGACTCGGTGAGCCGCTTCCTCGCCGGCGAGAGCGGACCGGAGTTCGCCGAGTACAAGCGCTGGTACGACAAGTCGGCGCTGGTCAGCGACATCAGGATCTTCATCAACGTACTGCCGGAGGCCGACGGCGAGTTCCGTGCGCTGTTCATGGACCGGGCCGCGGACTTCCTGAGCCGGGTCGACCCGTCGGTCATCGACGAGTTGCCCGCACTGATGCGGCTCAAGTGGCACCTCATCGCCCACGGGCACTTGGCGGAGCTCCTCGAGGTGCTCGCCTTCGAGAAGCAGAACTCCGCCGAACTCCAGGTCGCCGGGCGGTTGCGCAAGTACGGCCGCTACCCCTTCTTCAAGAACCGCCGGCTGCGCATCCCCAAGAGCGTCTTCGAGCTCCGCAAGGAGATCGGCCTGCGGGCCAAGGCCAAGGAGGTCGTCGTCCGCGACGACCAGCTGCACATCACCGGCCACGCCTACCTCAACCACCTCGGCGCGGAGCGCTCGTTCGGCCGCACCGTCGTCCTGGCCATGCGCAACTCGCGCTCCGGCAAGACCCGGGCGTTCAAGGCGAGCAAGGAGCAGGCCCCCGAGGTCACCGCCCGCCTCAAGCAGGTGCAGCACTCGTACGACGAGTCCGGCTTCAGCTGCTCCATCCCGCTGTCCCGCTTCAAGACCGAGGGCAAGTGGCGCGAGGGAGTCTGGCGCTTCAACATCGGCCTGGCCCAGCACGGCCAAGCCCGTCGCGGCGGCATCGGCCCCGGCGTCGGCGCCTCCGCCTCGCACCCGGATCTGCACTACGTCTCCAAGAACGTCCGGCTCGTCCCGATGTTCGTCAAGGGCAAGCTGCAGGTGAAGGTCGAGGTCGTCCGCGTACGCATCACCGGGCACCGACTCGACGGCGACCACGTCGAGTTGAGCGGCGTGTACCGCGGCGAGCTGCCCGCGAACGGCAAGCCCCCGGCCACCCTGCGCATCCACCACCTCGAATCGACCGCGGTGCACAGCTACCCCCTGAGCCCGACCAAGCGCCACGAAGGGGAGAAGCCCCGCACCCAGTTCAAGGTCCGTGTACCGCTGGCCGACCTGCGCCGGGCCCGCCGTCAGGTGCCCGACGACCTGCACTCGCTCAGCGCGTTCCGCGAGGAGGTCTGGCGGACCGTCCTCGTGGTGCCCGACCGCAAGAACCCGGTGAACGTCGTCATCGACGACGACGTCACCCAGCAGGGCCACGCCTTCCCCGACACCTGGAACGAGGTGGGCGCCCGTGAGTTCGTGCTGACCCGCAACGCGCCGGGCCACCTGCTGTTGCACGACCGCGTCCCGCAGCCCGTCATCGACGGCGTCCGCTGGTCCGCGGCGGACACCCTCATCGTCGAGGGCGAGTACCGGCGCCCCGACGACGGCCTGATCGAGGAGCTGGCCCTCAGCCACGAGGCGCACTACGAGAAGCACCTGGTGCCCATGATGGTGACGGAGGGCCGCTTCATCGCCCACATCCGCCCCGACGCCATCCGCACCATGGCGGGCACCCTGCCGCTGCGCTCCGGCAAGTGGAACCTCGCGTTTTCCCGGCGGTCCGTCAACGGGGCGCAGGACCCCAACGCGTACGAGGTGAACCTCCGGGTGGCCCCCCGTCATGCCGGGCAGCTGCCCCTCGAATCCACCCTCGGCGGGCGCCGCTACGAGCTCAACCGCCGTGGCTTCGACCGCTTCTACCTCAATGTGCACTCCCGGATGTACGACTGGGAGCGCGGCCAGTACCGGCAGAAGCAGCTGCGCGAGGAGTTCTACCCGCAGGCCCGCACCCTGCCGCTGCGCAACGCGGTCTTCTACGACAGTTACTCCGGCAAGCAGTTCTCGGACAGCGCCCGCGCGGTGTACGAGGAGTTCAAGCGCCGTGGCGAGGACGTCGAGCACCTCTGGCTGGTCCGCGACGACCAGGTGGAACTGCCGGCGGACGTCAAGCCCGTCCGGCTGTGGGGCGAGGACTACTACGAGGCCCTCGCGCGGTCGAAGTACGTCATCACCAACGCCCACCTGCCCGACTGGATCGAGCGCCGTGACGGCCAGGTGATCGTCCAGGCCTGGCACGGCACCCCGCTCAAGCGCATCGGCTGGGACATCGAGGACGTCCAGTTCGCCAACGGCAACTACCTGGAGAAGGTGGCCCGCGAGTCGAGGAGCTGGAGCTTCCTGGTGTCCCCGAACCGCTTCAGCACCCCGATCCTGCGCCGCGCCATGCGGTACGAGGGCGAGCTCCTCGAAGCCGGCTACCCGCGCAACGACGTGCTCTACGCCCCCGACCGCGACCGGCGCGCGGCCGCCGCCCGCGCCCGCATCGGCCTGCCCCCGGGCAAGCGCGTGGTGCTCTACGCGCCGACCTGGCGGGACGACCAGTTCTACGGCCCCGGCCGCTACAAGCTGGACCTGCAGATCGACCTGGAGAAGGCGCGCGCCGCCCTTGGCCACAACACCGTCCTGATGATCCGCAAGCATCCGAACATCGTGGACAGCGTGCCCGGCGCGGGCGACGGATTCGTCTACGACGTCTCCCAGTACCCGGACATCGCCGAGCTGTTCCTGGTCGCGGACGTGCTGATCACGGACTACTCGTCGCTGATGTTCGACTACGCCAACACCGGTCGTCCCATGCTGTTCTTCACGTACGACCTCGAGCATTACCGCGACAAACTGCGGGGCTTCTACTTCGACTTCGACGAGCACGCGCCCGGTCCGCTGATCGAGCGCTCCGACGACCTGATCGCCGCGCTCGCCGACATCGACCGGGTCGCGCACGCCTACCGGCCGCGATACGAGGCGTTCCAGCGGCACTTCTGCGACCTCGACGACGGGTACGCCTCCGTGCGCGTCGTCGACCGGATGCTGGAGCTCGCCCGCCCGGGCGTCACCCCGCGCATGCGGCGGCGCGGCGGACGACCGGCCGAAAGCGCCGTGCGCTACGAGCAGTTGGCGGGCCGCCGCAGCGACGACCGGGAGACGCGGCAGTTCCCGGTGGCCGCGTCCGTGCTGCAGGCCTGACCCGCCCACCCCGACAGCCGGCCGGCCGAGACCCTCCCACTCGGCCGGCCGAGACCGACCCCTCTGCCTGTCTTGGAGCCTTGCGTGAAGATCTCGTTCATCGTCGTGGACCGCTACCACATCGGCGGCGTCGTGACGGCGACCCACAATCTGGCCGGTGCCCTCGCCGAGAAGCACGAGGTGGAAATCGTCTCGCTGCGACGGACCGCCGACACCTCGCCGAGCCCGCTCGACAGCCGGGTCCGCACCGTCGACCTGACGGACGGTCGCCCGAACTCGCCGTACTACGACGGCGAGGACCCGCTGCTGGACAAGGCGCCGCTGACCTACCCGGACACCCCGGTCAGGGGCAAGCCGTGGGTCAGCCGGCTCGCCGAGAAGCGGCTGCTCAGCCATCTCGAGACCACCGACGCCGATGTCGTGGTCAGCTCCAACCCCAAGATCAGCCTGCTGCTCGGCCGGGCCACCGGTGGCTCGTACCTCAAGATCGCGCAGGAGCACTCCCGACCGACCGAGTACCGTGCCGACATCCGCAAGCCGCTCTTCGAGCTGTACAAGACCGCCTTCGACGCGGTGACGGTGCTGACCCCCGAGGAGCACCGCACCCTCGGCGAGGCCTGCGAGGGCCGCGCCCCGCTGTCGGTGCTGCCCAACTGCATTCCCGCGGCCGGCGCGGCCCGCTCCACCGGCCGCAACAAGGTGGTCGTCACGGCCGGCGTCCTCAAGGCGCACAAGGGCTTCGACGACCTCATCGACGCGTTCGCGATCGTGGCCACCCGCCGCCCCGACTGGGAGCTGCGCATCTACGGCGACGGCGAGGAGAAGCGCAACCTCCGGGCGAAGATCGAGTCGCTCAAGGCGTACAACAACGTCTTCCTGATGGGCCCGGTCGACGGCGTCAACGACGAGTTCGCCAAGGGCTCGCTCTTCGTCCTGCCCTCCAGGCGCGAGCCCTTCGGCGTGGTCCTGGTGGAGGCCATGGCCGCCCGCCTTCCGGTGATCAGCACCGACTGCGACCACGGCCCGCGCAACATCGTCAGCCCCGGCGTCGACGGCACCCTCGTCCCGGTCGGCGACTGTCTGGCCATGGCGCAGGCGATGCTCCAGCTCATCGAGGACGACGACAAGCGGGCCGCGATGGGCCTCGCCGCCGAGCAGAACGCCGTCCGCTTCCAGGAGCCCGCGAGCCTCGCCACCTTCGAGCACGTCCTGGGCGGCGCGCTGGCCCGCCGCTCGCTGCCCGACCGGGCCACCTGCCGGGTGAGCCGGCAGGGCGATCTGCACGTCCGGCTGCTCGGCCACGCCCGGGACCACGCGCTGCACCTGCTGTGCCGCCCCGTGGGAGGCGGACAGGAGCCGCTCCGCTTCCCCTTCCGCCTTGCCCCCGACTGGGACCACCGCACGGCGCCGGAGGCGGTCGTCCCCGGGCACGGCTCGCTGCCCGACGGCGAGTGGGAGCTCCTGGTTCAGTCCGACGAGGGCCACGCCGTGCCGCTGCGCGCCGAGAGCGTCGACAGCGGGGAACTGCTCAACCTGACGCTGCCCCGGGCCGAGGGCGCGGGGCTCGAGTACCGCGTGCCGTACCTTGCCGAGGGCCGGCGGCTGCGGGTCCGCAGCGTGGTCCGCGAGGTTCACGCCGAGGTCAGCGGGCTCGCCGTGCTCCATGAGTCGGTGCAGCTCAACGCCGTGCTGTGGGGCGGTCAACTGGCGCAGGGCGCGGCCGTCGTCGCGCATCACCGTCAGTCGGGCCACCGCATGGAGTTCCCCATCACGGCCGTCCGCGGGGCGCTGCTGCGCGCGGAGATCTCGTCGTCGGCGCTGGCCGGGGCCCGGATCGGGCGCGAGGACGTCTGGGACATGTCGCTGCGGCCCTACGCGGACGCGGCCACCGTCCCCTTCGGGAAGCTCGCGACGGATGTACGCAACCCGATGGACGTCTTCACGTTCCCGCGTCCGGTGCTCGAAACCGCCACCGGGAAGCGGGAGTTGAGGCCGTACTTCACCACCGCGCGGGAGCTGGCCTTCAAGGTCCTCGACCTGGGGAGTTGAGCGGGGCCGCCCACCGAAGCGCATGGCGAAACGGGCCGTACGGGAGCAACTCCCGTACGGCCCGAAGCCGTGACAACAGACGTGTTACGCGGGAACGCTGGCCACACCCTGCGCCAGGAACCGCTTGCCGTTCACGCGCTCGCTGACGCCCTCGCGGTCCAGGTAGGGCGTGACGCCACCCAGGTGGAAGGGCCAGCCCGCACCCGTGATCAGGCAAAGGTCGATGTCCTGAGCCTCAGCCACAACACCTTCCTCAAGCATCAGCCCGATCTCCTGGGCCACCGCGTCGAGCACCCGGTCCCGCACCTGCTCCTCGCTGAGCACGACATCGCCCTGCTGAAGCAGCGCCGCGACCTCGGGGTCCAGCTCGGGCTTGCCCGAGTCGTAGACGTAGAAGCCGCGCTTGCCGGCCTTGACGACGGCGGCGAGGTTCGGGGACACCGTGAAGCGGTCCGGGAAGGACCGGTTCAGGGTCTCCGAGACGTGCAGGCCGATCGCCGGGCCGACGAGCTCGAGCAGCACCAGCGGCGACATCGGCAGACCGAGCGGCTCGACGGCCTTCTCCGCGACGGCGACCGGCGTACCCTCGTCGATCACGTTCTGGATCTCGCCCATGAAGCGGGTCAGGATCCGGTTCACGACGAACGCCGGGGCGTCCTTCACCAGCACAGCCGTCTTCTTGAGCTTCTTCGCGACACCGAAGGCCGTGGCCAGCGAGGCGTCGTCCGTCTGCTCGCCGCGCACGATCTCGAGCAGCGGGAGGACGGCGACCGGGTTGAAGAAGTGGAAGCCGACGACCCGCTCCGGGTGCTGCAGCTTCGACGCCATCTCGGAGACGGACAGCGACGAGGTGTTGGTGGCGAGGATCGCGTGCGCCGGGGCGACCGCCTCGACCTCCGCGAACACCTGCTGCTTGACGCCCATCTCCTCGAAGACGGCCTCGATGACGAAGTCGGCGTCACCGAACGCGGCGGCCTTGTCCAGGTCACCGCTCACCAGGGCCTTGAGGCGGTTGGCCTTGTCCTGGTTGATGCGGCGCTTGCCGAGCAGCTTGTCGATCTCGCCGTGGACGTACGAGACACCCTTGTCGATGCGCTCCTGGTCGATGTCGGTCAGCACGACCGGCACCTCGAGGCGGCGCAGGAACAGCAGCGCCAGCTGCGAGGCCATCAGACCGGCACCCACGACACCGACCTTGGTGACGGGGCGCGCCAGGTCCTTCGACGGGGCACCCGCCGGGCGCTTGCCGCGCTTCTGGACCAGGTTGAACGCGTAGATCCCGGACCGGAGTTCGCCACCCATGATGAGGTCGGCGAGCGCCTTGTCCTCGGCGTCGAAACCGGCCTGCAGGTCACCGGACTTGGCAGCCTCGATGATCTCCAGGGCGCGGTACGCGGCCGGAGCGGCCCCGTGCACCTTGCTGTCCGCGACGAAGCGGCCCTTGGCCACTGCGGCGTCCCACGCATCACCGCGGTCGATCTCGGCGCGCTCGACCTTGACGGAACCATTCAGCACCGAAGCGGTCCAGATCAGCGACTGCTCCAGGAAGTCCGCACCCTCGAACAGCGCGTCCGCGATGCCGAGTTCGAAGACCTGCTTGCCCTTGAGCTGACGGTTCTGGTTGAGCGAGTTCTCGATGATGACCGAGACCGCGCGCTCGGCGCCGATCAGGTTCGGGAGCAGCGCGCAGCCGCCCCAGCCCGGAACCAGACCGAGGAAGACCTCGGGCAGCGAGAAGGCCGGGATGGCCTTCGAGACGGTGCGATAGGAGCAGTGCAGACCGACCTCCACACCGCCTCCCATCGCCGCACCGTTGTAGTACGCGAAGGTCGGCACGTTCAGCGCGGACAGACGCTTGAAGACGTCGTGCCCGCCCTTGCCGATGGCCAGCGCGTCCTCGTGCGTCTTGAGCAGCTCGACGCCCTTGAGGTCGGCGCCGACCGCGAAGATGAACGGCTTGCCGGTGATGCCCACACCGACGACGGAGCCGGCGATGGCCTCCTGCTCGACCTGGTCGATCGCGGCGTTCAGGTTCGCGAGGGACTGCGGGCCGAAGGTGGTCGGCTTGGTGTGGTCCAGGCCGTTGTCGAGCGTGATGAGGGCGAAGTTGCCCGCCCCGCCCGGCAGTTGGAGGTGACGTACGTGCGCCTGCGTCACGACCTCGTCGGGGAACAGCTCGGCCGCACCCTTCAACAACTCAGCGGTGGTGGTGCTCACTTGTCGCCTCCGGCGTCCTTGTGGTGCGGGTTCTCCCAGATGACCGTGGCGCCCATGCCGAAGCCGACGCACATGGTGGTGAGGCCGTAACGGACCTCGGGCTGCTCCTCGAACTGCCGCGCCAGCTGCGTCATCAGACGCACACCGGAGGAGGCGAGGGGGTGGCCGAAGGCGATGGCGCCGCCGTACTGGTTGACGCGGGCGTCGTCGTCCGCGATGCCGTAGTGCTCGAGGAAGGCGAGCACCTGCACGGCGAAGGCCTCGTTGACCTCGAAGAGACCGATGTCCGAGATGGACAGACCGGCCTGCGCGAGGGCCTTCTCGGTGGCCGGGATCGGGCCGTAGCCCATGACCTCCGGCTCCACACCCGCGAAGGAGTAGGAGACGAGGCGCATCTTGACCGGCAGGTTGTTCTCGCGCGCGAAGTCCTCGGACGCGATGAGCGAGGCGGTCGCACCGTCGTTGAGACCGGCCGCGTTACCGGCGGTGACCCGTCCGTGCGTACGGAACGGGGTCTTGAGGCCCGCCAGGTTCTCCAGGGTGGTCCCCGGACGCATCGGCTCGTCCGCCGTCACCAGGCCCCAACCGGTCTCGCCCACCTCGGAGTTGGTGTTGCGCACCGAGATCGGCACCAGGTCCGCCTGGATCTTGCCGTCGGCGTACGCCTTGGCGGCCTTCTCCTGCGAGCGCACGGCGTATTCGTCGGCGCGCTGCTTGGTGATGGTCGGGTAGCGGTCGTGCAGGTTCTCGGCGGTCATGCCCATGAACAGGGCGGACTCGTCGACGAGCTTCTCGCTCACGAACCGCGGGTTCGGGTCGACGCCCTCACCCATGGGGTGGCGGCCCATGTGCTCGACACCACCGGCGATGGCGGCGTCGTACGCACCGAAGGCCACACTGCCCGCGACGGCGGTCACGGCGGTCAGCGCGCCCGCGCACATGCGGTCGATCGAGTAGCCCGGCACGGACTGCGGCAGGCCCGCCAGGATCCCGGCGGTACGGCCGATGGTCAGGCCCTGGTCGCCGATCTGCGTGGTCGCGGCGATGGCGACCTCATCGATCTTCGCGGGCTCCAGGTTCGGGTTCCGGCGCAGCAGCTCCCGGATGGCCTTGACGACGAGGTCGTCGGCGCGGGTCTCGTGGTAGATGCCCTTCGGGCCCGCCTTGCCGAACGGGGTGCGGACGCCGTCTACGAAGACGACTTCCTTGACGGTACGAGGCACGATGGCTCTCCTCCAGAGGGTGCGGGATCGCTGCGTACGCACACGCCTGAGCGCGCGCTCACCTCTTCATGCTACTTGCCGGTAACCAATGGCGACAGTGCCACCGGCCGGAGCGGCGAACGTCACACCCGGGCCCCGGCTCCATCGAGCACTCGGATCACCGCATCCCGCACCAGGGCCTGCAGCCCGGCGGGCGCGTCGAGATCGCAGCCGACCGCGAGACCGTCCCTGACCAGCACGAGGATGTCCGCCGTGCGCCCGGCGTCCGGGTCGCCGGCCAGGGCGAGGAGATCCCGTACGAGCTCCCGGAACCACCGCCGGTGCTCATCGATGGTCTGCCGCACGGGGTGGGCGGGGTCGGGGTACTCCGCCGCGGCGTTGATGAACGGGCAGCCGCGGAAGTCGGGGGAGACGCCCACCTCTCCCATGTGCGCGAAGACCGCGAGCAGGGTGTCGCGCGGCGCCGCCTCGGGCAGCTGCGCGGCCGCCTCCTGCTGCAGCCGGCTCTGCTCCTCGACATAGGCCTGTACGAGGACGTCCTTGGCCGGGAAGTGGTGGTAGAAGGTCGCCTTCGCCACCCCGGCCTCGGCGATGATCCGGTCGATTCCGACCGCGTGCACGCCCTCCGTGTAGAAGAGGCGGGTCGCGGTCTCGAGGATTCGGCTGCGTGCGGGGCTCTTCCTGGACATGACTTGACCCTAACAGACAGGTCTGTCTAGTCTGCTGCACAGCATCCCAGACAGACCTGTCTGTGTGGCTGTGGCTTTCATTGCTCATTGACTTCATCGACTTCATCGACTTCAGGAGGAACCCCATGAGCGCTCTCTACACCGCGGTGGCGACGGCGTCCGGCCGCGACGGTCGCGCGGTCACCTCGGACGTCAAGCTCGCCCAGCCGACCGCCCTGGGCGGCGACGGCGCCGGCACCAACCCGGAGCAGCTCTTCGCCGCCGGTTACGCGGCCTGTTTCGCCAGCGCGATGAAGCTCGTCGCGGGCAAGAAGAAGATCGACGTCACCGATGTCTCGGTGACCGCCCAGGTGGGCCTGGTGGCGAACGGCGCCGGCGGCTTCGGCCTCGAAGTCACCCTGGGCGTGGAGTTCCCCGACGAGATCCCGGCCGAGACGAGCCGTGAACTCCTGGACGCCACCCACCAGGTGTGCCCGTACTCCAACGCGACCCGTGGCAACATCCCCGTGAACATCGTCGTCGAGTAGGGCGAGCGGTGCCGAGCACGCATGATGCCCCGCGACCGGTCGGGCCGCGGGGCATCGTCGTACAGCGACAGCAGTGGAGAAGCGTCAGGCGGTCGCCGTCGCCGAGAGCGCCGTCACCAGGACCGGCGTGACCTGCTCGACCTGCCAGGCGCGCGCCCCGTACCCGGAGAGCGCCGAGGCGACGGCGTCGGCCGACACCTGCGCCGGCGGCTCCCAGCACAGCCGCCGCACCGTGTCCGGCGTGATCAGGTTCTCCTGCGGCATGTTCAGCGTCTCGGCCAGCGCGCTGACCGCGGCCCGCGCGGCGCTGAGCCGCGCCGCCGCCGCCGGATCCCGGTCCGCCCACGAGCGCGGCGGCGGGGGACCCGCCAACTGCTGCCCCGGCTGCGGCAGTTCCACGTCCGGCAGTGCCTTGGCCCGGTCGATCGCGGCCTGCCACTGCTCCAGCTGACGCCGCCCCATGCGGTGCCCGTAGCCGTTCAGCGCGGACAGCGCGTGCGCGTTGGCTGGCAGCGCGAGCGCGGCCTCGACGATCGCGGAGTCGCTGAGCACCTTGCCCGGCGAGACGTCGCGGCGCTGCGCGATGCGGTCCCGGGCGTTCCACAGCTCCCGCACGACCGCCATCTGCCGGCGCCGGCGCACCTTGTGCATCCCGGACGTACGCCGCCACGGGTCCTTGCGCGGCGGCGCGGGCGGCGCCGAGGCGATCGCGTCGAACTCCTCCAGGGCCCAGCCCAGCTTGCCCTGCCGGTCGAGCTCCTTCTCCAGCGCGTCCCGCAGGTCCACGAGCAGCTCGACGTCGAGCGCCGCATAGCGCAGCCAGGGCTCGGGCAGCGGCCGGGTCGACCAGTCGACGGCGGAGTGGCCCTTCTCCAGTACGTAACCGAGCACGGACTCGACCATCGCGCCGAGGCCGACGCGCGGGAAGCCCGCGAGGCGTCCGGCCAGCTCGGTGTCGAAGATCCGGGTCGGGATCATGCCTATTTCGCGCAGACAGGGCAGGTCCTGAGTGGCGGCGTGCAGCACCCACTCGGCGTCCGCGATCGCCGCGCCGAGCCCGGACAGGTCGGGGCAGCCCACGGGGTCGATCAGCGCGGAGCCCGCGCCCTCGCGGCGCAGCTGCACCAGATAGGCGCGCTGCCCGTAGCGGTAGCCGGAGGCGCGCTCGGCGTCGACGGCGACAGGGCCGGTCCCGGCGGCGAAGGCGGCGATCACTTCGGCGAGGGATTCTTCGTCGGCGATAACGGGAGGAATGCCGTCACGGGGCTCGAGCAAGGGGATCGGCGCCGTTTCGACGTCGTCCGGAGGAGCGCCTCCGGTGGTTCGCAGTGAGCTGTCTGCTGCGGTCTCTTGGGCGTCGGTCACCTGTAAAGGGTATCTGTGTATGCACAGGGCCCGTCGACGGAACGTTCCGTCGACGGGCCCTGTGGTGCTGTAAATCCTTCAGTGGATGATTCCGGTACGCAGCGCGACGGCGACCATCCCGGCACGGTCGCCCGTGCCGAGCTTGCGTGCGATCCGGGCGAGGTGGCTCTTGACGGTCAGGGCGGACAGGCCCATCGAGACTCCGATGGCCTTGTTGGACTGGCCCTCCGCAACCAGTCGCAGCACCTCCACCTCACGGCCCGAAAGCTCGCGGTAACCGCCCGGGTGGCTCGGGGCCCCCGGGGGGCGGCGGTGCATGCGGGCGGCGGCGGCGCCGATGGGTGCGGCGCCGGGCCGGGTGGGGAGCCCGACGTTCGTGCGGGTGCCGGTGACGACATAGCCCTTGACGCCGCCCGCGAGGGCATTGCGTACGGCGCCGATGTCGTCGGCGGCGGACAGGGCCAGGCCGTTCGGCCACCCTGCGGCTCGGGTCTCCGACAGCAGGGTGAGACCCGAGCCGTCGGGGAGGTGGACATCGGCGACGCAGATGTCGCGCGGGTTGCCGATGCGGGGACGGGCCTCGGCGATGGAGGACGCCTCGATGACGTCACGTACTCCGAGCGCCCAGAGGTGGCGGGTGACGGTGGATCGGACGCGCGGATCCGCCACGACGACCATGGCGGTCGGCTTGTTCGGGCGATAGGCGACCAGGCTTGCGGGCTGCTCGAGGAGAACGGACACCAGGCCTCCTGGGGATGGCGGGACGGATGCCGGCTCGGGGATTAAGCCGGGGCGAACCGTGCTTTCAAGGTCACAAACCTCTTCGGCAGCAATCCCGCTCGCCTTTAGCGAATGATCACGATTTGGTGACCCGCAATTCGGGCAATTCGGACGCGTGATCGATCATCCGAAGATCGAACCGAGTCGGAGCCACCTTCTGATGAACCTCGAGAGCCTGCCGAGGGCCTCTTGAGCGAGGCCCCCGCGACTGCCGTGGATCAGGTGGGCTGCGGCCCGCGCCGCTGCGGGAGCGAGACGATCGAGGCGTCCGTCGGCCCGGTCGGCGGCAGCCCGGCGACCTGTGAAAGGAGATCGGACCAGGCCGCCAGGTGCGAGGCCGCGTCCGGTACGCCGCCCATGCCCTCGCGCGGGGTCCAGGACGCCCGGATCTCGATCTGCGAGGCGGACGGGCGTCCGGACAGGCCGCCGAAGTAATGGGAACCCGCACGAGTGACGGTCCCGCTCGGCTCGCCGTACGACAGACCGCGCCCCTGCAGTGCGCCGGTCAGCCAGGACCAGCACACCTCGGGCAGCAGCGGGTCGGCCGCCATCTCCGGCTCCAGTTCCGCGCGCACCAGCGTGACCAGGCGGAAGGTGCCTTGCCAGGCGTCGTGCCCGGACGGGTCGTGCAGCAGCACGAGCCGTCCGTCCGCCAAGTCCTCGTCCCCGTCCACGACGGCCGCCTCCAGGGCGTACGCGTGCGGGGCGAGCCGCTGTGGAGCGCGGGTCGGCTCGATCTCGATCTCGGGCCGCAGCCGGGCGGCCCGCAGTGCTTCGACGGCCGCGCGGAACGGGAGCGGCAATGAGTCCGCCGCGTTCCCCTCCGTACTGTCCATCCCGTCCGCACCCTCCGACAGTTGTCCCTGCGCCGCAGCCATGCGGGGAAGGTTAAGGGGAACTCGGGCTCCGTGCAGGAAGACGCACCCGGGTCGAGCCGGGCACTTCGTCATACGTGCGAGACTTTCCGACGTGAGTGCCAACGATCGCCCGCAGGGCCAGCAGCCGAGCAAGACGTACGACTCCGCTTTCATGAAGGCGTGCAGGCGTGAACCCGTGCCCCACACCCCGGTGTGGTTCATGCGGCAGGCCGGCCGGTCGCTGCCCGAGTACCGCAAGGTCCGCGAGGGCACCGCGATGCTCGAGTCGTGCATGCGCCCCGACCTGGTCACCGAGATCACGCTGCAGCCCGTGCGGCGGCACAACGTGGACGCGGCGATCTACTTCAGCGACATCGTCGTCCCGCTCAAGGCCATCGGCATCGACCTCGACATCAAGCCGGGCGTCGGCCCGGTCGTCGCCGAGCCGATTCGTACGCGCGCCGATCTGGCCCGCCTTCGGGACCTCACGCCCGAGGACGTCAGTTACGTCACCGAGGCGATCGGCATGCTCACCGGTGAGCTCGGCGAGACCCCGCTGATCGGTTTCGCTGGTGCGCCTTTCACTCTCGCGAGCTACCTCGTGGAGGGCGGTCCGTCCCGTAACCACGAGCACACCAAGGCGCTCATGTACGGCGACCCGCAGCTCTGGGCCGACCTGCTCGACCGCCTCGCCGAGATCACCGGCGCCTTCCTCAAGGTGCAGATCGAGGCGGGCGCCTCGGCCGTGCAGCTCTTCGACTCCTGGGTCGGCGCGCTCTCCCCGGCGGACTACCGCCGCTCGGTGATGCCCGCCTCGGCGAAGGTCTTCGACGCGGTGGCCTCGTACGGCGTGCCGCGCATCCACTTCGGCGTGGGCACCGGCGAACTGCTCGGGCTCCTTGGTGAGGCCGGCGCGGATGTCGTGGGCGTCGACTGGCGCGTCCCGCTGGACGAGGCGGCCCGCCGCGTCGGCCCCGGCAAGGCGCTGCAGGGCAACCTGGACCCGGCCGTGCTCTTCTCCACGACCGAGGCGGTCGAGGCCAAGACGGACGAGGTCCTTGCGGCCGCCGCCGACCTGGAGGGCCACATCTTCAACCTGGGTCACGGCGTGCTGCCGACGACGGACCCGGACGCGCTGACCCGGCTCGTGGCGGACGTGCACGCGAAGACGGCGCGCTGATCGACGTGTAGGACCGGCGAGTGGGGGCGCGCGGCATGGGCGAGATCGCTTGGGACGAAGTCGTCGATGAGTGGACCGAGGTGTTCGACGACTCCGAGGCCTATGAGGACGACGATCACGACCGGGTCGTCCTGGAGTGCGCGCGCTCCCTCGCTGCCGACCCTGGCGGGGCGCTGGCCGGGCAGTGGGTGTTCGGGCTCGTGATGATGGTGCCGTACGTCGGTGATACGCCGGGGGACGGGGTGTTCGGGGTCGTGCTCGACGTGCTCCACCTGGCCGACGAGGCGCTCAAGGGCGGCGCGTGCACGCATGACGCGCATCCGTACGAGGCCGACCTGGACCGCTACATCGAGGACCTGGGTGGCATCGCCCTGCACCTGGCCGGTGCCGATGCCGACTGGTGGGACCGGGACTGGTCGCCCGAGCAGTGGGCTTGCCCGCGCAATGCCGCCGGTCTGGCGCGCGTGGGCATGGACTACCTCGAACCCGGTTCGGTCACGGACGTCCCGCCCCGGCTCCCGGTGGGCGAACGGCGGCGGGTCAGGGATCTGCTGTCCGTCCTGGAGGGATACCCGCCGGCCTGGATAAGCGCCTACCACGCGATAGCCGAATCCGGGATCTTCCTCTCGAAGCACAGCAGTTGGGACACCCGGGCGGGGGAAGTGCTCGTGGTCATGGGCGCGACCCCGTACGCCGTCTCCGGCATCGTGCGCAAGCGCTGGGTGCTCGATCGAATGATCAAGAACCTGGAGACCGTGCCGTCCGACGCCGACGGCACTGCCTGCCCCCATGGCGCTGGTGGTCACCCCAAGGTGCCCCGCTACAGCGCCGACCTCATCGACCTCGGCGTTCACCTGGGCGACGGCGGTGGCCGTGGCGTGCTGCGGCGCAAGGGCATGGATCTGGAGCCCTGGCTCTGCCCGACGTTCGTGGCCGCCAACGCCCGCGACACCCTGGATGAGCTGCGGGCGGCGCGCGAGCTGCTCTTCGGGTACCTGGACACCGGGCACCTCGATCCCGAACTCCTGCGCGCGGATGGCCAGTTGGACATCGAGCGGTTCGCGGAGCGATTCGCCGACCCCCGCACCACGGCCCGGGGTGACCTGGGCGTATGGGCAGCCCGGCGCTACCCGGCGGCCACCCACGAGCGGGAGCGCGTCGTCCTGCTCCTTGCCGCGCACGAGGCTCTCCGGAAGGCCGACCCCGGCCCGCCCATCGCCATGGCCCGCGACATCCGCGCCCTGCTCCGCACCCTCGCCGACACCCCGCAGGCCGAGGCCTGCACCCACGAGGGAGAGCACCCGTCGCTCCACGGCGGCATCGAGAAGCTCGACCTGCGCCCGCTGTACGCCCCGGACACCGCCCCCGCCGCGGACGCCGTGAGCTGCCCCCGCTTCCTCGCCTCGCTGGCCCGGGAGGGCGTGCGGAGCGTCGATTCCTGGTGCGGCGAGGAGGAGGAAGCGGCGGCGAGTTGAGGCCGGGCCCCGCCCCGGCCTCCCACGCTCAGCCCGCCTTGCGCACCGCCGTGACCGCCTTCCGGGCGGCCACCAGGACCGGGTCCCACACCGGTGAGAACGGCGGCGCGTACCCCAGGTCCAGGGACACCACCTGGTCCACCGTCATCCCCGCGGTCAGCGCGACCGCCGCGATGTCGACGCGCTTGGCCGAGCCCTCGCGGCCCACGATCTGCACGCCGAGCAGGCGCCCCGAGCGGCGTTCGGCGAGCATCTTCACCGTCATCAGGGCCGCGCCCGGGTAGTAGCCCGCGCTGTTCGTCGACTGGATCGTCGCCGTCACGTACTGCAGGCCGGCCGCCTTGGCGTCCTTCTCGCGCAGGCCGGTGCGGGCGATCTCCAGGTCGCAGACCTTGCTGACCGCCGTACCGACGACTCCCGGGAACGTGCCGTACCCCCCGCCCACGCCCGAGCCGATGACCTGCCCGTGCTTGTTCGCGTGCGTGCCAAGGGCGATGTGGCGTTCGCGGCCCGACACCAGGTCGAGGACCTCCACGCAGTCGCCGCCCGCCCAGATGTTGTCGTGGCCGCGCACCCGCATCGCCAAGTCCGTGAGCAGGCCGCCGTGTTCGCCGAGCGGCAGCCCCGCCTCGCGGGCGAGTCCGGTCTCCGGGCGTACGCCGATGCCGAGCACCACCACGTCCGCCGGGTACTCGCCCGAATCCGTGGCCACCGCCCGGACCCGGCCGTCGTCGTCCGTGAGGACCTTGGTGACCTCGGCGTTGCTCGCCATCCCGATCCCCATGCCGGTCATCGCGTCGTGCACCAGGCGGCCCATGTCGGGGTCGAGCGTGGACATCGGCTCCGCGCCGCGGTTGACCACCGTGACCTCGTACCCGCGGTGGGTCAGGGCCTCCGCCATCTCCACGCCGATGTAGCCCGCGCCGACCACGACCGCGCGCCTGCCCTTCGTCGACCCGAGGGTGTCGAGCAGCGCCTGGCCGTCGTCGAGGGTCTGCACGCCGTGCACGCCGGGGGCGTCGATGCCGGGGAGGGTGGGGCGGATCGGGCGGGCGCCGGTGGCGATGACGAGCTTGTCGTACGTCGTCCAGTACTCGTCGCCCGATGCGAGGTCGCGGGCCAGGACGGCCTGACCGTCCACGTCGATGCGCACGACCTCCGTGCGCATCCGCAGGTCGATGTCGCGCGCCCGGTGCTCCTCCGGTGTGCGCGCGATGAGTTGGTCGCGCTCGGGGACCTCGCCGCCCACCCAGTACGGAATCCCGCACGCCGAGAACGACGTGAAGTGGCCCCGCTCGAAGGCCACGATCTCCAGCTCCCCGGGGCCCTTGAGCCTGCGGGCCTGGGACGCGGCGGACATGCCTGCCGCGTCCCCGCCGATGACGACCAGTCGTTCACTCATACGGACACGCTACGTCGACCCACTGACAACCTCACCGACACCCCGCAGTTCCGCGGCCGGTTGAGCCCTATCCGGGCAACTTGACCTTCTGGTCTACCGCCAGCTTGTCCGGGTCCTTGATGTCAGGGTTGAGCTTCTGCAGCTCCGCGACCGTCGTGCCGTACGCCTCCGCGATCCAGCCCAGCGTCTCGCCCTCGCGGACCGTGTACGTCGGGGGACCGGCCGGGGCGGGTGGCTTGGGCGGCTCCTTTGCCGCCGGGGCCTTCAGGCGGGCCGCAACTTCCTTGCGTACGGCGTCCATCGTGATGCCCGGACCCTTGGGGTCGATCTTGCCGACCTGCCACTCCGCGTGCCCGATCACCGACGTGGTGCCGGTCGTGCCCCAGCCGTGGGCGCGGCACAGGCCGGCCGCGACGCGCACGATGGCGTCGACCTGGGCGGCGGGCCAGGGGTCCTTGCCGTCGCCCATGTTCTCGCATTCGAAGCCGTAGAAGTGCCGGTTGCCGTCGGTCACGTTCTCCTTGTTGGCGGGCAGCCCGGACTCGGCCACCACCGCGTCGAGCACGGCCGGGTCGCCGAGGCCCGCGTGGTTCGCGCGGCCGTAGCCGATCACATGGACCGTGCCGTCCTTGGCGATCACCGCGTGGCACAGCGGTCCCGGCAGATCGCCGTGCCCCTCGACGCAGAGCTTGACCGTGGCGGCCGTGCCGCGCGTGACGGTGTGATGGATCATCACGCCGTTCACCGGGCCCCACTTGCCCTTGTGATCGCGATTGCGGGAACGCCAGCCATCGACCTCGACGACCTTGACCCCCTCGCCCCTGAGCGCGGCGAGGAAGGCGTCGGCGGACAGCGGATCAGCCACCAGGGCCTCCGGACACGGTAGTTGGGGCCGGGCCTAAGGAAGCTTCAGCTTCTGGCCGACCTGGATCAGGTTCGGGTTCGCGATGCCGTTCAGGGCGGCGATCTCCGGGTAGCGGCCCGCGTTGCCCAGCTTGGCGAGTGCGATGCCGGACAGGGTGTCGCCCGCGCGCACCGTGTAGGTCGCCGGTGCCTTCTTGGGGGCGGCCTTCTTCGCCGGGGCCTTCTTGGCCGTGGTCTTGCGCGCCGTCGTCTTCTTGGCGGCCCGCGCGACGCCCTTGTCGGCCAGGTACGCCATGGGGTCGGTGTGGCCGTTGTAGTTGTTGGCGGTGCGCGCTTCGAAGTGCAGGTGCGGTCCGGTGACATTGCCGGTCGCGCCCGAAAGCCCGATCCGCCGGCCGCCGTCGACGTTCGTACCGACGCCGACCTCGATCTTGCTGAGGTGCGCGTACAGCGTGAACCGGCCGTCGGACATCTGGATGATCACGCAGTTCCCGTACGCGCCCTGATCACCGGCGACCACGACCTTGCCGGGACCCACCGCGGTGATGGCGGTACCGGTCGGGACGGCGAAGTCGACTCCGGTGTGGAAGCCGGCGGCCCATCCTCCGGGCTGCTTGTACTTCGCGCTGACCCTCCCCTTGGCCACGGGCATGCTCCATGTGTTCATACGTTCCTTCCTAACGCGGGGGCCCAAGGGCCGCATCCCGGCGGCGTGCCGTCACACGCGGCGTCGTACCGTCGTCACAGCAGGAACACGCCGACGGTCGTCGCGAGCAGCAGGACCGTGATCACCGGCCAGTACAGGAGCCGGGCCGCCGCGTTGCCGCGCCAGTCGACCAGCGGGAAGCGCTTGGCGGAGGTGTGCTCCACGACGTTCAGGGCGACCAGGCCGATCACGACGTACAGGATGAAGTAGAAGTACTCCGCGTACACGACCCCGGTGGAGCCGGTCGCGGATCTGAGCGAGCTGTGCTGGACGGAGACCACCAGCATCATCGAGCCGCAGAAGCCGATGACGGCCCAGGTGGAGAAGCCGGACAGGGTGCGGCGGTCCGAGTCCGTGGTGACCACGAAGAGCGAGCCGAAGACCAGCATCGCGATCACGCCGAGCGGAACCAGGCGGTCCAGGAGCGGGCTGAGGAACTCCCGGCCGAGCCCGGCCGAGAACGTCAGCTCCGGGATCTGCCCGTCGATGCGGGTGCCCGGGCGGCCGTAGTTGGTGCGCTCCTGGGCGTGGTCCAGGCTGTACGTCGTGAACTGGGGCTCCCATTCGCCGGTGACCAGGCCCGGGTACATGCCGAGCTTTTCGTCCGGGTGCCAGGGCGGATAGGCGGAGAAGTCGGGGACCAGGACGGTGTTCGTGGCCCGTGGCCACATGACGAGCCAGACCGCCTGCTTGTCCAGCGGGTAGTGGCCGTAGTCGAAGTGCTCGCGGAGCGTGACCCGCAGCTTCCAGCCGATCACCTGCCGGTCGCCGTCCCGGTCCCGGAAGAACTCGTCGGTGATGCCGCCGTCCACCGCGTCCGGCAGCTCGATCTGGGGCTTGTCCGCGGGATCCGACGCCGGGAGGTGCTGCCAGACGTATCCGGTGAGTTTGACGTTGTTGGCCTCCGTGAACTGCAGCGTCTCGATCATCACGCCGGTCGGGATCTGCTGCGGGCGGCCGAGCTCCTTCTCGTGCGTCGCGAGGTACGCGGCCATCTGGCGCCGGTCGCTCACCGGGGAGCCCGGCACGTCCTTCAGGGAGTGGCCGGTGCCGACGCAGATCCAGACGAACACGGTCGCGAGCACACACAGGGTGCTGACGATCGCGCTGAACCAGGCGAGGTGGTCGGGCCGGGCCGGGGACGGCCTGAGCAGGAGGGCGGCGGCGCCCGTGAGGCCGAGGACGCCACAGATCACGGTGATCGCGCCGCGGCCCCGGTACGGGGTGAAGTCGTTGAGGGGGTTGCCGAGGCCCGCCGCGGCGACGATCGCGACGACCAGCAGGGCGGCCACCACCGCGCCGACGGCGATCGTGCGCGGATTGCGGGAGGCAGGGGGCATCGGCGCACCTCGTGGGTGAGGGGGAGCGGACTCCTGCCAGCTTCGGCGGGGTCCGGTCCGCCCTCACCCTGGTACGGCCGAATGGGGGACGTCGCGGCGGTCAGGCGTGCGGCCCCTGCTGCGGAGCCTCGGGCGCAGGGCCCTGCGCTGCCGGGCCCTGCGGTGCCTGGCCCTCGGACGTGGTGTCCGGCGTCCTGGGACCGGGCGGTCCCCAGGTGGGTGCCCCCGCGCCCGCACCGGTCGGCAGCGCCGGAGTGCGCCGCGGCAGGCGGGCACGTACGAGCCGGTAGAGGAACGCCAGGACGAGCAGCGCGGCCACGAACGGCAGCACCGCGCCCAGGATCACCGTGAGCCAGCGCAGCGCGGTCACGAACGCGGACCAGCCACCCTGGATCGCGTCGACGAACGTCGGGTCGTCGTCCTCCGCGACCGCCTTCTTCTTCACGGCGGTCTCGGACAGCGTGAGCGTGATGGTCGCCAGGGACGTGCGGTCCTTGAGGTACTCCCGCTGGGCGAGCAGTGCTTCGAGGTCGGCCTGACGGGAGCTCAACTCGCCCTCCAGGGTGACCACATCGCTCAGCTTGGTGGCCCGGTCCATGAGTTCGCGGATCCGGGCGACGCTGGCCTGCTGCGACTTGATGCGGCTCTCGACGTCCACCACCTGGTCGGAGACGTCCTCGGCCTTGACCTTCTTCTCGATCAGCCGGCCGGTGCCCTCCAAGGCGGCCAGTACTTCCTGGTACTTGTCCTGCGGCACCCGGAGCACGACGCGGGAACGCTCATGCCCCTTGCTGTCCCGGTCGGTGGTCTCGTTGCCGACGATGCCGCCCGCGTCGAGCGCCGCGCTCTGGGCCTTGTCGAGGGCGTCGGGGACGTCCTTGACGCGGACCGTGAGGTCGGCGGTGCGGATGATGTGCTCGGCGATTTTCGGGGGCTTCTTCGCGGCGGACTTGTCGGCGCCGCTCGCGCCGCCGGCGCCGGTCGCGCTGTCCTCCTGGCGACCCGCCCCGGGTGCCGCGGCCTTGCCGCCCTTGTCGTCGCCGCTGTCCATGCCGCTGTCGTTCGCGCTGCAGCCCGCCGCCGCGAGGCCGAACGCGAGCAGGAGTGCCGCGAGGGCCTGGACGGGGCGGTGCCTGCGGCGGTGCCTGGGTGGCCGCTGCCCGGCCGTGCTGGATGCGCGCATCGTGACGTACCCCCGAAAGGCGTGGTGAGTGTTGCTACTTGGACGCCCCGCGCGGGAGGAAGGTTTGGTGCGGGACGGCCTCGAAGCGGTCACGTTCGGGACTCGGGGAGGGATCTGAGAGGCTGGGGGCATGCGCGAAACGGACACCCGTACGGATCTCTCGGCCCCCCTGGACCGCCCCCACGTGATCGTCGTCGGCGGCGGCATCACCGGCCTGGCGGCCGCCCACCGGCTGCTCGACCGGGGCGCCCGGGTGACCGTCCTGGAGGCCTCCGACCGGCTCGGCGGCAAGCTGCACGCCGGGTCGATCGAGGGCGTACGCGTCGACCTGGGCGCCGAGTCGATGCTGGCCCGGCGGCCGGAGGCGGTCGCCCTCGCGCGCGAGGTGGGGCTGGCCGGCGCGCTGCAGCCGCCTGCGACGGCGACGGCCTCGCTGTGGAACCGGGGCACGCTGTGCCCCATGCCCAAGGGGCACGTCATGGGCGTGCCCGGTGATGCGTCCGCCCTGGCCGGGGTGCTTTCGGAGGCGGGGCTGCGGCGGATCGGCGAGGACCGGTCGCTGGCTCCCACCGAGGTGGGCGAGGACGTGGCGGTCGGCGAGTACGTCGCGGCGCGGGTCGGGCGTGAGGTGGTCGATCGGCTGGTCGAGCCGTTGCTCGGTGGGGTGTACGCGGGGGATGCGTATCGGTTGTCGATGCGGATGGCTGTGCCGCAGCTGTACGAAGCGGCGCTTCGGCATGCGTCATTGCTGGACGGGGTCCGGGACATCCAGGCCAAGGCCGCGGCTCGGCAGCAGGTCGGGCCGGTGTTCATGGGGATCGTCGGTGGTGTGGGGCAACTGCCGCTTGCCGTCGCGGAGTCGGTACGCGCGCGTGGGGGCGAGATCGTCCTGGGTGCGGGCGTGAGTGAGGTGCGGCACGTGGGTGGGTCTTTTCCCCAGCCGGCCCCTTCCCGTAAGTCTGCGACGCCTTCCGCCCTTCGGGCGGTGTCCTCAAGCGCCGGACGGGCTGATCCGGGTGCGGTGGATCAGGCCTGGCGGGTCGTCGCCGGTGGGCGGGTCTTCGAAGGGGATGCCGTCGTCCTCGCCGTGCCCGCCCCCCACGCCGCCCGCCTCCTGGAGGCCGACGCCCCGGGTGCCGCTGCCGAGCTGCACACCGTCGAGTACGCCTCCATGGCGCTCATGACCCTCGCCTTCCGTAAGGAGGACGTCGATCTGCCCGAGGGCAGTGGGTTCCTGGTGCCGCCCATCGACGGGCACACCATCAAGGCGTCCACCTTCGCCTCGCAGAAGTGGGGCTGGATCGCCGAGGAGGATCCGGGGCTCGTGGTGCTGCGGACCTCGGTCGGGCGGTACGGCGAGACCGAGATTCTGCAGCGCGGCGACGACGAGCTCATCGAGGTGTCGCGGCGCGATCTGCGGGAGGCGGTCGGGCTTGGCGCCGCGCCCGTCGCCACCCGGGTCACCCGCTGGGACGACGGTCTGCCCCAGTACCCCGTCGGCCACCACGCGCGCGTGGCCCGCATCCGCGAGCACGTCGGCAAGCTGCCGGGCCTTGCCGTGTGCGGGGCGGCGTACGACGGAGTGGGGATCCCGGCCTGCATCGCCAGTGCCTATGCGGCCGTGGATCAGCTCGGCGGGGACCGCAGTGGGATGGATCAGCTGAGCGTGAACCCGGTGCAGAGCCTGCACGGCGGCGGAGGAGAATAGGGCCATGAGTGACGAAGCCCCCGCCAAGACGCCCAACGCCGGTAAGAAGGCCAAGGACCTCAACGAGGTCATCCGCTACACGCTGTGGTCGGTCTTCAAGCTGCGCGACGTACTGCCCGAGGACCGTGCCGGTTACGCGGACGAGGTCCAGGAGCTGTTCGACCAGCTCGCCGCCAAGGACATCACCGTGCGCGGTACGTACGACGTGTCGGGGCTGCGCGCCGACGCCGACGTCATGATCTGGTGGCACGCCGAGACGTCCGACGAGCTGCAGGAGGCGTACAACCTCTTCCGCCGCACCAAGCTGGGCCGCGCCCTGGAGCCGGTCTGGTCGAACATGGCGCTGCACCGCCCCGCCGAGTTCAACAAGTCGCACATCCCGGCCTTCCTGGCCGACGAGACGCCCCGCAACTACGTGAGCGTCTACCCCTTCGTGCGCTCCTACGACTGGTACCTGCTGCCTGACGAGGACCGTCGCCGCATGCTCAAGGACCACGGCATGATGGCCCGCGGCTACCCCGACGTGCGCGCCAACACGGTCGCCTCGTTCTCGCTGGGCGACTACGAGTGGCTGCTCGCCTTCGAGGCGGACGAGCTCTACCGCATCGTCGACCTGATGCGGCACCTCCGCGCGTCCGAGGCACGGATGCACGTGCGCGAGGAGGTGCCGTTCTACACGGGCCGCCGCAAGAGCGTCGCCGATCTCGTGGCGGGTCTGGCCTAAAGGTCGTACAGACCTGGAAGGTCAGGCCTTCTCGTGGGCGGCCGAACGGCCGCCCGCCCCCAGGGGCTTGGGCTCCGGGTGCGCCGCGCAGGCCGCGCGGCGCACCGGCAGCCGGCCCTCCAGGAGATACGTCTCCAGGTGGCCGTTGACGCAGCTGTTGGCGCCGAATCCGATGCCGTGCGTGCCCGCGTCCTGCTCCGTCACCAGGGCCGAACCCGGCAGTCGCCGGTGCAGCTCCAGGGCGCCCTCGTACGGCGTCGCCGCGTCCCGCTCGGCCGCGAGGATCAGCGTCGGCGGCAGGGCGCCGTGCGGAGCCCTGATGTCGACGGGCTTCTGGCGGGGCGCCGGCCAGTAGGCGCACGGCAGGTTCATCCAGGCGTTGTCCCAGGTCTCGAAGGGCGCCACGCGCGCGATGCGGGAATTGTCGCGGTCCCAGACCTTCCAGTCCGTCGGCCAGGGCGCGTCGTTGCACTCGACGGCCGTGTAGACGGCGTTCCCGTTCTCCTCCTCGACCGCGGCGTCGGGCTGCGGCGCTGCCTGCTCGATCAGCACCCGCGGATTGCCCCGGCGGAACTCGGCGAGCGCGAGGGCCCGCTGCGGCCACACGTCGTCGTAGTAGCCCGACTGCAGATACGCGGCCTGCAGCTGCCCAGGACCGACCTTGCCGCCGGCCGGCTTGTGCGCGAGCTCGGCCCGCACCTCCTCGTAGCTGCGCTGCACCGCCTCGGGGGTCTTGCCCAGCCGGTACGTGGCGTCGTGCTTGGCGACCCAGGCGCGGAAGTCGGCCCAGCGGCGCTCGAAGGCGACCGACTGGTCGAGGTTGTTGCGGTACCAGATCTGGCCCGGCTCGGGGTTGACCGCCGAGTCGAAGACCATGCGGCGCACGTGCGAGGGGAACATCGTCGCGTACAGGGCGCCGAAGTAGGTGCCGTACGAGGCGCCCATGAACGTCAGCTTCTTCTCGCCGAGCCCGGCCCGCAGGACGTCCAGGTCACGGGCGTTGTTCAGCGACGTGTAGTGGGGGAGCGCGGCCCCGCCGTTCTTGGCGCAGCCGCTCGCGTAGGCCTTCGCGCGGGCGATGCGCTCCTTCTTGTACGTCTCGTCCGGGTGGGTCGGCGCCAGGGTCGGGGCCTTGGTGAACTGCTTGGGGTCCTGGCAGGACAGCGGCGCCGAACGCCCGACACCGCGCGGGGCGTAGCCGACGATGTCGTACGCCGCCGCGATGCGCTGCCACTCCGGGAGCTGGGCGGCCATCGGGAAGTACATCCCGGAGGCGCCGGGCCCGCCGGGGTTGAAGACGAGGGCGCCCTGCCGCTCGGCGGGCTTGCCCTTGGACTTCGTCCGGCTCACGGTCAGCTTGATCTTCTTGCCGTTCGGGCGGGCGTAGTCGAGCGGAACCTCGACCGTGCCGCACTCGACGGACGGGGGCAGGGCCTCGACCTCGGCGCAGCGGCCGAAGTCGATCCCGGCGGCCGCGGCGCGCTGGGCCGCGCTCGCCACTCCGCGGGCCTCGCTGTCGGCGGGGGCGCCGCCCGTGGGCGTACTGCCCGCGGGAGTGGCGACGAGGGCGGTCAGGGCCAAGGACCCGGCGAATCCAAACAGGAGTGGCGCTCTCATCGAGCTTCGGCATCCCTTCGGTCGGCGGCCGACCGCCGGACGAGCCGGAGGCTGGGCAGTCGGCACAACAGGCAGAACAAAAGGGATACTTCGTCTGGCAGTTGGTGAAGTAAAGGACCCGCGGGGCGGTGTCGGGCGATTGACCCCGATGTGCAGTCCCTGGAGGGCGATCAGCCCTTTCCGGGCGCCTCGCCGGGCGCCTCGGCGCTCCCCTCGCCGTGCGCCCTGTCGTTCGCCTTGCCGTTCGAGAAGGCGGCTCTCAGTTCGGGGTCCCGGATGCCCTGGACACCGCGTACGGCCACCGTCGTCAGGTAGGCGCGGTCGTCCCCGGCCGGGTTCGGTGCGAGCGAGCCGAGCAGCCGCTGGCCCGCGGGCGAGGCCCAGCGGGTGTACGGGTGGACCTCGAAGCGGGCGATGGCCAGACAGCCCAGGGTGAGGATCAGCGGCAGCGCGAACCAGACGGCCACGGAGCCGCCCTGGCCGTCCGGCGACATCAGCGCGGCGACGGCGCCGAGGCCGAGCACGGCGAGGGCGGCGGTCTTCACCTGGCGGACCGAGCCCGCGACGGTGGAGCGCGCGGCGTGCGGCACCGCGAGGCCGACGGCGACCAGGTGCTCGGCGAGGGCGCGTACGGAGTCGGCCGCGGCGGCCGAGGTGCGTATCGGCGCTATCCGCTCGGCGCCGGCCGGGGCGATCGCGCCGAGCACGGAGCGTTCCATCTCGTCGTGGCCGGTGGGGTCGACCACGGTGGCCCACCCGGTGTGCGCGAGCAGCAGCCGGCGCTGGCGGGCCATCGAGACCAGGGTGAGGTCGGCGACGCGATAGGGGCCGCCGGACAGGAACGCGGCCTCGTACAGGCTCAGCGCATGGCCGCGGCCCGGCCGCTCGGCCGCGCCGGCTCCGGCGGGCTCGGCGGCGCGGCTCGCGGCGAGGCAGAGCCGGACGCAGGAGGTGGCGGCGACGACCCACGCGACCATGAGGAGAGGGACCCAGAACATGGCGGAGTTTCTATGCGAAGTTGGCTGGTGAGCGCCATGGGTTGTTCACTATGCGGACACAACGTGATCGGTACGCAACGTTCCGTTTTTCAGGACCCCTTCCTCTCGCGGTCCTCTTTTCCCGCCCCCTTTCCATTTTGCTCCTTTTCTGAGCTTTGTGACCGTTCTTTCTCTTTGTCGGGGTTCGGCCGCGACGCCGCAGGCGGCAGCGAAAAGGTCGGCGACGGGGTGACCGCCACCGCGGACCCGGGCGAGTTCGTCGGGCCCGCCGGCGGCGGTGAACTGCCGGGCGGGCGCGGCCCGTTGGTCGCCGCGTCCTCGGCGATCGCGTCGAAGTCGACGAGCCCGGTCGCCTCCAGGACCGAGATGTGGTCAAGGACGGTCGTGTTCGCGTCGTCGGCGAGCTCGCGGACCAGTGAGTTGCGGGTGGTCGCCCGCACCTGGGCCACCACCGCGAAGACCCGGCCGTGCGCCAGGCGCAGGATGTTGGCGAACTTCTGGTTGTACGCGTCCCCGCGCGCCGCACTCAGTTCGTCGAGCCACCCGCGCTGCTGCTCATTGGGCTGGTTCGGCAGCTCCAGGCTGAGCTCGGCGGCGACCTCGCGCACCCGGGCGTCCAGGAAGGTGTGCCCCTCGACCAGGTGCCGCCCCGCCGTCTGGACGGCCTTGCTCGTACCGCGCTCCTGGGCCTGCTGGCCGGCCGGGAGCTCCCAGAGGCCCGCGAGTCTCACCTTGTTGATGAAATCGCGGTCGAGCGCGGACAGCGGACCGAAACGGGTCGACACCGTCTGGGCGTTGAGGGTGTCGAGGCCGGTGCCCGCGCGGTCGGCATAGGACCAGATCGGGAAGAGCAGGGCGGCCAGGGTCGCGGTGAGTCCCGCGACGATCAGACCGGTGCCGGTGAGGGATCGCATGGTGCCTCCTGGTGCACCGCCGCACGCCAGGGTCTGTCCGGCGGATCATGCCGGAGGCGCGGGCTCTGGCACGCACATCTGCGGCGTTGTCGTCGGTTGCCAACGCTCCGCGTTGTCGCCCTCCTCCGCCTTGCAGCTGCACGCGCCAGAGCCCGCTCAGCTGCACTCGTCGGGCGAGGCCAGCCACGTCCGGCCTGATCCGCCGGACAGACCCTAGTGCGCGCTGCGGGCGGGGTGGCGCCCAATGCGGGAGAGTACGTCAACTGCCGTACGCGCCCGACGTGTTGGACCCACCCTCGCAAGTCCGGAGGTCGCAGGTGTCAGGAGCTGCTGCCGCAGCTGGAGCCGCCTCCGCAGCTGGACGAGCTGCCGCCCCCGCAGGACGAGCCCCCCGAGCTGCCGCAGGACGAGCCTCCGCTGTCCCCGCTCCCGCCGGACGAGCTCCCGCACGAGGAGCCGCCGCAGGACGAGCCGCCGCATCCGCCGCCGCACCAGACGACCTCGGCGCCCGCTCCCGCGGCGTCCCCGGCCGCATGCACGGCCGCGTCCGACAGGGCGGAAGGATGCAGGCGTTGCCGTGCCGCCGGGCCCAACTGGGCCCGCAGTTCCGCGTCGTGGATGCCATTGATGCCGGCGAGGGCGACCCGGAGCACGGCACTCGGATGGTGGCCGTAGGCCGAGCGGTAGCGCCGCAGGGCGCTGCGGCCCGCGGGGGTGATCCGCCGTTTGGCCTTGACAGCGATCACGATGCTGGAGATGAAGCCCAGGAGGATCGCCGGGAACACCTTGGCGATCAATGGCAGTTCATCGGCGAGGTCGGTGTCGTCCGCGTACTGCAGCGCCGTCAGCACGACGGCCAGCGGCAGGCTCAGGAACGACAGCGCGAAGAGTCCGGCGGCCCAGCCGGGCACCGTGCCGGAGGAGCCCGGCCGCACCATCAGGCCGCGCTGGGCCAGGCCCTCGCCGATCGACTGCACCGCGCCCCGGCGCATCACACCGATGCGCAGCGTGTGCAGTGCGCCGTTCGGGGCGGCCGCGTGCACGTCGAACACCGCGGCCTCCACCTGGTTGCGGGCCTCGGGGCGCACCACTGCGACGATGCCGGGCCCCGCGATGCGCAGCCGCCCGTCCTCGTGCAGCCCCGCGATGGCGGAGTCCACCACCCGGCCGGGGCCGCCGCTCAGGAAGGCCGCCTCCAGCGGGTCGTACACCTCGGCAGGGCCCCTGAGGGTCGGCTGCGCCTGCCGGACGCTGCCGAGCGCCAGGCCGAGTGCCAGCACGGACCCGCCGATGACCAGGTAGTACGCGAGCGTCACGCCGTCCATCACGCACCCCCTCCACCCAGCGCCATCCGCACCTTGCGCGCGAGCCGGGCCACCGGCCCCCGCGGCAGCGGTGCCGGACCCGAGCGCTCCAGCCACCACTCGGTCAACTGCCGCCGCGCGCCCGGGTCTTCGGGCCTGTCGTCGAGCAGCAGATGCTCGGCGAAGTCCAGCGCGTCGCGCCGGTACCCGCCGGTCATGGGCCGCTCCTGCGCGTACGCGAAGAAGCTCGCGCGGTAGGAGTCCTTGAGGATCTCCGGCAGCTCGGGCGCCACCTTGGCCACGACGTCGGCCCGCTTGCCGGTCAGGGCCCGGCTCTGCACGGCGAGGCGTTGCCGGTCGAAGCCTTCCGGGACCGGGGTCCCGGCAACGAGTGCGGACAGCAAGGCCGTCTGGGCAAGGGCGAGGCGGGTACGGGCCTCTTGCGGCACCGCCGCGTCGTGCTCACGCCCGCCGGCCGGCTCGGCGTCGGGCTCCTCGAACGCCAGAGGTGCCGGTTCGGGTTCGACCACCGGGATCGGCGCCCCGGAAGGCCGACCCGCCGTGACCAACTCGGCCGCCGTGCGCTGGGCCGGGACCCGGGTGAGGCGGCCCATGCCGCGCAGCTCCCGCGCGACCTCCCCCTTCACCAGCGTCTGCCGGATCGACGTCAGCTCCCGCTCCAGCTCCCGCGGAGCGGGGAAGTTCTCGTCCCGTTCAAGGAGCACGCCGGGCGGTGTCGCCCGCGATGCCAGATCGGCCAGTACGTCGAGCACCTGCTGCGGCACCGGGTGCGCGTGGCTGTCGTGCCAGACCCCGTCCCGCTCGAACCC
This sequence comes from Streptomyces sp. NBC_01304, assembly GCF_035975855.1. Classification (NCBI taxonomy): domain Bacteria; kingdom Bacillati; phylum Actinomycetota; class Actinomycetes; order Kitasatosporales; family Streptomycetaceae; genus Streptomyces; species Streptomyces sp. NBC_01304. The sequence continues at coordinate 3,010,398 of NZ_CP109055.1, read as the reverse complement.
GCCCGCGACATGGACGTACGCGATCGCCTCGACCGGCAGCTCGTCCAGCGCCCGGGCCGGGTCCTCGCCCCGGTTGATGTGGTTCGTGTGGAGGTTGGCGACGTCGATGAGGAGACGTACGCCCGTACGCTCCACCAGCTCGGAGAGGAACTGCCCCTCGGTCATCTCCTCGCCCGGCCAGTTGATCAGCGCCGCGATGTTCTCCAGGGCGAGCGGCACCGGCAGCTGGTCCTGGGCGATCCGTACGTTCTCGCACAGCACGTCGAGCGCGTCCCGGGTGCGCGGCACGGGCAGCAGGTGCCCGGCCTCCAGGGCCGGTGACGCGGTGAGCGACCCGCCGGCGCGTACGAACGCGATGTGCTCGGTGACCAGCGGCGACCGAAGGAACTCGGCCCGCTCGGCGAGCGCCTTCAGCCGCTCCGGGTCGGGCCGCTCGGCGCCGCCGATGCCCAGCGAGACACCGTGCGGCACCACGGTCACCCCGCGCTCGCGCAGCCGCCGCAGCGAGTCCGGCAGATGGCCGGGACAGACGTTCTCCGCCACGACCTCGACCCAGTCGATGCCCGGCATGGCCTCGACCGCCTCGGCGATCTCCGGCCGCCAGCCGATCCCCGTCCCGAGGTGCGTCATGGTGTGCGTCATATGTCCCCCTCCTCACCGTGCATGGATCTGTACGGCACGACGCTGTGCGTGAAGTGGTCTTGGCCCCGGCGGAGGCCGTCGAACCCACTGAGGGGGACGTTCAGAGGTTCATTTGAGGTTTCAGGGCGCGGGGGCGCTGGAGGGAGAGGGCCGGGAGGTGAAGGACGTGTCGCCGCTGGGTGTGGCCGGGACCGGGCTCTGCGGGGACTTTCCGGACGGCGGCGCGGGGCCGGTCGGGCTGGCCGTGGTCTGCCCGGCCGCCTCCCGGGCGAGGGCGTCGAAGTCCACCCGGCCGGTGTTCTCGAGCATGGTGATGTGGTCGAGCACGGTCTGGTTGGCGTCGCTCGCGAGCTGCCGGACCAGCGAGTTGCGGGTGGTGTGCCGGATCTGGGCGACGAGCGCGAAGACCTTTCCGTGCGCGTTGCGCAGGATGTTCGCGAACTTCTCCTCGTACGTCGCCCCGCTCGCCTCGGTCAGTTCGCGGAGCCAGCCCTGCTGCTGGGCGGTCGGCTGGTTCGGCAGTTCCATGTTGAGCTGGGCGGCCACGGCGCGGACCCGCTGGTCGAGGTCGGTGTGGCCGGCCACGAGGTGGTCGCCGGCCTCCTTGACCGCCTTGGTCGGCGCGCGCTCGATGGCCTGCTGGCCGGCCGGGAGCTCCCACAGGCCCGCGAGTCTGACCTTGACCACCAGGTCGCGGTCGGCGGCGGTGAGCGGGCCCCACTGGGTGTTGACGGTGCCCGCGTCGACGTTGGCCTCGCCGGTCCCCGAGCGGTCGGCGTACGACCACACGGGGAAGGCGAGGGCGCCGAGCGTGGCGACGAGGGCCGCGATGAGGAGAGTCGTTCCGTTGACGCGTCGCAGCAAGGTGCCTCCCGGGAGCGGGCAACTGAACGGCCGTTCAGCGTACTTGGTGGTAGCCGTGACGGTCGACCGTATCCAGGGGTACGTACGGGAAGCATCAACTGTTCAGGGAGGCGTGGGAGTTCAGTGGGCGGCCGCGGTGTGCGGAGTCCAGTGGGGCTCGCGGCCGAGGAGGGTCAGTGTCTCCTCCATGGGTGTCGCGCTCGCGGGCGTCGGCCGGACGGGGGCGAAGGAGCCACTGGGGCCGCGGGTCTGCTCGTCCGCCGGAACGCGACGTGCCACCCGGAGGGCCGACTCCCATACGTCGTCCGGGAGTTGGACCTCGGTGTCCAGGGTGCGGGCGACATCCCAGGAGTGCACCGCGAGATCGAGGAAGTGGAACGACACGGCGACCCGGCCGGGGAAGGCGCGGCCCAGCTCGGGCAGGACGAACTCCCGCTCGGTGCCGCCCGCTTCGGCGAACGGCACGATGAGCGCCGCCACGGATTCCGTGTGGGCGAGCGCGGGATCGACGCGGATGTCCCGCACCCGCCAGTGCGCGGGCAGTCCGCCCTCGCCCCGTGCGGCGGCCGCGAAACCGTGGTTCTGCGCCGTCATGTGCGCGACGAGGTGGAGCAGGGTCCAGCCGGCGCAAGGGGTGGGCCGGTCCCAGACCTCCTTTCCGGCCGTGTCGGCGCCGCGTACGAGGCGGAGCGTTTCCGTTGCGGCGATGCGGTCGAGCTCGACGAAGTTCGTCATGCGTCCTCCAGGCGAACGAGGCCGTGCGGCCAGTCGGTTGTGCCGGTGAGCAGGGCGCGGGCCCGGAACCACACCGCGTCCGGATCGAAGTCCTCGGCCTCCCAGGTGAGGGCGCGCATCGTGCCGCGCCCCCGGTGGGCCCGTACGACTTCGATGTGGTCGGGGCGGCCCACGAACTCCTTGAGCGCGACCTCGTCGTTCCACACGCTCACCGACCCCGAGCGCCGGCCCGCCACGTCGGCCCACAGCCACATGCCGAGCGCGCCCGGAGTCCGGGGCCAGGTGCGGCGCAGGCGCAGTCCCGCGAGGGCTATCGCGGCCGCCTGCGGGTGGCTCGTCGCGGTGAAGTCGGTGACGCTCACGACGACGGGGCACAGGGACAGCGGTACGGGGCCGGAGCGCCAGCGGGAGCGCAGCAGTCGCGGGGGCGTGGGTCGATTGCTCATGCGGTGAGCATAAAACTAAACGATCGGTCGTGCTAGTTGTTTCTCGACTCGAAACGAGCTTCAACAGGCGTACGTATCAGGAGGTTTGGGGCACCAGTGCGGAATCCGTCGCCGTCGCGCGCAGCCTCGACGTGATGCCGGTCCGCGCCCGGTCGTACGGTGTCGTCTCCGAGTTCAGCAGCGAGTGCGCGTTGGCCGTCTCCATCAGCGCCACCAACTCGAAGGCCAGCTGCGCCGGATCGGTGTCGGCGTGCAGTTCGCCGGCCGTACGGGCATCGACCGCACACCCCTCCATGTACGCCATCCAAATGGCCAGCGACTGCACGAGGGCGTCGTGCACCGGGCCCTCACGGGCGTCGAACTCGGCCATCACCGCGGAGAAGAAGCAGCCCCCGGGAAACACCCGGCCCTGCGAATAGCGGAGCCAGCCCTCGCACAGGTGGGCAAGGCGCGCGACTCCGGCGGGGATGCCGTCCATCGGTGCGAGCACCTCGTCGGCGAAGATCCTCGACGCGGCCCGGATCGTGGCCAGTTGGAGCTCCTCCTTGGAGCCGAAAAGCGCGAACACCCCGCTCTTGCTCAGCCCGAGCTCGGTCGCGAGCCGTCCCACCGACAGGGCCTCAAGACCTTCGACCGAGGCGATGTCGACGGTGCGGCGCAGCACCAGACGGCGGGTGCGATTGCCCCGCTCGACCCGGCCGTCGACCCGTGGCGAGCTCATCGCCGCAGCGCCGGGTGGTCGGCGACGACCGTGCAGGAGCCCGGCGCGATCTCCGTGAAGCCCGCGTCGCGCACCACCGGCAGCCCGCTCGCGGTCAGCTCGCGCCAGTGCGCGGCGTCGGGTGTGCGCACGGCCAGCGGGAATCCGGCCTCGCGCCACTCCGTACGCTCCTCGTCGGACAGCTCCCACCAGGCGAGTTGGGCGCCGTGGCCGGCCTGCGCCATCGCCTTGCCGGCCGACATGTCGACATCGGGGCTCATCCAGAGCACCGGCCGGGTGCGGTCGGCCGCGACGGGCGGCTCAGGGTCGTCGAGGTCGGTGCCCGACACCTGCAGCTTGGCCAGCTCCTTGGGCCAGCCGTCGAGCGGCACCGGCGGGAAGACCCGCACCTCGGCGGACTTGCCGGTGACCGTGATCCCCGGCAGCGCGGCCGCCTTGCGCCACTCGGCGCCGCGCGCCCTGCGCACCACCTTGCGGATCCGGGCGTCCTGCCAGTCGCGCATCGTCTGCGCCCACTCGCCGTCCCCGTTCGACCGGTCGTCGCTGAGCATCACCAGGACGGCGCGGGCCGCCGTCTCCAGGGCGTCGGTGCGGGCCGGGGGCGCGGTCTTCTCCAGGTGGACCACCAGCGGCAGCACGTACTGCGGCGCCTCGTCGCGCGAGACGTTCTCGTGCCGGAAGGGGCTGTCCGGAACGGCCTCGGGGTCGGAGGGGCTGGCGGGGCCGGAGGGGATGGCGGGGCCGACGGGCTCGACGGGGTCGGTGGGCTCGGCGGGGTCCGCGGGGGAGTTCAGGCTGCTCACCCGTCCCAGTCTGCCAGCACGGCGAGCACGTCCGGGAGGCCCCGGGTTCCGGACGTACCCGCCGGGCGGGGCACGGCAGGGTGGTGCCCCGCCCGCCGCGAGATATCAGCCCTGGCCCCCTGCGGCGACAGCCCTACTTCCCCGCGGCGACCGTCAGCCTCCCCTTGCGGAGCGTCAGCACCCGGTCGGACTCCGCCGCGACCTGCTGGGAATGGGTCACCACGACCACGCACTTGCGCTGCTCGTGGGCGAGCTCCTGGAAGATGCGGATGATCCCCTGCGCGGTGTCCTCGTCCAGGTTTCCGGTCGGCTCGTCCGCGAAGAGGACGTCGACGTCGCAGGCGAGCGCGCGGGCGATGGCGACCCGCTGCTGCTGGCCGCCGCTGAGCCGCAGCACATTGCTGCGCGCCATCTCCTCGTCGAGGCCGACCTTCTCCAGGATCTCCAGGGCCCGGGCCCTGCGGCCGCCGCTCGCCGGCCTCGTACCGGTGATCTCCATGGCGGTGGTGACGTTCTGCAGCGCGGTCATGTACGTGAGCAGGTTGTACTGCTGGAAGATCGTCGCGGCATGCCGGTTGCGATAGCGGCCGAGGCCGATCTCCGCGAGGTCCCGGCCGTCGAAGCGGATGGTGCCCTTCGTCGGCTCGTCCAGGCCGCTGGCCAGGCTGAGGAGGGTGGTCTTCCCGCTGCCGGAGGGGCCGAGGATCGTGTAGAACGTGCCGCGTTCCAGGTCGAGATCGATCTGCTTGAGCACGGTCGTGCGGCGGCGCTGCCCCGTGTAGGTGTGGCTGACGCCGGTCAGTCGCAGCGCCGGGTGGCCGGTGCTGGGGGTCTGGTCGATGGTGCTGGTCATCGGGGTCACTTGCCCTTCGTGAGGATCGTCTTGGGGTTCAGGCGCAGCACGCTCGCGGCGGGCAGCGCGGTGGCGAGCAGGCCGATGCCGAGGCCGACGCCGGCGACGGTGGCGAGGGCCGCCGGATCGAGCCGTACGGTGAGGTTGCCGATGGGGTCGATGCCCTCGACCGGCGCGTCGGCGGGGTCGATCCCTTCGCCCAGGCCGGTCGAGCCGGGCGCCGGCGGCTGCCAGGCGTCGGCCTTCGCCTTGGCCTCGGCGGCCTCGCTGCCGAGGAGGCTGTTGCCCGCCCGCTGGGTGAGCGCCTCGGTGAACAGGGAGCTGAGCCCCACGGCGAGCGCCGCCACGACCACGATCTCGGCGAGCTGCTGACCGACCAGCTTCCAGCGCTTCTCGCCGAGCGCGAGCAGTACGCCGAACTCCTTGCGCCGCTGCTTCACGGCGAGCGCGGTGAGCAGGGCGAGCACGGCCGCGCCCGCGATGCCGATCAGCCACATCGCGACCCGGGTCGTCGAGGAGATGCTGTTGACGGGCCCGGTCAGCTGACGGACGGCCTTGTCGTTGATGTCGAGCTTGAACGAGTCGAGCGCGGAGCCGGCCGTGTCCTTCGCCAGCTTCTTGAACTTGTCCAGGTCGTCCGGGTTGTTGAGGAGGAAGGAGCCCGCGCCGACCTTGAGATCGCCGCCCTTGCCGTCCTCCGGGTTGAGCGTGTTCAGGCTGCCGATCGAGGCCACCAGACCGTTGCCGGGCAGGTAGTTGTACTCGGGGTTCGGCTGGTCGGTCGGGGCCGGGTCGCGGTAGATCCCGGCGATGGTGAACTCGGCCTTGTCCTTGCTCTTCGGGTCGTTGGCGCCGAGCTTGATCCGGTCGCCTACCTTCAGCTTGTTGAGCTTGGCGAGACGTTCCTCGACGAGGACCTTGGACGCGTCCTTGTCGTCGGGTGTGATGTGCCCGCCCGACACCAACTCGGCCTTCCCGTCCTTGAATTCAGGAAGCAGCGACGAGTCGAGCACACCCCGCGCGATGGTGTATCCGGAGCCCTCCGCGGCCATCGGATCGGGCTTGCTGCCGACCACCGGCTTGATGCCGCCCGTGAGACGCGCGCCGTTGACGTACGTGTAGTTGTACGTCCGTACGAGGGGCGACTTGCCCATCTTGTCGAGCGTGGCCGCGCTGATGGACGGGGCGCTGAGCTGCTGCTCGCCACCACCCCCGGCGCCCATGTCCATCTTGCCCAGGTCCATGCTCAGGCCGACCTCCGCGCCGACCTTCCGCTTGGCCTCCTGCCCGGCCCGTGCGGCGGCGTCGCCGATGAGGACCCCGGCGAGCACCATCGTCGTGACGACGAGGAACGTGGCGAGCAGGATCAGGGTCTTGCCCTTGCGCGACCAGAGACTCAGGGTCGCGCGCTTGAGGAAATTCATGGTGGCCTTCGGTTGCTCGATGTCGGGAGGGGGCGGTTGCTCGGTGTCGGCAGGTGGCGGGTCGAACCGGCTCGGAAGTCGGTCCGCCCGTACGGCGGTTACTCGGATGCGGTGAGGATGGAGCGGGGGTGCAGACGGAGAATCCCGATGCCCGGGACGACCGTGGCGACCAGCGAGATGCCGAGCCCGACCCCGGCGACCCGGCCGGCGTCGGCGCCCGTCAGCCGGAACTCGGCGGGCCTGGGCGCCTCGGCCTGCCAGGCCCGGCTCGCGGAGTCCGTACGCGGCGAGTCGACCAGCGCGTCGCCCATCGGCTGGGCCAGGGCCAGGCCGCACAGCGCGGCAAGTCCCAGCGCCGGCACGGCGACCGCGGCGACCTCCACGGTGTGCTGCCCGATGAGCCGCCACTTCTTCTCGCCCAGGGAGAGCAGCACCCCCAGCTCGTCGCGCCGCTCCCGGATGGTGAGCAGCACGATCAGACCGAGCACCACGGCACCGGCGAACGAGATCAGCCAGACGACGATGTCCGCGAAGACACCGATCCGCTGGATGGGCCGGACCTGGTCCTCGTACGCCTTGGAATTGACGTCGAACCGGAAGGGCCCCTTGCCGAGGACCTTCCTGGCCTCGCCCCTCAACTGTTCTGCATGGTCAGGTGACTTGACCTTGAACAGGGCCTCTTCGAGCGGGGCGGCCGGATCGAGGGCGGACACCGCCCGGCGGGGTGCGTAGATCTGATGCGCGGGGTTGTCCCGCACCGGCACCCAGCGCAACGGCTCCGGCGCAGGATCCTCGAACAGCCCGACGACCTCGAAGATCTCCTTGCGCCTGCCGTCCGGGGAGGCGAGCTCGATCCTGTCGCCGACCTTGACCTTGTTGAGCCCGGCCAGGCGCTGCTCCACGACGGCCACCTTGCGTCCCGCGTCCCGCGCCGTGATGCCCCGGCCGTCCACGATCTTCTTGCGGCCCACCGCGAAGTCGAGCAGCAGATCCGACTCGCGTACGCCGGTGAGCCGCAGGTCGCCGTCGCCCGGCCTGCCGCGCACCCCCTCGGGTCGGGGCGCCCGCGGCGGCAGGGGAGACAGGCCGGCCGGCCTGCTTCCGCTCTCCACCAGCGCGTTGTAGCGCTGCACCAGCGGCGAGCGGCCGAGCCGGTCCGCCGCCGCGGGCGTCAGCTCGTCGCCCTTCACGGTGGCGTCCACGCCGATCCGGCGCCGGGCGTCGGCCTCCTGCCGCGCGGTGCCGTCGCGCAGCACGAAGCCGCCGGTCAGCAGGGTGCAGATGACGAGGAAGATGCCGAACAACAGCGCCGTCTTCCCCTTGCGGGCACGCAGGCTCAGAGCCGCGCGCTTGACGAAGTTCATGGGACAGAACAAGACCAGGGAGGCCTTTGCAGGGAGATAAGGCCGGGAGCCCGATCCCGACGCCGTCCTTATGTGCGTGTAATCGAGGGCCTGATTCCCTGAGGCAATCAAGGGTCGGATTCCCGGATCATCCGGACTTTCTCCCCGGAATCCGGAAGTGATTGGGATACAAGGAACGCCATGAGGCTTTGGGATACGAGGAACGCCATGAGGCTTGTGGAAACGTCATGAGGGTCCTGCTCGCGGAGGACCACCACGTGCTCGCCCGCACCATCGCCACGGGACTGCGCCGCGAGGCCATCGCCGTCGACCTGGCCGTGTCCGGCGACGCCGCCGAGCGCCTCGCGCTGCTCAACGACTACGACGTGGTCGTCCTCGACCGGGACCTGCCGGTGATGACCGGCGACGAGGTGTGCCGCAGGCTGCGCGAGCTGGCGGACCCGCCCCGCATCCTGATGCTCACGGCCGCCGGTGCCGTCGAGGACAAGGTGTACGGCCTCACCGACCTCGGCGCCGACGACTACCTCGCCAAGCCCTTCGACTTCGCCGAACTCGTCGCCCGCATCCGGGCGTTGAGCCGCCGCGTGCCCGCCCTGCCGCCCTCGGTCCTGCGGCACGAGGGCATCGCCCTGGACCGGGCCCGCCGCGAGGTCCGGGTGGACGGGCGGCCCGTCGAGCTCACCGCCAAGGAGTTCGCCGTACTGCAACTGCTCATGGAGGCACGCGGCGCCCCCGTACCGCACAAGGAGCTGATCCGGCGGATCTGGGACGAGCATCTCGACCCGCGGACCAGCGCGGTGCGCGCCACCGTGAGCCGGCTGCGCACCAAGCTCGGCGGCCCCGATGTCATCGCCGCCGACGCCGGCGAGGGGTACCGCCTGTGCTGACGGCCGCCCGGGCCCGGGCCGCACTGCGCGGGCGGCTCGCCCGGATCCCCTTCCGGGCCCGCCTCGCCGCGGCCTTCGGCGGGCTCTTCCTGCTCGCCGGGGCGGGGCTGCTCGGCCTGGTCGTGCTCCTCGCCCGGCGCGGCATCACCCAGCGCCTCGACGCCATCGAGGTGTCCGGCGGCGACGCGCAGCCCGGGGACGGGCAGTCCATGTCGCCCACGGAGCCGAGTCCGTCGGCCGCATCGACCGCACCCGACGCGGGAGTCACGGTGCCCTCCGGCGACGGGATCGCCCTGCGCAAGGTCGTCCTCAACGCCGCCCAGAGCGTCTCGGACACCGCCGTGCAGCAGATCGTGCTCTGGTCCGGCATCGGCCTGCTGATCATGACCGCGCTGTCCGCGCTGCTCGGCTGGTGGCTGGCCGGCCGCGCGCTGCGGCCCGTCGCCGCCGTGACCGACGCCGCCCGCAGCATCAGCGAGCAGAACCTGCACGAACGGCTGCGCCTCACCGGCCCCGACGACGAACTGCACCGCCTCGCCGACACCTTCGACACCATGCTGGACCGCCTGGAGAAGTCCTTCGACAGCCAGCGCCGCTTCGTCGCGAACGCCTCGCACGAGCTGCGCACCCCGCTCTCCGTGCAGCGCGCCCTGCTCGAAGTCGGCCTCGCCGACCCGCTGCCGCCCGGTCTCGCCGACGTACGCGAAGACCTCCTGACCTCCAACCGCGACGCCGAACGCCTCCTGAGCGCCCTGCTCCTGCTGGCCCGCAGCGACCGCGGCCTGGCGGAGACCGACCCCCTGGAAGCCACCGACCTCGCCGCCCTCGCCCGCCAGACGGTGGGCGAACTCCGCCCGTCGGCCGAACGCGAAGGCATCGAACTCACCCTGGACGTACGCCCCTTGGAACTGGACGGAGACCCGGTCCTCCTCCGCCACCTGCTCACCAACCTCGTCCGCAACGCCATCCAGTACAACGAGCCGGACGGCCACGTCCACGTCACGATCACCGGCCGGACCCTCACCGTCACCAACACCGGACACCCACTGGCCGACGACCAACTGGCCCGCCTCTTCGAGCCGTTCCAGCGCCTGGGCCAGGAACGGACCGCGACGGAGGGGCACGGCCTGGGGCTCTCCATCGTGCGCTCGATCGCCGCTGCTCACGGCGCCACGGTCACGGCCGAGCCCGGCACCCCGGGAGGCCTCACCGTGCGCGTCGACTTCCTCGGTGACCGGTGGTTCCGGGAGCGCTAACCGAAAGTCTGCCCTTCCATATCCGAAGGTCTCTTGGCGTTGTCAGTGGCAGGCGCGAGGATGCAGGCATGAAGAGCGATCTGTTTGCGGCACAGCACATGGCGCAGCCGGCCACGGTGCCGGGAATGAGCCTGCAGAACTCCAAGTCGATCAGGTACGTGGTGAACGGCGAAATGCTCGCCCGCCAGGGCGCGATGATCGCCTACCGCGGCAGTCTGCAGTTCGAGCGCAAGGGTCAGGGCATAGGCGGCATGCTCAAGCGTGCCGTCACGGGGGAGGGGCTGCCGCTGATGGCCGTGCGCGGCCAGGGCGAGGCGTGGTTCGCGCAGGAGGCCGCCAACTGCTTCATCGTCGAGGTCGAGCCGGGCGACTCGCTCACCATCAACGGGCGGAACGTCCTGTGCTTCGACCCGACCCTGTCGTACGAGATAAAGACGGTGAAGGGCGCGGGCATGACCGGCGGAGGCCTGTTCAACAGCGTCTTCACCGGACACGGCCAGCTCGCCGTGATCTGTGAGGGCGACCCGATCGTCATCCCCGTCAGCCAGCAGTATCCGGTGTACGTCGACACGGACGCGGTCGTCGGCTGGACCAGCCAGCTGCACACCTCGCTGCACCGCTCGCAGAGCGTCGGCTCGATGCTGCGCGGCGGCTCCGGCGAGGCGGTCCAGCTGATGCTGCAGGGTGAGGGCTATGTGATCGTCCGGCCGAGCGAGGCCACCCCGACCAAGCCCGCGCAGAGTTGAGGTCCGGCACAACCGGCCTCGTTCTGCGACTCGACGGCGTGGGCCGCCGGTACGGCATCGGCGGCCCCTGGGTCCTGCGCGGAGTCGGCCTCGACGTGCCCGCGGGGGCGCTGCTGCGGTGCACCGGCACCAATGGCAGCGGGAAGTCGACGCTGCTCAGGGTGGTCGCGGGGATCGACGCGCCCAGCGCGGGCAAGGTGCTCGGGCGGCCGCGCACGGCCTACGTCCCGGAACGCTTCCCGGCCGCCCTGCCGTTCACGGCGGCGGGGTATCTGGTCCACCTGGGCCGCATCCACGGGCTGTCGCGGTCCGTCGCCTCGGCCAGGGCGGACCAGTGGCTGGAGAGGTTCGGGGCGGACGGCCATGCGGGTACGCCGCTGACCGAGCTGTCCAAGGGCACCAGCCAGAAGGTCGCCGTGGCCCAGGCGCTGCTCGCCGAGCCGGAGTTGCTGGTCCTGGACGAGGCCTGGACGGGCCTCGACACGGCCGCCCGGGCGGAGCTCGACCGGGCGGTGGCCGAGCGGGTCGCGGCGGGCGGGGCGGTGCTCTTCGTCGACCACGATCCGCGCCGGCTCGCGGGGCTGGAGGACGCGGTGTACCGGGTGGCGGGGGACGCGCTGGTACGGGATGCCGGGCCGGCCGGGTCCGCCTCCGTGGCCGAGGCGGGACCTTGCGTCCTGATCGAGGCCGAAGGGCCGCCCGGGGTGGCGCTGCCCGCAGGACTGCCGGGGCAGGTGGCGGCCGACCTGGACGAGGCGGGCGTGGCCCGGCTGACGGTGCCCGAGGCCCAGTCGGACGTGGTGCTGCGGGTGTTGCTGGGGGCGCGGCCGGGGTGGCATGTGCGCCGGGTCGTCGAGGTGGCGGGTTCCTCGCCGGGGACGGCGAGCGTCCCCTCCGATACGTCTACGTCAGGTGTGTGATGAACGCTCTGCTCCAGTACCAGGCGGGGCTGCTCCTGCGATCTCAGCGCTGGCTGCCGCCCGTGCTCCTGTACGGCATCTTCATCGCCGTCGGAGCGCAGGCCGGGGACCCGATTCTGGACTCCCTCGGATACGCGGCCGCCGCGTTGTTGCCCGTCACGGCCTGGCTGGTCCGGCTCTGCGCCACCCAGGAGCCGCCCGCGGCCCGGCACTGCGCGGCCGCCGCGACGAGCCCGGCGCGGGTCCATCTCGCCTGCCTGGGCGTGGCGTTGGGCTTCGCGGGTGCGCTGGGCCTGGCCGGTACGGCGGTCGTCAGCGCGATGAGCGACGCGGCCAGCGCGGACCACCGGGTGGCCGTGCCGGTGGTGCCCGCGGTCGGGGCGGGGGTGGCCGCGGCCCTGGTGTGCGCGCTGACGGGGGCGGCGGTGGGGGCGCTGTTCACCTGGCCGGTGATCCGCAGCACGGGCTGGTCGCTCGCCCTGACCGCGCTGGGGGCGCTGCTCGCCCTGGTGGTCACCGGATCGCCCGCGCAGGCGGCGGTGGAGGGGCTGATCGGCGGCTCACAGACCGGCGCCGTCACGGTGCCGGTGCTGGGGCTGCTCGGGGCCGTCGCGCTGGCCGGCGTGGTGTGGGGGCTGGCGGGCGGGGTGGCTTCGCGGCGGGGGTAGGAGCGGGGCCCGGGCGGGCAGCAGACCGGGCACAGCGGTGTCAGCCCGAGCAGGCCGTGCGCTGTGCCTCCTGCCATTCGCAGACCGGGCACAGCGTCGCGCCCTTCGTCGACTCGGGGTACTCCGTGGGCTCCCGGCACAGCACGCACTCCGCGTACGGCGGCCCCGCGGCGGTCGGCGGGGCCGGGGTCGGCGACGTACTCGCGCAGTGGTCCCCGTCGCCGCCGGTGTCCTCGGATCTGTCCATGCCGCCAGCCTAACTCCGGCCGGCCGACGCCCCGATCAGCTCCGAGACGCGGGCGAAGCGGTAGCCGCGGGCGCGCAGCTTCGGGACGATCGTGCGGATGGCCCGCTCGGTGACGGGGGCCGCGCTGCGGGTGCAGTGCAGCACCACGACCGAGCCGGGGCGCACGCCGCGCAGGACCTCTTCGGCCACCGCGTTCGCGTCCGTCGCGAAGGCGTCGCCGCTGACCACGTCCCACTGGACGGCGGTGACGCCCGCCGGGGCGATCGAGCGCAGGGCGGCGGAGTTGTAACAGCCGCCGGGGAAGCGGAAGTAGGGCACCGGATTCGTGACCCCCGCCTTGCGGAGGGCGGTGAAGGCGCGCTCCACGTCGTCGCGCATCCGGTCCGGGGCGACCGTGGGCAGGCCGTAGCAGCGCGAGGTGTAGGCGTAGTGGCTGTACGAGTGGTTGGCGACCTCGAAGAGCGGGTCCGCGCCGATCGACTTCGCCTGGTCGGGGTACTGCTCGGCCCAGCGGCCCGTCATGAACACCGTGGCCGGAACCTTCAGGCGGCGCAGGGTGGCGATCAGCGCGGGGTTGTCGAAGCGTTCGCCGGCCGCGGCGCGGGGGCCCTGGTCCGCGGTCATGTCGGCGTCGAAGGTCAGCGCGACCGTCTTGGCGTCGCGGCGGCCGCTCTTGAAGACGGGGGCGAGGCCGGCGGGGCCGGGAGCGAGGGTGGCGGGGCGGGGTTTGGAGGCCTTGGCGGGGGCGTTGCGCGCCGGCTGGGGTGGGGTGGTTGTGCCGCAGGCGGCGAGGGTGGCGGCTGCGGTGGCCACGGCGGTGAGGGCGGCGAGTCTCCGGGCGAGGGTGATCACGTCGGGACCATAACGTCGTATTACCGGCATTTCTTTTCCCCACCCCGCCCCTTCCCGTAATTCTGCGAAGCTTTCCGCCCTTCGGGCGGTGTCCTCAAACGCCGGACGGGCTGATTCATCGAGCTCGGCCTCGATGAATCAGCCCGTCCGGCGTTTGAGGACAATCTTTGAAGCCGTCCGCAGGCCCGCGGCGCCAGCCGCCAATGTCACAGTCGGGAAGGGGCAGGGTGGGGTGAAAGAATCCCTACTCGGCCCAGACCTTTCGCCGCTCCCCCAGCGGGTCCTCCGCCACCCGAGGCGCAGCATCGAGGATCATCGTCGGACGGGCCGAAGGCTCGAACTCCGGCCACTCGGGCAGGAGTTCATGAGAAGGCCGCCCGTGCCGGGCGAAGTGCGCCCAGGCCCCGCTCATCGCCGAGGCCAACCCCCGCGGCGGCTCGTCCCCGAGCAGGGCCGAGAAGCCGGGCGTATCGAGGACGTCGAAGACGTACGGGATGTCCAACGTATGGGCCGACCCGAGCACACCGCCGAGCACCGGCGTGGGCCAGCGGAACATATAGGACCAGGCCCGCCCACCCCCGGCCACCTGCGCCTCGAGCAGCGCATCCGTCGGCGCCCGGAACAGCTGGTCCGTGATCAGCGCACCGAGCCGCGCCGTGGCCGCCCCGTCGCCCGAGCCCTCGTGCGCCTCGTACACCGCACGCGCCCGCGCGCCCCGCTCCGGCGAGGGAAAGGCGGCGGTCAGCGCGGCGTCGAAGGCCTCGGGTGGCACGGGCGGGGCGAGGGCGGTGAACAGGCGGCCCTCGTGCTCGTTCGTGCCGGCAAGGACCGGGATGTGCGCGCACGACCCGTTGCGCAGTGCCTGGATCGGCGGCAGCGGGAGCACCGTCCCGTCGACGACCGGCGCGAGCGGGAGGTCGAGGCCGTGCCGCGCCACCAACTCCTCCTGCGCCGCGAGGAGTTGCGCGGGCGAGGCGGTCCGCACATCGGCCTCGGCCGCGTCGTCGCCCGCGCGCTCGCGCAGGATCCCCGCGTACTCCCGGGCGATCGCCGCCGCCCGCTGCACGTCCAGCACTCCCCGCGGCGGCGGGCTCTGCAGGATGGCGCGATGCAGGAGCGGGCGCGCCGCGGGGGCGCCGAGCAGCATCGCGGCGCTGCCGCCGCCCGCGGACTCGCCGAACACCGTGACCGACTCAGGGTCGCCGCCGAAGTGCGCGATGTTGTCCCGCACCCAGGCCAGCGCCGCGATCTGGTCCTGCAGACCGAGGTTGGCACAGTCCGCGTAGTCGTCGCCGAGCAGCTCGGGAACGTACAGCCAACCAAGCGCGCCTATGCGGTAGTTGAGCGACACGACGACCACGTCCTGGCGCTCGGCGAGGCGGGCGCCGTCCGTCCAGGGCTGGGTGCCCCAGCCCTGGATGTAGCCGCCGCCGTGGATCCAGACCATGACCGGGCGGCGGCCCGACCTGGCGGGCGTCCACACGTTCACCGTGAGGCTGCCCGCCTCGTCGGTGGCCACGGGCTCGACGCCGACCACGCCTTCGAGCAGGAAGTCGGGCCCCTGCGGCGGCGCGGGGGACGCGGCCGTGCAGTCGCGTACGCCCTCCCAGGAGTCGGGCTTGGCGGGCGGCCTGAAGCGCGCGGCGCCGACCGGATCGGCGGCGTACGGGATCCCGAGATAGCGGTGCACCGCGCCGACGCGCGTGCCGCGCACCTGGCCGCCCGTGGTGAGGGTCGTGGGGGAGGAGGTGACCGGCGTGCTCATACCCAACCGTCCAGGGAGTCCATGAAGGCGTCGAAGTCGTCGCGGTGGATGCAGTGGCCCGCGCCGTCGACCGTACGTACGTCGAAACCGCGCGCCGAGAGTTCGGCCTTGAGCGGCTCCGGCACCACCGGGCTGGGGTCGGCGACCTGCACCAGGGACGGCACCACGGGCTCGGCGGGGATGTGGTCGACGGCGCCGGGGCCGGAGAGGGCGTGCGCGGTCTCCTCGTCCCATACGGCGAGACCGGCGAGCTCTACGTCGATGTCGGCGGCGTCCCAGCGGGGGTTGAAGCTCTGGATCATCGCCCGGGACGCCCGCTTGAACTCCTTGAACATCGCCGGCTCGACGGGCAGCGACTCCCGCCACTGCCCCAGCGCCCAGGCCGGGTCCGAGTACACCGCCCGCGCGGGCGCGAGCCGTTCGGCGGCCAGCGACAGGGCGAGCCCGCCGAGCGAGTGCCCGAGCGCGAGCTCCGCGCCGGCCGGCAGCGTGTCGACCAGGTCGTCCGCGAACAGCTCCGGCGCGTACGCGCCACGCCCGCTCGCGCCGTGCCCGCGCAGGTCGACGCCGATGACCCGGTAGCCCCGGTCCGCGAGCGCCGGGCCGAGCCGCCGCCAAGTCCGGTGGTCGGACATCAGCCCGTGGATCAGGACGGCGATCCGGTCGCCGCTGCCCCACTCGTGGGTGTGCAACTGCATGGTGGTGCCTTTCTGTTCGTACTCTTCGTACGTCTGCTGCTCGTACTGTTCGTACGTGTGCCGCCTGCGCCGGCCCGACGGTCAGCGCACGCCGCGGATCGGGCGCACCGCGAGCGCGCCCAGCATGGCAAGCACCGCTCCGGCCAGGAACAGCGCGGTGTAGCCGCCGGAGACCGAGACGATCACCGAGGCCACGAAGGGCGCGAGGATCTGCGGTCCCGCGTTCGCCATGTTGAGGACGCCCAGGTCGCGCGCGGCGTCGTCGGCGCTCGGCAGAATCATCGAGACGAGCGCGTTGTCGACGGCCATGAAGCAGCCGAAACCAAGGCCGTTGAGGGCGGCGAAGGCGATCATCGCGGGCCAGGTCGGGGAGATCGCCGGGATGAGGAGCGAGAGCGCGGAGATCGCGGCCGAGACGCCGACGAACAGCTTGCGGCGGTCGAAGCGGTCGGAGAGCAGGCCGCCGACGACCGTCGACACGGCCATCGCGAGCGCGGAGACCGGCGTGATGACGGCGACCGCCTCGGTGGGGGACAGGCCCTTCGGCAGGTCGACGTGGTCCTGCAGGATGTAGAGCTGGTAGCCGAAGACGCAGAAGTAGCCGAGCACCAGCAGCGCGCGCCCGATGAACGCCCACCGGAAGTCATGGCTGCGCAGCGCGCTCAGGAGCGCCGTGAGCTGTGCCTTGAACGGCACGGGTGCGGGCGCGGGCCGCTTCTCCTCGCGGGTGCAGGAGGAGAACAGCACGGCCGAGACGGCGACGATCGCGCCGAGCACCAGATACCCGGTCGAGAGGTGGTCCGCGAAGGCCGAGCCGAGGACGGCGCCGAGCGTCGAGCCGACCGGCAGTCCCAGGCCGACGGCCGCGGACGCCTTGCCGCGGGCGGAGAGCGGCACCCGGTCCGGGACGACCGAGGTGAGGGCGGCCTGGAAGACGTTCATCACCGCCTGGCCCAGACACCAGGCGATCACCACGAGCAGCACGGTGTGCACGCTGCCGAGCAGCGCCATCGCGCCGACCGCGGCGAGACCGCCGCCCAGGATCCACGGATTGCGCCGCCCGGTGCGGTCCGAGAGCGCGCCCGCGATCGGGTTGAAGAGCGTCGCGAAGATCGCGCTGATGCCGCTGACGAGGCCGAGCAGGGCCACCTTGTCGGCCTTGTCGATGTGCTCGATCTGCAGCGGGAGCAGTACGCCGCCGACGCCTATGTAGAGCGTGTACATGGCGCTGTTGCCGAGGAACAGCAGGGGCAGGAGGCCGCGTGGGGAGCGGCTCGCGCCGGCGGTCGTGCCGGGGGTGGTGTCGGCGGCCGACTGCGGCGGTTGGTCCTGGCGAGCGGAAAGGGCCACGGTGCCCTCCTCCTCGGGAGGTCGGTCGCGATGACCGAGAAATGACGATGGGGATGGAGAGGAAATGCAGGTGGGGTTGGGGACGGCGAGGGAGATGGACACGTGTCAGCCGAGGCGGGTGACCCTAAGGGAGTGACACGTGTAACCGGATGTCTAGCACCCGTTCCCGGCCCCGCACCAGACCCGTGATGAAAGAGATGCCTGTGAAAGGATCACGGCACGATGAAGGACAACCCGAAGGTCGGCCCCAGGGGCGGAGCCACCCCGCCCACCAGCGCCGCCGTCGCCCGTCGCGCCGGGGTCTCCCGCGCCACGGTCAGCTACGTCCTCAACGGCCAGGCCGCCGGCCGGGTCAGCGATGCCACCCAGGCCAAGGTCAGGGCGGCCGCGGCCGACCTCGGCTACGTCCCGCACGCCGCCGCCCGCACCCTGCGCTCCGGCCACAGCGATCTCGTCCTGCTCGCGGTCGCCGCCGATGTGGTCCCCGCCGTCGGCCCGCTCTTCGCCGCCTTCCTCGCCGAGTTCCAGACCGCCCTGTCCGAGCGCGGCCACACCGTCGTGCTGCACGGCACGGGCGGCGGCCGCACCCCCGAGGACGCCGCCCGCGCCTGGGCCGAACTGCGTCCCGCCGCCGTCGTCACCGTCGCCGGTACGCCGCTGAGCGCGTCCTCCGTCCAACTCCTCACCCGCGCCGGGGTGTCGGCCGTCCTCGCCTACGGGGCCCCGGCCGTTCCCGGCGCCCACTCCGTCGCCATGGACCAGGGCGAGGTCGGCGCCGTGGCCGCGGCCCACCTCCTCGCGAGCGGCCGGCGCGCGCTGGGCGTGGTCACGCCGGTCGAGCGGGGCCTGCACCTGTTCAGCGAGCCCCGCCTTGCGGGCGTACGGGCCGCCGCCGCGGCCTTCCCGGGGGCGCGGGTCGTGCCGCTGGAGCTCGCCTACACCGAGGAGTCGGCCGTCGAACTGGCCTCGTGCTGGCGGCAGTTGGGGCTCGACGCGGTGTTCGCGTACAACGACGAGTACGCGATGCTCCTGCTGCGCGCCCTGCAGGACGCCGGGATCGAGGTGCCCGGCGAGACCGCGGTGGTGGGCGCGGACGACCTGCTCCTCGCCCGGCTCGTGCGGCCCCGGCTCACGAGTGTGCGGATGCGGATGCCGGGCGGGGCTCAGGCGGCGGAGCTGGTGGCCCGGCTGATCCGTGAGCCCGGGGTGGCGGCGGGGGTGCACGGGGTGTCTTCGGCGCAGTTGGTGGTGCGGGAGTCGAGCGGCTGAGTTGCCGCCTGCCCTGTTTTCCGGGATTGCCCATGTGATCCACTCCCGGGCTGCCCAGAGATCCGCATACCGCCTGCGCGACCCCTAGTCAGGCATGGTTACACGTGTCAGTATCCGGGGCCGAAGGACGGCGACCCTCGTCCGCGTCCCGGCCGTCCCGGAATCCGAAAGGCCCGTTGGCATGCCTCGAACCCTGCTGTCCCCACCCGAGTCGCCCTCGACCGCACCGGGCGACCCTCAACCGGCGGTCCCGCGCGGCTCGTTGATGCTCGCGCTCGCGGTGGGGGCGCTGCTGGTGCCCTTGCTCCTCGGTCTGGTGATCCGCGGCGATGTGCGCCGCCCGCCGTTCCAGGGGCTCGACGACACGTGGCTGCGCTGGATGGGCGGACCGCACGACGGGGTGCCGCAGGCCTTGGCCTCCGGGCTGAACTGGTTCGGCGGCCCCAACGGCGCGCTCGTCACGCTGGGTCTGCTTGTTCTGCTCCTGGTGCTGCGGCGGTGGCGGGCGGCGCTGTTCCTGTTGGTGACGGTGCTCGCGACGCAGGTCGCGGTGCAGGGGCTCAAGCACCTAGTGGACCGGCCGCGTCCCGCGCATCCCCTGGTCCAGGTCGACCACGGCTCGTTCCCTTCGGGGCATGCGGCGACGATGGCCATGACGGTGGTCGTGCTGATCGCCCTCTTCGGGCCGGCGGCGGGTGCCTCTCGGCGCTGGTGGTGGGGAGTTGGGCTGGTGCTGACGCTGGGGATGATGTGGAGCCGGACGTGGCTGCAGGCGCACTGGCTTTCGGACACGGTGGTGGGGGCGTTGACCGGGGGCGGGGTTGCGTGCCTTGTGTGGTGGGTGGGGCTGCGGTTGGGTGGGGCCCCGCGTTCTGGTCAGGCCCGCCTTCGGTGAGGTCGCGGGGGCGCTGCCCCCGGGCCCCCGGTCCTCGCCGGACGGGCTGTCTTTTGCCCCTCCCCGCCCCTTCCCGTAAGACTGCCGTCGGCTTGAGAGGATTGTCCTCAAACGCCGGACGGGCTGAATTGTCGAGCCTCGGTCGGGTGGCGATGACTTTGCGGGTCCCAGGGAGTCTTCCCTGGGACCCGACCCGTTCGACGACCCGCTCGCCACGACCCGTGAAGGTGGACCGATGACCGACCTGCGCGCCAGCCAGCCCCACATCCTCCAGCCCTACGTGGACTCCGGGGCGCTGCCCGGTGCGGTCACGCTTGTCGCGCGGGGTGACCACGTCGACGTACGGGCCGTGGGTGCGGCGGATGCCGAGGGTGGTGTCCCGATGGGCAGGGACACGATCTTCCGGATCGCCTCCGTCAGCAAACCCGTCACGGCCGCCGCGGCCATGGTGCTGGTCGACGACGGCCTGATCGCGCCGGGCGATCCCGTCGCCCGCTGGCTGCCCGAGCTCGCCGCGCCGCAGGTGGTCCGCGTCCCGGAAGGGCCCGTCGACGACGTGGTGCCGGCCGGGCGGGCGATCACCGTGGAGGACCTGCTCACGTTCCGCGCCGGGTACGGATTCCCGTCCGACTTCTCACTCCCGGCGGTCCAACTCCTGTTCAGCCGGGGCGTCCAGGGCGGTCTGGAGCCGCAGGCACTGGCGGCCCCGGACGAGTGGATGGCCGAGCTGGCCCGTATCCCGCTGGTGTACCAGCCGGGCGAGGCCTGGCTGTACAACACCTGCTCCGACGTCCTGGGCGTGCTGATCGAGCGCGTCGCCGGGCGGCCGCTGCCGGAGTTCCTGGCGGAGCGGCTGTTCGAGCCGTTGGGCATGGGGGACACCGCGTTCGACGTACCGGTGGCGAAGCGCGACCGCTTCACCAGCCTCTATCAGCCGGACGCGGCCGGTGGCCTCCGACGGACCGATGCCCCCGACGGCCAGTGGGCCGCCGCGCCGAAGTTCGCCTCCGGCGCGGGCGGACTCGTCTCGACGGCCGACGATCTGCTCGCCTTCGCCCGGCTGCTGCTCGCGGAGGGGACGACCCCGCAGGGCCGTCGCCTCCTGTCGGCCGAGGCGGTCCGCCGTATGACCACCGACCAGCTCACCAAGGCCCAACGCGAGGCCAGTGACCTGTTCCTGGAGGGCCAGGGCTGGGGCTACGGCGGCTCGGTGGACGTCGAGACCACCCACCCGTGGAGCGTGCCCGGCCGGTACGGCTGGGTCGGCGGCAGCGGCACCACCTGGCACCTCACCCCGTCCACCGGCACGGTCGCGATCCTGCTCACCCAGGTGGCGATGACCGGCCCCACCCCGCCGGCCGTGATGACGGACTTCTGGCGGTACGCGGCCGGGGTCTGAGCCCGGCCGCCCCGCCCTTCCTCAACCGCGCAGATGGCCGAGGACCGAGCGCACCGCACGCCGCACGGCCTCGCGGGTCTCGTCGGTGTGGTCGACCGTCTCGAACCCGTGGTGGGCGCCCGGCACCTCGATCACCTCCAGATCGGCCCCGCAGTCCTTGGCGGCGGCCCGGAACTCCTCGACCGTCGCCGCGATCTCCGGCATTTCCAGGCCCACTTGGGTCAGCACGACCGGCAGGGAACCGGCCGCCGGCAACGTATCGGCGGGACGGAAGCGGCGATCCGCCAGCGGCCAGTTCGGCAGCGGCGCGAGGATCGGATAGGTCGCCGCCACGCTCCGCAGCCACGGCGGCGGAGCCGCGAGCCAGTCCGCGGACAGCAGCCCGCCACCGGAGAAGAACCAGAGGGCGACGCGGTCCTCGTCGACGCGCGGATCGGCGCGTACGAGGGCGACCGCGGCGGCGACGTCCTCGGCGGCCCGGCCGTAGTCGGCGAGGTCGTGCAGCCGGTGGTCGACGATCACGCCGACGGCCCCGAGCTCCGCCACGTAGCTGCCGTACCCGGCATAGGTGGGCCAGTCCCGCGGGGTCGGCCGCACCCCTTCCGGGACCGGGCCGCCGTGCACGAACACCACGGCGGGGAACGGCTGTTGGGGACTGCCGTCAATGTCGGCACCGGCGTCGGGCAGGTAGAGGTCGACCCGCCCGATCCGCTCGCGCGCCCGCTCCGGCACGTCCAGGAGGAAGGGCCGCAGGTGCGCGGGCGGTTCGTCCGTCTTCGCGGTCAGGCGGTGTCCTTCCCCCGCAGCCGCCTGCAGGAGTACGTCGGCGAGTTCGGCGGGAACGGACAGCATCGGCCAGTGTCCGGTGGCGAGTTCGAAGAAGGTCACGCGGGGCTCGGCGAGGGCCAGCAGGCGGGGGTCGCCGAGGCCCATCAGGTTCTGCACCAGGGCGATGCTCGACCCGTTGCCCGTGCACAGGACCCCGGTCGTCGGCAGCGCGGCGGCCGCCCCGGACATCCGCAGCGGCCGGGTGAGGGTGCCCGACGGCTGCGGTGCGGCGAGCCGCGTCAGGCGGTCGAGGGCGTCGGCGGGGACGCCTTCGGTGCTGCCCCAGCGCTGCCAGCCCTCGCGGTCCGGAGCGGGGACGGCGGCAGGCCCGGTGCCGGCCGCGAGGAGCCCGTGGACCGTGGGGTCCGGCACCAGCTTGAGGGCCGGGTCTCCGTCGGCCGGCATGCCCGCGTCCAGATACACGACCCGGGCGATCCGTTCCGGGCGCCGGTCGGCGGCACCGAGCACGGGGTGGATGCCGTAGCAGTGGCCGACGAGCACCAGCTGCTCCTGCGGCGGCACCTCGTCGATCAGCCGCAGCACGTCGTCGACGTGGGTTTCCAAGTCCGTTTCGGTGTCGGCGAGTTGATGCTGCCCGCCGAGCCCGGTGAGGGTCGCCGCGTGCACCTTCGCGCCCGCCTCCCGGAGCCGCGAGGCCACCTCGTCCCACACCCAGCCACCGGTAAAGGGGCCCGGCACCAGCACGAACGTCGTCCGTGTCGTTGTCTTCGTCGGCGTCATCGTCCTTCTCCTTGGCATTGCCCGGTCGCGGGGGCCGCCACCGGGCCGTCCGCGCTCGCCGGTACCGTAAGAACTCCTGCAGAGGGAGGTTCAAGCCTTGTCCGCTGACGGAATGCTGACCATCGGAGAGCTCGCCGAGCACGCGGGCGTCACCGTCAAGACCGTCCGTTTCTACTCGGACAGCGGTCTGCTGCCCGCGGCCTCCCGCAGTGCCGGCGGTCATCGCCGCTACCACCCGGAGGCGCTCGACCGGCTCCGCATGATCCGTTCCCTGCGCGCCCTTGACCTGCCGGTCCCGGAGGTCGGCCGGGCCCTGGAGCGCGACGACGTCCTGGAGGACGTCATCGCCGACCAACTGCGCGAACTCGGCTCGCACTTGGCGGCCCTGCGCTGGCGCGAGGCCGCCCTGCGGCTGTTGCGGGACTGCACACCCTCGGAGCGCGCCGAGCGGCTCCGGCTGATCGGCGCCGTGTCCACGCCGCCCAGTACGGCATCCCTGGCCCGCTTCTGGCGCCGCTGGCTGCCCGTACGGATGCCGGCCGCGGCCGTCTCCGCCTTCCTCGACCACGCGGTCCCCGAACCCCCGGCGGACCCGACGCCCCAGCAGGTCCTGACCTTCGCCCGGCTGCACGCCCTGGTCTCGGGCGACTGCGGCGGCGGCCCGCTGCCGCAGCCCGCGGCCCACCGCCGCGACGAGGGCGTCCGCCCGGCCGTGCTCTACGCGGGCCTCGCCGAGGCCTACGCCCTGGCGGGCCCGCAGCTGCAGAAGGGGCACTCCCCGCACGGCGGCGAGGCCCTCGACTGCTTCGTCGGCGCCTACGCCCAGGCCGGCGGCGTCCGCGACACCCCCGCCTTCCGCCACCGGCTCAGCGCACTGCTCGCCGCGGACCCCCGCATCGACGAGTACTGGCGCCTGACCGCACAGCTCCACGACGACTCACCACCCACTCCCGGCGCCGGCCACGACTGGCTCTGCACGGCCCTGGACGCCGAGGTGGCGCGGGTTTCTGCCTGAGGCCGTACGCATCGTGGGGGAGCCGCCGCCCGAGGCCACGAGAAGGGGCCGACCCCGCATGTTCCGTGCGGAGTCGGCCCCTTGCCCGCGGTTCAGGACTCCGAGAGCAGCCGCTTCCGGCACTCCGCCACGTCGAAGTCGCCCTTCGGATACTGCGGGTCGAGCAGCTCCAGATGTTCGAGCAGCAGCTTGCTGATCGCCCAGTTCCGGTACCACTTGCGGTCCGCCGGGATCACGTACCAGGGCGCCGCCTCCGTGGAGCACCGCTCCAGGGCGATCTCGTACGCCTCCTGGTAGGCGGGCCACAGCGCGCGTTCCTCGATGTCGCCGGGGTTGAACTTCCAGTGCTTGTCCGGGCGGTCCAGGCGCTCCAGGAGGCGGCCGCGCTGCTCCTCGTTGCTGATGTGCAGGAAGCACTTGATGACCGTGACGCCGTCCTGCGCGAGGGACTTCTCGAAACGGTTGATCTGGCCGTACCTGCGCGCCAGTTGGGAGCGGGGGACCAGCTCGCGGACGCGGGCGATGAGCACGTCCTCGTAGTGCGAGCGGTCGAAGATGCCGATCTCGCCGGGCTGCGGGAGCGCCTTCATGATGCGCCACAGGAACGGGTGGTTCTGCTCCTCGGGCGTCGGCGCCTTGAACGCCTTGATCCGGCAGCCGGACGGGTTGAACAGGCCGATGACGTGCTTGACCGTGCCGCCCTTGCCGCTGGTGTCCATGCCCTGCAGGACGAGCAGCACACGGCGCCGGTCGCCGGCCGTGCTGGCCGCGTACAGGCGCTCCTGCAGATCCGCGAGCTGTTCACCCATCTGGGCGGTCGCCGCGATCCCGGCCTCCTTGTCGGCGGGGCCGCCGGGGGTCGACCGCGCGTCGAAGGCGGCGAGATCGACCTGGTCGCCCTCGGGGATGCGGAGCAGCTCGCGCAGGGGCTTGGCCGTCGTGGCCTTGTCGGCCTTGGCGCCCTTCGCGTCCTTGGCCGCCGAGGCCTTCACTTCCTTGGCCTTGACTTCTTTGGCCTTGGCCTTGCCCTTGGCCGCCTTCTCGTCCTTGGCGTCCTTGACGGCCTTCGCCTTCCGGCCGTCCTTCTTGCTGTCCTTCTTGGCCACTGCTGCGCACCCCTTCCGGTCACACTCCCCACGATCCTGCGCCGGATCGGGGCGTGTCGCGACCGCTGGACGGCCCGTCCCACGGCGAGAACGGCCCCCTTGGGGCTCCGTGGGACGGGCACTTGGTCCTTATTCGGGATTTATGTGGCAGCTGTTGCGGCCGACGCGGCCTAGTGGTGCCAGGGCCCGGTCACCGCGAAGGTCGTGCCGGGCGTGTAGCAGTTCACGTACATCGTGCGCTGGTCCGGCGAGAAGGTGACGCCCGCGAACTCGCCCCACTCGGGCTTCTCCGGAGTGCCGATGTTCTTCGCGCCGCGCGCCATCGGATAGACCTCGCCGCGCCGCGTCACACCGAAGACGTGCTGCGCGCCCTCGCTGTCCTCGCAGGCCATCAGGCCGCCGCCGGGCGCGAGACAGATGTTGTCGGGCTCGTCGCCCGGCAGCATCGGGTCGGTGGCCGGACCGAAGACGATCACCAGGGCCAGCGTGCGGGCCTTGGGGTCGTACCGCCAGACCTGCCCGTGGTGGGTGGCGGCCGAGCCGTCCGCGGTGCGCGCGAAGCTCGCCACGAAGTAGACGCAGCGCCCGCCCCAGTAACAACCCTCCAGCTTCTGGCCGTGGGTGATGCCCTTGGCGCCGAAGTCCTGCAGCCGGACGGGGGTTTCCTTGGCCAGCGGGTCGGGCACGTCGACCCACTCGATGCCGGAGAACACCTTGCCGGTCTCCTGGACCGCCGACAGGTCGGGCACTCCCGGCACCCGCATGGCCTGCAGTTTGCCGCCCGCCTGCAGGGAACCCGGGCCGCCGAGCGGCTTGTTGGGCCGGAAGCGGTAGAACAGGCCGAAGGGCTTCTGGAAGGCGTCCTCGGTCTCGTACACGGTGCCGTTGTGCGGGTCGATGGCCACCGCCTCGTGCTGGAACCGGCCCATCGCGGTGAGCGGCACGGCTCCGCCGAGCTTGCGGGTGTCGGTCGGGTGGACCTCGAAGACGAAGCCGTGGTCCTTGGTGTAGCCGTTGGTGCCGGCCTTGTCCTCGGCCTCCTCGCAGGTCAGCCAGGTGCCCCAAAGGCTGGGCCCGCCCGCGCAGTTGACGGCGGTACCGGCGATGGCGACGTGCTCGTCGAAGACGTCGCCGCTGCGGTCGAGCCCGATCGAGGTGCAGCCTCCCATGCCCATCGGGTCGTACGTGATGCCGTCGATCGCCGGGACCCGGATCTTGGCGGTGGGCCGGTTCTCGTGGTTGCGGATCAGCCGGACTCTGCCCCGCCCCGCGTCGAACGCGGCCATCCCGTCGTGGTTGGACGGCACCTGGCCCTCGCCGGAGCGCAGTGGGTCGCCCTCGCGGGACAGGACCTTGTAGCGGAAGCCCTTCGGCAGGTCGAGCAGGCCGTTCGGGTCGGGCACGAGCGGCCCGTAGCCGCCCTTGCCGTGCGCGGCCGCGGTGCCCGCGAACAGCTCCGAGATGGCCCCGGCGAAGGCGATGGTCGCACCCAACTGGCCCGTACGGGCAAGCACTTGGCGACGCGTCGCGGACAACTGGTTTTCAGACATAGGGCAACTCCCTGCTGGCGGACAGGAATGTGACCCGCATGTGTGTATCACGCAGCCGGGCGCTCGGGAACCACGCGCGTAGCTGAGGCTGTTGCGTGTCTTCCGGCCAGTCGGGTGCGTACGGCCTCAGGAGTCGGGCCGTACGTGCCCTACGCGTCAGCCCGTACGTGCCTCACGCGTCGACAAGTCGCTTCGCGTCCCGGGCCAGCGCGGTGAGCCGGGAGATCGCCCGGAAGTACTTCTTCCGGTAGCCGCCCTTGAGCATCTCCTCGCTGAACAGCCGGTCGAAGGGCAGCCCGGAGGCGAGCACCGGCACCTCGCGGTCGTAGAGCCGGTCCGCGAGGACGACGAGCCGCAGGGCCGTCGACTGGTCCGGCACCGGCTCGACGCCGGTCAGGCAGACCGCCTTCAGCCCCTCCGTGAGCGCGCCGTAGCGGCTCGGGTGGACCTTGGAGAGGTGGTCGAGCAGGTGCGGGAAGTCGTCGAGCGAGGCTTGCGGGGTGGCGTACGCGGCCTTCGTCACCTGCTCGTCCGAGTAGGGCGGCGGCGCCTCGGGCAGGCCCCGGTGCCGGTAGTCCTCGCCGTCGATCCGCAGGGACCGGAAGTGCGCGGACAGGCCCTGGATCTCGCGCAGGAAGTCGGCCGACGCGAACCGGCCCTCGCCGAGCTTGCCCGGCAGCGTGTTGGAGCTCGCGGCCAGGGCCACGCCCGCGTCTACGAGCTTGCCGAGGAGCGTGGAGACCAGCACGGTGTCGCCCGGGTCGTCCAGCTCGAACTCGTCGATGCAGAGCAGCCGGTGACCGCTCAGCGTCTGCACGGTCTGCTGGAAGCCGAGCGCGCCGACCAGGTTCGTCAGCTCGACGAAGGTGCCGAAGGCCTTGAGGGACGGGTCGGCGGGGGTGGCGTGCCAGAGGGAGGCAAGCAGGTGGGTCTTGCCGACGCCGTAGCCGCCGTCGAGGTAGACGCCGCGCGGCCCGGTCGGTGCGGCCGGCTTCTTCGCGAACCAGCGGCGCTTGCCGGAGCCGGAGGCGTGCGCCCCGCCCAGCGTCCCCGCGAAGGCGCTCAGCACCCGGACGGCCTCGGCCTGGCTCGGCTGCGACGCGTCGGGAACGTACGTCTCGAAGCGGGCCGACTGGAAGCGCGGCGGCGGCACCATCTCCGCGACCAGGCGGTCGGCGGGTACGTGCGGCGCGCGGGCGCAGAGCGACAAGGGGGCCGGGTCCGCTATCGGGCTGCTGGGACCGGCTGTGGCAGGGGAGGACGACACAGTTCCCAACTCTAAGGTCCGTGCCAGACTGCCACGCATGCGCAGCCTGTTCCCTGTGACCGAAGAGACAGCCGGGCCGGACCGGGAGTGGACTCTCGACGAGCTCGCCGACCGGTACGCGTATCCGGACGGCCCCGACGTCTGGCTGCGGGCCAACATGGTCTCCACGCTGGACGGCGCGGCCCAGCACGACGGCCGTTCCCAGCCCATCTCCAGCGATGCCGACATGCGGATCTTCGGGACGCTGCGGGGCCTCGCCGATGTGGTGGTGGTCGGTGCGGAAACGGTCCGCCAGGAGGGTTACCGCCCCGCTCGTGCCCGTGAGGTCTTCGCCGAGCGGCGGGCCGCCGCCGGCCAGGGCCCGGCCGCCGCGATCGCCGTGATCAGCGCGAGTCTCGACCTGGACTTCTCCCTTCCGCTTTTCACCTCGCCACTGGTGCCGACCCTGGTCCTCACCGGGGCCCAGGCGCCCGCCGAGCGGGTCGAGGAAGCGACGAAGGCGGGGGTCGAGGTGGTGGTCGCGGGGGACGGCAGCGGGGTGGAGCCAGCGCTGGCGGTACGCGCCCTGGGGGAGCGGGGGCTCACCCGGTTGCTCACCGAGGGCGGGCCCCGGATGCTCGGGCAGTTCGTGGCGGCGGGGGTGGTGGACGAGCTCTGCCTGACCGTGTCGCCGATGCTGGCGGCGGGCGGCGCGCAGCGGATCGCCGGGGGCCCCGCGCTCGCGGCGCCGCAGCGGCTCGCGCTCGCTTCGATCCTGGAGGAGGACGGGTTCTTGTTCACCCGCTACCGTCGAACCTGACAATCAGCGGAATCACTCGTTCCGTTTCGCCTCCGCTGGGCAGACTGAATCACGCAGACCCCGTGTGGATACGGGGCAGGATGGTTTCCGCAGGGGCCGCCGACACGGCCCCCGACGAGAAGGGCGCCCGTCGTGTTCACGAGCGTATTGATGATCGAGAAGGCCCTGTCGTCCGTCGACGTGGAGTTCGTCACCACCCTGCACGGCGACGAGCAGGTCTCCTTCGTCGTCCTCATGCAGCCGCGCGGCGACCAGGACCGGCTGTTGCGCGCCGTGGACGACGTCGCGCTGGGCGAGTTCGACGAAGCCGTCCGCGAGGGCGACGAACCGGAGGGCGAGCAGGCCGTGGCCCCCGCGAGCGTCGCCCTGGAGCACTCGCTGCGGGTGCTGCGCGAGGCGGGCAGCGAGGCGGTCGGGCAGATCGTCGAGGACCACCCACTCGACCTGCTCACCTCGGTCACCCAGGAGACCGGCGCCAACGAGGTCATCGTGCTGACCGCCCCGCACTACGTGGAGGAGTTCTTCCACCGCGACTGGGCCTCCCGGGCCCGGCACAAGGTCGGAGTGCCGGTCCTGAAGCTGTACGCGCACAGCGAGTAGCCGCCGCTCCGGCTGCCACGACCGGTGCTCAGGCGCGGCCCGCACAGCGAATAGGCTGGGTCCGCCCCCGTCCGCGGGGGCCGACCCGTCCGCGTACAGCCGTACCCGCCGCCCAGGAGACGTACATGACCCCCGGCCTGCCCCCCGCCATGGACCGACCGCACTTCATCGGCATCGGCGGCGCCGGAATGTCGGGGATCGCGAAGATCCTGGCCCAGCGCGGCGCCCAGGTCGCGGGCAGCGACTCCCGCGCCTCGGCCACCGGGGACGCGCTGCGCGCCCTCGGCGTCACGGTCCACCTCGGCCACGACGGGGCCAACCTGGCCGACGACGCGAGCTGCGTCGTCGTCTCCTCCGCGATCCGCGAGGACAACCCCGAGCTGGCCGCCGCCCACGAGCGCGGCGTCCCGGTCGTGCACCGCTCCGACGCGCTCGCCTCCCTGATGGACGGCCTGCGCCCGATCGCGGTCGCGGGCACGCACGGCAAGACGACCACGACGTCGATGCTCGCGGTGGCCCTCTCGACCCTCGACCTGGACCCCTCCTACGCCATCGGCGGCGACCTCGACGCCCCCGGCTCCAACGCCCTGCACGGCAAGGGCGAGATCTTCGTCGCCGAGGCCGACGAATCGGACCGCAGCTTCCACAAGTACGCCCCCGAAGTCGCGATCGTCCTCAACGTCGAGCTCGACCACCACGCCAACTACGCCTCGATGGACGAGATCTACGAGTCCTTCGAGACCTTCGCGGGCCGCATCACCCCCGGCGGCACCCTCGTCATCGCCGCCGACCAGGCGGGCGCGGTCGAACTCACCCGCCGGGTACGGGAGTCGTCCTCGCTGAAGGTGGTGACGTACGGCGAATCCGCATCCTCCGACGTACGCATCCACAAGATCACCCCGCGCGGGCTGACCAGCGAGGTCACCGTCCTCATCGACGGCAAGCTGCTCACCTTCACGGTCTCGGTCCCCGGCCGCCACTACGCGCACAACGCGGTCGCCGCGCTCGCCGCGGGCGTCGCGATGGGCATCCCCGCGCACAACCTGGCCGCGGCCCTGAAGTCCTACACCGGCGTCAAGCGCCGCCTGCAGCTCAAGGGCGAGGCGGCGGGCGTCCAGGTCATCGACTCCTACGCTCACCACCCGACCGAGATGACCGCCGACCTCGAAGCCATGCGCTCGGCCGTCGGCGACTCCCGCATCCTGGTCGTCTTCCAGCCCCATCTCTTCTCCCGCACCCAGGAGTTGGGCGTCGAGATGGGCCAGGCCCTCGCCCTGGCCGATGCCTCGGTGGTCCTCGACATCTATCCGGCCCGCGAGGACCCGATCCCCGGCATCACCAGCGCCCTCATCATCGACGCGGCCCGCAAGGCCGGCGCGGACGTCACCGCCGAGTCCGCCAAGGACGCGATCCCCGACGTCGTCGCGGGAATGACCAAGCCCGGTGACCTGGTTCTCACCATGGGCGCGGGCGATGTCACGGACCTCGGCCCGAAGATCCTGGACCGCCTCGGCCTCGACGGCCTTTCCGACTGAGGGAGCACCCCATGGCGTACGACATCGAGAAGCCGGACGAGCAGTGGCGCGAGGAGCTGAGCTCCGCCGAGTACGCGGTCCTGCGCCAGGCCGGCACGGAGCCCGCCTTCGTCGGCGAGTACACGGACACGAAGACCAAGGGCGTCTACTCCTGCCGGGCGTGCGGGGCCGAACTCTTCACGTCGGCCGAGAAGTTCGAGTCGCACTGCGGCTGGCCGAGCTTCTTCGACCCGAAGTCCACGGACAGCGTGGAGCTGATCGAGGACCGGTCGCACGGGATGGTGCGGACGGAGGTGCGGTGCTCGCGGTGCGGGTCGCATCTGGGGCACGTCTTCGAGGGCGAGGGGTATGCGACGCCGACGGATCAGCGGTATTGCATCAACTCGATCTCGCTGAAGCTGGTGCCTGACGAGGCCTGAGCCGGTGATCCGAATCGGTGTGACCGGCCGGATCGTGTCCGGCGACCGGGCTGGTGCTTACGTCCGGATCGAGGCGCTGCGACCGGAGGACCCGCCGAGTTACCTGGTTCACGTCGCCGCGGACCGTCACTTCTCGGTCGAAGGTGGTGACGAGTGGGTGGAAGACCTTCCGTCCCTTCGGCAGTACGTGGCGGAAAGCGGCTGGGCCATCGCCTGGGAGTGACGCGATGCGGCTGCGGCCTACTGGCGCCGTGGACCGTCCCCGGGGTCCCGGGGCCCTGACTCCGGCGCATCCTGATCCCGCTCGGCCATCCTCCGGATGACCCCGGGCGGGAAGGCGGGGGCTTTGGGCGGTGGCTCAGCGGACCGAGGAGTCGGGGTCGTCGAGGAGGCGGACCGCGGCCGGGCGGCTCAGGCGGGGGTCGTCGGCGGCGCGGAAGCGGACCTCGTGGTGCGGGTCGCGGGTGAAGCGTTCGACGAGTTCCAGGGCGGGGCGGCCGCCGCGTCACGCGGTGGTGCCGTCGCCCTCCATGGTCATGCGGGCCACGTGCAGCGCCAGGTAGGAGACCTCGTCCTCGCTCAGCTGCTGTCCGAGGCGCAGCTCGACGATCGTCGCCAGTTTCTGCGCGGTGCGGGTCGCCTCCGGGTAGTGCTGGCGGATGCCCTTGCCGATCGTGGCCTCGTGGCCCTTCAGCTGGCCGTGCTGCTGGATCCGTACGAAGAGATAGCGGACGTGGGTGATGAACCGGGCCGCGCTCAGGGACTCCTGGGCGATGTCGAGGCCGTACTGCTCTCCCACGATGGCGAGCATCTGCTGGATGACCCCGGTCATCGTGTACGTGAAGGACAGGTCGCCCGAGGCGAAGCCCGCGTTGACCAGGTGCAGGGCGAGCGCGGTCGCCTCGGAGGGGTCGAGCTGCGGGTCCACGCGCTTGTTGATGGCCTCGAGCAGGCGCTGCGCCTGGGCGTACTCGGCGGCGTACAGGGCCTGCGCCTCGGCGCGCAGCGGGTACTCGATGACGACGCCCCGCGCGGCCCGCTCCAGCGCGCCGGCGACGTGGTCGGCGACGCCGATGGCGAGGGTGGGGCGGGTGGACTCGCGCCCCTCGATGCCGACCTCGTCGAGGGCGATGACGACGGCCCGCAGGACCTCCTCGCCGATGAGGGAGAGGGCCTCGGCCAGATGGTCGGGGTCACGGCCGTCGGTCGGGACGAAGACGCGCACGATCAGGTCGGGGTCGATGGGCTTGCCCTGACGGGAGGTGAAGCCGATGCCGCGCCCGGTGAGAATGACCTCCCGGCCCTTCTCGTCGCGCGCGAGGACCACGTTGTTGTTGAGGACACGCAGCGCCTCCATCACCGGCTCTCCTTCCCGTCCATCGGCCGATCCCCTCATCGATGATCTCGCATCATTTGTCCCCCGTGCCCCATCCTCACCCCGACCGACGCGCGGCGTGCGCGCCCCGAAGGGGGACGCGCACGCCGCATCGGTGCCGGTTCGTCACCGTCGTACGGTCACCACGGGGGCGCCGAGGGCGACGTCCTGCCCGATGTGCGGCTCGACCGAGGCGAGGTCCGCGGTGTTGGTGACGGTCATGAGGGTGACGGTCGGGTGCTCCGCGGCGCGCACGGCGTCGAGGTCGACCTCGACGAGGAGGTCGCCGACGGAGACCTTCTGGCCGGTCTTGACGCGAACGTCGAAGCCGTTGCCCGCCATCTGCACCGTGTCGATGCCGACGTGGACGAGCACCTCGATGTCGTCCGCGGTACGGATGCCGAAGGCGTGTCCGGTGTCGACGACGGTGACCAGCTCGCCGGCGACCGGGGCGACGACGTGGCCGTCGGCCGGCTCGATGCCCACGCCCTCACCGAGCGCGCGGGAGGCGAAGACCGGGTCCCCGACCTCGTCGAGGCCGACCACGCGGCCCGCGACCGGAGCCGCGAGCTCGACGCCCGCACCCGCGCCGGAGGCGGTTGCCTTGACCGTGGACACGGAGCCAGTGGCCGAACCGGCCGAACCGGCGGTGGCGCCGACCGAGACGAGCTCGCGCTCGTCGGCCGGTGCGTCCTCGCCGCGCTCCGCGGCCTCGGCCGCGTCGCGCTCGGCGTTGGCCGCCGCGCGGTCCTCCGGAGTGCGGAAGTCGGAGAAGTACACGAGCGCCATCGAGGTGAAGAAGGCCGCCGTGATCGCGATGACGTAGGTGCCCGTCGGGGAGAAGACCGGGATGGTCAGCAGCGAGGTGAAGGCGAAGGCCTTGGTGTCCACGCCGCCCAGGACGCCGACGAGCACGCCGCCCACGAGGCAGCCCACGAGCATGCGCGGGTAGATCCGCTTGAAGCGCAGGTGGATGCCGTACAGCGAAGGCTCGGAGATGCCGCCGAACAGGCCCGCGGCCAGGGCGCCGGTCGCGGTCTGGCGCATTTCCTTCTCGCGGTGGCGCACCGAGAGGAGCAGCACACCGGCGGTCGCGCCGAAGCAGGCGAAGTTCCAGGCGCCCATGGGGCCCTGGATGAAGTCGTAGCCCAGGGTGTTGATGTTCACCAGCATCAGCGCGTTCAGCGGCCAGTGCAGGCCGAGCGGCACCAGGAACGGGTAGATCAGCGGGATCATGATCGCGAAGACGATCGGGGCGTTGCCGTTCAGCCAGGACAGGCCCTCGCCGAGGCCGTTGCCGGCCCAGATGCCCATGGGGCCGATGAGGAACGCGGTGATCGGGATCATGATCAGCATGCTGAAGAACGGCACGAAGACCATGTGCACGGCCTCGGGGAAGATCCGCTGCAGGCCCTTGTAGACCAGGGCGAGCAGGGCGACCATCAGGAGCGGCACGAACACCTGGCCGCCGTAGTCGTTCAGCTGCATCGGCAGCCCGAAGACGTGCGCCACGCACTCCTGGGTGCCGAGCGTCCCGTTGGTGGTGCAGGTGATGCCGGGGATCCCGGAGTCCTTGTTGAGCATGCCCGTGAAGTTCGGGGTCATCACCGCGGCCATCACGGCGGCGCCCACCCACGGGTCGATCTTCAGCTTCTTGGCCGCGTTGTACGCGACGAAGATCGGCAGGAAGTACAGCACCGAGCGCCACATGGCGTCGACGAACACCCAGGTCGCGGACTTGTCCGCGGCACGGAAGTCGACGAAGCCGAGGGCGTCGAGGACCGAGGCGATCGCGATGATCAGCGAGGAGCCGAGGAGCACGCCCATGAGCGGGCGGAACGAGTCCGAGAGGTACTCGAAGAAGTTGTCGACCACGGCGTAGCGGCCGCGGCTCTTGGCGCGCATCTCGGCCTTGACGTCGGCGTCGGACTTCGGCTTCGCCGTGCCGCCGCCACTCATCGACGGCAGGTTCATGATCTCGGAGTAGACGCGCGAGACGGCGCCGCCGATCACGATCTGGAAGCGGTCGCCGGACTGCGCGACGGTGCCCATGACGTCGCCGAGGGCGTCGAGCGCGGCCTTGTCGACCTTGTCCCCGTCGTGCAGCTGGAAGCGCAGCCGCGTCGCGCAGTGCGTGAGGCTCTCGACGTTCTCGGGTCCGCCGACGCCGCGGAGAATCTTCTCCGCCAGTGCGCCGGTCCCCGGTGCGGGTGTGTTCATGATGCGTCCTTGCATCCCGTGGCTCGTGCCGTCCTGGCCCGTGCCGTCTTGCATCGGTCCGCGATCTCTCCCACTCGGGTCCGGGCAACAAAAAAGGCCCGGGTAGCGCCAACGGCGCTTCCCAGGCCTTGCCTCCCCAGCAAATGGAGGAGTAACAACCCTGTGATCGAGATCGATCGGGCGCCACTGTAAACCTTGCGTGAGGAAGAGGGCAACTCCCGGCCGCCCCTGTGGTGGGGCGGGGCCCGATCGGGGGCGTGTCGGGCGGGTCGGCGCGGTGGGGACCGCCGGGTGGTGAGCCTGGGGGGATGCGCTGGATGACTGCCCCCGCCGTCGCCGTATTCGTGCTTCTGCCGCTCGGCGCCGTCCCGGCCCCGGCTGCCGCCCCCGCCCCGGCCGCGGGCCCCCGCTGCACGACGGGCACCGCGCCCTACCAGCGTGAGCTGGAGCGGGAGTTGCGGCTTCCCGTCGACGGTCGCCAGTCGGCCGCCGACTGCGTCGCGATCCGGCGGCTGCAGCGGCGCCTCGGGGTGCGCCCGGCCGACGGTTCCGCGTCGCTGCGGACGTACCGCATGCTGCTCGTCGACCTCGCGCGCCGCGATCCCGCCGCCCGCCGGGCCTGTCCCGCGCGGCCGTACCGGGTGACGTGCGTGGACCTGACCCGGCAGATCCTGTGGACGCAGGTGGGGCGGCGCCTGGTGTTCGGTCCGGTGCCGGTGCGCAGCGGGCGGGACGGCCTGGAGACGCGGCGCGGCTGGCAGCGGATCTACTGGAAGAACCGGGACCACCACTCGACGCTGTACGACGTTCCGATGCCGTACGCCCAGTTCTTCAACGGGGGCCAGGCGCTGCACGGCACCCGCCGCGACCTGTTCCTTTCGGGGTCGGGCGGGTGCGTGAACATGACCGTGCCGGATGCCGGGCGGCTGTACGCGCTGCTCGGCACCGGCGACCGGCTCTACATCTGGGGGACCAAGCCGGGAACGGCAGGCGGTGGCTGAGGCAGGTCAGCCCTTGCCCTTGTGTCCGGCGCCGCGCTGGTTCACCAGCCGGACAGTGACGCCCTTCGTCGCGTTGGCGGCCGTCACCCGGTGCGGGCCGCTCACCGGGTTCCTCGGGAGGACGTAGCCGTCCGGGACGGCGGTCTCCTTCAGGTAGTACGTACCGAGCTTCAGCTTGCCGAAGACGCAGCGCCCCCGGCCGTCGGTGGCGCACCCCGACCCGACGGCCGTGTCAGGACGCGGCCCGCCCGTCCGCAGGCCCGCCGTGCCGTTGGTCTCGCGCCACAGCTGGAACACCGCCCCGGCCAGCGGCCTGCCGGTCCGCTTGTCCAGCTTGCGTACGGAGAGCGAGCCCTTGGGCTCGACGGGGGCGTCCCGCTTGGTGTTCTTGGCGGTCACCGAGACACCCTGGGAGGTGTTGGCGGTGGTGAGGGTCAGCGGACCGAACACCGGGTCGGCGGGCAGGTCGTACCCGGACGGGGGCCGTGTCTCGACCCAGTAGTACGTGCCGAGCGAGACGTTCCGCGCGCACACTCCGGTGTCGCTCGTCGTGCACGGGGTGCCGATCTCGGTGTCCGGGGCGTTTCCGGTCTGCTGGAGTCCGGGCGCCGCGTTGCTCTCGCGCCACAGCTGGAAGACGGCTCCGGCCAGCGGCCTGCCCGTCCGGCTGTCCGTCTTGAGGACCTTCACGTCGCTCAGCCTGGTGACGTCTGCCTCGCGTCTGTTGGGGGCGGTGACCGATACGCCCTGCGAGGAATTGGCCGCGGTGAGGGTCAACGGCCCGAAGACGTTCGGGTCGGGCAGCTCGTACCCGTCCGGGGCCTTCGTCTCGCGCCAGTAGTACGTGCCGGTCTCGACCGTCTGTACGCACTCGCCCGCCGCCGGGGTGGTGCAGGTGGCGCCGGTCTTCGTGTCCGGGGTGGCGCCGCCCGTCTGGAGGCCGGTGGTCCCGTTCGTCTCCTTCCACAGCTCGAACTCGGCCCCGTCGAGGGGGTTTCCGGTTGCCAGGTCCGTCTTGCGGACCTTCACCTCTCCCTTGACGGGCGCCGTGGCGCAGTCCGGCAGGTCCCCGTTGAAGGGATAGTTGTGGAACTCCTGGCCGCCGCCGCCCGTCGCCGAACTGGTGTGGGTGAGCGAACCGGTGGTGAAGAAGCGCCCGTTCATGCCGGGCACGCTGACCGTGGTCATGGAGGACTGGTTGCCGATGAGCACGCTGCCCTGGAACTGGCCGCTGCCCTTGATCTCGACGGAGGTCGCGTCGGGGAAGTTCCACAGCAGTCTGCTGCGCATCTGGTTGAGCTGGCTGCTGTCGTCGATCGAGCCGGCGTAGGTGTTGATGACGCGCTTCGTCCCGAGCATGTTGATCAGGACGGTGGCGTCGGCCGGGATGTTCGCGAAGCGGATGCCCTCCTGTCCGCCGCCCCCGCTCTGCATGTCGAAGTCGACGTTGAACACCTGGATCGCGGAGGTGCCGTCACCGGTGAACAGGGTCTCGCCGCCCGTGTGCACGGCCGTTCCCGTCGGGGTGCGGGGCGTTCCGGCAGGCGGCGGGTAGGCGTAGCACTTGCTGGCCTCGGTGAGCTGGTCGCGCAGGGCCTTGTACGGCGTGGCCGCGTCGGCGTCCTTGACCTTCTGCTGGGCGTCGATCGTGCCGGTCGCGGTGTCGGCGTACCGTACGACGCCTTCGTCGGCGAGGAGCCGCTGGCCGCTCGCCACGGTGACCTTCCCGCCGGTGGTGAGCCAGTCTGCGCCCACGGGCGGGGCGACCCTGGAGCCGACGCCCGCCTCGCCCACGTTGTAGATGCCGCTGACGCCCGCCGTCTTGTTCTGGTCGAAGTCGCCGAGCACCACGACCCGGCCCTCCGCCTCCGCCGCACTCCCGCGGACGAGGAAGTCCGCACCTACGTACACGTTGATGCCGTTGTCGCGGTACCGGATCGCGTTGTTGTTGATCGGCGGATACACCCCGTCGGGCGGGCAGTTGCCCGGTACGCAGGGGCCGAGCCCGCCCGGCAGCGGCTTGGCCGCGGCGACGCCCGCCGGCCCGTTGCCGGAAGGGGCGGCGCTCGCGGCGGGCGCGGACGCGAGGGGGGCCCAGGCGACGGCGAGGGCGCAGCACAGGGACGAGGCCAGGCGGCGTCTGGTGAGAGGTGCGCGGAACATGCGGAAGATCGGCTCCTCGGGCAGTCGGACAATCGGCGGCGCCAGGCTCACACGGGCCGTGCGCACCGCCGCGTGACCGGACCGTGCGAGGGGCGGAAATCCACTGCAAAGGACGAGGGCGGCGGGCGGCGCGCAGGTACTCCTCGACGTTGCCGGCTTCCGCGCTGTCCCGCGGGTGCCCCAGGCCATCGCGTCGGCGGCAGCCCGTGGATGCCAGTCACCCGGCCGAGGGCGTCGGCCCGCGCTGCCCGCGCCCGCCACGCGTCAACCTCGGCGTCACCACGCGCATCAACAGCGTCTATTCTCATCCGAGTTACAGCAGTGAGCAGGTGAGCATGGCCGGGGGAGTCACAACGTCATGAGCAGTACGAACGGGGACCAGCGGGACGATTACGTCGACGGAGGCATCAAGCCGCTCGCGGCGAGTGACCCCACGCGCATCGGGCCCTACCTGCTGCTCGGGCGGCTCGGTGCCGGTGGCATGGGGCGGGTGTTCCTCGCGAGGTCGGGCAGCGGGCGGACCGTGGCCGTGAAGATCGTGCACGAGGAGCACGTGTCCAACACGCAGTTCCGGGCGCGCTTCCGCCGGGAGATCGAGGCGGCGCGCAAGGTCGGAGAGAGCTACACCGCGCCCGTGCTCGACGCGGGCCCGGGCGACGAGCCGCCGTGGGTCGCCACGGGCTACGTTCCCGGCCTCTCCCTCGAGCAAATCGTGCGGCGGCACGGGCCGTTGCCCGCCGAGTCCCTGCACGCCCTCGCCGACGGGTTGCTGAAGGCGCTCAAGGACATTCACGGCGCCGGGATCGTGCACCGCGACCTGAAGCCGTCCAACGTGATGCTCACCGTGGAGGGCACCAAGGTCATCGACTTCGGGATCGCGCGGGCGCTCGAGACGTCCGTCGAGACCTTGTTGACCAGTACGGGGATGGCCGTCGGCTCACCCGGCTTCATGTCGCCGGAGCAGGTGCGCGGGCAGAGCGCGGGCGTGAAGAGCGACGTGTTCACCCTCGGCTGCGTCCTGACGTACGCCGCGACCGGTCAACTGCCGTTCGGGCAGGGGGCGAGCAACCAGCACGCGGTGATGTTCCAGATCGTCGAGGGCGAGCCCGAGCTGGAGGGTGTGCAGGACGCGCGGCTGCGGTCGCTCATCGCCCGGTGTCTGACGAAGGACATCGAGGGCCGGCCGGGCGTCGACGAACTCCTCGAAGACCCCGAGCGGCCACGTCCCCGCTCCGCGCGCGGCGCCTGGCTGCCGGCCGCCGTCGTCGCACGCCTCGCGCAGCAGTCCGCCCGGCTGCTCGACGCCGAGGCGGCGCCGCTGCGGGAGGAGCCGTCGCGGCAGGAGCCGGCGGACCTGGCGACCGTCGGCCTGCGGTCGGAGGGCGGACCCCCCGCGGCCGCCGCGGTGGGCAACGGCGCCACGACCACGGAGCAGGAACGTCGGCCCCGCCGGCGCCGCACCGTCATCGCGCTGCCCATCGTCGCCGTCGTCACCGTCGGCGGCGGCACGGTCGCCCTGCTCCAGCCCTTCGAGGCCGACGGCGGCGACAAGAATCGCGCCCAGCCGCCGAGCAGCAGCGCGGGCGTCAGTCCTGGCATCAGTAACTCGCCGAGTGCGCCCGGCAGTTCACCTTCCAAGAAGGGGGACGGCAAGGGCAAGGGCAAGGACGGCGAGAAGGTGAAGGGCGAGGAGGGCGGTCCGGACGAGCCGGACGACCAGAAGAGCGACGCCGGTTCCAGCGAGGGCGACAGCGACTCCGCCGACGACGGCGGCGGGTCCGACCCCACGGGTTCGTCCGGTTCCGGCGGCTCGGGCGGCGGAGGTTCCTCCGACTCCGGCGGCTCGGGTGCGGGCTCGCCGCCGCCCGACCTGACGGCCTACAAGCTCGAGTACACCAACTCCTGCGTCGGCGCCTGCGACATGCCGATCAAGGTGAGCTGGTCGGCGATCTCCCGGGCGACCAGGTACGACATCCACTACACGAACAAGGGCAGCCAGTTCACGAAGAAGAACGTGGACACCATCTACCCCACGGGAAACACCAGTTACGTCATCAAGGGCCCGTTCTCCGGCGACGAAATCTGCGTCACCGTACGCGCGGCCAACAAGTACGGCGCCTCGGACTGGGCGGAGACCTGGTGTGACACCGTGCCCTACTGACAGTCGACGCAGGGCCCTACCGACAGGCGGCACAGTGCCCTCCTGAGGGTGCTGTGCCGGCAGCGGCGGCGAACCGCTCCGGCCTTATAACGAGCCGGAGTTGTTTAGACCAAAGCTCTGTCCGACCCCTTGACCCTCCGAGTTTTCCCGACACACTCTCTACACAGCGCACGAGCTGATCACCCCAAGAGCCCTCATCCAGAGGGCTCCGTTCTCAGCGCGGAGGGTGGGTGGATGAGCACAACCCGACCGGAGGTGCAGCCGGCCGGAGGGGCTGAGCGCACGCGACCACGTGCCGTCGCCCTGCCCCGGCGCATCTGGCGCAACTACGTCGTACGGCGCGTCCTGCGCAGCCTGTTCGTCATCTGGGTCGTGACGACCGCGATGTTCTTCATGCTGCGGCTGCTGCCCGGGAATCCCGTCGACACGTACATCGCCTGGATGATGAAGAGCGGCTCCACCTATGAGTCGGCCGCCGCCTCGGCAGCGGGTCTGTTCACCTTCGACCCCCAAACCCCGTTGCTCCAGCAGTACTTCGACTATCTGTGGGCGCTGCTCCACGGCGACCTGGGCAACTCGCTCGACCCGGGCACCACGGTCCTTGAACGCATCTCCGCGAGCCTGCCCTGGACCATCTTCACCGTGGGCTACGCCCTGCTCATCGCGATCGGCATGGGACTGCTGCTCGGCATCGTGATGGCGTACCGGCGCGGCGGCTTCCTCGACCACGCGATCTCCACGGTCGGCTCGGTCCTGCACGCCATCCCCAACTACCTCTTCGCCATCATCGTGGTCGTCTTCGGCGGCGTACAGCTGGGGCTCTTCAACGTCTCCGAGACCCGCGGCACCCACACGGCGGGGGTGGATCCGGCGCTCAACCTCACCTTCATATCGGACGCCTTCTACCACGCGGCCGTACCCGTCACCGTCTACGTCCTGACCACCTTCGGGACCTGGGCGCTGGTGATGAAGGCCTCCACGATCACCACCCTGGAGGAGGACTACGTCACCGTGGCCCGGGCCCGCGGCCTCACCGGCCGAAGGATCGGCACGCAGTACGTCGGCCGCAACGCCGTGCTGCCGGTCGTGGCGCAGATCGCGACGCAGGGCAGCTTCATCTTCGGCAGCGCCATATTCGTCGAGCTGATCCTCAAGTACGACGGCATCAGCGCCGAGCTCTACAAGGCGATCAACGACCGGGACTACGCGACCGTGCAGGGGATCCTGCTGCTGATGACCATCGTGATCGTCTTCGCCAACCTCCTTGCAGAGATAGTGAGTTCGCTGCTCGATCCACGCATCCGTGAGTCGGGGAAGGGGGCCGAGGGATGACCGCCATCGCACCCAGCGTCGCCGAGCCGGCGCTCGCTCCCGCCGCCGGCCGCACGGCGGGTTGGCTACGCGCCATCACCCGCAGCAAGTCGGGACTCGCCGGTCTGGTCGTGGTCGTACTGATCATCGGCATGAGCGTGCTCGCGCCCCTGTTCATCGACGAGCGCAACCCCGTCGACGCCGACAACCGCTGGGCGGGCCTCAGCGGGGACCACTGGCTCGGCACCGACCACGCGGGCCGCGACGTGCTCAAGCAGGTGGTCCTCGGCGGACGCACCATCCTCTACGTCGGGTTCCTCGCGGCGTTCATCACCCTGGCCATCGCGGTGGTGCTCGGCTCCCTGGCGGCGTACTTCCGCGGCTGGCTGGACTCCGCGCTGCTGCAGCTGACCGACGTGGTCATGACGGTCCCGGCCGTGGTGCTGCTAGCCGTGGTGGGCGCGTTCTTCGGGCTGACCTCGCCGACCATGCTGGCGCTCATCCTCGGCCTGATCACCTGGCCGCTGCTGATGCGGTCGATCCGGGCCCAGGTGCTCTCCCTCAAGGAGCGCGAGTTCGTCGAGGCCGCCCGGCTGCAGGACCTCGGCAGCCTGCGGATCATCTTCGTCGAGATCGTGCCGAACATGGCCGGCTACATCCTGATCAACTTCATCATCGCGGTCACCAATGCGATGTACGCGCTGGTGGGTCTGTACGTCCTCGGCCTCGCCCCACTGGCCGGAGCCAACTGGGGAATCATGATCCACCAGGCCTGGACGTACGGAGCGATCTACCTCCCCGAAGGCCGGTCGTTCATCCTCGCCCCGGTGTGCGCCATCGCGCTCTTCCAGCTCGGTCTCGTGATGCTGACCCGCGCCCTGGAAGAGACCTTCAACCCGCGCCTGTCGAGAGGGTGAGCCGATGATGCCCCAGCAGCCGGCCGCAGAGCCGACGACTCGTCAGGCGCTGTTGTCCGTACGCGACTTGCGCATCGGATATCGCAGCGGCGGCCGGCTCGTGGAGGCCGTACGCGGGGTGGACTTCGACCTCCACCCGAACCAGACCCTCGCCCTCGTGGGCGAGTCGGGCAGCGGCAAGTCCACGCTCGGGCTCGGCCTGCTGAGGCTGCTCCCGCGCACCGGGCGCATCACCGGCGGGCAGGTCCTCTACCGCCCGCCCGGCGGCGACCCGGACGCCGTGTCGGAGTCCGCGCCCGGAGCGTATGACGTCCTGAAACTCGACAACTCCCGGTTGCGGCGCTGGCGTTGGACCGAGGTCGCCATGGTCTTCCAGGGCGCCATGAACGCCTTCAACCCGGTCCTCAGGATCGGCGAGCAGTTCGCCGACACGATGCGCGCCCACAGCCCGGAGGGGCGGCTCGGCCGGGAGGTGATCCGCGAGCGCGCGGGGGAGAGCCTGCGCGCGGTACGCCTCGAACCCGGCCAGGTGCTCGACTCGTACCCGCACGAGTTGTCCGGCGGCATGCGCCAACGCGCCCTGATCGCCCTGGCGTTGGTCCTCGAACCGAGCGTCCTGATCCTCGACGAACCGACCACCGCGCTCGACCTGCTCACCCAGCGGGCCATCGTCGACATGCTGCAGGAGCTGCGCGCCCAGCGCGGCTTCGCCATGGTCTTCATCTCGCACGACCTGGCCCTCGCCGCCGAGCTGGCCGACCGGGTGGCCACCATGTACGCGGGCCGGATCATCGAGGCCGGCTCCACGGCCGACCTGTTCCGCGAGCCCAGCCACCCGTACACGGCGGGCCTCATCGGGGCCGTGCCGACCGTCCACGCCGGACCGCGCGAAGCCGTCTCGATCCCCGGCGCCCCGCCCGACCTCGCCCGGCTGCCGGCGGGCTGCTCGTTCGCGCCGCGCTGTTCGTACGTGGTCGACGAGTGCCGCACCACGGACCCGGCCCTGCGCACGGTGACCGCCCGCGCCGAGGACGAGACCTCGCACACCGCGGCCTGTCTGCGCTGGGAAGAGGTCCGGATGCCGGCCGGTACCCGCCAAGAGGCCGCACAGGCCCAAGAGGCCGCACCGGCCCAAGAGGAGGTCGTGGAATGACGGACTCCGCGGGACGTGGAAAGTCGGACTCCCCGGTGCTGCTCGACCTCAAGGGCGTGTCGCAGACCTTCCACAGCAAGCGCGGCGAACTCCCCGCCGTACGCGATGTGTCGCTGCACGTGGGGCGCGGCGAAGTGCTCTGCCTGGTCGGCGAGTCCGGCTGCGGCAAGACCACAACGGCCAGGATCGCGGCGGGACTTGCCAAGCCCGTCGCCGGCAGCGTCGAGTTCGAAGGCGCGGACATCTGGGGACTCGGCCGCCGGGAGTGGACCGCGTACCGCAAGGCGGTGCAGTTCATCCACCAGGACCCGTACGCCTCCCTCAACCCGATCCGCTCCGTCTTCGCCACGCTCGCCGCCCCGCTGCGCCGCCACGGACTCGCCAAGTCCCGCAAGGACGCCTGGGAACAGGCGGCCGCGCTGCTCGCCCGGGTCGAGATGACACCGGCCGAGAACTTCCTGGGCAAGTACCCGCACCAGCTCTCCGGCGGTCAGCGCCAGCGGGTGGCCGTGGCCCGTGCGCTGGCCCTCGACCCCCGGCTGATCATCGCGGACGAGGCCACCTCCATGCTCGACGTGTCGATCCGCGTCGGCGTGCTGCGCATGCTCACCCGGCTGCGTACGGAGCTGGACGTCGGGTTCGTCTTCATCACGCACGACCTGGCGATCGCCCGGCACTTCGGCTCCGGCGGCCGGATCGCGGTGATGTACCTCGGCCGGGTGGTCGAGTACGGGCCCACGGACGAAGTGATCGGAAACCCGCAACACCCGTACACCAAGGCGCTGTTGAGTGCCGTGCCGGACCTCGACCCCGGGCCTGAGGGGCGACGCGACCCCGGGCTGCGGGGCATCGACATCCCGAACCTCGCCGAACTCCCGAGCGGCTGCACCTTCCACCCCCGCTGCCCGCTGTACGTTCCCGGGACCTGCGAGGTCACCGAGCCGGCCCTGCTGCCCACCGCCCCGGGCCGGCCCGACGTGGCCTGCCATGTGATCGCCGGGGGCGTCGCCGACGTACCGGCGCAGACCGGGCCCGTCGACGTACCGGCACAGACCGGTGAGCGGGACGCGGCGCCGAAGGCGGGAGGCGGCGTCTAGTGGAGGTTCTCGCCCGAGCGGCGCTGACCCTGGCGTCCTTCCTGGTCGTCGGCTCACTGCTGATGCTGGCCGCGACGAAGCCGCACAGCCCGGAACGCACCATCACCGTGATCAGCCTCATCGGCGGCGCCGTGGCCATGGCGGCCTGCGTCGCGCTGATCCGGCTCGGCCGTCGGCGGGCGGACCCCGTCAGCAAGGACACGTGAGCAAGAGAAACGACTGAGGACTAGGAGGGGGACATGGTCGACATGGCCGACATAGCACCGTCCAACATCTCGCGCAGGCGGCTCTTCCAGGTGATGGGTCTCGGCACGGCGGCCGCCGTGGGCATACCGGGACTCGCGGCGTGTTCCAAGGCGGAACCGGACGACGAGGGCGGGAAGTCCGGCGAGTTCCACGGCGCCTACCCGTTCAACAAGCCTCCGACCGGCCACTTCAACCGCGGTGGCGGACCGATCGGCCTCGCGCCGGTCGCCATGTATCTGCTCGACGGGCCGTACAGCGACCTGGTCCACTCGCCGGGCGGCTACTGGGAGTGGGAGGCCCGCAAGTGGGTCTACTACCTGGCCGAGAGCGCCGAGTTCTCCAAGGACCTGTCCACCTTCACCGTCAAGCTCCGCACCGGCCTCAAGTGGTCCAACGGCAAGCCGCTGACCTCCG
The DNA here is from genome assembly GCF_035975855.1 of Streptomyces sp. NBC_01304. NCBI lineage: Bacteria > Bacillati > Actinomycetota > Actinomycetes > Kitasatosporales > Streptomycetaceae > Streptomyces > Streptomyces sp. NBC_01304. Next base: position 2,965,676 of record NZ_CP109055.1, on the reverse strand, counting down.
CGGACTACATGACCACCATGTACGTCCAGTGGATCCAGAACTCGCCCGCCTGGGCGTCGATCGAGAAGATCGAGGCGCCGGACAAGCAGACGTTCGTCGCCCATCTGAAGTCGCCCGCGGCCATCATCGACCGCTACATCCTCAAGAGTTCGGTCATCGACACGGGTACCTACGGTGAGTTGGCGGACAAGGCCGCCGCGCTGATCGAGCAGGGCAAGGGCGCGGACAGCAAGGAGGCGAAGGCGCTCAACAAGGAGTTCAACGCCTTCCGGCCCAAGGAGATCATCGCCTCAGGACCGTTCATGGTCGACCCGAAGCTGATCACCTCGTCCCAGCTGACGCTGGTGAAGAACAAGCACGGCTATCGGGCGGACGAGGTCAAGTTCAAGAAGATCATCCTCTTCAACGGCGAAACCCCCGACGTGGCGCCGCTGGTGGAGTCCAAGGACGTCGACTACGCCACCCACGGCTTCACGCCCGCCCAGGAGAAGTCGTTCAGCAACGGCGGCTACCGCATCATGCGGCCGCCGAACTACAGCGGGCCCGCGCTCTTCATCAACCACGACAAGGTGAAGGCGTTCAGCGACAAACGGGCCCGGCAGGCGCTCGCGTACCTCATCAAGCGCGACCAGGCGGGTGCGGTCGCGCTCGGCGACTCGGGCAAGGGCGTCAAGTACATGGCCGGGTTCTCCGACGTCCAGGTGCCGGACTGGATCTCCGGTGACGACCTGGGCAAGCTCACGATGTACGAGCACGACCCCGACAAGGCCGAGAAGCTGCTGATCGAGGCGGGCTGGAAGAAGAGCGGCGGCAAGTGGAAGACGCCGCAGGGAAATGACGCGAAGTTCGTCATCTCCTACCCGTCGGACTTCGCGGACTGGTCCGCCTGCGGCGACAACGTCGCCGACCAGCTGAACGAGTTCGGCATGCAACTCACCCCGAAGGGCCAGAAGTTCGAGTCGTACAACCCCGAGGTCGACAAGGGCAACTTCGAGCTCGGCATCCACCAGTGGGGCGCGTCCCAGCATCCGCACCCGCACTTCTCCTTCGCGGCCGACCTCTTCATCCACAACATCCCGATCGCCCGGAACGCAGGCGGCCGGGGCATGGGCTTCGAGCTCAAGGTGAAGACCGAGGACGGCGAGATCGACCTGGAGAAGGTGGTCAACGAGTCCGGCCGGGGCCTGAACGAGGCGGAGCAGAAGAAGAACGTCACCACGGCGGCGCTGGCCTTCAACGAACTGCTGCCGATCATCCCGATCTTCGAGCGGTACGGGAACAATCCGGTCCTGGAGGGGCGGCGGGTCAAGAAGTTCCTCGCGGACTCGGACCCACGCATGAAGAACGCGCCCTACGGTGACAATGCGGTGATCATGGGGCTCCTTGACGGCACGATCAGCCCGGGCTGAGCGGACTGTCCTCACACGCCGGACGGGCTGGTGGAACCAGCCCGTCCGGCGTGTGAGGACACCGCCCGGAGGGTGGAAGGCTTCGCAGAATTTCGGGAAGGGGCGGGGTGGGGAACCAAAGGCGCACAGCCGGCGCGGACAGCCAGCCGACCAGCGACGCCGGACGAGGAGCCATGCCCGATCCCCACACCACGCACCCCGTCATAGCCATCGCCGGACTCGGCATAGAGGCCTCGACGTTCTCACCCGCGCGCACCTCCGCCGATGCCTTCCACCCCCTGCGCGGGCAGGAGGCGCTCACCCGCTACCCGTTCCTCGCGCCCGGCCGCCCGCTGCGTACCGCCGCCGACTGGCGAGGGGCGCTCGTGGGCAAGGCCCTGCCCGGCGGCACGGTCACGGCGGCCGCGTACGCCGAACTCTCCACGGACCTGCTGCGCCGCCTCGCCGAGCTGCCCCCGCTGGACGGCCTGCTCTTCGACATCCACGGCGCGATGACCGTGGAGGGCATCGACGACGCCGAGGCCGACCTGCTCACCCGGGTCCGCGAGGTGGTCGGACCGGGCGTGGTCGTCTCCACCTCCATGGACCTGCACGGCAACGTCTCCCGTGCCCTCGTCCACCACAGCGACCTGATCACCTGCTACCGGACGGCCCCGCACGTGGACGTGACCGAGACGAGGGAACGGGCCGCGCGCCACCTCGTCGAACTGCTCACCGGCGGCGCTCCCCGCCCGGTCAAGGCCTGGGTGCCGGTGCCGGTCCTCCTTGCCGGCGAGCAGACGTCGACCCGGGTCGAGCCCGCCAAGAGTGTCTACGCGGCCGTCGCCGAGGTCGAGGCCACCGCGGGCGTCACCGACGCGGCGCTCTGGGTCGGCTACGCCTGGGCCGACGAGCCCCGCAACCACGCGGCCGTCGTCGTCACGGGCCCGGACGCGGAAGCGGTCCGCACGGGAGCGGAACGCCTGGCCCGCGCCTTCTGGGACGCCCGCCGCGCCTTCGACTTCGTCGCCCCGACCGGCTCCCTGGAGGCCTGCCTCGACGAGGCGATCGCCTCACCCGTCCACCCGTACGTCATCAGCGACAGCGGCGACAACCCGACGGCGGGCGGCGCGGGTGACGTCACCTGGGGGCTCCAACAGGTCTTGGCCCGACCGGAGTTCAAGCATCCCGACGGCCCCACCGTCATCTACGCCTCCGTGCCGGGACCCGCTGCCGTCGCCGCCTGCGAGAAGGCCGGGGTGGGCGCCACCGTCACGGTCACGGCCGGCGCCGAGGTCGACGACCGGCATGCCGGGCCGCTCACCATGACCGGCGTGGTGCACGCGATCAAGCACGGCGACCGCGACGCCGGAATCGAGGTGGTGCTGCGGGTCGGCAGCGTCCACGTGATCCTCACCGCGCTGCGCAAGCCGTACCACCACGAGCACGACTTCACCGAGCTGTCCCTGCGCCCGCGCGACGCCCACGTCGTGATCGTCAAGATCGGCTACCTGGAGCCCGAGCTCTATGACCTGGCAGCCGACTGGCGCCTCGCCCTCACACCGGGCGGGGTCGACCAGGACCTCACCCGCCTCGGCCATCGCCGCATCCGCCGCCCGATGTACCCGTTCGACCCGGACATGGCCGAGCCCGACCTGAGGGCCCGGATCATCGCCCCGGCCGACGCGGAGGCCGAGGATTTGGCTGACGCCCCGGCCGACGCCCCGCAGGCGTCGTGGCGGTCGTAGCGGTCAGTCCTCGTCGGTCGAGTCGTCCGACTCGGGGGATTCGGGCGTCTCGGGCCGCAGCAGCGGATGGACGACGCCGGGGAACACCCGGACCTTGATCACCGGCTCCGCCGAGCCGCCCTGGAGCACGGTCTCGGCGATGCCCCAGGGGCGGCCGGGCAGCTCGACGGTCAGCGTGTACGAGTGCGAGCAGCCCATGCAGTCGTAACGGTCCGCCCAGATCTCGACCTCCGTACGGCTGCCCGGGGCGCGCGACACGTGCCGGTGCCGGGCGTGGCAGCGCTCGCACTTCTCGCCGGGCTCGCACGTCCCGCCGCAGGGGCAGGGCAGGTCCAGGGAGGGAGCGGGGCGCCAGCGCTGGGTGAGGACGGCGTCACGGGTGGCGCCCATGTCCTTCATCGCCTTCAGATTGCGGGCGGCGACGTTGTACGACTCGCCGGTCGCGTCCATCCGGTCCCGGATGATGTCCTTGCGCGTGCGGTTCGTCGTCATGCTGCTCCTCCTGGGTTCACGCAGCCCGCCAGGAGGCCCATGAGATCGGTCCGTCTACGGTACCCGGCGCAAGGTGCCCACGGCCTACGCGGCACCAGGTGCCACGGCATTCCCGCCGCCCGAGCCCTCTGGGGCTCGTGTGCCCCCTGTGTTCTCCGCTGTGCCCGCCGCGCTCTCCTTGCGCCAGACCAGCTGCACCTGAAGGTGCCCCTGCACACCGGTCCGGGCGAGCACCGCGCCCACCTCGGCGTCGAGCTGGATGCCGAACTCGATGGTCACCTCGTCCGGCGGCTTCGGGATGTCGCGCAGCTTGTGCATGGCGAGCACGGCCGCGCCCCGCACCTCGTCCAGCGCCGAGGAGAAGGAGCCCGTGGCGCGGCCCACGAGATCGGTGGCGCTCGCGGCGTCCACCACTCCGCGGTCGGCATCGTCCAGATTGACGACGACGGTTTCTCCGTCGCCGAGCTCGAAGCGCACCAACTGGCCCATCGATTACCCCCGTTGCTGAACCGGCCGCCCGTGCGGTCGCTTCACCGTAGCGATCAGGGGTCGAACCGGCACCACCCGCTGCCGTCAACTGGCCCTTGATCGCACCGAAGTGGCCGTACCGGCCGCTTGGGTCCCTTTAGGCTGGGCAGTGTGGAGCCCGCCACCGCACCGAGCGGATACACGGGGCCGATACGCAGGGGTACGCCTACGATGGCCGGGCGGCGAGCGGGTGCCGGCAGGGGGACGTCTGACGTGAGGACTGCTATGACCGACATCGAGACCGGCCTTGTCGATCTCAGTGGACGGGGGCTCCAGGAGGTCATGGCGCTGAGTGATCCGCAGGTCGTGAAGTCGCAGGAGATGCTGCTGGCCCACCTGTCGGTCGGCGCGATCGGGACCGAGGGCGGTCCTGGAGACGGTGGCAGCACCTATTTCGTCGCTCAGCCGCGGCCTCAGCACGGGCTGAAGCAAGGCCCCTTCCGCTCCGTGTCCGCGTTCCGTACGCCCCCTGCGGCGGCGGTCCCGGCCGGGACGTCGGCCCGGCACCGGTTGCCGCGCGTCGACCTGGACACCTTGGCGGCCGGGCGGATCACGGCACGGACGGCCGCGCGCATCGGCTCGGTGGAGCGGACCCGACGCATGCTGATGCTCCGGGAGATCGCGGCTGCGGAGCGTGCGACCGGGCCGAGCGGTCCGCTGCTCCCGATCGCGGACGCCTGTGATGTCATCGCTCGGGCCGAGCGGCTGGCGCCGGAAGCCGTCGGGCGGGTGCTCAGCCATCCGCCGGTGGGCCTGTGGGCGGTGCGGGTCCTCGGGCGGCTCGGCCAGGATGCCGCCTCGGCCGACGGCGAGCCTCCGTTGTGGCAAGAGGTGGGATATGTCCATGCCCTCGCTGCCGCTGCGGCGCTGCGGGCAGGGCTACCCGTCTTTCTTCGCATCCCCACTTGGCGGGGCAGGGCGGCTCTGCCCACGCTCGGGCATGCCGTTCTGCTCGACGGCGAGGACGGGCACGGAACCGCCGACCTCGAGTCCGGCGGAAAGGGCACCGCCAGCCTGTCGCGCGGCTCGCTCCGGCTCGAACTGCCTGGAGATCTCAGCCACTCGGCTTCCGGCTGGCATCCCGTACACACCCTCCACCGGGCGGCCGGGGCGACGACGCCCGACCTCGCCCTCACCCTTGAGGACGGCGATCCGTACCGGGACTTCCGGTCCTGCTGCCCGACTTCGGCGCCGCTCACCGAGAAGGAGGTGGATCGGTGGCGGCAACTCATGAACGGTGCGCGGGAATTGCTCGACGCGCGGCACGGGCACTCGGCTCGTCTGGTATCCCTTGCCTTGACCGCAGTAGTGCCCCTGGCCGAGTTGCCTCGCTTCAGGACTTCCAGCGCCTCCTATGCGGAGTCCTACGGCAGTGCCCTCGTCTCTCTGCCGCACGATGCCGCCGACCTGGCGGTCACGCTGGTCCACGAGTCCCGTCACTCCGTGCTCAACGGCCTGAGCCATCAGGTCGGACTCTTCGACGAGGACGCGAAGAACGCGGACGTCCTGCTCTACGCGCCATGGCGCACCGACCCGCGCCCACCACAGGGGCTGCTGCACGGCGCGTATGCCTTCAGTGGTGTCGCGGAGTTCTGGCGTGCCGAAAGGCATGCGCTGACAGGGACATCGGCTGCCCTCGCGCACTTCGAGTACGCCGTCTGGCGCGACGCGGTAAGCGACGTCCTGGAGTCCCTTCGTACACGAGGAGGCCTCAGCGTCTGGGGCCACCGCTTCGTGGGGGAGATGGCGCGGCAGGCAGCCGGGTGGGCGGACGACCCCGTGCCGGACGGCGCCTTGGCCGGGGCGCAGAGCGAGCTGGCTGATCTACGGGCCACCTGGCGGTCGCGGCATCTGGCACCTGACCGTGCCGCGACGCGCAGGCTCGCGGCCTTGTGGATCAACGGTGACACCGCCGTCGGGCAGTGCCTGCCCGTGTCCGAGCTGCGCCCCGCCCCCGTGCGTGGCCAGGCCCCAGAACTGCGGTGCGAATTGCGCCGGTTGCTCCTTTCCGACGGGGGACTGGCCGGCCCGGGAACGCAGGATCGCCTGACGGATCTCGACCGCCCGTCACGTCTCCTGGACGCCGATCTGAAACTGCTCGGCGCAGACATCGACGGAGCCCTGCGCGGATACAGGGCATTCCTCGCAGAGGCCCCGGACGACCCCGCTGCCTGGGTGGGGCTCGGGATGGCTCTGGCGGCTTCCGGCGACGAAGCAGCCGCCTCGTCCCTCCTGGAGTGGCCGGCGTCGGTCATCGCCATCGCCCGGGAGGCGCGCGCTCTCGGCGTGCCTTGCCTCGATCCGATGGAACTCGCCTGTTGGGCAGGGCAGTTGTCCGTGCCGTCCACTCGGTGCTGACGGGTCACATCGGCAGTGGGTCGATGTCGCAGTTCACCGGCTGCTCGTCGGCTGCAGCGAGGGACGAGGGGTGCCCCACGCCCAGCGTGCGGCGAAATCGCGTCAGCGTGTCGGCCAGCAGCGGCTCGGCCTCGTCCGGCCTGTCCAACTGCCGAAGCGTGAGGGTGAGGTTGAGGGCCGTGGCCAGCGTGATGGGGTGGTCCCTGCCGAGCCGGGACCGGCTCAGTGCCAGGCTCGACGTGGCGAGTTCGGCCGAGGCCTGTGCTCGGCCGAGCTCGTAGAGATCGACAGCGAGGTTCGCGCTGCAGGCCAGGGTGTGGGGGTGATCCTCGCCGATGGTCTCGGCCAGCGACGCCCGCGCTGAGGCGTTCGCTCGCAGGGACTCCTCGAACCGCCCGGCCAGGCGCAGCGAGACGGCGTGATTGACGCGCGCTGCGACGCTGTGCGGGTGCTGTGCGCCGAGGAGTGCTTCGGACGCACGGGAGCCCTCCTGCCCAAGGTCCAGAGCGCGATGCAGGTCGCCGCTGTGGCGGACGTCGATGGCATGGGTGACCAGGGCGCTCACCGTCTGCGGATACCTGTCGCCATACCGGGTCCTGAAGTGGCCGAGGGCATTGCCGGACAGCTGCAGTGCTTCGGCGTGCCGGCCCGCGAGCCGCTCGGCCACCGCTTGGAGGCGGATCGCGGCAAGCGCGTAGGGGTGCGTCTCGCCAAAGCTGTGCCGGTAACGATCCGCGACACTCCGTGCCTGACGATGGGCGGCCGGATACGCGCCGCTCTCCTGCAGGTCCAGCGCCACGGATGCCATCGTCGACAACGTGGAGAGTGCGTTCTCGCCGAGCTCTTCCACCTTGCGTCGGTAAGTCTCCTTGTCGAGTTTCAGGGCGTCTTCGAACTGCCCGATGAAACGGAGGTTGAGTGCGTGCTGGTGGGCGCTGATGAGCGTTGCCGGGTCGTTGGGTCCGAAGAGCCGCACGCAGGCCTCGTAGGCCTGCTTGTTCAGGTCGAGTGCGGGCCGGAAGTCGCCGCGCAGTCGTAGGTCCCAGGCCAGCATGCCGGCGATCTCGATCGTGGACTCGTGCTCGGGGCCGAGTGCTTCTCGCATTGCCGTCATGGTCTGCTGATCCAGTTCGTACGCCTCTGGGTAGCGGCCGAGAACGCGCAGTGCGTCGGCGTAGAGCTTGGCCGCGTTGAGCACGTGTTCCGCGTGCTCCCCGTCCGCGTTGCGCCATTTGTCATGCACCTCGTGCGCCAGCTCGAGCGAGCTTTCGTGGTCACCCCACGTGAACAGGTACTGGATCTCGTTGAGCACGAGCTGTCGCACCCAGGGGTCGGTCGAGTCCACGGCCTCACTGTTCAGCACGTGCGGCAGCAGTTCGCCGTACTGCTGCCACTGGTGCGCCGCCGTCGGCTCCTCGGGGTCGCCCTTGGCCAGGAGCCGGTGGGCGCCCTCGCGCATCTGCGACTTAAGCGGTTCGGTCATCTGGTTGATCAGCACCCGCTGGACCAAGCGGTGCAGCTGAATGGTGTTGGTGTTGTGGTTGATCCGCGCGAGCGCGTACCGGTTGATCTCCCGGATGGCCCGGCCCAGCTTGATGGGGTCGCTCAGGGCGGCGCTCAGCTCCGCCGGTACGGGCGCGTCCCGGATGCCGGTGAGCAGCCTGCGGGAGATCGGCTCCGGTGCGAAGAAGGCGCAGATCTGCAGGAGTTGGAGCGCGGCCGGATGATTCTGGCGCAGGCGTGCGAGCGAGACGTTCCAAGCCGCCGCGACGGACAGTGGATAGTCCACTGGGGGGTCGCCCGCCATGAGGGCGCCGGCCTGCTGCTCGAAGAGACGGAGGTATTCGTCGGCGGGCATGCCGGTCTCCGCGAGCCATACGGCCGCCTGCTCAATGCTGAGGGGCAGGTCTCCGAGGGCCTCGGCGAGCCGGTCCGCGGTGGGGTCGTCCAGGGCCGGTGCGCGCAGCTGCAGCAGCGTACGGCTCTCCTCCCGGGTGAACACGTCGACTTCCAGGGGGCGTGCCGACGACGCCCATTGGGGGTTCCGTGAGGTGACCAGGATCCGGCCCGGTCCATTGGTGGGGAAGAAGTCGCGCACGGCCTCGGGGTTCTCTGCGTTGTCGAACACGAGCAGCCAGTTCTTGTACGGTTCACCGACGCGCAGCGCCTCGATGACGGCGGGAACCGCCGTGTTCGCCTCGCCGCCGCCGACGCCGAGTTTCAGCCGTGCGGCCAGCGCGACCAGGAACTGCCTGATCTGCTGGGGCTGTTCGGACGGGATCCACCAGATGACCTGGTACTCGTGCATGTGGCGGTACACGTACTCCACCGCCAGCTGCGACTTCCCGACGCCGCCCATGCCCTGCAGCGCTTCCGGCAGGACCGCTGTGGTGCCCTGTTGGAGCCTGCGGTGCAGGTCCTCCAGGAGTTGGACGCGGCCGGTGAAGGCGCGATTTCGTGGCGGGACATTTCCCCAGACGGGTGGCGGCTTGTGCAGCCCGTCACTCCTCGGCCCGGCGGGGGCGTCTGCTGGTGGGGGTGAGCTGTCGGCTGGGTCGGCGGCAGCGCCGCCTTCGGTGACACCGTCACGGACGGTGCGTCCCCGGTCTGCGGAGTGCGGCCCAGCCGGTGGCTCAGGCGGTGTCCCGGCCGCCCGCGCCGACCGCAGGCGGTCGCCGAGCACATTCGCGGCGGCCGTATAGGGGCCGGCCATGGCCGTGAAGGCGGGCAGGACCGTTCCGACCCATGGCTGCAGTGCCTCCACGGGCAGCAGGGCGACGCGGGAAGGGTCGCGGACGAGTCCTCCGATGGCGGCGAAGGCCTCCCCGGAAGGGCCGGGTATCGCGGTGGACAGATGGTCAAAGGTCATCAGCATCGCCCGTGCGGTCTCCCCGCGCGTGCCCTCGGCCAGCAGTTCTCGCCGGACGCCGTCGCTGAACTCCAGCTCGAAGCGGGCAGCTGCCGGCGCCTTGGGGTCCGGCGCTGTCTGCCGTAGTGCGCCCGACAGGAAGAGCTCGGCGATGTGCCAGCTTCTTGCCTCGGGGAGCAGGTTGGCCTGCACGAGGCGGAGCGTGGACAGATTCAGCGGGAGCGCAGCGCAGAGTCTGGCCAGCCGGTAGGCGGTCGGAGACAGAGTGGCCCGTAGCCTGCGCACCTGGGTGTCAGGGGGAGCGGACCGGCCCGATTCGGCTCGGTGCCGTGCGGCGGGCGCTGCCGGCCCAAGGGCCTTGACCGTGTATTCGGGCGCCTGGCCGGCGATGAACCGGGCCCAGCCGCCGAGCCCTTCGGGCGTCAGGGTCAACACGGGCACCGTGATCTCCTCAGCCCCGGCGGCGGGCGCGAACGCATACGGCGTCATCGCGAGCAACTCGTGCGCGACGACCCATTTCGTGTTCGGTGACACCGGGTGAGGGCTGGTCAGGCGCACCTTGCCGGTGACCGTGCCGACGCGCATCCACACATGCTCGGGAAGTACGTGAACCAGGGCGACCGGCATTGTCCGGGCCCAGTGCGCCAGAACCCTACGGGCGCTGCCGTCCGACCAGTGGTCGGCGTGCAGGTCGGTGAGGACGAGCAGGACCTGCCGGCCGTCCGAGACCGGCGCCGTGGCGTCGAATCCGTGGGCAAGGCGTACATCGCGGAACGCGGCCGAGCCGCGGAGCGTCTGGGTGAGCTGCTGCGCCGTGTGCGACCACAGCTCCATCGAGCCGCCTGTGTCAACCACCAGGTTCGCCGTCAGCCAGCGTTCCTTGGCAGGTTCTTGCCGGGGGAGCCAGACTCCGTGCTCCGCCGCGGACTCGGCGGTGGCCTCCTCGTTCAGGACGAGGCTGTGGCGGGAGAGGATGCGCTGCCGCAGCGGCAACATGGACCTCTCCATGGAGCGGGATCCATCCAGTGGGAGGCCCCGGCCGAGCTCCACGAGGAGGGACGACGGCGAGCCGTCGGTGCCTGTGTCCGTCGACTGAGTTCCACGGCCGGGGGCGGATCCGTCCGGTTCCTGCTCCCGCTCCGGGGCCTGGCCCTCGTCCGACGCGTCAGCAGGCGTCGGGTCGCCTGGAGGCGTCCCCCGCTCGCCGTCGTCCTGCGCCCCGTCGTCCCGTGCTGCCTCGTCGCCCCCGGCCCGCCTCGCCGCCAGCACGCGACGCTCACGCTCCGCCGCCAGCCACACAGCCTCGCCGACCTCGTACCAGAGGAGTTCGGCAGACACTTCGGCCCGCGACGCGGCACCCGGCCCGATGCCGTCACCTGCCATGCCACCTCGGAAGGGCGACGACCTCATCCAGGGCCGACTTCATCGAGCCGTCGCCACAGCGAGTGCAGCAGTTTGGTCCAGGACCGTTCGTCGGGTCCCGACGGAATGGTGCGCAGGTATTCGGAGTTGAGTAGCTGATCTGCTGCGAGAGTGCCGCCTGCCAGGGACCGGGCCAGGAATCCGCGGATCAGCTCGGTCCGCCCCTCGTCCCCGTCGTCCGCCTGGGACAGCTGTGCGGTGAGCATCGCCGCCAGTTGGTCGGCGTCCGGCGCGGGCATGTCCAGATAGAGGCAGCGGCGGAGGAAGGCGGGGGGCAGGGCACGTTCGCCGTTGGTGGTGATCAGTACCACCGGGAAGGCCGCGCAACTGACGATGCCGTGGTGCACCTGTGTCGTGCCGTCCGGGTCGTCCGTGTGCACCGTCACGTCGGGGAGGCGGGAGCGCACGCGGGCGAGCTCGGGGATGCGGTACTCGCCTTCCTCGAACACGCTCAGCAGGTCGCTCGCCAGATCCATGTCGGACTTGTCGAACTCGTCGATCAGCAGGACCCGAGGCGATTCCCTGGGGAGCAACGCCGTACCCAGGGGCCCTAGTTGGATGTACTCGCCGATGTTCTGCATGCTGTCCGGCGCCGGTTCCGTCGTGGTCCCGCGCAGCACTCCGAGGGCGGCCGACTCCTGGACTCTGCCTATGGCGTCATAGGCATACAGGCCCTCTTTGAGGGTGCTGCGGCTGGTGATCGGCCAGCGCAGCACGCGGCCGAGCCCGAGCTCGCGGCTGATGGCGTGGGCCAGGGAGGACTTTCCGATGCCGGGCGGGCCGGCGACGATCAGCGGGCGGCGGAGGAACAGGGCTGCGTTGACCATGTCGAGCTCTTCGTCCGATGCCGCGCGGGCCTGCGCGCGGTCCGGAGGTCCCAGGCGTCGGGTGAACTCGGTTCCGTCTTGCGGCACTTGGTCCGTGAGGAGAGGGCCGCCCGAGAAGCGACGCCAGGGTGGCGCGGGCGGCAGCAGCTGGGCGAGCGGAGCGCCGGCCTGGGGGCGAGCCGTGCCCCGGTAGACCCGCCACGCGCCCTCGTCGCCCGCGGGCCCCGGGTCGTCCGTACCCTGGTCGGCCATCGAGCATCCCCCCACTTGGAGTCCTGTGTGAATCAGTGCACGTTTGTACTCCCCGACCACCCTGTGCTGAAGTCCTGTCAGGTGTCGAGCCGCTTCAACCTGCCGGTTCCGGCACCTCCGGGAGACGGTTCGGATCGTCCCAAAGCACGGCGATGCGGGAGCCGATGGAGTCCCCTGCCCCATCGTCGTGCGGAGCGGGAGCCGAACGCAAGCGCGCCACCTGGTCGAGAAGTCCGTGCCAGGTGCCCGTGTCGGCGACGTGATCGGCGGCCGCCCGTTCGTGGTCGTGGAGGGGCCCCTGATGTGCCCATATGAGGGCCGGAATGCCTGCCTGCAGGGCGAGTTCGAGCTCGGCCCGCCCGGTGGGGGCATCTGGTGACGAGCCCAGGGTCATGAGCACTATGGCGGGATCTCGCTTCAAGGTGGCGTAGAGCAGACTCTGCCGCGAGCCGTCTCCGCTCTCGCACCGGTGCAGCCGCCCTCCGGCTCCGCTCGCGAGTACTTCCCAGCGTTCGTTCCAGACGCGGTGCAACTGTAGTGCTTCGATGCGTTCGAGGCTTCTCGTGATGACCTTGTACTCGACGCAGAGCGGGGGCGCGAACTTCAATGCGGTGGCGCCGCCCGCTCCCTCGCCGAACGGGCTGGTGCGGGTCCAGTTCTCCACGGCCAGGTTCGCCATCTCCATCGGCAGGATGAACTCCAGGATGATGCCGCCCTGGTGGCGCCGCAGACGTGCCTCTTCCTTGTCTATGAGGGTGGCCACGTGTGCGGGCGCCTCGCTGAGCGGCAGGCGCCTGTCGTCGCGTTGGCGTGGTGCCCAGCAGTCGCCCGAGCTGGTCCAGCAGGTGAGCCAGACGTGGTCGGGGGAATCGGTGCAGGGGTGCAGCTTGACGACCAGATAGGCGGAGCCTGGTGCAGGGTTGCGCCAACCACCCGGATTCATCCGTGTGTTGCTGAGCACCCGCAGGGCTTCGGGAGCCTCGTCGATGACGGCGCGCACATGACGACTGAGCCAGTTGCGCAAGGCGTCGCCGAGTTCGGGGCGGACGACGTAGGCCACTGCCTGGACGAAGCGGATGGCGCGCGGCACCCCGTCCGACGGGACGTTGCACTGCTCCAGGAGTTCGTACGCCTCCCAGGCCGTGTGCACTTCTTCGGGCAGTGGCCCGAACCCCTCTCCTGCGGAGTGAGCGAAAAGGGTCGCCAGCTCCGGGACGACCTTGCGGCCCACCGTGCCGAGCAGCAGTTCCAGTTCGCGGCGGTGCCTGTGGTCGGTGCCCGCTCGTGGTGGCTGGGCAAGGGCTGCGGCGCGCTCGGACGGCAGGTCGTAGTCGGCGAGGAAGCTCACTGCCTGGGCCAGGTGGACCCAGCCCTCGGGCACTGTCCCGAAGGCCTTGACCATCTGGACGAGATGGAGCTTCCTCTCTTCGAAGTCGGCTACCGAAAGCCGCACGCCGAGCAGATCGAGCGCATGATCCACACAGAGCTTCCGCGACCTGAGATTGTCCAGGACGGGCACCTTCATCAGCGCGTCCACCAGCTGGGACGCGCGCTCGGCGGCGGAGGGCTGCTCAGGCATGGCTGTCCGGCAGGTCGGGCCACAGCAGGCGCGCCTGGTCGATGAAGTGCTGCACGGTGATGGTGTCCCCCTCCAGCCGGCGTACTGCCTGTACCAGCGCGCCCGGACCGTCCCTGAAGTCGCCGCATCGGCGCACCAGTTGGTAGAGCTGAAGACGCGGTCGGTCGTCCCGGGGCAGGCCCCCGGTGATGTGGCCGGGCAGCAGGGAGAGCAGGCCCTTGCCGCCGTCGGGTGCGGCCACCGAGGTGGCCATCAGAGCCTCAACGACCTTCCAGGGGTCGGGGGTTCCGGATCCGGTGACCGGGTCGCCGGCGATCAGCGGGGCGAACGCCGTGCCCGCGAGGACGCCCAGGGGGATCATCCATGCGACGCGCGTAGGTTCCGGGGCGGAGTCGTGCAGCACGGACGCGACGACCCCGATCACCTTCTGGCGCCGGTCGTCCCACACCCCGGCGCCGCTGAACCCCTGCTCGATCCCGGTTCCCTGGCCCCGCAAGCCGTCGAGCTGCAGCCAGCGCGGATGCGGTCCGCCGGTGCCGATGGTGTGCGCCCGGGCCCAGATGCCGTCCGGCAGTCGCGAGGGGTGGCCGAAGACGCGTACCGGCATCCCCACCTCCGCGTGTTCCGCGTCCACCGGCGCGTGGTCCGTGCCGGGGGGAGCAGGCCGGTGCAGCCGGAGCAGGGCGAGGTCGCCGGCCGGTGGTCCGCGGAACCAGCCGACCACCGTGGCGCCTTCGGGCCCGGTGTGTCCGGTCGCGCGGGGGAAGTCCACCCGGATGTCGTCGGTGGGCGGCGTCTCCTGGCGGGTCAGGCCCAGGGCCGCCTCCACGACATGGGCGCATGTCAGAGCCATGTCATCGGTGAGCAGTACGGCCGCGCCGACGATCCGGCGATGACCGAGCACGCGCATCCGCCAGGCGTCGGCCCCCGAGGGGTGAAGCTCCGGTCCAGGTCGTGTCCACTCCACGTGTCCCCCTCACGCGTTCCTTCGGCGGTGGGCCCGGCCGCCACTGCCCGGGCCTGCCAGGGTAAGCCGTAGGGGCCCACGCAGGTAAGGATCGCGCGCGATCACGCGGAACGCGCTTTGTTTGCAGAAGAGTTGAGCATCGCGAGGGTGGCTGTCATCCTCGCGACCAGGGCCCGGCGGGTCCCGGCGTGCGCGATTCGGCGGGCGGGACTCAGCGGACGTGAAGCCGCGCTCGGCGGGCGTGAAGCGGGACTCAGCGGACGTGAAGCCGCGCTCGGCGGGCGTGAAGCGGAACTCGGCAGACGTAGAGCGGAACTCGGCAGACGTAAAGCGGAACTCGGCGGACGCAATACACGAGCGGGGGCGCGCATGGCCGAGGTGGCCAAGTCCTTATCAGGCTCCGAGGGATCCGAATCGGGCTCCAAGGGCTACAAGGGATCCGAGGGGGCCAAGGGGCCCGAATCAGGCTTCGAGGGATCCGACGGCGGCGCCTACCCCTTCCCGCCCGGGGAGCTGGGCGGCTGCCCGCTCGCGTACCACCGGCGCCGGACGCTCGCTCCCGTCGCTCCGGTCGCCCTGCCCAGCGGTGACGAGGTGCTGCTCGTCACCCGCTACGACGACATCCGCGAGGTGCACGCGGGACCGCACTTCTCCCGCAACCTCCGCTACCCGGGGGCGCCCCGGATGCTCGCCGCGGCCGACTTCGGCGAGGACCCGAACTCGCTCACCAACATGGATCCGCCGGAGCACTCCCGGCTGCGGCGCATCGTGCAGGGCGCCTTCACGCCGCGGGCCGCCGAGCGGTGGCGCGGTGAGATCAGAGCAATCGCCGAAGGGCTGCTCGACGACGTGCTGGCCGCGGGGCCGCCCGCCGACCTGCGGACCGCGTTCGCCTTTCCGCTGCCCGTCGAGGTGATCTGCCGGGTCGTCGGGGTGCCGCCGGGGGACAGCCCGCTGTTCCGCGTCTGGTCCGATGTGCTGCTCTCGCTCACGGCGGGGGCGGCGGCGGACCGGCTGCAGGCGGGCATCGAGTTCGCCGCGTACGTCGACGAACTGATCGCTGATCATCGGTGCACCCCGCGCGGCGACCTCATCGACGACCTGATCGCCGCCCGCGACGAGGACGCCGACCGGCTCAGCGAGCCCGAACTGGCCAATATTGTCAGAGGGTTGATCATCGCGGGGCACGAGACGACCGCCAACGTGATCAGCCGCGGCGTCCTCGCGCTCCTGCGCCACCCCGAGCAGCCGGGCGTGCTGCGGGCGAAGCCGGAGTTGCTGCCGGGGGCCGTCGAGGAGGTGCTGCGGGCCCAGATACCCGGGCACGGGGCGCTGCTGCGGGTGGCGAAGGAGGACGTCGTGCTGCCGTCCGGGCATCAAGTGAAGGCCGGGCAAGGCGTGTTGGCGCCCTTCGTCGCCGCCAATCACGATCCGGAACGGTTCGACGACCCCGAGGTCTTCGACATCACCCGCGCCGACAACAAGCACCTCTCCTTCGGGATCGGCCCGCACTACTGCCTCGGCGCGAACCTCGCCCGGGTGGAGCTCCAGGTCGCCTTCGACGTGCTCGTCGACCGGCTGCCGGGCATGGAACTTGCCGTGCCCGTAGGTGAGTTGACGTGGTCGGCGGGCAGCCGGGTCTGCGGTCTCAACGAGCTGCCGGTGACCTGGTGAGCGCGGACTTCTAAGGCCCCGGGCTGCGCGGCACGACGAGTCCCGACTCGTACGCCGCCACCACGGCCTGTGTGCGGTCGCGCAGGCCCAGCTTGGTGAGGACCCGACTGACATGGGTCTTCACCGTCTCCTCGCTGACGTGCAGCCGCCCGGCGATCTCCGGGTTGGACAGCCCCTCCGCGATCAGCCGCAGGACCTGCGTCTCGCGCGGCGTCAGCGCCGCCAGCCGGGTGGAGGGGCGGGCCGAAGGGGTGGGCCGCTGACGGGCGAACTCCGCGATGAGGCGCCTCGTCACGGTCGGGGCGAGCAGCGCCTCGCCGGCCGCGACCACCCGTACCGCGTCGAACAGCCGCTCCGCCGTGACGTCCTTCAGCAGGAAGCCGCCCGCGCCCGCCGCCAGCGCGTCATAGACGTGCTCGTCGAGGTCGAAGGTGGTGAGGATGAGCACGCGCGTGCTGCTCTCCGCAGTGAGTTGCGAGGTCGCCTCGATGCCGTCCATGACCGGCATGCGTACGTCCATGAGCACGAGGTCCGGCTGCAGTTCGCGGCACAGCCGCAGCGCCTCGGCGCCGTCGCCCGCGGTGCCGACGACCTCGAAGTCGGCTTGCGTGCCCAGGACTTCGGCGAAGCCCGCCCGGACCACCACGTGGTCGTCGGCGACGACGAGGCGCAGGGGCGAGGTCGGCTGCGTACCGCTGAGACTCATGAAGTGGGCTCCTCGGCAGGGGTGTTCGGGTCGGACGGTGTCGGCAGGACCGCCTCGACCAGGAAGCCGCCGCCGCGCGCGGGGCCCGTGCGCAGCGTCCCGCCGACGGTCGTGGCGCGCTCGCGCATGCCGAGCAGGCCGTGGCTGCCGTCGGCCGTGGGGCCGGGCGGGCTGGGGCCGTTGTCGCGCACGCGGACCCGCAGGTCGTCGTCCGTGTAGCGCAGCTGCACATCGACCGCGGCTCCGGGTGCGTGCCGGCGTACGTTGCTCAGCGCCTCCTGCACGATGCGGTACGCCGTGAGCTCCACGCCAGGGTCGAGCGCGCGCACCGGTCCGCTCACGATGAGCCTGGCCGCACCTGTCGAGGCGTCCCGGGTCGCGTCGACCAGTTCGTTGAGCTCGGCCAGGCCAGGCTGGGGGCGGCGCTGCTGCGCTTCCGTGTCGGCGTCCTCGCGGAGCACGCCGAGCAGTCGGCGCATCTCGGTCAGGGCGGCGCGCGCGGTGTCGCCGATGGCCAGCAGGCGCTTGGCGCCGTCCGGGGGCAGGCCCTGGGTGGCCAGCCGGGCCGTCTCCGCCTGCACCGCGATCATCGAGATGTGATGGGCGACCACGTCGTGCAACTCCCGCGCGATCCGGGCCCGTTCGCCACGCGCGGCGTTCTCCATCAGCGTGTCGGCGATGGCCCGCTCCGTGGCGCTGTGCGCCAGGGCCTCGTCGCGGGCCCGGCGGGCGAGCCCCGCCCCGGCCGCCGCGCCCGCCGCAGCGGCGACGAGGACCGTGCCGAGGCGGGCCATGGCACTCGCGTCGGAGGGCGCGGCGACCGCGTACCCCACGAACGGCAGCGCGAGCAGCGCCGCCGCGAGCCGGGGCGCCCCGCGCCGGGCGAGGAAGTAGAGGGAGACGGTCAGGGCGAGCAGCCCCGCGAGCGTGAAGACGTGGAAAGGAGTGAGGGACAGCATGCTCGCGGTCGTGACCGTGACCGCCGCCGGCAGCGGGTGGCCGCGCAGGGCCGCGACCGGGACCGTGGTGCCCAGTACCAGGAGGAGCGCGACCGACAGCGTGGCGGCGGCCGGATCACGGAGCAGCAACTCGCCCGCCGCGGCGAGCGCGAGCAGCGCGGCTGCGGCCACCGGACCCTCCGGGAGCTGCAGAAACTTCCGTGCCCGCGCGGCGGCCGTTGCTCTCACGGGCCCATTGTCACCGTCCGGGCGCCGCTGCGGGTCCCTCACGTGAGGGATATGAAGACGGCTCCCGGGCGGGACGCCCCGCGCACCGGCCGTCCCTAGCCTCCCTGAACATGGATGGCATGAAGAACACGACGGCCCGCGAGGCGACCATCGAGGTCCGCGGACTGCGCAAACGGTTCGGGTCGGTGACCGCGGTCGACGGCCTCACCTTCACCGTGGAGCCGGGCCAGGTCACCGGCTTCGTCGGGCCCAACGGCGCGGGGAAGTCCACCACCATGCGGGCCATCGTCGGCCTGGACGCACCCGACGAAGGCACCGCCCTCATCGGCGGCAAGCCCTACCACGCCCTGCGTACGCCCCTGAACCGCGTCGGCGCGCTCCTCGACGCGGGCGCCGTGCACCCCAGCAGGCGCGGCCGCGACCATCTGCTGTGGCTGGCCCACTCGCACCGGATTCCGGTACGCCGCGTCGACGAGGTGCTCGAACAGGTCGGGCTGACCTCGGCGGCCGGGCGCCGGGCGGGCGGCTACTCGCTCGGCATGCAGCAGCGGCTCGGCATCGCGGCGGCGCTCCTCGGCGACCCGCCGGTGCTGCTCCTCGACGAGCCGGTGAACGGGCTCGACCCGGAGGGCATCCGCTGGATCCGCGGCTTCCTGCGGTCGCTGGCCGCCGAGGGGCGGGCGGTGCTCGTGTCCAGCCATCTCATGAGCGAACTCGAGGACAGCGCCGACCACTTGGTGGTGATCGGACGGGGCCGGGTCATCGCCGATACGAGCGTGCGCGAGTTGCTGGCGGCGGCCTCGGGGGGCCGGGTCGCGCTGCACACCGGCGCACGGGAGCAGGCCATGACCGTCCTCGCGGGGGCGGGCGCGACCGTCGCGGCCAACGGACGGGAGAGCCTCACCGTGACGGGGCTCGACGCGGAGCACGTGGTCCAGCTGCTCGCGGCGGCCGCCGTGCCCTTCTCGGGGGTGGCGGCGCATCGGGCCTCGCTGGAGGAGGCGTACATGGAACTCACCGGGGACGCCGTGGAGTTCGCGGCCGCACCCGGGGCGGGGGCTCCGGCTGCGGGCGAGGCTTCGGCTTCGGCTTCGGAAGAATCGGGGGACGCGCGATGAGCACGCAGACGCCCGTCACCCCGGTGACGCCCTACCGCTCCAGTGTGGAGCCCGCAGCCCGCGACGGCTTCGCGCAGCTGCTGCGCGCCGAGTGGACGAAGTTCCGTACCGTACGCCGCTGGGGACTGGCCCTGCTCGCCGCGGTGCTCGTGACCGTCTTCATCTCCTACTTCACCGCGTCCAGTTCGTCGTTCGACCGGGATCCCGCCGACGGGGACAAGCTCCCGGCCACCGACGCCCAGGGACTCCAGGTACGCGACGCGTTCTACTTCGTGCACCAGGGCCTCGCGGGCGACGGCAGCATCACCACCCGCGTCTCCGGGCTCACCGGCGAGCGCCCGAAGCAGGCCCCGGAGTGGGCCAAGGCCGGGATCATCCTCAAGGAGAGCACCGAGCAGGGCGCCCCCTATGTGGCGCTGATGGTCACGGAGAAGCACGGGGTGCGGCTGCAGACCGGGTTCACCGGCGACGAGGCGGGCAGCGCGACCCCGCCGGGCGAGCCGCGCTGGCTGCGGCTGACCCGGGACGGCGCCACCGTCATCGGATACGAGTCGGCCGACGGCAAACAGTGGGACAAGGTCGCCGCGGCACGGCTCGACGGGGCGCCGAAGACCGTGCGGGCCGGGCTCTTCGTGGCCTCGCCCGGCATCTTCGAGCTGAAGCGCGAGTTCGGGATGTCCGCGATGGGCGAACGGCCTTCGCGGTCCACGGCGAAGTTCGACCAGGTGTCGCTGAGCGGCCCAGGCACCGGAGCCGGCGGATCGGCCGGCTCCTGGCAGAGCACGGACGTGGGGGAAATCCGCGACGGCAAGGGCACGTTGGAGCGCAGCGGCTCCACCTTCACCCTCACCGGCTCCGGCGACATCGCGCCGGGCGCGCAGGACATGGACCCGGTCAACTCCGGGCTGAGCGGCAGCCAGCTGGGGCTCGTGCTCGTCGCGGCGCTCGGCGTGCTGTTCATCACCACCGAGTACCGGCGCGGCATGATCCGCACCACCCTCATGGCCAGCCCGCGCAGGCCCCGGGTCCTCGCCGCCAAGGCCGTGGTGATCGGTGCGGTGGTGTTCCTCGCCGGGCTCGTCGCCTCCGTCGCCTCCTTCCTGATCAGCCAGCCGATCCTGCGGGACAACGGCCACAAGCACCCTTACTTCCACGAGTTCTCGCTCACCGACGGGCCGGCCCTGCGCGCCGTGATCGGCACCGCTGCGGTGCTCGCCCTGATCGCGGTCCTCGGCCTCGGCCTCGGGGCGCTGATGCGCCACACCGCCGCGGCGATCGCCACGGTCGTGGTCCTGTTCGTGCTGCCGCTGATCCTGGTCAGCGGGCTGCCGCTCGGCCTGGCGCAGTTGCTGGAGCAGGTCACTCCGGTGGCCGGATTCGCGATCCAGCAGACCATTCCCCGCTACGACCAGGTGGCGAGCGCGTGTCTGCCGGAGACCGGCTGCTATCCGCAGGGTCCTTGGACGGGGCTCGCGACGCTCTTCGCGTACGCCGTCGGGGTCCTCGGCCTGGCGATGTGGCGGCTGCGGAGGCGGGACGCGTGAGCGCGCAGACCGGGGCCGCGCGGATGCGGCGTACGACGGGAAGCCGGGTGGCGGGGGAGGGGCGGATGCGCGCGGCCGTGCACGCCGAGTGGACCAAGGTCCGTACGCTGCCCAGCACTTGGTGGCTCCTGGTCGGCGCGGTGGTGCTCACGATCGCGGTGGGCGCGGCCACCACCGCCGCGCTCTCCGCCCACGACTGCCCGACGCCCCGGGGCTGCCACGAGGACATCGTGAAGCAGAGCCTGACCGGGGTGTGGCTCGGGCAGGCGGCGGTCGTGGTGTTCGGGGCGCTGGCCATCAGCGCGGAGTACGGCACCGGCACCATCCGTGCGTCACTGACCGCGCTGCCCGTCCGGCTGCGGCTGCTCGCCGCGAAGGCCGTCGTGGTGGCCGGCCTGAGTCTCGCCGCCGGGGCGCTCGGGGTGCTCGGATCGCTGGGCGTGGGGCGGCTGTTGCTGCCCGGCGGCGGGTTCACGGCCGAGAACGGCTATCCGCCGCTCAGCCTCGCCGACGGGCCGACGCTGCGGGCCGCCGTGGGAACCGTCCTGTACTTCGGGCTTGTCGCGCTGCTCGCGCTGGGGGTGGGGGCGGCGGTGCGGGACACGGCGGCGGTGGTGACCTCCGTCCTCGGACTGCTGTACGCGTTCCCGCTGCTCGTCGGACTGATCGAGGACGAGACGTGGCGCGAGCGGATCGAACGTTTCTCGCCGGCTTCGGCGGGGCTCGCGGTCCAGGCCACGAAGGGGTTGGAGAACCTGGCGATCGGGCCGTGGGCGGGACTTGGCGTGCTGGCCGGGTACGCGGCGGCCGCGCTGGTCCTCGGCGGGTGGCTGCTGAGGGCGCGGGACGCCTGAGGCCTGTGGCGGGTCCCCCTGCTCGAAGGGGGGACCCACCTGCACTGCCGCAAGGACGTGCTCAGCCGCCCAGGACCTCCACCGTCCCCCGCTCCCCGTCCACCCGGAGCCGGTCCCCGCTCGCGATCCGCATCGTTGCGTTGCCGCACCCCACCACCGCCGGGATGCCCAACTCCCTTGCCACGATGGCCGCATGGGACAGCGGCGCCCCCACGTCGGTGACCACGGCGGCCGCCCTCGGGAAGAGCGGGGTCCAGCCGATGTTGGTCACCGTCGTCACCAGGATCTCCCCGGCCCGCAGCTCGCCCGCGTCCTCCACGGTCGGCGCCACCCGCGCCACCGCCTCGACCACACCCGGCGCCCCGGGGAAGCCGGTGATCGCCTCCGCGGCCTCCGAAGCCCCGTGCGCGTCGTACAGATCGGCCCGCCGGTCCGGGTCGGCCGCCCACCGGTCGGGGTCGAAGCGGCCCCGGATCAGCGTCGGATACGGCGGCAGCCCCGAGTAGTGCGCATGCGCCGCCCGCCGCGCGGCGACCCGTTCCAGCGGCGCCTCGTCCCCGCCGAGCACCGCCCGCAGCTCCGCCAGGGAGAGGAAGAACACCGCGTCCCCGTGCCCGGTCAGCTCACCGGCCCGCAGCACGAACTCCCGGGCCACCCAGAATGCCCGGATCACCTCGGACCGCGTCGCCTCCCGCCCGTGCGCCGCCGCCGTGAACTGCGCGACGGCCTTCCGCGCCGCCTTCACCTTCCCGGGCCGCTCCCGCGCGAAGCGCTCCCAGGCCTCCGCGCTCGCCGCCTCCTGCCGCGCAAGGAGCTCCACCGGATCCCGGTCGGCCTCGCGAAGTCCCGCCAGCTGCCGGTCGATCCACTCCGGGTCCTCCGCGGGCCGCGCCCGCGCCACCTCGAACTCGTGCGGTCCACGATGCCCCCACTGACGTACGTACGCCTCGCGCGTCAGCTCCCCGCGCGCGATCCGTCCGAGCCCGACGAGCGGCCCGAGACTCACCAACTCCCCGCCGTCCGCCGCCCCTTGGCCGGTCAGCATGGTCTCCGCCGCCGCCTCGCCGACCAGCTCGGTCAGCTTCTTGCGCACCGTGAGCATGGCCCCGGCGTCCCGCCGCGCGGCCTCCAGCATGTGACAGGCGGTGTCGAAGTACGGCTCGGCGTCCGCGGCCCACAGCACGTCGAGCTCCGCGGCGGTCGGTGCCGCCTTGATCCGCAGCCGCAACCCCTCGCTGCGGCCCGGCGACCCGGCCAGGAACGCGGGCATCAGCTTGGCGTTTCGCACGACCCGCCGCATCCCGCCGAACACGGTCGGAAGCAGCGCCTTCATGACCTGCTTGCGCGGGATCGGCACCAGCGGGATCTCCACCCCGGCCGGCAGCTTCCCGAAGGCCGGCTCGCTGGCCTCCCGGAACTTCCTGCCCGCCCCGAAGGCCTCCGCGATCGTCGCGGACAGGCTCAGGTTCATGTAGAAACGCCCGCCGATGTTGCCGTACGCGCGCAGCTCCGGCAGCGACGACGACGCCATCGCCCCCGCCATGAACCGCTGCACGAGCGACCACGTCACCGGTGTCATCACATCGGGGATGGCCTCACCAAGGTTTCCGCTCGTCCACAGGTAGTCCCCGTCGAGGCTGTCGTTCCACTTCTCGTACGCGTCCGCCGCGTCCCGCAGATTGGTGATCGGCCGCGCCTGGACAATGGCGAACTGCCCGTCCAGGGCGGCCCATTCGACATCCATCGGAGTGCCGTACAGCTCCTCGATGCGTACGCCGATCCGCGCGAGCTCCGCCACCTGCCCGTCGTCGAGCACGGCCACCGCGCGCCGGTCCTCGGGCACGGCCTCGTCGCGGGTTCCCCCGTCGGTACGTACCGTCATCACGGTCTTGTCGCCGATGCGCCGCTCGATCACGCCACCGCCCGCGCGCTCCACGACGTACGTGTCCGGGGTGACCTGCCCGCCCACCACCGTCTCGCCCAGGCCCCAGGCGGCGTTGACGACCAGCTCGTCGCGGGCGCCGCTCAGCGGGTTCGCCGTGAACAGCACCCCGGCCGCCTCGGCCGGAACCAGCTCCTGCACGACCACGGCGAGCGCCACGTCCTTGGAGGGCACGCCGTTACGGGCGCGATAGGCGAGGGCGCGGGCGTTCCAGAGCGAGGCCCAGCAGTCCTTGACCGCGGCCAACAGGGCCTGCTCACCACGGATGTTGAGGTAGGTGTCCTGCTGTCCGGCGAAGGACATGCCCGGCAGGTCCTCGGCGGTGGCGGAGGAGCGTACCGCCACGGCCGGTTCCGCCATGTCCGCGTACGCGGCGCGGATCGCGTCCGCGACCTCGGCGGGCACGTCGAGGCCGGCGAAGACCTTTCGGATCCGGTCCGAGGCCCGCTCCACGGCGGCGTCGTCCTCCATGTCGAGCCCTTCGAGCGCCCCGAGGATCTCGTGCTCCGGGCCGCCCCCGGTGACCAGGCGATAGGCGTCGGTGGTGACATGGAAACCGGTCGGCACCGGCAGCCCGGCCACGGCGAGGCGGGCCAGCGAGGCACCCTTCCCGCCGACCAGGTCGAGCTCTGCGGCCGGGTCGTCCAGGGGTAGTACCAGCGCACTCGTCAAGGCTCTCTCTTTTCCCGGTGAGGCGGAGGGGGCGGAGGGGCAGAAGGATCAGAGGGGGAGCTGGGATCGTAGCGGCCGGGTCCGGTCATGGGGGTTTCGCGCCGGATGAGCGCAGTCATCGCAACGTTTCGGCCGGAATGGGTTGTTCACGCAACCCGCCCTGTTGTGTGCGGGGTCTTCTGAGGTGCGTACGTACGCGACGCAGAGGCGACGCGTACGCGCACGACCACAGATCCACAACACGGGGGCACTGCCTTGACCGAAATCATCGAGCACTTAGTGGACCGGATCACCGGCGACCAGGGGGACGAAAAGAAGGCCGGGCGTGAACTGACGCCCTACGTAAGCCCGTTGAACATCCCGGCGATACTCCGCCCGCACCTCACCGACGTACGGCACGAGACCGAGATCGCCCTGCGGCCCACCTGGGTCCGGCTGCACCCGCAGCTGCCGCCCACCCTGATGTGGGGTTACAACGGCCAGGTGCCGGGGCCGACCATCGAGGTCCGGCGCGGGCAGCGGATCCGTATCGCGTGGACCAACCGCATCCCGGAGGGCTCCGAGTACCCGGTCACCGCCATGGAGGCGCCGGGCCGCCCGCCGGGCACGCCGCCCGCCTCCACCGAACCGGGGCGCGGTGGAGTCGAGCCGAACAAGGACGTCGCTGCGCTGCCCGCCTGGTCGGTGACGCATCTGCACGGCGCGCAGACCGGCGGCGGCAACGACGGCTGGGCCGACAACGCCGTCGGGTACGGCAACGCCCAGCTGTCCGAGTACCCGAACGACCACCAGGCCGTGCAGTGGTGGTACCACGACCACGCCATGAACATCACCCGGTGGAACGTGCACACCGGCCTGTACGGCACCTACCTCGTCCGGGACGAGGAGGAGGACGCCCTCCATCTCCCGCGCGGGGAACGGGAGATACCGCTCCTCATCGCCGACCGGAACCTCGATACCGACGAGGACGGCAGCCTCAACGGCCGGCTGCTGCACAAGGCCGTCATCGTCCAGGACAAGAACCCGGAGACCGGCAAGCCGGTGAGCCGCGCCTTCACCGGCCCGTACACCACGGTCAACGGCCGGATCTGGCCGTACGCGGACGTCGACGACGCCTGGTACCGCTTCCGGCTGGTCAACGCCTCCAACGCCCGGATCTACAACCTGGTCCTGGTGGACGAGGACGACAACCCGGTGCCGGGCGTCCTCAAGCAGATCGGCAGCGACGGCGGGCTGCTGCCGCGGCCCGTGCCGGTCGACTTCGACGAGGCGCTGTCCACGCTGACCGTGGCGCCGGCCGAGCGCATGGACCTGCTCATCGATTTCCGTGAACTCGCGGGCCGCCGGCTGCGGTTCGTCGACAAGGGCCGCGGGCAGGCGCCCGGCGTGCCCGACTCGGTGAACGACGTGCCGTACCCGCAGGTCATGGAGTTCCGCGTACGCGACACCGGATGCGGCGACTCCTTCGAGCTACCCGAGGTCCTTTCGGGCTCCTTCCGGCGCATCTCGCACGACATCGAGCACGGCCACCGGCTGATCGTGCTGACCGACCCGGCCACCAAGGGCGGCGGCGGTCACCCGGAGATGTGGGAGATGACGGAGATCAAGGGCGCCGATGTGCAGGTGCCCACGGAGGGGGTCATCCAACTCCGCGGCCCGGACGGCAAGGTGAAGACGTACCGTCGGACCTCCCGCACCTTCAACGACGGCCTCGGCTTCACGATCGCCGAGGGCAGCTACGAGCAGTGGAGCTTCCTCAACCTCTTCACCCTCGTCCCGCTCGACCACCCGATGCACATCCACCTCGCGGACTTCCAGGTGATGGGGCGTGACGCGTACGACGTGTCCGGCTTCGACCCGGCGCTCGGCGGCACGCGCGCGCCGATCGCCTTCGACCCGAAGAAGGAGATCCCGCTCGCGCCGAACGAGCGCGGCTGGAAGGACACCTTCCGGGTGCCGGGGGCCCAACTGGTGCGGGTCATGGGGAAGTTCGACGGTGCGTACGGGCGCTACATGTACCACTGCCACTTCCTGGAGCACGAGGACATGGGGATGATGCGGCCGTTCGTGGTGATGCCGAAGGAGGCGCTGAAGTTCGATCACGGGGCCGGGCACGGTGGCCACGACGGGGGTCACGGCGGCTGACCCCGCCGGCTTCGGGCGCCCTCGGGTCGGTCAGGTGTTCCCCGGCCCGGGGGCGCCCGTCACCCTTTCGTGAATCGTGCCGCGCCATGGCGCCGGGTAGAGCATCCGGCGGAGGCGAGCCATGGAACAGACAGCGTTGCGTCCCAAGTCGATGCCCGGCCGCACGACAGGGCCCGGGCCGAACGGTCACCGTCCGCATGCCGCACGGCGGCGCGGCAGGCGGTTGTTGACCGTTCTCTTCAGCACGTTCGTGGCCCTGGTGCTCGTGCTCGCCGGTGTCGGGCTCGGCACCGTCGGCGCCACGGTCATCGGCATGAGCAAGCTCGCCGACCTGCAGAAGCAGGCGGCGCAAGCGTCACCGGGCGGCAAACCCGGACAGCAGCCGGGCCCCTCGGGCAAGCAGCCCGGCGGGCAGGGCGGGCCGTCGCAGCAGGAACCCCAGGGCGGCCAGGGCCAGTCGGCCGGCCGGGGTCCCGCGCGGGCGACGATCGCGGTGGAGGCGGTCGACGCGGGCAAGGGCGCGGGGGCGCTGCTCGTCGGCGTGCACAGTCCGGGGCCCGGGTACACCGCGGGCCTGGTGCGCGGCGACGTACTGCTCGCGTTCGGCAAGGCGAAGGTCGACTCGGCCGCGGACCTCGCCTCGGCGGTCGCCGCGGCCGAGCCCGGCGAGGAGGTGACGCTGGCGGTGCGGCACGAGGGAGGCGGCCGGCAGACGCTCACGGTCAGGCCGGGGGTCGTCACGTAGGCCTCGGCCGTCTCTTGGGCCCTGCGCGGCCGCCGTGGGGCCTGCCTCGCACAGCCGCCGTCGGGCCTTACGCGGTCACCGTCCGGTAATGCGTCGTCAACCGGCCCTCGTCGTCCAGCACATGGAACGCGAGCCCGACCGGTGCCTCCAGGTCCGCCATCTCCGAGCCCTCCCAGGGCAGCCGCAGCGTCCAGGTCACTCCGGGGCCGACGATCAGCGGCCGCCCGGCGAAGGTGGTGGCGGCCGGGGAGTGGGCGTGGCCGGTGATCACGGCCTTGATCTGCGGGCGGCCGTCGAGGAGCCGGGCCAGGGCGGCGGGCTGCTGCAGCTGGTAGCTGTCGGGCAGCGGGTGGTGCAGGGCAACGGGCGGGTGGTGGAAGGCGAGCAGGGCCGGGGTGCCGGCGTCGAGGCCGTCGAGCGTGTCCTCGATCCAGGTGTACGTCTCGTCGTCGAGCAGGCCCTCGTCCGCGCCCGGGATGCTCGAATCGCACATCAGGATCGCGGTGCCGCCGACGTGGTGGACGCGATTGACGGGCCCGGACGCCGCGGGTTCGCCGAGCAGCGCCTTGCGGTAGGCCTCGCGGCGGTCGTGGTTGCCGGGGCAGGGCAGGACCGGGAAGGGGGCGTCCGCGAGGAGGCGGGCGGCCTCCTCGTACTCGGCCTCCGTGCCGTGGTCGGCGATGTCACCGGTGACGAGAAGCGCGTCCACGCGCGCGTGCAGCTCCGTCGCGTGCGTCTCCTTCAAGTGCTCGATCACGCGCCGGGCCCGCCGGGTCGCCCGCGGCGTTCCGTCGAGGTGAAGGTCGCTGATCTGGGCCAGCACGAGCATGCCGGGTTCCTCCTCGGTGACGAGCTAATGGTTACGGCATCATCTAACCATTAGGCGTGGTGCGTGAAAACCCCTGGTCCCGCGGCGATGCTTCGCGCAGGATGTCCTCATGCTCAGCACCCTCATGGCCTTCCTCGGCGCCTGCACCCTGATCGCCGCGTCCCCCGGACCCGGCACCGTCCTGATCATCAAGCAGTCGCTGCAGAGCAAGCGCTCGGGCTTCCTGACCGTGCTCGGCAACGAGACGGGGGTCTTCATCTGGAGCGTGGTCGCGGCGTTCGGGCTGACCGCGCTGCTCGCCGCCTCGCAGGTCGCGTACGACGTGATGCGGATGGTCGGCGCGATCGTGCTGGTCACCTTCGGCGTCCAGGCGCTGCGCCAGGCGCGCCGCAAGAAGGCGGGCGAGGCCGGTGCGGGGGAGGCGTGGGAAGTGCCCAAGCGCTCGGACTGGGCCTCCTACCGGGTCGGTCTGCTGAGCAACATCGCCAACCCCAAGGCGGCCATCTTCGCGATCTCCTTCCTGCCGCAGTTCGTTCCGGCCGGCGCCCCCGAACTGCCCACGATGGTCCTGCTCGGCGCGATCTGGGCGGTGTACGAGGTCGGCTACTACGGCCTGTACGTCTGGTTCGTCAGCCGGATGAAGACCTTCCTGTCGCGCGCCGGCGTCCGCCGCCGCCTGGAGCAGATCTCCGGTGGCGTCCTGGTCGCGCTCGGCGCGCGGATGGCCCTGGAGAGCTGACGCCAGAGCCGTGAGGCGGGCTGGACAGGCTCTTGAGGCGGGCTGGACAGGCCCTTGAGGCGGGCTGGACAGGCCCTTCAGAGCGCACGCCAGAAGATCCGTTTTCCCGCTCGCGCCGACCCGCGGCCCCGAGGGAGGATGCGGTCATGACCACTGCAGCGCCTGCCCCGTTCACCGCCGACGACTACAAGGCCCGCATGGACCGTGCCGCCCAGGCCGCGGCCGACGCCGGCCTAGCCGGAGTCCTCGTCGCGCCAGGCCCCGACCTGGTGTGGCTCACCGGCTACCAGCCCACCGCCATCACCGAGCGGCTCACCCTGCTCGTGCTCGCCGCCGGCTCCGAGCCCGTCCTGGTCGTGCCGACCCTGGAGGCCCCGGATGCCGAGCGGGCCCCGGGCGCCCCCGCGCTGACCCTGCGGGACTGGACCGACGGCAAGGACCCGTACGCGGTCACGGCGCCGCTGCTCGACGTCAACGGCCGCTTCGGCGTGAGCGACAACGGCTGGGCGATGCATCTGCTCGGACTGCAGCAGGAGCTGCCGACCACGTCGTACGCCTCCCTCACCGAGGCCCTGCCGATGCTGCGCGGCGTCAAGGACGCCCATGAACTGGAGCGCCTGACCGCGGCCGGGGCCGCCGCCGACGCGACGTACGAACAGATCCTCAAGGTGCGCTTCTCCGGGCGCAAGGAGAACGACGTCGCGGCCGATCTCGCCGCTCTGCTCAAGGAGTTCGGGCACTCCCAGGTCGACTTCACCGTCGTCGGATCGGGCCCCAACGGCGCCAACCCGCACCACGAGGCGGGCGACCGCGTCATCGAGCGCGGCGACATGGTGGTCCTCGACTTCGGCGGCCTCAAGCACGGCTACGGCTCGGACACCTCGCGCACCGTGCACGTGGGCGAGCCCACCGACGAGGAACGACAAGTGCACGACACCGTGCGCATCGCCCAGGACGCGGGCTGCGCGGTGATCCAGCCGGGCATCGCCTGCCAGGACGTCGACCGGGCCGCGCGCGCCGTCATCGACGACGCGGGCTACGGCGAGTACTTCATCCACCGCACCGGCCACGGCATCGGCGTCACCACCCATGAACCCCCGTACATGATCGAGGGCGAGGAGCAGGAGTTGGTGCCCGGCATGTGCTTCTCCGTGGAGCCGGGGATCTATCTGCCGGGCCGGTTCGGGGTGCGCATCGAGGACATCGTGACCGTCACCGAGGAGGGCTGCCGGCGGCTCAACAACACCCCGCGCGAGATGGCGATCGTCGAGTAGGCCCCACCCACGAGTCACGCGGGCGGGGCCGGGCGGCCGGGTTCACGCGGGCGGGGAGAGCACCACGCACGACTCGGGCGGCAGCCCCAACACCCCGTCCGCGCCCGGCGGTTCCACCGTGTCCCACGCGGCGAGGATCCGCGCGGCGCCGCCCTGCAGGGGGATCTCGGCCGGCTCCTTGGCGAGGTTCACCGCGACCCGGAGGTCGCCCCGGCGGAAGGCGAGCCAGCGCGCCTCCTCGTCGAAGGCGACCCGGACCGCCGCCAGATCGGGGTCGATCAGGTCGGGCTGACCGCGGCGCAGGGCGATGAGCTCGCGGTACCAGGCGAGCACGCGCGCGTGGTGGCCGGTTTCGGGCTCGGACCAGTCCAGGCAGGACCGCTCGCGGGTGCCGTGGTCCTGCGGGTCGGGGATGTCCTCCTCGGCCCACCCGTGAGCGGCGAACTCCCGCCTGCGGCCCCGCCGTACGGCCTCGGCGAGCTCCGGGTCCGTGTGGTCGGTGAAGAACTGCCAGGGCGTGCCCGCCGCCCACTCCTCGCCCATGAACAGCATCGGCGTGAACGGCCCGGTCAGGGTGAGCGCGGCGGCGCAGGCGAGCAGGCCGGGCGAGAGGGACGCCGAAAGGCGGTCGCCCTGGGCGCGGTTGCCGATCTGGTCATGGGTCTGGGCATAGCCGAGGAACCGGTGCGCGGGGGTGCGGACCCGGTCGACGGGGCGGCCGTGGTGGCGGCCCCGGAAGCTCGAATACGTGCCGTCGTGGAAGAACCCGGACGTCAGCGTCTTGGCGAGCGCGGCGAGCGGCGCCTGCGCGAAGTCCTCGTAGTAGCCCTGGGATTCACCGGTGAGCGCGGTGTGCAGGGCGTGGTGGAAGTCGTCGTTCCACTGGGCGTGCAGGCCGAGCCCGCCCGCCTCGCGCGGGGTGGTGGTCCGCGGGTCGCACAGATCGGATTCGGCGACCAGGAACAGCGGCCGGCCACTCGAGGCGGCCAGCTCGTCCACGGCGCCCGACAGCTCCTCCAGGAAGTGGCACGCGCGCGTGTCGCACAACGCGTGCACGGCATCGAGGCGGAGCCCGTCGATCCGGTAGTCCCGCAGCCAGGACAGCGCGCTGCCGAGCAGATACGCGCGGACCTCGTCGGAACCGGACGCGTCGAGGTTGACCGCCGCGCCCCACGGGGTGTGGTGCGTATCGGTGAAGTACGGGCCGAACTCCGGAAGGTAATTCCCGGACGGGCCCAGGTGGTTGTGCACCACGTCGAGGACGACGCCGAGCCCGAGCCCGTGCGCCGTGTCGACAAAGCGCTTGAGCGCCTCGGGCCCGCCGTACGGCTCGTGCACCGCCCACAGGGACACGCCCTCGTAGCCCCAGCCGTGCCGCCCCGGGAAGGGGCACACGGGCATCAGCTCGACATGGGTGATGCCCAACTCGACGAGGTGGGGCAGGCGTTCGGCCGCCGCGTCGAGGGTGCCCTCGGGCGTGTACGTACCGATGTGCAGCTCGTACAGGACGGCGCCCTGCAGGCCACGTCCCGCCGGCCCGGACCGCCACGCGTACCGCTCGTGGTCGACGACGGCGCTCAGGCCGTCGGGGCCGTCCGGCTGGCGTGCGGCGCGCGGATCGGGACGTACGGGCCCGTCGTCGAGCAGATACCCGTAGCGCGCTCCGTCCGCCGCCTCGGCCTCCACCGCCCACCAGCCCGGGCGGTCCGGATCGCGCTCCAACGCGCGCGTGCTGCTCTCAAGTTGGAGCGCGACCCGGTCGGCTCCCGGTGCCCATACCTCGAACTGCATCGACGCTTCCCCCTCGTCTGTCGCTGCGTGTCCATCTTGCTTCACCCGGTGATCGGACCGGAGGGAAACGAGACGGAATTCAGACGTGATCCGGGGAAAATCTCAGACGGGAGCAGGGGACGACGAAGGCAGTGGACAGGCGGGGACTACACGAAGTCGATCCGCTTCTCCGTCACCGGATAGCCCGCCTTCGCGAAGTTCGCCGCCATCGGGAAGTTGCCCTCGTCGGTGGCCGCGACGATCCGCTCCACGCCCCGCTCGGCGAGGAAGTGCGTGCACTCGGCGAGGAGGTCGAAGGCGTAGCCGTGGCCGCGCTGTTCGGGTACGACGCCGATGAACCCGGCCGCGTACCCGGACGGGACACGGCAGGGCAGGTGCATGCCCACCAGGTCGCCCTCGGGCGTGTACGCCAGCTGCGGCCACGCCTCGGGGTACCAGCGGAAGTAGTCGAGGTCCTCCTGCGCCGCCTTGTCGAGGTCGTGCTCGGCGATGGCGCGCCGCGCGTGGGCGTCGAGGGTGTCGGAGTGGATGCGGCGCAACACGTCGAGCAGCACCTCGTCGTCGTCCTCGCCCCGGAACTCGAGGCGGCCGGGGCGCTCGGGCAGGCCGAGGTCCGCGGTCCAGGTGTACCTCAGGCGTTCGACCAGCTGCCGCTTGCCCGCGGCCTCGGCGGCCGCGATGCGCAGTTCGGCCGCCGCGCGGGTGGCCGGTTCGTCCTTCCAGGCGGCCGGCAGGATCAGCTCGTACTCCGTGTCGAACGGCGCCGTGCGCAGCAACTCGATGCCTGCGGCCAGCTCGCCCTCGGCGATGTCCAGCCAGTTGATGTTGACGGGCTCGGTGTCCTCGGGCGCGCCCCACCAGGCGGCGCGCGCCACGACCTTGTCGTCACGCAGGGCGACGTACGTCCACTCGGGACGGTAGTCGCCGCCCTCGGCGTAGGTGGCGTACCGGATGCCCATGACGGCGCGGCCCACGAGAGCGGAGCCGGGGTCGGCAAGGGTGTTGAAGAGATGTGCGTCGCGCTCGGTGAGCGCGCGGATGACCAGATCGGTCACTTGGAATCCTCCGAAGAGCGGGTGCGCTCCCGGTCAGATCCGGGACGCCGGCTGGCAGGGGCGGGAGCGCGACAACAGGGATGTGATCTTCACGGCACTCGCCTCCTTCCAGCGGTGTGGGCGTCGTCGGTGATCTTACGTTCAACGCCCTCCCCGGTCCAGGGATTTGTCGTGCGTCTTCGCGCAGGTCAGCGACGGGTGAAGTTACCGGTTTTCTGGACACCGGGGGCGCGCTGTCCGACAATCACGAACGTGACGTCGTCCTTCGAGTTCCCCACCTATCCTGCGCGGCTTTCCGACGCGGAACGCGACAAGGTGCTCGAAGCGCTGCGCGACGGCGTTGCCCAGGGCCGGCTCTCGCACGACACGTTCGTGCGCCGCATGGAGCTGGCGCTGTCCGCCCGCAGGTCCGACGAACTCGCCGTCCTCACCGCCGACCTGCCGAACGAGGGGCGCTGGACCCGGCGGGTGACCGACGCGGTGGGCGCCGTCTCGGCGTTCACGGTGCGGGTGCGCAGGGCGTGGCGGGCCGAGCGGCTGCCCAAGCTGCTCCTGCCGGCGCCGGGGCCCTTCCCGCTGCGCATCGGGCGCGACCCGGCCAACGGCCTGCGGCTGAGCCACGAGACGGTCTCCCGGATCCATGCGGAGCTGCGTCTGCAGGGCGGCCTGTGGGTGCTGCGCGACCTCGGCTCGACGAACGGCACGAGCGTGAACGGGCGGCGTGTGGTGGGCGCCGCGGTGGTCCGCGAGGGCGACCACGTGAGCTTCGGGTCGATGGCGTTCCGGCTCGCCGGTTACTGATCGCTGTTCCTGAAACGCTTTCCAAAACCGGGCATTTGCGACCATTTGGAGCATGTGTCACGTTTCTGCACGTCCCGTTCGAGTGAGCACAGGTGATCGTCGGGCCCCGGTGTGTCGATGCATCCAGCGGCGCGGGAGTTCGCCCGCGCGCATCGACGAACGCAAGGAACGGTGACGGTCACATGGCTCTCAAGGCCGAGTCGGTACGAAGTGGTCTGCTGGCGACTGCCGCGGCGGGCGCCCTGCTCCTGGCGGGCGCGGGCACGGCGCAGGCGGACACGCACGAGGAGAAGGGCGCGTTCCCCGGCAACTGGATGATGGTCGGCACCATGCAGGGCGACGACGCCTTCGGGCCGATCGACCTGGAGTCGCTGCACTGTCCGCCGCTGCGGGGCAGCGGCCACCCGCGCGCGCGGGAGGCCTGCCGGGACCTGCGCGCGGCCGGCGGCGACATCAACAGGATCAAGCCCCGCGACATGATCTGCACCAAGATCTACCAGCCGGTGACGGCGGCCGCGTACGGCATGTGGAACGGCCGCAGGACCGTGTACGCGAAGACGTTCGGCAACTCCTGCGAGATGTACGCCGCGACGGGCTCGGTCTTCAAGATCACCAAGATGGCCAAGTAGTCACCGGGCCGGTGCGGCAGTGACCGGGCCGGTCCGGAAGTCGTCGGTCCGGCAGTCGCCGGTCCGGCCAAGTGGACGCCGGGCACGCGCGCGTGGAGCTCAAGCCGCTTCCACGCGCGCGTGCCGCGCGGCCGCCAGCGTGGTCCGCGCCTGGTGCTCGACCTGGTCGGCCAGCGGCACCCAGCGGGCCTTGAACCGCACCTCGAAGGCCGTGCACCAGTGCGCCACGAGCCGCTCCAGGCGCCGCGCGTCCGGCTCGTCCGCCGCGCCGGCGGCGTCGAGCACGCGCAGCGCCATCGCGGCCGCCCGCAGCGGCAGCCGGCGCCCGAAGGCGTCGATGCTGTGGATGTACGTCATCGACGCGTGCGGCGGCGGAGGCAGCTGCCAGTCCGAGGCGAGACCCGGCACCAGACCGAGGGCCCAGTGCGCGGCCCGCAGCATCGGAGCGCAGTCCGCGGGCAACTCCTCGTCCCGGGCGCCCGCGAGGCCCGTCGCCGCGAGAATGTCCTCGACCCGGCCGGCCTGGGTGTGCAGGCGCCGCGAGATCCGGTGCAGGGCCAGCTGCGGTGCGGGATGCCGGGAGGTGTCGTCCACCAGGTCGCTCGCCCACATCGGCACCTCGACGATCGCCGTCAGTCCGCCGTACCGGTGCGCGTGGTGCCAGGAGGAGCGGGTGACGTCCTCGGGCAGGCTCGGGAAGAGCGGGTCCGTGCCAGGCTGCGGCATCACATGGACGCCGGGCCCCGAGATCGGCCAGCCCGCGGCGTCCGAGGTGTTGGTCTCTATCGGAATGTGCAGCTCCGCCGCCGACTTGGCGAACGGCTCGGCGAGACCGGGGATGTCCTTGGTCAACTGCACCCAGCTGCCGCCGACATCGGTGGCGTGCAGCGACACCTGGAGGTAGGGCCGCAGCTCGTCGATCGTGCCGAGCAGCGCCCGGGTCTCGGGCGGCAGCCGGTCCGGCGGCAGCATGGAGGGCGCCCACTCGGGCTGCTCGGGGCCGGCCGGGCGGAAGAACCCGCGGTGGTAGTCGAAGAGCGTGCGGGGCGCGGGCGAGCTGTACAGGCTCGCGCCGTCCGGGTCGGCGCAGAGCAGGAAGTGCCAGGAGGTGTCGTGGCGCAGCTTGCGTTCGTCGACGACCTGACGGGCCAGATGGAGCGCGGTGGGGCCGCCGACCGGTTCGTTGGCATGCGCACCCGCGACGACCAGGACGCCGCGCTCGGCGCGGCCCACGGACAGCAGATGCAGGGGACGCCCTGCGCGGGACGTGCCGACCTGGCGTAGTACGCACAGCTCGGGCCGCTCGGCCGCCAAAGCCCTTGCGGTCAGGACGAGTTCGGTCGCATTGGGGTAGTGCTGCTCCGTCAGGTGACTCACCCCCGTATGGTCCTCCCGGCGTGCGCAACCGCAGTACCCCACGGTCCGAAATCACTGTCAAGAGGCGTGCGGCGCGGGGCCGGGGCGTCCGCGTACGCGGGTGCGCGGGTCGGGACCGTAGGGCTTCACGGACTCTGCCCAAACGCCGGACGGCTGACTCATCGGCCCGTCCGGCGTTCGAGGACATCGCCCGCACGCGCGGGGACTCTCACTGCTGGTGCAGGCCGCGCCCCGCGAGGGTCAGGAAGGTCTCGCCGACCGCCTCGGACAGCGTCGGGTGGGCGTGGATATGCCGGGCCACATCGCCCGGTTCGGCGTCCCAGCCGACGATGAGCTGGCTCTCGGCGATCATCTCCGACACATGCGGGCCGACCAGGTGGACGCCGAGGACCTGCCCGCCACCCTGCACGGCGACGACCTTCACCATGCCGCCCTGGCCGTGCACCATGCCCTTGGCCACGGCCGTCAGCGGCATCGTGTTCACGTCGACCTCGTGGCCACGCGCGCGTGCCTCCGCCTCGCTCAGGCCGACGGACGCGGTCTGCGGCGACGAGTAGGTCACGCGGGGCACGGCCGCGTAGTCGACGGGCGGCGAGGCGAGCCCGGCGAGCGTCTCGGCCACCAACAGGCCCTCCGCGAACGAGGCGTGGGCGAGGCCGAGCGAGGGCGGCGGCAGCAGATCACCGACGACGTGGATGCCGGGCACGGCCGTCTCCAGGCGGTCCCAGTCGGCCGGCGCGACGAAACCGCGCTCGTCCGTGGTGATCCCGGCCGCCGCGAGGCCCAGGCCGTCCGTCACCGGGGCGCGGCCCACGGCGACCAGGAGCCGTTCGGCGTCCAGGGTGCGGATCTCGCCCCGCGCGGTGCGTACGGTGGCGCGTACGCCGTCCTCGAGCACCGTGGCGCCCTCCAGCCGCGCACCGACCTGGACGTCGATGCCGCGCTTCTTCAGGCCGCGGGTCAAGTGGCGGCTCACATCGGCGTCTTCGAGCGGTACGAGGCGGTCGGCGGCCTCGATCAGGGTGACGTCGGCGCCCATGGAGCGGTGGAACGACGCGTACTCGACGCCGATCGCGCCGCCGCCCAGGACCAGGACGGACTGCGGCAGGCCCGGTGCGAACAGGGCGTCGTCACTGGTGACCACGCGCCGCCCGTCGGGCTCCAGGCCCGGCAGCGTACGCGGCCGTGAGCCGGTCGCGAGGACGATGCCCCGGCGCGCGGTGTAGTGACGGCCGTCGACCCGCACCCCGCGCGGACCGGTCAACTCCGCGCTGCCGTGCACGACCTGGACGTTCGCGTGGCCGAGGTGGGCCTCGACGCCCTTGTGGTTGCGGGAGACGATGTCGTCCCTGGTGGCCACGAGGGCGGACCAGTCGATCGAGTCGACGCTCGCCTTCACGCCCCAGCGCTCGCGGGCCTCGCCGATGCCGTCGACGAGCTCCGCCGCGTGCAGCATGGCCTTGCTGGGGATGCAGCCGCGGTGCAGGCAGGTGCCGCCGACCTTGTCGCGCTCGGCGAGGATCACGGTGAGGCCGAGGTGGGCCGCGCGCAGGGCGGTGGAGTAGCCGCCGGTGCCGCCTCCGATGACGATGACGTCCGCTTCATTGGTCACTGCCGCGGCGTTCTCTGCTGCGATGTCTGCTGCGTTGTTCATGATCGAAGCCTCCCTCCGGACCTTGCCATGAGTCCAAGGCAATGTTTTTGTGGGCTCGATGCACAGCGTTTATGGCGTTCATGGAAAGGCCGGGGTCCGGCGGTGAGCCTTCGACAGATGGAGTACTTCCTGACGGTCGTCGAGGAGTCTTCCTTCACGAGGGCGGCCGAGGCGCTGCACGTCACGCAGCCCGCGCTCTCGCACCAGATCAAGGCCCTGGAGAAGTCCGTCGGCGGCGCGCTCCTGGAGCGCATGACGCGCGGGGTGCGGCTGACCGCCATGGGCCGCGCCTTCCTGCCGCACGCCGAACTCGCCGTGCGCAGCGCCCAGCAGGCCCAGCGGGCGGCCCGCGCGGCGGCCGGGGCCGAGGGCGGCGAGCTGCACATCGCGGCGATCCACGCGGTGGCGGTCGGCATCCTGCCCGAGGTCTTCGCGCGCTGGAGCCGCGCCCACCCCGGCGTGCAGCTGCTGCTGCACGAGTACGGCACCACGGACGAGTTGGAGGAGCAGGTCGAGCGGGGCGTCGCGGACCTGGCGCTCGGCCCGGCGCCCCAGTACTGGACGGGGTCCGTGATCCCGGTCGGCGAGGAGGAGATCGTCCTCGCGGTGCCCTTCGACGACCACCTGGCCGGCCGCACCACGGTCAAGCTTCCCGAACTCGCCGACCGCCCCTGGGTGCGCTGCGCCATGGAACCCGTCGTCCAGGGCCAGCGCTTCCTCGACTGGGCCTGCGGCCGGGCCGGCTTCACGCCGCGTACGGCGGTGTGGACGGAGCACACGTCGACGGCGGTCCGGATGGCGGCGGCGGGCGTCGGCATCGCCACCGCGCCCTCGCACGTCGTACGCGGCGCGGTGGGCGAGGACTGCGTGGTCCTGTCGGTCGACCCGCCCTGGCGCCGCCCGCTCACGGTCTTCTCGCGAACGGAGCCGGCGGGCGCGGCGGCGAAGTTCGTGGAGGTGCTGCGCGGGACGCTGCCGCCGACGCAGGTGCCGGAGCCTCCGGACCGTGCCCAGGAGGTCGCCCCGTGACGTCACGTGGTGCCTGTTGACTTCCCCACCCCACCCCCACCCCGCTCTTCTCGCAGCCGCACCAGCAACGCGACCGGCCGCCCCTCGAAAATCTCCGCCACGCGCGTGTGCCCCGAGAACTCCCGGACCGACTCGCCCTCGGCGGCGAGCACATCGACGTACCGCCCCTCGGGCAGCGAGAGCGACGTGTCCCGCCAGCCGCCCGCCCGCGCAAGGCGGAGCGAGAGCCGGGTCACCGCCGTGATCACCTCGCCGGAGCGGGCGAAGGCCACGCAGTGGTCCGCCGCGGGGCCACGCGCGCGCAGTGGCTCGTACGTCGCCGACTCGCCGAAGACCTCGGGGCGGCCGCGGCGCAGGCGCAGGGCCGTGGTCGTGAGGGCCGGCTTCTCCGCGTCCAGGCCCTCCGGCTTCGCGGGCTCGAAGCTCACCGGACGCCGGTTGTCCGGGTCGACGAGCTCGCACCGGACCTGCTCCGTGCCCTGGTACAGGTCCGGCACGCCCGGCATCGTCAGGTGCAGCAGGGCCGCGCCCAGAACGTTGGCCCGCGTGTGCGGCGCGAGTTCGGCGCGGAAGGACTCGACGACGCCCCGCAGGGCCCCGCACGGCCCCGCCGCCACGAACGCCGCCACCGCCTGCTCGTACACCGCGTCGGGCTCGGTCCAGCCGGTGTAGAGCCCCGCCTCGCGCGCGTGCTTGAGCATCGCGTCCCGCAGCCGGTCCCCGCCCAGGGGGCCGGCGCCGACGGCGGTCTGCCAGGTCGCCCACGCCAGCTGCCGGTCGGGGGCGTGGCCCTCTTCGTCCTGCTCCATCGCCGCCGTGACCCGGTCGAGGAACTCGCCCCACCGGTCCGGGCATTCGGAGAGCACGGCCGTCCCCGCCCGCACATCCGCGCTGCGCTTGGTGTCATGCGTGGACAGCACCGTCCCGGTGGCCGGCCAGTCCCGCTGCAGCCGCGTACAGAAGGCGTGGAAGGCCTCAGGAGCGAGCGCGGGCGCCCCGGGGCTCCCGCCCACCTCCGCGGCCGACAGGAGCGGCACATAGCGGAAGCAGGCCGTGTCCTCGACCGCCTTCGCCCGCAGCGCCGACGCGGTCTGCGCGAACCGCGCCCGCAGCACCTCCGCCTCCTCGGTCCCGGAGCCGCCCAGGAGCAACTCCCGTACGTAGTCGACCGCCTGGGCCTCCTCCGGCACCGCGAAACGCGACCGGGCCTCCTCGGCGGCCCGGTCGGTGAGCACCGCGCGGTCCGCGTCCCCGGCGCCGTACGGCCGGTACACGGGCAGCCGCACCAGGAGCTCCCGCAGCGCGGCCCGCAGCGCCCACGGGGCGTGGTCGTGCAGCTCGGCGCAGACGTCCGCGGCCCGCACCAGGCGGTCGACCTCGGCGGCCAGCTCGTGCGTGACCACCTTGTACGCGGCCCGCCGCACCGTCGTCCCCCAGTGCCCGCCCCGGTCGCTCTCCGGGCTCGCGAACGCCCGGTAGCGGCCGAGGAGTTCACCCACGCCCTCGGGGTCC
Organism: Streptomyces sp. NBC_01304; assembly: GCF_035975855.1. Classification (NCBI taxonomy): domain Bacteria; kingdom Bacillati; phylum Actinomycetota; class Actinomycetes; order Kitasatosporales; family Streptomycetaceae; genus Streptomyces; species Streptomyces sp. NBC_01304. The sequence goes on along the minus strand of NZ_CP109055.1, from coordinate 2,925,969 downwards.
ACGAAGAGCCCGTCGATGTGCCGCAGCGCGTCGTACCCGGTGCTCCCCGCGACCGGCCAGACCGCGGGCAGCTGCTCGCCGTCGGCGAGGATCTTCTCCACGACGGTCCAGCGCCCGCCCGTCTCCTCGTCCAGTTTCCGTAAGTACGCGCCCGGGTCCGCGAGCCCGTCCGGATGGTCCACCCGCAGGCCGTCGACCACGCCGTCGCGCACCAGCTCGAGGATCTTCGCGTGCGTGGCGTCGAAGACCTCCGGGTCCTCGACGCGCACCCCTATGAGGTCCGAAATGGTGAAGAAACGCCGGTAGTTGAGCTCGGTCCGGGCGAGCCGCCACCAGCCGAGCCGGTACCACTGCACTTCGAGCAGCTCCGGCAGCGGCAGCCCGGCGCTGCCCTCCCTAAGAGGGAACTCGTGGTCGCCGTAGCGCAGCACGCCGCCCGTCACCTGCAATTGCCCGAGCTCGGCGCCGAGCCGGTGGGCGAGGACGGGCAGCAGAACCCGTCCGCCGCCGGCCTGCCAGTCGATGTCGAACCACCGCGCGTACGGCGAGTGCGGGCCGCGCCGCAGCACGTCCCACAGCGCCCGGTTGTGCCGGGGGGCCGCGGCCATGTGGTTGGGCACGATGTCGACGACCAGGCCGAGCCCGTGCGCCCGCGCGGCCACGGACAGGGCCCGCAGCCCCTCCTCGCCGCCGAGTTCGCCGCGCACGCGCGCGTGGTCGACGACGTCATAGCCGTGGGCCGAGCCGGGCACGGCCTCGAGGACCGGCGACAGATGCAGATGGGAGACCCCGAGCCCCGCCAGATACGGCACGGCCGCCGCGGCCGCCGCGAAGGGGAAGGCGGGACTCAGCTGCAGCCGGTAGGTGGCCGTGGGCGGCGCGAAGTTGCGGATGGGGCGCGGTGGGGTCGTACGCACGTCCTCAGGCGTCATGCGAACGTACGTACCCGCCTGGGCGGCTTTCGTGCAATCGGGGCCCCCTTCGGTCGGCCGAGCGGTCGTTAGCGTCGGACGATGGCTGACAGGGACACGGCCCCAATGGGGGCAATCGGGATGTATCGGCAGGTCGTCGCGCTGACCGGTCCGCTGCTCCCGGTGATCTCCTTCCTGGGCCGACTGCCGGTGGCGATCATCCAGTTCGGCAGTGTGCTGCTGATCCACGAGACCAGTGGATCGCTGGCCACCGGCGGCATCGTCGCCTGTGCGCTCGCCCTCGGGCAGGTGGCCATGGGCCCGTACGTCGGGCGGCTCGCGGACCGGCTCGGCCAGCGGTCGGTGGTCATCGCCTTCTCGCTGGCCAACGCCGTGGCCCTCGCGGTGTACCTCACGGCCGCCCTGCTCGGCCTGCCCACGCCCCTGCTCGTCCTGTGCGGCGTGCTCGCCGGTGCCTCGGTCCCGGGCATCGGGCCGCTCGCCCGGGCCAGGACCGTGGCCCTCGCCCGCCGCGCGGGGGCGCCGGAGCGGGTGGTCGGCACGGTGCTCACGCTGGAGGGCACGATGGACGACGTGTCCTTCGTGCTCGGCCCGGCCGTGGTGGGCCTGGCCGCGGTGGCCGGACACCCGGGATACGCCTTCGCGTTGGCGGCCGTCCTGGTCGCCGTGTGCGGCACGGGCTTCGCGCTGCACCCGACCGCGCGGACCCCGCAGTCGGTGCGCGCGCGTGCGGAGGGGGATCCCGCACGCGCGCGTACCGGGCGGCGCCGGCTGCCGCGCGAGGCGTACGTGGTGCGCGTCGGCCTCGCCTTCGTCGGCATCCTGCTCGGCGGCTGCGGTGCGGGCATCGGCGCCCTCACGCAGGAGTTGGGGCACGAGGACCAGGCGGGCCTCGTCTATGCCGCGATGGGCGTCATGAGCGCCGTCGTCGGGGTCTCCATGGCGGCCCTCCCGGAGAGCTTCGGGCTGCATCTGCGCTGGCGCCTGGCGACGGCCGCCGCGGCACTGCTCTCGCTGCCGCTGGTGTGGACGGACAGCATGCTCGGCCTGTACGTCGTGGTGACCGTCTTCGGCGCGATCTTCGCCCCGAACCTCATCACCGGGTTCGGCCTCACCGAGCGCGCGGTACCGGTGGAGCGTCTAGGCGAGGGCATGACCTGGGCGGTCAGCGCCTTCGTCGGGGGACAGGCCGTCACGCTCGCGGTGGCCGGGCGGCTCGCCGAGTCGTACGGCGCCGGCGCGGCGTTCGCCGTCGGCAGCGCGGCGGCGGGCCTCGCCTTCGTGGTCGCCCTGCTCGCCCGGCCGGGCAGGACTAGCCCGGCCGTGACGGGCCGCATCCCCGGCGACGTACGAGAAGCACCCGACGTGCCAGGCGTCTCCGAAAAGGTGTGATCAGGCGGGCCGTTGCAGCACTGTGAGGCTGCGGTCGGTCAGCTGCAGCCGCTCCCCGGCGCCCACCTTCGGGCCCTTGCCGGGCGGCACCCCCTCCGGCCGGGAGGTGTCGACGACCACCTGCCACTGCCGGCCGTGGTCGACCGGGACCACGAACTCCTGCGGCGTGGGGGAGGCGTTGAACATCAGCAGGAACGAATCGTCCTGGATGCGCTCGCCGCGTGCGCCCGGCTCGGAGATCGCATTGCCGTTCAGGAAGACGGTGAGCGCACGCGCGTGTGCGCGGTTCCAGTCGCGCTGCCGCATTGCCTTGCCGCCCGGGGTGAACCAGGAGATGTCCGACAGGTCGTCGTGCGTGCCCTCGACCGGCCGCCCGTGGAAGAACCGCCGCCTGCGGAAGACCGGATGGTCGCGCCGCAGCCACGCCATCGCGCGCGTGAAGGCCGTCAACGACCCTTGGGCGTCGTTCTCGTCGTCGGGGTCGGGCCAGTGCACCCAGGCGATCTCGCTGTCCTGGCAGTAGGCGTTGTTGTTGCCGCCCTGGGTGCGGCCGAGTTCATCGCCGTGGCTGAGCATCGGGACGCCCTGCGACAGCATCAGGGTGGCGATGAAGTTCCGCATCTGGCGGTCCCGGAGTTCGCGCACCTCCGGGTCGTCGGTCTCGCCCTCCGTGCCGCAGTTCCACGAGCGGTTGTGGCTCTCGCCGTCGCGGTTGTCCTCGCCGTTGGCGGCGTTGTGCTTCTCGTTGTACGACACCAGGTCGCGCAGGGTGAAGCCGTCGTGGCAGGTCACGAAGTTGATCGAGGCCAGCGGGCGGCGCCCGTCGTCCTGGTAGAGGTCGGACGAGCCGGTCAGCCGGGACGCGAACTCCGCGAGCGTGCGCGGCTCGCCGCGCCACAGGTCGCGCACGGTGTCCCGGTACATGCCGTTCCACTCGGTCCACAGCGGCGGGAAGTTGCCCACCTGGTAGCCGCCCTCGCCGACGTCCCACGGCTCGGCGATCAGCTTCACCTGGCTCACGATCGGGTCCTGCTGCACCAGGTCGAAGAACGACGAAAGCCGGTCCACCTCGTGGAACTGCCGCGCCAGCGTCGCCGCGAGGTCGAAGCGGAAGCCGTCCACGTGCATCTCGGTGACCCAGTAGCGCAGCGAGTCCATGATCAGCTGCAGGACGTGCGGGGAGCGCATGAGCAGGGAGTTGCCGGTCCCGGTGGTGTCCATGTAGTAGCGCGGGTCGTCCGTGAGCCGGTAGTAGGAGGCGTTGTCCAGGCCCCGGAAGGACAGGGTGGGACCGAGGTGGTTGCCCTCCGCCGTGTGGTTGTAGACCACGTCCAGAATGACCTCGATGCCCGCTTCGTGCAGGGCGCGTACGGCCGACTTGAACTCCAGGACCTGCTGGCCCCGGTCGCCCCACGAGGCATAGGCGTTGTGCGGGGCGAAGAAGCCGATCGTGTTGTAGCCCCAGTAGTTGGCGAGGCCCTGGTCGGCCAGGCGGTGGTCGGTGACGAACTGGTGCACCGGCATCAGCTCGATCGCGGTCACGCCCAGCTCCGTGAGGTGCTCGATGACCGCCGGGTGCGCGAGGGCGGCGTACGTACCGCGTAACTCCTCGGGAAGCGCGGGATGCAGCTTGGTGAGGCCCTTCACATGGGCCTCGTAGATCACCGTCTCGTTGTACGGCGTGCGCGGCGGCCGGTCGTCCGCCCAGTCGAAGTAAGGATTCACCACCACCGAAGTCATCGTGTGCGGCGCCGAGTCCAGGTCGTTGCGCTCCTCCGGGTTGTCGAAGTGGTAGCCGTACACCTCCTCGCCCCAGTCCACGGCGCCGCTGACGGCGCGCGCGTACGGATCGAGCAGCAGTTTCGCGGAGTTGGTGCGCTGCCCGTCCCCGGGTTCGTACGGTCCGTGCGCGCGGAAGCCGTACCGCTGCCCGGGCATGATCCCGGGCAGGTAGGCATGCCGTACGAACGCGTCGGACTCGCGCAGTTCCACCGCCGTCTCCGAGCCGTCGTCGTGCAGAAGGCACAGCTCGATTCGGTGGGCGGCCTCCGAGAAGACCGCGAAATTGGTGCCGGCGCCGTCGTACGTCGCGCCGAGCGGATACGCCTGTCCAGGCCAGACCTGCATGGATACGACTCTTCCACTACCTGCGCGCGAACTGGGACGGACTTCGCAGAGAGTCTCCCCGAAAGTGAGGCAACCAGTCGGGTGTTGTGTCCGTCATACAGAGCGACCAGAGCTACGCAGCATGCCCTTTGGCGGGACACCGGAGGCATCTGCGGACATAGGGGAAGTAGGGGGATGATGTGCGCAATCTAGTGCGCCAAAACCTCGGCAAAGTAGTCGCCGGTGCGGCCGTCGCGCTCACCGGTACGGCCATCGCAGTGGCCGTCGCGCTGCCGGGGGCGGCGGGGGCCGGGGAGCGGGACGCCAAGGCCGAGGCCAACGCCGCGGCCCAGCAGGCCGTGCGGCCGGGCGTCGTGGAGAAGGCGCCCGCCGAGGGGGACAAGGGCGTCGGCAGCGACCCGCTGACCGACGACGAGATCAAGAAGGCCGAGCAGCTCGCCATGGGCGGCGGCCTGCAGCGCTCCGCGCGGGACGTGGAAGGGGATCGGGGCCCGCAGCACCTGTCCACCAACCTCACCGAGGTCGACCCGTCCGAGGTCGGCGACGCCACACCGGCGCGCCGCGCCGAGATCGTCTACTACGACTACAAGGCCGACGCCCTCGTCACCAAGACGGTCAATCTGGACACCGGCAAGGTCGAGGACACCCAGACGGCGAAGGGCGCCCAGCCGCCCCCCGCCAAGGACGAAATGCGCGAGGCCGCCGAGCTGTTGATCGCCGACCCGCTCGGCGCCGACCTCAAGAAGGACTACAAGGACGCCACCGGCAAGGCCCTGACCTCGGCGGACCAGCTGGAGCTGAGCGGCTTCATCTTCCGCAAGGCCACCGCACCCCGGGCCCCGGGCGCTCTCGCGAAGTGCGGCGAGCACCGCTGCCTCTCCGTCGTCAGCAAGGTCGCCAACGGCCCCTGGATCGACACCAGGAACCTCGTCGTCGACCTGAGCGACCGCAAGGTGACCAAGCTCGGCTGACCCGGCGCGCCCGCGTCCGGTTCCGCACACCTACTTGTTCTCGTTTTCCTGCTTCCCCGTACAAGGGAGTCACTTCGCATGCACGTCAACAGACTTGCGGGCGCCCGCAAGCGAGCCGCCACGGTCCTCGCGGCCACCGCGCTCCTGGGCACCGCCGTCGCCGCGGCCGGCCCCGCCACCGCCGCCCCGAGCGCCCCGCAGGCCCCTGCCGCGGCGCCGGGCTGTTCGGCCGCGTACCAGATCGAGCAGACCCTCGACGGCGGCACCACCTGGCGCATGTGCTGGCACTACAACACGCTGTCCGGGGTCGTCCTGGACAACATCAGCTACCAGCCGAAGAACGAGCCCAAGCCGATACCGGTCCTCACCAGCGCCCGCCTCGCGCAGGTGCACGTGCCGTACGACGACGGCGAGGCCGAGTACGACGACGTCACCGGCACCGACTTCGGCCAGGCGCTGCAGCCGCTGAAGCCCGCCGAGTGCCCCGGCGGCACCATCAAGACCGTCAAGGTCCAGGGCACCGGCAATGTGAACGGCCTGTGCACCACCACGCGCGCGCGTGGCCACGCCTACCGCATGTCGCCCATGGGCCAGCCCAACAAGGTCTGGCAGTCCCAGGGCAAGGACCTGCTGATCTACTCGGTCAACAAGGCCTCCTGGTACGAGTACATCACCGAGTGGCGCTTCTCCTCCGACGGCACCATCACCTCCAACGTCGGTGCCACCGGCAGCCTTTCGCCCTACGACTACAACGGCGCGGACGGCCGCGGCTGGCCCATCGGCAAGGGCGCCCGCGACTACGCCGAGTCGCACAGCCACAACGTCTTCTGGCGCCTCAACTTCGGCCTCGACGGCTCCGCGAAGTCCAAGGTCGAGCAGTACGACTCCAAGGTCACCGCGCCCGTCGGCGACGGCTCACCGAAGACGAAGACGACCCGCACGCCCGTCACCAAGGAACTCACCGGCGACGTCAAGGGCATGCGCTGGTGGCGCGTCGTCAGCACGGCCGGCAAGAACAAGGACGGCCACCCGCGTTCGTACGAGATCGTCCCCGGCCACACCGTGAAGCACCCGGGCCGCAACTTCTCCAACCACGACGTGTACTTCACCGAGTACAAGAAGTGCGAGGCGTGGGCGAGCGGCAACTACGGCTGCGGCGGCCCCAACGCGGCGCCCCAGAGCGTCGACAACTATGTGAACGGCCAGACGCTGACCCACCCGATCACGTGGGTCAACATCGGGTTCCACCACATCGCCCGGGACGAGGACCAGCAGCCGATGCCGGTCCACTGGCAGGGCTTCTCCCTCGCCCCGCGTGATGTGACCGCTATGAATCCGCTCACGCCCGCCGACCTCGCGAACCAGAACGGCAATACAGAGGGCGGGAGTTGAGCGAAGACCCTGTGGATCCTGCTGCACCGCCGGCCGCTCCCGGAGTACCCTTCCTTGATCGTCGAACGGGGTCTCGACCAGACCCCGCCCCGGTCCGGTAGGGGCACGATCGAATCCTGGGGGAGCGGAAGGCGGTGCGCGGGTGAACTCGGGTGGGCTGGAGTTGCCCCCTGGGGACGGAGGACGGGACGCTGATCCCGTATCGACTTCCGGCTCCGCGGACGTCCCGCCCTCAGCGGTGTCCCTGGCCCGTCCGATGGACGCGGCGTCCCAGATCGGCCCGGAGCTGGACTGGGGCGTTGACGCCTGGCGCGAGGTGCGTACGCGCGCCCAGCGGGCCGGGCGGGCCTACATCTGGCTGAACCTCGTGGAGCAGCGGCTGCGCGCCGTCGTGGCCGCTGTGCTCCGCCCCGTCTACGAACCCGTCCACGGCGAGGACTGGGTGGTCGCGGCCGCCGGACCGGCCGGTCAGGAGTGGGTCCAGCGCGCCGTCGCCGTACGCGAAGTCAGCCGCCGCAAGGGCTATTTGCTGGACCCGGCCGACGACAATGTGCTGAGTTTCCTCACTCTCCCGCAGCTGCGGGAGCTCATGGTGCAGCACTGGCCGTGCTTCGAGCCGTACTTCGACGACCGCCGCGACCTCGAGCTCGCCCTGGACGAGCTCGAGGTCACGCGGAACGTCGTCTCCCGCAACCGCGCCCTGTCCGAGACCGTCCTCGCCCAGGCCGAGCGGGCCTCGTCCCGGCTGCTCGACATACTCTCCGCCGACTCCGGCGTCCCCTCCGCGCGCCGGCTTCCGGTGGACGCCGTCGAGGATCTGGTCGGCGACCGGTACGCGGATGTGGTGGGCGTCCACCCGGACCGCGTACGGCTGCTCCGTCAGTTCCCGGCCGAGGACCTGTTCGGCGGGGCGCGCCGCCTCGACGCGATCGGGATAGGCCTCAATCTCCTCGTCCAGAACTTCTCCGGGCGCCGCCTGGTGCGGCTCGCGGAGTCCGGCAGCCGGGTGCGGCTGCTCTTCCTCAATCCCGCGTCCAGCGCGGTGCGGCGGCGCGAGCGGGAACTCGGCCTGAAGAAGGGCGAGTTGAGCCGCTCCGTCGAGATGAACATCCTGCACATGCGGCGGGTGCGGGCCCGGCTGAGGGACCCCGGGGCGTTCCAGATCCAGGTCTTCGACGAGACGCCCCGCTTCACCGCGTACCTGGTCGACGGGGACGGCCCGGACGGCGTCGCGGTCGTCCAGTCCTATCTGCGCCGCACCCGCGGCATGGAGGCCCCGGTGCTCGTGCTGCGCGGCGGGGGCCGCGTGGTGAAGCCGGGCGAGGAGGGCGAGCACGGGCTCTTCGAGACGTACCGCGAGGAGTTCGAGGCGGTGTGGGCGGACTCACGGGCGGTGTCCTGAGGGCGGCCCTGAGGACCGCACTGAGGACCGTACTGAGGACCGCACTGAGGACCGTACTGCGGGCGGAAACGGAATCCGGCCCTCGCATTGTCAGTGGCGCATGCGATCGTGAAGCACACCTGGGGGAGATGTACCAAGAAGGAGGGCCACGATGGGCTGGCACCGGGAGCTGCTGATCGGCTTCGACCTGGAAACCACCGGCACGGACCCGCGCGAGGCGCGGATCGTCACGGGGGCGCTGGTGGAGGTCAAGGGCGGGGAGCCGATAGGACGCCGGGAGTGGCTGGCCGATCCAGGCATCCCGATCCCGCAAGAGGCCGTCGACGTGCACGGCATCACCAATGAGCGGGCCACCTCCGAGGGCCGCCCGGCCGACCGGGTCGCCGACGAGCTCGCCCGCGCGCTCACCGGCTACTGGCTGGAGGGCGTCCCGGTCGTCGCGTACAACGCGGCGTTCGACCTGACGCTGCTCGCGGCCGAGCTCCAGCGCCACGGACTGCCGTCGCTGCGCGAGCGGCTCGGCGGGATCGGCCCCGCGCCGGTCGTCGACCCGTACACGATCGACCGCTCCGTCGACCGCTACCGGAAGGGGAAGCGGAACCTCGAGGCGGTCTGCACGGAGTACGGGATCGCGCTGGACGCGGCGCACGACGCCACGGCCGACGCCCTCGCCGCGGCCCGCGTCGCCTGCGCGATAGCGGAGCGCCACCCGAAGGTCGCGGCACTCGGCCCGGCGGCGCTGCACGTCAAGCAGATCGAGTGGTACGCGGAGTGGGCGGCGGACTTCCAGGAGTTCCTGCGGAGGAAGGGGGACTCGGGGGCGGTCGTTGAGTCGGAGTGGCCGGTTCGGGAGATCTTGGGCTGAGGCTGAGGCTGAGGCGGGGGTGGGGCGGGGCGGGTTGGGCCGGGCTGGAGCCGGGCCGGGGTCGGGGGAGCGGGCGGCGGGGAGGCTGAGCTGGGAGCGGCGGGCGGGCGGCGGGGCGGAGGGCGGGGGAGGCGAGCGGGGGCGAGCTGGCGGGCGCGGGCGGGGTCGGGCGGACGGGGTCGGGCGCCAGCGGGCGGGCGCGGGCGGGTGAGTCGGGGCTAGGTGGGGGGAAAGGGGCGTAAACGTGGGGCTAATGTCCCGGTTTGGCTGCCCCTTTTCCCCCAACTAGCCCCGGCTGGACGGTCCTTGGAGGTGCCGGCCCTCAGAAGGGGAGCCAGCGGATCGATGCGTCGGCGTCGCGGAGGGAGGCGACTCGGCGGCGGAACTCCGTAAGGGCCTTCGGGTTGGTCGGGGCGTGCTGGGACACCCAGGCGCAGCTTGCCGTCTCGCGGGCTCCGCGCAGGACCGCGCAGCCCTCCCACTCCCGTACGTCCCAGCCGTAGGCGGCGGTGAACGCGTCGTACGCGGCCGGGTCGAGTCCGTAGCGGTCGCGGGAGAGGGCCAGGACCACGAGGTCGTGCTCGCGGAAGTCGCTGGAGAACGTCTCCAGGTCCACCAGCGTCGGGCCGTTGGTCCCGACCTGGACGTTTCGGGGCAGAGCGTCGCCGTGGATCGGGCCCGGCGGCAGGTGCGGAGTCAGGGCCGCGGCTGCCGCGGCGAAGCCGTCCCTGCGCTCGCGCAGATAGTCCGCGTCGGCCGGGTCGATCGCGTCGCCGGCGAGGCGCAGCCAGCGCTCGACCCCGCCGAGCAGTTCACGGCGCGGCAGTGCGAAGGAGGGGGGAGGCAGGGTGTGCACCAGGCGGAGCAGGGGGGCCAGGTCGGCCGGTTCGGCGGGGCGGACCGGTGCGCCCAGGCGGTGCCAGAGCGTGACCGGATGCCCGTCCACCAGGCGGGGCTTGGACTCCGCGGCCCGTACGGCCGGGACCTCGCACGCCTCCAGCCAGTCCGCGATTCGCAGCTCGCGCCCGGCCCGGTCCAGGAGTTCGGGCGCGTCCCGGCCCACCTTGACGACCAGGTCGCCGGAGGCGAAGACGGCGTTCTCGCCGAGCGCCAGGAGCTCCGCATCGCCCGCCAGGCCGGCCCCGGCCAGCACCTCGCGCGCCCGCGCCTCGTCCATCACTTGCCTCCGCAACCGCAGTAGCCGCACTCGCGCGCTGAAGCGCGCGCGACGCACACCGAAACGGATACGCCGGTCATCGACGTATGCCGGTCATCGACGTGTGACGGTCATCGGCGTACGCCCCCAGTCTCGCAGCCGCCGGGCGGTCGTTCGCGCAGGCTGCAGGCCGCAGGCTGCAGGGCTGTCCGGGGGGCGTGTCACCTGCCGTCGGCGGAGTTCATGCTCGGTGAGGAGGCGTCGCGGGCCGTGCGGGAGGGCTTGCCGGTGCCGTCGGCCGGGACGGACCAGATGTCCGAGGCGCCGCGGGTCGCACCCGGGAGGGCGTAGGCGACCGACTTGTCGTCGAGCCATGCGGCCTGGTCGTCGACGCTGCGGGTCTCCGCCAGCGGTGTGTCCCGCATCGTCTTCAGGTCGAGGACGTGCAGGCGCCAGGGGTTGGAGGTCCCTTCGCGGACCCGCTTCTTGTAGGCGATGCGGGTGCCGTCGGGGGAGAGGGAAGGGCACTCGACGTTCTCGCGCAGCGTGCGGGCCGTCCACGCCTTCAGGTCGCCTTCGACCAGGTAGGTCTTGCCGCGCGTCGACATGGTGGCGTAGAAGCGGTTGTCGTCCCGGCTGAAGGTGATGCCCCAGTAGTTGACGTCGGAGGCGCTGTAGCGCTTCTCGCCGAGGGTGAGCTGGATGGTTTCCATGCTCTTGATCAGATAGCCGCTGTCGGTGTCGAGGATGCCGCTGCGGGTGGAGAACGAGGAGCCCGCGTACGAGTCGCCGCTGACGAAGACCGTCCAGGAGACCATCCGGCCGGAGGGCGAGACCCGGGCCCGGTTGGGGGTTCCGCCGAAGGTGACGGTGCGCTTCTCGCGCAGGTTGCGGTCGAGGACGATGGCCTGGGTCCGGGGCGGGATGCCCGGCTTGGTGGTGAGGCAGACGGCGCTGCTGCCACTCGCGTAGAAGCGTCGGCAGGACAGCCCGGTGTGCTTGAGCCCCTTGGGGCCCAGGGCGGCGATCGTTCCTTCGGCGGTCCGCACGTACAGGCCGTGGGTGTTGTCGAGCGTGACGTTCGACGAGGTCCTGGCGGCGGGTGCGTTCCGGTCGGTGGCATGGACGGTGTAGGCGACGGCGAGTGTGGCGAGGACGACGGCGGCCAGGACGACCGCACCGATGCGCATGCGTGGGGAGAGGGTGTGGGTCATCGGGGCTCCGGGAGGCGCGCGGGCAGGAGGACGCGGGCGGCGAACAGGGCGGCCGCCAGCGCGGCGGACGCGAGCGCCAGGGCGGTGTGCATGCTCCACATCGTCCAGACGGCGCCGAACAGGACCGAGGCGAGCAGCCGGCCGACCGCCTGCCCCGACTGCAGCAGCGCCATCCCGGACGCCCGCTGCTCCTTCGGAATCGCCGGACCGCCAAGTGCCATGAGGACACCGTCGGTTGCGGCGTAGAACGTGCCGAGCAGGAGCACCACCGTCAGGGTCAGTGTCCAGCCGGTGGCCGGGGAGAACAGCGCCAGGTAGGCGCCGAGGAGCGCCAAGTGCCCGAGCAGGTAAGGGATGCGGCGCCCGATCCGGTCCGCGGCCCGGCCGAGCGGCACGGCGAGCAGCAGATACACGGCCGCACTCCCCAGCGGGAGCAGCGGGAAGTAGGCGGTGTCCAGGTCGAGTCGTTTCTGCAGGACGAGATACAGGAAGCCGTCGCCGACCGACACCAGACCGAGCAGGCCCGCCGTGACCAGCACCCGGCGAAAGGCGGGAAGGGCGAGCAGCCGGAAGGCCGACGCGAGGGTGGGCGCCTCGGCCTTGGAAGCCTTGGTCGCCTCGCCCTTCGGGGCCGGCGTCGACTCGCGGCCCGGGACGAAGGCGTACAGCAGCAGCACGCCGAACAGGCCGAAGCAGAAGCTCACGACGAACACCGCGTCGTAGGCGTCCGCCGTCAGCCACAGCAGGGCGAAGGCCGCCAGCGGTCCGAGCAGGGCGCCGGTCGTGTCCATCGCCCGGTGCACACCGAAGGCCCGGCCGAGATCGCGCTCGTCGCAGCTGAGCGAGATCAACGCGTCGCGCGGTGCCGTCCGGACGCCCTTGCCCACCCGGTCGGCGGCGAGTGCCGTGGACAGGGCCGGGGTGGAGCTCCCGGCGAGTAGCAGCCCCAACTTGCAGACGGCGGACAGGGCGTAACCGGATCCGGCCACCAGACGGTGGCGCTGCCAGCGGTCGGCGGCGTGCCCGCCGGCCAGCCGGACGAAGGCGGTGACGCCGTTGTAGAGCCCGTCCAGGAAGCCGAACTGCAGGGGATTCAGGCCCAGTCCGAGCACGAGGTAGAGGGGAAGGACGGCGGTGACCATCTCGGACGAGATGTCGGTGACCAGGCTGACCGCGCCGAGGGCGACGACGGTGGAGGTCACGCGGGCCCGGCGGCCGGTGCCGGGTTCAGTGCCGGGTTCGGGGGCGGTGACGGGGGAGGGACGCGCAGGGGCGGGCGACGGGCCGCTCCTGCCGGCGGCGAGGTACATGGGGACTCCTGGGGCGCGCCCCGGGGACGCCGGCACACGAGGCGCAGGCGTACCCGGGGCGCTGGTGGCGGCCGGTCAGTGGCAGGAGTACGTGGGGCTGGTGTCGAGGACGGTGCCGTTGGTCTCGACGAACTGCGAGCGGAAGCCGGTGTCGGTGAAGTCGAGCTTCAGCACGCCGTACTTGTCCCAGATCCGCTTGGCGCTGTTGGGCTGGACGGTGTCGCCCGCGCCGTACAGGTCCTTGCCGCCCGCGCCGCCGATGATCTCGACGATGCCGTTCGGATCGGCCTTGGCGTCACGGGTCTGCGGAGCGAACCGCTCGTAGTGGTGGTCATGGCCGTTGAGGACCAGCTCGGCCTTGGAGGCCTCGAGCATCTCCCACACCGGCCGGCTGACCGGTACGTTGCCGTGGTCGCCGGAGCTGAACAGCGGCTCGTGCCAGTAGGCGGCCACACACTTCTTGCTGTTGGCGGCCAGGTCCGCCTTGAGCCAGTCCAACTGCCCCTTCTCGTCGAAGCGGTTGGAGTTCAGGGCGACGAAGTGCCAGTTGCCGCGGTTGTACGAGTACCACATCTTGCCCTGCGGGGTGGCGCGGGCGCCGAAGTACTCGCGGTAGGCCTTCTCGTCCCGGTTCTCGTAGTCGTCGTAGGACTCGTGATTGCCGGGCACCGGGTAGGTGTTGGCCTTGAAGCGGCCCCAGGACTTGTCGTAGTAGTTCCGGAAGTCTTCGATGTGGGCGTCGTCGTACTGGTTGTCGCCCATCGTCAGATAGAAGTCCGGCTTGATGGCCGCGGCCCGGTCGGCGGTCTTGAAGTGCTGGCAGTTCGCGTCGCTCGCGTTGCACTGACCGGCGATGTCACCCGCGCCCACCACGGTGAAAGCGCCCGTGGGCGGGTCGGTCGGCGGATCGGTCGGCGGGTCCGTGGGACCCGTGCCGCTGGTGCCGTAGACCTCGGCCTCGAACAGGGAGTAGCCGTAGGCGGTGCCCCGCGCGGTGCCGTACACCCGCAGGTAGCGGCCCTTGCCGGACAGGCCGGTCCACTCGTCGGTGCCGCCGTTGCCCGCGGTCTCGGTGGCGAGACGGGTCCAGGTGGTGCCGTCGGCGGAGATCTCCACGCGATAGGCCTTGGCGTACGCGGCCTCCCAGGAGAGCTTCACCTTGGAGACGGTGGAGTTCGCGCCGAGGTCGATCTTGATCCACTGGGGGTCGACGCCCTCCTTGCTGGCCCACCGGGTGGTCGCGTTGCCGTCGACCGCCTTGCCCGGGGTGAACGTCGAGTCCTCGTTGGAGGACGCGGTCGCGGGCTTGCCCTTGGAGATCAACTGCGGTTCCCCGCCGCCCGGTCCGGTGGGGGTGGGGGAGGGCGTGGGTCCCGGGTCGGTGGGTGTGGGCCCGGGTGTGGGGTCCTTCGCTATCTCGAAGGCCTCGCCGTAGACGTGCCAGGACAGCGGGGTGTTCAGCCGGAGGTTGCCCTTGTCCAGGAACACCCGCTGGGCGGTGTCGACGCGGCTGGTGTCCTCGTGCGCCTCCTCCTTCTTCATCTCCACCACGCGGGCGTCCAGGAACGCGTTCAGGTACGTGGTCTCGTTGCCGCCCTCGGCCGGGGTCTTGGCGTGCGAGCGGGCGTCGGCGCGGATCGAGTCGAAGCCCTCCTGGCCGTGCATGACGATGGCGTCGTAGTAGGCGAACTGGCCCAGCTCCTGGAGCTTGTCGCTCTTGGCCCGGGAGACGGACGGGTTGAAGTAGACGCGGTCGCGCTCGTGGTTCTGGGCTTCCTTGAACGCGGTGGTGCCCGCGGCTTCCTTCCAGGCGTCGGTGTAGCCGGGGTCCAGACCTTCGTGGGAGTCGGAGCCGTCGGCCTCGCGCAGTGCGGGCAGATATTCGGCGAGCGGGTTGTCCGGCACCTGGTCGGTGTAGTACTCGACGAGTTCGAGCATGTCGTGGGTGCCCGAGCAGAAGCCGACGATGCCGGCGGTGTAGCCGCGGCCGTCGTCGATGTCCTCGATGTAGTCGTACTGGGCCTTCCAGTCCAGCGACGAGTTCTCGGCGCTGGAGACCAGTTGCATGGCGATCTCCTTCTTGACCGGGTCGTCGAGCCCGGTCGCGGCGGCCGCCTGGCTGGTGCTCAGGACGATCGCCGCGGGGACGGCGGCGAGCACCATCGCGAGGCCGATCCGAAATGCGGTCTTGTGACGGCGCAGGCGGTCACGGTGGCGGTGCCGCGATCCGGACGGCGGGGACTGCCGTCTCGGAAGGGGGAGGTGCATGTGCTTCTCCGCTCTCTGCAGGGGGAGTTCGGGGCTACATGGCGGTGCGGAGCCCTGGCTGGTGTGGTGCGGAACCCGGGCCGGTGCGGTGCGGAAACTTCGAGTCCCTGACGGTGCGTCGACTGTTAGGAACCTTTACTTTCTATTGCTTCGCCCTCGCGGTCCGCAAGACGTGTGACGGAAGAGGAAGTTCGGAGTCTTGGCCCAAGCCGCCCCTCTTCGCGTTCGCACAGGCCCTGAGACCTGCGCGGACGCTTGACGTATCAAGATCACATCAGCACGATGACGGGGGCCGCCGGGGCGGCCCATTCCGTCTGGAGCCGCCCAAAGGAGCCGATTCCGTGACATTGGCGACCGCAACGAAGCGGTCAGCGAAGAGCCCCGCCGGGCGCAGAACCACGGACCACGGTGCCTGGTTCCTGGTCCTTCCCGCGCTGATCCCGATCCTGGTCCTGAGCGTCGGCCCGCTGCTCTACGGCATCGCGCTCGCGTTCACCGACTCCCAGGCGGGCCGCACCGAGCCCACCCAGTGGATCGGCCTCCTGAACTTCCAGGACCTGCTGCACGACACGCTGTTCTGGGACTCGTTCCGGATCGGCCTGCTGTGGGCGGTCGGCGTGACCGTCCCGCAGTTCTTCCTCGCGCTCGGCCTCGCCCTGCTGCTCAACGAGCAACTGCGGTTCCGCTGGCTGGCCCGGGCGCTCGCGATCATCCCGTGGGCGATGCCCGAGGTCGTCGTCGGCATCATGTGGCGGCTCGTCTACCACCCGGACGCCGGCGTGCTCAACGAGACGCTCTCCAACCTCGGCCTCGGCAGCGGCAAGGACTGGCTGACCGGCACGGCCACCGCACTGATGGCCGTGATCGTCGTGGGCATCTGGGCCGGCATGCCGCAGACCACGGTCGCGCTGCTCGCCGGACTGCAGAACACCCCGAAGGAACTCCACGAGGCGGCCGCCATGGACGGCGCCGGTGCCTGGCGGCGGTTCCGCACGGTCACCTGGCCCGCGATCAAGCCGGTCGCCCTCGCCATCACGGCGCTCAATTTCATCTGGAACTTCAACTCCTTCGCCCTCGTGTACGTGCTCACGCAGGGCGGGCCCGGCGGCCGCACCCGGCTGCCGATGCTCTTCGCCTACGAAGAGGCCTTCCGCTACGGCCAGTTCGGCTACGCGGCGGCGATGGGCTGCGTGATGGTCGCGGTGATCTCCGTGATCCTCGCCTTCTACCTGGTGGGCCGTCTGAAGGGAGGCGATGAGGCGTAATGCGTACGAAGAAGACCACGCGCGCGGCGCAGTACGTGGCCCTGGCCGCCTATCTCGTCTTTCTCGCCTTCCCGTTCCTGTGGCTGATCTCGACCGCCTTCAAGCCCGCGCAGGAGCTCGGCAGTCTGCATCCGACGTGGATCCCGAAGGACCCGACGCTGGAGAACTTCCGGCAGGCCTTCGACGAGCAGCCGCTGCTCAGGGCGGGCCTCAACTCCCTTGTCGCGGCGCTCAGTGCGGCCCTGATCGCGGTCGTCATCGCGACCCCGATGGCGTACGTCATGGCCCGTCACCGCAACAAGCTCGCCAAGGCGGCGACCGGCTGGGTCGTGATCAGCCAGGCGTTCCCGTTCGTCCTCATCATCATTCCGCTCTTCCTGATCCTGAAGAACCTCCACCTGATCAACGCGATCCCCGGCCTCGTCATGGTGTACGTGGTGTGGTCGCTGCCGTTCGCGCTGTGGATGCTCGTCGGGTACGTACGGGCCGTGCCCACCGAGTTGGAGGAGGCCGCGGCCGTCGACGGCGCCAGCAAGCTGCGTACGTTCGTCTCGGTCATCGCGCCGCTGCTCGCGCCCGGCATCGTCGCCACGGCGATGTTCGCCTTCATCACCGCATGGAACGAGTTCTTCTTCGCGCTCGTCCTGCTCAAGACCCCGGAGAAGCAGACCTTGCCGGTCATCCTCAACCGCTTCATCGGCACGGAGGGCGTCGCCGACCTCGGGCCGCTCGCCGCGGCGGCGTTCCTCGCGACCATCCCGTCACTGGTGATCTTCTCGATCATCCAGAAGCGGATCACCGGCGGCATGATGGCAGGGGCGGTGAAGAACTGATGCGCGCTTCAAGGACCTTGAAGCGGCTCGGCGTGGGGGCCGCCGCGTTCGCGCTCCTGCTGACCACCGCCGCGTGCTCCGACGACTCCGGGGACAAAGACGGGAAGATCACCCTCCAGTTCCAGTCCCTCGCCTGGCAGCAGGAGTCCGTCGAGGTCAACAAGGAGCTGGTGAAGGAGTGGAACGCCGCCCATCCCGACGTCCAGGTCAAGTACGTCCAGGGCAGCTGGGACAGCGTCCATGACCAGCTGCTCACCTCCTTCGAGGGCGGCGAGGCGCCGGACATCATCCACGACGCCTCGGACGACCTCGCCGACTTCGCGTACGGCGGCTATCTCGCGGATCTGCGCGACCTGCTGCCCGCACGGCTGAAGTCCGACATCCCGGACCGCAGTTGGCAGACGACGACCTTCGACAAGGGCGTCTACGGTGTGCCCTTCCTGCAGGAGCCGCGCGTCATCATCGCCAACGCCAAGTGGCTGAAGGAGTCCGGCGTACGCATCCCGACCCCGGAAAACCCGTGGAGCTGGGAGGAGTTCCGGCAGGTCACCAAGGGGCTGAGCGGCGACGGCAAGTACGGCGTCGCCTGGCCCCTCAAGGAACCGGTCTCGGCGACCCTCAACCTGTCCCTGTCGGCCGGCGGGCAGATCTTCCACCGCGGCGCGGACGGCAAGGTCGAGGTCCGCTTCGACGAGGGCGACGAGGTGGTGCCCGGCACCATCCACGACCAGGTCAACACCGACAAGAGCGCGTCCGGTACGACGCTGGGCATGGGCGGCTCCGACACGCTGCCCGGCTTCTTCGGCGGCAAGTACGCGATGGTCCCGCTCGGCTTCTCCTACCGCCAGCAGATCGTGCAGCAGGCCCCCAAGGGCTTCGACTGGCAGGTGCTGCCCGCCCCCGCCGGCGCCGAGGGCCTCACCCAGGGCGTGAGCCCGCAGACGCTGTCGGTCTCCGAGGACAGCGCGCACAAGAAGGAAGCGGTGGAGTTCATCGACTTCCTGCTGCAACCGGAGAACATGGTGCGCCTGGCCAAGGGCGACTGGATGCTCCCCACCGGCACCGAGGCCCTGAAGGCCCCCGCCCTGCACGCGAAGAAGGACGACTGGGCGACCGGCACGGCCCTCGCCGGGCATCTGACCTCGGCGCCCGCGCAGTCGGTGCGCGGCTACCCGGAGTGGAAGGACAAGGTGGCGACGCCCGCGCTGCAGGAGTACTACAGCGGGGCGATCGACCAGGCGGAACTGAAGAAACGGCTGGTCAAGGACGGGAATCTGGTCCTGGCCCGCTATCAGAGGTGAGCCCGTAGCTCCAGGCGATCGGGCGGTACGCGATCGGGCGGGACGTGGACGGGCGGTACGCGGTCGGGAGGGCATCCCCCGTCCGCGTACCGCCCAACAAGCCTTTCGACCAAGCCCGTTCAGACCCTGATCCGCTCGCCCTCGACCAGTGGCCCGGCGGGCTCGGCAGGCACCGCCGACTCGTCGTGGGTGAGGTCCGGCAGCCGGTTCAGCCACTTCGGCAGATACCAGTTCCGCTCCCCGAGCAGCGCCATCACGGCGGGCAGCAGCACCCCCCTGATGATCGTCGCGTCGATCAGCACCGCCGCCGCGAGGCCCACGCCCATCTGCTTCATGGACTGCATGGACAGTGTGCCGAAGATCGCGAAGACGGCGACCATGATGACGGCCGCGCTGGTCACCACGCCGGCCGTGGTCACCACCCCGTGCTCGATGGCGTCCTTGGTGGTACGTCCCCGAAGTCGCGCCTCACGGATCCGGGAGACCACGAACACGTGGTAGTCCATCGAGAGCCCGAAGAGGATCACGAACAGGAACAGCGGCAGCCAGGTCACGATGGCGCCGACCCCCTCCGCACCGACCAGCGAGGCGCCCCAGCCGTGCTGGAAGACGGCGACGAGGATCCCGTAAGCCGCGCCCACCGAAAGGAGGTTGAGCACGATCGAGGTGATCGCGATCGTCAGTGAGCGGAACGAGACCAGCATCAGCAGGAACGCGAACACCACCACGAAGGCGAAGACCGGGGCGACCGCGCCGACCAGCTGGTCGTTGAAGTCCTTCGACCCGGCGACCTGCCCGGTGACCGGCGCCTCGACCCCGTCCACCGCGCCGAGCGTCGCGGGCCGCACCTTGTCCCGGATCAGGTCCAGGCTCTTCTCTGCCTTCGTCTGATCGGAGCCGCCGACCAGCGGCACCGAGATCAGGGCGACGTTCTGCGCCTCGCGCAGCTTGATGTCGACCGGGCCGCGCGAGGCACCCGAACTCACCGCCTGAGCACGGAAGTCGGTCAGGGCGTCCTTCACCTTGGGCGCGTTGATGTCGTCGGCCTTGACGACGACCTGCGCCGGGTCGGAGCCGCCGGGGAAGGCGTCGTTGAGACGGTTGTACGTCGCCACCATGGGCAGCGAGTCGCCGAACTCCTGGTCCAGGGTGAGGTTCTGGGTCTTCATGCCGAGCGCGGGCGCCGCGACGGCGAGCAGCGCGCCCGCCGCGACCACCAGGCTGAGCCCGGGCTTGGCGAGGACGATCCGCAGGACGCGCTTCCAGAACCGGCTCTCGCCGGTGGCCGCCGTACCGGCTGCCACCGGACGGCCTTCCGCGGCAGCTTTCCTGGCCTTGCGCGCCAGCCGCTTCTCCGGGTGCAGGAACGGAATCCGTCCCTTCTCCACCCGCTCGCCGAGCAGGGAGAGCAGCGCCGGAAGCACGGTCACCGAGCCGACCATGGCGACCGCCACGACCATCAGGGAGGCGAGGCCCATCGCCTCGAACTCGGCCAGGCCCGTGAACAGCATCCCCGCCATCGCCACACACACGGTGACCCCGGAGACGATGATGGCCCGCCCACTGGTCGCCGCGGCGATCTGGATCGCGGTCCGCCCGTCCCGCCCGGCGGCCCGCTCCTCGCGCTCACGCCGCAGATAGAACAGGCAGTAGTCCACCCCGACGGCAAGACCCACCAGGAGCATCACCGAGCTCGCGGTCTCGCTCATCGGCTGCACATGGCTGACGATCGCCATCAGGCCCATCGTCGCGATGATCGCGGTGACGGCGAGCGCGACCGGCACCAGAGCCGCCACCACCGCGCCGAACGCGATCAGCAGAATGCCGATGGCCACGGGGAGCGCGGAGTACTCGGCCTTCTGGAAGTCGTCGCCGAAGGCGTCGTCGTACTGCTTCTGCATGCTGGCGCCGCCGATCTCCTCGATCCGCACCGCACTGTGCTTCTTGCCCACCCCCTCGACGGCATCGAGCACCGGCTGGACCTGGTCGCCGGCCTTGTCCGCGTCGCCGCGCATGTCGAACTGGACCAGCGCGCTGTGCCCGTCCTTCGACACGGAACGGGTGTCGTACGGCGAGGTCACGGCCTTGACCTTGCCGGTCGCGTCGACCGCCTTCATGACGGCGGCGACGGCGCTGCGGAACTCGGGTGCCGTGGCCTTCAGCCTGCCGTCCTTGGCCTGGATCAGTACGGTCTCGCCCGCGGGCTCCTCGAGCCCCGCGTCGTCGATGATCTGCGCGGCCTGCTGGGTCTCGCCCTTGAGCTGATCGCTGTTCTCGACGTCGGCCTGGCCGACCGCACCCCCGACGCCCATGGCCAGGACGACGAAGAGCACCCAGATCCCGACGGCCGCCCAGCGGTGGCGTGCGCTCCAGCCACCGGCGCGGGCGGCTATGCCCCGCACCCGTTGATGTCCGTTCCGATGTCCGTTCCCCATGTCGGGCTTCCCCCTCGTGTCCGCTGCCCCTTGGCCGTCCTTCTCGAAGGTATGGGCCGGATAAGCGGGTCTCCTCGTGCTGCCTGGGGAACTCGGGGACGCACTCCTCATCCCTTCGAGCGGGCACGACTCGGCCTCGGGGAGGACGAACGCCCCTTACATGTAAGGGAGTTCTCAGGGGTGGGCCTCAGGGTGGCGCCGGTCGGTCCGTCTTCGGCGTCCATGCCGGGTTTCCGCAATGAACTTGCACGAGACGTATCGTCTCGCTTACGGTGGCGGACATGACCTCACCGAAGCGTGCCCACATCGCCATGTTCTCCATCGCCGCCCACGGGCACGTGAACCCGAGCCTCGAAGTGGTCCGGGAGCTCGTCGCCCGGGGCCACCGCGTCACGTACGCGATCCCCGAGTCCTTCGCGGAGAAGGTCGCCGCCGTCGGGGCCGAGCCCAAGGTGTGGACCTCGACCCTGCCGACCGACGACGACCCGGACGCCTGGGGCACGGAGCTGATCGACAACATCGAGCCGTTCCTCACCGACGCCGTGCAGGCCCTGCCGCAGCTCATCGAGTTGTACGAGGACGATGAGCCGGACCTGGTGCTGTACGACATCACCGCCTACCCGGCCCGGGTGCTCGCCCACCGCTGGGGCGTACCGATCCTGCAGTTCTCGCCGAACCTCGTGGCCTGGGACGGTTATGAGGAGGAGGTCGGCAAGCCGATGTTCGAGCCGCTCAAGCAGACCTCGCGCGGCAAGGCGTTCTACGACAACTTCTCGGCCTGGATCGCCGAGAACGGCATGAGCATCGACGTCGAGCGCTTCATGGGCCGGCCCGACCGCTGCCTCGTCCTCATCCCGAAGGCGCTGCAGCCGAACGCCGACCGGGTCGACGAGTCGGTGTACACCTTCGTCGGCGCCTGCCAGGGCGACCGCAAGGAGGTCGGGTGGCAGCGCCCGGCCGGTGCCGAGAAGGTCGCGCTCGTCTCGCTCGGGTCGACCTTCACCAAGCAGCCCGGCTTCTATCGCGAGTGCGTCGAGGCCTTCAGGGGGCTGCCGGACTGGCATCTCGTCCTGCAGATCGGCAAGTTCGTCGACCCGGCCGAGCTCGGCGACCTCCCGTCCAACGTGGAGGTGCACAGCTGGGTGCCGCAGCTCGCGATCCTCGAGCAGGCCGACCTCTTTGTCACCCACGCAGGTGCGGGCGGCAGTCAGGAGGGTCTGGCCACCGGCACCCCGATGATCGCGGTGCCGCAGGCCGTCGACCAGTTCGGGAACGCGGACATGCTGCAGGCGCTGGGCGTCGCGCGGCACGTACCTACGGAAGAGGCGACGGCTCAGAAGCTGCGCGAAACGGTCCTCGCCCTCGTGGGTGATCCCGAAGTCGCCCGCCGGCTGAGCGAGATCCAGGCGCAGATGGCGGGGGAGGGCGGTACCGGGCGGGCCGCGGATCTGATCGAGGCGGAGCTGTCGGAGTTCAAGACGTCCCGAATTGCTCCGTAAGTCTTGGCGAGTCTGGGAGGTTTGGCGAAGATCGCGTGCCCGGCCCAAGGGGTGTAACAGCCCGGACCTGGGACGATAACGCTCTGGTAACAGAGGTGCGGCCTGTGAAGCCCATTGACTCGGTTGGCAGGTGAGACCGTTACCCCCAAGTAAAGGTTGTACGGCCCAGATCTTGTTCCTTGCCCAACCAGATCCTTTCCTGGAGGTGAACTCCAACCGAACGCCAGGAAGTTGACCATGCGCCGAGACATACCGCCCCTCGACGAGGTGCGCCGCATCACCCAGAAGAAGCGGGATGCCTGGTGGACCGTGCTGCTGGTCGACCCGGTCGCCACGCCGCTGGTGCGCCTGACCGCGATGCGGACGCGGATCACCCCGAACCAGATCACCTGGGGCGCGTTCCTGCTCGGCCTTGCCTCGTCGGCCTTCTTCGTCCTGGGGGACTGGCAGTGGCTGATCGCCGGCGCCGTGGTCTACCACCTGAGCTTCATCCTCGACTGCATGGACGGCAAGGTCGCCCGGCTCACCGGCACGGGCTCCGTGTTCGGCGCCTGGCTCGACTTCGTCTTCGACCGGATCCGGGTGATGGTCTGCGCGGTCGCGCTGATGGCCGGGCAGTACAACCGCACCGGCGACACGCTCTACATCTGGCTGGCGCTCGCGGTCGTCGGCCTCGACACCCTGCGCTACATCAACTCGCTCGAGATCTTCAAGATCCGCATCTCCATGCGCAAGCAGATCAAGGCGAGGATGCGCGAGGCGCGGCGCGCGGAGAACGAGGCGGAGCTCGCCTTCATGGAGGACCTGCTCCGGGACAACCCCGAGGCGGACATCGAGCAGGACCTGCAGGCGGCGCGTGGTTCCGTGGCGCAGGCCGGTGCCGGCGCCGGTGTTGAGGTCGAGGGCGAGCCGGAGAAGCCCAAGGCTCAAGTCATCGATCTCCACCAGGAGTTCCGCCGTCGCTTCTCCTGGTACCTGCGCTGCCGCTCCTTCCTGCTGAGCAAGCGGATCCGTACGCACCTGATCAGTGGCATCGAGTTCCAGATGGGCGTGTTCATCATCGGCCCGCTCTTCGACGTGGTGATGGCCGCGACGATCGTGTCCGGTGCGCTGCTCCTGGTCTTCGAACTGGCCATCATCTACAAACTGTTGCTCTCCACGCGCGACTTCACGCGCACGATCGACAGCTTCGAGAAGCAGAAGGAACAACTCGCGGCAGTGGCCTGACCGGACGGCAACGTCCGATAAACGAACGCAAGCACGGGATCGGGGTGTTACCCCCGGTTCCGTGCTTTCCGTTTTGTGCGGTGCGCCCAGTTTGTTATTACGGAACCTTGTTGAACAAGTCACAGGTGTATGTAGGTATTGATCTGCGCGCGTCAATCCGACAGGGTTTCGAGCCAACCCCCGCAGATCTTCCGGGAGTCGGGGGCCGACGCAGTACAGCTTTCAATCTCCCGGTGATCCCCCCACAACCCCCCACATCACCACGAGGAGTTTCCTCTTCATGGCTAATCACAAGCGCGCTCGCGGAATCAAGCTGACCGCAGCCATAGCCACCGCCGCCACCGCAGTCGGTGTGACCGTCCTCGCCAGCCCCTTCGCGGGCGCCGCCGCTCCGGCCGAGGGCAAGGTCTACGGCACCAACGCCGAGGGCGCCGTCGCCGGCAGCTACATCGTCATGCTCGACGAGAAGGCGTCCAAGGGCGACAAGACGGACCTCGCCAAGGAGTACGGCGGCAGCCTCAAGCGCAACTACGCCTCGGCCGTCAACGGCTTCTCCGCCGCCGGTCTTTCGGAGACCGAGGCCAAGCGCCTCGCCGCCGACCCGGCCGTCGACAAGGTCGTCCAGAACAAGAAGTTCAGCATCGACGCCACCCAGGACAACCCGCCGTCGTGGGGCCTGGACCGCATCGACCAGGCCGACACGGCCGGCGACAAGAAGTACACGTACCCCGACGCCGCGGGCGAGGGCGTCACCGCGTACGTCATCGACACCGGTGTGCGCATCACGCACAAGGACTTCGAGGGCCGCGCCGCGCACGGCTTCGACGCGGTCGACAACGACGACAGCGCCGACGACGGCAACGGCCACGGCACCCACGTCGCGGGCACCATTGCCGGCGCCTCGCACGGTGTCGCCAAGAAGGCCAAGATCGTCGCGGTGCGCGTCCTCGACGACCAGGGCTCCGGCACCACCGAGCAGGTCGTCGCGGGCATCGACTGGGTCACCAAGAACCACCAGGGCCCCTCCGTCGCCAACATGAGCCTGGGCGGCGGCGCCGACGAGGCCCTCGACGAGGCCGTACGCAAGGCCATCGCGTCCGGCGTCACCTTCGCGGTCGCGGCCGGCAACGAGTCGTCGGACGCGAGCCAGGGCTCCCCGGCCCGCGTCAAGGAGGCCATCACGGTCGCCTCGTCGACGGTCGAGGACCAGCAGTCGGACTTCTCCAACTTCGGCCCCATCGTGGACATCTACGCTCCGGGCTCGGACATCACCTCGTCCTGGAACGACAGCGACGAGGGCACCAAGACCATCTCCGGTACGTCGATGGCGACCCCGCACGTCGTGGGTGCCGCCGCCGTCTACCTGGCCGGGCACAAGGACGCCACGCCCGAGCAGGTCGCCACCGCCCTGACCGAGGGCGCCACGCCGGACAAGATCTCCAACCCGAGCGAGGGCACCCCGAACAAGCTGCTCAAGGTCGTCGAGTAAGACCTTCCGAGGTACCGGCAGCACCCTGTTCGGTACCGGTATCGCCAACTGCGGTACCAGCAGCACCCTGAGCTCTCCCGGGACCCGACACCCCACCCCCGGGTCCCGGGAGTGTGCAAGACCGGCGGCCGTCGTGCCGACCCCCACGGGGCACGGCGGCCGCCTTCGGCTGCGTACACCATGGTCTTGAGCCGCGTTGTCAGTGGGCGTGTCTAGGGTGTGCTCCATGAAGACGACGTATGCGGCACTGCTGCGCGGCATCAACGTGGGCGGCCACAAGAAGGTCCCGATGGCCGACCTCCGCACCCTGCTCACCGGCCTCGGCCACGGCGACGTACGCACCCATCTGCAAAGCGGCAACGCCGTCTTCACCAGCACGTCCGACGACGAGGAAGCGCTCGCCGCCGAACTCGGCAAGGCGATCCACGACCACTTCGGCTTCACGGTCGACTGCCTGGTCAGGGACGGTGTGTATCTGAGCGCGATCGTCGACGCCTGCCCCTTCCCCGCCGCGTCGCTGGAGGGCAAGCAGCTGCACGTCACGTACTTCTCCGAGCAGGTCGGGCCCGAGCGGTTCGCGTCCGTCGACCCGGCGGCGTACGCACCGGAGGACTTCAAGCTGGGCGACCGCGCGCTCTACCTCTACGCGCCCGACGGGCTCGGCCGCTCCAAGCTCGGGGAGGTCCTGGCCAGACCGGCCCCGCTCAAGGGCATCGTCGCCACGAGCCGGAACTGGAACACCGTCACCAAGCTCGCGGAGCTGACCCGTGCCTGAGCCCTCGTCCGCGGTCGAGGCGGCCATCGAGGGCGAACTCCGCCTGCTCGCCCCGGAAGTGCGCAGTTCGCCGGAGCTCCTGGGCGCGCTCCTGCACCCCGACTTCACGGAGATCGGCGCCTCGGGGACGCTCTGGGACCGCGCGGCGATCATCACCACGCTGACCGAGCAGGAGAAGCCCGGGCAGCGGTCGGTCACCGTGTCCCGGATGCACGGCGACCAGCTCGCCGACGACCTGGTCCATCTCACCTTCGACACGGACAACAACGGCCGCCTGGCGCACCGCAGTTCACTGTGGCGGCGTACGGAGAGCGGCTGGCTTCTCTGGTTCCACCAGGGGACGCCGTACGCCCCCGAAGCCGGCCCCTAGCCCACCGGGTTCCTGGGCCATCGGGTTGGTGGGCCGCCCGGTTCCTGGGCCGCCCTGCTCCTAGGAGGCCAGCGAGTCCAGGTCCTCGACCTCGGCCGCGGTGAGCCGGATCGCCGCCGCGTCCAGGTTCTCGTCCAGATGGGCGAGGGTGCCCGTGCCCGGGCTCGGGCAGAGCACGGGGGAGCGCTGCAGGAGCCAGGCCAGGGCGATCTGGCCGGCCGTCGCGTCATGGGCGCGGGCGATCTCGGCACACCAGGGATGTTCGGCCAGCGAGCCGTGGGCCAGCGGGAACCACGGAAGGAAGGCGATCCCGCGCTCCTCGCAGAGCCTGAGAAGCTTCTCGTCGGCGCGGTCCACGAGGTTGTAGCGGTTCTGCACCGACGCGATCTCGGTGATCTCCAGGGCCGCTTCGAGATCTCCCGGCGCCAGCGTGTTCAGGCCGATGTGCCGGATCTTGCCCTCCCGCCGCAGCTCGTCGAGCGTGCCCAGCTGGTCCGCCATCGGCACCGCGGGGTCGAGGCGGTGCAGCTGATAGAGGTCGATCGTGTCCAGCCGCAGCCTGCGCAGGCTCGCCTCGCACATCGCGCGCAGCCGGTCCGGGTGGCCGTCGATGTGCCACACGTTCGGGCCGGTACGCACCACACCGCCCTTGGTGGTGACCACCACGTCGGCCGGATAAGGGTGGAGCGCCTCGGCGACCAGCTCCTCGGCGATGTCCGGACCGTAGTTGTCGGCGGTGTCGATGAGCGTGACGCCCCGCTCGACGGCCCTGCGCAGCACGGCCACCGCATCGGCCGCGTCGCCGCGCGGGCCCCAGTAGCCGTGGCCCACCAACTGGCCGGTGCCGTATCCGAGGCGACTTGCGGGAAGGTCGCCACCGATGGAGAAGGCGCTGCTCAAGTGCTCGTCGCTCATGGCCGGACGGTATCCGACGCCCTGCGGTGGGTGAGCAGCTGGGTGGTCGTCCCGTCGTCCTCCGGGATGTTCCGTACGTGTACGTAGCCGAGCTTCTTCAGGACGTTCAGGGAGGCCGAGTTCTCCGCGCTCACCGTCGCGTGCACCTCGTCGAGTTGTAGCTCGCGATAGCCGTACGACGTGAGCGCCTCGGCGACTTCGGTGCCGAACCCCTGCCCCCAGCTGTCCGCGGTCAGGCCGTAGACGATCTCGTGGCCGTCGAGGCGGGGCAGCGGCGACGGCTTGATCTCGGCATGGCCGATGAACCGGCCCTCGTGCCGCACGGCCCAGATCGGCCAGCGGTTCTCCGCGTACACACTGCTGAAGATGCGGCCGAACAGCGCCCTGGTCTCCGCCTCCGGTTCCGGGTCAGGGCCCTCCCAGAACCACCGTCCGGAGAGCCTGTCCTGGAAGAGGGCCACGAACTCGCTCTCGTCGGAGGCGACGTACGGGGAGAGAACGAGGCGATCCGTGCGCAGTTCAGGAGTCACCTCGGTGACAGTAGGGGCCCAGGTGTCGCACGAGCAAGCGAATTGGCACGATGAGGGCCGGTTCGACGACAGCCGAATGGCCCAGGATTGTGACGCGTGAATGTCCCACGGTGCAGGGCCACTTTCTGACTAGTGTGCCTCGTATGACACTCCGTACGGCCACCGGCGCCGCGCCCCGGGTCGACTTCTGGTTCGACCCCGCCTGCCCCTTCGCCTGGATCACCTCGCGCTGGATCCTCGAGGTCGAGAAGCAGCGCGACCTCGACGTCCGCTTCCATGTGATGAGCCTCTTCCTGCACAACGAGGGCAATGAACTGCCCGACTGGTACCGGGAGTTGGTCAACAAGTCGATCGGCCCGGTGCGCGTCGCCGTCGCGGCCGCCGAGCAGCACGGCGAGGAGGTGCTGCGCGACCTCTACACCGCGTACGGCGTCCGCATCCACCAGCAGAAGGACCGCTACGACGGCGACTTCGACCGGGTCGTCGCCGACGCCCTGGCCGAGGTCGGCCTGCCGGCGGAGCTCGCCGAGGCGGCGCACTCCACTCGGTACGACGAGGCGCTGCGGCGCAGCCACGACGCGGGCAAGGACCCGGCGGCCGAGGCGTACGTGGGCACACCGACACTGCACCTCGACGGGACCCCGTTCTTCGGGCCGGTGCTCAGCGCGATCCCGCGGGGCGAGGAAGCGGTGCAGCTCTTCGAGGCGGTGCGGATCCTGGCGGGGCAGCCGAACTTCTTCGAGCTGAAGCGGGAGCGGACGGGGAAGCTGAACTTCGACTGAGCTTCGCCCGGCGTCTCCTTTGGGGAGCCTCGCCTTTCCCTTGAGCAACCTCGCCTCAAGTGGCTTCTGCTCGCCCCGAGTTATCCACTTGAGCCGAGTTATCCACAGGAATTCTCCCCTCCGGTTGCGTTTCGTCGATCCGGGCTAGCGTGATCGATGTCGGAAATGACCGCCCGCACGGGGGAGGAGAGATGCACGGAGGACTGCCGTTCATCGGCATCAGCACGCTCGTATACGGCCTGGTCGCCCTGGCCGTACTGACGAGCCGCACCATCGGGAAGCTCGGGTTCGGGGGAACAGGGCATGGCAAGGCAGAGCACGGAAAGTCGGAACCGGAACAGCATCACGGTGATCGTCCCGGCGCACAACGAGGAGGCGGGCCTCCCGGCCACCCTCGACTCGCTGGTGCGCCAGACACACCCGCCGGACCGGGTCATCGTCGTCGATGACGGCTCGGCCGACCGCACGGGCGAGGTGGCCGCGTCGTACGGCGTGACCGTCCTCAGACCGCCGCGCAACCTGGGCAGCAAGGCGAAGGCGCAGAACCACGCACTGCCCTACTGCGACACGGAGTTGGTGCTTGCGGTCGACGCGGACACGGTACTCGCGCCCGACTACGTCGAGCGGATGCTGCCGGTCTTCGCCGACCCCGAGGTGGCCGTCGCCGCGGGCAACGTCCAGACGCGCCACACCCGGACGGTCTGGGAGCGGGGCCGGGCGGTCGAGTATCTCTTCGGCTTCCACTGGCACCGCCCGATCCAGCACCGCGCGGGCAGCCCCATGGTGTGCTCCGGCTGCTGCTCGGTGTTCCGGCGCGCGGACCTGGTCGCCTTCGGGGGCTTCCCCGAGCGCACCATCGTCGAGGACATGGACTTCACCTGGTCGATACAGATCCAGGGCAGGCGCGCGCTGTACGTCAGCGGGGCACAGGCCTGGGCGGCGGATCCGGAGAGCCTCACCTATCTGCGCAAGCAGGTGTGGCGCTGGATGGCGGGGTTCTGTCAGAACGTACGGCTGCACCTGGGCCAACTGATCACGCACAAGCCGATACTGGCGCTCTGGGTCCTGCTCGCCCTGCTGGAGATCCTCACCGCGCCGCTGTGGTGGGCCACGCCGTTCATCGCCGCGGCCACGACCGGACAGTCGCTGCCGGAGTCCGTCGGCTGGTGGGCGGGGGCCGAACTGCTGCTCACCGCACCACCTTTGATCTACGCCGCCCGCAGACGCCGCCTGTCGGTGATGCGGGTCCTCGCCGACCTGCCCTGTGTGTACGCGACCAAGACGGTCAACCTCGTCTACGCGTGGAAGGCGCTCGTGGTGGAGCTGGTCCTGGTGCCGCTGGGGCTGGCCAAAGGGCTCACCGTCTATGAGAAGGGGCGGCCGGCGATACCGGTCGCGCCGTGAGGACCCACGCGATGAGGGCTCGTTCGTGTTCTTCGTGTTCTTCGCGCCCGCTCACGCCGTGAGCGACGCGGAGACCAGCGAGGGCACCTGCGCCCCGTGGTACCGGGCGGCCCCGTCGTACCGGGCCAGCAGCAGCCGTGCCAACTCCGGTGCCGCGCCCAGGACATCGGCCAGCACGTCCGCGCCCGCCTCCCGGGCGCCCCGGTCGATGCGGTCCGGCAGGAAGCCGGGGGCGATGACGTAGGGCGCCACCGCCACCCGGTGCACGCCCTCGGCGCGCAGCTGCCGCACCGCGTCCTCGGTGCGGGGCAGAGATGCGGAGGCGAACGCAGGCCGCACGGCGCACCAACCGGTACGCCGCCACTCCCGCGCGATTTCTGCGATCACTGCGATCGCCTCCGGGTCTGTGGAGCCCGCCGAGGCCAGGACGACCCCGGTCGAGCTCTTGTCGCCGGGCGTCAGCCCGGCCTCGTACAGCCGCCGCTCCAGGGCGGCTTGCAGCAGCGGCGAGGGGCCGAGCACTTCGGCCTGCCGTATCCGCAGCTGCGGCAGCCGTGCGCTCGCCTCGTGCAGTACGGCGGGGATGTCGGCCTTCGCATGGAAGGCCCGGGTGAGCAGGAGGGGAAGCGCCACCACCTCCGTCACGCCGTCGGCCGCCAGGCCTTCCAGGACGCGGGGCACGGTCGGCGCGTTGAAGTCCAGGAAGGACGTCTCCACCCGCAGGCCCGGCCGCATCGCCCGCACCCGGCGCACCAGGGCGTGCACGGTCGCGGCGTGCCGCGGGTCGCGGCTGCCGTGGGCGACCACGAGAAGGGCGGGAGCGCGGAGGTGCGGCCGACTGTGCTGCATGACGGTTCAGCTCTTCACAAGGAGACCGCGGCTGCGCAGCACGCGCCGCTCGAGGGGGGCGAAGAGCAGCAGCTCGACGCCGATGCCCACGATCAGGATCAGCAGGATCGCGCTGAGCACCCAGGACATGTCCTGCAGCTCACGGCCCTGCTCAAGGAGCTGGCCGAGACCGACCCCCAGGTCGGGGGCGTTCACGATCAGCTCGGCGGCCATCAGGGAGCGCCAGGAGAACGCCCAGCCCTGCTTGAGCCCCGCGATGTACCCGGGCAGCGCGGCCGGAAGGAGCACATGGCGCACCCCCTGCAGACCCCGCGCACCGATGACGTGCCCCGCTCGCAGATACAGCGGCGAGATCTGGTCGACGCCCGCGACCAGGCCGTTGGCGATCGACGGCACCGCGCCGAGCAGCACCACGGCGTAGATGGTGGCGTCGCTCAGCCCGAACCAGATGATCGCGGCCGGCACCCAGGCCACGGACGGCAGGGACTGCAGCCCGGACAGGATCGGCCCGATCGCGGCCCTGACCACCTTGACGCGGGCGACGATCAGACCCAGCGGCGTACCGATGAGGACGGAGATCACGAAGCCGAGCGCGCCGCGCGACAGGCTCGTCCACACGAAGTCGAGCAGCGTGCCGTCGAGCCACTTCTCCTGCAGGGTGCGCCCGACGTCCGCCGGGCTCGGGAGCAGATAGTGCTCCTTCACCTCGAAGTGGTACGCGAGCTGCCAGGCGATCAGCACGAGGGCGACCGCCACGACCGGCGGGACGACCTTGGCGAGCAGGATCTTGCCGATCGGGGTCCGCTGGGCGGTCCGGGTCTCCAGGGCGTCGAGCCCGGCCTCCAGACCTGCGAGCTGATCGGAGTCGGTGGTCGCCGGGTCCCCGGCGACCTTTGTTTCAGTGCTGGCCATGTCGGCGGATCTCCCCCCGCAGTTGTTCGGTGATCTCGACGGACAGATCCGCGACGGCGGAGTCCTCGATGCGGCGCGGCTGCGGGATGCCGACCCGCCATTCGCGGGCGATGCGGCCCGGTCGGGAGGAGAGCAGCACGACCCGCTCGGCGAGCCGCACGGCCTCCCGGACGTTGTGGGTGACGAAGAGGACGGACAGGTTCGTCTCACGCCAGATACGGGTGAGCTCGTCGTGCAGTACGTCCCTGGTGATGGCGTCGAGCGCGGCGAACGGTTCGTCCATCAGGAGCAGTTGGCTGTCCTGGGCGAGCGCACGGGCCAGGGCGACGCGCTGGCGCATGCCGCCGGACAGCTCGTGCACACGCTTGCCGTACGCGCCCTTGAGGCGGACCAGTTCGAGCAGCCGCTCGGCCTCGTCACGCCGGTCCGACTTGGGCA
This sequence comes from Streptomyces sp. NBC_01304, assembly GCF_035975855.1. Lineage (NCBI taxonomy): Bacteria > Bacillati > Actinomycetota > Actinomycetes > Kitasatosporales > Streptomycetaceae > Streptomyces > Streptomyces sp. NBC_01304. Next base: position 2,893,916 of record NZ_CP109055.1, on the reverse strand, counting down.
GGCCGCGCATCTTCAGGGCGAGTTCGATGTTCTTGCCGGCCGTGAGCCAGGGGAACAGCGCGTGCTCCTGGAACATCAGGGCCGGGCGCCCGCCGGGGACGTCGATCTCCCCGGCGGACGGCTTGTCGAGACCGGCGACCAGGTTGAGCAGGGTCGACTTGCCGCACCCGGAGGCTCCCAGGAGGGTGACGAACTCGCCCGGTGCGACATCGATGCTGATGTCGTCGAGGACGAGCTGCGCGGCGCCCGGCCGGCCGAAGGACTTGGAGACGTGGTCGATGCGCGCGGCATACGACGACACCGCGGGGCTGTCCGTGCCGGCCGTGGCGGCCTTGGTGAGCGTGGTGGCCATGTGCGTCACCTCCTGGGAGCGGGTTGGCGTTGCTTACTTGGTGCCGAGACCGGCGTCGCCGACGGTGGGCTGACCTGCGGCCTCAAGGACCTTGTTGAGCGGTCGCAGGTCGTAGATGCCGTCCAGGAGCGGGTTCTTCAGGAGCCCGGCCTTGACCGCGTGGTCGGCCTCGTCACTCAGGGTGGAGGCCAGCGGGTCGTCGATGAAGTCGACGTTCTTGAAGGCGGGGTCGATGACCTCGGCGGGCAGTTCCTTGCCGGAGTCGGCCTTCAGCTGGGCGTTGATCGCCTTCTTGGCGTCGTCCGGGTTCGCCTTGATCCACGCGTTGGTCTTCACCGAGCCGCGCAGCACGGCCTCCACCACGTCCGGGTGCTTCTCCAGGAACTCCTGGCGGACGATGATGTTCGTGATGACGAACTTCCCGTCCTTCCAGAGCTTCTTCTCGTCCAGGAGGACCTTGCCGCCCTCGGCCACCAGCTTGGACGCGGTGGGCTCGGGCACCCAGGCGCCGTCGATGTCACCGCTCTTGAACGCGAGCGGGGTGACCTTGTTGTCCGTGCGGGCGATGCTCACGTCGCCCTTGCCGGAGGTCGCGTCGACCTTGTAGCCCTTTTCGGCCAGGTAGTTGAGGAGCGCCACGTCCTGGGTGTTGCCGAGCTGCGGGGTGGCGATCGTCTTGCCCTTGAGATCGTCGAGCGACTTGATCTTCTTGGGGTTGACCACGAGCGAGACACCACCGGAGGCGGAGCCGCTGATGATGCGCAGGTTCTTGCCGCCGGACTTGGTGAAGCCGTTGATCGACGGGGAGGGGCCGATCCAGCCGATGTCGATGGCACCGGAGTTGAGGGCCTCGATCTCCGCGGGGCCCGCGTTGAACGGCGACGCCTTGATGGACGTGCCGCCGAGCTCCTTCTGGAACGTGCCCTGCTGGAGGCCCGCGAGGGCGGTGCCGTGCGTGACGTTGGGGAAGTAGCCGATCTTCACCTCGTCCACGGAGAGCTTCTTGCCCTCGGCGGCGACGTTCTTCTTGCCCTCGTCATCGGACTTGGAGCCGTACCCGCAGGCGGTCGCGGCAACGGCGAGCAGCGGAAGCGCGGCCACGGCGGCGAGGCCGCGGCGGAAGGTGGTGCGGGTGGAGCGGTTGGCAGGCACGGGAGGCTTTCCTCTCGTTGGCCCGGTTCTCACGTCCCCCGGGGACGGGGTGACGCGGCCGGGAAGTCGGCGTGTCTTCGTTTGTGGCGCCGGTTGGCCAGCGGGCGCGGCTGGTGGGGGGTGAGGGCGCGCAAGCGGTGCGCGTACGTCATCACGCACATCGCGCGACCCCTCCGTTTCCCGCACCGAGGACGCCGCTGCCGACCCGGCCGCCCTCCTTCGCGAACGTCGCGAACATGTCGATGCTCATCAGAAGTCCCAGCCCTCTTCGTCCGCCACGGACGCGGCATCCGCCTCGGCCTCACCTGCGGCGAAGGCCTCGCCCGCCATGCCCGCGGCGAGCGTCGTCCCGTCCGCCGGGTCGATCAGCAGGAAGGAGCCGGTGCGCCGGGAGTCGGCGTACGCGTCGAGCGCGAGCGGCTCCGCGGTGCGCACGCGCACCCGGCCGATGTCGTTGGCGACCAGCTGCCCGGGGTTCGGGTGCTGGGACAGGTCGTCGAGGGTCAGCCGCGAGGGGATCTCCTTGACGAGGGCCTTGACCGTTCGGGTGGTGTGCTTGAGCAGCACCCGCTGGCCGACGGTGAGCGGGGTGTCCGCGACGTGGCAGACGGTCGCCTCGACGTCCTGGCTGGTGGCGGGGGTGTCCCCGGCCGGGACCAGGAGGTCGCCGCGCGAGATGTCGATGTCGTCCTCCAGGAGGAGGGTCACCGACTGCGGGGTCCAGGCCACGTCGACCGCCTTGCCGAGCAGGTCGATCCCGGCGATCTTCGAGGTGCGGCCCGAGGGCAGCACGGTGACCGATTCGCCGACGCGGAAGGTGCCGGCCGCGATCTGGCCCGCGTAGCCGCGGTAGTCGGGGTGTTCGGCGGTCTGCGGGCGGATCACGTACTGCACCGGGAAACGCGCGTGGCAGCTCGCCAGGTCGTGGCTGACCGGGACGGTCTCCAGGTGCTCCAGGACCGTCGGGCCGCCGTACCAGTCCATGTTGGCGGACGGCTCCACCACGTTGTCCCCGGCGAGCGCCGAGATCGGGATGGCGGTGATCTCCGGGACGCCGAGGGACGCGGCGTACGTCGTGAACTCCTCGGCGATCGCGGCGAAGATCTTCTCCTCGTACGCGACCAGGTCCATCTTGTTCACGGCGAGCACGACGTGCGGCACCCGCAGCAGCGCGGCGACGGCGGCGTGCCGGCGGGTCTGCTCGATGACGCCGTTGCGGGCGTCGACCAGGACCACGGCGAGGTCGGCCGTCGAGGCGCCGGTGACCATGTTCCGGGTGTACTGCACATGCCCGGGGGTGTCGGCGAGGATGAACCGGCGCCGGGCGGTGGCGAAGTAGCGGTAGGCGACATCGATGGTGATGCCCTGCTCCCGCTCGGCCCGCAGCCCGTCGGTGAGCAGCGCCAGGTCGGGCGTCTCCTGGCCGCGGCTTGCGGAGACCCGCTCGACGGCCTCCAGCTGGTCGGTGAGGACCGACTTGGAGTCGTGCAGGAGCCGGCCGACCAGGGTGGACTTGCCGTCGTCGACGGAGCCCGCGGTCGCGAAGCGAAGGAGGGTCGTGGCCGACAGATCGGAGAGGTCGGCCAACTGCTCTGTATTTCCAGTGTTTGTGGACATTTCTAGAAGTACCCCTCGCGCTTGCGGTCTTCCATCGCGGCCTCGGACATCTTGTCGTCGGCGCGGGTCGCACCTCGTTCGGTGAGCCGGGACGCGGCGATCTCGGTGATCACGGCGTCCAGCGTGGTGGCGTCGGAGTCGACGGCGCCGGTGCAGGACATGTCGCCGACCGTGCGGTAGCGCACCAGACGGGTCTGGACCGGCTCGGACTCCTTCGGCCCGCCCCACTCGCCGGCGGTCAGCCACATCCCGGACCGGGAGAACACCTCACGCTCGTGCGCGAAGTAGATCTGAGGCAGCTCGATGCCCTCGCGGGCGATGTACTGCCACACGTCCAGCTCGGTCCAGTTGGACAGCGGGAAGACACGGACGTGCTCGCCCGGGGCGTGCCGGCCGTTGTAGAGCTGCCACAGCTCGGGGCGCTGGCGGCGCGGGTCCCACTGGGAGAACTCGTCGCGCAGCGAGAACACCCGCTCCTTGGCACGGGCCTTCTCCTCGTCACGGCGGCCGCCGCCGAAGACCGCGTCGAACTTCTCGGCCTGGATCTTCTCGGTGAGCGGCACCGTCTGCAGCGGGTTGCGCGTCCCGTCGGGGCGCTCGCGCAGCTTGCCCGCGTCGATGTACTCCTGCACGGAGGCGACATGGAGGCGCAGCCCGTGCTCGGCCACCACCCGGTCGCGGTACTCCAGGACCTCGGGGAAGTTGTGCCCGGTGTCCACGTGCAGGAGAGAGAAGGGGACCGCCGCCGGGGCGAACGCCTTCAGCGCCAGGTGCAGCATGACGATCGAGTCCTTGCCGCCGGAGAAGAGAATCACCGGCCGCTCGAACTCACCCGCCACCTCACGGAAGATGTGCACCGCCTCGGACTCCAGGGCGTCCAAGTGGCTCAGCGCATAAGGGCTGTCGGACTCCTCCGACGACACGGCCGAGGCGGAAGAAGCGGTGGTCGTCATGCCAGACCCCTCTCGGTGAGCAGCGCGTACAGCTGCGCCGCGGACTCCTGCACGGTCTGCTGGTGGGACTCGATCCGCAGATCCGGCGACTCGGGCGCCTCGTACGGGTCGTCGACGCCGGTCAGACCGGAGATCTCGCCCGCGGCCTGCTTGGCGTACAGGCCCTTCACATCGCGCTCGGAGCAGACGTCCACCGGAGTGGCGACATGCACCTCGACATATCCGGTGCCCTCGCGCTGGTGGCGCTTGCGCACCGCCTCGCGGCTGTCCGCGTACGGCGCGATCACCGGGACGAGGACCTTCACGCCGTTGGAGGCGAGCAGCTCGGCGACGAAGCCGATGCGCTGCACATTGGTGTGCCGGTCCTCGCGGCTGAAGCCGAGACCCGCCGAGAGGAACTCGCGGATCTCGTCCCCGTCGAGCACCTCCACCCGGTGGCTCTCGCCGCGCAGCCGGCCGGCCAGCTCGTACGCGATGGTGGTCTTGCCCGCGCTGGGCAGACCGGTGAGCCAAATGGTGGCCCCAGTCACGTCGTTGTCTCCCAAGTTCGTCATCCGTGCAGCCCGCATTCCGTCTTGGACCGGCCCGCCCAGCGCCCGGCCCGCGCGTCCTCGCCCGCCGCCACCCGGCGGGTGCAGGGTGCGCAGCCGATCGACGGGTAGCCGTCGTCGAGGAGCGGGTTGGTCAGTACGCCGTGCTCGGCGATGTACGCGTCGACGTCGTCTTGAGTCCAGCGGGCGATCGGCGAGACCTTGACCTTCTGCCGCTTGGCGTCCCAGCCGACGACCGGGGTGTTCGCGCGGGTCGGCGACTCGTCGCGGCGCAGTCCCGTCGCCCATGCCTGGTACGAAGTCAGGCCCTGCTCAAGGGGCTTGACCTTGCGCAGCGCGCAGCACAGGTCGGGGTCGCGGTCGTGCAGCTTCGGTCCGTACTCGGCGTCCTGCTCGGCCACGGACTGGACCGGGGTGAGCGTGATGAGGTTGACGTCCAGAACGGTGCCGACCGCGTCCGCCGTCCCGAGGGTCTCGGGGAAGTGGTAGCCGGTGTCGAGGAAGACCACGTCCACGCCGGGGAAGGCGCGCGAGGCGAGATGCGCGACGACCGCGTCCTCCATGGACGAGGTCACGCAGAAGCTCTTGCCGAAGGTGTCGGCCGCCCACTTGAGGATCTCCAGCGGGGAGGCGTCCTCCAGGTCGCGGCCCGCCTGTTCGGCTAGCGCCTGGAGTTCTTCGGCCGTACGTTCCTGAGTCTGAGCAGTCGTCATATCTCGTCCCCTCCATCGGAGTTGCCCGCAGGGCGCTGAACTCCCCGGGCGAGCAGCCCGAGGAACTTCAGCTGGAAGGCTCGATTGCAGGCCGCGCATTCCCACGCGCCGTGGCCGGTCTCGTTCGGGCGCAGGTCCTCGTCGCCGCAGTAGGGGCAGTAGAACGGGGCGGCACGCTCGCTCATGACAGGGCCTCGTCACTGGCGCGCGTGACCCAGGTGGCGAACCGCTCGCCGTCCTCGCGCTGCTCCTGGAAGCGCGTCAGGACCCGCTCGACGTAGTCGGGCAGCCCCTCCGAAGTGACCTTCAGGCCACGGACCTTGCGGCCGAAGCCCGCCTCCAGGCCGAGGGCGCCGCCCAGGTGCACCTGGAAGCCCTCCACCTGCTCGCCCTTGTCGTTGAGGACGAGCTGGCCCTTGAGGCCGATGTCGGCGACCTGGATGCGGGCGCAGGCGTTGGGGCAGCCGTTGATGTTGATGGTGATCGGCTCGTCGAACTCGGGGATGCGGCGCTCGAGTTCATCGATGAGCGAGGCGCCGCGCGCCTTCGTCTCGACGATCGCCAGCTTGCAGAACTCGATGCCGGTGCAGGCCATCGTGCCCCGCCGGAACGGCGACGCGTTGACCTTCAGGTCCAGCGCCTCCAGGGCGGAGACCAGCGATTCGACCTGGGCTTCCTCGATGTCGAGGACGATCATCTTCTGCTCGGCGGTCGTACGAAGCCGGCCCGAGCCGTGCGACGCGGCGACCTCGGCGATCTTCGTGAGGGTGGTGCCGTCCACGCGTCCGACGCGCGGGGCGAAGCCGACGTAGAAGCGGCCGTCCTTCTGCTGGTGGACGCCCAGGTGGTCGCGCCAGGTGCCGGCGGGCTGCGCGGGGGCGGGCCCGTCGAGCAGCGGACGCTTGAGGTACTCGTCCTCCAGGATCTGGCGGAACTTCGCCGGACCCCAGTCGGCGAGCAGGAACTTCAGCCGGGCGCGGGTACGCAGGCGCCGGTAGCCGTAGTCACGGAAGATGCCGATGACACCGCCGTACACGTCCGGCACCTCGTCCAGCGGCACCCAGGCACCGAGGCGCTGGCCCAACTTGGGGTTGGTGGACAGACCGCCGCCGACCCACAGGTCGAAGCCGGGCCCGTGCTCGGGGTGGTCGACGCCGACGAAGGCGATGTCGTTGATCTCGTGTGCCACGTCGAGCTGCGGCGAGCCGGAGACCGCGGACTTGAACTTGCGCGGCAGGTTGGAGAAGTCGGGGTTGCCGATGAAGCGGCGCTGGATCTCGTCGATGGCGGGGGTGCCGTCGATGATCTCGTCGGCGGCGATCCCGGCGACGGGGGAGCCGAGGATGACGCGGGGCGTGTCACCGCAGGCCTCGGTGGTCGACAGGCCGACCTCTTCGAGCCGCCGCCAGATCTCGGGGACGTCCTCGATGCGGATCCAGTGGTACTGGATGTTCTGCCGGTCGGTGATGTCGGCGGTGCCGCGGGCGAACTCCTGCGAGATCTCGCCGACCACGCGCAGCTGCTCGGTGGTGAGGCGGCCGCCGTCGATGCGGACGCGCAGCATGAAGTACTTGTCGTCCAGCTCTTCCGGCTCCAGGATCGCGGTCTTGCCGCCGTCGATCCCGGGCTTGCGCTGGGTGTACAGGCCCCACCAGCGCATCCGGCCGCGCAGGTCGTTGGGGTCGATCGAGTCGAAGCCCCGCTTGGAGTAGATCGTCTCAATGCGTGTCCGCACATTGAGACCGTCGTCGTCCTTCTTGAACTGCTCGTTGCCGTTGAGGGGCGTGAAGTGGCCAACGGCCCACTGGCCCTCACCACGGTGCCGGCTCACCTTGCGGCGGGGCTTGGCGGTGCCGGGAGATTCAGGGGATGCGGCCATGGCGGTACGTCCTTCGGACAGCGGGAATGCGGCTCTGACCTGCGCGGGCGCAGCATGCAGCTCGGCTGGGCGCAGGTATTGCAGAAGAGAGTGAAGAGAAATCAGAAGTAAGAGGTCGCGGCGGGGTGCTGAGCTTCGTGAGCTGTCAGCAGGCCGGACAGATGGCGCTGGACATGCGGCCGAGGTCGACGTGTCGTCGACTCACCAAGGCGTTTCCAGTGCGATCCATGGCGGAAGCGTGGCACGGGACTTTGGACCTGGTCCAGCTTCGTCCGCAATATGGACGCGGTTGTCCCGCATCGTGAGACAGTGTGGCAGGGGTCACGCCCCCGCCCCTGAGCTGCGCTTTCAGTACTGCGTCTTTCCGTGTCTTTCCGTGCTGCGTCGTTCAGCGGGCGCCGGGCCACGGCCCGGGGGTCTCGACCTCCGCCTCCTGCTCGATCTTCGTGTCGAAGAGCCGGAAGCCGCGGCGCTCGTAGTTGGCCATCGCATGCTCGCCGTCCCGGTCGCAGGTGTGCAGCCACACCCGCTTCGTCGGCTCCCGGTCGGCATGGCGCTCGGCCAGGTCCCAGGCGCGCGCGATCCCGTAGGAGAGGAGCGGCCCGCCGATGCGCCGGCCCCGGAACGCCGGGATCAGGCCGAAGTAGACGATCTCCACCGCGCCCTCGTCCTGGGCGTCCAGCTCCACATATCCGGCCGGGGTGCCGTTCTCGTACGCCACCCAGGTCTCGTGCCCGGGCCGCTCCAGCTCCTGCTGCCACTGGGCGTACGTCCACGAGAGCCGGTCGATCCAGTGGATGTCCCCGCCGACGGATGCGTACAGGAAGCGGCTGAACTCGGGAGAGGGCACCTCGGAGCGCACGATCCGCACGCCCGGCGGGAACTCGCCGGCCGGGCTGAGGTCGGTGGGGGAGGTCTGTTCCAGGGACCAGACGGTCACATCAACGGTACTCATGCGGCTCATCGCATCATGGCCCCACGACCTGCCCCAAGCCGGGCCCGGCACGGATCACCCAAGCCGGGCCCGGCACGGATCACCCAAGCCGGGCCCGGCACGGATCACCCGGGCCCGGCACCACGGATCACCGGGCCGGGCCCCACGAACCCTCAAGCCGTGCCCGTCCGGGTCCGCCGCCGCACCTGCTCATAGCTGCAGCTCCACAGCAGCACCGCGTTCAGCAGCCACACCAGCAGCACCGGGTCCATCCCCTTCGCGAACAGCCCGAGCCCCACGCACAGCAGCAGCCCCGGCCAGCTCCACAGCGTCAGCCACACCCCCGACGCACCCCCGATGAGCCCGCCGATCGCCGCGATCAGGAAGTAGCAGCCGAGCCCCGCGCACAGCGTCCAGCGCGTCACCGTCGAGGCGGGCGCACCGGGATGCACGGCGAGTTCGCCGAGCCCCGCCGCCACCGCGGTCAGGGCCGCCGTGGTGGCGAAGTGCGCGGGCAGCACGACGCGGGCGGAGGCCGTGCTCAGCGAGACGTGCGGGACGCCCGTGAAGCCGTACCGGAAGGTCAGCCGCCACAGACAGATGAGCAGCACGAACGCGGCGCAGGAGATGGCGAGGACGTTGTTCCAGTCCTCGACCGAAGCGGTCTGCGCGACCAGCTGGACCACGCCCTCGCCGAGCACGATGATCGTGAACAGGCCCAGCCGCTCGTCGAAATGGCCCGCTTCCAGGCGTACCAGGCGCGGCGGTTGGCCCAGTTGGGCCTTGCGCTGCCGGCCTCGTTCGCCGCCCTTGAACTCGACGTTCGCGTACCGCTCCCGCCGCTGGTCGGCGGCCCGGCCGAAGTTCGCGAGCAGCCGGTCGCCGCTCACCGCGAACGGCAGCAGGATGTCCAGGGCCAGGCCCAGGCCCCACATCCCGTACCGCCAGGGCCCCTCCAGCCACAGCGAGACGATCCACGGGATCATGCCGAGGGCGAGCTGTGCGGTCGGCCAGTCGACGACCGCCTCGCCGCGGGCGCCCCACACCCGCGAGGACAGCAGCCGGATCAGCACGAAGGCGGCGGCGAAGACCGTGCCGCGCTCCCCGGTGGCCTCCGGCACGCAGGCGGCCATGGTCGCCATGCCGAACATCGCCAGATACATGGTGCGGTAGCGCACGGTCTCGGCCGCGACGCTCGCGTACATCGTGAAGGTCACCCAGGCGATCCAGAAGGCCAGGAAGAGACCGAGGTACGCCGCCCCGTCACGCCAGTCCGCTGCCTCGTGCAGCCGGTGTGCGAGCTGGGCGACACCGGCGACGGCGACGAGGTCGAAGAACAATTCGAGCCAACTCGCGTGCCGTTCCTCGGCTTCGATGCCGGCCGGCGCGCCCTCGCCGCGATCCGGCGCGGACGTGTGAGGTGATGTCATGTCCCGGATTATCTGCGGCGCGGGGCGATCATGTCAGGCGAGCCACGCATCAATCGAGCCCCGCATCAATCGAGCCATGCGTCAACCGGGCCGGGCATCAAGTCGTCCGAGTCGCCGCCGAGTTGTCGACCGGGCGGCCTCACACTGGATCGAGCCGCGCACGCACCACCGCCGGTGCCGTCGACTGCGGCAGCAGATCTGCTGGATGCTCCGGCAGGACGATCTGGACGTCCGCGTCCTCGTGGAAGCGGTACGGCCGGTGGTCGAGCACCCCCGACAGATAGCGCCGCACCCGCGACAGCTCCGCCCGCACCGTCACCGTACGGGCCGGGTCGCCGAACATGTCCTCGGCCAGCTCCGAAGCCGTCCGCCCCGCCGGGTGCGCCGCGAGGAGGTACAGCAACTCGGCGTGGCGCGGCGACAGTTCGTGGCTCCAACTGCCCGAGGCGCCCGACACGGTGACCGTCCAGCGCCGGGTGCCGCTCAGGTCGAGCACGACGAAGGTGCCCGGGTCGAGCCCCCGCGGGGCGTCGGCTCCGTCGTCGAGGCGCAGCAGCCAGCCGCCGGGCAGCGGTTCGACGGTGCACTCGCCGAGCGCGGCAAGCCAGACCCGCCCGGGCCCGAACGACTTGGGCAGCGGCAGCCGGTCGTGCGGCGCCATCCCGGTCACGGCCGCCGTCCAGCCGTTGGCGTCCACCGCGAGGGCCCGCCCGCCGACCCGGCTGAGCAGCGGCACCGCCACCGCCCGCAGCCGGTCGAGGCCGATCAGATGCCGGGTGCGCAGCTCCGCCTCGGCAAGCCGGGCAACGGAGTTGACCAGGGCGAGGGTCGCCGGGTGCATGGTGTCGATGGGGCCGCTGATGTCGACGACGCCGATCAGCTTGCCGTCACGCGGGTCGGTGACCGGTGATCCGGCGCAGGTCCACGGGTGATGCGTACGCACGAAGTGCTCGGCGGAGAACACCTGCACCGGCCGGCCCGCCACCAGCGGAGTGCCCACGCCATTGGTGCCGACGGTGGCCTCGCTCCAGTCCGCGCCCAGCTCGAAGCCGTGCCCGTCCGCCCGGCGCAGGACCGACGGATGGCCCTCGCGCCACAGCACGCGCGCGTCCGCGTCCGCGACGACCATGATGTGCTGCGCGGCGTCCGCGATGGAGACCAGGCCCTCCCGCAGGGTCGGCAAAACCTCCAACAGCGGCGAGTTGCGGCGGCGTTCCTCGACCTCCACGCGGGGCAGCAGGCCCGTTCTGAAGTCGTGGTCCGGGTCGAGCCCGCAGCGCAGCAGGCGGTCCCAGGACTGCTCGATGACCGGCCGCGGTTCGACAGGCGGCGCCTGGCCGGCGAGCGCAGCGGCGCGCACGCCCTGCAGCAGCCTGGCCGCCCGGACGGAATCCATGGCAGCGAGCCTGACCAGATCTATCGTCGCGTTCGTCACCGGTGCCTCCCCGAAACCCCAGTGCGTATCGTCCTCGCCCCATCGTCTCTCCGGTCCCCCCGAAAGGGGGGAAGCTTCACGGACCCGATACGAGCGGTCGTTGCAACTCCGTGCAACCCTCGCGAACAACCGAGCGGTTGACCGAAACTAATCGCAACGTCGCTTCTGCGGCGTTCATGCTCCTGTCAACGGGGCCATGAAGAGCGGGGATGGTGCCGTGTCGGCGCAGCACCATCCCTGCTGCATCTGATTTTGGCCCGATCTCCGGAGGGGCTGAGTCGGGCCGGTTTCTGGAGAGTCAGGGGCTCACCGGTCGCGCCCGTTCCACCACCGTGGCCAGATCCAGGCTGCCCGGCAGCGTGCCGAACGCCGCGCCCCAGTCGCCGCCGAGCCGGGACGCGCAGAATGCGTCGGCCACCTCCGAAGGGGCGTACCGCACCAGCAAGGAACCCTGCAGCACCAGCGCCATCCGTTCCACCAGCCGTCGCGCCCGTCCCTCGATGCCGTCCAGGTCGGACATCTCGGTCAGCAGGTCCTTGATCGCGCCGTCCAGGCGGTGATCGGCGCCGCGCGCCTTGCCGACCTCCTGCAGGAACGCGTTGATCGCCGCCGGTTCGCGCCCGAGCGCCCGCAGGACGTCCAGCGCCTGTACGTTGCCCGCGCCCTCCCAGATCGAGTTCAGCGGGGACTCGCGGAGCAGTCGCGGCATGCCCGACTCCTCCACATAGCCGTTGCCGCCCAGGCATTCCAGCGCCTCGACCGCGAGCGGCGTGCAGCGCTTGGTCACCCAGTACTTGGCAGCCGGCACCGCGAGCCGCAGGAACGCCCGCTCCTGATCGCCCCCGTCGTCATAGGCGGCCGCGAGCCGCATCGCGAGGGTCGTCGCGGCCTCCGATTCGAGGGCCAGGTCCGCGAGTACGTTCCGCATCAGCGGCTTCTCGATCAGTACGCCGCCGAACGCGCTGCGGTACGAGGCGTGATGCACCGCCTGCGCCACGGCCTGCCGCATCAGCGCCGCCGAGCCGAGCACGCAGTCGAGGCGGGTCGCCGCCACCATTTCGATGATGGTGCGGACCCCGCGCCCCTCGTCGCCGACCCGGCGCGCCCACGTACCGGAGAATTCGACCTCGCTCGACGCATTCGACTTGTTGCCCAGTTTGTCCTTGAGTCGCTGAATCGCGAATGCGTTGCGCGTTCCGTCCTCCAGGACGCGCGGAACGAGAAAGCAGGTGAGCCCGCCGGGTGCCTGCGCGAGGACCAGGAATCCGTCCGACATCGGCGCGGAACAGAACCACTTGTGACCGGTGAGGGAATACGTGCCGTCCTCGGCGAGCGGCGCCGCCTCCGTCGTATTGGCCCGCACATCACTGCCGCCCTGCTTCTCCGTCATGCCCATCCCGAAGAGCACACCGGCCTTCTGCGAGGCGGGCCTGAGCCCGGCCTCGTACACCCGGGAAGCCAGCCGCGGCTCCCACTCGGCGGCGAGCGCCGGATCGGTGCGCAGGGCCGGCACCGCGGCATGCGTCATCGACACCGGGCAGCCGTGGCCGCCCTCGACCTGCGTCCACACCATGAAACCGGCGGCCCGCCGCAGATGCCCGCCCTCCTGGGACCAGGCCGCCGTCAGCCCGGCGCCGACCGCCTTGTCCAGCAACTGGTGCCAGGACGGATGGAAGTCGACCTCGTCCACGCGGTTGCCGTACCGGTCGTGCGTGCGCAGCTTCGGCGGGTTCTCGTTGGCCAGCACCCCCCACTCCTGCGCCTCGGCCGATCCCGCGGCCCGGCCGAGGTCGCCGAGCTCCGCACGGGCGGCGCTGAGGAGTGCCGGATCGAGATGGCGTTCGACGGCCTCGCTCAGCGCCCGGTCGGCGGTGAAGAGGTCATATCCCACCAGGGGCGGGGCCTGGTTGGTCACTGTGTGGGTGGGGGCAGTCATGCCGCTACGGTAAAGAGGTGCACCAGGCAAAAGAAACACCCGGGAACGGCTCCGGTGGAACACCAGGGAAGAGCTCGGGACGACTCCACCGCGCTCGAGTTCTCTACCGCAACGTCTCGAAGCGCCGGACCGCCTGGTTGCTCCTGAAGGACACCGTCAACTCGTGCATCGAGTACCGCATCCTGGGCCTCGCGGCCGAAGCGGCCTTCTTCACGCTCCTTTCCGTGCCGCCGCTGCTGCTCTCGCTGGTGGGGCTCCTCGGGTACGTCGACTCCTGGACCGGTGCCGACACCATCCAGGCGGTCCGGGACAACATCCTGGAATCGGCCCGGACCGTGCTGTCCGACAAGGGTGTCCATGAAATCGCGGAGCCGATCCTCGACGACGTGATGAAGGGCGCGGGACCGGACGTCATCTCCATCGGCTTCCTGCTCGCCCTGTGGTCGGGTTCGCGGGCGGTGACGGTCTTCGTCGACACGATCACCGTGATGTACGGACTCGACGGGGTCCGCGGCATCGTCAAGACGCGATTGCTGGCCTTCCTCTTGTTCATCGTCGCGCTGCTCGTCGGCTCGGTCGCGCTGCCGTTGATGGTGGCGGGGCCCGATGCGGTGCTCCAGGTGGTGCCGTGGAGCGAGACGCTGGTGCGGGTCACGTACTGGCCCGTCGTGATAATCCTCGGGGTCGTCTTCCTCACGACGCTCTACCACGTGTCCGTGCCGGTGCGTTCGCCCTGGCTGGAGGACGTGCCGGGGGCGCTCGTCGCGTTGGGCATGTGGGTGCTCGGCAGTTTCCTGCTGCGGATCTACCTCACGAACACGGTGGAGGGGCCGACGATCTACGGCTCGCTCGCGGCGCCGGTGGCCGTGCTGCTGTGGATCGGGGTCTCCGCTTTCGCGGTCCTTGTGGGGGCTGCGGTCAATGCGGCCATCGACCGGGTGTGGCCTTCCGTCACGACGGCGGCGGCTCGTGCGGCGAATGAGCGGGTGCGGGAGGCGCAGGCTGCGGAGGTGGTGGCGCGGGCTGCGGCCGCGCGGGCCGCGGATTCCGATCCGGATGATCCGGATATGCCTTCTGAATTCCCGGAACGCTGGGCGCAGTTCTTGCCGCCGGACGATGTGTCCGCGCGATTGCGCACGCATTCGAAACGGAATGGCGAGTCCGCGCCGTCGGAGGAGCCCAAGAATTAGTCCCCTCCCCGCCCCTTCCCTAAATTCTGCGAAGCTTTCCGCCCTTCGGGCGGTGTCCTCAAACGCCGGACGGGCTGACTTAGTCAGCCCGTCCGGCGTTTGAGGACAGTCTTTGCAGCCGGCGGCAGCCTTACGGGAAGGGGCGGGGAGGGGAAAAATCATGTCCTGCACACCCCCGCGGCGCCCTACCCTGGAGCCATGGACGCCCTAGCAGGCTTGCTCGAAGGCCCCCGCTCCCGGGGAGCCTTCATGATCCGGGCGTGCTTCGATCCGCCCTGGTCGGTGCGGATAGCGGACCGCGCACCGCTGTCGGTGATGACCATGGCGCACGGCACCGCCTGGCTCGTCCCCGATCAGGGGGAGCCCCGGCTCATCAAGCCCGGTGACATCGCGATCGCCCGCGGCCCGGACCCGTACACCTGCGCCGACACCCCGGACAGAGAGCCGCAGGCGGTGATCCACCCCGGCGGCCGCTGCACGACGCCCGACGGGCAGGAGCTGAAGGACTACATCGACCTGGGCACCCGCACCTGGGGCGCCCGCACCGAGGGTTCGGTGCAGATGCTGGTCGGGACGTACTCGATGCACGGCGAGATCAAGGGCCGCCTCCTGGACGCGCTGCCGCCGCTGCTCGTGCTGTCCGGCGACGTGTGGGAGTCCCCGTTCACGCGGCTGCTCGCCGACGAGATCACCAAGGACGAACCGGGCCAGGAAGTCGTCCTGGACCGCATGCTCGACCTGATGCTCATCTCCTCGCTGCGCGCCTGGTTCTCGCGGCCCGACGCCGAGGCCCCGTCCTGGTACCGGGCCCTCGGCGACCCGGTCGTGGGCCAGGTCCTGCGCCTCATCCAGGACGACCCGGCGCACTCCTGGACCGTCGCAGGCCTCGCGGAGAAGGCCGGGGTGTCGCGGGCCGCGCTGGCCCGGAACTTCACCGAACTGGTCGGCGAGCCGCCCATGGCCTACCTCACCGGCTGGCGCCTCGCCCTCGCCGCCGACCTGCTGCGCGACACCGAGCAGACCCTGGCCTCCATAGCCCGGCAGGTCGGCTACGGCAGCGCCTTCGCCCTGTCCGTGGCCTTCAAGCGGGTGTACGGGATCAGCCCCACGGAACACCGCGACGGCGCGGCGTAATCTGAGCAGCGTGTACGAGGAACGCGCGTCGCGGTACCCGGGCGCGGTGCTGTGGCAGCGCACCGTCCGGGCGGCGGGCGAGGCCGCCTACCCGGTGCTGCCCGACGGCTGCATGGACCTGCTGTGGTCCGAGGGCCGGCTGTTCGTCGCCGGTCCCGACACCCGGGCGTACGTTCCCGAGGGCGAGCGGCTCACGCACCGCATCGTCGGCCTCCGTTTTTCTCCCGGCACGGCGCCCGCCCTGCTCGGTGTCCCCGCCGACCAACTCCGCGACCGGCGCGTCGACTTGGCGGACCTGTGGCCCACGGCCGAGGTCCGCCGGATCGCCGCACACCTGACGGTCGCGCCCGAACCGGGCGCCGCACTGGAGGAGTTGGCGCTGCGCCGCGGCGACGACACCGGGCCGCCGGACGGCCTGGTGCGGGAGGTCGTGGCCCGTCTGGACGCGGGCCGCTCCGTCGCCGGGACCGCCGACGAACTGGGCATCGGGGCCCGCAGACTGCACCGCCGCTCCCTGGCCGCCTTCGGGTACGGGCCCAAGACCCTCGCCCGCGTGCTGCGGCTGCAGCGTGCACTGGTCCTGGCCCGCGACGGGCTGCCGTACGCGGACACGGCGGCGGTCGCGGGCTATGCGGATCAGGCCCATCTGGCAAGGGACGTACGGGAGTTGGCGCAGATGTCGCTGAGCGAGCTGCTCAGCCGGCGTCCGTAGCGCCGTCGGCCGCGGGCAGCGCGGCGAACAGGTCCACGCCCTGACCGTCGGGGTCCAGGACGGTCGCGTACCGCTGTCCCCAGAAGGCGTCGAACGGCTCCAGCTCGCCCTTGTATCCGGCCGCGGTCAGCTCCGCGTACTGGGCGTCCACCTGCGCGGGGCTCTCGCACAGGAACGCGAGCCCGACCCGGCCCGCCGAGGCGGGTGGCTGGAAGTCGGGGGCGAAGGAACGGATGGTGGCCTCGGAGTCGAGGGCGAAACGCAGCCCGCCCGGCAGCGGGGCCTCGGCGTGCGGCGCTTCTTCGGACCCGGCAGGGAACTCCAGGCCGAGCCTGCGGTAGAAGGCGAGTGAGGCCGCCATGTCGGAGACGACGATGCCGATCAGATCGAAACGGGGTGTCGGTTGTGTGCTCATGGAACGAGCGTATGCAGAGCGGCGGCCAGTGGTCTTGAAGGAATCGGACAGCCCGGCCCTGGCCCTTGCTAAGCCACCGTGACGGTCGTACACGGGAGGTAGAGGCGGGCTCCTCTCGGGGCCCGCGGGGGAGATGATCCGCATGACCGCACCTCCGAGCACGCCCGTCATGGCCAAGGGGGCCGTCAGTCCCGTCCGGCTCGAAGCGGACTATGAGGAAGGCCTGTCCCGCTGGCTGTGGCTGGTCAAGTGGCTCCTCGCGATTCCGCACTTCGTCGTGCTGTTCTTCCTGGGGATCGGATATCTGCTCGTCAGCATCGTGGCGTTCTTCGCGATCCTGATCACCGGCAGCTATCCGCGTGCCCTGTTCGACTACAACCTCGGGGTCCTGCGCTGGAGTTGGCGCGTCCAGTACTACGCGTACGGCACTCTCGGCACCGACCGCTACCCGCCGTTCACGCTCGCCGACGTGCCCGACTACCCGGCGCGCCTCGACATCGACCACCCGCAGCAGCTCTCGCGCGGCCTCGTCCTCGTCAAGTGGTGGCTGCTCGTGCTGCCGCAGCTCCTCATCGTCGCGCTGCTGACCGGAGGGTTCGGCTCGGGCGGGGGCGGCGGGATCGTGGGGGTGCTGGCCTTCTTCGCGGGCGTCGCGCTGCTGTTCGCCGGGCGCTATCCGCGCGGCATGTACGACTTCAACGTGGGCGCCCACCGCTGGGCGTACCGGGTCGCGGCGTACAGCTCGCTGATGACGGACGTCTATCCGCCGTTCCGGCTCGACTCGGGGGAGCGCGAGCCGGTCTAGGAAGCTGTTGAGGCTGTGGTGGCCGGGCGTGCGGCCGGTACGACGACGGGGGAGCCGTCGCCCGGCGCCTGGAGGATGTCCACGTCGACGCCGTACAGGTCCTTCACCAGTGCGGCGTTCACCACCTCACGGGCGGGGCCCTGCGCCACCACCTCGCCCGCGTTCATCGCGACGATCGTGTCGGCGTAGCGTGCCGCGGCGGCCAGGTCGTGCAGGACCATGACCACGGTGCGGCCGCCCGCGGCCACCTCCCGTACCAGCTCCAGGACTTCGACCGCGTGCCCGAGGTCGAGCGCGCTGGTCGGCTCGTCGAGCAGGGCGACGGGGGTCTGCTGCGCGAGCACCATGGCCAGCCAGCAGCGCTGGCGCTGACCGCCGGACAGCTGGTCGAGCTGCCGGTCCGCCAACTCCTCGGTGCCGGTGGCCCGCAGCGCCTCGCCGACCGCCTGTTCGTCCTCGTGCGACCACTGCCGGAACAGGCCCTGGTGCGGATGGCGCCCGTAGCGTACGAGCCCGGCGACGGTCACCGCCTCCGGTGCCTGCGGGGACTGCGGGAGCAGGGCGATGCGGTGCGCGGCCTGACGCTGGCTCAGCTGCCAGATGTCCGCGTCCCCCACCCGCACCCGGCCGCTCGCCGGCTTGTGCAGCCGGGCCATGGCGCGCAACAGGGTCGACTTGCCACAGCCGTTGGGACCCACCACGGCGACCACCTGTCCGGCGGCGATGGTGAGGTCGACGTCGCGCACGGCCAGGTGGCCGGGGTAGCCGGCGGTGAGCTGCTCTGCGTGGAGTTCCACGGAATTCGGGCCTTTCCTGGGGGTCCGCACGCGGGGTCCGCACCCCGGGTCCGGTCGGCCCGGGGCGAGGCCCCCTTGCGTCTCCGGTGCGGCTTCGGCGTAAGGTAAGGCTAACCTAATGGCCGATTGTCGTCGGCGCCGTCCCCCTTTGAATCTTCCGGAGCTCCTTCATGCTGTCAGCCAGCCGCCACCTCGCATCGCCCGCCCGCCGCCGCGCACTTCGCGGACTGGCCGTGATGGGGGCAGCCGTCGTGGTCCTCGCAGGCTGCGGCTCGGACTCGGACTCCGGAAAGGCCAAGGCGAAGGGCGACGCGGGCGCGGGCGACTCGGCCACGCGCACCGTCAAGGACGCCACCGGCAAGGCCGTCGAGATCCCCGCGCACCCGAAGCGGATCGTCACGCTCACCCAGGAGGACCTGGACGCGGTGCTCGCCCTCGGCATCGAGCCGGCCGGCATCACCAACGGCCAGGGCCTCAACAAGCCGCCGGCCTACCTGGAGGACAAGGTCGACGGCATCCCGGTGGTCGGCAATCTGCTGCAGCCGGTGATGGACAAGGTCGTCGCCGCCAAGCCCGACCTGATCCTGGCCGGCGACATGCAGGACGAGCAGGTCCTCAAGCAGCTGCGCGAGATCACCCCGGCCACCCTGGTCACGATGGCCCCGACCGACGACTGGAAGCTGTCGCTGCGCGGCATCGGCAACGCGGTCAACGAGCTGGAAAAGGCCAACAAGGTCATCACCGACTACGAGGCCGCCGCGAAGAAGGCCGGCGGCGAGCTCGGCAAGAACAAGGCCGCCGCGGTCTCCATCGTCCGCTGGAACCCGGACGGCCCGAGCTGGATGGAGAACAAGCAGTTCGCCAGCGGCGTGGCCCTGGACATGGGCCTCAAGCGCCCCAAGTCCCAGAACAAGGACGGCAACGCGCACACCCCGTCGCTGAGCCTCGAGAAGATCAACGAGATCGACGGCGACTGGCTCTTCCTGTCCACGCTGACCCCGGACGGCGAGAAGGCCCTCAAGGACGTCCAGTCCAAGCCGGCCTACAAGGGCCTGAACGCGGTCAAGAACAAGCACGTGACCACGGTCAACGGCTCGGTGTGGTCCACGCGCGGCGGCCCGCTCGCGGCGCAGGAAGTGATCGACGACATCAAGAAGGCGCTCACCAATGGCTGATGCGCTTAGGGCTGACGCTTCTATGGCTGTCTCCGGGCTCACCCGGCGGGCGCTGCTCCGTGGTTCCGCCGTCGCGGTGGCCGCGGTCGCCGTCGGCGGGGCCGGGGTGAGCATGGCGTACGCGGCCGACGACGCGCCGGTGTCACTGCCGGCTGCGACCGGCCCGTACGCCGTCGGCACCCGCACCATCCACCTGACCGACGACCACCGCAGCGACCCCTTCGCACCCGAAGGCACCAGCCCGCCCCGCGAGTTGATGATCCAGGTCTGGTACGCCGCCGG
This sequence comes from Streptomyces sp. NBC_01304, assembly GCF_035975855.1. NCBI lineage: Bacteria > Bacillati > Actinomycetota > Actinomycetes > Kitasatosporales > Streptomycetaceae > Streptomyces > Streptomyces sp. NBC_01304. The sequence continues at coordinate 2,874,454 of NZ_CP109055.1, read as the reverse complement.
TTCGACGTACGGCCTGCGACGCGCGCCCTACCTGAGCGCGGGACTCGTGCCCGTCGTGGAGAAGCGCTTCACGCTTCCCGAGGGTGCGCTGGCCCGCGTACGCACCGAGTCCTGGCTGAACGCGCCCGTCCACCACGAACTGCGCGACGCGCCCGTGGTGTTCTTCGGGCCCGGCCGCCAGGACCCGGCCGCGACCGGCACCGCGTTCGCGCAGGACCTGGCCAGTCACGGCTATCTGGTGATCGGCGTCAACCACACCTATGACGGTCCGGTCGAGTTCCCCGACGGCCGGGTCGTTCCGCAGAACCCGGGCACGGGTGACGTGGCGCTGTTGCGCAAGTACTCGGACGTACGCGCGGCCGACCTGAGCTTCGTCCTCGACGTGCTCGCGGGGGAGCGGGGTGCGACGCCGCTGGGCCGCTTCACGCCGCCGGCCGACCTGGGGCGGGTCGGGGTCTTCGGGCACTCGCTCGGTGGGTCCGCCGCCGCCGAAGTCGTCCGTACGGACGGGAGGTTCGCGGTCGGGGCCTGCCTGGACGGGGCGCTCCAGACGGATGCCGTCCAGACCGGTCTGGACCGGCCGTTCCTGCTCTTCACCGAGCCGCTCGAGCTGCCCACGTGGAGCGACTTCATGGCGCATCACACTGCGTGGGGGCGGCGGATGATTCTTGCCGGGGCTCGGCATTACAGCTTTACGGATCTGGCTCCGTTGGGGGTTTCGCTGGGGTTGGCGCAGGTGTGGTCGGCCGAGCAGTTCGCGAAGTACTTCGGGGCTGTTGACGGGGTTCGGTCGCAGGCGGTTACGGCCGCGTATGTCCGGGCGTACTTCGCGCACCGCCTGCGTGGCGAGGCTTCTGTGTCGCCCTCGTTGGACGGAGTGGATGCGGACTTCCCGGAGGTTGCGGTGAGTTGGGTGTCCGGCGGCTGATTTTCACCCCACCCCGCCCCTTCCCGAAAGTCCTCAAACGCCGGACGGGCTGACAAATCAGCCCGTCCGGCGTTTGAGGACACCGCCCGAAGGGCGGAAGGCTTCGCAGAATTTAGGGAAGGGGCGGGGTGGGGGAAATGTCTGCCGCAGTCCAGGCAAGCCCGACCGCCCCGTCAAGCAGCGCACGCTCACCCGCACCGGAGATCGCCGCTTGCGCGAACTCCGCCTCATGCGGCCCGCATTCACCCCCGGTGATGTCGAGCACGGGATGGATCGACGGCACGAGGTGCGAGACATTGCCCATGTCCGTGCAGGCGAAGGCGTCCTTCGTCACCGGCGAGGGGCGCCCGAGAGCGCGCGCGTTCGCCTTCCAGAGGGCGATCAGCCGGGCATCCGTACGGAAGTCGAGGTAATCCGGCTCGGGACGCGTGAGGGTCACCTCGCACCCGGTGGCCAGCGCACCCGCCCGGAAGCAGGCCTCCACCCGCTCGCGCAACTCCCGCAGATCCTCCGCGGCTGAGGCGCGGATCTCGTACTCCGCCGTGGCCCGGTGCGGAATCGCATTCGGCGCGGAGCCCGCGAACGTCGTCACGCCGTGCACCTTCCAGTGCGCCGGCAACTGCTGCCGCAGCAGCCCGAGGGCGACCTGCGCGACCGTCAGGGCGTCCGCGGCATTGCGGCCCTCGTGGGCGTTGAGGCTCGGGTGGGCGGCGCGCCCGGTGAACTCCACGTTCAGCGTGCCGAGCGCGAACGAAGTGAACTCCGCTACCTCGAACGGGCACGGATGCACCATCATCGCCGCGTCCACCCCGTCGAACGCCCCGGCCTCGATGAGCAGCGCCTTGCCCGCGCCCCGCTCCTCGGCGGGAGTGCCCAGAACCCTTACGGTCAGGCCAAGTTCATCGGCGTACGGCGCGAGACCGAGCGCGGCGCCGACCCCCGCCGCGGCGATGAGGTTGTGGCCGCAGGCGTGGCCGAGGCCGGGCAGTGCGTCGTACTCGCAGGCGAGGGCGACCGTGACGGGGCCGGAGCCGATGACGGCCTCGAAGGCGGTGTCCAGGCCGTATGCGGGGGCCGTCACCGAGAAGCCGTGCGCGCCCAGGAGTTCGGCGCACCAGGCGGCCGCGCGGTGCTCGTCGAACGCGGTCTCGGGGTGGGCGTGGATGCGGCGGCTGAGGGCGAGCAGGTCCTCGCGGTGGGCCTCGATCCGTTCACGTATGCGGGACTTGATCTCCTCCCGGGACTTGATCTCTTCCCGGGCCTCAAGGTCCTCCCGGGCCTCCGGTTCGGGTGCGTCCTGGGCGATGGCCATAGAGGTCCCTCTTGTCGGTTTTGCCACGGCTTGGCTGGTGTCCGGGGAGTCGCCGAGAGCGGCGACCGTGCACACCCTGGGCGGACCCCGAACCATCAATAAGATAGCTTAGGCTTACCTAAGTCGCACTGCCGGGTTCGGTGGGCGCACAGGAGCCGTACCGTTCGTTTCGCCGTATCCGGGGAGCCCCGCCCATGCGTCACCCAGAGTCCGCGCACGCCGTCGCAGACGCCGAACTTCCGCTGCTCGGCGCCCAGTCCGGGATCTGGCACGCGGCGGCACTCGACCCCGACAACCCCGTCCACAACACGGCGGACCGGGTGGAACTCACCGGCCGGCTCGACGAGGAGCTGTTCGAGCTGGCTCTGCGCGGGACGGTCGCGGAGGCCGACACCCTCAATCTCGCGTTCACCACTGGCGCGGACGGAGGCGCGGGCGGAGGCGTGGACGGCTCAGGTGACGGGACGCCCGCGCAGCGCGTCGTCGCCGAGCGGGACTGGCCGCTGCACCACCTCGACGTGCGCACGGCCGCCGACCCCGAGGCGGCCGCCGAGCGGTGGCTGCGGGCCGATCTGGAGCGGGCCGTCGACCCGGCCGCCGGGCCCCTGATGACCCAGGCCCTGGTCCGCCTCGCCGACGACCGCTACTGGTGGTACCAGCGCGTCCACCACATAGCCGTCGACGCCTACGCCCTGTCGCTGATCGGCGCCCGCGTCGCCGCGCGCTACACCGCCCTCACCCGCGGCGAGACCCCGGAGCCGTCCCCCTTCGGGCGTCTCGCCGACCTGGTCGCCGACGAGGCCACCTACCGGGAGGGCGAACAACACACCGCCGACCGGGAGTTCTGGCAGCAGCGCCTCGCCGACCGCCCGCGCCCCGTGACCCTTGCGGAGGGCCCCGCCGCCCCGGCCCGGCACGTCCTGCGCCGCGTCCACGAGCTGCCCGCACTCGCCGACCTCGAAGACGCCGCCCGTGCCGCCAAGGCCAGCTGGGCCGAACTGGTCATCGCGGCGACCGCCGGCTATCTGCACCGCACCACCGGCGCCCAGGACCTGGTGCTCGGCCTGCCCCTGATGAACCGCCGCGGGCCCGCCGCCCTGCGTACGCCCGCCATGACCGTCAACGTCATGCCGCTGCGGATCTCCGTACGCCCCCACGACACCGGCGCCGAACTCCTGCGCCGCGTCGTCCTCGAGGTGCGCGCGGTCCGCCGCCATCAGCGCTATCGCCTGGAGGACCTGCGCCGCGACCTGGGCCTGTCCGGCAGCGCGCTGCCGCTGTTCGGCCCGATGGTGAACATCAAGGCCTTCGAGGAGGACGGGCACTTCGGCGAGCTCCCGGCCGCCGTGCACAACCTCGCGGCCGGGCCGGTCGACGACCTCGCCGTCACCGCGGTGCCCGGACCGGGCGGCACGCTGCGGCTCGGCCTCGACGCCAACCCGTCCTGCTACGACGCCACTTCGCTCGACCGCCACCAGCGCGGCCTGCTCCGCTTCCTCCAGGAACTGGTCGCCCTCCTCGCCGACGACCCGCACCGGCCCGTCGGCACCATCGACCTGCTCGACCCCGAGGAAGTGCGTGCCGCCACCGCGGGCCGCACCGAGCCGCCCGTCACCCGCACCGTCCCCGAGCTGTTCGCCGCACAGGCCGCCCGTACGCCGGACGCGGTGGCCGTGCGGGACGCCTCCCGCGCCCTCACCTTCGCCGGGCTGGAAGCCGCCGCCAACCAACTCGCCCTGGAACTGGGCGAGTCAGGCGTCCGCCCCGGCGACGCGGTCGCGCTCGCCCTGCCGCGCAGCGCCGACACCGTCATCGCCCTGCTCGCCGTACTCAAGGCGGGCGGCGTCTGCCAGCCCCTCGACCTCGGCCACCCCGAGCAGCGCATCGCGGCCGTCCTGGACGACGCCCGCCCGGTCTGCGTCGTCGGTACGGCGGACGCCGTGCGGGGGTTGCCGTCCGAGGCGGTCGCGGGCATGGCGGCCCTGCTGCTCGACGAGGCGGCGACCGCGGCCCGGATCGCCGCGCGCCAGACCATCGCACCGGACACCGCACCCCGCCCGGACCAGGACGCCTATCTCATCCACACCTCCGGATCGACCGGCCGCCCCAAGGGAGTCGTGGTCACCCACGCCTCCCTCGCCAACCTGCACGCCGGGCACGGCACCGACCACATCGCGCCCGCCCAGGCCCGTACCGGCCGCGACCGGCTCAAGGTCGCCCACAGCGCCTCCTTCGCCTTCGACGCCTCCTGGGACCCGGTCCTGTGGATGGTCCACGGGCACGAGCTGCACGTCCTGGACGACGCCACCTACCGGGACACCGCCGCGCTCCTCGCCTACGTCGACACCCACCGCGTCGACTACCTCGACGTCACCCCCTCCTATGTCGAAGCCCTCATCGCCGAAGGACTGTTGGACGACGGCCGACACCACCCGGCCGTGATCGTGGTCGGCGGCGAGACCGTCCCCGGCCCGCTGTGGGAGCGCCTGTCCACGACGCCGGGTGTCCGCCCGATCAACCTGTACGGGCCGACCGAGACCACCGTCGACGCCTACTACTGGCTCCCGGACGGCATGGACTCCGTCGGAAGCGGTACGGACCCCGTCGGAGGCGGCACGGACTCCGTCGGAAGCGGTACGGACCCCGTCGGCATCAACACGGGCTCCATCGGAACCGGCCACCCCGTCCGCGCCTCCCGCGCCTACGTCCTCGACCCGGCCCTGCGACCCACCCCGCCCGGCGTCACCGGTGAGCTCTACATCGCCGGGGCCTGCCTGGCCCGCGGCTATCTGGGCCGCCCGGACCTCACCGCCGAGCGCTTCACCGCCGACCCGTTCGGCGCGCTGCACGGCGAGCCGGGCGCCCGCATGTACCGCACCGGCGACCTCGTGCGCCGCCGCGAGGACCACACCCTGGAATTTCTCGGCCGCGCCGACGACCAGGTGAAGATCCGCGGCTTCCGCATCGAACTCGGCGAGATCCAGGCCGTGTTGGCGACCCATCCGGCGGTCGTCCAGGCCGCCGTCATCGCCCGCGACACCGCACACGGCAAGCGCCTCCTCGGCTATGCGGTGGCCCAGGCCAAGGCCGCCCCCACCCCGGAAGAGCTCCGCGCCCACCTGGCCGCCACCCTGCCCGACCACATGGTCCCGGCCGCGATCGTCCTCCTGGACGCCCTGCCCCGCACCGCCAACGACAAGCTCGACCACCGTGCCCTCCCCGACCCCGAGCCCACCGCGCAGGAGCAGGACACCGCGCCCCGCAGCCCGCAGGAGGAGATCCTCTGCGGCCTCTTCGCCGACCTCCTCGACCTGCCCGAACCCCCCTCCGTGCACGCCAACTTCTTCGACCTGGGCGGCCATTCACTGCTCGCGGGCCGCCTCGCCGCCCGTATTCGCGAGGCCTTCCCCGCCGCGTTGACCCTCGCCGACGTCTTCCGCGCCCCGACCCCCGCAGGCCTCGCCGCCCTGCTCCGGGACGCGACCGCCCCCGAGCCCCGCCCCGCGCTCACCGCCGCCCCGCCCCAGGAGCGCGCCCCGCTCTCCCCGGCACAGCAGCGCCTGTGGTTCATGCACCGGCTCGAAGGCCCCAGCCCCACCTACAACATCCCCCTGGTCCTCTCCCTCGAAGGCCCTCTCGACCAGGACGCACTGCAGCGGGCCCTGGGCGACCTCACCGACCGTCACCAGACACTGCGCACCGTATATCCCGCCACTGACAACGACCTTGGCGCGCAGCCGTTCCAGCAGGTCATCCCGGCCGGCACCCCCGCATCCCGCCCGACCCTGCACACCGAGCGCCTCGCCGACGTCCACCCCGAACTCCAGCTGCGTACCGCCGTACGCCACTGCTTCGACCTGGCCGCCGAAGCCCCCATCAAGGCCACCCTGTTCACCGACGGGGCCCACCGCCACACGCTCCTCCTGCTCCTGCACCACATAGCCGCCGACGGAGCCTCCACCACCCCCCTGGCCCGCGACCTCGCCACCGCCTACGCCGCCCGCAGCCAGGGCCGGGCCCCCCAACTCCCGCCGCTGCCCGTCCAGTACACGGACCACACCGCTTGGCAGCAGCGTCTGATGGGCACCGCCACGGAGCCCACCGCGCTCGCCGCCCGGCAGCTCGACCACTGGCGTGAGGCCCTTGCCGGGCTCCCGGACCAGCTGGAGCTGCCCACCGACCGGCCCCGCCCGGCCGTGGCCTCGTACGAGGGCGACACCGTCCCCTTCCACCTGGACGCCGAGACCCACCAGGCCCTGAAGTCCCTGGCCCGCGCCACCCGCACCAGCGTGTTCATGACCGTCCAGGCGGGCCTCGCCGCCCTCCTCACCCGGCACGGCTGCGGCACCGACATCCCGCTCGGCACCCCGGTCGCGGGCCGCGACGACGACACCACCACCGATCTGGTCGGCTTCTTCGTCAACACCCTCGTCCTGCGCACCGACACCTCCGGCGCCCCGACCTTCCGTACCCTCCTGGACCGGGTGCGCGGCACGGTCCTGGCCGCGCACGACAACGCCGACGTGCCCTTCGACCGTCTCGTCGAGGAGCTCAACCCGCCGCGCTCGCTCGCCCGCCACCCGCTCTTCCAGACGATGCTGGCCTGGCAGTCCGTGCCCGACAGCGCCTTCGCCATGGGCGAGGCGACCGCCCGCATGGCGGCCGTCCCGTCCGGCACCGCGAAGTTCGACCTCACCCTGAACGCGGGGGAGCGGCCCGAGGGCGGCATCTCCGGCTTCCTGGAATTCCGTACGGACCTTTTCGACCGGACCACCGCCGAGGCCCTTTCCGACCGCCTCGCCCGCCTGCTCGCCGGAGCCGTCGCCGACCCCGACACCCCGATCGGCCTGCTCCCGCTGCTCGGCGCGGACGAGCACCGCCGCTCGATCGTCGAATGGAACCAGCAGGCCGGCCTCCCGGAAACCCCGGAAACCCAGGAAGCCCCGGAAACCCCGAAGGCCACCCTCGCCGACCTCTTCGACGAAGCCGCCGCCCAGCACCCCACGAGGACCGCCGCGACCTGCGCGGACGCCTCCCTCACCTACGCCGAACTCGCCGCCCGCGCCAATCGCCTGGCCCGCAACCTCGCCGGCCGGGGCATCGGCCCCGGCCAGATCGCCGCCCTCGCCCTGCCCCGCTCCCTCGACCTGGTCGTCGGCCTCCTCGCGGTCGCCAAGTCCGGTGCGGCCTACCTCCCGATGGACCCGGACTACCCGGCGGACCGCCTCGCCTACATGCTCGACGACGCCCGCCCGGCCGCCCTGCTCACGGACTCGGCGACCGCCCCGGCCCTCCCCGCCAACGACCTGCCCCACATCCTGGTCGACGGCAGCGACAGCGACGGCACCGACAGCGAGACGTACGCCGACACCGACCTCACCGACGCCGAGCGCACCCGCCCGCTGACCCCCGCCGACATGGCGTACGTCATCTACACCTCGGGTTCCACGGGCCGTCCCAAGGGCGTCCCGGTCACCCACCACAACGTCGTGCGGCTCTTCACCGCGACCGACCACTGGTTCGGCTTCGACGAGTCGGACGTGTGGACGCTGTTCCACTCGTACGCCTTCGACTTCTCGGTGTGGGAGCTGTGGGGCGCTCTGCTGCACGGCGGCCGCGTCGTGGTCGTGCCGCACCTCGTCAGCCGCGACCCGGCGGGCTTCCTGGACCTTCTGGCCCGCGAGCAGGTCACCGTCCTCAACCAGACCCCGTCGGCCTTCTACCAGCTGGCCGCCGCCGACCGCGACCGCCCGGGCGCCCAACTCGCCCTGCGCTACGTCGTGTTCGGCGGGGAGGCCCTGGAGCTGGGGCGCCTCGACGACTGGTACCACCGGCACGCCGAGGACGCGCCGACCCTCGTCAACATGTACGGCATCACCGAGACGACCGTCCACGTCTCGTACTTCGCGCTCGACCGGGAGACGGCCGCCAAGAGCGCGTCGAGCACCATCGGCGTGAACATCCCGGACCTCAGGGTGTACGTCCTCGACGAGTATCTGCAGCCCGTGCCGCCCGGTGTCACCGGTGAGATGTACGTCGCCGGGGAGGGCCTCGCGCGCGGCTATCTGGGCCGCCACGCGCTGACCGCCGAACGCTTCGTCGCCGACCCGTACGGCCCGCCCGGCACCCGCATGTACCGCTCCGGCGACCTCGCCCGGCGCCGCACCGACGGCATGCTCGACTACTTCGGGCGCGCCGACCACCAGGTCAAGATCCGCGGCTTCCGCATCGAACTCGGCGAGATCGAGGCCGTGTTGGCGGGCCACCCGGACGTCGCGGACGCGGCCGTCGTCGTCCGCGAGGACACCCCGGGGGACAAGCGCCTCGTCGGATACGTGGTCGCAGGCGGCGAGACGCCCGGCGCGGACATCCGTGAAGGCGCGGGCATCCGCGAGGGCGCGGACATACGTGAATACGCCGCCGGGGAACTCCCCGTCCACATGGTCCCGTCCGCCGTAGTCCTGCTCGACCGCCTCCCGCTCACCGCCAACGGCAAGCTCGACCGGGCGGCCCTGCCCGCCCCCGACCTCGCCGCGGCCGTCACCGAGGGCCGGGCCCCGCGGGGCCCGCGCGAGGAGCAGCTGTGCGCGCTGTTCGCCGAGGTGCTCGGGCTGCCCCGGGTCGGCGTGGAGGACAACTTCTTCGACCTGGGCGGACATTCACTGCTCGCCGTGACCCTCGCCGGGCGCGTCAAGGCCGTCCTCGGTGCGGACATCGGCATCGGCACGATCTTCCAGGCGCCGACCGTCGCCGCCCTCGACGCCGCCCTCGACGAGGGGCAGCACACGGACGCCCTGGACGTGCTGCTGCCGCTGCGCCCGGCGACGTACGGGACGACCGAATCCCCCCTCTACTGCGTGCACCCGGCCGGCGGCCTCAGCTGGTGCTACGCCGGTCTGATCCGGCACCTGCCCGCCGACCTGCCGATCTACGGCCTGCAGGCGCAGGGCGTGGGCGCCGCGACCGCCGGGCAGCCGCTGCCGGGGTCCCTCGAAGAGCTCGCCGCGCACTACGTCGACCGGCTGCGCGAGGTCCGCCCGCAGGGCCCGTACCGGCTGCTCGGCTGGTCCACCGGCGGGATCATCGCGCACGCCATGGCGACCCGGCTCCAAGACCTGGGCGAGGAAGTGGAGTTGCTGGCCATCCTCGACGCCTACCCGGCCGAGGGCTTTCGCGAGCTGCCCGTTCCCGACCAGGCCGAGGCCCTCGAAGCCCTGCTCACCATGGGCGGTTACGGCCCCGACAGCCTGGCGGGCAAGCCCCTCGAACTCGGCACCGTCACCGAGGTCCTGCGCCGCGAGGGCTCGCCGCTCGCCAGTCTCGACGACGCGACCTTCGAAGCTCTCAACGACCTCTACCTCAACACCAATCACCTCGTACGCCGCTACGACCACCGGGTCTTCGACGGCGACGTGCTGTTCTTCCGGGCCACCGTCGACACCATCGACGACACGCTCACCCCCGACACCTGGGCGCCCTATGTCACCGGCCGCATCGACAACACGAACGTCGCCTGCTCGCACAAGGACATGACGCTGCCCGAGCCGATCGCGCACATCGCGCGCGTGGTCGCGGAATCCCTGACCGCCCTCAACACCCGTAACGCTATGGAGCACCCCGATGAGTGACGCACCCGCCAACCCCTTCGACGGCGACGGCGAGTCCAGCCTTTTCTACGTGCTCGTCAACGACCAGGACCAGCACAGCCTTTGGCCCGCCTTCGCCGCCGTCCCCGAGGGCTGGAGAGTCGGGCACGGCCCGTGCGCGCGGCAGCAGGCCCTGGACTGGATCACCGAGCACTGGACCGATCTGACCCCGGCCTCCGCCCGATGAAGCCCACGCTCCCCCCGATGCTGTCCCCGCGCATCGCCGTCGTGATCGTCTACACGGCGGCGATGTGCATGAACGGCCTCGACTCGACCATCGTCAACCCGGCCCTGCTCACCATCGCCCGCGACTTCGACGCCCCGGTCTCGGCCGCGAACACCGTCGAGGTCGCCTTCCTGGTGAGCCTCGCCGCGGCCCTCCCGGTGGCGGGCTGGCTCGGCGACCGGTTCGGCACCAAACGGGTCTTCCTGGGTGCGCTGGCTCTCTTCACCCTCGCGTCCGCGGCCTGCGGACTCTCCCAGGACCTGACCGCGCTGGTGCTCTCCCGGGTCGTACAGGGCCTGGCGGGCGGCCTGTTGACTCCGGTCGGCATGACGCTGCTCTTCCGTACGTATCCGCCGCACGAGCGGGTCAAGCTGTCCAAGGTCCTCATCGTGCCGACCGCCCTGATGCCGGCCCTCGGACCGCCGCTCGGCGGCCTCCTCACCCAACACCTGTCGTGGCACTGGCTGTTCTTCGTCAACGTGCCGATCGGCGCGGCCGCCGTGCTGCTCGGTCTCGTCGGCATCCGCGAGCACGTGGAGGGGACCGAGGGGCGTTTCGACCTGACCGGATTCCTGCTCGCCACACCCGCCCTCGGACTTCTGACGTACGCGCTCGGGTTCGGCCCCTCGCACGGTTGGACCTCGCCGTCCATCGCCGTCTCCGGGGTCTTGGGCCTCGCCCTCCTGGTGGCGGCGGTCGTACATCAACTCCGGGCTGCGACACCCCTGTTGGAGCTGAAGCTCCTCGCCGACAAGGTCTACGCCGTCGCCACCGGGCTGGCCCTGCTCACCTCGGCGGGCCTGATGGGCGTCCTGTTCGTGTTCCCGCTGCTCTACCAGGCGGTGCTCGGGGCCTCCGCGCTCGACGCGGGCCTCAGCGTGTTCCCCGAGGCGCTCGGCCTGATGCTGGCGTCGCAGGTGGTGGACCGGCTGCTGCCCAGGCTCGGGCCACGGCTGCTTGCCGCGCCCGCGCTGGTCCTTGCCGCCGGGGTGTTCGCCGCGCTCGCGGTCCCTGCGGTCGCCGAAAGTGCCTGGGCGGTACGCGGGTTGATGTTCCTGGTCGGGCTCGTCCTCGGGACGGCCGTGCTGACCATCCAGATCGCCGGGTTCGCGGACGTGGCGCCGCCTCGGATGGGGCAGGCGATGGGGCTCTTCACGATCGTACGTACCCTCGGCGGGGCCCTCGGCATCGCCGCCGCGGCGGCCGTGGTCGGGGCGCTCGGCGAGTCCGGGGACGCGCACGGGGGAGCGGAGGCCGGGCCCTATCAGGCGGCGATCCTGGTGACCGCCGCCCTGGTCGCGCTCGGCACGCTGGTCGCCCTGCGCATGCCCCGAGAGGCACCGGCCCCGCCGCCCTTCGACGACGAGGTGCCGGAGCACGAGGCGGCGGAAAGCTCAGCCTGACGACGGAAGTAGTACCGCGAGTCCCTCGGCGAGCCCGCCGCGCCAACAGGCGTAGTCGTGCCCGCCGTTGAACTCGCGGTACGTCAGCTCGTACCCCCGTGCTTCCAGCACATTGCGCAGATGACGGGTCTGCGGGAGCAGCATCCACTCCTGCACGCCCACCTCGACGTGGAAGCGCACCGGCAGCCGCTCGGTGACCGCGAACTGACGGGTCAGCCACTCGCTGCCCTCGTCGAACTCGGTGCCGTCCGGCCACCAGAACGACCCGGACTGGCTGAGCGCGTTCCCGAACCGCTCGGGCCGCCGCAGCCCCGCGAACGCCGCCGTCAGGCCGCCCGCACTCTGCCCCGCCACGACCGTGCGCGCCGGGTCGTCGGTGACGTGGAACTCCCGCTGGGCCCACGGCAGCAGGACGTCCGCGAGCCAGTCCACGAACTCCTCGCCGCAGAACAGATCGGCCAGGCGCCGGTCCCGGCCCATGGTGTCCACCATCAGCGCGACGGTCGGCTCGATCCGCCCCTCGGCGGCGAGCTGGTCGAGGGTGTCCCCGAAGCGCAGCACCGGCCCCCACATCTCGCCGTCGCACAGCACGGCCACGGCGTACGGGCCACCGTCCGCCCGGTGATCGGCGGGGAGGTGCACGTACACGCGCCGCCCGTCCACCTCGGCCTCGACCGTCCGCCCGCCGGGCACGCCTGCCGCCCGCAACGGCTGCGGCGGCGCGTCGGGCAGTGCCATCACGGAGGCCGGGCTGCGCCCGTCGCGCGAGGCGAGCCCCGGCTCACGGCTCAACGGGTCCGGCACCGCACCGTCCAACACCCGTATCCAGGAGGCGCGTTCGGTGCTCAGCGTCTGCTCGCGGGGTCCGTGGGCGACGTAGAACTGGTACGAGGCCCGGTGATCGGCGCGCAGCCGATAGGTGTGCGCCCAGATGTCCGTGCCCGCGATCCGCCGCATCAGGTGCGGGGTGAGATCGCCCGCGTGCCGGTCCTTGTCGCAGACCGTGTGCAGCAGGGCGAGCACATCGTCGGCGGGGCTCTCGGGGTCGTCCCGCCACAGGAAGGTGACCAGGCGGTACGCGGCGTCCTCGGGGTCGGGCTCGACGAGAGGCGTGCCGTGCTCGGCGGCGTACCGCCAGAACTCCTCGACGGCGCCTGCCTTCCCGGCCGCGACGGCCTCGGCGAGCTCGCTTACGACAGGGCTGTCCATGGATCCCGTACGCCTTCCGGCAGTTGAGTGGAGGGGGTCAGACACGCGTGGCCGCCGACTTCCCGAGCAGCACCCACAGCAGGAACGGCCCGCCGAGCACCGTCGTGACCACGCCGACCGGCACCTCGACCCCGTCGAACACGGTCCGCCCGAGGGTGTCGGCCAGCAGGATCAGTGCGGCCCCGACCAGGACGGACCCGAACACCGGGACCCTGAGCGGTCCCGCGAGCCGGCTCGCGATGACGGGCGAGGCGAGGGCGACGAAGCCGACCGGTCCGCAGATGCCGACCGCGAGCCCGGCGAGGGCCACGGCAAGGAGCAGGCAGATCGCGCGGATCCGGGCCGGGGCGACGCCGAGGGACGCCGCCGTGGAGTCGTCGAAGCGCAGCACGTTGAGGTGGCGGGCGACGATCAGGGCGATCGGGACGAGTACCGCGAGGCCGATGAGGACCGGTGTGGCGACGTCGTAGGAGCGGCCGTTGAGGCTGCCGGAGGTCCAGGTGTAGAGCGCGCTGGAGGAGTTGAGTGAGCGGCGGGAGAGGACGACCTGGGTGGCGGCGGAGGCGAGCGCCGACATGGCGAGGCCGACGACGAGCACCCGGTAGCCGCGCTGCCCGAGCCCGCCGGACACCGCGGTCACCACGACGACCGCGACCAGGGCGCCGACCGGACCGGCCCACCAGGCGCCGAACGCGCCGGTGACGCTGACCGAGACGAGGACGGCCGCGGTGGCGCCGTCGTTGACGCCGAGGAGTTCGGGGGTGGCGAGGCGGTTGCGGGCGAGGGTCTGGGTGAGGCAGCCCGCGAGGCCGAGGGCCGCGCCCGCGGTGAGGGCGGCGACGATCCGGCCGAGGCGGAACTTCTGCACGAGCAGCACGTCGAAGCGGTCGCCCTGGCCGAAAATCGCCCGGAAGGTGCGCTCGACACCCATGTCGCTCTGTCCGGCGTACGCGGCGAACACCACGGCCGCCAGGACGACTCCGGCAAGCAGGCACGCGGCGAGCGCGGGGCGGTAGGCGAGGAGCACCGAGACCGGTCCGCGCCGCACGACCAGGTGATCCCGGCGCGGCTTGGCGACCGGGGCGCGCCGGGGCGCCTCGGCCGTGGCGGGCTCCGTCATGCCCAGCGCGCCCAGCCTCCTGGACCGTACGATCGCGATGAGCACCGGCGCCCCGATCAGCGCGACGATGACCGCGACCGGCGCCTCGAACGGCCGCGACACCACCCGGGCAAGGACATCGGCCCCGGTCAGCACGGCCGCCCCGACGAGGCCCGCGAGGGCGATCTGCGCGCCGAGCCGGGGGCCCGCCAACGTACGGGCGAGGAAGCCCGCGAGCAGCCCGAGAAACGAGATCGGCCCGACCAACGCCACGGCGGACGCGGTGAGAAGGGTCACGGCGAGGGCCACGGTGACCCGGATCAGACCGGGCCGGTGCCCGAGTCCGCGCGCCAGGTCGTCGCCGAGCGCGAGCGCGGAGAGGGGACGCGCGACGAGCAGCGCCACCAGGAATCCGGCGCCGAGCACCGGCAGCAGTCCGCCGAGCGCGTCGAAGCCCTCGACGCCGGCCAGCGAGCCGAGCACCCAGAACCGGAAGCCGTCGTACGCCGTCGCCGAGTTGACGATGATGAGGCTCGTCAGACCGCCGAAGGTGGCGCCGAGCGCGGAGCCCGCGAGGACCAGGCGCATCGGTGAACCGCCACCCTTGCTGCCCGATATGAGCAGGACGAGGCCGCTGGCGAGGATCGCCCCGCCGAAGGCCCACACCAGATAGCCGCCCGAGGTCTCCACGCCGAGGAAGGCGATCCCGGTCACGACGCCGAGCGCGGCGCCCGCGTTGACGCCCAGAAGTCCGGTTTCGGCCAAGGGATTTCGGGTCACCGCCTGCAGCAGACAGCCGGCCACGCCGAGCGCGGCGCCGACCAGGAGCGCGGTGGCGGTGCGCGGCATGCGCAGCTCGCCGACCACCAGGTCCAGGCGCGTGGTCGAGCGGCCCATGAGGTAGTCGAGGACGCCTCCCGCGCCGACCTCGCCCGCACCCACGGAGAGCGAGAGGGCGGCCAGGGCGAGCACCACGACGCTCAGGGCGAGCGTCGGGATCAGCAGATTCCCGCGGCCGCTCGTGCTCAACTCGCGCTTTTGCGCGGGGGGTTGAGGGTCGGTCGAGGTGTCGGGGGAATCGGCCAAGTTCCGGCGTTCCGCTTGCGGGAGAAGCATAAGGTAAGGCTAGCCTAACAAGAGAGCGACCCCACGCTGTACCCCTCATGATCGTGGTGTTAGGTTAGCCTTACCTGACTTGAAGACGGCCGGATATCTACCGGTCTGGGCGAGGGGATTCACCGTGCAGCAGTCAGAACTCGCCGGGCGCACCGCGCTGGTCACCGGCGCGGGCCAGGGCATAGGCGAGGCCGTCGCCCGCGTGCTGGCCGATCGCGGCGCACGCGTGGTGGCGGTGGACCGGACTCCCGGCGGAATCAAGGCACTTGAGGCGTCGTACGCCGACGACCGCATCGTCGCCCGCGCCGCCGACGTCACCGACGCCGCGGCGGTGGAGGCCGTGGTGGACGACGTGGAGCGGACCGTGGGGCCGCTCGACATCCTCGTCAACGTCGCGGGCATCCTGCGCACCGCGCCGGTGGTCGAGCTCGGCGACGACGACTGGGCCGAGACCTTCGCCGTCAACTCCACCGGCGTCTTCCACGCCTCGCGCGCCGCCGCCCGCCGCATGACCCCGCGCCGCTCCGGTTGCATCGTCACCGTCGGTTCCAATGCGGCGGGGGTGCCGCGTACGAGCATGGCCGCGTATGCCGCGTCGAAGGCTGCCGCCACGATGTTCACGAAGTGTCTGGGGCTTGAGTTGGCCCGTAGCGGTGTTCGCTGCAATGTGGTTTCGCCCGGGTCCACGGATACTGCGATGCAGCGCGATCTGTGGGTGGACCCCGAGTCCAAGGATGTCCCCGGACGGGTGATCGAGGGTGATCCGGAGGCGTATCGGGTCGGGATTCCGCTCGGCCGGATCGCCGAAGCGATCGATATCGCCGAGGCGGTTGCGTTCCTGGTCTCCGACCGGGCGCGGCACATCACCATGCATGACCTTTACGTGGATGGTGGCGCCACCCTTCGCTAGCCGCGGCCCGGTAGTAGTTCGACTGCGGGGCCGATGTGGCTGGTCGCGCCCCGCGGCGGAGCCGCAGATGACACAGCCCCGCGCCCCTGAGGGGCGCAACCCCCCTACCCCAACCTTCGGGGCGCACCCCCTGCCCCCACCCTCCGGGGCGAACCCCGCCCCCACCTTCGGTGCCACCGCACCGTGACGAATGGAGTTCCCGGTGACCACGGCACCCGAGGCGCCCGACGTGCAGGCGCCGCGCATACCCGAGGCGCTCGCCCAAGTGGGCGCCGCCACCGCGCTGCTCGACGCCTATGCGCCGGGCGACGCCCGGTTCTTCGCGTCGCCCACCCGTACCCTTCTCGCGCACGGCGTGCGCGCCGAAGTGCCGCACGACGCGCGGCCGTTGCCCGTCAGGGTCGCCGAGACGCTCGACGCCCAGCTGCGTGGAGGGAACCGGGCGCCCGTCGTGGTCGGCGCCGTGCCCTTCGACCACACCGCGCCCGCCGCGCTCGCCGTCCCCGAGGTCGCCCGTTGGGCGCCCGCCCTGTGCGAGGACCCGCTCGTCGGCATCCCCGCGCCGGTGCCCGGCGCGGGCGGCTGGCAGGTCCGTCCGGTCCCCGCCCCGGACGTCTACGGCGCGGGCGTCGCCGAGGCCGTACGCCGCATGCGTGCGGGCGAGTTCAGCAAGGTGGTGCTCGCCCGCACCCTGGAGCTCACCTCGCCGCGTGCCCTCGACATCCCCGCGATGCTGCAGCGCCTGGCCCGCCGCGACCCTTCCGGCTACACCTTCGCCGTGCCTTCGGGCCCCGGCCGCACCCTGCTCGGCGCCAGCCCGGAACTCCTCGTCAGCCGCCGCGGCAACCGGCTCACGGCCAACCCCCTCGCCGGATCGACGCCCCGCAGCGCCGACCTAGCCGAGGACGTCCGGCGGGCCGCCGCCCTCCTGGAGTCCGCCAAGGACCTGCACGAGCACGCGGTCGTCGTCGACGCCGTACGTGACGCCCTCGCCCCGTACTGCGCCGACCTCGAAGTCCCCGAGCGCCCCACCCTCGTACGCACCGCCGCCATGTGGCACCTGTCCACGACCGTCACTGGCACCCTCGCCCAACCCGCCACCTCAGCACTGGAGTTGGCCTGGGCACTGCACCCGACCCCGGCCGTCTGCGGCACCCCCACCGCCCTCGCCCGCGAGGTCATCGGCGAGCTGGAGCCCTTCGACCGCGGCCTCTACACCGGCATGGTCGGCTGGGGCGACGCGAGCGGCGACGGCGAGTGGGTCGTCACCATCCGCTGCGCCGAGGCCGAGGCCAACCGCCTGCGCCTGTTCGCCGGCGCGGGTGTCGTCGCCGACTCCACGCCCGAGGCCGAGACCGCCGAGACCGGCGCCAAGTTCCAGACGTTCCTGCACGCCGTCGGAGTCGACCAGTGAGCATTCCCGTCAACACCGCCCCCGACGCGCCGCTGTGGCCCGCCGAGTTCGCCGACCGCTATCGCGAGCTCGGCTACTGGCGGGGCGAGACCTTCGGCCGCATGCTCCAGGAGCGCGCCGAGCGCCACCCCGACCGGATCGCCGTCGTCGACCCGGCGCGGCACCATCGCTGGACGTACGGCCAACTCAACGAGCGGGCCTGGCGGATGGCCGCCGGCTTCGCCGCGAAGGGGATCGGCAAGGGCGACCGGGTGGTCGTCCAGCTTCCCAACATCGCCGAGTTCTTCGAGGTGATCTTCGGCCTTTTCCGGATCGGTGCCCTGCCGGTCTTCGCGCTGCCCGCGCACCGGCACACCGAGATCCGCTATTTCTGCGAGTTCACCGAGGCCGTCGCGTACGTCGTCCCGGATGTCGCGGCCGGCTTCGACCACCGCGACCTGGCGTCCCGCGTGAAGGCCGAAGTGCCCATGCTGCGGCACGTGTTCGTGGCCGGAGACCCCGGCGAGCACACACGTCTGGCCGACGTCCCCACCGAGCCCGACGCCTTCCCCCACCCCCAGCCCGACCCCTCGGACCTGGCCTTCCTCCAGCTCTCCGGCGGCTCCACGGGCGTGCCCAAGCTGATCCCGCGCACCCACGACGACTACCTCTATTCGCTGTGGGGCTCCAACGAGATCTGCGCGGTCGACGAGAACTCCGTCTATCTCGTCGCGCTCCCCGCCGCCCACAACTTCCCGCTCAGCTCGCCCGGTTCACTCGGCGCGCTGTACGCGGGCGGCCGCGTCGTGCTGTGCCCGAGCCCCGACCCGGAGACCGCCTTCCCGCTCATCGAGCAGGAGCGCGTCACCCTGACTGGCCTGGTCCCGCCGCTCGCCCTCGTCTGGACGGAGGCCGGCCCCCACACCCGCCACGACCTCTCCAGCCTCGACGTACTGCTGGTCGGCGGCGCCAAGTTCAGCGAGGAGGCCGCCCGCCGGGTGCGGCCCGCGCTCGGCTGCACGCTGCAGCAGGTCTTCGGGATGGCCGAGGGCCTGGTCAACTACACCCGCCTGGACGACCCGGTGGAGACCGTCGTCACCACCCAGGGCCGGCCCATCTCCGACCACGACGAGGTCAGGATCGTCGACGACGAGGACCAGGACGTCGAGCCGGGGGAGACCGGGCACCTGCTCACCCGCGGCCCGTACACGATCCGCGGCTACTGGCGGGCCCCCGAGCACAACGCCCGCTCCTTCACGGCCGACGGCTTCTACCGGACCGGGGACGTCGTACGCATGACGGACACCGGGCACCTCGTCGTCGAGGGGCGGGCCAAGGACCAGATCAACCGCGGCGGCGAGAAGATCGCCGCCGAGGAGGTCGAGAACGTCATCCTCGCCCACCCGTCCGTCCACGACGTGTCCGTGGTCGCCGTCCCCGACACCTATCTCGGCGAACGCACCTGCGCGTACGTGGTGTTGCGCGAGGGCGCCGCACCCCTGAAGCCCGTGGCGATCAAGAAGTTCGTACGCGAACGGGGTCTGGCCGCGTACAAGATCCCCGACCGCGTCGAGTTCGTCGACGCCTTCCCGCAGACCGGCATCGGCAAGGTCAGCAAGAAGGACCTGCGGATCACGGCGGACCGCTCCCGCGACTGATTCCCGCTCGCGCGGATGATCCTTCGCCCCCCTTCCCCAGAAAACCCGAAAGGCCCCACCCCATGGCGCTCCCGGCCATCGCTCCCTACCCCATGCCCACCGCGGCCGAGCTGCCCGCGAACCGCGTCGACTGGACCGTCGACCCGGACCGCGCCGTGCTGCTCGTGCACGACCTGCAGAACTACTTCCTCGGCGCGTTCCAGGCCGATGCATCCCCGGTCACCGAACTCCTCGGCAGCGTGGGCCTGTTGACGAAGGAAGCCCGGCGCGTCGGCATTCCCGTCGTCTACTCCGCGCAGCCCGGCGGGCAGTCGGCGGCCGAGCGCGGGCTGCAGCAGGACTTCTGGGGGCCGGGCCTCCCGGACGACGAGCAGGCCAAGGCGATCGCCGGGGCCGTCGCGCCCGAGCCGGGCGACATCGTGCTCACCAAGTGGAAGTACAGCGCGTTCGTCCGCACCGAACTCGCCGAGCGGATGAAGCTCCAGGGCCGCGACCAGCTGATCATCGTCGGCGTCTACGCCCACATCGGCGTCATGATGAGCGCCTGCGACGCCTGGATGCAGGACATCCAGGCCTTCCTCGTCGCCGACGCCGTAGCCGACTTCTCGCGCGCCGACCACGACACGGCGCTCGCCTGGGCGGCCGGCAAGTGCGCGGTCGTGACCACCACCGACTCGATCCTCAAGGGGGCCTGACCGCCATGGCACTGACACTCCAGCAGATCCGCGAGGACGTCGCCGATGTCCTCGGCGAGGACCCCGCCGACATCCCCGACGACGAGAACCTGGTCGACTACGGCCTGGACTCCGTGCGCATCATGATCCTGCGCGAGCGCTGGCGCCGCGACCACGGCATCGAGGCGTCCTTCGCCGATCTCGCCGAACAGCCCGCGATCGAGAGCTGGGCCCCCCTGCTCAAGGCCACCACGTGACGGTCCTGGGCGTCCCGGAGGTAGTCCTCGAACCGCCGCGGGCCACGGCCGACGAACTGGCCCTGGTTCTCGGCGAGTTCAACGACACGGCCCACGAGCTGCCGCCGACCACGGCCATCGGCCCGATCGAGGCCCAGGCCCGCCGCACCCCGGACGCGCCCGCGCTGATCCGGGGCGGCGAGTCGGTCACGTACGCCGCACTCAACACCCGCGCCAACCGGCTGGCCCGCCACCTGATGCGCACCGTCGGCGCCCGCCCCGCGCTGACCGTCGACGTGCGCACGGCCGGCCTCGGCCACCGCCTGCTCACGGTCCTCGCGATCCTGAAGACCGGAGCCGCCTACACCCTCCGCCCTCCGGCCCCGCAGCCCGCGCCGGACTGCGCGGGCCTGCCGGGCATCGACCCGCCCCGCGCCCTCACCCCCCACCACCCCGCCTGCACCGATTCCCGCACCGGCCTCGTCGTACCGCACTCCGCACTCGACCACCGGATGCGCCTGCTGCAGGGCATGTGCGGGCTGGGGCCGGGCGACCGGGTCCTGTGGGAGCTGGCCGAGGATCCGACGCCTGCCCTGTGGGCGCTGCGCACCGGAGCGGCCGTCGTCCTGCCCGAGTGGCCCGGCAGGTGCGTCGATCCTGGGTATCTTGGCCAGGTGATCACCGAACAGGCCGTCACGGCCGTCCACTTCTCGCCTCCGGCGCTGCGCGACTTCGTCGCCTCACCCGCCGCCGCGCGGTGCACGGGTCTGCGGCATGTCCTGGTCCCGGATGCGTCCGATCCCGGTTCGTCCGCATCCGGTAGGCACGGATCTGGTAGGCGCGTATCCGGTACGTCGCTGAGTTCGGCGGTGACCCGGGAGACGGCCCGTGCCTTCGCGCGAGCGCTGCCCCGGACGGCACTGCACCTGCTGCACGGCCCCGCCGAGGCGCCCGGAACCGCCCACCACGCCTGCGTGGACGGCGAGTTGGGCCCCGTGCCGCTCGGCCGCCCCGGCTGGAACACCCGTGCCTACGTCCTCGACACCGGGCTCAGGCCCTGCCCGCCCGGAGTCCCCGGCGAGCTGTACCTCGCCGGGGCGCAGCTGGCCCGGGGCTACGCGGGGCGGACCGCGCGGACCGCGGCCCGGTTCGTGGCCGATCCGTACGGGCCCGCCGGAACCCGGATGTACCGCACGGGGCGGCGGGTGCTGTGGACCGACCAGGGCGAGCTGATGGCGGTGTCCGGAGCGTGAACCGGATGGGCGTGGCGGTGCGGGAGTTCGGGAAGTACCCGCTCCCCGAAGGGCTCTCCTCGGGGCCCGAGCTGTGGCTGATGCGGGTCCCGCCGGCGACGGACGGGCTTGGAGCCCCGGGCGGTACCGGTTCAGGGACCAGGGGCGGCGGCACCCTGCCCACGGCCGCACCTACGGCCGCACCCACGGCCGCCGACCTGGAGATCCTCGACGCCGAGGAACGGCGCCGGACCGCGGCACTGCGCCGCGACAGCGACCGGAACCTGTACGTCGCCGCCCACGTGGCGCTGCGCCGACTCCTCGGGGCCTACCTGAACGAGGACCCGGCCGCGCTGGTCTTCATCCGCGAGCCCTGCCCCGGCTGCGGCGGCCCGCACGGCCGGCCCGCCCTGACCGGCCACCCCCTGCACTTCTCCCTCTCCCACACCCGGGGCGGCCTGGCCCTGCTCGGTTTCGCGGACCGGCCCGTGGGCGTCGACATCGAGGCCCGGCCCGGTCGGGAGGCCATCGAGGACGCGTCCCTCGCCCTGCACGAGGCGGAGCAGGCGGACCTCGCCGCGCTGCCGCCGGACGCCAAGGCGGCCGCGTTCTCCCGTTGCTGGACGCGCAAGGAGGCCTACCTCAAGGGGACGGGTGAGGGCCTTGCCGGCAAGGGCGGCCTGCAGACCCTGGTGGGAACGGGGCCCGAGCCACTGCCCGTGCCGGGCTGGGAGCTCACCGACGTGCCGGTACCCGAGGGCTTCACGGCGGCCTGCGCGGTCCGCGAGGCCTGAGGCGCAGGGCCTCGACCTGCACGCCGCCGAGGCGTACGCGGCCCCGGACTTCCGGGCGCATGCTCCTCGGCGGCATCACCCGGTCCGGCCGGATCAGCCCCGCAGGGAGAACGTGAAGCCGAAAGCGACCGGTTGCTCCGGCAGATCGAGCCGGTACTGCGGCAGCACCCCCGGCCCGCACGACTCCGAGCCGATGCCGTGCAGGCGATGGTCGAGGTTCACCCACACCTTGTCGCCCGCCACCAGATCCGTACGGTGCTCGGCGGCGTCCAGCTGCTCGGTCGTCCACGGACGCGCCGTGAACCCGAACTCCGGCGCCCCCTCAACCCTCAACACCGCATCCCCGTCGGCGAGTTCGGCCCATCGCACATTGCTCCGGGCCCCGTTCTCCTGGGGCCGCACATAGGGCGTCTGCAGTTCCGCCACCGACATCCCCCACCGCCCGAGCCGTGACGCGGCCCCGGTGTCCGGATACGCCTCACCGGGCCCGCCGCCGAACCAGCTCGCCTCCCGGAACGCCGCCGGAATCCCGAAGCGGACGCCGAGCCGCGGCAGCGGCACCGTCCACTCGCCCTCCGGCGTCACGGTGACGGTCAGCATCAGCTTGCCGCCGTCGGAGATCCACCGGTACTCGGTCCGCAGCCCCGCATCGTGCGCCGCGGGCGCCACCCGGGTCCGTACGGTCAGCGCGTCCTCGCCCAACTCCACGGCGTCCACGCGGTGTTGCATCCGATGCAGGCCCAGCTTGCGCCACTGGACGGCCAGGGGTTCCTCCGCACGCCAGGGCATGCCGTTGTCGTTGTCGGTCGGGGCGCGCCACACGTCGAGCCGGAAGTCCGAGACCTCCAGGCCGTCGAGGGACCGCAGGGTCCCGGTCCGCGCGTCGAAGGTCCCGGAGCCCAGCGTGATCAGCCCGCCGGCCTCGTCGCGCACGGGAGCGGAACCCCCGGGCACGGGCGGGACCATGCCCCACTCGACATCGAGCTGCGCCCAGGCCACTTCATGGCCCTTCGCCGCCCAGGCCGTGTCCTGGGCGAGCACCGCCCGCACGGTCCACTGCGTCTCGGCGTCCGGGTCGCGGGGCGGTGGCGGAGGCAGCTTCACCTCGACCGTCCCGCCGGGCCCGACGTGCGGCACGGGCAGCCGGCCGGACCGCACGCTCTCACCGTCCCGCTCGTACGACCACGTGAACGCGAGCCCGGACAGATCCGCGAAGTCGTACCCATTGGTGATCCGTACGATCCCGCCGCGCCCGTCGCCCTCGATCCGCACGGGCTGCACGACGTACTTGAAGTCGAGGAGCCCCGGGGACGGCGTCCGGTCCGGGAAGAGCAGGCCGTCGCACACGAAGTTCCCGTCGTGCAGCGGCTCCCCGAAGTCACCGCCGTAGGCGTAGCCGTGCGCCGGATGCGTGATCCCGTGGTCGATCCACTCCCAGACGAAGCCGCCCTGGCAGCGCTCGTACGTCTCGAAGAGCCGCTGATAGTCGGCGAGCCCGCCCGGCCCGTTGCCCATGGCGTGCGCGTACTCACAGAGGATGAACGGCATGCCCCGCCGCCGGACATCCAACTCCCCGTCCTCCAGCGGCTCTTCCTCCCGCCGTCCGATCGCCTCGACCTCCGCGTGATCGGCATACATCCGCGAATACAGGTCGGTGTCCGCGCAGCTCCAGTCGCCCTCGTAATGCAGCGGCCTGCTCGGATCGCGCTCGCGCATCCAGTCCGCCATGGCGGTCAGTCCGCGCCCGGTGCCGCACTCGTTGCCGAGCGACCAGATGACGACCGAGGCGTGGTTCTTGTCGCGCTCCACCATGCGGGCGGCCCGGTCGAGCAGGGCCGGCGTCCACCGCTCGTCGTCGACGGGATTGTCGCGCCAGCCCACCGCGTGGAAGCCGTGCGTCTCCAGATCGCACTCGTCGATCACCCACAGCCCGAACTCGTCGCAGAGGTCGAGGAATTCGGGATGCGGCGGATAGTGGCTGGTCCGCACGGCATTGATGTTGTGCTGCTTCATGAGCAGTACGTCGGCGCGCATGGTGTCGCGATCGACGGCGCGACCGCGCTCGGGGTGGAACTCGTGCCGGTTCACGCCGCGCAGCAGTATCCGCCGGCCGTTCACCTTGAGCAGCCCGTCCTCGACGGCCACGCTCCGGAACCCGATGCGCAGCCGCACCCGCTCACCGTCACCGGCCAACTCGCCCTCGTACAACCGGGGGACCTCCGCCGACCAGGCCTCGACCGGCACGGTCACGGACTCCCCGGCCGCGACACTGATCCCCAGCTCGGGCACGGTGACCCGGCCGCCGGGGTCGGCGTCGACGCGCAGGGTGCCGTGCCCGGTGGTGTGGTCGTACGAGGCGTGCACGAAGTGGTCACGTACGTGCCCGGCCGGCCGGTGCTCCAACGTGACATCCCGGAAGATGCCGGGCAGCCACCACTGGTCCTGGTCCTCCAGATAACTCCCGGACGACCACTGGTGCACCCGCACGGCCAGCACATTGCCGGCCTCCTTGAGGAGGCCGCCGACCGCGAACTCGTGCGGCAGCCGCGACCCCTTGAACTCCCCGAGCTCAGTGCCGTTCAGCCACACGCGCGCACAGCTCTCGACGCCCTCGAACCGCAGGACGGCGTCGCCTTCGCCGGGCCAGGCCTCCGGCAGGTCGAAGGTGCGCAGGTGATCACCGGTCGGATTCTCGGTGGGCACGTGCGGCGGATCGAGAGGGAAGGGATAAAGGGTGTTCGTGTACGCGGGTGCCCCGTGCCCCTGCAACACCCAGTGCCCCGGCACCTCGACCTCCGCCCACCCGGAGGCATCATGCCCGGGCTCGGCGAACCCGTCGTCGACGACGGCGGTCTCCGAGAGCCGAAACCGCCAAGTCCCGTTCAGGGAGAGGCGGGCGGCATCGCTGCCGGGATGCTGGGCGCGGGGCGGGAGGGCGCCGGTGCCGGGGGAGAAGTCCTCGTAGTACGCGATGGAATCCACGCCTCCTGATCTTGGGGGATGCCCTGTCCTATGTCAGCCCCTCCCACCGGCTCTCTTCAGCCCTTCCTCTTCCCTTCCTTTTCCCGTCCGCTTCCTGTCCGCTTCCCTTCCTCTTCAGTCGGTCCGCATCTCTCCAGCCCGTCCGGCGTTTGAGGACAGAGGCCGAAGGCCGATCCGGGGGCCAGGGGCGAAGCCCCAGTCGTCGAAGACTTTCGGGAAGGGGCGGGGTGGGGAATCAAATCCGCCCCGAACACCGCCTCCTGAGCCGCAGCAGCCAATACCCGCCGATCCCCCCAATCGCCGGGGAACAGGGGCGCATGCCCCTGCACCCGCACAGCCAGCCCACGGGCACGTGCCACCCGCCGAAGGGACGGCACAAACCCGTCATCCCCCACGAACGCGGCCACCGTACTGGCCACACCACCCTGCAGATAGCTCACCGTCACCGGCCGCACCGCAGCCCCCGCATCCAACGCAGCCTGAAACATGGCCCGCCGAAACACACCCCCCGAGGCACGACACCAGGTGGTCCCCTGTGGAAAGACCACCACCGACCGCCCACCCGCCAGGGCATCCCGCACCCGCCCCACCGCATCCGGCAGATCCCGCAACCGATCCCGATCGATGAAGCACGTACCCGCAGCCCGGGCCAGCCGCCCGACCACCGGCCAGCCCCCCACCTCCCGCTTGGCCACCACGGTCACCGGCTCCCGGGCCAGCAGAGCCACGACATCCAGCCACGAAATGTGATCGGCCGCGATGAGGGTCCCGGGCGTGAGGGTCCCGGGCCCGGCCGGACCGGCCACCCGCAGCGGCGAGGCATCGCCCTCAAGACGTACGTCCAACGCGTCGAGCAACCGCAGCGCCCGCCCCCGCACCACCTCCGGATCCGCCAGCGCCCCACCGGAGGCGAGCGCGCCAAGCACGGCGAGCCCGAAGTCCCGGTAACGCCGCACGACCGCACCGGGCCGGACCGGCGGAGCGCCCTGCACCGCACACCGTGGAGTGCAGGGCGAATACACCGCCCACGCACTCATCGCCGCACCGCGGGCCCGGCTGCGTCCTCGCCGAGGAAGTACCGCCGGTACCGCGTGTTCACCCGGTCCATCGGCAAGAGCACATAGAAGTCCGCGACCCCGAACTCGGCGTCGTACGCGGGCGCCCCGCACATCCACGCCCCGAGCCGCAGATAGCCGCGAAGCAGCGGCGGCAGATCGGCGGGGCTCGGCCGGCCGGGGAGCGGGGCCGGCGGCTGCCACGGGTGGTGCGGGTGGACGCGCAGCTCGGGCGGGGCCGCGTGCCGGGCGTTGCCGAGGAGCCAGGCGCTGCTGGCGGCGCGGCCGCCGTCGTCGAGCGGTACGGAGGCACAGCCGGCCAGGTAGCCGTGCCCGGACAGCAGGACGTAACGGGCGAGCGCCGACCACATCAGGTTGATCACGGCCCCGCCGCGATGGTCGGGGTGCACACAGGAGCGGCCCGCCTCCACCAGCTGGGGGCGTATGCCACCCAGGGCGGTCAGGTCGAACTCGCCCTCGGAGTAGAGCCGTTCGCTGCGGCCGGGCGGCACCAGACGGTAGGTGCCGACGACCTCGCCGGAGCCGGTCTCGGTCACGACGAGATGGTCGGCCACCGCATCGAACTCGTCGATGTCGTGTCCGGGGACGGGGGAGTGCAGCCGGGCGCCCAGCTCCCCGGCGAAGACCTGGTGCCGCAACCGCTGGGCGGCGGCGACGAGTTCGGGGGAGTCGGCGATCGCGACGGCGTAGGTGCCGCTGGCCGGAGGGGATATGGCGGGGCTCGACATGGTGGGCCTGCTCTCCGTGCGGACGCGGTCGGTGGGGACCTCGCTGCAAGGCCCCTCACCGCGAGGCCTGGGGCGGCCTCGCGGCAAGGAACCTCCCCGAGCCGGGTGACGTCCGCCCGACTCCCGCCCGGCGAAACGTGGAACAGGGAAGAACCAGCTCCATCCCTCGCGACGAGCGGCACTTGTTCGCCGCGCAGGAGCCTGACGTGCACCTTCGCTTCACACCGAGGTGCTGGTGCGCGCGGCCGGGGTTCCCGAGGCGTGAGCCGCCTCCGCCTCCGTCTCCGCTTCCGTCCCCGTCCCCGTCCCCGTCTCCGCTTCCGCCCCCGCCTTCGCCCTCCGCCCGAAGCAGGCCACCAGCGCCGCGAGCAGGGTCACGCCGCCCGCGAGGGCGAAGCACGCCCCGAGCGGCAGTCGGGCCGCCAGCACGCCGGCCACCGCCGTGCCACCCGAAATCCCCGCGTTCACCGCGGTGTTGACCCAGGCGCCCGCCTGTGTGCGGCGCCCGGCCGGGGCCACCTCGTCGGCCAGCAGATACGCCGTGGTGAGCGCCGGAGCCACGAAGAACCCCGCACACGCCACCGCCACGGTGAGCGTCCCCACACCCGGCGCGAGACCCGCCGCGGCCAGGGCGAGACCGAGACCGACCGTCAGCAGCGGCAGCCGCACGCGGATGCTCGTACGCCAGTTGACGGCACCGTTCAGCAGCCCGCCGACCGCGCTGCCCGCCGAGAGGGCGGCGAGCACCCAGGCGACCACGTCGTCCCCCTGGTGCCGGTCCGCCGCGAACGCGAGGACCAGCAGATCCATGGCGCCCAGGGCAAGGCCGACCCCGGCCGCCACCACGACCGGCGTCAGCAGCGCCCGGGCCCCCTGCGGCCGCGCCCCGGAGCGTGCCGTCGCCTTGGCGGCAGCGGCCGGCCGTACGTCCCGAACGGCCGGCGACATGACGAACGCGAACGTCCCGACCCCCACGAGCAGCGCGCTCAGCGCGACACCGGCCGCCGGGGGTGCGACCTGCACCAGTACGCCGACGAGCAGCGGACCGGAGACGAACAACAGCTCCTCCGCGACCCCGTCCAGGCTGTACGCGCGCTGCAACAGCCTCTGGTCATCGGTGAGTTCGCGCCAGATGGCCCGCATCGAGGGGCCGAGCGGAGGCGTGCAGGCACCCGCCCCGGCGGCGAGCGCGCCAAGCAGGAGCGCGGGGGCGCCGGGCCGCCAGGAGGCGGCGGCGAGCGCGGCGAGGAGGCCGGCGTAGAGCAGGGCCATCGGCAGCAGCGCGGGGCGTGGGCCGTGGCGGTCGACGAGGGCCGCCCGGAGCGGGGACAGGAAGACACTCGTGGCGCCGAACAGCGCCATGATCGTGCCGGCGACGGCGTACGAGCCGGTGGCCCGGGTCACCGCCAGCATCACGGAGAGGGCGACCACCCCGTACGACAGCCGCCCGAGCAGGGCGGCACCGAAGGTGCGTCGGGCGTGCGGAAGGCGCAGTACGGCGGCATACGAGGGCCGCCCTTGCATGGGCGCAGACATGGGAAAGTTCCTCGATCGAGGCGGAAGGGGGACGCCGAAGTGCCGCGACTGCCTGGGCAGTTCGCGGGCCGGGCGTGCCCTAATGCCTGGAGAGGAACATGCGCGACACCGTAGCAGCGGGGCGCCGTGGGGCGGAAGGGCGCGGAAGGGTGCGGAAATCCGAAAACCCCAGGTCAGAAAATAGTTGGCACCCGCGGAGCGAGCCGGGTTACCGTTCTCTCGTTCTTGCCGATGATCCCCGATCACCGGCCCCGGGCCCCACATGTACGGAGGTGTCTCTGATGACTGTCACGGCGACGAGCGCTGCTCGCATCCAGAAGTTCATCACTCCCACCCCCGTGGTCACCGGCTGAAACCAACGCTTCGTAGCGTCAGCGCCGGGACCACTCATGTGAAGGGTCCCTCCCTTGAGTTCTGCTGATCTCAGCACCCTCTCCCACCCCCTGACCGGCTACGGCTGGGACGCGGACTGGGATTCCGCCTTCGCGCCGTACGCGGCGCAGGGGCTGCTCGCGGGCCGGGTGGTACGCGTGGACCGCGGCCAGTGCGATGTCGTCACGGCCGACGGAATCGTCCGCGCCGACACCTCGCTCGTCACCCCGCACGACCCCCTACGAGTCATCTGCACCGGCGACTGGGCCGCCGTCGACCCGGACGGCGATCCGCGACTGGTGCGCGTCTATCTGCCGCGTCGCACGGAAATCGCCCGCAGTACGTCGTCCAAGCGGTCCGAGGGGCAGATCCTCGCGGCCAACGTCGACCACGCCATCATCGCGGTCTCGCTCGCCGTCGAGCTCGACCTCGGCCGCATCGAACGCTTCCTGGCCCTCGCCTGGGAGTCCGGGGCCCAGCCCCTCGTCGTCCTCACCAAGGCCGACCTGGTGCCGGACCCGGTGACGCGGGCCCACCTCGTCCAGGACGTCGAGACGGCGGCCCCGGGCGTCCAGGTGCTGCCCGTCAGCGCCACCGACGGGGACGGCACCGATGTCCTCGCGGCCGTCGTCGCGGGCGGCACCAGCGTGCTCCTCGGCCAGTCCGGCGCGGGCAAGTCCACGCTGGCCAACGCGCTGCTCGGCGAGGACGTCATGGACGTACAGGCCACCCGTGACGTGGACGGCAAGGGCCGGCACACCACGACCACCCGCAACCTCCTCCTGCTGCCCGGTGGCGGTGTCCTCATCGACACACCGGGGCTGCGCGGCGTCGGCCTGTGGGACGCCGAGACCGGCGTCGGACAGGTCTTCGCGGAGATCGAGGAACTGGCGGCGGACTGCCGCTTCCACGACTGCGCCCACGAGGCGGAGCCGGGCTGTGCGGTGCTTGCCGCGCTGGACGACGGGGAGCTCTCCGAGCGCCGCCTCGACAGCTACCGCAAGCTGCTGCGCGAGAACCAGCGCCTCGTCGCCAAGACCGATGCCCGGCTGCGGGCCTCGATCCGCCGCGACTGGCGGATCAAGCAGGCGCAGGGCCGGGCGAACATGGAGGCCAAGCGGGGTCACGGCCGCTGATCAGACTTCCGGGTACGCACCCGGGGGGTCGGTGCCTGGCCGGGCACCGGGGAGGGTCCGTCGGCCGGCTGTGGCGGCCTGGCCGACGGACCCCTTGCTCAGTTGTGCGGGGTGAAGTTGTAGCTCTGCCAGGCGTCGGCGTGCGGCGCGGTGGCGTCCGCCGTCTTGCTGCCGATGTGCTTGGACTCGCCCGTGCAGTCGGCGCCGGTGAAGGCGACCAGGTCGGCGTTGGTGTTGTTGTGCACCTTCGTCGCCGGCTCGGCCATCTTGTGGCAGCCCTTGAGGTACGGGTTGGTCTTCGAGTGCTCCTCCGCGGCAGCCGCCTCACCGTGACCGCCGGACTCCTCGGCGGCCTCGGCCTCACCGTGACCACCGGCCTCCGCCTCCTGGGACGCGGCGGAGTAGGTGACGACACCGACCGCCTGGCCGTCATCGGCGCAGGCCGTGGCGGTGAGGGCGAGCAGCGCGGTGGCGCCGCAGGCGGTGAGCAGGCGGGGGACGGAGACAGACATGGCAGGCCCTTGTCAGTAAAAGATCAGTGCCTGCCACTTTGCCTGCTCTTTGCCGGTCGACGCAATGTGATCTTTCCGGTGGGGCAGAAATCAGCCCCTCCGGCGTTTGAGGAGCGGGGTCCGGGGCGGAGCCCCGTGGCGTGCGGGCCTGCGAGGCCCATGTCCGATTCCCGCCAGACCCAAGCGGGTCCCTGCCTCACAATGGACTGCGTGATCGACGAGGAGACCAGATACCAGGCGGTGCGGAGCAGAGACGCTCGCTTCGACGGAGAGTTCTTCTTCGCCGTCGAGACCACCGGCATCTACTGCCGGCCGAGCTGCCCCGCCGTCACCCCCAAGCGCCACAACGTCCGGTTCTACCCGACCGCGGCCGCCGCCCAGTCAGGCGGCTTCCGGGCCTGTCGCCGCTGCCGCCCCGACGCCGTTCCCGGCTCGGCCGACTGGAACGTACGGGCCGATGTCGTGGGCCGCGCCATGCGCATGATCGGCGACGGCGTCGTCGACCGCGAGGGCGTCCCCGGCCTCGCCCTGCGGCTCGGCTACAGCGCCCGCCAGGTGCAGCGCCAGCTCACCGCGGAGCTGGGCGCGGGACCGGTCGCGCTCGCCAGGGCGCAGCGCGCGCACACCGCCCGTGTCCTGCTGCACTCCACCGAACTGCCCATCACCGACATCGCGTTCGCCGCGGGCTTCGCCAGCGTGCGGCAGTTCAACGACACCATCCGTCAGGTGTACGCGCGCACGCCGAGCGCCCTGCGCGCGGAGTCCGGCACGAAGGTGGCCAAGGTGTCCAAGACGGCCAGGGTGTCCAAGACGGCCAAGGCGACCGGGCAGGCCACGTCGAGCAAGGACACCGGCCTGGTCGCGGGGGTCCCGCTGCGCCTCGCCCACCGCATGCCCTACCACCGCGCCTCGCTCTTCGACCTGCTCGCCCGCGAGGCCGTCCCCGGCCTGGAGGAGATGGCGGGGGAGCCGGGCGTACGCACCTACCGCCGCACCCTGCGCCTCCCGCACGGCACGGGCATCGCCGCCGTCGACGAGAAGGAGGCCGGGCCCTGGCTCGACGCCCGGATCCACCTCACCGACCTGCGCGACCTCACCACTGCCGTGCAGCGCCTGCGCCGCCTCTTCGACCTGGACGCCGACCCCCAGGCGGTCGACGAACGCCTGGGCTCCGACGCCGAGTTGGGCCCGCTCGTCGCGGCCCGGCCGGGCCTGCGCTCACCCGGCGCGGCCGACCCGGCGGAGCTCGCGGTGCGCGTCGTGGCGGGCCGGGACGAGGCCCACCGCCTCGTCCACACCTACGGCACCCGCCTCGACGTGCCGTGCGGCTCGCTCACCCACGTCTTCCCCGAGACGAGGGCCCTTGCCCCGTCGCTCCCGCTGGCCGCCGCCCTGGCCGACGGCTCGGTCCGCCTTGACGCGGGCGCCGACCGGGACGACGCCGAGCAGGCGCTGCTCGCGGTCGACGGCGTGGACGCGCGGACGGCGGCGTACATCCGCATGCGGGCGCTCGGCGACCCCGACGTGGCGGTGCCCGGCGAGCCGGCGCTGAGCGACGCCTGGCGACCCTGGCGTTCGTACGCCGCACAACACCTCTGGACCCGGACCGAGTGGGAGCCCACCCGATGAGCACGACCGCTACAGCGACGACGTACTGGACGACCCTCGACAGCCCGCTCGGCGAACTCCTCCTGACCGGCGACGGATCCGGGGCGCTCGGCTCGCTGTCCGTGCCCGGCCAGAAGGGCGGCCGCGTCCGGCAGCCCGAGTGGCGGCACGCACCCGAGGCGTTCCAGGAGGCCGAGCGCCAGCTGCGGGCCTATTTCGCCGGGGAGTTGAAGGACTTCGACCTGACCTTCCACACCGACGGCACCGAGTTCCGCGAGCGGGTGTGGGCGGCGCTGGACGACGTACCGTACGGCGCGACCACGAGCTACGGCGCGCTCGCCCGGCAGATCGGCGCCTCGCGGGCCGCGGTCCGGGCGATCGGCGGCGCGGTCGGCGCCAACCCGCTGCTGATCGTGCGCCCCTGCCACCGGGTGATCGGCGCGGACGGGTCGCTCACCGGGTACGCCGGTGGGCTGGAGCGCAAGCAGCAACTGCTCGGCCTGGAAGGCGCGTGGTAAAGGTGCGCTACAGGCCCCGGGAACTACTGGGCCTTGGGATTCGCCAATTCGGGATCGGGGCGCCCTTCGACCACCTCGCGGGCCACGTCGCTGAGCAGCCGCTGATGTGAACGCGCGTGCCGACGAAGGAGGTTGAAGGCATCGCCCATGGTCAGCGATCTCTGCGTCGCCAGTACGCCCTTCGCCTGCTCGATGATCACGCGGCTGGTCAGGGCCTGCTCCAACTGGGCGGTGAGTGTCCGGCTGCGTTCGGCTTCGTACGCGCTTTCAAGAATGACGGCGGTGAAGTCGGCCACGGACTGGCCGAGTTGCAGGGTGCGCGGGGAGAAGTCGCTCCCGGGTCCTGACAGCAGAACGAGCGCGCCGCTGGTCCGCGTGTGCCCGCGCAGGGGGAGGGCTGCCGCGTGGGTGTAGCCCAGTTCCACGGCCCGTGAGGTGTAGTGCGGCCAGCGCAGGACGGTCGGCCGGCTGTCGAGGGCCGCCTGAATCGGGTGCTCGTCGGCGTGGCGGAAGTCGTGGCCGGGGCCCTCGTGCCGGCCGACGGAGTCGCGCTCCAAGCGGGACACCTCGGGATTGGAGCCGTACACCCGTGTCTCCTCGCGCTCGCCGGGGACGAACACCACGGTCGCGGCCCGGACCCCGAGGAGGGGAGGGGTGCGGTGCGCGAGGAGGGATAGCGTTCCGGGAATGTCCGGTGCGCCGTCCCTCGTGCTGCCGGCCAGGGCCACGAAGGTGTCGGCCAGCCGTTGTTCGGGCGTCATGCGGCTTCTCCCCTTGACCTAGGTTCAGGTCTCCGTTTGACCGAGATTGAGCTCTCCTTAACCGAGGTTGAGCTCTCCGTGCACGATCCGGCGGGCGATCACCTCGGTGGACGTTTCCTCCGCGAATGCCCGGGCCTTGATGAGTGCCAGTGCGTCGTCGATGGCGCAGCCGATCCGAACGGAGAGGATGCCCACTGCCTGCTGCACCGTCTCGCGGTGGTCCGTTCCGCCGTAGAGTTCCGGATCGGCGTCGGGGCCGAGCAGCACGATGCGGGTGAGTGCGGCGGCCACCTCGTCCAGTCCGGAGGAGCCGCCGCGGCCGGGCCGTGGGCCGAACACCGCCAGCGCCCCGATGCAACTCTCCTGCGTCTGCAGGGGAACGGCGATCACCGAGGTGACTCCCAGGGAGGCGAGGGCGATTCCGTAGCCGGGCCAGCGCGCTCCGATCGCCGTCCCCGACGCGTGGATCGGGCGCCGTTCGAAGGCCGCGTCACGGCACGGGCCCTCGCCGAGTACGTACTCCAAATCCTGTGCGGCCCGGGAGGGTTCGTCGGACGCCGCCACCGCGAGCTGGTTCTGCTCGGAGTCGACCAGGGTGAGCGCGGCGCTGTCCGTGCCGCACGCCTCGGCGACACCGGTCATGAACCGGGGCTGGCCCCCCTGCCCCTGCCCCTGCGCCCATGCCGCCGTGCGCCGGGCGAACGCCTCCTGGAGACGGGCCGAGGACCGGTGGCACGCGGCAGTTCTGCGGTGCGTCGCCGCGATGTGGGCATAGAACTCGCCGTCCGGCCGGGCCGCCAGTAATTCGTTGCGCTCGGCGGCCGCCTCGGCCCGTTGCGCACGCTCCAGCGCCTGAGCAGCACGGCGCCACGCCATGTCGGCCAGGCTGAGGGCCTCGTCCTGCCCCTGCGAGTCCATGCTCGGAGCGTACGCGGCGGGGTCAGCCAGGGCTATCGCTTCGGCTTTCTTCCATCATCAGGACGACGCCGCCGTTGTGCCCGTCGTACGGGGAGCAGAACACGTCACAGGTGATGGGCCGGCCGATACGGCTCATGGACTGCACGGCGACCGGGCCGGAACGCTTGCGGGACTTCAGGCATTGCTGCACCACGGGCTGCAGTACGTCGGTGGGAAGTCCGAAGTCGAGCCCGAAGAAATGCTCGTCGACGACCTCGTCCGCACGCAGCCCCCACAGGTCGGTGGCACCCCGGTTCCAGCTCCTGACCTTCAGGTTGCTGTCCAGGACCACCACTCCCGCCGCGATGCTGGTCAGAACGGCCTCCAGGAATGCCCTGGCCTCGTCCAGCTCCTCGGTGCGGATGCGCATCTCGTCGTTCATGGTCTCCAGTTCCTCGTTGCCGGACTGGAGTTCTTCGTTGGTGGTTTCCAGCTCTTCGTTGGTCGACTGGAGTTCTTCGTTGGTGGTCTCCAGTTCCTCGATGCTGGACTGGAGTTCTTCGTTGGTGGTTTCCAGCTCTTCGTTGGTCGACTGCAGTTCCTCGTACGCGGTTTCCAGGTCCTCCCGCACTCGCTTCACCTCGGCCTTGAGTCGGGTGGCCACGGTGACGTCGGTGAAGGAGATGGTGGTGGCGACGTGCAGGCTGTTGGGCCCGGCGAGTGGCTGGATGAGGATGTCGAGGTACTGGACGTCCTCGCCCACTCGCCGTTCGGCCCTGTTGACCCGAAGGGTCCTGCGCTCGTGGATGGACTGGTCGATCAGGGAGCGGAGTTCGACCGGCCGGTAGGAGATCTCCAGATCCTGGAAGGGCCGCCCGATGTCGGCGGAGGTCAGACCGAACTGGCTCCTCGCCTGGCTGTTGATCACCACGACGATGCCGTCGCCGTCGATGGCGATCGACGGGGTCGGGCCTCCGTCGAGGACCAGATCGCGCAGCTGACGGGTGCGCGCGACCGAGTGCAGCTCGGTGCCCGTGGCGGCCCTGATCTTCAACGGGGCCGGGTGGTACGGCAGTTCGGCGTCGCCCGCGCTGCGCCGGAAGATCCGCTGCCGCATGTCGGCCACTTCGAACCGGTCCGCGTCGTTCAGCAGCATCTCGGCCTTGCCGAGGAAGAGGAAACCGGCCTGGCGCAGTGCGAAGTGGAAGCGGTCGACGATCTGCGTCTGGGCCTCGACGTTGAAGTACATCAGTGTGTTGCGGCAGATCAGCAGATCGAGCCGGGAGATCGGGGCGTCACGGGTGATGTCGTGCCGTCCGAAGATCACCCGCCGTCTCAGATCGGGGCGGAAGCTGAACTGGGCGCCGTTCTGCTCGAAGTACTTCTCCCGCAGCTCTGCGGCGAGTGGTTCCAGCGACTTCGCCGGGTACAGCCCCGAGCGGGCCTCGCGCAGCGCTTCCTCGTCGACGTCCGTGGCGTAGATCTTGACGCGGCGCAGGCACTCCTCGATGCCCAGCGCCTCCGCGAACACGATGGCCAGCGAGTACGCCTCCTCACCGCTGGAGCAGCCCGCGCTCCACACCCTGATCTCCTGATCGGGCATGAGGTCCGCGATCAGTTCGGGGACGACCTCACGCTGCAGGAAGGTCCAGGCGTCCGGATCCCGGAAGAAGGACGTGACGTTGATGAGGATCGTGTTGAAGAGGGCGTCGAATTCATCCGCACCGGCTTCGAGCAGATCCTGATAGTCCGCGTAGGTGGTGACGCCCACGTCGGTCATCCGTTTGTGGATGCGCCGCCCCAGGGTGGAACGCTTGTATCCCGTGAAGTCGAAGCCGCGTGCCTCCCGGATGAAGACAAGGAGTTCCTCCAGCGCCTCATCGGCCTGAGCGTCCTGCGGTTCACCCATCACTGCCTCTTGACCTCGACAAGTCCGCGGATGACCGCGGCGATTTCGTCAAGGGGTAGCACGAAATCCACCGCTCCCGTGTCCACCGCCGCTTGCGGCATCCCCGGGAACTCCGCCGTCGCCGGATCCTGGGCGATGACGGTACCGCCGCGTGACTTGACGGCTTCCGTCCCCATCGCGCCGTCCTTGCCGGTCCCGGTGAGTACGCAGGCGATCGCCCGCGGTCCGTAGGCGCCGGCCACCGACTCGAAGAGCAGGTCGGCGGAGGGACGTACGAAGTGGACGAGTTCCGTACTGGTCAGCGTCAGACGCCCGTCGGAACCGATGAGCAGATGCCGGTCGGGAGGGGCGATGTGGATGGTGCCCGGCATGGCGAACTCGTCGGCCTCCGCGAGCTTCACCGGCAGTTCGGTGCGGCGGGAGAGGACCTCGGCGATCACCGTGCGATGCCTCGGATCGAGGTGCTGGACCACGAGGACCGGCACCGAGAGTTCCGGGCCCAGCGCTCCCAGAAGCGCGATCAGTCCTTGGACGCCCCCGGCGGAGGAGGCCACGGCGACGATGGCGTACGGGTCCGAGGCGCGCTGGTCGGCCATCACACTTCGAGCCTATCGGACCTTGCACCGGGGGGGCAGGCCCAACCGCACCTGGGCTCAGCCCGTGGGCTCTTCCAGCCCCCAGCTGTGGATCTTCGCGGGGTGAATGCGGATCAGCTCTTCGCTGAAGTGCGGGCCCAGTTCGTGCGGGCCGGTCACGAGTTCCGCCTCGCCGCGGATCTCCACGCCCCGTACGCGCCAGGGCTTGAAGCTGACGATGTCGTCTACGACGAGGGCGACCTTCGGGTTGCCCCGCAGGTTGCGCCACTTCTTGGTGGTGGCCAGGGCGTAGCCGCCGATCAGGATCGTCCCGTCGTCCTGCGGGAAGAACCCGACGGGGTTGGCCTGGGGCTGCCCCTTGCCGTCGACGGTGGCCATCCGCCCCAGACGCTGCGCCTTGAGATAGGCCCGCTCGACCGCACTGAATTCGCTCATGCCCCAGCGAATCACGTGCGTGCGGCTGGGCGCATCGGATGTTGGACCTAGGACCAACACTCAGCCCGTCCCATCAGCCCGTCCGGCGTTTGAGGACAGTCTTTTGAAGCCGGCGGCAGCCTTACGGGAAGGGGCGGGGAGGGGCAAAGAAGAACCTCAGCGAGCCACCCACCCGCGCTCATACGCATGCCACCCCAACTGCAACCGCGTGGTCACCCCGGTGAGCTCCATCAGCCGCTTCACGCGCCGCTGCACAGTCCGCAGCCCGAGATCAAGCTGCTTGGCGACGCTGGCGTCAGTGAGGCCGGCCAGCAGGAGCGACAGAATCTCCAGGTCAGTCCCATCCGGCCCCGAGGAGGCCACCTCCTCGACCCCCACACCCCCTTCGCCGAGCCGCAGCGGCAACGCATCCCGCCACACCGCCTCAAAAAGCCCCGTCAAAGACTCCAGCAACCCACTCGCGTGCACCACCAACGCCGCAGGCTCCGCCATCCGCGAGGTGAGCGGCACCATCGCAAGCGACCGGTCGGCGATGACCAGCTTGGTCGGCACCCGGTCGACCACCCGAACCTGCTCCGACCGGCCGAGCGCGGCCGAGAGGTCGACGAGACCGGTGGGCTGGAAAAGCACCTCGCGCTCGACCACCACCCGGTAGGAAACCCCCCGCCCGGCGGCCTGCACCTCGGCATCGTTGTCATTCCCGGCGACCACCACGGGCCGCCCGGTGACCAGCGCGCACACCTCCTCCGTGGCGCCCAGCTGCAGCTGCAGGAAGCGCTGGGCGACCGCCCCGGCCCCGGTCACCACCTCCACGAGGTCGTGCACCGCGGGCTCGGCGGCCTGTGCCCGGTACTCCTCGGAGAGCAGCGCCGCCGCCAGCTCGGCCTGCTCCAGCTCGTGCCGCTGCTGGGTGAGCAGCGCGCCCAGGGCGACCCCGGGCGGCGCCGCGACCCAGCGTCCGGGCCGGGCCGACGACTGGGCGGCGAGCCCGTGGTTCTCCAGCCGGCGCAGGGCCCGCTCGGCGTCGACCTCGCCGAAGCCGAGCCGGTGCGCGAGGTCGCCGACGTCCGCCGCGCCGAGCGAGACGAGCGTCCGGTACGCCGTCTCCTGCACCTCATCCAGTCCTATGGCCCCCAGCATCAGCTGCTGCCCTCCCACGCGCGCGATCTGCTCGAACTCTGCCGTCCCCCTTGGGGCGTGTGCCGGAAGTCCCTCCTGCCCCGCCACGCCTGGCACGCTCCCCCAAGCTCTTCGAGCAGGGGGACCCCCTCTCGCCGCACCCGGCGGAAGCCCAAGTACATCCAGTACGAGGACTTCCGCCGGGCACGCCGAGAGCACGCACCAGACGCCGCAGGGCCCGCCCTCCGGGCGAACGGAGGGACTTCCGGCACACGCCCCAGGCGACGCCCACCGTGGCGGAAAACCGCCCCGGCGCAAACCCGCCTCAGGACATCATCCCTGCACCACCCGCCTCTCTGCCAATGTCATCGCACCGCAGACTCGAGTTGGGGAGACCGATGCGCGCCATATCGCGGAGTGCCCTGGGGGTGGCGACCGCCGCCGTCCTGGCCTGTACCGCGGCCGTGCCCTCCGTGGCGCAGCCACAGGGGGACCAGCCGGGCAAGAGACAGATCGTCGGCAGCAAGGCCGCGGCGGCCAAGGGCAAGGGCGGCAAGCAGTCCACCGTCACCCTCGTCACGGGCGACAAGGTCCTTGTCGGCACCGACAGTTCGGGCCGCAGCGCCGCGACGGTGCTGCCTCGCGAGGACGGCTTCCAGCCGATCGTGACCACCCGTCAGTCGGGCAAGGACCTGTTCGTCTACCCCGAGGGCGCCGTCGAGGCGATCGCCGCGGGCAAGGTCGACGAGCAGCTGTTCAACGTCACCGGCCTGGTGCGCCAGGGCTACGACGACGCGCACGCCAAGTCGCTGCCACTGATTGCCACTTACGACAAATCGGTGGATGTGTCCCGAAGTATCCCGGCGACCCTGCGCGGGGCCGAGCGCGAGCTGGTCCTCGACGTCATCGACGGCGTGGCCCTCAAGGCCGACAAGAAGAAGGCCGCCGACTTCTGGGCCGACCTCACCAGCCCCAAGTCCCGCGCCGCATCCGACGTGAAGAAGCTCTGGCTCGACGCCAAGGTCGAGTCGACCCTCGACAAGTCGACGAAGCAGGTGCACGCCCCCGAGGCGTGGGCCGCCGGCTACGACGGCAAGGGCACCAAGGTCGCGGTCCTGGACACCGGCGTCGACGCGGACCACCCCGACCTCAAGGGACGGATCGCCGCGTCCAAGAACTTCACCGACTCGGACACCACCGACGACCGGCAGGGCCACGGCACCCACACCACCTCCACGGTGGGCGGCTCCGGCGCGGCCAGCGACGGCAAGAAGAAGGGCGTCGCGCCCGGCGCCGACCTCCTCGCGGGCAAGGTCCTCAACGACTCCGGCGAGGGCGACACCTCCTGGATCATCGCCGGCATGCAGTGGGCCGTCGACAACAAGGCCGACGTCGTCTCCATGAGCCTCGGCAGCGGCCTGCCCACGGACTGCGACGACCCGATGAGCACCGCGGCCGAGGAATTCGCCCGGAACTCCGGCACGTTGTTCGTCGTCGCCGCCGGCAACCTGGGCGAAAGGATCGGCGACAACTCGATCAGCTCGCCCGGCTGCACCCCCGGCGTCCTGTCCGTCGGCGCCGTCGACCGCGAGAACGCCACGGCGTACTTCTCCAGCCGCGGCCCGGCGCCCACCACGCACACCCTCAAGCCGGAGATCACCGCCCCCGGTGTCGACATCTCCGCCGCCAACGCGGGCGGCCGCGGCGTCTACGCGTACCAGTCGATGAGCGGTACGTCGATGGCCACGCCTCATGTCGCCGGTGCGGCCGCCATCCTCAAGCAGCGCCACCCCGACTGGACGCCGCAGCAGCTCAAGTCCGCGCTCGTCTCCTCCGCGAACCCGGACATTCCCGGTGACGTCCGCCGGAGCGGTGGCGGCCTGCTCGACGTGAAGGGCGCCGTCGACCAGACGGTGCTCTCCGCGCCCGCACTGCAGGGCGGCACCTTCAACTGGCCGCAGGACAGCAGCGACCGCACCACCGTCGAGGTGCCGTACACCAACACCTCCGACAAGGCGGTCCGGCTCGACCTGGGCCTGGCGAAGTTCCGCGGCCACGACGGGTCGACGATCCGCTCCTCGCTCGCCCGCCTCGCCAAGAGCTCGGTCACCGTCCCGGCGGGCGCCACGGTCAAGGTGCCGCTGAAGCTGGACCCGGGCACCCGCCTGGAGCCCGGCCAGTACGGCGACATCACCGGCCGGGTAATCGCCAAGGGCGCCAAGGGAGTTCACGTCTCCACGCCGTTCTCCCTGTACGTCCAGCCGGAGACGGTCACCCTGCGGGTCAAGCTCATCGACCGCCAGGGCAAGCCCGCCGACGGCCCGTCCTCGCTCGACGTGATCGGCATGGACGACGCCAAGGGCTCCCGGCGCTTCAACGAGGGCGAGAACAGCCTCTCGTACGAGCTGCGTCCCGGCCGCTACTTCCTCTCCGGCTTCGTCGCCACCCCCGACGCGGGCGAGGGCGCGAGCCTCTACGACTCCATCAGCTACCTGGGCCGCCCCCAGGTCCAGCTGAAGAAGGACACCACCATCACGCTGGACGCCCGCAAGGCGCACCGGCTGAGCATCAAGACCGACGAGCCGAGCGAGCCGCGCGGCGCCACCCTGTCCTTCGCCCGCACCTGGGACGAGTCGGGTCACGGCTTCACCGCCCAGGGCCCGCGCTCGATCCGCGGCTACTACGCCTCGATCGAAGGCGACGCCCGTGACGGCGAGTTCGAGTTCGGCTCGACCTGGCGAGCGGCAGCCCCGCAGATATCCGAGCTGAAGGCCGAGGGCGGCCCGGTCCTGCACCCGACCACCGCGTCCACCGGCTCCGCCAACCTCGACGGCACCGGCTCCGCCGAGCTCGTCGACGCCAAGACCGGCACCCCGGAAGAGCTCAAGGCGGCCGGCGTCAAGGGCAAGATCGCCCTGGTCAAGGTCCCGAACGACAGCACCTCGCTGTTCGCGATCGCCCGCAACGCCAAGGCCGAGGGCGCCAAGGCCGTCCTCGCCCACCGCGACGCACCCGGCCGCTGGTTCCCGTCGATGGGCTTCGTGGGCGGCGAACTGCCCGGCCTGGCCGTCCAGTCCGCCGAGGCCAAGGCCCTTCTCGCCAAGCTCGCCACCGGCCCGGTCACGCTGAACTGGAAGGCCACGGCGAAGAGCCCGTACGTCTACAACCTCTTCTTCGCCGAGGACGGCGCGATCCACGGCGACCGGACGTACAAGGTCCGCGACAGCGGCCTCGGCAAGGTCGAGTCGAGCTACCACGCGATGGGCGTCGGCACCGACTTCCTCGACCTCGTCTCCACCACCACGCCGATCGGCATGAGTACGTTCATCGGCGAGATCGAGACCGTCCCGTCCCCGGGCAGGCGCACCGAGTACTACTCGGCGGGCGCCACCACCTGGCAGCACAAGCTCTCCTCCAGCTTCCCCTGGGGCGAGTACATGGTGGACCGGCCGCGCTCCTACCAGGCCGGCAAGACGAGCAACGAGAGCTGGTACGACGGCGTCGTCACCCCGTCCGTGCCGCACGACGAGACCGGCAAGGAGCTGCTGGCCGCGGAGCGCCAGGGCAACCTGATCGGCTTCGAGGGCACCATGTGGAGCGACGGCGGCCACGACGGAATCCCGGGCTCGTTCGGCGACATCGGCGGCCTGGTGCTGCGCCGCGACGGCGAGCAGATCGGCGAGAGCGGCTACCCGTCCGGTGCCTTCGAGGTCCCGGCCGAGGAGGCGACGTACGAACTCGAGCAGCGCATCGAGAAGATCGGCTCGCCCGCCAAGGTGTGGCAGCGCTCCAGCGCCGTGCAGACGATCTGGAAGTTCCGCTCCAAGCTCGACGAGTCCCAGTTCTCACAGGGTCTTGGAATACTCTTCCCGCGCTACACGTTGCCGGAGGACGGGCTCAAGACCCTTGAGGCGAAGGACGGGTTGAAGATCGGCCTGACCGTCAAGGGCCACGCCGGGTACGCCCCGGGGGCCATCAAGTCGGCCAAGCTGTCGTACTCGTACGACGAGGGGCAGACCTGGACCGAGGCCGCGATTTCCGGCTCCGGCAAGGAGCGGACGGCGACCGTGAACCACGCGGGCGCCTCCGGCAAGCAGGTCTGGCTCAAGACCGAACTGACGGATGAGAACGGCAACTCCGTCACCCAGACCGTGGTCCGCGCGTACGACGTGCGCTAGTCACCACGGCCGACAGACGGTCCGCCGGGCGTCCTTCCCGTGGGGGGTGGGGCCGCCCGGCGGACTCTTTTTTGGCTGTACGCAGCCGAGTCGCGCCCAACTATTTCCGGTTGCCCCGTTTTCGTACGGCCCTGGCTGTGGACAATAGGGGCATGAGCCAGCAGGGGGACAGGCGCACCGGTACCTCCGGCGACGGGGACGACTGGTGGGGGAAGCTGTACGACGAGTCCGACGACACCGGCCCCGTGCCGGCACCCGACACCCTGGACGACCGCTTCGACTCTGCGTTCGCCGCCTCCACGGTCTTCGCCGCGCCCGAGGAGGAAGCCGAGCCCAAACCCGAGGAGGGGCGCGCCTCCTACACACCGCCGCGCGCCCCGTGGGAGCCACTGCCCGGCGCGACCGGCGTGCGGTGCCCGACGACGTTCGGGCCCGAATTCCCGCAGCCCGCCCCGGAACCCACGCTTCCGGACCTGAACCCGCCCTCGCTTCCGGCCCACGCCCCGGGCCCGGACCACGGGTCGGCCCCCGCCTGGGGCCCGGCTTCCGCTTACGACCCGACGCGCGACCCGACCCGCGGCCCGGCTCCTGAGCCCGGCTCGACGCCCGGCCACGCGCCGCCCACCGCCCCGCCCACCGTGCCGCTCGCCGCGGCACCGCCCAGGCCCCCCGTCCCGCCGAGCCGCACCTCCACAGGGTCCCGTACCTCCACCGAGCCCGGCGCCGCGGCCGACGTACCCGAGCCGCCCGCGCCCGCCGAGGTCCCGCAACCCGCCGTGGCCCTCTCCGCCCGCCCCACCGTCGGCTACGTCGGCGACGGCCCGCCCACCTACGACGCCGAGCCCACCGCACTGCCCGCCGCCGAACCCGACGCGCTCGACGGCCTGGTGGCCGACACCGTCCTGGACGGCGCCCACTACGGGACCAGCACCCTGCGCGCCGCCTCCGTACGCGGCGACTCCGCCCGCTACCGGGGCGAGCCCCGCCGCGACTCCCTGCTCACCGCCCGCTTCGGCACCGGCGACGGCGCTCTGATCCTGGTCGCCATGGCCACCGGCGCCCGCGCCACCCCGGGCGCGCACCGCGCGGCGGCCGAGGCCTGCCGGTGGATCGGGCGGGCCGTCGGCCGCAGCCATGCCCGGCTCTCCGAGGACATCCGGGCGGCCCGGCGCGGCGACCTCAAGTCGGGCCTGCACCGCCTGACCGACCGCAGCCTCGGCAGGCTCCGCGCGAGCGCCGCCGAGCTGGGCGTGGAGCCCGAGGAGTACACCGCCACGAGCCTGCGCTGCCTGCTGATCCCGGCCGACGCGGCCTGCCGTACCCGCGTCTTCTTCGGCGTCGGCGGCGGCGGCCTGTTCCGCCTCAGGGAGGGCGAGTGGCAGGACATCGAGCCGGCGCCGGGGGAGGCGACCGGCGCGCCCGTGGTCGGCTTCGGCTCGGTCCCCGAACAGACCCCGGACGGCGACCGCCTCACCATGGACCTCGGCATCCCGACCCCCGCGAGCCCCTACGACCTCGCCGCCGAGCCGCCGCGCGAGCCCTTCCGCTTCCGCGCCTCCGTCGCCCGCCCGGGCGACACCCTGCTGCTCTGCACGGGCGGCCTCGCCGAGCCCCTGCGCGGCGAGCCCGAGCTCGCCGGACACCTCAGGCAGCGCTGGACCGAGGCCGAGCCGCCGGGCCTCACCGCGTTCCTCGCCGACACCCAGCTGAGGGTGAAGGGGTACGCCGACGACCGCACGGCGTGCGCGATCTGGGAGGCGTAACCGCGCCCGCCATGCATGGATGGACCCCAAAGGGAACTCGCAACACCGCTCGAAGCGAGCCGGAGAGCCGACCAAGGGGTGCATGATCCATGGCCAAGCAGAACGTCGCCGAACAGTTCGTCGACATCCTCGTCCGCGCGGGGGTGCAGCGCCTGTACGGAGTCGTCGGCGACAGCCTCAACCCGGTGGTCGACGCGATCCGCCGCACCCCCGAGATCGAGTGGATCCAGGTCCGGCACGAGGAGACCGCCGCCTTCGCGGCCGGCGCCGAGGCCCAGATCACCGGCAAGCT
This sequence comes from Streptomyces sp. NBC_01304, assembly GCF_035975855.1. Lineage (NCBI taxonomy): Bacteria > Bacillati > Actinomycetota > Actinomycetes > Kitasatosporales > Streptomycetaceae > Streptomyces > Streptomyces sp. NBC_01304. The sequence continues at coordinate 2,830,200 of NZ_CP109055.1, read as the reverse complement.
CGCGGCCTGCGCCGGCTCCTGCGGCCCCGGCAACCTGCACCTCATCAACGGCCTGTACGACGCCCACCGCTCCATGGCCCCGGTGCTCGCCCTGGCCTCGCACATTCCGTCCAGCGAGATCGGCCTCGGCTACTTCCAGGAGACCCACCCGGACCAGCTGTTCCGCGAGTGCAGCCACTACAGCGAGATGATCTCCAACCCGAAGCAGATGCCCCGCGTCCTGCAGACGGCGATCCAGCACGCGATCGGCCGCAGCGGCGTCAGCGTCATCACGCTCCCCGGCGACGTGGCCTCCGAGGCCGCCCCGGAGAAGACCGCCGAGCACGCCCTGGTCACCTCCCGGCCCACCATCCGCCCCGGCGACGCCGAGCTGGACAAGCTCGTGACGATGATCGACGAGGCGGACCGGGTCACCCTGTTCTGCGGCAGCGGCACGGCGGGGGCGCACAAGGAGGTCATGGAGTTCGCCGAGATGGTGAAGTCCCCGATCGGCCACGCACTGCGCGGCAAGGAGTGGATCCAGTACGACAACCCGTACGACGTCGGCATGAGCGGCCTGCTCGGCTACGGCGCCGCGTACGAGGCGACCCACGAGTGCGACCTGCTGATCCTGCTCGGCACGGACTTCCCGTACAACGCGTTCCTGCCCGACGACGTGAAGATCGTCCAGGTCGACGTCCGCCCCGAACACCTCGGCCGCCGCTCCAAGCTGGACCTCGCGGTCTGGGGCGACGTCCGCGAGACGCTGCGCTGTCTGACCCCGCGGGTGAAGCCCAAGGCGGACCGGCGCTTCCTCGACAAGATGCTGAAGAAGCACGCCGACGCGCTGGAAGGCGTCATCAAGGCGTACACCCGCAAGGTCGAGAAGCACGTCCCGATCCACCCGGAGTACGTCGCCTCGGTCCTGGACGAACTGGCCGCGGACGACGCCGTGTTCACGGTCGACACCGGCATGTGCAACGTCTGGGCCGCGCGCTACATCTCGCCGAACGGCAAGCGCCGGGTCATCGGCTCGTTCTCGCACGGCTCGATGGCGAACGCGCTGCCGATGGCGATCGGCGCCCAGTTCGTCGACCGCAACCGCCAGGTCGTCTCCATGTCGGGCGACGGCGGATTCTCCATGATGATGGGCGACTTCCTCACGCTGGTGCAGCACGATCTGCCGGTGAAGGTCGTCCTGTTCAACAACTCCTCCCTCGGGATGGTCGAGCTGGAGATGCTGGTGGCCGGGCTGCCGTCCTTCGGCACGACCAACGTCAACCCGGACTTCGCGGCGATCGCCCGTGCGGCCGGCGCGTACGGCGTGCGCGTGGAGAAGCCCAAGCAGCTCGCGGGCGCCCTCAAGGACGCCTTCAAGCACAAGGGCCCGGCGCTCGTCGACGTGGTCACCGATCCGAACGCGCTGTCCATTCCGCCGAAGATCAGCGCCGAGATGGTGACGGGCTTCGCTCTTTCGGCCAGCAAGATCGTCCTGGATGGCGGCGTGGGCCGAATGGTGCAGATGGCCCGCTCCAACCTGCGGAATGTGCCCCGTCTCTGACGTCGTGACAGAAATGCGGCGGTGGGCCGTACGAGTGGACTAGGCGTCCGGGCCGCGCAGTCCGGCAGGCGGCGCGGAAAGTGTCATGGGGTGACCATCACACTTTCTCCACGAAGGGCCGTGACACCCATGACCGCCTACCGCCGCGTCGCCGCTGTTGCCGTTGCAGCGCTCCTCATCTCCGGCGTGACCGCTCCGGTCGCGCTCGCCGCCACCCCTGACCGCGCCCCGGTCGCCGCCACCGTCGCGCCGTCCCCCGACACCCCGATCGTCGGCGGTCTGCTCAACCTCGACCTCACCGCCGGGCTCGACCTGGGCGCCCACGCCATCGTCGCCACGGCCGTCGACGGAGCGATCGACGCCTCGGCGTCGGCCGAGGTCAACGCCGACGCGGGTGTCGCGCTGAAGGTCCGCAAGGGCAGCAAGATCACGCACAAGAACGGCAAGATCGTCAGCGGCAAGATCCTGCTGGGCGGTGGCATCAAGCTCGGCCTCGGCAAGAAGTCCCTGCTCGTCACCGGCCTCGCGGTGGACGTCCGGACCGGTCTGATCACGGCCAAGGTCGGCGCCAAGGCCAACGTGAAGATCGGTGCCGTCGCCAACCCGGAGAGCATCGAGGTCGTCTCGGAGGAGGGCACCAAGGCCGCTGTCGTCAAGATGGGCAACGACGGCATCGTCATCGGCGCCGACCTCGTCGCGGCGATCGACGCCCGCTTCGGCACCTGCGTCCGCTCCAACATCGTCGCGGTCGCCGACCTCGGCGTCGACGCCGCGATCAACGCGGGTGTCCTGCTCAACACCAACGTCCTGCTCGACGCGGACGTGAACCTCAACGCCGACCTGGCGGTCGCGCTCGGTCTCGACGTGGACCTCAACCTGGACCTCGGCCTCGACATCTTCGCCGGGATCAGCCTGCTGTAGCCGCACCGCACGTCACCCCTTCCTGTGCCCGGTCCCGGCTTGCTGGCGGGACCGGGCACGGGTGTGCTCCGCGGGGGATGCGGGTCTATTACCGCGTGCGGTGGGTGTTTTGGCTGCGGGCCGGTGGGGGCGTTTGCGCAGTTCCCCGCGCCCCTTTGGGGCGCCCCTGTGGTGTGTCATCTGCGGGCCGGTGGGGGCTGGTCGCGCAGTTCCCCGCGCCCCTTACGGGGCACGACCCCAAGGCGCGTTCCCCGCGCCCCTTCGGGGCTCTACGCCGGGCGTAGGCGCAAGGTCAGGATTTGGAACGGTCGTAGGGACACCGCGAGGCCCTGTTCCGAGGTCTCGGCCGGACGCAGCGGTCGCTCCAGCAGATCCGTCACGTCGGCCGTTGTCGCCGGGAACGATGCCGTCAGGGTGGCGTTCGCTCGGCTGCCGCGGGATTCGTAGAGGCGGACCACCACGTCGCCGCTGCGGTCCTCCGCCTTCTTCACCGACTCCACCGTGATCGCCGGGTTGTCGACCGCGATCAGTGGCTCCACGGACGGTGTCTTCGCCACCCGCAGGGGAAGGTTGAGGGCGAGCCCCTCCGCCACCGCGTCCCCGGTGCTCGCGCCCGGCAGCAGGGCGTAGGTGAACCGGTGCGTGCCGAGGTCCGTCTCCGGGTCGGGGGAGTGCGGGGCCCGCAGCAGCGTAAGGCGCACAGTCGTGCCGAGGCCTTCGGCATGCGGCGTGCGCGTCACGTCGTGGCCGTACGTCGAGTCGTTGAGCACGGCCACGCCGTAGCCCTCCTCGGCGACGCGCAGCCAGCGGTGGGCGCAGATCTCGAAGCGGGCCGCGTCCCAGCCGGTGTTGGCGTGGGTGGAGCGGTGCACATGCCCGAACTGGATCTCGGCGGCGGACCGTTCGGCCTGTACGTCCAGCGGGAAGGCGGCCTTGAGGACCTTCTCCGACTCCTGCCAGTCCACGTCCGTGACCACGTCGACGCGCCGGCTGCCCGTCGCCAGGCGGATCTCCTGGACGATCCGGGACTTCCCGAAGGCCCGCACCACGCGCACGGTGGCCCGCAGCGGACCGGATTCGAGCAGTTCCACGGACTCGGCGGCCGTGAGGTCGGTGTGCTTGCGCCGGTAGTGCTTGTCGATGTCCCAGGCGTCCCACTTGTTGGGGTGGTCGGGGTGGAGTTGGAGGAGGTTGCCGCGGGCGCCCGGGGCGAGGGCTTCGCGGGCCGCGTTCTTGTCGAAGACGGAGGTCAGCAGGCCGTCGGTGTCGACGGTGAGGCGTACGTGCTCGTTCTCGATCAGGATTTCGCCCGCGGTCTCCCGCGCTGTCACCCCCGCCCCGGCCGGCCGCTCCTGCTGCTCGGCGAAGGTGAGGTCCTGGGTGCCGAGGCCCGGCACCACGACGTGGGCCAAGGAGCCGTCCTCCTTCTCCACGACCTCACCGCGCGCGTACGGCGAGGAGTTGAGCACACCCGTCCGTACGCCGCCGAAGGCGCGCACCGCCGTCGCGGTGATCTCGTCCAGCTCGGCGAGGACCGCCGCATAGGTGTCCCGCGCCTCCCGGTGCACCCAGGCGATCGACGAGCCCGGCAGGATGTCGTGGAACTGGTGGAGGAGGACCGTCTTCCACAGTCGGTCGAGTGCGTCGTACGGGTACTGGTACGACGCGATCCGGTCGGCGGCCGTCGTGCACCACAACTCGGCCTCCCGTAGGGCGTGTTCGGCCCGGCGGTTGCCCTGCTTGGTCTTGGCCTGGGTGGTGTACGTCGCCCGGTGCAGCTCCAGGTACAGCTCGCCCGACCACACGGGCGCCCGGTCGGCGTACTCCGTCTCGGCCGCCGCGAAGAACGCCGACGGCTTCTCGATCTCGACGCGCGGCGAGCCCTCCAGGGAGCGCAGCCGGCGGGCCTTCTCCAGCATTTCGCGGGTGGGACCGCCGCCGCCGTCGCCCCAGCCGAAGGGCACCAGGGAGCGGGTGGCGCGGCCCTTGTCGGCGAAGTTCTTCTCCGCGTGGGCGAGTTCGGCCGCGTGGAACTGCGAGTTGTACGTATCCACCGGCGGGAAGTGCGTGAAGACGCGCGTGCCGTCGATGCCCTCCCACCAGAAGGTGTGGTGAGGCATCTTGTTCGTCTGGTTCCACGACAGTTTCTGCGTCAGGAACCAGCGCACCCCGGCCAATTCGGCGAGCTGCGGAAAGGCCGCGGTGTAGCCGAAGGAGTCGGGCAGCCAGATCTCCTCCGTCTCGACGCCGAGTTCCTCCATGAAGAACCGCTTGCCGTGCACGATCTGCCGGGCCAGTGCCTCACCGCCCGGCATATTGGCGTCCGACTCCACCCACATCGAGCCGACCGGCGCCCAATTCCCGTCCGCCACCGCCTTCTTGATGCGTTCCCAGACGTGCGGTTGGTTCTCCTTCACCCAGGCGTACTGCTGGGCCTGCGAGCAGGCGAACACCAGCTCCGGATAGTCGCGGGCAAGGGCCGTCACGTTGGCGAAGGTGCGGGACGCCTTGCGCACGGTCTCGCGCAGCGGCCACAGCCAGGCCGAGTCGATGTGCGCGTGCCCGGTCGCCGACACCCGGTGCGCGCTGGCCGCCGCGGGCTGCGCGAGGACGTCGGCGAGCTCGGCGCGGGCGGCCGGCGCGGTGCCGGACACGTCGTGCAGATCGAGCGCGTCCAGCATGTCCTCGAAGGCCCGCAGGATCTGATGCCGGCGCGGCCGGTCGTCCGGCAGCTCGTGCATCAGCTCGCTGAGGACCTCGATGTCCAGCAGAAGGTGCCACACGTCCTCGTCCAGTACGGCCACATCAGCAGCGGAGAATCGGTAGATGGGGCGATCCCCTGCGGTCAGTACGTCACCGAGCTCGGTGGGCTCGAAGTCGTGCAGCACCGCCGGATTGGCGGCCGCTTCCAGGAGCAGCCGGACGGGCTCGCCGCCCTGCGCGCGGGCCGCGACCGTGAGATGACGGTTGCGCGGATGGATGCCCTTGAGGGGCACACCCGAGGCGTCGTACAGCATCCCCTCCGCCTGGAATCCGGGCCCCTCCCCGGTGAATCCCGGGTCGACGACCACCTCCACATGACGGCCGGCCCAGTCCGGGGGCACGCTGCCCTCAAGGCGGAACCAACTGGTCGACCAGGGTTTCCCCCACTCGGTGCCGATCGCGAAGGGCGCGAATTCCGCCTCCGACGCCTCGGCCACCGGCACCGGTTCGCCCGGTGCATGCCATACGGAAAGGGTCAGCGGCGCCCGTGCCGCGTACTGGGCGGGCCGGATGAACTGACGCAGGGCACGCTCCAGGCGGCCCTCCACCAGCTTTCGGTCGTCGTGCATGGCGGCTCCCTCGGGAATGGGCCTTCCCCGTCGCCGGAGAAGGCGCAGACGCGACTTCACCGCTACCTTCCCCCGGCGCGTCGGCCCGCACCCGCAGGCACTGGTTGAGGATTCGACATGCGTGCCGCGTTGGTGGAAGGGAAGCATCACCGTGTGCGTGTTCGAGCAATGCCGAGGAGGGGATCGGCAACCACATCGGATATCGGGGCGGGGGCCATGACACGGCAGGCACGAGAAGGCACAGTCGAGAGCGCGACGACGGAGGGGGAACAGACGCATCTGAGATGCATTCTGGCGCGGGCGGATCTTCGGTCGGTGGCCGAAGTGCGCCGAGCCCTGCGTGAGTTGTTACGACATTGGGGAAAGCCGGGCCGGTCCGATGTGGCCGAGCTGCTGACCAGCGAAATCGTCACGAACGCACTGGTGCACACAGATCATGACGCGGAGGTCACCGCCACCGTGGGGCCGCACCGGCTCCGGGTGGAGGTACGCGACTCCGAGGCCCACCGGCCACGCCTGCGGATACCGCTCGCCGACGACGGTACCCGTACGAACGGCCGGGGCCTGCTGCTCGTCCAGTCCCTCGCGGACGCCTGGGGCGTACGGGCCAACGGCCGGGGCAAGGTGGTCTGGTTCGAGCTGGACGGAGGGCGCGCTTGACGGCACGCGCCCTCCGGGCCGGGAGGCTGGGCGGTCCAACTCGTCGACCGCTCAGCCGAATTGACGCTCAAGGTCGTTGAGTTTCTGCTCCAGGCTGTCGAGCCGCGGCAGGGTCTGGGTGTCGTCCTCCGCCGTGAGGTCGACGGTGACGGGCGAGCCCGGTTCGCTGCCGGTCACGGCCTGCAGGGAGGGCCTGGAACGCACGGGCAGCTGATCCTGCCCGGCTATGGCAGGCTCCGTGCCGACCTGCGGCGAACCGGCTCCCTGGGATGCCGCCTCGACCTCAAGGCGGCCGCCCGAGCGGCGTCCGCCGTTCCACGCCTGGCCTCGGCTGACCGCCTTGAGGTGGGCGCGCTCCAGCTTCTCGTGCTCGCGCCTGCGGAGACGGTTCTGCGCCTTCTCCCTGCGGTCGTCGCGTACCTCTTCGACGGCCTCGTCGAGGGTGCGTACGCCCTCCAGGAGCATCAGCGACCAGGCGCCGAAGGTCTCCCGGGGCGCGCGCAGCCAGCGCACCATCCGGATCTGCGGCAGCGGACGTGGCACCAGTCCCTGCTCGCGCAGGGCGGCCCGGCGGGTCTGCTTCAGTGCCCGGTCGAACAGCACCGCGGCCGACAGCGACATCCCGGCGAAGAACTGCGGGGCGCCCGCGTGCCCCAACCCCCGGGGCGCGTGCACCCAGTTGAACCAGGCCGCGGCCCCCGCGAACGTCCACACGAGCAGGCGCGAGCCGAGCGCCGCGTCACCGTGGCTGGCCTCGCGCACCGCGAGGACGGAGCAGAACATCGCCGCGCCGTCGAGTCCGAAGGGGACCAGGTACTCCCAGCCGCCCGAGAGGTTGAGGTTCTGCTCGCCGAAGCCGACCAGGCCGTGGAAGGAGAGCGCGGCCGCCACGGCGGCACAGCAGAACAGCAGCACATAGGACGCGGTGCCGTAGAACGCTTCCTTGCGCCTTCGGCGTTCCTCGCTGCGCTCCCACGAGTCGTCGGCGGCCGCCTTCGACCCGGCGCGCTTGCCTCGCGCCAGCACCGCAACCGCCGCCAGGATGCCCAGGAGCAGTACGGCGCCGGGAAGCAGCCAGTCCAGCGATATGTCGGTCATTCTCATCTGGGGTCCCTTGCATTGCCTGAGGGCTTTTCGGGCGCCATATTGGCCCAAATCCAAAGCCGCCCAGGGCGTTTCGAGGCAAGAGGACGCCAAGGGGGTGCGAGGGGACGCAGATAGGGGATTTGCACTCGAACTACCGTCCCCAGGAAGGGTGTTGAGTTCGAGCAATCACACTCGTACGAGTGGTTCAGCGGGAGGCGGTTGCGCTCAGCTTGACGATGCGCTGCGCGTCGCACGTACGGGGACACGTCACACAGGTGTCCTCGGGACGCAGCGTGTAGAAGAGGCAGCAGCTCGCCCGGTCCCGGGTCGGCAGCGATTCGCCGTCGGGCCCGGTCAGTTCACGGAACGCCGCGGTGCCGACGTACGGCCCGGTGGTGCCCGGAAGGAGCCGCTCCAGCTCCTCCATCGCGCGCCGCTCCTCGCCGAACAGGTGGGCGAGGTACCAGAGGCTCTCGACGATCTCGTCGGTCGCCATGCCCCACAGGGCGCGCGGCCCGCGCCGCATCCGGGGACGCCATCCGTCGAGCACCGGCCCCAGGTGTTCCGCGACGGCCGTACGCACCTCCGCGCGCAGCGCCTCCTCGTCGGGCACGACCCGGGCACCCGGCAGGGCGGCCGCCGGATCGTCCGGCAGGCAGGCGAACTCCTCGACCCGTACGGCCATCCGTCCGAGCGTCCGCTGGAAGGTGACGTTCGCCACGGGCAGCCGCGGCACCCGCCGGTGCAGGAACCAGGGGATGGTGATCAGGAGGCAGGCCGGCCAGGCGTACCGGTGCAGCCCGAAGCTGGCGATGACGTCCGGCCGGGCCTGCTGCCCGTAGTCCCTGAGCACCTGCGCGTCGTCCCACGCCAGAAAGGCATCGAGAGCGGCCCCGCCTTCCGCGAGCTGGGCGGCTGCGACCCAGCCACCGCCCGACGGGGCCTGCTCACCGGCGCCGAGCTCCTGGATCCGCAGTCCGGGGAAGACCTCGGTCAGGCGCGCGTAGGCATCCGCGACGGCCGAAGGGGCCGGGCGGGCGACGTCTGGGACCAAGGTGTTCAGGGACATGCGAGGACCACCGAATCGCGATCGTTAGCAGGTTAGCCTTACCTTACCCGACGCGATTGATGTTTGAACTCTCGCCCCATCCGCCTATGGTGCTGGGGTCGGCCGGGCGGCGGCCGCGTACGCGCCCGGAGGAGGCCCCGAGTGGAGCAGGCGAGAGCCCGGCACACTCCCGACGCCTCTTCGGCCGATGCCCGGGGCCGGGTCCCCGAGCAGGCCCGCGGCGAGCACACCCACAGCGAACCCGCGCCCCCGGCCCGCGTCGCGGTCCCCGTGCAGCGGCATTCCGTACGCGGCCAGATCCTCGAGGCCCTGCGGGCCGCGCTCGTCGGCGGCGAACTCAAGCCCGGCGAGGTCTACTCGGCACCGGTCCTCGGCGAACGCTTCGGGGTCTCGGCGACCCCCGTCCGCGAGGCCATGCAGCAGCTCGCGCACGAGGGCGCCGTCGAGGTCGTGCCCAACCGGGGCTTCCGGGTCGCCGAGCGCAGCGCCCGCGAACTCGCCGAACTCGCCGAGATCCGGGCCCTGTTGGAGGTCCCCGTGATGCTCCGCCTGGCCCGTACGATCCCCGCCGAACGCTGGGCCGAGCTGCGCCCGTTCGCCGAGGCGACCTCGGTGGCGGCGGCGCGGGGCGATCTGGCGGCGTACGTCGACACCGACCGGGCCTTCCACGGCGCGATCCTCGCGATGGCGGGCAACCAGCAGCTGGTGATGGTCGCCGACGATCTCCACCGCCGCTCGCAGTGGCCCCTGATGAGCGGCCCGGTGCACCACCGCAGGGCGGACCTGGTCGCGGACGCGGCGGAGCACTCGGCGCTGCTCGAGGCGCTGGTGGCGCAGGATCTGGATGTGGTGCGGTCGCTGGTACGCGAGCACTTCACGGGTGCCCCGTAGGAGGCAGGGACAGGGTTCCGAGGTCGTGGCCGCCCGCGCTTTTTGCGCAGTTCCCCGCGCCCCTGGGGGCAGGCCCGCCGGTTCTCAAAGCGCGGGTCGCTCGTGGCTGGGCGCGCAGTTCCCCGTGCCCCTTGCGGGGCACGATTGCGCTCAGGTCGCGCTGAACCCGCCGTCCGCGAACAGGGTCTGGCCCGTGACGAAGCGGGCCGCGTCGCTCGCCAGGAAGATCGCCGGGCCGATGTGGTCCTCGGGATCTCCGTTGCGGCCGATCATCGTGCGGTCGGCCATGGCCTGGGTGCGGACCGGGTCGGCGAAGACGGGCTCGGTGAGCGGGGTCTTCACGAACGCGGGGCCCAGCGCGTTCACGCACACGCCGTGCGGGGACCAGGCTTCCGCCTGAGAGCGGGTGAGCGCGGCGATGGCGGCTTTCGACACCCCGTAGGCGCCGCTGTTGCCGAAGGCGCGGAGGGTCTGCTGCGAGGCGATGTGAATGATGCGGCCCCAGCCGCGCTCGGCCATGCGCGGGCCGAAGCGCTGGCCCAGGAGGTACGGGGCGTCCAGGTTGATCGCCATCGTGGTGTCCCAGTCGGCCTCGGTGAGGTCGTTCATGGGGGGCCTGAGGTTGATGCCGGCGGAGGTGACGAGGATGTCGATCTCGCCGTACTTCGCTGCCGCTTGGTCGGCGGCGGTGTGCAGGGCCTGCCTGTCGCCGAGGTCGGCCGCGACGTGGTCGGCCTCGTGGCCCCGGTCGCGGAGCTTGTGAACGGCTTCGCGCAGTTGCTGCTCGCGGCGGGCCATGAGCACGACTCGGGCTCCTGCCCCGGCGAGGCCTTCGGCGATGGCGTATCCGATGCCGGAGCTGCCGCCGGTGATGAGGGCGGTTCGGCCTTGCAGGCCGAAGTGCGTTTCGAGGTACGGGGTGTTGTGGCCGGTCATGGTGGCGATCATGCCTCACGTCGATTTTTCCCCCACCCCGCCCCTTCCCGTAAGGCTGCCGCCGGCTTCTAAAGATTGTCCTCAAGCGCCGGACGGGCTGATTCATGGCTGATGAATCAGCCCGTCCGGCGCTTGAGGACAAAGGGGGTCCGGGGGCGAAGCCCCCGAAGCCGTCCGTCAGGACTTTCGGGAAGGGGCGGGGTGGGGGATCAAACCGCCGCAGGCGGCGAGAGCTGCGCGGCCAGCCAAGTCGGGACTCCACCCAGCAACCGGAACAACCGCAACGCCTCAGCCCGGAGGCGCGCAGCCTCAGGCTCGGGCTCCGCGTCGGCCAGCGCAGCCAGCGCGGGGGCCGTCCCGACCAGATAGCCCAGTTCCTCCCGGATGCGGAGCGACTCCGCGAAGCCGTGCCGGGCCTCCGCCAACTCGCCCTCCCGCAGGGCAAGCCCGGCCAGATGACGCCACGTGAAGGAGAGCAGCAGGGGATCCCCCTGCGCCGTGGCCCCGGCATGGGCCCGCCGATACGCCGCGAGCGCAGCCTGCGGCGCATCCGCCAAATGCTCGGCGATCAAGCCCCGCCGATAGTCGAGCAGCGGCCGCCCCGCCGCCTGAGGGGCAAGCAGCGCAGCGGCCCGCCCCAGCGCGGCCCGCGCCTCGTCGGCCCGGTCCCGCACTCCGAGCACGGTCGCGGCGTAGGCGAGCTGCCCCCGCTCGCACGCGGCAGCGCCCCGCGCGTCGTCCGATTGGGCAAGGGCCTCCGCCGTACGCAGCGCGTCCTCGGCCTCGGGCCAGCCGGCCGCGGTGAACAGACAGCGCTCCACGAGGAGGGCGGCGCGCTGCAGGGCCGCGTCCGGGCTCTCGTCCCGTTCGAGCAGAGCCGCCGCATCGGTCCAGCAGCCGCGTGAGCGCAGCCGCCATACCGCGGTCTGGAGGGCGGTTGTCCTCGATGAGGCCGGGGCCGGAGCTGGGACCTCCGGATGGGACACGGAACCAGAACCAGACATGGCGGTATCCGCCACATTCCCCTCCCCAGGAGCGCGCCATTGAGCTGTGACCCGCATCTCAACATGAATCCCTGTCAGGAGCCAAGGGGCTGGGTGAAAGAATTCACAAACTGACCGACTTTGACGATCTTCTCGAGTTCGCCCCGAGTTCTTCCGCATAGCGGAAAGCGCCCGGCACCTCGTGGAGGTTCCGGGCACTTTCGGCAACGTAAAACGGGCAAGGCGGACAGGTCCGGCTAGCTCATCCGCAGGGCCAGGAAGAAGTCCAGCTTGTCCTCAAGGCGCGAAAGGTCGCGGCCGGTCAGCTGCTCGATGCGGCCCACCCGGTAGCGCAGCGTGTTCACGTGCAGGTGGAGGCGGGTCGCACAGCGCGTCCAGGAGCCGTCGCAGTCGAGGAACGCCTCCAGGGTCGGGATGAGCTCGGCCCGGTGGCGCTGGTCGTAGTCGCGCAGCGGGTCCAGGAGGCGGGCCGTGAAGGCGCGGCGTACGTCGTCCGGGACGAACGGCAGCAGCAGGACGTGCGAGGCCAGCTCCTGGTGCCCGGCGGCGCAAACCCGGCCCGGGCGTGCGGCGGCCACGCGGCGGGCGTGCCTGGCCTCCTCCAGGGCGCCGCGCAGGCCCTCGGCGGAGTGCACGGCGGCGCTGACGCCCAGGGTGAGCCGGCCGTCGTCCGACAGGCCCGCGGTGAGCGGGTCGCGGACCGTCTCCAGGAGGGAGTCCGCGACCAGGACCGGCTCCTTGCCGTCCTGCTCGGCGGCGACCGCGGGCAGCGGTACCAGGGCGATGGCTTCGTCCCCGGTGTGCGCGACGGCGATGCGGTCGGACGGCTCGGGGCCCGCGGCGAGCGGGTCGACCAGGATCTCCTCGAGCAGCGACTGGGCGACCGGGCCGCCCTCGATCTCGCCGCCGTCCCACTCGACACGTGCCACCACGACCTGCCAGTGCGGGGCCGCACCGAGGCCGGGCAGGAGCACGGGCGCCGCGACCCGAAGGCGGGCGGCGATCTCGGCCGGTGCGGCGCCGGTCTGGACGAGCTCCAGGACCTCCTGGGCCAGTCGGCGACGTACCGTACGGGCCGCGTCGCGGCGGTCGCGTTCGACGGCGATCAGCTGGGTGACGCCCTGCAGCAGGTCGAGGCGCTCCTCCGCCCAGTCACCGGCGTCCGCCTCGACGGCGAGCAGCCAGTCCGAGAGGACCGTCTCGCGCACGTCGCGGGAGGCGGCGTTGCCGCGGCCGCTGCTGCGGATCGGGAAGAGGCTGTACGTCGCGCCGTTCACGGTCAGCCGGTGCGGTCCGCGGCGCCCCGTGCGGGCGGCCGCCAGGTGTTCGGCGGCGAGCTTCGCGCAGATCTCGGGCGCCAGCGGCTGGCTGCCCGCGCTGCTGGAACCGGCGATGGGGCGGCCCGCGGGGGAGAGCACCCAGGCGCGCAGGTCCAGGTCGGTGCCGAGCAGGTCGAGGACCACGTCGGGGCCGCCACCGGCCGGGCCCGAGGTCATCAGGCGGCGGTGCCGGTCCACCACGGCGGCGAGATCGCCGACGCGCTCGCCGGACACCTGGCGCACCACGTGCTCGGTGATTGTGGCGAAGGCCACGCGCTCATTCACTGCGAAAAGCGGCAAACGGTGCCGGACGCAGGCTGCCACCAGGTCGTCGGGGATGTCGCCGACCTCGGCCTCGCCGGCCGCGAGGGCGGCCGCGCCGGTGGACGCGAGGATCCGCACGAAGGGCTCGGAGTCCGAGGCGTCGCGCCGCCAGGCGAGGCCGGTGAGGACCAGTTCGCCGCCCGTCAGGTAACGGCTGGGGTCCCTCAAGTCCGTTGTCATCACACCGCGCACGGTGCGGTCCAGCTCTTCTTCGCCGCCGAGCAGGCGCAGACCGAGCGCGTCGGTTTCCAGGAGTGCGCGCAGCCGCATGGTCGTCGCCGCCGTTTCTTGTCTTGATCTTGTCGCTGACCTGTGCCGATCGTTTCGGCAGGGGCGCGGGGAGGTTACTGAGTTCTACCTTTCATACGAATCTACAAGATGGACCCGGCTACCAGCCAACTCCTTCATGGTTTCCGTGACTGACCGGGACCAAGGACCTGCAGGTGTACTGACGCTATTCCGCGTTAACAGCACGTGAACGAGTCGGTCGAGGGACTTAGGTCCTCTGGCTCGAAACGAACGACCCGATACCAACGAAGAGGCCTCCCATGGACTTCCTTCTCCCCGCAAGCCGGAGTGGGCGCTCGCCGCAGGGCCCTTCGGTATCCCCCAAGACGCCGGTCCGCCCGGAACACCTCACCGGCACGTGATCGCAAGGGGCGGGGGGCCGCATCCGCAGGGATGTCCCTCCACCCCAGGACCTCAGGGTGACGACGAGGTCGAGGAGTCATAGGTCAAGTCTCCGGCAGGGAACGGCACACCGTTCCGCTCGCCTTCACCCAGGGGCCCAAATACCGCACCGCTCGCGGTATCGCAGCACCACCCCGTATGCCTCGGGCCGTCCCCCGGGTCGTGCAGTCCTGAGCAATCCCAAATCTCGCGCTCATGCGGGTGCCCCTATGAACCTTGGGAAGTAGGCACCATGACCCAGCAGTACACCGAGCCTTCGAAGGCCGACTCGTCCCCCGACGCAGGCGTAGGTGCGCCTCCGCCGGCCGGCGGTTCGTGGCTCGACCGGTATTTCCGAATTTCGCAGCGCGGATCGACCGTCGGTCGGGAGGTGCGTGGCGGCATCACCACCTTCATGGCGATGGCGTACATCATCCTGCTGAACCCGATCATCCTCAGCGGTGCCAAGGACGTCACTGGCGCTCAGCTCAGTGTCTCCCAGCTCATCACCGCGACGGCGCTGGCCGCCGCGGCCACCACCATCGTGATGGGCTTCGTGGGTAACGTCCCGCTGGCTCTGGCGGCGGGACTCAGCGTTTCGGCCGTGATGGCCTTCCAGGTCGCCCCGCAGATGACGTGGGGCAACGCGATGGCCATGTGTGTGATCTACGGCGGCATCATCGTGCTGCTGGTGATCACCGGCCTGCGCGAAATGATCATGAATGCCATCCCCTTGGCGATCAAGCACGCGATCACCATGGGCATCGGCCTCTTCGTCACCCTCATCGGTCTGGTCCAGGCCGGCTTCGTGACCTCGATGCCGAGCGCGCCCGGTGCCATGTACGGCAAGCCCATCCAGCTCGGTCTCGACGACAAGCTCGTCGGCTGGCCGGTCGTCTGCTTCGCGGTCACCGTTCTGCTGATCTTCGCCCTCCTGGTCCGCAAGGTCCCGGGCGCGATCCTCATCGGCATCGTCGGCGGCTCCGTCTTCGCGGCGATCGTCCACCAGGCCGCCGGTCTGAAGGCGAAGGACTGGGGCATCAACGCCCCGACGCTGGACTTCGGTCACCTCGTCGAGTCGCCCGACTTCGGTCTGTTCGGCAAGGTCTCCTTCAGCGGTATCGGTGACATCAGCGCCATCACCGTCGGCACCATCGTCTTCACCCTGGTCCTGGCGGGCTTCTTCGACGCCATCGGCACCATCATCGGCATCGGCCAGCAGGCCGGCCTCGCCGACAAGGAAGGCAAGATGCCGGGCCTCAACAAGGCCCTCGCCATCGACGGTGCCGGCGGCATCGTCGGCGGTATCGCGGGTGCCTCGGGCCAGACCGTGTTCGTCGAGTCCACCGCGGGTGTCGGCGACGGTGCGCGCACCGGCTTCGCCAGCGTCATCACCGGTCTCGGCTTCGCGCTGTGCCTCTTCTTCACCCCGCTCGCGCAGGCCATCCCCACCCAGGTCGCCGCCGCCGCGCTGGTCGTCATCGGCTCGATGATGATGTCCACCGCCAAGCACATCGACTGGAACGACCAGTCCGTCGCCATCCCGGTGTTCCTCACCACCGTCCTGATGCCCTTCACCTACTCGATCACCGCGGGTATCGCGGCGGGCATCATCGCGCACGTCCTGATCAAGGCCGTGCAGGGCAAGGTGCGGGAGATCGGCTGGCTGATGTGGGTGCTGGCCGTGGTCTTCGTGGCCTTCTTCTCGCTGCACGCGATCGAGGGCTGGTTGAAGTAATCGAGGGCCGGCCCAAGTATGGGGCCAGCCTTGATTGCAGACACCCGTCAGGAGATCGACATGCTGGACATCGCCGAAGAGTTGAACCGGTGGGTCGAGCAGGGGCGTGACTTCGTCGTCGCCACGGTGGTGGCCGTCAGCGGGAGCGGGCCCCGGGAAACGGGCGCGGCCCTCGCTGTCGACAGCGAGGGCACGGCGCTCGGGTCGGTCTCCGGCGGGTGCGTGGAGGGCGCTGTCTACGAGCTCTGCCTGCAGTCCCTCCAGGACGGCGAGACCGTCCTCGAACACTTCCGTCACAGCGACGAGGACGCCTTCGCCATGGGTCTGACCTGCGGCGGCACCATCGACATCCTCGTCACCCCGATGCCCGCGAACGCTCCGGGACGGGGGGTGTTCGCGGCCGCGCTGGCCGCCGCCGCCTCCGGCGAGGCGGCGGCGGTCGCGCGGATCACCGAAGGCCCCGCCGAACTCCTCGGCAAGGCCCTCCTGGTCCGCCCCGACGGCACATACGAGGGGTCCTTCGGCGGCCATCCCGAGCTGGACCGCACCGCGGTCGGCGAGGCCGCCGCGATGCTGGACGCCGGCCGGACCGGCACCGTCGAGATAGGCGAGGACGGCAGCCGTTGCGGCCGTCCCCTGACCCTGCTCGTCGAGTCGGCCGTCACCGCCCCGCGCATGCTCGTCTTCGGCGCCATCGACTTCGCCTCCGCGCTCTGTCGCGTGGGCAAGTTCCTCGGCTACCGCGTCACCGTCTGCGACGCCCGCCCCGTCTTCGTGACGCGGACCCGCTTCCCAGAGGCGGACGACGTCGTCGTCGAGTGGCCGCACAAGTACCTCAAGCGCACCGAGGTCGACGGCCGCACGGTCATCTGCGTACTGACCCACGACGCCAAGTTCGACGTCCCGCTCCTCGAACTGGCCCTCAGACTTCCCGTCGCGTACGTCGGCGCGATGGGCTCCCGCCGCACCCACCTGGACCGCAACGAGCGGCTCCGCGAGGCCGGTGTCTCCGAGCTCGAACTGGGCCGGCTGCGCTCCCCGATCGGCCTCGACCTCGGCGCGCGTACGCCCGAGGAGACGGCCCTGTCGATCGCCTCGGAGATCGTCGCGGCCCGCCGCGGTGGCTCTGGCGTTTCGCTGACGGGGGCGCACACCCCGATCCACCCGTCCGAAGACCATCACCCCTGAGGATCCTTCTGATTCCTCCACCGAAAGGGCCCGTCGCCCCAACGACGGGCCCTTTCGCATGACCTTGGTCCCTTACGCCCCAATTACCCGGTTGAGGCATGCTGGGCGTATGAGCAGCAACGCACCTGTCCTCGTGGCCGTAGACGGTTCGCAGCACAGCCTCGACGCCCTTCGGTGGGCCCTCGACGAGGCCGTTCTGCGGGATGCGGAGGTCCTCGCTCTCCATGTGAGCGCGGCGGCGGACGGCGACCCCGTCGCCGCCCGGATCGCCGAGGTCCTGGCCGGCCGCGACCGTGCACCGCAGGTGTCGTACGAGACCGTCGACGGCACGCCCGCCGCCGTGCTGGCCGAGCGGGCCGCCAAGGCCCAGCTCCTGGTCCTCGGCTCCCGTGGACTCGGCGGCTTCGCCGCGCTGCTGCTCGGCTCCACCGGCCGCAAGTGCGCGGCGAACGCGCCCTGCCCGGTCGTCGTGGTCCCGCACGCCACGCGTACGGCAGAGGCGCCCGTGCCCGAGGGCGGCCATGGCAGGGTCGCGCTCGGGCTCTCCCCGCAGGAGACCTCCGACGAGGCGATCGAGTTCGCCTTCGCCGAGGCCGAGCGGCGCGGTGCCGAACTCCAGGTGATCTCCACCTACTTGGTGCCGCTCACGTCCCTCACGCGCGTCGGCGAACTGGTCGACGCCCCGGACACGGACCAGGCCCGCGTCGTCGAGGCCGCCCAGTCCGCCCGGCTCGCCCCCTTCGCCGAGCGGCACCCGGCGGTGGCTGTCGTCCCCGTGGTCACCGCGGGCGACCCGGCCGGCCGGTTGGTCACCGGCTCCCGTACGGCCGACCTGACGGTGGTCGGCCGCCACCGCCGCCGGTTGCGGCCGGACGCGCTGGTCATGGGCTCGGTGACCAACGCGGTGTTGCAGCATGCGCAGGGGTCGGTCGCCGTTGTGCCTGGCGCGGAGTGACCTAGTCGCGTACGCGGGTGAGGAAGGCGGACCAGGCGTCCGGGCTGATGGTGAGGGTGTCGCCGTCGGGGCGCTTGGAGTCTCGGATGTGCACTGCGTCTGCGTGGGCGGGGCAGGTGGCGACTTCGAGGCATTCGCCGCCCGAGCCGCCGCTGTAGCTCGACTTGAACCAGGCGAGGGCTTCGGTGTTCTTCATCGCTGCTCCAGCTTCTCCTCGACCAATGCCAGGGACTCACGTGGCGGCAATGCCGCTGCGCGCATGATCCCATAGCGTTCGGAGAGGACGCGGACCTTTGCGGGGTCCGTGATCAACGTGGGCTGTTCCTGGACTTCGGTGTAACCGATCTGGTGGTTCTGCCCCTTGGGGACCAGCAGGTTGAACGCGCCGTCCATGTTGGGGTGTTCCAGGCAGGCGGTGGGCATCACCTGAAGTTCCACGTTCCGCATCCGGCCCACTTCAAGAAGGCGCCGCAGCTGCGTCTCGTGAACAGCTCGTCCTCCGATTGGCCTGTCCAGGATGGACTCCTCCAGGACGTAGCTGATCACCGGAAGCGGGGTGCGCGCGAAGACCTTCTGGCGGTCCAGACGGTCGGCCACCCGCTTCTCCACGGTCTCCGTGTCAACGAGAGGGCGCCTCTTGGAGATTACAGAGTGTGCGTGCTCGGCGGTCTGGAGCAGACCCGGCATGCCGTGGTTGGCGTAGAAGTGCAGCTCGACCCCTTCGGCCTCCAACTCCGCATACCCCCGATACCACTCAGGGTGCCTCGTCCTCGCCCGCGCCAGCGCTTCTCGCACATCAGGGATTGCTGCCACCAGCACACCCCGCGCATCCAGCACCTTGTCGGCCCGCTCCAGGAAGTCCGGCTGCGGTGTACGTCGACCGCGCTCGATCGCGGAGATCAGGTCCACGCTCACATGCAAGGCATCGCCCAGTTCCTTCTGGCTCCAACTCAGCGCCTCCCGAAGGGCCTTGATCTGCTTCCCCAGGGCCCTGAACAGGTGGGCCGTGCCATCCACTTCCGCGGGCCGTTCCGGTCGGTCGTCGCGCATGTCCGTACCACCCCGTACAGCATGCCGTACGTACTCGTACAGACACGCTCCGTCGCGTCGTCGGTCCTGGTCAGCGTACGACCAACCCGCCACGCTCGGTGACATGAAAGCCCAAATCGCCACTCCCGACCAAGAGTTGAGCTTCGTCCAGCTCTTCAGCGCCACCCCGCGAGGCGCCCGCCTCGCCCGCAGGCTCGCCCTGCACCAGCTCGACGAGTGGGGCATCCCGCACGGCACGGAGACCTCCGACGCGGTGGCGAGCGTGATCGCCGAGCTCGCCGCGAACGCGGTCACGCACGGCCATGTGCCGGGCCGGGACTTCGAGTTGAGGCTCGTGCTCGACGGCGTACGGCAGCGACTGCGCGTGGAGGTCTCGGACGCCCGCGCCGATCGCGACCCCGCGCTGCGGCGGCGGGCGGACGATGCCGAGGGAGGGCGCGGGCTGCAGCTCGTGGACGCCCTCGCCGAGGACTGGGGCGTTCGGGACCGCGGTGTGGGCAAGACCGTGTGGGCGGAGGTCAAAGGGCCTGACGTTCAACATCAGTTGACGTAGCCTGACGCCTCATCACAGGCCCGTCGGCGACCGCAGGCATGCCCGGTCGCCACGAGAGGAGATCCGATGAGTGAGACTACGGTTCCGGTTCCGCACGGCCTTCCCATGGAGCGCAACGCCGGTCCCTTCGACCCGCCCCGCGAGATCACCGCGCTGCGCGAGGCCCGCCCGGTCAGCCCGCTGGTCTTCCCCGACGGGCACGAGGGCTGGCTCGTCACCGGCTACGAGGCGCTGCGGCAGCTCATGGCGGACACCCGGTTCAGCTCCCGCCAGGACATCGGCGTACTCCACATCCCGTACGAGACTCCCGGCATGCCGTCTCCGACGGAGCCGTCCCCGCAGATACCGGGCGTGTTCATCGCGATGGACCCGCCGGACCACACCCGGCTGCGGCGCAAGCTGACCGGCGCGTTCACCGCGAAGCGCATGAAGCAGCTCGAAGAGGGCGTCACCGAGATCGTCGAACGGCAGCTGGACGCGATGGCGCAGCTGACTCCGCCGGTCGACCTGGTCAAGGAGTTCGCGCTGCCGGTGCCGTCCCTGGTGATCTGCGAACTGCTCGGTGTGCCGTACGCGGACCGGGACACCTTCCAGGTCAACTCCGCAAAGTTCATGGAGAAGGAGGTGGAGCTGGAGGAGAAGATGGCAGCGTACGGCGCGCTGACCACGTACCTGGCCCAGCTGGTGATCAGCAAGCGCGCCGAGCCCGCCGAGGACATCCTGTCCGACCTGGCCGGCCACGAGGACCTCACCATTGAAGAACTCACGGGCATGGCCTTCCTGTTGCTGCTCGCGGGCTTCGAGACCACGGCCAACATGCTGGGCCTCGGCACCTTCGCGCTCCTTGAGCACCCCGAGCAGATGGCCGAACTGCGGGCGAATCCGGACCTGTTCGCGGGTGCGGCCGAGGAGCTGATGCGCTACCTGTCCGTGGCCGACATCTTCTTCCGGTACGCCACGGAGGACATCGAGCTCGGCGGCGAGACCATCACCAAGGGCTCGACCGTCGTCGTCTCCCTGCTGGCCGCCAACCGCGACCCCAAGCGCTTCGACGACCCCGACGCCCTGGACATCCGCCGCAACGCCCGTGGCGAGCTGGGCTTCGGCCACGGCGTCCACCAGTGTCTGGGCTCGCAGCTCGCCCGGATGGAGATGCGCACCGGATTCGAGGCACTGCTGCGCCGCTTCCCGACCCTCGAACTGGCCGTCCCCGCCGACGAGGTGAAGGTCAGGAGCGACATGAACATCTACGGCGTGCACGCGCTGCCGGTCACCTGGTAGCCGCCCGGCCGACTGGCTGGTCGACTGACCGTCCGACTGACTCGCCGACTGACTGTCCGACCGCTTGGCCGCCTGCCCGTCCGTGTCATCGCGGGGCGGGCGGCGCCGCGCTCAGGACCAGGGCCACGAGGTCGCGTACCGTCTCGGCCTCGCGCAGGACCGTCTCGTCCGCGACGATGCCGTACTGCATGGCGAGGCGGTCGGCCAGGGCGGAGAAGTCCAGGCTGTCCGCCTCCAGGTCGGCCACGAGGCGGGCCCAGAGCGGTACGTGCTCGACGGCGAGGCCCAGCGTGTCGGCGCACAGGGCGCGGATCTGCAGGGTGAGTTGATCGTCGGCCCGGACTCGGTCGCGGAGGTCGATGATCTGGTGGCGTAGGTCGATCGGCTCGGACATATCCCTATGAGGGGGTATGGAGCGGTGGCATTCCAAGGCTTCTTCGCGACTCTTCCGGGCAAACCACTCATCTCGGTCAACTGGGATGGCGGAGTGGGGTTACCGTCGGTCAGTCTGCATAATCGTCGACCGCAAGCCAGAGGGAAGGCGTGGACGACGGTGGACGCACAGTATTGCCCCGCGTGCGGCGCGCAGCGGTTGCCCGATCTGCGGCCGGCCTGCGACTGCGCACTGCGGGCGCGGCAGGCGGATCAGGCCTCGGAGGCCGAGGTCGCGCCGGGGACCGTGGTCGTGGACGAGGCCGGTCCGGTGTTCGGGCAGGTGGCGCCGCCGGGTCAGGCGGAGGCCGCGCGGCGCGAGGCGGACGTCGAGCTCTTCGACGAGCTGGAGCAGACGCGCGCCCAGGCGCCGCCCGCGCAGCCGCTTCCGCCGGAGGTGGCGGACGCCGGGGCGGGTGACGGTCTGGTGCATGCCTCCGGTGACGCCGCCGGCCATGTCGCCGGTCATGTCGTCGGTCATGATGAGGATCCGTACGCGCCCGTACGTAACCGGAAGCGCCCGGCGATCGTATTCGGCCTGGCGGCCGCGGTGGTGCTGACCGCCGGGGCGCTGGGGGCGGCCGGTGGAATGTTCAGCTCCGAACCCGGCGCCGACGGGGTGAGCGTGCGGGCCGGAGGTCCGTCCGACGCCGCGTCGCCGAGTGCCGCCGACTCGCCCGACGCCTCCGCCTCGAAGTCCGAGCGTGCGAGCCGCAGTTCGACACGCCCCGCCTCGCCGAGCGAGTCCGCCTCCGCGCGGCCGTCGTCCTCGGCCTCGCCCTCCTCCGGTGTGACGCGGCCGTCGTCCTCCGCCTCCGCGTCCAAGTCGCCGAGCCCGTCCAGCTCCAAGCCGTCGTCCAGCCCGGCCGAGACGCCGGGCACGCTGCGCCGGGGCGACCGCGGCGACGAGGTCGTCGAGCTCCAACTGCGGCTGCAGCAGCTGCAGTTGTACGTCGGTGCCGCGCACGGCAACTACAACGCCGAGGTCGAGCAGGCCGTCGCGCGGTTCCAGGAGGCGCGGGCCATCGGGGAGGAGTCCGGGGTGTACGGGCCGGTGACGCGGCGGCAGGTGGAGGCGGAGACGTCCGATCCGGACTAGCTCCGCGTGCGCGGAGCCGGTCCGTGGTCGGGGTCCGGTCGAGGTTGCTCCTCATTTCTCGTAGATGGTGGAGCAGAGGCCGATCGTGTCGCCGGGCACCCTGACGGTGGACACCTCGTCGCCGTAGCCGTCCCCTCCTCGTTTGGAGAGGAAGTGGTAGGTGCCCGGGGTCAGTCGGAGCTCGACCTTCGGGTACTTCTTCAGGTCGGCCGAGCAGCTCTTGTCGTCGGAGGCCTTCCGGGTGGGGTACACCTTGCAGCTGCCGCACGCCTTGAGGTCGGCCGTGCCGGTCATCGGGCCGGTGTAGAGCATCTGGCCCGACTCCGGTGAGTCGTTCAGGACCAGGAAGACGGTCCGCTTGCCGCCCGGGGCGCGCTCCGGCGGCAGCCGGCTGCCGGCCGAGGCCTTCACCTTGGCGATCTCCGCCGCGGTCGCGATGTCCTTGGCCCAGCCGTGGCGGCCGCTGTCCGGGTAGGTCTTGGCGTAGTCGTCCATCGTGGCCCTGGCGGCCTCGAAGTCCTTGTCCTTGAACTGGTCGACGCCACAGGCGAAGACGCCCTTCTCCACCGAGCTGTCGCTCTCCTTGCTCAGCGCTTCGGAGGCGTCGGGCGGCAGCCCGCCCACCGTCTTGCCGATGTTGCGCAGTCCTTCGGTGACCTCGCACGGGTCGGAGCCCTTCAACTCCTCGACGCGCGAGTCGATTTCGGCGCGGATGTCCGGCTCGACCTTGTCCGCCTGCTTCGACTCCGGGAAGGTGCTGAGGAGTTCGGCCAGGCTGCCGCCTCCGCCGTCCGAGCCGCCTCCCTCGTCCGCTGAGCCGAGCTCGGACATGCCGCACTCGTAGAACGACGTGGCGAGCCGTTCGTCGGGCCACTTCGCGAGTTTGCCCAGGACGTCCTCGTCGACCTTCTTCGGCACGGTCCGCAGATACTTCAACGGCTCGACGGCCTCGCAGTACGCCCGCTCGGTGTAGGGCTGCGCGACAGCCTTGTAGAGCGCGTCGAGGCTGTCCGGGACCCGGTCCGCGGCGCGTGAACCCGCGTGGTCCTCGCCGAGTTCGCCGTAGGTGCCGAGGGCTCGCGTGTAGTCCTTCTCCGATTTCGCGAAGGTCTTCGCCTCCGCCCGGTCGACGACCTTGTCGGCCTTGTCGAGGCGTTCGAGCAGCATCTTCTCGACGGCCTCGTCGTGCGCGGCGTCGTACGCGTACGCGCCGCCCGCGGGCACCAGGAGCAGCACGAGGCCGAGGATCACGGCCAGGCCCGAGCGGAGTCTGGCGACGCCCAGGGGAGTACGCAGCGCACGGCGTGCCCCGTCGGCGGCGGCGAGCGCGAGTACGGCGGCGTAGCCGATGACGTAGGCCATGGGGATGCCGTCGGGCTCGGCCGGGAGCGCGACCACGAGCAGCGCGATGGTGGCGGCCCAGCACAGCCCGGCCAGGAGCCATTGCCGCAGCGCGAGATAGCCGAGCCCGAGCCCGGTGAGGTTGAGCAGGCCTACGGCGGCGGAGCGCTTGGGGTCAGGGTTGGGCCGGGGGGCGCCGCCGGGCGGGGGACCGGGCGGTCCCGGCGGAGGAGGTGGGGGCCAGTCCGGTGGGGTGCCGGGGCCCTGCGGGGGCCAGTCGGGGGGTGGGGCTGCGGGGGGTTGGCCGGGGTGTTGGGGCGGCCAGGGGTGTTGGGGTGGGGCTTGCGAGGGCTGGCCCTGGTCGGGTGGGCCTTGGGGTGGCCAGCCTTGTTGGGGTGGGCCTTGGTCGGGTGGGCCTTGGGGTGGCCAGCCTTGTTGGGGTGGGCCTTGGTCGGGTGGGCCCTGGGGTGGCCAGCCCTGTTGGGGTGAGCCTTGCGGGGGTTGGGCTTGGTCGGGTGGGTCTTGTTGTGGCCAGCCTTGTTGGGGTGGGCCTTGTGGGGGTTGGGCTTGCTGGGGTGAGCCTTGTTGTGGCCAGCCCTGTTGGGGTGGGCCTTGTGGGGGTTGGGCTTGCTGGGGTGGGCCTTGTGGGGGCCAGCCCTGTTGGGGTGGGCCTTGTGGGGGTTGGGCTTGCTCGGGTGAGCCTTGTTGTGGCCAGCCCTGTTGGGCGGAGCCTTGCGGTGGCCAAGCTTGCGGAGCTGGGCCTTCCGGTGGCCGACCTTGCCGGGCGGCGCCGGGAGTTGGGGCCTCGCCGGGAGCTGCGCCTGGGCCCGCCTCGGGGCCGTAGCCGGGTTGGGGCGAGCGGGGTGGCGGGGCCCAGGTGGGCTGGTCGGGACCGCCGCCCGGGGGTTGGGCGGATGCGGCGTGCGGCGGTCCCGCGTACGGCCGGCCGGCCGGCGGGCCCTCGCCCGGTGCGGGGGGCGGGGGCTGCGCGTGCGGCGACTGTGCGTACGGCGAGTGCGTATAAGCCGACTGTGCGTCCGGAATCGGCGGCCGGGCCGGATCCTGCCCCGGGCTCACCCGATGGTCGGGCGCGGGCTCCTCCGGAGTGAGCCAACTGGGCGGTGGCGGGGCGGGAGTTGATGGCCCCTCCGGCTGGCGAGGCGCGTCCTGCACTCCGGGCCACGGGGCGCCTGCGCGTGGGTCTGGGCCGGGTGGTCCGGGGCGGTCCGTCACGGGGTCCTGGGCCGGAGGCTGGTCGGCGTCCGTCACGGGGGCCGGGGAGCGAGGCTGGTAGTGGTCATCCGCGGGGCTCGCGCCGGGAGGCGGGTAGCGGTCGTCCACGGGGTCTGGGCGGGGTGGTTCGTGGCGGTCGTGGATGGGGTCTGGGCCGGGGGGTTGGTAGTGGTTGTCCGTCGGGTCCGGGCCGGGAGGCGGGTAGCGGTCGTCCACGGGGGCCGGGCGGGGTGGTTGGTGGCGGTCGTGGATGGGGTCTGGGCTGGGGGGTTGGTAGTGGTTGTCCGTCGGGTCCGGGCCGGGAGGCGGGTAGCGGTCGTCCACGGGGGCCGGGCGGGGTGGTTGGTGGCGGTCGTGGATGGGGTCTGGGCCGGGAGGTTGGTAGTGGTCGTCCGTCAGGTCTGGGCGGGGAGGCTGGTGGCGGTGGTCCGCGGGGTCTGGGCCGGGAGGCTGGTAGTGGTCGTCCGCAGGGGCCGGGCCCGGAGGTTCGTGGCGGCCGTCCGTCGGGCCCGGGGCCTCATCCTGTCCCGACCGTGCGTCTTCTCGTCCCGGTCGTCCGTCCTCCGGCCTCGACCGTGCGCCCTCCGGTTCCTGCCCTACGTCATCCTGCGGCTCCTCGCCCATGGCATCCCGCGGTTCCTGCCCCACGTCATCCTGCGGCTCCTGGCCCACGGCATCCCCCGGCTCGTCCCGCGGCCCGCGGTCCCCGCCCGGTCCGAGGTGTCGTGTCCCGTCGGACTCGAAGCGCTCGTCCCCCGATGTCATTTCCGGCCCCCCAACCGTTGTGCGGGCACCGCCACAGTCCCCCTGCGCGTGTGCCCGATACCCTCCTACGGTGCCCGCCCGCCCGAGATGTCGCAACGGAGTGCGGCGCGCCTTTTGGGGGCTGATGAAACGTGCCGACCTCTTTGCGCCCGCGCGCACCAAGACCCCGCACGCGCCCCTGGCGTTACGCGGCCGTTACTCAACTTCCTGTGCGTTGTGATCCAGTTGGGGCCTGAATGCGGGTATGCGCCTGGAAGCGTGTGATCTTCCTGCCCATCGACCCGTGAAGGGACCAAGATGCACAGAACCCTCAGAACCTCCCGTACAGGCAAGTCACTTACGAGACTCGCCGCCGTCGGGGCCGTCGCGCTCGCCGCGGTCAGCCTCGAACCGCTCGCCGCGCACGCCGGCCCGGCCACCGAGCCCGCCGGTGCGGTGCGTGCCGCGGACGGGAGCTGGGATCCCACCCCGTACGTCGTCGGCGGAATCCGGGCCAAGCAGGGGGAGTTCCCCTTCATGGTCCGGCTCTCCATGGGCTGCGGCGGCGCGCTGTACAAGAAGGACATCGTCCTCACCGCCGCGCACTGCGTGGACGGCTCGGGCCCGAACCGCACCATCACCGCGACGGCCGGCGTCGCCGACCTCAAGGACCCCAAGGCCATCAAGGTCAAGTCCACCAAGGTCCTGCAGGCTCCCGGCTACAACGGCAAGGGCAAGGACTGGGCGCTCATCAAGCTCGCCAAGCCGATCGACCTGCCGACGCTGAAGATCGCGACCAACACGACGTACAACAAGGGCAAGTTCACGGTGGCGGGCTGGGGCGCCAACCGCGAGGACGGCGCTCAGCAGCGCCACCTGCTCAAGGCCACGGTGCCGTTCGTGTCCGATGCCGCGTGCAAGGCGGCGTACGGGGCCGATCTCACGCCCAAGCAGGAGATCTGTGCCGGGTTCGTCGAGACCGGGGGTGTCGACACCTGCCAGGGGGACTCCGGTGGGCCGATGTTCCGCAAGGACGACAACAAGAAGTGGATCCAGGTCGGGATCGTGAGCTGGGGCGACGGCTGTGCCCGTCCGGGCAAGCCTGGTGTGTACACCGAGGTGTCCACGTTCGCGCGTGACATAGCGAAGGCTGCTCGCACCCTGTGACGAGGTGACGGCGCGCGACCGGCCTCCGCCGAAGGAGGCCGGTCGCGCTGCCGTTCACGGGCCCGCGCTCACCACGGCCGTGACGCGGCCGCCGTGGCGCCGGCCATGAGGAGCAGCGCCTCGGCCTCTTCCGTGTCGGGCCGCACGACCAGCAGATCCCACCTGCCCCGGCCCGGAGCGAGCAGGCAGACCGTGTCCGGGGCGTGCTGTGCGGTGCTCCGGTGCAGCCGGATCACCTGGTTGGCGACGAGGATCCGGCCCGGGAGCGCGGACCACATGGCCGGGTTGACCGTCACATGGGCGATCTGCGGCCAGCTGTGCGGCAAGGCCCGGATCAGCAGCGCCAGTTCGTCCGTGAGGTCGTCGCTGTGGGGCCACCACGCCCCGTCGATGGCCCGCGGTTCGCCGCCGGCCGGGGCCAGGCTCAGGCGGACCGTGCGCGGGGTGGGCAGGGGGTGCAGGGTCGTGGTCATGGGCGGGGGCTCCCGTGCTGGAAGGAATGGTGCGGGCTCAGGTGCGACGGGCCGCGACGCGGGCCGGAGAGGGCCAGCGCACGTCGCGCACCCAGCCGAGGCGTTCGAAGAGGCGGATGACGGCGGCGGACGGGTCGAGCTGACCGCGGTCGACGCCGTGCCGGGCGCTCGTCGGATCCGCGTGGTGCAGGTTGTGCCAGCTCTCGCCGAAAGAGATCAGGGCCAGCGGCCACAGGTTGGTGGCCCGGTCGTGGCGGCGGGTGCGGAAGGGCCGTTCGCCGACCAGGTGGCAGAGCGAGTTGACGCTCCAGGTCACATGGTGGAGCAGCGTGATCCGGACCAACCCGGCCCACAACAGGCCCGTCACCCCGTGCAGCAAGCTCCCGCCGATGGCCCAGCCCGCCGCGAACGGCAGGGCGAGCGTGAGCACGCACAGCGCGGGGAAGGCCCGGTTGACGGCGCGGATGTCGGGATCGGCGAGCAGATCGGGGGCGTAACGACGGGCCGGGGTGCGGTCGTTGCGGAACAGCCAGCCGATGTGCGCGTGGGCGAGGCCGCGGAGCTGCCCGCGCAGGTGCGTACCGTAACGGTAGGGGGAGTGCGGGTCGCCGGGCCGGTCGGTGAAGGCGTGATGGCGGCGATGGGTGGCGACCCAGCCGATGACATCGCCCTGGAAGCTCATCGAACCCGCCACGGCGAGTGCGATCCGCACCGGGCGTGCGGCGGTGAATCCGCCGTGGGTGAGCCCGCGGTGGAAGCCGACCGTCACGCCCAGGCCGGTCACGACGTAGAGGACGAGGGCGAGCACGACGTCGGCGGTGTGGATCAGGCTGCCCCACAGCAGCCAGCCGCCGAGGCCGAGCGCGAGGAACGGCACGGTGACGATCGCGCCGGTCACCGCGACGTAGAGGCGCTCACCGCCGGTGCGTCCGGGCGCCGGAGCGTCCGTGGGGAACGGTGTGGTGCCGTCGTACTCATGAGGGTTCGCGGCCTCCGACGGTGCGGCGACCGGGTCCCCGGAAACGGTGTAGGCGGACTGGGGCATGGGGGTGGAACTGACGGACATTCAGGGTCTCCTCGACCTCGCGGTCCGGGCGGTACGGGACGCGCTGCCGGGGTCAAGGGCTGCGAAGGGAGTGGGCGCGCCGTGCTGCGGGGCGCGGCGGACCTGGCTACAACGAGGCGGCCAGGCGGGTGAGTTGGACGGGCAGATCGTCCACGGCCGGTGAGTCGTGCGCGGTGGACGTTCCGTACGCGGCCTCCTCGGCCGCGATCAGTGCGCTCGCCGTGAGCTGCGGGCCGGTGGTGTCGGTCGCCGCGGCCATCAGGCGGGCGGCCGCGGCCTCACTCAGCTCCGGCGGTATCACCAGGAGGTCCCAGCGGCCGACGGTGTACGAGAGGAGCAGGATCTTGTGCGGGTCCAGCTCGGCCTTGAACCAGCCGACCTTCACCACACGCCCGCCGACGGGCACCTCGCGGGGGACCACCGGCCACTGCCCGGGGTTCACGGCGATGCGGGTGACGCGCCCCCACAGCGGGTCCAACACATCGGTCAGCGAGGGCAGTTCATGCGGGAGGTCGCGGGAACGCGGCCACCAGGCGCCGTCCAGGAGGCCGTGGCCGACAGCGGCCTCGGGCTTCAGCGCCAAGCGGGGGGTGGTGGTGCGGACGATGGCAGTGGTCGCGGACATGAGCGCGGACCCGTCTCCGGATCGCAGTCGGTGGACGGCGGCCCGGCTGTTGTCGCTCGCCGGGAACGACATTGGCGTAGTGGCCGCTGTGCGAAGTGCTCCCGGTTCCCCCAGCGTACTGCCTGGGGGAACCGGCCGGTTCGGCGGCGGCCCCGGCATTTTCGACCGGTAGGTCCGTGCCGTGCGCCGTTCCTTACGGGTCCGTGACGTCGGCGGGCGATCCGGCCGCGGGTGCCCGGCCGGGCCCTAGCGTCAGGGCATGCGCACACTCGTCACCGGCGGAGCCGGGTTCATCGGATCGCACATCGTCGAGGCACTCGAAGGACGCGGGCACGAACCCGTCGTGCTCGACGCCCTGTTGCCGAGCGCCCACCACGGCGTACCCGCGCGGCAGCCGGACGCGGAGTGGATCCACGGCGACGTACGTGACCCGGATGCGCTGCGCAGAGCGCTGCGCGGCGTGGACGCCGTGTGCCATCAGGCCGCGATGGTCGGGCTCGGCAAGGACTTCGCGGACGCTCCCGCCTATGTGAGCTGCAACGACCTGGGGACCGCGGTGCTGCTCGCCGCGATGGCCGAGACCGGGATCCGGCGCCTGGTCCTGGCCGGGTCGATGGTCGTGTACGGGGAGGGGCGCTACGACTGCGCCCAGCACGGCACCGTGCGGCCCGGACCGCGCGCCGCAGCGGATCTGCGCGAGGGCTGCTTCGAGCCCCACTGCCCGTACTGCGGCGCCGAGTTGGCCCCCGGACTGGTCGGCGAGGACGCCCCCGTCGACCCCCGCAATGTGTACGCCACGACCAAGCTGGCCCAGGAACACCTGGCCGGCGCCTGGGCCCGCGTGACCGACGGGCGGGCCGTCAGCCTGCGCTACCACAACGTGTACGGGCCCCGGATGCCGCGCGACACCCCCTATGCGGGCGTGGCCTCGCTGTTCCGCTCGGCGCTGGCCCGTGGCGAGGCGCCCCGGGTCTTCGAGGACGGCGGCCAGCGCAGGGACTTCGTGCACGTACGGGACGTGGCCGCCGCGGGGGTCACGGCGCTCGAAGCCGTCGAGGGCGGGGCGGCCGGGGCCCTCACCGCCTACAACACGGGCAGCGGTGAGCCGCACACCGTCGGGGAGATGGCCCGCGCACTGGCCGCCGCGCACGGCGGTCCGGAGCCGGTGGTCACGGGGGAGTTCCGTCTGGGCGACGTCCGGCACATCACCGCGGACTCCGCCCGGCTGCGGGCGGACCTGGGCTGGAAGCCCCAGGTCGGCTTCGCCGAGGGGATGGCCGAGTTCGCCGTGAGCGAGCTCCGGTGAGGTGGTCCAGTGTGTCTGCAGGGTCCACACGGTCCAGTGGGTCCGCAGGGGCCGCAGGGCTCACCAGCCCGTGAGCAGCAGGTGGTTGAGCAGCAGTGCCAGGCCCGCCTGAGCCGTCAGCCATGCCCGCCGCGAGCCCGGCAGGAGGGCCGTGGCGGGCAGCAGCCAGAGGGCGAAGGGCAGCCAGATGCGTTCGGTCTCGGCCTTGCTCATGCCGGACAGGTCGGCGATGGCGAGGGCGAGCAGCGCGGCCAGGGTGAGCAGGGCGACGCGGGCGGCGGACGTGCTGGTGCCGCGTACCGCTCGAACCTCCCGCAGGTTCAAGGGAGTTGAGGCCACCGCTCGGCGGAGCCCCGCCACCGTCGCCGGCCCGACCACGAGCACCGTGCAGGCCAGGTTCGCCCAGATCCAGTACCAGTACGGGCGGATGCCCCCGGCCCCTTGGTAGTAGCGCTCGACGAGAATCCGGTACGCCTCCCACCAGTTGAAGCCCAAGAGGGTGAAGGCGAGCGGCACCACCAGGGCCCCCGCGACGACGTACGGCAAGGGCCGGAGCGTACGCGTGACGGCGAGCACCGCGAGGGCGACGACCGCGATCAGCGTCAGGCCGTACGAGAGGTAGACGGTGAGGCCGAAGAGGAGGCCCGAGCCGACGGCGGCGACCACCGGCCTGCGCGCCTTGCGGGTGGCGGCGAGTGTGAGCAGGGCGATCGCCCAGGCCGCGACGGCGGCGAAGTAGCCGTCGGCGGACGCGCCCGTCCAGACGGCGGCCGGGGCGAGCACGAGGAAGGGCGCGGCGCGGCGCGCCAGTGTCTCGTCGGTCAGGGCCCGCAGCGTGACGAGCACGGCGACGGCTGCCGAGGCGGCGAGGACGATGCACCACATCCCGGCCCACGCGCCACCGCCGAGGCCGATGCGGTCGAGGCCCACGAAGGTGAGGACGGCGCCCGGCGGATGCCCCGCGATGTGGGCGGGCCAGTGGTCGGGGGACTCGATCAGGATGTGGTTCGTGTAGTCCCGCAGGGTCGCGGGGATGTCGTTGAAGCGGTCGATGACCTGCAGGTATTCGTACTTGGTGGTGAGCCGGCGGGCGATGCCGCGGTGCCAGCCGTCGATCAGGGCCAGGGAGAGGATCCAGCCCAGGGAGGCGGCCGCACTCGCTGCCAGGAGAGCCCGCCAGGGCAGTCGGGCGGCGAGGGCGGGGCCGTACGCGGTCACCGCGACGGCGATCGCGAGGGCGGCCGGGGTGCCGGGGCCCAGGTGCGGCAGCCAGTTGGCGTACAGCGGTGGCCAACCGACGTGCAGCGTCCCGTCGGTGCGCTCGATGTACGTCCCGACGACGGCGGCGACCGCGACGAGCAGCACGGCGGCGACGGCCGCCCCCACATCGCGGCG
The DNA here is from genome assembly GCF_035975855.1 of Streptomyces sp. NBC_01304. NCBI lineage: Bacteria > Bacillati > Actinomycetota > Actinomycetes > Kitasatosporales > Streptomycetaceae > Streptomyces > Streptomyces sp. NBC_01304. Next base: position 2,798,803 of record NZ_CP109055.1, on the reverse strand, counting down.
GGTCCCGGATTCTATGGTCACTCGGGCACGGTAGGCAGACCCGTGGCGATCAAGAGCCGTACGGCACCCGACGTCAGGGTTTCGTCATCTTTCGCACGCCCTGAGAGCGCGTCGGCCGTCCTACCGTCGACGCATGGAAGCCCCCCGATTTCGGCCGCGCCCCGAGCGCGTCTGGTCAAGTCCCGTACGCGGTGCGCGTTTCACGGCGGTGCTCGGCATCGTGCTGCTCGGCGGGATCACGCTGCTGTTCGTGACGGGACTGCTGTCGTACGCGGCGTACAACCCGAACCTGTCGTCGGTCAACGACAAGACGCCCGACAAGGGGCTGTTGGGCTTCTACCTCTTCGACTGGCCGACCGATCCGCCGTGGCTGTACCGCCTCACCCAGGGACTGCACGTCACGGTCGGCATCGCGCTGATCCCGGTGCTGCTCGCCAAGCTCTGGTCGGTGATCCCGAAACTGTTCGCGCTGCCTCCCGCGCGGTCGGTGGGGCACGCGCTGGAACGGGTCTCGCTGCTGCTGCTCGTGGGCGGCGGGCTGTTCGAGTTCGTCACCGGGGTGCTCAACGTCCAACTGGAGTACGTGTTTCCGGGGTCCTTCTACCCGCTGCACTTCTACGGGGCATGGGTGTTCTTCGCCGCCTTCTTGGCCCATGTGGGGCTGCGGTTGCCGCAGGCGCTGCGGGTGTTGCGCGCACGTGGGGAGAGCGGTGGACGTGCCGAGCCGGATGCGCTCGCCGCGCCCGAGCCCGCCCCGGCGACCGTCTCGCGGCGCGGTGCGCTCGCCCTGGTGGGCGGGGGCTCGCTGCTCCTTGCGGCCACCACGGCGGGGCAGAGCTTCGACGGTCCGCTGCGGCGCACCGCCCTGTTCGCCCCGCACGGCGGTGCGGATCCGGGGCGGGGGCCGAACGGATTCCAGATCAACAAGACGGCGGCCGCCGTCGGTGTCGGGGCCAGGGACACGGGGGACGGCTGGCGGCTGGTCGTCGGTGGCGGGCCGGCGGGGGAGACCCGCCTGAGCCGGCAGCAGCTGCTCCAACTCGCCCAGTACAGCGCCGCGTTGCCGATCGCCTGCGTGGAGGGGTGGTCCACCTCGGACCAGTGGTGGCGCGGGGTGCGGCTGCGTGATCTGGCCGCGCTCGCCGGGTTCGACCCGGACCGGCCACCCGGCGTACTCGTCGAATCCCTGCAAGTGCGCGGCGCGTTCCGCCGGGCCGCCCTGCGCGACAACCAGGTGCGCGACCCGCGCTCGCTGCTCGCCCTGCAGGTCAACGGCGAGGATCTGTCGCCCGATCACGGCTATCCGGCGCGCGTCATCGTTCCGGCGGCGCCCGGTGTCCTGAACACCAAATGGGTCGCCCGGCTGACCTTCGGGGAGTTGCGATGAGCGGGCACGGGAAGAGGTTCTGGAAGCGGTTGGGTCAGCGATTCGGGCGTTGGTACGGCGAGGGTCCGCTCCAACTCGCCCTGCTGCTCGGTTCGTTCGGGGTTGCGGGATACGCGGGCGTGCGGCTCCTCGAAGGCGACTGGCTCGCGATCGGGGCGTGGCTGGTCGGGGCCGCGCTCGTGCATGACCTCCTGCTGCTGCCGGCGTACGCGCTCGTGGACCGGGGTGTACGGCTCGCGTTGGGCACCCGCTCCGGGCTGGTGAACTTCGTCCGGGTGCCGGCCGCGTTGTCCGGGCTGCTCCTGCTGGTGTGGTTCCCGCTGATCACCCGGCAGTCGGCGCGGCGTTACGAGAGGTCTACCGGGCTGTCCGCCGAGGTGTTCCTGGATCGCTGGCTGGCGGTCACCGTCTGCCTGTTCGCGATGTCGGGGCTTGGGCCGGCCGTCCGTACGTGGTGGGGGCGGCGCAGCGCCACGAAGGGGCGGCCGTCCGCCTCCCACTGATCGACCGGGTGCCAGCCGAGCGGGAGGGCGTGGCCGAGCAGGGCGGCCGTGCCGAGGCGGGCCCAGGCGAAGAGGCGGCCCTCGCGGCCCCGGCCGTCGTCGATGCGGACCCGGACCCGTTCGTCCACGTCGAGCGGCGCGGTCTCGGCGATCAGCAGTCCGCCGGGCGCGAGCAGTTCGGCGGCCCGGACCAGGAGGGCGTGCGGGTCGCCGCCGATGCCCACATTGCCGTCGAGCAGCAACGCCGTACCCCAACGGCCCTCTCCCGGAAGGGAATCGAAGACGTCGCGCCGCAGGGCCGAGCCGCCGAGCCGCCGGGTACGGGCCACCGCTGCCTCGCTGACGTCGATGCCGAGCGCCCGGCGACCGCTCGCGGCGAGCGCCGCGACCAGGCGTCCGGGGCCGCAGCCGATGTCGAGCACGGTGCCCTCGCAGTGGCGCAGCGCCAACTCGTCGGCGGCATCCGCGCCCGCGCACCAGCGTTCGACGTCGAGGGGCAGCAGCCAGCCGTCGGAACGGCGCAGGAAGAGGGGGCCGCGGCCGGTGCGCAGGGCGTGTACGTAGGGGTCGGCGGACCAGGAGACGGTGGCATGGTCGCCTGTCGGGGTGCTGGTACTGGTGCCGGCGCTTGGTGTGGTGGCGGTGCTCATCGGGCGACCGCCGTGAGGCCGGCGAAGACGGCGGCGAAGCGTCCGTGCGGGGCCCCGGCGGCGACGTACGCGGCATCGGCGGCCGTGTCGACGTCCCGCAGCGGCGGCAGATCCCGCACCCGCAGTCCGGCCTCGGTCAGCCGACGGCGCTGGGCGCCACCCGTCTCGGGCACCGACATCGGCACGCCGCGCAGCAGGTCCGGATCGGGAGCGGCGAGGCCGAGGGCCCAGAACCCGCCGTCCTCGGCGGGACCGAAGAAGGCGTCGCAGTCCCGCCAGGCGTCCGCGGCCAGCGCGGGGGCGAGCAGGGCGGGGGTGATCTGCGGGGTGTCCATGCCGATGAGCAGGGCGGGCCCGGTGCAGGCGCCGAAGGCGGCGGCGAGGCGCTCGTCGAGCCCGCCCGGACACTGCGGCACGACGTCGAAGCCCGGCGGCAGCCAGGGCCCGGGCCGCCCGTCGAGGACGAGGATCCGGCGGCGGGCCGGCAAGGTGCGGACGACCGCGAGGGTGTCCGCGAGCGCGGCCTCGGCGAGGCGGGCGGCCTCGACGGGGGTGAAGGGCGGGGTGAGCCGGGTCTTGACCCGGCCGGGCAGGGGCTCCTTCGCGATCACGAGGAGGGTTGTGGTGCCGGGGCTTCCGGGCGTGGGGCGCGAGGGTCGTGCGTCGTGGTGCGGCGTGTCTTGGCCGGTCGCGCCGACGGGCGGGGTGTCGTGGTCGGGGGCAGGGGCGGGGGCGGGGGCAGGGGCAGGGGCAGGGGCAGGGGCAGGGGCGTGGTGTGTGGGTTGGGCGCCGTGGTGTGTGCTGTATCGGCTCGTTGTGCGGGCGCGTTGCGCGCCCTCGTCCGGGCCGGGGTCGTCGTGTGCGGGACGGGTGATGCTTTCCTGCGCCTTGCGGTCGCCCGCGCTGCGCTCGCCCGCTCTGCTGAGGTCCGCTCTGCTCTCGCCCGAGCTGTTCTCGGCCGTGCTGCTGGGGTCCGCGCTGTTCTCGCCTGTGCTGCTGAGGCCCGTGCTGTTCTCGCCCGTGCTGCTCAGGCCCGCTCTGCTCTCGCCTCGCGCGCCGCTGCTCGCGGTGTCCTCGCTCATCGTCCGGCCCCCGCTCCCGCCCCGGATCCCACGGAGGGCTCCCGCAGCACCTCGCGCATGTCGTGCACCGCCTGCCAGGTGCCGCGCCAGGTGCCGGTGACCTTGGACTTTCCGGTGCGGGGCAGGTAGGGCACATCGGTTTCGGTCACGCGCAGGCCCGCGTCGGACGCGCGGACCACCATCTGCAGCGGGTAGCCGCTGCGGCGGTCGGTGAGGCCGAGAGCGAGGAGCTGCGTGCGGCGTGCGGCCCGCATCGGGCCCAGGTCGCGCAGCCGCAGTCCGGTACGTCGCCGCAGCATCCGTGCCAGCGCCAGGTTCCCCGCCCGTGCATGGGCCGGCCACGCCCCCGCGCCCTCGGGGCGGCGCCGCCCGAGGACCAGGTCGGCCGCGCCTTCGGCGACGTACTCCACCAGACCCGGCAGCAGCCCCGGATCGAGGGAGCCGTCGCAGTCGCAGAAGCAGACGAACTCCGCGTCGGAGGCCTGCAGCCCGGTGTGGCAGGCCGCGCCGAAGCCGCGGCGCGGTTCGGCCACGACCGTCGCGCCGAGGGAGCGGGCGAGCGCGGCGGAGCCGTCGGTGGAGCCGTTGTCCACGACGATCGCGCGCCAGCCGGCCGGGATGCGGGAGAGCACCCAGGGCAGCGCGGCGGCCTCGTCGAGGCAGGGCAGCACGACGTCGGCACGTACGGCAGGCGGTGGTGTCGGACGGGTGGCGTCCGCTGCGGGGAAGTGGGGCATGCCACTCACCCTACGAATACGAAAGGGGCATTTCGGACTTGAGGTTCTTACGAAACGGGGACGTCCGCCGCCGAGGGCCGAAGGGCCGTGCCCCTGAGGTGGGGGCGGGTGCGAAGGTTGTCGTGGGCCGGACGTACGGCCGGAAAGCGGGAGGTCCCGGATGGAGAACGCAACGCGCGGGCACGTGCTGGTCGTCGACGACGACCCCACGGTGGCCGAGGTCGTCTCGGGCTATCTGACCCGGGCCGGGTACGCCGTCGACCGGGCCGACGAGGGGCGCTCCGCACTCGACCGCGCCGCCGCCCACCGCCCCGACCTGGTCGTCCTCGACCTGATGCTGCCGGGGATGAGCGGCTTCGAGGTGTGCCGCAGGCTGCGCGAGCAGGGCCCCGTCCCCGTGATCATGCTGACGGCGCGCGGCGACGAGGAGGACCGCATCCTCGGCCTGGAGATAGGCGCCGACGACTACGTGACGAAGCCCTTCAGCCCGCGTGAGCTCGTCCTGCGGGTCGAGTCGGTGCTGCGCCGGGCCCACTCCGCGGCGGCCCCGCCGGACCCCGGGCCCCCGGCCCTGCTCACCGCGGCGGCCCTGCGGGTCGACCCGGCGGCCCGCCGCGCCACCAAGGACGGTGCCGAACTCGCCCTGACGGTACGGGAGTTCGACCTGCTCACCTTCTTCCTGCGCCACCCCGACCGGGCGTTCACGCGCGAAGAGCTGATGCGGGAGGTGTGGGGCTGGGACTTCGGCGACCTGTCGACGGTCACCGTCCACATCCGCAGGCTGCGCGGCAAGATCGAGGACGACCCGGCCTCGCCCCGGCTCATCCGGACGGTGTGGGGGGTGGGGTACCGGTTCGGCTCGCTCGGCAGCGCGGGCGCGGAGCAGGGTGCGGGCGGGGAGCGTGCCGAGGGTGCGGTAACCCTGGCACCCGGTTCCGATGCCGAACCCCTGGCAGCCGGTTCCGATGCCGAACCCCTGGCAGCCGACCCCGATACCGAACCCCTGGCAGCCGACCCCGATACCGAACCCCTGGCAGCCGACCCCGACCCCGACCCCGGTGACGCCGCCGGGTCACCTTCACCCCGGGAGCGTTGACCGTCGTGCAGGACATCCTTCTCATCGCCCTGTTCGCCTTCGCCGGTGCCGCCTGCGTCGGGCTGCTCGGCGCGCTCGCCCTGCGTCTGCTGAGGCATCGCTCGCTCACGGTGTCGCTGACCGTGGTCGCCGCCGTCGCCGTCCTCGCGATGCTCGCCGGCACGCTCGCGGTGGCCTGGGAGATGTTCCTGTCCCGGCACGACCTGAACGTGGTCATGATCGTCGTGGCGATGGCCGCGGTGGTCTCCCTGGCCACCGCGCTGCTGCTCGGCCGCTGGGTGGTGGCCCGCAGCCAGGCGCTCACCGTCGCGGCCCGCTCCTTCGGGGACGGCGGCAGCTTCGCCGCGCCCGCCGGTCACGGCACCGCCGAACTCGCCGCGCTGAGCCGCGAGTTGGAGGCCACCAGTGCCAAACTGGACGCCTCGCGCGAACGCGAACGCGCCCTGGAGAGCTCACGGCGCGAGCTCGTCGCCTGGATCTCCCACGACCTGCGCACCCCCCTCGCCGGCCTGCGCGCCATGGCCGAGGCGCTGGAGGACGGCGTCGCCGCCGACCCCGACCGCTACCTCCGCCAGATCCGCATGGAGGTCGAGCACCTGAACTCCATGGTCGGCGACCTCTTCGAGCTCTCCCGCATCCACGCGGGCTCCCTCGCCCTCACCCCGTCCCGCATCTCCGTGTACGACCTGGTCGGCGACGCCCTCGCCGGCGTGGACCCGCTGGCCCGCGAGCACGGCGTACGCCTCGTCGGCGACCGGATCGACGCGCTGCCCGTGGAGGTCGACAGCAAGGAGATGAGCCGCGTCCTCGGCAACCTCCTGATCAACGCGATCCGCCGCACTCCCGCCGACGGCACGGTCGCGGTCGCCGCGCACCGCTCGCCGGACGGGGACGGCGTGGTCGTCTCCGTCACCGACGGCTGCGGCGGCATCCCCGAGGAGGACCTGCCCCGGGTCTTCGACACCGGCTGGCGCGGCAACCACGCCCGCACCCCTCCCGCCGGGGCGGGCCTGGGTCTCGCCATCGTGCGCGGCATCGTCGAGGCCCACCGGGGCAGGGCTGCCGTACGCAATGTGGTCGGCGGCTGCTGCTTCGAGGTGACGCTGCCCACCGCGGGTTCCTGAACTCCCTGCGGGTTCCTGAACCCCCTGCGGCTTCCTGAACTCCTTGCGGCTTCCTGGACTCCCCGCGGTTGCCGGGCCGCCCGGCCGATTCCGGGCAAGGTGCCGTTCACCGGGATGCCCGCCGCCCGCCACATCTTCTACGCTGTGCCGGGCTGCCGCTGAACGGGGGACCACCGAGGAGCAGGCCCACCCCGCTGCTCGACTAACATGATCGGGCTCAGAACACTGTCTGACCCAAAATCCAACAACTGGCCAAAACATTGATACGGGGAGCATCGCGGGTGACTTCGCGAATAGACCGCAGAACTGACTTCGCCGCGTGGCGTCGGCCGCGGGTGATGCTGTGGGCCGGGGTGGCGCTGGTGGCGTCCCTCGGATTCTTCGTCGCGATGGAGTTCGCCGAGCGTCGCTACGGCGGGGGACCGATCATCGGCCACCCCGGCGTGGAGATGCAGCAGCTGATCTTCGAACCGGAATCGTGGCCGCTGATGTACGTCAGCATGGCCTTGATGACGGTGGTCTTCACCTGGCGGGAACGCTTCACCGCGCTCGGTGTCGCGGTCGGCATCGATGTCGTCCTGTTGCTGGTCCGACTGATCTTCGACGCGAAGACCACGCTCGGCACCGGCCCGCTGTGGGTGATGCTGGCCTGCGTGGTCATGGCGTTCACGCACCGCGCCGGCCGGGAACGCGTCCTGTTGCTCAAGGGCGTCGGCCTGGGCATGCTGCTTCTCGTCGCCCGCAAGACGGGCAACATCTGGCTGCTCATCACGTCGACGACCCGCCCGACCGTGCTCGACGAGTACCTGGCGGCCGCCGATCACGCGCTGGCCAACCCGTCGTGGCTGGTCGGCCGGCTGCTCGAGGCCGCAGGCCCGGTCCCCTGGAACATCCTCCACTGGGTCTACACCCAGCTCACGGTGGCCGCGGTCGTCATCGCGTTCTACCAGCTGCGCAACGTGGCGAAGGAGCGCAGCTTCCCGCGTCACCATCTGGTGCGTACGTTCATCGTCATCGGCCTGTTCGGTCCGGCGATCTACATGATCTTCCCGGTGGTCGGTCCGGTCTACGCGTTCGGCAGCCAGGGCGGCCAGTGGGCGGTGGCCAACCTGTGGCCCGACGTGCTGCCGTCGGTCACCGTCCCGCAGCATCTCCCGTTCAACGACTTCACCCCGCGCAACTGCATGCCCAGCCTGCACACGGCGTGGGCCACCGCGATCTTCATCCATTCCCGCCAGGCGCCCCGGGCGCTGCGCTACGCGGGCACGTTCTGGCTGGTCGCGACGCTGAGCGCGACGCTGGGATTCGGCTACCACTACGGCGTGGACATCCTCGCCGGCGTGGTGTTCACCCTCACCATCGAGGCGGGCCTGCGCTCGCAGGCGCGCGGCTGGGACCGGTCGGGCATCCAGCTCGTCGCGTACGGCACGACGGTCTTCGCCGCGCTCCTGGTCTCGTACCGCTATCTGCCGATGGAGATGGCCCGCTACCCGTGGCTCTTCGGGCCGCTCCTCCTGCTGGTGACGGCGTCGGTGATCTACGGCTACGTACGCACCACCAACCTGTGGGAGCCGAAGACCGCACCGGCGCGGCAGCCGGTGGCGGAGCCGCAGCCCGAACTGGTCTGAACCCGGCTCCGGGTGCCCGTGGGGCGGTCGGGGCCGGTGACGGCGCATTCCCCGTCCATGGGTGAACTAGCGGAGCTTTATCTCGGGACAGGCACGTCCAACTCGCGGTCATCACGGGCGGTTTGGATAGGGGTTCCGTGAAGTGGAATCAGGATTTCGTCCGCCAAGTGCTCCAGGTCACATTCGTACGGCGGAATCGGGTCATAGGTACATGATCGACGCCTTGCGGAGTGCACTCTTTGCAATACGCGTACCTAGCTCACCGTTGGCGCCCAGAGGATCTTGATAGCCTCGAAAGTATTGCGGTGGCCATGGACAGGGGGAGTTATGGCTGTCAATGAAAAGGTGGATGAGCCACACCCAAAGGGGGGCTCTCCCGGTGTAGTTGATGCTTTGACCAAGCGTCGCTCCGAAATCGCCGAAAGATTCATCTCGCTGTTACAGGAGCGAGAGAATTCCATGCTGCGGCACCCGTCGGGACGGCGGTTCTGCGAGCTGCAGGTCGGCCTCGTATTCGACGACTGCGTCCGGACTCTGCGTACCGGACGTGCCATCACCGTCGAGGAGGCGGAGAGCTCGGCGCGGTGGACGACCGACCACCGCATCGGCCTGATCATCGAGCAGCCCGAGATGGCGCAGGCCTCCGCGATCCTCTTCGAGACGGTGGCCACCGCGCTGCGGGAGGTCATCGGCACCGACAGCAACTCCGCGACGCTGCGCAGCGAAGCGCTGCTCACGCTCTACCGCAGCGTGCAGGCGCGGTGGCAGCTGCACACCCGGCACCACGACTCCCTCCTCGACGCCGTCCACAAGGTCGCCGAGGCCAAGCGCCGCACCCTGGCGCGGGACGTGCACGACAGGGTGGGCAACAACATCAGCCTGGCCATGCGTCAGCTCGAACTGCACGCGCTGACGCTCACGGACGGGGCGGAGCAGGAGCATGAGCGGGACCCCAGCCTCGTGCTCAGCGCCCGGGACACCCTGGTCAGTACGCTCCTGCAGCTCCGCGAACTGATCACCTGGCTGCACGACTCCCGTATCGACGGCAACCTGAGCGCCGCGACGGAGGCCTTCGTCGCGGCCATGCAGATGCCCGATGTCGACCTGGACGTCGAGGTGAACGGCGACGAGTCGGTGGCCGGTCCGGAGATCCTGGACGAGCTCTTCCTCGTCCTGCGCGAATGTCTGCTCAATGCCCTCGTCCACGGCGAGGCCGGCAGGCTGGTGGTGCGCGTGGAGTTCACGGACGATCAGGTGACGTGCTCGATCCAGGACGACGGGATCGGCTTCGACATCTACGAGGCCCAGGCCGCACGCCGCGGCCACGGGCTCATCTCCATGGCGGACCGCGTCGACCAGCTCGGCGGCCGCTTCGAGCTCACCAGCCGCCCGGGCTCCGGCACCCGTGTGTCGCTGTGGATACCCATACCAGGAGACCCCCGTGACGTCTGACGCGATCCGTGTGCTGGTGGCGGACGATCACACGATCCTGCGCCACGCACTGTGCGACTCCCTGCGCAGGGAAGCCGACATCGATGTCGTGGCCGCGGCCGGCGACGGCAGGGCCGCGGTGGAGCTCGCCCTGCAGTACCGCCCCGATGTCGCCATCCTGGACGTCGAGATGCCCGGCCAGACCGTGCTGACGACCGTCGCCCAGCTCAACGAGGGCTCCCCGCACACCCGGACGATCATCCTGACCATGTATGACGCCCCCGATCTGGTGCAGGCCTGCCTGGACCAGGGAGTGAGCGGATTCCTGCACAAGAGCGCCGCGCGCGGCACTCTCCTCTCCGCGATCCGGGCCACCCGCGGGGGCGATCAGCAGGTGACCATGTCCGTCTCCCGGCAGAGCCTCCAGGCCGCCCCCGTCAAACCGCTGGGCCCGGGGGCCCTTTCGGCCCGGGAGGTCGAAGTGCTCGGCCATGTCGCCGCGGCCCGCAGCAATCGCCAGATAGCGAAGGCCATGGGCATAGCGGAAGGCACGGTGAAGCGTCATCTGCGAAACATATTCGACAAGCTCCAGGCCGTATCCCGCATAGATGCCGTGAACAAGGCCGCTGCCTCCGCGATCCTGCCGTCGGCGGCCGCACATTCGTCCGATCCGGAATACACCGCGTGAATTGATGAACTCCCCTGCCAAGTAGTTGGATTGACATGGCAATGTTAGGATTCGACGCCCGTTTGTCGATCCCAGGGATCTTTCATCTTGAACATTCATGGCGACCTCTCCGAGGTCTTCGCGTCCTTACCCCCCATTGACTGGTTCTCCGACATCAAAGGAACGCGTGCGGCAACCCGTGAACTGCTCGCGGCGAACCAACCGCCGGCGGATCCGCGGATCTCGGTGCGTGACACATCGCTCCCCGGTGCGGGCGGATCGCGGATCCCCGTGCGCATCTACACCCCGGCGGACGCGGAAGAGCGGACCCCGGCCGTGCTCTACTGCCACGGCGGGGCATTCGTCACCGGCGATCTGGACACCGGAGACAGCAACTGCCGCGAAATCTGCCTGGGCGGAGGCGCTGTCGTGGTGTCCGTGGCCTACCGCCTCGCCCCTGAGCACCCCTTCCCCGCAGGCCTCGACGACTGCTACGCCGCCCTGTGCTGGCTCGCCGACCACGCGGCCGAACTCGGCGTCGACCCGGCCCGGATCGGCATCAGCGGGCGCTCGGCGGGGGGCTGCATCGCCGCCGCCGTGGCCCTGAGGGCCCGCGACGAGGACGGCCCGACGCTGATCCACCAACTCCTGCTGGTACCCGTGCTCGACGACCGCTGCCAGACCCCGTCGGCGCGCGCCATGACGGACCCTCGCGCGCTCAATCGGGACACGGCCCAGGAGATGTGGCGCACCTATCTCGGCCCCGAGTATCTCGGGGCCGAGCCGCCGGCTTCGAACTCCTATGCGGCCCCGGGGCGTTGGAATGACCTGACGGGCCTTCCCGCCGCCTATATTCTCGTGGCCGAAAATGACCCGTTGCGCGATGAAGGTCTCGATTACGGGCGTCGGCTCGTCGAATCCGGAGTCAGCACCGAGCTTCACCTCGTGCCTGGCGCATTCCATCTGTTTGAAGCCTATGCGCCGAACAGTGCGTTGACGCGGCGTACCACCCGGCACTGGATGGACGCCCTGCACTCGGCCTTGCGTCAATAGCACCACCCCTGTGCGCGTCCCCGTCCCCGCCCGTCGGCAACGGTCCCTCGTCCCCCCGGCACATGGCCAGGAGGCATCGGCGTACCACCAAAGGAACATGCCGGTCGCTGTGCCTTAGGTGGCCTATGGTCCGGGGGGCGCTCTCCCTAGCGTTGTGGCTGTTTCCAACCCGTGCCGCACAAGGGGGAGTTCAGGATGAGGCTGGGCGACGCACTGAGCATCAAGGCCGTCTCCACATGGCTGCCCGCAGCCCGGGAGACCGTGGCGGAGGCGATCGCGGGGGGCCGTCTGGAGCCGGAGCACAGGGATCGCGTCGGAGTGACCGAGCTACCTGTCTCGCACGACCTGGCCGGCCCCCAACTCGCGGCACGTGCGGGCCGGCAGGCCCTGGAATCGGCGTCCTGGGACGCCGACCGGGTGGGTTTGCTCTCCCACTCGTGGATCTACCACCAGGGCCACGACTTCTGGGCCCCCGCGCACTACGTCGCCCACCAGGTGGGCCTGCGGCGTGCCCTGCCCTTCGGGCTCCAGCACATGTCCAACGGCGCCGCGCTCGGCATGCAACTCGCCGCGGTCCGGCTCCTCGCCGACCCGGACATGGACTCGGTGATGGTCACCACCGGCGACCGATTCGCCCCTCCCGGCTACGACCGGTGGGCCGGTGACTACGACGTCGTGTACGGCGACGGAGGCACCGCCCTCGTCCTGGGCCGTCGTGACGGCGACGGTGACCTCCTGCACATGCTGTCCTTCGCGACGGCGGCGGCGCCGGAGACGGAGAACTTCTTCCGCGGCCGCGACGAGTTCAGCGCCGCGCCCCTCACCCACAGCACGCCCATCGACGTACGCCGCCCGAAGAAGGCGTTCCTGGAGATGGGCGGCATGGAGACGCTCAAGACGCTGGGTCTCGCGAAGGTCCGCCAAGTCCTGCAGGACAGCCTCAGGTTCGCGGGCGTGGAGGCGACGGACCCCCGGATCCGCTGCATCGCGCTGCCCCGTGCGGGGGACTCCGTCTACGACCTGATGTACCTGCCGGTGATCGAGGACGTCATCAAGGCCGAGCCCCTCTTCCTGGGCCGCCGGACCGGTCACCTGGGCTCCGGCGACTTCATAGCCAACCTCACGGACATCGTCGGCTCCGGGATCCTCGAGCCCGGCGAGATCGCGCTCGTGATCGGCGGCGGTGCCGGATACACGTGGTCGTCCGCGGTCTTCCAGGCCCCGGAGAAGACCCATGGCTGAGCCCGACCGAACGGACGCGACCCCCACGACCTCAAGCGCGACTTCAAGGGCGACGATGACCTCTCCTTCCCTTCCCCCCTCTGCTTCCTCTGCTTCTCCTGCTGCTTCCCACGAGCCCATCGCCGTCATCGGCGTCGCCTGCCGACTGCCCGGCGCACCGGACCCCCGACGGTTCTGGGAACTGCTGGCCCGCGGCGGCGACGCCATCACGCAGGCGCCGCCGGAGCGCTGGGCACCCGACCTCGAACTGCGGGCTCCGTACGGCGGATTCATCGAGGACGTCGACCGGTTCGACGCCTCGTTCTTCGGGATCAGTCCGCGTGAGGCCGCCACCATGGACCCGCAGCAGCGCCTGATGCTGGAGCTGAGCTGGGAGGCGCTCGAAGACGCCCGACTCGTCCCCGGCGAGCTGCGCGGCAGCAGGACCGGAGTCTTCGTCGGAGCGATCGCCGACGACTACGCCCGCCTCATGCAGCGCGCGGGCACCGAGGGCATCACGCAGCACACCGTGACCGGAACGCACCGCGGCATCATCGCCAACCGCGTCTCCTACTTCCTCGACCTGCACGGCCCCAGCCTCACCGTCGACACCGCCCAGTCCTCGGGGCTCGTCGCCGTACAAATGGCCTGCGAGAGCCTGGCCCGCGGCGAGTCCGAAATCGCCGTCGCGGGTGGCGTGAGCCTGAATCTCCTCGGCGAGACCACCCTCAGCACGGAGAAGTTCGGCGGCCTCTCGCCCGACGGCCGCTGCTACACCTTCGACGAGCGCGCCAACGGCTACGTACGCGGAGAGGGCGGTGGCGCCCTGCTGCTCAAGCCGTACGCACGCGCCCTCGCCGACGGTGACCGCGTCCACTGGCTGATCCTGGGCGGCGCCGTCAACAGCGGCGGCGCCGCCGACGGCCTCACCGTGCCCAGCGAGCGCGCACAGCAGGAGGTCATCCGGCTCGCCCACCAGGACGCGGGCATCGAACCCGGGCACGTCCAGTACGTGGAGCTGCACGGCACCGGCACCAAGGTGGGCGACCCGATCGAGGCGGCCGCCCTCGGTGCCGCGATCGGCACGCACCGCCCCGCCGACGCCCCGCTCCTCGTCGGCTCGGCCAAGACCAACGTCGGTCACCTGGAGGGTGCCGCGGGCATCGTGGGCCTGCTGAAGGCGGGCCTGAGCATCGCCCACGGCGCGCTGCCCGCGAGCCTGAACCACGAGCGCCCCAACCCGGCCATCCCCCTGGCGGAGCTCGGCCTGCGCGTTCCGCTGGAACTGGGGCCCTGGCCGGACCCGGACCGTCAACTCGTCGCCGGTGTCAGCTCGTTCGGCATGGGCGGCACCAACGGGCACCTGGTCCTCGCCCAGGCGGACCCGGTGCCCGCACCCGACGCCGACCCGACGGCGCCGCGGCACGGCGGCGGCGCATCGCGCCCCGCGGCCGTGCCCTGGCTGCTCTCCGCCAAGACCGACGCGGCCCTGCGCGCGCAGGGCGAACGGCTGCTCGACGCACTCGCTGAGGATCCCGCCGCGGACCCGCGCGACATCGCCCACTCCCTCGCCGCCACCCGCACCCACTTCCCGCGCCGGGCCGCCGTCGTGGCCGACAGCCGCGCCGGGCTGGTGGCCGGCCTCACCGCCCTGGCCGCCGGCCGCCGTTCGCCGGCGCTGACGAAGGCACGGGCGAGTGGCGCCGGACTCGCCTTCCTCTTCACCGGCCAGGGCAGTCAACGCCTGGGTATGGGGCGCGAGTTGTACGAGGCGTTCCCGGCCTTCGCGGAAGCCTTCGACGCCGTCTGTGCCGAGCTCGCCCCGCTCATCGGCCGCCCGCTGAGGGAGGTCGTCTGGGCCGCAGCGGAATCCAGCACGAAGACCGGCACGGAAACCGGCACGAAGACCGGCACGAAGGCCAGCACGGAATCCGGTGCGGGGAACGGCCCGGAGTCCGGGCTTCTCGACGAGACCCGATTCACCCAGCCCGCCCTGTTCGCCGTCGAGGTGGCCCTGCACCGGCTCTACACCTCCTGGGGTGTGCATCCCGACGTCGTCGTCGGACACTCCATCGGAGAGATCGCCGCCGCCCACGTGGCCGGGGTCCTCTCGCTCCCCGACGCGGCGAAGCTGATCGCCGCGCGCGGCACCCTCATGCAGGAACTGCCGCCCGGCGGCGCCATGATCGCCCTCCAGGCCGCCGAGGACGAGGTGCTGCCCCTCCTCGAAGGGCTGGAACGGAGCGTCGGCCTGGCCGCGGTGAACGCTCCCGGAGCCACCGTCGTCTCCGGCGCCGAACGCGACGCACTGAAGATCGCCGACCACTTCGCACAGCTCGGCCGCAAGACCCGCCGTCTGAAGGTCAGCCACGCCTTCCATTCCCCGCTGATGGAGCCGATGCTCGACGACTTCCGAGCCGTCGCCGAAGGCCTCACCTACCACGCGCCGCAGATACCCCTCGTCTCGACGGTCACCGGAAAGCCCGCCCGCGCCGGAGAGTTGCCGGACCCGGAGTACTGGGTCCGGCACGTGGTGGGCACCGTCCGCTTCGCCGACGCCCTGGAGTCGCTCGCCGCCACCGGTCCGCACGCCCACCTGGAGATCGGTCCGGGCGGCGTCCTGACCGCCCTGGGTGCCGAGTGCCTCGACGGCACCGACGCCGTGTTCCTGCCCGGCCTCCGCGACAGTGGCGAGGCGACCGCCGCCGTCGCGGCCGCGGGCGCCCTGCACACGAACGGAATCGCCGTCGACTGGGCCGCCGTGCTGGGCGGCGACGCGGCGGCCGTGGACCTGCCGACGTACGCCTTCCAGCGCAAGCGCCACTGGAGCGAGGCCGCCTCGGCGGCGCCCGCGACACCCGGCAAGGCGGACGAGCGGGTGTCGGCGGATGTCCCCGGGCAGGCCGACACCCGCCTGCCCGACGAGGGCGACCCGGCATCGGAAGGGCCCGCCCGGTCCCGGCTCTCCGGCCTGGGCGCCCGCGAGTTGGAGCGTGAGCTGACCGGCCTCGTACGGTCACACACGGCGGACGTGCTCGGACACGACGCCACGGACGGCGGCGACGGGACTGGCGGGGCTGGCGGGGCTGGAATCGAACTCACCAGCACCTTCAAGGAGTTGGGCTTCGACTCGCTGCTCGCGGTCGAGCTCCGCAACGCCCTCAACCAGGAGCTCGGCCTGCGCCTTCCGGCCGGGCTGCTGTTCAGCCGTCCGACACCCGCGGACCTGATCAGGCACCTCGTGGACGAGCTCGCCGGCGCGGCCCGTACGACGTCCGCTCCAGCCGTCTCGGCCGCGCCCGTCGACGAGCCCATCGCGATCGTGGCCATGTCCTGCCGCTATCCCGGCGGGACGGCCGACGCGGACGACCTGTGGCGTCTTGTGTCCGACGGGACCGACGCGACCGGTGACTTTCCCGACGACCGAGGCTGGGACCTCGACGCGCTGTTCGGCGCGGACCCGACGAGGCCGGGCAGCTCCGCCACCCGCCGGGGCGGATTCCTCAGCGACGTCGCGGGGTTCGACGCGGGCCTCTTCGGGATCAGCCCGCGCGAGGCCGCCGCGATGGATCCGCAGCAGCGGCTGCTCCTGGAAACGGCCTGGGAGGCCTTCGAGAACGCGGGCATCGACCCGACGTCCGTACGCGGCACTCGCGTCGGCACCTTCATCGGGGCGACCGCGATGGACTACGGGCCGCGGCTGCACGAATCCGCCGAGGGCGCGGAGGGCTATCTGCTCACCGGCAATGCCTCCAGCGTGATCTCCGGCCGTCTTGCCTATTCGTTCGGTCTCGAGGGGCCGGCGTTGACGGTGGACACGGCGTGCTCGTCGTCCCTTGTGGCGCTGCACCTGGCGGTCCAGTCACTGCGGCGTGGTGAGTGCGAGATGGCGCTCGCCGGTGGTGTGACGGTCATGGCGACCCCCGGCATGTTCGTGGAGTTCTCCCGACAGCAGGGCCTGTCGGCGGACGGCCGCTGCAAGGCCTTCAGCGCTTCGGCCGACGGGACGGGCTGGGCGGAGGGTGTCGGGCTGTTGCTGGTGGAGCGCCTTTCGGAGGCGCGTCGGCGAGGTCATCGAGTGCTTGCGGTCGTGCGGGGCACGGCCATCAATCAGGATGGTGCTTCGAACGGCCTGACCGCCCCCAACGGTCTGGCCCAGGAGCGCGTCATCCAACAGGCGCTCTCCGAAGCCCGGTTGACCGGAGCCGACGTGGACGCGATGGAGGCCCACGGGACCGGGACCCGCCTCGGTGACCCGATCGAGGCGCAGGCGCTGCTCGCGACGTACGGCCGGAGCAGGCCGGTGGACCGCCCGCTCTGGCTGGGGTCGTTGAAGTCGAACATCGGGCACAGTCAGGCCGCTGCGGGTGTGGGCGGCATCATCAAGATGGTGCAGGCGATGCGGCACGGGACGCTGCCGCGGACGTTGCACGTGGACGAGCCGAGCCCGCATGTGGACTGGGAGTCGGGAGCCGTACGCCTGCTGACGGAAGACGTCGTGTGGGAGCGGGGTGAGCGGCCCCGCCGTGCGGCCGTCTCCTCCTTCGGCATCAGCGGCACCAACGCCCATGCCATCCTCGAAGAGGCGCCCGCCGAGGAGCAGTCGACCGATGTCCCGGTGCCGGACGGCGGGTCCGCCGTGGCCCTCGGGCCGGCCGTGTGGCCGGTGTCCGGCGCGGACGAAGGAGGCCTGCGGGACCAGGCCGCCCGCCTTGCGGCGTTCGTGGAACAGCACCCCGATCTGAGCCTGGCGGATGTCGGGTTGACGTTGGGCGCGGGGCGAGCGGCCTTGGGCCGGCGTGCTGTGGCGGTGGGTGAGGACCAGGCTGAACTGGTGGCCGGGTTGCGGCAGTTGGCCGCAGGTGACGCGTCTTCGGCGTCGGTGGTGCGGGGGTCGGCTGTCGGGGGCAAGGTGGCGTTCTTGTTCACGGGGCAGGGCAGTCAGCGGTTGGGTATGGGCCGGGAGTTGTATGACGCTTTTCCGGTTTTCGCCGGGGCGTTCGATGAGGTGTGTGCGCACTTTGACGTGGAGCTCGGGCGGTCGTTGAAGGATGTGGTGTGGGCCGAGGCCGGGTCGGTTGAGGCCGGTTTGTTGGATCAGACCTTGTTCACGCAGGCGGCTTTGTTTGTGGTGGAGACGGCGTTGTTCCGTCTGGTCGCGTCGTGGGGTCTGGTGCCTGATGCGGTGGTGGGGCATTCGATCGGTGAGTTGGCGGCTGCGCATGCGGCTGGAGCTTTGTCGTTGGCGGATGCGTGCAGGTTGGTGGCGGTGCGTGGTCGGTTGATGCAGGCTGCGCCGTCCGGTGGTGCGATGGCCGCGATCGAGGCCGGTGAGGCCGAGGTGCGCGCATCGTTGGCCGGTTTCGCCGGGCGCCTTGATGTGGCGGCCGTCAACGGCCCCACGGCCGTAGTGGTCTCCGGGGATGAGGACGCCGTCGCCGAGGTCGTCCGGTCCTGGGCGGACAAGGGTGTTCGGACGCGGCGCTTGACCGTGAGCCACGCTTTCCATTCCCCGCACATGGACGGGGTGTTGGAGGAGCTTGCGTCGGTCGCTTCGGGGCTGGACTTCGCGGAGCCGGTGATTCCCCTGGTGTCGACGCTGACCGGGCGCCTGTCGGTGGCCGGGGAGTTGGCGGAGCCGGACTATTGGTCGCGTCAGGTGCGGGGCGCGGTGCGGTTCGCGGACGCGGTGGATGAGCTGCACGGGCTGGGCGTCCGGACGTTCCTGGAGCTGGGGCCTGACGGGGTGCTGTCGGCGATGGCCCAGCAATCCCTGCCGGAACAGGATGCCGTGGCCCTCGCTCCGGCGTTGCGTCGCGGGCAGTCCGAGACCCGCACACTGGCCCTGCTGCTCGCGACCGCCCACGCGCACGGCGCTCACGTCGACTGGCCGGCGATTCATCCCGGTGGCCGTCGGATCGATCTGCCCGGGTACGCCTTCCAGCACACCCCGTACTGGCTGGAGGCGCCGTCGCGTTCGGGCGATCCGGCCGCGCTGGGTCTGATGGATGGCGGGCATCCGTTCTTCGGCGCGGTCACGGGCCTGGCCGATGGCGGCACTCTCCTGAGTGGGCGTCTCTCCCTGCGTACGCATGCGTGGCTGGCCGACCATGAAATCCAGGGCCAGGTCGTCGTGCCGGGCGCCGCACTCGTCGAGATGGCGCTGGACGCCGCGGACCGCACCGGAGCCACGAGCCTGGCGGATCTGACCCTCGAAGCGCCGATGGTCCTTCCCGCCACCGGCGGCCTGCGCGTCCAGGTCACCGTGACCGTCGCCGATGGGCACGGGCAGTGGCAGGTCCAGATCCACTCCTGCCCCGAGGGCGTGCCCTCGGATGCGCACGACGGGCGTGCCGACGAACAAGCGCAATGGACCAGGAACGCGGCGGGCCGGCTGGTGGCCGGCGACCTCGTCACCGCCGACGCGGCCTCGGCGCAGTGGCCGCCGCAGGGCGCGGAGCCGATGGACGTGGGGGACTTCTACGCACGCCTGGGTGAGGCCGGATACACGTACGGACCTGCCTTCCAGGGGGTGCGGGCGCTGTGGCGGCGCGGGGAGGAGACGTATGCGGAGATCGTCCTGCCGGAGCCGCTCCACGACGACGTCGCACGCTTCGGCATCCATCCCGCTCTCCTGGACGCCGCCCTGCACCCCCTCGTGCACAGGCTTGCCGACGACCCGGCCGCGGGAGCGGAGGACGGGGCTCTGCTGCTGCCCTTCGCATGGAGCGATGTCGCGCTGAGCGCCACCGGCGCCCGTGAGATCCGCGTGCGCTGGACGCACGGCGGCGCCCGCAGTGCGGCGCTCGCCGTGACCGACTCGACCGGCCGACTCGTCGCCACCGTAGGAGAGTTGGCACTGCGGCCCGCGCGCATCGATGCCGGTGCCGCGGCGCCCGGGAACACCGGGCGCGGCACGCTGTCCGGGCTCGACTGGGTTCCCGTCGCGACGTCAGCTGCCGACCCTGCGGGCTCGGTCGCCCACGTGTCCGGCCCCGAGGAGCTCGTGGGGCTTGCCGCGTCGGGTGCGGTGCCGGAGCGGGTGGTGGTGTCGGTCGCCTCCGTCGCGGGGGAGGAGCCTTCGGCCGCCGCTCACCGCATCGCCCGTGAGGTTCTCGCGCTCGCTCAGGCATGGGTGGCCGAGGAGCGGTTCGAGGGGGCCCGCCTCGTGGTGGTCACCCGAGGGGCCGTAGGTGCGCTCGACGGTGATGCGCCGACCGACCTCGGGGCCGCCACGGCGTGGGGTCTGATCCGTACGGCGCAGTCCGAGCACCCGGATCGCTTCGTGCTGGTTGATCTGGAGGACGAGGGGGCCGCGGTTCCGGCCACTGCCCTTTTCGGTGACGAAGCTCAACTGGCCGTACGCGCAGGACAGTTGCTCGCACCTCGGCTGGCTGTCGTGTCCGGTGCCGCTCGGGGGCAGCTCCCGGCCCTTGGTTCGGCGGGCACGGTGTTGATCGCGGGTGCTTCGGGCGCGCTGGGTGGCCTGGTGGCCCGGCATCTCGTACGCGTACACGGTGTGCGGCACCTGTTGCTGCTGTCGCGGCGTGGCGCGGATGCGCCGGGTGCGGCCGAACTCACGAGTGAGCTCGGGGAGTTGGGTGCCGACGTCACCTATGCCGCGTGCGATGCGGCGGATGCCGATGCCCTGGCCGGCGTCCTCGCCGCTGTCCCGGCCGGGCGGCCGCTGACGGGCGTGGTGCATTGCGCGGGTGTGCTGGACGACGGGCTGTTGGAGGGCCAGTCGACGGCGCGTTTGGCGGCGGTGTTGCGGCCGAAGGTGGACGCGGCGTGGAATCTGCACGAGCAGACCAAGGAACTGGGGCTGTCCGCGTTCGTGGTGTTCTCGTCGATCGCGGGTGTGATCGGCAATGCGGGGCAGAGCAACTATGCCGCCGCCAACACGTTCCTCGACGCGCTCGCCGCGCATCGCAACTCCCTTGGTCTGCCCGCGCATTCACTGGCCTGGGGACTGTGGGACCAGGACGGCGGCATGGCGGGTGGCCTCACGGACGCCGACCGGGCCCGCTGGACCCGGGCCGGAGTGGCGCCGCTGGACGCGGAACGCGGCATCGAACTGCTCGACGCCGCCCTGGCCACACACCGGCCCCTCCTGATACCGGCACGCCTCGACCTGTCCGTGCTCAAGGCGCAGGCCGCCGCCGCGCCGGGCGGGGTCCCACCGGTCTTCCGGAGCCTGGTGCGACCGCCGGTCAGGCGTGCCGCGCTCGCGACCACGCAGGCCACCGGCGCGCAGGGCTGGGTCCACGACATGGCCGCGCTGTCCGGTGCGGAGCGCGAAGGCGCGGTCATCGACACCGTGCGCCACGTGGTGGCATCCGTGCTCGGCCACTCCAGTGCGGCGGGCGTCGACGTCGAGCGGGCCTTCAAGGAGCTCGGCTTCGACTCCCTGACCGGCGTCGAGCTGCGCAACCGGGTCAATGCCACCACCGGTCTGCGCGTCCCCGCCACGCTCGTCTTCGACCACCCGTCGCCCCGGGCGGTCGCCACCTACCTGCTGGCAGCCGTCGCGGAAGCCACGGAAGGGCCGGAGGCACGAACCGGTACCGCGACGGAGACCTACGCGCCGCGCAGCGCCGACGCCGACGACGATCCGATCGCGGTGGTGGGGATGGCGTGCCGTTATCCGGGTGGTGTGTCGGATGCGGCGGGTCTGTGGGACCTGGCGGCCGGTGGTGTGGACGCGGTCGGTGACTTCCCGAGCGATCGTGGTTGGGATGTGGAGTCGTTGTACGACCCGGATCCGGAGGCGGTCGGGAAGTCGTACACGAAGTCCGGTGGATTCCTTTACGGGGCGGCCGAGTTCGATGCCGAGTTCTTCGGGCTCAGCCCGCGCGAGGCCGCCGCGATGGATCCGCAGCAGCGGCTGCTCCTGGAGACGGCCTGGGAGACCTTCGAGAACGCCGGCCTGGATCCGGCGACGCTGCGCGGCTCACGCACCGGTGTGTACGCGGGCGTCATGTACAACGACTACGGCTCCCGACTGCAGACCGCCCCTGACGGTTTCGAAGGCTTCCTGCTCACCGGCAACACCTCCAGCGTGATCTCCGGCCGTCTTGCCTATTCGTTCGGTCTTGAGGGGCCGGCGTTGACGGTGGACACGGCGTGCTCGTCGTCCCTTGTGGCGCTGCACCTGGCGGTGCAGTCACTGCGGCGTGGTGAGTGCGAGATGGCTCTTGCCGGTGGTGTGACGGTGATGGCCAGGCCGAACACGTTTGTGGAGTTCTCGCGGCAGCGGGGTCTGTCGGCGGACGGGCGGTGCAAGTCCTTCGCCGCAGCGGCCGATGGGACGGGCTGGGCCGAGGGTGTCGGGCTGCTGCTGGTGGAGCGTCTTTCGGAGGCGCGGCGGCGGGGGCATCGGGTGCTCGCGGTGGTGCGGGGCTCGGCGGTCAATCAGGACGGTGCCTCCAATGGCCTGACCGCCCCGAACGGTCCGGCGCAGGAGCGTGTGATCAGGAGTGCGCTGGCCGATGCCGGGCTGACCGCCGCCGAGGTCGACGCGGTGGAGGCGCACGGGACCGGGACCCGCCTCGGCGATCCGATCGAGGCACGGGCGCTGCTCGCGACGTACGGCCGGGATCGGGATGCCGAACAGCCTTTGTGGCTGGGGTCGTTGAAGTCGAACATCGGGCACAGTCAGGCCGCTGCGGGTGTGGGCGGGATCATCAAGATGGTGCAGGCGATGCGGCATGGTTCGTTGCCGCGGACGTTGCACGTGGATGAGCCGAGCTCGTACGTGGACTGGGAGTCGGGAGCCGTACGGCTGCTCTCCGAGGCCCGGGAATGGACAACCGACGGACGGCCCAGGCGTGCTGCCGTCTCTTCCTTCGGCATCAGCGGCACCAACGCCCACGTCATCCTCGAAGAAGCCGCTTCCCCGGCACGCCAGGCCGCGAAGGCCCCCGCCGCCCGCACCGAGGCGGCCATCGTTCCCTGGGCCCTGTCGGCCAAGTCGGAAGAGGCCTTGCGGGACCAGGCCGCCCGCCTTGCGGCGTTCGTGGAGGCGCGTCCCGATGTGGATCTGGCGGATGTCGGGCTGACGTTGGGCGCGGGGCGCGCAGGGATGGCGTCGCGCGGAGTGGCGATGGGCGGCGACCGGGCTGAACTGGCATCCGCCTTGCGCGAGTTGGCCTCCGGAGTTGCCTCTTCGGCGTCGGTGGTGCGGGGGTCGGCTGTCGGGGGCAAGGTGGCGTTCTTGTTCACGGGGCAGGGCAGTCAACGGCTGGGTATGGGCCGGGAGTTGTATGACGCTTTTCCGGTCTTCGCCGGGGCGTTCGATGAGGCGTGCGCGCACTTCGATGTGGAGCTCGGGCGGTCGTTGAAGGATGTGGTGTGGGCCGAGGCCGGGTCGGTCGAGGCCGGTCTGTTGGATCAGACCTTGTTCACGCAGGCGGCTTTGTTTGCGGTGGAGACGGCGTTGTTCCGTCTGGTCGCGTCGTGGGGTCTGGTGCCTGACGCGGTGGTGGGGCATTCGATCGGTGAGTTGGCGGCTGCGCATGCGGCCGGAGCATTGTCGTTGGCGGATGCGTGCAGGCTGGTCGCGGTGCGTGGCCGGTTGATGCAGGCTGCGCCGTCCGGTGGTGCGATGGCCGCGATCGAGGCCGGTGAGGCCGAGGTGCGCGCATCGCTGGCCGGCTTCGCCGGGCGCCTGGATGTAGCGGCCGTCAACGGCCCCACCGCCGTAGTGATTTCAGGTGACGACGATGCCGTCACCGAAGTCGTCAAGTCGTGGGCGGGAGACGGCGTCCGGACCCGTCGCCTGACCGTGAGCCACGCTTTCCATTCCCCGCACATGGAAGGAGTCCTGGCCGAACTCGCCGAGGAAGCCTCCGTGTTGGACTTCGCTGAGCCGGTGATTCCGCTGGTGTCGACGCTGACCGGGCGCCTGTCGGTGGCCGGGGAGTTGGCGGAGCCGGACTATTGGTCGCGTCAGGTGCGGGGCGCGGTGCGCTTCGCGGACGCGGTGGAGGAGTTGCACGGCCTGGGGGTCCGGACGTTCCTGGAGCTGGGGCCTGACGGGGTGCTGTCGGCGATGGCCCAGCAGTCCCTGCCGGACCAGTACCCAGAGCAACCGGAGCAGGACCCGGGCCGAGGCGATGCGGTGGCTGTTGCCCCCGCGATGCGTCGCGGGCAGTCCGAGGTCCGCACCCTTGCCACGCTGCTCGGCACCGCCTTCGCCCACGGTGTCGGCCTCGACTGGCAGGCGATCCACGCCTCCGGTCACCTCACCGACCTTCCGGGGTACGCCTTCCAGCACACCCCGTACTGGCTGGAGGCGCCGTCACGTTCGGGCGATCCGGCCGCGTTGGGTCTGGTGGAAGGCGGGCATCCGTTCTTCGGCGCGGTCACGGGCCTGGCCGACGGGGGCGCGCTGTTGAGCGGGACGCTGTCCCTGCGTACGCATGCGTGGCTGGCCGACCATGAAATCCAGGGCCAGGTCATCGTGCCGGGCGCCGCACTCGTCGAGATGGCCGCCGAGGCAGGGGCCCAGGTCGGGGCCGACCGGGTCGAGGAGCTCACCCTTCAGGCGCCGATCGTGCTGACCGCCACGGGCCGGCTGCGACTGCAGGTCACGGTCGACGCGCCTGACGACAGCGGGCAGCGGCACCATGTGCGGATCTCCTCGCAGTCCGAGCACGCCGAGGAGTGGACCACCCATGCCGACGGCTGGCTGGCCACGGCCGAAACACCGGACAACGACCTCGCGGACGAGACGGAGAGCTGGCCGCCCGCGGGCGCCGAGGCCGTCGAACTGACGGACTTCTACCCCGTACTGGCCGACGCGGGATACGCCTACGGGCCCGCCTTCCAGGGCGTGCAGGCGCTGTGGCGCCTGGGCGAGGACAGCTATGCCGAGGTCGTCCTGCCGGAGCCGCAGCACAACGACGTCCCGCACTTCGGCATCCACCCCGCGCTCTTGGACGCCGCCCTGCACCCCCTCGCCCACGACGGCGTGACGTCCGGTGACGGCTTGCGGCTGCCGTTCTCGTGGAGCGATGTGGTGGTGCACGCCACCGGGGCCACCCGGTGGCGGGTCCACTGGAGGGCCGACGGAGGCATGACGGCCCGCGACACCGAGGGGCGCCCGGTGCTCGAAGTCGGCTCCCTCGCCCTGCGTGCGGCGGCCGTCGCCCGGCCCGTGACGGACGGCGAGCTGCTCCAGGTCGACTGGGTGCCGACGGCCCAGGCCGCCGGATCCGCCCGAGCCACTCAAGTGGCCGGTCTTGCCGAGCTCTTGGAACTCGCCGCGCAGGGCAAGCTGCCCGACCGGGTCGTCGTGACGGTCACCCCGAACGACGACGAGACGCCCCCGGTCGCCGCGCACCGCGTTGCCGCCGAGGTGCTGGCCCTCGTCCAGACATGGGTGTCGGACGAGCGGTTCGAGGACGCACGGCTTGTCGTGGCGACTCAGGGCGCCGTATCCGTCCTGCGCAACGACAATCCCGCCGACCTGGGTGCTGCCACTGCCTGGGGCCTCATCCGTACCGCGCAGTCCGAGCATCCGAACCGCTTCACGCTGCTCGACCTCGAACCGCCCTACGTCATACCGGAGTCCGTGCTCCTCGGTGACGAGGACCAACTGGTCGTCCGCAACGGCCAGGTCCTCACCCCCCGCCTGGTTCCCCTCGCCGTGCCCGGCGACTCCGAAGCCGGCGCGGACGTCCCGGTCCTGGACCAGGACGGCACGGTGTTGATCACGGGTGCTTCGGGCACGCTGGGGTCGCTGGTGGCCGGGCACTTCGTGCGGGAGTACGGCGTACGGAACCTGTTGCTGCTGTCGCGGCGGGGCGCGGATGCCCCGGGTGCCACCGAACTCGCCCGTGAGCTGGGTGAGTTGGGTGCCACCGTCACCTATGCCGCGTGTGACGCGGCGGATGCCGGGGCCCTTGCCAAGACGCTGGCCCGGATTCCTGCGGAGCGTCCACTGACCGCCGTGATCCATGCGGCGGGCGTGCTGGACGACGGTCTCGTGGAGTCGCTGACGGCGGAGCGATTGGCGGCGGTGCTGCGGCCGAAGGTGGACGCGGCGTGGAACCTGCACGAGCAGACGAAGGATCTGCCGCTGTCCGTGTTTGTGCTGTTCTCGTCGATCGCGGGTGTGATCGGCAACGCGGGGCAGAGCAACTACGCGGCCGCCAACACCTTCCTGGATGCACTTGCCGCGCATCGCAACTCCCTTGGTCTGCCCGCGCATTCACTGGCCTGGGGGCTGTGGGACCAGGCCAGCACCATCTCCGGGCAGCTCGGCGAAGCGGACCGTGCCCGCCTCGCGCGTTCCGGCATCAAGGCCCTGCCCAGCGCGGCCGGTCTGGAACTGCTGGACGGAGCACTGCGTACGGACACCGCCCAGGTCGTGGCGGCCGCCATCGACCGGTCCGCCCTGCGCGCCGTCGACCTCGACGCGGTGCCCTCGCTCATGCGCACCCTCGTGCCTCGACGGCGACGTACGGCCGGGAGCGGCACGACACAGGGCCAGGACCGGAACTGGGCGGAGACGGTACGGGCGATGGAGGCGCCGGCCCGGGAAATCGCGGCCGTTGACCTGGTGCTTGCCACCGTGGCGGGTGTCCTCGGACATGCCTCGGCCCAGTCGGTGCAGCCGGACCGGGCGTTCAAGGAGCTCGGCTTCGACTCCCTGACCGCCGTGGAGTTGCGCAACCGGCTCAACACCGCCACCGGACTGCGCCTGCCCGCCTCCCTCGTCTTCGACTATCCGAGTCCCCGGGCCATCGCCGAGCACCTCACCGGCCAACTGGCGCCCGAGGACAAGCCGGTGGATGCCCAGTCGATCGCGGCGGAGTTCGATCGCGTGATGTCGGACCTGGCAGCGGCCTCCTTCGACGACGAAGAACGGGCCTGGCTGTCCCGGCGCGTACAGCAAATGGCGACGAAGATCGGCGGCGACAAGGGAGTCGACGCCGGTGCGGGAGCCATGGCCGCCGGCCTCTCCGAGGAGGCGTCGGACGAAGAGCTCTTCGCCTTCATCGACCAAGAGCTCGAGCTCTGAGACACCGGCCGTAACTGCCGCACCTGCCGCACCCGCCGTACTCGTCGACGAGTCCCGAGACATCCATCGGGCTCCACGAGACATACCACCGAACTTGGCGTCAGCCACTCCGAAAGGCATGCCTCCATGGCGAACGAAGACAAGGTCCGCGACTATCTCAGGCGCGTGACGAGCGACTTGGCCGAGAGCCGTCAGCGCCTTCGCGACATCGAGGCGAAGGAGCACGAGCCCATCGCGGTGGTGGGGATGGCGTGCCGTTATCCGGGTGGTGTGTCGGATGCGGAGGGCTTGTGGGATCTGGTGGCCGGTGGTGTGGATGCGGTCGGTGACTTCCCGGGTGACCGTGGTTGGGATGTGGAGTCGTTGTACGACCCGGATCCGGAGGCGGTCGGGAAGTCGTACACGAAGTCCGGTGGATTCCTTTACGGGGCGGCCGAGTTCGACGCCGAGTTCTTCGGGCTGAGCCCACGCGAAGCACTCGCCGCGGATCCGCAGCAGCGGCTGCTCCTGGAGACGGCCTGGGAGACCTTCGAGAACGCCGGCCTGGATCCGGCGACGCTGCGCGGCTCACGCACCGGTGTGTACGCGGGCGTCATGTACGGGGACTACGGAACGCGCGTACGGCAGACGCCCGCGGAGCTGGAGGGGTATCTGGTCACGGGCAGCACGGCGAGTGTGGCGTCCGGTCGGCTTGCCTATTCGTTCGGTCTTGAGGGGCCGGCGTTGACGGTGGACACGGCGTGCTCGTCGTCGTTGGTGGCGTTGCACTTGGCGGTGCAGTCGTTGCGGCGTGGTGAGTGCGAGATGGCTCTCGCCGGTGGTGTGACGGTGATGGCCAGGCCGAATACGTTTGTGGAGTTCTCGCGGCAGCGGGGTCTGTCGGCCGATGGCCGGTGCAAGTCCTTCGCGGCTGCCGCCGATGGCACGGGCTGGGCCGAGGGTGTCGGTCTGCTGCTGGTGGAGCGTCTTTCGGAGGCGCGTCGCCGGGGCCATCGGGTCCTTGCCGTGGTGCGGGGTTCCGCTGTCAATCAGGACGGTGCCTCCAATGGCCTGACCGCCCCGAACGGTCCGGCGCAGGAGCGGGTCATCCGCAGTGCGCTGGCCGATGCCGGGCTGACCGCCGCCGAGGTCGATGCCGTGGAGGCGCACGGGACCGGCACGCGCCTCGGCGACCCGATCGAGGCGCAGGCACTCCTGGCCACCTACGGACAGGAACGAGATGCCGAACGCCCGTTGTGGCTGGGCTCGTTGAAGTCGAACATCGGCCACAGTCAGGCCGCCGCCGGCGTGGGCGGGATCATCAAGATGGTGCAGGCGATGCGGCATGGTTCGCTGCCGCGGACGCTGCACGTGGACGAGCCGAGCCCGCACGTGGACTGGGACTCAGGAGCCGTACGACTTCTTACGGAAGACGTCGAGTGGGAGCGCGGGGAGCGGCCTCGGCGTGCTGCCGTCTCCTCCTTCGGCATCAGCGGCACCAACGCCCACATCATCCTCGAAGAGACCCCCGCCCAAGACCCCCACGCCCCCGAATCCTCGACCCCCGAGACCCCCGGGACCCCCGAGACCCCCGTCAAGGAGGCCGCCGACACCCCCACCGCCTGGCCCCTCTCGGCCCGTTCGGACGACGCGTTGCGCGCCCAGGCGCGTCGGCTGCGCGACTTCGTCGCCGCCGACGGCCGACTGAACCCCGCGGACGTCGGACTCTCCCTCGCCACGACCCGCACCACCTTCGACCACCGCGCGGTGATCGTCGCCACGGAGACCGAGGCGTTCCTGCGCGCACTCGACGGCCTCGCCGCCGGGCAGCCCGCCACGCCCGGCGCCGACATCGCGCACGGCACCGTCGACGGCGACGCACGCCCCGTCTTCGTCTTCCCGGGGCAGGGATCCCAGTGGGAGGGCATGGCGGTCGAGCTGTTCGCCGCGTCACCGGTCTTCCGGCGCCGCATCGAGGAGTGCGCCGACGCCCTCGACCCCCATGTGGACTGGTCGTTGACCGATGTGCTGCTCGGCGCACCAGGTGCGCCGTCCCTGCAGCGGGTCGACGTCGTGCAGCCCGTGCTGTGGGCGGTGATGGTCTCCCTGGCCGCGCTCTGGCAGTCGCACGGTGTCACCCCCGCCGCCGTGGTCGGCCACTCGCAGGGGGAGATCGCGGCCGCCGCCGTGGCCGGAGCCCTGTCGCTCCAGGACGCCGCCAAGGTCGTGGCCCTGCGCTCGCGCGCGCTCCAGGCCATCGCCGGCCGGGGCGGCATGGTGTCGGTGCCGCTGCCCGAGGAGGAGGTGCGCGAGCGACTGCGGGAGCGCTGGGGCGAGCGAGTCGTGGTCGCCGCCGTCAACGGCCCCGGCTCCACCGTCGTCTCCGGGGACACCGAGGCGCTCGACGAGCTGATGGCCGGCTACGAGACGGACGGCGTACAGGCGCGCAGGATCGCCGTCGACTACGCCTCCCACTCCCCGCACGTCGAGGTGTTGCACGACGAACTGCTGCGGCTGCTCGACGGCATCGAGCCGCGCAGCTGCGACATCGCCTTCCACTCGACGCTGACCGGCGAACGCCTGGCCGACACCGCCGTCCTTGACGCCGAGTACTGGTACCAGAACCTCCGCCACACCGTTCGCTTCGCGCCCGTGGTCCAGGAGCTCATCGAGCAGGGCCACCACCTGTTCGTCGAGTCCAGTGCCCACCCCGTGCTCGCGTCCGGCGTCCAGGAGGCGCTGACCGCCGCCGGCCGCAAGGGCACGGTCACCGGGACCCTGCGCCGCGGCCAGGGCGGACCTCAGCGCTGGCTCACCTCCCTCGGTACGGCACACACCGGGGGAGCCGTCGTGGACTGGAGCCCGCTGTCCCTCTCCGGACGGCAGGTGGAGCTGCCCGGCTACGCCTTCCAGCGCACCGCCTACTGGCTTCAGACACCGGCGGATTCGGGCGATGCCACCGCGTTCGGTCTGCAGGGCGCCGAGCACCCCTTCCTCAGCGCCGTCGTGGGCCTCGGGGACACCGACGGTCTGCTGTTCACCGGCCGTGTCACGCTGGCCGCGCACCCGTGGCTGGCCGACCACGCCGTGTACGGGCAAGTCCTCGTGCCCGGCGCGGCGTTGGTGGACATGGCCGCCGAGGCAGGGGCGCACATCGGCGCGACACGAGTGGACGAGCTGACGCTCCAGGCGCCGATGCTGCTCACGGCGGCGGGCGGGCTGCGACTGCAGGTGACGGTCGGCGCGGCCGACGAGACCGGGCGCCACCCCCTGCGGGTGTTCTCCCAGTCCGGCGACGCGGACCCGTCGCAGGACTGGGTCACGCACGCGGAGGGCTGGCTGAGCAGCGCCGAAGTGCGGCCGACGGCCACGTCGACGCAGTGGCCGCCGCAGGGCGCGGAGCCGGTGGACCTGGCGGACTTCTACCCTCGTCTCGCCGAGGCCGGATACGCGTACGGGCCCGCCCTGCAAGGCGTACAGGCGCTGTGGCGACGCGGCGGCGAGACGTACGCCGAAGTCGTCCTGCCGGAGCCGCAGCACAACGACGCGGAGCGCTTCGGCGTCCACCCCGCCTTGCTGGACGCCACCCTGCACCCCCTCGCCCACGAGGCCGTCGCCACCGGCGGGGAACTGCTGCTGCCGTTCTCGTGGAGCGACGTGGTGGTGCACGCCACCGGGGCGACCCGGCTGCGGGTCCACTGGAGCTCGGACGGCCGGCTGACGGCCCTCGACACGCAGGGGCAACCAGTCCTCGAAGTGGGCTCACTCGCGCTGCGTCCGCTCGGTACCGACCGGCTGACAGCAGGCGGCAACTCCTCGGACGGCGAACTGCTCCACGTCGACTGGCAGCCCCTCACGGCCGAGTCGTCGGAGTCGTCGGAGGTGGAGACGGGCTCGGTCGTGGAAGTCACGGGCGCTGCCGAACTGGACCAGCTTGCCGCGTCCGGTGTGGTGCCGGAGCGGGTGGTGGTGTCGGTGGCTTCCGGTGCGGGGGAGGAGCCTGCGGCTGCTGCTCACCGCATTGCGGGTGAGGTGCTGGGGCTGACGCAGTACTGGCTGGCGGAGGAGCGGTTCGGCCAGGCCCGCCTCGTCGTCGTCACCTGCCGCGCCGTGTCCGTGGGTGGCGGTGACGCGCCGGGTGACCTGGGTGCCGCCACGGCGTGGGGCCTGATCCGCACGGCGCAGTCGGAGCATCCGGGACGGTTCGTGCTGGTCGACCTGGAGGACGAGGGGGCGACGGTTCCGGCGGCCGCCCTGTACGGCGAGGAGAGCCAACTGGCTGTACGTAATGGGGAGTTGCTTGCCCCGCGCCTCGCGCCCCTGCCCGGTGTCGCGTCGGCTCGCGTGCCCGACGCCGCTCAGGGAGAGCTTCCGACCCTGGATCCGGCGGGCACGGTGCTGATCACGGGAGCTTCGGGCACGCTGGGGTCGCTGGTGGCCCGGCATCTCGTACGCGTACACGGTGTGCGGCACCTGTTGTTGCTGTCGCGGCGTGGCGCGGACGCGCCCGGCGCCGATGAACTCCTCGCTGAACTACGAGAGTTGGGAGCAACTGTCACCTACGCCGGGTGTGACGTGGCGGATGGTGGGGCTCTTGCGGAGGTGCTGGCGCGGATTCCTGTGGAGCGTCCGCTGACTGCCGTGATCCATGCGGCGGGTGTGCTGGACGACGGCCTACTCGCGGGCCAGTCGGTGGAGCGTGTGGCGGCGGTGTTGCGGCCGAAGGTGGATGCGGCGTGGAACCTGCACGAGCAGACGAAGGATCTGTCGCTGTCGGCGTTTGTGGTGTTCTCGTCGATCGCGGGTGTGATCGGCAACGCGGGGCAGAGTAGCTATGCCGCCGCCAATACCTTCCTCGACAGTCTCGCCGCGCATCGCAACTGCCTTGGTCTGCCTGGGCATTCACTCGCTTGGGGTCTGTGGGGGCAGGCCAGTGCGATGAGTGGGCAGCTCGATGACGCGGATCGTGCGCGTCTTGCCCGTTCCGGTATCAAGGCCCTGTCCAGCGAGGCCGGGCTGGGACTGCTCGACGGTGCGCTGCGTACGGATGTGGCGCAGCTCGTCGCCGCGGCCGTCGATCGCACGGCCCTGCGCAGCGCCGATCCCGAGACGCTGCCACCGCTGCTGCGCACCCTCGCGCCCCGCCGACGCCGCACCGCAGCGACCGCCACCAACGCGGCGACCTGGGCAGAGACTGTACGAGCCCTGCCCGTCGAGGCCCGCGAACGTGCCGTGCTGGATCTCGTACGCACTGCCGTGGCCGGAGTGCTCGGACATGCCTCGGCCCAGTCGGTGCAGCCGGACCGGGCGTTCAAGGAGCTCGGCTTCGACTCGCTGACCGCCGTGGAGCTGCGCAACCGGCTCAACACCGCCACCGGACTGCGCCTGCCCGCCTCCCTCGTCTTCGACCACCCCACTCCGCAGGCCGTCGCCGCCCACCTGTGCGGCGAACTCCTCGGTGAGCCGGATGTGGAGCACGGGCGGGCGGCGGAGCAGCCGGCGCACTCGGCCGACGACGATCCGATCGTGGTCGTCGGGATGGCCTGCCGCTATCCCGGCGGGGTCTCCGGCGCGGAGGGGCTCTGGGACCTCGTGGCCGGCGGAGTGGACGCCATCGGCGACTTCCCCGCCGACCGCGGCTGGGACCTGGAATCCCTCTACGATCCGGACCCGGAATCCGCCGGGACGTCGTACGCGAAGACCGGTGGATTCCTTTACGGGGCCGCCGAGTTCGACGCCGAGTTCTTCGGACTCAGCCCGCGCGAAGCACTCGCCACCGACCCACAGCAGCGGCTGCTCCTGGAAACCGCCTGGGAGACCTTCGAACACGCGGGAATCGACCCCGCGTCCCTGCGCGGCACACGCACCGGTGTGTACGCGGGCGTCATGTACAACGACTACGCCTCGCGCGTACGTGACGTACCGGAGGAGCTGGAGGGATACCTGGGCACGGGCAGCGCGGGCAGTGTGGCGTCGGGGCGCCTCGCGTACCACTTCGGGCTCGAAGGGCCGGCGTTGACGGTGGACACGGCGTGCTCGTCGTCCCTGGTGGCGCTGCACCTGGCGGTCCAGTCGCTGAGGCGCGGCGAGTGCGAGATGGCCCTCGCCGGTGGCGTCACCGTCATGGCCACCCCCACCACCTTCGTCGAGTTCTCCCGCCAGCGCGGCATGTCCCCGGACGGGCGCTGCAAGTCGTTCGGCGCCGGGGCGGACGGAGCGGGCTGGGCGGAAGGGGTCGGCCTGCTGCTCGTGGAGCGCCTGTCGCAGGCGCGGCGGCGGGGGCACCGGATCCTCGCGGTGGTGCGGGGCACGGCCGTCAACCAGGACGGCGCCTCGAACGGTCTGACCGCGCCCAACGGGCCCGCCCAGGAACGCGTCATCAAGGGCGCGCTCGCCGATGCCGGTCTCACCGCGGGCGACGTGGACGCGGTGGAGGCGCACGGGACCGGGACGCGGCTCGGGGACCCGATCGAGGCACAGGCGCTGCTGGCCACCTATGGCCAGGACCGTGATGCCGAACAGCCTTTGTGGCTCGGGTCGTTGAAGTCCAACATCGGACACGCCCAGGCCGCCGCAGGCGTCGGCAGCGTCATCAAGATGGCCATGGCGATGCGCCACGAAAGCCTGCCCAGGACCCTGCACGCGGACGAGCCGACCCCGCACGTGGAATGGACGGCGGGAGCGGTACGCCTCCTCACCGAGCCCGTGCCGTGGGAACGGGGCGAACGACCCCGCCGTGCGGCCGTCTCCTCGTTCGGCATCAGCGGCACCAACGCTCACGTGATCCTGGAAGAGGCGCCCGCCGACGCCGAGCCCACGGTTGCCCCGCCGCTCGGCGACGGACCGGACCTCGTCTTCGAGGAAGCCGCCCTCGTCCCCTGGGTGCTGTCGGCGCGAGGAACCGAAGCCCTGCGCGCCCAGGCCCGACGCCTCCACGACCACCTCTCCCGCATCCCCGAACTCGGCGCCCTCGACGCGGGGTTCAGCCTCGCCGACGGCCGTGCGGCGTTCGACCACCGCGCGGTCGTGCTCGGAGGCGACCGCCAGGAGCTGCTGGACGGGCTCGCCGCACTCGCCGCCGGGCAACCGCACCCCCGGGTGACGGCGGGCACCGCGTCGAGGGCGGCCACGGACCGGGTGGCCTTCGTCTTCCCCGGTCAGGGCTGGCAGTGGGCCGGCATGGGTGCCGAACTGAGCGCCGTGTCACCGGTCTTCGCGCAGCGACTGGCCGAGTGCGAACAGGCACTTGCCCCGCACGTCGACTGGTCGCTGACCGAAGTCCTCGAGGACGAGGAGCAGTTGGCCCGCGTCGACGTCATCCAGCCGGTGATGTGGGCGGTGATGGTCTCCCTCGCGGCCGTGTGGGAGTCCCTCGGGGTCGTACCGGCCGCGGTGGTGGGCCATTCCCAGGGCGAGATCGCGGCGGCCTGCGTCGCCGGTGTGCTGGGGCTCGACGACGCCGCGAAGGTGGTGGCGCTGCGCTCGCGCGCCATCGCGCGGATCGCGGGCGACGGCGGCATGGCATCCGTGGCGCTCCCGCCCGACGAGGCGGCGGCCCTGCTCGCCGAAGTCGCCGACGACCTGCACGTGGCGGCGGTCAACGGCCCCGCGTCGACCATCGTCTCGGGCGCCGCCGACGCCCTGGACGCGCTCATGGCCGCGGGCGACGCACGCCAGGTGCGGGTCCGGCGGGTTCCGGTGGACTACGCGTCGCACTCCCCGCACATGGAGCGGCTGCGCGACGCCCTGCTGGCCGCGCTCGCCGACCTCACACCCCGTCAGGGACGGCTGCCCTTCTACTCCACGCTCGCCGGGGAGCTGCTCGACGACACCACCGGCATGGACGCCACGTACTGGTACGAGAACCTGCGCCGGCCCGTGCAGTTCGAGCGCGCGATACGCGCCCTGGTACGGGACGGCTTCGGCGCCTTCGTCGAGAGCAGCGGCCATCCGGTCCTGGCGTACGGGGTGGAGGAGACCCTGACCGACATGGGCGCCGAAGCGCTGTTCGTCGGTACGTTGCGCCGAGGCGAGGGCGGCATCGACCGCTTCCTCGACTCGGCGGCCGAACTGCACTGCGGCGGCGGCGCCGTGGCCTGGACGGCGCTCCTGTCCGGCGACGGCCGGCCGCGCCGCCGGATCGAGCTCCCCCCGTACGCGTTCCACCGCGAACGCCACTGGCTGGACGTGCCGGCCGGGGCCGGGGACGTCTCCGCCGTCGGCCTGCAGCGGACGGGCCACCCGCTCCTCGAGGCGGCGGTGGACCTAGGCGGCGACTCGGGCGTGGTGCTCAGCGGCCTCGTGTCGCTGGCCGCGCACCCGTGGCTGGCCGACCACGCCGTGGCGGGCGCCGTGCTCCTGCCCGGTGCCTCCCTCGTCGAGCTCGCGGCCGTCGCGGGAGCGCGCGCCGGCTGCCCCGCCGTCGAGGAACTCACCCTCGAAGCGCCGCTCCTGGTGCCCGACGAGGGCGGAGTCCGGATACAGGTGACCGTGGGCGCCCGCGTGGACGACCGGCGTCCGGTCGTCGTGTACGCCCGTGTCGGGGACGACGAGGAGTGGGTGCGCCACGCCACCGGACACGTCCTCGCGGAGGAGGCTCCTGCCGCGGCGGACTGGGCCACAGGCCAGTGGCCGCCGGCGGGCGCCGAGCCGGTGCACCTCGCCGGCGCCTACGACCGGCTCGCCGAGCGCGGCTACGAGTACGGGCCCGTCTTCCAGGCCCTCGACACCCTGTGGCGGGTCGGCGACGACCTCTACGCCGAGGTCTCCCTGAGCCCCGACACCGACCCCGGTGGCTTCGCGTTGCATCCGGCGCTGCTGGATGCCGCGCTGCACCCCTTGGTGCTGACCGGACAGGACAGCACCGGAGAGGTGCGGTTGCCGTTCTCCTGGGGCGGTGTGCGCCTGGACGCCGTGGCGGCCAGGAGGCTGCGGGTGCGGCTCGGCGTGCGCGGCAGCGACGAGTACGTCGTCGAACTCGCCGACGAGAACGGCCTGTTGGCCGGACGGGTCGCCGCGCTGCGGGCCCGCCCCATCACGCTGGACCGCCTCATGCAAGCGGCACGGGGCGCCACGGGCGGGCCTGCCGACGGCGAGCTGATCAGGGTCGAGTGGCAGCCGCTTCCGGTGCCGGCGGTGGCCGAGCCGGGCCGCGTCGCCGAAGTGTCCGGCATCGAGGAGCTCATGGAGCTTGCCGCGTTCGGTGTGGTGCCGGAGCGGGTGGTGGTGTCGGTGGCTTCCGGTGCGGGGGAGGAGCCTTCGGCTGCTGCTCACCGCATTGCGGGTGAGGTGCTGGGGCTGACGCAGTACTGGCTGGCGGAGGAGCGGTTCGGCCAGGCCCGCCTCGTCGTCGTCACCTGCCGCGCCGTGTCCGTGGGTGGCGGTGACGCGCCGGGTGACCTGGGTGCCGCCACGGCGTGGGGCCTGATCCGCACGGCGCAGTCGGAGCATCCGGGACGGTTCGTGCTGGTCGACCTGGAGGACGAGGGGGCGACGGTTCCGATGGCCGCCCTGTTCGGTCGTGAGTCTCAACTGGTCGTACGTGAGGGAGTGTTGTTCGCTCCTCGGTTCGGCCAGGTCCCGGTGTCCGGTGCGCGGGAGCTCCCGGTCCTGGATCCGGCGGGCACGGTGTTGATCACGGGAGCTTCGGGCACGCTGGGGTCGCTGGTGGCCCGGCATCTCGTACGCGTACACGGTGTGCGGAATCTGTTGTTGCTGTCGCGGCGTGGCCAGGATGCGCCCGATGCTGCCGAAATCGCCGCAGAGTTGGCTGAGTTGGGGGCAGCTGTCACCTATGCCGCGTGCGATGCGGCGGATGCCGATGCCCTGGCCGGCGTCCTCGCCGCTGTCCCGGCCGGGCGTCCGCTGACTGCCGTGATCCATGCGGCGGGTGTGCTGGACGACGGCCTGTTGGAGGGCCAGTCGGTGGAGCGTGTGGCGGCGGTGTTGCGGCCGAAGGTGGATGCGGCGTGGAATCTGCACGAGCAGACGAAGGATCTGGAGCTGTCTGCTTTCGTGGTGTTCTCGTCGATCGCGGGTGTGATCGGCAATGCGGGGCAGAGCGGCTATGCCGCCGCCAACACGTTCCTCGACAGTCTCGCCGCGTATCGCAACTGCCTTGGTCTGCCTGGGCATTCGCTGGCCTGGGGTCTGTGGGGGCAGGCCAGTGCGATGAGTGGGCAGCTCGATGACGCGGATCGTGCGCGTCTTGCCCGTTCCGGTATCAGGGCTCTTTCCAGTGAGGCCGGCCTGGGGCTGCTCGACGGTGCGCTGCGTACGGATGTGGCGCAGCTCGTCGCCGCTGCCGTGGATCGCACGGCCCTGCGCAACGCCGATCCCGAGACGCTGCCACCGCTGCTGCGCACCCTCGCGCCCCGCCGACGCCGCACCGCAGGCACCAATAAGGCCTCACGCGGCGGGGATTGGGCCCGGACCATCCGCTCCCTGGAGGCGCGGGAGCGGCCGGGTGCGGTCCTGGCACTGGTCCGGTCCACCGTGGCCACCGTGCTGGGGCACGCCGATGCGGCGACCGTCGCAGCGGACCGGGCGTTCAAGGAGCTCGGCTTCGACTCGCTGACCGCCGTGGAGCTGCGCAACCGGCTCAACACCGCCACCGGACTGCGCCTGCCCGCCTCCCTCGTCTTCGACCACCCCACTCCGCAGGCCGTCGCCGCCCACCTCGCGGAGAGCGTCTTCGGCCTTCCCGCCGCAGCCGGCGCGGGATCGGACCGGATCACGGAGGAGGGGCCGCGACAAGAGGCGCGGCGAGATGAGCTGCGGCGGCTGGAAGAGCTCTTCGCGACCCCGGTGAGCCCGCGCGAGATCTTCGCCCTGATCGATGCCGCGAGCTGATCAACCCCGCCGGCCGATCAACGCCCGCTGAGCAACCACTCATTCACACCAGGAGAGGAACCGCCATGCCCATCGTCGTGCAGGAAAATCCCGAGACCCACGTGAACACGGACCTCTGGCACCGCTGGGTCGACCTGTGGAACGGGAATTACGACCTCGCCGAGAGCGTCATCGCCCCCAAGCTGGAGACCCATCTCCCGGCTTTCGGCAGGCCCTTCGAACTGGAGCCGATCGACAGCCCGGACTCCCTGGTCCGCTGGCTCGAACAGTGGCGTTCCCGATTCTCCCTGTCGCTGCTCGCCACCGAATTCGGCCCGTTCGTCAACGACGACCACATCCTCGCGCGCCGCAAGTTCACCGGCGTATGGCAGAGCGGCGAGCCGCTGGGCGCAACGGCTCGCGCGGGCACCGAGGTCGAGTTCGCAGGCGTGGACGTCCTGCGGGTCGAGGACGGCCGCGTCGCGGAGTACTGGGTCGGCGACAACCTCATCGACATGTACGTACGGCTCGGCGCGATCCGCAACCCGGTCAGGTCCTGACGCCCACCGCCACCACCCGCCCACCCAACACAACGACCTACGACTCACGAGCAGCAGAACGAAAGGGACGCAGATGTCCAACGCCGTCGTGGATACGCCCGCGGTACGCGCCAAGGCCGACCTGTGGCACCGCTGGATCGGCCTGTGGAGCGGTGACTTCCCCGACTCCGAGAAGTTCGCCGTCGGCGACAGCATCATCGCGCCGCACCTGGTGTGCCATCTCGCCGCCTACGAAATGCCGGAATCACACCTCATCAACAGCCCGGAAGCCGTGGTCCGTTGGATCGACGTCTGGCACTCGTACTTCTCCGAATCGAAGATGATCACCGCGGTCGGCCCGTTCGTCAGCGACGACCACGTCATCGGGCGGTGGAGCTTCCGCGGGACCTGGCAGGGCGGCAAACCGCGCGGAGCCACCGCCCCGGCCGGCACCGAGGTCAACATCCAGGGCCACGACATCCTGCGCCTCGAC
The DNA here is from genome assembly GCF_035975855.1 of Streptomyces sp. NBC_01304. NCBI lineage: Bacteria > Bacillati > Actinomycetota > Actinomycetes > Kitasatosporales > Streptomycetaceae > Streptomyces > Streptomyces sp. NBC_01304. The sequence continues at coordinate 2,760,354 of NZ_CP109055.1, read as the reverse complement.
GAGAACGGCCTCATCGCGGAGTACTGGGTCGGCGACAACCTGCTCGACATGTACGGCCAGGTCGCAGCGATCAGGGAGCCGGCAGCCTCATGAACCACTCCACCTATGACGTGGCGATCGTCGGCGGCAGCATCGCCGGCTGCACCGCGGCGATCCTCTACGCGCGGGCGGGCGCACGCGTCGCGCTCATCGAGCGGCACAAGAGCCCCGACGCCTACAAAGTGCTGTGCAACCACTACATACAGCCCTCGGCCGTGCCCCTCATGCGGGAGCTCGGCGTCACGCCGCTCATCGAGCGGGCGGGCGCGCCGCGCACGCTGCCCGTCGCCTGGTGGACCCGCTGGGGCTGGATCGAGCCGGAGCCGGAACCCGGCGGCGAGCCACTGCCGTACGGCTTCAACGTGCGCCGCGAGACGCTCGATCCGATCGTGCGCCGCATCGCCCTGGACACCGAGGGCGTCGACGTTCAGCTGGGTGCCAAGGCCGTCGACCTGGTGAGCGAGGGCGGGCGCACCGTCGGCGTGCGCATCAAGCAGGGCGGCGAGGAGCGGGAGATCCGGGCCCGGCTCGTCGTCGGCGCGGACGGCAGGAACTCATCCGTCGCCGAGTACGCGGGAATCCCCACCAAGTCCGTCGCCAACAGCCGCTTCAGCTACTTCGCCTACTACCGCGGGGACGTACTGCCGAAGTCGGATGTGAGCTACATCTGGTTCGGCCAGGACATGGCGTACGCCAATCCGACGGACGGCGGGCTCACGGCCATCGCCTGCGCACCCGGCAAGAGCCATCTGCCCGCGTTCAAGGCTGACTTGGACGGTGCGTACACCGAGTATCTGAGCAGGCTGCCGGGCGGCCCCGACCTGAGCGCCGGCGAACGCGTATCGAAGATCATCGGCACCACCGACTACCCCCTGCTGCAACGCGAGCCGACCGCGCCGGGCCTGGCGCTCGTGGGGGACGCCGGACTGTGCTCGGACCCCATCTGGGGCGTCGGCGTCGGCTGGGCCTTCCAGTCGGCGTCCTGGCTCGTCGCCGCCACCAAGGAGCGGCTGCACCTCGGGCCCGGCGAGGTGGACCGCGGCCTGGCCGAGTACCGGCGCGAGCACCGGGCCCGGCTGCGCGGCCAGCAGTTCCTCATCGCCGACTACGCGGGCGGACGGCCGATGAACCCCATCGAGCGGCAGCTGTTCGCCGGGGCGGTCCGTGATCCGCAGACCGCCCGTCATCTGCACCGCTACGCGAGCCGGTTCATCGGGGTCCGGGAGTTCCTCGCCCCGCGGGTGCTCGCCCGCGCGGGGCTGGTCAACGCCCGGCACCGGATCCGCGGCGCCGCCCGTACCTCCCTCTGACACCCGCACCGCCTGTTGGTCATACGACTTGAAGGAGTCCCGATGTCCGACCCGACCCGAAGTGATGTGGACCTTCCCGCGCTCGACCCGTCCTGGTGGTCCTGGCACTCCGCGCACGGCGGGCTGCTCGCCGCGATGATGATGCGGCACGCCCGGCGCCTGGCCGGTGGAATGGCGCCGCGCTCCGTGCACGCCTCGTTCCTCGCGCCGGTCCGTACGGCACCGCTGCGCCTGTCCACCGAGGTCCAGCATCGGAACCTTTCGAGCGCCGTGACCCGGTCGACGCTGCACCACGACGGCCAGCCCGCCGCCACGGCGACGGCGCTGTTCGCGGAGGACGCCACCGAGGACAGCACGCTGTACCGCAAGTCGCGCGTCCCCGACGTCCCCGACGTCGCCGACTGCCCGGAACTGGACCTCCTGCCGGACCTCATCCCGGTGGCCCAGCACCTCTCCGTCCGGATGGCGCCCGGCGCGCGCCCGCTGGCGGGCGGCGAAGAGGCCCAACTGGCCGCGTGGATACGGCTGAAGAACCTCGACCTGGAACCGGCGGAGGCGGTCTTCGTCCTGCTCGACTCGATGCCACCGGCGCTCTACGGGGTCCTGGACGAGCCCGTCCCGGTGCCCTCGGCGGAGATCTCGGTGCGCTTCACCGACCAGGTGACGGACGGGAGTCTGGACGACTGGGCCCTGATCCAGGTCCGTACCGAACAGGCCGGCTCCGGCTGGACCCTGGAATCGGGCTCCTTGTGGACGCCCGACGGGACGCTCCTGGGCGTCAGCCTGCAGACACGGCGCATCGTGGCCCCGGCCGCCGACCTGCGGGACGCACGGGCGCGGCTCCCACAGAGCGCCTGACATCCGCCCGCCCTCGACCTCACCCCCGAACCCACCCCCGACCTCACCCCCGAGCCCGCCTCTGACGGGTTCCCCCCAAGCCTGCCCCTGGCCCTGTCCCCCGGGGCCAGGGGCAGCTCCCTGGGAGGGGGGGCCAGAGACGGGTGCCGGCCGCAAGCCGCTCCCGATGGCCCTTTCGTTGTATGTCTCCGGCTCGCCACTCTCCCTAGCATGAGATCAGCCCCCCACGGCAATTCGAGCCCTCACGTCTATCGGGCCCCCACGTCCATCGGGCGCCACGTCCATCGGGCCCCCACGTCCATCGGGCCCCACGACAAATCGAGCCCCCACGTCTATCGAGACCCCACGTCTTATGGAGATCGACCATGACCACCGGTGAAGGCGTAGCTGCACCGCCCCAGACATCCGCCGCGCCCCCTGATGCGGGCGACGCACGCAGAAAGGCACGGCTCGCCTTCCTCGTCATCTCGGCGGGATTCTTCCTCGCTCAACTCGACACCCTCATCGTGAATGTCGCGCTCCCGACGATCAATCAGGAATTCCACGGCAGCACGCTCTCCGGGTTGTCATGGACGCTTAATGGATACGCCATCGTGCTCGCGGCACTGATGGTTCCCGCGGGCCGCTGGGCCGACCGGATCGGGCGCAAGAACGTCTTCCTCATCGGCGTCGCACTGTTCACCGTCGCCTCCCTCCTGTGCGGCATCGCCACCAACGTCCCCTTCCTCGTGGCGGCCCGGGTGCTGCAGGCGATGGGTGCCGCCGCGCTGGTACCGACGTCGCTGGGACTGCTGCTCGCCTCCGCCCCGCCGGAGGGGCGGGCCAAGGCGGTGAGCGCCTGGGCCGCGATCGGTGGCTCCGCGCCCGCGTTCGGCTCCCTCGTCGGCGGCGTACTCCTGCAGGCGGACTGGCGCTGGCTGTTCTTCATCAACCTGCCCGTCGGGATCTTCGCGCTCGTCGCCGGGCTGCGCGCGCTGCCCACGGAGGAGAAGCCCGAACAGGGGCCGTTCCCGGACGCGTTCGGCGCGCTGCTCCTCATGATCTCCATCAGCGCCGTCACGCTCGCCCTGGTCAAGGCGCCCGAGTGGAGTGCGGGCCAGATCGCCGGTCTGTTCGTCTTCGCGGCGGTGGTCCTCGGCTGGTTCGTCTTCCGGTGCTCCCGTCACGAAAGCCCGTTGATCGACCTCTCCCTGCTGCGCGTACCGGCCTTCATGATGGCCAACATCAGCGCACTCCTGTACAGCATCAGCTTCGCCGCCCTGGTCTTCTCCTTCATGCAGTGGTGCCAGGACGTCTGGGGCTGGTCCGGCGTCCGGACCGGAATGGCCCTGCTGCCGGGCCTGGCCATCGTGCCCGTCGCCGCCCGACTGGCCGCGCCGGTCGTCAAGCGCATCGGGGCGGCCTCGGCGGTCGCGACCGGCTCCGGCGCCATGACCGTGGGCGTGGTCTGGTGGATCGCCACCGCCGAACTCCAGCCGGAGTACGTCAAGGTGCTGCTGCCCGGCGTCCTGCTGTTCGGCGCCGGCTCCGCCCTCGCCATCACCGCGCTGATGAACGCCGCCACGGCCGGCCTGGCCCCGACCGCCTTCGCCACCGGGTCGGCCATCGTCAACATGGTGCGCCAGCTGGGCATGGCGCTCGGTGTCTCGCTCTTCATCGCCCTGCTGGGCACGCCCGACACGCCGGAGGAGGCGCGGACCGCGTTCGACCACGGCTGGATCCTCACCGCCGCCGCCGGAGGAGTGGCCGCGGTCGTCTCCCTGGCACTCGGCCTCTGGCTGCGGTTCGCCGCCGCCAAGAAGGCGGAACCGGTCGCTGCGTGAGCTGAATTCGGGGGTGGGGTTCTTCCGCGACGCGGGAGAACCCCACCCCCCTTCTTTTGTGGTCTGCCTCTTAGCCCTAGGGCGTGTCTTCAAACTCCCGTCTGCCCCGCGACGCCCGGCACGCACTCTCGCCGCACCGGGCGAAAGCCCGAGTACGTCCAGTACGAGGACTTCCGCCCGGCACGCCGAGCGCACGCACCGGACGCCGCAGGGCCGCCCTTCGGGCGACGACGGGAGTTTGAGGACACGCCCTAAAGCGTGTTGCACAAGGCAGTGTTCGGGCAGGTCAGGGCCTGTGATCGCGGTCTTCTGGTCATGATGCGAGGGCGAGGTTGTGCATGTGGGCGACGGCCTGGACGGCGTGATGGAGGCCGTTGCCGCGCTGTCGGCAGTCGCGGAGGATCTTGTAGTTCTTCATCCGGCCGATCACATGCTCCACGCGGGCGCGGACCTTGCGGTGCGCGGCGTTGTCCGCTTCTTCGCCCGGTAGCAGGGACCGTCGGGGACGTTTGCGGTGCGGGATGACCAGACCGGTGTTGGTGTAGGCGCCGTCGCCAAGGACGGTGACGCCCTGGCAGTGCTCGGCGAGGCCGGAGGCCCGCCAGGCGTGGGCGTCCGCGGTGGTGCCCGGCACCGGGCGGGCCGCAGCGATCACCAGGCGGGTGTCAGCATCGACGATGACCTGCACGTTCGCCGAGAACCGATAGTTGCGGCTGGAGGAACCGACCTGCCGGTCGCGGACCGGGATCAACGTTCCGTCCACGATCCACAGTCGCTCCGGTGCGTCCGCCGGGCGGGAGGCCGGCTCGAGCGCGAGCAGCGGCCCGAGCCTTTGGATCACCCGGCAGACCGTGGACGAGGAGATACCGAACAGCGGTCCCAGCTGCCGCATCGTGAGGTTCGTGCGGTAGTACACCGCCACCACCAGCACCCGTTCGGCCAGCGGCAGACTCCACGGCCGGCCCTGCAGCGTGCCGTTGCCGCCGCGCTCGCGCACCGCCTTCAGCAGCCGCGCAAACTGCGTCACCCGCAGCCCGGTGAACGTCTCCACCCACACCCGTTCTGCCCTCAACACCCCAGCCATACAGCGGAGATGCCCAGATCACAGCCTTGTGCAACACGCTTTAGGGGCAGGAAAAGGCCTTCTGTGTAAGGGCGTTGGGGACCGGCCCGTCTCCCGTGAGGGAGGCGCCGTCGCGGGTCAAGGCGATCGCGGTCAGCAGGGTGCCTCGGCCCAGCAGCCAAGTGCCGCTCAACTCCTGCACATTGCGCCCGTCGACGACTGGGCCCGGCACGAGCAGCAGGGCGCGAAAGCTCTGGCTTTCCGGGTCCACCGTGAGGAAGACCTCTTCGAATTCGAGCTCGCGTCCGGTCAAGGGAAACCAGACCTTGAAGACCGCTTCCTTGGCGCTGAACACCAGTCGATCCCAGTGGATCTCCGGGCGGTGTGCTCTCAGGGCCGCCGCGCGGGAGCGTTCCTCGGGCAGCATCACCAGCTTGCGGGCGCCGTCGGTGGCGATGGGCAGGTTGGGCTCGGCGTCGATGCCCACGGCGGCGATGTCCGGGGCCGGGGCGACCGCGGCCGCCAGGTATCCGGCGCAGTGGGTCATGCTGCCGACTGTTCCGGTCGGCCAGACGGGGGCACCGCGGTCGTCGGGCAGGATCGGCGCCGGAGCCCTGCCGAGGTCGCGCAGGGCGGCGCGGGCGCAGGCCCGCACGGTGGTGAACTCGCGGCGGCGTTCCGGCGTACTGGCGGCCACGACGCGCTCCTCCGCGGGGAACAACGGAGCGTCCGGCACATCGTGGAACGTGTCGGCGGTGGCCACGGGCAGGGGAAGCAACAGCTCGATCATCGACATTCCTGGTGTCTTGAGCTCGTCTCGCCGGCTCGTCTCGTCAGCTCGTCCTGTCCCGCCGCGCCGGGTCGAGGATCCGTACCGGCCACTCGGGCCTGCTGCTTCTGCCGAGCCATTCGCGCGGGTAGCCGAGCGACACTTCGCGGTGCGGCACGCCGTCGTGGTGGGTGAGGCGGGGAATGTGGAGGTGCCCGTAGACCACCTCGGCGGCCCTGAACCGCCTGGGCCAGTCGGCCGTGGCCTCGGTGCCGCACCATTGGGCGAACTCCGGGTGGCGCAGGACGCGGGTGGGTTCGCGGCGCAGCGGAAAGTGATTCACCAACACGGTGGGCAGGTCGTCGGGTACTGCCGCCAGGCGTTCCTCGGTGACCGCGACGCGGGCCGCGCACCAGGCCTGTCGGCTCGGATAGGGGTCGGGGTGGAGCAGAAGCTCGTCCGTGCAGACCACTCCGGCACGTTCGGCGATGTCCATGCTGTGGCGCCTGTCCCTGGCCCCGGGGGCCAGGAACGAGTAGTCGTACAGGACGAACAGGGGGGCCACGACGGCGGGTCCGCCCTCGCCCCGCCACACCGGATAGGGGTCTTCCGGGGTGATCACGTCAAGCCCGCGGCAGATCTCCACGAGGTGCTCGTAGCGGTGGGCGCCGCGCAGTTGCACGCGGTCACCGGGGTGGGTCCACAGTTCGTGGTTGCCCGGTGCCCACACGACCTTGGCGAAGCGCTCGCGAAGCCTGCCCAGGGTGCGCGCGATGTCGTCCACGAACTCGCCCACATCACCCGCGACGATCAGCCAGTCGTCGGGCGAGCCGGAGCCCAGTTCCTCGACGACCTTGCGATTCTCCGCGTGATGTACGTGCAGGTCGCTGACGGCCAGCAGTCTGGCCGGGCCGGTGGTCACTTCTCCTGCAACGTGCGTGGTGCGGTCCCGTCGGACGGGGACCGCAGCGGCAGCAGGACCGTCTCGACGGTCCGTGCCACCTGCGGCAGGTGCGTCTCGAGGAAGAAGTGTCCGCCGGAGAAGACGTGCAGCTGCGTGGGGGCGGTGGTGAAGGTCCGCCAGGCTTCGGCCTGAGCCACGGTGACGACGGGATCGTCGTCACCGACCAGCACGGCCAAGGGCACGGTGAGCGGGGGCGACGGTGCCCAGACGTAGGAACTGAGCGCCCGGTAGTCCGCGCGGAGCGCCGGCATGGCCATGGCACGCAGCTCCGGATCGTCGAGGACGTGCGCCGTGGCCCCGCCCAAGTGACGTACGGCACGAAGGATCTCGTGGTCCGTGCCGAGCCGGTCGTGCGGGCTCGGCCGCTCGCCGGGGGTGCCCCTGCCGGACAGGATGACCGTGGCAGGACCGGTCGACGGGTGGACAGTGAGCCTGCGGGCGACCTCGTAGGCGAGGAGTGCTCCCATGCTGTGCCCGAACAGGGCGTAGGGCGCGGTGGCCTGCCGGTGGACCTCCTCGGCGAGTATGTCCGCGAGGGCGGCGATGTCCTCGACGGCCGGTTCGCCGCGGCGGTCCTGGCGGCCGGGATACTGGGCGGCCAGCACATCGACGGCAGGGGCGAGCAGGCGGGCGAGCGGGACGAAGGCGCTGGCCGAGCCCCCGGCGTGGGGCAGGCAGAACAACTGCACCGCGTCCCGGTGGGGTTGGGTGCCCGGTAGGGCGAACCTGCGAAGCCACTCGCTGTCCACGTGCACTCTCCTGGTCGCGTGCGCATCACTGAATGGCCATGTGACCACGCTGAGTCCATCCGTTCAATGGCGCAAAAGAGGTAGCAGTAGGGGCTGTTGGCCGAAGCCGGGGGAAGCGTGGACGGGAAAGGTGAACTCGACTAGCTTTTCAGGCATGGACCCGGAGCGTGCCGCGCGCCTCGACAACATCCGTACGCCACGCGGCCGTTACGCGAAGGGCGTCCGCCGCCGCAACGAGATTCTGGCGGTGGCGCTGGAGGTCTTCGCGAAGCTCGGCGAGAAGGGTGCGCTGATCAAGGAGATCGCCGACCGCATGGGCATGTCCCAGGCCGGCGTCCTGCGCTACTTCGGCTCGCGTGAGGGCTTGTTGATCTGGGCCCTGGCCGAGCGCGACAGGCTCGCCAAGGAACGGATCGCCCAGGAGACCTACGCGGACCCGATCTCGCCGATGGCCGCGACGCTGCGCCGCAGCGGTGATGTGGCCGGGCTGGTCCGCCTGTACGTGAGCATGGCGGCCGCGTCCGGATTCCCCGACCACCCGGCGCGCGACTTCTTCGAGGTCCGCAACGGAGACATCCTCATCGCCCTGCGCGACGACCTGGCCGACCTGCAACACGAGGGCCGCATCCGTCCCGACGTCGCCCCGGACGCCCTCGCCCGGCTGGCCCTTGCCGCGGCGGACGGCATCCAGCACCAGTGGCTGCTCGACCCCACGGTGGACATGGGGGGCGTCATCGACACCATCGTCGCCTTGGTCATGGACGTCCCCCCGCCGCCCCGGGCCCCGGCCGACGAAGGGCCCGGACCGCCGCCCTCCTGACGAACGTCACCGCCCCTCCCGGTACGAGTCGGCCGCACCCCGCCCCGTCCAGGTCAGAGCCTCCCTCCCGCAGCGCTGCACGGCAGCCGCGTACGCAAAGGAGATCGTCCTTGACGCACGGACAGAGCCAACTCCCAGGCACCGTACGACCGGTTCCGCGCCCGCCAAGCACCCGGCCGGGTCCGCGGAGGGGGCCAGGCAGGCACATGGCGGCATGGGTCCGGGTGTTCCGCCGGGCCGCCGCCTGTGCGACCGTCGCGGTCCTCGTGCTGTCGGGCTGCAGCGGATCCGGTGACGACCGGAGCAAGGAGGGACGGCCCACGGCCACGCCGGTACCCAAGGGCGACGCGTTCTACGACCCGCCGAAGCCGCTGCCCCCGGGTAAGCCCGGCACAGTGATCCGTCAACGCCCCTACACCCCACCGCAGTTGAAGCTCACGCTGCCGTCGCGCACGCTGCTGGTGATGTACCTGAGCACCGGGACCGACGGCAAGCCGGTGGCCGCGACCGGCCTCGTGACCATTCCGAAGGGGCCCGCACCCGCCGGGGGCCGGCCCGTCGCCGCCGTCGACCACGGCACCATGGGCATCGGCTCGAAGTGCGCCCCGTCCCGCATGCCTGACTTCGCCGGTCTTGAGGACTCCAGTGCGGTCGCGAAACTCCTCGCGCGTGGATACGTCGTCGCGCAGCCCGACTACATCGGCCTGGGGGCGACCGGGGTCAAGCACCCCTATCTCAACGGCAGGTCCGCCGCGTACGCCACTCTCGACATCCTTCGCGCCGCTCGCCGGATCGCCCCCGGGACGAGCGCGACGACGCTCGTCTACGGCGGCTCACAGGGCGGGCACGCGGCGCTGTGGACCGCGCACTACGCCCCCGAGTACGCGCCCGCCCTCGACATCAAGGGCGTGGTCGCCAACGCGCCGGCCGTCGGATTCGAGTGGATGCCCGCTCTGTTCTCCCAGCAGGACGCCACGGCCACCCCCTACGCCGGGATGCTGCTGACGCTCATCGACGGAGCCTCGGCGGCCGACCCGGCGGTCAAGCCCGCCGAACTCCTCACCCCCGAAGCCCTGGCCGCTGCGAACGCCATGTGGACGGAATCCTGCATGTCCGGCGAAACCGAGGTCCCGCCCGCCAAGGACATCCTGCGCCCCGGCGCCGACCTGGAACCGCTCAACGCCGCCCTCAAGGCCAGCGCCGCCAACGAAGTCACCATCAAGGTCCCGGTGTTGCTGCCGCAGGGCGGCAACGATGTGCTGAGCAACCTCAACCAGACACTCGCCCAGGAGTTGTGCGAGAAGGGCGTGGAGCTGGAGTTCAAGTACTACGCCGACCAGGGGCACACCATCAGCGACGGACCGCTGGACGACGCGATCGCCTGGATGGACGCCCGGCGTGCGGGCAAGCCAGTCGCCGCGAGCTGCGAGTTCTGAGCCCTACAGCCAGTCCCGCCGCTTGAAAATGAAGTACAGGCTCACGCACACCACCGCCATCAGCACGATCGCGAACGGATACCCCATCACCCAGTCCACCTCCGGCATGTGCGTGAAGTTCATGCCGTAGATCGTGCCGACCAGCGTCGGGGCGAACAGGATCGCGGCCCACGAGGAGATCTTCTTGATCTCCTCGTTCTGCTCGAACCCCGCCTCCGCCAGCGCCCGCATCTCCGCGTTCTGCTGCTGCGTGACCAGCGTCGCGTTGACCGTGAGGATTTCGGTGAGGGCCTGGCGGAAGCCGTCCACCCGTTCGCTGGTGTGGGTCACGTGGTCGGCCACGTCGCGCAGGTAGCGCTGCAGTTCCTCGTCCGTGCCGTACTTGGCGAACCCTGCCATCAGGGCGTGCAGCATGCCGACCAGGGGGCGGGTGGCGCGCTGGAACTCGACCATTTCCCGGGAGAGTTCGTAGATGCGGCGGGAGACTTCGGGGTCGCCGCCGAAGACTTCCGTCTCGATCTCGTCGATGTCCGTCTGGACGCCCTCGACGACAGGGGCGTAGCCGTCGACCACGGCGTCGAGGATCGCGTACAGGACGGCCTCCGGGCCCAGGGCCAGGAGCTTCGGGGTGGCCTCCATCCGGTTGCGTACGGCCGACAGGTCGGGTGCGGCGCCGTGCCGGACCGTGATCAGGAAGTCGGGTCCCACGAAGACGTGGAGCTCGCCGAAGTCGACCTCCTCCTGTGCGTCGAGGTAGCGGGCGGCGCGCAGAACGAGGAACAGGGTGTCGCCGTAGCGCTCCAGTTTGGGGCGTTGATGGGCCTCCATCGCGTCCTCGACGGCGAGCGGGTGGAGGTCGAACTCGGCGGAGACCGCGAGGAGTTCGGCCGAGGACGGGCGGTAGAGGCCGATCCAGGCCATGCCGTCCGTCTCGCCGCGCAGCTGCCGGAACGTCTCGGCGAGCGAGTCGGGTGTCGGGAGGCGTACGCCGTCGCGGTAGAGCTCGGCCTGTACGACGCTGCGGGAGGACTGGTCCAGTACGTCGCGGGGGTCGGGGATCGATGCCGGTGTGTCGTTGTCCGGCGGTGCGGGGGAGTGGGGGGAGAGGGGGTCGGGGCGTTTACGGAGACGTATCCTCGGGCTCCGCTGGGCTGGGCGGGCTCGTCGACGCTCGGCCATCGCTGGTCCCTTCGTTCCGTACGCTCGTTCCGTACGCCCGGCGCGGGCCGCGCTGCCCCGCCTTCGGCCACTGGGCAGGATAGGTGGTGTCGCTTGCGGACAGCAGTTGTCCGCATCGGCCGATAATGTGCCTCGCATGACAGCTTCCAAGGCTTCTTCCGGGGTTTCCGCCGCGCAGCCCGTACTCGGCACCCGCGCGCTCAATCGCGCGACGCTCGACCGTCAACTCCTGCTGCGCCGCGCCTCGATGGCGCCCAAGGACGCGGTCGAGCACCTCCTCGGTCTGCAGGCCCAGAACGTGAAGCCTCCGTACTACGCGCTCGCCGCCCGCATCGAGGGCTTCGAGCCGGAGTCGCTGTCCGCGCTGATGGCCGACCGGGACGTCGTACGCATCGTCACGATGCGGTCCACCATCCACACCCACTCCGCGGATGACGCGCTCACGCTGAGGCCGCTGGTGCAGGGCGCCCGGGCCCGTGAGCTGAACATGTTCCGCAAGGGGCTCGTCGGGGTCGATCTCGACCAACTCGCCGGTCTTGCCCGGGAGTTCGTCGAGGAGGAGCCGCGCACGCTCAAGCAGATCCGGGAGGAGCTGGGCAAGACCTGGCCGGACGCCGACCCGCAGTCCCTCGGGATCGCGGCCCGCAACACCCTCGCCCTGGTGCAGGTCACCCCGCGCGGGTTGTGGGGGCGCAGCGGACAGGTCGCGCTCACGACCGTGGAGCACTGGCTGGGCCGGCCCGCCGAGCCGACGCCCGCGCCCGACGCCACGGTCCTTCGGTATCTCGCCGCGTTCGGGCCGGCCTCGGTGAAGGACATGCAGACCTGGGCGGGGATCACGCGACTGCGGGAGGCGTTCGAGCGGCTGCGGCCCCAACTGGTCACGTTCCGGGACGAGAACGGGGTCGAGCTCTTCGACCTGCCGGATGCCTCGCGGCCGGATGAGGACGTCCCGGCCCCGCCGCGGTTCCTGCCGGAGTTCGACAACCTGCTGCTCTCGCACGCCGACCGGAGCCGGGTGGTGCCGCCCGAGTACAAGGGGCGGAGCTGGCTGGGGAACTACGCGTACAACGTGTTTCTGCTCGACGGGTTCCTGGCCGGGGTGTGGCGCCTGGAGGAGGGCAAGGAGGAGTCGGTGCTCACCGTCGAGCCCTTCGGGAAGCCGACCAAGGCGCAGCGTGCCGAGCTGACGGAGGAGGCGGCGAGGTTGCTGGAAGGCCCGCTGATCGGGGCGGCGGCATCCGCGTATGACATTCGCTTCGGGGATGTGGTCGGGGTCTGATCGGGCCCCCGGGCGCGGTCTTGAAGGGCCTTCGGCTCACTCCGCCCGGCCGGTCGCCGCGACCGTCACGCCGAGGCCGATCATCGCGAAGCCGCCCGCCCCGCCGATCATCGACAGGCGCCGGTCCGAGCGGGCGAACCAGGTGCGGGCCGCGGATGCCGTGAGGCCCCAGAGGGTGTCGGTGATCGTGCCGATGGTGATCGGGACGAGGCCCAACAGGAGCATCTGGGCGGGCAGTTGCCCTGCCGAGTGATTCGCGAACTGGGGCAGCACGGCGGCGAAGAAGACGATGCCCTTGGGGTTGGTGACGCCGACCACGATGCCGTCCATGACGGTCCGCAGGTCCCCGCGCGGCGGCCCGTCCGGCGTGCTGCGCAGGGCGGAGGCCTTCATCTCCTTGCGGTGCCGGAAGGCCTGCACGCCGAGGAAGACGAGGTACGCGGCGCCCGCGAGCTTCACCGCCATGAACACCACGACCGACCGCTCCACGAGCGAACCGACCCCGAAGGCGACGGCGACGACCAGCAGGTACGACCCGATGACGTTCCCGAGCACCGTCGCCATGGCCGTACGCCGCCCGTGCGCGAGGGCGCGGCCTATGACGAACAGCACGGCGGGGCCCGGGATGGCGATCACGAGGAGCGACATCGCGGCGAAGGCGAGGATCTGATCGGTGGACACCATGCGGGTCATTCTCCCGGGGGAGCATCGGGGGAAAGCAACCCCCTGCGGCGGCCGAGCTCCGCGGCCGGCCGCTACGGCAACAACCCGCCCCGCCGAGCCGCCACCACGGCCTCGCCCCGGGTGCGCGCCCCCAACTTCCGCATGGCGGAGCGCAGATAGCCCTTCACCGTCTCCGGGCCGACCCCCAGCCGGGCCGCGGCCGCGGAGTTCGTGGCGCCGGACGCCACGCAGGCGAGCACGTCCACCTCGCGGGGCGTGAGCCGTACCGGGAGCATCGGCGGTGCGGGCGACGACGCCGCGGCGAGCCGGCCGCACACCTCGAGCAGCTCCGCCCGCAGCGCCGGATCGAGGATCCGCGGGGCCAGCGACCGCAGTTCGCCGTGCGCCTCCCGTACCCGCTCCCACGAGCCGGCCCCCACCGCGGGCTCCGGCAGGGAGGCCAGCAGGGTCTGTGCCTCCTCGCGGGCGACGAGCCACTGCTCCACGTCCCGCGCCGCGTCCACCGCCGCGCTCAGCGTCCGGTCGCCGAGCGGCTGGGCCGCGCGCAGGGCCGCGTACAGGACGCCGCGCACCCGGCGGCGCACCACCACCGGCACGGCGAGGACCGAGCGCAGGCCCTCCGACTCGACGAGGACGTCGTACTCGTGGCTGATGTGCCGGGCCTGCCGGTAGTCGGTGACCGCGCACGGCCTGGACAGGGCGAGCGCCTTCCCGCCGAGCCCCTGCCCCGCCGCGACCCGCACGCCGCGCAGTACGCCGGTCGCGGTGCCGCTCAGCTCGGCGATGCGCAGGCCGCCCCGGCCGTCGAGGTAGCCGCCTATGGCCACGGGCAGCCCTGTCGCGCGCCGCAGCCGCGCCAGCGCCGCCCGCATCTCCACCGCCTCACAGCCGTCCCCGGTCACTCTGCCGTGTCCCTTCCGTCGTGTCTGGCCCCATCCGTCACTGATTACACGACGGCGACCGGCGGTTGGGCAAAGCGGCGGGAACGGGCGGGGCCTCGCGGGGCCCTCAGGCCTGGGCGCTCTCCCCGGGCTCCGCGGGCTCCCCGAACTCCGCGGACTCACCGAGCCGCGCGAAGCCGTCGAGCAGTTCGGCCGCCCGCGTCACGTCCTTGGTGAGCGGGCGGTCCGCCATGTCCGGGTCCAGGGCCGCCGCCGCGAGCGCGTAGGCGTGGCCCGCCGGGGTGGCGGGGTCGGGGGCCGTGCCGCGCTGGCGCAGGGCGCGGACGGCGGCGACGAGTTCGCAGCCGAGGACCAGGCGGTACGCGTCGGCCAGCCGGAGCGTCTTGCGGGCGGCCTGGGTGGCGAAGCTCGCGGCCTCCTCCATGCCGTGCGAGAGCACCGCGTGGCCGAGGCCGGCCGGGGTGGCGCCGGTCTGGAGCTCGGCGAGCGCGGCCGTGGCGCCGTACTCCAGGATCATCAGGCCCGAGCCGGCCGAGGCTCCGTCGGCCAGGAAGGAGCGCAGGCCGGTCAGTTCGGGGCGGCCGAGGCCGGAGAGCCGGGCCGCGGAGAGCCGGGCCGTGCCGAGTACGGCGAGGCCGAGGCGGTCCAGGGCGAGGGTGAGCGGCGCGGCGAAGAAGCCGCCGTGGTGGTGGGCGACCGGGGCGCCGGTCGCGTCGTCCCAGCCGATCAGGGGGTTCTCGGCGGCGGAGTTGAGGTCGATGGCGAGTACGTCGCCGAGGCCGGCCCAGGCTTCCAGCGCCGGGCCGTGCGCCTGCGGGAAGCACCGGAAGGCGAAGGGGTCCTGGACTCGTGTGTCCGGCACCGGGTCCAGGGCCGAGTCCAGCTCCGGGTCCAGGGCTGAGCGCAGTGCGGGGTCCGGCACCGAGTCGGGTGACCGCATGCCCGGCAGCCCAGCCGTTGCCCCCGCCGTCGTCCCCGCCGTTGTCCCTGCCGTCGTCCCTGCCACGCCGAGCAGCCGCCGCACCCGCGCCGCCGCCCGCCCGATCGCCGGATGCGGGCGGGCCCGGTGGACGTCGGCCGCGTAGGCCTCGAGGGATCCGTCGACCGCGTACAGCGACAGCGCGGCCACGACATGCGCGGCGCGCAGCAGCGTCCCGAGGTCGTGGCAGGCGAGGGCGGCCTGGCCGAGGGTGAGGGCGTTGCTGCTCAACAGGGGGAGCACGTCGCCGCGTTCGAGCCGCAAGGGCACGGGGAGCGTCGCCCCGCCGCCCGACTCCCGCCAGGCCGCATGCCCGTACAGCGTCAGCCCCAGCTGGGCCAGTGCCGTCAGGTCGCCGGTGCCGACCGCGCCGTACTCGTGGACCTCGGGGTGCACCCCGGCGCGTACCGCACCCACCAGTGCGGAGGCGATCTCCGGGCGCAACCCCGAGCCTCCGGCGAGGAGTTGGTTGATCCGGACCACCATCATCGCGCGGACCTGCCGGGCGGGCAGCGGCGTGCCGATGCCGCCCGCGTGGCTGAGCAGCAGCCGCAGGTCGTGGCCCGCGCCGTCGTGGTCCTCGACCTCCTGGCCGCGGTGCGCGCCGACGCCGGTGCTGCGCCCGTAGACCCGGGCGCCGTCCGCCGCCAGCTTCTGCGCGGCCTGCCGGGACCGCTCCATGGCGTCAAGTGCCGTCGGTGGTACGGCAGGTCGCAGCGCACCGTCGGCCATCAGGGCGACGGTGTCCGCGGTGAGGGCGCGGCCGTCGAGCAGTGACTCGGCGGCCGCGCGCTCCACCCCGGTCAGCTGAGGCCCGCCGAGGCCAGCCAGCTCGTGGCCACGTCCCGCGGGTCCTTGTTGTCGACCTGGACCTCACTGTTGAGCTTGACGAGGGTCTCCGTGTCGAGCTTCGCCGAGACGGCGTTGAGCGCGGCGATGCCCTCGTCCGTCAGACCGCTCTTGTGGACCAGCGGCGTCACGTTCTCGATCCCGAAGAGGTTCTTGGGGTCCTGCAGGATCAGGAACTTGTTCTTGGTGATGCCGGGGTCGGTGCTGAAGATGTTGCCGGCCTGGATGCTGTTTCCCTTGAGCGCGGCGACGGTCAGCGGGCCGCCCGCGTCGAGGGCCTTGAAGGACTTGAAGTTGAGCTTGTACTCGTCCTTCAGGCCGGGCAGCCCGTGGTGCCGGGTCTGGAATTCGGGGGACCCGCCGAGGACCATCTCGGGCGCCGCGTCCGCCAGGTCCTCGAGGGTCGATTCGGCGGTGAGCTTGTACTTCTTCGCCGTCTCCTCGTTCACCGCGACCGCGTCCTTGTCCTGCGCCTCGGAGGACTCCAGGAGGGTCAGATTCGCGTCAAGTTTGCCCTTGACCGCCGTGTTGGTCGCGTCCGTCTCCGGCTTGGCCTTGCCCTTCAGGTAGGTGAGCAGGGCGCCGTTGTACTCGGGCATGACGGTGAGCGTACCGTTCTTGATCAGCCCGTACGTGGTCTCACGGCTGCCGATGTTGAGCTTGTAATTGACCTTGATCCCCTTGGACTTCAGGGCCTCGCCGTAGATGTCGGCGAGCAGGATGCTCTCGGGGAAGTTGTTGGAGCCGACCACGACCGTGCCGCCCTTGGGCTTGTCGCCGGACTTCAGGGGGTCGTCGTCCTTGCCGTCGTCGGAGCCGCAGCCCGTCAGTGTCACCGCGGCGAGGGCCAGCAGGGAGACGGCGTACGTCGCGGACTTGCGGGCGCTACGGGTGCTGCGGGGGCTACGGGTGTTTCTGACGGAGGTCACTTTGGGTCATCCAGACGTGGCAGGGGAAGCGGTCGGTGGGTCGAGAAGCATGGCGCAACGACGATCCAAGCTGGATCATTCGCGGACCGTCAAGAGACATATGGATCAGCAGAGTTGAAGGCGGCGCGCCGAAACGTCCCCGCAACGTAACCAAAATATGAGCGAATCCGGCGTATCCGAGTGTCCGTTCTTGATTGATTACGCCCACCAGGTTCCGGAAGCGGCTACTGTTGCCCGCGCTGAGGGCCCTGCTCCGCTTGTCCGGCTGTGGTCGGCCTGAAATCGTCGGCCTGTAACCGAAGTTGAGGAAGTCAAGGAGGAATGGGTGCCCGCGCACAGGAGAGCCGACCGGAAGCGGCCTTTAACGGCTCCGCGCAAGGGACCGGCGGTTCCCCCTCCCACGACCGGTCGGATATCGCCCCCGGGCGACTCGAAGCCCCCCTTCCTGGACCGGCTGCCGTTCCGCCGAAAGCTGAACGTCCTGGTGATCGTGCCGCTCGCGGTCGTCTCGGCGATGCTGTCCTTCGTCATCCTCGGACAGGTCGACCGGGCCCGCTCCGCGGCCGACACCGCTCAACTCGTCCGCGACAGCGCCCAGGTGGCACGCCTCATCGACGGGGTGCAGAGCGAGCACCGGCAGGCGCTCCTCGTCTCCCTGCACTATGAGGCCGCCCCCTCGAAGGACAGCGCGCCGGACACCTCCAAGTACCTCCGGGCACAGCACGACGTCTCCTCCCAGGTCGCGGCCGTCCGCTCCGCATATGGGGACCGGCTCCCGGACGGCGGGGCCAAGGCGCTCAAGGAGCTCGAGGGCCTGGACAGCCTCCGCCAGAGCGTCGCCTCGGGCCCGCTGCCCGCCAGCAACATCGACCCCGCGTACGGATCGGTCATCAAGGGCCTGATCAACGGCCTGGGGCTGGGCGGTGAGGGCGGCGACTCGGGCTCGGACGCGAGCAGCCTGCTCGACGCGCTGCTGAGGGCCGACACCGCGCACGCCTCCTTCGAGACCAGCGTCTTCGCCGCCCGCACCCGCGACCCCAGCGCGCTCATGGAGTACACCCGCGCCGTCCGCGACTTCGAGCAGTACACGTACCAGGCCGAGCGCTTCACCCGGCTCGCCACCCAGGAGCAGGGCGCCGAACTCGCCGCCACGGAGCACAGCCCCTACCAAGGCCTCGTCGAACAGCACTTCAACGAGCTCCAGGCCGACCCGGGCAACCTCGTCGCCGAGAACGCCGCCCAGCTGCGTGCCGCCCTCGCCGACGCCCTGGACGCCGAGCCCACCTACGAGAGCCAGGCCCAGAACCGGCTGAAGATCACCCAGTCCCTCATCGGCCAGATCGCCGGCGACACCGAGAGCGCCTCGCAGCGGGCCTGGGGTCAGGTCGTCCTGCTCGGCACCGGCACCGTGCTCGCCTTCGCGGCCTGGTTCCTGTTCTCCGTCCTGGTCCGCCGCTCCGTGGTGCGTACCGTACGCACCCTCACCGAGGCCGCCCAGGACGTGGCCGACGCCGCCGGCAAGGAGCTGGCCCGGGTCGCCGACGACGACGCCGACGACGCGAGCCCGCCGCGCCTGACCGCCGTGCCCGTGCCGGTCCGCGACGAACTCGGCGAGCTCGCCGAGGCGTTCAACCAGGTGCAGCTCACCGCGACGGCGCTGCTGGAGCGCCAGGTCATGGGCCGCCGCAACATCGCCACGATGTTCGGCAACGTGGGCCACCGCGTCAGCAACCTCACCACCCGCCAACTCGCCCTGATCGACTCGGTGGAGCGCGGCGAGACCGACCCCGAGACCCTGGAGCGGCTCTACCGCATCGACCACATCGCGGTGCGCCTCCAGCGCAACGCCGACAGCCTGATGCTGCTCGCCGGCATCCGGGAGTCGGCCCTGGGCGCCGAGCCCATGCGGCTCAGCAACATCGTGCGGGCCGCGCTCGGCCAGATCGAGGGCTACCAGCGCGTCACCCCGCACGCCGAGGGCGATGTCACCGTCGCCCCCGACATCGTCGGCGACCTGACGCTGATGCTCGCCGAACTCCTGGAGAACGCGGTGCAGTTCTCCCCGGCGTCCAGCAGCGTCGAAGTGGTCCTGCGCCCCCGGCCCGACGCCGACGGCGCGCTCGTCGAGATCGTCGACCACGGCCTCGGCATGAACGCCGAACGCCTCGCCGAGGAGAACGCCCGCCTCATCCGCCGCGAACGGCTCGACCTCGCGCCGACGGAAGTGCTCGGCCTGTTCGTGGTCGGCGGCCTCTCCCGGCGCTGGGGCATCGAGGTCACCCTGTCCCGCACCCCGGGCGGCGGGGTCACCGCCACCGTCGTGCTCCCCGGCGGACACCTGGTGCACGGCGCCCCGGTCGGACCGCCCGCCCGCGCGCCCAAGATGCTGCCCCCGTCCCGCCGCCCGGGCGCGGGTCACCCGCGCCCCGCACGGGTCGAGCCCGCACCCGGCGCCTCGGCGCTGCCGCGCCGCGTCCCCTCGGCGCAGGCCCCGGGCCGGCAGGCCCCCGGATCACCGGCGCCCGCAGGACCCTCCGGTCACGTACGGCTGCGCGCGCCCGCACCGAGCTACGACGAGGACCTGACGCACACCCGCACCACGCACGAACCCCCCGCGCAAGGGGCACCGGCGCCGCCGCGGCCCGACGAGGCCTCGGGCCCGCTGCGCCGCAGGGTGCGCGGCGCCACCCTGGGGACCACCACCGCCGCGGGCCGCCTGCCCCGGCAGGCGGAGCCGCCGCAGCGCCCGCCGACCGGCTGGCACCCGGCCGACGCGGAGGCCGCCCGCAGCGAGATCGACGAGTTCGAGGCGGCCGTCCGGCGGGCCGAGCGTGACAGCGTGCCCGAGCCCGAGGGCATGCCGGGCCACTACGGCGAGCCCGCCCCCGAGAACATGCCCGGCCACTACGGCGAGCCCGAGCCCGACCCCCTGCCCGGCCGCCACGGCGTGCCCGAGCACAGCAGCACACCCCGCACCAGACCCACCTCCCCGGAAGGCATGAGCGAGTGAACCAGTGGACAGGTGAGCCGAATTCCGGAGTCCTGCAGCAGGCACCGGACATGAAGGCCGCCGCGGCAGACTTCAATTGGCTGCTCAATCGCTTCGCGACGGAGACCGCCGGTGTGGTCGACGTGATCGGTGTGTCCTCCGACGGCCTGCTGATCGCGGTCTCCCAACTGCGCGGCCAGGCCGACTCGGAGCGGCTCGCGGCCATCGTCTCCGGCATCACCAGCCTCGCCATGGGGGCGTCGGGCAACTACGGCCTCGGCGGCCTCAACAAGGTCATCATCGACCTGGAGAACGGCCACCTCCTGGTGTCGGCGCTCGGCGCGGGCGCTGTGCTCGGCGTGGTCGCCTCCAAGGAGGCCAAGCTCGGCAACATCGCGTACGAGATGACGCTGTTCGCCAACCGGGCCGGTTCCGCGCTGAGCCCGGCCCTGGTGATGGAGCTGAAGAACACCGTGGGCGTAGCGCCCGCCGGCTGACCACCGGAACGGACGGGGGAGGGGAGAGCGTGATGACGGGCGGCGAGGGTGCGGCCGACGGCGAGGAGACCTGGGGCGAGGACGGCTGGGAGGCGGAACCACCCGCTCCGGTCGTCCGGCCCTTCCTGCTGACGGCGGGCCGGATCGCGGGCGGCGCGGGACTCGTCCCGCCCATCCCCATCGAGACGCAGGTCGTGGCGACGGAGGTGGGCCTCGCGGCACTCGACGCCTTCGCCTTCGACCAGCACCGCGACATCATCACGCTCTGCAGCCGTCCGCAGTCCCTCGCCGAGATCGCGGCGAAACTGCGGATGCATCTGAATGTGATCCGGGTACTCGCCGACGATCTGCGCGCGGACGGCCAACTGGCCCTGTACGCCCCGCAGTCCGACGCCCACCGGGATGTCTCCGTACTGCGAAGGGTTATCGATGGTCTCCGAGCTGTCCCCGACTCCAGAGGCGCGATCCGTGAGGGATAGCGAGTCCGTGTCCGCGCCCCAACAGCCGCCGCTGCCCGTGAAGATGGTGATCGCGGGCGGCTTCGGCGTGGGCAAGACGACGACCGTGGGCGCCATCTCGGAGATCGAGCCGCTGACCACCGAGGCGTCCATCACCTCGGTCGCCGCGGGCGTCGACGACCTGTCGCACACCCCGCAGAAGATGACGACGACCGTCGCGATGGACTTCGGCTGCGTCACGCTCGACCCGACCCTGAAGCTCTATCTGTTCGGCACGCCCGGGCAGGAGCGGTTCGGCTTCATGTGGGACGACCTGGTCGAGGGGGCGCTCGGCGGCCTCGTCATCGTCGACACCCGCCGCTTCGACGACTGTTACGCCGCCGTCGACTACTTCGAGCACCGCGGGATCCCGTTCGCCGTCGCGGTGAACACCTTCGACGGCAGGATCGAGCACAACCTGGAGGAGGTGCGCTGGGCGCTGGACGTCGGCGACCACGTCCCGGTCACCGTGTTCGACGCCCGTGAGCGCGGATCGGTCCGGGACGCGCTGCTCGTGGTGTTGGAGCACGCCCTGGCCACCGCGGAGCAGTAGCCAGGGCGTACAGGTAGTTTCAGGCCGTACGCCGTCGCCGTACGCCCGGTGACACCGCGACCCGCGCCACCGCCCAGAACAGCACCAGCACCAGGAGTGCCAGCGTGGCGGTGAGCGTCGCGCCGCCCACGACCTTCTCGTAGTCCCGCTGGTACAGGCCGTCCACGATGTACCGGCCGACCCCGCCGAGGCTCACATACGCCGCGATCGTCGCCGTCGACACGATCTGGATGGCGGCCGAGCGCAGCCCGCTCAGGATCAGCGGCAGCGCCGCCGGCACCTCGACCTGGAACAGGATCTTCACCGACGGCATGCCCATGCCCCGGGCGGCGTCCACGGGCGACGGGTCGACATTGCGCACCGCCTCGTACGTGGTGATGAGGATCGGCGGGATCGCGAGGACGACCAGGGGGATCATCACGGGCAGCACCCCGAGCCCCAGCCACACGAACATCAGCACGAGGAGCCCGAACGTCGGCAGCGCACGCGCCGCCGTCGCCACGAACGCCAGCGCGTTGCCGCCGCGGCCGGTGTGCCCGGTGACCAGGCCGATGGGCAGCCCGATGGCCGCGGAGATCGCGAGCGCCGAGGAGGAGTACTGCAGGTGCTCCAAGACGCGCTGCGGGATGCCGTCGTAACCGCTCCAGCGGGCGCCGTCGGAGAAGAAGGCCTGCATGAATTCGAGTACGTTCACGACACGCGCTCCGGTGCGCGGGCGACGCCCGCCTTCGTGGGCCTACGGGCGGCTGTGCGGGCTCTGCGGGCGGCCGGCGGCTGCCAGGGCGTGAGCAGCCGGCGGGCGAGGACGAGCGCCGCGTCGACCAGGATCGCCAGGACGGCGGTGGTGACCACCGAGTTCACGGCGAGGATCGGGCGGTCGTAGAGCATCGCCGTGGTGAGCAGATTGCCGAGGGCGCCCTGGTTGCCGATCAGCGAGCCCACGCTCACCAGGCTGATGCTGGAGGCGGCGGCCACCCGCAGCCCGGCGAAGATCGCCGGTACGGCGATGGGCAGTTGGACCTGGAAATAGCGGCGCACCGGCCCGATGCCCATGGCCGCGGCGGCGGCGATCGTCTCCTCGGGCACCGAGCGGACGCCGTCGACGACGGCGGGGACGAGCACCACCAGGCTGTACAGACTCAGCGGGATCATCACGGTGAGCGTGCTGAGGCCGGTGTAGTCGATGAGCACCACGAAGAAGGCCAGCGACGGGACCGCGTAAAGGACCGTCGTGATCCACAGGACCGGCGGATAGATCCAGCGGATCCGCACGCACAGCAGGCCGAGCGGCACCGCGAGGGCGAACCCGATGAGCACCGGGACCAGGGCCTCCTGCAGATGCCAGCCGACGAGGCCGAGATAGCTGTGCTGGAGGTCGCTCGGGATGTCGAAGAAGCCGTTCATCGGGCGGCCTTGATGACCGATGACGCCTGGGCGGACGCCGCGGACTCAGTGGCTCGCCGCTGTGAGGCCGCGCGGATCGCCGCCGCGACCGTCTCCTGCCCGGCGACCCCGAGCACCACGCCCGCCCGGTCCACGCCGACGGCCCGCCCGGTGGGCGAGAGCACCGCGTGGTCGAGCGCGACCCGCAGCGAGTCGCGGCCCACCACGAAGGCCTGGCCGTACGGCAGCAACGTCTGTACGTCGCCATTCCAGTTGGGCAGGTCCGCCCAGCCCAGCGGCTTGCCGGCCGCGTCGGTGACCAGGACCTGCGCGGGCGTCTTGGCGAGGGCGGACCAGTCCGTGCCGAGCGGGAAGACATGGGAGCGGTCGAGCTCCAGGTCGCCCGTGGACAGGAAGGACAGCGAGCGGATGCCCCGGTCGCCGCCCAGGAACTCCTCCACGAAGGGGTCCGCCGGCGCCGCGAGCAGCTCGTCCGGGGCGGCGAACTGGGCGAGCCTGCCCCCGGTGCGCAGCACGGCGATGCGGTCGCCGATGGTGATGGCCTCGTCCATGTCATGGGTGACGAACACGATCGCCTTGCCCAATTCGCCCTGGATGCGCAGAAGTTCCTCCTGCAGTCCGCGCCGCACCACCGGGTCGACCGCCGAGAACGGCTCGTCCATCAGCAGGATCGGCGGGTCCGAGGCGAGCGCGCGGGCCACCCCGACGCGCTGCTGCTGGCCGCCGGAGAGCTGGTACGGGTAGCGCTTGGCCATCTCCGTGTCCAGGCCCACCCGTTCCATCAGCTCGGCGGCCCGCGCCCGGGCCTTCTGCTTGGGCACGCCGAGCAGGCGCGGCACGGTGGCGATGTTGTCGAGGACGGTGCGGTGCTGGAAGAGCCCCGCGTTCTGGATGACGTAACCCATCGACCGGCGCAGGGCGTTGACCGGTTTGCTGCGGATGTCCTCGCCGCCCACCCGGATGGTGCCGCTGCTGGGCTCCACCATCCGGTTGATCATGCGCAGGGTGGTGGTCTTGCCGCACCCCGAGGGTCCGACGAGCACGGTGATGGAGTGGTCCGGTATTTCAAGAGACAGGCGATCGACGGCCACCGTGCCGTCGGCGTATCGCTTGCTGGCGTCTTCGATGACTATCAAGCGTCCAAACCCTTCGGGCAGGCTCTGTACAGGTTCTGGTGTGACGCGATGCAGGTTCTGGTGTGACGCGATGCAGGTTCTGGTGTGACGCGATCATGTGAACAAGAGTGCGCAGTCTAGCCAGTTGTGCGAGTGGTGACATGAACGCGGGATGACAGCGGTCAATGGAGGCGCAGGGAGGCGTATTCGGCCTGCTCCCCGGACCGTTGACGGTTCGCGGCCGTCGGGTTCCAATCTTCCCAGCCGAGGCAGTCGAGTTGTTCCGGACACACGAACACGGGAGACAGCGCAATGCGGGTACCGATGACCATCACGGACTTCCTCGACCGGGCCGAGCTCGGCTTCGCCTCCGGCCTCGGTGTCGTCGACGAGCCGGACCAGCCCGGCCCGCCCGTACCCGACCTGGCGTACGGCCGCCTCGCTGAGCGGATCCGGGCCTGGCAGGCCGGGTTCGACGCGCTCGGGATCGGCGAGGGCGAGCGGATCGCGGTCGTCAGCCACAACTCCACCCGCATGCTCGAACTGCTCTTCGCGGTCCCGATGAGCGGCCGCGTCTGCGTGCCGGTCAACTTCCGGCTCAAGCCCGAGGAGATCGAGTACGTCGTCCAGCAGTCCGGCGCCACGGTGTTGCTCGTCGACCCCGAACTGGACGCACCCCTGTCCGGCGTCAAGGCCCGCCACCGCTTCGTGCTCGGCGAGCAGACCGAGACCGAGCTGATGCGCTTCGGCGTCGAGCCCCGCCCCTGGTCACATCCGGACGAGGACGCCACCGCCACCATCAACTACACCTCCGGCACCACCGCACGCCCCAAGGGCGTCCAGCTCACCCACCGCAACATCTGGGTCAACGGCCTGACCCTCGGCCTGCACACCCGCGCCTGGGAGCGCGACGTCTATATGCACACGCTCCCGATGTTCCACTGCAACGGCTGGGGCATGCCCTACGTCATGGCCGGACTCGGCGTACCGCAGATCGTCCTGCGCAAGGTCGACGGCACCGAGATCCTGCGCCGCGTCGAGCGGCACGGCGTCACCCTGATGTGCGGCGCGCCCGCCGTGTGGAACGCGGTCCTCGACGCCGCCGCGACCTGGGACGGCGAGATCCCCGGCCGCGACCGCGTGCGCCTCGTCTGCGCCGGGGCCCCGCCGCCGACCAAGACCATCCAGCGCATCGACGAGGAACTGGGCTGGGAGTTCCTGCAGATCTACGGCCTCACCGAGACCTCGCCCCTGCTCACCTTCAACCGCACCAGCCCCGCCGACGCCGCCCTGCCCGCCGAGGAGCGCGCCCGCAAGCTCTCCCGGGCCGGCCTGCCCGCGCTCGGCGTGAAGCTCAAGGTCTCCGACGGCGGCGAGGTCCTGGCCCGCTCGAACGTCGTGCTCGAGGGCTACTGGGACAAGCCCGAGGAGACCCACGCCGCCCTGGAGGGCGGCTGGTTCCACACCGGCGACGGCGGCACGCTCGACGAGGACGACGGCCATCTCACCATCTCCGACCGGAAGAAGGACGTGATCATCACCGGCGGCGAGAACGTCTCGTCCATCGAGGTGGAGGACACGATCTTCAGCCACCCCGCGGTCGCCGAGGTCGCGGTCATCGGCGTACCGCACGAGAAGTGGGGCGAGACCATCAAGGCCCTCGTCGTCCGCGCGGAGGGCGCCTCGGTCGAGGAGGCCGACATCATCGCGCACTGCAAGGAGCGGATGGCGGGCTACAAGGCGCCCACGTCGGTCGAGTTCCGGGACGCGATCCCGCGTACCGCCACCGGCAAGATCCAGAAGTTCAAGCTGCGGGAGCCGTACTGGGCGGGTCTGGGCCGGGAGGTCAACTGACCATGCCCCGACCTCTCGTACGCGCACGGGACCGGCTCCGACCCACTCCTCGGGGACACCATCGGGGCCAACCCGGACCGGGCGGTCGCCGCGTGGCCGGAGCGGGACGCGCCGGTCGACGTGGAGTCGGGGCGGGTGGTCGGCGTCCCGCACGAGCGGTACGGGGAACAGGTCCTGGCCTGCGTCATCCTGCGTCATCCCGCGTGACCCGAAGCAACGGCTGACGCTGGGGGAGTTGCGGGAGTACTGCCGTGAGCAGCTCGCCCATTACGAGATCCCGAGCGAGCTGCGGATACCGGAGTCGTTCCCCGTGACGGTCAGCGGCAAGGTCCGCAAGATCGAGTCGAGGGAGCAGTGGGCCACGGCCCTTTGTGTGCGCCACGCGACCCAGGACTGACCCGGCAGGGCGGCCGCCCCGCCTCACATCCCCTTGCGGGCGCTGAACTTCGCGCCGATCAGCGTGAGCCCCTTGAAGCCGGCCCCGAGCACCCGCCCGCTGACCTTGGAGTCCTTGAGGGAGTCGTCGCCGTGCGTGAACTGGGCCACCGCGTTCTTGCGGCCGAGGCTGACGCACCGGGCCGCGTACTTCGGGGTGTACGACTCGGGCGCCTCGCCCTTGGCCAGCCGCACCAGGGCCCCGACCGCGTGTGAGCCCTGCGGTCCGGCGCTCTGGCAGGACATCCGGGCGCCGGGGATGGCCGCGCAGTCGCCGATCACGAAGATCCGCTCGTCGGAGACGCTGCGCAGGGACGCGTCCACGATCGCCAGACCCTCGGCGTCGACGTCGAGGCCGCTGCGCGCCGCGAGGTCGGGCACGCCCCCGACGATCGCCCACAGCGTCAGGTCGGAGGCGAGCTCCGCACCCGAGCGGAGGCGGACAGCGCCGTCGAACCGGCCGCTGCCCGCGGTCACTTCGGCGACACCGTCGTCCACGATGTCTACGCCCAGGCGCTCAAGGCCGGTGCGGACGAGCTGCCGTGCCGTACCGGAGTAGCTCTCGGCCACCGACGACCCGACGATCCGCACCTTGAGGTCTGACCGGGCCTCGGCCACCTCGGAGGCCGTCTCGATGCCCGTCGCGCCGCCCCCGACGACCGTCACGGTGGAGCCGGCGGGAAGCGCGGCAAGCGCCTCGCGGGCCTCCTCGGCGCCTTCCCAGGTGCCGATCGGGACGGTGCCCGGCAGCGGCCGCACCGTGCTGCCCACGGCGAGAAAGGCGTAGTCGAAGTCGATGCTCTCGCCGTCGTCGAGGACGACGGTGCCGTCGCCGATCTTGTCGACGGTGGCGACCCGTGCGGTGATCCCCTTGCCCAGCATCCCGGTGAGGGGCGTCGCGGCGACGGCGGTCCCTGCCACCTGCTGGTGCAGCCGCACGCGCTCCACGAAGTCGGCTCGCGGGTTGATGACGGTGATCTCGGCGCCCGTCATTTTCTTGGCGAGACCGTTCGCCGCGGTCGTGCCCGCGTATCCGGCGCCTATCACTACGACCTTCATCTCGGCCTCCTGGCAGAGTGGTTGGTGTTGCTCAGTGGGTGAAGCAGTTGGTTAAGCAGTCGGTGAAGCAGTGGGTGAAGCACTTGGCTGCACACAAGACACCGGTGCCGCGGCCCCTGTGACAGCGGGTTCTTGTGATGCGGGTCACTCGGGATGGCCGGTGACGTGACAGGGCCGATGCCCAAGATCCAAAATCCGAGGTCGAAGAAGGAGCCGCCCATGGCCAGCCCGAACCCGATCGCCACCGAGGCGTTCGTCGCCCACCGCAATCTGCTCTTCACCGTCGCCTACGAGATGCTCGGCTCGGCCGCGGACGCGGAGGACGCCGTCCAGGAGACCTGGCTGCGCTGGGCGGACGTCGACCTGGAGACGGTGCGGGACCATCGCGCCTACCTGGTGCGGATCGCCACCCGGCAGGCGCTCAACCGGATGCGTACGCTCAGCCGGCGCAAGGAGTCGTACGTCGGTCCCTGGCTGCCCGAACCGCTGCTCACCGCGCCCGACGTGGCCGAGGACGTCGAGCTCGCCGACAGCGTCTCGACGGCGATGCTGCTCGTCCTGGAGACGCTTCCGCCGGTCGAGCGGGCGGTGTTCGTGCTGCGCGAGGTCTTCGACTTCGGCTATGACGAGATCGCCGACGCCGTCGAGAAGAAGCCCGCGACCGTACGGCAGATCGCCCACCGGGCGCGGTCCCACGTCGCGGCCCGCCGGCCGCGCGGTGACACCACCGCGGCCGAGAGCCGGGCCGCGCTCGAGGCCTTCCAGCGGGCGGTCACGACGGGCGACGTACAGGGCCTGCTCGACATCCTCGCGCCGGACGTCGTCTACCTGGCCGACGGCGGCGGCATCAGGCGGGCCGCGACCAGGCCGCTCGTGGGGGCCGACAAGGTGGGCCGTTTCCTGGCCGCGAAGAAGGTCGCCCTGGCCATGGGCAAGGCGGAGATGGAGCACGCCCAGGTCAATGGCAGCCCGGCGCTGATCATCCGCCTGGACGGGGAGATCGACACCGTCGTGTCGCTGCGCATGGACGAAGGCGCCGTCACCGGCCTCTACCTCCTGCGCAACCCCGAGAAGATGACGCACCTCGCAGGGGAGCCCGCGGAGTTGCTGAGCCGCTGAAGCCCGGGCTTCAGTCGGTCAGTGGCTTACGCATGCACACGCGTGGCCACCGGTCCAGGCCGAGCTCGCCCTCGTGGGCGCGGACCTTCCGCAGCCCCGGGGTGAGTTCGGCCTCGCCGAGCACCGTGAACCCGAGGCGCTCGTAGTAGGGCGCGTTCCACGGCACCTCGGTGAAGGTGGTCAGCGTGAGGGCGTCCAGGCCGTGCTCGTTCGCGTACTCCTGCGCGTACGCGATCAGGGCGCGCCCCACGCCCCGGCGGGCGGCGTCCGGGTGGACGGAGACCTGCTCGATGTGGAGGCTCCCGTCCACCGGTTCGGCGACCAGATAGGCCACGACGCCCGCGTTCTCCTCGACGACCCAGGCCCGCCCCGCACGCCGGAACGTATCGAGCACCCCCAGCTCGGGCGGCTCGTCGTCCGCGATCTCCACCATGCCGACGGCCCGGAACGGCTCGCCCGCGGCGCGCTCGACGGCTTGGAGGAGCGGGAGTTCGTCCGGGGTGGCGAGACGGATGCGCATGGGATGAGTATCTCTTTCTCCCCGCCCCGCCCCTTCCCGAAATCCTCCGGAGGCTGGGGGCTGCGCCCCCAGACCCCCTTTGTCCTCAAACGCCGGACGGGCTGATTCATCTCTGATGAATCAGCCCGTCCGGCGTTTGAGGACAGTCTTTGAAGCCGGCGGCAGCCTTACGGGAAGGGGCGGGGCGGGGAGGAAATCCCTACGCCCCAGCGGTCACCAGCTCGTCCGCAGGACTGTTCACGGGCTGGGGCGTGCCCGTCAGGTCGAGGACGAACAGGGGCACAGCAAGCGAGTCGGCCCGCCGCCGAGCCTCATCCGTATACCCGGCCAGGGAAAAGCAGACCCCGACCGCCGACGAGCCCAGCCCGTTCAGCCACAGGCACTCCACGTCCCGCACCGACACCGGCCGCGTCGACGGCTCGACCTGTGCCACCAGGCCCGGCGCGTGCAGCCCGATGCCCGAAGCCGGACGCTGTTCGGTGCGTCGTACGTCACTGAAGCCGAGCCACTTCAGATAGAGCGCGGCCGCGGTCACCGCGTCGCGAGCCGTGCGGATCGTGACCGGGTGGAACACGGGCCGGGGCGTCGAAGCGGTCCGCGGCAGCGGTATGTGCGCGGGCGGCACCGGGCCCTCGCCCCGGAACCCGGGCGGGTCGACGGCGACCGACCGCACCGGTATCCGCAGCACCGCCCCACAGCCGCAGCCGAGCTCCGGATGCGGCCACTGGGCGTGCAGTCCGCAGGCCGGGCAGCGCACGGTGACCCAGTCGTCGTCCCAGGTCCGGTGGGTGATCAGGGCGGGGGCCGCGCCGCGCAGCAGGGGCGGCGTGACGGGCGTACCGCAGGTGCAGGGGTAGGACGACGGCGCGTAGACGTGCTCGCGGCGGCAGGCCGGGCAGCGGATCGGAACGCTCTCGCCCATGCCCGCCCTCCCTCTGCGCGATCTCTGCGCGATCTCTGCGCGATCGCTTCTCGCTCTCGTCCCCGCCGTGCCGCCGTGCCCTTCCATGGTCCACCTGTTCGGCCGCCTGCGGGAGGCATTGTGCGGATCCGCTCAGCAGAACGGCCTTGACGCCTCGCCGGACCTGCTCTTACATTGCTTCCGTATAGCAGAACATTACTTTCGCATCGTGGAAACGGACCCGGTGACAGCGCGACCTCCGCGAAAGTGCCCGACAGATCGACGCAGGAGTACTCGATGCCTCGTATGACAGCCGCCGCTGCGGCAGTGGAGATCCTCAAGCTCGAAGGCGTTACGAACGCGTTCGGAGTGCCGGGCGCTGCGATCAACCCCTTCTACCGCGAGCTCAAGAACGTCGGTAACGGCGAGATCGGGCACACGCTGGCCCGTCACGTCGAGGGTGCCTCGCACATGGCCGAGGGCTTCACCCGCGCCAAGGCGGGCAACATCGGTGTCTGCATCGGTACCTCCGGCCCGGCCGGTACCGACATGATCACCGGCCTGTACTCGGCCATCGCGGACTCGATCCCGATCCTGTGCATCACGGGCCAGGCCCCGGTCTCGAAGCTCCACAAGGAGGACTTCCAGGCCGTCGACATCGCCTCGATCGCCAAGCCGGTCACCAAGATGGCCGTCACGGTCCTCGAGGCCGCGCAGGTCCCCGGCGTGTTCCAGCAGGCCTTCCACCTGATGCGCTCCGGCCGTCCGGGCCCGGTCCTCATCGACCTGCCCATCGACGTCCAGCTCACCGAGATCGAGTTCGACCCGGAGACGTACCAGCCGCTGCCGGTCTACAAGCCGCAGGCCAGCCGCGCCCAGGCCGAGAAGGCCCTGAGCTTCCTCCTGGAGTCCGAGCGCCCGGTGCTCATCGCGGGCGGCGGCATCATCAACGCCGACGCCACCGACCTGCTGGTCGAGCTCGCCGAGATCACCAACATCCCGGTCATCTCCACCCTGATGGGCTGGGGCACCATCCCGGACGACCACAAGCTGGCCGCCGGCATGGTCGGTGTGCAGACCGCGCACCGCTACGGCAACGCGACGTTCCTCGAGTCGGACGTGGTCATCGGCATCGGCAACCGCTGGGCCAACCGTCACACCGGCTACAACCTGGACGCGTACACCAAGGGCCGCAAGTTCGTCCACGTCGACATCGAGCCCACCCAGCTCGGCAAGATCTTCGCCCCGGACTTCGGCATCGCGTCCGACGCCAAGGCCGCCCTGGAGCTCTTCGTCGAGATCGCGAAGGAGTGGAAGGCCGCGGGCAAGCTCCCGGACTTCTCCGCCTGGGCCGAGTCCGCGCAGGAGCGCAAGGCCACCCTGCAGCGCCGTACGCACTTCGACAACATCCCCATGAAGCCGCAGCGCGTCTACGAGGAGATGAACAAGGCGTTCGGCAAGGACACCCGCTACGTCACCACCATCGGTCTCTCGCAGATCGCCGCGGCCCAGTTCCTGCACGTCTACGGCCCGCGCAACTGGATCAACTGCGGCCAGGCGGGCCCGCTCGGCTGGACGATCCCGGCTGCCATCGGTGCCGCCACCGCGGACCCGGACACCCAGGTCGTCGCCCTGTCCGGCGACTACGACTTCCAGTTCATGATCGAGGAGCTGGCGGTCGCCGCCCAGCACAAGGTCCCCTACGTCCACGTGGTCGTGAACAACGCCTACCTGGGTCTGATCCGTCAGGCGCAGGGTGGTCTGGGCATCAACTTCGAGGTCAACCTCGAGTTCGAGAACATCAACACCCCGGAGCTGGGTGCCTACGGCGTCGACCACGTCAAGGTCGCCGAGGGCCTGGGCGTCAAGGCGATCCGCGTCACGGACCCGAACGAGCTGGGCGAGGCGCTCGAGCAGGCCAAGAAGCTGGCCCAGGAGCACCAGGTGCCGGTCGTCGTCGAGGCCATCCTGGAGCGCATCACCAACATCGCGATGAGCAAGACGGTCGACATGAGCGACGTCACCGAGTTCGAGGAGCTCGCGACGGAGCCCGGCCACGCGCCGACGTCGATCCTCCCGCTCAAGGTGTGAGGTAAGGCTTCCGCGCTGACAGCGGAGTAGAAGGGCGGTCCACCCGGAGGGGGGTGGACCGCCCTTCGTCATGTCCGCACGGTTCAGGCCCGGACGGGGCGGCGCCGGAGGTAGTACTGCACGGTCAGGGCGAGCACGAGGGGGCCCCAGAGCGTGGCGGGGAGCACGCACACGTTGAACAGCAGCTGCCAGGCGCCCGGGGCCTGCCCCGGACCCTCGAAACCGGGCACCCCCAGTACGGACAGCAGGAACGGTCCCCACAGGAGGGTGGCTCCCAGGCCGCCCAGGGTCGCCGGCACGAGCGCCACGTACGGCGGTATGCGGCGTCCACGAAGCACCGGCACCCATTCCGGCACGATCACGCCCCAGCGGCGCACAAGGCCGAAGCAGAGCAGGGCGAGGGCCTCTGTGGTCAGGCTCAGCCCGAATATGTACGGGACGGAGATCCACAGGCTCCCGATGTCCATGTCCTCCATCCCCATCTCGAACCCGAACGCGAACGGGAGGCGCCACAGGCACTGGGGGAGCAGGAGGAGGGGAATGGCGTGGGCCACGAGCTCGGCCCAGCGCGGGACCGGGCGGTCGGTTGTGGTGGTGCTCTTGCTCGTGCTCGCCTGAACTCCGGTGATCGTCATGCCACTTACTCTGCAAGGCTTCCTCCTTCCGATCGTCGCCCGTTGGGCCGGACCGCCTCCGCCCGGTGGGGGAGCGGGTGTACTACTTGGTCCCCTCCCCGCCCCTTCCCGTAAGGCTGCGCCGCCTTCCGCCCTGCGGGCGGTGTCCTCAAACGCCGGACGGGCTGATCTATGCCGACGGCAGCCTTACGGGAAGGGGCGGGGAGGGGAAAACAAAAAGAGCCCCGAGCACGGGACCGTCCGTACTCGGAGCTCTAGCTGCAAAGCTGAAACTGAGGAGTGGTTACCGTCCGACGGCGCAAGGCTGGCGCGACAGGACGTTCGCGCCGCCGGACGGAGCTCAAAGGAACTAACGCATCCCGGCAGGGAGTTGGCTGGGACCGCGGCGGATGTGATGGACCGCTCGTGCACCTTCCCTCAGGTCAAGAAGGGCACGGTCGGACCTTGACCACCGCACTGGCTCACATACCGCCGCGGTCCTCGTCCTGCCCGTTCCACGAGACCACCCCTCATCCGGGTCGCGTGGCGCGGGCTTTAGCGCAAAGGGTCTGACCTCCCGTCAAACCCCAAGCGCAGCTTGGGAGTTACCCCGAGTTGCCTCGGAGGGACTCTTACTGCTCGTCGCGAAGCTCGCGAACAGCAGCCTCCACGCGCTTGCCGTAGTCGGCGTCGGCGGCGTGGAAGTGGGCCAGGTTCTTCTCGATGACGTCCTCACGGGACACCTGCGAGAGACCACCGGCGATGTTGGCGACCAGACGGCCCTTCTCGTCCTCGGACATCAGGCGGAACAGCTCACCGGCCTGGAAGAAGTCGTCGTCCTTGGTGTGCGCCGGGGCCTCGTGCGTGCCCGTGTAGCCGGTGACGGCCTTCGGGGCACCGAGCGCCAGACCGGTCTCGGCCGGACCCTGGTACGAGTTGGGCTCGTAGTTCTTGTCCGAGCGCGAACCGTTGCGCAGCGCCATGGCACCGTCGCGGCCGTAGTTGACGGCCTCGGTCGCCTTGGGGGCGTTGACCGGGATCAGGGTGTGGTTCACACCGAGGCGGTAACGCTGGGCGTCGGCGTACGCGAACAGACGGCCCTGGAGCATCTTGTCCGGCGAAGCGGTGATGCCCGGCACGAAGTTGTTCGGCGAGAACGCGGACTGCTCGACCTCGGCGAAGACGTTGTCGGGGTTCCGGTCCAGGACCAGACGGCCGACGCGCTGCAGCGGGTAGTCGCTGTGCGGCCACACCTTGGTGAGGTCGAACGGGTTGAAGCGGTAGTCAGCGGCCTCGGCGGCCGGCATGACCTGCACGTACAGGGTCCACGAGGGGGTGACGCCGCGCTCGATGGACTGCACGAGGTCGGTCTGGTGCGTGTCGCCGTCCTGGCCGGCCAGCTCGGCGGCCTGGTCCGAGGACAGGCTGCGGATGCCCTGGTTCGTCTTGAAGTGGTACTTGACGAAGAAGGCCTCGCCCTGCTCGTTCGTCCACTGGTACGTGTGCGAGCCGTAGCCGTTCATGTGGCGGTACGAGGCGGGGATGCCGCGGTCGCCCATGAGCCAGGTCACCTGGTGCGTGGCCTCGGGGGCGTGCGCCCAGAAGTCCCAGACGTTGTCCGCTTCCTGCTTGCCTGTGAACGGGTCACGCTTCTGGGAGTGGATGAAGTCGGGGAACTTGATCGGGTCCTTGATGAAGAAGACCGGGGTGTTGTTGCCGACGAGGTCGTAGTTGCCGTCCTCGGTGTAGAACTTGATCGCGAAGCCGCGCGGGTCACGCACGGCGTCACGGCCACCGAGGGAGTCGGCCACGGTCGAGAAGCGCAGGAACAGCTCGGTCTTCTTGCCGACCTCGGAGAGGAACTTGGCCGAGGTGAAGCCGGTGACGTCGTCGGTCACCTCGAAGTGGCCGTAGGCACCGGAACCACGGGCGTGCACGACGCGCTCCGGGATGCGCTCCCGGTTGAAGCGGGCCAGCTTCTCGATGAGCTGCTGGTCCTGGATCAACAGGGGGCCACCGACGCCGGCGGTGGCGGAGTTCTGATTGTCGGCGACCGGGGCGCCAGACTCGGTCGTAAGCACGCGCTTCGACATGGTGACCTTCCGTGCGGAGATGCTGGACGGAGAATGAAAGAGGACTTCCGTCCTGTGAAACATAGGTTCGGCGTGAACCGAACGTCAACAGTTTGTTGAAGAAATGCGGCGGGCGAACTTCTGGGTGTTCGTACAAGCCCCAGGTAAGCCACAAAAGTGCTGCAAAAATGGAGCAAAAGGTGCATCCGGGCGACGTCGACGCTTGGGCGCGACAGGACAGGTGTCAGCGCCGACGCCGCCCGGAAACCTAGGAGTGACCTCGAAAGGTCAGGCTCAGACCTGCTGGCCCGAGAGACGCTCGACCGAGCGGAGCAGCGCGGAGTGGTCGAGGCCACCGTCGCCCTGGGCGCGCAGCGAGGCGACGAGCTGGGCGACGACGCCACCGACCGGCAGCGCGGCACCGACATTGCGGGCGGCGTCGGTGACGATGCCCATGTCCTTGTGGTGCAGGTCGATGCGGAAGCCCGGCTTGAAGTCGCGGTTGAGGAAGTTGTCCTTCTTGCGGGTCAGGACGGTCGAGCCGGCCAGACCACCGTTGAGGACGTCCAGGGCGGCGGCAAGGTCCACGCCCGACTTCTCGAGGAAGACGACAGCCTCGGCGCAGGCCTGGATGTTGACCGCGACGATGAGCTGGTTGGCGGCCTTCACCGTCTGGCCGGAGCCGTGCGGGCCACACAGGACGATCGTCTTGCCGAGGGCCTCGAGGACCGGCTTGGCCTCGTCGAAGTCGGCCTGCTCGCCGCCGACCATGATGGACAGGACGGCCTCGATGGCGCCGGCCTCGCCGCCGGAGACGGGCGCGTCGATGACGCGGATGCCCTTCTCCTTGGCGTTCTTGGCCAGGTCGACCGAGGTCTGCGGGGTGATCGAGGACATGTCGACGATCAGCGCACCGGACTTGGCGTTCTCGAGGATGCCCTCGGGGCCGTAGTTGATGGCCTCGACCTGCGGGGACGCGGGCACCATCGTGACGATGACGTCGGCGTCCTTGACGGCCTCGGCGATCGACTTGACGGCCTTGCCGCCGGCGGCCGCGAGGCGGTCCAGCTTGTCCTGCTCAAGGGTGAAGCCGGTGACGTCGTAGCCGGCCTTGATCAGGTTCTCGGACATGGGGGAGCCCATGATGCCGAGGCCGATCCACGCGATCTTGGGAAGGTTGCTCATTGAGGGTGCCTCTCTGGGAAAAGCTGTTCTACGTCTGTGAGTTGCCGCTCACCGCACAGTTCGCGGCAACGGCTCGCTGTGCGCTCCGGGCCTGCCGCCGGACGGGCCCAGGGCGCGAGCGGGCGTCAGCGGGCGGCGCGGGCCTCGGCCGGCAGCCAGCCGAAGGACTCGGCGGTGGGCTTGTCGCCGGCCTTGTACTCAAGACCCACGTAGCCCTCGTAACCGGCCTTCTTCAGCTGGTCGAGCAGGGCCTCCAGCGGCAGGTCGCCGGTGCCCGGGGCGCCACGGCCCGGCTTGTCGGCGATCTGCACGTGGCCGGTCTTGTCGGCGTACGCGTCGATGACCGCGGTCAGGTCCTCGTCGTTCATGGCCAGGTGGTACAGGTCCATGAGGAACTTGGCGTTGCCGAGGCCGGTGGCCTCGTTCACCGCGTCCACGATCTCGATCGCCTTGGGGGCGCTCACGATCGGGCACTTCGGCGACTCGGGCGCGTTCAGGGCCTCGATGAGGAGGATCGCGCCGATGCGGTCGGCCTCCTTGGCGGCGAGCACCAGGTTCTCCAGGGCGAGCTTGTCCTGCTCGGCCGGGTCCACGCCGTCGACGCGGTTGCCGTACAGGGCGTTGAGCGCCGTGCAGCCGAGGGCCTTGGCGAAGTCCGCCGCCACCTTGAGGTTGGCGCGGAACTTGTCCGACTCCTCACCCGGGACGGACAGCGCACCGCGGTCCGGTCCGGGCAGCTGGCCGGCGTAGAAGTTCAGCCCGGTGAGCTGGACGCCGGCGTCCTCGATGGCCTTCTTCAGGGCGTCGAGCTCCGACTGCTCAGGGGTGGCGGTGTCGACCCAGGGCCACCACAGCTCGAGGGCGCTGAAACCCGCGGCGGCAACGGCTGCGGGGCGCTCCAGGAGGGGCAGCTCCGAGAAGAGGATCGACGAGTTGACAGTGAAGCGCTGGTCCGAGAATCCCATGAGGGGCAGCCGCTCCTTCCGTATCGCGGAAGTTACTTTCTACTTGATGGAAGATTGCCTTCGACCTGGGCGAGCTGTCAAGTGGCCCCTCCCGAAAAGGACGTACGTCCCGGTAGCTTGGCCGCGTGCGATTGAGAGTGGAATTCACGACGGAGCCCTTCGATCTCGACGAGGCCCCCGCCCATGCGGTGGCGGCCCGCGAGGTCATTGAGGCGGCCGAGCTCGACGCGGTCGATGTCGGGCCCTTCGGCAACACCGCGGAAGGCGGTGCCGACGCCGTCCTGACCGCGGTCGACGCACTGCTTCGCAGATCCCTGAGCGAGGGCGCCACCCGCGTCTCGCTCCAGGTGAACGTCATCGGGGAGGGCGAGGACAAGTGACGGAACCCCGCGACCACCCCTTCGTCGCAGCGGTCAAGCCGCTCGTGGACGCCATGGGCGGCCAGATACTCGCCCCGGCCGAGGCGAGCGGCGACGACGTGGTCCTCGCCTGGGAGGGCGAGGACGTACTCGCCGTCCGGCTGCCCCAGCTGGCCGACTCGCTCGACCACATCCTCGCGGCCCTGGAGCGCAAGGCCGGCCAGCCGCTCTCCGAGCTGGACCGCAAGTCCAAGCAGGAGGTCGTACGGCTCCTCGAAGCGCGCGGCGCCTTCGCCGTCCGCCATGGCGTGGAGACCGTGGCGGGCGCCATAGGCGTCTCCCGCTTTACGGTCTACAACTACCTCAACCGGGACAACAGCACGAAAAGTGAGTAGTGCGCACCCGCAGAACGCACAAGCTCGGACCGGTTTGTACCTGCTAACGCACAAGCCCCGGTCACCCGCTGTAGAGAAGCCGTCGCCCGATACGTCGGGTGACGGCTTCTTTGTTCAAATGATTTCAACAAAGTGTTGACGCGATGTTGTCGAGGGTCTTAAGTAATCCCCAGCCCGTCCAGCACAAGGCCAAGTTCAGGCCACGGAGGCTTACACCGTGACTTCAGGTACGACGCCGGGTCTCACCCGGTTCAACACTCTTGAGGAGACCGCGGCCACCGCGGAGCTCCACGAGGTGTGCGCCAGCTCGGCATGGGGGAGCAAGCTGCTCGCCCAGCGCCCCTTCACCACCGTCGATTCCCTCTTCGCCGCGAGCGACGCCGCCATGGCCGAGCTCAACACCGCGGACCTGGAGGAGGCGATGGCGGGGCACCCGCCGATCGGCCGCCCGAAGCCCGGCGACCCGACCTCGGCCCGCGAACAGCGGGGCATGGCCGGCGCCTCCGAGGAGCTCAAGAACGAACTGCTCGAGCTGAACCTGGCCTACCAGGAGAAGTTCGGGCATGTCTTCCTCATCTGCGCGACCGGCGCGACCGCCGAGTTCATGCTCGGTCAGATCAAGGTCCGGATCGAGAACGAGGCAGAGGCGGAGGCGGAGATCGTCCGCGCCGAGCTCACCAAGATCAACCGGATCCGCCTCACCCGTCTCGTAGAAGAAGGAAGCGCAGCATGAGTACCGACACCACCGCTTCGGTGTCCACCCACATCCTGGACACCAGCATCGGACGCCCCGCCGAAGGCGTCGCCATCTCGCTCGCGGCCCGCGCCGGATTCGACGCGGACTGGGTGACCCTCGGCGGTTCCAAGACCGATGCGGACGGGCGTTGCAAGGACCTTCCGGACCTGCCGGAAGGCACCACCCACGTACGTCTCGACTTCGAGGTCGAAACGTACTTCGCCAACAAGCAAGCCGAAGTACAGCAGGATGCCCCCGCGAATCGGGACAGCGGTGCGTTTTTCCCGGAGGTGGCGATCACGTTCGCCGTCAAGCCGGGTGAGCACTACCACGTGCCGCTGCTGCTCAACCCGTTCGGCTACTCCGTTTACCGAGGGAGCTAGCAGACCATGCCCACGATTCTCGGCCAGAACCAGTACGGCAAAGCAGAGAACCGCGTCGTCAAGATCACGCGGGACGGCGACACGCACCACATCAAGGACCTGAACGTCTCGGTCGCCCTGTCCGGCGACATGAGCGACGTGCACCTCACGGGGTCCAACGCCAACTGCCTTCCGACCGACACCACCAAGAACACGGTGTACGCGTTCGCCAAGGAGTACGGCATCGAGTCGGCCGAACAGTTCGGCATCCACCTGGCGCGCCACTTCGTGGACAGCCAGGAGCCGATCCACCGGGCGCGCATCCGCATCGAGGAGTACTCCTGGGAGCGCATCGCCTCCTCGGACGCCAACTCCAAGTTCATCGGTGCCGACGAGGTCAACCACTCCTTCATCCGCAAGGGGCAGGAGACCCGCGTTTCCGAGATCACGTACGACGGTCAGAACTGGCAGGTCATCTCCGGCCTCAAGGACCTGGTCGTCATGAACTCCACCAACTCGGAGTTCTGGGGCTACGTGAAGGACAAGTACACGACGCTGCAGGAGGCGTACGACCGCATCCTGGCGACGCAGGTGTCCGCCCGCTGGCGCTTCAACTGGAGCGACGACGAGCAGCGGATGCCCAACTGGGACAAGTCCTACGAGCAGGTCAAGAAGAACATGCTCGAGGCCTTCGCGGAGACCTACTCCCTGTCGCTGCAGCAGACCCTGTACCAGATGGGTTCGCGCATCATCAACCACCGTTCGGAGATCGACGAGGTCCGCTTCTCGCTCCCGAACAAGCACCACTTCCTCGTCGACCTGGAGCCCTTCGGCCTCAAGAACGACAACGAGGTGTACTTCGCCGCGGACCGCCCGTACGGCCTGATCGAGGCGACCGTCCTGCGTGACGGTGTCGAGCCGAAGATCCCGGTCGACATGACCAACCTCTGATCCTTCAAGCCTCTTTGAGGGCTCGGATGCTCTACCTCTGACGCGCATGCGCCGGCGTCTCCCCCGGGATCACCCGACAGTGGTCCCGGGGGCCAGGAGGGGAGCGGGGACATCTGCGCAACACAACGCCCCCGGTCGCGATGATGCGGCCGCAAGGGCATTACGGATTCGGTCGTCACCCCGCTCGACCCCCGGATCCGTACATCCGAAGAGGAAGAACGAGGAACCGCTAATGGCGGCTTCGCGCATCGTCATCGAGAACTGCGCCATCGCGACCGTTGACGCCCACGACACCGAGTACGCCTCGGGTTACCTGGTCGTGGCGGACAACAAGATCGAGTCGGTGGGTGCCGGAAAGGCCCCCGCGAACCTCGAGAACGTGGTGCGGCGCATCGACGGCACCGGTCACCTGGTGACGCCGGGTCTGGTCAACACGCACCACCACTTCTACCAGTGGATCACGCGTGGCCTGGCCACCGATCACAACCTCTTCAACTGGCTCGTCGCCCTCTACCCGACGTGGGCGCGCATCGACGAGCCGATGGCCCGCACCGCCGCGCAGGGCTCCCTCGCGATGATGGCCCGCGGTGGTGTGACCACCGCGATGGACCACCACTACGTCTTCCCGCAGGGCTCCGGCGACCTCTCCGGCGCGATCATCGGTGCCGCCTCCGAGATGGGTGTCCGCTTCACCCTGGCCCGTGGTTCCATGGACCGCTCCGAGAAGGACGGCGGACTGCCGCCGGACTTCGCCGTCGAGACCCTCGAAGGCGCGCTGACCGCGACCGCCGAGACCGTGGACAAGCACCACGACGCCTCCTTCGGCGCGATGACCCAGGTCGCCGTCGCCCCGTGCTCCCCCTTCTCCGTCTCCACCGAACTGCTCAAGCGGGGCGCCGAGTTGGCGCGCTCCAAGGGCGTACGTCTCCACACCCACGGCAGTGAGACCGTGGAGGAGGAGAAGTTCTGCCACGAGCTCTTCGGCATGGGCCCCACCGACTACTTCGAGTCGACCGGCTGGCTCGGCGAGGACGTGTGGATGGCGCACTGCGTCCACATGAACGACTCCGACATCGCCGCCTTCGCCCGTACGAAGACCGGCGTCGCGCACTGCCCGTCCTCCAACGCCCGGCTCGCGGCCGGTATCGCCCGCGTCCCGGACATGCTCAAGGCCGGCGTCCCGGTCGGCCTCGGGGTCGACGGCACCGCGTCCAACGAGTCGGGCGAGCTGCACACCGAGCTGCGCAACGCGCTCCTCATCAACCGCCTCAGCACCGAGCACCGCGAGGCCGCCCTGAACGCCCGCCAGGCCCTGCGCCTCGGCACGTTCGGTGGCGCCCAAGTGCTCGGCCGGGCCTCCCAGATCGGCTCCATCGAGGCCGGCAAGCTCGCCGACTTCGTGCTCTGGAAGATGGACACGCTCGCGCACTCGTCCATCGCCGACCCGGTCATCGGCCTGATCTTCGGTGCGGCCGCACCGGTCTCCGCCTCCTTCGTCAACGGCAAGCAGATCGTCGAGAACAACCGACTGCTCACCGTGGACGAGGACGCCATCGCCCGCGACACCCGCAGCGAGGCCCAGCGCCTCGCCCGCATCGCCGCCGGCGGCTGAGCGATTGCTCTCGCTCACGCGTGAGCAACAGCTCCACAGAGAAGTCCGGTTGAGGGGGACGGCCCTCGACCGGAGCCGTGGACCCGAGCGGGGTCCATGGCAGCCGAGTCCGGTGGATGCGGGCCAAGAGTGTCCGCATCCACCGGTTTCGGTGGCCGTCCGATCTTTACCGTGACGTGAACATGTCACATTTGTACGTATTCACTTGCATCCATATGTACGACCTCCATGACACTCGCGTCGCTGGCGACGCGCAAACCGGCCGGAGGAACCGCCGTGGCATCAACCCCCAGGGTTCAAGAAGCAGTCGCCGTGCCAGAGGACGGGAACGTCCGCGACCAGACGCCCGACAAGCACCCGGTCGACGAGAAGCTTCCGCCGCTCAAAATGATGACCAGCGGTCTACAACACGTAGCCGCCATGTACGCGGGCGTCGTCGCCCCGCCGCTCATCGTCGGAGCAGCCGTGGGGCTGTCCGGCAAGGAGCTCACCTTCCTCACCGGGGCCAGCCTCTTCACGGCCGGCCTCGCCACCTTCCTTCAGACGCTGGGCATTTGGAAGATCGGTGCCCGGCTCCCGTTCGTCAACGGCGTCACCTTCGCGGGTGTCGCGCCGATGCTGGCGATCATCGACCAGACCAAGAACAAGGACGACGCGCTGCCGATCATCTTCGGCGCGATCATCGTCGCGGGCCTGCTCGGCTTCATCGCCGCCCCGTTCTTCTCCAAGCTGGTCCGCTTCTTCCCGCCGGTCGTCACCGGCACCGTGATCACCCTGATCGGCGTCTCGCTGATGCCGGTGGCCTTCGGCTGGGCACAAGGCCCCAATCCGGCGGCCAAGGACTACGGCGCGATGAAGTACCTGGCGCTCGCGGGCATCACGCTCGTGATCGTCCTGCTGATCCGCCGCTTCACCCGCGGCTTCGTCAAGCAGATCGCCGTCCTGCTCGGCCTGGTGGTCGGCACCGTCATCGCGATCCCGTTCGGAGTCACCGACTTCACCGCCGTCACCGAGGCGAGCGTCGTCGGCTTCCCGACACCGTTCCACTTCGGCGCCCCGCAGTTCGCCGCAGCGGCCATCGTGTCGATGATCGTCGTGATGGTCGTCTCCATGACGGAGTCCACCGCGGACATGCTGGCCCTCGGTGAGATCGTCGACAGGCCCGCGGACGAGAAGGTCATCGCGGCCGGTCTGCGCGCCGACACCCTCGGCTCGGCGCTGTCCCCGCTGTTCAACGGCTTCATGGCCAGCGCCTTCGCGCAGAACATCGGTCTGGTCGCGATGACCAAGATCCGCTCGCGGTTCGTGGTCGCGGTCGGCGGTGGCTTCCTGGTCCTCATGGGCCTGTGTCCCATCGCCGCCTCGCTGGTCGCCGCGGTGCCCTCGCCGGTCCTCGGCGGCGCCGGTGTCGTGCTCTTCGGCTCGGTCGCGGCCAGCGGTATCCAGACGCTCGCCAAGGCGGGCCTGGAGAAGGACAACAACGTCCTGATCGTCGCGGTCTCCATCGCCGTCGGCCTGATCCCGATCGCGGCGCCGGAGTTCTACCACGCGTTCCCCGACACCGCGATGATCATCCTGGACTCGGGCATCTCCACCGGCTGTGTCGCGGCCGTCGTCCTCAACCTGGTCTTCAACCACATCGGCAAGGGCCAGGACGCACACGACGTGACCCACCCGATGGAGGGCGGCGAGGACATCTCGGAGGCCAGCCACCCGCACCCGGTGGCGGCACACTGAGTCACCTGCTCCACCCGTTCCACCCGGCTTCACCAGGCACCAACTGACGCGGCGCGTACTGCACTTCCCTCCAAGTGCCGTACGCGCCGCGTCAGTTGGCGCCCGTGCGTCGGCAGATCCGAGGCGAGGAAGAGCGTGCACGGCAAGCGGACCGTCGTACTGATCAACCCCAACACCTCGCCCGACACCACCGCCATGCTGGCCGCCGCCGCCCGGACGGCATTCGGCTCCCGCGGCGCCTTCGAGGTCCGCGCCGTCACCGCGGCCGCCGGCCCCCGGATGATCGTGACGCCCGAGGAGCTGCGGGCCTCGGCGGCGCAGGTGCTCGCCGCCGCGCTGCGGGCCGGCCCCCAAGGCGTCGCGGCTTTCGTGGTCGGGGCGTTCGGCGACCCGGGTGTCGAGGAGCTGCGGACGGTCGTCCCCGTG
Source organism: Streptomyces sp. NBC_01304 (assembly GCF_035975855.1). Classification (NCBI taxonomy): domain Bacteria; kingdom Bacillati; phylum Actinomycetota; class Actinomycetes; order Kitasatosporales; family Streptomycetaceae; genus Streptomyces; species Streptomyces sp. NBC_01304. The sequence continues at coordinate 2,717,271 of NZ_CP109055.1, read as the reverse complement.
CCGGTCGTGGGGATCGGGGAGGCCGCGCTCGTCGAGGCCGCGCACACCCGGTTCGGTGTGGTGACCACGACGCCCGCGCTCGCCCGGCCCATCGCCGCCCGGATCGAAGTCCTCGGGCTGGCGGACCGGTGCACGGGCGTCCGCTGTACCGAGGGCGATCCGGAGACCCTGTCGAGCCGGCCGGACATCCTGCGCGAACGCCTCGCGGCGGCGGTCGAGTCGAGTGTCGTACGGGACGGCGCCCACGCGGTGGTCATCGGCGGCGGCCCGCTGACCCGGGCGGGCGCGGCGCTCCAGGAACGCTTCGCCGTGCCGGTCATCGTGCCGGTCGCCGCCGCCTGCCGCCGGATCGAGCAATTGCTGGGGTGACACCGAAGGACGCGTACGGCCCCGGCTCACGGGTGCCGTACGCGTCCTTCTGCCCTGCAAGCAGTGCAAGCCGTGCGGGTCAGCCGATGTGGTAACTGTCCCCGTAGACCTTCCAGTCCAGCGGCGGATCCAGATTCAGATTGCCCTTGTCGAGGAAGACCCGCTGAGCGGTGTCGACCCGGCTGGTGTCGGAGTGGGCCTCCTCCTGCTTCATGGCCCACACCCGCGCGTCGAGGAAGGCGTTCAGGTACGCCACCTCGTCACCACCCTGTGCCGGGGGCTTGGCCTCGCGCAGCGCGCGCTCGCGGATGCTGCGGAAGCCGGTCTCGTCGCCGCCGTCGCCGTGCATGACGATGGCGTCGTAGTACGCGAACTGCCCGAGCGTCCCGACCCCGTCCGCCTTGCCCTGCTTGACCGCCGGGTTGAAGTAGACGCGGTCCCGCTCGTCGTTCTGGGCCTGCTTGAACGCCGAGTCCGTGGCGGCCTTCTTCCAGTCCTTCGGGTAGTTCGGGTCGAGCCCTTCGTGGGAGTCGCTGCCGTCGACCTCGCGCAGGGCGGGCAGATACTTCGCGAGTACGTTGCCGGGCTTGCGCTCGGTGTACAGCTCGACCAGTTCCAGCATGTCGTGGGTGCCCGAGCAGAAACCTATGATCCCGGCGGTGTAGCCCCGGCCGTCACCGATGTCCTCGATGTAGCCGTACTGGGCCTTCCAGTCGAGCGAGGAGTTCTCGGCGCTGGAGACGAGCTGCATGGCCATCTCCTTCTTCGCCGGATCGTCCAGACCCGTCGGTGCCGCGCTCGCCGTCGACTGCAGGGCGGCGGGTACGAAGAGCGCGAGCCCGAGCAGGGCTCCGGCCACCGAGGTGATGCGACGTGCCGTACGAGAGCGTGCCGTGCGGGAACGGGCCGTGCGTGAACGTGGGGGGTGCACGTGACCTCCAAGAGGGGGGAAGGGGGCGGGAGGGCGCCCTGTCGCCATTCTGTTAGGAAGCTTTCCTATCAGAGTTGCGGCATGACGTATACCCGTCAACCCACCTCGCTCTCGGGCTACTTCAGGGTTCGGGCCACCTCGACGGCCAGCCGGTACGTGTCCCCTTCGGGCTCGGTGAGCAGCCGCCCCGGCGCCCGAGTCCACTTGTCCTCAAGGGCGAACCAGTCGACGGCCTTGGGCTCCCTGCCCTCCTTCAATGCGGCCGCGAGCTCCGCGAAGTACGCGCTCCAGCGCAGCCGGTACAGGCCGCCCACCAGGCCCGCCCACTCCCGGTTCGCGTAGTCGCGCAGGCCCGCGTCGGCGCCCTCCCGGGTGCCCCACACCGTGAGGAGGCTCAGCTGGTCGTACGCGAGTCGGTCGCGCTCCGCCGCATCCGCGCCCCACGCCCGGGCGTCCGCGACCCAACGGCCGAGCAGATGCCGGGAGTCGGTGGCCACGAGCCGGTCGAGCAGATCCATCAAGGTCAGCCAGGTCCCGGTCAGCTCCTTGAAGCGGGCCCCGTCCCCGGCGTCGTACGCCTCCTTGATCTGCGGAAGCAGTACGCGGCTGCGGTTGGACAGGGCCTGGCGGGCCACGTCGAGGAGGTCGCGCCGGTACGCGGAGCTGCCCCGCAGCGCCGGGGCGACCGCCAGGAGCTCGGTCAGGGCGGGCTCGAACTCGGCTGCGGAGTACCGCAGTTGTTCCGGCGACCAGGCGGCCGCGGAGTCGGCGGACAGGCCGGGCCGGGCCCCGAACAGGCCGTCGGCGGCCTCGCTCCACTCGTCGGCCCGGGTGGTGCCGTAGGCGGTGCGGCGCAGGATGTCCCAGGCGGCGCCGGCGTGCGCGTCCGGGGCGCCGTACCGCGCGACCGCCCACGTCTCGAACCACTCCTCCAGGTCCAACTCGCCCTCGGTCCAGGCGAGTTCGGAGAACAGCTCGAAGGCGGCCGGGTTGTTGTCCGCGGCCTCCGGCATCAGCGAGATGCCCGCCATCGTGCTGCCGGGCCTCGTGCGCCACTTCTCGTACAGCGCGGCCCAGTCCGGGGTGTTGGCGCCGAGCGCCGTGTGCCCGCCGAAGTTCCAGATCGAGCCGAACGTGTAGGGCGTGGAGCCCCAGTCGGACTCCCGGTCGGTGATCTTCGTGAAGCGGTCGGAGAGGCCGTCGACGACGAGCATCCGGGACTTGTCCACGGCGTCGGTGATGGCCTTCGGCGGATTGTGCTGCCAGCCGAGGATCACCCAGGTCGCCCCGGGACGCGCCGCCTGCAATGCCTTCTCCACGCCGCGCGCGGCATCGGGGACCGGCACGTCACCGGGCTTCCCGCCCTCGTGCAGCAGATCCATCTTGTAGAGGCCGGACGACCCGAACATCTGGTCCTGGCGCCGGTAGAACGCCTCCGCCACCCGCGCGAAGTGCGAGCCGCGCGGGTCGAGCCAGTCGGGACGGCGAAACCCCATCCAGTCGCCCTGCGGCACGGTCTTCGCGCCCGGATTCTTCTCGGCGAAGCCCCGCGGCACCGTCCCGAAGTAGCCCGGCAGCACGGGCGTCATGCCCAGCTCCCGCGCCCGGTCCGCGATCCGCCGGCCGAGCGCGGCCCGCGCGTCCAGGAGCTGCCCGGACACCGGGGCGGGGAAGCCCGCCATGTTCTGCAACAGCCACCAAGGCTGGTGCGCGGGCCCCGGAATCCACTGCCGCAGCTCGTCGTCGCCGTACCCGAACTCCTGGAAGACCCGGTGGTACAGGGCGTCCGCGCCCACGTACACCAGGACCTCGTTGTAGCCGTGCAGCGCCAGGACGTCGAGCTCGCGCTCCCAGTACGACCAGTCGTGGTACGCGCCCGTGTAGCCGTCGTTCGTGTCGTTGAGCACGAACCGGTGCCGGGCGTTGGCCCGCCCGGTGATCGCCCTGCGCGGGGCGGGCAGCAGCTTCGGGAGGTTCAGCTGCTCACCGGCCCAGGTGATGTTCGCGTGCGCCTCGTGCTTCAAGTACCGACGCAATCCGGTGAGTTGGACACCGGGCGTGCTCCCCTCGACCGTGATCCGGCCGCTCTCCCCGCTGACCCGGAAGACGTCCTGGCCCGCCTTCTCGGGCGTGGCCCGGAACGTCAACTGCTGCCAGTGGCCCGGCAGCAGTCTGCGCGCCGCCGCCTGCGCCCCGCCGAGCGCGGCAACCCCGGACGGCCCGGCGGCACCGGCGGTACGCGAGCAGGCGGTGGCGGCGAGGGCGGTGGTACCGGCGAGCGCGGAGAGGAAGGTGCGGCGGCCCAGCGGCATACGGAACTCCCAAGGACGAAGGGGTGTGCGCGGGCGGCCCGCCATCACAACGGCGTGCCGCCCCACCGAGCAATACCCCGCCCGCCTCGACCGGTACGCGTCAGTGCAGCCACACGGAGGTGTCGGGCGGAAGAACGCCACCCGCCAGGGGGCCGCTCGCCAGGAGCACTTCGCGGTCGGCGGGCAGCTCGACCGGGGTGTCCGAGAGGTTCACCAGGCAGCGCACGGACCCGCCGCGCCGGTCCGGGCCGGACCCGCCCGGATCATGCGCGGCGTGCCCCCGCTCGAAGGCCAGTACCTTCGGCCCGCCCTCCTCCAGCCAGCGGAACTCCCCACCGAGGAGGGCAGGTTCGGCCCGGCGGATCCGCAGCGCGCGGCGATACAGCTCCAGCATCGAGCGGGGGTCACCGCTCTGGGACCGTACGCTCAACGCCTCCCACGCGGCCGGCCGCGGCAGCCACGCCGGAGCGTCCGGCGCCTCGTCGCCCCACGGCAGCGGCACCCGGCAGCCGTCCCGCCCCAGGTCCTCGCCGCCCGTCTGGAAGAACGCCGGGTCCTGGCGCAGCCCGTCCGGAATGTCCTCGACCTCCCAGAGCCCCAGCTCATCGCCTTGATAGACGTACACGCAGCCGGGCAGCGCCATCGTCAACAGGGCGGCCGCCCGGGCCCGGCGGGTGCCGAGCTCCAGATCGACGGGCGCGCCGTGCACCCGGCGTCCGTCGAGCGCGTACGACGTGTCGGTGCGCCCGTAACGGGTGAGGTGCCGGGTCGTGTCGTGGTTGGACAGGACCCAGGTCGCGGTGGCGTCGACCGGGGCGTGCTCGGCGAGCGTGGAGTCGATCACCTTGCGCAGCGCCCCGGCGTCCCAAGGGCTCTGCAGGAAGGGGAAGTTGAAGGCGGTGTGCAGCTCGTCCGGGCGCAGATAGCGGGCGAAGCGGACCGGGTCGGGGGTCCACACCTCGCCGACGAAGATCGGGTCGTGGTCGTAGGAGTCGAGGACTTTGTGCCACTCGCGGTAGACCTGGTGCACTCCGTCCTGGTCGGCCCACGGGGACGGGCCGCTCCCGTCGTGGTCGGGGAGGGCCGGGTCCTTCACGAGGTTGTCGGCCACGTCGATCCGGAAGCCGTCGACACCCCGGTCGAGCCAGAAGCGCAGCACCGACTCGAACTCGGCGCGGACCTCGGGGTTGTCCCAGTTGAAGTCGGGCTGCTCGGGCGCGAACCGGTGCAGATACCACTCACCGGGCCTGCCTCTCCCAGACTCCGTCCGGGGGTGCCCCCCTGCCTCGGTCACCCGCCGCCAGCCGACCCCGCCGAACGCCGACTGCCAGTTGTTCGGCGGCAGTTCACCGCTTTCGCCCCGCCCCGGCCGGAACCAGAACCGCTCCCGCTCGGGAGAGCCGGGCTCGGCGGCGAGCGCCGCCTTGAACCACGGGTGCCGGTCCGAGCAGTGATTGGGCACGATGTCGACGACGACCCGGATCCCCAGGTCGTGCGCCTCGTCGATCAGCGCCTCGGCCTCCGGCAATGTACCGAAGAGCGGATCGATGTCCCGGTAGTCGGAGACGTCGTAGCCGCCGTCGGCCATGGGCGAGGGGTACCAGGGACTGATCCACACGGCGTCCACCCCCAGTTCGCGCAGGTGCGGCAGCCGGGCGCGGATGCCGGCGATGTCGCCGATCCCGTCCCCGTTGCCGTCGGCGAAGCTGCGCGGATAGATCTGGTAGATCGCGGCGGACCGCCACCAGCGGGCGGCCACGGAAGATTCCACGGAAGAGTCCACAGAAGAGGGGATCGGCATGACCGCGAACCTAGAGAGCCCGCCGTATCAGCGTCAAGAGCCCTCGGATCGTTTTGATCGGACCCGATCGATACGATGACCTTGGCCGCGGCGGCCGCGTACAGTGCGTGGTCACGACCCCCGCCCGGCAGTCAGCGACAGGGAGAAGCCATGCGGCTCCATGTGGACCAGCGTCATGAGCGCGTGCTCGAACTCGTCCGCGAGCGCGGCAGCGTCCGGGTCGCCGAGCTCGCCGAGGCGCTCGGGGTCTCCCCGGTGACGCTGCGCAGGGACGTAGAGGCGCTGGCCGCGCAGGGCCGGGTGCGGCGCATGCACGGTGCGGTGATCTGGCCCGGCGGCGAGGCGGAGGCGCCGAGCGCTGCGGGCACGGAGGCGGAGGGCCTGGTCATCGGCCTGGTCGTACCGACGAACAACTACTACTACCCGGAGGTCGTGCGCGGCGCCCGGGAGGTCGTCGAGGCGCACGGCGCGAAGCTGACCATAGGGATCTCCAACTACCTGCCCGGCGAGGACGTCGCCCAGGCCGAACGCCTCGTCGCCTCCGGCGTGGACGGCCTGCTGCTCACCCCGACCTGGGACGAGGGCGCACCGGAGGCGGGCGAGGGCGAGTGGGTCGCCGACATCGGGGTGCCGACCGTGCTCATGGAGCGCTGGGCCCCGCTCGGGCACCCGGCGGCCGGGCTCGACCGGGTGCGCTCCGACCACGCGTACGGCGCCGCCGAGGCGGTACGTCACCTCGCCTCGCTCGGGCATCGCAGGATCGGTCTCGCGGTCCAAGTCTCGCCCACCGCACGGCACTTGAGATTCGGTTACGCCGCCGCCCTGGAGGCGCTCGGCCTCGAAGCGGCGCCGCCCTCACCCCTGGACGCCAAGCCCTCGTCGAGCGAGGGCGACCGGTTCGACCGGACCCTGGAATACCTCTGCTCGCTCGTCGAGCAGGGCGTCACGGGCGTCGTCGTGCACAGCGACTCCGACGCGATCGTGCTGCTTCCGCGGCTGCGGGCGCGCGGCATCAAGGTGCCGGAGGACCTGGCGATCGTGGCGTACGACGACGAGGTGGCGGGCCTCGCCGACCTGCCGCTGACCGCGATGGCCCCCGCCAAGCGGGAGGTCGGGGCGCGGGCGGCGGAGCTGCTGCTCACGCGGCTCGCGGAGCGCGCGGGCGGCGCGGACACCGGTGCGGTGCCCGCGCCGCGTCAACACATCGATCTGTTGCCGGAGTTGCGGGTCAGGGCGTCGTGCGGACAGCCCCTCGGGGAGTAGGGCCTGGGGCGTGTGTCGGAAGTCCCTCCGTCCGCCCGGAGGGCGGGCCCTGCGGCGAGAGGGGGTCCCCCCTGCTCGGAGAGCTTGGGGGCGCGTGCCAGGCGTCGCGGGGCAGGAGGGACTTCCGACGCGCGCCCTAGCAGCCCATGGCCCAGGTGTGGGAGTCGCCGCGGTCGTTGGCGACGCCGTTGTAGCCGACCTCCTGGCCGGGGGTGAGACAGATCGTGGCGGCGCCGCCGTCCGAGGGCCACTGGACGGCGTCCTCGTGGACGATGACGTGGTCCTTGACGCCGGGCCCGGAGATTCCGTGGTTGGCCCAGGACGAGTCCGCGTCGGCGATCCAGCTCTCCCACCATTCGTCGTCGCCCGAGGCGTTCATGCGCTGGCCGCCGAAGTTGGCGTCGGTCCAGGCGCAGAAGTTGCCGCTCGGACACTCCGCCGCCGGTGCGGGCGAGGCCGTGGCGAGGGTGGCGCCGGCGGCCAGCAGGACGGCGGCGAACAGGGCGAGGGGGTGCTTCATGTGCGGTGCCTTTCTTCGGGTTCACGGAGTTCTCGCGTGAGGATGGCGGTGGCTTGCGCGAGGGCGTGCGCACGCAGCTCGCGGTAGGCGGCGCGGTCCTGCCGCGGCGCCCTGGACTTGAGGTTGTTGACCGTGGTCGAGGCCTGGAACCAGCCCCTCTGATCCCCGTACAGCCGCTCCTGCGCGGCCGCGAGGCAGCCGTCGGTGTGCTGCCCGACGACATGGCCGCTGGGCAGCTTCAGCTGCAGCTCCGCCCGCCCCGTGCCGAACAGCGCGTGGTCCACGCGGCGGCCCTCGGCTCCGCGGGGAGGTGTCTTGCCGGGGCGGGGCGGGGTGAGGCCCTGCCGGGTCAAGCACCGGTCGGTGAGGACGAGTTGGGCGGCCTTGAGGGTGTCGTCCGGGCTCAGTGACACGGTTGGTTCCCGGGGCGAAGCGCAGCCCGCCAGACTCCCGAGGACGGCCAGCAGGACGGCCGCTGCGGACAGGGCGGCGCGGTGCGGCGGTGCGGGCGTCATCCCGGCTGGCAGTCGCTGTGATCGTTGGTGTCGATCGCGTCGAACTTGTCCCACCACTCCCAGTTCTCGGAGTAGTCGCCGCTGTAGATCCTCCGCTTCAGGCAGGGGCCGCTCGAGGGAAAGTGCAAGGCGTAGGCCTGCTGCTGGGTCTGGTTCGAGAACGACTTGGCATGCCGGCGGATGCGCTGCTCCGGCTCGTTGTAGCCGCCCCGGCCCGGGTCGTAGCACCAGCCTCCGCCCTGCCCCGTCTCGCCGGGTTCGGGCCAGAAACAGATGAATCCCGGCAGGGCGGCCGCCCGTGCGGTTGGGGTCGGGGGAGAGGCCGGGACCGGGGGAGAAGCGCCGGTCAGGGTGGTCAGGGCGACCGCTGTGAGCGCGGTGGCGAGGGCGGTGGCGGTGCGGCGCAAGGTGGCCTCCATGGCCGGTGGTTGGGTGATGCACGCGCTGCCTTTCCAGGCATCGCCGCAGGTAAGCGCGGTGCGGACACGGCTCACCCGCAGCGGTGAGTAGTCACACCGCAGGTGCCTCTGGCATCACCTGGGCCCCACGGTGGGCCGATCAATGGAATCGATCGTGTCCCGATCGTTTTGATTGAAGTGTTCATTCGGTCTTGACCTGTGATCGGTCTGGCGCAAATGATGGCTCCCGTTCACCTCTTCTTCCGCAGCTGCAACAAGGCAGTTGTCTGCCGCAGTTCGAGGTCCCGTAGGAGCCGTGCCATGCCGCGCACTTCCCGTACCGCCCGTACCTCCCGCATAGCCCTCACCGCGTCGATCGCCTCGCTGGCTCTCTTCGCCACCGCCTGTGGCGGGGACGACGAGGGCTCCGGCAAGGCCGGATCCGACGGCAAGCCGGTGACCGTCACCTACTGGTCCGCGACCAGCGGTGCCAAGGAGGCGGCCGAGGCCTTCAACAAGACGCACAAGAACATCAAGGTGAAGTTCTCGCTGATCCCGGCCGGCCCGGAGGGCGTCACCAAGCTCTCGAACGCGGTCAAGGGCGAGAACGCCCCCGACGTCGCGACGATGGACTACTCCGCGCTCCCCGAGTACGCGAGCGAGGGCAACCTCGAGGACCTGAGTCCGGACGCCGGTGACTTCGTCAAGGAGAAGTTCCCGGAGAACATCCAGTCGATGGTCAACCTGGGCGGCAAGACCTGGGCCGTCCCCTTCGACGTCACGCCGATCCAGCTCTACTACCGCAAGGACATCTTCAAGAAGGCCGGCGTGGAGGTCCCCAAGACCTGGGACGAGTACCGCAAGGCCGCCGAGAAGATCAACAAGTCCGACTCCAAGGTGAAGATCACCAACTTCGGCGGCGGCGACCCGGCCCTCCTCGCGGGCCTGGCCTGGCAGGCCGGCGCCAAGTGGTACGGCACCGCGGGCGACGCCTGGAAGGTCGACATGGAGGACGCGGCGTCCAAGAAGGTCGCCACCTACTGGGACGACCTGCTCAAGGACGGACTCGCCTCCAAGACCCCGCTGTGGGGCGAGGGCGAGGCGAAGGAGCGGGCCGGCGGCAAGGTCGCCACCATCATCGGCGCCTCCTGGAGCGCGGGCGGCTTCTCCGTGGGCTACCCCGACGCGAAGGGCAAGTGGGGCATCGCGCCGCTGCCGACGTGGGACGGCACGGCGGCCACCGGCATGTACGGCGGCACCTCGTTCGTCGTGCCCAAGGGCAGCGACAACACCGAGGCCGCGGCCGAGTTCATCAAGTGGGTCACCACCGACCCGGCGTCCATGACGGCCCGCCTCAACGCCGCGAAGACGCCCAGCAGCGCGCTGCCGGCCAACGAGGAGATGCGCGCCGCCGCGGCCAAGGAGTTCGACGGCTCGTACTTCAAGGGCCAGGACGTGTACGCCATCGCCGGTGCGGCCGCCGACACCATCGTGCCCGGCTGGACCTGGGGCCCGGTCCAGCAGACGGTCGTCTCCGCGCAGGTCGCGGCCGGCGCTGACCACAGCAAGATGCTGACCGAGGGCCAGGCCAAGGGCACGAAGGCGATCACCGACCGCGGTCTGAAGCTGGCGAAGTAGCTCGCCGCACCAGCTGGAGGGCCCGGTTTCCGTGGGGGAACGCCGGGCCCTCCGACCACCCGCAGCACCTGCCTCACCCGAACTCCACCGAAGGAGACAGCCGGTGGCAGCACCACTCGCCAAATCGCCCGCCGCGCCCCGCACCTCGGCGCCCGCCGCGAACGGCTCCACCCGCCGCAACCAGCGGGGCGCCGCGACCCTGTTCATGGCCCCGTTCTTCGTCCTGTTCGCCGCCGTGACCCTCGCGCCCATCGGCTACGCGGCCTATATGAGCCTGTACCGCGAGGAGTCCTCCGGCCTCGGATTCGGCGGTACGGAAAGGGTGTTCGCGGGGCTCGGCAACTTCACCGAGGCCCTCACCGACGAGGCGTTCCTGCGCTCCTTCGGGAACATCGCGATCTACTGCCTGATCTACATCCCGATCATGATCGGCGGAGCCCTGGCCCTCGCCCTCCTGGTCGACTCGGCGATCGCCCGCGCCAAGCGGTTCTTCCAGATCGCGTACTACCTGCCGCACGCCGTGCCCGGACTGGTCGGCTCGATGATCTGGCTGTACCTCTACACACCAGGTCTCAGCCCGATCACCGACACCCTGTCGACCCTCGGTTCCGACTGGAACTTCTTCGGCAAGGACGAGGCCCTCTACTCGGTCATCAACGTCTCGGCCTGGCAGTGGATCGGCTACAACATGATCATTTTCTACGCGGGTCTGCAGGCCATCCCGCGCGAGACCCTCGAAGCCGCCACGGTCGACGGCGCGGGAGCACTGCGTACCGCACTGCGCATCAAGATCCCGATGATCCGCTCGACCGTCGTCCTCACCGTCCTGTTCACCTGCGTCGGCGCCATCCAGCTCTTCGACGCCCCCAAGCTCGTCCAGCTGCGGGCCGCCGAGATGGGGGAGGACTGGTCGCCGACGATGTTCATCTACAAGGCGGCCTTCATGGGCCACGACTACGGCCTGGCCGCCGCGGCCTCGCTGCTCCTCGCGCTCATCGCGGGCGTGCTGTCCTTCGTCGTCACCAAGATCGGCAACCGGTGGAAGGAATCATGAGCACTCACACCGCGCCCCCCGTCGCCGAAGCCGCCAAGACGGATTCCCCGGCCGCCACCGAACCCCGGGCCGTCATCAAGCCCCGACGCCCGCGCCGCCCCCGCCAGTTGACCTCCAAGATCATCGTCAACGGCGTACTGATCTTCTTCGCCTTCTACACCCTGATGCCGCTGACCTGGCTGGTCATCGCATCGACGAAGAGCTACCGCGACCTCTTCGCCACCAACCCCTTCGCCATCGGCGACTTCGACTTCTTCCACAACCTCAGCGAGCTGTTCGCCTACAACGACGGCATCTATCTGCGCTGGCTCGGCAACAGCGTCATCTACACGGTCGTCGGCACCCTGCTCTCCACGCTGATCTCCGTGGCCTGCGGCTACGCCTTCGCCAAGTACCACTTCCGCGGCAAGGAGAAGCTGTTCGCGGTCGTCCTGCTCGGCATCCTCGTCCCGTCGACCGTCACCGCGCTGCCGCTGTACCTCCTCGCCTCCGAGGTCGGCCTGGTCAACACCTACTGGGCGGTGCTCCTGCCGTCCCTGGTCAACCCGTTCGGCGTCTATCTCTCCCGGGTCTTCTCCGAGGGATACGTTCCCGGCGAGGTCCTGGAAGCGGCCCGCATGGACGGCGCCGGCGAACTGCGCACCTTCCTCAAGGTGTCGCTGCCGATGCTCGCGCCAGGCTTCATGACCGTCTTCCTCTTCACCTTCACGGCGTCCTGGAACAACTTCTACACCTCGCTGATGATGCTCAACGACGAGGAGCTGTACCCGGTCAACCTTGGTCTGTACGCCTGGATGAAGAGCGTCTACCAGCACCCCGAGCTCTACCCCCTGGTCATCATCGGCTCGCTGGTCGCGGTCGTCCCGCTGATCGCGGCCTTCCTCTCCCTGCAGCGCTTCTGGCGCTCCGGCCTCACCGCGGGAGCCGTCAAGTGACCCGGAACCCCGCCGCCCGCCCCCGCACCGTCCTCGCCATGAGCGAGGAGACCAGGGACGCGGTGTTCGGCACCGGACCACTGCACCGGCTCACCCGACTCGCCGACGTGGACACGGGGCTCCTCGTCACGGACTTCGACGCCGTCGACGACGTACAGCAGAAGCAGTTGTACGAGGCCGAAGTCCTGCTCACCGGCTGGGGCTGCCCCGTCGTCGACCGGGCCGCCCTGCGCCGGATGCCGCGCCTGAAGGCCGTCGTGCACTCGGCCGGCAGCGTCAAGCACCACATCACCGACGCCTGCTGGCAGCGCGGCATCGAGGTCACCACGGCCGCGGCGGCCAACGCGCTGCCGGTCGCCGAGTACACGCTCGCCGCGATCCTCTTCGCCAACAAGCGCGTCCTGGACGGCGCCCACGCCTACCGCGCGGCCCGCGGCCGGGTGCACCTCCTCGACCGCTTCCCCGACGTCGGCAACTACCGCCGCACCGTCGGCCTGGTCGGCGCCTCCCGGATCGGGCGGCGCGTAGTCGAACTGCTCAAGCCGTTCGACGTACGGGTCCTGATGTACGACCCGACGCTGACGCCCGCCGACGCCGCCGGACTCGGCGTCGAACAGGTAGGCCTGGACGCGCTCGCCCTGCGCAGCGACGTCGTCAGCATCCACGCGCCCGAACTCCCCGCCACCCGGCACCTGTTCGATGCCGCCCGGCTCTCCCTGATGCCCGACGGCGCCACGCTCATCAACACCGCGCGCGGCTCCCTCGTCGACACCGAAGCCCTCACCAAGGAACTCCAGTCGGGCCGCCTGCACGCCGTGCTCGACCACACCGAGCCGGAGATCCTGCCCGCCGACTCGCCCCTGTTCACCCTGCCGAACGTGCTGCTCACCCCGCATCTCGCGGGCTCCATCGGCGGCGAGCTGCACCGTCTCGCGGACGCCGCGATCGACGAACTCGCCCGATATGCCGAGGGATTGCCGTTCCGGCACGGCGTCGACCCGAGCACGCTGCACCTCTCGGCCTGACCCGCCGCCGCCTTCCCCGCGCCAGATCGGAACCTCCCCCATGCCCGAAGCCACCCGCTCCCGGCACGTGCTCGTCGTAGGCATCGACGGCGTACGCCTGGACACCCTCGCCACCGCCGCGACCCCGCACCTCGACGCCATCGCGGCGGCCGGCTTCCTCGCCCCGGTCACCATCGACCCGGGCACCCCCACCATGTCGGGCCCCTGCTGGGCGACGATCGTCACCGGCGTACGCGTCGACAAGCACGCCGTGTGGTCCAACGACTTCACCGGCAACCGCCTGCAGATCTTCCCCGACTTCACCACCCGCCTGCACCTGCAGGACGCCCGCCACACCTACGTCGCCGCGGGCTGGCAGCCGCTCCTCACGGTCAACAACGGCGGCCCGATGTTCCGCGAGCCCGCCCGCATGAGCTATGCCGCGGCGCCCGCCGACACCCCCGAAGCCTGGGACGACACCGACGAGTTGATCACCACGGACGCGGAACGCGTCCTCACCGAGGACCACCCCGAGGCGGCCTTCGTCTACCTGGGCGCGGTCGACGAGACCGGCCATGTCCTTGGCTGCGGCCAGGAGTACAAGGACGCGATCGTACGCGCCGACGCCCGCCTCGGCCGGCTCGTCGCGGCCGTCCGCGACCGGGTGACGTACGAGGCGGAGGACTGGACGATCATCGTCGTCACCGACCACGGCCACCGCCCCGAGGGCGGCCACGGCGGCCGCTCCGACCTGGAGGAAACGGCCTGGATCGCCTGCGCGGGCCCGGACATGGCCGCAGGCCCGCCCGACCGCCCCCTGCACCACGAGGACGTCGCGGCCCAGGTCTTCGCCTCGCTGGGCAGGGTCCCGGACTCGCACTGGACGCTGGACGGGCGGGCCTGGTCGAAGAGTTGAGCCGTGCCCAGGAGGGGGCGGGCACCGAGTGATGCCCGCCCCTTCGCCATGCCGTCGTGCTGGTCGTGCTGATCGTGCTCGTCGTGCTCAGCTCAGGCTCGGGACGTCCTCGACCGTCCCGGAAATCCGGGCCCGCTCGGCCGCGAGCACGGCGAGATGGCTGGCCAGGGAGTCGCGGGGCCCCGACCTGATGGCGTCGGGAGACTTCGTCGCGACGGCCTCGACGAACGCGTCCATGAGCCCCGCGTCACCTCCACCGTGCCCGCCCGCCGCACTCATCTCCCCTCCGGGATCGGGGTCGACGACCTCCTCCGTACGCGTCGCGAAGTCGTAGACCCGGATGGTCTCCCCGTCCCCCGACAGCTCCCCGTGCGTGCCGAAGATCCGCGTGCTGCGATTCGCGAGTTCGGCGAAGGCGGTCATGGTGAAGGAGGCCGTCGCGCCGTCGGCGAACTCCATGTTCACCACCTGGTGGTCGACCACGTCGTTGTCGCAGGCGTACACGCACCGGCCGTACGGGCCCTCGCGCAGGGCGACTTGGAGTGCGTCGGACGTGAACTCGTCGACGACCACGCTCAGCGGCCAGTGCAGTTCCTGCCGCTCCAGCTTCCCGCCGTACAGTCGCTTCGCCGAGTACGGGCAGGACGCCTCCACCGAGGACGGGCAGTCCAGACAGCGGTCGGCCGCCCCGGCCGGCCGGTTCTCCGCGGTGAAGTGGGAGAGGCTGCCGAAGCTGGAGACCCGGGACGGCGGCTGCCCGACGACGTACTGCAGCCAGTCCAGGTCGTGGCAGGACTTGGCCATGAGCATCGAGGTCGCCTCGTCGGCGCGGCGCCAATTGCCGCGTACGTACGAATGCGCTTGATGCCAGAAGCCGACCGGCTCCAGGTGCTGGACGCTCATGACCTTGCCGATCCGCCCGGAGTCGACGATGTCCTTGAGTGCCCGGGTGTACGGGGTGTAGCGCAGCACATGCCCCACGGCGAGCAGCACCCCGGCGCGCTCCACCGCGCTCACGATCTCCCGGCAGGACTCCTCGTCCAGGGCCATCGGCTTCTCGAGCATGATGTCGTAGCCGAGGGCGGCGAACGCCGCCGCGGGCTCCACGTGTTGGCGGTCCTGGGTGCAGATCAGCACGGCGTCGGCGATCTTGCCGCGGGCGGTGAACTCCTTCCAGTCGGCCACCACGTTCGCCGGCTCGATGCCGTGCTCCTCGACGAGCCTCGTCCGGCGCACCTCGCGGGGTTCGGCGACGCCGATGACCTTCGCGCGGTCCGGATGGCCGAGGGCCCAACGGGCGTGCCCGGTACCGCGATCGCCGGCGCCGACAACTAGCAGAGTGACTGGTGGCATGGGGGAACGGTAGGGCCTCGAGCAGGTTCCGGGGAAGCGCTTTCTGCCGGCTCCTTCCAGGTCGACGGATGACCCCAAATGCCGCCGTCCGTAAGGCGGGTGAGGGGGAAGGGCGCGCCGGGCGGTGTCGGCCGAACCGCCGGGAATCCGCCGCCGGGGCATTGTCGCGGGCCGATGGGGCAACCGGATCGGGGAGTTGAGCGGCCCGTGCCGACCTGATGAAGTGTGGCCGACGATCATTGACACACCCTACCGGGGTAGGGTTTCCTCGCCGGGTCATAGCAAGACGACCCGAGAGGACCCATGGCCAACGACGGGAAGACCTCAGTCCACGAGAGCTTCGCCCTGCGCGCCGCGGAGCAGCCCGACGCGAGTGCGGTGGAGCAGGGCGATCAGCGGATCACGTACGCCGAACTCGACGCGCGAGCAGATCAGTTGGCTCACCGCCTGCGGGCCGCAGGGGTGCGCCGGGGCTCGGTGGTGCTGGTGCACCTGGAGCGCTCCATCGATCTGATCGTGTCGATGCTCGCGACGTTCAAGGCGGGGGCGGCGTATCTGCCGGTGGAGCCCGGGGCACCCGAGCAGCGCCTGGCGGGGTTCCTCGCGGAGGCCGGGTGCGCGGCCGTCATCGCCGGGGCCGAGGGGCGGGAGCGGATACCTGTCGGTGCCGGCCTGCCGGTGATCGAGCCCGGTCCAGTGGCCGAGCCGCTTCCGGTGGGGGGCGACGGTGCGCCAACTGGCCGATCACCTAAGCCACTTGACGACTCGCCCGACGACCTCGCGTACCTCATCTACACCTCCGGCTCCACCGGCACCCCCAAGGGCGTACGCGTCGGCCACGCGTCCCTTGCCCACCTCCTCGCCGAGATCAACACGTCCTACGGGATCGGCCCCGGCGGCCGGGTGCTGCAGTTCGCGGCCATCACCTTCGACACCGCCATCGAGCAGACCCTCGTCACGCTGCTCAACGGCGCGACGTTGATCCTCCCCGACCGCCTCTGGGCCCCCAGCGAACTCGCCGGACAGCTGGCCGGACGCGGGGTCACGGTCATGGACCTCACCCCCTCCTACTGGCGCGCGTTCCTCGCCGAACTCGACCGGGCCCCCGCCGAGTTGCCGGTCCGTCTCACCATCGTCGGCGGCAGCGCCGTGCACGCCGAGGACTGCCGTACCGCCCTGCGCCTGCTGCCCGCCTCGCGCCTGGTCAACGCCTACGGCCTGACCGAGACGACCATCACCTCCACCACCATGGAGATCACCGAGCAGGTGCTGCCCGCGAGCGGCCCGGCCCCCGTCGGCCGCCCGCTGCCCGGCACCACCGTCCACGTCCTCGGCGAGGACCTGCGGCCCGTGCCCGCCGGGGAGCGCGGCGAGATATACATAGCCGGCTCCGGCGTCGCCCTCGGCTATCTGTCGCCGGACGCCGAGCGCGGCCGGTTCGTGCCGGACCCGGAGCGCCCCGGCGCCCGCATGTACCGCACCGGCGACCTCGGCGGCTGGACGCGGGACGGCAATCTGGAGATCGCCGGGCGGGCCGACCGCCAGCTCAAGGTGCGCGGCTTCCGCGTCGAACCGGCCGAGATCGAGGCCACGCTCACCGGGCACGACCTGATCGCGGACGCCGCGGTGACGACGTACGGCCGGGGCGGTGACACGGCGATCGCCGCGTACTGCACGGCCGCGCGCATCGACGAAGTTCCGCCGACGATACGGGAGTTGAGGGCGTACGTCGCCGAGCGCCTGCCCGACTACATGGTCCCGGCCGCCTTCGTCCTGCTGCCCGAGCTGCCCCTGACGACGCACGGCAAGGTCGACCTGGCCGCCCTCCCGGAGCCCGAGCCCACCGCATCCGGGAGCGAGGGGCCCGACGAGGCGGGCGGCAGCACCATGGTCGAGCGGATCGTGGCCGGTCTGTGGCGCCAGGTCCTCGACATGGAGCAGGTCGCACCGGAGGACAACTTCTTCGACCTCGGCGGCAATTCGATCCTCGCCGCGGAACTCCTCGCGAAGGTCCGGGCCTCCCTCGGCGTCCTGATCACCCAGGTCCGCCCGCTGATCCGGCTGCTGCTGCAGGACGCGACGCTGCGCGGGTTCAGCGCCGCCGTGGAGTCGGCGCGGGCCGGCTCCCTCGAAGGCGACGACGCCAAGCGCGTCGACTTCACCGCCGAGGCCGAACTCGGCGTCACCGTCGAACCCGCCCCGGCCGACCCCGCCAACTGGCGGCGCCCGGCCCACATCTTCCTCACCGGAGCCACCGGCTTCCTCGGGATCTACCTCCTGCGGGAACTGCTCACCACCACCGACGCCACCGTCCACTGCCTGGTCCGGGCCGACGACACGGCCCACGCACGGGCCCGCCTGACGGCCAACGCCCGGCACTACCTCCAAGGCGACCTGGGGGAGTACCGGGACCGGATCGTCGCCGTCCCCGGCGACCTGGCCGCGCCCCGACTCGGCCTGAGCGAGCCGCAGTTCGACGCGCTCGCCGCCCTCGTCGACGTGATCCACCACCCCGGCGGCCTCGTCAACTTCATCTACCCCTACTCCCACATGCGCCCGGCCAACGTCGAGGGCACCCGCGAGATCATCCGGATGGCCGCCCGCTACCGCAACGCGCCCGTGCACTACACCTCCACCATGGCGGTGATCTCCGGCTTCGGCACCGCGGGCGTCCACCACGTCACCGAGCAGACCCCGGCGGCGCACGCCGACCACCTCTCCGTCGGCTACGTGGAGAGCAAGTGGGTCGCCGAGGCACTCCTGCAGAACGCCGCGAAGGCGGGCCTCCCGGTCGCGATCTACCGGGCCGCCGACATCTCCGGCGACCGGGCCACCGGAGCCTGGAACACGGCGACCGAGATGTGCGCGATGAAGAAGTTCATCGTCGACACCGGCACCGCGCCCGTCGCCGAACTCCCCCTGGACTACACGCCGGTGGACCTCTTCGCGGCGGCGGTCGCCCACATCGCCGCCCGCGCCGAGCCGCCCACGGGCGAGGTCTACCACCTCACCAACCCCGGCAAGGTGAACGTCTCCCTGCTCACCGAGCGGCTGCGCGCCCACGACCACGAGATCCGCGAGGTCGGCTGGGACGAATGGCTCGACGAAGTGGTGCGCATCGCGGTCGAGGAGCCCGGACACCCCATGACGCCGTTCGCGCCGCTGTTCATCGACCGCGACTCCACCGGCGTGATGAGCGTCGCGGAGATGTACCTGGAGGCGACGTTCCCCCACTTCACCCGCGACAACGTGGAGGCGGCGCTGCACGGCAGCGGCATCGACATCCCGCCGGTGGACGCCGAGATGCTCGACCGCTACATCCGCTACCTGACCGACATCGAGTTCCTGTGAGCCGCCCCGAACCGGCGAGCCGCCGAAAACCGCTGAACCAGCCCCAACCGATGAACCGGTCGACACCGGTGAACCGCACCCACGAGGCTCCGGCGCCGGGAGGACGACCATGCTGATCGCGAGCCTGTCCCGCCCCCGCCCCAAGTCCCCTTGGTCAGCAATCGACTTGAGAGCGGCCCCGCCCGAGGGCCCCGTCGCGTTCGGCGACGACCTGCGCCCCGAGACCCTGCTCGGCGCGTACCGGCAAGGGCTCTACCCGTTCCCCGCCGAGGGCCCCGAACACCGCCTCATCAACGAGATCAGCTACGAACCGGAGGTCGCGGCGGGCCGGGTGAAGCTGCTGCCCGGCTCGACCGAGCCGTACGCGGTCGCCTGGTGCTCCCCCGATCCGCGGCCGCTCATCCTCGTCGACCGGGCCCGTGTGCAGCGCAGCCTGCGCCGCCAGTTGAGGCAGGGCCCGCAGTGGACGACGACCGTCGACGTCTGCTTCGAGCGGGTGGTGCGCCAGTGCCGCACGGGCCGCACCGAACGCTGGCTCACCGACGAACTCCTCGCCGCCATGGTCCGCCTGCACCAGGCGGGCTACGCGCACAGCGTGGAGGTCTGGGAGGGCCGCGAACTCGTCGGCGGGACCTTCGGCGTCCGGGTCGGGCCGGTGTTCAGCGCCGATTCCCAGTTCACGCTGCGCAGCGGGGCGGGCAAGGTCGCGGTCGTCGACCTGACCCGACGCCTGGCCGAGGCGGGCGGCACGGCCGTCGACGTCCAGTACGACGGCGACCACGTCCGGCTCCTCGGCGCCCGCCCCGTCCCCCGCGCCCACTACCTCGACCTGCTGCACAGCCCGGACCACGGCACGGCCCTGAAGACCGGGCCGCTGCCCGCCCGACGGCTGGCCGACTGACCCAACTCCCTTGTTCCCCGCACCACTTCTGGAGGTCCGCCATGCCCGTCACCGGTCTGCACATCGTCAGTCTCGCCGAACGGCCCGACCTGGAAGAGGCCATGCTGACGATGGAGTCGACCTGGCCCGCGTACGTACGCCCCGATCCGATCCTCATCCACTGGGCCTTCGAGCGGCACGCGCAGCACCAGCTGGTGGTGCTCGAAGGCGACGGGGACGGTCCGGAACGTGTGGTCGCCCGCGCCGCCAGTGTGCCCCTGGCCTGGAACGGCGCCCCGGCCGGCCTGCCCGACACCGGCTGGGACGAGGCCCTGCGCCAGTGCATGGCCGACACCTACGAGGGGCGGGCGTTCACCGCGCTGTGCGCCCTGGAGATCGCCGTGGTGCCCGATCTGCAGTCGCAGAACCTGTCCGTACGCACCCTCCAGGCGCTCCGCGACCATGCGCGCGGCGCCGGGTACGGCGACCTGCTCGCCCCGGTCCGGCCCAGCCGCAAGCACGCCGAGCCGCAGCTCTCCATGGTCGAGTACGCGGCCCGGACCAGGCCCGACGGGCTGCCCGAGGACCCCTGGCTGCGGGCGCACGTACGGCAGGGCGCCGAGGTCGTCAAGGTCTGCCCGGTGTCGATGACGATCTCCGGGAGCCTCGCGCAGTGGCGCGACTGGACCGGGCTGCCGTTCGACACCAGCGGGCCCGTAG
The DNA here is from genome assembly GCF_035975855.1 of Streptomyces sp. NBC_01304. NCBI lineage: Bacteria > Bacillati > Actinomycetota > Actinomycetes > Kitasatosporales > Streptomycetaceae > Streptomyces > Streptomyces sp. NBC_01304. The sequence continues at coordinate 2,697,311 of NZ_CP109055.1, read as the reverse complement.
AGGTGCCCGGCGCGGTGGCCCCCGTCGCGGTGGACGTCGCGCACGACCATGCCGTGTACGTCGAGCCCAATGTCTGGGTACGGCACCGGCTTACGCCCTGACCTCCGCTGATCCCCCTTCCTTCCTTCCTCCCTCCTCCTTTCCATCCTCCCTCCCCCCTCCCTCACTAGGAGAGTTCTCATGAGCAGCAGCACCCAGAAGCTGGCCCTCCGGAACGCCCTGATCGAGAAGATCGGCGGCTATATGACGGCCCACTCGCTCGGTGTGGCCGCCGAGTTGGGCATAGCCGACCTGATCAAGGACGAGGTGCGCGACGTGGCCGAGCTGGCCACCGAGGGCAAGCTCCACGAGCCGTCGCTGCGCCGGCTCCTGCGCACCCTGGCGGCGGTCGGGATCACGACCGAGCCGGAGCCCGGCCGGTTCGCGCTGACCGAGGTGGGCGCCCAGCTGCGCTCCGACTCGCCCGACTCGCTGCGGGCCTTCAGCCGCATGTTCTGCCACCCGCTCCTGGTCAACTCCTGGCAGGCGCTCGGGCACTCGGTGACCACGGGCGAGCTGGCCTTCGACCATGTCCACGGCGCGGACTTCTACAGCTATCTCGCCACCCAGGAGGAGACCAGCGCGCTCTTCAACGAGGCGATGGGCGAGGAGTCGAGGATCGCGGCCGGGCAGCTCGCCGCCGGCTACGACTTCTCGGACGCCAAGAAGGTGGTGGACCTCGGCGGCGGCGACGGAACACTGCTAGCCGCGATCCTGACCACCCGGCACGAGCTGCGCGGCATCGTCTTCGACAGCGCGAGCGGCGTGGCCGAGGCGCCCGACGTCCTGAAGCGCGCGGGCGTCGACGACCGGGCCGAGGTGGTCGCGGGCGACTTCTTCCAGGACATCCCCGCCGACGGCGACCTGTACATCATCAAGAGCGTCTTCCAGGACTGGAACGACGAGGACGCCCGGGCCCTCCTGCGCTCCTGCCGGGCGCAGATCCCGGCCTCGGCGACGCTCCTGATCGTCGGGTCCGTACTGCCCGAGACGGCCTCCCCGGAGCAGCCGATCGCGTTCTTCACCGACCTGAACATGCTGGTCAACTCCGGTGGCCGGGAGCGCACCGAGAGCGAGTTCCGGGCGATGCTCGACGAGACGGGCTTCACCGTGGAATCGGTGGGGCTGCGTACGGCGGGCCCGCTGTCGATCATCAAGGCCGTGCCGGCCGCGGCCGCGCGATGACGGGGTCGACCTTCGGCGCGGAGCTGTTCCTCGGACGGCTCCGCACCGACCTCCTTGCCCCGCCGGCCGGCGCGCCGGCGGGGCCGGGGGCGTCGTTGGAGGTGTCGTTGGGGGAGGAGGACGAGCAATTCCTGTCCCGGCTGCGGGAGTTCTGCCTGAAGGAAGTGGACGGCGAGCTGATCGAGCGCGAGGACCGCATCCCCGACGCGGTGATCGAAGGGCTCAAGGACATCGGGGCGTTCGCCATCAAGATCCCGCAGGAGTACGGCGGGCTCGGCCTGTCCGGGCTCTGCTACCTGCGGGCCCTGATGACGGTCACCACCGTGCACGCCTCGCTGGGGGAGCTGCTGGCCGCACACCAGGCGATCGGGCTGCCGCAGCCGCTGCTCCTTTTCGGCACCGAGGAGCAGAAGCGGGCGTTCCTTCCGAGGTGCGTGCGGGAGATCTCCGGGTTCACGCTCACCGAGCCGGACATCGGAAACGATCCGTTCCGGATGCACACCACGGCCGTACGGGACACGACCTCCGCTCCCTCGCAGGACGCGGACGCGTCCGGCCCGGACTCGGGAACGTACACGCTCAACGGCGTGAAGCTGTGGGCCACCAACGGTGTCATCGCCGATCTCCTGGTGGTGATGGCCATGGTCCCCGACGCCGGGATGACGGCCTTCGTGGTGGAGGGCGGGGCGCCGGGCGTGACCGTGGAGCACCGCAGCTCCTTCCTCGGGCTGCGCGGCCTGGAGAACGGCGTGATCCGGCTGCACGACGTGCGGGTCCCGGCCTTCCACCGGATCGGCGCGGAGGGCGCGGGCCTGGAGGTCGCGCTGGCCGCGCAGGACACCGGACGCCTGTCGCTGCCCGCGGTGTCGGCCGCGGCGGCCAGGTGGAGCCTGAAGATCGCCCGCGAGTGGGCGGGGGAGCGGGTCCAGTGGGGCCGGCCGATCGGGGAGCACGACGCGGTCGCGGGGAAGCTGGCGTTCATCGCGGCCACGGCCTTCGCCCTGGAGGCGATGGTCGAGGTCACCGCCCGGCTGCCCGGGTCCGGCGGCGGCCTGGAGGCCGAACTGGCCAAGCTCTTCGCCTCGGAGCGGACCTGGCAGGTGGCCGACGAACTGGTCCAACTGCGCGGAGGTCGCGGCTACGAGACGGCGGCGTCGGCTGCGGCGAGGGGCGAGCGGGGGGTGCCGGCCGAGCAGCTGCTGCGGGACGTGCGCATCGGGCGCATCTTCGACGGGTCGACCGAGGCGCTGCGGGGGTTCATCGGGCAGGCCGTGCTGGAGGGCGCCGGGCAGCCTGCGGACCCTAGCCTGGGCGGGCGGCCTGCGGACTTGAGCCTGGGCGGGAAGTCAGAGCTGTTCGGGTACGCCGACACCCTCGCCTACGCCGACACCCTCGCCACCCACCTGCGCTTCGTCGAGCGGAGCGCCCAGGAGCTCGCCGAGGCCCTGCAAGGCTTCACGAACCTGCCCGAGCGTGAACTCGCCGACCGGCAGCGCGAGTTGGGCCGCCTCATCGACATCGGAGCCGAGCTGTACGCCATGAGCGCGGCCTGCGTGTACGCCGCGGCCCGCGCCGACCCGGGGGATGCGGCGGGTCCGGCGGTCGACCTTGCCGGTGCCTTCTGTGCGCAGGCCCGACTGCGGGTCGCGGAGCTGTTCCGGCAGCTGCGGGGCAACGTCGACGGCGGCGACCGGGAGGTGGCCCGGCAGGTGCTCGCCGGGCGGCACACCTGGCTGGAGGAGGGTGTCATCGATGCCTCCGTCGAGGGGCCCTGGATCGCGCAACCCCCACCGGGCCCGGCCACCGGGCCGAATCTGCGCCGGGTCGTCCCGGCGCCCCACCACACGAACGAGCCCCATGAGCAGGGAGCCCCCGATGGCCGTTGACGTCGCAGTCCTCATCAAGGAGGCCCAGGCGCAGCTCGCCGAGCAGGCGGTGCCGAACCGCTTCCTCGACCGGCTCGAAGCGGGCCGCGTGCCCAGGGCCCAACTACGCGCCTTGGCCGGGGAGTTGTACCGCCTCGTCCGCAGCGACCGCCGCAGCTTCGCCCTCCTGGCCGCCCGCTTCCCGGACGCCCCGGCCGGCGACCTCTTCCTGGCCATGGCGCAGGGCGAGGGCGAGGCCCTGCGCCTCCTCCTCGACTTCGCCGCCGAACTCGAAATGGAGGAGTGGGAGTTGGCGGCGTACGAGCCGAAGCCGCTCGCCCAGGCCTACCCCGCCTACCTCACCCAGACCTCCCTGTACGGCTCGCGCAGCGACATCGCGCTGGCACTGCTCGCGAACGTCGAGGAGTCGGGTGCCCACTACGCGCGCGTGGCCGACGCCCTGCGGTCCGGGTACGGCTTCGACGAGGCGGCCGTCGGGCACTTCCGCTTCTTCGCGGACACCCCGCCGGAGCTCCTGGACCAGGCGACGGCCACCCTCGCGGCGGGGCTCGCGGCCGGCGACGACCCGGTCGAAGCCGTGCGGACCGCACGACTGGTGCACGCCTACGAGAACGCCTTCTGGGGCGCCCTCGCCGAGGACGCCCCAGCACACTGACCCGGCGGGGATCACCCCAACGGCAGCTCGTCCGGCGCCACTTCGATGCGCCGGTCGATCCGGTCCACCTCCCACGTGCGGGTGTCGACCAGCCACCAGCGCTCCACCTCCACGAGGTAGAGCCGGTGGCCGGCCGGCGCCCGCAGCGCGTTCGGCGGCAGCGACCACTCGCTGCGCTGCTGCTCGTCGGGGAACACGGTCTCGTAGAACACCGAGTGGTACCGGTCCAGTTCGGCCGCCGTGACCTCCGCGCAGGTACCGGTGAACTGCGCCCCGTCCACCGCCGCCACATCGAGCCCGGGCCCGCCGCCCGCCACGAACAGGGAGCCGCTCACCCGGGCCGACCGCGCGACATCGCGGCTGTGCCGGGACCCGGTGGCCGAGCCGAACACGAAGCGCAGTGGCGGCCCGGCCAGCCACGCGTACTCCAGCGTCGCCACCCACGGCGAGCCGTCCGCCGACACCGTGGCCAGATTCAGATAGCGGGCGGTGTCGAGCAGCCGCCGGGTCCGCTCGCCCAGATCACCGGGCCGCTCGTCCAGATCGCCGGGCCGACCGTCGACGTCCGGGGCGGCCACGTCAGGCCTGCCCATGGCCGAGAAGCACCGGCAGTGCGGTGATGCCGTTGCCGATGAACGTACGCACCGGCTCCACGTCGTCCGCGTCGACGCCGAGCGCCATTCGCGGGAAGCGCCGGAACAGCGCGGGCAATGCCACATCGGCCTCCAGGCGGGCCAGCCGCGACCCCGGGCAGAAGTGCGCGCCGAGCCCGAACGCCAGATGGTCCTTGTCCGCCCGGTCGATGTCGAAGCTGCCCGGCGCCTCGTGCACGCCGGGGTCGCGCCCGTGCGCGCCGTAGCAGATCAGGATCGCGTCGCCGGCCCGGATGACCACGCCCTCACCGAGGTCGATGTCCTCCGTCGCCCAGCGCATCGGCAGATGCATGACCGGGCAGTGCGTACGCAGCGACTCCTCGATCACGTCCTTCCAGCGGCCCGGATCGGCCTGGACGGCGGCCAGTTGGTCCGGGCGGGCGAGCAGTTCGCGGACCGTGTGGTCGATGAGGTTGATCGTGGTGGTGGAGCCGCCGCCGATCATCAGGAGCAGCGTAGAGATCAGCTCGTGCTCGCTGAGCGGCGCGTCGCCGTCCGCACGGGCCTCGCCCTGCTCGTGCGCGGCGAGCAGGAAGCTCGTCAGGTCGTCGCCCGGCTCGCGGCGCTTGGTGGCGATGAGGGTGTGCATCTCGTCCACCAGGGCCTGGTAGACGGCGATCGACTCCTCCTCGGGGACATCGGTCTCGCCGACGGCCCTGAACAGGCGCAGTACCTCGGGGCGTTGGGTGTCGGGCAGCCCGAACAGATCGCAGATCACCTCGGTCGGCACCCGGTAGGAGAACGCGGTGTGCAGATCGACGGGCTCGTCCGAGGGGCGCGCCGCCAGCTCGTCGAGGAGCCGTTCTACAAGGGCCTCGATCTGCCCGCGCAGGGCGTCGGTGCGGCGCGGACTGAACGCCGGGGTGATCAGCTTGCGCAGCCGCGCGTGGTCGGAGCCCTCGGCGGTGGCCATGGAGTCGACGTCCACCCAAGGGGAGAGCCAGGGCACGGAGCCCGGCTCGTAACTGGGCACGTTCTTCTTGAGGTTGCGGGACACGCCCGGGTGCGTCAGCAGGAGCCGGACGACATCGCCCCGCGTGACCGACCAGGCCCCGACGCCCTCGGGCAGCCGCACGGGCACGGCGGGTCCCGACTCGCGCAGCCGGTCGACCTGTTCATACATGCACCGGCCGCCCTCGCTGGCGAGGGTCGTGGTGGGAGAAGCGCTGAAAGCTATCGCAGACATGGTGCGCACCTTTGCGGATGTACGTATCCGGAGCTACGTATGCGGATGTGCTTGAGGAAGTACGCGTGGGAGTACGCGGGTGTCGAGGGCCGAGAGGGGGTGCGGGGCCAACCACGACCGGCCCCGCACCCCCCTTGCCCCGCCACCTACTTGACGGCTTCGCTCCCGGCCGACGCCGGCTCGGACGCGGCGTCCGCGTCCCCCGCCTGCTCGGGCACCGCGGCCGCCGCGGCCCCCGTCGGGGGCACGTGCCGCAGGGCGAGCGCGGCGAGGACCGCGCCCACGGCGGCGATTCCCGCGGCGGTGGCGGCGGCGACGTTGAAGCCGCTCGCGAAGGCGTCCCGCGCCGCACGAAGCACCTGCCCGCCCACGTCGGCCGGCAGGGTGCCCGCAGCCGTGATCGCCCCGTCGAGGTTGTCCCGCGCGCTCGCCTCCGCCTCCGCCGACAGGCCCGAGGGGAGGTCGATCTCACCGCGGTACTGGGCCACGCCGATGCTGCCGACGACGGCCACACCGAGCGAGATGCCCAGGTCGTTCACAGTGGAGCTCAACCCGCCCGCGGCGCCCGCCTTCTCCGGCGGCACCGAACCCACGACGAGGTCGGTGGTGAGCGCCATGGACGGCGCCACCGCCGGGTACATGACGATGAAGCCCGCGAGCACATACGGCAGACCGGTGTCGGCGTCGACCTGCGTGAGCATCAGATAGCCGACCACCTGCACGGCGAGGCCCGTGGCGATGACGTACCCGGGACGCACCTTGCGCGCGAGGACCGGCGAGAGCGTCGCCACCACGATCAGGAGCAGCGCGGCGGGCAGGATCGCGAACCCGGTCTGCAGCGGCGAGAGTTCGGCGACCAGCTGCAGGAACTGCGTGAACATCAGATAGATGCCGCCGAGTCCCGTCGCGGCGAGGATGAACACGCCGAGCGCCCCGCCCACGGTCCGGTTGCCGAAGAGGCGTACGTCCAACAGGGGTGCGGAGGAACGCAGTTGGCGGATCGCGAACAGCACGCCGATGACGACGCCGACGGCGATGGACACGACGGACAGGCCGACGTCCTCACCCGTGGCGATGGACTTGATGCCGTAGATGAACGGCAGCAGCGTCGCGAGCAGCAGCAGCGCGCTGAACAGATCGAGCTTGCCGGTGTCCTGACGCTGGTGCTTGGGCAGCAGCAGCGGCCCGCCGATCACCACGACCGCCATGACCGGCACCGCGACGTAGAACGTCGCCCGCCAGGAGAAGGCGTCCAGGAGCAGCCCGCTGAGCAGCGGACCGAGCGCCACACCGGCCGAAATGGCCGCGGCCCAGGCGCCGATGGCGACGCCGCGCTGCTTCGCGTCGAGGAACATCGTGAAGATCAGGCCGAGCGTGGCCGGCATCTGCGCCGCGGCCGCGACGCCGAGCAGGGCCCGCCAGACGATCATCATCGCGGGGTCGTCGGTGGAGGCGGCGACCACGGAGACGACGCCGAACGCGGCGGCGCCGATGACGAGCAGGTTCCGGTGCCCGATCCGGTCGGCCACCGTTCCCATCAGGACCAGGAATCCGGCCATGAGGAAGCCGTAGATGTCCAGGATCCACAGCGTCTGCGTGCTGCTGGGCTCCAAGTCGGCGGCCAGGTAGGGGATCGCCAGGAACAGGATCGTGAGCATCATGAACAGGAGCATGGCGGGCAGCACCAGCAGGCCCAGCGCGAGCCACTCCTTGCGCCCGGCGGTTAACTGCGGTGACGTGGACATCGGTTCTCCTTGCCATGAGAGGGATACCCCAACCGGGTATGCGTATGTGAAGGTAGGGGTGGGGGGTATCCCTGTCAAGGCGGTGGAGAACGACTATCGGAAGTTGGGGCTCCGGCAGTCACCGGAGAGTTGGATGCGCAGACTCAGGCAGAGCCCGAATGCCCGCCGCAACAGGGTCACTTCCGCCGAGCCGAGACCGCACGCCGCGGCGCAGGCCCTCGCGGCGGTGTCGCCGCCGAGATGTTTCGTGAGTGAGATCATGAACGTCAACATACCCGGTATGGGTATGTGTCAGTCCGGGTGGGGCTCAACTCGGCGCCGCTCGGGGTCCCTTGGTAGTACATCCTCGGACGGATGCGCCGACGAAAGATTGGCCGGTGGTCCGATGTCGACACCGCCCGTACCTGGGCAACGTGGGCGCCATGCGTTTATCCAGAGCACACGGAAGAATTCGACTGTCCAGAGCACATGGAAGAACTCGACGAAGTCGCACCGCGGTTGCGGTGGCCCTCGGCCTCACCGCGGCCGCCGCGGTCGTGTGGCCCGGGCCCTCGTCCGCGTCCGATGCGGCGGAGCCCGATGCGGCGGGCGCGACCGTGTCCGAGCAGAGCTACACGGCCCAGATCCGCCGCACCGAGTACGGCGTCCCGCACATCCTGGCCAAGAGCTACGACGGCCTCGGCTACGGCTACGGCTATGCGTACGCCCAGGACAACGCCTGCGAACTCGCCGACCAGATCCTGACGTTGCGCGGCGAACGCTCCCGCTATCTCGGCGAAGGCAGCCCCGAGAGCCCCAACCTCGCGAGCGACACCTACTACAAGGGCCTGCGCCGTGCGGGCACCGTCAAGCGCCTCTTCGACAAGCCCGCCCCGCTCGGCCCGACGGCGGAGCTGCGCAGGATGGTCGAGGGGTACGCCGCCGGGTACAACCGCTATCTGCGGGACACCGGCGTCGACAAGCTGCCGGACGCCCGCTGCAAGGGCAAGCCTTGGGTGCGGCCGATCACCGCGCTCGATCTGTGGGGCGTGGTGCACGACGTCAACGGGGTCCTCGGCATCGCACCGTTGGTGCCGGACATCGGCAACGCGAAGCCTCCCGCCAAGGGCGGCAAGCCCGCGACGGCAGCCCGCTCGGCCACCCGCCCGGATGCCACGGCAGCCGACTTCGGCAGCAACGGCTGGGCGCTCGGCCGCGACGCCACCCGCAGCGGCAACGCGATGGTGCTCGCCAACCCGCACCTGCCCTGGACCGGCAACTTCCGCTTCTACCAGGTGCAGTTGACGATCCCCGGCACCCTGGACGTGGCAGGCGCAGGACTGGCCGGCACCCCCATGGTCCTGATCGGCCACAACAAGCGCGTGGCCTGGACCCACACCGCGAGCGACGCCCAGCACGCCTCCCTCTACCAGCTGAAGCTGGCACCCGGCGACCCTACTAGGTACCTGGTCGACGGCAAGGCGGAGCCGATGAAGCGCCGCACCGTCCCGGTCGCCGTACGCGGCAAGGACGGCAAGGTGACCACCGTCCGGCGCACCCAGTACACCTCCCGGTACGGCCCGCTCCTGTCCCGGGGCTGGACGACCGAGACGGCGTACGCGATCCGTGACGCCAACGCCGAGAACCTGCGCTCGATGAACACCTGGCTGGCGATGGGCAAGGCCGACAGCCTCGACCAGCTGCGCGCCGCCCAGAACACCTACCAGGGTCTGTCCTGGGTCTACACCCTCGCGGCCGACACCAGCGGCAGCACGTACTTCACGGACTCCTCGGCCGTCGCCCACCTGACCGACGACCAGCTGAAGCGCTGCACACGCCCGGGCGGCGAGGATGGCCTCACCGTCCTGGACGGCTCGACGACGGCCTGCGCCTGGGGCAGCGACCCCGACGCGCTGGTCCCCGGCCTCTACGGCCCGTCCCGCCACCCGAAGCTGACCCGCACCGACTACGTGGCCAACTCCAACAACGGCCCTCAGTTCACCAACCCCGCCGCACCGCTCACCGGCTTCCCCGGCACGTACGACAGCGACCCCCGCATCGGCCAACGGGCCCAGCTCGGCCTGCGGATGATCGCCGAGCGCGCCGACGGCACCGATGGACTCGGCGCCCCCGGCTTCACCCGGCGCACGCTGCGCGAGTCGATGCTCGGCAACCGCGTCCGGTCGGCGGAGACGGGCCGCGACGACGTGGTCGCGATGTGCCGCGCGCACCCGGAGCTGACGGCGACGGACGGCAAGAAGGTCGACGTACGGGCGGCCTGCAAGGCCCTCGCCCGCTGGGACACCCGCGCCGACGCCGACAGCCGCGGCGGCGCACTCTGGAGCACCTTCTTCGAAGTCCTCCTCGACGGCGGCCCGTCGCACACGTGGTGGCGAGTGCCCTACGACCCGGACCAGCCCCTCACCACACCCCGTGGCTTCAAGGGCGACGACGCACAAGTCCAACGCGCCCTGGCGGACGCCGTCCAGGACTTCGCCGCACAAGACCTCCCCGTCGACACCGCCATCGGCGCGGTACAGCGCTGGGTGGACATCCCGCTGCCCGGCTGCAACGGCGCCAAGGGCTGCTTCAACGTCGTCGAGGCGAGCCCCGGCTCCGGGCAGCCCGACCCTGAGGACCCGACGGTCGCGTACGGCGGCGCCTTCGGCACCAGCTTCCTGATGGCCGTCGAACTGACCCCCGACGGCCCCCGCACCCACACGCTCCTGACCTACGGCCAGTCCGCGAACCCGGCCTCGCCCCACTTCACGGACCAGACCCGGCTGTTCTCGAAGGAGCGCTGGGTCACCGAACGCTTCACCTCTGCGGAGATCGCCGCCGACCCGGCCCTGGAGGTGACGACGCTGCGCCGCTGAACGCGTCCGGCCCGGGCCCCTGACACAAACCGGGGACCCGGGCCGCCAATTGCTGCAGCAGTTACTACGGCTGCTACTTGCTCACGGCAAAGCGCATCAGCGCCTGCTCGTCGCCCTGCTTGATCTTGCCCGTCACATTGATCACTTCAAGCTGCCAGTTGGCGCCGGCCCGGACCGCCTTGGCCACGGCGCAGCCGTTGTCGTTCGACAGCAGGCTCGGCCAGATGTCGGCGACCTGCGTGGTGCTGCCGCCCGTCGCGTCGTACACCTTGAAGCTGATGTTCCGCGCCTTCTGGAACGAGCTGTACTTCTTGTAGGCGGCGGCGATGAACACGATGGACGTGACATTGCCCGGCACCTTGGCGAAGTCGACCGTCACGGTCTCGTCGTCGCCGGCGCCCTTGCCCGTCTGGTTGTCGCCGCTGTGCACCAGCGCGCCGTTGCCCAGCGGGTCGAGGGAGTCGAGGCCGGCGAGGCGGACCGGGTCCGCGTCCTGCATCGCTATCGCGATCAGGTCAAGGTCGGTTCCGGCCTTCTGCCGGAGCTTGCCCATCAGACCGCCGCTGCTGCCGACGGTCGGGTCCCAGGACACCCCGATGGACAGATGCGTAACACCAGCCAGATCCGCTGGGCCGTCTTCCTTCTTGAGCGTGATCATTCGTGAATCCTTCTGGTGGTGAGACTCATGGTGGGACAACTACTTGATACCGGAACTTATCGCGGGACCGGGTCCGTGCAATACGCCGCTGGCATGGCTTAATGACGCCTGACCCGACTCATTCGTTCCCACCACCGAAGCGACCTTGCTCACTCAGCTCGCGACATCCGCGTACGACGTGCCCACCTTCAGCCCGTCGATCCAGTTGATGACCCGCTTGTCCTGCACCTCCGCGCCATAGGACCCGAACCGCGTGTCATTGCCCAGGTCGTCCCAGGTCCGCCCGGTGAAATCGGCGACCTTCGCGCCGTTGTAGTACGCCTCGACCCGCCCGCTCGACGCATCGCTGGAGGTGTGGATCCCGAGGACGATGCGCTTGTACGTACTTGTCGCGACCGGCGTCGACCACTTGAGCGTCCACTCCTCCCCGACCTTGATGTGGAACAGCTTCAGCACCCCGCCCTCGACCTTCATCAACACCGGGTAGTTCTGCTGATGCTGATCATTGGTGCCGTACGACTTCCACTGGAAGATGGTCCCGGCGTCGGGGGTGTTGGTGGAGGTGTCCCAGCCCAGCCAGTACGTCGAGTTGTTCTTGAAGGTGTAGCGGGACCCGCCCACCGTGATCCCGTGCGCCTCGCAGCGCTCGAGCCCCAGCGGCTTGTTGAACTTGAAGACCTGGCCCCGCCCGTCGTCGTTGTCCTGCGCGACGACACTGCCGGGGGAGTCGCAGAGGATGGACGAGAAGACCCCGGTGCCTCCCGAGGCGTCCCCGTTCCAGATCACGGAGGCCTGCGCCGGGCTCGCGGCGAGCACGACCAGGGCGGCAGAGGCGGCGCCGAACGCTCCGACGCGCCTCATCGGGCCACGTCCGCGTAGCTCGTGCCGACGGCCAGGTCGTCTACCCAGTCGATGCCCGCGGTGTTCTCGATGTCCGCGCCGTACGTTCCCCACTTGGGCTTGTTGAGCCCGTCCCAGGTGCGGCCGGGATAGCGCGTGGAGCCATTGCTCATCGTCTGCTGCTCCCCGTTGTAGTAGAGCTCGATCCAGCCGGTCGACGCCTCGTCCGAGGTGTGGATGCCGAGCGCGAGGTGCTTCCAGGTGTCCGCCGTGATCGCACGGCTCCAGATGAGATGCCAGGTGGCAGCCGGGTCGACGTGGAACAGCTTGAGCACGCCGCCCTCGACCTTGATCTCCACCGGGTAGTTCTGCGTGGAGTTGGGATAGGACTTCCACTGGAATATCGACTCGGCGTCGTCCGTGTTCGTGCACGTGGACCAGCCGAGCCAGTAGGTCGAGTCGTTCTTGAAGACGTACTCGTACCCGTCGCCGGTCCGGATGCCGCGCGCCTCGCAACGCCGCAGCCCGCTCGGCTTGTTGAACTTGAAGACCTTGCCGCGCGGATGGTCCACGGCCGTGACACTGCCGGGAGCGTCGCATTCGATGCCGCCGAAGACACCGGTCCCACCGCTGGCGTCGCCGTCCCAGAGCGGGGCGGCGGAGGCCGGGGACGCGAACAGCAGGGCGAGCGAGAGACCGATCGCCGGGAGGCCCGCCTTACGAGCCGTACGGAGAAGAGGTGGTCGTTGTGTGCGCATGAGGGGGGAGGGCCCTTCTGCGAGAGGGAATGGGGGGATAGGAAATGAGGGGATGTGCCAAAGGGCCGGACCCGTGAGGAGGTCCGGCCCTTCGAATGAGGGGTCAGAGCCGGTCAGTTGGTTCTGACCGTGACCTTGTGCGTACCGCCGTTGCTGCCGCTGAGATCGCCGAACGTAAGGGTGAGCGACGAGCCGGTACGCGCGTCCGACACCACGGACGGCTTGCTGACGACCGACGCCACCGGCCGCTTCCACACCAGCGTGAGCCCCTTCACCGACCGGCTGGGATCACTCACGCACACGACCGCCGTACCGTCGCGCTTCTCCCGGATCTGTACGCTCACGGGCGCATCGACGACGACTTTGCCGGCCGTCCCGGGCTCCCAGAAGTTGATCCCGGTGAACCCGAGCGACGGCACCCGCACACCCTGTGCCTTGCCGGAGTTGACCAGGGTGACCAGCCACCCACGGTCCAACGCCCGCGCAGCCGTGCGCAGTTCACTCGCACCGGGCATCAGGATGTACGAGTACGAGGCGTCCGAGGGATCCGTCCCGTGATCGGCGAGCAGCGTGACGTACCGCCGCGTGACGGCATCCTCCGCACCACCGCCGTTGATGTCCTTCCACTTCCCGGTGCGCTCCTCGCGCAGCGCGGTCAGCTTCGTCCCACCCGGAAAGACATAACCGGCATGGCCCTTGAGGTGCGCCCAGCGCGCGTCCATGGTCCCCGACCAGGGATGCTCACCCGGCTGCGTACGCCCATTGACCGTCAGCTGAGCGGCACCACTCGCACCCAGATTCCGGTTGTCCACCACACTCTCGACACCGACCCCGTCCGCACCCTTGATCCCGGCGCCCAGACACACCACGGCGTCGTCCACGAAGAACCAGGACTTCTTCGCCTCCATCGTGGAGGAGAGCCCCTTCAGATACTGACCGACGGTCGCGTACGTCCCGTCCGTCGTGCCCCCCACCCACGTCGCATCCGGCGTGGCCGCACCCCAGATCCCGCCCTCACCATCCGCGAGCCGCTTCTGCGAAGCAGTCGTACCCGGCAGCCGGTACGGGTCGACGGTCGGCCAGAACCCGTCCGAGTACTGCCCGCCACCCGCATCGGCGCCCCACCAATACAACATCCCGGACCCGGTGTGAAACCCCCGAACGTTCTCGCCGTTCCCGTTCTCGTAATAGGTGATCCGCTTCGACGCCATCGACACCGACGCCGCGAACCCCTTCGTACGGTGCACGGCCCGGTCCATGCCGGGAAACACCTTGTGCCCGACCGGCTCGGCGGCGGCCTTCACACTCTCATCGGCGAGCAACGCGTTGGCCCGCGACAGCGCCGGCACCCCGAGCGTGCGCCCGGTGGAGACATCGGCGTACCGATCCCGCGTGAACCACCCCTTGGCCAGGGCCTTCCACCGCGCGGCCTCCTCAGCACTGGCCCCCTGGGCCAGCACGAGAACGGCCCCGATGATGGCGTGCCCCCGCAGATGGTCGTCCTGCTGAATCTTCAGCACATCAGTGGCAGTCAGCCCCCGACTGATGGCACGACCCGAAACACCGTCCATCATCAGCCCGTTGTAGATGAACGGCGCATACGCGGCCTCGACGGCATCCAGGAACAACTGCTGCTTCGGATCGCTGACAGCCCACGTGGACCCTCCCAACAACCCGAGCAACTTGCTCATCCCGCTGATGAGCACAGCGCCGTAAGACCCGGTGTAGGGCACATTCGTATGCTGAATGAGCGACCCATCCGCATACAGCCCATCCCCGACCGTCACATACGGGAACGTCGGCGACATCGCATCCCGCGCCAGCGCGACCTTCGCCGCGGTGCCGTCCAGAATCCCCCGCAGCGCCAGCACCTGGCACAGGTCGATCCGATTGGCGCCCGTACTCGTCCCCGCGTACTGGGCCACCTTGGAATCGGGAACGAAATGGTCAACTGCCTTGACCGTGGCGGATATCTGCTCCGCCGACAGGTGCTCGTACATCATGATCGCGATGTCGAGCAGCGACTGCGGGGCGCCTATCTCCCAGCTGTACCAGTTGCCGTACGGCGCCTGGTTCTCGTTGTAGACGTCCTTGATCAGGTGGTCGTATGCGACCACGATCTTGTCCTTCACCGCCGCGTCCCCGGTGACCCCGGTACCCGGCTGGCAGTAGGCCTCCGCCATGGTCCTCAGCCGCGCATAACTCTCCTGGATCTTCCCGGAGAACCCGTACGACTCCGTGTCCTTGTCCGGCTCCGGATCGGCGTAGACCGCATCGGGCCAGACCGCACCGGTCGCAGGGGCCATGGAGTCGATCCACCGCCGGGCGGTCGTGCCGAGCGTGGCGAGCTTCGACTTGAAGGGCTCGGCGGTGGGCGTGAACCCCTCACCGAGGATGATGCTGCGCCACTTGGCGCGCAGCGCGGCGAACTCATCGCCTTCGGCCGCGGCTTGCGCCGCACTGGCGTGCCCCGCGCTGAAGGTCCCGGCCAGACCGAGCGCGAGGGCGGTGGCACCGGACGTGGCGAGGAAGCCGCGGCGTGACCAAGGAGTCGTCATGAGGGGGCTCCGGGTGTGCGTGGGAGGGGCGTACCGCTTGGGAGTAAGCGGTTTCTAGCACGCGCTCGCTCAAACGCTCAATATCTTGGCCCAAATTGAGCGTTTGGATCGTTTCCCCTCTGTCCCCGTGAGGGGGCTTTTGCGCCACCCACCGGCGATCAGCCGGGTACGCCCACCCACCGGCGATCAGCTGGGTACACACCATCCACCGGCGATCAGCTGGGTACGCACCCCCCCACCGGCGATCAGTCGGGTACGGGCCCGTCCACCGACCGGCGGCGCACCATGAACGAACGCGAGGGGTCGGGTCGGTAGGTGCGTGCTCGACGCATACCGGACCACCTGCAATTGCCCGCGGCGAGCACGTACCTACCGACACGGCCCCGCCTTGACCAACGGCGCTGAGCCACAACCGGGTCAGCAGGGGCAGAACCCCAAAGCCCCGCCTCACAAAATCCAGCCCGTCCGGCGCTTGAGGACCGGGGGCCCGGGGGCAGAGCCCCCGCGACCCCAACCGAAGTCGAGGCGCGACCATCCAGGCCCAACCACTACCGCAACGCGTCCACGGCAATGCGCGCAGCCGAACCGATCACCGCATCCGCCGAAGGCAACGTCGCCGCCGGATCAGCGGCACGCGTAAACACCGCCACCGCATACCGCCCACCATCGGGATACTCCACGACCCCCACCTCGTTCCGCAGCGTCGGCAGACTCCCGGTCTTCCCCGCCACATGCACATCGTCGAACGGAAACCCGGAAGCCATCCGATGCGGCCACACCTGCAACCCCAGCAACCGCCGCATGGCAGCACAGTGTTCAGGCGTACCGGCCTCATCACGCCACACCGCGGCAAGCAGCCGCGTCATGTCCCGAGGCGTACTCCGATTGGTCCGGCCAGGATCCAACGCCCGCAGCCGAGCGATCACATGCGGTTCCGCCAAAACAGCCGCACCCCCGGGCCCCGCATCCTCCCGCAGGGAACCCAGCAACTCCCCGAAGGTATGCACCGCGTGGGTACGCGCCAGCCCCAGCCGCCCCGTGACGGCGTTGACCTCGTCGAGCCCCACCCGCGAAAGCAGCACATCGGCCGCCGCGTTGTCACTGACGGCCATCATCAGATAGCCCAGATCCCGCAAGGACATCCCGACCGGATCGAGCATGGCGGCAACCCCGGTACCTCCCGCCGTGCGACCGTCCACCGCACACTCGACCCGCTCGGCGAGGTCGACCCGCCCCGCCGCGGCCTGCTCGTGCAGGGCCACCAACAAACACAGCTTGTGCACGCTCGCGGTCACAACAGGATGATCCGCGCCCGAGTCGACCTCGGCACCGGAGTCGATGTCGACGGCATGCAGCCACCCGGTGACACCGGCCTCGACGAAGGCGGCCCGCACCCGCGCACCCGGCCCGCTCACAGCCAGAACTCCGCGGCCGGACGCAGATGAAGCGGCCGCGACGGCGCCTCAGGCGCGGCACCGGCGGTATCCAGCAAGGCGCGCGTGGCCGCCTCGGTGAAGGCCCCGACCGCGGCATCGCTGCGACCGGCCGGCCAGGCGACCGAGTACTGCCACGTCAGCGGCGCCGCGGCCAACGGCCGCCACACAACACCGCGATCGGCCTCCCGCGCCTCCCGCGCATCCCAGGCATCCCGCGGACCAAACGCAACGGCCCGAGACGAAAGAATCAACCCCCGCACAAAACTCGCCCCCTGCCCATGCCGCACCGCAACCGGCGAGAACCCATGCCGCGCACAAGTCGTCAGCACCTGATCATGCAGCGCGGGCGCCCCCGCACGCGGAAACAGAATCAGCTCGTACCCGTCCAGCGACCCGAGCGGCACTTCGTCCAGCGCCGCCGCCGGAGCGTCTCGCGAGATCAGCACTCCTACCTCCCGCCGCAGCACCGGCCCCAGCTCGAGCCCCGCCACCTCGCACGGATGATGGATGAGCCCCACATCGAGCCCGCGCGCCCCGAACAGATCGAGCTGCTGCGCCGTGGTCAGCTCGTGCAGCTCCAGCTCGACCCCCGCATGCCGCTCCCGGAACGCCGCGAGGATCGCCGCCACGGTGTCCCCCGAGAGATCCGGCGGCAGCGCGGCCCGCAACAGCCCGCTCTCGCCGTCCCGGATCCGGCGGGCGGTGGCGAGCAGGGACTCGGAGCGGTCGAGCAGCGTACGTGCCTCGTCGAGCAGCAAGGTCCCCGCCTTCGTGATCGTCACCTGTCGGCTGGTCCGCTCGAAGAGCCGCACGCCCAGCTCGCGCTCAAGGCGCTGGATGCGCTGGGACAGGGGCGGCTGGGCCATGCCCAGGCGTTCCGCGGCACGGCCGAAGTGTGACTCTTCTGCAACAGCCACGAAGCACTCCAGGTGCCGTATCAGGTCCACAACCAGCAACGATACTGGATCGCTATGAATACATAACTCATAACAATCTTGGACACGACAGGCCCCGGCCTGGTCTTCTCCTCTCATGCAGACGCCTTTCACCCCTTTTCGCGCCTTGCTCAAGCCTTTGGCCGGATTCCTCACCCTCGGCCTGGCCCTCACCGCCTGCGCCACGCACCAGGACCCCGCCGACCCCACGACCCCGTCCGCGGCGTCCTCCTCGGCACCCGTCGACCAGCGCGCACACCTCAAGGTCGACGGCGTCTCGCGCGCCTTCCTCCTGCACCGGCCGGCCGCGACCAAAGCCCCCAAGCCCCTAGTGATCGCCTTCCACGGCAGAGGCGAAACCGCCGACCGCATGCGCGACCGCACTCGCCTCAACACCGCAACTGCCGCCCGCGGCATGCTCATTGCCTACCCCGAGGGCCTGCACAAGGGCTGGGGCGCCGGCACCGCACGCACCGAGCGGCGCCCCGACCCGGACGCCGACGTCCGGTTCGCCGAGGCACTGGTCGACGAACTGGTGCGGACCGAGGGGGCCGACCCCCGCCGCGTCTATGTCGTCGGCTTCTCCAACGGCGGCTCGATGGCCCTGCGCATCGCCGCCCAGCGCCCCCGCCTGGTCGCCGCCGCGGGCGCGGTCGCGGCCCAGCTCCCGACCGGGTCCGCCGAGGTGAAGCCCACCGGACCGGTCCCGCTCCTGCTCATCCACGGAGCCGACGACCCCGTACGTCCCCTCGCGGGCCGGCCCGCTGGGGACCCGCCGAACCCGGGCGACGAACCGATCACCCCGACGAGGTCGACCCGCGCCACGGCCGAGGCCTTCGCCGCCAAGGGCCCGCACGGCAAGGCCGACGAGACGGCGGCCGCCGGCTACGACCGCACGGACTGGAGCTCCCCGAAGGCCCCGGTCGAACTCCTGGTCATGCACGACGCGGGCCACACCTGGCCCGGCTCACCGGAGAAGCCGTCCAAGGGATTCGGCCGCACCAGCACCGCCCTCGACGCGACCACCACGATCCTCGACTTCCTCGTGAAGCCCGAAGGCAACCCCGCAGGCAGCAACCTCGAAGACAATCCCGGAGCCCAGCCGTGAACCGCACCCTCCGCCACATAGCCGTCCTCTGCGGAGTCCTGGTCCTCGCGCTGCTCCTGCGCATGACCTGGGTGCAGGTCGTCGACTACAAGGAGCTGGCCGAGCACCCGAACAACCGCCGCGTCGCCATCGATTCGTTCGCGCAGGCCCGCGGCAACATCATCGTCGGCGGCGAGCCGATCACCGGCTCCGCCCGCACCACCGGCTCGGACCTCAAGTACAAGCGGACGTACAAGGACGGTCCCCTGTACGCCCCCGTCACCGGCTACTTCTCGCAGGCGCAGGGCGCGACCTTCCTCGAAGGCGTCCACAAGGACATCCTCAGCGGCAAGGACCGCAGGCTGCTCGGCAACCCCGTCGACGCGCTCACCGGTAAGAAGTCCCTCCCCGGCGACGTCGTCACCACCATCGACCCGGCCGCCCAGAAGGCCGCGTACAAGGGACTGAAGGACCTCGACGCCAAGGGCGCGGTGGTCGCCCTGGACCCCCGTACCGGCAAGATCCTCGCCATGGCGAGCACGCCCTCGTACGACCCCTCCGTCTTCGCGGGCATCTCCGGCAAGGAGGGCGAGGCCTTCGAGAAGCTGGCGAAGGACAAGCGCAAGCCGCTCAACAACCGTGCGCTGCGCGAGAGTTACCCGCCGGGCTCGACCTTCAAGATCCTCACCGCGGCCGCCGCCCTGGAGCACGGCACGATCACCGACATCGACGCGCCGTCCGGCGCGAAGGACCCGTACAAGCTGCCGCAGAGTTCCAGGGAAGTCGGCAGCCTCGTGCCCGACTCCCGGTGCGACAAGGCCTCGTTGAAGACCGCCCTGCAGTGGTCCTGCAACAACGTCTTCCTCGACACGGCCCTGAAGACCGGCAAGGACAAGATGCGGGAGACCGCGGAGAAGTTCGGGTTCAACAAGGAGCAGTTCACGCCGGTACGTTCCGCCGCCAGCGGCTATCCGAAGGAGCTTGATCAGCCGCAGACCGCGCTGACCGGCATAGGGCAGGGCAGTGCCACCACCACTCCGCTGCAGATGGCCATGGTGACCGCCGGGCTCGCCAACGGCGGCAAGGTGATGAAGCCCTACATGGTCGACGAGCTGCGCGGACCCGACCTCGACACGATCGAGAAGAGCGAGCCCGAGGTCCTCGGCCAGGCCGTCTCGCCCGACACCGCCCGCAAGGTGCAGCAGATGATGGAGCACACCGTCACCGACGGCACGGGCGGCAAGGTGAAGATCGACGGGGTGACGGTCGGCGGCAAGCCGGGCACCGCCCAGCACGGTGCGGACGTACGCGACGAGGATCCGTACGCCTGGTTCGTGTCCTACGCCAAGCAGGCCGACGGCTCCTCGCCGGTCGCGGTCGCCGTGTTCGTGGACCCCGAGGACATGGACATCTCCCGCCCCGACATCGCGGGCGGCCGCCTGGGCGCGCCGATCGCGAAGGCGGTGATGCAGGCCGTGCTGAAGCGATAGGGCCCGCCGGTGGATTCCGTGGTTCCCGGATGGTTTCCGGGTGGTGGAACCTCACAAAGCCAACACGGCAAATGTCGTCAACGCGTCCGCCCGCACGCACAGTTGGTCACCGCATCCCCGCACGTCACCCCACGCAAGGAGCAGGCATGACCATCGCCGGCATCAAGGTCCCCGACAGCGCCCTGGCCAAGGAGGCCACCGAGCTGGTGCGGGACACGGCCAACGAGCTGATCTTCCATCACTCGCGGCGGGTCTATCTCTTCGGTGCGCTGCAGGGGACGAACCGCTCGCTCGGCTTCGACCCCGAACTGCTTTACGTGGGCGCCATGTTCCACGACCTCGGCCTCACCGAGTCGCACGCCGGCTCGACGCAGCGCTTCGAGATCGACGGCGCCGACGACGCCCGGAAGTTCCTGCTCGACCACGGCATCGCGGAGGACGGCGCCCGCGTCGTCTGGGAGGCCATCGCGCTGCACACCACGCCGGAGATCCCGTCCCGGATGGCGCCGGAGATCGCCCTGGTCACGGCCGGGGTCGAGCTCGACGTGCTGGGCATCGGCTACGACGACGTCAGCGACGAGCAGCGCGCCGAGGTCGTCGCCGCCCACCCGCGCCCCGACTTCAAGAACCAGATCCTGCAGGCCTTCAACGGCGGCATCGCGCACCGCCCCGACACCACCTTCGGCAACGTCAAGGCGGACGTCCTGGAGCGCTACACCGAGGGATACGTACGCCCCAACTTCGTGGACGTCATCACGGGCTCCCGCTGGGCCGAGTGACCGGCCGGCCGAACCACCGGCCGGCCGGACCCACGCCACACAGCCCCGCACTCCCACGAAAGGCCCGTGACGTCCTGATGACCCGCAGCCTGACCCGCAGCAGACGCTGGACCACCCTCGGCGCGCTCACCGCCCTGACCTTCGCCACCGCGGTGACCGTGCCCGCGGCCGCCACGCCCGACGACCACCCCCGTGCCGCCGCCGACGCCCGGAGCGAGCGCGAGAACGTCGTCCTGCAGTGGAACCAGCAGACCATCGAGGCCATGAAGGCCAACTCCCGGGCCACGGGCCAGAACACGCCCCCGCCCGTCTCCGGCCGCACCCTCGGCATCGTGCACAACGCGATCTACGACGCGTGGGCGGCGTACGACCGCCGTGCCGTCGGCACCGAGCTCGGCGGCGACCTGCGCCGCCCGCGCGCGGAGCGCACCACTGCCAACAAGCGCAAGGCGATCAGCTTCGCCGCACACCGGGCGCTCGCCGACCTCTACCCGGCCCAACGTGCCACCTTCGACGCCAAGTTGAAGTCCCTCGGCTACGACCCGGCCGAGGCGGCGGACGCGGCCCCCGGCTCGCCCGCCGCCGTCGCCCTCGCCGCGACCGACGCGATCCTGGAAGAGCGTCACCAGGACGGCTCCAACCAGCTCGCCAGCCCGCCGTACGCGACCGCCCCCGGCACGTACACGCCGGTCAACGCCCCGCAGGACGTGAACCATTTCGACAAGGAAGCCCTGGTCGCCCCCGACCGCTGGGCGCCGCTGATCACGGCCGACGGCAAGACGCAGCAGTTCGTCACGCCGCAGTTCGCGGACGCGCGGCCCTTCGTGATCGACGACACGGCGAAGTACGTTCCGCCGACGCCCCCGAAGTACGGCACGCCGGAGGCGGACGCCGCGATCGAGAAGCAGATCGAGCGCAACGCGGGCCTCACCGAACGCCAGAAGGCGATAGCCGAACACTGGCAGTGGCCCCAGGAGGGCTCCTCCTCGGTGCCGCAGGCCTGGGCCCGCTTCGTCTCGGCCCGCGACCACCACACCCTCGACGACGACGTGAAGCTGTTCTTCGCGCTCAACATCGCCGAGGCGGACGAGGCGGTCGTCGACTGGAAGACGAAACGCGACTTCGACTACGGCCGCCCCATCACCATGATCCGTTACGCCAAGTCGGGCCAGGAGATCAAGGGTTGGGCCGGTCCGGGCAAGGGCACGCAGACGATCGACGGCTCCAAGTGGCGCCCGTACCTGAACACCCCGGGCTTCGCCGCGTACGGCTCCGGGCACACCGGATTCACGGCAGCGGGCGCCGAGATCCTGAAGCAGTTCACCGGCTCCGACCGCTACGGCGCCACCGGCGTCATCAAGGCGGGCTCGTCCCAGATCGAGCCGGGCCTGCCCACGAAGGACGTCGCCCTGAAGTGGCCGACGTTCAGCGCGGCGGCCAAGGAGGTCGGCTACTCACGGCTGTGGGGCGGCGTGCACTGGGAGTTCGACCACACGGAGGGCGACGCGCAGGGGCGGAAGCTGGCGCGGGACGTGTGGGCGGAGTCGAAGCGGTACTTCGACGGGACGCATCCGGACGCCTGAGTTGCCCTTGTACCAGGGTGAGTTCAACCCCAAGCCGGGGTCGGGGGCAGCGGCCAGTCAGGCGGCTGCGGGACCCCGGCCCCGGACCCGTTCCCGGGTGCGGGCGAGCGACCGCTGAGCCAGCCGAGCAGGGCGTGGCCGGGAGCCTCGATCGCCGGTCCGGCGGGGGACAGGGTCCAGGTGCGGCCCAGGTCGGTCGCTTCGACCCGGCCGAGCGGGAAGCCGCGTGCGGCGAGCGCGACGAGGGTGCCGTCGAGGGCCCAACTCACGTACGCCTGCGGCCAGTCGGCCGACTCGTACCCCGACCCCAGGTCGACATGGTGCGTCTCCAGCTCCCGCCAGCACCGGTACAGCGTGAACCAGGCCGGATGCCGGTATCCCGCCTTCGCGGTGACCAGGACGTCCCATGCCTCGTACGGCATCCGTCGCGCGTCATCGAGCATCCGCTCAAGGCCCTGCTGTACGTCGCCGTCGCCGTCGCCGGGTGCTGCGGGGTGTGGCGTGCCGATGCGGGCCAGGTTCAGCAGGCGTACGTAGGCGTCGGCGGCCCCGGCGATGTGGTCGAGCGTGTCCCTGCGGGTCCAGCCGGGGAGCCTTGAGGGCGCGTCGAGTTGGGCATCGTCGAGCTTGGCCGTGGTGGCGGCCAGGCGGGCGTGGGAGGCCTCGATGTGGTCGAGGATCGCTTCGATGTCGGGCTTATCCACGCGGGGCGACGGCGTGTGCCAGGAAGGTCTGCCAGGCCTTGGGGGAGAGGGTGAGCTGGGGGCCTTCGGGGTGCTTGGAGTCGCGGATGTGGATGGTGGTGGGGCAGGTGGCGATTTCTACGCAATCGCCGCTTGAGTCGCCGCTGTAACTGGACTTGTGCCAGGAGAGGGCGACTTCTACACAGTCGCCGCTGGAACCGCTGCTGTAACTGCTCTTGAACCAGGCCAGTTCGTGGGTGCTCATAGCGCTCCTCGCAGACGCTCCAACAGGCCCACGGAATCCTCGGGGGTGAGGGCCTGCGTCCGCAGTTTCGCATACCGTCGGTGGAGCGTGCTGATCACTTTGGGGTCGGAGACGAACTGCCCGTTCTCCTGGCCCTCCAGGTACCCGTACCACCGGTTGTCCGGGGTTTCGAGGAGCTGAATCGGGCCGTCCAATCCGGGATGAACTCCCCGTGATTGAGGCATGATCTGCAGCTTCACGTTCCGTGGCGACGTGCGCTCCAGCATGCGGTCGATCACCTCACGCATGACCGCGGCGCCCCCGGTGGGCCTCGTCACCACGTGCTCCTCGACGATGAAGCTGTACGTCGAGTTGGGGCGGTCGAGGAGCAGTTGCTGCCGTTCCGCGCGGGCCGTGAGCTGGTGCTCGATCTGCTCGTCGGTCAGCGGCGGCTCGCGCTCCTCGAAGAGCGTCCTGGCGTACGCCTCGGTCTGCAACAGGCCCGGAACGAGCCGCGATTCGAAGGTGTAGAGGCTCACCGCGTCCTGCTCCAGGTGGGCCCAATGTCGGAACCAGGACGCGATCCCGGGTTGGCGTGCCAGCTGGTTGGCCGCCACTCGCAGCGTGCCGAACGCGTCGAGGCTCGCCTCGCACTGGTCCACGAACCGCTGCGGCGGCAGCCTTCTGCCCTGCTCCACCGAGGCCAGGAAGTGAGTGGAGTAGCCGATCTCCGAGGCCAGCGACTCCTGCGTGTAGGAGGCGTGCTTGCGGAAGCTCTTCAGTACGGCACCGAAGGCTTTGAGCCCATCGGACGGTTCCGGCTCGGTAGTGCTTGACGACATCACGGGTCACCCCTGACGCTCTCGTACGTCCCCGCCAACTCGCCCATGGTTACGGGCAGTTACGCGTACTGTCCAGTGCGTGAACTCGTACGCTGCGAAACCGTACGAGTTTCGCCCCTGACCGGGTGACCCCGGCAGGCGTGACCGTAGGGCCATGCACTCGGCAACAACCCACCCCCTGGCCATGACCCAGCGCATCAGCGCAACCCCACGCGGCGCCCGCCTCGCCCGCCACCTGGCCACGGCCCAACTCGCCGCCTGGGGCATCCCGCACGACACCGAACCCTCGCAGGCCGCCGCAGCGATCGTCGCCGAGCTGGCCGCGAACGCCGTGACGCACGGCCGCGTCGCCGGGCGCGACTTCGAGCTCGGCCTCCACCTGGACGGCGCCACCCTGCGAATCGCGGTCAGTGACGCACGTACCGAGAAACAACCCCCGCGATTCGGCGAGGCCCCTGCCCCCGAAGCCGAGACCGGACGAGGTCTCCTCCTCGTCCAATCCCTCGCCACCGCCTGGGGCGTAACCGCGCGTGACATCGGCAAGACGGTGTGGGCCGAACTCCACGTGTCCACACACTGAGAGGCGCCCGCGTCGGCCACGTACGGCCGGCGCGGACGCCTCAAAAGGATGGAACTCAGACGCGGGCGTCGAACCGGTCCAGGTCCATGACCTTGCCCCACGCGGCGGCGAAGTCCTTCACGAACTTCTCCTTCGCGTCGTCGCTCGCGTACACCTCGGCGACCGCGCGCAGCTCGGAGTTGGAGCCGAAGACCAGGTCGGCACGCGTACCCGTCCACTTGACCGCGCCGGAGCCGTCACGGCCCTCGAACTCGTCCTGCGCCGAGGACGTCGACTTCCAGGTCGTGCCCATGTCGAGCAGGTTGACGAAGAAGTCGTTCGTCAGCGTGCCCGGCTTGTCGGTGAACACGCCGTGCTTCGACCCGCCGTGGTTGGCGCCGAGGACGCGCAGACCGCCGACGAGGACCGTCAGCTCGGGCGCGCTGAGGGTCAGCAGGTTCGCCTTGTCGAGCAGCAGGAACTCGGCCGGCAGACGGTTGCCCTTGCCGACGTAGTTGCGGAAGCCGTCGTTGGTCGGCTCAAGGGCGGCGAACGACTCGACGTCCGTCTGCTCCTGCGAGGCGTCCACACGGCCCGGCGTGAACGTCACCTCGACCTCGACGCCGCCGTCCTTGGCGGCCTTCTCGACCGCCGCGGTGCCCGCGAGGACGACGAGGTCGGCCAGCGAGACCTTCTTGGCGCCGGAGTTGAAGGACGACTGGATGCCTTCGAGGGTACGCAGGACCTGCGCGAGGCCGTCCGGGTTGTTGACCTCCCAGCTGCGCTGCGGCTCCAGGCGGATGCGGCCGCCGTTGGCGCCGCCGCGCTTGTCGCTGCCGCGGAAGGAGGACGCCGCGGCCCAGGCCGCCGAGACCAGCTGCGCGGTGGTGAGGTCCGAGCCGAGGATCTGCTCCTTGAGGGAGGCGACGTCCGCGGCGTCGATCTGCTGACCCTCGGCCGCCGGCAGCGGGTCCTGCCAAAGGAGCACCTCGGAGGGCACCTCCGGGCCGAGGTAGCGCACGACCGGGCCCAGGTCACGGTGCGTCAGCTTGTACCAGGCGCGGGCGAAGGCGTCCGCGAACTGCTCGGGGTTCTCGTAGAAGCGCCGCGAGATCTGCTCGTAGACCGGGTCGAAGCGCAGCGACAGGTCGGTGGTGAGCATCTGCGGGCGGTGCTTCTTCGACGCGTCGAAGGCGTCCGGGATGATCTCCTCGGCGTTCGTCGCCACCCACTGGTGCGCACCCGCCGGGCTCTGCGTGAGCTCGTACTCGTACTCGAAGAGGTGCTTGAAGAAGTCGTGGCCCCACTTGGCGGGCGTGGTCGTCCAGATGACCTCGAGACCGCTGGTG
This sequence comes from Streptomyces sp. NBC_01304, assembly GCF_035975855.1. NCBI lineage: Bacteria > Bacillati > Actinomycetota > Actinomycetes > Kitasatosporales > Streptomycetaceae > Streptomyces > Streptomyces sp. NBC_01304. The sequence continues at coordinate 2,671,306 of NZ_CP109055.1, read as the reverse complement.
ATCGCGTCGGCGCCGACGCCGGTGCCGTGGGTGCTCTTCCAGCCGAAGCCCTGCTGCTCCATGGGCGCGGCCTCGGGGTCGTCCCCGACGCTCTCGCTCGGGCCCGCGCCGTGGGTCTTGCCGAAGGTGTGGCCACCGGCGATGAGCGCGACGGTCTCCTCGTCGTTCATCGCCATGCGGCGGAACGTCTCGCGGATGTCGCGGGCCGCGGCGACCGGGTCCGGGTTGCCGTTGGGGCCCTCGGGGTTGACGTAGATGAGACCCATCTGGACGGCGCCGAGCGGGTTCTCCAGCTCGCGGTCGCCGGTGTAGCGCTCGTCGTCGAGCCAGGTGGTCTCGGGACCCCAGTAGACGTCCTCGTCGGGCTCCCACACGTCCGCGCGACCGCCGGCGAAGCCGAAGGTCTTGAAGCCCATGGTCTCCAGGGCGACGTTGCCGGTGAGGACCATGAGGTCGGCCCAGGACAGGCTCTGGCCGTACTTCTGCTTCACCGGCCACAGCAGGCGGCGGGCCTTGTCGAGGCTGACGTTGTCCGGCCAGCTGTTGAGCGGGGCGAAGCGCTGCTGCCCGGCCCCGGCGCCGCCGCGGCCGTCGCTGATGCGGTACGTGCCCGCGCTGTGCCACGCCATCCGGATCATCAGCGGGCCGTAGTTCCCGAAGTCGGCCGGCCACCAGTCCTGCGAGGTGGTCAGGACATCTGCGATGTCCCGCTTCACGGCAGGCAGATCGAGGGAGTTGAACGCCTCGGCGTAATCGAACTCCTCGCCGAGCGGGTTGGCCACGGCCGGGTTCTTCGCGAGGATCTTCAGGTTCAGCCGCTCCGGCCACCACTGGCGGTTGCCGCCGCCCTGGGTGGGGTGCAGCGCACGTCCGTGGGCGACGGGGCAGCCGCCTGTTTCCTCAGGCTCGGGGTCTGTGACGATCGCGTCGTGGTTGTCAGTCATGAAAATCCCTCCGGACGGGGCGGATCTCGGTGCGCTCGATGCTCGATGCTCGGGGACTGCGGGAGGGCGGAGGGTGGAGCAGATGAACCGTCACATCCCTTGGCCCACTGTTGCTTTGTCCCTTGGCCGTCGCCGGAACCGATCCTACGATGGACGAAATCCAAGTCAATGGAACGACCAGACCCGTACGGATTCATTCTTCGGACTTTGCACAGTTAGGCTGGTGGACATGAGTGATCTGCTGGAACGGCTTCGTGGGCGTGGCTGGCGGATGACCGCCCAGCGCCGGGTGGTTGCCGAGGTGTTCGACGGCGACCACGTCCACCTCACCGCGGACGAGGTCCTGGCACTCGCCACGGCCCGGCTGCCGGAGATCTCTCGCGCCACGGTCTACAACACGCTCGGCGAACTGGTCACCCTCGGCGAAGTCCTCGAAGTCGCCACCGACGGCCGGGCCAAGCGCTACGACCCGAACGCCCACCACCCCCACCAGCACCTGATGTGCACGTCCTGCGGCACGATCCGCGACGTCCACCCGGGCGGTGACCCCCTGGCCGACCTCCCGGCCTCCGAACGCCTCGGCTTCACGGTGTCCGAGGCGGAGGTGACGTACCGGGGGCTGTGCCCGGACTGCGCCGTGGCTTGAGCCGAACCGTGCCACTGCTCAAGTGGCCCGCGAGTGGTCAGCCGTCGAGCAGGCGATCGTCCCTGTGGGCCGCGTAGAAGTCGGTCTGACGGGCCATGACGTCGCGCATCGGCGTGCCCCGCGAGACCCCGTAGACGGTGCCGGGGAAGTCCAGCCCGCGTTGCTTCTCCCACAGGTCGGCATGCCGGTCGGGGGAGAACAGCTCGGCCGGGTCGCCGGCCGCGATCCATCCGATCGGGACGACGGTGCCGGGCAGCAGCCGCGAGTTGACGTGCAGCACGCTGTTGATCCGCAACTCCGAGCCGGCCCCCGCCACGGCACCGGGAAACATCGACGCCCCGGTCGCGACGAACACCTCGTCTTCCACACTGGCGCCGTTGACGTGCGCGTGCGGACCGATCAGCACCGCGTCGCCGATGCGGGCCGGATGCTCCGCCCGGCCCCGGACCAGGGCGTTCTCCATCACCACCACATCCGCCCCGATACGGACCTCACCGTCCTCGGCGCTCAGCACGGCGCCGTGCAGGATGCGGGCGCGTTCCCCCAGGACGACGGCTCCGCAGAGCACGGCCGAGGGGGCGACATAGGCGGACTCGGGGACCACGGGCTTCTTGCCCCGATGTTCGATCAGCATGCCCCGAGCCTACGAGCCGCCCTCAGCGGCGCCGTCCCAGGCCATCAGATTCCCCAGCAGCTCCGCCTGCTCGATCGCGTCGTCCAGCGCGTGATGGGTGTGCCTGCGCCGCGACAGCAGATGCCGCGGCATGGTCCCCTTGGCCACCGCCCGCAACGGCAGCCCCGCCTTCGTCGCGTACAACGTCTTCATGTCGAGACAGCCCGAGTGCCCGAAGGGGCTCTCACCGGTGAAGCGGATCAAGTACCAGTACAGGAACGTCCAGTCGTACGAGGCCGGATACCCACACATCACAGGCTGCGCCCCACCACCACTGACCTCCCGCACCCACTGGGTGAACTCGCCCAGGGCAAGGGCGGGTTCGCTCCCCTCCTCCTTCAACCGCTCCCGATCGAGCCCACTGACGGCCAGCGCCTCGGGGACGAACTCCTCGCTGATGGGCTTGAGTTCGCGATAGAAGGTCTGGGCTTCGGGATCGGCGGGGTGCCATCCGCCCCCGTCCCCTTTCCCTTCCCCGTCCTGCCGTCCGGCGACCGCCGCGCCGAAGCTGATCATCGAGTAGGGGCCGGGGATGGGGCCGTCGGCCTCGATGTCGACGGAGATGTAGAGGCTGGGTCTGATGCGTCTGGCCATGAGGCGAGGGTGCCAGGGGCGCGTCGGCGGGGCATCTGAATTGTCAGTCGGCCGCCCGCAGCGGACACCCCGTACCCACCCGCGCCGTGAGTTCCGCACGCAGCGCGCCCAGTTCGGCCATGCGGGCGTCGATGACCTGGATCTTCTCCTCGAACAGCGCGGACAGTGCCGCCGCGGAGTCCGGCAGCTCGCGCAACTCCGCGCCGTGCCGGGCGATTTCCGCGAGGGAGAGGCCGAGGGTCTGCGCGGTGCGCACGTACTGGAGCCAGGCCACCGTCTCGGGAGAGAAGTCGCGGTACCCGTTGGCCAGCCGCTCTCCGGCGACCAGGCCGACCTTCTCGTAGAAGCGGATGGCGTCCCTGCTCAGGCCCGTCTGTGCGGCCAGTTCTCCGATACGCATGCCCTGTGGCCCCCACCCATCCCCGTCATCGCCCGTCATGGTGCGGCCGATGAACTTGACCTTGGACCGTACTCCACTGTTTAGCGTGAGGCGATCGCTGACCGAACCGTACTGGGAGCCCTCATCGTGATCCGATTCCTCACCCCCACCCGCCCCTCCTACCCCCGCGTCGTACGCGCCAGCGCCTGGTACGACCTCCTCGTCACCGCGGGCTTCGCGACGCCGTGGACGTACGAGCTGGTGCACCGCATGCTGTCGTCGCTGGGCGAGGCATGGGGACTTGGCGTCCTGCCCGAACTCGACCCGATGCAGGTCCTGTACGCGAATCTGATGGGCTCGGTCGTGGTCGTCTGGTCGGTGCTTCGTCTCCTCAGGCCGCTGCCCGTGCACGGTCTTTACGACGGTGCGGCGCGCACGCTGTTCTCGATCTGGATGGCGTACGCACTCGCCCTCGGCGCCCCGCAGTGGCTGTGGGCGTTCCTCGTCGTCGAGGTCACGTGGGGGGTTGTCCAGCTCGCGCCGTGGGCGGTCGGGAGGGCTGCGCGTGCGGAGAGAATGGCCGTGTGACCCTGCCGTTGCTTTCCGCCGGGGCGGTTGCCGCGCACTACGAGCGGGAATGCTGAACGCCCGTGTCAGCGGCCCGCGTTGATCTCCGCCTTGCGCACCGCGCCGTCCGGCACCGACCACTTCTTGAGGATCCTCGTGTACTCGCCGCTCTTGAGGAGGCGGGCAAGGGCCGCCTGTACGGCGTCCCGCAGGTCGGGTGCGGACTTGGCGACCGCGATGCCGTAGAGCGCGACCGGCTCGATCGGCCGGGAGGTGGCGAGTTCGAGGGACGTGCCGTCGGAGTGGGTCGCGGCCGTGTACGCCGCGAGCGGGTACTCGTCGAGGCAGGCCGCGGACCGGCCCTTGGCGACATCGGCGTACATGTCGAACGACGTCTCGTGCTCCCGGATGCGCAGCCCCTCGGGGAGCTTCTTGTCCAGTTCCCGCAGGTAGTCCTGCGAGACCGTGCCGTACTGCACGGACACGGACTTGCCCGACAGGTCCTCGGGGCGGGTGATGCCGTCCGGATTGCCCTTGCGCACGACGAGGGAGAGCCCGGCCCGGAAGTAGTCGACGAAGTCGACGCCGGGGCCGGTCTTCTTGCCCTCCGCGAGGCCCTTCTGGCGGTCCTCGGTGTCGACCATCGCCGACATGACCAAGTCATAGGTGCCGGTGCTCAGTGCGCCGAGCAGCGATTCGAACGCCGCCGTCTTGAACCGGACTTCGATGTCGAGCTCCCGGCCGAGCGCGTCGGCGACGTCCACGTCGATGCCGGTGGGCTTGCCCTCCTCCATGGATTCCATGGGCGGGTAGGACATGTCCGCGCCGACGGTGAGGGAGCCCCGGTCGCGGATGGCCTTCGGAAGCCGGTCGGAGAGGGAGCCGGACGCGGGCGGTGTCGTCCCGCCGGTCCCGGTCTTCCCGCCACCGCCCGGATCCTTGCCGCCCGTGCCACCGGTGGTGCCCTCGCCGTCGGGCCGCAGCGCCCAGGCGACGGCCCCGCCACCCGCCACGACCCCGGTGACGGACAGCGCGGCCAGCACACGGCGGCGGCTCGGGCCGCGGGGAGCGGGCGGGGTGACGGTCTGCTGCAGGGGTGGTGCGTACGGGCCGTCCACGAAGGGCGTGGGCGGGCCGAACTGGCCCAGGGGTGGGGGAGTCGGGCTCACGGCCGGGGGGCCTTCCGGCTCCGTGGCCGGGGGACGCGCCGGCTCCGCGCCCGGTGACCGCGGGTCACGCATGATCTCGGTGGAGAGCCGGTGCAGTTGTACGGTGACGGGCTCGGGCAGCCAGTCGCCGTACGGCCCGGCCGGCCCCACCCACTCACCGAGCCGCGCGAGCGAGGGCCGGGCCCCCGGATCCTTGGCCAGGCAGGCCGCCGCCAACTCCCGCAACCTGCCGGGGAGTTCAGCGAGCTGCGGCTCCTCGTGCACCGTGCGGTACATGAGCACCGTCGGATCGGCGGCCCCGTACGGACCGGCACCCGTGGCCGCGTACGAGATCACCCCGCCGAGCGCGAACACGTCCGCCGCGCCCGTGATCTTCGGCCCCGAGGTGACGAGCTGCTCCGGCGCCATGAACCCGGGGGTGCCGAGCGTGGTTCCGGTCATCGTCAGGGCGGTGTCCGCCGCGGAGTGGGCGATGCCGAAGTCGATGACGCGGGGGCCCTCGGCGGTGAGCAGGATGTTCGACGGCTTGAGGTCGCGGTGCACCAAACCGTGCGCGTGCACGGCCGACAACGCCTGCAGCAGCCCCGCCGTCAACAGCAGCACCGCGGGCTCCGGCAGCCGCCCGCAGTCGTGCACGGCGTCCGTCAGCGAGACGCCCGGCACGTAGTCGGTGGCCATCCACGGCGCATCGTCGTCCGGCGCGGCATCGACCACCGGGGCCACGAACGGCCCGCCCACCCGCCGTGCCGCGGCCACCTCGCGCGCGAACCGGATGCGAAACCCCCGGTCGTCGGCCAGCTCGGGCCGCGCGGCCTTCACCGCGACGGTCCGCCCGTCGGCCGAGCGGCCCAGATAGACCCGCCCCATGCCGCCGCTGCCGAGCAGCCCGATGAGCCGGAACCGACCGATCTGCTCCGGATCGTCCTTACCCAGCGGTCGCACCGAAACCCCCACGCTTCTCACCCATTGCCGAACGGCAGTATTCCGCACGCGATTTGGTGTGTCGCCAGGTGGGGCGGCCTCGCCCCGCAGCCGTCCCGAGGCCGGGGGGCGAGCCCGAAAGCGGACCTAGGCCAGGCCCGCCTCCGCCGAATCCAGCGTCTGCTCGAGCAGCACCGCGATCGTCATCGGCCCCACCCCGCCCGGCACCGGCGTGATCAGCGACGCGCGCTCGGCCGCCGACGCGAAGTGCACATCGCCCACGTTCCCCGCGTTGTAGCCCGCGTCGAGCACCACCGCGCCGGGCTTGATGTCCTCGCCCCGGATGAACTCCGGCCGCCCGACGGCCGCGACGAGGATGTCGGCCTCGCGGATGATCGAGGGCAGGTCCACGGTGCGCGAGTGGCAGTACGTCACCGTCGCGTCCCGCGCGAGGAGCATCATGCCGACCGGCTTGCCGAGGATCGCGCTGCGCCCGACGACCACGGCGCGCTTGCCGGTCGGGTCGACGTCGTACGCGTCGAGCAGGCGCATGATCCCGCCGGGCGTGCAGGAGGCGAAACCGGGCAGGCCGAAGCCCATCGCCGCGAACGAGTGCATCGTGACGCCGTCGACGTCCTTGCCGGGCGCGATCGCCTCGAACGCGGCCCGCTCGTCGATCTGCGCCGGCACCGGGTGCTGCAGCAGGACGCCGTGCACATCGGGGTCCTCGGACAGCTCGGTGAGGGTGGCGACGAGCTGCTCGGTGGTGGTCTCGGCGGGCAGGGCGACGAAGCGCGAGTCGATGCCGGCCTTGGCGCAGCGGTTGCGCTTCATCCGTACGTACGTCTCCGACGCCGGGTCGTCGCCGACGAGGACGGCGGCCAGGCAGGGCGCCTTGCCGGTGCGCTCGGTGAAGGCGGCGGCGCGGGCGGCGGTGCGCTCACTGATCTTGCGGGCGAGGGCGGTGCCGTCCATGAGCTGGGCGGTGTGTGCGGGCGCGGTCATCGGCGTCTCCTGGGCGTCGGCTGCGGAAGCTGCGGATTCGCCCAGGCGCGCGGCAACGTACGACGACACCGGTGACATCAGTGCGGCGACGCGAGACGGCGGACCGTCGGGCCGCTCCCCGGTGGTACTCCACCTCAGCGCCAGTCACGGCCCGCCCAGTACTTTAATCGACGCCGCGCCCGCCCCGGGCCGGGATGCCTACAGCCCGAAGAGACCGGGCTCCGTGGCGAGCGCTTTGAAGTGCTCCCTGGGGTCAGTGACCAGTTTCCGCGCCTTGAGGTCCATCAGGCCGCCCACCGCCGAGATCTCCGCCGAGACCGTGCCGTCCGTCTTGCGGATGGTCTGCACGATGCGGAAGGTCTTGCCCTCGCCCCACTCGAAGGCGCAGCTCACCGTCACCTCGTCGCCGGCGCGCAGCTCCCGCAGGTAGCGGATGGTCGTCTCCAGGGCGACGGGCCCGACGCCCTTGTCCACCAGGTCGCTCTGCCGGATCCCGGCCGCGTGCAGCAGCGACCAGCGGCCGTGCTCGGCGTACTGCAGATAGACGGCCTGGTTGAGATGGCCCTGGGTGTCCGTCTCGTAGCCCCGGACGGTCACGGGCACGGTGAAGGGCTGGGGCTGGAGTTCGGACTCGGCCACGGTTGTTCCTCGCTTCTCCTGTGGGGTTCATGCCCCTCAACTGGTGTGTGCGGTACGCCATTCCCGTGCGGAGCTGTCAGGCCCGCGCCGTGCTCAGACCCGCCGCGGCGACGCGAGCAGCCAGCGTCCGGCCTGCCCACCCCGCCCGGCATGCTCGCTGACTTGCCACCCCGCCCTCTCCAGGGCCTCCGAGCAGGCCCGTATCTCCCCCTCGGCCCCCGCCGAGAGCCGCACCGCGACCGCCTCCGGCTGCGGGGTCTCCGCCACCGCATAGCCCCCGCCGGTCCCGCCCGCCCCGCCCGCGGGTCGGCACCCCGCCGCCTCCAGGGCCAGCGCCGCAGCCTGCGCCAGATGGGTGCGCTCCCACCCGCACGGCCGCTCCGTCGCCCCGTCCGTATTGGTCATCCGGCGCAGCTCGACCAGCCCCTGCCAGGCGCTGCGCACCTCGCGCTCCCGGTGCGGCCCGGCGGTCCAGGGCTCCGCCCCGGTACGGGCCCGGAAGACCCCGGAACCGGCGTCCGTGACGGGGGCCGGCGGGGGAGGCGTCGCGCTCAGGAAGTCCTGTCTGAGCCGGTGGCCCGCCGGGGTCAGGAAGTACGCCCGGGGCGGCCGCGCGTGCCGGAAGGCGAGCCCCCGCCGGACCAGCCCCACCAGCTGGGCCTCGGAGCCGCTCAGCCGCCCGCTCGCCTCGTCCGCGCGCTCCACGATCCGGCGCAGCCCCGCCGTCAGCCGCTCGTTCGTGCGTTCCTTCATCGGGCCCCCTCCCGTGCCGTCCGCCGGACCCTGCCCGGCGACTTCCATGGTGCCGCGCGCCACTGACAACGGCCCGTCTCCGCGCGCGCTGAGCGCCACGCCGGGTGACAGTGGGCCGGGGGGCCGACATCCGGGACACCCGGACACTCCAACCCCCAGGAGGCAGAGATGGGAATCTTCGACAGGTTCAAGCACGACAAGAAGTCCGACGACTCGGCCAAGGAACAGGTCCAGGAGCAGGCCGCCCCCGGCCAGTCCGCCCCGGCTCCGTCGAGCGGCGACACCCCGGCCGCCACCGCCGAGAAGTACGCCGGAGCGACCGAGGACGCGGTCGACGCCACCAAGGAGGCCGCCGACCGCCTCGCGGCGAGCGCCCGCATCGCCCCCGAACCCAAGGCGGAGGCACCGGCCGCCGCCGCACCCGCGGCCCCCGCCCACCGCACGTACACCGTGAAGCCCGGCGACTCGCTCTCCGCGATCGCCCGCCACGAGCTGAACAACGAGAGCCGCTGGCACGAGATCTACGACCTCAACCGGGCCGCGATCGGCGGCAACCCGGACCTCATCCAGCCGGGCACCGAGCTCAAGCTTCCGTAACTTCTGAGAACGACTGGGCTAGGGCCTGTCCGGCGGATCTTCGCGGGCCCACGACGCCTGGCACGCACTCTCGCCGCACGCCCGAATCACCCAAGTACGTCCAGTACGAGGGCGATCCGGGCGCACGCCGAGAGCACGCACCAGACGCCGCGGGCTCTTCCGCGAAGATCCGCCGGACAGGCCCTAGGCGACCACGGTGACGGGATGCCGGACCACCGCGTCGAACAGATAGCCCTGCGTGTTGTGCACCGTCCGCTCCGGCTGACGGTTGCCCCGGGTGTCCGTTGCGCGCGCGAGGAGCTCCGTTTCCCCGCCGCGCACCGGACGCCAACGCGCCGACCAGCGCACCCAGTTGTGCGCCCGCGCGGGATCGCGAAGCCGGGCCCGGGTCCAGGTCGCGCCGCCGTCCGTGCTCACCTCGACCGAGGCGATGCCGCCCTTGCCGGACCACGACCGGCCGGTCAGCGTGTGCGTCTCGCCGGCCGCGAACTCCGCGCCCGCCGCCAGCTCGAAGGTGCTGCGGACCGGCTGCCGGGTGAGCGGCTCGGTGCCGCCCGGCGGGTACGCGGCGCCGAAGAGCCGGTAGAAGTCGGTGTTCCACGGCGAGTAGAGCGGTACGTCGGACACCTCGATGTCGCCCACCCACTTGATGGACGCGATGCCCACCCAGGACGGTACGAGGACCCGTACGGGATGCCCGTGGTCGTGGGGCAGCGGCTCGCCGTTCATCTCGTACGCGAGAAGTACGTCACCGAGCGCCTTGGCGACCGGCAGCGGTCGTCGCACCCGCCCCAGGTTGGCGCCGTCCGCCGTCACGTAGTCGGCGTCGAGCCCGCGCGGCTGCACATCGACGGCGTCGCGCGCGATGCCCGCCCTTTTGAGTACGTCGCCGAGCCGGACCCCGCGCCACCGCGCGCTGCCGATCGCACCGAGCCCCCAGGTGGTGCCGGTGACGCTCTCGCCCTGCTGGGACGTGAAGTAGCTGCGCCCGTTGCCCGCGCACTCCACCAGCGCGTCGGTCGTCACGGCGGGCAGCCGCCGCAGATCGTCGAGCCCGAACTCGGCCGCGCGTCCGCCGCGCAGCCCGGAGCCCCACACCTTCAGGCTCCAACTGTCCGCGTCGAGCACGGGAGTCGAGGTGTGGTTGCGCACGAAGAAGCGGTCCACCGGGGTGTGGAACCCCTTGCCCTGCCACGACGCGACCTTCGACTCCGCGTTGGTCCCGCGCACCGTGAACAGCTCGGGCGGCAGCGGCTTCACGATCCCGGCCGCAGCCGCAACCGTGGCTGATGCGCTTGCCGATGCTGATGCCGGGGCGGCACCCGCGGCACCGAACGCGGCGGCCCCGCCCGCTGCGGCCAGGAGCTTCAGCAGGACGCGGCGGTCGACGCCGTCCGCGCGGGCGTCCCCCGCGAGGAACTGCCGCAGCCGGCGGCGGTCGTACGAGTGCTCATCGACGAGATCGACATGATCATGCATGCGGACATCCTGCCCGCGGGGCTCGCCCCAACTCCATGACGGCACCGTGAAGTTCGTATGTCGCAAGTCGGCGGTAACAATCGGCCGCCCCGGACCACTACCTCATGACAACGGTCCAGGATCACCGAAGGAGGTACCGGGGGTGGCCGATGGGTGAGCCGGAGATGAGTGAGCCGGAAGCGGCGGAACGCTTCACGGCGATGTACGACGCGTGCAGACAGCGCGTCTGGGCCTATGCCGCGGCCCGCGCGGGGCGGCAGGCGGCCGACGAGGCGGTGAGCGAGACCTTCGCCGTGGCCTGGCGGCGCATCCGGGACATCCCGGATCCCGCCCTGCCGTGGCTCCTCGGAGTGGCCCGCAACGTGCTGCGCGAGGCGGCCCGCGACCAGGTGCGCCGGGAGGCGTTCGCCGCGCAGTACCTGGCGGGGGAGGGGGCGGCGGCACCGGAGGGGGATGTCGCCGACACCGTCACCGAGCGGATGGCGCTGCTGCGCGCCCTGTCCGGGCTCGGCGAGGACGACCGGGAACTCCTGGTCCTCACCGCCTGGCAGGGACTCGGCCCGCGCGACGCGGCCCGGGTCGTGGGCTGCTCCACGGCGGCGCTGCGGGTGCGGCTGCACCGGGCCCGCAAGCGGTTCGCCACGGCCGTGGAAGTCCTTGAAATCGCCGACGGCGAGCAGCAGTTGGCCGGCCGGACGCAACCTCGCATGGAACGCATGGAACGCATGGAACGCATGGAACGCATGCAACGGATCGACCGTATGGCAGGAGACGAAGCCCGATGACGAAGCAGACGCACGACCGGCGACGGGGCGACGTCCTCGACCGCCTCGCGGGGGCCCGCCCCGCCCACCTCGACCCCGACCGCCCGGTGACGGCCGAGACCCGCGTCGCCGAGCTGACCCGGGCGATGCGCGGGACTCCGCGCACGGCGGCACGGCGGCGACCGTACGTGAAGCCCGCGTGGGGCATCGGTCTGGTCGCGACCGGGACCGCGATCGCGGCTCTGGCCGTCACGCTCAACAGCGGCAGCGACAACGCCGCGCCCCAACAGGACGCCTTCAGCTGGAAGTTGGGGCAGCAGCAGGCGCCGACCGGCACGGTGGCGGCACGCCCCGTCCTGCGGGCCGCGGCGGCCACCGCGCTCAAGGAGCGCACGCCGAAGGGGCGCTACTTGAAGGTCGACTACGACTACTGGCAGAGCTTCCCCATTCGCGACACCGAGATCCCGTACACGATCGTGGGCGGCGTGCGTATGACAGCCTGGTCGGACATCAGGACGGGGGGGCTCATCGGGCCGCAGAAGGAGATCGCCTACGCCCCGTCGACCGAGGCCGACCTGAAGGCCTGGAAGAAGGACGGCTCGCCTAATCCGGCCCCGATCGATCCCAAGGTGCCGTACCGCGTGTCCGGCGGCACCGTGGGCGACATCGGGGACGGCCCGTTCAAGGTGCTGTTCGAGGCCAGAGAGAACGGCATGGAACGGTTCGGCCGGATCTACGCCAATCGCGCCAAGCCCTACTACATCGGCCGCGCCGTCACCCTGAAGGAACTCCGAGCCCTCCCCACCGACGTGAAGGCCCTGCGCGCCGACCTCATGACGGGGTGGACCGGTGATGCCAAGAAGCGGAATCCCACGCAGGAGGGCTTCCTCTTCGAGGCTGCCCACAGCCTGATCCTCGACCTCCCGGTCGAACCCGCCCTGCGCGCGGCGGCGTTCAAGATGCTGGCGGACCTGGAGGACGTGACCGTCCAGGAGAAGGCCGTCGACGTGGCGGGCCGCACCGGGGCGGCAGTCGTCCTCGACCAGAAGGACAGTCGCGGTGGCGTGCTGCGGCAGCGCCTCCTGTTCGACCGTCAGACCTCGCGCGGTCTGACGTACGACATCTCGGTGGTGGAACCGGGCGGCCGGTACCAGTCGTTCGCGCCGGGAGCGAACATCTACTCGGAGGTCGTGAAGAAGATGGTCTGGACGAACGAGGGACCCCCCAAGAGTCCCCGGCCGTAGCGCCACCAGCAGCGAAGCCGGTCCCCGCGCACTGCGGGGGCCGGCCGCGTGTGCGTCAGCCGGTGACGTTCAACAACCGGTTGGGCGAGCCCGGTCCGGGATTGACGACCACCCCGTAACTCGCGCTGTCCGTCAGTACCTTGGCCACTGCCGCCGGGCTGTCACCCGGCGAGACGCCCAGCCGCACGGCCGCCGCACCGGTCGTGTGGGCGGTCGCCATCGACGTACCGGAGACCGTAGCGACGGCCTTGTCGGAGGTGTTCCAGGCGGAGGTGATGGAGCCACCCGGCGCGAACAGGTCGACCGACGGACCGTAGTTGGAGGACCCGAGGCGCCGGTCGGCGGAGTCCGTCGCGCTGGTGGTCAGCGCCTCGGTCACGCGGGCCGGGGAGAACTGCCCGGCATCCGCGTTCGAGCTCCCCGCGGCAACCGAGTAAGTGACGCCCGCCGCAATGGAGTTGCGTACCGCCTGGTCCAGCGCCTCATTGGCCGACCCGCCCAGACTCAGGTTCGCCACCGAGGGCCCGCTGTGGTGCGCGGTCACCCAGTCGATGCCCGCGATGACCCCGGCGGTGGTACCGCTCCCGCTGTCGTTCAGCACCCGCACGGCCACCACCTTCGCCTTCTTGGCCACGCCGTACTTCTTGCCCGCGATGATCCCCGCGAGATGCGTGCCGTGGCCGTTGCCGTCCTGCGCGGTCGCGTCGCCGTCGACGACGTCCGTGCCGTACGCGGCCCGCCCGCGCAGCTCCTGGTGCGTGATGCGTACGCCGGTGTCGATGACGTACGCCGTCACCCCCGCGCCCGCCGAGTCCGGGTAGCGGTACAACCCGTCGAGCGGCAGCGTCTTCTGGTCGAGCCGGTCCAGGTTCCAGGTGGGGTCGGTCTGCACGGCGAGGGCGTGCACCGGGGTGTCGCGTACGACGGAACGTACCGAGGGATCGGCGGCAAGCCGGGCGGCCTCCGCGCGCGTGGCGGTCACCGCGAAGCCGTTCAGGGCCGTGCGGTACGTGCGGTCGATACGGGCGCCGGAGCCCTCGACCAGCGATCTCGCCTGCTGCGAGGCCGAGTTGAGGCCCTGGGCCGGGGCGAGCGTGACGATGTACCCGGACTCCGGGGCGGCGGCCGCAGGGGTGGCGGCAAGCCCCAGACCGAGCACGGCCAACGCGGAAAGGGTGGCGGTCGTACGCATCCGAACCATGCGAGGGATCCTCCTCATGCGGTGGTGCGCCTGTGGGGAGAGAGCCACGCGAGTCTGGGGCCGGCCATCTGCCCGGCGCAAGGCCACAGTTGGCCAAAACATGACCGCCCCGCGGCGCCGAATGGCGCCGCGGGGCGGTCATGTTTTCAGGGGCGCGGGGAACTGCGCGACCAGCCCCCACCGACCCGCAGATCACAACCGGCAGATCATGACCTCAGGTCGTTCGGGCTACTCAGCCAACGAGCTGCTCATACGCAGGCAGCGTAAGGAAGTCCGCGTAGTCCGCGTCGAGCGAGACCTGAAGCAGCAGGTCATGCGCCTGCTGCCAATGCCCGGCCTGGAAGGCCTCCTCGCCGATCTCGGCACGGATCTTGCCAAGCTCTTCACCGGCGATCTTGCGGGCCAGCGCGTCCGTGGCCTGCTCGCCGTTCTCGAAGACGACACCCGCGTTGATCCACTGCCAGATCTGCGAGCGAGAGATCTCCGCGGTGGCCGCGTCCTCCATGAGGCCGAAGATCGCGACGGCGCCGAGGCCGCGCAGCCACGCCTCGATGTAGCGCGTGCCGACCTGCACCGCGTCGACCAGGCCCTGGTAGGTGGGCTTGGCGTCGAGCGAGTCGATGGCGATCAGGTCGCCGGGCGCCACGGAGACGTCCTCGCGCAGGCGGTCCTTCTGGTTCGGCTTGTCGCCGAGCACCGCGTCGAAGGAGGCCATGGCGATCGGGACCAGGTCGGGGTGGGCGACCCAGGAGCCGTCGAAGCCGTCGCCGGCCTCGCGGTCCTTGTCGTTCTTGACCTTCTCGAACGCGACCTTGTTGACCTCGGCGTCCTTGCGGGACGGGATGAAGGCCGCCATGCCGCCGATGGCGTGCGCACCGCGCTTGTGGCAGGTACGGACGAGGAGTTCGGTGTACGCCCGCATGAACGGCGCGGTCATCGTCACGGCGTTGCGGTCCGGCAGGACGAACTTGGCGCCGCCGTCACGGAAGTTCTTGACGATGGAGAACAGGTAGTCCCAGCGGCCCGCGTTGAGACCGGCCGCGTGGTCGCGCAGCTCGTACAGGATCTCTTCCATCTCGTACGCGGCCGTGATCGTCTCGATCAGGACGGTGGCGCGGACGGTGCCCTGCGGGATGCCGACGTAGTCCTGCGCGAAGACGAAGATGTCGTTCCAGAGGCGGGCCTCGAGGTGCGACTCGGTCTTCGGGAGGTAGAAGTACGGGCCCTTGCCGAGCTCGATGAGGCGCTTGGCGTTGTGGAAGAAGTACAGGCCGAAGTCGACCAGGGCGCCGGGAACGGGGCGGCCGTCGAACTTCAGGTGGCGCTCCTCCAGGTGCCAGCCGCGCGGCCGCATGACCACGGTGGCGAGCTGGTCGGCGTCCTTGAGGGCGTACGACTTGCCGGACTTGGGGTCCGTGAAGTCGATCTTGCGCTCGTAGGCGTCCACCAGGTTGACCTGGCCGAGGACCACGTTCTCCCAGGTGGGGGCCGAGGCGTCCTCGAAGTCGGCGAGCCAGACCTTGGCGCCCGAGTTCAGGGCGTTGATGGTCATCTTGCGGTCCGTGGGACCGGTGATCTCGACTCGGCGGTCGTTCAGCGCGGCCGGGGCCGGCGCGACCTTCCAGGAGTCGTCCTCGCGGATGTGAGCGGTCTCCGGGAGGAAGTCGAGCGTTGAGGTGCGGGCGATCTCGGCGCGGCGCTCCTGGCGGCGGGCGAGGAGCTCGTCACGCCGGGGCGTGAACAGCCGGTGCAGCTCAGCCACGAAGGCAAGGGCCGCGTCGGTGAGGACCTCTTCCTGCCGGGGCAGGGGCTCGGCGTCGACGATGGCCAGCGGGGACGGCGCTGGTGCGGACATGAGCTGTCACTTCCTTCAGCGGGCGGTGCCTGTACATACGGCACTGAGTGCCGCTTGGGCCGTACGTACGGTCCCAGGGCCGCCGGGTTACGGGGCGCTTCTGACCAGTGGATAGTAGTTTCCTCATGGTGGAACTTCAATGGTTTGTTGATGTCGAGATTCTCCGGATCAACAGACCATGGCGCTGAGTGCCACCTCCGTTACCGAAGGTGTCGCAGATCGGCCTCTGTATCAATGTCGTACGCCTCGGCCACGTCCGCACATTCGACGAGCGTGATGTCCGCCTCATGCGCCCCGAGGTAGTCCCGCGCCCCCCGGTCGCCGACCGCGCCCGCCGCGATCGCCGGCCAGTGGTCCGCGCCGAAGAGCACGGGGTGCCCGCGCTTCCCGTCGTACGCGGCCGCCGCCAGGCTCGACGGTGACGCGTAGGCCCCGCGCACCCGGGCCACCGCCGCGGTTCCGATTCCCGGCTGGTCCACCAGGCAGACGAGCGCCGCCCGCGCGCCCGTCTTCGCCAGCGAGTCGAGGCCCGCCCGCAACGAGGAGCCCATGCCCCCGGCCCAGTCCGGGTTGTCGAGCACCACACACCCGTCGAGGCGCGCCCGTTCCCGTACGGCGTCGGCCTGTGCGCCGAGGACGACGTGCACCTCGGCGCACCCGCCCTCCCGCAGCGCCCGCACCGCGTGCTCCACCAGGGGCCGCCCGAGGTGGGTGAGGAGCGCCTTCGGGCGGCCGCCGAGCCGCCGTCCGCCACCCGCCGCGAGCAGCAGCCCGGCGACAGGGACGCCGGGCGAGACGGGGGATTCCGCTTTGTTACCTGCACGTGGCATAACCACTGCATACCGCACTACCGGGGTCGGATAAGGTGCCGGACGTCTTGTATGGGTGAAGTAAGTGGTGGGGAACGGGGATTGATGAGCACTCAGGGTGCCGAGGGCGTCTTCAAGCCGCTGGAGGGCGACGACCCGCGTACGGTGGCGGGCTACCGCCTCACGGCGAAGCTCGGCTCGGGCGGCATGGGCAAGGTGTACCTCTCCTACACGCCGGGCGGCCGGCCCGTCGCCATCAAGGTGATCCGGCCCGACTTCAGCGAGGACGCCGAGTTCCGCCGCCGCTTCAAACAGGAGGTGCGCGCCGCCCAGCGTGTACAGGGCCTGTACACCGCGCCGGTGATCGACGCCGACCCCGAGGGCACCAACCCCTGGCTGGCCACCGCGTACGTTCCCGGCCCGGCGCTGTCCGCCGCCGTCACGGAGCACGGGAAGCTGCCGGTCGACACGGTGCTGCTGCTCGTCGCGGGCATCGCCGAGGCGCTGCACGTCATCCACGGCGCCGGGATCGTGCACCGCGACCTCAAGCCGTCGAACGTCCTGCTCGCCGCGGACGGACCCCGCGTCATCGACTTCGGCATCGCCCGCGCCGCCGACGCCACCTCGCTCACCGGCAGCGGCGTCACCATCGGCACCCCCTCCTTCATGGCGCCGGAACAGGCGGCCGGGAAGAAGGTCACCGGGGCCACGGATGTCTTCGCGCTCGGCCAGATCGCCGCGTTCGCCGCGATGGGCGCCCCCGCGTTCGGCGAGGGCACCTCGCACAGCGTGCTCTACCGCATCGTGCACGAGGAGCCCGACCTCACCGGACTCCCCGCATCGCTGCGCGAGTTGGTCACCCGCTGCCTCGCCAAGGACCCGGCCGAGCGGCCCTCCGTGACGGAGGTCATCGGGCTCTGCCAGGCGGCCAACGCCGAGACGGTGCTGCGCCGCCCGGAGGACTGGCTGCCGGGCACGGTCGCCGCGGACATCACCGGACGGGCCGCGGCCCCGGCGCCGCCGCACACCCCGCCGCCCCCGGTCATCGCCCCGGCCCCGGTCATCGCACAGGCCCCCGCCCAGCCGGCCCAGGCTCCGGCCCAGCCGCCCGCGCTCCCGCCGACGGCTCCGGCACAGCCGCCGGCCGCCGCGCCGCAGTACGGCTATCCGCCCCAGCAGGGCCAGCAGGCGCCCGCCGCCGCCCAGGCCCCGACCCCGCCGCCGCAGTACGGGTACCCGCCCCAGCAGAGCCAGCAGCCCCAGGCCGCCGCTCAGCAGGCCGCGCCGCAGTACGGCTACCCGCCCCAGCAGGACCAGCAGCCCCCGGCCGCCCACGCTCCCACCCCACCGCCGACCCAGCAGTCCGGCCCGGCCACCCCGCCGCCGGGCTTCGGGCCCAACGCGTACGACACCGCCGCGATGCGGGACCCGGGCCCGGCCGCGCACGAGCCGACGCCGCCGCCGGTGACGCACGGGGGACAGGGCGCGGGCGCGACGACGGCGCTCCAGGCACAGGCCCAGCCCAAGAAGAAGAAGCGCCGCGCCCTGCCCATCGCGATTGCCATCGCCCTGGTCCTGGGCATCGGCGGCGCGGGCGGCGCGTACTTCGCGCTGAAGAAGGACGACGACAAGAAGAGTTCGCAGTCACAGGGCAGCGACAACAGCAAGTCGAGTCAGGGCACGGACGACGGGTCTCAGGGGCCGGCGTCGTCGGACGAACCGTCCGACGACGCCTCCGACGACAGCGGCCAGGCGGTGCCGAACCCGGAGCCCGTGACGAAGAACAGCATCGACCTCACTGCCGGCTACCACCTGTCCTTCACCGACGATCCGCTGGGGAAGCCGGACGACACGGACGCCACCGAGGACGACCTGGAGTACGACAACACCTATGAGACAGGTGTGTTCGAGCCCGGCGACGGCGGCAAGATGATCCTGCTCAACAACGCCCAGAAGGGCAGTCTGGAGCTGTGCCGCACGGAGACCCGATTCAGCGAGTCGATCTCGTTCGACCGGGTCAGCGTCGGCACTCAGTTCTGCGTACTCACCCCGTCGGGCCACATCGGCCTGGTCACCTTCAAGCACTACTCGCCCAAGAGCGACTCGAGCCAGTACGTCAACATCGACCTGACGGTCTGGCGCAACGCCATGGACGTCCAACCGACCAGCTGAGTCACGTCCCCGGAGTGGCGCAAACCGTACGCGATGGCGTTAACTGGCCGACGGCTGCGGGCGACTGACCACCGCCCGGCACGCCGGAAACACGCTCGACGAGCACGACAGAACGACAGAACGACGCACAAGGGTGTGCGAGGGGGAGAAGCCTGTGTTGCGAAGCATGAGGCAGAGGTCTGTGACCGGCAGCGACGAGGACCCGAGGGTGACGGAGCTGCGCCTGGCCGTGTCCAGGCTGCGCCGTGAACTCGCCGGGCACCCGGCCGAGTTCCCGGACCGGGCGATCGCCGAGGACGAGCTGGCCGCACTGGACGCGATGGCGTCGAGCGGGGTCCCGGAGATTCCGCGGCTGCGGCGCTCGCTGCTGCTGATCGCGGGCGCGGTCGGCTCGGTCAGCGCGCTGACCGCAGGTCTCACGGCGGTCCGCAGCGCGGTCGACCTGTTCGGCGAGACGCCCCGCCAACGCTCGGGCGACTAAGCCGGGCGCGAAGGGTTAGTGGGGGAAAGCGGACAAGCGAAGTGGGGCGAACCGGACAGTTATCTGCCCCGTTCGCCCCACAAGCAGTTCAGGCCGCCGCGACCTTCGCCGCGAAGACGTCCAGGTTCGCCTGCATTCTGGCCAGGCGCTCGTCCAGCGAGAGGGTCTCCTCGAACTGCTTGGCCGCCAGCTTCGGCTGCCGCTTGCCCCGCAGGTACAGCGAGCAGGCCAGGTCGGCGCAGACGTAGATGCCGACCGTATTGCCCTCGCGGCCGCGCGCACCCGCCAGCGGGGCCGCGAGCAGGCGGACGCCGGAGGAGGCGTGGCCGGTGAGGCAGACCTGGCAGATGCTGGACTTCATCGCGCTGGTGCGGTTCAGGGACGGCACCCGCAGGGAGATCCCCAGCGGTCCGTCGGGCGTGGGCAGCACGAGGTGGGCGCGCAGCGGCGCCCCCGGGTCGACCCAGCCCAGGAAGTCCAGGTCTTCCCAGGCCAGCGTGGCGAAGTCGAGCGGCAGCTTGAGCCGGGCGGCCTCACCCTTGGTGCAGTTCACGAAGGATGAGCGGATCTGTTTTTCACTGAGCGGTTCCACGGGATACGACCCTACGCAGCCGTGGATCATGCCGCATCCGAATATCTCCGCCACACCGCGCCTGAGCTGCGGCTATGCCACCCAGTGCGGCTGCCGCGGTGCGAGCGCCGACGCGGGCAGGTCCGTGCTCAGGGCCGTCGCGAGCCGGCGCGCCGCCTCCTCGCACACCTCGGCGGGCAGCGTGAAGGGGATGCGCAGCCGGTGCTCGTACGTCCCCGGATCCGCCCCGAACCGCGCCCCGCCCTCGATCCGCACCCCGTGGTCGAGGGCGGCCCGCGCGAGTGCCGTGGCCATCGGGCGGCCCAGGTCGACCCAGAGGGACAGGCCGCCGGCCGGCAACTCCCAGCGCCACTCCGGGAGATGGCGGGCCAGGGCCGCGGCCAGGGCGTCGCGCTGCGCGCGGAGCCGGGGCAGCCGCTCGGCGAGCACGGTGTCCATGTCCTTCATCAGGTGCAGGGCGACCAGCTGGTCGAGGACCGAGCCCGCCATGTCGAGGGTGACCCGGCGCTGCGTCAGCTCCGTGATCAGCCGGGAGCCCGCCCGCACCCAGCCGATGCGCAGCCCGCCCCAGTGCGTCTTGCTCAACGAGCCCACGGTGACGACCTGTTCGGCCTCGCCGTGCTGCGCGAGCGAGGCGAAGGGGGCGGGCGGCGCGGCGTCCAGGGCGATGTCGGAGAGGGTCTCGTCGATGATCAGCCAGGTGCCGGTGCGGCGGACCGCGTCGAGCAGGCGGCGGCGCTGCTCGGCGGGCATCACGGCGCCGGTCGGATTGTGGAAGTCGGGGATCATGTAGGCGAGCCGCGGCGCGGTCTGCCGCAGCGTCGACTCGATCAGATCGCTGTCCCAGCCGTCGGCGGTCACCGGCACCGGGGCGGTGCGCAGGCCCGCGCCGCGGATGGCGTCGAGGCCGTTCGGGTACGACGGGTTCTCGACCAGGACCCGGTCGCCGGACTTGCCCAGCAGGCCGAGGGTGAGCGAGACGGCATGCTGGGCGCCCGAGGTGATCAGGATCTGGTCCGGCAGGGTGGGCAGGCCGCGCCGCGTGAACCGCTCGGCGACCGCCGCCCTCAACTCCGGGATTCCGTACGGGTGGTAGCCGGGTGAGGCCGCCAGCTCCGTGAGCATGCCGCCGGCCGCCCGCAGTGCCGCGGCGAGCTCGGCCTGTGGGGCGTACGGCGCGGCGAGGGCCAGGTCGATGACGTCGTCCCCGGCGGGGAAGGCCGCCACGCTGGTCGGCCGCTGCCCCTCAGGGAGCAGGGTCCAGGTGCCGGAGCCGCGCCTGCTCTGCGCGAACCCGCCCTCGCGGAGCAGGTCGTACGCCGCCGTGACGGTGGCCCGGCTCACCCCGAGGGCCCCGGCCAGATCGCGCTCGGCGGGCAGCCGGGTGTGCAGCGTGATCCGCCCGTCGAGCAGCAGGGTGCGCACGCCCTGCGCGAGCGCGCGATAGCCGGGCCGTTCGCCGGCGGTGGCCGCGAGCAGCGTGGCCAGACTGCGGCTGCCGAGCATCCTGTCCACGGACTGGACGACTTGAGACCCTGCCATGCCAACTCCCCTTGATTGGCCCTGCACTCCAGGCCAATCACCCTACAGACTCCGTATTGGCCGGGCGAAGTGGCCTGGTGCAGGTCTGAAATCCAGGGGAGAGGTGGCCTGACATGACCCAGCAGACGACGGTCCTGACCGACCGGTTCGAGCGGCAGTTGCAGCGGCGTCAGGAGGAGCGGACGGTACGTCCCGCGCAGCTCACGGCCTGGCTGCGCGGGCTGCTCGGCGCGAAGGCGGTGCGGCACTGATGGCCGGGCGCACCGTGGTCGGAGTGACCGGTTCCGCGGCGAGCCTCGCGGCCCTGCGCACGGCGGCCGACGAGGCCCGCCACGGCGGGCGGCGGCTGGTGGCGGTCCTGGCTTGGGAACCGCCGGAGGGCGAGGCGGCATATCTGCGCCGCCCGGACCGCGCATGGGCCGCGTACTGGGAGGAAGAGGCGCAGGCCCGGCTGCGAAGGGCCTTCGACGAGGTCTTCGGCGGCGCACCGCCGGGCGTCGAGACCGAGCACCGCGTGGTCCGCGCCCGCCCCTGGCGGGCCCTCCTGGCGGCCGCACCCGACCCGGACGACCGCCTGGTGGTGGGCGCCGGGCGGGGCTTCGGCGGGGGCCGGGTGGGCCGCCGCCTGCGGCGCGGGGCGGACTGCGCGGTGCTCACGGTGCCGAAGCCGCGGCTGACGAAGGAGACGCGGCGGGCACTGCGGCGGGCGACACCGACCGACTTTGCCCGCTCACCCGTCGGGGCTTGATTGCTCATTCAGCCCGTCCGGCACTTCATCCAGCCTGTCCGGCACTTCATTCAGCCCGTCCGGCGTTTGAGGACAGAGGCCGAAGGCCGATCCGGGGTCCGGGGCGGAGCCCCGAAGCCGTCCGCCAGGACCTTGGGGAAGGGGCGGTCAGGGGCAAATTTCCACCCACCGAAGCCCCGCCCGCCCCCCCCGGGCCACGGGTCAGCGCCGCAACATCCCCCGCGCCGTGGCGGCAGCCACCGCCGCCGTACGAGAATCCACACCCAACTTGGCAAACACATGCACCAGATGGGACTTCACCGTCGCCTGACTCAGAAACAGCGCCTTGCTGATCTGCAGATTGGACAGCCCGTCCGCGACCAGCCGCAGCACCTCCAGCTCGCGGAGACTGAGCGCCTCGCCCGGATCCCGCATCCGGTCCATCAGCCGATGCGCGATCGCGGGCGCGAGCGCGGACTGCCCGGCGGCGGCCGTACGCACGGCCGCCGCGAGCTCCTCCGGCGGCGCGTCCTTGAGCAGATAGCCGCTGGCACCGGCCTCGACCGCGGCCAGGATGTCCGCATCCGTGTCGTACGTCGTCAGGACGAGGACGCGCGGGCCCCCGGCCCGCCCCACGATCGCCGCGGTGGCCTCCGCGCCGTGCATCCGGCCGGGCCCGAACTGCAGGTCCATCAGGACCACATCGACCTCGACCTCCCCGCCCGAGGCCAGCTCGATGGCCCGCTCGGCGCTCGCCGCCTCGGCGACGACCTCGAAGTCGGCCTCCGTGTCGAGCACGGCCCGCAGCCCGTGCCGTACGACGGGATGGTCGTCGGCGAGCAGCAGCCGGATGGGGACGGGAGCGGGGCTCATGCCTGCCCCCCGGCCGTAACAGGAACCGATGAGGGCGCGGACGCGGGCGTCTGCCCGGCGGCCGACACGGGCAACGGCAACGGCAACGGCAGCGGCAACGTGATGGCGACCGCCGTGCCCTGCCCCGGAGCCGACTCGACGCTCAACGTCCCGCCGAGCGAATGCGCCCGCGCCCGCATCGCCGGCAGCCCGAATCCGCCGTCGTCCGACCCGGCGGCCGGCACCGCGCCCGGGTCGAAGCCCACGCCGTCGTCCACCACGTCCAGCGCGACCGAGGTGTCCATGAAGCTGAGCGTGATCGAGGCGCGCCCGGCCCCCGCATGCCGCACCGTGTTCGCGAGCGCCGACTGCGCGACCCGGAGCAGCGCCACCTCGTACGGCGTCGGCAGCTCCACCGGCGTACCGCTCAGGTCGAACTCGACGGCGGGCGCGCCGGACCCGGAAGACGCATCGGAGGCCGGTCCGGAGGTCGATGCGCACAGCCGCTCCAGGGCGCCCGCGAGGGAGCCCCGCTCCAGGTCCGGAGGGGTCAACTCCCGCACGAAACGGCGTGCTTCGGCGAGATTGCCGACCGCCGCGACGCGGGCCTCGCGCACATGGGCGAGAGCCGGGGCGTCCTCGGGCAGCGCGCGCTCGGCGGCCCGCAGGAGCAGCTGGATGCTGGACAGGCCCTGCGCGAGGGTGTCGTGGATCTCGCGCGCGAGCCGCTCCCGCTCGGCCAGGGTGCCCGCCATGCGCTCGGCCTCGGCGAGCTCCGCGCGGGTGGCGAGCAGCTCCTCTATGAGACGGCGCCGGTGTTCGTTCTCCCGGTACAGCGCGCGATAGCCGAGCACCGTGCCCACCGCGACGGCCGCGCCGATCGGGGGACCGATGAAGGCGCCGGGCGTCACCGCCCCGCCGTGCACGACGAACCCCGCGATCGCCGCGCCCGTGGTCGCCGCGACGAGCGGCAGCCCCCAGCGCAGCGGCAGCAGATGCACCTGAAGGAAGAACAGCGGGAACGCCGTCCACAGTGCGTCGGGGGTCAGGATCAGCAGCCCCGCCCACAGCACGCACAGCAGCCCGAGCCAGCCGGCCCGCGTGGCCTGTGAGCGTCGTACGAGCGGCAGCACGAGCCCCGCCCCGTAGGCGATGGCAAGCACCGCACAGGCCGCGACCACCAGCGTCGCCCGGTGCTGTGTGCCGTCGGTGACCGCCCGCACGGCGGCGAGCGCGAGCAGCCCGGCCATCAGCAGATGCAGACAGCCGCGCAGGGCGCGCAGGACGGGGGCGAGGGAACGACTCGAACCGTTCGCGGGGATCGCGGGGTTCGAGGGGTTCGCGGTGCTCTGTGCGGTTTCCATGACTCATCCAGCGTAGGCGGGACCACCGACAGCGGCCGAGCCGCAGCCGGTCAATCGAAAGTTTGATTCCGCCCTGCGTCCATCGATGCCGCAGGTCCGAACCGGGGCGCGATGCCCCACGGGCCCCGTCCCGGCCAGGGTGGGGGCATGTTCGTCGCATGGAGAGATCTCAGGTTCGCCAAGGGGCGCTTCGCGCTGATGGGCACGGTGGTGGTGCTCATCACGCTCCTTGTCGGGCTGCTGTCCGGGCTGACGGCCGGCCTCGCCCGGGAGAACACCTCGGCGATCACCGGCCTGCCCGCCGACCACCTGGCCTTCGCGAAACCGCCTGCCGGGCAGTCGGTCTCCTTCACCAATTCCACCCTGCCGGAGAAGTCCTGGCAGACCTGGGCCGGGCAGGACGGCGTCCGGTCCGCCGAGCCGATCGGCATCCGCACCCTGAACGGCGGCGCGGGCGACCGCACCGCCGCCGTCTCCGCCTTCGGCGTCGAGCCCGACGCCAAGATCGCACCGCGCGGGCTCGCACCCGGCCGGGCGGTCCTCTCCGAGAAGGCCGCCACGGAACTGGACGTACGCGCGGGCGACAAGGTCCGCCTCGGGACGCTCGAGCTGAACGTCGCGGCGGTGGCCGGCTCGGCCTCGTACAGCCACACCCCGGTGGTGTGGACGACGCTCGACGACTGGCAGCGCGTCGGCCACAACGGCACGTCCCTGGACGAGCAGGCCACGGTGATCGCGCTCAGCACGGGCGGCGGCGCGGATCTCGCGGCGGGCGACAAGGCGGCGGGCACCGAGAGCCGGGGCCTCGACGACGCACTCTCCGCGATCGGCTCCTACCAGGCGGAGAACGGCTCGCTGCAGCTGATGCGCGGCTTCTTGTTCGCGATTTCGGCGCTCGTCATAGGGGCGTTCTTCACGGTGTGGACGATCCAGCGCAGCGCCGACATCGCCGTCCTGAAGGCGCTGGGCGCCGGAACGCCCTACCTCCTCAAGGACGCGCTCGGTCAGGCCGTCCTGATGCTGTCCGCCGGGTGCGGCCTCGGGACGGCGCTCGCCGCCGGGATCGGCGGGGTGATCAGTGGCGGGGACGTGCCGTTCGTCCTGGACGCGCCGACCGTGCTCGTGCCCGCCGCCGTCATGATCGTGCTCGGTGTCCTCGGTGCCGCGCTGTCCATTCGCCGGATCACCGCCGTGGATCCGCTCGTTGCTCTGGGGAGCGCCCGATGAATACGTCGAACCTCGTCCTGGCCGATGTCACGCTGACCTACCCCGACGGCGACGGCCGGCTCACCGCGCTGGACCGGGTCGGACTGTCCGTGCCCGGCGGCACGATGGCCGCGATCGTCGGGCCGTCGGGCTCGGGCAAGTCGAGCCTGCTCGCGGTGGCGGCGACGCTGGTGACGCCGGACAGGGGGGAGGTCGTCGTGGGCGGTACGTCGACGGGCTCGCTCGGGGCGGCCGAGAAGTCGGCGCTTCGGCGGGAGCGGATCGGGATCGTCTTCCAGCAGCCGAACCTGCTGCCGTCCCTGACGTCGGTGGAGCAGCTTCAGGTGATGGCCCACCTGGATGGCCGAAGGCCTCGTCAAGTGCGGGAGCGGGCGCGGGAGTTGCTGGCCGCGGTGGGGTTGGCCGACAAGGCGGAGCGGCGTCCGCACCAGCTGTCCGGGGGGCAGCGGCAGCGGGTCAACATCGCGCGGGCCCTGATGAACGAGCCCTCCGTGCTCCTCGTGGACGAGCCCACGAGTGCGCTCGACCACGAGCGGGGGGTGGCTGTGCTCGACCTGCTGGTCCGGCTCACGCGGGAGCGGTCCACCTCGACGGTGCTGGTCACGCATGACCGGGGGCACTTGGGTGAGGCGGATCAGGTGGTGGTCATGGCTGACGGCCGGTTGGGGGCTGAGGTCAAGACCGGCCCCTGACCGCCGGTGTCCTCAAGCGCCGGACGGGCTGGTAAAACCAGCCCGTCCGGCGCTTGAGGACACCGCCCGCAGGGCGGAAGGCTGCGCAGCATTTCGGGAAGGGGCGGGGAGGGGAAAGGAAGCCCCCCATGCCAAGATGACCAAATGCCGCTCAGGGGACGTGAATCCGAGCTCTCCGGCATAGCCGAGCTCACCGCCGCCGCCCGCCAAGGGCACAGCGGGACCCTGGTCCTGCGCGGCGACCCCGGCATCGGCAAGACGGCCCTCCTCGACCACGCGGCAAGCGAAGCCGCCGACCTCGTCGTCCTGCGCGCCGCAGCCGTCGAGGCCGAGTCCCAACTCCCCTTCGCCACACTGCAGCTGCTGCTCACCCCGGCCCTGCGCCACCTCGACGCCATCCCCGCCCCGCAGCGCGACGCGCTCCGTACCGCACTCGGCCTCGCGAAGGGCGACGCCCCGGAACCGATGCTGATCGGCCTCGCCGTCCTGTCCCTGCTCGCCGAGGCGCGGGGGCAACTCGACTCCGCCGAAGGCCTGTTGTGCCTCGTCGACGACGCCCACTGGCTGGACGCCGCCTCCCGGGGCGCCCTCCTGTTCGCCGCGCGGCGCCTGCAGAGCGAAGGCGTCGCCCTGCTGTTCGCCGCCCGCGAAGGCGAAGGGTCCTTCGACGCACCCGGCCTACCCGAACTGCGCCTGACCGGCCTGCCCGCCCGGGCCGCGGGCGCGCTCCTCGACGAGCGCAGCGCCGACCTCACGCCCACGCTCCGCTACCGCGTACTCGCCGAGGCGCACGGCAACCCCCTCGCCCTGCTCGAACTCCCCGTCGCCCTCGCCGCCGAGTCACCGGGCGCCGCTCCGGGCGCGCTGCCGCTGACCAGCCGCCTCGAACTGGCCTTCCACGGCCGGGTGAGCCGGCTGCCCGACCCCACCCGGCTGCTGCTGCTCCTGGCCGCCGCCGACGGCACCGGCAGCCTCGCCGTCGTGCTGCACGCGGCCGCCGCGCAAGGCATCGGCCCGGACGCCCTGCACCCCGCGGAACAGGCAGACCCGAGCCCGTGCTGCGCACCACCCTGGACCGGATCCGCCGGGCGGGCGCCGCCCGGCCCGAGGAGCTGATGCTGCTGTGCGGCGTGGCGCTGAGCCGGGGCCAGGACTCGGCGGCGTACGAACTGGCCCGGGAGCTCAGCCAGTCGCAACGGGACAGCGGCAGCGCCGGGCGGCTGCCGACCACGCTGTTCTTCCTCGCGGAGGGCGAGGTGTTCACCGGCCGGTACCGCGAGGCTTTCGCCACCGCCGACGAGGCGCTGCGGCTCGCCAGGGACACCGGGCAGGCGCAGTGGGTCAGCCAGTCCCACAGCGTGCTCGCCTGCCTGGCCGCCGCCGAGGGCGACGAGGAGCGCTGCCGGGACCACGCCGACCGGGCCCTCGACGGAGGCGGCGCGGCCACCATGGCGCCGGGTGCCCCCTGGGCGTACTGGGCGCTCGGCCTGCTCGAACTGGGCCTCGGCCGCCCGGAGTCGGCGCTCGGCCGGTTCGACCGGCTGACCCGGGAGCCGATGCGGCACCACTTCTGTGCCACCCGCAGCACGCCGGATCTGGTGGAGGCCGCCGTCCGGGTAGCACAACCGGAGCGGGCGGCCGAACCCCTGGAGCGCTTCGAGGCCTGGGCGGCGCGCAGCCGGCAGCCCTGGGCCGACGCCCTCGTACGGCGCTGCCGTGCCCTGCTGGCCACCGGCGAACAGGCGGAGACGCACTACACGGCCGCGCTGGAACTGCACGACCCGGGCGCCCGACCCGTGGAGTACGCGCGGACCGCGCTGCTGTACGGCGAGTGGCTGCGCCGGGGCAAGCGCAAGGCGGAGGCGCGCGGCCAACTCGCCGGAGCCCTGGAGGTGTTCGAGCGCCTGGGGATGCGGCCGTGGGCCGAGCGGGCCCGCAGCGAACTCACCGCCACCGGCGCCCCCAGGGCGGACGCGGCCCCCGCCGCGACCGGGATCGCCGCCGAACTGACCCCGCAGGAGCTGCAGATCGTCCGGCTCGCCGCCCAGGGTCTGAGCAACCGCGACATCGCGGCCCAGCTGTTCCTGAGCCATCGCACCGTCGGCCACCACCTCTACAAGGCGTACCCCAAGCTGGGCATCGCCTCGCGGGGTGAACTCGCCGACCTGGAAGAGGAGTTGAGCGCATGAGCACGCCACCGCCGGTACTGCCCGGACAGATACTGCCGGTCGACGTCGACACGGTCCCGCCGGTCGAGATCGGCCCCGGCATCGAGGCCCGGCTGCTGCCGGGTGCCGAGGGGCTGCGGGTCTGGGTGATCGACCTCGCCCCCGGCGCCGAGTGGCCCGACGTCGACGTCCACGAGACGTACGGCGAGGGCTACTTCGTCGTCGAGGGCACGCTCATCGAGGGGGAGCGGGAGCACGGCCCCGGTACCTACGTGGCGTTCGGCCCGCGGACGAGTCATCGTCCGCGGACCGCGACGGGGGTACGGGCCTTCGGGTTCAACTTCGACGTCTGACCGGGCGCCGGACCCGAGGTCCGGCGCCGCTTCTGCGGTTACGACGTCCGGGCCGGCCGAGGGAGCAGCTGGACCAGGGCCGCCGTGGCCAGGCAGCACCCGATGAGGGTCCCCAGGCCCCAGGTGAACGCCGGGCCGAAGTCCGCCGCGAGGGGCCGGTCGCCGAGTACGCCGTAGAAGACGATCCCGACCACGGCCACCCCGAGCGCCCCGCCGACCTGCTGGGCGGTGGCCAGGACCCCGCCCGCCGATCCCGCGTACCGGGCGCCGACCCCGGCCAGCACGATCCCGGACATCGGGACCAGGGCGAGGCCCATGCCGACCCCGGAGAGCACCATGCCGGGGATCAGCAGCCCGACCGGACCGGTCGCGCCGATCCCGTCGGCGGTCAGCGCGAGCAGCCCGTACCCGGCGGCCTGGGCCACGGCTCCCACCGCGATGACCTGCCGGCCGAGCCGCTGCGCGACCTTCGCCGAGGCACTGGAGGCGAGGAAGTACCCGGCGCCCAGGGCGATGAAGAGCAGCCCCGAGTCGAGCGCCGACATGCCGTGGCCCTGCTGCAGATAGAGCGCCAGGACGAGGAAGAAGGAGCCCATCGCGAGGGCGTAGACCAGCGCGATGCCGAGGCCCACGGTGAAGGCCCGCTCCCGGAACATCGCCGGGTCGACCAGCGGCGCCCCGCCCCGTCCGGCGAGCCGGCGCTGCTGGACGAGGAACACCCCGAGCAGCAGCGGCGCTGCGGCCAGCGACAGCCAGGTCCACAGCGGCCAGTCCTGCCCGGGCCCCTGGATGAGCGGCAGCACCACCGCGACCAGGCCCGCCGTCACGAGGACCATGCCCAGGGTGTCGAGCCGGCGCCCGCCCTCGCCCCGGGACTCGGGGACGAGGCGCGGCAGCAGGGCGAGCGTGAGCGCGCCGACCGGCACGTTGATCCAGAAGATCGCGCGCCAGCCGAGCCCGAACAGATCGGCCTGCACCAGCGCCCCGCCGATCAGCTGCCCGAACACCCCGGCGAAGCCCATCGCGAGCCCGTAGGCGCCGAACGCCTTCACCTGCGCGGCGCCGCTGAAGGCGACCGTGATGATGCCGAGCACCTGCGGCATGAGCAGCGCCATCGCCCCGCCCTGCAGAAACCGCGCGGCGATCAGGAACTCCGCGCTGCCGGCCAGCGCACAGGCCGCGGAGGCGAGCGTGAACAGGGCGATGCCGATGCCGTAGACCCGGCGGCGCCCGTAGATGTCGCCGAGCCGTCCGCCGGTGATCAGCCCGGCCCCGACCGCGAGGCCGAAGCCGGCCACGACCCACTGGATCGCGGCGGTGCTCGCGCCCAGGTCGGCCTGGGCGGAGGGGATCGCGACATTGACGATGAACACGTCGAGGGTGGTGATGAAGACCCCGGCGAGCAGGACCAGCAGGGTTCCCCAGGCGAACGCGGGTGCGGGCGCCGGTCGGTGGGCGGTTTCCGTGGTGGCGTACGTGGTGGTGGACATGCTGGGCAGACCCTCCGGATCGGGACGTACGGACGGGACGTACGGGACGTACGGACGAATGAACGAGCTGTGCTGGGCGCTGAACGAGCCGTGCGGGCCGCGGGCCGGGCGGCATGCCCGGCCCGCGGCGGGTCAGACCCCGGACGGCACCTTGTCGAGGAAGCCGTGCACGTCGGTGATCCGGCCGTCCTCGCCGATGACGGCGACGTCGAAGCCGACGACCAGGGGCTGCTCGCCCTCGGGCCCGAGGTTCCAGGTGAACCGGGCGATGTCGTGGTGCGCGTCGACCGGGCCCGCGAGGCTGAACACCAGGCCGGGGAACTGTCCCTGCACGGCGCCGATGGTCGCGTCGAGGGCGTCGTGGCCGCGGACGTCGGCCAGCGGGTCGGTGTACCCGGCCTGCTCGTCGAAGACCTCGGCGATCAGGGCACGACGCGCGGTGGCGTCGGTCTCGTTCCAGGCGGCGAGGTAGCGGCCGACGAGTTCGGTGGCGTTGATGTCGCTCATTGCTGGTCCTCCATGACCTGTGTGCACCTGACTGCTTCGGGTGCGGGGTGCGGGGTGTTTCCCGCTGGTCATGAAGTTAGAAAAATCGGCGAGGCACGGAATCTGTCACGCATAGGTACTTCGTACGTACGTCGCCGAAGCTGTCCCCGGACATGCCGGAGGGGCCCGCCCCCAATTCCCGGGCGGGCCCCTCTGCGCGAGCTGTTGTACCTGGCCTGAGCAGGCCGTTCTACTGGGCGGGCCCCGTACTCGTCAGCGCCACCGAAAGCTCGGCGGCCACCTGCTGCAGGATCGGCACGATCTTGTCCGTCGCGGCCTCGGTCACGCGACCCGCGGGGCCGGAGATCGAAATCGCCGCCGCCGTGGGGGAGTTGGGCACGGACACCGCGAGGCACCGCACCCCGATCTCCTGCTCGTTGTCGTCCACCGCGTACCCGGTGTCGCGTACCAGCTGAAGCGCGTCGAGGAAGCCCTCGGGCGTGGTGATCGTCTTCTCGGTCGCCGCCGGCATCCCGGTCCGGGCGAGCAGCGACCGCACCTCCTCCGGCGGCGTGTGCGCGAGGAGGGCCTTGCCCACGCCCGTGGAGTGCGGCAGGACGCGCCGCCCCACCTCGGTGAACATGCGCATCGAGTGCTTCGAGGGCACCTGGGCGACGTACACGATCTCGTCCCCGTCGAGCAGCGCCATGTTCGCGGTCTCGCCGGTCTCCTCGACCAGGCGGGCCAGGTAAGGACGCGCCCAGGTGCCGAGAAGGCGGGACGCGGACTCGCCGAGGCGGATCAGGCGGGGGCCGAGGGAGTACCGGCGGTTGGGCTGCTGGCGGACATAACCGCAGGCCACGAGCGTGCGCATCAGGCGGTGGATGGTCGGCAGGGGCAGTCC
Source organism: Streptomyces sp. NBC_01304 (assembly GCF_035975855.1). Taxonomy (NCBI): domain Bacteria; kingdom Bacillati; phylum Actinomycetota; class Actinomycetes; order Kitasatosporales; family Streptomycetaceae; genus Streptomyces; species Streptomyces sp. NBC_01304. The sequence goes on along the minus strand of NZ_CP109055.1, from coordinate 2,640,017 downwards.
GCTGCTCGCGGACAGCTCACTCAGGCCGACCTCGCCCCCGGCATCGGCCATACGCTCGAGGAGGTCGAAGGCGCGCTCGAGGGACTGGACGCCGCCGCTGGGCGCGGTGGACTTGGAGTCGGTGGTGCTGGCGCTGGACGTCGGCACGGCGCGGTCCTTTCAGTGCTGGCAGGCAATGCTGCAGCCTACCGGTCGGTTCTGGCCATGAGGGCGGGCCGGGGTATGACGGTCTTCGCCGGTCAGCGCCCCTTTGTCCGTGTGTCGTCACGCTCCGACTTGTCGATAGCTCCGTTCTGCTATGCGAAATCTTACTTCCACTTTGTGGAAACAGCTAAATGATGTTGAGTAGAGTTCCGGTGCCCGGGGGTGGGTCTTGACGGACCACGGCCCGGCATGAAGACTCGTTCAACAGAACGTTGAATTCCGCAGTGCGGAAGATCCGGTGCACGAGCTGCCCGAGCATGAGCTGCACGCGCACGAGCTGTACGAAGAGTGAAGAGAGGGGCAGGGGTGTCCGACGTAGAACTGGTACTGCGCTCGACGCGTGTCATCACCCCCGAGGGGACGCGGGCCGCATCGGTCGCCGTTTCCGGAGGGAAGATCGCGGCGGTGCTGCCGTACGAGGCCGAGGTGCCCGCGGGCGCCCGGCTCGAGGACTTCGGGGACGACGTGCTGCTCCCCGGCCTCGTGGACACCCACGTCCATGTGAACGACCCCGGTCGCACCGAGTGGGAGGGCTTCTACACGGCCACCCGCGCGGCCGCGGCCGGCGGCATCACCACGCTCGTGGACATGCCGCTGAACTCCCTGCCGCCGACCACCACGGTCGACAACCTCCGTACGAAGCAGGAAGTCGCCGCCGCCAAGGCGCACATCGACGTCGGCTTCTGGGGCGGCGCCCTGCCGGACAACGTGGCGGACCTCAAGCCGCTGCACGACGCCGGCGTCTACGGCTTCAAGTGCTTCCTGTCCCCGTCGGGCGTGGACGAGTTCCCGCACCTGGACGGCGACCAGCTGGCCACCTCCATGGCCGAGATCGCCGGCTTCGACGGCCTGCTGATCGTGCACGCCGAGGACCCGCACGAGCTCGACGTCGCGCCGCACCTGAGCGGCCCGAAGTACGACGACTACCTGCAGACCCGGCCGCGGATCTCCGAGGACGTCGCGATCAAGCGGCTCATCGACACCGCCAAGCGCATCGGCGCCCGCGTCCACGTGCTGCACCTGTCCTCCTCGGACGCGCTGCCGCTGGTCGCCGCCGCCAAGGCCGAGGGCGTCAAGCTCACCGTCGAGACCTGCCCGCACTACCTCACGCTCACCGCCGAGGAAGTCCCGGACGGCGCGAGCGAGTTCAAGTGCTGCCCGCCGATCCGCGAGGGCGCCAACCAGGACCTGCTCTGGGCGGCCCTGGCCGACGGCACCATCGACGTCATCGTCACCGACCACTCCCCGTCGACCGCCGACCTCAAGACGGACGACTTCGCGACCGCCTGGGGCGGCATCTCCGGCCTCCAGCTGAGCCTCCCGGCCATCTGGACCGAGGCCAAGAAGCGCGGCCACTCCCTCGAGGACGTGGTGCGCTGGATGTCCACGCAGACCTCGAAGCTGGTCGGCCTGGACAACAAGGGCGCCATCGAGGCCGGCCGCGACGCCGACTTCGCGGTCCTCGCGCCCGACGAGACCTTCACCGTCGACGCGGCCGAACTGCAGCACAGGAACAAGGTCACGGCGTACGCGGGCAAGACCCTCAGCGGCGTCGTCAAGTCCACCTGGCTGCGCGGCGAGCGCATCCTGCACAACGGCGAGTTCACCGAACCCACCGGCCGACTCCTTGAAAGGAAGAACTGACACTGTGACGGGCATTCCCTCCTTCACCGGTAACGCGAACCCCTACGGCGGCGGCGACCCGTACGCCGACTACCGCACGGCGGAGTTCCCGTTCACCCAGTACGCCAACCTCGCGGACCGTCAGCTCGGCGCCGGTGTCATCGCCGCCAACGACGAGTTCTTCGCCCAGCGCGAGAACCTCCTGGTCCCCGAGGCCGCCGAGTTCGACCCCGAGCACTTCGGCCACAAGGGCAAGGTCATGGACGGCTGGGAGACCCGCCGTCGCCGCGGCATCTCCGCCGAGCAGCCCTGGCCGACCCCCGAGGACCACGACTGGGCGCTCGTTCGCCTGGGCGCCCCCGGCGTCATCCGCGGCATCGTCGTCGACACCGCCCACTTCCGCGGCAACATGCCGCAGGCCGTCTCCGTCGAGGCCGCCTCGGTCGAGGGCGCGCCCACGCCGGAGGAGCTCCTCTCCGCCGACGTGAAGTGGACGACCATCGTTCCCCGTACGGCGGTCGGCGGCCACGCGGCCAACGGCTTCGAGGTGACGGCCGAGCAGCGCTTCACGCACCTGCGCGTCAACCAGCACCCCGACGGCGGCATCGCCCGCCTGCGCGTCTACGGCGAGGTCCTCCCGGACCCGAAGTGGCTCAAGGCCCTCGGCGCCTTCGACGTCGTCGCCCTGGAGAACGGCGGCGCCGTCACCGACGCGTCCAACCGCTTCTACTCCTCGCCGGTCAACACCATCAACCCGGGCCGCTCCCGCAAGATGGACGACGGCTGGGAGACCGCCCGCCGCCGTGACAACGGCAACGACTGGATCAACTACCAGCTCGTCGCCGAGTCCTCGATCAGCGCCATCGAGATCGACACGGCGTACCTCAAGGGCAACAGCGCCGGCTGGGCGTCGCTCTCCATCAAGTCGAGCGACGACGCTGAGTGGCAGGAGTTCCTGCCGCGCACCCGCCTGCAGCCCGACACCAACCACCGGTTCGTCCTGGACACCCCGGCGGTCGGCAGCCTCGTGCGGATCGACATCTTCCCGGACGGCGGCTTCTCCCGCCTCCGCCTCTTCGGCTCCCTGACCGAGGACGGCACGGCGAAGCTGGCGGCCCGCCACCAGGAGCTGGGCGGCTGAACGCTGCCGCTTGAAGCCCCGTAGAACGTGAGGCGCACCGGGAGGACAGCCCCGGTGCGCCTCATTTTTTTTGTACGTTGCCGAATCGGCCTGCAGTCAGGCCGCGTGCCCGCCGTCGACCGCGAACTCGGCCCCGGTGACGTACGACGCGTCCTCGCTCGCCAAGTAGGCGACCAGGGAGGCGACTTCATCGGCCGAGCCGAACCGGCCGAGCGCCGTCATCGCGGCCTGCGGCTCCGCGTAGGGGCCGTCCGCCGGGTTCATGTCCGTGTCGATCGGGCCGGGGTTCACCAGGTTCGCGGTGATGCCCTGACCGCCCAACTCCCTGGCGAGGGCCTTGGTCAGGCCGATCAGCGCCGCCTTGCTCATCGCGTACAGCGTCCCGCCGGGACCCGGCACGTGGTACGCCATGATGGAACCGGTGGTGATGATCCGGCCCCCGCGCTCCAGCTTGCCGGCCGCCGCCTGCGAGGCCAGGAACACCCCGCGGACATTGATGTCGAGGACCCGGTCCACATCGGCGAGCGCCAGGTCGCCCAGCGGGGCGAGTACGCCGATGCCCGCGTTGTTCACCAGGATGTCCAGGCGCCCGAACTCCGCGACCGTACGCTCCACCGCGGCGGCCGGAGCCGCCACGTCCGCCGCGTCGGCCTGGATCGCGAGCCCCCGCTGCCCGGCGGCCTCGATCTTCGCGACGACCTCGCGGGCCGCGTCCTCGCCCCGCACATAGGTGATCGCCACATCGTTGCCCTGCTGGGCCAGGCGCAGCGCGATCGCCGCCCCCATCCCGCGGCTGCCGCCGGTCACCAGGGCCACCTTGCTGTTCATGCCGTTCATCGCGTGCTCCTCAGTAGTGGTTGCGAGTTCAATGAAATCGCCCGGGAGCCCTCGGGGCTGGCGGAGATCGGACACCGAACCCGCGATGAGTTCCGGCCCGTGCCACGGTCATAGAGGCGACATCTTCCGCACCGAAGGAGCGCACACCATGAAGATCACCCTCACCCAGTTCGTCACCCTCGACGGCGTCTTCCAGGCGCCCGGCGCCCCCGAGGAGGACGCCAGCAGCGGCTTCCCGCACGGCGGCTGGTCCGTTCCTTTCGGGGACGACGACTTCGGCGCCTTCGTGACCGAGAACTTCGAGCGGGCGGACGCCTTCCTGCTCGGCCGGGGAACGTACGAGATCTTCGCCGGGTACTGGCCCAAGGTCAGCGGCGACATCGTCTCCGACAAGCTCAACGCCCTGCCCAAGTACGTCGCCAGCACCACCCTCAAGTCCGCCGACTGGAACAACTCCCACCTGATCGGCGCCGAGGACCTGGCCAAGGACGTCACCGCGCTCAAGGAGCAGGACGGCCGCGAGTTGCAGCTGCACGGCAGCGGCAATCTCGCCCAGTCGCTGTTCCAGCACGATCTGATCGACACCGTGCATCTGATGACGTTCCCGGTGGTGCTCGGCAGTGGCAAGCGCCTGTTCGCCGAGGGCGGTCTGCCCACGGCGTTCAAGCTCGCCCAGTCGCGCACCACCAGCACGGGCGTGGTCATCAGCACGTACGAACTCAACGGACGCCCCGAGTACGGCAGCTACTCGCTCGACCAGTGACCGCCAGGTACCGACCAGTGATCGACCCGTGAGACACCCCTGCCGGGGAGCGATCTCGCCGGATACGGTGAGCGCTCCCCGTGCGAGCCGCCGAAGTCTCCACCACGCCGTACCCGTTGGAGACCCACCCCGTGTCGACGCTCGCCACCACTCCGGGCACCCTCGCGCCCCGCCGCGCCTGGCTGACCGATCTGCCCGTGCTGCTCGTGGCCGTCGTCTGGGGCGGCAGCTATCTCGCGGCCAAGGGCATCACCACCTCGCACACCGTGATCGCCGTCCTGGTGCTCCGGTTCGCGCTGGTGCTGCCCGTCCTGGCCGTCGTCGGGTGGCGGAAGCTGCGGGCCCTCGGCGGGGCGCAGTGGCGGGGGGCCGGGCTGCTCGGGCTGATCCTCGGCGGGATCTTCCTCCTGGAGACGTACGGCGTCGTGCACACGTCGGCGACCAACGCCGGCCTCATCATCAGCCTCACCATGATCTTCACCCCGCTCGCCGAGGCGGCCGTGACCAGGCGCGCCCCCTCGCGGGCCTTCCTCGCCGCGGCCGGCCTCTCCGTGCTCGGTGTGGTGCTGCTGACGCAGAACGGAGGCTTCACCAGCCCCTCGCCGGGCGATCTGCTGATCCTGCTCGCCGCTCTCGCGCGGACCGCGCATGTGCTGGCCATGGCGCGGATCAAGGCAGTCCAGGACGCCGATTCGCTGTCGCTGACGACGGTCCAACTGGGCGCGGCGGTAGGTGTGTTCGCGCTGCTCGCGGGAGCGGGCGTGGGGGAGTCGCCGTGGTCGGCGGCGGTCGGGTTCGGTCCGCGGGAGTGGGCGGGCCTGGTCTTCCTCTCCGTCTTCTGCACCCTCTTCGCCTTCGGCGTCCAGATGTGGGCCGTACGCAAGACGTCCCCGTCCCGGGTCAGCCTGCTGCTCGGCACGGAGCCGCTGTGGGCGGCGGCCGTCGGCATCGCGATCGGCGGGGAAGCGCTGGGCGCGGTGGGGCTGTTGGGGGCGGGGCTGGTGCTTGTCGGGACGACTTGGGGGCGTCGCGCGGCTGATCAGGGCGGTTGCTAGGTTCGAGCGGCTGTGCGCACCGCGAAGTCGACGTCGTACGAGGTGGGGAAGACATGGATGCGAAGGCTCTGGATCTGCGGTTCATGCAGGAGGCGCAGCGGGCGCGCCAGCGGGGCATGGGGCTGATCGCCGGGGGTGCGGCTCTCCTGCTGTGGGGACTGTGGCTGTGGCTGCGGCTGCCCGATCCGGACGGGTACGAGGCCGACATGGATGCGTGGCGCCAGGGAATCCAGTACAGCCTGCTGCTTCTCGTCCTGTCGATCCCCCTTCTGCTCTCGGGCAGTGTGCTCTACGCGGGGGCCAACGCCCGCCTGGGCGTGAGCGAACACATGGTCAAGCGGGAGCAGCTGCAGGACGAGCAGCGCGGTTAACTCTCGGAAAACTCAAGGCACTTGGCCTTGACGCCCCACCATCTACGCGCGTCATCATGAACGCATGCGAATCCCCCCACGTATCGCCACAGGCATAGCTCTCACCGCCACCCTCCTCATCGGCGGGCCCGTCGCGGCCCACGCGGCACCGGTTGCCGCACCCGCCCACTCCGCGGCAGCGATCGCCGCGGTCGGCGACATCTGTTACTCGGCCCTGCCCTCCCAGGCGCACGACACCCTCGACCTGATCGAGGCGAACGGCCCCTACCCCTACCCGCAGGACGGCACCGTCTTCCAGAACCGCGAAGGCGTCCTGCCGAGCCACGCCGCCGGCTACTACCACGAGTACACGGTCATCACGCCGGGCTCCGACAACCGCGGCGCCCGCCGCATCGTCACTGGCGAGGCCAACCAGGAGGACTACTACACCGCCGACCACTACGCGTCCTTCGACCTGGTCGACCACACCTGCTGAACCCCGCGCGGGCGGTCAGGACTTGGCGCGTTCGGCGACGGCGAACACCGCGACCGCGAGCACGATCACCACGATGCTCGCGAACAGCTCGTAGCCCTCGAAGATGCCCAGCTTCTGGATGAGTCCCCACTTCACCCAGCCGAAGAGCGCATAGACCAGACCGCCCACGCCCTGAATCAGCAGAATCACACCGATGAACTCCAGCAGCTTCTTCATGCAGTGATCGTCGCCCGGCCCCGCGCCGGGCCGCATCGGCCACCGGGCGAGGCCGCGACGACCAAGGTCGCGGCCCCGCCCCGGGGACCGCGCCGAAGGTCTACCGGACCCCTACTTTCGTCGGTGATTGGCCCCCGAGGGCCTTTCCGGGCGCCCTAGCTGCGTAAATTTGTCGACTATGAAGGCCGAGAAGTCGACCATGAAGGCTGAGAAGCAGCCGGCACCCGGTGCCGGGCAAGGGACGGGCGAGGCCCTCCCGCAGGTGGCGCCGGAGTACCGGTGGCCGTGGCTGCTGCCCTCCGCCGTCGCCGTCGAACTGGACCCGGACCGGGACCGCACGCGCGAGGGCCGGCCGAGGCGGACGTTCCGCGACTGGATCGTGGACTTCCTGATCTTCCTCACGGCCGCTGCGATCGCGATGATGACCATGGACGCGATCGGCAAGAACCCCGACATCTCTCCCGGCCTGGCCACCCTCGACCAGCTGATCGGCGGCCTGGCCTGCGCCGCGCTCTGGCTGCGCAGGCGCTGGCCGGTCGAGCTCGCCGTCACGCTCACCGCGCTCGGCCTGGTGTCGGACACCGCGGGCATCGCGGCCGCGATCGCGGTCTTCACCGTCGCCGTGCACCGGCCCTTCAAGTACGTCGCCTGGCTCGGCGGCGTCTCCCTCGCGTCGGTGCCGTTCTTCTACGCGTACCGGCCCGACCCCGACATGCCGTACGGGGTCTCCGTGGGGTTCGGTGTTCTGGTCAGCCTCGTGGTGATCGGCTGGGGGATGTTCGTGCGCTCCCGCCGCCAGCTCCTGCTGAGCCTGCGCGACCGGGCCCGGCGAGCCGAGTCCGAGGCGGCCCTGCGCGCCGAGAAGGCCCAGCGCCTGGCCCGCGAGGAGATCGCCCGCGAGATGCACGACGTGCTCGCACACCGGCTGACCCTGCTCAGCGTGCACGCGGGCGCCCTGGAGTTCCGCCCCGACGCCCCGCAGGCGGAGGTCGCCCGTGCGGCCGGGGTCATCCGGGACAGCGCGCACGAGGCGTTGCAGGACCTGCGGGAGATCATCGGGGTGCTGCGCACCAACGAACCCACCGACGAGACCGGACGGCCCCAGCCCACCCTCGCCGCCCTCGACGCGCTGGTCGCCGAGTCCCGTGAGGCGGGCATGAAGGTCATCCTGGACTGCCGCATTCCGGACCCCGCGAAGGTCCCGGCCGGAATCGGGCGCAACGCCTACCGGATCGCCCAGGAAGGGCTGACCAATGCGCGCAAGCACGCGCCGGGGGCGGAGGTCACGGTGTCCGTGGCGGGAGCGGCGGGGGAGGGGCTGACCGTGGAGGTCGCCAATCCGGCGCCGCCGGGGGAGGTGCCGGCCGTGCCGGGTTCCGGGCAGGGACTGATCGGGCTCACCGAGCGGGCCACGCTCGCGGGCGGGCGGCTGGGGCACGGGGATGCGGGGGACGGGGGGTTTCGGGTCAGGGCGTGGTTGCCGTGGGCTGCATGAAACTCTCCCCCCGCCCCATTCCCTTGGGGCCTCCGCCGCGGCCTCGACCTCGAACGCCGGACGGGCCGGTGGTGCCGGGCGGGCTCAGTTCGGGCTGTCGGCCCGCTGGGCTTCGGCCCGGCGATACTCGGCGTTGATGCGCTGCGCCTCCTCGAGCTGATCCTCGAGGATGACGATGCGGCACGCGGCCTCGACGGGTGTCCCTTGGCCGACCAGCTCACGGGCGCGGGCGGCGATCCGCAGCTGATAGCGCGAGTACCTGCGGTGCCCGCCCTCCGAACGGAGCGGCGTGATCAGGCGGGCCTCGCCGATGGCACGCAGGAAGCCGGGGGTGGTGCCGAGCATCTCGGCGGCTCGGCCCATCGTGTAGGCGGGGTAGTCGTCGTCGTCCAGACGACCGCTGAGCGGGGTATCTGCTGTCATGTCACCTCGTTATGCAACAACGCGTCGAGGGGCCCTGGTGCCGTACGGCACCAGGGCCCCGAAGGAAATTCAACACCATCGGCCGGGCCTACTGCTGCGCCGACCTTCTGTTTTCCGCCGCCCGGCCCGTAAAAGGCCGGGAGCGCGGGGATCGCGGATGCGTGACCGAGGACCACCTTCCATTCTGGGGTCTTGCGGTACCCGGGGTGATTCCTCCTCGCCCGGGCGATCCTGATGGCGTTTGCATCCTCCGTTCTTCCTCGGTACTTCTTCGTACTCTCCTGCCGATGGCAGCCCCTGAACCCGCGGGCCGCCCAGCGCGGGCGCCAGCCCCGTCGCCGTCCTGGGAACTGCTTGGCTTCGGAACTCCACAACCGCGCTGACCTGCGAACTTCACATACTTCTACCCGCCAGTTCGTCTCTGCCGGGCCTCGTCTGACCTTGTCGATGAAGGGAACTCTAGCCACGCGATAGCCCAATGTCTACTCTGGCGAGCATAGATTTCTGAGTGCTCGAGGCGGAGGTAATTTGGGGCCTCGAACTCCTCCGGTGCGGGGGTCGCGTGACAGCCCGAGGGCCCCGTCGGCGTGTGCCGACGGGGCCCTCGGGCTTCGTCTTCGGTTCTGCTTCGGTTCTTCTTGGGTACGAGGCGTTCCCCGTCTCCCCGGTTACGCGGGCGGTTACGCGGCCGAGGACGCACCAAGCAGGGCCGATGCGGTCTGGAGCGGCGTCAGCGCGCGGGCGGGGACGGCCGCGGGCACGGCGCGGCAGGCGAAGCCGAGGCGGGTCATGGCCCGGACGACCTCCCCGGCGGTGAAGTCGCGGCGGTCCTGCCGGGTGATGACCTCGCCCACCTGCTTGACCGGGTAGTCGCGGCGGCCGATGCGGACGGACTCGCCCGTGACCGGCTCGGGCTTGACGCCCTTCATCGAGGCGACCACCCCGCTCTTGGTGAGTTCGAAGGGGAAGCGGGCGATGACGCAGCGCATGGTGCCTCACAGTCTCGGGGGAGTGGGCGGAGCAGGGCGAGGTCGGGCGGGACCAGGGTGGACCGGTCAGTGGGACGCGGCGAGGGCGCCGGGAGCGGCGTTCGCCGCTGTCCGGTCTTCGTCGACGATGTCCGCCAGGCGGACCCGGTCCGTGTACGAAGGACGGTTGCGTACGCCGCTGAGTCGGGCCTGGGTGATCAACCCCGTGCGGCGGCCGTCCGCGTCGCACAGAACCAGGTGTCCGGCCTGCGCGGCGGCCATGACGGACAGGGCCACCTCGACGGTCATGTCCGCCCACACCTGAGGGCCGGTGGCGTCCGCGATGTCGACGGCGGACGGGGCGTGGGGTGCGGCGCCTGCCGCGATCCGGTGAAGCTGGAACGGGGCCAAAGAGTGCCTCCTGCGTGGTGGGTGACGCGGTGGGTGAAGCGCCTGATCACGCCGCTCTACGCGGCTGCTTCACCGGCGCCTTGCTGTCGTGCCGCACTGCGTGACGCCTGACCGGGGCGCCGGTTCGGTGCTCCGCGGCCGCGACGCCCCCGCCCGGGGCCGAAGGTGCCGCGCCGGGTGCGTTCGGCGACCGGTGCGCTGATGGTGACGGGGACGCCCGACGGGGCCTGGGCGCCGGTGATGCGACTCAACTCGGCTTCTCCGGACCGCACTTGCGAAACCTGCGGCACGATGCCGGCCGTGGCCATCAGGCGGCTCATGCCCCGGCGCTGACTGGGTGTCACCAGCGTGACGACGCAGCCCGACTGGCCGGCGCGCGCGGTGCGGCCGCCGCGGTGCAGGTAGTCCTTGTGGTCGCCGGGCGGATCGACGTTGACGACCAGATCGAGGTTGTCGACGTGGATACCGCGTGCCGCGACGTTCGTCGCGACCAGCACCGTCACATGACCGGACTTGAACTGGGACAGGGTCCGGGTGCGCTGCGGCTGGGACTTGCCGCCGTGCAGGGCCGCGGCGCGCACCCCGCTGTTCAGCAGGTGCTCGGTCAGCCGGTCGACGGCGTGCTTGGTGTCCAGGAACATGATCACCCGGCCGTCGCGGGCCGCGATCTCGGTCGTTGCCCGGTCCTTGTCGGCGCCGTGCACATGGAGCAGGTGATGCTCCATCGTGGTGACCGCGCCCGCGGACGGGTCGACGGAGTGCACCACCGGGTCGCTCAGGTAGCGGCGGACCAGCAGGTCGACGTTGCGGTCCAGGGTGGCGGAGAACAGCATCCGCTGGCCCTCGGGGCGCACTTGGTCCAGGAGCGCGGTCACTTGGGGCATGAATCCCATGTCCGCCATCTGGTCGGCCTCGTCGAGGACGGTGATGCCGACCTGGTCAAGCCGGCATTCGCCACGGTCGATGAGGTCCTTGAGCCGGCCCGGAGTCGCCACGACGACCTCCGCGCCGCCGCGCAGGACACTGGCCTGCCTGCCGATCGACATTCCGCCGACCACCGTGGCCAGCCGCAGCCGCACGGCGCGGGCGTACGGGGTGAGCGCGTCGGTGACCTGTTGGGCGAGCTCGCGGGTGGGGACGAGGATCAGCGCCAACGGCTGCCGAGGTTCGGCGCGCAGGCCGGCGGTACGGGCCAGCAGGGCGAGGCCGAAGGCGAGGGTCTTGCCCGAGCCCGTACGTCCCCGGCCGAGGACGTCCCGCCCCGCAAGGGAGTTCGGCAGGGTCGCCGCCTGGATGGGGAAGGGGGCGGTCACGCCCTGTGCGGTGAGCGCGGCGAGCAGCTGCGGCTCCAAGGCCAGCTCGGCGAACGCGTCGACGGCGGGAAGTGCGGGGGTGACCGTCACCGGCGGGGCGAACTCGCCCCGTGGCGCGGTCGGTCGACGGCGGGACGTACCACCGGATCGGTTGCGGGAAAATCGCTCGTTCGTGCGCGTGTGGTTCAAGTGGAACCTTCCTTGATACGACACGTATCAAGGAATTCCCGGTGGACGAGTGGCACGGGAATCGCGAGAACGAGTCAATTGAATTGTCCAGAAATGCAACGAGCTGGGGCCCGCACCCCAAGGTGCGGGCCCCAGCTGTTATGTACGCGTGGGCGTCAGGCGGGAACGATGTTCTCGGCCGTCGGGCCCTTCTGGCCCTGCGCGATGTCGAAGGTCACCTTCTGGCCCTCGAGCAGCTCGCGGAAGCCCTGGGCGGCGATGTTCGAGTAGTGGGCGAAGACGTCCGGGCCGCCGCCGTCCTGCTCGATGAAGCCGAAGCCCTTTTCCGCGTTGAACCACTTCACGGTACCGGCAGCCATATTGAATCTCCTTCGGGGCATTTCCCGGAGTCGCACTGTGCGAACTCCGCGTCACTGCGATGATTACCCCACCCGGAAAAATTGCCGGAAATACAAAAGTGCTCCCACCGGCATGGAATGTCGATGGGGGCACTTGAAGTTTTGGGAACCACAACTGCAACTGAGTCGACAGTAGCACGGCGCGATCGACTTTATGTGGCGGATAATTCGGCTCAGCCGGTCGGACAAGAAACTCTCACAGCGTGTGGCTTCGATATCTGTTTTCGCTGTAACAGATATGTTCACGCCAGGACCCGCAGTGCCGCGGGGGCGGGTGCGGTCCGTGGTTCGTCGGCTGGCTACCGTTTGCGCATGACTGCGATCCGGCTGCTCCTCGTCGACGACGATCCACTGGTCCGCGCGGGCCTCTCCTTGATGATGGGCGGCGCGGACGACATCGAGATCGTCGGTGAGGCCTCCGACGGCTCAGAGGTGCCCGAGTTGGTGGACCGTACCCGTCCCGACGTCGTACTGATGGACATCCGGATGCCGTCGATCGACGGCATCACCGCCACCGCGCGGCTGCGCGCCCGCAAGGACGCCCCCGAGGTCGTCGTCCTCACCACCTTCCATGCCGATGAGCAGGTCCTGCGGGCGCTGCGCGCGGGCGCCGCCGGGTTCGTGCTCAAGGACACCCCGCCCGCCCAGATCGTCGACGCAGTACGCCGCGTCGCGGCCGGCGATCCGGTGCTGTCGCCGACCGTCACGCGCCAGTTGATGTCCCATGCGGCGGGCGCCGAGCCGGACACCCGGCAGGTGACGGCACGTACCAGGACCGACGCTCTGAACCCGCGCGAGCGCGATGTGGCGGTGGCGGTCGGCCGGGGCCTGGCGAATGCCGAGATCGCGGCCGAGCTGTATATGAGCGTGGCCACGGTCAAGGCGCACGTCTCGCGCATCCTGACCAAACTCGATCTCAACAACCGGGTCCAGATCGCCCTGTTGGCCCACGACGCGGGACTCCTGGACGGTTAGGGTCCGCCCCGAACAGGCAGAAGTGGTCCCCAGTTGATCGAAGCCGGGGCGACTTCAGGCAACATCGGTCACCGATGGCTCGCGCCGCAGCGCGGCCCCTACGTTCGATGACCATGAGCAGCAGTTCCGCAGCAGGCACGCTCTCGGTCACCCGGGTGACCGCCGGCGACCACGCCTGCCTGGGCTTCGACGACGACGAGGCCCGCTGGGAGATCCGGGCCACGTACGCCGACATCGGCCTCGCCCGTGGCGAGCGGGTCATGTTCTTCACCGACCCGGCCACCACCGCCGCCGTCGCGGCCGAGCAGCTCGCCGCCTGCGGGCTGCCGGCCGAGGAGGCGATCGCGGCCGGACGCCTCGTCGTGATCAATGAGGTGCCGGGGTACGACCCGGAGTCCGGGTTCGACCCCGTCGCGCGCGCCCAGACCTGGGTCGAGGTCACCAACAGCGCCCGCCGAGAAGGCTTTTCGGGTGTCCGGGCCCTCGGTGACATGGGCTGGGCGGCCGACCCGGGCGTCGACCACGACCTGCTCGTCGACTACGAGGCCGGGCTCACCCCGCTCTTCGCCGACATCGGGTTCACGGCCATCTGTGAGTACGACCGGCGCGCCTTCGACGACGCGCTGATCGACCGGATGTGCGTCGCCCACCCCAAGCGGGTCCTGCACCGGCTCGGCGCCCTGGACATCAGCCGCACCGACGACGGCCTGCGCCTCGCGGGGGACGCCGACCTCGCCACCCGCGACGCGTTCGACACGGCGCTCCACGCGGTCCTTCGCGTCCCCGGCGCGGCCACTGTGCTCGACCTCACCGAGCTGTGTTTCCTCGACGCGCACAGCGCCGGCCTGCTGGTCCGGCTCGCCGTCGGCCTCCCGGAGGCCCGGCAGGTCGAGGTCCGCTGCCGGCCGCTGCAGGCCAAGGTCCTGCGGCTGTGCGGAGCGACGCAGGTCCCGCAACTCGTCCTGGGCGAAGGGTGATCCGGCATGGAAATCCTCCGGCGCGACAGCGACAGCGGCAGCGACAGCGACAGCGAGAGCGGCCGTGCCGGCGACAGAGACCGTGCCGGCAGCAGTGACCGTGCCGGCAACAGGCATGGCGCGGGCGGTCACCCTCCTGGCGCCAACGGCTCTCCGGTTCCCGCGCCGCGAGGCGTGACGGCCCTGCTCGAACTCCCCTTCGTGGCCGCCGACTTGGCGCTGCTGCGGCATCTGGTGAGTCGGCGCTCCGAGGACGCCGGGCTCAGCGACCCCCGGCTCAGCGACTTCGTGCTCGCCGTGCACGAGGTGGCGAGCAACGCCATCGTGCACGGCGGGGGCAAGGGCCGCATCCTGCTCGACCGGGCGGACGGCGGCCTGCGTTGCAGCATCGCCGACCAAGGGCCGGGCTTCACCGCCCCGACCCCGCCCGGGAGCCTGCCCGCCGCCGACGAGGCCGAGCACGGCCGTGGCCTGTGGCTGGCCCGCGCCCTCGCCGACCGGTTCGAGGTCGTGGTGGACGCGGCCGGGACCACGGTGACGCTGGTGGCGCATCTCAGCTGAGCGGCCGGACGGCCCACTGCGGCGCGGGCCCCCAGCCCGCGCAGCCCCCGAACCCAGGACCTAGTCCCGCAGCCGAAACGCCAACTCCGTCTCCCACTTGTGCAGATCGGGCTCTCTCCGCGGATCCGTCTTGTAGCTCTCGAGCCGGCACCCCCACACCTCACCGGCCGCCGACTGCGTCATGTCGAGTTCCAGACCCTTGGCATGCGCCCACTTCAGCGCGGTCCTCGCCACCCCGGCCAGCTCGTCCGGGTGTCCCACATGGGTGAGGGCCACATAGCGTCCGCCCGGCAGCGTTCCTGCGAACAGATCGGTGCCGCCGGTCCCGTCGAGGCGCACCCGCTCGTCGACCGGCACCCCCGCCACCACCTCGAAGTCCCGCTCCTGGTCGGACGGATCGATGACGTCGTACTTGAAGAAGGGCCCGTCCGCCGGCGCGACCCCGCGCTCCGCCAGCCAACCCACGATCTCCGGGAGCCGGTCCGCGAGCTGCCCGAACGTCGTCCAGGTGACCTTGCCCCGGACCCCCACGAAGGGCTGCTCCGGGCGCTCCACGATCCTTGGTTGTGTCGCCATGCCCCGATCCTGCCGGGGCAGGGTCCCGCACGCACCCGGACGGCGACAGGTCAGGCCATGCGCCCACCGGCCGGTGGACGACGGGCCGCGCGGAGAGGGGCACGATGGGGCAGCGTACGAACTACGTCCTGGTCGAGGGCGGCGGCTGGCGGCTCCACTACTCCCACTGGGGTGCGAACCGCCTCGACGTCGACCTGCTCGACGGCCCGGCGAGCACGACGCGGTTCATCCGCGCCCAGCACGAGGTCGAGCGGGACGACTGGCTCGACGACGTGTGGTGCGAGGGCGCGGCCCTGGTCGACCACGACGCGCGGCAGCTGCTCCTGTTCACCATCCATCTGGACGGCTTCGCCCACCGGACCGCCCTGCTCGCCGTGCTGGCCCGCACCTGGCCGGGGTGGGAGATCCGCTGGGCGTACGACGGTCTGGAGGACATCGCGGCCCACGTGGGCGTGGACCGGGCCGTCGTACGCACCGCCGGCGACGGTCCGGGCGGCGGATCGGCCGCCGGACCACGGGACATGGGCCCGCTCGCCCCCGCCGAGCCGGACGAGCACGACTTCGCGGTCTCGCTCTCCGTGGTTGACGAGCAGGGTGCGCGGGGCTACGCCCTGTGGGTGGAGTCCGTGCTCGACCTCCTCCACCGGGGCCCCGGGCTCGTGCGGGAGGTGCCCCGGGAGGCCCGGCTGCGCGAGTTCGGCGCCGTTCCGCAGTGCGGCGTCCACGTCGACCGGGTGCGCCGCACCGTCGCGGCCTGGACCGGCGAGAACCTGGAGGGGCAGGCGGGGGCCCGCGCCCTGCCCGGCTGGGACGGCTGGCGGTGGACGTTCTGGCAGGACGAGTACGCGGCCCAGGAGCGGGCCTCGGCCGGTGCCGTGGTCTTCCCGGCCGTCGATCTGGCAGGCGCCGTACGGGAGTTGACGCAGCGCTTCGACCGGCTCGCGGACAAGGACCCGGTGGCGTCCTTCCGCGCGGTGCACGAGAAGATCCTTCAGCAGGACCCCGGAGCCCGGCCCTCACCCTGGACCGAGGCCCACACCGTCACCGGCCCGCTCCCCGGGGAGCGGGCCGCACTGCGCGCGGTACTGGCCGCGCTGGGAGGCGTACCCGATGACCGGACTTGATCTCTCCACCGCCGAACAGGCCCTGGACGCCCAGCCGTTCAGCCGTCTGCTCAAGGCCCGCATCACCGCCTTCGGCGACCGCGGCGCCACCCTCGAGGTCGACATCCGCACGGAACTCCTGCAGCAGAACGGCTTCCTGCACGGCGGAGTCCTGTCGTACGCGGCCGACAACGCCCTCACCTTCGCCGCCGGGGCCGTCCTCGGCCCGGCCGTGCTCACCTCCGGCTTCTCCATCCAGTACGTGCGCCCCGCGCAGGGCGCCACCCTGATCGCCCGTGCCGAAGTGGTGCACGGCGGACGCCGGCAGGCAGTGGTCCGCTGCGACCTCGTCACCGACGACGGCTCGGGAACCGAGACCCTGTGCGCGGTGGCCCAGGGGACGGTGCTCACCGCGGGGTAGGGGCGATGCTCAGGAACGTACCGGCGGACCTGCCCCTCACCCTCCGGCGATCTCCTCGAGCCGCACCGAACGCCCCTCCCGCCGCGAGAGTTCGCACGCCTCCGCGATCCGCAGCGCCTGCAGCGCCTCGCGGCCGTCGCAGGGGTTGTCCCGCTCGCCGCGCACCAGCTCGACGAACGCCGCGAGCTCCGCCTCGTAGGCGGGCGCGAACCGTTCCAGGAACCCGGTCCACGGCTTGTCCGGGCGGGCCGGCCCCGTCGGCTCGACGGAGGCGACCGGCGTCCGCTCGTCCCAGCCCACGCCCACCTGGTCCAGATCTCCCGCGAGCTCCATCCGCACGTCGTACCCCGCGCCGTTGCACCGCGTGGCCGTGGCCGTGGCGAGCAGCCCGCCCTCCAAAGTGAGCAGCACCGCGGCCGTGTCCACGTCGTCGGCCTCGCGGAACATCGCGGGCCCCGCGTCCGACCCGGCCGCGCACACCTCGACCACCTCGCGCCCGGTCACCCAGCGCAGCATGTCGAAGTCGTGCACCAGGCAGTCCCGGTAGAGCCCCCCGGACAGCGGCAGATACCCGGCCGGCGGCGGCGCCGGGTCCGAGGAGTTCGCCCGCACCGTGTGCAGCCGCCCCAGTCGCCCGGAGCGCACCGCGGCCCGCGCGGCCGCGTACCCCGCGTCGAACCGCCGCTGAAAGCCCAGTTGGAGGATCGACCCCGCAGCCTCCACCTCGCCGAGCGCCGTCAGCGTACCCGCCAGATCGAGGGCGATCGGCTTCTCGCAGAACGTCGGGAGGCCGGCCCGCGCGGCCCGCCCGATCAGCTCGGCATGCGCCGCCGTGGCCGCGGTGATCACCACCGCGTCGAGCCCGGCGGAGAACACCTCCGCCACGCTCCCGACCGCCGTCGCCCCCACTCGCCGTGCGAGCTCCGCGGCCCGTTCCGCCTCCGCGTCGGCGACGACGAGCGCCTCCACCGCCGGGTGCCGCTCCAGCGTCGCGGCGTGAAAAGAACCGATGCGGCCTGTCCCGATGAGTCCGATACGCATGCACCCCAACCTCGCATCGAGGACCGCGGCTGTCCAGGGTTTGTCCTGACAATCGAACCTGAGAGGTAGGAGGTCTCCCTGCTCAGGCGCGATGCGAGGGCGCGGGCGCGACGGTGTTGTCCGTACGCCTGGTCCACCGGGCCCAGGCGGCTCCGCGTCGGCGCTCGGGTAGGGGTGTGGGCCTGCCCCGGTAGGCCGGGAGCCGGCCGGTGGGCGGGGTGGTGAGGGCGTGGATGCGGTCGGTGAAGTCCTCGTCGGGCAGCGGCAGGTCGAGGTCGTCGTCGACGAAGGTGACGGCGGCGGGAACGTACCCGAGCACGGCGTGCACGGGTTCGGGGACGCGGGCGTCGTCCGGTTTCAGGGCGCGCAGCAGCCTCAGTGCGGTGGCGACGTCGACGGTGTCCCAGTCGGTCTGCCGGGCGATCTCGTGGCTCTGGGTGTGCCACCAGTGGGCGACGTGGTCCTCGCCGAGCGCGCGGTGGTGGAGGTAGAGGCAGTAGGTGGCGGCGTAGTCGCCCGCGCCGGCCGCGTACTGCCACCAGAAGCGCGCGGATTCCGTGCGTTCGGCCAGTTGCAGCAGGCAGCCGAGGACCCGGGCGCCGATCGGTTCGGGCAGCGCACGGGCGAGGAACCGGCGGAGGCTGGTCAGCGACAGCGGTTGGGCCACCAGGGTCTCGCAGAGCGTGGTGAGGTCCTGCCAGGCGGGGTGCGCGGCCGGCTGTACGCCCACCCCCTGCGTGGGGGGCGAGGGTGCGGGTGGACACGGGAGTGCCGCGCCGACGCGGCCCGCCAGACGGGCTTCGGCGGCGTCGATCTCCGCCTGGGCATAGGGCTGTTGGACCAGTTGGGCCCGGTCCAGGAGGCCGTCAATGTGCGACGTCATCGGGGTGTCCCTCCGTGGTGTCCGGGGCGGGGTGGGTCAGCAGCTGGTGCAGCCGGCGCTTTGCGTGGCGGGCGCTGGAGCGGACCGTGGCGGGACTTATGCCGAGTTCGTCGGCGACCTGGCGGACGCCGAGGTCGTGCAGGTAGAGGAGCATCATGATGTCCATCTGGCGCGAGGGGAGTTGCCGTACGGCGGCCATCAGCGCGCTGGATTCCTCGAACTGGCCTATCGGGTCGGCGGTGCCGAGCAGGGCAGCCGTCTCGAAGGCGGCCATCTCCAGGGGCAGTGCCCTGCGGCCGCGCCGGTAGACGTCGATGGTGTTGTTCCGCAGGACGGTCCAGGCGTACCCGGCCGGGTTCTCCGAGGAGAGCACCGCCGGCCATGCCTTGAGCAGCTGCTCGAAGGCGCCGTCGACGGCTTCCTCGGCGTCGGCCCGGTGGCCGAGGTAGCTGTGTGCCCAGCGGACGTAGGCGGGGCGGTGCATCTGGTGGAAGGCCGAGAAGTCCACCGGCAGGTGCGTCATGCGTGTGGTCTGGGTGTGCGGGGATCCGTGGCTCACTCCTGTACCTCGCCCCGGTCCGCGCGGCCCAGTTCGGTGACTCCGACGCGGACGCCGGCCGCGGCCGCGCGGCGCAGCAGCCGCAGCGCGTCCCGGCCGAAGACCCGGATCGCGAGTGCCGCGATCAGTACATCTCCTGCTAGCTCCACCATCGTCACGAGTGGTCGATCCCTCCGGTCTGGGCGAGGCCTGCCCCCTTGAAGACCTCGGGAGCGCCTGTGCGCCTCCGAACAGAAGACGTCGCTCAACTGCCAGATGTGCAACGGGAGTCGAAGAAATTCTCACGCACCGCACTGCTCTTGCTAAGCATCTTTGTTCACAGGTGGTCTTGTGTTCGTTTGCAGCCATGGCGCGCCACCCGGATGCTTCTTTGCGCCATGACCGATGACCAGGTGCCTCACCAGCTGGAACCTGATGCTCCGATTGGTTGCGCAAAATTTGCTGCAAGCCGGTCGGGCCTTATGTGTGACGCACGCCACACTAGAAGCTCGGCGCCTAATTTCACGCTCAGTAACATTCCGAGAATTCGATGGGCGGCTGCCCCCGTTGCCCGGGCGGGCCGGGGCGGCGTGCGCTTAGATCCTGCTCGAGGGGCCACATGGGCCCGGCGGCCGGGGGTGGGGACTCACCGGCTGCGTCCCGGACCAGGTGCGCCGCCAGGTCGAACTCGCCCGCACCAGCGTGGACTTCTTCATCACCCTGCTCTACGGCCACCTCGTGGTCATCGCCTCGGTGGCGTTCGCCCTGACCTCCGCCGACCGTGCCGACCGTCCGCTGCTGCTTGCCACCGTCGGAGTCCTCGGCCTAGGGCCTGTCCGGCGGATCTTCGCGGAAGAGCCCGCGGCGTCTGGTGCGTGCTCTCGGCGTGCGCCCGGATCGCCCTCGTACTGGACGTACTTGGGTGATTCGGGCGTGCGGCGAGAGTGCGTGCCAGGCGTCGTGGGCCCGCGAAGATCCGCCGGACAGGCCCTAGTGCTCCCCGACACCATCGACGCCGAGCGCAAGATGTGGACGATGGTCTCCCGGCTGTCCCGCATCCCGTACCACGAGCGGGCCTCGGCGCTGGACGCGTACCGGATCTCCGAGGTCGAGCCGGAGGCGGCGGGCGGGGTCGGCTAGGGCGCGCCAGAATCACGCGCCCCGCAGGGAATCCGTCGCGCGGCTTGCGCAACTCGCTTCTGCCGGTGCGGGGTTCAGGTGTCCGACTCTCCGCCGTGGGGTACGATCAACGTGATTTGAACCTGTTCAAAAAGGGGGACCACATCATGCTTGAGCCGACCGCACCCAGCCAGGCCGACGCACCTGCTGTCGCACTGGGCCCCACCGCACTCGTTCTCGGCGCGCCGTCCGCGCTGGGCGTCTGGGTGCCCGAGCTCGGATTCGCCGTACTGCCGCTGGTGTTCATCGCCGGAGCCCTCGCGGTCACCCTCGGCGCGGCGGGTATCCACTACGCCCGGCGCGGCATCGGCCGTGCGTGGATCGCGCTGACCGGGACCGTGCTCGGTGCCGTCGGATTCTTCGGCGTCGTCAGCCTCTTCTTGGCGCTCGGCGCGTGATTCCCGGGGGCGACGGCCGGTGGCTCCGGGGCTTGTCCTGACAATCGAACTTCAGGACTTCCCGTCATCATTTCCCGGGACTACGCTCCCCCCGTGCCCAAGCCAGCAGCGGACCAGCAGACAGCGGACCGGTCCGGTCCGGCGACCCGCTCCCTCCAGCTCGGCGTGGACCGCAGCAGTCCGGTCCCGCTCTACTTCCAGCTGTCCCAGCAGCTGGAGGCCGCGATCGAGCAGGGCCACCTCGCGCCGGGCAGCCTGCTCGGCAACGAGATCGAGCTGGCCGGCCGCCTCGGCCTGTCCCGCCCGACGGTCCGCCAGGCCATCCAGTCCCTGGTCGACAAGGGTCTCCTCGTACGTCGCCGGGGCGTGGGCACCCAGGTCGTGCACAGCCAGGTCAAGCGCCCCCTGGAGCTCAGCAGCCTCTACGACGACCTGGAGGCGGCCGGCCAGCGCCCCGCCACCCGGGTGCTGCACAACGCGGTCGAGCCCGCGTCCGCCGAGGTCGCCGCCGCCCTGGGGATCGCCGAGGGCGGCGACGTACACCGCATCGAGCGGCTGCGCCTGACCCACGACGAGCCCATGGCGTATCTGCGCAACCACCTCCCGCTCGGCCCGTTCACCCCGGACAGCGACCTGCTCGCGGCGACGGGCCTGTACCGCCTCATGCGTGCCTCGGGCATCACCCTGCACAGCGCACGCCAGACCGTCGGCGCCCGCGCCGCGTCGGCCGAGGAGGCCGAGGGGCTTGCCGAGGAGGCGGGGGCGCCGCTGCTCACGATGGCGCGGACGACGTTCGACGACACCGGCCGGGCGGTCGAATTCGGGTCCCACATCTACCGCGCGTCGCGCTATTCCTTCGAGTTCCAGCTGCTCGTACGCCCGTGAAGCCCGAGGGCGTACGTCCCTGAAGCCCGCCGCGCAGCACCAGTTGGGGACGTATCCATAACGAAGTCAGAATGTTCTGACAAGCCGGGGCCAAGGCATTGACCGATCCACCCGCCCGCCGCTAGAACCGGTCCAGCCGCACCGGGCGGCGAGGAGATGGGGTGGGTCCACCATGCGTACAGCCCGCAGGGCAACAGTCGTCACGGCCTGCATAGCGGCGCTCGCACTCGCCGCCGGCTGCAGCAGCTCGGGCGGCAAGGGCTCCGAGGAGAAGCCGGACAACACCTCGGGCGGTGGCGAGGTCTCCGGGCCCCGGCTGAAGATCGCGATGGTCACCCACGCCGGCAAGAGCGACGCCTTCTGGGACATCGTCCAGAGCGGAGCCAAGAAGGCCGCCGCCAAGGACAACGTCGAGTTCCTGTACGCCAGCAACGACCAGGTACAGGAGCAGGCCCAACTGGTCCAGTCGTACATCGACAAGAAGGTCGACGGGATCGTCGTCTCCCTCGCCAAGCCCGACGGCATGAGGGCCGTGCTCGGCAAGGCGAAGGCCGCGGGCATCCCGGTGATCACGATCAACTCGGGCGGCCAGTTCTCCAAGGAGTTCGGCGCGCTCAACCACATCGGCCAGGACGAGTCCGTGGCCGGCGAGGCGGTCGGCAGCGAGCTGCAGGCGCGCGGCAAGAAGAAGGCGCTCTGCGTCATCCACGAGCAGGGCAACATCTCGCTCGACGAGCGCTGCGACGGCATCAAGAAGACCTTCAAGGGCGACGTCGAGAAGGTGAACGTCCCCGGCACCGACATGCCCCAGACCCAGTCCCAGATCGCGGCGAAGCTGCAGGCCACAGAGGACATCGACGCGATCGTGACCCTGAATGCGGGAATCGCCGAGGCCGCGATCAAGGCCAAGGACGACTCCGGCAGCAAGGCCGAGGTCTCCACCTTCGACCTGAACGAAGCCGTCACCGAGCAGCTGAAGTCCAAGGCGATCGCCTTCGCCGTCGACCAGCAGCCCTACCTGCAGGGCTACCTCGCCGTCGACGGTCTGTGGCTCTACAAGACCAACGCGAACATCATCGGCGGCGGCAAGCAGGTCCTCACCGGACCGGCGATCGTCACCGAGAAGGATGTGCCCCAGCTTGAGAAGCTGACCAAGAACGGCACCCGATGACCGCTTGGCAGATCACCGTGTCCGATACTTGGGCGTTCGGGATCGCGCATGCGGTTCCGGCGCACCGAGTACGGCAGCAAGAAGGGCACGGCTTCGTGGCAAGGGTTCGGACCTGGGTGGGCATCGCGATGGCGGCGGTGCTCGGAGCATCGATCACGGGATGCAGCAGCACGGGCGGCAAGCGCGCCGAGGACGCCCGCAAGGCGGCGCAGGCCCAGGCGCAGGGGCAGTCCGCGGTGAACACGCCCAAGTGGACCTTCGCCATGGTCACCCACTCGGGCGATGGCGACAGCTTCTGGGACATCGTGCAGAGCGGCGCCCAGCAGGCCGCGAACAAGGACAACATCAACTTCCTGTACGCCCATGACGACCAAGCTCAGCAGCAGGCCCAGCTGGTCCAGTCGTACATCGACAAGAAGGTCGACGGCCTGGTCGTCACCCTCGCCAAGCCCGACGCGATGAAGGACGTCCTGGCCAACGCCAAGAAGGCCGGCATCCCGGTGATCACCGTGAACTCCGGCTCGGCCGAGTCCAAGGAGTTCGGCGCCCTGAGCCACATCGGCCAGGACGAGACCATCGCGGGCGAGGCGGTCGGCGACGAGCTCAACAAGCGCGGCAGGAAGAAGGCGGTCTGCGTCCTGCACGAGCAGGGCAACGTCGGCCACGAGCAGCGCTGCGCCGGCGCCAAGAAGACCTTCAAGGGCGAGCTGCAGAACCTGTACGTCGACGGCACCAACATGCCCGACGTACAGGCCGGCATCGGCGCCAAGCTCCAGGCGGACACCGGCATCGACACGGTCGTCACCCTGGGCGCCCCCTTCGCGGACGCCGCGGCCAAGGCCAAGAAGGACGCGGGCAGCGACGCGGAGGTCGACACCTTCGACCTGAACTCGGACGTCGCGCAGGGCCTCAAGGACAAGACGTACGGCTTCGCGGTCGACCAGCAGCCGTACCTCCAGGGCTACGAGGCGATCGACCTGCTGTGGCTCTACCGCTACAACGCCGACGTACTCGGCGGCGGCCGCCCGGTCCTGACCGGCCCGCAGATCATCACGGGCAAGGACGCCGACGAGCTCCTCGCCTACACGGACCGGGGGACCCGATGACAGCGACCGCCCCGGCACCGGCCCCCACGCCCGGCAAGACGACCGACGAACGCCTCCTGCAGACCTCCCTGTGGCGCAAGCTGCTCGCCCGGCCGGAGCTGGGCGCGGTGATGGGCGCCGTCGCCGTCTTCGTCTTCTTCTCCTTCGCCGCGGACAGCTTCCTGCGCCCCGCGAGCCTCAGCACCGTCCTGTACGCGGCCTCGACGCTCGGCATCATGGCGGTGCCGGTGGCCCTGCTGATGATCGGCGGCGAGTTCGACCTGTCGGCCGGTGTGCTGGTCACCAGCTCGGCGCTGACCTCGTCGATGTTCAGCTACCAGATGACCGCGAACGTCTGGGTGGGCGTCTTCGTCTCACTCCTGGTCACGCTCGCCATCGGCGTCTTCAACGGCTTCATGCTGACCCGTACCAAACTGCCGAGCTTCATCGTCACCCTCGGCACGTTCCTGATGCTGACCGGCCTGAACCTCGGCCTCACCAAGCTCATCAGCGGCACCGTGCAGACGAAGTCGATCGCCGACATGCAGGGTTTCTCCTCGGCCGAGAAGGTCTTCGCCTCCGAGATCTCCATCGGCGGCGTCGACTTCAAGATCACGATCCTGTGGTGGCTGGCCCTGGTCGCCGTCGCCACCTGGATCCTGCTGCGCACCCGCTGGGGCAACTGGATCTTCGCGGTGGGCGGCAACGGCGACGCCGCGCGCGCCGTCGGCGTCCCCGTCACCAAGACCCGGATCGGCCTCTACATGGCCGTCGCGTTCGGCGCCTGGATCGCGGGCCAGCACCTGCTGTTCTCGTTCGCCAGGGTCCAGTCCGGCGAGGGCGTCGGCAACGAGCTGATCTACATCGTCGCGGCCGTCATCGGCGGCTGCCTCATCACCGGCGGCTACGGTTCGGCGATCGGCTCCGCCTTCGGCGCGCTGATCTTCGGCATGGTCAGCAAGGGCATCGTCTTCGCCGAGTGGAACGCCGACTGGTACAAGTTCTTCCTCGGAGCGATGCTGCTCCTCGCGACCCTGCTCAACCACTGGGTGCGCAAGCGTGCGGAGGCCACCAAATGACGACCCCCTCCAAGGACGCCCAGGACGCGCAGGACGTGCAGGGCGCGCAGGACGTGCAGGACCAGGGCGCGCCGCTCATCGAGCTGGATGACGTCAGTAAGTACTACGGCAACATCCGCGCCCTGGAGGGCGTCTCGCTCAAGGTGCACGCGGGCGAGGTCACCTGCGTACTCGGTGACAACGGCGCGGGCAAGTCCACCCTCATCAAGATCATCGCGGGTCTGCACCAGCACGACGCGGGCACTTTCCGCATCGAGGGAGCCGAGACGCGTCTCGCCAACCCGCGCGACGCCCTGGACCGCGGCATCGCCACGGTCTACCAGGACCTCGCGGTCGTCCCGCTGATGCCGGTCTGGCGGAACTTCTTCCTCGGCTCCGAGCCGACGCGCGGGGCGGGCCCCTTCAAGCGCCTCGACGTCGAGACGATGCGCCGCACCACGCGCGAGGAACTTCTGCGCATGGGCATCGACCTGCGCGACGTCGACCAGCCCATCGGCACCCTGTCCGGCGGCGAGCGCCAGTGCGTGGCGATCGCCCGCGCGGTCTACTTCGGCGCCAAGGTCCTCGTCCTGGACGAGCCCACGGCCGCGCTCGGCGTCAAGCAGTCGGGCGTGGTCCTCAAGTACGTCGCAGCCGCCCGGGACGCGGGTCTCGGCGTGGTCCTGATCACACACAACCCGCACCACGCCTACCTGGTCGGCGACCGCTTCGTCCTCCTCAAGCGCGGCACGATGGCCGGCAGTCACCTCAGGTCGGAGATCGGCCTCGACGAGCTGACGCGGCAGATGGCGGGCGGCTCCGAGCTGGAGGAGCTGAGCCACGAGCTGGAGCGGGCGCCGGTACCGCCGCTGCCCGGCGAAGCCAGTGCTGCGGGCAAGTCCGGTCCGGCCGGGGGCTGAGTCAGCACAGTCCTTCCAGCGGTCGGGCCAAAATCAGCCCCTCCGGCGTTTGAGGAGCGGGGGTCCGGGGGCGGAGCCCCCGTGGCCTCCGGCTGGTCGGGCCACACTCACCCCTCCAACATTCGGGCCAAAATCAGCCCCTCCGGCGTTTGAGGAGCGGGGGCCCGGGGGCGGAGCCCCCGTGACCTCAGCCCCGGCGGGGCACGACCAGAACGCCGAGCCGGGCCACGGCAGGGCAAGCCGCAATGCACCCCCGGCCAGGGTTAAGGCAGAATCGGCCCGATGAGCACCTACCGCGATCTGGCCCACCGCGGCTCCGCACGGGCCACGGTCCTGCGCACCGTCGGCACGCGCGAACGCCGCTCGCACCTCACCGCCCCCCGCGTGCCCACCGTCGGCATCGACATCGGCGGTACGAAGGTGATGGCGGGCGTGGTCGACGCGGACGGCAACATCCTGGAGAAGCTCCGCACGGAGACCCCGGACAAGTCCAAGAGCCCCAAGGTCGTCGAGGACACCATCTGCGAGCTGGTCCTCGACCTCTCCGACCGGCACGACGTGCACGCGGTCGGCATCGGCGCCGCGGGCTGGGTCGACGCCGACCGCAACCGCGTCCTCTTCGCCCCGCACCTCTCCTGGCGCAACGAACCCCTGCGGGACTCCCTCCAGTCCCGCCTCGCCGTCCCGGTCATGGTCGACAACGACGCCAACACCGCAGCCTGGGCCGAGTGGCGCTTCGGCGCCGGCCGGGGCGAGGACCACCTGGTCATGATCACGCTCGGCACCGGAATCGGCGGCGCCATCCTGGAGGACGGCCAGGTCAAGCGCGGCAAGTTCGGCGTCGCGGGCGAGTTCGGCCATATGCAGGTCGTCCCCGGCGGCCACCGCTGCCCGTGCGGCAACCGCGGCTGCTGGGAGCAGTACAGCTCGGGCAACGCCCTGGTCCGCGAGGCCCGCGAACTCGCCGCCGCCGACTCCCCGGTCGCGTACAACATCATCGAACGCGTACAGGGCCACATCCCGGACATCACCGGCCCCCTCATCACCCAGCTGGCCCGCGAGGGCGACGCGATGTGCGTCGAGCTCCTTCAGGACATCGGCCAGTGGCTCGGCGTCGGCATCGCCAACCTCGCCGCCGCCCTCGACCCGTCCTGCTTCGTCATCGGCGGCGGCGTCAGCGCCGCCGACGACCTGCTGATCGTGCCCGCGCGGGACGCGTTCCGCCGCCATCTCACGGGCCGCGGCTACCGCCCCGAGGCCCGCATCGCCAAGGCCCAGCTCGGCCCGGAGGCCGGCATGGTCGGCGCGGCCGATCTGGCCCGCCTTGTGGCCCGCCGCTTCCGCCGCGCCAACCGCCGCCGCGTGGAGCGCTACGAACGTTACGAGCGGTACGCCCAGGCCATCCGCACCAACCGCACCACCAGGGAAACCGACAAATGAACCCGCCCTCGTCGCCTTCCGTGCCCCGCCAG
This sequence comes from Streptomyces sp. NBC_01304, assembly GCF_035975855.1. Taxonomy (NCBI): domain Bacteria; kingdom Bacillati; phylum Actinomycetota; class Actinomycetes; order Kitasatosporales; family Streptomycetaceae; genus Streptomyces; species Streptomyces sp. NBC_01304. The sequence continues at coordinate 2,612,892 of NZ_CP109055.1, read as the reverse complement.
TCCCCGCCTCCGGACGAGCCGCCCCGGCAGCCCGCGGAGGACCGGAAGCACATGATCCGCCGCCGCTGGATCACCGCGATCATCATCGTGCTGCTGATCGGCGTGCCCGCGGGCTATCTCGCGATCTCGGCCGCGCAGAGCCGCGACAGCGGCCGCGACAAGGAGAAGAAGTACGCCGCGACCGGCCTCACCGAGGGCTGGCCGTCGAAGGTCCAGCGGCGCATCTACGAGGTGCCGATCCCCGGCTACTCCCTCAAGGTCGCCTACTACGAGACGAACAACTGGCGCACCAGCCGCCTGTACGTCCAGTTCTATACGAGCAACGAAGGCCTCGACCGGTTCCTGCAGCAGATCGGCGCGAACTCCGACGAGCTGGAGGACGGCAGGATCACCATCAGCGAGCGCGACCGCAAGGTCGTCGGCTGGGAGTTCTCGGGCCCCGGCCCCTGGTCGGGACTGATCCACGACAACCCCAACCCGCGCCCCACCCAGCACGTCACCGTCGACCGCTCCAACCCGCAGCACCCCATGGTGTACGTCGTCTCGACGGCGACGCCCTGATCGACCTGGCCGGTCCGACCAGCCTGACCCGACCGATCGGATCGACCGGACCGACCGGACCGACCGGACCAACCGGCCTGACCTGGGGAAACCTTCGATTGTCAGTGCCTCTCCGTACAGTCGTAGGCGTCTCATCCGCACGACGCGGACGCGAAGCCGAGGGGAGGCGGACCACCGTATGACCGAAGCACACACGGCGCTGACCCGGCTGCCGGCGGTCTTCCTGCCCGCGCCCCTGCCCAGGGACGGGCGGCTGGCCTTCTGGGATCCGGCCGGCGGGGAGCTGCCGGAGGCGGCCTCGGCCCGGCACGAGGAGCTGACGGTCGTACGTCGCCACGGCAGGGGCGTCCGCAGCGCATCCGTGCCCGCCCTCACCCTCCCCGTCGAGGACGCACTGCCCGTACTGCTCGCCGCGGCGCACCGCCCCGGCGCCCATCCGGCCACCGTCTGCTGGGGCGCGGCGGCCGGCCTCGCCCTGCACCTGGTGGCCCGCGGCCGACTGCTGCCCGGGCTCACGCCCGAAGACTGCGACGCCTGGCGGGCCGGACCCCTGGACGCTACGGACATCGCGCACCTGCGGGCGATCGCCGCCGCCCTTCCTTACGAGGGACACGCCACGCCCCTCCACGGCGTCAAGCCCCTCCAACTGCCCGAACCCGAAGCCCTGTTGCGTTCCTGCCTAGACGCGATCGCCGACACCCTGCCGCGCACGCCGGCTGCCGCGTTCGCCGCGGGGCGGCCGTTCGCGGCGCGGGACGCGGTGTGGCTGCCGGGCGCGCGGGACTGGGCGGCCGAGGCCGCGGCCGGGATGGACGCGGGCGTCCGCATCTCGCTCCGCCTCGACCTGTCGGGGTACGGCCTGTTCGACCGCACGGACGACGAGGAGCGCGCCGCGGGCGCCGCCGTCGTCCAGGTGCACAGCCTCGCCGACCCGACACTGGTCCTCGACGCGGCGGAGCTCTGGGCGGGCGAAGGAGATGCCACCTTCGGGCCGCGGGCCCGGGTGGACGCGGCCCTCGCGCTGCGCCGCGCCGCGCGCGTGTGGCCACCGCTGGAGCGGCTGGGCGAGCAGGACACCCCGGACGTACTGGCTCTGTCCGAGGGCGAGTTGTACGACCTCCTCGGTGTCGCCGCGAGCCGGCTCGGCGCGGCGGGGGTCGCCGTGCACTGGCCACGCGATCTGGCCCAGGACCTCAGCGCCACCGCGATCGTCCGGTCCGCACCCGGCTCCTCGACCGACGGCACCGGCTTCCTCGAAGCCGAGCAACTTCTGGAGTTCCGCTGGCAGTTGGCGCTCGGCGGGGACCCGCTCAGCGAGGCCGAGATGGACGCGCTCGCCGAGTCGCACCGCCCCATGGTGCGCCTGCGCGACCAGTGGGTCCTGGTCGACCCGGCCCTGGTCCGCAAGGCCCGCAAGCGCGAACTGGGCCTGCTCGACCCGGTCGACGCGCTGTCCACCGCGCTCACCGGCACCGCGGAGGTCGACGGCGAGACGGTCGAGGCGGTGCCCGTCGGCGCGCTCGCCGCGCTCCGCGACCGGCTCACCTCGGGCCTCGCCCCGGCCGAACCCCCACCGGGCCTCGACGCCCAGCTGCGCGACTACCAGCTGCGCGGCCTGGCCTGGCTCGACCAGATGACCTCACTCGGCCTCGGCGGCTGCCTCGCCGACGACATGGGCCTCGGCAAGACCATCACCGTCATCGCCCTCCACCTGCGCCGGGCCCGCCGCGAACCGACCCTCGTGGTCTGCCCGGCCTCCCTGCTCGGCAACTGGCAGCGGGAGGTGGCCCGTTTCGCCCCCGGCGTCCCCGTGCGCCGCTACCACGGCACGGACCGCACCCTGGAGGACCTCGACGGCGGCTTCGTCCTCACCACGTACGCCACGATGCGCGCCGGGGCTCCCCGCCTTGCCCAGCAGGCCTGGGGCATGGTCGTGGCCGACGAGGCCCAGCACGTGAAGAACCCCTTCTCGGCCACGGCCAAGGCCCTGCGCACGATCCCGACCCCGGCCCGAATCGCCCTCACCGGCACCCCCGTCGAGAACAACCTCTCCGAACTCTGGGCCCTGCTCGACTGGACCACCCCCGGCCTGCTCGGCCCGCTCAAGTCGTTCCGCTCCCGGCACGCGCGTTCGGTGGAGGGCGGCGAGGACGACGACGCGATCGCTCGCCTGGCCTCGCTGATCCGCCCGTTCCTCCTGCGCCGCAAGAAGTCCGACCCGGGGATCGTCCCCGAACTCCCGCCCAAGACGGAGACCGACCACCCGGTCCCGCTCACCCGCGAACAGGCCTCGCTGTACGAGGCGGTGGTCCGCGAGTCCCTGGTGGCGATCGAGATGGCCGACGGCATCGCCCGGCGCGGCCTCGTCCTGAAGCTGCTCGGCGCGCTCAAGCAGATCTGCAACCACCCGGCGCAGTACCTGAAGGAGGGCGAGACGGCCCGCCTGGAGGGGCGATCGGGCAAACTCGCCCTCCTCGACGAGCTGTTGGACACGATCCTCGCCGAGGACGGTTCCGCGCTGATCTTCACGCAGTACGTGGGGATGGCCCGCCTGATCGGCGCCCACCTCGCCGCCCGCGCGGTCCCTGCGGAGCTGCTGCACGGCGGCACACCGGTCGCCGAACGCGAACACCTGGTGGACCGCTTCCAGTCCGGCGCGACCCCGGTTCTCGTGCTCTCCCTGAAGGCGGCGGGCACCGGTCTGAACCTCACCCGCGCGGGCCACGTCATCCACTTCGACCGCTGGTGGAACCCCGCGGTCGAGGAGCAGGCCACGGACCGCGCGTACCGCATCGGCCAGACCCAGCCCGTCCAGGTCCACCGCCTCATCACCGAAGGCACGGTCGAGGACCGCATCGCCGACATGCTCACCGCCAAGCGGGCGTTGGCGGACGCGGTGCTCGGCTCCGGCGAGTCGGCCCTCACCGAACTGACCGACCGCGAGCTCTCCGACCTCATCTCGCTCCGGAGGCCGTCATGACCCAGAGCCCGGCGGACAAGGCCCGCGAGGCACTGCGGGCGGCCCGGCGGGCCCCTGCCGGGGACGACGCGGAGGCTCCTGCCGAGCCCCCGACGCCCGAAGCGGGGCCCAGTCGCCGCCCGGCCGACCTGGCCCGGGAGGCGTTGCGAGCGGCGCGGCGGGAGGCGCGTGGGGGCGGCGCTGGTGCCGATGCCGGCGGTGAGCCGGGGCTTGAGGCTGACTCAACGGGCCCTGCCCGCGAGGTGGTTGACGCTTCGACGGGTGCCTCCGGTGACCCGTCGGGGCGCGGAGGCCGCACCGCTGACCTTGGTGTGGTGGGGCTTGAGGGCGGCGCAACCAGTCCCGGCAGCGCGGCGGTTGACGAGTCGGCGGACGCCTCCGACGCAAGCTCGAAGCGCAAGGCTGGTGCTGCCGGCTCCGGCTCCGGCTCCGGCTCCGGCTCCGGCTCCGGCTCCGGCCCCGGCCCCGGCCCCGGCCCCGGTCGAGCTGCGGGCGAAGGGTCGGCGGGTGGCGTAGGTGCCGACGAGGGGCAGCCGGTAGACCCTTCCCGAGGCGCTCCGGCCGCAGCTCAGGACGATCGCGGCACAGCCGACCGCACGCCCCGGCCCCGGGGCGAGGCGGCGCAAGCCGCGCGGGCGGCCATCAGGAGGTTGGGGGCCGATTCGGGCAACGAGCAGCAGCGCCCGGATGTACCTGGCGAACGCTCAGGCAGCGAGCAGCAGCGCCCGGACGTACCTGGCGAACGCTCAGGCACCAGTGACACCCCGGCCCGCAGCAGGTCCGGGAAATCCCGCCCAGGCGCCGAGCGGCCTCGGGCGAGGAAGCCGCGCGACACCGACCCCCGGCGAGCAGTGCTCCGCGCCCTCGCAGCGCAGGACCCCACCTCCACCCTGGCCTCGGTAGACCGGCTCTTCCGCATGCCCGACGCGTCCACACCCGAGTGGGACCCCGACCACTCCTCAGGCCCCTCGGAGCCCGACGCGCCCAACCCCGGAGTGGCCTCCGGCCGTTCACCAGACCTGACCGTGGCTGGCTCGCCTGCGCCCAAGTCGGACCCGACCGTGCCCGGCTCACCTGCGCCCAAGTCGGACCCGACCGAGCCCGGCTCACCTACGGCCCACCCGATCCTGACCGAGGTCAACTCGCCTGCACCCGAGTGGGACCGGATCAAGCCCGCCTCGCCCTCCTCAGGCCGCGAGTCCGGCGCCGGGCGATCACTCGCCCCCACCCGCCGAGGCCCCAGGCACGCGGAGACCGCGAACCCGACCCGCCACCGCCCGGGCACCCCCGCCGAAGAGCTGCGCCGCACCTTCCCCGCCGACTCCGGCACGGTGGGCGACGGACTCGCCGACAGCTGGTGGGGCAACGCCTGGATCTCCGCCCTCGAGGACTCGGCGCTCGACCCGGCACGGCTCGCGCGGGGCCGGTCCTATGCCGGCCAGGGCAAGGTCGACGCGATCACCGTCACCCCCGGCCGCGTACTCGCGTACGTACACGGCAGCCGGGTGCGGCCCTACCGCGCGAGGCTCACGCTGCGCACCCTGTCCGACGAGGAGTGGGAGCAGTTCCTGGACGCGGCCGCCCAGCGCCCCGGGCACATCGCCGCGTTGCTCGACAAGGAGATGCCGCAGTCCCTCGCCGACTGCGGAGTGGACCTGCTGCCGCGCCCGGGCGACCTCGAACCGGACTGCTCCTGCCCGGACTCGGGCCACCCTTGCAAGCACGCCGCCGCGCTCTGCTACCGCACGGCCAGGCTCCTGGACGAGGACCCGTTCGTGCTGCTCCTGCTGCGCGGCCGGGGCGAGCGCGAGCTCCTCGACGAGCTGGCCCGCCGCAATGTGACCCTGGCGGCGCGCTCCGCCGCGGACGCCCCGACCCGCCTGCCCGGCGTACGGGCCAAGGACGCCCTCGCCCCGCGTACGCTCCCGCCCCTGCCCCCGCCGCTCCCCGTCCCCGCCCGCCCCGGACCGCCGCCCGCCTATCCCGCCGCCGAGTCGGGCCCCGACCCGCTCGCCCTCGACCAGCTGGCGACGGACGCGGCGGCCCGAGCGCACGCCCTGCTCAGCACCGGGCACGACGCGTCGGCGGAGCTGACGCTCTGGCAGGACGCGGTCCGCCTCGCCGCCGCCCGGCCCGGTTCCGGGCTGACCGCCGGCGGGCGCGCGCTGTACGAGTCGCTGGCCGCCGCCACCGGCCGCACCCGCACGGAGCTGGCCCGCGCGGTCGCGGCATGGCGGCAGGGCGGGATGGCGGGCCTCGCCGTACTCGAAGAGCCCTGGGACCCGCCCGCGGGCCGCTTCGACCAGGCCCGACCTGCCCTGCGCGCCGCGGAGTTCCCGGCCTTCCTGCCCCGCCGCAACCACCTCACCCACCCCCGCGGCCACCTCCAGCTCCGCCTCGGCCGCGACCACCTCTGGTACGCCTACGAGTCGGAGCCGGGCCAGGACGACTGGTGGCCCAGGGGCACCCCGGACCACGACCCGGTCGGCGCCCTGACGGGCCTCACCGAGGGGTGAGGCCCGGGCTGCGGCCCGGGAGAGCTACTGCCGGTACGCCTCGTACACCGCCCCCGCCACCGCCAGGTCCTCCCAGGCCATGCCCGCCGACTTGAACAGCCGAGGCCGATCCTGGTCCACCTTGACCTCGCCCCGGACCAACTGGGCAAGGGTGTCGAGCCGTTCGACGTCAAAGGTGCCCGCTGCGACGGCCTGGACGATGTCGCCGCACTCGCGCAGCGCCACCGCATGCGACTCCGCGACGACGGTGGCCCGCCCGACCAGATGCTCGTCCACCTCACGGGCATCCGGCTCGTGCGAACCGACGGCAGCGACCGCGGCGTGCGGCGCCAACAGGGCGCTGTCGAAAAGGGGTTCACGTGCCGTGGTGCAGCAACACACCACGTCCGCCCGCGCCACGTCCGCCGGCGTCGCCGCCGCGGCGCCGACCCCGATCGCCCGGCACCGCTCGACGAAGGCCGCCACCCGGCCCTGGTCCCGCCCGACCACATCGACGTACTCCACCGTCGGCCGCACGGCACGCACCGCCGCCACGTGCCACCACGCCTGCGGTCCGGTCCCGAAGACCAGCATGCGCCGGGCATCGGGCACCGCGAGATGCCGTAGCGCCACCGCCGAGACCGCGGGCGTACGCAGCGATGTCAGCGCGATTCCGTCGAGGAGGGCGAGCGGGGTGTGGGTCAGCCCGTCGAGCAGCAGATAGAGCCCCTGGATCCGCGGCAGACCGCGCGCGGGATTCCCCGGCGTCGCGGAGACGACCTTCACTCCGGCGTACCCGGCACCGGACGAGGGCATCATCAGCAACTGCCCGCCCGGGATCCCGACCACCCCGCGAGCGGGCTCGGACTCCGGATCGAGACCCGCCGCGAGCGCCGCCTCCACCGCGTCGACAGCCCCGGACATCGGGACCAGCCGCTCCATGGCTTCCGCGTCGACAAAGGGCGGCATGTCACTCATGGGACTTCCTCGCTGAACTTGTGGAATGCCTGATCCGGTGGAACGGCTGATCCGCTGGAACGGCGGGCGGCAGACGCCACGCATGGGCGACGGCGTACCCGGTCGACGCTACCCAACCCGACGCCCCCGACACCCGGCAGCCGACGAGATCCCTCGGTCACCGAATCCCTCCGGTCACCGAGGCGCTGCCACCGTCTCAGTCAACCCGTGTCACCACGCTCTGGTAGAAGAGGTCGACCGCCGAGTCGACACTGCGGATGAACCCGGACGCGGCGTTGCCGCGCGTGGTCCCGAGACCGCGCGAGAGCGACAGTCGAAAGCCCGTGATCGGCTGTCCGGGACCCGGCAGGAGATCGCCCGGCTCCGGACGCAGCTTCTCCAAAGTGCCCCGAGGGCCGGGGACTTCGCCCTTCATCAGGGTCTGCACATGCAAGTCGGCCGGGGCGACGGCAAGCTGTCGCATCAGACGCTTCACCCAGGACAGCGGGTAGCCCTGCTCGGGCGCCGGGACCTCCGTCGAGGCGCGGAGCCGGCTCAGCCGTAGGTCGGCGACCAGTGCGAGCGGGCCGGGCGTGCCGTCGATCCGGATCTCCGCGTGCAACCGGCCGTCGTCACACAACGCCTCGGCGAGCGCCAGCCGACGTGCGTACGGGTCGACACCACGCCTGGCCCGCTGGACGGGCACGACCTTCGTGCCGAGCTCGCCGGCCAGCCGCAGGCACACCTGCCGGATCAGCCGCTCCCAGCTCTCCACCACGAGGACGGACCGGGGATCCCCGGGGACGAGGGTCTCGTCGTCGATCCCCTTGCGGACCGGGACCCACGCCGGACCCATGTTCTGGAAGCCGTGGCAGCCGGAGTTGTCATGCTGGAGGTAGTGCAGGAGCTCGTGCAGCAGCCAGGCGTGCGGCTCGAGCCCCACCCCCTCGTGACGGATCAGGAGCTGTGCCTGGTGGGTCACCTCCGCCCAGGACAGGTGCCAGAGGGCGACCTTGTTCTTGCGCCGACCGTCGATCTTGACGTCGACGAGCGGACTGCCGTCCAGGGCAACGTCGTTGGAGAGCGTGATGACGGCTTCGTACCCGCGCCGTGATGCGATGTCGAGGTAGCTCTGGACCTGTTCGTCACGGAGCGGATTGCCGTTGGTCTTGACCTCGACCAGCGCGGTCCACAGCTTGCCCGCACGTTCCACGCGGATGACTCCGTCGGGTCGGCGCGGATTGTCGGCGTTCGGGAGGGTGACCTCGGTGAAGGTCTCCATGCGTCCGGCCGGAGCGCCGAAACCGGCGGTGAGTCGGCGCCCGAACTCGGGCACTTGGGCCATCACCGCCAGCAGGATGGAGGTGGCCCGCACCTCACGATCGCGGTCGCTCTTCAGCGAGGCGACCGGGAAGAGACGTGCGGGATGCCACGCGTCGTTCTCGGCGAGGGACGGTTTCCCGCCGCGCGGCAGGGTGACCTTCTTCTTCGCGGTACGCAGCCGCCGTCCGGCGACGCTCCCGTCACCGGGCCCTTCGGCGGCCCCGCCGCTCCCCGTGGCCCCGCTGTTCCCCGTGGCTCCGGTCTCGACGGGCACGGTCGGCACGGGTACCGGCACCGGCACCGGCACCGGCACCGGCACAGCCACCGTCGGCGATGCCTGCCCCGGCACCCCCTGCTTCTCGTCCTCGTCGTCCTCGTCGATCTCGATGCCGTAGTCGGTCGCGAGGCCGGCCAGCCCTGTCTCATAGCCCTGCCCGACGGCCCGGAACCGCCACTCGCCCTGCCGGCGGTAGATCTCCCCGAACACGAACGCGCTCTCGACCGAGGCCCCGGTGATGGTGAAGCCGAGCAGGTCCTCGTCCGTGCGGTCGGTCAGCGTGATCCGCAGATTGTCCAACTCGCCGAAGCCCGCCCGTTGGTACCGGCTCGCCGCGATGATCACGCACTGCACGTCGGCGGGCAACGCCGACAGGTCGAGGCGGATCCGGTCCTCACTGCCGTTGTCCGTCGGTGTCTGACCGAGAAGCTGTACGGATCCGTCCGCCGAGGTCGGATTGTTGTAGAAGAAGAAGTCGTCGTTGCTGCCGACCTTCCCGTTCGCCCGCAGCAGCAGTACGGATACGTCGGCGTCCCCCTCCCCGCTGGCGCTGCTCCAGCTGAGGCTGACGAGCACCGAGCCGGCACTCTCGGCGAGGGGCGGCAGTGGGGCATTGGCGCCCTTGGTCATCTCGCGCATGGCGGCCCCCCGGAGCAGCGAGGGCAGTGCGGTCGGAGGCCGAACGGCCCTCCTAATGTGTGGAGTTGAACACGGTGCTGTCCTTCGAGCTTGATGCGGACCTGCCGACCTGACAAGGAGTTCGACCCAGGTGGTGGGGTACCTGGGGTACCTGTCCTACCGATAGCCCCGCTTCAGCAGATACTTGGCTCCCGCCTCGAAGCCGTCAGGGCTGAGCAGTTCGAAGCCGAAGGCGTCGGCGAGCCGGCCGGTGGTGTTGAAAGCGGCTCTGCGACGGGCGCCGATTCCAGGTCGGCCGGCACCGCGGCGACCCGTGGGCCGTCCTGGTACGCCTGGCTCGCGGTCGCGGTGTGCGCGCCGACGCAGAACGCGGAGCCGTTCACCTGGGAGACGTACGCCGCCATCAGCTCCCGGTCGCCCACCGACCGGGCGGACGGCCCGCGCATCGCCTCGTGGGTGAACGTCTTGGCCCGGGCGCCGTAGAGGATCTCAAGTCGCATGCCCGGGCCTCCCCTTGGCGATCGCTTCGGCCAGGGCCCCGAGTCCGGTTTCGTACAGCCGGGTGGAGTGCCCGACCGCGGCGCAGACCACCAGCTCGAAGAGCTGGTACGCGGTCCACCAGGGCTCGATGTGCTGCTCGCTCCTGGGTACCGCACGGTTGGTGCGCCGTCCGGCGTGACATGCGCAGCCGGGCTCAGCCGGGCGTCGCGCCCTGGTGGCTGAGTGCGTCCACCTCCGCATAGGTGGGGATGCCGACGGGCAGCGGCAGGCCGTCGCGGACCGCGAGGGCCGTGGTGAGCGTGGCGTGCAGGGCCGAGCGGAAGAGCAGGGAGCCGGTGCTGACCCGTCGTACGCCCAGGTCGGCCAGGCGGTCCAGGCCGAGGGCGGGCAGGTGCAGCACGTTGACCGGCACCGGAACGGCGGCGGTCACGGAGGCGATGTCCTTCTCCGCGGCCAGACCGGGCACGAAGAGTCCGTCGGCGCCGGCGTCCACGTACCGTCGGGCGCGGTCCAGCGTCGCGGGCACCGAGGCGTCGACGCCCAACCAGTAGGTGTCCGTACGGGCGTTGAGGAAGACGCCGGGTGCGTGCCGTTTGACCGTACGGATCAACGTCACCTGCGTCGCGGGATCGGCCAGCCCGTCCCCACGCCCGTCCTCCAGGTTGATTCCGGCGACGCCGAAGTCGGCCAACTCGACGACCAGGTCGGCCACTTGGGCGGGGTCGGCGCTGAAGCCCGCCTCGATGTCGACGGTGACCGGACACGGCAGGCGGACCAGCTTCCTGGCCAGCGCCACCGTCTCGTCGCGGGCCAGTCCCGCGGCGTCGGGCAGGCCGCCCGCCGCAGCCACACCGAGGCTGGTCGTGCCGACGGCGCCGAACCCGGCAGCTGCCAGCGCCGCGGCCGACGCGAAGTCCCAGGCGTTGGGCAGCAGCAGGGGCCGGTCCGCATGATGCAGTGCGTGGAATGCGGATTTCGCGGAGTTCACGGAGTTCAACGGGTCCTCGCTCAGAGCAGGTTGGCTGCGATCGTAGGCTCACTCGGGTCGCGCGGCGGTGTGCCGGGCACGCGGGCGCAGGAGCAGTGTGGCGGGCACCCCGATGAGAGCCGGCGCCGCGGCGAGGCCGAGGGGCGTGCCGTTGAGCAGCCACGCCTGCGCGGGTACCGGTGTGTGCAGCGACGCGACCGTGGCCGGGAGGGTGACCATCACCGCGTTGTAGATCATCAGCGTGAGGGCGGTGGCCGCACTGACGAGGAGCAGCGTCCTGGCCGGCGGCGGCCCGGCCGGGGAGGGGCGGCACGGGAAGAGGGCGTGCGGCCGGAAGTGAGGTGCACGGCCAGGGAGTTCAGGCCCTGGCCGTGCGGGGGCGGCGCGAAAGGATGTCCGCCCGCCGGAACTGCCCGCAGTGGGCGAAGTACCCGCAGCCGACGAAGTGCGCGTAGTTATACGGCAGTTAGGGCAGCGCGCAGTTCGGCGAGCGAGTGTCGCTGGACCCCCTGGTCGTCGAAGTTCTCGGGGGCGAGCCAGGACTCGAAGGCCTTCTTGACCGTGGGCCACTCGGTGTCGACGACGGAGAACCAGGCGGTGTCGCGGTTGCGGCCCTTGTACACGAGCGCCTGCCGGAAGATCCCCTCGAAGGTGAAGCCGAGCCGTTCGGCCGTCTTGCGCGAGGGCGCGTTGAGGGAGTCGCACTTCCACTCGTAGCGGCGGTAACCGAGGTCCTCGAAGACGTACTTCATGGCCAGGAACTGCGCCTCGGTCGAGATCGGACTCCGCTTCATCAGCGGCGAGAACATCACATTGCCGACTTCGACGACGCCTTGGGCCGGGTCCTGCCGCATCAGCGAGAGCGTGCCGACCGGCTTGCCGTCGGCGAGGTCGATCACCGCGTAGTGCCGCGGGTCGGTGCTCGCCGCCATCCCCTCGACGTGGCGACGGTAGTCCTGCGGGTCGTCGAAGGGGCCGCTGGACATGTACGTCCAGTCCCGGTGGTCCGGCCCGCTGCGGTAGGCCGCGTAGAGATCGGCGGTGTGCGTGTCCGCGTTCAGCGGTTCGAGCCGGCAGCGGCGGCCGGTGAGCGTGACGGCGGCGGGCCGCGGGCGCGGAGTCCAGTCCGGTACGGGTTCGCCGACGGGCTGGTCGTACTCATTGAGTCGGATGTGCACTGTTTCTCCTGATCTGGCCGTGTGCTGCCAGCGTACGAAGCCTGTGGACCCATCAAAAGGTCCACGAGGGGGATAATCGATGGAGCCACCCTTTCGCCGGGAGAGAGGGCGGGGAAGGGAGCCGTACGTCCATGGCCATCGAGGAAGGCTTCGGTCCGCAGCTGGATTTCCTGCTCCAGGCACCGCTCGACCGGAGTCGCGGCGCCGAGCCCCTCCAGCGCCAGCTCGCCCGGCGACTGCGTGAAGCCGTCCTTGACGGGCGCCTGCCGTCGGGATGCCGACTGCCCGGCTCCCGGACGCTCGCCGCGGCGCTCGGCATCTCGCGCAACAGCGTCACCGCCGTCTACGACCTGCTCGGCGCCGAGGGCTACATCGAACCGAGCCGGCAGGGAACACGCGTCGCCGAACTGACCCGCGCCCCGCGCCACCCGCAGCCGAACGAACAGCGCAAGGTGCCCGAACTGGCCCGGCGCAGCGCCCGGATCCCCCAGAACCACTACCGCGCCGAGAGCTCGTACGCCCTGAAACCGGGCGTTCCGGCGCTGACCCGGTTCCCGCACGCCGCCTGGCGGCGGTGCGTCGAGCGCGCCCACCGGGAGGCGGACACCGGGACGCTCGGCTACGGCCCGCCGCGCGGCGAACCGGCGCTGCGTACGGCGATCCTGCGCCACCTGGCCCTGGCCAGGGGAGTGCGCTGCACGCGGGACCAGGTGGTCATCACCGAGGGCGCGCAGGACGCCCTCATGCTCTGCGTGCGTCTGCTCACCGATCCCGGGGACACCGCCTGGGTCGAGGACCCCGGTTACCGCGGCGTGCAGACCGCGCTGGCCTCCGGCGACCTGGACGCCGTACCGATGGACGTGGACGGCGCCGGCCTGCGGGTGCCCGACGCCGCCTGGCGCACGCGCACCCCGCGCCTGATCTACACCACCCCGTCCCACCAGTACCCGACCGGCGCGATCCTGACCGCCGGCCGTCGCCTGGAGCTGATCGAGAAGGCGCGCGAGCACGGCACCTGGATCATCGAGGACGACTACGACAGCGAGTTCCGGCACAGCGGCGCCCCGATCGGCGCCATGCAGTCCCTGGCCCCCGACGCCCCCGTACTCTACGTCGGCAGCTTCAGCAAGACCCTGTTCCCCGCCCTGCGCATGGGCTTCCTGGTCCTGCCCGAGTCCCTGGTCGAGCCGGTGAAACCGCTGCTCGACCAGATCCTGCGCGGCGGCCACCGCCACGAACAGCTGGCCCTCGCGGACTTCGTCGAGAGCGGCCAGTTCGGCCGCCACCTGGGCCGCATGCGCCGTCTCTACCGCACCCGCCGGGACGCCCTGACCGCCGCACTCGCCGCCCACCTGACGGTGCCCCACTCGATCACCGGCTCGGAGAGCGGGATGCACCTGGTCCTGCACCTGCCCCCGACCCACCCCGACCACCTGATCGCCGCCGCGGCCCGCGAGCGACGGATGGCGCCGATGGCCCTGTCCCTGTGCAGCCTCCGGCCGGCCCCCGAGGTCAACGGCCTCGTCCTCGGCTACGGCAACACCCCCGAATCGCGCTACGCGTCGCTCTGCCGTGAGCTCGACGAGCTGATCAAGTCGTCGGCAAGGGGCGGACGGTGAGGATCTGCCGGGCAGGTCCCGACGAGACCGGCGAGCCTACGAGGCGTTCCTCACCGACCGGCTCTGCGGTCTGCCCGCCGTGCTGCGCCTCGCATCGCACCTCAACATGAAGACGATCAGGGAATGGGGTTGAGCCGGCCGAGGCACGCGAGTCCGAACTCCCGGTTGGCGAGGGTCTGTTCGCGGTAGCCCGCGGGCAGGCCGGGCAGGGCGAGGAGCCGGTTGCAGGCGGCGACCGACGCGGTCGCGTCGCCCGTCCAGTACGCGGTGATCGAGTACTCGAAGAGCAACCCCCATGCGTACACCCACGGTTGGACGAAGAGGATGTCGTCGGGCGCCGGCCGGTCCACGGCGGCAGCGGCGAAGGCGTGCGCGGTCACGTACCGCCCCGCCTTGCGCAGCCGTGAGACGAGTTCGTACGCCGCTTCGAGCCGGGTGGGCCGTGCTTCCCAGGCCTGAATCAGCCGGTCCGTCCCGCCGGCCCGGTCCCCGGACTCGGCCCGCAGCACCCCCGCCTGAAGATGGGCGTAGTAGACCTCCTCCGCCCAACCCCCCATCCGCGCGCGCTGCTCGTACAGCCGGATGGCCTCCTGCCGCTCCCCGATGTCCCGCATGGTCTGGGCCAGATAGAAGACGGTGCGGGAATTTCCGGGGTCGCGTGCCAGGTCCGCGCGCAGGAGCCGCGCGTCCCGCTCGAACTTGTCGCCGCGTGCCCCGCCGTCGGCGAAGTGCTCGACGACGAACGAGTCGAGATTCTCCTGAGTGTGCTGCTGGGCTTGCTCGGCGGTGAGGTATTCGTGAGTGACACCTTCGTACCGCCAGGCGATGTCCCCGCGCACCACCCGCTTGTTGCGGTACTCGAGGTCCCCGGCGTGCTTGACGAGATACGCGTCGGCGGTGAGCGCAGCCGGTGGACCCGCTGCCGCTCTGAGGACCATGTCCGCGTCGATGAGCAGCAGATAGTCCGCCTTCCCGTACGCGCGGCGGATGTTGAGCGTGCGGTTGTGCCCGAAGTCCTGCCAGGGCTCCTCGTGCAGCTCGCCCGGAATACCGTCGAGGACCTTGCGGACCAGGTCCTGGGTGCCGTCGGTGGAGCCGGTGTCGGAGATCACCCAGTAGTCGATCAGATCGCGTACGGAGTCGAGGCAACGCTCGATGACGCCGGACTCGTCCTTCACGATCATGCAGAGGCAGAGGGTCGGCCTGTGGTGCGTGGGGGGCATGCCGGCAGAGCGTATCGGTGCATTCCGGGATGTTCGGCGCGGTGGGTCGTGAGGGGCGGCCATTCAGGGGGGTCGAGGGAAATTCTGTGCGTCATTTCAACGCACTGGTATTCGGGCGGAGGAACATCGGCGTGATTTCCCGAATTGCCCTCCGGCTTGCCCCTCCGACTTGCTCTCTCCGACTTGCTCTCTCTGACTTGATTCCCCCGCCTTGAATTCCCTGCTCACCGTGATGAAAGGCCACCGAGATGCCCCGCGCAGTGCATTGGCACGATGTCGGCCGCCCTGTCCTCGGCGCCGTGACGCTGGGCCTCACGCTGGGCCTGTGCCCTCCGGTTCCGGCGGCCGTGGCCGCGGCTGCTCCGGCGATGGTGCTGTGGTGCCGGAACAGTGCGGAGGTGATCGCGCGCACCGGCCAGAACGCCCGGGCCAGACCGACGACCGCGTCGCCCACCACGGCTTCGTACCCGCAGTACGCGTGCGTCCAGCTCAAGTGCAAGGCCCACGGGCAGAACATCCAGGGCAACAGCACCTGGTACCGCCTCACAACCGGCACCGGCTGGCTGAACGCCCGCTACACCCGGCCCCACGTACCGGTCCCGTGGTGCACCCACACCATGCCCCCACCCAAGCCCTGCAAGTGCGACCGCGGCCCGACGGGCCCTGCCGGCCCAACCGGCGCTACCGGCGCTACCGGCCGCCCCGGCCCCACGGGCCCGGCAGGCCCGACCGGTCCTACAGGGGCTCCTCCTGCGAGCTCGCCTGTCGTCATGACGCCGGTGATCGGGTCGACGGGGCCGAGAGGGGAGGACGGTGAGGATGGGGAAGACGGTGAGGATGGCGCCGTGGGGGCGACGGGTGCGACCGGGGCGACGGGTGCGACGGGTCCGATGGGGTCGACCGGTCCGATGGGGGTAGCGGGGCCAACTGGCCCGGAGGGTCCTACGGGTGAACCGGGCCCAACTGGTGCGACGGGTCCTATGGGACCGGAGGGTGACGCCGGGGCGACCGGGGCAACGGGCCCGACGGGGGAGCAGGGGGCGATTGGGCCTACGGGTGCGTCGGGCGCCGATGGTGTGGCGGGTGTGGAGGGGGCGACGGGACCGGCCGGTCCCACGGGTCCTACGGGGCTGGCGGGTCTGACGGGTTCGACAGGTCCGACGGGTCCGACAGGTGCGGCTGGTGCTGACGGGGAAGCGGGCTCAACTGGCCCCGTCGGGCCGACGGGTGCTGTGGGTGAGCAAGGTGCAGCGGGGGAGAAGGGAGAACCCGGCGCGACGGGAGCGAAGGGCGACCCGGGTTCGACCGGGGCTGTCGGCCCGACGGGCCCAACTGGTGCGACTGGTCCCGCAGGTGAGGCGGGGGCTGTGGGTCCGGCCGGCGTCGACGGCGCTACGGGCCCGGCCGGGGTCGACGGTGCGACTGGTCCGGCGGGTCCGACTGGCGGCACCGGGGCTGCAGGAGCTGCTGGGCCTACTGGTCCGACAGGACCCACTGGCGCGACAGGTGCCGCTGGCGCGGCTGGAGTGGATGGAGCTGTTGGCTCAACCGGTCCGACCGGTCCGACCGGCCCAACGGGGCTGACTGGCGCGGTTGGTGAGGCGGGTCCGGCCGGGGAGCCTGGACCGGCCGGGGCCAAGGGCGAGCCCGGGGCCCCGGGTGCGCCGGGCCCGACAGGGGTCGCTGGCGCGACCGGCGCTGCTGGCTCGGCTGGAGTGGATGGAGCTGTTGGCTCAACCGGTCCGACCGGTCCGACCGGTCCGACCGGCCCAACGGGGCTGACTGGCGCGGTTGGTGAGGCGGGTCCGGCCGGGGGCCCCGGACCAACGGGAGCCACGGGGGAGCCCGGGCCCACCGGTGCCACTGGCCCAGCGGGCGCGATGGGCGAGACGGGTTCGACAGGACCCACTGGCGCGACAGGGGTCGCTGGCTCGGCCGGAGCTGACGGCGCCACTGGCCCAACGGGTTCAACCGGTGCGGTTGGTGAGACGGGTCCGACTGGTGAACCCGGACCAGTCGGAGTCAAGGGCGAGCCCGGCTCGACGGGCGCGACCGGTCCGGCGGGCCCAACTGGCGACACCGGGATCGCAGGAGCTGCCGGCCTTACTGGTCCGGCAGGGGCGACTGGCGCTGCCGGCCCAGCTGGAACCGATGGAGCCACTGGCGCAACAGGCCCAACCGGCCCAGCGGGCACGGTTGGTGAGGCAGGTCCGACTGGGGCCCCCGGGCCGACCGGAGCCCCAGGCGAGCCCGGACCCACCGGCGCGACCGGCGCCACTGGCCCAGCCGGAACCGACGGAGCCACCGGCCCAACGGGCTTGACTGGTCCGGTTGGTGAGACCGGTCCGACAGGTGAACCCGGACCGACCGGCGCCATCGGCGAGACCGGGGCGACGGGCGCGGTGGGGCCGACAGGCACGACGGGGGCGACCGGTCCAACGGGCTCCACCGGCTCTACCGGCGCCATCGGCCCCACCGGTCCTTCGGGCGCCCGCGGAGACACGGGCACGACAGGTGCCACCGGCGCTGACGGCCGGATCGGCGAAACCGGCCCAGCTGGAGCCACCGGCGCAACGGGCCCCACCGGCGACACAGGTCCGTCAGGCTCGGCGGGAGCCACGGGAGCCACGGGAGCCACGGGAGCCACGGGAGCCACCGGCTCAACAGGGCTGCCAGGTCCGGCCGGTAAGGACGGTGCCCCTGGCGACATCGGGCTCACCGGTCCAACCGGCGCGACGGGTGCAACCGGCACCACTGGCGAGACCGGCGCGACCGGCCCCGCCGGGCAGGCCGGCCCCACGGGCCCTTCCGGGCCGACCGGCCCCACGGGCGAGACCGGTTCAATCGGCCTCACAGGCAACACAGGCCCCACCGGCCTGCCCGGCGCAATCGGCGCCACCGGAGGACTCGGCCCGACCGGCCCCACTGGCCCAGCAGGCAAAGACGGAGCAGCCGGCATCGGCAGCACGGGCCCAGCAGGCCCAACCGGCGCGACCGGAGCCGCCGGAGCAACAGGCGCGACCGGAGCAACAGGCGAGACCGGAGCAACAGGTGCCACCGGAGCTACAGGCCCCACCGGCCCAACCGGCCCCACCCCGACCGTACTCAACCCGCTCTACCTCACCAGCACACCGCAAACGCTCGGCGGACTCGCCGAAGGAGGTGTGGTCAGCCCGACGTGCCCGGCGGGGTACAAGGCGTTCGCGGGGTCGCCGTTCGCGGGGCCCGTCACGAACGGGCAGCCGCCGAATGTGGAGCTGGTCTCGGTCTTCCGCAATACCGAGACCAACTACGTGGCCTACTTCAGGAACCAGAGCTTCGGCAGCGCCTCGGTCCAGGTATCGGTGACCTGCCTGCCCGTTTCGTAGCGGGCCACGCGGACGGGGTTCTGATGTGCGGGGGCATCACACCGAAAGACACCTGCCGGCAGCACCCCGCGGCCCCGCACCCTGCGGTCCGCGCGGCCCCGCACCCCGCGGCCCCGCGCCCCCACCCTGCGGCCCCGCGCCCCCACCCCGACACCCCCCCACCCCGACGTGAAGGATCTTCGTACAACGGCGGATACCTGGAGCAGATCCGGCAAGCGTCCCCACCCCCGGCCACGAAGCGGAGCGGAGATGTGGGAGCGTGAGCGGGTGAGTGAGACGACGACTGAAACCCTGCAATACCGCCTTGACGGGCCAGAAGACGCCCCGGTCCTGATCCTGGGGCCGTCACTCGGCACTACATGGCACATGTGGGACCGGCAGATACCCGAGCTCTCCGAGCAATGGCGCATCTTCCGCTTCGACCTGCCGGGCCACGGCGGCGCCCCCGCGCACCCCGCCGACTCCGTCGCCGAACTCGCCGACCGGGTGCTCGCCACGCTCGACGAGCTCGGCGTGCAGCGCTTCGGCTACGCGGGCTGTGCCCTCGGCGGCGCGATAGGCACCGACCTCGCCCTGCGCCACCCGCACCGCGTGGCCTCCCTCGCGCTGATCGCCGCCTCGCCCCGCTTCGGCACGGCCGACGAGTTCCGCCAGCGCGGCGTGATCGTCCGGACGAACGGGCTGGATCCGGTGGCGCGTACGTCGCCCGAGCGCTGGTTCACCCCGGGCTTCGCCGCCAACCAGCCCGCGATCACCGAGTGGGCCGTACAGATGGTGCGTACGACCGATCCCGGCTGCTACATCGCCGCCTGCGAGGCCCTCGCCGCCTTCGACATCCGCGCCGAGCTGGGCCGCATCGGCGTACCGACGCTCGTCCTGGTCGGTTCCGAGGACCAGGTGACCGGGCCCGCCGAGGCACGCACCCTCGTCGCGGGCATCCCGGACGCCCGGCTCGCGGTCGTCCCCGGTGCCTCGCACCTGGCGCCCGTGGAGCAGCCCGCCGCCGTCTGTGACCTTCTCGTGCGTCACTTCTCCACGGCCTGGACCGAGCACCACCAGGCCATCCCGGCGCCCCCCGTCAAGCCGGTCCTCACCCAGGCCCCGGCCGCCCCGATCGCCGAGATCGCGCCGATGGAGGTAGCCGAGCAGCCGGGCCGCCCCGACCTGTACGAGACGGGGCTCAAGGTGCGCCGCGAGGTGCTCGGCGACGCCCACGTCGACCGGGCGCTGGCCGATGCCGATGCCTTCTCCGGCGACTTCCAGGACCTGATCACGCGCTACGCCTGGGGCGAGGTCTGGGCCCGGCCCGGCCTCGACCGCCGGATGCGCAGCTGCGTCACGCTGACCGCGATGGTCGCCGGCGGGCACCTGGACGAGCTGGCCTTCCACGTGAGGGCGGCCCTGCGCAACGGCCTCACCCCGGACGAGATCAAGGAAGTGCTGCTCCAGGCGGCCGTCTACTGCGGAGTTCCCGCGGCGAACGCGGCGTTCAAGGTGGCGAAGGCGGTCGTACGGGAAGAGACCACGCCGCAGGAGTAGCAGGATGGGCTCATGAAGCCCTTGCAGATTGAGCTCACGAAGAAGGCGCACGCCTGCATCCGACTGGAGAAGGACGGGCAGACGCTCGTCATCGACCCGGGCGGCTTCAGCGAGCAGGACGCGGCGGCCGGCGCCGACGCGATCCTCGTGACGCACGAGCACCCGGACCACTTCAACGAGGACCGGCTGCGCCTCGCCATGGACGCGAACCCGGCCGCCGAGATCTGGACTCTGCGCTCCGTCGCGGACCAGGTCTCGGCGGCGTTCCCGGGGCGCATCCACACGGTCGGGCACGGCGACACGTTCGCGGCCGCCGGCTTCGACGTACAGGTGCACGGCGAGCTGCACGCGGTGATCCACCCGGAGCTGCCGCGGATCACCAACGTCGGCTTCCTGGTGGACGGTTCGGTCTTCCACCCCGGTGACGCGCTGACCGTCCCCGACCATCCGGTCGAGACACTGCTGCTGCCCGTCATGGCCCCGTGGAGCAAGGTCTCCGAGGTCATCGAGTACGTCCGTGAGATCAAGCCGCGGCGCGCCATCGACATCCACGACGCCCTGCTCACGGACCTGGCCCGGCCCATCTACGACACCCACATCGGGAACCTGGGCGGCGCGGAGCACTCCCGGCTCACGTCCGGGGACGTGGCCGAGCTCTGACGCCTTCGGCGGCCGCGGCCGTGGCGTGGCGGATGAGTGCGGCGGCGGCACGGGGGATCTCCCCGTCCGCGAAGGGGAGCGGCCCGGGGCCGTCGCCGATGCCGTCGACCAGATCCGCCGTGTCTCTCAAGTCCCCTGCGGTGGCGCGCAGTTCGTCGGGATCGAGGGGCAGGTCCGGTGCGTGGTACGGGGAGTGCGCCTGTACGAGGTCGCGCAGGTGCCGCGCCGCGGCCGTGGTGGCGTCGAGCTCGCCGAGGAGTGCCTGGGAGGCGCGCGGCTGCGTGGCCAACCGCCCACGGGATGCGGCGAGTTCAGCCTGAGCGGCCTCGAAGGCGCGCCGGGTGTGCAGGCGTTCCACCGGCGGCGGCCGTCCGATGAGGGACGCCACCCGGTCCAGCCAGCGGGCCTGCGCGCTCAGCAGCAGCGCCACCCGGCCCGGCACCTCGCTCTCCTCGCGGTGCGGCCACAGCACGAGCGTCGCCAGGGCCGCGAGGACCGCGCCCATCGCGTTGTTGCCGACGCGTTCGGCGGCGTCGACCCAGCTGGGATGCGTACCGAAGGTCAGCAGGAGCAGCGTCGCGGGGGCCCAGAAGATCGGCCAGAGCCCGTAGTTGACCTGCCGCAACGGCCGGGCGATCCCGGCGAGCACGGCGGTGATCACGGCGAGCAGCACCGGGGAGAACGACGCCGACAGGGTGAGCAGCGCGGCGCCGATGGCGGAGCCGAGGATCGTGCCGCCCATGCGCTTCACGATGCGCTGCGTGGTCTGGCCCCAGCTGGGCCGCATCGTGGTGGCGATGCCGATCAACACCCAGGTCCCGTGCGGCAGATCGGCCAGGGTCACGGCGACGAAGGCGAGGGCGAAGCAGACGGCCAGCCGCACCGCGTACCGGAACTGCGGTGTCCGCCCGGTGACGGCCGTACGCAGCGAGTCCCGGGCCTGCCGCACGGACACGGGGGTGGCCCGCTTGTCCACGGGCGTGTGCGGGCCGCCGATGAACGGCAGCAGGATGAGCAGCGAGCCCCACACGGCGCCGATGGCGAACAGTGCGATGTGTTCCACGCTGTCGATCCGCCCGGCGGGCTCCGCGGCGATCACCAGGACGATCAGCGCCGACGCCCCGAGCGCGGGGACCGGCACGAGGAGCGCCATCACGGCGATGGCGACCGTGGTGGCCGCGAGATGGCCCGCGACCAGGATGCCGAGTGCCGCGGCCGCCGTGATCACGAGACTGCGCTGGGCCAGCGCGGCCACGCGCGCGGAGGTGGACCCGCGGGGGATGGCGAGCGCCAGGATGACGGAGGACAGGGCGATCGTCATGCCGTGCTCGACGTGATCGGTGGCGATCCCGATCAGCATCGGCACCAGCATGCCGATCATGGTGCCCAGGGCCAGCTGCCACGAGTAGCGGCCGTTCTCCTCGCGGGCCAGGAAGACGTCCGTCAGGCCGCCCGCGAATCCGCGCGCGCCCATGTCAGGCGCTGAGGAGTTCGATCACGCGGTCCGTGGTGTCCACCTCGGAGAGCCTCGGGAAGATGTTCTTGAGGCTGCTGGCCTGGGCCTCGGCGTTGGTGTCGGTGCACGCGTCCTCGACGAGCGTCAGGTGGTAGCCGAGCTCCCAGGCGGAGCGCGCCGTGGACTCGACGCCGATGCTGGTGGCGATCCCGGCGAGCACGATCTGGGTGACGCCCCGGCGGCGCAGCTGGAGGTCCAGCTCGGTGCCGGTGAAGGCGCCCCAGTGGTGCTTGGTGATCACGATGTCGCCGTCCTGGGGGCCGAGTTCGGCCGGGAACTCGGAGAACGCGGCCGGCGGCGCCGCCGCCATCCGCCCCGCGTCGGACCGCCCGACGGGCAGGTCCCCGCCGTCCTGCGACCAGCCGACCCGGACCAGGACGACCGGCAGGCCCTTGGCCCGGAAGGCCTCGGCGAGCCTGGCGCCCTGCCCCAGCACGTCGGCGGAGGGGGTCACGGTCGGCAGGCCGAGGATGCCGTTCTGCAGGTCGATGAGGACGAGTGCGGTGCGCGGGTCGAGTGTCGTGGCGGGCATGGTGCGGTTCCTTTTCGTACGTTGCCGGGGGAGGGGGCCGGTGGATCCGGGGCCCCGGTCGGTGGCGGACCTGTGCTTGTCGTCAGTCCTCCGCGAGCCGCCTGAGCAGGGCGGTCGCCGCGGCCAGCGCATGCTGTTCCGCCGGGTCGAGCCGCTCTTCGAGCATGCGGGTGAGGGCGTCCTCACGCACTTCTTGCCGCTTGCGCAGGCGTTCGCGGCCGTCCTCGGTGAGCTCGATGAGGACCTGGCGGCCGTCGGTCGGATGCGATCTGCGCGCCACGAATCCCTCGGCGTCGAGCGCCTTGATCGTGGCGAGCATGGACTGCGGCCGGACCAGCTCGGCGCGCGCGAGGGCGGCCGGGGTGGCGGCGCCGTCCCGGGCGAGCCGCTTGAGGAGCGAGGACTGGGAGAGCGAGAGGCCTTCGTCGGCCGCCGATGCGCGGATCTTGCGCAGCAGCCGGTCGAGCGAGGCCCGCAGGTCCTGGGCCATGACGCCCAGCTCCTGCCGGGACAGGGGTTCCGGAGTTTGTGGAGTCTGGGATTCCGTCATGTTCAACAGGCTAACTGTCAAACAGGCAAACTTGCAAGTTTGCCTGTCGATCTCCCCCTGTTGTCAGTGCCGCCCGGTAGGTTGTGGGGCATGCGCATCGCCACCTGGAACGTGAACTCGATCACCGCCCGTCTGCCCCGCCTGCTGGCCTGGCTGGAGAACAGCGGCACGGACGTGCTGTGCATCCAGGAGACCAAGTGCGCCGCCGAGCAGTTCCCGGCGGACGAGCTCCGCGAGCTGGGCTACGAGTCCGCGGTGAACGCCACGGGCCGGTGGAACGGCGTGGCACTGGTCTCCCGGGTCGGCATCGAGGACGTCGTCACCGGCCTGCCCGGCGGCCCGGATTACGAGGGCGCCCAGGAGCCGCGCGCCATCTCCGCGACCTGCGGCGGCGTCCGCGT
This sequence comes from Streptomyces sp. NBC_01304, assembly GCF_035975855.1. Taxonomy (NCBI): domain Bacteria; kingdom Bacillati; phylum Actinomycetota; class Actinomycetes; order Kitasatosporales; family Streptomycetaceae; genus Streptomyces; species Streptomyces sp. NBC_01304. Next base: position 2,589,585 of record NZ_CP109055.1, on the reverse strand, counting down.
CTGGTCGGTGTACGTGCCGAACGGCCGGGAGCCGGAGCACCCGCACTACGCGTACAAGCTGGAGTGGTTCAAGGCGCTGAAGGCGGCCACGGCCGCCGACGTGGCCGGCGCCCGCCCCTTCGCGATCATGGGCGACTACAACGTCGCACCCACCGACGAGGACGTCTGGGACATCAGCCTCTTCGAAGGGGCCACGCACGTCACCCCGGCCGAGCGTGCCGCCCTCGCCGCGCTGCTCGAGGGGGGCCTCACCGAGGTCATGCCCCGGCCGCTGAAGTACGACGTGCCGTTCACCTTCTGGGACTACCGCAACCTCGGCTTCCCCAAGAACCGCGGCATGCGCATCGACCTGGTCTACGGCAACGAGCCCTTCACCAAGGCCGTCACCGACTCGTACGTGGACCGCGAGGAGCGCAAGGGCAAGGGCGCCTCCGACCACGCCCCGGTCGTGGTGGACCTGGACGTCTGACCTGGTCGTTCGCCCCGTGCGGCTGAGGTCGGTCGGCACTGTCGCCGGCCACCTCCGCGCTCCTACCGTTGGGTTATGCCCAGCTATGCCCTGATTTCAGCGAAACTCCGTCCCGACCACCGGGACCAGCTGAAGGCAGTCGGCCTTGTGCTGCTCATCGGCCTCGGCGCGGGCGCCGGAGCCGTCGTCTTCCGCTTCATGCTGGAGGGCGCCACCCGGCTGTTCTCCGGACATGCCGACTACGCCTCGGCCGGACACGCCGCGCACCCCGGACTCACCTTCCTCGGCCCGTACTTCGTGCTGCTCACGCCGGTGGTCGCGGGCCTCATCTACGGCCCGCTCGTCCATCGCTACGCCCGTGAGGCGCGCGGCCACGGAGTGCCCGAGGTCATGCTCGCCGTCGCGCAGAACGGCGGCCGCATCAAGGGCCGCGTCGCCGTCGTGAAGTCCCTCGCCTCCGCCCTGTGCATCGGCGGCGGCGGATCGGTCGGCCGCGAGGGCCCCATCGTGCAGATCGGCTCCGCCCTCGGCGCGAGCTTCGGCGCCCTCATCAAGGCCGACGAGGAACGCACCAAGCTGCTGCTCGCCTGCGGCGCGGCCGGCGGCATCGCCGCCACCTTCAACGCTCCCCTCGGCGGCGCCGTGTTCGCCATGGAGCTGATCCTGCGCCGCTGGAACGCCCGCACCTTCGGCCTCGTCGCCCTCGCGTCGGTGACCTCCTGCCTCCTCTCCCGCGCGGTCTTCGGCGACACCCCCTTCCTGGCCCTGCCCGAGCTGCACGTCCAACACCCGGACATCTACCTGCTGTTCGCGGCCCTGGGCATCGTCGCGGGCGCGGCCGGCATCTTCTTCACCCGCCTCCTGTACGCGGTCGAGGACCTCTGCGACCGCATCTGGCGCGGCCCCGAGTGGCTGCGCCCCGCGGTGGGCGGCCTGGCGCTCGGCGGACTGCTCCTCCTGCTCCCGCAGATGTACGGCGTCGGCTACCCGGTCCTGGAGAACGCGGTGCGCGGGCACTACGCGATCGGCCTGATGCTGATCCTGCTCCTCGGCAAGATGGTCGCGACCAGCCTGACGATGGGCATCGGCGGGTCCGGCGGCGTCTTCGCGCCCTCCCTCTTCATGGGCGCGATGCTGGGCGGCGTCTTCGGCGCGGTGGTCTCCGGGGTGCTGCAGACGGGGCCGGGGTCTGCGGCGGAGTTCGCTCTGGTGGGCATGGCGGCGGTGGTCGCGGGCTCGGCCCGCGCGCCGATCACTGCCGTGGTGATCATGGTGGAGCTCACGGGGGAGTGGGGGCTGATCCTGCCGTTCATGCTGGCGGTGGCGTTGGCCACGGGGGTGAGCCGGATGCTCAGCATGGAAACGATCTACACGTTGAAGCTGGCGCGTCGGGGCATCGACATTTTCCCCCACCCCGCCCCTTCCCGTAAGGCTGCCGCCGGCGTTTGAGGACAAGGGGGGTCCGGGGGCGCAGCCCCCGGCCTCCGGAGGGTTTCGGGAAGGGGCGGGGAGGGGCTGAAAAGAACCTCAACCCCCCAGCACCCGCAGATCAATCGACTCCCCGAGCGCAGCCAACCCCGCATCCCCAGGATGCAGATGATCCCCACTGTCATACGCGCCCAGCATCCGCGAAGGATGCGCAGGATCCCGAAGCACCGCATCGAAATCCACGACCCCGTCGTACACCCCACTCGCCCGAATCCAAGAATTCACCGCAACCCGCTCCGCATCCACCGCGGCCGTACACCGCGATTCCCCCTCGCAGGGCGCAATCGTCGCGGCAACAACCCGCAACCCCCGCTCCCGCCCCCGCGCAGCGATCTCCCGCAACCCCGCGATGACTTGGTCCGCCCGCACACCCCACCGCACATCGTTGACGCCCTCGAAGACGATCACCGTACGGACCGAGGTCTGGGAGAGGACATCCCGCTCCAGGCGGTGCAGCGCACTCACCCCGCCCGTATTGGTGGACACCCCGTCCCCGAGGTAGGCGTCCTGGGTGACCCGGTTCGCCGAGATGCCGTGGTTGATCACGCCGTACCGCGGCACGGCGGACTGCGCGAGCAGCCGGCGGGCCAGCACATTGGGCCAGCGCGCGTTCGCGTCCTGCGTCGACTTCACGCCGTCCGTGATGGAGTCGCCCAGCATCACCACGGACCCGGGCCCGCCACCCACGTCCACGCCCGTCAGGAACGGCCAGGTCGAGAGGGTCGACGTGTACGCGCCCGCGTCGGCGGCAGCGGTGTGGTCGCCCGGCTCGCTGACGTACGAACGCTGGATCGCCTGGCTGTGCACGGGCGCCGTGGTCACCGTGTCCGGCAGGTGGAAGCTCACCAGGAGGTTGGCGTCGGCCGGTACGTCGAAGCCGAGTGGATCGCTGAACAGTTGGGCCCCCGCCGGGATTTCGGCTCCCGCGGCGCCCCGGAAGCTCAGCGCGACCGGCTTGCCCTTCGCCCCGGCCCCGGCGGCCTGCACGGCCACCGACGCGCTCCCGATCCGCACCGGCGCCGCCGCGAAGGTGTTGTCGAGCCGGATCCGCACCCGGGGCCCGCCCGCCGCCGTGTGCACCACGAGCCGCAGCGTCCGGTCGGACCACGGCCCGACCGCCGTGTACCCGGCGGTCGAGGCCGACCAGCTCCCGGTCCAGCCCCGCGCGGCCTCCCGTACCGACAGCGCGAACACATGCAGATCGGGTCCGCCGTCACGCGGCAGCTCGACGGAGGCGACCTCGCGGCCCCGGGCGAGGGGCACGGAGACGACGTACAGCCGTGCCTGCTCGGCGAGTTGACCGCCGGGAGTGTTGAGGTGCGGCAGCGCGACGGACTTGGTGGAGAGGGGACCCGAGCGCCAGTCGGGCGCGGTGAGCCGATAGCCGCTGCGCGAGCCGTCCCGATAGCGCACGGTCCCCGCGCCGCTCGCCTCGCCGCCCGTGCCCGCGACCAGGAAGGACAGCGCCTCGCCCCGGCCGCGTACCCGAACCGACTGGCCATCGGCCCGTACGTTGTCGGGCTCACCCGGTGCCGTACGGGGCAGCCGCAGCCGGGCCGCGTCGATGGACAGCGTCCGTCCGGGCGTCCAGCCCGCCGCGCCCAGGTCCTGCGCGGACAGCGAGGCGCCCGAGCCGTCGAAGTCGGCCTCGGCCGGCGCGGAGTCGGCACTCACCGCCCGGTTGTCGAACAGCCGCTCCAGCGGCAGCGCCCCGGTGACCGGGGCCTCGGCCGCCCCCGCCACCGGGGCGGCCGAAGCGAGCAGGGCGAGGGTGACGGCTGCACCCCAGATACGTCTGCGCACGACCGTCTCCTCCTGCTCACCCTGTGACGACAGATGCGCCATGAAGCTAAGGAGGCCGCGGCAACGCGTCAATGACCCCGGCCTGAACTCGGCCTGAACTCAAGGGCGGTCGGGTCCGCCCGATGGGTCAGTCCTGGCGCTCGACGTCCGTGCCGGGCCCGCCGGAGAGCGTGTCCCGGTCGGGTCCGCCGTACAGCTTGTCGTTGCCGCTGTTGCCCCACAGCTGGTCGAAGCCGCTGTTGCCCCAGAGGGAGTCGTGGCCCGCGCCCCCGTACAGCAGGTCGTCGCCGCGACCGCCGTACAGCGTGTCGTTCCCGTCGTCGCCGCGCAGGATCTGGGTGCCGTCGCTGCCCTGGACGACGTCGTTGCCGAGGCCGCCCTCCACGATGTCGCCGGTGGTGTGGACCGTGTCGTTGCCGTCGCCGGCGAACACGAACGATGCCGGGCCGACCGTGAGGGTGTCGTCGCCCGCGTCGCCCCAGACGGTGCTGCCGTCGACGGTTCCGGTGTTCGTCAACCGGTCCTTGCCCGCGCCCAGATGAATGGCGTTGCTGTAGTAGGCCTGGCCGGTGGTGTTGTTCACGGTGGCGCTGTCGTCGCCGTCGGCGAGGGCCATGGTCAGCGTGGAGTACGGGTCCTGGGTGTCCAGGGTGGGGACCGTGCAGGAGACCACGGTCAGGTCCGCTCCGTCGGGGTGGGTGCAGCCGGTGCCCGCGTCGATCGGGACGACGTCGTCGATCACGTACGTGAGGTGGGTGAGGCCGCTGCTCTTCGTCTCGGTGACGGTCACCTTGTTGGTCTGGCCGGCGGCGGCCGTGTAGAGGACCTCGCGGCCGGCGTCGTCGACCGCGGCGGTGGCCCGGGAGGCCGCGGCGCCGGCCGCCGGAGCGAGGACGAGCGGCAGCGCCAGCGCGGTGCCGAGACCCAGCGTCAGGGCTGCGGCGGTGCGGGGCGAGCGGCGACTTACGCGGTGCGAGGACATGCCATAACCTCCGTGCTGCACAAGCGAGTTGTGCGATAGCTGGTGTGACGGCCTGTGTGACCTCCGGTGTGTGCCCGTGGTTGCCCCTGGGGAGCGAGGGCACTGAGTTGTCTCCTCGGGTTCTCCGGGCGTTCAGCCCGAACCCGCCGGGCCGATGCAAGCGAGCGAACGATGGAAGCGACCGAACCGACATGAGCGAGGTTTCGATGCCCGCACCTCAGACGCTGGTAGGACTGGCCCTGGCAGCGGTACTCACCGCCCCGGCGGCCGCGCACGCGATATCGGCCGAAGGCCCCCAAGTACCGCCCCGCAAGACCCACTTCGACCTCCAGGCTCACCGTGGCGGCCTCGGCCTGACCACCGAGTCGTCCCTCGAAGGGTTCGGCAAGGCGCTGCGCCTCGGGGTCTCCACGCTGGAGCTGGACACCCAGATCACCAAGGACCTCAAGGTCGTCGTCACCCACGACCGTCAGGTCAACGCCACCAAGTGCCGCGACACCGGACCCCTGACGCCGGGCGACCCGATGTACCCGTACGTCGGGAAATACATCAAGGACCTCACCCTCGCCCAGATCAGAACCATGGACTGCGGCTACCAGCAGCTGCCCGGCTTCCCCCAGCAGGAGCAGATCAAGGGCCTGCGCATGGTCGAGCTCAAGGACGTGCTCGGCCTGGTGAAGCGCTACCGCGCCAAGCAGGTCACCCTGAACATCGAGACGAAGATCGAGGCGGGCGCGCCCGAACAGACCGCGCCGCGCGAGCTGTTCGTCCGCCGGGTGTACGAGGAGATCCACGCCTCGGGCATCGAGCGCCAGGTCAGCATCCAGTCCTTCGACTGGGGCGCGCTCATGGCCATGCACAGGCTGGCGCCGAAGTGGCCGCTGGTCGCCCTCACCAACTACGACTTCCTCCAGGTCGGCAAGCCCGGCGCCTCGCCCTGGCTCGGCGGGATCGACGCCGACGACTACGACGGCGACTTCGTGAAGGCCGCCGCCACCATCGAGGGCGTCACGACCCTGTCCCCGAACTACGGCTTCCCGCAGAACGGCAAGGTCGGCGACCCGGGCTTCCGCTTCTACGCCGACCGCTCCATGACCTCGGCCGCGCACGCCCGTGGCCTGAAGGTCGTCCCGTGGACCTGCGACGACCCCGCCACCATCGAGGCCCTGATGGACATGGGCAACGACGGCATCATCACCGACTACCCCGACCGCGTACGCCAGATCATGGCCGACCGCGGCATGCGCCTGCCCAAGGCCTACCGGCCGCGCTGAGGCTCGTTCGGGGATCCCCGTGCCGCTGGTTTCGTGTGTCTTCGAGGGAGAATGGGAGACAAGTGGGAGATGATCTCATGTGACCAGTGGACAACTGCGGCCGACCAGGGCCAACTTGGCACGGGGAGACGGATCATGAACATTCCGTTCTTGGAGAAGTGGCGCAAACGCCAGGCAGACGCCCGGGGTGCGGGCCTCGCCGCCGCGTTCGAGGAGGATCCGGCAGGCGTGGCCGAGCTGCTCTCCGAGTGCGAGCTCCTGCGCTCCCAGGCCCAGCGCGCGGGCCTCGAACTGGACGACAGCCCCGCGTCGTTGGAGGCGCTCGACCAGCTGCCGCCGCGCTGGCGGGACGACCCCGAGGCGCTGCCCTGGCTGGGCAATGACGCCGGGCTCTACCTCGGCACGGTGCTCGTGCGCACCGTGCCGGGCGCGTCCTGGCACGTCTGGCCCGGCGGCCACCCCGTGGTCCGGCTGGCCTCGGGCCGGTCGGTCCAGGTGGTCGAGGCGGGCCTGGAGTGGGCGGTGAGCGGAGCGCCGGAGCTGTCCCAGGTGTACGCGGAGGCCGCCGAGGCCTGACGTATCCGTACGTGGCCCCGCCCTCCAGGACTTGGCCCGCCCCGCCCAAAAGTCCTTGCCGCAAATACGGTTAATGCCCTATAAGTGCGTGTCGCCTATTAAGTCCCATATTGCGCCGGATAGTTTGCGCGGACTGCGACACGAGCGATGAGTGGGTAGGGCTGGGCATGGCCGTCGATCCGTTGATCGAGCTGCGGGACGTCAACAAGTACTACGGGGAATTGCATGTCCTGCAGGACATCAATCTCACCGTCGGACGCGGGGAGGTGGTGGTGGTCATCGGCCCGTCCGGCTCGGGCAAATCAACGCTCTGCCGGACGATCAACCGGCTGGAGACGATCCAGTCGGGACAGATCAGCCTGGACGGCCGGCCGCTCCCCGAGGAGGGGAAGGCGCTGGCGAAGCTCCGGGCCGAGGTGGGGATGGTCTTCCAGTCCTTCAACCTCTTCGCGCACAAGACCGTTCTGCAGAACGTCTCCCTTGCGCAGGTCAAGGTGCGCGGCCGCAAGAAGGACGAGGCCGACAAGCGGTCGCACGAGCTCCTGGAACGCGTGGGCCTCGAGGCACACGCCGAGAAGTTCCCGGCGCAGCTCTCCGGCGGCCAGCAGCAGCGCGTGGCCATCGCCCGCGCCCTGGCCATGGACCCGAAGGTGATGCTCTTCGACGAGCCCACCTCGGCCCTCGACCCCGAGATGATCAACGAAGTACTCGAGGTCATGCAGCAGCTGGCCAGCGACGGCATGACGATGGTCGTCGTCACGCACGAGATGGGCTTCGCCCGCTCGGCCGCCAACCGCGTCGTGTTCATGGCCGACGGCAGAATCGTCGAGGACCGCGCCCCCGAGGACTTCTTCAACAACCCGGAGAGCGACCGCGCCAAGGACTTCCTCTCCAAGATCCTCAAGCACTGAAGGCGGGGTGCGACTACTCATGATGCGTACGACACGTGTGCTCGCGGTGCTCACCCTCGCCGCCCTTGCCGCAGCCGGCTGCGGCAAGGAGGGCAGCCCGCCGACCAAGGGACCCAAACCTGAGGACCTGCCCAAGTACCAGGTGGCGCAGGGCTTCCAGCTCACCGACTCCGGCACCTGGAACAAGGCCAAGCGGCGCGGGCACCTCGTGGTGGGCGCCAAGGAGGACCAGCCCTACCTCGGTGAGAAGGACCCCGCGACCGGGACGTACTCCGGTTTCGACATCGAGATCGCCAAGATGATGTCGGCGTCCCTCGGCTTCGACCCGAAGTCGATCGAGTTCAAGACGATCGCCTCGGCCAACCGCGAAACGGCCCTGCAGAACGGGCAGATCGACTACTACGTCGGCACCTACACCATCAACGACAACCGCAAGAAGCTCGTCGGCTTCGGCGGCCCGTACTACATGGCCGGCCAGGGCCTGCTCGTCAACAAGGACAACGACGACATCCACGGGCCCGGGGACCTGAACGGCAAGAAGGTCTGCTCGGCCGCCGGTTCGACCCCGTACCAGCGGATCCAGGCCGACTACCCGAAGGCGATCCTCGTCGCGTACGACACGTACTCGATCTGTGTCGACAACCTGCTGACCTACCAGGTCGACGCCGTCACCACCGACGACACGATCCTGATGGGCTACGCGGCCAAGGTGCCCGACGAGCTCAAGCTGGTCGGCAAGCCCTTCTCCAAGGAGCCCTACGGCATCGGCGTACCGAAGGGCGACAACACGCTGCGCTTCGCCCTCGACGACGCCATCGAGGCGCACGAGAAGAACGGCGACTGGAAGAAGGCCTACGACGTCACGCTCGGCCTGTCCGGCGTGCCGGCGCCCACACCGCCCGCCATCGACCGCTACCCGGCGAGCTGAGGGGGCACCGGACATGAACGTACTGACGGACAACTTCTCCACCTATGGCAAGGGGTTCCTCGGAACTGTCGAACTCACCATCTACGCCTCGCTGTTGGCGCTGGTGCTCGGATTCGTCATGGCATCCTTCCGGGTCTCCCCGGTCGGGTCCTTCCGGGTCTTCGGCACCGTGTGGGTGGCGATTCTGCGCAACACCCCGCTGACGTTGCTGTTCTTCGCGGTGCTGCTCGGGCTGCCGCGCTTCGGACTCGTGCTGCCCTTCAAGGTGTTCGCGGTCCTCGCGCTCGGCTGCTACACCTCGGCCTTCATCTGCGAGGCGCTGCGCTCGGGCATCAACACCGTGCCCAAGGGGCAGGGCGAGGCGGCCCGCAGTCTCGGGATGAGCTTCAGCCAGACCCTGTCCCAGGTCGTCCTGCCGCAGGCCTTCCGGTCCGTGATCCCGCCGGTCGGCTCCAACCTGATCGCCCTCGCCAAGAACTCGGCGATCGCCGGCGCCTTCAGCGTCACCGAGCTGCTCGGCACCTACAAGACGCTCAACGAGCTGGGCTACAGCATCATCTGGACCTTCGTCTGGATCGCCCTCGGCTACCTGATCATCACTCTCACCATCAGCGCGCTCTTCAACATTCTTGAAAAGCGCTGGGGGGTTGCCCGATGAAGGCCCTCGACCACGACTCCAACGCCCTCTACGACATCCCGGGGCCCAAGACCGAGCGCCGCCACAAGCTGTACGGCGCCGCGTCGACCGTGCTGATCCTCGGGCTCGCCGGCTGGATCCTCTATCTGCTGTTCGACACCGACCAGTTCACCGTCACCAAGTGGCGGCCCTTCGAGTACAAGGGCATTCAGGAACTGCTGCTCAAGGGCCTCGGCAACACCCTCAAGGCCTTCGCCATCGCCGCGGTGCTTTCCCTGGCCCTCGGCACGGTGCTCGCGGTCGGGCGCCTGTCGGACCACAAGCCGGTGCGCTGGGTGGCCACCCTGATCGTCGAGTTCTTCCGCGCCATGCCCGTACTGGTGATGATCTTCTTCGTCTTCGTGGCGCTGAAGGTGCAGCCGCTGCCCGCCCTGGTCGCGGGGCTGACGCTCTACAACGGCTCGGTCCTCGCCGAGGTGTTCCGCTCCGGCGTCAACTCCGTGGAACGCGGGCAGCGGGAGGCGTCGTACGCCCTCGGCATGCGCAAGACGCAGGTCATGAGTTACGTCCTCGCGCCGCAGGCCGTCCGGGCCATGCTGCCCGCCATCATCAGCCAGCTGGTGGTGGCCCTGAAGGACACCTCGCTCGGCTATCTGATCACGTACGAGGAGTTCCTCCATGCCGGGAAGCTGATCGCGTCGAATCTCGACTACGATTTGCCGTTCATCCCGGTCGTGATGGTGATCTCGCCGATCTACATCGGGATGTGCATGCTTCTCTCCTGGTTCGCCACCTGGGTGGCCAAGAGGCAGAAGCGCAGTCCCAAGACCGAGGCCGTGGACGTGGCACCGGCCGAACCCGGGACGCTGCTGCCAGGTGTGCAGTAGCTCGTAGAGCCAAGCCCGACCCGGCAGCAGCCGGTGATCACTTCTCGCGCAGGAAGGTCACTTCTCGCGCAGCGGGACCGACAGGTACGACGGGTCGGCCGCGGGAGAGGAGAAGGTCAGCTGCGCGCCGGTCGGGTTGTGCTCGATGTAGAGCGGGTCGACCGTGTCGACCACCACGGCCAGCTTGTGGCCGGCCGGTACGTCGTAGGCCGTGGAGAACAACTCCAGGTCCACGCCGAACGGCTGCCCGGGCGTCTTGCCGTGGAAGGTGTACGGCGCGTTGGAGACCAGCTTGCCGAGGCCGAGCGGGCCCACGTCGTAGAGGTAGGCGACGAGGGTGCCGCTCTCCTTGGTGCTGGTGACCGTGGTGTGCAGCTTCGCCGTACCGCGTACGTGCTGGTCCGTGGCGTACCGCTCGGACTCCCAGACCCCGGCGAACATCCGCGGCAGCAGCGGGATCGACGCCATCGGCGGGATCTTGAGGATCTGGTCCAGGGCGTTGGAGAGCAGCGTGATGCCGCCGTTGGCGCCCGAGTCGATGTTCGCGTGGATCCGCTGGGTGGAGCCGAGCTCGATCTTGCGGCGGTCCGCGCCGACCGACTTCCAGTCCGGGTAGCCCTCGTAGCCGCCCGTGGTGCGGGACTTGAGCTGGACCGGCTGCTCGCGGTCGATGCCGTTGTCCGCGCCCTTGAGGTAGTGGTCGAACCAGCGCTGGGTGTCCGTCCAGACGTCGTTGGGCAGACCGAACAGGCCCGTCGCCTCGGCCGTCGCGTGGTCGCCGGGGCGGAACTCCAGGCGCTTGGGGCCGGTGAACTTCTCGTAGAAGTCGGCGTACTGGTTGGGCGGGAAGAGCGTGTCGCCCCAGGCGTTGCCGAGCATCAGGGCCGGCTTGTTCTGGTTGAGCTTGTCCAGGTAGGTCGCGGGGGAGCGCTTCTTGCCCCAGTCGATCATTTCCTGTTCCTTGGCCAGGTTCGAGCCGAGGAAGTCCTTGAGGGTCTGCTGGAGTTCGGGCCCTGGTCGGCCGGTGAGGAAGCCGGCGCCGCCGAGCAGGGCTGCGGCCTGCAGATGCTGGGTGCGGCCCGAGTAGATCGAGTCGATCAGGTCGGCCCAGCCGCTCATCGCGGCAACCGCCTTGATCCGCTTGTCGTGCGCGGCGGCCAGCAGGCTGATGCCCGCGCCGTACGAGACGCCCGCCATGCCGATCTTGTCGGCGTCGGCGGGGGTGTTGGCGAGCGCCCAGTCGATGACCTTGGAGGCGTCCGCGATGTCCCGGGGGCCGGCCGTCTCGATCTCGCCGCCGGACTGCCAGAAGCCCCGGGAGTTGTAACCGACCACCACATAGCCGGAGTCGGCGAGCTTCTTGGCCTGCGCGACGTACTCGATCTGGGGCATGGCCCAGCTCGTCGGGAGCACGATCACCGGGTACTTGGTGCCGGTCTTGGCGCCGGTCGGGGTGAAGACGTTGGCCTTGAGGATCGTGCCGCCGTCGCCGGCGATGTCGACGAAACGTACGTCGGAGGAAGCAGCCGTCGCGGCCTGCCGGGCGGGGGCGGCCTGCGCGGCAGGGGCCAGGCCGAACGCGGCGCCCGCCACCAGCGCGGCCGAGACCGTACCGATCGACGTCGTGCGCAGGGCCTTGGGTGCGTGAACCACGGGTCACTCCTCACTCGTCCAGTGCAAAGTGACCCGACGGTAACCTCGGGCGTTTACCCGAGGTAACCCGTCGGTAAGTTACGCGCGGGTAACGATTATTGGCCAGGCTGCTGGACTATTGGCCCGACTGCTGGCCGTGCAGCGCGCTCTTGGCCTGCCACTCGGCGTAGGTCATGTTCCATTCGCCGTAGCCGTTGCCGAGCTTCGCCTGGCCCTTGGAGCCCGGGCCCGTGACCTCCACGGGGTCGCCGACCTGCGCCTGGGCGTAGATCGAGTCGGCGTCCGACTTGCTCATGCCGACGCAGCCCGAACTGTTGTTCTTCACGCCGAAGTTGCCGTTGTTCCACGGGGCGGCATGCATGTACATACCGGACCAGGTCAGCCGCATCGAGTCGTCGACCATCTTGTCGTAGGCGTCGCCGAGGCCCACGGACTGGGAGGTCATGTTGATGGTGCCCTCCTTGGCCATGAGGACCATCTTTCCGCTCCAGGAGGCCTTTTCGCCGCCCGGAGTTCCGGCCGCGACGGGAACGGTCTTCACCGTCTTGCCGTCCTGCACGAGGGAGAGCTGCTTGGTGCCCAGGTCGACCTTGAATTCCTGGTTCTTGCCGATGGTGAAATCGGTGTCGTAATCGCGGACGAACCAGCCGCCGCCGTCACCGGAGTTGATGCCGTTGAGATCGGCGTCCAGTTTCACCTTCGTACCGGACTTCCAGTGCTCCTTGGGCCGCCAGTCGATGCGGTCCTTGCCGGAGTAGTCCTCGACCCAGCCCCAGGAACCCTCGGTGCTGTTCGAGGTGGTCACCTTGAGGTGCTTCTCGATGTCGGCCTTGTTCTTCACCGGGTTGTCGAAGACGAGCGAGATCGGCTGGGCGACGCCGACCGTGGTGCCCTTGCCCGGGTACATGTTGAGCTTGTTGACCTTCGCGGCCTTCTCGGTGCCGAAGGACTGCTCGGCGGTGCGGCTCTGGTCGTCCTTCACCTGCACCTTGTACTGCGTGGCGGGGGACGTGACGCGCTCCGAGGTCCAGGTCTTGCCGTCGGCGGATATCTTGCCCGACAGCTTCCCGCCCTTGGTGTCGCTGACCGAGACGTCCGAGAGCTTGCCGTCGGCGAGGGTGATCTTCACCGGCTCGCCGGCCTTGGCGTTGTCGCCCTGGAGGTTCACCGAGATCTTGGCCGTCTTGTCGGCCTTCAGCTCGGCGGCGCTCTTGCCGGAGCCACCCCCACAGGCGGTGAGTGCCAGGGCCAAGACCGCGGTGCCGGCGAGTGCGGCGTGGCGGACGTGGCGCGAACGGCCGGGGCGGCCGGGCTGGGTGTGGCGACGTATGCGGCTCAACGGGAGACCTCCATTGCAATCTCTGTCCGAAGGGGATGAGTCGATAGCCGGACTTTAGGTTGCCAAAGAAGCTGAAAAACTCCTGAATCCGTGTGTGACGTGGATTGCAGGGCAACCGTCGCGGTCCGGTCACATTCCGTGGGACTCCGCGGGACTCCGTGGGATTCCGTGGGACTTTCGCCTCCCGGGAAAGGCCGAAAGGCCCTGGGGGACGGGGAATTGGTGTGCCCCCGATCTGCCCCGGATCGAGTCGCGCGAGGGGCGCCGCGTACCCTGCACCTCTTATGACCACCTCCGCCACGACCGCACCCGAGCAGGCCGCGCCCGCCTCCATAGGCCGCAGCAGTGCCCTGATGGCCGCCGGGTCGCTCGTCTCCAGGGCCACCGGGTTCGTGCGCTCCGCAGTCGTGGTCGCCGCCCTCGGCACCACGCTGCTCGGCGACGGGTACACCGTCGCCAACGTGGTGCCGAACATGCTGTACGTCCTGCTCATCGGCGGAGCGCTCAACGGCGTCTTCGTGCCCGAGCTGGTGCGGGTCGCCAAGGAACACAAGGACGGCGGGGCCGCGTACACCGACCGGTTCCTCACCGTCTGCCTGACGGCACTCGTCGTGATCACGGCGGCCGCGGTGCTCGCCGCGCCGCTCCTCGTGGACGCGTACACCGACTACACCGGGCAGCAGGCGGAGCTGACGACGGCGCTCGCCCGGTACTGCCTGCCGCAGATCTTCTTCTACGGCCTGTTCACCCTGCTCGGCCAAGTGCTCAACGCGCGCGGCAGATTCGGCGCCATGATGTGGACGCCGGTGCTGAGCAATGTCGTGATCACGGCCGTCTTCGGGTTCTATCTCGCGGTTGCCGCGGGCGGCGACACGCTCAGTTCCGGTGAGGCGCGGCTGCTCGGGTGGGGTACCACCGCCGGGATCGCCGTCCAGGCCCTCGCGCTGATCCCCGCGCTGCGCGGCTCCGGGTTCCGGTGGCGGCCGCGGTTCGACCTGCGGGGGAGCGGGCTCAGGCGGCCGCTCAGGTCGGCGGGCTGGCTGCTGCTGCTCGTGCTCTCGAATCAGGGCGCGTACTGGGTGGTGACGAAGCTCTCCACGACCGTGGGGCACCGGGCGGTCGACTCCGGTGTCGACGGCGGCGCCGGATACATGGCGTACAGCAATGCCCAGCTGCTGTGGGCGGTGCCGCAGGGCATCGTCACCGTCTCGCTGGTCACCGCGCTCCTTCCGCGGATGAGCAGGGCCGCCGCCGAGCAGGATCTGCGGGCGGTTCGCGCCGACGTGTCCTATGCGCTGCGGTCGTCCGCCGCCCTCGTCGTGCCCGCGAGCTGTGCGCTCCTCGCGCTCGCGCCGTGGCTGATCGGGGCGGTGTACGGGTACGGGGCGGCCGGGGCCGACGATGTCGCGGTCATGGCGGGCATGCTCATGGCGTTCGCGCCGGGGCTCGTCGCCTTCTCCGGGCAGTACGTCCTGTCCCGGGGCTTCTACGCGATGGGCGACACCCGCACCCCGTTCTTCCTGAACCTCGTGATCGCCGGGCTCAACGCCCTTCTGTCGTACGTCGCCTATCTGCTGCTGCCCACCCGTTGGGCGGTGACCGGCATGGCGGGGGCCTACTCGGTGGCGCTGTTCGCCGGGTTCGCCGTGACCGCGTACACCCTGCACCGCAGGCTGCCCGAGCGGACGGCGGGCCCCGGTGCGCTCGGGGCGCATCTGCGGCTCCTCGCGGCCGTCGTACCGGCGGGGGCGCTCGGATACGGAGCCGCGCGCCTGGTCGCGGGGGCCGGGGACTTCGTGGCGGCGGGGGCCGGCGGGGCGGTGCTGCTCGGCGTGGTGGTGCTCCTCGCGCGGCCGCTCGGGATTCCGGAGATCGGGGCGATGCTCGGCAAGGTCACCCGGCGCGTGGGACGTTAGTCACTGTTGGCAGCTTTGATGCGCCTATTGGGCGATTCATAGAATTTGTCCGGCAATACTGAGTGCCATGCCACGTCTGCTCCTCATAGAAGACGACCCCTCCGTACGCGAAGGGGTCGCGCTCGGACTGCGCCGTCGCGGCCACGAGGTGCGGGCGGCCGCGACGGGCGAGGCGGGGCTCGCCGCGCTCAACGAGTTCCAGCCGGAGCTGGTGCTGCTCGACCTGATGCTGCCGGGCCTCAACGGCGTCCAGGTCTGCACCCGCATCCGCGAGGCCGGCCAGCTCCCGATCATCATGCTCACCGCACGCGGCGACGACTTCGACGTGGTCATCGGCCTGGAGGCCGGCGCGGACGACTACATCGTCAAGCCCGCCCGCACCGAGATCATCGAGGCCCGCATCCGCGCGGTGCTGCGCCGCCACGCGAGCCACGGGACGCGCCAGGACGTCGAGTTCCACGGCGAGCTCGCCATCGACCGGGCCGGGCTCACCGTGGCCAAGGCGGGGGAGCGGATCTCGCTCGCCCCCTCCGAGCTCAAGCTGCTGCTGCATCTCGCGGGCGCGCCCGAGCAGGTCTTCAGCCGCCAGCAGCTCCTCGAATACGTCTGGGAGCACGACTACCACGCGGACGCGCGGCTCGTGGACGCGTGTGTGCGGCGGCTGCGCAACAAGGTCGAGGACGTGCCGGGCAGCCCCCGCTACATCCAGACCGTGCGGGGCTTCGGGTATCGGTTCGGGCCGCTGTGAGGTCGCTGCCGGGGGCGACGTCGAGGTTCCTGCCGTGAGGCGGTCGCCGTGAGGTTTCCGGCCCGCTTCGGGCTGCGTACGCGACTGATCGCCGCCTTCCTCCTGGTGGCCGCGATCAGCGCCGCCACCACCGCCACGCTCACCTACCGCGAGGCCCGCTCGGCGATCCTCAAGCAGAGCCAGGACACCGCCATCGGGTCCCTGCGCGACCAGCTGGACGGGGTGGCATTCCAACTGCCCATGGACCAGGCGGCCCTGGACGAGCTGTGCAGGAGCGTGGGCAAGCGCGCCAGGCCGCACCCCTGGATGGTCTTCGCTCAGTACGCGGGGCTCAAGGCCTCCAACTCCGACCGGCCCGAATCGACGGTCATCACGCCCGAGCTGCGCCGCGAGGCACAGGACGACGGCCACACCTCCTTCCAGCGCGTGGTGAACAACGGCGAGCCCGAGCTGACCGTGGCCGTGCCGGTGACGGCGACGTACGGCTCGACCACCCGGCCCACCGGGCTCGTCGTGTACGCCGTCATGGGCCTGGACACCGAGGGCGAGACCGTCGACGCCATGGTCACCGCCGCCCGCGACGGCGCCCTGCCCGCGCTCGGCATCGCCCTGGTGCCCGCGCTGCTCGCCTCCCGCAGCGTGCTGCGCCCGGTGCGCGACCTGCGGCGGGCCGCCCTGCGCCTCGGGCGCGGCAAGCTCGACACCCGGATCGAGGTGAAGGGCTCCGACGAACTCGCCGATCTGGCAAGGACGTTCAACGAGTCGTCGGGTGAACTCGAACGCACCGTGGGCGAACTCCAGGACGCCGAGGCAAGGGCCAGACGCTTCGCCGCCGACGTCTCGCACGAACTGCGCACCCCGCTCGCCGGGATGCTCGCCGTCACCGAGGTCCTCGACGAGGACGCCGAACGCCTCGATGAGGACACCGCCTCCGCGGTCCGCCTGATCAGCACCGAGACCGGACGCCTCGCCGTCCTGGTCGAGGACCTGATGGAGATCTCCCGCTTCGACGCCAAGGCGGCCGAGCTCAACCGCGACGAGGTCGACGCCGCCGAAACCATCCGCAAGACCCTGCAGCGCCGCCGCTGGGAGGGCGAGATACGCACCGAACTCCAGGACGGGGTACGGGCCTCGCTCGACCCCCGGCGCTTCGACGTGGTCATCGCCAACCTCGTCGGCAACGCGCTCAAGCACGGCGAGGCGCCCGTCACCGTACGGATGCGCGCCGAAGGACCGCAGCTCGTAGTGGAGGTCGCCGACAGCGGCCCCGGCCTCGCCCCCGAGGTGCTGCCGCACATCTTCGACCGGTTCTTCAAGGCGGACGCCGCCCGCACCCGCTCGGCCGGCAGCGGCCTCGGCCTGGCGATCACCCAGGAGAACGTGCGGCTGCACGGCGGCACCCTGCGCGCCGCCAACGGACCTTCCGGCGGGGCCGTGTTCACCGTCGAGCTGCCCAAGGAGGCCCAGTGATCCGGCGACCGCGCGCCCGAGACCTCCTGGCGCTTTCGCTGCTGCCCGCGTTGCTGCTCACGGGCTGCGGGATCCGTGGCACCGATGTGATCGAGTCGGGGCGGCCGGCCACCGGGGAGTTGCAGCCGGACCGGGAACGGTCGACCGTGCTGTACTTCGTCGCGCCGGACCGCAAGGTGCTGCCGGTGCACCGGTACACGGGCGGGCGGATGTCCTTCACCGGGGCGCTCGACATGCTGCTCGGGGGCCCGGACGAGAGGGAGCGCGGCGCGCGGCTGAGTACCGAACTGCCGGTGAAGTACGGTTCCGTCACGCTCTCCGGGCGCAGTGACGCGCTCCAGGTGAACCTCGGCATTCCCGTCATGGGCCTGTCCGCGGTGGCCCGTCGGCAGCTGGTGTGCACCACGGCCGAGGCGGCGCGGGTGGTGCCCGGCCAGAAGACGGCCGGGTCGGCCGACCCGGCGCCGACGACAGCAGCAGACGAAGGTGACGTACAGGTCATTGTCAAGGGCACGGACGGCCAGATCGGCCCTGCACGCTGCACACTCTGACCGCTGTGCGCCCTTGCCGGAAGGGGGAGTTGGGGCCACCGTGGGGGTGATCCGGGAGTGAGTGATCCCCGCCCCCTTCGCCCCCTTCGAACGGAGTCACCGTGGCCTCCTTCGTCCTGCCCCATCTGCTGCTCGGCAGCGGACCCCACCATGTGATCGCCGTGCACGGCTGGCTCGCCGACCGCAGCGCGTACGCGGCCGTCCTGCCGGACCTCGACGTCGACTCGTTCACGTACGCCGTCGTCGATCTGCGCGGCTACGGGGAGGCCCGGGACGTCCCCGGCGTCTACTCCACCAGCGAGGGCGCCGCCGATCTCCTCGTGCTCGCGGACCACTTGGGCTGGGACCGGTTCTCGCTCGTCGGGCACTCCATGGGCGGCTCGGTCGTGCAGCGGGTGGTCGCCGCGGCGCCCGCGCGGGTGCGCCGGCTGGTCGGCGTATCGCCGGTGCCGGCAAGCGGGTTGGGGCTGCCGCCCGAGCAGTGGGAGCTGTTCGCCTCGGCCGCCGAGCAGCCCGAGAGCCGCCGCATCATCTTCGACAACACCACCGGCGGCAACCGCCCGGCCGCCTGGCTCGACCGCATGGTCCGCCAGTCCTTCGACACCAGCGACAGCAAGGCCTTCCGGACGTGGCTCGACTCCTTCGCGCTCGAGGACTTCCACGGCGAGCTGGAAGGGTGCGAGGTGCCGGCCCTGGCGATCGCGGGCGAGCTGGACCCGGCGCTGAGCGCGGAGTTGATGCGGCAGACCTGGATGCGCTGGTTCGTACGCGGCGAACTGGTGGAGCTGGAGCGGTCCGGGCACTACGAGATGGACGAGACCCCGCTCGCCCTCATCCGCACCGTCGAGGACTTCCTGCGCGCGGACGGCGTGGACGGCGCGGACGGCGAGTGAGCAGGACCATGGCCGACCGCACCACCGCCGATGTCCCCGACGTCTTCGATCCCCGTCTGTACGCCACCGGCATACCGCACAGCGCCCTCCGCGAGCTGCGCGAGCGACACCCGGTGGCCTGGCAGGACGAGTACGAGGTCCTGGGCTGGCCCGCGGGTCCCGGCTTCTGGGCGGTCGCCCGGCACGCGGATGTCGTACGCGTCCTCAAGGATCCCGCGACCTACTCCTCACACCTGGGCGCCACCCAGATCCGCGACCCCGACCCGGACGACCTGCCGTTCATCCGGCGCATGATGCTCAACCAGGACCCTCCCGACCACGGCCGCCTGCGCCGCCTCGTCAGCAGGGCCTTCACTCCGGGACGCATCGACCGGTTCGAGGAGCGAGCCCGCGCCCGCGCCCGTGAACTCCTCGGCGTGGCAAGGGAGTCGGGCTCGGTGGTCGACCTGGTGGCGGCCGTCACCGACGACTACGCGCTGCTCAACCTCGCCGACCTGCTCGGCGTCCCACCGGGCGACCGGGGGCTGCTCCTCGACTGGACCGAGCGGGTCATCGGCTACCAGGACCCGGACGAGGCACCCGCCGTCGTACGCGGCGCCGACGGGCGGCCCGTCAATCCGCGCTCCCCCGCGATGCTCCGCGAGATGTTCGACTACGCGCAGCGGCTCGCCGCGTTCAAGCGCCGCTGCCCCAGCGACGACGTCATGACCGCCCTCGCGCACGCCACCGACGGCGACATCCGGCTCGGCAGGGACGAGCTGGAGATGTTCTTCTTCCTGCTGACCGTCGCGGGCAACGACACCGTACGCAGCGCCGCCCCCGGCGGCCTCCTCGCGCTCGCCGAGCACCCCGACGAGCACCGCCGGCTGCGCGCCGGCGAGGTCGGCCTGGACACCGCGGTCGAGGAACTCCTGCGCTGGCACCCGCCCGTGCTCACCTTCCGGCGCACCGCCGCCCGCGACGCCGAGCTCGCGGGGCAGAAGATCGCGGCGGGCGACAAGGTCGTCGTGCTGCACGCGAGCGCCAACTACGACGAGCGGGCCTTCGCGGCCCCGTACCGCCTGGACCTCGCCAGAACACCCAACCCGCACGTGTCCTTCG
Source organism: Streptomyces sp. NBC_01304 (assembly GCF_035975855.1). NCBI lineage: Bacteria > Bacillati > Actinomycetota > Actinomycetes > Kitasatosporales > Streptomycetaceae > Streptomyces > Streptomyces sp. NBC_01304. Next base: position 2,569,959 of record NZ_CP109055.1, on the reverse strand, counting down.
GCGACGGACCGCACGTCTGTCTCGGCGCGCACTTCGCACGCCTCCAACTGCGGGTCCTGTACGAGGAGACGCTGCGCGCCCTGCCCGAACTGGAGCCCGTGGACCGGCCGCGCCGCCTCGTCTCCAACTTCATCCACGGCATCAAGTCGCTGCCGATGAGGGTGAGGTGAAGCGGCCTTGGACGGTCAGTCCTTGGCGCCCGCGCGGTGGGCGCCGCCCTTCGGTGCGGGCAGCGGGGTCTGTGCGGCCCGGGTCACATCGGCGACCAGCTCGACCACATCGGCGCCGTACGCCTGCGAGTTGGTGACCTTCAGGAGCAGCACGAAGGTGTTGCCGCCGTGCTTGCGGGCGAGGCGCTCGTGGTTGCGCGCCAGATAGCGGGTCGCCGCCTGGTTGGTGATCGCACGCTGGCCGCAGAAGAGGAAGACGGGTCTCGCCTCCTCGCCCTGCCCGGCGGTGAGGCGGGCCAGCACCACGTACTCGGTGCGGCCCGGCTCCATGCGGTAGCGCTCGCTGCCGATCTGGAAGGCGCCGCGGTCCGGGCCGGGCTCCGGCTCGACGTTGACGCGTATGCCGGGAAGCAGCGAGTGCATGTGCGCGGCCATCCGGCGGTTCGAGGCGGGCCCGCCCACGCAGAACTCGGTGCGCTCGCCGAAGCCCTGCTGCGCCACATCGTGCGTGATGACCTGGGCGTGCGCCCCGCAGTCCTTGATCAGCGCGGACAGCTCGAGCAGCGAGAAGACGTCGTTGCGGGCGACCGAGAACTCGGGCCCGCCCGCGTCCCGCCCCACCACGAGCAGCGACTCGGAGTTCTCGGGGAGGCCGAAGAAGGCCTGCTTGCGCCGTAGCTTGCGGCTCCACAGATACGTACGGGCGAACCAGCCGAGCGAGGCGGCGAGCCCCGCGGCGACGACGCCGAGGACGATATTGCGCAGGTCTTCATTCATGGGCGGGCATGCTAGCGGGCCTGCGTCTCGCTGTTCGAGAGGGGTTCGAAGGGGGCTGCCGGGTCTTGTGCCATGAAGTTACGCTGCGCAGACAGTCGTTGACCGGAGGTACGGATGAGACGCCCTGTTGCGCGCAATCTTTCGATATTGGCCGTTACGGCGGCTCTGGTATCGATAGGTGCCACCGCGCCCGCTTCACCGCATTCATCTGCCGCGGATTCTGTTGGAAAGGCAACATCGCCCGAGCCGCCGAAGACGCCCCTCGCCGTCGGCTACGGCGGGGCCGTGTCGAGCGTCGACGCGGACGCCTCGGCCGCCGGCATCGAAGTCCTGCGGGGCGGCGGCAACGCGGTGGACGCGGCGATAGCCACGGCCGCGGCGCTCGGCGTCACCGAGCCGTACTCGGCGGGCATCGGAGGCGGCGGCTATTTCGTCTATTACGACGCCAAGTCCCGCAAAGTGCACACCCTCGACGGCCGCGAGACGGCCCCGCTGACCGCCGACTCGTCCCTCTTCCTCGGCGCGGACGGCAAGCCGCTCCCCTTCGCGGACGCGGTCACCAGCGGCCTGGGCGTCGGCACCCCCGGCACCCCCGCCACCTGGGACGACGCCCTCGACGCCTGGGGCAGCAAGCCGCTGCGCAAGCTGCTCAAGCCGGCCGAGCGCCTTGCCGCCGACGGCTTCACGGTCGATGCGACCTTCCGCTCGCAGACCGAGGCGAACCAGGCCCGCTTCAAGGACTTCCCGGACACGGCGAAGCTGTTCCTGCCCGGCGGGCAGCTGCCGGTGGTCGGGTCGACGTTCAAGAACCCCGATCTGGCGCGTACGTACGGGGAGTTGGGGCGCAAGGGGACGGGGGCCCTGTATCGCGGGGCGCTCGCGGACGACATCGTACGTACCGTCAACAAGCCGCCGGTCGACCCGGCTTCCGGACGCAACGCGCGGCCCGGTGACCTCTCGGCGAAGGACCTGGCCCGGTACGGGACGCTGCGGCAGAAGCCGACCAGGGTCGGGTACCGCGGCCTCGACGTGTACTCCATGGCGCCCTCGTCCTCCGGCGGTACGAGCGTCGGTGAGGCGCTCAACATCCTTGAGGGGAGCGACCTTTCGAAGGCCTCCGAGGCCCAGTATCTGCACCGCTACATCGAGGCCAGCCGGATCGCCTTCGCGGACCGGGGCCGCTGGGTGGGGGACCCCGCCTTCGAGGACGTACCGACGAAGGAGCTTCTTTCACAGCGGTACGCCGACTCGCGGGCCTGCCTGATCAAGGACGACAAGGCCCTGACCAGTCCGCTCGCGCCCGGCGACCCGCGGCACCCGGCGCCGTGCTCCGCGGCGGGCAAGGCCGCCCCGACGACGTACGAGGGGGAGAACACCACTCACCTCACGGCCGCCGACAAGTGGGGCAACGTCGTCGCCTACACCCTGACCATCGAGTCGACGGGCGGCAGCGGCATCACCGTGCCGGGGCGGGGGTTCCTGCTCAACAACGAGCTGACGGACTTCTCGTTCGCGCCCGCGAGCCCCGAGGTGCACGACCCGAATCTGCCCGGCCCCGGCAAGCGGCCGCGCTCGTCGATCTCGCCGACGATCGTGCTCAAGCACGGAAAGCCGGTCCTGGCGCTCGGCTCACCCGGTGGCGCGACCATCATCACCACGGTGCTGCAGACCCTGACGGGCGTCGTCGACCGCGGACTTCCGCTCGTCGACGCGATCGCCGCGCCCCGGGCCAGCCAGCGCAACCAGGCCACGACCGAGCTCGAACCGGGGCTGTGGGACAGCCCGTTGAGGGGCCGGCTCGAATCGCTCGGCCACGGCTTCCGGCAGAACCCGGAGATCGGGGCGGCCACGGGTGTGCAGCGGCTGCCGGACGGGCGCTGGCTCGCGGCGGCGGAAAAGGTGCGAAGGGGCGGGGGCTCGGCAAGGGTGGTGTACCCGAGCTCCTGACGTCTCATCAGTAAGGAGTGCCGTTTTGCGCGCACTCGTTCCGGTCGCCCTCGCCCCTGTTCTCCTCGCTGTCGCGGTGCCGCCCGCGGTGGCGCAGGAGGGCGGGGTGGGGGCGGCGGCGCTTCTGGCCAAGGTCCGTTCCTGTACGCAGCTCTCGCGGGGCAAGTACCGCACGGACGACGGGGCGCGGGCCTCGGTGCCGGTGTGCGGGATGAGGGGTGCGGTCTTTTGGAAGGCCGACCTCGACATCGACTGCGACGGGCAGGTCTCGCGGCAGTGCAATCGGCGGACCGATCCTTACTTTCAGCCGACCACGGCCTACCAGAAGGCCAATGGGCAGCATTTGAATCCGGCGCTGTTGCCGTATGTGGTGGTGCCGTTGCCGAGCCGGATCTGGAATGCCGCGGGGGCCGGGATTCGGGGTGGGGGTGTGGTCGCGGTCATCTATCGCGGGCGGGTCGAGTACGCCGTGGTCGGGGACCAGGGGCCTTCGGATCTGATCGGTGAGGCGTCCTATGCGACGGCACGGGCGTTGGGGATCGATCCGGATCCGGTGCGGGGTGGGGTGTCGGGTGGGGTGACGTACATCCTGTTCAAGGACTCTCGGGTGCGGCCGATCGAGAGTCATCGGGCTGCGGTGGTGGCGGGGGTTGGGCTGGCGAAGCGGTTCTTGCGGGCGAATTGATTTTTCCCCGCCCCGCCCCTTCCCGAAAGTCTGCGACGCCTTCCGCCCTGCGGGCGGTGTCCTCAAACGCCGGACGGGCTGATGAAATCAGCCCGTCCGGCGTTTGAGGACTTTCGGGAAGGGGCGGGGAGGGGAGAAAGCAGTGCCGCTTAAAGCGCCGTGAGAATCCGAGGCCCAGCCTCAGTGATCGCCACGGTGTGCTCCGCATGCGCAGCCCGGCTGCCGTCGTTGGTCCGGAGCGTCCACCCGTCCGTGTCCTCGTAGTACCCGTCCTTGCCCCCACCGATCAGCATCGGCTCGATCGCGAGCACCATGCCGTGCCGCAGCCGCATGCCCCGGCCGGCCCGCCCCTCGTTCGGCACCGGCGGATCCTCGTGCATGCTCCGGCCCACACCGTGCCCGCCGAACCCGTCGGGGATCCCGTACCCCGCCGCCCGGCACACCGTGCCGATCGCGTGCGCGATGTCGCCGATGCGGTTGCCGACGACGGCCGCCGCGATCCCGGCCGCCAGCGCCGCCTCCGCCGTCTCGACCAGGGTCACGTCCTCGGGGCGCGGGGTGCCGACCGTGAAGCTGATCGCCGAGTCGCCCGCCCAGCCGTTCAGTTGGGACCCGAAGTCGATCGAGACGAGGTCGCCGTCGCTCAGCCGGTAGCCGTTCGGAATGCCGTGCACGATCGCGTCGTTCACGGACGCGCAGATCACCGCCGGGAACCTGGTGGTCGCGAAGGTCGGCCGGTAGCCGAGGAAGGGCGAGGTTGCGCCTGCCTTCCGCAGGACGTCGTGCGCGATCTCGTCCAGTTCGAGGAGGGTCACGCCGACGTGTGCCGCCTCCCGGGCGGCCGTCAGGCCCTGGGCCACGACCCGGCCCGCTTCGCGCATCAGGTCCATCGACGCGTCTGTCTTGAGCTCAACCATGCCAATTACTATACCGGTATTAGAATGGCGGCATGGTGCGTACCCCCTTGACCCCAGAAGAGCGCGAACGCGGCGAGCGGCTCGGCCAACTGCTGCGCCAGGCGCGCGGCGGCCGCAGCATGGTGGAGATCGCCGCCGGCGCCGGTCTTTCCGCGGAAACCCTCCGCAAGATCGAGACGGGCCGGGCCCCGACGCCCGCGTTCTTCACGGTGGCGGCCCTGGCCCAGGTGCTCGGCCTCTCCATGGACGAGCTCCTCGCGCGGTGCTCGTACGTCGCTCCGGTGGCCGTGGCATGACCGACGCCATGATCTCGGGCGGCCTGCGACGCATACCCCGCCCCGCCGCCCGGGCCGCCGTGCTCGACCCGGACGGCGCCGTCTTCCTGCTCCGCTACGACAACTCCGAGGTCGGCGTGCACTGGGCGATGCCCGGCGGCGGCCTCGACCCCGGCGAGTCGCCGCGCACGGGGGCGCTGCGCGAAGTCCGGGAGGAGACGGGCTGGGCCGACCTGGACCTCGGTGAGCTGCTCTGCACCTGGGAGCACGACTTCACCCGGGCCGGGGTGCCGGTGCGCCAGCACGAGCACATCTACCTCGCCCCGATCCTGGAACGCCGCCGCGCCATCGGCCCCGACGTGGCGGCCGCGCACGCGGAGGACGGCATCCTGGCCTCCCGCTGGTGGAGTCCCGCCGAGCTCGCCGCGCCCCAAGAGGCCCTGTGGCCGCCGCAGTTGGGGCGGGTGCTCGCCGAGCATGTGGCGGGCGGGGACGGGGTGGACCTGGGGTTCGTGCCGAACGAACCCAAGTGAGCCGGGCCCTGGACCGGGCGGCTGGCTGCTTTGGTCCAGGGGGTCAGGCCTCGGACCAGGGGATGGGCCTTGACTCAGGGGGTCAGGTCTTGAACCGGGTGACGGGCCTTGACTCAGGGGGGCAGGCCTTGAACCGGGTGACGGGCCTCGACCCAGGGAGCAAGGCCCTGCCACGGGGAGCAAGGCCCTAGCCCGACACCCCGAGCTGCACCCGCCGATGCCGGGGCGCCTCGATCTCGTCCAGCAGCGCCACCGCCAGATCCGCATGCGAGATCCGGCCCGCCGCCCCCTCCACCACGGACCCCACCGCAGTGCGATAGCTCCCCGTGCTCGGCGCCTGCGCGTTCAGGTCCATCGGCGGGACCACCATCAGCCAGTCGAGCCCGGCCGGTGCCTCCTCGAGCAGCAGCTCGAACTCCGCGACATGGCCCTGCGAGAACACCCGGTACTCCTCCGGGAACGCCGGGTCGTCCATCACCCGCACCCCCGCTCCCGGCGAAACCTCCAGCGTCGTCGCGATCCCGAGCACGAGCAGCCGCCCGACCCCGGCCCGCGTCAGCCCGTCAAGCAGAGCCCGTGCCGCCGCAGTGAAGTACTGCTCCGAGGGCGTGTCCAGGCGGGCCGAGGCGTTCACCGCCGCGTCGTGCCCCGCCGCGACCGAGGCCACCGAGTCGGCGTCCGTCGCGTCGCCGCGCACCACCGCGACGCCCTCCAACGCCGCCAGGTCCGGGTACTTGGCCGGATCCCGCACCACCGCCGTCACCGCGTGCCCGCGCCGCACGGCCTCCGAGACCGCCGCGCGCCCCACACGTCCGCCCGCCCCGAAAATCACGATCTTGCTCATGAAGTTCCTCCCTGGTCCTGCGTTCCGATGACCGGAAGGTAGGCGGGACCTCCCCGGTTACTGCAACGGAACCGGCCCTGACCTCGACGTACGTACAGCGGGTTCTATTGTTTGGCCATGACGGCCCACCCCGAGCCCTTGAGTCCCGAGCTCTTGAGTCCCGAGCCCCAGAGCCGGGAGCCCTTGAGCCCCGAGATGTTCGACCCCCACTGCGGCCACCGCATGCCCATCCGGGTCGGCGACAAGTGGAGCGGCATGGTCCTGCGCTGTCTGCAGGACGGCCCGCGCCGCTTCACCGAGCTCAAGGTCCCCCTCAAGGGCGTCGCCCCGAAGGTCCTCACCGAGACCCTGCGCGCCATGGAGCGCGACGGCTGGCTCACCCGCACCGCGTACGACGAGAACCCGCCCCGGGTCGAGTACGCGCTCACCCCGCTCGGCCACTCCCTCCTCGGCCCGATGGACGTCGCCTGCGACTGGGCACGCGAACACCTGGACGAGCTCCCGCGCACCGACCAGCCGTACGCGCGGCCCGGCTCGGACTAACAGATCCTGCGCCGGGCCCCGCCCGGGGTCACGCTGCCGGTATGTCCCGACCGCACGCAGCCGTGCGCCGCACCCTCGCCGCCGCACTGCTCGCCCCTCTCCTCACCGCCCTAGGGCCTGTGTCGGAAGTGGCGTCTGTCCCGCGACGCCCGGCACGCGCCCCCACTGCCTCAAGGGCGTGGGAGGTGCCCCCGCTCGCCGCACCGGCCGAAAGCCCAAGTACGTCCGGTCCATCGACGGGGCCTTCCGGCCGGCCCGCCGAGAGCACGCACCGACTGCAGACACCAGTTGCTCCGCAGCGGGCGCAGGGCCAGCCCTCCGGGCTGACGACGCCACTTCCGACACAGGCCCTGGGCCCCACGGCCCCCGCCCCCCAGCCCAAGCCCCTCCGCCACCCCGGCGCCCTGGTCAGCCGAGCCCAGCTGGACACCGTCCGCAAGCAGGTCAAGGCCGGCAAGGAACCCTGGGCCTCCGCCTTCGACGGCATGCGGGCCAGCCGTTACGCCTCGCTCTGGTACTACCCGCAGCCCCAGACCGAGGTCTCCTGCCCGTCCGGCAACCGCCCCGGGCGCGGCTGTCAGCAGGAGCGCGAGGACGCGATCGCCGCGTACACCCACGCCCTGATGTGGACGGTCACCCGCGACGAGAAGTACGCGAAGAAGGCCCTCGAGATCATGGACCTGTGGTCCGCGACCCTGAAGAACCACACCGAGGCCAACTCCGGTCTGCAGTCCGCGTGGGCCGGCTCCATGTGGGCGCGCGCCGCCGAGATCATGCGGTACGTGTACAAGGGCTGGTCCGCCGACGGCATCACGCGCTTCGACCGGTTCTTGCGTGAGATCTATCTGCCGCAGGTCGCCGGGGGTTCGCTCGGCCGCAACGGCAACTGGGACCTGGTGATGGCGGACGCCGCCGCGTCCATCGGCGTCTTCCTCGACGACCGGTCGGTCTTGGAGCGGGCGGTCGCGCGGGTACGCAACCGGGTTCCGGCCTACTTCTACGTTCACGGCGACGGCCCCCGGCCGAAGGCGCCGCCCGGCGCCCTCCTCGACGCGCCGGCCGAGCTCACGCGTTACTGGTTCGGGCAGCGCAGGCTGGTCGACGGCCTGGCCCAGGAGACCTGCCGCAACTTCGAGCACGTCGGCTACGCGCTCGCCGCGACCGCCCACGTCGCCGAGACCGCCCACCACCAGGGCATCGACCTCTGGCGCGAGATCGGTCCACGCCTGCGCCCCGCCCTCGAACTGCACGCCGACTACCAGCTCAGGGATGCCGAGACCGCCCCGGACTGGCTGTGCGGCGGCCACATCACCCCGACCCTGGGCCCCGACCTGGAAGTCGCCCTCAACCACCTGCAGAACCGCATGGGCGGGCGCCTCCCCAAGGCCCGCCGGCTCGCGGGGGAGCAGCGCCCGGCCGGCACGGACAACCTGTTCGTCGCCTGGGAGACCCTCACCCACGGAGAGAACCCGTGAGACCCGTGAGATCCGTGAGACCTGTGAGATCCGTGAGATCCGTCAGACGTGTGAGATCCGTGAGACGCCCCCTCGCCTTCGCCCTGGCCGTCGTCGCCCTGTTCGCGACCGCCGCAGCTCCGCCCCCGCCGCCGGACCCGGGGTACTTCGCCCACCCCGGAGTGCTGCTCAACCGCGCCCAGTTGGACGGCATGCGGGCCCACGTCCACGACGGAGCGGAGCCCTGGCGCTCCGCGTACCGGCAACTGCGCGACAGCCGCTACGCCGCCCCCGACCACCGCCCGCACCCGATCGCGGTCGTCGCCTGCAAGCCCTACACCAAGCCCCCCGCCTGCACCGCCGAGCGCGAGGACGCGATCGCCGCCTACACGCAGGCCCTGCTCTGGTACGTCACCGGCGAGCGCGCGCACGCCGAGCGTGCGGTGCGGATCATGGACGCCTGGTCGAAGGTCCTGCGCGACCACACCGAGGGCAACTCGGCGCTCCAGGCGGCCTGGGCGGGCTCGACCTGGGCCCGTGCTGCGGAGATCGTCCGGTACACGTACGACGGTTGGCCGAAAGCGCGAGTGGAGCGCTTCGGGAACATGCTCCGCCACGCCTACCTGGGCGAATACGCCGAGGAGGTCGCCGACTACAACGGCAACTGGGACCTGGCGATGATCGACGCCTCGATCCAGATCGCCGTCTTCCTCGACGACCGACAGGTCTTCGACCGCGCCGTACGCCGGTTCAAGATGCGCGTGCCCGCCTACTTCTACCTGCGCTCGGACGGCCCGCTCCCGGTGCCGCCGCCCGGCGGGAAGGCGGACACCCCCGAGGAGATCAGGGAGTTCTGGTTCGGGCAGAAGGTGTACGTCGACGGGCTCGGGCAGGAGAGCTGCCGCAACTTCATGCACGTGGGCTACGCGCTCGCCGCGACCGCGCACATCGCGGAGACCGCGCACCACCAGGGCGTCGACCTGTACGGGCCGGTACGCCAACGGCTGCGCGCCGCACTGGAGTTGCACGCCGGATACCAGGCGGGCGGGGCCGTGCCGAAGTGGCTGTGCGGCGGGAATCCGGAGCTCACGATGGGGCCCGATCTGGAGGTCGCGCTCAATCATCTGCAGGGCCGGCTCGGCCTGCCGATGCCGCGCACGAGCCGGCTCGCCCAGGCGATGCGGCCCGCCGGGACCGATGACCTCTTCGTGGCCTGGGAGACGCTGACGCACGCGGCGAATCCGGGGACGTAGGCGCTCGGCCCGATCGCTGGGAATCGGTGGCCCGCACCAGGGTTTCGCGAGGCCCCTGACATAGGCTCACCGCCCATGACCTCAGACACCACCGGAGCCGGGACCCTCGCCGCGCTCGGGCGCGCCCAGTACATCAGCCTCACCACCCACCGTAAGAACGGCACGGGCGTCGCGACCCCGGTGTGGGTCACGCGGGACGGCGACGAGCTGTATGTGTGGACCAAGACCAACACCTGGAAGGTCAAGCGCATCCGCAACAACCCCCGCGTCGTGGTCGCGGCCTGTGACGTACGCGGCCGGATCGCGCCCGGGGCGCCGAGCGCGGAGGGGACGGCCCGGCTGCTGCCCGAGTCCGACCTGCCGCGGCTGCGGAAGCTGCTCTCGGCCAAGTACAAGCTGAAGTACTGGCTGATCGACTGGCCCGCGGCGATCGTCCGGCTCGGCAAGCGGCCGCACACCGGGATCGCGATCAGGCTGGACGCCTGAGGTTCCGGCTCGGGCTCGGGCTCCGACTTCGGATTCGGAGCCGGATTCGGCTTCGGTACCGGAACGTGAAGTGGCCGTTCCGCTCCGTCGTGGAAAAGCCCCTGTAGCCCGCCCGTAACACGGCGGGTGTCGAATGCCAGCCGGACGAGTTGCGGACCGGAACGCTCCAGTCTGCTGGGGCGTCCTGCTGGGGGCTGGCGGCGATGACAGTGGAACAACTCCCCGATCAGGTACGGGAGTTCGCGGGCTATCTGCAAGAGCTGCTGGCCCGCCTCGATCAGGGCGGCGGCTGGTGCGGCGTGTTCTGGCAGCGGGACCCCGACGGCATGGCGGCCTGCCTCGACGGGCGCGAGGTGCCGCCCTGGGACGTGGTGCAGGCACTCCTGCACGACCTCGCGGCGGACGCGGGCCCGGCGGTCGCCGAGGGTGAGACGGCACGGGCGGGCGCGCTGCACGCTGCGTCGGTGCGGGCGCACGATGCCCGGCCGGGGGCCCGTGAGATCCTGGCGGACCGGCTGGACATCATGCTCAGGGAACAGCGGTACGCCGCCGAACGCGGCCTGGATCTCGGCGAGTTGCTGGCAGCCGCCGCGCCGGACCGGGTGGAGGGCATCCACCTGGAGCTGGCCTGGGCCCGCGACGACCAGGAACGGGCCACGGCACGGTGTGCCGAACTGCGCGCGCGGATGGCGGAGTTGGACCGGCGGGTCGGGTACGTGGGCACGGTGTGGCCGGAGTCCGCGGCGGCTGGTTGGGGCGGGGGGCCGACGGCCTGGTCCGGGGGTGAGGCCATGGCCGACCCCGACCGCGCCCCCGGGCCGGCGGTTCGGCCTGATCCCGGCCCTGTGTGGCCGCAGGCTGCGGCGACTGCTCGCGAGGGAGGGCCGGGGGCCTGGCCCGAGGGTGAGGCCGACCGTGGCCCCGCCCCCGACCCCCAACCCCTCGCCCAAGTCCCCGCCCAAGTCCCCGCCCAAGCCCCACCTCCCGAAGAGCCCCGCCGGCGCAAGCCCCCGCGTCGCCCCCGAGGTGCCCGCTTCGCCGGTCTGGAGTCCGATGACGCGGCGGCCGACGAAGTGCCGGTGGTCCCCGTCATGCCCCTGCCGCCGCCCACGGACGACACCACGCCTCGCGGCGCCCGCTTCTCCGGTGGCACCCCCGCCGGGGACAACCCGCGCCGCGCCCCTCAACCCCTCGACGACGAGGCACCGCGCGCCACCGCCCAGGCCGTCGCCGATCTCGTCCGACTGCGCGGCCAGGGCCGCAGTGGCGAGGCCCATGCCGTGCTCTGCGAGGCCGCCCGCTGGCCGGCGCCCCGACTGCCCCTGCTCGCCGCCGAGCTGCACCGGGCCGGGCTCGGCGCCGACTGGGCCACGCTGCTGTGGGAGGCGGCGTCCCTGCCCCCGGACCGCCTGGTCGCGGCCGCCGACGCGCTCGCCGCAGCAGGCCGCACCGAAGACTGCCGCGGACTCCTGCGCCAGGGCGTGGCCCGCCCCGCGCCCGACATCGCGGACGCCGTGCTCGCCCTCGACGAGGCGGGCCGCGAGCGCGAGGCCGCCGCACTCCTGGACGCGTACCTCCGTGTCCGTACGCCGGAAGAGGCCGCCCGCATCGCCGAGACCGACCCGGACCACCTCGTGCCGCGCCTCCTCACCGCCGCGCACGCGGTGTCCCCGGAGCACCACTGGGACCTGATGCACGCCCTCCGCGTCGCGGGTCTCACCGCCTGACGTCACCGGTCGCGCCTGTCACCCGGCGCGCAAGTAGGCCCAGGAGACGCCCACTTCTCATCGGCCCGTCACCCGCTCGGGTACGAAACATGATCGACTCTGCGGGTTCACGACGATGGTCTTGCCCCGCCCGTCGACGGGGCTTACGTTCATCTCTCTGCGTTCCGAATCTACGGGCGTAGAGGCTCTCTGACGTCCCGTCGAAGGAGCAGCTCATGGCCAACGTCGTACGCGCCGCACTGGTCCAGGCGACCTGGACCGGCGACACCGAATCCATGATTGCCAAGCACGAGGAACACGCCCGCGAGGCCGCCCGCCAGGGCGCCAAGGTGATCGGCTTCCAGGAGGTGTTCAACGCCCCGTACTTCTGCCAGGTGCAGGAGGAGGAGCACTACCGCTGGGCCGAGGCCGTCCCGGACGGCCCGACCGTGCGCCGGATGCAGGACCTGGCCCGGGAGACCGGCATGGTCATCGTCGTCCCCGTCTTCGAACTCGAACAGTCCGGGTTCTACTTCAACACCGCGGCCGTGATCGACGCCGACGGCTCCTACCTCGGCAAGTACCGCAAGCACCACATCCCGCAGGTCAAGGGCTTCTGGGAGAAGTACTACTTCAAGCCGGGGAACATGGGCTGGCCGGTCTTCGACACGGCCGTCGGCAGGATCGGTGTGTACATCTGCTACGACCGCCACTTCCCGGAGGGCTGGCGCCAACTGGGCCTCAACGGCGCCCAGTTGGTCTACAACCCCTCTGCGACCTCCCGCGGCCTCTCCGCGTACCTGTGGCAGCTGGAGCAGCCCGCGGCCGCCGTCGCCAACGAGTACTTCATCGCGGCGATCAACCGCGTGGGCCAGGAGGAGTACGGCGACAACGACTTCTACGGCACCAGCTATTTCGTCGACCCGCGCGGGCAGTTCGTGGGAGAGACCGCGAGCGACAAATCCGAGGAACTCCTCGTCCGGGACCTCGACTTCGACCTCATCGACGAAGTACGTAAACAGTGGGCGTTCTACCGCGACCGCCGCCCCGACGCCTACGAAGGGCTGGTGCAGCCGTGACCAACCTGCATGACCGCCACAACGCCGTCCTCCCCGACTGGCTGGCCCTGTACTACTCCTCACCCATCGAGCTCACCCACGGCGAGGGCCGCCACGTCTGGGACGTGGACGGCACCAAGTACCTCGACTTCTTCGGCGGCATCCTCACCACGATGACCGCCCACGCCCTGCCCGAGGTCACCAAGGCCGTGACCGAGCAGGCCGGCCGCATCCTGCACTCCTCGACGCTCTACCTGAACCGCCCGATGGTCGAACTCGCCGAGCGGGTCGCGGCGTTGTCCGGCATCCCCGACGCCCGCGTCTTCTTCACGACCTCGGGCACGGAGGCCAACGACACGGCCCTGCTCCTGGCCACCGCGTACCGCCGGTCGAACCAGATCCTGGCGATGCGCAACAGCTACCACGGCCGCTCCTTCACGGCAGTCGGCCTCACTGGCAACAAAGGCTGGTCCCCGACCAGCCTCTCCCCGCTGCAGACGCTGTACGTCCACGGGGGTGTGCGGGGCCGCGGCCCCTACGCCCACCTCTCCGACGCGGACTTCATCGCGGCCTGCGTCGACGACCTCAAGGACATGCTGGGCCAGACCCGGGGCGTGGCGGCGCTCCTGGCCGAACCGATCCAGGGCGTCGGCGGCTTCACCTCCCCACCCGACGGCCTGTACGCGGCCTTCCGTGAAGTCCTCTCCTCCCAGGGCGTGTTGTGGATCTCGGACGAGGTCCAGACGGGCTGGGGCCGCACCGGCGACCACTTCTGGGGCTGGCAGGCGCACGCCGCCTCCGGTCCCCCCGACATGCTGACCTTCGCCAAGGGCATCGGCAACGGCATGTCGATCGGCGGCGTGGTGGCCCGCGCCGACATCATGAACTCCCTTGACGCCAACTCGATTTCGACGTTCGGCGGCTCCCCGATCACGATGGCGGCAGGCCTCGCCAACCTCACGTACCTCCTCGAACACGACCTGCAGGGCAACGCCCGCCGCGTGGGCGGCCTCCTCCTGGAGCGGCTGCGCGCGGCGGCGGCCGGTGTGGAGTGCGTACGGGAAGTCCGCGGCCGGGGCCTCATGATCGGCATCGAACTGGTCAAGCCCGGCACCGACGAGCCCGCCCCCGAACTGGCCACCGCGGTCCTGGAGGCAGCACGCGAGGGCGGCCTGCTACTCGGCAAGGGCGGCGGCCACAACACCAGCGTGCTCCGCATCGCCCCACCGCTCAGCCTCACGGTTGCGGAGGCGGAGGAGGGCGCGGCAATCATCGAACGGGCCCTGCGCGGCGTTTAGTTCACCGCAGCACCGCAGCACCGCTTCTCTGCTTCACCGTCCCGACCGGTCAAGGGGAAACCAATGAGCAGCACCCGCACCCTGATCCGCGGCGGCCTCGTCATCACCGCCACCGACGAAACCCACGCCGACGTACTGATCGAGGACGGCCGCATCGCCGCCCTGGCCGCACACGAGTCGGCGGTCGCCGGCTCCTGGACCGCCGACCGCGTGATCGACGCGACGGGCAAGTACGTCATCCCGGGTGGCGTCGACGCCCACACCCACATGGAGCTGCCCTTCGGCGGCACCTTCGCCTCCGACTCCTTCGAGACGGGCACCAAGGCGGCCGCCTGGGGCGGCACCACGACCATCGTCGACTTCGCCGTACAGAGCCAAGGGCACGCGCTGCGCGAGGGGTTGGACGCCTGGCACGCGAAGGCGGACGGCAAGTGCGCGATCGACTACGGCTTCCACATGATCCTCTCGGACGTGAACGAGCGGTCCCTGAAGGAGATGGACCTCCTTGTGGAGGAGGGGATCACCTCCTTCAAACTGTTCACCGCGTACCCGGGGGTCTTCTTCAGCGACGACGGCCAGATCCTGCGCGCCATGCAGAAGGCGTCGGTCAACGGCGGCCTGATCATGATGCACGCGGAGAACGGGCTCGCGATCGACGTGCTGGTGGAGCAGGCGCTGGCACGGGGCGAGACTGATCCGCGGTATCACGGTGAGGTGCGCAAGGCGTTGCTGGAGGCGGAGGCGACGCATCGGGTGATCAAGCTGGCGCAGGTGGCCGGGGCGCCGGTGTACGTCGTGCACGTCTCGGCGCAGGAGGCGGTGGCGGAGCTGGCGCGGGCGCGGGACGAGGGGCTTCCTGTGTTCGGGGAGACGTGCCCGCAGTATCTGTTCCTGTCCACGGACAATCTGGCGGAGCCGGACTTCGAGGGCGCGAAGTACGTCTGTTCGACGCCGCTTCGGCCGCGTGAGCATCAGGCGGCGCTGTGGCGGGGCTTGCGGACGAATGATCTGCAGGTGGTGTCCACGGATCACTGTCCGTTCTGTTTCGTGGGGCAGAAGGAGCTCGGGCGGGGGGACTTCTCGAAGATCCCGAATGGGTTGCCGGGGGTGGAGAACCGCATGGACCTCCTCCACCAGGCAGTCCTCGACGGGCACATCACCCGCCGCCGCTGGATCGAGATCGCGTGTGCCGCCCCGGCGCGGATGTTCGGCCTGTATGGCAAGAAGGGCACGATTGCGCCGGGCGCGGACGCGGATGTCGTCATCTACGACCCGAACGCGGAACAGGTCATGTCCGCCGAGACCCATCACATGAACGTCGACTACTCGGCGTACGAGGGCAAGCGTGTGACCGGCCGGGTCGAGACGGTCCTGTCGCGCGGCGAAGTCATCATCAACCAGCGCGAGTTCACGGGTCGGGCCGGGCACGGCGCCTATGTCCCGCGTGGCATCACCCAGTACGTCGGCTAGTCGGCAAGTGAGCTAGGAGAGACCGCATCATGGATTTCGGACTTGTCCTGCAGACCGACCCGCCGGCCTCGCAGGTGATCAGCCTGATGAAGCGGGCCGAACGCAATGGCTTCCGCTACGGCTGGACCTTCGACTCGGCGGTGCTGTGGCAGGAACCCTTCGTCATCTACTCCCAGATCCTGGCCAACACCCAGAAGCTGACGGTCGGCCCGATGGTCACCAATCCGGGTACGCGTACGTGGGAGGTGACCGCCTCCACCTTCGCCACGCTGAACGACATGTACGGCAACCGGACGGTGTGCGGGATCGGGCGGGGCGATTCGGCCATGCGCGTAGCCGGCCGTCAGCCCAACACCCTGGCCCGGATCAGCGAGGCGATGAAGGTGATCCGGGCGCTGGCATCCGGTGAGGAGGCGGATCTGGGCGGCGGCACGACGGTCCGCTTCCCGTGGATCAAGCCGGACGCCCAACTCCCGGTCTGGATGGCCGCGTACGGGCCGAAGGCCTTGAAGATGACGGGGGAGGAGGCCGACGGGTTCATTCTTCAACTTGCCGATCCGTATCTGACCGAGTGGATGGTCAAGGCGGTGCGCGATGCGGCGGTGGCGGCTGGGCGCGACCCGGCGGACGTCAAGATCTGCGTGGCCGCCCCGGCGTATTTGACCGTGGACGACAGCCCGGCCGCGCTTGCGCATGCCCGCGAGCAGTGCCGTTGGTTCGGCGGCATGGTCGGCAACCACGTCGCCGACCTGGTCGCCAAGTACGGCGAACACTCCGACCTGGTGCCGGAGGCGCTGACCGAGTACATCAAGGCCCGCCAAGGCTACGACTACTCCCACCACGGCCGCTCCGACAACCCCGACACTGCCTTCGTCCCCGACGAAATCGTGGACCGCTTCTGTCTCATCGGCACCGCCGAGCAACACATCGCCAAACTCGGGCAGTTGAAGGCCTTGGGCGTCGACCAGTTCGCCGTCTACGCCATGCACGATGCCCGCGAAGCTGTCATCGACGGCTATGGGGCCGCGGTCATCTCCGCCCTGAGGGACTGACCCCGGCGTACAGGCCGACTCTTCCGTCTTTATGGCTCTGACCTTGGGGTTTCCCTGGACTTCCCGGGTGGTTGTACACGGAGTGTGCATTGCGGGAGCGGGCTGATCTTTCGCCAGTACGGGGTGTTGGCCGCAGGTTCGAGTCCCAGGCAGGAGCCGACGACAAGGGCTGGTCGTATCACGCCCCCTGTGACCTGCGGAGATTCGCTCGTTGTGGGCCGTGTCGACGTATATGCCGAAAACGCGTGTGGCGTGATGTGTGTGGCGAAGGGTCGGCTTGCTAGGGGGTGACCTCGCGGAGCGGGATGCGTTTCGGAAGACGATGGTGTCGTGGGGGTGGGCGGTTCCGGTTTCGTACAGGATGCCGACTGTCTCGGGATCGGGCTGGACCAGGTCGGAGTAGGCGGCCTTCTTTGTCGACAGGGTGAGTGCTTTGTGGAAGGAGCGTCCGGCGTCAGCGCTGGTCCAGATGGCCATCGCGGTACGGCTGGTCGGCCTTGAGGGGCCGGAGAACAACAGCGGGCCGTTCTTTCCCGGGAGTTGCAGCACACTGCCCTCGACGACAGGTACCTCGTTGAGGGCGGGCTGGGCGCGGTAGGGGCGGTCAAGGGTGGCGCCGGCGTCGCTGGAGTAGCTGTCCAGACGGATTCCGGGGTCCGTCCCGTGCTGGTCGCGGGCGTTGAAGTAGAGCCGTCCGTCGGGGAGCTCGGCCACGCTGGACTCGTTGGCGTTGTCAGTGCCGTCGTAGGAGGCGTCGGTGAATCCGGTCCGCCAGGTTCGGCCTCCGTCGTCGCTGTGGATGGCGTGCGCGCCGTAGTACTTGGCTTCCTGCCCGCTGTCCGGTGAGCCCGGTGGCGGGGTGGTGGAGTGGTTGGCAGGGATGATGAGGCGGCCCTTGTGGCTGCCGCTGGTGATGGAGAGGGCGTGGCCAGGGCCGGTGGCGTACCAGCGCCAGGCGGGGAGCTTCACGGCGGCCGCCGCGCCCGCGGAGGATGTGATTTGTCGTGGACGGGTGAATGAGCGTCTGTCGTTGGCGCTGGTCTGCACGAATACCCGTCGGCCCTGCGTGGCGGTGGCCTGGCCGCGCAGGATCCCTTGTGCGTGATCCGCGGGTCGTCGTCGGGAGTGGGATGCCGGCCCAGAAGGTGCTCCCGGTTGAATCTGGCGACTGCCTGGCACGTCTTGGGGCCGTAGTGCTCGCTCTCGGCAATGCTCGGGTTGAGATATGCCGTACGGCTCAGGCGCTGGCCCGCTCCCGGTTGAGCGCTCGGCGCAGCGTGACGCCGTGATGGGTACGCAGTCGGCGCACTTCCCACACAGACAGAGCGGTCACGGACAGCGGAGCGCCGACCAGGAAGAGCACGCGCACCCACGCGGGTGCGTTGACCGGGGGACTGTCGAAGAGTTGGACGAAGAACATCGACCAGACGAGCAAGGGAGAAAGGAGCGGGGGGAGAACCTCGTGGACATCGGCCATGCGGAACGTGTGGTGCACCGACAGGACGAGGGCCGCGAGGAAGAACGGCAAGGAGAAGAGCATTGCGGCCAGCAGCACGAGCAGAGTGACGAGCCCGAGTCCCCAGGGCAGCTGCCTGGCCCACGCGGGTTCCATCCCCTCTTGCCACAGGGCCCAGTTGAACGCTGTCACGCACAGGAGAACCCCGAAGGCGACCAGCGGGCCACCGAACCGGCGCAGATAGGCCGACCGCCGCGGCGGCCGTGTGGCCAGGATGAACATGACCAACGCGAGAGGTGACGCCGACAGGAGCAGGGCAGCACTGAGCAGGGCCTTCACGAACTCGTCCTGTGCGAAGTCCTCGGCTGATCCCCGCAGTGGATAGGAATAGAGCAACCAGGCGGCCGCTGCGAATGCGATCGCCGTACGGGCGACCTGGGCGGCCTCCATACGCTGGTCGGTGAGGCGGCCTGCACGGCCGGGCCGGAAGACTCTGCCGGCGAGTACGAATGGACGCGCCAGGAAGCCGAGCCAGCCGGCCCTCGGCAGGACACCGTCATCGTGCACCCGTATGCGGCTGGTCACGCCTGTATTCCCCCATGTGCTGTTGATGCGGTGGCGAGCGTCCACGCGAGGAGATCAAGATCCCGCGTGCTCGGTGCGCCGAAGCTACCAAGGTGGGGCACGGTCGGCGGGGTGTGTCCGAGATGCGACACCACCTCCTGGCGCGGGGCTGTGGGAACGAACCAGACCACGCGATCGCGCCAGATCCGAACGCCCCGTTCTGGGCCGCGCCGAACGCCGGGCGTCGTCACGCGAGGCGGTCGCCAAGGCTGGTCCTGCCGAGGAATTCACCCGGTTCGCTTCCGCCGGCCCGCACATTAAGTGTGCTGGTCACCGGCAGCGTCGACGATGATCTGGGCAAGCAGTGCGGGGCTGGACTCTGAGCTGGCAGGGTGACGGTCTCGGCCCGGACGACCTGCCCGGAGCCATGACGATCGGCGAGGCGGTAAGCGTCGTCGTCAGCCCCGACCGCTGTACGGTCGACTCCTTCCTCACAGAAGCCGACCCGAGCGAGTTCGATGTCGTGATCGCGGCCATCGGTGAGGACCCCTACGCCGAGATACGCGGCACTCTCATACCGGCCGCGGGAATCGCCTCGCCCTGCCCGCAGCCACGTGCGGCTCAGCCGGTCTGCGGGAGAAACGAGCTCGGAGTTCCGCTCCATGTCACGCTCAAGGCCTCGCGGGCGCGCGTGCAGGAGACGAAGAGCAGGCAGCGTTCCCGGAGGACGTCGGCGTCGTGCTGGAGGGGGTCAACCGCGCGTGGCGTGATCTCGCGGGCGAACGGGAGGGTGCCCTCGCCGACACCGAGGACGGATACCGCACGGAACTCCAGCCCCTTCATCGCGTGCATGGTCGCCAGCCGCACTCCGTCGGCCCCCTGTGGGCTCTGGCCTTTGACCCGCAGTACGGGAATGCCCGCGGCCCGCAACTTGTCCTCGGCGGTGTCGAGGGTGAGGTTGAAGCGCGCGCACACGCCGATCTCGTGCGGTTCGAGGCCCTCGGCGAGCAGCGCTCGGACCCGGTCGACCAGGGCATCGGTCTCCTCTTTCCGGGTCGTGTACCCCTGCGCCTTGGGTCGGCTTCCGTGGAGCAGGGATCGGTAGCCGGACAGTGAGTCCGATCCCTCGCCCTCAAGCGCTTCGACGGTGACGGGGGCGAGCAGGCGAGCCGACCAGGCGAGGATTTCCTCGGTCGAGCGGTAGTTGATCCGCAGCCGGAAGCTGCGGCCCGCCGTGCTGATGCCCAACGAGCCGAGCGAGACCCGGGAGTCGTAGATCCGCTGGTGCGGGTCGCCGGTGACGAACAGGTCGTCGGGGCCGGCAGTTGCGGCGGCGCGCAGAACACGCCACTGCGCGGGGTGCAGGTCCTGTGCTTCGTCGACGACGACATGGGCGTACGGGGCCTCTTGGCCGGTGAGGAGTTCCGCGGCGCGGGCGCAGATCCGCAGGTGAGTGGTCTCACCGCGGTCGTGCAGGAAACGTTCGAACAGTTCCACACCGCGCCACACCTCCCTGCGGCGCGCGGGGCCCAGGCCGGTGCCCCGGCCGCGGCGCTTCGCGCCGAGGTATGTGTCGACATCGCGGATGTCCTGGCCGAGAAGGATGTGCCGGTACTCCTGGGCCAGGAACTGCGCTGTGAACGGGAGTTGGAGCTGCTTGACCGCCATTTCCCACAACTGCCGCTGCTCCCGGTCCCCGGCCGGTCGGGGCATGGCCGTCGAATGCGCTCGCAGGACGCCGTTCGCATAGGCGTCGACCGTCGTCACATCGACCCGGGCCAGAAGCTTCTCGTCCTCGTCAAGCAGCAGTCCGAGCATGTCGCGCAGCCCGGCGGCGAGTGCGTTCGTGTACGTGGTGAGCAGGACGCGGCCGTCTTCGCTGCGGTCGAGCAAGTGCTTGACCCGGTGCAGGGCGGCCACGGTCTTGCCGGTGCCGGGGCCACCGGTGACCTGCACCGGGCCGTTGCAGGAAGTGCGGTAGGCGACGCGCCGCTGCGAGGGGTGGAGGAAGACCCGCCACGCGGCGAACGGCTTGCGAAGGACCTCCGCCAGCTCCTGCGGCCCGGTGACCAGACGAACCCGTGCGGAAGTGTTGACGATGACCGTCGCCAAGTCCTCCACCGGCTCGGCGGGCGCGTCGGCCGGACGGCGGACGGCCACGACATCGCGGTAGACCTCCTCCGGGCTGAATCCTTCGGCGAGGTACTGCAGCACCTCCAGCTGGTCTTCCGGGAGCAGCGTGGAGAACGCCTCCAGTTGGGCTTTGTCCGCCAGCGAACGCGCGGCACGCAGTACTTGATCGTCGATACCGAGCTCACGCAGCGTGCCGTCGGACACGTCCGCGAACAGCAGCCGGGGAGCCGTGTGTGAGGCGGTCTCGTACAGCGGGGTCAACTCGTCGAGGGCGACGGCATTGCGGACCTCCAGCGCCCGGGTCGCCGTGTTCGCGCTGTAGAGGCGTTTCGCCGCCCATGTGTAGGCGTCGTCGTGCGGCAGAACGTTGACCAGGAGGAACATGTCGCTGCCGTCGTCGGGTGCCAGGACGACGCCCCGCCAGAAGTCGGTGATGCGAATGGTGCGCATCCGCCGGTCGCGGGCATTCTCGACGGACTCCAGGTGCAGGCCCTTGTCGGAGTTGAGTTCGGCGACGCTCAGGGCCTGGAACTTCGCCATGGCCTTGCGTACTCCCGCTCGGAGCGGCTTCGCCAACTTGTCGTAGCCGTCCCAGAAGCTCTGGGCGAAGGCGAGTCGGGGCATGGCGCCTGTTCCTCTCTGCCGGACGGTCTGCCGGTCGGTGCTTCAAGCCTGCGTCGGGTCGTTCATGATCGCGGCTGTGGGGCGGCAACGGCCAGCCTTTCGGCGATCTCCCGCAGCGTGGACAGGAGTTGGTCCGGCTCGCGCGCGAGGTCGAGACTGTGCTGGTACAGCCGTACGCCGGGTCTGCCGGGTCCGTCGGCTGTGCCACGTACCTCGTGGCAGCGCTCCTGCTGCCGTCCTGCCGCGTACACCAGATGTCCCTCGCGCAGGCCGAGGACCGTGGCGTACGTGAGTGCCTGGTAGAGGTCGGCGTTGGGGAGCCCGTCGGCCTTTTCGACCTTGTACTTGGCGTCGACGACGGCGAGCGGAGTGCGGCCGTCGGCTGTGCGGACGACCAGGTCGGGGCGTATCCGTACGAGGCGCGCTACGTCCAGGTGGTGGGGGTCCTGGAGACGTGCGACGAGACCGAGTTCGCGCAGGGCCTCGCGCAGTGCGACGGTGACGAAGTCCTCGAAGAGCTTGTTCATGTCGAGCAGGAAACCGTCCACGGCGAGCGGCGCGGCCCCGGCCGGCCGGTGTTCCGGGGAGGTGCCGCGCAGCACGGCCTCGGCGAGCCGTAGCGCGGGCTGGTAACGGGAGTTGAGGCGCGACGGCTGCCAGCGCGGCAGTTCCTGTCCGCGTATCAGCGGCAGCGCATCCGACAGACGCCCACGCTGATGGGCGAGGCGCCGCCGGACCGGGCCGGGAACGCCCGGCAGTCGCAGCAGCCGCTCGGCAGCGGCGCGCAGGATGCGGTTCTCCGCGGTGTCGGCCGTGTACGCGTCGTAGGCGATCTCCACGGGGGGCGTACGGCCGAAGCGCCGCCGGATCTGCTCGGCTTCGCGCAGCCGTCCCCGTATGACGAGCGAGGATTCCTCGACCTCGCGGTAGCCCTGGAGTACCCCCTGACGCAGCGCCGCGTCGATCTGTCGCTCCACGGCGTGGGCGAGTGCGGGGACGACATCGTCGTACGCGCCGATGTCGACCGTGCCCTCGCGGCTGTCGCGCCAGGCCCGCGCCGGATCGAGGCTGAAGCCGAGGAGGAAGAACAGCCGGCTCACCGGGGTCTTGGGCGTGATCCGTACTACAGAACCGCCGGGCGCGCGAAGGGCTCCGACCCGGCTGCCCGCTCGCAGCAGCCAGTGGCCTTCCCGGCGCGGGTCCGGGGTCGCGCTCTGCAGGATGCCGGAGGCGGCCAATGCCCGCCCGGCTTCCCGGCTGAGGGGGACGGAGACCGCGGGCCCGTACTCGCGCAGGGTCACCTCGGTGGTGGACGGGGGAGCCTCAGCCGCCGAGACGGTCACTGGCGCTGCTCGCGAAGCGCGTCGAGGCCGTAGCGGGCGGCGACGTCGAGGCCTTCTCCGTAGTGGTGCTCCTCGAGCAGCGGCAGGATCTTCGTCCGCCAGGTGCGGTCGAGGCCGCCGTCGCGGTACACGCCCGGCTTCATCAGATACGAGGGGCCGATGGCGAAGTCGGCATCGTCGATGCGGGAGTTGAGGGCATCGAGGAGGTGGGCCGGCTCCGGATCGCGGCCCTCGCGCTTCAGCCAGCGGGCGAGTAGTCCGGCGGTCGGCTCGGTGCGCGGAGACAGCTCCACGAACGCGAAGCGTCGGCGCATCGCCGCGTCCACCAGGGCGATCGACCGGTCGGCGGTGTTCATTGTGCCGATCACGAACAGATTGGGCGGCAGCGCGAAGTCGTCCCCGGAGTAGGTGAGGCGGACCGACCTCGTTCGGTACTCCAGGAGGAAGTACAGCTCGCCGAATACCTTCGCCAGATTGGCGCGGTTGATCTCATCGATGATCAGGAAGTGCGGTACGTGCCGGTTGCCTTCGCGGGAGGCCAGGTCGGCGAGCTCCCGCAGCGGGCCCGCGGTCATCCGGAACGCCACGTCCCGCGTCTCGGGATCCTCCACGGGCCGGAACCCTTCGAAGAAGTCCTCATAGGCGTACGAGGGATGGAACTGCACGATCTTGACCTGCTCCGGTCCGCCGCCGAAGTGCTCGGCCAGCTTCATCGCGAGGTAGGTCTTCCCGGTGCCGGGCGGGCCGTAGAACACCAACTGGCGTTCATCGACGAGGAGTTCACGGATCTCGTCGAGCCAGGACGCGTCATGGACGAGGAGATCGTCGGCGAGTGCCTCACTGACGCCGGGCAGCGACAGCTCCCGCGGCGCGGGCGGCTCGGCGCCCTCCGCCGGCTCCGTACGCTCGCCCACCCCCGTCAGTTCGTCCAGAGCGTCCAGCACCCCGGTCAGGTCGACGACGTCATGCTGCACGGACAGCTTCTGCTGCACTTCCTCGGGCAGTTCTTCGTACGCGTGACTGTCCGCCCGCCAAGCGACGGCTCGCCGCAGGTTCGACAGCCCGCCCGGGGACGAGGTCTGCGCGGCCTCCCCGGTGATCTGCCCGACGTGTAGCCGACCGTCGCTGATGGTGGCCACTGCGTCGCCGGCGCGCATCTGCGTCAGGAACGCGTGCAGCTCGTCGACGAGGCCCTGTTTCTGGCTGTACGAGGCCGCCCCCTCGTACCCGCCCTCGACATAGCGGCGCAGGGCGCTCTTGGTGGGATCGGCCTCCTCCAGCACAGGCAGGTGAGCGCCCGCCAGCGACACGTATCCCTCCGGCAGCCACAGCTGCCGCACCAGGTTGTGGCCCGAGACGTTCGAGCCGCGCACCAGCCACGCCTTGCGCGGGGCGCGCCAACTGGTGGAGAGGTAGTCCGCGAGCGGGTGGCCGTCGTCGGTGCGCCAGGATTCGGGGCCCGAGCCACTGTAGCCGTAGACCAGGGAGGCGGCGGCGGAGGAGGAGTTGCACTCGATGTCCCGGCTCGCGGTCCAGCGCGGTGGGGCCCCGGGATGGTCGGATTCCGCGGGCGCGTCGACGAGCGCACCGCTCTCGCGCAGCTCCGCACGCAGCCGCCGCGTGTGCTCTCCAAGCCTGGGCCACGCCTCGGCGGCGACCATCGACCCCTGCCGCAGCAGAAACTTATGCGTGCCGTTGCCGCCGAACTCGGTGAGCAGATAGCCGTGCGCCTCGCCGCCCCCATTGGAGAGGACGATGCGGAAGTCGGGTGCGCCGGGGAGGCGGTCGGGGTGCGGCATGGGTGAGTGACCCTCCGGAGCTGGGCGAGGCCTGTGAACACCGAAAACCTTACCTATTCGCACTGTCGGTCGAACTGCTTTCGGTGGGCTGGGCGGCCCTCGTCCGAGGGTCGGCACCGACCGTCTTACCGCTGGGCGGGTAGGGGACCGTGTCCCAGCGATCGGCCAGGGCGGCGACGAGCGCCAGGCCGCGTCCGCCGCTGTTCAGCGAGGCGGCGTCGGTGGGTGGGGTGGCCGTTTGGGGGAGCAGGTCCCCGCGCGCGTCGGTGACTTCGATACGGAGTAGGCCTGGCGTCGGACGGTAGGTGAGCGTGAGCCGGAAGCCGCGGCCGGGCAGGCGGCCGTGGGCGACGGCGTTGGCGGCCAGCTCCGCGACCACGCTTTCGGCACGCTCCGTCAGCTCGGGCGGAGCGTCCCAGGCGTGCAGTTCGGTCACGGTGAGCAGCCGCGCGAGCCGGGTGCCGCGCCGGGTGGACGACAGCAGTTGCGTGAAGGTGCTTACGGTGGCGTCGAGTTGGGGAGCAGTGCGGTTCATGACGCCAGCGTGGCCACCGCAGACGGTCGGGCGCGAGCGCGGCACCCCGTACGCGGCGTGAGCGTACGGAGTGCCGGTGGGGGCTGGCAGACGGACGAGCCCGACCGGAGGGCCGCACCTTCATCGCCGGGACGGCAGCACTCCACCTGTGCCCGAGGAGCCGTGCACGTTCGCGGACTGGGTGCGGCCTTGCTCGGCGAGGCGGCCGAGGCGCACGAGTTCGGTGTCCCGTGCGGTCTTGTCGCCGCGCTTGACCGCGCGCTGCAGGGCCACGCCGGACGCCAGGACCTCCTTGGCGAGGGTTGCCTGGTAGGAGTCCTGCTCGGCGAGGCGGATGGTCCGGATCGCGGTGCGGACGGCGGGATCGATGTCGTCCAGGAGATCATGAACCTTCGCTGTTCCAGCCCGCATCAGGTCGGCGTCCATGGTCGTGCGCGCCCGCATGAGTGCCTGAGCGGCAAGTCGGAGTGAGCTCAGAAGCGGCTCAGGCACCAGCCCGGCGGCTCTGTTTCTGAGAATTGTCGCCGCCGCGTGGGCGTTCCGGGCCTCCAAGCACACGCTCAGTGTGTCCTCGGCAGAGTCCAGAAGATCATCGAGCGAGCGGCCGACGGGCTCCCCTCTGCTGAGCGATGTGAGGTCGCCGAGGGGTGCTTTCAGGGCGGCCCGCTCCGCGAGCGTGAGCTCCTCGTCCCAGGTCTCGAGGAAATCGGCGTAGCGGCCGCGCAGCTGTGTGGCCCGGCGTGCCACCGCCGCGGCGACCGTGCTGCGCCGAAGCCGCGCTCCGTGCCACTCATCGGTGCCGAGGCGGTACTTGAGGTCGAGGGTCCGGTCCGCGTCGAGCCGCACCTGAAGAGTGAGGGGCAGGTCGGTGCGGGGCCCGGTGGAGCGGTCGTGGGTGAAGCCGCCGCAGAATTCGTTGCGCTGCGCCGAACTCAGATGCGGTCCCTCCCACAGGAGGAACCGCACAGGGCCGCCGCTGTCGCCGCGTACCGCGAGCGTGTCGATCTCGTGCCACTCGGTCGGGTAGTGCGTGCCTTCGGGGAAGAGGACCTCCAGCCGGCCGTCCGAGAGTTCCAGCCCGATGTGCTGCGCAGTGATCTGCTGGGGAGCGGCGGTGCCGAAGTCGCCGTCGCAGAACGAGCAGGCGCTCAGACCGGCGGCGTTGGTCATGCCGCAAGAGGGGCACTTCAGGCCATCCTTGGGGAGCGGCGCGTCGCAGTCGAGGCAGACCGTGGCCGAAGCCGGGTTGTCGTACCTGCCGCAGTCCGGGCACTCCGCGCGGCCGACCACGGGGGCGGCGGCACGCAGTGCGGACAGATCGCCGGCGCACACCGGGCACGCATCGGTGAGTTCCGGGGCGGGGACATGGCAGTCCGGGCAGTCCACCGTTGTCGCGCCGACCAGGGGAGTGGCGCAGGCTGGGCAGGCGTCTTCACCCACTGGGATGGACTCCTTGGTGCAGGACCCGGAGGGGCAGTCCAGGGTGTCGACGAGGCCCGCCTCCACTGCGGCGCCGTGGGCCACCGCCAGCATGGGGTCCACCGCGTGCGAGACGGCCTTCTCGCCGAACAGCTCCGCGAGGTCCGCTCGTATCGAGGGGATGCGGGTGGAGCCCCCGACGAGGAGGACGCGTTGGACGTCCGCCGGTGTCGCGTCGCCCTTCTTGAGCACGGATTCGACGATGTCCGTGATCCGGCGTCGGTGCCCGGCCAGCAACCCCTCGAAGTCGCCCCTGCGCACTTGCCCCGACCAGGATCCGCCGTGGCGTCCCAACGGGGAGATGGTCAACTCGGAGACCTCCCGCGCGGAAAGATCGATCTTCGCGAGCTCGGCGGCGGCCCGGATTCTGCAGGCGTCTCGGTCGCCGTCGTGGTCACGGCCGCCGAACCGCTCGCGCAGGTGCGCGTCAAGCAGCGCGTCGAAGTCGGACCCACCGAGGAGGTTGTCCCCGCCGAGCTGGTCCACGGAGAAGTAGCCCGGACCGATCGTCAGCAGCGACGCGTCGAAGGTGCCCCCGCCGAGGTCGAACACCAGCATCGTCGAGTAGTCGTCGCCTGTCTGCTCGCTGGGGCCGACCCCGAACGCGTGCGCGGCGGCGGTCGGTTCGGGAATGATTCGGCTGACGTGGAAACCGGCCAGCTGTCCGGCGGCGCGCACCGCGTCGATCTGCGGTTCGGCGAAGTACGCAGGCACGGTGATGACCGCGCGCGGGAAGGAGACACCCGCTGCGGCTTCGGCATCCCGCTTGAGCCCGCGCAACAGGACGGCTGACACCTGTACCGGGGACAGGTAGTGCTCGCCGAGCCGGACCTCCACCGCGCCGGCCGCGCTCCGACGGACCCCCGGAGCATCGTCGGGCCGCGCCCGCAACGTCTCCTGTACGGACTGGTCCTCCCACTTGCGTCCGATCAGCCGCTTCACCTCGGTGATCACGGACGAAGCCTTGCGGTCACGCCACTGGAGTGCCTCCTTCCCTATCAGCACCTCACCTTCGATGCCGATTCCGACAGCTGACGGAGTGGTCTCCTCACCGTGCCGGTTGGGCAGGACGGCCGGGACGCCGTTGTCCAGCCAGGCCGTGACGGAGTTGGTGGTGCCGAGGTCGATGCCGAGAGTCCGGTGCATGGCAGATGCTTCCGATCGTTGGAGAGTGCGGTCAGGAGAGTGGCCGGTCAGGACCGTCGCCGCCGACGACCCCTCCAAGGCGCCGAGTTCTGGGAAGTGCGGCGCTGAGAACGAGTGGTGCGGCGGGGCTGAGCGCGCCGGCCGCGGGTGCCGGGCGGTGGCCCGGCCGCCGATGGCTCCGAGCCCGCGGCGCTCACCACGGCCGCTTCGGGCCACCGCGCCGGGCCTGGTTCTGTGCTGACCGCCGAGTCTGGTTCTGCGACGACCACCGGGCCCGGCTCAGCGATGACCACCTCCGCCGGGCGAAGGGTGGACGACCCCAGGCGGAAGCCGGTGGACGTCTCCCTCAGCACGGTGCCTTCCAAAAGGGACGGGTGCGGCTCCGTCGCGATCACCCGCATCTCCGCCGGATCGGCCGCCCTGCCCACCACCTCCATCGGCCGCACATCGTGCCGTGCGAACTCGCCGCGGAGCATCAGATGCGCCGCCTCGATCTGTTCGCCCAGGGCCACGGCGATCGCGCTCGTCTCGCGGGCGGAACGCAGGTCGTGCAGGGCGCCCGCTCTGCTACGCGTGTCGGCGAGCAGGTCGTCGAGAGGCAGCAGCCCGGACAGCAGGCGGTGCAACCGTGCCTCGGCCTCGTCGCGCTTACGGGACAGCGCCTCCACGCGGCGCCGCAACTTGTCGAGCTCGCTCGGCGGGCCGGCGGCGGCAGAACCGTTCACAGCGCATCCTCGGTGTGGTGGGACAGCGGGGGAGTGAGCATCTCCGCGACCAGGGCGGTGACGGCGTTGCGGGACGCCTGGTCGGCACGGCGCAGGTTCTCCAGTGCCACCGGATCGCCCTTCGCGGTGGCGAGTGCCTGTGCCGCGGCCCTGCGAAGGGCAGGGGGCCGCGTGCCGGGCGGCAGGCCGGGAATCAGCTCGTGGAGTGTGGGGCCGAACCAGGGTGTGGTGGGTGTGGTCAAAAGAGGGGTTCCTGTGGTGAGTCGTCGTGGCCGGATGTGTCGGAGTAGTGGCCGAACAGCAGCCCTTGCGCGGGCAGTTCGCCACCGATGCGTTCGGCACACACGCGGTCGCGCTGCGCCTGACCGTGATCGCCTGCCTGTTCGTTCTCACGGGCGCGGTTCAGGTAGGCGGTGGCGACGATCTCGTCGAAGCGCGCGCTGACACCGGTCCGCAGATGATCCTTGAGATACAGATCGATGACATCCGATGAGGTCGCGGTGTCATCAAGCAGGCCGGCGAGGCGGAGTACCGCGTCGGCGAGCTCTCCTCGGACCTGGTCGCGCCACCGTTCAAGACGGCTCGCGGAATGCGCCGCGACCTTGCCTGCCGTGCTCAGCAGATCGACGCTGCGGCACAGGCCGGCGACGTCGTCCGCCGCGCCCTCGCGTACGGCCGCGGAGAGCAGCAACTCGATGAGCTCACGGTCGAGTTCCAGCGGACTCGGCCGGTGCCCGCCGCCGTTGATCCGCATCACCTTGCGTACGGCGTTGCGCGCGGCCTCCGTATCCGTGTGGAGAGCAGCCGCGATCGCCCGCGCGGCATGGTGTTCCCGGAGCCAGAGGCGGGCGGGCTTGCAGTCCGGGCGGCGTTTGAGGAGTCCCTGGACTTCGCGGACGAGGATCTTCTGGCTGGGCGCAACCTGCTTGTTCACAGCGCCGTCGAGAGCTTGCTCCAGACGCAGTCTGAGGTCGGCATCATCGGCTCCGACCCTGGCCTCCGCGTCACCGGGCGTCGCGGCCAGGGCGCGGGCGAAGTGGGCACGGCTGTGCGCCGGGTCGCTGTCGAAGAGGGTGTTGCCCTGGCGCAACGACTCGGCGGCGAGTTCGGCCGCGAGCTGCTTCACCTGCGGCAGCAGCCGGTGCGCCCTCTCCAGACCAGCGATGCGCTCCGCGGGGGAGTGGCCGTGGTTCCGGCGCCGTCCCACGTGGTCGGCCGCGCGCAGAACCTCCCTTTCCTCTTCGGTGTTCAGCACGTGCCCGAGCCGGGCCGCTGTGGAGAAGTCGGTCAACACCTCGCTCCACTGCTTGCTCCGTGCGTGATCGCGGCCGCGCTCGGCGAGGGCCTGAGCCAGTACCGCGGAGCACGCGCGGTGTTCGGGGTCGTCGGCGCTCCACGAGTGCTGGTCCGGGTGGCGTGCGGTGTAGGCATCGAGGAGCGTGAGATGCGCGCCGTGATCCAGGAGGTACCGGGCCGCGCGGGCGGGCGGCAGCGGCGCGGCGGACGCAGGGCGGAGACCGGAATCGGCTCGCCCCACAAGCCACGCCGTCTCCCAGGCGGCAAGCACGTCCCGGCCCGCCCGCGCGTCCAGACCCCGCAGCAGCTCTGCGACGCGCTGGTGCAGGTGGTCGCGTGCCTCGTGCCACAGCTCGTCGGGTACGGGCGCTGCGCGCCGCTCGCCAAGGAGCGCGTGGAACCCGCCCGGGTCCTCTTCGTCCAGGAGGTACGCCCACAGCCGCATCGCCAGGGCCGCGGTTGAGGCGTCCTCGCCTCCCGCCCGCGAGCCGAGCCGGCGCAGCGCGGCCACGGCGAGGGCGTGGACGACGTCGGTCCCGGCCGGCCGTAGGTCGTCGGGACAGCGCCGGGCGGCCTCGGACCAGTTGTCGGCCCGCGCGGCCATGGCCGCGCGCAGCACCGCGTGCCGCGCGCTGTCGCCAGGGTCCTCGGGCGTGCCGAACTCGTTCTGGATGCGCTGGAGAAGGGGGCGTACGGTGCGGAACTCGCCGCTCCGGTAGGCCTGTTCGGCGAGGACCAGCAGGCGCGCCGCCAATACGGGCCGGTCGGATCTCCCGGCTTCATCCGCCCGCATTCCTGCTGCTCCCCCCGGAGATCCACTGACTGCAACGGCAACCGTATGAAGGTCGGCCGCCAAGGTCAACGCCCGTCTCAGGTCAGCGTGTTACGCAGCTGAGGGCCGACGCGGCCGACGTGGACCTTTCCAGATCGCGGGCCCGTCTGCGTAGATGCGCGGTCGGGGTGCGAGGGGAGCGCCGGAGCCCGTACGCGGAGTGCGCGTACGGGCACGCGGGGTTGCCGGTACGCGGGGTACGCCGTCACGCTGGGTAGTGGTAACGCGGGGTCGTGCGGTGCGCCGAGAGGAGCGACGGATGGACGACGTCGAGAGTGACGGGGGAGCGGTCGCGACACGTCCGGCCCCGGCGGGCGAGTGGGAACGGGAGCCTCATCCGTCGGACAGCCTGCGGACGTTCGGAGCGTTCCTCCAGGCGCTGCGTGAGCACGCGGGGCTCAGCCGCGAGGAGCTGGCGGATCGGGTCAACTACTCCGAGCACACGGTGGAGTCCGTGGAGTTGGGCCGACGGATGCCGGACCCGGCCTTCGTGGAGCGGGCGGAGGCGGCCCTCGGGAACACCGGAGCGCTGCGGCGTGCGGCGCGGCATCTGACGCGGGGCGAGGCCGGGCTCGCGGTGTGGTTCCGGCAGTGGGCGCGCCTTGAGCGGGAGGCAGCGAGTCTGTGCACGTATGAATGCAGGCTGGTGCCGGGGCTGTTGCAGTCGGAGGGGTATGCGCGGGCGGTGTTCGAGGGCACGATCCCGCTGCGGACCGACGAGGAGATGGACGAGCGGCTCGCGGCCCGCATGGACCGGCAGGTGATGATGCGGGAGCGGCCGACAGTCCCCTTCAGCTTCATCGTCGAAGAGCACGTGTTCCGGCGGCGGTTCGGCGGGGCGGAGGCGATGCGGGTGATGCTTGACCATGTGCTGGAGTTGAGTGCGCCGCGCAATGTGACGTTGCAGGTGGTGCCGCTGGAGGGGGCGCTCCATCCGTGTCTCGATGGTCCGGTGCGGATCCTGGAGACGCCGGAGGGGCGTCGGCTCGGCTACTCGGAGGGACAGGAGAACGGACGGCTGATCTCCGACCCGAAACAGGTGAGCCTGGTCTGCCAGCGCTATGAAACACTGCGCTCGCAGGCCCTCAACCCCCAGGAATCCAGGGCCCTGCTGGAGCGGCTGCGAGGAGAACTATGAGCAGCGATACGACTGATCTCACCTGGTTCAAGTCGAGCCACAGCGGCAGCCAGGGCGACGACTGCGTGGAGGTCGCGATCGCCGAACAGGGCGTCCACATAAGGGACTCCAAGGACGTGACGCGGCCGTCGTTCGCGGTCGGGCGTGACGGCTGGTCGTCGTTCGTCCGGTACGCGTCGGAGAGCTGAGCGGGCCGCCCGGTTGCGGCGGCGGATACGCGGAGGCGGCCCGTACATCTTCTTGTACGGGCCGCCTCCGCGTTCGCTCACGCTGCCGGGTGGCGTGGGCCGTGGCCCGGGGGCGGGGTGAGGGTGGAGCGGTAGGTGCCGGTCTCGGACTCGTCGAGCGGGGTGTCGAGGGTGAGGCCGGCGGCGGCCATGCGGTCGTATTCGGCGAGGATCAGGTTCTTGGTGCGGTACTCGCCGTGGGCCTTGATGTCGTTGTCGCGGGTGACGTTGAAGGTGTCCAGGATGTAGGCGGTGTCGTCGCGGGAGATGCCGTAGAGGTGGAAGAAGAGGGCGTCGAGCTCGGCGCGGATGACGGCGCGGCGGTCAGGGTCCCAGCGGAAGGGGGTACCGGTGTCGTCGAGGTCGCGGGCGAAGGGGGCCATGTCGTGGGAGGTGTAGGTGAGTTCGAGGACGCGGGGGGTGATGAAGGGGGCGTGGAAGGAGAGTGTGTCGGGTGTCGGGACTGGCAGCTGGTACACGTAGCCGAAGGTGAGATGGGTGCCGCCGATCTTCTGGCGGACGGCGTAGTCGCAGGCCTTCGAGGAGAACACGGCGGTGAGGAGTGGCGCGTGCGCGGTGGTGGCGGGGAACGCCAGCGGGAAGGGGTTCCCGAAGCCATGGGCAGGGGCGATTGAGCAGATCATCGTGCGTTCGTCGCTCGCGCGGCAGATGTCGCGCCAGCCCATCACCCACTCTCGGTCCCACCCGCGCGCCCGCAGGCGGGTGCGGACGCCTGGTGTCTTGATCTCGTGGCCAGACTTGTCGAACTCGCCGGTGGGGGTGTCCTGTTCAGAGACCCAGTAGCGAGGTAGCGGGATGGCTGTTGGGTTCTGGTGCTGCTCCACGGTGAAACGCGGGAGGGTGCCCTTGTTGAGGTGCTTCTCTGTCGCGTTCTCATACGTGGCGAAGCGGTGGTCGTAGTGGTGCAGCATCTTTCCCTCGTACAGCGGCAGCATGCGCGCTCCCGCTTTGACGAAGGTGTTGCCGTCTAGGCGCCAACCATCGGCGATGAGTTCTTCAAGGGTGTGGAACTTGTCCGAATCCGTGCTCATCATGAACATGAGCTGGAACTTCACGTCCCACGGGTTGCCGTCCTCAACGCCTTCCTTGAGTAGCACTGGGACGCGTCGGTAGATGCCCAGCGTGATCTCCATGTCGCGGCGGGAGCGGAAGACAGGGCAGGTTCCGGTGTTCGGGTTCATAGCGAGGATATCTTCGGCTGCCAGCAGGTAGCTCCGATCGGCGATCTGCTCAGGCTGTCGCACCTTGAACACCATCCGGATCGGCTCGCGAAGGTTGCCTGAGCCGCGCAGTGTGAACAGGCAGAACCGCAGCTGGTTGTGGACTTCGGGAAAGACCTTGTCCTCGTTCTCGAAGTCGTAGAGAGCGTCGAGTTGTCCTTTGGTGACCAAGTCCCTGAAGAAGTATTGGTTGAACGAGTCCGTGGCGATGCCCGAGGGCACAATCTGACCGCTACGTCCTTGAGCACCCATCGCGGTGCGAGCGTGTTCTGCGAAGAGTGAGTACGTGTTGAGCCGCCCGAAGGCTGTCAGCGAGAAACGCCCAGAGGCGTGGGCGAAATGCTTGAATCCGTCGTTCTTGCGCTGTTCGTCCTTGAAGCTTGCGTACAGCTCGGGGGCCTCTGTGGCCAGCAGGTTGATCTTCTTGTTACGGACTGTCAGGTTTGCTGCTTCAGCGATGTCCGCTCGATTCGCTGCGAAGAACTCGCGTGCGTCCACCTGAACTTGATCCCACGGCGGATTCCCCACCACGGCGTCGAACCCGCCGACCCACCCCGTACCCTTCTGAACGCCGACGCCTGACTCCGGGACGGAGAAAACCTCCGGAAACTCCAGGTGCCAGTGGAAGAAGCTGTACTGGTCCCGCAACCGCAGGATCTCCGCATGCGCCGCATCCGGCACCGCTGACTGGTTCCGGCTGCGCAACGCCCGGAACACCTGGTCCGTCGGCGCCTCCGGTGCGCCCCCGTGCTTCGGCCAGACGAAGGCTGCGCACCAGGCGTCCGCCGCATGCATGTCCTGGATGTACGCCGTGGACGAGACGTAGGTCTGGTATGCCGACTCCTGAGCTCGCACCTGTTCCAAGACGTCGGACGGGGCGTCCGTGATCCGGGCGAGCTCGGTGGCGTATAGCTCGTTGCTGGGCAGTGCGTCCGCGTCGAACAGAAGCTCGTCCTGGCCGTGCCGTTGGGCCTTGTTCCGCTTCACCAGCCCGGCTGCGTATTTCTTGTCGTCGCCCTCGATCGACTTGAACGCCTCGTCCGGGATGCCGTCCGCAAGGAGTTTCGGGGTCGCCCCGATCAGTCCGTTCCCGTGCTTGATGTGGGCGTCGAGGAACCCGAGCGCCTTCCCCGGCTCTAGCGCCTCCAACCACAGCGAAACCTTGGCGAGTTCGACCGCCATCGGGTTGAGGTCGACGCCATAGATGCAGTGGGCGACCACCTCGTGCAGCGCATGCCGTACCGCATCCAGCGTCGGCTCCGGGTTGCGTTCACGTACCGACGCGACGCGCTTGGCGATGCGCCTGGCCGAGGCGACCAGGAAATGGCCCGACCCGCATGCCGGGTCGCAGACCGTCAGGGACAGCAATTCGTCGACGATGTCCTCGGCCGGATCAGGGCGCCCGGCATTCGTGGCACGGGCCTCGCCGCGCTTCACCGCGTCGTCGATCACCGGGTCGAGCGTGGTGTCGAGCAGGCAGTCGATGAGCGACGACGGGGTGTAGTAACTGCCCGTCGTCTTGCGGCTGTTGCCCGCGACCTCGATCAACTCGAAGGAGCGGTCCGTCGCCGAGTGCTTCGGCTCCAGCTCCAGCAGAGACTCGTAGACCGAGCCCAGTTCCTCCGCGTCCAGATGCCGATAGTCGACCGCGCGCCAGCGCCGGGCGCCCACGTCGCGGACCTGGGCGAGGTGGCGTACGGCGGTGAGCAGCGACTCGTTGGACAGCTTCAGCCCATCGAGTGGCGTGTCGGTCTCCGTGTGGGAGAACAGGCCACCGAGGCCGGGCAGGCCCAGCTCCGGACGGCCGCCCTCCGCGCCCAGGGCGGCGAGGACGATACGCAGAGCCTCGTACTGGTCGCCGTGGGCCGTGCCCTGCCGACGTCGGGCCCGCTGACGCAACCGGGCCGAGGAGAAGTACCGCCCATATGCCGCCCGCTCCCGCTCGCCGGCCGCAGGGTCGAGCAACGCCTCGCGGTCCTCGGCGACGAAGACGAACAGCAGCCGGTAGACGAGCCGGAGCAGGGCGTCCCGGAGCGCCTTCGGGTCGGTGTTCTCGCGCAGCCGGACATTCTCCGGGTGTCGCAGGAATCCAGTGCCGAGCACGGTCAGCGCGTTCTGCACCCCCAGCCGTAGCTGGTCCAGTGCCCGCGCCCCCGAAGTGACGGCCTCCGTACGCCACTTCTCCAGCCAGCACCCCGAAGCCGCCGCCCCCTCTGCCACCGCGAACCGCGACGCATGCAGCACGCAGTACAGCAGCACGAACTCGCTGAACAGCTCGCCGTCGAAGATGGCTTCCAGGTCGAAGTCGACGTACGCCGCGGTCGCGAAGGAGGACGAGTCGCGGAGCAGGCGCAGGCGGTGGCCATTGGTGAGGACACCCCACAGGTGGGCGTCGGTGCGGTTGAGGCAGTCCTGGAGCATGGACTGGGGCGGGACCTGGCCCGCCGCTGGGCGCTTGTCCAACTCCCCGTTCCACGGGATGAGATGGACGAGGGCCGGGCCGTGCCGGTGGGAGACGGGGAAGTGGACGGATGCGTCGGAGTCGGCCGCGATGCCCTCCGCGCCGACCTCCGTCAGCGCGCCGAAGTCCAGCTTGCGGAAGAGCTGGGCCAGCCAGTCGGTGCCTGCCCGGCCGGTGGGGTCGGCGGCCGGTGCTCCGGTCGTCGGGTCGGCGGGCAGGGCGGTGCGCAGTTCGCGCCAGAGCGGCTTGAGGTACTCCCAGGCGCGCTCCGCCTCGTCCCGTACGGGAACGGAGTTGGGCAGGCCGTAGTCGGCGGACTTGGTGCCCGGCAAGTTCCGCGCCTCGGCGATGCGAAGGAGCATGTCGGCGGGGAGCAGGCCGCCGACCGTGGTGACGGCGGTGAAGGCCAGGGCGTTGCGAGTGGTGGTGGCGGACATCAGGCTTCGGCTCCGGACGCGGTAGAAGGAGAAGCGGGCTGAGGCAGGTAGACGTACACGCCGAGCACGTCGGCGGGCTCCTGCGGGACGACCTTCAAGCCGCGGACGATCTCCTCGTTGGCCTTGCGGACCCGGCGGTGCGAGGCGTCGAGTTCGGCGGCCAGCGTGACGCCGTACTCGGTGAGGTGGGCGGCGAGATCCGGCAGGCCGTCAAGGGTGCGGGTGATGTGGTTGCGGGCCGACTGCTCGTGGGTGTTGGCCGAGGCGCGGGCGGTGAGCAGGGCGGTGGCCGCGTCGTCGTCCAGCCAGCGGGCGCGGGCCGGCATCCCCTCGTACGCGAGCAGGCGCGCATCCTCGGCGACGACCTTGCGCTCGCCGGTACGCGAGGGCAGCGTCAGGTGGAAGCGGTAGCGGACCAGGAGCAGCGTGGTGCGCGTGGTGACCGCGTCCGTGGTGACCACACCGCAGCGGCGGGCCGGGCGTGGGCCCGCGGTGTTCGCGTCGAGGGCCGAGTCCAGGACGTACGAGGCGATGGCGCCGATCGCCGGGTCGGTGCGGACCAGGGCGGCCTCGCCGCGGGCGATCGCAGGCGTCGAGCGGAACGGGATCTGGCGGTCCTCCTCGACCAGCCGGCCGCCGAGGGTCGCCGCGAGCGTGTCACGCAGACCGGCCGGGGTGCCGCCGACCTGGGCGGTGAAGTCGCCGCTGCCGTCCCGTGGGTCGCGGACCATGGCTTCCAGGTCGCGCAGAGCCTCCACGGCGAACTCGCGCACCTCACCCGCACCGCCGAGCGCCGCCCGCACGGAGGCCACCTCGCGGGCCACCTCCTCGGGGTGGATGGTGCGCTGGGCGTACTTGGAGCGGGATGCCTTCTCGCGTTCGGCGGCCGAGTTCCACTCGCGCTCGATCGCGTCGAAGGACTCCTGGTGGTCACCACCGAAGCCGAACAGGCTCTCCTGGACGCCCTGGCGTCCGTGCAGGAGCAGCCACTCGACCACGGCGTCGGTGACGCCGGAGGCGGTCTCGTCCGGTACGGAGACGGAGATGCCGAGGTCCTTCATGATCTGCCGGTGCTTCTTGAACAGCACCCCGAGGACCTTGCCATCGATGCCGTTGTCCTCGCCGAACATGGTGATGACCCGGACCTGGTCGCGCTTTTGTCCGTAACGGTCGACACGGCCCTCGCGCTGGTCGTGGCGGGTCGGGTTCCACGCCAGGTCATAGTGGACCACGGCATCGAAATGGTGCTGGAGGTTGACGCCTTCGGACAGGCAGTCGGTGGCGATCAGCACGCGGCGTACGGCCGGGTCGCCGGCCTCCTCGGCGGACTCGGCGCCGAGCTCCTCGATGCGGTCCATCCGCTGCTGCGGGGAGAGGGTGCCGGTCACGGCGGCGATCTTCGTCTTCTTGCCGAGCTTGCCTTCGAGCTGCTTCTCGAGGTACTCGGCGGTCGGAATGTAGCGGCAGAAGACGATCGGGTGGTAGCCGTCGGCGAGCAGGCCCTTCAAGTGGCGGGTGAGTGCCTTGAGCTTCGCGTCCCCGGCCGGACCGACCAACTCGGCGGCCCGCTCGGAGAGTTCGAGCAGCCGGGCGCCCGCTTCCTCCGACTCGGCCGCGCCCGGTGCAACGTCCATGCCCTCAAGACGGTCGCTGTCCGCCGAGTCGGCCGCGACCTGTGCGCCGAGCGCGTCCGCCTCCTGCGCGGTGCGTGCGGTGGCCGACTCGGAGCGCGTCTTCAAGGTCTGTGCCGCGGCCGCCGGTGAGGAGACCATGGAGCGAAGCAGCGCGATCACCGACCACCAGGCGATACGGGACTCCCGCTTGCCCTGCGCGCCGGCCGTCTCGACACGGTCCTTGGCGTAGGCGATGGCGTCGTCGAGCAACGCCCGGTAGGCGGGGGTGAGTTTGTACGGCTCGTCCTTCGTCCAGCGGTCGGACGGGAACGCGGTCCGCTCGGCTAGCGAGTCGTCGGCGAGGCCGTCCTCCTTGGTGAGGTACTCGCGTACGTCCGCGCGCTTGCGGGCCACGAAGTGCTCGGCGAGCTTCGCCCGGCCCGCCGGGGTCTCCAGGTTGAGTGTCGCCAGTTCGGGGCGTACCAGGCCGAGCAGGTTGCGGAACGCGGACTCCTTGCCCGAGTGCGGGGTGGCCGTCAGGAGGAGCAGGTGGCGGTCGGGATCGGCGGAGACCCTGCGCAGCAGCTCGTAGCGGAGCTGGTCCGTGGACGACGACTTGCCGCTCTGCCCGGTTTCGTCTGCGGCCACGCAGGTGTGCGCCTCGTCGGCGATCACCAGGTCGGGGCAGCGTCGTACGAAGTCCTCGCGGTGGCGGGTCGATTTGATGAAGTCCGTCGAGATGACCGTGTACGGGTGCTTGTCGAACAGCGACTGGCCCAGCTCCAGACCTCGCTCAAGGCGCGACACCGTGGAGGCTAGGACCAGTTCGGCGTCGATGCCGAACTTCTCCCGCAGCTCTCCCTGCCACTGCTCGGCCAACGCGGGGGCGCACAGTACGGCGAGGCGGGACGCCTCACCCTGCGCGAGCAGCTCCTTCGCGATCAGACCTGCCTCGACCGTCTTGCCGATGCCCACATCGTCCGAGATCAACAGGCGTACGGTGCGCTGCCGCAGCGCCATGAGGAGCGGGACCAGTTGGTAGGCGCGGGGCTCCACGGCGATCGACGCCAGCGAGCGGAAGGGGCCCGCGCCCGACCGGAACCCGATGCGCAGGGCCGTACGCAGCAGTCCGGCGGCGCGCTGGTCTCCGAGGTCGGCAGGGCTCGGCGTGGCGAACTCGGCGGGGCGTACGTCCTCGAACGCGGGGAAAACCGCGGCGATGTCGTCCTCGCCGCCGCCCAGCGGGCGAAGCACCAGCATGTCGGGGGCGCTCTCAGGCAGCACCACCCATTCGCGGCCGCGGGCGGCGACCAGGGAACCGGCCGTGTACGTGAGGCTCATGAGTGTCTTCAGTTCCTGTAGGTCGGGCGAGGATAAGTTGCTATCGGATGCGCGTGACGCGGTCAACGGAGGTGGAAGTACGCGGCGTTGTGGTCGGCGATGGCATCCCAGTCCGCGTCCGCCGGGAAACGAAGGACGTCCCAGCCGGCGTCCTCCAGGCGATAGCCGGCCTCCAGGTCGCGGGTGGAGTCCGGCGTGTGACCGGGGAGGTCCACGAACACCGCGAGGTTGGCGCCGTCCAGGTGGAAGGCGAGGTCGGGGCAGGTGCCCGCCTCCTCGACGAGGAGGCCGACCGCGTCGGGCAGCCGGTACCCCTTCGCCCTCAGCCAGCCGAGCAGGTCGCCTTGCACGACGAGGGACGCCAGGTCCGCCTCCGCCGGGGTCGGGGTCGGGGTCGGCGTCCGGCGTGCGCTCGCCGGACTCGGATCGGCGGGAGCAGGAGCAGGAGTGGGCGAGGGCGCGAGCCTGCGGAACTGCTCGCTGCGCGATTCACCGCGCTGCTCGCGCTCGGTGCGCGCACCGGCGAGACGCAGCAGCAGCGGTGCGGCGGCATGCCGGCTCAGATGCCGGTGATGGATCTGATTGGCGTACGTCAGCAGGCAGGCGTAGCAACCGCGGGCACAGCGCTCCTCGTCCGCCGGGCCGCCCAGGTCCGCACCGTCGGCTTCCACGTCGAAGTGGCAGATGTCCAGAGCGGTGCGGGCGGCTTCGGCGAGGGCGTTCTTGTCGTGCTGGATCCGGCGCAGAATGCCGGCGCCGCCCTCGGCGGCTTCCGTGAACAGCAGGTGGCGGCGCGGGCCTTCGTCGGGCGGCAGCAGCTCGGCTGTCAACTCGGAGTCCTCCAGCTCGAAGGCCGCCTCGATGCCCCGTTCCAGCGCGTACAGGAAGGACAGGGCCACCGGTTCGGGCAGTGCCTCGTCAAGGGTGACGACAAGGATGTTGCGGCGGTCCTCGACGTACGGCAGAACTCGCCTCTTGCGCCGCTTCTCGTTGCCGTCCTCGTCGACCACCGGCATGCCGGTGCCCTCGATGGCGTCCGCGGCGGAACGGTCGTTGAGCCAGCGGCCGTCTCCCAAGTCCAGCCAGTAGCCGTCCGGTTCACCCTCCTTGCCGCGGACGCGGCCGAGATTGGTGATGCGGACGGTCGCCGAGTCGCCGTAGTCGAGAGCGAGGACGGGTGCGCCGTCCGCGTCGGCGACATGCGAGGTGAGCCGTCCTCTGCGTACCCCGTGATCCTGGAAGGCGTACGAGGTCTCCAGGCGGAATCCGGCCCGGCGGCGCTCCTCCTCGTCGGAGGAGATCCGCTCGCGCGGCGTGGTGTACACGGTGTGCAGATGCAGCAGGCCGGTGCGCTTGCTGCGCAGCTCCTCGCCGCACATCGTGCACTTGTCGGCGCCGGGCCGCACCGCGTAGTGGTAGCCACAGCCGTCGCAGCGCCTTGCCTCCGTGGTCGCCAGCTCACCCGACGCGTCCGGCGGCAGCTGTACCCGCGTCACCTGATAGCGGGCGCCTTCGTGGTAGATCAGCGCGCCGGGGCCGAACTCGCGGATCGCCAGGAACCGGGGGCGCTGCAGGTAATCGCCGTCGGCGTTGCGGCGGTTGCCGGAGCGGGGGATATAGGCGGCAAGCGGCAGCCTGGGGAAGCTGTACCCCGGCAGGAAGCCTTCTGAGGCCAGGTAGCGGTACGGATTGAAGTCGCTCATCACCGACTTGCTGTCGGTGGAGCGGTTGAGGAGCAGGTTCGTCTGCGTCTCGGCCTCCCGGCGGCGGCTGCGCGCCCGGATCTGCTCGCCCTGGGTGAGCGTGTGGTCGACGACGCGCTTGTTCTGCTCGTACTGGTCGATGACGGCCGCGCGGAAAAGCTGGCGCCACCGGTCGAAGGAAGCGTCGAACTTCTTCGGCGCCTGCTCGATCCGGTCCTCGATCCACTCGTCGTACCACCACGTTGTCGCCTCGAAGTCGGCGATCAGCGGGGCGAGTACGGTGCGGGCGGCGGTAGCCGCGCGGCGGCGGGCGTCCTCGTCGAGGGACTGGCTGAGGATGTCCGCGAGCAGCGGCAGCTGCATGTGCGGATCGGGGCGGTCCCCGCCATCCGGGTCGTAGGCGACGTCGACGACCTCGGGGACCGCCTTGCCGAGCTTCATACCGGTCTCCGCCAGCCAGATCCCCTGCAAATGGGAGCGGACCAGATCCTCGTTGGCCAGGTCCAGGCGGGGCGCGGCCACCTGTCCCGAGACCATGTCCTGGGAGCGACGGAAGTAGTACTGGTCGTGGCTGTTGCCCGTCGCGCAGTACGTCGTCACCAGGGCGGGCTGTCCGGAACGGCCCGCCCGGCCCGACCGCTGCGCGTAATTGGCCGGAGTCGGCGGCACATTGCGCATCATCACCGCGTTGAGCGAGGAGATGTCCACACCCAGCTCCATCGTGGGGGAGCAGTAAAGGAGGGGCAGTTCGGCCGTCCGGAACAGCTGCTCCCGCTCAAGACGGTCCTCGGGAGTGACCTGCGCGGTGTGCTCCCGTGCGTACAGGCCGGCCAGATCGGATGCGGCCGTGCGGTACAGGTCGCGGAAGAACGGGTTGACGCGCGGGCCTTCGCCGCTGCTGTAGGTGCGTGCCAGCGGGTCGACCGCGCCGCGCTCGCCGTGGCCTGCCTTCCAGATCAGCGCCGCGGCCGACACCCGGAAGCCCGTCCGCTTCTGCGCCGCGCGGCGGCGGTAGGCCGGACCGAACTGCTCGGGTGTCGCGTCCACTTCGCGTACGAGTTCTGCCCTGTGCAGCACCTTCAAAAGGTCCTCGATGACGGACTGGACATCCTCCAGGGGGAGTTCGCGTAGCTCGAGCATGTTGCGCCGCAGGTACTTGCCGAACTTGCCACGGGCCGAGAGGAACAGCGCGGAGCGCTCCATGCCGGGCCGCGACCCGTACGGGTAGGCGGTGCCGACGGAGGGGCGGTCGCTCTCACCGAGCACCCACGGCCCGGTCAGGCGCTCCTCGCTGGATCGCTGCAACGCGTCGAAGTCGTCTCGGAAGTACTGCACGTCGATGGCGAGCGCGCGCCGCATGTAGTCGAGCAGGGTGCGGGCGATCTCTTCGCGCAGCGCCGGGTCGGCGTCGCGGAGCACGGCGTGTGTGGAGGCCCAGCGTTCCGGGGTCTCGGCGATCCAGCCCAGGTCCTCGTAGTCGAT
This sequence comes from Streptomyces sp. NBC_01304, assembly GCF_035975855.1. Classification (NCBI taxonomy): domain Bacteria; kingdom Bacillati; phylum Actinomycetota; class Actinomycetes; order Kitasatosporales; family Streptomycetaceae; genus Streptomyces; species Streptomyces sp. NBC_01304. The sequence continues at coordinate 2,527,916 of NZ_CP109055.1, read as the reverse complement.
CCGCAGCAGCCCCGTCTGCTCCAGGTTCGGCATCGTGATGCGCCAGCCACGCTCCAGGTCGCGGTAAAGGCGGAAGCCCACGACGTCCCGGAAAGCCTTGGTGGCGCGGCGTTCCATGGAGGGAGCGAGGTCGGTCCCGGCCGCGAACTCACGGGGGGTCAACCCCATGACCCCGGCGACCGCCTCGGCGAGTTTGTCGTGGTTCAGTCCTTCGTCGCCCGCCCGCACCGCGGCCTCGTACAGAGCGCCGCGCAACTGGGTCACCTGGGCGAAGTCGTTGAAATGGCCTGCCTGGAGCGAGGCGTCCTGCCGGTTGTCGACGAACGTGAGCAGTTTGCGCGCTTCCTTGTCGAGGCTCTCCTCGGGCACGGCACGCAGGGACTTCATGATCGACGCGGAGATCAAGGACGTCGCGGAGGAACGTCCCTCCTGGTCCAGCGTGGCCAGCTTGGCGAAGTCCCGGCCGCGCGTCTGCTCGTAGGAGACCTGGCAGTGCACACAGAACAGGAACGGCGCCGGGACGAACGCCGCGACGAGCCCTTCACCGGACTCGTTGCCGTGCCCGTCCACGACGACGCGCTTGGGCAGGCGGGGCCGGTAGGACTTCTTGACGACGGTCGTGCCGTCGGCGTCCGGCTCCAGCCAGGACTCCGGCAACCGCCGGTCGTCCACCGCCTTCTGCGGATCGGCCGGCCACTCGTAGTCCTCGCCGGGCATGCCCACGTACAGATAGCCCTCGCCTTCTCGGCCACCCGAAGCGGAGGTGTCCCGCCGGGGTTCGTACCGGAAGGTGCCGCTGTCCTCGGTGCGCCAGACCGTCAGGTACTCCTGTCCGCATTCTCGGCAGAACGCCAGCGGGAACAGCGGTTTGCCGTCGCTGTCCGGCTGTTCCAGCTGGTAGGTGCGGGTGAGCGGGCGGGTCAGTGGATCGTCGAGCGTCGTGAAGACGGTGTCGCCCTTGGAGAGGAACTGGTGCAGGCGGAAGGCGAACAGGGGTCGCTCCGTCACCGGGTGTTTGGCTTGGGCGCCGGCTTCGAGTGTGGTCCGGATGGCCTCGCGTACCATCTCTTCGGCAACCCCGGATTCCGCGTGGAGCTCCTTCGCGGCCTGTTCGACGGTGCCGGGCGGGCGGCGGCGCAGACGTTGCGTACCCTCCTCGTGCTCCAAGCCGAAGCGTGACTCCACCCAGCGGGCCAGAAGGTCCTTCGTCAGTGCCTCGTATGCGAGCGGTGCGGCGGGCACCCGAAGCCGCTCGGCGGGGATGGTCGCCGGGGCTTCCTCGGTTGCCCGGACCAGCGTCTCGCCGATGACCCGCTTCGGCAGCACGGTCGTCCCGAACAGCCGGCCCGCCACCTTCGCCACCTCGCGCTGCTGCTCCTGCCAGGATCCCTCGGTGGACATGGTCGCCGAGGTGCCGATGCACTGCAGGGTCGCGGAGGCGCGGCACGCCTCGCGCACGCGCCGGATCAGGAACGCCACGTCCGCGCCCTGCCGTCCGCGATAGGTGTGCAACTCGTCGAACACCAGGAACTGCAGACCCTCGGCCATGCGGATCAGGCTGGAGCGATCGTCCGGCCGGGTCAGCATCAGTTCCAGCATCACGTAGTTGGTCAGCAGGATGTCCGGCGGGTTCTTGCGCAGCTCCTGCCGGACCTCATCGGACTCCTGGCCGGTGTAACGGGCGAAGGTGACCGGTTCACGACCCGTGCCGAAGCCGTGGCGAAGGTACTTCTCCAGCTCCCCCAACTGGGAGTTGGCGAGGGCGTTCATCGGGTAGACGACGATCGCGCGCACCCGGCCGCCTGCGCCGGGCCCCGCCGCCTGACGTTCCTTCAGGACGTGGTCCACGATCGGGACGATGTACGCCAGCGACTTGCCGGAACCCGTGCCGGTCGTGAGCACATACGAGTCACCGGCCTGCGCGGCCTCGATCGCCTGGCGCTGGTGGAGATGGAAGGTCAGGGGCCGGCCGTCCGGGCGCAGTGAGGTCGGCTTCTTGCCGGCCTGAAAGATCTCCGCGCACCTGGGGTGCAGTATTCCGTCGCGCACGAGGTCGGTGACCTGGCCGCCGTCGGCGAAGAACGGGTTCAGCGACAGCCACGGGTCGGGCCACTGCGACTTCGCCGCCAGGTCGTCCTCGACGAATCCGGTGATCCGGGGGTCGCGGATCACCGTCGCGCTCTTGGTGAAGTTCTCGTACTCGCTGATCAGGTCGGCATGGATCCCGAAGACATCCATCGTCTCGGGCATACGAGGCTGCCGGCGCGGCACGGGCACGGGCGCGGCCGGGGTGCGCTCGGGCAGCAGAGCCCGCAGCCGCGCGACCGGATCCATGACCCGCCAGTGGGCAGCGAGCAGTGCTGCCGTGTCGTCCGCGGCGAGAGCGAGCGGGATCAGCGCCTGATGGACCATCGCGGCGTTGTCGGGACGATCCTCGGCCCTCTTCTCCAGGAGACGATCGACCAGCCGGACCAGCTCAGCGGGCAGATCCGGGCGCACCAGGGTCAGACGCGGGGGTTGCTGATTCTGGTGCTCCTCGGAGAGCTCGAATGGGGTGCGTGCCGAGAACGGGGGCCGGCCGATGAGCAGTTCGTACAGGATGCAGCCGAGCGCGTAGAGGTCGGCCGAAGCGACGACCTGCTCGGCCCTGAACTGCTCGGGGGCCATGTAACGAGCTGTGCCTACGCCGACGCCCGTGCTGGTGAGCCGCGTCTGGTCAGGATCGTCGACGACTGAACCCATGCCGAAATCAAGGATCTTGACAGTACCGTCGCGTGTGAGCATCGCATTGGCCGGCTTGAGATCCCGGTGGACGACCCCGGCCGTGTGCGCGGCAGCGAGCCCGGATGCCATCTGCGCCCCGATGGCTGCCACCCAGGAGACAGGGAGCTGGGGCTCCTCCTCGATCAGCTCGGCGAGAGTGTGGCCGTCCAGCAACTCCATGGCCAGGTACGGCAGTCCGCTGCCGGTGGACGACTCGTCCACGCCACCGTCGAGCAGCAGGGTCAAGTTCGGATGCCCCTTGGAGAGCATGCGCATGATGCGGACTTCGCGATGGAAGCGGGCGACTTCCTTGCCGTCCCCTGAGGCGGCCACGGCGAGACCGGTCCGTGAGCGCAGCACCGTCTTCACGGCGACCTGCTGGTGCGCTGAGTCCGGTGCCGCCTGAAGGTCGACGGCGCGATGGACCTCGCCCATGTTGCCGCGCCCCAGGGGCGTTGTGATCCGGAACCGTCCGTTGACTGTCTCGGGGCTCACTGGCCTTCTCCGTTTCAGATGCTGCTCAAGTCGGGTGTGGTCTGGTGTCACAGGCTTGGGGTGCCAGTTTGACCGTGTCAGGGTGGGGGCGCCGGGATATCAACCGACGCGGACGTGCACCGTCAGTTGCGCTTCCGGGCTGGTGGACCGCCCGGAGACTCGGGTGGCATGAGGGCGCCGGCCGTCAGACCGGTCAGAAGTGACTCGGCTGTACGCTCGGCGAGTTCGGCGGTCCGGACGGCCGTGGTGCGCAGTTCGTGGACGCGGCGGAACGCGATGCCGTAGCGGCGTTGCTCGTCCACCGGCAGGAGGGGCACTCGCAGACGTCCTGCGGAGATGTGCAAGGTCGTACTGCCGGATGAGGCACCCGCGAGATTGTCCGCGGTGCTGAGGAATCCGGCCAGGAACCAGGGGTCCAGACGGTCAGCGTCGGGCCGCAGCAGGAAGACGGAGCGGCCGAGCACCGCACCGGCGTCCTCGGCGTCAGCGACCCGCGTCATCGGACCGCTTCCGCCTCCGACAGCCCGTACGAGGACATCTCCCTCGGCGATCACAGGGCCTGTGACGGTCAACGACTCACCCCGCGCCGTCCCGCCGGCCCCGTCGGCCGTGGCGCGTGCACCCCGTGCGATGTCGGCGCCAGTGAGGACCGGACGGGTCTTTGGCGCCGGGGAAGGTGTGGCCTCCGCCTTCTCTTTCGCGTCGGGCGCCGCTCTGAGGACCTCAACCGCCCCACCGCGGGCCAGGTCAGTGACCGTGGCCGTACGCCACTCCCGCGCCGAGGCGCCCGCCGGAAGCCACGTCTGGGCGTCAGTGGCCTCCGTCAACAGGCCGATGTGAGCCACCAGTTCGTCCCGCCGTGCGGCCGTCTGGCGTGCCTGCTCGGCTGGGGCGATGTCAAGAGGGGTGGCCTTCACTTGGCGCGCCGGGGTGAGGTCGACGTAATCGTCGAGCAACTCGACCAGCGGCACGGCGCGGGCGTTCCCCGGTGTGTCGGCGAAGCTGTCCGGCGCCGCGAGGAACGACGACCACGCCGCCAAGGCGGCATCCGCGGCCTTCGCCCAGCGCGTCTGCGTACGGCCTGCAGGGGTGCGCCCCGATACCGATCCGGCCTGTCCCTGTTTTCCCTGTGCGTCGTCGACCTCGACGAACAGAACCGACTTGCGGTCAGGCCCACCCGGCTCAGGCCGTTGGAGCATCCACACCTGCAGAGCGATATGCGCGGGCGGGGCGACGCCCTGCGGCAGGCTGATGACCGCACGCAAGGCGCCGCTGCGCACCAGCTCCGCGCGGATACGACGCCCGGAGCCCCGCGAGGCTACAGCGGGCGGCAGCAGGAGAGCGGCGAATCCTCCGGGGACGAGATGGGCCAACGCGTGCTGGACCCAGGCGAGTTCGGACTCGCCGCGGGCCGGGACGCCGTACGCCCAGCGCTGGTCGAAGGTCAGCTCGTCGTGCCCCCAATCGCGATCGCCGTAGGGCGGGTTGCACACCACCGCGTCCGCGAGGAGTTCGGGGAACGAATCGGCGCGCAGGCTGTCACCGTCGCGTACGGCGACCTCGGCGTCGGGTGCTTGCAGGAGCAGTCGTACGGCGGTGCGCAGGGCCTGCACCGGCACGGTGTCCTGTCCGTACAGGGCGTTCGCTCCGAGGTGTGCGGCGTACCGCAACAGGGAGCCGCTGCCACACGCCGGGTCGAGCACGCGCACCGGTCGAGTGTCGTCTTGGTGTCGTACGGCGTCTGAGTCACGCAGGGCCAGAGCGGTCAGCAGTTCTGCCACTGCGGAAGGTGTTTCGTAGGTCCCGGTCGAGGCGCTGTCCTCCAGCTCGCGTTCGGCCAGGACCCGCAGAGCGGACTGGGCGTCCGCGTCGCGTACGCACACCAGAAGCGCACGCAGAGCGTCGGCCTCATCGCCCTGGAAACGGGCGGCTGGTCCTGCCGGGAGCTCCTCGGCGACCTCGGTGCAAGCCGCATCGGCTCGCGACGCCAGGTCGCTATCCGGCAGCTCGGCGATCTTGGTCAGTTCAGCCTTGTCGCGTCGGGCCGCGGCCAGCACCAGCGGAAGCATGCGTGTCGCGATCCCGGACCCCGGCCCGTGCAGCCGCAGGCTGGTGCGCAGCTCCTCAGCCGGGTTGGCGGCAGCGGTGTGCCCACGGCTTTCGAGCCAAGCGCGGACGGGCTCCAGGTCGTAGAGCGGGCTGGACTCGGTGCCCCCCGAGGGTGCCGGAAAGTCCTCGTGGCGGCGCCGCCAGTTACTGACGGTGGCACGCGTGACCCCGGCGATGCGGGAGATCTCGGCGGCGGTCACCTGCGCTGACTTCGGCATGGAGATTCTGAGCCTTTCGGAGAGTGGACGGTACACACCCTACCCGAGCCTCGAATGAAGTCAATGCGATTGACAACGCTTTCACGCATCTGCTTCTCTCGTAATGCTTCCACTGGTGCTCTGGGGTCGTCGACCGCGCTGCGCACCGCACCGAGATCCCACGTCACCTAAGGAGTGCTCATGCACCTCACCCCCTCTCAGCAGCAGGCAATATCCACCGTCAACCAGCACCTCCTCCTGGTCGCCTGCGCTGGTTCCGGCAAGACCGAGGTCGTCGCGCAGCGCACTGTCGAGATCTTGAAACGTCCAGGTGTGCATCCGCGGAACGTCGTGGCCTTCACCTTCACGGACAAGGCGGCAGCCGAGCTCAAGGAGCGGATCGCGGCGCGGGTACGTCAGCAGCTCGGGGAGGTGCCCGGTCTCGCGGAGATGTACGTCGGCACCATGCATGGGTACGCACTGAGCCTGCTGCAGACCCACGTGCCGGAGACCTTCAAGTACGCGGTCCTCTCCGACGTACAGAACCGGCTGCTGATCGACCGCAACAGCACGCGCAGCGGTCTCACGTCGGTGCACGCCACCACCGCCACCAAGGGACGCCAGCCGCTGCGCAGGTACGTGCACTCGCGGCTTTACCAGCAGGTTCTGAGCATCCTGCGAGAGGATGAGGTGGATACCACCGAACTCCCCGAGGAGGTGAGCGGCGGCCTGAGCGCCTACCGCGAACTGCTCGCCGAGCACCGGTACTTCGACTTCACCGAGGTGCTGCGCCGTGCGGTGGAACTGCTCGAGGACGCGGAGGACGACGCGGTCGTCGGTGCCCGGCAGCACGTACGGGACACCGTGCGCTACGTGGTGGTCGACGAGTACCAGGACAGCAACCCGATCCAGGAGCGCCTGATCCAGGGACTCGCCCAGTTCGGCGCGAACCTGTGCGTGGTCGGCGACGACGACCAGACCATCTACCAGTGGCGCGGCAGCGCGGTCGACAACATCCTCACCTTCGCCGGCCGCTACCCCGACGTGGCCCGGGTCACCCTGGACGACAACTTCCGCTCCAGCCCGGCCATCGTGGACCTGGGCCGCTCGATTGCCGAGCACATCCCCGACGGCCACCGGCTGCCCAAGCAGATGACGGCCGCAGGCCATCAGCGCTTCGAGCGCGGGGACTTGCTCGCCGTGGACTTCACCACCCCGGACGACGAGGCGGCCTGGATCTGCGACCGGATCGCCGCGCTGCGAGGGACGCCGTTCACCGATTCCCCTGGCGCGGAGCCGCGCGGCATGAGCTGGTCCGACTGCGCGGTGCTCTTCCGTAGCGTGTCCGGGGATGCGGGTCAGCTGGTGGCCGAGCTGCGCCGGCGCGGAATCCCGTATGTGATCAAGGGGTTGGCTCGTCTGTTCGAGACTCCCGAGGTCAAGGCCGCGGTCAGCTGCTTCGAGTACGTCGCAGGTCGTGTCGAGGCGAGCGAGGTGGAGGAGGCCTGGCTGACGGCCGATGTTGGCCTGAGCGTGGACGACGTACGGCGGGGCATCAAGGTGCTTGACGACTGGCACACGCCGGACGGGACGGATGCGACGGACGAGTCGCGCCCCTGGGACACGTACAACCTGCAGCGCACCTACCTCGACTTCCTCGCCGAGACCGGGCTGCGCGAGGAGCGCGTCCCCTCATCCACCGATGCCGACCGCGGTGAGCTGGTCTTCTATAACCTGGGCCGGTTCAGCACCGCCATCAACGACTTCGAGCGCATCCAGTTCAAGAGCGAACCCGCGCAGAAGGCCGAGGACTTCGCGGCCTGGCTGACGTACCAGGCACCCACCTACTACGAGGAGAGCGCCGCCGACGCCGGCTACGCCCGCCCTGATGCCGTCGTCATCGCGACCGTCCATCAGGCCAAGGGCATGCAGTGGCCGGCCGTGTTCGTCCCCGCGCTGCGCCGCAACCGCTTCCCCGGCAAGCGCCACGGCGGCCTGAACGTCTTCCACGTCATTCCGCAGCAGGCCGTGGCGGACGCGGACCGCTACCGCGGCAGTGAGGAGGACGAGCGACGCCTGCTGTACGTGGCGGTCACCCGCGCCCAGAAGTACCTGGCCCTCTCCTTCTCGCCGGGTAAGGGCAACCTGTACGCCCGCAAGTCCGACTACTTCCTGGAAGCCACCCGCAACCCGTACGTCCTCACCACCGAACCGCCCGCCGCGGACATCGACCGGCTGCCGCCGCGGCCCAAGCAGGACACCCCGGACGTGGTGCTCAGCTTCAGCGAGCTCAAGTACCTCTTCGAGTGCCCCTACCAGTTCAAGCTCCGCTTCCTGTACGGCTTCGACAGCCCGCTGCAGAAGGAGCTCGGCTATGGCAAGTCTCTGCACGACGTCCTCGCCGAAGTCCATAAGCGGGCCATCGAGGGCGACTACGTAAGTAAGGACGAGGTGGAACAGCTCGTCGACCGCCACCTCAACACCCCGTTCGCCAACCCCGTACTGCACGAGCAGCTGCGCACGGCCGCCGTCGGCGCGATCCGCCGCTACCTGCGGGACAACCAGGCGACGCTGCACCTGAGCGAATACTCGGAGCAGCCGGTCGAGGTGCACGTCGCGCCCGGCGTCACCGTCAACGGCCGCATCGACCTGATCCGCCGGCTGGACACCGACGAGGTCTCGGTCGTCGACTTCAAGTCCAGCGAGCGCGCCCAGGCCGAGGACGTCACCCGCGACCAGCTCCACATCTATGCCCTCGGCTACCACGAACTCACCGGCGACCGCCCCGACCTCGTCGAAGTCGTCAACCTCGACCCCGGCTCCCAAAGCACCCGCGACCTCGTGAGCGACGACCTGCTCGCCTCCATCGGCACCAAGGTCGACGCCGCCGGCCAGGCCCTGCGCGACAACAACCTGCCCCGTCTGCGCACCTGGTGCACCACCTGCGCCACCTGCGACTTCGCGGCGATCTGCCGCGACAAGCCCTGACAAAGGGCTCCTCTGCCACTCATGAGCAGGAAAGGACTCACGCCATGCAGACCCGCCGCACGTTGCCACTGCTCGTGTTCGACCCAGACGGCCCCAAGGCGGGGCGTCTGGGAGAGGACAACGCATCATGGCGCACTCACCGCACCGCCGCTGGAAGGGCTGCCGCATCTGCAAGCCCCACAAGCTGCGCGGCACCGGCCGCTCGGCGAAGGACCCCGCATCGGTACGCCGCCGCCTTGGCACGTCGCGGCGCCTTCGCCGCAACAATCTCGGCGACCAGAACTGACCTTCCTGTCGCTCTAGCCCGGTGGGCGAGAGCGGCTCCCGCAGGCCCGGTGTGCTGTCCGAAGGGTGGCTTCGCCTCAGGGATGTCCAGCGTGCCAGGTAGCGTGTAAATGACTGTGCCATCGCCATGCACAGTGACCTCAACTGCTCGGGCTGCTAGCCCTCGACCGAGAAGCTGACGAAGAGCCGATGGATGACGACCTGGAGTGGGCGCGAACGAATGGGGAAGAAATCTCATCGTCAGGCCGTGATCGCAGCGGAGCAGGAGGCGGTCGACCACGCCTATGCATGCCTGGAGCGCACGCTGACCGAGGCTGTGAAGGACCGTGGCGCGGATGCTGCGGCGAGTGGCAAGGACTCGATCACCCTACGGGAGAGCTTCGACCGGAAGATCGAAGCGCTCGACCTCAGGGGTCGAGCGCTCGTCACCGCGCGGGCCGATGTCGTGGACGGGGATGAGCGCGAGAAGTTCTATATAGGGCGACGCGGGATCAACGATGCCGAGGGCAATCGCGTCGTCGTGCTCTGGTCCACTCCTGCCGCGATGAGATGGCAGGAGACGGACGAGCAGAATCCTGAGGAAGTTGGCCTTCTTCGCCGACTCACTTGCAGGTCACGAAAGGTGCAGAGCTACCTAGACGTCCATGGGACTGATCCTCAGTTCACGGCTGGTGAGGAAGCAACGTCTCTCGAAGACTCGGAGCCTGAGTGGCGAGATCCGCTCCTGGCGGAGCTGGACCGGGCCCGCGATGGCTCCATGCACGACATCGTCGAGACCATCCAGCGGGAACAGCTTCGCCTGGTCGGAGCCCGACCCTCCGGCGTGCTGGTAATCCAGGGTGGACCCGGCACGGGCAAGACCGCAGTCGGAGTACACCGGGTCACCTGGCTATTGCACAACGAGCACAACTCAGCCCAGGACATCTTGATCGTTGGCCCCAACCGGGGATTCCTCGAATATGTGGGCACGGCGCTCGACGAGCTTGGCGCCCGTGGCATGACCATGCTGGAGTTCCCCGCGCTCTGGGACGCAGCGAAGGCGAAGCACGATGAAGACGCGGTGGCGGTGCTGAAGTCGGATGCGCGAATAGCGGACGTACTCCGGAGAGCCGTTGACAACCGGCCCCGGACTGCGGTGGAACAACTCACGGTCATCATCGACGGGCCGGTCTTCATCTTCGAGCTCAACCGCCGTGAGGTAGTGGTGCCTGTAGAGGACATATCCGCCATCGCCGTCGCGGCGTTCACTCGGAAGAGCCCGTACCTGACTCGCCGTGAGGGCTGCATCCAGCGGATCGTCCAGCTGTTTACCGACGCGTACGTTGGCACCCTCCCCGGCCCAGCTGACGACAACTATTTTCCCCGGGTCGCGGCGCTCCGCGAGGTGCAGGAACTACTCAAAGAGATATGCCCCGCGCTGACGGGCCGGGAGGTCCTGTATGACCTCCTCGCTTCGCCCGAGGACCTGGAGGATGCTCTGAACGCGAAGGAAATCGACGGCGACGATCAAGTCGGCCGGGCGGTCGAGCACCTCCATTGCGCGAAGTATTGGGTCCCATCTGGGTGATCTCTTCGAGGGTGAGGGGTATCCGACGTCGACTGATCGGCGGTATTGCATCAACTCGATCTCGCTCAGGCTGGTTCCGGGCGGGGAGTGACTCCGGTGCCTTCCTTCGGCGCATCCTGATCCGGCTCGGCCATCCTTCGGATGATGCAGGGCGGGATCGCCGTGTTCTGGGCGGCGTGTTCGGCGGTGTGGCGTTCGCGGAGGAGGGTGACCAGGACGCGGGCGGGAAGGCGGGGGCTTTGGGTGGCGGCCCAGCGGACGGAGCGGTTGGGGTCGTCGAGGAGGCGGATCGCGCCCAGGCGGCTCAGGCGGGGGTCGTCGGCGGCGCGGAAGCGGACCTCGTGGTGCGGGTCGTGGGTGAAGCGTTCGACGAGTTCGGGGGTGGAGTCCGGATCGTCCAGGGCGAGTTGGCGCAGTCGGGGGTTGGGGTCGTCGGCGTACTTGAGGAGGTCGGTGCGGGGGAAGTTGGGGTGGGTGCGGGGGCGGCCGGGGGAGGAGAGGCTGCCGTTCCACCAGTGCCAGACCTGGAGCAGCATCCAGGGTGGGGCGTCGTCGCAGGACTCGGCGAGGAAGAGGTGGACGACGCGGTCCTTGTCGTGGGCGAGTCGGTCGACGACGTCCGGCGGGAGGTGGCGGGCGCGGGCGGCGGAGCGGCGGATGAGGGGGTGGGGGGAGGCGGAGAGTCGGCGCATGGCTTCGGGGTCGTCGTGGAGGGCGTGGACCCACGGGAGGGTGTGGTAGTGGCCCGATGGGTCGAAGTCGTAGGAGATGGTGGCCCGTTGGGCCTCGGAGATGTCCGGGCGCAGCGCGAGGGTGCTCCGGACGGACGGTTTGGGGTCCTCGGCCAGTACGGCGATCAGGGCCGGGGTCAGGTGGAGGTTGTCGGCGAGGGCGCGGCGCAGGGCGGCGTCCGGGTGCCGGGACAGGTGGCGGGCCAGTTCCGGTTCGAGGACGGAGTCGGTGACGATGCGGGCGGCGTCGCCGAGGTCGCCGCTCTCGAACACGGCGAGCGGGACCGGGTGTTCGCGGTGGTGCAGCCGGCGGGCGGCGGCGCGGACGCCGGAGTCGGCGTCGGTGAAGAGCGCGCGGCGCTCGTCGGCGTCGAGGTCCGGCCAGGCGGCTGCGCAGGCACGCTGCCGGACATGAGGCTCGGGGTCGGTGACGAGGGCGCGGGCCAAGGCAGTCGGCAAGCCGGTCAGTGAGGCGGTCTCGGCACGGACGCGCGGGACGGGATCGGCGGCGAGGCGCTCGTAGGCGGCGGAGGTGAACGTCGCGCGGTAATCGACGGCGACGCTGACCAGGACCCAGCGGCGGCGGTCGCCTTCCTCGGCGAGGACGAGGCGGCTCCACTGCTCGGGGGTCAGCTGGTTGGAGCCGGTGTCGACCACGCCGCTGCGCATCTTCCAGTCCGGGTGGACGAGCAGCTGGTCGATCAGGTCGGCGGGCAGTTGGCGGCCGTAGAACCTCTGGGTGCGTATGACGAGGTCGAGCTTGAGGTCGTCGGGCAGAGCGGCGTTGTACGGGAGCCCGACCTCCCACCGCTCCCGTGTCCGCGGCGAAATCCGGGGCCTGCCGAACAGCCCGTCCCAGGCCGCCTCCCGCTCCTCCTCGCTCTCCTCCCGCGCCAGTCCCAGAGCCCGTTGTTCCCGGTACGCAGGGACATCCTCGACCATGATCAGCCAGATCTCGTACTCCTCCGTGGTGACGCCGATCAGCCTCTTCCCGTCAGGGGAGATCGTCATGAACTCAGGGTTGCGGGGCTGGTTCCGCAGGACGTCCGCGAGCCGCCACTGTTCCCCGAGCCGGACGCGGAACCAGCCGCCGTCCCCCAACGTGACCAGGAAACCCCCGTCCTCGCCGAACAGTCCGTGCGCGGTGGCAAGGCGGAACCATTCCGCGTCGGTGTCGGCGAACGGCTCGGCGACGTCCAGCCGAACGACGGAGGTGGGCACAGTGTCTCCGGCTGCGATCGGCCGCAGCGCAGCATAGGTGGGGAGGACGTTGAAGCCGGCGCCCCAGCCGCCCGCGTACTCCAGGCCCGCCTCGGCGAGAATCGCGTCGGCCCTTTCCCGTGGTGTGATGTAGCGGTCGGCGTCCCGAGAGTCATTCATGACGTCGATTCTGGGAACGGGCGAGCACCCCGAACAAGCTTGCTGGGCTGTGCCGTTCGTCCTAGGTAAGGACACCCTTGATCTGTCATGATGGGTGTGCCATCACTTCTGGGGCTGCCCGCAGAGCATCAAGCCGGAGGCTGGGGTCCAACTCCTGGGAACGCATTGCGGCGCGACCGGTTTCACGCGCTGAGCGGCGACTGGCGCACGGGGCGTCGAGGCCGCTGCCGTCGACTCCGCGCAGCTCGTCCACTCCGAGCTCGTCGGCAACTCGGTGCGTGCCTGCGGGGAGCATGTACCGGCTGGTCGTGGAGGTGTACGTAACTTCGTACGGCATCGCGGTGAACGTGCACGCCCCAGACCCCGGCGCGCTGCCCCGGCGCCGAGCGGTAGCACTCGACAGCGCGGAAGCGGAAGCCGGACGAGGGCTCGGCCTGGTCGATCTGCTCGCGCCCGGCTGGCACGTGTGCCGGTCGGCGATCGGGAAGCAGGTGCGGTGCAGGGTTCCCATCGACCCGCCGTGCGGCTGACAGGCACTGCCCACGGGGCGAGAGCGACGCGGAGTGAGATCCGGTCCGGAAGTGCACCGCCTTCTCGGGGCGGCATCGCCACCGGACAGGTCCCAACGCGCTGAGCACGCGCCCTGCTTCAAGCTGATCGGCAACGGAGCTCGGTTTGTACTCTCTGACCCCCACCCCAGCGGGTCACCGGTTAGCGTGGCCCAGTGACCGACGACTTGATCGCTGATGCTGTCGCCTTCGCCGAGAGCGCCAACCCGAGATGCATGCTCGGTCTTGCCGGAGCGCCTGCCGCTGGCAAGAGCACGCTTGCGAAAGGTCTTGTGGCTGGCGTCAACGAGCGGCTGGGGGAGAACGCCGCGGCGTATCTGCCCATGGACGGCTTCCATCTGTCCAATCGGCAGCTGGACCGCCTAGGCCTGCGCAGCCGTAAGGGTTCCCCGCCCAGCTTCGACATCCATGGCTATCTGGCGCTGCTGCGCAGGGTCCTGACGGAATCGGACCACGCCGTGTACGTCCCGGACTACGACCGTGCCCTGCATGAAGCCGTCGCAGCGGGCCTGGTGGTCCTGCCGGAGACCAAGCTGGTCATCACCGAGGGCAACTACCTGGCGAGCGACGAGCCCGTCTGGCGTGATATCCGGTCCGTGCTTCACGAGTTGTGGTACGTCGATGCTCCTGATGCCGTACGTGAGGCACGCCTCGCGGCACGACAAGTCGCCGCCGGGAAGTCGCCTGAACAGGCTCAGGCCTGGGTCGTGAGCAACGACCGACCCAATGGCGAACTAGTAAAGGAATCCCGTCGGCGTTGCTCGCGAGTGGTCAGATCCGGCCCGTACTAGGTAGAGGAGCGCTGTCCTCCATCCAGGTCCTGGTCCCAAAAGCCGCACAGGCCCGTGACGCCACCGCGCCGGCTTCCTGCAGCGCGGCTTGCAGACAGGTCGCGGAGGGGTGGCGTGTGCCGCGCAGGTGGTAGGCCAGTGCGCCGTGCAGGATGTCGCCCGCCCCCAACGTGTCCATCACCTCGGCCTTGGGTACGTCGGTGGAGCCGCTGCCGCCCGTCCCGGTCCACTCGATGGGGTCGGGGCCGTGACTGATCGCCGCCCATTGCACGCCCGCAGCCTGCAAGTACTCCAACACGTCCTGCGGAGACATGGTGCCCGGCGGATGGAAGTTCGCCGAGCACAGGGCCACATCGATGAACGGCAGCAGCTGCTCGGTGCCGGGCTTCCAACTCCCGCCGTCGAACACGGTCAGGATGTCGGCGCTCCGCGCTTCCTTGGCCACGCGGACGGCGAGATCCATGTGGTGCCCGTCGAACTCGACAACCTCGATGCCGTCAAGGAGCGCTGAGAGCACCGACGGTGCTTCGAGCTTCGCGCCGATCGCGTTCACCGAGGACACTGCCCGGTCTCCTGTTGCCGCCGTGACAAGGATGCTCGAGACCGTGGGCGGCTCCGCGCGGTGCGGGGACAGGTCCACGATCCGTACGCCCAGAGAGTCTAGGTCCCCGGTGATGCCCGCGGTCAGCGCATGCTGTCCCAGCCCAGTCAGCAACGTGGCCTCGCCCCCAAGGTGGCTGAAGGTGGCGGCGGCGTTAGCGGCCGGCCCGCCGGCTGCGACCGTCTGGCGCGTAGCAACGATCTTCTCGTTGGAGGCCGGGATGTGATCCACCAGCTGGATCACATCCAGCGTGCACAGCCCGACGAACAGACCTTTAGGGGGTGTTGCCGTTAGTGGCACTGGTCAGTACCTCTTTCAGTCTCGGCGTCCGGTCCGTGTAGGAGCCCACTGCCACGACCGCCACGAAGTCCTGATCGTGCGGGACCTGCTTGGCGAGCGCGGGCCAGATACCAGCCCGCGTCTGTGGTTCCCACGGGACCGAGACCGGCAACCAACATCCAGCGCCGCTCGGGTGCGTCGTCTCGATCCGGTGCATGGTGGAGTATGACTCCGTATTGCCGTTGGTCCGTCGACCGGTACTCATGCCCATTGCGCAGTCTTACGTACTCCGAGCCCTGGTCGTCCTCCACGACGCTGAACAACGGGTTGGGCGCGTCGTGCAGATAGAGGTGGGTGCAGTCGTTGCTCGTCAGCCCGAAGCTGATGAAGCTGCGGTCGCAGTCCTCGAGGATCTTCCCGTCGGCCAGCATGACGTTGGGGGAGTCGGCGTTGCTGTCGAAGAGGCTGGAGACGTAGAGCAGTGACTGGATGTCGTTGGAGGCCACCAGGCTGGGTACGTCGATCCGGTGCACGGCCATCCCCGTGAATCGCGACTGTGGCCGCTGATAGATGAGCTGCTGGTTGTGCGAGGAGAGCGTCTCTCTGACGTCCTCGTGCAGCACGAAGTCCGGGTAGACCAGCGTCGTTTCCTGGTGCACGAGTTCGTCGCCGAAGAAACGCACACGACTGCGGCTGACCGCACGACTTTGGGCCACGACCAGCAGGTCAAGGATGCGGCGAAGACGAACCAGGGGGCCACGCCGACCAAGAGATCTTGTAGTGGTTCTTTGGTTTGTACCGATGCGACGTAGAGGACGGCCGCGATCGCCAGACCCGTTAGATCCAGAATGGCTCTGGGATTCCGTGATCTACGCACGCTTCTTGTCGCCCCCGACCGGCCCTGCTAGCGGCTGTAAGGGGAACACAATCTGATAGAACTCCCGTGCGCTGCAAGGCTGTTCACGGATCACGCCGTGTATGGCCAGTGGAGTCGCATTTCGCGAGACGCATATGGCGCTGCGCCACCTGGCCCCGTAACCCCTCACTCCGCGCCAGCAAACCCAGACCCACTGGCCCCGCCTCGCCAGCACCAGGCATAGCTGCCGCTCGTGGGGTGTGCGGAGTGGGAGGGAAAGATCCTCCACCAGATGCCGGTCCACGGAGCCTGAAGCTCAGTTGGACTGTGACCGGCCATGCCGTGCGGAACGCATCGTGTGACAGCGACCAGGCGCGCGGCTGGTGCGGAGCACGGCCGCGAAGGTCGCCAGCAGCAACTCGTGGGTTTGACCGTCAGATTGGAGTGTGCCCAGGCCAGCCGACCGGTACGGCGGTCACGAGCAGTACAGCCACGACGATCTGAGCACCCCACTGCAGGGGCAAAGCGGCCCAGCCGCGTACCGCATGCGCGGAAGGTCGAACACGGTCATGCGTCCGGATGCGAGCGACGTGAGGAACAGGCTACCGCCCGCCCAGCTGGGCGGGCGGTATCTCGGTGCATGCTCCGACCTCGCAGCAAGTGCCCCCACGTGAGAGACGCGCTGTTGGGTGTCAGCGTGCCAGGTGTTCGCGACCACCTCGTCCGCAGCTTCCATGCGATCAAGGGCCCTCTGGAGCTATCCCTCGCTCCGCGGCCAACTCCCCATGCTCTTGCGAATTGGCCAGCAAGTTCGTTCGCGAGGGAGATTCAGTAGGCCCATGCCGACCGCCCGTGAGGGCTGTCGGCAGGCGTGATATTCGGCCATCAGCGATGCTGTGGCGAGGTGGCTGTCACTAAGTCGTGACGGTCGGTTGCGACCGACTCTGCCCGGCTTGTGTCCTTGTGTGCTCACTTGCACCTGCAATGAACACGTGCAAGTTGTCAGTGCCCGTGGCTACAGTGAAACCTGACGCTTTGGCTAACGGGGAGGATGCTGTGGCGGACGACGTTCCGATCAACGCGGGTTTGGCAGGGGCAATGGGCGGAGGGCTTTCCTTCGCTGCTTCGGCTGTCGGTGACGTCATGACCGAGCTGACGTCCTTCACGAAGTTCCGCGACCGTATCGATGAGTTGCTCCGTGAACTGAAGGAGTCCCCTGCCGACCCGAAGCAAGTGGGTCAGGACGCCATGACACGGACGAACTTCGGCGGCGGTGGCGACGGTTGGGTCGGAGCCAGCGGCCTGTTCGGTTCGTACCAGACGGTGATTACCGAGTTGGAACAGCTCTCCAAGCTGATGTCGGACTCCATCGAGGGCATGAGCATCGCGGTGATGGCCTCGCACAAGGGCTACGAGAACGTCGAGGCCGAGGTCCGGGAACGGATGCTCGCGATCGGCCGGAATGCGACCAAGCATTACGGCGGCGCATACGAGCCGGGCGTGTCCGATGCCGGTGCAGGAACGGGCCAGCCGGGCGGCGACACGGCAGGTGCCTCGGGTCTGGCCTGACCGCACGATCGGTCCAGCGTGGGTGTGGCGCGGACCGCGTGGAGCATGACATCGCCCGCAGCACGCGGGCGATGCGCAACACGGAGATCACGGATTTCACGGGGACTGAGGGAGGGCCAGCAGATGGCCGGCAAGGGGAGTGGCGGCTCAACGCCGTTCGAGGGCATGTCACATGAGGACATGCTGGCGTGGCTGGATCAGGCGAACAGCGGCACTGTGTCGGCCGCCGCGGCCAAGCTGCGGGCTGTCGCCGATGAGGTGAAGAAGGCCGCAGATGAGCTCAAGACGCGGCCGCAGTGGGTGCAGTGGAAGGGCGAGGGCGCCCAGGCATTCCGCGACTGGAGCGGCGACTTGGCCAACTCGGCACTGAGGCTGGCTGAATACGGTGGAGACGCGTCGCGCCGCCTGGACGAGGCGGCCGGGGCGATCGCCGAGGCGCAGGCAGCGATCCCGCGGGACCACAAGGCGGGCCAGACGCAAATGGCAGCCGCTCAGGCGAACGTGGACGCTGCGGATGCCAAGCCTAAGGACGCCAAGGCTGCGGCTGCGGGGAAGGATGCGGCGCGGGAGATCGAGGAGATCAAGGCGTACCGGGAGGGGCAGCGGCAGGAGGCCGCCCGGCAGATGCGGAAGCTCGAGCAGTCGTATCAGCAGTCTGCGGAGCGGATGGAAGGGCTGGAGCGGCCAGTGTTTCCGCCGCCGCCGAAGGCGGTGATGCCGCCTGCTGGAGACCGCAATGATTCCCTGGATGTGTCGCGTTCAGGTGCTGGGGACGGCGGGGTTGAGTCCGGTGGCGGCGTAGCTCCCTCCTCCAGAGGCGTTGCGCCTGATTCCGCAGGCGCCGTGGATAGCGGCGCCGGTTCTGCTGGTGGCGCGGGCGGCGGTACCGCGGCCGGAGGCTCGGGTGTGTCTGCCTCTCGGCCAGAAACTCCGGTGTCTACTGGGATCGACAGTGTGGGTGTGCTGCCGGAGTCGCCGACTGCTCCGGGGCCCGGGCCTACGCCCGGCGCTCCTCCTGCAGGAAGGCCGGACGGGGGCGGTGGCTTGCCACCAGGTTTGGTTCCGCCCAACTACGGCGGAGGCACACAGACGCCTCCTACTTCGACTGGTGGGCGAGCGCCAGTAAGCGGCCGTCCTCAGGGTCTGCCTGGTCAGGGCCGAACTGGATCGACGCCCATAGGGCGCCCACCGGAGCGGAGCGGGATTGTGGGCGGCCGCCCTGTCCCACCCTCCTCGGGCCGGCCCAGCGGAGGTATGCCGCGCGGCACAGTAGTGGGCACGGAGGGAACGCCGGGTCGCAGTGCTGCGAGGCCTAGTGCTCCTGTCGCTAGGGGCGTCACGGGACAAGGCGGTATGAGTGGCGGCCGTCGTGTGGCAGGAGAGAACGGCGGCATCGTGGGCGGCCGTCCGCAGCAGACAGGTGCCGGGGGTGTGGGGCGTCCCGCGCCTGTTGGCGGGTCCGGGCCCGTGCGCGGTAGCGGTTCGGGATCCGCCAGCCAGCGTGGTGCAGCGGGTGCCCGGCGTGGGGCTGGAGAGATCGGCGGCATCGTAGGCGGGCGGCCGAGGCAGCAGACAGGCGAGGTAAGCGGACGCTCCTTCACGCCGGGGGGAGCAGGGCTGGTCCGGGGTGCGAGCGGGTCCGGGGCCCAGGGCGGCGCGCCAATGGGGCGTGGCGGCGCGGCAGTGCCGTCAGGCACTCGGCCCTCGGGGTCACGCCGCGACGAGGACCAGGGGCTGCGTCCTGACTACCTCACCGAGGACGAGGAAACCTGGCAGCAGGGCACCCGACGTGTGGCGCCTCCGGTCATCGACTGACTTGCTCAGGTGTTGCAGAGATGTGTACGGCAATGAGGGAAGACTGATGTTCACCAGTAGTAGACGAAAAAGTCGCCGCCGCATCGTGTTCTCCGGCGCGGTAGCGCTGCTGCTGGTGGGCATCGCTACCGCACCCGCGCAGGCCGAGTCGATCCGCTCCCAGCAATGGCACCTCACGGCCATGAAGGCCGAGGAGGTGTGGGAGATCAGTACCGGCAAGGGGATTACCGTCGCAGTTGTCGACAGTGGGGTAGACCCCAACAACCCGGACTTGCGCGGACAGGTCCTGGACGGCAAAGACTTCACGTCCAAGGACGCGGGCAATGAGCACACCGACTACACCGGGCATGGCACAGGGATGGCCGGACTGATTGCCGGTACGGGGAGGAGCGGCGGGGGTGACGGGGCCTTCGGACTTGCCCCCGGCGTGAAGATCGTTCCGATCCGGGTGCATGCGGGAGGGAACGTCGCGGCCGATGGGGAGAAGGCGTTCAACAGACAGCTTGCTCTCTCGATCCGGTACGCGGTTGATCGTGGCATCAAAGTGATCAACATCTCCCAAGGGACAGCTAGCGGCTCACAGGTGTTGTCCGATGCCGTGAAGTACGCGCTGGACAAGGGAACACTGATTTTTGCCTCCGCAGGTAACGACGGAACAAGATTCGTGGAGTACCCCGCAGGCACGCCTGGAGTCGTCGGCGTCGGCGCGATCGGTGAGAATCTGCAGAAGACCGAAGAATCACAGGTGGGTCCTCAGGTCGACCTGTCGGCGCCCGGTGACGACGTCGTGCACGCATGCGGAGGCAAGACGGGTCTCTGTAAGTCGCACGGCACCAGTGACGCGACCGCTCTGGCCTCCGCCACCGCTGCTCTTATCTGGTCCAAGCACCCCGACTGGACCAACAACCAAGTCCTACGCGTAATGCTGAACACTGCAGGCAAGCCGACCAGCGGCAAGCAGCGCAACGACTATGTGGGCTACGGCGCCGTACGCCCTCTGGTGGCGCTGAAGACCCCTGGTGTCCCCGGTCCAGCCGACGAATATCCACTCCCGGACCTCGCGGCCGCAGCTCCCAAGGCCCCGTCCTCCGAGGCTTCCCAGCCTGCTGAGGGCAACGACGCCGGCAACAGTCAGGACAACAAGGAAACCAAGCCGGCTAGCTCTGCCTCCGACGATGACAGCAACACAGGGCTCTGGCTGGCCCTGGGAGTGGGCGCGGCAGCCGTCCTTGGTGCTGGGATCGCCGTCCCGCTCGTACGAGCCCGTCGTCGCCGGGAGCCTGTGCCTGCCTCCCCTGCCGTGCCGCCCGCGCCGTGGTCTGGGTATCAGCAACCGCCCATCTCGCAGGAGCAGTTCCGATCACACTCAGATGAATGGCGCCAGCCGTAGATTGGGCGAGGTGGATCACCCGGTTAGAGACCCGACGTACAACACTGCAGCCAAGACGAGGCAACGCTTGGTGAACAGTCCTAGCACTTCTATAAGTTGACCTGGCCCTTGGCCATCCATCGGTCCATACGGGGAAGGAGCCGAACGAATGGCTTGGGACGAGTGGAACCAACTGAAGGCTGATGCAGCAGAGCGACACTCTGCCCAGATGCAGCTCAATCAAGTAGCTCCCGTCGAGGGTCGCGGCGCTGCAGACCTGGTTGTGCGCGATGACGATTTGGGCAAGTTGGGCGCCATGGCGTACGACTTGCGCGAGCGTCTGAGAGTTGACTCTGACCACGCGAGGGCTAGTTCCTTCAGCGCCGGCATCGAGCTGCTGAACGACGGGTTGGAGGTCGGTACGGCTCTCACCGAACTGAACGATGCATGGAACTCCAAGGCGAGAACGCTTGTAGATGCATGCGGACACATCTCAAACCACCTCGACTACACCCGGGCGTTGAGCGCCAAGGAGGACGCCAAGGTTGCCACGTCAATTTCGGCTTCGCGGATCAATCAGTACTTTAAGTAGACCAAGCCACGGGGGCAAGAAATGCTCAGCATGCAGGAACTTTTGAACCTACGCCTGGGAAAGCTTAAGGCTGCCATCGACGACTGGGAGGAAGTCGCGCGTAGGTTGAAAGTCCTGACGAACGGAGAAGGCGGCAGCGTTGCCCTCAAGACGCGGGCCGAACAAGCATCTTGGGAAGGGGTGAACGCAACTGTATCGCGAAAGTTTGTCACTAAGACTGCATCGGAGTTTGACGATGCAGTCACGACCGCCCGGAGCATCCACGTCATTCTCCGCGATACGCATTCCGTATTCATCCGGCATCAAGATGAGCTGAGTCGCGCCATCTCTGATGCTACGAAAAACAACATCTATATCAATGACAAAGGGGGAGCGGAGCCGCCTTCGGCTCCTCCTGGTGTCGCGGGAGAAGGTAGCGACGCCGACAGGCCGACGAAGGAGCAACTTGCGGCTGCCGAGCGGAACATCGCCCGGATCTTGAAGGAAGCGGACGAGACTGACCGCATAGCATCGCGGGCGCTGCGCGCCCTCGCCAAGAATGAACACGACTTTGGAAAGACTTTCATGCAGGGGGTCGACGACGCGAATCTCCTGCAAGGTGAAGCCGATGCAAAGTACTGGGCCAAGAAAATTGCCGAGGGGAACGTCGACGACTGGAGCGACAAGGAACTTGAGCGCTTCAACGACGTGCTCGCTGCCCAGCACGATAACCCTGCGTTTGCAGAAAGGCTCACCACTGAGCTTGGGGCGACAGGCACCCTTAAGTTTTGGCAAGAGCTGGCGACGTCCGAGTTCCCTGGAGACGTGCGAGGGAAAATCCTGGCACACACCCAGGACAGCCTTGGCATGACGATCGCGACCGCCACCCACGCCAGCAGCCCGGAGATGGAATCCTGGAAGCGGGAGATGGTAGCTGCCGGTAGCACCAGGTTCCCCGGCAGTGGGATCCCCATGGTAGCGCCTTATGGTTTCCAAATTATGAGCAGCTTGATGGGGAAGGGCGAGTTCGATTCTGGGTTCCTTAAGAGTTACGGGAAGAAGCTCGTAGAGTTTGAGCGCTCGCGTGGGTTCGGTGTGCCCCCGTGGCATGGTGGAGAGAATTTGTCCTACCCTCCATCCGGCGAAGCCAATGACCCACTCGCCGGATTTCTAGAGGCCCTCGGCCACAACTCACAGGCTTCCCTGGAGTTTTTCAATGCCTCAACCGGAAAGGGCGAAGACGGCGCCCTGAAGGAACTAAGCAACTGGGACTATCTACTGTCAGGCGATCCATACCTTGGGGTATCGGGGGTCGGCGGCGGGGGCGACGCACGCGTTCCCCTTTGGGAAGATGGCAAGCCCATTGGCAAGGAGGCCCTGGGGCATGCCTTGGAATCAGCAGCTTATGGCGGCCCGTACGACAGTGATGGCCCGTTTCCGCCTCACTCGGCTGAGAGCTCTGCTTTCGTCTACCAGCTTGTGGACCACTTTGGTGGAAGTCCTGAACTACTCGAAAAGTCCGCCCTCCGTGAAAGTCTTGGAAACATCACTGCGGAGTACATGCGCGATGTGCAGGATGGCCTGAACGGTAAGAGTGAGATCAAGACGGTCGGTGAAAATGCGAACCTTGGGAGCCTGAATACCGGCGTACTGCGTGATTTTCTGGGCGGCGTAGGCACAGATCCTCGAGCCTATGGAGCCATCATCAATTCCCAACAAGCAGTTACCACCGAACTAATTCATGGCGCCTTGACCGACAAGGATATATCCGAAACGTTCCGTGAAGCTGCAGCTCGGAGCATGAGCTCTCCCGGCGGCGAGATAGCTGGAATTTTGGCCGAATCAAGAACCCAGGCTGTATTTGACGATCGAATTGCATCCGACAAGGAATTCAATGAAAGCGTCGTCAAGGAATCTGATAAATGGACTGGAAGGGTCATTAATGCAGCCGTCGGCTGGATTCCTGTCGTGGGGGATGTTGTCGGCTGGGGCGTTGAGGAGGCCAGTGAAGCCGCCGTGGAAAACTATTCGCGAGACTCCAGCGAAGATGCGAACAAGGAGCGGGAAGATTTCAGGCTCAAGCAGCTAGACAGTTCGGCGGAGGCTGTATATGACGCAGCTAAGAGTTCGGCAATACATGCAGGTATGAGTGAGGGGGAGGCGGATGTCATAGCATCGAGCGTACGGGACAACATGAGATACAACTATGATCTGAGCGTCTCGCTTGACCAAGGGCCGAATCAGCAACCAAACCTGAAAGAGGACCAGTAACCTATGGGACGCTCGAAGCGATGGGTCATGTGTATTGGCCTAGCCTTGTTTGTGATGGCAGCGGGAATTGCGGCATGGCGATTCTGGCCTGCTAGCGAGGTCCCTGTGGCTGTCCCGAACCGGGTATGCGATCGAGTTTTGCCGGGGGATGTTGTATCGAAGCTTCTGCCGGATAAAGGAAAAGAATTCCAGGAGTCTGTTTCGGGCGAGGTGGATTTCAATGAGGTGACGAATAAGCCACCCACGTGCCGCCTAAGCGCCGGGGGGCGGATTATTGCAGTGTCTTATGATCACTTCGCGGAATCAAAATTCACGTCGACTATTGAATCGGTGAAGGCCCGGATAGAGGAGAATACCAACGCGCCTGGCAGCACTGCGATCAGATTTGGTGATTCACGAGGGTATTCGTCCAGTCACGGAGCGGAGCTCATCATTGACTGCCCTAAGAGATTCTCCAGTGAATCTACACCTCGCCGAGGAATCATCAGAGTGACCGTTTACGAGGTGCCTCCCGTAACAACGACCGTTGCAGATAGAGGTAATTTCGGACGATTCGCCGCCCAGGTGATGCGCGCAGTCTCTAAGGATGTTGTGCAATGCAAGGGAGGCGCGGCTTTCCCAGACAGCCCTTCATGGTGATGCGGGATCAGCTTTAGCCATCAGCCCGTACTTGCCGTGGCGTTTACGTATCCGGGGCAGGGCGTTGTTGGGCAGATACCTCGATGCCCCGGACAGTACGATGAATCTTGGTTGTGAACTCCGAGTACCAGAAGCTTCGTCGCTCCATGAGTCTCTCCAAGTCGTGGGCAACCACGGCAGGTTGAGAAACCCTGATTGGTATCCAGTGCTTCGTCCTTGCTCAGGCTTGTCCCGCATTGATCACGGAACCGTGTTCTGGGCTGTCTGGTGGTGACGTGCTCAGCCGGTGGCTTGCGCGGTGTCCATTGATCGAGCGAAGACGGCGAGCGTGTGGAAGTCGTCCTCGCGCAGTCCGATTCGCGGGTTGACGTGGTGGAGAAGCCCGGGGCCCTTGTGGTGGGCGGCTACGTATCCGTCGTCGAGGTCGCTCTGCTCGTCGTCCACCCAGGCGAAGGGACGGCCGTTGGCGTAGTCCACTAGGGGGCCGGTCTTCCAGTGGATCCCGTCGGGGCGTTCTTGGAACAGGGCGTCGCCGAAGTCGACGAAGGGGAGTTCGGGAAGGTCGAGCACTGGGGCGATCCACCGGTTGGCTTCGTCCATCCACGTGGTGGCCCAGCACAGTTCGTAGTTGAGCCGGATCAGGGCTTGTCCGTGCTCGGGGTTGAGCCAAACCCGCAAGGGTCGCCGCCGGACCGAGAGTCCTGTGTGTTCGCTTGGGGTCCCGCTCTTCTGGGGCACTCTGAGTGTGGTGTAGCCGTCGGGACGTCTCTCGGGCTGGGCCGCGTAGGGGTTCAGCGGCCCGTCCACATCTAGGAACAGCAGTGGCCTGCTCATGAACCCTCCCTGCTCAATATCAACTGCGCTGTGGAATCGTAGTTGCGACAACGTATGGGCGGGCGTCTGATGTGATGATCCCGGTGTGGCTGGTGTGATCACGGCGTCGGGGCCGTCCTGGATATCCCCGTATACCGGGCTGAGCCCGCGCGAGTTCGCGAAGTTGGTGGCTGTGCTGCGGCGCAACGAGGCCAACACTGTCCGCCGGGGCCGGCCATGGAGCCTGCCCTTGGAGGACCGGCTGTTGCTGGTTGCGTCCTACTGGCGCACGAACTTGACGCTCCGCCAGCTCGCCCCGCTGTTCGGAGTCTCCAAGTCGGCTGCGGACCGCGTCATCAATCACCTCGGCCCACGGCTTGCGCTGCAGCCCCGCCAGCGGTTCCGCAAGGACACCGTGCTCATCGTTGACGGCACCCTCGTGCCCACCCGCGACCACACCATTGCCGAGCAGTCGAAGAACTACCGGTATTCAACCAACCACCAAGTGGTCATCGACGCAGATAGCCGCCTGGTCGTCATCATCGGCCGACCTCTGCCAGGCAATCGCAACGACTGCAAGGCGTGGGCGGAATCCGGTGCGAAAGCTGCCGTAGGGCAGACCATGACGATCGCCGATGGCGGCTACCCAGGCACCGGACTCGTCATGCCGCACCGCCGCCACAAGGGAGAAGCACTGCCCGACTGGAAAGAAGCGCACAACACGTCCCACAAACAGGTCCGCGCTCCCGTCGAGCACACCTTCGTTCGCATGAAGACCTGGAAGATCCTCCGAGACTGCCGCCTCAAAGGCGACGGAGTACACCACGCCATGCTCGGCGTCGCCCGCCTGCACAACCTCGCCCTCGCCGGATAGACGAACGGGTAGCCCCGTAACGACCTTGCCCCTCCCGACTCCAAGATCGTTACGGGACAAGTCTCAGTGTCGGAAGTGCCGTCATCCGAACATGCAGCCAATGCGTCGTGGAAGAGGTTCCTATCCGCAGTATCAGCGCGCCAGCACGAAGCGTGCCCAAGCTGCCCGTCTCCAGCGCTTGTCGACTACATGCCCATCCTGGCCTCGCTATCAGTTCTGGTCCCCCACCCCAATAAGGCCTGTCTGCACCAGAGGATTTCCTCGCCTCCGAGAGACGAAGACCCCCCGCCCCGCCGGCATGGCACGGGGGCGCACATTGCCCAGCAAGTCACCCTCGGTCGGATCGCCGGAGAGCACGACGCCCTGCGCGCCCAGCTCCTTCATGCGCTGCATGAAGGGCTCGTACGAGGAGCGGCTGGCGCCTGCCGAGTTGCGGGCAATGATGAAGCGGATGCCCACATCACGCGCGAACGGCAGGAGTTCCGTGAGCGGCGCGAGGGGGTTGCCGCTGGACGTCGACACCAGGTCGTAGTCATCGACGATGACGTACACCGTCGGACCGGTCCACCAGCTGCGTGCCCGTAGTTGCTCGACCGTGATGTCGGGCGATGGTGAGCGCCGTCGCATGAGATCGCCAAGGGCCTCCACGTGATGCTCCATGGCGTTGGACATCGGCACGTACTCGGCCAGGTGGGATGCCGGGGTGACGCCCAGGAGGGAGCGGCGGTTGTCGATGACGAAGAGCTTGCAGGAGTCGCCGTCGTAGCGATCGGTCAGCTGCTTGATGAGGAGGCGTAGCAGGTTGGACTTGCCAGCCTCGGTCTCACCGAAGACCAGGAAGAAGGGGTCCTGTTCGAAGTTGACGAAGACGGGTTCCAGGTTGTTTTCGTCGATGGCGAAGGAGACCCCCCGGTCTGGCTCTGCGAGGGCCGCCGGCAGGCTCTCGAGGGGCAACTCGCGTGGCAGGAGGCGAACCGTCGGTGCGCCGGGGGCGGTCCAGTGGCGGGCGACTTCCCGGCTCATGGCGGCTGTCGCCTCGGAGAGCTCATCGGCGGAGTGGATGCCGTCGATACGGGGGACCGCGGCCATGAAGTGCAGCGTCTCCGGGGTGAGACCGCGTCCGGGCACACCTGTGGGGACGTTCGCGGCGGCCTTGCGATCCAGTTCCGAGTCCATGATGTCGCCGAGTCGGAGCTCGAGGCGGTTCATCAGCAGGTCCTTGAGGTTGGCTCGGACCTCCATGGCGCGGGATGCGGTAAGGATCAGGTGGATGCCGTAGCCGAGGCCGCGCGCGGCCATCTCGTGGATGGCCGATTCCAGACCCTCGTACTCCGTACGGAAGTTGCCCCATCCGTCGATGACCAGGAAGACGTCACCCCACGGCTGGTCTGCTACGGAGATGTCTCCGCGTGCTCGCATCCGGCGGAAGGTGGCGATGGAGTCGATGCCGGAGCTGCGGAAGTATTCCTCGCGGCGGGTCATGATGCCGTACACCTCGGCGACCGTGCGGCGTACCCGCTCCGGGTCGAGGCGGGAAGCGACTCCGCCGACGTGCGGCAGGCCCGACACGGAAGACATACCGCCGCCGCCGAAGTCGAGTCCGTAGAACTGGACTTCGTGGGGTGTGTGGGTCAGGGAGAAGGCAGAGATGATCGTTCGGAGCAGCGCTGACTTGCCCGACTGTGGGCCGCCGATGATCTGCATATGGCCCGCGGCGCCGGAGAAGTCCCGGTACAGGGTGTCGCGCCGCTGTTCGTAGGGCTTGTCGACTACGCCGAGCGGTACGACGAGTCGGCCGGCGCCCTCATAGCCGGGCTGGGTCAGGCCGCGGTTCTGAACCCCGGCGAGACCAGGCAGCAGCCCGTCCAGCGGGGGCGGATTGTCCAGGGGAGGCAGCCATACCTGGTGTGCGGCCGGGCCCTGGCCTTCGAGCTGGCGGACGATGACATCAAGGACGGTGTCGGCCAGCGCGTCGTCTCCCGCTACACGCGGATCCGGCACAAGCGTCCGCGGGTCGGGCTGCTCGTAGCGCACCGGCACGGGGGCCGCGGTAAACGGCACTGGCTGGCGGTCCAGCGGTAGCGGGCCTTCCCCGGCCGCCGTTTGGGCAGTACTGGGGCGATGTGCCCCGGACACATAGGCCGCCTTGAAGCGGTCCATCTCGTCGGTTCCGTACTTCAGATAGCCCGAGCCGGGGACATTCGGCAGGTGGTAGGCGTCCGGCACGCCCAGGGCCGCCCGTGATTCGGTCTCAGAGAACGTACGCAGACCGATGCGGTACGAGAGGTACGTCTCCAGGCCGCGCAGCCGGCCCTCCTCCAGGCGCTGCGAGGCCAGCAAAAGGTGGACGCCCAGCGAGCGGCCGATGCGGCCGATTTGGACGAACATCTCGATGAAGTCGGGCTTGGCGGTCAGGAGTTCACTGAACTCGTCGATGACCAGCACGAGGGAGGGGATGGGCTCCAGGGCGGCACCGACTGAGCGAGCCTTCTCGTAGTCGTGGATGTTGGCATAGTTGCCTGCCTGGCGGAGCAGCTCCTGGCGGCGGTTGAGCTCGCCGCGAATCGAGTCCCCCATGCGGTCCACGAGCGTCAAATCGTCCGCAAGGTTGGTGATCACGGCGGCGACGTGCGGCATGTCCGCCATGCCGGCGAATGTAGCGCCGCCCTTGAAGTCCGCGAGGACGAAGTTGAGCGTCTCCGACGAGTGGGTGACGGCGAGGCCGAGTACAAGCGTGCGCAGCAGCTCGGACTTGCCGGATCCAGTGGCGCCAACGCACAGGCCGTGCGGCCCCATGCCCTCCTGCGCGGCTTCCTTCAGATCCAGCATTACCGCGGTGCCATCCTCGCCGACACCGATCGGCACCCGCAGGCGTTCGGTGCGGGAGCGCGGGCGCCAAGTGCGGCCGACGTCCACCGACTCCGCGTCCCCCAGATTGAGCAGGTCGGTGAACTCCAGATTGGCGAGCAGTGGCTCGTCGGAGTCACCACCCGAGGCCATGTACAGGGGGGCGAGTTGGAGTGCGAGGGCCTCGGCTCCCTCGTAGCTGAGGCGGTCCGGCGTCCCTTCATATGAGAGGCCACGACCGGACTCCAGGCGCAGCGAATCCTGGTGCACCACGACCGAGAGGCCGCCGACCGCACCGGTCAATCGACCCGGTACGACCTCGATGACCGTGACCCCCTGCAGGCCCTCGGCCGCGGCCAACGCCGAGAGCGGCGAGAGCGCTTCGCTGTCGAGTACGACGACGATGTGCGGCTGTTCCAGGAGGGGTTGGCCGCCGGCCTGAAAGCGAGGGCGGCCTTCGAGCTGCTCCTTGAGCAGCAGCTCCAAGTCCTGCGCACTCGTTGTGATCAGTCGGCGGCTGCCCGCTCCGTCGCTTCCCTCGGTCTGGACATGGGGCAGCCACTTGGCCCACTCCCAGTGCGGGGCTGTGTCGTGTCCGGCGGCGATGGCGACGACTAGGTCGTCGGGCGAGTGCAGCGACACGAGGGAGGCCACCATCGCCCGCGCGGACGAGCGGACGTGCTCCTCGTCGCCGCTAATGGTGAGGTGGTAGAAGGACCGCAACGAAATCGCCATGGGCAGTCGCTCGATTGTGCTGTGCGCGTTGAGGAACTGCTTCATGGCGCCCGCGGTGAGCGGCTCCAGCTCGTCCACCGGGGCGGTCTCGGGGGCAACGAGGGGGGTAGCGAGCTGCTGGCCGCCCAGGCCGATCCGCACCTGGGCGAAATCGCCGTCGCTGATCCGGCGCTCCCAGGTGCGGCTGCCCTCGGCGACCAGGGCCCACAGTTGTTCGGGAGCGGGATGCAGATAGAACTGTGCGTCGCGCTGGAGCCGAGCGGTTCGAAGAACAGTGCGACGAGTTTTCGCCAAGTACTTCAGGTAGTCGCGTCGTATATCGGCAAGTTCGCCTTGAGTGCCCCGTCGATAGCGGACAAGCATGGCAATGCCCATGCCGACCGTCGACGCGATCATCACCATGCCCATGATGCGCATGATCGGGTTCGGCGTCATGAAGAAGAAGACGACAGAACCGCCCATTCCCAGCATGGGAAGCAGCTGCATAAGCGCGCCCTCCTGTTGCCCTCTGGGCAACTCGGGCGGGGATTGCAACTGCACTGGCTCGACGGGCACCTCGGTGGGCAGAGCCCGCGGCGGCCGCTTGACGACGATCTGGCTCAAAGCTGACCCATCCCCCTCATGGACAGAAAGCCCCCGTCCGCACCCCCGTGGCGCCGACCCTGTCTGAGGCGGATCCTACTGGCGACCACTGACACCGTGGGCGGTAGGGTTACCCAACGTGCGTACGCACCCGCGAACTATCAATAGATTCGGGGGCATTCAAGGTAATTCGGAATGGCGGCGGACGTGCGAACGGGATAGGGGCGCGGCCCGCGACTTGAAGCACCGTGAGGGGGAGCAGTAGGTGAGTACGACGGTTCGAGCGGCGGGAAACCCGGGTGGCCAACCGGGAACGGGGACATATCCGGGTCCGGGGATGGTGACCACTCGGAGCACTGGCTATCGCCGGATCATCGTGGCAGCTCCCGACAGCCGCATTGATGTGGCCCTGCCTGACGACATTCCTCTCGCGCACCTCTATCCGGAGATCCTGCGCCTTTCAGGACAGAGCCCGGCACCGGGAGCCCCGGTCGGGTATCACCTGGTGCGCCGGGACGGGACGGTGCTCGACGAAGCAGGCTCACTGGCCAGACAGCGCATCGTCGACGGCGAGTTCTTGATGCTCCGCCCGTTTTCTGACTCGCTTCCGCCTGCGGTCTTCGATGACATCTCGCACGCCACCGCGAGCGCTGTCACACGCGACCGTGCGCTGTGGAGCGACGAACTCCTGCGAAGCGCGGGCCTTTTCGGCGGCTCCGTGCTGTTGGCGCTGCTGGCTTTCGTGGCCTGGAGTTCCGACCTGCGCCACGACATGCACGGGCTCGCGGGCATTGTGGCTGCCATCTCCGGTGTGGTGCTCCTGGCGATTGCCGCGGTACGCGCCCGGGTGTACCGAGATCGTGGATCCTCCGTGGCTCTGGGAATAGGCGCACTCGCCAACCTGGGAGTCGCCGGCAGCGGCCTCCTCGCCCTGCCTGCCGGAGAGGGCATCGGGCGACTGCAGTTCCTGCTCGCGTGCGCCGCGGTGCTGGTCGGATCGACCCTGTTGGTGATCCTCACGCCCAGCGGTGACTGCCCCTTCGTCGCCTTCGTGTTCGCCTCGGCCATCGGCATGCTGGTGACCTTCGTGTCCATCCTCACCGAGATGAGGGCGGTCGAGACCGCATCGGTGTGCGCACCGCTCGCTGTGGGAGTGCTCGCCTTCCTGCCGGGCCTGGCCACGCGCTTCGCCCGCCTGCCGATCGGCTTCGACCCGCCGCGTACTGCTGCTGGCAGTGACTACGACGAAGACGACCAGCCAAGCATCACGATCGACGCCGAACGCGTTGCCGCCCAGGCGCGGCGCGGGCACGAGTTGCTCATCGGCCTGGTCGGCGGTTGCGCGTTGGTCGCGGCGGGCTCGTCGGCTGTTCTCGGATTCTCCGACGACTTGTGGGCTCA
The DNA here is from genome assembly GCF_035975855.1 of Streptomyces sp. NBC_01304. Lineage (NCBI taxonomy): Bacteria > Bacillati > Actinomycetota > Actinomycetes > Kitasatosporales > Streptomycetaceae > Streptomyces > Streptomyces sp. NBC_01304. The sequence goes on along the minus strand of NZ_CP109055.1, from coordinate 2,496,819 downwards.
GCTGCTGGCCCTCGCCACGGGCCTGGCCATGCTGATGCGGGCCCACTTGTTCCGGTACACCGTGCAGATCGGTTGCGCGCTCGCGGCAGGCCTCGTATCGCTGGTGCTGCTCGGTCTGGGCCTCGCCCTGAACCCACCCGGACGGATGATCCTGGAGGCGCTACGGGGCGATAGTGGGGCTCTCGAACTCCGGCTCGTCTGGCTGTCGGTTGCGGTCGCCGTCGTGGCCGGGGCGATGGCGGGCATCGCACTGATCGTCCCGAGTAAGGGGGTCACTCCGTTCTGGGGCCGCTTCCTTGAGATCGCCGAGACTTTCGTACTTCTGACATTGCTGCCGCTGTGCCTGGCGGTCTTCGGCGCATACCAGCAGATGCGCTCGCTCTCCTCGTGAGGGCAGCAAGGCCTTGCTGACGTGAGCGAGGTCGCATCGGCGTACGGGATCAGTTCCTCGTACGCGACCAGATCAGCCAGCGGGGGAAAGAGGCAGCGGAAAGATGGCATCACGGCGGGACGAACTCAACGCCTACACCTTCGCGCGACGGCGCTTGGTCGGGCAGTTTTTGCAGCCGAACCCCCACGGGACGGAAGAAGGCTGGCCACGCCCGCTGCGCGCGGTCGTGCCGGGCGCGATCGTTACGGCTCTCGTGCTTGCGGCCTTCGGGGCCTGGGGCATGTTCAAGCCTGCCGCACCCCAGAAATGGGACCAGACGGGCGAGCACATCATCATCTCCAGTAAGTCGACCACGCGCTATGTGATCCTCGAGACCGACGGCAAGGCGCAACTGCACCCGGTGCTGAACATGGCCTCGGCGAAGCTCCTGCTGCTGCCTGACAAGGGCAAGGTCATCAACGTCGCCGAATCGGTGCTCGACAATGGCAAGATCCCGCACGGTCCCACACTCGGGATCCCCTACGCTCCCGACCGGCTGCCCGAAGTAGGCGAAGCCGGAGCAAAGAAGCGTTGGGCAGTCTGCGAGCGTCCTGGTGACGGCGGCCGTGCCATTCAGAAGGCCGGGTTCATCTTCGCCCAGCGCGACATGGACAGGACCGAGGGCACCGAGCGTCTGCATGGCGGCGAGCTGATGTACGTAGAGGGCCCTGACCGCACGCGCTATGTCGTCGATGCCAAGGGAATGGCGTACTCCGTAAAGAACGACGAGCTGTTGTTGCGCCAGGTCGTTGGCGAAGGCCGCACACCCCAGCGAGTGTCTGCCGGCTGGCTGGCCACCCTGCACAAGGGTGACACCATCGCCTTCCCGAAGATCCCGGATACGCCCGAGGCGGACGCGGGGATTCAGGGGCAGTTGCCCGCCGAGGCGAACAGGGTGGGCATGGTTCTGGAGGCACCGTCCGGCACCAGGATGCAGAAGTATCTCGTTCTGCAGGGTCGTATCGCTCCGGTGTCCGACTTCATGGCGAAGCTCCTGTTGAGCAGCAAGGACATGACCGGCCTCGGCCAGGCGAGCCGGGCACTGCCCGTCAGCGCCGGAAGCTTCACGCCCGGTGAGCCTTTCGGCTTGGACAAGACCTGGCCTCAGCAGGAACCGAAGCCGGTCAACTCGGCGAGCACCGCGGAGGGCAGCCGCAACACGGTGTGCAATGTCCTCCGTGACGTTGACGAGAATGGGGGCGCCACCACACTCAGCACCTGGGCGGGCGACGACTTCCCGGCGACACTTCCCACCGGTTCGAGCAGCGCGTATGTGACGCCCGGTTCGGGGCAGCTCTTCCGGCAGTTCACCGGATCATCGACTCGATCGGGGTTCTACTTCCTGGTCACTGACACGGGCCTGCGTTACGCGATGCAGTCCAACGGCGACAGCGCGACCGACGACGCAGGTATCGGCTCGTCCGGCACAGCTGCTGAGAAGCGCAAGCAGCGCGAGGCGGCCCTGCAGGAAGCACAGCAGGCGCAGAACCGCCTCGGCTACAAGGACGTGACTCCGGCTCCCATTCCGGCCGCCTGGTCTGCATTCCTGCCGACAGGACCCCGTCTGTCCACCGGTGCGGCACGACAGCCGCAGGGTTCGTGAGCGGGGCGGGCCTGGCAATGCGTACACACTGCCGACTGCGCCTCAGCGCAGGAACGGCTGCCGCCACCCTCATGCTCGTCGGGCTGCCGTTGGCTCCCGCCGCATCAGCCGCCGGCACGGCCGACCAGTGCACCTTTCCAGGGAAGATGTACGAGGGCCGCCCCTGGGCGCTGCAACGTGTTCTACTCGACGAGGTCTGGAAGCAGTCCACGGGTAAGGGCGTACGCGTTGCGGTCATCGACACCGGAGTGGACACCAAGAACCCCCAACTCACCCCAGCCGTCGACGCCAAGAGTGGCCGCAATCTCCTGCCGAAGAACCTCAAGGACGAAAACGGCAACAAGATCGAGCGCGGCAGGGAAGACGGCACCACCGACGTGGTTGGCCACGGCACCAAGGTCGCAGGAATCATCGCGGGCAGGCCAGCAAAGGGGACAGGCTTCGTGGGCTTGGCGCCCAAGGCGACGATCATCCCCATCCAGCAGAACGATGCCGAGGGCCACGGCGACACCAAGACCATGGCCCAGGCCATCGACTACGCCGTCAACAAGGCCGACGCCGACGTCATCAACATCTCCCAGGACACGGCCAATGCGGTCGAGCCCACCTCAGCGCTGAAACAGGCAGTGGACAACGCTCTGGCCCAGAATATTGTCATCGTGGCCTCGGCCGGCAACGACGGACTCGGAGGCAATGTCAAGGAGACCTACCCCGCGTCTTACAAGGGTGTCCTGGCTGTGGCCTCCTCGGACCGCAACAACGAACGCGCGGCCTTCTCGCAGTCCGGTGAGTTCGTCGGCGTGGCGGCCCCCGGCGTCGACATGATCTCCACGGTCCCGGAGGACGGACACTGCGCCGACAACGGCACCAGCTTCTCTGCCCCCTACGTTTCCGGCGTCGCGGCCCTGATCAAGTCCAAGCATCCCAAGTGGACGCAGCAGCAGATCACCGCCCAGATCATGCAGACGGCGGAACGCTCCATCCCGGGCCATGACCGCCTGGTGGGCTGGGGCATCGTCGACCCCGTACGTGCCTTGACCGAGGACGACAAGCCCATAGAGCACCCGGTGGCGAGCAACGAGGGCGCCGGTAAGGCCGAGGCGCCCACGACAGCCCAACTCCCGCTCGGGGAAACCCCACAAGAGCGCGCGGAGCGACTAGGGACCTACGTCGTCGTGGGCAGTTTGGTGTTGGTGGCTGCCCTCGGAGGTGGAGCTGTGGCGGTACGCGATTCCCGTAGGAGGACAACGGCCTCCCGGCCTCCTGCCAACCGCTGAGCGGCCAGACCTGTTCCAACCGCGAACGCAGTTCGCGACATAGCGGGTGCACAAGACCAAGACGACTTATCCGCCAGCCTCGTTGGCCGCATCCCTATGGCCGAAAGGAGCCTTGGGAGAAATGGGAAGGCTGTTGGCCCTGTCATAGGTAGTGGCTAAAGTGATACGCATGCAATCGGTGGCGTTCGCGTCACCGCGATCGCAATGACCTGCGGTCGTAGCAAACGGGGAGGGGTGAGCGCCATGCCTTGTGCTGGCGATGAGTGGGACGGTGGGGTCTGGCTGCGTAGTTGGCGCACCATGGAACGCCAAGTGGCCTTGATGGCCCACCAGTAGGTCACTCTCCCTCAGCCTGGCAGCGACGCGGCGTCTCGGCGCGGACGCCTGAGGTTCGCTGGGGTGTCTCGAAGGCTGGCGCCCCCACTACTCCTCGCGCAGCCCACCACAATCAACGGCCCACGCCTCAATTCACACACGGGCCGACTGGCCCGCTAGGACACTGGAAAGGAAAGCTGATGGCAGGTTCCCAGAAGGTCACCGATGAAGTACTCCAGAAGTTCGAGCTGGAGCTCAACCAGAAGTTTGGTTCGATCAAGCACCAGTTGACCCAGCTGGACACCCTGATCGACTCGGTCCAGGCCAAGTGGCAGGGCGAAGGAGCAGTGGCCTTCGATTCCACACAGCGCAAGGTCAATGCAGCCATGGCGGAGATCGGGAAGATGCTGATCCGGTTTGAGGACGCCGTTGCCTCGAACCGCCGTATCGCTGGCAGCACCGACCAGGCGGTCTTCCAGGCGCTCCAGGGCGTCGACGTGGGCTCCGCGGGCGCCAGTGGCTCCGGTGGAGGTGGCAAGTCCTCAGCCTTCGGAAGTATGTGATCCCTCCCATACCGCGGGGTTGGGCCAGCGCAGTCAACACATCAGGCCTAAAGAACAGTTGGAGGAACTATGGCCATCAATGACGGAACGATGCTCGTCACTTACGCATCACTCGAGCAGGCGGCACAAGAGATCGACCGCCAGGCAAAGCAGCTGGACGTGGACCTCGACGCCCTCCAGAGCCGCATGAAGTCCCTCTCCGGCTTCTTCGAGGGCGAGGCGAAGCTCGCAGCCGACAAGATGCACGGAGACTGGGATGGAAAGGCCAAGGAGATCCACGCCGCGCTGACATCCCTCTCCACCCAGATTCGCCAAGGCAGTGAGGCTTACAAGAGCGCAGACTTGAGGTCTGCGGCCGAGTATCACTGAGCCTGAGTGACCGGGATGGGCACGCACGGGAGGTGCCTACCCCAGCTCTATCAGCCAGGGGCGTCCAGCGGCTCACCGTTGGACGCCCCTAGTGATGGTGCATCGAGGCAGCCGGTAACAGTCGAAGCAACTGCCCGTTCCACGTGGACAGGTGGCTATCGTCGGTAGCCGACGGAGACTTCAGGTCCCCAATACGTGGTTTGTGTAGTGCTGGTGTCGAAGCCCTGGCCGTCTATTGAGGGAGATCCTCGCTCGGCGGCCGCAGGACGTTGAAGCTGGCCGGGTATCGCCTTCCGCTCCGCCATGCTCGTCGGTCGAAATGACCCACTCATTCGCGGTGAGGAGCTTCCAGATCGGTGCGGTGGAGGCGATTCCGAGGCGTGACCCATCGGGGCCGACGGCCTCCCAAGCCCAGGCGCCAGCCTCCCGCTGCCAATGGCGGGCATACGTGTTGACCAGGGCGGAGCCCTCAGACAGGTTAAGTTCGGCCTTGCGAAGGCGCTCTATGAGGCGCTCTGCGTAGGTCTCTGGCGGCATGTGGCGTCTACTACCTCGCGCGGAACGGCACAGTGTGGCTGGCTGGCCAGACGTTCGGCGCGACGGCAGTGATTTCCGTCAGACGGGTGCGCCGCAGCAGCTCGGACAAGACCAACTGCGCGCTGTCCGTCAGTGGCTGCATGGACCACGTGAGCAGGGTGGCCCGAAGGCATGCGCGTGCCCGAGCAACGATGCGTGGGTCGCGGGGGCCGGCGGCGGATGACCTGGCAGCCAACGGGCTGAGCGGAGGCGGGCGCCGGGAGCGAAGGGATGCGACCTGCTCGACTTCGACCGTGACGGCGACCTCTGGGTGGTGGCCGCTCTCAACTTCACTCACAGCACGGTGAACCCGGGCCCCGCCTTCGCCGCGTACTGGCAGCAGGTCACTGACTATCACGGCTGCCGACTCCCGCCCCGGCTCAACGCGCCGGCCGCTACGTACCCGGCTCCGCAGACCACCCCGCCAAGATGCTCCCCGCCTTGGCCGACCACGCCATCCGGACCTACACCCGGCCCGGCGATCTGGTCCTTGACCCGATGTGCGGCATCGGCACCACCCTGGTCGAAGCCCTCCATCTCGACCGGAACGCGATCGGCGTCGAGTACGAACCCAAGTGGGCCCGCCTGGCCGGGTAGAACGCCTCCTCCGCGATGCACGAGGCCGGCACCGGCCACTGCTCGGTGTACTGCGGCGATGCTCGCGACCTACGGGATCTGATCCCCGCCGAACAGCACGGAAGAGTCGCGCTGGTCCTCACCTCACTGCCGTACGGCAACTCGATTCACGGCCAGGTCAGTTCCAGCCGCGACAGAGGCGAGGCGGGCGTCACGAAGAAGCACTGCCGCTACAGCCACGACCCGAGCAACCTCGCCCACGTCGGTGCCGATCATTGTCTCAAGTCGCCGTATGTGCTGGCTGACCGCGAGCCGCGTGAGGTTGAGCCGGGCTGCGTGGGTTTCGACTGATCGAGCAAATCCATCCCCGCAACAGTGAAGGAGCGCATCTGATGAACAAGCTGTCCGTATCCGGAACTTCACTCCACTATGCGAGATCCGGCAACGGTCGCGGGCTGGTGATGCTCCACGGCACGAACAGCGACGCGCAGTCGAGTTTTGGTCATGTGGTCAGTCACTTCGATGCCGACCGCACCGTCATCACTCCCGACTACGCGGGTTGCGGCGCGTCCACCATTCCCGACGGCGACCTCAGCCTCGATCTTCTGGTGGAACAGGCGGCGGCGGTGATCCGTGACGCAGCCGACGAACCGGTCGACCTGCTGGGGATCTCGCTGGGCGCGGTCGTCGCCGCGGCCACCGCCGCCACCCACCCGGAGCTCGTCCATCGGCTGGTCCTGGTGGCCGGCTGGCAGGACAGCTCCGATCCCCGGCACCAGTTCGTCTTCCGGACCTGGCAGCAACTGGAGGAGACAGACCCGAAGTTGGCCACCGCATTCGGGCTGTCGCACGTGCTCAGCCCGCAGTTCCTCACATCACTGGAGCCCGACAAGGTCGAGCTGCTGCTGTCCCGGCAGGCCCCGGTGGACACCGTCCGCCGCATCGGGCTCGGCCTGAAGGTCGACATCGGGGAGCAGCTGAAGAAGATCTCCGCACCCACTCTCACCGTCGGCCTCACCCACGACACGCTGGTCCCGCCGCTCCACTCCAGGGAAGTCCACCAGCTGATCCCGAACAGCCGTTACGCCGAGGTCGACAGCGGACACGCCGTACTCCTGGAGAATCCGCACGAACTGATCAGGCTGACCCGGATGTTCCTCCTGGACGGCGAGCCGGGGGAGCAGGTGCGGGCATGATCCGCCGATGGGTGGTGGTGGGCGGCGGGGTCACCGGCACGGCGGCAGTCGTCTCCCTGGTGCACCACGGCGCCGCCCGCACCCTCACCACGGTCGACCCGCTCCCGGCCGGCCGGGGCGCCGCGTTCGCCACGGCTGATCCGGCAGGCGCTGTTGTGCAACACGTCGGCCGACACGATGTCCGCACCGGCCAGGCTCCGGATGAGGAAGAGCCGGCAGCCCTCCGCCGCACCCCCGTCAACCTTCGCGTCCCTCCGACCGAGCCCCAAGACTAGTCAGCGCATAAAGCACCACGGCAGCAAACAGCCCCACCGCCCACCCATAATCCGCCAACGGCTTCAGCACCGGGATCAGGCCGTCCGCCGGGAACGGCCCCTTCCCCGGTGCCGAGTAGGAGCCGCCCACCGCGAGGGTGCCGCCGATGCCGAAGGCCAGCAGGGCGCGCCAGTTCCAGCCTGCCGCGTACCAGTAGCGGCCCTGGGGGCGGTACAGGTCGGCGAGGTCCAGGACGGTGCGGCGGATGATCCAGTAGTCGGCGATCATCACTCCGGCGACCGTGCCGAGCAGGCCGCCGACCACGCCGAGCCAGGTGAAGATGTACAGCTCGGGCGTCGCGGTGAGCTTCCACGGCATGACCAGGACGCCGATCACGCCCGTGATGAGCGCCCCGGTGCGGAAGTTGATGAGTTTGGGGGCGAGGTTCGACAGGTCGTACGCGGGGGAGACGACGTTCGCCGCGATGTTCACCGAGATCGTCGCCACGAGCACCGTCACCAGGGCGAAGAGCAGGCCGAAGACGTTGTCCGTCTTCGCCGAGAGGGCCACCGGGTCCCAGATCGTCGTTCCGTACACCGCCTGGGAGCCGGAGGTGACGAGGACCGAGAGGAGCGCGAAGGCGGTCATCGTGGTCGGCAGACCGAGTGACTGGCCCCAGACCTGGGCCCGTTGGCCCTTTCCGAACCGGGTGAAGTCGGGGATGTTCAGGGACAGGGTGGCCCAGAAGCCGATCATGCCCATGAGGGAGGGGAAGAAGACGCGCCAGAAGTCGCCGTCCCAGCCCAGCCGGGACGGCTGGTCGAGGAGCGGGCCCAGGCCGCCGGCCTTCGAGGTCATCCACACAAGCAGGGCCACCGCGCCGAGGAGGACGAACGGCGCCGCCCAGTTCTCGAACCGGCGCAGGGCCTCCATCCCCCGGTAGATGATGGCGAGTTCGAAGGCCCAGAAGGCCACGAAGCACAGCCAGAGCGTCCAGGGGTAGCCGCCCACCTGCGACGCGTCCGTCCAGCCGCCGAAGATCTTGCCGAGCAGCAGGAAGATCCCCTGGCCGCCGATCCAGGTCTGGATGCCGAACCAGCAGCAGGCCACCGCCGCGCGGATCAGCGCGGGCAGGTTCGCGCCCCGCAGCCCGAAGGAGGCACGGGCGAGTACGGGGAAGGGGATGCCGTACTTCGGTCCTGCGTGCCCCGTGAGTAGCATCGGGAAGAGCACGATCACATTGGCCAGGGCGATGACGAGGACGGCCTGCTTCCAGTCCATCCCGAGGGCCACGAGCCCGGAAGCCAGCGTCCAGGAAGGGATGTTGTGGGCCATGCCCACCCACAGTGCCGTGTAGTTGTAGACGCCCCAGGTGCGCCGCTCCACCGGCACCGGCAGCAGGTCGTCGTTCGCGAACCGGGGGTCGTCCAGGACGACGCCCTCGGCGAGGGACACCCGGCCGTCGGGGTGTGCGTGCTGGCTCGCGGCGTTCGTGGGCGGTCCGAGCTTTACGGGCTGACTCGCGTCTCTCATGGGCAGGCCGATCTCTACAGGGCACTGCCCGCCGCGAGGACTCGTGCGGAAGCGCCGCGTGACAGGGACAAGGCGCTGTGCGGGTGCCGGTGCCGGTGATCTCGCGCGGGGTGCGAGGACTGTACAACTCCCGTGCGTTTTAGGGGAGTAGGTGATCAGAGCCTGGAGACTGATGCGCCTCCCTTGCTCTTGCGAGTAATGTGCAACAAGCTTGACCGGTCCTTACTTCTCGCACCCCCTGCCCCTCGCCCCTTGCCCTTGCCCATACCCAGGACGCGGAGCCCCGACATGCCCAGCCCCGACATGCCCAGCCCCGTCATGCCCCAGCTCATCCCGGCCACCGGCCCCCAACGCGTCCTCGCCGCCTCGAACTTCGTCTACACCGTCGGCAGCGGCCTCTATCTGACCGCAGGCGTCCTGTACTTCACCCAGGCGGTCCACCTGTCGCCGGGCCAGGTCGGACTCGGGCTCGCCATCGCCGGATTCCTGTCGCTGGCCGTGGGCATCGCGGTCGGCCATCTCGCGGACCGGTTCGGGGCACGTGGCGTGTACGCGGGCACCCTCGTCGTCCAGGCGCTGGCCACGGCCGGCTTCGTACTGGCGGACAGCTTCTGGCCGTTCGTCCTCGCGGTGGCCACCGCCACCGGCGCGAAGGCGGCCGGGCTCGCCGCGCGCTCCCCGCTCATTCGGCACTACGGAGGGGACCGGCCGCAGGAGTTCCGGGGCTATCTGCGGGCCGTGTCCAACGTCGGGATCTCCCTCGGTGCGCTGCTCGCCGGGTGGGCCGTCCAGGTCGGCACCGAATCCGCGTATCAGCTCCTCGTCCTCGGCAACGCCCTCTCGTTCGCGGCCTCCGCCGCCGTCCTCGCCGCTCTCCCGCCGGTCGCGCCCCTGCCGGCCGTCGGCGGCCCCCGCTGGGCCGCGCTGCGCGACCGGCCCTACCTCCTGATCACCGCCCTCGACGGCGTCATGGCGATCCAGTTCAAGGTCCTCACGGTGGCCATCCCGCTGTGGCTCGTCTCGGCCACCACCGCCCCGCCCTGGCTGATCTCGGGCACCATGCTCGCCAACACCGTCATCGTCATCGCGCTCCAGGTGCGAGTGAGCCGGGGCATCGACTCCGCCCGGGCCGGCGCCCGCGCCTACCGCCGAGCGGGCGTCGCCTTCCTCGCCTCCTGCGCGCTGCTCTCCCTGTCCGCGGGCACGCCCTCATGGGTCGCCGCGACGCTGCTGATCGTCGCCGTGGTGGTCCACACGATCGGCGAACTGTGGCACTCCGCCGCGGGCTTCGAGGTGTCCTTCGCCCTCGCACCCCCACGCGCCACCGGCCAGTACCTGGGCGTGTTCGGCCTCGGCGCGGGCCTCGCCGAAGCCGTCGGACCGACCCTGCTCATCGCGCTGTGCATCACCTGGGGGCGTCCCGGCTGGTACGTCGTGGGCGCCCTGTTCGCTCTCGCGGGCCTGGTCACGCCCTTGGCCGTCCGCTGGGCGGAGCGCCAACAGGCCGTGGCGGAGCCGCAGTTGGCGGCCGTAGGGGCAAAGGTGAGCGCCTGATTGCCGTCAGGCGTCAACTCCCTGACGTACGTACGGCGTTCATCGCCTCCGCCACGATCGCCTCCAGGCGCTCATGGTGGGCGCCGCGCCAGTACACCCGCTCGCAGGCCGTGCACTGGGCGAACACGTCGTGCGTACGCAGCGTCCCGCCCTCCACGAGGTCGGAGACCTCGTCCTTCGTGGCGTCCTTCAGTGGGCCGTTGCACGCGGTGCAGCGCGTCCATGGGCGCAGTTCGGGTGCGAACCGGTCCAGGAACTCCCGGAGTTGGGCCTCCGGGCGGTCGCTGTAGACGTACGCCCCCGCCCACAGCTCGCGCCGTCGCAGCAGACCCCGGTCGCGGCTCAGCATCACCCGCTGCTCGGCGGCCGATCGAGCGGCGAGCGCCGGGTCGCCGATGTCCGTGCTCTCGTACGCCGCATCCACCCCGAGCAGCCTGAGCCGCCGCGCCAGCGTGCCGAGATGGACATCGAGCAGGAAACGCAGCGGGGCACCCGGGACCCGCTGGGGCTTTTCGACCGGGAGTACGTCGATGACCTCGCCCGCGCCCGGAATGTGTGACGCGGCCACCTCGCGCCCGTCGACGACGAGCCGTCCCACCTCCGTGAGCGGCACGCCCAGCGACTCGACGACATGGCCGAGGGTGGAAGCCCCGTCGGTGGTGAAGGAGGTACGGGCCGTGCGCCGCTCGGGGGAGACGAATATCCCCAGGCCGGGGCCGAAACTGAGGTGGATCTCGGGTCCGTTCACGACGGCAGGATGCCACGACGGCAACCGTCGTGGCCTGGGGTTTTCCTCAGTCGGTCGGTTCCGCGCGGGAGGGGCGGGACTCAGGTCGGATCGCCGAGCCCGGCCACCGCCTCCTTCGCGGCCTTCAGCGCGCCCTTGCGCATCGTGTCCGCGCCCGGGGCGCCCTTCGACTCGAAGTCGCTGCCGTTGTACGTGACCGTGATCAGGGCATTCGACGCGCGCACGGTCACCACGGCCTCGCGGGTGTGCTGCTTGTCCTTCGTCGTCAGGTCGACCGACACCGAGGCCTTGTCGCCGAGGTCCGGCACGCTCTCGCCCTGCCGGGGCTCCGTCGGGCGGGCCTGCTTCGCCGACCCTATGACCTCGTACGACACGTCCAGCCAGCGGTAGTCGTACCCCTTGAGCGCACTCCAGGAGCAGGTGCGGCGCCGCGCCGGGTCGGAGAGGTCCAGCTCCTTGCCCTTGGTCTTCGCGCCCGGCACCAGGTCCTTGACCGTGTCCGCCGACATCGTCTCGCACGGGGCGGGCGGTTTGCGGTACTTCCGGGCGTCAGAGGCCTTGGGGCTGGGCGCCGCGGCGGGCTTCGCCGCGGGCGCGGGGGCGTACGGGCCCGAGGTCCAGGCCCACCCGGCCGTCGCGAGGGCGACGACCGGGAGCAGGCGCCCGGCGAGCAGCAGTGGCAGCGAACGCAAGGTGGTCCACCTCCTGCGACAGGGATACGGCCGGGCTGGGAAGGGCTCAGGACCGGGGACTTGCTCCCGGCCTGCTACAGCTCTGGCTGGAATGTATCTGGGGTGTGAGGGACGACAGTGCCACATGTGACCCCGTCGGCAATAGGGGTTCAGGCGCCGGGCCACGGGGGGTACCGGCGCCGTGACAGGGGGTGCCCGGCGGGGCGGCTCAGTGCGGCCGCACGGCCGTGACCACCCACACCGCGCCGCGCAGCCGCACCCCGCGCGACGTGGCGTACGGCTCCAGGGCGATCTCCATGGCCGTCCTGACGGCGGGTGACACGCTGCGGCCGGGTGTACGGGACAGGATGAAGTTGACGGCGTCCGCCGGGTCGTCGCCCCAGTGCGACTCGGCGCTCAGTGGCGCGATCGAGACGTCCTCGTATCCCGCGAGGACCTCGCGCAGCCGGTCCGGCTCGGCGAGCGAGCCCATCGCGCGCATGGCCGCAAGCAGTTCGGGGCCGGGCCCCGAACCGTCCTCGGCGAGCTCGCCGAGCAGCTTGAAGGCCTGTGCCTCCTCACTGTCCGGGCTCGTCGGCTGCGGGCAGATGAAGGCGAGGCGCCCGCCCGGGCGCAGGGCCCGTGCCAGGTTGTCGAAGGCCGCGCGGTGGTCGGCGAAGAACATCACGCCGCCCCGGCTGATCACGACGTCGTGGCGGGCCCTCGGGAAGGGGTACGTCTGGGCGTCACCGAGTTCGTACGAGGCGTTGGCCAGGCCCTCCGCCTCGGTGCGGGCCCAGGCCCGGTCGAGGAGCGGACCCGAGATGTCGACCCCGGTCGCGTGCCCGCGGGATGCGAGGCGTGCCGCGATCCGGGTGGTCGCGCCGGCCCCGCAGCCGATGTCGAGGACGCGGTCGTCCGCGCCGATCGCGGCGGCCGCGAACAGCCCCTCGTCGAAGTCCGCCATCAGCGCGTCGTAGCGGTCCTGATGGGCGGCCCAGTGCGCGCCGACCGAGCCCTGCCAGGCGGCCTGTGCGGCGGTGGTCGTGAGGGTGGTCATGACGCCTCCTTGACGGTGAAGGTGAGGGCGCGGGCGAGCTGGGCGGCGAGCGACTGCTCGACGCGGTCGACCGCGAGGAACGCGCCGAACGCGATCAGATGGACCAGGCAGTGGTCGGTGTGCGGCGGCACGAGCCAGGCCGCCACGTCCTCGTCGGTGACCCGGTACGGGGCCAGTGCGGCTAGGAGGGCGAGCCGGGCACCCGGACGGTCGGCGCGGGACGGCAACTCGGGCCAGTGCAGCGGGGGATGGGAGCCGTCCCAGACCGCGACGGCCTCGCGCACGAAGGCGGCGTCCTCCTTGGGCAGCAGGCCCTCGCCCGTCGACGCGGCGGTCCGCAGCGCGGCGTAGGCGGGGCCGACCGGGGTGCCCGCCGCCCAGTCGGGGCCGGGGCCCGGTGCGTCGAGGAGCTTCAGGCTCAGGCCGGGGGGCGGGGTGCGCCGCACGGCCTTGGACACGGAGCGGCCGGCGAGGCTGCGTACGCACCGGAGCTTCTGGGCGTTGCCCGGCAGCACCTTCTCGGTGAGCAGGGCCGAGGCGATCCGGTTGATGAAGTGGAAGGCCAGCACGGTGCCGACGAAGGCGGGCGCCTCGGCCCGAGGGAACGGCAGCCGGGCGTCCGGTGCCGGTGAGCTGGTCGCCTTGGCCCAGGCGAGCAGACGCGCCTGCCCGGGGTCCTTCGGCACCTCCCCGCGTGCGATGGCCTCGCCCAGGCGGTGATCGCCGGTGGCGTGCAGCAGCACGGTGTGGGCGGCGACGCAGAACTGGCACTGGTTCGCGAGGGAGACGCCGAGCGCGGCGATCTCTTTGCCGGTACGGGGTGCCTCGCCGGCGATCAGCGACTCGCGGGTCAACGCCCAGGTGGGGGCGAGGAGTTCGGGCGCGGAGGACAGCACGGTGAAGGTGGCCGCCCCCTCGATGCCGAAGTCCTCGGCGATCTGGGCGAAGACCTCGGCGCTGCGGCCGGTGGCGGACTTGTGGGGGAGCGGGGTGGTGTAGCGGTAGGGGGTGGGCATGGCGGGCCTCCCGGGTTCCGGGCTGGAGTGGTTTGACGTGTGGCGTTCGGGGACGATGCTGGCGCCGCCGGGTGCCCCGGGTCGTCGTACGGCCGGAGCGAGTTGGGGCTGCTGCGGGCGGGTCGGGGGCGCGGCGGACTACTACTGCGGGAGTAGCGCGGAAGCGGCCTTCCGGGGTGACGTGCGGGCGGCGGGGAGGACCTAGGGTGCGGGCGTGGGGGATGCGGGCATGCGGGCATGCGGGCGTGCGGGTGAGGAGATGAGTGCGGGCGTGCGAGGCGAAGAGGTGGGTGCGGACGGCGGGGCGGAGCAGGCAACTGCGGGTGATGGATTCGTAGTTGAGGGTGGCTGGGTCGGGGGTGTCGCGGGTGAGTGGAGTGCCGGGGCGGTGGGCGATATGGGTGATGTGGGGGAAGCGGGGCGGTCAAAGGTCCCGCCCGTCGAAGACGGTTCCGGCTCAGCCTCCGGCGCCGGATCAGGCGTCGCCGCTGAGCCCGTCACGCAAGCCGCGCCCCGGGCCGAAGCCCCGCTGACCGACACGCGCCGCATCGCCGCCAAGCGGGAGCGCGTGTTCGACGTCGTGGTCGCCGCTGTCGTCGGCGCGCTCGTACTGACCGCCGCCGCGTTCGGCGACGCGGGCCCGCTGGACTACGTCCTGATCGCGACCGGGTGTCTCCCGCTCGCCTTCCATCGCAGCGCACCCCGCGTCGTGCTGGCCGCCGCCACCCTCGCCCTGGCCGCATATGTGCTGCACGCACACCCCGGCACGGTCGCCGCCGTCCCGGTGGTGGGCGCCGCCCACACCGCGGCCCGGGCCGGGCGCCGAGGGCTCGCCGCCCTCGCGAGCGGGGGATTCCTCGCCGTGTACCTGGCGGCAGGGGGCGCGGTCGGGCAGACCCTGCTCCTGACCGGCTGGTTCCTCTGTGCCCTGGTCACCGGCCTCGCCGACAAGAACTGGCAGGCCTATCTGCGCCAGACCGAGCAACGCGCCCTCGACGCCGAACGCACCCGCGAGGAGGTCGCGCTGCGCCGGGCGGGCGAGGAACGCCTGCGCATCGCAAGGGAGTTGCACGACTCGCTCACGCACAGCATCTCCATCGTCAAGCTGCAGGCGGGCGTCGCCGTGCACCTCGCCCGCAAGCGCGGCGACGACGTACCGCCCGCCCTGCTCGCCATCCAGGAGGCGAGCGGCGAGGCCATGCGCGAACTGCGCGCCACCCTCGACGTGTTGCGCGAGCCCGCCCCCGCGGGGCGCATCGACGAGCTGGTGGAGCGCGCCAGGTCGGCCGGGCTCGCGGTGCGGCTGACCGCGGCGGCCGACCTCCAACTCCCGGACGACGTCCACCACGTGGCGTACCGCATCGTCCAGGAAGCCCTCACCAACGCGGCCCGCCACGCGAGCCCCACCGAGGTCACCGTCACCCTGGCGGCAGAGGCGAAGGCGCTGGACGTACGCGTGGACGACGACGGCCGGGCCGTCCCGGACTCGCCCGTGACCCCCGGCACCGGCCTCACCGGCATGCGCGAACGCGTCACCGCGCTCGGCGGCACCCTGCACACCGGCCCCCGCCCCGAGGGCGGCTTTGCCGTGCACGCCCGACTCCCGCTCTACGCAAGCACGTTGGAGGTCAAGTGATCCGCGTCGCCCTCGTCGACGACCAGGCCCTCATGCGGGCGGGCTTCCGCGCCCTGCTCGAAGCCGAGGACGGCATCGAGGTCGTGGGCGAGGCGGCCGACGGCGAGCAGGGCCTCGCCCTGGTGCGCGCGCAGGTGCCGGACATCGCCCTGGTCGACGTACAGATGCCGGTGATGACGGGCATCGAGGCGACCCGGCACATCGCGGCGGACCCCGCCCTCGCCTCCGTGCGCGTCGTCATCCTCACCAACTACGGCGTGGACGAGTACGTCTTCGAGGCGCTGCGGGCCGGCGCCAGCGGGTTCCTCCTCAAGGACACCGAGCCGGCGGACCTGCTGCAGGCCATCGAGGTCGTGGCGGGCGGCGACGCGCTGCTCTCGCCCGCGGTCACCCGCCGCCTCATCGGCGAGTTCGTGGCACGCCCGCCGGACCGGGCCACCGCGCCGGGCCTGGAACACCTCACCAGAAGGGAATCGGAGGTCACCGCGCTCGCCGCGCGCGGCCTGAGCAACGAGGAGATCGCCGCACACATGGTGATCAGCCCGTTCACGGCGAAGACCCACGTGAGCCGGGCCATGACGAAACTGGGGGCGCGGGACCGGGCGCAGCTGGTGGTGTTCGCGTATGAGTCGGGGCTGGTGACGGCCAGGGGTGCGGATCACCGGATGGGGTGACGCGGCAGCGTAGCGCCGGACCGGGTCGTGGAGCGCCCTGGAGGGTGGTGTTGGCCATGCCGAAGTCATCCTGTGGGACGGGGAGTCGATGAGCAGTCAGCAGCATCCGTATGCGGTGAACGACCCGGAGGCGGCCCTGAAGTACGCGATCCGGCATATCGACGCCGACCGGGTGGAGATCGTCGAGGGAAGGATCCGCCCCGTCCTGCCGTCATGGGATCACGAGAGCGTCGGCCACCTGATCCGAGAACAGCTGAGACCGGTTCTCGACCGCATCGGCTGCCTGGCAGGTTCAGGTGACTTGGATCTGCCCGGAACGAGTAATTGGTACGTGCCCGACCTGGCCGTCGTGGCGAACGAAGCAGCAAAGGGCGGAGCAGAGCTGGTGCCGGCACAGACCCGGCTGATCGTCGAGATCACGTCGGAGGGCACTGCCGATACCGACCGAACGGTCAAGCGCCGCCGCTATGCCGAGTACCGAGCGCCCTTGTACCTCCTCGTCGACCGACAGGAACGGGCCTGCACCTTGTTCGCCGTACCGGGCGAGCTCGGATATACACGGGTTGAGGGCCCGTACCCCTTTGGGACACCGGTGACCCTCCCGGAACCCTTCCGCCTCGACCTCGACACCTCCGAGTTCTGACCCGCGCACCGGCTAGGGAACCCGAGCCGTCCACTCCGCCGTACTGAACTTCGCCTGCGCCAACTCCCGCGCCCGCGCCGCCTCTTCCTCCGTCACGCGCCCCTCGCTCAGGCCGTGCCGGGTCCGGAAGGACTCGATCATCTTCGCGATGACCGCCTCCCGCGGCAGCCCCGTCTGCCGGCGCAGCGGGTCGACCCGCTTCTTCGCGCTCTTCGTTCCCTTGTCGGACAGCTTCTCGCGTCCGATGCGCAGCACCTCGACCATCTTGTCGGCGTCGATGTCGTACGCCATCGTCACGTGGTGCAGCACCGCACCGGGCCGGCCGGCCGGGCCCGCCATCCGCTTCTGGGCCGCCCCGGCGATCTTCCCGGCGTCCGTGGCGATGTCGTTGAGCGGCTGGTACCAGGCCTTGACGCCCATGTCGGCGAGCGCGCCGAGCACCCAGTCGTCCAGGTAGGCGTAGCTGTCCGCGAAGGACAGGCCGGAGACCAGGGCCTCGGGCACGCAGAGCGAGTACGTGATGGTGTTGCCCGGCTCGATGAACATCGCGCCGCCGCCCGAGATCCTGCGCACCACCTCGATCCCGTGCCGCTGCGCGCCCTCCGCGTCGACCTCGTTGACCAGGGACTGGAACGAGCCGATGACGACGGCGGGCGCGGCCCATTCCCACACCCGCAGCGTGGGCGGGCGGCGGCCCGCGGCCACCTCCGCCGTGATCACCTCGTCCAGCGCCATGTGCAGGGCGGGGGGCTGCGGCCCGTCGTGGACGAGCTGCCAGTCGTAGTCGGTCCAGTCGGTGGCGTGGGCGAGCGCGCGACGTACCGCCACACCCACGCCCTCCGAGGTCAGCCCGTACATCACGGTGCCCTCGGGCAGTGCCGCGTCGATGCGCGCCGCGAGGCCCGCCGCATCGGTGTCGGCGGGCGCGCCCTCCAGGGCGTGACTGAGGGTCAGGAACGCCTCGTCGGGCTCCAGGAAGAAGTCCCCCGCGACGCGTACGTGCCGCAGCGCGCCCGCATCGACGTCCAGGTCGACGACGACGAGCTTGCCGCCGGGGATCTTGTACTCACCGTGCACCGTGTCTTCCTCCGGCCTTGGGCATCCAGCTTTTAGTGTGAACCGGTGCAAATCGTACGTCGGTTTGTAGGTCCAGCGATCGTCCTGGCCCTCGCCGCCTCCCCGTGCCCCGCTCATGCCGCCCCGACCCCGCCTCCGTCGCCCCCCTCGACCCCGTCCGTGCCGCCGACTCCGCCGTCCGCTCCGCCCCCGGCTGCGGCCTCGCCCGCGCGGTCCGGCTCCCCGGCCGCCGCCGCACCCGAGCCGGTCGCCGCGAAGCCGGCCCCGGCGAAGACCGTCGCCGCGGTGACCTTGGCGAAGGGTCCGCCCAGGTTCGTGAGCCGCGTCGGCTACGTCCCCGCCGCGAAGTTCGGCCGCACCTGGCGTCCCGGCTGCCCGGTCCCACGGGGCCGGCTGCGGCTGGTCCGCCTGAGCCACTGGGGCTTCGACGGCAAGGTCCACACCGGGGAACTGGTGCTGCGCGACCGGGTGGTCAAGGACGTGACGTACGTCTTCCGGAAGGCGTTCGAGGCGAAGTTCCCGATCCGCAAGATGCAGGTCATGGCCGTATACGGCGGGAGCGACCCGCGTGCCATGGCCGACGACAACACCTCGGCCTTCAACTGCCGTGGTGTGACCGGGAATCCGGGCTCGCTCTCGCAGCACTCGTACGGCGACGCCATCGACATCAATACCCTGGAGAACCCGTACGTCGACTGGAGCGGCCGGGTCTATCCGGCGGCAGGCGCCCGCTATCTGAACCGGCGCCACCACCGGCCCGGCATGATCCACTCGGGCAGTGCCCTCACCAAGGCGTTCCGCCAGGTTGGCTGGAGCTGGGGCGCGCGCTGGTCCAACCCCGACTATCAGCACTTCTCGGCGAACGGCCGGTGATCCCGTGACGGCTGTGGATCGTGCAACAGCCATGGATCCCTGACCAGCCATTGATCCCCGCGTGGGGCGGGGGAAACAATCACTCCCATGTTCACCACCCGCCCCACCCTCCAGGGCACCTTCGGCATGGTCTCCTCCACCCACTGGCTCGCCTCGCAGTCCGCGATGGCCGTCCTGGAGGACGGCGGCAACGCCTTCGACGCCGCCGTGGCCGCGGGCTTCGTCCTCCATGTCGTGGAGCCGCACCTGAACGGCCCGGCGGGCGAGGTCCCGATCATCCTGGCCCCGGCCGGCACCTCGGAACCGCGCGTCCTGTGCGGCCAGGGCCCCGCTCCCGCAGGCGCGACGATCGCCCACTACGAAGGGGAACTCGGCCTCGAACTCGTCCCCGGCACCGGCCCGTTGGCGGCCGCCGTGCCCGGCGCCTTCGACGCGTGGATGCTCCTCCTGCGGGACCACGGCACCAAGACCCTGGCCGAGGTGCTGCGGTATGCCATCGGGTACGCGGAGGACGGGCATCCGCCGGTGGAGCGGTTCGGCGAGACCGTCGAGACGGTGCGCGAACTCTTCGAGACGGAGTGGATCAGCTCCGCCGAGGTCTATCTGCCCGGCGGCAGGCCCCCGGCCCCCGGCACCCTCTTCCGCAACCCCGCGCTCGCCGCGACCTGGCGCCGCCTCCTCAAGGAGGCGGCCGGCGAGGGCGGCAGGGAGGCGGAGATCGACCGGGCCCGCGCCGTCTGGCGCGAGGGCTTCATCGCCGAGGCGCTCGTGCGGCAGTCCGAGCGGCCCACCATGGACACCAGCGGCACCCGCCACACCGGCACCCTCACCAGAGCCGATCTCGCCCGCTTCTCGGCGTCGTACGAGGCGCCGGCGACGTACGACTGGAACGGCTGGACCCTGTGCAAGGCGGGCGGCTGGAGCCAGGGCCCGGTCCTGCTGCAGCAACTCGCCCTGCTGCCGGACGAGTTGCCCGCGTACGGATCCACCGAATACGTCCACCTCCTTGTGGAGGGCTGCAAACTCGCCATGGCCGACCGTGAGGCCTGGTACGGGGACGCGAGTGAGGTGCCCCTCACCGAACTCCTCTCGCCCGAGTACAACGCCGAGCGGCGGGCGTCGATCGGGGCGAAGGCGTCGTACGAACTGCGGCCCGGCACTCCCGGCGGGCGCACGCCCCGAATCTCCCGCCACGCGCGCGACGTCGCCACCGGGGCGCAGGCCTTCGACCCGATGGGCGTGAACGCGGGCGCGGGCGAGCCGACCGTCTCGCACTACGGCGCGACCCGCGGCGACACCTGCCACCTCGACGTCGTCGACCGCTGGGGCAACATGATCGCGGCGACCCCGAGCGGCGGCTGGCTGCAGTCCAACCCGGTCGTGCCCGAGCTCGGCTTCCCACTCGGCACCCGGCTGCAGATGACCTGGCTGGAGCCCGGCCTGCCGGGCTCGCTGACCCCGGGCCGGCGTCCGCGCACCACCCTCACCCCGTCGCTCGCGCTGCGCGACGGAGTGCCGGTGCTGGCCTTCGGTACGCCCGGCGGCGACCAGCAGGACCAGTGGCAGCTGAACTTCTTCCTCGCCGTCGCCCTGCGTGAGCCCGTGCGCGGCGGCTACGACCTGCAGGGCGCCGTCGACGCCCCCAACTGGCACACCGACCACGTGCCCAGCTCCTTCTACCCGCGCGGCATGCTGCCCGGCCATGTCACCGTCGAGTCCCGCATCGGCGCCGACGTCATCGAGGGCCTGCGCGGCCGCGGCCACCAGGTCACCGCGGCGCATCCCTGGTCCGAGGGGCGGCTGTGCGCCGTCGCCCGCGATCCGGCGACCGGGGTGCTGTCCGCGGCCGCGAACCCGCGCGGGATGCAGGGATACGCGGTCGGCCGCTGAGGCGCGGGCCCGCCGTACCGGTGCTCGCCGGATACAGAGGTTCGCGGCATACCGATGCGCGCCGCACTGTTCGCGGCGATTCCACCGGACGTATACCGACCGAATAGGGATTGTCAGTGGTCCATGGTGGGATGGACACATGATCGAAGACCCCGAAGGAACGCTCGAAGCTCTCGCAGGCTTCCTCGACAGCGGCCTGGGCGCCGTCGAGGAGGCGGTCCGCAAGGCGGCCGCCGCCGAGATCATGCCGCGCTTCCGGCAGCTCGCCGAGCACGAGATCGTCGAGAAGAACGGCCCGCACGACCTGGTGACCGTCGCCGACCGCCGGGCCGAGGAACACCTCACGGCCGCCCTCACCGCGCTGCTGCCCGGCTCGGTCGTGGTCGGCGAGGAGGCGGTGCACGCCGACCCGTCGAGCTACGGCGCGCTGCGTGAGGACGCTCCCGTGTGGATCGTCGACCCGGTCGACGGCACCCGTCAGTTCGTGCACGGCGACCCCGGCTTCTGCACCCTGGTCGCCCTCGCGCACCGCGGCGAGCTGCTCGCCTCGTGGACGTTCGCCCCTGCTCTGGACGAGATGGCCGTGGCGGTACGCGGCCGGGGAGCGCGCCTGGACGGCGAGCTGCTCACGCCCGGCGCACCGCGGCCGGGCCAGCCCCTCGCGGTGGCCTCGTCCCACCCGGACTACACCACCCCGGAGCAGAAGCAGGCCCTGCTCGGCCTGAACGCCGAAGGCGTGCACGCACGGCCGTGCGGCTCGGCCGGGCTGGAGTATCTGGCCATCGCCAAGGGCGAGTTGGACGCGGTCGCCTTCTCCTGGGAGAACGCGTGGGACCACGCGGCCGGCCTGCTCCTGGTGACGGAGACGGGCGGCACGCACCGGACGATCGCGGGCGAGCCCTTCCGGATCGAGGGCGGCAATGCGCTGCCGTTCAGCGCGGGGCGAGACTCGGCCACGGTCGACCGGGTGGTGGGGCTCCTGTCACGCGGAGCCTGACCTGGGGATGGCCGCGCGGCGGCCCGCCGTCCGGGTCGAGGTCGAGGCGCACGGCGATGACCTCGAACTCCGTCCGAGTGCCGACGGGCGGCCAGCCCTGCGGCGGCAGCAGCGCGCCCATGTCCACGAAGCCGTGGATCGGCAGGCCCAGGTCGACGAAGAGCCCGGTGACGCCGAAGCCCCACGGCCACGCGGTGACGGTGCCTGTCAGGCGGCTGCCGGCCGGCAGCGGCCCGGTGTCGACGCGGGTGAAGGTCCGGTCGCGGCGGGCGCGTCGCCACGCCCGCGTGAACTCGGCCTCGGTGACCGGCTCCGCGCCGTATTCCGCGGCATCGACGGGCCCTTCCACGAGTGTGCCGAGGTCGGCCTCGTAGAGCCGCACCCCGAGCGGGCCCAACTGGCCGCGCGACCAGTCGAGTTCCGTGCGGGAGGCCGCCACGACGGCCCCGCCGGCCGATCCGGCGAACTCCTCGCCGAGGGAACCCGGTCCCGCCGCGAGCAGATCCGGGAGCCGCGGCGGCTCGACCGCCCCCGCGAACGAGGCCTGGCGCACCACGAGCCCGTCCTCGCCGACCTCGAACCAGTCGTATGTGCCGCCGGTGTCGCCCTCGGCGTCATGGGAGCGGAATCGGTGCAACATCGGGTTGAGGCTACCTCCGGCGGGCCTGTCGGTGCCCCGGCATATCCTGTGCGGGAGTGGCCATCGGCTGACAAAGGAGTCCGAAGGTGCCGTCGATGCTCGATGCCGTCGTCGTGGGGGCGGGACCCAATGGGCTGACCGCTGCCGTCGAGCTGGCCCGCCGGGGCTTCTCGGTGGCGGTCTTCGAGGCCAAGAGCACCGTCGGCGGCGGGGCCCGCACCGAAGAGCTCACCCTGCCCGGCTTCCGGCACGACCCGTGCGCGGCCGCCCACCCGCTGGGCATCGGCTCGCCCGCCTTCAAGGACCTGCCCTTGGAGCGGTACGGGCTTGAGTGGCTGCACGCCCAACTCCCCATGGCCCACCCGTTCCTGGACGGTACGGCCGCCGTGCTGTCCCGGTCCGTGGCCGAGACGGCACTGTCCTTCGGGCCGCGCGACGCGGGCGCGTACCGCAGGCTGGTGGCGCCCTTCCTCGGCAAGTGGGACACGCTCGTACGGGACTTCATGTCGCTGCCGCTGACCGCACTGCCGCGCGACCCGGTGACGCTCGCCCGGTTCGGGCTCGCGGGACTGCCGCCGTCCAGCTGGCTGCTGCGCCAGCGGTTCCGGGACGACCGGGCGCGGGCCCTGTTCGCGGGCCTGGTCGGCCATGTCATCGCGCCCCTTGGCGGGCCCGCGACGAGCGCGGTGGGGCTGGTCTTCGCGCTGGCCGCGCACGAGAACGGCTGGCCGGTGGCGCGCGGCGGCTCGCAGTCCATCGCGGACGCGTTGGCCGCGTATCTGAAAGACCTCGGCGGCGCCGTGCACACCGACTACGAGGTCAAGCGCCTGGACGATCTGCCGCCCGCGCGTGCGTACATCTTCGACACGTCGCCCACCGCTCTTGCCCGCATCGCCGGACTCGGCCGCGCGTACGAGGGCTACCGGTACGGCGCGAGCGTCTTCAAGGTCGACTACGCGCTGGACGGGCCCGTGCCCTGGACCGCGCCGGAGGCCCGCCGCGCCGGCACCGTGCAGGTCGGCGCGGGCAGCCGGGAGATCGGCGAGGCCCTGCGGATCGCCTCGCGCACCGCTGACGCGCCCGACGAGCCCTTCCTGATCACGGTGCAGCCCAGCCTCGTCGACCCGTCCCGCGCGCCCGAGGGCAAGCACGTCTTCTGGGCGTACGGACATGTGCCGAACGGCTGGCAGGGCGATCTGACCGATGCCATCGAGCGGCAGCTGGAGCGCTTCGCGCCCGGCTTCCGCGACCGTGTCCTCGCCCGCGCCGTCGCGGGCCCGGCCGAACTGGCCGTGCGCAACGCCAACTACGTGGGCGGCGACATCGCCTGCGGTGCCGCGTCGGGACTGCAGCTGATGCTCCGCCCCAAGCTGTCGCTGTTCCCGTACAACACCCCGCATCCGGCGGTGTTCCTGTGCTCCTCGGCCACACCACCGGGACCGGGCGTGCACGGCATGTCCGGGCACAACGCGGCGAAGGCCGTCTGGCGCCGGCTGCGCGCCGACCGATAGCGCGCAATCCTCTCCTCGCGCGGTGACTCTTAAGTAGGAGATCGGCCGGCCGATCGTTTTTGAGGCCCCGGCGGGCAGCTCATTTCTCTTTCTGTCATCTTGCGCCCTCCCTTCGAAATGGCCGCCTCTTACTGATAAAAACATCCCCTCGAAGGTCGGGCGGCAGTGCGAGTGTGCCGAGGGCGAAAAGGGGAGTGATGGCTGCGGTCTCTCATTCCCCTGCCCAGGACGCGATATTTTCGCTGTCCCGCATATTGGCCGAGTGTGAGAAATGTGCATTCACCGGATCGGTACGGGTCCTCGGACACCCGGGCGGCACGCTGCGGCTGAGGCAGGGGCGGGTGGCTAGCGCCGAGAGCCCCGGCGCCCCCGGGCTCGAAACGCTGCTGCTGCGCTCCGGGCGGGTGAGCGAAGCGGACTGGGCCGAAGCCCTCGAGGCGAGCCGCGGCACGCGCCGGCCCGCCGCCGAACTGATCACCCTGGGCCGAGTCGGCGCGGTGGAACTGCAGGTCATCTGGATGATGGCCATGTACGACGCGGTGTTCGCCCTGCTCGCGGGGACGGTCGACGAATGCGTCACCCGGGTCGACGAATGCGTCCCACGGGCCCAGGACGGCGGCCCGCCCACGCCCGACGGTCCGGCCGAACGACCCCTGCCCCTGGTCCGGGAAGCGGTCCGCCGACTCGAAGCGCTCGCACGACTCCCGCACCCCGTGCGGCCCGACACCGACCCGCTCCTCCCCGGACCTCGCCCGGACGCCCTGCCGGACCGGCTGCCGGGCGTGCAACGGGAGATCCTCGGCCTGGCCGACGGCCGCCGCACCCCGCGTGACATCGCGTTCCAGGCAGGCCGCGGCGTCTACACCGTGACCGTCGGGGCGTCCCGGCTGCTCGCCGAGGGGTTCCTGGTGCGGGCACCCGCCCGCGAGGCGGCATCCGCCCGCGAGGGCGCCCCCGCCGACTCGCCGGCCCCTGCCGACGCGCTGCCCCTGCGCCGCCGCGTACGGCAGGAAGAGCCCGCCCCGGACGTCACCGCCAGCGGGCTGCCGCGCCGTAGTCCCGGCGCCGGCGGCCCCTCTGAAACTCTCGCCGAGGAAAACTCCACGGCGAGCTGGAAGGGAATATTCCGGCTCGGCGGGCGACTGCGCCCGACGGGTTTTGGAAAATGAATCCCGCACCAATGCAAGGGGGGTCCTGGATTGGATCACAAGAAATTGTCCGCGGAAATGAGAACGTTACGCGAACAGTCGACGGGGATAACCGACACCTTGGTGTCGGCCGTCGACGGACTCCTTATAGAGGCGGACACCGGCGCGGCCATCGACCCCGACGGCCTGGCAGCCATCGCCGCGGCGGGGCTCGGTCTCGCCCGGCGTACCACGTCCGCCACCGACCGCGGCACCCTGCGCCGGGTGGTGACCTACGGCAGCCATGGCTGCGCCGCCGTGTACGCGGTGGGGGACACGGCGCTGATGGTGATCGTGGGCGACGAGGGACTCGACCTCGACCGGCTGCACCAGGAGTCCCAGCCGGTGCTGAAGCGCATCGGCTCCCTGCTGACGGACGGAGCGTGAAAGGAATGGCGACCAAGAGGATGCCCCAGAACTTCTCGGACCAGTGCATGGCCCTGTGCAAGGCGTTGCGGACGGAGACCCCGGACTGTGTGGCCTGCGGTGTCGTCGACATGTCGACCGGCATGCTGCTCTCCTACGAGACCGTGGACAGCCACCCGCCGGAGGTGCTCGACCTGCTGGCAGGGGCGACGCTCGACATGTTCCAGGGGCGCACGGTGGTGATGATCGAGGACGTCTTCAAGGAGCGCAGGGGCGTCACCAGCGATCAGCACTACTTCCAGGAAATCCTGGTGAACAGCGATCACTTGACCCATCTCTTCATCCGGATGAACGACCGGCAGGACGTGGTGGCGGTGGTGGTCTGCCGCAACTCGGTGAACGTCGGCATGCTGTTCGCGCAGGCGCGAAGGGTGGTGAAGGAGTACGTGGGACTGTGAGCCCACGGACCGCCGGACCGGCTCCGGCCCCACAACGAGCCCCACATGAAGGCGGCGCCGTGCATCCGGGCACGGCGCCGCTTCCTGTGGGGGCTCAGCCCGTGTGGGCTCACCCCGTGCCAGGGTTCACCTCACGCGAGAACTAGACGTCCAGCTCGCTTTCGATGCGCTTGAGCTGGTGCCGGGCCATGGCGAGGTTGGCGCGCTCCTTGTCCAGGGCCAGATACAGGAACAGGCCGCTGTTGTTGCGGGACTTCAGGAGCCGGATCAGGTGGTACTGGCCGCCCAGGGTGATCAGGATGTCCTCGATCTCGTCCTTGAGGCCGAGCATCTCCATGGTGCGCACCTTGGCGCGGACCACATCGGTGTTGCCGGCCGCCGCCACGGACAGATCGAGGTCCTTGCTGCCGCCCAGCGTGCCGAGGGCCATTCCGCTGCTGTAGTCGACGAGGGCCGCACCCAGGGTGCCCTCGATGCCGGTCATTGCTTCCTTGAGGGCGGTCTCGGTATTGATCATGGGCGTCGCACTTCCTCTTCGTTTGTTCGGGGAGCGGGGGGAGGGAGGATTCATGGTGGGGTGTTCTCCAGTCGTTCGAGCGCGCCGTCGATCAGCACGCCGATACGGGCGCTGGACCGGCGAGCCTCCAAGCGGAGCCGGCCGACGTTGGTCCAGGGCTCTGTCACAAGCGCGAGGACGGCGCTGGAGCCGGCGGTGCAGACGACCACCCAGCCGTGCTCGCCGCGCATCAGGAACTCGTCGACGACGCCCTGACCGGCGACGTCGGCCAGCCGCAGGGCCGCCCCGAGCACCTCCGAGGTGCGGGCGCCGAGGCGGCCCGCGGGGGCGCCGGTGACGCTCTCGGCCAGTACCCGACCGCCGTCGCCCACGACGAGCGCGCCGGTCACCTGCGGCACACAGGCCCGCAGTCGCCCGAGCTCACCGGTCAACTCGGCCTCTGCCGCCATGACTTGTCTCCTTTCGGCTCGGCGCCGGATCGTGCGTCTCATGGGGGAGCCCCGGACCCGGCGGTCGATTGCGGCTTCAAAGACGGGCCTCCAGGGCGTCGCGGACACGCCGCAGCAGGGCGATGTCGGGGGCGTACACGTCGTCCGGCACGAGGTCCGGCGCCCGGGGGCGGGCCGTCAGCGACCGGCTGGGGGGATCGCCGCGGCCGGTCGGGGGATCGGGCGGCAGACAGGGGTCGATCAGCCCGGCGACGGCGAGGCGCCGCACCTCGAGGAGCACGTGGAAGGCAGGCCTGCCCAGTGCGCCGGCGATGTCGGTGGGCGTACGCGATCCGTCGGCCAGCGCCAGGACGGCGCGCAGTCGCCCGGGGACGCACTGTCCGGCCGCCGGTGGGCGGCGCACCAGCGGCCGGTCGTCGAGGTGCGGGCCCGGCCACAGGCCGTCCAACAGCCGTCTGCGGCGCAGCGATTCACCGATGACCCGCTGCACGGCGACGGACCACGGCCGGTCGCCGGCGCGGGCCGTGCCGTGCCGGAACCGGGTCGGCCCGCCGTGCGGGGCCAGTGCGAAGTACGCGGCGTCGAACAGCGCGCTCAGACGGCACAGTTCGAGCTCCCCGAGGGACAGCCGGCCGTTCTTGACCAGGTGCTCGGCCGCGCGGTGCGGATCGCCGGCGCCGGCCCGTGCCTCGTCCCAGTCCGCCTGCGAGAGGCGGCCCTGCGCGATCAGGAGGGTGTCGAGGCCGGGGGAGCGCGGGCTCTCGGCGTGCACCACCTGCCCGTCGACGAGATGGAGCGTGCCCGGCTCCCGCTGCAGCGCTCCGGTGGCGCGCTCCGCGGCCAGGCGCAGCAGCATGGTGGAGCGGACGGGCAGGGTGGTCGCCGCCGCGGGCGACGTGGTTCTCACTGCAGGACCAGCCGTCTGGTCAGGTCCTGCAGGCGCAGCCGGGCGAGCGCGAGATTGCCGGCGTCGCGGTCCAGCCACAGGTGCAGGAACACGCTGCTGTCGAGGGTGCCTTCGACGAAGCGTATGAGGTGGTAGCCGTCGCGGGTGGTGATGATCAGGTCCTCGACCGGGTACGCGGGGTCCGCGTCCGCGTCGGGGGCATCGTCCGTGCGCTCGGGGGCTTCCGGACCGGCGGGTATCCGGGCACCGCCCGGATCGAACGCGCCGGACTCCATCACCAGCCTGGCCAGCTCCGCCGTCCGCGCGGCAGCCGTCTCGGGGTCCCCGCCGGGCGACTCACCGGCACAGTGCAGGGCGAAGCCGCAGGTCCAGTCGACCAGCGCGGCGCCCCGCGCGCCGGGCACGCTGATCGCTTCGAGCAGACTCACATCGATCCCGGGCACCCGAAATCCCCTCCCTGCACCGCCGGTTGGCGCACATCTCGCGCCGGGGTGACGAGGAGGCTATGCAGGCATGGTGGCCGGAATAGGGGAGTGGCACATTCCAGAGGAACTTGCCCAAGTTCGACAGTCCCGCGCTCCATCCGGCGCGGCTCCTGTCCTGTTTCCGTGACTTGTATCGCTCAAAAGAGGCAAGCGGAAGGGTTTGTACGATGCCGGGATGACGACCATCACCCTCGTCCGGGGCGACATCACCGAGCAGTCCGCCGACGCGCTCGTCAACGCCGCCAACTCGTCCCTCCTGGGCGGCGGAGGCGTGGACGGAGCCATCCACCGGCGCGGCGGCCCCGAGATCCTCGCCGCCTGCCGCAAGCTGCGCGCCGGCCACTACGGCAAGGGCCTGCCCACCGGTCGCGCCGTGGCCACCACGGCGGGGCGGCTCGACGCGCGATGGGTGATCCACACGGTCGGCCCGGTATGGCAGGGCCCCGGCAGCGACCCGGAGCGGCTCGCCTCCTGCTACCGCGAATCCCTGCGCGTGGCCGACGAGTTGGGGGCGCGCACGGTCGCCTTCCCGGCGATCTCCACCGGGGTGTACCGCTGGCCGCTCGACGAGGCCGCCCGGGTCGCGCTGGACACGGTGCGCGGCGCGCGTACGGAGGTCGAGGAGGTGGGGTTCGTGCTCTTCGACGAGCGGGCGTACGAGGCCTTCGCGGCTTGCGCGGATCTCGCGTAGGCCCCACGCCGGGGCCCGAGGCGCCGCGGTCGGCGTGCACCTCGCGCGGCCCCGAGGTGTTCGCGCTCTGCGCGGACCTCGCCCAGCCCCGCCACCGCGCCCCGAGGTTGATGTCGGATTCTCGCCAGCCATCCCCCTGACCTTGGGCGAAGCTATATCCATGCACACCGACACCGAGAGCTGCGTACGCGCCGTCCAGTCCAAGGACGCACGCTTCGACGGCTGGTTCTTCACCGCGGTCACGAGCACGAAGATCTACTGCCGCCCCAGCTGTCCGGTCGTGCCGCCCAAGCCCGAGAACATGCGCTTCTATCCGAGCGCGGCCGCCTGCCAGCAGGCCGGATTCCGTGCCTGCAAGCGCTGCCGCCCCGACACCAGCCCCGGCTCCCCGGAGTGGAACCACCGCGCCGACCTCGTGGCCCGCGCCATGCGCCTCATCGGCGACGGCATCGTCGACCGCGAGGGCGTGCCGGGCCTGGCCGCCCGGCTCGGCTACAGCACCCGGCAGATCGAGCGGCAGCTGCTCGCCGAGCTCGGCGCGGGTCCGCTCGCCCTGGCCCGCGCCCAGCGCGCGCAGACCGCTCGGCTGCTGATCGAGACCACCGAACTGCCCATGGCGGAGATCGCGTTCGCCGCCGGATTCGCCTCGATCCGCACCTTCAACGACACGGTCCGCGAGGTCTTCGCCCTCACCCCGGGCGACCTGCGCACCCGCGCCGCCCGCGGCCTGCGCACCGCCGAGCGGACCCCCGGCGTCCTGAGCCTCCGCCTCCCGTTCCGCGCCCCCCTCAACCCCGACAACCTCTTCGGCCACCTCGCCGCCACCGCCGTACCCGGCGTGGAGGAGTGGCGCGAGGGCGCCTACCGCCGCACGCTCCGCCTCCCGTACGGACACGGCGTCGTCGCCCTCACCCCGAACCCCGACCACATCGCCTGCCGCCTCGCCCTCACCGACCAGCGCGACCTCACCGTCGCCATCAGCCGCTGCCGCCGCATGCTCGACCTCGACGCCGACCCGGTCGCCGTGGACGAACAGCTCAGCGCCGACCCGCTGCTCGCGCCCCTCGTCGCGAAGGCCCCGGGCCGCCGCGTGCCGCGCACGGTGGACGAGGCGGAGTTCGCGGTACGCGCCGTCCTGGGCCAGCAGGTCTCCACGGCCGCCGCCCGCACCCACGCGGCCCGCCTGGTCACCGCGCACGGCGAGGAGATCGACGACCCCGAGGGCGGCCTCACCCACCTCTTCCCCTCGCCGCAGGCGCTGGCCGCGCTCGACCCCGAGTCGCTCGCCCTGCCGCGCAGCCGCCGCACCACCCTGACCACGCTGGTCGGCCAACTGGCGGACGGAACCCTCGACTTGGGCGTCGAACGCGACTGGGACGAGGCACGCGCCAAGCTCAACGCACTGCCCGGGTTCGGGCCCTGGACCGTCGAAGTGATCGCCATGCGGGCGCTCGGCGACCCGGACGCGTTCCTCCCCTCCGACCTGGGGATCCGGCGGGCGGCGGCCGACCTCGGCCTGCCGTCGACCCCGGCGGCGCTCACCGCGCGGGCCGCGGCCTGGCAGCCGTGGCGGGCGTACGCCGTCCAATACCTGTGGGCGACGGACGACCACCCCATCAACCACCTTCCCGCGTAACCCGTGTAAGGAGCCACACACATGGCCCAGAACAAGCAGCACATGGTGATCGACAGCCCCTACGGCCCGCTCACCCTCGTCGCCACCGACGGCGTCCTCTCCGGCCTCTACATGACCGACCAGCGCCACCGCCCTGCCGAGGAGACCTTTGGCGTCCTTGACGACGAGCCCTTCTCACACGTCATCCAGCAGCTGGAGGCCTACTTCAAGGGCGAGTTGACCGACTTCGACCTGCCCCTGCACCTGCACGGCACGGACTTCCAGCGCAGCGTCTGGGCCGAGCTCCGGAAGATCCCGTACGGCGAGACCCGGTCGTACGGCGAACTCGCCGAGGCCCTCGGCAACCCGGCCGCGTCCCGCGCGGTCGGCCTCGCCAACGGCAAGAACCCGATCGGCATCATCGTCCCCTGCCACCGCGTCGTCGGCGCCAACGGCAGC
Source organism: Streptomyces sp. NBC_01304 (assembly GCF_035975855.1). Classification (NCBI taxonomy): domain Bacteria; kingdom Bacillati; phylum Actinomycetota; class Actinomycetes; order Kitasatosporales; family Streptomycetaceae; genus Streptomyces; species Streptomyces sp. NBC_01304. The sequence goes on along the minus strand of NZ_CP109055.1, from coordinate 2,466,002 downwards.
CTCACCGGCTATGGCGGCGGCCTCGACCGCAAGCAGCGCCTCCTGGAGTTCGAGGGCGGGGCGGAGGCGGAGCAGGCGCTGTTCTAGGGTCGTCGCCAGGTACAGGGGAGACACGGGGGAAGGGCAAGGCGTGTCAAAGGTCGTATGGCTGGACGAATCGGGGTGGCGGTCAAGGCCGCAGCCGGGCGGCGAGCCCCTGCTCCGGATCCTCGTCGACGAAGAGGATCTGCGGACCCACCCCGACGGCGCCGCGCCCCTCGCCTACCTGGAACGGGCCCTGCCGCCCGGCGGCGTCGCCGCGTACAAACAGGCCCGCAAGCAGGGCGTCCGGACCTTCGCGCTCTGGTTCGACGCCCACCGCGGACAGCCCTTCGCGTACGTCACCACCAAGTCCGCGGCCAAGGGCGCGTCGGCGACGTACGAAGTACTCGGCGCGAGCGGCGAACCGGTCGCGCTGATCGGGCGCGAACCGGCCCTGCGCGGCGCCGTGCGCACCCGCTGGACCGTGCAGCAGGCGGGCCAGGCACCGTTCGCCGGCCGCAAGGGCAACCCCTTCTGGTGGTGCGTGTGGTGGCTGATCTCGCCCGTCCAACTGGCCATCGGTGTCGCCGCGATGATCGGCGGGGACGGCGATGTGGCCCGGATGCCGCGCCGCACGAAATGGCGCCGGAACGGCCGGGTCGCCCTCGACTGGCAGAGCGGCGGGTCCGGCTTCCGGCTCCACGTCCACGACGAACAGCTGGACCCGCGCGCGATCGCCGCCCTGGTCGCGCTGGTGCGCAGCCACGACGGCGCGCTGGGGCACGCCTGGGACAAGCTGCCGTAGGTCAGCCCGCCAGCCGTTCGAGCAGCGCCGGCAGCGCGGTCCCGATCGGCTCGCGGATCACCTCGTGCGCCAGCCCGTCGTACGGCGTCGGCTCGGCGTTCACGATGATCAGGCGGGCCCCGTGCTCGGCGGCGATCCCGGCCAGCGAGGCTGCGGGCTGCACCTGCAGCGTCGTACCGACCGCCACGAAGACCTCACAGGCCTTGGCGATCCCCATCGCCTCGCCGAGCACGACGGGGTCGAGGCCCTCGCCGAACATGACGGTCGCCGACTTCAGGATCCCGCCGCAGGTCAGGCATGAGGGATCGGCCTCGCCCGCCTCGACCCGGACCAGCGCGTCCGCCATCGACGTACGGGCATGGCACCGGGTGCACACCACCGACCGCGCGGTGCCGTGCAGTTCATGGACCTTGCGGGCGGAGACGCCGGCCAGCTGGTGCAGCCCGTCGACGTTCTGTGTGATGACCCGCACCGGGTTCCCGGCGCGCTCGAAGGCGGCGATGGCCTCGTGCGCGACATTCGGCTCGGCGCTCCAGGTCGCGCTGGTGCGCCGCATCTGCCAGGAGCGGCGGCGGATCTCCGGATCGGCCATGTAGTACTCGTACGTGACGAGCTTCTCGGCCTCGGGATCGCGTCGCCACAGGCCGTTCGGCCCGCGGTAGTCGGGGATGCCGGAGTCGGTGGAGATCCCGGCGCCGCTGAGGATGGCGACCATGGTCATGCAGCGAGCGTACGCAGCCACCCTCGGCCCCGGCCAGCGCATTTGGGTCCGGGCGAACGAGGCACCGGGCCGGACGTCTACCTGCCGACCCGGGCCCAAGTCCCCTAGACCCGCTCCCCGTTCACCAGCTCGGCCGGCCCCGTGCCCGCCTCCAGCGCGGCCAGGGCGGCCCGGATCCTGGCGACCGTGCGCGGGGGACCATACCCGTCGAGTTCCTTGACCGTGACCAGCTGCCAGGAGTCCAGTTCCTCCTCCTGCAGCACGATCGCGTCGAGCTGCTCCTGCGTGAGCACCCCGCCGTCGTACAGATAGGCGGCGATCGGCGGCCGGTCCGGCCCAGGCACCCAGTCGATCGCGAGCAGCCGGCCCGGCGCCACGTCCAGGCCGATCTCCTCCAGGGTCTCGCGCCGGGCGGCCTCGCGGGGCGTCTCCTCGTCGTCCGACTCGATGGTTCCGCCGGGCAGGGCCAGGCCCTCGCGGTAGTTGGGGTCGAGGATCAGCACGCGGCCCTCGCCGTCGCGGAAGAGCATGGCGGCACCGGCGAGGATCTTGGGCAGGCCGGCGATGTACGTGGCGTAGTCGAGAGTGGTCACGCAGGGCAGCGTAATCGCTGCGGACAGCTCGTCCGGATCACCCGGAGAGCGTCGCCAACCGTACGGTCCGCGCCGCCAGTTCACCGATCCACGCCCCGGCGAGCGTCTGCGTCAGGGCGGCGTTCGCCGTGTCCGTGGTGAACGCCGCCGGGATCAGCGCGGCCGCGAACATCGTTCAACCGATGCCCGGCCGTCAGGTGCGGTCAGTCCTCGTCCTGGGTGCGCGACTTCACGATGCGCCGCAACCGGTGGTGACGTACCGGCGAACCCTGCTCGGAGACCGCGTCGCCCACCATCGTCTTCACCGCGTCCCGCAGGCCGTGCAGGGCGTGGCTGCGGGGCGGGCCCGCGCCCGGGTCCTCGCGCAGCTCCTTCAGCAGGGCCCAGCACAGGGCCAGCATCACGAGCACGAAGGGCAGCGCGACCAGGATCGTCGCGCTCTGCAGCGAGCTCAGGCCGCCCGCGACCAGGAGCACCGCGGCGACCGCCGCCATCAGCACGCCCCAGACGACGACCAGCCAGGTCCGCGGGTGCAGCGCGCCCCGGCTGGTCAGCGAACCCATCACCAGGGACGCCGAGTCGGCGCTCGTCACGAAGTACGTCATGACCAGGAGCATCGCCACCCACGAGGTGACCGTGCCGATCGGCAGGGCGTCCAGCATCGCGAACAGCGAGGCCTCCGGGCCCTCGTTCACCTTGGCCGCCATGTCGGCCTTGCCCGTCTCGTCCAGGCGGATGCCGGTGCCGCCCATCACGCAGAACCAGATGACCGTCGCGCCGCTGGGCACGAGCAGCACCCCGATGAGGAACTCACGGATCGTGCGGCCGCGCGAGATCCGCGCGATGAAGGTGCCGACGAACGGCGCCCACGACATCCACCACGCCCAGTAGAAGATCGTCCACTTGCCCAGCCAGGAGCTGTCGGTGAAGGCGCCGGTGCGGGTCGCCATCGGGATCAGGCGGAACAGGTAGTTGCCGACGCTCGCCGGGATCGCGTCGAGGATGTAGACCGTCGGGCCGAGGACGAACACGAAGAGCATCAGGCACGAGGCCAGCACGATGTTGATGGTGCTGAGCCACTTCACACCCTTGTGCAGCCCCGAGAAGGCCGAGGCCACGAACGCGGCGCCGAGGGCGACGATGATGATCAGCTCGACCGTGACGGAGTCCTCGACGCCCGCCGTCAGATGCAGGCCCGTGGCCACCTGCAGCGCGCCGACCCCGAGACTCGTCGCCGTGCCGAAGACCGTCGCGAACATGGCGAGCAGATCGATCAGCCGGCCCGGCCAGCCCGCCACCCGCTCCTCGCCGAGCAACGGTACGAAGACCGAGCTCAGCCGGTTGCCGCGGCCCTTGCGGAAGCCCGCGTAGGCGAGGGCGAGGCCCGCGATGCCGTAGATCGCCCAGGGCGTGAACGTCCAGTGGAAGAACGAGTACTGCAGGGCCGTGCCCGCGGCCCCCGGCGTCCGCTCGTCCATGCCGGTCCCGGGCGGCGGGGTCAGGTAGTGCTGCAGGGGCTCACCGACGCCGTAGAACATCAAGCCGATGCCCATGCCGGCGCTGAACATCATCGCGATCCACGCGAGGTTCGTGAACTCCGGCCTGGAGTCGTCGGGGCCGAGCCGGATCCGGCCGAACCGGCTGATCGCGATCACCGCGCAGAACACCAGGAAGATGTCGGCGGCGATCACGAAGAGCCAGGCGAAGTTGGCCAGGACCCAGGCGAGCGCGGTGGACGAGGCACTCTCGAACGACTTCTTGCCGAGCGCGGCCCAGGCCACCACGGCCAGTACGGCGACCACGCCGATGCCGACCAGGGTCAGGTCCGGGGCGTTGTCCTCGGGTGGGTCCGGAGGTGCGGCGGGCTGGGTTTGATCGATCGTTTCCGTGCTCATGACGCCCCACTATGGTGGGAAATCAGCTGATTTATGGGGTGGGCACGCCGTCCTCGGGCGTCTCGACGTGAGGGCCGTCATGGGCACGAAGGCCCCTCGGAGGTTAAGGTCGCAGCGGCGCGACTGCCTTGACGCGAGCAAGGCCCGGAAAGCAAGGGGATCCAAGGTGGCGGACGCTGCAGCAACGGCGGCAGAAGGTAACAGCAGGCGTGTGCTGATAGCCGCGGACAAGTTCAAGGGTTCGCTCACGGCCGTGCAGGTCGCCGAGCGAGTGACGGCCGGTCTGCGCCGGGTGGCCCCGGACGTACAGATCGAGGCCCTGCCGGTGGCCGATGGCGGCGACGGCACCGTCGCGGCCGCGGTGGCGGGCGGCTTCGAGCGCCGCGAAGTGCGGGTGACCGGGCCGGTGGGCACCGAGGTCACGGCGGCGTACGCGCTGCGCGGGGACACGGCGGTCGTCGAGATGGCCGAGGCCTCCGGCCTCCAGCTCCTTCCCGAGGGTGTCTTCGCCCCCCTCACCTCCACCACCTACGGCTCCGGCGAGCTGCTGCTCGCCGCGCTCGACGCGGGGGCGCGCACGATCGTCTTCGGCGTCGGCGGCAGTGCGACCACCGACGGCGGGGCCGGGATGCTGGCCGCGCTCGGTGCGAAGTTCCTGGACGCGGACGGTGAGCCGGTCGCCCCCGGTGGCGGGCCCCTGCGGGACCTGGCCACGGCGGACCTGTCCGGCATCGACCCGCGTTTCGCCGAGGTCGACCTGGTCCTCGCCAGCGACGTGGACAACCCGCTCACGGGCCCCAAGGGTGCCCCGGCGGTGTACGGGCCCCAGAAGGGTGCCTCGCCCGAGGACGTGGCCACGCTGGACGCGGCCCTCGCGCACTTCGCGCTGGTCCTGGAGAAGTCGGTCGGGCCCCAGGCCGCGGAGTTCGCCGCGTCCCCCGGTGCGGGTGCCGCGGGTGGCATCGGCTATGGCGCGCTGGTCGCGCTCGGTGCGCGGTTCCGGGCCGGCATCGAGGTCATGCTCGACGTCCTGGGCTTCGCCCCGGCCCTTTCGCGGGCCACGCTCGTGATCACGGGTGAGGGGTCGCTGGACGAGCAGACGCTGCACGGGAAGGCTCCGGCGGGGGTCGCTGCGGCGGCGCGTGCCGCTAGGGTGCCGGTCGTCGCGGTCTGCGGCCGCCTCGCTCTCACCGAGGAGGCGCTGGCCGGGGCCGGGATCGAGCGGGCCTATCCGCTGACTTCGGTCGAGCCGGATGTCGCCAAGTGCATCGCGGAGGCGGGGCCCATCCTGGAGCGGGTGGCGGAGCAGATCGCTCGGGACCGGCTGGTCTGAGGCTTCTTTTCCCCCACCCCGCCCCTTCCCGTAAGGCTGCCGCCGGCTTCAAAAGACTGTCCTCAAACGCCGGACGGGCTGATTCATCGCTGATGAATCAGCCCGTCCGGCGTTTGAGGACACCGCCCGCAGGGCGGAAGGCTTCGCAGAATTTCGGGAAGGGGCGGGGTGGGGAATTCTCATCCTTGCGTCAGCCGATGCGCATCCAACGCCAGCGTCATCTCCGTAAGGTCCCGCGGCCGGGACAGAGACCGCGACGTCAGCTGCTCCAAGCGCTTCAAGCGGTTGAACACCGTATTGCGGTGGCAATAGAGCCGCCCGGCCGCCCGCCCGGCAGACCCCTCACACGCCAACCACGCGTCCAGCGTCTCCAGCAACACCGCCCGATCCGCCGGATCAAGCCCGAGCAGCGCATCGAAGACGTCGGACACGAGCAGCTGCGCAAGCTCCGGCTGCGAAACCACCAGCGCGGCCGACATCCGCCGGTCGAGCCGCACGATCCCCGTCGTATCCGGCGCACACGTCCTGAGCGCCAACTCCGCGAGCTGCCGCGCCCGCCCCAGTTCGGCGAGCCCCTCCACCACGGGGCTGATCCCGCCCGGCCCGGGACAGCGTCCGTCGAGCAGCGAGGCCAGCGCGTCGAGCCCCGTGTCGGGGGCGAGCGCCGCCACCCCCAGCTCGCAGTCGGCCCGCATCCGCCACACGAACCGCACCCCCGTGCCCTGGATGAGCCGGTGGAACGGCTCGCGCCCGTCCCGCCGCTCGACCCGCAGCACCACCACCGCGTACCGCCCCTGCTCGGGCAGATCGAGCCCGGCGGCGGCGCGTGAGGTGAGTTCGGGGTCGCGGCGCCCGTCCAGGAGCGCGTCGAGGAGCGCCTGCAGCCGCTCGTCCGTACGCCGCCGAAGCTCCAGCTCGGTCGCCCGGTACGCCTCCGAGACCGTGTCCACCTGCTCGTCCACCGCGGACCACACCATGGTCGCCGACTGCATCGCCACCGCGGCCCGCTCCGGATCCTGCGCCCCCGCAGCGTCGAGCAGCGACTCCCAGGTCAACCGCCCCGCCTCCCGGTAGGCGTTCACCAGCAGATCGAGCGGCAACCCTTGCTGGGCCCGCCGCCGGCCGAGCAGCTCGGCATGGGCCAGGTCGCGGCGCGGCGAGGCACGCGGCGCCCGCATCGCCTCGATGCCTATCCGCATCGCCTCCTCGGCCTCGCGCCAGTGCTGGTCGTAGGGGATGACCAGGCCGTACGTCGGCGACTGCGCGGCGAGGCGCCGCAAGTACTCGTCGACCATGTCCGGGAGCTTCTCCAGGAGGGTGCCGCACGCCTGCGCGAGCAGCTTCCAGTCGTGCCCCGTACGGGGTCTGCGCGCCACCATGAGCCGGAGGATGCCACCCCTCGGCCCGCAGCGGCAGACCCCTGACGTGGGGTGTTGTGCGCGTGCACAACAGGGCGCGGTTCCCGCTGGTCACGGGCAGCACGTCGGCCCCGCGACGTAGACGTACCGACCGGTCGGTGCTGAGCTGTGCGCCACGCAGGACCTGCCGGTCGGAACGTGAGTCTGCCGGACCCCGGAACCCGGGAGCCGCCCGACGCGGACCGGCAGTACCTGAGACGTGCGGAATCCGTGCCGGACCCCCGGACCGGACCCGGACCGCAACCTGGATCGGACCCCGGACCGGACCGGTCCCGGGCCACACCGGACCTGCGGACCCCCCGCCAGACCTAGCCCCAGCCCCAGCCCCAGACCCCAGAACCCGCCACAGGCCCCATCCCGCACCCGTCCCCCGACGGACCGCCGGGGCCCAACAGTCCAGAGAGGGGAGCCATGGGAGGTGCCGCACTCGAAGTACGGGACCTGTCCGTCGGATACGGACCCGTGCGAGCCCTGCGCCAGGTGTCGCTCCAGGTGCCCGAGGGCGCCGTCGTCACCGTGCTCGGCTCCAACGGCGCAGGCAAGTCCACGCTCCTGCGCGCCATTTCCCGCACGCTGTCGTTCCACGGCGGCGCCGTGACCGGTGGGGCCCTGACCCTCGGTGGGCAGCCGCTGCACAGCCTCGCCGCGAGCCGGGTCGTCGCCGCCGGGGTGTCCCAAGTCCCGGAAGGGCGCCAGGTGTTCGCCCGGATGACGGTCGAGGACAACCTGCGCGCGGGCGCCCTCGGCTCGTCCGGCGACCGCGCGGCGAAGGCCAAGGCGCTGCGCCGCGTCCACGAGCTCTTCCCCGTCCTCGCCGAACGGTCCCGCCAGCACGCGGGCCTGCTCTCCGGCGGGGAACAGCAGATGCTCGCGGTCGGCCGGGCCCTGATGGCGTCCCCGAGACTGCTGCTGCTCGACGAGCCCTCGCTCGGCCTCGCCCCGCTCATGGCAGCCCGTATTGCCGACACGGTCCGGGAGATCAACGCGCAGGGCACCGGCGTCCTCCTGGTCGAGCAGAACGCGGCACTCGCCCTCCAACTCGCCTCGTACGCCTACGTCCTGGAGGTCGGCGAGGTCACCCTGTCCGGCCCCGCCGACGAACTGGCCGCCTCCGACGAGGTGCGCCGCCGCTACCTGGGCGTCGTCGACGAGACGGCCGCGGACGACGCGTCCGGGGCGGCGGCCAGGCACCCGGTGCTGTCCCGGTGGGAGGGCTGACATGACCGATGTCCCCACCCACGACGGCGGCCTGAGAGCCGACACCTTCCGCCATCGGGCCGGCGCACTCGGGCCACGTGGCCCGGTCCGCGTCACCGGTCGCCCCGCCGGGGCCGCGCGCCCGGTGAGAGGCGATGCGGCCGGCGTCTCTGCCCGAGTCGGCCCGGGAGCCGACACTTCCCGTCACCGGGACGAGGCTTTCGAGAGCTCCGCCCCGGGCCGCCGTACTGCCGGTCCTGCGTCCATCGCCGGCGCCGCGCCCGCCGCCGACCCGGCCGGAGGCCTGACATGACCGAGGCGCCACCCGTGACCGACGCACCCCCGACCGACGTACCCCCGCTCACCGTCAGCCAGTTGACGGTCCGCTTCGCCGGGCTCACCGCCCTCGACGCCGTCGACTTCACCGTCCGTCCCGGCACCGTGCACGCCGTCATCGGCCCCAACGGCGCCGGCAAGTCCACCACCTTCAACGTCCTCTCGGGCGTCTACCGGGCCACCTCCGGCAGCGTCCGCTTCGGCGCCGACGAGCTCACCGGCCTGCCTCCGCACCGCATCGCCGGACTCGGCATCGCCCGCACCTTCCAGAACCTCGCCCTGCCGCCGCGCGCCACGGTCGCCGACAGCCTGCTGCTCGGCCGCCACCGCCTCACCCGCACCGGGTTCGTCGCGGCGGGCCTGCGCCTGCCGTCCGCCGCCCGCGAGGAGCGGCGGCACCGCGAACGGGTCCGGGAGATCGCCGCGTTCGTCGGCATCGAGGACCAACTCGACCGTCCGGCAGGCTCGTTGGCGTACGGCCAGCAGAAGCTCGCGGAACTCGCCCGCGCCCTGTGCATGGAGCCCAAGCTGCTGCTCCTGGACGAGCCCGTCGCCGGCATGACCGCCGACGAGCGGCGCCGTACCGCAGCCGTCATCGCCGGGGTGCGCGACAGCCTCGGCATCTCGATCGTCCTTGTGGAGCACGACATGGGAGTGGTGATGCGGCTCGCCGACTCGGTGACCGTCCTGGACTTCGGCCGCCGCATCGCGGACGGCACCCCCGGCGACGTACAGAACGATCCGGCGGTCGTACGCGCCTACCTGGGCGGCAGCGACGAAGGCAGCGCAGGAACGGAGGCTGCCGCCTCATGACCACCTTCCTCGAACTCCTCCTCAACGGCGTCTCGATGGGCTCCGTCTACGCCCTGATCGCCCTCGGCTTCGTCGTCATCTTCAAGGCCACCGAAGTCGTCAACTTCGCCCATGCCTCACTGCTGTTGGCGGGCGGATACATCACCGCGATCCTGCACGACGACATCGGGTTCTGGCCCGCCCTCATCGTCGGCGTCGTGGGCGCGGCCCTGGTCGGCGCGGCCATCGAGTTCCTGGTGATGCGCCGCTACCGGGGCTCCGACCAGAGCGTCCTCGCCATCGTCACCATCGGCGTCGACATCCTTCTCGTCACCGACCTCACCCGGCGCATCGGCACCAGCGTCCTCACGGTCGGCGACCCCTGGGGCGACACGGTGGTGCCGCTCGGGCCGGTCCACATCGCCCAGACCCGCATCGCCGCCCTGATCGCCGCCGGGTTGCTCATCACCGCCTTCCTGCTGGCGTTCCGGTTCACCTCCTGGGGCGTCGCCATGCGGGCCGCCGCCGAGAGCGCGGAGACCGCGGCGCTGATGGGCGTACGCCTGGGCCGGGTGTCGATCAGTGCCTGGGCGGTGGCGGGCGGACTCGCCGCCGTGGCCGCGCTGTTCCTCACGGTCTTCCCGACCCCCGGCCTGGAGAGATCCACCTCCTTCGCCGCGATGAAGGCCTTCCCGGCCGCGATCCTCGGCGGCCTCGACTCCACCACGGGCGCGCTGGTCGGCGGCCTGATCGTCGGCGTCACCGAGTCCCTCGCCACCGGCTACCAGGGCGACTTGACGTTCCTCGGCCGCGGGCTCGGCGACCTCGGCCCCTACCTCGTCATGGTCGTCATCCTGCTGGTGCGGCCCGCAGGGCTCTTCGGGACGAAGGAGCTGGCCCGTGTCTGATGTCTCCCACGCCACCGAGTCCTCCGACGTGCTGGTCAAGTCACAGGAGCCGACGACCGGGCGCCCGCGCCCCAAGTGGCTCACCCCGTGGCGTACTTACGCATGGCTGGTGGGCGCCGTCCTCCTGCTCGCCTTCCCCTTCTACCTCGACCGCTTCTGGCTGCAGGCGGGACTGTTCGCCATGGCCGCCGCGATCGGCGCGATCGGCCTCAACCTGCTCACCGGAGCGACCGGCCAGCTCTCCATGGGCCATGCCTTCTTCCTCGCGGTGGGCGCGTACGGCTACTGCGTCTTCGCGGGTGACGGCAAGGGCGGGCTCACCGGGATCGGTCTGCCGCCGATGGTCGCGGCGGCCCTCGCGGTCGCCGTGTCGGGGGTCGCGGGCGGCCTGTTCAGCCCCATCGCGGGCCGGCTGCGCGGCGCCTATCTGGGCATCGCGACCCTCGCCCTGATCTTCATCGGCCAGCATGTGCTGTCCAATGCCCACGATCTGACGGGCGGCTTCAACGGCCGCGACGTACCTCCGCTGAGCGTCTTCGGCCTCACCTTCGACGACTCCGAAATCGTCATCGCCAACGTCCCGTTCGGGTCCGCGGAGAAGCTCTGGTACGCGGGGCTGCTCCTGCTCCTTTGCGGCGGGCTGTTCGCCCGCGGGGTGCTGCGCGGCCGCCCGGGGCGCGCCATGAACGCGATCCGCGACCACCGCATCGCGGCCGGCGTCCTCGGCGTGCCCGTCGCCCGCTACCGGGCCGGGGTGTTCGTCCTGTCGTCCATGTACGCGGGCCTCGCGGGCGTGCTGCTCGCCCTGGTCTTCCAGCGGACCGTGCCCGAGTACTTCGGCATGGCGCTGTCCCTGGAGTACCTGGCGATGATCGTCATCGGCGGGCTCGGCTCGGTGTCGGGGGCGGTGGTGGGCGCCGCCTTCGTGTCGCTCCTACCGCAGCTCCTGTCCCGCTACAGCGACGCCCTGCCGTTGGTCTCCGCCCCCGGTACGGGCGGCGTCGCACCGGGCGAGGCGTCCCGGTACCTCTACGGGGCCGCCGTCGTGGCGGTCGTGCTCTTCCTGCCCGGCGGCCTGGTGAGGCTCGCCGCCCGGCGCACCGCAGCATCAACTTCTGGGGAGGACAAATGAATTCGCGTACGAGAATGACAGCGGCGGTGCTCGCCGCACTGCTCGCCGTGGGCGGCGCCGCAGGGTGCAGCTCCAAGGCGAAGACCGGTGACGAGGGCGGCAAGGAGGGCGCCGGGGGAGTGAAGGCCGGCCCCGGCGTGACCGACAAGAAGATCACCCTCGGTGCGCTCACCGACATGACCGGCGTCTACGCCACCCTCGGCAAGAGCGTCACCCAGGCCGAGCAGCTCTGGGTGAAGCAGACCAACGCCGAGGGCGGCATCTGCGGCCGCGACCTCGAACTCAAGGTCCGCGACCACGGCTACGACCCGCAGCGCGCCCTCGCCACCTACACCGAGCTGGAGCCCGAGGTGCTCGGCTTCTCGGAGTTCATCGGCTCGCCCTTCGTCGCCTCGCTCAAGCAGCGCATCGACGGCCAGGACAAGGCCCTGGTCATTCCGCAGGCCTGGTCGGCGTCGCTGCTCGGCAGCCCGTACATCCGGGTGCTCGGCACGACGTACGACATCGAGACGATCAACGCGATCGACTTCCTGATGAAGGAGAAGGGCCTCAAGAAGGGCGACAAGCTCGGCCATGTCTACTTCGAGGGCGACTACGGCGAGAACGCCCTGGCCGGCTCCCAGCACATGGCCAAGGAGACGGGCCTGAAGATCGTCGAGCAGAAGATCAAGCCGACCGACAACGACATGTCCGCGCAGGTCTCCGCCCTCAAGAAGGCGGGCGTCAAGGCGATCGTGATCAGCGCGGGCCCGCGCCAGGCGGCCTCCCTGGTCGGCGTCGCGGCGGCGACCGGCCTCAAGGTCCCCGTCATCGGCAACAACTCGGCGTACGCCCCCCAGCTCCTCGCCACCGAGGCCGGGCCCGCCCTGGAGGCGATGTACTACGTCGCCACCCCGGCGCTCCCCATCGGCGACAAGGCGGAGGGCCCCGCCAAGCTCGCCGCCGACTACGCCAAGGCCTACCCGAAGGACCCCCTCGACAACGGCGTGGTCGCGGGCTGGACCGCGGCCGCCGCGTTCGGCGAGGCCCTGAAGCGTGCCTGCGCGGACAAGGACCTCACCCGCGAGGGCGTGGACAAGGCGCTCCTGACGATGAACGACTTCGAGTCCGGCTTCGGCCCGCAGAACTTCTCCGACCCGAAGCAGCCGTCGTCCCTGGAGAGCGTGATCATCAAGCCGGACAAGAAGGCGAAGGGCGGGTCCTCGGTGGTGCGCGGGTCGGAGGCGTCCGAGGCCGCCGCGTCGTTCACCAGGAACTGAGCCGACATCGGCCCCCGGCCGCCCCGGCGGCCGCGGCACCAGGCCGTCCGGGCGGTCACGGGTCAGGACCTGTGACCGCCTGGACGCTCCCGCGCGTCAGGGATGCATCCGAGCGCCCTTGAGCACCTTGTCCACCGCGCTCCGGGCCCCGTACACCGCGATGCCGACCAGGTCGAGCTGCTCACCGTGCACGGCCCGCACCGCCGCCCTGTTGTCCCGGTCGTTGCCGGTGGCGAACAGGTCGGCGGTGAACACGCCCGTCGTCAGGGAGCGGGACAGCCCACGGCGGCGCACGGCGGCCATCAGCTCCTTGGCCCCTTCGAAGACCAGCACGGGCTGGCGGAACATCGGCAGATACGCGGTCCCGTCGGCGTCCGCGTAGGGCTCGCCGACCACTTCGGGCGTCGTCGAGCCGAGCCCGCTGACCAGGAACGCGGTGACGTTCAGCCGCTGCCAGGGCTCGAGGTCCTCGCGCAGCAGCACGGCGATCTTGGTGTCGAAGCGGACGGGCGCCAGCTCGGCAGTGGGCTCGGGGGCTTCGTGGTGCGCGGTGGCGGGGGCGTCTGTTCTCATGCGTCGAGACTCCCGCGTGCGCGGATGCCGCGTCTTGTACGTTCCTTGCATGGTCCCCGGCGAGCGCATCACCGCCTGGCGTCCTGCCGTGACGGGCGTCGTGGAGGTCTTCCACGCCCGTTTCACCGAGCACGCCTACCCCATGCACGTCCATGACGCCTGGACGCTTCTGATCGTCGACGACGGAGCCGTCCGCTACGACCTGGACCGGCACCAGCACGGCACCCCGGGCGACACGGTCAGCCTGCTCCCGCCGCACGTTCCGCACAACGGCTCGCCCGCCACCCCCGGCGGGTTCCGCAAGCGGGTGCTCTACCTCGACAGCACGCTGCTCGACGAGACCCTCATCGGCCCTGCGGTGGACAGCCCCGACCTCGTCGACCCGGTCCTGCGTCGCCGTATCGGCCGGCTGCACGGGTCCCTGACACACGTCGGCGACGAACTGGAGGCGGAGAGCCGCCTCGCCCTCGTCGCGGAGCGTCTGCGCACCCACCTGCGCCCCCGTCTGACGGCAGCGGACGAGCCGCCCGCACCCGGTGTCGCCCATGCGCTGCGCGACCTCCTGGACGAGCGGCTGCTCGACGGCATCACCCTGGACGAGGCGGCCGGGCTCGTGCACGCCCATCCCGCCCATCTCGTCCGTGCCTTCAGCGCCGCCTTCGGTATCGCCCCGCACCAGTACGTCACCTCGCGCCGCGTCGACCGCGCACGCCGGCTGCTCCTGGCGGGGCGCCCGGCCGGCGAGGTGGCACGGGAGGCGGGCTTCTACGACCAGTCGCATCTGACCCGGCACTTCAAGCGCCTCATCGGGGTCCCACCGGGGCGGTACGCGGGCCGGGGCAGGCGCGGCTGACGTCGAACGGGCCGGCCGACGCGCAGGGCGGCCGGATACGCCAAAGGGGCCCGAACCTGTTGGTTCGGGCCCCTTCGGTCAACGTACTGGTGTGAACTACGGCAGCTGAGCCGCACGCGCCTCGCGGCGGTTGTCGCGGAAGTTGTTCACCCGTCGAGCCGTGGCGAAGAGCGGAATCACCGCGCCGAGCACGAGCTGCAGCGCACAGCCCGTCTGAAGCAGCAACTGCCCACCGGGCGCATCGAAGGCCCAGGCAGCGAGCAGCCCTATGCTCAGCACGATCCACGACAGCATCGCGACGGCCAGGCGGCCACGAGGCTTCGGATACTCGACCCGGCTCACCATCAGCCACGCCGTACCCACGATCGCCATCAGCGTCGCGTAGAACGGCAGCTCGAGCAGCACGATCGAGACGACCGTGAGCGCACCGAACGGCGAGGGCATGCCCTGGAAGGTGCCGTCCTTCACGGTGACGCACGAGAATCTCGCAAGCCGCAGCACCACCGCCAACAGCACGACGATCGCGCCCACCGCCGCGACCCGCTCATGCGCGTCCCTCGCGACCATGCCGTAAACGAGCACGAAGTACGCGGGAGCGAGACCGAAGCTGATCAGGTCGGAGAGGTTGTCCAGCTCCGCGCCCATCGGCGACGACCGCAGCTTGCGGGCCACGAGGCCGTCGAAGAGGTCGAAGACCGCCGCGCACAGCATCAGTATCACCGCGGTGGCGGCGCTGTTGCGGGCCATGCCCGCCTCGTCGCCGGTGAGGTGCGGGATGAGGATGCCGGTGGTGGTGAAGTACACCGCCATGAACCCGCACGTGGCGTTACCGAGGGTGAGGGTGTCCGCTATTGAGAGACGCAGCGACAGCGGCATCTCCTCTTCGGAGTCGTCCTCGGCCTCGGGCACCCACCCGGCCTGTGTATCAGGATCAATCACGGTCAATGCGAGTCACCCCAGCCTCGGTCTTCTGACCGACCTCGACCGCGACCTCGACACCCTCAGGGAGGTAGATGTCGACGCGCGAGCCGAAACGGATCAGACCGATTCGCTCACCCTGCTCCACCTTCGTGCCCTGCGGCACGTAAGGAACGATGCGCCGTGCGACCGCGCCCGCGATCTGCACCATCTCGATGTCACCGAGCTCGGTGTCGAAGTGCCAGACAACGCGCTCGTTGTTCTCGCTCTCCTTGTTGAACGCCGGCACGAACCCACCGGGGATGTGCTCGACCGAAGTCACCGTGCCCGACAGAGGCGCGCGGTTGACGTGGACGTTCAACGGGCTCATGAAGATCGCGACGCGGGTGCGTCCGTCCTTCCACGGCATGATGCTCTGCACCACACCGTCGGCCGGGGAGATGACCCGGCCCTGAGTGATCTCGCGCTCGGGGTCGCGGAAGAACCACAGCATGCCCGCCGCAAGAGCGGTGGCGGGTACGGCGACGACCCGCGCGGCCGTGGAACGGCGCGAGCGGGCGAGGCTGATCGCTGCGGTGGCGACGGTCGGCAGAAGCCACGGCGATGCTCCGCGAGCAAGGCGGCCCTTGAGGGCGCCGTCGCGTGGTGCAGAGGTTTGGCTGTGGGGCATGGATGACCTTCGTAGCGGATGATGCCGCGCGGAGACGGGGGACGGCGGCTTTTCCGGGATCGTATCGGTTGCACGCAACAACTGGGCAAGCCGGGAAGCCGAGTCGGCGGCCGAAGAGTGTTGACAGAGTGTGATCTTCATCGTGAAGAAAACACCCAAATCAGGACTTTTAGCCCTGGAGTCGATACTCCTCGAGCAGGCGCCGCCCAATGATCATTTTCTGGATCTCGGCGGTACCTTCACCGATCAGCAGCATCGGGGCCTCGCGGTAGAGCCGCTCGATCTCGTACTCCTTGGAGAACCCGTAGCCACCATGGATACGGAAGGCGTCCTCCACGACTTCTTTGCAGTATTCGGACGCGAGGTACTTCGCCATCCCTGCTTCGAGGTCGTTTCGTTCCCCGGAGTCCTTTTTGCGTGCTGCGTTAACCATCATCGCATGAGCGGCCTCGACCTTGGTAGCCATCTCGGCCAGCTTGAACTGAATCGCCTGGTGCTCGGCGATCGCTTTTCCGAAAGTGTGGCGTTGTTGGGCATAAGAGACACCCAATTCAAAGGCACGCTGCGCGACGCCGCAGCCACGCGCTGCAACATTGACGCGACCGACTTCGACACCGTCCATCATTTGGTAAAACCCGCGACCGGTGGCCCCGCCGAGCACACGATTGGCCGGAATTCGCAGTCCGTCCATGATGAGTTCGGTGGTATCGACCCCCTTGTAACCCATCTTGTCGATCTTGCCCGGGATGGTCAGCCCGGGACGGACCTCGCCGAAGCCGGGCTCCTTCTCGACCAGGAACGTCGTCATCGACTTGTGCGGCGCCGTGCCCTCCGGGTGACCCTCGTCACTCCGGCACAGAACGGCCACCAGATTCGACGTTCCGCCGTTCGTCAGCCACATCTTCTGGCCGTTCAGGACGTACTCGTCACCGTCCTTGACGCCCTTCGACGTGATCGCCGACACATCCGAGCCGAGCGCCGGCTCCGACATGGAGAACGCGCCGCGCACCTCGCCGAGCGCCATCCGCGGCAGGAAGGTGTCCTTCTGCTCCTGGGTGCCGTGCTGCTTCAGCATGTACGCCACGATGAAGTGCGTGTTGATGATGCCGGAGACCGACATCCAGCCCCGCGCTATCTCCTCCACGCACAGCGCGTACGTGAGGAGCGACTCGCCCAGGCCGCCGTACTCCTCCGGGATCATGAGGCCGAAGAGCCCCAACTCCTTGAGGCCGTCGACGATCTGCTGCGGGTACTCGTCCCGGTGCTCCAACTCCGTCGCGACAGGAATGATCTCCTTGTCGACGAAGTCCCGGACGGTGGACAGGATCTCCTGCTGGACGTCGGTGAGGCCAGCGGTCTGAGCGAGTCGGCTCATTGCTACTTCTCCTGCTTCTTCACGGGCTCGACGAGCTCCGGGCGGCCGGGCTGCTCGCCGCCGCGCTCCTTGATGTACGTCTCCGTCGGGACCATGACCTTGCGGCGGAACACACAGACCAGCGTGCCGTCCTGCTTGTAGCCCTTGGTCTCCACGTAGACGATCCCGCGGTCGTTCTTCGACTTCGACGGCGTCTTGTCGAGAACCGTCGTCTCGCCGTAGAGCGTGTCGCCGTGGAAGGTCGGCGCCACGTGCTTCAGCGACTCGATCTCCAGGTTGGCGATGGCCTTCCCGGACACATCCGGAACGCTCATGCCCAGCAACAGCGAGTAGATGTAGTTGCCCACGACGACGTTCTTCCCGAAATCGGTCGTCTTCTCCGCATAGTTGGTGTCCATGTGGAGCGGGTGGTGGTTCATGGTGAGGAGACAGAAGAGGTGGTCGTCGTACTCGGTGACCGTCTTTCCGGGCCAGTGCTTGTAGACCGCCCCGACCTCGAACTCCTCGTAAGTGCGTCCGAACTGCATCGCGCTCAGGGCTCCTTAGCTCTCGGGGATTTCGAACTTCGAGATACGCGTCATGCCGGCGGCCCGGCCCTTGCCGGAGATGACGAGCGCCATCTTGCGGCTGGCCTCGTCGATCATCTCGTCGCCGAGCATCGCGGAGCCCTTCTTGCCGCCCGCCTCGGAGGTGCAGTAGTCGTACGCGTCCAGGATCAGCTCGGCGTGGTCGAAGTCCTCCTGCGACGGCGAGAAGATCTCGTTCGACGCCTCGACCTGACCGGGGTGCAGGACCCACTTGCCGTCGAAGCCGAGGGCGGCGGCGCGCTGGGCGACCTCGCGGTAGCCGTCCACGTTGCGGATCTGCAGGTAGGGGCCGTCGATCGCCTGGAGGTCGTTGGCGCGGGCCGCCATCAGGATCTTCATCAGGATGTAGTGGTACGCGTCCGCGCCGTAGCCCGGCGGCTGCTCGCCGACGACCAGGGTCTTCATGTTGATGGACGCCATGAAGTCGGCCGGGCCGAAGATGATGGTCTCGGTGCGGGGCGAGGCCTCGGCGATCGCGTTGACGTTGTTGAGGCCCTTGGCGTTCTCGATCTGCGCCTCGATGCCGATCTTCCCGACCTCGAAGCCCATCGTCTTCTCGATCTGGGTGAGCAGGAGGTCGAGCGCGACGACCTGCTGGGCGTCCTGCACCTTCGGCAGCATGATGCAGTCGAGGTTCTGGCCCGCGCCCTCGACGACCGTCACGACATCGCGGTACGTCCACTCGGTGGTCCAGTCGTTCACGCGGACCACGCGCGTCTTGCCGGTCCAGTCACCCTCGTTGAGGAACTTGACGATGGTGTGCCGGGCCTCCGGCTTGGCGAGCGGCGCGCAGGCGTCCTCCAGGTCGAGGAAGACCTGGTCGGCCGGCAGGCCCTGGGCCTTTTCCAGGAAGCGGGGGTTCGAGCCCGGGACCGCGAGGCAGGAACGCCGCGGACGGAGACGGTTGATGGGCGCGGTCATGCGGGGACCTCCAGAGGGTCGAGCTTGTTCGCTTGCCGGATCTCGTCGACGATACGGCCGATGATCTCCGTGATACCGAAGTCCTTCGGGGTGAAGACGGCGGCCACGCCCGCCCGCTTCAATTGTTCGGCGTCGGCATTCGGAATGATGCCGCCGACGATGACGGGCACGTCGTGCGCCCCCGCTTCGTGCATCCTCTCCAGCACATCCGGCACCAGCTCGGCGTGCGAGCCGGACAGGATGGACAGGCCCACACAGTGCACGTCCTCCGACAGCGCGGCGGACACGATCTGCTCCGGGGTGAGCCGGATGCCCTGGTAGACCACCTCGAAGCCGGCGTCCCGCGCACGCACCGCGATCTGCTCGGCCCCGTTGGAGTGTCCGTCCAGACCAGGCTTGCCGACCAGGAGGCGGAGCTTGCCGGACCCCATCTCCTCGGCCGTACGCGCCACCTTCTCGCGTACGACGGCGAGCGGCGTGCCCTCCTCGGCGGTCACGGCGACCGGCGCGGACGAGACGCCCGTGGGCGCCCGGAACTCGCCGAACACCTCGCGCAGCGCCCCCGACCACTCGCCGGTGGTCACCCCGGCCCGGGCGCACTCAAGGGTGGCCTCCATCAGGTTCTCCGTGCCGGCGGCGGCGTCCTTCAGGCGCTGCAGGGCCTGAAGGGTGGTCGGGTAGTGGTACGGGTCGCCCATGCCCTGCCGGTCCGACGACTCCTGCCGGGTGGTGCGCCAGTCGCCGATGGCCCGCACCACGCGGGCCTCGACGGCCGGGTCGACCGACATGATCGCGGCGTCCAGGTCGGCGGTGAGCGGGTTGGGCTCGGTGGTCTCGAAGACGTTGACCCCGACGATCTTGTCCTCGCCGCCCTCGATGCGCGCCCTGCGCTCGGCGTGCGAGGAGACGAGCTGGGACTTGAGGTACCCGGACTCGACGGCGGCCATCGCACCGCCCATCTCCTGGATCCGGTCGATCTCGGCGAGGGAGTCCTTGACCAGCTGGGCCACCTTCTCCTCGATCACATGGGAGCCGGCGAAGATGTCCTCGTACTCCAACAGGTCGCTCTCATGCGCGAGGACCTGCTGGATCCGAAGGGACCACTGCTGGTCCCAGGGGCGGGGCAGGCCCAACGCCTCGTTCCAGGCCGGGAGTTGGACGGCCCGCGCGCGGGCGTCCTTGGAGAGCGTCACGGCCAGCATCTCAAGGACGATCCGCTGGACGTTGTTCTCCGGCTGCGCCTCGGTCAGGCCCAGGGAGTTGACCTGGACCCCGTACCGGAACCGGCGCTGTTTCGGGTTCTCGATGCTGTATCGCTCGCGCGTGACCTGATCCCAGATCCGCCCGAACGCCCGCATCTTGCACATCTCCTCGATGAAGCGGACACCCGCGTTCACAAAGAAGGAGATACGGGCCACGACGTCCCCGAACTTCTCGGCGGGGACCTGCCCTGAGTCGCGTACAGCATCGAGAACCGCGATGGCGGTGGACATCGCGTAAGCGATCTCCTGGACCGGTGTGGCCCCCGCCTCCTGGAGGTGGTAGCTGCAGATGTTGATCGGGTTCCACTTGGGGATGTGGGACACCGTGTAAGCGATCATGTCGGTCGTCAGGCGCAGACTCGGCCCGGGCGGGAAGACATGGGTCCCGCGCGACAGGTACTCCTTGACGATGTCGTTCTGCGTCGTCCCCTGGAGCTGCGTGATGTCCGCGCCCTGTTCCTCGGCGACCACCTGGTAGAGCGCCAGGAGCCACATCGCGGTGGCGTTGATGGTCATCGAGGTGTTCATCTGCTCCAGGGGGATGTCCTGGAACAGCCGCCGCATGTCACCGAGGTGCGAGACCGGTACGCCGACCCGGCCGACCTCGCCGCGGGCGAGGATGTGGTCGGGGTCGTAGCCGGTCTGCGTCGGCAGGTCGAACGCGACCGACAGGCCGGTCTGGCCCTTGGCGAGGTTGCGGCGGTACAGCTCGTTGGACGCCTCCGCCGTGGAGTGACCGGCGTAGGTGCGCATGAGCCACGGCCGGTCCTTCTGACGCTCAGTCATCTTCCGCTGCTCCTTGGGCGTTTCAGATGTTGCGGAAGCGGTTGATGGCGTCGATGTGCTGGGCGCGCTTCTCCTCGTCGCGCACGCCCAGGCCCTCCTGCGGGGCGAGGGCGAGGACGCCGACCTTGCCCTGGTGGAGGTTGCGGTGCACGTCGTACGC
Organism: Streptomyces sp. NBC_01304; assembly: GCF_035975855.1. Taxonomy (NCBI): domain Bacteria; kingdom Bacillati; phylum Actinomycetota; class Actinomycetes; order Kitasatosporales; family Streptomycetaceae; genus Streptomyces; species Streptomyces sp. NBC_01304. The sequence continues at coordinate 2,445,487 of NZ_CP109055.1, read as the reverse complement.
GGCCTGCCCGGTGTCCTCCAGGGAGTACACCTTCGACAGTGTCGGGTGGATCTTCCCCTTCGCGATCAGGCGGTTGGCCTCCCAGGCCTCGCGGTAGTTGGCGAAGTGCGAGCCGATGATGCGCTTCAGGGACATCCACAGGTAGCGGTTGTCGTACTCGTGCATGTAGCCGGAGGTGGAGGCGCAGGTGGTGATGGTGCCGCCCTTGCGGGTGACGTACACCGAGGCGCCGAAGGTCTCGCGGCCGGGGTGCTCGAAGACGATGTCGATGTCCTCGCCGCCGGTGAACTCGCGGATGCGCTTGCCGAAGCGCTTCCACTCCTTCGGGTCCTGGGTGTGCTCGTCCTTCCAGAACTTGTAGCCCTCGGCGTTGCGGTCGATGATCGCCTCGGCGCCCATGGACCGGCAGATGTCCGCCTTCTGCTCGCTGGACACGACACAGATCGGGTTGGCGCCGCCGGCGAGCGCGAACTGCGTGGCGTAGGAGCCGAGTCCGCCGCTCGCGCCCCAGATCAGCACGTTGTCGCCCTGCTTCATGCCGGCGCCGTTGCGCGAGACGAGCTGGCGGTACGCGGTCGAGTTGACCAGACCGGGAGCCGCGGCCTCCTCCCAGCTCAAGTGGTCGGGCTTCGGCATGAGTTGGTTGGACTTGACGAGCGCGATCTCGGCGAGGCCGCCGAAGTTGGTCTCGAAGCCCCAGATGCGCTGCTCGGGGTCGAGCATCGTGTCGTTGTGGCCGTCGCTCGACTCCAGCTCGACGGAGAGGCAGTGCGCGACGACCTCGTCGCCGGGCTTCCAGGCGTTGACGCCGGGGCCGGTGCGCAGCACGACGCCCGCGAGGTCGGAGCCGATCACGTGGTACGGCAGGTCGTGGCGCTTGGTGAGCTCGCTGAGCTTGCCGTAGCGCTCCAGGAAGCTGAAGGTCGACAGCGGCTCGAAGATCGAGGTCCAGACCGAGTTGTAGTTGACCGAGCTGGCCATGACGGCCACCAGGGCCTCGCCCGGGCCGAGTTCGGGCACCGGCACGTCGTCCAGGTGCAGCGACTTGCGGGGGTCCTTGTCGCGGGTCTGAAGACCCTCGAACATGTCCGCCTCGTCCTTGTGCACGGTGATCGCGCGGTACGAGTCGGGGAGGGGGAGTGCGGCGAAGTCGGCGGGAGTGGAGTCCGGCGACTGGATCGCGTCCAGGATGTCCTTCACGGGTTGCCTCCGGCGGTGAGCGCCTTTTGTTCTGAGGGTCGGCGCTTGAGGGTTACGTCGGGGTGCTGCGGTGGAGGTGTGCCGTCGGTTCGGCGGGGGTGTTGCGGCAGCGCTTTGGTGGGCGCGGGAGGTTGCCTGTGACGCAGGCGTCGTGGGGGCGGATTTGGCTGTGGGACAGCCGCCCTTCGACTTCCCTCAACGTATGGCACGCCGTGCCAGGTGGCAAGACACTGGGTGCCGCGAATTAATGAACGATGATCGATCAGTGCAGGTCAGGGGTGGTGCGGTCTCAGACGTCCCCCCCACCCCGCCCCTTCCCGAAAGGCTGCCGCCGGCTTAAAAAGATGTCCTCAAACGCCGGACGGGCTGATTCATGGCTGATGCATCAGCCATGAATCAGCCCGTCCGGCGTTTGAGGACAAGCGGGTCTGGGGGCGCAGCCCCCGGCCTCCGGAGGATTTCGGGAAGGGGCGGGGTGGGGGATTAAGAACGTTCCCGCAGAGCCGACTCGATCGTGCGCATGACCTCATGCAAAGGCGCATCGGTACGGGCCACCGTGACCAGAACCTCGCCCTGCGCGGCAAGCGACGCCGCAGGGGTCGAACGGGGCTCGGGGCCGCGCCCCGCCCCGATCCCCGTGCCGAACGTCCGGCGGACGATCGCGAAGGCGTGGTCCAGCTGGTTCTCCACGTCGCCCTGGCCCCCGGCCCGGAGCCAGCGCCGCAGCACGTGGTTGTGGGCCGTGACAACGGCCGACGCGGCGACCTCCGCGAGCAGCGGGTCGTCGTTGCCGTCGTGGTGGGCCTGCTCGTCGAAGTGGCCGAGCAGGTAGCGCGTGAAGAGGCGTTCGTAGCGGGCCACCGACGCGATCTCGCGCTCCCGCAGCGTCGGGACCTCGCGGGTCAGGCGGTAGCGCTCCACGGACACGGCCGGCGAGGCCGCGTACATCTTCATGACTTCCTTGATGCCCCGGCACACCGTGTCCAGCGGATGCTCGTGCGGCGGCGCCGCGTTGAGCACCGCCTCCGCGCGGATCAACGTGTCGTCGTGGTCCGGGAAGATCGCCTCTTCCTTGGAGCGGAAGTGCCGGAAGAAGGTCCGCCGCGCGACCCCGGCCGTCGCGGCGATCTCGTCGACGGTCGTCGCCTCGTAGCCCTTGGTGGAGAAGAGCTCCATCGCCGCGGCCGCCAGTTCCCGGCGCATCTTGAGGCGCTGTGCGGCGGCGCGAGAGCCGGCTGCGCTCTCGGGAGCGTCGGGGGATGCGGGCGTGCGGGATGACTTGGCGGCCTTGGGCATGGCATGAACGTACTGCATATACGCAGCTGGTACCGGATCCGGGACGGGGCTGCTTGACGGTTCAAGCAGCCCGCCCCAGTCCGTGTGGACCTCAGCGCCGGGCATATTCGCGGAAGCCGCGCCCCGTCTTGCGGCCCAGGCAGCCCGCAGCGACGAGGTGTTCCAGGAGCGGCGCCGGGGCCAGGCCCGGGTCGCGGAACTCGCGGTGCAGGACCTTCTCGATGGCGAGGGAGACGTCCAGGCCGACCACGTCGAGGAGCTCGAAGGGGCCCATCGGGTAGCCGCCGCCCAGCTTCATCGCGGCGTCGATGTCGTCGAGGGTCGCGTAGTGCTCCTGCACCATCTTGATCGCGTTGTTGAGGTACGGGAAGAGCAGCGCGTTCACGATGAAGCCGGCCCGGTCGCCGCAGTCCACCGCGTGCTTGCGGATCTTCGTGCACACCTCGCGGGCCGTGGCGTGGACGTCGTCGGTGGTCAGGACCGTGCGCACGACCTCGACCAGCTTCATCGCGGGGGCCGGGTTGAAGAAGTGCATGCCGATCACGTCCTGCGGGCGCGAGGTGGCGCGGGCGCAGGCGACGACGGGCAGCGAGGACGTGGTCGTGGCGAGGACCGCGCCCGGCTTGCACACCTTGTCGAAGGTGGCGAACAGCTGCTGCTTGATCTCCAGGTCCTCGGCGACCGCCTCGAGCGCCAGGTCGACGTCGGCGAAGGCGTCGTAGGAACCGGCCGGCGTGATGCGCTCCAGGGTCTCCGCGCGGGCCTCGGCGGTCATCCGGCCCTTGTCGACAGAGCGCGAAAGGGACTTGGAAATACGGGACTTGGCGGTCTCGGCCTTCTCCAGGCTGCGGGCCGCGAGGACGACCGCGTAGCCCGCCTTGGCGAAGACCTCCGCGATGCCGGACGCCATCGTGCCGGAGCCCGCGACGCCCACCGAGGAGACCGTCCGGCCCGGCGTGAGCTGGGCGTCGGCCAGCGGGGTGAGCGCGTCGCGCACGACGGTCGCGCCGCCCGGCGCCTCGTACGTGTAGAAGCCGCGCCCCGACTTGCGCCCGGTCAGGCCCGCCTCGCTGAGCTGCTTGAGGATCGGCGCCGGGGCGTGCAGGCGGTCCCGGGACGCCGAGTACATCGCGTCCAGGACCGTGCGCGCGGTGTCGATGCCGATCATGTCGAGCAGCGCGAGCGGGCCCATCGGGAGTCCGCAGCCCAGCTTCATCGCGGCGTCGATGTCCTCGCGCGAGGCGTACTTGGCCTCGTACATCGCGGCCGCCTGGTTGAGGTAGCCGAAGAGCAGCCCGTCCGCGACGAAGCCCGGCCGGTCGCCGACCGAGACCGGCTCCTTGCCCAGGTCGAGGGCGAGCGCGGTGACCGCCTCGACGGCCTGCGGGTCGGTGAGCACGGAGGACACGATCTCGACGAGCTTCATCGCCGGGGCCGGGTTGAAGAAGTGCATCCCGAGCACGCGCTCGGGGCGCGAGGAGTCGGCGGCGAGGCGGGTCACGGACAGCGCGTTGGTGCCGGTGGCGAGGATGGCGTCCGGGCGCACGACGGTGTCCAGCTCACGGAAGACCTGGTTCTTGATCTCGTACGACTCCGGCACGACCTCGATCACGAGATCGGCGTCGGCCGCCGCCTGCAGATCGCTGAAGGTGCGGAAGCGGGCGAGGGCGTCGCGCCGCTCCTGCTCGGTGAGGCGCTCGCGCTGCACCGCACGCGCGGTCGAGGCCTCGAGGGCGGCGACGGCCTGGGTGGCCGCGGTCGCGCTGATGTCGATGCCGATGACCTCGCGGCCGGCGCGGGCCAGGACTTCGGCAATTCCGGTGCCCATCGTGCCGAGGCCGATCACGGCAACGGTCTGCAGGGAGGGACGGTCCATCGCGGACTCCAGGAATGGTGAGGGTGACGACTGAGAGGGCGTACGCGAGCAGCCGGCCGTACGACTCCACGGCGAGGTGGGTCAACGGGCGTGCCGCATACGGGAGTTGCGTGTCGTGTCCGGGCGCTTAACAGGCCGACGAAGAGCGTCGGCAGACCGGCGGAGAGCGCCGGGAGCCCGGTGAAGGAGCGACGGGCCCTGTCCCCGGGCCACGTCGTACGCGTAGTGCGTGCGCGGCGCTCACAAGCGCCGTGCGATACCGAAACCGACAACACTCGCGGCGGCTGCGTCACCAGGCCGCCGAGAGACGCGGATGCTGTGGGGATTCCCTGCACCCGCTCGATTGAGCTTAACTCGCCAGTAACGAGCGCACCAGACCCCGGACTTTGTGACCTGCGTCGCTCCGAGAGCTTTGCGGGCAGGGGCTCAGGCCGGGGCTCGGGCCGGGGCTCAGGCCGGCCGGACCCGCTCCAGGGCGCCCGCGGCCGCCGCCATGAGGCGGGGGTGGGCGCAGGCCGCCTTCAGTACGTGCGCGGCGCGCGGGTCGCCGAGTGAGCCGAGGCCCTCCACGCAGGCGAGCGCCACCCGCCAGTAAGGGTCGTGCGGCTTGGCCAGCCGGCGCTCCAGGGTGGTGATGAGCGCGGGCGCGGACTCGGGAGCGCGCAGTGCGGTGAGCAGCCGCACCGGGTGCAGCGCGTAGGCGACGCGGAGTTCATTGGTGGCGAGGGCCGCGGCCGCGCGTGCCGTGCGCGGGTCGCCGAGCCGGGCCAGGGCCCCGGCGGCGGCGGCGCAGCGGTCGGGTTCGCGGTGGTTGAGCAGCAGCACGAGGGTCTCGAAGGCCCGTGCGTCGCGGGCGTTGCCGAGCCGAACGGCGGCCATCTCCCTGGCCCACAGCGGCCGTTCGGGCTCGGTCAGGACACGGGCGAGCGCGTCCAGGTCCTGGGTCGAGCGCAGCCGCTCGAACTCGGGTGTGGCGCCTGCCTCTTGGCGTAAGCGCTCCGTGACGGCTCGCGACTCCGGGTCCATGAAGTCAGCGTAGATCCCCGACGACCTGCGCGTACCGCATCTCGGGCACGGGCTCCCCGTCCACCTCGAAGGGCTCCTCGACGCCGTCCGCGTGGAAGCCGGCGTGCTCGTAGAAGCGGCGGGCGCGGGCGTTGCCGGTGAGGACCCAGAGGTAGAGCGTGGGGTATCCGGCGGCCGTCGCACGGGTCAGGGTCTCGGCCATGAGGGCCTGGCCGATGCCGCCGCCGTACTCGCCGGGGTGTACGTAGATCGCGTACAACTCGCCGTCGGCGGTGCGCCGGGGATCGTTCGGGTAGGGGCCGTCCGTGCGGTACGGGCCGTATGCGGCCCAGCCGACAGGGGTGCCGTTCCGCTCCGCGATCAGGTTCGTGACGGTGCTGTTGCGGTCGGCCCACAGTTCGCGGCGGCGGGCCGCGTCCTCCTCGACGCTCATCGCGTCGAGGTGTGCCTGGGGGATCAGTCCCCGGTACGCGGCCTGCCAGCCCCGGACCCGGATCTCGGCCACGGCGTCGCAGTCTGCTTCGGTCATCTCACGGATGTGCACGTCCATGGGGGCAGCCTTTGCCTTCAGTGGGCGGTGGTGCAAGTGCTTTACGAGTCCCCACCCCGCCCCTTCCCGAAAGTCTTCGACGACTGGGGCTTCGCCCCTGGCCCCCTTTGTCCTCAAACGCCGGACGGGCTGATTCGTCAGCCCGTCCGGCGCTTGAGGAAATTTCCCGGGGCCGGTGATCAGCCAGTCATCGAACAGTTGTCAGCCGGTCACGACCGGAAGCCCAGCAGCCCGTGCAGCACGGAAGGGCTGCCGGGGGCGGCCGTGCTCGCGGCCTTGGCCTTCAGCGGCTCCGGGTCCGGCAGGGTCGCGCACACCGCGTCCGCGTCCCCGTGGCCGTCGCCGCGCGGGACCTTGCCCGTGGCCAGATAGTCGGCCAAGTACCCGTCCAGGCAGGCGTTTCCGCTCAGTGTGATGCCGTGGTTGCCGCCGCCTTCCTCGACCACCAGGCTGGATCCGCGTAGCTTGCGGTGGACGGTGACGCCGCCCTCGTACGGAGTCGCCGCGTCGTCGGTCGCCTGGAAGAGCAGCACGGGCGGCAGCTTGTGGTTGGAGACGTTCGTCGGGTTCAGCGAGCCCGTGGGCCAGAAGGCACACGGCGCGTTGTACCAGGCGTTGTTCCAGGCCATGAAGGGCGCCTTCTCGTGCGCCTTCCAGTTGTCGTGCTGCCACTGCCCCCAGTCGCGGGGCCACCACGCGTCGCGGCACTGGACCGCCGCGTAGATCGAGTAGCCGTTGTCACCGGCCGCGTCGACGGCCGCGAAGTTCTCGTACGCCTCCACCAGCGGGTCGGCGTCCTTCTTGTTCACGTACGCCGCGAACGCCTCGGCCAGGTACGGCCAGTAGCCGTTGAAGTAGCCGCCGGGGACGAAGGTGTCCTCGAGCTCGCTCGCGCCGACCTTCTTGCCCGCGGGCTTCTTGGCGAGGGCCGCGCGCATCGCGTACCACTTGGCCTCGACCTCGGCGGGATCGGTGCCGAGCTTGTACGTCTTGTCGTGCTTGGCCACCCAGGCGGCGAAGGCCTTGTGCCGGGAGTCGAAGGCGTGGTCCTGGTCGAGGTTGTCCTCGTACCAGACGCCGGTCGGGTCGACGATCGAGTCGAGCACCGCGCGCCGCACCCGCTCCGGGTAGAGCTTCGCGTACACGGCGCCCAGATAGGTCCCGTACGAGTAGCCGAAGTAGTTGATCTGCTTCGCGCCCAGGGCCTTGCGGATGGCGTCCATGTCCCTGACCGCGCTGACCGTGTCGATGTACTTCAGCAGCCCGCCGTACTTCTTGCCGCAGGCCGCCGCGAAGGCCTTCACCCGGTCCAGGTTGGCCTTCTCGATCTTTCCGGTGCTCGGCACCGAGTCGGGCCGCACCGGCGCGAAGTGCCCGGGCCTGCAGTTGAGCGCGGGCTGGCTCTTGCCGACGCCGCGCGGGTCGAAGCCGATCACGTCGTACTGCGCCGCCACCTTCTTCGGCAGCGAGCCCGCCACGAACCCGGCCAGCGTGAGCCCGCTGGCACCGGGGCCGCCGGGGTTGACGAGCAGCGGACCCTGGTACGTCTTCGCCGTGTGCTTGACGCGCGACAGCGCGAGGGTGATCTTCTTGCCGTCGGGGTGCCTGTGGTCCAGCGGCACCTTCAGCGAGGAACACTGCAGAGTCGGATAGTCCTTGGTCGAACAGTCGGCCCACTTCAGCGAGGTGCGCGCGGCCTGGGTGTCGCTGCCGGCCGCGGACGGGGCCGCCGTGAGGAGCCCGCCCGCCAGTGCGAAGGCACCGGCCAGCGCGACTGCGCTTCTCTTCATCTGGCCTCCCGAGATGGAGGGTTCTGACTGTGCATGCCACAGCCCGAGCCGCATCGTGCCGGAAAAGGCGCCCGGAAGGGCATGTTCTGCTGAGAGTTGACCGGATTGGGGAATGCGCGAGGTATTCGGGGCGTGTCAGAGCAGGGTGAGCTGGGTGGGTTCGGTGGTGGCCGCCGCCTGCTCGGTCGGCCGCTCGCCCGCGCGCGGTGGCGGCAGCTGCCGGGCCGCCCCCGGCTGCCAGGGGCCGATGCCGAACTCCTGGGCCAGCTCGTGCACATGGCGGGTGATCCGGCGCTGGTACCACTTCGGGGCGTACGCCCCCTCCGCGTACAACCGCTCGTAGCGGCGTACGAGATACGGGTGGTGCTCGGCCAGCCACGCCATGAACCACTCGCGCGCGCCTGGCCGCAGATGCAGCACCAGCGGCGTGACCGAGGTGGCGCCCGAAGCGGCGATCGCCCGCACCGTGGCGCGCAGTTGGTCCGGCGAGTCGCCGAGGAACGGGATGACCGGGGCCATCAGGACGCCGCACCCGATGCCGTGCTCGGTGAGCGTGCGCACGACGTCCAGGCGGCGCTCGGGGGAGGGGGTGCCCGGCTCGACGGTGCGCCACAGGGCGGTGTCCGTGAAGCCGACCGAGACCGAGATGCCGACCTCGGTGACGGCGGCCGCCTGCCGCAGGAGGTCGAGGTCGCGCAGGATCAGCGTGCCCTTGGTCAGGATCGAGAAGGGGTTCGCGTGGTCGCGCAGGGCCGCGATGATGCCCGGCATCAGGCGGTAACGGCCCTCGGCGCGCTGATAGCAGTCGACGTTGGTGCCCATCGCGATGTGCTCGCCGTGCCAGCGGCGCGAGGCGAGCTGGTGGCGAAGGAGCTCCGGGGCGTTGACCTTCACCACGATCTGGGAGTCGAAGCCGAGGCCGGTGTCGAGGTCGAGGTAGCTGTGGGTCTTGCGGGCGAAACAGTAGACACACGCGTGTGAGCAGCCTCGGTACGGATTCACCGTCCACTCGAAGGGCATGCGGGAGGCGCCGGGCACGCGGTTGACGATCGACCGGGCCCGTATTTCGTGGAAGGTGATGCCCCGGAACTCGGGGGTGTCGAAGGTCCTGGTGGTCACCGCGTCCGCACCGAAGAGCGCGGCGTCGTCCCGCGCGGTGTCGGTCAGGTTGTCCCAGCGCATGGTGTCTCCTCGGTAGCACTGATCAGAGAATAGAACATACGTTCCCTTGATCGTGCGACCACCGCGCCGCGCGGTGGCGTCGACGACGTCCTGGCCACGGCCAACCACCGTCGCCCACGCGCGACGACGCCGACGGCGTGCTCTACGTTCAGCGCATCGTGGTCGTCACCGACCCCAAGGCGAAGCTCCACGCGAACGACGGGGTCAAGCAACGCGTCCTCGCCGAGCACTTCGAGATCCGCTCCGACACCACCGGGGGCCACCGCCGGGTGATCGTCTACGAACGAGCCGACTGAGCCGGGGTCACGCCCGCGCGACCCGCGTCCCGAGCTGTCACACCCGGGGGCCACAATGGGGAACGCAGGACGAAAGCCCCCGAGCAGTACCCCGGACAGCAGCAGTGGAGGAAGTGCAATGGCGCAGGTAGAGGCCACCACGGAGCGGATCATCGCGGCCGAGCCCGACGACGTGTTCGACGCCCTCGCCGACTACAGCGGCACCCGCGCCAAGCTGCTGCCCGCGCACTTCAGCGAGTACGAGGTGCGTGAGGGCGGCGACGGCAAGGGCACCCTCGTCCACTGGAAGCTCCAGGCCACCAGCAAGCGCATCCGCGACTGCCTGCTCGAGGTGGACGAGCCGACCGACGGGCAGCTCGTCGAGAAGGACCGCAACTCCTCGATGGTCACCACCTGGACCGTCACCCCGGCGGGTGAAGGCCGGTCCCGCGCCGTGGTCACGACCGTGTGGAACGGCGCGGGCGGCATCGGCGGCTTCTTCGAGAAGACCTTCGCGCCCAAGGGCCTTGCCCGGATCTACGACGAGCTGCTGGCCAAGCTCGCCGCCGAGGTGGAGAAGTAGAGCCGGAGCACTTCGAAGGTCGGCTCAGGCGGCCGGCGGCTCCTCGCGGCCGTCCGCCTGGGGCCCCCGCGCATCAGCCGCCTTCAGGAGCCACGCGGCCAAGTACGGGGCGAGACCCGCGTGATGCCGTACCCAGCGGAAGTGGTCGACGGCCTTCCCCTCGGCCGAGTCGCGCGTGTACTGCCAACGGTCCACCGCTGCCCGCGGCACCTTCCCGGCCAAGTGCTCCCGGGCGCCGACCGGGGCGAGTGAGTCGTGGTCGACGCCGACCACGAGCACCGGCAGCGCGAGGTCTCGCAGGGCTCCCTCGTAGTCGACCGGGCTGCCCGTCGGCGCGTACCGCCCCGTGCGCGCCTGCCGGGCCCAGTCCCGCATCACACCGGCCGGCTGCTGCCCGCCGAACCCGAGGCGCCGCCCCGGCCAGTGCCCGAGCGCCGTGGCCAGCCCCGCGGCCAGCTGGCTGAACACCAGCGTGCCGAGCCCGCGCACGCCGTACGCCCGCCACCACACGGACCCGGACGCGACCAGCGCCACCGCATCGACCGGGACCTTCGCGGTCGCCGCGTGCAGCAGGCCGAACTGGCCGCCCAGGCTGTGACCGACCAACGCCACGGGGGCACCCGGCAGTTCGGCGCGTACCGCGTCGAGCACCGCCGGCAGATCGTCCTCCAGCATCTCCCGGTAGCCGAACCGCACCCCGCGCGCGGCACGCGGCCTGCTCTCGCCCTGCCCGCGCAGATCCACGGTCACCACCGAGAGCCCCTCCCCGTGCAGGGCGCGGGCGAGCGGCAGATAGAAGCGGGCCGGCGTGCCCATCGCGGGCAGGATCACCGCCACCGGCCGGCCGGGCTCGGCGGACCGCAGGGCGCGCACGACGAAAGTCGCCCCGCCCGTGGACCGCACCAGGGCAAGCTCCGGCAACGGCTCGTCGTTCATGGCTCAAGACCTCTCGGTTCACCTGTCACGTGCACCCCGTCGACGTCGGCGTACGGCTGTACGGGGCAGTCATCTGCGTGCGTACAGGGCAACCCCCGCCTCCGTAAAGGGAAACCGGCGCGGGCGTGAGCGACGCCACGTCGGCGGGGCGGTCGCCAGGTCTCGGCCGGGCAACCGCCGGGTCAACCCGGGGTCGCTGATTCGGGTGGTTTCGCCCGGTCCTCGAATACGCGCGGGTAGCGCCCGAGATGGATCAAAGCCGCAGCTCCACGCCGCGCGCCCCGGCCTGGGGCGCAGTGGTCCACCGGCCCGAACTCCCCCTTCTGGGTGATCAGTTCAGTTGCTCCGGCTTGTCCCGCAATGCGAAAAAGGGGCGGCGCAGGGAGCGACGAGGGGAGCAGTTCGTGGGCGGGATCACGCTGGTGAAGGACGAACCGGACATCGCATCCCCGCCGCCTCCGGATCCACCCGCCGCGTCGGCCGTCGCAGAACTCAGCCCGCGCCGGGTGCGCATGGTCTTCGTCGGCCTGATGCTGGCGCTGCTGCTCGCCGCGCTCGAGCAGATGATCGTGGCCACCGCGTTGCCGAAGATCGTGGGCGAACTGCACGGCCTGGACAAGATGTCCTGGGCGATCACCGCCTATCTGCTGACCGCCACCATCGGCCTGCCGATCTACGGAAAGCTCGGCGACCTCTTCGGCCGCAAGGGCGTCTTCCAGTTCGCGATCGTCGTCTTCATCATCGGCTCCGCGCTGGCCGGCTGGTCGCGGACGATGGACGAGCTCATCGCCTTCCGCGCGATCCAGGGCATCGGCGCCGGCGGCCTCATGATCGGCGTACAGGCGATCATCGCGGACATCGTGCCGCCCCGCGAACGCGGCCGCTACATGGGCGTGATCGGCGCCGCGTACGGACTCGCCTCCGTGGCGGGCCCGTTGCTCGGCGGATTCTTCACCGACCACGCGAGCTGGCGCTGGTGCTTCTACATCAACGTGCCGTTCGGCCTCGTCACGCTCGCCGTCATCGCCGTCGTGCTGAAGCTGCCGAAGCCGAAGACCCGGGCCAGGCTGGACGTCCTCGGCGCGCTGCTGCTCGCCTCGGCCTCAACCTGCCTGGTCCTGCTGACCAGTTGGGGCGGCACCGAGTACGAGTGGGGCGACCGGGTCATCCTCGGCCTGGGTGCGGGCGCCGTCGTCTCGGCCGTGCTCTTCGTCGTCGTCGAGCACTTCGCCGTCGAACCGATCATCCCGCTGCGGCTCTTCCGCGATGCCACCTTCAACATCACGGGCGTCGTCGGCGCGGTCGTCGGCGTCGGGCTGTTCGGCGCGGCCAGCTACCTGCCCACGTTCCTGCAGATGGTCGACGGCGCCTCCGCCACCGAGTCCGGCCTGCTGATGCTCCCGATGATGGGCGGCATCGTCGTCGCCTCCATCGTCTCCGGACAGCTCATCAGCCACACCGGGCACTACCGGATCTATCCGATCCTCGGCGGCGCGATCTCCGCCGTCGGCATGTGGCTGCTCTCCCGGCTCGAAGTGGACACCTCGCGCCTCGAGTACAGCATCTGGATGGCCGTACTCGGCCTCGGCATCGGCCTGATCATGCCGGTCCTCATCCTCGCCGTGCAGAACGCCGTGCAGCCCGCCGACCTGGGCACCGCCACCAGCGCCAACAACTACTTCCGGCAGATCGGCGGCAGCGTCGGCGCCGCCATCTTCGGCACGCTCTTCGCCGACAGGCTCGCCGACGCGCTCTCCGACCGGCTGCCGGCCGGCGCCGATCTGCCCGACCCCGAATCCATCACCCCACAGCTCGTCCACGCGATGCCCGCCGCCCTGCGCGAGGGATACATCCAGGCGTACGCGGACGCGATGCCGCGCATCTTCCTCTATCTGGTGCCGGTACTCGTCCTCGGCCTGCTCATCGCCTGCTTCCTGAAGGAGACCCCCCTCGTGACCAGCGCCGCGTCCCACAACGCCCCCGCCGAGCCCGCCGCCTCCATTCCGCAGGCCCGTCTGTCGTACGCCGCCGGGGTCCCGGTCTGCGGCACCGTCCAGCACTCCGACGGGAGCTGTGTGCCGCGCGCCGCGCTCACCCTCATCGACGTCACCGGGCAGCAGATCGGGCGGGGCGCGAGCGGCGAGGACGGGCGCTACGCCCTGTCGACGCCGGGCGCGGGCGCCTATGTCCTGATCGCCGCGGCGGGCGGGCACCAGCCGCAGGCCGTGTCGGTCACGGTGGGGGAGCGGCCGGTCGAGCTCGATGTGGTGCTCGGCGGGGCGGGGCGCCTGGCCGGCGTGGTGATGACGGCGGACGGTACGCCGGTTCGGGATGCGGCGGTGACCCTCACGGATGTGCGGGGCGAAGTCGTGGCCACGACGCGCAGTGGGCGTGAAGGGGGTTATGTCATCACGGAGTTGGTGGCCGGGGAGTACACGCTGGCTGCCAGTGCCCCCGCCTATCGCCCGGCCGCGCTGCCGGTCAGCGTGCAGGCCTCGCGGGAGACGCGGCAGGACATCGAGCTCGCGGGTGGGGCCGTGCTCCGCGGGACGGTGCGGGCGAGTGGGGGCCGGCCTGTCGAGGACGCTCGGGTGACGCTGCTCGATGCGGCGGGGAATGTGGTGGACACGCTGACGACTGGGCCGGATGGGACGTTCCGCTTTGTGGACCTGTCGTCCGGCGAGTACACCGTGATCGCGGCCGGGTACCCGCCGGTGGCCACGGTGTTGCAGGTTGCCGGGGGTGGGCGGACCGAGCGGGATCTGCAGCTCGGGCACGAGGACTGACCGCCCGGGGTTCGCCTTCCTGGCGTCCGGCGCCTGGGTGGGGCTAGCCATGGGTTGAGCGCACTCGGCGCCTTCGTGCTGTGCCCACCCTTCCCCAAGCTCTCGGCTTCGCTCGAGCAGGGGGGACCCCCCTCGCCCTGCGGAACGCCTGCCCACAGCGGTGGGGCGGGAAGGGGGGAGGGCGGAACGACTGCCCGCAGCGGTGGGGCAGGGGGGCGACTGCCCGCAGCGGGCGAGCGGTGCGGGGCAAGCAATTCCCGCGATGCCGCACCTCGCAATGCCGTGCGGTCGTACCGTGGTTGATGGCGGCGCAGATCTTGCGCTGCCATCGGGAAGGAGCCCAGCCAAATGGAGCCTCGCACTCCGGGTGGGCCGGTGGCGCAGAGCGCGGTGGCCGGCCGTATCCCGCTGGCCGTCGTCGTCGTGGACGACGCGGGCCTGGTGTCGCACTGGAGCACCGGCGCGCGGCGACTCTTCGGCCATGCCAAGGAAGAGGCGGTGGGCCGCCCCGCCGTGGACCTGCTGCCGGTGTCCGGCGCGCTGCCCGAGCAGTCCCAGCCCAAGCCCCGTGCGGCGTACGAGGATTACGACGAGTACGGAGATCTCGGCCCCGACCTGGAGGCATCCCTCGGCGGCCGCACCTCCTACCCCGCAGCCGGCCGGGCCAGGTTCTCCGACCCGGGCGGCGACCACGACCCCGACCAGGGCCGGATCGACGTGCTGTGGTGGGCGTACCCCCTGGTCGGCCCCGGCACCGAGCGGCTCCTGGTGCTCGCGGCCGACGCGGGTGGACTCGACCACGACGACGAGGATCCGGACGGCACCGGCCTGGAGCGCATCGCGCCGGGCTTCGCCCTGCACACCGAGTTCCCCGGCTCCGAGGAACTGGCCCGCCGGCTGCCGGAGATCCTGCCGAGCATGAGCGTCGGCGAGGGGGCGCGGATCGTCTCCCAGATCCTTGAACTCGGCTATCCCGTGCTGGAGTTCAGCCAGCACGACCGCGTCCCCGTCACCCCCGACTGGGGAGTGCCGCGCCGCGCCGAGCGCCGGGCCCGCAGGCTGCGCGCCGCCCAGGCGGCCGAGGCCGGGATCGTACTGCCCGAGCAGCAGCGGCCGACGGCCGTCGAAGAGGCCGAGGACCTCGAATACGCCGCCGTACGCGAGCACTTGGAGTTCCTCAACGAAGTCAGCGGCCGCATCGGCTCCTCCCTCGACCTGTCCCAGACGATCGTCGAGGTCAGCCGGGCCGTCGTCCCCCGCTTCACCGACGTGGCCGGGACGTACCTGCGCGAGCAGGTCGTCGCGGGCGAGGGCTTCCCCGAGGGCCCGCCGGACGCCACCACGATGTGGCACCGCGTCGCCCTCGAGCACACCGATGAACCCGGGCGCTGGGACGATGTCGTACCGGTCGGCGAGTCCATGCCGTTTCCCGTGCACACCCCGTTCTTCCAGTGCATGACCACCGGGCAGCCCGTACTCGTGCCGCGCATCAGCGAGCAGATGGGTACCGCCATCGCCTCGCAGTTCGAGAAGCGCGACATCCGGCCGCTGATCACCAACCGCTCCATGCTGGTCGTCCCGCTCAAGGCCCGCAACGTGGTGCTCGGCTTCATGATCCTGCTGCGCCACCCGGCGCGCATCGAGTTCAACGACATGGACCGCGTGACGGGCGCCGAACTCGCCGCCCGCGCCGGCCTCGTACTCGACAACGCCCGCATGTACACGTACCAGGAGAGCGTCGCCGAGACCCTCCAGGACAGCATGCTGCCGCACATCGAACCGCGGATGCCGGGCTGCGACATCGCCACCCGCTATCTGCCGGGCACGCTCCTCGGCCGGGTCGGCGGCGACTGGTTCGACTCCATCAAGCTGCCGGGGTCCAGGACCGCCCTGGTCGTCGGCGACGTGATGGGCCACGGCCTCAACTCCGCGGCGATGATGGGCCAGTTGCGTACGGCCGTACAGACCATGGCGGCCCTCGACCTGCCACCCGCCCAACTCCTGCGCAACCTCGACGACTTGGCGCAGCGGCTCGGCGAGAACTATCTCGCGACCTGTCTGTACGCGGTGTACGACCCGATCGTGGGTGAGCTGCACCTCGCCAACGCCGGGCACATCCCGCCGGTCGTCGTCCGGGCCGCGGACGGCAGCAGCGATCTCCTGGAACTGCCGACCGGGGCGCCGATCGGTGTCGGCGGAGTGCCGTTCGAGTCGGTACGCGTCCCGGTCGCCCCCGGTGACCGGCTCGTCATGTGCACCGACGGCCTGGTCGAGGTGCGCGGCGAGGACATCGGCGTGGGGCTCGCGACGCTCTGTGAGTCGGCCGCCCACCCGGCCGCGTCCATGGACGACGCCTGCGACACGATCATCCGCGCCCTCAACACGCGCGGCGGCCGCAAGGACGACGTGGCGCTCCTGATGGCCCGGCTGAACGGCATCGAGCAGGCCGACGTGGCGAGCTGGCGGCTCGCGCTCGACCCCCAAGAGGTGGGCAGGGCGCGGCAGTTGGTGTGCGAACAACTCGCCGCCTGGGGCCTCTCGGCGGTCTCCGAGACCGTGGAACTCCTGGTCAGCGAGCTCGTCACCAATGCCGTACGGCACGCTCACAGCCGCCATGTGGAGCTCCGCCTGGTCCGCAGCGACGCGCTGCTCGGCGAGGTGGAGGACGACGACCACACCTTGCCCACGCTGCGCAGCGCGGGCCCCGCCGACGAGTTCGGGCGCGGCCTCAGGGTGGTGAGCAGCCTCGCCAGGGAGTGGGGCGCGAGCCGGACCGGCGAGGGGAAGTCGGTGTGGTTCGAGGTGGCGCTTCGGTAGCGGGGGCGTGCGTGCGGCGCCATCGGGTCGAACGATCAGTGAAGGTATGCGCCGGGCGCTTGTCCGCGCATGGCTCGGAGCGGTAGACCGATCTTTACGTGGTCGCGCGGGTCCCGCGTGACACCACCTGGGGATCGGGAGCTGGTCATGAGCGTCACTCAGCGATACCGCGAGGCCTGGGAAGGCTTCTGGCGCGAGGCGTCCGAGGAACAGGGCTCCGTCTTCTGGGACGCCGAGCCGGCCCTCACCGTGGGGCTCCATCTAGCCCTCTTCGAACGGCACTTGACGGCCGTCGGGCTGCCCTTCGTGGACCTGGGCTGCGGGAACGGTACGCAGACCCGGTTCCTGGCCGAGCGTTTCCCGCGCGTGGTCGGGGCCGATCTGTCGGATGCCGCGATCGAGCATGCGCGGCACGCGGATGCGGGGGGCGAGGCTTCCTACCGGGTGCTCGATGCCAGCGCCAAGGGTGAGGCCGAGGCGCTGCACGCCGAGCTGGGGGACGCGAATGTGTACATGCGGGGTGTGCTGCACCAGTGCGACCCTGACGATCGAGCGCCGCTGGCCGAGTCCATCGCTGCGCTCGTCGGGGCGCGGGGCAGGGCCTTCGTGGTGGAGCCTTCGCAGGCGGCGGGGGCGTTGCTGATGGGGCTTGCGCAGGGGCCTGGCGGGCCGCCGCCGAAGATGGAGCCCGTGTTCCGGCACGGGATCGCGCCCGTGGGGGTGCCGGATGATGCGGTGCCGGAGTACTTCCGGGCGGCGGGGCTGCGGGTCCTTGGCCAGGGTGAACTGCCGCTCACCACCACGGATTACCTGCCGGATGGGACGCGGATCGAGTTGCCGTCGCAGTGGCTGGTTGTGGGGCGCTGAATTTCCCCCACCCCGCCCCTTCCCGAAATGCTGCGCAGCCTTCCGCCCTACGGGCGGTGTCCTCAAACGCCGGACGGGCTGATTCATCAGCGATGAATCAGCCCGTCCGGCGTTTGAGGACAGTCTTTGAAGCCGGCGGCAGCCTAACGGGAAGGGGCGGGGAGGGGCGGGGAAATTCAAGCCGCCACCGCGACCCGCGCCCCCGCCCGCGCGAACCGCTCCCGCGCCTCCCCCAGCGCCGCATGCCCAGGCGCCTTCGCCGTGCGCGGCGGGTCCAGGTGAAGCTGCTGGAACACGTCGCGCCGCACGGGCGCATAGGGCCGCAGCTCGACCGGACAGTCGAGCTCCGCTCCCAGATGGGCTGCCGAGGCGACGGCCTCGGGGGAGTCCGTCACGCCGGGCACCAGCAGGTACGACATCCGCAGTGGCACCCCGTGCTCCGCCGCCCGCCGGGCAAAGGCCAGGGCGGGCTCCGCCCTGCGGTGGTGCAGCGCCCAGCTGGTGCGCTCGTCGGCGGCGTGCAGATCGAGCACGACCTCGTCGGCCGCGTCCAGGACGGAGGGCGAGAGGGCCGAGGCCGCGTGCCCGGACGTACGCACCCGCGTCCGCACCCCCGCCTGCTTGAACGCCGCGAGCACGGACGCCGTGAACTCCGGCTGGGCCAGCGGTTCGCCCCCGGACAGCTCCAGGCCCTGACCGGCCTGCAGTGCGGGGAGATGGACGAGGGCGTACATCAGAAGGTCGGCGGCGGTCAGTCGCTGGGCGCCGCCCCGGAACCAGGTCTCCGGGTGGGCCCCGTACGGGCAGCGCACCGGATCACCGGCGAGACGTACCGACATCAGCGTCCCGCGCTGGTCGTCCCGCGCGTCCAGGAGCACCGAGTGCACGAAGCCGGCCCCGGCGGGCGGGAGCGCGGCGGCCGCGGCCGTGCCGGGGCTTTCCTCCGGGCCGGGACGGCGGAAGGCCGAGCGGCGCGAGAGGGCGCTCAGGGACACGGAGCGCAGGGAACGGGAGCGGGGGAGGAATGCCATGGATGACTCGCTTGCCTCGCTGTACACGGTCGGCCCTGGTACGAGGTCGGCCTGGAAAACCATCGGTCCGCTCCTCAGTGTGCGCCGGGCGAGGCCCCCTCAAGTGCGGCGTTGGCCCTCGGTCGCCGGGCCGTTCGGCTCTAGCTCCGGGGTGATGTACTGCGGTAGCTGCCAGGGGAAGGACCCGAACCAGGCGTAGCTGAACGCGAAGCCGAAGCCGAGACAGATCAGGCCGCCGAGGGCGTCGGTCCAGAAGTGGTTGGCCGTGGAGATGATCACGAGCAGGGTGGCCACCGGGTAGAGGATGCCGAGCGCCCTGGCCCAGGGGTGCCGGGCGAAGCTCGCGATCATCGTGGCGCACCAGGTGGACCAGCCGATGTGCATGGACGGCATCGCGGCATACGGGTTCGAGACCGACGCGGCGTGGCCCTGGCTCATGGAGCCCCAGGTGTGGTGCACGGCGACCGTGTCGATGAAGCCGGCGTCCTCCATGAGGCGGGGCGGGGCGAGCGGGAAGAAGTAGAAGCCGAGCAGGGCGATGCCGGTGGTGGCGAACAGGGCGAGGCGGCCGCTGATGTAGCGGCCGGGGTGGCGGCGGTAGAGCCAGACCAGGACGCCGATCGTGATGATGAAGTGCAGGGTCGCGTAGTAGTAGTTCATGCCCGTGATGAGCCAAGTGACCTTGTTCATCGCGTGGTTGATGGCGTGCTCGGCGCCGATGCCGATACGCCGCTCCATGTCCCACACCCAGTCGGCGTGCCGGAGCGCGAGGGCCTTCTCCTCGGGTACGGCGTTGCGGACGAGGGAGTACAGCCAGTAGCTCACGGCGATCAGGACGATCTCGAACCAGAGCATGGGCTTGCGCGGGGTGCGCGCCCTGGTCAGGAGGCTGGGCCCCCGCTCGGGCTCGGTGGGCTCGGTGGGCTCGGTGGGGCGGACGGTGGTCACGGTCCCAGCCTTACGAGTGCGGGGGCGGCCGCAACTCGGGCCGGTCCGCTTCGGCGATCGCCTCGGTGCCTGCTTCGGCGCCGGCTGCGGGGACGCGCCGCCCGGCCAGCGCGTTGGCGCCGACGAGCACGCCGAGCGCCACGGCGACCACGGTCAGCAGGGCGGTGGCGGTCGTGTCGAGACCGCCGCTCTTGCGGTCGACGAGCAGCAGTCCCACGCCGGTCAGGCCGAGGCTGCCGGGGACCAGCATCCAGAAGCCGGGCAGGAAGACGACCTGGGCGGGCGGCGCATGCCGGTTGCGCTCGATCAGCCGGGTGGCCAGCGGCAGAGCCACCCCGCCGGCGAAGGCGCCGAACAGCGGTCCGGCAAGGCCGCCGGCCAGCTCCTGGCCGATCTTGGCGATACACAGGACGAGCAGCAGCCACGGCAGCGTACGCAGGGAGGCGGAGTAGTTGAGGACGTAGCCAAGGCCGAGCAGCACGACACCGGCCCAGGCCGCCCAGGCGCCCAGGGCGTCCACACTGGCGTCCTTGCCGAGCGGGTGCGCGGTGACCAACTGGTGGCCGATCGCGATGCCGAAGGCGAGCAGGACCAGGACGTTGAGGCCGTACACGAGGCGGCTTGCGCCCGACAGGATGGAGCCGGTGGCCAGCTCGATGGTGCCCATGGTCAGGGCGGAGCCGGGGAGGAAGGCGAGGAGCGGCGGGATCAGCAGCTTGGTGGGGTCCTCGCCGAGCAGCGGGCCGCTGTAGCGGTAGGCGATGGCGGTGACCAGGACGGCGGCGAGCACCGGCAGGGCGAGGGACATCACGCGCCCGGCGAGCTGCGCCGCCTCGCGCAGCGCGCCGACGAAGGCGCCGAGCACGGCGTATCCGGCGAGCGCCATGGTGTTGGGCAGGGTCAGCAGGCCGAGGCCCATGGTCATCACGACATAGCCGAGGAGACGCGGCCAGAGGCCGTAGCGGGGCTTCATCGCGTCGATCTCGGCGAGCTCGGCGGCGCCCTCGTGGGGCGACACGGGGTGGACGTAGAGCTCGTCGAGGAACCGGTAGAGCCGGTCGATCTGGTCGAAGCGCAGATTCGGGCCCTGGACGGGGGCGAAGTCGATCACGGAGTCGGGGGCGCGTCCGGCGCGTACGAAGACCCCGGTCGGCACGGCGAAGGTGTGCACGGTGGTGAAGCCGTAGTGGGTGCCGAGCCGGTTGACGGCGTCCTGTACGTCGGCGACGGACTCCCCGGCGCGGATGAGCGCGGTGCCCACCGCACGCAGGAAGGCGATCAGCTCCTGGGGCGGGGGCGGCGGTTCGCTGGACACGGGCACCTCGGCTGCGAGGGGCAGCAGGGCGCGGAGCTTGCGCAGCCGGTGCCGGGCGGCGGACGCGGACGCGTGCCGCGGCGTGGCACGCCGGGGTAGGCCGGGCCGCTCGCGGCGGGCCTCGGCCGCGGGGACGTCCCCCTCGGCGTCGCCCTGCACGGGCGTCGGCGCGTCGGCCATGGCCACATCCTGCGCGGCCCGGGACACCTGGCGCACGCCCGGCGGGGCGGCCACGGGCAAATGGGTGAGGACCGGCGTGCGATGAGTCGCGGGCCCGCGACTCGTCGCACGACGCCCGGCCACGATCGGGCGCACTCAGCCAGCGCGAATGTCGGGGGCCGTCGACGCTGGGCCCATGAGACACGGCCAGTCCCACGAGTCCGACGCGGCCAAGGGGCCCACCCTGTGGAGTGAGCTGAAGGACGCGGTGAGCCCGCGGGCCGCGCTGCTCGTTCTCGGAGTGCTGACCCTGGGTGTGCTGTTCATCGCCTCGTACGCGGGTGCCTTCCACCACCCCAAGCCGAAGGACATCTCCTTCGGTGTGGTCGCCCCGGAGCCGGTGAGCGGTCAACTGGTCGGCGCGTACGGCAAGTTGCCCGGGCACCCGCTGTCGCCGCGCGTCGTCGGCTCGGTGGAGGAGGCCCGGGGGCAGGTCGAGAACCGCAAGCTCTACGCGGCCCTGGTAGTCGACCCGAGGGGCACCGACGACCAGCTGCTCGTGGCGAGCGGCGGCGGTGCGGCCGTGTCCGACGCCGTCGCGGAGATCGTCGACACGGTGGAGGCCGCGGGCCGGCCGCCGAGGTTCGCCAAGACCGTGGACGTGGCGCCCATCGACAAGGGCGACCAGCGCGGTCTGTCGTCGTTCTATCTGGTGGTGGGCTGGTGCGTGGGCGGCTATCTGTGCGCCGCCATCCTGGCCATCGCCTATGGGGCGCGCCCCGCGAACCAGCGGCGGGCCGTGGTGCGCCTGGGCGTCCTCGCCCTGTACTCGATCGTGCTCGGCCTGCTCGGCGCGGTGGTGATCGGCCCGGTCCTGGGCGCGCTGCCCGGCAGCGTGGTGGCGCTGTGGTGGCTGGGTGCGCTGGTGTCGTTCGCGGCCGGGGCCACCACCTTCGCCTTCCAGAGCATGGCCGGCGTGATCGGCATCGGGCTGACCGTGCTCGTCATCGTGATCGCCGGCAACCCGAGCGCGGGCGGCGCCTACCCGTATCCGCTGCTTCCGCCGTTCTGGCGTGACATCGGGCCCGCGCTGATCCCGGGTGCCGGCACGTGGACGGCACGCTCGATCGCGTACTTCGACAACCGGGCGATGGGCGGCCCGCTCCTGGTGCTCGGGGCCTGGGCGCTCGCCGGAGCGGCGGTGACCATGGTTTTCGCCTCGCTGAAGAAGGGCCGCGACACGATCGACGCGAGCGAGGTCCGGCAGTGACCTCCGGTGGAGGCCCGTTCGAGGACCCCGCATGGGCGTGATCCGTGACCATCCCGAACTCGCCCTGTTCCTCTGCCTGGCCGTGGCTACCTCGTGGGCAACAGTGACCAGCACATGCCCTCGGCCGCGCAGAGCTCGGTGCCGATGCTCGGCTGCACGATCACGTACGCCCTGTCCCACTTCCTGCTGCCGCTGACCGGTCCGATCCTCGTCGGCATTCTCGGCGCCTGACCCCCACCACTGAGCCCTCCGCGACCTCCAGGGAGCCGACGTGCCGAAGACCACCTTCACCCGCGAGGAGATCCAGTCCCTCGCCCGGCTCAGCCCGTTCGAGCTGAAGGACAAGTTCATCCAGATCGCGCAGGAGGTCCAGGCGGACGAGCCCGGCCAGAAGGGCACGTCGTCCGTTCAGATGCTCAACGCCGGGCGTGGCAACCCCAATTGGATCGCGTCCGGCCCTCGTGAGGCCTTCTTCGCGCTCGGCTATTTCGCGCTCTCGGAGTCCAAGCGGGTGTGGAGTGCCGACAACCTCGGTGGCATGCCGGAGAAGAAGGACATCGGCGTACGTTTCGACCGCTGGCTGCGCGCCAACCCCGAACTGGACGGCACGGAGATGCTGCAGGCCTGCGTGGACAAGGCCGTCGAGCGCTTCGGCTTCGACAAGGACGCCCTGCTGCACGAGCTCGCAGACTCGATCGTCGGCGACAACTACCCGGTGCCCGGCCGCATGTTGATCCACGCCGAGCAAATCGTCCGCGGCTACATCGGCGACGAGATGTTCGACCGGAACCCGCCCGCGGACAACAACCTCAGCCTGTTCGCCACCGAGGGCGGCACCGCCGCCATGTGCTACATCTTCGACTCGCTGATGAAGAACGGCATCCTGCACAAGGGCGACAAGATCGCGCTCCTGGTGCCGGTGTTCACGCCGTACCTGGAGATCCCCGAGCTCGACACCTACGAGTTCGACGTGGTGCACGTCGAGGCCGGCCTGTTCGCCGAGGAGGGTGTGCGCGAGTGGCGCTACCCGACGGAAGAGGTCGCCAAGCTGGCGGACCCGGACATCAAGCTGGCGTGCATCGTCAACCCCTCCAACCCGCCCTCCCTGGCGATGAGTCAGCGCGTCATCGACCAGATCAAGGACATCGTCGCCACCGAGAACCCCCACCTTCTCTTCGTCACCGACGACGTGTACGGCACCTTCGTCGAGGGCTTCCGGTCGATCGCCGCCGACCTGCACCGCAACACCCTGCTCGTGTACTCGTACTCCAAGCACTACGGCTGCACCGGGTGGCGGCTCGGCGTGATCGGCCTGCACGACGACAACGTGATCGACGAGATGATCGCGAACCTTCCGCGGAGCGAGAAGGAACGGCTCGCCAGGCGTTACGGGTCCCTCACGCTGGAGCCCGAGAAGATCAAGTTCATCGACCGGCTCGTCGCCGACTCCCGGCAGGTCGCCCTCAACCACACCGCCGGCCTGTCCCTGCCACAGCAGGTGCAGATGGTCCTGTTCTCCCTCTTCGACATGCTCGACGAGGGCCAGGCGTACAAGCTCAAGGTCCGCTCCATCGTCCATCAGCGCCTCGAACTGCTCCTGGAGGGCGCCCAGATGAAGATCTCGGAGGACGCCGGGCGGGCCGGCTACTACATCGAACTCGACCTGCTCGCGGAGGCCGAGCGGGTGCACGGCAAGGACTTCGCGGACTTCCTGGAGCACAACTACGAGCCGGTCGACCCGCTGTTCCGCCTCGCCGAGCAGACCCGGGTGGTGCTGCTCAACGGCGGCGGCTTCGAGGGGCCCCAGTGGTCGGTGCGGGTCTCGCTCGCGAACCTCGACGACCTGGACTACCTGAAGATCGGGCACCATCTGCGGGAGATCTTCGGCGATTACGCGAGTGAATGGCAGGCGTCCAAGGCCTGAAGGTCCAAGGTCTGAAGGTCCAAGGCCTGAAGGTCCAAGGTCTGAAGCGGGCCGTTACGTCCCTGTGGGCGGCGGGAGTTGACCCGTGGTCAGGAACTGCTCGACGCGCTCCTCGTACGGCGCGATGTCGATGCCCTGCCCGTCGAGCCAGGCATCCGAGTAGTACTTGTCGAGGTAGCGCTCGCCCGGGTCGCACAGCAGCGTCACCACGCTGCCCTGCTCGCCGGCCGCCCGCATCTCCGAGATGATTTTGAACGCGGCCCATACGTTGGTGCCGGTCGAGCCGCCGCACTTGCGGCCGAGCAGCCGCTCCAGGACCCGGATCGTGGCGATGGACGCGGCGTCCGGGACGCGCATCATGCGGTCGACGGCCTCGATCACGAAGCTGGGCTCCACGCGCTCGCGCCCGATGCCCTCGATGCGGGAGCCGATGGTGGTCGTCACGGAGCGGTCGTCGTCGCGCCAGCCGCGCATGAACGCCGAGTTCTCCGGGTCGGCGACACAGATGCCGGTGGCGCGCTGCGTGTAGTGCAGGAAGCGGGAGAGGGTGGCCGAGGTGCCGCCGGTGCCCGCCGCGGCCACGATCCAGGAGGGCTCCGGGAAGCGCTCCTGGGCGAGTTGGCGGAAGACGGAGTCGGCGATGTTGTTGTTGCCGCGCCAGTCGGTGGCCCGCTCGGCGTTGGTGAACTGGTCCATGTAGTGCCCGCCGGTCTGCTCGGCGAGGTCGGCCGCGACCTGGTAGACCGAGGACGGGTCGTCGACCAAGTGGCAGGTGCCGCCGTGGAATTCGATCAGGTCGCACTTGCTGCGTACGGTCGTCTTCGACATGACCGCGACGAACGGTACGCCGATCAGCTTCGCGAAGTACGCCTCCGAGACGGCCGTCGAGCCGGAGGAGGCCTCGATCACCGGCTTGCCCGGCTTGATCCAGCCGTTGCACAGCGCGTGCAGGAACAGCGAGCGGGCGAGGCGGTGCTTGAGGCTGCCCGTCGGGTGCGTGGACTCGTCCTTGAGATAGAGGTCGATGCCCCACTCGACGGGCAGCGGCACCGGCAGCAGATGGGTGTCGGCGCTGCGGTTGCCGTCGGCCTGCACCTTGCGGACGGCCTCGCGCAGCCAGGCCCGGAAGGCGGGGTCGTAGCGGTTGATGTCCTCTTCGAGGGCGATGCCGCTGCAATCTGTCCGGGATGGTGAGGTCATAGGGCCATGTTCAGGGCGGCCGCGGCCGTCCGCGAGCAGGGAGCCGCTGGTCGTAGGCCGTCCGGAGGGACGCCAGTGGTCTGGGCCAGTGAGAGTTATCCACAGGCCTGGTCGTGATGTTCGGCAACGCGTACGGTTTCGTCCCATGAAGATCCTGATCAGCGCCGACATGGAGGGCGCCACCGGCGTGACGTGGCCCGCCGACGTGCTGCCCGGCACGCCCCAGTGGGAGCGGTGCCGCGCCATGTTCACCTCGGACGTGAATGCCGCCGTGCTCGGTTTCTTCGACGGCGGTGCCGATGAGGTGCTCATCAATGAGGCGCACTGGTCCATGCGCAATCTGCTGCTCGAGCGTCTGGACGAGCGCGCGGAAATGCTCACCGGCCGGCACAAGTCGCTGAGCATGGTCGAGGGCATCCAGCACGGGGACGTCGACGGCATCGCCTTCGTCGGCTACCACACGGGCGCGGGCGCGGAGGGCGTGCTCGCGCACACCTATCTGGCCAACTCGATCACCGGGGTGTGGCTGAACGGCGTGCGGGCGAGCGAGGGCCTGCTGAACGCGCAGGTGGTCGCGGAGTACGGAGTGCCCGTCATCCTCGTCACCGGTGACGATCTGACCTGTGACGACGCCCTCGGCTATGCGCCCGAGGCACGCAAGGTCGCGGTGAAGGACCACGTATCGCGGTACGCGGCGGTGTGCCGCACCCCCGCGCGCACGGCCGGTGACATCAGGGCCGCGGCCAAGGAGGCGGCGGCGCTCGCGGTGCGGCACGAGCCGGTGCGCGGCGGGCCCTTCACCGTGGAGCTGGAGTTCGACGCGGAGCACCTGTCGATGGCGGCGACGGTCGTTCCGGGTGTCGGGCGAACCGGGGAGCGCAAGGTCGCGTATACCTCGCAGGACATGTACGAGGGGATTCGGACCTTCAAGGCGGTCACCACGATCGTCTCGGCCGCGGTGGAGGAGCAGTATGGCTGACCGCCAGTCAGGCGCCCGGGCAGTTGCCGAGCGCGCAGCCGGCGAGGTGGACGACGAGGCGCTCGACGAGGTCGTGCGGTTCACGTCCGACCTGATCCGCATCGACACCACCAACCGAGGCAGCGGCGACTGCCAGGAGCGCCCGGCCGCCGAGTACGCCGCCGAGCAGCTGGCGGGCGCAGGTCTGGAACCGGCCATGCTGGAGCGCACCAAGGGCCGGACGAACGTCGTGGCGCGCATCGAGGGCACCGACCCCTCTGCCGACGCGCTGCTCGTCCACGGCCACCTGGACGTCGTGCCCGCCGAGGCCGACGACTGGCAGGTGCACCCGTTCTCCGGCGAGATCCGCGACGGCGTGGTCTGGGGCCGGGGCGCGATCGACATGAAGAACATGGACGCGATGATCCTGTCCGTCGTACGCGGCTGGGCGCGCGCGGGAATCCGCCCCCGCCGGGACATCGTGATCGCCTTCACCGCCGACGAGGAGGCCAGCGCCATCGACGGCTCCGGCTTCCTCGCCGACCACCAGCGCCACCTCTTCGAGGGCTGCACCGAGGGCATCAGCGAGTCCGGCGCCTTCACCTTCCACGCAGGTGGCGGCCTGCGCCTCTACCCCGTCGCGGCGGGGGAGCGGGGCACCGCCTGGCTCAAGCTCACCGCCGAGGGCCGCGCAGGACACGGCTCCAAGGTCAACCGCGCCAACGCGGTCAGCAGGCTCGCGGCCGCCGTCGCCCGCATCGGGGACCACGAGTGGCCGGTCCGCCTCACCCCCACCGTGCGTGCCGCGCTCACCGAACTGGCCGCGGTCCTCGGCATCGACGCGGACGTCGACGCCCCGGACTTCGACGTCGACCTGCTCCTGAGCAAGCTGGGCCCGGCCGCGTCCCTCGTCGAGCCCACCGTGCGCAACAGCGCCAACCCCACGGTCCTCGAGGCCGGATACAAGGTCAATGTGATCCCCGGGCACGCCACGGCCTATGTCGACGGCCGTGTGGTGCCCGGCGGCGAAGCAGAGTTCCGCACCACCATGGACGCGCTCACCGGACCCGATGTTTCCTGGGACTACCACCACGGCGAGGTCGCACTGCAGGCCCCCGTCGACTCACCCACGTATGCCGCGATGAAGGCGGCGCTGGAAGAGTTCGACCCAGGGGCACATGTGGTGCCGTACTGCATGTCGGGTGGCACGGACGCCAAGCAGTTCTCCCGCCTCGGCATCACCGGCTACGGCTTCTCGCCGCTGAAACTGCCCGAGGGCTTCGACTATCAGGCGCTCTTCCACGGCGTGGACGAGCGGGTGCCGGTCGAGGCACTGCACTTCGGGGTTCGTGTGCTGGACCGATTTCTGCGAACGGTCTAGGGAAAGTGGGGGACATGGTGCGCACCGAGGCGTACGGAGCCTGGACATCACCGATCGACGCCGCGCTCGCGGCCTCCCACGACGGGCGGCCGGAGTACGCGGAGTTCGTCGGGGACGAGGTGTGGTGGACCGCGCCCCGCCCGACCGAGGGCGGGCGCCGGGCGCTGGTGCGGCGGCGGGCCGAGGGCGGCGAGGAGTCGGTGCTGCCCGCGCCGTGGAACGTCCGCAGCAGGGTCATCGAGTACGGCGGCCGGCCCTGGGCCGGAGCGCAGCAGGGCGGCGGGCCGCTCCTGGTGTTCGTCAACTTCACGGACCAGCGGCTGTACGCGTACGAGCCGGACATACCCGGCAGCGAGCCCCGGCCCCTGACCCCCGTCTCGCCGGTCGGCGAAGGCATCCGCTGGGCTGATCCGCAGCTGCGCCCCGACCTGGGCGAAGTGTGGTGCGTGCTCGAGGAGTTCACCGGGGACGGACCCAGTGATGTGCGCCGGGTGATCGCGGCCGTACCGCTCGACGGCTCGGCCGCCGAGGACCGGAGCGCGGTGCGGGAGCTGTCCGACGGACGGCACCGCTTCGTCACCGGCGCCCGGCTCTCGCCCGACGGACGGCGTGCGGCCTGGCTCGCCTGGGACCACCCGCGGATGCCCTGGGACGGCACCGAGTTGTTGGTCGCCGACGTCGGCGAGGACGGCCGCTTCGGTGTGGCGTCGGCGGTCGCGGGCGGACCCGAGGAGTCGATCGCCCAGGCCGAGTGGGCGCCGGACGGGACCCTGCTCTTCGCGTCGGACCGCACCGGCTGGTGGAACCTGTACCGGGCCGACGACCGGGGCGGAGCGGTCGCGCTGTGCCGGCGTGACGAGGAGTTCGCGGGACCGCTGTGGAAGATCGGCGTGCGCTGGTTCGCACCGCTGGACAACGGCCTGATCGCCGTCGTGCACGGCAAGGGCGCCACCGCGCTCGGGATACTCGACCCGGAGACCGGGGAAGTCGTCGACGCCGCGGGCCCCTGGACCGAGTGGTCCGGCACCCTCACCACCCACGGCAGCCGCGTCGTCGGCGTCGCCGCGAGCCCGCGCAGCGCGTACGAGGTCGTGGAGCTCGACACCTCCAGCGGCCGGGCCCGCGTCATCGGCGCCACACACGACGACCCGGTGGACCCCACCTACTATCCCGAACCCCAGATCCGCACCTTCAGCGGCCCGGCAGGGCGCGAGATCCACGCCCACATCTATCCACCGCACAACCCCCGACACCGCGCCCCGGACGCCGAGTTGCCGCCCTACGTGGTGTGGGTGCACGGCGGGCCGACCGGGCACGCCCCGCTCGTGCTCGACCTGGAGATCGCCTACTTCACCTCGCGCGGCATCGGCGTCGCCGAGGTCAACTACGGCGGCTCGACCGGGTACGGCCGCGCGTATCGCAACCGGCTGCGCGAGCAGTGGGGCGTCGTCGACGTCGAGGACTGCGCGGCCGTCGCCCTCGCCCTCGCCGAGGAGGGCACCGCCGACCCGGCGCGGCTCGCCATCCGGGGCGGCAGCGCGGGCGGCTGGACCGCGGCGGCCTCGCTCGCCCTGACCGATGTGTACGCCTGCGGCACCGTCATCTACCCGATCCTCGACCTCACCGGCTGGGCCACCGGCGAGACCCACGACTTCGAGTCGCAGTACCTGGAGTCCCTGGTCGGGCCGCTCGCCGAGGTCCCGGGCCGCTACCAGGAGCGCTCGCCCGCCGCCCAGGCGGACAGGATCACCGCGCCGTTCCTGCTCCTGCAGGGCCTGGACGACGTGATCTGCCCGCCCTCCCAGTGCGAGCGGTTCCTCGCCCGGATGGCGGGGCGCCGGGTGCCGCACGCCTACATCGCCTTCGAGGGGGAGGGGCACGGCTTCCGTCGCGCGGACACCATGATCCGCGTACTGGAGTCCGAACTCTCCCTGTATGCCCAGACCTTCGGCATCAGACCGCCCGGCATCGCGACCCTGGAGCTGTCCAAGTGACACCGCCCAACGGAGCCCGCCGACCGGCTCCCCTCGTGCGCCCCCGCCGCCTCGTCCCCGGCGACCGCGTCGCCGTCGTGGCGCCCAGCGGCCCCGTCCCCGAGGAGCGGCTGCAGGCCGGTCTCGACATTCTGCGCGGCTGGGACCTGGACCCGGTCGTCGCACCCCATGTCCTGGACCGGCACGCCGAGTTGGGCTACCTCGCCGGGGCCGACCGGGACCGCGCCCGGGACCTGCAGCAGGCGTGGTGCGACCCGTCGGTCGCGGGGGTGTTCTGCGCACGCGGCGGGTACGGCGTGCAGCGCATGGTGGACTTGCTCGACTTCGACGCGATGCGCGCGGCCGGTCCCAAGGTGTTCCTCGGGTTCAGTGACATCACCGCCCTGCACGAGGCCTTCGCGGTCCGCCTCGGCCTCGCCACGCTGCACGGACCGATGGCGGCCGGCGCCGACTTCATCAAGAACGCACGCGCGCAGGACCACTTGAGGGCCACGCTGTTCGCCCCCGAGTCGGTACGCACCATCGAGGGGTCGGGCCGGGCGATGGTCCCCGGCCGGGCGAGCGGCATCACGCTGGGCGGCTGCCTCTGCCTGCTCGCCGCCGACCTGGGCACCCCGCACGCCAGGCCCTCCGCCCGAGGCGGCCTGCTCTGCCTGGAGGACACCGGCGAGGAGCCGTACCGCGTCGACCGCATGCTGACCCAACTCCTGCGCTCCGGCTGGCTGGAGGGGGTCTCGGGCATCCTGCTGGGCTCATGGGCGGAGTGCGAGCCGTACGAGGAGGTACGGGCCGTCCTCGTCGACCGCCTTGCCGGGCTCGGGGTGCCGGTCGTCGAGGAGTTCGGGTTCGGGCACGGCGAGGGAGCGCTGACGATTCCGCTGGGGGTGCCTGCCGTGCTGGACGCGGACGCGGGGACGCTGACGCTGGAGGTTCCCGCGCTGGGCTGACGCCGGCCCGTGCTGGGCCGACCCGGTCCGACCCGCCCCGGTCCGACCCGCCCCGCCCCGGCCCGGCGGTCGGGCGACGTGCGCCCCAGCAGCCCCACCCTTCACTGAATCTCCGTCAAGAAACCCCGGTCACACCCGTTGACCCGGATCTGACACGTGTCACAGCATGAGCGCGTCCCCGGACTTACCCGTGGGTAATTTTCAGTCCTCAGCGTGGAGGTCGTGCGTGTCCCGAGCCGTGCCCCGTTCCCGTAAGCCCCTGGCGATGGCCCTCGGTGCCGCGCTCGCCGCACCGCTCGCCCTGGCCGCTGCGCCCGCCCACGCGACGGACGCCGCGACAGGTCAATTCACCGTCACCGCGCTGAAGTTCACCGTCGACGCGGGCGGCACCACCTGCACGGTCGACGCCGACCTCTACCGCCCGGCGGGCGCCGACCGCGCCCACCCGGTGCCCGCGATCCTGACCACCAACGGCTTCGGCGGCAGCAAGGCCGACGGCTCCACCGACGCCACCGCCAAGGCCTTCGCCCAGCGCGGCTACGCCGCCCTCGCCTACTCGGGCCTCGGCTTCGGCAAGTCCGGCTGCCCGATCTCCCTGGACGACCCGCGCATCGACGGCAAGGCGGCCTCACGGCTCATCGACTTCCTCGCCGGCAAGCGCGCCGCCGACGACGGCACCAAGGCCGATTTCGTCACCAAGGACGGCAAGGGCGACCCCCGTGTCGGCATGATCGGCGGCTCCTACGGCGGGGCGATCCAGCTGGCGACCGCCGCCGTGGACCGCCGCGTCGACGCGCTGGTCCCGATGATCACCTGGAACGACCTGGCCTACTCGCTCGACCCGAACAACACGGCGCAGACCAGCGGCGTCTCCTCCGACACCCCGGGCGCGTACAAGTACCAGTGGACCAACGGCTTCTTCCTCATCGGCGAGGCACAGGGCCTGCTCAACCCCAGCCTGGACCCCTCCCGGCTCGGCGCCTCCGGCTGTCTGCACTTCGTCGCCGGCGCCTGCGAGACCAAGCGCCTCCTGGACGCCAAGCGCTACCCCACGGGCCGCACCGCCGAGATGCTGAACTTCGCGCGCGGCACGTCCCCCGTGTCGTACGTGAACCGGGTCAAGGCACCGACGCTGCTCGTCCAGGGGCAGGCCGACAGTCTCTTCAACCTCAACGAGGCGACGGCGACGTACAAGCAGCTGAAGGCCGCCGGCACCACCACCAAGATGATCTGGCAGTCCTGGGGCCACAGCGGCGGCCTCACCGACCCGGCCACGGGTGAACTCAACCTCGGCCAGGGCAACTTGGAGACGAGCTACGTCGGCAAGCGGATCCTCGCCTGGTTCGACCGCTACCTGCAGAAGCACAAGGGCACCGACACCGGCCCCGAGTTCGCGTACTACCGCGACTGGAAGTCGGCCACCGACGCCTACGGGACCGCCGCACGGCTGCCCGCCACCAACCAGAAGCTCTACCTCTCCGGCGACGGCAAGCTCGTCGACAACCGCAGCAAGGTCGCGCGCGGCAGCCGCGAGTACAAGAACTGGCTGATCCCCACCAGCCACTCCGAAAGCTCCCTCGCCGGCATGATCGGCCTGCCCGACCCGGCACCCCGGGACACCAAGGGCACCTACCTCGACTGGACCAGCGAGCCGCTCACCGAGGCCACCGACGTCGTCGGCGCCCCGAAGGCGACCTTGCGCGTCATCTCCCCGAAGACCGAGCGGGTGCAGAACTCCGGCGACGGAGCCGACAAGCTGGTGCTCTTCGCCAAGCTGTACGACATCGCGCCCGACGGCACCAAGACCCTCGTCCACCGCCTGGTCGCACCGGTCCGGGTGCCCGACGTGACCAGGAAGTTCACGGTCACCCTGCCCGGCATCGTGCACCGCTACGAGAAGGGCCACCGCCTCCAGTTCGTGATCGCCGCGAGCGACGACGCGTACTTCGGCAACAAGGGCGTCAAGCCGGTCACCGTCACCAGCGCGCCCGAGGACACCGGAGTCGTCGAGCTGCCCGTGGTCCGGTAACCCGACTGGCCCAGCCCTGAGCGCCTGTCTTTGAACCCCCGCCTGCGCCCCGATGCCCGGCACGCACCCTCGGCGCACGCACCGACTGCGCATGGCAGCGGCTCCGCCGCGGGCGCCGCGCCCGCGCTCCGCGCGAACGACGGGGGTTCGAAGGCAGGCTCTCACCCGGAGGAACGCCGTCCACCCCCGCCCGCCGTGCGCGAAACGGGACCCGCTGCACATCCTGGTCCCAGGGGGCGGACGGCCGAACTCCGACGGAAGGGTCCACGCATGAGCTCCAACGCTTCGAGCGGTGGCGGCGGCAAGAAGAACGGGATGCTCACGCCCGGCCGCCTGACCGTCGCGGGCCTCGGCATTCTCGCCCTCATTTTCATCTTCGAGAACACCCGCAACACCAAGATCCGCCTGCTGATCCCCGAAGTGACCATGCCGCTGTGGATGGCGCTCCTGGGCACGGGCCTGATCGGTGCCCTCTGCGGGGCCTACCTCATCAGGAGACGCAAATGAAGGTGCAGCGCACGCGCGGCCGGCGCATCGGCGTGGTGGCCGGAGCCGCCCTCGCCATGACCGCGATGACGGCAACCGCGGCGATGGCGGCGGGCCCGCCGATGCCGGACTTCGAGGGCAAGCCCTTGATGAACGTCTTCAAGACGGTCGACTACCGCACCCGTGTCGACGTACGCGACGCCAGCGGCTTCAACCGCTACGTCCTGTGGCCCGGCAGCTGGAAGGTCTGCGAGCAGACCCCGAAGGCGGGCGTCGAGCTCAACGGCCAGACCGTACTCATCGGGGTGGTCAAGAAGACCGAGCCCTGTCCCAAATAGCTCCCCACACCCCGAGTTAGTGTGCCGGAATGTCTTCTCACGTCACCTACCTCGCCGAGGGGCCTCGCGTCGGCATACGCCACTTCACCCACGCCGACGCCGAGGCCTTCACGGCCCTGGCCCGCGAGAGCCGGAAGCTGCACCACCCCTGGCTGGCGCCGCCCGTCACCACAGAGGCGTACGAGACCTACGCGGGCCGCCTCATCGAGGACCCCACCAAGGCGGGCTTCCTCGTCTGCGACCGCGACACAGCCGACATCGCAGGCTTCATCAACATCAACAACATCGTCCAGGGCGCCTTCCTCTGCGGCGCCCTCGGCTACGGCGCCTTCGCCCACGCCGCGGGCAGAGGCCTGATGACCGAAGCCCTCAACCTGGTCGTCGCCCACGCTTTCCAAGAACCCTTGAACCTGCACCGCCTTGAAATCAACGCCCAGCCCGGCAATACGGCATCCATCGCCCTGGCCCGAAGCTGCGGCTTCCGCCTCGAGGGCTACTCGCCGGACTTCCTCTACATCGACGGCGCCTGGCGCGACCACGAACGCTGGGCCGTCACGCGCGAGATGCGCCGGCGATCAGCAGTGCACGAACGCGAGGGGTCGGGTCGGTAGGTGCGTGCTCGACGCATACCGGACCACCTGCAATTGCCCGCGGCGAGCACGTACCCACCGACGCGGCCCCGCCTTGGGCAACGGCGCTGAGCCAGAACGCACGAGAGGGGGCCCACCCCAAAGCCCCGCCTCACAAAATCCAGCCCGTCCGGCGCTTGAGGACCAGGGGCCCGGGGGCCCGGGGGCAGAGCCCCCGCGACCTCAACCGAAGCAGAGCCTCGACGAAACACGCCAAGCTCCAGCAGGATGACCGCATGCGACGGATCGTGGTCATCGACGCCCCCTCCAACCTGGGCCTGCGCCCACCCACCCCCACCAGCGTCCCCGGCTGCTACAAACTGGCCGGCGCCCTGCGCGAGCAGCGCATCGTGCAGCGCCTGGGCGCGCACGAGGGAGGCGTAGTAGTGCCGCCCCGCTACGACCGGGGCAACTGGCAGGAGGGCGACGGCGTGTTCAACGCCGAGGCCATCGCCGCGTACACCCCCAAGCTGGCCGACCGCATCGAACAGCACCTAAGGGCGGGAGACTTCCCGCTCGTCCTCGGCGGCGACTGCTCGATCCAGCTCGGCGCGTCCCTGGCCATGCGCCGCATCGGCCGCTACGGCCTCGCGGCCATCGACGGTTCCGCGGACTTCCGGCACACGGGCAACTCCGAGCGGATCGGCGCGGCGGGCGGCGAGGAGCTGGCGATCGGCACCGGACGCGGCCAGGACGACCTCGCCGACATCGAGGGCCTCAGGCCCTACCTCCGCGACGAGGACGTACGGCTCTTCGGGATGCGTGACTACGACGAGGACCGTGCCGAACTCGCCGAGTTGAAGATTCCGACCGCGACCGTCGGCGAGATCCGCGAATGGGGCCCGGAGGGCATCGCGGGCGCGGTGCGACAGGGCTTCGAGGCCGCCGCCGAACAACTGCCCGACTTCGGCGGGTACTGGGTCCACCTGGACGCCGACGTGCTCGACCCGACCGTCATGCCGGCCGTCGACAGCCCGGACCCGGACGGGCTCCTGCCCGAGGAACTGACCCGGCTCCTGCGCACATTGGTGCAGTCCGACCACTGCGTGGGCCTCAACGTCACCATCTACGACCCCGACCTGGACCCCGACGGCACCGCGGCCGCCCTCCTCACGGACATCGTCGTGAACGCCTTTGCGCAATCCTGACCGGGAGATCCCCTGGTCAACCGCACCACCAAACTGTTCCATGGTCAGGTGACGACGATCCGACGCGACGTACTGACCCTGCCCGGAGCCGCGTTGGGGCCGGAGAACCCGCTGCCGGCCCTGCGCACCCTCGACGAGATGCACACGATCGACGAGCGCGCCAAGGGAGGCCTGCCCCGGGACATGGCGCGGCAGATCGGCTACGAGCCGCTGCACAACGTGCTGCCCGTCCGCATCCTCGACGGCTACACCCGCGACCGTGCCGAGCTCACCCTCGACACGATCGTGCTCGAGAACGACCGGCTGCGCGCCACGGTCCTGCCCGGCCTCGGAGGCCGGGTGTACTCCCTGGTCCACAAGTCGACCGAAGCGCACTCCACCGAAACCCAGACCACCGAAACCCGCCCCACCGAAACCGAACTCCTCTACCGCAACCCGGTGTTCCAGCCCGCCGACTTCGCACTCAACGGCGCCTGGTACTCCGGCGGCATCGAGTGGAACATCGGCGCCACCGGCCACACCACCCTCTCCTGCGCCCCGGTGCACGCCGCACGCGTTCCCGCGCCGGGCGGCGGCGAGATGCTCAGGCTCTGGGAGTGGGAGCGGCTGCGCGACGTGCCGTTCCAGGTGGATCTGTGGCTGCCGGAGGGATCCGACTTCCTGTACGTCGGTGTCCGCGTGCGCAATCCGCACGAGAAGCCGGTGCCCGTGTATTGGTGGTCCAACATCGCCGTGCCCGAGGAGCGCAGGGTGCTCGCCCCGGCCGACGAGGCCTGGCACTTCGGATACGAACGGAGCCTGCGACGAGTACCCGTGCCCGAGTGGAACGGCGTGGACCGCACGTACCCGCTGCGCAGCGAATACCCCGCCGACTACTTCTACGAGGTCCCCGACAACGAGCGCCGCTGGATAGCCGCGCTCGACGAGAGGGGACAGGGCCTCGTCCAGACGTCGACCGACCTGCTGCGCGGCCGCAAGCTCTTCCTGTGGGGCTCCGGCACCGGCGGCCGCCGCTGGCAGCGCTGGCTCACCGAACCCGGCACCGGCGGCTACTGCGAGATCCAGGCGGGCCTCGCCCGCACCCAGCTGGAGCATGTGAAGCTCGACGCGGAGAGCGAGTTCGCCTGGCTGGAGGCGTACGGCCCGCTCAAGGCCGACGCCCCGGCGGCGCACGGCGGCGACTGGGCCGCCGCCCGCGCCGACGTCGCCGGCCGCCTGGAGGACGTGCTGCCCCGCGCCTCGGTCGAGGAGGCCTACGAGGCCTGGCGCGCGCACGCCGACGCCGAGCCCGGCGAGCGGCTGGCCACCGGCTCCGGGTGGGGCGCGCTCGAAGTCCTGCGCACCGGCTACAAGTTGCCGGGCACCCCCTTCGACGAGGCCACGCTCGGCGACGTACAGGCGCCGTGGCTGGAACTCCTGCACGGCGGCGCCGTCCCGGAGCCGCGCAAGGTGGCACCGCCCGGGCCCACGCCGGTGGCCCCGGCCTGGCGGGACATGCTGGAGACCGCGCCCGCCGAACCGCACACCGAGTACCACCTGGGGGTCGCCCAGTGGCACGCCGGGGACCTCGCGCAGGCGGTACGCAGCTGGGAGCGCGGCCTCGAACTCGCGCCCTCGCAATGGCCGTTGCTGCGCTGCCTGGCCGTGGCCGACCGGGAGGCGGGCAATCCGGAACGGGCCGCCGACCGCTACGTCGAGGCCTTCGACGACCTGTGCGCCGAGCGGCGCGACGACGGCGAGACCTGGACCGCGGCCACCGCCGCCCTCGGCCGCGAGGCGATCGAGGCGCTGCTCGCCACGGGCCGGGTCCCGCAGGCCCGCTCGGTGTGGGACCGGCTGCGGCCGGAGAACCGGGCCCGCGGCCGGTTCCGGCTGATCGAGGCCCAACTGCTGCTCGCCGAGGGCGAGAAGGAGGCGGCGCGCGCCGTGTTCGACGCGGGGTTCGAGGTGTCGGATCTACGGGAAGGGGCGGAGGTCCTGGGGGAGACCTGGGAGGCACTGACGGATGAACCGCTGCCCGAGCGGTACGAGTTCCGGATGCGGCCGGCTGCTGAATGAGCCGTAGGGGGAACGGAACCGGCTGCTGAATGAACCGTAGAACGAATTGGTATCCCCGGGCCTGAACCGGATCGGCCCCGGTGACCGTCGCTGCGTACAGACACCGGACAACAGTCAACGGTGCGGCGACGGTCACGGGGGATGCCATGGACACGGAGAACCGGCCGGGCGCCGGCCAGGGCCAGGACCAGGGCCAGGACCAGAGCCATGTCCAGAGCCATGAGCCGTGCCCCCAGTGCGGCGCCGCCATGCCGGTCCACGCGGACCACGTCGTCTGGTGCCGGGCCTGCGACTGGAACGTGGCGCCCGAGCTCTTCGTGTTCGGAGTCGGCCGGACCGCCTCGCTGCGGCGGGAGTCGGCCGGGCGGCAGGCGGCGAGGGTCTTCCAGGAGCTGGTGGGGGCGGACCGCATCGGGCGGCGCTCGCGGCTCACCCCGGCCCATCTGGCGTCGTACGCCGTCGCGACGGTCGTCCACGGCGTCGCCCTGGGGATCGCGGCCTGGGCGGTGCTGATCCTCGTCGCGTGGTGGTGGAACCCGCTGATGTGGGTGGTCGGCCTGGCGATGCTCGGCCTGTCCGCCGTGCTGCGGCCCTGGTTCCAGTGGCTGCCGCGCCACCTGCCCCGGCTCCAACGGGCCGACGCGCCACGGCTGTTCGGTCTGATCGACGAGGTGGCGGCCGTGGTCGGCACGCGTGGCGTGGACGTCGTGGTGCTCGACCCCGGCTTCAACGCGTACGTGACGCGGTACGGGCCCCGGCGGCGCGGACTGTGCATCGGGCTCACGCTGTGGGAGACGCTCACCCCGAGCCGGCGCGTCGCCCTGCTCGGCCATGAGCTCGGGCACTACGCGAACGGCGACTGCCGCCACGGCTTCTTCGTCGGCAACGCCCTTTACACGCTGGCCCTTTGGGCCCATGTGCTCAACCCGGGCCGCTGGCGCAAGAGCCGCATGCGGCACTACTTCGCGACGTTCGTGCTGCGCTGGCCGTACTACCTCGTGGACGGCACGCTGCGGCTCCTGGAGCGGCTGACCCTGCACGGCTCGGCGCGCCGCGAGTACCTGGCCGACGGCCTCTCCGCACAGGCCGCCTCCACCGAGGCCGCGGTCGGCCTCGCGCAAGGGCTGCTGTACGGCGGGGCGGCGATGGCGGGTCTCGACGCGGCGATCGAGGGCGAGGTGCTCGACTGGCGCACCATGCCGTGGCGGGCGGCGGCCGAGGCGGTGCGGCGGCTGCCCGAGCAGGAACGCGAACGGCTGCA
This sequence comes from Streptomyces sp. NBC_01304, assembly GCF_035975855.1. Lineage (NCBI taxonomy): Bacteria > Bacillati > Actinomycetota > Actinomycetes > Kitasatosporales > Streptomycetaceae > Streptomyces > Streptomyces sp. NBC_01304. The sequence goes on along the minus strand of NZ_CP109055.1, from coordinate 2,407,227 downwards.
CAGGGTCAGCCAGTTGGAGTGGCACTACGAGGACGACACGCATCCCCCGACCCATCTGCGGATCGAGCTCCTTGAGCGCCGGCCGGAGCGCCCCGGCGCGGTGCATTTCGACCGTAAGGCCGTGGCGGCCGTGGAGCGGGAACTGGAGCGCGCCGTATGGCGGTTGATCAGGCGGCTGCGCTGAGGGCGCCGGCTTCTGGTGGGTCCGGTCGGTTCCGAGGGGGCCCGTCGCTTCCGAGGGTCTAGTCGGTGCCGCCCTGCCGGTCCACGTACTCGAAGACCGAACCGTCCGGATGCACCGCGATCAGATTGCGGCCGACCGGTGTCGGCACCGGGCCGGCGATCACCTGCGCGCCGGAGCCGGTGAGCACGGTGTACGCCTCGTCGACGTCCCGCACCGCGATGGTCGCCGCGACCTTGCGCAGCACCTCCAACTCGGCCTCGGGCCCGCTCATCAGCAAGAACGCGCCGACCGCGGCGACGGACACGCCACCGCGCTCGAAGCGCAGCGCCCGGCCGCCGGTGAGACGTTCATAGAACGCGACCGAGGTGTCCAGGTCGTCGACGCAGATGCGCAGCGTGGTCCCGAGGATCTCCATGGCTACAACACCCTTGCCTCTCCGAGCCGTTGATCCTTTTTCCCTGCAACTGCCCTTGCAACTTCCCTTGCGACTTCGCTTGCAACGATTTCATGATTGCCGCGCAGCTGTCAGCCGGCCGTCAGGATCTCCGTGCCGCGTGCCGCGAGGTGCTCGACGACGGGGTCGTGCGGGTCGGCGTCGGTGATCAGTCCGCTGATCTCCTCGAAGGGCAGGACGCGGAACCGCGAAGCCGTGCCGATCTTCTCGGAGGAGGCGAGGACGTAGGTGTCCGCGGCCCTCGCGGCCAGGGCGCGCTTCATCGCGGCCTCCTCGGCGTCGCCGGTGGTCAGCCCCGCCTCCGGGTGCACGCCCGTGACGCCGAGCAGGCAGAGGTCGGCGGAGACGTTCTGCGCGGCCTCGACCGCGGCCGCGCCGCAGGCGACCGCCGAGTGCTTGAAGACGCGGCCGCCGAGCAGGAAGAGCTCCGCGCGCGGATGGTCGAGCAGGGCCGCGGCGATCGTCGGGCTGTGCGTGATCACGGTGCAGGCCAGGTCCTGCGGGAGGGCCCCGGCGACGGCGAGAGCGGTGGTGCCCCCGTCGAGGATCAGCGCGCCGCCCGGCCGCACCAGGGCGGCGGCCACGGCGGCGACCTTGCGTTTGCCGTCGGTGGCCACGTTCTGCCGGGCGGCGTAGTCCACCACGGCCGGCGAGACGGGCAGGGCCCCGCCGTAGACCCGCTGGCACAGCCCCTCGGCCGCGAGGTCGCGGAGGTCGCGCCGCACGCTGTCCTCGGAAATGCCCAGCTCGGCGGCGACGTCCTTCGCGACGATCTTCCCCTCGCGGGTGAGCAGGCCCAACAGGTGGTCGCGTCGTTCAGCAGCCAGCATGCACACTCTCTCCTGTTCTTGCACGATTCTGCATGTACGGTAACGCCTCATGACCGACGAACCAAAACCCAGCACCGACGAACCAAAGCCCAGCACCGACGAGCCACAGCGGAAGGTCGACCAGGGCGTCGCCACCGCGCACGGGGTGGTCGCGTGAGGCCCGGCATCGACACCCCCGACCACCGCGGCCGCACCGGCCTCGACCGAGTCGGCCGCGACCTGGACCGCAACCCGGACGTCGTGGTGCGCGACGTCGAGCTCACCTCGCAGGGCTGGCACGTGCTGCGGCGTACCACCTTCGACTACCGCCGTGGCGACGGCCGTTGGGAGACGCAGCAGCGCGAGACCTACGACCGCGGGAACGGCGCCGTCGTCCTGCCGTACGACACCGCACGCGGCCGCGTCCTGCTCACCCGGCAGTTCCGCTTCCCGGCGTACGTCAACGACCACCCCGACGGCATGCTCGTCGAAGCCGCCGCAGGGCTGCTCGACGCGGACGACCCGCTCACCGCGATCCGGCGAGAGAGCACGGAGGAACTCGGCGTCGCCCTCGGCCCGCTCACCCACGTCCTCGACGCCTTCATGAGCCCCGGCTCGGTGACCGAACGCCTTCACTTCTTCGCGGCGCCCTACACCCCGGCCGACCGCACCGGACCCGGCGGCGGACTCGAGGAGGACGGCGAGGACATCGAGGTCCTCGAACTCCCCTTCGCCGACGCCCTCGCCATGACCCGCGACGGCCGCATCGCCGACGGCAAGACCATCCTGCTCCTGCAATGGGCGGCCCTGGACGGGCCGTTCGCCCGCACGCCCACGGCGGCGACGTAGGGCGGCAGCCGCCGCACGACGTCGAACGTGGGCTCCTTCAGCCGGACCGGCCGGAGTTGAGCCGGGCGGCCTGGCGGGTCAGATGGTCGCGTTCGCCGAGGTTGGGTGCCTTCCGGGCCGCCTCGGCGTAAAGGCGGGCCGCCGTGGCCAGGTCGCCGTCGCGCTCGTGGAGGTACGCCGCCACCGCGGCGTGGCGGGGCAGCGCGTCGTCCAGAGGTGCGAGCGCCGCCAGGCCGGCACGCGGTCCGTCGGCCTCGCCGACGGCCACCGCGCGGTTGAGCCGTACGACCGGGTTGTCGGTCAGGGCCGCGAGCTCGTCGTACCACTCGACGATCTGCACCCAGTCGGTCTCCCCGGCGGTGGGCGCGTCGGCGTGCAGGGCCGCGATCGCGGCCTGGGCCTGGAACTCGCCGAGGCGGTCGCGCGCGAGGGCGGACTGCAGGATCTTGATCCCCTCGGCGATCGCCCGGGTGTCCCAGCGGCCGCGGTCCTGTTCCGCGAGCGGTACGAGGCTGCCGTCGGGCGCGGTCCTGGCCGCGCGCCGGGCGTGGTGCAGCAGCATGAGCGCGAGCAGCCCCGCCACCTCGGGGTGGTCGATCGCGGCCGCGAGCTGCCGCGTGAGGCGGATGGCCTCGGCGACGAGGTCGACGTCGCCGGAGTAGCCCTCGTTGAAGACCAGGTAGAGGACGCGCAGCACGGTGGCGACGTCGCCGGCTTCGTCGAACCGCACGCCGGAGACGGTGCGCTTGGCCCGGCTGATGCGCTGCGCCATGGTCGCCTCGGGCACCAGGTAGGCCTGGGCGATCTGGCGCGTGGTGAGCCCGCCGACGGCGCGCAGCGTGAGCGCGACCGCGGACGACGGGGTCAACGACGGGTGGGCGCACAGGAAGTAGAGCTGGAGCGTGTCGTCCGCGGCAGGCGTGGGCCCGGGCGCCGGCTCCTCGTCGACGAGGTCCTCGCGCCGGCGGCGGGCGGTGTCCGCGCGGGTCGCGTCGAGGAACTTGCGCCAGGCCACGGTGACCAGCCAGCCCTTCGCGTCCCGCGGCGGGTCGGCCGGCCAGTGGTGGACCGCCTCGACGAGCGCGTCCTGCACGGCGTCCTCGGCCGCCGCGAAGTCGGCTCCGCGGCGGACGAGGACTCCGAGCACGCCCGGGGTGAGGCTCCTCAGCAGGGCCTCGTTCAGCTGGGTCACCTGAGAGGTCACTCCGTGACGGTGGGCTGCTCGCCGTAGAACGGGCGTAGCTCCAGCCACTCGTGGATGGGCTTGCCGCCGGCCCCGGGGGCGGCCGACAGTTCTCCGGCCAGCTCGACGGCGCGCTCGTAGCTGTCGACGTCGATCACCATCCAGCCGGCGATGAGGTCCTTGGTCTCGGCGAAAGGTCCGTCGGTGACGGGCGGCCTGCCCTCACCGTCGTACCGGACCCACGTCCCCTCGGGGGCGAGCGCCTGGCCGTCGACGAACTCGCCGGTCTTCTCCAGGCTGTCCGCGAAGTCCCGCATGTACTGGAGGTGGGCCGAGATCTCGTCCTGCGTCCACTGGTCCATGGGCACGCAGTTCACCGCTTCCGGGGCGCCACGGTAGTGCTTGAGCATCAGGTACTTGGCCATGAGGGTTCTCCTCGGTATCGGTGCGATCCATTGTGGTCGCTCTCACCACGGGGACGGAGCCGGTCCCGCGATCTCGACATCGTCGCCGGAGCTATTTTCCGCCCGGTGTGCCGGCTGCGTTCCGCCCGGTGCGCGAACCGGGCCCGGGCGCGGCGCGCCGACCCGGCCGTACGGCGTTACGCCCCTCGGGCGGCGGGTACCCGGACGCCATGAAACGCACCGGACCCGAACATTCCGAGCACACCGAACACACCGAATACACCGAGCAGTTGGGCCGCACAGGAGGCGCGCGCGGGACGCCGGGCACGCCCGATCCGCTGGGCGCCGACCTGACCGACGCGCTCGCCCAGATCGTGCGTGACACGGTCCGCGAGGAGCTGCGCGAGCAGACCCGCAAGCAGCGCCGCACGGCCGCCCTGTACGCGGCCTCCGGGACCCTTGCCCTGTACGCGGGCGCCGCCGTCGCCCTGGCCGTCGGCCTGGCGCTCGCCCTGGGCGTGGCGTCGTGGGGCGCCGCCCTGATCGTCGGCGCGCTGCTCGCCGCCCTGGCCTACGTCATGCGCAGCGCCGCACGCTCCGGGCACCGGGCGCAGCGGGACGTCGAGCTGGACACCTCGCTGGCCGCGGAACCGGACACCGGCCGGACCCCGTTCGGCCGACCCCTGCCCGGCACCGGCTCCCCGGCCACCCCCGCCGTCCCGCCCAACGAGCCGCTGCCGCCCGACGCCCCGCCGACGCCCACCGCCGGGCCGCGCCCCATGCCGAGGCAGCGCGACCAGGCCGCACCGCCCCGGCCGGAGGGCCCGCCGAGCACCGAGCGGTGAGCCGTGGCCCGGCGCCGGAGCCGAATCGGGCGGGGCTCACCCCGCCCCGCCGCCCGGACCGGCCCACCCCGCCGCCACCACCGCATCGCGCGCGATCTCCACGACGGCCCGCCCGTCCGTGGCCACCCGCACCGTCCCCGGCGGCAGCCCTTCGTCGAGTGCCCGCGCCATGAACGCGCTGCGCCGCAGTTGCCGCTCCAGCTCCGACCCCTGCTCGCGCCCCGTGAGCCGGGCGCGGACGGTGGCGTCGGTCGCCGTGAGCAGGACGCGTACGATCCGGGCGTCGTCCCCGAGGGCGCGCGTGAACAGGCCCGACGCCTCGGCCAGGACGCTCGCCGTGTTGGTGTAGATCAGCCGACGGCAGCCGAGCGCGGCGTAGTTGGCCCACACCGCCGCCAGATTGCGCTCCGTGATCAGCGAGCGGTCCGGGTCGCCGGGCGGCGCCGGATGGATGTGGTCGAGGAAGTCGCCCTCGACCAGCGCGTGCCCGGCCTCGACGGCCCGCAGCTGCGCCGACACCTCGAAGCCCACGGACGACTTGCCGGACCCGGACCGGCCCCCGATGAGCAGCACCTCGGTGATATCCATGGCCGGAGCCTGCCACTCGAGGGCCGGTGAGCGGGCGAGCCTCAAAGCACACGGACGAGGCTCAAAGCACACGGACGAGCCTCAAAGCACCCGGAACTCCTCGATCTCCTCCGCCCGCAGCGTCAGCCCGTGCCCCACCCCCGCATCGGGCCGCACCGAGCCGCCCATCGGGTCGAGGACGCCGTCGAAGAACATCAGCTCGATCCGCGCATGGTCGTGGAACCACTCGATGTGCCGCAGGTTCGGCACGCTCGCCGCGGCCGCCGCATGCGCGTGCGGTGCCCCGTGCGCGGAGATCTCCAGGCCGTGCGCCTGGGCGAGGGCGGCGGCGCGCAGCCATTCGGTGAGGCCGCCGCAGCGGGTGGCGTCGGCCTGCAGACAGTCCAGTGCGGGGATCATGCGGGCGAAGCAGGCCAGGTCGTAGCCGTACTGGCCCGCGGCGACATCGCACACCACCGTGTCCCGCACCAGGCTGAGCCCGTCCAGGTCGTCCGAGGCGACCGGCTCCTCGAACCAGCCGACCTGCAGTTCGGCGAGCGCGGCCCCGACCCGGACGGCCTGCTTGCGCGTGTAGGCGCCATTGGCGTCGACGTACAACTCGCCCTGCGGTCCGATCACTTGGCGGGCGGCCGCCACCCGGTCCAGGTCGCGGGCGACCGCCCGCCCCCAGCTCTCACCGATCCGGATCTTGACGCGGGGGATGTGCTGGCCGTGCACCCAGCCGTTGAGCTGCGCCGCGAGATGGGTGTCGTGGTACGTGGTGAACCCGCCGCTGCCGTACACCGGCACCGACTCGCGGGCCGCGCCGAGGAGACGTACGAGCGGCGTCTCCAGGAGCCGCGCCTTGAGGTCCCACAGGGCGATGTCCACCGCGGACAGCGCGCAGCCCGCGATGCCGGGCCGTCCCGCGTTGCGCACGGCCCTGACCATCGCGGTGTGCGCCGCCGGGACGTCGAGCGCGGAGCGGCCGACGATCGCTGCGGCGAGCTGTTCGCGGATCACGTCGGCGGCGGCCGCGGGGGCGTAGGTCCAGCCCGTGCCGGTCGCATGGCCCGCGGTGATCTCGGTGATCACCACGGTGGTGGTGTCCCAGGCGAAGGTGCCGTCCGCCTCGGGGGCGTCGGTCGGCACGGTGTAGGCGGACACGGCGGGCGTCTCGATCGGCACGGTGTTCTTGGTCATCTCACGTTCTCCTGTACGCCCTTGCCGGTGCCCGCGATCAGTTCGCGGTCCGCTCGCTCCGGGGAGCCTCCGGGCCGGGCGGGAACCGGGTATCCCCTCCGGGCGGAACTAGGCCCTGTCGCACTCCGCGGCGGGCGCGGGCCCCGCGGCGAAGCCGCTGTCGGATGCGGGTGCAGAGATCGCCGGAGGGTTTGTCGAAGCGGCTCGCGGGGACCCGCAGAGACCTGCGTCCGCGATCGTGCCGGAGGTCCCCGTGAGCCGTACCCGAGTCGTGATCGTCGCAGCCGGCCGCGCCGGTCGCCGGCCGCCCGCACGCCTGCCGGGCGGGCGGGCGGGCGGGCCGGACGTGCCGAGGTCGCGCCGCCCGACCCCGAGGGCGACCGCGCCGAGCCGGCGTACGACCGACTGGTCATCGCCATAGCCCGCGTACCCGGCCGACCGGGAAAGGAATAGCGACGTGGAAAGCCACCAAGTAGCCGAACTCGCCCAGCAGTTGAGGGTCGACTCCGTCCGCATGGCCGCCGCGGCCGGATCCGGACACCCCACCTCCTCCCTGTCGGCCGCCGACCTGATGGCCGTGCTGCTCGCCCGCCATCTGCGCTACGACTTCGCCCGCCCCGACCACCCCGGCAACGACCGGTTCATCCTCTCCAAGGGCCACGCCTCGCCGCTCCTGTACGCCGCGTACAAGGCGGCCGGCGCCCTCGACGACGACGAGCTGCGCACCTTCCGCGCGCTCGACAGCCGCCTCGAAGGCCACCCCAAACCGGGCCGGCTGCCCTGGGTCGAGGTCGCCACCGGCTCGCTCGGGCAGGGTCTGCCCGTCGGCGTCGGCATGGCCCTCGCGGGCAAGCGGCTCGACCGGGTCGGCTACCGGGTGTGGGTCCTGTGCGGCGACAGCGAGATGGCCGAGGGCTCCGTGTGGGAGGCCGCCGAACAGGCCGCCCACGAACACCTCGACAACCTCACCGCGCTCGTCGACGTCAACCGGCTAGGACAGCGCGGGCCGACCCGGCACGGGCACGATCTGGCCGCGTACGCACGGCGGTTCGACGCCTTCGGCTGGCACACCATCCAGGTCGACGGCCACGACGTGGACGCGATCGACCGGGCCCTTCAGGAGGCCCGTTCCACCACCCGCCAGCCCACCGCGATCCTCGCCCGCACCCTCAAGGGCAAGGGCGTCGCCGCCGCCGAGGACCGCGAGGGCCTGCACGGCAAGCCCCTCCCGCACCCCGAGGAGGCCATCGAGGAACTGGGCGGCGTACGCGACCTCCGCGTCGAGGTCCAACGCCCGCCCGCCGCACGGACGTTGCACGCGGTCCGCAGCGGCCACCTGGAGCTGCCCCGCTTCGACATCGGCGCGGAGGTCGCCACCCGCACCGCGTTCGGGCAGGCCCTCACCGCCCTCGGCCACGCCCGGGGTGATGTGGTGACCCTGGACGGCGAGGTCGGCGACTCGACGAAGGCCGAACTGTTCGCCAAGGAGCACCCGGAGCGCTACTTCGAGTGCTACATCGCCGAACAGCAGCTCGTCGCCGCCGCGGTGGGGCTCGCCGCCCGCGGCTATCTGCCGTACGCGGCCACCTTCGCGGCGTTCCTGACCCGGGCCCACGACTTCCTGCGCATGGCCTCCGTCAGCGGGGTGTCCCTGAACGTCGTCGGCTCCCACGCGGGCGTCGCCATCGGGCAGGACGGGCCGTCCCAGATGGGCCTCGAAGACCTGGCGATGTTCCGGGCGCTGCACGGCAGCACCGTCCTGTACCCGTGCGACGCCAACCAGACGGCGCGGCTCGTGGCGGAGATGGCCGGGCTCTCCGGCATCCGCTATTTGCGCACCACGCGCGGCGAATGCCCGGTGATCTACGGGCCCGAGGAGGAGTTCCCGGCCGGCGGCAGCAAGGTGCTCAGGTCCTCCGACGCGGACCGGGTGACCGTCGTCGCGGCCGGCGTCACCGTGCACGAGGCGCTGGCCGCCGCCGACTCGCTGGCCGAGGCGGGGATCCCGGTCCGGGTGATCGACCTCTACTCGGTCAAGCCCGTCGACCGCCGCACCCTGCACCAGGCCGCCGAACGCACCGGATGCCTCCTCACGGTCGAGGACCACCGGGAGGCCGGCGGGCTGGGCGACGCGGTGCTGGAAGCCTTTGCCGATGGGCGTCCGGTGCCGCGCCTGGCCCGGCTGGCGGTGCGCTCGATGCCGGGATCGGCGTCGCCCGCCGAGCAGTTGAGGGCGGCGGGGATCGACGCGGAGGCGATCGCGGCGGGCGTACGGCTGCTTGTGGAGCAGGCGGTCGTACGTTGACGAACCCGCCCGTACGTTGACGACCGCGGGCCGTGCGTCGACGACTGCGGCGGCCCGCACCCGCCCCGCACCCGCCCCGCGCCCGAACACCCGCCCGAACTCCGGGCGCCCCGGCGAGGTTTGGCCAAGGGCGCCGGGGTCACTCGGAGGACGAGGCTGCCATGACCAATACATCCAGCAACACCCCGAAGAAGAACCAGGGCGCGGCGGACGAGACGCCGGGGCCGATGGCCGTGCTGCGCGAGGCGCGCACCCAGCTCGCGGAACTCACCGGCATGGTGGCCGAGTCCGTGTCGTCCTTCGAACGCACCGAGGACGGCTGGACGTTGGAGATCGAGGTCCTCGAACTGGCCCGGGTCCCCGACACCATGAGCCTGATCGCGAGCTACCAGGTCGACCTCGACCCGCAGGGCGCGCTCACGGGCTACCGGCGGATCCGGCGTTACGAACGCGGACGATCGGACGCACACAGGTCCGGCGGCCGCTGACGACCGCGGTCCCCGCGCCAGACACGCAAGTCAAGCCAGCAAAGGAGGAACGGTCGCGATGACCGTTGTCCCCGCACAGCAATCAGGCGGCGCAGGCGGCACGAGTGGCCTGTACGACGTCATCGAACTGGTCCTCGACCGAGGCCTCGTGATCGATGCGTTCGTACGTGTCTCGCTCGTCGGCATCGAGATCCTGAAGATCGACGTCAGGGTCGTCGTCGCCAGCGTCGACACCTATCTCCGCTTCGCCGAGGCCTGCAACCGCCTCGACCTGGAGGCCGGACCGCACAAAAGCCCCGGACTGCCCGACCTGGTCGGCGAGATGACCGAGTCCGGCGCCCGCGGCAAGTCCAAGGGCGCGCTGACCGGCGCCGCCCAGACCGTCTCCGACGCGTTCAAGCAGGCCCGCGAGGAGGGCCAGGAGTCCGCCAGGCCCAGCGCCCGCCGCACCACGAGTGCCCGTAGGAAGAAGGAGGAGCAGGAGTGAGTACGTACATCTATGGGATCGCCAGGAGTACGCACTCCAAGCTTCCCCAGGGCATGAACGGGGTCGGCACCCCGGCCCGCACGGTGCGCATCGTGACGGCGGGAGATCTGTCCGCGATCTGCAGCGACGCGCCCGAGGGGCTGCGGCCCAAGCGCAACGACCTGCTCGCCCACCAGAACGTGCTCGCCGAGGCCGGCGCCGGCGGTGCCGTACTGCCGATGCGCTTCGGCAGCCTCGCGCCCGACGACCTGGCCGTGGCCGGTGTCCTCGAAGAGCGCGGCGACCACTACAAGGAGCGCCTCGAAGCGCTGGACGGCAAGGTCGAGTACAACGTCAAGGCCACCCACAACCAGGAAGCCGTCCTGCACCAGGTGATGGCCGAGCGCCCGGAGTTGCGCGAGCTGACCGAAGCCAACCGGCTTGCGGGCGGCGGCAGTTACGAGCAGCGCCTGCACCTGGGCGAGATGGTCGTGGCCGCCGTGCAGGCCCGGGAGCAGGCGGACGCGGCCGAGCTGCAGGCGACCTTGGAGCGGGTCTCCGACGCGGTGAACGCGGGTCCCGAATCCACCGGGTGGCTGGCCAACGTGTCCTTCCTGGTGGCCCGCAAGTCCGCCGAGGAGTTCCTTGCCGCGCTCGACTCCCTGCGCAAGGAACACGCCCACCTGGAGCTGCGGGTCAACGGCCCGCTGCCGCCGTACAGCTTCGTCGACCCGGGGCCGGCCGAGCACGCGCAGCCGTCAACGGCCGACGTCTCGTCCGCGCCGTCCACGGCGGACGTGACCGGCGAGCGCGGCCGGACGGAGTGAGGGCATGGGGCTCATCGGCGAGGTACTGCTGCTGCCGATCGCCCCGGTGCGCGGCTCCCTCTGGGTGATCAGACAAGTCGTGGCCGAGGCGGAACGGATCTATTACGACCCCTCGGTGGTCCGCAACGAACTCGCCCAACTCGAGCAGCGGCTCGAGGCGGGCGAGATCGATGATGCCGAGTTCGACCGGTTGGAGGACGACCTGCTCGACCGGCTGGAGATAGCGATGCAGCGGGCCACCGGCCCGCGGAACGGAAGCCACTGATGAATCGCATGGCACTGGGCCTCGCCGTAGGGGCGGGGTATGTGCTCGGACGAACCAAGAAGATGAAGCTGGCGTTCGCCGTCGGCACGCTGGTGGCGGGCAAGCGCATGAAGCTGAGCCCGCGCGCGCTCGGCGATCTGATGAGCAAACAGCTGGCGCAGAACCCCCAGTTCAAGGAGATCGGCGACCAGCTCCGCGAGGACATGCGGGGCGTCGGCAAGGCCGCGACCGGGGCAATGCTGAACCGGCAGCTGGAGGGCCTTGCCGACCGGCTGCACGACCGGACGCTCGGCGTGCAGGACCGGATATCGGGGGTCGTACCGGACGTGCTGGGCGACGAGGACGCGTACGACGACGAGGACGAAGAGGGCGGCGAGGACGAAGGGGAGGGCCGGAAGCAGAGCTCCGACAGCGAGCGGTCCGGCGATTCCGGTCGCTCCGGTCGCTCCGGTGGCTCCGGTGGCTCCGGTGGCTCCGCCAAGAAGTCCACCGACACCGCGAAGCGCGCCAAGAAGGCCCCGGCCGCGGCGAAGAAGCCCGCGTCGCAGGCCAAGTCGGGGACCGGGCAGACAGCGGGCCGGGCCGCGAAGACCGCGAAGAAGGCTCCGGAACGGACCGCGAAGAAGACGCCGGCCCGCTCCGCGAAGAAGGCCGCGAGTGCCGCCCGTTCCACCGCCCGTCGCACGACGTCGGCGGGCTCGGGATCGGGCTCGCGACCGTCTTCGTCGAAGGGAGGCGGCGGCCGTGCCTGACACCAAGAACCCCCTGGCCTCCGTGGCCGGCAGCGCCGCCGCCGACCGCGTCAAGGCCGAACTCCAGGACTACCTCGCCGCCCAGGCCCAGCGCCTGCTGATCGGCGCGGGCCGCAAGCTCGGCGACACCACCCTCAAGCTCAACGACATCGCCGAGGGCAAGAGCCCCGGCTTCGCCAAGCTCGCCCTCGACGGCGGCCGCAAGCTCGCCGAGGGCAAGGGCCCGCTGCGCAGCGCGGTGGAGCTCGGCGCGGGCCGGCTCAAGGACACGGTGAAGGACAAGCTCAAGGGTCTCGGCAAGGGCGGCGGCCGCAAGAAGGGCGGCGGCAAGAAGCCGGTCGTCATTCTGGAGTACGTCGACGTGGGCGTCCCGCTCCGGGTCGCGTACGACCAGTGGACCCAGTTCCAGGAGTTCTCCACCTTCGCCAAGGGCGTCCGCAGCGTCAGCAGGGCGGGCGACACCGACTCGGACTGGCAGCTCAAGATCTTCTGGTCCAGCCGCAGTTGGAAGGCGCACACCACCGACCAGGTGCCCGACGACCGCATCGCTTGGACGTCGGAGGGCGCCAAGGGCACCACGAAGGGCGTCGTCTCCTTCCACGAGATGGCCGAGAACCTCACCCGCATCGTGCTGATCGTCGAGTACTACCCGAAGGGCCTCTTCGAGAAGACCGGCAACATCTGGCGCGCCCAGGGCCGCCGCACCCGTCTCGACCTCAAGCACTTCGCCCGCTTCGTCAGCCTGCGCGGCGAGGCCACCGACAGCTGGCGCGGCGAGATCCGCGACGGCGAAGTGGTGACCACCCACGAGGAGGCGATGGAGGCCGAAGAGGCCGAAGGCGTCGAAGAGGGTGAGGAGCGCGACACGGCCTCCGACGAATTCGAGGAGGACGAGGAGCCCGAGGACTTCGACGAGTCCGAGTCCGAGGCGGAGGGCGAGGGCGAGTCCGAGGCGGAAGACGAGTTCGAAGAGGAAGCAGAGGAAGAGGAAGAAGAGCCCGAGCAGGACGAGGAGTTGGAGTACGAGGACGACGTCGAGGAGAAGGAACAGGAGCTGGAGCGTCAGGGCCGGAGCGGCCGATGACGACGGCGAGCCGCCTCCCCGACCCCTACGGCCAGGGGAGCGGCGCCAACCTCGCGGACATCCTCGAGCGGGTCCTCGACAAGGGCATCGTCATCGCGGGCGACATCCGCATCAATCTGCTCGACATCGAACTGCTCACCATCAAACTGCGCCTCATCGTCGCCTCGGTCGACAAGGCCAAGGAAATGGGCATCGACTGGTGGGAGGAGGACCCGGCGCTGTCGTCAGGTGCGCGCCGGGCCGAACTCTCCCGCGAGAACACCGAGTTGCGGGCCCGCATCGCCGCGCTGGAGGAGGGGAGCGACACCGACGGGCAGCAGGCCGAGCCGGCGAAGGGGAGCCGGCGAACGACGAAGGGGAGCCGCAGTGAGCGGTGAGCTGATGTACGTCTATGCGGTGTGCCGCCCCTACGAGGCGGCGCTGCAGGCGGAGTTGACCGGGGTCGGCCAGGCCCCGGTCAAGGCGTTGCGGCACGGCGATCTGGTCGCCGTGCTCAGCGCCGTGCCGCAGCGCGACTTCGCCGAGCAGCCGCTCCGCGCCCATCTGGAGGACCTCGACTGGCTGGCCGCCACGGCCCGCGCCCACCAGACCGTGGTCGCCGCGCTGGCCACGGTCACCTCCCCGGTGCCGCTGCGGCTCGCCACGGTGTTCCACGACGAGAGCGGCGTACGCACCCTCATCGAGGCCGAGGCGGACCGCTTCCGGCGCACCCTGGACCGCCTCGACGGGCGGGTCGAGTGGGGGGTCAAGGTCCAGCTGCAGAGCGGGAGTTCGCAGCCCGAGGCGCCGGCCCGTCCGGCGCCCGCGAGCGGCCGGGACTATCTCCGGCAGCGCCTGGCCGGCCGGCGCTCCCAGGACGACCGGGACGAGCGCGCCGAACGCTTCGCCGCCCGCCTGCACCAGGAGCTGTCCCGGCATGCCGAGGCGGCCCGGCTGCACCCGCCGCAGAACTCGTCGCTCTCCCGGGAGCCGGGCCGCAACGTGCTCAACGCCGCCTATCTGGTGCCGCGCAAGGACTCGGAGGCGTTCGTGGAACTGGTGGACCGGACGAAGGGCGAGGAGTCGGACCTCGGCGTCGAACTCACCGGCCCCTGGGCCGCGTACTCCTTCACGGAGTTCGCGGAGGATGCGGAGGATGCGGAGGACGAAGCGGAGGAGGAGCGGCCGTGACCGTCATCGAACGACGTGAGGTCGCCCTCGTCGACCTGCTCGACCGGCTGCTCGCCGGGGGAGTGGTCATCGCGGGCGACCTCACACTGCGGATCGCGGACGTGGATCTCGTACGGATCGATCTCAATGCCCTCATCAGTTCCGTGAACGAGCAGGTTCCCTCGCCTTTCGAAAGGCTGGAATGACGCGCATGACCCGCCGCAATCGTGTGGAACTCGATCCCGACACAGTGGAACGCGATCTCGTCAAACTCGTCCTGACCGTCGTCGAATTGCTGCGCCAGCTCATGGAACGCCAGGCGCTGCGCCGTTTCGACACCGGGGAACTGACGGAGGAGCAGGAGGAGCGGATCGGGCTGACATTGATGCTGCTCGAGGATCGCATGGCCGAATTGCGCGAACGCTACGGCCTGCTCCCCGAGGACCTCAACATCGACCTCGGTCCGCTGGGCCCCCTGCTCCCCAGGGATTAGCGGTCAGTACCCCTGTCTACCAGTACCCCTATCTACCATCGATACCAGCGGGACCTGCTCCCGGCGGTCGTGGTGGAGCGCATCACGAAGCCGAGCAGCCAGATGACGAGCACGGCGATGGCGATCCACCAGAGAACCTTTACCGCGAATCCGGCCCCGAAAAGAATCAGGGCGAGCAGTAGAACGAGCAGAATAGGAACCACTATTCACACCTCCAGCATTCCGAGTTCCCCGGAAAGCCGGTCCGACACGGTCGTGCCGGAATCGGCTGAATCGGACCGGCACTGAATCAGACCCTGCAGAGAATTTCCCCGTGCAGTACGGAGAACCAGCCGTCCGCCTGCTTCCCCCATGCACGCCAGGCCGCGGAAATCGCCGTCAGCTCCTCGGTCCGCGCGTGCCCGCCCTCCACCGCGAGGCGCGCGTACGAGGACGCGACGGTGCGGTCGGCCCACAGGCCGCTCCACCAGGCGCGCTCCTCGGGAGTGCTGAAGGTCCAGGTGGACGACGAGGCCGCGACGTCGGCATAACCGGCCGCCAGCGCCCAGGACTTGAGCCGGCGTCCGGCATCCGGCTCGCCGCCGTTGGCGCGGGCGACGCGCTCGTACAGCTCCAGCCAGTCGTCCAGGACCGGCGGGCACGGGTACCAGGTCATCGCCGCGTAGTCCGAGTCGCGGGCCGCGACGATCCCGCCCGGCCGCGTCACCCGGCGCATCTCACGCAGGGCCTGCACCGGGTCGCCCACGTGCTGCAGCACCTGGTGCGCGTGCACGACGTCGAAGGAGTCGTCCGGATACTGCAGCGCGTGCACGTCGGCGGTGGTGAACTCCACGTTTGCCAGGCCGCGTTCGGCGGCGTGCGCACGGGCCTTGTCGACCACGTCGGCCGCCGCGTCGACACCGGTGACACGGCCCTCGGGGACCAGCGCCGCCAGGTCGGCGGTGATGGTGCCGGGGCCGCAGCCGATGTCCAGGACGCGGTGGTCCGGGCGCAGTTCACCGAGCAGGTACGCCGCCGAGTTGGCGGCGGTCCGCCAAGTGTGCGAGCGCAGCACCGACTCGTGGTGCCCGTGCGTGTAGACGGCGGTCTCCTGCGGCGTCTCCTGGGACATGGCCTGCTCCTCCCCGGTGCCCCGGCGTCGTCGTCCGGGGCGATACGGGGAACCGTACGCGAGCATGTCGAATAATGAGATGCCCATCTTGCTATGTGGGCACCAAGGGCTGTGGCCCGGCGGCGGTCGGCGGTCAGGCGTGTCTCATGCAGGCAGCGGGCGGTACACGATCAGCGCCTCGGGCAGCTTCTCCAGGAGCAACTCGCCGCCCATCTCGGTCACTTCACCGTCGTACGCCACCGGCGTCCCCGGCGTCAGGCCGCTGATCCGCAGCCGCCGCAGCCGCACCGCCGCGTGCAGGGGCGAGCGGCTGAGCGGCCCGGCGAGCGCCGCCGCGAGGAGCCGGGCGCCCGGGCGGCGGCCGCCGTGCGCGACCCGGATGTCGAGCAGGCCGTCCGCGAGGTCGTACCGGCGGCCCGGGGCGAGCCCCATCCGGTGATAGGTGCCGTTGCCGGCGAACAGGAGCCACAACGCCCGCCTGCGCCCGCCCAGTTCGGCCTCCATCGGCCGCTGGTCGCTGTGCAGCATGCGGGCCGCCGCGAGCACCCCGGCCGGCCAGCCCCCGATGAGCTTGGCCCAGCGTTCGCGGCGTTGCACCAGTTCGGGATAGACGCCCAGGCTGAACGTATTGACGAAGTGCCCGACGGGGCCGTCGGCCGAGCCGAACCGCCCCACGTCCACGGCCACCGCCTCGCCCGTGCGCACCGACTGGCTCAGGTCCTTGGCGTCCTCCACCCCCAGGTCGTACGCGAAGTGGTTGAGCGTGCCGCCCGGCAGGACCGCCAGCGGCAGGCCGTACCGCAGCGCGACGGACACCGCCGCGTTGACCGTACCGTCGCCCCCGCACACCCCGAGCGCCCGTGCGCGGCCCGCCGCCTTCTCCAACTCGGCCTGCAGCTCGGCCGGTTCGCACTCCACCAATTCGGCCGCCGGCAGCGCGTCGCGCAGTGCCTGGGCCCGGGTCGCCGAACCCGAGGCCGAGTTGACCACCATGACCAGGCCCTGGCCGTCCGGCAGCGCCGGTGCCTCGGCCTTGGGCCGCCCCGGCGGCGGCAGCTGGGACCGGGTCGGCACCATGCCGCGCACCGCGAAGGCCGCGCCCGCGCCGAGCGCGGCGCCCGCGAGGACGTCGCTCGGGAAGTGCGCCCCGGTGTACACCCGGGACACCGCCACCGCGGCCGCGAGCGGGGCCACCGCCGCGCCCCAGGCCGGCGACTCCAGGGCGACGCCGGTCGCGAAGGCCGCGGCGGAGGCCGAGTGGCCGGACGGGAAGGACGTGGTGATCGGCTGCCGGTGCAACTGCCGGATCAGCGGCACGGAGTCCAGCAGCGGCCTGGCCCGGCGCACCGACCGCTTCCCGAAGGTGTTGACCGTCGCAGAGGCGAGCGCCAGCGAGACGACCCCGCGCGCGGCCGCCCGCCGGGCCCGCGGCGTACGGCTCGCGGCGATCGCGGCGGCCACACCGAACCACAGCACACCGTGATTGGCGCTGCGGCTGAGGCGGGGGAGTGCGGGGTCGGCGCCGGGCCAGTGGCGGCTGGCCACCGCGTCGAACAGGCGGCAGTCGAGCGCGACGAGCCGGGCCCGGATCCCCTTGGCGGGACCGGCGGGCAGAACGGTGAGGTCGGCGTCAGCAGTCATGCGCTGCGAGTACCCCGTACACCCCCGCGGATCCCCGTCGGCGCCACGGTGTGAAGAGTGCCACGTCAGCCCTCTCGGCAGCCCCGCGTCGGTCTGACCAAGGCAAACGGTTTGCTCTCGCCCCCCTGCCCCGCCGAGAATGCGGAACCATGGGTCACCTGGAAGCAGCACACCTCGAATACGACCTCCCGGACGGCAGGTCCCTGCTCGGGGACGTCTCCTTCCGCGTCGGCGAAGGCGCGATCGTCGCACTCGTCGGGCCGAACGGAGCGGGCAAGACGACCCTGCTCCGCCTGATCTCCGGCGAGATCGAGCCGCACGGCGGGTCGGTCACCGTGAGCGGCGGACTCGGCGTGATGCCCCAGTTCGTGGGCTCCGTACGGGACGAGACCACGGTCCGCGACCTGCTCGTATCCGTCGCGAACCCGCGTATCCGGGAGGCCGCGAAGGCCGTCGACACCGCCGAGCACAAGATCATGACGGTCGACGACGAGGCCGCGCAGATGAGTTACGCGCAGGCCCTCTCCGACTGGGCCGAGGCCCAGGGCTACGAGGCCGAGACCGTCTGGGACATGTGCACGATGGCCGCGCTCGGCGTGCCGTACGACAAGGCCCAGTTCCGCGAGGTGCGCACGCTCAGCGGCGGCGAGCAGAAACGACTCGTCCTGGAGTCCCTGCTGCGCGGCACCGACGAGGTGCTGCTGCTGGACGAGCCGGACAACTACCTCGACGTGCCCGGCAAGCGCTGGCTGGAGGGAAAGCTCAAGGAGACCCGTAAGACGGTGCTCTTCGTCTCCCACGACCGGGAGCTCCTCGCCCGCGCCGCCGAGAAGATCGTCAGCGTCGAGCCGGGCCCGGCCGGGGCCGACGCCTGGGTGCACGGCGGCGGCTTCTCGACGTACCACGAGGCCCGCCGCGAACGCTTCGCCCGCTTCGAGGAACTGCGCCGCCGCTGGGACGAGAAGCACGCCCAGCTGAAGAAGCTCGTGGTCAACCTGCGCCAGGCCGCCGCGGTCAGCCACGAAATGGCCTCCCGCTATGCCGCCGCCCAGACCAGGCTCAAGAAGTTCGAGGAGGCCGGACCGCCGCCCGAGCCGCCGCGCGAGCAGGACATCACCATGCGCCTGCACGGCGGGCGCACCGGAATTCGCGCCGTGACCTGCGAAGGGCTGGAGCTCACCGGCCTGATGAAGCCCTTCGACCTGGAGGTCTTCTTCGGCGAGCGGGTCGCGGTCCTCGGCTCCAACGGCTCCGGCAAGTCGCACTTCCTGCGCCTGCTCGCGGGGGAGCCGGTCAAGCACACGGGCCTGTGGAAGCTGGGCGCCCGCGTCGTCCCCGGCCACTTCGCGCAGACCCACGCCCATCCCGAGCTGTTCGGCCGCCCCCTCCTCGACATCCTGTGGAGCGAGCACGCGCAGAACAAGGGCCAGGCGATGTCACGACTGCGCCGGTACGAGCTGACCGGCCAGGCGGAGCAGAAGTTCGAGCGCCTCTCGGGCGGCCAGCAGGCCCGCTTCCAGATCCTGCTCCTGGAGCTGGAGGGCTGCACCGCCCTGCTCCTGGACGAGCCCACGGACAACCTGGACCTGGAGTCGGCGGAGGCACTGCAGGAGGGCCTGGAGGCCTTCGAGGGCACGGTCCTCGCGGTCACCCACGACCGTTGGTTCGCCAAGTCCTTCGACCGCTACCTGGTGTTCGGCAGCGACGGCCACGTACGGGAGACTCCGGAGCCGGTGTGGGACGAGCGGCGGGTCGAGCGGGAGCGCTGAGCTGCTTTTTTGCCCCGCCCCGCCCCGCCCCGCCCCGCCCCGTAAGGCTGCCGCCGGCATCAATCAGCCTGTCCGGCGTTTGAGGACACCGCCCGGAGGGCGGAAGGCTTCGCAGCCCGCGGCGGCAGCCGCTGATGTCACAGTCGGGAAGGGGCGGGCAGGGGAAGAGGTCACGCCCACCGGAGCAGC
This sequence comes from Streptomyces sp. NBC_01304, assembly GCF_035975855.1. Lineage (NCBI taxonomy): Bacteria > Bacillati > Actinomycetota > Actinomycetes > Kitasatosporales > Streptomycetaceae > Streptomyces > Streptomyces sp. NBC_01304. The sequence continues at coordinate 2,388,190 of NZ_CP109055.1, read as the reverse complement.
GCCCCCAGCCCACCCTCCGGCACCCCGGACGCGTCCTCGACCGCCAACGCCCCGGCCCCGGAAGCCGCCGCCGCCCGCAGCAGCGCGTCATCCGCCCGAGCCTCACCCGGCGCATCCGCGCCAAGAACCCGGGCATCCGCACGCCGCACCGCAACTTGATCCGGCTCCCGCCCCACCCACACACTGCGCCGTGCATCGGCCCCGCCCGGCGCGAGCAACAGCTCGGCGATCCGGTGCTCACGCGCCGCCTCGACCAGCGCCGGCACCCCTTCGGCCGCCGCCCGGCCCTCGGCCTGCTCGCGTCCGGCCAGGAACGCCGCCACCTCCCGCTCCACCTCGCGCCGGGCGTGCTCGGCCCGGGCGCCGGCGACCTCATCGTCCAGGAGCCGGCCGCCGGCGTCGGCCCCGTCGGCGCGGCCGCCGTGCTCCGACTCGATGGTCCGGGTCTGCAGCTGCGGCAGCAGCCGGTCGTGCACCGCCCGCCGCTCGCGGGCGCCGCCCACCAGGACGATCAGGTCCGCGCGGGTCTCCTCGGCGCAGGCCACGAGGGCGCCCGCGATCTCGGCGGCGTTGTGCTCCCAGGTGTTCTCGACCTTCGCCTGGAAGTGCCGCTCCGACCAGTCGGCGGTGGACGCCTTGTGAACCGGCCACTGCCGCCCGGCCACCCCGCCGGCCGGCCGCGCCCCATGGGCGCCGCGCACCTCGAAGTCGGCGCCCCGGCGGTCCACGTACGCGACCAGACAGACCGGGGCCGGATCGGCGAGGCGGAGCAGCGGCGCCACGTGCGGCAGCGTGCCCCAGTGCACCAGCGGACTGGCGTCGGGCGGCCTGCTCAGCGGCGGATCGAGCACCACCTCGCCACCCGTGGCGAACAGCGCGCGGCCCACCGGCTGGGGCGAGTGCCGCAGCTCCTCCAGGGCGGAGTACACGGTCTGACAGGTCGGCTCGTCGGCGCCCTGCGCGGTGAGGTTCCGGAACGCCGAGAGCGCGTCGAGCGACCGCTCGTCCGGAGTGGACTCGGAGTGTCGTGAGGTGTCGACGTACACCGAGGCCCAAGGGCCGGGACGGTCGAACAGCGGGTTGAGGAAGGCGAGTTCCATGGCTCCTCCGTGCGACGTGCCGGGTATTTCGTCCCCGGCGGGTACCCGCAACACAGGCACCTATGGCCAGGGACACGGCCAGAAGGTGGCAGGAAGGCACACGCGACGACTCGAAGAGCAAGACGTCCCGAAGAGCAAGACGTCTCGAAGAGCAAGACGACCCGAAGAGCAAGACGACCCAAAAGGCGAACAGCCATGGGCGGAGTGGACCCCCGGCGCCTCGACGACCAGGAGCTGGCGAAGGAACTCGAGACCATCCACCGGACCCGGCACGACACGCTGCTGCACGGCTCGAACGACGCACTGCGTACGCACAATGAACGGATGGCCGCACTCGAAGGCGAATATCTGCGCCGCCACCCGCGCCGCCCGGTGATCGGCGGCAGGACCCGGGCCGGCGCCCGTTCGAGGGGAGAAGCACCGTCATGACCCACACCGCACTGCTCGCACGCCACGGCGAGGCGCTCGACCTGTTCACCGACCGTGTGCACCAGGTGGGCGCCGACCAGTGGGACGGGCCCACGCCCTGCACCGACTGGTCCGTACGCGACCTCGTCAACCACCTGATCGGGGAGCAGCTCTGGGTGCCGCCCCTCGTCCGGGACGGCGCGACCATCGAGTCCGTCGGCGACACCTTCGACGGCGACCTGCTCGGTCCCGACCCGGTCGCCTCCTGGGACACCGCGGCCGACGCCGCACGCCGGGCCTTCGCCGAACCCGGTGCCCTCGACCGCACCGTGCACCTCTCGTACGGCGACACCCCGTGCGCGCACTACTGCGCGCAAATGGTGACGGACCTCGTGGTCCACGCCTGGGACCTGTCCCGGGCGATCGGCGCGGACGAGCGGCTGCCCGCCCCGCTGGTGGACTACGCGGTCCGTGAAGTCTCCCCGTACGCCGCCGACTTGGCCAAGAGCGACCTGTTCGCCGCACCGGTGGAGCCACCGCCGGGCGCGGACGCACAGACCAAGCTGCTCAGCCTGCTCGGCCGACGGCCCTGATCTGATCGACCTGACCTGACCTGACCTGACCTGACCCGCCCGGCCGGGCCCTGCTCAGACGGTGGTGCTGCCCGGCCGGTCGTCGGGCCGGGCCCGGCTGATGTCGGCCAGCGTGGAGGCGGGGTCCTGGGTGACGGCCAGGTCGCCGAGGCTGACCATGCCGACGGGCCGGCCCTGCTCCACGACGGGCAGCCGCCGCACCGCGTGCTCCCGCATCAGCGTCACCGCGGCCGCCACGGGGTCCTCCGGGCCGATGACCACCGGGTTCGGGGTGCAGACGGCCTGGGCGCTGATGGTCAGCGGATCGGCCCCGTCGGCGACCGCGCGCAGGGTGATGTCCCGGTCGGTGAGCACACCCACCACCTGCCCCTCGGAGGCCACGAGGACGTCCCCGATGTCCTGGGCGCGCATCAGCTGTGCCGCTTCGACGAGCGAGGCGTCGGGGCGGACGGAGACGACGCCCGGTGTCATGACTTCCCTCACGATGTCGGCCATTGCACTGGGTCCTTCCCGGGAGTGGGGTTCATCGGCGTGACCCCGCCCGCAGTACCCCGCAGGGTGCGGACTATGCCTCGCCGGGCCCGTTGGTGACGGGTCGGTGGCCATCTTGCTGACACGGCAAAGGAGTTGCTGGGGGATACGGGAGTTTGGGGTGGGGTCTACGGGGCACCCGACGTTGCGGCCGAGCGGCCATGGGAGAGAGGGCTTCGGGCGCGGAAATCAGGGCCGCGCCCGAAGCTCCCCTCTTGCCCTCGTCGTAGCCGTCCGGGCGTCGTCGTAGCCCTACGGACGCCCACGTCGCATCCCTCCGGACGCCCTCTTCGCGGACTTCCGGACAACCTCTTCGCGCCCTCAGGCATTCGCCCTTCATGCCGGGTTTGCCGTCCCGTGTCCAGGAGACCCGGATATCGACATTCCCAGGGGAAGGAAGAGCTCATGGCGATATTCGCTGTGCTCATTCCAGTGGTGATGCTGGGCGTAGTTCTGGCGCTCGGCCGGTACGAGGAACTGATGCTGCCGCCCGCACAGGAAGCGGACGACCGAGGCGGCGCCGGGATGGCGCCCACGGCGTGAGGGTGCGAGCGGACGGCCGGCCCACGCCACAGGGCGTGGGCCGGCCGTCCCGCGCGGCGCGGCTCAGTGCTTCTTGCCCCCGCCCCCGCCGGGCAGGAACTCCTGCACCTTCGCCTTCAGCCCCTGCTTGACCATCGCACCCCGGTCCGCGTCCCCCTTGAGGATCGACGCGGCCGTCGCCTCCAACTGCTCCCACGTCGCATGCGGCGGAATAGGCGGCACCGCGGGATCGGTCAGGAACTCCACCACCGCGGGCCCGTCCGCCTCGAGCGCGGCCCGCCACCCCGCCTCGACGTCGTCCGCCTTCTCCACCCGGATGCCGGTCAGTCCGATCGACCGGGCGAACGCCGCATAGGGCACGTCCGGGATCTCCTGCGAGGGCAGGAAGGACGGGGCGCCGCCCATGGCCCGCAGCTCCCACGTCACCTGGTTCAGGTCCTGGTTGTTCCACACACCGACGACCAGCCGCGGATCCGCCCACCGATCCCGGTACTTGGCGGCCGTGATCAGCTCGGCCAGACCGTTCATCTGCATCGCCCCGTCCCCGGCCAGCGCGATCACCGGCCGGTCCGGGTGTGCGAACTTCGCGCCGATCGCGTACGGCACCGCACAGCCCATCGAGGCCAGCGTCCCCGACAGCGACCCGCGCATCGTGCCCCGCATCGTCAGGTGCCGCGCGTACCAGTTGGCCACCGACCCCGAGTCGGCCGTCACGATCGCATTGTCGGGCAGCAGCGGGTCCAACGCCCGTGCCACGTACTCCGGGTTGACCGGATCGGCGTCGAGACCTGCCCGCCGCTCCATCACCTCGTGCCAGCGCTCGATCCCCGCACACACCTCGTCGTACCACTCCCGCCCGGTGTCCCGGCGGGCCTGACCGATCAGCGGGATCAGCCGCCGCAGCGTCTCCTTCGCGTCGCCGACCAGGTTCACCTCGTACGGGTATCGCATCCCGACCATGTGCGGATCGAGGTCGATCTGCACGGCCCGCGCCTTGCCGAAGTCCGGCAGGAACTGCGCGTACGGGAAGCTCGACCCGATGGTCAGCAGGGTGTCGCAGTCCCGCATCAGCTCGTAGCTGGGCCGGGTGCCGAGGAGCCCGATCGACCCGGTGACGTACGGGAGTTCATCGCTGAGGACGTCCTTGCCGAGCAGCGCCTTCGCGACGCCCGCGCCCAGGATCCCGGCGATCTCCTCGACTTCCGCCCGCGCGCCCGCGGCGCCCTGCCCGACCAGAATCGCCGTCCTGGCGCCGGAGTTGAGCACCTCCGCGGCCCGTTCGAGGGCGTCCTGCGTGGGCAGTGACGTCCACCCGCTGCGGTCCAGGCTGGACGGCACCATCTTGAACTCGTGCGGCGGCGGGGAGTAGTCGAGTTCCTGTACGTCGCCGGGGACGATCACCGCCGTGGGGGCGCGCCGCGCGTGGGCCGTGCGGATCGCCCGGTCCAGGACGTTCGGCAGTTGTTCGGGCACGGTCACGGTCTCCACGAAGTCGGAGGCCACGTCCTTGAACAGCGAGTGCAGATCGACCTCTTGCTGGTACGAGCCGCCCATCGCGCTGCGATGCGTCTGCCCGACGATCGCGAGCACCGGCACATGGTCCAGCTTGGCGTCGTACAGACCGGCGAGGAGATGGATCGCGCCGGGCCCCGAGGTCGCCGCGCACACCCCGAGCCGGCCGCTGAACTTGGCGTACCCGACGGCCTGGAACGCGGACATCTCCTCGTGCCGGGACTGGATGAAGCGGGGTCGGTCGTCGGCCCGGCCCCAGGCTGCGAGCAGTCCGTTGATGCCGTCCCCCGGGTAGCCGAAGACCTGCTCGACGCCCCAGGCGCGCAGCCTCTCCAGGATGTGGTCGGCGACCTTGGTGCTCATGACGGACCTCCCATGACGGGCCGGTGCGCGGCCCGTTCGGCGCTGTCGGTGATGTCGTGATGCCGGCGCACCGAGTGACCCCCGCCCGCTCCGGGAAACCTGGCGCGGTGTTTGGGCGGGCGAGCCGGGGGCAGGCGAATGACGTGCTTCGGACCGGAGGCACATCCGTGGGAGCGGCTTCGCCGCCCAGGGTGTGTCCACCCCTGCCCGGCTGCGCGCACTCCCACGGTGAATGGTCCAAAAGCCGGCACCGATTCAGGGAGTTGCAGCACATATGCGTACCAACGCAGCTGTGAAGCGCCACCCGCACGACGACGCCCCCGACACCGCCGAGGACTTCCGACGCCTCGCGGCACTGCCCGACGGACCCGAGAGGGACGCCCTGCGCCAGGACCTGGTGCGCGCGTGGCTGCCCATGGCCGAGCGCCTGGCCGGCCGGTTCCGCAACCGCGGCGAGTCCTACGAGGACCTGCGCCAGGTCGCGTCCCTCGGCCTGGTCAAGGCCGTCGACCGGTACGACCCCGCCCTGGGCAGCGCCTTCGAGAGCTACGCAGTCCCCACCGTGACCGGTGAGATCAAACGGCACTTCCGCGACCACATGTGGACCCTGCACGTGCCGCGCCGCGTCCAGGACCTGCGCAACCGTGTCCGGTTCGCCCGCCAGGACCTGACCCAGACCGTCTCCGGGCGCGCCCCCACCCTCGAGGAGATCGCCGACAAGGCGCGCATGACGGTCGAGGAGGCCCGCACCGGACTCGAGGCCCTCGACAGCTTCACCGCCCTCTCGCTGGACGCGGAACTCCCCGGCAGCGAGGACGGATACGCCCTGCGCGACGCGCTCGGCGCGCCCGATCCGGCGCTCGACGTGGTCATCGACCGCGAGGCGGTCAAGCCCTGCCTCGGGCGGCTGCCGGAGCGGGAGCGGGCGATCCTGTACATGCGCTACTTCGGCGACATGGCGCAGAGCAAGATCGCCGAGGAGCTCGGCATCTCGCAGATGCATGTGTCACGGCTCATCAGCCGGTGCTGCAGTCGCATCCGCGAGGAGGCTTTGCGCGAGGCGGCTTAGCCTGCGGCGCGCTGCGGGACAGGTTGAGCCGTGATTTCGGCGGGGTCTCGGGGGCGCTGCCCCCGGGCCCCCGCTCCTCAAACGCCGGAGGGGCTGGATTCTGCCCAACTGGCCGGATGCGCCGATCTGCTGGTTGTGCCGCGCTGCCGCTCAGCCCGGGCGTCGCATGGCCAACGCCACATGACGCGACATCACATCCACCGCCTGCGCCTCCGCCATCGAGAACGCGAGGCGCGCCCCCGTACGGAACAGCGTGAGGACCCCCTCGACCCGGCCGCCCTCCGGCGCGACGAGCGGGACGCACAACAGGGACGTGACGTCGGCGCGTACGAGCACGGAAGTGCCCGCGGCGTCGACGCCGAACCCGTCCGGGTCCTCCGGGCGGACCTGCAGCGCGGTCGAACCGCCGCGTGCCGCCTCGACGACGAGGGGGCACGCGGCGGGGTCCTGCCCGGCCACCGCGGCCACCGCCCCCTCGGGGTCGTCCGCCGGGCCGAGCACCGCCGTGCGGGACATCCGTGAAGCCCCGGCGTCGGCGATCACCCAGTCCGCGAACCGCCCGTGCAGCACCTCGGCCGCACAGTTGAGCACCGCCGCCCGGTCGCCGGGCCGCAGCCCGAGCAGTCGCGACGCCATCGCGTCCACCAGATCCATCAGCGCCGCGTGCAGGGTGGCCTCGGCCAGGTCCGGCACCGGGCGGTGCACCATCTGGGGGCGCCCGGAGCGGGACTCGGCCGGCTGCAGCACCACGAGGACGGCGGTACGCGGCTCATTGCTCGGACGCAGCGGCGTGAGCGTCGCCCGCACCGGGTCGGCGGGGCGCTGCTGCAGATGCACGGTGAGGCTGCGGTCGCCCTCGCCGCGCGCCACGGCCGCGGCCTGCGAGCGGAACGCGGCACGGTCGCCGGGCGCGAGGAGCCCGGCCAGCGGACGCCCCGTCGCATAGCCCGCGCGTACGCCGGTGAAGGAGGCCGCCGCGAAGTTCATCCGGCGTACCACCGTCTCGCGGTCCACCAGCGCGACCGGCAGCGGCAGTCGCTGGAACACGGCCCGAAGGAGCTGCTGCTCCGCCCGGTCCCCGCCGCCCGCGCTCCCCGCCCCGCCACCGGCGACGAGTTGCTCGAAGCGGGGCCACAACTGCTGCGCCGCATGGTCGAGTTCGAAGAGCGCCGCGTCCAGGACCGTGTGCAGATCGTCCATGGGAGCGGTCCGGGCAGTTCTCAACTCGCCCACACGGCGCACGAAGTCCGCGAGGTCTTCACCGAATTCGTCCGTCTGCGTCATAAGAGGAAAGCTAGCCTCTCCCACCGTTTCCCGGGGTGGACCGGGGGCAGGCGAAATGGAGGAGGAGATCCCAGATGCGAGAGACCGCGTCCCTTGTCCAAGGCAGTCCCGCCCCGGAGTCCGCGCCCACCGCCCGCCGGCTGTCCGAGCTGGCGGAACAGGCCGCGCGCTGCACCACCGCCTGCTGCGGCGCCGGCGCGACCATGGCCGACCGTGCCGAGGCCGCCGCCCCCGGCGCCGCCGAGCGCCCCGCCGCCGTCACCCACCCCGACCTCGCCGCGGTCCTGTCCGTGCAGCTCCGCTCCGGCGACGGCCCCATCCCCGCCGCCCTCGAACAGGGCGAGCCCGTCGACACCGCCGACCTGCTGCACGAGGAACGCTGGCCGGACTACCGCGCGGCGGCCCTGGACGCCGGCGTACGGTCCAGCGTCACGCTGCCTTTCCAGCGGTCGGGCCTCACCGTCACTTTGAGCCTGTTCAGCTTCCGCCCCCGCGCCCTCGACGACGCCGCGTTCGGCCCCGCCCGGGCGCTCGGCGACCTCGCCGCCACCGGCCTGGCCCGCGACCGCCGCTACCACGCCGCGCTCGCCGAGATCGACCAGTTGGGCACCGCACTGCGCACCCGGCCCGTCGTCGACCAGGCCTGCGGCATCGTGATGCACGTCCTGGCCTGCGACGCCGAGGACGCCTTCGCGGTCCTGCGCCGCATCTCGCAGGCGACCAACCGCAAGCTCACGGAGGTCGCCGCGGCCCTCGTCGAGACGCGCGGCCGCGGCCTGGAGAAGGAGCTGGCCTCGCTGGCGAACTGAGCGGATCGCCGACCGCATCGCTGACCGCATCGCTGTGCGCATCGGCGTACGGCGGGCTCACCCGTGCGGCGGCGAACGTACCGCTAATGGGGCCCCGGCACGGGCGAGTGATGATTTGTCAGGTTTCTATGGCTTCGTGGGTGCGCTCCCAGCGCCCCAGCCGCAGCCGTAAGGAGCCCGACCCATGCGTATCGCCCGTGCAGTCGCCGCCACCGCACTCGCCTCGGCCGCCGTCGGCCTCACCGCGTCGGCGGCGTTCGCGGACTCGGCCGGGGTCAAGCCGAGCACCGTCGCCCCGGGCGGCACGGTCACCATCTCCGTCGACTGCTCCGCGCACACCTCCAACCCGCCGCAGTCGATCTCCGCCAGCTCGCAGGCGTTCTCCGCTGGCCAGGTCCAGCTGCACCTCGTCGCGGGCAACCAGGACGCCTCCTTCGGCCCCACCTACAGCGGCACCGCCCAGATCGCGGGCAACGCCAACTTCTCCAGCAACGGGCCCAACGGCGTCGGCGTGACCTCCGACTGGAGCGTCGACGGCAGCTGCCCCGGCGGCAGCCAGTGGAACGCGAACTTCACCGTCTCCCGCTCCGGCACCGTCCCGCACGGCGTGCACGGCGGCCTCGGCGGCAGCTTCACCGACTCGGCCACCACCATGCTCACCGGGGCCGTCCTCGTGGTCGGCGCGCTGGGTGCCGCGTACTACGTCGTACGCCGCCGGGACGCCGAGGGCCGCGGCTGACGGCTTGACGCTCCGAGGCCGGCCGCCCGTATCCGCCGGGCCGAGTCCGGGCATGGATACGGGCGGCGGCACGTCCGACTGCCCGTCAGTTCGCCGGTCTGCCGCCTGTCGTCTCCATCTGCCGTCTGTCGTCCGGCGTCTGCAATCCGTCGTCCGTCCGTCGAGAGTGCGCGGTACGTCGCCCACGCGTGCAGTGCCCAGTACGTCGTCTACGTCGTCTACGTCGTCTACGTCGCGTACGTCGCCCAGGAGTACGGAGGTACCCATGCTTCCGGAAGGCCACGGCCCCGTCCGGTACGGCCCGCCCCCGCCCGACCCCGGTCTTCCGGTGCTCCCGGAACTCGCCGCCGTGCTCGCCGCGTCCGCCGGGCGCGCCCACCCCGAACCCCCGGGCGGCCCGACCGAACTGCTCGACGCGGCCTGCGGCTACTGGGCCCGCCGTGGCCTGCCCACCGAGCGCGAGCACACCGCGGCGGGCCCCGGCGCGACCCCGCTGCTGCTCGCCCTGACGGCGGCCGTCGGCGGCGACGTCCTGTTGCCGCGCCCCTGCCCGGCCTGGTGGGAGCCGGGGGCCAGACTCCTCGGGCGGCGCACCTACCACGTGCCGACACCCGTCGAGTGCGGCGGAATCCCGGACCCGTACGCCCTGTTGGAGACGGTTCGCCGGGTCCGGGCCGAGGGCGGCGACCCGCGGCTGCTCGTCCTGTCCGTCGCGGACGACCCCACGGCCACCGTGCCGCCGCCCGAAGTGCTGCACGAGACGGTCGAGGCGGCGCTCGGCGAGGGGCTGCACCTGATCTCCGACGAGACCTGGCGCGACACCCTGCACCACCCGCAGGACACCGTCCTCATCGGCCCCGCCGAGATGGCCCCCGAGCACGTCACGGTCCTGGCCGACCTGCACGGCGCGTATCTGCCCGCCGACTGGCCCGCCGCGATCGCCCGCTTCCCGGCCACCGCCGAGGGCGCCGCCCTGCGCGCCCGCACCCTCGACGTGCTCACCGCGCTCGGCGCCCGGGTCGCGGCCCCGGTCGCCTCGGCGGCGGCGTACGCACTGGGCGAACCCGACGCGATCACCGCCCGCCTCACCGTGGCCGTACGGCTGCACGCGCGCGTGGCCACCGCCATGCACCGCGCCCTGCTCGCCGCCGGGATCCTCGCCCGGCCCCCGCAGGCGGGCCGCCATCTCTACGCCGACCTGGGGCCCCTGCGGTCGGTGCTCGCCGCGCGTGGTGTCACGGACGCGATGGAGCTGGAGGACCACCTCACCGAGCGGCTCGGCATGCCGACGCCCGGCGGTCACCGCTTCGGCGACGATCTGGGCGCGCTGCGGGTGCGCCTGTCCACCGGACCGCTGCTCGGCGCCACCCCGCAGCAACGCCTGGAATCCCTCACCGCCTCGGACCCCCTCGCGTTGCCGCACGTGGAGCGGGCGTTGAGCATCTTCGGATCGGCCCTGGACGACCTACGGGCCGACGCCCAGCGAATGGAGCCGCCTCGATGACCCAGCAGTCCGAGTCGACGACGTCCCGCGCTCTGACTCCGGCGGCGGCACCGCCGGAGTCAGAGCGCTCCACCGCGCCCCGCCCGCTCGGCGAGCCGCGCCGCTGGCCCAAGACGTTCGCCGACCGGCTCACCGCGCCGCTGCCCGGAGTCAAGGCCCTCGCCCGCTTTCTGCGCGAGGGCTCGCTCAGGCCCGGCGCAGAGGGCGTCGCGGACATCCCGCAGCTGCCGTTCGAGCCGGGCCCGCTGCCCCGCGTGGACGCGAGCACGGTGGCGGTCACCTGGGTGGGGCACGCCAGTTGGGTCCTGCGCATCGGCGGCCTGACCGTCCTCACCGACCCCGTCTGGTCCCGCAAGATCTTCGGCATCCCGGCCCGCATCACCCCCGCCGGCATCGCGTGGAACGCCCTGCCGCGCGTCGACGCGGTCGTCATCAGCCACAACCACTACGACCACCTGGACGCCCCGACCCTGAAGAGACTCCCGCGCGAGACACCGGTGTTCGTACCGGCGGGGCTTGGGCGGTGGTTCAAGCGCCGCCGCTTCACGTGCGTCACCGAGCTCGACTGGTGGGAGGCCGCCGAACTGGCCACCCCCGAGGGCGACACCGTCCGCTTCGACTTCGTGCCCGCCCACCACTGGTCCAAGCGCTTCCTCACCGATACCTGCCGCACCCTGTGGGGCGGCTGGGTCCTCACCGACGGCGCGGGCCGCAAGGTGTACTTCGCGGGGGACACGGGCTACGGCCACTGGTTCAAGGAGATCGGCGACCGCCACCCCGGCATCGACCTCGCGATGCTGCCGATCGGCGCGTACGACCCGCGCTGGTGGCTGAGCGATGTGCACTGCGACCCGGAGGAGGCCGTACGCGCCGTCGACGACCTCGCCGCCAAGCGCCTGGCCCCGATGCACTGGGCCACCTTCCTGCTGTCGGCGGAGCCGGTCCTCGAACCGCTGCACCGCGTCCGGGCGGCGTGGGAGAAGACGGGCCGGGCCCGCGAGGACCTGTGGGACCTCCCGGTCGGCGCCTCGCGCGTCCTGGAGGCCTGAGCGAGGAGCAGTGCGAGGGTCAGTGGGAGGGCCGCACCCGCCGCCACACCATCGGCGCCCCACTGATCACCACGGTCAGCAGCACCGCCGCCACCACGCCCTTCCACGGCTCGTCGAACAGCGAGCCGCCCAGGATCCCGATCAGTTGGTACGTCGCCGCCCATGCCAGACAGGCCGGTGCGTTCCCGCGTACGAAGCGACGCAGCGGCATCTTGGCCATCAGGCACGCCAGCATCACCGGAATCCGCCCCGCCGGGACAAGGCGCGACAGCACGAGCACCGCGACCCCGTGGTCGTCCAGCTTGTCCTGCGCCTGCTTCAGCCGCTCCTCCGGCGCCCGGTCGCGCAGCGCCTTGAGCCACCGCGAGCCGTTCTTCGACCGCATCCCGCGCCGCCCCAGCCAGTACAGCCCGGTGTCCCCGAGGAACGCCGCGAACGACGCCACCAGGAACACGATGAGCAGCGACAGCGGATCCGTCTGATGGAACGCCACCACCGCCGCCGAGCTCACCACCGCCCCCGTCGGCACTACCGGGACGAGCGCCCCGATCACCACGAGCAGGAACAGCGAGGGATAGCCCACGGCCTGCTGGGTCGACTCGGTCGGCACGACGGCCGCCCGGTCGGCCAGCAACAGCAAGCTTTCCAGGCTCACTTGGCGCCCTCCGGCCGAATGCTCTCGCCGTGCCCGAGCCGGTGCACCGTCACCTGCGGGGCGAGCCGCGCGGCATGGCGCTCGAACTCCACACCCGGCGCATGGAATTCGTGCGGCCTGACCGCGTCCATGCCGATCGGCCAGTACGTCCCGTAGTGCACCGGCACCGCACTGCGCGGCGCGAGCCGGGCCAGGGCCTCGGCGGCGCGGCCGGCATCGAGATGGCCGTGCCCCAGATAGGGCCCCCAGCCGCCCACCGGAAGCAGCGCCACATCGACCTCGCCGACCTCGTCGGCCATGGCATCGAACAGGCCCGTGTCCCCGGCGAAGTACGTCCGCGCCGTACCGCTCACCACATAGCCGAGCGCCGGACACCGCTCGGGGCCGTACGGCAGCCGCCGCCCGTCGTGCGCCGCGGACACCGCCCGCACGACAAGCCCGTCCCCGATCATCGTCGAGTCCCCGGGCCCGACCTCGGTGAGCCGCAGCGCGCCGTCCGCGACGACCCGCCGCAGTCCGCGTACCGCCTGCGCAGCCCCGCGCGGCACCAGGACCTGCGTGCCACGGGGCAGCTGCGCCAGCGACGGCAGATGCAGATGGTCGGCGTGCAGATGCGAGATGAGCACGGCATCGGCGACCGTGGCCCGCGGCGGCGGTACGTCGCCCCGGCGCCGCCGCAGGTGCGCGAGACGCCGCGCGAACAGGGGGTCGGTCAGCACCCGGGTGCCGGAGTCCTCGATCGTGCAGGTCGCATGGCCCCACCAGGTGATCTCCACCGGCACGTGCTGCCTCCTTACGCTCACTGCTGCAGAGCCTACGGCGAGTAGTAGGGTTCCCGGCGAAGGCCGAGGCGAGGCGGGGTGGACCCCATGGGCGAGGTAAGGGTGGCATCGATCGCCAGCCTGATGCCGCTGGAGGAGCTGGACCGCGATCCCTTCCTGGTGGATACGCGCAGTCAGCAGGCGATGTGTGCGCGGTGGGCTGCGGCCCGGGGGTATGTGATCACGCGCGAGCTCCTGGTGCACGGGGTGCGGGTCGACCACTGCAGCCTGTGGGAGGGGGCGGTCGATCTTTTCGTGGCGCCGAGTCGCCGGGTGCTGGAGCGGGCGCTGGTGTCTGTGGACGACTTCTCCGCGGAGTGCGCCCGGCGCGGGGTCCGGCTCGAGACCGCTGGTCTCGACGAGCCTGCGTACGACGCCGAGATGAAGGCGCATGTGCATCGGCGGCTGTCGATGCCGACCGCGGGCTATGACGGCTGCTGATTTATCCCCTCCCCGCCCCTTCCCGAAATCCTGCGGAGCTGTGTCCTCAAAATCAGCCCGTCCGGCGCTTGAGGACAGTCTTTGAAGCCGGCGGCAGCCTTATGGGAAGGGGCGGGGAGGGGGAATATGACACGCTTGCCCCGAGGTGAGGCGACGTGATCAAGGGGCGCTGGCGGACCGCCGGCAAGACGGCATGGCGGATCGGGGCCGTATGGATCGTCAGCACGCTGACGATGCTCGTACTGGCCGGCGCGCTCCCCGACTTCCGGCTCCAGTCCGCCACCGGCGACAGCGCCACCCGCATCGCCATCACCGCCGCGATCGGAGCCGGCGCCTTCGGCATCCTGAGCGCCCTCGTCTGGCCCTTCCTGGTACGGGCGCTCCTCCTGGTCCCCGCCCTGGTCCTGGGCCTGCTCGTCTTCTTCCTCAACGGCTCGCTCCTCCTGATCGCCCTGCGCCTCATCCCCGACGGCCGCGGTGAGGCGGCCCCGGAGACGGCGGTCGTGGTCGCCGCGGTGATGTCGGCCGTCGCGTCGGCGACCTCCACGGCTCTCGCCGTACGCGACGACGAGGCGTACCGCCGCAGGCTCTACCGCCTCGCCGACCGCCGACGGGGCAAGACCGCCGCGCCACCCGGCCCGCGTACGCCCGGCACGGTCTTCCTCCAGCTCGACGGGGTGGGCCACGACGTCCTGGAGCACGCCGTGCGGGCAGGACTCATGCCCACGGTCGAGGGCTGGCTCGCGGACACCCACCGGCTCACGCCGTGGCGCACCGACTGGTCCAGCCAGACCGGCGCCAGCCAGCTGGGCATCTTGCACGGCAGCAACCACGATGTCCCGGCCTTCCGTTGGTACGAGAAGGACACCGGCGAGGTCATGGTCAGCAACCGCCCCGCCAGCGCCGCGGAACTGCAGCGCCGCGCCATCGAGCGCACCGGCGACGGCGGGCTGCTCACCCGGGACGGTGCGAGCCGCGGGAACCTCTTCAGCGGGGGAGCCGAGCAGCTGGCCCTGGTGCTGTCGATGGCGGCCCGGCGGGGGCGCAAGAACCGTTCCCGCGCCGGATACTTCGCGTATTTCTCCGACCCGGCGAACGCCGTCCGCACCGCTATGTCGTTCATCGCCGAGGTCGGCCGCGAGATCGGCCAGTCGGTGCGGGGGCGGCTGTGCCGGGTCCGGCCCCGGGTCAAGCGGGGCGGGCTCTACCCGGTGATCCGGGCGTTCGCGACGGTCGTCGAGCGCGATGTGGTGGTCGCCGCGGTGATAGGGGACATGCTCGCCGGGCGCAGTGCGGTCTACGCCGACCTGGTCGCGTACGACGAAGTGGCGCACCACTCCGGGCCGCTCAGCCGTGACGCGGAGAAGGTGCTGCAGCGCCTGGACCGGTCCCTCGAACTCATCGCCACGGTCGCCGAACACGCCCCGCGCAGCTACCGGATCGTGCTGCTCTCCGATCACGGCCAGAGCCCGGGGGAGACCTTCCACCGGCGTTACGGGCTGAGCCTCGCCGACCTGGTCCGGGCCGGCTGCGGGCTGCCGGTGCCGCGCAAGGCGCAGCGCACCCACAGCGGCGCCGAGGCATGGGCCGCGCTCGGGGCGGCGCTGCACCGGCCCGTCGAGGAGGTGCTCGTCGCGGAGAGCCAGCGCCAGCGGCACAGCGAGCCCGTCGTACTCGCCTCCGGCAACCTCGGCCTGATCTCCTTCCCGGGTGTGCCGGGGCGGATGACCCGCGAACAGATCGAGGCCAGGCACCCGGCCCTCCTTGCCACCCTCGCCAACCATCCCGGCGTCGGCTTCCTCCTCGTCCGCAGCGAGGAGCACGGCGCGCTGGTGCTCGGCGCGCACGGCGCCGAGGTGCGCCTCGACGAGCTGGGCCCGGACGCGGGGCCCCAACAGCTCGGCCCGCTCGCGGAGTTCGGGCCCGGGGCCGCCGACGCGGTGCGGCGCACCGACTCCTTCCCGCACACCGCGGACATCATGGTCAACTCCTGGTACGACCCTCAGACCGGCGAAGTCCTCGCCTTCGAGGAGCA
Source organism: Streptomyces sp. NBC_01304 (assembly GCF_035975855.1). Taxonomy (NCBI): domain Bacteria; kingdom Bacillati; phylum Actinomycetota; class Actinomycetes; order Kitasatosporales; family Streptomycetaceae; genus Streptomyces; species Streptomyces sp. NBC_01304. The sequence continues at coordinate 2,372,734 of NZ_CP109055.1, read as the reverse complement.
GATCGGCTCGCACGGCGGGCTCGGCGGCGCGCAGGGCCGTCCGTTCCTGCTGTCGCCGCGCACCCTGTCCGAGCCGGTGGGGCAGGGGGAGGAGCTGGTGGGCGCCGAGCAGGTGCACCGGGTGCTGCGGTGCTGGCTGCGGGAGGCGGACGGGCCGCAGGTGCCGGTGGGGGGTGCCCTGGAGGATCACCCGCCCCGACAGGAAGCGGAAGGAGCATTTCCGGTTACCGGTCGTGCCGTACCGGACAAAAGCCTTTGATTTGGTGCACCGTTTGCCTCTACGTGACCATGGTCGGCCGTCCCGCACCCAGCGGGCCGAACGGCACCACGAGAGGCGCACCACCCCATGCAGGACGAGCAGACCCCGCCCAGCAAGCACGCCCGGCGGTTCGGGCTGCCCATCGCGACCTGCCTGGTCATGGGCAACATCGTGGGCGGCGGCATCTTCTTGCTGCCGGCCTCGGTGGCCCCGTACGGCACCATCAGCCTCGTCGCCTTCGGCATCCTCACGCTCGGCGCGATCGCCCTCGCCCTCGTCTTCGGCAAGCTCTCCGCGCGCGACCCGCGCACCGGCGGCCCCTATGTGTACGCGCGTGAGGCATTCGGCGACTTCGCCGGATTCCTCGCCGCCTGGTCGTACTGGATCACCGCCTGGGTGTCGAACGCCGCGCTCGCCGTGATCGCGGTGGGCTATCTGAGCGTGCTCTTCCCCGGGCTCTCCGACCACAAGTGGGCGATGTGCGGGGCCGCCCTTGTCTGCCAGTGGCTGCCCGGCTTCGCCAACTTCGCCGGCACCCGCTACGTCGGCGCGGTCCAACTCGTCGCCACCGTACTGAAGTTCGCGCCCCTGCTGCTCGTCGCCATCGGCGGGCTCTTCTTCTTCGACGCCGACAACCTCGGCCCCTTCCAGACCGGCGAGGGCGGCGGCGGCATCGGCGCCATCTCCGCGGCGGCCGCGATCCTGCTCTTCTCCTACCTGGGCGTCGAGTCCGCCGCGATGAGCGCCGGCGAGGTCCGCGACCCGCGCCGCAACGTCGGCCGCGCCACCATCCTCGGCGTCCTCGGCGCCGCCGGCGTCTACCTGCTCGGCACCCTCGCGGTCTTCGGCACCGTCGCCCACGACAAGCTCGTCGACAGCAAGGCGCCCTTCACGGACGCCGTTAACGTCATGTTCGGCGGCTCCTGGGGCGGCACCCTGGTCGCCTGGGCCGCGATCATCTCCATCCTCGGCGCGCTCAACGGCTGGACGCTGCTCAGCGCCCAGGCGCCGTACGCCGCCGCCAAGGACGGCCTGTTCCCCGCGATCTTCGCCAAGAAGGAGCGGGGCGTGCCCACCGTCGGCGTACTGATCACCGTGATCCTCGCCTCGGCGCTCACCGTCTACCAGTACGCGTCCGACGGTAAGGGAGTCTTCGAACTCCTCGTCACCGTCACGACGTTCATGGCGACCGTGCCCTACCTCCTTGCCGCCGCCGCGCAGATCTACTACCTGCTGTCCGGGCAGGCGGACCGCGTGCACCGCGGACGTCTGGTGCGCGACTCGCTGGTCGCCCTCATCGCCTTCGGCTTCTCGATGTGGCTCGTCGCGGGCTCCGGCTACGAGCCGGTCTACCAGGGCGTGCTGTTCCTGTTCGCCGGAGTCCTCGTGTACGCGTTGATGTCGGCCCGCAAGAAGAAGGCGGGCCTCGCCGAAGCGGCGTGACCGCGCACCACGGAAAACCGGCCGGGCCGGTTCCGCGCACCCCCAAGGCGCAGAACCGGCCCGCCCCCGCGCTCACCTGGCCAGCGGCGCCACCACCCAGCGGCGCGTCTTGAACATGCTGTCCGGAGAACCGATCTCGATCAGCTTGCGGGCGGCGAGATAGGCCTCGTTGCCCTCGATCTCATAGCCGACCTCGAACGACCCCGCCACATCCTTGACCTCGAGCGACTGCCGGACCGCCGCGAGCGCGGAAGCCTCGGAGGACTCCACGGACGACGCCGCGAGCTCGGCGATCAGCCGCTCCTGGGCCGCCTGCAGCGCCTTCTTCGGGTCCTTCTCGCGAGCCGGGGCGGCGGGCTTCGCGCCACCCTTCGGCGACGGCGGGGCCACGGCGGAACTGGGCGTCCGCGTCGCGCCGGTGGCCTCGCGGGTGGACAGCTGCGCCTGGACGACGGTTCCGTCGTTGTCCAGCGCCACCCTGATCTCGCCCCGGTCCGGAGTGATCACCGGCACTCCGTCGAAGGCCTGCCGGAAGGTGACGAACGTCTGCAGGGAGTACGGCTCGCCGAGCTCGGTGCCGTCCTTCTTGCCGGAGTTCTCCATCAGGTCGTGCACCGAATCCAGGACCAGCTCGGCCCCTTGGGCGTGCTGCTCGGCGAAGGCACGGGCCGCCTCGACCGCGCGGTCGGTGGGCAGCTGGGTCTTGTTGCGCCGGTTGGGCTCGGCGAGCTTCACCCAGCGGATCGCGTGCGGCGCCGTCGAGATGGACCGGTCACCGGAGTTGACGCTCGCGACGCCCTGCCGCTCGATCTGGACCTCCTGCAGCGCCGCCGACGGGAAGTTCGCCAGCTGCCCCAGCTTGGTCAGTTCGGCGCTCGGGTCGCGCGGTGCCAGCTGCACGGTCTTCGGGTCCTTCGGGGCCTGGGTGGTGGCCTCGCGCAGGCCCTCGCGTGCGTAGTACCAGCGCCACACGTACCAGTTGTCCGGCGTGTGCTCCCGGTAGAAGTTCCGCTCGCCGTTCAGCCGCGCCGTCGCCTCGGCCTGGGTCGCGCCGGTCGCGCAGACCGACGGGGCCTGGCCCTTGTAGATGTCCCAACTGGCGTTCAGCCACGCGTCGCAGTAGGTCTGGCCGGCCCGCCACTTCTCCCAGAACTTCTTGCCGTAGTCACCGCTGTCGATGCTGACCGTCTCGAAGCCGAAGATCATGCGGGAGCCGAGGTTCGGGCCCGCCCAGGTGCGGATCGGGTTGTGGCCCGCAAGGACGCGCAGCGAGAAGCAGGTCGACCAGAAGACGTAGTTGGCCCTCTCGTTGCCGAACGCCATCCGGTTGGAGACCGCGTCACTGCGGCCGTCCCACACCGCGCCGAGCGGCGCGAAGAACACGCCGTTGCCGTCCATGCCGCCGTGGCCCGAGTGGTACACGGCACAGACCGCGTCCATCCCGTACCGGTCCTGCCAGTTGTCGTACGTCTCCTCGTACGCCCACGGCTGCACGCCGCCGTCGGCGAACCAGAAGTTGCGGTCGTAGAACTGCTGCAGGTATGCCAGCCAGCCGGTGGCGTCCGCGTGCGTCTGGGACAGTGGCGACTGGTTGACGAACTTCTGGATGCTGAACGCACCCCACCATCCGAATGTCGAGTCACGATCGACCGCTCCCGGCTTCTCGCCTTCGAACGGTGACGGCCCTCGGTCGCCAAAGATCATGCGCATGGCCAAGCCTCCCCTTTGAGTGCTCCGCTGAATGCTCTGTCTCCAGTGCGCCCCCGCACGTGCCCGGCACGGTGCCGTGACCGCACTGCTCCCCCTGCCCCGCCGTCGCCCCACGACGAGGGGGGCTCAACGTGTCACCGCGCGGGGCCTTTCGCCAGCGCCGATTCCGGTCATCCGGGCTGCGCCACAGGCATGTCACGTCGCCCCAGGGGACGCGCGGGGGCAGGGAGCCGCCGGTGGTACGCGCCCCGCGCGCGCCTCGCCTTGTGCGCTGCGTCCCGAGGCCAGCAGGCCACCCACTGTTCGTACCGGACCCCGTGCACCTGCGCCCCCCACTCGAACACCGCGCCGCAGCCGGTTTTCGGCCGCGGCCGGGCAAGGGGCCGTTGTTGCCCGTACGGGGCCGCCGGGTGTGGTCGGATGGGGGTGACGCTCATCGTCCGGAACCGTCCTGAACTGCTTTGCAGCGTCCCTTAGAGGAAGGAAACGTCGTGGCCACGACGCGCACCGCTCACACCGTCTGGGAAGGCAGCCTGACCGAAGGCGCCGGCGAGGTGACCCTCGACTCCTCGGGCATCGGCAAGTACCCGGTGTCCTGGCCGTCCCGCGCCGAGGCGGCCAACGGCAAGACCAGCCCCGAGGAGCTCATCGCCGCCGCCCACTCCAGCTGCTACTCGATGGCCCTGTCGCACGGCCTGACCGGTGCGGGCAACCCGCCCACCCGGCTGACCACGCAGGCCGAGGTCACCTTCCAGCCGGGCACCGGCATCACCGGGATCCACCTCACCGTCGAGGGCGAGGTCCCCGGCCTCGACGAGGCGGCGTTCCTTGCGGCGGCCGAGGACGCCAAGAAGAACTGCCCGGTCAGCCAGGCCCTCACCGGCACGACCATCACGCTGGACGCGAAGCTGGCCTGACGTCCATCGCACGCCCTTCGCGTGAGCACCCTCGCCCCGGCCGTGAACTCGGCCGGGGCGAGGGTGTGTTGGCGTACGGGAGTACTCACTCGCTAGGGCCTGTCCGGCGGATCTTCGCGGGCCCACGACGCCTGGCACGCGCCCCCAGCCTCCGGCCGGGGGTGCCCCCGCTCGCCGCACGCCCGAATCACCCAAGTACGTCCAGTACGAGGGCGATCCGGGCGCACGCCGAGAGCACGCACCAGACGCCGCGGGCTCTTCCGCGAAGATCCGCCGGACACGCCCTAGTCGTCCGCCGCACCCTCGATCCGGTCGAGCACGGCTGTGTAGCGTTCCCGGCGGTCGGGGCGGGCGTGAGCCGAGGCGTGGCGGAGTGCGGGCACCGCCGGTGTGCCGATCCGGACGAGGCCGTCGGCCGCCGCCCTGCGGACGACGGGGTGCGGATGTGCGAGCAGCGCGGTCACGGCCGGGATCGCGGGCTCCCAGGCGGCGTGGCCGAGGGTCTGGACCGCCATCCGTACGACGTTCGGCTCGGGGTCGTCGAGGAGCAGCGCGGTGTGTGCCAGGTAGGCCGCCCGGTCGAGTGCGGTGCGCGCGGCGCGGTGGGCGTGCAGCCTGATGCCCGGCTTGGGGTGGTGCAGCAACTCGCCGATCAGTTCGGCCAGTTCGGGGTCTCGGTCCTCGGTCAGCCGGGTCAGGGCCCGGCGCACCTGCTCCGGGGTGCCCGTACGGGCCAGCTCGCGGGTCTCCTCGCGGGTGGTGCGGCCTGCGGGGGTGCCGGGTGGGGTGCGGGTGAGCAGGGCCGAGAGCGCGGCGGCGTCCTCGGCGGCGGAGTCCGGGCCGCGCAGCGGGCCGTCCACGAGCAGGATGCGGTCGGCGATCGCGTCGCGGCCCTCGGCGCGCAGCCGCTCCAGGGTCCGGGCCAGTGCGGGCGTCCTCAGGAGCGTACGTCCGAGAAGAAGGTCGACGAATCCCCAGCGCCCGGCGGCGAGTTGGCCTTCGAGGGCCTGGGCGAGGACGTCGGCGGGGACGCGGTGGAGCAGCCCTGCGGCCTGCACCCGCAGGGCGGGTGAGCCGTGCTCCCACTGGTCGAGGAGGAGGGGGAGCAGTGGTTCCAGGCCGGCCGGTTCGAGCGCGGCCGCGGCCTGGAGCAGCCGGTCGGGGCGGACGCCGTCCGCCTGGAGGTCGCGCTTGCCGAGGGTGGGCAGGGGGCGGACCAGTTCACCACTGACCGGCACGGTGACGCGGCCCCGGAGGAAGGCGCGCAGCACGAGCAGGCGGGTCTCGGGTTCCGGCCAGTCGAGAAGGGCTCCGGCGGCGGCGTTCCGGCGGTCTTCCCCGGGTGCCTCCAGCATGGCGGCCAGGCGCTGGAACTGGGCGGCCGAGCGCGGCTGGTCGAGGTCGTCGACCGCAACGACCCTTGGACGTACGTCAGTTGACGGATCGCCGGTCTCGGTGAGGATCCAGGCCGGGGTGTCGAGGGGCTGGAGCGCGGTCATCCAGCCGAGGAGCGCGGCACGGACCGCCTGGCCGGCGTCGGGGTAGAGGTCGATCAGGGCCGTGAGGCGGGTGCGGGAGTCGGGCGGAGAAGGCGGGCGCCCCACGGTGCCGGATGCCGTGCCGGCCGTGCCGGTCGTTCCGGGCGCGCCGGTCGTGCCGTCCGCGACCAAGACCGCGCTCGTGCTGTCCTCGGACCGGCGCCGGAACTCCCGCAGTGCGTCGGGTGTGCGGGCCGCCTCGGTGAGCGAGGCTCGCCACTCCTCGTCGGCCCGTTCGGCGGCCCGGACGGGTTCCGACGCTCCGAACGCCTCGTGCAGCAACGCCACTTCGGCCCGTCGCGGGTCGGGGGTGAGCCCCGCCGAGGCGAGGGCCCGGTCGAGGTCGGCGCGGACCAGGACCGCGCCGAGGGCGCGCAGCAGGGGCAGCGTGGAGCGTACGCCCGCCGGGGCGGGCGGCAGCGCGCGCACCGCACCAAGCACCTCGGGCGCCTCGGCCGCCGGGAGCTCGGCCGCGACCGCTTCGAGCACGGCGAGCAGCCCGTCCCGGTCCGCCCCCGAGGCCTCGGCGAGCCCCGCCAGCAGAACTCCCTTGAACCGGGCGTACGTCGACAGCTCCCAGGCCGCCCACGGAGCCGGGCAGAGCAGCAGCGTGACCCGCAGCAGCCGGTCCCGGTCGGCGGGCCGCGCGGCGGCCAGCTCCAGCCAGTCGGCGAGCAGCGGTCGCAGCGTCCGCAGCCCGAGGGGATGCGGCAGTTGAGGCAGTGCGGCGATGCGCAGGGCGGCCTCGGGATGCCAGCCGTCGGCGAAGAGCGTTTCGACGTCGGGCTCGGCAGGGGCGGGCACCGCGTGGCCGTGCTCCGCCAGGAGGGGCGCCAGTTCGCCGAGTTCCCCGGTGGCGAGGCGTATCCGCTCCTCGGCCAGGAGGGCGAGCAGCGCCGGGGCGACGGGCGAACCCTGGGCGTGCAGGGCGGCGACGGCCCGCGCGGACAGGGCCCGGTCCAGCCCCAGGATCAGCAGCTCGCGGGCGTCCTCGGCGCGCTCGGCGGCAGCGATCAGCGTGGCCGCCCAGGCGTCACCGAGGATCTGCCGGAGGGCGCCGAGTACGGCGGAACGCAGACCGGGATTGCCGTGGTGGCCGAGCCAGTACAGGAGCTTCGGCACCGCCGCGGGCGCCCCGGCCCGGGACAGCACCTCGGCAGCGGTCTTCTTGATGTTCATGGCGGGGTGGTCCAGGCACTCGGCGATCGCCCCCGCCGCCCAGTCGGCCCGCGCCCGGCCGAGCGCGAGCAGCGACTGCCGTACGGTCTGGACGTCCTCGGCCCGGGTCAGCGTGATGAGGGTCGCCGACAGGGCCTGCGCGTCGTCGCCCGAGGTGCCCTGCCCGGGCCCCAGCAGCGCGATCACCTGCTTGCGGACGTGCCGGTCGCGGTGGCGAAGCAGCCGGTGCACCCGGGGGCGGATGTGCGGGGACGGGGCCCTGAGCAGGAGTTCCAGCAGGATGGACTGCTCGCCGTCACCGAGGTCGTCGCGGTCGAGCAGGCCGAGGGCCAGGTCCGCGACGAGTGCGTGGCCCGCCTCGTCCGGGCCCGCCGCGTCGAGCAGACAGACCGGCCGGATCCTGCCCCGCCGGTGCAGCCGGGCGCCCAACGCACGTATGGCGTCCAGGACTTCCTGCGGCACTGCGGGCGCGTCAGCGGGCAGCTCGTCCCGCGTGCGGACCGCCTCCGGACCGCCCGGCTCCAGGAAGGCGGCCTGCTCGGCCACGATGCGCAGGACGAGATCGGCCAGGACGGGCAGGAGGTCGGCGCCCCCGTGGGCGGCCAGACGGCAGAGTGCCGCCACGGGTTGCTCGGGGTCCAAGTGGGCCCGCAGGAACGCCAGTTCGCGCTCGTCGGGACCGCCGAGATCGGCCGCGACGGGGCCGGGCAGATCGGCGGGGTCGAGCCGGTCGAGGAGCTTGCGCCGGCCGGCCGGGTCGTCGGTCAGCTGCCACAGCAGGGCCAGCGCCCGGTGCCGTACCGCCCGAAGAGGCGGCGCGATCGGACCCGCGCCGCACAGACCCGCGCGTAGCGCCGCGGCCGTCCGCTCACCGCCGATGGCCTCCAGGGCGTCGAGCACCGGACCGGGATGCGCCGGCAGCAGCGCGAGCACGGCGTCCTCGGCCGGGGTGTGGCGCAGGGTGCGGAGCGCGTGCAGGAAGGGGGCGGGCGCGGGAGTCAGCGGGAGTACGTCGGTGATCGCGTCGCCGATCGGCGGGTCGCCCGCGAGGCCCTGACCGGCCAGCGCGACCAGGAGGTCCAGCCGCCGCGGCCAGGAGGGGTCGTCCGGCGCGGCCCCGGTCAGGGCGCGGAACATCTCCTGGCGGCAGGTGAACAGGATCGTGGCGACCTCGCCCGCCGGAATCGAGTGATCGGCGAGGGCGAGCGCGACGACCGGCCCGGCCTGCGCGTCGGAGGGGAAGTGGCCTCGCCGGTGCAGCCCGCGCAGGCACGTCACCAACGGCCCGCCGAACAGCAGCGGATCGCGGCCCGCGAACGACGTCAGCCCGGGTATGTCGCCGCGCTCGGCCAGGTCGCCGAGGAGCTCCAGGGCGCGGCGGCGCAGCGCGGGCGGCAGGTCCGGGTCTTCGAGGGTCGTCCGGAGTACGTCCCCGTGGCCGTGCCGGGCCACCGCGGCGAGCGCGGCCTCGGCACGCCCGGGCTCGGCCGACGCCGCGTCGGCGGCGAGGAACGGAGTGAACCGCTCGCGCGGCCACGGCTCCAACGCCGCCCAGGGCTCGGCGAGTTCACGTAGAACGGCGGTTGCCGTCCGGCCCTCGACGAGCGCCGCCAGCCGCGCGCGCACCCGGGCGGGCGCGAGCAGGCCCGTGTGCAGGCCCTGGCGGACGAGGCGCAGCGCCTCCGGGCGCAGCACCGGGTCCGTGCTGTCGGCGAGTGCGGAGACGAGTTCGTCGGGCCGGTGGGCGGCGGCCAAGTCCGTGCTGCGGACGGCCTGGTGGAGGAGCTCGCCCGCGGGTTCGTTCCGGACGACCGCCGCATCGTTGAGCAACTCGGCGCGCAGCCACGCCACTTGGACCCGTACCGGCAGATCGGCCGTACGCCACTGGAGGTGGCGGGCGCCTTCGAGGTGCCGCCCGAGGCGTTCGTGGAGGCCCGCCTGCACCAGGGCCGCCTCGGCGGGCTCGGCCACGGAGGTGGGCAGGAGCGCCGCGAGTGCGGCTTCCTCGGCGGGGCCCGCCGCAGGGTGGGCGGCCAGCCGGAGCAGACCCTGATGGCGTCGACGGGGGTCGTCGTCCTTCAGGAGCTGTCCGAAACCGTGGTCTGTCGGCGAGGTCGTCACCAGCGGATCCTAGGCACCGTGCGGGCGGCCTTTCCAACGGATTGCTGCGGGAGAGGAGCCGACGGCGGTCGGCTGCAGTACCGGCCCGGGGGATTGACAAGGCATCGCTCAAGTTTTGTGCTGGAGCTCCAGGGCACGCGGGCAGGGATCGGGACATCGGAAGACTCCGGAAGGGGACTGACATGGCACGCGCGGTCGGCATTGATCTCGGTACGACGAACTCCGTGGTCGCCGTACTGGAGGGGGGCGAGCCCACCGTCGTCGCCAACGCGGAGGGGGCCCGCACCACACCCTCCGTGGTGGCCTTCGCCAAGAACGGCGAGGTGCTCGTCGGCGAGGTCGCCAAACGGCAGGCGGTCACCAACATCGACCGCACCGCCCGCTCCGTCAAACGCCATATGGGCGAGCCCGATTGGCGCTTCCCGCACGAGGGCCAGGTGGACGGCACCCGCTTCACCGCGCAGGAACTGTCGGCCCGCGTCCTGCAGAAGCTCAAGCGCGACGCGGAGTCGTATCTCGGCGAGACGGTCACCGACGCGGTGGTCACCGTCCCCGCCTACTTCGACGACACCCAGCGCCAGGCCACCAAGGAGGCCGGCGAGATCGCGGGCCTGAAGGTCCTGCGCATCATCAACGAGCCGACCGCCGCCGCCCTCGCGTACGGCCTGGACCGCGGCGACGAGCAGACCGTGCTCGTCTTCGACCTCGGCGGCGGCACCTTCGACGTCTCGCTCCTGGAGATCGGCGAGGGCGTGATCGAGGTCAAGGCCACCAACGGCGACACCCACCTGGGCGGCGACGACTGGGACCAGCGGGTGGTGGACCACCTGGTCAAGCAGTTCAAGAACGGCCACGGGGTCGACCTCGCCAAGGACAAGATGGCCGTGCAGCGGCTGCGCGAGGCCGCCGAGAAGGCCAAGATCGAGCTGTCGTCGGCGGGCGAGACCACCGTCAACCTGCCCTACATCACGGCATCTGCGGAAGGCCCGCTGCACCTGGACGAGAAGCTGACCCGCGCCCAGTTCCAGGAGCTCACGGCGGACCTCCTGGAGCGCTGCAAGACGCCCTTCCACCAGGCGGTCAAGGACGCCGGGATCAAGCTCGCGGCCGTGGACCACGTCATCCTCGTGGGCGGCTCGACGCGGATGCCCGCCGTGACCGAGCTGGTCAAGGAGCTCACCGGCAAGGACCCGCACAAGGGGGTCAACCCCGACGAGGTGGTCGCCGTGGGCGCCGCGCTGCAGGCCGGGGTCATCCGGGGCGACGTGAAGGACGTCCTGCTGCTCGACGTCACGCCGCTGTCCCTCGGGATCGAGACCAAGGGCGGCATCATGACCAAGCTGATCGAGCGCAACACCACGATCCCGACGAAGCGTTCGGAGGTCTTCACCACCGCTGCCGACAACCAGCCCTCGGTGGGCATCCAGGTCTTCCAGGGGGAGCGCGAGATCGCCGCGTACAACAAGAAGCTCGGCGTCTTCGACCTGACGGGCCTGCCGCCCGCGCCGCGCGGCGTGCCGCAGATCGAGGTCACCTTCGACATCGACGCCAACGGGATCATGCACGTCTCGGCCAAGGACCGGGCGACCGGGCGCGAGCAGAAGATGACCGTCACCGGCGGGTCCGCGCTGCCGAAGGACGACATCGACCGGATGGTGCGGGACGCGGAGCAGTACGCGGACGAGGATCGGCGGCACCGGGTGGCAGCCGAGACCCGTAACCAGGCCGAGCAACTGGCCTATCAGACCGAGCGGTTCGTGCAGGAGAACGAGTCCCGGATCCCTGCCGATACGAAGGCGGAGGTCGAGACGGCGCTCTCCGAGCTGAAGGAGAAGATCGAGTCTTCGGCCGAGGACACGGAGGTGCTGCGCGCGGCCACGGAGAAGCTGGCCGTGGTGAGCCAGAAGATGGGGCAGGCGATGTACGCCGCCGCGCAGGAGGCCCCGTCGGACGCGGCGTCTCCCGAGGCTGAGCCCGAGGATCAGGCTCCGGGGTCCGAGGACGTCGTGGACGCGGAGATCGTCGATGACGAGAAGGGGCCGAAGGACGGCGCGGCCTGAGCATGCGCACCCCCACCGGACCGGCCAGGTGGGGCACTCACGCGGGGGCGGTAGTGCTCGCCGAAGAGCCGTGCGACGAGTTCGCCCCGGCTGGAGACCTCCGCCTTGCCGAAGACGGCCTTGAGATGGTCGCGCACGGTGTGCGGGGAGATGAACAGCGTCGCGGCGATCTCGGTGGTGGGCAGCCCGCGCGTGACGAGATGGGTGATCTCCAGCTCGCGGGGAGTCAGACCGTACGCCTCGGCGATGAGGACGGCCCGGTCGGCGGCCGCCGTCGGCTCGATCACGAGTGCCACGGGACCGGGCCGCCCGGCGGGGCCGTCGAGGCAGGAGGCATGACAGGTCAGCCAGCGGTCGTCGAGGGTTCGGATCCGTACCCTCGCGCCGCCTGCCCGCTCGCGGCCCCGGGCGATCGCCCGGGCCTGCAGCACGGTGGCGACCACCCAGATCGGCAGCCTCAGGCCCAACTCCGTGGGAATGGACGGACCTTCGGGCAGGCGCGCGAGATGCTTTCGCGCCTCCTCGTTGATCGACGTCGGCTCGCCGGAGGGGTCGAAGAGCACCAGCCCGGGCGTGGGCGCGTCGGCCGTGCCGCCGGACGAGGACGGGCGGGCGAACCGGCGCACCTGCGCGGCAAGCGGGCCGGACAGACCGGCGAGCAGCGCGCTTTCGGCCGGGCCGAACCGGACGCCACCGCGCATCCGGAACAGGCTCACCACGCCCCAAGGCCGGTCGCCGATCCGGAGCACGGCCCGTAGCTCGTCGTCGACGCCCTGGCCCTCGAGCAGCCGGCTGAAGCGCGCGCTGCGCGCGGGCAGGTCGCCGGTGGCCTCACGCAGACCGGCGGCCGGGACGGCGGCGCGGGCGAGATCCCGGAACGGCAGGACGTTCTCCTCCAGGAGTTCGCTCTCCCAGTACCCGGCGCAGCGTTCGCCGGAGCCCAGGTTCTCCACCAGCATCGGCGTGGTGACGAGACCGGTCTCCGGGTCGGTGGCCGCCCATACGGCCGAGTCGAACGGCATCAGCCGGCGCAGCTCGGCGGACGTACGGCTGAAGAGTTCCCGGGTGTCGGTGGCCCGCCGGGCAGCCGACAAGACTTTGGCGCGCGCATCGGACATGGAAATCCCCCCGTCGTCCGGACGCAGACCACCCTGCCCGCTCCCCTGTCCTGCACCAACCCCCCGTTTGAGGGGGGGGCATTCCCCGCCGGTCACCGCTCGCGGGGGATGGGGCTCGGCGCTGCCGACGGCGAGGCTCGATGACGTCGGGGCCGCACTTCGGATGCGGCCCGGAACGTCGCCACCGCAACGTCGTAGTCGTAAGGGGAAGAACATGCACATCGCCCTCGTCGGAGCAGGTGCCGCCGCCGTCGGTCTGCTGGACAGACTGGCGCAGACGGCCGAAGGCCCTGGGGCCATCACGGTGTTCGAGCCGTCCCCGTACCTGTGGCGAGGCCGCCCCTACGGCCCGGACCTGGACACGGTGCTGGTCAACGCACCCCCGGCCATCATGTCGATCCGGCACCTGGACTTCGCGCACTATGCGGCCTGGCTGGGCTCGCGCGGCCCCGCTCACCTCGACGAACGGCTGGGCCAACCGCTGGTTCCCCGCGCGCTGTTCGGCGAGTACCTGGCACACACCGCCGAGACGGCGCTGGCCGCGCTGCGCGCAGACGGTTGGCAGGTGCGCGTCGTCACGGCCCGCGTCACCGGGGCGGCCCGGTCCGGGGCCGGCTGGTCGCTGAGCACCGAGGACGGACGCGGCTACGAGGCGGACCACGTGGCCCTGTGCGTGGGCGGGGGAGCGCCGCAGGACCACTACGGTCTCGCCGGCGTCGCCGGATTCGTGGCGGATCCCTACCCGCTGGCCGACACCCTCGACCGGGTCCCGCCCGGCAGTGGCGTCGCGGTCATCGGGAGCGGCCTGACCGCGGTCGACATCGTCGTGTCGCTGGCCGCGCGCGGGCACACCGGGCCGATCATGCTGCTGTCCCGCAGCGGAGTGCTGCCCCACGTCTGGCAGCGCCCGGTCGACCACCGTCCGCAGCACGTGACCGCCGAGCGGGTGGCAGCGCTGCACCGGCAGCACGGCGGAGTCACCCTCGCGGACCTCACCGGGCTGCTGCGCACCGAACTGGCCGAGGCGGGCGAGGACTTCGAAGCCTTCGCGGCCGAACTCCACGCGGCCGAGACCGAGGATCCCGTCCGGCGCCTGCGGGCGCAGCTGGCCGCTGTCGATGACCCGAGGATCGGCCGCCGGGTCCTCCAGGAGACGGCGCACAGCGTGGGCCCGTACGCGTGGCGGCTGCTGCCCGAACCCGACCGCGTGCTACTGCGCCGCCACTTCCGCACGGCGACGAGCGTGGCCTCACCGATGGTCCCGGTGAACGCTGCCACCGTGCTGCGGCTGTTCGACTCCGGGCAACTCGCCGCCGTCGCGGGTGTCCGCAAGATCGAGGCGGCGGACGGGGTGTTCCGGGTGTACGGCGACGACGGCGAGCGCACCTTCGACGCAGTGATCAACGCGGTGAACCCGCCGCCACGGGCGATCCCACCGGCGGCCGGCCCCCTGGTCACGGCCCTGCTGGCCGATGGCTCGGCCGCGCTGCACCCGGCCGGCGGCGTGGTTCCGGCCGACCCGCGCCTGCACGTCGTGGGCGACCTCGCCGGGGGCGGTTCGTTCATCACGTCGAGCATCGCGGGCATAGCGGCTCAAGCGGCACAGGTCGCGCAGACGATCCTCGGCCGATGAGTCCGGCCGCCGCCGAGGACCACGGCTCCGAACTACGGCTCCGACCGCTCCCAGCCCCGGCGCTCCGGTCGCGCCCCCAGCTGCTTGGAGTCCCGGCTCCGGTACACCACGTACGGCCGGAACAGATACTGCACCGGCGCCGAGAACATGTGCACGAGGCGGGTGAACGGCAGCAGGGCGAACAGGAGAAGCCCGATCACCGCATGGATCTGGAAGGTCAGCGGCACCCCCACCATCAGGTCCACTTTCGGCTGGAGTTCGAAAATGGAACGGGCCCACGGCCCGATGGTCTGCCGGTAGTCGTAGCCCTCGTCCAGGCCGGAGTTGGTGAGCTTGGCCCACATGCCCATCACGATCGCCGCGAGCAGCACCAGATACATGAGCTTGTCGTTGACCGTGGTCGCCTTGAACACCGGGGTGTTGGTGCGTCGGCGCCACAGGAGCATCAGGATGCCGAGCACGGTCAGTGCGCCCGCCGCCGTCCCGCCGAACAGCGACAGCTGGTGGTAGGTGTGCTCCGACATGCCGACCTTGTCCGTCCACGACTCCGGCACGAACAGGCCCATCAGATGACCGACGAGCACGAAGAGGATGCCGTAGTGGAACATCGGCGAGGCGATGTTGAGGAGCTTCGACTCGTAGACCTGGGACGAGCGGGTCGTCCAGCCGAACTTGTCGTAGCGGTAGCGCCAGATGAGCCCCGCCACGAGCAGGGCCGCGGCGATGTACGGAAGGGCGCCCCACAGCAGCGTATTCATGAAGGTTCTCCGGTGAGTGCGGGCTCCGCGTCGATGAGCGGCAGCAGTCGCGGCGAGCCGAACGGTTCGAGCCCGACGTCCTCCATCGGCGGCCCGCTGCGCGCCAGCGCCTGAGCCTCCGCCTTGTCCTTCGGGGAGGGGCCCGGGAGCGTGCCGCAGACCGCTTGCAGGACGGAGGCGTACGGCGTGCCGTGGTCGGTCAGGGCGAGGCGGAGGAGTTCGAGCCCGGCCCGGTGCTCCTCCAGGAGCAAAGTCCCGGCCTGGGCGGAGAATTCGAGCACCGCCGGGAGGAAGTCCGGCAGTTCCTCGCCCGTGAATTCCAGGCCGTGCTCCCGGTAGGTCTGCTTGAAGCCGACCAGCGTCATCCCGCGCCGCCGGGTGTCGCCGTCCCGCCACCAACTCAGGTACAGACTGTGCCGGTTCTTGAAGTCGAAGACCCGGACGTAGTCGGCCGCCAGCTCGGGCAGGGGGATGGATTCCGCGTACGAGACGAACGTACGCAGCTCCGGGACGGCCTCCCGGACGAGCGGGAGCCGCGAGCGGAACTCGTCGTCGGGGTAGGCCAGGCAGAGCGCCGCCGCCTGGTACAGAACCGCGTTCCCGGAGATCTTCGAGGTCTTCACTGCTGCTCCCTCACGTCGTCGGGCTCGGCGTCGGCCGTCTGGCGTTTGCGGGCCGCGTGGAAGTTCTCGATCGTCACCAGGGGCAGGTTCTTGCGGCCCGAGTCCCCGCCCAGCGGACCGTCGCCGCCCATGCCGGGCCCGTCCGCGTGGTCCAGGGAGCAGGAGTCGGGGACCGCGGACTCCTCCAGGCGCTTGGCGTCGCCCATCGCGGCGGTCGGGATGACGTACCGGTCCTCGTACTTGGCGATGGCGAGTAGGCGGTACATCTCCTCGATCTCGGGGCCGCTCATGCCCACCGAGTCGGCGATCGAGTGCGCCGGGCGGTCGCCGAGGTTGATGGCCCGCATGTGGGAACGCATCGCGGCGAGCTTGTTGAGGGAGGACCGGACCGGGCCGGTGTCGCCCGCGGTGAAGAGCTCCGCGAGGTATTCGAGGGGGATGCGCAGGGTGTCGATCGCGCCGAAGAGGTTGTCCGCGTCCTCGCCGTCGAAGCCGGTCTCCGTCAAGGCGTCCACGACGGGGGAGAGCGGCGGGATGTACCAGACCATCGGCATCGTCCGGTACTCCGGGTGCAGCGGGAGCGCCACCTTGTACTTGCTGATCAGGGCGTGCACGGGGGAGCGGCGGGCCGCCTCGATCCAGTCGTACTGGATGCCCGCCTTCTCCGCCTCGCGCCGCACCTCGGGGTCCTCCGGGTCGAGGAAGACGCCCAACTGGGCCTCGTACAGCCCCTTGTCGTCCTCGGTCTCGGCGGCCGCGGTCACCTTGTCCGCGTCGTACAGGATCACCCCGAGGTAGCGCAGGCGGCCCACGCAGGTCTCGGAGCAGACCGTCGGCAGGCCCACCTCGATGCGCGGGTAGCACATCGTGCACTTCTCGGCCTTGCCCGTGCTGTGGTTGAAGTAGATCTTCTTGTACGGGCACCCGGTGACGCACTTGCGCCAGCCGCGGCAGCCGTCCTGGTCGACGAGGACGATGCCGTCCTCTTCCCGCTTGTAGATGGCGCCGGACGGACAGGAGGCCACGCAGGACGGGTTGAGGCAGTGCTCGCAGATCCGGGGCAGGTAGAACATGAAGGTCTGCTCGAACTGGAACTTGACCTTCTCCGCGGCCTTTTCGCGGGTCTTGGCGACCATCGGGTCCAGGTCGCCGTGCTCGTAGGCGCCGCCCAGGTTGTCGTCCCAGTTGGAGGACCACTCGACCTTCATCGGCTTGCCGCTGATCAGCGAGCGCGGCTCGGCCACCGGGTAGTCGTCGCCGAGCGGGGCGTCCGTGAGGTTCTTGTAGTCGTACGTCCAGGGCTCGTAGTAGTCCTTGATCTCCGGCAGCTTCGGGTTGGAGAAGATGCCGAGCAGGGACTTGATGCGGCCGCCGTTCCTCAGTTTCAGGCCGCCGCGCTTGTTGAGGGTCCAGCCGCCCTTCCAGTGGTCCTGGTCCTCGTAGCGGCGCGGATAGCCCTGGCCGGGGCGGGTCTCGACGTTGTTGAACCAGACGTACTCCATGCCCGTCCGGTTGGTCCACGTCTGCTTGCAGGTGACCGAGCAGGTGTGGCACCCGATGCACTTGTCGAGGTTCATCACCATCGCGATTTGAGCCTTGATGCGCATGGGAATCAGTACTCCAGGCTTCTAATAGGTCACAGTCTGCGAGCGGCGGCGGATGACGGTCACTTCGTCGCGCTGGTTGCCCGTCGGGCCGAGGTAGTTGAACGCCCAGGACAGCTGCGCGTAGCCGCCGATGAGATGGCTCGGCTTCATCAGGACCCGGGTCAGCGAGTTGTGGATGCCGCCGCGCTTTCCGCTGGCCTCCGCCTTGGGGACGTTGACCGTGCGTTCCTGCGCGTGGTGCATGTAGACCGTGCCGGCCGGCATGCGGTGGGAGACGATCGCGCGGGCCACGACCACGCCGTTGCGGTTGACCGCCTCGATCCAGTCGTTGTCCTTCACGCCGATCGACTCCGCGTCCTGCGGGGCCATCCAGATGCACTGACCGCCGCGGGACAGCGACAGCATGAACAGGTTGTCCTGGTACTCGGAGTGGATGGACCACTTGTTGTGCGGGGTCAGATAGCGGACCGTGACCTGCTTCTCGCCGTCCGGGCCGAGCACCGGTTCGCCGAAGAGCTTGTTCATGTCCAGCGGCGGCCGGTACACCGGCAGCGCCTCGCCCAGTTCATGGATCCAGTCGTGGTCGAGGAAGAAGTGCTGGCGGCCGGTGAGGGTGTGCCAGGGCTTCAGGTGCTCGGTGTTGAGGGTGAAGGCTGTGTAGCGCCGCCCGCCCGCCTCGCTGCCGCTCCACTCCGGGGAGGTGATCACGGGGACGGGCGCGGCTTGAGTGTCCGCGTACGTGATCAGCTTGCCCTCGTGCTCGGCGGCGAGATGCGCCATCTCCTGGCCGGTGCGTTCCTCCAGGGTGTGGAAGCCCTGGGTGGCGAGGCGGCCGTTGGTCGTGCCGGACAGGGCGAGGATGGTGTTCGCCGCCTTGACCGCCGTGTCCAGGAGGGGGCGGCCGTCGGCGGGGCCGCCGCGGACCGTGCCGTTGCGCTCCTTGAGGCTCTCGACCTCCTGGTCGGGC
The DNA here is from genome assembly GCF_035975855.1 of Streptomyces sp. NBC_01304. Classification (NCBI taxonomy): domain Bacteria; kingdom Bacillati; phylum Actinomycetota; class Actinomycetes; order Kitasatosporales; family Streptomycetaceae; genus Streptomyces; species Streptomyces sp. NBC_01304. The sequence continues at coordinate 2,354,801 of NZ_CP109055.1, read as the reverse complement.
CTGAACGCGATGCCCTTCACGGGCAGGCCCAGCTTCTCCACGAGCGGGCCGAGCGAGGCGAACTTCTCGCCGATCGCCGTGTAGTCGCGTTCCACGACGGCGAGGCCCGGCATGGTCCTGCCCGGCACCGGTTCGCAGTCGCCGTTCTTCCAGTCCAGGACCACCCCGCCGGGCTGCGCCGTCTCGCCCGGGGTGTCGTGCTGCAGGGCGGTGGCCACGATGTCCTTGCGGACGCCGAGGTGCGCGCGGGCCTGCTCGCTGAACTTGCGGGCCAGGTCGAGGAAGGTGTCGAAGTCGCTGCGGGCCTGCCAGGGCGGGTCCACGGCGGGCGTGAACGAATGGACGTAGGGGTGCATGTCCGTGGTGGCGATGTCGTGCTTCTCGTACCAGGTGGCGGCAGGAAGGACGACGTCCGAGAGCAGCGTGGAGGACGTCTGCCGGAAGTCCAGGGAGAGCAGCAGGTCCAACTTGCCCTCGGGGGCGTCCTCGTGCCACTTCACATCACGCGGCCGTACGTCCTCGGAGGCTTCCTCGGCCCGCAGGGAGGAGTGGGTGCCGAGGAGGTGCTTGGTGAAGTACTCGGCGCCCTTCGCGGAGGAACCCAGCAGGTTCGCCCGCCACAGGGTCAGGACGCGCGGCCAGTTCTCCGGCGCGTCCGGGTCCTCGACGGCGAACTTCAAGGTGCCCGCCTTGAGTTCACTGACGACGTTGGCCACCGGGTCCTCGGCGGCCTCGGCGAGGTCGAGGGGGTTGCGGTCGAAGGTCGGGTACGACGGCATCCAGCCCGTACGGGCCGACAGGGCAAGGCAGTCCGCGCCCGTCATGCCGTCGAAGCGGCCCTCGCCGAGCGGGGAGGACAGGACGTCGGCCTGGAACTTGTCGTAGCGCCACTGGTCGGTGTTGAGGAACCAGTAGGCCGCGCCGATCATCTGGCGCGGCGGCCGGCTCCAGTCGTTGGCGCTGGCCAGGGATGCCCAGCCGGTCGCCGGCCGGCACTTCTCCTGGCCGACGTAGTGCGCCCAGCCGCCGCCGTTGCGCCCCTGGCAGCCGGTGAGCTGGAGCAGGGCCAGGAAGCCCCGGTAGATGGTCTCGGAGTGGAACCAGTGGTTGGTCCCCGCGCCCATCAGGATCATGCAGCGCCCGCGCGACTTCTCGGCGGTGTCGGCGAACTCCCGGGCGATCTTCACGGCCTTCGCGGCCGGCACCGACGTCAGCGCCTCCTGCCAGCCGGGAGTGCCTGGCGCGTCCGTGTCCTCGTACGACGACGGCCAGTCACCCGGCAGCCCCTCGCGCCCGACGCCGTACTGCGCGAGCAGCAGGTCGAAGACGGTGGTGACCAGGGGCCCGTCCTGCCCGCCGAGCCGTGTCGCGGGCACTCCGCGCCTGAGGATCTCGCCGCGCCCCTGACCGTGCTCGCCGCCCTCGGTGTCGAAGCGGGGGAGCAGCACCTCGACGCCCGCCGCGACCTCGGAGCCGTGCAGCGAGAGCTGCGGGCTGATCGAGCCGAGCTGCAGATTCCACTTGCCCTTGCCGGAGTCGGTCCAGCGGAAGCCCAACGAGCCATTGGGGACGGCCGGTTGACCGGTGGTCTCGTCGAGGACGACGGTCTTCCACTCGCCGGCCTCACCGCCCTGCCCGAGGTCGGTGGCGCGCAGGAACTTGGCCGGGACGTACGCGCCGTCCTTCTCGGTCAGCGTCACGAGGAACGGCAGGTCGGTGAACTTGCGCACGTAGTCGTCGAAGAACTCCGTCTTCTTCTCGACGAAGTACTCCTTGAGGATCACATGACCCATGGAGATCGCGAGCGCCCCGTCGGTGCCGGGGTGGGGGTGCAGCCACTCGTCGGCGAACTTCGCGTTGTCCGCGTAGTCCGGTGCGACCACGACGACCTTCTGGCCGCGATAGCGGGCCTCGGCCATCCAGTGCGCGTCCGGGGTGCGGGTGACGGGGACGTTGGAGCCCCACATCATCAGGTACGCGGCGTCCCACCAGTCGCCCGACTCGGGGACGTCGGTCTGGTCGCCGAACACCTGCGGGGAGGCGACCGGGAGGTCCGCGTACCAGTCGTAGAAGCTGAGCATCGGGGCGCCGATGAGGCTCATGAACCGGGCGCCCGCCGCGTGCGACACCATCGACATCGCGGGGATCGGCGAGAAGCCGGCGACCCGGTCGGGGCCGTACTCCTTGATGGTGTGGACATGCGCGGCCGCGACGATCTCCAGGGCCTCGTCCCAGGTGGCCCGCACCAACCCGCCCTTGCCGCGGGCCTGTTGGTACCTGCGGCGCCGCTCCGGGTCGCCCTGGATGTCGGCCCACGCGAGCACCGGGTCGCCGAGGCGCTGTTTGGCCTCGCGATACATCTCGACGAGGACGCCACGGATGTACGGGTAGCGGACCCGGGTCGGCGAGTACGTGTACCAGGAGAACGCGGCTCCACGGGGGCAGCCGCGCGGCTCGTACTCGGGGCGGTCGGGGCCGACGCTCGGGTAGTCCGTCTGCTGGGTCTCCCAGGTGATGATGCCGTCCTTGACGTACACCTTCCACCGGCACGAACCGGTGCAGTTCACGCCGTGCGTGGAGTTCACGACCTTGTCGTGGCTCCAGCGGTCCCGGTAGAAGCTGTCCGAGTCCCGGCCGCCCTTGATCGACACGCTGTGCAGGTCGGGGGCGGCGGTGCCGCGGGTGAAGAACTTGCCGGCGCGCAGCAGCGCGGCGCCCGGCTCCGTCACTTTGTCGGCCACCGTTCGAGCTCCCTCAGGTCTGCGCGCGTACACCTTGAGGCGAACCTAGGTGTGGCGCTGATGGGGCACATCCGGGCGGGGGCCGGACGGGTTGCGGGCTCCGGCCGAGGGCCGGGCGCGAGCCGTGCGGGCCGTCCGGGCTACGCGGGCTTGCGGTCGCGCAGCAGCCAGAGGCCGACGGCGGAGCCTATGACGACCAGACCGGACGGGATGCTGAGCAGGACCTGGGTCACGCCCGACGAGATGAAGCTGGTGCTGACGTTGAAGAGCACGGACGCGGTGAGCAGAACCCAGAGCAGGGCCTTCATGGTGGTGACTCCGTAGCGGTCGTGGGTGGCGTTCGAGGCCAAGCCGTGTTCGCTTGACGTGATCAACTCTGCCGTAGCGCGATCACCGTTCCGACCCTGCGGGCTGCCCAATGAATGGTGTAGCCCGCTACACCTCGCCGAATGCGCAGGTCGCCTAGCCTGACCACCATGAAAGAGGCAATACGCAGGGCAGGCCGGGCCACACTGCACCTGACCGTGGGTGCCGGGCTGAGCTTCGCCTGCTACATCCTCTTCGGGCTGATCCTGGTGGGCCTCGCGGCGACCATGCTCGTCGTCGGTGCGGGCATGCTCCCCGAGACAGTGCAGACCGTTCGCCGCTTCGCCGGCTTCGAGCGGCGCCGGACCGCCGCCTGGTCCGGGGCACCCGTGCCCGAGGCGTATCTGCCGCTGACCGGGCCGCTGGCCGAGCGGATCCGGCACGCCACGACCGACCCGGGTACCTATCGCGACCTGCGCTGGGTCGCCGCCCAGCTCGTCTACGGACTCGTTCTCTTCTACGTCGCCCTCGTGGGCTGGGTCCCCGCCCTGCTCGTCGACGGGATCTGGTCAGGGCTGCTGCGCCGGGAACCGGTCGCGCTGCCCCTGTTCACCCGGCTCGTCGACCTGGAGGCCACCTGGTCGAGGGCCCTGCTGCTGCCCTCGCCCGGCATGACCCTCGCCACCCGCGTCGAGCAGCTCACCGCGACCCGGGCCGGGGCGATCGCCGCGCACGGGGCCGAGCTGCGGCGCATCGAGCGCGATCTGCACGACGGGGCCCAGGCCCATCTGGTCGCGCTCTCCATGCGGATCGGGCTCGCCCGCCGCGCCTACGACCGCGACCCGAGCGCCGCACGCCGCCTCCTCGACGAGGCGCAGGACCAGGCGGAGGAGGCCCTCGCCGAGCTGCGGCACGTCGTACGCGGCATCCATCCGCCCGTCCTCACCGACCGGGGCCTGGCCGGCGCGGTGCGGGCGCTCGCGGCGAGCAGCGGTCTCGACGTGAACGTGCTCTCGTCCGAAGGGCTGGCAGTGGAGGACAACGGCGGGGCACGGGCGCCGGCCGCCGTGGAGGCCGCCGCGTACTTCGTCGTGGCGGAAGCGCTCACCAACGCGGCCAAGCACAGCGGGAGCGAGCGGGTCTCGATCGCACTGACCCAGGCCCCGAAGGGCCTGTCCCTTTCCGTACGCGACGAAGGGCGGGGCGGCGCGGACGAGTCGGCCGGGTCGGGGCTCCTGGGCATCCGGCGCAGGGTTGCCGCCCTTGATGGCACAGTGGCGCTGACCAGCCCCGTCGGGGGGCCGACCGTGATCGATGTGGAGCTGCCGTGCGTGTGGTGATCGCCGAGGACAACGCCCTGCTGAGAGAGGGCCTTGTGCTGCTCCTGAGTTCGGCCGGGCACGAGGTCGCCGGGGTCGCCTCGACCGGCCCCGAGGTGCTGCCGCTCCTCCTCGAACACCGCCCCGACGCCGCGGTGTTGGACGTCCGCATGCCGCCCGGTTTCCGCGACGAGGGCCTGCGGGCCGCGCTGGCCGCGCGGGAATCGCTGCCGGATCTGCCGGTGCTCGTGCTGTCCCAGTACGTCGAGGAGACCTATGCGGCGGAGTTGCTGGGCGGGGGTGCGCGGGGCGTGGGCTATCTGTTGAAGGACCGGGTCGGGCGGGTCGATGAGTTCCTGGACGCGCTGGATCGGGTGGCGGCGGGGGGTACGGCGCTCGATCCCGAGGTGGTGACGGAGCTGATGGCGCGGCGGCGCAAGGACGATCCGCTGTCTTTGCTGACGCCGCGTGAGCGCGAGGTGCTGAAGCTCATGGCGGAGGGGCACGACAATGCGACCATTGCCAAGGTCCTTGTCGTGACGGAGCGTTCGGTGCACAAGCATGTGGGCAATGTGTTCACGAAGCTGAAGCTTCCGCCGAGTGACAGTGGGCATCGGCGGGTTCGGGCTGTGCTGGCGTATCTGAACGCGGGGTGATTTCTTCCCCACCCCGCCCCTTCCCGAAATCCTGCGGAGCTTTCCGCCCTCCGGGCGGTGTCCTCAATCGCCGGACGGGCTGACTTTGTCAGCCCGTCCGGCGATTGAGGACTTTCGGGAAGGGGCGGGGTGGGGGCAATGTCCCTGCCTCAGCCTCGACGCAACGCCCGCCGAGCCGGCAACAGCACCCCCGCGTAAGCGGTCACCACCACGACTCCGACGATCGCCACGCCCTGCGCCAAAGGCAGATACGGCAGCGAACCCGTCAGTGCCACGCTGAACGCCAGCAGTGGCACCAGCGCGACGGCCGCACCGACCACCAACCCGACCGCAGCCACCACAGCGGCCTCCGCCCGCAGCATCCGCCGCAGTTGGGCCCGCCCCGCCCCCACCAGCCGCAACAACCGAAGCTGCGGCCGCCGGCCAATGGTGATCAGCCGGAGCGTGCTGAGCACGGCCAGCGCCGTGAACCCGCCGATCGCCGCAACCGCGACCAGCCCGAGCAGCCCGCTCAACTCCTCGCCCTCCAACCGGAGTCGGGGGAAAGAGGGGTGCTCGGACACCGCCACCCCGGGCCCGGCCGCCCGCTCGACCCGGTCGCGTACGGCGGAAACCGAAGAGCCGGGCTTCATGGCGATCAGCACCTGCGCGGCGCCGGGCGCAGCCACATGCCGTGCCAACTGCTCACGCGAGAGCAGGAAGTCGCCCACCGCGAGCGCGCGTTCATGGATGGCGGCCACCTTCAGCGGCGCCTCGACCCCGTCACCGAAGCGGAGCCGCACCGTGCTGCCCAGGGACAGGTCGAGCGAGGCGGCCCGGTCCCGGCCGACCGACACCCTGCCGGGGCGCAGCCCGTCGAGGGAGCCCTGCTCGACACCGGGGTCGAGGGTGCGGGCCAGTCCGCGCGGGGTCACGCCGAGGACCGGGAGCCGGTCCAGGCGCGGCTCGCCCGTCTCGTGGTGGGCAAGGACCACCGTGCTGGGCAGCACCTCCGTGGCCGCCGCCACGCCGGCCTGGGACCGGATCCGGTCCGCCGCACCGGCGGGCAGGGCGGGCGCGGTCACCGCGAGGTCCGCCCGCAGCGCCTGCGCGGCCTGCGCGTCGCCGGCCCGCGCCATCGTCGTACCGGCCCCGAGCTGCACCGCGGCAAACGCCGTGACCAGCACGATCGGGGTGATCGCGGCCCCGAGGCGACGAGGGTTCGCCGTCGAGTCGGCCGCGGCGAGGCGCCCGCCGACGCCGCCGAGGGCACGCAGTGGTCGGTTCAGGACGGCCATCGCGCCCCGGGCGATCCACGGCCCGAGGAGCGCGCAACCGATGACCATCGTGACCGCGGCGGCCCCGGCCGCGGCAGCCGCCGCGTCGCCGCTCTGCGTGGTGGCCGTACCCGCCGAGCTCAGGCCGGCGAACAGCAGCACGAGGCCGGTGATCCGCCGCTTGTTGCCCAGCACGCGCGGCTCGGTCGCGGCCTCGCCCAGCGCCTGCGCGGGCCGCACCTTCGCCGCACGCGCGGACGCGATCGCGGCGGTCAGCCGGGCCACGCCGAGCGTCAGTGCCGCCGTGGCCAGGGGCAGTGTGAACAGCCAGGCGGGGGTGGGAAGTTCGAGGCCCGGAGGGAGGACTTCGCGGGCCCGCAGGAGCGCCAGGAGGCCCAGGAAGGAAGGGATCGAGGCCGCCGCGCCGAGCAGCGCGGGACGCAGCGCCACCCGCGTCACCTCACGGCCCACCGCCGCCCGCACCTGTCGGGGTGTCGCCCCGACGGCGCGCAGCAGCGCCAGTTCGCCCGCCCGCTGTTGCAGTGCCTGCACGAGGAGCGAGGACACGACGAGCACGGCGACCATCAGCAGCGTCGCCGACACCGATCCGAGCATTTCGAGAAGGCCCGTACGCGCGGGCGGCGCGTCCAGGTGTTCGGCCGTCCCGCGGGCGTCGCCTGCGAGCACCTTGAGCCCGCCGGTGTCGTCCTTGGCGCGGTCGCCCGCGCCGACGTCCTGCAGGCCGGCCCGGTTCAGGGCGTCCTGCACGCGCGCCTACAACTCGCCGACGGACACGCCCCGTTCGGGCAGGACGCCGATGGCGTCCACGGAGGCGGCAGGGCGGCCTGCCAGGGAACGGGCCTCGGGCGTCGTGAAGTAGACCGCGTCCGGACCGCCGCCTCCGTGGATGCCATCGGCGTCCGTGGTGCCGACGACCGTGTACGTCTTCGGAGTGCCGTCCGGCGCGGTCACCGTGAGCCGGGTCCCGGGGGAGGCGGCCAGGCCCGCCGCGACCACTTCGGTGTCCTTCGAGGGCGCACGGCCCTCCTTGATCGGGTAAGGGGCCAGCTCCGCCGCTGCCCAAGGGCGGCCCTGTACCGCCGACTTGCCCGCCACGGCCACCGGGAACGCGACGTCCGGCACCGCCTCGCGTACCCCGGGCACGTCGCCCACCACGCCCACCGCAGGCTCCGGCACCCCGACCCGTTCGGTCAGGGACGCCTTCGCGGTCTTCGGCTCGCTGCCCCACGGCTTGGCCGTGAAGTGCGTGGTCTGGTCGCCGGTCACCACCAGCGGGGCCGCCGCATAGCGCTCCACGCGCGCGTGCCCGACAGCCGTGGACACCAACGTCAGCGCGAAGGTGCCGAGCAGCAGCGAGGTGAGGGCGAGCGCGGCGAACACCGTGCCCCAGGCCTTGCGGTGGCTGCGCAGGGAGCGTTTGGCGAGCAGGGCGGGGGCGTGCGCGCCCTCCCTGGCCGCTTCCTTGCCTGCTCCGTCGAACTTCCTCACCCCTTTGCCCCGGGCGCTCATCGGCCCAACCCCCGCAGTGCGCCCCGGACTTCCTCCGCGCTCGGCTGCACCAAGCTGCCCACGAGCCGGCCCCGGTCCAGGAAGACGGCCTCGTCCGCCCACTCGGCGGCCGCCGGATCGTGCGTGACCATGACCACCGTGTGCCCGGACCGGTCCACGGCCTGCCGAAGCAGGGCGAGCACCTCGGCCGCGGTCACCGGGTCGAGGGCGCCCGTCGGCTCGTCCGCGAACACCACCTCGGGCTCGTTGACCAGCGCGCGGGCGATCGCCACCCGCTGCTGCTGCCCGCCGGACAGCCGGGCCGGCGCCTCCGCGGCACGGTCGGCCAGACCCACCGCTTCCAGGGCCCGCAACGCCCGCTCCTCGTAACCCTCGTGCGCCGAGACGGAACCGGAGACGGAACCGGAGGCGAATCCAGAAGCGGAACCCGAACCCGGACTGCCTCCCGCCAGCAGCAGCGGCAGTGCCGCGTTCTCCAGGACGCTCAGCGACGGCACCAGATTCAGCGCCTGGAACACAGACCCGATCCGGTCCCGGCGCAGCCTGGTCAGGGACGTTTCCTTCAGCCCGGCCAGATCCGTGCCCGCGATCCGCACCGTGCCCGAGGTCGGCCGGTCGAGCCCCGCCGCGCACTGCAACAGCGTCGACTTGCCCGAACCGGAACGGCCCATGACGGCCAGCATCCGCCCCGGCGGCAGCGTGAGACTGACCGCGTCGAGCGCGGGCACGCCCTGCTGGTACTCCCGGCTCACCGCGTCGAGATCGAGCGCGGGCACCGGTTCGGCCAGTACCGCCGTGCCGCCACCGTCCCCGCTGCCGTCGGGTTCCGTGCCGGTGCGCCGCCTGAGCATCTCGTACGTCCTCTCGTGATCGGATACGTCACTGATCACGGTAGGAATCGGGCGGGCCGGGCACGAGGGAGCAGATACCCGTCCCGCGGTGGAGCCCGCTACACCCCCAGTGCGCCTCCAGGCCGTGCCGAGCCGCATTACCTCAGAGGTAATCGACGCCCCGGGCCCGCCCCGGCAGGGTGATGACCACCGGATCCCGGGGCGGCGCACTCCGCTCCGGTGTCCGGCCCCACCGGGCCACCACCACTCGACGGAGGTCGAACGACCATGGCTGCCATCCAGCTCACCGCCCTCGCCCGCACCACCGAGCCGACGACCGTGCTGCGCCGCTTCCTCGCCCTGGACGCGGTGGTCACCGCGGCCAACGGGCTCGCCTACCTTGCCCTTTCGGGGCCCCTAGGGCGGCTTCTCGGGGTCGGCTCGACGCTGCTGTTCGAGCTCGGCGCCTTCCTCACGCTGTACGCCGCGGGGGTCGGCTTCCTGGCGACGCGGAAGCGGCCCCCGGTGTTCCCCGTCCGCGCGGTCGTCGAGATCAACGCGGTCTGGGCCGTCGTGAGCATCGTCGCCCTCGCCGCCTGGCTGTCGCCGAGCACCGCGGGGGCCGTGTGGATCCCGCTGCAGGCGGCGACCGTCGCGGGCTTCGCGGGGCTGCAGTGGGCGGCGCTGCGACAGCTCAAGGCATGAGCATCTGCAGGTACTTGACCGTCGCCGGGTCGGCCGGGAGCAGCGTCTCGATGGCCAGCTCGGCGACGGTCACGTCCATGGGTGTGTTGAACGTCGAGATCGACGACACGAAGGACAGGATCCGGCCCTCGTGCTCGATGCGCAGCGGCAGCGCGAGATAGGCCACCGGGCCGGCGTCCGCCGCACTCTCGCCGGGGTCGGCCACCGGGTACCCGGCCACCTCCTCGTACAACTCCCGCACCGCGTCAGAGCGTTGCAGGGCGATCTGGCGCTCCATCTGGTGCAGCAGATGTCCCCGCCACTCGCCGAGATTGCGGATCCTCGGGGCGAGGCCCTCGGGGTGGAGGGTGAGGCGCATCGCGTTCAGCGGCGGCGCGAGAAGGTGCTCGGGCAGGCCGTCCATGAGCATCGCGATGCCCCGGTTGGCGGCGATGACGTCGTACTTGGCGTCCACGATCAGCGCCGGGTACGGCTCGTAGCCGCGCAGCAGCTGCTCCAGACCCTCGCGAACGGACTGGAACGAGGGATCGTCCATCGAGGTCTCGGGGAAGCGGGGTGCGTAGCCCGCCGCGAGCAGCAGGGCGTTCTGGTCCCGTACCGGGATCTCCAGGTGCTCGGCGAGCCGCAGCAGGAACTCCTCGCTGGGGCGGGAGCGGCCCGTCTCGACGAAGCTGATGTGCCGTGCGGAGGAATCGGCGCGCAGCGCGAGGTCCAGCTGACTGATCCGGCGCTGCTCGCGCCAGCCCCTCAGGAGCGGGCCGGCGCCCTTACCTGGCGCGACAGTTGTCATACGTCGACCGTAGCCGATCGAATGTCGGTCCCTTGTGGCAGGCTGAAAGCGCTGAAACGCATCGAGGAACGAAGGAGCGCGGCCATGGCACTCGCACCGCTGTCGCAGAAGGAGATCGAGGACCGGCTCGCGGAGCTTCCCGGCTGGTCCCTCGACGGTGACCGCATCGCTCGCTCGTACCGGCTCGGCTCGCACTTCGCGGCCACCGCGATGGTCGTGCACATCGCGCAGGTGCAGGAGGAACTCGACCACCACTCGGACCTCTCGCTCGGGTACAACACGGTGTCCCTGTCGGTGAACACGCACAGCGTGGGCGGGGCCGTGACGGACAAGGACTTCGAACTGGCGCGAAGGGTCGAGGAGTTCGCCCCGGGCCACGGAGCGAGCTGAGCCGTGGTGCTGCTCGACTACACCAAGGAAGCCGCCGACTACGACGAGACGCGCGGCGGCGTGCCGCGGGCCGAGGCCGCGGCGTCCGCGGTCCTGGGCCTGGTGCCCCGGGCCACCCGCACCCTGCTGGACGTGGCCTGCGGCACCGGCATCGTCCCCGAGAGGCTGGCCCGGCCCGGGCTGCGCGTGAGCGGCGTGGACCCGGCGTCGGGCATGGCGCGCAGGGCGGCGGAGCGGCTGCCCGGCGCCGTCGTCATCGGGGACGGGCGCCAACTGCCCTTCCCGGACGCCTCGTTCGACGCCGTGAGCGCGGTGTGGCTGCTGCACCTGGTCGCGGTGGCCGAGGCCGAGCGAATCGTCGGAGAGTGCGCGCGGGTGCTGCGCCCCGGCGGGGTCTTCGTGACCACCGTCGACAAGGACGCGGGGCACGACGTCGGCTCCGACATCGACGCGGTGTTCGCCCCGCATCTGTCGAACGTGGCCTCCGACCGCGCGGATCTCATCGAGGGGTACGCGCGCGCGTGCGGCCTGGAGCCGGCGGGGGAGGCCCGCTTCCCGGGGCACGGGCAGGGCCGGTCCGCGCTGCGTACGGCCGCCGCGGTGCGCCGGGGTCACTACGTGTCGCGGCTGACCGTGCGCGGCGCCGAGGCCGAGCAGGTCGCCGCCCAACTGGAGGCGCTTCCGGAACCGGACCGGCCGCGGGCCGATCCCGTCTACCGGCTGTCGGCGTTCCGGCGGCCGGGCTGAGCGGGCGGCCGACGGCGGCCTGACCGGCCGGTCCATGCCCGCGTTTGCCGAAACGGCAACGGAGATTGCCTCGCGCGAGGCGGGCGGAGCACGCTGGCAGGGACAGCGGCGAGGAGCGGAAGGGGCGCCATCCCGATGAGCGACCAGCAGCAACACCACGGCGACCACGGGCCCGAGACGCACCGGCACGGGGGTCACGACCAGCAGCAGCACCACAGCGGCCAGCGGCCCGAGACGCATGGGCACGGGGGCCACGACCAGCAGCCCGGCGGCGGTCACGGTGACCAGTCGGGCGGCGGCGGTAACGGTGACCAGTCGGGCGGCGGCGGTAACGGTCACCAGTCGGGCGGCGGCGGCCACCACCACGGCCACACCTCGGACATGGACTGGAACACCATGGGCGAGGCGCTTGAGCGCCGTGCCGCCGTCTACACCCCGGTCTACGACCAGATCATCGCCGACCTCCGCGCCCGCACCCCCCGCCCCGCCCGCATCATCGACGCCGGCAGCGGCCCCGGCGCCGTCTCCGTCAGGCTCGCCGAGGCCTTCCCCGAGGCCGAGGTCGTCGCGGTGGACGGCGGCGAGGCCCTACTGGAGCGGGCCGCCGCACGCTTCGAGCGCGCCAGGCTCGCCCCGCGCGCCCGCACCCACCTGGCCGAACTCCCGGACGGGCTCGGCGCGTTGGGCCCCGCCGACGTCATCTGGCTCGGCCAGTCCCTGCACCACATCGGCGATCAGCGGGCCGCGCTCGCCGCGTTCGCGAAGCACCTCGCGCCCGGCGGCGTCCTGGTCCTCCTCGAGGGCGGCCTGCCGGCCCGCCACCTGCCGCGCGACATCGGCATCGGCCGGCCCGGCCTGGAGGTCCGCGTCGACGCGGCGAGGGAGAACTGGTTCGCCGAGATGCGCACCTCGCTGCCCGGCGCCAAGGCCGAGACCGAGGACTGGGCCGCACTGCTCGCCTCGGCCGGACTGACCCACGCCGCGACCCGCAGTTACCTCCTCGACCTGCCCGCACCCCTCGACGATCTGGCCCGCGCCCATGTGGCGAACTTCTTCGGCCAACTCGGGGAGGCCTTCGCCGAGCGCCTGGACGCCGACGACCTGGCCACGGTCGCCCGCCTGGTCGACCCCGCCGACGAGGCGAGCGTGCTGTGCCGCCCGGACATCTTCGTGCTGACGGCCCAGACGGTACACATGGCGGTCAGGGCGGACTAGCGTCGCCCCGTACGGGCCGATCGCCCGGGCCGCGCACGGAAGTTCGCTCCCCGGGCCGCGTACGGCAGTGCGCTCACAGAGGGGAGCACGCACATGACCGGCACCCAGAAGCCCTTCCGCATCGAGACGCAGATCGCGGCCCCCGCCGACACGATCTGGCGCCACCTCACCGAACCCGCCCTGATCCGGGACTGGTTCGGCTGGGAGTACCCGGGACTCGACGACGAGATCCGGCAGATCTACATCGAGGGGGCCGACCCGCAGCCACCGGACCGCATCGCGTTCGGGGACGGCCAGGAGATGCTGCTCGTCGCCGGACGGCAGCGCACCGTGCTCCGGGTCGCGACGACCCGGGCACTGCCGCCCGGCGGCGACCCGCACCGGCACGATCCGGTGGAGGAGGGCTGGCGCGTCTTCTTCGAGCAGCTGCGCTTCCTGCTCGAACGCCGGCCGGGCGAGCGCCGGCACACCCTCTACCTCACCGGCCGTGCCTCCGGGCGCGAGCTGCTTGAGCTGATCGAGTCGGCGGCGGACAAGGAGGTGTGGCACTCCAGCCGGTTCGCGCAGCTGACGGTCGACCGCGAGGAGAACCTGATCGCCGCGGCCACCCAGGAGCCGATCACCACCGACCGGCCGGGCCCGGTGAGCGTCACGGTCAACGGCTACGGCCTCGACACCCCGTCCCGCATCGCCCTGCGCGAGCGCTGGCTGGCCCGCTGGCAGGTCGCCGACGCGGCGATCACGCCCTAGGCGTGCTGTCCCGGGACGTTGGTGACAGCACACCTAGGACATGTGTCGGAAGTCCCTCCTGCCCCGCGACGCCCGGCACGCCCCCACTGCCTCAAGAGCGTGGGAGGTGCCCCCGCTCGCCGCACCGGCCGAAAGCCCCAGTACGTCCGGTCCATCGACGGGGCCTTCCGGCCAGCACGCCGAGAGCACGCACCGCGAGACATCAGCTTCCCCAAGCTCTCGGCTTCGCTCGAGCAGGGAGGTGCCCCCCTCGCAGCGGGCGCAGGGCCCGCCCTCCGGGTGGACGGGGGGACTTCCGACACACGCCCCAGCGGCCCAGCTGCCGAGGAGACCGGGCCTGCCGGCCGCCGGGGCCCGCGCGACTCAGCCCGCGTCCTTGCAGAGGTGGATGCGGGCGGCCGCGTAGATCGCCGCGGCCTCCTTGGGCGACGTACCGGCGGGAACTTCCTTCTGTACGTCGCTCCAGTCGGCGCCGCCCTCGACCTTCCGGCAGGCCGCCTCGCCGGCGTCCAGCAGGCGGTCGCCGGAGAGCCCGGTGTCGGGCAGGCGGTCGTTCACGTCGGACAGGAAGTGGGACTGGCTCCAGGACTCCTTGTACTCGACCACCACCCAGGCGATTCCGCCGCCGAGCAGGGCCAGGGTGCCGACGGAGAGTGCGAGGAAGGTCTTTCCGGCGCTCCAGGGGGCGCGGACGTCCTTCGGCGGGTTGTGCATGAACGGTCCTGTCTTCGCGTGCTGGCCTTCTCGACCCTCTCCGGGGGAAAGAGGGGATTTCGGTGCAGGAGGTTCAGTCTCACCGGTTTGTCCGTAAACGCGCGATCCCCGCACGCCGTGGCGTACGGGGATCACGGGAGCCGCTGAACAGTGCGGCCGGATGGAACTCAGGCAGATGGAACCCAGGCAGATCGACTCAGGCGACGTCGAAGGTGGCCGGGTCCGGACCCAGGCGCTTGCCCTCGTCCAGGGCGGCGATCGCCGACAGGTCCTCGTCGTCCAGCTCGAAGCCGAAGACGTCGATGTTCTCCGCGATCCGCGACGGCGTCACGGACTTCGGGATGACGACATTGCCGAGCTGCAGATGCCAGCTCAGCACCACCTGGGCCGGCGTACGGCCGTGCTTCCGGGCGATCGCGACGACGGTCGGCACTTCAAGAAGTCCCTTGCCCTGGCCGAGCGGCGACCAGGCCTCGGTCGCGATGCCGTGCTGCGCGTGGAAGGCGCGCGAGGCGGACTGCTGGAGCTGCGGGTGCAGCTCGATCTGGTTGATCACCGGCACCACGGACGTCTCGTCGAGCAGACGCTCCAGGTGCTCGGGCAGGAAGTTCGAGACGCCGATCGCCTTCGCGCGGCCGTCCGCGTAGATCTTCTCGAAGGCCTTGTACGTGTCCACATAGCTGTCCTTGGACGGCAGCGGCCAGTGGATCAGGTACAGGTCGACGTAGTCGAGGCCCAGCTTGCCCAGCGAGGTGTCGAAGGCGCGCAGCGTGGAGTCGTACCCCTGATCGGCGTTCCACAGCTTGGTCGTCACGAAGACGTCCTCGCGTGCGATGCCGGAGTCGGCGATCGCCTGGCCCGTGCCCGCCTCGTTGCCGTAGATCGCGGCGGTGTCGATGCTGCGGTACCCGGCCTCGAGCGCCGTGCCGACGGCCTGCGCCGCCTCGTCGTCCGGAACCTGCCAGACGCCGAAGCCGAGCTGCGGCATCTCGACGCCATTGTTCAAGGTGATGGTGGGGACCTTGCTCACGATCTCTCGATCCTTACGTGGTCGACGGTTTGCTCCCAGCCTCAACGATCACAGGCTGGTCCGCATTCCCGTGCGGAGATTGGCGCGATACAGCCCCGACCTTATCGGTCTGAACCATTGACCGAGTCCGGTCACGCCATGACCCTGTAACGCATGACTGAACACAGGACACATTTATGAACGCGGCCCGAAGGTCACTTCTGGCCGCCGCCCTCGGCGGCGCGGCGGCGGCGACGCTCCCCGCCACGCCTGCGCGGGCCGCGAGCTGGCAACTGCGCTGGTCGCCCTCCGCCACGGCCGACGGACTCGACGCCTTCGAGACGATCGAGGACGACCGGGCCGACTCGCACCCGGCCGCCCGGCCGCACATCTACCGGGACGGCGACAACTGGCGCTTCAACATGCACACCGTCGACCGGGACACCAGCACCGACCGCCAGCGCCAGGAGGTCACCGGCTGCCGCACCCCCTCCGGCTACCTCAAGTGGCTTCCCGGCCAGACCTGGCGGGTCACGTACTCGATGTTCCTGCCGAGCACCCTCAAGGCGACCAGCACCTTCACGCACATCATGCAGATGAAGCAGCCGGGCACCGGCACCTCGCCGATCGTCGTCCAGTCACTGCGCCGCGTGGACGGCGCGCAGACCATCGAGCTCAAGGTCTTCGAGTCCGACACTCTCGTCGGGCGTACGCCGCTGGAGCCACTGCACAACAAATGGACCGACGTCGACTTCCAGATCAAGATCGGCGACGGTACGTCCGGCTCGGTGCGCTGGATCCTCAAGAGCGGCGGCAGCACGGTGATCGACAAGGCGAAGTCCGGCGTCGACACGCTGCTCGCGGACCGGGTGCGCCCCAAGTGGGGCATCTACCGTTCCCTGGGCGACAGTTCGGGCTCGCTGCAGAACTGCCACATGCTGATCGGCAAGATGCGCGCGTACCAGCTGGTCTGAGCCGCCGAGAGGTGGCTGAGCGGTGCCTACACGTCGGCCGTGCCGAGGTACGCCTCCTTGACCTTCGGGTCGGCGCGTACCTCGGCGGCCGTGCCCTGGGCCAGGACCTCGCCCAGGTCGAGCACGACGACGCGGGCGCAGAGCTCCATGACGAAGGCGACGTTGTGCTCGATGAGGAGCACGGCACAGCCCTCCTCGTCGGCCAAGTGCCGGATGACAGCCGACAGTTGCTGTCTCTCGTCGGCTGTCATCCCGGACGCCGGCTCGTCGAGGAGCAGTACGCGCGGCGGATCGGCCACCGCGCGGGCCAGCTCCACCATCCGGGCCTGCCCGACGGGGAGCGCGCCCGCGTAGTCGCCGGCCAGCGCGTCGAGACCGCATTCGCGCAGGACCGTGGCGGCCCGTTCCCTCCTGGCCCTTTCGTGGGTACGTCGCGTCGGTGCGGCCACGAGATCGGCGGCGACCCCGCCACCGCCGCCGCGCCACTCCTGCGCCACCACCAGGTTGTCGGCGACCGTGAGCTGCCCGAACAGCTGCTGCCGCTGGAAGGTGCGGCGCATGCCGTGCCGGGCCCGCCAGACGGGGGAGCGCCGGGTGACGTCCGTACCGTCGAGCAGGACCCGGCCCGCGTCGGGGCGGCGGATGCCCGAGAGGACGTCGAACAGGGTGGTCTTGCCGGCCCCGTTGGGCCCGATCAGCCCGCAGACCTCGCCGGGCCGGATGCCGAGCGTCACGCCCTTGAGGGCGCGGATGCCGCCGAAGTGGACGCGTACGTCCTGGGTTTCGAGGAGGTGGTCGGTCATGGCTTCGCCGCCTCAGCTGTGCCGGATTCGGTTGCCGCGATGCCCAGGTAGGCCTCGGTGAGGCGGTCCGCCTGTACCTCCGAGCGGGGGCCGCACCAGCTGACCTTGCCCTGGGCGAGGTAGGCCACGGTGTCGGCGACGCCGAGGATTTCCGCCGCCTTCTCCTCCACCAGGAGAAGTGCCGTCCCGGCGTCCCTCAGCTCGGCGAGCAGCTGGAAGACCTCGTCGACGATGCGTGGGGCCAGGCCCAGGGAGGGCTCGTCGGCGATGAGGACCTTGGGGGGCTTCTGGAGGAGCGGGGCCAGGGCGAGCATCTGCTGCTCGCCGCCGGAGAGGGAGCCTGCGGGGATGCCGCGGCGGGTCGCGAGGGCGGGGAATCTTTCGTAGACCGCCGCGCGGTCGGGCTTGTCGGGGAGGTGCAGGGCGAGGTTTTCCTCGATGGTGAGGGTGGGGAAGATGCCGCGGCCCTCCGGGGCCAGGAGGATCCCTTGCCGGGACAGCTTGACGGGGCCGTCGGTGGTGGCGTCCCGCCCCTGTACGTGGATCTGGCCCCTGATCGGGGCGATCAGGCCTGCGGCCACCTTGCAAGTCGTCGATTTCCCGGCCCCGTTGGGGCCCAGGAGGGCCAGGATCTCGCCGGACCGGATGGTGAGGTCGACGCCGTGGAGGACGGGGGCTCCGTCGTAGCCTGCGTGGATGTTGTGGAGGGTGAGGGCTGTTGATTCCCCAACCCGCCCCTTCCCGTAATCCTGCGGAGCCTTGCGCCCTCCGGGCACGTCCTCAATCGCCGGACGGGCTGATTTGCTGAGCCCGAAGCCGTCCGCAGGACTTTCGGGAAGGGGCGGGGTGGGGAGAGAAGAAGCCCGACGCCGGTGCAGCCGCACCGACACCGCCGCGCAATACCCGTCCGGGTCGTTCGCCAGTGCCAGCCCCGCCAGCCCGAACAGAATCACCGGCAGGTGTGACGAATCGGTCACGTAGTCCGACAGGACATGCGGCACCAGCGCGAACACCAGCCCCGCCACCACGGCGAACTGGGGCCGCCGCACTCCCGCCGCGACCACCACCGCCAGCCACACCAACCCGGCCATGGCCGTGAAGTCCGTGGCCGTGATGCGGGTGTTGAAGGACGCGTACATCACGCCACCGAACCCGGCCAGGCCCGCCGACAGCGTGAACAGCATCAGCTTGGTCCGGATCACGGACACACCCGACGCCATCGCCGCAGCCGGAGCAGACCGCACCGCCAGCATCGCCCGCCCCGACGCCGAGTTCCGCAGCGCGCTGAGCGCGGCCACCGCCGCCGTCACCAGGACGACCATCGCGACGCCCATCGCACGGTCGTCGTTCAGGTCGACGAAGCCGAAGACGGGCCGGGGGATCTCCCACCCGGTGTCGCCGTTCCGCAACCACCCCATCTGGAACAGGACTTGGTCGGCAAGGAAGGCCAGCGCCAACGTGGCGAGCGCCAGCGACCGCCCCCCGAGCCGCAGCGCGGGCAGCGCCACCAGCGCCCCGAGCAGCGCCGCCACACACGTGCCCACCAGCGCGGCCGCGACAAAGGGCCAGCCATGGCTCATCAGCAGCCCGGCCACGAGCGCGGCACCCGTGACGAAGGTCGCCTGCGCCAGCGAGACCATCGCGCCGAGGCCCGTCACCACGGTGAACGAGATGAATACCAGGGAAATCGCCAGCCCTTGAGCCAGGATCCCGCTCCAGAAGGGCGTCGTCACCGTGTAGAAGGACAGCGCGAGCAAGACGGCGCCCAGCGCCCATGGCCCCCAACGCCGCCCCCACGACCGCCCCGCCAGATAGTCGATCGGTGGCGCGTCCGCCGCCGCCGTGCCCGCCGTGCGCTGCCGCCGCGTCAGGACGAGGAGCCCCACGAAGAGGATCAGGAAGGGCACGGCCGTACGGAATCCGGTGATGTTGTCCGCGAAGTCGGCGTACCCCGCGACCAGGTTCTGCAGCACACCCAGCGCGAGCCCGCCCGCGAACGCGAGGGGAATGGAGGCGAACCGGCCGAGGACCGCGGCGGTGGCCGAGACGAACAGGAACAGGGTGAAGTCGTTCGCGTTCAGCCCGAGCAGCGGCGTCGCGAGAACCCCCGCCAACCCCGCCAGCCCCGACGACAGCATCCACGCGATCGACGAGAGCCGGTCCGCGCTCATCCCGCGCAGTTCGACGAGGGACCGGTTGTCGACGGAGGCCCGCAGCCGCACCCCGAGCGGGGTGTGCCGCATGACCACCCAAAGACCCACCGCGACCACGGCCGTGCACACCCAGGTGATCAGCTGGTCGGAGTCGATCCCGACCCCGTCCGTCAGCTGCCAGACCTTCGCAGGACTCGGCCCGACCCCCGGCAGCCCGAACTGGTTCTCCGCGGACTTCACCGAAGCCCCGGCCTTCTCCAGCAGCTCGACGATCCACAGCCCGAGCGCGGGCAGCGCGACGAGCAGCCCGATCGTCGCCACGATCTGCGCCGTCTCACCCACCCGCGCCAGCTTGCGGAACATCAGCCGGTCGAGCCCCCAGCCGAGCCCCGGCGCGACCACGCACACCACGAGCACGGCCGTGGGCACGGCGGGCCAGCCGAGGCCCGAGTGCAACTCGTAGAAGCCGAGGGCACAGAGGTAAGCGGTCGCCCCGTGCGCGAAGTTGAAGAGCCCGGACGCCGAGTAGGAGAGCACGAGCCCGGTGGCGAGCAGCGCGTACAGCGCACCCGATACGAGCCCGCTGAGCACGAATCCCAGCAGATCAGCCATGGTGCGGACCCCCGGCTACTTGAAGGGAATGGGCTCGTAGCACTTGAACGGCGACGACACCGCGTACTTCCCGTCCTTGAGCTGTACGAGCGCCCCGCACCCGAACGCCTCCCGCTG
This sequence comes from Streptomyces sp. NBC_01304, assembly GCF_035975855.1. Lineage (NCBI taxonomy): Bacteria > Bacillati > Actinomycetota > Actinomycetes > Kitasatosporales > Streptomycetaceae > Streptomyces > Streptomyces sp. NBC_01304. Next base: position 2,335,184 of record NZ_CP109055.1, on the reverse strand, counting down.
CCCCTTGGGCAGGGCCCGGTCGCCGACCATCGTGCCGGTGTCGGAGAAGCCGTCCGCCGCCTTCTGGAACGACTCGACGGTCAGGTCCTTGCCGGCCTTCTCCGCGATCGAGAGGAAGAGGTCCGCGGACATGTAGCCGGTCATCATGTGCATGTTGAGCGGTACGTCCTTGCCCGCGGCCTTCTTGATGTCTTCCTTGAACTGCTTCATCGAGGGGCTCGTCGACTCGAACGGCTCGAAGGCGAGCAGCACGTGCACCCCGTCGAGCGCCTGCTTGGTGGCGTCCTTGGCGAGCAGGGCCGGGTCGTAGTCCGTCGGGTCGGTGAGCACGCCCTTGTAGCCGGCGCGCTTGAGGGCCGTGAACAGGCCGATGTTGTACGGGGTCTGCATCACCGAGACGATCGCGTCGGGCGCCTTGCCGCCGTTGCTGCGCAGCAGGGCCTTGGTGTACGCGGACCAGTCGCTGGGCGCGGTGGTGGTGGGGACGTTGGCCTTGGCGTACGTCACCTTGAAGCCGGCCGTCTTGAAGCCCTGTTGGTACGTACGGATGCTGAACTTGCCGGGCTCGTTGTCATTGGCGATGATCGCCACCGACTTGCCCTTGGCGCCGCCGAGGACGTGGGCGAGGCCCTCGGGCCAGCTCTGGGTGATGGTGCCGCCGGGCATCGGGACCAGGCAGCCGTTGAAGCCGTAGAGGAACTTGTTCTGGCCGCAGAACGAGGGAAGGGTGCCCCAGCCGAAGGTCGGCACCTTCTGCTTCTCCAGGAAGTCGGCGCCGGAGAAGGTGGTGGAGCTCATCGGGGAGACGGCGAAGACCTTCTCCTGCTGGACGAGTTTGCGGGCCGCGGCCATGTTCTTGCCGCCGTCCTGCCCGTCGTCCTCCGCGCCCAGGTAGTCGATCTTGCGGCCGTTGATGCCGCCCTCCGCGTTGGCGCGGTCGTAGCGGGCCTTGGCGCCGAGGTCGGTGTCCTTCTTGCTGTAACCGCTCGCGGTCGTCATCGACACGATGCCGCCGACCTTGATGGAGTCGGCGCTCACGCCGCGTGCCGAACTGCCTTTGTCCCCATCGCCACTTGACGTGGAGGCGGAGTTGCACGCGGTGGCGGCGAGCAGCAGTGCCCCCGCTGCGGCGATGGTTCGGATGGTTCGTCGCGACACGGTCGGGATCCCTCCGCCAAACAGGAATGTTGCAGTGTGACGGTGATTCTGTGCGGGACCTGATGAACCGTCAATAACTGTCGCAGCGGGAATTGATGGACCGTCAGTTCTGGCTGTGGCGCGTGCTGATGACCCGTCAGCTCCGGTAAAGAGCCTCGACCTCAGTGTCGTACGCCTGCTCGATCGCCTTGCGCTTGAGCTTGAGCGACGGGGTGAGCAGACCGTGCTCCTCGGAGAACTGGTGCGCCAGGATCCGGAACGTACGGATCGACTCGGCCTGTGAGACCAGGGTGTTGGCGGCCACCACGGCCCGCCGGATCTCGGTCTCCAGATCGGGGTCGCGGACGAGATCGGCGGGTGCGAGGGTCGGCTTGCCGCGCATGTTCAGCCAGTGCTCGACCGAGTCGGCGTCCAAGGTGACGAGCGCCGCGATGTACGGACGGTCGTTGCCGACCACGATGCACTGGGCGACCAAGGGGTGATCGCGTACGCGCTCCTCCAGCTGCGAGGGGGAGACGCTCTTGCCGCCGGAGGTCACGATGATCTCCTTCTTGCGGCCGGTGATCGTCAGATAGCCGTCCTCGTCGAGCGCCCCCAGGTCGCCGGTCGCGAGCCAGCCGTCGTGCAGCACCGCGTCGGTCGCCTTCGGGTCGCCCAGGTAGCCCTGGAAGACCTGGTCGCCGTACAGCCACACCTCGCCGTCGTCCGCGATGTGCACGGTGGTGCCGGGGATCGGGCGGCCGACCGTGCCGAAGCGGGTCTGCTCGGGCGGATTGGCGGTCGCGGCCGCCGTGGACTCGGTCAGCCCGTAGCCCTCGTAGATGATGACGCCGGCGCCCGCGAAGAAGAGACCGAGCCGCCGGTCCATGCCCGAGCCGCCCGACATGGCGTGCCGCACCCGGCCGCCCATCGCGTCGCGCACCTTGGAGTAGACGAGCTTGTCGAAGACCGAGTGCTGCATGCGCAGCCCCGCCGAAGGCCCCGGGCCCGTCCCGAACGCCTTCTGCTCCATGGCGTCCGCGTACTTCACGGCGCACTCGACGGCCTTGTCGAAGGGGCCGAGCTTGCCGTCGGCCTCGGCCTTCCTGCGCGCCGCGTTGAAGACCTTCTCGAAGATGTACGGCACCGCGAGGATGAACGTCGGCCGGAACGCGGCCAGATCGGGCAGCAGCGCCGCCGCGCTCAGGTCCGGCTGATGGGCGAGCTTGACCCCGGCGCGCACCGCCCCGATCTGCACCATTCGCCCGAAGACATGCGCGAGCGGCAGGAACAGCAGCGTCGAGGCGACGTCGCCGGACTTGGTGTGGAAGACCGGCTCCCAGCGCTCGGTGACCGTGTCCGCCTCGTACATGAAGTTGGCGTGGGTGATCACGCAGCCCTTGGGGCGGCCGGTGGTGCCCGAGGTGTAGATGATCGTGGCCACCGAGTCGGGGGTCACGGCGCGGCGGTGGCGCTGGACCACCTCGTCGTCGATGTGCTCGCCGGCCGCCCGCACCTCGCCCATCGCGTCCGCGTCCAGCTGCCAGAGCCGCTGCAGCTGCGGCAGCCGGTCGATGACCGAGCCGATCGTCATCGCGTGGTCCTCGTGCTCCACCACGCAGGCCGAGACCTGGGCGTCGTGCAGCATCCAGAAGACCTGCTCGGCCGAGGAGGTGGGGTAGATCGGCACCACCTGGGCGCCGATGGTCCACAGCGCGAAGTCGAAGAGCGTCCACTCGTAGCGGGTCCGCGACATGATCGCGACGCGGTCCCCGAAGCGCACGCCGTGCGCGAGCAGACCCTTGGCGAGCGCGAGCACCTCGTCACGGAACTCGGCGGCCGTCACGTCCTGCCAGCGGCCGTCGATCTTGCGCCCGAACGCGGTCCGGTGCGGGTCCTCGAGGGCATGGTCGAAGACGGCGTCTGCAAGGCCGCCCACCGGCGGCGCCGACGCCAGGGGAGGGGAGGTGAACTCGCGCAATGGTTCTCCTAGTGGCGCTCCGCACAGCGCCGGTGACGGTACCCCACTGTGCGCCCCGGCGGGAGGGGGTCATTCCAGGTCGGGGCGCGCGGTATCGGTACAGGTCAGCCGGGTAAATACGGTCACAAGGGGCGAGGTTGGGGCAGAATCCGGACGGGATTCTGACTCTTCAGTAAGTTACGGCGGCGTAATCTCCACGGAATCTGTACGAGGCAGTCACCGGGGTGCCGGTGCCCGAGCCGGTTCTGGCCGGGAGTGATGCCCTTGTCCGACGGCGCCCCCACGAATAATGGAGGCGGAACGGCCCGGCCGTCCCGGGGGGTGGTCAGGTGGACCCGAGGTACCCGATGGACCCGACGAGCGTCCCGCGGCAGGTGTCCGAAGGCGGGCGGCGCAAGGTGATCAGGGTCGCGGTCGTGGACGAGAACGACATCTTCCGGCGCGGCCTGGTGGCGTGCCTGGAGACCGACGAGGCGCTCCTCGTGGTGCACGAGGCACCCTTCGGACCGGTGCCGGACGGCGTGGACGTGGTGCTCGCCTCGGCCCGCGCGGCACCCGGGCCGACCGGATCGGAAACGGCCGAGGGGCAGGGCGAGGGACAGGCCGACGGGCAGGCCGGGCGGCCGGTCGAAGGGCCGCCCCGGCTGATCTGCGCCGACCCCTGCTGCCTCGACGGGCAGCCGGGCCGGCCCCCGGCCGACGCGGTGCTCTCCCGCTCCCGGCTCACCGAGGAGCAGCTGCTCGCCGCCGTGCACGCGGCCGCCTGCGGGCTCCAGCTGCGGGGCGCCCGGCCGGTACGGGCCGAGGCGCGGGCGGCCGACGCGCTGACCGACCGCATGCGGCAGGTCCTCGCGCTGCTCGCCGACGGGTGCGGGACGCGGGAGATCGCCGACCGGATCGGGTTCTCGGAGCGCACGGTCAAGAGCGTGGTCCAGCAGGCCCAGTACCGTCTCGGGGCGCGCAGCCGGGCCCAGGCGGTGGCCACCGCGATCCGGGACGGGCTCATCTGACGGGACGGGCTCATCTGAAACGTACCGACTCGCCCGCGCCTACGGGCAGTTGACCTTCCCTTCGGGGCAAGGCCCGGTCCCGGTCTGCCCCGAGGTCCGCCCCGGCGGCCGCTTCACCGGGGACGCCGGGCACTGCTCTGCTTGCGGCATGAAGCATGCAGACGTCCCGCTGTGGCTCGACGAACCGAACGTGATCTTCCGCCGGGGCCTGGCCGACTGCCTCACCAGGGCCGGCTTCGTGATCGTCGGGGAGAGCGCGCGGCTGTTGCCCGCGCCCGACCTGGGCGCGGCCGCGCTCCTGGTCACCGGGGCGGACCCGGAGTGCCTGCCCGGCCTCGCGGCGCTCCTCGAAGGGCGGCCGCTGCCGCTGCTCGGGCTGCTCGACGCGGCCCGGCCCGAGTGGGTGCGCCCGGCCCTGGAGTGCGGCTTCGCCGGGCTGCTGGTGCGCGCCGAGACGACCCCCGAGGGCCTGGTCGCCGCGGTGGACGCGATCGCCGCAGGCACCGGCGCACTGCCGCCCGCGCTGCTCGCCGGGCTCCTCGCCGACCTCGGCGGCGCCGGGCGGCTGCGCGCGGTCACCGGCCTGCTCGCCCGGCGCGAGCTCGATGTGCTCCGGCTGCTCGCGGACGGCAGCAGCACCCGCGAGATCGCCGGAGCGCTCGCGTACTCCGAGCGCACGGTCAAGAACATCGTGCACGACACCCTGACCAAGCTGAACTGCCGCACCCGCGCCCACGCCGTGGCCACGGTGGTCCGCCAGGGCGCCCTCTAGGACGCCCCAACAGGCGGTAGCGGCTGCCCGGTTGACTGCCCGGCCGCCTCTCGTACGGCCTCCCGCACCGGCCTAGCGTCGAGGCGTACCCAACCGGCGAACGGCAGCGAGCGGGGGAGGCGGCATGTGCTCCGAGTTCTGGTGGCTGGCTTCGGTGGCATCGCCGGACGCGGCATCCGGGCGATCCTGCGACCGCCCGAATTCCTCGTCGAGGAATGCCCGGTGGACGCCGTGACGGCGCTCGTCGCGGCGACCCACCCCGATGTGCTGCTCCTGGAGACCGGCCCGTACGACGGCTTCGGGCGGGACATGCGCTCCGTGGCGGTCGCGGCCGGCACCACCGTGGTCGAGTGCTCCGCGCACCGCACCACCCTGCGCGTCCACCCGCCGACGGGCGGCTGCTTCACCCGGCCGCTCAGCGAACACGCCCTCCTCGACAGCGTCCGCGCCGGTGGGCGGGGGTGACCGTGCGGATCACCACGTACCGCATCCCGTCGGGAACCGCGGGCACCGCGCGGACCGTGCGGCACATCCGCGCCCTCATCCTGAGCGGCGCCAAGGACATGGCGGTACGCCGCCGGGCCGTGCACATCCTCGGCGTCGAGGGTGTGCCCGCCAAGGACTATCTCGCCGAGATCAGGGCCCTGTTCGAGTGGGTGCGCCGCAACGTCCGCTACACCCGCGACCCGTACCGCGTCGAACTCCTGCACTCCGCCCGGCGGATGCTCCAGCTGCGGGCCGGTGACTGCGACGACATGACCATCCTGCTCGGCGCGCTGCTGGAGTCCGTCGGGCACCCGGTCCGCATCGTCCTCGCCGGGCCCGACCCGGACCGGCCCGGCCTGTTCACGCACGTCTATCCCGAGGCCGGCCACCGCGGCCGCTGGATCGCCCTGGACGCGACGATGCCGCACCCCATGGGCTGGGCGCCCGACAGCCCGGTGAAGAAGGTCATTTCGCTGCGTACGCGAACACGAAGGGGATGTGCCATGAACTCGGCAGCGAGGAACGCGTCGCCGATGAACGCGTCGGCCGTGAACGCGCCGTCCATGAATCCGGCCGCCATGGACCCGGGGGCCCTGGACGGCCCGTTAGGACAGCCGCCCCCGGGACCGGCCGCGGACCTGATCGCGGCGGTACGCCGGCCGGGGCTGCCCGCGCGCGACCCCCGGGTCCGGGCGGTCTGGGACCAGCTGCGCGCCGAGGGCCGCCTCGGCCAGGACCCCTGGCTGCGCCAAGTGCTGCGCCGGATCTGGCAGTCCGGGCTCGGCCCCGGCCACCGCCCGCGCACAGCGGCCCGGTTGGCGGCCGCGCTGCTCGCACCCGGGACGTATCCCGGCCAGACGCCCGGCTACCCCGGACCCTGGAACGCCTATCCGGCGCCCGCGTACTACCCGGCCACCGCCCCCTTCTACGTCCCGCCCGCCCGCCGGTACTGGCGCCAGGGCCGACCCGGCTACGGGTACCGGCCGGGCTACGGCTACCGCCCCGGTCAGGGCTATCGGCCCGCCCTGCCCTACGCGCCGCAGGCCCCGTACCGCCCGCCCGTCCCGTACGCGTACCCCCGCGACCACCGCACGGCACGCGTGCGCTGAACGCCAGGACCGCATTCCCCGCGATACCCGTGAAACGCGATACCCGTGAAAGGAGAGCGAGGCCATGGCACGGGTGACCGGCGTCAAGGAGAAGCTGCACAGCCCTCTTTACGACGCCTTCTTCCTGCGCGACGACAGTGAGACGTTCGAGGACCGGATGACCGACCCTCGCGTGATCCGCTTCTTCGTCGACGTACAGGACAAGACACGCCTCGAGACCAACATGCAGGCGGCCGGTGTGCTGCCGAGCCTGAACAGCTTCGAGGCACGGGCGATGCGCGTGGTCGTCAGCGACACGGCGCCGGTCCACGACCACCCGGACCCCTTCATCCCAGACCTGATCTTCAGCTCCGTGGTGACGCTCCTGGTCGGCGAGAAGGAGGCGATCACCGCGCCGACGTTCATGTTCCCGGCCGGCGCCGGGGTGTTCTCCGGCAGCAGCGCGTCGCCGCTGAGCCACGGCATGCCCGACCCGATGGCCACCTTCCGCTTCGCCGAGCCGGTGCTCATCGAGCCCCAGCAGAACTTCCGGGTCGAAATGCTCTTCCCGCGCGGGCTGCCCGGATCCGTGGCGCGCGAGACGGGCCCCCGGAACGTCTGGGTGGTCCTCGACGGCTACCTGGAGCGCGACGTCCAGTAGGGAGACCTCAGGCATGTTCCACGACGGACTAGACGACGGACTAGACGACGGATTCGACCTCGGCGACGAGGAATTGATGACCGTGCAAGGGCTCGACGGATATGGCGCCTACGGTGCGTACGGCTGCGCGATGTGCGGCTACGGCGACTGCCCCGGTGACGGGACCTGCGGCCAGTACGAGGACGTCGCCGGGTACGGCCAGCCGGCGGGCATGGGCCAGTACGGCCAGGAAGAACCCCTCGGCTGGTACGGCGAGACCGACGAGCTCGGCCACACCTTCCAGCCGCAGGCCGCCCACACCGCCAGGTGTGTGCCGGGCGAGGTGCGCCGGGGCCGGGACGGGCGGCTGTACGAGTGGGTCGAGGGGTACGACGGGCTCGGATCCCCGGTGGGGTTCTGGTCGTTGATACCCGCCCTCGCCAAGACGGTGCTGCCGCTGGCCGCCCGCTATCTGCCCCAGGTGCTGCGGGCCGTACGCGGCCGCCGACCGCCGCGCATGCTGCCGCCCGCGATGCAGTACGCCGCCCCCACGCCCCTGGTCGCCCCCATGCCGCCCGCACCGGAGGCGCCGCCCGGCGAGGGCGACGAGCTGAACGGCTTCGGATACGGCTACGGATACGGCGAGGGCCCGGCCGACGAGCCGCTCGCCGAGGGCGAGGAGCCGGGCGGCACCGGCGACTACGTGCCCGGCCCCGAAGGCAACCCGGGACAGGGCGGCGTGGAGGGCTACGTCCGCGAACGGCGGCCCAGGACCCGGGCGTTCCGCCGCCCCGTACAGGCCCCCGAACTCTGGCGGCCGCTCTGGTGACCGGAGGTCACGATGCAGGACGACCAGCAGTACGGCCGGCAGAACGGCGCGCAGTACGGGTCGCGGTACGGCTCACAACACGGCTCGCAGCAGGGCGAGTTCGGACAGGCCCCGGTGCGCTACCCCGACCGTGGCGACGGTCAGGCGCCGTGGTCCGGGCCGCCCTCCACCAAGGAGATCCCCTTCGACCACGTCGTGGTCCTCAGGCTGCGCGGCCTGGCCGGCAACCGGGTCGAGGAGACCCTCAGCATCAGCGTCGACGGAGCCTTCGTCGCCACCTCGATCGGCTACAGCTTCATCCCCAAACCACCCACCGGCGGCGTCATCAACGGCCAGGCCGTCCAACTGCCGCCCCCCTGGGACGCGTTGGTCGGTGCCGCCTTCAACGATCCGGCGGACGCGGCCCGCTGCCTCTTCGCGCGCTTCTGCGGCATCGACTTCACGTACAGCATCGTCGACAGCGGCAGCGGCCGTGAGCTGCAGAACCGGGCGATCCACAACATCGCGGGGCTCGGCAGCTCCGACGGCGCGCGGCCGTTCAGGCCGATGGCCAAGCCGATGCTGTTCCTGCCCCGGTCCACGATCCGGATCGTCGTCGACGAGGTCTCCGAAGGGCCGCTGTTCACGGACGCGCAGCTCTTCTTCGTGCTGCACGGCTACAAGATGCTCGGCTATCTGCCATGACCGCCCAGCCGTACGCCTCCTCGTCGGCCCGCTACGACCAGGCGTCCTGCACCGTGTGCGGCTGCGCCGGAGCCGGTCAGTGCCACGTCTGCGGCAGCCCGCTGGACGCCCGGGTCTTCGACAGCTCCAGCGTGCTGGCCGCGCCGGGGCCCGGCGAGGAGGTGGTGCTCGCCCGGTTCGAACTGCCGGCCACGCACTGTGGACTGCTGCAGTACTTCGCCCAGTTCACCGACCGCTTCGCCCGCGACCCCACCAAGCTGGCGACGCCCGGGTACCGCTGGCAGATCCGCAGCGACGTACAGCCGCTCGACCCGTACCTGAGCTTCGGGCACATCATCAATCCCTGGGGCCTGTCCGGCTTTCCGCTCGACATCCGGGTCTCCGAGGGCGCGACCCTCGAGTTCACCGTCCGCAACACGGGGGCCTCGCGGGCGGACGAGTTGACCGAGGTGGCCGGGCGGATCGTGGGCCGGCACTGGTACGACGTCCGGTTCGGGGGCGCGCCGGGACGTCTGTGACGCGAAGCCCGGGACGTCTGTGACGCGAAGCCTTGACGCACGACCGACCCGAGGAGCGGGACGCGATGGTGTACATCCGAACGCCGGGCTGGTCCGGCGCACTTGGGCAGGGGCCGGTCCGGCCGCCGTCGCGGCGCTGCGCGGCGTTCAACCGGGCGAGCACGCCGCACGACACCGCGTCGAGGCTGCTGATCGAGCAGCTGCGGCTGCCGGTCACCGCCGAGCAGACGGCTCTGCAGGCCCGGCGGGCCGAGACGCTGCGCCGGCTGTTCCGGAGCCTCGATGCCGCCACGGCCGCCCGGCTGGCCGCACGCCTCAACGACATGTCCGACCCCCTCGCCAGGTTCTTGGACTGCGAACTGTCGATGCCGCTGAGGGCGGAACTGCGGGCTTTGCTGAACCGGCCCCCGGCGCCGGCCTCCTCGCCGCCCGGCCCGTCACCCAGGGCGCCGTGGCCCTTCGCGCCTCCCTGGCCGCCCGTCCAGCCCCCGCAGCCGCCGCCGTTCCAGCCCTCGCAGCCTCCCGCGCAGCCCCCGATGCCCTGCCCGCCGTGGGCGCGTTGCGGCCCCGGCGAAGAGGTCATCTTCGATCCGCCGCCGCCCGGCATCTCGGTCACCGACCTGCTCAGGCGCGCCCGCGACCTCCTGGACTTCGCCCTCAAGATCGGCCTGACCGGAGCGGCCGTCGCCGCCCTCGCGGCCGCGCTCGCCGAGGCCGGGAAGCTCCTCGCGGTGTTCACCGGGGCCAACATCGGCGGCCGGCTGATCTTCCACTCGGGTGTCGGCCGGCTGCAGATCCTGACCTCCCCGCCGGGCGCCGACGCCCACTACCTCGTCCGGCGCGCCGTCGCGGCGGCCATGCAACGCCCGGAATGGGCCCAACTGGAGGCGCGACTGCGCGAGTTGCCCCGCTTCGAGGGCCCCGTACAGGAGCAGCTGCGTGACGCCAGGGGCCGTTTCCGGCCACGGCAGCCCGGCGACCAGGGCCCCGGCTCGGACTGGGAGGAGGTCGCCTGTGCCCGGGTCGCCCGGAACTTCCCGTACTCCGCCAACAAGGTCTACGTACGCGCCTATTCGGCCCCTCCGGGCACCCCGAACCGGCGCCTGGGCCACCTGGTGATCGTCGACTGCATCGGCTCCCGCAGCCGCACCAGGGGCCTCAAGCTCTTCGAGGCCAAACAGGGCGGCTGGTTCCGCCGCCTGCAGGGCCTCGTCTACGGAATGCTGGAGGCGAACGGCGGCCAGATCATCACCGCCCGCGGCCCCTACCCCGCCGGTCTGCAGCTGCCCGTCGGCACCAAGGTCCACGTCCTGACCCCCACCAACATCGAGATGATTCTCCGGGAATCCTGATGTCGCCAACCCGCCCTTCGGTGACGGCAGTTCGGCAGCTGTCCCCGTACGAGCAGCTGGCCGCCCGCTACGACGCCCTCCTCGGCGACCGCGCCTTCGCCCGCCTCGGCCGCGCCTACGCACGGATCGAACGCCACTACGGCCTCGCCTTCCGCTCCGCCGCCGACGTGGGCTGCGGCACCGGCACCTTCGTGGCCCAGCTGCGGGCCCGCGGCATCCACCCCGTCTGGGGCGTGGACCGCTCCCCGCACATGCTGGCCAGAGCCCTCGCCAAGAACCGGGGGAACGGCGCCCGCTTCCTCCTCCAGGACCTGCGCACCCTGCGCCTGCCGCACCAAGTCGACCTGCTGACCTGCCAGTTCGACACCCTGAACTATCTGCTCCGGCCGCCCGAACTGCACACCGCGCTACGCGCCTTCGCCCGCGCCCTGCCTCCCGGCGGCCACACGGTCTTCGACATGATCGTGCGCACCGGTCCCGGTGCGGCGCCCCTGCGCCGGGTGCGGGTGGAGCGTCGAGGGCCGCAGGGGACCGCGTACGAGACCCACGTCCAACGCGCCTACCGCACCGAGGAGATCACCGCCGCCCTCACCGGCAGCGGCTTCCACCTGCGCGGCGCCCACCCGGTCCCCGAAGGGCACCCGGCCCTGCGGCTGGTCTTCGTGGCCCGCAAGGCGGACACCGCCGTCAGCCCTCGCAGCGGGCGAAGTCCATCACCCAGTTGGTCACCCAGGTCTGCTCCCCGTCCACCGAGTACGCCTGCTCCCAACGGGCCGTCGACTCACTGATGTTCGACCACCGGAACCGCACCCGCACCACCTTGCCCTCGTACGGCTCGTCCCCGAAGAACTCACCGGTCCCGTCCTCGGCGAACCGCCCGGTCACCGGCGGATACAGCAGCCCCGTGCGGGAGTCCGCCCAGTACAGCGACCACTCCTTGGTGGCCTGGTTGAACAGCCGCAGCGTCAGCCCCGAGTAGCCCTTCCCCGGAACGGTCACCTCGTCGAAGTGCGCGGCACCCCCGAAGTGCGTACCGCCCTCGGTGACCCCCTCGAACTCGTCCCAGCCACCCGCCTCCGGCGCCAGGAAGTCGTGCGCCCTGCGGTGCCGGACCGACCAGCGGCCGGTGAGGAAGTCGAAGTCGTGCGGAGTGGTCGTGGTGGTGCTCATGAGCGGTCTCCTGTCGTGCCCTCGGGGAGGGAGTCGGCGATATACGCATCCAGATCGGGCTTTTCGGGCGCGAGCATGTGCCGCACCCAGGCATCGCGTTCATGCGTGATCGGCGGGATCTCCCATACGCAGCCGATCCAGGGCGTCTTGGCGACGACGAAGTGCGTCGGGTCGAGGTCCGGGCAGTCCAGCGCCGGCTGGCCCGCGGCCGCGCCCGCGAAGTGCAGGACGTTGTCCCATGCCCAGCTGTAGGCGTTGAGGTAGGCGCCGGTGTCGGTGCCGCGGTGCAGCACGACGAAGGTGGCGGGCGGCGTGCCGTCCGGCTCCGGCAGCAGGGTCGGCAGGATCTTGTACGCCGCCTCCTCGACGTCCGGCGCGATGCCGGCCGGGTCGGCGCTCACGTGGTAGCGCTTGATCCGGCGGCCGCCCGCCTCGATGGGCGGTGGGGTCCACAGGTGCTTCTCTTCGAAAGCCGTGTTCAAAGCCATGGCTGGACGGTAGGGCCGCTTCACTGACATCTTCTGTCAGTGAAGTCGTCAGTGAAATCGTCATGAAGTCCAGCCGTCTCGTCTCGATCCTGCTGCTCCTGCAGAGCCGCGGCCGCCTGACCGCCGCGCAGCTCGCCGACGAGCTGGAGGTGTCGGTCCGTACCGTCTACCGCGATGTCGAGGCGCTCGGCGCGGCCGGGGTCCCGCTGTACGCGGACGCCGGGCACGCGGGCGGCTACCGGCTGCTCGACGGCTGGCGTACGAGGCTCACGGGCCTCACCGCGAGCGAGGCGGAGGCCCTTTCGCTGGCCGGAGTGCCGGGCGCGGCCGCGGAGTTGGGGCTCGGGCCGCTGCTCACGGCGGGCCGGCTCAAGGTGGAGGCCGCGCTGCCGCCGGAGCTGCGGGCGCACGCCTCACGGATCGCGGCACGCTTCCATCTGGACGCGCCCGGCTGGTACACGGAGGCCGACGCGGTGCCGTTCCTGCCCGCGGTGGCCGACGCGGCCTGGAACGGGCGGGTGCTGCGGGTGCGTTACCGGCGCTGGAAGGAGCCCACCGAGGTCGACCGGCGCCTGGAACCGTACGGGCTCGTCCTCAAGGCGGGCCGCTGGTACGTGGTCAGCGGCCCCCGCCCGGTGACGTACCGCGTCGACCAGATCCTCCGACTCGACGTCACCGACGAGGAGTTCACGATCCCGGACGGATTCGACCTGGCCGCGTACTGGCAGCGCTACCAGGAGGACTTCCTGGCCCGCCTGCACACGGCCGAGGCAGTCGTCCGCCTCACGGACGCAGGCGCGGCCCGGCTGACCGGGGCACAGGCGAAGGCGCTGGCCGCGACGGGCCAGGCAGCGGGCGACGGCTGGACCCGGGCGGTGCTGCCCATCGAATCGCTCGACCACGCGCACGGCGAGTTCCTGCGGCTCGGCGAGGAGGTCGAGGTGCTCGAACCGACGGAGCTGCGGGAGCGGATCGCGGCGACGGTGGCGGGGCTGGCGGGGCGGTACGGACGCGGTACTGAGTAGGGGTACTCAGGCCATCCGATCCGGCCCGGTCCATACTGACGCGCATGCCGCGACCCTTTCGTACGTACGCCGCCGTCCTTGGCACCGCCGGACTGCTCGCCCTGACCGGCTGCGGCAAGGAGCGCCCGGCCGAGAGCGCACCAGGGCAGCCGACCGCGAGCGCGGCGTCGGGTCAGCCCTCCGCGAGCGCGAGCTCCGCCCTGCCGAGCCGGCCTGCGGAGCCCGAACTCCCCGCCGCCCTGCGGAAGATCCACGAGGCCTGCGAGAAGGACCCGGCCCCCGAACCCACGGCGAGCCCGACCCCGTTCGTCGACGGCTCGGACGGCACCAAGTACGCCGAGAACCACGGCTTCCAGCGACCGTCCCGGCTGACCGGCGCCCAGCTCTGCGAGGGCGAGGCCAACAGCCGCCGCATCGTCGCGGCCCTGCGCGCACTGGACCGGCCGTCACCTGAGAGCGTGCGCCGGACCCTGGCCGACCTGGGCTATCCGGCGGAGCGCCTCACGATCCCCACCGGCGCCGCCACCGACTACGTGCCGTTCACCCTCGACCTCTCCGGACTGTGCCTGGACGGCGTCGCGGGCAGCGGCGTGCCGCGGGCCGAGCCGCACGGCAGGTACATCGAGGGCACCGGCTGCGAGAAGCCTGTGGGCGGGCACTGAATTTCTCCCCGCCCCGCCCCTTCCCGAAATTCTGCGAAGCCTTCCGCCCGTCGGGCGGTGTCCTCAAGCGCCGGACGGGCTGATTTCATGAGCCGGCCCCCCGATGCAACCGGTCACCCCCGGCCAGAACCGCCGCCGCCAACGCCTCCGCAGGGCCCCGTGCCGAAGCCCGTCGCCGGTCGTCCCCGTGCAGCAGGACGAAGTCCACGCCGCCCAGGTCGGGCAGGCCCGCCCGGACCCGGGTCAGGCCCGGGGGGATGAGGCCGCGGGTGTGTGCCATTACGCCGAGGCCCGCTCGGGCCGCCGCGATCAGGCCGTTCAGGCTGGTGCTCGTGCAGGCGATGCGCCAGGCGCGGCCCTCCCGCTCCAGGACCTCCAGGGCGCGGGCCCGGGTGAGGCCCGGCGGTGGGTAGACGATCAGCGGCACCGGCTGGTCAGGGTCGAGGCGTAGCCGCTCCGCCCCGATCCAGACCAGGTCGTCCCGCCACACGACCGTGCCCCGGGAGGCCCCCGACCGCTTGGCGAGGACCAGGTCGAGCTTTCCGTCGGCGAGCATCGCGTGCAGGGTGCCGGACAGCTCGACCGTCAGCTCCAGGTCGACCTCGGGGTTCTCGTGCCGGAAGGCCTCCAGGATCTCCGGCAGCCGGGTCAGCACGAAGTCCTCGGACGCGCCGAAACGCAGCCGCCCGCGCAGCCGCGTACCCGCGAAGAAGGCGGCGGCCCTTTCGTTCGCGTCGAGGATCGAGCGGGCGAAGCCCAGCATCGCCTCGCCGTCCTCGGTGAGCTCCACGCCGTGGGTGTCGCGGGAGAAGAGCCGGCGGCCGGTCGCGTCCTCCAGGCGGCGCACCTGCTGGCTCACCGTGGACTGGCGCAGGCCGAGCCGCCGGGCGGCCTGGGTGAAGCTGAGGGTTTGCGCGACCGCCAGGAAGGTACGCAGCTGAACGGGGTCGTACATGCCACCAGCCTAGCCCGGTTATCGCAGATCGTGATGACAGTAAGTGCGGTATGCAGGATTCCCGATTTCCGGGAAGGAGAGGACGATGGAAAGGGCACGTACCTGCACCACCCGGTCCCGCCCCCCACTCTGGAGCACCACGCACGTGAAACGCCTCGCCTGGCCGTCCCGGATGCCGATCGACCCGTACATCCTGGCTCTGCTGTCCACCGTGGGGATCGCGGCGCTGCTGCCCGCCAGAGGCACGGCCGCCGACGTCGCCGACGCCGCCTCGACCGGGGCCGTCGCACTGCTCTTCTTCCTCTACGGCGCCCGGCTCTCCACCCGCGAGGCACTCGACGGGCTGCGCAACTGGAAGCTCCACCTGACCATCCTGGCCGCCACCTTCGTGGCCTTCCCGCTCCTCGGCCTGGCGGCCAAGGGGCTGACCCCGGTCCTGTCGCAGCCGCTCTACACCGGTCTGCTGTTCCTGTGCGTGGTGCCGTCCACCGTCCAGTCGTCGATCGCCTTCACGTCGATCGCCCGCGGCAACGTCCCGGCGGCGATCTGCGCGGGCTCGTTCTCCTCGCTCGCCGGCATCGTCCTGACGCCCCTGCTCGCGGCCGGGCTCATCGGCGGGAACGCGAGCTTCTCCGCCGACTCGATCGTGAAGATCGTGCTGCAGCTGCTCGTCCCGTTCCTCGCCGGACAGTTCCTGCGCCGCTGGGTCGGCGGGTTCCTCACCCGGAACAAGAAGGTCCTCGGGTACGTCGACCGGGGATCCATCCTCCTCGTCGTGTACGCCGCCTTCAGCCTCGGCATGGTCGAGGGCATCTGGCACCAGGTCGACGCGCTGCACCTGGCCGTGCTGCTCGGCGTCGAGGCCGTGCTGCTCGCCGTGATGCTCTCGCTGACCTGGTTCGGGGCCAAGCGGCTCGGCTTCAGCCGCGAGGACCGGATCGCCATCCAGTTCGCCGGTTCGAAGAAGTCCCTGGCGGGCGGACTGCCCATGGCCAGCGTGCTGTTCGGGCCGCAGGCCTCGCTCGCCGTGCTGCCGCTGATGCTCTTCCACCAGATGCAGCTCATGGTCTGCGCGGTGATCGCCAAGCGCCGCTCGCGCGACCCGGAGGCCCTGGCCCAGGAAGGGCAGGCGGGCCCGCCGGGCCCTAGTCGGCCGGCGCGAGGCGCAGGCGTACGAACCTCGGCCGGTACAGCTCGACGTTCCGACTGACCTGGTCGTGCGCCACCTGCGGGGTGGCGTCCAGCCAGTTCACGTCGTAGCTCAGGAGCAGCCGCCCCCCGTTCGGCTCCAGCGCCGGGTGGGCCTGCGGGTTGTAGACCGCCGTGTCCTGCTTGGGCGCGCCGTCCTGCGGCATCGGCGGCGCGAAGCCCTTCGCCGGGCCGTGCCAGGGGCCGGTGGGGGAGCAGGCCCAGTACGAGGTGACGGTCGTCAGGCCCTCCGTGCCTGCGGCCATGGTGAACAGGACCCAGGTCCCGTCGTCGCGTACGACCGTGAACGCACTGCCCACCCCCTTCGCCGCCCCGTCCCCGAGCACCGCCCTCGCCTTGCGCCCGTCGCCCGTCCAGTTCTTGCCGTTCCAGTACTGCCAGCCGTCCGGGTCGGCGAGCCTGCCCTCGGGGACGCGCGCGAGGTAGGCGTTGGACGCCGGGCGGGCGGCCGCCTTTCCGTCGTTGCCGCCGAAGACGTACGTGTATCCGTCGCCGCCCTCCGTGCCCGTGCCCCGGTCGGTGTCCTGGCCGTCGACCGCCGTGGTGCCGTACAGGACGCGCTTTTCGGGGTCGGCGACCCGCGTCTGGTCGGAGACCTTCACGATCGACTCGACGCGCAGGCCGGGCAGCGAGAGGGTGGCGACCTCCGTGGCGGTCGGCATCCCGTAGATCCAGGGCTCGCCCGCCGTCGCCCGCGTCCACAGCAGGACCCGGACCACCTTCTGGTCCGAGCCGGGGGAGCGCGGCTCGACCTTCGCGGCCACCGGCCAACGCCACTCCTGCGGGCTCGGGTTGGCGAACAGGGGCGCGGGCAAGGTGCGCTCCAGGGAGCCGCCCGCCGACATCACCACGGCGGAGTTGCGCACGAACGGCGCGGTGTTGTCCCGCCACGCATGCGGCTGCCCGGACAGATTGGGCGGGGCGTGCACCTGCCCCAGATAGGTGTCCGAGAACAGCCAGAGCAGCCGCCCGTCCGGCAGCCGCACCGAGTGCGTCCCGTCGCCGCCGGTCCAGTCGTCGGCCCGCGACGCGTCGTTGCCGTACCGGACGAACTCCCCGGTCGTCCGCTCGTCCGCCTGCCACGAGCCCACCTTGCGCGGGGCGCACGGGGCGCCGCCCTCCCGGTCGTCGTCGCCCGGGAGGGCGGTGAGCAGCACGGCCCCGATGACCAGCACGAGCAGCAGCAGAAAGCCTGTCCCGTGCCGTTCGGCGGCCGACGTTCGCTCCGTTCGCTCTTTGGCGGACACGCAGGGACGCTAACCCCTGCCGCTGATCCGGTCCATGGGCAGCCACGCGACGGTGTCCCGAGTCACAGCCGCATCGGCGGTCTCGCCGGTGCGCAGATCTGTCAGCTCCTCGTCGCTCAACGCCCGGTCGTAGACCCGCACTTCGTCGATCGCGCCCGTGAAGTGCGCCCTGCTGTCCACGCGCTGCCCGATGTGGAAACCGAACCCGGAGTTGCGGGTGACCGTGCCCGGCACGTCGGGACCGGTGAGGTGCGCGCCGTCCACGGTCAGGGTGAGCGAGCCGCCCGTGCGACGCAGCGCGATGTGGTGCCACTGGCCGTCGTTGTACGCCGAAGTCGTACGCAGCGACGCGGACTTGGGCGCGGTCGCCCCCTCGCGGGTGGTGATCAGGGCCGTGATGCGGTTCGAGGCGGGCTCGCCGCGCAGCCAGACCTGCGGCTGATTGGTGCCGACGCCGCCCATCCACAGCAGGGGCTGCTCCCCGGTCGTGGCCGAGTAGCGGAACCAGAGCGAGGCCGTGAAGTCCTTTGCCCCAAGCGGGAGTTCATCCCGGTACGGCAGGCGCACCGCGTCGTCCGTACCGTCGAACTCGACCGCCCCGCCGAACCTCCCCTCCGTCTCGCGCGCCCCGCCGAGCACGGCCGCGCCCCGCGCGTGCGGTGCCCGGTCGCTCGTCGTCGGGTCGGGGCCCCGGCGCGGCTGCAGCCAGTCCTCGGTGAAGCGGGCGAAGCGGATCTCGTCGCGGGCGTCCACCGCGCCGCCCTCGTACATCAGGCCCACCGTGCCGGAGTCGACGGCGGCCATGTCGGAGTAGCCGGACCAGTCGGTGGTCACCTGGCTGCCGCGGTCGACGCTCTCCCAGGTGCGGCCCTCGTCGTAGGAGGAGCGGACCATCATGGTGCGGCGCCGGTCCGGGTCCGCGGGGCAGGCGAGCAGCATCCGTTTGCCGAGGCGGATCGCGGAGCCCTGCACCTGCGGGGTGTAGAGGTCGGGGATCGCCCGGAACTTGCCCGTGAAGGAGTCGCCGCCGTCCCGGCTCACGGCGTGCGTGCGATGGCCGAGGTCGGTGCCGTCCTGCTCGCGGCCGCTGACGTAGACCGAGCCGTCAGTGCGTTCCGCGAGGGTGATCTCGGAGGGCTTCTGCCGGAAGGTGCCGTCGTCGGCGACCGGCCAGGAGTCGGTGGCGCCGATGTCCCAGTTGTCGCCGCCGTCGTCGCTGGTGATCAGGGCGGCGTGATTGGCGGTGACCCGACTGCCGTTCCACGTCTCGGTGTTGACGCCGAACACGAGGCGGCTCTTGTGCCGGCCGCGCTGCAGCTGGATGCCGTGCACGGGCCCGGTGGCGTACCAGGAGTTCCACTCGGCGGGCAGGATCTGGTCGCTCAGGTCGCGCGGCGCGGACCAGGTGCGGCCGTCGTCGTCGCTGTGCTGCATATGGGGTGTGCGCTTGCACGGCACGTCGCAGTTGCCGCCGCCGGGCTTGCCCGGGTTCCAGGTCTCGGCGAGCACGATCCGGCCCGTCTCGCGGTCGACGATCGGGGCGGGGTTGCCGTGCGTGTCGCCCGCGCCCTCGTTGACGACCTGCAGCGGTGACCATGTACGACCGCCGTCCTCGGAACGCTTGACGACCAGGTCTATGTCCCCGGCGTCGCTGCAGTCGTTGACGCGGCCCTCGGCGAACGCGAGCAGCGTGCCCTTGACCGTCTTCACGACCGCCGGGATGCGGAAGCAGGCGTAGCCGGGATCCTGGGCGGCCTTGAACAGCACCTGCTGCTCGAACTCCGTTGCCCCGGGCGGGGATTCGGCATGCGCCGGGCCGGTGAGCCCCGCGAGTACGGCGGTGACGGCGACAGCTGCTGTCGCGGCTGGTCTGAAGCGTGCACGGAGACCTGATGGCATGGTGCGACCTGCCCTTCGGGCGTCTGGCGGTGCGGCGAGCGGCTGAGGCTGCGCCGCGTGGCTGTGCGCTGCGTGCCTGCGTGCTGCGTGCCTGCGTGCTGCGTGGCTCCGGGGTACGTGGCGCCGGTAATGCGTCCGGACAACCGGACATCCAACGTCCAATGTCCGTGTCACAGACGCTACTTGCACCGCTTCGCACCCCACAAGGAGCATGCGCGCAGGGATTTGGGCGTACGCCGACGACTCCGCTGCGACCAGGTGGTTCAGGCCGTCCCGGTGTCCGGCCGAGGCTTCGCGGGAAGGGCCTCCGCGGACCAGGGGCGGCGCAGGACCGGCAGAACCGGGAGCACGGCCGAGGCCGGGTCGGGGCCGGGGGCCGGTGCCGAGCCGTCCCTGCGGCAGATCAGTGCGTCGGCGTCGTCGGCCGGGACCTGGAGGCTGTAGCCCTGCGGACAGGCGGCCCCGGGTTCGCCCTGCGGGCCTGCGGGGCCCGGCTCGCCCCTGTCCCCCTGATTGCCCTTGTCTCCCTGATCGCCCTTGTCGCCCTTGAAGCCGGTGTCTCCGGCGGGGCCGGCCGGCCCCGCCGGTCCCTGCGCCCCGTCGGCGCCCGCCGCTCCCCGCTCGCCGGGCGGTCCTGCCTCGCCCGCCGGGCCTCGTTCGCCCGCAGGGCCCTGCGGTCCGGGCGATCCCTGCTCCCCGCGCGGCCCTTGCCCGCCGCCGGCCCCCCGCTCGCCGTTCGCCCCTGCCTCGCCCCGCACTCCGGCCTCGCCCCTTGCTCCGGGCGACCCCGGTTCACCGGCAGGCACCCGGACGCGGGCCAGGAGGTCGTCCACGGCGTCGGCGGGGTCGGGCGCGGCGGGCGTCTGCCCGGCAGCCTGCACCTGGGCACGCAGGGTGCGTACGTCCTCGGCGAGGGTGGACAGGGCCTCGCCCCTGCGCTGGGCCTCGCTCGCCATCCGGTCGGCCCGGCGGTCGCCCGCATCGATCCGGCCCCACAGGATCACCGCGATGCCGCAGAGGGCGACGAGGACGAAGACGAGGACGATCTTGCGCCAGCGCAGGGCGATCAGTTGCTCGACGCGCGTCACGTGGCGCCTTTCCTTCACGTGGTGCCTCCGAGCCGGTGGTTGTCCAGGCGCAACCGCGCGATCTCCGACTGGTCCGCGGCGTGCAGGGTGCGCAACTCGTCGATGCGGGAGTCACGTTCGGCGATCTGCCGCTCCAGCCGGTCGCGCTCCGACTGCAGGCGCTCCGTGAGGGTCGAGTAGCCGCTCAGGGCGTTCTCGCCCCGCTTGCCCAGGTACGCCACGACGGCCGCCCCGAGCACGCCCGTGCATGCCAATAACGAGCCGAGCAGGGTGGTGCCGGCATCCAAGCGACTGCCTCCGTACCTGGACCTAGAACTCATGGGGAGCAACGAGCGGTCGGGGCCGGCGGATGCGTTGTGGCCCCCTTGACCACCGGAAGAGTGTTGACGGAGCGTCAGGGCGCTGAGCTCCCCGTCGTGTCGGTCAGGTGCGGGGCCGTGTCCGTCAGGGTGCGAGGTCGCGTTCGTCGAGGTGCGAGGTCGTGTCCGTCAGGGCACGAGGACCACCTTGCCGAGGTTCCGCCTGCCCTCGATCGCCTCGTGGGCCAGTGCCGCGTCCTCGAGGGCGAACTCGCCGTGCACCGCGGGCCGCAGCGTGCCCTCGCCGAACAGCCGCCACAGCTCCGCGACCCAACCCGCGTACCGCTCGGGCTGGTTGCGGGCGACCATCGCCGTCTGGAACCCGATCACCGACTTGCCGCCGACCAGCAGGTCGTACGCCTCGACGGTCCCGCCGCCGGAGCTGTAGGCGACGAGCCGGCCGCCCGGGGCGAGTGCCTGGACGGCGGGCTTGAGGAGCTTGCCGCCGACGGCGTCGAGCACGATGTCGACCGGCTCGCCCCAGCTCGCCTCCTCGTACGTCACCACCTCGTCGGCGCCGAGCCCGCGCACGAAGTCCGACTTGGCCGGGTCGCCCACGGCCGCCACGATCCGCGAGGCGCCCCTCGACCTCGCGAGCTGCAGGGCGAGATGACCGACCCCGCTCGCGGCAGCGGTCACCAGCACCGACTCGCCCTTCTCGGGCCGCGCGGCCGCCAGGGCGCCGAGCGCGACCACACCGCTGCGGACCAGCGCGACGGCGTCCCGCGCGGTGGCGCCCGCCGGAATGGGCGAGGCCATCGCGGTCTGCAGCAGAGCGAAGTCGGCGTAGCCGTGCCCGAAGCAGAGTCCGGTCACGCGATCGCCGACCGCGTGGCCGGTGACGCCCTCGCCGACGCGCACCACCTCGCCGCCCAGCTCACCGCCGAGCGGTATCGGCTCGGCGGCCTCGCGCACTTTGCGCACGACGGGCAGCGTGACGCCGATCGCCTCCGTCCTGACCAGCAGCTCGCCCGGTCCGGGCGTCGGGACGGCGACCTCTTCGAGGAACAACGTGTCGGGTCCGCCGCTGTGTTCATACCGAATGCGCCGCATGGGCGATCGCCTCCACGTACCGTCGGGTTTCCTTGGGATCCCCAACGACGCAAGAAGTACCGTTGGGGATCCCAACGGTACAAGGGGAACCGTTGGGAAGTCCAATGATTCTTCGGTACGCTTTCCGCCATGCCGGAAACCCCGCCCGCCCCCACCCGCATCCGCACCCTCCCCAGCTGGCTCCTCGGCCGCGCCGCCGCCCGCGGCCGCGGCCTGGTCGCCGAGGCCCTCGCGCAGCACGACATGAAGATGTGGCACCACGTGGTCCTCGCGGCCGTCGCCGACCTGGGGCCGGTCGCCCAGGCGGAGTTGGGGAGGGCCGTCTCGCTCGACCCCAAGGACATGGTCGGCATCCTCAACGACCTGCAGTCGGCCGACCTGATCGTCCGGGCCCCCGACCCGAACGACCGCCGCAAGAACGCGGTGCGCCTGACGGCCGCGGGGGAGCGGCGCCTCGAGGAGTGCACGAAGGCGGGGCGATGGGCCAACGAGGAGTTGCTGGCGCCCTTGTCGAAGACGGAGCGGGAGCAGTTCCTGGAGATGCTGCGGAGGATCACCCAGGTCGGACAGTGAAGCGGGCCCGGCCGGCGCAGGGGGCGCTCCCCGCCGGTCCGGGCCCGCGTCGCCGTGTGCGCGAGGCGTGACCGCCTGGTCAGCCCTGGCCGGCCGAGGCCTCCAGGGCCAGGCGATGCTCGCCCGCGTACACGTTCATGGAGGCCCCCCGCAGAAATCCGACCAGCGTGAGGCCGGTCTCCGTGGCGAGGTCGACCGCGAGGGACGACGGGGCCGAGACGGCGGCGAGGATCGGGATGCCCGCCATCACCGCCTTCTGGGCCAGCTCGAACGAAGCGCGGCCCGAGACGAGCAGGATGGTGCGGGAGAGGGGCAGGCGGCCCTCGCGGACCGCGCGGCCCACGAGCTTGTCGACCGCGTTGTGCCGGCCGACGTCCTCCCGTATGTCGACCAGCTCTCCGGTCTCGGTGAAGAGTGCTGCCGCGTGCAGGCCCCCGGTCCGGTCGAACACGCGCTGCGCCGCGCGCAGCCGGTCGGGGAGGCCCGCGAGCAGTTCGGGCTCGATCCGGACCGGGGGAGTGTCGGCGATCTCCCAGCGCGCCTGCGTGCGCACGGCGTCGAGGCTGGCCTTGCCGCACAGGCCGCAGGAGGAGGTCGTATAGACGTTGCGTTCGAGCGTGATGTCGGGGACCACGACACCCGGGGCGAGCTTCACGTCCACCACGTTGTACGTGTTCGAGCCGTCCGCCGTGGCACCCGCGCAGTAGACGATCGACTGCAGCTCGTCCGCCGAGGCAAGGACTCCCTCGCTCACCAGGAAGCCCGCCGCGAGCGCGAAGTCGTCGCCCGGGGTGCGCATCGTGATGGCCAGGGGCTTGCCGTTCAGCCGGATCTCCAGGGGTTCCTCCGCGACGAGCGTGTCCGGTCGTGCGGACACCGCCCCGTCCCGGATGCGGATCACTCGGCGTCGCTCGGTGACGCGTCCCATGCCAGATCAGTCCTCAGTCGCGGTTCTGTACGTGCTGGTAGCCGAAGCGGCCCTTGATGCAGAGGTTGCCGTGGGTCACCGGGTTGTCGTGCGGCGAGGTGACCTTGACGATCTCATTGTCCTGCACGTGCAGGGTCAGGTTGCAGCCCACTCCGCAGTACGCGCACACGGTGGTCGTCTCCGTCTGCGCGCTCTCGTCCCAGGTGCCGGCCGCCCGCATGTCGTACTCGGACTTGAAGGAGAGCGCCCCGGTCGGGCACACCTCGATGCAGTTGCCGCAGTACACGCACGCCGACTCGGTGAGCGGCCCGTCGTGCTCGACCGCGATCCGGGCGTCGAAGCCGCGGCCGGTGACCGAGATGGCGAAGGTGTTCTGCCACTGGTCGCCGCAGGCGTCCACGCACTTGTAGCAGAGGATGCACTTGTCGTAGTCGCGGACGTAGAGGTCGTTGTCGACCTTGGGCGACTCGTTGAGCCGGGCCGCGTCCGGACCGAAGCGGTCGGGCTTGGCCTCGTACTCCTTGAGCCACCCCGCCACCTGCGGCGTGGTCGACAGGTCGACCGAGGACGCGAGGAGTTCGAGCACGATCTTGCGGCTGTGCCGGGCCCGTTCGGTGTCGGTCCGCACCACCATGGCGGGCTCCGCCTTGCGGGAGCAGGCCGGGGCGAGGGTGCGCGCGCCCTCCACCTCGACGACGCACACGCGGCAGGCGTTCTTCGGGGTGAGCGTGTCGCCCTGGCAGAGCGTCGGGATGTCCTTGCCCGCCGCCTTGCAGGCATCGAGGATCGTCGAGCCCTCGGGGACCCGCACCGGCTGCTCGTCGAGCGTGAACTCGACCAGGCGGCGCGGCAGTCCGAGCGACACGGGCACGGATGCGGAGGTCGGGCGCGGTTGCGCTGGCGCTGTCATTCGTACGCTCCAAGCCGGTCGATGGCCGATTCCACGGCGTTCCACGCGGTCTGCCCCAGACCGCAGATCGAGGCGTCCTTCATGGCCGCCCCCACTTCCCTGAGCAGGTTGATGTCCTCGGCGGCCGCCGCGCCCGTGCGGTCGGCGATGCGGTGCAGCGCCTCCTCCTGGCGGACCGTGCCGACCCGGCACGGCACGCACTGGCCGCACGACTCGTCGCGGAAGAACTCCGCGATCCGCAGGAGCATCCGGGGCAGCGGGACGCTGTCGTCCAGGGCGAGGACCACGCCCGATCCGAGGGTCGTGCCGGCCTCCCTCGTGCCCTCGAAGGTCAGCGGAATGTCCAGTTCATCGGGGCGTACGAAGCCGCCGGCTGCCCCGCCGAGGAGGACGGCCCGCAGTCGTGCGGGCTTGCCCGCCAGGTCGAGGAGGTCGCCGAGGGTCGCGCCGAACGGCAGCTCGTAGATCCCCGGGCGCTCCACGTTGCCCGAGACGCAGAACAGCTTGGGCCCGGTGGACTTCTCCGTCCCGATGGCCGCGTACGCCTGCGCCCCCATGGTCAGGATCGGCAGGACGTTGACCAGCGTCTCGACGTTGTTCTCGGCGGTCGGCTTGCCGAACAGGCCCTTCTCGACGGGGAACGGCGGCTTGGACCGGGGTTCGCCCCGGTACCCCTCGATGGAGTTGAAGAGCGCCGTCTCCTCGCCGCAGATGTACGCTCCCGCGCCGCGCCGGATCTCGATGTCGAAGGCGTACCCCTGGCCGAGGACGTCCGGGCCGAGCAGGCCGCGTGCCCTGGCCTGGGAGATGGCGTGCTCCAGGCGCCGCAGGGCGCGGGGGTACTCGCCGCGGAGGTAGAGGTAACCGAGGTGGGCGCCGGTCGCGTAGCCCGCGATCGTCATCGCCTCGATGAGGGAGTACGGGTCGCCCTCCATCAGGACGCGGTCCTTGAAGGTGCCGGGCTCGGATTCGTCCGCGTTGCAGACCAGGTAGTGCGGGTGGTCGGGCTGGGCGGCGGTCGCGCTCCACTTGCGGCCCGTGGGGAAGGCGGCGCCGCCCCTTCCTAGGAGGCCGGCCTCGGTGACCTCGCGGATCACTCCGGCGGGGCCGAGTTTGAAGGCCCTCCGCAGGGCCTCGTAGCCGCCATTGGCCCGGTAGTCGTCGAGGTTCTCGGGGTCTACGACCCCGACCCGTCGCAGGAGGATCAGGCCGTCCTGGCCTGCCTGGGGGACGGCGAGTGCGGCTGCGGGTTCGGGGGTTGCCGCTTCCGGTGCCGCGGCGGCCAGGGCTATGGCTTCGGCGGTCGCCGGGGCTATGACGGCGGTGGCTCTTTGCCGCTCCCTCGGCTCGGGTTCCTGCCCGCTGAGCGCGGCCAACAGGCTGTCGCCGGGGCCGTTTTGATCCCCCGCCCCGCTCCTTCCCGTAAGGCTGCCGCCGGCTTCCAAAGGGTTGTCCTCAAACGCCGGACGGGCTGATTCATCAGGGGATACCCCTGCCCGCACCACCAACGCCGCCGGAGCCCGCTCGCACAAGCCCAGGCACGGGCTCTCCTCCCACACGGCCCCACCCGCCACCGGCGTACCCGCAGGGCCCAGCCGGGCAGCCAAGCTCGCACACACCGAAGCCGAACCCCGGGCCGCGCAAGCCAAGTCCGTGCAGACGTGCACCACAGTCGCGGGCCGCGGCTTCACCGCGAACATGGAGTAGAACGTGGCCACCCCGTACGCCTCCGCCGGCGGCACCGTCAGCCGCCGGCACAGATAGTCGAGGGCGCCCTCGCTGATCCACCCCACCCGGTCGTTCACCGCGTGCAACCCCGGCAACAGCAGATCCCGCCGCTCCCGCGCCGCCCGGCCCCCGCGCGCCCAGCGCAGATCGGCATCGGTACGGTCCGCGGCACCTTCCCACGCCGACTCCGGAGGACCGAGCAGGGCGTCGATCGCCGCCCGCTCCTCGTCCGTCGGCTTGCTGTCACCGAAGTGCAGATCCACAGTCTCAGCTCCTCACGGCCGTGACCGGCGCATCGGCCGGCGCGAAACCGGCCGGCAGCTTCTCGATTCGTATTGCCGACGCCTTGAACTCCGCCGTCCCCGCGATCGGGCAATTCGCCTCGATCGTCAGCTGGTTGGTGTCCACCTCGTCGGGAAAGTGCATGGTCATGAAGGCGAGCCCGGGCCGCAGCGCCGGGTCGACCCAGACCGGCGCGGTGACCGTCCCGCGCCGGGAGGCGACCAGGACCTCCTCGCCCACCCGGACGCCGTAGTGCTCCGCGTCCTCGGGGCACAGCTCGATGTACTCGCCGCGGCGCAGCGGAGAGGCGAAACCGCCGCTCTGCACACCGGTGTTGTATGAGTCCAGGCGACGCCCGGTCGTCAGGCGCAGCGGATACGTCTCGTCGGTCAGGTCGACCGGCGGATCGTGCTCGACCAGGCCGAAGGGCGCTCGGCGACCGCGCAGCGCGGGGTCGGTCTCCCACAGCCGGCCGTGCAGGAAGCTCGACGGCAGCTTGTCCTCGTCGGGGCAGGGCCACTGCAGGCCCTGGTGCACGTCGAGACGCTCGTACGTCATGCCGAAGTGATCGGGGGACAGGGAGCGCAGCTCGTTCCACACGGCCTCGGAGTCGGCGAACTTCCATTCGTGGCCGAGGCGTCCGGCGATGTCGCAGATGATGTCGATGTCCTCGCGCGCCTCACCGGGCGGCGTGAGGGCGGCGCGTACCCGCTGAACCCGCCGTTCGCTGTTGGTCGTCGTACCGTCCGTCTCCGCCCAGGCGGCCGTGGCGGGCAGCACCACGTCGGC
Organism: Streptomyces sp. NBC_01304; assembly: GCF_035975855.1. Classification (NCBI taxonomy): domain Bacteria; kingdom Bacillati; phylum Actinomycetota; class Actinomycetes; order Kitasatosporales; family Streptomycetaceae; genus Streptomyces; species Streptomyces sp. NBC_01304. The sequence continues at coordinate 2,308,322 of NZ_CP109055.1, read as the reverse complement.
CATCTCGGCCGTCTTGGTCAGGAAGATGTCCTGCACGACCAGGTGGTCGAGTGCGGCGAGCCGGCGCAGTGCCTGCTCGCTGTCGGCCTCGGACTGGGCCGGGTTCTCGCCGATGCAGTAGACGGCGCGCAGCGTGCCGTGCTCCATCGACTCGAACATCTCGGTGAGCGTCATGCCGTAGCGCGGCTGGATCACCGTGTCCCAGGCCGTCTCGAACTTCGCCCGGTGGCCGTCGTTCAGGATGTCCTGGAAGCCGGGCAGCCGGTTGGGGATGGCGCCCATGTCGCCGCCGCCCTGCACGTTGTTCTGTCCGCGCAGCGGCTGTACGCCCGCGCCCCACCGGCCGACGTGCCCGGTCAGGAGCGAGAGATTGATCAACGCCCGTACGTTGTCCGTGCCGTTGTGGTGTTCGGTGATGCCGAGGGTCCAGCAGAGCTGGGCCCGCTCGGCGGTGGCGAAGGCATGGGCGAGGTCGCGGATGGCGGCGGCGGGTACGCCCGTCACCTTCTCCGCGAGCGACAGCGTCCAGGGCTCCACCAGCGCGGCGTACTCCGCGAAACCGCTCGTCGCGCGCTCGATGAACGTCCTGTTGTGCAGCCCCGCACGGATGATCTCCCGCCCGACGGCGTGCGCGAGCGGGATGTCCGTGCCGACGTTGAGGCCGAGCCAGCTCTCCGCCCACTCGGCGGTGGACGTGCGGCGCGGGTCGACGGCGTACATCCGGGCGCCGTTGTGGATCCCCTTGAGGACGTGCTGGAAGAAGATCGGGTGCGCGAAGCGGGCGTTGGAGCCCCACATCAGGATGAAGTCGGTGTGCTCCACCTCCTCGTACGAAGAGGTGCCGCCGCCCGAACCGAAGGCCGCGGACAGGCCGGCGACGCTCGGTGCGTGACAGGTGCGGTTGCAGGAGTCGACGTTGTTGGTGCCCATCACCACGCGGGTGAACTTCTGTGCCACGTAGTTCATTTCATTGGTGGCGCGGGCGCAGGACAGCATGGCGAAGGAGTCGGGGCCGTGCTCCTCGCGGGCCGTGCGGAACCCCGCGGCGGCCCGCTGCAGCGCCTCGTCCCAGGTGGCGCGGCGCAACGGCTCGTCGCGCGAGTCCCGGACCAGGGGATGAGTAAGTCGGTTGTACGTCTTGGGAGTTCGGTTTCGCTTCTTCACGCTGCGCTCCTCATACCTGCCCATGGAGATGGCCCCTGGCTTGTGACCAGTGGGTGCGCCCTATTGCATACAGTATTCTGTAGGCGAGCTTCAACGGAAGCCTCTTGTAAGGGATTTGAGCCGCCGGGATGTGTGCCGCCGCAATGCGAGCCGCCGGTCACCACCAATAGACGGGGTACGGCTGCCGGGCGCCCTCGCCCCCACCAGGCCCACGGCGACAAGCAGCACCGTGGCCAGCAGGAGCAGCCCGAGGAAGGCCGGCGCCGGGGGCCCGGTGAGCCCGACGATCATCGCGGTGGCGGCGGCGGGCGAGTGCGCCATCCGCAGTGTCAGCATCGCGCCCAGCGCGAGCCCGCCCGCCACGGCCGCGCTCCACGCGTTCGCCCCGCCGATCAGCACCACCAGGTAGCCGGTGACCGCGGCCACCAGCTGCCCGCCCACCACATTGCGCGGCTGGCCGAGCGGGGTGCCGGACGCTCCCGCCACCAGCGCCATGCTCGCGGCCAGTGGCGGGATCAGCAGGGTCTGCCCCCACCAGGTTCCGAGCGCCACCAGGATCAGCAGGGCGCAGATGCTGGTTCCGGTGGCGATCAGAGTGGCTCGCGCCGGGCCGCGGGGAGGCGCCTTGGTGCGATACCAGGGCGACGGTGCGGCAGGCGGCGGGGCGTTTCTCCCGGTCCGTAAGGATGCGGTCCGGGAGGTGGTCGTACGCGGCATGGAAAGCGGTCCTCCCCTGAAGGTGGAGCTGCCGGACTGCCGTCCGGCGTCTCTCAGGCGGCGGTCCCCCGGGCGAGGAGATCGGAAATGGCGTCCACCGTGCGCAAGGTGGGCACCGGGACGTCGGCGATGGACGCCAACTCGACGACGGCGGCGAGCAGTACGTCGAGTTCGAGCGGTTTGCCCTTCTCCAGGTCCTGGAGCGTCGACGTCCGGTGGTCGCCGACCCGCTCGGCGCCCGCGATGCGGCGCTCGATGGAGATGTCGGGGCGGCAGCCGAGCGCCTCGGCGACGGCCAGGGTCTCGGCCATCATCAACTCGATGACCTGGCGCGTCGTGCGATGCCGGCACATCTGAACCATCGTGGCCCGGGTCAGCGCGCTGATCGGGTTGAAGGAGATGTTGCCGAGCAGCTTGATCCAGATGTCCTTGCGCAGATCCGGCTCGACGGGGCACTTGAGCCCGCCCGCCTGCATGGCCTCGCTGAACTCCAGGCAGCGCTTGGACACCGACCGGTCGGGCTCGCCGATGGAGAACCGGGTGCCTTCGAGGTGGCGTACAACTCCCGGACCCTCCAGCTCCGTTGCCGCGTAGACGACGCACCCGATGGCCCGCCGCTGCTCCAGGACCGCGCTGACCGAGCCGCCGGGGTCGACGCTCTCGACGCGCTGCCCGTCGTGCGGGCCGCCGTGCCGGTGGAAGTACCACCAGGGGATGCCGTTCTGCGCGGCGATCACCGACGTGTGGTCCTGGAGCAGCGGCTCGACCAGCGGCCCGCACGCCGCATAGGAGTTGGCCTTGAGTCCCAGGAAGACATGGTCGACCGGGCCGATGTCGGCCGGCCGGTCCGTCGCGGGCACCTGCGCGGTCCAGTCACCGCGCGGGCTGAGCACCCTGACTCCGTGCTGCCGCATGGCCGCCAAGTGCGGTCCACGGGCGACGAGATGGACATCGGCGCCGGCGCGGTGCAGCGCGGCTCCGACGTAGGCGCCGATCGCTCCGGCACCGACAACTGCGACTTTCACTTGGCTCTCCGTTCGGTCGAGGGAACCGATGGAAGGGCGTCGAAGGACGGGAGCGGACCGGGCGGACGCTCGGCTGCCGGGCCACTCGATGTCGACTGAATATTGTCTACAGTATGGAATGAGGTGCGGCAAGACTTCGCACAGGAGCGGGAGTTGACCGGGTCCCGCGTTCGGGGCCGCGTTCGGGTGCGGGCGGCGGACCTGGCGCGGAGCGGCGGTTCGGGTGGCGGACGTGCCGCAGCCCGGCCCCTCGGGGAGAGGGGCCGGGCTGCAGGGCTCGGGGATGCCGGGTCGGGCGGCGGTCAGTTCTTGCCGACCTTGGTGTTGGAGGTGGTGGTGGCGGTGCCCTGCAGGGTCAGCTCCTTCGGGGCCACGACCATGTCCTTGCCGGACTTCTCGTTGCAGGCGTTGTAGGGAGCGGTCGACGAAAGGATGGACAGCGGGCCGTTCCACTGCCAGGGCGCGAGACAGGCGTCGTTGAGGATGTTGATGCCGCTGTCACGGTCGCTGCCGCCCGACGGGCGGTTGCAGGCGTTGTACGATCCGTCGCCGGCGCCGACGTTGCCCGGGCCGGTCCAGTGCCACGGAGCGCCGCACAGCTTGTCGCCGACGGTGGTGTTGGGGATGTCGAGCCCGAGCTTGGCGTTGCCCTTCGCGTTCCCGCCGGGGGCGTCGTCCCCGCCCGCGGCGAAGGCCGGGCTGACGGCGGCGGCGAAGAGGGCGGCGATGGCGCCGATTACGGCCAGGGACTTACGAAACATGATCATTTTCCTTCGTTTTCGGGAAGCCCTGTTTACGGGCCTCACGATTAGCAACGAAACCGGAAAAATGTGGATGCGCATTTTGCCCCGGACGGGCCAATTGTCGCGTTAGATCATTCAATTGACTCAACGGTTCGACGAAACTGCATATCGCATACGGGTGTTCGGTCGACACCCTTCCCAACCCGCCCCGGCCTTCCTAGAGTTCGCGACCATGAGCCCGCCTCTCGCACCTGTCGGCTGGAGCCGCTGGCTGGTGCCGCCCGCAGCCCTTTCCGTCCACCTCTCCATCGGCCAGGCCTACGCCTGGAGCGTCTTCAAGCCGCCGCTGGAACTGCAGCTCGGGCTCTCCGGTACGCAGAGCGCCCTGCCCTTCCAGCTGGCCATCGTGATGCTCGGCCTGTCCGCCGCGTTCGGCGGCACCCTCGTGGAGCGCAACGGGCCGCGTTGGGCGATGACCGTGGCGCTGTACTGCTTCTCCTCGGGGTTCGTGCTCGCCGCCCTCGGCGCCTGGACCGAGCAGTACTGGCTGATCGTCTTCGGCTACGGCTTCGTCGGCGGCATCGGGCTCGGCATCGGCTACATCTCGCCGGTCTCCACATTGATCAAGTGGTTCCCGGACCGGCCCGGCATGGCCACCGGCATCGCCATCATGGGCTTCGGCGGCGGCGCGCTGATCGCCTCGCCCTGGTCGGCGCAGATGATCGAGTCCTTCCCCCTCGGGACCCAGGGCATCGCGCTCGCGTTCCTGATCCACGGAGTGACGTACGCCCTCTTCATGTCCCTCGGCGTACTCCTCATCCGCGTCCCGCGGCCGGCCACCGGCGCGAGCGGCGAGCAGCGGGCCCCCGAACTCACCGGTCCCCAGGTCTCCGCACGCTCCGCCGTGCGCACCCCGCAGTTCTGGTGCCTGTGGGTCGTCCTCTGCATGAACGTCACCGCGGGCATCGGCATCCTCGAGAAGGCCGCCCCGATGATCACGGACTTCTTCGCGGACTCCAGCGCACCCGTCACGGCCTCCGCGGCCGCGGGCTTCGTGGCGCTGCTCTCGGCGGCCAACATGGCGGGCCGCATCGGCTGGTCCTCCACCTCCGACCTGATCGGCCGCAAGAACGCCTACCGGGTCTACCTCGGCGTGGGCGCGCTGATGTACCTGCTGATCGCCCGCTTCGGGGACGGCTCGAAGCCGCTGTTCATCTGCTGCGCCCTGGTGATCCTGTCCTTCTACGGCGGCGGCTTCGCGACGATCCCCGCGTATCTGAAGGACCTCTTCGGCACGTACCAGGTGGGCGCCATCCACGGCAGGCTGCTCACCGCCTGGTCCACCGCGGGCGTGCTCGGGCCGCTGATCGTGAACCGGGTGGCCGACTCCCAGGAGGCGGCGGGCAAGAGCGGCGCCGGGCTCTACGGGCTCTCGCTCACCATCATGATCGGCCTGCTCGCGGTGGGCTTCGTGGCCAATGAGCTCGTACGTCCCGTCCACCGGCGCCACCACCACGTCCCCGCGCAGAGGAAGGCAAGTGATGACGACACCGTCAGGGAGGACGCCTAGCCGCCGCGGCCTGATCCTGTTCGCCTGGCTGTGGGTCGGGCTGCCGCTCGGCTACGGCCTGTACGAACTCGTACGCAAGGCCACGCAGCTGTTCACGGGGTAGCCGGACGGCTGTTCGCGGGATGGCCACACAGCTGTTCGCGGGACGGAGCGCGGCCGTCCCTCCCGGGGAGGATGTGCGTGTTCGCCGGATAAGGGCGGACGTGCCCTCGGGATAAGGGCGGCCGCGCAGATCATGAGAAGCCTCCAAGGCCCGTGCCGGAATCCTGTCGCTTTACGTGCCCTGCTACCCACCAGTCGCTGAGCAGACTGGTGGGTCCTGATGTCACCGGCACGAGGGGTTCCACAGATGAACACAGCGCACGGTTCGCGCATCGCCGCGGTCGGCCACTACCAGCCCGCCAAGGTCCTCACCAATGAGGACGTGGCGGCACTGGTCGACACGAGCGACGAGTGGATCCGCAGCCGCGTGGGCATCCGCACCCGTCACATCGCGGGCCCCGACGAACCGGTCGACGAGCTCGCCGCCCAGGCCGGGGCCAAGGCGCTGGCCGCCGCGGGGCTCGCGCCCGAGGACATCGACCTGGTCCTGGTCGCCACCTCCACCGCGATCGACCGCTCCCCGAACATGGCGGCCCGCGTCGCCGCCCGCCTCGGCATCCCCTCGCCCGCCGCCATGGACCTCAACGTCGTGTGCGCCGGCTTCACGCACGCCCTGGCCACCGCCGATCACGCGCTGCGCGCCGGATCGGCGACCCGGGCCCTGGTGATCGGCGCCGACAAGATGTCCGAGGTCGCCGACTGGACCGACCGCACCACCTGCGTCCTGGTCGGCGACGGCGCCGGCGCCGCGGTCGTCGAGGCCGCCCCCGCGGGCGAGCCGGCCGGGATCGGGCCGGTCCTGTGGGGCTCGGTGCCGACGATGGGCAACGCCGTACGCATTGAGGGCACGCCCCCGGTCTTCGCGCAGGAGGGCCAGTCCGTCTACCGCTGGGCCACCACCCAGCTGCCGCCGCTGGCCCGCAAGGTCTGCGAGAAGGCGGGCATCACCCCCGAGGACCTGGCAGGGGTCGTGCTGCACCAGGCCAACCTGCGCATCATCGAGCCCCTCGCCGAGCGCATCGGGGCGGTGAACGCGGTGGTCGCCCGCGATGTGATCGAGTCCGGGAACACTTCGGCGGCCAGCGTGCCGCTCGCGCTGTCCAAGCTGGTGGAGCGGCGGGAGATCGAGCCCGGGGCGCCGGTGCTGCTCTTCGCCTTCGGCGGGAACCTCAGCTATGCGGGGCAGGTCGTGCGCTGCCCGTGACGTCTTCACCGCGTGCCTCTGGGGCCGGTGTGATGAGGTCAACTCCCTCTGGATCTGGCCATTGTGCTCGGTAGACTGTAGACGATAGCCAATGTAGTAGGGAGACTTGGCTGTACGTAGCCGAGGGCTGTCAGTAGCCGAGGAGGGGGACCGCGATGTTGTCCGCAGGACTGCCACAGGGTGCCGTGCCGAAACTGGAGCGGCCCGGCCCGCTGCGCGAGCGGGTGTACGAGGCGCTCCTCGAGCTGATAACGACCCGTGCGCTGCGCCCGGGCCAGCACCTCGTGGAGAGCGAACTCGCCGGGCACCTCGGGGTGTCCCGCCAGCCCGTGCGCGAGGCGCTGCAGCGGCTCAACACCGAGGGGTGGGTCGATCTGCGGCCCGCGCAGGGTGCCTTTGTGCACGAGCCCACCGAGGAGGAGGCCGACCAGCTGCTCACCGTGCGTACGTTGCTCGAGGCGGAGGCGGCGCGGCTTGCGGCGGCCAATGCGGGCACGGCGGGGATCGCCGCGCTCGAGGAGCTGTGCGAGATCGGGGAGAAGGCTGTCGCCGACGGGGAGCGTGACCTGGTGGTCGCGACCAATGCGCGGTTCCATGCCAAGGTCATGGAGCTGGCGGGGAACGTGGTCCTTGCCGAGCTGGCCGGGCAGGTTGATCGGCGGGTGCGGTGGTATTACACGCCGGTTGCCCGGCAGCGGGGGAAGCAGTCGTGGATCGAGCATCGCGATTTGATCGCGGCGATCGCCGCGCGGGATGAGGAGCGGGCCAAGGATGTGATGCGGGCGCATACCGAGCACACCCGGCGTACCTATCATCAGCGGGCCGAGGGCTGATTTTCTCCCCGCCCCGCCCCTTCCCGTAATTCTGCGAAGCTTTCCGCCTTTCGGGCGGTGTCCTCAAACGCCGGACGGGCTGAAGGCTTGCGGACCGGCTGATTGGGCCCACTCACGGAAGGTGCGAGGCTCCCTTCCGGTCAACTCACGCACGGTCGGCCGCACTTGGGACTCGTCCAGAGTCCCGTCCACATAGAAGCTGAAGAACGCCTCGACGTACTCGGCCGGCATCTGTGCGGTCATCTCCGCCCTCGCCTCGCCGTCCGGCTGGGGCTCGAAGTGGAGCTTGCGGTCCAGTACCTCGGCCAGGATGCGGACCCGGTCGGCCGGGAGGAGGGCTTCGGGGCCCGTCAGGGCGTAGGCCTGGCCCTCGTGCTGTGCCGAGCGGAGCGCGAGTGCGGCGACCGCACCGATGTCGTACGGGTCGATCGTCGCGGTCCGTACGCCGGCGAACGGGGCGCGGACCACGTCGCCCGCCGCCAACTGGTCCTTCCACTGCAGGGCGTTGGAGGCGAAGCCGACCGGGCGCAGGAACGTCCAGGGCAGGCCCGAGGCGCGGACCGCGTCCTCCGATTCCAGCATGTAGCGGGTGACCGCGTTGGAGCGGTCACCCGGTACCGGGATCGAGCTGCTGGACAGGAGCACCACCCGCTCGACGCCGGACCGGCGCATCGCGGCCAGCGACTCGGGCATCTCCTGGTAGCCGGGGAGCAGGAAGACGGCGCTCATGCCGTCGAGCGCCGCCGTGACCGAGTCCGCGCTGTTGAGGTCGCCCGCGAACCCCTCGGCGCCCTCGGCACCCTCGGGGACGCGCCCCGAGCGGCTGAACGCCCTTACCCGTTCGCCCTGTTGGACGAGGTGGCGGACGACTTCGGAGCCGACGTTTCCGGTGGCGCCGGTGACGAGGATCATGCGGTTCCCTTTCCGTAGGACCATCCCGTAGGACCTTCCAGAGCCTCGCACGCCCGTTCCTGGTGCGGGGCCGCACGCATCTTTGTCCTCAAGGTGGAGAAAGTTGGGATGGATTCCTGCTCAACTTCTTCCCAGTCCCAGCAGCCGCTGCTACGTTCCCCTCGAAAGCAGCGAGATGCCGACCACGGCGGGAGGGGCAGCGTGAGGCGCATGACGGCTCGACCCGCGAACGCGCACCAGGCGCGACTGCTCCGTCTGCTGCGTGACGGCGGGCCGAACTCCCGGGCCCAGCTCGGGGATCAGGTCGACCTCTCGCGTTCCAAGCTCGCCGTGGAAGTGGACCGGCTCCTGGAGACCGGTCTCGTGGTGGCCGACGGCCTCGCCGCCTCGCGCGGTGGCCGTCGGTCGCACAACATCCGGCTCGCCCCCGCGCTGCGCTTCCTCGGCGTCGACATCGGTGCCACGTCGATCGATGTGGCCGTCACCAACGCCGAGTTGGAGGTCCTCGGGCATCTCAACCAGCCCATGGACGTACGGGAAGGACCGGTCGCCGTCTTCGAGCAGGTGCTCGCGATGGCGGCCAAGCTTAAGGCCACCGGGGTCGCGGAGGGGTTCGACGGAGCGGGGATCGGCGTGCCCGGCCCCGTCCGCTACCCCGAAGGCGTCCCGGTCGCCCCGCCGATCATGCCCGGCTGGGACGGGTTCCCGGTCCGGGAGGCGCTCAGCCAGGACCTGGGCTGCCCGGTCATGGTCGACAACGACGTGAACCTGATGGCGATGGGGGAGCAGCACGCGGGCGTCGCACGCTCCGTGGGCGACTTCCTCTGCGTCAAGATCGGCACGGGCATCGGCTGCGGCATCGTCGTCGGCGGTGAGGTCTACCGCGGTACGACGGGCAGCGCCGGCGACATCGGGCACATCCAGGTCGAGCCCGACGGGCGCGCCTGCGCCTGTGGCAACAGGGGCTGCCTGGAAGCCCACTTCAGCGGCGCGGCCCTGTCCCGCGACGCCGAGGAGGCCGCCCGCTCCGGACTGTCCCCGGAACTCGCGGACCGCCTGGAGGCCACCGGCAAGCTCACCGCCGCCGATGTCGCCGCGGCGGCCGCGGCGGGGGACGCCACCGCGCTCGACCTGATCCGCGAGGGCGGCAACCGCACCGGCCAGGTGATCGCCGGCCTGGTCAGCTTCTTCAATCCGGGCCTGGTGGTGATCGGCGGCGGGGTGACCGGGCTCGGCCACACCCTGCTCGCCGCGATCCGCACCCAGGTCTACCGCCAGTCGCTCCCGCTCGCGACCGGCAATCTCCCCATCGTCCTGGGCGAGTTGGGGCCGACCGCAGGAGTGATCGGGGCGGCCCGGCTCATCAGCGACCATCTGTTCTCGCCTGCCTGATCCGCGCGCACCGTACGCCTCGTACGACTTGTAAGAGCCGCACGTCAGAACCACCCCAGCACAGCGCTCAGCTTTGCCCTGCCCGCTCACCGGCCGCGTACCCGCCGAGGGGAACCGTCATGGCAACACCTGAACCACCGCTGCCCGCCGACCAGCCACCCCTGCTCACCATGCAGGGCATCACCAAGTCCTTCCCCGGCGTACGCGCCCTGGACGGCGTCGCCCTCGACGTCCGGCCCGGCGAAGTGCACTGCCTGCTCGGCCAGAACGGCGCGGGCAAGTCCACCCTGATCAAGGTCCTCGCGGGCGCCCACCAGCCCGACGGCGGGCAGATCACCTGGCGCGGTGAGACCGTCACGCTCAAGTCGCCGATCGCGGCGATGCGGCTCGGGATCGCCACCATCTACCAGGAGCTCGACCTCGTCGAAGGTCTGTCCGTGGCCGAGAACGTCTACCTCGGGCACGAGCCGACCACCGCCGGGTTCGTCGTACGCGGACGGGACGCGCGCACCTCAACGGGCAAGCTGCTCAAGCGACTTGGCCACCCCGAGATCGATCCGGCCAGCCTCGTCGGCGAGCTCTCCGCCGCCCAGCAGCAGATCGTGTCGATGGCCCGGGCCCTCTCCCACGACGTCCGCCTCATTGTGATGGACGAGCCGTCCGCCGCCCTCGACCCGGACGAGGTCGACAACCTCTTCCGCATCGTCGGCGACCTCACCGCGGACGGTGTCGCCGTCGTCTACATCTCGCACCGCCTGGAGGAGATCCGCCGCATCGGCGACCGTGTCACCGTCCTCAAGGACGGCCGCGCCGTGGCCGTCGGACTCCCCGCGAAGTCCACCCCGACGCGCGAGGTCGTCGCCCTGATGACCGGCCGCAACGTCGAGTACGCCTTCCCCGACCGGCCCACCGGAGTCACCGGGGACGTCCCGCTGCTCAAGGTCCGAGGTCTCGCCCGCGACGGCGAGTTCGCGCCGCTCGACCTGGAGCTGCGGCCCGGCGAGATCGTCGGGCTCGCCGGACTCGTCGGCTCCGGGCGCTCCGAGATCCTGGAGACGGTGTACGGGGCGCGCAAGCCCAGCGCCGGTCAAGTCCTCATCGACGGACGGGTGTTGAAGCCGGGCAGCGTACGCGCCGCCGTCCGCGCCGGGCTCGGGCTCGCCCCCGAGGAGCGCAAGGCGCAGGCCCTGCTGATGATGGAGTCGGTCACCCGCAACGTGTCTGTGTCGTCCATGTCCCGCTTCTCGCGCTGGGGCTGGCTCGACCGGCGGGCGGAGCTCGCGGCGGCCCGCAAGGCCACCCAGGAGCTTTCGCTGCGGCCCGACCGTCCGCACGCCGCCGTCCGCACCCTGTCCGGCGGCAACCAGCAGAAGGCGGTCCTCGCCCGCTGGCTCCTTCGCGGCTGCCGGGTGCTGCTGCTCGACGAACCCACCCGCGGTGTCGACGTCGGCGCCCGCGCCGAGCTCTACGCAGTCATCCGCCGCCTCGCCGACGAAGGCCTCGCCGTGCTCCTCGTCTCCAGCGAGGTCCCCGAAGTCCTCGGCCTCGCCGACCGCGTACTCGTCCTGCGCGAGGGCCGAGTCGTCCACGAGGCACCCGCCCGGGAGCTCGACGAACACCGCGTACTCGACCTCGTCATGGAAGGGAGCCCCGCGTCATGAACAAGGCCGCATCGAAGGCGGAGCAGAACGGCCCCGGAGCGGGGCCCGTGCTCGCCGTGGGCAAGACGGACACCCCGAACGGCAGCCCTTGGCGCGTCACCTTCGCCCGCGCCGACGTCCGCACGCTCTCCCTGGTCGGCGTCCTCGTCGTGCTCGTCCTCATCGGCGGCATCACCAAGCCCGACGCATTCCTCGACACCCGCAACGTCCAGCTGATCCTCACCCAGGCCTCGACCATCGGCGTCGTCACTGTCGGCATGACCTTCGTCATCATGTCCGGCGGCATCGACTTGTCCGTCGGCGCGATCGTGGCGCTCTCCTCCTGCTGGGCGACGACCCTCGCCACCCAGGAGTACGGCTTCGCGGGCATCCTCTTCACCGCGGTGATCGTCGGCCTGGGCTGTGGCCTCGTCAACGGCGTGCTCGTCGCGTACGGCGGGATCGTGCCGTTCATCGCGACGCTCGCCATGCTCGCCTCGGCCCGGGGCCTGGCTCTGCAGATCACCGACGGCAAGACTCAGACCATTGACAACCAGTCGGTGCTCTCCCTCGGCGAACGCGACTCGTTCATCCTCGGCATCCCGCCGCTCGCCCTCATCTTCGGCGGCGTCGCCGTCGTCGGCTGGCTGCTCCTGAACCGGACGACGTTCGGGCGGCGCACCGTCGCCGTGGGCGGCAACGCGGAGGCGGCACGGCTCGCCGGCATCGACGTACGACGACAGCGTCTGTACCTGTACCTGCTGTCCGGGCTGTGCTGCGGGATCGCCGCCTTCCTGCTGATCGTGCTCTCCGGATCCGGTCAGAACACCAACGGCAATCTGTACGAGCTCGACGCCATCGCCGCCGCGATCATCGGCGGCACCCTGCTCAGCGGGGGCCGGGGCACCATCGTCGGCTCCGTGCTCGGCGTACTGATCTTCACCACGATCACCAACATCTTCCAGCTGAACAACCTGGAGACCGCCACCCAGCAGATCGCCAAGGGCGCGATCATCGTCGCCGCGGTCCTGGTCCAGGGTCGCGCCTCCAAAACTCCCTAGCGCATCACAGCACTGAGCAACTCCCTTCTCCCAACCGCCAGTTCCCCTCCCGCGAAGGGTCCGTCATGCCAGAAATCACGAGCCGCAGAGGGCTGCTCTTCGGAGCCGCCGCCGTGTCGACCGGTGCGCTCCTCACCGCCTGCACCAGCAATGACCCCAAGGAGGAGAACAAGCAGCCCAGCAACAACGCGCCCATCGCCGACGACAAGCCGGGCAAGCCCGTCACCATCGGCTTCGCCGGGCCCGAGGCCGACCACGGCTGGCTGAACGCCATCAACGTCAACGCCCGTGAGCGTGCCAAGAAGTACAGCGACGTCACCCTGGAGATCACCGAGGGCTCCAACGACACGGCCACCCAGATCGGCCAGATCGACACCCTCATCAACAAGAAGGTCGACGTCCTGGTGATCCTGCCGGCCGACGGCAAGGCCATGACCCAGGCCGGCCTGAAGGCCATGAAGGCCGGCATCCCCGTGATCAACCTCGACCGGATCTTCGCCTCGCCCCAGGCCTTCCGCTGCTGGGTCGGCGGCGACAACTACCGCATGGGCCTCAACGCCGGGATGTACATCGGCGAGAAGCTCAAGGACAAGAAGAACGCCAAGGTCGTCGAGCTCGCCGGGATGGACACCCTGGAGCTCACCCAGGAACGCACCAAGGGCTTCGACGACGCCCTGAAGAACTTCCCCAACGTCGAGAAGGTGGCCCGGCAGGCCGCCAAGTTCACCGTCGAGTCGGGGCAGTCCGTGATGTCCGGCCTGCTGCAGGCGCAGAAGAGCTTCGACGCCCTGTGGAACCACGACGACGACCAGGGCGTGGGCGCGCTGACGGCCATCAAGCAGGCCGGGCGCGACGAGTTCTTCATGGTCGGCGGCGCGGGCGCGCTCTCCGCGTTCGAGGCCATCGAGAAGGACAACTCGGTCCTCAAGGCGACCGTCCTCTACCCGCCGACCATGGCGGCCTCGGCGATCGACGTGGCCCGCGCCCTCGGGCAGAGCAAGGGCGTCGCAGGCTTCGCCGAACGGGAGATCCCCGCGTCCATCACGCTCTACTCGGCGGTCGTGACCAAGGACAACGTCGGCGAATACATGGCCACGGGCTTCAAGTGAGCCGTGACCAGGCGCCGTTACCGCACCGCACCGGGCCGGTCGGCCCACCGCCGTTGAGGAGGAAGACCGCATGCTGGAGGACGAGACGGAGCACACGCCGGGCGCCGGGCCGGGTGGCGGGGGAGCCCCGCCACAGGCCCTGGGCGTCGGGATGGTCGGCTACGCGTTCATGGGCGCCGCCCACTCCCAGGGCTGGCGCACCGTGTCCCACGTCTTCGACCTGCCCCTTCGCCCCCGTCTCGCGGCCGTCTGCGGGCGCGACGGCGCAGCGGTCAGGGCGGCCGCCGACCGGCTCGGCTGGGCGGCGGCCGAGACCGACTGGCGCGCGTTGATCGCACGCGACGACGTGCAGCTCGTCGACATCTGCACACCGGGCGACAGCCACGCCGAGATCGCCATCGCCGCCCTGGACGCGGGCAAGCACGTGCTGTGCGAGAAGCCCCTCGCGAACTCGGTCGAGGAGGCCGAGGCCATGGCGGACGCCGCCCGGCGCGCCCGCGCCCGCGGTCAGCTCGCGATGGTCGGCTTCAACTACCGCCGGGTGCCCGCGATGGCGCTCGCCCGGCGCATGGTCGCCGAGGGCCGCATCGGCACGGTCCGGCACGTGCGCGTCGCCTATCTGCAGGACTGGCTCGTCGACCCGGAGTTCCCGCTGACCTGGCGCCTGGAGCGCGAGCACGCCGGGTCGGGGGCGCTCGGGGACCTCGGGGCGCACATCGTGGATCTGGCGCAGTTCGTCGCCGGGGAGCCGCTCGTCGGGGTGTCCGCCATGACGGAGACGTTCGTACGCGAACGGCCGTTGCTCGACGGTGCGTCGGCGGGTCTGTCCGGGGCGGGCGGGGGCGCGGCGAAGGGGCCGGTGACCGTGGACGACGCCGCGCTGTTCACCGGTCGGCTCGCGTCCGGCGCGCTTGCCTCCTTCGAGGCGACACGGTTCGCTTCGGGGCGCAAGAACGCGCTGCGGCTCGAACTCAACGGCTCCGACGGGTCGTTGGCGTTCGACCTGGAGCGCCTCAACGAGCTCTCCTTCCACGACCACACCGAGCCCGCGGCTTCGGCAGGCTTCCGCCGCATCCTCGTCACCGAGGCCGAGCACCCCTACCTGGAGGCCTGGTGGCCGCCCGGCCACGCCCTCGGCTACGAGCACACCTTCGTGCACCAGGCGCGCGACCTGGTCCACGCGATCGCCGCCGGCACCGACCCCGCGCCGTCCTTCGCGGACGGGCTGCAGGTGCAGCGGGTGCTCGCGGCGGTCGAGGAGAGCGCAGAGAAGAACTCCGCGTACACCCCCATCCCTGTATCCGTCCCCCTCCCCGATCCCGTACAGGAGGCGTAGTCGTCATGCCCCGCCCCTTCACGCTCTTCACCGGACAGTGGGCCGACCTGCCGCTCGAAGAGGTCTGCCGGCTCGCCCGCGACTTCGGCTACGACGGGCTCGAACTCGCCTGCTGGGGCGACCACTTCGAGGTCGACAAGGCCCTGGCCGATCCGGGATACCTGCCGGGCCGGCACCAACTGCTCGAAAAGTACGGCCTGAAATGCTGGGCCATCTCCAACCACCTGGTCGGCCAGGCCGTGTGCGACTCGATCATCGACGAGCGGCACCAGGCGATCCTGCCCGCGCGGATCTGGGGCGACGGCGACGGGGAGGGCGTACGGCAGCGGGCGGCGGCGGAGATCGCGGACACGGCGCGGGCCGCGGCGGCGTTCGGCGTCGACACGGTCATCGGGTTCACCGGGTCGTCGATCTGGCATCTGGTCGCGATGTTCCCGCCCGCGCCGGAGTCCATGATCGAGCGGGGGTACGAGGACTTCGCCACCCGCTGGAACCCGATCCTGGACGTCTTCGACGCGCAGGGCGTGCGGTTCGCCCATGAGGTCCACCCCAGCGAGATCGCGTACGACTACTGGACCACGGTCCGGGCCCTGGAGGCGGTGGACCGGCGTCCGGCCTTCGGCCTGAACTTCGACCCCTCGCACTTCGTGTGGCAGGACCTGGATCCGGTCGGGTTCCTCTACGACTTCCGGGACCGGATCTACCACGTGGACTGCAAGGAGGCGCGGCGCCGCCTTGACGGCCGCAATGGCCGCCTGGGCTCGCATCTGCCGTGGGGCGACCCCCGTCGCGGCTGGGATTTCGTCTCCGCGGGCCACGGGGACGTCCCTTGGGAGGACGTGTTCCGGATGCTGCGGTCCATCGACTACTCGGGGCCGATCTCGGTCGAGTGGGAGGACGCGGGGATGGACCGGCTACAGGGTGCCCCTGAGGCGCTGTCGCGGTTGAAGGCATATGACTTCGAGCCCCCGACGGCCTCCTTCGACGCGGCGTTCGGGGGAGCCGAGTAACTGCATTCTCCCCGCCCCGCCCCTTCCCGAGATGCTGCGCAGCCTTCCGCCCTGCGGGCGGTGTCCTCAAACGCCGGACGGGCTGATGAAATCAGCCCGTCCGGCGTTTGAGGACAGAGGCCGAAGGCCGATCCGGGGTCCGGGGCGGAGCCCCGAAGCCGTCCGTCAGGACTTTCGGGAAGGGGCGGGGAGGGGATCAAACATGCCCAAAACCCCCTTTGTCCAGCCGCAGGAAAAAGCCCAACTCGACCGCTGCGCAAGGGCTTTCCGGCCCGGACAAAGCCGGATAGCGTCGTTGATGCGCGCATGACATACAGCACCGCAAGGCCCGGGTGACGGCGCACCCGGAGACCCGCCCGCCCCGTACCACCAGCTCCCCCGGAGGGACTCGTGCACAGGAAACGGCCCAGACTCCGCAAGCCACTCGCACTCCTCGCCACCACACTCCTGGCGGGCGCCACCTTGGCCCTCACCCCCGGGACCGGCGCCGGCGCCGCCGAGGCGCCCGAGCCCAAAGCGGCCGCAGCCGCCGCCGAGGACTTCCAGCAGGTCACCCTCGCCAAGGGCGAGGAGGAGGTCGGCGAGCCCATGACCCTCGCCGTCCTGCCCGACCGCAAGGTCCTGCACACCTCCCGCGACGGCGAACTCCGCATCACCGACGCGAACGGCACCACCAAGCTCGCCGGCAAGCTGAACGTCTACTCGCACGACGAAGAGGGCCTCCAAGGCGTCGGCGTGGACCCGAAGTTCGGCGAGAACCGGTTCATCTACCTCTACTACGCGCCCCCGCTGAACACCCCCGCGGGCGACGCCCCCAACGAGGGCACGGCCGACGACTTCAAGAAGTTCGACGGAGTGAACCGCCTCTCCCGCTTCGTGCTGAAGGAGGACGGCACCCTCGACAACGCCAGCGAGAAGCAGATCCTCGACGTCCCCGCGTCCCGCGGCATCTGCTGCCACGTCGGCGGCGACATCGACTTCGACAAGGACGGCAACCTGTACCTGTCGACGGGCGACGACTCCAACCCGTTCGCCTCGGACGGCTTCACGCCCATCGACGAGCGGGCGAACCGCAACCCCGCGTACGACGCCCGGCGCGGCGCCGGCAACACCAACGACCTGCGGGGCAAGATCCTGCGGATCAAGGTCAACGCCGACGGGACGTACATCAACCCCAGCGGCAACCTCTTCGCGCCGGGGACGGACAAGACGCGTCCCGAGATCTACGCCATGGGCTTCCGCAACCCGTTCCGGATGAGCGTCGACAAGCCCACCGGCATTGTGTACGTGGGTGATTACGGCCCCGACGCGGGTGCGGCAAACGCAAGTCGCGGGCCCGCGGGCCAAGTTGAGTTCGCCCGCGTCACCAAGCCCGGCAACTACGGCTGGCCGTACTGCACCGGCAAGAACGACGCCTACGTCGACTACGACTTCGCCACCGGCACCTCGGGCGCCAAGTTCGACTGCGCGGCCCTCAAGAACACCTCGCCGCACAACACGGGCCTGACCGACCTGCCGCCCGCGCAGGAAGCCTGGATCCCGTACGACGGCGGCTCCGTGCCCGAGTTCGGCAGCGGCTCCGAGTCGCCGATGGGCGGGCCGGTCTACCGGTACGACGCGGCGTCGACGTCGCCCGTGAAGTTCCCCGAGGCCTACGACGGCGACTTCTTCGCCGGGGAGTTCGGGCGCCGCTGGATCAAGCGCATCGAGCACTCCGCCGACGGCTCCGTGCAGTCCATCAACGCCTTCCCGTGGACCGGGACCCAGGTGATGGACATGGAGTTCGGGCCCGACGGGGCGCTGTACGTCCTCGACTACGGGACCGCCTGGTTCGGCGGCGACGAGCACTCCGCCCTCTACCGCATAGAGAACGCGACGGACGGCCACTCGCCGGTCGTCGAGGCGAGCGCGAGCAAGACCTCCGGCCAGGCCCCGCTGAAGGTCGGCTTCACCTCCAAGGCCACCGACGCGGACGGCGGCACGCTGACGTATTCCTGGGCGTTCGGGGACGGCGGCACGGCGACCGGGGCCAACCCGACGTACACGTACAAGAAGAACGGCACCTACACCGCGACCGTCACCGCGAAGGACTCCACGGGCCGCACCGGAAGCGCCGACGTGCATGTCGTCGTCGGCAACACCGCGCCCAAGGTCACCCTTGAACTGCCGGGCGACGGCCAGCTGTTCACCTTCGGCGACAAGATCCCGTTCAAGGTGAAGGTGACCGACCCCGAGGACGGCACCATCGACTGCACCAAGGTCAAGGTCACCCACATCCTCGGCCACGACAGCCACGGCCACCCCGTCACCTCGGCCAACGGCTGCGAGGGCACCCTGCAGACCTCCGCGGACGGCGAGCACGACCCGAACGCGAACATCTTCGGGGTCTTCGACGCCGAGTACACCGACAAGGGCGCGAACGGCCAGCCGGCCCTCACCACCCACGACCAGAACGTCGTCCAGCCCAAGCACCGCCAGGCCGAGCACTACAACGGCTCCAAGGGCGTCTCGGTCGTCGCCCACACACCGGCGCACGGCGGCAAGACCGTCGGCGACATCAACAACGGCGACTGGATCTCCTTCAAGCCGTACATCCTGGGCAACGCCAAGTCCCTTACCGCGCGCGTCGCTTCGGCCGGAGCGGGCGGCACCCTGGAGATCCGCAGCGGCTCCGCGGGCGGCCGGCTGCTCGGCTCCGTGAAGGTCGAGCCGACCGGCTCCTGGGAGACGTACAAGGACGTCACCGCGACCCTGAGCAAGGCGCCGAAGGGCACCACCAGCCTCGTCCTGGTCTTCAAGGGCACGGGCAGCGGAGCCCTCTACGACGTCGACGACTTCAGCCTCACCACCGGCTGAACCCACGGATGAGAAAGGGACAACCATGCGTGCATCAGCGCGGCTGGCCACCGCGACGGCCGCGGCCGCCCTGCTCATCGGCTGCGTATCGGGACCGGCGTCGTCCAAGGCGCCGGAGGAGTCCGCCGCCTCGGCGGCGGCCGGGAAGGTCCTTGTCTTCAGCAAGACGGCCGGCTTCCGGCACGACTCCATCCCGGACGGCATCGCCGCCGTCAAGGACCTCGGCACGGCGAACGGCTTCGCGGTCGACGCCACCGAGGACGCCGGGGCCTTCACGGCCTCGAACCTCGCCCAGTACGACGCCGTGGTCTGGCTCTCGACCACCGGCGACGTGCTCAACTCCGAGCAGCAGACCGCCTTCGAGGGCTACATCAAGGGCGGCGGCGCCTACGTAGGAGTGCATGCCGCCGCCGACACCGAATACGACTGGGCGTTCTACGGCGGGCTCGCCGGCGCCTACTTCCAGTCGCACCCCGCGATACAGGACGCGAAGGTCGTCGTCGAGGACCGGGGGCATCCCGCCACCGGGCATCTGGGCGCGGCGTGGCAGCGTACGGACGAGTGGTACAACTACCGCTCCAATCCCCGCGATAGCGCCCATGTCCTCGCCTCGCTCGACGAGAGCTCCTACACCGGCGGGTCGATGAACGGCGACCACCCCATCGCCTGGTGCCAGGACTATCAGGGCGGCCGCTCCTTCTACACCGGCGGCGGCCACACCAAGGAGTCCTACGCCGACCCCGCCTTCCGGCAGCATCTGCTCGGCGGCATCCGGTGGGCGATCGGCGACGCGCAGGCCGACTGCCGGGTGGAGAAGGGCTATACGCCCCTCTTCGACGGGACGTCGACGGACGGCTGGAAGCAGGCCGGACCCGGCGCGTTCACGCTGGCCGACGGCACGCTGACGACGACCGGCGGGATGGGGATGCTCTGGTACGCGCAGCGCGAGCTGGCGGCGTACTCGCTCAAGGTCGACTGGAAGATGGCCGGAGACGACAACTCCGGGATCTTTGTGGGCTTCCCGCCCTCCGACGACCCGTGGTCGGCCGTCAACAACGGCTATGAGATCCAGATCGACGCCACGGACGTACCGGAGAAGACCACCGGCTCGGTGTACGGCTTCAAGTCGGCGGACATCGCCAAGCGGGACGCCGCGCTCAACCCGCCGGGGGAGTGGAACACCTACGAACTCCGGGTCGAGGGCGAGCGCCTGCGGATCTACCTCAACGGTGTGAAGATCAACGACTTCACCAACACCGACCCGGCGCGCAGCCTGCGCCAGGGCCATGTCGGCATCCAGAACCACGGCGCCGACGACGAGGTCTCGTTCCGCAACATCCGGGTGAAGGAACTGCGCGCCCGGCCCGGCGGGGGTCACTAGTCGACGGTGGGCGGAGGACGCCGGACCTCCGCCCACCGTCTTTCGTCCCCCACCGTCTTTCAGCGCGTGCACGACACGTGTGCGCTGCACGTGTGTACGACACGTATGTACGGCCTATGTATGTGGAGTCGCGTACGGAGTGCGTACGTCGGGAGTACGTACGGAACTTGGGAGGCAGCCTGTGTCCACTACCTCTACCCCAACTGCTACTGGTGTCTGGCTGATCGGGGCTCGCGGCTCCGTCGCCACGACCGCCGTCGCGGGCTGCGCGGCCGTCGCGGCGGGGCTGCAACCGGCGACGGGGATGGTGACGGAGACCCCGCCGTTCGCCGACAGCGGGCTCCCGGCGCTGGGCTCGCTGGTGTTCGGCGGGCACGACACCTCCGGCTGCCCGCTGCCCAAGCGGGCCGAGCAACTGGTGAGCGCGGGGGTGCTGCCGCACGGCCTTCCGGCCGCGGTGCTCGGCGAACTCGCCGCCGCGGACGCGGAGATACGCGGTGGCGGGCCGCTGCCCGGCGACACCCGGTCGGAGGAGGAGCTGATCGACTCCTTCGCCGACGACATACGTGACTTCGTACGCCGCCAGGGTCTGGGGCGGGCCGTCGTGGTGAACGTCGCCTCCACCGAAGCCCTGCCCGGCGAGGGCGCGGGCCTGCCCGCGAGCTCGCTCTACGCGGCGGCGGCCCTGCGGGCGGGCTGCCCCTATGTGAACTTCACGCCCTCAACGGGCCTGCACCACCCGGTACTTGCTGCGCCTGCCGCCGCCAGCGGCCTGCCCTACTCGGGCCGCGACGGCAAGACCGGCCAGACCCTGCTGCGGTCGGTGCTCGCCCCGATGTTCCTGCAGCGGGCGCTCGCCGTGCGCGCCTGGTCCGGCACGAACCTCCTCGGGGGCGGCGACGGGGCGGCCCTCGCCGACCCCGGTGCCGCCGCCGCCAAGAACGCGGGCAAGGAGCGCGTCCTCGCCGACGTCTTCGGCTCGGCCCCCGAGGGCGAGGTCCACATCGACGACGTGCCCGCGCTCGGCGACTGGAAGACCGCCTGGGACCACATCGCGTTCGACGGTTTCCTCGGCTCCCGCATGGTCCTGCAGACCACCTGGCAGGGCTGCGACTCGGCACTCGCGGCCCCGCTGATCCTCGACCTGGCACGGCTCGTGGCACGGGCGGCGGAACTGGGCATCGCGGGCCCGCTGCCGGAGCTGGGCTTCTACTTCAAGGACCCGGACGGCGGCGGGTCGGCCGCGCTCGGGGAGCAGTACAAGGCCTTGGTGGACTTCGCGGGACGGCTTCGGGAGGAGGGCGCGTGAGGGGCCACCGCATACGCCTCCTCACGTCCGACCTCACCGGTGGAACGGGGTCTGCGACCGCCCCACTCCGCGCGGCGGCCGCGGGAGGCCGCCGCGCGGGGGGTCGCTGCGCGGGCTCGCGGGGATCGGGTCGGGCCCTGACTCCGGCTACGGCTACGGCTACGGCTACGGCTTCGGTGCCGGGGCTGTGGGCGGTAGTTGAGGGAGTTTGCCGCTCGGGTGGTTCGGGTGGTTCGGGTGGTTCGGACGGTTCGGGTGGTCCGGGCGTGCGTGTCGTGCCCCTGGTCGGTGTGACGGATGCGGGGGGTGGTCGGGCGAGCTTGCGGGGTTCGGCTCCGGCTCCGGTGCCGGTGCCGGTGCCGGGGTCGTGGGTGGTCGTGGGCTCGGCTGTGGGCTCGGAGGCGGTCGAGGGGGTCTGCCGCTCGGGTGGCCTGCGATGGCCGGCTCGGGTGTCGGGGCCGTGGGCGGGGGCGGTCGCATGAGTGCGCGGGACTGGGCCGAACTGCTGCGGGTCTCCGCGCTGTTCACGGTGCCGGGGGATGCGCTGGCCGGGGCTGCGGCGAGCGGGCTGCGGCCCAATCGACGGACGCTGCTGGCGATCGGCAGCTCGCTGTGCCTGTACGAGGCCGGCATGGCGCTCAACGACTGGGCCGACCGGGCCGAGGACGCGATCGACCGGCCGCACCGTCCGCTGCCCTCGGGGCGGATCGCGCCGGGTGCGGCGCTGGCCGCGGCGGGCGGGCTGACGGTGGCGGGGCTCGCCCTCGCGGCGCGGGCGGGGCGGCCGGCCCAGGCGGTGGCGGGCGCGCTCGCGGCCTCGGTCTGGTCCTACGACCTCGGCCTCAAGCGCACGGCGTTGGGCCCCGCGGCCATGGCGACGGCACGCTCGCTCGACCTTCTCCTCGGCGCGACGGCGACGGGCGGCCGGGCCCGCACGGCCCTGCCCTCCGCCGCCCTGCTCGGCGCCCACACACTCGCGGTCACCTCCGTCTCGCGCCATGAGACCCAGGGCGGGTCCGTCGCGGTGCCGGTGGGCGCGTTGGCGGCGACGGTCGTGCTGGGCGAGCTGTTGGGCCGCCCTCGGACTGCCGGGCCCGGGTCCAGGCCAGGGCGCGACGGGCTCGACGGGCTCGACGGGCTCGACGGTGGGGGTGAGGGCGACGTGGCGGGCGTGGGTGGAGACCGGCCCGGCACGGGCGTGTCCTGGGCCGGTGCAGGCAAGACCTGGTCCGCCCTGGGCGGGGGCCCACACGGCGCGGGCAAGGGCCGCCCCGGCGTGGCCGCGCGTGAGGGCGGGACCGGTGTCGGTCACCGCGTGCGCAACGGCGGGGCGGGCCTCGGTGTACGCGGGCTGCCGCGCCCGGCCTCCCTCCTTGCCGCCGCCTATGTCGCGACCGCCGCCAAGCCCCTGTTCCACGCCGCGCTCAACCCTTCCCCGCCGCTCACCCAACGCGCCGTCGGCGGCGGCATCCGGGCCATGATCCCGCTCCAGGCGGCCCTCGCGGCCCGCACCGGAGCCCTCGGCACCGCACTGGCGACGGCCGCCCTGGCCCCGCTCGCGCGGCGGTTCGGGCGGAAGGTGAGCGTGACGTGAGCGCGGTCGTGGTGCGTTCCCGCCGCCCGCGGTTGGTCGGGGCCTTTCCGAGGCCGGGCCGACCTCGGTCGGCCCGGGCCCGGCAGAGCCCAGGGCGCCCGCATCTGGACGGAGCCCTCCGGCGCCCGAGCCGCGCATACCTCGACGGACCGTTTCGGGCCCCGGGCCGCCTGGACCCGCACCCCGCCGGCCTCGACCCGCACCCCCGACGGCCCCGCCCGCCCCGCTCCCCCCAGGGAAGGTGACCACCCCATGTCCCTCCGCCTCGGCTACGGCACCAACGGCCTCACCGACCTCCGCCTGGAAGACGCCCTCGCCCTCCTCGCCGATCTCGGCTACGACGGCGTCGGCCTCACCCTCGACCACATGCACCTCGACCCGATGGCCCCGGACCTGGCCGCCCGGACCCGTCGCGTGGCCCGGCGTCTCGGTCAACTCGGCCTGGGCGTAACGGTCGAGACCGGCGCCCGTTACGTGCTCGACCCGCGCCACAAGCACGGCCCCTCCCTCCTCGACCCCGACCCGGACCGCCGTGCCGCCCGCGTCCGCCTGCTGATCCGCGCCGTGCAGGTCGCCGCAGACCTGGGCGCGCACGCCGTGCACTGCTTCAGCGGCATCACCCCGCCGGGCACCGCCGACGACGTCGCCTGGCAGCGGCTCGCCGACGCGCTCGGCTCCGTACTCGACGCGGCGACCGGCGCCGGAGTCCCCCTCGCCGTCGAACCCGAACCCGGCCACCTCCTCTCCTGCCTCGCCGACTTCCACCATCTGCGCACCCTCACCGGCGACCCCGAGGCCCTGGGCCTCACCCTCGACATCGGCCACTGCCAGTGCCTGGAACCCGCCCCACCGGCCGACTGCGTACGCGACGCGGCCCCCTGGCTGCGGCACGTCCAGATCGAGGACATGCGCCGCGGTGTGCACGAACACCTCCCCTTCGGCGACGGCGAAATCGACTTCCCGCCGGTCCTGGCGGCCCTCGCCGCCACCGGCTACCAGGGCCTGACGGTCGTCGAACTGCCCCGCCACTCCCACGCGGGCCCCCAACTCGCCGAGGAATCCCTGCAGTTCCTTTGCAAGGCAGCCGCCGAAGCGGCAACACACGCCCCCGCCGGCACCGAAGGAGGCACGCCGTGACCGACGACCTCACCGAGCCGCGCACCCGCCTCGCGGGGCAACTCGGCGGCGCCGCCCGCGCCTGGCTGGACCAGGCACTCGACGAGGCGACCGCGGGCCGCACCGGCCGGCACGCCGAACCCGAAGCCACCCCGCCCACCTGGGAGTTGCGTTTCGCGGAGGCCGGCCGAAGATGCGGCGCGCCGCACGCCGAAGCCGCCCGCGTCCTGCTCCTGCGCACCGCCCACGCCGGCTCGGCCACCCTGACCCGCCTCTACCGGCAGGGCACCGCCGACGAACGCCGCGCCGTCCTCACCGCCCTGCCCGACCTGCTGCGGGGCCCGGACGCACTGGCTCTGACCGAGGACGCCCTGCGCACCAACGACACCCGCCTCGTCGCCGCCGCCGTGGGCCCCTACGCGGCCGCCCACCTGGACGCGCACGCCTGGCGGCACGCCGTCCTCAAGTGCCTGTTCACCGGCGTACCCGTGGACGCCGTCGCCGACCTGGCGGACCGCGCCCACGCCGACGCCGAACTGGCCCGCATGCTCGGCGACTACGCGGGCGAGCGCACCGCCGCAGGCCGTCCCGTACCCGCCGACCTGCACCGGGTCCTGGCCCTGACCGCCCCCGCCCCCGCGGGCCCGACCACCCCCGCGGAGCAGCACGCACGGCACAAGGAGTCCTGATGCGCATCTTCGACCCCCACATCCACATGACGTCCCGGACCACCGACGACTACGAGGCCATGCACGCCGCCGGCGTCCGCGCCGTCGTCGAGCCCGCCTTCTGGCTGGGCCAGCCCCGCACCTCGCCCTCCTCCTTCTTCGACTACTTCGACGCCCTCCTCGGCTGGGAACCCTTCCGCGCCGCCCAGTACGGCATAGCCCACCACTGCACGATCGCCCTCAACCCCAAAGAGGCCAACGACCCCCGCTGCACCCCCGTCCTGGACCAGCTGCCCCGCTATCTCGTCAAGGACAACGTCGTCGCCGTCGGCGAGATCGGCTATGACTCGATGACCCCGGCCGAGGACACCGCGCTCGCCGCGCAGCTGCAGCTCGCCGCCGACCACGAGCTCCCCGCCCTGGTGCACACCCCGCACCGCGACAAGCTCGCGGGCCTGCGCCGCACCCTCGACGTCGTACGCGAATCCGCCCTGCCGCTCGACCGCGTCCTGCTGGACCACCTCAACGAGACCACGGTCGAGGAGGCCAAGGACGCGGGCTGCTGGCTCGGCTTCTCCGTCTATCCCGACACCAAGATGGACGAGGAGCGGATGGTCGCGATCCTGGAGGCCTACGGGCCCGAGAAGGTCCTGGTCAACTCGGCCGCCGACTGGGGCAAGAGCGACCCGCTCAAGACCCGCAAGGTCGGCGACGCGATGCTCAAGGCCGGCTTCGACGAGGAGATCGTCGACCAGGTCCTGTGGCGCAACCCCGTCGCCTTCTACGGCCTCAGCGGCCGCCTCGTCCTCGACCTGCCGGGCGCCGCCGAGGCGGCTGCGGCCACCCACGAGGGCAATTCCATCCTGCGCGGGGCGCCCAAGAGCGCGACAGCGGGGGAGTGAGCCATGCGCTTCCGGCACCCCGACGGCTCCACCCTGCACCTGGCCTACTGCACCAATGTGCACCCGGCCGAGACCCTGGACGGCGTCCTCGCCCAGCTCCGCGACCACTGCGAGCCCGTACGCAAACGCCTCGGCCGCGACCGCCTCGGCATCGGCCTCTGGCTGGCCCGGGACGCCGCCCGCGCCCTGACCGCCGACCCGGCCGCGCTGCGCTCCCTTCGCGCCGAACTCGACCGGCGCGGCCTCGAAGTGGTCACCCTCAATGGCTTCCCCTATGAGGGCTTCGGCGCACAGGAGGTCAAGTACCGGGTCTACAAGCCCGATTGGGCCGATCCCGAACGCCTGGAACACACCACTTCCCTGGCCCGCCTCCTCACCGCGCTGCTCCCGGACGACGTCACCGAAGGCAGCATCTCGACCCTCCCGCTGGCCTGGCGCACCGCCTACGACGACGAGCGCGCCACCACCGCGCACGCCGCGCTGAAGACCCTCGCCGAACGCCTCGACGCCCTCGAGGACCTCACCGGCCGCTCGATCCGCATCGGCCTGGAGCCCGAACCGGGCTGCACGGTGGAGACCACCGCCGACGCCATCGCCCCGCTCACCGCCATCGGCCACCCCCGCATCGGCATCTGCCTCGACACCTGCCATCTCGCCACCTCCTTCGAAGACCCGCAGTCCGCCCTGGCCGCCCTCGACCGGGCCGGTATTCCCATCCCCAAGGTCCAGCTCTCCGCCGCCCTGCACGCCGCGCAACCCCATCTGCCCGAGGTGCGCGAGGCGTTGGCCGCCTTCGACGAACCCCGCTTCCTCCACCAGACCCGCACGGCCGGCCCGACCGGTCTGCGCGGCACGGACGACCTGGGCGAAGCCCTCGCCGCGGCCGGGCGCGCACCCTCGCCCTCCGCCGAAGCCCTCGCCGCGGCCGGGCACGCACCCTCCGCCGAAGGTCTCGCCGCGGACGGCCCCGCACGCACCATCGAAGCCCTCGCCGCAGCGGGACCCGCGCACACCACCGAAGCCCTCCCCGTCACCACCCCCTGGCGCTCGCACTTCCACGTCCCGCTCCACGCGGCCCCCGCCCCGCCGCTGACCTCCACCCTCCCGGTCCTGCGCGACACCCTGACCCGCCTGGTCGGCGGCCCGCACCCGCGCACCCGTCACCTCGAGGTGGAGACGTACACCTGGCAGGCCCTGCCGCCCGAGCTGCGCCCCCACAACCGCACTCAGCTGGCCGACGGCATCGCCGCCGAACTCACCCTCGCCCGCGACCTGTTGACGGACCTCGGCCTCAAGGAACTCCCATGACCACAGCCACCCCGGACCCGGCCGAAGCCACCACCGAAGCCACCGCCACCGGCTCCTCCGACCCCACCCCCCTCCTGGTCCTGGACGTCGTGGGCCTCACCCCCCGCCTCCTCGACCACATGCCGAACCTGAAGGCCCTCGGCCAGTCCGGCTCCCGTGCCGAGCTCGGCACCGTCCTGCCCGCCGTCACCTGCGCCGCCCAGTCCACCTTCCTCACCGGTGCCCTGCCCGCCGAACACGGCATCGTCGGCAACGGCTGGTACTTCCGCGACCTCGGCGACGTACTCCTGTGGCGTCAGCACAACGGCCTGGTCTCCGGCGACAAGCTGTGGGACGCCGCCCGCCGCACGCACCCCGGCTACACCGTCGCCAACATCTGCTGGTGGTACGCCATGGGCGCCGACACCGACTACACCGTCACCCCCCGTCCCGTGTACTACGCCGACGGCCGCAAGGAACCCGACTGCTACACCCGGCCCCCGGCCCTCCACGACGAACTCACCGCCAAATTCGGCACCTTCCCCCTCTTCCACTTCTGGGGCCCCGGCGCCGACATCGTGTCCTCCCGCTGGATCGTGGACGCGACCCGCCACATCATCGACACCCGCCGGCCCGACCTGGCCCTCGCCTACCTTCCCCACCTCGACTACGACCTGCAGCGCTACGGCCCCGACGACCCCCGCTCCCTGCAGGCCGCCACCGACCTCGACCAGGCCCTCGCCCCGCTCCTCGCCGACGCGAGAGCAGAGGGCCGCACGGTGGTCGCCCTGTCCGAGTACGGCATCACCCGCGTCAGCCGCACCATCGACATCAACCGCGCCCTGCGCAAGGCCGGGCTCCTGGAGGTCCACACCCAGGACGGCATGGAATACCTCGACCCGATGGCGTCCCGCGCCTTCGCCGTCGCCGACCATCAGATCGCCCACGTCTACGTGCGCCGCCCCGAGGACATGGACGCGACCCGGCAAGCCCTCGACGGCCTCGACGGAATCGAGCAACTCCTCGACGACGAGGGCAAGAAGAAGCACGGCCTGGACCACCCGCGCTCCGGCGAACTCGTCGCCGTCGCCCAGCCGGACGCCTGGTTCACGTACTACTACTGGCTCGACGACAGCCTCGCGCCCGACTTCGCGCAGCTCGTCGAGATCCATCGCAAACCCGGCTACGACCCGGTCGAGCTCTTCATGGACCCCGAAGACCCCTATGTGAAGGTCAAGGCGGCAAAGGCCCTCGCACGCAAGAAGCTCGGCATGCGCTACCGCATGGCGGTGGTGCCCCTGGACCCGTCACCTATTCGCGGCAGCCATGGTCGCCTGCCCGATGACCCGAACGACGGTCCGCTCATCCTGTGCTCCACCCCCCACGCTGTCACCGGCCCCATCAAGGCCACCGATGTGAAGTCGCTGCTGCTCCACCTCGCGGGCCTCGGCTGAGTTCGGCCGAGCGTCGAACGCCCTGCCGATCCCGCACGAACAACTGAACCAGACGCCACTGACAATGCCCCTTGACCTCGGAGGAGTTCCGTATGAGCCGCACACCCGCAGACCCCGAACTCACCCGCCGACTCAGCAGACGCGGCATGCTCGGCGTCGCCGCGGGCGCCACCGCAGCCGCCCTCGTCGGTGCCGCGGCGACCCCGGCCGCCGCGCAGCCCGCACCGCAGGCCGCCACCGGCGGCCGCGGCCGCCCCGTGCTGCCGCCCGGCCGTCTCGGCATCCAGCTCTACAGCCTGCGCGACAAGGTCTCCACGCTCGGCTTCGCACCCGTCTTCGCCGAGCTGCACAAGTACGGCTACGACGAGGTGGAGTACGCCGGCTACGGACAGGGCTCGGCCGGCCCGATCACCCTCGCCGAGCTGAAGCAGCTCACCGCCGACCACGGCCTCAACGCCATAGGCAGCCACGTCGGTTACTACTCCGACGACCCGAACGCGTACACCTTCGCGCAGAACCTCACCAAGGTCCTCGACGACGCCCAGGCGCTCGGCCTCAAGCACATCGGCACCGCCTCCGGACCGTTCCGCTACGGCTCGACCGTCGACGGCTGGAAGCGGGCCGCCGAGGAGTTCAACACGTACGGCGCGGCGGCGAAGAAGCGCGGCATGAAGTTCTACCAGCACAACCATTCCGAGGAGTTCTCCTTCGCGACGGACAAGCCGAACGTCCGCCTGTACGACGTGCTCCTCGCGGAGACCGACCCCGAGCTCGTCTATCTGGAGATGGACATCTTCTGGGCGTACTCCGGGCAGTTCCGCTTCTCCCAGCAGGTGGACGGCACCCCGCGCCCCTTCGACCCGCTGCGTTACGTACTGAAGCAGCCGCACCGCTACCCGTTGTTCCACGTCAAGGACGGCATCAAGGACCCGACCAACACGTACGGCTATCGCATGACCGATGTCGGCGACGGCGACATCGACTACAAGACGTTCCTGTCCGAGGTGACCCGCAGGTCCCACAACGGCCGTCGCTACCACCACTGGCAGGCCGAACACGACCAGCCCGTCGAGTCGTTCGCCTTCGCCCGCAAGTCGAGCGAGCACCTGCATTCGCTGCGGGAGAGGTGCGGCGACTGACGTACGCGCCTTCGCGGGCAGCCCCGCGCAGGCACCCGGGCACAGGCCAGGGCCCGGCCACCGCAACCGGTGGCCGGGCCCTGATCGTCGGCGTCCCGCGCGGTCAGTCGGTCAGTCGGTCTCCCGGCTGATCGGCTGGGGGTTCGGCTTGGTGACGGGCCGCCCCCGGTAGTCGCGTCCCGGCGCCTTGAGGAACAGCGCGATGACGAACGCCACCAAGGACAGGGATCCGGCCAGGGTGAACGCGCCGTTCAGCCCCCACGCGGTGACCGCGACGGAGCCCATGCCCGCGCCCAGGCCGGAGACCAGCTTCGAGCTGTACACCATGCCGTAGTTGGAGGCGTTGTTGTTCTCGCCGAAGTAGTCGGCGGTCATGGCCGCGAACATCGGGAAGATCGCGCCGCCGCCGAATCCGGAGATCGCGGAGAAGATCAGGAACAGGGTCAAATTCTGCATGCCGGCTGCCCAGATGATGCCGAACTGGGAGAGCCCGAGCACGATGCAGACGAAGAGCAGGCATTCCTTGCGCCCGTACCGGTCGGACAGCCAGCCGATGACACCGCGGCCGGTGCCGTTGACGATGGCCTTCAGGGACATGGCCGTCGCCACGATCCCCGCGGCGAAGCCGGCCGACTCCCCGATGTCGACCTGGAACGAGATGCCGAAGATGTTCACGCCCGAGGTGAACGCGAGACAGACCCACATCACCGCGACACGGCCGGTCTTCCAGGCCTCCTTGGGCGACATCTGCTTCATGGCCGGCGGGTTCTTCTGCAGCGAACGGGCCGCACGCGGGTCGGCCGGCGGGTGCAGCGGGTCGACCTCGGCCGGCCACCAGTTACGCGGCGGGTCCTTGAAGAAGAAGCCGGCGTACGCGACGGCTCCGGCGAGGAGCAGCCCCGCCGAGACCAGCACCCAGCGGTAGTTGGACGCGTCCATGTAGCCGTGGAAGAGGAAGACGAAGGGCACCGAACCGTAGGCGAAACCGCCGTTCACGAAGCCGGTCTTGCCACCCTTGCGTTCCGGATACCACTTGCCGACCATGTTGACGCAGGTGGCGTACACCATGCCGGCGCCCATGCCGCTGAACATGCCGAACCCGATGACCGCCAGCATGACGTGCGGTGCGAAGGCCAGCGACAGGTAGCCGATGAAGGTGCCGGCCGCGCCGAGCATCATCGCCCAGCGAGCGGGCAGCTTCCCGGACTCACGCAGCTTTCCGGCCGGGAATGCGACCGCGGCCTGGAAGAACACCCAAGTGGTGAGCATCCAGTAGATGCTGGTGCTGGACCACGCGTGTGCCTCGTGCAGGGTGTCCTCGGCGGACGCGAACGCGTACTCCGCCGAGCTGATCCCCATCATGCCGATCCACGGCAGGATGACCATCCACTTGCGCTTGCGGCCCATGATGTCGATGTCGGTTTCGCCGACGCGGAACACCCGGCCGTTCTTGTCCGTCACCTCCCGGTAGGGAGCCGACGTCGGTATTTCGGTTGTTGTCATGTTGCTAAGCACCCCTTGCGTCGAAAAGAGCTTGGCCAGCGCCCCCTGTCCAATGCCTTTCGTGTGCGCCTGGGTCATGGGACGGCCTGCGCGCACCGCCTGCCGTCCCGCTCGCTCATGGACTCATGGGCCACCTCCGAGCAGCCCCGCCGCCCGCGCCCAGCGGTACTTGGCGCCGAGCGCGGCGACCGGCTTCTCGGTCGTGTACGGATAGGCCACGACCCCTCGCGCGAAGAGATACCGGCAGGCCTCCTCGACCTCGACGTCACCCGCGAGCGACGCCACGACCGGCTTCTCGATGCCCCGCTCCCGGAATTCGGCCACCACGCGCGCGGTGAGCTCGGCGAAGACCATGGGAGGCGTGACGACGGTGTGCCAGTAGCCGAGGACCAGGGAGTGGATCCGCGGGTCCTCGAGTCCGAGACGGATGGTGTTCTCGTACGTCGACGGGGGTTCGCCCCCCGTGATGTCGACGGGGTTGCCCGCGGCCCCGAACGGCGGGATGAAGGCCCTGAAGGCCGCGTCCAGGTCGTCCGGAATCTCCATCAAGGAGAGGCCGTTGTCGTACGCCGCGTCACTGAGCAGTACTCCCGAGCCCCCGGCGCCGGTGATGATGACGACGTTGTCGCCCTTGGGTGTCGGCAGCACCGGCAGCGCACGCGCGTACTCGAGCATCTCGTTCAGCCCGGGCGCCCGGATGACGCCCGCCTGCCGCAGGATGTCGTCGTACACGGCGTCGTCGCCCGCGAGGGCGCCGGTGTGCGATCCGGCGGCCCTGGCGCCGGCGGCCGTGCGTCCCGCCTTCAGGACGACGACGGGCTTCTTCGGAACGGTCGCCCGCGCGGCTTCGACAAAGGCGCGTCCGTCCTTCAGATCCTCCAGGTGCATGGCGATGCACTCGGTGTGCGGATCCTCGCCGAACCAGGTCAGCAGGTCGTCCTCGTCCAGGTCGGCCTTGTTGCCGAGCCCGACGATCGCCGAGACCCCCGTACCGGTCGACCGGGCGAAACCCAGGATCGCCATCCCTATGCCGCCCGACTGGGAGGTCAGCGCGACCGGCCCCTTCACGTCGTACGGCGTGCAGAAGGTGGCGCAGAGGTCCTGCCAGGTCGAGTAGTAGCCGTAGATGTTCGGCCCGAGCACCCGCACCCCGTGCCGCTCGGCGATCTCCACGACCTCGTCCTGCAGGGCGTGTTCACCGGTCTCCGCGAACCCGGAGGGGATCAGTACGGCGTTGGGAACGCCCTTCTTGCCCACCTCCTCCAAGGCCGATGCCACGAACTTGGCAGGGATCGCAAAGACCGCCACATCCACCTCACCAGGCACGTCAGTGACACTCTTGTACGCCTTGCGGCCCAGAATGTCATCGGCCCGGGGATGCACCGGATGGATCTTTCCGGGGAAACCTCCGTCGATGAGATTGCGCATGACCGAATTGCCGATCTTGCCCTGCTCGTTGGAGGCACCGATCACGGCGACCGACCGCGGCCGCATCAGCCGCCGCATCGACGTGAGGATCTCCTCCCGGCCGTACGTACGCCGCTGCCGGGGCGGATCCGTCGCCAGGAGCACCCGGATGTCCGCGGCGAACGCGCCCTGCGGGGTGGCGATCACCGGGTTGAGGTCCACCTCGGCGATCTCCGGGAAGTCGGCGACCAGTTCGGAGACCCGCCGGATCTGCTCGGCAAGCGCCCACCGGTCGACCGGGGGAGCGCCGCGCACCCCGCGCAGGATCTCGGCCGCCCGGATCGAGTCGAGCATCGACAGGGCCTCGTCGCCGTCGACCGGCGCGAGCCGGAAGGTGACGTCCTTCAGCACCTCCACCAGTACGCCGCCGAGCCCGAAGGCGACCACCTTCCCGAAGGTCGGATCGGTCACCGCGCCGACGATCACCTCGGTGCCCCGGGGCAGCAGTTGCTGCACCTGGATCCCCTCGATGCGCGCGTCGGCGTCGTACGCCCGGACGTTCTTGACGATCTCGTAGAAGG
Organism: Streptomyces sp. NBC_01304; assembly: GCF_035975855.1. Lineage (NCBI taxonomy): Bacteria > Bacillati > Actinomycetota > Actinomycetes > Kitasatosporales > Streptomycetaceae > Streptomyces > Streptomyces sp. NBC_01304. The sequence goes on along the minus strand of NZ_CP109055.1, from coordinate 2,275,307 downwards.
CGGCCCGCACCTCGCTCGCGCCCCGCACCCCGACGACGACACCGCCGGCCTCGGTCTTGTGCAGGATGTCCGGGGAGACGATCTTCAGCACCACCGGCCCGTCGCAACGTGCCGCGTACGCCACCGCCTGGTCCACGTCGCGGGCCAACTCCTCGCCCGGCACGGCGATCCCGTACGCGTCCGCGATCACCTTGCCCTCGGGCGCGGTCAGCGACGTACGCCCCTTCGCGCGTACGGAATCGAGCAGCGCCCGCACCGTGCGCACACGGTCCTGGGTCAGCACGTCATATCACCCCGCTCGACCTGAGCAGGCGCAACTCCTCGTCGCCGAGCCCCAGTTCGCCGACGTACACCTCCTCGTTGTGCTCGCCGAGCAGCGGCGAACCGGTGACGTCCACGGGGGAGTCGGAGAGCTTCAGCGGGGAGCCGACGGTGATGTACTCGCCGCGCTCGGCGTGCGGGACCGTGACGACGATGTCGTTCGCGATCAGCGACTCGTCCTCGATGATCTCCTTGGTGGAGAGGATCGGCCCGCACGGGATGTTGCGCCGGTTCAGCTCCTCCAGGACCTGCCACTTGGGCAGCGTCGCCGTCCACTCCTCGATCAGCTGGAACATCTTGGAGAGCTGGGGCAGCCGGGCCTCCGGCGTCGCCCACTCGGGGTCCTCGGCGAGCTCCGGCCGGCCGATCAGCGCGGACAGCGGCTTCCAGCCGACGGGCTGCACGATGACGTACACGTAGTCGTTCGGCCCGCCCGGCGCACACCGCACCGCCCACCCAGGCTGACCTCCGCCGGAGGCATTGCCCGAGCGGGGAACTTCCGTGCCGAAGTCGTCGTTTGGATATTCGGCGAGCGGGCCGTGGGCCAGGCGCTGCTGATCGCGCAACTTCACCCGGCAGAGGTTGAGCACGGCATGCTGCATGGCCACGTTGACCCGCTGCCCGCGCCCGGTGTTCTCCCGCTGGAACAGCGCCGCGAGGATCCCCGCGACGGCGTGGATTCCGGTGCCCGAGTCCCCGATCTGCGCACCCGTGGCCATCGGCGGCCCGTCCTCGAAGCCGGTGGTCGCCATCGACCCGCCCATGGCCTGGGCCACGACCTCGTACGCCTTGTAGTTGGTGTACGGGCCCTCACCGAACCCCTTGATGGAGGCATAGACGATCTTCGGGTTGATCTCCTTGATCCGGTCCCAGGTGAACCCCATCCGGTCCACCGCGCCCGGGCCGAAGTTCTCGACCATGACATCGCTGCGCCGGATCAGCTCGGTGAGGATCTCCTTGCCGCGCTCGGTCTTGGTGTTGAGGGTGATGCTCCGCTTGTTGGAGTTGAGCATCGTGAAGTACAGCGAGTCGACGTCGGGCAGGTCGCGCAGCTGCTTGCGCGTGATGTCCCCGGTCGGCGCCTCGAGCTTGACCACGTCCGCACCGAGCCAGGCGAGCAGCTGGGTCGCCGAGGGGCCGGACTGTACGTGCGTCATGTCGAGGACGCGGATGCCTTCCAGAGCTTTGGTCTGCGTCATGGGCACAGCGCTCCTCTTATCGGTGCGTGGGCTGGGTTGGTGAGGTCGAGGCCTCTGGCGCGGGTGCGGGCTTCTGCCCTGCCGCGCGGGCGCGCCTCATGTCGAGGGCCGTCCGCTCGGCGGTACGCAGCTCGTCGAGCCAGGCCGCACGGCCGGCCGTCCCCGTGACGGCGTCGAGGACCGGGCCCGCGTCGCCGGTGTCGACGTGCACGACGGTCACGTGCGGGGAGAGCCGCTTCCCGTAATCCCGGCGAAATCCCGGTACGGCCCCGACGACGACGATCACATCGGCGTTGGCGAGGGCGTACGGGCGCGACAGCGCGAGCTGTCCGGGGCCACCGCTCGTCGCCTCGTCCGGCTCCGTTCCCGCGTACACGGGCACCTGACGGTTGCGTACGAAATCGGCTGCCGACCCGGCGCCGAGCAGGACGGCCGGACGCTCGGCATGCACCAGCACATCGGAGAGCCGGCTGATCCCATCGGGCATACGAAGTCCTTCCCTCTGCGGGGGAGTTGGCCTGGTCACGCGGCCCTCGCGGTAGATTGCATACAGTCGACGAATACTGTATGAAGCTTGTTATCCCGCATCCGGTGGGTGGTGTCCAGGGGGCGTGCGGCACTTATTGGTCAGGAGCCGAAAATGGACCTGTACGAACACCAGGCAAGGGAACTCTTCGAGCAATACGGGGTGTTGGTGCCAAACGCCGAGGTAGCGGACTCGGCGAAGGAAGCCCGGCGGATCGCCGAACGCCTCGGCGGCCGGGTGGTCGTCAAGGCCCAGGTGAAGACCGGCGGGCGCGGCAAGGCGGGCGGGGTGAAGCTCGCCGCGGACGAGGCGGCGGCCGAGATCACCGCCCGCCAGATCCTCGGCATGGACATCAAGGGCCACACCGTGGACAAGGTGATGCTCGCCCAACCGGTCGACATCGAGACCGAGTTCTATGTCTCGTACGTCCTCGACCGCACGGCCGGCCGCTTCCTCGCCATCGCCTCCGCCGAGGGCGGCATGGACATCGAGGAGGTCGCGGCCCGGCGCCCCGAGGCGGTCGCCCGCGTCCTCGTCGACCCCGCCACCGGCGTCACCGCGGACAAGGCGGCCGAGATCGCCGCGGCCGCGGGCCTGCCGCCCGAGACCGCCGACGTCCTGGTCAAGCTGTGGACCGTAATGGTGGAGGAGGACGCGGTCCTGGTCGAGGTCAATCCGCTCGTCCGCACCAAGGACGGGCAGATCCTGGCCCTCGACGGCAAGGTCACCCTCGACGACAACGCCCGCTTCCGCCAGGCGCGTTGGGCCCCGGCGACCGAGGCGGCGTACAACGACGGACTGGAGGCGACCGCGGCCGCCAAGGGACTCAACTACGTCAAGCTCGACGGCTCGGTGGGCGTGATCGGCAACGGCGCCGGACTGGTGATGTCGACCCTCGACGTGGTCGCCGGCTGTGGCGCGAAGCCCGCCAACTTCCTCGACATCGGCGGCGGCGCCTCGGCCCGGATCATGGCCGACGGCCTCAATGTCATCCTCTCCGACCCCGAGGTGAAGTCCGTCTTCGTGAACGTCTTCGGCGGCATCACCGCCTGCGACGCCGTCGCCGACGGCATCGTCCAGGCGCTGGACTCCGTACGCCTGACCAAACCCCTGGTCGTCCGCCTCGACGGCAACAACGCCGCCCGCGGCCGCGCCATCCTCGACGGCCACTTCCATCCGCTCGTCGAGCAGGTCGCCACGATGGACGGCGCCGCCCGCAGGGCCGCCGAACTCGCCCACTAGCCGCACCACTTGAGGAGGCAGCCATGGCCATCTACCTGACCAAGGAGAGCAAGGTCCTCGTCCAGGGCATGACCGGCAGCGAGGGCATGAAACACACCCGCCGGATGCTGGCGGCGGGCACGAACGTCGTCGGCGGCGTCAACCCCCGCAAGGCCGGCCGGACCGTCGACTTCGACGACCGCGCCGTCCCCGTCTACGGCACCGTCCGCGAGGGCATCGCGGCCACCGGCGCCGACGTCACGATCGTGTTCGTGCCGCCCGCCTTCTGCAAGGCGGCCGTCATCGAGGCCGCCGACGCGGGGATCGCACTCGCCGTCGTCATCACGGAGGGCATCCCGGTGCACGACGCCGTGACCTTCCAGTCGTACGCGAAGCAGCGCGGGACTCGCGTCATCGGCCCCAACTGCCCCGGCCTGATCACCCCCGGCCAGTCCAACGCCGGCATCATCCCCGCCGACATCACCAAGCCCGGCCGCATCGGCCTGGTCTCCAAGTCCGGCACGCTCACCTATCAACTCATGTACGAGCTGCGGGACATCGGCTTCTCCACCTGTGTCGGCATCGGCGGCGACCCCGTCATCGGCACCAGCCACATCGACTGCCTCGAGGCGTTCGAGGCCGACCCCGACACCGAACTCATCGTGCTCATCGGCGAGATCGGCGGCGACGCGGAGGAGCGTGCGGCGGCCTACATCCGCGAACACGTCACCAAGCCGGTGATCGGATACGTCGCCGGATTCACCGCCCCCGAGGGCCGCACGATGGGCCACGCGGGCGCCATCGTCTCCGGCTCGTCGGGCACGGCCCGGGCCAAGAAGGACGCCCTGGAGGCCGTCGGCGTCCGGGTCGGCGCCACCCCCACCGAGACGGCGCGGCTCGTGCTCGACCGGCTCGGCATCTGACCCCAACGGGCAGCCGCGGGCGGCCACTTACCCATTGCCCGAGTGATCACCCGTACCCGCCCAGTGACACCCCTCATAGGCGACCAGGACCGCTTCCCCTACCGTCCTGCGGCAAAGCCATGCACCACTCGCCCGCCCCGACTGTGCACCGTGAGCGGAGAATCGACGATGGCAACCACCCCTTCCTCCCCTACCTCTCCCACCTTCACCCTCAAGCCGGGAACCGCCTGGACCGACGCCTGGCAGCGCTGCCGGGCCGTCGCCCCCGAGGCGTTCCGCGACGACCACGTGCTCAACCTCTGGAACGCGACGTGGCAGACCGGCGGCAGCACCCTGCCCGCCACCTCCCCCGTCGACGGCACCCCGATCGCGGGCCCGCCCCGCCTCGACGCACCCACCGCACACCAGGCGGTCCGCGCCTCACTCGACCAGCACCGCGCCTGGCGCCACGTCCCGCTCCAGGAGCGCCGGGCCCGCGTCGCCGCCACCCTCGACGCCCTCACCGAGCACCGCGAGCTCCTCGCCCTCCTCCTCGTCTGGGAGATAGGCAAGCCGTGGCGCCTCGCCCAGGCAGACGTCGACCGGGCCATCGACGGAGTGCGCTGGTACGTCGACGGAATCGAGCCGATGCTCGAAGGCCGGGCGCCCCTCGACGGCCCGGTCTCCAACATCGCCAGCTGGAACTACCCGATGTCCGTCCTGGTCCACGCGATGCTGATCCAGGCCCTGGCCGGCAACGCGGTGATCGCCAAGACCCCCACCGACGGCGGCCTCGCCTGCCTCACCCTGGCCTGCGCCCTCGCCTCCCGCGAGGGCATCCCGGTCACCCTGGTCAGCGGCAGCGGCGGCCAGCTCTCCGAGGCCCTGGTCCGCGCCCCCGAGATCGGCTGCGTCTCCTTCGTGGGCGGCCGCGACACCGGCGCCGCGGTGGCCACCGCCGTCGCGGACCTCGGCAAGCGCCACATCCTCGAACAGGAAGGCCTCAACACCTGGGGCATCTGGAACCACACCGACTGGGACGCCCTGACCGCGGTCATCCCCAAGCTCTTCGACTACGGCAAGCAGCGCTGCACGGCCTACCCGCGCTTCGTGGTCCAGCGCTCGGCCTTCGACCAGTTCCTCGCCGCCTACCTCCCGGCCGTACGCTCCCTGCGCACCGGCCACCCCCTGGCCGTGGCAGACCCGGCCGACCCCCTGCCCGCCCTCGACTTCGGCCCGCTGATCAACCCGGCCAAGGCGAAGGAGCTGGCCGACCAGGTGGCCGAGGCGATCGACAGGGGCGCGGTCCCGCTGTACCGGGGCACGCTGGAGGACGGCCCGTTCTTGCCCGGCCAGGACACCTCCGCCTACCTGCCACCCGTGACCCTGCTCAATCCGCCCCCGTCCTCCCCCCTCCACCATGCGGAGCCCTTCGGCCCGGTCGACACGATCGTCCTGGTCGACACGGAGGCGGAGCTGCTTGCGGCCATGAACGCGTCAAACGGGGCCCTGGTGGCAACGCTCTCCACCGACGACCCGGCGACGTACGCCCGTCTCGCCCCCCAGATCCAGGCCTTCAAGGTCGGCCACGGAAAGCCCCGCTCCCGCGGCGACCGCGAGGAGCTCTTCGGCGGCTTCGGGGCGTCCTGGAGCGGCGCCTTCGTCGGCGGTGAGCTGCTGATCCGCGCGGTCACCCAGGGTCCGGCCGACGAACGGCTGCCGGGGAACTTCCCGGAGTACCGCCTGATGCCGTAGCCGCAGTTCCTCCCTGCGTAGCCATTCCGTCACTCTTGGTGAAACTCTGGGCCCGACCGGCGCCGACCCCGTGCGGCCAGCGGATATGCGGGTGAAGAGCACCTCGAAACCTTGGTATTGTTGTCCATGTCGCCGCGGGGTTACGGCCCCGGCGGGCGGCAGACACCTAGTCCGGGTGGCGGAATGGCAGACGCGCTAGCTTGAGGTGCTAGTGCCCTTTATCGGGCGTGGGGGTTCAAGTCCCCCCTCGGACACAAGCAGTACACCCAGCGGTGCTGGCCGACTCTTCGGCCGGCACCGTTTGTGTTTGGTGCCCCCCGATTCGGCGGGACTTCCCCGAGGCTGGTTCTGCGCCGGAAGTCTTGCGCCTGCTCTCCGAGCTGCCGGACACCGTCGGGTACGACGCGGAACTGTTCCGGACGAGCGAGTACAGGCGGCGATCATCTTGCTCGCCCACGGCAGCATCCGTCAGCTTCGGGCAGCCATTCAGCGCCTGACCCGAGGTCCGCGCAACTGCCGGCCATCTCCAAATTGTGTGTGGTGATCAAGGTCGGGTGCGCCCCGACTCCGCCACCCGGGCCCGTAGTTGAACCGGGCGTCGCGGAAGGCCCCTCGCGGCACCGTGAGGCACCCTCCCGAATGCGCCAACAGGGCCTAAATATGGCCGAGTTGGCGGCGTGGGGAAGGATTCATTCCGCCGCTGTCGTCGGCCTGTGGAACTCCCGTCATTGCAGGTCAGACGTGCGTCTTCGGCGGCAGGTTGCCTGCAAGTGGTGATCAATTGGTGAAACCAGTTCCAAAGCTTCAGCACAAATTGCACACATCCCCTCTTCAGGCAGCCGCCAATGGTCTAGATTGACCGTGCTTCACCTGGTTGAACATGAGGCAACCAGTAATGATCAATAGGTCCGGCGCTACGAACAGCCATCAGTTGCGTTCCCGACGCCAGGCCTGGGGGTGGCGAATTCTTGGGGCCCGCGAGGGGGCCCGGGGTGCGGGGAGCACCCGGGGTTTCGACGGGTTCTCGTGCACCTCGAGCGTCTGGCGGGACATGCGAGTCCACTGCCGCCTGGGTGGGTTGTTCAAGTAGCGCCGAAACGGCCGTGACACGGCCGGGCTGTCATGCACGGGGGGCGGGGAGTCCTCCTGGGGGGAGGAAGAGCGCGGCACGGGGGGCGGGGCCTCCCATGGGGAGGAACTGTGCGGGGGGCGGGGGCCTCCCGAGGGGGAGGAACCGTGTTGGGCGAACACGTCGGACCCACTGGCGACCTGGGGGGGTCTGTCCAGGAGGGCGACTTAGTCAGCCCGTTTCCGTCAGCGCACTGGCGCATGGCGAACGGGACAATCAGCCGGCCCGCGATCGACTGGGAGCAGCGGTACCGACGTACCGTGATCCTCAGCGACACCATGGCCACCGCCCTCGTGGTGGCGGCGATAGGCGGCTTCTTCGGGGCCCGGGATGCGGCCAACTGGCATGAGAAGTGGAGAATTCTCGCCTTCCTCACCGAGCTCCTCGTGCTGGGGTCGCTCGCGGTGAGCCGGGCCTGGGCGCCGGCCGTGCTCGGCCAGGGCGCCGAGGAATTCCGCAGACTCGGACGCTCACTCTTCACGGCGGCCGTCGTGCTCTCGCTCGGCGGGATCGCCCTCACCTCGCGGAACATCAAACTCTGGATCTTCGTCGCGATACCGGCGATCGCGCTCATCACCATGACCGAGCGATATCTCCTCCGTCTGTGGCTGCACAAACAGCGGATGGAAGGAAGATGCCTGCGCCCGGTGCTCGCTGCCGGGAGTCTGGCCACCGTGCGCGACCTGATCGCCCGGACCCGCAAATATCCGCATCTCGGCTGGCGGGTGGAGGCGGTCTGCACACGGGACGGACTCGGGCTCGACGGCGACCAGTTGGACGGAGTGCCGGTGGTCGGGATGCTGGCGGACGTCGCGGGCCACGTGCGCCGCGACGGCTACCGCGTCGTCGCGGTCACCCCGGATCCGCACTGGTCGCCGGACGGCCTGCAGCGGCTGGCCTGGAACCTCGAGGGCAGCGATGCCGAGATGGTCGTGGCCCCCGTCCTCATGGAGGTGGCAGGACCGCGGCTGCACGTCGACGCGGTGCTCGGGATCCCGCTCCTCCGGGTCAGCATGCCGACCTTCACCGGAGGCCGCCGGGCGGTCAAAGGGGTCGTCGACCGGCTGGGTGCGGCGTTCCTGCTGATGGTGTTCGCCCCGCTGATGGTGGTCGTCGGGCTGCTCGTCCTGGTGGACAGCCGGGGTGGGGCGCTGTATCGCCAGCGCAGAGTCGGCAAGGACGGCCGCGAGTTCACCATCTTCAAGTTCCGCACCATGGTCTCCGGCGCCCACAAGGCACGTGCCGGGCTGACCGACCTCAACGAGGGCGCCGGCCTGCTGTTCAAGCTCCGCCGGGACCCGCGGGTGACCCGGGTGGGAGCGGTGCTGCGCCGCTACTCGCTCGACGAGCTCCCGCAGCTCTTCAACGTGCTCACCGGATCGATGTCGCTGGTGGGCCCGCGGCCTCCGTTGCCGGAGGAGTCGGCCGCGTACGGCCCGGACATCAAGCGGCGGCTCCTGGTCAAGCCCGGGCTCACCGGTCTGTGGCAGATCAGCGGACGCAGCGACCTGCCGTGGGAGGAGGCGGTCCGCCTCGACCTGCGCTACGTCGAGGACTGGTCGCTCGCCCTCGACACAGTGATCTTGTGGAAGACCCTGCGGGCGGTGCTCCAGGGCCAGGGGGCGTATTGATGCGCGGGCGGCTGCAACGCGGTGGCCCGGCCGGCGCGTGGACCGCAGGCCGAAAGGGCCTGCCCAGGGGGAGGAACAGGACATGAGAGTAAGCGTCTTAGGGCTCGGCTACGTCGGCTGTGTGTCGGCGGCATGCCTGGCCAGCCTCGGCCACGAGGTCATCGGGGTGGACGTGAACCAGGTGAAGGTCGACCTGGTCAACGACGGCAAGGCCCCCGTGGTCGAGGAGCGGATCGGCGAGCTCATCGCCGAGGTCGTACGGACCGGAGCGCTGCGAGCCACCCGCGACGTGCGCGAGGCGATCATGGGCAGCGAGGTGTCGCTGATCTGCGTGGGCACGCCGTCGGAGCCCAACGGCAGCCTGTGCACCACGTACTTGGAGCGGGTCACCGAGGAGATCGGTGCCGCGGTGGCCGAGCGGGGCGGGCGGCAGACGGTCGTGTTCCGCTCCACCATGCTCCCGGGCACCTGCCTGAACCTCCTCGTACCGATCCTGGAGAAGTACGCCGGTACCGCCGGGGTGGACTTCGGGGTCGCGGTCAACCCGGAGTTCCTGCGCGAGGGCACCAGCGTGCGGGACTTCTTCGACCCGCCCAAGACCGTCATCGGCGAACTCGACGCGGCCAGCGGCGACGTGGTGGCGGCGCTGTACGAAGGCCTGCCCGGCGAGGTGTTCCGGGTACCGGTCCCGACGGCCGAGGCGATCAAGTACGCGGACAACGCCTTCCACGGCCTCAAGATCGGCTTCGCGAACGAGCTGGGCGCGGTGTGCCAGGCGCTCGGGGTGGACTCGCACCAGGTGATGGACGTGTTCCTCGCCGACCGCAAGCTGAACATCAGCCCCGCCTACCTGCGGCCCGGCTTCGCCTTCGGCGGCTCCTGCCTGCCCAAGGATCTGCGCAGTCTGGTGTACGCGGCCCAGCGGGCCGACGTCTCGGTGCCGATCCTCGCCCATGTGCTGCCCTCCAACGCCGACCATCTGCAGCGCGCGGTGGAGCTGGTCGAGCGCACCGGCAAGCGCAAGGTGGGCCTGTTCGGGCTGTCGTTCAAGCCCGGCACCGACGACCTCCGCGAGAGCCCGCTCGTCGAGCTGGCGGAGCGGCTCTTCGGCAAGGGCTACGACCTGAAGATCTACGACGCCAATGTGAGCCTGTCCCGGCTGCTCGGCGCGAACCGCGAGTACATCGAGACCCGGCTGCCGCACCTCGGGCAGCTGCTCGCGGAGTCCGTGGACGAAGTGCTCGAGCACGCCGAGGTGTGCCTGGTCGGGACCAAGGATCCGGCCGTCCTGTCGGCGCTGCCCCATGGCACCGGCCCGATGATCGTCGACCTCATCCGCATACCCGACGCCGACGCGCGCCGGGCCGAACCTGGGTACGTGGGCCTTGCTTGGTGACACAACCAGCGGAGCCGGGGCCTCCCGGCGCGCGCTGATCTTGGTGGAGAACCTGTCGGTGCCGTTCGACCGGCGGGTGTGGCAGGAGTGCACGACGCTGCGCGACGCGGGCTGGACGGTGCACGTCATTTGTCCCCAAGGGACAAAGCGGGACATGGAGTTGGAGGCGGAGGTCGACGGGGTGCGGATCCACCGCTACCCGTTGCGCGCGGCCACCGGAGGACCGGCCGGCTACCTGCGGGAGTACGGATCCGCGCTGTGGCACACGATGCGGCTGGCCCGCAAGGTCGGCCCGGTCGACGTGGTGCACGCCTGCAACCCGCCCGACCTGCTGTTCCTGCCGGCGCTGTGGCTGAAGCGGCGCGGCGCGCGGTTCGTGTTCGACCAGCACGACCTGGTGCCGGAGTTGTACCTCTCGCGGTTCGACCGCGGCAAGGATCTGCTCTACCGCGGTGTGTGCGCGCTGGAGCGGCGGACCTACCGGGCCGCGGATGTCGTGATCGCCACTAACGAGAGCTACCGGGACGTCGCACTCAGCCGCGGCGGCAAGCGGCCCGAGGACGTCTTCGTGGTGCGCAGCGCGCCCCAGGTAGAGCGGTTCCAACCGGTGCCGCCCGAAACGGAGTTGAAGCGCGGCAAGCCTCATCTGCTGTGCTACCTCGGCGTCATGGGCCCTCAGGACGGCGTCGACTACGCGCTGCGGGCCCTCGCGAAGCTGCGCGACGAGCTCGGACGGACCGACTGGCACGCGGTGTTCGTCGGCTCCGGCGACGCCTTCGACGCGATGGTGGAGCTGTCCCGGAAGCTCGGCCTCTCGGATCAGGTGCAGTTCACCGGTCGCATCCCGGACGCCGATCTGGTGCGCTACCTGTCCACCGCGGACGTGTGCCTCTCGCCCGACCCGCGCAACCCGCTCAACGACGTGTCGACCATGAACAAGGTCCTGGAGTACATGGCGATGGGCAGGCCCCTCGTCTCGTTCGACCTCCGCGAGGCGCGGGTCTCCGCCGGTGACGCCGCCGTCTACGCGGCCGCCGACGACGAGGCCGAGTTCGCCGGGCTCGTCGCGATGCTGCTCGACGATCCGGAGAAGCGGGCCCGCATGGGCAAGATCGGCCAGGAACGGATCGGCGGAGAGCTCTCGTGGCGGAACTCGCAGGCGGCGCTGCTCGACGCCTACGCCGCCGCCTGCCGTGACCGCGCCCCGGTGGCGACGGGCAACCCGGTCCGGACAGGGAAGAAGCCGCGCCGATGAGTGAAGACCCGATACGCCTGGTCACGATCGGCCGGATCTTCCGCCGGCGCTGGCGGCTGCTCGCCGCCCTCGCCGTGGTGGGCGCGCTCGTCGGCTACGGCGTCTCCGTGCTGTTCCCGCCGCGCTACACGACGTCGGCCTCGGTAGTGCTGCCGGGGCAGTGGGAGCAGCGCGAGCTGCTGACCCAGTCGGAGATCGCGACCAGTTCGGCGGTGGTCGACCGCGCGGCCGCCAAGCTCGACTGGCCGGGCGTCAGCGGCAGCGACCTGCGGGAGCAAGTGGGCGCCAAGGCCGCCGACGGGAACATCATCAAGGTCTCGGGCACCGCCGAAACCCCGGAGCGCGCACAACGGCTCGCCGACCAGGTGGCCAAGGAATTCGTCTCGTTCGCCGCGCGGATCGCGGGCGACCCCGGCGCGGCGACAGGGCCCGAGGCGCTGCGCAAGAAGGTGGAGCAGACCAGCCGCCGCATCACCGAGCTGGCCAAGGCGGCCGATCCGGGGCAGAGCGTGGAGAGCGTGCAGGGGCGCACCGAGCTCGAGAAGCTGCGGACCGCGCTGGAGGAGGCCATGGACAAGCTGGGCGAGACCGACCCGGCGGCGAACAAGTCCAGCATGGTCATCATGGGGCCGTCGCCCCGGCCGGCCGGCGAGGCACCGCCCACGAGGATGCAGTTGATGGCCGGTGGGGCACTGCTGTTCTTCCTGCTCGCGGTCATCGGCCATCTCACCGCCGCGCGGGCGAGCCGCCGACTGCGCACCGAAGCGGAGATAGCCGCGGCGCTGGGCTCGGCGTTCCTCGGCACCGTCGACGTGCCGGAGGAACGGTCCGCGGCGCGGTCGGAGGGCGGCGGCCTGTGGGCCCGGATCCGCCGGCTGCTCGGCCTCGACATCCGATGGGACACACCGGCCCCGCGGACGTCCGGCGACGAGGCCGGACGGAAGATCCGCTACCGGCGGGTGTGCGCGCGCCTGAGGGGTCAACTGCCCTCCCGCCGACGGCTGTTGGTCGTCGTACCGGACGGCGACGAGATCGCCCGCCGGGCCGCCGGACAGCTCGCCGCCGAGGCCGAGAGCGACCCTTCCGCCGGCGCTTCGAGCAGGGGAGACCTCATGCTGCGGGTGGTCGGAGTCCCGGTGGACCGCCCGGTGGTGCCGGACCGCGCCGCCGAATCCGGCGCCCTGATCGTGCTCAGCGAGGGGAGCCTGACCGCGACGGAGCTCGCCGGCCTCGCCGAGGCGTGTGCGGACGGCAAGCACGAGGTCGTCGGCTTCGTCGTCGCCGGGACGGTCCGGGTCACCGAGCCGCTGTCCGCCGGTCAACCTCCGGAGGGTGCCACGCTGGCGCTCGCCGTGCGCGGCCACGCGACGGGGGGTTCGGCGTGACGACGAGCACGACTTCGCAGTCCTCGCAGGCTGCTCCGCTGTTCGACCTGCAGGCGCTGGTGGTGGCGGTGCGCAGGCGCCGCCGCTTCTGGTGCGCCATGGCGCTGCTCGGCCTTCTTGCCGGCGCGGCGATCGCGGTCCTGATGCCGCCGCCGCCGACCGCGGTGACCAAGGTGCTCGTCGCGCACAAGGAGGACCAGCCCAACGACCCCGGAACGCTGATCCGCACCGACGTCGCGCTGCTGCAGACCACACGGGTCGCCGGCAAGGCCCTGGACGCCCTCAAGTCCCCGGAACGCCCGGAAGACTTCATGGGCGAGTACACGGCCACCGGCCTGACCAACAACCTGCTGCAGATCGAAGTGACGGGTGACAGCGACGCCGACGCGGTGGCCCGGGCCGAGGCGCTGGCCGACGCGTTCGTCGCCGACCACGTCAGGCGGATGCGGGAAGCCTCGAACGCCGAGGCCAAGACCCTGCTCGACCAGCGGGCCCTCCTTCAGGAAGAGCTCGCCAAGGTCAACAAGGCGATCGAGAGCCAGCCGCCGGAGAGCGACCCGGACGCTCCGGCCGAAGCCGAGTCGCTCTTCGCCCGCAGGGCCGAACTCACCTCACGCATCGACGACTACGGCCAGCGCTCCGCGGAGGCACGCCTCGGCGCTCCGCAGCTCATCGCCGGTACGCAGATCGTGGACGCCCCGCGCGCGGTGCGGCACTCGCTGCCCAAGGCGGCCGTCACCAACGCCGGGATCGGGCTCGTCCTCGGGCTCGTCCTCGGGCTCGCGCTGGCCGCGGTCGGCACGGTGGTACGGGACCGCCCCGTGCTGCGCCGGGCGATCGCCGCGAACCTGGGTGCCTCGGTCGTCGCGGAGCTGCGCCGGGCGTCCCTGAAGTCGGGCAGGCCCTGGCAGCGCCGACGGACCCGGGCGGCACGGACAAGGCTCACCGCGACCCTGGCCCGCGCCGTACGCGACGCCGCGGAACCGGTGTCGCTCCTCGAACTGGGCTGTGTACGCAGCATGAGCGCCATCGCCCTGGACCTCGCCGACGCCCTGGCGGAGGACGGTCCTGTGGTGATCATCGACGGCCTGCCCGGCCGGCAACTCGCGGACCGCCGCCAGAAGCCGGGCGACCCGACCGTGGTCAGCGGCGACCGCGCCGCGACCGTGCCGAACAAGATGCGCCGGATCGGCGTCGGCTCGGTCGCGCCCGGCACGGCATGGACCGACCTGCGGCACCTCGGCACCCAGACCGTGCTCGTGGTGCGTGCCGGGCACGGCAGCGCCGCATGGCTGCACACCGTGGCGCGGCAACTCGCGGACCTGGGCATTCCAGTGATCGGTGTGGTGCTGATCGACCCCGACCCGCGCGACCGGACCGACGGCACGCTGTGGGACGGGCTGCACACCGCGCTGCGCGGCCGTGCCGAGCGGCTGCCCCGGCAGAACGGGACGGGCCAACTGAGAACCGAGCGGCAGTCGATGGTCGCCGCACGAGTCCCGGACAGCGACCAGGAGGCACGGTAAGACATGTGTGGCATAGCAGGTACCTACCGATGGCCGGACGGGAAGGCCGTGACCGACCGGCTCACCGACACCCTCGCCCACCGCGGTCCGGACGGGGCGGGCCGGTACAGCCACGCCGCAGGGGACGGCGAAGTGCAGCTCGGGCACCGGCGGTTGAGCATCATCGACCTGTCCGAGACCGGCGCCCAGCCGATGGTCTCCGGTGGCCTCGCCCTCTCGTACAACGGCGAGCTGTACAACGCGCCCGAGCTGCGTGCCGAGTTGACGGCAGCCGGGGTGCGCTTCCGCGGCACCTCCGACACCGAGGTGCTCTTGGAGGCCTGGCGGCGCTGGGGCACGGACTGCCTGCCCCGGCTGCGCGGCATGTTCGCGTTCGCGGTCTTCGACGAGCGGACGGGTGAACTGGTCCTGGCCCGCGACCAGTTGGGCATCAAGCCGCTGTTCCTGCTGCGGCGCGGCAAGGGTCTGGTGTTCGCCTCCGAGCTGAAGGCGCTGGCCGCCGCGACCGGCGGGTCGCTGCAGGTGGACGACGCGGCCCTGGTGGCCTCGCTGCTCTACTACTGGGTGCCGGACTCGCGTTGCGCGTTCCGCGAGGCGGAGAAGCTGCCGCCGGGGAGCTGGCTCAGATGCCGGCCCGACGGCCGGGTGGAGCGCGGTCAGTACTGGAACCTGAAGGACGTCGCGGCCGAGGGCCAGGAACGGGCCCGCAGCGGCGAACGGCCGGACCTGGCCGCCATCGTCGAGGAGTCGACGAAGCGGCACCTGCTCTCCGACGTACCCGTGGCGACCTTCCTCTCCGGCGGTCTCGACTCCAGCTACCTGACCGCGCTCGCGGCCCGCCACCAGCCCGGGATCTCCGCGTACACGATCGGATTCCGCGCCGAGGACGCCAAGTTCGAGGCGATGCCGGACGACCTGCGCTACGCCCGGCAGGTGGCCGGGCAGTTCGGCGTCGACCTGCACGAGATCGAGATCGCGCCCAACGTGCTCGATCTGCTGCCGGAGATGACGTACCACCTGGACGAGCCGATCGGCGACCCCGCCGCGATCAACACCTTCCTGATCTGCAACGCCGCCCGCGAAGCCGGCATCAAGGTGATGCTCTCGGGGATGGGCGCCGACGAGCTGTTCGCCGGCTACCGCAAGCACCTGGCCAACCTGATCGCGCTGCGCTACCAGCGCGTCCCGCGGCCCCTGCGGCGCGGTGTGCACGCGGCCGTGGACCGGCTGCCGGTCGCCTCGGCCCGCCGCGGGTACCGGTCGGTGCGGTTCGCGAAGCGGTTCCTGTCCTTCGCTGACCTGCCGGAGGAGACCGCGTTCCGGCGCAGCTACACCATGTACGACCAGGACGAGCTGCTCGCCCTGGTCAACCCGGACCTGGCCGGGACGGTCGACGACGTACTGACCGAGCATGCGGACATCTACCAGGACAACGACCTCGACGACTTCGTCAACCGCATGTGCCTGGGCGACGCCCGGATGTTCCTGCCGGGCCTGAACCTCGCCTACACGGACCGCTCCAGCATGGCCGCGTCGACCGAGGTGCGGGTGCCGTACGTCGACGTCGAGGTGGTCAAGGCGGCGTTCGCCGTGCCCGGCGAGCGCAAGATCGTCGGACGGCAGGGCAAGGTCGTCCTCAAGGAGGCGGCCACCTCGATCCTGCCCAGGGAGATTGCGTACCGGCCCAAGGGCCTGTTCAGCGCGCCGCTGCGGGCCTGGATGAGCCGGGACCTGGCACCGCTGGTACGCGAGGTGATCAACGACGGCGTACTCGTCAACTCGGGGATCCTGCGCCGCGACGCGCTCGCGCGGATGGTCGCCGAGGACGCCGCAGGGCAGCGGGACTTCTCCAAGCATCTGTGGCATGTGCTGACCCTGGAGTACTGGTATCGCGGCGCGACCTCTGGCTCCGGCCAGAGCCGGGCGGCCTGACGTCGTAAGAGCAGGCGCCTGACCGCGTGAGAGCAAGCGGCTAGACGGAGAAAGAGCAAGAGGAGCTCGGGTGAAACAGGTTGTGCAGAACTACAAGAGCGGCGAGCTGGCGCTGCTCGACGTGCCGGTGCCGGGATGCAAGCCGGGCGGCGTGCTGGTGCGGACGGCGTACTCGCTGATATCCACCGGCACCGAGCTCATGAAGGTGTCCGAGGCCGGCATGTCGATGGTGGGCAAGGCCCGCTCGCGTCCCGACCAGGTGGCCAAGGTCATGCAGAGCGTCGCCACCAACGGCGTGGGCCCCACCTACCGCAAGGTGATGGGCAAGCTGGACTCCTATACGCCGCTGGGCTATTCGCTGTGCGGCATCGTCGAGCAGGTCGGCGCCGGGATCGACGACGTGAAGGTCGGCGACCTCGTGGCCTGCGCGGGCAACGAGCACGCGCTGCACGCCGAATTGAACTGGGTGCCGAAGAACCTCTACGCCCCGGTGCCGGACGGTCTGGCGCCGCAGCATGCGGCCTTCGGCACCGTCGGGTCGATCGCGATGCAGGGCGTCCGCCAGGGCGAGCCGCAGCTCGGCGAGGTGGCCCTCGTCATCGGCCTCGGGCTGATCGGGCAGCTGGTGGCGCAGCTTCTGACCGCCTCGGGAGTACGCGTCGTCGGCGTCGACCCCGACCCGGCACGCTGCGAGCTCGCCGAGGGTCTGGGCGCCGCGGCCTGCGGCGACCCCGCGTCCGCCGCCGTGGAGGCCGCCGTCGCCGAACTCACCGGCGGTCACGGCGTGGACCAGGTGTACCTGGCCGCCGGCGGCGCCAGCAACCAACCCGTGGAGCTGGCCGCCAAGTTGAGCCGGGACCGCGGCCGGGTCGTCGACATCGGCAAGTGCCGCCTCGACCTGCCGTGGAACGCGTACTACGAGAAGGAACTCGACGTCCGGTTCTCCCGCTCGTACGGCCCCGGACGCTACGACCCGTCGTACGAGATGGAGGGCCGGGACTACCCGATCGGCTACGTGCGCTGGACCGAGCGCCGCAACCTGGCGTGCTTCCTCGATCTGCTCGCCCGCGACCGCGTCGACGTGGAGCCCCTGGTCTCGCACATCGCCGACTTCGACGACGCCGTGGAGACGTACCGGAGTCTGAAGGACGGCGAGCTGAAGGCCGTGGCCGTGCTGTTCCGGTACCCCGAACAGGCAGCGGAATCAGGGGAGTCGGAGCCTGCGACGGTGACCGTGCCCGCCGTCCGGCGCAGCGGCGGAGCACCCCTCCCGGCCCGGTCCGCCAAGGCACCCGTGCGCCTCGCGTTCGTCGGCGCGGGCAACTACGCGACGTCCATGCTGCTGCCGCACCTGGCAGGGCGCGACGGCGTCGAGCTGTCCACGGTCGTCACCACGACGTCGCTGTCCGCGGCCAACGCGCAGCGGAAGTTCGGCTTCGCCCAGGCCACCACCGACCTCGACGCCGTGCTCGGCGACAAGTCCATCGACGCGGTGTTCGTCGTCACCCGGCACAGCTCGCACGCCGAACTCACCGGGCGGGCGCTCCTCGCCGGCAAGGCCGTGTTCGTGGAGAAGCCCCTGGCCCTCACCGAGGACGACCTGTCGGGCGTGCTCGCGGCGGTGGAGGAGTCCGGCAACGACCGGCTGCAGGTCGGCTTCAACCGCCGGTTCGCGCCCCTCCTTCAGGAGGCTGGGAAACGGTTCGGCGCCCGCACCGGTCCGGCGAGCCTGCGCTACCTGGTCAACGCGGGCCGGCTGCAGCACGGCAGCTGGTACCTCCAACAGGGCACCGAGGGCTCGCGGTTCGCCGGCGAGGGCGGACACTTCATCGACACGGCGAGCTGGCTGCTCGGGGCCGATCCGATCTCGGTGTACGCGGTCGCCGCCTCCGGCAACGACGACCTGCAGGTCGTGCTGCGCTACCCGGACGGCTCCACCGCCACGATCAGCTACGTCACCACCGGGCCGTCGAGCTTCCCCAAGGAAACGCTGGACCTCGTCGCGGACGGCAAGGTGCTGCGGCTCGACGACTTCGTGCGCGCCTCGGTGTATTCCGAAGGCACCGCCGGCCGCAAGCGGTGGGTCAGTTCGCGGCTGCCCAAGGCCCGGGACAAGGGCCAGGAGGCCGAACTGGCCGCGTTCATCAAGGCCGTGCGGACCGGCGGGCCGATGCCGGTGCCGCTGGAGTCCCTCGTCGCCACCACCGCGGCCACCCTCGCCGTGCAGGCCGGCCTGCACGGCGGCGCGCCGGTGACGCTGGAGAGCGCGCGATGACCTTGAGCGCGGGCTGGTACTTACGGCGGCTGTCCCGGATGGGACCGCGGGAGGTCGGCGGCCGGGTGGGCGACGCGGTGCGCCGACGCCGCTGGCGGCTGTCGCTGCCGGACTGCCCGGACGTGACCGGCGCCCGGTTCACCGCGGTGCTGCCCGCCGACGTGATCGCCGCCGTGCCGGCGGCCGCCGCGAAACGGCTCATCGCCGAGGCCGACCGGCTGATGGCGGGGCACGTCGAGTACTTCGGGGTCGGCCGCGACGACCTGGCCGACCCGGACTGGTGGTACGACCCGAAGACCGGGCGCCGCGCTCCGTGGGGCTACGCCTTCGACGTGCCGTACCGCAACGAGGACGCGGTCGGGGACATCAAGCAGATCTGGGAGCTGTCCCGGCACCAGTACCTCACCGTGCTCGCCGCCGCCTACGCGCTCACCGGGAACGAGCGGTACGCCGAGCGGGTGGCCGAGCACCTGCGGCTGTGGTGGGCGGCCAACGCGCCGCTGCGTGGAGTGCACTGGATCAGCGGCATCGAGCTGGGGATCCGGCTGCTCTCCTGGGTGTGGATCCGTCGGCTGCTCGACGGCTGGGCGGGCGCGGCCGCCCTGTTCGAGGACAACCCGGTGGCACGGAACCAGATCTGGCACCACCAGCGCTGGCTGGCCGCCTTCCCCAGCCGGGGCTCCTCGGCGAACAACCACATCATCGCCGAGGCCGCCGGGCAGCTCGCCGCTGCCTGCGCGTTCAACTGGTTTCCCTCCTCGGTACGTTGGCGGGACGGCGCGCTGCGGTCACTCGAACGGCACCTGCGCGGCAATACCTTCGACTCCGGCCTCAACCGTGAGCTGGCCACCGAGTACCACGGCCTCGTCCTTGAGCTCGGCCTGGCCGCGGTGGCCGAGGCGGACGCCGCCGATGTGCCGGTTCCCGCGTCGCTCCGGCTGACGCTGCTGCGGATGACCGACGCGCTCGCGGCCGTCGTGGACGGCCGGCTGCGGCCGCCGCGCCAAGGGGACGCGGACGACGGGCACGGACTGATCGTGGACGGCGCGGGCACCGACCGCTGGGGCTCGCTCCTCGCCACCGGGGACGCCGTGTTCGGCCGGCTCGACTGGTGGCCGGCAGTGACCGGAACCGACGTGCGCACCCCGCTGCTCGCCGCGCTCATCAAGCCCACCGAGCTGTCCGTGACCCGCCCGGTGAGCCGTCCGCACCACTTCGCCGACGCGGGCCTCACCATCCTGCGCGGTCCCGACGGGATCTGGTGCCGCTGCGACGGCGGTCCGCACGGCTTCCTGTCCATCGCCGCGCACGCCCACGCGGACGCGCTCGCCGTGGAGGTCCGGCACGACGGGGTCGACGTGCTCGCCGACCCGGGGACGTACTGCTACCACGGGCAGCCCGAGTGGCGGCAGTACTTCCGCTCGACCCTCGGCCACAACACCCTGCAGCTGGACGGCGAGGACCAGTCCGTCTCCGGCGGCCCGTTCCTGTGGACCCGGCAGGCCCGCACCCGCGTCCTGGTCGCGGACGCCCCCGACGAGGGCGTGGCCACCTGGTGCGCCGAGCACGACGGGTATCAGGGTTCCGTGCATCGCCGTAGGGTGGAACTGGCTCCAGATGTACGGGAGTTGAGGGTGGTCGACGAGGTGCGCGGCCCGCGCCGGTCCGCCCGCCTGGCGTTCCACCTCGGCCCGGCGATCGCCGCGGAACTGGACGGGAACCGGGCTGAGCTCACCTGGACCCGGGACGGCGAGGACCGCTCCGCGGTGCTCGACCTGCCCGGGCAGCTGACCTGGCGGGCGCATCGCGGCGAGAGCGGCCCGCCGCTGGGCTGGTACTCCGCCGGCTTCGGGCAGAAGGAACCCGCCACCACGCTGGTCGGCACCGGCTTCGCCGACGGCGCCGCGCCGTCGGGGGAGTTCACCACCGTGCTCAGGTTCCGCGGCTAAGGAGGACGAGTGGGGATCAAGTGGCGGAACTGGGCGAGATCGTCGGCACCGTTGGCGCTGGCACTCCTTGTGGTGACCGGCTGCACGAGCACGCCAGGCGGCGCCAAGGCGGAGCCGACCGGTGGGTCGACCACGTCCAAGATGCCCGCCACACCCGTGGCCCGGGTGTGCGCCAAGCCACCGGCCGGACCGGCGAAGGCACCGGCGGGCGCGGTGACGGTCGACCCCGCGGTGGTCGGTGACCTCGTCGCGAAGACCAAGAAGAGCCCCGCGAACACCACCTTCTGGCTGCGACCGGGCAAGCACCGCCTGGAGCGGGACCGCTATGCCCAGGTCATCCCGAAGAAGGGGAACCGTTACCTCGGGGCGCCGGGCGCGGTGCTCGACGGACAGAAGGTCAACCAGTACGCGTTCGGCGGCAGCGCCCGCGACGTCACCATCAGCCAGCTGACCGTGCAGCGCTTCGTCGCGCCGCAGGACCAGGGCGTGGTCAACCACGACTCGGCCGACGGATGGGTGATCGAGCACGCGAGGATCCAGGACAACTCCGGCGCCGGGATGATGGCGGGCGCCCGCCAGCAGGTCCGCGCCAACTGCCTGCGCAACAACGGGCAGTACGGAATGAACGCGTACAAGCCAGACGGCCGCATCACCGGCCTCGTGCTTGAGGACAACGAGATCGTGGGCAACAACACCGGCGACTGGGAGCGGAAGCGGGAAGGCTGCGGCTGCACCGGAGGCGTCAAGTTCTGGGCCGTCAACGGCGCCGACGTACGCGGCAACTGGGTGCACGACAACCGCGGCACCGGGCTGTGGGCGGACACCAACAACAACGACTTCCGTATCGAGGACAACGTCCTCGAAGCCAACGACGGTGCCGCGCTGATCTACGAGACCAGCTACAACGCGGTCATCCGCGACAACACGATCCGGCAGAACAACTGGGTGGAGGGCCGCAAGCAGGCCGGCCGCGGCGACAACTTCCCCTTCGCGACCATCTACTTGTCCGAGTCGGGCGGCGAACCACGGATCCGGGCCCGCACGGACAAGATCGAGATCTACCGGAACGTGCTGGAGAACAACTGGTCCGGGATCACCCTGTGGGAGAACGCCGACCGGTTCTGCAACAGCCCGGCCAACACCTCCTCCGGTGACTGCACCCTGCTGGTGAAGGACACCGACCGCTGCGCGAAGCCGGCGATCGCCAAGGCGCCGCTCTACGCCGACTGCCGGTGGAAGACCCAGCGGGTGGACATCCACGGCAACCGCTTCGTCCTGGACAAGTCCGTCGTCAAGTGCACGGAGAAGTGCGACCGGATGGCGGTTCTCGCCAACTACGGCACCTATCCCAAGTGGTCGCCGTACAAGGGCGAGCGGGTGTCGGAGGCGATCACCCGCAAGCAGGACAACCGCTGGCACGACAACGTCTACCTCGGACCGTGGAAGTTCGTCGCCTTCGACCCGAGCCGGGTCCTCGACTTCGGACCGTGGCAGGGCAAGGGGTACCGGCAGGACGCGGGCAGCACCCTCGACCGACGGGCCGGTGGCTGAGGTGGGCAAAGACCTGAGGCCGACCGAGCTGCCGGGCGCGGCGGACACCACGGGCACACAGCCCGGCGCCGAACCGCACCCCACCGCCACACCGAGGATCGTCGCGATCGTCTGGGGACTGCTGGTCCTCAACACGCTCGGCTCCGCCGGGGCGGTGACCGTCATCCCGCTGCCCCGCTCCCTCATCCAGATGGTCACCATGGGCTCGCTGGTCGCCGCGTTCGCGCTGGCGCTCATGGTCAACCTCCAACTGCGCATCCGGGCCAGCGCGTTCCTGCTGCTGCTCACCCTGCTGCTCGTGCCGAGCGTGATCTCCAGCGTGGACCTGGAGTCCGGGTTCGGCGCGCTCTTCCGCTGCGGCCGCCTTGCTCTCTTCGTCGCCACGCTGTGGCTGCTCAGCCGCTGGTGGGACGGCGGCACGACGTTCGTCCGGTACCACATCAGGATGTACTTCGCGGTGCTCGGTACGGTCGCCGCCGGCGCGGTCATCTCACCCGGCGCGGCCATGCCCGAGCTCTACGGCGGGCGCCTCGTCGGCGCGTTGTGGCCGCTGACCCCGCCGCAGATCGGACAGTACGCCGCAGTGATCATCGGGCTCACCGTGCTGCTCCTCCTCGGCCGCCGGACCACCGGGGCGAGCGCGGCGGTGGTCATCGTGCCGTCGCTCGTCCTGCTCGTGCTGACCCATACCCGTACGGCCACGCTCGGCCTGCTCATCGGGCTCGCGTTCGCGATCTGCTCGCTCGTCCTGACCAGCGCCGCGGCCCGCCGGTTCTTCGGCTGGGCGCTGCTGTGCGCCGTCGTGGCCGCGGTGGGCTTCAGCTCCGCGCTGCAGGCGTGGTACCTGCGCGGGCAGAGCCAGGAGTACTTCTCCAGCCTCAACGGCCGGGCCCTCGTCTGGGACGCCCTGCTCGCGGCGCCGAGGTCGACCTCGGAGATGGTGTTCGGCACGGGCCTGGGCGACAAGTCGTTCGGCGGGCTGCCGATCGACAACAGCTGGCTGGCCGTCTACGCCGAACAGGGACTGCTGGGTGTCACCCTCGTGGCGGCGTTCATCGTCGTCCTCGCCGGCGTCGCGCTGCTGCGGCCACCGTCGCTGGCCCGGGCCTGCGCGATCTTCCTGATCAGCTACTGCGCGATCGCGTCGTACACCGAGGCCGGTCTCGGCGACGCCTCGCCGTATCTGCTGCATCTGACCGTGGCCGCCTCGCTGCTCGTGGTCCCTGCCGCGGTCACGCCCCGCGGGGCGGCCGACGGCCCCCGACGACGCAGCCCGCACTGGGCCCGGCACACGCCGCCCTCGACGGCCCAAGCTCCTCGACCCTCGACGGCCGGGGTCTCTCGACGACGTATCCCGCGCTGGGCCCGGGGAAAGGAGGTGACCTGACATGCACGTTCTCGTGGTGCACAACCGCTACTCCTCGGGTCAGCCGAGCGGGGAGAACAAGGTCGTCGACCAGGAGGTGGCGCTGCTGCGCGAGGCAGGGCACCGGGTCGAGGTGTTCGAGCGGCGCAGCGACGACATCGCCGACCGCTCCCTCCTCGGAAAGGTCGCGGTGCCGCTCCTCGTGCCGTGGAACCCTTCGGTGCGAAGGGAGTTGACGGCCCGGCTGCGCGCCGACCGGCCGGACGTGGTGCACGTCCACAACGTCTTCCCGCTCCTGTCGCCCGCGGTCCTTGCCGCCTGCGCCGACGCGGGCGTGCCCGCCGTCGCCACGCTGCACAACTACACCCAGGTCTGCCCGCCCGGCACCCTGCAGCGGGACGGCCGGCCGTGCACCGAGTGCGTCGGCGGGTCGCCGCTGCCCGCCGTCCGGCACGGCTGCTACCGGAACTCCAGCCTGGCGACGGTGCCGCTCGCGGTCAGCTTGTCGGTCAACCGGCGCCGGTGGTGGTCCGGCGTGGAGCGGTTCCTGTGCATCTCCGCGGCGCAGCGCGACGTCCTGGTGGCGGCCGGCATGCCGGCCGAACGCCTCGCGGTGAAGCACAACTTCGTGCCCGACCCGGGCGAGCGCCGAGCGGGCGCCGGGGAGCATGTGCTCTATCTGGGCCGGCTCGCCGAGGTCAAGGGCGTACGGCTGCTCATGGCCGCCTGGGACGAGATCGCGGCGAGCGGCGGTGTGGGCGTGCCGCTCGTGATCGCCGGTGCGGGACCGCTGGAGTCGGAGGTCACCGCCTGGGCGGCGGGCCGCGACGACGTGCGGTACGTCGGCCTGTACGACGCCGCGGAGAGCCGCAAGGCCGTCGCGCGGTCGGTCGCCGTGGTGGCTCCCTCGACCTGGCTGGAGGCGTTCGGCCTGGTGGTCGTCGAGGCGATGGCGGCGGGGGTCCCGGCGGTCGCCGCCGGGCACGGGGCGTTCGTCGAACTGGTCGAGGACGGGGTGACCGGGCTGCTGCACCAGCCGGGCGAGGCAGCCTCACTCGCGTCCTGCATACGCCGGATCGCGACCGATCCGGACCGCAACAAAGAGTTGGGCCGGGCGGCCCGGAACCGCTACGAGCAGGGCTTCAGCCCGGCCGTCGGTCTGGAGCGCCTGGTGGACGAGTACCGCACCGCGATCGCGGGTCGGCCCGGCGGCGGGGACAGCCCGCCGCCGCAGGGAAATGGAAACGCTGACTCGCGGCGGGGGGCCCGCGCGAGCAGGGGGGATGGGGGCAGTAAATGACACGATGCCGACTCTGCGGCTCGGCGGCGCTGGCGAGCGTCGTCGATCTGGGGGCGACCCCGCCGTGCGAGAGCTTTCTCGCCGCGGACCAACTGGACCAGCCGGAACCGGCGTACCCGCTGCACCTGCGGGTCTGCACCGACTGCTGGCTGGCGCAGATCCCGCCGCTGATCACGCCGGAGGAGACGTTCAAGGAGTACGCGTACTTCTCCTCCTTCTCGACCTCCTGGGTGGAGCACGCGCGCACCTACGTCGCCGACGCCACGGCGCGGGCGGGGCTCGGTTCCGACGCGTTCGTGGTCGAAGTGGCAAGCAACGACGGCTACTTGCTGAAGCATGTGGTGGACCGGGGGATCCGCTGCCTGGGCATCGAGCCGTCGGTGAACGTCGGCGCTGCGGCGCGCGACGCGGGCGTGCCCACGCTCACGGAGTTCCTGTCCCCGGAGACAGGTGCGGCCGTCCGCGCCGAACACGGCCCGGCAGACCTGGTCGTGGCCAACAACGTGTACGCGCACATCCCCGACGTGGTCGGGTTCACCCAGGGTCTGCGCGCCCTGGTCGCCGACGACGGCTGGGTCTCCATCGAGGTGCAGCACCTGCTGACCCTGATCGAGGAGAACCAGTACGACACGATCTACCACGAGCACTTCCAGTACTACACGGTCGCGTCCGCGATCCGGGCCCTGGCCAGTGGTGGACTCGCCCTCGTGGACGTCGAGTTGCTGCCCACGCACGGCGGCTCCATCCGGCTGTGGGCCCGGCCCGCCGAGGTGGCCGGTGAGCCGACCTCGCGAGTGGCCGACGTACTGGCCCGGGAGAAGGCCGCCGGGCTGCAGGAGCTCTCCGGGTACACCGAGTTCTCCGCCCGCGTCGCCAAGGTACGCAGGGACCTGATGCGGTTCCTCATCGAGGCGGCCGAGCGCGGTGAAACGGTCGTCGGGTACGGCGCCCCGGGCAAGGGCAACACCCTGCTCAACCACTGCGGCATCCGGCCCGACCTGCTCGCGTACACGGTCGACCGCAACCCGTACAAGCACGGCAGGTTCACCCCGGGCACCCGCATCCCGATCCTGCCGCCCGAGCAGATCGCCGCCGACAAGCCCGACTACGTCCTCGTCCTCCCGTGGAACCTGCGGGCCGAGCTGGTCGAGCAGCTGTCCTTCGTGCACGACTGGGGCGGCCGCCTCGTCTTCCCCATCCCGGAACTGAGCATCGTCGACGGTCACGTCGTGAAAGAGGTCACAGCATGAAGGTCGTACTGTTCTGCGGCGGCTACGGGCTGCGGATGCGCAGCGGAGCCGGCGACGACGTGCCCAAGCCGATGGCGATGGTCGGTCCGCGGCCGCTGATCTGGCACGTCATGCGCTACTACGCGTCCTTCGGGCACACGGAGTTCATCCTGTGCCTCGGGTACGGGGCACACCACATCAAGAACTTCTTCCTCAACTACGAGGAGACGACGTCCAACGACTTCGTGCTGCGGGGCGGGAAGACCGAGCTGCTCTCCACCGACATAGCCGACTGGACGATCACGTTCGCGCAGACCGGCATCGAGTCGCCGATCGGGGAGCGGCTGCGCCGGGTGCGCCACCACCTGGACGGCGACGACATGTTCCTCGCCAACTACGCGGACGTGCTCACCGACGCCCCGCTGCCGGAGATGATCGAGAAGTTCGCCGTGCGTGACGCCGGTGCGTCGATGATGGTGGTGCCGCCGCAGTCCTCGTTCCACTGCGTGGACCTGGGCGCGGACGGCCTGGTGGGGGGCATCACCGCGGTGAGCGAACTGCCGCTGTGGGAGAACGGCGGCTACTTCGTGCTCCGCCAGGAGGTCTTCGACCACATACCGGAGAACGGGGACCTGGTCGCCGACGGCTGCGGCCAACTGGCCAAGCAGGGCAGGCTGGTGGCGTACCAGCACCGCGGCTTCTGGAAGCCGACCGACACCGTGAAGGAGCGGGCCGCGCTCGACGACGCGTACGCCCGGGGCGAGCGTCCCTGGGCCGTCTGGGAACGCGACGCCGCCGCGGTGGGGACCGCGTGATCCGGCTCGGGGCCGGGCGCCTGGAACGGATCGTCGCGGTGGGCGCGCACTGCGACGACATCGCCATCGGCGCGGGCGGCACGCTCCTCGCGCTGTGCCGCGCGCACCCGGGCATCCGCGTCGACGCGCTGGTGCTCTCCGGGGGCGGCGGCGAGCGGGAGCAGGAGGAGCGGGCCGCGCTCGCCGCCTTCTGCCCGGGCGCCGAACTGCGGCTCACGGTCGACAAGTTGCCGGACGGGCGGCTGCCCGCGCACTGGGAGGAGGCCAAGTCCGCCATCGAGGAGCTGCGCGAGCGGACCGAGCCGGATCTCGTCCTCGCCCCGCGCACCGATGACGCGCACCAGGACCACCGCGGCCTGGCGAAGCTGATGACCACCGCGTTCCGCGACCACCTGGTCCTCGGCTACGAGATCGTCAAGTGGGACGGCGACCTCGGCCGCCCTTCGGCGTACCAGCCACTGACCCCCGAGATCGCCGAACAGAAGGTGCGGCTCCTGCAGGAGCACTACCCCTCGCAACGGCACCGGCCCTGGTACGACCGGGAGGCCTTCCTCGGCCTCGCACGGATCCGCGGCATCGAATGCCACGCGCGCTACGCCGAGGCGTTCGCCGTCACCAAACTCACGCTCGACCTGGGCACTTTCGATCAAGGGGAATGAACAGTGCGCGTACTACTGACCGGGCACCAGGGCTACTTGGGCACAGTGATGGCCCCGGTCCTCGCGGCCGCCGGACACGAGGTCGTCGGCCTCGACGCCGGACTGTTCGCCGACTGCGTCCTCGGCCCGCCGCCCGCGGACCCGCCGGGGCACCGGGTGGACCTGCGTGACATCACGGCCGAACACGTGGCCGGGGTGGACGCCGTGATCCACCTGGCCGCGCTCTCCAACGACCCGCTGGGATCCCTCGCCCCGGAGCTCACGTACGACATCAACCACCACGCGTCCGTACGCCTGGCCCGCCTCGCCCGCGACGCCGGGGTGCGGCGCTTCCTGTACGCGTCGACCTGCTCGGTCTACGGAGCCGCCGGCGGCGGCGAGTTGGTGGCCGAGGACGCCCCGCTGCGCCCGGTGACGCCGTACGCGGAGTCCAAGGTGCGCGTGGAGGACGACCTGCACCCGCTCGCCGACGGCGACTTCAGCCCGGTGTTCATGCGCAACGCCACCGCCTTCGGCTACTCGCCCCGGCTGCGCGCCGACATCGTGCTGAACAACCTGGTGGGCCACGCGCTGCTGTCCGGCGAGGTGTTGGTGCTCTCCGACGGCACGCCCTGGCGCCCGCTGGTGCACGCCGCCGACATCGCCCGGGCCTTCGCGGCCGCGCTGGGCGCGCCGCGCGAGGCGGTGCACGACCGGGCGTTCAACATCGGCAGCGAGGTCAACAACGTCACGGTCGCCGAGATCGCCGAGCAGGTCGCCGAGGCGGTGTCCGGCGCGAAGGTGAGGATCACCGGGGAGAACGGCGCCGATCCACGGTCGTACCGGGTGGACTTCTCCCGGTTCCGGGCCGCGATCCCCGGCTTCGACTGCGAGTGGACGGTCAAGCGGGGTGCGCTCGAACTCGCCGAGGCCTACCGGAAGTTCGGGCTGACCAAGGAGGACTTCGAGCGGCGCTTCACCCGCCTTGCCGTGCTGCGCGCGGCGTCCGAGACGGGCGCCGTCGACGACACCCTGCGGTGGTGCAGATGACCACTGTCGGCGAGGAGATGCACGCGCTGGTGGAGCGGCTGTACCCGCTGTGCCGGAGCATCACCGGCGACGGGGTGCGCGCCACCTTGGACATCGTCGGCGAATACCTCCCGCTGCAGACGCACGAGGTGCCGACCGGGACGCAGGTGCTCGACTGGACGGTGCCCCAGGAGTGGAACATCAGGGACGCGTACGTTGCCGACGCCGCCGGCAACCGGGTCGTCGACTTCGCCGAGTCCAGCCTGCACGTGCTCGGCTACAGCGTGCCGGTGTCGACGACCATGCCCCTGTCCGAGCTGCGCGCCCATCTGCACACCCTGCCGGACCACCCCAAGTGGGTGCCGTACCGCACCAGTTACTACAAACCCGCATGGGGGTTCTGCCTGGCCCAGGAGGCCTTGGACGCGCTGCCGGACGGCGACTACGAGGTCCGTATCGACTCCACCCTCGCCGACGGCCACCTCACCTACGCCGAGCACGTGGTCCCCGGGCAGGTCCCGGACGAGGTGATCGTCTCCTGCCACGTCTGCCACCCGTCGCTGGCCAACGACAACCTGGCCGGCATCGCGGTGGCCACGTACCTGGCGCGGGCGCTCGCGGAGCAGACGCCGTACTACACCTACCGGTTCATCTTCGCGCCCGGCACCATCGGGGCGATCACCTGGCTGGCCCGCAACGCGCAGCGGATCGAGCAGGTCAAGCACGGCCTCGTGCTGGCCTGCGCGGGGGACCGGGGCCAACTGACGTACAAGCAGAGCAGGCGCGGCGACGCGGAGATCGACCGGGTGATGCGGCACGTACTCGAAGCATCCGAACGCCCGCACCGCATCGCCGAGTTCACTCCGTACGGCTACGACGAGCGGCAGTACTGCTCACCCGGGTTCAACCTCGGCGTGGGCTCGCTCAGCCGGACCCCGTACGCCGGCTACCCCGAGTACCACACCTCGGCGGACAACCCGGGCTTCGTCACCCCGCAGGCGATGGCGGACACCCTCGCGGTCTGCCGCGAGGCGTTCGCCGTCCTGGATCGCAACCGGTGCTATCTCAACCTCAGTCCGTACGGCGAACCACAGCTGGGCAAGCGGGGGTTGTACGACGCGGTCGGCGGCCGCAGCGACACCAAACAGGCCCAGCTGGCCATGCTCTGGGTGCTCAGCCTCTCCGACGGCGAGCACAGTCTCCTCGACGTCGCCGAGCGGAGCGGGCTGCCGTTCGGCGCCGTCGCCGCGGCGGCCGACGCCCTGGGCGCGGCCGGGCTGGTCAAGGCTTGACGCCGATGACCACCGAGGGCGAGAAGACGACGCCGGCGGCCGGGGGGAGGCACGCCCGCCCGACCGCCAGGCGGGCCGTCGTCGGCCGGCTGTCCTGGGGCCTGGCCGACCAGGCGGTCTGCAGCATGACCAACTTCGCGGTGGGCCTCTATGTGGCACGCTCGCTGGGCCTTGCCGCGTTCGGCGTGTTCAGCCTGGCCTGGGTGACGTACGGCGTGGTGCTCAACGTCTCCCGCGGCCTCGCCACCGACCCGCTCGTGGTGCGCTTCAGCGGTGTGCCGGAGTGGTCCTGGCGCGCGGCGGTGGCCCGTTCGTCGGGTACCGCGCTCGGTGTCGGCGCCGCCATCGGCGCGGTGTGCCTGGCGGTCGGGCTGAGTCTCGGCGGCCACCTGGGGCCCGCGTTCGCCGCCCTCGGCGTGGTGCTGCCGGGACTGCTGCTCCAGGACGCCTGGCGGTACTCGTTCTTCGCCGCCGGCACCGGGCGGAAGGCATTCGTCAACGACGTCCTGGGCGGCGTCGCGCTCGTCCCGGCCCTGGTGGTGGCGGCCCGCGTGGGCAGCGTGCAGGCCTTCGTGCTCGCCTGGGGAGCGGCAGCCGCGGTGGCGGCCGGGTACGGCTGCTTCCAGTCCCGCATCCGGCCCCGGCCGGCCGAAGCACGCGCGTGGCTGCGCGAGCAGCGCGACCTCGGCTACCGGTATCTCGCCGAGAACGTCGGTGTCAGCGGCGCGGCCCAGCTGAGGGCGTACGGGCTCGGCGCGATCGTCGGGGTCAGCGCGGTGGGCGTGGTCCGGGGCGCCGAGCTGTTGCTCGGCCCGTTCCTGGCCGTCCTGATGGGGCTGTCCCTGGTCACCGTCCCGGAGGCGGCCCGGGTGCTGCGGCAGGCTCCGCACCGCCTCGCCAGGTTCTGCTTCCTGCTGTCCGGCTCTCTCGCCTGTGCCGCGCTGCTCTGGGGCGTGGCGCTGCTCCTGGTGCCGGACCGGGCCGGCGAACTGGTGCTCGGCGACGTCTGGCGGTCCGCCTCCGGGCTCATCGTGCCGGCCGCGCTCGGGCTCGCGGGTTCCGGCCTCGGCGTCGGCGCCGCGGCCGGGCTGCGCGCGCTCGCCGCGGCCCGACGAAGCCTGCGCGCCCAGCTGTTCGCCTCCACCTGCTACGTCGGCGGCGGGCTCGGCGGAGCGGTCGCGGCCGGCGCGCTCGGCTCGGCCTGGGGCGTCGCCGCCGCGACCGCCTGCAGCTCCGCCGTGTGGTGGCTGCAGCTGCGGGCAGCCCTGCGTGAGCGTCACCAAGATTCCATCCGTGAAGCGAGGACACCATGACCACCCCCCATCCCCGGCTCAGCATCGGCCTGCCCGTGTACAACGGCGAGGAGTACCTGGCCGAGTCGCTCGACGCCCTGCTGGGCCAGACCTACGAGGACTTCGAGCTGGTCATCTCGGACAACGCCTCGACCGACGGGACCCAGGAGATCTGCCGCAAGTACGCCGCGCAGGACGCGCGCATCCGGTACATCCGCCTTGACCGCAACATCGGCGCCGCACCGAACCACAACTACGTGTTCACCGAGTGCCGCGGCGAGCTCTTCAAGTGGGCCTCGCACGACGACCTCTACGCCCGGGACCTCCTGCTGCGCTGCGTCGAGGCGCTGGACGAGCGGCCGGACGTCGTCCTCGCACACAGCGGCCAGGCGGTCATCGACGGCGACGGGCAGGTGACGGTCCCGTACGAGTACGGGCTCGCCACCGACTCGCCACGCGCGCCGGAGCGCTTCCGCAGTTACCTGTTCGAGCCCGGCGGCGACGACTTCTACGGGGTCATGCGGGCCGACATGCTGCGCCGGGTGAAGCCGCACGACAGCTACCACCACGCGGACCGCACGTTCGTCGCCGAGATCGTCCTGCACGGACCCTTCCACCAGGTGCCGGAGCTCCTCTACTTCCGCCGCGACCATCCCACCCGCGCCGAGCGGGCGAACCCGTCCAAGCGCTCCCGGTGCGTCAACCTGGACCCGCGCCGGGCAGGCCTGCTGCACCCGACGCCGCGGCTGCTCGCCGAGTACGTCTGGGGCTTCGTCTCGGCGATCCGGCGGGCGCCGCTGTCCGCCGCCGACCGGCGCGCGTGCTACCGCCATCTCGCCGCGTGGATGACCAGCCGGGTCCGGCCGGGCGCCGGCGAGCGGGTCGAGGACCGCGCCCCGGTCGACCCGGCGAAGCTCACCGTCTCCGTCGACGCCCTCGTCGCCGGCCGCGAAGGCCGCCAAGGTCGTGCAGGCACTGAAGGTCGGGCAGGCAGTGAGGGTCGTGCAGGCAGTGAAGGGGGCAAGGCATGACGTCCGGACACCAAACTCCGGTACGCGTAGGGGTGTTCGGCCTGCTCGGCTCCGGCAACCTCGGCAACGACGGTTCGCTCGAAGCCGTGCTCGGCTACCTCCGCACCGCGCACCCGAAGGCGGCGGTGGACGCGCTGTGCGGCGGACCCGAGGTCGTCGCGACCCGCTACCGGATCCCCGCGACACGGCTGCACTGGTACCGCGGCGAGTACCGCACCGCGTCCCGGGCGGGCGCGATCGCGGGGAAGGGCCTCGGCAAACTCGTCGACGTCTTCCGCACCGCCGCCTGGGTGCGCCGGCACGACGTGGTGATCGTGCCGGGCATGGGCGTCCTCGAGGCCACGCTGCCGCTGCGGCCGTGGGGCTTCCCGTACTCCCTGTTCCTGCTCTGCGCGTCCGGCCGGCTGTTCGGCACCCGGATCGCGCTGGTCGGCGTCGGCGCCGCCCCGATCGGCAACCGGCCGACCCGGACCCTGGTGCGCTGGTCGGCCCGCCTTGCCGCCTACCGCTCGTACCGCGACGACCAGTCCCGCGACGCGATGCGGGCGATGGGCGTGCCCACCGCGCGCGACGAGGTCTACCCGGACCTCGCCTTCGCCCTGCCGACGAGCTCGCTCTCAGGGCAGACCCCGGACCCGCCGGGCCCGGTCTGCGTCGGCGTCATGGACTTCCACGGCGGCAACGACGACCGCGCCCGCGCCGACGAGATCCACCGCCGCTACCTCGACGGGACAACTCGGTTCGTGCGTACGCTGGTTGAGGAGGGCAGGCCGGTCCGGCTGCTCACCGGCGACGCATGCGACGCGCCGGTGGTCGCCGCGATCCTCGACGCGGTGGACTCGCCGCTGGTCACCGCCGCAGCGGCGGCCTCCCTCGCCGACCTGATGAAGGAGATGGCGGTGGCCGACGCCGTGGTGGCGACCCGCTACCACAACCTGATCTGCGCGCTGAAGGTCGGCACACCGACCCTCGCGCTCAGTTACGCGACGAAGAGCGACGCGCTCATGGACCGGATGGGCCTGGGCGCGTACTGCCATCCGGCCCGCGAGGTCGACGCCGACCGGCTGCTCGCGCAATTCCGGGACCTGGAGCGGCAATCGGGCCGGCTGCGAGGGACCCTCGCCGAGCGGAACCAGCTCGCCACCCGGCAACTCGAGGACCAGTTCACGGCCTTGACCGCTGCTCTGTTCCCGGCGACCACCCCCACCCACGCCCTTCGGGAGGCTTCATGAAGGTGACTCAAGTCCCGGCGATCGAGGGCGCGTTCCTCTTCGAGCCGACGCCGTACGCCGACGAACGCGGCTTCTTCTGCCGTACGTTCGACACCGACGTCGTCCGCTCGGTGGGCCTCGACCCGCACGCCTTCGTCCAGGACAGCGTGTCCCGCTCGGCCCGGGGCGTACTGCGCGGCCTGCACCTGCGCTCCGGCGCCGGCGAGGCCAAGCTCGTGCGGTGCTCGTACGGAAAGATCTTCGACGTCGTTGTGGACCTGCGGCCCCACTCGCCGACGTACCGCAACGTGGCCTCCTTCGAGCTGTCCGACCAGACGCAGCGGAGCGTGTACATCCCGGCGGGGTGCGCGCACGGCTTCCAGGCGCTGACCGAGACCGCCGACACCTCGTACCGGATCGACCGCGAGCACGATCCGGCCGAGGACGTGACGATCGCCTTCGACGACCCGGAGCTCGCCATCGCCTGGCCGCTGCCGGTCGCCTCCATGTCCCCGCGGGACCGCGAGGCGCCGAGCCTCGCCAAGGTCCTGCTCCAGATCGAGAGTTGAGGTCGGCGTGGACACCGAAGCCACCGAAGAGCTGCGCCTGCCCCGGTCCCGGCAGGCGAACGAGCGGCTGCACGCCATGATCCCCGGGGGCGCGCACACGTACGCCAAGGGCGACGACCAGTACCCCGAGAACCTGGCCCCGGTCATCAGCCACGGCCGCGGCGCCCACGTGTGGGACGTCGACGGCAACCGCTACATCGAGTACGGGTCCGGCCTGCGGTCGGTCAGTCTCGGCCACGCCCACCCGCGCGTGATCGAAGCGGTGCGGCGGGAGCTCGACCGGGGCAGCAACTTCGTGCGGCCGTCCATCGTGGAGGTGGAGGCCGCGGAACGCTTCCTGGCCACGGTGCCGACCGCCGAGATGGTGAAGTTCACGAAGAACGGCTCCGACGCCACCACCGCCGCGGTCCGTCTCGCCCGCGCCGTCACCGGGCGTCCACGGGTGGCGATCTGCGGCGACCACCCGTTCTTCTCCGTCGACGACTGGTTCATCGGTACGACGCCGATGTCGGCCGGCATTCCGGCGGCGACCACCGAACTCACCGTGGCCTTTCCCTACGGGGACCTGGCCGCCACGGAGGAACTGCTCACCCGGTACCAGGACGAGATCGCCTGCCTGATCCTCGAACCCGCCGGCCACACCGAACCCCCGCCCGGATACCTCGCCGGCCTGCGCGAACTGGCCGACCGGCACGGCTGCGTACTCGTCTTCGACGAGATGATCACCGGCTTCCGGTGGTCCGAGGCGGGCGCCCAGGGCCTGTACGGCGTCGTCCCCGACCTCTCCACGTTCGGCAAGGCGCTGGGCAACGGGTTCGCCGTCTCCGCCCTTGCCGGGCGCCGCGAGCTGATGGAGTGGGGCGGCCTTCGGCACTCCGGCGACCGGGTGTTCCTGCTGTCCACCACGCACGGTGCGGAGACGCACTCCCTGGCGGCCGCGATGGCGGTGCAGACCACGTACGTCGAGGAGGGCATCACGGCCCGCCTGCACGCCCTCGGCGAGCGGCTGGCCGCCGGTGTGCGCGAGGCGGCGGCGGGCATGGGCGTCGGCGGCCACATCGTCGTCCGGGGCCGGGCCAGCAACCTGGTCTTCGCCACCCTCGACGAGCACGGGCAGCCGTCGCAGCAGTACCGCACCCTGTTCCTGCGCCGGCTCCTCGCGGGCGGGGTCCTCGCCCCGTCGTTCGTGGTGAGCAGCGCGCTCGACGACGCGGACATCGACCGCACCGTCGACGTGGTGGCTCAGGCATGTGCCGTGTACCGCAAGGCACTTGACGCCGCCGACCCCACTCCGTGGCTGGTCGGGCGACCGGTGAAGCCGGTGTTCCGGCGCTTGGCGTGAAGCGATCAGTGCTGCCCGTGCCGACGGGAGTCGGCGATCCGGTCGACCACCCACGCGGTCGCCGGAATCACCGCCAGCGCGGTGCACCAGCCGCCGAGGACGTCGGTCGGGTAGTGCGCGCCCAGGGCGACCTGCGCCCAGCCCATGGCGGCGCCGGCGACCAGCGCCGCGGCGAGCACGAGCGACGTGCCGGCCGCCCTGCCGAGGCCGAGCCGGCCGGTCGCGAGGAACGCCGCCATGAGGGCGAGCGCGGTGAGGAAGGCGGTGTGCCCGCTCGGGTAGGACAGGTTGCCGTCGCCGTGGATGGTGCGTTCCACTACGTACTTGAGCAGGGTCCCCGTCCCCACAGTCATGCCCACACCGGCCACGACGAGGACCGCGGCGCGACGCTGCCGAAGCAGCAGGCAGCCCGCCACGGCGGCCACGATGAGCGTCGCCGCTCCGACGGGCTCTCCCAGGAAGTCGATGGGCAGAGCGACGTTCCGCCACGGCGGCCGCACACTGTCCGCCGTCGGCTCGACAAACCACCTGTCCACCCTGCCGGGCTCGCTGTGTCCGGCGTACAGGACCCCGAGCGCGACGACCACGAGCGCGGCGAGGACCGCGATGAACCCGAGCCACGCGCGCAGCGTCGGGGGCAGCACCGCGCGAGCGGAACGGCCGGTCTCACGCCCCACCGCTGCATCAGCGGCTTCCTGTTTCCCCTGCTCCAGGCAGATGCGATCCACCTCCCCCTCGCCCGTCAGTGTACGAGTTGTCGGTGTTGTGTGAGCCGCAGATATCCTGATCGCATGAACGAGAATCCGCCGCCATGTCCGAAATGCTCCTGTGAGTACACCTACGAGATGAACGCCCTCGTGGTGTGCCCCGAATGCGGCCACGAGTGGGTGCCCGCCGAGGAAGGTGCCGAGGTGGCCTCGGGCGGGCAGGAGAAGGTCGTCAAGGACGCGGTAGGCAACGTCCTGAGCGACGGCGACAGCGTGACCGTCGTCAAGGCGCTCAAGGTCAAGGGCAACCCCTCCGGCATCAAGGCCGGCACCAAGGTGCGCAACATCCGGCTGATCGACGGCGTCGACGGCCACGACATCGACTGCAAGATCGACGGGTTCGGGGCGATGCAGCTCAAGTCGAGCGTGGTCAAGAAGGCCTAGCCCTGCCTAGGATCGATCTTTGAGGGGCGCAGGGGCCGCAGGGCTCGAAGGGTCGCCGCAGGGGAGGGGTCGCCGATGCTGTTCCGTCAGCTGGAGTACTTCGTGGCGGTGGCCAGGGAGCGGCACTTCGCGCGAGCCGCGGAGTCCTGCTACGTGTCGCAGCCCGCGCTCTCCGCGGCGATAGCCAAGCTCGAGCGCGAACTCAACGTCACGCTGATCAACCGCGGGCACAACTACGAGGGCCTCACCCCCGAGGGCGAGCGGCTCGTCGTGTGGGCCAAGCGGATCCTCGCCGAGCAGGACGCGTTCAAGGCCGAGGTGGCCGCCGTGCAGTCCGGCATCACCGGGACGCTGCGGCTCGGCACCGAACCCACGGCGTCCACGACCCTGGCGCTCCCGGTCGGCGCCTTCTGCTCGGCGCACCCGCTGGCCAAGGTGCAGGTCCGCTCCCGGCTCTCGACGAAGGAACTGCTGCGCCAGCTGCGCGAGTTCGAGCTCGACGCCGCGATCGCCCACTTCGGCCCCGACGACCGGGACGGCCTGCAGGTGACGCCGCTGTACGAGGAGCGGTACATGCTCCTGGTCTCCAGCGACCAGCTGCTGCCGGGCACCCACACCATGACCTGGGCGGAGGCCGCCCAGCTGCCGCTCGCGCTGCTCACGCCCGACATGCGCATCCGGCAGCTCATCGACGGGGTGTTCGGCCGGCTCGGCGTCGTGGTGACCCCGCAGGTGGAGACGGACTCGATCGCTTCCCTGTACGCGCATGTGGGGGTCGGTGAGTGGGCGAGCATCGTGCCGCACTCCTGGCTGCGGGCGATGCCCGTGATCGGCCGGACCAGGGCCGTCCGCCTGGTCGAACCGGACGCCAGGGCGCAGGTGTCTGTGGCGATCCAGGCGGCGACACCCGGGTCGATCGCGGCCAGGGCGTTCGTGAACGCGGCGACGGGTCTGTCCCTGGACGACTTCTTCGACCAGCCGATGCCGGCCGAGCACCGCGTCCGATAGGGGTCGCGGCAGGCCTTCAGCGCGCGAACAGCGCGTCCACCGCCTGCCGGTCGAGGCCGCCCTTCGCGGTGTGCGGCAGCGCGGCGACCACCTCCAGCCGGTCGGGCACCTCGAAGGCCGCGAGGCGGCCCTGGCAGTAGCGCAGGATCTCCGCCGACCCGACGGGCTCGTCCGTGCGCACCACCACCGCGGCGCCGACCCGCTGCCCGTAGGTGGCGTCGGGCAGGGCGAACACCGCCGCCTCGACGACGCCCGGGTACCCGGCGAGGATGTCCTCGACGTACTCGGGCGAGATCTTCTCGCCGCCGCGGTGGATGAGGTTCTTGATCCGACCGGTGAGGCAGAGATGGCCGTCCTCGTCCAGCGCGCCCAGGTCGCCGGTGCGGAACCAGCCGTCGGTGAAACTGCGCGCCGTCTCGGCCGGGCCGGCGAGATAGCCGCGGGCCACGGTGGGTCCGTGCACCCACACCTCGCCCTCGACGCCGGGCGGGCAGGTGTGCCCCTGCTCGTCAACCACCCGTAGGGCGAGGCCCGTTGGCCGGCCGACCGACGCGTTCTTGAGCAGCCCGTGCTGCGGCAGCGGTTCGCTGGTCGCCTGGTGCGAGGTCTCGGTCATGCCGTACGCGGACAGGAGCGGGGCCCCGAAGGTCCGCTCCAGGGCGCGCTGCGTGGCCGTGTTGAGGGGCGCGCTGGAGCTGCGTACGAACTTCAGGGGTGCGGCCTGCGGGCCCGGATAGTCGCGCTCCGAGCGGTCCAGGAGGATCTCGTGGACCGCCGGGACCGCGGTGAACCAGGTCGCCGCCACCGCCCGTACGTCGTCCCAGAACGTGTGCGCCGTGAACCGGCCGTCCGCCGGAAGCAGTACGCAGCCGCCGCCGGCCAGCGAGGCGAGCAGCGTCGCGAACAGGCCGTGGCTGTGGAAGAACGGCATCACCGCGACCGTGGCGTCACCGGGCCCCAGTTCGTACGTGGCGCAGATGCCGCGCACGGAGGCCGCGATGTTGTCGTGCGTCAGCGGGACCATCCTGGCCCGGTCCGAGGTCCCGGCGGTCAACAGGACGAGGGCGTCGCGGTCGCCGAACTCGCTTGCAGCGCCCCGCAGTTGAGGGGCAACGAGGGTCCCGGCATCGAGGGAGGCCGTCGCCGTGCCGGCGCGGGAGAGGTCGACGCGCAGCGGCCAGGCCGAAGCGCCGGCCCCGGCGGGCGGAGCGCCCGGGCCGACGAGCAGGGCCCGCGCCCCGAGCGCGTCCAGGCGGTCCGACAGCTGGGACCCGGGCAGGGCCGGGTCCAGCGGAGCGACCACCAGACCGGCCCGCGCCGCGCCGAGCAGTCCGACCACGAACTCGGCCGTGTTGGCGCATCTCAGGCCGACCGCGTCACCCCGGCGAAGGCCCGCCCCCACGAGCCGGCCCGCCACGTCGTCGGCCAGTGCGGCGAGGGCGCGGTAGGACAGTTCGAGGCGGTCGCCGGTGACGACGAGCGCGCGGGCCCGGGGACGGCTCCGTACCTGACGGTCGAGGAGATCGGCGAGCCCCGTGACCGCCGGGGCCCGGTACCCGCCCGGCTCCCGCAGGGATGCTGCGGTCGGAACGGCCATGACACTCCACCTCCTCGCACCAGGCACGGCGCAGCTGTCGTGAGGCTGCCCCTGCGAGCCTGCGCGGGCGGGCGGGAGGCGTCCAATAGGCACGTCCGACCAGCCGATAGCGGCCATTTATCAAGGGAGTTCGGGCGCCCGCGACCGGCCCTGGAGGGCTCTCGATAGATGTTGGTTATCAGCTGGTCGCCGATAGGTC
This sequence comes from Streptomyces sp. NBC_01304, assembly GCF_035975855.1. Lineage (NCBI taxonomy): Bacteria > Bacillati > Actinomycetota > Actinomycetes > Kitasatosporales > Streptomycetaceae > Streptomyces > Streptomyces sp. NBC_01304. Next base: position 2,236,285 of record NZ_CP109055.1, on the reverse strand, counting down.
TTGGACGGGGCGCGAGCGCGCTGCGGAAGGTTGGGGCGTGCGCCGGAAGTCCCTCCTGCCCCGCGACGCCTGGCACGCGCCCCCAAGCTCTTCGAGCAGGGGGACCCCCTCTCGCCGCACCAGGCGAAAGCCCAAGTACGTCCAGTACGAGGACTTCCGCCCGGCACGCCGAGAGCACGCACCAGCCGCCGCAGGGCCCGCCCTGCGGGCGGACGGAGGGACTTCCGGCGCACGCCCCAACGAGTAGCCGCACGCATGACCTGCCCAAGGAGGACCTCGGACCATGACTGACCCTGCTGGCCCTGCTGAAACGGACACCGAGGCGACCGCCGAGGCCCAGGCCGCACTCACCGACGGGTACCACCTGGTCGTCGACGCGCTGAAGTTGAACGACGTGGACACCATCTACGGGGTGGTCGGCATTCCGATCACCGACCTGGCCCGCCTCGCGCAGGCGCAGGGCATCCGCTACATCGGCTTCCGCCACGAGAGCAACGCCGGCCACGCGGCAGCCGCGGCCGGGTACTTGACCCAGAAGCCGGGCATCGCCCTGACGGTGTCGGCGCCGGGCTTCCTCAACGGCCTGGTGGCGCTGGCGAACGCGACGACGAACTGCTTCCCGATGGTGCAGATCTCCGGCTCCAGCGAGCGGCACCTGGTCGACCTCAAACAGGGCGACTACGAGGAGATGGACCAACTCGCCGCCGCCCAGCCCTTCGTGAAGGCCGCCTACCGCGTCAGCCGCGTCGAGGACATCGGCCGCGGCATCGCGCGTGCGCTGCGTACCGCGATATCCGGCCGCCCCGGCGGCGTGTACCTCGACATTCCGGCCCAGGTCCTCGGCTCCATCATGGACGCGGAGGAGGGCGCCAAGACGCTGAGCCGCCTCGTCGACCCCGCGCCGCGCCAGCTGCCCGCCCCGGAGGCGGTGGACCGGGCGATCGAGCTTCTGGCCGGTGCCGAACGGCCGTTGGTGGTGCTCGGCAAGGGGGCCGCGTACGCCCAGGCCGACGACAAGATCCGCGAGTTCATCGAGTCGACCGGCGTCCCGTACGTACCGATGTCGATGGCGAAGGGCCTGCTGCCCGACGACCACCCGCAGTCCGCGGCCACCGCCCGCTCGATGGCCCTGAAGAAGGCCGACGTCGTGATGCTCGTCGGCGCCCGCCTCAACTGGCTCCTCAATCACGGCCAGACGGGCTGGAACCCCGACGCGAAATTCATCCAGGTCGACATCGAGCCCAAGGAGATGGACAGCAACCAGCCCATCGCCGCCCCGCTCGTCGGCGACATCGAGTCGGTGCTCGACGCGATCGCCGAACGCACCAAGCCCGGCCAGATCGCCACCCCCGCGGCCTGGAAGGAAGAGCTGGCGGCCCGCTCGGCGACGAACGTCGCGAAGATGGCGAAGCGCCTGGAGGCCGACCCGCACCCGATGCAGTTCATGGGCGCCCTGAAGGCCGTACGCGACGTCCTGCGCGAGCGCCCCGAGATCTACCTCGTCAACGAGGGTGCCAACGCGCTCGACATCGCCCGCAACGTCATCGACATGCACGTGCCGCGCCACCGCCTGGACAGCGGCACCTGGGGCGTGATGGGCATCGGCATGGGCTATGCGATCGCCGCCGCCGTGGAGAGCGGACAGCCCGTCGTGGCCGTCGAGGGCGACAGCGCCTTCGGGTTCAGCGGCATGGAGCTGGAGACGATCTGCCGCTACAAGCTGCCCGTCGTCACGGTCATCATGAACAACGGCGGCGTCTACCGCGGCGACGACGTCAACCCGCTCGGCGACGCCCCGTCCCCGACGACCCTCATGGGCGCGGCCCGGCACGACCTGATGGCCGAGGCGTTCGGCGGCAAGGGCTACCGCGCGACCACGCCCGCCGAGGTCACCGCCGCCCTCACCGAGGCCCTGGCCGCCGGCGGCCCCGCGCTCATCGACTGCGAGATCGACCCCTCGGCCGGCACCGAGAGCGGCCACATCGCGCACCTCAATCCCAAGGGCATCACCGTCGGCAACATCACGCCGGCCAAGAAGTGAACTCCCCTTCCCACTGAAGCACTTCACGAAAAGGAAGCCGACATGACCGCTGTGCCCTCCAACGGCCTGCCGCTCGCCGGAATCAAGGTGATCGACTTCACCGGCGTCCAGGCCGGTCCCGCCTGCACCCAGATGCTCGCCTGGTTCGGCGCCGACGTCATCAAGGTCGAGCGCCCCCAGGGCGGCGATGTCACCCGCAACCAGCTGCGGGACATCCCCGAGCTCGACGCCCTCTACTTCACCATGCTGAACAGCAACAAGCGTTCCCTCGCCATCAACACCAAGACCCCCGAGGGCAAAGAGGTCATGGAGAAGATGATCCGCGAGGCGGACGTCCTCGTCGAGAACTTCGCGCCCGGCGCGATGGACCGCATGGGCCTCTCCTGGGACCACATCCACCAGCTGAACCCGCGCCTGATCTTCGGTTCGGTCAAGGGCTTCAACGACTCCTCGTCCTGGTCGGACCTGAAGGTGTACGAGAACGTCGCGCAGGCCGCCGGCGGCGCCGCGTCGACCACCGGGTTCTGGGACGGCCCGCCGACCATCAGCGGCTCGGCACTCGGCGACAGCAACACCGGGATGCACCTGATGATCGGGCTCCTCACGGCGATCATCCAGCGCAACCAGACCGGCCTCGGCCAGAAGGTCTCGGTGTCCATGCAGGACGCCTGCCTCAACCTCACCCGCGTCAAGCTCCGCGACCAGCAGCGCCTGGAGAAGATCGGCTACCTGGAGGAGTACCCGCAGTACCCGCACGGCGAGTTCGGCGACGCCGTGCCGCGCGGCGGCAACGCGGGCGGCGGCGGCCAGCCCGGCTGGATCCTGAAATGCAAGGGCTGGGAGACCGACCCCAACGCCTACATCTACTTCACGATCCAGGAGCAGAACTGGAAGCGCACGGCGGAGGCCATCGGCCACCCCGAGTGGGTCGAGGACCCGGACTACACCACGGCCAAGGCCCGCCAGCCGCGCATCATGGAGATCTTCGGCGAGATCGAGAAGTGGCTCGCCGACAAGACGAAGTACGAGGCCGTCGACATCCTGCGCGAGTGGGAGGTGCCCTGCGCCCCCGTGCTCTCCATGAAGGAACTCGCCGAGGACCCCGACATGCGCAAGAGCGGCACGATCGTCGAGGTCGAGCAGAAGGAGCGCGGCACCTATCTGACGGTGGGCAGCCCGATCAAGTTCTCCGCCTTCAAGCCCGACATCATCGGCGCCCCGCTGCTCGGCGAGCACACGGACGAGGTCCTCGCCGACCTCGGCTACGACGCGGACGACATCCGCAAGCTGCACGAGGGCAAGGTCGTGGCCTGACCTAGGGCGCCCCGCAATACCCGGGTGCCCTGCGGGCGTGGGTCCGCGCGCAGGGCACCCGTTCCAACGTTTCGACGTTTTGACGTTTCGACGTTTCGACGTTTTGACAGGGAGGCACAATGGCGGACTTGGACCCGGCAGTGGTCCTCGGCATGGCGGATCAGGCGCCCGACGGCATCGTGATCGTCGACCGGGAAGGGCTCGTCCGGTACTGGAACCAGGGCGCGGAGCGCATCTTCGGCTGGTCGGCGGCCGAGGTCGCGGGCCGGAGCCTCGATCTGATCATCCCGGAGAAGCACCGGCGACGGCACCACGACGGCTTCGTCGCCGCCATGGCCTCCGGCACCTCGCGCTACGGGGCCGACGACCTGCTGGCCGTGCCCGCCCTGACCGCGTCCGGCGCCACCGTCTCGATCGAGTTCAGCGTGGTCCTGCTGACCGCGGCCGACGGCACGGCGAGCCACGTCGGGGCCGTCATCCGGGACGTCACCGCGCGCCGGGCGCAGGAGAAGGAGGTACGCCGCCGCCTCCTGGAGACCGCTTCGAGCCGCGCCACGCCCTGACCACCTGCCCTGCGTGCCCCGCCCGACCCGACCCGCCCGACCCGACCCGCCCGACCCGACCCGACAGGACCGGGCACGGATCGTCGGGTGCGGCAGGGTGGGTCCTTCCTAACGTGGTGGGCGAAAGGGAAGGAGTCCGGGGTGCTTGAGCGGCTGAATCGGGCCATGGAACACATCGAGGCACACCTCGACCAGCGGATCGAGGCGGCCGAGCTGGCCCGGCTCGCGGTGACGAGCGAGTATCACCTGCGGCGGCTGTTCTCCGCGCTCGCGGGGATGCCGCTGTCCGAGTACATCCGGCGCAGACGGCTCACCGTCGCGGGCGCCGAAGTGCTCGCGGGGGAGCGGACGTTGCTCGACATCGCGGTGCGCTACGGCTACACCTCGGGGGAGGCGTTCGCGCGTGCCTTCAAGGGCGTGCACGGCGTCGGTCCCGGGGATGCCCGGCGCACCGGGGCGAGCCTGCAGTCGCAGCCGCGGATGTCCTTCCGACTCACCGTCGAAGGAAGCAGCAGCATGCGATACCGCGTCGTGGACAAGGAAGAATTCCGGGTCGTCGGCAAGAAGGCCCGCGTCCCCCTCGTGCACGAGGGGATGAACCCGGCGATCGCCGACTTCATCCGGGGCATCGGCCAGGAGACCATGGAGCGCATCCGGGCCCTGTCCGACCAGGAGCCGAAGGGAATCGTCGCGGTCAGCGACAAGCTGGACCCCAGCCGGGCCGAGGGCACCGAACTCGACTACTACCACGCGGTGGTGACGAGTGCGGCCACGCCCGAGGACCTGGACGAGCTCACCGTGCCGGCCGGGACCTGGGCCGTCTTCGAGAGCTCCGGGCCGTTCCCGCAGGCGCTGCAGTACATGTGGCGGGACGTGTTCACCCAGTGGTTCCCGTCCAACCCGTACCAGAGCCGTCCGGGTCCGGAGATCCTGCGCATTCACCTGTCGCCGGACGCGACGCAGGCGGACGCGGAGCTGTGGATCCCGGTGGAGCGGACCGCTGCCTGATCAAGCCTCGCCCTGGAGGGCCGGTTCGCGCAGCCCGCGCAATGCGACGAGGCCCAGCGCGGGCAGCGCGATCAGCGGGGCGAGCGCCACCTGCAGCGAGGTGGCGTCGGCCAGGGCGCCGACGAGCGGGCTCGCGAGGCCGCCGACGCTGACGGTCAGGCCGAGCGTGACCCCGCTCGCGGTGCCCATCCGGCGGGGCAGATAGTCCTGGCCGAGGGTGATGTGCAGGGAGAAGGGCACATACAGTCCGGCCGAGGCGAGGGCGACGCACCCGTACAGCGCCGGACCGGGCACGAGGACCACCCCGGCGACGGCGAGGACCGTCAGGGCGTACGACCACCGCACGACCGGGACCCGCCCGTACCGCGTGGCAAGCCGCCCGCCCACCACCGTGCCGACCGCGCCGCCCCCGTAGAGCACGAACAGCGCGACGGTGCCCGCGACTTCGCCGCCGCCGGCGCGCTCGCGGACGTACAGCGAAATGAAGGTGCTCAGGCAGACGAACACGATCGAACGGCAGACGACGGCCCCCGACAGCCGGGCGAACGAGGCCCAGTCGTCCCTGTCGTCCTTGGCGTCCTTGGCGTCCGTGGTCTTGGCTGATGTGTATGTCCCTTCCGTACGAGGGGAGTTGAGCCCGAACAGACCTCGCAGCGCGACCACGCACAGCCCCGCGCCCACCAGCGCGGGCAGCGCCAGGAGGGGCGAGGCGCCCAGGCCGCCCGTGGCGACGACACCCGAGACCAGCAGGGGCGCGGTGGCGAAGCCGAGGTTGCCGCCGAGGGAGAACCAGCCCATCGCGGTATGGCTGCCGCCGCTCGCGAGCCGGGCCACCCGGGCGGCCTCCGGGTGGTACGCGGCCACCCCGACCCCGGACAGGGCGACCGCCCAGAGGGTCAGGGCGTACGACCCGCCGAGCCCGGCGAGGGCGACCCCTGCACCGCCCACCAGGGTGCTCACCGGCAGCAGCCACGGCAGGGCCCACCGGTCGGTGAGCGCGCCGAACAACGGCTGCACCACGGAGGAGAGCAGGGACGCGGCCAGCACGATGCCGGACACGGCGGCGTAGGTATAGGCGCGCTCGGAGACGAAGAACGGCACCAGGGAAGCGACCGCCCCCTGGTAGACGTCCACGCAGGCGTGCCCCAGCGACAGCAGGGTGAGGCTGCGCCTGCGCCTGCGAAGAGGGACAAGAGGGCGGGTGTGCAAGGGACTTGAGACTGGAGTGGTTGGCACTCAGCCATCGTCGCCACGGAGGGCCATGGCGTGCTTCCGATAAAGTGCCAACTTATGCCGGAGACCCGCCACACCCGCCAGGAGCAGGACCGCCCGATCCGCCACACCCCCGAGGCGCCCACCCGCACCCAGTCCCTGACCCCCGGGGAGCGCATCGACGCGCACCGGCACGACGACCACCAGATCGTCTACGCGGGCTCCGGCGTGCTCGCCGTCACGACCGACGCCGGCACCTGGTTCGCCCCCGGCAACCGGGCCATCTGGGTCCCCGCCGGCTGCGTCCACGCCCACCGCGCCCACGGCCCCATCACGCTGCACCTCCTGGGCCTGCCCCGCACCTCGAACCCGCCGGCCCTGGAGTCCCCGACGGTCCTCACCGTCGACCCGCTGCTGCGCGAGCTGATCCTCGCGTACACCCGGGAACCCCACGACGACACCGCCGAGCGCCGCCGTCTGCGGGCGGTCGTGCTCGACCGGGTGCGTGCCGCGCCCCGGGAACCCGGCCGGCTGCCCGCCGCCACCGACCCCCGCCTCGCCGCCGTCTGCACCCTGCTGCACGAGCACCCCGCCGACCCGCGGAGCCTGGCCGAACTGGGCGCGGCGTCAGGGGCCGGCGAGCGCACCCTCAGCCGGCTCTTCCGCCGCGAGCTGGGCATGACCTTCCCGCAGTGGCGCACCCAGCTGCGCCTCTACCACGCGCTGCGGATGCTGGCCGACGACCTGCCCGTCACGACCGTCGCCCACCGCTGCGGCTGGTCCTCCACCAGCGCCTTCATCGACGTCTTCCGCGGCGCCTTCGGCCACACCCCGGGGGCGTACAAGTCCCGTTCCTGACAGGCCGGTTCGCCCTCGCCCCGGGTTTGCCGCCTGCCCGCAGGGGCACCCCGTACTGCGGCGACGCGGAGGAGGAGCCATGAGCCTGGTGAAGGCGACAGCGATCGTGCTGGACTGTGCGGCCCCCGAGGAACTGGCCGAGTTCTACAAGGCGTTCCTGGCGGCCGAGGAATGTCCCGGCGCGACCGCCAACCGCATCGACATAGGCACCGAGACCGGCATCCGCATGGCCTTCCGCCGCGATCTGAACGCCACCCCCACCAGCTGGCCGCGCCCCGACGACTCCTACCAGTCCCATCTCGACTTCCTGGTCGACGCGTCCGACCTGGACGAGGTGGAGCGGGACCTGGTCGGGCTCGGCGCGACGCCGATGGAGACCTCGGGGCGCGGCGGGCCCAATGAGGCGCGGACCTACTTCGATCCGTCGGGCCACTCCTTCACGGTGCGCTCGTCGCTGCAGCACGGACCCAAGACGGACTGAGGGCCGCAGGTCGCGTCAGCGCGCGTCGGGGGTCGGGGTGATCAGACCGTCAACGGCCGTGCGTACGTGACGAATTCGCGGTCGACCACGAAGCCCGACTTCTCGTAGAGGCCGAGCGCCCCGGACGGATTGACCGTGTCCACGGTGAGCGACGCGGTGTCGTAGCCCGCGTCCAGCGCCCCCTGCAGCGCGTCGGCGAGCAGCGCCGGGGCCGCACCCCGGCCGCGGTAGTCGCGGCGGGTCGCCAGATAGCCGACGTGGCAGTCGCGCTTCCCGCTCGCCGCGGTGTCGGCCTCGTTCTCCTCCGCGAGCAGATACGCGCCCACCTCGTCGCCCGCCACGAGCAGCCGCGACATCGCGGGCCTGAACGAGCGCGCGCCGGTGACCCAGGTGTGCCAGTCGGTCGGGTCGAGGGCGGTGAAGTTCCAGTGGTCGCGGAACGCGTCGTTGTGCGCGAGGCGGGTGGCCTCGTCGTAGGAGTCGTCGAAGGGCACGATGCGGGTGCCGTCGGGGGCGGGCCGCGGCTCGGGGCGGTCCGACCGCAGCGGGTGGGTCATCTCGAACCACCAGCGGACGGGCGTGAAGCCCCGGTGCTCGGCCAGGATGCGCAGGCTGTCGTCCTTGGCCTTGCCGCCGATCATGAGCTCGCCGGGCAGCCCCGCCAGCTCCTCGTGCTCGGTGTGCAGGGCGGTCGCGCGGCCGCCCATCCAGTCGACGAGCCCGGCCCCGAGGCCGCGCCGCCGCCAGTCGGGGTGGACCGCTGCCCCGCCGTCGAAGCGGGCCGCGTCCACCGCGCCGTGCGGCGTGTGCACCGTGGCGAACGCGACCAGGCGCGTCCCGTCCCACAGGCCCAGGGTGTCGCTCTCCGTGTCCAGCTTGGGGTCGGCCAGCTCTTCGGCGAGATCCTCGGCGTCCACGTGATGCCCGGTCCTGTCGACCTGCTCGACGGCTTGTTCCAGCTCCAGCCAGGCAGGGACGTCGTCCTTGCTCAGCGGGCGGGCCACGAGGGCACTGAGGGCATTCGGGGTGTCCGGTCCGGATATGTCTGCCATCTCTTCATGGTCGTACGCGCCCGACGATCCCGCCGCTTCTGGGCCCGGCGCGCCGCGCCCGAGCTGCCCGCACCCGCCTGACCTGGGACTTTAAGCCGGGGTCCAAAGTCCCGGGGCCGGGACCAAGGTCGGGACGGCGGGTGCCGCCGAGCCCCCATCATGGTCACCATGCATGACGAGAAGCAGGTCGACCGGCACCAGCAGCCCCATGAGCAGCAGCCCCACGAGCAGCAGTCCCACCCGCAGCAGTCACTGAGCGTCGCGGAGCGCAGCGTTCCGCTCGCGGCGTCGCCGAACATGCGTGACGTGGGCGGTCTGGCCACCAGGGACGGGCGGCAGGTGAAGCGGGGCGTCACCTTCCGCTCCGGCGAGCTGAGCAAGCTGGACGAGGAGCAGATCGGCGTACTCGCGGCCCTCGGCATCACCCGCGTCCTGGACCTGCGCACCGACGACGAGCGCGCCAAGGGCCCGGACCGGCTGCCGCAAGGCGTACCCAGCATCCACCTCGACGTGCTCGGCGACACCAGCTCCGGCCGGGCGGCGGCCGGTGCGGGCGGCGCGGGACCGGCCGATGCGAGCAGCTTCGACGACATGACCAAGCCGGGTGCCATGGAGGGGATGTACCGCGACCTGGTCTCCGCCGGGTCGGCGCGCAAGGCCTACCGGGCGATGTTCGAGGAGCTGGCGGCCGCGGACGGCACCCCCGTGCTCTTCCACTGCACGGGCGGCCGTGACCGCGCGGGCTGGGCCGCCGCCTCGCTCCAGACGCTCCTCGGCGTCAGCAGGCAGGACGTGACGGCCGACTACCTCGCGTCCAACGAGCGCCTCGACGCCTACCTCACCAAGATGCTGGAGCCGTACGCCGCCCGGGGCGCCGACGTGGCGAAGATCAAGCAGGCCACCGAGCTGCGGCCGGCCTTCCTGGACGCCGCCTTCCAGGAGATCGACGCCCGGTACGGCTCGTTCGAGGGCTACTTGACGGAAGGCCTGGGCCTGTCCGACACCACCCTCGCCACGGTCCGCGCCGCCCACCTGCAGGCGTGACCTACACGTGCACGGTCGTGGCCTCGCCCTGCTGCTGGGCCGGGGCCCCGCGCCGGTACAGCACGTACGACACGACGAGGCCGAGCGCGAAGAACAGCGCCGACCACCAGTAGGCCGTCGAATAGCTGCGCAGCTGGGCCTCGGCCATGACGTCGGGTGTGGGCTGCCTGCCGACGAGGTAGTTGGTGGCCGCGCTGGTCGCGAGGGTGTTCAGCAGGGCCGTACCGATCGAACCACCCACCTGCTGGCTGGTGTTGACCATCGCCGAGGCGACTCCCGCATCATGCGCCTCCACGCCCATCGTGGCCATGCTCATGGCCGGCGCGAAGATCAGGCCGAGGCCGAGGCCGAGGACGAGCAGGGGCGGCAGCACATGGGTGAGGTAGCCGCTGTTCAGGTCGAGGGCGGTCATCCACACCATGCCGGCGGCGGACAGGCCCATGCCCAGCGGGACGATCGGCTTGGCGCCCATGCGCGGCACCAGGTTGTTGGTGGTGACGACGGAGGCCACGATCATCACGCCGACCATCGGCAGGAACGCCAGGCCGGTCTTGACCGGCGTATAGGCGAGGATCTGCTGCAGGTAGTACGTGAGGAACAGGAACACGCCGAACATGCCGGCGCCGGAGATGAACATCGCCAGGAACGAGGCGCCCCGGTCCCGGTCGAGCACCACGCGCAGCGGCAGCAGCGGATGCGTCGCCCGCGTCTGCCACCAGGCGAACGCCGCGACGAGCAGGGCGCCGATCACCAGGAATCCCCAGGTGGACGCCGAACTCCAGGCGTGCGTCTCGGCGTTGGAGAAGCCGTAGACGATGCAGAACAGTCCGGCCGACACCAACAGCGTGCCCGGCACATCCAGCTTCGGCCGGTCGTCCGGGCGCCCGCCGTGCAGCAGCCGCGAACCGCCGACCAGCGCGAGCGCCGCGATGGCCAGGTTCACGTACAGGCACCAGCGCCAGTCCAGGTACTCCGTGAGTACGCCGCCGAGCAGCAGCCCCACCGCACCGCCGGTGCCCGCGATCGCGCCGTAGATGCCGAAGGCCTTGGCGCGCTCCTTGGGGTCGGTGAAGGTAGTGGTCAGCAGGGACAGGGCGGCCGGCGCGAGGAGCGCGGCGAAGATGCCCTGCAGGGCGCGGGCCGTGACCAGCATGGTGAAGCTGCCGGCCGCGCCGCCGAGCGCGGAGGCGCCCGCGAAACCGGCCAGGCCGACCATGAAGACCAGCTTCCGGCCGACCAGGTCCGCGATCCGGCCGCCCAGGAGCAGCAGGCTGCCGAAGGCCAGGGCGTACGCCGTCACGATCCACTGGCGGTTGCCGTCCGTGAAGCCCAGGTCCTGCTGGGCGGACGGCAGCGCGATGTTCACGATGGTCGCGTCGAGGACCACCATGAGCTGCGCCATGCCGATGACGGCGAGGATCCACCAGCGGTGCTCGTGGGCGCCGCCGGTGGAAGGGGAAGCCGGGCGTCGGACAAGGCCGTCACTGCCCTGCAGGCCCTCGGATATCTGTACTCGGTCCATCCGGTCCATGGGAACGCTCTCCTCACCCCCCGAAATGCACCCAATTCACGCTAATAGAGCATTTCGGGAGGCGCGACCGGGGGTGGCAGAGGGGAAGGGTTACTCGAAGCCGAGCGCTGCCGCCGCCCCGGGGGTGCCTGCGGACAGGTGGGCGAAGGTGGTGAGATCCTCGCGCCGCAGTCGGCGCACCACGGCCTCGGCCTGCGCGGCGGGTGGGGTGCCGTCGTCCGCGAAGGACCAGAGGAGCTGGACATAGGGGTCGTCACCGGTGTGCCGGGCCGACGCGGGATGGATGAAGGACGCCTTCACGACGCCGGGCTCGGCATGGTGCGTACCGACCCAGATCAGTCGGCAGTCCCAGCGGCGCACCAACTCCGGTTCGTCCCGCAGCCGTTCCCGCACGAGTCGCGCGAGCGTGCGGCCGGGCCACTCCCAGCTGTGGTCCTCGGTGGCTCGCTCGACCTCGGCGTCGTAGGCGGCGGCGTCGAAGCGCAGGGCGGGCGGGATCGGCGCGTCTTCGGTGGACTTCGACCTGTGCCAGTCGCGCCAGACGACGGTGTCGCCCTCGCGGACGACGGTGACGTAGAGGGCGCCGCAGCAGCCTTCGGTGCAGTAGGCCTCGGCCAGCTCCACCTCGTGCGGCTCATCGGTGGCCCGGAGCAGGCCGGGATCGAGCAGGTACTCCGGAGCGTGGGCCGGTCCCGCGTCGAAGGCATCGGCGACCACGGGGTGGCCGTCGACGAGGATCCTGGTCTCCACCTGCGTGGAGTGCGCCGGATCGGGCACGGCCACCGCGATGCGCAGCCCCGGAGGATCGGTGGGGCACCGGGCCAGGGTGCGCTCGATCCATGCGGCCCGATGGCGCTGGTCGGCATGGGGCGCCGAGGCGCGGGCCGTGCGGACCAGCTCCGTCCAGTCCGGGCGCCGCAGGGGGCGGCACAGGGCGTCGAGGAGTTCGCCGTGCCGGCGTGGCGTCATGTCGAGCAGTCCGCTGTGACCGCTGTACAACTCCTGGACGAGCGAGGTGAGTTGGGCGGCGCGGTCGAGGGAGGGCGGTAGATCGGGGGCCGCCGCGGCGAGTGCGAGGAACAGGGCACGGGCGTCCGGGTAGTGGCGGATCTCGGCTCGGTAGTCGCCCCAGCTGGTCATCCGGGCTAGGAGGCCCAGCGTCTGGTCGACGATGCCGATGTCGTCCGGCCGCTCGCGGAGGAGGTCGAGGAGCCGGACGGCTTCGGCGATCTGGCGGGCGGTCGATGGCGCGAGACCGGCGATGGCCTCGGGGTGGTGGAGCAGCCATTCCCGTACGCGCGGGTCGTCCGCGCGCCGTACGAGTGCGGGCAGCACGTGCCTCAACTGCCGATCCGCAGGCGGCATCCGCTCGGCGAGCGACAGCAGGTCGGGCACGGGATCGGGCAGGGTCTCCAGGGCGGCGACGGCCTCGTGGGTGAAGGGGCGGGACATCCCGATGGCGCGTACCGCCTCGGTGTCGAACGGCAGCCGGGCACGGGCGATCAGGGCCAGGCCGAGCAGGCGGGCGTACCGGTCCTCGTACGCGAGGAGCACGACGCCGATGTCCCGCATCCGGGAACTCTCGGGGTGGGGCACGTCCGCGAGGACCCGGTGGATGAGGTGAGCGGAGGGCTTCAGTTCACGGAGCCCGGCAGCGAGCGCGGGGGCTCCGCCGCCCTCTTCGGGCAGCTGCGCGGTGAACAGCTGGAGCAGCTTCTCGCCCTCGGCCGTCTTGCGGGCCGGGCGGCGGCCGGTGCGGCTCACCAGCGGGGGAGGGACTCGATTCGGTAGGTCATGGGCGTGATCGTGCCTGACCGCATGCGCGGGGCGCAAGGCGTTATCCGGCGCGGCAGCGGCAGCGGCAGTGGCAGCGGCAGCGTCACGCGCCCGGCACGGTCTGGTGCAACTGCCGTACGAACGCCGCGTTGTCCGGCGTCTTGCGGAGCTGGTCGCGCAGCGCCTCGTAAGACGTCTGGGAGTCACGGTTGTGCAGGACCCGGCGCAGGCCGCGCATGGCCGTCAACTCCTCCTGCGGCAGGAGCAGTTCCTCGCGTCGGGTGCCGGACGGGGCCAGGTCGAGCGCCGGGTACATGCGCTTGTCGGCGAGGCCGCGGTCGAGGCGGAGCTCCATGTTGCCGGTGCCCTTGAGCTCCTCGAAGAAGTAGTCGTCGGCGCGGGAGCCGGTGTCGACCAGGGCGGTGGCGAGGATGGTCAGCGAACCGCCCTCCTCGGCAAGGCGCGCGGCGCCGAACAGCTGCTTGGGCCCCTGCACGGCGGACGCGTCCACGCCGCCGCTGAGCGTCCTGCCGCCCGAGGAGGCCGCGTTGTTGTAGGCGCGGCACAGGCGGGTCAGCGAGTCGAGCAGGATGACGACGTCACGGCCCTGCTCGACGAGACGCTTGGCGCGCTCGATCGCGAGCTCGGCGAGGGCGATGTGCTGCTTGGCCGGCTTGTCGAAGGTCGACGCGAGCACCTCGCCCTTGATGGCGCGGCGCATGTCGGTGACTTCTTCGGGGCGTTCGTCGACGAGGAGCACCATCAGATGGGCCTCGGGGTGGTTCGTGGTGATCGCGGCGGCCAACTGCTGCAGGAGCACGGTCTTGCCGGTCTTGGGCGGTGCCACGATCAGCCCGCGCTGTCCCTTGCCGATCGGCGCGATCAGGTCGACCATGCGCGGCGCGAGTCCGCCCGCGGGGTGCTCCAGACGGAGCCGGTCGCGAGGGTGCAGCGGGGTCAGGGTGGCGAACTTCCGGCGGTCGCGCAGGAGTTCCGGCGCGAGGCCGTTGACCTGCTCGACCTCGCTGAGGGTGCGGGGGCGGGCGCAGACGCCCTGGACGATGTCGCCCTTGCGCAGGCCGTGGCGGCGGATGAGGGCCGCGGGGACCTGGACGTCGGCGGAGGTCGCGACATAGCCGGGGCCACGGAGGAATCCGTTGCCGCCGCCCTTGCCGTTTCCGGCGGGGATGTCGAGGACGCCGAGTGCGGCGGTGGTTTCCGGCTTCTGCCGGGTGGTGCTGATGGGGGGTTCGAGTGTGGTGGTCATGATGGGGTGTCCTTCCAGGACGAGAGGGCCGCCCGCGCTGAGGCAGGGCATGGCGAAGAGAGAAGTGGGGGGCGAGAAATCAGCCCCTCCGGCGTTCGAGGAGCGGGGTCAGGGGCGGAGCCCCATGACGACGCGGAAAAGCCGGAAACCGTGAAAGTGATGCTGAGACGGGGTTCGATCCCCGGTGAGATGGACACCGACGCCGCATCCGTGAGGAATGCACGGGGGCGTAACTCAAGTGCCAATCGCACTGTAGCACGCGACGCGACCGGCCCCGCCGGGACTTTGGTCACAGATCGCTGGGGCCGCCCTCTATGCTCGGCCCCGATGTTCTCTCCCCAGGGCCCCACCCTCCGCGAACTGGCCGTTCAGGCCCTGTCCTCCGTCGAGCACGGCTACGACCTGCTCGCCCCGAAGTTCGACCAGACCCCGTTCCGTACGCCCGACCGCATCCTCGACGCGACGGAAGACGTCCTGCGTGCGCTCGGCCCCTTCGGCAGCGGCCTGGACCTGTGCTGCGGCACCGGCGCCGGGCTCGGCGTGCTGCGTGAGGTCTGCCGGGACCAGGTGGTGGGCGTCGACATCAGCGAGGGGATGCTCCGGACCGGCCGGGCGCAGGCGCCCGCCGCGCGGGTCCGTGGCGATGCGCTCGCGCTGCCCTTCCGTGAGGCCTTCGACCTGGTCGTGAGCTTCGGGGCCTTCGGGCACTTCCTGCCCGCCGAGCGCCCGCGGCTCTTCGCCCAGGCCGCCGCCGTGCTGCGCCCCGGCGGACGGTTCGCGTTCCCCGTGGCGGCCCCGCCGCGGCCCGGTTCACCGGCGTACTGGATGCTGCTCGGCTTCGACGGCGCGATGCGGGTCCGCAATGCGCTGTGGCGGCCGCCCTTCGTCATGTACTACCGCGACTTCCGCCTCGCCGAGGTGCACGCGGAGCTGCAACAGGCGGGCCTGGACGTCGAGTTGTACGCCCTCGACGACGTCGGCCGGCGCCCCGACGGCTCGCCCCGCTGCCGGCTCGTGGTCGCCACCAAACGCTGAGCCCGGCACGGAGCGGGACGTCGGACGGTCCCGGACGGATCAACTCCACCAGGTACTAGGCCTGTTGGACGAGCATGCTGATGTCTACCCTGGGAGGCGCCTGAGGGGGAGACGCATGAGCGAAAGCAGCGACCGCACCCGGAGCAACGGACGGGCCGGAGCCCGCGGGCCCGGACCCGGCAAGGGCGAGCGCATGGCCGACTGGGCCGATGGCCGGCTCGGCATCAACGCCCTCGCCAAGACCCAGATGCGCAAGATCTTCCCGGACCACTGGTCCTTCATGTTCGGCGAGATCTGCCTCTACAGCTTCATCATCCTCATCCTCACCGGCATCTACCTGACCCTCTTCTTCGAGCCGAGCGGCGTCGAGGTCATCTACAACGGCGCGTACACCCCGCTCAACGGCGTGCCGATGACCAGGGCCTTCGAGTCCACCGTCGACATCAGCATGGAAGTGCGCGGCGGACTGCTGATCCGGCAGATCCACCACTGGGCGGCCGTCGTCTTCGTCGCCGGCATGCTGGTGCACATGATGCGGGTGTTCTTCACCGGAGCGTTCCGCAAGCCCCGCGAGATCAACTGGCTGTTCGGCTGGACCCTGCTCTTCCTCAGCCTGATCACCGGCCTCACCGGCTATTCGCTGCCCGACGACATGCTGTCCGGCACCGGCATCCGCTTCGCGCAGGGCGCGATCCTGTCGGTCCCGGTGGTGGGGACGTACCTCTCCTTCTTCCTCTTCGGCGGAGAGTTCCCGGGCGACGACATCATCTCGCGGCTCTACCCGATCCATGTGCTGCTGCTGCCGGGCATCATGCTGGGCCTGATCGTCGCCCATCTGATCCTGGTCTTCTACCACAAGCACACCCAGTTCGCCGGGCCCGGACGGAGCGAGAAGAACGTGGTCGGGGCGCCGTTCATGCCCATCTACATGGCGAAGGCGGGCGGCTTCTTCTTCCTGGTCTTCGGCGTGCTCGCGATCATGGGCGCGGTCGCCTCCATCAACCCGGTGTGGGCGATCGGCCCCTACCGGCCGGACCATGTGTCCACCGGCGCCCAACCCGACTGGTATCTGGGCTTCTCCGAGGGCCTGATCCGGGTGATGCCCAGCTGGGAGATCAACGCCTGGGGACACACCCTGGAGCTGGGCGTCTTCATCCCCTTCTCGCTGTTCCCCCTGATCATGCTGGCGATCGGGATCTATCCCTTCGTCGAGTCCTGGGTCACGGGCGACAAGCGCGAGCACCACGTCGCCCAGCGGCCCCGCAACCAGCCAGTGCGCACGGGACTCGGCGTGGGCTGGCTGTCGCTCTTCGCGGTGCTGATGGTGGGTGGCGGCAACGACCTGTGGGCCACGCACTTCCATCTCTCCATCAACTCGATCACCTGGTTCGTCCGCATCGCCTTCTTCGTCGTGCCGGTCCTCGCCTTCATCGTCACCAAACGCTTCTGCCAGGGCCTGCAGCGCCGCGACCGCGAGAAGATCCTGCACGGCCGGGAGACCGGCACCATCAAGCGGCTGCCGCACGGCGAGTACGTCGAGGTCCATGAGCCGCTCTCGCGCGCCCAGCTGTACACGCTGACCTCCCATGAGCAGCCCAAGGCCTTCGAGTTGGGGCCGAAGGTCGACTCCAACGGGGTGGAGCGGAAGTTCCGCCGAGCCGACCGGCTGCGGGCGCGCCTCGCCCGCTCCATGTACGGGCCCGGTACGCACATTCCGAAGGCCACGCCGGAAGAATTCCTGGAGATCCAGGCGCACCACGGCGGTCACGAGGAGCACGGCGAGCCCGGCGAGCAGGTGTCCACGCGTACGACCGAGGGCGGTTCGTGACGGGCGCCGTGAACCAGGGGTCCCGCTTCGCCGGCCGCGTGGCCGTCGTCACCGGTGCCGCGTCGGGCATCGGCGCCGCCACGGCCGCGCGCCTGGCCGAGGAGGGTGCCGCCGTCGTCCTCGCCGATGTCGCCGCCGAGCGGGGCGAGAAGGGCGCGGCGGGCATCCGGGAGCGCGGCGGCCGCGCCGAGTTCGTGCGCGCGGACGTCGCCGAACCCGCCGACTGGGAGCGGGTGTTGGCCGCCGCGCACACCTTCGGGCCGGTCGGCGTCCTGGTCTCCAACGCCTTCACCGTCCAGGTCGCGCCCGCCCACGAGCTGCCGCTGGCCTCCTGGGACCGGCAGCTCGCGGTCAACCTCACCGGCGCCTTCCTCGGCTTCAAGGCGGCACACGCCGACCTGGTCGCCGAGTGCGGCGCGGTCGTCCTGGTCTCGTCCGTCCACGCCCACAAGGGAATCCCGGGCCACCCCGGCTACGCCGCCGCCAAGGGCGCGCTGCTCTCCCTGTGCGGGCAGCTCGCCGTCGAGTACGGGCCCGAGGTGCGGGTCAACGCCGTCCTGCCGGGCCCCGTCCTCACCGCCGCCTGGGACCGCGTCGCGGACGAGGACCGCGCGGCCAGCATCGCAGGCACGGCCGCGCGCCGCTTCGGGCGGCCCGAGGAGGTCGCCGCGGCCGTGGCGTTCCTGGCCGCCGACGAGGCCGCGTACATCACCGGTACGAGTCTGGTGGTGGACGGCGGCTGGAGCGTGGTCAAGGAGTCGTCGTGACCGCGTGAACCGCCGGAGGGCGCAGGCTGATTACGCCACCGAGTCGACCAACTCCGCGAGTGCGAGCGCGAGTTCGTCGAGGCCCGGACCCGCCGGACCGCCGGGCTCGCTCATGTACACATCGCGCCGGATCTCGATCATCAGCGCCTCGACGCCCGGCTCCCGGCCGTAGAACTTCAACGGCACATACGTCCCCGCGAAGGGCGTGTTGACCGCCGTGCCCCTGAACCGGGCGAACGCCGCCTCGGCGCGGGCGAGCAGCGCGGGCGGCGTGTGGAAGGAATCCACACCCAGGCAGACGGGCGGCCGTGGCCCGTCGCCGTGCAGTTCGTATGGCAGCGGCGCGGACGGATACGAATGGACGTCGATCACCACCGCACGGCCGGCGGCGGCCAGCCGCTCCTGGACGGCGGACGTCATGGCCTCGGCGTACGGATGGAAGTACGTCTCGATCAGCGCGGCGGCGTCCGGCGCCTCGCCGTCCGGACCCTGCGGGCGCAGTCGCGCGCGATGTGTGGTGCGGGTGTAGACCGCGCCCATGCCGACCGCCCGCATCTCCTCGCGCTCGTCGGGGAAGCGCTCGGGGTCGACCACCAGGCGGGACAGCCGGTTGACGAACTGCCAGGGTGCGGTCCGCGCCGCGGCCGCGGCGAGCGCCGCGACGGAGTCCGTGTGGGCGTCGGTGATGTGGTCCAACTCGCCTTCAAGCGAGGCGTCTTCGAGCACGATGCCCCGGCGCACCGCCGACGGCACGGCCCGCGCGCCGTGCGGCACGTGCAGCAGCACGGGGGAGTGCGCGGCTCCTGGCAGCAGCGTGAAAGGGTCCATGGGCATGAAGAGGCTCCCGGGCAGAAGGTCCGTCCGGGAGCCAACACTAGGGCCGATCAACGATCAACGATCAATGGTCGGTGAGGGCGCTCAGTGCTCAGTGCTCAGCGGTCATCGGTCATCGGTCATCGGTCAGCGGTCCGCGAAGACGATCCACACCTGACCCCGAGCGAAGTTCATCGGCGTGCCGTTCTTGAGCGAGAAGGTCGTGCCGCCGGCCGCCGAAGGCCGCTTCCACACCGTGTCGTACGCCTTGCCGTCCCGCAGCACGGTCGCCGTGCCGCGGCCCACCGTGTGGATGTACGGCGTCACGGCACCGTTCACGTCGCGGTACTTCGAGGGCCGCATCAGCACCTTCTGGATGACGATCGTGCGGGCGCTCATCTGCTTGCCGGAGGTGAGCCGGGCCGGCACCCCGTCGAACGACACCATCCACTTCTTCCACTTCGGCGACCAGCGGAAGGAGTGGCGGGCCGCCGAATAGTTCACGCTCCGCATCCAGGCCCGCTTGCCGCCCCTGGGCGCCGGGCCGAAGCGGAAGCCGATGTCCTTGGCCAGGCTCGTCTTCGGCGCCGCGGGTGCCGTACGAAGGACGGACCACGGCTTGACGAACAGGTTGTGCGGCGCCTGGCGGTCGTTCGCCCGGAAGTACGCGCGCGGGACCTTGCCGTGCGGACGGATGTGGATCGGCGACCTGCGCAGGAACTTGGCGAGCGAGCTGCGCACCCCCGAGTAGGCGAGCACGGGGCGCCCGAACTGCTTGAGCAGCTCCACGTCCGACTCGCGGGCACTGCGCACCGGACCGAGCGAGCGCGGGCGGCTGCTGGAGTACACGCCCATCAGACGGCTCATGCCGCCCTCGACCTTCTCGACGTACACCAGGTCCGCCTGGTCGAGCCCGTGGTGCGGGCGGGCGCCGCGGGCGTTGTCGAACTTCACGGCGAGGACCCGGCCCCGGTGGGTCAGCCGGCCCGTGAAGGGGTGCGGCCCCGGTGCCGTGGCGCTCACGTCCGTGGCGTTCTCGTCCGCGGGGCCCGCGGCCGTCCCCGGCGAGAGCTCCGCCGAGGAGGCCGAGGAAGCCGAGGAGGACGCGGTCGTCGGATCGGGGTCGTCGTGCGTGGACTCGTACGCCGCCGCGCCCAGGGTCAGCGAGCCTGCCGCCGCCAGGGCGATCAGCCGCGCTCCCCGGCGGATTCTTCGCGCGGCCCGCGCGTTCTGTTCGGCCCGGTCGGCCTCTGCGGTCGGTTCGCCCGGGGTGGCCTGTGCAGTCGTCGCTGTCATCGCAGCGCCTCCGTCGTCCGGCTTGGAATCCGCTGGGCGGATTCCGGTGTGGTTGTGGCAGGGCAGTCCTTCCTCCACGGCACACCGGCCGAATCACCGCAGCGGCCATCCAACCGCCAGTCATTCATCCTTTCTGGCAGCATCTGTTCGACACGCGCCGCAGCTGACGCCATGTCAGCTCATGGTCGTACGGTTCACCGCCGCGGTACGTAGTGCTGCGGCAGCCCGCGCCGCTCCACCGGCGGTAGATTGCGGGCCGGCGTCTCCACGGCCGGCGCGTGGGCGGGCGCCGACCCCCGCTCGCGGGCCCAGCCCGCGCGGGCCCTCGGGTGGAATCGGCGGCTCGGCGGGACGAGCCGCCAGGCGCGGTCGACCAGCCGGCCGAGGGCGCGCAGCCGGCGCTCGTCGCGCGCGGTCCAGCGGTGGCCGAGCCGCTCGCGGACCGCGGGCGGGTACATGCCGACCGTCATCCACACGGTGAGGCGCGCGATCGGGACGCGGGCCAGGGCCCACAGCGGATCCGGAAGCAGCCGCAGGTTCGGGGGCTTGGCGACGCGGCGGAGGTCGAGCACGTCCCGGGCCGGCTTGTTGTCCTCCAGTACGTCGGCGCACATGTGGTCCCAGTAGGCCTGGAACGCCTCCCAGTTCGCCGGTACGGGCCGCATGCTCACGCCGTACAGCGCGTACCAGCGCACATGCTCGTCGAAGAGCCGGCGCCGCTGATCCTCCGTCAGGCCGCCGCCGAAGTAGTCGGCCACGTGCATGGTCAGGACGAAGAACGTGGCGTGCGCCCAGTAGAACGTGTCCGGGTTGAGCGCGTGGTACGGGCGGCCGCGCTCGTCCACGCCCTTGATCATGTCGTGGTAGCCGCGGACCTCGCGGGCGGTCTGCGCGGCGCGCGGCCCGTCGTACACGACCCCGCCGATCGGATAGAGCGAGCGGAACAGCCGCTCCCAGCGCTCCTCGAAGAACCGCGAGTGCTCGGCGACGCCCGCGCCGAGCTCCGGATGCATGTTCTGCATGGACCCGGCCCAGGGCGCGAGCAGCACGCCCCGCCAGTCGCCGAACCAGCGCCAGGTGAGGGAGTCGGGGCCGAGTGGGGTCGCGTCGCGGGGTGCGGGGTCGGGGGGTGTCACTTCGCGCGATGTCTCGTCTGCCACGGTGTGCCTCCTGTGCGGAGTCTGCGTGCGGACCGAGCCCATGTGAGGACGGGCGTCGTCAGATTAGGATGTGCGGACAGATGGCGTCAACATGCCTTCGGGGAGGCCGAGTTGAGCGAGCGGACGTGGGGCGGCAGCACCCTGGCCGACCGTCGGGCGGAGCGCCGCGCGAGCCTGCTGGCCGTTGCGCAGCGCATTGCCGGAGAGGAGGGCAGTGCCGCTGTCACGGTGCGGTCCGTGTGCCGCCGGGCGCAGTTGACGGACCGGTACTTCTACGAGAGCTTCGCCGGGCGCGACGCCCTGCTGCTTGCCGCCTTCGAGGCGGTCGCGAGCGAGGCGCAGCGGGTGCTGGCCGACGCGGTCGCCCACTCCGGGCCGCGCCCCGAGGCCCGTGCCCGCGCGGCCGTCGAGGCCTTCGTCGGGCTGGTCCTCGACTCGCCGCACAAGGGGCGGCTGCTGCTGCTCGAGCCGTTCGCGGATCCGGTGCTCGGGGCGCGGAGCCATGCGCTGATGCCGCCCTTTGTCGATTTGATCTACGGGCAGTTGGCGCGGGACGCGGATGGCGCGGATGACGCGGAGCGGAGGATGGCGGCGTATGCCCTGGTGGGCGGGCTCGCGAATCTCTTCGCCGGCTGGCTGCGGGGTTCTTTTGAGCTGCCGCGGGAGAGGCTGGTCGAGCATGGGGTTCGGCTGGTGTTGGCGGCTGTTTGATCCCCCACCCCGCCCCTTCCCGAAAGTCCTCAAACGCCGGACGGGCTGATAAATCAGCCCGTCCGGCGTTTGAGGACATCAGTGGCAGTCCGGTTGAAGCCGGCGGCAGCCTTACGGGAAGGGGCGGGGCGGGGAGAATTTTTCGACGGGGCCGCCACGACGCTGACCTGGGCGTATCACCGTGCATGAAGAGGCCCGTACTCCCCGTCGAACTAGTTGGCCACGCCATCTATCTCCATGGCCCCGAGCATCGGGAAGACGTACCGCCGATGTGTGAAGGATCACGATGGGAGCAAAGCATGCACCTCAGCGCAGCACCGGCCAGGGAAGGAGCAGCGTCCCGCAACACGCGGGCGCGGCGCTCGGCGCCATGAGCGGAGCCGGCATCGCGTCCGGCCTCGGCCTGTACGGCACGGTCGCGGGCGCGGTCGTCTTCAGCCTGGCGGCCACGGTCGGAGGAGCTCTCTTCCAGCACGGCCTGCACCGCGCAGGGGACACCGCGAAGGGCGCCGCGGCGGCGGTGCGCGGCCGCCATCGCGGCGGGCGAAGGCGCAAGGTGGTCCGTACCGTGGCGCCCCTCGGCATCTGCGTACTGGCCGTCGGCGCGATGGCCTTCACGGGGCCCGCCGTGTCCGGCACGCAGGAGCGGCCGGCCCCGTCGTCGCATCAGCCCTGATCGGCCCCGATGCCGGGCGGGTTCGGGATGCGGTTGCCGAAGTAGTCGTACGCGCCCGTGTCGCCCGTCACCGAGCCGGCGCCGCGCGCGGGCGAGCCGGACCGCAGCCGCACATCGTCGGGCTTCGTCGGATGCGCGGAGAGCAGGAGGGGATCGGCTCGCACCCCCGAGGTGTCGCGCGGCTGGTCGGTGTTCCAGTACAGGTTGTTCGCGTACGAACCGAGCGTGTCCTTGATGGGGGAGCCGCCCCCGGTCGCCGCACCGACGAAGATGTTGTCGCGGAACGACGTGCCGGACTGGCCGTTGTTGGACACCAGAGGGGTGTCGGCGCGGTCGGTGACGATGGTGTTGCGGTAGATCCGCGTGTCCGTCGTCGGGTTGCAGACGACCGAGATCACGCCGTACGGATCCATCGTGTTGCGGTCGTTCACGCTGATGTTGTCGTGGAAGCGGTTGGCGTCCGTCTTCATGCCCGCGCCGTTGCAGACGAGGAGGAAGCCGCCCTCGTTGTCGTGGCTGTAGTTGTAGCGGTAGACGTTGCGGTTGTTGCCGCCGTCGAAGTCGAAGGCCATCGAGTCGCGGGTGCCGTGGCCGCCGGTGACCTCGTTGTACTGGTAGAGCACGTCGTCCGAATTCCAGGCCCAGATACCGGCGTTGTAGCCGGCCGAGCGCTCGTTGAAGCCGTCGACGTAGTTGTGCTCGACCAGGGCCTTCTTCGCGGTCTGGACGACGATGCCGTCGCCGCCCACGTCGTACACCTTGTTGCCCTTGACGACCAGACCGGTGATCGCCTCCCAGCTGGTGCCGGGCCCCTCGGGGTGTTCGGGCCTGCGGCCCCAGGTCGAGGACGTGCCGATGCCCGTGCGGTCCACGTGCCGGACCGTCGAGTTCTCGACGCGTACGCCGTCGAAGCGGGACGGCGTCGAAGAGCCGAGGACCGAGAAGAGGATGCCGCCGGAGGGGTCGGGGTCCTTGAAGTCGGCGCCGTTCACGTCGTGCACGTCCACCCCGGCCACCACGAAGTGCTCGGCGACGCCGTGGTCCGTGAGCTGGACAAGGAGGCCCGCGCGGCGGTCCGTGGTGGTCGGGGCGCCGGTGTTGGAGAGGTCCAGATTGCGGATCTCCCACTGTTCGGTGTCGGCCAGGTGGACGGTGGCCCGTGCGCCCGCGCCCTCCAAGTGGGGCTTGGCGCCCCGGCCGTAGGCGTCGATGCGGACGGGGGCGCCGGCCGCGCCCGCCCCCTTGGGGGCGAGTACGCCGGTGCAGCTCGTGCCGCGGCGCAGCAGCAGCCGGTCGCCGGGGCCGTAGGTGTGGGCGCTCGCCTTGGCGAGGGACTTCCAGGCGGCGCCCGACGATGTGCCGGAGGAGGTGTCGTTGCCGCCCCGGCAGTCGACGTAGAAGCTCGTGCCGGCGGCGCCGTGCGCCGATGCGGCGGCGGGCAGCAGACCCGCGGCGGCCGCGGCAAGTGCCACGGCCAGGACGGTGGTTCGGCGCAGGGGCATGGGCGGGCGCTCCGATCGAGGGGGGAGAGTGGGGGGAGAGCGGCAGAGAAGTGATCGGAACGCTAGCCAGTCGGGGCCTCAACGGCCCATGGACAAACATGACTTGGTATTGGACGCATGGGTACTGCGCGTACCGCCTGCACCGCACAGGCGTGACCTATGCGCAATGCATGGCCTTTGCGTAACCCATTGACAGCTGAGCCCGCCACGGAGAAGCTCCAACACGCCCGTGTTAACGCTAACACCGGCCGCCGGACACACCTGTGGGAGCTGCCCATGTCAGGTAGTCGCCGCCCGTTACCGAGGCGCACCGTGCTGGCCGCGGCCGCCGCGGGCGTACTCACCTCGGCGTGCGGCACCGCGTCCGGGCAGCCCCCGGGGAAGGTCGCCGTCCTGGGCGACAACGCCACCTGGGCCGCGCCGATGGCGGCCGCAGGCAAGGCCATGAAGCAGGTGTCGGGCCTGGAGCTGGTGCCCGAGGTCAACCCGTCGCTCGACTCCTTCGAGCAGGTCGTCAAGTCGTCCCTGCGCACCCACAAGACCCCGGACATGCTCAAGTACTGGTCCGGCTACCGGCTCCAGGACCTGGCCCGCACCGGCGGCATCGTCGACCTGACGAAGCAGTGGGACGCGGCGGCCGGCAAGGGCTGGGTCGACCGCTCGCTGCGGGACGCCTTCACCTACCGGGGCCGGGTCTACGCGCTGCCGATGAACCTCGCGTACTGGGTGTTCTTCTACAACCCCGAGCTCTTCAAGGCCCATGACCTCCAAGCCCCGCGCACCTGGGACGACTTCCTCACCGCCTGCGCGCGCCTGAAGGCCGACGGCATCACCCCGCTGCACGGCACCGCGGACGGGCGCTGGCCCTCCTTCATCTGGTTCCAGGAGATCCTCAGCCGCCAGGACCCGCAGTTCTACGAGGACTTGATGAACGGCCGCGAGAGCTACACCGACCCGCGCGCCGAGCGAGCCCTGCGTACCCTCGTCGACTTCTTCGACAAGGACTGGTTCACGGCGATGGACATGAACCACGTCGACGCCGCCGCGGCCGTGGTGCACGGCAAGGTCGGCATGGTGCCCTGCGGCACCTGGCTCGGCTCGACGCTGGTCGGCGCGGGCGGCAAACCGGGCAAGAACCTCGACGCGTTCGTGCTGCCCATGGCCGAGCCGGGCACCCGCCCCTGCGTGATCTTCGAGTCCAGTGCCTTCGTCTCCACCGTCAAGGGCCCCGACCGGGTGGAGGCCCTGAAGGCGGCCTCCAACTGGCTGCACCCGGCCGTGATGAAGGCCTTCTCGCACACCCTCCAGGACGGCTGCCCCAACCCGAAGGTCCCGGCCGCCAACCCCATGATCGACGGCCTGGCGAAGAAGGTCCGCGGCGACAAGCTGTGGCTGCTCAACCGCTTCTGGGAGCAGGGCCCGCCCGAACTCGTCGAGGCGACCGTCGACGACCTCGCGGGCTTTCTGCTCGACCCGTCCTCGTACAAGAAGGTCCTTCGGACCATGCAGGAGCGCGCGGACGATGCCTGGCAGGTGTGGCGGGAGGCGGAGCAGACATGACCGAGATCGCGACTCCCGCGCAGACCACGACACCCGTGCGGATGCGCCGCCGGGTGCCGGTCCGCACGCCCCATCAGGGTGTCGGCCGCAGCGCCCGGCTCGGCGGTCCGATGGCCGCGATTCCGTGGGCGCTGCCCGCGTTCGCGCTGGTCGGCGTGCTGCTCGTGTATCCGTTCTTCCGCAGCGTCTACGGCAGCTTCTTCGAGGACAACGGCTTCACCAGCTCGTTCACGGGGCTCGACAACTACTCCCGGCTCGCCGACGACCCGATCTTCGGTCGGTCGGTGGTCAACACCCTGATGTGGGTGGCCGGGACGCTGCTCCTGCCGGTGCTCGCCGGTCTTGTGATCGCGGTGGCCACGCACCGGATGCGGTTCGGCGGACTGGCCCAGCTGGCGATCATCCTGCCGTACGCGATCTCCGCGGCGGCGACCGCGGTCCTGTGGAACTTCATGCTCACCTCGGACGGCGCGGTCAACCAGGTCCTGCGCGGCATCGGCCTGGACTCCTGGGCGCAGACCTGGCTCCTGGAGTGGCCGCACAACACCCTCGCCATGATCGTGGCGAGCACCTGGCAGGCCACCGGCCTCAATGTGGTGCTCTTCGCCATCGGGCTGCGTGCGATCCCCCAAGACACCATCGAGGCAGCCCAGTTGGACGGTGCGCGCGGCTGGCGGATGTTCCGGTACGTCACCCTGCCGCAGCTGAAGGCCGTCACCGTGGTCGTGGTCGGGATGGCCGTCGTGAACAGCCTCAAAGCCTTCGACATGATCTGGATCCTCACCAAGGGCGGCCCGTCCCGCTCCTCGGAGACCCTCGCGCTGTCCATGTACCGGGAGACGTTCCGGCTCTTCCACGTCGGCTACGGCTCGGCCATCGCACTGGTCCTGTCGGTCATCGTCGTCGGCTCGTCCTGGCTGTATCTGCGCCGCCAGATGCCCGAGCAGTCCGCGCTGAAGAGCTGAGGAGGGGACGCAAATGGGGCGCTGGATGCGCAATCTGTTCGTCGCCGGGTGTGTGCTGCTGTGGCTGGTGCCGATGTACCTCCTGGTCGTCAACGCGCTGACCCCGCAGACCGAGTACACCGGCAAGCCCGACTGGACTGTCCAGGGCTTCGACCTCTGGAACAACCTCAAGACCGCCTGGGACGTCGCCGGCATCGGCGACAGCTTCCAGGCCTCGCTCCTGTACGCCGTGGTGTGCGGGCTCGCGGCCGTCCTGGTGGCGGCGATGGCGGCGTTCGCCGTCGTCATCCTGCCGATCCCGAGGCCCGCGCTGTGGTTCTGGGTGATCTACTCCGGCACCCTGTTCCCGCTGCAGATCTTCCTCGCCCCGCTCTTCGGGATGTACGCCGACGCCAACCTGTACGACACCCGCCTCGGCCTGATGCTCGTGTACGCCGCCTGGGCCGTGCCCTTCGCCTTCTTCCTGATCCGCAATCAGATGACCACGATGCCACCGGAGTTGACGGAGGCCGCCCTCATCGACGGCGCCTCCTTCGCGCGGATCTTCTGGCGCATCCACGTCCCCCTGATGAAGGCGGGCCTCGGCGCGGCCTTCATCTTCCAGTTCACCGCCGTCTGGAACGACCTGCTGCTCGGCATCACCCTCAGCCGCAGCCCCGAGGTCCAGCCCGTCATGGCGGCCCTGACCACCCTCAACAACGCCTACTCCTCGACCGGACCGCCGGTCATCCTGGCCGGCGCGCTCATCGTGTCCGCGCCGACCCTCCTCGTCTTCCTGGTGTTCCGCGGCCTGTTCCTGCGCGGCGTCACCGCATCCGCCGCCCGCTGACCCCCTTTGGAGCCTGCATGACCACTCGGGCCCTCGTCCGCACCACCGACTGGGACAACGACCGCATCCGCGCCGGGCTGCGCTCCTCCGTGGTGAGCGCGGAGGGCAGCCTCGGCGGCAGCGCCCTGCGGATCACCGAGGAGCCGCTGCTGCGCCGCGCGGACGGCGGCGGGCTGCTCCAGTCGGTGCGGGTCGAGGCCGTCAACGGGTCGGTGATTCCCGAGGAGTTGGTCGTACGCACCGACGCGGGCGAAGCCCTCACCGTCGAGCGCATACCGGGTCCGGGCGCCTCGATCCGCCTGCTCGTCCCCGCCGTGACCGCCCCCACCCGGGTCACCCTCGCCCTCCCTGACGGGCCTGACGCCATCGACGTACCGCTGAACCCGCAACGCGAGTGGACGCTCCACCTCATCCACCACTCGCACCTCGACATCGGCTACACCGACCCCCAGGGCCGCGTCCTCGCCGAGCACCTGTCCTTCCTCGACTCCTGCCTGGAGCTCACCCGGGCCACCGACGACTGGCCGCCCGAGTCCCAATTCCGGTGGTGCGTCGAGTCGTTGTGGTCCTTCCGGCAGTGGGCCGACGCCCGGCCCGCCGAGCAGGTCGCCGAGTTCGTACGCCGGGTGCGCGAGGGCCGCATCGAGCTGACGGCGCTGCCGTTCAACCTGCACACCGAGACCTGCTCCACCGACGAGCTGCACGAACTGCTCCGCCTGGCCCGCGACGTACGCGACGAACACGGCGTCGACTTCACCTCCGCCATGCAGACCGACGTGCCGGGCGCGGTCGTCGGCCTCGTCGACGCGCTCGCCGCGAACGGGGTCAAGTACCTGTCCGTCGCCCATAATTGGGCCGGCCGCTCCGTGCCCCACCTCGTCGGCGGCGAGAAGCTGCCCCGGCTCTTCCGCTGGCGGGCCCCCAGCGGCAACAGCGTCCTGGTCTGGGTCACCGACACCCCGCACGGCCTCGCCTACATGGAGGGCCCCCTCCTCGGCTTCGACACCAAGTACGCCGACGTCGACGACCTGCTCCCCGCCTACCTGACCGCGCTGGCCACCCACCCCTACCCGTACCGCGGCGGCATCTTCGGCTGGGCCATGGGCGACCACGAGGTCAAGCGCGAGCCCTACCCCTGGGACGTCCTGCACCTGCGCGTGCAGGGCAAGTTCGGGGACAACGCGCCGCCGCGCCGCATCATCGCCGACACCGTCCGGCGCTGGAACGAGACCTGGGCGTACCCGCAGCTGCGGCTGTCCCGCAACGAGGACTTCTTCACCGATGCCGAGGCCCGCCTCGGCGAGCAGATACAGACCTTCGACGGCGACTGGACCGACTGGTGGGTGGACGGCGTGGGCTCGGGGGCCATGCCGCTCTCCCTCGCGCGCACCGCGCAGTCCGTCGTCGCCGATGCCCAGACCCTCGGCGCGTTCGCGGGTCTCCTCGGCGCCACGGGGGCCGAGGAAGACAGCCGCGACGCGTCGGGGGTCCATGAAGCGGTCTCCCTCTTCGACGAGCACACCTGGGGCGCCGGGGACCCCTGGACGCACGGCGACGAGGGAGGCCACAGCGGCGAGCACCAGTGGCACTGGAAGTACGGCCAGGCCCTGCGCGCTCACGACGACAGCCGGTCGCTGCTCGGGCGGGCCTCGGCCCGGCTCGGGCAGCGACTGGCCGTCGCGCAGGACGCTGTGGCGACGTACCACGTGGTCAATACCTGCTCCTGGCCGCGCACCGACGTCGCACGGATCTTCCTTCCGGAGGCCACCGTGCCGCTGGAACAGACCGTGACGATCACCGATGCGCGCACCGGGAGCCCGCTCGCGCACGAGGAGGAGCCGCAGGTCAACGACGACCACCGGGACGCCGGGCGGTTCCTCCTCGTGCGCGTGGACGGCGTGCCGCCCCTCGGGTCGGTGCGCCTCGACATCACCGCGGACGCCGGCGCTCACCAGGGGGAAGCGGCACCGGCGTCCGCGGTGGTGCAGGCGGCGGAGGTGCCGGAGTCGACCGGGTGGAACCCCACCGGCGGCACCGAGCGGGAGGACCCGGCCGAGACCTCGGCCGCCGCACACGCGCTGCCCGACCCGACGCTGCTTGAGAACGAATACCTGGCCGTACGGGTCGACCTCGCCCGCGCCTGCATCGCCTCGGTCATCGACAAGTCGACCGGCCGCGAGCTGGTCCGGCAGGGCGCCATCACCGGCTTCAACGCCTACGTCCACGACAGCTACACGACGGCCGGTGCCTTCAACCACAACTCCAGCCGTACGACGGCGTCCGACCGCCTGGAACACCTCGGCCGCCGCACCGTCGCCCCGCCCGCCGCCCTGATCGCCCGCACCTCCACCGCCCTCGCCGAATCCCTCACCTACGAGACCCACCCGGCCGGCGCCAACCGGCTGCGCACCACCCTCACCCTGGCGCACGGCGTGGGACGCCTCGACATCGAGAACCGCCTCGACAAGGACGCCACCCTCGGCAAGGAGAGCGCCTACTTCGCGTTCCCCTTCGCCTTCGACGACCCGGAGGTCCGCATGGAGGCCTCGGGCGGCGTGACCGGTACCGGGCTGCCCGTCGTGCCCGGGTCCGCGCTGCACATGCGGGCGATCCGCCGCTGGGTGACGCTCGCCGAGGACGGCTTCGCGGTGGCGTGGGCGACGCAGGACGCGCCGCTCGTGCAGTTCGGCAACATCGCGCTGCCGTACGCGCCGTTCCCGAAGACGATGGGCCACGACGAACCCGCCACCATCTACTCCTGGATCCACAACAACCTCTGGGACACCAACTTCCCCAGCGGACAGGCCTTCGAGGTCACCTTCCGCTACAGCCTCGCCTGCGCCCCGACCACCGAAGGACTCGGCCCGCGCACCGCCGCCGCCCACAGCCGCCCGCTGCACCCCGTGCGGGCCAGGGGCGCCGCCGACGCAGGGCCGCCGCCCGCCGCGCTCGCCTTCGCCGAACTCGGCGATCCGCGCGTCCGCCTCGCCGGGGCCGCCACGCCCGGCCCCGGCGAGATCCTGCTGCGGCTGCAGTCCTTCGCCGAGGAGCCGGTCGCCTGCCCGGTCCGGCTCCACTTCCCGGTGGCGGCGGCGCACACGGCGGACTGGCTGGGCGAGGCCGGTCCCGAACTACGCGTCACAGAAGGGGAGTTCGCGGTCGACGTGCCCGCGCTCGGCACCGCGGCGGTTCTTCTCGTACGTCCCTGAGGACCGGGCCCGTCCAGGCCGGTGGCGCACCGCAGCGTCGCGCATCGGCCAGGACCGGACCGGCCCCGAACACCGGCAAGCTCGCACGAAGGAGACCGCGTGTACCGGCTCGACCCCCGCTACCCCCCGGCTCCGGGGAGCACGCTCACCACCGGCTGGCCCGCCCTCGCCGGCACCCTCCCCACGGGCCCGGCGACCCTCGCGATCGAGGGCCCGCCCACCGCAGACTGGGACACTCTCTCCGCCCGCCTCACCGACGAACTCGACCGCCGCGGCACCCGCGTGCGCACCCTCGACATCCGCGCCCACTACGCGCCGCCCGAAGTCGTCCGCCGCCGCACCGAACGCCCCGAGGACACCACCGACCCCTACTACTGCAAGCTCGCCGAGAACCACCTGCGCGACCTCTTCGGCGAACTCCCGCCCACGCCGAGGCACTACGGGCCTGACGGGCTGCTGATCGTCTACGGTCCGGGCGCCTCGCTCGTCCCGTACGACCTGCTCTGGTACGCCGACCTGCCCAAGCGCCACGCCGAAACCGCCGTCGCGGCCGCAACGGGCCGCAATCTCGGACTGCCGGACGAACCGCCCTCCCTGCGGCGCCTTTTCTACGTCGACTGGCCCATGCTCGACCGCCACCGCGACCGCCTCGCCCCCCGCCTCGACGCCTGGCTCGACCTGCAGGACGCCGACCGGCCCGCCTGCCTGGACGGCGACGGACTGCGCCGCACCCTCGCCGCCCTCGCCCGGCAACCCGTACGCACCCGTCCCTACTTCAACTCCACGCCCTGGGGCGGTCATTGGGCCCAGCGTGACCTCGGCTTCAACCCCGGCGCCCGCAACACGGCCCTCGGCTACGAACTCATCGCCCCCGAGTCCGGCGTACTCATCGGACACGGCCCCGACGCGCAGGCCGAGGTGCCCTTCCAGCTCCTGTGTGTACTTCAGCCCGAGGGGGTACTCGGCCCGGACGTCCACACCCGATTCGGCACGTCCTTCCCGATCCGCTTCGACTACCTCGACACGGTCGACGGCGGCAATCTCTCCGTCCACTGCCACCCCAAAGAGCCGTACATGCGCGCACAGTTCGGCTGGGACTACACCCAGCACGAGACGTACTACCTGACGCACGGGAGCCCCGACACGCGCGTCTTCCTGGGCCTGCGCGAGGACACCGACCTCGCCCTGTTCCGCAAACAGATCGAGGAGGCCGCCCAGGACGGAGTCCCGATGGACCCGGCCGACCACGTCCAGACCTTCCCCGCCGAACAGGGCCGCCTCTTCCTCATCCCCGCGGGCACCCCGCACGCGAGCGGCGCCGGGAACCTGGTCCTGGAGATCAGCGCCACCCCCTACCTCTACAGCCTCCGCTTCTACGACTGGCTGCGCCCCGACGCCGACGGCCGCCCCCGCCAACTCCCGTACGAACACGGCCTGGCGAACCTGGAGACGGACCGGCGCGGCGACGCGGTCGCCCGCGACCTGGTGCAGGAACCCCGCACCCTGCGCACCGGCGACGGCTGGCGCGAAGAGCTCATCGGCGCCCTGGACGAGATGTTCTACGAGGTCCGCCGCTACGCCCTGGACCCGGCCGCGACCGCCGCCGACGACACGGCCGGGCGCTTCCACGTGCTCAACGTGGTGGAGGGCGAGGGGGTGGAGCTGGTGACCGCTGCGGGAGACGTCCATGCGCTGTCGTACGCCGAGACGCTGACCGTGCCCGCGGCCGTGGGCGGCTACCGGCTGCGGGCCCTGGGCGACGCCCGGGTCTTGGTCGTGAAGGCGCTCGTACGTTGCTGACGGACGACGCGGCCCAGACGCTGCCGGGCGACGGGCGCGCCCGCACGGCCTTGACCCCGGCCCTGGAGATCGGCGGCACCCACGTCGGCGCGGCCCAAGTCGCCTTCCCCGGAGCCGAGGTGAGCGCGCGCACCCGGCTCCCGCTCGGGCCCAGGGACCGGGCGCCCGAGGTGCTGGGCGCCGTGGTGCGGTGCGCCGCGGGCCTTGAGGCACCGGACGGAGCGGTTTGGGGCGTCGCCGTGCCCGGGCCCTTCGACTACGAGAAGGGCGTGGCCCTGTTCGCCGGGGTCGGCAAGTTCGACGACCTGTACGGCGTCGATGTGCGAGCCGTCCTCCTCGACGGGGTGTGGCCGCGCCCCGCCGACCTGGTCTTCCTCAACGACGCGCACGCCTTCACCCTCGGCGAGTGGCGGGCCGGGGCCACCCGCGGACACCGGAGGTGCGTGGGCATCACCCTCGGCACCGGGATCGGCTCCGCCTTCCTCGCGGACGGGGAACTCTGCCGGGAGGGTCCTGGCGTGCCGCCGGACGGCCGGATCGACCTGGTGACGGTGGCCGGGCGGCCGCTGGAGGACACGGTGTCGCGGCGGGCGCTGCTCGCCCGGTACGGCGACCCGGACGCGGACGTACGCGACCTCGCGGTGCGGGCGCGGGCGGGGGAGCGGCGGGCCCGCCTCGTCCTGGACGAGGCCTTCGTCGCGCTGGGCGGTGTACTGGCGCCACGCTTGCGGGAGTTCGGCGCCTCGGCGCTCGTCGTGGGCGGCGCCATGTCCGCCTCCTGGGACCTGGTGGGCCCCGCCCTGCGCACGGGCCTGGGTGCGACCGGGGTCCTGCTGCTCCGGTCGGCCCTGGGGGAGGACGCGGGGCTGGTGGGCGCGGCGGCGTATGCGGCGGGGCGGAGCTGATCAATCAGCCCGTCCGGCGTTTGAGGACACCGCCCGAAGGGCGGAAGGCGTCGCGGACTTACGGGAAGGGGCGGGGCGGGGAGAATCTGGACCGAGACCACACCGAGCGGAAGGACGAGAACGCCATGCCCGACCCAAGCACCCCCAGGGGCGGGCCCCCAACCCTGAGGGACGTCGCCGAACGCGCAGCGGTCAGCGCGATGACCGCCTCACGCGTACTGCGCGACGACCCCCGCGTACTCCCCGCCACAAGGGACCGCGTCCGCGCAGCCGCAGCGGAACTCGGCTACCGCCCCAACGCCCTCGCCAGAGGCCTGCGCCTGGGCCGAGGCACCGGCCTCGTGGGCCTCGTCGTCACCCACCTCGCCAACCCCTTCTACTCGCGTCTCGCCCTCGGCGTGGACGCGGTGACCGGCGCCCACGGCCTCAAGACCGTCATCGGCAACACCGGCCAGGACCCGGACGGCGAACGGGAGTTGGTGGAGGACCTGGTCTCCCGCAGGGTCGACGGCATCATCGCCGTGCCCGCCGGCGCCGAGCAGCGCCATCTCGCCACGGCCGCCGGGGAGGGCGTCCCCGTCGTCCTCGCCAGCCGCCCGCCCGTCGGCTTCGACGCCGACTGCGTCCTGGTCGACGACTTCGGCGGAGCGCGGGCTGCCACGGCCCGGCTCATCGAGCGGGGACACCGCCGGATCGGCTTCCTCGGGTCGCCGCCCACCGTCTACACGGGCACGGAACGGCTGCGGGGTTACGCCGCCGCCCTGGAGTCGGCAGGCCTGACGGTCGACGCGCGCCTGGTCCGGCAGGGTCAGACCGAACCCGACGAGGCGACCCGCGCGGCGGCCGGGCTGCTCGCGTCCGCGGACCCGCCGAGCGCCCTGTTCTGCTCCAACAACCGCAACACCATCGGGGCGTTCCGCGCCGTACGCTCGCACGCCGAGGACATCGCGCTCGCCGGGTTCGACGACTTCGAGCTGGCGGACGCGCTGGGGCTGCCGCTGACGTTGGTGGCGTACGACAGCGACGAACTCGGGCGGGCGGCGGGCCGCCTCCTGGTCGGCAGGCTCGCCGACAAGCGGGGGGCGGCCCAGCGGATTGTGTTGCCCACCAGCCTTGTGGAGTACGGGAGTTGAGAAGGTGCGATGCGAGCGCCGGGCTCAGCGCTTCACGTACGCGATCCAGAGCTGCCCTCGCGCGAAGCTCAGCCGCTCGCCGTCCGGGCTCGTGTACACCGTCTCGGCCCGCGCGTCGGGCCGCTCCCACTTCGCCTCGTACGCCCGCCCGTCACGCAGCACCACGGCCGTGCCCGAGCCGACGGTCTCCGTGTACGGGGAGGAGTTGCCCCACCGGTCGTGGAAGCGCGAGTCGCGGACCCGCGTCTTCTGGACGACGACCGTGGCGGGCGCGAGCGCGCCGGCCGCGCCGTCCATCGCCACCTGCCAGCGCTTCTTCGCCGCGGACCAGGTGAAGGTGAACCGGGCCGAGGGGAAGCGGACCGTGCGCACTGCCGTGGGGGTGCCGCCCGGTGGGGGCGGGCCGAAGCGCAGGCCCGCCGGGGTGAGGTCGCGGGCGGTGATCGCGGGCTTCAGGCGGGCCGGGCGCAGATAGAGGTTGTGGGGGGCCGGCCGGTCGGCCGAGCGGAAGTAGGCACCGGAGGACCGTTCGGGCGGGCGCGCGATCAACTCCGCGTCGGCGATGAGGGGTTGGAGCTTGCCCTGCGCGCCCGAGTAGGCGAGGACCGGGCGGCCGTACTGGCCGAGCAGCGCCAGATCCGTCTCGCGGGCGCTGCGGACCGGGCCGATCACCGGCGGCAGATCCTCCGCCGCGTACACGGCCAGCAGCCTGCTCAGGCCCGACTCGACCTGCTCGACGTGAATGACGGAGGCTTCGGCGAGACCCGTGTGCGGGCGGGCCGGACCGACGTTGTCTATCTTCACGGCCAGGACGGTGCCGGTGACCCCGCCCTTGCCGTCCTCCTCGCCGGGGCCGGTGCCGCCCGGGCCGTTGCCCTCGATGGTGCAGCCGGTGAGCGCGGCGGCCGCGCTCCCGGCCGCCGCGCCGGCCGATCCCAGAAGAAACGTTCGACGCCTCATGGGGAAGGAGTACCCGGCGCACCCCTCCCTCAGGCCTCACCCGAGATCGAGCGCGTTGCGCAGACCGAGCCGGAAGCGGGTCCGGTCGATGCGCTTGAGCCCCTCGATCTCCGGCGGCCGGTACAGCGGGATCAGCTTGCAGCGCGGCGCGCTCGAACCCACGTTGTCCAGCAGGGCGTTGACCGCCTGGCGGGCGGAGGCGTTGGCGCCCTCCATCGTCGCGAGGTCGATGCTCACGGAGACGTAGTCACCGGCGAGGAAGAAGTTGGGGATCTTCGTGGCCGACGACGGCCGGTTGTGCAGCGTCCCGACCGGGTGGATCAGGAGCTCGTCCTCGTTCGTCGGGTTGGGCGTGCCGATGCCGTCGACGCCCGGGTCAAGGAACCACGAGTGCAGCACGGTGTCGCTCAGGACCGTCCTGCCGGTGTCGTTGAGGGAGGCCTTGAGCTGCGCCCACACCTCACGGGCGACCTCCTCGCGGGTGCACTGCTTGGCCGTCTTGCCGTAGAGGATGCCGGGCTTGTCCCACTCGGAGATGTCCACCGAGAGGCAGTCCTTGACCACGCCGTCCCCGTAGTCGGCCGGGAAGTCACGGCCGTCCCAGTGGTGGGCCTGGGCGATGGCGGTCAACGACCAGGGGGAATCTATGCAGTTGAAGTGGCCGCGTACGACCGGAGGCGTCTCGGTCAGATAGAACTGGATGCCCGTCATCCAGTCCGTCTCCAGCTTGTCGCACCGCGCCAACTGCGGGTCTGCCGCCTTGAGTTCGGCGCTCCAGGTGCGCCGGGCGTGCTCGACCGGCATCGCGGACACGTAGTGGTCGGCGCTGACGGGCTGCCGGGTGCCGTCCGGATCCTCGATGAGGGCCCCCGACACCCGTCCGTCCCCGCCCAGCTTCACCTCACGCACGGTCCAGCCGATGCGGAACTCGACGCCCAGGGACTTCAGATGGGTGACCCAGGGGTCGATCCAGGCCTCGTTGGTGGGCGCGTTGAGGATGCGGTCGGGCGGGCCGTCCGCGCCCTGGCCGAGCGCGTTGAGGACGAAGGCCTCGCCGAGCGTGCCGACGGTGCGGGTGGAGGCCTCCTCGGCCTTCGTCGCGACGATGTTGCGGGTCACGCCGATCGCGAGGATGCGCTGGTACTCCTTCGACATCTGCTCGGCGCGCACGAAGTCCCACCAAGGGGTCTTCTCCCAGGTGGAGTTGCGGCGCTCGTCGCAGCTGGTGAGGAAGACGAGCGCGCGGTTCACGAAGTACGCGGTCTCGTGCAGCGGCAGATTGAAGCCGAGCTCCAGGAATCCGGTCAGGGCCCGCTTGAGCTCGTCGAGCGTGAGCTTCTCGGGCTCGCCGCCGGTGACGTCGGGGATCGGCATCCGCAGGTCCTCGCGGCCGCCGCCCCGCGCGAACATCATCTCCTTGGGCGCGATCAGGTTGTCCCAGACGCCGTTGGCGTTGCCGGGGAACGGGATGCGCCGCATCGTGTCCGGGAGGTTGTGGTAGATCCCCGGAATGAACCGGAACCCGTGCTCCGCGGGCAGCGGTTTCCGGCCGCCCTTCGCGCTGTCCGGTACGTCCATGGAGCGGGCCTTGCCCCCGAGCGCGCGCCGCTCGTAGACGGTCACGGCGAAGCCCCGCTCGGCGAGTTCATGCGCGGCGGTCAGCCCGGCCACACCGCCGCCGAGGACGGCCACGGACTGCTGCGCCGGCTGCGCGGTGCCTGCCGCGGCACGGGCGGCCTGCGCCGTCCCGGCCCCCAGCGCCACCGCGCCCCCGGCGGCCGCCGCCCCCACCACGAACTTGCGCCGCGTACTGCCCACTTGAGCCATGGCCGTCCCCCTACCGTCGGTAACCCCTGGTGTCCGGCGGGAGCATATGAGGGAGGCGCAGGGCACGGAAGTGGCGGGCGCAAAGCTGTGGGGACATTGGCGCGAATGCGCGTCCGGCACCCCGCCGGTGTGGCAAATCAGCCCGTCCGGCGTTTGAGGACACCGCCCGGAGGGCGGAAAGCTCCGCAGGATTTAGGGAAGGGGCGGGGAGGGGCAAAAATGGCCCGTCCGGCGAGGACCGGGGCCCGGGGCAGCGCCCCGCGACCTCAGCGCCTCACCCTTGCCCCGGCGCCAAGATCTCGCCCAAGTCGTACTTGACCGGCTCCTCCAACTGCTCGTACGTACAGCTCGCGGGCACCCGGTCACCCCGCCACCGGCGAAACCGCGCGGTGTGCCGAAACCGCGTCCCCTCCATGTGCTCGTACGCCACCTCGGCAACCAGCTCCGGCCGCAGCGCCACCCAGGACAGATCCTTCTTCCCGGACCACCGGCTGGGCGCACCCGGCAGCCGCGCCGACTCGTGCGCCGCCTCATCGGTCCAGGCCGCCCAGGGATGCCCTTCGGCGGACTCCATGCGCAACGGCTCCAGCTCCGCGACGAGCTCCTCGCGGCGCTTCGCCGTGAACGCGGCGCACACCCCCACGTGCTGCAGCACCCCGTGGTCGTCGTACAGGCCGAGCAGGAGCGAGCCGACGACGGGGCCCGACTTGTGGAACCGGTAGCCCGCGACGACGACGTCCGCCGTGCGCTCATGCTTGATCTTGAACATGAGGCGTTCGTTCTGCCGGTAGAGCAGGTCGAGCGGCTTGGCGATGACGCCGTCGAGGCCCGCCCCCTCGTACTGCTCGAACCAGCCCTGCGCGACCTCGGGGTCCGTGGTCGCGGGCGCGATGTGCACCGGCGCGGTGACTCCGGCGAGGGCCGTCGTCAGGCGGGCCCTGCGGTCCGCCAGAGGGACGCCGAGGAGAGAGTCGTCGCCGAGGGCGAGGAGGTCGAAGGCCACGAACGACGCCGGGGTCTGCCCGGCGAGGAGCTTGATCCGGGACTGGGCGGGGTGGATGCGCTCGCTGAGCGCGTCGAAGTCGAGCCGGCCGTCACGGGCCACGACGATCTCGCCGTCCAGGACGCAGCGGCCCGGAAGCCGCTCCAGAAGCGCCTCGACCAGCTCGGGAAAGTACCTGGTCAGCGGCCTGCCGGTGCGGCTGGCCAGCTCGATCTCGGCACCGTCACGGAACACGATCGCGCGAAAGCCGTCCCACTTGGCCTCGTACTGCATGTCCGGCGGGATCTTGGCCACGGGCTTGGCCAGCATGGGCTTGACGGGCGGCATCACCGGTAGGTCCATGCCCCGATTCTGCGGGCTTCGGCCCCCATCCGCTCCCTGTCCGCAGCCCGCTTCTCCCGCTCCGCCGCGTTCCCTCTTCTCCCGCTCATTCCCCATATGCGGGCGGCGCCCCTTGGGCCTACGGTGGCGGGCATGGCCAAAGCTGCACCGGTGGAGCTCAAGGCAGGCGATCGGACCGTCCGGCTGTCCAGCCCGGACAAGGTGTACTTCCCGGAGCGCGGGTTCACCAAGCTGGATCTCGCGCAGTACTACCTGGCCGTCGGCGAGGGCATCACCCGCGCCCTGCGCGACCGGCCGACCACCCTGGAGCGCTACCCGGAGGGCGTGACGGGCGAGTCCTTCTTCCAGAAGCGCGCACCCAAGAACACCCCCGACTGGATCCCCACCGCCACCATCACCTTCCCCAGCGGCCGCACCGCCGACGAGATCTGCCCCACCGAACCGGCCGCCGTGCTCTGGGCCGCCCAGTACGGCACCTTCACCTTCCACCCCTGGCCGGTCCGCTCCGGCGACGTCGACCACCCCGACGAGCTCCGCATCGATCTCGACCCGCAGCCCGGCACGGACTACGCGGACGCGGTGCGCGCCGCCCATGAACTGCGCGCGGTCCTGGACGAGTTCGGCGGACTGCGCGGCTGGCCCAAGACCTCCGGCGGGCGCGGCCTGCACGTCTTCGTGCCGATCACACCCCGCTGGACCTTCACCGAGGTACGCCGCGCCGCGATCGCCTGCGGCCGGGAACTGGAGCGCCGCCTGCCCAAGGCGGTCACCACGGCGTGGTGGAAGGAGGAGCGGGGCGAGCGCATCTTCGTCGACTACAACCAGACGGCCCGGGACCGCACGATGGCTTCCGCGTACTCGGTACGCCCGCAGCCGCATGCCCCCGTCTCGGCGCCGCTGCGCTGGTCCGAGGTGGACTCCGCCGTGCCCGAGGACTTCGACATCGGCACGATGCCGGCGCGCTACGCCGAAGTGGGCGACGTCCACGCGGACATGGAGGACGAGGCCTTCTCCCTCGACGCCCTCCTCGAACTGGCCGCCAAGGACGAGAAGGACCGGGGGCTCGGCGACCTGCCGTACCCGCCGGAGTACCCGAAGATGCCGGGGGAGCCCAAGCGGGTGCAGCCGAGCAAGGCGAAGCGCGAGACGTAGTCCTTCGGCTCCCTTCGGCTCGCTCGTCCGGCGCTTTCAGGCCGGTGATTTCCGGGTGGGCCGGGGTGCCGAAGTCCGGGTGCGCCTGGACGCCGATATCCGGGTGCGCCGCGACAGCCGGCGCAGGGATGATCGACGTATGCCGATCACCGAAGTCTCGCCCGGAGTGTCCCTCGCGTACGAGACCTTCGGTGACCCCGCCGATCCGGCCGTCCTGCTCGTCATGGGATTCGGCACGCAGCTGATCGCCTGGCACGAGGACTTCTGCCGGGCCCTCGCAGACCGTGGCCGCCATGTGATCCGCTACGACAACCGCGACTGCGGGCTGTCCACCAAGTTCGACGAGCACCCCGTCGACCTGGGCCGGTTCATCGCCGCCGTGAGCTCGGGGGACATCGCGAGCGCCCTCGCGATGGTGCCCTACTCGCTCCAGGACATGGCCGACGACGGCCTCGGCCTGCTCACCGCGCTCGGGATCGAGCGGGCTCATGTGGTCGGGTCCTCGATGGGCGGCATGATCGCCCAGACGATGGCCGTCTCCCGCCCGGCGCGGGTCCTGACCCTGACGTCGATGATGTCCTCGACCGGCGAGCCCGAGTACGGCCGGGCCGCCCCCGAGGCCCAGGCGGTGCTCTTCAGCCCGAAGCCGGCGGACCGGGAGGGATACGTCGCGGCGGCCGAGAAGGAACTGGTGTGGGCCTCCAAGCGCTACGGCGACCCCGGTGACCTGCGCGAGCTGGCCGCCCGTAGCTACGACCGCGCCTACTACCCGGCCGGAGTCGGACGTCAGCTCGGCGCGATGATCCTCGGCGGCTCACGCGCGGACGCACTCCTTCAGCTCCGGGTGCCGACGCTGGTGATCCATGGACTGGACGACACGCTGATCGACCCCAGCGGCGGGAAACGCACCGCGGACCTGGTGCCCGGAGCGGAGCTCCTGCTGCTCCCCGACATGGGCCACGACCGGCCCCGTGAACTCTGGCCCGACATCATCGACGCGTTGGCGACGCACACCGGCTGAGCGCCGTCCGACCGGGCGCCGTCCGGCTGAGGGCCGCACCGACAACGGTGCCCCCACCCCGGCGCGGGGGAGGGGCACCGTCAACTTCCTCGCAGGTCAGGCCGAGGGAACGGCGATGGTCCGGAGCGGCTAGAGCTCCCTGATCCGGATGTCCCGGTACGAGACCACGTCCGTCACGCCATGCACCTGGAGCCCGATGTAGCCAGAGGCGTACCGCCGGCCGTCCGTGCCCGGATCGTCGGAGCGCGGCGGGTAGAACTCCTGCCCGCCCACGTTGTCGAACTCGTTGATCAAGGTGCCGTTCCGGTAGATCGAGTAGTGCTGGTCCACCACCTTGATCTCGTAGTCGTTCCAGGTGCCCTTGGGCGTCACACCCGCACCCGCGAGCCCGACCCGGTCGAAGCCGTAGAGCGAACCGGTCTTGTACATGTCGCCGTCGGGACGGTCGAGCACCTGCACCTCGTGCCCGTACTTGATCGCGACCCACTCCGGACGCGACTCCTCCGGATGGTCATGGACCTGCGGGAAGCGTACGAAGACACCGGAGTTGGTGTTTCCGTTGGCAGGGGCGTCGTCGCGCCACTGCAGCTTGAGCGAGAAGTCGTCGTACTTCCGCTCGGGGAACCAGAGCATTCCCATGCCCGCCACCTGCGTACTGCTGGTCATCGTCCCGTCGGCGTTGAGGCCGAACGAACCGCCGCCCACCTGCTGCCATTTGGCGAACGACGACTGGGTGCCGTCGAACAGGGACCGGTAGCCCTCGGTCTGGCCGGGCTTGCCGATGCCCGACGTCTCGGCGGCCGCGTAGATCGTGGTGTGCTCGCGCTGGTCGATGACGCCCTCCGCAAGGAGGCGGTCGAGCACCGTGTCGACGTGCTTGAGGAACAGCGCGTGCGACGACCAGTCCTTCTCGTCCTCGATCAGCTCACCGATGGTGCAGCGGGCCTTGGTCATGCGGTTCGGCACGCCGCTGTCGACCGACCCCACGAACACGGTGGCCCGCTCGTCGAACTCCGGGCAGTTGGGCGCCGGTACGCCGCCGCCCTCGACGACCGTGAAGGCCGTGGTCTTCGCCTCCGAGGTGTTGCCCGCCTTGTCGCTCGCCCGGTAGGCGACGGTGTGCCGACCCACGCGGTCCACGACCAGCGGGGCCGTGTAGGCGAGGTAGGGCGCGCCGTCAAGGGAGTACTCGATCTTGTCGAGCCCCGAGCCGCCGTCCTCGTCCTTCGCGGTGACGGTGGTGGTCGCCCTGCCGACGTACGCGCCGTCGGAGTTGACCGTGCCCGTCACCTTCGCGGACGTCTCCGGCGGCGTCTTGTCCACGGCGGGCGGTGCGACCACCGTGAACTCGACGTTCTTCTCGGCCGCGGCGTTGCCGGCCTTGTCGGTGGCGCGATAGCGGACCTTGTACGCGCCCGGGTCGTGGAACATCACCGGTGCCGTGTACGGCTGCCAGGCACCGGCGTCCCCGACCGCGTACTCGATGGTGTTGACCCCGGATCCGGCGTCGGACGCGGACACGGTGGCCG
Organism: Streptomyces sp. NBC_01304; assembly: GCF_035975855.1. Taxonomy (NCBI): domain Bacteria; kingdom Bacillati; phylum Actinomycetota; class Actinomycetes; order Kitasatosporales; family Streptomycetaceae; genus Streptomyces; species Streptomyces sp. NBC_01304. Next base: position 2,194,115 of record NZ_CP109055.1, on the reverse strand, counting down.
TGGCCATGCCGACGTACTGGCCCTGCTCGTTCTTCTCGCCGGTCACCGTCGCCGAGGTCTCCGGCGGCGTCTTGTCGTCCGTGGGCGGGGCGGCCACCGAGAACTCCGTGCTCTTCTCGGCGGCGACGTTGCCGGCCTTGTCGGCGGCCCGATATCTGATCTTGTGGCTGCCGACCTGGTTGACGACGACCGGGTTCGTGTACGGCTGCCAGGCACCGGCGTCCCCGACCGCGTACTCGATCTTGTCGACGCCCGAACCGCCGGTCTCGTCCGCCGCGGTGACGGTCACCGTGGCCTGGCCGACGTAGGCGCCGTCGGAGTTCTTCGTCCCGTCGACCTTCACGTCGGTCGAGGGCGCCGTGGTGTCCTCGCCGCCGCCCGCAGTGACAGTGAGGATGCCCTGCATCGTGCCGTGCCCGGGGATCGTGCAGTGGTACAGATAGCGCCCGGGCGTCAGCGTGACCTCGGCGGTGTGCTTGCCGCCCTGGTCGTCGCTCGGGTTGGCCAGGATGTTCAGCGGGACGTCGTTGTTGTACTCGGGATCGGACACGTCGAACGTCAGGGTGTGCGGCATCCCGGTCGTGTTGCCGGTGGCCGCGCTGTTCTCGAAGACGATCGTCGTGGGCCCCGCCACCGCCGTGGTCGGCGCCGACAGGTACTTGTCGATGGGGTCACCCGCGGTCCAGTTCAGCACCTGGGCCGCCACTGCCTTCTCCCCTTCGGGCAGGGCCTCCCGCCCGTACGCGGCCGGGACGCTCAGCCCGAGCAGCAACAACAAGAAGGCGAGCAATATCCGCCACGCGCGCGCGGCGCCCGTCCGTGGCATGCGGGATCTGCGTCTCACCGCTCCGCCTTCCTGGCCAGATCGGCCGTGCTCGGCGTCGGTCCGTGGCCCTCATAAGTGATCCGCCACAGCGCCGACTTGGTGTCCGAGGTGAAGAAGCCGCGCCCGTAATCGAGCACATAGAGGGCGCCATCGGGACCGAACTTCCAGTCCATGAGGTTCTTGATGCCGTCATTGCCGATCGGGATGATCTTCTTCAGGTTCTCGGCGTGCACCGGAAGGCCGCCCTTGCCGATGGTGTTCGGGTCCATCAGGACCGCGTGCCGGGGCTGGTCGGAGTCGTAGAAGTCGCCGACGAACCACTTTCCGTCCCAGTACGACGGCCACTTGCCGGCGCCCACCGAGTCGGGGTCGTAGCGGTAGACGGGCCCGTTCATCGCGGCCTGGCCGCCGCCCTTGAGCCACGGCAGCAGGAACTTCTGCTCCGCTTCCTTGTAGGAAGGGATGCCGTTCGCGTCCCTGGGGAAGTCGGGGCCGCCGCCCTGGGGCGAGTACCAGATGGTGTTGGACGTGACGGGCGGCAGTTTCACCAGGCCGTCGTTGTTCGGCGACTCGTTCTTCGGGGCGTTGCAGTCGTACCAGCCGAGGGGCTTGGTAGGGTCCGGCAGATTGCGGTCCCGGTACGGCTGCTTGTTGCCCATGCAGTACGGCCAGCCGTGGTTGCCCGGACCGGTGATCGCGGCGAATGTGTCGTACTTCGCCGGGCCCCAAGTGGTCGACGGGGCACCCGCGTCGGGGCCCACCCACCCCGCGTACAGAATGTCGGTCTTCTTGTCGATGGAGATCCGCGCGGGGTTGCGCACGCCCATCACATAGATCTCGCCGCGGGTCTTGCCGCCGCCCTCGTCCTGCTCCTCGCCGGTGAAGAGATTGCCCGCGGGGAGCGTGTAGGTGCCGTCCTGCTCCGGGTGGATGCGCAGGATCTTGCCGTTGAGGTTGTTGGTGTTGCCGGCGGTGCGCCGCGCGTCGGCGAAGGAGACGCCCTTGTAGGTGGGCTCGGGGTTGTTGCCCGAGTAGCCGTCGCTGAAGCGGCTTGAGTTGTTGTCGCCGGTCGCGATGTAGAGGTTGTTCTTGGAGTCCCAGGCCATGCCGCCGCCCGAGTGGCAGCAACTGTGCACCTGGACCGGCCACTTGAGCAGGACCTTCTCGGTGTTCACGTCCAGCTTGTTGGTGGTCAGGTTCATGGTGAAGCGGGAGACGCGGCGCTCGGCCATCTGTGTGTCGCGGTTGAGGCCGGAGTGCGGCGTGTAGTGCAGGTACACCCAGCCGTTCTCCAGGAAGCGCGGGTCCAGCTCGATGCCGAGCAGGCCCTCCTCGACCTTGATCAGCTCATCGCCGCCGCCCTTGTTGCCGAAGACGTTCAGCCAGCCCGCCTTGGTGACCTGGCCGGTCTTCGGGTCGTAGACGTGGATCTCGCCCTGGCCCTTGCCGATGTTCGGGTCGTTCCAGTCGGTCACCACGGGCTGCGAGGAGTCCGCGCCGCCCCGGCCGATGTAGATCACCCGGCCGTCCTTGGCGGTGACCAGGCCGTGCGGCTCGCCGATCTGGTCGTTCTGGCCCGGCTGGTTGGCCTTGGTGAGGCGCTCGGCACGGTAGTTGCTGTTGATCGTGGCCGTGCAGTCGGCCCGCTCCAGGCGGGTGGTCCACAGCAGGGCGCCGCGCAGGTGGGTGCGGAAGTCCGCCTCGGCGTAGCTGTCGACGGTGCCGCCCATGGCGGTGTAGAAGGAGCGGCCGCCGTCGTAGTCGCGGCACCAGGACACCGGGTGGTCCGCGCCGTTGGCGCCCTCGCCCGGGGTGTACGTCGCCTCGCGGACGCGCGCCACCGTGTGGACGTCGCCGGACGGGTTCTTGGTCCAGTTCAGCCACTTGTCGGGGCGCTTCCACTGCAGCGGCAGGGACTTGGTGGCCGGATTCTGCCGGTCGCCGACCTCCACGGTGGCCCGCTGCGAGGTGGCGCCGCTGCCGGCGGCCGGGCGGGCGCCGATCAGGCCGGTGAACCAGTCGGAGTAGGGCTCGGTGCGGGCCGCGTCGTGCAGGCCCAGGAAGCCGCCGCCGGCCTCCATGTACGCCTCCAGGCCCAACTCCTGATCGGCGTCGAGGACATCGCCGCCGCCGGTGAGGAACACGACCGCGTTGTACTTGCCGAGCTCGGCCTCATTGGTGAAGACGGAGCCGTCGTCGGTGGCAGTGATCTCGAACTGCTGGTCCGTCGGCCCCGACTGCCCGATCTTCTCGATGGCCTCGATCCCGGCATTGACCAGCGGCGACTCCTCGTTCGCGGAGGCGTGGAACACCAGCACCCGGACGTCCTTCCCGCCGGGCGGCGAGGGCAGGGACATCGTTGTCATGCCAGGCTCCGGATACGGCCGCGCGCTCGCCGGCGCCGAGGCGAGCAGCCCCGCCGTCAGCGTGCCCGCCGCGAGCCCGGCCGCCCAGATCCGCCAGGCGTTTCTCGGTCTGCGCCTGCTCAACCCTCGTAGATCCAAGGGCTTTTGATGCGGTGTGCGCCGCATGAGTTCACCCACCCCTCGTCGGTCACAGCGACAGCGCCAAGGAAGCTAGACGCCTTTTCGCGAGTCGCCAATAGTTATGACCGAGATGGCACAAACTTTGTCCTGACCGTGGATAAACGAAGATCCCCCGGCTACCGTGTGGCCGTCCCGGGGGCCACCTGAGCCCCGCCAATCTCCGTACCAACATGGGGAGTTCGGTGATGACTGAAGCGGCTGCGGCACCCGGACCGGGCGGCGGCGACCTGGGAAGACGACCGGCCGACGGCAACCTGGGCAGACGCGCCTTCACCCGGCGGTTCGTCGCCGGGGGAGCGGTGGTGGCCACGGGTCTGACATCGATGTCGGCGGCGGCGCCCGCCAGTTCGGCGGCGGACGGTCCGCGTCAGGCCGAGGCCGCCGGGGAGGTCAAGCGCATCACCCTGTACGCAGAGAAGCTCGCCGACGGACAGATGGGCTACGGCCTGGAGAAGGGCAAGGCCTCGATCCCCGGGCCGCTCCTGCAGATGGTCGAGGGCGACACGCTGCACATCGAGGTCGTGAACACGATGGACGTGGCGGTCAGCCTCCACCCGCACGGCGTCGACTACGAGATCAGCAGCGACGGCACCCGGCACAACAACAGCCATATAGAGCCCGGCGGTTCACGCACCTACACCTGGCGCACCCACGCCCCGGGCCGCCGCGCGGACGGCACCTGGCGGGCGGGCAGCGCGGGCTACTGGCACTACCACGACCACGTCGTCGGCACCGACCACGGCACCGGGGGCCTGCGCAAGGGCCTGTACGGCCCGCTGATCGTGCGCCGCGCGGGCGACGTCCTGCCCGACAAGACGTACACGATTGTCTTCAACGACATGACCATCAACAACCTGCCCAAGGGGCCGGACTTGAAGGCGACGGTGGGCGACCGCGTCGAGATCGTGATGATCACGCACGGCGAGTACTACCACACGTTCCACATGCATGGTCATCGCTGGGCGGACAACCGCACCGGCATCCTGTCCGGCCCCGACGACCCGACCCCCGTCATCGACAACAAGATCACCGGCCCTGCCGACTCCTTCGGCTTCCAGATCATCGCGGGCGAGGGCGTCGGCGCGGGCGCCTGGATGTACCACTGCCATGTCCAGAGCCACTCCGACATGGGCATGGCGGGCATGTTCCTGGTCGCCAAGCCGGACGGGACGATCCCGGGGCACGACGGGCATGCGGCGCACAAGGCCGGGGGCGGCGCGGGTGAAACGGGCAGGCACGCGCACTGAAGTCATGTGCCGGGGCGGGCACTTGTGAGTTCCCTGCCGGGCGCGCACCCGTGAGTCCTCGGCCGGGCTGCGCGCCCGAGGCGGGGCGCGATGCCTGTCAGAGGCCATCGGTACGGTGACCGCCATGGATGACGAGACCCGGCACGGCTTGATGGAGGCACAACGGGCAGCGGTGGAAGCCCGGCAGGTCACCGACGCGTGGCAGCGCATCGAGGCATGGCTCGGGCAGCACGCGCCCGGGACCCTGGCCGCCCTGCGGCCGGGTGCGCGCGACGCGGAGGTCACCGCCCTCGTGCAGGACCGGATCGGGGTGCGCATACCGCCGGGGCTGCGGGCGTTGTGGGCCGAGCATGCCGGGGTGCACGACGTTCCGTGGGCCTCGTTCATGCTCGGCGACCGGGCCCTGATGGACTTCGAGGCGGTCGTCTCCAAGTACGAGATGATGCGCGACCTGCAACGCCGCGACGGCGACGAGGAGCACCCGTTCTGGCGGGCGGCCTGGATCCCGTTCTGCTCCGCCGGTGCCCACGACACCGCGTCGGGCCTCTATCTGGATGCCGAGACCGGGCGCATCTGCCACTGGGACATGTACGGGGAGCGCACGCCGCGATACGAGTCGTTGACGACCTATCTGGAGGAGATGGCGGACCGCCTGGAGGCGCCGACCCTGGTGGGCGGCGACAAGCCGGGGCTCCTGGACCTTCGGGCCTTGGCGTGGGGGCCGCCGGTGGATGCCGAACGGGCGGCCTTGTGGGAGCCCTTCACCGGGCGTGACATGCCGAGCCGTCGCCCGGGCCGCGAGTGACGACGGCCTCGTTCGGGCGGCACCCGTCGCGCAGAGCGCGCGCACCGAATCCTCGCAGGGGCGCGATTGTCAGTGCCCGGTGCAAGACTCGTGAGTGGTAGGAGAACGGGACCCGTCAAAGGAGCCGGATCATGCTCACCACCAGTTTCGTCACCGGTTCGGTCAACTGGGCCGACCTCGGCACCCCGGACATCGAGGGTGCGAACACGTTCTACGCCGGGCTCTTCGGCTGGGCCGCGCAGTCGGCCGGCGAGGACTTCGGTGGCTATGTCACCTATCGCAGCGGCGGGAAGTCGGTCGCGGGCGGGATGGCGGTGCCCGCGGACCAGGGGACGCCCGCCTGGTCCGTGTACTTCCGGACGCCGGACGTCGACGCCACCGCGAAGTCCGTCGAGCAGGCCGGCGGCACGGTCGTCTTCGACCCCATGGACGTCGGGGACCTCGGCCGCATGGCGATCTTCACCGACTCGGCCGGTGCGAGCTTCGGCGCCTGGCAGCCGGGCACGATGAAGGGCTTCGAGACGGTGAACGACGCGAACACGCTCACCTGGGTCGAGCTCTACACCGACGACGTCCCGGCCGCCGCGGCGTTCTACAGCGCGGTGTTCGGCCTGCAGACCGCCGATGTCAGCTTCCCCGGCGGCACGTACACCTCGGCGCACCCGGCGAACACCGGCGAGGACGCGATGTTCGGCGGCCTGGTACCCAAGGGCTCCGACCCCCTGGAGGCGCAGGGCGGGGCGTACTGGCTGCCGTACTTCGGGGTGGACGACTGCGACGCGACGGTCGCCAAGGCCAAGCAGGCTGGCGCGAGCGTCCGCATGGAGCCCTTCTCCGCGGCGGGCGTGGGCCGCTTCGCCAAGCTGGCGGACCCCTACGGCGCGAAGTTCGGCGTGATCAAGGGAGACCCTAACCAGACCTGAGCGCGGAGAGCCCGGAGCCCGGGCAGGGGCCTGGGGTCGGGGGAACGCCAGGGGGTCGGGGAAGGCCCGGGGGGTCGGGGAAGGCCCGGGACTTTGTGCCCTGGAATAGAACTGACCCCCATCGTTTATATTCGTTCTATGACCGAAATGACCGGTGGTGAGGCCGCGCAGAGCGTCCATCGCGCACTCGCCGTTCCTTCACGACGGCGTCTGATGTCCCTGCTGCGGGAGGCGGACGGCCTGCTGGGCGCGGACGAGCTCGCGGCCGCCGCCGGTCTCTCGGTCGCCACGGTCCGGCACCATCTGATCGCGCTCGTCGATGCCGGACTCGTGCGGGCCACCGCTACCGCAGGCCCGGGGCGCGGACGGCCGAAGCTTCGCTATACGGCCGTCCGCGCCGCCCCGCAGGACGCCACCGGGGACACCGCGTACCGCGATCTCGCGGCCGCCCTGGTCGAGGCCGTCGCAGGCGGCGGATCCACCGCCCGCGACGCGGGCCTGGCCTGGGGCCGCCGCCTCGCCGCCGGGCCGGGGACCGCCCCACCCGCCGAGCGGGTCTTCACGCACGCCGCACGCATGGGCTTCGACCCCGAGCAGGCCCCGGCCCCGGCCGGCACCGAGCGGGTCCTGCTGCACGCCTGCCCCTATCGCGACATGGCGCGGCACCGGCCCGAGGTCGTGTGCGCCGTCCATCAGGGCGTGCTCGACGGACTCCTCGAAGGCACCGGCACCGAGGCCGAATTGAGGCCCTTCGTAGGGCCCGACCTGTGCCGCGCGGACCTGCACCCGACGTCCTGAACCACTCCGTCCCACGACCTGAACCACTCCGTCCCACGACCTGAACCACTCCGTCCCACGACCTGAACCACCGCACCCGCATGCCCTGAACCAAAGGAGAACCCCGGTGTTCCCCATCAACATCGGCACCCAGTACATACGCGGCGACATGCCCGTCGTCCGCATCGACCCGCAGGGCGCCCCCTTCAAAGAACTCGCCGCAGGCCGCATCCAGTTGCTGGCCCACACCGACCTCGAGGCCCACGCCTACGACGACTCCGAGCTGCTCCTCACCGGAATCGAGGGCGAGGTCGTGGTCGGCAACCCCGGCCGCAGCGCGGTGCGCATCGGCCCCGGCGCCTGCGTCATGGTGCCGCGCGGCGAGCTGTTCACGCTCGCCAACCTCGCCGAACAGCCCGCCACCGTCCTCGCCGTGTTCTCCCGCAGCGACTTCGTCGACAACCTCCCGCGCCCCCGCCGCGACCGCGAGCCGGCCGCCGAGCGCACCCTGCACGCCGTCGCCTGACACCCACCCGCTTTCCAGGCCATCCCAACTCCCGTACCAGACAAGGAAAACCCGCATGTTCGGCATGTCCATCGACACCACCGTCGACCCCGAGTCCCCGTTTCTCGCCCTGCGCCTTGACCCCGAGAACGGCCCGTTCCGCAGCCTCGCCGCGGTGCGCATCCAGGTGCCCGCGGGCGGCAGCGTCCCGGCGCACAGCCACGAGGGGTCCGAGCTGCTGCTCACCGGGATCACCGGTGTCGTCGAGGCGTCCTGCAAGTGCGGCAGCAAGTCCGTGGCCCCCGGCACCTTCGCGATGCTCCCGGTGGGCAAGGAGATATCGCTCGCCAACCACGGCACGGAGGACGCGACCGTCCTCGCGGTGTTCTCGCAGAGCGCGTTCACCGAGAACCTGCCGAGGGCGGCCGCCCAGGGCTGCGGCTGTCACGCATAGCTGCCGCGGCTGTGACGCATGGCTGCGGCGGCTGTGACGCATGGCTGCGGCTGTCACGGATAAACGACTCGTTGACCATTCATTGATCGATTGTTTCGTCGCGCAGGGCAGCATCACCGCCATGCTCAGCAAGACCACAGACGACGCGACCCCCACCGCCACGCCCAGCTGGCAGGAGCAGGCACTCTGCGCCCAGACCGGGCCCGAGTTCTTCTTCCCCGAGCCCGGCGGCTCCGTGAACGAGGCCAAGCAGCTCTGCCTCGCCTGCGAGGGCAGAACCGCCTGCCTCGAGTACGCCCTGGCCAACGACGAGCGCTTCGGCGTCTGGGGCGGACTCTCCGAGAAGGAGAGGCTCCGCCTCAGGCGCCGCTGAACCGTGAGTACTGAACCCTGAGCGCTCAACCGCGAGCGTTCAGGCGTACGTCACCGTGAACTGCCGTGTCCCGGCGGGCACCCGCACATCGTCGCCCGTCACCGGCAGCTCCTGCCCGTCCGCGCTCGCGCCCCGCACCGCACCGAACCGGCACGGGTAGACGAACCGCGCCCGCTCCGGCGCCTCGGTGACGTCGACCGTCACCTTCCGTTCCCCGGCGTCGTGCCGCAGCCGGTACCCGAAGGGCGCCCCGAGCAGCGTCGGTGCGGCGGCCACCGACACCGTCTGGCCGTCCGGCACCCAGTGGGGCCGTATGCCCGGCGCGATGTACAGGTGCGGATCGCGGTCCTCGTCCGCCTCGAAGAACAGGATGTCGCGGATCAGCAGCAGATACTCGGCCGCCGCCCAGCCGTGCGGGATGTCCCCCATGTACCAGTGCCGGTCGGGGAATTCCATGAAATCAGACGCGATCGGGAACGCGTGCTGTTCGTTCCACGCCCCGAGCGCCGCCGCCCGCTGCAGCGCCCTCGGGAAGGCCGCCGCCACGGTCCAGCCGAGCAGCCGGTCCATCTTCTCCGGGTCGCCCGCAAGCAGATAGGCGTGCGCCAACTGCATGCCCAGATAGGGCCCGTACGCGTTCCAGGCCGCCTCGTGCCGGAAGCCGCCGGTCACGAAGCGCGCGTACATCGTGTCGAGCGTGAACCGCGCCGCCCGGTCGACGTCCTGCCCCAGCTTCTCGCCCATGTGCAGCCGCAGCGGATGGAAGTACGCCGCCGCGCCGATCATCGTCGAGTCGCGTCGGCCCACATCGCCCGGACCGGTCGGGATGTACGTCTCCCACTCGCCGAGCCTGGCCTGCTCGCCCAGGACCCACCGTACGGAAGCGGCGGTGGCCGCCTTCAAGTCGTCGAAGGCGCCCCAGAGTTCGGGGACTTCGGGCGCGCCGAGCCGCTCCGCGAGCCGCGCCGCCTCATGGAGTCCGGCGAGTCCCCACAGGTCGTCCCAGTAGTGCGGCTGGTGCCGCTCGCCCAGGTGCTCCGCGCTCCAGCCGGCGTGCAGCAGCCCGTTCCCGTCCCGGTTGTCACGCAGCCAGCGCGCCCCGTCGAGGACGTACGGGACGTACATCCGCGCCCCGAGAGCCGAGGAGCGGTGCGTGCGGTCGAAGCGGCCGAACGCCCACAGCGCCTGCCCGTTGGAGTCCCACTCGCGGTCGTCCTTCTCGTGCGGCCCGCCGTAGAAGCCGTACTCGGCGCAGGGCCCGATGCGCCCCGTGCCCCGGTTGAACTTCAGCGGATAGTGCGTGCCCAACTGCGTCTCGGCGAGGGCGGTGTCCCCGACCAGTGAGCAGGCCGTGGCCTCCACCGAGGAGTCGCGGATCCAGAACGAGTCGTAGACGGTCGGCCCCGGATGGATCTCCCCGTGGTCGGAGAGGATGAGCAGCTGCGAGCGGGCCTGCCGGAACAGCTCGGTGAGGTGGGCCACCGGCCCGGGCAGACCCGGCTGCACGCCCTGATCCAGCAACTTGCCGTTCCAGAAGGCCCGGTTGGCCTCCTCCAGATCGGCGGCGGGGACGGAACGTATCTCCGCAAGGTCCCCCTGCCCGCTGTAGAGATCGACCGGAAGCCGCACGTCGACCTCGGCGATCTCGTCCTCGGCGACCCGGAACGGCCAGGCGAACACGGCGCTGCACAGCCCCGCCACCTGGTCCTGCGCCTCGTGACCACCGTTCAGCTTGCCGCCGTTCACCAGGTCGTGGAACGGGCTGCGCTGCAGATACGAGTCCGGGTCCTGTGAGAAGTCCGGGTTGCCGTACACCCCGTACTGCTCGGGCCGTGTGTCGAAGACGGGGCCCCAGCCGGTATTGGTCTCCACCCGTGCCTCGTCCGGGAGATAGCGCAGATAGGTGAGGCGCCGGTCGGTGATCTGCCCGCCGCCCCGGTCGTGCCGCTGGAAGCCGCTGGGTCCGGCCGGCATGACGGCCGCGCACAGCCAGCCCTCGCGCGGCTGCCCCGAGGGGCTGCCGACGGTCAGCCGGGTCACCGCGAGATCGCGCTGGCGGGCGCCGACGGTCGTCGCGAAGGTCCGCTGCACCAGCTCCACACCGTGCGCCGCCCGGAACGTGGTGAGCACGACCGGCTGATGGGCGGCCTCCATTCGCTGCTCGACCTCGGAGCCGTCCGCCGGGTCGGACAGCTGCGGGAGATGGACCTTGCCGGCGACCGGGTCGTAGAGGAAGAACGAAAGACAGTACTTGTCGTAGACCGGCTCGATCTCGCCCGCCTGCCCGATCAGGCTCTCCTGCCGGTGGTCCTTGACGCCCACCATGTGCCAGTACCGGTACAGGGCGTTGGAGGCGAAGGCGGCCTCCTTCGACTCGTACGTGAAGCTGTCGAAGTCGTCGCTCCAGCGCCGGAAGTTCGCCTGCGCCCACCAGGGCACGGGATACGGGACCCGCTCCCTGCCGGCCCAGCTGCGCCACATCACTTCGTAGAACATCCACTCATGGGTCTGTGCCATGACGGTCACCCCCTGCGGGCACCGTTGCACCGGACGGCCGGACCGTAAATGGCCCTGCCCGGCCAGCTCTTCGCCGTCCGACCCCCGTTCAACCCCTTTACACGCCCGTCACCTGTCGCTAACTTGCAGCAAATTCCTGCAACAACTTTCAATCAATCTTGAGCAGTTGAGAGGGAAGGACCCCGCAATGCTCACGAGATTCCCCCCACGCATGCTCTACGCGCTCGTGGTGGCAGGACTGCTGGCCGTCCTGCTGCCGGCCGTCCCCGCCCGAGGAGCCGTGGCCCCCGAGCCGACGGCCTCCGGGTCGACGGCTGGAGCCGATAGCGCCACCATGCTCGGCGGCGACCCGCGCAAGGATGCCGTCTATTTCGCGATGACCGCCCGGTTCTACGACGGCGACGCGTCCAACAACCGCGGCGGCAGCCAGCACGCGAAGTCGGGCAACGCCGCCAACAACGACCCCATGTTCCGGGGTGACTTCAAGGGCCTGGCCGGAAAGCTCGACTACATCAAGGGTCTCGGGTTCTCCGCGATCTGGATCACTCCGGTTGTCATGAACCGGTCGGATTACGACTACCACGGGTACCACGGCTACGACTTCTACGAGATCGACCCGAGGCTCGAGTCCGACGGCGTCTCGTACCAGCAGCTCATCGACCAGGCACACGCCAAGGGCATCAAGATCTACCAGGACGTCGTGTACAACCACTCCTCGCGCTGGGGCGCGAAGGGCCTGTTCGAGCCGACGGTCTTCGGTGTCCGGGACACGGACTGGTCCGAGTACTACGACGCCCCGGTGGCCGGCAAGGAGTACGACCCGCTCGAAGAGAACGCCAAGGGCAAGACGTACAACGGCGACGTCTGGTCCACCGACCAGCCCGCCGACAGCACCTGTCCGGACTGGGGCAGGCCCACCGGCTCCACCGATCCCGACGGCCGCAAGAACTACAACTGCCAGTGGCCGAGCCCCATGAAGGGCATGTTCCCCGCCACCGCGTACGACCAGTGCTGGATCGGCAACTGGGAGGGCGAGGACGCCCGCAGCTGCTGGCTGCACGAAGACCTGGCCGACTTCAACACGGAGAACGCGGGCGTCCAGAAGTACCTGATCGACGCGTACGCCAAGTACATCGACATGGGCGTCGACGGCTTCCGGATCGACACCGCCGTGCACATCCCGCGCACCACCTGGAACCGCCGCTTCCTGCCCGCCCTGCACGAGCGCCTGGTGGCGAAGTACGGAGCCGAGAAGGCCCAGGACTTCTATGTGTTCGGCGAGGTCGCGGCCTTCGTCAACGACAAGTGGAACCGCGGTTCGGTCAACCACTCCGCGCAGTTCTTCACCTGGCGGGAGCGCAAGGAGTACAGCGCGGACGACACCGCGGCGGCCAAGGAGATGTACGAGTACGAGCAGGCGCAGGGCACGGGCAACCAGCCCACCTCGACCAACGCGTTCCTGGACGGGAACGGCTACCACGCCCCGGACCGCTCGAAGTTCTCCGGCATGAACATCATCGACATGCGGATGCACATGAACTTCGGCGACGCCCCGAACGCCTTCCACAACGGCAAGGACTCGGACGACAGCGTCAACGACGCGACGTACAACGCCGTATACGTCGACAGCCACGACTACGGCCCGAACAAGTCGTCCACCCGCTACGCCGGAGGTACCGACGCCTGGGCCGAGAACATGGCGCTGATGTGGACCTTCCGCGGCATCCCGACCCTGTACTACGGGTCGGAGATCGAGTTCCAGAAGGGGCAGCGCATCGACTGCGGCCCCACCTGTCCGCTCGCCACCACCGGGCGGGCGTACTACGGCGACCATCTCCAAGGGGCCGTCACGGCAAGTGAGTTCGGCAAGGTCGACAGTGCGACCGGCGAGGTCGCCACCACCCTGCAGCAGCCCCTCGTGCGGCACGTCCAGCGCCTCAACCAGATCCGCCGCGCAGTACCCGCGCTGCAGATGGGCCAGTACTCGACCGAGGGCATCGACGGGCAGATGGCCTACAAGCGCCGCTACACCTCGGGCGCCACCGACAGCTTCGCCCTGGTCACGGTGTCGGGCGGCGCGACCTTCGCGGGCATCCCGAACGGGACGTACAAGGACGCGATCACCGGGGACACCCGCACGGTCACCGACGGACGGCTCACCGTGGACGGCCCCGGCAAGGGCAATCTGCGGGTGTACGTCCTCGACCTGCCCGGGAACCCGGCGCCGGGCAAGATCGGCGAGGCGGGGCCCTTCCTCAAGTAGCGCACACCTGAAGGGACTTGAAGCGGGGGACGGCTGAAAGAACTTGCAAACGACCTGGTGCCCGGGGCGGTCGAGCCCCGGGCACCAGATCGAGGGAGTACGAAGGCGGACTCAGCCGGCCTGGGCCGCCCGGGCCGCGATGCGCGCCTTGCGGGCCGCCAGCTTCTCGTCGAACTTCGAGGCCTCGGAGTCCAGGCCGCCCATGAACATGCCGAGCTCCTCCTGCGCCTTGAGCCCCTCCGGGCCGAGCCCGTCGATCTGCAGGACCTTGAGGTGGCGAAGGACGGGCGCCAGGACGTCGTCGTGGTGGATCCGCATGTTGTAGATCTCGCCGATCGCCATCTGGGCCGCCGCACGCTCGAAGCCGGGCATGCCGTGCCCGGGCATCCGGAAGTTGACGACGACGTCGCGCACGGCCTGCATGGTCAGGTCGGGGGCGAGCTCGAAGGCGGCCTTGAGGAGGTTGCGGTAGAACACCATGTGCAGGTTCTCGTCGGTGGCGATGCGCGCCAGCATCCGGTCACAGACCGGGTCGCCCGACTGGTGGCCCGTGTTGCGGTGCGACACCCGGGTGGCGAGCTCCTGGAAGGCGACGTACGCCACCGAGTGCAGCATCGAGTGCCGGTTGTCCGACTCGAAGCCCTCGGACATGTGGATCATGCGGAACTGCTCGAGCTTGTCCGGGTCCACGGCGCGCGAGGCGAGGAGGTAGTCGCGCATGACGATGCCGTGCCGGCCCTCCTCCGCGGTCCAGCGGTGCACCCAGGTGCCCCAGGCGCCGTTGCGGCCGAAGAGCGACGCGATCTCGTGGTGGTAGCTGGGGAGGTTGTCCTCGGTCAGCAGGTTGACGATCAGGGCCGTCTTGCCGATCTCGGTGACCTTCGACTGGCTGGGGTCCCAGTCCTCGCCGTCCTCGAAGAAGGCGGGGAAGTTGCGGCCGTCCGCCCACGGCACGTACTCGTGCGGCATCCAGTCCTTGGTGACCTTGAGATGGCGGTTCAGCTCCGTCTCCACCACCTCCTCCAGGGCGTACAGCAGCTTGGCATCGGTCCAGGTGTCCGAGCTGCCGAGGTGGGGAGAGGTGATCGTCACGGGGGCTCCTGCGGGGACGGAGTTCATCACGGGCGTGCTGACCTACGGGTTCGTAGGGCGTACTTACCTACGGCTTCGTAGGTTACGAGACCGTAGGTTAAGCGTCGAGTAAAGGAGATCCCTGATCAGGGGTGGCCCCTGACCGATTTCCCTCGATTCGCACGTCTACGGCATGATCCTCTTTGTCCGGAAACCGCCGTCTATGCGTACAGGCCGCGCAGCCGTACCGAGAGACACGTCACGCAGCCCTCGAGCTTCTCGAACTCGCCGATGTCCACGACGACCGGGTCATAGCCCAGATCGGCGAGCAGCTCGGCCGTCTTCGGCGCGCTCGCCGCGAGCAGCAGCTTGCCGCCGCCCAGGAGCACCACATGCGCCCCGGACTCCTCGGGCACGGGCAGAAAGCGGTCGAACATCGTGGGGGTGTCCACCAGCGGCTCGTACCCGATCACGGTCCCGTCCGGCAGCGCCGTCACCGCCGACTTCAGGTGCAGCACCTTCGCCACCGGCACGGCGACCACCCGCGCCCCCAACGGCTCGAACGCGGCCCGCAGTTGCTGCACCCCGGCGGCATTGGTCCGCCCGCCGCGCCCTACGTACACCGTGTCACCGATCTTGAGTACGTCCCCGCCGTCGAGCGTGCCCGGCTCCCAGACCCAGTTCACGGAGGCCCCGAGCGCCGCCACGGCTTGCTCGACCGCGCTCGTCTCCGGCCGCCGGGACTCGGCGCCGGGCCGGGCTATGAGCGCCACATTGCGGAACATCACCACGGTGTCCTCGACGAACACCCCGTCCGGGCAGTCGTCGGCCGGCGCCACCTCGACGGTCTCCCACCCGTGCGCCCGCAGCGCTTCCGCGTAGGCCTCCCACTGCGCGACGGCGAGATCGGCATCGACCTCGGTCCGCTCCAGATGCGTGACAAGGCCCTCGGCGAGGCGCGGGCTGGGGCGGCGGATCAGCGCCTTCTGGCTGGGCACGGGCGGGACTCCGTATCGCGTCGACGGCGGGGGCGTGTGGCGGTCATCATGCAGTGCCCCGGCCCGCCTGCGGAACCCCGCGATTCAGGCCTCCGGCCCGCCGCCACACATCCCTCACACCTGCCGCCGCACCCCTCAGACCTGCCGATACTTCGTGATCAGGTACTCCGCCTCGTCGTCGATCGCGTTCTTGAGGTAGTCGAGGTTGATCCGCATCGGATGCCCGTCGGCCGCGTTCTCCAGCTCGGCCACGTCCGCGTGCTCCTTGCCTCGCGCGTCCTCGTACTCGTCAAGGAGGTCCCCGAGGGTGGGCACCCGGTCCAGTTTCGCCTCCTTGACGAACCGCCGCCCCGGCTCGTCGAGCCCGACGGCCTTGACGACCTTGTGGTCGCGCACCGTGATCCGGTACTTCCCGAGGCCGCCGCGCTCACCGCCGAGTGATTCGAGCGTGTACGCGTACGCCGCCGGCTCCTCCCACTCCGCGGCCCGCACCTTGCCCGGCGCGGTCGTCCCGGTCGAGGCGCGCGGCGTCCCGTCGGAGCAGCCCGTCACTCCCAGGGCCAGTGCGAGCACCAGGCCCGGCACCGCGTACAGCCCTGTCCTGCCCGTCCTGCCTGCCTTTCGGTGCATGAACAGATCCTTCCCCCGTGATGAGTGCCCTTTCGACGCTCACCACGGGGGACCGGTTCCCCTGCGGTCGCGATCACCGCGTACTCATCAGCTCGCGTACCTCCTCCGCGGTGATGTCCTGCAGCTTCCCGTCGAGCAGCAGCCAGCGCGTGATGCCGATCGACTCCAGGAACGGCAGGTCGTGGCTGGCCACGATCAGCGCTCCCTCGTACGACTCCAACGCGGACGTCAGCTGCTTCACGCTCGCCATGTCCAGGTTGTTCGTCGGCTCGTCGAGCATCAGCAACTGCGGTGCGGGCTCGGCGAGGAGCAGCGCCGCGAGCGCCGCCCGGAAGCGTTCGCCGCCCGACAGGGTGGCCGCCTGCTGGTCGGCCTTCGCGCCCTTGAACAGGAAGCGGGCAAGGCGCGCCCGGATCCGGTTGTTGGTCGCGTCGGGTGCCCGCAGGGCGACGTTCTCGGCGACGGACAGCTTCTCGTCGAGCACGTCGAGCCGCTGCGGCAGGAACCTCAGCGGCACGTGCGCCACCGCCTCGCCCTCCTGCGCCGCGAGCTCCCCGCTGATGGTGCGCAGGAGCGTGGTCTTGCCCGCGCCGTTCCGCCCGACCAGCGCGATCCGCTCGGGTCCGCGCAGCTCGAACTCGCCCTGGACCTCCGCCCCGTAACGGAGCATCAGGCCGCTCAGGGTGAGCACCGACCGGCCCGGCGGCACGGCCGTGTACGGCAGGTCGACGCGGATCTCGTCGTCGTCCCTGACCGCGTCGACCGCCTCGTCGAGGCGCTCCTTGGCCTGGCTCAGCTTCTCCTCGTGCATGATGCGGTGCTTGCCCGCGGAGACCTGGGCCTCCCGCTTGCGGGCATTCATGACGATCTTCGGCTCACGCTTCTGCGCGTACATCTTGTTGCCGTAGCGAACCCGCCGGGCCAACTTCATGTGGGCGTCGGCCAGTTCGCGCTTCTGGCGCTTCAGATCGGTCTCGGCGACGCGCACCATGCGCTCCGCCGCCTCCTGCTCGACGGCCAGGGCCTCCTCGTACGCGGAGAAGTTGCCCCCGTACCAGACGATCTCGCCCGTCCTGAGGTCGGCGATCTGGTCGACCAGGTCGAGGAGTTCACGGTCGTGGCTGACCACGACGAGCACTCCCGACCAGGCCTCGACGGCCGCGTACAGCCTGCGGCGTGCGTACAGGTCGAGGTTGTTCGTCGGCTCGTCCAGCAGCAGCACACCGGGCCGGCCGAGCAGCAGCGCGGCCAGCCTGAGCAGCACGGACTCGCCGCCGGAGACCTCACCGATGGTGCGGTCGAGGCCGATGTGGCCGAGGCCGAGCTGGTCGAGGGTGGCGATCGCGCGCTCCTCGACGTCCCAGTCGTCGCCGACGGCCGTGAAGTTGGCCTCGCTCGCGTCGCCCGCCTCGATGGCGTGCAGCGCGGCACGGGTCTCGGCGATGCCGAGCACGACGTCGACCCGCAGGCCGGTGTCGAGCGTGACGTTCTGCGGCAGATAGCCGACGTCGCCGGCGACGCGGATGGCGCCCTCGCCCGGGTTGAGCTCACCCGCGATCAGCTTCAACAGGGTTGATTTCCCTGAGCCGTTGACGCCGATGAGCCCGGTCCGGCCGGTGCCGAAGGCGGCCTGCAGGCCGTCGAAGACCTCGGTGCCGTCGGGCCACGAGAAGCCGAGCGCGGTGCAGGTGATGGACGTGTGTGAAGCGGGGAAGGTAGACATGTGCGGCCTCCGGCGCGTGCGTGAATGGGCATGGCAAGCGCGTATGAGACACGAGGGTGCGACGGCCCGGAGGAGCGATGCGTCAGCGACGGCATCGGGGCATGAAAAAAGCCCTGTTCCGGGAGGTTCGGCTCTGCTGCCGAGGTCGCACGCCATGCGGGCAGGAAATACTCACTGCATCGCTTCGTGTCTCAGGACCTCAGTAGCGCAACGGCCGACTCCGATCAACGGGAACAAGACTTGTACACCGTAAAGGGCAATGGTCGGGGGCGTCAACCCCTATCTTGGGCCGCGTAGAGGGAGGTCCCCGCGCAGGGAGGTTCCCGTGCCCAGTGGCCCGCTGTCGCTTGCCGCCCAGCTGTATCTGCTTGCCTGGGACGTTCCGGACGAGACGTTCCCCGTGATCGCCGCCCCCCGCCTGACCTGCGCCGCGCACCTGCCCTACCTGGTACGGGCCGGCGCCCTGACCGAGCTCGCCCAGGGCGGTCTCCTGCGCGACGCGGACGGTGTGGCCGAGCCGGTGCCGCACGGCCGGACCGGGGACGTGGTCCTCGACGGGCTCCTGGAGCTGATGGCCGCATCCCGCCCGCGCAGCTGGCAGGCCTGGATCCTGGTGCGGGCCCACGCGACGTTGGAGGCGGTGGCCGCCGAGCTGGTGTCGGCCGGGTATCTGCGGGTCCGCCGCAGGCGGCTGCTCGGCGTCTTCCCGTACCGCCAAGTCGAGCTGGAACGGCCGCAGTTCGTCGAGGGCCTGCGGGCCGAAACCCTGGACGTGCTGGGGGCCGCCCGTCCCGTGGCGGAGATCGCGGAGCGCGACGCGGCGCTGATCGCGCTCGCGGCGGCCGGGGAGCTGAACACGCTGCTGCCGACGGCGGAACGCATGCGCCACAAGAAGCGCATCGAGGCCCTCGCCGAGCGGGGCGCGACCACGGCTCCGGCGCTCGCCTCGCTGCTCACGGGTCTGCGAGCGGCACGGATCGACGCGATGTCACTGTCGTAGTCCGGGGGGAACCACCGCCGGGTGCGCCCCGAAAGGACTGGGGGGAACTGCGCGACGCTGGGGTGCGCCCCGAAGGGGCGCGGGGAACTGCGCGCCCAGCCCCCACCGGCCTGCAGGTGAAGAACGGAGGAGCCAGCCCCAATCCCGCCCCACCGAGCCGAGCGCTACGCGTCCCGCATCAGCTGCAGCAGATCCTCATCCATGTCGAGATGCAGGTGCTCCCGGCCGGCAGGCACCAGCGCGGCCGACCGCTTGAGGAACGTACGCACCGCCGCGCTGCACACGTGGATGATCGCCGTGCCCTCGGGCGCGTGGAACTCCAGGACCGTCCGGTCGTAGCCGTAGGGCCGCACCCGTACGTCGCCCTCGCCGACCGGATTCTCCAGGCCGGTCTCGAGCAGCTCACGGGCGAACACCCAGGACACGTCCACGCCTTCGAGCGTGGCCGGGGCCGGGAAGGCCATACGGACGGCGAACGGATCACGTCGGTCGTAATGCAGCGTCGCGGGGATGGTGGGCATGCGCGGCGCGGCGGCGACGAGTCGGGCCTCGACGGCTTGCTCGATGACGATGGACAACGCCTGCTCCCTTGCGACAGCTGGATGAATGGGGCCTGGCACATGCATAGACGGTGGAATGCGGGAATCCGTGCACGTGGCGGGTCGTGAGCTGTGTCACCGAAATCGGCCCCGGGCCAGCGGGGTCGGCGCCACGGTAGGGGGGTGGGCCGCCGGCCGCGACCGCCGCACGGGGGATATTTGCGCGGGCGGCCGCACCCTGGACGCTGCCGGGGCGGTGGGCTAGCTTCGCCGCCCATGAGGGGAATGGGGAACACGAGCAGCCAGAGCCCTGCGAGCAAGCAGTGGCGCAAGCGAATCAGAGTGTCCGCGGGGGTGTGCGGGGCGGCGCTCGCCGCGACGGCCCTCGCCGGACCCGCGCAGGCCAGGGGGGTGGACCGCGGCGAAACGGCGGCCGCGAGCGAGGGAACGTACAAGAGCGGCGACAGCGGCGAGATGACGGGCGCGGCCGCGAACGGCCTGGCCGGCAAGCCCGGCTGGCAGCTCAAGGCGAGCGGCGTCGAGGTCCGCTTCCGCGGTCTTTCGGCCGTCAGCCGGAGCACCGCCTGGGTCGCCGGTTCGAAGGGCACCGTGCTGCGCACCGCTGACGGCGGCAAGAGCTGGCGCAATGTGTCGCCGCCGGGCGCCGAGACGCTCGAGTTCCGCGACATCGAGGCCTTCGACGGGCGGCGCGCGGTGGCGCTCGCCATCGGTGAGGGCGAGGCTTCCCGCGTCTTCCGTACGGAGGACGGCGGTGCGACCTGGACGGAGTCGTTCCGCAACACCGATCCGAAGGCGTTCTACGACTGCATGACCTTCTTCGACCGCTCGCACGGCCTGGCCCTGAGCGACCCGGTCGACGGCAAGTACCGCATCCTGTCCACCTCCGACGGCGGCCGTTCCTGGAAGGTGCTGCCCAACACCGGCATGCCGGCCGCCCAGGAGGGCGAGGCGTCGTTCGCGGCGAGCGGGCAGTGCCTGGTCAGCGCCGGGTCGAAGGACGTCTGGCTGGCCACCGGCGGCGCGGCCCACGCGCGCGTGCTGCACTCCGGCGACCGGGGCCTGACCTGGACGGCGACCGATTCGCCGATCCCCGCGGGCGACCCGGCGCGCGGCGTCTTCGCGGTGGCCTTCCGTGACCGTACGCACGGCCTCGCGGTCGGCGGCGACTACCGCGCCGACCAGGCCTCGCCCGACGCGGCCGCGGTCAGCGACGACGGCGGCCGCACCTGGGACCTCGCCGCACAGCCGCCGCCCGCCTACCGCTCGGGCGTCACCTGGTTCCCGCACAGCAAGTCCGTCGCCCTCGCGGTCGGCCCGACCGGCACGGACGTGACGACGAACGGCGGCCGCACCTGGAAGACCGTCGACACGGGGTCGTACGACACCGTGGACTGCACCAAGGACTTCGGGTGCTGGGCCTCGGGGGAGAAGGGCAGGATCGCCCGCCTCGAAGGCTGAGGCTTCCCCGGTCAGGTCCGGGGCTGCTGCTTGTAGGCGGCGAGCTCGGGCGCCGTACGCGTCGCGATGAACTCCGTGACGCGGTACGCGCACACGCCGGCCACGGTGAAGGGGTCGGCCGCGGTGATCTCCTCGATCGCACCGCGGTCGTCCCCGACGGCCAGGATGACCCCGCCGTCGCGCGGGTTCTTGCGCCCCGAGGCGATGAAGGTGCCGGCGGCGAACTGCTCGTCGACCCAGGCGATGTGGGCCTCCATCTCCTTCTCGACGTCGGAGAGGGGCGCGGTGTAGGTGAGCTCGAGAATGAACATGATCGCGAGGCTACCTTCCGGCGACCTCAGCCCTCATGGCCGCCCGCGGCCCGTGCTTTCGCCTGTGTGCGTTGCCCGCGCCGCCCTGCCAGCCACAGGACGGCTGCCGCGTACAGGCACACCATCGGGACGTCGACGGCGAACGTCGCCCAGTCCATGTCGGCGGCCGTCTCGTCGGTCGCGAAGCCGTCCGTGGTGCCCGCCATGAGGCCGAAGGGGAGCAGGTTGGTGACGACGTGGAGCGCGATCGCCGCTTCAAGGCCGCCGGTACGGATCGTCAGCCAGGCCGCGACCACCGCGAAGACGAACAGGTCGGCGAAGCCCCACGGGGTGCCCCAGCCGTGCGCCGCGGCGAACAGCAGCGCCTGCGGCAGCACCGCGACCCATGGTGAGCGGCACCACGCGCCGACCGCCTGCACCAGCCAGCCCCGGAACGCGTACTCCTCGGCGGCCGCCTGGAACGGCACCAGGAGCAGGACCATCGCAAGGCCGGTCAGAAACGGCGTGAGCCCCGCCCACGCCAACTCGCCGCCACCGTCCGCGGGTTCGGGCAGCAGCACCATGATGCCGAACGACGCCCCGGTCAGCGGCAGCGCGAGCGCCAGGCAGCGCCCGAGCCAGGCCCACCGCACCCGGCCCGTCACCGACGACACCGTCCCGGCCGGGCGGCGCTGCGCCCAGCGCGCGGCCAGGAGGACGACGGGCAGGCCGAGCGCGAGGCTTGCGAGGGCGACCGCCGTGTCGCCCAGCGCCCCCAACTGCCGGAAACCGTCGGCATCCTGAGGCCGGTCCAGGACCGCCCCCACCACCTCGCCGCCGGCGAACACCACCAGCGCGGCGAGGGCGACGCCGACGACCACCACACACGTCCCGGCCAGCGGCCGCCACCAACGGTGCTGCCCACTCGACAGGGCCAGCCGGTGGTAGGGGAGTGCGGGGGGCGGCAGGGTCTGCGGGCTCTGTGGGGTCTGCAGGTAGGTCGTCATGTGCCTCAGCATTCCGGTGACGTACGCCCCGGGCATCGGCCGCCCGTACCACCGCCGTCTGCAACCAGGGATAGAGACCGCCCCGTCGGACCCCAACCCCGGGCAGAGCCGCCTCCGTATGATCGTCGCCTGTATGCAGCGCGTACGAGGCACACGAGGCGCACGAGGCACACGGGGAGCACGAGGAACACAGTGAACACGGGGAACGCATGGAGCCGGAGCACATAGGGAAGCGCGCGCGGGAGTGCCTGCGGGACTGGCTGCTGCCCGCACTCGTCGCCGCCTTCCAGCTGGCCTTCTGGCCCGGTCTGAAACTGCGCGCCGGTGAGACGCCCGCGGCGCCGGACCTCGTGGTCTGCCTTGCCGTCGCCGCGGTGACCTCCGTGGCGCTCGGACTGCGCCGCCGCCGTCCGGTCGCCTCGGCACTCGCCGTCGAGGCAGGGCTGCTCGTCGGGCTGCCGGCCGCCGAGGACGCAACCCTGATGTGTTCGCTGGCCGTTGTGGTCGCCCTCTACTCGGTCGCGGTGCACCGCCCGCTCGGGACGGCGGTCCTGGTGACGTCCGTCCTCCTCGTCTCCGCCGGGCTCAGGTGCGTGGTGCGGTACGACTCGCTGCTCGAGGCGGGTGGCGAGGCGCTGGTCAACTTCGCGCTGTACGCCACCGCCGTGGGCCTGGGCCGCGGCCGCGCCCGGTGGTACGAGGGCCGCCTTGCCGCGGCCCAGGACCTGCGGAGGGCGGAGGCCGCACGGGCGACCGCGGCCACGAGCGAACGTACGCGCCTCGCCCGCGAACTCCACGACGTCAGCGCCCATCACCTCACCTCCGTGGTGGTCACCGTCGACGCCGCCCGCCGCCTTGGGGACCGCAGGCCCGAACTGGCCGAGGAGGCGCTGCGGTTCGCCGCGGAGGGCGGCCGCGAGACGATGGCCGCGCTGCACCGCCTGGTCACGGCGATGCGGACCTCGGCGACGGACGAGGAGAGCGCGCTCGAGGACCGGATCGCCGAACTCGCCGCCGGGTTCGCCCGGTTGGGGCTCCGCCCGGCCGTCCGGGTGGCGCCACCACTCGCCGGACTGACCGGGCCGGTCGCCGAGGCGGCCTTCGGGATCGTGCGCGAGGCCCTCACCAATGCCTTGCGGTACGCCCCCTCGGCCGCCGTCCGCGTCGAGGTGAGCGAACGCGACGGAACCCTGCAACTCACGGTCGACGACGACGGACCGGGTGGGTCGGCCCCGGGACCGCGACGGGACGGGCTGGGATCCGGACCGGATGGGTTGGGCTCGGGCCGCGGCACCACCGGCATGCGGGAACGCGCGGCCGCGCTCGGCGGCACCCTGACGGTCGGCCCCCGCAAGGGCGCGGCGGGCTGGTCGGTGCGGGCGAGCCTGCCGCGCACCCCTGCTGCTGCCCACCACCTGCACACACTGCGGCCGGAGCGGTCGGCCGACCTGGCGATCGTCCTCGCCCTCGCCGCGATCCCCCTCTTCGTCGTCCTCACCTTGGGGGTCGTGCCGTTCGCCGTGGCCGTGCTGCCCGCGGCCCTGCACGCGCTGCCCCTGCTGTGGCGCCGTCAGCAGCCGTGGCGGGTGCTGCTCGGGGTCCTCGCCGCCGCGTGGCTCGCCCCTGCGGCACTCGCCCTCGGGGTGGTGGAGTGGGAGGCGGCCTGGGCGCTGGGGATCGGGGGCGCCTTCGCGGACGGCGTGGCGCTGTACTCGGTCGCCGCCCATGCGGGGCGCGCACGGGATACGTGGTCGGCGATCTTGATGACGGCGTCCGGCCTGGCGGCGGCGCTGGTCGTCCTCGGTGAGCTCTCCGACTTCTCCGAATTCTCCGGCGACGTGTCCGACCCGGCCGGATTCCTGACGTTCATGACGGTCCTCGTCACGGCCCTGCTGGTCGTTCTCCTCGCCCCGGTCTGGGCCCTCGGCGCGGCCGTCCGGGCCCGCCGGGAGCGGATCAGGGGCCGCGAGCACAGCGCGCTCGCGGCGACGGTCCAGGGCGCGGTCGTCGAGGCGTACGAGGAGCGGCAGCGCATCGCCGCCGAGCTGCGCGGCGCGGTCCTGCGCAGGGCGGAGGCGCTGGTGCAGCGGGCCGGCACGGGCGACCTCGACGGCTGCGCCGAGCAGGCCCGGGCGGGCCTGTCCGCGATGCGCGAACTCCTCGCCGCGCTGCGGGAGCTGGCCGCGCCTCCGATGGGCCCTGCCGCCCCCACAGTCACCATGACCCGGCCCACCCATCCTTCCGACCTCAAGGAGACGTCACCATCACTGTCCGAGTGCTGATCGTCGACGACCAGGCCGTGGTCCGCGCCGGATTCGCGGCCATCGTCGGCGCCGAACCCGATCTGGACGTCGTGGCCGAGGCCGCGGACGGCGCCCGTGCCGTGGAGCTTGCCGCCGAACTCGCCCCCGATGTCGTCCTCATGGACATCCGGATGCCCGGCATGGACGGCCTCACCGCGACCCGCCTGCTCACCGGCCGGGCGGACGCTCCGCGGGTCCTCGTCCTGACCACCTTCGACCAGGACGCCTACGTGCACGACGCCCTGCGCGCAGGCGCCTCCGGCTTCCTGCTGAAGGACGCCGAGCCGGACGAACTCCTCACCGGCATCAGGGTCGTGGCCTGTGGCGACGGCATGCTCGCCCCCACCGTCACCCGCCGCCTGATCGACACCTTCGCGCGTACGGCCGCCCCCACCGCGCCGGACACCGCCCCGCTGGAGTCCCTCACCCCGCGCGAGCGCGAGGTGCTCTCCCTGGTCGCGGCGGGCCTGGCCAACGCCGAGATCGCCGAGTCGCTGGGCGTGACGGTCGGCACGGTCAAGTCCCATGTCAACGCGCTGCTCGCCAAGTTGGGCCTGCGCGACCGGGTGCAGGCCACGATCTTCGCGTACGACACCGGGCTTGCGCGGCCGCGCGGGACGGGGTGACGACAGCGGCGGTCCCGAAGGGCAGGCGGATCGGGCCCCGATTCCGGACGCGATATTCCGTGCGCCCGAATCCCGCCGCCGCGTACGCTCTGGCACATCATGATCAACGTACGCATCCCGGCCGACTGGCCCACCACAGAGGCCGAAGCCCGCGCCGTCCAGGACGACTTGCGCACCCGCGTCGTGCTCGGCGAACCCGGACCACCGCCGGGCACGGGGCATGTCACCGGCGTCGATGTCGCGTACGACGACGAGCGTGACGTGGTCGTCGCGGCGGCCGTGGTGCTGGACGCCGCGACCCTGGAGGTCGTCGAGGAGGCCACCGCGGTCGGGCGGATCTCGTTCCCGTACGTTCCCGGGCTCCTGGCCTTCCGCGAGATACCCACCGTCCTCGCCGCGCTCGAGGAGCTCACGGCCGAGCCCGGCCTCGTCGTGTGCGACGGGTACGGCCTCGCGCACCCGCGCCGCTTCGGACTCGCCAGTCATCTAGGGGTGCTCGGCGGATACGCCACGATCGGCGTCGCCAAGAACCCCTTCGGCTTCACGCACGCCGAAATCGACGACCCGCGCGGGAGCGCGGCCGCCCTGCTCGACGGTGCGCAGGAGGTCGGCCGGGCCGTCCGTACGCAAGCCGGGGTGAAGCCGGTCTATGTGTCGGTCGGCCATCGCGTCGGCCTGGACACGGCGGTCGCGCACACCCTCCACCTGGCGCCCCGCTACCGCCTCCCGGAGACCACCAGGCGCGCCGACTCACTGTGCCGACGCGCCCTGGCAGAGGCCCTGGCGGGCCAGGGGCGGGACACCCCCTAGCGAACCGCGACGACCCGGAACCTGATCCCCGCGTCGCGCAGCCGGTCGATCAGCGCATCGCCCATCGCGACCGCGGTCGTGACCTGCCCGGACGTCTCGGGCAGCTCGTCGAAGGCGAGGCAGAGCGCCGACTCGGCGAACATCTTCGCCGTCTCGTCGTAGCCCGGGTCGCCGCCCGAGACCTCGGTGTACACCCGGCGCCCGCCGCCCTCGCCGACGAAGCGCACCGAGAACCAGCTCTTGGCGCGCCGCGCCTCGCTCGGGCCCTCGCCCGGCTTGACCCGGCCCGACAACCAGCGCCGCGCGGGCGGCAGTTGGGCCGCGGCGACCAGCGCGCCCATCGCGGCGGCGCCGCCGAGCGCGACGGACAGGTGCTTGACGGCGGCGTAGTGCCGGTAGCGGAAGTCGGGGCCGTACCGGGCGAGGGCCCGGGCCGAGCGCTGCACGATCTGCGGGTCGATCGTCGGCAGCGGCACCGCCCAGGCGCCGACCTCCTTGGCGTACCGCGGCGCGCTCACCGGGGCGTACGCGCGCCGGCCCACCACGCGCGGCTCGTACCGGCGCCGGTCCTGCGCGGCCGCCAGGGTCTGCCGGCCGCGCGCGAACGCGGTCAGCGCGGAGGCGAACGTACCGCCGGAGAACGTGGCGTTGGACCGTACGAAACCGTCGACCCGCAGCGGCACGTCCTCGGGGAGCTGCTGCACCGTGAAGTGCACCCCCAGGTCGTGCGGAATCGAGTCGAAGCCGCACGCGTGCACCAGGCGCGCACCGGTCTCCCGCGCGCGTGCGTCGTGCCGCACGTACATGAGGTCGACGAACTCCGGCTCACCGGTGAGGTCCAGATAGTCCGTGCCCGTGTCCGCGCAGGCCGCGACCAGATCCTGCCCGTAGGTGATGTACGGGCCGACCGTGCTGGCCACCACGCGCGCGCTCTGGGCGATCTCCCGCAGCGCGGCCGGGTCGTCGGCCTCGGCCCGGATCAGCGGAAGGTCGCCCCACCGCTTGTCGATCCCGGCCAGCCGCTCCCGCAGGCTCTCCAGCTTGGCCTCGCTGCGCCCGGCGAGGGCCCAGCGCAGTCCCTCGGGTGCGTGCTCGGCCAGGTACTCGGCGGTGAGCACCCCGACGAATCCCGTGGCACCGAAGAGCACGATGTCGTACGTACGCTCCGTACGCCCTGACTTGTCCTGGTCGGCCATGTCCTCGCACCCCTCGGTTCAGCTCTCGCGCCGTTGTCGGTGGCCGAGGCTAGCGTGCGTGGTGCAGAGCAGTCCGAGGACCCCGGAGGAGTGCCATGGCCACCGACCGCAAACCGGCTGAAAAGCCGGCCGGACATTCAACCGCGAAGCCGCCCAAGGCCTCAGCCGCGAAGCCGCCCAAGGCCGCCGTCGCGCGCTGGGAGAAGGCCCGCGCCTGCGCCCTCGGGATGCCGGGCGCCGTCGAGGAATTCCCCTGGGGCGAGTCCGCCGCCAAGGTCAGCAAGAAGGTGTTCGTCTTCCTCGGCATGGCCGACGGCAGCTACCCGATGGGCATGACGGTCAAGCTCACCGACCCCGAGGCGCATGCCCACGCCCTGTCCTTTCCCGGGGTCGAGCCCGCCGGGTACGGCCTGGGCAAGGCGGGCTGGGTGCGCATCGCGCTGGCGGAGAAGGGGGCACCCGCGGCGGAGCTGCTGTGCGACTGGGTGGAGGAGAGCTATCGGGCGATCGCACCGAAGAAGCAGGTCGCGGAGCTGGACGCGCGGTGAATCCGGGCCGCGTGCGGCAGGCTGCGCCAGGAGATTTCTAAGCGCTTGCTCGCCAGGTCTTGTGCGGAGTGGAACGCGTTCTTAACATCGCTGATGTTACATCAGTTGTGTCACAGTGCTGGGGGCTTGATGACAGGCACGGCAGGGACGTCACGGACGACAGGGACGGCAGGGACGGCAGGCACACCGACCGGGCGCCAGGGCCCGCTCACCGGCGTCAAGGTGGTCGAGCTGGCCGGCATCGGGCCGGGCCCGTTCGCCGCGATGCTGCTGGCCGACCTCGGCGCTGATGTCGTGCGGGTGGACCGCCCCGGCGGCGGCGGGCTCGCGGTGAACCCGCAGTACGACATCACCAACCGCAACAAGCGCTCCGTCCTGGTCGACCTGAAGTCCCCGGACGGCCCGGACCGGGTCCTCGACCTGGTCGAGCGCGCCGACATCCTCATCGAGGGCTACCGACCCGGCGTCGCCGAGCGCCTCGGTGTCGGCCCGGACGCCTGCAAGGCCCGCAACCCCCGCCTGGTGTACGGCCGGATGACCGGCTGGGGGCAACAGGGCCCGCTCGCCCAGAGCGCCGGGCACGACATCGCGTACATCGCGATCACCGGGACGCTCGGCATGATCGGCAACCCGGACGAGCCCCCGGCGATCCCCGCGAACCTCGTGGGGGACTACGCGGGCGGCTCCCTCTACCTCGTCGTCGGCGTGCTGGCCGCACTGCAGCACGCGCGCGTGACGGGAGAAGGACAGGTCGTGGACGCCGCGATCGTCGACGGAACGGCGCATCTGTCCGCGATGATCCACGGCATGATGGCGGCCGGCGGCTGGCAGGACCGGCGCGGCGCCAACCTGCTGGACGGCGGCTGCCCCTTCTACGGCACCTACGAGACGGCTGACGGCGGCTACATGGCGGTCGGCGCCCTGGAGCAGCAGTTCTACGACGAGTTCGTCGAGATGCTCGGCATCAAGGACCAGGCCCCGGCCCGCAAGGACCTGGCCGCGTGGGGCGACCTGAAGGCGGCGATCGCGGCGCAGTTCAAGACACGTACGCGCGACGAATGGACGCGGCTCTTCGAGGGCTCCGACGCCTGTGTGGCGCCCGTCCTCTCGCTGCGCGAGGCCCCCGGCCACCCGCACCTCGCGGCCCGCGGCACCTTCGTCGAGCACAGCGGCATCACCCAGCCGGCACCCGCGCCCCGCTTCTCGGCGACGCCCGGCAGCGTACGTACGGCACCCGCCCAGCCCGGCGCGGACACCGCGGAGGTGGCCGACGACTGGGACGTCCCGAGCCTGGCCCAGGACCGGACGAAGACCCAGGACCGGACGAAGACCCAGGACCGGACGAAGACCGAGGACCGGAAGAAGGACGACGCCTGATGGAGCTCTCGATTCCGCTCGCCTACTCCGGCGGAGATCCGCGCGAGGCCTGCGACCAGGCCGCCGCCCTTGAAGCGGCGGGCCTCGACGCGGTGTGGGTCGCCGAGGCCTACGGCTTCGACTCGCCCACGATCATGGGCTACTTGGCGGCGAAGACCGAGCGCATGAAGATCGGCGCCGGCATCCTCAACGTCTACTCCCGCACCCCCGCCCTCATCGCCCAGACCGCCGCCGGCCTCGACGCGATCTCCGGCGGCCGGGCGATCATGGGCCTCGGCGCCTCAGGACCGCAGGTGATCGAGGGCTGGCACGGGATGGCGTACGACAAGCCGCTCGGCCGCACCCGCGAGGCCATCGAGCTGACCCGCCGCATCCTGCGCCGCGAGGTCATCGACCACCACGGCATCACGGACATGCCCCGGCCCGGTGGTCTGGGCAAGCCGCTGAAGATCCTCACCAGGCCGGTGCGTTCCGAAGTCCCGCTCTACGTCGCCTCCTTGGGCCCGGCGAACGTGCGGATGACGGCCGAGATCGCCGACGGCTGGCTGCCCACGCTCTTCATCCCGGAGAAGGCCCACCAGGTGTGGGGCGCGCCGCTCGCCGAGGGCGGCGCCAAGCGCTCCCCGGAGCTGGGCCCGCTGCAGACGGTCGCGGGCGGTCTGCTCGCCATCGGCGAGGACGCCGCCGCGATCCGGGACTTCGCACGGCCCCAAATCGCGCTCTATGTAGGCGGCATGGGCGCGCCGGGCAAGAACTTCTACAACGACCTGGCGGTCGCGTACGGCTACGAGAAGGAAGCCAAGCGCATCCAGGAGCTCTACCTCTCCGGCAAGAAGAAGGAAGCCGAAGCGGCTGTCCCCGACGAGTTCTGCGAGCTCATCTCCCTGTGCGGACCGGAGAGTTACGTACGCGAGCGCGTCGAGGCCTTCCGCGCGGCGGGCGTCACCATGCTCAACGTCATTCCGGTCGGCCCCGAGCCGGCCAAGTTGGTCGAAACCGTCAAGAGCTGGCTCTAGGCCCTGTCGTCAAATTCCCGTCTGCCGTGCGACGCCCGGCACGCACTCTCGCCGCACCACCCGAAAGGCCAAGTACGTCCAGTACGAGACCTTCCGGGCGGCACGCCGAGAGCACGCACCGGACGCCGCACGGCCGCCCTTCGGGCAACGACGGGAATTTGACGACAGGACCTAGGCCCAAGGAGGCATCGAGTTCCATGACGTCACAGACGCCACAGACGCCCTCGGGCATGAAGCGGCAGCTCTACACCGCCGAGCACGAGGCCTTCCGGGAGGCCGTGCGGACCTTCCTCACCAAGGAGGTCACCCCGCACTACGAGCAGTGGGAGAAGGACGGCATCGTCTCCCGCGAGGCCTGGCTCGCGGCCGGCAAGCAGGGGCTGCTCGGGCTTGCCGTGCCCGAGGAGTACGGGGGCGGCGGGAACACCGACTTCCGCTACAGCGCGGTCCTCGCCGAGGAGTTCACCCGCGCGGGCGCGGCCGGGCTCGCGGTCGGCCTGCACAACGACATCATCGGGCCCTACCTGACCGGCCTCGGCACCGACGAGCAGAAACGGCGCTGGCTGCCCAAGTTCTGCAGCGGCGAGATCGTCACCGCGATCGCCATGACCGAGCCGGGCGCGGGCTCCGACCTCCAGGGCATCCGTACGACCGCCGAGGACAAGGGCGACCACTGGCTGCTCAACGGCTCCAAGACCTTCATCTCCAACGGCATCATCTCCGACCTGGTGATCGTCGTCGCCAAGACGACGCCGGAAGGTGGCGCGAAGGGCCTGTCGCTCCTCGTCGTCGAGCGCGGCATGGAGGGCTTCGAGCGCGGCCGGAACCTGGACAAGATCGGCCAGAAGGCCCAGGACACCGCCGAGTTGTTCTTCAACGAGGTGAAGGTCCCCAAGGAGAATCTCCTGGGCGAGCTCGACGGCGCCTTCATCCACCTGATGACCAACCTCGCGCAGGAGCGCATGGGCATCGCGGTCGCCGCGATCGCCGCCGCCGAGTACCTCCTCGAAATCACCATGCAGTACGTGCAGGAGCGCGAGGCCTTCGGCCGCAAGCTGGCCAAGCTCCAGCACATCCGGTTCGAGATCGCCGAGATGGCCACCGAGTGCGCCGTCACCCGTACGTTCCTCGACCGCTGCATCGTCGATCACTCGAACGGGGAACTCGACGCCGTGCACGCCTCCATGGCCAAGTGGTGGGCCACGGAACTGCAGAAACGCGTCGCCGACCGCTGTCTGCAACTGCACGGCGGCTACGGCTATATGACCGAATACCGCGTGGCCAGGGCCTTCACGGACGGCCGTATCCAGACCATCTACGGCGGTACGACCGAGATCATGAAGGAGATCATCGGGCGTTCCCTGCTGCCCTAGCCCTCCCGGCCGCCTTGCACAGCCACCCTCATTCCGCACCCCTGAAAGGCTTGAGACCTTGAGCACCGAAGCGTACGTGTACGACGCGATCCGCACCCCGCGCGGGCGCGGCAAGGCCAATGGCGCCCTGCACGGCACCAAGCCCATCGACCTCGTCGTCGGCCTGATCCACGAGATCCAGGCCCGCTTCCCGTCCCTGGACCCGGCCGCGATCGACGACATCGTGCTCGGCGTGGTCGGCCCGGTCGGCGACCAGGGCTCCGACATCGCCCGGATCGCGGCCATCGCCGCAGGACTGCCGGACACGGTGGCCGGCGTACAGGAGAACCGCTTCTGTGCCTCGGGCCTGGAAGCCGTCAACATGGCGGCCATGAAGGTCCGTTCGGGCTGGGAGGACCTGGTGCTCGCGGGCGGCGTCGAGTCGATGTCGCGGGTGCCGATGGCCTCGGACGGCGGCGCCTGGTTCGCCGACCCGATGACCAACTGGGACACCAACTTCGCGCCCCAGGGCATCGGCGCCGACCTCATCGCCACCATCGAGGGCTTCAGCCGCCGGGACGTCGACGAGTACGCGGCCCTCTCGCAGGAGCGCGCGGCCAACGCCGTGAAGGACGGCCGGTTCGCGCGGTCCGTCGTGCCGGTCAAGGACCGCAGCGGCCTGACGATCCTCGACCACGACGAGCACCTGCGGCCCGGCACCACCGCCGACTCGCTCGCCAAGCTGAAGGCGTCCTTCGCCGACATCGGCGACCTGGGCGGCTTCGACGCGGTCGCGCTGCAGAAGTACCACTGGATCGAGAAGATCGACCACGTGCACCACGCCGGCAACTCCTCCGGCATCGTCGACGGCGCCTCCCTGGTCGCCATCGGCAACAAGGAGGTGGGGGAGCGGTACGGCCTCACCCCACGCGCCCGCATCGTCTCCGTCGCGGTCTCCGGCTCGGAGCCGACCATCATGCTCACCGGGCCCGCCCCGGCCACCCGCAAGGCCCTCGCCAAGGCCGGACTGACCATCGACGACATCGACCTCGTCGAGATCAACGAGGCGTTCGCGGCGGTCGTCCTGCGCTTCGTCAAGGACATGGGCCTGTCCCTGGACAAGGTCAACGTCAACGGCGGCGCCATCGCTCTCGGCCACCCGCTCGGCGCGACCGGCGCGATGATCCTCGGCACCCTCGTCGACGAGCTGGAGCGCCAGGACAAGCGCTACGGCCTGGCCACGCTGTGCGTCGGCGGCGGCATGGGCATCGCCACGATCGTCGAGCGCCTGTAACTCCCCAGCGGATCCAGCCCACTTCCCCAGCTTCCTTGAGCTCCCCCGAGCTCTTTGCGGAAGCTTCCTTGAGCTTTCATACGGAGACGTAGAAATGACCGAGAGCACCACCATCCGCTGGGAACAGGACGACACGGGCATCGTCACCCTCGTCCTGGACGACCCGAACCAGTCCGCGAACACCATGAATCAGGCGTTCAAGGACTCCATCGCGGCGATCGCCGACCGCGCGGAGGCCGCCCTCGCCGAGAACCCGGACTCCATCCGCGGCATCATCTACACCTCCGCGAAGAAGACCTTCTTCGCGGGCGGCGACCTCAAGGACATGATCCAGATCGGCCCGGAGAACGCCCAGCTGGCGTTCGACGCGGGCACCGCCATCAAGTCCTCGCTGCGCCGCATCGAGACCCTCGGCAAGCCGGTCGTCGCCGCGATCAACGGCGCGGCCCTGGGCGGCGGTTACGAGATCGCGCTCGCCTCGCACCACCGCGTCGCCCTCGACGCCAAGGGCTCCAAGATCGGCCTGCCCGAGGTCACCCTCGGCCTGCTCCCCGCGGGCGGCGGCGTCACCCGCACCGTCCGCCTCATGGGCATCGCCGACGCGCTCCTCAAGGTCCTGCTGCAGGGCACCCAGTACTCGCCGCAGCGCGCCCTGGAGAACGGCCTGGTCCACGAAGTGGCCGCCACCCCCGAGGAGATGATCGAGAAGGCCCGCGCCTTCATCGAGGCCAACCCGGAGTCGGTCCAGCCCTGGGACAAGCCCGGCTACAAGATCCCCGGCGGCACCCCGGCCAACCCGAAGTTCGCCGCCAACCTGCCGGCCTTCCCGGCCAACCTCAAGAAGCAGACCAACGGCGCCAACTACCCGGCCCCGCGCAACATCCTCGCGGCCGCCGTCGAGGGCTCCCAGGTCGACTTCGAGACCGCGCTGATCATCGAGGCGCGCTACTTCACCGAGCTGGTCACGGGCCAGGTCGCGAAGAACATGATCCAGGCGTTCTTCTTCGACCTGAGCGCCGTCAACTCCGGTGCCAACCGCCCCAAGGGCATCGAGCAGCGCAAGGCCCGCAAGGTCGCCGTCCTCGGCGCCGGGATGATGGGCGCGGGCATCGCCTACTCGTGCGCCCGCGCCGGCATCGAGGTCGTCCTCAAAGACGTGTCCCAGGAGGCCGCGGACAAGGGCAAGGGCTACTCGGTCAAGCTGTGCGAGAAGGCCGTCTCCCGTGGCCGTACCACTCAGGAGAAGGCCGACGCGCTGCTCGCCCTGATCACACCGACCGCCGACCCACAGGGTGTAGCGGGCTGCGACGCGGTGATCGAGGCGGTCTTCGAGGACCCGGCGCTCAAGCACAAGGTCTTCCAGGAGATCCAGGACATCGTCGAGCCCGACGCGCTGCTCTGCTCCAACACCTCCACCCTGCCGATCACCGCCCTGGCAGAGGGGGTTTCGCGTCCGGTCGACTTCATCGGCCTGCACTTCTTCTCGCCCGTCGACAAGATGCCGCTGGTCGAGATCATCAAGGGCGCGGGCACCGGAGACGAGGCCCTGGCGCGCGCCTTCGACCTCGTACGGCAGATCAACAAGACGCCGATCGTCGTCAACGACTCGCGCGGCTTCTTCACCTCGCGCGTCATCGGCCACTTCATCAACGAGGGCGTCGCGATGGTCGGCGAGGGCATCGAGCCCGCCTCCGTCGAGCAGGCCGCGGCCCAGGCCGGCTACCCGGCGAAGGTCCTCTCCCTGATGGACGAGCTGACCCTCACCCTCCCGCGCAAGATCCGCAACGAGTCGAAGAAGGCCATCGAGGACGAGGGCGGCACCTGGCCCTCGCACCCCGCCGAGGGCGTCATCGACCGCATGATCGACGACTTCGACCGCAAGGGACGCGCGGCCGGGGCGGGCTTCTACGAGTACGTCGACGGCAAGCGCGCGGGCCTCTGGCCGGGCCTGCGCGAGCACTTCACCCGCGAGGGCGCCGAGATCCCCTTCGAGGACATGCAGGAGCGCATGCTCTTCTCGGAGGCCCTCGACACCGTCCGGCTCTTCGAGGAAGGCGTCCTCACGTCGGTCGCCGACGCCAACATCGGCTCCATCTTCGGCATCGGATTCCCGGGCTGGACCGGTGGTGTCGTGCAGTACATGAACGGGTACGAGGGCGGGCTCGCCGGATTCGTGGCGCGCGCCCGTGAGCTGGCCGAGCGGTACGGCGACCGGTTCCTGCCGCCCGCGCTGCTCGTCGAAAAGGCCGAGAAGGGCGAGAAGTTCACGGACGCGTGACCGTGCGCCGCGGCTGACACTTCGTCGGCGGCTGCGGGCCCTTCGGGCCTCGCGGTCGCCGACGACGCGTTTCACGGGATTGACGCGCGGAACGGGTGGGCACGCTCGAAAGCGATGAACGAATAGTCCGGAGAGTCTGATTCATCCCGTACGTGTGACCGGGCTGGGTCCTCCGGTGCGTGTGATCGGGGAACGGCGCGAGAGGAAGCACGATGCCACTGGCGGAACCCCACCCCTTCCTGTCCCTGCTCGCCGCTCTCGCCCTGCTCTTCGAGGACCGCGCCTGGATCGCCGTCGCCGTGATGGCGGCCGCCACCGCCGCCGGGATCCTCCTCGCGGGCCGCACCGCACGCCATGCGGCGCTCGTCCTGCTGCTCGCCTCGGGCACCATGCTCACCACCGTCGTGGTCGACCTGGTGCCGGAGACCTGGCACGAGAGCGTTCTGACCGGAGTCCCCGGCTGGCTGCCGTTCGCGGCCGCGACACTCTCGTACGTCCTCGTCTCCTGCCTCACCCGGCACGAAGGCGCACACCCACGACGGGTGGCCGCGCGCAGCCGCGGTGCCCACGCACCGGGCCGGCACCGCCGCATCGAAGAGGCCGCCGGCGTGCTGTCCGCCGGGCTCGGCGCCGCGACCGCCCTGGCCGTGCACCGCGTGGTCGAGGGGACCACGCTGGCCCTCGTCTTCTCCGTGCCGGTCTGTCTGGCGCTGCTCGTGACCTCGGCGGGCAACGGCCTCGCCCTCGGGGCGATGCTGCACGACGCACGCCAACCCCTCGGGCCGTGGCTGCTGCTCGCCTGTCTGAGTCCGGCGGCCGGCGTCCTCGCCGCGCTCGCCCTCCATCTGTCGCAGACCGCGCTTCCGTTGGGGCTCGCGCTCGTCGCCGGGATCGTGGTGCGGCTCGCGGTCATCGGGTTCCGGGTCGCGGCACGGAAGCGGGCGGCCCAGGGCCTCCTCGCACGCTGGCACCTGACCACGGTGGCCGCGGCGGCCCTGGCGACGGGGGCGCTGCTGATCGCCGCGCACTGACGCCGCACCGGTTTCCGCGAGGCCGCCGTCTCGCCCGAAGGACGCCGCCCGACCGTACAGAAAGGCAGATGGCCGTGGGGGATACCCGCTCCGCCGAGGAGCCCACCGCTGCGCACGTCAGCACCGCGCGCCACATGGGGCCGGACGCCGCCGGCCACCACGACCGGCACCCGGAATTCCCGGGCCAGGACCGGCCGTTGCTCACCCCGGACGACGTACACCACAAGTGGTTCACCACGGCCCGGCTGCGGGAGGGGTACGACCTGGGGCAGGTCGACAGCTTCCTGCACGACGTCGAGGTCACCCTCGACCGGCTCTACCGGGACAACGCGGCCCTGCGCGGCCGGCTGGACCAGGCCCCCGCGCAACCCGCCCCGGCGGACGGCGAGTTCGCGGCACGAGTGCTGGCCCTGGCCGACCGGACCGCCGAGCAGACGCTGGCCTCCGCGTGCACCGAGGCGACCAGGATCCTGAGCGAGGCGCAGGAGCGGGCGGCCCGGATCGAGCAGGAGGCGGCGGAGGCGGCGCGGCGCACAGGGCAGGAGGCGGTGGAGGCGGCGCGGCGTACCGGGCAGGAGGCGGTGGAGCGCGGTCGCGCGCAGGTCGCCGCGGAGGCCGCCGACCTCGACCGCCAACTGCACGCCAGACGCTCGGAGCTGGCGGCGCTCAACAGCTCCCGGCTCTCCCTCGAGCGGCAACTCGCCGGTCTGCGCGGCCTGGTGGCCGAATACCGCAGCGGCCTGACGGTCACTGTCGCCGACGGCCTGGACGCGGTCGACCGCCGTGCCGACGCCTATCTGGGGGCGGCGTCCCCGCCTCCGCCGGGCCCTTTCATGAGCCATTGATGACCGCGACGTGAAGGCGGTGTGCGCCCGGAGCCCCGCACTCCGGGCGCACTTATGTCTTTGATACAAACGGGGAGTTGCGGGGCGGACCGCCCTGCAGCCGTTCAACTCGCAAGGAAACACGCAAGGAAACAACGGGGAGGAGCCGCACCATGCGGTTCGCATCGCATCGCGCCGTCCAGGGTGTCGGCATCGGGGTTCTCGCCCTGTCGCTCGCACTCACGGGCTGCGGGGGCAAGAAGAACAAGAAGAAGAACCGCAACGGCCGTTCGGGCCACGCGGCCCCGGCCGTGCCCGGCGCCGGCGCGGTGTCCCGCACCGGTCTGCTCACGGTGGACGAGGTGCTGCCGCCCGCCGACGCCATGCCGCCGACCCTGCGTACGGTGAAGACGGAGGAAGCCCGCTCGGGCAAGGCGGTCAAGGGCTGTGTCCCCGCCGGCAAGTGCAAGGGCTCCGTGGCCAGTGGCTTCGTCGGCTGGCAGAGCGCCGACAACAAGGACAGCGCCGACTTCAAGGTGATCGTCTTCAAGAACGCGAGCCAGGCCACCCGGGCCTTCGCCGACTGGAAGTACGAGGCGACCAACAAGCCCGACCAGTACAAGGCCGCGCCGACGGCCAACGTCGCCGAGCAGACGTACGCCTACGGCTACAACCCGCAGTACCGCTCCGACGCGAGCGACCAGACGGTCCTGCTCCAGCAGGGCAAGTTCATCGGCATCGTCAAGAGCAAGGGTGCGACCGACCTCGCCGACCGGCCCAGCGCCCTCGCCGAGCTGTCGAAGATGTTCGCCGAGCGGTTGCTGCAGAGCGCCACGGGCCAGGACATCACCGCGAACGCGGCAGCGGTCAAGCTCCCTTGACCGCTCCGCGCTCTGCGCGGGAGGGTGCTGCGGACCCCGGATAGCGGGCTCGCAGCTCCTCCTTGAGGGACCGCTGGAAGGCCGTGACCAGCGCCTGCATCACCATCGGCTGCATGTGGGCGGACAGGGACTTCATCGCCTCCACCGCCTCCGGGTTGCGCTCCTTCTCGCTGTACGGACCCCACACCTCGTCCTGGAACAGCCGCGTCAGCTCCTTCGCCGCCTCGCGCGAGTGCTCCAGCATCACCGTGCGGGCGGCCAGGATCGTCTCCAACGCGATGGGTACGTCGAGGAGTCGGACCCCGAGGTGCAGGATGCCCGGGTCGATCCGGAAGGTGTCGGGGGCGGCGGTGCGCTCCAGGACGTTCATCGCGGCGAGCCGGTCCAGGTCGCTCTCGGTCAGTGCGCGCCCGGCCCGCCGCTCCAACTGCTCGCGGCTCGTCTCCTCGGCGCCCTCCGGGATCCAACTGGCCACCAGGGCGCGGTGGATGGCGAGATCGTGCTCGCTCATGTCCGGCGGCAGCTGCTCCAGATAGCGCTCGATCGCGGCCAGCGTCAGACCGTGGTGCTGCAGCTCCTCGATGAGGGCGAGCCGGGACAGATGCTCGGGGCCGTAGCGGCCGACGCGGCGGGGGCCGATGACGGGCGGCGGCAGCAGTCCGCGCGTGCTGTAGAAGCGGACGGTGCGGACGGTGACGCCGGCGCGCGCGGCCAGTTCGTCGACCGTCAGCGTCGGCGCCGCCTCTGTATCTGGCTCGGTCGTCATGCCTGCGCTCCATCTCCCCGCCGTGTGCATCAATGCAGTGCAACAGTATTGCTGTCTCACTGAAATTGCCCAAGAGTGGCGGGGCATCTCGCCTGCGCATTGAGGTCCCATCCGTCGATGACGACGCCTGGAGGCGGTCTTGACCACGATCCTGCGCCTTCCCGGAGATCCCGCCGAGCTGACCCTGCCCGCACTGCTCCTGCGCAATGCCCAGGACCACGGCGACCTGCCGGCCCTGTCCTGGCGCGACGCCGAAGGCTCCTGGACCACCCTTACCTGGGCCGAGGCCCGCCACGAGGTCGGCGTCCTCGCCGCCGGGTACGCCGCACTGGGCGTGGAGCGCGGCGAGCACGTCCTGATGATGATGGGCAACCGCGCCGAGCACTGGCTGACCGACCTGGCCCTCACCCACCTCGGCGCCGTCCCCGTCACGGTGTACAGCACGGCCGCGCCCGAGCAGGTCGCCCACATCGCCCGGCACAGCCGCGCCCGCCTCGCCGTTCTCGAGGGGGCCCGGGAACTGGCGCGCTGGGAGCCCCTGTTGGCGGACGAATCGGTTCCGCTGGCCCGGCTGATCGTGCTGGAGGAGGCCGACGCCGCCGACCACGCGACGTATGAGTCGGTGCGCTCCACCGGGGCCGCCCGCTTCACCGCGGACGCCTTCGAGAAGGCCTGGCAGGAGACCCGCCCGACCGACCCGCTGACCGTCGTCTACACCTCGGGCACCACCGGCGACCCCAAGGGCGTACGGATCACTCACCGCAACGTCGTCCTCAACGGCGTCGCCCTCGACCGGATGGTCGAGCTGCCCGACCACGTCGAGCACATCTGCTACCTCCCCTTCGCCCACATCGCGGAGCGCATGCTCGGCATCTATCTGCCGGTGTTCCGCGCCTCGCACGTCCACCTGTGCGCCGAACCGGCGCAGGTCGCGGCGACGGCCCGGGAGCTGCACCCGGCCCAGTTCTTCGGGGTGCCGAGGGTCTGGGAGAAGCTCGCCGCCTCCGTACGGTCCGCGCTCGCCGTGCTGCCCGCGGAGCAGCAGCAGGCCATCGCCGCCGCGGGCGACACTGCCCGCGCGCACCTCGCGTACCGCGAGAAGGGCGAGGAACCGCCGGCCCCACTGGAAGCCGCGTACCAGCAGGCCAAGGAGGGGATCCTCGACCCGCTGCTCGCGATGGCCGGCTTCGAGCGCCTGGTGTGGACGGCGAGCGCCTCCGCGCCGATGCCGCTCGACGTGGTGCGGTTCTGGGCCGGGTTCGGCATCGCGATCATGGACGCCTGGGGGCTGACCGAGACCATCGGGGTGGCCACCACCAACACCCCGGCCGCCTTCCGGCTCGGCTCGGTCGGGCGGCCCCTCGACGGCGTGGAGATACGGACGGCCGAGGACGGCGAGATCTTCGTACGCGGCGAGACCGTCTTCGACGGCTATCTGCGGGCCGACGGCACGGTGGCGAGCGCCTGCGACACCGGCGGCTGGTTCCCGACCGGCGACATCGGCCGGATCGACGCGGACGGTTTCCTCTGGCTCACCGACCGCAAGAAGGAAATGATCATTACGTCGACGGGCAAGAACGTCTCGCCCGCACTCGTCGAGAACACCCTCAAGGAACACCCGCTGATCGGCCAGGCCCTGGCCCACGGGGACGGCCGCTCCTATCTGGTGGCCCTCCTTGTCCTCGACGCGGAGATGGCACCGGTCTGGGCGAAGGCCCACGGGATCGAGCCCGAGGGAATCTCGCTGGTCGACCACACCGAGGTCATCGCCGAGATCGCGCGAGCCGTCGAGGCGGCCAACGCGCGCCTCAACCGCACCGAGCAGATCAAGCGTTACCGCCTGCTCGCCGAGGAATGGGGACCGGAGACCGGCGAACTCACGCCCTCCCTCAAGCTGCGCCGCCGGATAATTGGTGAGAAGTACGAAGACGTCATTGCGGATCTGTACAACCCGGACAGCGATATTCCGTAAAGGCCTTGATCAACATGTGAGATGTTCCGCTATGTGAACTGCGCCACCGCGCCGCGGGTTAACCCTGGGTAAAGGTGTGCCGTTGGTTCGTGCCGCGTCAGGGGTGGCACGGGCCCGAGCACCCCCTGGTCCACAGAGAGTAGAACGACCCGTGAGCAAGGAAGCCGTCACCACGGCCTCGGCCGCACCCCGCACAGGTGCCGCCCCCCAGCCGCCCGCGGACGCGGGCGACGCCGGTTACAGCAAGGACCTCAAGGCCCGCCACATCAACATGATCGCGATCGGCGGAGCGATCGGCACCGGTCTGTTCCTCGGTGCGGGCGGCCGCCTCAACTCGGCCGGACCTGGCCTTGCCCTCGCCTACCTGGTGTGCGGCATCTTCGCGTTCTTCGTCGTCAGAGCCCTCGGTGAGCTGGTCGTCTACCGACCCTCCTCCGGCTCGTTCGTCTCTTACGCGCGTGAGTTCCTCGGCGAGAAGGGCGCGTACGTCGCCGGCTGGGCGTACTTCCTCAACTGGTCGACCACCGGCATCGCGGACATCACCGCGATCGCGATGTACACGCACTACTGGAGCTTCTTCACCGACATCCCCCAGTGGGTGCTCGCACTGATAGCCCTCGCCATCGTCCTCGTCGTGAACCTGATCTCGGTGAAGATCTTCGGCGAGATGGAGTTCTGGTTCTCGATCGTGAAGGTCGCCGCCCTGGTCGCCTTCATGCTGATCGGCATCTTCCTGCTCGTCACGTCGCACGAGGTCGGCGGCCAGACGCCGGGCCTGCACGTCGTCACCGACAACGGCGGCCTCTTCCCGGCCGGCCTGATGCCCGTGGTGATCGTGATGCAGGGTGTCGTCTTCGCGTACGCCTCCCTCGAACTGGTCGGCGTCGCGGCGGGCGAGACCGCCGAGCCGCAGAAGATCGTCCCGCGTGCGGTGAACTCGATCATGTGGCGCGTAGGCCTCTTCTACGTCGGCTCGGTCGTCCTCCTCGCCCTCCTCATGCCCGGCTCGATGTACTCCAGCGACGAGAGCCCCTTCGTCACGGTCCTCTCGAACGTCGGCGTCCCGGCGGCCGGCGACGTCATGAACCTGGTCGTGCTCACGGCCGCCATGTCGTCCCTCAACTCCGGCCTCTACTCCACGGGCCGCATCCTGCGCTCCATGGCGATGGCGGGCTCCGCGCCCTCCTTCACCGCGAAGATGAGCCGCAACAAGGTGCCCTACGGCGGCATCCTGCTCACCTCGGGCATCTGCGTCCTCGGTGTCGGCCTCAACTTCCTGATGCCGGAGAAGGCCTTCGAGATCGTCCTGAACGTCGCGTCGCTCGGCATCATCACCACCTGGGTCACGATCATGGTCTGCCACCTGGTGTTCGTGCGCCGGGCCAAGCAGGGTCTGCTCGAACGGCCCAAGTTCCGCCTCCCGGGCAGCCCCGTCACGGAGATCGTGACGATCGCCTTCCTGCTGACCGTCCTCGGCCTGATGTGGCAGGACCCGGAGATCGGCCGCCGCACGCTCTTCCTGATCCCGGTGATCGCCGTGGCGCTGGTCATCGGCTGGTTCGGGGTCCGCGGCAAGGTCGCGCGGAACGAGGCGGAGCGGGCGGACCAGGAACTGGGCATCAAGCAGTAGCTCCCGCCCGGGACTTACCGGAGCCCGTACGGAACTCGGGGCTTCCCGGAGCCCGTACGGAACTCGGCTTCCCGGAGCCCGCACGAAAACTGAAAAGCCCACTGTCAGTGGGGGCCTCTACGGTGGCGTCATGTCGGAGAACACGGATCTTGCCGAGATCACGTACGTCCGGGGTGACGCCACCGTTCCTTTCGGCAAGGGCGTCAAGGTGATAGCCCATGTCTGCAACGACCTCGGGGGCTGGGGCAAGGGCTTCGTCCTCGCCCTGTCGCGCCGCTGGCCCGAGCCCGAGGCGGCCTACCGCCGCTGGCACCGGGAGCGCGCGACGAACGACTTCGGCCTCGGCGCCCTCCAGCTCGTCCGGGTCGACCGCTACCTCTGGGTGGCGAACCTGATCGGCCAGCGCGGAATCCGAACAGGCAGCAAGGGAGTGCCGGTCCGGTACGAGGCGATCGACACGGCACTCGCGACGCTGGGCGACCGGGCGCTGGAGCTCGGAGCGTCCGTCCACATGCCCCGCATCGGCTGCGGGCTCGCCGGCGGGAAGTGGGGACGGGTAGAGCCCCTGGTCGCGGCGCGGTTGGCGGGCCGGGGGGTGGCGGTGACGGTGTACGACCACGACTGACGGGGGCTGGAGGTCGGGGGCCGGGGGTCGACGGCCGGAGGGAGGCCGGGGCCGGGCGGGGGCGGTTGGCCCCGGGGCGGTCGGGGGAGCGCCGGGCGGTAGTCGGGAGCGGCGTGCCCCGGGCGGCGGTCGGGAGCGGCGCGGCACCGGGGCCACCGCCTAAGTGGGGCGAATGGGGCGCGCGAATCCACCCAAATCGGGCCTCCTGGAGCCCCTTTCACCCCACTTGGCCCGCGCTGCCCGCTCCGCTCCCGCCGCCGCGTCCTCCGCCCGGCGTCCGCTCCGCCCGGCGCCCTCCGACTCCGCCCGGCCCGGCCCCGGCCGGCGCCCTCCCAGCCCCGCTCCGCCCGCGCCCTCCCAGCCCCGCCCCCTCCCGGCCCTGCGCCCGTCCCTCCCCGCGCCCTCCCTCCCCGCCCCCACCTCACCCCTGCAAGTACGCCAGCACCGCCAGCACCCGCCGATGGTCGTCCGACGCCGGCGGCAGGTCCAGCTTCAGCAGGATGTTCGCGATGTGCTTGGCCACTGCCGCCTCCGTGATGACCAGGGCGCGGGCGATCGCCGCGTTCGACCTGCCCTCCGCCATCAGGCCGAGGACCTCGCGTTCGCGTGCGGTGAGCCGGGTCAGGGGGTCGCGGCGACGGGCCAGGAGCTGGCGTACGACCTCGGGGTCGACGACCATTCCGCCCTCGGCGACCCGCAGCAGCGCGTCCGTGAACTCCGTGACATCCCCGATGCGTTCCTTCAGGAGATAGCCGGTACCCGCGCCGTGCCGCCCTTCGATGAGCTCCTCGGCGAAGGTCTGCTCCACGTACTGGCTGAGCACCAGGACCGCCAAGGAGGGCTGCAGCGACTGGAGTTCGCGCACCGCGTGCAGGCCCTCGTCGGTGAAGTCCGGCGGCATCCGGACGTCGGCGATCACCACGTCCGGCTCGTACTTCTGCGCCGCCGCGACCAGGGAGGGGCCGTCTCCCACGGCTGCGGGCACGGTGTGCCCGAAGCGCTCGAGGAGGCTCACCAGTCCCGCCCGCAGCAATACCGCGTCCTCGCCGATCACCACGGTCAACTGCCGCACGGAATCTCCACTCTGAGCCGGGTCGGCCCGCCGATCGGGCTGGCCAGGAGCATTCTGCCGTCCACCGCCGACACCCGGTCGGCCAGGCCGGTGAGCCCGGTCCCCGCCTCGGCGACCGCCCCGCCGCGCCCGTCGTCGCTCACCTCCACCACCAGCAGATCGCGCTCCCGCCAGGCCCGCACCAGGCAGCGCTCGGCCTCGCTGTGCTTGGCGGCGTTGGCGAGGGCCTCGCACACCGCGTAGTACGCGGCCACCTCGACGGACGGCGAGAGCCGGTCGCCGACGTCGACCTCGAGGTCGACGGGTATCGGGGAGCGGCCCGCCACATCGCGGATCGCGGCAGGCAGCCCGCGCTCGGTGAGCACGTGCGGATGCACCCCCTGGATCAGCTCGCGCAGCTCGACCAGCGCGGCCTTGGCCATCTGGTGCGCCTCCTCGACCTCCTGCGCGGCGCGCGAGCCGGCCGGCAGGTCGAGCCCGGCGAGGCCCAGCTTCACGCTCAGCGCGACCAGGCGCTGCTGCGCCCCGTCGTGCAGATCGCGCTCTATGCGCCGGCGCTCGGCCTCGTACGCATCGACCAGACGCGCGCGCGAGCGCCGCACCTCGCGCAACTCGCCGTCGCGCGGCAGCAGATAGAGCCGGGCCGCGGTGGACCGCACACCCGCCCAGATCACGACGGGATACGCGGCCACCGGCAGCAGCAATATCCCCGCGACGGGTCCCGCTATCGAGGCGAAGGGGCCGGCCGTCGGCTGCAGCGGAGCGGTGATCAGCGCGCCCGGGATGCCGGCGGCGAGCAGGACCACCGCGAGGTCCGCCCAGCCGAGCGCGAGTATCGAGACCGTGCCCCAGCCCGTCGCCCGCGGCCAGTTGGGCACCGGGTGGGCCTCGCGGTCGACGAGGCGCAGCCGCCACTGCTCGACCGGGCCCGCGACGGCTGCGACAAAGGCGAGCACCCCGAGGACGGCGATCGCGGCGGTCGCCAAGCCGATCCGCTGCCACGAGGCGACGATCCCGCCCACG
Organism: Streptomyces sp. NBC_01304; assembly: GCF_035975855.1. Classification (NCBI taxonomy): domain Bacteria; kingdom Bacillati; phylum Actinomycetota; class Actinomycetes; order Kitasatosporales; family Streptomycetaceae; genus Streptomyces; species Streptomyces sp. NBC_01304. Next base: position 2,149,518 of record NZ_CP109055.1, on the reverse strand, counting down.
GACACGCAGCCGCCCACCCCGAGCACGCCGCCCGCCAGCAGATAGAAGGCGGACCGCCAGGTCCAGGAGGTGCGGAGCAGGCCGAGCGGCTCACGCGTCAGCGCCTCCATCACATTGCGCGAGGACATCCGGCCCCCTTTGTCGTCGTGTCGTCGTGTCGTCGTGCCATCGCGAGAGTCGCCGTCGCGAGAGATCATTCCTCGACCGTAGCCCGCTGCCGGGCGCCGGGCACTAGTGCTAGGTGTAGTCCGAGGACTAGCGCAGGTGCCCGTGTGCCGACGAGGGCGGCACCGGTTGACTCGACGCATGTCGATGACACAGACCGTGACCACCACACACCCCGTCGAGCTGCGGGCCGTCACTCAGCGCTACGGCGCGGGAGAGCAGACGGTGACCGCGTTGGACGCCGTGTCGCTGAGCTTCGCCGCCGCCACCATGACCGCCGTGATGGGGCCCTCAGGCTCCGGCAAGTCCACGCTGCTGCACTGCGCGGCCGGACTGGACCGGCCCGCCGAGGGCCACGTCGTCCTCGCGGGCACGGACACCGCGGACCTGGACGAGACGGCGCTCACCCTGCTGCGCCGAGATCGCACAGGCTTCGTCTTCCAGGCCTTCAACCTCGTCTCGGCGCTGACCGCCGAGCAGAACGTCGCCCTGCCGGGCCGCCTCGCCGGCCGCCGCCCCGACCCGGCCGCCGTCACCGCCGCCCTGGCCGAGGTGGGCCTCGCCGACCGGGCCGGGCACCGGCCGAGCCAGCTGTCCGGCGGGCAGCAGCAGCGGGTGGCGATAGCCCGCGCCCTGATCGCGCGGCCCGCCGTGCTCTTCGCGGACGAGCCGACCGGGGCGCTCGACACCAAGACCTCGCGCACGGTGCTCGGGCTGCTGCGCGGCCTGGTCGACCGGCACGGACAGACCGTCGTCATGGTCACGCACGACCCGGCCGCGGCGTCGTACGCGGACCGTGTGGTGTTCCTCGCCGACGGCCGGATCGCCGGTGAACTCACCGGCCGCAGCGGCGCCGAGGCCATCGCCTCGCGCATGGCGGTACTGGAGGGGCAGGCATGAGCGGGCAGAGGAAGATCGCGGGAAGGCCGAGGGAAATGCGAGGAGGACCGATCCGGGGAAGCAAGCGCCTTGCCGCGTTCCTCGACCGGGTGGGCCCGCGGAGCTTCGCCAGTCTCCGGGAGCGGCCCGTCACCTTCGCGGGGTCGTTCGTCGCGCTCTGCCTGGGCGTCGCCATCCTCACCATGAGCGCGCTGGTGCTGCTGTCCGGCGGCAGCGGAGTACCGGAGCGCTTCGCGGGTACGCCGCTCGTGGTCCAGAGCGGCCAAGGCAGCGCGGGCAGCGGTGTGTTCCTGGAGAAGTACCCGTTCTCGCCCGAGCGTGCCGACGAACTGAAGCGTGAACTCGCCGCCCTGCCCGGCGTGTCCAGGGCCATCCCCGACCACGCCTTCTACGCCCAGGCGCTCATCGACGGCAAGCCGGCCGGTGAGCAGACCAAGGGCGACCGCCTCGGCCACGGCTGGTCCAGCGCCGCCCTCGCCCCCTACCGCCTCGCGGCGGGCCAGGCCCCGCGGCAGCCGGACGAGGTCGCCCTCGACCGGTCCCTGGGCCTCGCGCCGGGTGCCCCGGTCACGCTGCTCACGGCCGAGGGGCCCGCGAAGTTCACCGTGTCCGGCACGGTCGACGGACCGGGCTACTACCTCACCGACACCCGTGCGGCCCAACTCTCCGGCGGCACAAGGGTGATAGGCCTCCTCACGGGCAAGGGCGCCGATCAGGCCCGTGTCGGGGCGGACGCGAAGTCCCTCGTGGGGGACTCGGGCACGGTTCTCGGCGGACAGGCCCGCGAGGCCCTCGCCCCGCCGCGGGACGAGCAGACCCGCTGGATCGGCGGGCAGGTCGTCGCCGCGATGGCCGCGCTCTCCGCGTTCGTCACCGTCTTCGTGATCGCCTCCACCTTCGCCTTCACCGTCGCCCAGCGCCGCCGCGAGTTCGGGATGCTCCGCACCATCGGCGCCACCCCCAGGCAACTGCGGCGCATGCTGCACGGCGAGGCACTGGCGATCGGCACGGCCGGATCGGCCACCGGTGTGCTGCTCGGTGCGATCGCCGCGCCATGGCTCGGTGGACTCCTCGTGGACGCCGGCTTCCTGCCACGGGGCTTCGAAGTCCGCACGCCGCCCTGGGCGTTGGCGGCAGCCTTCGCGGTCGGCGTCGGTGTGGCCCTCGCCGGAGTTTGGTCGGCGTCCCGCAAGGCCGCCGGGATCGCTCCGCTGGAGGCACTGCGCGAGGCGGCCGTCGACGACCGGCCGCTGACCCGGTCCCGGCTGATCACAGGCCTGGCCTTCACCGGCCTCGGGCTGTGCACGGCGGTGGCCTCGGCCTCCGCCGACCCCGCCGACATGATCACGCTGTCCCTGGTCACGGCCGTCGGCCTGATCACCGGCGTGACCCTGCTCGTCCCGGCGATCGCGCCACCGCTCGTGCGCCTGGTGTCCTGGCCCCTGTCGAGGAGTTCGGGAGCCGCGGCCGTCCTGGTGCGCGAGGGCATGCTCACCGCCGTACGGCGCACCGCCGCCACGATCGCACCCGTACTCGCCACCGTCGCCTTCGTCGTCCTGATCACCGGCAACACCCAGACGAGCGCCAACTCCTATGCCGCGGAAGGGCAGGCGAGTGTCCATGCCGAGGCCTCCGTGGTCCCCGACGGCACACCGGGGCTCACCGACGCGGCCGTCGCCCGGGTCGAGGGGACCGCGCTGCTGCCCACCACCGTGTACGGAGGTGCCGGACACCAGGCGTTCGAGGGCGCCGGGATCGACCCGCGCACCTTCCGCGCCGTCCACAACCGGGTGGAGGTGACGGCCGGAGCCCTGGACGGACTCGAAGCCCCGGACACGGTGGCCGTGACCCGTTCCCTGCTCACCACGCTCGATGCGAAGCCGGGCGGCACGGCGGAGTTCACCTTCGAGGACGGACGGACCGCACGGCTGCGGATCGTGGCCGTCCTGGACGACCGATCCGCGCCGTACGGCGCGCTCTTCGCCCGGCAGACGGTGCGGGCCCACGACCCTTCGGCGCTCACCGAGGTCGTCCACCGCACGGGCCCGGCAGAGTCTCAACTCCCGGTCGGTGCACAGGAGATATCCGTCGCCGCGTACGCCGGGCAGGAGGACGCGGAGGAGGACCGACTGGTGTGGGTGTTCACCCTGCTCCTGGTCGCCCTGTCCGCCGGGTACACGGGCCTGGCCGTGGGCAACACCTTGCTGATGGCCACCGCCGGCCGCGCCGGTGACTTCCAGGTGCTGCGCCGCTCCGGAGCGCTGCCCCGCCAGGTCCTGCGGACGGTCGCGGGTGAGACGGCCTTCGTGGTCGGCCTCGGCACCCTGCTCGGCGGTCTCGTCGCGCTGCCCTCGCTCCTGGGTATCAGGGCCGGGCTCAGCGGGACGCTCGGGATACCCGTCGAACTGGTCGTGCCCTGGGCGCCGGTGCTCGGGGCGGTCGGCGGGTGCCTCGTGCTGGCGCTGGCGGCAAGTGTGCTGCCCGCTCGGCGGGCGATGCGCAGAGGGGGCGTCTGACTGGGGCCGCAGTGGGTACCCGGGGCCGAAGCACAGCCCACTGAGGGGAAACGCGAAGGACCATGAAGACCCAGACGCGCAAGGACCCGACCCCGCTCAGGACCGCCCCCGGCCCGGCGGAACGGCTGCTCGTGCGGGACAAGAGCCTGCGGACGTGCATCCCCGGCGTGCCCGGCTTCGCAGCGCCGGGCGAGAGCGGCAGTTGTGACAGGGAGCCGCACATCGTCCGAGGCGAGGACTGAAACCGATCGGGAGGTGAACGAGCGTGGCACAGCGGACCGAACCGGATCGAGAACTGATGGGTGTGGCACAGCGGACCGAACCCGATCGAGCAGTGACGGGCGTGGCACAGCGGACCGAACCCGATCGGGAGGTGACGGGTGTGGCGCAGCGGACCGAAGCGGCCGAGGGCGTCCCCTCGACCGCGGAGTTGGTGAAGCTGGCCTCGGCGCAGTTCTCGGAACTGGCGCGGGAGGAACTGGCCCTGGCCCGTGCGGAGATGCGGGAGAAGGGGCGCAGGACGGGTATCAGCGGAGGGCTGTACGGCGCTGCCGGCGTCGTGGGCCTCTTCCTGTTCCAGGTTCTGCTCGGCGCCGCCGTCGCGGGCCTCGCCCTGCGACTTCCGCTCTGGGGCGCCGCGTTGGTGGTGGCCGGAGTACTGACCGTCGGCGGCGGCGTACTGCTGCTGCTCGGCCGGCGACAGGGCCGACGCGCGACGCCGCTGGCGCCGGAGCGAGCGGTCGACAGTGTGCGCAGCGACATCCAGGAGATCAAGGAGAGGGCACGACGATGACCGGTGGAGAGAAGGAGAACGAGACAGTGGCTGCCGCGCGGGCACGTGTCGAGCAGGCCAGGGAACGCCTCGGCGAAACCGTCGGGCAGCTGGCCGACAAGGCCGACCTCAAGGGCCGGGCGCAGGAGAAGACGGCGGAGATCACCACCAACGTCCAGCAGGCGGCGGCCAGGACGGCGCACGCGGTGCAGGACCACACACCGGAACCGGTGCGAGAGGCCGCGGTCAGGACGGCCCACGCGGTACAGGAGCACACTCCGGAGCCGGTCCGGCAGGCGGCAGCCAAGGCCGCCTCGGCAGGCCGGGCCCGCCCGGGTCCCCTGCTCGTGGCCGGTGCGGCAGCGGCGACCGCCGTGGTGGTGGTGCGCCGGCGTCGCGCCCGCAAGGGGTGAGCGATGGATCCGGCGAAGCTGATGTACAAGCCCGTCGGCATGGTGGTGGGCGTTCTCGGCGGCGCCCTCGCAGGGATGGCCTTCCGCTGGATCTGGGCCAAGGTCGACGACACGAGGGAGGCGCCCAAACCCCTTGACGAGGAGCGGAGTTGGCGGGAGGTGCTGCCCGCGGCCGCACTGGAAGGTGCCACCTTCGCCGTGGTGAGAGCGGCGGTCGAGCGTGGCGGCGCCACCGCCTTTCGGCGCACCACGGGGAAATGGCCGGCCTGACCCCGAGGCCGCCGGCCCGCGGCACCCTCACGATGCTGCGTGACCTCGACACCCCCGAGGGGGTTACGAGCACCCGACACCGGGAGGGCCCGCACGCGAACCTGAGGGCCGACGCGCGAACCTGACACCGGGAGGGCCGACGCGCGAACCCGACACCGTGAGGGCCCGCACGCGAACCTGACAGCGGGAGGGCCGACACGAGAACCGACACCCCTGAGGCCCGCTATGCGAAGTGGTGGGCCAGCGCCCCGTGCGGGTCCGGCCCGACCGTCGGGTCCGGTGCCGCATGGTCGACGTGCACCGTCGCCGCCGTCAGCTTCGGCACCGCGTGCAGCAGGGCATGCTCCGCCGCCACCGCGCGGGCGTGTGCCTCGACCACCGTGAGGTGCGGGTCCACCACGATCGAGGTCTCGGCCCGCAACGCATGGCCCAGCCACCGAAGTCGGACGTCGCCCACCCCGCGTACGCCCGAAACCCCGGCCAGGGCCCGCTCGGCGGCGTCGACCAGGGTCGGGTCCACCGCGTCCATCAGCCGGTGCCAGACCTCGCGGGCCGCCGTACGCAGCACCAGCGCGATCGCGACCGTGATCGCCAGACCGATCAGCGGGTCCGCGAGGCGCCAACCGAGCGCCGAGCCGCCCGCCCCGAGGAGCACGGCGAGAGAGGTGAAACCGTCCGTGCGGGCGTGCAGTCCGTCGGCGACCAGCGCGGCCGAACCGATCCGCCGCCCCGTGCGGATCCGGGCGCGCGCCACCCACTCGTTGCCGAGGAAGCCGACCAGGCCCGCCGCCGCGACGGCCGGGAGGTGACTGACGTCCTGGGGCTCGACCAGCCGGCGCACGGCCGCGTACCCGGCGAAGAGCGCCGAGGCCGCGATCACCAGGACCACGAAGACGCCCGCCAGATCCTCGGCCCGGCCGAAGCCGTACGTATAGCGCCGGGTCGCGGCCCGGCGGCCCAGCACGAAAGCGAGGGCCAGGGGCAGTGCGGTCAGGGCGTCCGCCGCGTTGTGCACCGTGTCGCCGAGCAGCGCCACGGAGCCCGACAGCGCGGCAATCACCGCCTGGACGACGGTGGTCGCGGCGAGGACGGCGAGCGAGAACCACAGCGTGCGCAGCCCGGCCGCCGAGCTCTCCAGGGCCGCGTCGACCTTGTCGGCGGGGTCATGGCTGTGCGGCGTCACGGCATGCGCGACCCGATGCCGAAGCTTCGCCCACCGGGAGGCCGCATGGGCGTGACCATGCCCGTCTCCGTGCCCGTTCCCGTGCTCATGCCCGTTCCCGTGCCCGTTCCCCTGTCCATGAGCGTCCCCATGCCCGTGTCCATGAGCGTGCCCGGAGTGGGGTGCATGACCGTGATCGTGACCGTGTCCCTGACCTGTCATGCACCCACCGTGGCACACCAACTCCCTTGCAGCCACTGCCGAAAAGCGGCCCCTGACCAGCTGCGAAGCACTCGCAGATGCCAGTTCGGGGCCGCCCGGCAGCCGGGGTGCGGCTACTGCCCGGACGCGGTCACCGGGTAGTGGTCGGACAGGTTGGTGTACGTGTAGTCCTTGCCCCAGCTGGAGACGGTCCAGGGCGCGCTCTGCTCCTTGACGACCGTGTTGTTCCAGCCCGCCGGGCGGGCGTGGCCCGCGCGGTGCAGGACGTAGTCCAGGTCCTCGCGCGGGTCGTCCGGGTAGCGGTCCTTCGCGATCGAGTTGTCCTGGGTGTCGAAGGAGTACGGGTGCCCGGTCCGGGAGTCCGCGCCCACCAGGCCGCCGTCGGCGAGCATGGAGGCGTACTCGGCGCTGTGCGAGTCGACGTTCATGTCCCCGGCGACCAGGACCTGCTCGGAGGCGGGGATGTTCTTGGCGTCCAGGAACGCGTCGATCGTCTTGAACTGCTTGCTGCGCATCGCTGCCGCCTCACCCGCGTCGCACCCCGGGTCGGTGGACTGCGCATGGGTGCCGACCACATGCACGCGCGTGCCGTTCACGTCCAACACCACATAGGCGAAGCCCTTGTTGGAGTACCAGTCGGAGCCGCAGGCGTCCGGGTAGACGTACTGCTCCTTGCGCACGATCGGCCACTTGCTGAGCACGGTGACCCCGCCGTCCTCGGGCGTCGTCGTGGAGTAGTTGCCCCCGGTCGCGTCCCAGCCGTCCTTGCTGCGGCCGACCACCGGGGTCTGATGCGGGTACTGCGCCGCCGCGTTCCGCTTCAGGGCGTCCGACGAGGAGTTGTCGAAGGCCTCCTGGAGCACGACGACGTCCTGGCCCTTGAAGAAGGCGGTCTTGGGGATCTCGGCGGCCCGGTGGTCCTGGCCCCAGTTCGGGTAGAGCGACTTGCTGAACAGGAAGGTGTTGTACGTCAGCACCTTCAGGCCGGGGGTCGCCGCGGCGTCCGCCGCCGGGGCGACGGCGACGAGTGTGGCCCCCGCGACTGCGGTGGCGAGAGCCGCACCGGACATGCGGCGGCGTACGGAAAGGGACACAGGGACTCCTGCGGTGAGTGGGGGGTACGGGGTGGCGTCCCACATCAAAGCAGCGGTGGTTACTTCTGGGTAGCCTTTGGGTGGCGGCAAGTTGGCGTCCTGAATGCATGTTCGATCACGGGGTCGGCGGGGTAGATCATCCGCATGTACTTGCTGCCCGAAAGCCTGCCCATCGGCCCGTTGAACATGAGGGTGGAGGACCTCGCCCTCGGCGCCGTCGCCTTCGGTGCCGCCTTCGCCTTCATCCGGGCGATGGTGCTGCGCATGAATCGCGTCCTCCAGGTCCGTGAGGAACTGTCGACGATTCCCGAGGGCGGCATCTACCACGACATCTACCTCGCCGAGCAGGAGCTCGCCGCGCTGCGCTCCGGAAGCCGCCATGAGGCCGCCCGCATCCGCCAGGACGCCCTGGAGGAAGGCGCCTCCCTCCTGGTCGCCGCCCGTGAGGACGGGATCCAGGAGCGCGACCGGATCCTCGCCTCCGGCCAGGCCCGCATCGAGGCGGACCGCGCCGCGGCCGAGGCCGAACTGCGCCTCCATGTGGCCGAGTTGGCATCAGAACTCGCGGCCCGCATAGTCGGCGAGCCGATCCCCGCGGGGGCGGGCCACGGCGACGCACGCTACAACCCGTAACTCCTGCCGATGATGTCCCGCTGAATCTCGCTAGTGCCGCCGTACACCGTCGACACCACCGTGGCCCGCAGGTGCCGCTCCATGTCGTACTCGGTGGCGTAGCCGTACCCGCCCATCATCTGCATGCCCTCAAGTGCGGCCCTCTTGGCGGTCTCCGTGGCCTTCAGCTTGGCCATCGACGCCTCGCGCGGGAACAGCCGCTCCGGCTCCGCGTCGCACCGCGCCGCCAGGTCGAAGACGAGCAGCCGCGCGCACTCGATCTCCGTGGCCAGATCCGCGAGCCGGTGCCGCAGTGCCTGGAACGTGCCGACCGGCCGCCCGAACTGCACCCGCGCACCGACGTACGCCACCGTGTCCTCGAAGATCCGCTCGGCCCGGCCGAGCATGTTCGCGGCGAGGAAGAGACGCTCCGCGTTCAGCCCCGCCATCAGCTGCGGCCACGCCTCGCCCACCGTGCCCACCACCGCGTCGGCGGGCAGCCGTACGTCCGTGAAGTGGACGTCGTTGACCTCGCGCCCGCCCATCGTCTCGATGCCCCGCACCTCGATGCCCGCGGTCGCCGCCGGAACGTGGAACATGGTCAGCCCCTGGTGCTTGTCCCCGGAGGCGTCGGTGCGGGCGACGAGCAGGATGTACTCGGCGAGATGAGCGTTGGATATCCAGGTCTTGTGTCCGTTCACCAACCACCCGCCGTCCGGGCGCAGTTCGGCCTTGCAGCGCAGCGCCGCCACGTCCGAGCCCGCTTCCGGCTCCGACATCGCGATCGCGAGCACCTGGCCCCCGACCGCGCCACCCACCGCCGCCTTGCGCTGCGCCGGGCTGCCGAACCTTTCGTACGCCTTCGCCGTGATCACGGACGTCACGAAACCGCCGCACGGCACCAGGCCGCGCGCGGTCTCCCGCAGGAACAGGCAGGCGTCGGTCATGCCCCCGCCCGCCCCGCCGTACTCCGCCGGCAGACACACCCCGAGCCAGCCGAGCTCCGCCAACTTCGCGTACAGCGCGGGGGAGTGCGGTCCGCCCGGCTCGGCGGTCAGCGCATCCCGCTGCTCACGGGTTCCGCACTCCCGGCGCGCGAAGTCACGGAGCGCGGTGACGAAGTCCTGCTGCTCGGCCGTCAGGGCCATGAACGCCTCCTGAAGTGCGCTGAGTTACAAAGTTATGGAGCCGGTCTCTGTGTAGCTGTGGTTGAGTGAGTGACGAACACCAGGGAGGGGCCATGGCCGCAGAGAGCACGGTAGAGAGCGCGGTGGAGAGCAAGGCGGAAGGCGCGGCAGAAGGCGCGGCAGCGAGCGCGCTGGACCAGTCGATGCTGGCCGGCGCCCTGGGCTCCCCGCGGCCCCCCGGCGACGCCCTCTCCGAGCAGATACTCGACGCGGCCCGCGAGCAGTTCACGACCTTCGGGCTGCGCCGCTCGACCGTCGACGACGTGGCCAAGCGGGCCGGCGTCTCGCGGGTCACCGTGTACCGGCGGATCGGCGGCAAGGACGCCCTCGTATCGGCCTGTCTGCTGCGCGAGTACCAGCGCTTCGTCACCGAGGTCGACGCGGCGGTGGCGGCCCTGCCGGCCATGGAGGACCGCCTCGTCGAGGGCTTCGCCGCCGTGCTGCGGCACATCCGGGACCATCCGCTGGTCGGCGGCCTGATGCGGCTGGAGCCCGAGACGATGCTGCCGTTCCTCACCCTGGAGAGCGGGCCCGCCTTCCTGGCCATGCGGGAGTACCTCGCCGACCGGCTGCGGCGGGCGCAGCGCGCCGAGGGCAGGCCGGAGCGCGATCCCACGCCCGTCGCCGAGCTGATGGTGCGGATCACGGTCTCCTTCCTGCTCAACCCGGTCAGCTGCTTCGAGATCGACGAGGACGACCAGGCGCGCGAGTTCGCCCGCCGCTACCTGGTCCCACTGCTGCAGGCGTAGCCCCCTCCGCAAAAGCCCCCGTAAGGCCCTCTCCGCAAGGAGAGGTCAGAACCGGGCGTGCAGCCTCCGCCCCAGCTCCACCGCCTTCGCCGCCTTCTCGCGCGGCGTCGCGAACGAGGTCAGGTCGACCGCCGGAGCGAACCGCCGCACGGTCACCGACCGCGCCGCGGCGAACGCCCGCAGCCCCTCCGCCCCATGGATCCGCCCGAACCCCGACTCGCCCGTCCCGCCGAACGGCAACGACGGCACCCCGGCGAACCCGAGCACCGAATTCACCGACACCGCGCCCGAGTCGAGCCGCCGCGCCACCCGCAGCCCCGCCGCCCGCGACCCCGTGAACACCGCGGCACCGAGCCCGTACGCCGACGCATTGGCCCGCGCCACCGCCTCGTCCAGGTCCGCCACCCGGTTGACCGCCACCACGGGCCCGAAGGTCTCCTCGGTCATCGCGGGCGAATCCTCCGGTACGTCGACGAGTACGACCGGATGCACATAGGGCCCCCGCACCGACTCGGGACCGCCCAACGGGGCCCGCGCCCCACCGGCGAGGGCCTCCTTCATGTGCCGTTCCACGACACCGAGTTGACCGGGCAGCGTCATCGGCCCGTACTCCCCGTCGGGCGTCCCCGGCGACAGCGCCCGCGCGGCCCGCACCACCCGCCCGCACAGCTCCTCGTGCACCGAGGCCACGGCATACACGCGCTCCACGCCCGCGCAGGTCTGCCCCGCGTTGGACATCGCGCCCCACACCACCGCCTCGGCGACCGCGTCCAGATCCGCGTCCGCGCCCACGATCACCGCGTCCTTGCCCCCGCACTCCGCGAGCAGCGGCGTCAGCGTCCCCGCGCAGGCCGCCGCCACCTTGCGGGCGGTGCCCGGCGACCCGGTGAACGCCACCTTGTCCACACCGGACAGGGCGAGCGCCTGCCCCGTCGATCCGGGCCCCGTCACGCACTGCAGCAGATCGGCGCAGTCCGGCACCGCCTCGCCGAACGACGAGGCAAGGAACTCACCGACGCCCGGCGTGAGTTCGGACGGCTTGAACACCACGGCGTTCCCGGCCGCGAGCGCGTACCCGATCGACCCCATCGGCGTATAGACCGGGTAGTTCCACGGCCCGATCACCCCGATCACACCCAGCGGCCGATATCCGAGCAGGGCCCGCTGATGAACGGAGAGCAGCCCCGAGGAGACCTGCCGCATCCGCAGCACCCGCCGGGCATGGCGCGCCGCCCAGTCCAGATGCACCAGCGCGAGCAGCACCTCGGCCCGCGCGTCGTGCTCCGGCTTGCCCGTCTCGCGCGCGACCAGCGCGGCGAGCTCGTCCATGCGCCGGGCCAGCGCCCGCTTCCAGGCGAGCAGCCGGTCCCTGCGCCCCGCCCAGCCGAGCCCCGCCCACACGGCGGCCGCGCCCCGGCCGCGTACGACCGTGTCCCGCACCTCCTCGGGCCCGTGCACCGGGTGCTCCGACAGCACGTCACCGCTGACGGGGGAACGTACGGCGAAAGTGCTCATCAGGACTCCCGTCCGTTCATCAGGGGATGGGCCGGATCGCCGGGCACCGGCTTGAGCGGCCGGGCGTGGGCCCAGTGCGGGCCGAGGTCGTCGAGGGTGTAACCGAAGGGATACGTAAGGGGCTTGGGGAGCTTCGGCCACCAGCGCGGCCGCGCCGGCAGCAGCCGGACGAACTGCGAACGCCCCCGAACGGCGCCCACCGCGAGCCGCTGCACCCACCGCGGCTGCGGCCGGAAGCCGAGGGCGCGCAGCAGCGGTTCGTCGAGCAGCGCCAGCGAGAAGCGCGCCATGACGGGTCGCAGGAGTGCCGGATACCAGGAGGAGCTGACGCGGAAGGTGGCGGTCGCGACGCGCCGGTTGGCCGGGTGGTACGCGAACATCTCGCGCTCGTAGTCGTCAAGGAGCTTCTCGAAGGCGTCGTACGTCGACGGGGCGCCCTCGATGTGCATCATCTGCGCCATCTTGTGTCCGACCAGGGCGAGCGCCTCCGCCTCGTTGGCGCACAGCGGGCGCCAGCCGAAGCGGTCGATCCAGCGCTTGGGGCCGACGACCGTGGTGGCGAGGACGTACAGGAAGTCCTCGTTGGCGATGTCGTACTTGCCGTGAATCCTGTTCAGGTGGCGCGCCGCGGCCCGGCCGCGATCCGAGTCGAAGCCGTCCTGCGCCATCTCGTGGCCGAACAGAATGGTGTCGTCGTACCGCTTCTGGCCCGCCTTCTCGAACTCCTGGGTCCGGTCGAGGAGTTGGGAGATGCGGGGCACGCCGTAGTCGCGGATGAAGGCGATGCCGATCCCCTGTGTGTAGTCCCAGGGGAACTCGTACTGCGAGATCAGTTTGTGGATGCGCTCGAAGTCGCGCGCCGGGTCCAAGCGGCGGATCTCGCGCAGTCGCGTGTAGCGGCCCATCGGGGCTCCTTAAGGGCGGTGGGCGGGCTGCTGCCTGGTTCCATGGTGAGCCGGAAAGCGCCAACTCGTCCTGCTCCAGCGCAACTTGACGGCCCCCCTCGCCCCCGAGAGTCAAAGTTACAATGACTATTGACTTGTCTCATCAGTCGCGTCAACACTGCTGACGCAGATTCGAGCACGGGAGCCCCCCATGAGCGGACCCCCACCACCACCACCCGGCGGCATCCTGTGGACCGTCGCCGGGGACGTACGCATGCTGCTCACCCTGCCCCCGGCGCTCACCATGCAGGTCGCCCACCCGGCCGTCGGCGCGGGCGTCGACGAGCACTCGGTGTTCCGCACCGACCCCTGGGGACGCGGCGAGCGCTCGCTCCGGTCGGTGCAGCTGTGGGTGTACGGGGGAGAGCGGGCCGCCGAGGAGGGGCGCCGGCTGCGCGCCCTGCACAAGACGATCCAGGGCACGGACACCCGGGGCCGCCGCTACCACGCGCTGATGCCCGACTACTACGCGTGGGTGCACGCCACCGGCTTCCCCGTCTTCCGGCACACCGCGAAGTACCTGCAGCGGCGCCCCTACACCGAGGCCCAGGAGCGGCAGCTGTACGCGGAGTGGCTGCAGGTCGGACGCATCCTCGGCATCCACGACCGGGACATGCCGCAGACGATCGAGGAGTTCTGGCCCTACTACCGCAAGGTCCTGGAGACCGAGATCGAGGCCACCGCGGTCGTCCGCGAGCTCGTGGCCGTCGACCGCCCGGTCCCGGCGCCGGACCGGGGGCCTTGGCTGCTCAGGGTCGCGCTGCGGGCGGCCTGGCCGCTGGTGTTCCCGCCGCTGGCGCGCTTCCGGCGCTTCATCACCATCGGGCTCATGCCGCCGGACGCGCGAGAGGCGATAGGGCTGCCGTGGACCGAGGCGCAGGAGCGCAGGCTGCGACGGTTCGGGCGGGTGGTGCGGACCGTGGTGCCGCTGCTCCCCGAGCGGCTGCGGTACCTGCCGCTGGCGCGGGAGGCACGGGCGAAGGCCCGGGTCGGTCGTGGGGGGCGGGGCTAAGCTGGCCGTGTGACGCCAACGGATCTCTCGGACCTGGTGCGGCTGCGTCGGGCCCGCGACAAGATGGACCGCGACTACGCGGAGCCGATCGACGTCCCGGCCCTTGCGGCCTCGGCCCTCATGTCGGCCGGCCACTTCTCGCGCAGCTTCCGTGCCGCGTTCGGCGAGACTCCGTACAGCTATCTGATGACCCGCAGGATCGAGCGGGCCAAGGCCCTGCTGCGGCGCGGTGACCTGTCAGTGACGGACGTCTGCTTCGCTGTCGGCTGTACGTCGCTGGGGACGTTCAGCACCCGCTTCACCGAGCTGGTCGGGGAGAGCCCGAGCGCCTACCGGGCGCGCCCGCACGAGCAGGGCGAGGCCATCCCGGCCTGCGTCGCCAAGATCTTCACGCGCCCGGTCCGCAACCCCGAGAAGGCGGAAAAGGCCGAGCAGGCGAGGATCGCCGAACGGGTCAGGAATCAAGAAGCCAAGGGCGAGCCGTCCCCGTAGCGTGGGCCGCATGGACATCAAACTTCAGCAGTGCTTCATCGCCGTCGACGACCACGACAAGGCCCTCGAGTTCTACCGCGACGTGCTCGGCTTCGAGGTGCGCAACGACGTCGGGTTCGAGGGCATGCGCTGGGTGACCCTCGGCTCGCCCACGCAGGACGTGGAGATCGTCCTCGAACCGCCGGCCGCGGACCCGAACGCCTCCCCGGCGGACAAGCAGGCCATGGAGGAACTGCTCGCCAAGGGCATGCTGCGTGGCGTGATCTTCCGGACCCAGGACGTCGACGCCGTCTTCGAGCGCATCCAGGCGTCGGGCGCCGAGGTGCTGCAGGAGCCGTTCGACCAGCCGTACGGCGTCCGGGACTGCGCCTTCCGCGATCCGGCGGGCAACATGCTGCGCTTCAACCAGCTGCCCGCGAAGTGAGCCGGTTCCGCCCCGCCGCCCAACAGGGGGCAGCGGGGCGGGAATTACTCAGCGGCAGCTGATTCGGCAGTCGCCCACTCAGTGATCGTGACCGTGCTCGTGGATCGAGTTGGTCGCCGCGATCTTCTTCCAGCCCTTGGGCTGAGCGAGCTTGCCGGCGCCGGGCGCCCGCAGCACCTCGGCCTTGGCCGCCGCGGGCGCGCCCGGCCGGGTCGGCTGGTAGAGCCAGGTGTCGAAGAGCGACGCGAGGGGCTTGCCGGAGACCTCCTCGGCGTACCGGACGAAGTCACCCACCTTCGCGTTGCCGTACTTGTACTTGGCCGGCCAGCCCTTGAGGAGCTCGAAGAACACGTCGTCGCCGACCTCGTTGCGCAGCGCCTGCAGGGCCAGCGCGCCCCGGTCGTAGACCGCGATGTCGAACTGGTTCTCCGCGCCCGGGTCGCCCGGCTTGACGGTCCAGAACGGGTCGTCCGCGGGGTGCGAGGCATACACGTAGTCCGCGAGCTCCTGCGCCGAGGCCTCGCCCTCCTTCTCGGACCACAGCCACTGGCTGTAGCGCGCGAAGCCCTCGTTGACCCAGATGTCCTTCCAGCCGTGCACGGACACGCTGTCGCCGTACCACTGGTGGGCCAGCTCGTGCACGACCACGGACACGTTCGAGCCGTTCGCGAACTGGCGCGGGCTGTAGAACGGCCGGGTCTGGGTCTCCAGCGCGAAGCCGGAGGTCACGTTCGGGACGTACCCGCCAAGGGCGTTGAAGGGGTACGGCCCGTACAGCTCGGTCAGCCACTCGGCGACCTCGGTGGTCCGCTCGATGCTGGCGCGCGCCGAACCCGCGTTGTCGCCGAGGTCCTTGCTGTACGCGTTGAGGACCGGCAGGCCGTCCGCCGTCTTGTCCGTCGTGATGTCGAACTTGCCGACGGCGAGCGTGGTCAGGTAAGAGGCCTGCGGCTTGTTGGAGCGCCAGCTGTAGCGGGTCCAGTCCTTGCCGACCGGGCGGGTGGACTGCAGGACGCCGTTGCTGATCGCCTGGACGTCGTTGGGGACCTGCACGGAGACGTCGTACGTCGCCTTGTCGAGCGGGTGGTCGTTGGACGGGAACCACCACACGGCCGAGTCGGGCTCCTGCGCCGCCACGGCGCCGTCGGGCGTACGGGCCCACGCGGTCCAGTCGTTGATCTTCAGCTCGGACGGCTTGCCCGCGTACTTCACGACGATCGCGGCCGGCGCGCCCTTGGGCAGCGGGGTCGCCGGGGTGATCTCCAGCTCCTGGGTGCCGGAGGCCTTGAACGTGGCCTTCTTGCCGTTGACCCGGACCTCGCTGACCTTCAGGCCGAAGTCGAGGTTGAAGCGCGACAGGTCCTGCTTGGCGGTGGCGATAAGGGTCGCCGTGCCCTCCAACAGGTCGGTCTTGGGCTGGTACTTGAGGCGCAGGTCGTAGTGGGAGACGTCGTAACCGCCGTTGCCACTGGCCGGGTAGTAGGGGTCGCCGATCCCCGGCGCGCCCGGCGAGAAATCTGCGGCCGATGCCGGGATCGCCAGCAAGAAGGCGGCCGCGAGCGCGCTCGGGACGATGAGTCTGCGGTGCACGTCAACTCCAAGTCGTAGGGTCACAAGATCTGATGTGACCCTATTCAGCACCCGTCGCCCCAGTCATGTCCATGGCCGCATCTGTCACACGATCGCCATTCGGCCGACATGTGCCACTCCGGTCGATACGCCTGACATTTGTCCAACTGCTCACCTCTACTGCCCTCTTTTGTACGGGAGTTGACTGGAGTAGCTTCCGCGCATGCCGATATGTGCGCGGGACATGCGCTTCATACGTGCGGTGCTCCTGGTGGCCGCCCTGATAGCAGTGACGCTTTCCCCGGTGACCTCAGCCAGTGCTCAGGGCTCCGGGTCTCAGGGCTCGGGGGCGCAGAGCTCCGGAACCCAGAGCTCCGGAGGCCGGGAGAGTAAGCCGGTCTATTCGTACGCCGATGCCATACGCGAGTCCGTCTGGGTCGACACGAAGATCGACGGCGATGGCGACGGGAAGAACGACCGGGTCGCGGCCGACATCATCAGGCCGCGTGAACCGGCCCAGCAGGGGCGGAAGATACCGGTCATCATGGACGCCAGCCCGTACTACTCCTGCTGCGGGCGCGGCAACGAGAGCCAGAAGAAGACGTACGACGCGGACGGCAACGTCGTCCAGTTCCCGCTCTTCTACGACAACTACTTCGTCCCGCGCGGCTATGCCTTCGTCGCCGTCGACCTCGCCGGAACCAACCGCTCCGACGGCTGTGTCGACGTCGGCGGCCGCTCCGACGTCCAGTCCGCCAAGGCCGTCGTCGAATGGCTGAACGGCGACGCCCGCGCCTACACCACCCGCACCGGTACCGAACGCACCCGGGCCGGCTGGACCAACGGCAAGACCGGCATGATCGGCAAGAGCTACGACGGCACCATCGCCAACGGCGTGGCCGCGACCGGCGTCGACGGCCTGGAGACGATCGTGCCGATCGGCGCGATCTCCTCCTGGTACGACTACTACTTCCAGCAGGGCGCCCCGCTCTACGACAGCGGCCCGGAGTGGCTGTCCGACTACGTGGAGAGCCCCGAGGCACGGCTGCGCTGCGCAGCCGTGCAGAAGCGCCTCGTCGACGAGGCACCCCGTAACGGCGACTGGACCGGCCTCTGGGACGAGCGCAACCACGTGCCGGACGCCGACAACGTCGAGGCCAGCGTCTTCGTCGTACACGGCATGCAGGACCTCAACGTCCGCGCCAAGCACTTCGGCCAGTGGTGGGACGCCCTCGCGAAGCAGGGCGTGGACCGCAAGATCTGGCTGAGCCAGACCGGCCACGTCGACCCCTTCGACTTCCGCCGCGCCGACTGGGTACGCACCCTGCACCGCTGGTTCGACCATGAGCTGCTCGGCTACGACAACGGCATCGACGACGAGCCGATGGCCGACATCGAGCGCGCCCCCGACACCTGGGCCACCAGCACCCAGTGGCCGCCGCGCCCGACCGACGGTGTCAAGGTCCGTCCCGGCAAGGGCAGTCAGGCCGGCGTCGGCACCCTGGGCCTGAAGTCCGCGCCCGCCGGAGCCACCGAGTCCTTCACGGACGACCCCAAGAAGGGCGAGTTCGACTGGGCGGCCGCCATCGACACCGGCACCCCCGAGAAGGCCGGCTTCGTCACCAAGCCGCTCTCCAAGGACCTGCGCCTGTCCGGCTCCTCGAAGGTCACCGTCACGGCCACGCCGTCGACGAGCAGCGCCCACCTGTCGGCCGTCCTGGTCGACATCGGCCCGGACACCATCCGCGACTACACCGCGGCCGGCGAGGGCATCACGACCCTCACCGAACGCACCTGCTGGGGCGCGACCAGGACCGGGGACAGCCCCTGCTTCAAGGAGACCGCCGCCAACAAGAAGGCCGTCGACTACAACGTCTTCAGCCGCGGCTGGGCCGACCTGAACACCTGGGCCGACCCCGAGAAGGGCCGCGAACTCACCCCGGGCAAGCCCTACACGCTCACCATCGACGTCGCCGCCAGCGACCACGTCGTCCCGGCCGGGCATCGCCTCGCCCTGATCGTGGGCGGCACCGACATCGACCTCATCGACCCGCCGGCCAGCACCCCGAAGCTGACCCTGGACCTGTCCCGTACCTACGCCAAGCTGCCGATCGTCGGCGGCACCCGCGCCTTCGCCGCCGCCACCAGCGGCAACGCACAGGCGGCCGCGCCCCGCGAGGCCCGCTACGAAGGCCTGACCGAGGCGCCGGCCGCGAGCCGGGTTCCGCCGCTGCCGTAACACCCGTGCCGCAGGCGGCCCGTGATGTCCAGCGGGCCGCCTGCGGGCCGACGTACAGCAGGTGTACGACCTACCTCAGGAGACCGCACCCCGTGAGACCCCGCCTCGCCGCCCTCGCCCTGACCGCCGCCGCGACCGCCCTCGCCGCCCCCCTGCTCACCGCCCCCGCGAACGCCAGTGCCGGGGCGACAGACACGGCCACCACCTTGCCCCGCACCGGATTCGAGCTCAGCAACGGCAAGAACTGGACCACCCAGCCCGAGGAGTGGGACTTCCTCGCCGCCGTCGACCGGGGCAGCGACCGCGTCGGCATCGACCGGATCGGCTCCACCAAGCAGAACCGCCCGCTCCAGCTCGTCCGCATCGGCGGCGGCCACCGCCCCACCGCCACCGTCCTGCTGATCTGCAGCCAGCACGGCGACGAGCCGTCCGGGCGCGAGGCCTGCCTCACCAAGGTCCGCGACCTGGCCTTCGCCAAGGACAAGCGGACCAAGAAGTTCCTGGAGCGCACGCGCCTCCTGGTCGTCCCCACCGCCAACCCGGACGGCCGCAACGCCGACACCCGCGGCAACTCCGACGGCGTCGACATCAACCGCGACCACATAGCCCTGCAGACCGCCGAGGGCCGCGCCATGGCCGCCGTCATCCGCGACGAACGCCCCGACGTCATCTATGACCTGCACGAGTACGGCGCGACCCCGCCGTACTACGACAAGGACCTGTTCGACCTGTGGCCGCGCAACCTCAACACCGACGCGCACGTCCACGAGGAGGCCCAGACCCTCTCGGACGACTACGTCCGGCCCGCCGCCAACGAGGCCGGCCACTCGACGGGGACGTACGGCATCTGGACCGACCCGGTCACCGGCGACCCGATCAAGCAGACCGCCGGCGACGGCCAGGAGCGCATCCTGCGCAACGCGTCCGGCATCAAGCACGCGGTCGGGCTGCTCATCGAGAGCAGGGTCGACGCGCTCAGCGACGCCGAGAAGGCCGACGAGTCGCTCAACCACCGGCGCCGGGTCGCGTCCCAAACCTCCGCCCTGGGCGGCCTGTTCGAGTTCACGGACGAGCGCGGCCGCCGCGTCCACGCCGCGACGACCGCCTCCCGGTACAAGGGCCTCGCGGACCGCGGCCCGGTCTATCTGGGCGGCGCCGACAACGACCCCGCCGAACCCGCCGAGATCATCCAGGACCCGCCCTGCGGCTACCGCCTGGACGCCGCCCAGTACGCGGACCTCAAGGACGAACTCGCCCTGCACGGCGTCCGAGTGAAGACCGACGGCACGGGCGCGCTCGTCCCCGTACGACAGTCGCAACGCGCGCTCGTCCCGCTGCTGCTCGACGAGCGGGCGCCGTACCACCTGGCCAAGGGAGCACCAGTAGAAGCCTGCTGAGGGCGTGTGAGCTGCGAGTTCTGTGTGGCACCTGTGGTAGGGGGTAGCGGAGACACAAATCCGTCACCCCCCGAGAGGTCGCCCAGTGTCGCAAGACGCACCACAGCAACCGCCTCACAAGCAACCACCACCCCACCAGCAGCCACCACACCTGTCACTGCCGAAACACAGTGAACGGCCACCCCAGACCGACCGCGTGGTGTTCGGCGTCACCGCCGTCCTCACCCTCGCGTTCGTGGTCTGGGGGGCCGTCTCCACCAAGTCCCTCGAGAGCGTGTCCAGCAAGATGCTCACGGGGCTGATCCACAACGGCGGCTGGGCCTTCGTGCTCGCCGCCTCCGGCTTCGTGGTCTTCGCGCTGTGGCTGGCCATCAGCCGCTACGGGAAGATCACCCTCGGTGCGGAGGGCGAGGCGCCGGAGTTCCGTACGGTTTCGTGGGTCGCCATGATGTTCAGCGCCGGCATGGGCATCGGCCTGATGTTCTACGGCGTGAGCGAGCCGCTCTCGCACTTCAAGACGCCCCCGCCCGGCACCGATCCGGCGGACGCCGCGGCGGCCATGCAGACCTCGATGGCGACGACGCTCTTCCACTGGACGCTGCACCCGTGGGCGATCTACGCGGTCGTCGGCCTCGCCATCGCCTACAGCAGCTTCCGGCGCGGCCGCAGGCAGACCATCAGTGCCGTCTTCACGCCGCTCATCGGCAAGAAGCACGCGAACGGCACCCCGGGCCGGGTCATCGACATCCTCGCCATCTTCGCCACGCTCTTCGGCTCGGCCGCCTCCCTCGGGCTCGGCGCGCTGCAGATCGGCAGCGGCATGGAGGAGCTGAACTGGGCCGAGAAGGTCGGCACCGGCGTGCTCGTCTCCATCATCGCGGTCCTGACCGTGGCGTTCGTGGCCTCGGCGGTCTCCGGTGTGGAGAAGGGCATCCAGTGGCTGTCCAACATCAACATGGTGCTCGCCCTGATCCTCGCGGTGTTCGTGTTCGTCGCCGGACCGACGATCATCGTCCTGGACCTGCTGCCGACCTCGATCGCCTCGTACCTCGGTGATCTGCCGCAGATGATCGGCCGCACCGAAGCCTCCAGCGGCGAGGGCGTCGCCGACTGGCTGAGCGGCTGGACGGTCTTCTACTGGGCGTGGTGGATCTCCTGGACGCCCTTCGTCGGCATGTTCATCGCACGCATCAGCCGCGGCCGTACGATCCGTCAGTTCATCGGCGGCGTGATTCTCGTGCCGTCCACCGTGAGCCTCCTCTGGTTCGCGATCTTCGGCGGTACGTCGATGAAGCTGGCGGAGTCGAAGCGCCTGGCCGACGAGGCCACGTCGGAGGGTCAACTCTTCGCCGTGCTCCGGGAGTTCCCCATCGCCACCGCGATGAGCCTCCTGGTGATGATTCTGGTCGGCATCTTCTTCGTGTCCGGCGCCGACGCCGCCTCCATCGTGATGGGCACGCTCTCCCAGAAGGGCACCTTCGAGCCGTCGAAGTTCGTGGTCGTCTTCTGGGGCGTGGTCACCGGAGGCGTCGCGGCCGTCATGCTGCTCATCGGCAACGGCAAGGACAACGCGCTGCAGGGCCTGCAGAACCTGACCATCCTGGCCGCGGCGCCATTCGCCGTGGTGATGATCGGCATGTGCGTGGCCATGATGCGCGACCTGCGCCAGGACCCGCTGATCGTGCGGGGCGAGAAGGGCGAGGAGGCCATCGAGATGGCGGTCATCGCCGGACACGAGCAGTACGACGGCGACTTCGAGATCCAGATCGGGCCGGCGCCGACCGAGTCCGAAGCGGGTTCGCGTTCGGATTAGGGGACGCCGCCCTGCGCCCACCCCTGCCGACCCTGCGGGCACCCGTGCCGCAGGGCGGCACGGGTGGGCGCAGGCGAAGGTGCCGGACGCGGTTGAAGCGGGCCTCAGGGCGGCGGGCCCCGTCGATCGCCCCCCCATCAGCTCAGGCAAGCTCCGCCGCAGCCTCCGCACACCCCCACGCCACGGTCACTCCCGCACCCCCGTGCCCATAGTTGTGCACCAACACCCCACCACCCACCAGCACTTCGCGTTCGATCCGCACCGCGGGCCGCACCGGCCGCAGCCCCACCCGGTGCTCCAGGACCCGGGCCTTCGCGAGAGCGGGATGCACGCGTGCACAGCGCTCGACGATCGCCCGAGCCGTCGCCGGGTCCGCCGTACGGTCCCAGGAACCCGGCTGCGAGGTGCCGCCGAGAACGACACCGAACGGCTGCGGCAGCATGTACGTGATCTCCGTGGGGGAGTTGGGCGCCGCGAACCACTCCTCGATCCCCGGGTTCTCCACGACCACCAGCTGCCCGCGCACCGGCTCCACCGACGCGTCGGGCACCAGCTCACGCGCCCCGAGCCCCGAGCAGTTGACCACGACGGGCGCCACCCGCGCCGCCTCGTCGAACCCGGACACCGCGCGCGCCTCGACCGCCCCGCCCGCAGCGAGCAACCGCCGCGTCAGATAGCCCAGATGGGCCCGCATGTCGATCAGCGGCACCGTCGCCCGCAGCCCCTGCCCGTACCCCTCCGGCAGCTCGTCCGCCGTCGCCTCGCGCGCCCCGGGCAGCGCCTCGGTCCACACCGGCATGAAGTCCAGCGGAGTGTCGGCCTGCACCCCGGCGACGCGCCGCACCCCGGTCGCCCCCGGATCGCCCGCCAGCGCCTCGTACTCCTGCAGTGAGCGCACCGCCCACGCGCCCACCAACTCCGCGGGCTCGATGTGATACGGCCAGCACAGGGCCCCCGCCACCGCCGAAGTCGTCTGCTCCGAGGGCTCCTTGGCCCACACCCGGACCCGGCGGCCCCGCTCGGCGAGGACGATCGCCGTCGTCAGCCCGATGACCCCACCGCCCACCACGACCACATCGGCCTCGTACGCATCAGTACTCATGCCCGGACCCTAGACCGCCGTGATTCACCGAATGTGCCTTTGTGGAATCTGTGATGCCGTGCTCACATCAGTCTCCCGCTGGGGATACTCAGGGCATGTCTGCCGAATACATGACCTTCGGCCTCGCGCCGGCGACACGTGCCGGTGGGGTCCTGGCCAACGGTGACTACCAAGTGCACCGCGATTTCCTGGACTTCATCGTGGACGGCCGCCCGCTGCTGTTCCAGCTCTCCGACCTCGACGCCGTCTCCCCGCTCGCGGCCGACGTGCCGCCCGCCATCTTCACCGCGCATGTACGCCGCCTCCTCCTGGAGGCCGAACCACCACTGGCCGACGGCCGGTACGTCATCTACGGCTGCCCCGAGTGCGAGGGCCTCGAATGCGGCGCGGTCACCGCACGGATCGAGCGGGCCGACGACAGCTCGGACGACGTGGTCTGGCGGGACTTCGCCTGGCAGACCAGCGAACACGCTGACCTGGAGCGCAACGGCTACCACGGAATCGGCCCCTTTCGCTTCGCCGGCGACCAGTACCGCACCGAACTCGGCCGCCTGCTCGACACGTCCACCGAACCCCCCGCCCGCCGCCGCGTCCTGCTCATCGGCGCCCGCGCGGCGGTCCTCGGCAAGCTCGCGGCGGCCCTGCGCATCATCGGGATCGGCGCGGAGATCACCCAGGACGTCCAGGACGCCGCGGCCATGGCGCCCGAGGAGCTGCGCACCTATGGCGCGGTCGCCTTCGGCCGCGCGGTCACGGACGACCAACGCACCACGGTGCAGGGCGCGTTCGTACGCGCGGGTGTGGACGTGGCGTACGTCGACGGGCTCGCCCCCATCACCCCGCTCCTGGTCGCCCAGATCGAGGGCGCCCTCGACCGCAGCCCACCGGCCCAGCGCCGCCTCGTCCGCCTGGTCGCCGCGGAGGGCGAAGCAGGCGTGGAGGTCACCTCGACCTGCCGGGTGCGCCTGATCGCGTACCGCCTCGACCGCCTCTACCGCACCCACACCCACGAGGTCTTCGACGACGTACTGGAGCCCGGCAAGCACCGAATTGCGCTGGACGCCAAGGCCACCAAGGGGGAATCCTTCATCGTGGCACGCACCACGGGGAGCGTGCTGGTCGCACCGATGGTGCGATGACACTGCCGCACCGGCCAGGCGGGCCGTACTCCGCCACCAGAAGATGAAGCTGAACTCCACCCGCACCACCACGACTTGGAGGCCCGCCTCCACGGCCCGATGAGCACGGCCCGAGGCAGCCGGACCTCCGGGCGAGGCGAACCGACTCCTGGCCGAGGCGGCCCTCCACCCGCGATCCGCACCCGCACCCCGGCAGAGCTCCGCCGCTCCCGCCGACCACGAGCCCACTCCTGCTGGGACCACCTGTACGCGGCCCCGCTCTGGCCCCTGCACGGCGCCAACCTCGGAACCCTGGCACGTACGTGCGACGCGGTCGGCGCCTGCATCACGGTGCCGCGCTTCTCCTGGGTTCCCGAGGCCCTGGCCCGCGGCAACACCCTCCGCAAGCCACCTTGCGTCCACTGGACCGGCGACCCACTGGGCTGGCTGGACAAGCAACGGGCCCGAGGCCTGCGCATAGTCGGCGTGGAACTGGCCGACGAGGCAGTCCGCCTCGCCGACCTCCCCACGGCCCGCGAGCCCACGGTCCTGGTCCTCGGCCACGAACAACACGGCATCCCGCCGGAGGCACTGGACCGCTTGGACGCCTGCGTGGAAATCCCGATGGTGGGCACGGGAGCAAGCCTGAACGTGGCGGTGGCGGGGTCGTTGGCGCTGTACAAGCTGGCAGGACTTCTGTGATGGTCCTCAAACGCCGGACGGGCTGATAAATCAGCCCGTCCGGCGTTTGAGGACAGTCTTTGAAGCCGGCGGCAGCCTTACGGGAAGGGGCGGGGTGGGGAAAAAGAAACGGGTCAGCCCCGCTTCTTCCGATCCACCAGCCCTGCCTTGCGCAGCGCATCCGCCATCGCACTATTGGCCGGAGGCGGCGCCTGCCGCCCACCCGCCCCGGCCCCGCCGGTACGGCGATCCCGGCCCTGGCCGCCACTGCCACCTCGCTGCTGCGGAGGCCGACCACCCTGACCCTTGGCCTGGCCACGCTCCCGCCGCCCACCGGGCGAAGAACCGGCGTCCGAGGCCGCGGCTTCGTCGTCCAACCGGAGCGTCAGCGAAATCCGCTTACGCGGAATATCGACCTCAAGCACCTTCACCTTCACGATGTCCCCGGGCTTCACCACATCCCGAGGATCCTTCACGAAGGTCTTGGACATGGCCGACACGTGCACAAGCCCGTCCTGATGCACACCCACATCCACGAAGGCCCCGAACGCCGCCACGTTCGTGACGACCCCTTCGAGCACCATCGAGGGCGCCAGGTCGGAGATCTTCTCGACGCCGTCCTTGAAGGAAGCCGTCTTGAACGCGGGCCGCGGGTCACGCCCCGGCTTCTCCAGCTCGCGCAGAATGTCCGTCACGGTCGGCAGACCGAACTTCTCGTCCACGAACTCGGCGGGCTTCAGCGAGCGCAGCGCCGCACCGTTGCCCACCAGCGAGGCGACCTCGCCCCCCACGGACTTCACCATCTTGCGCACCACCGGATACGCCTCCGGGTGCACGGATGACGCGTCCAACGGGTCGTCCCCGCCACGGATCCGCAGGAACCCCGCGCACTGCTCGTACGCCTTCGGCCCGAGCCGCGCCACATCCTTGAGCGCCGTACGCGCCCGGAACGGCCCGTTCGCATCGCGGTGCGCCACGATGTTCTCGGCGAGCCCCGCCCCGATGCCCGACACCCGGGCGAGCAGCGGCGTGGACGCGGTGTTCACGTCCACACCCACGCCGTTCACACAGTCCTCGACCACCGCGTCCAGCGAGCGCGAGAGCTTCACCTCGGAAAGGTCGTGCTGGTACTGCCCGACGCCGATCGACTTGGGGTCGATCTTCACCAGCTCTGCGAGGGGGTCCTGCAGCCGGCGCGCGATCGAGACCGCGCCGCGGATGGACACATCGAGGTCGGGCAGCTCCTGCGAGGCGAAGGCCGAGGCGGAGTACACCGAGGCGCCGGCCTCCGAGACCATGACCTTGGTGAGGTTCAACTCCGGGTGCTTGGTGATGAGTTCACCGGCGAGCTTGTCGGTCTCGCGGGACGCCGTGCCGTTGCCGATCGCCACGAGGTCGACCTGGTGCTCCTTGGCGAGCTTGGCCAGCTTGGCGAGGGACTCGTCCCACTTGTTGGCCGGCACGTGCGGGTAGATCGTGTCGATCGCGACGACCTTGCCCGTCGCGTCGACCACGGCGACCTTCACGCCGGTACGGAAGCCGGGGTCGAGCCCCAGCGTCGCGCGCGTGCCCGCCGGGGCGGCGAGCAGCAGGTCCCGGAGGTTCGACGCGAAGACCTTGACCGCCTCGTCCTCGGCGGCGGTACGCAGCCTCAGCCGGACATCGATGCCGAGGTGCACCAGGATGCGGGTCCGCCAGGCCCAACGGGCGGTGTCCACAAGCCACTTGTCGGCCGGGCGGCCCCGGTCGGAGATGCCGAAGCGGTGGGCGACGATGCCCTCGAAGCTGGACGGCCCTTCGGTCGCCTCCTCGGGCTCCAGGACGAGGTCGAGCACGCCCTCCTTCTCGCCGCGCAGCATCGCGAGCACGCGGTGCGAGGGCAGGTCCTTGAAGGGCTCCGCGAAGTCGAAGTAGTCGGCGAACTTGGCGCCTTCGGTCTCCTTGCCGTCGCGCACCTTCGCGGCGAGCCGCCCGCGCGTCCACATGCGCTCACGCAGCTCGCCGATCAGGTCGGCGTCCTCACCGAACCGCTCGGTGAGGATGGCGCGGGCACCGTCGAGGGCGGCCTGCGCGTCGGCAACTCCCTTGTCGGCGTCCACGAACGCCGCGGCGGCCGCGTGTGGGTCCACCGACGGGTCCCCGAGCAGCCCCTCGGCGAGCGGCTCCAGGCCGGCCTCGCGGGCGATCTGCGCTTTGGTGCGCCGCTTGGGCTTGAAGGGCAGATAGATGTCTTCGAGGCGGGCCTTGGTGTCGGCGGCGAGGATCTGGGTCCGCAGTTCATCGGTGAGCTTGCCCCCCTCGTTCACCGACTCCAGGATCGCGGTACGCCGCTCCTCCAGCTCCCGCAGATAGCGCAGCCGCTCCTCGAGCGTGCGCAGCTGCGCATCGTCGAGCATCTCGGTCGCTTCCTTGCGGTAGCGCGCGATGAACGGGACGGTCGAACCGCCGTCGAGCAGTTCGACCGCGGCCCGCACCTGACGCTCCCGCACGCCGAGTTCCTCGGCGATCCTGCCCTCGATGGAACCCACGGTGGGTGGCAGCTGTGTCGTCACGTTCCGGTACCGCCTTCTCGCTGAGCTTGCTGCAACTTTGCGCGTCAGCATTGTGGCAGGTGGCACCGACAAGGCGGGGCCCGGTCGGCTCAGGCCCGTCGTGCGCGTCCCGGCCTGCGGCCCCAGCCGGTGGGTCGCCCGCGCCCGGCCCGGCGTGCGCCTGAGGCCCCGCGTCCGCTCCGGCCGCCCCGGCGCCCGGAGCGCGAGGCCCCGCCGAACAGCCGGGCCAGCAAACGGAACGGCAGCGTCACCAAGCCGGTGACGGCCGCGCCGATCTGGCGCAGTGCGTCTGCGATCGCACGGAACATGAGATATCTCCCCTCGTTGCCGCCCGGCCGAACCGGCCGGACGGCCAACGGGTAGCCGCAGGCAGGCACCGCAAACGCGGCCCGTCCCGCAGGCCCGGGAGCGAGGTCAGCCCTTGCCGATCAGATCCGCCGGGAAGGCCCCCGCGCCGAGCGCGGTGGCGATGAACCCGGTCGCCAGCTCGGTCAGCCGCTCCACCCCGGCCGCGCCCAGATGCGCGTAGGGAGCCGCGTCGAGGCGGTCCGTACGGTCCTCGATGTCCTTGCGCAGTTCGACGCCGGCCGGGGTCAACTCCCCGTCGGTGGCGAGGAGTCCACGCCCGGTCAGGCGAGCCACGGCCACATCCCACTCCTCCTGGGTCCAGCCGCGCATGGCCAGGATCCACTTGGGTGTCATGCCCTTGCCGGTCGCGGTGTGGCTGACCAGCGCCTCCAGCGGGTCGAGGTCCGCCTCCAGGAGAGCCGTCAGATGACCGTCGCCGCGGTGCTCGCGCAGCAGCGTCGCCGCATGCCAGTAGGCGAGGTGCGGCTCGTCAGGCACCGGCAGGTCGGCGTGCGCGGCGTACAGCGGCCGTGCGTGGCGTGTACAGGCCTCCGCGGCCCGCAGCGCGAGGCGTGCGGCCTCGGCCATCTCGTCCGAGGCCACGGCCTCGTCGCCGAGCAGCCGGCGCAGCGTCGTGTCGGCGGCACGCGTGCGTGCGGCCAGCACCACCTGGGGGGACGCGATCTCCCACACGGCCGGCAGATGCCGGGCGACCAGCTCGTACTTGAAGTTGTAGAAGGTCGCGGCGACCGCGCCGGGCCCCACCGCCCCCATCGCCGCGGCCCGCCCCGCGAAATAGGCGGCCCGTCGGTCCTCGATGCCGACTCCGGCGAATTCCCTGGTGGCGTCCGGCGAGAAGTACACCGTGGAGTGCATCGGGTTGATCACGTTGTGGCAGCGACGTCCCGCGCGTGCGGGCAGAGCGGCAAGAGAGGTCATGCCAAGCACGTTACCGACTGGTCGGTACGTCTGGAAGGGCAGGGGCGCAACGCTGAGGCGGGTGGGGAGTGACACCACGGCAGGGCCGACCGGGATGGCAGCATAGGTGGGTTCTTCGTCATTGCGGCCATCGCCGGCCGCCGGAAGGATCGAGGGCATGACGAAGCGCACCGTCCTGGTCGTCCTTTTCGACGACATCCAGAGCCTCGACGTCACCGGCCCCGTGGAGGTCTTCGCGGGCGCCGCGTACGCCGAGGAGGCCGTCGGCTACCGGATCCACACCGCGTCCCTGGACGGCGGCCCGGTGCGCACCTCGAGCGGCCTCACCCTGGTCCCGGACAGTTCCCTCGCCGACGCCCCCGTACCGCACACCCTGCTCCTCCCGGGCGGCCAGGGCACCCGGCACCCCGACCCGCGCCTGATCGACTGGCTGCGCGCGAACGCCCCGCGGGCGAAGCGGCTGGTCTCGGTGTGCACGGGCGCGATCCTGCTCGCGGCCGCCGGGCTCCTGGAGGGCCGTCGCGCGACCACCCACTGGGCGTACTGCGACACCCTCGCCCGCAACTACCCGCAGATCGACGTCGACCCCGACGCCATCTACGTGCGCGACGGCCACATCGCCACCTCCGCCGGCGTCACCGCGGGCATCGATCTGGCGCTGGCCCTGGTCGAGGAGGACCTTGGCCGTGACATGGCGCTCGGCATCGCCCGCCACCTGGTCGTCTTCCTCAGACGCCCGGGTAACCAGGCCCAGTTCAGCGCCCAGCTCGCCGCGCAGACCGCACAGCGCGAGCCCCTGCGCGAGGTCCAGCAGTGGATCACGGAACACCCGGCCGACGACCTGAGCGTCGAGTCCCTGGCCGCCCGCGCCCGGCTCTCGCCCCGGCACTTCGCCCGCGCCTTCCAGTCCGAGACCGGGATGACCCCCGGCAAGTACGTGGAGCGCGTCCGCCTGGAGCAGGCGCGCCGCCTCCTGGAGGACAGCACCGACGGCGTCGAGGGCATCTCCCGGGCCTGCGGCTACGGCACCCCGGAGGCCATGCGCCGGGCCTTCGTCAAAACCCTCGGCGCGGCCCCCGCGGAGTACCGGCGCCGCTTCCGCCCCACTCCCGCATGACCCCTGAACCCGTACGCCCCTGAACCCGTACGCCCTGAACCCGTACGCCCCGAACCCGTACGCCCTGAACCCGTACGCCCTGAATCCGTACGCCCTCAATCCGTACGCCCTCAATCCGTACGCCCTCAATCCATACGCCCTCAATCCATACGTCTCTGAACTCGCCATCCGTGCATTCCTACACCCCTGAAACCGGAGCCCTGCCATGCAGATCGCGATCGTCCTCTTCGACCGATTCACCGCCTTGGACGCGGTGGGCCCCTATGAAATCCTCAGCCGGATCCCCGACGCAGAAACGGTCTTCGTCGCCGAGCGGACGGGCCCCGTCCGCAACGACACCGGCACCCTCGCCCTCGTCGCCGACAAGACGCTGGACGAGGTGACGCGCCCGGACGTCGTGATCGTTCCCGGCGGCCCGGGCCAGACCCCGCAGATGGAGAACGAGCGGCTGCTCGACTGGCTCCGGGCCGTCGACGCCACCACCACCTGGACCACGTCCGTGTGCACCGGCTCGCTGCTGCTCGCCGCGGCCGGCCTGATCAAGGACCGCCGCGCCACCTCGCACTGGCTGGCCCTGCCCTACCTCAAGCGCTTCGACGTCGAACCCACCGGCGAACGCGTCGTGTTCGACGGCAAGTACGTCACCGCCGCGGGCGTCTCCTCCGGCATCGACATGGCCCTCGCCCTCACCGGAAGGATCGCCGGGGACCGGACCGCCCAGTCCCTCCAGCTACTCACCGAGTACGACCCCCAGCCGCCGTACGACGCGGGCTCCCCGCAGAAGGCCCCGGCCGATCTCGTCGAGGAGTACCGCGCGACCACTCGCCACCCGCAGGCCTGAACAGCACCCACACCCCAGGGAGGGGATCCCATGCAGATCGCAGTACTCCTCTACGACGGCTTCACGGCCCTCGACGCCATCGGTCCCTACCAGACCCTCAGCCCGCTCCCGGACACCGAGGTCGTGTTCGTGGCCGAGCAGGCGGGGCCGGTCCAGGACGACAACCGCACCCTCAGCCTCGTCGCCGCGAAGTCGCTCGCCGAGGTGAGCGGCCCGGACATCGTGGTCGTCCCCGGCGGCCCGCCGGAGAACGTGCAGGTCCAGATGGACAACGAGGCCGTCACGGGCTGGCTGCGCGCGGTCGACGCCACCACCACCTGGACCACCTCGGTGTGCACCGGCAGCCTGCTGCTCGCCGCCGCGGGCCTGCTGGCCGGCCGCCGTGCGACGACCCACTGGCTGTCCCGTGAGGACATCGGGAAGCACGGCGTCGAACCGACCGGTGACCGCGTCGTGTTCGACGGCAAGTACGTCACCGCGGCGGGCGTCTCCTCCGGCATCGACATGGGCCTGACCCTGGCCGGAAAGATCGCCGGCGATCAGTACGCCCAGGGCATCCAGCTCATGATCGAGTACGACCCGCAGCCGCCGTACGACGCGGGTTCGCCGGAGAAGGCCCCGGCCGAACTGGTCGAGTTCTTCAGGGCAGGCGGGGCGGCGCAGAAGTAGTCGGCGAGGAGGTGGGGCTCCAGCCGAACCGCGGCTCCCTGCGCTCCAGGAAGGCGGCGACACCCTCCGCGGTGTCGCCGCTCTCGCGTGCCTGCCGGGCCCAGTGCTCGTCCCGGTCCTCGCGCCCGTCCGCGAACTCCTTGGCCGCCGCCTGCGTCAGCTGCGACCGCGACACCAGCACCTTCGCGAACTCCGCGACCCGCTTGTCCAGTTCGCCGGCGGGCAGCACCTCGTCGACGAGCCCCGTGCGCAGCGCCCGCTCGGTGTCGATCAACTCGCCCGAGAACAGCAGGTACTTGGCGGTCGCGGGCCCCACCAGGCGCACCAGGCGCCGCGTCGAGGAGGCCGCGTACACGATCCCGAGCTTGGAAGGGGTGATCCCGAACGACGCACCGTCCTCCGCGAACCGCAGATCACAGGCCGCCGCCAGCTGGCACCCACCGCCCACGCAGAATCCCCGCACCGCTGCGATCGTGGGCTTAGGAAAGGCGGCAAGGGCCTCCTCGGCCCGCACCGCGAGCTCCTGCGCCTCGCCGGCCGACGCCCGCAGCCCGGAGATGTCCGCCCCGGCGCAGAAGGTCGCGCCCTCACCCGTCAGGACCAACACCCGTACGGCCGTGTCGGCGGCCAGCCGATCGAGCAGCGCGGGCAGCGCGCGCCACATGCCGGTGGTCATCGCATTGCGCTTGGCCGGGTGGTGGATCACGACGGTGGCCACGCCCCCGTCGATGCTCTGGACCAGCTCTGCCTCGGTGTCCGCCATGCGCCGGATGCTATCCGTAGCCCACGAACGTACGATCAAGAAGGGGGCGGCTGGGTACTGGCAGGGGGCAGCTCCGAGGAGGCGCTCCATGTCCAAGGCGAACACTCCCACGACCCCCGAGGAGCACGGCAAGCAGCTCAGCCGCAGTTTCGGCTGGCTCGCCGCGCTCGGCGCGATCCTGGTGCTCGGCGGGTTCATCGGCCTGATCTACACCGGCGTCGCCACTCTGACCTCGATGCTCCTGTTCGGCTGGCTGCTCCTGGCCGGCGGCATCGTGGGCCTGCTGCAGTCCGTCCAGCTGCGCGGCACCAACTTCTTCTGGCTGGGCGTCGTGGTCGCGGCCCTCAACCTCGCCGCGGGCGTCGTCGTCATCCGCCACCCCGAGGGCACGGCCGAGGCGCTGACCATGTTCGCCGCGCTGCTGTTCCTGACCGGCGGAGTCTTCCGTCTGGTCGGCAGTCTGGTGGTACGTGGACCGCAGTTCGGCCTGACCCTCGTCCAGGGCGCCTTCGGCGTGCTGATCGGCCTCCTGGTGCTCGGCGAGTGGCCCAGCAGCAGCCTCTATGTGATCGGCTGCTTCATCTCCCTGGCGCTGCTCTTCGACGGCCTCGGCCTGATCGCGATGGGTGTCGGCGGCCGACGCATCGTCAGTCTCGTGTCCGACACCGGCGAGACCCCGGCCAAGGACGCCGACGCCACCTCTGACGCCGTCACGACCGAAGAGCACTTGAAGGCAGAACAAGAAGGACAGGACCAGTCGCACACCTGACGCTGTCATACGCAGGTGATCAAAAGGCGTCGATAGCCGCCGAGTTCTGATCACTGATGCGATACGGTCCAAAACCTTCCCAAACTCGATGTGTGGTGACAATCGAGCGCGAGGGCGGGGACCGGACGATGGGTGAGCAGGGCAGTGCGCCACCGGGCTCAACCTCGGCCGGACCACTGCCGTACGAGGGTGTGTGGAGGTTCACCGCACCCGCCGTCGACAGTTCCGTGCCACAGGCCCGGCACGCGGTGCGCGATCTGCTCGCCCGCCAGGGCGTGCCCGCCTCGGACGACAACATTCAAGGGCTGCTGCTCATCGTCTCGGAGCTCGTCACCAACGCCGTACGGCACGCGGCCCTGCTCTCCCCGATGATCGCGCTCGAGGTGGCCGTGGGCGCCGAATGGATGCGGGTCTCCGTCGAGGACAACCATCCCTACCGGCCCACCGCCCTGGAGGCCGAGGAGAGCCAGACCGGCGGCCGTGGGCTGCTCCTCGTACGGGAGATCACCAAGGAAGCGGGCGGCGCCTGCGACGCCGAACACACGGCGAGCGGCGGCAAGGTGATCTGGGCGGCCCTGCCGCTCAAGTCCCATGTGCCGCCGCTCTGAAGCCGGTCTACGCCCCCCGGGTCACCAGTCCGCGGCCGGTCCCGTCAGCTCCTTGATGGCCGGCCGCGCCGCGTCGAGCACCGTCATGAACCACGCCGAGAACGGCGCCTCTTCATGCCGCACGAGCAGCTCGGCCGACGTCACGAAGGCCGTCTCGCCGACCTCCTCCGGATCCGGCCGCAGCGGTGCCTGCACCATGCCGACGAAGAGATGGTTGAACTCCTGCTCCACCAACCCCGAAGCGGGATCGGGGTGGTTGTAGCGCACCGTGCCCGCCTCGGCGAGCAACGAGGGCGAGACACCCAGCTCCTCGTACGTACGCCGGGCCGCCGCGGCGAACGGCGACTCGTCCGGATAGGGGTGCCCGCAACAGGTGTTGGACCACACACCGGGCGAGTGGTACTTGCCGAGCGCCCGGCGCTGCAGCAGCAGCCGACCCTGCTCGTCGAAGAGGAACACGGAAAACGCCCGGTGCAGCTGCCCGGGCGCCTGATGGGCGGAGAGCTTCTCCGCCGTGCCGATGGTATTGCCGTCCTCGTCGACCAGTTCGAGCAAGATTTCTTCAGCGGCGGAGCCGCCCGCTGAACTGTTCGCCGCGGTGGCTGGTGTGATCGGCATGCCCATCCTTCGCTTCGGTTCGAACCTCAAGTCTGCCGTACGAAACCGGTGCCAACGGCACTATCAGGCCTAACACGCGCCCCGCATGTCCCCGGTCCCCGCCTCAGCGGGGACCGGGAAAAGAGCGTCTACCGACCTCAGACGCCGAAAGCCGCCGGGTAGATGATCGTGCCCTGCGGCACCGGACCGGAACCGTCGAACACCAGGGCCATCAGCGCCTCGTCCGGCACCTCGAACGTCGTTCCGACGCCGAAGCCGGACGCCCGCGTGAAGCCGAACCGCGGGTAGTACTCGGGATGTCCGAGCACGATCACCAGCCGTTCGTCGCCACGCGCGCGTGCCGCTTCGAGCACACCCTGTACGACGGCCGTGCCCGCTCCTTGGTTCTGGAAGCGGGGCGATGTCGCAACGGGAGCCAGCGCGAGCGCCGGTGCGCCGTCGACCCGGCAGCGGGTGATCAGGGCGTGCGCCGCGATCTCGCCGTCGGGTGTCTCGGCGACGTACGACAGACCCGGCACCCAGGCCTCGGTGTCGGCGCGCAGCGCGTCCACCAGGTCGGCCTCCGCACCTGTCTCGAAAGCGGCGGCGTTGACGGCGTGCACCGCCGCGCGGTCCGCCCCGGTCTCCGGCCGGACCCGCCAGCCGTCGCCTGCCGGGCGCAGCACCCGGCCGGTGTAGCCGTACTCGTCGCCGTGTTCGTCGCGCATCCTGATCTCCTCGCGGGTGGCGGCCAGCGCCTCGGTCATGCCCGGTGCGGCCGGATCCGCCGCGTCGGCGCGCTCCTGGAGCGGCCCGTAGTACTCGGCCCAGTCGGACTCGGGCTGCGGGTGGACGCCGAGCACGTGGTACCCGGCGGCAGTGGCGGCCCTGGTGTTCGCCTCGGTGGTACGCAACGCATAGTGCCGCTCCCAGAAGGCGCGCGCCTTCTGGGAGGGTTCGGCGGTGGTCCACTCGCACTCGGTGACGACCAGCGCGCCGCCCGGAGCGAGCAGGCGCCGCCACCGTCGCAGCGCCTTGTCGTAGCCGATGCTGTAGGCCGAGCTCTCGGCCCACACCAGGTCGAACGACCCGTCGGGGAAGTCGAGCTCGGCCATGTCGGCCCTGAGGGTGGTGATCGACCCGGCGAGCCCGCGCGCCTCGGCGGCCGCGTTCAGCTCGGCCAGGAACGGCTCGTGCAGATCGACGGCCGTCACCTGGGCGCCTGCCTCCGCGGCGAGCAGCAGTGCGGCACGGCCCGGACCGCAGCCCAGGTCGAGCACGCGCGGACGCGCAGGCAGCGGGCCCGCGAGGGAGAGGAGGTGCCGGGTGGTGGCGTCGGAGCCGGGGCCCTGCCGGGGGAGTGCGTGGTGCAGGGCGAAGAAGGCCTCATAGGAGGCTGAATTTTCAGTGTTGTTGGCGTTGTCGGACAACGTGGGAACCCTTTGGGGTCAGGGCTCGGGGACGGCGCTCTCGCCGGTCAGCCGCGAGCCCGGGAAATGGGGACGACCTTGTCGCCGCGCGCAGCAGCGTTCGTCACGACAGTCATCAACCCACCTCCAAGATTCGCTGGCCACCTTATCACCCTGAGTCACTGCCCCCGGCCCGTGCAGCGGGGGGCTCGGCCGTGCTCAGTGACAGACCCTGGCCTCGTGCACCACATGCCCGCTGGGCTCGAGCTGGAAGGTGCAGTGCTCCACGTCGAAGTGGCCCCCGATGCACCCCTGCAATTCGTGCAGCAGCTTCTCGTGCCCCACCGCGTCGAGCACTTCATGGCTGACGACCACATGTGCGGAGAGCACCGGCATCCCGGACGTGATCGTCCAGGCGTGCAGATCGTGTACGTCCTCCACGCCGGGCAGCTCCACCATGTGGGCCCGCACCTCGGCCATGTCGACTCCCTTGGGTGCCGCTTCGAGGAGGACGTTCAGGGTCTCCCGCAGGAGCTTCACGGTGCGCGGCACGATCATGAGGCCGATCGCGAGGGAGGCGATCGGGTCCGCCGCCTGCCAGCCCGTGAAGACGATGACCAGCGCCGACACGATCACGGTCGCCGAGCCGAGCGCGTCCGCGAGCACTTCCAGGAAGGCGCCCC
The DNA here is from genome assembly GCF_035975855.1 of Streptomyces sp. NBC_01304. NCBI lineage: Bacteria > Bacillati > Actinomycetota > Actinomycetes > Kitasatosporales > Streptomycetaceae > Streptomyces > Streptomyces sp. NBC_01304. The sequence continues at coordinate 2,113,855 of NZ_CP109055.1, read as the reverse complement.
GCACGTTCAGGCTCTCCTTCTGGCCGCGGACCAGGAGCGACAGCGAGATCATGTTCGCGACGAGACCGATGACACCGAAGACGATCGCGAGACCGCCCCGGGTCTCGGCCGGCGTGACGAACCGCTCGATCGCCTCGTACAGCACATAGCCGCCCACCCCGAGCAGCAGCAGACAGTTGGCGAGCGCGGCCAGGATCTCGGCCCGCGCGTATCCGAAGGTGCGGTTCTCGCTCGGCGGGCGGTTGGCGAAGTGGATCGCGAGCAGGGCCATGCCGAGCCCCAGCGCGTCCGTCGCCATGTGGGTGGCATCCGCGACCAGTGCGAGGGAGTCCGCCACGATGCCGCCGACGATCTCCACCACCATCACGGTCAGCGTGATCATGAGCGCTGTCCGGAGCCGCCCGCGGTACGCGGCCGCCGCGGTCCCGGTAGTCGGGCCGCCGTGCGCATGCCCGTGGTCGTGCCCTGCCCCCATGGGTCCCCCTCGTCGATTCGGTCGTCGCCGCGGCCGTGCTGCCCGCTGCGGCAGAGGCCAGTGAACTACGGGGTAGGGGTATGGAGCAACACTGCACTGAACACCGTTGTCATGTGCTCTGACCTGCGGAAATGATCGCAGGTCAGAGCGGTGCGAAGATCGCTTCTAGCCGCGGTCGACTCAAACGCGGTTTGTGGGTTGAGGTCCGGATCGACGATGATGGCGAAGCGGCTCAGCCCTGGCAGAGCACGCTTATCGGGCCGTAAACGGCCGGTGAACGGCCGCTTCCATTAATCCGATAGCCTCTGCCGACGCCCGGTCAGGCTCTGGCCGGGGGTCCCCCTCGCACGCCGCCCGGTGCCTCCCGCGCCGGACACCCAAGGAGTGAGTTCGTCTGTCGACCGCCATCCTCACCGGTTCGCCGGTCCCCGGATCGTCGCTCGAGGGCGACCTGCGGGAGCTGGGGTTCGAGGTGCAGGTCTCCTCGGGTGCCGCGGACATCGCGACCCTGCTCGCCGCGGTCCCCGCGGATGAGCGCGTCGCCGTCGTCGACGCCGCATTCGTCGGCCACGTCCACGCGCTGCGCCTCGGCCTGACCGACCCCCGCTTCCACGCCAGCGCGATCCCCGGCGCCGTCTCCGCACTGCCGAGCGCCCGGGCCGAGCTGACCCGGGCCGTGCGCCAGGCGGTCACCTCCGGGGCGCCCGCCGCGGCGGGGTCCGTGCCCGGCAACTCCGGCGACGTCCTGGACGTACCCCTGACGCAGCGCATCGCCACGGCCCTCGACGCCGACGACGTCGAGCTGCACCGGCCCGAGCTCGGCACGCTCGTCGCGCAGGTGCCGGCCGGCCCGCAGGCCCGCAACGAGGCCCGGCAGGCGGTCGCCGCGGTCGACGAGGAGGCCGTGCGGCTGCGCACCGCGGTCAAGTCCCGCGACGGCTTCTTCACCACGTACTGCATCAGCCCGTACTCCCGCTACCTCGCGCGCTGGTGCGCCCGCCGGGGCCTGACCCCGAACCAGGTCACCACGGCCTCGCTGATCACCGCCCTGATCGCGGCCGGCTGCGCCGCGACCGGTGAGCGCTGGGGCTTCGTCGCGGCCGGCGCGCTGCTCCTCTTCTCCTTCGTCCTGGACTGCACCGACGGGCAGCTCGCCCGCTACTCGCTGCAGTACTCGACGATGGGCGCCTGGCTCGACGCCACCTTCGACCGCGCCAAGGAGTACGCCTACTACGCGGGCCTCGCCCTCGGCGCGGCCAACGCGAGTGGCGACGACGTGTGGGCGCTCGCCCTGGGCGCGATGGTGCTGCAGACCTGCCGGCACGTCGTGGACTTCTCCTTCAACGAGGCGAACCACGACGCGACCGCCGCTGGTAAATCTGTAGTTGGCAGCCCCACCGCCGCCCTTTCGGACAAGCTCGACAGCATCGGCTGGACGGTCTGGCTGCGCCGGATGATAGTTCTGCCGATCGGCGAACGCTGGGCCATGATCGCCGTACTGACCGCGTTGACCACGCCCCGGATCACGCTGTACGCACTCCTGATCGGCTGTGCCTTCGCGGCGCTCTACACCACCTCGGGCCGGGTGCTGCGCTCGCTGACCCGCAAGGCGACCCGGACGGACCGGGCGGCGCAGGCGCTGTCGGAGCTCGCGGACACGGGGCCGCTGGGCGAGTGGTTCGCGGCGGGCTCCCCGCGCCGCAAGCGCCGTACCGGCGGCTTCGAGGCGCCCATCGTGGCGTTGCTCGGCACGGCGCTGCTGATCACGGCAGCCCTTGAGAACCCCGCAGGCTGGGGCCTCGTGGCCGCCGCCGCGATGTACGCCGTCCTCTCGGCGACCGCCGTCTGCGCGCCCCTCAAGGGCCCCCTCGACTGGCTGGTCCCGCCGATCTTCCGCGCCGCCGAGTACGGCACGGTCCTGATCCTCGCCGCCAAGGCGGATGTGAACGGGGCCTTGCCGGCGGCTTTCGGCCTGGTGGCCGCCGTCGCCTACCATCACTACGACACGGTGTACCGCATTCGCGGTGGCACCGGCGCGCCCCCGCACTGGCTGGTGCGGGCCATCGGCGGACAAGAAGGCAGGACGCTGGCTGTCGCAGTCGCTGCCGCCCTGCTGTCCGCGCAAGATTTCACCGTCGCGCTCACGGCCCTGGCCGTGCTCGTGGCACTAGTGGTGCTCAGCGAGAGCATCCGCTTCTGGGTGTCCTCCGGAGCACCCGCCGTACACGATGAAGGAGAACCCGCATGATCGGCCTCGTGCTGGCGGCCGGCGCCGGACGGCGTCTTCGCCCCTACACGGACACCCTGCCCAAGGCCCTGGTGCCCGTCGATGGTGAGACCACCATCCTCGACCTGACGCTCGGCAACTTCGCCGAGATCGGTCTTTCCGAGGTCGCGATCATCGTCGGCTACCGCAAGGAAGCCGTCTACGCGCGCAAGGAGGCTCTTGAGGCGAAGTACGGCCTCAAGATCACCCTGATCGACAACGACAAGGCCGAGGAGTGGAACAACGCCTACTCCCTGTGGTGCGGCCGTGACGCGATCAAGCACGACGTGATCCTCGCCAACGGCGACACCGTGCACCCGGTCTCCGTCGAGAAGACCCTCCTTGCCGCCCGCGGCGACGGCAAGAAGATCATCCTCGCCCTCGACACGGTGAAGCAGCTCGCCGACGAGGAGATGAAGGTCGTCGTGGACCCCGAGAAGGGTGTCCAGCGCATCACCAAGCTGATGGACCCGTCCGAGGCCACCGGTGAGTACATCGGCGTCACCCTCATCGAGGGCTCCGCCGCCGAAGAGCTCGCCGACGCCCTCAAGGTCACCTTCGAGCGCGACCCCGACCTCTACTACGAGGACGGCTACCAGGAGCTCGTCAACCGCGGCTTCAAGATCGACGTGGCGCCGATCGGCGACCTCAAGTGGGTCGAGATCGACAACCACGACGACCTCGCCAAGGGGCGGGAGATCGCGTGCCTGTACTGACCCGGCTGATGCCGGCCCCGGTTGTCGTCGACATCCGGGCCGGCGCGCTGGACGATCTGGCCACGATCCTGACCGACCAGCGCATCGCCCCCACCGGCAAGCTCGCCTTCGCGATCAGCAGCGGTGGTTCCGGCAAGATGCTGCAGGAGCGCTTCGCCCCTGCCTTCCCCGGCGCGGACTGGTTCGATGACGCCGACGGCACCATCGACGGCGCCGTCAAGCTGGCCGACTCGATAAAGAAGGCCGGCCGGTACGACGCGGTCGTCTCGCTCGGCGGCGGCAAGGTCGTCGACTGTGCGAAGTACGCGGCGGCCCGGGTCGGTCTGCCGCTGGTCGCCGTGGCGACGAACCTCGCCCACGACGGTCTGTGCTCGCCGGTGGCCACGCTGGACAACGACGCCGGCCGTGGTTCGTACGGTGTGCCGAACCCGATCGGCGTGGTCATCGACCTGGACGTCATCCGGGACGCCCCGGCACGGTTCGTCCGGGCCGGCATCGGCGACGTCATCTGCAAGATCTCCGCCGTCGCCGACTGGGAGCTTTCCCACGAGGTAAACGGCGAGCAGGTCGACGGCCTGGCCGCCGCCATGGCCCGCCAGGCCGCGCACGCGGTGCTGCGGCACCCGGGCGGCATCGGCGACGACGAATTCCTCAGCGTGCTCGCCGAGTCCCTGGTGATGTGCGGTCTCGCGATGTCCGTGGCCGGCGACTCGAGGCCCGCCTCCGGCGCCTGCCACGAGATCTGCCACGCCTTCGACCTGCTCTTCCCCAAGCGCAACGCGCAGCACGGAGAGCAGTGCGGGTTCGGCGGAGCGTTCGCCACGTTCCTGCGCGGTGACCACGACGTCGCGAAGGAAATGGTCGCGACGCTGCGCCGGCACGGGCTGCCGGTCCTCGCGGAGGAGATGGGCTACAGCGACCAGGACCTCGTGGACGCGGTGCTCTTCGCCCCGCAGACGCGTCCCGGCCGCTACACGATCCTCGAGCACCTCAACCTCAACGCCGATCAGATCAGGGACGCATACGCCGACTATGCAAAAACCATCGGTAGCTGAGCTCCGCCCGGTCGTTCACCCCCCGGGTGTGAAGGACCGGCGCAGTGGTGAGCACTGGGCCGGCCGGCTCTACATGCGCGAGATCTCCCTGCGCATCGACCGGCACCTGGTGAACACGAAGGTCACGCCGAACCAGGTGACCTACGTGATGACCGTCGCGGCCGCCCTGGCCGCTCCGGTCCTGCTCGTGCCTGGCATCTGGGGCGCCGTGCTCGGCGTGCTGATGGTCCAGCTCTACCTGCTGTTCGACTGCGTCGACGGTGAGCTGGCCCGCTACAAGAAGCAGTACTCGCTCGCCGGTGTCTACCTGGACCGCGTCGCCGCCTACATCTGCGACGCCGCTGTCCTGGTCGGCTTCGGCCTGCGCGCCGCCGACATCTGGGGCGAGGGGCGCATCGACTGGCTGTGGGCGTTCCTCGGGACGCTCGCCGCGCTCGGCGCCATTCTGATCAAGTCCGAGACGGACCTGGTCGGAGTGGCCCGGCACCAGGCGAACAAGCCCGTGGTCCAGGAGTCCGCCGCCGAGATCAGCTCGTCCGGCATGGCCCTGGCCCGCAGGGCCGCATCGGCCCTGAAGTTCCACCGGCTCATCCTCGGCATCGAGGCGTCCCTGCTGATCCTCGTCCTCGCGATCGTGGACCAGGCCCGCGGAGACCTGTACTTCTCGCGCCTCGGCGTGGCCGTACTGGCCGGCATCGCCCTGCTGCAGACCCTGCTGCACCTCGTGTCCATCCTGGCCTCGAGCAGGCTCAAGTGACCGACCAGCTGAAGGTCGGAGCGGTGATCATCACCATGGGTAACCGCCCCGACGAGCTCCGCGCCCTCCTCGACTCGGTCGCCAAGCAGGACGGCGACCGCGTCGAGGTGGTCGTGGTCGGCAACGGCTCCCCGGTGCCGGACGTCCCCGCGGGCGTACGCACCGTCGAGCTGCCCGAGAACCTGGGCATCCCCGGCGGCCGCAACATAGGCATCGAGGCCTTCGGCGAGAGGGGCCGGGACGTCGACGTCCTGCTCTTCCTGGACGACGACGGCCTGCTCCCGAACACCGACACCGCCGAGCTGTGCCGCAAGGCCTTCACGGCGGACCCGAAGCTGGGCATCATCAGCTTCCGCATCGCCGACCCGGACACCGGCGAGACCCAGCGCCGGCACGTGCCGCGGCTGCGGGCCTCCGACCCGATGCGCAACTCCCGCGTCACCACCTTCCTGGGCGGCGCCAACGCCGTCCGCACCAAGGTGTTCCAAGAGGTCGGCGGGCTGCCCGACGACTTCTTCTACGCCCATGAGGAGACCGATCTGGCCTGGCGGGCCCTCGACGCCGGCTGGATGATCGACTACCGGTCCGACATGGTCCTGAACCACCCCACCACGGCCCCCTCACGGCACGCGGTCTACCACCGGATGGTCGCCCGCAACCGCGTCTGGCTGGCCCGCCGCAACCTCCCCGCCCCGCTGGTCCCCGTCTACCTCGGGGTCTGGATGCTGCTCACCCTGGTCCGGCGGCCCTCCCGGCCCGCCCTCAAGGCCTGGTTCGGCGGCTTCAAGGAGGGCTGGACCACCCCCTGCGGGCCCAGGCGCCCCATGAAGTGGCGTACGGTGTGGCGGCTGACCCGACTGGGCCGACCTCCTGTCATCTGACAAGCTCGTGTCTGAGAGCATTCGGGCCGTGTCCCCCATACGGCACAGCCCTGGTTCCTGCTGCGCGTGAACCAGCAGCGCATCTTGAAGACGAAAGTTTCCACTTGTGAGTGAGACAACGCATGACGGCGGTGTCGCGGTGAGTGTGCCACCGTCGCCCGATGACGGGCTCTCCCGGGCCGAACTGGCTGCCAAGTACGGCCTCAGCCAGAGCGGTGCCCGGCCAGGACTTCTCGAGTACGTCGGTCAACTCTGGGACCGCCGCCACTTCATCCTCGCCTTCTCGCAGGCCAAGCTCACCGCCCAGTACAGCCAGGCGAAGCTCGGCCAGCTGTGGCAGGTGGCGACGCCGCTGTTGAACGCCGCGGTCTACTTCTTCATCTTCGGCCTGCTGCTCGGCGGCCGGGGCGGGATGCCGAACGACATCTACATCCCGTTCCTCGTGACGGGCGTCTTCGTCTTCACCTTCACGCAGAGCTCGGTGATGGCGGGTGTGCGGGCGATCTCCGGGAACCTGGGCCTGGTGCGTGCGCTGCACTTCCCGCGCGCCTCGCTGCCCATCTCGTTCTCGCTGCAACAGCTTCAGCAACTGCTGTTCTCGATGATCGTCCTGGTCGTGGTGCTGCTCGGCTTCGGGCACTTCCCGAGCTGGTCCTGGCTCCTGGTCGTCCCCGCCCTGGCGCTGCAGTTCGTCTTCAACGTCGGCCTGTCGCTGATCATGGCGCGGATGGGCAGCAAGACGCCCGACCTCGCCCAGCTGATGCCGTTCGTGCTGCGGACCTGGATGTACGCGTCCGGCGTGATGTTCCCGCTGGCCCACATGCTGAAGGAGGCGCACGCCCCGGCCTGGATGGCCGATGTGCTGCTCGCCAATCCGGCGGCGGTCTACATGGACCTCATGCGGTACGCGCTGATCGACGGCTTCGAGGGGCACCAGAACCTGCCGCCGCACGTTTGGACCGTCGCACTCGGCTGGGCGGTGCTCACCGGCGTCCTCGGTTTTGTGTACTTCTGGAAGGCTGAGGAGCGTTACGGCCGTGGCTGAGACGACCCCCCCGGTGGATGCGAAGATCCCCACCGTCATCGCGGACGAGCTGCACATCGTCTACCGCGTCAACGGCGCCAAGACCGGCAAGGGCAGTGCGACCTCGGCCCTGAGTCGCATCATCAGGCGCGGCGACGAGCGCGGTGTGCGCAAGGTGCACGCCGTACGCGGCGTCAGCTTCACCGCCTACCGCGGTGAGGCCATCGGCCTTATCGGCTCCAACGGTTCCGGCAAGTCCACGCTGCTCCGCGCCATCGCGGGCCTGCTCCCCGCCGAGAAGGGCAAGGTCTACACCGACGGCCAGCCCTCGCTGCTCGGTGTGAACGCGGCCCTGATGAACGACCTCACGGGCGAGCGGAACGTCATACTCGGCGGGCTCGCCATGGGTATGTCCCGCGAGCAGATCAAGGAGCGCTACCAGCAGATCGTCGACTTCTCGGGCATCAACGAGAAGGGCGACTTCATCACTCTGCCGATGCGCACCTACTCCTCCGGCATGGCGGCCCGCCTCCGCTTCTCCATCGCGGCGGCCAAGGACCACGACGTCCTGATGATCGACGAGGCCCTCGCCACCGGTGACCGGTCCTTCCAGAAGCGCTCCGAGGCCCGCATCCGCGAGCTTCGCAAGGAGGCCGGCACGGTCTTCCTGGTCAGCCACAACAACAAGTCGATCAGGGACACCTGCGACCGTGTGCTGTGGCTCGAACGCGGCGAGCTGCGCATGGACGGCGCCACGGACGAGGTGCTCAAGGAGTACGAGAAGTTCACCGGCAAGTAGCCGCCGCACGTGAAACGGGCCCCGCCGGAACCGTCCGGCGGGGCCCCGTCGTGAGTGCAGGCATGGAGGACCCGGCCCGGCCGGGGCCAACTCCCTTACCGGTCAGGAATGTTGACACGAATCGGTGTGTTGTTGTGATGTGCAGAACACCCCGGCATTCCGGTCGGCGCTGTACAACGTAAGCTGGGGCGGTATCGGCGGCGTGTCCGAAATAGGATGTATTGGGTCGCAGTGTAGAACGGGAGACGTGACGGCTATGGCTTGTGAAAACTCCCAGCTCCGCAAGGCTTCTGCCGTCCCCGCACCGGGCAGCACGCGGTGACGGGAAGCCGGGTGACGAGCCCCGGTGCCCCCGCACGTGCGACGCTCGACAAGGCCGCCGACGAGAACTTCCCCGTCGCGCCCTTCTTCCTGCCCAAGGCCTGGCGCGCCGACCTGATGGCGATCTACGGCTACGCCCGCCTCGTCGACGACATCGGCGACGGCGACCTCGCCCCGGGCGGAGGCGACGCCCGACACCTGGGCCTGGACGCCGCGGCGGCCGAGGACCGGCTCGCCTTCCTGGACGCCTTCGAGGCGGACCTGCGCAAGGTCTTCGACTCGACGCCGCGCCACCCCCTGCTGCGTAAACTGCAGCCCACCGTCCGCCGCCACCGCCTGACCCCGGAGCCCTTCCTCGGCCTCATCGAGGCGAACCGCCAGGATCAGCTCGTCAGCCGGTACGAGACGTACGACGACCTCCTCGCGTACTGCGAACTTTCGGCCAACCCGGTCGGCCGCCTGGTCCTCGGCATCACCGGAACCACCAGCCCGGAGCGGGTACGGCTCTCCGACGCGATCTGCACGGCCCTGCAGATCGTCGAGCATCTGCAGGACGTCAGTGAGGATCTCGCACGTGACCGGATCTATCTGCCGGGCGAGGACATGAAGCGCTTCTCCGTCACGGAAGCCGATCTGGCCGCTCCCGCGGCGGGCGCATCGGTGCGCGCACTGGTTGCATACGAATCAGGACGCGCCCAGGGCCTCCTGAATGAAGGCACCCCGCTGGTGGGTAGCGTGCACGGCAGGCTGAGACTGCTGCTCGCCGGATTCGTGGCGGGGGGACGCGCGGCGCTGGCGGCGATCGAGGCTGTGGGACACGACGTACTGCCAGGACCGCCCAAGCCCACCAAGATGCGCTTGCTGCGCGAGGTGGGAGCGACTCTGCGAGGAGAGGGGTGAGCCGAACTGTGGGGAGCACTGAGGGGAATGAAGACGTGTCCGCGCCGGTACTTGCTGCGTACAGCTACTGCGAGGCCGTGACAGGCCAGCAGGCGCGCAACTTCGCGTACGGCATCAGGCTGTTGCCGGCGCCGAAGCGGCGTGCCATGTCGGCGCTGTACGCGTTTTCCCGGCGGGTCGACGACATCGGCGACGGTGCGCTCGCCCCGGACGTCAAGGGCGTCCGGCTGGAGGACACCAGGGCCCTGCTCGACCGGGTCCGGGCAGGTCAGGTGGACGAGGACGACACCGACCCGGTGGCCGTCGCGCTCAGCCATGCCGCTCAGCACTTCCCGATCCCGCTCGAGGGGCTCGACGAACTCATCGACGGCGTCCTCATGGACGTACGCGGCGAGACCTACGAGACCTGGGACGACCTCAAGGTCTACTGCCGCTGTGTGGCCGGCGCCATCGGACGGCTCTCGCTCGGCGTGTTCGGCACCGAGCCGGGGGCGCGCCAGGCGGAGCGTGCGCCGGAGTACGCCGACACGCTCGGCCTCGCGCTCCAACTCACCAACATCCTCAGGGACGTTCGCGAGGACGCCGAGGGCGGCCGCACCTATCTGCCGGCCGACGACCTCGCCAAGTTCGGCTGCTCGGACGGATTCGCCCGCTCCGAGATGCCCGCCGGGGCCGACTTCGCGGGCCTCGTGCACTTCGAGGTCCGGCGCGCCCGCGCCCTGTTCGCCGAGGGCTACCGGCTCCTGCCCATGCTCGACCGGCGCAGCGGCGCCTGTGTCGCGGCCATGGCCGGAATCTACCGGCGCCTGCTCGACCGCATCGAGCGCGAGCCCGAGGCGGTGCTGCGCGGCCGGGTGTCGCTGCCGGGGCGGGAGAAGGCGTACGTCGCCGTGCGTGGTCTGTCCGGGATCGACGCACGGTACATCTCCCGGCAGACCGCCAGGAGGCGTACGTGACGCGCATCTGTGTCGAGACGCGCATCCCCGTTCAGTACCGGGCAATTCCCCCCAAGCGGCAGGCAACCCTCCGTGGGGGGACGGCGTCCCTGACTGAGATGGCCTGCCCGGCACCGGTGATCGGCGCGGCCCAAGGGGAGGGCGCATGACCGCGAACGACACGCAGCCGGACCGCGCCGAAGGCGCGTCCGCGGTGGTCGTCGGCGGCGGGCTCGCCGGGATCACCACGGCACTCGCGCTCGCCGACGGCGGGCTGCGGGTGACGCTGCTCGAAGGGCGGCCCCGGCTCGGCGGCCTCGCCTTCTCGTTCAAGCGCGGCGAGCTGACCGTGGACAACGGCCAGCACGTGTACCTGCGTTGCTGCACCGCCTACCAGTGGTTTCTCGACCGCGTGCGGGGCGCGCACCTCGCGCCCCTGCAGAAACGTCTCGATGTGCCGGTGCTCGACGCCGACCGGATGCGCCTCGGCCGGCTGCGCCGCACGGCGCTCCCCGTGCCGCTGCACCTGGCCGCGAGCCTGTCGACGTACCCGCACCTCTCGCTCGCCGAGCGCGCCAAGGTCGGCCGGGCCGCACTCGCGCTCAAGGGGCTCGACCTGGCCGATCCGGCCCTGGACGACGTGGACTTCGGGACCTGGCTGGCGAAGCACGGGCAGTCGCCGCGGGCCATCGAGGCCCTGTGGGACCTGGTCGGCATCGCCACGCTCAACGCGGTCGCGGGGGACTCCTCGCTCGGCCTCGCCGCCATGGTCTTCAAGACCGGACTGCTCTCCGACCCCGGCGCGGCCGACATCGGCTGGGCCCGGGTACCGCTCGGCGACCTGCACGACACGCTCGCCCGCGAGGCCCTGGACAAGGCCGGCGTGCGCACCGAACTGCGCACCAAGGTCGATGCCGTCTCCCGTACGGAGGACGGCAGTTGGCGCGTCGACGTGGACGGGGAGCGGATCGACGCCGACACCGTCGTGCTCGCCGTACCGCAGCGCGAGGCGCACGAGCTGCTGCCCGAGGGCGCGCTCGACAACCAGGACGCGCTGCTCGACATCGGCACCGCGCCGATCCTGAACATCCACGTCCTGTACGACCGCAAGGTCCTCAAGCAGCCCTTCTTCGCCGCGCTCGGCACCCCCGTCCAGTGGGTCTTCGACCGCACCGAGGCCTCCGGGTACACCGGCGGCCAGTACCTCGCCCTGTCGCAGTCCATCGCGCAGGACGAGATCGACACGCCCGTCGCCGAGCTGCGGACGCGCTATCTGCCGGAGCTGGAGCGGCTGTTGCCCGCCGCACGGGGTGCGCAGGTGCGCGACTTCTTCGTCACGCGCGAGCGCACCGCGACCTTCGCCCCCACCCCCGGCGTGGGCCGCCTGCGGCCCGCCGCCCGCACCAAGGCCCCCGGCCTGTACCTGGCCGGCGCGTGGACGGCCACCGGCTGGCCCGCGACCATGGAGAGCGCGGTGCGCAGTGGTACCCAGGCCGCTCAGGCCGCGCTCGAAGCACTCGGCCGCCCTCATGACCATCTGTTTCAGGAGGCGGCATGAGCAGCAGCACCAGTACTGGAATCATCAGAGGAGAGACTGTGCCGACTGTGCCCTCGGCGGGACCGGCAGCGACCGAAGCCGCGGATGTGACCGCGCTCCTGGAGCGCGGACGGACCATGGCCCAGCCCGTGCTCCGTGCCGCTGTGGACCGGCTCGCGCCGCCCATGGACACCGTCGCGGCCTACCACTTCGGCTGGATCGACGCCGAGGGCCGCCCGTCCGACGGGGACGGCGGCAAGGCCGTACGCCCCGCGCTCGCGCTGCTCTCCGCCGAGGCGGCAGGCAGCACCCCCGAGGTGGGCATCCCCGGCGCGGTCGCCGTGGAACTGGTGCACAACTTCTCGCTCCTGCACGACGACCTGATGGACGGCGACGAGCAGCGCCGCCACCGCGACACCGTGTGGAAGGTGCACGGCCCCGCCCAGGCGATCCTCGTCGGCGACGCGCTGTTCGCCCTCGCCAACGAGGTGCTGCTCGAACTCGGCACCGTCGAGGCCGGTCGCGCCACTCGCCGACTGACCACCGCCACCAGGAAGTTGATCGACGGGCAGGCGCAGGACATCTCCTACGAGCACCGCGAGCGGGTCACCGTCGAGGAGTGCCTGGAGATGGAGGGCAACAAGACCGGCGCCCTGCTCGCCTGCGCCGTCTCCATCGGCGCGGTCCTCGGCGGCGCCGACGACGCCACCGCGGACACCCTCGAGGAGTACGGCTACCACCTCGGCCTCGCCTTCCAGGCCGTGGACGACCTGCTCGGCATCTGGGGCGACCCGGAGTCCACCGGCAAGCAGACCTGGTCCGACCTGCGCCAGCGCAAGAAGTCGCTGCCCGTGGTGGCCGCCCTCGCGGCCAGCGGTCCGGCCGCCGAGCGCCTCGGTGAGCTGCTCGCGGCCGACGCCAAGAGCAATGACTTCGAGAACTTCTCCGAGGAGGAGTTCGCCACCCGCGCGGCCCTCATCGAGGAGGCGGGCGGCCGTGAGTGGACCGCCCAGGAGGCCCGGCGCCAGCACACCATCGCCGTCGAGGCCCTGAACCGGGTGGACATGCCGGACCGGGTCAGGGCGCAGCTGGTGGAGCTCGCCGACTTCGTCGTCGTACGAAAGAGATGATCACCATCAGGAGCCGCCGCAGCAGCCTCATATGACTCGCAGTCGCCGGCCGGGCGGCTGACGCAAGACCAGCCCCCGGCCGACGGCAGACCCCAGCACAGCAGCACTTCGAAGCAAGCGAAACTGCACGAAGGGGAAGCCATGACAGCGACGACCGACGGAAGCACCGGAGCCCTCCCGCCCCGCGCAGCCTCGGCCACCGAAACCGACCCGACCCCGGCCGCGTTCGAGGCGGCGCGGGGGGCCACGCAGCGGGCCACCGCATATCTGCTCTCCAGGCAGGACGCGCAGGGGTGGTGGAAGGGCGACCTCGAGACCAACGTCACGATGGACGCCGAGGACCTGCTGCTCAGGCAGTTCCTGGGCATCCGGGACGAGAAGACGACGCAGGCCGCCGGGCTCTTCATCCGGGGCGAGCAGCGCGAGGACGGCACCTGGGCCACGTTCTTCGGCGGACCCGGGGACCTCTCCGCCACCATCGAGGCGTACGTCGCGCTCCGGATGGCCGGTGACGCGCCCGACGCGGAGCACATGGCGAAGGCCTCCGCGTGGATCCGCGACAAGGGCGGCATCGCGGCCGCGCGGGTGTTCACCCGGATCTGGCTGGCGCTCTTCGGCTGGTGGAAGTGGGACGACCTGCCCCAACTGCCGCCGGAGCTCATCTACTTCCCCAAGTGGTTCCCGCTCAACATCTACGACTTCGGGTGCTGGGCCCGGCAGACGATCGTGCCGCTCACCGTCGTCTCCGCGAAGCGGCCGGTGCGGCCCGCGCCCTTCGCGCTCGACGAGCTGCACACCGACGCCCGCGACCCCAACCCCGCCAAACCCCTTGCCCCGGTTGCCAGTTGGGACGGCGTGTTCCAGCGCCTCGACAAGGCGCTGCACGCGTACCACAAGGTCGCGGTGCCCGGTCTGCGGCGGATGGCGATGCGCTCCGCCGCCCGCTGGATCATCGAGCGCCAGGAGAACGACGGCTGCTGGGGTGGCATCCAGCCGCCCGCCGTGTACTCGGTGATCGCCCTGCATCTGCTCGGCTACGACCTCGATCACCCGGTGCTCCGCGAGGGCCTTGCTTCCCTGGACCGGTTCGCGATCTGGCGCGAGGACGGGGCCCGGATGATCGAGGCCTGCCAGTCGCCGGTGTGGGACACCTGCCTCGCCACCATCGCGCTGGCCGACGCGGGACTGCCCGCCGACCATCCGGCGCTGGTGAAGGCCGCCGACTGGATGCTCGCCGAGGAGATCACCCGGCCCGGCGACTGGTCGGTGCGCAGGCCCCAACTACCGCCGGGCGGCTGGGCGTTCGAGTTCCACAACGACAACTACCCGGACATCGACGACACCGCCGAGGTCGTCCTCGCCCTGCGCCGCGTCCAGCACCCCGACCCCCGGCGGGTCGACGGAGCCGTCGGCCGCGCGGTGCGCTGGAACCTCGGCATGCAGTCCAAGAACGGCGCCTGGGGCGCCTTCGACGTCGACAACACCAGCCCGTTCCCCAACCGCCTGCCGTTCTGCGACTTCGGCGAGGTCATCGACCCGCCGTCCGCCGACGTCACCGCGCACGTCGTGGAGATGCTCGCCTACGAGGGCCTCTCGCACGACCCGCGCACCCGCCGCGGCATCGAGTGGCTGCTCGCCGAACAGGAGGCGAACGGCGCCTGGTTCGGGCGCTGGGGCGTCAACTACATCTACGGCACCGGATCCGTGGTGCCCGCCCTGGCCGCCGCCGGCCTGCCCGGCTCGCACCCGGCGATCCGGCGCGCGGTGAGCTGGCTGGAGTCGGTGCAGAACGACGACGGGGGCTGGGGCGAGGACCTGCGCTCGTACGTCGACACCAAGTGGGTGGCCCGCGGCGAGTCCACCGCCTCCCAGACCGGGTGGGCGCTGCTCGCGCTGCTCGCGGCGGGGGAGCGGGAGTCGAAGGCCACCGAGCGCGGGGTCGCCTGGCTCGCCGAGACCCAGCTCGCGGACGGGTCCTGGGACGAGCCGTACTTCACGGGGACCGGCTTCCCGTGGGACTTCTCCATCAACTACCACCTCTACCGGCAGGTGTTCCCGCTCACCGCGCTCGGCCGGTATGTGCACGGAACCGGCCACGGGAGGAGCTGAGTTGGGAATCGACCCCCCTATGAAACAGCCCGCGGAGCCCGCGCGGGAGTCCGTTTCGCCGCTGCTGATCGCGTGCGCGCTGCGCATCGAGCGGTTCGCCCTGGGCCGCGGCGACCGCACGTCGGCCCAGGGTCCCGTCACGGTGCTGCGCACCGGCATGGGACCCAAGGCCGCCGAGCGCGCCGTCACGCGCACGCTCGGGGACCCGGCCCTCCGCGACGCGGCCGTCATCGCGACGGGCTTCTGCGCGGGCCTCGCACCCGGTATGCACCCGGGTGACCTGGTCGTCGCCGACGAGACCCGCGACCCGCGCGGCGCCACCGTCTGCGAGGGCACCGAGCTCCTGGTCAAGGAGCTGGTCAAGGCCGTGCCGGGACACACCGTGCACACCGGCCCGATGACCGGTTCCGCCCATGTCGTACGGGGGCACGAGCGCGCCGATCTGCTGGCTCAGGGATCGATCGCGGTGGACATGGAGTCCGCAGCCACGCTGTACACCGCCGTGCAGGCCGGGCCGCGCCCGGTTGCGGCCGTACGGGTGGTCGTGGACGCCCCCGAGCATGAACTCGTCCGCATCGGCACGGTGCGCGGTGGAATATCAGCTTTCCGCGTTCTTCGTGCCGTCCTTCCGGCCTTCTATGAATGGCACCGTTCTTTGCTGCTCCCCCGGAGGTGAGCTAGTCATGGCCATGCCGCTTCGTCAGTCCATCAAGGTCGCTACCTATCTCTTTGAACAGAAGCTCCGCAAGCGCGACAAGTTTCCCTTGATCGTTGAGCTCGAGCCGCTGTTCGCCTGCAACCTCGCGTGCGAGGGCTGCGGCAAGATCCAGCATCCGGCCGGGGTGCTCAAGCAGCGGATGCCCGTGGCCCAGGCCGTGGGCGCCGTGCTCGAGTCCGGGGCACCGATGGTGTCCATCGCCGGCGGCGAGCCGCTGATGCACCCTCAGATCGACGAGATCGTCCGGCAGTTGGTGGCCAAGAAGAAGTACATCTTCCTCTGCACCAACGCCATGCTGCTGCGCAAGAAGATGGACAAGTTCACGCCCTCCCCGTACTTCGCCTTCGCCGTGCACATCGACGGCATGCGCGAGCGGCACGACGAGTCCGTCGCGAAGGAGGGCGTGTTCGACGAGGCGGTGGAGGCCATCAAGGAGGCCAAGAAGCGCGGCTTCCGCGTCACCACCAACTCGACGTTCTTCAACACCGACACCCCCCAGACCATCATCGAGGTCCTCAACTTCCTCAATGACGACCTCGAGGTGGACGAGATGATGCTCTCGCCCGCCTACGCCTACGAGAAGGCGCCCGACCAGGAGCACTTCCTGGGCGTCGAGCAGACCCGCGAGCTCTTCAAGAAGGCCTTCGCGGGCGGCAACCGGCGGCGCTGGCGGCTCAACCACTCGCCGCTGTTCCTCGACTTCCTCGAGGGCAAGGTCGACTTCCCGTGCACGGCGTGGGCCATCCCCAACTACTCGCTCTTCGGCTGGCAGCGGCCCTGCTATCTGATGAGCGACGGCTATGTGCCCACGTACAAGGAACTCGTCGAGGAGACCGACTGGGACAAGTACGGCCGGGGCAAGGACCCGCGCTGCGCCAACTGCATGGCGCACTGCGGCTACGAGCCGACCGCCGTGCTCGCCACCATGGGGTCCCTCAAGGAGTCGCTGCGCGCGATGCGGGAGACCGTTTCCGGAAACCGCAGCTGAGGAACGGGTGACGACATGAGTGGGGAACCTGTCGCACTCGGAGTACCCGAGCTGCCGGCCCGGCCCGTCGCGGAGCGCCGTCGCTCCCGGCAGATCCAGGTCGGGTCGGTGGCGGTGGGGGGTGACGCACCGGTCTCGGTGCAGTCGATGACGACGACGCGTACGTCCGACATCGGTGCCACGCTGCAGCAGATCGCCGAACTCACCGCGTCCGGCTGCCAGATCGTGCGCGTCGCCTGCCCCACGCAGGACGACGCGGACGCGCTGGCGACCATCGCCCGCAAGTCGCAGATCCCGGTGATCGCGGACATCCACTTCCAGCCGAAGTACGTCTTCGCGGCGATCGACGCCGGGTGTGCGGCGGTCCGCGTGAACCCGGGGAACATCAAGCAGTTCGACGACAAGGTGAAGGAGATCGCGCAGGCCGCCTCGGCGGCCGGGACGCCGATCCGGATCGGCGTCAACGCGGGCTCGCTCGACCGGCGCCTGATGGAGAAGTACGGGAAGGCGACGCCCGAGGCGCTCGTGGAGTCGGCGCTGTGGGAGGCGTCGCTCTTCGAGGAGCATGGCTTCAGGGACATCAAGATCTCGGTCAAGCACAACGACCCGGTGGTCATGGTCAACGCCTACCGGCAGCTGGCCGCCGCCTGTGACTATCCGCTGCATCTGGGGGTGACGGAGGCGGGCCCCGCGTTCCAGGGCACGATCAAGTCAGCTGTCGCCTTCGGGGCGTTGCTGAGCGAGGGGATCGGCGACACCATCCGGGTCTCGTTGTCCGCGCCGCCGGCCGAGGAGGTCAAGGTCGGGCTGCAGATCCTGGAGTCGCTGAACCTGAAGCAGCGGCGCCTGGAGATCGTGTCGTGCCCGTCCTGCGGGCGGGCCCAGGTCGACGTCTACAAGCTGGCCGACGAGGTGACGGCGGGCCTGGAGGGCATGGAAGTGCCGCTTCGCGTGGCCGTCATGGGCTGTGTCGTGAATGGTCCCGGTGAGGCCCGCGAGGCCGATCTGGGCGTGGCGTCCGGCAACGGCAAGGGGCAGATCTTCGTCAAGGGCGAGGTCATCAAGACCGTGCCCGAGTCGAAGATCGTGGAGACGCTGATCGACGAGGCCATGAAGATCGCCGAGCAGATGGAGAAGGACGGCGTCGCCTCCGGCGCACCGGTGGTCACGGCGGCCGGCGAGCCGGCCGGGGTCGTGAGCTGAAGCCTTGAGCTGACGCTTCGAGCGATACGTACAAGCGATGCGTACAAGCGAGAAGGAGGGGGCCCGAGCGTGACGATTCTGGAGAACATTCGGGGGCCGCGCGACCTGAAGGCGCTGACCGAGGACGAACTCGCCGAACTCGCCGAGGAGATCCGGGAGTTCCTGGTGCACGCGGTCGCCCGCACCGGCGGCCACCTCGGTCCCAACCTCGGTGTGGTGGAGCTGTCCATCGCCCTGCACCGCGTCTTCGAGTCGCCGGTCGACCGGATCGTGTGGGACACCGGGCATCAGAGCTACGTCCACAAACTGCTCACCGGACGGCAGGACTTCTCCAAGCTGCGGGGCAAGGGCGGCCTGTCCGGCTACCCCTCGCGCGAGGAGTCCGAGCACGACATCGTCGAGAACAGCCACGCCTCCACCGCCCTCGGCTGGGCGGACGGGCTCGCCAAGGCGCACGAGGTGCTGGGCGACCCCGGCCATGTCGTCGCCGTCATCGGGGACGGGGCGCTCACCGGGGGCATGGCCTGGGAGGCGCTGAACAACATCGCCGCCGCCAAGGACCGGCCGCTGATCATCGTCGTCAATGACAACGAGCGGTCGTACGCTCCCACCATCGGCGGTCTCGCCAACCATCTGGCCACGCTGCGCACGACCGACGGCTACGAGAAGGTGCTGGCCTGGGGCAAGGAGCTGCTGCAGCACACGCCGGTGATCGGGCAGCCGCTGTACGAGTCGCTGCACGGGGCGAAGAAGGGCTTCAAGGACGCCTTCGCACCGCAGGGCATGTTCGAGGACCTGGGGCTCAAGTACGTCGGGCCGATCGACGGGCACGACATCGCGGCCGTCGAGTCGGCGCTGCGGCGGGCCAAGCGGTTCCACGGGCCGGTGCTCGTGCACTGTCTGACCGAGAAGGGGCGCGGGTACGAGCCCGCGCTTGCGGACGAGGCCGACCGCTTCCACACCGTGGGGGTCATGGACCCGCTCACGTGTGAGCCGCTCGCCCCGTCCAACGGGCCTTCCTGGACCTCGGTGTTCGGCGACGAGATCGCGGAGATCGGGCGGGAACGCCCCGATGTCGTGGCGATCACGGCGGCGATGCTGCACCCGGTGGGGCTCACCAAGTTCGCCGAGGAGTTCCCCGAGCGGGTCTGGGACGTCGGGATCGCCGAGCAGCACGCGGCGGTGTCGGCGGCCGGCCTCGCCACCGGTGGACTGCACCCCGTCGTCGCCGTGTACGCCACCTTCCTCAACCGGGCCTTCGACCAGCTCCTCATGGACGTCGCCCTGCACCGGAGCGGCGTGACCTTCGTGCTCGACCGGGCCGGGGTGACCGGCGTGGACGGGGCCTCGCACAACGGCATGTGGGACATGTCCGTGCTGCAGGTCGTGCCGGGCCTGCGCATCGCCGCCCCGCGCGACGCGGACCAGCTGCGCGCGCAGCTGCGGGAGGCGGTGGACGTCGACGACGCCCCTACGGTGATCCGCTTCCCGAAAGAGTCGGTGGGGCCCGAGATCCCCGCCCTCGACCGGGTCGGCGGCATGGACGTGCTGCACCGGGCCGACGACGCACAGGTACTTCTGGTCGCCGTGGGGGTCATGGCTCCCGTCTGTCTGCAGGCCGCCGAACTCCTTCAGGCGCGGGGGATCGGGTGCACCGTGGTCGACCCGCGCTGGGTCAAGCCCGTCGACGAGGCGCTGCCGGCGCTGGCCGAGCAGCATGAGCTCGTCGCCGTGGTGGAGGACAACAGCCGTGCGGCGGGCGTCGGTTCGGCCGTCGGGCAGGCGCTGCGGGACGCGGAGGTCGACGTGGCGCTGCGGACCTTCGGCATCCCGGAACAGTTCCTGGCGCATGCCAAGCGGGGCGAAGTCCTGGCCGATCTGGGGCTCACTCCGGTGGAGATCGCCGGACGGATCGGGGCCACGTTGGCACGTAAGGCCGAACGTGGGGAACGCAACGCGGATCGTGGGGAACGTAAGGAGAAAGACGTATGACGGACGAGGCGTCCAAGGGCTTCGACCTCGGCAGGCTGCTCGCCGAGCGCGGCGCCGAGCGCTATGAGCTGCATGCGCGGCACCTCAACCACCAGCTGCCGCGCATGCTGCACACCATCGGCTTCGACAAGGTCTACGAGCGGGCCGAGGGCGCGCACTTCTGGGACGCCGAGGGCAACGACTACCTCGACATGCTCGCCGGGTTCGGGGTGATGGGGCTCGGCCGGCACCACCCCGTCGTCCGCAAGGCCCTGCACGACGTCCTGGACGCCTCGCTCGCCGACCTCACCCGCTTCGACTGCCAGCCGCTGCCGGGTCTGCTCGCCGAGCAACTCCTCAACCACAGCCCGCACTTGGACCGGGTCTTCTTCGGCAACAGCGGTACGGAGGCCGTGGAGACCGCGCTCAAGTTCGCACGGTACGCCACCGGGAAGCCGAGGATCCTGTACTGCTCGCACGCCTTCCACGGGCTGACCACCGGGTCGCTGTCCGTGAACGGCGAGGCGGGGTTCCGGGACGGGTTCGCGCCGCTGCTGCCCGACACCGCGATCGAGCTCGGTGATCTCGACGCGCTGGCAAGGGAGTTGAAGAAGGGCGACGTGGCGGGCTTCGTCGTCGAGCCCATCCAGGGCAAGGGCGTGCTCGAGTCGCCGCCCGGATTCCTGCGCGCCGCCCAGGACTTGCTGCACCAGCACAAGGCGCTGCTCATCGCCGACGAGGTACAGACCGGACTCGGCCGGACCGGCGACTTCTACGCCTACCAGCACGAGGACGGCGTCGAGCCCGATCTGGTCTGTGTCGCCAAGGCGCTGTCCGGCGGGTATGTGCCGGTCGGGGCGACCCTCGGCAAGGACTGGATCTTCAAGAAGGTCTACTCGTCGATGGACCGGGTGCTCGTGCACTCGGCGAGCTTCGGCTCCAACGCCCAGGCCATGGCGGCCGGCCTCGCGGTCCTCTCGGTCATGCGGGACGAGCAGGTCGTGGCCAACGCGCGGGCGATGGGGGAGCTGCTGAAGTCGCGGCTCGCGGCGCTCGTGGACCGGTACGAGCTGCTGCACGACGTGCGCGGGCGCGGCCTGATGATCGGCATCGAGTTCGGCAAGCCGTCGTCGCTGAAACTGCGCACCCGGTGGGCCGCGCTGCAGGTCGCGCGCAAGGGGCTGTTCGCGCAGATGGTCGTCGTGCCGCTGCTGCAGAAGCACCGGATCCTGACGCAGGTGTCCGGCGACCACCTGGAAGTGATCAAGCTGATCCCGCCGCTGACCATCGGGGAGGCGGACGTGGACCGCTTCGTCGAGGCCTTCACCGCCGTGATGGACGACGCCCACAGCGGGGGCGGGCTGATGTGGGACTTCGGGAAGACCCTGGTGAAGCAGGCGGTCGCCAACCGCTGACGGGTCCGGCGGGTGAATCGCTGACCGGCCCGGCGCGGGTTTGCCTCAGAGGCAAGAAAATTGCCGCTGAGGCAAACCTCTGGCTGAATCATGGGCATGAGTCCTGCCGACCCTGCCGAGGCGGATGCCGCCCTCGCCGTCGCGCCGCAGCTGCGTGAGCTGCGGCGGCGCGCCTCGCTCACGCTCGAGGCCGCCGCGCGATCCGCCGGTCTGTCGCCCGCGCATCTCTCGCGGCTCGAGACCGGGCAACGCCAGCCGTCCCTTCCGATGCTGCTGGCCCTCGCGCGCATCTACGGTACGACGGTCTCCGAGCTGCTCGGGGAGACCCCCGCCGACCGTGACGCCGTGGTGCGCGCCGCCGACATGGAACCCACCGCGGCCGGCGGCTGGACGTACTGGCAGGCCGGGGCGCCAGCCCGCGGGATGCAGGCCCTGCGCCTCCAAGTGCCGTACGGCGCGCAGGGCGACATCGTGCGGGTGCATCCGGGCGAGGAGTGGCTGTACGTCCTCACCGGGCGGTTGCGCATGCGCCTGGGCGACAGCACCCATCTGCTCGCACCGGGAGACAGCGCGCACTTCGACTCGCTGACCCCGCACCGGATCGCCGCTGCGGACCGGAGCGGGGTCGAGCTCCTTTTCGTACACACCCTGCTGCAGAGCCCGGCCACCGCGCTCTGTCTTGGAGAGCCGACATGAGCGAGAACGCCATGAACGAGAACAGCGCAAGCCAGGACACCGAGAGCGCGAACAAGAAGACCGACATGGAGGAGAAGTTCCCGCGGGGCCTCGTCATCCGACTGATCGTGTACGTCGCCGTCGGACACCTCTTCGCGGCCTTCGTCTACCTGCTCTTCACGCTCGGCGGGCAGAACCAGTAGGCCTGGGCGGGGAACCTAGTCGAGGAACTTCTCGCGCAGCCGCTCGCGCACCTCGGGCGTGACCTTCAGGCCCTCTTCGAGGTAGCGGTCGACGCTGCCCCAGGTCTCCTCGATCGTGTCGAAGGCGGCGCGCAGATACTCGACGCGGGCGTCGAAGAGGGGGCTCAGGAGCTCCATGACCTCGGGGGACATGGCCTCCGGCGAGTCGCTGGTGCGCTTCACCTTGTAGCGGCGGTGGGCGGCGTTGGACTCCAGGTAGTCCGTCTCGATGGCCTCGCGCTCGACGCCCAGGGCGAGCAGGGTGACCGCGATGGACAGGCCCGCGCGGTCCTTGCCGGCGGCGCAGTGCATCAGGGCGGGCACGCTGTCCTCGGCGAGGGCGTGCAGGACCCGGCTGTGCTCGGCGGTGCGCTCCTTGATGATCGAGCGGTACGACGACGTGATGCGGTCCGCGGCCTTGCCGTCGGCGAGGATCGAGCGGAGCTCGTCCATGTTGCCGTCGCGGACCATCTTCCAGAACTCGGCGCCGTCGGCCGGGTCGGAGAGCGGCAGATTCACATTGCGTACGCCGGTCAGCTCGACGTCCGGGCCTTCGAGCTTCTGATCCGCCGCATTGCGGAAGTCGAATATGGTGTGCAGCCCCAGCGAGCCGAGGAACTCGGCGTCGGACGCGGTGGCATGGGCCAGATGGCCACTGCGGAAGAGCCGCCCGGCCTGCAACCGCCGGCCGTCCACGGTCGGCAGCCCGCCCACGTCACGGAAATTGCGCACTCCGGCCAGCTCGGGTTCTGTCGACGGGACCTGCTGCGTCACGGGGGCTCCTCCGAATAGGCCGTCGGCGCTTGCTCGCCGGCGGTGCGCGCCTTCGACCATACGACATCGGTGTCCAGGGCAATCATCTGTCCGCATGCCCGGAAAGCGGAGGTGGCATCGGGATGTGCGCGCGGTGGTGAAGAGTGCGGCGCGGGCGTTGCCCCGGCCGTGGGGCGCCCCCGAAGATGGCCGTGAGTGTTCACGGCTGTGCGCACCTGTGCGTGGCTGATCGCGGCTGTTCGGATCTGTGGGGGTCTTGGTGATCGAGGTCGGTGGCGACGGTCGTACGTGGGTGCTCTCCGGGCCCACCAGCAGTTACGCCCTCCACCTGGGCGCCGGCGACGAACTGCTTCACCTGCACTGGGGCGCGCGCATCGCCCTCGCCGACGCGGAGGCCCTGGCGGCCGAACCGGGCCCGCCCGCCCGGGGGTTCGAGTCCCCGCTGGACGGACGCGAGGAGTACCCGGTCGAGGGCGGGCCCCGCTTCGTGCGGCCCGCGCTGTCGGTGCGTACGCCTGAAGTGCGGGGCACCGAGTGGCAGTTCGGGGCGGCGAGCGTGGCGGCCGGCGAGCTGCGCCTGCGCTTCGAGGACACGGCGCACCGGCTCGGGATCACGCTGGTGTACCGGATGCGCGGGGACGTGCTGGAGCGCTCCGCCGTCCTGGAGCACCTGGGCCACGGCCCGGACGTGGAGGTGCTGCGCGCGGACTCCGCGGTCTGGACGCTGCCGGAGCGCGAGCGGTGGCGGCTGTCCCAGCTGCACGGGCGGTGGGCCGCCGAGTCGCGGCTCGTACGCTCCGACCTCACGTACGGCGAGAAGATCATCGGGAGTCGGCGCGGGCACACGAGCCATCAGCATCTGCCCTGGGTCGCGCTCGACGCGGAAGGGGCGAGTGAGGAGCACGGCGAGGTCTACGGCTGCGCCCTCGCCTGGTCGGGGTCATGGCGCATCGCCGTGCAGCAGCTGCCGGACGGTCGGGTGCAGATCGCCGGCGGGAGCGGGCACGACGACTCGGGGCAGGCGCTGCTGCGGCCCGGTGAGTCCCTCACCACGCCCGTCTTCGCCGGACTGTGGAGCGCGGGTGGCTTCGGCGGGGCGAGCCGGGCCTGGCACGCCTACCAGCTGGAGCACGTGATCCCGGACGCCCAGGACGTGCGGCCCGTGCTCTACAACTCCTGGGAGGCCACCGGCTTCGACATCTCCGAGGCGCAGCAGCGGGCGCTGGCCCGGCGGGCGGCCGACATCGGTGTGGAGCTGTTCGTGGTGGACGATGCCTGGTTCGGGCGGCGCACCAGCGACCGGGCCGGCCTCGGCGACTGGACACCGAATCCTGATCGTTTTCCCGGCGGGCTGAAGCCGCTCGCCGATGAAGTGCACGGGCTGGGAATGCAGTTCGGGATCTGGGTCGAACCGGAAATGGTCAACGCGGACAGTGATCTGTATCGGGCGCACCCCGACTGGGTGCAGCACTTTCCCGGGCGTACCCGCACCGAATTCCGGCATCAGCTGGTGCTCAACCTCGCGCGCACCGACGTACAGGACTATCTGTGGGAACAGCTGCACACACTGTTGTCGTCCGCGCCGATCGACTATGTGAAATGGGACTTCAACCGCAGCTTCACGGATGCGGGCTGGCCCGGCGAGGAGTGTCCGCAGCGGCTCTGGAATGACCATGTGCATGCCTTGTACGCGCTGCTCGACCGGCTGCGGGCCGAGCACCCCGGGGTGGCCTTCGAGTCCTGCTCGGGCGGGGGCGGCCGGATCGATCTGGGCATCCTCGCCCGGACCGACCAGGTGTGGACCTCCGACAACACCGACCCGTTGGACCGGCTCGCCATCCAGCACGGCTTCAGCCAGCTGCACCCCGCCCGGGTGATGGCCGCCTGGGTCACCGACAGCCCGAACACGCAGCTCAACGACCGAGTGAGCTCGCTTCGCTTCCGCTTCGTGAGCGCCATGGCGGGGGTGCTCGGGGTGGGCGGCGATCTCACGCGGTGGAGCGAGGCGGAGCTGGCCGAGGCGCGGGAGTGGGTGGACCTCTACAAGGAGATCAGGCCCGTCGTGCAGCACGGCGAGCTGTACCGGCTGCGGGCTCCGGACGGCGGGCTCAGTGCCGTGCAGTACGTGCACGGGGGCGAGGTCGTCGTCCTCGCGTGGCTGCAGGCGCAGCGGTACGGGGAGCCGGTGGCGCGGCTGCGGCTGCGGGGGCTCGATCCGGCGGGGACGTACGAGCAGGTCGGGGTGGGGGACAGGGTCGGCAGGAGCGACAGGGCCGGGGCGGGAGAGGTGCACCGGGGGGCGGTGCTGCTCCATCACGGGCTGCACACCGGGCTGCGTGGTGACCTTGATGCCGCGATCTTCCGCTTCAGTCGTAAATGACCGATTCGGGGGATTAGGTAGTTTCAGGTGGTTGGTGAACTTCAAGTGGTTCGCTGGATAAGGGGCTTACGCGGGCCTTCGTGGTAACTGGCCTGGAACTAAAGGCTCATGGCTCTCTGTCCGTGAGCGGGATCATAGTCGTGACCGTGCGTGGCGATCTTCGCGGGCCGATTTCCAGGGGTAAGGCGGCACTAAAGATCATTCATCCACGGAGTGTGACGGCAATTCCGGGAATGGATCATCGGTGGGCAATTGCGCGGGAATTGATTGCTTGTCTCCGCGCTCCGCGCTCGTTTACGTTCTGCGGCATCCGGACGGACGCCCAATCCTGCCGCCGCCCGGAATTCCGCACACCCACCCGTGTACGGCAGGAGCGGGGGACCCACGGTTAGATGCCGCATCCGGTCCACCGGAGAGGCTTGGGGTGAAGCCGCGTAAAAGCGGCCGGACATCTCCAGTCCGAACCCGACAGCTCACCTCGCAGGCGCCGGAGAGGAATTCGCCATGCCCGCGAAGGGTAAGCACCGCCGTCCCAAGTCCCAGCGGATCAGCCGCGGATTCGCCGCCGCAGGCACCGGAGGCGCCGCCCTCGCGCTGCCGCTGCTCGGAGCCGCCGGCGCCCATGCTGCGACCGCCGCCGCCCCCCAGGTGCAGCAGGCCGCCCCCGCCGCCGCACCGCAGGCCGCCGCCAAGACGTACTCCGTCGTCGCCGGGGACTCGCTGTCCGCGATCGCCGACGAGCTGAACGTCGACGGCGGCTGGAAGAAGCTGTACGCCGACAACCGCAAGGTCGTCGGCGACGACCCCCGGCACATACGCCCCGGCATGAAGCTGAAGCTCGACGGCGCCGCCGAGGCCACCGCGAAGTCCGCGGCGAAGGCCGACGCCACCGGGGCCACGGCCAGCCAGGCGCAGATCGACGCGGCCGGCACCAAGGCTGCCGAGGCCGTGCAGGGCGAGGCCGTCCAGGCCAAGGCCGCGAACGGCTTCACCGCCCCGGTCGAGGCCCCCATCAGCACCTCGTACCGCACGGCCGGCGCCATGTGGTCCAGCGGCTACCACACCGGCACCGACTTCGTCGTCCCGTCCGGCACCCCGGTCAAGGCCATCGGCGAGGGCACCGTCGTCTCGGCCGGCTGGAGCGGCTCGTACGGCAACGAGGTCGTCATCCAGCACGCCGACGGCCACTACTCGCAGTACGCCCACATGACGTCCCTGAACGTCGCCACCGGGCAGAGCGTCGACGGCGGCACCCAGATCGGCCTGTCCGGCTCCACCGGCAACTCCACCGGACCGCACCTGCACTTCGAGGTCCGCACCGGCCCCGGCTACGGCTCGGACGTCGACCCGCTCGCGTACCTGCGCAGCCACGGCGTGACCGTCTGACGCATTGCGCACCGTGTTCAGGAGCGCGTTCCGAGCCGCGTCCCGAACTGCATCGCGACCGTGCTTTCACCGATGGCCGGAGCCCGTAAAGGGCTCCGGCCATCGGTGCGTTCGGCGCTGATGCCCGGTATTCCGACTTGGTTCGATCTTTATCGGTGGCATATATCACCCGCCGTCAAGCCCCCGTTGACCCTTATTACGGTGGCGTAGGTCACGGGACGAGGTGAAAGATATGCCGACGTGGCAGACGAATCGACACCCCAGTTCAAGTCGTACGCGGCTGTCGGCGACAGCTTCACCGAAGGTGTCGGCGACCCGGGCCCCGGCGACACCTTCGTCGGCTGGGCCGACCGCCTGGCCGTCCTCCTCGACGACCGGCACCCCGAGCAGACCTTCCGCTACGCCAACCTCGCCGTGCGCGGCAAGCTCCTCGACCAGATCGTCGAGGAGCAGGTCCCGCGCGCCAAGGAGCTCGCCCCCGACCTGGTGAGCTTCTGCGCCGGCGGCAACGACATCATTCGCCCCGGCACCGACCCCGACGACGTCGCGGCCCGCTTCGAGCGGGCCGTCGCCGACCTGAAGGAGAACGTCGGCACGGTCCTCGTGACCACCGGCTTCGACACCCGGAACGTTCCGGTCCTGCGGCATCTGCGCGGCAAGATCGCTACGTACACCGCCCATGTGCGCTCCATCGCCGACCGCTACGACTGCCCCGTCCTCGACCTGTGGTCGCTGCGCTCGGTCCAGGACCGCCGTGCCTGGGACGGTGACCGCCTCCACCTGTCGGCGGAGGGCCACACCCGCGTCGCGCTGCGCGCCGCCCAGGTGCTCGGCCTGGAGATCCCGGCCGACCCCGACCAGGCATGGCCGCCGCTGCCGCCGCGAGGCACGCTCGAGGTGCGGCGCGACGACATCCAGTGGGCGCGCGAGTATCTGGTCCCGTGGATCGGGCGGCGGCTGCGCGGGGAGTCTTCGGGCGACCACGTGTCGGCGAAGCGGCCGGACCTGATGCCTCTGTGAGTCGGGCCTGATGTCTCCGTGCGTCGGGCCTGATGTCTTCGTGCGTCGGGCCTGTTGGGTCTGCGAGCCGTTCCTGATGCCTCTGAGAGCCGGATCTGTCGCCTCCGTAAGGAGGTTGCCCTTTAGCTGGAGCGAAGGCGTATCGAGTTAGAGTTCGATGATTTCGACACGTCTACTCATGGGGGCCAGTCATGGCGCTTTTCGGCAACGCGCACACCATCGATCCGGGCAAGGCGCAGCAGGAGTACGCACGCCTCCTCGGGCAGGGCGAACAGGTCTACGCCGCCTTCGTGTTGATCCGCGACACCATGCTGTTCACCGATCGCCGCCTCGTCCTCATCGACAAGCAGGGGATCACCGGCAAGAAGGTCGAGTACCACACGGTGCCGTACCGCAGCATCACGCACTTCGCGGTGGAGACCGCGGGGCACTTCGACCTCGACGCGGAACTCAAGATCTGGATATCGGGCAACCCCACGCCGATCGAGAAGACCTTCACCAAGGGCGTCAACATCTATGAGGTGCAGGCGATCCTGACGCAGTTCGTGGCCCGGTGAGGTGACCCGGTGAGGTGACAGGCGGCGCGGAGCGGGAGTGGCGTGGCCCCCCGGGCGGGCGCCGGTGCTGGGATGACCGCGCGGCCTCTCCGGGAACCGGGGGAGGGGCCCTAAGAGCGGAAGGACCACCCCTCATGCCCGTACGCACCTCAACGCCCCTGGCCGCACGGTCGCTCGCCGCGGCCGTCCTGGCCGGGGGCCTGCTCGCCGGTGCCGCGACGCAGGCCGTCGCCGCACCCGAGGCCTCGCCCGCCGCCCAGGCCGGGACCGCGCAGGCGCCCAAGCCGGCGACCGTGACCGTGACCGGCGAGGGCCGTGCGACGGCCATGCCGGACACGGCCGTCGTCACCGTCGGCGTCGAGGTCACCAAGCCGACCGCGCAGGCCGCCCTCAAGGCGCAGAACGCCGCGGCGGACGCGCTGCTCGCGGCCGCGAAGAAGGAGGGGCTCGCGGAGCGGGACGTACGCACCGAGAGCCTGTCGCTCTCCGCCGTCAACGAGCACAACCCCACCACCGGCACGTCCAAGATCACCGGATATCAGGCGGGGCAGGTGTTCTCGCTGCAGGTCCGCGACATCAAGCGGACCGGCGCGGTCATCCAGGCCGTGATGGACGCGAGCGGCGACGCCGGCCGCATCCACTCCGTCGCCTTCGACGTCGCCGACAGCAGCCGCCTGCGTTCCGCGGCGCGCCGCTCCGCGCACCTGGACGCGCACGAGAAGGCCGTGCAGTACGCGCGGCTCAGCGGCTGCAAGCTGGGCCGTCTGGTGTCGCTGAACGAGGGGGAGAGCGGGCGGCCGCGCCCGCTCGCGATGCCGGCCGTGGCGTTCGACAAGGAGGGCGTGCCGGTGGCGCCGGGGGAGGTCGAGGACCAGGTGACGGTCACTGCCGTGTATGAGCTGTGCTGACGGTCTCGCCCTGAACGGGCGGTTCAGCCCTGGTGTGCCGCGCCGGTCAACGCCTCGCGGTCGAGGCCGAGTTCGCGGGCCAGGGCGTCGTCGACCCACTCCAGCATGGCGGTCCGGGTCAGCGTGCCCGCGTACGCCGTGGTCTGCACGGCCAGGCCGTCGAGCAGGGCGGTCAGGCGCAGGGCCGCCGCCCTCGGGTCGGGGCAGCTGAACTCGCCCGCGGCGGCGCCCTCGGCCATGACCTCGGCGAGGGCGGCCTTCCACTGCTGGTCGAGGTCGCGGGTCACCTCGCGCAGGGCGGGCTCGCGCTGGGCCGCGGCCCAGCCCTCGATCCACAGCCGCCAGCCCTTGGCCTGGCCGGTCGGCGCGTACCAGCGCACCGCCGCCCGCAGTCGGCGCAGGGCGGTGGTGCGGCGGCCCAGGACCTTGCGCAGATGGGCCAGGTCGCCCTCGGCGGCGTAGGTGAAGGCGGCCGCGACGAGCCGTTCCTTGGACGCGAAGTGGTAGAGCACCAGGGCGTTGCTCACGCCGAGCGAGGAGGCGACATCGGCGATGCGGACCGCGGCCACGCCACGGGCCTCGATCTGCTCGACGGCGGCGCGAAGGAGTTCTTCGCGCCGCTCCTGCACACTCAACCGGACCCGTGCCACGGCGTCACCCTAGTTGCTCGCGGACGGCCGGAGCAGGGCGGGGCCGACCGGGGATTCGGCTGTACCGGGACTCAGCGGTACCGAGGATTCAGCGGTACCGCAGATTCAGCGGTACGTGCCGAACCGTTCCGTGATGACCGGCAGCCGCTCCGCCGCCAGTGCGTGCGCCGCGGCCCGCGGGGTGCGGCCGTCGGCGGCGGCACGGTCCAGGAGATGGCCGACCAGGGCGCGCATCGCCCCGCGCGTGTGCGCGAAGGCCGCGTTCGCGTCGGCCGGGACGTCGCCGAAGAGCGTCCACCACCACCAGGCATTGGTCCCGGAGTTGACGGCCACGTCCGGAAGGACGGTGACGCCACGGGCCGCCAGCAGCTCCTCGGCCTCCGGCAGCACCGGCAGATTGGCGGCCTCGACGATCCAACGCGCCCTGATCCGCGCCTGGTTGGCGGCGTCGATCGCATAGGACACCGCGGCGGGGACCAGCACCTCCGCGTCCGCCGCCAGCCAGGCGTCGTCGCCGAGTTCCTGGTCGCCGGGCCGCAGCACGGAACGGTCCACGCAGCCGTACGCGTCCCGCGCGGCGAGCAGCGCCTCCACGTCCAGGCCGTCCGGGTTGGCGATCGTCCCCTTGATGTCGGCGACGGCGACGATCTTGAGCCCGGCCCGTTGGAGGAACCGGGCCGTCGCCCCGCCCATCGTGCCGAGGCCCTGCACGGACACGCGGGCCCCGATGCGCTCCACGCGCGCGTGGTCGAGCGCGACGAGTACCGCCTCGGCGACTCCGCAGCCGCCGACCAGCTCGTCCAGACCGATGCCGTCCACCTCGACGGCGAACGCGTCCGCCAGCCGCGCTCGGGCTTCCCTCTCGTCGTCGAGCAGCGGATACACCGCCTGGATGGACGAGGTCAGCCCGGCCTCCGCCACCGCCCTGTCGACGACGTCCTGGGTGAGCCCGAGATCCTCACCCATGGTCCAGAAGCTCTCGATGTAGGGCCGCATGGCCCGCAGGTAGCGCACGAGAATCCCGTACGCCGCCGGGTCGCGCGGATCGCAGTCGATGCCGCCCTTCGCGCCGCCGAGCGGGATGTAGCGGGCCCGCGGGTCGTAGTGCAGGGCTTCCTTCATCGTCATCCCGCGCGCGAGGCCGGCGACTTCGTCGAGGGTGCAGCCCGGGCGCATGCGCAGGCCCCCGCTGGACACGCCACGCACCAGCCGGTCGACGACCAGGAAGCCGCGGTGGCCGGTGACGTGGTCGTTCCAGGTGAGGGACAGCAGGGGTGCGCCGGGCATGGTGCCTCCAAAGGATGCGGGGACGGCACCATGCTACTGACTGGCTATTCAGTAACGCGAGGATGTGCAGCGGTGCCGGACCCACAGGGCGCGTGCCCGCTGTCAGTGGGGGCGAGCACAATGGCCGACATGATCCAAACGCTTCCGGCGGTGCTGCCCGGTGCCTTGGTGGACACGCACGGCATAGACCTGACGCCGCCGTCCTCGCAGACGTCGCACTCGCCGCGTTGGCGGACGTCGGTCGACGACGTGACGGTCGCACCCTGTGGGGACGTCTACACGTTGACCACCGCACTCCGGAACACCTGGGGCGTGGCCGACGACGAGCCGGACCCGGGCGTCGCGAACTTCCGGTACCGGATCATCACGCGGCACTCCGCGGACGGCGAGGTCCTGGCCAGTGCGCTGTGCCCGTCCGACGACGACGGATCGGCCTCGGCCGTGGCCGACGGCGACGACATGACCTTCTGTGTGCTGCCCGACGGCACGCTGTCCGTCAACGCCCACCGGGACCGTACGACCCTGATCGCACCGGATCTGAGCCGAGTGCTTGCCACTTACGCCTCGACCGAGGACCGCACAGCGGGCAACGGCTTCGCCGGCTCGATCAGCGTCACGCCCTCGGGGCGCCTGCTGTGCACGGCCGCCGAGTACGGGGTCTGGGGCTACGGCAGCCGCATCGCCAACATCGTCGGACTCGCCGACGGTGCTTTGACGCCGGACAACAGGCCGCTGATCGAGGCGATCTCCTCGCTCGACCCCGCACCGGCCCGCCACGGTGACGACGACCTCACGGCTCAAGTCCGGTACCAGGGCTCGCCGGTCGGCAGGGAGCATCGCCCGCGCCCGGCGCTGACCGAGCTGGTCGCCGGAGCGGACCGGCTGTCCGGGTGGCACGACTCACGCCTCGGCCGCCCCGTCCCCCTGGCCGACGACCTGTTCGTCGTCCCTGTCTTCGCCAAGATCTACCGCGGCGGCAACCTGGGACAGCCGTTCGTCTTCGCCCTGGTCAACGACAAGGGCGAGATGACCGGCCGCCTGCAGGGCCTGGACCCGCGCACCGAAAGCCCCTTCACCGGCTTCTGCTTCACCCTCGCCGGCGACCCGTACCGCGGCCGGGCCTTCCACCTCAACCGCTACGGCATGTACGCCTGGGACAGGAGCGGCGCCCTGCGTGCCCGGCTGGACACCGCCGCCAAGACCTTCAAGCCCCTGACCCCCTTCACCCTGGCCGGCTGCGCCCCCGACGGCGACCTGCTGCTGTTCCACCGCAAGCAGCACCTGATCCTGCGCGTGCCCGCCCCCGACGACCTCGCCGACCTCCCGACGGTGATGGAGGACGCCCTGCGCACGTACGCGAAGCAGCGGACCGCCCTGAAGAAGGCGTGGGCCCCCGTCGACTGGCACTGGGTCCACGCCTCGGTCCCGGTCGGCCGGCTCTGAGCTCCCTCTCAGGCCGCGGACTGCGCTTCGGACCCGGACCCGCGCAGCTCGCACGAGTCCTTGAAGCCCTGGCTGGTCAGGCCGAGTGCGGCGTTGACCCGGGAGCGCAGGTTCTCCACGGCCACCATCGTCGTGAGCTCCACGAAGGCCGGCTCGCCGAGCTGCTCGACCAGGCGGGCGGCCACGTCGTCGTCGATGTCGGGCGGGGTCGCGGTCATGCCCTCCGCGTACCCCATGACGTCCCGCTCCAGCGCCGTGTACGCGTCGCTGTCACGCCAGGCCGGGACGTCGTGCAGCTTGGCCGGGTCCATGCCGCGCTCGTGGTTCTCCCAGTAGCCGAAGTCCATGCACCAGGAGCAGCCGATCGACGCGGCCGAGGCCATCACCGCGAGGGCCTTGAGGTCGGTGTCGAGCTTGTTCCACTTGGCCAGGGACAGCTCGAAGCGGGCCGTGCTCCACAGCACCTTCGGGTTGTGCGCGGTCGCCTTCGCCGGGTCCATGACCTTGCCGTAGGTGCGCTTCGAGTACCACTCGATCGCCCGGTAGAAGAGGGTGCGGGGCGGGGTGAGCGAGATGCGGGCCATGGGGCCACCTCCGTACGAGGACTGCTGTGTCTGCCTTGTCACCCCTACGACGGACCCGGCACCCGGGAATGTGACATCGCGGATCCAGCGGATTCACACGGACCGGAATCCTGCGGGCGCATGCCGCGTTGAGCAGGTCATGACGGCTACCGACGAGTCACCCGACGCGCGCGAGGACGCTCTGCTGAAGCTGGTTTCCGAATACGACGGCGGGGTCCTGGTCACCCTCCGGCGCGACGGCCGCCCCCAGCTGTCGAACGTGAACCACCACTACTACCCGGACGAGCGCATCATCCGCGTCTCGATCACGGCCGACCGGGCCAAGACCCGCAACCTGCTGCGCGACCCGCGGGCGAGCTACCACGTCACCAGCGACGACCGCTGGGACTACACCGTCGTCGACGCCACCGCCGAGCTCACCCCGGTCGCCGCCGACCCGCACGACGCGACCGTCGAGGAGCTGATCACCCTGTTCCGCGACGTACGGGGCGAACACCCCGACTGGGACGACTACCGCGCGGCCATGGTGCGCGACCAGCGGATCGTGCTCCGGCTGCACGTCGAGCGCGCCTACGGCCAGCGGCGCGGACAGGGCTGAGCAGCCCCATGAGCCCCGTCCACCGCGATACGTCTCACCAGGGCGGATCCGGCCCATGACGCCACTGTCGGACCCCCAGCCCATAATGGAAAACCTGCCGATCCTCCAGGAGGTGCCGTGACCCGTTCCCTGCTCCCAGGGCTCAGCTCGCTGCGGCCCGACGCCTTCGGCGCCGAGCCGAGCGGCGAGCGGCTGGCGCGGATCCGTAGATCGCCGAACTTCGCCGACGGCACGTTCCAGAACCCCGTCGGCGCCAGGGTCGGGCCCGTCGGCTCCAAGATCGAATTCGCCAAGCTCTACTTCGCGAAGGAGCAGCGCCTGCGCCGTGCCCCGGTCGGCACCGTGCCCGTGCACCCGACGACCCTCGCCGACCTCGCCAAGCCCCCGGCGAGCGGGCTGCGGCTCACCTGGATGGGGCACTCCAGCGTGCTCGCCGAGATCGACGGCCGGCGGATCCTGTTCGACCCCGTGTGGGGAGAGCGCTGCTCGCCCTTCGCCTTCGCCGGGCCGAAGCGGCTGCACCCCGTGCCGGTGCCGCTCGCGGCGCTCGGCCCGGTCGACGCCGTGGTCATCTCGCACGACCACTACGACCACCTCGACATGCCCACCATCAAGGCCCTGGCCGGTACGGACACGGTCTTCGCGGTGCCCCTCGGCGTCGGCGCCCACCTCGAGCACTGGGGCGTGCCCGCCGACCGGCTGCGCGAGCTGGACTGGCACGAGAGCACCAAGATCGCCGGCCTCACGCTGACCGCCACGCCCGCCCGCCACTTCTGCGGCCGCGGACTGCGCAACCAGCAGCACACCCTGTGGGCCTCCTGGGCCGTCGCGGGCGACGAGCACCGCATCTTCCACAGCGGGGACACCGGCTACTTCCCCGGCTTCAAGGACATCGGCGAGGCGTACGGACCGTTCGACGCGACGATGGTCCAGATCGGCGCCTACTCGGACTTCTGGCCCGACATCCACATGACGCCGCAGGAGGGCATCCAGGCGCACCTGGACCTGCAGGGCGGCCCGCACGGCGCGTTCCTGCCGATCCACTGGGGCACGTTCAACCTCGCCCCGCACCCGTGGGACGAGCCGGGCGAGGACACCTTCGCCGCGGGGCGCCGCGCGGGGGTGACGGTCGCGCTGCCGGAGCCCGGGCAGCCCTTCGAGCCGACCGCGGACACCCTCCCGGTATCGCCGTGGTGGCGCGGCGTCGCGGCGCCCGCGTCGGATGCGGCCCGCAGTGCGTCCGGGGACACTGGCAAACCCCGGTCCGAGCCGGTCGGCGAGCCCGGTCAGCCCGAGGCGGCGCCGGTCGCCTAGCCGCGCAGGACCCGAACCCCGGAGGGCCCGGATGAGCTCGTACGGCAGCTGGACCGAGGACGAGGGTCTGCCCGCGTTCGCCCTCCGGGCCGGGGCCGTGCACCCGGCGTGGAACCGCTTCATCGACCCGCCCACCCGCAGACGCTGGATCCACCTCGGCAACCGCAGGCTCACCCTCGTCGCCGACACCGAGGGCCGCAGCGGCCTCTGGGACGAGCACCGTGGCCTGCGCTGGCTCACCGAACCGGAGCCGCGCGGCACCGGTGTCAGCACCCTCGAAGACGCCCGTGGCGCAAGCCTGTTGAGCTCGGACCAGCCGGACACGGAGCTGCTGTTCGGACCGACGTACGCACGCGCGCGTGCCCGCACCGAAGGCGCTGCCCTGGAACGCACGGTGCTGTGCCCCGAGGGGGAGCAGCCGTTCGTGCTGGTGCGGGTCGACGTGGCCAACGAGGGTGCGTCGCCCCTGCGCGGGCAGCTGACCGAGGAATGGGACGTCAGACAGCGGCAGTTGGAGTACCTCGAGATCGGGACGCGCAAGTCTCCGCCCGTGTACGAAGGTGGTGTGCCGCTTCGCCTGGAAGCGCTCGACGGGGCGGCAGGGGAGATGCGGGCCGAGGGCAGTCAGGGCCCGCTGCGCGTCACCGTTCCCGTCGACCTCGCACCGGGGCAGCGGCACACGGCGTGGTTCCGCTTCGGTGTGGCCGAGGACGGGACCGACGGCGTACGCGAACCCGGCATCGCAGAGGGGAAGTTGACGCCTTCCCCGCAAGCCCTCTACGAGCAGTCCCTGCAGACCCTTCGGTCCCGCCTGCCGCGCGCCGCAGCCGGCCGGGCGCCCGAGGCCGCCGTCGAGATCCCCTGGCATGCCGCGCAGCTCACCGGGGGAATCTGCGCCGACGGCGTGCTCGGCGGGCACACCCTCGACCAGGGGTCCGCGTACTCCTTCAGGCACGGCTTCAACGGCGCCGCGCGTGATCCGCTGCAGCACGCCCTGCCGCTCGTCCACACCGAACCGGACCTCGCGCTGTCCGTGCTGCGCAACACCTGCGCCTGGGCGAGCGAGGACGGTGAACTGCCCTATGCGCTCGATGCGGACAAGCAGCCGCGCACCGACCTGTTCCGGCCCTCCGACCAGAACCTGTGGGCCCTGTGGCTCGCCGCCGAGTACGCCGCCGCGACCGGTGACCTGGCCGCCTTCGCCGCGCCGGCCGGTTTCCACCCCGCGTACAAGGCGCCCGAGGTGTCGCTCGGCGAGCATCTGCGGCGCCAGTTCCGGTACTTCAAGGACGTCGTCGGCACCGGCGAGCACGGGCACGTACGGATCCGCAACGCCGACTGGAACGACCTGGTGCTCGACGAGGTGCACACCGACCGGCAGACGATGATCGACCGCGGCGAGTCCGTGCTCAACTCCGCGATGGCCGCCTGGGTGTTGCCGGTGTACGCGGGGCTCGCGGACCGGCTCGGCGACCACGGAACGGCCGACGAGGCGCGGACGTACGGCGAGCAGCTGCGCCGGCGGGTAGCGGGGGAGTGGAACGGCCGGTGGTTCCGGCGGGCGCACGGACCCGGCGACGACCCGGTCGGCGAGCACGACATGTGGCTCGAGGTGCAGCCGTGGGCCATCCTGTGCGGCGCCGCGGACGCCGACCGTTCCCGCCAACTCCTCGCCACCATCGACGAGTTGGTGCGCAAGGACTCGCCGCTCGGCGCACGGCTGCAGTGGCCGGCGCCCGAGGCCGACCGGGGCGGGATCTGGTACGCCATCAACGCCACACTCGTCTGGGCGGCCGCCGAGATCGACCCCGACCTGGCCTGGGACGAATGGCGCCGCATGACCCTGCACGCGCACGCCCGCGCCTACCCCGACCTGTGGGAGGGCACGCTCTCCGGCCCCGACGCCTACCTGCCGCCCGAGTCGGAGCGCCCCGGCCGGACCTGGGTGCTGCCCGAGGTCGGCGTCGCCATGCAGGCCTGGCCGGTCGCCAACCAACACGCGCACGCCCAGCCCCTGTTCGGCTATCTGCGCCTGCTCGGCATCGGGCCCAGGCCCGACGGGCGGCTCGCGGTCGGCGGGGCGGCCGCCGGCGGCGCCGGGTTCGACAGTCCGGTCCTGACCGTACGGCCCGACGGCTCCGGGCGACTGCGGACGCTGGGGGAGACCGAGGTCGTCACGGCACGCGGGAGCGTGCGCGGCGGACCCGGCGACATCGACTGGGTGTGACCGGGGCGGGGCGCCCGCAGTCCGGAACGGTCGCCATGCGGCCCGGATTGGCGTAGCGGCACACCTGTCGGCAACGTACGGCAACACCCGTAGGCGACGTACGCGAACACCCGTCCGACCTGGCATTCGTTCGGCAGTGCGAGGCCTCATACCAGAGCGGGACGCAGCTCGCTGGACTTTGTCAACTGCCCACCGAACCTGTTGCGTTGGCGACTACGGTGTGTGCTCGTCGATCAACGCAGGGGTGCATCCGGCGCCTCGCCGCGAATCGGCACGGACAAGCACGCCCCGTACGCAAAATCTGTCAGAACCTGTCAAAAGAGTCGTACGCCGATCCGCTGGAGCCCCACGCACCCATTCCCCACCGCCTCCGGCGAGGGAACCCCACTCGAGGAAGCTGATGTCTCACCTTCGCGAACCGGCCGCACGCGCAGACCGCCGTGAGGGCGGGCGGCACGGCAGGCCGGGACCCCGCAACGCCTCGCCGCTGCCCGAGACCCACATACGCCGGCAGCTGCTGCGCACCGCGGTCCTGCCCGCGGTCGCCGTCGCCCTGTGCGGGTCGGCCGCCGTCCTGTTCACCCTCCGCTCCGCGCACCTCGCCCCCACACCCGAGCTCTGGTCCGTCCTCGCCGGCGCGGGCGCCGTCGCCGTCGCCGGCATCGCGGCGGCCGCCATCAGCGCCGACCGCACCGCGCGCGCCACCCTCGACCGGCTCACGTCCCTGCGCAGAACGAGCGCGCGCGGCCAGTCCGACCTGCGCGGACTCGTCGAGCAGCTGCGCCGCGGCGAGAGCCTGCCCGCACGCCGTACGCCCACACAGCCGGCCCCGTCGGGCGACGAATTCGACCTGCTCGCCGAGGAGTTGAACCGCGCGCACGACATGGCCGTCGCCTCCGTCGTGCAGGCCTCGCAGCTGTCCAGCCACGCGGGCAGCGAGCAGAAGGTCGAGGTCTTCGTCAATCTGGCCCGCAGGCTGCAGTCCCTGGTGCACCGCGAGATCCAGCTCCTGGACGAGCTGGAGAACGAGGTGGAGGACCCGGAGCTGCTCAAGGGCCTCTTCCACGTCGACCACCTCGCCACCCGCATCCGCCGGCACGCCGAGAACCTCGCCGTCCTCGGCGGCGCGATCTCGCGCAGGCAGTGGTCCCACCCGGTCACCATGACCGAGGTGCTGCGCTCCTCGATCGCCGAGGTCGAGCAGTACTCGCGGGTCAAGCTGGTGCCGCCGATCGACGGGACCCTGCGCGGGCACGCCGTCGCCGACGTCATCCACCTCCTCGCCGAACTCGTCGAGAACGCCACGGTGTTCTCCGCCCCGCACACCCAGGTGCTGCTGCGGGCAAGCCATGTCACCGCGGGCCTCGCCGTGGAGGTCGAGGACCGCGGACTCGGCATGCCGGTCACCGAGCAGAACAAGATGAACTCCCTGCTCTCCGACCCCGACCAGGTCAACGTCGCCAGCCTGCTCTCCGACGGGCGGATCGGCCTCTTCGTGGTCTCCGCGCTCGCCCGCAGGCACGGCGTCGCGGTGCGGCTGCAGACGAACATCTACGGCGGCATCCAGGCCGTGATCGTGCTGCCCCAGGGCCTGCTCGGCTCCGAGCCGCAGCCGCAGCAGGGCCAACAGGCCGCAGACGCACCGCAATCCCAGCAGTCGCAGCAGGGCCAGCAGGCGCAGCAAGGCGCACAGGTCCCCGCGGTCGCCGCCGCCCCGGTGGCGGGCCGGGTCCCCGTCGCGGTCCCGGCCGGATCCGGCGCCACGAACGGCGCCGTCGCGATGGCAAGCGCGCCAGACCAGGCGCCGGTCCTGCCGCGCAGGGCGGAGGCCCCGGCCCTCACCCTGCACACGAGCCACACCGGCCATGCGACGCACACCGGTCACGCGGGCCACGCGAGCAACGCGGGTCATGCGAGCCACACCGGCCACGCGGGCCATGCGAGCACCGCGGGCCACGCGAGCACCGCAGGCAACGCGGGCCTCACCGCACAGGCCACCGCCTCGATGGCCCATGTGCCGCTGCAACCGGGACCCGACGACGCGGCCGGCATCGCCGCCGCAACCCCGTTGCCCGTACGGGCGACGCACGAGGAGCGGCCCAACCCGGCGGAGGCCCTGCCCGGGATCCGCCCCGAGGAGCGGTCCGTGGCCGCCGAGCACAGCGCGGCCCCCACCTCCGGAGGATCGGGCGGATCCGTACGCGGCACCATGGGCCGGCCCCAACTGCCCAAGCGACGCGCCCAGGAACACCTGGTGCCCCAACTGCGCGACGCACCCGCCGCACCCGCACCGGACAACGGCCACCTCGTGGGCCACGACCCCGGCCTGATGGCGGCCTTCCAGCGCGGCATCGGCCTCGCCGAGGCACATGGCGACCCGGACCACGACAGCGAGCAGAACGGTGGGCACGACCGCCACCACGACCTCGACGACAACTCCCGGCGGGAGGGCCGCAGTCCGGCCGGCTGACCCCACCCGCCCGGCAGCTCCGGCCGCTGACCTCGGCCGGAGCCCCGTACCACCGACACCCCCACGCATGACCCCCGTACCCCAAGGAGCCGACCACCATGGCGAGCGAAGTACCGACCGGCCATGTCTCCGACCTCGACTGGCTGTTGAGCGGCCTGGTGCAACGCGTGCCGCACACCCGCAGTGCGGTGCTGCTCTCCTCCGACGGACTGGTCAAATCGGTCCACGGCCTAGACCCGGACAGCGCCGACCACATGGCCGCGCTCGCCTCCGGGCTCTACTCGCTCGGCAGAAGCGCCGGCGCCCGCTTCGGGGACGGCGGCGAGGTCCGCCAGGTAGTGGTGGAACTCGCGTCCACGCTGCTCTTCGTCTCCACCGCGGGCTCCGGCACCTGCCTCGCCGTGCTCGCCGGGCGCGACGCGGACGCCGCCGTCCTCGGCTACGAGATGGCGATGCTGGTCAAGAGCGTACGGCCGTATCTGATCACCCCGGCCCGACAAGCCGCGGAGCCGACGGCGCTGAGGCCCTGAGCATGGCGGCCCCGCAGGACGGGCCATGGCTCGACGACGCGGCCGGCCGGCTCGTCCGTCCCTACACGGTGAGCAACGGCAGGACCCGGCCGACCGCGGCGCTCGACCTGCTCTCCCTGGTGATGTCGACCGGCACCTCGCCGGTCGGCCACATGGGCCCGGAACACACACAGGCGCTCGGCCTGTGCCGTGGCGGGCCCACCTCGGTCGCGGAGATCGCGGCGCAGCTGAGACTGCCCGCGGTGGTGACCAAGGTGCTCCTGTCCGATCTCGTCGACTGCGGGGCGCTCACCGCGAAGGCGCCCGGCTTCCGCCACCACCCCACCGACCGGTCACTACTGGAGGCAGTGCTCGATGGTCTACGACGACGGCTCTGAAGCCTTCACCGCCGACGCCTTCACCGACGAGGCCCGCGACCTCACCCCGGGGGAGTCGGTCGACGACCTCTTCCCCGACGCCCTGAAGATCCTGATCGCGGGCGGCTTCGGCGTCGGCAAGACCACCTTCGTGGGCGCGGTCAGCGAGATCGAACCGCTCAGCACGGAGGAGCTGCTGACCACGGTCAGCGTGGCCACCGACAGCCTGGAGGGCGTCGAGCACAAGACCACCACGACCGTGGCCATGGACTTCGGACGGATCACCCTCGACGACCGCCACGTGCTCTATCTCTTCGGCACCCCCGGCCAGGAACGCTTCTGGTTCATGTGGGACGAGCTCTCCGAGGGCGCCCTCGGCGCCGTCGTACTCGCCGACACCCGCAGGCTCGAGGACTGCTTCTCGGCCGTCGACTTCTTCGAGCGGCGGGGCATCGGATTCGTCGTCGCGGTCAACGAGTTCGACGGTGCGTACCGCTACGAGCCCGAAGAGGTCCGCTCGGCCATAGACCTCCGACCCGATGTGCCGGTCCTGCTGTGCGACGCACGCATCTCCAGCTCCGGCATCCAGACCCTGGTGACGCTGGTCCAGCACCTGCTCACCACCACACCGGCACCTAGCTCGAGCTACGGAGCGCACACATGACGTACGACCCCACAGGGCATCTGCTTCTCACTCCGATCGACAAGGAGGCGCCGAGCCGGGTGCAGCGGCTGCGCCAGCTCGGCCTCGGTGACCAGCCCGACCCTGCCTTCGACGCGTTCGCCGACCGGCTTGCCGAGGTCACGGGTGCGCCCTTCTCGATGGTCAACTTCATTGATGAGAACCGGCAGTTCTTCGCCGGGCTGCACACCCCGCAGGGCACACACTCGGGCACCGAGCTGGGGGCTGCCGCGGCGAGCAGTGGGGTGAGCCGCTACATGGCGCGGGACCACGGCTACTGCCCGCATGTGGTGGTGCGCCGCAAGGCCCTGGTCCTTGAGGACGTCTGTGACTATCCCCGGTTCGCCGGGAACCCGGTGGTCGACGAGATCGGCATCCGCTCCTATCTGGGGGCGCCGCTCATCGACCGTACGGGCATGGCGCTCGGCACCATCTGCGTGGTCGACACCGAGCCGCGCCCCTGGGGGAGGGCGGGGCTCGAGACGATCAAGTCCCTTGCGGCCGAGCTGATCGAGCAGATCCACCGCCGGGAGGACGGGCGGATCTGACCCGGCTCACCGGTTCGCGCAGCCGGCTCAGCGGCTCGCGAATCCGGTGCACCGGCCCCGTCGTCCGTCGGTTCAGGCGACGGCGGTACGGAGCTGACGGGGGACCTTGACCGGGGGCTGGGGCTCCGCCTCGGCTCGCGCGGGCTCCGTGCGTACGTACTCCGACAGGCGTTCGGACCAGCTGCCTTTGGCGGTGCCGAGAGCTACTTCGGCCAGGCGCAGGAGTTGGATGTCGGAGGTGCCTGCGGGGGCGAAGATGTGGTGTGCGTCGCGGAGGAAGCGTTCGATGGGCCGGTCGGTGAACAGGCCGGCGGCCGCGTGGATTTCCATGGCGTTGCGGGCGGAGTCGAGGGCCGATTCGACGTTGACGAGTTTGGCGTTCATCAACTCCGCGTCGCAGGAGGCGCCCTGGTCCAACAAGAAGACCGAGTGGTATGCGGCCAGCCGGGCCGTCATCAGCCTCGACTGCATCTGGCCCAGCTTCAGCTTGATGTTGGCCAGCTCGTACAGCGGCTGGCCGTAGCGGTGCCGCTCGGTGCAGAAGCGGGTCGTCTCGTCCAGTAACGCCTGGTGGATGCCGAGCGAGACCGCGGTCAGGTTCGCCCGGCCGTAGAGCACGCTGGAGGAGTAGGCGACCGCCAGGCCGTCGCCTTCCTTGCCGAGCCGGTTCGCGGCAGGTACCCGGCAGTTGTCGAAGTACAGCTCGCCGAAGCTGAAACCGTGCAGGCCCATGGTGTCGCGTGGGGCGCCCAGCGAGAATCCGGGGCGATCCGATTCGACGAGGAACGCCGTCAGACCCTTCGAGCCGGGGCCAGTGCGGACCACGACGCCGTGCAGGTCGCCGACATGGCTGTTGCCCACGTACACCTTGCGGCCGCTCAGGAGGTAGTCGTCGCCGTCGCGGACCGCGCTGGCGGTCATCCCGAGGACGTGGCCACCGGATTCGGGTTCGGTCACCGCGATCGTGGGCAGGCAGTCGCCCGCCGCGACGGCCGGCAGCCACGTCTTCTTCTGTGCCTCGTTGCCGAAGTGCACGATCTTCGCAACGCCCAGCTGCGAGGCCTGCGCCATCGCACCCATGGCGCCGCTCACCCTCGACAGCTCCTCGATGATGATGGTCTTGGCGAGGTGTCCGACGCCCATCCCGCCGTACTGGCGGGCCACCGTCGCGCCGATCCAGCCCTGGCGGGCTATCAGCCTCGACAGCTCGTGCTGCACGGTGCGGGTGGCCTCCATCGCCGCCACCCGTGGCCGGACCTCGCGTTCGGCGAAGCCACGTACGTCTTCTCGGAGTTGATGGTGAAGCTCACTCGTGAAGTAGCTGCCCATCGCGAGCCCTCTTCCGTGAAACGCCTGCTCGCAGGGTTGTTCGAGCAGGTGACACCTCGGTAGTGGCCCCGTCCCGAACGGCCCCTCACACCATCTTGTTGAACCTTTGGCAACGTACAAGATCGCGACGTAACTTTGGCCAAAATGCGGATAGTTGACGTTTGGTCGGATCTTGTGGGGTGTGGTGGGTCCTGTCCGGTCCACCTCCGTGGCATTCCCCCCGTTCATCGCCCTGCCACATGCCAAAGGCAAAGGTTTCGTGGGCATATGGCACGGAGGGTCAGGTAGGCGGCCTCAGATGCTCAGAGTGTCTCCTTCTGGGAAACGAATTCGGACACTGT
Organism: Streptomyces sp. NBC_01304; assembly: GCF_035975855.1. Classification (NCBI taxonomy): domain Bacteria; kingdom Bacillati; phylum Actinomycetota; class Actinomycetes; order Kitasatosporales; family Streptomycetaceae; genus Streptomyces; species Streptomyces sp. NBC_01304. Next base: position 2,070,354 of record NZ_CP109055.1, on the reverse strand, counting down.
CTTCCTCTACGGAGCAGGAAATGGACTCCTGGAGTGCGCGCGGATGTATCACATCCTGAGACAGGGCGACCAGCGTGACATGTACGCTCTCGCCGCCCGGGTGTGCGGACTTGAGCAGATAGGGCGTCGCCGAATGCGCTCCGAGGGCATTGGCCGCCACCTCGCGGGCGATGCCGGCCTCCTCGTCCCAGCCGTACAGGCCGACAACTGCGCTGGTCAGCCCCGTTTCGGTGCGCGTGAGCGCCCAGCCGGGACCGTGCTCGACGTGCGGGCGTACCGCACCGGCCACCGCGTGCCCGCCCTCCCGGACCGTCACTCCGGCCGGTGCCTGCACTCGGTGCACACGAATCTCCCAGGGCCCATGCAGCACACTGGTCGACTCGATCGGGAAAAGCTCGTCCCTGTCCGGAAGTTGTGCATCCTGACGCGATGAAGCCACCCGTCCCGCACACCTCAAGGGGTGAATACGGCCACGGCGCGAAGGTGTGCCGGACGGCGTGAGCAGCGCGAAGTGGTTGTCCACGGCGCGCGCCCAGGCGTGCTCCGCGGTCTCGGGCGCCGTCGCCGTGGAGTAGCCGAGCTTCGCGTAGTGCGGGTCGTCCCGGGGCGGGACGGGGCCGTCGTGCGGGTGGTGGTCGCTGCCGTGGTTCACCAGGCGCACGATGCCGTCGTGCCGGGTGCCGTGCAGCAGCCAGCCCGGTGCGGGCAGCGCCGTGTACTGGTCCGACTCCTCGACGGGCAGCGGGAGTTCACGCTCCGTCCACACCGCGTGGTCGGCCGGCAGGAGCAGCCCGAGGAAACCCTTGCTTGCCCAGTAAGGGGAAGCAGGACCCGAGTACGGCTGTGTGGACGGCAGGAACGGCCCGTACCAGCCGAGCGACAGGAGACCCCGCTCGTCCGGCACCCCGCGCTCCACGAAGTGCCGCGCCGTGCCCGAGGCGAGGCGGCGGGTCAGGCCCGGCGCGAGCGGCGAGCAATCGGCGAGGGCGCCCATCCAGACCGGGGCGACGGAGGCGAAACGGTACGTCAGTGAGCGGCCCTGGTGCACGGGCGCGCCGTCGGCGCCGAAGAAGTGGGCGTAGCTGTTCAGGAATTGGGACAGGCGCTCGCGGTAGACCTTGCCGCGGCCGCCGTCGCCTCCTGCCTGGCCGGGTCCCTCGCCTCCTTCGTGTCCCTCATTGCCGGCGGCCGTCGCCATGCGCGACCACAGCAGGGGGTACAGGTGCATGGCCCAGCCGTTGTAGTAGTCGAAGTTGCGGCCGTCACCGTCGCTGTACCAGCCGTCGCCCAGATACCAGTCCTCGATCCGGTCCAGGCCGCCGTCGATGTCCGCCTGGCTGAACGGAGCGCCCACCGACGCCAGGAACTGCTCGGACACCACCTGGAAGAGCCGCCAGTTGTTGTCCCAGGTGCGTGCCCCGACGAACCCCGAGAACCAGTCGACGACGCGCTGCTGCACCCTGCCGTCGAGCCGGTCCCAGATCCAGGGGCGCGTCTCGTGCAGGGCGATGGCGATGGAGGCGGCCTCCACCATCTGCTGGGAGCAGTCGGTCAGTCGGGGCCAGGCCTCACCGGAGGCCGGGTCGGTGCCCGCTGTCAGACCCTGCGCGTACCGTTCGATCAATCGGGGGTCCGCATCCCCGCGGGCCCCGCCGATCCTGAACGCCGCGAGCAGAAACGATCGCGCGTACCCCTCGAGCCCGTCCGACACCACACCCGACCAACTGGCCCGTCCCGGCAGGCGGTACTGCGCGAAACCCGGCGTGGCATACGGCACGAGCGCGTCCAGCAACCGGTCGGCAAGCGCCTCCCAATGGGCCCGCGTCCAGCCGGTGTAGGGCGAGCGGACGCGGTCGGCGGCGGGGAGGGGGAGGTGGGGTGCCGGGCCAGGTGACGCCGGGTCGGGGGATGCGGGACGAGGGGATGTGGGCACGGGTCTGCTCCGTCCAGAGGGGTCGGGGGCACCTGGGGGCCCTGGCTTCCGGTTCGTGGATCGACCGCGCTGGGTCGACCGTCCTTGTCGGCGCAGTGCGTAAGGCTGGTCCACTGCGCTGGTTGACGCAGAGCGTAAGCGCTTACTAGGTTGCGGCGCCATGGCTGAGACCCCCGCTCGCACCCGGCCCGACCTGCGCCTCGGCATCCTCGGATACGGGCTGCGCGGCTCCCTCGCCCGCACGGCCCACCGGCCGGGACAGGGCGCCGTGGTGCATGCCCTCGCCGATCCGGACCCGGCGGCCCGGACCCTGGCGGCCCGGCACTTCCCCGGCGTCGACCTCACCGACGACCCGTACGAGATCATCGCCCGCCCGGACATCGACGTCGTGCTGATCCTGACCCCCGACCACACGCACGCCGACCTCGCCTGTGCGGCTCTGCGGGCAGGCAGACCTGCGTTCGTCGAGAAGCTCCTGGACATCACCGTCGAGCGCTGCGACGACATCCTGCGCACGGCCCACGCGACGGGGTGTCTACGGCCGGCTCTCCAGCACGTCGACCGACAACTCCCGCACGACGCCCTCATCCACCTCGACCCCGAGACCGGGTCCGCCCGGCACATGTGCGACGCCCTTGTCGACCGTGACCGTGGGGCCCGCGTACGGCGAGTCGAGGAACTGGCGGCCGTTCAGGTCGACCGGGGTGTCGATGCCGAACGCCGCGAAGAGGTGCAGCGAGGCGGCGAGGCCCAGGTCCGAGTCCGTCAGGCCCGACCCCATCAGACGTACGCCACTGTCCTCGGCCAGCGCGCACAGCCGCCGCGACAGGGTGAGCCCGCCGCTGCGCTGCACCTTGGCGATGGCGACGTCCACCGCTTCCAGGCGGATGAAGGTGGCCAGATCGCCGGGGTGGCGCAGGGACTCGTCGAGGGCGATGGGCACGGGGGACAGGTCGCGCAGCCGGCGCAGTCCGGGTATGTCGTTGGCGGGCAGGGGCTGTTCGAAGGCGGTGACGCCCAGGTCGTCGAGGCGGCGGGCGATGCGCAGGGCGCTGTGCACGGAGTAGGCCTGGTTGGCGTCGACCCACAGGGGTGCGGCCGGCGCGTGCTCACGCACCGCCGCGACCACCGCCACGTCCGTGGCCTCGTCGTGCAGACCGATCTTGACCTTGAAGGCGCGATGTCCGAGGCCAAGACCCTCCGCCACGCTGTCGCCGACCTCCTCGGGCGACTGCCCCGACACGATCCAGCCCAGGGCCAGTGTCTCGGTCCGCCGCTGCCCCCACAGCACTCCGAGCGGTACGCCTGTGGCGCGGCCCAGGAGGTCGTGCAGGGCCACGTCCACCGCGGACTTGGCGAGTGGGGCGCCGATGCTGAAGCCGCGGTTGACCGCGCGGTCGAAGGCGCGGTCGACACCGTCCAGGTCCCAGGCCGGGCGTCCGAGTACGGCCGGGGTGAGGTAGCGGTCGATGGTGGTGACGATGGACTCGGCCGTCTCGTACGTCCACGCCGGAATGGGTGTGGCCTCGCCCCACCCGTGCACGCCGTCGGCGGAGACCTTGACCAGGATCCGGATGCTGGGCCGCCCGGCAACGGCCACCGCGCCGCCGGACACGCCGAAGGAGCGGCGGGTGGGGAGGGCGACGGCGAAGGTCTCGATGCGGTCGACGGTCAGGCCGGTGAGGTCCGTCGGAGCGGTCGGAGTGGCCGGAGGGGTCGGCCTCGGTGAGCCGGGAGGCGGAGGCTGCGTGGGGGAGGGCATCGTCAATGGTCCCTTTCCGCTGGTGAGTTGGGCCGGGCCGTGCTCGCGCGCAGCACCACTTCGCCGCTGAAGCGCTCCACGCGGGAGCGTCGGCCGCGCGGCTCGCGCAGGGCGAGGGCGATGGCGCTGTGCCCCATGCGGGTCAGGGGGAGCGCGACCGTCGTGAGGGGCGGGGTGAGTTCACGTACGAGAGGGATGTCGTCGAACCCGGCGAGGGAGACGTCCTCGGGCACCCGCAGACCCTGCTCGCGAAAGGCGGCGAGGGCTCCCACCGCCATCACGTCGGTCACCGCGAAGACACAGGTGGGGCGGTGGCCGCGACGCAGCAGCTCGGTGGCCGCGAGGTGCCCGCCGTCCCGGGTGAAGGCGCCGTGGACGATGTGCTCGGGCCGCAGGGGGACCCCGGCTTCGGCGAGTGCTTCGCGGAAGCCGGCGAGGCGGTCGGCGACCGTGGTCAGCTCCGGCGGCCCGCTGAGCACGGCGAACTCGCGGTGTCCCAGGCCGAGCAGCGCCCGGGCGAGGGAGGCGGCGCCTTCGCGGTTCTCCGGGAGCACGGTGTCGACGCGCAGACTGCGGTGGCGGCTCACGACGGCGACCCGGCCGCCGCCGCGCAGGTACGGGGTCAGCTCGGCGTCCAGTGAACGCTCCCAGGCGCGGTCCTGGAAGCCGGAGCCGATCAGGAGGATGGCGCGGGCGCGCTGGGCGCGGAGCATCGAGATGTACGCGATCTCGCGGGCGGGCGCACGGAAGGTGGAGGCCAGCATGACGAGCAGGCCCTGCTCGGCGGCGGCGCGCATCACGCCGCTGGCGATGGCGGCGAAGTAGGGGTCGCTGACGTCGTGGCAGATGACGCCGACGGTGTTGTTGGACGCGCTGGCCAGGGCCTGGGCGTGGGCGTTGGGGATGTAGCCGAGTTCGCCGGCCGCTGTCAGGACGCGTTGGCGCAGGTCCTCGCGGACGCGGGCGGTGCCGTTGAGGGCGCGGGACGCCGTGGCGGGGGAGACGCCCGCCGCGCGGGCCACGGCGTGCAGGGTGATGTGGGGTTGCGGGGCGTGGGGGTCGGGGGCCTCCACCCGTTCGCTCACTCGCGCCCCCCTTCGGGCGTCTCGGAGACAGGACGCTGCAGGAAACGGCGTCGTACGAAACGGCGTCGGAGGAAGCGGCGCCGGTCGAAACGACGTCGTACGAAACTTCGGGACGACCTATTGACCGGTCAGTCAGGTGGTCATTAGCGTGGCTGACACCCTATCAGAAAGCGCTTTCTGAAAGCGTTTTCCCGAAAAGTTCCCCACAATTGCCGTCCGCCTCAGGGGAGTTCCTCGTGAGTCAGAGCGCACTGTCCGCACCACCCGTGAAGACGGCGGGAGTTGCGGTGCGGGACCGGCCGCCCCTGCGTCAACGTGTGCTGGACGCCGCGGAGAAGAGCTGGCGCCCCGTGGTGCTGCTCCTCGCCTGCTTCGTGGCCTGGTGGGTGATCGCCGCGGCCGAGCTGGTGGAGCCCTATCTCGTGCCGTCTCCGGGCAGCACGCTCGACGTACTCCTGGACAAGCCCGACTACCTCTGGCAGCACAGCTGGGTGACGACGTACGAGACGCTCCTCGGTTTCGTGATCGCCGTGGCCGTCGGTGTGTTCGCCGCCGTGATCATGGTCTATTCGTCCACCGTCGAGAAGACGCTCTATCCCATCCTGCTCTTCGCGCAGGTCGTTCCGAAGATCGCCATCGCCCCGCTGTTCGTCGTGTGGCTGGGCTTCGGCATCGGGCCCAAGATTCTGATCGCCGTGCTGATCGCCTTCTTCCCCGTGGTCATCTCCATGGTCACCGGCCTCAAGGCGGTCGACCCGGAAATGCTGCAGCTCTCCTCGACGATGGGGGCGAGTTCGTGGCAGACCTTTGCGAAGATCCGCTTCCCGGCCTCGCTGCCGCATCTGTTCTCCGGGCTGAAGGTGGCCGTCACGCTCGCCGTCACGGGCGCGGTCGTCGGCGAGTTCGTCGGGGCGAACGAGGGCCTTGGATATGTGATCCTCCAGGCCAACGGCAACATGGACACCCCGATGCTGTTCGCCGGGCTGCTCGTCATGTCGCTGATCGGCGTGGTCCTCTTCGTGCTCGTCGAGATCGCCGAAAAGCTGCTGCTTCCCTGGCACGCGAGCCGCAGGGACGCCTCCGCCACCACCGCGTACTGACAGCACCCGCGTACCGCGTACCGCGTACCCCCACGCACCGACCCGACGTCCGCTCGCGAAAGGTCCGGCCCACATGCACCCGCGCAGAACCCTGATCGCCCTTGTCCCTCTGATGCTGGTCGCCGCCACCGCGTGCGGCGGGGACGACTCGGGCACGACCACCACCAAGGACGGCAAGAAGCTCGACAAGGTGACGCTGACGCTCAACTGGTACCCGTACGGCGAACACGCGCCCTTCTACTACGGCAAGCAGCAGAAGATCTTCGAGAAGCACGGCATCGACCTGAACATCCAGGCCGGCCAGGGCTCCCAGAAGACGGTGCAGGCGACCGGTGCCGGGCAGACCGACTTCGGCTGGGCGGACACGCCCGCCGTGCTCTCCGGGGTCGAGGCGGGTGTGAACGTGAAGAGCCTCGGGGTGTTCCTGCAGACGACCCCCGCCTCCGTCCAGTTCTTCGCGGACAAGGGCATCAAGGGGCCCGCCGACCTCAAGGGCAGGACGATCGCGGGCACGGCGGGGGATGCGCTGTCCAAGACGTTCCCGACGTTCCTGAAGAAGAACGGCATGGCCGAGTCCGACGTCAAGGTCCAGAACACCGACCCGGCAGGCAAGATCGCCGCCGTGATCTCGGGCCGTACCGACGCGCTGCTCGGGTACGCCAGCGACCAGGGCCCCACCATGGCGCACAAGGCCAAGAAGGACGTGGCGTATCTGCGCTTCTCCGAGCACGGCCTCAACTTCTACTCCAACGGCCTCATCGCCGGGCCCAAGACCCTTCAGGGCAAGGGCGATCTGGCCAAGCGCATGGTGCAGGCGGTGAGCGAGTCGTGGGCGGCCGCCGAGAAGGAGCCCGGGCCCGCGGTGGCCTCGATGGACGGCGCGTCCGATCAACTGCCTCCGAAGGAAGTGCTTTCCGAGCAGTTCAAGACGACCGTGACCCTGCTGCACACCGACGCGACCAAGGGCAAGGAGCCCGGCGTCAACACGGAGGCGGACTGGCAGCAGACCATCGACGTCTTCGCCGACGCCGGCATGATCAAGAGCGCCAAGCCGGTCGGCGACTACTGGGCGTCGGACGTGGCGCTGAAGGGCTGAGCATGAGGAACGACGCGAGGCTGAAACCAGAGACCGATGTGGCGCTCAAGAAGGCCGACGACGCCGTGCCGCCGGCGGTGGACAGCATCGTCCCCGCGGTCGGCATCCACACCGTGGACGTACGCTTCCGCAGCAAGAAGCGCGATGTCACCGCCCTGCGTGACGTGTCGCTCGACGTCGGCATGGGTGAATTCGTGGCCATCGTCGGACCGTCGGGCTGCGGCAAGTCGACGCTCCTGAAGCTGGTCGCGGGCCTGCTCGCGCCGTCGTCGGGGGAGGTGCTGCTGCAGGGCGAGCGGGTGACGGGTCCACGCCACGACATCGGGTACGTCTTCCAGCGGGCTGCCCTCCTCGAGTGGCGCACGGCCCGGCGCAACATCCTGCTCCAGGCGGAGATGCGCAAGCTGCCGGGCGCGCAGGCACGCGCGCGTACCGACGAACTCATCAGGATGACCGGCCTGGAGGGCTTCGAGGACGCCTATCCGCACGAGCTGTCGGGAGGTATGCAGCAACGCGTGGCGCTGTGCCGGGCGCTGCTGCACCAGCCGCCGGTGCTGCTGATGGACGAGCCGTTCGGCGCTCTGGACGCGCTGACCCGGGAGCAGATGAACGTCGAGCTGCACCGCATCTGGCGGGAGACCGGCACCACCGTGCTCCTGGTGACGCACTCGATCGCCGAGGCCGTCTATCTCGCCGACCGGGTGGTGGTGATGAGCCCCCGCCCGGGCACCATCACGGAGATCATCGACGCCGGGCTCCCGGCCGAGCGCGACTACGCGGACACCATGGGACGCCCGGAGTTCCGGGACGCCACGACCCATATCCGGGGCCTGCTCGGCACGGTCGCGGAACACGACTGACCGACCCTGAACCGAGCGCGGGAAGCAGCCGCATGTGGGTGGGCCCCACCTCCTCATCGAGGAGGTGGGGCCCACCCACATGCGACTTGTCTTCCCCTCAATACCGCAGCGCCGCCAGGTAGTTGTAGCTGTTCCTGGCCGTGGCGAACGGATCGGCCGGCTGGTCGTGCTCCACCAGCCACTGCTTGACCCCGCCGACATGCGCGTCGGCGAACATCGTGGCGAAGTCGAGCACCCCCGATCCCACATCGGCGAAGTCACCGTTCGGCGCCATGTCCTTCACGTGCAGCGCCGGGAAACGATGCCGATGCCCGGTGAAGTACGCGGCCGGATCCGCGCCGCCCTTCGTCGCCCAGTAGACGTCCAGCTCGAAACCGACCAACTCGGGATCGGTCTCCTTGACCAGGACGTCGTAGAGCACCTCGCCGTCGACCACCGCATGGTCCGTGCCGTGGTTGTGGAAGAGCAGCCGCCCGAGCCCCGCCTCCCGCGAGGCGCGCCCGATCCGGTTGAACTCCCGCGCCGCCTCCCGGAATCCGGCCGGCGAGTGCAGGGCGCCCGGCAGGCTCGGCACCACCGGCCAGGCGGCGCCGAGCGTGTGCAGGTCGTCGAGGGACTGTGCCAGGCCCGGGCCCTTGAGGATGTCGTACGAGACGTGCTCCAGGACCGCCCGCAGACCGGTCGCGTCGAGCATCCCGCGGATGTCCGCCGCACTGTTCCCGTGCCGCCCGCTGACACCGACCGTGGCGTAGCCGATCTCCGCGAGCCGCTCCAGGGTGCCGCGGAAGTCCGTGGCGAGCGGGGTGCGCATCGTGTAGAGGTGCATGCCGATGCCGCCGCGCGGGATGCAGCGTCGGCGCTCGGAGGCGTACGAGGGTGTGGCGAGCCCCGCGGTCAGACCGAGGCCGAGCCCCAGTGACGTACCGAGAAACGCTCTTCTGGTGCCGTTGAAGGTGCTGTTGAAGGTCATGCCTGTTCTTCGCCCGAAGGCCATACGTCCTCGCCTCCTCAGCGCACCGTGACGCGGACCGCGCCCGTCGTGGTGTCGCCCTTGTCGTCGGTGACGGTCAGATGGGCCGTATAGGAGCCCACGCGCGCGTAGCTGTGATCGGCGCTCGCGCCCTGTTCGCCGGTTGGCTTGGTGTTGTCACCGAAGTCCCAGTGGTACGAGGCCACTTGGCGGCCCGGCAGCACCTTGACCGTGCCCTTGAGCTGCACCGCCAGCGGGGCCGGCCCCTCGGCGGGTGTGGCCGTGACACCCACCTCGGTGGCCGGGCGCTTCTCCACGCCGGGGCCGTTGAAGTGCAGCCAGTCCAGCGCGAACAGGTCGGGCTTGTCGCCGGCCCACGCGGGGTTGGTGAAGACCGCGTACAGCTTCACCGTGCCGCCCGGGTCCTTGAGCGCGGTCGTCGGCGAGACGACATTGCCCCAGCCTCCGGTGCTCGGCACGCTCACCTTGCCGAGGAGATCGCCGGTCGGGGACCCGGCCCGGAACTCGACGTCACCGCCGAGACCGCCCGAAGCGGCGCCGACCGTCACGGAGTCGATGCCCTTGAGGTGCACCGGATCGAAGCTGATCCAGTCCTTGTCCTCGATCTCGGTGAGCCGCTTGCCGCCCGAGGCATCCGGGCGGGAGCCCACCTGGGCGCCTCCGTGCGCCCCTCCGGTCGTCGTAAAGTGCTCGGCCTCCCGGAAGGTCGTCCGCAGCGTCAGAGCGGCCGAACCGGTCAGCGCGGGGACGCCGCCGGGTCCGCCCTTGTCCTCGTACTGGGCGGTGATCCCGTAGTACAGGTTCTGTCCGGGACCGTGACTGTCCCCGGCGTCGGTGACGATCTCGCCCGCGCACCCCGTGTAGTTGTCCAGGGGATGCAGATGGGAGTCATGGCCGAGCTGCGACTGGACGACGACCTTCTTGCAGTCGATTTGCCCGTCCTCCACATCCTTGACCTTGATCTGGAACGGGATGGTGTCCCCGAAGGCGAACATGCCGCCGTTCGGCGGGGATTGGATGGTCACCTCGGGCCGGGTGTTGCCGACGGTGATGTCGTGCACGGCGAGCGCGGTCAGCTGCTTGGGCGAGGTCACCTTCAGACGTGCGCTGAACCGGCCCTTCTGCGTGTAGGTGTGCGTCGGAGCGGCCTCGGTCGAGTCGGTGTCGCCGTCCCCGTCGAAGTCCCACGCGTAGGTGACCGGCGTGCCGTCCGGCAGCCCCGAGCCCGCGCTGGAGAACTTGACCGTCAGCGGCGCGGTGCCGTTGTCAGGCGCGGCCGTGATGCGCGCCTCCGGGAGGCGGTCGTCGCCCACGTAGTCGATCCGATAGATCCCGGAGCCCTCGTTGCTGCCGCCGCGTCCCGTGCCGCTGCCCAGCCCGAAATCGATGACATACAGGGCGCCATCGGGCCCGAAGTCCGCGTCGAACGGCTGGTTCCACTTCATGTCCCCGAAGACGGAGTTGATGGAGTGGAGATCACCGGCCTTGGCGGCGGGGAAGCGCGGATCGGTGAACGTCTGGTCCTTCTGCTGTATCGAGAAGGACTTGAAGAACGTCCGCGTGAGCTCGTAGTTGAGCCACTTCCCCTCGAAGGCCTCGGGGAATTTCGTGCGGTACGTGTTGTCCGCGTCGTAGTCGTAGACGGGGCCGCTCATCGGACCGCCGCCGCCCGTGCCCAGCTCGGGGAATTCCGCCGACGCAGAATAGGCGTACCAGACCAATGCCTTCTGCGCGGGCGGCAGTTCCCGTAGCCCCGTGTTGTTCGGCGAGTCGTTGACGAGGGCCGCGCAGTCGAATTTCGCCCCGGAGGTCTTCGTCGCGAAGTCGTAGTCGTTGAACGGGGTGTTGTTGCCGACGCAGTACGGCCAGCCGTAATTGCCCGCCTTGGTGATCCGGTTGAACTCGACCGTGCCCTCAGGGCCGCGGTTCGGGTCGGCGGCACGGGCGTCCGGGCCGTAGTCGCCGACGAGGAGGGCGCCGCTGAGCGGGTCGGTGGTGATGCGGAACGGGTTGCGCATGCCCATCGCGTAGATCTCAGGACGCGTCTTTTCCGTCCCCGGCGCGAAGAGATTCCCCTCCGGAACGGCATACGTCCCGTCGTTCTTCGGCGTGACCCGAAGTACCTTGCCCCGCAGGTCATTGGTATTGCCCGAGGTGCCCTGCGCGTCCCAGGCGCGGCGCCCCTCGCGCTCGTCTATCGGGGCGAATCCGTCCGAGGCGAACGGGTCGGTGTTGTCCCCGGTGGCGACGTACAGATTCCCCTTCTTGTCGAAGGCGATAGACCCGGCCATATGCGAATTGGCCCGCCCCTCGCCCCGCAGGGTGGGAATGGTCAACAGCCGCTTCTCGGACGCCATGCCGACCTTGCCGCCGCTCTCCGTGAACCGCGACAGATTGATCCGTTTCTCGGTCTTGTCCGAATGCAGCAGATATAGCCAGTGGTTGTCGCCGAACCGTGGATCGAGGGCGAGGCCGAGCAGTCCGTCCGACTGGCTCGTCATGTCCGGGGTGTACGCGAGGTCGAGCGCGGTGGAGACCTTCAGCGTCTCCTGGTCGATGATTTTCAGCTTGCCGGTGCGCTGGATGAAGAACACCCGGCGATCCGGCGCGACGGCCAGCTCGAACGGGTCGGCCAGATCGCTCGTGGCCAGCGGGGTGCGCTGGAAGGCGCCGGTCTTCGTCGCCGTGCAGTCACCCGGCTTGCTGCCGGCCGCCCACTCGATGCCGCCGAGCAGATGCTTGAGGAAACCCTCCTCCTGGAAGGCCGACTTGGCGTGCCCGCCGGCGGTGTACCAGGAGCGGCCGCCGTCATAGTTCTGGCACCAGGACCACGGGTGGTCGACGCCCTCGTCCAGGCCGGTGATGCCGTCGCGCACCTTGATCTGCGCGAGCGTGTGCACCTTCCCGGTGGGATTGGTGCGCCAGTTGTACCACTCCTCCGTACGCTCCCAGAGCTCGGGAAGGCCCTTCGTGGAGGGGTGCGCCTGGTCGAGGACCTTGATGCGGCCCGTCTGCACCTCTGGGTGCTTGTCGAAGATCGCGCCGACCAGGCCCTCGTACCAGCCCCAGTCCCGCTCGCTCGCGGAGGCCGCGTGCAGGCCGACCCAGCCGCCGCCCGCGCGGATGTACTTCTGCAGGGCGATGCGCTGCTCGGCGTTCAGCAAGTCGCCCTTCTCGGGCGTGGAGTTGGTGTTGTTGAAGACGATCGCCTGGAAGCGGGCGAGATTGGTGTCGGTGAACGCGCCGGCGTCGTCGGTCGCCTCGACCTCGAAGCCGTGCTCGCTGCCCAGCTTCTTGATCGCGTCGATGCCGGCCGGGATGGAGTCGTGGGCGAAGTTCGTGACCTTGGAGAAGACCAGGACGCGAACCGGTGCCGCCTCGGCTCGGGAGGGCGAGCTCAGGCCCAGGCTGAGCACGAGTGCCAGCAGGGCGATGAGGACCGTGAGGGGCGAGGGCGACCGGACGTGACGTCTTCGCGAGGCACGCGCGCGTGGCCGGTGAGGGGGCCCGGTCCGGCGCGTGGGGGCGGGCGAGGGCGAACTCGTGCTCATTGGGCGCTCCCTGGGCAGGTGGACGGCTACGACGGCGGTTGAGGGGCCGCCGTGAGGGGTGGGGAAAGCGCTTTCTGAGGTGCGTCGTTCAGGGTAGGTCGCGGGCATCTGGGGGGTCAATGGGTCGTAAGGGCCTTGAGCGGCAAGGGAGTTGACGCCGTCCGTACTCATGGCGCACTACAGGAGGTACTGGCTCCGCATGAGGCGGCGGCGCCGGGGGAGAGGACAGGAATGACCTACAGCACGGGCACCACACAGGCGCGCGACGGCGCGCAGATCGTCACCTACACCTGGCTCCCCGAAACCGGCCACCCGCGCGGTCAGCTGCAGATCGCCCACGGCGCCGCCGAACACGGCCTGCGCTACGACCGGTTCGCCCGGCACCTCGCCGCACACGGCTACGCCGTCATCGCCTCGGACCACCGCGGCCACGGCGCCACCGCCACGGCCACCGGCCTCGGCGTGACCGGCCCGGACGACGACGAACGTGACTCATGGCGCGCCATCGTCGACGACCTCAAGGCCATCGGCGACCAGGCCCGCGCACTGCACCCCGGCATCCCGTACGTCCTGCTCGGCCACAGCCTCGGCTCGATGTTGGCCCGCGACTACGCCCAGGAGTACGCCGACGACCTCGCCGGCCTCATCCTCAGCGGCACGTTCCGCTCGCTGCCCGGCGCCGAGATCGACGAATCGGTCGCCCGCCTCGAACGGGAGATCGCCGAGGGTGGCCGCAGCGCCCTGTCCGGCTACATCCCGGAGCGCTTCGCCTCGTTCAACGACCCCTACCCGCACCGCACCGGCTTCGAGTGGCTGTCACGGGATGCGGCCGAGGTCGACAAGTACGTCGCCGACGAGCGCTGCGGCTTCCCCTTCTCCGCAGGCCTCGCCCTGGACTGGGTGCGCAACATCCGCAAGATCAACGACCCCCGGAACATCGCCCGCACACCCGCCGACCTGCCCGTCCACATCGCGGTCGGCACGGCGGACCCCTGCAACCAGGGCATGACGCTCGTGTACGAACTCCTCGAGGACTACCGCTACGCGGGCCTGACCGACCTCACGTGGAAGGCGTACGACGACGCCCGGCACGAGATCCTCAACGAGACCAACCGGGCGGAGGTGATGGCGGACCTGACGGCCTGGCTGGACAAGCACGTGTGACGTCGTGTGCCTGATGGTGCGCACGGGCTTACGGGCTTAGGGGCTTACGGGTGCACGGGCGATTGGGTGATCGTTGTCAGTGGTGTGCCCTACGGTCATCCCATGGCCGCACGACTGACCTCCGCCGACGTCCGCAAGCTCGCGCTCTCCCTCCCGGAGACCACCGAGAAGATCGCCTGGTCCATGCCCACGTTCCGGGTGGCGGGCAAGATGTTCGTCACCCTGCCCGAGGAAGAGACGTCGATAGCCGTCCGCTGCCCCAAGGAGGAGCGGGACGAGCTGGTGCTCGCGGAGCCGGACAAGTTCTGGATCGCCGAGCACGAGGCGGGCTTCGCCTGGGTGCGGGCACGGCTCGCCGCGCTGGAGGACGCCGACGAGTTGCGGGACATCCTCGCGGACTCCTGGCGTCAGGCGGCGCCGGGGAGGCTCCTCGAGGACCATCCCGGGCTCGGGACGGCCGCGGGGGAGTGAGCGGGCGGGGGAGTGAGCGGGCGGGGGAGTGAGCGGCGGGCGGCCCGGTGGGCCGCCCGTGAGGTCCGCCCCCTAGGGCGTCAGCGGCCGAGGAAGCCGGCGATCCGCTCCCGCAGCGACACCACGTCCAGCCCATGGGCGGCCAGGTGCTCGTCCATGTCGCCGTACTTCCGCAGCTCGCGACGCGCGACCCCGAGGCCGAGCACGCGGTGTGGCACATCGGCCAGCGCGTCGTTCGCCGCGGCAGTCGACGTACCCGCCAGATACGGCTCGACGACCACCACATCGGCCCGCCCGCCCACGGCCCGGCGCAGCCCCTCCGCGTCGAACGGCCGCACCGTCGTCGCGTACAGCACCGTCACATCCAGCCCTTCGACCGCCGCCAGGACGTTGTCCAGCATCGGCCCCACGGCAACGACCGTGCGGCCGCGCCCCTCACGCACGGTGCGGAAATGCACGCCGTCGACCGCCAGCCCGGCCGCGTTCGACTGCTGCGACAGCCGTACGTAGACCTTGTCGTCCCCCGCCGCGACCGCGTGCCGCAGCAGCGTCTCGGCCTCGTCCGGATGGCCCGGCACATGCACGGTCCACCCGTCCAGGGTGTCGAGCAGCGCCACATCACCCGGCGACATGTGCGTGAAGCCGCCCGCCGGCCAGTCGTAGGAGCCGCCCGCACCGACCAGCACACCGCCCACGCCCTGGTGCCCGAAGTCGAGCTTGACCTGCTCGAAGGGTCGCTCCACGAGGAAGCTGGAGAAGGTGTGCACCACCGGCCGCAGCCCGGTCAGGGCGAGACCGGCGCCGGTGCCGATCAGCAGCTGCTCGCGGATGCCGACGTTGATGACGCGCTCCGGATGCCTGCGCTCGGCGTCCTCGAAGCGGTCCCGGCTGATCTCGGCGAGAACGAGGGCGAGCCGGGGGTCCTCATCAAGGAGCTCGGTGGTGGTGGCGGCGAAGCGGTCCCGCATGGTGTCCATGATCATCAATCCTTTTGAGGCGTGGAGACGGTTGGGGGTCAGGCGTTCTTCGGCTCGACATGGGCGACGACCACATGGGGCCGGCCGGCATGAGGCGTGGTGTAGGCCGCGTACAGCGCGGCGTGGTCCCGCCCGTCCACCTCCACGGCGGACCAGCCCGCCGCCTCGAAGCGGGCCGCGATCCCGCCGGGCCGCGCATGGCTGGCCGAGGCGTTGTCGATCACGAGGACATTGAGCCGGTCCAGCCCCGCCGGCCCCGCGAAGGCGATGGCCTCGTGATTGCTGCCCTCGTCCAGCTCGGCGTCCCCGACGAGAACCCACACCTGCGGCTCGACAAGCCCCTGCGCCCGCAGCCCCAGCGCCGTACCCACCCCGAGCGGCAGGCCGTGCCCGAGCGATCCGCTGCCGATCTCGGCACCCGGCACGAGCACCCGGTCCGGGTGATGCCCGAGCAGCGAGTCGTACGCCCCGAAGCCGGGCAGCTCGTCGACGGGGACGAACCCCTTGGCGGCAAGCACCGCGTAGTAGGCCATCGGCCCGTGCCCCTTGGAGAGCAGGAACCGGTCGCGCTCCGGGGCGCCCGCGGTCGCGGGCGTCACACGCAGTACCCGGTCGTACAGCACCCAGAGCGCATCGAGCGTGGAGGTCGCGGCGGGCCCGTGCTTCTCGTCGCCGGTCATGAGACCCATGAGTCCGGGCAGGTCCGCGTACCCGTACGAACGGGTCGAGGGGGTCGCGGTGGGGTCTGCTGCTGTCCTGGTGAGATCCGCTGTCGTCGTCATGACAGGGATCGTGCAACCTGAACCAAACTTGAGGTCAAGCCCTCGCAGGCTCAGGTGTGTGCCGGTGCCGGTGTACCCGCGCGCCGTAAAACGCGTTCACGACCACGGTCCCGAGTGCGGTATTGTTTCCGTGCGCGTCCGGCCAGGGGAAACCCCAGGTCAGATGAGCACCGGGACGTGGCGCAGCTTGGTAGCGCACTTGACTGGGGGTCAAGGGGTCGCAGGTTCAAATCCTGTCGTCCCGACAGTGATGTCGGATATTTCCGCTGGTGAGGGGCCGTCCTTTGGATGGCCCCTCATTCGTGTTCGGGGCTTTGGGCGTGCCCGGGCTTGGTCGGCCGACGGAAACTCACTCTGTGGGCGCGGGAAGCAGAGGTCGATCCCAGGTCGGCCGCTCGGTCGGGGGGCAACCCCGCAGGCGTGGGGAGCAGGGCCCCTCTCGGCCGTCGCCCACTGCTTGGTCGGGACGACCACCCCCTCCGCTGCCGGCCTCGTGCCCGTTCCCAGGGAATCCGGACGCCGCACTGGCAACCTCCACCGCCCCAAGTGGTACAGCCGACGCCTACGCCGGGTCTACTACCTGCCCGCCCGGACCAGCATGCGTCGATTCGCGAAGGCCCCAACCGCGACTACTACTTGAGGAAGCGACGCTTCAGCACAGTCCCGCCGGCGGTCCAAGCGGCAGCTTGACACGGCCATTGAGACTCCACTGACCTCACGAGGTCGGAGTCACTCCGCGAGTCGGCCGCTTGGCACACACCTGCCGGTAGCCGACGTACAGCCAGAGCGCCGTGGCCAGGAGCGCCAGCAGGCCGAAGCGCGTGGCTACATGGGGAAGAACGCTGAGGATTTCGTTCGAGTCGGCGCCCTGGATGATCCCTGGCGGTGGTGCTTCCCATCCCGAGGCCTCACGTCCCCACAGGTACGAGATCGGCGCACACACCGCGAGCGAAAAGGCCCACGAGGTGACGAGTCCGGACGCGGTCATGCGGATCTTCGACATGCTGCCCCCCGAACGGCTACGGGTAAGCCACATGCTGCCGACTCCAGGGAACGGGCACCAGAGGATCAACGGTAGAAGCGGCTGCTCTGCCTCACTTGCGCAGTCCGTGCACCTCGCGGGCCCCATCGAGGAAGGAGCCACGGGTAACACCGGTTGATCACAGGGAGCGGACACGAGAATGGCCCCTTGAATTCGCCATCCCTGGTCAGCGGCCGCTTCCAGCGCTACTACCTGCGCGGTGGGTGTGGGATTGGACCCCACGGTCACTCGCACGCAACGACGATTTTCAAGGCCGTTCGAGGTGGCGCGTGGTCGGTGCAGGCAGGTCTCCTCTTAGCCATCGACGATGCCCGACCGTCGGTTGGGCCACGGACTGGATACCGGACCGCCCCCGGACAGGACCAGGGATGCAGCTGCATTTCAGAGTTGGATTCCTCGCCGCCGACCACGCGCCACCGACCCTAGCCGCTCGTACTGACAAGCGAATGCATCCGCCGGCGGTCAGGCGCGCGGCGGTAGCATCCGGCATGCCCATCCCCTGGAGCTCCAGCGCCGACGCTTTTGCACACATCTTGCAGCGCCGCGGTGTTGAGCCCGATGCGGTTGTGGATGTGGAAGCCGCATGGGAGGCATTCGCAGAGTTCTCGCAGGTCTTGATCAGCGGCATCGAAGGCCCGGGCGACGACGGAGACTGCATCATCGCCCAATGGGGCAAGGGGGACTGGAACGCGGGGCAGCCGACGCTGTCCTTCGGTCGGCAGCTGGCCGTCTCGGACCGTGACCAGAGCGATCCGGACCGACAACCTGCCTACTGGTTGGTCGAGTTGGAACTGCGCTTTGCGGACGATCCGGCCTGGTCGGACCTCGACAGTATCGGCCTCCAGGACACCGGATTCGACGCTGCGGAGATCGGCGCTCCCCGAGACACCGTGCTTGCGGACAACCGCCGTCTGATGCACTCGTACCCTCAGCTGGCAGCGATGTGGCGAGCACAGCCGGTTCGCAGCCGCGTCACCCTGGAACGCGGTGATTGATCCGCTCCAGCCGGAGCGTTGTTGCGGCTGCGGCTTCTCGCTCAATCACGTGTGCAGCATCCCCCGTGCTGTGACCACATTGGTTCGCCGGGTTGAGCAGGGCCCTGCCCTTCACCGGCCTGGGTCATCGGAGGTCAGGGGCGACCTGCCGTTCGTCGGGAGAGGGACAGTCGGCGTGTTTCTCGGTCGACTTCGGTCACGACGACCGTGACATCGTCGCCGACCTGGACGACATCCTCTGGCGCCTCCACGGGCGTTGACGTGAGATCCCGAAGGTGGACCAGTCCCTCGATCCCGTCAGCGACTCGGACGAAGACCCCGAACGGCACCAACTTGGTGACGCGTCCCTGCAGTTCTTGGCCCACGGCAATCGACTCGGTGAATGTCTGGAACGGGTCGGGCTGCATTGCGCGCAAGGAAAGCCTGGCCTCGGCATTCCAGGTGTCGAACTGAAGGAACTCACCTGACACGCGCTGCCCAACCTGAACGACATCGGAAGCCGCTTCGAATCGCCGCCAGGACAGTTCGGGGATCGTGACGAACCCGACGCCGGGGAAGAGCGGATGCGCGGGGCCATCGTCCAGAGCCACGAAGACGCCGAACCGCTCGATCGCCGCGACCGTGCCGGAGAGGGTCTCGCCGCAGTGCAGCGATCCCAGGAACGCCCAGAGTTCTGGGCTCTCCGCCTGCCAGTCCATGCTGTCCAACCTTTCACATGGCGTGGTGAGCCCACTCTCTGCCGTCTCGCAGTACGGTCTGCCGCGGCCCTCAGGTGGCGCCCGCCCCAGCGGATGCCCCTTCTTGCAGCGAACGCGGGCCCGTTGAAGTCATTTGTCTGGGGTTGCTCGATAGCCAGCCGATCATTGGGCCGGGGCTCGTGAGCCAAGTGGGACGTGGAACGTGGAACGTGAGAGGACGTCAGTCTGGCGTGCGTTCTTGGGACGGGGCCGGCGCGTGTGCCGAACCGGGCAGGGCGTTGGCCATGAGGCAATGAGTTCCGCAGCAGAGACTGCGGCGTCTCATCGGCCAGTCCGCTCCGGGATCTTCGGAAGAACCTTCTTTGCGATGTCGAGGAGCGCACTGTCGTCGGGCAGGGCGCCGGACGTGCTCCAGACGGTGACTTCGTAGTAGCCGCCGTGGTCCGTCCGGTCGCGAGCCACGGTCAACGTCCTGGCCAGGGGGCCTTGTTCGACGGGTCCGCCGGAGCCGCCGCCGAGACTGATCTCGAGCTTCATCGTGTGATCCGAGGCGAAGACCGCTGGTCGGCCAAGAACGGTGAGCGTCTTGACGTCCTGTTCGTTGCCGTACTTCATCAGGTTCACGTACTGGGCGATCGACAGGTGGTTGTAAGTGGCCGAGAGATTCACGGTGTACGTGTCGAACCTGACCTCGGCCTCCGGCAGGGCGACCTTCCCGTCCGTCAGGGGAGCGGTGTTGTTGGTGCCGGAGACCGTGGTCGCGATCTCTTCGGGCGTGCCGAGCAACCGGGCCAGGTCGGGCCGGTTGAGGACCTTGCAGAGCTCGTCGCCGGTCGCGGGCCGGGGCGTCTGCTTGTATGTCGCCGGCAACTTCGTGTGTTCCCCGGCCGAACACGAGGCGGACCGCGGTGTGTTGTCATCGGACGGAAGCACACGTTCAGACACCCACAGAGCGGCCCCGAGTGCTCCAAACACGGCCACGGCCGCGATGGCCTGGCCCCACACGTTGGGCTCCTTCTGCGGAGCGTCCGGGTCGGGGCGCGGCCCTGCTTCGCGCTGGGACTGGGCTGCATCGTCGACCGCCGCCCCGTCTGCCAAGGCCGCCGTACTCGGGTTCCGGCGTGCGCGCAGGGCACGCAGCACCACGTGGACGCGTACCGCGGTGAACACGAGGAACACCACGCCGAGGCCGGCCGGGACCAGGTCGTGCTCGCGGACAGCGAGATACATGATGCGTCCGCCGAGGACAGCCCCGAGCGCGATGAGCAGCGGCTCGCGGACCCAGAAGGGCAGGAGACGGATGAGGAAACCGAGCATGCGGTGATCTCACCATGACATGATCACGTCCGCCGTGGTGGAAGCCACAGTTCCGGGACATCCTGCGCGTTTCCGCGGAGACCGTCACTCAGCCTCTCGTATCCCGCGTTCTCAACGCCCCGCCCACTGCAGGGACACCGCTATCGCGGCCGTCGGCGAAACGCCGGTGGTTGGCTGCATCGTCCGGGTCGGCCACCTGGCCTGGCCGCTTTGAACAACACCGGTGGCACAGGCGGCACAGGCGTCGGTTGGAGCGTTCATCGGTTCGGCACTGTTCGTGCCGTGGGGCCATGGTCGGCCGCGAGTGACCGCGGTGATCTGGGGGCGAGGCTGCTGATGCGAAGTAGATGCGTCCGTCCGAGGGCCACTGTGCCGGACGGCCCGCGACCAGCCACGCGATGGCAGCAGTTGCACGAAGCTCCACGGCGATCGGCAGCCGAAGCCCGGAGTCATCCTCCGACCAGAGGATGTCGGCGCCCCAGAGCGGAACCCCGACGAGCCCGGACCAAGAGGGATGGTCGGTTACCACCACAGCCGGTGTCCCTGCGGGCTATTCATCCTCGGTGAGCCCAGGCGACCGCATCCCGCCGTTGTCGCGACCCTTAACCCGCCCAGGCGTCCGAGATTCCTTGCATGCCAACGGAGCCAACGCCGTCTCCCTCGTACCGGACAGCCGCTCATCCCGCCAAGGGATCCGCACCCAATTTGGAAAGTCGATCGGGTTGAGGAAGCAGACCTCCTACGATGCCGAACATGGGGAGATCGCCTGGGCCGCTCAAGCAGCGTCTGTCCCAGGCGAACGTCACCCTCTTTCTCGCCGGCTGCCTGCTGGTGCTCGTGGGACTTCTCGGTGGCGGGATTTCACTGGCAGGCACCAGCATCGAGGGACCTCTCAACGGGTGGCAGCAGATAGTCGTCGGGGCGTTTGGCGCGCTGGTGCTGCCGGCGAGCCTGTTCGTCGGGGTGCCCGTGCCGGAACCCGCCCCAGGGGCGGGGCGGTTCCTCGGGGCACGGCCGGCCGCGCCCCGGCGCTTCGTGGAGCGGCCTGACGAATTCAACCGGCTCGTCGCGGCGCTCCGGCCCGACCTCGATCAGCCGGTCGCCCTGGTCGGGATGGCCGGTGCGGGCAAGACGGTGCTGGCCGGCCGGGCATCCCATGACGAGAAGCTACGGGCACGGTTTCCCGACGGGGTGCGCTGGATCCCGGTGGCCCACCGGCCCGACATTCCCGTACTGATGGCGGGCCTGGCCCGGCGGCTGGGTGTGGAGAGCCCGGAGTTCACGACCGTACAAGAGGGGCAGGAGGCGCTTGCGGAACTCCTCACCGGGCAGCGGGTGTTGATCGTCCTCGACGATGTGTGGGACAGGGCGGTGGTGGACGCGTTCCACGGCTTGGGCGATCGGTGCGGGCTGTTGTTCACCAGTCGAGACGCCGGGCTGGCCCGCGACCTGGACGCGGTGATCGTCGACATCGCGGAACTGTCCCTGGAGCAGTCCCTGGAACTGCTCGCCCGATGGGCGGACACCCCTGTGGGCCGGCTACCGCTGCTCGCCGACGACCTGTGCGCCGAGGTCGGCAACCTCGCACTCGGCATCTCCATGGTCGGAGCGATGGCGCGCAGCTCCGGCAGGCGGTGGGAGGACCTGCTCGAACTGCTGCGTACAGCCGATCTCGAAGCGATCAGGCACGACTTCGGTGCCGACTACCCGCACCCGACCCTCATCGCCGCGATCCGGCTGAGCCTGGACGCCCTGCCCAACCAGGAGAACCGCGACCGGTACGCCGAACTGGCCGTCTTCTCGGGGCGCGGCCCCTTCCCGCGTACGGCCGTCGAGGCGCTCTGGCAGACCAGCTCCCACCAAGTCGGCGATCTGCTCGGCCTGTTCGAAGACCGTTCACTCCTGACCTCGGAGGACGGCGAGACCTTCACGCTTCACGATCTTCAGTACGACGTCGTCACCGGCGGCCAGACGGCCGATGCCGCCGCCGTTGCGCACTCCCGGCTGGTCGAGGGCTACCGGACGCGGTGCCCGTCCGGCTGGACCAGCGGACCGAACGACGGGTACTTCCTGGAGAACCTCGCCCTCCACCTGGCCGAAGCCCGCTCCTACGGTGAACTCCGCGACCTGCTCGTCGACCTCGACTGGATGCGTACCAAGATGGAAAGAGTCGGCGTGGTGGACCTGCTCGTCGACTACGGGCACCACCCGGACAGCGTCACGATCCCGGTGCACTCCGCGCTCCAGCTCTCCGCGTCCATCCTCGGCGCCGACCCGGGCCAGCTCCGCGCGCAGCTCGTCAGCCGGCTGCTGGCCGACCCGGCACCCGACGTCGAGAATCTCGTACGGGAATGGGGGAGCTGGGACGAAGAGATCTGGCTGCGCCCCCTCACCCCGAGCACGGTTTCCGTGGGCGGGCCGCAGCGTCGGATCCTGCGCGACTTCGGCGGCATCGTCGAGGCAGTCGCGTTCGCCGACGACCGGCGGCTGGTCACCGGCAGCAGGGACGGGCGGATCCGTGTCTGGGAGGTCGACACCGGACGACTCGTCCGCACCATCACCGCGCACACGAAGCCGATCCTGGCGGCAGCTGTCATCCCGGGCGGGTACGCGGTCGCCGCCGCCTCTGCCGACGGGACCATCAGCCTGTGCAACCTCACCAGCGGGCGCCGCATCCGCACGTTCACCGGACACCGGGGCGCGGTGACCTCACTGGGCGTGAGCGGAGACGGGACCAGGCTGGTGTCCGCCGGGTGGGACAAGACGCTGCGGTTCTGGGACGTGGAAACCGGGGCGATGCTGGCCACTTGGGACGGTCGCCTTGACGCCATCACCGCGGTAGCGGTGAACACGGACGGCAGCGTTGCCGTTGGCGCGCTAGACAACGGGCACCTGATGATCTGGCACACGGACACGGACAGGGAGCCGGAGACCGTCGTGAACCCCGGCGGGGCCATCGGAGCAGTGGCTATCAGCGAGGACGGCCGCTCCCTCGTGTGCGGCGGCGCCGACGGCACGATCAGGGTGTGGGACGTGCGTACCGGCGAACTCCTGCAGGAACTGCACGGCCACGACGCCAAGTTGTGCTCGCTGACTCTCGCGCCGTTCGGCATCCTGGTCAGCGGCGGGCTCGACATGACCGTACGGACATGGCAGATCGCCACAGGGGAAGCGTTGCGTACTCTGCGAGGTCATTCCGGTGCGGTCCTGTCCGTCGCCGTTTCGCCTGACGGGCGTTCGATCGCCTCCGGCGGCGACGACGATGCCGCCCTCCTGTGGTGGCTCGAAGGGGAGGACCAGCCCGCGCCCGACGGCCATAGCGACGTCGTGCACAGCATCGCCCTCAGTGCGGATGGGCTACGCGCCACCTCGGTCGGACACGACCGGACGGAACGCACGTGGAGCGTCCGGGACGGTTCCCTGCTGAACTGCACACCCGTGCCTTCGACGCACGCCGGTGCTCACACCTGGAGCGCCGACGGCGCGTTGTTGGCCAGCAGTCCGGACAGCCGTACGGTCTACGTCGTCGGCGCCGGCGCCGGCTCCGGCTCCGGCTCCGGCTCCGGCGGGGAACGTACGCTGCACCGACTTGAGACACCCACGGGCAGGATCCGGACCCTGGCCTTCTCACCCGACGCGCGGTTCCTTGCCGCTGGTGGAGACGGCCTCTCGGTGCACGTCTGGGATCTGGAATCCGGCGAGCACCGACAGTCGATCGATGTCAGCGAAACGGTCTACGCCCTCCAATGGAGCGGCCCGGAACGTCTCCTTTTCGGGGACGGTCGACAGAAGCTGCGTGAATGGGATGTCAGCGGTGAAGTGCTGGTACAGGCACTCCCTGGTCCCGAGGGCACCATCTATGCGATCGACCTCAGTGACGACGGCCAGATCGCTCTCGCCGGCGGTGGAGACGAAGCCTGGCTGTGGAACCTCGACAGCGGCGAACTCCTCGGTGTCCTACGCGGTCATCACGACACCGTCTACGCGGTATCCCTGAGCCCGGATGCCCGCTGGGCCGTCACCGCAAGCTATGACCGGACTGTGCGGCTGTGGATGGTGCCGGAGTTGCAGGAGGTGGCACGGTGGACGGGGGATCATCCCATCCAGGTGTGCGTCACGGCGTATCTGACCGAGCCGGTCATCCTGGTCGGGGATGAGTCCGGAGCCGTCTATCGGTTGCGGCCGCAGGGGCCGGATCCACGGAGTTGCTGATCGTTTCAGGGTGAGGGTCCGGCACCCAGGCCGTCCGCCACGCCTGCTTTGCCGCCCGGTACGAATGCCTTGTCGCCCTGACCTCCAGTATCAAGGCCGAGCTCAGGGCAGGGTGGGCTGGGTGGGTACGGGGAGCGTGGAGCCATCGGAGCTGGGCTTCTTGCGAGGAACAACGTGGCTTGCCCCCAGGACGAGCGTGCCGCGATAGGAACCGGCCTTTGCTCGCGCTTCCTTTGGCACTGGGCCGACGCCGGCGATGACCCGCCACTCGTCGCCCGCCTTGAGGAACGCTCCGGCGCCGGCCTCCACCTCGCCGTCGACCCTCCAGCCACGTTCCTCGAACCGGCTGATGACGCGCTGCAGTTCGGCGTCGCCGGGGACGGTTCGGGACATGGCGACAGCGTGGACCTGTGAGCCGGGACGCTCAGGTGCCTCGAGGAAGTTCAGCTCCTTGAATCCTGCGGCGGCAAATCGGAGATCGCTCCGTACTTGCGCCAACGTCTTCTCCCGCGCCTCGGCCTTGGCGGCAGGCGACGCCCCCGCCGACGTGGTCCCCTTGGCCTTGGGCGTCCCCTGCCCGTCCGGGGTGTCCGCACCCGCGCACCCCCCGAACAGCAGCGCCGCCGCGGCCACGCATGCCGCCGTGGCGGTGGATCTGACACTCCTGGATGCCCAACCCTGCATTCCCCACCCCTTGTTCCGGGCCCGGCACACCAAAGGCCAGGCCAGAGCGCGGATTCTGGCATGCCGAAGCCGAGCGGTGACGGGTGGGGCCGGTGTCAGGTCAGCCGCCGCGGCCGCCGCGCCACTCGGGGCTTGATTTCGGGCCCCAAACCAGGATCTCGTTCGATTTGGAAGGGACTTGCAACCCGGGAACTCCACAGGGGCAGCCAGTCGTCAGATGCGAGGAGTCAGATCACTTGGTATCGAGGAGAGAGTGTCGTTGACAACCCATTCCAACGAGATGCCTGGCGGCGCGGTCGCGTTCAGCTCAGAACGTACGTTCAGAGTCTGGCGATACGGGGTCGGTCATTCTCAGCTGTTGCTCAGGGCAGTTCCTGACGAGGTGGACAGCGGTTGCTTGGATCTGCTCTTCGAGGGAGTGAGTGCCATGAAAATGGCCACCCAGTACGAGTCGATAGCAATCACTGTTGCCGGCGCGGACGAAACTCGCGAGATTCTTGAACTCTCTGGGCTTCCCCATAGTTGGGGCGAGCGGAGCCTTGCTCTTGCTCTCCGGTCCAGACAAGTCACTGGGCTCGTGCTCTGCAAGCGGGCAAGCGCTTTGCTGGGTGGGACTGACCCGGTCGAGGCTTCAGCTGTCTCTGCTGAGCAAAGGGTCGTTTGGAGTAGTAAGTGACGTGCTCCAGGAACTTGTTCAGGTAGGTGGGTGGGCGCTGTCCGGGACGGGACACCTGTGGTGTCCCGTCCCGGACAGCACGCCTACCGCACGTCGACGAAGTCACCCGAAGCCTTGGCTGCCGGGGTGGTGGACGTACCGGCGAAGTGCCAGCGCCAGTAGCCGTCCGCAGCAGCCGGAACGGTGGTCTTGAGGTTGCCGCTGCTGTCCGTTTTCACCGTCTTGACGGTGGTGTAGCTGCTGGCAGTCTTCTTGCGGAACTGCAGCTGGACAGGCTGGTTGGTGTAGCCGCGGTAGGTATGGGTCTCCCAGTTGGCGCGTGACAGCTTGCCGGTGACCGTGAGGGTCTTGCCCTTCTTGACCGGCTCGGGTGCGGCGTTGACGGTGAGCTTGGAGGCGCGCTGCAGGTTGAAGGTTGCAGCCGCACGGTCGTGGTGGTGGTCGCCGTCCTTGGCGTAGGCGAGGGCGCTGAGGTGCCAGGTGCCTGCGTCGGGATTGCTCAGCCAGCCGGCGCCCAGCGTGAAGGTGACGGTGCATGCATAGGTTGTGGCATCGATTGCCTTGCACGGCGGCTTGCTGCTGGGCGAGTTGATGCTTGTGGGTGCCTCGTAGGAGCCGTGGTACATCACAGCATCCGTGATGTCGATCCCACTGGGGTCGGTGGCGGTGACAGTGACGTTGAACTGGGTGGTGGCCTGGGTGCCGACCACGATGGGCTTGCCGCCATTCACGGTGGTGGAGACGATCTCAGTGTCGCCTTGCTGCGTGTCTGCAACGGCGGTCGGGGCTACGAGCCCAGTGGTCACGCCGGCGGTGAGCAGGGCAATGGTGGTGCGCTTGCGCATGGATATCCCCCCACGGGATGGAACGGCGGTTCTGCCGGCGGAGGGCGAGCAGGACCAAGATCGCAGTGACTGTAGTCGTTGCTGGACATTGGAGCGGTCAGGGGGGCGTGATGCTGAGCGGTCCTGCCCAGTCGGCAGGGGTGCGTGCGTGATGGGCCCGTTTCATCCGCTCTTTGGCGAAGGCGGCTTGGCGCTTGTGCGGGCGAACTGTCCTCCGGGTGGGGCCACTGCCGGTCGGCGCTGCCGCTGCGGGGCGTTCCCGCGAAGCGACCTGGCTCGTGGGACGGGTGCGGCGGCCCTCCTCGCACGGTTGGCAGTGGCCGCGTAGCTCAGCGGCACACCGGGCGTGGGGGAGGGATGCGCCCCTCCGGTGAAGCGGCGCGGCCAGGGGTGCCACGCGGCACCGGCGCCCCTGGCCCAACTCCCTTACTCAGGCGGGTGGTTGCCCTCAGCCCTCAGCCCGCAACCCGTCCCATCCAAGCCTCCACGTCCTCCGCCGACCGAGGCAGCCCCGCCGACAGGTTCTCGTGGCCGGCGTCCGTGACGAGGAGGTCGTCCTCGATGCGGACGCCGATGCCGCGCCACTCCTCGGGGACGGTGAGGTCGTCCGGCTGGAAGTACAGGCCGGGTTCGACGGTGAGGATCATGCCGGGCTGCAGTGGCCCGTCGACGTACTCCTCGTTGCGGGCCTGGGCGCAGTCGTGGACGTCCAGGCCGAGCATGTGGCCGGTGCCGGCCATGGTGAAGCGTCGCTGCAGGCCGAGTTCGTACGCGCGGTCGGCAGGGCCCTCGATGAAGCCCCACTCGACGAGGCGCGTCGCGAGGTGGCGTTGGGACGCCTCGTGGAAGTCGCGGTAGGCCGCGCCCGGCTTGACGGCCGCGAAGCCGGCTTCCTGGGCCTCGTACACCGCGTCGTAGACCTTGCGTTGTACGGGCGTGAACGTTCCGTTGATGGGGAGGGTGCGGGTGACGTCGGCGGTGTAGAGGGTGCGTGACTCCACGCCTGCGTCGAGGAGGAGCAGGTCTCCGGGGCGTACCGGACCGTCGTTGTCGGTCCAGTGCATGATCGTGGCGTGCTCGCCCGCGGCGCAGATCGAGCCGTAGCCGACGTGGTTGCCCTCGAGGCGGGCGCGGCGGTAGAAGGTGCCCTCGATCCAGCGCTCGGACGAGGCGACCGCCGTCGACAGCTCGCCGACCACATCGGTGAAGCCGCGCACCGTGGAGTCCACGGCCCCCCGCATCTCCTTGATCTCCCACTCGTCCTTGATGACGCGGAGATCGCTGAGTGCCTGCTCCAGGTCGGCGTCGCGCTCCTCGTCGGTGCTGACGGCGGCCTCCAGGGCCGGGTCGATGCCGCGCACGATCCGGGTCGGCACACCGGAGGAGGTGGAGGAGGAGGCCAGGTCCTCGGCCGCCGTACGGACGTCGCGGCAGGCCAGACCCAGCACGCGCGCGGACTCGGCCAGCGAGCGGCGGCGGCCCATCCAGAGTTCGGCGTGGTAGCCGCTCCAGAACTCGTCGTCGTCGCGGCTGTCGCGCGGCAGCTGGTAGCAGTACGCGTCGTGGCCGCCGCCCGCACGCGGTTCCAGGACGAGGGCGCCGTCGCGGGCCTGGTCGCCCGTCATGTGTACGTAGCCCGAGTACGGCCGGAACGGGTAAGTGTCGTCGTTGGAACGGGTCTTGAGGTTTCCCGACGGGATCACCAGGCGCTCGCCGGGGAAGCGTGCGGAGAGTGCGGCGCGGCGGTCGGCGGCGTACGGTGCCTGCTCGTCCGGCTGCAGGTCGTGCCGCTCGGTGTCCGCCCAGCCCGTGCGCATCAAGGCGGAGAGTTCCTCGGAGATCCCTGCGTAGAGACCGTTCTTCCGGCGCTCGGACACGTCGTACACCTTCCTGTGGGTGATTCCCGGATGCCCGCCGGTCGACGACGGCTTGCGGACGGTATCCCGCACCGCACACCGCCCGGGGCCGAGGAGTGCCACTGGCACAGATCGGCCACGAGTGCGGGGGAGCGGTCGATAATGCTGACCATGACGAATGCGAAGCTAGGCGAGGCCCTGCGGCTCCTTGGCCTCGATCACGCGGCCGGCCAGGTGTATCTGGCGCTGCTAGAGCTGGCCCCCGCACCGCTGACCGCGATCGGAGCCGCGGCCGGTCTCGACGACGGCGACCTCGCCTCGGCGTACCGCGTCCTCGTCGACGCCGGGCTGGCCAGCGCCGCCGACGGGGACGCGGACGTGGTGGCCCCCGTGCCGCCGACGGCCGGCCTGGAGATCCTCGCCCGGCACCGGGCGGCCGAGGTCGAGGAGTCACGCATCGCCGTCGGGGGCGCCTTCGAGTCGTTCCGGCGACAGCGGCTGGCCGCGTACAACGACGATCTCGTCGAGGTCGTCACCGGCGACGCCATCGGCCCTCGGATCCGGCACGCCTGGGCCAGTGCCCGCGAGCAGATCCGGCAGCTGGAGTCACCGCCGTACTTCGACGTGCCCAGCGCCACGGACGACGCGCTGGCCACGCTCGCCCGCGGGGTGACGCAGCGCGTCGTGTACTCGCGGGAGTCGCTGGAGCACCCCGGCCGGCTGAAGGACGCCATCGAGCCGTGCATCAACGCGGGTGAGCAGGCCAGGGTGCTGCCGTCCGTGCCGGTGAAACTCGTGATCATCGACGAGGCGTACGCACTGGTGTCGTTGTCGATCAAAGAGGCCGACGTGCACAACACCATGCTGGTCGTGCAGCCGTGCGGACTGCTGTCCGCGCTCATCGCCCTGTTCGAGCAGTCCTGGCAGAACGCCCTGCCGTTCCACGGCTCGACGGCCCTGCGCGGCGGGTTGGCGCCTGCCGACCGCCGCCTGCTGTGGCTCCTCGCGGGCGGCGCGGGCGACGACACCATCGCCCGTGAGCTGGGCATCAGCCGCCGTACGCTCTTTCGCCGGCTGCAGATGCTGATGGCCCGGCTCGGTGCCGCGAACCGTTTTCAGATGGCCTTGCAGGCCCAGCGCGCAGGGTGGCTGTGAGGGACCCAGGGTCTGACTTCAGACTCCTGACTTCAGACTTCTGACTTCAGACTCCTGAAACTCCTGCAGGTAGGGGCCGTCTTCGGATGGCCCCTACTTCGTGCCCGCCTCCGGTTTTCCGGAGGTCAAAGTTCCACTTCTGTGGCCGCCACCTATTGACCACCCCTGCCCCCAGCCATAGTCTCGCGCCCATCCCCAAATTGGTATACCAAAAGGCGAGCGAGTAGGAGTGTGTCATGGATGCCGTCTACGACAGGCCGGCGACGGTCACGGTCGACGGGCCGCCCCGCACCAGCCCCGGCCTCTACAGCCCCGACCTCGCCCCCACCAAGAAGGAAGGGCGCCGCTGGGGTGCGTACAACGTGTTCACGCTCTGGGGCAATGACGTGCACAGCCTCGGCAACTACGCCTTCGCCGTAGGGCTGTTCGCGCTCGGGATGAGCGTGTGGCACATCCTGATCGCCTTCGCGGTCGCCTCGGGTCTGCTGCTCGTGCTGCTGAATCTCTCGGGGTACATGGGGCACAAAACGGGTGTTCCGTTCCCCGTGATGAGTCGTATCGCCTTCGGGATCAAGGGGGCGCAGATCCCGGCCATGGTGCGCGGTGCCGTGGCCATCGCCTGGTTTGGGATACAGACCTATCTCGCCGCGTCCGTCCTGAACGCCCTCGTCAAGGTCCTGTTCCCCGGGCTCGCCTCCCTCGACGAGACCTCGGTCCTGGGGCTGTCCGTGCTCGGCTGGATCAGCTTCCTCGTGCTGTGGGCGGTCCAGGTCCTCATCGTCAGCTTCGGCATGGACCTCATCCGCAAGTACATGGCGTTCGCGGCGCCGACGATCCTGATCACCATGTGTGCGCTGGCGATCTGGATGTTCGTCCGGGCGGACGGCTCCATCGCCCTGTCGACCGGTGACGCCCCGACCGGTCTCGCCGCGTGGGGCGAGATCCTGCGCAGCGCCGCGCTCTGGGTCGTCATCTACGGCACCTTCGTGCTCAACTTCTGCGACTTCACGCGCTCCGCGAAGAGCCGCGGCGCGATCGTCCGCGGCAACCTCATCGGCATCCCCGTCAACATGCTGTTCTTCGCGGGCATCGCGGTCGTGCTCAGCGGTGCCCAGTTCAAGCTGAACGGCGAAGTCATCACGGGTCCGGAAGACATCGTCCGGACGATCCCCAACACCTTCCTGATGGTGGCCGCGTCGCTCGCCTTCATCACCCTCACCATCGCGGTCAACCTGCTCGCGAACTTCGTCGCGCCCATCTACGCCCTGGTCAACCTGTTCCCGCGCAAGCTCACGTTCCGCAGCGCCGGGCTCGTCAGCGCCGTCATCGGACTGATCATCCTGCCCTGGAACCTCTACAACAGCCCGACCGTCGTCAACTACTTCCTGGGCGGACTCGGCGCCCTGCTCGGCCCGGTCTTCGGCATCGTGATGACGGACTACTGGCTGATCCGCCGGACCCGCGTGAACGTGCCGGACCTCTACACCGAAGACGCGGATGGTGACTACCAGTACCGGGGTGGCTGGCACGTGCGGGCGATCGGCGCCCTCGTCCCGGCAGCGGCCGTCGCCGTGGTCGTCGCCCTGGTCCCCGCCTTCGAGTCCGTCTCCGGCTTCTCGTGGTTCATCGGCGCGATCCTCGCCGCCCTCCTCTACCTGGCCTTCGCGGACCGCAGCCGGCCGGCCCGGGACGTCGACGGCGCGGCCATCGCGGTCGACGCCTCCAGCAGCGCCGCCCACTGACAGCGCCGGGCACGGTCGGCCCCGGCCACAAGGGGAGCGACCAACGCCCGTATCCCTCCACGAGATCCTCCGGCTCCACCCGCACAGAAAGCCCACCCATGCGCATCCTCGTAGTCAACGTCAACACCACCACCTCGATCACCGAGAGCATCGGGATCCAGGCCGCCGAGGCCGCGTCGCCGGGCACCGAAATCGTGCCGCTCACACCGGAGTTTGGCGCCGAGTCCGTGGAGGGCAATTACGAGAGCTACCTCGCGGCGGTCTCCGTGATGGAGGCGGTACGCGCCTACCCGCAGCCCTTCGACGCCGTCATCCAGGCCGGATACGGCGAGCACGGGCGGGAGGGGCTGCAAGAACTGCTCGACGTGCCCGTCGTCGACATCACCGAGGCCGCGGCCAGCACCGCGCAGTTCCTCGGCCACCGCTACTCCGTCGTCACCACGCTCGACCGGACCGTGCCGCTCATCGAGGACAGGCTCCGGCTCGCGGGACTGCTCGACCGCTGCGCCTCGGTCCGGGCCAGCGGTCTGCCCGTACTCGCCCTGGAGGAGGACGCGGAAGCCGCCGTGAAGGCCATCGTCGAGCAGGCGGCCCGCGCCGTCGAGGACGACAAGGCCGAAGTCATCTGCCTCGGCTGCGGCGGCATGGCGGGCCTCGCGGAGCGCGTGACCGAGCGCACCGGCGTACCGGTGGTCGACGGCGTCGCGGCGGCGGTGACCATCGCCGAATCCCTCGTACGCCTCGGTCTGTCCACGTCCAAGGTGCGTACGTACGCGGCGCCGCGGCCCAAGACCGTGAAGAACTGGCCGCCGCGCTGGGTCTGAGCTACCGGGGGCCTGACTACCGGCTCACCGGTCCGGCTCCTCGAAGTCCGGGAAGGTGGGCGGGAAGAGTACGTCGGCTCCGCGGCCGTGTACGTCCCGCTCGCCGTAGGCCGCGCGCATCTTGTCGAACAGGGCCTGCGCGCGGCGGCCCAGCTCGTCGGTGTCGACTCCGGGCAGCCGGCCGTCGACGAGGACCGGCCGGCCGTTCACCACGGAGCAAGTGGCGTTGCGGGCACTGCCGTTGAGGAGCAGCGTCCGTACGGGGTCGTCGAGCACGCCGTCACGGAAGTCGTCGAGCCGGAACGCGACGAGGTCGGCGCGGGCGCCCGGCGCAAGGCGGCCGAGATCGTCGCGGCCCAGGGCCCGGGCCCCGCCGAGCGTGGCGGCCTCGACATACGCCTCGGCGGGCGCGGCATCCGCCCGCCCGTCGACCACCTTGGCGAGGTGCACCCCGAGGTCCATGCCCCGGATCAGGTCAGGCGGGAACGAGTCGGTGCCCAGGCACAGATTGAGCCCGGCGTCGCGGTACGTGCCGAAGGAGTGCAGCACGTCCCCGTAGCGCAGTGAGGTCTGCGGGCAGTGCACGACGGACACCCCGGCGTCGACGAGGACGGCCAGGTCGCCGCGGTCCTCGCCCTGCACGGACGGGTGGCGGTCGATGACGATGCCGTGCGGCACGAGCAGCCGGGTCTCCAACAGGCCGCTGCGGGTGAGGAGTTCGAGTGGCGTGCAGTCGTGGATGCGTCGCACGAGTGCGCGTTCCGTCATGCCCTGCAGGCAGTGCAGGCGGACCGGGACGTCCCGGCTCAGGGCCAACTCGGCTGTGGCGTCCAGGAGTTGGGGGGTGAGCGTCTCGATGCGGCAGGGCAGGAGCGCGCCGCGTACGAGCGGGTCGGCCAACTGCTCGACGTGGTCGAGGAACCGCTCGGCGTCCCGCAGCCCGGCCCGCCCCCGCTCCTCGTCGAACGCGATGTCGCGCCGGCCGTCGGGGTGGACGACGTTCACGCCGGAGCGGTAGCTCGGCCCCAAGTAGCCGCGCAGGCCGAGCCGTCGCGAGGTGTCGGCCATGGCGACGAGCTCGTCGTACGTCTCGGCCCACGCGCTGTGCACCTCGGAGGCGATCGGCATGTAGGTGGTGATGCCGTGCAGGGCGAGCTGGACGAGTGCGTACGTACGGATCACCGAGCGCTCGTCCGGGGTGAACACGTCGCGGCTGCGTGCGGCGTACTCGTACGACCACTGGTGCCCCGGGGCGAGTTCGGGCGAGGCCCAGGAGTCGAGGACGAGGTGGTCGATGTCGGCCAGGGCGTCGAGATCGATGAGCCCCGGTGTCACCAGGCAGTCGCCCAGATCGACATCGTGGTCGAGGGGACCGGTCCAGCCGCGGCCGACATGGATGAGGGTGTCGTCTTCCCAGACCACCTCGCCGTCGCGCAGCAGCACGTGGCGTCCGCCCTGGTGGGCGAGCACATGGGCGGCGCGCCAACGAGTACGCAAGGGATCCTCCTGAGGTCGCCGGCCGGGCGGGGCCGGCGTCGGAGTCGGCGTCCAGACCGTAGCATTTGGAATACCAGATAGCGGCAGGGGCGGTGGAGGGGGCCTAGCCGCGCAGCAGCCGGGCGATCTCGTCCTGGCCCTTCTCCTCGGCATGCTGCAGCGCCGTCTTCCCGGACTTGTCCTCGAGGGAACGGTCGGCGCCCCCGGCCAGCAGAAGCTTCACGGACTCCTGGTGGTCCTTGCCGCCGTCGCCGAGGATCACTGCCTCCAACAGGGCGGTCCAGCCGAGGTCGTTGATGTGGTTGATGTCGACGTCGATGTCCGGGTTGGTGGTGACCTCGCGGATGTAGTCGACGTGACCGTGCTCGCCGGCCGGGATCAGGGACGTGCCGCCGTACCGGTTGACCAGGGTGTAGTCCGGGTCCGCCGCGGCCAGCACCCGGGCCATCTTGGCGCTGCCGGTCACGCCGGTGACCAGCCAGGGAGTATCGCGCTGCGCGTCGACCGCGTCCGGGTCGGCGCCCGCCTCGACGAGCAGCCGGGCGGCCACGTCGTGGTCGCCGGTGGCGGCGAGGAGCAGCGGTGTGCGGCGGTCGGCGTCGCGGGTTTCGAGGTCGGCGCCGCGCGCGATGGCATCGCGTACGGCATCGGGCTTTCCGTCGCGCGCGGCGGTGAGGAGGTCCCGGCTCGCGGCGGGGTCGGATTCCTGGCGCTTCACCTCTCCCTTGGCCGTGGCTGACGCAGATCCGGATGAGGACTGGGCTGCTGCGGGCGTCCGCTCGGCCGTGGGCGCGGCGTCGGACTGCGCGCTGCACGCGGTCGCGAGCACGGCCGCCCCGGCGAGCGAGGCGATGAGAAGGGTGATCCTGCGCGACGAAGCCATGGGGTCCTCTTTCGTGGTCGTGGGGGAGCCGGCGGCCGATGAGGGCCCGTTCAGTCCATGCTCGGAGCGCTTCGCGGGCGCGGCCGTCGCTGAACCGGCTGGAGCCCGGCGGCGTACGGAGGACTCCCGGGTCGACCGATCGGCTGATGCGCCGCATGCCCGATCCCCAGTATCCGATATTCGGTATACCAAACAGGCTCCTCCCTGACCTGGTGAGAGAATGAGCCGCATGGCAGGTTCTGAAGGCTTCGAGCCCGAGTCGGATCGGGTCACCCGGCAGTTGCGGGACGACATCCTCGACGGCGTACGTCCACCCGGGAGCAAGCTCGTCGAGCGTGAGCTCGCCGCCGATCTCGGCGTGAGCCGGCTGCCCGTGCGCGAAGCCCTCAAGTCGCTCGTGGCGGAGGGCCTGGTGACCCCGCGACCGCGGACCTGGGCCGTCGTGCGGGAGTTCAGCCCCACGGACGTGTCGGACCTGGACGAAGTGCGCTCCGCACTGGAGACCCTGACCTTCCGCCTCGCGGCCCAGCGCTGCACCCGCCCGGGGCTCGAACAGCTCCGCGCCAACCTCGACGCGGAGCTGGACGCGGCCCGGCAGGGCGACGCCGTACGCGCGCGCCGCGCCGCCGCCGACTTCCACGAGACGGTGACCTCGCTCGCCGCCAACGAACTGCTCACCGAGCTGGAACGCACGTTGCGCAGCCGGATGCGCTGGCTGCTCAGCCGGCACGACGACCTGCTGGCCGTCGCCAAGGAGCACGAAGAGCTCTACGACTCGATCGCGGCGCGGGACGTGCAGCGCGTCGAGGAACTGGTCATGCAGCACCTGGAGACGGGGCGCGGCGCGATCGCCGCGCATCTGCGGGCGGCCAAGGAGCAAACGGCCGAGGAGTAGCGCGTACGGAGCTGATCAGACGGGGCCGACGCGGGGAGCGGGTCCGTCCTCCTGGGCATCGGTCCCCGCGAGCGGAATCGCCGCGGAGACGACCGTCCCGAGCCCCGGATCCGTCTCGACGGTGAGCGTGCCGCCGAGCTGTTGCGCCCGCGCCCGCATCGCCGGCAGGCCGTGCCCGCGTACGCCGCCGGGCTGTCCGGTGGCATCGAAGCCGCAGCCGTCGTCGGCGATGTCCAGGACCACCTGGTCGTCGAGGTGGGTGAGGGTGAGGGCCGCCGTGGTGGCGTCGGCGTGCTCGCGTACGTTCGCAAGGGCGCCCTGCGCGATCCTCAGCAGCGCGGACTGGACCCGGTCGGGCAGCGGCGTCAGCGGATCGCCGTCCTGGCGGAAGCGGACCTGGAGCGCGCCGGACGTCTCGCGCGCGGCGAGCCTGCGCAGCGCGTCGGTGAGGCCGCCGCCCTCGGCCAGGTCGGCGGGGGCGAGATCGTGCACGAAGCGGCGGGCCTCGACGAGGTTGTGCTCGGCGATGGACTCGGCGCTGCGGACATGGCGCAGGGCGGTCTCGGGGTCCGTGCTCCAGAGGCGGCTCGCTGCCTGCAGCAGCATCTGCTGGCTGGACAGGCCCTGGGCGAGGGTGTCGTGGATCTCCATGGAGAGGCGCTGCCGCTCGGCGAGCGTGCCCTCGCGCCGCTCGGTGGCGGCCAGTTCACGACGGGTGCGTACGAGATCGGCGACAGTGGTCCGCAGCCGGTCCGTCTGGCGCTGGGAGTACGTGAACACGGCGGTGGCGACGGCGGAGCCGGCCAACGGCGCGAGGATCAGGTTCGGGTCGAAACCGAAGCGCAGCCGCAGTTTCATCTGCGCCGCCACGACGAACGTGGTGAGCAGGAAGACGAGAATGACCGCGGCCCGCAACCGCAGGGTCCGCAGACCGGTGTAGAAGAGCGGCACCGCGCACCAGCCGAAGCTCGGCGCGAGGTAGGCCAGGGTGAGCCAGATGCCGATCACGGCGGTCAGCCAGACCTTGTGTGCCGTGCCCGCGCCCGTCCGGTCCGGAGTGGGGTCCTCCCGTGGGCCGATGACCGGGCCGAGCAGGTAGAGCAGCGCCAGCGTGACCGCGAGCACCAGCACCCACGGGGTGGCGGGCGCCTTGGGGTGGACCATCAGATAGCGGGTCAGGGACGAGCCGAGGAGCACGAAGAAGGCCACATGCATCACGGCCGCGAGCCAGCGGGCGTCCGGGTCGGCGAACGGCTGCGCGTCCGGGACGGCGAACGGCTGCTCCGCGTGGGACGTCCCGGCCGGGGACGGCTCCTCGGGCGACCGCTTGTCTAGCTGCACCGCTTGCCTCTTCCGTCTTCACGCACCGTGTGCCCTTGTCCCACTTGTCCTGCCGTACCCATGGTGACCTGGGCGGATGACCCTCGCATCAGCTGATCGGTTGACGGGGCCGTCATCCGTCGGGCACGCGGACGGCAGCCTCCAGGTCGACCGGTGGGGGCGGGTTCCGCCGCCACGATGGATACCAGAGCGGGAACGCAGCAAGCAGAGCTTCCCGAGCCACCTGGTTGACCCTGAGGAGCCAAAGATCATGAAGAAGCTTTCCCTGCGTACCCGTGTCCTGACCGGTTCCGTCGCCGCCGCCGCGCTCGCCGCCGGCACCTTCGGCACCGTCTCGGCCAACGCCGCCACCCCGGCCGCGGACGCCAAGAACAAGAACACGATGCAGTCCACCCACCTGACCATCGAGGCCGCCACCAAGGCCGCGCAGGTCACCCTCGACGCCGCGAAGAAGGAGAACCAGCGTGTCTCCGTCGCCGTCGTGGACCGCAACGGCAACACCATCCTGACGCTGCGCGGCGACGGCGCCGGCCCGCAGTCCTACGAGGCCGCGCAGAAGAAGGCCTTCACCGCCGTCTCCTGGAACGCCCCCACCTCGCAGCTGGTCAAGAACCTCGAGAAGGCCCCGACGCTGAAGGACATCCCCGGCACCCTCTTCCTCGCCGGTGGCGCCCCCGTCACCGTGAAGAACGCCCCGATCGCGGGCATCGGCGTGGCCGGCGCCCCGAGCGGCGACCTGGACGAGAAGTTCGCGCAGGCCGGCGTGGCCTCCCTCGCCAAGTAGTCCGTCCCACCGGGCAGTTCACAGACTCCGGCGGCACCCGCCCCCCCCGTACGGGTGCCGCCGGGCTTTTTCGTACGGACATGGAGGACCAGATGCACGAACGCAACCGCCGGCTCCTCGACGCCGCCCGCCGTGGCGACGCCGCAGAGGTACGTGCCGCCCTGGACGCCGGAGCCTCCGTGGAAGCGCGAGACGAGGACCTGCGCTCTCCCCTCCTGATCGCCTCCCTCAACAGTCATGTCGAGGCGGCGCGGGTCCTTGTCGCGGCCGGCGCCGACCCGAACGCCCAGGACATGCGCCACGACAGCGCCTGGCTGGTCACCGGCGTGACCGGCAATGTCGCGATGATGCGGGTCCTGCTGCCCGCGGGCCCGGACCTGACCCTGCGCAACCGCTTCGGCGGGATCTCGCTGATCCCGGCCAGCGAGCGGGGCCATGTCGCCTACGTACGGGCCGTGCTGCGCGAGACCGACATCGACGTGAACCACGTCAACGACCTCGGCTGGACCGCCCTGTTGGAGGCCGTGATCCTCGGCGACGGGGGCCTCGACCACCAGGAGATCGTGGAACTGCTCCTCGCGGCGGGCGCCCGCCGCGACCTCGCCGACGGGGACGGCGTCACACCGCTGCGGCACGCCGAGCGGCGCGGCTTCAAGGCCCTCGCGGCACTGCTGAGGGCCGCCTGATGGCGGGCGCCGGCCGGGGCACGGCCCTGCGGGGCGGAGTCCTCGGAACTGCCGCTCTGGTGCTGTTCCTCGCCGGGTGCGGTACCGGCGGGGCCGCCGAGTCCGCGCCCGCCGCGCCCCGGACCGCCGACGTGAAGCCGTCAGGTCCGGCCCCCGCGCGCACCGCGCAGGGCACCCTCCTTGTCGCGGACTTCGACGCCGACACGGTCACCTTCGTCGACCCGGACCGTGGGCCCATCGACTCGGTGAAGGTCGGGACGGCGCCGTACGGCCTGGTCGTCGGCGACGACGGCAGGGCATGGGTGGCGACCGCCGAGGGCGTGGCCGTCGTCGACACCGAGACGCGCAAGAGCCTCGGCCGGATCCCGTACGAGACGAAGACCGGACCCGTCACGACGGGCGAGTACCGCGGCGGCGGCATGGGCATCGCCCTCGCACCCGACGGCAAGCAGGTGTACGTCGGCGTCAACGTCCCTGGTGAGAAGGGGGTGTTGGAGGTCATCGACGCCGACCGGCGCGAGGTGACGGACACGGTTCCCGTCGGCCGCCGCCCCTTCGACGTCGATGTCTCGCGTGACGGCGCCGAGGTGTACGCCACCGGGCACGACTCGTACGACGTGACGGCCGTGCGCACCGACTCGCTCACGCCGCGCAGGCTCGTGGTCGCCCCGTACGGCGAGCTCGGCCTCGGCTCCTGGCTGAAGCCGCACTATGCCGCCGTACGCGACGACGGCAAGGTGCTGCTGCCCTTCGAGGGGGAGCGGCTTGCTGTCCTCGACCCGCGTACCGGGAAGGTGGCCATCGAGAAGATGACCGCCAACACTCATCAGCACGGCGCCGCCGTCGCCCCCGACGGCACCCTGCTCGTCGTCGGCACGGGGCCGATCGACGGCTCCGACGAGGGGCCGTCCCTGACGGTCCGCGCGCCGGACGGCAAGGAGCGCGTCGTGCCGCTCGACGGTCCGCACGAGGACGTCGCGGTGTCCGAGGACGGCCGCACCGCGTACGTCACCGGCGGCTTCACCCGGGAGGGCTCGTGGGACGGCATCACCGTCGTCGACCTGGACAGCGGTGAGACGCGGCGGCTGCCGGCCGGGGTGCGACCCCTGGGCATCGCGGTTCTCTGACCGCCCCTTTGCGCGCCCTTTTGCTCAGGGGCAGCGGCTCGCGAGGACGCAGAACTCGTTCCCCTCCGGGTCGGCCAGGGTCACCCAGCTCTCCTCGCCACTCTGGCCGACGTCGGCGTGCCGGGCGCCCAGGTCGAGCAGGCGGCGGACCTCTTCGTCCTGCTCCCGGTCGGTCGCGTTGACGTCGAGGTGGAGCCGGTTCTTGATCGTCTTGCCCTCGGGCACGCGCGCGAAGGTCAACGTCGGCGACACCGGACCCGGATGGCTCTTGGCCTCGGGGGCTGTGGGGGAGCCGATGGTGACCACCCCGTCCTCCTCCTCGTCCAGCACCTCGTAGTCGAGGACCGAGCACCAGAACCGGGCCAGGGCGTGCGGATCAGCGCAGTCGATCGCGAGCTCGGTGAACTTGCTGGCCATGTGAGGACCTCCCGGTGACGTAGGGGGTGCGGCGCGTGCAGCGGGTGCGGCGAGTGCAGCGAGTACAGGGAGTGCGCCGAAGGGGAACACGCTAGTGGCGCTGGAATGGAACGTGTATTCGATTAAGCGGTAAGGTGCGGTCATGGCCATGCACCTCCAGGGCTCCCTCTTCGACCAGCCCGACGACGCGACCGGCTCCCGCCTCGCCCCGCTCGACGGCCTGCGCAGGACCGAGCTGGGTGACGGTGCCTGGATCGACCTGCTGCCCGGCTGGCTGAGCGGGGCGGACGGGCTCTTCGAGCGCCTTGCCGCGGCCGTGCCGTGGCGGGCCGAGCGGCGGCAGATGTACGAACAGGTCGTGGACGTACCGAGACTGCTCGCCTTCTACCGCGAGGGCGTCCCGCTCCCGGACCCGGTCCTGGCCGAGGCGAGGGGCGCGCTCGGTGCGCATTACGCCGCCGAGCTGGGCGAACCCTTCACCACGGCCGGCCTCTGCTACTACCGGGACGGCCGCGACAGCGTGGCCTGGCACGGCGACCGGATCGGTCGGGGCGCCCGTGAGGACACCATGGTCGCCATCCTCTCGGTGGGCTCCCCGCGCGACCTGGTCCTGCGCCCGCTCGGAGGCGGGCCGAGCGTGCGGCGGCCGCTCGGGCACGGCGATCTGATCGTGATGGGCGGTTCCTGCCAGCGCACCTGGGAACACGCGATCCCCAAGTCGACGCGCGCGGCAGGACCGCGCATCAGCATCCAGTTCCGTCCGCGCGGCGTGAGTTGAGCCCGCGCGGGGTGGAAGTCAGAGGTTGAAGGTCGTCACCACCGCGAGATGGTCCGACGGCCAGCCCGAACCCCCGCCCCATGTACGGGAGTTGGTCGCGTCCAGCGAGCCGCCCCGGTAGAGGATGAAGTCGATCCGGTCCTGCGGCTCGGGGCGGCCCTCGTTCGTCTTCACCACCGGCGACCAGGTGTTGCCGGGGCGGGCCGCCTCGTCCGGATTGACCTCGCGGTACGAGTCCCAGTAGCCGGCGTCCGCGAAGACCTTGGTGGCGGGCCACTGGACCACCGAAGCGCAGTGCGCCGCCTTGGTGTCGGCGGTCCAGTCCAGGTGGGACGGCGTGTTGAAGTCGCCGGCGATGATCGCGGGGCTGGAGCCGGCCCAGCTGAGGATTTCCTGCGCCTGCTTCTTGCGGTTCGCCTCGTCGGCGTAGATGGTCTCGTAACTGTCGTTGTCGAAGCAGGCGTTGTACGGGCCGTACTTGGTGTAGTCGAGATGCGCCGAGTAGATCCAGATGCCCTTGATCTTCACGGCGACCGTGCCGCCGCCGCCCGTCGTCCAGTCGGTGCCCTCGAAGGGGAGCCTGCTGATGATGTCGACGTCGGTGCCGGTGTCGGTGGCGTACCAGCCGAGCTTGTCCGCGATCTGCCGGGTCGAGCTGCCGGAGTACTCCTGCAGCGAGACGACGTCGGCGCCCGCCTTGGTGATCTCGTTCGCGGTCTTGTTGGTGCCGTCGGGGACCTGGGTGCCGCCGTGCCAGGTGTTGAAGCTCATCACGGTGAGCGTGCCGGCGGCGGGAGCGGGGGCCGCCGCCGGAGCGGGTGCGGCCAGGCCGAGGGTGAAGGCGGCGGCCAGGGCGGTGCCCGCGCAGGCCGCCCGCCGGAAGAGTTTCATGTCCATGCCATGTTCGTACCAGTCGGCGGTGAGGCGCACACGTGGGTGCCGTGAACGGTGTGGTGAACGGTTTCCGGAGGTCCGGTGATCGTCGCTCGACGGGACCCGGTGATCACCGGCCGAAGTGGACCGATTACGCACAGTTCATCCTTATTGCCCAATTAGGTGCATCTTGCTACCTTCGCCAGACCCCGCCCAGACCTTCTCCAGGGAGACTCATGCGCCGAATACATCCCGCCGCGGCCGCTGGTGGCGCGGTGGTTGTAGGTGCCGGTGGCCTGTATCTCGCCGGGCTGCTGCTCGCCGGCGACGGCATATCCTCGGGCACCCAGGTGCGCGGCGTCGACATCGGCGGCCTGAGCCGCGGTGAGGCCCGCGAGAAGCTGGAGAAGGAGCACGCCCAGGCCGCGTCCGAGCCGCTGAAGCTGAACATCGGGGGACGCAGCGCCGAGATCGACCCCGCGAAGGCAGGCCTTGGCTTCGATGCCGAGCAGACCGCCGAGCGGGCCGCGAACCCCGGCGCCAACCCGCTGAACGTGATCGGGAACCTCTTCGGCTCCGGCGGCGACGTGGAGCCGGTCGTCAAGGTCGACGAGGCCAAGGCCCGCATCGCCCTGCAGGACCTGTCCAAGACGCACGACCAGAAGGTCCGCGACGGCGGCGTCTCCTTCAAGGGCGGCAAGGCCAAGGAGGTCGAGGCCCGCACCGGCCAGGCCCTCGACGTCGACGCCGCGATCGACACCCTGCGCGGCACGTACCTGGCGAAGGCCAAGGACGACGGCGACGGCGGCAAGAAGTCCGGCACGGACAAGCCCCAGGTGACCGCGGCCGACCTCCCCACCAAGAAGACCGAGCCCGGCGTCTCCGGCGAAGAGGCCAAGCGCGCCCTGCGCGAGTTCGGCGACCCCGCCATGTCGGGCCCCGTGACCCTCAAGGTCGGCGACAAGCAGCTCGTCATCGGCCAGGAGATCCTCGGCAAGCACCTCAAGATGCAGCCCGACGCGGACGGCAAGCTGCAGCCCAAGCTCGACGCCAAGGGCCTGCTCGCCGACCCCGCGCTCACCGCGCCGCTCGCCCAGGTCGCCACCAAGGCGACCAACGCCCAGCTGCGCCTCGACGGCGACAAGGTGGTCGTGGTCGCCGACGCCAAGCCCGGCCAGGAGATCACCGACAAGGCCCTCGAAAAGGCCGTCCTGCCGCTGCTCGCCAAGACCGGCACCGCCGCCCGCACCGCCGACGTGGCGACCGTGAAGACGCAGCCCACGGTGACCCGCGAGAACGCCGCGCAGCTCGGCCTGAAGGAGAAGATGTCCTCCTTCACGGTCAACTTCGACAAGGCTCCGTACCGTACGACCAACATCGGCCGCGCCGCCGAGCTGATCAACGGGTCCGTGGTGAAGCCGGGGGAGACCTGGAGCTACAACAAGACCGTCGGTGAGCGCACCAAGGCCAACGGCTTCGTCGACGGCACGATGATCCTCAACGGCCAGTACACCAAGGCCGCAGGCGGTGGCGTCTCGGCCGTGGCCACCACGATGTTCAACGCGATGTTCTTCGCCGGCGTGAAGCCCGTCGAGTACGGCGCGCACTCCTTCTACATCGAGCGCTACCCGGAGGGCCGCGAGGCCACCGTCGCCTGGGGCAGCCTCGACCTGAAGTTCAACAACGACTCGGGCAACGCCATCTACGTCGAGGCCAAGGCCACCGACACCTCGGTCACCATCAGCTTCATCGGCACCAAGAAGTACGACTCCATCGAGGCCACCAAGGGCCCGCGCACCAACATCAAGCAGCCCGCCGAGCGCACCAGCGACAGCAAGCAGTGCGAGCCGCAGACCCCGGCCGAGGGCTTCGACGTCACGGTCGAGCGGATCTTCAAGAAGGACGGCGTGGAAGTGAAGCGCGAGCCGTTCCGCACGCACTACACGCCGCGCGACAAGGTCACCTGCGAGGCGCCGGAGAAGCCCTCCGGCGGCCCGACCGACCAGGTCGGCTGACAGCGGCCGACCAGGTCGGCTGACAGCGGCCGACCAGGTCGGCCGACAGCCTCGGGCGAGGCCTCGGGCGAGGTCGGATTCCGGCCACGGGTTCCGGCCAGAACTGACCGACCGGTCAGCAGCTGCGTACCGGCCCGCCGCACCCCGCTGACCATGGCCTAACGTGTGGCCGGTGAAGGGGTTCGACACCGTCGCGGCCCGGCTAGGGCCTGTCCTGGCCCTCGCCGCCGTCCTCGCCGCAGCAGCCGGCACAGCAGGCGCCGTGGGCTACGCACGTGCCGGCGGGTCCGCCGCCGACGTGGCCCGCGACCTCGCCGTGGGCTGGGCCTACGCGGGCGCCGGCCTGGTCGCCTGGTGGCGCAGGCCCGCCAACCGCACCGGCCTGCTCATGGTCGCCGAGGGCATCACCTGGTTCCTCGGCAATCTGCAGGGCACGAACGTGCCCGCCCTGTTCGCCGTGGGCGCCTGGTGGGAGGCGCTCAACATGGCCGTCCTCGTCCACCTCGTCCTCACCTTCCCCGACGGCCGGGCGGCCTCCGCCACGGGACGGCGGCTCATCGGCTTCGGTTACGGACTCGTCGCGGTCGGCGGCCTCCTGCGCACCCTCACCTACGACCCGGCCCTCGCGTCCGAGGCGACGTATCTGGACTGCCGCGACTGCGGCCCCAACCCGCTGCTCGTACCGGATGCAACCGGCCTCTTCCCGTACGTCGACGGCGTCTATCGCGGTCTCGGCTGGGCGATCTCCATTGTCATGGTCGTGGCGATCGTGCGCCGCTGGCGGCGCGCCTCCGTGGCCCGCCGCCGCGCGCTGCTCCCCGCCTGGATCGCGATCAGCATCACCATGGCCTTCGCCGCCTGGGACGTCCTGCTCCTCGCCCTGCCCGACCTGAGCGGTCTCGGCGAGGACGCGATCCTGCTTGCTTCCGACCTCGCCCAGGCCGCCGTCCCGCTCGCCTTCCTGGCCGGACTCCTGCGGATGCAGCTGCAGCGCGCGGAGG
Organism: Streptomyces sp. NBC_01304; assembly: GCF_035975855.1. Taxonomy (NCBI): domain Bacteria; kingdom Bacillati; phylum Actinomycetota; class Actinomycetes; order Kitasatosporales; family Streptomycetaceae; genus Streptomyces; species Streptomyces sp. NBC_01304. The sequence continues at coordinate 2,026,239 of NZ_CP109055.1, read as the reverse complement.
TCAGCGGCCTCGTCATCGAGGTCGGCGCGGAACCCACGCCCGCCCGCATGCGCGCGATGCTGGCGCGGGTGCTCGGGGACGCGACCGTACGGCTCGGACTGTGGCAGGAGGAGCAGAGTGCGTACGTCGACGAGGGCGGCCGGCGCCTCAAGGCGGACGGCCCCGGCGTCACCCGGGTCGACTCCTCGCGCGGCACCCCGCTCGCCGTGCTCCGCCACGACCCGGCCCTCGCCGAGGACCCCGAACTCCTCGAAGCGGTCGGCGCCTCGCTGCGGCTCGGCCTGGAGAACGCCTGGCTGCGCACCGAGGCCAGGGAGGTCACCTCACGCATCGTGCGCGCCGCCGACACCGAACGCCAACGCCTGGAACGGGACCTGCACGACGGCGCGCAGACCCGCCTCGTCTTCGCCCTGATGACACTGCGCCGCGTCGCCAAGGGCGTCGCCGATCACCCCGACGCCTCCGTGCGCGACTCCGTCGCCGAGGTCGAGCACAGCCTGCGCCTGGCCCTGGAGGAGCTGCGCGGCATCGCGCACGGCATCCACCCGGCCGTCCTCACCCGCGAGGGCCTCGGCCCGGCGCTCACCGCGCTCGCCGAGCAGGCCGCGCTGCCCGTGGTGGTCGCCGCCGAACCCGGCCGCTTCGACCCGGTGGTGGAGTCCACCGCCTATTTCACCGTCTGCGAGACCCTCGCCAACGCCGCCAAGCACGCCCGCGCCAAGGCCGTCAGCATCTCGGCCCGCAGACACGGCGACACCCTCGTCGTCGAGACGGTCGACGACGGCATAGGAGGCGCCGACACGGCGCTCGGCTCCGGACTGCGCGGCCTCGCCGACCGCCTGGCCGCCGTCGACGGCGTACTGCAGGTGCACAGCCCCGCCGGGGGCGGCACCCGGATCAGGGCGGAGCTGCCGTGCGGGTGATCGTGGCCGAGGACTCGGCGATCCTGCGCCAGGGCATCGTGCGGCTGCTCCAGGACGAGGGCGTGGAGGTGTCCGCACAGTGCGGGGAGGCCGGGCCGCTGCTCGGCCTGGTCGCCGAACACCGCCCGGACGTCGTCCTGTTGGACATCCGGATGCCGCCGACCCACACCGACGAAGGCATCCGCGCGGCGGCCGCGATCCGGTCCGCGTTCCCCGGTACCGGGGTGCTGCTGCTGTCCCAGTACGTCGAGACGACGGCCACGGTGCGGGCGCTCGCCGAGGACTCCCGGGGCTTCGGCTATCTGCTCAAGGAACGCGTCGCGGACGTCGACGAGCTGGCCGGTGCGCTGAAACGGGTCGCGGCGGGTGAGGCCGTCGTGGACCCGGAGGTCGTGGCCCGCCTGATGGGCGCGCGCAGTGCGGCGGGGCCGCTGGCCCAACTCACCGCACGGGAGCGGGACGTACTGGAACTGATGGCCCAGGGCAGGTCCAACGACGCCATCGCGCAGCAGCTGGTCATCGGCGGCAAGACGGTGGAGACGCACGTACGCAACATCTTCACCAAGCTGCGGCTCGGCGCGGAATCGATGGACCACCGGCGCGTGATGGCGGTCCTCGCCTATCTGCGCGGCGCCTGATCCCTCTCGGGCCGGTCGCGATGCCTGACCCCCCTCGGGCCGACCTCGTCCCGGACGTCCGCCCCGCGCTGGACCTACCCCCGTGTCCCCCGACTGCCCAATCGCGGAGCGGTGCCGGTGCGGTCCAACTTAGGCGGCGCCAGGCGCCCGGACATCAGGGCCAGCCCTGAAATCCCGCCTTTCGCCGGCCGGCTACCACTTGCCGGCTACCACTTCGCGACCGGTGCCAGATTGTTCTGCAGGGCAGAGGCGTCGTCGTCGCACTGCACGTAACACGCTTGAAGTGCGGCACTTGCGGCGGCGTCGTCGACGCCGGTTTCGGTTTGGCGGGCCAGATCCATCGCGGCGTTGCCCGTGCTGAGGCACGAGTTGAAGACCTCCTGGCTGACGCAGTCGGCGCCGGCGCTGCCGGCGGAGAGCGCCAGTGCCACGCCTGCTCCTGCAGCCACGAACGTGTTGCGCAGAGTGTGGTGCCTCATGGCTGATTCCTTCCTCTGGGCGTTCTGTGGGGCCGATTCATTGTCCGCACCGAACTGAACGCATAGATAGCCACAAAAGCGACAGAACACCATGAGTCATGGCTGGTGGCTTTCAGTGGAAGGGGCTGCGTTCACGGGCGCTCGGTCGGCCGGCCCCGGTCGGACGAGACGGCGATGAGCTCGGAGCGGCCGTCGGCGGTCAGCTGCAGGATCGGGATGGCCTTGTTGACCGGGTCGCCGGTGTTCTGGAACTGGATGAAGCCGCTGGCGCCGGGCACCGCCTGGTTGCCGACCATCTGATGGAACATCCGCGCCACCGCGGGCCCGGTGACCTTGCCCTTCCAGCCCGAGGCCATCCGGATGCCCTGCGCCGCGGTGAGGACCGCGTCGTGCGCCATGATGTCCTGGCCGTCGTAGCGCGGGTCGTTCTTGAACCACTGGTCGAGCAGGTTGCCGGGGCGGAAGTTCCGCGCCGAGGGCTCGGACACCGCCTTGCGGTTCTTGTCGTACATCTCCGCGTGGGCGAGACCCGTGTACAGCACGTCCACCCCGGTCTTCGCGGCGGCGGCCAGCTCGTCCGGGGTGAGGTTCGTGGTGTCGTCGCCGGTCAGGACCGTGAACGGCTGCTTCTGGCAGGCCCGGTTGGCGATCGCGTCGAGGAAGTGCGACAGATGCCGGCCGCGCCCGGCGAAATAGACGACCTGGGGCTTTTGGTCGCAGAGCTGGCCCGGCATGTACCGCAGCTCGTTCTGCCAGGCGCCGGCCACGGACGAGTCGTACGTCATGGTGTCGGCGACCAGTTCATGGGTGTCGTCCTTGAACTCCTTCTCGAAGGCCCTGCCGAGCGTCTTCGCGTACAGATTGCTCTCGGCGGCGTCCTGGACGACGACGGCGCTGCGGATCTTCTGCTGCTTGAGATAGGCCGAACCCGCCTTCGCCTCCGCGTCGTTGGTGGGCGCCACGCGGACGAAACCGTTGATGTCCTTTATGTTCGTCGCCGTCATGGTGCTCGCGACGGTGGCGAGTCCGGCCTCGGAGAACCGCTTCAACGCGGCCAGATTGCGGTTCGTACTCGGTCCGAGTCCGACGACCGAGACGAGGCGCTCGGAGTCCTTGCGGGCGATCAGCTCGTCGGCGGTGTGCGACCACTCGGACGAACTGCTCCCCGAATTGGCGATCAGCAGACGGATCTTGGGCGAGGCGGAGAGGTCGCCGCGATTGTGCCGGTACTGGGCGAGGTAGGCGCCTTCGAGTTCATGGCGTACGGAGTTCTCGGAGTTGCTGTCGTCGTTGTCGAGGGTGAAGGAGGCCAGGTAGGCGACGCTGACGTACGGCTCCTTGCCCTCGTTCTTGACGACCCGGTCGTTCTCCGCCTTGATCTTCTTCTCCACCTCGGCGAGATGACCGGCGAAGTGGTACGCGCCGTCGGTGACCCCGACGCATTCGTCCTTCTCGCCCCGCTTGACCACGCCGTCCCCGCACTTGGCCTGCGACGACTCGTACCAGCCCCACGCCAGGTTCCCGAGGATCCCGAGCGCGACGGCGGCGAGCACCCCGATCACCACCCGCTTCACGACGTGCAGCGGCCATTCGATCCTGCGCATGGCGCTCAGCCCCCTGCCGTGATCGTCAGCGGGTGGCGCCAGTGGCGGTAGCGCTCCGACTCGTTGAGCAGGGCCACGTTGTCGTTCCTCCACAGTCTCGACAGCTGGATGAAGCCGTCGGCGATCACATCGCCGAGCCGCAGCGCGGGGTCGGTGAGCGGGTCGCTCCACAGCCAGCGGGCGGCCGTCAGATCCCGCACCACCGCGTGCGTGGTCACCGCGGCGTCGGGATGGGCGGGGCCGAGCCCGGCCAGCAGGTCGAGCGGACCGCCCGGTGTCATCAGGCGGTTGGGGGCCGCCGTGATCCGGTCGAACTCGCTGATCCACTGCTCGGCGCGGACCGCCTGGAAGCGGTCCACGAGATGCCCGGCCACCGCGTCCAGATCACCGAGGGCGAGCCGGTGGTACATCTGCGCCGCCCCGCGTCCCTCCGCCTGGTGGTGGTCGGCGAGCAGCTCGTGGGCGGTGTCCCAGTCGTGCGGTCGCAGCGCCAGCTGCCACAGCAGCAGCCGGCGCAGCCACGGATGCAGCGCGGGCGTCAGCGAACCGGGGCTCTGCAGCAGCCAGCGGGACCGCAGCTCGGTGAACAGCGCCTCGCCGTGCCCGAGCACCTGCGTGCCCAGATACAGGTCCTGGGCCGCCGCGCACTCGGCGAGCGAGTCCAGCTCCCGCGGCCCGAAGCCCTCCAGGAGCCCGGCGAGCGCCGAGTCCACCAGAGGTACGTTGTCCTCGCCGACCTGCACCGTCCGCTCCGGGAGCGTCCGCAGCCAGCGGTCCTGCTCCGGCCCCGGATCGGGCGGCGCGCCCTGCTGCCGCAGCACCTCCAGGACCTCGTGCACCGCCTTCGGCAGGCCGCTGGTGAGCCGGTGGATGAAGGGCGCGAGCCGGGCGAACGGGGCGAGGCCCGGATGCGTGTGCAGCTGCTGCTCGATGTGGATGCGGACCTCGTCCAGATTGAGGTCGCGCAGCCGCAGCGGATACCACCAGGTGTCCTCGCCGTCCCGCGGCGGCCGGTGCTCGGCCCAGTCCGCGGGCGAGGCCCGGTCCGGCACCCGCAGCTGCCAGGGCCACTGCTCGCCGGTGACCGGGCCCCAGCGCGGCAGCCAGCGGTTGCAGCTCGCGACGACGGTCAGCGGGTCGCAGTCCCGCCCGGCCACCACCGTGTCGTCGTGCCGGGCGCGAAGGAGCAGGTCGAGGAAGCGGCGGCCGTACTCGGTGTGGGTGTCGTCGAGCAGGACGAGCAGCGAGCGGGGCGCGAAGGAGCGACCCACATTGCGCCGCAGATCCTCCAGGAACGCCGAGAACAGCACCCGGTCCAGGCGCTCCGTGTCGTCCTCGTCGCCCTGGTGGCGCCAGATGTTGAGCTCGACCAGGGCGTCCCAGCGGTCCTGGCTCTGGATCAGCGGATGGTCCCCGTACCAGGCGGCCTCCGCGCTGAACCGGGTCCCCGGCAGCCTGCGCCGTCCGCGCCGCAGGGCGTCCGTGAGCAGGGCGTGGACGAGCGCGGAGGCACCCTCCGGCGCCCTGATCGCGCTGCCCGCGACATCGAGGAAGGCCGCGAGGTAGTCGCCGTAGCGGTGCTCGGCCTGCTGCTGGAAGGAGTCGAGCCTGCGCCGGATGTCGCGCCTGCCCTGGGCCAGCGTGGTGATCGACAGGTCCTGGTCGGAGGCGAGCAGCCCGAGGGTGAGGAGCGGAAAGCGGGAGCGCCGGTAGCGCGGCAGCTTGCGCTCCAGCTGGCGGGCGATCAGGCCCAGGGCGTAGCGGGGGAGCAGGGCCTGGCCCGGGGCGAACTTGACGTACGCGAAAGGGAATTCGGGCCCGAACCGCTCCATCAGGACGCTGTGCGTCTCGCTGGAGCCGCTGCCGTGCGGCCCGAGGAGCAGGGTGACGGGGCGCTCCGCGTCCGGCTGCTGTTTCAGGCAGGCGTCCACCAGGGAGACGATGCCCCTGCGTCCCCTGATGCCGATGCCCGCTGCCGACTCCGTCACGTGCCCCCGCTCCCCTGAATGCCGATGCGTGCCGGTAGGTGCCGTTGCCTGCCGTGCGCCGGTGCAGTGAGGATCCCACGCTGATCGCTCGGACATGCGAAGTACCGCTGGTTTTACCGTGGTTGGAGGGGTGGGAGCGATCTGTTTTCCGCCCGGCCCGATGGCTGATTACGTACGGCGGGGACCAGTTGGTTACTTACGGCCGGGTCCAAGGGCCTGCCGGGTCCCGGCCCCATATCGGCCAAAAAGTGGAGGTGTGATCTGGTAGGGGCACCTAGCTTGGATATGTGAGTGATTCGATAAGTATGCAGAAGCAGCCCGAGGTGCCGGCCCCGTCCAGGCGGCGGCACCCCCGAGGGCTCTCCACGCTCGCGCTGACCGAGATGTGGGAGCGCTTCAGCCTCTACGGCATGGTCGCCATCCTGGTCCACTTCCTCGCCGCCAAGACGCAGTCGGGCGGCATGGGCCTGAGCGAGGGCACCGCCGAGGCCGTCGAGGGCGTGTACATGGCCATGATCGGCCTGCTCGCGCTGCCCGGCGGCTGGGTCGCCGACCGCCTGCTCGGCGCCCGCCGCACCGTACTGTGGGGCGGCATCGTCATCATGGCCGGCCACATCGCCATGTCGGTCCCCGGCAACCTGGGCGTCTGGCCGGGCCTGTTCCTCATCACCATCGGCACCGGACTCCTGAAGTCCAACATCTCCGCGATGGTCGGCTGCCTCTACGCCGAGGGCGACGAGCGCCGCGACGCCGGCTACTCGCTCTTCTACATGGGCATCAACTTCGGCGCCCTGGTCGCCCCGCTGCTCGTCGGCTTCCTCGGCGAGGAGGTCAACTGGCACCTCGGCTTCGCCGCCGCGGCCGTCGGCATGGCCTTCGGCCTCGCGCAGTACGTCATCGGCGGCCGGCGCATGGCGGACACGTACAAGGAAGCCCCCATCACCCCGCTGACCCCGCGCGAGCGCCACACCCTCAAGCGCAACGGCGCCATCGCCGCGGCCGGCCTGCTGCTGCTCGGCCTGCTCGGCGCGGTCACCGGCAGCCTGGACATCGACAACATCACCTTCGCGCTCACGCTGATCGCTGTCGTCGTCCCGGGCGGCTACCTCGTCTACATGTACCGCAGCCCCAGCGTCACCACCGAGGAGCGCAAGCGCCTCAAGGCGTACGTATGGCTGTTCGCGGCCGCCGCCCTGTTCTGGATGATCTACGACCAGGTCGGCAGCGAACTCAACCTGTTCGCCGCGCAGAAGACCAACCTGGACGTCTTCGGCTGGTCCATGCCCGCCAGTTGGACCCAGTCCATCGGCTCGGTGTTCGTGATCCTGATGGCGCCGCTGTTCGCGGTGTTCTGGGTGCGCCGGGGGCGCAACTTCTCCACCCCCGGCAAGTTCGCCGCCGCGCTCGGCCTGGTCGGAATCTCCTTCCTCCTGATGTCGGCCGCCTCGTCGCTGGCCTCCGGCGGTGCGAAGGTCTCCCTGATGTGGCTGATCGGCGTCTACTTCATCCAGGTCATCGGCGAGATGTGCCTCAGCCCGGTGGGTCTGTCCGTGACCACCGTGCTCGCGCCGCGCGCCTTCACCAACCAGATGATGGGCGTCTGGTTCCTGGCCGCCGCGACCGGCGACGCGATCGGCGGACAGCTGCCCCGCCTGGACGACGTGATCGGCCAGAGCTCCAACTTCCTCTGGCAGGGCGCCCTGTTGATCGTCGCGGGCATCGCGATGTTCCTCGGCGCGGGCAAGCTGCGGGCGCTCATCGGGGAGCAGCGGCCGGCCGCGACCGAGGTCACTGTCGCCGCCTGAGGGCACGCGGCGGGTTCACCGCTCAGTCGGTCCGGGGCTTCTCGAACTCCTCGATCAGCACGGAGTACTGCTCCCCGCCGTGTCCGGCGGCGAGCGACCGGTCGGCCATCGCCTTGATCAGCCTGGGCAGTTCGGCGTTGACGCCCACCGCCTCGCTCTCCTCGATGAGGTGGTCTATCGACCGGGCATGGGTGTCCAGGGCCGCCACCTCGGCCGCGAAGGAGCGGCTGTCGATCTCCTCGGCGTGCCCGGGCAGCCATTCGGCGACACCGGCGGCGATCTGCCGCGCGAACGGGGCGTACGTCGCCGCGTCCACACCGGCGGTCCTGAGCAGGGCGGTGCCCTGCAGCCAGGCGTTCAGGACGCTCCACATCATGGCCAGTCCGGCCACGTCGTACAGGGACGCGAGCCCGTGGTCCGCACCGAGATGGCTGACGGTGCCGAGCGCGGCGAGCGCCGACTCGTGCGCCTCGAAGTCCGACTGCGGCCCGCTGTGCAGAATCACCGCCTCGGCCGTCCCGATCGCCGACGGGATGGCCATGATGGCGCCGTCCAGGTAACGGGCGCCGCGCCGCTCGGCCCAGCGGGCGGCCTCCCGGGCCTGGGCGGAGGAGCCCGAGGTCAGGTTGACCAGCATCGTGCCGTCCAGTTCGACCCGTTCGACGTCGCCCGCGTCGAGCAGTTCGTACATCGCCCGGTAGTCGGTGACGCAGACGATCGTCAGAGGGCTTGCCTTGACCGCGTGGCCGATCGTGGGCGCCAATTGCGCGCCGTCCGCGACCAGTTGGTCGGCCTTGGCGGTCGTACGGTTCCACACGGTCGTGGGATGCCCGGCCTTGAGGAAGGTGGCGGCGAGCGCCTGGCCCATCAGGCCAAGTCCGATGACTGTCACGGGAGTAGCGGTCGCGGGAGCGGCGGTAACGGGAGTAGCGGTATCGGTTGCGTTGTTCATGGCAACATCGTCAACGTTGATACCGGTGTGAAGGTCAAGCGAGGTTTTTGATGCGTATCGGGGAACTGAGTCGCCGGACGGGCGTCAACGCCCACCAGCTGCGCTACTACGAGGCCCAGGGCCTGCTGCCGGCGGACCGCAGGGCGAACGGCTATCGCGAGTTCGACGAGGGCGCCCTGCTGCGGGTGAAGCAGATCCGGCACCTGCTCGGTGCCGGACTGTCCTCCGAGGACATCGCCTACGTGCTGCCCTGCGCGGTCGGCGAGGCACCCCAACTCCCCGGATGCCCCGAGCTGTTGGCCGCGATGCGGGGACGGCTGCAGCGGCTGGACGACCAGATGGAGACGCTCGCCCGGTCCCGCGAGGCGCTCGCCGCGTACGTGGACGCGGCCGAGCGCATGGGCGGCGAGAGCTATCCGCCCTTCGACGGCACCGGCGACGCCGCCTCTGTCGACGAGATCGCTGCCGCGTCTTGACCCCCCTTCAGCGCCGGGCATCCGTCCGCAGCCAGGGCACCTCCTCGGCGGCGTACCGGTACGCACGGAACACCGCGTTCGGCTCCGCCGGGAAGAGGGCGCTCACCTCGCGCTCCCGGTAACCGCCGAAGAACGGCACCACGTACTCCCAGCACAGATAGCCGTCCTCGGTCACCTCGAAGAGGCGGCCCGCCGGGGAGTCGGTGACCAGGGTGTTGCCGTTCGCCAAGCGCTGCGCGCTGCCCATGAAGGGCGCGAAGAACGCCTCGCGCGCCGGATCGTGGTACTCCCACACCACCTTGCCGCTCGCCGGTTCGACCTCGATGACGCGGCTGAACGGCACGTCGTTCCCGGGCCGGTAGACGCCGTTGTCGAAGACGAGGAAGTTGCCGTTGTCCAGCTCGGTCGGGCAGTGCTGCTGGCTCACGACACCCGGCTCCGTACGCCACACGACCTCGCCGGTGGCGCGGCTGATGACGATCACCGCGGAGGCGCTGCGCAGGCTGGCCAGGATGTTGCCGTCGCGCAGCGGGAGCACGCTGTTGATGAGCGGATAGTGCTCGCGGGAGTAGTCCGGGTGCAGCGGGAAGCCGTCCCGGTCGAGGTGTTCGGCGACGCGCCACTCCCATGTGGTGCGGCCCTGCGCGTCGACCTCCTTGATGGTGTCCGCCCATATGGTGTCGCCGCCCGCCTCGGAGCCGGGCACCCCACCGCGTACGGCTGCCGCCTCGGCCCCCGTCAGCGGCTCAAGCGCGCTGTAGAGGAGCCGGCCGTCGCCGTAGTGGTGCGCGTCGTGGTGCTGGTACCGGTCCCGGTGCTCGCGCAGGACCGTGCCGTCCGGGGCGACCTCCTGCATGATGCCGCCGCGGTACTTGTGCCACATCGGGAACAGGGCGGGCTCGTCGGGGAGTACGCCGTTGTAGCCGAGGTTGCCGTTCGGCAGGACGCGCGCGTGGCGGCCCGGGCGGTACGGAAGGTCCCAGCGGTGCACGACCTCTCCGTGCGCGTCGATCAGATGGACCTCGCCGGTCCCGGTGAGCGGCGCGAAGAGCGTGTAGCCGCCGAAGCTGCGCTCCTCGTCGAGCGCGATGAGTCCGGTGCCGCGACGGCGGCGCTGGTTCTGGTCGACAGCAGGCATGAGGAACCCCCCAGGGACAGAGTTACTTAACTTTCTTTGGTGACAGTGAAGGAGTTAAGCAGAGAGGTAGGCTTCTGCCCCACCCCCGGTTCGGAGAGTGAGATGAGCGAGACGTGAGCGCGGCGTGAGTGAGGCGGACGAGCCCCGGATCGGCCCCGGCATGCGCAGGCGCCGCCGCGCCCTCGACCTGACCCTGGCCGAAGTGGCCGCCCGCACCGGCCTGTCCGTGCCGTTCCTCAGCCAGGTCGAGAACGGCCGCTCCCGGCCGAGCATGGGCTCCCTCCAGCGCATCGCCGACGCACTCGGCACGACGGCCGTGCAGCTCCTCGCCGCAGCCGAGGCGCCGCGCCCGGTGGATGTCGTACGCCGGCAATCGGCCGCAGTTCACGACGACGCGGGGGACGGCACACCCGGGCGGATGCGCCCACTCGTACGCGGCCAACAGAGGCTGCACGCCCTGGAGTTCACCGGCGCCCACGCGGGCCGACGCGAGCTCGTGCACCGCAACGACGAGATCCTCTACGTCGCCGACGGCTCCGCCGAGGTCGAGGCCGACGGCACGACGCACCACCTCCGGGCGGGCGACACCCTGTACTGCGCGGGCGGCATCAAGCACCGCTGGCGCCCACTCGAACCCGGCACGCGCGTCCTGGTCGTGGGCATCGCCGACCACGTACAGGTCACCGACGACCGGATGCCGTGATGCGGTCGCCGGCGCACGTCCTGATCCTCGGCGGCACCACGGAGGCCCGCCACCTCGCGGCCGCCCTCGCGGACCGCCCCGACCTGCACGTGACCAGCTCCCTCGCGGGCCGCGTCGCTCGCCCCGGGGCGCTCCCCGGCGACGTACGCATCGGCGGATTCGGCGGCGTCGAGGGCCTGACGGCATGGTTGCGCGAACACCGCGTCGACGCCCTCGTGGACGCGACGCACCCCTTCGCCGAAGCGATCAGCGCGAACGCCGCAGAGGCCGCGCAGGCAGCCCGCGTACCGCTCCTGACACTGCGCCGCCCCGGCTGGCAGGCCGGACCGGGGGACACGTGGCACTCGGTCGCCTCCCTGGCCGAGGCGGCCGCGCTGCTGCCCGAGTTGGGGGAGCGGATCTTCCTCACGACGGGCCGGCTCGGGCTCTCCGCCTTCTGTGGGCGGGAGCTGGACTCACTTCATTTCCTCGTACGTTCCGTGGAGCCGCCCGAACCGCCCCTGCCCCCGCACGCCCAAGTGGTCCTCGACCGGGGCCCGTTCACCGTCGAGGGCGAGACGGCGCTCCTGCGGGAGCACGCGATCGACGTCCTGGTCACCAAGGACAGCGGGGGAGCGGCCACGGCCGCCAAACTCGTCGCCGCGCGACACCTCGGACTGCCCGTGGTCGTGGTCCGCCGGCCCGCCTGCCCGCAGGGCGTCCCGGTTGCCGCCGACGCGGAGGCCGCGCTCGAGTGGCTGTTGACCGTCGCGCACAGGCCCTAGGCGTGCACCTGACGGAGGCCGATGACAGGCGGTCACGCACAACGCCGCACCGGACACCGGCCGACGTCGAGCGTCCGCGCGTGCGACTTCCGCCGGACCCGCAGGCGCGGTCCCGCCCGGAACGGTCCGATCCTGGGCCTGGCCGCCTCGATGGCCCACGTCGACATCACGAAGATCGGAACCCATCCCCGCCGGCGGAGGTCACCGGTCACGATCCGCCTCACCGCGACGGACAACAGGCAGACGACCACCAACCGCCGCAAGGGCTGCCGTCCGGTGATCGAGTCCACTGACTTGCTGGGGCAATCGTCATGCTGTGACGGGGTAGTGGGCGGGGGTACTCATGGAACTGACGCGTTGGCCGCCTGTCAACGGAGACTTTGATCTGGCCGTTGACAGGCTGGCGGCGCCTCAAAAGAGCAGTGCTGATCTGAGCCCTCAGCCCGAACCGGCGACCAGCGCCTCGCCGAGCGGGGTGCGCCGGTAGAGCACCGACCGTCCGGACCTGGCACGGACGAGCAGCCCCGCGCCTCGCAGGATGGCGAGGTGGTCTCCTACCGCGCCGGGTGCCATGGCGAGGCTTCGGGCGAGGTGGCTGGTACTGGCCGGGGCGTCCAGCGCCAACAGCAGCCGGGCTCGGGCCCGGCCGACCAGAGCGGTCAGCGCGTCCGGTTGGGGGACGGTCTCCTGTTCGCCCCACAGGGCGGCGGTGCCGCGGGCCGGATAGACCAAGGTCCTGGGCCAGGGGTCTTCCAGGTGGGCGGCGACATTCCCGACGAAGACCGAAGGGATCAGCAGGAGCCCGTCGCCGGCGAGGCGGACTGTTCCGCCTCGGAAGAAGCCGATCTCGATACCGCCGGCGCGCGAGACGATGCCCGGGTGCAGGCTCTCGATGGTCGCGGCCCATCCGTGCTCGCCGATCACACCCACCCGGTGCACGACATCGCGCTCACAGATCGCGCGCAGTTGCGGCCAGTCCGGGGCGAGCAGCTCTTGCCACGCCTGGTCCATCGCCTCGGCGATCCTGGAGACGGCGTCCGTCGAGTCCAGCACTGCGCGTACGCGGGGATCACGCGCGGACGGGCCGGTCGCGGCGGCGGCGAACTCGTGGCGGGCCACTTCCAGCGGTGTGGCCCGGATCATGGCCAGGTCGTCTGCCCAGGTCTGGTTGAGGCCGCGCGGGGGCGGGGCGACGAAGTTCGGTCCGCCTTGCGGGGTTTGCAGCGCGAGGACGGCGTCCAGTTCGGTCTCGCGGCGAAGCCGTTCAAAGGCCGGCAGAAGCCGGGTGGCCCAGGCTCGCGGCAGCGGCCGGTTCTGGCCGGCGAGCGAGCGCAGCAGCAGGACGAGGTCCGTCGCGGGCGACAGCGCGAAGCGGCTGCGCAGCAGGTCCTCGACGGACACTTCGAAGCGCAGCACCCAGTCATGCTACCGCCAGACGCCTGTTCCGATTCGTCCAGCGACGAATCATTGGTGAGTGGTGTGGGCACAGGGCGAGGCTCGGCGTCATGACCCTCACCGCCGAACCCGCGCAGGGCAACCACCGTGCCACCTACCGGGAGGTGCTGGCCGAGCCGCGATTCCGGCTGCTCTTCTCGACCCGCACCGTCGCGATCACCGCGGACTCGCTGCGGATCACCACGTTCTCGGTGCTGGTCTTCGCGACCACCGGCTCCGCGCTGTTGAGCGCACTGGCCTTCGGCATCGGCTTCCTCCCGCAGTTGTTCGGCTCGCTGCTGCTGGGCTCGCTGGCCGACCGACTGCCGCCCCGCGCGCTCATCGCCGGCGGCTACGCCTTGGAGTGCGCCGCCGCCCTGCTGCTCGCCCTGGTGCGGATGCCGATCGCGGCAAGCCTCGGTGTCGTGGCGCTGGTCGCCCTCGCCACACCGGTGTTTCACGGTGCGTCGAGCCGGCTGGTCGCACAGTGGCTGGAGGGCGATGCCTATGTACTGGGCCGTTCACTGAACAACATCGCTGCCTCCGGCGCACAATTGCTCGGTCTGGCGCTGGGCGGTGCGGCCGTCGCGGCACTCGGCCCGCACCGGGCGCTCGCGGTAAGCGCCGCCCTTTACCTCGGCTGCGCGCTCGCCATCCGCATCCGGCTGCCCCGGCTGCAGCCGCGAGAGTTTGGCGGCACACCCGGCAGCGCCCGGGGCGATGGCGGGACCGTCCGCACAAGCCTGCACGGTGCCGGCCTGCTGCTGCGCGGAGACACGGTGCGACGCCTGATGCTGGCCCAGTGGCTACCTCCCGCGTTCGTAGCGGGCGCGGAAGGCCTGATCGTCGCCTACGCGGGAGGACGCCACTTCGCGCCCGGCTGGTACGCGGTGCTGATGGGCTGTCTGCCGGTCGGCATGCTGGTCGGTGACCTGCTGGTGGGCCGGCTCCTACGGCCACCCACCCGGGAGCGACTGGTAGTCCCGTTGATTGCGCTGATGGGACTGCCGCTGGTCGGCTTCGCCGCCGAGCCCGGAGTGGGCGTCTCGTCCTGTCTGCTGCTGCTCTGCGGCTTCGGATTCGCCTACGCTCTCGGCCTGCAACGGCCGTTCCTGGACGCCCTGCCGCAGGACGGCCAGGGCCAGGCCTTCGGGCTGCTCGGCTCCGGCAGCATGACACTGCAGGGCGTCGGGCCGGCCTGCTTCGGCGCGGTGGCCGCAGGCATCGGAACAGGCGGCGCAATCGCCCTGGCAGGCGGCGCGGCGGCACTTACCGCCGGCTGGATTCTCACCTGGCACCCGCCCACCTCCCCGCGCCCCGTCCCCAACCACTCAACGGGATCAGAGAACGGCACCGAACAGCATGCGTGTAACTCTCCTGCGCAGTAACCGTCGCAGGCCGGGTCAGCCACAAGCCGTCACACACCCCACCCCCACCCCCACATCTCTCTGACAGACGGTCACTCGGCTCTGCCAGCCGTTGCGGACCACGTACGGGATCTTGAGACCACGAACAGCCCATGGAAGGTTCATGCCGCATGATCGATGAATTCGCGAAGGACGACCTGCACGGGAGACTGCGGCGGGACCGCGAGGCACTGCTCTGGAAACTCGACGGCTTGTCCGAATACGACGCCCGCCGACCTTTGACAGCGACCGGGACCAACCTCCTCGGCCTGGTCAAACACGTGGCCACCGTCGAGGCCAGGTACTTCGGCGAGGTCTTCGACCGCCCTTCCCCGGAACCGCTGCCCCGGTGGCAGGACTCCGACGGCAGTGATCAGTGGGCGACCGAGGACGAGACCCGCGAGCAAATCACCGGGTTCTACCGGCGCACGTGGGAACACTCGGACGCGACGATCAACGAGCTTCCCCCCGACGCCCCCGGCCACGTGCCGTGGTGGCCGGAGCCTTATCCCAACACGAACCTGCTCGCCGTCATGGCCCATGTCCTCGTCGAGTCCGTCCGGCATGCCGGGCACGCCGACATCCTGCGCGAGGGCCTCGACGGCCGCACCGGGTTGCGCGCCGAACACGAGAAGCCGATCGACGAGGAAGCCCGTGCGGCCCACTGCGCGAAGATCGAGCGGGCCGCCAGGTCGGCCGCAGCAGCCAAGGCTTAGTCGGACGTACCAGGCAGCCTGAGATCAGCTCCCCTACCGGCACGTGCGATTTCCGAGCACCCGGCCACCCGAGGTGCCCGCGTCACCCGATGTGGGCGTTCAGTCCACCCCTTCGCCGTCCTCGTTCAGCTCGAGCCCGTCCGCGTCGCTCAGCGGGCGCAGGGCGCCGGCGGCGTCGATGTATCGGGTCGTCCAGAGCGCGATGGCGTTGGCAGTGGGTCGCGCCCGATGGTGAAGCCATCGACGACATGACGGTCAACGCGGCCGGCGTCAACGCTGATGGCTTCACCAACGCCGGGCCCATTCAGCCCGGAACTTTCCAGTGGCGCAGCCAGGTCTTCGACCTGACCGAGGCGCAACGCAGCGGGACGCTGATCTACGTGGACGGCGAGGGGCAGGCGTTCCGGTGGAAGATGCCCGCCAAGGATGCGGGGCCTGAACTTGCCAGGCTCAAGGCAGCGTTGGCCCGGCTCGGCTTGCGCTGCACCCGCCAGGGAGGGGGAGGGCTGCGGCCAGGGCCGTCAGAGCGACGGAGCGCTTGATTGGAGGCAAGACCAGTCAACCGCACCCGCCGCTCAGACCAGGTCCGACCTGGATCTCGGCGTCTTTGACTCGACGTCACCGGAGGTCCGGAGCGGCGGCTGTCGCTCGGTCGCGCAGGGCGGGGGCCAGGGCTGTGAGCATCAGGGCGGCGGTGCAGGCGAAGGCCAGTGAGTAGCCGGTCCCGCCGGCCAGCAGGCCGAAGCCGACGGCGCCGGCGCCCATGCCCGCGTCGTAGGCGAAGTTCCACATGGCACTGACCGTGCCGTAACTCCCGCTGGGGACGCGCGAGTACATCAGGGACAGTGTGGCGTTCTGGGCGATGCCGAAGCCGATGCCGAAGACGGCCACTCCGGCTACCACCGCGATCGGATTGTGCGTCAGAGTCAGCATGAGCGTGCCCAGTGCCGAGGCGAGCAGCCCGGGCAGGACGAGCCTGGCAGTTCCGTGCCGGTCGCCGTGCCGGCCGGCGGCCCAGCGGGCCGCAGTCGAGGCGGTGGGCTGCACGAACAGGGCCACCGCTACGAGCCCGGTGGACGCCGACGGCACGGCGAGTGGGAGGAAGGTGACGATGATCCCCGCGGCCAGAGCGGTGGCCGCGAAGACGACGGCGGGCCGGACGAGGTGCCCAGTGCGGAATCCGGTGATCAGACCGAGCTGCTTCCCCTCGGCAGCGTCCCGGTAGGGCAGGGCGGGAACCGTGAGGATCGCGGCCAGCGCGACCAGGCCGCCGGCCGCCGACACCGGCCCGTATCCGACGTGGGCCGTCAGCCACACGCCCAGCGGCAGGGCTGCCAGCGTCGGCACTCCGGACACGATGCCAACCAGCGCCAGCCCTTCACCCCGGCGCTCGGGGGGGATCAGCGACGCCGTCAGCGCGCCGCCCGCGACGAGGGTGACGGCGAAGCCCAGACCGCGCACGATACAGATCGCCACGATCCACCCGATGTGCCCGGAGGCGGTCAGTGCCATCGCCGGCGCGCCGAGTAGGAACAGACCCGCCGCCAGCGTCACACGGATACCGAAGCGGGCTAGCAGCCGGGGGCTGAGCAGCACCCCGACGACTGTGGCGAACATGAGCGCGCCTGTGGTCAGCCCCGCGCCGCCGCCCGAGCCGGACTCCTCGGCGTACAGGGGAACGACCGACAACAGCAGGTAGTAGCTCGCCGAGGCGCCGATGATCGACACAAAGCGCACGAGTAGCGGCCGGGTCACCAGCCGGGGTCGTTCGGAAGTGGATTCTGCGGGCTGCGGATCGGTCGTCTGGGCCATGCAAGGACGCTAGAGGGGCGGGCGGACCATCGGTAAGGTCCAATTCCATGCGCCTTGAGTGGTCCGGTCTGTCGCCCGAGCTTCTTCTCGACATCGACCGCGAGCGTGCCGAACCTTTGCGACGGCAACTGGAACACCAGGTCCGCGACGCGATCAGGACGGGGCGCCTGCAAGTCGGCGAGCGGCTGCCTTCGTCGCGCGAACTGGCCCGCGCGCTAGGCCTTTCACGCGGGCTCGTACAGGACTGCTACGCCCAGCTCCAGGCCGAGGGATACCTGTCCGCCCGGGCCGGCTCGGCGACCCGGGTGGCGGCAGGGGAGGGTGCGCCGCCGACTCGCTCCACAGTTCCCCTGGCGGGACCGGGCCTCGTGGCCGATTTCCGGTGGGGCGTCCCGGACTTGAGCGGATTCCCGCTCGCTGACTGGCTGTGGGCGATGCGCGAGGCCGGCAGGGCCGCGCCGGTGACCGCGCTCGACTACGGCGACCCGCGCGGCAGCGCCGTACTGCGTGAGGTTGTGGCCGGCTATCTGCGGCGGGTGCGGTCCGCCGCGGCGGACCCCGAACGGATCGTCATCTGCTCGGGGTACGCGCAGGGCCTCGGCCTGGCCCTGCGCGCCCTGGCCCGGACAGGAGTGCGGTGCGTCGCGTACGAGGATCCGGGCTCACCCGCCGCCGTACGCGGGGCCGCGGAGGCGGCGGGTATGACGGCGGTCCCGGTGCCGGTCGCCGAGCACGGCATCGACGTCGAGGCGCTCGTGGCGACCGATGCCCGAGCGGTCATCGTCACCCCCGCACACCAGTGGCCGACGGGCGTGGCACTCGCCCCCGAGCGCCGGCTGGCACTCATCGAATGGGCGAGGCGTGCCGACGCGGTCATCATCGAGGACGATTACGACGCGGAGTTCCGCTACGACCGGGAGCCGGTCGGCGCACTGCAGGGACTCGCCGCGGACCGTGTGGTCTCCATCGGCAGCGTCAGCAAATCCCTCGTGCCGGCGCTTCGCATCGGGTGGCTGCTCTGCCCTCCCGCGCTCGCCGAGGACATCACCGCGCTCAAGCGCCTCGACGACCGCGGCTCACCCACGCTCGACCAGCTCGCCCTCGCGACGATGATCCAGTCCGGCCGCTACGACCGGCACTTGCGCCGGATGCGAACCAAGTACGCCGCCCGACGTACCGCATTGGTGGAAGCGCTCGCCGAACATGCCCCCGGTGTCGAGGTGACCGGCTTGGCAGCAGGGTTCCATGCGGTCGCGCATCTCGGCGAGCCGGCCGACGAGTTGGCCGTCATCACCGCCGCCCGGGCCAGATCCGTCGGCCTCTACGGGATGAGCGCCTGCCGCTCGGCGCATCTGCGCACGCCGGTCCAACTGGTCCTTGGATTCGGCAACGTCGATGAGCGCGCCATCGCGGCGGGCATCGCCTCCGTGGGCGACCTCCTCCATGGGGGGTGAGGGGCCTGGGGTGACATATCGCCGTACGACGCGGCCTTGGCGCGGTCAAGGGCGAAGCCACCGGCACCCCGCGGCGGTGAGCGAACACCCAGCGATGACAGTCGACGTACGTCTGTAAGTCCTGGCCCGAGGTAGTGACTGATCCCTCGGCGCGCGGATGCGTGCCGACGGGCGGAGGGGGCGAGGCCTTGCGCACGCCGAGCCTGACGGGCATCCCGGTCGTACCCGGTGCAGTTCGTACGGCCCGCCGGAAGGGGCGGCGAGACGTTGCAGGCAGGGTGACCGATGCGCTGGTGCGGTGCACGCGGCCATGCGCAACGCTCGTACGCCAGGTTGGCGCTGGGCGACTCGTCCGGGCCCCGGACCCATCAACTTGCGTGTTGTGCACCTATGTTGACGGTGCCGTGAGGGCGGTCAACATGGTCCTGTGTGGCTGGTCGCGGCGAGCCTGTGGCCGGGCAGGGTGACGGAGCTCTGGCCACCGGCCACTCCCACGCCTTGGTAGTCGTCGGCTTTCGACCGCCTTTGGCGGACGCTGATGCAGAAGGTGGCCTCCGTGCCGGAGGCGGTGACCGTGTAGCGGGCGTCGGCTGCTGTGTGCGGTTCCACAGGCTCAGCCGAGACGCCGGACGGTGGGGCCTCGCCGCCGCTGTGTTCGCGGACCACGTCCTCGATCGTCGTGGCGTCGGAGGCGGAGCCGGGCCCGGTGGCACCCGCGTCACCGTCACCGGCTCCGAGCTCGCCGACGAAGGAGGATCCGTCCAACTGGGCCGTGCCCTGCCGTACCGCGGAGGCCAGTTCGTCGTCGCTCCACTCGGTCTCGGCTGCGGCGTCCATGACCCTGAACGCGCCGATCACCATGATCCCGGCCATCACGAGGAACGTGATACGGCCGACGAGGAAGGCGCGGAGTGACGGCAGGTATGCCCCGCTGCTCGCCGCCATCGTGTTCCTGGGCATCGGCCAAGGTGTCACCTGGACCGGCATGTGGGTGGCCGCCGCAACCGGCGTCGCCCCGGAGCAGCAGGGCGTGGCCTCGGCGACCGCCTCGACATCGCAGCAGATCGGCAGCGCCGTGGGCCTGGCCGTCCTGGTCGCCATCGCGGCACCGGCCAGCCGCTCGGGCATCGCGGACTTCGTCGGCGGCTTGCAGACGGCCGTTCATGTGTCGGCCGGGCTCACCCTGCTCGGGGTGCTGATCGCCTTCGCGATTCCCTCGCCGAAGGCCGCCCAGGCACCCGCGGCTTCAGAGCCGGGAACGCCCGGAGAGAGCGCGACCACGGTCTCTGGGCACCAGCAACACTGCTCCCCTGGCTGACGGGAAGGTCACGCAAGGCGATCAGTGAGTTGCCGTGGCCACGGTGGACGCGCACCCCAGATGTGGCGTCGGCACGGAACTGATGCTCCATCCCCAGCGAGACCAGACAGCACGTTGGCCACGGCCTTCCCCCGCCGCTGGCTCCCCGCGGGCAGCATGACCGAGGACGGCCATGTCCCCTGTGGCGCTGTAGGCGGGGCGAGTTGATCTACTCGGGGTGCTCGGGTCCATGCCTCCTTTGGGGAGCCCGCAGGCCGCAGCAGGGCTCCGCATCGGCGACACCCTCGCCGGCTCCCGCCGCCCTAGCGGTAGTTGAGTCAAAGACGAGGGCGGGCGAGTGGGATTTACCCACGTCCGAGAGCGCTCCACTACGGCAGTGTGAACGCGGTGTGGCAAGCATCCGGCCAAGCCTGGAGTCTGTTGACGGGGCCGACGCGCCGGTGCTCCACTGGCGCCATGCCCGCACCACTGCCGCTGGTCACCCGCAACCACATCGACTTCGGTCGCGTGTGGTCCTCCTCGTGTTGAGCCTGACCGTGCAGCAGCACACCGCCTGATCCACGCCCCTTCTCGCCCTCTCGCGGGGCTTGCGTCGGCAGGCGAACTCTTGCCTCCGCTCCTCACTGGTTCCTGGCTTCCTGCCCTTCTTCCCTTCCTTTTGCTGTCGCCTTCCGCGGCCGGTTCACGCTGCCGTGCCGCGCCCTGTCCTGCCCCGTGCCGCACCCCAACTCATCGGAGAGACACCACAGATGGAGCTCGTAGAACGTCCTGCCCTGGACCCGGAGAACGTGCTCCGCATAGTCGCCGAGGTACTCGGCGGCGAAGCGGTGGCCGACGCCTCGTTCGTCGCGCAGGGCGGCGACTCGTTCCATGCCGTCCTCGTCGTCGCCCGGATCGAGGAGACCTGGCAGATCGAGGCCGACTTCACGGACGTACTGCAACTGACGCCGGCGCAACTGGCCGACGCGCTGGCCGACGCCCCCCGTCTGCCGTGAGCCTTTCGATCGCCGTCCGCCCCGGTGCGCCCATAGGGGAGGAGGAGACGGTGCACGCGGCGGTGCTCGCGCAGGCGGCCCGCTTCCCGCAGGCGCCCGCGTTGTGCGGGCCCGGCGAGGACCGGGTCACGTACGCCGAACTGGTGCGGCGCGCCTACGAGATCCGCGATCTGCTCACCGGGGCGGGGGTACGGCCCGGTGCGTTCGTGCCGGTCAGGGCCGTTCCCGGCGCGGCCTTCGCGATCGCCGCGCTGGGTGTGCTGCTCGCGGGCGCGGCCTATGCGGCGGTGGACCCCGACTGGCCTGCCGAGCGCGTCGACGGGGTGCTCGCCGACCTGGACGCCACGGTCGTGCTCGACGCCGTCGACACCGACGGCGCCCGGGTCAGGGCGGTCCGTGCCGCAGCACCCGGGCACGCGACGGCCGGCATGCCCGGTGCCGGGGATGCGGCCTGCGTGTTCTTCACCTCCGGTTCCACCGGGCGGCCCAAGGGCGTGGTCGTACCGCACCGTGCCTTCGTCCGCACGTTCGTCGACGGCGGGTTCGCCGCGTTCGGACGCGGGACCGTCATGCCCCTGCTCGCCGCGCCCTACTGGGACGCCGGTGCGCTGGAGGTGTTCGGGCCGCTGATGAACGGGGGGTGCTGTGTGGTGCCGGCCGAGCGGCTGCTCACGCCCGACGGGCTGCGCGCGCTGATCGGCGGACAGCAGGTCAACACCGCCTGGCTGACCAGCTCGTTGGTCAATCTCCTCGTCGACGAGGACATCGACGCGTTCGAGGGCATCCAGCACCTGATGACCGGCGGTGAGCGCCTGTCCGAGCCGCATGTCGCCGCGCTGCGGGCCCGCTTCCCCGGGCTGCGCCTCACCAATGGCTACGGCCCGGTGGAGTCCATGGTGTTCGTGTCGACGTACGACATCGGCAGGCAGCTGGACGACGGCCCGTACGGGATTCCACTGGGCTCTCCGGTGCGCGGCACGCTCCTTGCCGTCCTGGACGCGGCGGGCCGGCCGGTGGAGCACGGGACTGCCGGGGAGCTGTGGGTGGCCGGTGACGGGCTCGCCCTCGGCTATCTCGCCCGGCCCGAGGAGGACGAGCGCCGCTTCGCCACGCTGACGCTGCCGGGCCACGGTGCGCTGCGCGCGTACCGCACCGGCGACCGGGTCGTCCTCGACGGCTCGGGGCGGCTCTCCTTCCTCGGCAGGCTGGACCGCCAGTTCAAGATCCGGGGGCATCGGGTCGAGCCGGGCGAGGTGGAACGGCGGATCGCCGAACTCCCGGGTGTGCGGCAGGCGTTCCTGGTGCCGGTGCGCGATGAGCGGTCCACTGTCGTCGGCACGGTCTGCGTGTACGTCACCGGGTCGGGCCGTGCGCTGCCGGACGCGCGGTTGCGCGGGCACGCCGCGGCGACGCTGGCCGGCTATCTGCGACCGGACCGGTTCCTGCACCTGGAGCCGGTACCGCTGGGCCCCACCGGCAAGGCGGACCTGCGCGCCGTCGAGGCGTGGGCGCTCGCGCGGCCCGGCGCCGGGGCGGCGGGCGGAGAGCCCGGCACGAGCGATGCCGGGGAAGCCGGTGAAGCCGGAAAAGACAGCCCCGCCAAGAGCGGGGAAGGGGACGGCGGCCTCGGCGGCAACGGCGCCGAGGCAGGCGGCCCCAGCGGGAGCGGCGCCGGTGACGGCTCCGAGTCGGCCGTGCTGCGGGCGGTGCGGGAGATCCTCGCGCTGCCCGCGCTCGGCGCCGACGCCGACCTGCTCGACGCCGGTGCGAACTCGCTGCAGGTGCTGCGCGTCGCGGCACGGCTCTCGCGGCAGTGCGGGCTCTCGCTGTCCGCCCGCGATGTGTACCGGCACCCGAGCGTCGCCGCCCTCGAAGACCTCGTACGACAGCGCCCGGCGACCCCCGCGCGCG
This sequence comes from Streptomyces sp. NBC_01304, assembly GCF_035975855.1. Lineage (NCBI taxonomy): Bacteria > Bacillati > Actinomycetota > Actinomycetes > Kitasatosporales > Streptomycetaceae > Streptomyces > Streptomyces sp. NBC_01304. The sequence goes on along the minus strand of NZ_CP109055.1, from coordinate 2,003,723 downwards.
AGGCCGCCGACGTGCCGGGCACAGACACGCACATAGGTGCGGGTGCGGGCGCCGACACCGGCCAACTCTCGCCCGGCGAGCGGCGGTTCTGGCTGGCCGAGCGGCTGGCCCCGGGGGCACCCGGACATGTGGTCGTCACCCGTACCGAGGTGACCGGCCCGCTCGACCCCGACCGGCTGCGGCAGGCCCTGACCGCGGTGGCCGCCGCCCACCCCGCCCTGCGGACGTCGTTCCCCCGCCAGGGCGCCCGTCCCCGCCGCAGCGTGGCCGGCAGGGCCGCGCCGGTCCCGCTCACGGTCCGCCGCAGCGCGGGCGATCCGGAGCGGGCGGAGTGGGGCCAGTGGGAGGAGCAGCAGCTCGTCGAGGAGCTGGCGGCGGGACTGCACGATCTCGACCGGGGCCCGCTGTTCGCGGGCGCGTTGCTCACCCTCGGGCCGCGCCGCCACCTGCTGCTCATCGGCGTCCACCACCTCGTGTACGACGGTGCCTCCGACGCCGTCGTCATGGCGGACCTGGCCGCCGCGTACGCGGGGTCCCCGCCGGCGGCGGCGCCCGGGCCGCCCGAGGACGCCGGCCTCGCCCCCGCGGAGCGGGAACGGCAGCGCGCGTTCTGGCGCGGCCAGGTCGAGGACGCGCCCGCCCTCGCCCTGCCGTACGGTGCTGCGCCGTCCATGCGGGAGCTGTGGACCCGTGACGTGGTCGCACATCCGGTGCGCCTCAGCGGTGAACAGGCCTCGAGGGTAAAGGAGTTGGCCGCCGCCGAGCGCTGCCCCGCGCTGGTCGTGCTGCTTGCCGCCTGGTGGCGGACGCTGGCCAAGGTCACCGGGCAGTACGACCTCACGATCGGCACCGTCGTCGACACCCGCGGTCCACAGGAAGAACGGACCGTCGGGTATCTCGCCAACGGTCTGCCGGTCCGCATCACCGCGGATCCCGCGCAGCCGCCCGGCGAACTGCTCGCCCTCGCCCGGGAGCGGCTCTTCGACGTCCTCGCGCACCCGGCGCTCCCCACCGACGAGATCGCCGCGCTCGCCCCACGCCCGCCCGACGGCCGCGCCCCGCTCTACCAGAACATCCTCGCCCTCCAGCGCACCGGGCCGCCCCAACTGACCCCGGACGGCGTGCGGTTCACGCCGCTGGCCGCCCCGCCCCTGGGCCCGCAGACCGAGCTGTGCTGCGAGCTGTGGGACGACGGCCTGAGCTACACGGGCGCCGTCCTGGCGCCCGAAGGGCTGCTCGACGCGCAGGCGCTCGCCGAGATCGCCGACCGCTTCCGCTCGGAACTCCTCGACCTCTCCGCGCCACCCGGCCCGCACCTCGCCGCACCGGCCCCCCACCCGGCCCGTACCTCTCCACTCCGTTCTCCTTCCGACACGGACCCACGATCCGACAAGGACCCACGATGACCGACGCCGCACCGCTGTCCTGGACCCAGGAACGGCTCTGGTTCGAGGAACAGCTGCGACCGGGTGACGTCGCCTACAACATGCCGGTCGTGCAGCGCGTCCGCGGCCCGCTGGACACCGCCCTCCTCCAGCGGGCCCTCGACCTCGTCGTCGCCCGCCACGACGCCCTGCGCACCGTCTTCGACGCGACCGAGGGCACTCCCACCCAGCGGGTGCTGCCCGGCCTGCGCGTCACCGCCGAGGTGCGTGACCTGCGCGGACTGCCGGACCCGGCGGCCGCCGGCGACGACGCCACCCGACGCGAGGCCCGGGCGCCCTTCGACCTGGCCGCGGGACCGCTGCTGCGGGCACTGGTCCTGCGGGTCGCCGACGACGAGCACCTGCTCTCCATGACGGTGCATCACATCGTTTTCGACGGCTGGTCGTTCGGGATTCTCTTCAAGGAGCTGTCGCAGGCGTACGCCGCCCTGGACGCGGGCACGGATCCCGGATTCCGGCCGCTGAGAGGGCAGTTCGCCGACGCGGTGCGGGCCGAGCGCGCGGAGCTGACCGACGACGCCGTCGACGAACTCGTCGCCTGGTGGCGCGCCCACCTCGACGAGGTGCCCCGCGTGCTCGACCTGCCCACCGACCGCCCCCGCCCCGCCGTACGCGCCCAGCAGGGCGCCACCCGCCGCCTCGGCGTGGACGCGGCGACCGCTGGGGGAATGCGCGAGGTGGCCCGGCGGCACGAGGCCACCCCGTTCATGGCGCTGCTCTCGGCCTTCGGCGTGGTCCTGGCCCGCCAGACCGGGCAGGACCGCCTCATCGTCGGCACCCCGGCCGCCACGCGGGGCGCCGGCACCCGCGACGTGGTCGGCTGCTTCCTCAACACCCTGCCGCTGCGCGTCGACACCGGCGCCGCCACGACCTTCGCCGATCTGCTGCGGCAGGTCAGGGACGACGCCCTGACGGCCTTCGCCCGCCAGCGGGTGCCGTTCGCCCGGCTGGTCTCCGAACTGGCCCCGGAGCGCGATCTGTCGCGCAGCCGGCTCGTCCAGGTCTTCTTCAACGTCCTGCCGCCGACCGGCACCCTCGACCTGCCCGGCTGCACCGTCGAGCCGCTGCCCGCGGGCGACATCGACAACAAATTCGACCTCACGCTGTACGTCGCCTTCGAGGACGACGGCACTCTCACCCTGGAGGCCGTGTACGACACCGCGCTCTACGACGCCCCACGCGTCGACGCGCTCCTGGAGCAGGTGCGGGGCGTCCTCACGCAGGCCGCCGCCGAACCCGCCACGCCCCTCGCCCAGTTCACCCTGGCCACCCCCGGCTCGGCCGCCCGCCAGCCGGAGATCGCCGCCCGGCCGGCCGCCGCCCGGACCGAGTCGCTGCTCGACCGGCTCGCCCGGCACGCCGCCGCGCACCCCGACCGGCCCGCGCTCATCGGCGCCGACCGGGTGTGGACGTACGCGGAGGTGGAAGCGGCCACCGAGGGACTGGCCCGGCGGCTGCGCGCGCTCGGCGTCGGCACCGGCGATGTGGTGGCGGTGCACGCCACCCGCGACCCGGCCGCCGCCCTAGGCGTCCTCGCCACGGTCAAGGCGGGCGCGGTCTTCGCCCTCCTCGACGCCCGGTATCCCGAGGGCGCGCTGGCCGCGCGGGCCGCCGAACTGGCGCCGCGCGCCTGGCTCGACTGCGCCCCCGGGCACCCGCTGCCCGCCTTCGCCGAGGGGCCCGTCCTGCGGCCCGAGCCCGGCCCTCCGCCGGTCGGGCCCACCGGTGCCGCGCCGGGCCCGGACGACCCCGCGTACGTGGCCTTCACCTCGGGCACCACCGGGCGACCGCGTGCCGTGCTCGGCACGCACCGGCCGGTCGCGCACTTCCTCGACTGGTACGTACGCTCCTTCGACCTCGGCCCCGACGACCGTTTCGCGGTGCTCTCCGGGCTCGGGCACGACCCGTTCCTGCGCGATGTGCTCACCCCCGTGTGGGCGGGCGGCGCCGCGGTCTTCCCGGCCGCGGACGTACGGGACACGGCGGCGATCGGCGCCTGGCTGGGCACCGCCGAGATCACCGTCGCGCACCTCACCCCGGCGCTCGGCCGGGCCGTCGCCGACCACGGCGAGCACGCCCCCGCGCTGCGGCTGCTCGGCTTCGGCGGCGACATCCTGCCGGGCCGCACCGTGCGCTCCTGGTCGGCGCTGGCTCCAGGGGCGCGGATCCTCAACATGTACGGGGCCACGGAGACACCGCAGGCCGTGTCGGTGCACACCGTCGACACCTCGCAGCCGGTGCGGGCAGCCGTGCCGCTGGGCCCGGGCATCGACGGCGTGCAGCTCTTCGTGCTCGCCGGTGACCGCCCGGCCGGTATCGGCGAGATCGGCGAAATCGTCGTACGCACCCCATACTTGGCGCGTTACGCGAGCGAGGACGGCGATCCGTCCGGCTTCGTACCGGATCCGTTGTCCGGCCGCAGCGACACCCTGGTCTACCGCACCGGTGACCTGGCCCGGCTGCGGCCCGACGGGCTCATCGACCACCTCGGCAGGGCCGACCGGCAGCTCAAGGTGCGCGGCTTCCGGGTGGAGCCCACCGCGATCGAGGAGGCCCTGGCCACGCTGCCCGGCATCGCCCGGGCCGTCGTGCTCGCCGTACCGGAACCGACCGGCGATCACCGGCTCGTCGGCCACCTGGCCACCGGCGCAGCCCGCCCGGACCTGGCGGCGGTGCGCGCCGGGCTGGCGAGGCTGCTGCCGGAGTACCTGATCCCGTCCGCCTTCGTCGTCCAGGACACGCTCCCGCTGACCGCCAACGGCAAGGTCGACCACGCCGCGCTGCGGGCCCTTGGCCACGAAGAGGCCGCGACCGGTGCGTACGCCGAACCCTCGGGTCCGGTGCAGCGGCGCATCGCCGAGGTGTGGCGGGAAGTGCTCGGCCGTGAACGCGTAGGCGCCGATGACGACTTCTTCGCGCTCGGCGGGCACTCGCTGCTGCTCACCCGCGTACTGGCCCGGCTGCGGGGCGGGTTCGTCCGCACCGACGGCGAGCTGCTGCAGCTGCGGGACCTCTTCGAGCAGCCCACGGTGGCCACGCTCGGCGCCCTGCTCCGCGCGGCGGACGGCGAGGATCCGGTGACGGCGGCACGCGCCCCGCTGACCCGCGTCGACCCGGAACTCCCGGCCCCGCTGTCCTGGACCCAGGAACGGCTCTGGTTCGAGGAGCAGTTGCGGCCCGCGGACACCGCGTACAACATGCCGCTGGTGCTGCGGCTGCGCGGTCCGCTGGACCTGGACGCCCTGCAGTCGGCCGTGGACGCGGTGGTGGAGCGGCACGCGGTGCTGCGCTCGGTGTTCGAGCTGCGCGACGGCAGCCCGGTGCAGCGCGCCGTGCCGGGGGCGCGGGTGCTGGTCGAGCGAGGTGATGTGCGATCCGCGGCCGACCCGGCGTCGGCTGCGATCGCGGCCGCCATGCGGTCGGTCAAGGAGCCCTTCGATCTGGGCAAGGGGCCGCTGCTGCGGGCCTTCTCCGTCCGCGTCGGCGACGAGGAGCACCTGTTTGCCCTGACGGTCCATCACATCGTGTTCGACGGCTGGTCGTTCGGCGTACTCCTGAAGGACCTGTCCCGCGCCTACGCCGACAGTGGGGCGATCGCTGCCGGTCCCGTTCTGCAGTTCGCCGATGTGGCCCGCTGGGAGCGCGCCGACCTGGCGGGGGAGGCGCTCGAAGACCTGCTGACCTGGTGGCGCGGCCACCTCGACGGCGTACCGCACGTACTCGAACTGCCCACTGACCGGCCGCGTCCCGCCGTCCAGGGGCACCGGGGCGCGCGCCGCCCGCTGGTGGTCGACGCTGAGACGGCCGCGGGGCTGCGGGCGCTGGCGGCCGAGTCCGGCAGCACCCTGTTCATGGCGCTGCTCTCGGCGTACGCCGTGGTGCTGTCCCGGTACACCGGGCAGCGGCGCCTCCTGGTCGGCACTCCCGTCGCCAACCGGCCGCGCCCGGAGTTCGAGGACCTGGCCGGCTGCTTCCTCAACACCGTCGCCCTGCGCGTCGATCTGGACGGCGACCCGGACTTCCGCGAACTGCTCGCCCGCGTACGGCAGAACGCGCTCGGCGCCTTCGCCCATCAGCGGGTGCCGTTCGGGAAGCTGGTGTCCGAGCTGGTGCCCGACCGGGACCTGTCGCGCAATCCGGTCGCGCAGGTGCTGTTCGCCCTGCAGAACGTGGAGCTCGGCACGCTGGACGTGCCCGGCCTCGACGCGGAACTCGTCGAAGTCTCCGAGGCCAACAGCCAGTTCGACCTCAATCTGCGGATGATCGACACCGGCCGGGAGATCCAGGGCTGGCTCGACTACGACGTCGACCTGTTCGACGCGGCCACCGTCGAGCGGTTCGTGGAGCACTTCACGCACGCCCTGGCCGCCGTCGTCGCCGACCCGCACGTGCCGGTGGCGGCCGTCGACATCCTGGGCGCCGCCGAGCGGGCCCGGCTGACCGAGCACTGGAACGACACCGCGACCGGCGTACTGCCCGAGGCCACCCTCACCCAGCTGCTGAGCCGGGCGGGGGAGGGGTACGCGTCGCGCACCGCGCTGCGCTTCGAGGGCCGCGAGGTCGGCTACGCCGAGCTGCACCGCCGTGCCAACCGGCTGGCGCACCGGCTGCGAGAGCTCGGCGTCGGCCCGGACACCGTCGTCGGGGTCCGTCTCGACCGGTCGGTGGAGCTCATGGTGGCGCTCCTCGCGGTGCTCAAGGCGGGCGGCGCCTATCTGCCGCTCGACACCGGATATCCCGAGGACCGGCTCGCGTTCATGCTCGCCGACTCGGGGGCGCCCGTGCTGCTCACCGGCCCCGGTGACGCGCCCCGACCGCAGGGCGCGGGCGGGCCGACGGTCGTGGTGGTGGACGAGGACGTCGCCGCGGGACACCCGGAGACCGAGCCCGCACCGCTCGCCGGACCGGACCATCTGGCGTACGTCATCTACACCTCGGGCTCGACCGGCCGCCCCAAGGGCGTGCAGGTGCCGCACCGCGGCATCGTCAACCGGCTGCTGTGGATGCAGGACGCCTATCAACTCGGCGCCTCGGACGCGGTGTTGCAGAAGACGCCGGTCAGCTTCGACGTATCGGTCTGGGAGCTGTTCTGGCCGCTGCTCACCGGCGCCCGGCTCGTGCTCGCCGGGCCCGGCGGCCACCGTGACCCGCTGTATCTGGCCGACCTGATACGGCGCGAGGCGGTGACCGTCTGCCACTTCGTGCCGCCGATGCTGGACGCCTTCCTGCGCGCCGGACAGGCCGGCGCGTGCGCCTCGCTGCGGCTCGTGGTGTGCAGCGGCGAGGCGCTGCCCGCCGAGCTCGCCCGCCGATTCCACCAGGTCGTGGAAGCGCGCCTGGAGAATCTGTACGGGCCGACGGAGGCGTCCGTCGACGTCACCCGGTTCTCGGTCCCGCCCGGCCGGCCCGGCGCGAGCCTGCCCATCGGTACGCCCATCGCCCACACCCGCACCTACGTCCTCGACGACCGGCTCGCCCCCGTGCCCACGGGTGTGCCGGGCGAGCTCTACCTCGGCGGCGTGCAGCTGGCCCGCGGCTACGGCGGGCGGCCCGGGCTGACCGCCGACCGGTTCGTGCCCGACCCGTTCGGGCCGCCCGGCTCGCGCCTCTACCGGACCGGGGACGTCGCGCGGTGGACGGCCGACGGCGTCCTCGACTACCTCGGCCGCTCGGACCACCAGGTGAAGGTGCGCGGATTCCGCATCGAACTCGGCGAGATCGAGGCCGCGTTGCTCGACCAGGAGGGTGTCGCCCAGGCCGTGGTGATCGTGCGCGAGGACGATCTCGGCGACCGGCGCATCGTCGCCTACCTCACCTCGGCTGCTTCAACGCCGGTGCCGGACAGGGCAGTTCTGCGTGCGGTGCTCGCCGGCCGGCTGCCCGAGCACATGCTGCCCAGCGCGTTCGTCGCCCTCGACGCGCTGCCGCTCGGCCCGAACGGAAAGGTGGACCGAGCCGCACTGCCCGCGCCCGCAGCCCCGGTCACCGGGCGGGGCGCCTACATCCCGCCGAGCACGCCCGACGAGGAGAAGCTCGCCGCGCTCTGGGCCGAGGTCCTGCGGCTCGACCGGGTCGGGGTCGGCGACAACTTCTTCGAGATCGGCGGCGATTCGATGCACGCCGTCCGCATCACCGGCCTCGCCCGCGAGCAGGGCCTCGACATCCCGCTGCAGCGGTTCTTCACCAGCCCGACCGTCGCCGACCTGGCGCGCCGCCCGGCGACCGCGTCCACCGCGGCCGAGCAGCCCCGCGAGGTGTCCGCCTTCGGGCTGCTGTCCGCCGAGGACCTGGCCCGACTGCGGTCCTGACCGGCCGCGCTGCTGACCGACCGCACGCCTCGCCGACCGCATGCCTCGCCGGCCGCGCCCCCGAAACGGCCGCTCGCCCTTCAGCCGGGCGAGCCCACCCGCGTACCCCCTCGACCCACCCGGAAGGATCCACCGTGCCGTCTGCCGACGACATCATCGACGCCTATCCCCTCACCCTGCTCCAGTCCGGAATGCTCTTCCACAGCTTCGCGGACGGTGACACGCCCACCTACCACGACATCTCCGGCATCCGGCTGTCCGGGCCCTTCGACGAGGCGGCCCTGCGCAGATCCCTCGACGCGGTCCTCGCCCGCCACGACATCCTGCGGTCCAGCTTCGACGTGACCCGCTTCAGCCAACCCATGCAGCTGGTGCACGCCACGGTCGAGACCCCGCTCACCGTCGACGACCTGCGCGGACTCGACCCCGCCGAACAGGCCGCGCGCATCGCCGAGTGGACCGCGCGGGAGAAGGGCACGCCGTTCGTGCTGACGAAGGCGCCGCTGCTCGCCGTGCACGTACAGGTCTTCTCCGACAGCGACTTCCAGCTCAATCTGAGCTTCCACCACGCCGTGCTCGACGGCTGGAGCCTGTCGCTGGTCACCGCACAGCTCCTTGAGGGGTACGACGCCGGGCTCGGCGGCACCTTCAGCGCCGCCCCCGCGCCGGTCACCCGGTTCCGCGACTATCTGGCGCTGGAGCAGGCGGCCCTGGCGTCCGACGAGGACCGCGCCTACTGGACGGCGCTGCTCGCCGACAGCGACTTCACCGGGCTGCCCCGGCACGAAGACGCGGGCCGCCTCGACGAGCGCACGGCCCGCCTCCACCAAGTGCCGCTGCCCGAGGGCATCGGCGACCGGCTGCGCAAGGTGGCGGCCGACGCCGGGGTGGGGGTGAAGGCCGTGATGTTCGCCGCGCACGCCCGGGTCCTCTCGCTGCTCACCGGACAGTCCCGCGTCGTCACCGGCCGGGTCAGCAACGGCCGGCCCGAGACCGCGGACGGCGACCAGGTCGTCGGCCTGTTCCTGAACACGCTGCCGCTGGTGGCCGACGTGGCGGGCGCCACCTGGACCGAGCTGGCCCAGCGGATCCACCACCAGGAGACCGACGCGCTGCCGCACCGCCGCTACCCGCTCGCCCAGCTGCTGCAGGACCTGCGCCAGGGGCCGCTGTTCGAGACGGTCGTGGACCACCGCAGCTTCCGCAGCTACGAGCTCGAACTGGACCAACTGTCCATCACGGGCGGGGAGTTCTTCGAGCAGACCAACTTCCCCTTCACGGCAAACTTCGGCACCGACCCGGCCACCGGCGAGGTCGGGCTGCGCATCAACTACGACGCCGCGCAGTTCACCGCCGCACGCGTCGAGACCATCGGCGGCTACTACGCCAGGGCTCTCGCCGCGCTCGTCGAGGATCCCTCGGCCGCCGTGCACGCCACCGAACTCCTCGACGCGGCCGAGCGCGAGCGGCTGCTGCGCGAGTGGAACGACACCGCGGAGGGCTGGTCCCTGGAGCGCACCCTGCCCGAGCTGCTCGCCGAGCGTGCGGCGAAGACCCCCGACGCGGTGGCGGTCCGGTTCGGCACCGACACCCTCACGTACGCCGAGCTGGGCGCCCGCTCCAACCGCCTCGCCTGGGAGCTGCGCGACCACGGCGTCGGCCCGGACACCCTGGTCGGCGTCCACCTGGACCGCTCCCTGGAACTGATCGTCAGCCTGGTCGCGGTGCTCAAGGCCGGTGGCGCGTATGTGCCGTTGGACCCGGGCTATCCGGCGGACCGGCTCGCCTACATGCTCGACGACGCCGCGGTGCCGGTGCTCCTCACGGGCGCCGGGTCCACCCCGCCCCGGACCCCCGAGGGCACGGCCGTCATCGAGGTCACCGCCGCCACCGCGGCGGACCGCCCGGACGTCGACCTGCCCTGGCTCGCGGGCCCGGACCACCTCGCGTACGTCATCTACACCTCGGGCTCGACGGGCCTGCCCAAGGGCGTGCAGGTGCCGCACCGGGCCCTGCTCAACCTGCTGTTCTCCTTCGGCCGCGATCTGCGCATCACGCCCGCCGACCGGCTGCTCGCGGTGACCTCGCTGTCCTTCGACATCGCGGGCCTGGAGGTCTATCTGCCGCTGCTCACCGGCGCCGAGCTGATCGTCGCCCCCGACATCGCGGTGGACGGGGCCCGGCTGCGCGAGCACCTGGAGTCCTCGGGCGCGACCATCGTCCAGGCCACGCCGTCGAGTTGGCGGCTGCTCGTCGAGGCGGGCCTGGGCGCCGACCCCCGGCTGCGGGTGATATCGGGCGGCGAGGCGCTGCCCGAGGAACTGGCCCGGGACCTCACCGACCGGTTCGGCGAGGTGTGGAACGCGTACGGCCCGACCGAGACGACCATCTGGTCCTGCCTGGACCGGGTGCGGCCCGCCGAACCCGTCACGCTCGGCCGCCCGATCGCCGGCACCCAGGTGCACATCCTGGACGCCTCCTACGGCCTGGTCCCCGACGGCGTGCCCGGCGACCTGTACATCGCGGGCGACGGCCTCGCCCGCGGCTACTCGCGGCGCGGCGACCTGACGGCGGAGCGCTTCGTGCCCGACCCGTACGGCGGGCTGCCCGGCGCCCGGATGTACCGCACCGGTGACGTGGCCCGCCGACTGCCCGACGGCAGGCTGGAGTTCCTCGGGCGCTCCGACCACCAGGTCAAGGTGCGCGGCTTCCGGATCGAGCTGGGCGAGATCGAGACGGTCCTCGCCCGGCATCCCGCCGTGGGGCGGGTCGTGGTCACCGCCCGGGACGACGCGCCGGGCGGCACCCGCCTGGTCGCCTACCTCACCGCCGACGGGGCCGTCGGTTCCCAGCCCGATACCGCCGAACTGCGCGCCCTGGCCGCCGAGTCGCTTCCCGACTACATGGTGCCGAGCGCCTTCGTCGTCCTGGACGCCTTCCCGCTCACGCCGAACGGCAAGGTCGACCGGCAGGCCCTGCCCGCCCCCGACCGCGCTCAGACCACAGCCGGGGTGTTCGTCGCCCCGCGCACCGAGACCGAGGAACAGCTCGCCGAGATCTGGCGCGATGTCCTGTCCGTCGAACGGGTCGGCGTCACCGACCCGTTCCTCGACCTCGGCGGCACCTCCATCTCCGCCCTGCGCGTGATCATGCGGCTGCCCGACATCACGGACGTGGAAGTGCCGGTCGCGGCGCTCTTCGAGGGCGGCACCATCGAGAAGCTCGCCTCGATCATCGACGGCGAGCAGCAGGCCACCGCCTCCACCCTGGTCACCCTGCGCTCGGCCGGCGAACGCCCGCCGTTCTTCCTGGTGCACCCGCTCGGCGGGAGCGTGTTCTGCTACTCCGAACTCGTCGACGTGCTCCACCCCGACCAGCCGCTCTACGCCTTCCAGGCACCCGAGTACGCGGGCCCCGACGTGCCCCGCCCCGACACCGTCGAGGACATCGCCCGCCTCTACCTCTCCGAGGTCCGCGCGGTCCAGCCCGAGGGGCCCTATTACCTCGGCGGCTGGTGCATGGGCGGGATGGTCTCGTACGAGATGGCCCGGCAGCTGGAGGCCGCGGGCGAAGAGGTCGGGATGCTCACGATCATCAGCGCCAGCATCGACGACCCGGTGCCGCCGCGCTACGCCACCAGCGAGTCCGCGGCGATCCTCGGCGCGTTCGCCGGTCAACTGGACGTCACCGAGGAGGAGTTGGCGGCGCTGGACTCCGACGCCCGGATCGAGCACGTCGTCAGGCTCACCCAGGGCACCGGCCACGAGCGGGCCGACGCCCGCTCCACCGCGGACCTGCGCCGTCTGGTCCAGCTCTACCAGCGGCACGCCCGCGCCCTGCTCACGTACCGCGACACCCCGCGCGACCCGCTGCGCACCGACGCGGTCCTCATCCGGGCCGAGACGGAGCTGTTCGACGGCTGGCACATGGGCTGGCTGGAGCGGGTCGGCGGCCGGCTCCTGATCGACGAGTCGCCCGGCAACCACTTCAGCATGCTCGAGCAGCCCAACGTCCCCGAGGTCGCCCGCCGCCTGGAGGGCGCCGCGGCCGGCCGGCCGCGCGGCGAGCTCGCCGGGTGACCCACCCCGTTCCCCCGGCCGGTCAAGTACGCACCACCATCGAGGAGTTGTCCCCATGTCAGAAACCGTGACCGCCGCCGAGGTCGACGAGGCGGCCCCCGCACCACCGCGCAGCGTGTGGAAGAACGCCGACTTCACCAAGCTGTGGACCGGCCAGACCGCCTCGCTGTTCGCGGCCCAGATCAGCGAACTGGCCCTGCCGCTGGTCGCCGTGCTCGCCCTGACGGCGAGTTCGGCGCAGGTCGGTGTGCTGACCTCCGTGATCAAGCTGCCGTATCTGCTGCTTTCGCTGCTCGCGGGAGTCCTGGTGGACCGGGTGCGGCGCCGGAACATCCTCATCGCCACCGACCTCGGCCGGGCCCTGGTCCTTTCGGTGATCCCGGTTCTGTACTGGACGCACTCGCTGGGCATCAGCTGGCTGTATGTCCTCGGCTTCTTCGCGGGCTGCGGAAGCGTGCTCTTCGACGTGGCGGGGCAGGCCTATCTGCCCCGCCTCGTCGAACGCGACGAGCTGACCCGGGGCAACGCGGCCCTCGGCGCCAGCCAGTCCGCGGCCACCGTCGGCGGTCCCGCGCTCGGCGGTGTCCTCGTGCAGTGGCTGACGGCGCCCGTGGCGGTGCTCGCCGCGTCCGCCTCGTATCTGGCCTCCGCGGTCACCATCTGGTCCATCAAGCACCGGGAGGACAAGCCGACGGCCACCGAGGCGGCCGGCCCCGCCGCGACGCTGCGCGAGGTGTGGACCGGCCTGCGGTTCGTGTTCGGCAACGAGGCGCTGCGCGCCATGACGATCATGGCGTCCATCTTCAACCTGTCGTTCACCGCGTACGAGGTGGCTTTCCTTCAGTTCATGCCGCGCACCCTCGGTCTGAGCGCCGCACAGATCGGCCTGGTGATGGCCGCGCTCGGCCCGGGCTTCCTGGTCGGCGCGACCTTCGCGGGACAGCTGCCCAAGCGGCTCGGCTACGGCCGCACCATGCTGATCACCGCGTCGATCGCCAACCTGGTGATGCTGGGCACGGCCGCCGTGCACGGCGACGGGGTGCTCTCGGTGGGTGCGCTGATGCTGATCAACTTCCTGTTCGCGTCGTTCGGCGTGGCCAACAACGTGACCATCCTCAGCATCCGCCAGACCCTCACCCCCGACTCGCTGCAGGGCCGGGTAGCCGCCACGAACCGCTTCGTCGCCATGGGCATCGCCCCGCTCGGCGCCCTCATCGGCGGCTTCCTGGGCGCGGCGGCAGGCCTGCGCTCCACCGTCCTGATCACCGCGATCGGCCTGTGCCTCGCCCTGATCCCGCTCGGCGCGTCCTCGCTCGCCCGCCTCAAGCACGAGCTGCCCGCTCAGCTTTCCGAGTGAGTACCTCCCCTGCAGCTCCTGCAGCTCCTGCAGCTCCTGCAGATCCTTCAGACCAGAAAGGCACCAGTCACCCATGACCGACCAGCCCACCGGCACCTTCTCCGAGCCGGTCCACACCGTCGTCGTCAACCACGAGGAGCAGTACTCGCTCTGGCCGGCCGTGCTGCCGCTGCCCGACGGCTGGCGCGAGACCGGCACCCGTGGCTCGCGCGAGGAGTGCCTGGCCCACATCGACTCGGTCTGGACCGACCTGCGGCCGCTGAGCATCCGCTAGCACGCGCCTCACCTCCCTTCCCTCTTCCTTCCCTCCCTTCAACTCCAAGGCATGGACATGGACTTCAGCCTCTTCTACTTCGCGGACGGCAGCGTCGGCTCCACCGACGGCGGGCGCTACGACCTGCTGCTCGACGGTGCCCGGTTCGCCGATACGCACGGCTTCTCGGCGGTGTGGACGCCCGAGCGGCACTTCCATCCGTTCGGCGGGCTCTACCCCAACCCGTCGGTGACCGGTGCCGCGGTCGCGGCCGTCACCGAGCGGGTCGCGATCCGGGCGGGCAGCGTGGTGGCGCCGCTCCACCACCCGGTACGGATCGCCGAGGAGTGGTCGGTCGTCGACAACATCTCCGGCGGCCGGGCCGGCATCTCCCTGGCGTCCGGCTGGAACGCGGTGGACTTCGCGCTGCGCCCCGAGGGCTACGCGGACCGCAAGAACGCCGTCCTGGAGGCGGTGGACCAGGTGCGCGCCCTGTGGCGGGGCGAACCGCTCCAGGTCACCGATGGCGCCGGCAACCCCGCCGAGGTGCGGATCCACCCGAGGCCCGTGCAGGCCGAACTGCCGGTGTGGGTCACGAGCGCAGGCGGCCCGGAGACCTTCCGGGCCGCGGGCCGGGCGGGCGCCGGGGTGCTCACCCACCTGCTGGGGCAGAGCCTCGACGAACTCGCCGAGAAGATCGCCCTCTACCGCAAGGCCCTGGCCGACCGGCCCGACCACGACGGCCGCCCCGGGCATGTCGCGCTGATGCTGCACACCTACATCGGCGATGACGCGGGCCAGGTCAAGGAGACGGTCCGGGAACCCTTCACCGCGTACCTGAAGAGCTCCTTCGGACTGATCGCCCGCTCCGCCACCAGCATTCTGCAGGGCTTCGACCTGGACAAACTCCGGGACTCCGACATCGACTTCCTGGTCCGGCGCTCCTTCGACACGTACTACACGAGCAGCGGTCTGTTCGGCACCGTCGAGCAGGCGTCCGCGATCGTGGAACAGGCGCGGGCCGCCGGCGTCGACGAACTGGCCTGCCTCATCGACTTCGGGGTGCCCTCGGACACGGTGCTCGCCGGGCTCGACCGGCTCGACGCGCTGCGCCGGGCCACGCAGACGGGCGGCGAGCGATGACCGGGACCCAGCGGGAAGCGGCCACCTCCATCGCCTGGGACCCCGTCGACTCGCGGGGCCCGGCCCGCCCCGTGGAGGGCGCTGAGCGCGGCGGGACGCTGCGCATCCTGCGCGACGGCGACTACGACCACCTCGACCCCCAACGCATCCACACCTTGCAGTCCACGGCGCTCGGGCAGTTGCTGTACCGGACGCTGACGATGTTCGCCGAGGACGGCAGGGGCGGCTGGACGCTGGTCGGCGATCTCGCCGACAGCCCGGGCCGCGACGTCCACGGAGACGCGCGCACCTGGGAGTTCACCCTCAAGGACGGCATCCGCTTCGAGGACGGCCGCCCGGTCACCGCGGCCGACGTCGCGCACGGCATCGCCCGCTCCTTCGAGCAGTCCCTCCCGGGCGGACCCACGCATCTGCAGGACTGGCTGCGCGAGAACGGCGACTATCCGGGTCCGCACACCTCCGGCAGCGACCAGGTGCCCGGCCTGGAGGTACGCGGCGCCCGCACCCTGGTGTTCCGCTTCCGCGATCCGCACCCGGACCTGCCGATGGCCGTGTCCCTCGCCACGACCGCGCCGGTCCCGGCGGACGTGGACACGGGGGAGAGCTACGGCAAGGCGCCGCTGGCGTCGGGCTCGTACCGGATCGCCGACCACGTCCCGGACGAGCGGCTGATCCTGGAACGCAACCCGCACTGGTCGGCCGCGACCGACGCGGTGCGCCATGACCATGTGGACCGCATCCACATCGAGTTGGGGGTCGACGCGGAGCAGCAGACCGTGCGCGCACGCGGCGATCAGGGCGACGACACCTTCGCCGTGGGCGAGAACCAGGCGCCGGCCGAACTCGCCCCGGAACTCCTCGCCGACACCTCCCTCCAGGGCCGGCTGCGCCGGGATCCCACTCCGCTCGTCTGGTATCTCGCCGTCAACACCGCCCGGGTGACGAATAGTTCGGTGCGCCGCGCCCTCGCCACGGCGGTGGACCGCGGCGCGGTGCGCGACGCGATGCTGGACCCGACGCAGGGCGCCCTGGTGCACACCCTGCTGTCGCCCGGCACCATCGGCTACCGCGCCTACCCCGACCCGCACGGCGCGGGCCCGCACGGCGATCCCGAGGCGGCGCGCGCCCTGCTCGCGGGAGCCACGCCCACCCTGCGGCTGCTCAGCCGGGACGGCGCCTACTTCACCGGGGCGTGCCGGGCGGTGGCCGACAGCCTGGAGCGGGCGGGCTTCCGGGTCGAGGTGGTGGAGATCGACCGCCCCTCGCACAATGCGGCCGCGCTCGCCAAGGACAACGAGTACGACCTCTACATGATGGCGACGGCCGCCGACTGGCCCGGCGCCTCGACACTCCTGACCGCCTTCGACGGGCGCACCATCCGGCCGACGGGCAACGCCAACTTCACCTACCTCGACGACCCGGACATCAACGCGGAGATCGACCGGATCAGCGCCCTGCCCGCAGACCTCGCGGCACCCGAATGGGGCGCCCTCGACGAACGGCTGACGACACATCAGGTGCCGCTCATACCCCTCTACTCGTACGTCCATCTCGCGGTCAGCGGGTCCCGGGTGGGCGGCGTGTTCACGTCCTCCTACCTCGGCACGCCCGTCTATTACGACGCGTACGTCACCGGCTCCGGTGCCGCCGAGGGCGCGGGGGGCCGGCCGTGACCGACCAGCCCACCCTGTACGAGCGATTCGCCGCCTCCGCCGCCGAGTTCGGCGACCGGACCGCGCTGGAGGTCGGCGGCAGCCGACTGACGTACGCGGAACTGCGGGCCCTCGCCGACCGGACCGCGGCCCGCCTGGTCGCGGCGCTCGACGGCCGGGTCCCGGCCCGGGTCGGCATCCTGGCGGGGCGCAGTGTCGCCGCGTACGCCTCCTATCTGGCGGCGCAGCGGATCGGGGCAGCCGCGGTGCCGCTCGGCGTCGACCAGGCACCGCAGCGGCTCGCGGTCATCGCGGCCGACGCCGGCCTCGACGTGGCGATCGCCGAGGAGGTGCGCCAACTGCCGGTGCCGGTCGTGCAGTTCACCACGGACGGCGACGTCGACGCCGGCCTGGAACTGCCCGCGCACCGACCGGACCCCGACTCCGTCGCGTACATCGTGTTCACCTCCGGATCCACCGGCACACCCAAAGGCGTGCCGATCCTCCAGCGCAACGCCTCGGCGACCCTGGACCACGCCCTGGACCGCTACGACATCGGCCCGGACGCCCGGGTGTCGGGGACCTTCGACCTCACCTTCGACCCGGCGGCCTGGGACATGTTCACCGCCTGGTCCGCGGGGGCGGCGCTGGTGGTCCCCGGCCGCGGTGAACTGGTGCGCCCCGCACGGTTCATCGCCGGCCGTGGCATCACGCACTGGTTCTCGGTGCCGTCCGTCATCACGTACGCGCAGCGCCTGGGCGACCTGACGGCGGGCGGCATGCCGCAGCTGCGCTGGACGCTGTTCGGCGGCGAGCCGCTGACCGTGCGGCAGGCCGCCGCCTGGCGCGAGGCCGCACCCGCCGCCGTCCTGGAGAACCTCTACGGACCCACCGAAGTGACCATCTCCTGCGCCCAGTTCAGACTGCCCGACGACCCGCGACGGTGGCCGAAGACCGCCAACGGCACCGTGCCGATCGGCACGGTGTACCCGCGTCTCGACTTCCTCGTCCTCGACGAGTCCGGCGCACCGTCCGAGGAAGGGGAGCTGTGCGTACGCGGGCCGCAGCGCTTTCCCGGATATCTGCGGCCCGAGGAGAACGCGGGCCGGTTCGTCCGCTTCGACGGGCGGGTGGCGACGCCGTACGAGGACGCCGCGCCGCCCGGCGACGAGGTGTACTACCGCACCGGTGACCGGGTGCGGGCCCAGGGGGAGGCCCTGGTTCATCTGGGGCGCCTCGACCACCAGGTGAAGATCCGAGGCCATCGCATCGAGCTCGGCGAGGTCGAGGCCGCGCTGCGCGCACTGCCCGGCGTCGAGGAGGCGGTGGTCGTGCCGGTCGCGGACGCGCATGGCCAGACGGGTCTGGCGGCCGCCTACACCGGCATCGCCCAGGACCCGTCGCTGGTGCGCGCGGAGCTGGCCGAGCGTGTTCCGGGGTACATGGTGCCGCGCGGCCTGACCCGGGTCGACGACCTGCCGCTCAACGCGAACCGCAAGATCGACCGCAGGGCGGTCGCCGCTCGGTTGTCGACAGCCGGAGAAGGGCGTGCCGGGGTGGGGGCGTGAGTGAGGTTCAGTGCTCGCAGAGGGAGAATTCTCGTTCGTAGAGCTGCTCGTTGTGTTCGTCGACGAAGAACTTGCGTTCCCGCATGAGTTGTTCGCGGTAGTTCCTGGCCTGTTCGAGCGTCATGGTCGAGGTGTCGGACCATGGCTGCTGCGGGGGCACATCGGAGGTCGAGACGATCTTTTCCGACGGGTCGACCAGGAAGAACGCGAGAATCTTGCGATGCCCCGGGCGGCCGGGGTCCGCGAGGCGGAACGAACCGACGCGGTGTTGCAGGATGTTCGGGAACGCCAGGCAGCGGCCCGCCGGGGTCGCTGCCGATCCCAGCACCTGGTTCAGTGCGTCTTCGTCCTCCAGGCCGTAGACCTCACGCAGACCGTCGTCGTCGTTCTGTTCGTAGTCCGGGTCGTCGAGTGCCGCCCGGAAGCTCAGCCGGCTTTCGGTGATGTTCTCGCTGTCCCAGTAGTAGATGCCGGTCGAGACGATCCGCTCGTTCAGCATCCCCTCGACATGCCAGGAACCGCCGGTGTACTCGGGCTTGTCCGGGGTGAGGTGAAGGGTGGCGAGCTTGACGATGACCTGGAGACGGCGGCCGCGCAGGTCGACTCGGGCGAAGTCGTCGGGCACCCCGGGCGGGGTGAAGGCCGGGGCGTCCGGGACGGAGGGGCGGCGGTTCTCCCACCAGGCGTCCTGGGCCTCGCCATAGGCGCGGACGGCCTCCTTGTAGGCCTCCTCGTCACTGAAGGACGACTTGTCCGGGTACTCGGGCTCCGAGTCGTACCACCCGTAGGGATCGGCCTCGATCCGCGGGGGCCGCGGATGGCGCAGATCGGTGAGCACGTTCTCGAAGAGCGGGCGCAGGCGCGCGAACAAGTCCGGCAGGACGGAGCCGAGTTCGCGATGAGTCTCGGGATGGACGTTGTTGACGTACGAGCGGAAGGCGACATCGCCGTCGTCACTGACGTCGACATCCGTGGGCAGCCACTGGAACTTCTCCGAGAATTCGTACTGCGCATGGCGGTTCGCCGGGTTCTGCCAGGCCCGCTCGGGCGCGCCGCTCACGTCTCTCACCAGACAGAACAGCGACGGATGCACCAGATCCAGTACCTGGCCGTCGGATCCGGGATGCCAGTCCTGTTCCGCCCCGGGGACCTCCTCCAGAACCCGAACCGCCTCGCGCAGCCGGGATCCGAGCGCGTCACCGACCAGCGTGTCCGACTGCCACACCCCGTCGACGGCGGACACCTCGACGCCGGTCCGCCCGTCCCGCAACGCGGCGTAGTGCACGAGTTCGGCCAGCACGTAACGAACCTGCGCTTCGGTGAGACCCTGGGCGGCCGCTTCCTGCGTCCACCTGGCGACGATGCCGGCATCGTTCACCTTGTCGAACCACCCCGGCTTCGCCCGGATGTGGGCGCTGCACTGCATCATCTGAAGTTCCCGCAGCGTCCGAGGCGTCGCGAACGCTATGGAGCGTGAAGCATGAAACGGCAGCGGGAAAGCAGACAGGCCAGTCACTTCTCTTGAACCTTCCAGTCGACGTGCGGTGGCGGGAAGGCTACTTCAGCGGACTGACACCGCCCGGCGGCAGCAGATCAACGTCACACAGGCCCTAGCGCGACCCCGCCGGCACCTTCCCCTGCCCGCCCGGCATCCCGTGCGCCAGATCCTCCGCCAGCAGCCGCTTCGCGATCCGGTCGACCGCCGCGCGCAGTTCGGGCCCTGCCGGGTGTCCGAGGTCCGACTCCAGCTGGTCGCCCAGCCAGGCCGCCCAGGCCTTGCCGATCGTCTCGGCCTCGCGCTCGCCCGCCGGTGTCAGGGAGAAGTAGGTGCCCTCGCGGGACAGGAAGCCCTCGTCGGCCATCCGGTCGAACACCGGGACAAGGACCTCGGGCGGCAGCTGCCGGCGGGCCGCGATCAGGCCGAGGCTCGCGTGGCCGACCATCCGCGTGAAGAAGTCGACCTGCATGACCGCCCAGGCCCCGGCCATGTCGAGGCGAGTGTCGGACCCGGCGACGACCTTGCGTGCGTCGGCCATCCCCTTCGCCCGGATGATCTTTCCGATGCCCAGCTCCAGGATCCGGTCCGAGTCACCCGTGGCGACCGGCGAGGAGAAGCCCTCGCCCATGTCGGACGCGCCCGCCTGAGCGCTGTCGCGCAGCTTCACCTGCTTGAGGAAGAGGGCGATGACGAAGCCGACGACCGCGACGGGGACCGTCCAGAGGAAGACCGTGTGCAGGGAGTCGGCGTACGCCTTGATGATCGGCGCGGCCGTCGCCGTCGGCAGTCCGTGCAGGCCCTGTGGGCTCCCCGCCGCCTTGGCGACCATCGCCGGGTCGGCGCCGGTCGCGGCCGCGGCGGCCACGCCTTCCTTCATGTTCGGCTTCAGGGTGTTGGCGTAGATCGTGCCGAACACCGCCGTGCCGAACGCACTGCCCAGTGTGCGGAAGAACGTCACGCCGGAGGTCGCGGTGCCGAGGTCGGAGTAGTCCACGGTGTTCTGCACGGCGATCGTCAGGACCTGCATGCACAGACCGATTCCGACACCGAGCACGAACATGTAGAAGGACTCGAGCCAGATGTTGCTGTCCGTGCCCATCAGGGAGAGGAGATAGAGGCCTACGCCCATCACCAGGGAGCCGATGATCGGGAAGATCCGGTAGGTGCCGGTCTTGCTGACGACGTTGCCGCTGAAGATGGACGCGATGAGGAGGCCCGCGACCATCGGCAGCGTGCGGACGCCGGAGATCGTGGCCGAATCCCCGTCGACGTACTGCAAGAAGGTCGGCAGGAACGTCATCGCACCCAGCATCGCGAAGCCCACGATGAAGGACAGGATCGAGCAGACCGTGAACACCGGATTCGCGAACAGCCGCATCGGCAGCATCGGTTCGGCCGCCCGCGTCTCCACCACGCAGAACAGGGCGAGCGCCACGATGCCGCCCACGAACAGGCCGATGATCGTGGGTGAGCCCCAGGCGTACTCGTTGCCGCCCCAACTCGTCGCCAGGATCAGCGCGCTGGAGCCGATCGCGACCAGCGCGATGCCGAGGTAGTCGATGGCCGGGCGGACCGCGGACCGGACGCTCGGGATGGTGCGCGCGGCCGCGATCACCACGGCGATCGCGATCGGTACGTTGACGTAGAAGGCCCAGCGCCAGGACAGGTGGTCCGTGAAGAGGCCGCCGAGCAGCGGGCCGATGACCGTCGAGACGCCGAAGACCGCGCCGATCGCCCCCTGGTACTTGCCGCGCTCGCGCAGCGGGATCACATCCGCGATCAGCGCCATCGCGGTCACCATCAGACCGCCCGCGCCGATGCCCTGGATGCCGCGGAAGGCGATCAGCATCAGCATGTTCCCGGCCAGACCGCACAGGAGCGAGCCGACGATGAAGACGATCGCCGAGACCTGGAAGATCACCTTCCGGCCGAAGAGGTCACCGAACTTGCCGACCAGGACCGTCGACACCGTCTCGGCGAGCAGATAGGCGGTCACCACCCACGACATGTGGGCGCCGCCGCCCAGGTCGGCCACGATCGTGGGCAGCGCGGTGCCC
The DNA here is from genome assembly GCF_035975855.1 of Streptomyces sp. NBC_01304. Taxonomy (NCBI): domain Bacteria; kingdom Bacillati; phylum Actinomycetota; class Actinomycetes; order Kitasatosporales; family Streptomycetaceae; genus Streptomyces; species Streptomyces sp. NBC_01304. The sequence goes on along the minus strand of NZ_CP109055.1, from coordinate 1,982,363 downwards.
ACGATCGTCTGGTCGAGGGCGGCGAGCAGCACGCCGAGCATGATCGTGACGAACACGACGTTCCGTGTCCGCACATCCAGCACGGGCGGGGCGGTGGCGGCCGCGGGGGCCTCGGCAGTGGTGGTCACACCAGCCACTCTTGTGTGGGCCACCACCATGTGCATGCGGTGTACGCCGTACCGGTGACGCCCCGACCGCCGAGCGGGGCGGACCTAGGGCGTGTGTCGGAAGTCCCTCCTGCCCCGCGACGCCCGGCACGCACTCTCGGCGTGCCGGGCGAAAACCCAAGTACGTCCAGTACGAGGACTTCCGCCCGGCACGCCGAGAGCACGCACGAGACGCCGCAGGGCCCGCCCTCCGGGCGGACGGAGGGACTTCCGACACACGCCCTAGCGCTCCGGGTTGCGCCGCAGCAGATAGGTGTCCATGATCCAGCCCTTGCGCTCCCGGGCCTCGGCCCGCAGCCGCTCGATCTTCGGCGCGGCCTCGGCGAGCGGGCCGGAGACCAGGATCTCGTCGGGGGTGCCGATGTATGCGCCCCAGTAGATGTCCATGTCCATCGCCGGTCCGGAATCCGCCGCAGCGTCATCCGCCGTGCCATCCGCCGTGCCGTCCGTCACGTACTGGCGGAACGCCTGATGGGCGTCCAGCATCACGACCACGTCGTCCACGCCCTCGGGGAACCCCTGGGCGAGCCGCCGGCCCGTCGTGATCTGCACGGGTCGCGCCACCCGGTTGAGGCCCGTGCGGTGCTTGGCCACGAGCGCCGAGACGCTGCTGATGCCGGGCACGACGTCGTGGTCGAAGGAGACGTTCCCGCGGTCGAGGATCTCCTCGAGGATGCCGAGCGTGCTGTCGTACAGCGCCGGATCGCCCCACACCAGGAACGCCCCGGTCTCGTCCTCGGCCAGCTCGTCCAGGATCAGCCGCTCGTAGATGTCGGCCCGGCGGCTGCGCCAGTCGTCCACGGCCGGCGCGTAGTTGCTCGTGCGGCGGTCGCGGTCCGGGTCGCGGGCCTCCACCAGGCGGTACGCGCCGCCCGGTATGTGGGCGTCCAGAATGTCCCGGCGCAGCTGCGTCAGGTCCGACTTCTCCTCGCCCTTGTCCAGGATGAAGAAGACGTCGGTGTCCTGGATCGCCTTGACGGCCTGCAGGGTCAGGTGGTCGGGGTCGCCCGCGCCGATGCCGATGACATGAATGGTTCGCACCGGGTCAGTCTGCCGTACGCCCTTCGGGAGGCTGCGGGCGCGGCTCCGTGCGGAGCGTGGGCGCGCAGGCCGCCGCGTCGATGGGCTTCGTCTCCCGCTCGGCCCGCGTCGCCAACTCCTCGGCCCAGACGGTCAGTCCGGGCCCGTCGATTCCGTACGGCAGTCCGGTGCCCGCGACTTCCGGTACGCGTCCGAGCGCCGCGGCACCCCGGCGCAACAGCCGGGCCCCGCCCGTCGCATTGCCCCGCGCCGCATGGGTGAGGCCGACCGCGAGCTGCGCGAGGCCCCGCCACAGCGTCTCTTCGTCCGCGGGCCCCGACTTCCAGGCATCCTCGAACACCTCGTGCGCATGGAAGGGCTTGCCCGCGTCGAGGAGGGTCTGGGCCTCGGTGAGCGTGGCGGCGGGGGAGCGCACGATCCCCTCGGGCTGACGGGCGACGCCCTCGGCGCCGTAGGGGAGCGGGCGGCCGAGTCCGTCGCGGGGGCGGGCGTTGCGGGCCCGGCCGTCGCTGTCGCGGTCGCGGGCGGCGGTGGGGTCGGCGGGGTCCGGGGCGGGTGGGGTGGTCACTCGTCGATTGTCACCCTTCGGCCACCCGCTGCACCTGCCGGCCACCACCACCGGCGCAGCCGGGCTCAGGCGGCGTCTGCCGACGCGTGGCGCTCCTGGATCCGGGCGATGACCCGTTCGCGGCCCAGTCTCCGCGCCTGCCGCAGCTTGGCCTCCGCGGCGAGCACCGGGATCCAGCACAGCCAGCCCCACAGGCTGAACTCCAGTATGCCGCTCATCACCAGCCACTTGTTGAGGCCGAAGGACAGCAGCAACGTCACCGCGTAGGCCGCGACCCGATGCCTGATCAGCAAACGCAGCGGGGCGTTGGCCGGCCCCTGCAGCAGCTCGACCGCGGCGGCCAGTTCGGCCGTGCGCAGGTCCTCGCCCGCGTCCGCGACCGGCTCCTTGCTCCGCAGGGCGGCGGCCACCTGCTCGCCTTGTTCCGCCTGCTCCGCCTGTCGTACCTGTCCCTGCAGAACGCCGACCTTGAGATCGTCCCAGTACCCGCGGCCGGCCCAGCCCACGGCATCGTCGACCCGTGCACGCTCCGGGGAGCCGGGCGGGGCGAGATCCTCGATCTGTGCTTGCAGGGTCACCGCGCGCTTGGCGCGGCCGGGGTATTCAAACCCGTCGGCGCGCAGACAGAGTTCGAGGTAGGACACCAGGAGCCCGAGGTCGTCCGGCGCGAGCGCGAGGCCCTGCCGGTAGGCCGACTCGGCCTCGGTGTCATGGTCGTCCTCGTCCTCCGCGGCGTGCGCCTGCCCGAGCCACCGGTAGAGCACCGGATCACCGCCGAGGTCGGCGAGCCCCTCCTCCGCGACGCCCCGGACCGCCGCGTGCGCACCGACCGCAAAGAGTTCGGAGCACCGTTCGATGTACTGCTGTCGTTCCACTTCCCACCCCATTCGTGCATCGGAACTCTCCGCGAGCGACTGTGCCGCGTCAACGGTTTTCTGATCACGATTGGCACGATTGGACGGATGCAGGGCTGGGCGCGCGGGATCCCGAATCAGTGCGGCGAGCGCCGTGGTCCGCGGGTGCCGCAGTGCACCGGTGCGGGTCGAGGTGACCAACTGTCTGTCACATGCTGGGATTTGAAGCGTTCAAGCGTTCAAGCGCTCAAGCACCACCTCTGATGGACGGACCATCAAGACCGAGCGCAGCCGTACCGCATCCGACCAGCACGAGATCGACAGCGACATCGCCGCGCGCTGTACGCATGGATCAACACATCTCGGTCGCGGAGCGAGAGCGCTGTGCTCACCCCTCGGGCGAGAGGCGCCGCCCCGAGCGGGGCCGGACGGGTACCCCGAAACGGTGGATCACCGCAGGTCCGAGGTGAGGTAAGGTTCTGTCTGTCCGAGCGGCGGGGAAACCCGCGGATCGAACACCGGGACGTGGCGCAGCTTGGTAGCGCACTTGACTGGGGGTCAAGGGGTCGCAGGTTCAAATCCTGTCGTCCCGACGGTGTTTTCGCAGCTGAGGGGCCATTCGATGAATGGCCCCTCACGCATGTCCGGGGCGCCTTTCATGTATGCCCGGGGTACCCCGCCGCGCATGCCCCGACTTGGGCCCGCGACCGGACCCCGCCGTGCCGCCCGCAGCGCCCCTCACGCGTCGTCGTCGGCTCTGCCGCTCATCACCCCCGCCCCGTTCCACAGTGCGTCCAACGCGCCCTGCTCCAGCACCGGCCCCGGCAGCTCGCCGCTCGGCTGGGCGAGGCTCGGGCCGAGGAGGGATGCGAAGCGGTGGGCCAGGCGGCGGGTCAAGGGAGCGTCGAGGCCGGGCAGGGGGCGGGAGATCAGGGTGAGCAGGAGCAGGACGTCGACGTGGTTCACGTCGGCCTTCAACGTGCCTTCGCGGCGGGCGTGTTCGAGCAGCACGGTGAGCGCGGCCAGGTAGGCGTCGACCGTCGTGCGGATCTCCGCCGTCGAGCGGAAGCGGCCGGCGGCGACGGGCAGCAGGCCCGCGGAGTGGGTCGCGACGCAGTGGTGCAGGACGCGCACCAGCGCCGTATAGGCGTCCGGCTCGTCGCGCAGGGCCGTCTCGACGGTCCGGGTGACCTCGCGCATCACATCCAGGCAGACCTCACGGATCAGGTCCTCGCGGGACGGGAAGCGGCGGTACAGCGTGGCGATGCCCACGCCCGCCTGCCTGGCGATCGAATCGAGCGGCGCCTCGGGGCCGACCTCCTGGAAGACGATCCTGGCCGCGCTGAGCAGCCGCTGCCTCGCCTCCTGGCGGTAGCGCGGGCCGCGGGCCTTGCTGACATCGCTGATCTCGGGGCGCGAAGCAGGCATTCGACTGGCTCCTCGGGGTCGACGGCAGGCCCGGCAGGGGGCCCTTGTATCGAAGGGCAACCCTCCGATACTCTCCCGGTGTGGGATCGGAGGGAAGACCTCCGATCATATTGGGTTCGCTTTCCACGGCTGGACCGCGGTCGCGGTCCTGGAGCGGACCAGAGGAACGGGGCGTCGGAGCAAGGCGGTTCGGAGCAGTCCGACGAGCAGGCGCCGTCATCGGGGACGGCCCGGCTCCCGCCGCAGGAGAGCCTCGCGCGACTCCGCGCGCACCCGTCCGAGCACCAAGGAGCACCAGAGAATGAGCACTTCCGCCAGCCGTCTCCTCGACGGCCGTACGGCCCTCGTCACCGGCGCGAGCCGGGGCATCGGCGCCGCCTGCGCCCGGGCCCTCGGCCGTGCCGGAGCCGCGGTCGCCGTCAACTACCTGACCAGCGCGGGACCCGCCGCCCAAGTGGTGCGCGACATCGAGGACTTGGGATCCAAGGCCGTCGCCGTACAGGGCGACGTCAGCGACTTCGCGGCCGCGACCGCCCTCGTCGACCAGGCCGTCGGCATGCTCGGCGACATCGATGTCCTGGTCTGCAACGCCGCAGGGCCGGGCAGTTTCGTGCACGGCCCCGTGGTCGACGCGGGCGACACCATCGAGCAGCAGGTGGTCACCCAACTTCGGGCCACGACACACCTGTGCCGGCTCCTCGTCCCCGCCATGCGGGCGCGCCGCAGCGGCAGCATCGTCTTCATCGGCTCCACCGAGTCCCGCAGCAGCGCGCCGGCGGTGCCCCATGTGGCGGTGGCGAAGGCCACCCAGGACGCGCTGATGCGGGTGCTCGCCGCGGAACTCGGCCCCGAGGGCATCCGGGTCAACACCGTCGCACCGGGACTCGTGGCCACCGACGGCAGCGCCGCCGCCCTCACCCCGCAGCTCATCGAGGCCGTCACCGGCAGCACCGCACTGCGCAGGCTCGGCCAGGCCGCGGACGTGGCCGACGCGGTCGTGGCCCTCGCCAGCGATCTCAGCCGCCACATCACCGGGGCGTACGTCCCTGTCGACGGAGGCCTCGCCATGCACTGAACGCGCCGCGATTTGGGCTGTAAATAACGTGACCCTGCTGCTGGCGGTGCGGTGCCGCGCCCCTGCAGTCGTGCGAGCCCGCCGTCATCGCGCCCCGAGGCGCGGAACCACCGCCCCGCGTCGCCCCCGATGCGCGGAACCACCGCCCCGCGCCGCCGCCAGGGCGCGGGGCCCCGGGGTGCCTTCGGCCCCGCCCGTCCTTCACCGTCGTACGCCCCGAGAGGCCATGTCGTCATGACGCCACACGCCGGGAGTCAACCCTCCACGAGTCGTCCCGTCGCGGGTCAACCCGCCGCGCCCCGCGCCAGGAACGCCGCACTCGCCCTGCTGACGATGGCCCAGTTCCTCGTCGTGATCGATGCCTCGGTCATCAATGTCGCGCTGCCGCCCATAGCCAAGTCCCTTCATTTCACGGAGAGTTCGCTGTCCTGGGTGGTCAATGCCTACACGCTCGCGCTCGGCGGGCTGCTGCTCCTCGGCGGGCGGCTGGCCGATCGGCTCGGTCGGCGCAGGATGTTCATGGCGGGGCTCGCGCTGTTCGGTGTCGCCTCGCTGCTCGGGGGACTCGCGCCCACCGCCGGGTGGCTGATCGCCGGGCGGGCCCTGCAGGGGGTCGGTGCCGCGCTCGTGTCGCCCGCCGCCCTCTCGCTGCTCACCGTGACCTTCACGGAGGGCAAGGAGCGCAACCGGGCGCTGGGTATTTGGGGAGCGGCCACCGGCGCGGGTGGCGCGGCGGGCGTGCTGCTCGGTGGGGTCATCACTTCGGGGATCGGGTGGCGTTGGGTGTTGTTCGTCAATGTCCCCGTCAGTCTCGTCGTCGCCCTGCTGGCCCTGCGGCTGCTCGCGGAGTCCGCCGAGCGCGGCACCGCGCAGGGTTTCGGCGTCACCAGCGCGGTCACTGTCACGGCCGGTCTCTGTCTGGTCGTGTACGCCGCCGTGGATGCGGAGAGTGCGGGCTGGGGCTCGGCTGCCACCCTCGGCGGCTTCGCGGGGGGTGCGGTGCTGATTGCGGCGTTCCTCGTGCTGCAGGCGCGGTCGCGGTCGCCGCTCATGCCGCTGTCCATCTTCCGGCTGCCCACCCTGCGGGGTGCCAACGTGGTGGCCCTGCTGCTCAATCTGGGGCTGCTCGCGATGTTCTTCTTCCTCTCCCTCTACATGGGTGAGGTGCTGCACTACGACGCCATGGCGATCGGCGTGGCGTATCTGCCGCTGACCGTGAGCATTCTGGTGGCCGCCAACGCGGCCGGGCGGCTGGCCGGTTCGCTCGGGCTGCGGACCACTCTCGTCGGTGGCTTGGCCTGCCTCTTTCTCGGGCTGGCCTGGTTCACGCGGATCTCCGCGCCCGGTGGTTCGTACGCCGCCGATCTGCTCGGGCCGTGTCTGCTCGCCGGGATCGGGTTCGGCGGGGCCGTGGTGCCGTTGACGATCGCCGCCGTGCACGGGGCCCCGGCGAAGGACTCGGGGCTGGCCTCCGGGCTGTTCAACACGACCCAGCAGATCGGTGGCGCGCTCGGCCTCGGCATCCTCGCCTCGGTCGCGGCGACCACCACGAGCCGTGCCGGCGCGAGCAGTAGGGCGGAGGCGCTCACCGAGGGATTCAGGGCGGCGTTCGGTGTCGCGGCGGCCTGCGTGCTGCTGGGCATCGTCGCCGCGTTCGTGCTGATGGCCGGTCGCGGGGACCCTTTGGCGCGGCACGGCGAGGAGGCGGGCGCGGGTGCGCCGGCGGAGGCCGCGCCGGCCCATCCGGCCAGGTGAGACGAGGATCCGAAGGGAGCGGCATCATGCGCGTGTTGGTCACCGGGGCCGACGGCATGCTCGGCCGGCAGGTGTGTGCCCGGCTCACCGAGGGCGGTGCCCTGGTGTTGCCGACCGGTCGGGGCAGCCTCGACATCACGGACCGGCGGGCCGTTCGTACGGCGCTGCTCGACCGGCGGCCCGACGTGGTCGTCAACTGCGCCGCCTGGACGGCCGTCGATCGCGCGGAGCGTGAGGAGCGGGCGGCGCTCGCCGTGAACGGGCGGGGTCCCGCTCATCTCGCCGCGGCCTGTGGGCAGGTACGGGCCCGGCTCATTCACGTCTCGACCGACTACGTCTTCCACGGCACCCCCGCCGACGTGGGCACCCCCATGCCCGAGCATGCCGAGCCGGACCCGCGTACCGCCTACGGCCGTACCAAACTCGCGGGCGAGCGGGCCGTGCGCACCTTGCTCCCGTTGTCCTCGGCGATCGTGCGCACCGGCTGGCTGTACGGCGCGGGAGGGCCCAACTTCGTGCGCACGATGGCTGGTTCGGCGCTGGCGGGGCGGCCGGTGGAGGTCGTGGCGGACCAGTACGGCCAGCCCACCTGGACCGTCGACGTCGCCGATCGGATTGCCGCGCTGGCCGCCGCGCCGGCCCACCGTGCCCGCGGCATCTTCCACGCCACCAGCTGCGGCTTCGCCACCTGGCACACCTTCGCGCGCGAGATCTACCGGCTGCTGGGCGCCGACCCCGGACTGGTCGCCGCCGTCTCGTCCGAATGCCTCAACAGGCGCGCGCCGCGGCCGATTTGGAGCGTGCTTTCCCACGATGCCTGGGCGCGGGCCCGCCTTGGCCCGCCCCGGCACTGGCACGCGGCCCTGGCCGAGGCGCTGGGCAGGCCGGGTGATCCGTCCGGTCCGCTGCGCAGGGAGCTGCTCGCGGCGGCGGGCGAGCCGGTAGGCGCCCGCACACCCCACCGAACGGAGTGCTGAGCATGAAGCCCCTTTCCATCGAAGGCGCGTGGTCGTACGACGCCCGGGTCTTTCACGACGAGCGCGGCAGCTTCCACGAGACGTTCCGGAGTCCGCAGGTGCGCACGGTGACCGGCCGGGATCTTCCGGTGGAGCAGGTGAACTGCTCGGTGTCCCGGCAGGGCGTCATCCGTGGGGTGCACTACGCCGATGTGCCGCCAGGGCAGGGGAAGTACGTCATGTGCCTGCGCGGTGCGGTTCTGGACGCCGTGGTCGACGTCCGGGTCGGCTCGCCCACCTTCGGGGCCTGGGAGACCGTGGAGCTCAGCGAGGTCAATCGGCGTGCGGTGTTTCTGTCGGAGGGGCTCGGGCACGCCTTCCAGGCGCTCACCGACGAGGCGACCGTGCTCTATCTGTGCTCGGCGTCCTACGACCCGGAGCGCGAGCGCGGCATCGATCCGCTCGATGCGGACCTGGGCATCGGCTGGCGGCAGGGTCTCGCTCCCGTGCTCTCGGCGCGGGACACGCTCGCGGTTTCCCTCGCGCAGGCGGAGCGCGAGGGGCTGCTTCCGTCGTACGCCGAGTGCGCGCGGGCCCGCCCCCTCGTTCCCTGAGGGCCTGAACAAGGGGGTGGGCGGGGGCAGTTCAGCTCTCAGGCGGGTGCCGGGGCTGCCACCAGTCGCGGTTGTCGCGGTACCAGTCCACGACGGCGGCGAGTCCTTCGTCGAAGTCGACCTCGGGTCGGTAGCCGAGTTCTTCGCGGAGTTTGGTGTCGTCCAGGGCGTAGCGCCGGTCGTGTCCCTTGCGGTCGGGGACGTGCCGCACGCTGGCCCGGTCGGCGCCGCACAGGTCGAGGAGCCGGGTCGTGAGGTCGCGGTTGGTCAGTTCGGTGCCGCCGCCGACGTGGTAGACCTCGCCGGGCCTGCCCTTGTCCAGGACGAGGCGCAGGGCGTGGCAGTGGTCCTCGACGTGCAGCCATTCGCGTACGTGCAATCCGTCGCCGTACAAGGGGACTTGACCGCCGTCGAGCAGGGTCGTGACGAAGCGTGGGATGAGTTTTTCCGGGTGTTGGCGGGGTCCGTAGTTGTTGCTGCACCGGGTGGTGACGACCTCCAGGCCCGAGGTGCGCCAGTGGCTCTGGGCGAAGAGATCGCTCGCGGCTTTGGTGACCGCGTACGGCGAGGTGGGGGCGAGCGGGCACTGCTCGTCCCAGGCGCCGGTGGCGGTCGAGCCGTACACCTCGTCGGTGGAGACGTGCACGACGCGGGCGACGGCGTGGCGGGCGCTCGCCTCCAGGAGGTGATGGGTGCCGAGGACGTTGGAGAGCACGAACTGTTCGGCGCCGAGCAGGGAGCGGTCGACGTGCGATTCCGCGGCGAAGTGGACCACGGCCTCGTGTCCGGGCAGCAGCTCGTCGACCAGGCGTGCGTCGCACAGATCGCCTTGTACGAAGCGCAGCCGGGGGTGGTCGAGGGGCAGGTTCGCCGGGTTGCCCGCGTACGTCAGTTTGTCGAGGACGGTGACCTCGGCGCGCTCGTGGCCGGGGTGCCGGCCGTCGAGCAGGCCGCGTACGAAGGCCGAACCGATGAAGCCCGCGCCCCCGGTGACCAGGAGGTTCATGGGCACACCACCGCCACCCGGCTGTGGTCGCCGACGATCAGGCGGGCGGCCGGCGCCGAATGCACCCTGCTGTGCCGGCCGATGACGGAGCGGGCGACGGAACGCACCTCGTGCAGGGTGGCGCCGTCCATCACGATGGAGTCCTCGACGTGCGTGGCACGCACTTCACAGCCCGTCCCGACCGCGGTGTACGGACCTATCTCGCTGTCGACGACGGTGCTGCCCGCGCCGATCACCGTCGGGCCGACGACCCGGGATCGGCTGATGACGGCGCCGGGTTCCACCACGACGTCGCCGACGAGTTCGCTGGCGGTGTCGACGTACCCCTCGATGCTGTGCGGCAGCGTCCTGAGGAGTTCCCGGTTGCAGTCGAGGAGCCCTTCGATGACGCCGGTGTCGCGCCAGAAGCCGGTGAACACGTCGGCGCGCACCTCGCGCCCGCGGGCGATCAGCCAGCCGATCGCGTCGGTGATCTCCCACTCGCCGCGCGCACTGGGTCCGATGGCCCGCACCGCGCGGTGGATCGAGGGGCCGAAGACGTACGTGCCGACGAGTGCGAGCCGGGACGGTGCGAGCCGGGGCTTTTCCGCGACGGCGCAGACGCGTCCGTCGGCGCCGAGGACGGCGACGCCGTAGCGGCTGGGATCGTCGACCTCGCTCACCATGACCATGGCGTCCGGGCGTCGTTCGCGGAACTGTTTGAGCAGGTGGGCGACGCCGCCGAGGACCACGTTGTCGCCCAGGTACATGACGAAGTCGTCCCGGCCGAGGAAGTCTTGGGAGATCAGTACGCAGTGGGCGAGGCCGAGCGGTTCTTCCTGCGGAATGCAGGTGATCTGCAGGCCGAGCCGTGTGCCGTCGCCCACGAGGGTGCGTACGTCGTCGCCGTGCGGTCCGACGATGACGCCGACCTCGGTGATGCCGGCGTCGCGCAGGTTGTCGAGGGCGTGCAGCAGGACGGGTTTGTTGGCGATGGGCACGAGCTGCTTGGACATGGTGTGGGTCAGCGGGCGCAGGCGGGTGCCTGCCCCTCCTGCGAGCAGTAGCGCTTTCATCAGCAGTCCTTGGTCGCAAGTCAGAAGGTCAAGTCAGCAGATCAAGAAGGTTGTTGACGAGGTCGGCGGGGCTGGGCAGGCGGGTGATCTCGTCGCGGACGTCGAGGGCCGCCTTGCGGGTGGCTTCGTCGTCGAGGAGGTCGCGTACGCGCCCGATGTCCAGGTCGTCGAGGGCGGCGACGTGGCCCGCTCCCCGGGCGCGTACCGCCTCGGCGCCGGTGAACTGGTCGGCGCCCGACGGCATGATGAGCTGCGGCACCCCGGCGACCAGGCCCGTCATGGTGGTGCCGGAGCCGCCGTGGTGGACGAGCGCGGCGCAGGTGCGCAGGAGCGGGCCGAGCGGCACCCAGCCCGCGACGCGCACGTTCTGCGGAACCGGGCCGAGGCCGTCGGGGCTCGCGTCGCCGGTGGCGAGGACGAGTTCGAGGTCGTGGCGGGCCGCCGACTCGGCCAGGCGCCGCAGTGGCTTCAGGCCGCCGAACAGCGGCAGTACGGTGCCGAGGGTCACGGCGATCCGGGGCCGGGGCGGGGGAGTGAGGAGCCAGGCGGGGAGGTGGCCGCCGCCGTTGTAGGGGACGTAGCGCATCACGAGGTCTGACGGTCCCGGGCCGGACAGGCTCGGCGGTGCGACGGTCAGTCGGGCGGCGGGCGGGGGCGGCGGCCCGGTCAGGCCGTGCCGGCGGTAGGCGGGGGAGAGGTGGGTGAAGAGGGCGGCGTCCAGGCCGGGCAACTCGCCGGGCCCGATGCCGTGTTCGACGGCCGGTACGCCGAGCCGGGCCGCGAGCAGCGGCCCCGCACCCTGGGACGGGGTGTGCACGACGAGGTCGGGCCGCCAGGCGAGAGCGGCGGTGACGGCCCGGTCGGTGAGGGCGTCGGAGACGGCGGCGAACATCTCGGCGTACAGGCCGATGTCGCTGTCGGGTCCGGTCATGCCGAGGTCGAAGCCCACGCCGCGTTCGCGCATGAAGTCGTAGTAGACGGAGTCGATTCCGGGTGGTGCCACGTCGACGCAGGTCAGCCCGGCGCGGGCGGCGCGTTCGGCGTCGGCGGTGGCGAACAGGACGTCGTGGCCCGCGCCCATGAGGGCGTGGGCGGTGGAGACCAGCGGGAAGACGTGACCGAGCCCCTTGGGCATGGTGAACAGCACGCGCACGGTGAACTCCCGCCGCCTCAGTGGCCGTTGCCGGGTGGGGGCCAGGGGCTGTCGGCCGCTGCCTGCGCGTCGTCCCCGGTATGCGTGTCGTCCCCGGTGTGTGCGTCGTCCTCGGTATGCGCGGCGTCCTCGACGGGCGGGACCGCGGAGCGGGGGATCCACGGGGGTATCGCGCCCTCGGAGTTGGCCGCCTTCTCCAGGAAGGCGATGCCGCGGTAGAAGTGCACGGCTCCGACGTGTTCGGCCAGGTAGCCGGGGCGGCGGCCGGCCCGGTGCGGGATGTCCTCGTGGTGCAGGCCGTCCACCAGGGTCTTGAGGAAGCCGGTGGAACCGCGTGGCGAGGCAAGGTCGTCGGGGGTGCCGCCGAAGCCGGGGGCGTACGCCCATTGCAGGTCCTCGACGACGTACAGGCCGCCGGGCCGCAGGCAGGGGAAGAGCGTGGTCAGTGCGGTGATGACGTGGCGGCTGACGTGGCTTCCGTCGTCGATGACGATGTCGAAGGGGCCGTAGGTGTCGGCGATGTCGCGCAGCAGGTCGGGGTCGCTCTGGTCGCCCTTGAGGGTGGTGATGCGGGGCTCGTCGATGCCGGTCTTGTCGAAGATGTCGAGGCCGTGGATGAGGCCGCGCCGGAAGTACCGCTTCCAGGTGCGCAGCGAGCCGCCGCCGAGGTCGGCCCGGTCGTAGCCGCCGATGCCGATCTCCAGGACGCGCACCGGTTCGTCGCGCAGCTGGGCGAAGTGCCGTTCGTAGTGCGGGGTGAACCAGTGCAGGGGGCCCCACTTGTCGGTGCGGTGGCGCAGGGCGAGTTCCGCGAGGGCGGGCGGTGCGGGTTCGAGGGCGGCCAGGACCACCTGGACGGCGTCGGACACCGGGTGCATGCGGCGAATCCAGGATTCGGGGTCGCTCGTGTCCGTGGTGTCGCGGCCGAGGCGCAGTTCGGTGCGGCGGGTGCGGCCCGCGCGGGCTCCTGCGGGGCCGTACAGGGCGCGTACCAGGTCGCTGAGTTCGTACGAGATCCACATCGGTGCCGTCGGATCCGGGCCCGGTGCCGCGCTCACGCCTTTGCCGGAGACGGTGAGGACGTGGCTGTGGGTGCGGTCCTCGTGGCGCAGGTCGAACTGCACCGGAGTGTCGGGCAGTTCGGGGTGCGGAAGGCAGCGGGAGATCAACTCGTCCACGGCGATGCGGACGACTTGGGCGGCTCCGGTCTCGTGCACCGCGCGGAGGGTGTCCTCGGGGCGGGCGCCGGCGGCGAGCAGGAGGCGCTCCAGTGCGTCGTGGTCGGCCGCGCGCGATGCGGGGCCGGCCGTGGACCTTGAGGAATCGGCGGCGGGAGATGGGGAGTTGGCTGTGGGCAATGAGGAGCCGGGAGTGTGGCTCATGGAATCCCCCAGAGAGTGACGTCGGCCGGATCCGGCCCGACGGAAAGCTGCCGGAGGTGCGCGGCCGTACAGCGGTGTACGGCGGGCACGGCAGCATCGGAGGGCAACCCTCCGAACTTGTCACGACACTATCGGAGGTCTACCCTCCGTACAAGGGGGCAGTGAATGCCACCGACTGCGGGGCAGTTGAGGGCTCGACGGCAGGGTGCGAGGGTCGAGCGGTACAGGAGTGTCCTGACGTTAAGGGCTGGCAAAACTGCACCGGGATCCCGACATAAATGCATGCTGAACGTACATAATGTGTCAAGTTCGGCCACTTTCAGTCGCGCCCGACAGGGCGTCCGCAACGGGGAGACGTGACAGTGACGGCGAGTTCGGGCGGCGTGATCCAGACGGCAACGGCCCAGGGGGCCACGGCAACTGTCCAGGCGGCGGCGGTTCAGGCGGCAGCGGTTCCGACGACAGCGGTTCAGACGGCAACGGGTCAGCGTGCGGCCCCCGGGAGCGGGCCACCGCCTCACCTGGCGACCGCCCGTGCGCTGGTCGACGTCATCTCGGGCAAGTGGGACCTGGCCATCATGATCGAGCTGTGGCCGGAGAGCCGGCGGCACGCGGAACTCGGGCGGGCGACCGGCGTGGAGCGCAAGCAACTCACCCGCGTGCTGCGCCGCCTGGAGGGTTCCGGTCTGGTGGACCGCACGGTCGAGACGGCGCAGTCGCCCGTGCGGGTGCGGTACGGGCTGACCGCCCGGGGACGGGAATTGCTGCGCAGCATCGATGAGTTGGCCCGTTGGTGGGCCACCGGTGACAGTGGGTCCGCGGCGCGGCTTTGCGGGTAGCGGTGCGCTTGCCGGTGGGTTGGTGCGCTGCGTTCGGTTGGGCCTTTCCCGGCTCGGGTCGCGGGGGCTCTGCCCCCGGGCCCCCGCTCCTCAAGCGCCGGAGGGGCTGATCTTCCTGCCGGAGGGCCGTCGGGCCTTCCTGTCGCAGGGGCGTTGGGATCTGCGGGTGCGTCGTGGCTGGGCGCGCAGTTCCCCGCGCCCCTGGCGGGGCAAGTCCAGCCTCCGGCACCCCTGGCGGGGCAAGTCCGGGCCCCCGCGCCCCTGGCGGGGCGCGCGTGTTTCCCGGTTCGTCGTGAACCCCGACGCGCCTGGCTCGCCGGACCTACTCCTTGGGCTTGCCGCGGCGGGCCGGTGTCTTCTTGCTCTTCGCGCCGGTCTTTCCGGTCTGCTCGGCGGGGGCGGCCGCCACGTCCGTGCCGTTCCACAGGGCGTCCAGCGCGTCCTGGTCCAGGCGCGGTTCGGCCAGTTCGGCCGACTCCGGTGCGCTCAGGGCCGGGATGAGCAGCCCGAGGTAGCGATGGGCGAGCTGCTGGGCGAAATCGGCGTCCGCGCCGGGCAGCGGCCGGGAGATCAGGGCCAGCATCAGCAGGATGTCCACGTGGTTGACCTGGGCCTTCAACGCGCCCTCGGCGCGCGCCCGGTCGAGCAGGCCGGACAGCGCGTCGACGTACGCCGTCCTCGCTCCCAGCACCTCCTCGGTCTTGAGGAAGCGGCCCGCCGCGACCGGCAGCATGCCCGCCGCGTGCGTCGACACGCAGTAGTGCAGCACCCGCACCAGGGCGCTCCAGGCGTCGGGCTCCTCCTGCTCGGCGCGCGCGGTCTCCTCGGTGACGTCGTGCATGACGTCCAGGCAGACCTCGCGCAGCAGGTCCTCGCGCGTCGGGAAGCGGCGGTACAGCGTCGCGATGCCCACGCCGGCCCGGCGGGCGATGACTTCCAGGCGGGCGTCGTGCCCGTCCTCCTGGAAGACCAGGCGGGCGGCGTCGAGGATGCCCTGCCGCGCCTCGGCACGGAACCGCGGCCCCGCCCCTTCGCTCGCGTCGGGCGGCGTGCCCGGCGTGCGTGCCTTCGCCGCTGACGTGTGTGTATCGGTCGGCATGCTGAGACCCCTTGTTCGGAGGGAATCCCTCCGATAGTCTGACGGCAGAGTTCGGAGGAGAACCCTCCGATCGTTTGACTCTACCGTGTCCGCGCCCCGAAGAGGAGATCGCGGGGGAGCGGACCTTCCCGGAATGAGGGCTGTGGTCATGGTGGCTTTCGGCTCCGGCACACCGCGACGGGAGTCGTTCTCCCGCGTCGAGCCGGTTCATGTGGACGCCGAGCTGGGGGTGGGCGAGATCCGCGTCCGTCTTGCGGAGGTGCCAGAGATGGTGGTCGAGGTCTGGGCGGGGGCCGGCTGGTACGCGTCCGCCCAGCCCGCCTGTCCGAACGGAGGGGTGTGGCCGCGGGGCGGCTACCAATGGGGCTGGCATCCCGGGCACCACCCCGTGCCCGTGCCGCCGGTTCCTCCGGTGCCGGGTGTGCCGCAGGTCCCCCCTGTCCCCGGCGTTGCGGGCGTGCCCGGGGTGGGCGCGGGCTGGGCGTGGGGGCCGGGGCACGGGCCGATTCCGCCCGGGCACGGGTACGTTCCCGGGTATGGCACGGTGCCGCCCGGTCACGGCTATGTGCCGGGCTACGGCGCGGTGCCCGCGGGCGGTGCGGCCGTCGCCGCGGGCAGTGCCGCGGTCGGGCTCGGGGCCCTCGACATCTCCCTGGAGGAGAAGAGCGGCCGGCTCCGCATCGGCGTACCGCAGGGGCATCCGCTGTGGACCACGACGCTGGCAGTCGACATCACCGCCCCCGCCCGCTCCAGCCTGAACTTACGTACGGGCAGCGGCTCCATCGCGGTCTCCGGCACCGCCTCCGCCGTGGCGCTGACGACCGGGTCCGGCTCGCTCGACCTGGAGCGCGCCGAGGGCGAGGCCACCTTCGAAACCGGCTCGGGCAGCATCGCCGCCGGGCATCTGCTCGGGCGCGGACGCCTGCGGACCGGCAGCGGCTCCGTGGACGTGGGAACGGTCGAAGGTGAGGTCTCCGCGCACGCCGGCACCGGCCAGATCGCCGTCAACTGTGTGGTGTCCGGCGCCCTGGACGCCGTCACCAACTCGGGGGAGATCCGGATCGGGGTACGCGACGGCGTCGCCGCCGAGGTGGACGCGCACTCGGGCTCCGGAGGCGTACGCAACGACCTGGCCGCCGGCCCCGCCCCGGGCGCCGGGGCACCCACCGTGCGGCTGACCGCGCGCACCGGCTCGGGGCGGGTATGGATCGCCCGCGCCGCGTGAGGGGGCACGGACCCTCCTGCTCGGCACGTCTCCGCGTGAGGGCCCTTGGATCCTGCTCGGCACGTCGCCGTGAGAGGGCCCATGGATCCGGCCCGGCACGTCGCCGCGTGAGGGCGCATGCATCCGGCCCGGCACGTCGCCGCGTGCGAGGGCACGGATCCCGTCCGGCGCGCCGCCGCCCGCCGCTCACCGCTCAGTTGCCGTGGCCAGGCGTGCGTCTCTTACCGCTCATCCCGCACCGCTCAAGAATCGGAGCCCTTCGGTGAACTCCCCTGTCGGCCGCCTCCTCGAAGGCCGTATCGCCCTGGTGACCGGCGGCAGCCGTGGCATCGGGGCCGCGACCGCCCGCGCCCTGGGCCGCAACGGGGCCTCGGTGGCCGTCAACTACCTCTCCAACAAACAGGCCGCCGACGACGTGGTGCACAGCATCGAGCTCGACGGGTCCAAGGCGGTGGCCGTGCAGGGCGATGTCTGCGCCCCCGACCAGGCCGCCGAACTCGTCTGGCAGGCCGGTGAGTTGCTCGGCGACATCGACATCCTGGTGTGCAACGCGGTGGGCGGCCCGCCCGTCTTCCACGGCACCGCGCTCGACTCCGGGTACGAGGTCCAGGCCCGGGTCGACGCACAGATCAGGGCGACCCTCAATGCCTGCCGGATGGTCGCCCCCGCGATGCGCGGCCGCAGGAGCGGCAGCATCGTCTTCGTCGGCTCCAGCGAATCGCGCAGCAGCGGGCCCGTGGTCGCCGACATCGCCGTGGCCAAGGCCGCCCAGGACGCCCTGATGCGGGTGCTGGCCGCCGAGTTGGGGCCGGACGGAGTGCGGGTCAACACGGTCGCGCCGGGCTTCGTGCCCACCGACGGCAGCGCCCCCTCCGGGCGCCCGAGCCTGCTCAGCGCCCTGGCGGCGGTCACCCCGCTGCGAAGGATCGCCCAGGCGGAGGACGTCGCCGATGCCATCGTGGCCCTCGCCAGCGATCTGACCCGGCACATCACCGGTGCCTATCTGCCCGTGGACGGAGGGCAGATCATGCACTGAGGCCGCCGGTCGGCCGGCGCCGACCGCCCCAGAGCCGCCCCTGCCGCGCGTTCCGTCCCCCGTTGCCGCGGCAGGGGCCCGTCACCGGAAATTAACCAGCAAGGAGAATGGGCTGCGCCATGCCCAATTCCCCCCGGCCCGGCAAACATTGTCGACCCATATGTTTTCGCATCCTTAACATCCCTGCTCCGTGCGGTGGTTGGTGACAGCGAAAGCCCCTAGGTGGCATCAAGTTCCCCCTTGCGGTTCGTCTTTCATCTTTGTTTCCCTGAAGCCACGCCGCCGGCCAGGGAATCACTTGACTCCCCGAGTGGGCCGGACGGCTCACCCGAGGAGACCGACTTGGCGACCATATGCAGGCCGGCCATTGCAGTTCCGGAAAACGTCATCACGATGGAAGAAACCCTCGAGATGGCGAAGCAGGTCCATTCCGGAAGCCCGCAGTTGCCGCTCGCCCTCCGCCTCATCACCAATACCGGAGTCCAGAAGCGGCACATCATCCAGCCGCTCGAACGCACCCTGCGCCACCCCGGGTTCGAGACCCGCAACAAGATCTACGAACGCGAGGCCAAACGCCGGGTGCCGCCCGTCGTCCAGCAGGCCCTCGCCAACGCCGAACTCACCGCCCGCGACATCGACGCGATCATCTACGTCTCGTGCACCGGGTTCATGATGCCGTCCATGACGGCCTGGCTCATCAACACGATGGGCTTTCGCACCGACACCCGGCAGATCCCCATCGCCCAGCTCGGCTGCGCCGCCGGAGCCGCGGCCATCAACCGCGCACACGACTTCTGCGTCGCCCACCCACGGGCCAACGTCCTCATCGTGGCCTGCGAGTTCTGTTCCCTCTGCTACCAGCCGACCGACGGCGACGTGGGCTCCCTGCTCTCCGACGGCCTGTTCGGCGACGCCGTCGCGGCCACCGTCGTACGCGGCGAGGGCGGCACCGGAGTGCACCTGGAGCGCAACGAGGCGTACCTGATCCCCGACACCGAGGAGTGGATCTCGTACGACGTGAAGGACACCGGCTTCCACTTCCGCCTGGACAAGCGGGTGCCCGGCACCATGGAACCCCTCGCGCCCGTCCTCAAGGACGTCGTGCGCCGGCAGAACTGGGACGTCCAGAACCTCGACTTCTACATCATCCACGCGGGCGGCCCGCGCATTCTCGACGACCTGTGCAAGTTCCTCGGGGTGGCTCCCGAAGAATTCCGTTTCAGTCGCACCACGCTCACTCAGTACGGAAATATCGCCAGTGCCGTGGTCCTCGATTCGCTGGCCCGCATGTTCGCCGAGAATGCCGTGACGGACGGGGCCCGTGGAATCATCGCGGGATTCGGTCCCGGAATCACCGCCGAAGTGGCCGTCGGGTCCTGGACGGTGCACGAGAGCGAGTTCCACTTCGAGGAAAAGCTGGCCGAGGCGGCCGCGATATGAGCGTCGACGGGCTCATCATTCCGCCGGGCCAGGGAAAGAAACTGGTGACCAAGGCGCACGAGGTCACCTTCAAGGTCACCGGAGAGCATTCGCGTACCGGATCCAGTTTCGAGGTCATCGTGCCACCCGGATTCGATGTCGGCGCGCACACGCACACCCGCAGCGAGGAGCTGTTCTACATCGTGGAGGGCGAGTTGGACGTCCTCGCCTTCGAGCCGCGGGACCGCACCGGCGACTGGGGCAGCTGGCAGTCGCCGTCCGGGGCCAAGCCGGTACGGGCGGGGGCGGGCAGCGTGCTCTTCGTGCCGCCCGGGTGCCCGCACGCCTTCGCCAACCGCACGGACACCCCGGTGAAGATGTTCTTCCAGGCCGCGCCGCCGCCCGATCACGAGGCGTACTTCGACCAGCTCCTGGAGATCTTCGCGGCCGGCGGCGAGATCGACGCCACCGCCGTGGAACGGCTGCGCGAGAAGTACGACATCCAGCAGATCACGCCCCTGACCTACGGCTGATCCCGTCCCGAGTGACGGCCGCATCCGCCCCCGACCGACGGCTGATCCCGAAGGGCCATGTCATGTCCCGCATCCTCGCGATCTCCGGGTCCCTGCGCAGGGACTCCTTCAACACCCGTCTGCTCCAGGCCATCGAGCCCCTCGCCCCGGAGGGGATGGAGTTCGAGACGTACGACGGACTCGCCGAAGTCCCCCTCTTCAACGAGGACCTGGACACCGATCCGGCGCTGCCCGCGGTGGCGCGCTGGCGCGAGGCGATCCGTCGCGCGGACGGCCTGGTCATCGCCACGCCCGAGTACAACCACTCGGTGCCCGGCGTCCTCAAGAACGCCATCGACTGGGCCTCACGCCCGCACGGCCGTGGCACCCTCACCGGCAAGGGCATCTGCGTCCTCGTCGCCACACTCGGCCGCCTCAAGGGCTTCAGGGGCCTCAGCGACACCAGCAGGATCCTCGCGGAACTCGGCAACCTCGTCATCGCCGAACCTGAGGTCGTGGTCTCCTCGGCGCCCAGCGCCCTGATCACCGGCCCCGACGGCGCCGTACGCCTCACCGACGAGACCGCCGCCACCCTCATCACCATCCAGCTGGAAGCGCTCGCCGACGTCGTCAAGACCCAGGCCGCGACCAGCGCCCGCGAGGCCGTCGCCCGCAACCAACTCCTCCTGGACCGGCTGCAGTTCTACCCCTACGTCGTCCGTGCCCTGGCCGACGGCGCCACCGACCCGGCGGTCATGGAACGCCTCACCGCGGCGGGACTCGCGCCGCACACCGTCACGGAATGGCTCGCCGAGGCCCGCGGCGCCGGCCGTTCGGCCTGACGGCCCGGCCGCCGCACGATCCCGTCCGTTCACCGACCGATCCACCGACAGCGAAGGACACCACCCATGCCCAGCACCGTGCACACCCGCGGTCTGCACGACCCCGCCGTCCGCAAGGTCCTCGACCGGCTCTTCGCCGAGGCCGTCGCGGACGAGGCCAAGACGCCGAGCGTCGCCGGCACCCTGACCGCCTGGAAGGGCGAGCCCAGCGCGGAGGAGCTCCGCCGGATCTCCGTGGACGTCGCGCACGACGCCCTGCTGCCCGTCCCACCCGAGGTCGGCACGCTCCTCTACCAGCTGGTACGCGCCACCGGCGCGACCACGGTCGTCGAGTACGGCACGTCGTACGGCATCTCGACCATCCACCTGGCGGCCGCGGTCCGCGACAACGGCGGCGGCCTGGTCATCGGCTCCGAACTCAACGAGACCAAGGCGAAGATCGCCGCTGCCAACATCGCCGAGGCAGGTCTCGACGCGTACGCCGAGGTCCGCGTCGGCGACGCCCGCGAGACCCTGCCCCAAGTACCGGGCCCCATCGGCCTGTTGCTCCTGGACGGCTGGACCCCGCTCTTCCATGGCGTCCTCAAGCTGCTCGAACCCAAGCTGACCACCGGGTCCGTCGTCGTCGCCGACGACACCAACCTGTTCCCCGAGAAGCTCACCGACTACTTCGCCCACGTGCGCGGCGCCGACAGCGGCTACACCTCTACGCCGCTGCCCCTCGGCGACGGACTCGAACTCTCGGTCCGCACCGCGTAGGCCCCCCAGGACCGGAGGGCGTCGTCACTCCCCTTCAACGGCGCCCTCCGCCCCTAGGTCCTGTCTTCAAACTCCCGCCTGCCCCGCGACGCCCGGCACGCACTCTCGCCGCACCGGGCGAAAGCCCAAGTACGTCCAGTACGAGGACTTCCACCCGGCACGCCGAGAGCACGCACCAGACGCCGCAAGGCCGCCCTTCGGGCGACGACGGGAGTTTGAAGACACGCCCTAGGGCCTGTCTTCAAACTCCCGCCTGCCCCGCGACGCCGCAGTGACATCAGCTGCTGCCGCAGCGGGCGCACTCTCGCCGCACCGGGCGAAAGCCCGAGTACGTCCAGTACGAGGGCTTCCGCCCGGCACGCCGAGAGCACGCACCGGACGCCGCGGGGCCGCCCTTCGGGCGACGACGGGAGTTTGAAGACAGGCCCTAGCCCCCCCCAGCCAGCAGCCGCTGCAACCCCAGGAGCGCCGTGTCCCGCCGTCTGTTCACCTCCGAATCCGTCACCGAGGGCCACCCCGACAAGATCGCCGACCAGATCAGCGACACGATTCTCGACGCGCTGCTGCGGGACGATCCGACGTCCCGCGTCGCCGTGGAGACCCTGATCACCACCGGCCAGGTCCATGTGGCCGGCGAGGTCACCACCACGGCCTACGCGCCGATCGCCCAGCTGGTCCGGGACAAGATCCTCGACATCGGCTACGACTCCTCCGCCAAGGGCTTCGACGGCGCCTCCTGCGGGGTGTCGGTGTCGATCGGCACCCAGTCGCCCGACATCGCGCAGGGCGTCGACACCGCGTACGAGCAGCGTGTCTCCGGCGCGAGTGACCTGCTCGACGAACAGGGCGCCGGCGACCAGGGGTTGATGTTCGGGTACGCGTGCGACGAGACCCCCGGCCTCATGCCGTTGCCGATCCACCTCGCCCACCGGCTCTCCCGGCGGCTGACCGCCGTGCGCAAGGACGGCACCGTCGCCTACCTGCGCCCGGACGGCAAGACGCAGGTCACCATCGAGTACCTGGGCAGCCGCCCGGTCCGCCTGGACACGGTCGTCGTGTCCTCGCAGCACGCCGCCGGCATCGATCTGGCGGGGCTCCTGACTCCCGACGTGCGACACCACGTCGTCGAGCACGTCCTGGCCGAACTCACCGACGAGGGCCTCAAGTTGGAGACCGAGGGGTACCGGCTGCTGGTCAACCCCACCGGCCGCTTCGAGATCGGCGGCCCGATGGGCGACGCGGGCCTGACCGGCCGCAAGATCATCATCGATACCTACGGCGGCATGGCCCGGCACGGCGGCGGTGCCTTCTCCGGCAAGGACCCCTCCAAGGTCGACCGCTCGGCGGCCTACGCGATGCGCTGGGTCGCCAAGAACGTCGTCGCGGCCGGGCTGGCCGAGCGCTGCGAGGTCCAGGTCGCGTACGCGATCGGCAAGGCCGAGCCCGTCGGCCTGTTCATCGAGACCTTCGGCACCGCCGCCGTCGCCCAGCACGTCATCGAGAAGGCCGTCCACGAGGTCTTCGACCTCCGCCCGGCCGCGATCATCCGCGACCTCGACCTACTGCGCCCGATCTACGCACAGACAGCCGCGTACGGCCACTTCGGCCGCGAACTCCCCGAGTTCACCTGGGAGAAGACCGACCGCGTCGACGCGCTGCGCACGGCCGCGGGGGTGTGAGATGCGCATCGCCGTCACCGGCTCCGTCGCCACCGACCACCTGATGAGCTTCCCCGGCCACTTCAGCGACCAGCTCCTGCCCGATCAACTCGCCCATGTCTCACTGTCGTTCCTCGTCGACAGCCTCGACGTCCGTCCCGGCGGTGTCGCCGCCAACATCGCCTACGGTCTCGCCCGGCTGGGCCATCGCCCGCTGCTCGTCGGTTCCGTGGGCGCCGACTTCGAGGCCCACGGCGCCGAACTGGCCCACCTCGGCGTTGACATGACGGCCCTCCACGTGTCCTCCGCACGGCACACCGCACGCTTCATGTGCACCACCGACGAGGCGGGCAACCAGCTCGCCTCGTTCTACACCGGCGCCATGGCGGAAGCCTCGTCGATCGACCTGGCCGAGGCGGTAGGCGGTCACGGCGGCGTCGACCTCGTGCACATCGGGGCGGACGACCCCGACGCCATGTCCCTGCACACCCGGGCCTGCCGGGCCCTCGGCATCCCGTTCGCCGCCGACCCCTCGCAGCAACTGGCCCGTCTCGACGGCCCGGCGATCCGCCATCTCGTCCACGAGGCCCGGCTGTTGTTCACCAACGAGTACGAACGGGCGCTGCTGCTCGACAAGACCGGCTGGCACGAACGGGACGTGCTGACCCGGGTCGGGACGTGGATCACCACCCGGGGCGCCAAGGGCAGCGTCGTCGAGCGCTGCGGGGAGCCCGCGGTGGAAGTCCCGGCCGTGGCCGTCGCGGACGCCGTGGACCCGACGGGCGTCGGCGACGCGTACCGGGCGGGATTCCTGTCGGCGACCGCACACGGACACGACCCGGTCACCGCGGCCCAACGGGGCTCCGCACTCGCCTCGTTCGCCCTGCGCCACCTCGGCACCCAGACGTACGACCCCACCGAGACCCAGCTGCACGAGGCGCTCGCCGCGACCTACGGACCGGAGGCGGCGGCCGGGCCTCCCGCGCCGCACGCCGCGGCGGATCAGACGACAGCGGCTCAGACCACGGCGACCCGGTCCGCGACGACCCGGGCGCCACGATGACGACCGCCACGGTCGAACGGCCGACCCTCACCGCGGCGTTGCGCGCCGGCCGGCGCTCGTACTCCTTCGAGTTCTTCCCGCCCAAGACACCCAAGGGCGAACGCCTCCTGTGGGACACGGTGCGCCGCGTCGAAGCCGTGCACCCCACCTTCGTCTCGGTCACCTACGGAGCCGGCGGCTCCTCACGCGCACGCACCGTGCACCTCACCCGGCGCATCGCCCTGGAAACCACGCTGCGCCCCGTCGCCCACCTCACCGCCGTCGGCCACTCCGTCGCCGAGCTCCGGCAGATCATCGGCGCGTACGCCGACGCCGGCATCCGCGACGTCCTCGCCGTACGCGGCGACCCGCCCGGCGATCCCCGGGCAGCGTGGACCCGCCACCCCCAAGGCCTCGCCCACGCCGCCGACTTGGTGCGCCTGGTCCGCTCGTGCGGCGACTTCTCCGTCGGCGTCGCCGCCTTCCCCGAGCGCCATCCCCGCTCCGCCACCTGGGACGAGGACATCCGCCACTTCGTGGCCAAGTGCCGGGCGGGCGCGGACTACGCCATCACCCAGATGTTCTTCCGGGCCGAGGACTACTTCCGGCTGCGCGACCGGCTCACCGCCGCCGGCTGCGACACCCCGGTCATCCCGGAGATCATGCCGGCCACCGACGTACGCCAGATCCGCCGCTTCGCCGAACTCAGCGACGCCACCTTCCCCGAAGACCTCGCATCCCGCCTCGACGCGGCCCGCCACGACCCGGCCCTCGCCCACCGCATCGGCGTCGACCACGCCACCGACCTGGCCCAACGCCTCCTGGACGGCGAGGCACCCGGCCTGCACTACATCACCCTCAACCACTGCGGTGCCGCCCTCGACATCCACCGGGGGCTGCGCCTGCCCACGACCGACGACCTCCTGGAGGTGGCACCGTGACCGCAGCGACGCTCTCGGCCCGCGCCCGCGAGGCGGCCCGCACGGCCGCCGCGCACACCCGGTCCGCCGAGACGGAGCGGGTCCTGCACCCCGAAGTGGCCCAGGCCCTCGTATCCGCCGGATTCGCCCGGCACTTCGTCCCCGCACGCTGGGGCGGCAGCGCCGGCGGCCACCTGGAAGCCACGCTCGCCACCGCGGCAGTGGGCCGCTCCTGCGCCTCGGCGGCCTGGTGCGCGTCGGTCATCGCGTACGGCTCCCGCATGGCCCTGGCCCTCCCCGAGCAAGGCCGAAGCGACCTCTGGTCGGCCGGCCCCGACACGGTGGTCGTCGCCGGACTGCAGCCGACGGGCCGCACCGAGCCCGCGCCGGGCGGCCGGCGGATCAGCGGCCGCTG
The DNA here is from genome assembly GCF_035975855.1 of Streptomyces sp. NBC_01304. NCBI lineage: Bacteria > Bacillati > Actinomycetota > Actinomycetes > Kitasatosporales > Streptomycetaceae > Streptomyces > Streptomyces sp. NBC_01304. The sequence continues at coordinate 1,957,543 of NZ_CP109055.1, read as the reverse complement.
GTCCTACGTCAGTGCGGTGGCTCACTGCGACTGGGCGCTCGTCTCGGCCCCGGTGGACGAGGACGGCGCGCTCGATCCCGGCCGCCGCTTCTTCGCCCTGCCCCGCGCGCAGTTCACGGTCGAGGACACCTGGCACACCCTCGGCATGCGCGGCACCGGCAGCAACACCGTGGCCGTGGACGACGTCTTCGTCCCCGCGCACCGCACCTTCCGCGCCGAGGACCTCGAACGACCCCCCGTCCCGCTGCCCGCGGTGGCGGGGCTGACCTTCGCACCCCCGCTCGTCGGCGCGGCCCAGGCCGCGCTGGCGGTCGCCGCCCAGGAACTCCCGCCGAGCGTCGAACTGGTCCGCGCGGCGGGCGACACCAGGCTCGCCCTGAGCCTGCTCACCCGCGTCGCGGCCAACGCCGACGCCCATCCCGCGGGCGAGCGGCCCGACTGGCAGACCTGGTCCCTGTGGGACTGCGCCCGCGCCGCCGAACTCGCCAAGTCCGCCGTCGACCGCCTCATCGAGGCGATGGGCACGCGCGCCTACGCCGACGGCCATCCCGTGCAGCAGGTCTGGCGCGACCTCCGCACGGGCGCCAGCCACGTCCGCCTCCGGCCCGAACTCGCCGCGGCCGCCTGCTACCCCGCACTCAAGGACCTCCATGACCCGCACTGAACCAAGCACCCGCCCCGGCCCGGTCGCCGAACTGCACGAGATCCGTGAGCTCGCCTTGGCCGGGCCCGGCGAGAAGGCGACGGAGACGCAGCACGCCAAAGGCAAGCTGACGGCGCGTGAGCGGATTGAACTGCTGCTGGATCAGGGCTCGTTCAGGGAGGTCGAGCAGTTACGTCGGCATCGGGCGACGGGTTTTGGCCTGGAGAGCAAGAAGCCGTACACCGATGGTGTGATCACGGGTTGGGGGACGGTCGAGGGCCACACGGTCTTCGTGTACGCGCATGACTTCCGGATCTTTGGTGGTGCGTTGGGCGAGGCCCATGCCACGAAGATCCACAAGATTATGGACATGGCGATCGCGGCGGGTGCGCCGTTGGTGTCGCTGAACGACGGTGCCGGCGCCCGTATCCAGGAGGGTGTTTCCGCGCTGGCCGGTTATGGCGGGATCTTCCAGCGCAACACCCGGGCGTCCGGGGTGATCCCGCAGATCAGCGTCATGCTCGGTCCGTGTGCGGGCGGCGCGGCGTACTCGCCCGCCTTGACGGATTTCGTGTTCATGGTGCGTGAGACCTCGCAGATGTTCATCACGGGTCCCGATGTGGTGAAGGCCGTGACGGGTGAGGAGATCACGCAGAACGGGCTCGGTGGCGCGGACGTGCACGCCGAGACCTCGGGCGTCGCGCACTTCGCGTACGACGACGAAGAGACCTGCATCGCCGAGGTCCGCTACCTCCTGACGATGCTCCCCTCCAACAGTCGCGAGATGCCTCCTGGCTTCCCGGGCGACGACCGGCCGGACCGCCCCACCCCCTTGCTGCGCGACCTGGTCCCGTCCGACCCGAGCGCCGCGTACGACATGCACAAGGTCATGGCCGAACTCGTCGATGACGGCGAGTACTTGGAGATCCATGAGCGCTGGGCGCGCAACATCGTGTGCGCCCTGGCCCGGCTCGACGGTGAGGTCGTCGGGATCGTCGCCAACCAACCCCAGGCCCTGGCAGGCGTGCTGGACATCGAAGCCTCCGAGAAGGCGGCCCGCTTTGTGCAGATGTGCGACGCGTTCAACATCCCCCTCGTCACTCTCCTGGACGTCCCCGGCTTCCTGCCCGGCGTCGACCAGGAACACGGCGGGATCATCCGCCACGGCGCCAAGCTCCTCTACGCCTACTGCAACGCCACCGTCCCGAGGATCTCCCTGATTCTCCGCAAGGCGTATGGGGGTGCGTACATCGTCATGGACTCCCAGTCCATCGGCGCGGACCTCACCTACGCCTGGCCCACCAACGAGATCGCCGTCATGGGCGCCGAGGGCGCTGCCAACGTCATCTTCCGCCGCCAGATCGCCGAGGCCACCGACCCCGACGCCATGCGGGCCCGCATGGTCAAGGAGTACAAGGCCGAACTGATGCACCCGTACTACGCGGCCGAACGCGGCCTCGTCGACGACGTCATCGACCCCGCCGAGACCCGGGACGTGCTGATCTCGTCCCTGGCCATGCTCCGCAACAAACACGCTGACCTGCCCGTGCGCAAGCACGGCAACCCGCCCCAATAGGAGGTGGCCGGGATGAGCCCGACCTTCGTACGTGTGGAGAAGGGACACGCGGAGCCCGAGGAGGTCGCCGCCCTCACTGCGGCTCTCCTCGCCCGGGCTGCCGCGCACCACGCACCTGCCCGGGGCCGCCGGGCGCGGGCCAAGGCCGGCTGGCGCCGCCTGGAGCGCACCGCGGGGTTCCGGTCCCCGTGCAGCTGGCAGGGCTGACCACGGACGGCCGACGCGTGCGGGCCGCTCACCCCGTCTCGGTGAGCAGCCCGTCGACGAGCTCGCGCGGCAGGCCGTGCGTCTGGTGCAGATAGTCGTAGTCGTCCTGGCCCAGGGAGCCGTCGTACCCGTGCCGCGACAGGACGAGGCGGCCGCGCTCCAGGAGCTTCCGGAAGCGCTGCTCCTCGCCGCCGAGCACGTCCAGTACGTCGCGTACGTCACCGACCTCGCACGACTGACGGAAGTGGTCCAGGGTGTGCTCGACGAGCTCCCGGGGCAGGTCGGTCAGCGTGCGCGACGGATCGCCTCGCCAGAGCAGCGTCAACAGGCGCCGGACCAGGCGGCGCAGCACATAGCCGCGTCCCGTGTTGGACGGCCGGACGCCGTCGCCGACGACCGTGATGCCGGAACGCAGATGGTCGCAGACCACGCGCAGCGAGGTCTCGTCCAGGGACCAGAGCCCGGGCAGGGTCCGCATCCACGGTTCGAAGAGATCGCTCTCGAAGACCGAGCTCTTGCCCTGCAGGACGCTGACCAGGCGTTCCAGGCCCATGCCCGTGTCGATGCCCGACTGGCGCAGCGTTTCGAGGCTGCCGTCCTCGTGGCGCCGGTAGCGCATCATCACGTGGTTCCACACCTCGACCCAGCGCGGATCGGTGGTCGGCGTGGACTGCGGCGGGCCCTCGCCGGTCCACAGGAAGATCTCCGAGTCGGGTCCGCAGGGGCCGGTGGGGCCGTTGGACCACCAGTTGTCCTCCCGGGTGAGCTCCACCGGGACGCCGAGGTCGGTCCAGGTCTCCAGGGACCGTTCGTCGGGGCCGACCTGGTCGTCGCCGCCGAAGACGGTGACGTACAGCCGGTCCTGCTCGATCCCGAAGCCCTCGCGCAGCAGCCGGTGGCCCCAGCGCAGGCTCTGCGGGCCGTCGTAGTCGCCGAGCGACCAGGAGCCGAGCATCTGGAAGACGGTCAGATGGGTGGGGTCGCCGACCTCGTCGAGATCGCTGGTGCGCAGACAGCGCTGTACGTTGACGAGCCGGCGGCCCAGCGGATGCGGGCGGCCCTCCAGGTACGGCGTCAGCGGGTGCATGCCCGCCGTGGTGAAGAGCACCGGGTCGCCGGGCGGCGGGATGAGGGAGCTGCCCGTGATGCGGTGGTGCCCCTGGTCGCGGTAGAAGTCGAGGAACGTGCTCAGGGTCTGCTCGGTGGTCAGGGTGCTCATGGGGTTCATGGCGGTGGGATCCTTCGGGTTCGGTTCGGGGGAACCGGAAAGAGCCACCGCGCACAGGCCCCTGCGGAGGGGCGCTGAACTGCGAAGAGTCGTCGAACGACGAACCGGCGGCCGTTTCCGGTCGCCGGGGGAGTGGAGAAGGTCAGGCAGCGGCGGCCGGCGAGCTGGTAGCTCGTGCGGCTGCTGCGTGGCTGCGATGGATGACCTTCATGCCCTCCACGGTAACAGGGCGCGTCAGGCCGGTCACCCGAATTGATCGTGGCCGGACCGGTGACCGAACGCGTGGCCGAAAAGCGTCCACGCCTTGAGACGGCGGGGGTTGCTCCAGGTCAGGTGAAGATGCTGATTTTCCTCTTCACACGACCTCCTCCTGACGTGACCGGAAGATGCCTTGTTCCTCAACTCACCCGCAACTAATACTTCGTTGAGCACTTACGCATCAGGAGTCACAAGCGCATTGCTTGGTCCGGGCGGCCAACCGCCCGGGCACTGACGGGGGAAACTGATGAGGCGTGCATGACCTGACGCGCCCTGCGCGCGGTCCGCCATGCGCGCCTTTCTTGAGCGCCTCCCTCTGCCGTCTCTTGGTGCCTTCACCAGGTGCCTGAGAAGGGATAGGAGGGGGAATGCCGACGAATGCAGTGAGCGCCGCCAAGCCGACATATCCCGGCGTATACGTCGAAGAGCTTCCCAGCAGTGTCCGTACCATCTCGACCGTCACCACCTCGGTGACCGCGTTCGTGGGTCACACCCGGCGCGGCCCGCTGAACGAACCGGTGCGGGTCACCAGCTTCACCGAGTTCGAGCGCCGCTTCGGCGGCCTGAGCTCGCAAAGTGCCGTCGGCTACGCGGTGCACCAGTTCTTCGGCAACGGCGGCACGGTCGCCGTGATCGTCCGCGTCACCAAGGCGGGCAGCGGCAAGGCCGCCTGCGTCACCCTGGAGTCCACCGAGGGCCACAGCGAGTGCCCGGTCCTCGAAGTGCACGCCAAGGAGCCCGGCCACTGGGGCAACGGGCTGCGCGTCGCCGTCGACTACGACACCCCGTGCCCGGACGACGAGTTCAACCTGCGGGTCTACGACGCCCGCGGCGGCGCCCGCGAGGCCTTCACCGGCCTGTCCATGGACGCCTCGCACGGCCGTTACGCCCCGACCGTCATCAACGCGGGCTCCCGCCTGATCCGCGTCGACGTCGTCGGCGAGGGCCGGCCCGACCCCTCGGGCACCGTCTCCAAGCCGTTCGGGCACGAACTGCCCAACCTGGCCGTCGACTTGACGGTCAAGATCGGCGAGGTCGAGCGCGAGTTCACGCTGTACGACCCCGAGTGCGACGGCGAGGCCCCGTGCAACGTCGCCGAGCTCGCGCTGCTCCTGGAGCGCAAGCTGCGGGCCCTGCCCGACGCCCCCGGCAAGCACGCCTTCGCGGGCGCCGAGGTCACCGCCTTCGGCCGCCGCATCCAGGTGGTCGCGGGCTCCACCGACCCCGAGGACGTCGTACGGTTCCTCGGCGAGTGCGCCAACGACCTGGGCCTCGAAGGCTCGGTCAACCCGCCGGTGTTCCCGCTCGAGGGCGGCGAGGACGGCGAGGCGCCGGGTCCCCGCGACCTCATCGGCTCCGAGGCCGGCAAGACCGGCATCCAGGCGCTGCGCGGCGAGGACGACGTCAACCTCCTCGTGCTGCCCGAGCTGGCGGCGTACGAGAACACCGAGGACGCGATCACAGTCGTCTCGGCGGCGCAGCGGCTCTGCCAGGAGCGGCGGATCTTCCTCCTCGTCGACGCCCCGAACTCCTGGGGCAGCGTCGACGCGGCGCGCGCGGGCCTCGCGGCCTTCGAGCAGGTGCGCGGCAACCACGCGGGCCTGTACTTCCCGCAGCTGCAGCTCACCGACCCGCTCACCGGACGGCTCCGCTCCTTCCCGCCGTCGGGCGCCGTCGCGGGTGTGTTCGCCCGTACGGACGCCGAGCGCGGCGTGTGGAAGGCGCCGGCCGGCACCGAGGCACGGCTCGCCGGGGTGCACTCCCTCGCGGTCAAGCTCACCGACCGCGAGAGCGGCCTGCTCAACCCGCTGGGCGTGAACTGCCTGCGGACCTTCCCGATGGTCGGCCCGACCGTCTGGGGCGCCCGCACCCTTGAGGGCTCCGACGCCCTAGACAGCGAGTGGAAGTACGTACCCGTGCGGCGCCTCGCGCTGCATGTCGAGGAGAGCCTCCAACGCGGCCTGCAGTGGGTCGTGTTCGAGCCCAACGACGAGAACCTGTGGCAGCAGATCCGCCTCAGCGCCTCCTCGTACCTGCACAACCTCTTCCGCCAGGGCGCCTTCAAGGGCGGCACTCCGCGCGAGGCGTACTTCGTCAAGTGCGACCACGACACCACGACGGACGAGGACATCGCGAACGGCGTGGTGAACGTCCTGGTCGGCATCGCGCCGGTCAAGCCCGCCGAGTTCGTGATCGTCAAGATCCAGCAGACGTCCGGGCAGTTCGAGCTCTGAGGGGCCTCGAGCTCTGAAGGCCTCAGAACCTCGACAGCATGGAGAGCGTGAAGGAATCCGATGGCTGAGTTCAACGTCAACGCCCATCGCTTCGACCCCTACAAGAACTTCAAGTTCCTGGTCCTGTGGGACGGTCGTACGGTCGCGGGCATCAGCAAGATCAGTCCGCTGAAGCGGACCACCGAGGTCGTCAAGCACCGGCACGGCGGCGACCCGAGCTCCCCGCGCAAGTCGCCGGGCCGCTCCGAGTTCGAGGGCATCACGCTGGAGCGCGGGGTCACCCACGACCCCGAGTTCGACCGCTGGGCCAACAAGGTCTGGCAGGTCGGGGCCGGTCTCGGCTCCGAGGTGTCCCTTGCCGACTTCCGCAAGGACATCGTCATCCAGGTCCTCAACGAGGCCGGACAGGTCGCCGTCTCGCACAAGCTCTACCGGACCTGGCCCAGCGAGTACCAGGTCCTCGGCGAGCTGGACGCCAACGCCAACGCGGTGGCCATCCAGTCGCTGAAGCTCGAGTGCGAGGGCTGGGAGCGCGACTACGAGGTGCCCGAGCCCGAGGAGCCCTCCTTCCTCAACCCGGCCTGACCTAGGTCGAGTTGAGCGACTTGCACCACCGGTCGCGGCGCTCGCCGCGACTGCACCACATCGGTTGAACTCCACCGCACGGGCGGCGGCACGGGCACGGAACGGGGGCGGGTATGACGGTCACTCAGGCCGGCGACCTCCTGGCGACATGGGAGGCGGGGCTCGGGCACGACGGCCCCGGCCGCGCCCTGCTCCTGCACCGCGCCGCCCGCCCCGAGCTCGACGGCGCCGGCCCCGATGGCGCTGCCCTGCTCGCGCTGCCGGTCGGCGCCCGCGAGGCCGACCTGTTCGCGCTGCGCCGGGCCCTGTTCGGCGAGCGCATGCAGGTCAGGCTCGACTGCTCGGCCTGCGGCGCGGACATGGAATTCGACCTGGACGCGGGGGAGTTCGCCCGTTCCCTGCGCCCGCCGGACCAGCCGGTGGTGCAACTCACCGAGGGTGGCTGGGACGTCGCGTTCCGGGTGCCGACCGTCGCCGACCTGACAGCGGCGGCCCGGCACCCGGACGCGGCACTCTTCGCCGACGGGGCGCGGCGGGCGCTGCTTGCCCGGTGTGTCGTCTCGGCCGTGCGCGACGGAGTCGCCGTCGCCGTGGACGTACCGGATGTGCTGGAAGTCCTGCCGGAATCCGTACAGCGCAAGATCTCAGAGGCAGCCGAGGCCGTCGATCCGGCCGCCGACGTGACGCTCAACATCAACTGCCCGGAGTGCGACGCCGCCACCCGGGCCGAACTCGACATCGCCTCCTACCTGTGGACGGAGCTGGACGCCTGGGCGCGCGACGTCCTGCTCGACGTCCATCTGCTCGCCACCGCCTACGGCTGGAGCGAGCCGGAGATCCTGGCGCTCAGCCCGCTGCGGCGCCGCTACTACCTGGAGCTGTGTGCGGATGCCTGAGACCGAGGGCGCACCGGGGGGCGAGTCCCCGGACGCCGCCTCCCCTTCGGACTACTTCGACCGGCTGCTCGCCCGGCACACCCGGGGTGCCACGCCGCGCGCCGGGGTGGCCCGGGTGCGACCGCGCCTCGCCGGGCCCTTCGAGCGGGTCGAGGCGGTGCGCGGCGCGGGGCTCGTGGAGGCGGACGGGGCCGAGCCGCTGTGGCCGTCGACCGCTCAATCACCGGTCCAGCAGGGCGAGTTGGGCCGGATGGAACGCGAGGTCCGGTTCCACTCGGAGCGCGAGCGCACCGTCGTACGCGCCGAACCGGCCCCCGCTCCCGCGCCGCTCACCCCGCGTCCGTCGACCGCCGTGACGCCCGCGGTGCCCCTGCTGCGGCCCGCCGCCGCGCCGGTGCCGCGCGCCCTGCCCGACACCTCGCGCCGCGCCGCGGCCCGGGAACGTACCGCCGTCCGGCCGTCCCAGAGCGCGGCCTCCGCGCCCGTCCCCCCGGGTGCGGACGCCGCAGCCGCCGCCGTGCCCGCCCCCCTTCGGCCCAGTGCCGTGGACACGGCGGCGGCACGGGACGCGGCCCGTCAGTCCTCGGGTCGGCGCGGCGCGCGCGGCGGCGAACAGGTGGTGCACGTGCAGATCGGACGGCTCGAGGTCACCGCGGCCGGCGCCGCGCCGGCAGCCGGCGGCCGGGGACCGGGGCAGGCCCCGGGGAGGCAGGGCGCGACGGTGAGCCTGCAGGACTACCTGGCACGGGGGCGTGACGCATGAACGTACGACCTGACGTACTGAACGAGGGACTGAGGAACTGACGCCATGAGCAACGCACTCGCACTCGCCCACGTCACCCAGGCCCTCGCCCTGCTGATCGAGGACAACCTGCAGCCCGAGATCGACATCGCGGTCAACGTCGAGCCGCGCAAGCCGCCGGCCGACCCGCCGACCGACCCCACCATCACCGTGTTCCTCTACCAGGTCACGCCCAACACCTCGCAGCGCAACAACGACCTGCCGACCCGGGCCTCCGACGGCACGCTCCTCAAGCGCCCGGCCGCCGCGCTCGATCTGCACTTCGTGATCAGCGCGTACGGCGACGAGACGACGCTGGTGGGGCAGCGGCTCATCGGCTCCGTGGTGCGCACGCTGCACGAGATACCCATCCTGCCCAAGGACATGATCGAACTGGCCGGTGAGAAGCCCTACTTGGCGGGCAGCGACCTGGCCGATGCGGTCCAGAAGGTGCGATTCACACCGACCGTGATGGACATCGACGAGACGTCGAAGCTGTGGGGGATGCTGCACCAGACGCCGTACTCGCTGTCGGTGGTGTACCAGGCGGCGCTCGTCTTCATCGAGGGCCGCGAGGTGCCCGTCCCGGCCAAGCCGGTGGAACGGCACACGGTGAAGGTGCTGCCGTTCGGGGCGCCGGGGGCGCCCGAGCGGCCGGTGGTCGGGGCCGATGCGGACGCCGGTGCCGGTGCGGGTGCGGGTGTGGGGTCGGGCTCCGGATCGGCTTTCGACGGCGGTACGTCGACGGGTTCGGGCCGCGCCTCGGGTGCCGGCCCCGCTTCGGCCGAGGTCGCCCTGCCCGCGCAGGCCGGGACGTCCGCCAACGCCACGACCAAGGCGGTGGCCAAGGCACCCGCGAAGGCGCCGGCGAAGACGACCGCCAAGGCGCCGGCCCGCGCGCGCAAGACCGCTGCCGCGCGTGGCGCCGCCGCGAAGAACAACGCGGAGCCCGACGCCCCGAAGGCCGAGGGTGCGGGCGCCGAGGGCGCGGAGAGCTGAGGCGGCGTGCGGATACCGGGGGCAGGTGAGGACATGGCGGCGGACGCACCGGGCACGGCGGCCGGGCGGGGCGGGGCCCTGCCGTTGACGGCGGAGATCCAGCGGGTGCTGGCCCTCGTGGACGCGCATGCGGCACGGGCGGGCCGGGCTTCCCGGGGTTCCGAAAGGTCCGGGGCTTCCGAAGGCTCTGGGGCTTCCGGAGGTTCCAGGGTTTCCGAAGGTTCTGGAGGTTCTGGAGGTTCTGGAGTGTCCGAAGGCTCCGACCCTTCCGGAGCTTCCGCCGGGCCTGCGGGCGATGCGCCTAAGGCGGCAGCCGATCCCGGGAAGGCGGCGGCCGACCCCGGCAAAGCGGCGGCCGACCCCGGCAACGTACCCGCCGAGACACCCGCAACTGCCGCGCCCCTCACGGCCCTTGCCTCCTGCTTCGGCCTCACACCCTTCGAGCGGGACCTCGTCCTGCTCACCGCCGCCCACGAGCTCGACCCCACGACCGCCGCACGCTGCGCCGCCGCGAGCGGTGATCCCGAGCGGGCGTACCCCACCTTCTCGCTCGCCCTCGCCGCGCTCGCCGAGCCGCACTGGAGTGCGCTCACCCCGGTCGCCCCGCTGCGCCGCTGGCGCCTGGTGGAGCTCGACGACGAGTCGCGGCTGACCATGTCCCGGCTCCGGCTCGACGAGCGCATCCTGCACTTCCTGCTCGGCTCGCCCTATCTGGACGCCCGGCTGCACGGCCAGCTGCGCCGCACGCCGGTCGCGGACGGGCTGCCGCCCTCGTACGACCTGGCCGCGAACCGGGTCACCGCGGGCTGGACGACGGCCGCGCGCCCCGGTGCGCCGCTCCTCGTCGAGCTGGTCGGCGGCGACCTGCGCAGCCGCGCCGACATCGCCGCCGCCGCGGCCGCCCGCGCCGGGCTCGGGATCTACGCGATGAACGCCGAGGACATCCCCACCGACCCGGCCGCCCGCGACGCGCTCGCCCGGCTCTGGCAGCGCGAGGCGATCCTGCTCCCGGCCGCGCTGCTCGTAGAGGTAGGCGAACTGGACCGGGACCAGCGGGCGGCGACCGAGGCGTTCCTGGCCGGGGCCGCCGTACCCGTCGTCGTCTCCAGCGAGGACCCACGCGCGTCGGAGCGGGCACGCGGTGAACGGGTGAGCGTGCCGCAGCTGGACGACGAGGAGCAACTCGGCCTGTGGGCGGGGGAGTTCGAAGGCGTCGTCGACATCGAAGAGGGAGAGCTCCGCTCCCTGGTGGCGCAGTTCCAGCTGCCGCCCCATGTCGTACGCTCCGCCGCTGCCGCCGTCCGTCGCGATCTGCCCGACGAGGACGTGCTCGACGGGGCGCAGCTCGCCTGGCGGGCCGGTCTGGGCGAGGCCCGCGTCGGCATGGACGAGCTGGGGCGGCGCATCGAGCCCGACGCGGGCTGGGACGACCTGGTGCTGCACGACCGGCAGACCAGCGTGCTGCGCGAGATCGTCGCGCACGTACGGCAGCGCGCGAAGGTCCACCAGGAGTGGGGATTCGCGGCGACCCTGCGCCGCGGCCTCGGCGTCACCGCGCTCTTCGCGGGCGGTTCCGGCACCGGCAAGACCCTGGCCGCCGAGGTGATGGCCAAGGAACTCGGCCTCGACCTCTTCATCATCGACCTCTCCCAGGTGGTCAGTAAGTACATCGGCGAGACCGAGAAGAACCTCCGCAAGGTCTTCGACGCCGCCGAACGCGGCGGCGCGCTGCTCCTGTTCGACGAGGCCGACGCCCTGTTCGGCAAGCGCAGCGAGGTCAAGGACAGCCACGACCGGTACGCCAACCTGGAGGTCAGCTACCTCCTGATGCGCATGGAGGCCTACCGGGGCCTCGCCATCCTCACCACCAACATGAAGAAGGCCCTCGACACGGCCTTCATGCGCCGCATCCGCTTCGTCGTCGACTTCCCCTTCCCGGCCGAGCAGGAACGCGCCGAGATCTGGCGCCGCGTCCTGCCACCCCAGACCCCGGTCAAGGGCATCGAGCCGGACCTCCTCGCCCAACTCACCGTCGCCGGCGGCTCGATCCGCAACATCGCCCTCTCCGGGGCCTTCCTCGCCGCCGAGGAGGGCGACCGGCTGCAGATGCGGCACATGCTCGCGGCGGCCCGTACCGAATACCTCAAGCTGGAACGCTCCTTGACGCCGACGGAGGTCCGCGGATGGGTGTGAAACGCGACGGTCAAGAGCCCCATGAGATACGCATCGACGTCGGCGAGCTGGTCCTCGACGGCTTCCGCGTCGACCCCGACCGGGTTTCGGCGTCCTTCGAGCGCGAGCTGTCCCGTCTCGTACGCGAACACGGCGTGCCGCTGGCGGCGGACGGCGCCCTGGCCGTGGACGGGCTGTCCGGCCTGCCGCCGCTGCCCGCCAGCCTGTCGGCGCGCCGCCTGGGCCAGGAGCTGGCCCGGGCCGTGCACGCCGGGCTTTCCGGCCGCGGGGAGGTGACCCGATGAGCAGCTCTCCCACCCAGGACTCCCGCGCCGAGCAGTCCGCCGAACAGCGCCGCAAGAAGCGCAAGGAACGCGCCGCCAAGAACCGCGCGCCCGAGCCGAAGGACATCGTCAGCGGCGCCGGACAGCCTCTCGACGTGGGCGTACGGCGGGAGTTGGAGGAGCAACTGGGGCACGACTTCAGCCGCGTACGCCTGCACACCGACCGTGACGCGGGCGTCCTCACCGACCTGCTCGGCGCGGACGCGGTCGCGGTCGGCCAGGACATCTTCTTCCGCGAGGGCGCCTACCGGCCGGGCACGGTCGACGGCCAACGCCTGCTCGCCCACGAGCTGTTGCACACGGTGCAGAACCCCGACGGGCTGGGCGCGCTGCGCGCCGGCCGTGACCTGGGCGCGGTCAGCCTGCCGCAGCAGGCGGCGGAGCGGGAGGCGGAGGAGGGCGCGCAGGCGGTCGTACGGTCCGAGGAGTCGGACCCGGCCTCTGCGCCGGACGTCGAGGAGGGGCAGGCCACCCCCGGGTGGATGCGGTACGCCACCGTCGACGCCGACCGCAACCGCATCGAGCAGATCGACCCGGCGACGCTCGTGGACCGCCTCACCAACTCGGTGGTGCGCTCGCTGCGCGGCGACCCGGAGGACCTGTCCAAGCGCACCCGGATGCAACTGGCGCGGCTGCCCGACGAGTTGCTGGACGGGGTGCTGGTCAAACTGGAGGACCGGCTGCTCAGCTCGGAGCACGAGCGGGTGCTCGATCTCGTCGACGACATCGGTGACGTCGACGAGCTGGAGCAGAACTCCCTCGATGTGCCGGGCCTGGAGAGCGACTCGGCGGCAGACCTGCTCCTGGAGCGGGAGACCGAGTGGCGCCGGGCCGAGGAGGAGCGGGCCGAGGAGGCGCTGCCCGGGATCGCGCCCGGTCCGGAGAAGGAACAGGTCGACCTGGAGTGGGCGCCCGGCAGCACCCCGGAGAACGGGGGCAGCAGGGAGGACGGGACCAGTCCGCAGGGCGGGCGGCACAAGCCGAAGCCTCAGTCGAAGCCCGGTGAGGGCCGGAAGCAAGACAACGCCCAGTCCGGCAGCGAGGGTTCAGGGGGTGCGGCCGCGCCCCCTGCCGCTCCGCGGCAGGAGTCGTCCTCGGGCCGGAGCGGCGAGTCGGGCACGAAGTCAGGGAGCGGCGGGCAGGGCGGCGGCGAGAAGGGCGAGAAGAAGGAAGCGGGCGGCGCCGAGGGCAAGGAGGGGCAGGACCAGCAGGGCGCCGCGGCCGCGAGCAAGGAGGAGTCCGCGGCCAAGAACCGGCCGGGCGCGGCCGACGCGATGGCGGCGGGCAAGCAGCTGAAGCCGGAGGACAAGCGCGGCGGCGACAAGCCCACCGGCTCGCCCAAGGCGAGCGGCAAGGACGCGCAGCAGTCCGGTGCGGTCAGCAAGCTCGACGGCGTACGCAATCAGGATCTGGAAGGCGCGGACGAGAAGGCCGAGGACGATCCGTTCGGCTCGGGAAGCGACTCGGAGGTCGAGGTCGGCGGCGGGGAGCCGAGCGCCTGGGACACCAAGCTCGCGCCCGAGGACTTCCTGCCCGAGCAGGACCTCGACGTGTCCGCCGTACCGACCGCCGACAAGCTGGAGCCGGGGGCGGCCGGGTCCGGCGCGACGCCGTCCTTCCCGGCACCGCCGCCGACCAAGGCCGACAAGGTGCAGGCCGAGCGAGCCGCCGAGGACGCCGAGGACGCGGAGCTGCCGGAGGCCGAGGAGGAGTCCGCCGCCCCGGTGGAACCTTCGGCCGACGCGAGCCAAGAGGGCCTGGACGGCGGGCAGTTGAGTGGCGTCGACGTGGAGCGGGCCGCCGCCGCTCCGGCGGGGGCGGGCGCGCCCACGAAGGACCCGAAGAGCGGCGACGACCCGAAGGCCGGGCCGGTCGCCGCGCAGACGACGGTGCAGGAAGCGCCGGGCAAGGCCGGCGGCGGTGAGGCCAAGGAGGCCCCGGCCAAGGAGGCCGCCGCCAAGGAGGAGAAGGGCGCCCCGGCGGCCGGGGACAAGGCGGGGAGTGCGCCGGAGAAGGGATCTCAGCAGGCGGGCGGGAGCAAGTCGGCGGCTTCGGAGCCGGCTGCCAAGTCGTCGGCCCCATCGGGTTCTTCGGGGTCCTCCGGGGCTTCGGCGGGCTCGGGGGCCGGAGCGGGGACTTCCGGCAAGAGCGAGCCGGCGCCCGAACCGAAGGCTCCGTCCGGTGACGCGCCTGGGGGTGGCAGCGCCCCGAAGGAGGAGGCCCCCGCCCCGAAGGCGCCCGAGCCGGCTCCGGAGCCCGCGAAGGCTCCCGAGGCACCGGCCCCGGCTCCCGAGGCCGCGCCCGGCCCGGAGACCGCCCCGGCGCCCAAGGCCGCCGGCCGCAAGCAGGGTTCCGCGCCGAAGGCACGCGGGGGCGGGGGAGGCGGTGGCGGGAGCAAGGCGGCCGCCCCGGGCAAGGGGAAGAAGGACTCCGCCGCCGCCCCGAACCTCTCCACGGTGTCCCCCGAGGCGGGCCTGTCCACGGCCGCGAAGCTCAAGCCGCACAAGGCACTCCAGGCCATGTCGGGCGTGAGCGGCGCCGCTGACCGCACGGTCGGCGACGAGCACAAGGCCCTCGCCGCCGCGCCGCCCCAGATGCAGCGCCCGGCAGGCGCGCCGCAGACCTTGGAAGGCAAGCCCAAGTCCGACGCCGCGGCGACGTACTCCCAGGACCCCGCGCAGAAGTCCGAGGCCCCCAAGGACGAGAAGGCCGAGGTCAAGGGCGCCAAGGAGCCCGAGGGGCAGATCGAGGCCGAGAAGGCGGAGGAGCCCGGCGGCTGGGACACCTTCGCGATGGCCCTGGGCTTTATCGGCGGCAAGATCGTCAACGCGGTCACGAGCTTCTTCGGCGCCGACGAACCCACGGTCGACCCGCAGGCCCTGGCCGCCAAGTTCGCCGGCCTGCCCACCAAGGACGAGGCGCTGAAGAAGGCCCAGGCGGGCAATGCGCCGGGCGTGGAGATGCAGGGCGCCGCCGAGACGACGGCCGGCGAGCAGGGCACCAGCGTCGATACCAAGGGCCAGGAGACCGTCGCCACGGGCCGCGACGACGCAGGCCGTCCGATGGGCGAGAACCAGGTCTACCCCAACGCTCCCAAGGAGCAGATGAAGGGGAAGGTGCCCGGCGCCGACGGCAGCAAGGGCGGCGGCCCCGAGGGTGGCGCGTCCACCGGGGCCGTACCTCCCGAGGCCGCGTCGGAGGTCGCCGAGCACGACCGCGGTCCGCAGTTCCAACAGGCCTTCAGCCAGGGCCAGAAGGGCATGTCCGAGGGGCGTCAGACCAAGGACAAGGACTTCCGCGAGTCCCAGGCGAAGCACAAGGCGAAGGTCGACGCCGAGATCGCGACCAACACCAAGAGCCAGGCGGACCAGCGCGGCAAGGCGATGACCGAGGTCACTTCGCAGCGCGCGGACTGGCGTACGGAGCAGGACGGCGAGCTCAAGAAGCTCGGCACGAAGAAGACGGACCGGCACGACAAGGTCCGCAAGGACGTCAAGGACAAGGAAGAAAAGACAGACAAGGACGTCACCAAGGAAAAGGACGACGGCGACAAGAAGATCAAGGACGAGAACACCAAGGCGGAGAAGGACGCCGACAAACAGCGCGACAACAGCGTCAAGGACTCGGGCAACTGGGTCAGCAAGGCCTTCAACTGGATCAAAGAGAAGGTCATCGAGATCAAGAACGCGATCGTCCGCGTCATCAAGGCGGCACGCGACGCGGTCATCGGGTTCATCAAGAACTTCAAGGAGAACGTCGAGCGCTGGATCAACGAGGCGCGCAAGTTCATCGTCGAGACGATCAAGACGCTCATCAATGATCTGATCGAGTTCGCCAAGGCGATGGTGCGGGCCATCATCGAACTCGCCAACCGCATACGGAAGTTCATCACTTCCCTCATCGCGGCGGCGATCGCCTTCGTGAACCGTCTCGCGGCGATGCTGAAGAAGATCATCACTGATCTCCTGAACGCCATCGCCAAGATGCTCAGCGACATCCTGAACATCCTGAAGAAGATGCTCAAGGACGTCATCAAGGCGGTCGTCGACGCGGTCAAGACGGTCCTCGACTACGCCTCGAAACTCCTCTCCGCGCTGGGCGACTTCATGCTCATCGCGGTCGACTTCCTCTCCGATCCGGGCGGTTGGCTGAGCGGGGCGAAGAACTCCGCGGTGGACGGCGCGAAGAACCACCTCTTCCGCGAGGTGATCTCGGCGGTCAAGTCGTGGTTCTCCTCGAAGATCGAGGAAATCATCGGGGTCCCGAAGGCGATCCTGGAGAAGCTGATGAAGGGCGGCTTCACCCTCGAAAAGATCGTCAAGGAGACCTGGGACGCGATCGTCCCGATGCTCCCTCTCATCATCGGCGAGATCGTCATCACGAAGGTCATCGCCAAGCTGATCCCGGGCGCGGGCTGGGCCATGGCGGTCATCGACGCGATCCGTACGGCGATCGGGGCGCTGGGCGAAATCCTGCGGGCGATCGGCGCGGTGATCTCGTGGCTGAAGGCGGTCCGCCAGGGTGGCGCCGGGATCCTCTTCGCGAAGGCGGTGGCGGCGGGGATCGTGGCGCTTCTCGAGCTGGCGTACGAGGCGTTGCTGAGCGGGATCGGCAAGTACGTCGCGAAGGTGGGCAAGCGGCTGAAGGGCGTTGCCGTCAAGCTCGGCAAGGACAAGGGCGGGAAGGGCGACGGGAAGAAGCCCGACGGGGGCTCGGATGACAAGGGCGGCGACAAGGGTGGCGACAAGGGCGCCCCGAAGACGACGCCCGCGTCATCGCCTGCGACGCCCAAGTCGGGGCCGAAGACGACGCCGGCGCCGAAGGCTGATGGCAAGCCGGGGACGAAGACCGACCCGAAGAAGCCCGGGGCCGGGGCTGACGGGAAGAAGCCCGCGGGTGATGGGACGAAGGGCGACAAGGGGGCCCCGGCCAAGCCGGATACGCGCCCGACGCCTGCGCCGAAGCCCAAGCCGAAGCCGGAGACTCCGGCCAAGCCGAAAACCGACACGGACGCGAAGCCGAAGACCGACCCCGGCACGAAGCCGAAGGACACGTCGCCGGACAAGCCGAAGGACGCTACGCCGGACAAGCCCAAGGACGACGGCAAGGATGCGCCCGGCAAGCCGAAGGACGACAAGGACGGGACGGGCAAGCCCAAGGACGACAAGGGTGCGCCGGGTAAGCCCAAGGATCAGGGTCCGGACAAGCCGAAGGGCGATGGCAAGGACGGGCCGGGGAAGCCGAGGGGAGACAAGGACGCACCTGGGAAGCCGAAACCCGACAAGGACGGCCCAGGGCGCAAGCCCGGCACGAACGGACCGGGACGCAAGCCCGGCAAGGATGGGCCCGGGCGCAGGCCTGGGCCCGGCAGACCCAAGAGTAGGGACGACAAGGACAAGCGGAAGCAAGAAGAGGACGACAAGGCGCAGCGGTTGGCGAGGATCGTTGCCCGTATCCGGCCGATCATTCGCAAGAAACTGGCCAAGGGCATGGATCCGTCGGTGCACAGAGAACTGCTGGCCAATCTCCGGCGCTGGTATCGGCTCACTCGTCTGGCGAAGGCAGGAAACCCGGGTTTTGGCGTTGCGGCGACACTCAATCCGACCGCTCCGGTCACTTCGGGATACACCGACGCCGAGGACTTCGACACGAACGACTACGAGGAGCACACTGACTACCTTGAGAACCAGCCGGACCCGAAGCTCCCGCCGCCTCGCATCCCAAAGTTCGCCAATGGTGAGCTGGCGAAGAATTTCAAGGCCGAATATCTCAATGCCAAATTCGCCAAAGCGCATGGTCAAAAGGCGCATTCGCGTCTCGTGCACGAGCCCCTGGGATTCCGGCATCTCAACAAGTATGACCTCAACAGGGAAGCCAGCACGCGATGGGTCCGGATGCACATGCTCCCTGAGAAGCTTGGAGGCCCCTTCCTCGGATCCAACCTGGTGCCGGCCCGGAATACCGTCAACAATCCCATTTTTTATCGCGGGATCGAGCAGTATCCGGAAAATGAAATGAATCGCGACGACGCGAGTCGCGCCGACAAGCTGCGTATGGTGTGGTATCAGATAGACCTGACCTACTGGCAGAGCACTGCGAAGGGTTTCCCGCGGACGATTTCCGCAAAATGGGGGGCATATCGATACGATAACGTTGCCAAAGAGTGGAAAGAGAAGACTCCTGTCGGTCATGGCCCCCTTAAATTCTCGGTGGGACCTCTGGAAAAGCCGCCAGCGCCAAACGGTGCGGCGAGTTTGGTTCGCCCGAATCGGGACACAGTTAAACGACTGATGAGGATGCTGCGCGTTTCGGAGGCTTTCGCGAAGGCTATTGTTTATGTCCGTG
Source organism: Streptomyces sp. NBC_01304 (assembly GCF_035975855.1). Taxonomy (NCBI): domain Bacteria; kingdom Bacillati; phylum Actinomycetota; class Actinomycetes; order Kitasatosporales; family Streptomycetaceae; genus Streptomyces; species Streptomyces sp. NBC_01304. The sequence continues at coordinate 1,939,275 of NZ_CP109055.1, read as the reverse complement.
ATCATAATGGAGATGGTTCATCCGCCGCCGCCAAGCCGAAACGTACGGTGGAGTTGGTGAAACGCCTGACTGAACTCCCGGATACGCGCAAGAGTCGAATATCGGACTTCTCGGCCGGAGTCACTTCCCTGGCGGCTGCTGAGGGGGACGGCAATATTGAGTACTGAAGAAGTCAAGTCGAGTGGAGAGCACGAAGATATGCGCGAGCCGACCGACGCTGAACGAAAGTTGTTCCAGGCGCAACAAGAGATCATCACCTGTGGGGCCATTTCGGTAAACCGCGCCGACACGGGAGATCTCGGTGAGGTTTTCGACTCGGCGCCTGAGCTCTTCTCGTACCTTCCCGATTGGGAGGGGGTGAATTTCAGTCGCGACCTGTGCGTCAACAGTCCGCGAATCTCCGAGATCGCAAATTGCTGGTACAGCGAGTCGTTTGGCCCGGCTGACTTCGGCGGCGAGTTCAGAGTGACCGATCTCTTCACGGCAGTGCTCAAGCATGCGCCCGAACTGGCCTGGCCCGGCTCTACGGATGAGGAGCGGGAGCTCTTCTCGCAGCTGCGGGTAATCGACGACACGCCGCTGGCCGCGACGGGGCAACTCGCAGCGGTTCGTGTTCAGGCGATCGTCGATCCCTGGGAGGTTTGGTACTACGACATGGAATTGAACAAGGTTGCGGGTTGGGATCGGCAGTATGTGCAACTCGACCTGACCTATCCCGCATACATGGAACAACTAGCCATCACGAAAGGTACGTTTGGGTGGCAGTACCTATTCGCCGATGACGTCGCATTGGGGCACCCGGACTTCGAGCACGTCAAAAGTCATTTGACGACCATGCTGCAAGAATTCCCTCGACTATTCCCCGCTTGGGACTACGCCGACCTCTCACGTCGCCTGGAGGCCCGCCTGTGACCCGCTACGCCAACATCCCCAAGCCCATCCGCTCAGGAATAGTCCTCATAGACCCCGAACGCGGCACCCCCCAACGAATAATCGTCCTCCAATTCAACCCGGACACCCTGGAACGAAGCCTCTCGCCCCAAACAGCAGGCGCAGGAGGCGACTCCGGCGGCGGTGGCAGCGGAAACGGGGACCGTAACGAGGCCCTGCGCCTGAAGGGGCCCGCCCAGGAGACCTGGAAGTTCACCGCCGAGATCGACGCGACCGATCAGCTCGAGATCGCCGCGCCGGACGGCATCCACCCCCAACTGGCCACCCTGGAAATGCTGGTGCAGCCCACCACGGCGCAGCTCCGCGAAGCGAGCCGGCTGGCGAAGAACGGGACCATTGAGATCAGCCCGATCGAGATGCCGTTGACCCTGTTCACCTGGGGGAGCAAGCGGGTCATGCCCGTGCGGCTGACCGAGCTGTCCATCAATGAGTCGGCGTTCGACGTGAACCTGAACCCGATCAGGGCCTCGCTCAGCATCGGGCTCAAGGTCCTCAGCGTCAGCGACCTCCCGGCCGGGCACCTGGGCGCCGACCTCTACATGGCCCACCTCGCGCAGAAGGAGCGCCTCGCGAGCGCCGCGCGTCGCGGCAGTCTCGGGGCGCTCGGGCTCAACGGGGTGCTGGGCTGATGAACAGGGCGGGGCGAAGTGCGGGAACACCGAGCGGGAGGGGCTGAGGCAGCGGCATGGCTGAGATAGAGCCGTACGAGAATGCGATGGATGCCATACCGGGGGCGCACCCGTACCCGAGGTCGAGTCGCTATCACGATGCCGAGATCGGGATTCATCGGCAGCCGGATGGCACCGAAGTGCGTTACATCAAGCGGCGGTTGCTGCCCCCGCTGCCCGACGAGGGCGACACGCAGGAGCACACCGTCAGCACCGGCGAGCGCCCCGATCTGCTCGGGCAGCGCTACTTCGGGGACCCGGGCCAGTGGTGGCAGATCGCCGATGCCAATCCCGTACTCGATCCGCAGGAGCTGACGGACGAGGCCGGCAGCACCATAGACATCCCGCTCGCCGGCGGCTTCCCGCAGGGGAACCGGCGTGGGTGAGACTCCCGTCGGGCAGGGCCCCGTCCACATCACGCTCCACATGGGGCCGCAGCTCACCAAGCCGGTCCCGCAAGAGGTCACCGAGGCGCTGCTCAGTGCACAGATCACCGCCACCGCGGGGGAGCGGAGCGGATTCCAGCTCGCCTTCGATCTGACGAAGAACGGGGTGATCAGCCGGAACCTGCTGCCGGAAGGGTTCTTCGATCCGAAGACCCGCGTCGTCGTCACCGTCACCGTCAAGGGCACGCCCGAAGTGCTGCTCGACGGGCTGATCGTGCGGCAGGAGGTGGGGGCCAGCAATCAGCCGGGGCACTCCACGCTCACCGTCACCGGCGAAGACCTCACCCTCCTCATGGACTTGGAGGAGCGCACGGACCGGTACCCGAACCTGCCGCCGTCCCAGCGTGTCCTGGCCATTCTGCGCCGCTACTCCGAGTACGGCATCCGGCCGGACGTGTACCGCGAGCACATCACGCAGCCGCCCCACGAGAACCTGCGGGTGCATTACCAGACCGGTACGGATCTGCAGTACGTCAATGAGCTGGCCAGGGCCAATGGGTACACCTTCTACCTGGAGCCGGGGCCCAACCCCGGCCAGTCGAGCGCCCGTTGGGGCCCGGAGGTCCGCCTCGGCATCCGGCAGCACGCCCTCAACGTCAACATGGACGCCAACTCCACGGTCGACCAGCTGACGTTCGCGTACGACGGGACCGCGCGGACGGAACCGCAGGCCCGCGTGCAGGATCCGGGCACCCGGTTCTCCTCGCTGCTGCCGCAGCCTTCCATCAGCCCGCTGCGGCCCGCGCTCGGCAAGCGGCCCACCCCCGCGCTCAAGCGCAAGACGCTGTCGGGCACCGCCAAGCAGCTGCGCGCGCAGGCCGAGGCCGAACTCCTGGCCCAGGCCGCCGTTTCGGCCGACGTCATCTCGGGGTCGGGCTCGCTCGACGTCAACCGGCACGGATATCTGCTGCAGCCCCGCCAGTTGGTGGGCGTGCGCGGCTCCGGGCGGGCGTACGACGGCGACTACTACGTCAAGTCCGTCACGCACAACCTGCGGCCGGGCTCCTTCCAGCAGAACTTCACGCTGTCCAGGGAGGGGCTGGAGGCGCAGAGCGGCACCGTCCGCCCATGACCGCAGCAGAGATGCCCGCAACACCGCACACACCAGGAGCAGTTCAGCATGGCGGCACCCAGCAATCGCTACCTCGGCAAGTTCCGCGGCAAGGTGATCGACAACAACGACCCGCTGCGCATCGGCCGGGTCACCGTCGAGGTCCCGGACGTCCTGGGCAATGAGGCCTCGACGTGGGCGTTGCCCTGTCTGCCGTTCACCGGGCTCAAGGCCGGCCAGTTCGTGGTGCCGTCCAAGGGGGCCGGCGTCTGGGTCGAGTTCGAGCAGGGTGATCCCAGCTATCCGATATGGACCGGGTGCTGGTACGGGGATGAGGGCGAACTCCCTCCCGACGCACGGGACTTGGTGGAGCAGGCGTCCGAGCACAAGCCGGTCGTGGTGCAGACACCCAACGCGAACAAGATCGTGATGTCGGACGCGCCGGGCGCGGACCGCGGCATCCGGCTGCAGGCCGAGGGCGGCTCGTACATCCACATCACCCCGGGGGCGATCATCATCGCGACCGGCGGGGGCGCGGAGATCCGTCTCGAAGGCGAGCGAGTGACCATCAAGGGCCTGTTGAACATGGCCGCCAAGCAGTAACAAGACGGGGGACGAATCAAGTTGTCCGGGACATCCGGGGTATCCGGGAGCCTGCTCGGCGAGGACGCCGTGATCAGCTGCCCGCACGGCGGCCGAGCCACGGCCGCCAGTACATCGACATCGAACGGGGCGGTGCTGCTCAACGGCGTGCCGGTCCTCACCGGCGCGCACACCCATGTGGTCGCAGGCTGCCCGCACACCGTCGACGGCGTGCCCTCACCCTGTGTGGCCGTCCGCTTCGCCGCGCACGACATCGGCATCACCGTCGACGGCGTGCCCGTGCTGCTCGACACCTCCGCGGCCCAGTGCTTCTCGGCGGCCTTCGTCGCCCAGGGGCCGCCCTTCGTCCAGGCCACGCAGCGAGAGGTGACGGTCGGATGAGCCGACGCACACGGATCCGCAGCGACTTCGCCTTCCCGTTCCGGGTCGACCGGCGGGGGCGTACCGCGCACGCGGACCACGACGAGCATGTACGCGACCTGATCGAGCAGTTGCTGTTCACCAGCCCCGGCGAGCGCGTGATGCGCCCCGACTTCGGCTGCGGACTGCTCGACCTGGTCTTCTCCCCGAACAGCCCCGAGCTGACCAGCACCCTCGAACTGTCCGTGCAGGCCGCCCTGCAGCGCTGGCTCGGCGACCTGATCGAGGTCGAGGCGCTGGACATGGAAAGCGACGAGAACGTCGTACGCGTCTTCCTCGCCTATGCCGTGCGCGCCACCGGGACCCGCCGTGACGACGTCTTCGAAGGGAGGGCCCAGGCGTGAGCACCAGCACCGTAGGCCGACGGGCCAAGGTAAGAGCCGCACAGCTCAACGGAGTTGACGCCGTGGAGGTCGGTGACGACGGGTTCACCCTCACCGTCACCTTCCTCGGCAAGGCCCCGCACGGCCTGTGCCCGGAGAACGTACGCATCGACGGCGGCCGCCGCGTCACCGGCATCCACGCCCTGGACGTGAGCGTCGAGCGCGAGGAGGACCCCGAGCTCGACGACCGCCTGTACGTCACCCTCGACAAGGCCGGCGACACCTCCCGCTACCGGCTCTCCCTCGTGGAGGCCGACCCCTACGGGCGGCCCGGCGACGTGCCCTTCCGCGGCTTCGACCAGCGCTACCACAGCGCAGGCTTCGTCTTCCGGCCCGACTGCCCCACGCCCTTCGACTGCAAGGACGATCCTCAACAGGCCGAAGAGGGCGCGGAGTTCCCCGCGGCGCCGGTCATCGACTACACGGCCCGCGACTACGAGACCATCCGCAAGCTCCTCCTGGACCGCCTCGCACTCACCACCCCCGACTGGGTCGAGCGCAACCCCGCCGACCTCGGCATGACCCTGGTCGAGCTGCTCGCCCACACCGGCGACCGGATCAGCTACCAGCAGGACGCGGTCGCCACCGAGGCCTATCTGGACACCGCCCGCCGCCGGATCTCCGTACGCCGCCACGTACGGCTCATCGACTACGCGATGCACGACGGGGTGGGCGCGCGGGCGTACGTCGCCGTGGAGACGGCCGGCGAGCACACCCTGCTGCCGGGCACCTACCGCTTCGCCTCCGTCGACGTACGCACCCTCGACGCGCACGACCGGCCCGAGCCCGGCACCGTCATCGACGACGCCGACCTCGCCGACCTGGACGAGCGCGGCTCGGTGGAGGTCTTCGAACCGGTCGCCGCCGACGAACCGCTCCGGCTCCTCGACGCGCACAACGCGATCCGGCTGTGGACCTGGGGCGGCGACACCTGTGCCCTGCCCACAGGCGCCACCGCCGTCACCCTGCGCGACGAGTGGGCCGATCCCGAGCTGTGCCAGGAGCGGCGGCTCGACCTGCACCCCGGCGACGTACTGATCCTGGAAGAGGTGAAGGGCCCGCGCACCGGCACCCCCGGCGACGCCGACCCCACCCACCGCCAGGCGGTTCGCCTCACCTCCGTCACCCCCGGCGTCGACCGCATCGAGGACCAGCCCGTCCTGGAGGTCACCTGGGCCGCCGAGGACGCCCTGCGCTTCCCGCTCTGCCTGACCACGCTCGGCGGCCGCGACTGCGCACCGGTCGAGGACGTCAGCCTGGCGCGCGGCAACGTGGCCCTCGTCGACCACGGCCGCTCCCTGAACTGGTGCGGCGACGCACTGCCCGAGACGGTGACCGTGCCGCACGACCCGGCGGTCGTCGGCTCCTGCGAGCCACCCGCGTTCGGCTGCGCCGACCGCGACGAGGGCAACGCACCCGCGCGGCTCATCAACTTCCTTGCGGATAAGGCGGAGTGCGGTACGTCGCTGAGCGCGGACGACGTCCGTGAGCTGTTCGCCGTCGTGGGAGAGGCCGAGACGAGCCGCGCCGGGCTAGGCCTCGAACTGGCCGGGCAGCGCCAGGAACGTGTCGTCCCCGGCACGGCCTACGCGCAGGCCGGGGCCCTGCGGACCCTGCTCGCCCAGTCCGTGTACCCGGGCATCAGGCCCCGCTTCCACCCGAAGCTCGCCCGCACCCCCGTCACCCAGAGTGTCGCCTTCCCCGACCCGGCCCACGTCAGCAAGGGCCAGGCCGACCGGCTCGCCGCGATACCGGAGCGGATCAAGCAGCGCCTGGTCGAGCTGTGGCGCAGCGCCCGCGACCGAGACGGGCTCGACGAGGCGGAGATCGCCGAGCTGACGGTGATCTACGGCCTGAAGATCCTGGAACGCCTCGAACTGCACCTCCACCCGGTCCGGGCCCTTCGCGAACTCCTGCACCGCAGCGACAAGTTGATCGCGAACAAGCTGCGCCGCATCGAGGTCCTCACCGCCCGCGCCCGCGCGGGAACGGTCCTCGACGGGCGCATCGCCTGGGAGATCGCCCACAGCTGGGGCCCGCCCTACGCCGCCGGACTCCACCCCGACGAGCCCGTCCTGCGCGGCCCGGCGAGCACCGCCCTCGTCCAGGACCCGCGCCGCGCCCTGCCCGCCGTACGCGTCCACGAGGGCGAGCACGTCTGGGAGCCGCGCCGCGACCTGTTCGAAAGCGGCCCGCGCGAGCGGCACTTCGTGGGCGAGCTCGACGACGACGGGCGCCTCGCCCTGCGCTTCGGCGACGGCCTGCACGGCGCCCGGCCCACCCCGGGCGCCCGCCTGGAGCTCCGCTACCGGCTCGGCGGCCCCACCGCCGGCAACGTGGGCGCGGAGGCCATCAACCACCTGGTGCTCTGCCGGGACGACGACGCCGACGAGGCCACCGTCCCCGTCGCGGGCGTGCGCAACCCGCTGCCCGCACTCGGCGGAGTGGAGCCCGAACCCCTGGAGCAGGTACGCCAGTTGGCCCCGCTCGACCTGCGCCGCACCCGGCTGCGCGCCGTCACCGCCGACGACTACGCGGCCCTCGCCTCGGCCCTGCCCGGCGTCCAGCGGGCCGCCGCCGAGATCCGCTGGACCGGCAGCGTCCAGGAGGCGCACATCGCCATCGACGCGCTGGGGACCGGCTCCCCGCCCCCTGCCCTGCTCGACTCGGTCGCGCACTCCCTGGAGGCGTACCGGCGCATCGGCCACGACCTGGTCGTCGGCCCCGCCCGGCACGTGCCGGTGGACATCGCGCTGACCGTGTGCGCCGAGCCCGGCCACCAGCAGGGCCAGGTCCTGGCCGAGCTCTACCGCGTCCTGGGCCGCGGCCGGCTGCCCGGGGGGCGGCTCGGCTTCTTCCACCCGGACGCCCTGACGTTCGGCGAACCGGTACGGCTCAGCCGCCTGGTCGCGGCGGCCGCCGCGGTGCAGGGCGTCTCAAGCGTCCAAGTCACCCGCCTGCGAAGGCTGTTCCACGAGGACCGATCGGAGAGGGAGGACGGCGTGCTGCGGCTCGGCCCGCTGGAGATCGCGACCTGCGACAACGACCCGGACCGGCCCGAGAACGGGCGCCTGGAGATCACCCTGGGAGGTGCCCGATGAGCGGCACGTCCCCCCTCACCCTGCGAGGTGCCCGATGAGCGACGACTGCACCTGTGGCGGCACCTGCGGCCCGTGCGGCGGCGGTCACGACGAGCGGCAAGCTCCGGTCGCGCCGCACAACCCGCCGGGCCGCACCGCCCTGGATTACCGCGTCGGCGAGTACGGCTCCTTCCTGGCCGCCCTCCACGACCGGCTGGCCTCACCCGCCTACCCGGCCCTGGAACGGCTCACCGTCCGCACCCCCGACGACCCGGCGCTCGGCCTGCTCGATGCCACCGCCGTCCTCGGGGACCTGCTGACCTTCCACTCCGAGCGGATCGCCGACGAGGCGTATGTGCGTACCGCCAACGAGCATCGCTCCCTGGTGCTCCTCGGCCGTCTGGTCGGCCACCGGCCGCGCCCCGGAGTCGCCGCCTCCACCCACCTCGCGTACCGCCTGGACCGCGACCCGCGCGCCGAGGCGCTGCCCGTCGTCATCCCGCGCGGGGCGCGCAGTCACTCCGTGCCCGCCTCGGCCGACGAGGAGTCGCAGACCTTCGAGACGGCCCGGGACCTGACGGCCCGCTGGGACTGGAACGAGCTCAAGGTCCGCAGGCGGCGGGCCTCGCTCATCACCCCGGACGACGTGGAGCGCCGCTCCGCGCTGTTCGTCGAGGGCACGGACAACTCCCTGCGCACCGGCGACCAGTTGCTGTTCGTCTTCGAGGAGAAGGCGGGCGGCGACCGGCGCCTCGCACCCGTCGCGAGCGTCCGCGTCGACCGGGACGACGACATCACCGCCATCGGTCTGCCCATCTCGGCGCCGCCGACCCTCAAGGAGCTCGTCGACGAGGTCGGGCGCTGGGTCGCCGAACCCATGGGGCCGGGCGAACCGGGCGAGGAGCCGCCCACGCCCGAGGTGCCCAACCCGCGGCCGGTCAGCCTGTTCATCGAGGAGTTCGACCTCCAGGTACTCAAGCCGCTGCGGGCCGATCTGCCGGGCATCAAGACGCCCGGCAAGCTCGCCGCCCGCCTCGCCGAACCGGTGGAGCGACTCGGCGAGGCGCAGGTTCTCACCCAGGCGTACGAAGATGTCGCCGGCTGGTTCGAGCAGCTGAAGGCCGTCCTGGCCGAACTCGCCGAGCGGGCACTGGAGTTGGCGCCCGCCCGGGCGGTGGACGACGACGCGCGCGCCGCCGCGCTGACCTACACGGCACAGCGGCAGGAGCCCCGGGCCGGCGCCTTCGACGCCCTGGCCGCTCTGGTCCCCGCCCTCACCACCGGCAGCGCCGCCGGGTCCGGCCAGGGCCCCGCCGCCCCGACCCCGGGCGCCGACACGGCCCGCCTCCTCACGGCCCTGCACCCCGGCCTCGCCCACACCCTTCCGCCGGCCCTGCGCAGGGCGAAGGCGCCGAGCGCGCCCAAGCTGCTGCGTGAACTTCTCGCCATGCGCGTACGCACGGCGCCGTTCGGCGCGGCGGCCCCGCTCAAGCCGGTCCAGGACGACCGCGGCCGCGTCATCCGCACCGCCGACTGGCCGCTCACCGGCGCCGTGCTGACCAGCATGCGCATCGTCTTCGACACCTCGGGCAAGGTGCCGGAGAAGGCCGAGTTCCAGTACATCGAGGGCTCCGGCTCCGACCAGCGCTCGGAGAACCTGCTCGGCCAGACGCCGATACCGACGTTCCCGCTCGGCCCCGGCAGCGTCACCGTGACGACCCGCGCGGGCCAGAACCGCGAGCTGAGCTGGCTGGCCCGGCGGCCCGCCGACTCCCAGGAGCCGGGCGTCACCGCCCAGTTGCACGCGGGGCTGCCCGCGATGGGCCTGTTCGTGTCCCGGCCCGACGACGAGGGCCGCATCCATGCCGTGGTCGGCACCGGCGCCTCGGATCCGGTGGTCCTGCGGCCCGGCGAGCCCCAGCAGGTCACCCGCGACGGGTACGAGGTGACCCTCGCGTACACGGCGGCCGGCACCCAGCCGAACGTCGAGCTCGTCATCGCGAGCAAGCCGGAGCCGGTCAACCGCCGCATCCTGCAGCTGGAGAGCGTGCAGGACGGCATCACGGTCGGCAGCTGGGTCGCGATCCGGCGCCCCAAGAAGACGCACGCCCCCGGCGAACCCGACCTGGGGTTCGTCACCACCAAGGTCACATCGGTGCGTACGGCCGCGTACACCAACTACGGCATCACCGGCCGCGGCACCGAACTCGTCCTCGCCGACGAGTGGTTGGACGGCACGGACGTGCTGCTCTCGCACATCAGGGACACCACGGTGTACGCGGTGGGCGAGCCGCTGCGGATGGCGGACGAGCCGCTCGGCGAGGACGTGCACGGCAACGAGATCGAACTGGCCGAGCTCCACACCGATCTGCAGCGCGGCCGCACGCTCATCGTCGGCGGGCAGCGCAGCGACATCCCCGGCACGACCGGTGTCGAGGCCACCGAGGTCGTGGTGATCGCCGCCGCCGAGCGGGTCACCGACCCGACCGCACCCGACGGTCCCTTCCACACCAGGCTCACCCTGACCGCGGACCTCGCACACCGCTACTGCCGCGAGACGGTGAAGATCCTCGGCAACGTCGTCGAGGCGACGCACGGCGAGAGCCGCGACGAGCCCATCGGCAGCGGCAACTCCGACCGCACGAACCAGACGTTCGCCCTGTGGCAGTCACCCCTCACCTGGATGGCCTCCGACACGCCGCTGGGCGCGACACCCGCCCTGGAGGTACGCGTCGACGGCCTGCTCTGGCACGCCGTGGACAGCCTCGCCGGACGCGGTCCCCGCGACCGGATCTACATCACCGGCACCACCGCCGACGGCCGCACCACCGTGACCTTCGGCGACGGTGTGCACGGCGCCCGGCTGCCCAGCGGCCACGAGAACGTCCGGGCCCGCTACCGCTTCGGCACCGGCAAGGCCGCCAACGTCGCCGCGGACCGCATCACCCAGGCGGTGACCCGGCCCCTCGGCGTCACCGCGGTCAGCAACCCGCGGCCCGCCACCGGAGGCGCCGACGCGGACGGCCCCGCGCTCACCCGCTCCACCATCCCGCTGTCGGTCGCGGCCCTGGACCGCCTGGTCTCGGCGCCCGACTACGAGGACTTCGCCCGCTCCCGCGCCGGGATCGGCCGGGCCTTCGCCCGTGAACTCTTCGACGGCAGGCGGCGGTTGCTGCATGTGACGGTCGCCGGCACGGACGACGTGCCGATCGCCGAGGACTCCGACCTGCTGCGGTCGCTGCGCGCCTCCCTCACCGCGTACGGCGATCCACGCCTTGCCGTGCGGGTCGACGTACGCGAACTGGTGGTGCTGCTCCTCGCCGCGAAGGTGAAGGTGGCGCCCGACCACTCCTGGGAGATCGTCCAGCCGCGCCTGCGTCAGGCCCTGCTGCGCCGACTCGGGTTCGAGGGAAGGGAGTTGGGCCGCCCCGCAGCCCTCTCCGAAGTCCTCGCCACGGCACACCGGGTGCCGGGCGTCGACTACCTGGACGTCGACGTGTTCACCGGCGTCCCCGCCTCGGCGACCCCCGCGGAGCTGGCCGAGCTCGTCACCGACCCTGGCCCGCCGCGCGCCTCGGTGCCGGCCCGCCCGGCGACGTACGACGAACGCACCTACACCGTGCGCGACAAGGACGGCGAGACCCTCTCGTCGATCAGCGCCCGGCACGGACTGCCGCTCGCCGAACTGCTGCGCCTCAACCCCGACATCACCGACACCCGGCGCCTGGCCAAGGGCCGTTCGGTGTACGTCTTCCGCGGCATCCGCCCGGCGCAGCTGGTGCTGCTCTCGCCGAAGGCCGCGGACACCATCGTTCTCACGGAGGTCAAGTGATGTCCCGAGAGCCGGACGGCCTCGCCGACCTGCTGCCCCAGTGGCACCGCCTGCGCGACGCCGAGGAGGGCGAGCCGCTGCGGGCGCTGCTCGCCGTCATGGCCGAGCAGCTGGACCGGGTGCGGGACGGCGTCGAGCAGGGATATGAGGACCTGTTCGTCGAGACGGCCGAGCCCTGGGTGCTGCCCTACCTCGGCGACCTCGTGGGCTACCGCACCCTGCCCGGCTACGAGCGCGTCCTCAGCACCGGTCTGCGCGGGGCGAGTTCGGCCCGCCTGGAGCAGGCGATCGCCCCGCGCCGCGACGTGGCAGCCACCGTCGGCAGCCGCCGCCGCAAGGGCACCCTGCACCTCCTGGAGGAAATCTCCGAGCAGGTCGCCAACTGGCCCGCGCGGGCCGTGGAGTTGTCGCGGCTCGTCTCCCAGCAGCAGCCGGTCAAGCTGTACGCGGACGGGGCGGGGCACCGCGCCGGGCGTGGGCGCACGGCCGATCTGCGCGACGGTGCGGCGCTCGATCTGGCGGGCGGGCCCTTCGGGGCGGTGCCGCGCACGGTGGACGTGCGGCGCGCCGACTCCCGGCACCGGCAAGGAGGTTGGAGCCCGGCCGGGGTGGCGCTGTTCGTGTGGCGGCTCAAGGCGTACTCGCTGACCACGTCACCCGCGTACTGCATCGACCGGGCCCGCAACCTGTACACCTTCTCCATCCTCGGCAACGACAGCCCCCTGGTGACCAAGCCGGAGCCGGAGCCGTCCGCGACGCACATCGCGACGGTCGACAACGTCCCGGCGTTCATCCGGCGCCGCCAGCTGCACGACCGGCTCGCCGACTACTACGGGCCCGGCAAGAGCTTCGTCATCCGCCGTGACGGCGAGGACAAGCCCGTGCCGCTGTCCGACATCGTGGTCGCCGACCTGTCCGAGTGGCGCTACCGGCCCAAGCGCGGACAGGTCGCCGTGGACCCGGAGTTGGGCCGGATCGCCTTCGGTGCGCGCTCGGCCCCCCGGCAGGGCGTGTGGGTCGACTACCACTACGCGTTCGGCGCCGACATGGGCGGCGGCGAGTACCCGCGCGACCGCGTCGAGCGGCCCGACGCCGCCGTCTACCGGGTGGGCCCCGGTGAGACGTACCGGCAGATCATGGACGCCTACCGGGCCTGGCAGCACGACCGCAGGGCCGGGGACTGCGGGCCCGACGGCATCGTCGAGATCACCCACTCCGGCGCCTACCAGGAACAGCTCGACTTCGACCTCGACCCGGGCGACCGCTTCGAACTGCGCGCCGCCGAGGGGGCGCGGCCGGTCATCCGGCTCCTGGACTGGTACAGCAACCGGCCCGACGCCCTCAACATCCGCGCGGTGTCCGAGGATTGCGCCCCCGGCGAGCGGCCCCGCATCGTCCTCGACGGGCTGCTCGTCGCCGGGCGCGGCATCAACGTCACCGGGCCCATGGGCGCCGTCGTCGTACGCCACTCGACGCTCGTGCCCGGCTGGTCCCTGGAGCCCGAGTGCGACCCGCACTCGCCGGAGGAGCCCAGCATCGTCCTGGAGCGCACCACCGCCTGCCTGCAGATCGAGGACAGCATCCTCGGCACCATCGAGGTCATCGGCGAGGAGGTGTCCGAGGAACCCCTCGACATCCATCTGCGCGACTCGATCCTCGACGCCACCGGGAGCGACCGCGAGGCCCTGTCCGCGCCGGACTGCCGGCACGCGCACGCCGTGCTGCACATCCACCGCTCCACCGTCATCGGCGAGATCCACACCCACGCGGTCCGCATCGCCGAGAACTCGCTCTTCACGGGGCGGCTGCACGTGGCCCGGCGGGGCATCGGCTGCATGCGCTTCTCGTACGTTCCCGCCGGATCGCGCACCCCGCGCCGCTACCGGTGCCAGCCCGATCTGGTGGGCCCGGGCGAAGCCGGGCGGGTGCGGCCGCTGTTCACGTCCGAGCGCTACGGCACGCCCTGGTACGGGCAGTTGGCGGACCGCAGCGCCGAGGAGATCCGGCGCGGCGCGGAGGACGGGGCCGAGCTGGGCGCCTTCCACGACCTGTACCGGCCGCAGCGCGAGGACAGCCTGCGGGCCCGCCTCGCGGAGTACGTACCGGCCGGGACGGACGCCGGGATCTTCTTCGTGACCTGAGCCGGGGCCGTGCACCGCGCGCCCATCGACGACTTGCAGACCCGCACATTCCTGAACCAGGGGGACCCCCTTCATGCACGCTGATCTCTCCCGCTCCACCTTCCGGCCCGAGGCGCACTACTCGGCGGTCATCGCCCAGCAGGGCCGGGTCCAGCTCGACGCCGACGCCAACGAGCAGGCCGCGATCCAGCTCCACCAGGCGCGGACGATCGCCGCCGACCTGATAGGGCAGCACGGCGGACCGGTCGACAACCCGGGATTCGGCATCTTCTACCGCGGTGGCACGCCCGACATCGACACCCTGTACATCTACGGCGGCCGCTACTACGTCGACGGCATCCTGTGCGACGCGACCCGCCCCGTCGCGGGTACGCCGGTACCCGACGAGGACGCCGCGGACGCCGCGGACGAGGGCGCCGCGGACGCGCCCGAGGCCGAGAAGCCGTTCTGGACGTACTGGGACCAGCCGGACGGCCACCGGGACCAGGAGCGGCCCGGCGACCGGCTGCCCACCGACTACCCCTTCGTGGTGTACCTCAACGTGTGGGAGCGGGCGGTGACCGCAGCCGAGGACCCGGCGCTGCGCGAGGTCGCGCTCGGCTCGGCGATGCCGGACACGGCCGCCCGCTCCAAGGTCGTCTGGCAGGTCCTGCCGCTCGCCTACTCGGCCCTGGGCCTGGAGGGCGACGTACCGCCGCCCGCCGACGTCCGCGCGGCCTTCGAGAGCTGGGCCCGCAAGGAAGCCGTCCCCAAGTCCCGCCTCGCCGCCCGCAGCGAGCGCCCCGACCACGCCGACGAGGACCCCTGCCTGGTCAGGCCGGACGCCCGCTACCGGGGTCCGGAGAACCAGCTGTACCGCGTGGAGATCCACGAGAAGGGCGAGGCGGGCAAGGACGGCAAGCCCGGCAACGCCACCTTCAAGTGGTCCCGGGAGAACGGCTCCGTGGTCTTCCCCGTCGACGAACTCGACGGCACCTGGGTGCAGTTGGCGACCCTCGGCCAGGACGACAAGCTGGACCTGAACGTCGGCGACCACGTCGAGCTCGTCGACACCGCCTACGCCTCCCGCCTGGAGGCGCTGCCGCTGCTCAGGGTCGAGGAGCTCGACCTGCCCGGCCGCCGGGTCCGCCTGAACGCCGAGCCCGACCAGCACGTCGGGCGCCGCCCCGAGCTGAACCCGTACCTGCGCCGCTGGGACCACCACGAGGCGCCCAAGCGCAAGGGCCGCACCAGCGCGTTGCGGGGCGGCGCCATCCGCATCGAGGAAGGCACCTGGCTGCCGCTCGAGGACGGCGTCGAGGTCTACTTCGAGAAGGGCGGCAAGTACCGCACCGGCGACCACTGGACGGTCGCCGCCCGCACCGCGACCGGCGGCGTGGAATGGCCCACCGACGCCGCCCGCCGGCCGCTCCTGCGACACCCGGCCGGCATCGTCCGCCACTACGCGCCGCTCGCCCTGGTCAAGGGCGAGGGCTCCCCGGTCGACCTGCGCCTGAGCTTCCCCACGCTCGCCCGCCAGTCCATCGCGGTCGCCGACGCGGCCGCCCTGGCCGCCGAGGAGCAGGCCCGCGAGGAGGAGTACGCGGCCGAAGCGGCGTCCGCCGCCCCCGGCGCCGGGCGGTCGCAGACCACGGCCGAGGCCGAGGCCACGGCAGCGGAGGGGGATGCCTGATGGCGAAGCCCCTGACCGCGTCCAAGATGGTGGAGATCCTGCGCGCCGAGGGCCTCACGGTCCACGAGGTGCGCAACTGGCGCCGCCACAACCGCAATACGAAGGGCCCCTTCGGCCCGCTCAACGGCGTGATGATCCACCACACCGTCAGCTCGGGCACCCGCGCCTCCGTCGACCTCTGCTACGAGGGCCACGCCTCGCTGCCGGGACCGCTGTGCCACGGCGTCATCGACAAGAAGGGCGAGATCCACCTCGTCGGCAACGGCCGCGCCAACCACGCGGGCCTCGGCGACAGCGACGTACTGCGCGCGGTGGTCAACGAGACGAGGCTGCCGCACGACAACGAGGCCGACTCCGACGGCAACCGGCACTTCTACGGCTTCGAGTGCATCAACCGCGGCGACGGCAGGGACCCCTGGCCCGAGGCGCAGAAGGAGGCCATCGAGAAGGTCGCGGCGGCCATCTGCCGCGCCCACGGCTGGACCGAACGCTCGGTGATCGGCCACAAGGAGTGGCAGCCCGGCAAGGTCGACCCGCGCGGCTTCACCATGGACGGCATGCGGCGGCGCATCGCCGACCGCCTCAAGGGCAACGGCAACGGCGACGGGGGCAATGACGGGGGCGGCACCACCAAGCCGAGGCCGCAGCCCGAGCAGCCGCCCAAGCCGCCGAAGCCGCCGAAGGCCGAGTACGAGCCGTTCCCGGGCGGTGGCTTCTTCCACGTCGGGCAGAGCCATCCCATGATCACCGTCATGGGGCACCGCCTGATGGCGGAGGGCTGCGGCCGCTACGAGGTGCGGCCGAGCCCCGACTGGACCGAGGCGGACCGCAAGTCGTACGCGGCCTGGCAGCACAAGCTGGGCTTCAAGGGGAAGGACGCGGACGGCATCCCCGGGAAGGTCAGCTGGGACCTGCTGAAAGTGCCGAAGTCGGGACGGTGAAGGCCGGGGGGTGAGACGGAGCGGTCGCGGCACGGGAGCCGATGCTCCCTGCCGCGACCGCCGGGTGTGCCTCATGCCCAGGCGTACGAGGACGCCTCAGTCCTCGAAGTAGGCGTCCAGGACCTTGTCCAGCTGGTCCGCCCAGGTGCCCAGCGTCGCCTTGTCGGCGGCCTGGACCTCGGCCGGGTACCAGCGGCCGTTCGGCGTGTGGACCGTGACGGTGAAGCGGCGCCCGAACCGGGACGTGGCCTGCTCCACCGCGCTGATCTCGTCCCAGGTGAATTCGCAGGCCTCCTCGTCGAGCCGGAAGTGGACCCCCGTGGCGTCGACGGTGATGGCGCCGCGGCGGTCGGTGGCCTCGAACTCGGGGCCTTCCGCATCCTTGGCCTTGGCCTCGGCCGCCGCGGCTTCCTCACCGTCGGCGTCCGTGCCCTCGCCGTCCGTGCTCTCGGCCTCTGTGTCCTCGCCGTCCGTGTCCGCGGTCGTCCCGCCCTCGGCCGCCTCGTCGAGACCGGCGGCCTCCTCGCTCGCGGATGCCGCACCGTCCGCGGCGGCCGACGCGTCGTCCGCGGCCGTCTCAACGTCGGCGTCGCTGTCGACCGGGGCCGGCTTGGCGGTGGGAACGAAACCCGGAACGAAGGCCGGATCGGTCGCCGCCGTGTTCAAGGGGGCTGCGTTCTTGGCGTGCTCGTCTATGCGCTTTTCCACGGTGCGCAGTATGGCCGATCAGGCTGTGCGGCGTCGCGTCCCGCGTCAGGGCCGCAGCGGAATCGATGCATCGCGCTGGTGCGGCACCGGGTGCGGGCTCTGGATCACGGCCTCCTGCGCCAGTCCCGACAGCTCCGACACGTCCGGGCCCGGGCCCTGCTGGATCGCGACGGACCGGGTCGGCGCGGGGATACGGATGCCCTCCGCGCGGAACCGGGTGTGCAGCTGCTTGATGAACTCGTGCTTGATCCGGTACTGGTCGCTGAACTCGCCGACGCCCAGGATCACCGTGAAGTTGATCCGCGAGTCCCCGAACGTGTGGAACCGCACGGCGGGTTCGTGCTCGGGCACCGCCCCGTCCACGCCCATCATCACGCTCGCGACGACCTCCATGGTGACCCGCTCCACATGCTCCAGGTCGCTGTCGTAGCCGACGCCCACCTGCACCAGGATCGACAGCTGCTGCTCGGGCCGGGTGAAGTTGGTCATATTGGTGCCGGACAGCTGCGCGTTGGGGATGATCACCAGGTTGTTGGAGAGGTTGCGCACCACGGTGTTGCGCCAGTTGATGTCGACGACATAGCCCTCCTCACCACTGCTGAGCCGGATGTAGTCACCGGGCTGCACCGTCTTCGAGGCGAGGATGTGCACGCCCGCGAAGAGGTTGGCGAGGGTGTCCTGCAGGGCGAGGGCGACCGCCAGTCCACCCACACCGAGCGCGGTGATGAGCGGGGCGATGGAGACGCCGAGGGTCTCCAGGACGACGAGCACACCGATCGCGAGGACCACGACGCGCGTGATGTTCACGAAGATGGTCGCCGATCCGGCGACACCGGTCCTGGCGTGCGTCACGGACCGTACGAGCCGGGTGACCACACGGGCCACGGCGAGCGTGGTGACGAGGATGAACAGCGCGGTCAGCGACTGGTTCACGATCGTGCCGACCCGCTTGGTCAGCGGCAGCGCGGCGGCGCCGATCGCGGCACCGCCCACGATCGCGGCCCACGGCACGACCTGGCGCAGGGCGTCGACGACGATGTCGTCCCCGCTCCACGTGGTGCGCCGCGCGTGCTTGCCGAGCCACTTCATGGTGATGCGCAGCAACAGGCCCGCCAGGATGCCCGCGACGATCGCGGTCCCGGCCACCAGCCAGTCGTGCAGGACGAGTTCCCGGGTCACGGGGCACCTCCCGCGCCACGGAGGCCGGAGTGCCGGGGTGCGGAGTGCACCTGGGGATGCGCTATGTGAGGTTTCGTCACGTGTCACCTGCTCGATTGCGGGGGTGCTGACGCCTCGGAGGTACGTACGCGGCCGAGGCGAGCTGTCATCCTGCCGCATGGCCCCCGGCGCGGGGCGGGTACCCCCATCTGGAGCTGGGCGTTCCGGTATGCCCCGGGTCCGGCACGCCTCGGGGCCCGGTCCGTCGTGGAACGGGCCGGGCCCCGAGGGGTGTTGGGCGGTGCCGGGTCAGGCCGTGACGATCGCCGGGTCGCTGACGCTCACCGCGCCCGTCTCGACGTGGCCCGCGAGGCGCCGCAACCAGGCCGCGTCCGCGTCGGACTTGACGGTGATGTCGTACCAGGACTTGCTCGCCCGCAGGTCGACCGTGTGCTCCACGGAGGCGCCCGCGTTCACCTTGAACGTCTGGCTCGCCCCGCCGTAGGCGTTGGTCAGGGTGAGGTTGACGGCCGAGCTGCCCGCGTTCTTGAGGGTCAGCTTGATGTTCCCGCTCGCCTTGTCGTGGCGGGCGACCACCTCGGGGGCCACGGCCTTGCCGGCGCTCTTGAAGTGGCGCAGGAAGCCGTTCGGGCCGAACACCGCCAGATCGTGCCTGCCGTCGCTCGCGTACTGCGAGTTCCAGGTGTCGGCGACCGTCTTGCCGGCCTCGGTGGTGTACGTCCAGGGCCCGTCGGTGCGGTTGCCGGAGCGCACGTGGAAGCAGACGCCCGCGCTCGGCCCCGCGCCGAAGGTGAGCTGGTACTTGCCCGCGGCCGCGTCGTAGACGCCGTCGACCAGCGGGGCGTACGGCAGGGCACGGGCCGGGCGGGAGCCGCGCTCCTGCTTGGGCAGGGTGCCCTTGGCCGGGGCCTTGGGGGAGTAGCCCGGCGGGTAGTCGTGGTTCGGCGGCTCGTACCCGTCGGTGTCCGGCAGCGTCGCGGGCTGGGTGTCGACCTTGCCGAAGTCGAAGGCGGAGGTCAGGTCGCCGCAGATGGCGCGCCGCCACGGCGAGATGTTGGGCTCCTTGACGCCGAAGCGCTTCTCCATGAACCGGATGATCGAGGTGTGGTCGAAGACCTCGGAGTTCACGTAGCCGCCCGTGCTCCACGGCGAGACGACGAGCATCGGCACGCGCTGGCCGAGCCCGTAGTGCCCGGCCGCGTACGAGGCGTTGCCCTTGAAGTAGTCAGAGTCCGTCGCGACGGTCGACTTGCCCTGGTTCGCGTCCTTCGGGACGTACGGCGGCACGACGTGGTCGAAGTAGCCGTCGTTCTCGTCGTACGTGATGAACAGGGCGGTCTTCGCCCACACGTCTGGGTTCGAGGTGAGCGCGTCCAGGACCTGCGCGATGTACCAGGCGCCGTAGTTCACGGGCCAGTTGGGGTGCTCGGAGAACGCCTCCGGCGCCGCTATCCAGGAGATCTTCGGCAGTTTGCCGGCCTTCACGTCGGCCTTGAGGACGTCGAAGTAGCCGTCGCCCGCCTTGACGTTGGTGCCGGTGCGGGCCTTCTCGTACAGGGCATCGCCCGGCTTGGCGCCTCGGAAGGTGTTGAAGTACAGCAGCGAGTTGTCGCCGTAGTTGCCGCGGAACTGGTCGCTGATCCAGCCCCAGTGCCCGGCCGCGTCCAGGCCGTCGCCGATGTCCTGGTACACCTTCCAGGAGACCCCGGCCTGCTCCAGGCGCTCGGCGTACGTCGTCCAGCCGTAGCCCGCCTCCTGGTTGCCGAGGACCGGGCCGCCGCCCGTGCCGTCGTTGCCGACGTAACCCGTCAGCATGTAGTAGCGGTTGGGGTCCGTGGCGCCCAGGAACGAGCAGTGGTAGTCGTCGCAGACGGTGAACGCGTCGGCGAGCGCGTAGTGGAACGGGATGTCCTCGCGCTCCAGGTACACCATCGTCCGCTCGGACTTGGCGTTGACCCAGTTGTCGTACTTGCCGCTGTTGAAGGCGCTGTGGCCGCCCGCCCAGTCGTGGTCGAGGCCCGAGATGAACTGCATGCCGAGGTTCTCGGCGTCGGGGTGGTACGGCAGTACCTCCTTGCCGCCGCCCTGCTGGTTCCACACCGGCTTGCCGCTGGGCAGCGTCACCGGGCGGGGGTCGCCGAAGCCGCGTACGCCCTTCATCGTGCCGAAGTAGTGGTCGAAGGACCGGTTCTCCTGCATCAGGACGACGATGTGCTCGACGTCCTGAAGGGTGCCCGTGGCGCGCGCCGCGGGCAGCGATGCGGCACGGGCGATGCTCTCCGACAGCGCCGCGTAGCCCGCGGTCGCGCCGGCGATCTGGAGGAAACGCCGCCGATTGAGTTCAGGCATGAGTGTGGGGACCTCTTGAAGTGTGTTGGGTTGTGGGGACCTTGCGCCCGGAGTGTTCCAAGAGGAGCCAGTGGAACGGAAGAGGTGGTGACGCGTCAATGACCAGGTGAGGTACGGAAAGCGAACAGCCCGGCGGCGCCGCTCCGTGGAAGAACGGCACCGCCGGGCTGTCTGCGGGAGTTGGGAAAGTGTTCAGGCCGCGTCCGGCTGCCAGATCGTGGAGCGCAGATCCGAGCCGCGGACCAGCTGGATCCGCCAGGGATCGATGCGGATCACCTCGTACTCGGGGTCCTCGGGGCCGCCCCGCCAGTAGTGCACCGGGTCGTAGCCCACACCCGGCGGGCCGCCCCGGACGTAGAGGTCCCAGGCGTGCCTCTTGTCGCTCTCGGCCTCGGCCCAGGCGGAGAGGGCGTCGACGTGGACGGTGTTCTGGCGTGGGTTCCAGTACGAGTACGTCGTGTGCGGGCTGTTGGCCAGGTGCGCCGCCTTCACGGGCGTCTTGTACGCCGCCAGCCAGCCGACGGGGCGGCCGTCGACGACCTCCCAGACGGGCAGCAGGACCCTGGCACGGGGCCGGTTCTTGCGGTCGACCGTGATCATCGTGGCGTACTTGATGTCCCGTACGTAGCTGAAGAAGGTGTCCTGGAGGTCGGCGAAGCTGTCGACTTTGGTGGTGGGCATGTGCCGTGCTCCTTAGGGCTGGGGGAACGTGTCAGTGGGCGGCGGGGAGTTCGGCCGTACGCTCGTCGGCGGACGGCTCGCCCTTGCCGATCACCCGGCCGTCGGCGGACCGGCGGGTGCGTACTCCGAAGCCGGCGATGAGCACCGCGAGCAGGGCGGCGGCGAGCGGCACCCAGAGCGCCGCGCGGTAGCCGTCGAGCAGAGCGGCGGGTGAACTCGACGTGGTGGCCCAGACGTTCACGGTCGCGGCCCCCGAGAGGCCGAGTGCCGCGCCGAACTGGAACGAGGTGTAGAGCAGCCCGCCGGCCAGCCCCTGCTCCTCCTCCTTGACGCCCTCGGTGGCCACGATGGTGAGCGGGCCGTAGGTCAGCGCGAACGCGATGCCGAGCAGGAGCAGGCTCGGGAGCATGGCCAGATAGGTCCAGTCGGCGCCGACTCGCAGGAAGAGGGCGTACGAGAGGGAAGTGACGAGCAGTCCGGCGAGGATCAGCCTGGCGTTGCCGAAGCGGTCGACCAGCTTCGGGACGAGGACCGGCGACAGGATCGCGTCGATGCCGATGACGATCATCGCGAAGCTGGTCTGCAGGGTGGACCAGCCGCGCAGCTCCTGGAGATAGAGGACGACCAGGAACTGGAAGCCGAAGAAGCCTGCCGCGAAGAGCAGCCCGGCCGCGTTCGCCCGCACCAGGGCGCCGCTGCGGAAGATGCCGAGCCGGACCAGGGGTGCGGCGGAGCGACGCTCGACGGCGATGAACGCGGCGAGCGCGGCGAGCCCCGCTCCGAGTGTCGTGACGGTCCAGACGAGCGAGGTGTGGCTGGCGCGCTCGACGCCGAGGACCAGGAGCAGGATCGCCGCGGTGATGGCGAGGCCGCCGGCCAGGTCGAGGCTCTGCCCGGCGCGGTCGGGGCGCGGCGACTTGGGGACGAAGGCGAGCGCGGCGAGCAGGATCAGGGCGGAGAGGACGACCGGTGCGAAGAACACCCAGCGCCAGCCGGCCGAGGTGAGCAGACCGCCCACGACCAGGCCGATCGAGAAGCCGCCCGCCCCGGTGCCGGAGTAGATGAGCAGCGCCCTGTTGCGCCGCGGCCCCTCCTCGAACCCGGTGGTGATGATGGAAAGGCCGGCCGGGGTCATGAAGGCCGCCGCGACACCGGTGACGAAGCGGGCCGTGACCAGCATCCAGCCCTCCGTGGCGAATCCGCCGAGCCCGGAGAACACCAGGAAGACGGAGAGCCACAGGACGAACATCCGGCGCCGCCCGAAGAGGTCGGCGGCGCGCCCGCCCACCAGCATGAAGCCGCCGTACCCGAGGACGTACGCGCTCATGACCCACTGCAACGAGCCGGTGGACAGTCCGAGATCGGCACGGATGGCGGGCAGCGCCACATTGAGCATGGCCACATCGATGCCCTCGAGGAAGATCGCGCCGCACAGGACGAGCAGCACGCCCCAGTCCCGGGCGCTCAGTGGGGCGGCTGAGGCTTTCTGTGCACTCATAACGGTTCAACTCCAGGGTGATGAAAGGTGATGGAGGAGCGCGGGAGGAGCGCGGAACCAACGGCTCCGCGGCTCCGCCGCGACGTCGACGGGGCGTTCATCGGCGGCTCACTCACCCTCCGCCAGAGGCCTGGGCCGGAACAACGGCGAAGATCTCGACGTTCGTTCAGCCAGGCTTACCGATCCGGTTCACCTGGGGGAATTGATGGAACGCGACGAGATCGAATGCTTTCTGCTGCTCGCCGAGGAGCTGCACTTCGGCCGCACCGCCGACCGGATGCGGCTCTCCAAGGCCCGGGTGAGCCAGCTGGTGGCACGCCTCGAACGGCGCGTCGGGGCCCCGCTGTTCGTCCGCACCAGCCGCCGCGTCGCGCTCACCCCGCTGGGGCGGCAGCTGCATGCGGACCTCGAACCGCACCACCGCGCGATGGAGGCGGCCCTGGCCCGCGCCGTCGCCACCGCCCGCGGCATCGACGTGGTCCTGCACGTCGGGTTCGCCAACCCGCTGACCGGCGAGATCGCGCTGAAGGCGGCGGAGACCCTTCGGGTCAGCCACCCCGGACTCACCGTGGAGATCTGCGAGGTGCCGCTCTCCGATCCGTACGGGCAGCTGCGCAGCGGTGACTTCGACGTCCAGCTCCAGGAGTTCCCGGTACGCGAGCACGACCTGGGCGGCGGCCCGACACTGCTCACCGAGGAGCGCGTCCTCACGGTGTCCTCGACGCACCCGCTCGCCACCCGGGACTCGGTGTCGCTGGAGGACCTCGCGGACGTCCCCCTGCTCACCATCGAGGGCGAACTCCCGGACTACTGGCTCAAGGAGCGCGTACCCACGCACACCCCGAGCGGCCGCCCGATCGCGCGCGGCCCCGCGGTGACCCAGATGCAGGAGGCGCTGATGCTGGTGGCGGCCGGCAAGGGCGCCCTGCTCGCCCCCGCCCACACGGCGACGTACTACGCCCGCCCGGGCGTCGCCTACCTCCCCCTCGTCGACGCGGAGCCGGTCGGGTACGGCCTGGTCTGGCGCGCGGAGAACGGCGCGGGCGCGGTGGAGGCATTTGCCGGGGCGGCGCGTGCGGTGGCCCGGGAGGTGGCGCTGGGGGATCCGCGGACGGGGGTGCCGGGGTGACGGAAGACCGGGGTGACGGAAAACCCGTTGGCCGATCATCAGTGCGCTGCGACGATGCCTCTGTTTCCGCTACGGAGGGCAGTTGTTCGTTTTCACGTGCGCGGGGTGCGGCACCGAGCTGACCGCCGCCTTGTCCGAAGTCGCCCTGCCGGTCCATGCCCACCAGAAGTTCGGGAACGGGCTGCAGCTCCCGGTGCTGATGGAGCCGGGCACGTTCGCCGTGGAGCCGGAGCCCTGGGGGCCGCCGTGGCGCAGGTGGGCGGAGCTCGATCCGGACGAGGCGGAGTCCCGCGGCATCTACGCACCGGTCTGGGGCCTGTCCGACGGCGCGCCCGGCGCGATCGTCACGGCACCCGGAGACACCCGTAACACCGTGCTGATCCCGGACAGACGCGGCGGCGCCTGCTGCGGCATGGACGGGGGCGACGGCCCCAACATGGCCTGCGCGGCGTGTGGTTTGCCCGTGGCGACCAGGATCGACGACTGTTCGCTGTGGCAGGCGGTGTGGCTCGCCCCGGACGCCGTGCACCAGCGCCCCGTGGACACGGCCGACGATGCGGCGATGTCCTGGGCAGAGCTGATGGCGGAGGGGAAACGCACGCCCCCGTTCGAGCCGATAACCAACTCGTGGGGTGGTTCGCGGCTGGGGTCGGACCGCTGCTGGAAGTGGAGCCCGCTGTGGGAGGCGGCGGCCGGCCGGGCGCTCGCTCACCTGCTGGCAGCTTCCGAGGGTCGCCGGGTGACCGTCCCGAACGGCCTGGTCGGGGAGGTGTTCCAGCGTGCTCTCGACGCATTGCTGCCCGATCGACTGCCGACGCGGCCCGCGCTCCTGGCCGGACCGGGGTGGCCCGATTCCGACATGAGCGTGGACATCCTGCTGGTGCCGGTCCATCCGCATACGGGCAGGCCCTGGGTCCCGGCCCGCTCGGCCGCCTCCGCCTACCTGGTGCCGCTGCCCTTCGGGGTATGGCTGGGGCTGGCCTTCCCCGAGCAGCACTTGCCCGAGCCCGCCTCGGGCCACCTGCCCGGCGACGTCCTCCGCGACGACCCGCCCGCGCCGCGCGCCAGCCAACTGTTCTGCGCCGACTCGGGGACGTTCGAGCACACCCTGGTCCGCTTGCCGGCCATCCGCAGCCCTTGGCTGCGCGAGATCCTCGAGAACCTCACGCAGCACATGCGCGCCCGGCTGTTCTAGCGCCCTACGACGGCGTCGGCCCCTGCATCTGCTTGCTGATCCACTCGATCGCGGGCGGCATGTTCGGCACGTAGGTGGCCGCGTTGTGGCCGCCGCCCGGGATGGTGTTGAGCATCGTGTGCACCGGGGCCTTGTCGCCGTACGCCGCGATGAACTGCTTGGCGTGGGCCAGGCCGCCCGCGTCGCTGGTGCCCGTGCCGGCCTGGAAGGCGACGTACACGTCCGGGCCCTTGTCGGCGATCAGCTGCTTGGCCAGCTTCATCGGGTTGTTGGCGTCCTGCTCCTTCTGGTGCCCCGCCCACAGCCGCGAGTCCGGCACCACGTCAGGACCCGAGGCGATGACCGCCTTGAACTTGTCCGGGTGCTGCAGGACGGTCTTCAGGCCCGCGAAGGCGCCGGTGGAGGAGCCCATGAAGGCCCAGCCGTCACGGGAGTTGATGGTGCGGAAGTTCTGCTTGACCAGGTCCGGCACGTCCTTGGCGAGCCAGGTGCCCATCTTGGGCTGGCCGGGAATGTCACTGCCGTCCCAGTAGGTGCCCAGCTCGGGGTCCTTCGGGTCCTTGTCGTGGTTCTCCGGGTTGAGCACCGGCATGGCCACGATGAACGGCAGCGACTTGCCCTGGTCCGCCCACTTGTCGATGGACTCCTCCAGCTTGAGGTCGGTGCCCATCCAGTAGTTGGTCGGATAGCCCGCGCCGCCCGGCAGCGCGATCAGCACGGGGAAGCCGCTCTTGGCGTACTTGGGGTCGGTGTACTCCTTGGGCGCCCACAGCCACACCTTGCCGGTGAAGCCGGACTTCTTCCCGGTGAAGGTGACCTCGCCGATCTTGGTGCCGTCCTGCACGGTGGCGGCGACGCGGACGTCGGCGGCGGGACCGGTGGGCATCAGGGTCTTGCCGTTGCCGGCGGTCTGCACCCCGCCGTTCCCGTCCCCGCTGCCCGCCTCGTTCGACCCGAAGGTCATCGGGTCGCCGTTGTCGGAGAACACATCGAAATGGTTCAGCACGGGCCAGGCGACCAGGCCGAGCGCCACTATGGATGCCGCCACCACGAGAAGGCGGCGGCGGGTGTGCGGCCGCCTGCGTCGGCCCTGCGGGCGCCGACGGTCGTTGCCGGGGAAGGAGTGGGTCATCCCTTCAGGCTAGAAAGACACCTTTCTCCGTTTCGTATAGAGAAGGTCAATTAATGACCTATCCGGGGAGTTGGGGGCTTAGTGCCCTGCTGATAGCGGGACTTTGGTCCTGCCGGTTCCCGTACGAGGTCATGTCGGCAGGCAGTCGCACCGGCACGTCGGCAGCCGACGGACCGGCTCACACCAGCAACCGCAGCGCCGTCTCCGCCACTCCGAGCCGCACGGTCTGCCCCCAGGCGAGCTCCAGGGCGTCCGTCTCCATCCCGTCGCCGAAGACGATCAGCCGGTCCGACTCGATGGTCAGCCGCAGCCCCTCGCCCCGGCCGAGCAGTCCCGCCACCCGTGAGGTCCCGGTGGCGGGCGACGGCCAGGCCTCCCGTACGAACCAGATCAGCCGCGCCTGCGTCGGCCCCGGCAGCTCCAGGCCCGACCCGCACTGCTGCCACACGGACCGCAGCCACCCCGTGGCCCCCGTCCCCGTGCCGACCAGCACCCCGGAGGAGGCCTGCACCTCCGGAGCCTCGTCCCCGCCGCCCGCCTCGAAGCCCTCGCCGCCCGTCCCGAAGCCCTTGTCGCCCGCCCCGAACCCCACCCCGCCAGTCCCGAACCCCTCGTTGCCCGCCCCGAACCCCACGTCGCCCGTCCCGAGCCGGTAACGGGCGGTCTGGTGGCTCGGCGGCCCGAAGTAGATCTCGTTGAGTGCGAGCAGCCGCTGGGTGTCGTCGGCGACGGCCTCCACCATGGTGAGCTCGTCGACGGCGGACCGCGCCCCGAGCGCGGCCGGCAGCAACTTCGCGGCGTCCGCGGCCCGGTGGCGCACGAGCACGCCCGGATTGCGGCCGGGGTCGGTGTCGATGCCGATCACCGGCTGGCCGGACAGATACTTCGCCGCGTTGGCCACGAGCCCGTCCTGCCCGACCACGACCACCACGTCCTCGGGCCCGAACAGGAACCGGTCCAGGTCCGCCCGCTCCACCCGCGTCTGCCGCCACTGCAGTGGCACCGCGGCCGCCACCTCGGCGAGCGCCCGCCGGGTGCGCTGATGGCGCTCGACGACCTCCTCGATGGACCGCCCGCGCGAGGAGAGGAAGAACGCGGCCTGACCGTGTGTGCCGTGCCGGGCGAGCAACTCCTCGTACTCCGTGGTGCGATGGACGAGCACGGCCCGCGGCGCGAGGCTCACGAGGCGTCGCCCTCGGCGGCCGGGCGGCCCAGCTTGGCGAGGAGCCCGGTCAGCACGTCGGGGGAGAGGGTGAGGCTGTCGATGCGGGGCAGATTCTCGGCGAACCGGGTCGCGGTCAGCGCGTTGAGGGTCGCCGCCGGGATCTCCGCGTGGGCCCGCAGCCAGGCCGACTTGGCCGTCGCCCGCGCCTCGCCGAGCTCGCGGGCCGCTTCGGCCTCCGCCTTGGCGAGGCGCACCTTGCGGGCGGCCTCGGCCTCGGCGCGTACGCCGTCCGCGGCCGCGTTCTCCTCGGCCTCGCGACGGGCGTTGGTGCCGCGCTGGTCGACCAACTGCTCCTCACGACGGGCGAGTTCGATCTTGCTGGCCAGCTCGTTCTCGGCGATGGCGCGCTCCCGCTCCACCGCCACCGCCCGCCGCTCGTACGTCGCCCGGTCGGCCTCCTGCTGGATCTCCTCGCGCGCCGGGGTGCGCAGCGCCCGCTCGACCTCGGGTTCGGGGCGGATGGCGACGACCCGGGCGGCGACCACCTCGATGCCCGTGCCGGGCAGCCGGGGCTCGGCGGCGAGGCCGTCGGCGATGCGGGCCCGGACCGCCGCGACACCGTCGACCAGGGCCGCGGACAGCGGAGTGCGGGCCAGCACGTCGAGGGCGTGCTGCTGCGCGGTCTCGGTGAGCAGCGTGGCCAGCTGCTCCAGCGGGGCGCCGCGCCAGACGCCGGTGTCCGGGTCGATGGAGAAGTCGAGGCGCTCGGCCGCGGTCGCCGGCTCGCTGATCCGGTACGTCACCGTCGCCTGCACGCTCACGTCCTGGAAGTCGGACGTCCGCGCGTGGAAGGCCATCGCCAACTCCCGGTCGTTCACCGGCACTTCGGACAGCGCGGCGGTCAACGAGCGGAACCAGAAGCTCAGTCCGGGCCCGTCGTGCACGAGCGTGCCGCGCCGGTGGTGGCGGATGTGGGCGGTGGGCGCCGAGCGCAGATGGCGCCAGCCGAAGCGGCGGGTGATGTCGGCCATGGGATCCCCTCGTCATCGTTCTCTGTCCCGGTGTTCTCAGGCCCCGGTTCCGTTTTCGTCATGTCGACGATATCGAGGCGACCGGGTTGTCGTCAAGGGGACGAAAAGTGCTCGCCGGGCGCGCGACTAGGTATACGTAGCCGGGCCCGACGGCGAAGTTACGTATACCGACAACGCGCGTACGGCGATGCGGGACGCCGCTTCCGGCGGCAGGATGACGGATGTACGGCATGAGCGAGGTCGGCTGACTTGTCGGTGAGCCAGCCGACCGTCGTCGTGCCGTCGGCGCGCCCCCGTCCCTGGCATTCCCCCCTCCTTCCGTCGGGGTCGGTGGAGCGCGCCCCCTCACCGGTTCTTCGGCCCTTCGGCCCCGGTCCGCTCCGCGCCCTTCCTCCCCGCGCGGCGCTTCTGAACAGCTGTTTCGTGTGCTCTTCGTGAACGACACGTGTCACCAACTCGGCAGGAACGTATCGTCGACAGCGCGTGACCAACGACTCTATGAGGCAGCACATGACATACGGGCTGATCCGCCGACGTCCGGGAGAACTGCCCGTGGAAGTCACGGGATTTGTGGGACGGGCAGCGGAACTCGCCGGGGTCGCCGCCGAGTTGAGGATCGCCCGCATGGTGACGGTCACCGGCCCCGGTGGCGTCGGCAAGACCCGGATCGCCCTGCGCACCGCCGCCCGGGTCGCCGAGCGGTACGAGCACGGCGTCCGCCTCGTCGAACTCTCCGAGCTGCGCGACCCCGAACTCCTGCCGCACACCGTCGCCGCCGCCCTCGGCCTGCCGGAGAACGAAGCCCGCTCCCCGCTTGACGCCGTCCTCGACCACCTCCGCGACCAGCGCACGCTGATCGTCTTCGACACCTGCGAGCACCTGGTCGACGCCTGCGCGATGCTCGCCGACATCATGCTGCGCGAGACCACCGGTGTCTCCGTCCTCGCCACCAGCCGGCAACCCCTCGACGTGCCCGGCGAACACATCTGCCCCGTCGCGCCGTTGCCCGTCCAGAGCGACGAAGGAGGCGACGCGATCGAGCTGTTCGCGCAGCGCGCCGCCGCCGTCGTGCCCGGCTTCACCGTCGACCAGGCCAACCGCGCGGACGTGGTCCGGCTCTGCCGCCGCCTCGACGGCATGCCCCTCGCCATCGAACTGGCCACCGTACGGCTGCGCGCGGTCCCCCTCGGCCAGCTCCTGGAACGCATCGAGGACCGTTTCCGCCTCCTCACCGGCGGCCGGCGCACCGCACTGCCGCGCCACCAGACCCTGCGTACCGCCATCGAATGGAGCCACGACCTGTGCACCGCGCAGGAGCAGCTCCTGTGGTCGCGGCTCTCCGTGTTCGCCGGGTCCTTCGACATAGCGGCCGCCGAAGAGGTCTGTGCGGGCGGCGAGTTGCCGCACGAGGACGTGCTGCAGTCGCTCGTCGGACTCGTCGACAAGTCGGTGGTCCTGCGCGTCGGCGAGGACGGCTCCCGCTATCGGATGCTGGACACGCTGCGCGAGTACGGCGCCGAGCACCTGGCCGTCCGCGGCGAGGAGGGAGCCGTACGCGAACGGCACTTCGCATGGTGTCTCGTGGCGGCCGAGGGCTTCGACCGGCACTTCCTCGACGACGACCAGATCGCCCGCTACCGCGAACTGCGCCGCAGACACACCGACCTCCGGGTCGCCGTGGAGTACGCGCTCGCCACCCCCGGCAAGGACCGTGAGGCCGCCGCGCTCACCGGGGCCCTCTGGGGCTACTGGCACATCGCCGGACTGCACACCGAGGGCCGCTACTGGTACCGGAAGATCACCGATCGCTTCCCGGACGGCCGCGAACGCGCGTGGGCGCTCGCACAGTCCAGCTATCTCGGCGCCTTCCAGGCCGACCCGGTCGCCCTGGAGCAGGCACAGGAGTGCGTGTCCCTCGCCGACGGCCTCGGCGACCCGGTGATCGCCGGCCGGGGCCGGGTCTATCTGAACCTCTGCCACACCTTCATGGGCCACCACGAGGAGGCGGCCAAGGCGGCGAGCGAGGCCTACGAGATCCTCGAGGCCGCCGACGACACGATCGGTCTGGTCACCCTGGAGACCCAGATAGGCCTCATGAACCACCTGATGGGCGAGTTGGACGCGGCCATCGCGGTGTGCGAACGAGGCCTGCGCCGCTTTCGCGCGGACTCCACCGAAGGGTGGGTGCGCGGCTATCTGCACTACGTGACGGGCGCGACGCGTTACCGGCGGGGCGAGTTCGGGCAGAGCGCCGAGTCCGGGCGCACCGCGCTGCGCATCAAGCACGAGCTGGGCGACGGCGTCGGCATGGGCTACTGCCTGGAGCTCCTGGCCTGGCTCGCCTCGCACGAGGAACGGCACGAGGACGCGATGCGGCTCATCGGGGCCGCCGACCCGCTGTGGCAGAACGCCGGGGCCCGGCTCGGCGGCACGGCCATCATGCTCGACCTGCACCGCACGGCGGTGGCCGCGGCCGAGCGGGCGCTGGGGCAGGCGCGGTGCGGGCGGTTGCGGGCCGAAGGGGCCGCGCAGGCGCTCGACCAGGTGGTCGCCGTGGTCACGGGCGAGCAGGAAGCGGCACCTGTCCGCGGGGACGTACCGGCACCGCGCACTGCGCGGGCGCTGCGGGACGCCGCTGCCGCGGCCGTCGCGCTGACCCGGCGCGAGCGCGAAGTGGCGCTGCTCGCCGCCGAGTCGCTGTCCAATCGGGAGATCGCCGAGCGCCTCGTCATCTCGAAGCGGACGGTCGACGCCCACTTGGAGCGGATCCTGGCGAAGCTGGGGATCGCATCGCGAGGGGAGATCGCGGGCCGGCTCCGGGGTTAGATCCGGTGGGGCCCGTATCCTCGCCGCAACAAACCAGCCCGTCCGGCGTTTGAGGACCGGGGGTCCCGGGGCAGAGCCCCCGCGACCCAAGCGATAGGGACGCTCACCATCTGGCACGACCTCACACTCTGGCAAGGCGCAGCCCTCGCGGGCGCCGCGGCGCTCGTCGGGTTCTCCAAGACCGCGGTCAGCGGCGCCAATACGGTCAGCCTCGCGATCTTCGCCGCGGTGCTGCCCGCGCGCGAGTCGACCGGAGTGCTGCTGCCCGTCCTGATCGCCGGGGACCTCATCGCCGTCCACACCTACCGCCGGCATGCCCACTGGCCCACGCTGTGGCGGCTGTTCCCCGCGGTCGGGGCGGGGGTGCTTGCCGGGACGGCGTTCATGATGTGGGCGGACGACGCCGCGGTCCGTACGTCGATCGGGGCGATCCTGCTGCTGATGGCGGGGTTCACCGTGTTGCGGCGCAGGATGGACAGGGCCGTTCAGGAAGGTACGGATGCCACCACCGGGCCCGGCCAACTGTCGCGCGGCGCCCGCGCGAAGGCCCGCTCCTACGGAGTGCTCGGCGGGTTCACCACCATGGTCGCCAACGCCGGCGGCCCTGTGATGTCCCTGTATCTGCTGTCCGCGGGCTTCAAGAAGCTGGGGTTCCTGGGGACCTCCGCGTGGTTCTTCCTGATCGTCAACTCCTTCAAGGTGCCCTTCAGCGTGGGCCTGGGCCTGATCGACCTGCGGTCGCTCGCGCTGGACGCGGCCCTCGTGCTGTTCGTGATTCCCGGCGCCTACCTCGGCAAGATCTGCGTGGACCGCATCGACCAGCGGCTGTTCGAGCGCCTGGTGATCGCGGCGACCGTGCTGGGCGGCGTGCAACTGCTGCTGCGCTGAGACCGCCCTCGAACGCGTGCGCGTGAGGGATTACGATCCTGGGCCATGAGCGCATCTGATCAAGACCAGGTCGAGGCCGCAGACGTATCCGAGCCCGCACGTGCGGCGCTCACGCCCCGCCAGGCCAGACGGATGCGCATCGCGGCGGCCGCCGTGGCGATGGCCGCGGTGGGAGTGGTCCTCGCCGTGCGCCTCAACAGCCGGGCGTCGGTGCTCGTCGTCGGGGTGTACGGGCTGTTGCTCATCCTCTGCGGCATCGTCATCGAACTCAGCCGTCGCGGCCGCACCCGGCTCGGCACCTGGGTGCTCGGCGCGGGCCTGGTCGCGGCGCTGACGGCGGACTGGGTGCTGCTGCCCTGAGAGCGCGGGCCTACTCGAACGTCCCGTGCCGCCCCGCCCCCGCCGCGAACCGGGACGCACCTTCCAGGGCGCCGCCCAACACGCCCACGCCGTGCCGCAGTTCGTTCGCCAGGCCCTGCTCCTCCGACAGGCCCTCCTGCTCCAGTACGGACGTACGGTCGTGGCGCAGACAGGCCTGCGGGAACCGGGCGATCTCCGCCGCGAGCGCCTCGGCCTCCGCCCGCGCCCGGCCCGGGGCCACCACACGGTTGGCCAGGCCCATCTCGTACGCCTCCGCAGCCGCCACCGGCCGTCCGGTCAGGATCATGTCCATCGCGCGGCTCGTCCCGATCAGCCGGGGCAGCCGCACCGTGCCGCCGTCGATCAGCGGCACGCCCCAGCGGCGGCAGAACACCCCGAACTCCGCGTCCTGTTCGGCGACCCGCAGATCGCACCAGAGCGCCAGCTCAAGGCCGCCCGCCACCGCGTGCCCGCTCACCGCGGCGATCACCGGCTTGGTCAGCCGCAGCCGGGTGGGCCCCATCGGCCCGTCGCCGTCGGCCTCGACCCGGTTGCCGCGCTCGCTGCCGATCGCCTTGAGGTCGGCGCCCGCGCAGAACGTGCCGCCCGCGCCCCACAGGACGGCCACGCGCGCCTCGTCGTCGGCCTCGAAGTCACGGAAGGCGTCCGCCAGTTGAGCCGCCGTGGGCCCGTCGACCGCGTTGCGCACCTCGGGGCGGGACAGGACGACGGTGGTGACGGGGCCCTGGCGTTCGCTGCGTACGGCGTGGTCGGTCATCGAGGGCAACTCCCTTGGAGGCGACGGCTGGAGGCGGCGGCCGGGACGACGGCGGCACAGCACAAACTACCGAGCGGGCCCACCGGCGACCCGACCCCCCGGTTCCGGCTAAAGGACCTTGAACCGTACGAGCGCACCCAGCGTGAGTGCCCCCGGCAGCAGCGGGAGCCACACGGTGATGATCCGGTACGCCACCACGACGGCCGTCGCCACGGCCGCGGGCCCGCCCGCCGCCACCAGCGCCACCACGAGCGCGGCCTCGACCGAGCCGAGGCCCCCCGGCGTCGGCACCAGCGCCACCGCCACGGTCGCCGCGAGATAGGCGAGGGCCATGTGCATGGGCGGTACGGGAAGTTCGAGCGCCCGCCCCACCGCGACCAGGCCCGCCGCCTGCAACGCCGGGAACGCGAGCGAGCCGCCCCACAGGGCGAGGGCCCGCGCGGGCCGGGCGTGCACGGACCGGGCCTCGCCCAGCGCGGTGCGCAGGAAGTCACGTACGGCGGTACGGAGTCTGCGTACGAGCAGCAGCACCGTCACCAGGACGCACACCACCGCCACCGTCACCACGAGCAGCGACTCCAGGGCCCCGCCCGGCAGCAGCGTGCCGAGCCGCAGCGCGCCCGGGAACGCGACGAGCAGCGCCGCGAGGAGGGTGATCCGGCCCAGTGCCTCGGCGAGCATGTACAGCGCGAGCGCCGCCGAGGAGCGGGCGAGCGGCAGGCCGCACACCGTCATGAAGCGGAGGTTCACCGCCCCCGCCCCGAGCCCGGTGGGCAGCATGTGGTTGGCCGCGCCCGCCGCGAACTGCGTGGCAAGGAGCCGGAACGCGGGCAGCCGCTCGACCACCGCGCCCTGCCGCGTACAGGCCGCAGCGACCCAGGCCAGACAGGTCGTCGAGCCGGCGGCGAGCAACCAGCCGGGCTCGGCGGCGGGCAGCTTGGCGAAGCCCTCGGCGAGCACGGGCCAGTGCCGCACCGCGAGCACGGCGACGAACGCGAGCGGCAGCAGACACAGGATCTGGCGCAGGGAGGGGAGCGGGAGTCGGGTGGTGGCCGGGGGGTGCGGCTTCGCCGGAAGCCGGGGCTTCTGCTCGAAGAGGCGGGGTTTCCTCACGGAAGGACAGGTTTTCCACACCGCACCAACGTGGGGTTGCGGACGGGCGTACGGGCGCTGACACGCCGGTCAACGCCCGGGAGAAGATCGCCGATTGACGAATGACCGGCAGTTCCGGCAAACCCTTGACCTCAAGTTTGCTTGAGGTCCTACGGTTCTGACCATGAGCATGGAGACCACAGCCTGGACGCAGCTGCACAGCGTGATGACCGCGCAGCAGGACCGACGCCCCTTCGCCCGCGCCACCCTGCGCCGCATCGGCGCCTTCGCCCGCCCACATCGCCGCCGAATCGTGCAGTTCCTGCTGCTCAGCGTGGTGCTCGCACTTCTCGCGGTGGCCACCCCGGTCCTCGCGGGCAAGGTAGTCGACGCCATCGTGAAGGGCTCCGACCAGGGCGTGGTGCTCCGCATCGCCGGCCTGATCGCGCTCATCGCGATCGCCGAGGCGGGACTCGGACTCCTCAACCGCTGGCTCTCCTCGAGCCTCGGCGAGGACCTGATCCTGCACCTGCGGACCACGGTCTTCGACCACGTGCAGAAGATGCCGGTCGCCTTCTTCACCCGGACCCGCACCGGCGCCCTCGTCAGCCGCCTCAACAACGACGTCATCGGCGCCCAACGCGCCTTCTCCAACACGCTCTCCGGGGTGGTCGGCAACATCGTCACCCTGCTCCTGACCCTGGCCGTGATGCTCACCCTGTCCTGGCAGATCACCCTGCTCGCGCTGGTGCTGCTGCCCGTGTTCGTGATCCCCGCACGCCGGATGGGCGCCCGGATGGCCGGGCTGACGCGCGAGGCCGCCAACCACAACGCCGCCATGGGGACGCGGATGACGGAGCGGTTCTCGGCGCCGGGCGCGACCCTGATCAAGCTGTTCGGGCGGCCCGGTGAGGAGTCCGCGGAGTTCGCGGAGCGGGCACGGCGGGTGCGGGACATCGGCGTACGCACCGCCATGGCGCAGTCCGCGTTCATCACCGCGCTGACGCTGGTCTCGGCCCTCGCCCTCGCCCTGGTGTACGGGCTCGGCGGCTACTACGCGCTGCGCGGCTCGCTCGAACCCGGCGCGGTCGTCGCCCTCGCGCTGCTCCTCACCCGCCTCTACGCGCCCCTGACTTCCCTGGCGGGAGCCCGAGTTGAGGTCATGAGCGCCCTGGTCAGCTTCGAGCGGGTCTTCGAGGTGCTCGACCTCAAGCCGCTCATCGAGGAGAAGCCGGACGCCCGCGCGGTCCCGGAGGGGCCCGTCTCCGTCGAGTTCGAGAAGGTCCGCTTCGGCTACCCGGCCGCCGACAAGGTCTCCCTCGCCTCCCTCGAAGAGGTCGCCTCCCTCGACACCCGCGGCGGCGCCGAGGTCCTGCACGAGGTGTCGTTCAAGGCCGAACCCGGCCAGACGGTGGCGCTCGTGGGCTCCTCCGGCGCCGGCAAGTCGACCATCGCGCAGCTGGTGCCCCGCCTGTACGACGCGGACTCCGGGGTCGTGCGCCTCGGGGGTGTCGACGTACGCGACCTGAGCGCGGCCTCCGTACGGGACACGCTCGGCATGGTCACCCAGGACGGCCACCTCTTCCACGACTCGGTCCGCGCCAACCTGCTGCTCGCCCGGCCCTCGGCGACCGAGGACGACCTGTGGGACGCCTTGCGCCGCTCCCGCCTGGAGGACCTGGTCGCCTCGCTGCCGGACGGGCTCGACACGGTGGTGGGGGAGCGGGGCTACCGCCTCTCCGGCGGGGAGCGGCAGCGGCTGACGATCGCCCGGCTGCTGCTTGCCCAGCAGCGGGTGGTGATCCTCGACGAGGCGACGGCCCACCTGGACAACACCTCCGAGGCGGCGGTGCAGGAAGCCCTCGGTGAGGCCCTGGCCGGGCGCACGGCGGTGGTCATCGCGCACCGGTTGTCGACGGTGCGGGCCGCGGATC
The DNA here is from genome assembly GCF_035975855.1 of Streptomyces sp. NBC_01304. Lineage (NCBI taxonomy): Bacteria > Bacillati > Actinomycetota > Actinomycetes > Kitasatosporales > Streptomycetaceae > Streptomyces > Streptomyces sp. NBC_01304. The sequence goes on along the minus strand of NZ_CP109055.1, from coordinate 1,903,142 downwards.
TGATCCTCGTCGTCGAGGCCGGGCAGATCGTGGAGCGGGGACGGCACGAGGAGCTGCTCGCGCTCGGCGGGCGGTATGCGGAGCTTTACCGGACGCAGTTCGCGAAGGCCGACGGGGATGCGGTGGTTGAGGCGGCTTGATATTTCCGCACCCCGCCCCTTCCCGAAAGTCCTCAAGCGCCGGACGGGCTGATTCATCAGCCCGTCCGGCGCTTGAGGGGGAACAAGTATTCTGGGCGACGTCGGCGCGTACCCGCCCGCGGGACGCGACCCTCAACCCAACAGGAGTCGCACCATGCTGCGCACCATGTTCAAGAGCAAGATCCACCGCGCCACGGTGACCCAGGCCGACCTGCACTACGTGGGATCCGTGACCGTCGACGCCGACCTCATGAAGGCCGCCGACCTGCTCCCCGGCGAGCTCGTCCACATCGTCGACATCACCAACGGCGCCCGCCTGGAGACCTACGTCATCGAGGGCGAGCCCGGCTCCGGCGTCATCGGGATCAACGGCGCCGCCGCCCACCTCGTGCATCCCGGCGACCTCGTCATCCTCATCAGCTACGCCCAGGTCGACGACGCCGAGGCCCGCACCCTGCGCCCCAGCGTCGTACACGTCGACGCCGACAACCGCATCGTCGAGCTCGGCGACGACGCCTCGGCCCCCGTACCGGGCAGCGACACCTCCCGCAGCCCGCACGCGCGCGTGCCGGAGCCGGCGAGCGGGGCCCGCACCGCGTAGCGCAGACTGTGGCCATGACAGACATCAAGATCCACGACGATCGGGCGCAGGGCCGTCTCGAGGCCCGCGCCGGATCCGAAGTCGTCGGCCACATCGCCTACTTCGAGCAGTCGGAGCCCGTCCGCGCCCTGGTCGCCGTGCACACCGTGGTGGAGCCGGCGCACGAGGGACAGGGCATCGCCGGCTCGCTCGCCCGTGAGCTGTACGCCCTCGCGGGGCGCGAGAACGCCGCCGTGGTGCCGCTCTGCCCGTACGTCGCCAAGTGGGCCGAGCGCCACCCGGACGAGGCCCCGGCCGCCGCGCCGGAACTCGTCGAGGCCGCGAAGCGGCAGCTCGCCGCGGATCCCGGGAAATGGTGACCCGGGTCCAGGAAGGGACGCGCGCACTCCGGCGTTGACCCAAGTCACGGCAACGCAGGCGACGTACGACCGAAGGAGCCTCCATGGCGCAGGACGACGAGATCACCATCAGCCCCACCGGCTGGGTCGCCGACCAGGCCCGCATCTACGAGGAGTCCGGCGGCACCAAGGGCGCCACCGTCCAGGGCGCGCCCTGCCTGCTGCTCGACTACAAGGGCCGGCGCTCCGGACAGTGGCGGCGCACCGTGCTCATCTACGGCACGGACGGCGAGGACTACCTGGTCGTGGCGTCGAACGGCGGCGCCGACGAGCACCCGCTCTGGTACCGGAACCTGGAGTCCGAGCCCGAGACGCGCCTCAGGGTCGGGCCGGAGCGGTTCGAGGCGCGGGCCGAGACGCTGAGCGCCGAGGAGAAGGCGCGGGTGTGGCCGTCCCTCGTGGAGCTCTTCGCGCCGTACGCCGCGTATCAGAAGAAGACGGAGCGGGACATTCCCGTGGTGCGGCTCATCCGGCAAAAGGCCTGATCAGGGCAGGTTCGGTCATGGTCGGCGGATAGCTTCGCCGGGCGCGGGCACCCGAGGCGGGAGACAGTGGAAGGACGACCGCCCCCAGGGCCTGCGCCCGGCGGTCCAGCACCTCCCCGTTCCGCTGGAGGAACTCCCATGAGCGACCCGTATCCCGATCCCGTCCACCCCTGGCCCACCCCCGGCCCCGGTGGCCCGGTCGGTCCCGACCGGCGGCCGGAACCAGGCGAGCCGGGCAATCCGGGTGATCCGATCCCGGTCCCGGAGCCGGTCCCGCACCCCGTGCCGCATCCGGTGCCGCAGCCCTCGCCTTCGCCGGTCCCGAGCCCGCCCGGGCCGGATCCGGTACCCGAGCCTCAGCCTCAGCCGGGGCCGATCTCGTAACGCCGACGACATGGCGCTGACGACGCGGCACCGGGGCCGGGCCATACAGGCCCGGCCCCGGTGCCGCGTACGCGCTGCGCCTGTACCGCGACGCTTACGGCTCGATGCCTACGCCTCGACCTCGGCGCGGTCGCCGCCCCACAGCGTGTGGAACGACCCCTCGCGGTCCGTGCGCCGGTAGGTGTGCGCGCCGAAGAAGTCCCGCTGGCCCTGCGTCAGCGCCGCCGGCAGGCGCTCGGCGCGCAGTGCGTCGTAGTACGCGAGCGCCGCCGCGAAGCCCGGCGTGGGCACGCCCTGCTGGGTCGCCGCCACGATCACCGCACGCCAGTCGTCCTGCGCCGCGCCGATCTCGTCGGCGAAGCCCTTGTCGGAGAGCAGGCTCGGCAGGTCCGCACGCGCGTCGTAGGCCGCACGGATGCGGTCCAGGAACGCGGCACGGATGATGCAGCCGCCGCGCCAGATCGAGGCCACGGCGCCCAGGTCGATGTTCCAGTCGTACTCGTCGCTGCCGGCCTGGATCTCGTGGAAGCCCTGCGTGTACGAGACGATCTTGGACGCGTACAGCGCCTGCTCGACCTTGTCCGCGAACGCCGCCGCCTCGGCCTCCGAGAGCGGCTTGGCCGAAGGGCCCGCCAGCTCGCGCGAGGCCTCGCGCAGCGCGGTGTGGCCGGAGAGGGAGCGGGCGAAGACGGCCTCGGCGATGCCGGAGACCGGAACGCCCAGGTCGAGCGCGATCTGCACGGTCCAGCGGCCCGTGCCCTTCTGCTCGGCCTGGTCCTGCACGACGTCCACGAAGGGCTTGCCCGTCTTGGCGTCCACGTGGCTGAGGACCTCGGCCGTGATCTCGATCAGGTACGAGTCCAGTCGGCCGGTGTTCCAGGTGCGGAAGATGTCCGCGATCTGGGCGGGGGAGTAGCCCGCGACATCGCGCAGCAGGTGGTACGCCTCGGCGATGAGCTGCATGTCGGCGTACTCGATGCCGTTGTGCACCATCTTCACGAAGTGCCCGGCGCCGTCGGGGCCGCAGTGCGTCACGCACGGGGTGCCGTCGGCGGCCTTCGCGGAGATCTTCTCCAGCATCGGGCCCAGCGTCGCGTACGACTCCACCGAGCCGCCCGGCATGATGCTCGGGCCGAGCAGCGCGCCCTCCTCGCCGCCGGAGACGCCGGTGCCGACGAAGTGCAGGCCCTGCTCGCGCAGCTCCTGCTCGCGGCGCCGGGTGTCGGCGAAGTGCGCGTTGCCGCCGTCGATGATCATGTCGCCCGGCTCCAGGAGCGGCGCGAACTCGCGGATCACCGCGTCCGTCGGCTCACCCGCCTTCACCATGATCACCAGCCGGCGGGGGCGCTCCAGGGCGGCCACGAACTCCTCGGCGCTCTCGGCGGCGACGAAGGTCCCCTCGTCCCCGAACTCCTCGACGAGCGCACGGGTCTTGGCCGCGGTGCGGTTGTGCAGGGCGACCGAGTAGCCGTTGCGCGCGAAGTTGCGGGCGAGGTTGCGCCCCATGACCGCGAGTCCGGTGACGCCGATCTGGGCTGAAGTGCTCATTGACTCAAAGCTCCTGGAATCGGAAGTGCTGTCGACGGGCCAAGTATCCACTTAGGCTGCCCGGAGTTTTCCCGACAGCGTGTCCGAAGCCTGACCGGTGAAAAGCCGAAGCGTGCCCGAGGAGTGTGTCGCCCATGGCCCTGTTCGACCTGCCGCTCGACCAACTGCGGAACTACCGCCCGGCGTTGCCGCAGCCCGAGGACTTCGACCAGTTCTGGGAGAAGACCCTCGCCGAGGCCCGCGAGTACGACCTGGACGCGCGGTTCGCGCCCGTTGATCTCGCGCTTACTTCGGTCGAGGTTCATGACGTCACCTTCGCCGGGTTCGGTGGACACCCGGTCAAGGCATGGCTGATCCTGCCCGCCGGCCTGACCGGGCCGGTGCCCGCGGTGGTCGAGTACATCGGGTACGGAGGCGGGCGCGGGCTGCCCCACATGCATCTGCTCTGGGCCGCGGCGGGCTTCGCGCACTTCGTCATGGACACGCGCGGACAGGGCAGTGCGGGCTGGGCGGAGGGCGTCACTCCGGACCCGGTGGGCAGCGGTCCGGCCCATCCGGGCTTCATGACGCGCGGCATAGAGGACCCGCACGACTACTACTACCGCCGTCTCTACACCGATGCCGTACGCGCCGTCGAGGCGGCCCGCGCCCACCCCCTGGTCGACGCCGCCCGCGTCGCCGCCACCGGCGTCAGCCAGGGCGGCGGTCTGACCCTCGCGGTCGGCGGGCTCGTGCCCGACCTGGCGGCGATAGCCCCCGACGTGCCGTTCCTGTGCGACTTCCCGCGCGCGGCGACCCTCACCGACCGCCAGCCCTACCGCGAGATAGGCCAGTACCTGAAGGCCCGCAGGGGAGATGAGGAGCAGGTCTTCCGCACCCTCTCCTACTTCGACGGCGTCCACTTCGCCGCACGCGGAACCGCCCCCGCCCTCTTCTCGGCGGCCTTGGAGGACCAGACCTGCCCGCCGTCCACCGTCTACGCGGCGTTCAACTCCTACGGCTCCCGAGGGGGCGCCGGAGCATCGGTGGAGAAGGCGATCGAGCTGTACTCCTTCAACGACCACGAGGGCGGCGGTCCTTACCAGCAGGCCGTACAACTGGGCTGGCTGCCGGGCAAGTTGAGGTCCTAGCGAGCCGCCCCGCACTGGCTCTTTCATCCAATTGATCAGCTGGTAAAGGGATTTGGCGGTGTGCGCGCCCCCTTGTCATGGCCTGTTCGGAGCGATTACTTTTGCGGCTCCTGACGAGTGTGCGCGCGCGTGTCCACGGGCGCCTGTAGGGGGTTTCCATGGCCGTACGCGGTCGTCACCGCCGGTACCAGCCCAGCAGGATCAACCGCGCCTCGCTCACCGTCACGGCGGGCGGGGCCGGGATGGCCCTGCCGCTGATGGGGAGCGGCACGGCCCACGCGGCCGACGTGAACACCTGGAACAAGGTCGCCGCCTGCGAATCGACCAACAACTGGTCCATCAACACCGGCAACGGCTACTACGGCGGCCTCCAGTTCAGCCAGTCCACCTGGCAGGCCTACGGCGGCACGGCGTACGCGCCACGGGCCGACCTGGCCACCAAGGACCAGCAGATAGCCGTCGCCGAGAAGGTCCTCAAGGGGCAGGGCCCGCGGGCCTGGCCGGTGTGCTCGGTGAAGGCCGGGCTGACCCGGGGCGGCGACGCGCCGGACATCAGCCCCGCTGGCGGGTCGAAGTCCTCCGGATCGGATGGCTCGCGAGTCGAGAAGGCCTCCGCGGCGACGGGCCCCGAGACCACGCCGCAGTCCAAGGCGGGCAAGACCGAGATGTACACGGTCGTGCGCGGCGACAGCCTCTCCCGGATCGCGGACACCGAACACGTCAAGGGCGGTTGGCGCCACCTGTACGAGGCGAACCGCAAGGTCATCGGCGGCGACCCGGACCTGATTCTGCCCGGGCAGCGGATCGCGTTGGGCGGGGCAGGCGGCGGGAAGTCGGGCTCGGGTTCCGGGTCGTCGGGTTCGGGCTCGTCCGGGCGGGGCGAGGACACCCCCGCTTCGAAGTCCGACCGCTCCGACCGGGGCAAGGCCGACCGGGACAAGGCGGACGGCGGCAAGTCCGACAGCGGTAAATCCGACAGTGGCAAGTCCACCTCCACCGGGCACACCCTGGCCGCCCCCGTGGCCGCGGGCCCGAGCACGCCGTACCACGCGGCCGGTGGCTCCTGGTCGAGCGGCTATCACACGGGCGTCGACTTCCCGGTGCCCACCGGGACCTCCGTGAAGGCGGTCGCCGCGGGCCGGGTCGTCTCGGCGGGCTGGGGCGGCGCGTACGGCTACCAGGTCGTGATCCGGCACACCGACGGCAAGTACAGCCAGTACGGCCATCTCTCGGCGCTCACCGTCAAGTCCGGCCAGAGCGTGGGCGCGGGCCAGCGCATAGGGCGCTCGGGTGCCACCGGGAACGCGACCGGGCCCCATCTGCACTTCGAGGTGCGGACGGGGCCCGACTACGGTTCGGACGTGGATCCGCTCGCGTATCTGCGGGCGGGCGGGGTCAGGATCTGAGCCCGTGCGGGGCGGCCCGCGTCAGGGCCGGTGCCGCCCGCACGGCGTGAGGCGCTTGCGCCGGTCGCGCTGCCGGATGCTCGTCTGGCCGGGCGGTCCCGTCTGGTTCGACGCGGGCTGGGCCGGGACCGCCGGGAGGACGTCGTAGGCGAGCGCCGAGGGATCGGCGGGGACGGCCCGGCCGTCCAGCCGCGCCAGTTCCGCCAGGGGCTCCAGGTCGGGATCGAGTGGCTGATCCAGTGACGGGCCGAGTGGCTGATCCACCGCACCCGTGACGGGCTGATCCACTGCGCCGGCCGGTGCGGAATTCGGTGACCGGTCCAGCGGCTGATCCATTGAGCCGTCCCGTACGGCGGCCTGGTCCAGTGGTTGATCCACCGAGCCCTCCCACACGGCTGTCCCTTCCCGTACGACGGCCCCTTCGCGTACGCCGCCGCCTCCGTGCGCACCCTCCGACGCCGATACGTGCGCGGACGCCAGCTCCGCCGGTGCCTCCACCGGTGCCTGCCGGGGCCGCCGGATCGCGGGGCCCTTTGCCACGGTGCGGCCCGTGCTCTGCCGCGTACCGCCGATGCGCTCCGTCGTGAGCAGGATCAGACCGCCCGCCGCCACGACACCGCAGCCGAGGGCCAGGGACGTCCCTGCCGCGCCGTACCGGAAGCTCTCGCCGAACAGCGTGAGCCCGACCGCCGCCGCGACCACCGGGTTCACCACGGTCAGTGTCGCGAGGGGCGCCGCGAGCCCCGCGCCCCGGTACGAGGCCTGGGACAGCATCATTCCGCCGGTCGCCAGGACCGCGATCACCGTGAGGCTCGGGAGCTCCTGCAGCGGGGCGCTCGCGGTGAAGTCGACGGCGACCGTCTTGGTGAACACCGACGCGATACCGAACGCGACGCCCGCGGCGCCGGCCAGGATCACGCTGCGTACGACGGGGTGCCGGTGCACGGCGTGGGCGGTGACCATCAGGGCCGCCACCGCGCCGAACGTGATCAGGGCGAGCACCAGCCGCGCGGTGCCGTCCAGGGAGTCGGAATTCGCGGTTCCGGTGAGCGAGAGGAGGCCCACGAGGCCCACCGTCGCCATGATCGCGCCACGCCACGCGGTGGAACCCGCCCGGCGCCCGACAAAAAGCGCCGCCATCGGCAGCGCGAAGACGATGGTCAGCGCGCCCAGCGGCTGCACCAGGCTGAGCGGGCCGAAGGCGAGGGCGGCCACGTGCAGGATCGCGCCCAGGCCGTTGAGGCCGACGGCGATCCACCAGCTGGTCCGCCGCAGCGGGGCGTACGACTGCTGCGGCGTGCTCGCGGCCACGCGTTCCTGGACGATCGCCCCGGCCGCGTAGGCCACGGCCGAGACGAGGGAGAGCAGCACGGCGAGGGCGAGAGCACTCATCGGATGCTCCCGGCCCGGAGCCGCGGTGAACGGCCCCCTGGACGTGCCCAACGGTCGAATTCCATGCCTTCAACGATGACGTGTCGTTCCTGGCTCTGCATCGTCCTTGAGCAGGCATTGGGTCCTACTGCCGATGGAGTAGGCCAGGTCTCCCGTACACCTGTGGGTGGTCTCTCCAAGGTGGATGTCCCCCGCTCCTTGCCTGGTCGGAAGCGTTTCGTACGGCAGTGCGGCCGACCTGCCCCACGGGCCGGCCGTCGTCTGTTCCTCCAACGTCCGGCGCCGGGCCGATCTTCCGGCGACTTCAAGCAGTCTTCTGACGACTTCAAGCACTCCCGGCAGTCCTGGTATTCCGTCCCGCCTCCGTGAAGCGGACCCGCCCCGTGTCCAGGTCGAACAGTGCCCCCAGCACGCTCGCCCCCGAGAACACCGGATCGCCGCCGAGCCGGTCGCCGATCCGCCGCACGTTCGCCTCGACGGCGTTGCCCACCCAGTCGCCGGGCCGGAACCGGGTCTCCCGCGCGGCCGGCGCGATCGCGTCCACGAGCTCGCCCAGATGCCCGCGCGGCCGGGCCCCGCCGCGCACCCGCGCCACCGCCGCCGACACCGCCCCGCACCGCTCGTGGCCGAGCACGACCACCATCGGCACGCCGAGCTCCTCGACGCCGTACTGCACACTGCCGAGCACCGCGTCGTCCAGGGCGTGGCCGGCCGAGCGGATCACCAGGAGATCGCCGAGGCCCTGGTCGAAGATGTGCTCCGGCGGCACGCGCGAGTCGATGCAGCCGAGGACCACGGCGAACGGATGCTGCGCCGAGGCCACCGTCCGCCGCCGGCGTGGGCCCTCGTGCGGATGGCGCGGGTGGTACGCGGCGTAGCGGGCGTTGCCCGCGCTGAGGCGGGCCCGGGCCTCGGCGGCGGTCCTCGGGCGCCGGTCGGGCAACAACGGTCTGGGCGAGGGCACTTGGGCGGCGGCGACGGTCGTGGGCAGGACGAGGGCGCCGAGGCCGAGGAAGGCGCGGCGGTTGCGGGGTGTCATGGTCATGGAGGTGATGGTGAGGGCGGTTGCGCACGGGCGCACCGGTTGCGGCGCCGCAACCACTCATGTGGGTGCCGGGGAGGGCAGGGGCGGCGCCGGGGTGCGTCGGGGTGCGTCGGGGACTTGCGGTGGTGAGGCGAGGGGCGTCTTCCCCGCGCTCTCCCTCCCCTTGAGTCCCTTTCCTTGAGTCCCTTGCGCTGTCCACGTTCACCGTCCATCGTCCACCGCGTCGCGCCCTGCCCGCCGTCCGATCGGCCCGGGCACGACCCCGCCCACCGCACCGTGAAAGGCTGCCCGCATGGCACCCCCGGCTGACCTGGTCGACCTCCCCGAACTCGCCTCCGTCGGCGGCTTCTTCGCCCTGCGCGCCGAGCGGCCGGGCCCACCCGGCACCCACCTTCCCCTCGCCCGCATCCACGCGGGCGACCACGCGCCCCTCACCGCCCGCGTCGACAAGGTCACCGCCCGCCTCGACGCCCCCGAGTCCCGCATCGGGGTGTCCGTCGCCCACCTCGGCCTCGCCGCCCGCCTGTGGTCCCTCGCGCTCGGGTCCGCCGCCCTGTACGGCCGGGTCCTCGACCTCGACCCGGAGCGGCTGTGCTGGGACTGGGACGGGGCGAGCCCGGACGACCTATGGCTCGACGGGGTGCGGACGCGGCCGGTGGCCGAGCTCGCCGACGCCGTCGTACGGGATCACCTCGACCCGTTGCACACGGCCCTGCGCAGCACGTACCGCATCTCGGAGCGGCTGCTGTGGGGCAACGCGGGTTCCGCGCTCGCGGGCGCGGCCCGTGAACTCCACGGCTGGGCAGGGCGGCACGGCCGCCCGGAAGCGGGTGAGCACGCGCTCGCCCTTGCCGCCGAGCTGCTGCGGCATCCCGCCCTGACCGGCACCGGAACCCTGACCGGTACGGCATTCCGGCGCCGCAGCTGCTGCCTCTACTACCGGTGCCCCGGCGGCGGCCTGTGCGGCGACTGCTGCTTCGACCGGCCGCCCGGCCGCTGAGGCCCTGTCTTTGGCAGGTCCGCGTCGCCGGTCTTCCGCCCGCGCCCCTTCTGCGTGACCATGAGTGGGGACGCCGACGTGTCAGGGGACCGGAGGGCCGACGGTGAAGGTGGGACTGCTCAGTCGCGAGTACCCCCCGGACGTCTACGGCGGGGCGGGTGTCCATGTGGAGTTCCTGGCACGGGAGTTACGTTCCCTCGCCGACCTCTCCGTGCACTGCTGGGGCGACGGCGACAGCGAGGAGCCCGGCGTCCTGCGCCACGGCCCCGCCCCCGGTCTGCACACCGCCAACGACGCCCTGCGGACCTTCTCCGTGGACCTCTCCATGGCCGCCGCCCTCGAAGACCGCGAGCTGGTGCACTCGCACACCTGGTACGCCAACCTCGCCGGCCACCTCGCCAAGCTGCTGTACGGCATCCCCCATGTGGTCACCTCGCACTCCCTGGAGCCCCTGCGCCCCTGGAAGGCCGAGCAACTCGGCGGCGGCTACGCCCTGTCCGGGTGGGCCGAGCGCACCGCCATCGAGGCCGCCGACGCGGTGATCGCCGTGTCCCGGGGGATGCGGGACGACATCCTGGACTGCTATCCGGCGCTCGACCCGGCCCGCGTCCACATCGTGCACAACGGCATCGACACCGCCCTGTACCGGCCCGACCCCGCCACCGACACCGTGCGGCGCCTGGGCGTCGACCCGGACCGGCCGTACGTCCTGTTCGTCGGACGCATCACCCGGCAGAAGGGCGTCCCGCACCTGCTGCGCGCCGCCCGTCGCCTCGACCCCGCAGTGCAGCTCGTGCTCTGCGCGGGGGCGCCGGACACGCCGCAGATCGACCGTGAGTTCCGCGCGCTCTTCGACGAACTGCGGCGGACCCGCGAGGCCGTCCACTGGATCCCCGAGATGCTGCCGCGCCCCGATGTCGTCCAACTCCTCAGCCATGCCGCCGTGTTCGTGTGCCCTTCGGTGTACGAGCCGCTCGGCATCGTCAACCTGGAGGCCATGGCCTGCGGCACGCCGGTGGTCGCCTCACGGGTCGGCGGCATCCCGGAAGTCGTCGAGGACGGCGTGACGGGCGTCCTTGTCGACCACGACGAGCGGCACCCGGAGGACTTCGAGCACCGCTTCGGCCGCCGCCTCGACGAGCTCGTCGCCGACCCGGCCACGGCCCGCCGGATGGGCGCCGCCGGACGGGAGCGCGTGGTGCGGGAGTTCGGCTGGGACAAGGTGGCCCGGCGCACGCTCGAGATCTACGAGGAGCTCCGCCCGGACAAGACAACCACATAGGGCCTCACCACAAGGGGCCTCACCGCACAGGGCATGACCGCACAGGGCATGACCGTACGAGGCACGACCGCATGGGACCCGGCCACATGGGGACCCGGCCAGGCACGGCGCAACGGCATGGGCGCGACCACATGGGGCCCGGGTACATGGGACCCGACCAGGCACGGTGCGACCACATGGGGCCCGACCACAGGGCCCCACCACATGGGGACCCGACCAACTAGGGGGCGGCGATGCGCGGTGGACCTTCGGTGCTCGGAATAGTCCTGGCGGGCGGCGAGGGCAAGCGCCTGATGCCGCTCACCGCGGACCGCGCGAAACCCGCGGTCACCTTCGGCGGCACCTACCGCCTCGTCGACTTCGTCCTGTCTAACCTCGTCAACGGCGACATCCTGCGGATCTGCGTCCTCACCCAGTACAAGTCGCACTCCCTCGACCGTCACGTCACCACCACCTGGCGCATGTCGAGCCTGCTCGGCAACTACGTCACGCCCGTCCCCGCCCAGCAGCGCCTCGGCCCGCGCTGGTACCTGGGCAGCGCCGACGCGATCCTGCAGTCGCTCAACCTCGTCCACGACGAACAGCCCGACTACATCGCGGTGTTCGGCGCCGACCACGTGTACCGCATGGACCCCCGCCAGATGCTGCAGCAGCACATCGACAGCGGCGCCGGCGTCACCGTCGCCGGCATCAGGGTGCCGCGCACCGAGTCCTCCTCGTTCGGGATCATCACCCCGGCCCGGGACGGCTCGCGTGTGGAGCGCTTCCTGGAGAAGCCCGCCGATCCGCCCGGTCTGCCAGGAGACGAACGCCATGTCTTCGCCTCGATGGGCAACTACATCTTCACCACCAAGGCCCTCATCGAGGCCCTGCACCAGGATGCCGAGGACGACACGTCGGTGCACGACATGGGCGGCTCCCTGCTGCCCATGCTCACCGACCGGGGTGTGGCCCAGCTCTACGACTTCAACGACAACCACGTGCCCGGCGAGAGCCCTCGGGACCACGGCTACTGGCGCGATGTGGGCACCCTGGACTCGTACTACGACGCACACATGGACCTGATCTCGGACCACCCGGTCTTCAACCTCTACAACCGGCGCTGGCCCATCTACACCCACCCCGGTCAGCGCCCGCCCGCGAAGTTCGTGGCCGGCGGCATCGCGGGGGAGTCCATCGTCAGCCCCGGCTGTGTGATCAGCGGCCAGGTCACCGGCTCGGTCCTGTCGCCGGGCGTGGTCGTCGAGGCGGGCGCCGTGGTGCAGGGTTCCGTGCTGCACGACAACGTGCGGGTGGGGCGGGGCGCCGTGGTGCGCGGGGCGGTCCTCGACAAGAACGTCGACGTCCCGCCGGGCGCGACCATAGGCGTCAACCCCGAACGCGACCACGAGCTCTACACCGTCTCGAAGAACGGCGTGATCGCGCTCGGTAAGGGGCAACGGGTGGACTGACCCAGCCCGAGCCCGAGCCCGAGCCCGAGCCCGAGCCCGAGTTGAGGCCCGAGCCCGACGCGAGCCCGAGCCGAGGCGTGCGACGGGGCCCGGTCCCTCCCCCGAGACGGACCGGACCCCGTCGGCCATAAGGCATCGGACAGGCGGACAGATGGACAGGCGGACAGCGGACCGGTCAGCAGTCCAGGTAGGCGACGTGGATCCACACGCCGGTCGTGCCGCCCCACAGATCGCCCATGGCCCAGTTGCCCTCGACGCCGCGGACGTCGATGTTCTGGCCGCGGTTGACCTGGCCGAGCACCGGGTAGTCGGTGCCGGGCCCGCCGCGGTAGTTGACGCCGTTGTCGTTGACGGTGCAGGTCTGGGCCGCGGCCTGCCGGTCCGCGACCTTGGCGGGCTTGGCGTCCGGCGCTGCCTGGGCGGAGCCCGCCGTGGTGGCGACGGCGCCGGTGGTGGCGGCGATCACCGCGAGGCCGGCCAGGGTCCTCTTGAAGCTGGGCATACGCATGATGGTGGTTCCTCCCCGTTTGGAGCGGTGTTCCTTACGTGCTCCACCATCCGCCCGCCACGCCCCACGCGGTACCTGACGTATGTCAGGACGACCCGTCGTACCAGGTCAGGACGCCTGACTCCCGTACTCCGCAAGGTTCTTGAGCACCTGCTCCACGAAGGGCCGCGTCCGCTCGGGCACCCCGCCCTCCGCGACCACCACCTTCCCGCTGGTGCGATACGCGGCAGCGAGCAGCGCCGGTACGTCGCGCCGCATGCCGTGCCCCTTGAAGTACTGGTCGAGGTGGCACAGGAAGGCTCCCATCGCCCCGATCGCGTCGGGCGGTGACATGTAGTCCTTGCGGCCGTCCCCGTCGCCGTCCACCGCCCAGCCGTCGAAGACCTCGGGCGTCCACATCGCGATGCCGTACTCGCGGATCCTGATGCCGTCCTTGCCGGTACGCACCCGGTGGGCGTCCGCGTCGAAACCGCTCTCGGCCTTGAGCATCGCGGCGATCAGCGCAGGCGTGACCTCCTCGCCGGAGCAGCGCTGGGCGGCGTTGGTGATGTACGGGCGCAGCGCGTCGGGCACGTCCGAGCGGGCGGGCAGGGCGCCGCCGAGCGGGGCGGCGGTGACCGAAGTGCCGGACGGGGAAGGTCCGTCGCCCGCCGAGTCGTTGCTTTGGCCCGCGTCGGTCGCGAGCACCACCCCGGTGCCGGCCAAAGCTGCCAGCAGGGTCCCGCACGCGGCGAGGACGACGGCGGTCCGGCGGCGTACGGCACGGTGGGGCCGGCTGAGGGAACGTACGCGCGCGGCGAGACTCTCGGCGGTGACGGACGCCCTGGAGGCATGATCGGGACGCAGACAGTCACCGATCAACTCGCGCCAGCCGTCCGGCACTTGAGCATCGAGACGCAGCGGCGCACCTTCCCGCGCATACGACTGCGCGGCCAGCGCCCGGGCCCGCGCGGTCGAGCCGGGGAAGGGGTGCAGGCCGCCGGTCAGCACCTGATGGGCGAGCACCCCGAAGGCCCAGACGTCCGCCGTGGGACGCAACTTGGTGCCCCGGCAGCCGGTCCGCTGCGACCACCACTCCGGCGGCACATGGTCGATCGACCCGAGCGGCAGGACGTACGCATGGGTCCCCTCCAGCTCGGCGGTGAGCCCGAAGTCGGCGAGCCAGACCGCCCCGTCGGCGGCAAGGAGGATGTTGGCCGGTTTGAGGTCGCCGTGCACCCAGCCGCGCGCGTGGACGTGCGCGAGGCCGTCGATCACCCCCTGGAGCACCCGCTGCGCCACCGGCACCGCCTTCCCGGGCCGCTCCCGCAGCAGGTCCTGGAGGCTGCATTCGGCCCGGTCCATGACGAGGGCGGTGACGCCGTCGAGGTCGGGGCGTTCGGGATCGTGCAGGGTGCGGACCGTGTGCGTGCGCACGATGTGGGGGTGGTCGGCCTCCAGGCTGAAACGGGCCTCGCGCCGCACCAGGTCGTCCATGGCGGTGCGCTGGCCGGGCGTGAGCAGATCGGTGCGCAGGAACTTGATCGCGGCCTCGGTGCCGTCGACCGTCGATTCGGCGCCGTACACACTGCCCCAACTGCCCGCCCCGATCGGGGTGGTGACGCGCCAGGGGCCCACGAGGTAGCCGGGGGAGACGCTGATCGGGGGCGGGGTGGCGTCGTCGTTCATACGGGCCTCTCCAGGAGGGCGAGATGGTCCTCCCGCACCAGGTCGAAGCGGAGCGCGAACGTCACCAGCTCCTCGCGCTTGCCGCCCACCTGACCGGCCTCCTGCGCCGCCTCGTCACGCAGGCGGAGCTTGACCGAAGTCAGGTAGTCGATGTGGTAGTTGACGGCCGAGCGGGTCAACTCCGCACAGCTCGCCAGCGGACGCAGCCGCTCCAGTACGTCACCCACGCCCGGCACCGCCCCGCTGGAGGCACACCGCAGCCGCGGCTCGCACAGGGCGAGCAGGACGAGGAAGTACTTCGACGTGGGGTCGAGCGCGAAGGGACTGGCCGTCGGCTCGCCCAGGCGTGCGTCCGGTTCGCCGTCCAGATAGGCGTGTTCCGGCGCGAACACCTTGAACGACGCGTCGCCGTCCGTCGCCGGCAGCAGCACCCGGGAGAACTCGAACGGCACCGGCGCCGCCAGCCGGCCCGGCGCGACCTTGATGTGCTCGCCCGCGCCCTCCAGGTTCTCGACGACGTACGTGACACGTCGGCTGAAATTGGACAGTCGCCAGTAGTCCTCGGCGGCCACGATCTGGCCCGCGCACCGCGAGACCCCGGGATCGTCCAGGGGGATGGCCACCGGGTCGCCGGGTGCGCCGCGCCCGAACTCCGCGGTGCCGCCCGGCCCGAGGCGCAGCAGGCGCGGCCTCGACGGCCTGCCGCCCGGTCCGACCCCGGGCCCGCTGCCCGGCCGCGCGGCATGCGCCGGCTGCGGCTCCGGCAGCTGCACGATGACCGTATCCATCCCGTCCCCTCCCGCTCGAGCACCTCAACTCCTAGGACGACACGGCCCGTTGCGACGGTTGCTATCGCGACGTGGTTGCGGGGGTGCGCGGGGTCGGATTTCGGCCGGGGCGTGCGGGCGGGCGCACGGACGGGGCGTACGGGACGGTCGGGAGGGGTGAGTGGGGCGAGCGGGCCGGGGCAAGCCTTAATGTGCTCGTAACGATCCGTGTTCCGAACGTACTTGACCGTAGTCGTTCGCTGGTTATTGACTGCAAGCTCCCCGTCGTCGACGCGAGAGCTCCGCATGCCTGCTGCTGCCGCTGCCCCGATATCCGCCGCCTCCGAGATGCTCGCACCGCTCGACCTCGCCTTCTGGAACATCGAGTCCGCCGAGCACCCGATGCACCTGGGGGCGCTCGGGGTCTTCGCGGCCGATGCCGCCGATGCCGCCGACGGAGCGCCCGGTTCCGCCCGCCGGGCCGCGGACCTGCTCATCGCCCGCGCCGCCACGGTGGAGGGCCTGCGGATGCGCATCCGCGGCGTCTGGCTCCCGGTGGGCGGCGCGGTGCGCGAGGAGGCGCCGGGCTTCGACCCGCGCAGACACGTCCATCTGGCGCCCGCCGCGCGGGACTTCCACGCGGCGGCGGGGGAGCTGATGGAGCGGCCCCTGGACCGGGAGCGCCCGCCCTGGGA
The DNA here is from genome assembly GCF_035975855.1 of Streptomyces sp. NBC_01304. NCBI lineage: Bacteria > Bacillati > Actinomycetota > Actinomycetes > Kitasatosporales > Streptomycetaceae > Streptomyces > Streptomyces sp. NBC_01304. The sequence continues at coordinate 1,887,242 of NZ_CP109055.1, read as the reverse complement.
GGCGCATGTGCTGCCGGGGCCCGACGGCACGTCCTTCGCGGTGCTGTTCAAGTTCCACCACGCCCTGGCCGACGGGCTGCGCGCGCTCACCCTCGCCGCCGGGGTCATGGACCCGCAGCCCGCCCCGCCGCCCCGCGCCAGGCGGGCCGTCCCCGAGCAGCGGCCGGGCGCCCGCCACTGGCTGCCAGGCCCGCTCGGCCTGCTCAACCCGCGCGCCCTGAACGTCGCTGTGCGCCGCACCCTCGGCGAGGTCGGCCAGGCCCTCGACATCGGCGCCTCGGTCGCCCGCGCCACCTGGGGCGTCCGGAGCGCCCCGGCCCTGACCTCGGACGCGACCGGCACCCGCCGCACCGCGGGCGCGGTCCTCGACCTCGACGACGTGCACCGCATCCGCAAGCGGGCCGGCGGCACCGTGAACGACGTCCTCATCGCCCTCGTCGCGGGCGCCCTGCGCCGCTGGCTGGACGAGCGCGGCGAGGACGGCGAGGACGGTGCGGTCCTCGACGACGTGGCGCCGCGCGCCCTGATACCCGTCTCGCGCCGCCGTCCCCGCGCCGGCCAGCCCCAGGGCAACCGGCTCTCCGGCTATCTGGTCCGCCTCCCCGTGGGCGAGCAGGACCCCCTCGCACGGCTGCGGACGGTGCGTACCGCCATGGACCGCAACAAGGACGCGGGCCCCACCCGCGGCGCGGGCGCCGTCGCGCTGCTCGCCGATCATGTGCCACCGCTTGGCCACCGGCTCGGCGGGCCCGTCGTCGCCCAGGCCGCCCGGCTGCTCTTCGACATCCTCGTCACCAGCGTGCCCCTGCCCAGCCTCGGCCTGACCCTCGACGGCTGCCCGCTCACCGAGGTCTACCCCTTCGCGCCGCTCGCCCAGGGCCAGTCCCTGGCCGTCGCCGTCTCCACCTACCGGGGCCGCGTCCACTTCGGCCTGGTCGCGGACGCCGAGGCCGTGCCCGACCTGGACCGCCTCACGGCAGCCCTGCACGAGGAGCTCAAGGAGCTGACCGAGGCCGTCAGGGCGTAGCCGGGCGAGGCCGTCAGGGCATAAGCGGAGGCTATGAAGGCATAAGCGGTTTGGAGTAGGCGCCCGTGCTTACGTAAAGTTGAGGCTTTGGGGACTTCCGGGCGCGGGCGCGCACGACTGAGCACGAGGAAAAGCGGCGATGACGGTGGCGTCACAGGACAGCCAGGAGTTCGGCTCCGACGAGGGCTTCGGCCCCGACGAAGAGCCGGCACAGACCTTCGGCCCCGGCATCGACCCGGAGCGGCTCGCGGTCTGCCTCGCCGTGCTCGACGAGCTCGACAAGATCGAGGTCGACCACCCGGACGCGATCCAGGTCCGCCGCGCCACCGCCGGCATCTACCGCACGGTCAAGCAGCGCCGCCGCCAGGAGCGCCGCGCCGCGAAGACCGAGCACGACCGCAACGTGACGCACGCCACCGCGACCGGCTCCGCCGAGCGCATCGACGACGAGACGCAGGGTCTGCTGCCCTCCTCCTCCACGGTCGGCGAGATCGCCGGGATACTCCAGCGCCCCCGGTCCTGCTACATCTGCAAGGCCCGGTACGTCGAGGTCGACGCCTTCTATCACCAGCTCTGCCAGAAGTGCGCCGCCGAGAACCGCGCCAAGCGCGACGCCCACGCCGACCTCACAGGCAAGCGCGCGCTGCTCACCGGCGGCCGCGCCAAGATCGGCATGTACATCGCGCTGCGCCTGCTGCGCGACGGCGCGCACACGACGATCACCACGCGCTTCCCCAAGGACGCCATCCGCCGCTTCAAGGCGATGGACGACTCGGCGGACTGGATCCACCGCCTCGAAGTCGTCGGCATCGACCTGCGCGACCCGGCCCAGGCCGTGGCCCTCGCGGACCAGGTCGCCGAGCAGGGGCCGCTCGACATCCTGATCAACAACGCGACGCAGACGGTACGCCGCCTGCCGTCCGCGTACGCCGCCCTGGTGGACGGCGAGAGCGCCCCGCTGCCCGCCGGTGAACTCCCGCCGCACCACGTGATCGGCGCCTTCAACTCCGGCGCCGTGGACGGCCTGACCGCCCTCCCGAAGGGCATCTCCGGCCTCGACGCGCAGCAGGTCGCCGACCTCGCGCTGGTCGCGGGCAACGCCAGCGTCGCCCGGCACCGCGACGGCACCGCCATCGACGCGGGCGGCCTGGTCCCGGACGTCGTCGACACCAACACCTGGGTCCAGTCCATCGAGCAGATCTCGCCGGTGGAACTCCTCGAGACCCAACTGTGCAACTACACGGCCCCGTTCATCCTGATCAGCGCCCTGCGGCCGGCGATGGCCGAGGCCGCGAAGAAGGCATCGAGCAAGCGCGCGTACGTCGTCAACGTCTCGGCGATGGAAGGCGTCTTCGGCCGCGGCTACAAGGGCGCGGGCCACCCGAACACCAACGCCGCGAAGGCCGCGATGAACATGGTGACGCGCACCAGCGCCCAGGAGATGTTCCAGACCGACGGCATCCTGATGACCTCGGTCGACACCGGCTGGATCACCGACGAACGCCCGCACTACGACAAGCTGCGCCTCGCCGAGGAGGGCTTCCACGCGCCCCTCGACCTGATCGACGGCGCGGCGCGCGTGTACGACCCGGTCGTGCGCGGCGAGGCGGGCGAGGACCTGTACGGCGTCTTCCTGAAGGACTACGCACCCGGCAACTGGTAGGCGGAGCAGGCCCATAAACGGCCGTCTTAAACGGACGGCCTATACAAGCGTCATAGACGGTCGTATAGTCGCCGCCATGACGACGTGCGCCGCAACGCCTCAACTCCCCGCCGCTCCGGGCCCGTTCATGGCCTTCGCGCGCTTCGTGCTGTGCGGCGGCGGGGTCGGGGTCGCCTCCTGCGCCGCGGTGGCCGGACTGTCCGAGCTGCTTCCGTGGGCCCTCGCGAACGCGCTGGTCACCGTCGCCTCCACGCTCCTCGCCACCGAGCTGCACGCCCGCTTCACCTTCGGTGCGGGCGGGCGCGGGACTTGGCGTCAGCATCTGCAGTCGGCGGGGTCGGCGGCGGCCGCGTACGGCCTCACCTGCGCGGCGATGCTCGTGCTGCACATGACGGTGGCCGCGCCGGGCGTCCTGTGGGAGCAGGCCGTGTATCTGTCGGCCTCGGGGCTGGCCGGGCTCGGGCGCTTCGCCGTTCTGCGGCTCGTCGTCTTCACGCGCGCCGCCGCCCGGACCCCGAACGCCCAGGCCGTTCAGGCGACTTCGGCCGCGCCGGTACGCAGCCGCAGTCAGGCGTCCTTTGCGGTACGCAGCCGCTCATGCACCGCGTACGACCCGACCCCCGCCGCCGCGCGCACCCTGGTGCCCCCGTCCACCAACAGGTCCGCCCCGGTCACCCACCGCGCCTCGTCCGACACCAGCCAGCACACGGCGTGCGCGACGTCCCACGGCTCCCCGATGCGGCCGAGCGGCAGGCCCTCGGCGATGCGCTGCTCCTCGCCTTCCCATACGAATCGCGCCATTTCGGTGCGGACCAGGCCGGGCGAGACCGCGTTCACCCTTACCCGGGGCGACAGTTCGCCCGCGAGCTGTCGTGTCAGGTGCAGCAGCGCGGCCTTGCTCGTCCCGTACGCGCCCACATGTGGGCCGACGCCATGGGTGCCCTCCGTGCAGATGTTGACCACGGCCCCGCCGTGGTCCCGCATCCAGGCCTCCCACGCGCACCGCACCAGGCGCAGCGGCGCCTCCACGTTGACGGCGAACGCCTCGCTCCAGGCCGCGAGGTCGGCCTCCATGAGCGGCCCGTAGGGCTGGTTGGTCGCCGCGTTGTTCACCACGATGTCAAGGCGTCCGAAGGTGCTGAGCATCAGCTCGGCGCACGCCTGAAGATGTGCCGGGTCGGCCACCGATCCCGCCAGGCCCACGGCCCGGGCGCCGCCCGCCCGCAGCCCCGCCACCGCTTCGCGCACCCCGTCTGCGTCCCGTGCGGTGACGCAGACCCCGGCCCCCGAGGCGCCCAGCTGCTCCGCGACGGCGAGCCCGATCCCGCGGGAGCCGCCCGTGACGAGGGCGGCCTTGCCGTTGAGCGAGTCTCTGCCGGAGGTTGAGTGAGGCTCAACTGTCATCCGCTTACCTTCTCATGACGATCCATCAGAAGGGCAGGGCGAGAGAACGCACGGAGCCAGGAGCCAGGAGCCAGAAACCAGGAGCCGGTGGCGCGGGCGGCGCGCAGGGGCGGGGGAGGCGGACATCAGGGAGCCACGAGGACTGCCCTCAGGGATTCAGGGCGCCGTCGACGGACCCCATCGGGCCGACGTACTCCATCGGGCCGACGGAGCCCGGTGCGCCGAGGGACTTCGGTGGGCCGGTGAACTCCGATGGGCTGCCACCAGTTCGAGCACGTCACGCCAGTCCTCCAGGACTCCGGCGGCGACCCCGGCCACCCGCGCGGTCTCGACCGCCTGCCGGAGAGAGGCCGCGTCCTCGGCCGGCGCGGCCGGCGGCCCGGGCGCATCGGCCGAAGTGCCGCCGGCCCGGAGGCAGTCGATGAGCCATGCCACCCGCTCCCCGAGCAGCCCCCGCACCGCCTCGGCCGGCAAGTCCTTGACCAGGCCCGCGACTTGGAGCTCCTTGTCGCTCGGGTGGGAGCGGCGCAGCAGGGCCGCGGTCTGCAAGGGGTGTTCGCCAGGGCGGGTCTCCAGGAGGCCCATCAGTCCGTCGACGCCCAGCGCCTGGCGGTCGACCGGGCCGGTCGGATGCGGCTCCATGTGCGGCTCCATGTGCGACTCCCTCCCACGCGGTGGATGCCGTCCAGAGCAGCAGACCATGGCCAGATCATGGCCGAATGAACACCGGGCGACCGGTAAAGGACGGGTCAGTTTCCGGCCCCATCGAGCAGGGTCGCGCTCATATGGGTACTCTGGTGGGGACGGACAGCCTAAATGGGTCCCACCAACACCCACGGCCCGTCCCGGGGCAAGCCGGTCATCGCGGCCCTGCCTCGCGTGAGTTACCGGCGCCACCGCGCTTTTGAACTGCCCAGAAGTAGAGCCCCACGGGGCGGCCGGCGCCCGGTCCTCGGGCCGGCGCGGTGCGACCGGGGGTTACCCCGACACAGACAGGAGTGCGCGGTGACACCAGAGAAGTCCAAGAGCGAGCAGCGAGGCCCCACGGAGCGCGGAGACCGCAAGGGCCGCCCCAAGGAGCTGGGCAGCCTCGAGGTGTGGGCCCGGTCGGCCCCGATCCGGCTCGCCGGATACGAGGACGACCTCGCGGAGCCGCACATCCTCCAGGGCATTGACTGAACGCAGCGGAAATTTGCGGGCCCCGCCTTCCCGATTGGAAGGCGGGGCCCTTTCTCGTGCCGCACTCTTCCGCGCCCGGAGCCGTGCTCGATCCGCGAAGTTCGCCCGGATACAGGACGTACGTCCCGTACAGATCAGGCCGCAAGCCCCGTGCGGCAAGTGACAAGAGTCCGGACTGCCCCCCTGATCCCGGCGGGTACCACTGGAGGGACCTTTATGCCCGTACGACATTGAGAGCCGCAGTGCAGCACGAAGAGACCACCGCTGCCCCCGACCGTGAGGCCATCGGCCGCCACCGCGTCCTGTTCCGCACCGTCCACCGCCGAAAGAACCCCCGACTGCGCCAGAGCGACATCACCATCTCCGAGGAGCAGGCGGTCAAGAGGGCGGTGAAGGCGACCGCACTCGGCAACGCCATGGAGTGGTTCGACTTCGGCGTCTACGCCTACCTCGCCGTCACCATCGGCCAGGTCTTCTTCCCCTCCGGGAACCCGACCGCGCAGACCCTGTCCTCGCTCGCCACCTTCGCCGCGGCCTTCCTGGTCCGGCCCATCGGCGGCGCGTTCTTCGGACCGCTCGGCGACAAGGTCGGCCGCAAGAAGATCCTTGCCCTCACCATGATCATGATGGCGAGCGCGACCCTCGCGATCGGACTGATTCCCAGCTACGCCACCATCGGCATCTGGGCGCCGATCCTGCTCATCGTCTGCCGCATGGTGCAGGGCTTCTCCACCGGCGGCGAGTACGGCGGCGCGGCGACCTTCATCGCCGAGTACGCCCCCGACAAGCGCCGCGGCTTCTGGGGCTCCTTCCTGGAGTTCGGCACCCTCATCGGCTACACCGCCGCCGCCACCCTGGTCACCACGCTGACGATGCTCCTCAGCGACGACGCCATGCACTCCTGGGGCTGGCGCGTGCCGTTCCTCGTCGCGGGCCCGCTCGGCCTCATCGGCCTCTATCTGCGGATGAAGCTCGACGAGTCCCCGGCGTTCCGGAAGCTGGAGGAGGGCGGCGGACCCGGCGACGTACGGGAGAAGAAGTCCTTCAAGGACTCCTTCGTCGGCCAGTGGCGCGCGATGCTGCTCTGCATCGCCCTGGTCGCGGCCTTCAACATCACCGACTACATGCTGCTCTCGTACATGCCGACGTACCTCACCGATCTCGGCTTCGGCGAGACCGGCGGACTGATGTCCATCGTCGTCGTGATGCTGATCCTGATGGCCCTGATCAACTCGGTCGGCCGGCTGTCCGACCGGATCGGCCGCAAGCCGGTCCTGATGGCGGGCTCCATGGGCTTCATCGTCCTTGCCGTGCCGAGCTTCCTGCTCATCAAGCAGGGCGGCACCGTCCCGGTCTTCGCCGGACTGCTGATCCTCGGCCTCGCCCTGGTCTGCTACCTGGGCGCCATGTCGTCCTCGCTGCCGGCCCTGTTCCCGACGGATGTGCGCTACAGCTCGCTGTCCATCGGCTTCAACATCTCGGTCTCGCTCTTCGGCGGTACGACGCCGCTGGTGGTCGCCGCGCTGATCAGCAAGACCGGCAACGATCTGATGCCGGCGTACTACACGATGCTCGCCGGAGCCGTCGGCCTCCTCGCGGTCCTCGCCATGAAGGAGACGGCCCGCCGGCCGCTGGAGGGCTCCCCGCCCTCGGTGGCCACCGAGGAGGAGGCCCGCGAACTGGTGGAGGCACAGCGCTGAACCCGGCCCGGGTCGCGGCGGGTGTGCCCCGGCCGCGACCCGGGTGCCGTCACAAGATCCGTCACGAGATCCGGTACGAGATCCGGTACGAGATCCGGTACGAGTGCGAGATCCGTTACGCAGGTGCGGGAGCCGTACGCTGCCACGGCCGTTCCGCCCCCAACACCGCCGCCACGTCCAGGAGTTGCTGCTCGCTCCCCGGCGCCCCCACCAGCTGCACCGAGCCCGGCGCCCCCGACGACAGATACCCGAACGGCAGCGACAGCGCCGGCCACCCGGTCAGGTTCCAGACCGGCGTGAGCGGCGAATAGCGGGTGTCGGTGAGCACATTGCGCAGCCAGCCCCGCTGGTGCCAGGCCACCGCGCGCGGCCCGCGCCGGGCCAGGGCCGGGGTGAGCAGCACGTCATGGGCGGCGAAGAACGGCTCCAGTCGGCGGCGCAGCTGCTCGCGGCGGTCGCCCTGCTCGACCGAGCGCAGGGTGCGGCGTCCGATCGAGGCGTGTACGCGGGTACGCCGGGCCAGTTGGCGGACGTCGAGGTCCCTGGCGTCGACGTGCGTGCCCGCCGTCCAGTGCGCGAGGGCGGTCTGGCCGAGCCACAACGGGTAGGACGGGTCCGCGTTCTCCACCTCCAGACCCGCCGTGGCCAGCACCTTTCCGGCCTCGCGTGCGGCGGTCGCGTACGAGTGGTGGATCGTGACACCCGCGAGCGGACTGCGCGTGGAGACGGCGATGCGCAGCGCGGACGCGGAACCCGCACCTCCCTCGGGGGCCGGGGCGCCGGCGAGGATCGCGAGCATCAGGCGGGCGTCCTCGGTCGTGGTGGCGAGGGGGCCGTTCTCGGACATGCCGAACCAGCCGCCGCCGAGATCGCGCGGGACCACGTCGGGGCCCGGCTTGAGGCCGATCAGGCCGCAGTTGGCGGCGGGGATGCGCAGCGAGCCCATGCCGTCGTTGCCCAGTGCGATCGGCACCAGGCCCGCCGCCACCGCGGCCGCGCTGCCGCCGGAGGAACCCCCGGCCGTGCGGGTGGTGTCCCAGGGGTTGCGGGCGATGCCGTACGCGCTCTCGGTGGTGCCGAAGACGCACAGCTCGGGGACGTTGGTCAGACCGACGACGATCGCGCCCGCCGCCCGCAGCCGGGCGACGGTGGGGTGGTCCTCGGCCGCGGGCGTGGTGGCGTGGGCCGCCGAACCGTGCAGGGTCGACTCGCCGCGTACCGGCAGATTGTCCTTGACCGCCACCGGCACGCCCGCAAGCGGCAGTTCGGCCAGATCCGCGCGCTCGGCCAGCGCGTCCGCCTCGGCGAGGGCGGCCTGCGCGCGCACCAGCCGGAAGGCGCCCACCCGGGCGTCGAGGAGTTCGATCCGCGCGAGGTGCTCGGCCACCACTTCCCTGGGCGTGACCCTCTTCTCGCGTACGGCGGCGGCGATCTCGACGGCGGTGCGGCCGGCCCAGCTGGTCACGGTGGCTCCTCGGTGCGTGTGCGCGCTGCTCGGTGTGGGGTTCTGGGTGTTGGCAGCACTGTGCACGCTTGGGATGCTCCGCGTCGAGAGGGGCATGGATCATCCGATGACTGATCGCCCCGTCGGCGAACTTCCCTCCCTGTGCGGTCCATTGACAGAGATACGTCACGCCTCAATCATCAGACATCCGATGAATCAACGGCATGGTTGAGGAGCGAGAGACATGGACGAGTCTTCGCGTACGGGGCTCAGCAGGCGGCGCTTTGTGGCGGGGGCGGTGGTCTCCGGCTCGATGCTGGCGATGGCGCCCGGCAGCCCGGCGGCGGCCGCCGCGGCCGGGGCCGCGCCCCCGGAGCCCTCGTACCGCATCCCGATCAGCCCCGACGACACCCCGGCCGAACTCGTCGACAAGGCGTCCCGGATCCGCCCGACGGATCGTCAGATCGCCTGGCAGCGCCTGGAGAAGACCGCCTTCCTGCACTTCGGCGTGAACACCTTCACCGGCCTCGAATGGGGCACGGGCGACGAGGATCCGGACGTCTTCCAGCCGGCCGGCCTCGACACCGACCAGTGGGCCCGGGCGCTGCGCGACGGCGGCTTCGAGCTGGCCATCCTCACGGTCAAGCACCACGACGGGTTCGTGCTCTACCCCTCCCGGTACACCAAGCACGGTGTCGTATCGAGCAGTTGGGCCGACGGGCGCGGCGACGTACTCCGTTCCTTCGCCGACTCGATGCGACGGCACGGCATCAAGGTCGGGGTGTACGTCTCCCCGGCGGACGAGAACCAGTACCTGCACGGCGTGTACGCGAACGGCAGCGCGCGCTCGCCGCGAACCATCCCGACACCACTGCCCGGTGACAACCAGGCCGACGGCTCTGCGAGCTTCGAGCTGCCCGCGACGGACTACGGCGCCTACATGCTCAACCAGCTCCACGAGGTCCTGACGCAGTACGGGCCCATCGACGAGGTGTGGTTCGACGGTTCGCAGGGCCGGATCCCGCCCGGCACGGTCGAGCGCTACGACTGGGACAGCTGGTACACCCTGATCCGCGCCCTCGCCCCGGACGCGGCGATCGCGGTGTCCGGGCCGGACGTGCGCTGGGTCGGCAACGAGGGCGGGCTCGCCCGCGAGGACGAGTGGAGCGTCATCCCCGTCAAGGAGAAGGACTACGGCCGCACCGACTACGCGCTGGCCTACGACGCCCCCGACCAGGGCAGCCGGTCCGCTCTCGCGTCCGCCCGCACCGTCGCCACGCACCTGCAGTGGTGGCCCGCGGAGTGCGACGTGTCCATCAGGCCGGGCTGGTTCTACCACGAGGACCAGGTGCCGAAGTCCGTGGACCAGCTCACCGACATCTACTTCCGCTCGGTGGGCCGCAACTCGGTGCTGCTGCTCAACATCCCGCCGGACAAGCGGGGGTTGCTGCCCGCGGCGGACGTGGCCCGGCTGCGGGAGTTCCGCGAGCGGATCGAGGCGGAGCTGCCGGCCGATCTCGCGCGGGGTGCGCGGGTTTCGGGGGACGGGGTGGGGGCGGGGCGTGCGGTGGACGGTGATCCGGACACGGCCTGAGCGGCGCCGGGCCCTGGCCGGGGGACGCTGGAAGTCGACCTCGGCCGGGTGGTCGAGGTGGACCGGGTGCGGCTTGCCGAGGACGTTCGGCGTGGGGAGCAGGTGGAGGGCGTCATGATCGAGGCGCGGACTGCGTCCGGGGCTTGGGAGGTGGTGGCCCGTGCCGGGGTGGTGGGGGCGAGCCGGATCCTGTTGCTGCCTGCGCCGGTGGCTGCGCGTGCGTGGCGGCTACGGATTGCCGCTTCGCGGCGGGCGGGGCGGATTTCGGAGTTCGGGCTGTATCGGTCGCGGGTGTAAGGACTGATTCCCCCACTCCTCAAACGCCGGACGGGCTGACAGATCAGCCCGTCCGGCGTTTTCAGCCCGTCCGGCGTTTGAGGACAGAGGCCGAAGGCCGATCCGGGGGCCAGGGGCGAAGCCCCAGGCTGTCCGCAGGACTTTCGGGAAGGGGCGGGGTGGGGGAAGAGCACCCTCAGCCCAACTGCCCCCGCAACCAAGCCTCGACCTCCCCCACATGCGCCGCCGCCGCGACTCGCGCCGCCTCGGGATCCCGGGCCACCAGCGCCTCGTGAATCCGCGCATGCTCCCGCCGGGTGCGCTCGAAAGCCCCCTCCTCCTGGTACCCCCGCCACACCCGGGCCCGAAAGGTCCGCGAGGACAGCCCGTCCAGAATCGCCGCCATCGACTCGTTCCCGGCGGCAGCCACGATCGCCCGATGGAAGGCGAGGTCGTGCGCGAGGATCTCCTCCGGATCCTCGGTCGCCTCCATCGCAGCGAGATGCTCCGACACCACGGCCAGCTGCTCCGCGGTGATCCGCGCCGCCGCCAGGCCCGTCGCGGTCGACTCCAACACCCGCCGTACTTCGAGGAGTTCGACGAGCTGCTGTCCCCGGGACAGATCGGCCACGACCCCGAAGGTCTCCAGGAGATCCCCGGCCTGCAGCTGCGTCACATAGATCCCCGACCCGTGCCGGGCCTCCAGCACCCCCAGCACGGTCAGCGCCCGCACCGCCTCCCGCATCGAACTCCGTGAGATCCCCAGCTGCGCCGACAGGTCCCGCTCCGTCGGCAGCCGCTGCCCCGGCTCGAGCCGCCCCTCGCCGATCATCGCCTTGATCTGCTCGATGGCGCGCTGCGTCACCGTGCCCTTCTGTGCAGCCACCTGTTCCAAGCCGCCCACCCCATCCCCAAGCCGAGTGCGTCGCAGTCTAACCAGCCAAGTGGTCGGACCACTATGGCCAACTCGCCGCGAAATATTGCCTGCAGGAGGGTTGTGAAGCGCAAGTGGTCTGATGAATATTCGCTGCGACCCCGTTTGGCAGTCATCCACGCAGTCATCCATGAGGAGCCGTCACATGGCCGGCACAACCGTGCGCACAGCCCTGCGCACCGCGGCGGCAGCCGCCTGCGCCACCCTCCTGCTCGCGGCATGCGGCAGTACCAAGGACACCGTCGACTCCGGCGGCGAAGGCGGCGGCGACGGCGGCAAGGTCGGCGTGATCGTCCCCCTGCTGACCTCGCCGTTCTGGCAGTCGTACAACGACTACGTGCCGAAGATGGCCAAGTCCGAGGACGTAGACGCGCTGAAGACGGTGAACTCCAACAGCGACTCCGCGCAGCAGATCACGGACATCAACAACCAGCTCAACCAGGGCGTACGCGGCCTCGTCGTGGCCCCCCTCGACAGCGCGGCCATCTCCGCGGGCCTGGACCAGGCCGAACGCAAGGGCGTCCCCGTCGTCGCCGTGGACGTGGCCCCCGAGAAGGGCAAGGTCGCCATGGTGGTCCGCGCCGACAACGAGGCGTACGGCATCAAGGCCTGCGAATTCCTCGGCGGTCAGGTCAAGTCCGGCAAGGTCGTGCAGATCATGGGCGACCTGGCGTCGGTCAACGGCCGGGAGCGGTCCGAGGCCTTCCGGACCTGTGTGAAGGAGAAGTTCCCGAAGCTGAAGGTCCTGGAGATCCCCGCCAAGTGGGAGTCCGACACCGCGGCCGCCAAGCTGGACACCCTCCTCAACGCCAACCCCGACATCAAGGGGATCTACATGCAGGCGGGCGGCGTGTACCTCGCGCCGACGCTGCAGACCCTCAAGTCGAAGGGGATGCTGAAGAAGGCCGGCGAGAAGGGCCACATCGCGATCGTCTCCAACGACGGCATCCCGCAGGAGTTCGACGCCATCCGCAAGGGCCAGATCGACGCCACGGTCTCCCAACCGGCGGACTCGTACGCCAAGTACGGCATGTACTACATCAAGGCGGCCATGGCCGGGAAGACCTTCAAGCCCGGCCCGACCGACCACAAGTCGACCATCGTGAAGCTCCCCAGCGGCATCCTCGAGGACCAGCTGCCGGCGCCGCTCGTCACGAAGGACAACGTCGACGACCCCGAGCTGTGGGGCAACACCGTCAAATGATCACGCCGCCTCCCGCCCCCTCCGTGGGGCCCCCCGCCCCGCTCCTGAAGCCGCTCGTCGAAGCCCACGGCATCGTCAAGCGCTACGGCCCCACCACCGCCCTCCAGGACGGCCAACTCACCGTCCTGCCCGGCGAATCGCATGCGCTGGTGGGCCGCAACGGCGCCGGCAAGTCCACCCTCGTCCGCATCCTCACCGGGCTGCAGGCACCCGACGCGGGCACCGTCCGCTTCGACGGCGACCCGGCCCCGCCGCTCGCCGACCGCGACGCCTGGCGCACCAAGGTGGCCTGCGTCTACCAACACCCCACCGTCGTACCGGAATTGACGGTCGCCGAGAACCTCTTCATCAACCGGCAGCCCGCAGGACGCGGCGGCTTCATCAGCTGGCGCCGGCTCAAGAGTGAGGCGGCGGCCGTCCTCGACACCTGGGACGTACGCGTCGACAGCGGCGCCCGCACCGCGGACCTGTCCGTCGAGGACCGCCAAATGGTGGAGATCGCCCGGGCGTTGAGCTTCGGCGCCCGCTTCATCGTCCTCGACGAGCCCACCGCCCAGCTCGACAACCGCGAGATCGAACGGCTCTTCACGCGGATGCGGGCCCTGCAGGAGTCGGGCGTCACCTTCCTGTTCATCTCGCACCATCTGCAGGAGGTGTACGAGGTCTGCCAGACCGTCACCGTCCTGCGCGACGCCCGCTGGATCACCACCGCCCCGGTCGCCGAACTCCCGCGCGCCGCGCTGGTGGAGGCGATGGCGGGGGAGTCCCTGGTCGACCGTTCACAGGGGGTACGTCACCACGTACGCGACGACGCACCCGTGCTCCTCGACGCGCAGGGCCTCAGCGGCGAGGCGTACGCGGACATCGCGCTCACCGTCCGCGGCGGCGAGGTCGTCGGCCTCGCCGGATCCAGCGGCAGCGGCAAGATCCAGCTCGCCGAGACCTTCGCCGGACTGCACACCCCGACTGCCGGAAGCGCCCAAGTCGCCGGCAGAAAGCTCAAGTTCGGGGACGTGAGCGCCGCACTCGAAGCCGGCGTCGGCTGCGTACCCCGCGACCGGCACGAGCAGGGACTCGTGCCCGGCATGACCATCGGCGACAACGCCACCATGAGCGTCCTCTCCCGCCTCGGACGCTACGGCTTCGTCGGCACCGGGCGCAGGCGAGGCGTCGCCCACGACCTCATCGAGCGCCTCGACATCCACACCGAGGGCCCCGAACAGCCGGTCTCCGACCTGTCCGGCGGCAACGCCCAGAAGGTCGTCATGGCCCGCGCCCTGGCCTCCGACCCGCGGCTGCTCGTCCTCATCAACCCCACCGCGGGCGTCGACGTGAAGTCCAAGGAATCCCTGCTCGCCCGCATGGACGGCGCCCGCGACGACGGCACCGCCGTCCTGGTCGTCTCCGACGAGCTGGACGACCTGCGCCGCTGCGACCGGGTCCTCGTCCTCTTCCACGGCCGCATCGTCGCCGAACATCCGGCGGGCTTCCGCGACCACGAGCTGATCGCCTCCATCGAAGGAGTAGACCGTGACCGACACAGCTGACCTCAAGGCCGCGTCGGCCGGGCCACCCGACCTTTCCGTACGTCCCGCCAAAGGCACCCCGGCCAAGTCTGCGGGCCGCTCCGTGCTGCTGCGCAGGGCCCGCGAACTCGCCCTCGTGCCAGCTCTGTTGGCGCTTCTGATCCTCGGGTCCGTGCTCAACGACTCGTTCCTGACCGAGCGCAACCTGATCTCGATCCTCGGCGCCTCGGCCGCCCTCGCCATGGTGGTGCTCGCCGAGTCGCTGGTGCTGATCACCGGCAAGTTCGACCTGTCCCTGGAGTCGGTCGTCGGCATCGCGCCCGCACTCGGCGCCCTGCTCGTCCTGCCCGCCGCGCAGGCCGGGTTCGGCACCGAATACCCGGTCGCCGTGGCGCTGCTCGCGATCCTCGTCACCGGCGCGCTCATCGGCGCCTTCAACGGCATCCTCGTCGTGAAACTCAAGCTCAACGCCTTCATCGTCACGCTCGCCATGCTGATCATCCTGCGCGGCCTGCTCGTCGGCGCCACCGAGGGCAAGACCCTGTTCGGCATGCCGGAGGCCTTCTACTCACTGGCCACCACCACCTTCCTCACCATTCCCATGTCGGTGTGGCTGGCCGCCGCGTCCTTCGCCGTCGCGGGCTTCGTCCTCAAGTACCACCGCTGGGGCCGGGCCCTGTACGCGATCGGCGGCAACGCGGACGCCGCCCGCGCCGCCGGCATCCGGGTCGAGCGCGTCATGCTCGGCGTCTTCGTCGTCGCCGGAGTGCTCGCCGCGGTGGGCGGCCTGATGCAGACCGGCTACGTCGGCGCCATCAACGCCAACCAGGGCCAGAACATGATCTTCACGGTGTTCGCGGCGGCCGTCATCGGCGGCATCAGCCTGGACGGCGGCAAGGGCACCATGTTCGGCGCCCTCACCGGAGTGCTCCTGCTCGGCGTCGTACAGAACCTGCTCACCCTCGCCCAGGTGCCGTCCTTCTGGATCCAGGCGATCTACGGCGGGATCATCCTCGTCGCCCTGATGATCGCCCGCGTCACCACCGGCCGCGCACAGGACTGACGTGGCCACCGGGACCGACGTGGCCACCAGGACTGACGTGGCCACCGGGACCGACGCGCCCACCAGGACCGTGCACCCTCCCGAAAGAGCCCCCGTGACCTCAACTCCCGCGTGCATCACGGCAGTCGACACGTACGACATCCGCTTCCCGACCTCCCGCGAACTCGACGGCTCCGATGCCATGAACCCCGATCCCGACTACTCGGCCGCTTACGTGGTGCTGCGCACCGACGCGGACGACGGCCACGAGGGGCACGGCTTCACCTTCACCATCGGGCGCGGCAACGACGTCCAGGTCGCCGCCATCGACGCGCTCAGGGCGCATGTGCTCGGCCGCCCCGTCGACGCGCTGTGCGCCGACCCGGGCTCGCTCAACCGGGACCTGATCGGCGACAGCCAACTGCGCTGGCTGGGCCCCGAGAAGGGCGTGATGCACATGGCGATCGGCGCCGTCGTCAACGCCGTGTGGGACCTGGCGGCCAAGCGCGCCCACAAGCCCCTGTGGCGGCTGCTCGCCGACGCCGAACCGGAGTGGCTCGTCTCCCAGGTCGACTTCCGCTACATCGCCGACGCCCTCACCCCCGAGGACGCCCTCGCCCTGCTGCGCGAGGGCAGACGCGGCGCGGCCGAGCGGATCGCGAAGCTGCGGGTCCGCGGCTACCCGGCGTACACCACCTCGCCCGGCTGGCTCGGCTACAGCGACGAGAAGCTCACCCGCCTCGCCCGCCAAGCCGTCGCCGACGGCTTCACCCAGATCAAGCTGAAGGTCGGCGCCGACCTCGACGACGACGTACGCCGCATGAAGGCGGCCCGCGCCGCCGTCGGCCCGGACATCCGCATCGCCGTCGACGCCAACCAGCGCTGGAACGTCGACGAGGCCATCGAGTGGACCCGCGCCCTGGCCGCGTACGACCCGCACTGGATCGAGGAACCCACCAGCCCCGACGACATCCTCGGCCACGCCGCGATCCGCAAGGCCGTGGCCCCCGTGCAGGTCGCCACCGGCGAGCACGTCCAGAACCGCATCGTCTTCAAGCAGCTCCTGCAGGTCGGCGCGATCGACGTCCTGCAGATCGACGCGGCACGCGTCGGCGGCGTCAACGAGAACCTCGCGATCCTGCTGCTCGCCGCCCACTTCCAGGTGCCGGTGTGCCCGCACGCGGGCGGCGTCGGCCTGTGCGAACTCGTCCAGCACCTCTCGATGTTCGACTACGCGGCACTGTCCGGGACGACCGAGCACCGCGTGATCGAGTACGTCGACCATCTGCACGACCACTTCCTGGACCCGGTCCTCGTGGTGGACGGTCACTACAGCACGCCCACCGCACCGGGGTTCTCGGCCACCATGCGCCCCGAGTCGATGGCGCGCTACACCTATCCGGGCGGCGGCTACTGGGCCGCCGAGAGCGCGGGCCAGGCACGCCAGGCACGTCAGAAGGGAGCGGCCGCATGACGGAGCTGTCGGACTTCGAAGGACTCAAGGCGCTGGTCACGGGGGGAGCGTCCGGCATCGGCCGGGCCACCGCCGACCTCCTCGCCGCACGCGGCGCCCAGGTCACCGTCCTGGACCTGGATCCGTCCACGGTGACCAAGCCGCTGCTCGCCCGGCGGGCCGACGTCACCGACGACGCGTCCGTACGCGCGGCCGTCGAGGCCGCGGCGGCGGAGATGGGCGGCCTCGACATCCTGGTCAACAATGCGGGCATCGGCGCGCAGGGCACCGTCGAGGACAACGACGACGCGCAGTGGACGCGCGTCCTGGACGTGAACGTGCTCGGGATGGTCCGCACGGCCCGCGCCGCTCTCCCGCATCTGCGCGGCTCGCAGCGGGCAGCGATCGTCAACACCTGCTCCATAGCCGCCACCGCGGGCCTCCCGCAGCGCGCCCTGTACAGCGCCAGCAAGGGCGCTGTCCTCTCGCTGACCCTGGCCATGGCCGCCGACCACGTCCGCGAAGGCATCCGGGTCAACTGCGTGAACCCCGGCACCGTCGACACCCCCTGGGTGGGCCGCCTCCTGGACGCCGCCGACGACCCGGCCGCCGAACGCGCCGCCCTGGAGGCCCGCCAGCCCACCGGCCGTCTCGTCGCGGCCGGCGAAGTCGCCGCCGCCATCTGCTACTTGGCAAGCCCGCTGGCGGGCGCCACCACCGGCACCGCACTCGCCGTCGACGGCGGCATGCAGGGCCTGCGCCTGCGCCCGGTGATGCCCTCATGACGGGCATACGTTCCCGCCGCCTCGGCCGCACCGACGTCGAGGTCAGCGAGCTGTCGTACGGCGGCGCGGGCATCGGTAACCTCTTCGCCCCGGTCACGGACGCCGACGCCGCCGCCTCCGTCGAGGCCGCCTGGGACGCGGGCATCCGCTACTTCGACACGGCACCGCACTACGGGCTCGGCCTGTCCGAGCGCAGACTGGGCGAGGTGTTGCGCGGCCGGGACCGGTCGACGTACACGATCTCCACCAAGGTCGGCCGCCGCCTCGAACCGGTCGCCGAACCCACCGGCGACGACCTCCGTGACGGCGGCTTCGCCGTGCCGAACGCGCACCGTCGGATCTGGGACTTCAGCGCCGACGGCGTCCGCCGCACCATCGAGTCCAGCCTGGAACGCCTGGGCCTGGACCGCGTCGACGTCGTCTACCTCCACGACCCCGACAACCACGGCGAGGAGGCCTTCCGCGACGGCTACCCGGCCCTGGAACAGCTGCGTGCGGAGGGCATGGTGGGGGCGATCGGCGCGGGCATGAACCAGGCCGAGATGCTCACCCGCTTCGTCCGCGACACCGACATCGACGCCGTGCTGTGCGCCGGCCGCTACACCCTCATCGACCACGAGGCGCTTGCCGAACTGCTGCCCGCCGCCGAGGAACGCGGCACGTCGATCGTCATCGGCGGGGTCTACAACTCCGGACTGCTCGCCGACCCGAAACCCGGCGCGCGCTTCAACTACCAAGAGGCACCCGACGAACTCCTCGACCGGGCCCGTTCCCTGGCGGCCCTCGCCGAGCGGCACGGCACGACCCTGCGCGCGGCCGCCCTGGCGTTCCCCTTCGGGCACCCTTCCGTCGCCAGCGTGCTGATCGGCGTCCGGTCGCCCGCTCAAGTCGTCGACGGGGCCGAGCAGTTCGCGACCGAGGTTCCCGCCGACTTCTGGAAGGCGGCCCGCGCCGCAGGCCATCTGCCGCCCGAGGTCCCGGTGCCGGGGGAGGTCCGCCCATGAGGATCGCCCTGCACACCAAGGTCCGCGCAGGCCGCACAGCCGAGTACGACGCCGCCCACCGCGAGGTCCCGGCCGAACTCACCGACGCGATCCGCGCGGCCGGGGCGACGTCCTGGACGATCTGGCGCAGCGGCACGGACCTCTTCCACCTCATCGACTGCGCGGACTACCCGCGCATGCTCGCCGAGCTGGAGAAGCTTCCCGTCAACGTCGCCTGGCAGGCCCGCATGGCCGACCTCCTCGACGTCGTCCACGACTACTCCGCAGGCGGCACGGAGGCCGGACTGCCGGTCGTCTGGGAGCTGCCATGACCGGCGCTGCCTCCCGCTCCTCCTCCTCGGCGGCCGCAGAGCCGTGGATCGTCGACGCCCATCACCACGTCTGGGATCTGTCCGTACGCGACCAGGAGTGGATCACCGGCCCCGAACTCGCCCCGATCCGAAGGAACTTCACCCTCGACGACCTCGTCCCGGCCGCCCGCGCGGCCGGGGTGGCAGCGACGGTGCTGGTCCAGACGGTGTGCGTCGCCGAGGAGACCCCGGAGTTCCTGGCCCTCGCGGCGGGCAGCGACCTGGTCGCGGGCGTCGTCGGCTGGACCGACCTCACCGCCCCGGACATCGCCGACACCCTCGCCCGCCTGCGTGAACTCCCGGGCGGCGCCCACCTCGTGGGCATCCGCCACCAGGTCCAGGGCGAGCCGGACCCCGAGTGGCTGCTCCGCCCGGACGTCGCCCGGGGCCTGCGGGCGCTGAGCGCGGCCGGGCTCGCCTACGACCTGGTGGTCCTGCCCCACCAGCTCCCCGCCTGCGTCGCGGCGGCCGCCGCCCACCCCGAACTCACCTTCGTCCTGGACCACTTGGGCAAGCCACCCATCGCGGCAGCCACCCTCGAACCCTGGGCCACCGACCTGCGCGCCCTCGCCGCCCTGCCCCACGTCACCGCCAAACTCTCCGGCCTGGTCACCGAGGCCGACCGGCATTCCTGGACGGCCAAGGATCTGCGACCGTACATGGACACCGCGCTGGACGCGTTCGGCCCGGCCCGCCTGATGTTCGGATCCGACTGGCCGGTGAGCACTCTGGCGGCAACGTACGACCAAGTCTTCGACACCGCACGGGAGTTGACTGCCCACCTGGGCCCTGCCGAACGCGAGCAGTTGTTCGCCCGCACGGCTAGGGATGTGTACGGCCTCTGAGCCTGTCGTCCGGCGCCGCGTCCAAGCGGGTCGGCGGCCAGTACTCGCGCACGAACGTCCGCTGCCACCACGCCCCCGTCGCGCGCAGCTCCCGCCACGTGGTGAAGCGGTAGCGATAGAGCCGGGCGCGTACGTACGTCGGCGGCGCGTCCGGGAACGGATTGTGCCGCAGCAGCCGCAGCGTATCCCGGTCGTTCTGCAGGAGCCGCTCCACCAGCGGCCCGAACCAGGCCCGCGCGTAGGAGGGGGACAGCGCGGCGAACCACAGCATCCAGTCGAGCCGCAGATGGTAGGGAGCGAACTGGCGCGGCATCCGGCGCACGTCGCCGGGCTTGCCCCGGAATCCGTACTCGCGCCAGCCCGCGCCGTCCGGCAGCGGCACGGGCTCCGCCGTGCCCTCGATGACGACCTCCTGGCGTACCCGGCCCACCGTGCCGAAGGCGCCGTAGGCGTTGACCAGGTGCAGCGGGTCGAACGAGTAGTTCATGATCTGCCGCCGGGACAGCAGATTGCGCGCGGGGCGGTAACTCAGCGCCGCCACCAGGCCGGTGACCGCGCACACGGCCCCCACGTACCAGCCGGGAGCCTGGCCGGCCCCGGCCGGGGCGCCGCCCGCCGTGATGCCGAGCCGGGCGAAGTCGACGGCGGACAGGGCGAGGGCGATGGTGAGCCAGTTCAGCCAGGAGAAGTTGCCCGACAGGACGAGCCACAGCTGGGTGGCGATCATCAGGCAGGCCGCGCCCGTCGCGACCGGTTGCGGAGTGAAGAGCAGAAAGGGCACCAGGAGCTGCGTTACGTGGTTCGCGGCCACCTCTACGCGGTGCACCGGCTTCGGCAGCCGGTGGAAGAACCAGCTCAGCGGGCCCGGCATCGGCTGCGTCTCATGGTGGAAGTACAGGCAGGTCAGCCGCCGCCAGCAGGCGTCCCCGCGCATCTTGATCAGCCCGGCGCCGAACTCCACCCGGAACAGCACCCAGCGCAGCAGCCACAGGACGAGGACCGGCGGCGCCACCTCGTCATTGCCGAGGAAGACCGCGAGGAAGCCCACTTCGAGCAGGAGTGACTCCCAGCCGAAGCCGTACCAGGTCTGGCCCACATTGACGATCGACAGATAGAGCGCCCACGGCACCAGCCACAGGGCCATGCCCGCCCACAGCGGGACGAGGTGATCCACGCCCGCGAGCAGTGCGGCCGCGCACAGCGCCCCCGTCCAGGCGCAGAGCGCGAACAGGCGGTCGGAGTAGCGCAGTTGGAACAGGCTCGGGGCCCGGCGCAGCGGCACGCGGGCGACGTACTCCGGCACCGGCAGCATCCCGCGCTCGCCGATCAGTGCCCGGAACTGCCGGGCCGCGGCGACGAACGCCACGAGATAGACGGCGGCGAGCGTCCGCTGGAAGACCAGTCGGGTCAGCCAGTAGCCCGGTTCCGTGAACCACTCCACGCACACCATTGTGCGACCCGTTCCGCTTGCGGGCCCCCGTTCCCCACTGCAGACAATGAGGAACAAATTGCCCAGAACTGTCGGCAAGAGGCGGGAGAGAACGGCGTGTACTCACCGACCAGGCGCACGGCCACGGCCCTCGCGATATCCGCGGCCCTGCTGGTCGCGGGCTGCTCCAGCAGCGGCGACAAGAGCGGGACCACCACCGACGCGGGGGACGAACTCTTCCTGCAGCCGGTGGCCGCACAGGGCCCCGACCCCTTCACCGACTCCACCGCCAAGGCGTCCGCGACCCCGCCGCCCGTCACCCGAACGCCGCAACCGTCGCCGACCGCGGTGAGCCCGTCGGCCACCCAGCAGGCGATCCGCTCCATCTCCGGCTCGACCCCCGGCCTCTACGGCGGTACGCAGTCGATCTCCAGCTGCGACGTCGAGCAGCAGGTCCGCTTCCTCACCGGCGAGCAGGCCAAGGCCCGCGCGTTCTCGGAGGTCGCCGGCATCAGCCAGGCGAGCATCCCGAGCTTCCTGCGCGGCCTCACCCCGGTCCAGCTGCGCGGCGACACCCGCGTGACGAACCACGGCTACCGCGACGGCCGGGCCACCAACTTCCAGTCCGTGCTGCAGGGCGGCACGGCCGTCCTCGTCGACAACCGCGGCATGCCGCGCGTGCGCTGCGCCTGCGGCAACCCGCTCACCCCGCCGGCCTCGCTCAAGGGCAACCCGAGCCACAACGGGCAGCCGTGGAACGGCTACCACCCGACCAAGGTCGTCGTGGTCACGCCCGCGCCCAACGTGATCAACAACCTCCAGATCATCAACATCACGAACATCACCAACAACACGACCAACATCTGGATCGAGCGCCCCATCGGTGACGACGGCGACCGGGACCGGGTCATTCCGCCCCCGCCCACGCCGACGCCGGACCCGACCGATCCGGATGTCGACCCGACCGGCCCCGACGAGTCGGACACCCCGTCGCCCACCGACCCGGACGAGTCCGGATCGGCCTCGCCCGACGAGTCGGGGTCCACGTCACCGGACGAGTCCGACTCCACGTCGCCGGACCCGACCGACACCGACGAGAGCGCCTCACCGACCCCCGACTGCCCGTCGGTCATGCCCACTCCCACGACGCCGGGCGGTCCGACCCCGACGATCCCGGCCGGATGCCCGGTCCCGCCGCCGGCGCCGACCGACGAGGAGCCGACGGACGGCGGTCTCGTACCGCCCCCGCCCCCCGAGGAGCCGACCGACATCCAGCCCACGGCCGACGACACCCCGCCGTTCCCGGAGGACCGCAGCGTCGCCCCGCCGGACCAGCAGGAGCAGACGGCCCCCGAGCAGCAGGACCAGACCGTCCCCGAGCAGACGGTCCCGGAGGACCAGGGCACCTTCGACCAGTTCATTCCGGACACCCCGGAGCAGGACACCTTCAACGGCTGACCCGCACCTCAGGCAGCTGCTGACCTGCACGCCCGCACGCGGAAAATCGTCCTTCCGGCCGAAGCGCTCCTGGCCGGAAGGACGAAGCGTGCCCGGCGCCCCACGTGTTTCCCTCGAATCTTCTGCCCTGTACGCCGCAGCAGTGAGGGGAAGCGTTCCGTGCTGCACGTCCTGTATCTCATCGGCGTCGCCTCCTTCGCGGCGAGCGGTGTGCTGGCCGCGCACCGCGCCAACATGGACCCCTTCGGCGGCCTGGTCCTGGCCTTCGCCGCATCCATCTCGGGCGGCACCCTGCGCGACCTGATCCTGGACCGGCACCCGCTGTACTGGACCCACGACTGGATCCTGCTCACCGTCATCAGCTGCACGGCGATCGCCACCATGCTCTATCTGCGCCGTTGGGAGCTCCCGCAGCGCTCCTTGATGACCGTCGACGCCGTCGGTCTCTCCGTCGTCACCGTGATCGGCGCCCAGGCCGCCATCGCCGCGGGCGTCACCCCGTTCGCCGTGATCATCCTGGCGGTGCTCACCGGCGTCACCGGCGAAGTGGTGCGCGACGTGCTGTGCGGCGAGTTCCCGCCGCTGCTGCTGCGCGAGGACGTGTACGCCACCGCCGCACTCGCCGGGGCCCTGGTCTACCTGGGCCTCGACTGGATCGGCGCGGACAAGACCCTGGCCACGGTGATCGCCGCCGGACTGGTCTTCGCCCTGCGGATGGCCGCGATCCTGCGGGACCTGCACCTGCCCGGCCTGCAGGAGCCCACGATGAAGCCCATATCTCGAAAAAACACATAACCAGTGACAAAGTGGCCCCATGGTGGAGCAGGGTGCCGACTGGGAAGCCGACGCCGGATGGCCCGGACACCCGGCAAACGGTGACCCGGTCCTGGCGCTCAACCGCATGGGCACCTTCGACTGGGACCTCGACACCGGCCTGATGTCCATGGACGCCCAGGCCCACCTGGTCTTCGACGTCCGGCCCGAGGAATACGACGGCCACCCGGAGACCCTCGCCGTCCGGGTGCCGCCCCCCGAGGGCCACCGCCTGGACGCCCTGGTCTCCGCGGCCCTGAAGAACGGCAACGAGAACTACGGGGTGTACTTCCGCCTCCGCACCCGCGAGGGCGCCCTGCGCTGGACCCACACCCAGGGCTACATCCGGCGCGACGAGACGGGCCGCCCGCGCCGCATCATCGGCATCGTCCGGGACGCCACCGAGGAGCTGCGCGACTCCGCGATCCGCTTCCAGCAGGACGCCGAGACCCGGCGCAACACCAGCATCGTCGAGGGCACCACGGCGGCCCTCGCGCACGCCAACACCACGAAGGACGTCATCGACGTCCTCAGGGACACCGAGGGCCTCGCCCACCTGGGCGCCGCCAGCCTCGTCATGGGCCTGGTCGAGGCCGGCCGCATCCACCTGGTCGCGGAGGGCCCGGCGGGCGCCTTCGTGCCCGGCACCCGCTTCACCCGCATCGACGAGCCCTACCCGATGAGCGAGGTGGTCCGCACCCTCACCCCCCGCTTCATCGAATCCCGCGAGGAATTCGCCGAGTGCTACCCCCTCCTGTGGCCGCACATCGCCTACCTCGACATCACCTCGGCCGCCTATCTGCCGCTGATCGCCCAGGGCCGCCCCATCGGCGCGCTCGGCCTGCTCTACAGCGACAAGACCGGCTTCACCGCCGACGAGCGCAACCTCCTGGTCGCGCTCGGCAGTTCCATCGCACAGAGCCTCGCCCGCGCCATGCTCTTCGAGCAGGACAAGGACCTCGCCCAGGGACTGCAGCAGGCGATGCTGCCGCGCACCATCCCCGACGTCCCCGGCGCCGACATCGCCGTCCGCTACCGCTCGGCCCGCCTCGGCCGGGACATCGGCGGCGACTGGTACGACGTGATCCCGCTGCCCGGCGGCCGCGTCGGGGCCGTCATCGGCGACGTACAGGGTCATGACACCCATGCCGCGGCCGTCATGGGCCAGCTGCGCATCGTCCTTCGCGCGTACGCCGCCGAGGGCCACACGCCCGCCACCGTGATGGCCCGCGCCTCGGTCTTCCTGCACGAACTCGACACCGACCGCTTCGCGACCTGCCTGTACGCGCAGGCCGACCTGACCACCGGCGTGGTGCAGTTCGTACGCGCCGGACACCTCGACCCTCTCCTGCGCACCGCCGACGGAGCCTGCCGCCGCATCCCCGTCGAGGGCGGCCTCCCGCTCGGCCTCTCGGCCGAGTTCGGGCGGCTCGAATACCCGGTCACCGCCGTGGAGTTGGACCCCGGACAGACCCTCCTCCTCTGCACGGACGGCCTCGTCGAGGAGCCGGGCGCCGACCTCGACGACGGCATGCTGACCCTCACCCGGCTCGTCGGTTCCGGCCCCGCCGACCTGCAGGAACTGGCCGACCGGCTCACCGAGGTGGTGCAGGGCCGCGGCGGCGAGGACGACGCCGCCCTGCTCCTGCTGCGCCGCCGCGCCGCCGACGCCCCGATGGCCGGCGGCCGCCTCCAGCAGCACGTCGCGCCGAACGACCCGGAGGCCCTGAGCGAGGCCCGGCACATGATCCGGGCCGCCGTCCGGGCCTGGGGCGCCCGCGACCGCGCCGACGAGATCGAGCTGGTCGCCGACGAGCTGATCACCAACGCCCTGATGCACACCGAAGGCGCCGCGGTCGTGACCCTGCGCATACTGACCGGCGCCGAACGCCGCCTGCGCGTCGAGGTCGAGGACGGCTCCAGCGCCCTGCCGCGCCGCCGCGAGGCCGGCGACTCCGGCGTCTCGGGCCGCGGCCTGCTCCTGGTGGACCGGCTCGCGGACGTCTGGGGCGTGGAGTCGCGGGGCAACGGCAAGGCGGTGTGGTGCGAGTTCACGATGCCGGAACGCGAGTAGGCGGGGAGGGTGCGGGCCGGGCCGCCGGTCCGTCAGGTCCCGTGCGGCCCGGCCCACGTCTCAGGTGCCGTCGATCAGACGGACGGCGATGGCCGGGCTGAACTGCCCCGCCGGAACGGTGGGCGCGATGCCGCATTCCCCGTCGGAATTGCCCGGCGTCTTGACCCAGAGCAGCATCTCGGCGCCGCCCCCGACCTGCGGCGGCGTACCCAGCTTGCGCCCCGCGGGGTTGCACCACTCGCCGTTGTTTCCGTTGCCGTTGCGGCTCGTGTCGACCACGAACTTGGCAGCGTAGCCAAGGGAGTTGTTCACCGAGTTCGCGTACGACACCGAGGCGCCGGTGGTGTAGTAGTTCGACACATTGACCGAGAAGCCGCGCACATTGCGCACGCCCGCCGCGTTCAGGCGGCTCGCCATGGTCGAGGCGGCCACCCAGCCCGCGTTGCCGCCGTCGAGGTAGGCGTAGGTGTTGGGCGCCTTCGCCTTGAACTGCTCGGTGGCGTACTTGAGCATCCCGATGCGCTCGTCGATCTGCGTCTGGCTCATACAGCTGAAGTCGCCGAGTGCGTCCGGCTCGATGACGACCACGGCGGGCTTGTCGCCGACGGCCGCCGCGAAGGTGGCGATCCAGGTGCGGTACGCGCCCACACTGCCGGCGCCGCCCCCCGAGTGCCCGCCGCAGGCGTCCCGGCCCGGGATGTTGTACGCGACGAGGACGGGCAGCTTGTTGTGACTGTCGGCGGCGCCCACATAGGAGGCGATGGTGGAGCTTCCGCTCTCGTTGCCGAACCAGCGGCCGATCGGCCGGGACCCGATGGACGACTGGATCCGGGCCGCGCGGGAGTCGCCCGGGTTGTTCCTGGCCCAGGTGGCGGGCGACGAGTTCGGATTGACGTAGAAGCCGTCGGTAAGGCCGATGGGGTCGGCCGCGGCCGCCGGGCCCGCGGTGATCAGCGGGACGACCGTCAGGGCGAGCACGGAGGCAAGGGCCGCCAGGAGGCGGGATTTCCGTCGCACGGTGGATCCCCTTTCAACGGGGGAGTGGGAAGTCGGGCTGCCGCGGGCCCTCGGCTCGGACCGGCCCGTACGTCCTCGTCCTGAGGGGGCCGGTCCACGGCGGTGGTGCGCCTGTGGGGAGCTGCGAAAACGCAGCGGTCAGGGGTCAGCGGTCAGCGGGAGTCGGCGAAGGCCGCCACCCACGCGAGCGACGAGTTCCAGTTGATCGCCACCTCGTTGGTGGACCAGGAACCGATGTCGTCGATGTAGCACTTGGCGGGTGCGCAACCGGGGAGGTTCTGCTGCGCCACCGGGTCCTGCAGCCCGGAGTTCGGTCCGCCGGCCAGTGAACCGGGCGGCGGGCTCGGGTACTTGGGGTCGAGTTGGTGGGACCAGTGCCGGTGGTGCTGGTTGTGGCTGGCCCGTTCTCCGTATCCGCTGATGAAGGACTGGTTCAGGCCGTTGCGGCCGAGCAGGTAGTCCATCGATTCGAGGACGGCGTCGCGGTAGCCGCCGCGGTGTGTGAGGTCGTAGGCCATCGCGATGATCATCGCGCTGTTGGTGGTGGCGCTGGTGGAACCCCAGGCGTACGCGCCGTCTGCGGGCAGCGACGGGTTCGGATAGCCCTGGCCCTGCTCATCGCGTACGTAGCCGTCGGCGACCTCGATGATGCGCTTTCGGGCCCCGAGCACCCGGTCGGCCGGGAAGCGCAGGGGGAGCCGGGCGATGGTGAGGTCGGCGAGCGCGCCCGTCTCCTTCCAGGAGAAGCCTTCCGCCGTGACCTTCGTGTCGACGTACGGCAGATACCCGCGCTTGCCCGTGGTGGCGTACAGCTCCGCCGCCGCCCAGGAGAACTCGTCGCTCACGTCGGTGTCGTCGTAGGGCCCGCCGCCCACCCCGTCCTCGCGCGGCGCGTACCGGTCCGGGTGGTCGAGCGCCGCCTGCCACGCGGTCTCGGCCGTGGTCTTGCAGCGCCGGGCGAACGGCTTGTCCCAGGCGGCCCAGACGCGGGCGCACTGGGCGGCCGATGCGGCCAGGTTGAGGGTGGCGGCCGTGGACGGGGCGTGCAGATAGCGGGGCTGGGGGTCGTTGCCCGGCAGCATCGGGTGTGCGGTCCACGCGAAGTCGTGGATCTTGTGGTGCGCCATGCCGGCCAGAGGCTTGCCCTCGGGAACCTGCATGCGCAGCAGGAACTCCATCTCCCAGCGCGACTCGTCGAGCACGTCGGGTACGCGGTTGTCCTGCTCGGGTATGCGCAGCAGCCCGTCGCGCAGGCCTTCCCGGTCGCCCTGGTACAGCGAGCGCTCGTAGAGGTCCATCAGCTGCCAGGCGGCGAGTGCGCCGTTCACCACGTACTTGCCGTGGTCGCCCGCGTCGTACCAACCGCCGCGCACATCAAGGGAGTAGTCGCAGCTGCCGGGCAGGCAGGGGACGCTGGTGTCGCCCTTGTTGGGTGCTTCGCCGATGTGCCCGGCGGCCCTGGCGTGCTCCTCGCCGACGTACTTCGCCTCGATCGGCGTGCCGGAGCGGTTGTGGTAGAAGTACGCCAGCGCGTCCCGGCGGAGGGTGTCGTAGGGGCTCTTGGCGATGTCGAAGGGCTCACTGACCTGAGCGGCCACCGACAGCCTGTAACCGCTCCCAATCTTGCGCACGGCCGAGAAGTCGACCAGGTGGACGTGGTCCCCGGACGGGGCGTCGTCGCCCTTGACCCGAGTGCGCCCACTGGCCGCCAACTCGCCCGCACTGTCGCGCAGTTGCCATTCCAGTGGCTCGGTCGAGGCATCCACGACCGACGCCCGCTTGGCGCCCGAGGCCGGGTATCCGTGCTGGTTGACGCGGACCGGTGAGCCGAAGTCGCGGCCGCCGCCCGGCGGGATCGCGCCCCCGGTCAGCGAGATGTCGTCCACGCAGAGGGTGTACGGCTCCTTCGCGCCGCCCGCCTGGAAGGCGAGTTGGGCATGGAGCGTGGCCACCTTGGAGGTCCCCGTGAACTCGTACGTCTTGGGGGCCGAGGTCAGCGAGACCGGCTTGTTCAGCGTGCTCGTCCCCGGCGGTGACGCCAGTTGCAGGGTGGAGCGGACGGTGACGTCCTTGGTGGCGGAGGCCGTGAAGCGCAGGGTGTACGGCTGGTCGGCCTCCAGGGGGATGTCATTCTGGCCGATCATCGAGTCCCAGGGGTTCACGGTGCCGGCCGGGATGTCGGCGCACAGCCGCCCCGACTCCACCGCCGAAGGCGAGTTGGCACTGCTCCACCAGGGAGTCTTCACGGAGTCGAAGGTGCCGTTGAGCACGCGTTCATAGGCGTCGGCGGCCTCGGCGCCGGCCTGTCCGGGCGGGGCGAGGGCGACGACGAGAAGCAGGGGCAGGCCGACCGCGGTCAGCCTGGGTGAGACGGACATACCGGGCCCTCTCGGGTTGCGGAATCCCGGCACACCGCGGCGTCAGTGCCGGATGCTCCCGCCAACAGACGCCAGGTGTCAACGATTTGAGCGCAAGGAAATTCCCTGGCGCACCCCACTTCCCAGACGTACGACTTGCTCCTACTCTCCTGCTGTAACCGCTCCCAATTTTGCTCGGTCCGGGAGTGTCAGCACCGGCAAGAGCCACGGCGTCACCGCAGCTCACAGGTGTATTGCATGGCCCGAGACGCGCTCAATCTTCGTGTAAGCGCTTCCGGGAAACACCCGCTCACTGGAGGTTCTGCATGTCCGCACGACTGATGCGCCCGCTGCTCGCGGTCGCGCTCGCCGGAGTTCTGGCGGCCACGGCCACCGGATGTGGTGGGGAAGGTGACGCGTCCGATTCGGGGAAGACCACGCTGGTCGTCAAGACGTTCAGCCAGTTCGGCTACGAGGACCTCTACAAGGAGTACGAGGCCGCCCACCCCGACATCGACATCAAGGAGGAGAACATCTCGCAGATGGGCGACTACCTGCCCAAGCTGCAGCAGTGGATGGCCACGGGACACGGGGCCGGTGATGTGGTCGCCCTGGAGGAGGGCATCATCACCCAGTTCATGGAGAAGCCGGACCAGTTCGTGAACCTGCTCGACCACGGGGCCGGATCCCTCAAGGGCGAGTACCTCGACTGGAAGTGGAAGCAGGCGCTGACCCGGGACGGCAAGCAGCTCGTCGGCCTCGGCACCGACGTCGGCGCCCAGGGCATGTGCTACCGCACCGACCTGTTCAAGAAGGCGGGGCTGCCCACCGACCGCGAGAAGGTCGGCGCGCTCTGGCCCACCTGGGAGGAGTACCTGGCCACGGGGGAGAAGTTCAAGGACGCCAAGACCGGGGCGCACTTCTTCGACTCGGCGGGCAGCATCTACCAGAACATCCTGATGCAGCAGGGCGACCACACGTACTACGACACCGACAACAAGCTCGTCATCGACTCCAACCCCGGGGTGAAGGCCGCCTGGGACCAGACCGTGGAGATGATCGACGCCGGCCTGTCGGGCAACATCATGCCGTGGAGCCCGCAGTGGAACGCCGGGTTCAAGAAGGGGACGTTCGCCACCATCCCCTGCCCGTCGTGGATGCTCGGCACCATCGAGAAGCAGTCGGGCCCCGAGAACGCCGGCAAGTGGGACGTGGCCAAGGTGCCCGGCAACGGCGCGGTCCGCGGCGGCTCGTTCCTCGCGGTGCCCAAGCAGAGCGGGCACCAGAAGGAGGCCGCCGAGCTGGTGAAGTTCCTGACCAGCGCCAAGGGCCAGACCACCGCGTTCAAGTCGAAGAACAACTTCCCGTCGGCGCTCAAGGCCATCGACGACCCCGCGGTCAAGGGATTCACCAACAAGTACTTCAACGACGCACCCGTCGGCAAGATCTTCGGAGAGAGCGTCAAGGGCCTCGAACCCGTCTACCTGGGCCCGAAGAACACCCCCATCGGCGACCGCGTCGGCAACGCCCTGGCCGCGATCGAGCAGGGCAAGCTGGCGCCGGACGAGGCCTGGGACCGGGCTGTCGACGACGCCGAGCGCGTCGCGAACTGACTCCCGAAACCCCCGAACCCTGCGCCCAAGGACACACGTTGGCGATTGACATGCGGCCGGGCCCGGCCGGGAAATCCTCCGAGTCGACGGACACGGGCGGGCCGGGCCCCGCCAAGGAACGCGGCAGGCTGCTCTCCCGCCTCGACGCGGCCGCCTCCCCGTACCTCTTCATCTCCCCCTTCTTCCTGATCTTCGCCGTCTTCGGCCTCTTCCCGCTCGGCTACACCGCCTGGGTCTCCCTCCACAAGTGGGAGCTCGCCGGCAAGGGCGACTTCATCGGCCTGGACAACTACACCGAGCTGTTCGGCGACCCCGACTTCTGGAACGCCGTGGTCAACACCCTCGGCATGCTCGTACTCGCCACCGTGCCCCAGCTGTTGATCGCGCTGGTCCTGGCCAGTCTGCTCAACCAGCGGCTGCGCGGACTGACCCTGCTGCGGATGGGCGTCCTCATCCCGATCGTCACCTCGGTGGCGGCCGTGGGCATCGTGTTCAGCCAGATCTTCGACCGGGACGCCGGCATGGTGAACGGGCTGCTCGACCTGGTCGGCATCGCCCCTGTCGACTGGCGGGCCGACAAGTGGTCCTCGTGGATCGCGATTTCCTCGATGGTCAACTGGCGCTGGACCGGCTACAACGCGCTCATCTACCTGGCCGCGATGCAGTCCATCCCGAAGGAGCTCTACGAGGCCGCGGTCATCGACGGGGCGGGCCGGATCCGCCAGTTCTGGTCGATCACCGTGCCGAACATCCGGCCCGCCGTGATCTTCACGGTGATCGTCTCGACCATCGCCGGGATGCAGCTGTTCACCGAGCCGCTGATCTTCGGGCAGGGCGCGTACGCCATCTCCGGCGGCACCCTGCGGCAGTTCCAGACGGTGTCCATGTACATGTTCGAGAAGGCGTTCCGGGACTTCGACCTCGGCTACGGCTCGGCCGTCGCCTGGGTGATCTTCCTGATCATCGCGTTCCTGATGCTCGTCAATTACCTCTTCACCCGGAGGGCGAAATAGCCGTGCGCAAGTCCGGACAACCGCTGGTCTACTTCACCCTGATCGTGGCGATCGCCCTGTCGGCCTTCCCGCTCTACTGGCTCTTCGTGGTCGCCACCCGCTCCAACGACGTCGTCGGCGACTGGCCGCCGCCCCTCCTGCCCGGCGGAAACCTCGGCGACAACATCTCCCGCCTCTTCGCCGCCGAGGACGCCAACTTCCTTACCGGCATGGTCAACTCGGCAATCTCCTCGATCACCGTCACCGTCGCGGTGGTGTTCTTCAGCTCGCTGGCCGGCTTCGCCTTCGCCAAGCTGAGGTTCCGCGGCCGCAACGCACTGCTCCTGGTCATCCTCGGAACCATGATGATCCCCGTCCAGATGGGCATCATCCCGCTCTACATGATCATGGTGGAGCTGGGCTGGCAGAACCGGCTGCAGGCGGTCATCGTGCCGTTCCTGGTCTCCGCCTTCGGCGTCTTCCTGATGCGCCAGTACGCCGAGCGCGCCGTCCCCGACGAACTCATCGAGGCCGCCCGCGTCGACGGTGCCACGACCTTCCGCATCTACTGGACCGTCGTCCTGCCCGCGCTGCGGCCGGGCGCCGCGGTTCTCGGCCTGTTCACCTTCATGGGCACCTGGAACGAATTCCTGTGGCCGCTCGCCGTGTTGGAGGCGGACAACCCGACCGTGCAGTTCTCCCTCTCCCAGCTGTCCACCTCCTACTACACCGACTACACCCTGATGTTCTCGGGCGCGCTGGTCGCCACCGTGCCGCTGTTCTTCGTCTTCATCGCGTTCGGCCGCCAGATCATCGGCGGCATCATGGAAGGGGCAGTCAAGGCGTGAGCACCACCACGGAACCCGGACCCGCATCCGATGCCGGGCGGCCGGAGCCGACACCTGCGGCGTTCGGCCCCGACTTCGTCTGGGGCGCGGCCACCTCCAGCTACCAGATCGAAGGCGCCGCCACCGAAGACGGACGAGGCCCCTCGATCTGGGACACCTTCGCCGCTTCGCCCGGCAAGGTCGACGGCGGCGACACCGGCGCGATCGCCGCCGACCACTACCACCGATACCGCGACGACGTCGCCCTCATGGCCCAACTCGGCCTCGGCGCCTACCGGTTCTCGATCGCCTGGCCCCGCATCCAGCCGCTCGGCTCGGGCCGCATCGAGCAGCGCGGCCTCGACTTCTACCGCCGCCTGACCGACACCCTGCTCGAGCACGGCATCGAGCCCTGGCCCACCCTCTACCACTGGGACCTGCCCCAGCCGTTGGAGGACGCCGGCGGCTGGCCCGCACGCGACACCGCACTGCGCTTCGCCGAGTACGCGGCCGTCGTGCACGAGGCCCTCTCCGACCGCGTCACCCACTGGACCACCCTCAACGAACCCTGGTGCTCCGCCTTCCTCGGCTACGCCACCGGCCGCCACGCCCCCGGCCGCCGCGAACCCGCCGGGGCCGTACGCGCCGCCCACCATCTGCTGCTCGGACACGGCCTGGCGGCCGAAGCCATGCGCGGCGCACAGGTCGGCATCACCCTGAACCTCACCCAGGTCACCGCGCACAGCACCGCACCGGCCGACCTGGATGCTGCCCGCCGCATCGACGGCATGCAGAACCGCCTCTTCCTCGACCCGCTGCTGCGCGCGCGATACCCCGAGGACGTCGTCCACGACCTGGCGGCGACCCTCGACTTCCGTCACGTACAGGAAGGGGACCTCAAGACGATCGCGGCGCCGCTGGACTTCCTCGGTGTCAACTACTACGCGCCCCTGCTCGTCGCCGACGGGGGAGGGGCCCGTACGGCAACGGCGTACGTGGGCGCGGAGTCCGTACGCACCGTGGACGGCGGGCGGCCGCGCACCTCCATCGGCTGGGAGATCGACGAACAGGGCCTGCTCGACCTGCTGTTGCGCCTGAGGCGCGACTATTCGGCCCTGCCCCTGTACATCACCGAGAACGGCGCCGCCTTCGACGACGAGGTGCACGACACCGGCCGCGTGGCCTACCTGAAGGGCCATGTACGGGCGTGCGCCGAGGCCATCGGCCGCGGGGTCCCGCTGGCGGGGTATTTCGTCTGGTCGCTGCTCGACAACTTCGAGTGGTCGTACGGCTATGCCCAGCGCTTCGGCATCGTCCACGTCGACTACGCGACCCAGCGGCGCACCCTCAAGGACAGCGCCCGCTGGTACGCCTCGCTCATCGGACGGGGCGGCGGGTGAACGGGACCGCGCGCACGATTGGGAGCGCTCACAGCATTGATACGCTCCAGCCAGCCAGGAACCACAGCCCGGCACGACAGTGCTCGGACAGACACGGGAGCGGTCCTCAGGATGAGCAAGCGGCAGCCCACTCTCGACGAAGTGGCGCTGCGCGCCGGAGTCTCCCGGGGAACCGTCTCCCGCGTCATGAACAACGCGGCGCACGTCAGCAAGAAGGCCCGCCAGGCCGTCGAGCGGGCCGTCGAGGAGCTGGGCTATGTGCCGAGCGCGGCAGCCCGTTCGCTGGCCACGCAGCGGCGGGGCGCGGTCGTCCTCGCGATCTCCAGCGATGACCCGGCGCTGTTCGCGAACCTCTTCTTCGCCGAGGTCATCACCGGGGTCAACGCGGTGATCGAGGAGACCGACCTGGAGCTGCTCCTGGTCCTCGCGGCCTCCGAGCGCGGCCGCAGCCGGCTCACCCGCATCCTGCAGTCGCGCGGCGCCGACGGCGTGATGCTGCTCGCGCTGCGCGAGAACGACCCGCTGACGAAGATCGCCGAAGAGGGGCACGTCCCCGTCGTGCACGGCGGCCGCCCCCTGGAGAAGGCGCCCCAGTGGTACGTGGACGCCGACAACCGCGGCGGGGCCCGGCAGGCCGTGGAGTACCTGATCTCCACGGGCCGGCAGCACATCGGGACCATCACCGGCTCGCTCGACATGCACGTCGGCGTCTCCCGTCACCTGGGCTTCCGCGAGGCGGTCGCCCTCGCCGGGCTGAGCGACCGGCGGGTGGCGCACGGCGACTTCAGTGAGGAGAGCGGGGCCGCGGGCATGGCCCGGCTGCTCGACGAACACCCCGATCTGGACGCCGTGTTCGTGGCCTCCGACGCGATGGCGGCCGGCGCCCTCACCGTGCTGCGGGAGCGCGGCCGCGCCGTGCCCGACGACATCGCGGTGGTCGGCTTCAACGACATCGTCACCGCCCAGCACACCCAGCCGGCGCTCACGACCGTCCGCCAGCCCATCGAGGCGCTCGGCCGCGAGATGACCCGCATGCTGGTCCGCCTCATCAACGGCGAGCAGCCGACCCCGCTGATCCTGCCCACCGAACTGGTCATCAGGAACTCGGCCTGAGGGCCTGTCCCTGAACCCCGCCGGGCAGGCCCCGCCTTCGAGCCGCGCCACGGGGGGCGGCTCGAAGGC
The DNA here is from genome assembly GCF_035975855.1 of Streptomyces sp. NBC_01304. Classification (NCBI taxonomy): domain Bacteria; kingdom Bacillati; phylum Actinomycetota; class Actinomycetes; order Kitasatosporales; family Streptomycetaceae; genus Streptomyces; species Streptomyces sp. NBC_01304. Next base: position 1,852,650 of record NZ_CP109055.1, on the reverse strand, counting down.
GGGCGCGGCGCGCCTAGGGTTGAGGCGTGCGGCGTACGAACCTGACCGGCCCCGAGGGTGCCTGGACCGGCCTCCTCATCGAGGTCACCGGCCGGCCCCGGCCGTCGCTGTGCCTGCACACGGCGGGCGAGGGCAGGCTGTTGCTCGGGCAGGCGGGTGTGCCGCTGCTGCTCGCCGCGGTCTCCCCGGGACTGCACGGCGTCGACTTCCGGCGCCTCGACACCTTCCGCCCACCCGTGCCGCCGGTCCGCGCCGATCTCGCTCGCCGACACCGGGGCGTGGCCGAGCGCTGGGCCCACCATTTCGCGGCCGCGCTGAGCGACGGGGCAAACGGGCCGCTGCACGACGGGCGGTGGATCCTGTCCGCGCACACACCGTTGCTCCGCTCCTGGAACCGGCACGGCGCGGGCCCCGCGGAGTACTGGGGCGAGGCGCTCGTCCAGGGGCATCCCGACGGCGACATCGACTGGTGGTTCCCGCACGCCGCGCCCTGGCCGGTCTGCCCGCTGCGGCCGATGCCCGGTCCGGACGACGCGCGGGTGAAGGCGTACCGCAAACAGGCGCGGGAAGGCACGCTGCCGCCGGTCCTGTTGTGGTGGGTCACCGGCCTGCAGAGCCTTGTGCCGCTCGACGGCCACGCCCGCCTCGCGGCCGCCCTGGCCGAGGACATCGAGCCGCCGCTCCTGGTGCTGCACCGCGCCGCCCCACCGGACGAGCTGGCCTCCGGCACTCACGAGGCCGCCACCGCCTACGAGACCGAGCTCGCCCGCTGGGCCGAACTGCGCGCCACGCACGGCCCCCGGATCCCGGACGGGACCGAGCAAGCCGGGCATGCCCTGGCGCGCCGCCTGACCGAGCTGCACACCGGACACCGTCCCACCTGGGCCTGGCCATTGCCCGGCGGCAGCGCGGCGTGGGAGCGGATCGCGGCCGAGCACGCGCCGCACCTGCTGCGGGGGCCTCGCGGATCGTGCGGGACGCCGCCTGCTGGGTAGGTCCCGGGCGTCGCCGCACGTGGCTGTGGCCGTTGTCCTGCGGCGGTGCTGCGGTGGCACGCGGAAGCGGATCGCGGCCGAGCACGCGCCGCACCTGCAGCGGGGGCCCCGCAGCAGGTGCGGGACGCGGCCCGCTGGGTAGGCCCCGGGCCGTCGCCCCACCTTCGCGGCCCCGCAGCGGCACGTGCGGCCCGCCCCAGCCTGGGTAGGCTCCCGCCATGACCGACCAGCCGCCGACCGCCCCGCACGCCGAGCACGTCGTGGACACCTCCCCGACCGGCGCGGAGATCACCAGCACCGAATGCCCGCAGTGCGGCGCCCAGGTGGCGGGGCTCAACGGGCGGTACGCATGCGGCATCTGCGGCTGGGTCAACCACTGGTCGCAGGGCCACGGCGATCTGCCCACGGCCGAACAGGACCCGGACTACCCGGGCCCCGACGCACCCCGCCCCACCGCCCTGCGACGCAGACGAAGCTGAGCGTTCCGCCGCCGGATGCGGCAGGCTGGAACCATGCCCGAGCTCCCCGAAGTCGAGTCGCTCAAGGACTTCCTGGGCGACCACGCCGTCGGCCTGACGCTGGTGCGGGTGCTGCCCGTCGCGGTCAGTGTCCTCAAGACGTACGAGCCGCCGCCGACCGCGCTCGAGGGCGAACCGGTGACGGCCGTGCGGCGGCACGGCAAGTTCCTCGACCTGACCGTGGGGGAGGGGGAGCGGGAGCTGCACCTCGTCACCCACCTCGCCCGGGCGGGCTGGCTGCACTGGAAGGACCGCCTCCCCCGACGGCATGCCCAAGCCGGGCAAGGGCCCGCTCGCCCTGCGCGTCGCCTTCGAGGACGGCTCGGGCTTCGACCTCACCGAGGCGGGCACGAAGAAGGGCCTCGCCGTGTACGTCGTACGGGATCCGGCAGAGGTCCGCGGCATCGCCCGCCTCGGCCCCGACCCGCTCGCCCCCGGCTTCGACGCGGCGGCCCTCGCGGCGCTGCTGCACGGTGAACGCCGCCAGATCAAGGGGGCGTTGCGGGACCAGGGCCTGATCGCGGGAATCGGAAACGCGTACAGCGACGAGATCCTTCATGCGGCGAAGATGTCGCCGTTCAAGCTCGCCGACCACCTCACCTGCGACGACGTCGAGGTCCTGTACGAGGCCCTGCGCAGCACCCTGCAGGACGCCGTCGAGCGCTCGCGCGGCCTCGCTGCGGGCAGGCTCAAGTCGGAGAAGAAGAGCGGCCTGCGCGTGCACGGCCGCACCGGGGAGCCCTGCCCGGTGTGCGGGGACACGATCCGCGAAGTGTCCTTCGCCGACTCGTCGTTGCAGTACTGCCCCACCTGCCAGACGGGCGGCAAGCCGCTCGCCGACCGCCGGATGTCGAGGCTCTTGAAGTAGGTGGCGTACGGCCGCACGGCTGCGGCGTACGGCTTTACGGCTGACGCAAGGTCACGAGCCTGCGCCCCTCGGCCGTCCGCACCTCGAACCGGTCGATGTCGTCCGGCCGCAGGGCCGACCCGCCCTGCGTGCGCACCGCCTCGCCGCGCCGCCCCGACACCGCCCATGTCGTCACGGTCTGTTCCGTGCCGTCGGCGGCGACGGCGATCAGCTCGCACACCCGGGGCCCGCGAGCGTCACGGACCTCGAGGCCGACCTCCGTGCCCCAGTCCCGGCCCCGCTCCGTGAGTACGGCGGCCACCCCGGTAGCCGGGTCGTGCGCGGAGATCCGCAGGCCGTCCTCGGGCGCGCCGGGCAGCACCAGGAGGCCCCCGACGGCCGCGAGACCCACGGCCACCGCACCGGCCGCCACCACCCTCGGCCACCGTGCGCGCGCCGGAGTCACCTCGTGCAGCAGCCGCTCGAGGAGGGCGGGGGAGGGCGCGGCCAGTGGCCCGACGACGGACGGCGTGAGCGTGGAGTAGTGCCCCAACACCCTTGCCGTACCGGCGAATTCATCCACCGTCAGGACACAGGCCGGGCAGGCCATGAGGTGGTCCTCGAAGCGGAACGCGTCCGCCCGGTCGAGGACGCCGAGCGCATAGGCGCCGGCATCGCGATGCGGCTCGAGGGTCCTCATGTCGATCCTTACGTTCAGCGGTGCTGCTGCGACCTCAGGTACTGCCCTGGGCCCTCCCGTACGCAGCAGACCGCCGAAGCGTTCAGAACAGGTGGATCGCCAGATGCCCGAGCGGCAGCCCCAGCTGCCAGGCGGGCGTCCACACCTTCGGCCCGTCGTCCTCGCCCTGCGCCGCGCCTTCGAGGAGCGCCGCGTCCAGGTCGGGGGCGAGCAGCTCCGTCTCCTGCAGCCAGGTCCAGGCGACCCGCGCGAGATCCAGGTCGGGCCCGACGCCGCCGGCCTCGAAGGCCTGTTCCTCCAGGCGGTCCATCCGCTCGCTGACCCAGTCCTGCCACGGCTGGTCGTACGCCGTCAGCGAGAGCCAGGTCTCCAGCTGGGAGATGACCCGGATGCCGGAGAGTTCCCCGTCGGCGTCCGACAGGAAGATCGTCAGGGCCAGCGCGTCGCGCCCGGCCCGGTACTCGAACGACGTGGGCGGCATGAGGTCGCCGGTGCGCAGGAGCTCATCGGCGATGTACTCCGCGTACAACCAGGCCATCGGCACCGTCAGCTCTCCACTGCTGCCGGCGTCGTTCGTGCTTCTGTGCGGCATCCTGATCGCCTTTCTGAGCTTCCTCCGGTCCCTCCGGCTCCGTTCGCGGGCGAGGCCCCCGCTCCGTTGGGCAAGCGGCGGGGTGAGTTGAACGGCTGGGAGTAGCCGATTACTCAACGAGGCCGCGAGCAAGGGGTTTTACGGAGGTTTGACTCGGGCTCCGGTTTCGGCCCAGGTCGGTGGCGCAACCCGGAAGAACTCGCCGCGGTGCGCGTGCTGCCTTCTGCGCACGGGGGTTCACGCTACCGGCTCCGGCGTCCGCGGGACCCGGTTCTCGAGTATGGCCCCGGCCACTTCGCGACCTGTGCTCGAGGTCCGCGCGGAGGACGTCCCGTGGAGGCAAATGGAAGGATCTGACTCCGTTTCAGGGACTAAGCCGGTATTGCTCCTTGACTCCTCTTGTGTCCAAATGTGGATTCATCTGGCTGCTATCCGAGCGAATCCCCGATTCACCGAATGACGGAGCCTGGCCGATGACTCAGCGCACTCAGCGCTCACCCCGCACGCGACAGGGCATGGCGGTCCTCGCCGCCGCACTGCTCTCGGCGACCGCGGCATGCACCGCCTCGCAGGCGCCCGCACCGGGCCCGGCGGCCGACGCCCCGCTTCCCGGGGCGCCCTCCCCGGCGGGCGGCGGCCACGGCAAGGCGGCGCGCGGGATCACCATCGCCGCGACCGGCGATGTGCTGCCGCACGCCTCGATCATCCGCCAGGCCAACGCGGATGCGGGGGGCGACGGTTACGACTTCACGCAGATGCTCGCGGGCGCCAAGCCGGTGATCTCCAAGGCGGATCTGGCGATCTGTCACATGGAGACCGTCTACGGAGCGAACGGCGACTACACCGGCTACCCGACCTTCAAGTCCCCGCCCCAGGTGGCCGCGGCCCTCGCCGAGACGGGCTACGACGCCTGCTCCACGGCCTCCAACCACACCCTGGACGCCGGCCCGCAGGGGCTGCGCCGCACCCTGGACGCCCTCGACAAGGCGGGCATCCGGCACTCCGGCTCGTACCGCTCGGCGAAGGACGCGAGCAGGCCCACGCTCATGAACGTGGGCGCCGCCAAGGTCGCGCACATCGCCGCCACGTACGGCACGAACGGCTTCCCGCTGCCCAAGGGCCAGCCCTGGGCGGTGAATCAGCTCAACGAGCGGAAGATCATCGCCGATGCGCGCGCCGCCCGTAAGGCCGGCGCCGACATCGTCGTCTTCAGCCCGCACTGGGGCACGGAGTGGCAGGACGCCCCCGATGCCAAGCAGCGCACCCTCGCCCGCCGCCTCACCGCCTCGCGGTCCGGTGGCCGCCCCGACATCGACCTGATCATCGGCACCCACGCCCATGTCCCGCAGGCGTACGAGAAGGTCAACGGAACCTGGGTGATCTACGGCATGGGCGACCAGATCGCCGGCAGCATGATCAATTACTCGGGCGCCCACGACCCCCGAGGCAACATGGGCACGATCGGCCGCTTCACCTTCCTGCCCCCGAAGCAGCCCGGCGGCCGCTGGGAGACCGGCAAGGCCGAGTTCATCCCGCAGTGGTTCGACACGGAGGAGGGTCGCGTCGTCAACCTCAACGCGGCCATCAAGCGCGGCGCGGACTACACGGACGTACGCGACCGCATCCGCCGGGTGGTGCTGAGCCGGGGGGCGGCGAAGCAGGGGCTTGTGATGGGGCAGTAGCGCCGTCGGCCGCCGCGAGCCCGATCGCGGTCCGGCCCTGATGCACCGGCTCTCTCCGTCTCGCCCGCGCGTACCGTCAACGGGTAGGGGAGAGGGGGCGTCATGGTGACGTTCGACCCGGACAAGAAGCCGACCAAGCGCACGGTGTGGCGTCGGATCTTCGGCCTGAACCCGGCGGCCGATGTGCGCCGAGCCCGGCTGGACACGCGGGACATGAAGGAAGCGAGGGCCAAGATCAAGAGGGCCCGATCGGACCGCGCGTACGTCAAGCAGCTAAAGAAGGACGGCACGCTGAGGTAGCCGACCGCATGACCGAGCCCCCGCCCTCACCGGGCGGGGGCTCTTCGCTGCCGAGCGGCGTTCTGCGGGTGAGCCGCGCAGCGCTACGGCACCACCGTCACCGGCCACCGCCCCGCCTTCACGAGGCGTACCGCGATCGACCCGATGATCCGGTGTCCCGCCTGCTCGGACGTGCCCACCACCACGGCGTCCGCCTTGAGGTCGTCCGCCGCGCCGACCAGGCCGCTGTACGGGTCGCCGCGGAAGGTGTGGAACTCCCAGCGCACGTCGAATATGCCCTTCACCCGCTCGGCGCTCTCCCGGATCTCCTGGATCAGGCTCTCGGCGATCTCGTCGGTGGTGTCGGCGACGGGCGCACCCATGGCGGCTCCGGCCGCGAGCAGCGGCTGTACGTAGACGACCGCGAGCAGCGCGTTCTGTCTCCGGGCCAGGCCTCCGGCATATGCCGCAGCCCGCAAGGAGGAGTCGGAGCCGTCGACGCCGACGACGATCACCTTGGGTCCGTCAGTACCGCGCTCGAACTGCTGGGACTGGTCTTCGGTCACGGCCCCGAGGCTAGCCCAGGGCCCCTCGCCCGCCGCTCATCGGCACCCGCTCGACGGGCGGGGTCGGCAAGCTCTTCTTAGAGTCGGGACCATGAGTGCCAGCGTGGAGGAGTCCGGGCCCCCGATATCCGAGGGGCCGCCGCCGCGGGACAAGGGCAAGGCGGTGGACCGCGAGCCCGAACCGGGACGCGGCCAGGGCTTCCTTGCCAAGGTGCCGGACGGCTTCGCGACCGCCTTCGGCCTGCTCGGCCTCTACTGTGCCGTCACCGCGCTCATCGCACCGCTGCGCCGCCTCTTCGCGCCGGTCACCCGGGCCCTGGACCACGCCACCGTGCCGGTCAGCCCGAACCTCGCCTACGCGGTGTTCCTGTTCCTGCTCGCCGCGGCCTGCGCCTCCCGCAAGACCATTGCCTGGCGCATCGTCGTCGCCTATCTGTCCCTGCTGCTCATCTGGGACGGCATCCGCATCGCACAGGGTCACTGGCACGACAACCTCGCCTCCGCGGTCGTCTGTGCCGCCGCCCTGGTCGTCCTGGTCCTCGCGTACCGGGAGTTCTACGCGGACTCCAGGCGCGGCGCGTTCCTGCGGGCCCTCGGCATCCTCGCGGCCGGCCTGGGCTCGTCGATCCTCATCGGCTGGGGCCTGGTCGAGCTCTTCCCGGGCACCCTGGAGCGCGGCCAGCGCTTCCTGTGGGCGGCCAACCGGGTCTGCGGCGGCCTGGTCTCCGGGCGGCAGTTCGACGGTTCGCCGCCGCGCCCGCTGTACTTCTTCCTCGGCCTGTTCGGCGCCCTCGCGCTGATCCACGCCGCCCTCACCCTGTTCCGCTCGCAGCGCATGGAAGCGGCCCTGCACGGCGACGAGGAGCCCCGCATCAGGGCCCTGCTCGGCGCGTACGGCGAGAACGACTCGCTCGGCTATTTCGCCACCCGCCGCGACAAGGCCGTCGTCTTCTCGCCCAACGGCAAGGCCGCCGTCACCTACCGCGTCGAGGCGGGCGTCGTCCTGGCCAGTGGCGACCCGGTGGGCGACCCCGGCTCCTGGGACCAGGCCATCGAGGCCTGGCTGGAAGCCGCCAAGCGCTACGCCTGGGCGCCGGCCTGCATGGGCGCCTCCGAGGAGGGCGCCAGGGCCTTCGCCCGGCACGGCCTCGGCGCGCTGGAACTCGGCGACGAGGCGATCCTGCACGTCGCCAAGTTCGACCTCGACGGCCGCGACATGCGCGTCACCCGCCAGGCCGTCAACCGCGTCAAGCGCACCGGCGCCACCTGCCGGGTGCGCCGCCACTCCAGCCTCTCCGACGAGGAGATGGAGCAGATCATCGACCGCGCCGACGCCTGGCGCGACACGGAGACCGAGCGCGGCTTCTCCATGGCCCTGGACCGGCTCGGCGACCCGCAGGACGGCGACTGCCTGCTCGTCGAGTGCATGGACGCGAACGGCAAGCTGCTCGCCCTGCTGTCCTTCGTCCCCTGGGGCAAGGACGGCATCTCCCTCGACCTGATGCGCCGCGACCGCTCCGCACCCAACGGCGTCATGGAGTTCATGGTCGCCGAACTGTGCGCCGTCGTCGGCAAGTTGGGCGTGCGCCGGATCTCCCTCAACTTCGCCGTCTTCCGCGCCGTCTTCGAGGAGGGCGGCCGGATCGGCGCGGGCCCGATCCTGCGGCTGTGGCGCAAGCTGCTGCTGTTCTTCTCCAAGTGGTGGCAGCTGGAGGCCCTGTACCGCTCCAACGCCAAGTACGACCCCGAGTGGTACCCCCGCTTCATCTGCTACGGCGACGCGGGCTCGCTCGCCCGGATCTCGCTGGCGTCCGGCATCGCCGAGGGCTTCGTCTCCGTACCGTCCATGAGCAACCTCTGGGCCAAGGGCCACCGGCCCGCCCGCTTCGTGCAGCCCTCGACCACCGCGGGCCTGCCCCCCATCGAAGAACTCGGCCTGGGCGCAACGGCCGCCGAGGACCAGGACCCCACCGCCGGCCTGCCCGAACAGGTCCGCATCCGCCACCGCAAACTGCAGCGCCTCCAGGACAGCGGCATCGACCCCTACCCGGTCGGCATCGCCCAGCGCACCCACACCCTCGCCGAGATCCGCGCCGCCCACCCCTCGCTCACCGCGGGCACTCGCACCGGGGAGCAGGTGACCGTCGCGGGCCGCGTGATGCTGGTACGCAACCTCGGCGGCGTCGCCTTCGCGGTCCTGCGCGACTGGTCGGGCGACCTGCAACTCGCCTTCACCCGCGAGCACTTGGACGCCTTGAAGAGCTTCACCGCCACCACCGACATCGGCGACCACATCACGGCGAACGGCGAGATCGCCGCCTCCGACAAGGGCGAGCTTTCCGTCTTCGTCACCGACTGGCAGCTCACCGGCAAGTGCCTGCGCCCGCTCCCCGACAAGCGCCGCGGCCTCGCCGACCCCGAGGCCAAGGTTCGCCGCCGCTATGTCGACCTGGTAGCCAACCCGGATGCCCGCGACGTCGTACGCGCCCGCTCGACGGCCGTACAGGCGCTGCGCCAGGGCCTGTTGGAGCGCGGCTACCTCGAGGTCGAGACGCCGATGCTGCAGCAGATCCACGGCGGCGCCAACGCCCGCCCCTTCACCACCCACATCAACGCCTACGACCTCGACCTCTATCTGCGCATCGCCCCCGAGCTCTACCTCAAGCGGCTCTGCGTCGGCGGCCTGGAGAAGGTCTTCGAGATGGGCCGCACCTTCCGCAACGAGGGCGTGAGCTACAAGCACAACCCCGAGTTCACGATGCTGGAGGCCTACCAGGCCTTCGCCGACTACGACGTGATGCTCAACCTCACCCGCGAGCTCATCCAGGGCGCCGCGACCGCGGCCTTCGGCTCGGCGGTCGCCCGCAAGGCCGATGAGAGCGGCAAGCTCGTCGAGCACGACATCTCCGGGCTCTGGCCGGTCAAGACCGTGTACGGCGCCATCTCCGAGGCCCTCGGCGAGGAGATCGACGCCGACACCGAGCTGCCCGAGCTGCACCGGCACTGCGACCGTGCCGGGGTGCCGTACACCCCCGAGAACGGACGTGGCGACGTCGTCCTCGAAATGTACGAGCGCCTGGTCGAGGAGAAGACCGAACTCCCCACCTTCTACAAGGACTTCCCGACCGACGTCTCCCCGCTCACCCGCCAGCACCGCACCGACCCCCGGCTCGCCGAACGCTGGGACCTCGTCGCCTTCGGCACCGAACTGGGCACCGCCTACTCGGAGTTGACCGACCCGGTCGAGCAACGCCGCCGCCTCACCGCCCAGTCGCTGCTCGCGGCCGGCGGCGACCCGGAGGCGATGGAGCTCGACGAGGACTTCCTGGACGCCCTCGAATACGCGATGCCGCCCACCGGCGGTCTGGGCATCGGCGTGGACCGGCTCGTCATGTTCCTCACCGGACTGACCATCCGGGAGACGCTGCCCTTCCCCCTTGTAAGGCGTCGCTGAGGATTCCGCATCCCCAGCCGGTCCCATCAGGTGTTTTCGCCCGCGTCCCCGTGTTGTTGAGGCCGCACGGCATGCCGCCGTGCGAGGCATTAGTCATGAAAAACGACGAATCGCTTTCGGGGCGTCGCGCACTGCTGCGCGGCGCCGCCGGAGCTGCCGCTGTGTTCGGTCTCGGCGCCGTCTCCGGGTGCGGCAGCTCCGCCACTCCCGCCCGGCCCGTCCCGGGCGCGGCCGGCGCCCGGGCCGCCCGCCCCATGAAACCGTCCGCGTACCGCCTCCAGCCGATGGGCGCCGCGGGCCCGCAGCGTGTCACGGCCACCCAGCTGCCCGTCCGCAGCCGGCCCATCCTGCGCCTCAAGGGCGGTGGGCGCAGCATGGTGCTCACCTTCGACGACGGACCCGACCCCAGGTACACGCCCGGCATCCTGCGCACCCTGCGCAAGCACGACGTCCGGGCGATGTTCTTCCTGTGCGGTGAAATGGTCGATGCCTTCCCGCACTTGGTGCAGGCGATCGTCGACGACGGGCACGTCGTCGGCAACCACACCTGGTCCCACCCCCAGCTGACCCGGATGTCCCGGGCCGCGGTGCGCGACGAGATCGTGCGCACCAGCGAGGCGATCGAGGAGGTGACCGGCGAATCCCCCCAGTGGTTCCGGGCTCCCTACGGTGCCTGGAACCGGGCGGCCTTCGAGGTCGGCGCCGAGCTCGGCATGGAGCCCCTGGCGTGGACCGTGGACAGCCTGGACTGGACGGAGCCGGGCACCGGCACCATCATCCGCAACGTCATGGCGGGCGCCGGCCCCGGCGTGGTGGTGCTGTCCCACGACGCGGGCGGCAACCGGTCCCAGAGCGTGCGCGCCCTCGGCACCTACCTGCCCGAACTCCTCGACTCCGGCTACCGGATCAGCCTGCCCCGCCGCCGCGCCATGTGAGGCGGCCTTGAACGGGGGCTTTCGCCCGCCCGGTCAGCGTGTGCTGATCAGGCGGGCGAAGGCCACGACGTTCCCGTCGTAGCCGTCCTTCTTGTTGAATCCGCCGCCGCAGGTGATGACCCGCAATTCCGGTGCACCGGTGGATCCGTAGACCTTGGTGCCGGGGAAATTGGCCTTCTCGAACACCTCGACGCCGTAGATCTCGAATACGGCGGTACGTCCGTCCTTGCGCGTCACCTCGACGCGATTGCCCTTCTTCAGCGCGCCCAGGCCGTAAAAGACCGCGGGGCCCTGCATGTTGTCGACGTGGCCGACCACGACGGCCGTGCCCTTCTCGCCCGGCGACACGGCACCGGTGAACCAGCCGGCCAGATTCGGTGCCTCGGCCGGTGGCGCGTCCACCCAGCCCTCCGCGTCCAGGCCCACGGGCTGGATCGGGGCGTCCACCTGGATCGCCGGGATCTTGACCCGCTCGGCCAGCGAGAACGGCAGCGGCTCGGCGAGCCGCGTGCCGTGCTGGGCCATGTCCAGGAGACGGCTGTCGGCCGCGGCGGCCGACGCGGGCTGCGGGGGACCCACGGCGAATTCACCGGAGCCATTGCGGATCAGGGCGAGACCGGTGAGCAGAACAAGCGCTATGACACCCCAAGGTGCCCGCTTCTTCTGCGGTTCCTCCTCCTGCTCCGGGTGCGACGAAGGCATTCGTAATTCCCCTCTCAACGCGGCATGCGAACCGCGTCCGTTGCGCATGGCAGCACGCTAAGCGCGTGGCGCCCGGCGGGCGACAGAGCGAGGGCGAACGGGTGGCGGGCGACCTCCCCGGGGACCGTCCGCGTACTCGCCGCGGACTCCCCGCGGACTCCGTGCGTACTCCCTGGTGAGCCATCCGAGTTGCAGTCACCAGAAGATTTCTGACGGTCTGTGACCTGCGCGGACACCGCTTTGTGCGCGATCGTCCCGGCGTGTCGGCTCACCAGGACGGACCAGCCCCGAAATGCGGGTCTGCACAAGGCAGCTGAGGGTCGGTCTGGGAGGCGCACTCGCCGATCCTGCCCGGGGGCGTTCCCCGGGGCGTTCTCCCGCGGAGGTCCACATGCGTAACTCACGGGCCCTGGCGGTCACTGTCGCCGCCGGTGCATTCATCGGGCTCGCCGCACCCGCGGCGAGCGCCTGGGACGCCAGCACCATCAGCGTCAGCCCGAGCTATGTCTCCCGTGGCGGCACCGCCACCGTCACGGTGAGCGCCTCGGAGTGCCGGACGGGCGGCCACGTGTCGTCGTCGGCCTTCCCCAACACCCCGGTGAGCTGGAACGGGGGCGCCGCCACCGCCCAGGTCACCGTTCACCACGACGCGTACGTCGGCTCGCACGACGTGAGCGTCACCTGCGCCGGATCCACCATCACCAAGCCGGCCGGCATCACCGTCATCCACGGCGGTGTCCGCGGTGGTCTCGGTGGCAGCTCCGCCACCGGTGCCACGCCCACCGACATGGCGATCGGCGGCACGCTGGTGGCCGCCGCGGTGATCGGCGGCGGGATCTTCTGGCTGCGCCGTCGCGGCGAGGCCAAGGCCTGACGCCACCACAGCACTTCGCCCCGGGATCGATGCGGATCCCGGGGCGAAACGCTGTGTGAACGGCCGTCAGGCGGTGTCGTGAACCGCCGTCGGACGTCGTCGTGAACTGACGTCAGGCGTCGTCCTCCACCGGACGGCGGCGCGCCCAGTAGTAGGCGGAGCCAAGTGCACCGGCGATGAGCGCGGCGCCGAGGCCGAGCTCCCCGAGGTCGAGGTCGCCGAGGCTGCCGCCGAAGCCGGCCCGGACGCCGTGGTGCACCGGCGGGGTGGTGTGGCTGCTGCCGCCGGTCGCGATGGTGAGGTCGGTCGTGCCCTTCTCGCCCTTGCAGTCGAAGGTCACCGTGTACATCGCGCCGGGCTTGGCGTCCCAGTCGACGGTGGCCGTGGAGGCCTGACCCTTCGGGATGGTGACCGTGTCGAAGATCCCCGAGGACGCGGTCGCCGACGAGTCGCAGCCGTCCACCTTGAGCGTGACCTGACCGCCCGCGGCGATCGTCGAGGGCGTGACGCTGAACCCGTACGACGTGATGTTGCCGCCCGAGGTGCCGCCGTCGTCGTTCTCCATGGCCGCGGTCGCGGCGGCGGTGCCGAGTGCGAGTGCGCCGACGGTGGCGATGGCCACGGATGCGCTGGCTATTGCGCGCATGATGTTCCTCCGGGTCCCCGAGGAGCAGCCGCGGACCTCTTCCGCTGACGGCAGGAAATGCACCTCGATGCCCGAAACGCTAGGGAGTGCGCCGTACGGCCGCGATCGCTGTCGTGCGAATGGGGCACGTCGGTACGCCGCACAGGGGAACCGGCGGCGAAGGCGTTTGAGAGCGCGGTCGGTGCGGCGGTGTCCGTCAGGGCCGCGCGTTCTGAGAGGGCGTCAGCGGATCAGGCCCATGGTGCGGGCCAGCCAGGGCACGTTGTTCTGGAAGCCGGGGCGCCACACCTGCCAGCTGTGATTGCCGGGCAGCTCCATGAGCTGGGCCTGCATGCCGGCCTTCTTCGCGGCCTCGTACACCTGGTGCGCCTGTGCCCGGTACGGGTTGTCGTCGGTGCCCGCCACGAACATGCCCGCGGTGTCCGGGAACTTGGTGCGGGCCATCACATCCAGCGGGTTGACCTTCCGGTACGCCGCCTCGTCACCGCCGAACGTCTGCTTGACGGTGTTCTGCAGGCTGCCGTTGGTCGGCTCGGCCTCGCCGGAGATGTCGAGGAAGGCGCCGTACCGCTGCGGGGCGTTGACCGCCATCTGCAGCGAGCAGGTGCCGCCGTTGGACAGGCCCGAGATCGCCCACTGCTTGCGGTCGGTGGCCGTCTGCAGATGGCCGGTGATCCAGGCCGGCACGTCCTCGGCGAGATACGTCTGGATCTTTCCGAGCCGCGAGTCCATGCACAGCGGGTCCTTGAACGGGGTACCCAGCTGGTCGGCGACCACCACCACCGGGGCGAGGCCCTGATGCTGTGCGGCGAACGAATCCATGATGTCGGGCAGCTGGCCCGAGGTGATCCAGTTCTCGGGAGCGCCCGGCTGGCCCGCCATCAGGACCAGGACGGGAAGCTGCGGCCGCGGATTCGCCTGGTAGGCGGGCGGCAGGTAGACGTACGCGTCCTGCGCCTTGAAGCCCGACCTGGTGCCGGGGATCGCGGTCTTGGAGACGGTGCCCTTGCCCGGCATGCCGGCCGGCGCCTTCCACACCTCCGACAGCGTCTTGCCCTCGGGGACGTCGACGACGCCCTCCTTGCCGGTGCCCGTCGCGTCCTTCAGGCTCACGGTGTTCTGGGGGCCCAGCATGGTGCGTACGGTCGGATAGTTGTCGTAGAAGATGTTGGCCTGGTTCATCGCGAACACCGCGGTCAGCAGGCCCGCGAGCAGGGCGCCCGCGCGGCCGCGCCAGCGCAGGAACGGCATCCGCAGCACGGCCAGGACCAGGCCGAGGAACAGGATGCCGATCCAGAACATGATCTCGGTCGGCAGATCGTCGGGGAACGGCTTCCACCAGTCGTTGACGATCACCTTCACCAGGATCGTCAGGAGTGCCGTCACCACGACGCCGATCGGCAGCCAGAGCGTCCACCAACGGCGCCTGCGGGAGATGACCAGGAACGCCAGCGAGGCGCAGCCCAGGATCTTCAGGACGACCGGGACGGCGCCGTCGACCAGCGACCAGTCGAGCGGCCCGGCCGCCCAGGACACCTGCTGCACTCCGGTCCCACCGCCGATCCGTCCGGGTCACCGCGCCTGTCCGCCGGGGGACCACTGTCTGTGATCTGTCCAGGTCACCACTGATGCGCGGGTCCGCCGCGCCACTCCACGAGGTGCGGGTCGTCGAGGGCCGCGTCGGCCTCGTTCAGCCCGGCCCGGCGCAGGAACTCCACCAGCTCGCGGTCGCTGTTCGCGGTGCCCAGCGGCACCCCGCGCACGGCCACCCGCCGCCCTTCCCCCGCCTTGGGCGGAAACACGACGATCGGCGCTTGCCAGGCCATGCGTCCAGGGTGCGTCAGGGCGCCGGAACCCGCAGCTCGGGGGCGTCCATCGGGTCCCGTGGAAGGGCGCCCGCAGGGCCACGGCGCAGGGGCCGCCGGTGCGGGGCGCGAAAAGAATCTCGGGAACGCGTTGAACGCACCCGGTACCCGTTCGCGTACCTAGGGCCATGTGCGGCCCGTCCCGGCGCCGTGACACCGACCGGATCGCCGGAACACCCGGACGACCCGTATCCCAGGAGCAACAGGAGACAACGATGAACACCTGGCGGAGCGCTTCGATCGCGGTGACGGCTGCGGCCCTGTTGGCGCTGACGACGGCGTGCGGTCAGGAGAAGGGATCGGACGCACCGGACGGTCAGTCCGTGGGCAACGCGGCCCCCGCGCAGGACGGCTACGGCTCGGGCGACGGATACGGCTCCGACTCCGGATCCGACGCGGGGGCCGGCGCGGCGAAGGCCGCGGGGCAGCTGGCGGTGTGGGACAGCAAGGAGCTCGGCAAGGTCGTGACGGACAGCGCCGGGTTCACCCTGTACCGCTTCGACAAGGACACCGCGAAGCCGCCCAAGTCGAACTGCGCCGGCGACTGCGCGAAGACCTGGCCCGTGGCGCTCGCCGAAGGAGCGAAGGCCGCCCCCGGTGTGGACGCCGCGCTGATCGGCTCGGTCACCCGCGACGACGGCAGCAAGCAACTCACCATCGCGGGCTGGCCGATGTACCGGTACGCCGAGGACAAGAAGCCCGGCGACGCCAATGGACAGGGCGTGGGCGGCACTTGGTTCGCCGCCGCCCCCGACGGCAAGAAGGCCGCCCCGGGACAGTCCGGCGACGCGGGAGACGGCGAAGCGGCCGACCTGGCCGGTCTTTCGACCCGCAAGGACCCGAAGCTGGGCGAGATCATCGTCGACAAGAACGGAATGACCGTCTACCGGTTCAAGAAGGACTCCGCCTGGCCGATGAAGTCCGCGTGTGTCGGTGAATGCCTCGACAACTGGCCCGTCGTGGAACCGGTCGACAAGAACGACACCGAGGGAATCATCAAGAAGGGATTCGTCACCTTCAACCGGCCCGACGGAATCAAGCAGCAGAGCATCAACTGCTGGCCGGTCTACACCTTCTCCGGCGACAAGAAGCCCGGAGACACCAACGGCCAAGGCGTGGGCGGCACCTGGTACGCCGTGTCCCCGCAGGCAAAGCTGGTCGGCGCGCCCAAGTAGGGCTCCAGCACGGCGCATAAGGAGTGAAACGGTTTCCCGGCGCGTCCGACCTGGTCGGCCCCTCTTCCGCCCCCGTGGAGGAGGGGCCGATCGCTGTGCACGTGCGGCTGCAGGTGCACATGCCAAAGGCAGTGACCGAGAACGGACGGGCAATTTCCGGTTCTGCTCGACCCGTTGGCGAGCGATCAGTAGCCTCTGCTCGAACACTGGCACGTCTAAGCTCGCCGGTGCTCGAATCTGCTCGTACCGGCTTGCTTGGAGAAAATCATGGAGCGCCCCGCCTGGGCCCCTCGCGGCATCGACATCTCGGTGCCCAGTGTGTCCCGAATTTACGACTACTACCTGGGCGGTTCGCACAACTTCGAGTCGGATCGGGAAGCCGCCCGCAAGGCCATGGAATTCATGCCGGGCCTGCCGAAGATCATGCAGACGAACCGCGCCTTCATGCGCAGGGCCGTCCGCTTCGCCGTCGACCAGGGCGTCACGCAGTTCCTGGACATCGGCTCCGGCATCCCGACTTTCGGAAATGTTCATGAAGTCGCGCAGGCCGCGCATCCCGGCGCCCGCGTGGTGTACGTCGACCACGACCCGGTCGCCGTGGCGCACAGCGAGGCCGTGCTCGCGGGACAGAGCGATGCCGCCGTGGTGGCCGGCGACCTGAGGAAGCCCCACGAGATCCTTGCCGCCCCCCAGGTCGGCGAACTCCTCGACCTGGACCGGCCGGTGGCGCTGCTCCTGGTCGCGGTGCTGCACTTCCTCACCGACGCCGACGATCCCTACCGGGCCGTCGGCGAGCTGCGGGACGCGCTCGCGCCCGGCAGCCTGCTCATCTGCACCCATGCCTCGTTCGACGGCATCCCGCTGCCCACCGAGCAGGCCCAGGGCACCGTCGGGGTGTACGAGGACATCCGCAATCCGCTGGTCATGCGCTCGCGCGACGAGGTCGCGCGGTTCTTCGAGGGGTACGAGATGGTGGAGCCCGGCCTTGTTCCTCCGCCGAACTGGCGGCCCGAGACGCCCACGGACCAGGAGGACCCGTTCGCCTTCGCCGGCTATGCGGGTGTGGGGCGCACAGCGTGAGCCCGGAGCCGGACGGCCCAGAGGGAAGACTGCGCAGGTTCGCCACCATATGGAGCCGCGCGGTCTTCCCCGTCACCGCGACGTCCATGACCCGCCCCGAGTTCGAGGAGCTCCTGCTGCCGCTGGCCAGGCGGCTGCGGGACGCCCTCGCGGAGCGGGCCTTCGACGCGGCCGCGGGGCAGGCGGTGGGGCAGGCGCTCGTCGAGCTGCACTGCACGGACCCGGAGGCGCTCAGCGCCACCCTCGACGTCGTCGAGTCCTATCTGGTGCTGTACTGCGGCGACCTGGGCACGCACGACGGCGAACGCGGCGCGGTGGGCGACGACGCGGCGGCCGCCCGGCTCAAGGAGGGCCTCAGGGCCCGCAGTTCGCGGCTGCAGCACGCCGTCGCGGCGGGCTTCGCCGGGGCGTTGCGCCGGCGCACCCTGGCCGAGCAGGAGTCCATCTCGCAGGCGGCGCTGAACGCCCGGCACACGGTGGCCGAGGCCCTGCACGTCAGCGAGGCCAAGTTCCGCGCCATCTTCGAGGGCGCGGCCATCGGCATCGGCATCGCGAAGCTCGACGGCACCATCCTGCAGGTCAACGACACGCTGATGCGGATGTTCCGCGGCGACATGGACAACCACCTCATGCGCCGCAACGTCAGCGACTGGACGCACCCCGACGACGCCCCCCATGTGTGGCGGCTCTACGAGGAGTTGGTCACCGGTGTGCGCGAGCACTACAGCGTCGAGAAGCCGTACTACCGCAGTGACGGCACGGTTCTGTGGACCAACCTGACCGTCTCGCTCCTGCGCGACGCCGACGGCGAGCCGCAGTACCAACTGGCGCTGATGGAGGACACCACCGAGCGCCGGCTGCTCAACCTGCGGCTGCGCTACGAGGCCACGCACGACGCACTCACCGGACTGCCCAACCGGACGCTGTTCTTCGAGCGCCTGGAGAAGGCCCTGGCCGCGGGCGACGGCATGCGGTTCGGCCTGTGCTACCTCGACCTGGACGGCTTCAAGACCATCAACGACAGCCTCGGCCACGCCGCCGGGGACCGCCTGCTCGTGGAGGTCGCCGACCGGCTGCAGGCCTGCGCCACCGCACCCGGCGAGATGGTCGCACGGCTCGGCGGCGACGAGTTCGTCGCGCTCACCACCGGCCTGGACACCCGGCGCGAGGTGGACGAGCTGGCCGGGCGGATCCTCAGCGTCCTGTCCATCCCGATCCGCATCGAGGGCCGCGAGCTCACGGTGCGCGGCTCGATCGGCATCGTGGAGGGCCCGGCCGGCGAGCAGTCGGCGGCGGAGGTGCTGCGCAGCGCCGACATCACGATGTACCGCGCCAAGTCCGCGGGCGGCAACCGCTTCGAGCTCGCCGACCCCGAGGTCGACGCCCGCACCATCACCCGGCACGGCCTCACCACGGCACTGCCCACCGCGCTCGACCGGGGCGAGTTCTTCATCGAGTACCAGCCACTCGTGCATCTCGCCGACGGCAGCGTCAGCGGGGCGGAGGCGCTGGTGCGCTGGTCGCATCCGCAGCACGGCCTGATCGGCCCCGACCGGTTCATCCCGCTCGCCGAGCACACCGGGCTGATCGTGCCGCTCGGGCGGTGGGTCCTCGGTGAGGCGGTGCGGCAGGCGCAGGAGTGGCAGTCGCAGTACGGGGCCGACTCGCCCCTGCGGATCAATGTGAACCTCTCGCCGTGCCAGCTGCACCATCCGCACCTGGTGGCCGACACCGTGGAGACCCTGGAGCGGGTCGGGCTCGATCCGACCGCGCTGTGCCTGGAGGTGACCGAGTCGGCGCTGATCGGGGCCGATGACGATCTGCTCAAGCCGTTGCGCCGGCTCGCCGAGATGGGGGTGGGGATCGCGCTCGACGACTTCGGGACGGGGTATTCGAATCTCGCCAATCTGCGGCGGTTGCCGGTGAGTGTGCTGAAACTGGACCGGTCCTTCACGCAGGGCATGCAGCACTATCCGGCAGACCCGGTCGATCTGAAGATCGTCGAGGGGATCGTGTCCCTCGCGCACAGTCTGGATCTGTCGGTGACCGTGGAGGGGGTGGAGACCGGGGCGCAGGCCGAGCAGTTGCGGGAGTTGGGCTGTGACACGGCTCAGGGCTGGTACTACGCCCGGCCGGGGCCTGCGGATCGGTTGCACTCGCTGGCGTTGGTGGATGCGGTGGGGTGAGTGGGGCGGGGGATTGTTCTCCCCGCCCCGCCCCTTCCCGTAAGGCTGCTGCCGGCTTCAAAAGATTGTCCTCAAACGCCGGACGGGCTGAAGAGATGCCGGACGGGCCGGATCAGTTGGGGCGTGTCCCCGTGATCACTGTCGCGTAGAGGTCCTCGCAGGTCTCGATCCGCGGTACGAGGCCGTCGCCCGCCACGATGTCCGCCGCGAGCCCCGCCTGCTGTTCGCTCGTCTCGAACAGGAGATGGCCGCCCGGTGCCAGCCAGTGCGCCGCCTCCGCCGTGACCCGGCGCAGGACGTCGAGGCCGTCCGAGCCGCCGTCCAGGGCCAGTTGAGCCTCGTGGTCGCGGGCCTCCGGGGGCAGGAACGCGACCTCCGACGTGGGGACGTACGGAACGTTGGCGAGGAGTATGCCGACCCGCCCGCGCAGCGACGCGGGCAGCGGGGCGTACAGGTCGCCCTCGAAGACCCGGCCGCCGAGCCCCGCCACATTGCGCCGGGCGCAGGCCACCGCCGCCGGGTCGAGGTCGGCCGCGTACAGCTCGGCGCGGCCGAGCGAGGAGACCAGGGCCGCGCCCAGTGCGCCCGAGCCGCAGCACAGGTCGACGACGACGGCGTCCGGGGCGGCGAGGGTGGTGGCCCGGTCGATGAGGAACTCGGTGCGGCGGCGCGGGACGAAGACGCCGGGGTCCACCTCGATGCGCAGGCCGCGGAACTCCGCCCAGCCCAGGACGTGTTCGAGGGGGAGGCCGAGGGCGCGGCGCTCCGCCATGGCGGCGAGTTCCCCGGGCGTGCGGGCGGTGGCGAGGAGGAGATCCGCCTCGTCCTCGGCGAATACGCAGCCCGCGGCGCGCAGCCGGACGGTGAGGGCGGCATGGCTGAGCGCGGACGAAGAAGCGGTGAGCGGTGACGGGGTGACCGACATGGGGGCCTTTCGTACTGGCGAAGGGCGCTCCGAAGACGTCAGGAGGTCAGGTCACCTGTACTGACGGGAGAGGCGAGCGCCCGGCTGGAATACCGCGGGAACAGCGGGGATCGGACTCACCTCCTCGGTCGTGCGGCCCGGGTACGTCCGGGTCGTGATTCGGCCACTGTACCCGAGCCCTTCGCGGGGCCCGCGACCGGCTTGAGCAGCATCGACTGCAGCTCCCGTGCGGCCCGCGGCGGCGCCACATCGCTGCGGTGCGCGAGCGCGATCGTGCGGTGCAGGCCCGGTCGGGTCAGCGGCGAGACGCGGAGCCCCGGGCCCGCCCGCTCCGCGACCATCTGCGGCACCACGGCGATGCCGAGCCCGGCCCGCACGAAGCCGAGCACCGCGTCCATCTCGCCGCCCTCCACCGCGAACACCGGCTCGAAGCCCGCGCCTCGGCAGGCGGCGACCGTGAGTTCGCGCAGGTCGTAGCCGTGCCGGAACATCACAAGGCGCTCGCCCTGCAGATCGGCGATGCGGACGGAGGCGCGGCCGCCGCCCGGCGCCGGCTCGTCCGGGGACGACACCACCACCAGGTCCTCGCGCAGCAGCTCGACCGTCGTCAGGGCGGGGGAGGGGGAGGGCAGCGGCAGCACGACGAGCGCCAGGTCCAGGGCGCCGCGGGCGAGTTCGCGTACGAGATCGTGCGAGCCGCCCTCCTCGATCTCGAGCCGGACCCCCGGATAGCGGTCGTGGAAGGCGCGCAGCACCTCGGGGAGGAGCCCCGTGCACAGGCTCGGCGTCGCACCGAGCCGCACCCGCCCCGCCCGCAGCTGCGCCAGCTCCTGCACCTCCAGGCGGGCCGTGTCCGCGTCGGCGAGGATCCGGCGGGCCAGCGGCAGCAGTGCCTCGCCCGCGTCGGTGAGCGCGATGTTGCCCCGGGCGCGGCTGAACAGCTCGGTGCCCAGCTCCCGTTCGAGGGCCCTGATCTGCTGCGACAGGGAGGGCTGGGCGACGTGCACCTGCTCGGCGGCGCGGGTGAAGTGCCGGGTCTCGGCGACCGCCACGAAGTACTGCAGCTGCTGGAATTGCATACACGACAGCCTACGAGGCTCCATAGGCTCTGGCTATGGAAATGAGCTGGATCATGTCTTGGACCAATCGGGACCTTGGCCTCTAGCGTCGGTTGCATGGCTCTGGCGACGCGGACGGATCCGCAGACAGGACGACGGCCGTCCATGGCGCACACGCTGTGGAACTCGACCGTCGGCAAGAAGACCGTGATGGCCGTGAGCGGCCTGATCATGCTGCTGTACCTGGTCGTTCACATGATGGGCAATCTGAAGATCTTCTTCGGTCCGGACGAGTTCAACGGCTACGCCCACTGGCTGCGTGTCGTCGGCGAGCCCTTCATGCACTACGAGTGGACGCTCTGGCTGGTCCGCGTGGTGCTGCTCGCCGCGGTCGTCGCGCATGCGGTGTCCGCGTACCAGCTCAGCCGCCGCGACATCAAGGCGCGGCCCAGCAAGTACGTGCACAAGAAGGCGCGCGCGAGCTATGCGACGCGGACCATGCGCTGGGGCGGGATCATCCTCGGCCTGTTCCTCGTGTGGCACCTGCTCGATCTGACGACCCTGACCGTCAACAACCACGGTGTGCACGGCGAGGCGTACCAGAACGTCGTCGCGACCTTCCACACCTGGTACGGCAACGTCATCTACATCACCGCGATGCTCGCCCTCGGCTTCCACATCCGGCACGGCTTCTGGAGCGCGGCCCAGACCCTCGGCGCCGCAAGCGCCCGCCGTGACCGGGCCCTGAAGCTGACGGCCAACGGCCTCGCGGTGCTGCTGACCGTGGGCTTCGTCTCCGTACCCGTCGCCGTCATGACCGGATTGGTGAGCTGACATGGCTTATTGGGATTACGCGGTCGGCGAGGCCCTCGCCGACGCCTTGGCCCCGGCGGGGCCGGTCGCCGAGCGCTGGGACACCCGGCGCTTCGAGGCCAAGCTGGTCAACCCGGCCAACCGGCGCAAGCACACCGTGATCGTCGTGGGCACCGGGCTCGCGGGCGGCTCGGCGGGCGCCACGCTGGCCGAACAGGGCTACCACGTCGTGCAGTTCTGCTTCTCGGACTCGCCGCGCCGGGCGCACTCGATCGCCGCGCAGGGCGGCATCAACGCCGCGAAGAACTACCGCAACGACGGCGACTCGGTCCACCGCCTCTTCTACGACACGGTCAAGGGCGGCGACTTCCGCGCCCGCGAGTCCAACGTCCACCGGCTCGCGCAGATCTCCGTCGAGATCATCGACCAGTGCGTGGCCCAGGGCGTGCCGTTCGCCCGGGAGTACGGCGGGCTGCTCGACACCCGCTCCTTCGGCGGCGTACAGGTGTCGCGTACGTTCTACGCCCGCGGGCAGACCGGGCAGCAGCTGCTCCTCGGCGCCTATCAGGCGCTGTCGCGTCAAATCGCCGCAGGGAACGTCGAGTTGCACGCCCGCACCGAGATGCTCGACCTGATCGTCGTGGACGGGCGGGCCCGCGGGATCGTCGCCCGGGACCTGGTGACCGGGAAGATCGACACCTACTTCGCGGACGCCGTGGTGCTCGCGACGGGCGGCTACGGCAACGTCTTCTACCTGTCGACGAACGCCATGAACTCCAACGCCACCGCCGTCTGGCGGGCCCACCGGCGCGGCGCCTACTTCGCCAACCCCTGCTTCACGCAGATCCACCCCACCTGCATTCCGCGCACCGGTGACCACCAGTCGAAGCTGACGCTGATGAGCGAGTCGCTGCGCAACGACGGACGGATCTGGGTGCCGAAGGCGCAGGGCGACACCCGGCCGGCGAACGAGATCCCCGAGGACGAGCGGGACTACTACCTGGAGCGGATCTACCCGTCCTTCGGCAACCTGGTCCCGCGCGACATCGCCTCCCGCGCCGCCAAGAACGTGTGCGACGAGGGCAGGGGAGTGGGGCCCGGCGGGCAGGGCGTCTACCTGGACTTCGCCGATGCCATCGGGCGGATGGGCCGGGACAAGGTCGAGGAAAAGTACGGCAACCTCTTCGAGATGTACGAGCGGATCACCGCGGAGAACCCGTACGAGGTGCCGATGCGGATCTATCCGGCCGTGCACTACACGATGGGTGGCCTGTGGGTCGACTACGACCTGGGGACCACCGTGCCGGGCCTGTTCGCGATCGGCGAGGCCAACTTCTCCGACCACGGGGCGAACCGGCTCGGCGCGTCCGCGCTGATGCAGGGCCTCGCGGACGGCTACTTCGTCCTCCCCTCGACGATCAACGACTATCTGGCGCGCAACCCGCACAATGACGAGGTGGGCGCCGAACACCCCGTGGTCCAGGAGGTGTTGGCCGAGACCGAGGACCGGATCAACCTGCTGCTCGCCGTCGACGGCGACCGTACCCCCGACTCCTTCCACCGTGAACTCGGCGAGCTGATGTGGGAGTTCTGCGGCATGGCCCGTACGGAGACGGGGCTGCGCAAGGCCCTGGAGCGCATCCCGCAGATCCGCGAGGAGTTCTGGCGCCGCATCAAGGTCCCGGGCAGCGGCGAGGAGTTCAACCAGTCCCTGGAGAAGGCCAACCGCATCGTCGACTACCTGGAGCTCGCCGAGCTGATGTGCCTCGACGCACTGCACCGCGCCGAGTCCTGCGGCGGCCACTTCCGCGAGGAGTCCCAGACGCCGGACGGCGAGGCGGCACGGCGGGACGAGGAGTTCTCGTACGCGGCGGCCTGGGAGTTCACCGCGACGGGTGCTTCCCCCGTGCTGCACAAGGAAGAGCTGACCTTCGAGTACGTCCACCCCACCCAGCGGAGCTACGCATGAAGCTCAACCTGCGCGTCTGGCGGCAGCGGTCCGCCGATGCCGACGGAGCGATGTCCACGTACGAAGTGGACGGAATCTCCCAGGACATGTCGTTCCTGGAGATGCTCGACACGCTCAACGAAGAGCTGATCGTGAAGGGTGAGGACCCGGTCGCCTTCGACCACGACTGCCGCGAAGGGATCTGCGGGGCCTGCTCGCTCGTCATCAACGGCGACGCCCACGGGCCGGAGCGGACCACGACCTGCCAGCTCCACATGCGGTCCTTCGAGGACGGCGACACCATCGACATCGAACCGTGGCGGGCGGCGGCCTTCCCCGTCATCAAGGACCTGGTCGTCGACCGTTCGTCCTTCGACCGGATCATCCAGGCGGGTGGGTATGTCAGCGCGCCCACCGGGTCCGCGCCCGAGGCGCATGCCACGCCCGTGCCCAAGCCGGACGCGGACTCCGCGTTCGAGCATGCGGAGTGCATCGGGTGCGGGGCGTGTGTGGCGGCCTGTCCGAACGGTTCGGCGATGCTCTTCACGTCGGCGAAGGTCAACCATTTGAATGTGCTGCCGCAGGGGGCGCCCGAGCGGGAGACGCGGGTGCTCGACATGGTGGGGCAGATGGACGCGGAGGGGTTCGGCGGGTGCACGCTCACCGGGGAGTGCGCCACCGCTTGTCCCAAGGGGATTCCGCTGCCGTCCATTGCGGCCATGAACAAGGAGTGGCTGCGGGCGACGCGAAAGGTGTCCCGACGCTGAGGGTTGTGTGAGAGCTGTGAGAGGGCGGTGGTGGGGGTTGTGAACCTGCCGCCGCCCTCTGTAGCTTCCTCCAAGATCATTGCTGTACGGGGGAAGTGGGAAGTCATGCCTGGTCAGGCGGCACAGGACGGGTATCGCGTCCAGAAGGGCGGCATGGCCGCCGAGGCCGACAAGCTCGACAAGGCGGGCGACGACGTCGGTGTCGTCGCGGCCGCGGTCAAGGACACGGCCTGCTACACGCCGGACGCCCTCGGCGGATCGGACTCGGGTCCCGCGTACAACGACTTCGCCGCCAGCTGGCAGGCCGAGGCCGAGACCCTGGAGGCCGCGCTGCATGAACTGGCCGACAAGGTCAGGGTGTCGAGCGCGAACTACCAGGGCGCCGAGCATCAGGCCGTCGCCGGGATGAGCGCGGCCGGGGCCTCGGACGTCGCGCCCATCTCGGCCCCGGCGGACGGTGGTTACCGGACGATGCCCGCTCCTGCCGGCGGCGGAGCCACGGCCATTTCCGCGCCTGTGGGCCGTGACGACTTCTGGTCCGGTCCGACCCCGGCGGGGGACACGCCGCGGCTGGCTCCGGTGGGTCGTGACGATGTCTGGTCGGGTCCGACGCCTGCGGGTGATACGCCTCGACTGCTGCCGGAAGGCGACGGCCCGTACTGGTCCGGTCCGGCACCGGCGGGGGACACGCCTCGGCTGCTGCCCGAGGACGACGGCCCGTACTGGTCCGGTCCGGCACCGGCGGGTGACACGCCCCCGCTTGGCCCGCCGCCGGTGGGGACCAATCCGACGCCCGGTGGCAGGCCCCCGGGGCTCGCCGACTTCGACTGAGTCGTCGCACTCCTCAACTCCCGCCGTGCCGCGCGCTGTTCGCGCGCCCCTGCACTTTCCGCTTCGCTCCGATCCGACATGCCGGAGGCCACCCAGCCATGCCCGACGCAGGCGAATCCACCACCGACCGCCGACAGAAGCTCGCCGGGCTCCATGAGGCGATCTTCGATGCCGGGGACAAGAACACTCTCATCGGGTACATCGACGACTGCCTGAAGATCTCCCCGCCGGTCGGTTCGCCGAGCACCCTCGAGTCCCTGGCCGAGGGGTACCAGAAGCAGCTCCAGTCCGTACGGGACGTGACCGAGCGGATCGAGAAGATCGGCGGAAGCACGCTCCCCGATGTCTGGGTGGGCAGTACGGGCGCCAAGGCCGCCGAGGTGATCATGGCTGCCGGCCGGTCCTCCGAGCAGATGGAGGTGGCCTTCAAGGGCGCGGCCAAAGCGCTGTTCGACCTTGCCGACGTCCTCACCCAGGCACAGGGCATCGACCGGGGCGGGCGCGAGCAGATGCGCGAGGCGCGTTCGATGCTCGGCGGCGAGGACGGCTGGTTCGACGACATGGTGGAGAAGGACGCCGAGGAGGAGGAACGGCTGCGGGCCCGCAGCATCGCCTACGCGGGCGCCAGTCGGATGCACACCGCGGCCGAGAAGGCCGACGACGCCGCCCGGGCGGCCGCCCGCGACCTGAACAAGCTCGCCTCCGAGGCCCGCGCGGGCAAGATGAAGACCGACAACATCTCCGCCGCCGACCGCTTGGTCCTCGCCGACATCGCCGGGCCCGAGGGCCGGCCGAGATGAACGAGCTGCTCACCGCGAACGACCTGGAGCGGTCCGGGCGGGCCATGGAGAAGTTGAGCGCCGCCGACGAGGCGAAGTTCGAGAGGATGCTCGCAGAGTCCAAGTCCCCGCAGGAACGCGCGTACTTGATGAAGGCCTTGGCGGCCGGGTACGACGTCAAGGAGGTCGGGGAGTTCCGGGAAAAGATCCACGGCAAGGATCAGTACTGGTTGCAGGAGCACTTGACTCCGGTGACCACGGCGGGCGACAGCATGAAGGACGAGGGCCTGGCCGATGACGGCCGCGCCAAGAACACGGACGAGCAGATGTTCTACGGCGAGAACTGGTCGCAGGAGGGCAACACCTGCGTCCCGTCGACCGTCGTCACGGGCCGTGCCATGGTCGATCCGGTCTACGCCCTCGAACTCACCGGCGGCCCGTCCGGCCAGGAGAGCGACGACGCGGCCTTCCGCAGTCGGCTGCACGACGAGCAACTGCGGCTGCACGAGGAGGGCGACGGCGACAACGAGTACGACTTCCCCTTCGGCAGCACCCCTGACGGCATGGACAACGACGGCAAGACCACGATCTCCAACAAGGAGATCAGCCCGCACACCGGCAGCGAGTACGAGCTCCAGGAGGTTCGCAGCGCCGACGAGCGCCGCGATGCGCTGCCCGACATCGAGAAGGCCGTGGCCGAGGGCAAGCCGGTGCCGATCGGTGTCGAGGGGAAGGAGGACGGCGACCGCGTCGGTCACTCCATGATGATCGTCGGCCAGGAGGGCGACATGCTCCAGATCTACAACCCCTGGGGCACCACCACGTGGGTCAGCGAGGACGACTTCGTCAACGGCAACATGGGCAAGGCCTCGCGCGGCAGCCTGTCCGACGCCTACGCCGTGCACGTGCCCGCCGAGTGAACACAAGCCCGAGGTCCCCCATGCGCCTTCGTTCCGCCCTCTCCCTCGTCCTGTCCCTGGTGGCACTGACGGCCTTGTCGGGCTGTGGGCTGTTCGGACCCACGACGTACGGGGTCGATGAGCAGTCCATCGAGGTGGACGCGGGCGACGAGTTCGTCTTGTCCCTCCCGGCCAGCCCCTCTCTGGGCGAGAACTGGTTCGTGGCAGAGCCCCGCGCCGACAAGGACGTCGTCAAGCTCCAGAGCCTGGACGAGGATTGGGGGGACGGCGGAGGCAATGACGGCGGAGGGGGCGGAACCCAGTCCTTCACCTTCAAGGCGGGCGAGCCGGGCACAGCGAAGATCAAGATGCTGCACTGCCAACTCGGCAAGTGCAGTACCAAGTTGGGTGCCCCTGCGCCGACGCCCTCACCGGGCGAGTCGCCCTTCCCCGTCGTCACCGGGAAGCCGGGCGAGCACGACCGCGAGTACTACGTCTTCACCGTCACCGTCGGATGACCGTCACTGAGGTCCACATGAATGCCACGCCACGCCCCACCAAGCCCACCAAGACGGACGACGAATCCGCCCTCATCGACCCGGCGATGCTCCTGCGCTACGGCCTGGGCGCCGAAGGCCCGCACCGCACTGTCCTGTTCGGCGACGGCGCGATAGGTGCCGCCGTGGTCCTCGACCGACTCGGCGTCCAGCCCCGCTCGATCGCCTTCCTCGCCAAGGTCGTCCGCAGCGGCGGTGTGCGCTACACGGCCCGGCTTCCCGAGCTGCTCCCGGGCCAGGAGGCCGCGGACCTCGTGCGCGGCTGGCTGGAGTCGGCCGCCACGGTCGCCCGTCCGGTCGAGGGCGACGACGTCACCGCCCGCTGGCTGGAGTCCGTGTCCGAACTGATCGGTCTGCGCCGCACCACCCGCGCCCGCGCCGCACGCTGAGGCGCGCCGCCCGCCTCAACTGCCCACCGCGCGCAACGTCCCCGGCCTGCGCCCGTTCAACCGGTCCAGGGCCGCGGACGTCGCCTCGTCCGCGGGCAGCAGTACCCGCAACCGCTGCCCGTCCGACTCCGGGAGTTCGAGCACCTCGTAGGAGAGGCGGAGTTCCCCCACCTCGGGGTGGACCAAGCGCTCCGCTCCCGACCGCACCGGCACCCGCCTGGCGGAAGCGAGCCGGTCCGTGAAGGCCGCCCCGGCGGTGATCGTCAGCTCCTCGGCGAGGTTGGCCAGGTTGGGGTCCTCCTGGCCGAGGCCGAAGGGGATCGAGGCGACCTGTTCGTCGGCCACCAGCTCCCAGTCGGGATATGCCTCGCGGGCCCGCGGGTCGGTCAGTACGTAGCGGATCAGGCTCGGCGGCGATCCGTCGAGCGCGCCCAGGGGCCCGGCCAGCCGCTCGTATCCGCGGGTGTGGGCGACCGCCTCGCCGAGCCAGTTGACCACCACCGCGGGCGTCGGCTCCAGGCGGTCGAGCAGCGCCCGCACCGTGGGCCGCACCTCCCGCGTGGGCGTCGGTGCGACCGTGCACAGGAAGTGGCCCTCGGCCGACTTCATCAGGTGCCGCAGATGCACCCGGTCGTCCAGGCCGAGCCGCAGCGCGTCGCTGAGCGCGGCCATCACCTGGGCGGACGGACGGCGGTCGCGGCCCTGTTCCAGGCGGGCCAGATACTCCACGCTGATGCCGGCGAGCAGAGCGAGCTCGGAGCGGCGCAGCCCCGGCGTGCGGCGTCGACTGCCGGGCGGCAGGCCCACTTCGGCCGGCGCCAGCCCTTCGCGGCGGGCGCGCAGGAAGGCTCCCAACTGGTTGTCACTCACCCCCAGATGGTACGAGCCCCGGCTCTCCTTATCGTGGCCCTGTCACTACCAGCCTCAGCCGGGCCTTCCTCCGGCCCTGCGCGGCCCGCAGGGTGAGGGGCATGACCACTGAGACGAACACCACCCTCCCGCTGTCCGCCGGCACCTGGAAGTTCGACCCCCTGCATTCCGCGGTCGGCTTCCAGATCCGCCACCTCGGCATCTCCAAGGTCCGGGGCCGCTTCGACCAGCTGGAGGCCGAGCTGGTCGTGGGGGAGACCCTCGCCGACAGCCTGATCACGGCCACCGTCGCCCTGGAGTCGATCAACACGGGGAACGCCGACCGTGACGCCCACGTCCGGGCCTCCGACCTGCTCGACGTCGCCAAGCGGCCCACCATGGCGTTCCGTTCGACCGGGATCAGCGGCGAGGGCGAGGACTGGACCCTCGAAGGCGATCTGACCATCGGCGACGTGACCCGGCCGATCGCCTTCGACGTCGAGTTCGGCGGGCTCGTCGACGTACCCATGGACGGCAGCCGGCACGCCGGGTTCGAGGCGACGGGGGAGCTGCGGCGCAGCGAGTTCGGCCTGGACTTCGCGCCCGGGTTCCTCGGCGAGGTCGTGAAGATCAACCTGGATGTGCAGTTCGTGGCGCCGGAGTCGGGGGACTCCGCCGACAGCTGACCCACCGTCAAAAAGCCGCTGTCGTACGCCTTGACCGGTTGTAGGGGCCATCCATACCGTCGGCCTCATGCATCCGGGAGCGTACGACCCCGACAGGGCGGCCGTCGTCACCGCCGACGGCCGCCGGACGCTTACGTACGGCCGGCTCGAAGAGCGATCGGTGCGGCTCGCGAACCATCTGCGGGCCGCGGGCCTGCGGCGCGGCGACCATCTCGCGGTCCTGTCGGACAACGATCCGCGGATGCTCGAGGTGTACTGGGCGGCGCTCCGCTCGGGCCTCTACCTCACGGCGGTCAACCACCACCTCACCGCGCAGGAGGCGGCGTACATCGTCCGCGACTGCGGTGCGAGCGGCATCGTGGTGTCCGCCTCGCTTGCCGAACTGGCGGAAGAGGTCGCCGAGTCGGCGCCGGGGCCGAAGGTGCGGCTGGCCTACGGCGGCGTGGCGGTGGCGGGGCACGACTCGTACGAGGACGCCCTGGCGGCGGCCTCCCCGGTGGCGCCCGCGCACCAGCCGCGCGGCACCGACATGCTCTACTCCTCCGGCACCACCGGCCGCCCCAAGGGCATCGTGCCCACGCTCCCCGAAGGGGACGTCACCTCCGAACCCAGCATGTACCAGCTGATCTTCCAGCCGATGTACGGCTTCGACGAGGGCACCGTCTACCTCTGCCCCGCACCCCTCTACCACGCGGCACCCCTGCGCTTCTCCGGCGTCATCACCGCGACCGGCGGCACGATCGTCCTCATGGACGCCTTCGACGCCGAGGGCGCGCTCGCCGCGATCGAGCGGCACCGGGTGACGCACAGCCAGTGGGTGCCCACCATGTTCGTGCGGATGCTGAAGCTCCCGGACGCGGTGCGCGAGAGCTACGACGTGTCGTCCCTGAAGGTCGCCATCCATGCGGCAGCGCCCTGCCCCGTGCAGGTCAAGCAGCGGATGATGGACTGGTGGGGTCCGGTCCTGCACGAGTACTACTCGTCCACCGAGGGCAACGGCATCACCTTCATCAACCCCGGGGAATGGCTGCGCAAGCCCGGCTCGGTCGGGCGCGCCGAGCTCCTGGGAGAGCTGCGGATCTGCGCCGAGGACGGCACGCTGCTCGGCCCCGGCGAGACCGGCACCGTCTACTTCGAGCGCGAGGAACTGCCCTTCCGCTACCACAACGACACCGGCCGCACGGTCGAGGCCCAGCACCCCGGCCACCCCACCTGGACCACCACCGGCGACGTCGGCCACGTCGACGACGACGGCTATCTCTTCCTCACCGACCGCCGCGCCTTCACGATCATCTCGGGCGGCGTGAACATCTATCCGCAGGAGATCGAGGACTGTCTGACCCTGCACCCGAAGGTCGCCGACGTGGCCGTCATCGGGGTGCCGGACGCGGAGATGGGCGAATCGGTGAAGGCGGTCGTCCAGGCGGAGTCCGGGGTTGTGCCGGGACCCGAACTCGCCCGTGAGCTCCTGGACTTCGTACGGGAGCGGATCGCGCACTACAAGGCGCCGCGCAGCCTGGACTTCACGGACGCGCTGCCGCGCACCCCCGCGGGCAAGCTGGCCAAATCCGCGCTGCGGAAGGCCTATTGGCCCTCCGTCTAGTCGTTCAGAGTGCGCGGGCCAGATACTCCGCCGTGCGGCTCCCGGCCACGCCCGCCACCTCGGCCGGCGTGCCGGTCGCGACGATCCGGCCGCCCTCGTCGCCCCCGCCAGGACCGAGGTCGATCACCCAGTCCGCCCCGGCCACCACCGCCATGTCGTGCTCGACGACCACCACCGAGTGCCCCGCGTCGACAAGACCGTGCAACTGCCGCAGCAGGACCTCCACATCGGCCGGGTGCAGGCCCGTCGTCGGCTCGTCCAGGAGGTAGAGCGTGTGCCCGCGCCGGGTCCGCTGCAGCTCGCTCGCCAGCTTGATCCGCTGGGCCTCGCCGCCGGACAGTTCGGTCGCGGGCTGCCCGAGGCGCAGATAGCCGAGCCCGACATCGAGGAGCGCACGCAGGCTGCGTACGGCGGCCGGGGTGTCGGCGAAGAAGTCCGCGGCAGCCTCGACGGTCAGGTCGAGGACGCCGGCGATGGTGCGGCCCTCGTGT
Source organism: Streptomyces sp. NBC_01304 (assembly GCF_035975855.1). Taxonomy (NCBI): domain Bacteria; kingdom Bacillati; phylum Actinomycetota; class Actinomycetes; order Kitasatosporales; family Streptomycetaceae; genus Streptomyces; species Streptomyces sp. NBC_01304. The sequence continues at coordinate 1,820,959 of NZ_CP109055.1, read as the reverse complement.
GTGATCTCCAGCGTCTCGGGGTTGTAGCGCGCGCCGTGGCAGTCCGGGCAGGGTGTGTACGTACTCGGCAGGAAGAGCAGTTCGACGCTGACGAACCCCTCGCCCTGACAGGTCTCGCACCGCCCGCCCGCCACATTGAACGAGAACCGGCCCGCCTTGTAGCCGCGCGCCTTCGCCTCCTCGGTCTCCGTGAAGAGTTTCCGTACGACGTCGAAGAGGCCGGTGTACGTCGCCAGGTTCGACCGCGGCGTACGGCCGATCGGCTTCTGGTCGACGCGCACCAGACGGCCCACGCCCGGCAGGTCCTCGGTCAACTCGCCGACCAAGGTGGACTTTCCGGAACCCGACACGCCCGTCACGGCGGTGAACACCCCGAGCGGCAACTCCGCCGTGACGCCCCGCAGATTGTGCCGGGTGACCGGGCCCGCCTTCAGCCATCCCGAAGGCGCGCGCACCTCCCGGGCGGGCGCGGCCGCGCGGTCGAAGAGGAAGCGCCGCGTCGCCGACTCCTCGACCCCGGCCAGCTCCGCGACCGGACCGCTGTGCAGGACCCGACCGCCGTGCTCGCCCGCGTGCGGCCCGACGTCCACGAGCCAGTCCGCCTCCCGTACGACATCGAGGTGGTGCTCGACGACGAACACCGAATTCCCGGCCGCCTTCAGCCTGTTGAGTACGGTGAGCAGGGCCTCGGTGTCCGCCGGATGCAGCCCGGCCGAGGGCTCGTCCAGGACGTACACGACACCGAAGAGCCCCGACCGCAGCTGCGTCGCGAGCCGCAGTCGCTGCAGCTCGCCCGCCGACAGGGTGGGCGTCACCCGGTCCAGGCTGAGATAGCCGAGCCCCAGCTCGGTCACCACCTCGATGCGCGAGAGCAGATCGCCGGTGAGCACGCGCGCCGTCTCGTCGCCCGCCGCCGCACCCTCAGCAAGCAGCTCGGCGAGCGAGGTCAGCGGCAGGGCGGCCAGGTCGGCGATGGTGCGGCCGGCGAACGTCACCGCGAGGGACTCGGGCCGCAGCCGGCTGCCGTGGCACACCGGGCAGGGCGCGCTCTGCAGGAAGCGCTCCGCCTTGGCGCGCAGCGTCTGGCTCTTGGAGTCGGAGAACGTCTTCAGCACATAGCGCCGGGCGCTCATGTACGTGCCCTGGTAAGGGCGTTGGATACGGCCGGCCTCGCGCACCGGGTGCACGGTGACCACCGGCTGCTCGTCCGTGAAGAGAATCCACTCCCGGTCCTGCCGCGGGAGCTCCCGCCACGGCCGGTCCACGTCGTGGCCGAGCGTGTCGAGGACGTCCCGGAGGTTCTTGCCCTGCCAGGCACCCGGCCAGGCGGCGATCGCGCCCTCGCGGATCGACAACTCCGGGTTCGGGACGAGCAGTTCCTCGGTGACCCGGTGCACCCGTCCGAGGCCGTGGCACTCGGGGCAGGCCCCGGCCGCCGTGTTCGGCGAGAACGCGTCGGACTCGAGGCGCGCGGCGCCCGCCGGGTAGCTGCCCGCGCGGGAGAACAGCATGCGCAGGGAGTTGGAGAGGGTGGTCACCGTCCCGACGGACGAGCGCGACGTCGGCGTCGAGCGACGCTGCTCCAGCGACACGGCAGGCGGCAGCCCCGAGATCTCGCCGACCTTCGGCGCGCCCACCTGATGGATGAGGCGACGCGCGTACGGCGCCACGGACTCGAAGTAGCGGCGCTGCGCCTCGGCGTAGATCGTGCCGAAGGCGAGGCTCGACTTGCCCGAGCCGGAGACGCCGGTGAAGACGACCAGGACGTCACGCGGGATGTCCACGTCGACCGCGCGCAGATTGTGCTCGCGGGCGGCGCGGACGCGGATGTACGGGTCGTGGCCGTGGTCCGGCGTGGCATGCATGTGTGGAGTTCCCGGTGCTGGTGCTGGTGCTGGTGCTCATGGAGCGGGGGCAAACCCCACGATTCTAGGCCCCGGCCAGTCCCGCGACTCGGGCTAGGGCCTGTCCGGCGGATCTTCGCGGGCCCACGACGCCTGGCACGCACTCTCGCCGCACGCCCGCATCACCCAAGTACGTCCAGTACGAGGGCGATCCGGGCGCACGCCGAGAGCACGCACCAGACGCCGCGGGCTCTTCCGCGAAGATCCGCCGGACAGGCCCTAGGCGGCCCCGCCCAGTCCCGCGACCCGGGCCAGCCGCCGGTAGGAGTCCAGCATCCCTTCCCGGTCGTACGTCGACGTCGTGACCAGGACCTCGTCGGCGCCGCTCGCCGCGATCACGTCTTCCAGGGCGGCGGCGACCTCGTCCTCGGTGCCGTACAGCTGGCCCTTCAGGCCTGACTCGTAGAAGCCCCGCTCCTTCTCGGTCATCTCGCGCGCCTCGGTCCGCCCGGCCGGTTCGAGGGGCGGGAAGACGCCGTGCGTGCGGGAGTACGCCATCGACCAGGCCTCGGGGATCAAGAGGCGCCGTGCCTGCTCGGAGGTGTCGGCGACGGCGACGTTCCCCGCCACGACGACATACGGCTCGTCCGCCCACAGCGAGGGCTTGAAGCCGTCGCGGTACCGCTCGATCGCCGCCAGCAGCTTCGAGCGGCCCCGCAGATCGCCGATGACGAGCGGCAGCCCGGCGGCCGCCGCGATGTCCGCGCCCTCGCCGGTGGCCAGGACGTACGCGGGTATCCGCAGGCCCTCCGCCGGGTGGGCGTGCACCTGGGGGTGGGCGGTCTGGGTGCCGGTGAGGTAGCCGAGCAGCGTCTCCAGCTGGCCGGCGAAATCGTCGGCATCGTCCTTGTCGTGGCCCAGCGCCTTGCGTACGCCGCCCGTGAAGCCGACGGAGCGGCCCAGGCCCATGTCGATGCGGCCCGGGAAGAGGGATTCCAGGACGCCGAACTGCTCGGCCACGACCAGGGGTTGGTGGTTCGGCAGCATCACCCCTCCGGTGCCGACGCGGATCCTCGAGGTGGCCCCGGCGACGGCTGCCGCGAGCACGGTGGGGGCGGAGCCCGCGACTCCGGGGACGCTGTGGTGTTCCGAGACCCAGAAGCGGTGGTAGCCGAGCTTCTCGGCCTCCTTCGCGAAGGCCACCGTGTCGCGCAGGGCCTCCCCCTGGGGGTGGCCCTGGCGGGTGCGGGAGCGGTCCAGGACGGAGAAGCGGGTTTCTGCGAATGCGGTGGTCACGTGGGGTGTAACGCTGGGTGGGTGGGTTTTGATCCCTCGGGGACGGGCTGAATGATCAAACCCGGGCCGAGTCCGGCGTCCAGCCCTTCGTGCCCTCCACGATCCGCACCGAAGCCCTCACCAACGACTCCAGCCCCGCCGCATCCACCTTGTCCAGGGTGTCCGCCGGGTCGAAGAGGTACGGCGGGGCCGACAGGAAGTGGACCAGGGGGACGCCCTCCGGGTGGAAGAACGCGCCGTCCGTCGGGGGCATCGGGGAGAAGACGTCCGGTGGCAGGACCAGGGAACGGCGCAGGTCCTCGGCCCGCAGTGTCCGCGCCACCAGCGATTCGAGCCGGGGCGAGCGGCTCGTGAACCACCAGCGCACCTCCGGGTCGTCGGTCGGCACCAGCTTCCCGTCCACCGTCTCGCAGCGCCGCGCCGCGTGCTCCAGGTGCAGCTGCACCACCACGTCGTCCAGGAGCCCGCGATGGGCGTCGATGAAGGCGCGGGTGCCGGCGCCGCCCGCCATGTGGCCGGAGGCGAGGAGGAAGAGCAGGTTGTGCGGGCGGTCCGGCGCCGGGATCTCCGCCCAGTACGTCGCCGCCGCGAGGACCATCGCGATGCCCGTGCCGTCCTCCACCGCCGAAGCCCACGGTCCGTCGTGGTGGGAGGCCACGACGGCCCAGTGCCCGGAGGCGCCGGGCAGGGTGGCGACCACGTTGTGGGTGGTCACGGTGTCGGTGCTCGCGTCGACCGTCAGGGTTCCGGTGCAGGGGCCCGCGTCGAGCAGTTCCAGGAGGTGGCGTCCGTCCGAGCCCGAGATCCAGACCGCGGGCAGGGGCCGCGGCTCCGCGTCGTAGGGAACGTAGTACTCGCGGGTGTCCCACGGGACGCCGGTCAGCGCGCCGACGAACCCGGTCGCCCCCGCCGCCCGCGCCGGGCCGAGCACATCCGTCAACCCCGGCCCGAACGGCAGCAGTTGGGTGAGCTCGTCGAAGGCGCCCTCGGGGTCGTGCACGGCGGTGGCGAGGTCGCGTACCTCCGACTGGCGCAGCTCGGAGAAGGCCAGCTCGTCGACGACGAGACAGCCGGGGCCGCCGCTCTCCCCGAGGCGTCGGACAGGGGCCGTCACCCCCGCGGTCGCCGCGGTGTACGGCAGCGGGAACCCGGCCAGTTCCACCGCGCGCCCGGGATCGGCGTCGAGCGCGACCCGCAGGCTTGCCGAGTGCGGTCGCCAGCGGGGCGTGTCGAGGGGCTCCAGACGGACGCCGAGGCCCAGGTCCCGCAGTCGCCGGGCCGCCCAGTCACAGGTCCAGTCGTCCGCGGGGTAGCCGGGCCTGCGTACGCCCTGCTCCGTGATCGCCGCGATCCAGCGCAGCATCTCGTCCGAGCTCGGCAGCATCGGCTTCGGCCTCCGTCCGTCGCGTCGACTGGGGTACGGCCGACCGTAGGCTGAGGTCATGGACGCCGCACCCAAGCCACCTCTGGCCCTCTTCGACCTCGACAACACCCTTGCAGACACGGCCCACCGCCAGCACTTCCTGGAGGGCAAGCCGCGGGACTGGAACGGGTTCTTCGGGGCGGCCCCCGACGACCCGCCGCTCGCCGAGGGCGTCGACCTGGTGCGCAGGAGCGCCGAGGACTGCGAGATCCAGTACCTGACCGGGCGCCCCGAGCGGTGCCGGGCCGACACGCTCGACTGGCTGGAGCGGCACGGGCTGCCCGCGGGGCGCCTGTGGATGCGGCGCGACAACGACCGCAGGCCGGCCCGCCTGACCAAGGTCGAGGTCCTGCGGCGGCTGGCCCGCGGCCGTGAGGTGCGCATGCTCGTGGACGACGACGAGCTCGTGTGCGATGCCGTCGAGCAGGCGGGCTTCAAGGTCGTACGCGCCCGCTGGGCGCACTCCTCCGACGCCCTGAAGGACGCCCAGGAGCGCGAGGGCCGCACCTGACCCCGGCCCCAACTGCCTTCGGCCGGCCGCCTTTCGGCCGCCTGCGGCCGGCCGAACCCCGGCTGCCTAGACCTGGTCGTTGTCCTCCAGCCGGAACCCGACCTTCAGCCCCACCTGGTAGTGCTCGATCGCGCCGTCCACGATGTGACCGCGTACTTGGGTGACCTCGAACCAGTCCATCCCCCTGAGCGTCTGCGACGCGCGCGCGACGCCGTTGCGGATGGCCTGGTCCACGCCGTCCGGCGACGTGCCGACGATTTCGGTGACCCGGTAGGTGTGATCGGACATAGGGCTCGCACTCCCTTGCTCTGGCTCCTGGCCGCCCGTCCGGCGGTCACTCCACCGTGCCCCAGCGGGCCCCGGTGCGCGAGGCGGTGGACTCGTCCAATAGCTGGGACATGACACGCCAACCCCTTGACCGACCCATTGGTCCATACCAAAATCCAGCCACCACACCCGAACAAGCGCTGACCGCTTGACCCCCACCTCGGGCGATCCTCCGTGCCCGCATCCCGAAGGTGGACCCCCAGTGAAACAGCGCTTCCTCGCCGTCTGTCTGGCCCTGTCGTCCGTCGCCGTGCTGGGCGGCTGCGGCCTCCTGCCCGGCAACGCCGACGACTCCGGGCAGCGCACCGTCACCGTGTGGCTGATGAAGGACAGTGCCTCGCAGGGCTTCATCGAGAAGTTCAGCGCCTGGTTCGAGGAGCGGCACCCCGAAGTCGACCTCGACATCCGGATCCAGGAGTGGAGCGGCATCGGCAAGAAGGTGTCGGCCGCCCTCGCGACGCCGGACCCGGGAGTGAGCGAGGACCCCGACGCCGCGTCCGACGCCCCGGACGTCATCGAGGTCGGCAACACCCAGGTCGCCCAGTACGTCGACCAGCGCGGCCTCGCGGACCTCTCGCTCGAGTCCCTGCGGGACTTCGGCATGGACGACTGGGTGCCCGGACTCGCCGAGCCCGGCAGCTTCAACGGCAAGCAGTTCGGCATCCCCTGGTACGCCGCCAATCGCGTCGTCATCTACAACAAGGACCTCTTCACCGCGGCCGGCATCAAGCGCCCGCCCGCTTCGTACGACGAGTGGCTGGCGTACACCCGACGCCTCAACTCCGGCGGAAACCAAGGCATCTACCTCGCCGGGCAGGACTGGTACACGCTCTCCGGGTTCATCTGGGAGGAGGGCGGCGAACTCGCCACCGAGCACAGCGGAGTGTGGAAGGGCAGCCTGGACAGCCCCGCCGCGCTGCGCGCCATGGACTTCTACCGGCGGCTGCAGGCGCTCGGCCAGGGACCCGAGGACGCCGACGAGGAGACCCCGCCGCAGGCCGAGGTGTTCGCGAAGGGCGACGTCGCCCAGATCGTCTCCGTACCGGGGGCGGCCCGCCTCATCGAGGAGAAGAACCCCGACCTGAAGGGGAAGCTGGGCTTCTTCCCGGTCCCCGGCAAGCGGCAGGGCCGGCCGGGAGCCGTCTTCACCGGCGGCTCCGACCTCGTCGTGCCCGAACGCAGTGACGAGCGGGACGCGGCCGTCGACGTCGTGGCGGCCCTCGCCGGCAAGAAGTGGCAGACCGAGCTGGCCCGGTCCATGAACTATGTGCCCAACAAGACCACCCTGGCCGGCGTCGTGGCGGGTGAACCCGGCGTCGAGGCCATGGCGAAGGGTGCCGCCCGGGGCCGGGCCACGCCCAACTCGCCGCGCTGGGCGGCCGTCGAGGAGGACAACCCGATCAAGGCGTGGATGACCGAGGTCCTCACCGGGGGCGACCCGGCGCGCACGGCGAAGACCGCGTCGCGCCGGATCACCGAGGCACTCGACCTGAGGAAGCCTTGATTCAGGGGCTCCTCGGGCGAAATGACCTCAACATCAGCTCCCTGCGCGGCCGTTCACGCCCGGAACAACGACAGCGCGAAGCGTCCCGCCTCGTCCGTCCACCACTTCACCGGTTCAAGGCCCACGGCGGCGAGTTCGGCGCAGATCCCCTCCTCACGGAACTTCGCCGACACCTCCGTGCGCAACTCCTCGCCCGCCGCGAAGTCCACGGCCAGGTCGAGGGACGGGATCTTCACGGTGTGCGCGGTACGCGCCCGCAGCCGCATCTCGATCCACTCCTGCTCCCTGTCCCAGTGCGCGACGTGGTCGAAGGCCGCCGGATCGAAGTCGGCGTCGAGCTCGCGGTTGATGACGCTCAGGACGTTCTTGTTGAACTCCGCGGTCACCCCGGCCGCGTCGTCGTACGCCGCGACCAGCGTGGCCTCGTCCTTCACCAGGTCGGTGCCGAGCAGCAACGAGTCGCCGGGCGCCAGCAGGGAACGTACGGACGAGAAGAACGCGGCACGTTCGGCGGGCACCAGATTGCCGATCGTGCCGCCGAGGAACGCGAGCAGCCGCGGCCCCGGAGTGTCCGGCAGGGCCAGTCCCCGGGTGAAGTCGGCGATCAGGGCGTGCACTTGGAGGGCGGGGCGCTGTGCGATCAGACCGTGCCCGGCCTGGCGCAGGGCGGTCTCGCTGACATCGACGGGAACGTACGTCTGCAGATCGGTGAGCGCGTCGAGGAGGTGCCGGGTCTTGTCCGAGGAGCCCGAGCCCAGCTCGATCAGCGTCCGCGCCCCCGTCGCGGCGGCTATCTCGTCGGCACGGGCGAGCAGGATCTCGCGTTCGGCGCGGGTCGGGTAGTACTCGTCCAGGGCGGTGATCTGCTCGAACAGCGCGCTTCCCCGGGCGTCGTAGAACCACTTCGGCGGCAGTGTCTTGGGGCTCTGGGTCAGGCCGGCGAGGACGTCGGCGCGCAGGTCGGCGTCGGTGGCGTCCTCGGGCAGGGTCCTGGTGACGAGGAACGGGCTCACGCGAGGGTCTCCTTCAGTGGTGCGAGCGGTGCAAGGGGTACGCGGGCCTCGTCGAGGTCCTTCAGCGGGGTGAGCAGCACATCGGTGCGGCTCGCGGCGAGCAGGGTGCGGTCGGGGACCTCGTGCCAGTGCGGGTCGTCGTCGTAGGGCTCGGAGGCGACGACCGTGCGGCGGTCGGGCTCCGCGCGGTACCAGAGGGTGTCGCCCCAGGCGGTCGCGACGATGGTCTCGCCGTCGGTGAGCAGGAGGTTGAGGCGGGAGCCGGGGGCTGCCGCGGCGATGTCGAGGACGGTGTCGGCGAGGGCTTGCGGGCCCTCGTCGCCGGTCCTCAGACGGTGCAGCACCAGCGCCCAGACGAGGGCCGCGTCGCAGCGTGCCTCCAGGCGGAGCAGCTCCTCGGGCGGCAGTTCACGGGCGAGCTCCGCCAGCGAGCGGGGCCAGCCGGTGACGGCCCCGTTGTGGCTGAACAGCCAGGGCCCCGACGCGAAGGGCGCGGCCGCGGCCTCCCCGTCCGCCCCCGCCACCGTCGCGTCCCGCACCGCGGCGAGCATGGCCCCACTCCTTACGACCCGCGCCAGATCGGCGAACGACGCGTCGGCCCACATCGGCCCGGACCGGCGGTAGCGGGCCGGCACCGGATCGCCGTCCGCGTACCAACCCACCCCGAAACCATCGGCGTTGACCGTCCCGTGCTGCTGGTGCCGGGGCGCCCAGGCCTGCCGGTACAGGCCGTGCGGCGGCCGCACCAGGAGCTCGCCGAGCGGTTCGGGCGGGCCGAGGAAGGCCAGGTGGCGGCACATCAGCGGGCCCCCTCTTCGACGGAGGCGTCCCGCGCCGTGCGGAACCCGGAGAAGATCTGCCGGCGCACCGGATAGTCCCAGTTGCGGAACGTGCCCCGGCAGGCCACCTGGTCCACGGCGAACGACCCGCCGCGCAGCACCTTGTGGCCGGGGCCGAAGAAGACCTCCGAGTACTCGCGGTAGGGAAAGGCGACGAACCCCGGGTGCGGCAGGAAGTCCGAGGCCGTCCACTCCCACACGTCACCGATCAACTGCCGCACCCCGTACGGGGATTCACCCGCCTCGTACGCGCCCGCCGGGGCCGGCCGCAGATGCCGCTGGCCCAGGTTGGCGTGCGCGGGCGTCGGGTCCGCGTCGCCCCACGGATAGCGGCGCGAGCGGCCCGTCGCCGGGTCGTGGCGGGCGGCCTTCTCCCACTCGGCCTCGGTGGGCAGCCGCCGCCCCGCCCAGCGGGCGTAGGCGTCGGCCTCGTACCAGCTCACATGCAGCACCGGCTCGTCCACCGGCACCGGCTCGGTCACCCCGAACCGGCGCCGCAGCCACTGCCCGCCCTCCTCGCGCCAGAACAGCGGGGCCCGGATGCCGTGCTCGGTGATGTGCGCCCAGCCGGCCGGGTCCCACCAGCGGGACTGCGTGTACCCGCCGTCGGCCATGAAGTTCAGATACGCGCCGCAGGTGACGGGTGTCGTGTCGATCCAGTACGCCGCCACGTCACGCCGGTGCGCGGGCCGCTCGTTGTCCAGGGCCCACGGCTCGGTGGAGGTGCCCATCGTGAACGGACCGCCGGGGACGAGTACTTCGGGCGTCGGCAGGCCCTTCGACGGCGGTGGTTCGGGAGCGGTGAGGGCGGCCGGGCCGCGCCGCAGCTGATGCGTGATGAGCATCGTCTCGTCGTGCTGCTGCTCGTGCTGCGCGATCATCCCGAAGGCGAAGGCCGCGTCGGTCAGCGGTCCGGCGCCGTGCAGCGGGGTGCGCTCCAGGACGTCCAGGACCCTGCCGCGGACGTCGGCGGCATAGCGCTGGGACTCGGCGGGCGTCAGGAGCGGCAGCGTGGGGCGCTCGGCGCGCGGGTGCTCGAAGGCGTCGTACACCGAGTCGATCTCCGGCCGCATGGCCTCCCGCCCGGCGACGGCACGGAGGAGCCACTGCTCCTCCTGGTTGCCGATGTGCGCCAGATCCCACACCAGGGGCGACATCAACGGCGAGTGCTGCGCGGTCAGTTCGGCATCGTCCACACAGGTGGTGAGCAGCCGGGTCCGGGCCCGCGCCGCGGTGAGCGCCACCAGGGCACGCTCGCGGAGCAGGGCCGGGTCGGCCGGGGCCTCGGGTGCGGTCATGGGTGCCTCCCACGGTTCTCGTACGGGGTGTCGGGTCACGGCTGCCTCCCGTGGGCCCGGTCGAGCAGGTCGTCGGCCGGGCAGCGGCCGCGCGACACATGACGTTCGGCGAAGGCGCCGACCGCGTCGCGGAGCGCGGCCGACGCGCCCCGCCGGGGCAGGGCGTCCAGGGCCGCGGCGAAACAGCCGACGGCGGCCTCGTGCAGCTCCGGATCGGTCAGGGCGTCGCGTGCGGCGGACCGCCACAGCGGGTTGTCCGGCGCCGCGCAACTGGCACGCTCGGCCAGGGGTTTGACCGTCCGGTAGGCCCGCTCGGCCGCCTCGGGGTCGTCGAACAGCGCGTCCACGACGGCCAGGGGAACCTGCCAGCCGTCCTCGCCCGGCTGGGCGTCGATCATCCGCAGTTCCAGGTGACCCCGGGGACGTACCGGCGGAAACAGCGTCGTGAGGTGGTAGTCGAGATCCGCGCGGGTCGGCGGCCGCGGCCGGCCGGTGCGCACCCACTCGCGGAAGGTCAGGCCCTGCGGCACCGGCCACGGTCCGTCGTCGCTGCGCACACACATCACCGGCGCGTCCAGGACGTGCCGCGTCCAGGCGGTCCGTGGCTCCGGGCCGGGCGGCGGCGCGGCCGAGCGGCCCGGATCGATCGCCGCCCACCGGGCCTGCCGGGTCGAGCGCCAGCCGGTCGAACGGCCTTGCTCGAAGGGCGAGTTGGCGAACGCCGCGACCAGGACCGCGCCGAGCAGGTGCGCCATCTGCCAGCGCCGCCCGTGTCCGAGCGGTCCCGGCTCCTCGTGGCCCGCGTCCAGGCAGATCTGCACGGACGCCGTGGAGCACATCATGGCCCGGCCGGCGGGTCCCGCCCGGTCGAGGCAGCGCTCCATCGCGTCGTAGCGCGGCTCGTGCAGCACCCGGCGCGGCGGCAGCCAGGGCTCCTGGCCGATCCCGGTGAGGCCGAGGCCGAACTCCGCGAGCGTGCCGCGCACTTGCGTGAGGTCGGCGGATACGGAGTCGACGCACTGAGTGAGCGAGGCGGCGGGCAGCGAGCTGAGCTCCAGCTGGCCGCCGGGCTCGACCGTGAGGGCCGAGCGGAGGGGCAGGGCGCGCAGTGCGGCATGTGCGGCGGCGCGCCGGTCGGGAGGGACGGGGAGCCGCGGCAGCCGCAGCTCGTGGACGAGGAACTCCACCTCCACACCGAGGGTGCGGGGTGGTCCCGTCTTGAAGCAGATGCCATGCACCAGAGCTTCTGCCTCGGCCTGCGTGACGGCCGGGGCGAGCTCCGTACAGTCGGCCTCTTTCATGGCCGGATCCTCCTGTCGAGAACCAATGGACTGTGCGTTTTGTGCGTGTGCACAACACGGGTACGGATGGCCCGAGTTGTGCACACCCGGTCCACCCAAGACCCTTCGAGGCGTTCGCACAAGAGTGCCCCTGGGGTGGGAAAAGTCTGTTGCGGCACCGGACTTGCGCAGCACACGATGCGTTCATGCAGGTGACGGGGGAGAGATCATGAGCGCACGGCTGCGGGCTGTGGCGAAGCACACGGAAGAGATCGTCGAGGCGGGTGGGTACGTCGCCTCCGACGGCCGCGCGGTCACGCTCGCGGCCGGCGTCGCGGCGGCCCTGGGCGGCACGAGGATGTTCGGCCCCGACCCGGTGGAGGTGCCCGCCGCGGCGCCCGTGACCACGGTGATCGAGGTGACGGGCGAGAGCAGCCTGGAGGCGGCGCGCAGGCTGGCGGGCGAGGCGTCCGGGCCGGGCGCGGTGGGCGAGGGGCCCGGACCGGTCGCCGTGCTCAACTTCGCCTCGGCGCGCAATCCCGGTGGCGGCTACCTCAACGGGGCGCAGGCCCAGGAGGAGGCGCTCTGCCGGGGCTCGGCGCTGTATGCGTGCCTGCTGCGGGCGCCCGAGTTCTACGACCACCACCGGGCGGAGCGCGACCCCTTCTACTCGGACCGCGTGATCCACTCGCCGGGCGTCCCGGTCTTCCGCGACGACCGGGGCCGCCTCCTGGACGTGCCGTACGAGGCGGGCTTCCTCACCTCACCGGCGCCGAACGCGGGGGTGATCGCACGCCGCACCCCGGAGCTGGCCGACCGCATCCCGGCCGCGCTCGCCGCACGCGCCGAGCGGGTGCTCGAGACGGCGGCGGCGTGCGGGTATCGCAGGCTGGTGCTCGGGGCGTGGGGCTGCGGGGTGTTCCAGAACGATCCGGCGCAGGTGGCGGAGGCGTTCCGGGCGCTGCTCACCGAAGGGGGACGCTTCGCGGGGCGGTTCGAGCATGTGGTGTTCGGGGTGCTCGACCGGGGCGGTGTGACGAGGGCGGCGTTCGAGGCGGCGTTTCCCGGCTGACCCCGGCGCGTCGTGCAGCCCGGCGTGCTGTACGACGCGGGGCTCCGCCCCGGACCCCGCTCCTCAAACGCCGGAGGGGCGGGAGTTTGAAGACAGGCCCTAGCGCCAGCCATACCGTTCACGAAGCCGCAGCACCACGAGATTGAAGCGGCCCCGATCCAGCGCGCAGGCCTCCCGTCGCATCCCCCGCTCGTGCACCCGAAGGACCCGGTCCAGGTCCACCCACGAGTCGCGCCCCGAGCTGTCCCAGGGCCCGCTGCCGAGGGCCACCCACTCGCGGTCCTGGTCGTGCCGCTTGCTGGAGAGCTGTACGGCGAGCAGCGTGCCCCCGGTCTCGCGGGCGACGACGAGGACCGGGCGGTCCTTGCCGCGGCCGTCGTTCTCCTCGTACGGCACCCAGGTCCACACGATCTCGCCGGGGTCCGGGTCTCCGTCGTGCGCGGGGGAGTACTCCGTACGGACCGTGCCGACCTCCTGCGCCTCGCACTCACAGGTCGCGAAGGCACCATCCTGGCCAGGGGTTTCGGGCATGCGGGAATCATCAGTGAAGGCAGTCACGCGGTCAGGCTAGGGCCTGCCCCGGGTACTTCGCAGCGCGGGGGCACCCGCCGGAACGGTGACCGGCGTGGTGTGTCGCTTGATCCACTGCCACCCGCGTGAAAGTCATGACGCTGAACCCGACGGGAGAAAGCGAATGACGATGTTCGTGACACGAGGCCGCCCCGCCACCGCCCTGCGGTCAACTGCCGCCGCCTTCACGGCGGCCCTGGCACTGGCCGTTCTGCCGGCCCAGGCGGCGACGGCGGCACCTGCCGACGACGACGAGCAGCGGATGGCGCAGGAAGCCTTCGCCGCGATGTGCCCCGCCGAACCGGTCGAGCACGAGGCCGACTGGTACACGGCCTTCGACTCGTGGCAGTCCATGCAGCCCTATGACTGGCGCGGGAACAACTCGGCCTACCGCGAGGCCCGCAACATGCTCTACAGCGACCCCGCGTTCAACGAGGACACCCGGGTCAGGATGTGCGAGGGACTGGTCGCGTACTCCGACGTGGTCAAGAACTCGACCCTGGACCGCAAGGGAGACCTGAAGAACGGCTGCGCCACGGAAGCGGGCATGACGGCGTTCTACGACCACAAGATCCAGGCGCTGCGCGCCATCGAGGCGAAGAACTGGCCGGAGGTCGACAAGCTGGTGCCGGGCTGGCGGGACCCGGCGCAGTTCGTGCGCGACTACCACAAGGTGTCGTGCACGGCTCTGACCGGCGTGAGCGACTGACGCCGGCGCGGCACTCGGACGGTCGGGCCGGGGTCTGTCTGGAGCAGCCCACAGCGCGGGGCTGCCGCGCGGACCCCAGGCTCGGTCCATGGCGACCCTCCGCAACACCCTGCGCGCCCTGGCGGTCCTCGCCACCGCGGGCCTGACCCTCACCGCGCTGCCCGCCGCACGCGCGGTCGACCGTACGGACCGTCAACAGGAGCCGCCCGCGCCTCTCGCGGCCCCCGCCCCGCGCACGGTCTCCGCCTGGCTCCCGTACTGGGACCAGGAAGGCGCGTACCGCGCCGCACTGCGCCACAAGGACCAGCTGCACACCGTCAGCCCCTTCTGGTACCAGGCGAAGACCGGGACCCGCATCTCCGGGCACAAGGGCGCGGGCGAGAGGCGCGTCATCGACGGGCTGCACCGCGCGGGCATCAAGGTCGTGCCGACGGTGACGGACCCGATGAAGCCCGGAGTCCTCGCCTCCCTCGTCACCACGCCCGCCCGCCGGGCCGAACACATCAGGGCCCTCACCGCCCTCGCCCGCAGCCACGCCTACGACGGCATCGACATCGACTACGAATCCATCTTCGAGTCCGTCGGTACGTTCGACGCCGCCACGCTGCGCCGACTGCGCGCCGGATACGCCACCTTCGTCGAGGAGCTGTGCCGGGCCCTGCACACCGAGCGCCGGACCTGCGTCATCACCGTCACGCCGCAGACCAAGGGCAACGGCCGGATGTGGGACTACCGGCGCATCGGCGCGGCCGCCGACCGGCTGCGCATCATGGCGTACAACCTGCACTGGTCCATGGGCTCGCCCGGACCGCTGTCCAGCCCGGCCTGGTACGAGGAGATCCTCGCCAACGCCACGCAGCTCGTGCCCAGGCGCAAGATCGAGCTCGCGCTGCCCGCGTACGGCTGGGACTGGGCCGTCGGCGCCAAGGGCCGTGCCCGGCACGTGACGTCGCAGGAGGCCGAGGCCCTGCGCCGCAAGGTCAAGGCGCCCTACAGCCTCGATCCCGTCTCGCGCACGCCGCACTTCACGTACAAGGAGGGCAAGGTGCGCCGCACCGTCTGGTACCAGGACGCCCGCGGAACGGCCGCGCACCTGCCGGTCCTGCGCAAGTACGGCGTGGCCAACACCGCGCTGTGGGCCCTCAACTTCGAGGACCCGCAGCTGTGGCGGACGCTCGCCCAAGGGTGAGCCAGGGCCGAGCCGGGGCTGAGCCAAGGGTGCGCGCCCGCCGTCGCGTCAGCCGGGCTTGATGGTCTCGTCCGGCTTGACCTCGTCGTCGCCACCGACGGCGATGCGCTCCGACCTGGGCGGAGCCGGCGCCTGCTGCGCGGGCAGACCGACCGCCTTGGTGCCGTTCGGGGACTGGCCGTCCGGCTGCCCGTTCATGGCACCGAGCAACTGCCGGGCGAGCCCGAGCCCCGTGCCGCCCATCGTCAGCGCCTTGGTGAACAGGTCCGACATCCCGTCCGCGCCATTGAGCAGCACCATGTGGTCGATGCTGTCGAAGGCGCCCGCCCCGGCAGCCACGATCTCCGGCCACTTCTCGGCGAGTTGCTGGGCGATGACCGCTTCCTGGTTCTCGGTGAGGGCCTGGGCCCGGGCCTTGATGGCGTCCGCCTCGGCGAGACCGTTCGCCTTCACCGCGGCGGCCGCGGCGAGCCCGCGCGCCTCGGTGGCCGCCGCCTCGGCCTCACCCGTCAGCCGGGTCGCGGTGGCGGAGGCGGCGCTGGCCAGTTCGGTCTCCTTGGCCTTCGCCTGGGCGGCCGAGACCCGGGCGTCGCGGTCGGCGTCGGCGCGGGTACGGGTCTCGTAAGCCGCCGCGTCGGCGGGTTTGCGCACGTCGGCCTGGAGCTGCTGCTCGCGGCGGTGCGACTCGAGTTCGGCGACGCGGGTCTCCTGGACGACGACCTCCTGGCGGGCCGCCGCGTCGGCGAGCGGGCCCGCCTGCCGGGAACTGGCGGCGGCCTTGTCGCGCTCCGCCTGATAGCCGGCCTGGAGGATCTCGCTGTCCCGGGTGGCCTCCGACATCCGGGCGGCGGCGGCCTGTTCGGCCTCGGTGGCGAGGCGGTTGGCCTCGGCCTGCGCGATCCGGGCGTCGCGGTGGACGGCCGCGGCGTGCGGCATGGCGAGGTTCTTGATGTACCCGGTCGGGTCGTCGATCTCATGGATCTGCAGCGAGTCCACGATCAGCCCGAGCTTCTCCATCTCGGTGCCGCACGCGGAGCGCGTCTGCCCGGTGAGCTTGTCCCGGTCGCGAATCATGTCCTCGACCGTCAACCCGCCCACGATGGACCGCAGATGACCCGCGAACACGTTGTGCACCCGCTCGGCCATCAGCTTCTGCTGGTCGAGGAAGCGGCGCCCCGCGTTGGCGATCGACACGAAGTCGTCGCCGACCTTGAAGATGACCACGCCCCGGATCTTCAGCGGAATGCCCTGGTGCGTGACGCACTCGACCGACAGATCGGTCTCGTTGAGATCGAGCGACAGCTTCCGCACGGCCTGCACCCCGGGGATGACCAGGGTGCCGCGCCCGGTGACGATACGGAATCCCATGCCCTCACCGAGACCCTCGGTGCGGTGCTTGGACCCCGAGATGATCAGGGCCTCATTGGGTTCCGCGACCCGCCACATCAGTTTGAACAGAACGATCAGAACCAGGAGTGCGCCCAGCGCGACTCCCGCGACTACTCCGAAGACCACGGCCTTCTCCCCCTTTGGCCCGATGCCACCGCTCGGCACCGAATGAAGGGGAGTGTCCTCCTGGCTTGCGTCCCGGTGAATCCCCTGACGCCCAATTAGCGCATTCTTGACGCGCGTTGACGGCGGCCCGCGCTCACCGGGTCACCGCCGCGGCGGGCGCCGTACAGTGTGAGCGTGGACGACGCGTCGATGGTGGGCCTGATGGGCCGGGTGACAGGCACGGTCGGGCCGGGCCTCGTCGGCGAGGTGATGGTCCGCGTCCGGGGCGGCGCCGAGGCCTTCCTCGCCTATCCGGCGTCGGCGAAGGACCGCATCGACACCGGCACGGTGGTGATGATCGTGGAGTATCTGGCGCCGCGCACCGTGTATGTGACGGCCGCTTACGACGGTTGAGGCGTGCGGTCGACTCCTACGTGGCTTGCGCCGGCCGCCTCTCGTACCACTTCAGCTCCGCCTCCAGCTGCGCGGCCAGCGACACGAGCAGCGGTTCGCTGTTGGCCGGGCCCAACAGCTGGGCGCCCAGCGGCAGTTCACCCGGGGCGAACCCCGCCGGTACGTTCACGCCCGGCCAGCCCAGCACGTTCCACGTCCAGGCGTACGGGCAGGCCGCGATCATCGCCCGGTCGGTGCGCCAGCCGTTCATCTTGGCGATGGTGCCGATCCGCGGGGGCGGCGTGGCCGTCGTCGGGGCGAGCACCACGTCGTACGAGTGGAAGATCGCGCCCACTCGCCGGTGCAGCCGCGCCTCCGCGCGCCGGGCGAGCCGCAGCGGCGCCCCGCCGAGCAGCCGCCCGAGCCGGGCCGCCTCCCGGGTGCGGGGGTCGAGCAGTGCGGGGTCGGGCACCCGGTCGACCCACTCGGCGATGCCCGCCGTGCCCCGCGGCACGAAGGTCAGCCCGATCGGCCCGTAGTGCGGGTCGGCCTCCTCGACGTGGTGGCCGAGCGCGGCCAGCTTGTCCGCGAGCTGCAGGACGGCCGCCCGGACCACCGGGGTGAGCCGCTTCGGGGTGGCGGTGAACGGCATCTTCAACGACACCGCGATCCGCAGCCGCCCGGGCTCGCGCCGGGCCGCCGCCGCCAGCTCGACCGGCGGCGGCTTGTGCAGATCGCCGGGGTGGCTGCCGCTGGCCGCGTCGAGCAGCAGCGCCGCGTCCTCGACCGTCCTCGCGAGGGGCCCGTTCACGGTGATGCCCTTGAAGGCTTCCGGATCCGGCATCGACGAGATGCGGCCGCGCTGCGGCTTGATGCCGACCAGATGTGTCCAGGCGGCGGGGATCCGCACCGAGCCCGCGCCGTCCGAGCCGAGCGCCGCGGACACCAGGCCCGCCGCGACGGCCGCCGCCGAACCGCCCGACGAACCCCCGGGCGTGTGCCGGGTGTTCCACGGGTTGCGGGTGTCACCGAAGGCCGGGCCCTCGGTGAAGGGCCACTGCCCCAGTTCACAGCTGTTGGTCTTGCCCACGACGACGGCGCCGGCCGCGCGCAGCCTGCGTACCGCCTCGGCGTCCTCGGTCTTGCGCGGGAAGTCCCCGCGGCAGCCGAACGCCGTCGGCTCGCCCGCCACATCCATGTCGTCCTTGACGGCGATCGGCACCCCGAGCAGCGGCAGCCGCTCGCCGGCGGCGAGACGCTTGTCGGCGTCCTCCGCCTCGGCGAGCGCGGCCTCGGCCCGCACCAGCCGGAACGCGTTCAACGAGTCCTGCGAGGCCTCGATCCGGGCGAGCGCCTGCTCCACCTGCGCACGGGACGAGGTCTCACCGTCGGCGAGGGACCTGGCGGTCTGCGCCAGTCCTGCGGCACGGTCGGGGCTCATACGGGACACCTCTCGGGCGGGGGTCTGCCGGTACGTCCGCACGTTACCTGTCAGTAGCGCCTTGTGGTACGCACAATTCGGCACGGTCGCAAGGGAGTTCCCGGCCGGCCAGGTCCTGCCGGGCGCGCTGTCGGTGCCGTCTGGAAAGATGCGGCACGTCATGGCGCACATACCGAAGCAGACCACGAAGCAGATCGCAGACCCACCGGAGCACGGGGCCACCCCGTCGGGGCCGGCCCGGCCGTCGGCGCACCGGCCGGTGCCCACGAGCGCCGACGTGGCGCGCGCCGCGGGGGTCTCGCGTGCGACGGTCTCGTACGTCCTCAACAACACCACCGCCGTACGCATCAGCGAGCCCACCCGGCGCCGGGTGCGCGAGGCCGCCGAGGAGCTCGGCTATGTGCCGCACGCCGCGGCCCGCAGCCTGCGCGCCGGGCACAGCCGGATGGTGCTCATGCCGACCGCGCAGATCCCGGTCGGCCCGCTCTACAGCCACTTCTTCAACGAGCTGCAGTGGGCGCTGCGCCGCCTCGACTACACGGTGGTGCAGTACGGCAGCGTCGGCATGAGCGGCGACGAGGCCGCCCGCGCCTGGGCCGAACTCCGCCCGGTCGCCGTCCTCATCCCGGGCGCGGGCTCCCTGGGCCCGCGCGGCGTCGGCGTCCTGAAGCGTGCCGGGGCCAAGGCCGTGCTGACCCTCGGGCCCGAGCGCGTCGAGGGCGCCCACACCCTGCTCATGGACCAGCGCGAGGTCGGGCAGTGCGCGGGCCGGCACCTGATCGAGCGGGGCCGGCGCCGGATCGGCGTGGTCGTGCCGGTGGAGGCGGGCCTGGACATCTTCGCCGGGCCGCGCCTCGAGGGTGTGCGGGCGGCGGCCGAGGGCACGGGTGCGCAGGTCGTGCCGGTGCCTCTCGAGCTCACCGAGGAGTCCGCGGCCGAGCTGGCCGGGCGGTGGCGTGGTCTGGGCCTGGACGCGGTGTTCGCGTACAACGACGAGTACGCGATGCTGCTGATGCGTGCGCTGCAGGACGCGGGCGTTTCCGTCCCGGAGGAGACCGCGCTGATCGGCGCGGACGACCTTCTGCTCGGTCGCCTTCTGCGGCCCCGGCTGAGCACGGTCCACCTGGAACTTCCGTCGGGGCAGCGGCTCGCGGAGCTGGTGGACCGGGTCGTGCGGGACCCCGGTGGGCCGCTGGAGGTGCACGACCTGATGGTGGCCACGGCGGTCCCGCGGGACTCGACATAAGGCTGCCGCCGGCATAAATCAGCCCGTCCGGCGTTTGAGGACAATCTTTGAAGCTGGCGGCAGCCTTTCGGGAAGGGGCGGGGAGGGGAGAAGATCAGCCCGGTCAGGGACCCAGCAAGCCCAGGAGCAGAGATGACCAGCCCCGCCACACGCGACGTGTACATCGTCGACGCCGTCCGCACCCCGATCGGCAAGTTCGGCGGAGCCCTCTCCTCCGTACGCCCCGACGACCTCGCCGCCCACGTCGTCCGAGCCCTGGTGGAACGCACCCCGGACCTCGACCCGTCCCGCATCGACGACGTCGTCTTCGGCGACGCGAACGGCGCGGGCGAGGACAACCGGGACGTGGCCCGCATGGCCGTCCTGCTCGCCGGCCTGCCCGTCTCCGTGCCGGGCGTCACCGTCAACCGCCTCTGCGGCTCGGGTCTGGAGGCCGTCATCCAGGCGGCCCGCGCCATCGCCCTCGGCGACGCCTCGATCGCGATCGCGGGCGGCGTCGAGTCGATGTCCCGCGCCCCCTGGGTGCTGCAGAAGCCCGAACGCGCCTTCCCGGCCGGCCACCAGCAGCTGCACTCGACGACGCTGGGCTGGCGCATGACCAACCCGTTGATGCCCGCCGAGTGGACGGTGGCGCTCGGCGAGGGCGCCGAACTCGTCGCGGACAAGCACAAGATCACGCGCGCGCAGCAGGACGAGTTCGCCCTGGCCAGCCACCAGAAGGCCGCGGCGGCATGGGCCGCGGGCGACTACGACGCCGAGGTCGTGACGTACGACGGCATCGACCTCACCCGCGACGAGTGCATCCGCGACAGCACGTCCCTCGACGCCCTGGCCAAGCTGAAGCCCTCCTTCCGCAAGGACGGCGGCACCGTCACGCCGGGCAACGCCTCCCCGCTCAACGACGGCGCCGCGGCCCTGCTGCTCGTCGACGAGGAGGGCCTCGCCGCCACCGGCCGCGAACCCCTGGCCCGGGTGCGGGCGAACGCCGTCAGCGGCATCGAGCCGCACCTGTTCGGCCTCGGCCCGGTCGAGGCGGTCCGGCGCGCGCTCGCCAAGGCGGACCGCACCTTCGCCGACCTCACCACCTTCGAGCTCAACGAGGCGTTCGCCGCACAGTCGTTGGGCTGCCTCGCCGAGTGGCCGGACCTCGACCCTGCCGTGGTCAACCCGCGCGGCGGCGCCATCGCCATCGGCCACCCGCTCGGCGCGTCCGGCGCCCGCCTGGCCGGCTCGGTCGCCCACCAGCTCAAGGCGGCGGGGTCCGGCACCGGGCTCGCGGCGCTGTGCATCGGCGTGGGGCAGGGGCTGGCGCTCGTCCTGGAGCGCTGAGGGGCGAGACCTGAGCGGGAGCTGAGCGGGCACTGATCGGGCGCCGCGGACGACTCGGGTGCAACTCCCCGGCGAACATGGGAAGTTGGGCCCGAGCGGCACTGTCGGCGGCGACTCATTTCCCGTACCGCCGCACTACGATGTTGCACGCTAAACCAAACGTGCACGCGGCCCCCCAACCAGCGCGCTGACCCTCAGCGATCGGAGACCTGGCATGCCCCTGCTCGACCCGAAGACCTGGCAGCCCCGCAGTCTTTCGGGCGGTGAGTACGCCGTCACCGAACCCGCCACCGGGAGCGCGCTGGCCACGGTCACCCTCGCCTCGGCCGACGACCTCGCGCCCGCCGCCGCCAACGCCCGTGCCGCACAGGCCGATTGGGCCGCCGCCCCGCACTTCGTCCGCGCGGGAGTCCTGCGCAGAGCCGGCGACCTCTTCACCCAGTACGCCGACGAACTGCGGCCCTGGCTGATCCGCGAGTCGGGCTCCATCTCCGGCAAGGCAGACTTCGAACTGCACGTCGCCGCCCAGGAGTGCTACGAGGCCGCCGCCCTCGCCTCCCGCCCGGCCGGGCAGGTGCTGCCGAGCGAGGCGCCCCGGCTCTCGTACACGCGCCGCGTCCCGGTGGGGGTGGTCGGGGTGATCGCGCCGTTCAACGCGCCGCTGATTCTGGCGATACGTTCCGTCGCCCCGGCCCTGGCCCTCGGCAACGCGGCCCTGCTCAAGCCGGATCCGCGCACCGCGGTCTGCGGCGGGCTGTTCCTCGCGGCGGTGTTCGCGGAGGCCGGACTGCCCGAGGGGCTGCTGCACGTCCTGCCCGGCGGGGCCGACGTGGGGGAGGCACTGGTCGCCGACCCGCTCGTCCCGGTGATCTCCTTCACGGGCTCGACCGGCGCCGGCCGCAAGGTCGGTGAGGCCGCGGGCCGCCACCTCAAGCGCGCCCACCTCGAACTCGGCGGGAACTCCGCCCTGATCGTCCTGGAGGACGCCGACCTCGACGCGGTGATCTCCACCGCCGCCTGGGGCTCCTTCTTCCACCAGGGCCAGATCTGCATGACCACGGGCCGCCACCTGGTGCACGCCTCGCTCTACGACGAGTACGTCGCCCGCCTCGCCGCGAAGGCCGACTCCCTCGCCGTCGGCGACCCGCACACCGAGCAGGTCCACCTCGGCCCGCTCATCGACGCGGCCCAACTCGCCAAGGTGCACGGCCTGGTGGAGGCCTCCACCGCGCGCGGCGCCAAGCTCGTCGCGGGCGGCAGCCACCGCGAGCTCTTCTACCGGCCCACCGTCCTCGCCGACGTCGACGACCACACCCCCGCCTACGCGGAGGAGGTCTTCGGGCCCGTCGCCCCGGTACGCCCCTTCACCACCCTCGACGAGGCGGCCGCGCTCGCCGCCGCCAGCCCGTACGGCCTGTCGCTCGGCATCGTCACCCGCGACACGGCACGCGGCCTGGCCCTCGCCGACCGCATCCCGACGGGCATCGCCCACATCAACGACCAGACGGTCAACGACGAGGCCGTGGCCCCCTTCGGCGGCGTCGCCGCCACCGGCACCGGCGCGCGCTTCGGCGGCGACGCCAACCTGGACGCCTTCACCGAACTGCGCTGGACGACGGTGCGCGGCGACGTGGCGGGCTACCCGTTCTAGCCGTTCCCCCTCAGGCCTGCGCCGAGCCGTTGCCGGACGGCGCCTGACCGCCCTCGGGCGCCTGACCGTCCTTCTTCGCCTGCTCGGCGGCGATCGCGCTGCGGACCTGCTCCATGTCCACCTTGCGCGCCTGCCCGATGACGTCCTCCAGGGCCGATTCGGGCAGCGCGCCGGGCTGCGCGAAGATCGCGACCTTGTCCCGGATGATCGCGAGCGTCGGAATCGACTGGATCCCGAAGGCCTGCGCCAGCTCCGGCTGCGCCTCCGTGTCGACCTTCCCGAAGACCAGGTCCGGGTGGCGCTCCGAGGCGCCCTCGTACACCGGGCCGAACTGGCGGCACGGACCGCACCACTCCGCCCAGAAGTCGATCAGGACGAATTCGTTCCCCGACACGATCTCGTCGAAGTTCTGCTTGGTGAGTTCCTGGGTGCTCACGTTTACCTACCTCTGTGGGGGCCTGCGGACGTACCGCCCGCACAACGGTGCGTGGCGGCGGCGTATTCCGGGATGGGTCCCGGGCCACTGATGCGGCTGCCCCTGTGGCCCCGGCGTACACATGCGGGAAGACTTGCACCCATGGCACAGGCACACACAGCACCCACCGAGTACGACGTAGTGGTCCTCGGCGCCGGGCCCGTCGGCGAGAACGTCGCCGACCGCACCCGGGCCGCGGGCCTGTCCACCGCGATCGTGGAGAGCGAGCTGATCGGCGGTGAATGCTCCTACTGGGCATGCATGCCGAGCAAGGCCCTGCTCCGCCCCGTGATCGCCCGCGCCGACGCCCGCAAGGTGCCCGGCCTGCGCCAGGCCGTGCAGGGCCCGCTCGATGCGGCGGCGGTCCTCGCGCACCGCGACTACTACACCTCGCACTGGAAGGACGACGGCCAGGTCGGCTGGCTCGACTCCATCGGCGCCCGCATCTACCGCGGCCACGGCCGCCTCGCCGGACCACGGACGGTCACCGTCACCGGCCCCGAGGGCGAGCACCACACCCTCGCCGCCCGGCACGCCGTCGTCGTCTCCACCGGCACCCGCGCCGTCCTGCCCGACCTGCCGGGACTCGCCGAGGTGAAGCCCTGGACCAGCCGCGAGGCGACCAGCGCGCAGGCCGTCCCCGGCCGTCTGGTGGTCGTGGGCGGCGGCGTCGTCGGCACCGAGATGGCGACGGCTTGGCAGGCCCTCGGCTCCCAGGTCACGATGGTCGTACGCGGCGACGGACTGCTGCCCCGCATGGAGCCCTTCGCGGGCGAACTGATCGCGGACGCGCTGCGGGAAGCGGGCGCGGAGGTACGTACTAACGCGTCGGTGAAATCGGTCGTACGCGACGGGGCGGGCGTCACCGTCGAACTCGCCGACGGCACCCGCGTCGAGGCCGACGAAGTGCTCTTCGCCACCGGCCGCGCCCCGCGCACCGACGACATCGGCCTGCACACCGTCGGCATCGAGGACGGCTCCTGGCTGGATGTCGACGACAGCTGCCGGGTCGAGGGCTCCGACTGGCTGTACGCGGTCGGCGACGTCAACCACCGCGCCCTGCTCACGCACCAGGGCAAGTACCAGGCGCGCATCGCCGGTGCCGCGATCGGCGCCCGCGCGCAGGGAGTTCCGGTCATGGAGTCCGACGCGTGGGGCGCGCACGCCGCCACCGCCGACCACCTCGCCGTGCCCCAAGTGGTGTTCACCGACCCGGAGGCCGCCTCCGTCGGACCGACCCTCGCCGAGGCCGAGGCGGCCGGCCTGCCGGTGCGGGCCGTCGACTACGACATGGCCGGCGTCGCGGGCGCAGGCCTGTACGCGGACGGCTACACGGGCCGGGCCCGCATGCTCGTCGACACCGAGCGCGAGGTGCTGCTCGGCGTGACCTTCGTCGGCCCCGGCGCGGGCGAACTGCTGCACGCGGCGACGATCGCCGTCGCCGGGCAGGTGCCCATCGAGCGGCTGTGGCACGCGGTACCCGCGTACCCCACGATCAGCGAGGTGTGGCTGCGGCTCCTGGAGACCTATCGGGGCTGAGCGGCCGGCGGTTCAGCCGCGCTTGACGGCCTTGAGGATCACGAACTTCGGGTTGCCGACGACGAGTTCACAGTTGCCGAAGATCCGCTTCAGCTGCACGTGATACCCGAGGTGCCGGTTCCCGACGACCCACAGCTCACCACCGGGCCGCAGCGCCCGGCGCGCTCCCGTGAACATGCGGCGCGCGGTGGCATCGGTGGTGGCCTGGTGGGAGTGGAACGGCGGGTTGTTGAGGATCAGGTCGACGGAGTCCGGGGGCACGTCCGCGAGTCCGTCGCCCGGACGGAACTCCGCCTTCCCGCCGGTCCCGGTCGTCACGTTTGTGCGGTACGTCGCCTCGGCGGAGGCCACCGCCTGGTGGGACTCGTCCAGGAACAGCACCTCGGCCTCGGGATTGCCGAGCGCGGCGGCCGTACCCACGACGCCGTTGCCGCAGCCGAGGTCGACGACCCGCTCGGGGCCGTGCCGCTTGGGCAGGTGCTGCAGCAGGAAGCGGGTGCCGATGTCGAGGCGCTCGGCGCAGAACACCCCGGCGTGGTTGACGACGGTGCGGCCCGAGACCACGCCGATGTCCTCGGGGAGCGCGTACGTGTACGGCCACGGGTTCGGTCCGGGCGCGAGGCCCGGGTCCGGTGTGCAGAAGATCAGCCGCGCCTTCTGCTCTGCCAGGGAGGTGCGGGTCGGGCCGAGGATCCGCTCGAAGAGCTTCAGCGTCGAGGTGTGGATCTCCTTGACCATGCCGGTGCCGACGACGACCGTGCCCGCGTGGACGGCGGGCCGCAGCCGGTGCAGCTGGTCCTCGAGGAGGGCGAGGCTCTTCGGCACGCGGACCAGGAGAACGTCGATGCGCTCCGGGGGAGTGTCCTGCGTACTGAGGAGACGTACGCCCTCGCCGGTGGCCCCGTGCCGGGCCAGATTCGCGCGCGTGGCCTGCTGCCCCAGGAACGAGTCGGAGATCTGCGCGGTGGAGTGCTCGGCGAGGGCCGTGGTGAGCGCGCCCCAGCGGTCGCCGAGGATCACCAGGGAGCCCGAGAGGTCCGTGCCGGACCCGTCGAGGTGGCGCAGCAGATAGGAGTCGGAGGCGTCCCAGGCGCGGAGCCGGTCGCGGGGGTCCTCGGGGAAGCGGGTGAGCTCCAGCTCGCCCCGGGCCGAAATCAGACGGTCGTTCATCGTGGCCTCAGGCTAACCGAGGGAAAGGCGCACGGTGACCCGGTGATCAGGGAGGACGGCGGGGTGCAGCCGGGCCACGGGGAGCCGCGCCGGGACGGCCGCGCGCCGCTCGCCCCGCCGAACTACGCCTGACGGCGGGACCGTCCGCGTCCGAGCGCCGTGACGGTTGCCCCGGCCCACGCCTCGGCTAGGTTGTGGGCCATGAGCAATCTTGATCGCGAGGCAGCCCTCTCCGTGTGCGGCGGACGGGGCTTCGTAGTGGCCGAACCGGTACGTGAACTCCTCACCCCGCGTCGCGTGAAGCTCGGCGAGTCCACCGAAGTGCGCCGCCTGCTGCCCAACTTGGGCCGCCGCATGGTCGGCGCCTGGTGCTTCGTCGACCACTACGGCCCCGACGACATCGCCGACGAGCCCGGCATGCAGGTGCCGCCGCACCCGCACATGGGCCTGCAGACGGTGAGCTGGCTGCACGACGGCGAGGTCCTGCACCGCGACTCCACCGGCAGCGTCGCCACGATCCGCCCCCGCGAACTGGGCCTGCAGACCACCGGCAACGCCATCAGCCACGCCGAACAGACCCCCGCCTCGCACTCCCGCTTCCTGCACGGCGCCCAGCTGTGGACCGCGCTGCCGAACGAACACCGGCACATCGACGCCCACTTCGAGCACCACACCGAACTCCCGCAGGTCCTCGCGCCCGGCCTGACCGGCACGGTCGTCCTCGGCACCCTCGACGGCACCACCTCGCCCGGCGCGACCTACTCCCCGCTCGTCGGCGCCGACCTGGCCCTGACCCGGGGCGCCGACGTCCGCGTACCGCTGGAGCCGGACTTCGAGTACGCGGTGCTGTCCATGTCGGGCGAGGTCCACGTGGACGGCGTACAGGTACTGCCCGGCTCGATGCTGTACCTCGGCTGCGGCCGCACCGAACTCCCGCTGCGCGCCGAGTCGGAGGCGGGGCTGATGCTCCTGGGCGGTGAGCCGTTCGAGGAGGAGATCGTCATGTGGTGGAACTTCATCGGGCGCACCGGCGAGGAGATCGCACAGGCTCGTTCGGACTGGATGACCGGCACTCGCTTCGGTGAGGTGAAGGGCTACGACGGTGACCCGCTGCCGGCCCCGGAACTCCCGTCGGTACCGCTGAAACCGCGGGGTCGGGTTCGCTGACCTGGGCGTGTGCCCGAGCGAAGGATGAACTCTTTCGACCACAAGGTCGTCGATGCCTTTCTCTGCATGCCGGAGCGCAAATCAGCACACCCAGCAGTACGCGCGCCTTCTTTTCATTCGTTTACAGTCGGTGGGCGCGCCGCCAATGGGCAGCGTTTCGCCCTATTTGCGAGGTGTTTGATGGGTAGATTGCTGGATTCCTACGAGACGACGGCGTCGGCAAGCTACCGGCTGCTCGGGCTGCACGACACGACGATGGGGGCGGAGACGGTCGATGATGATGCGGACAGATCGAAGTGGCTGCTTCCGGGGCCGGGCCTGGTGTATCTCCAGACGCCGCCGGAGGTGGGCACGGTAGCGATACGTCTGGAGTCGTGGACCACTGCACCGGCTCCGCCGCCCGGCCCGTGGGCGGGGCAGGAAGAAGTCGAGGCGGATCTTCCCGAAGGCGAGCTCCGCCTGCAAGCCCCGACCGCAGGGCCGTGGGAAATCCCGCTGGTGTTGCCGTCGCCGGGCACGTACCGGATGCGGTGGCAGTGGGTGTTCAACCCGGACATCGGCCGCACCTTCACCTCTCCTCTGGAGGGCTGCTTCGGCGACCCGCTCGACAATCCCGGCGGCCATGAAGCCGCCATGGGCGAACAGCACCAGTACTGCCTGATACAGATTTGGCGGACCGCCAGCGCCTAACCGTCGTGACGGAAGAGATCGCAGGGCCGCCCCCGGAACGGGGACGGCCCTGCTTTTGGATCACCGGAATATTGCTGCCGGAATGTCAGTCACCGATGGTGATGGTGAAGGATTCCCAGTCGAGGATCCGGTCACTCTGGTACCAGGCATTAAGGCGATTGCCTGCCTCCTGGTTTTCCTTCGGGTCGATGTAGCGGACGGAGAAGTCGTCCTTGTACTGGTCGCCTTCGTATAGGTAGCGGGCAGCGCCTTCGGCAGACGATTTGAACGGGTATTCGTCGCAGTCCTTGCCCGCGGCCGGGGCGCCGGGGGTGTTCTCGTTGCAGTCCCGCGTGCGGACCGTCTCGTTCTTGTCGTAGCGATCCTTGGAGGTCGCTCCGGCGGAGCCGGTGATGCGGTGCAGTGGGTGCAGCGGGCTTGCGCCGGGCAGGTTCTTCCCGGTCTTCTTCGGGTAGCTGGCGTCCGGGTTGTTTCGAACCTCGTCGATGTGGCGGGCTACCGCCTCGACTCCGGTGTACGCCACCGGCGGGGCGGCGTGGCTCGTGTCGCTCTTGTCGTAGCGCAAGGAAGGAGTCGCGTCGGGGAAGACGGAACCGACCTTGGCCCACGTGTTGTAGGCGGCGCTGTCGAAGCGCACCTCGCCCTCTTCACCTTCGGAGGGGATGAACTGGCCGTAGCCGGGCAGGGTGAAGTCCAGCTCCGGGGTGAACTTGCCGACCGCCACCTGCTCACCGAGGGCGACGTCGGGAAGCTTGGGGGTGGAGGACCACAGGTCGAACTTGGTGTCGCCGTTGAGCTTCCATGCGGCGGGCGAGTCCTTGCGCCCGTCGAAGAGCCCGGTGTAGCAGGCTTCTTCCGGCTTCGCGGTGGGGTTGCCGGTGTTCCAGGTGCCTTCGCAGGGGAGATTCGCTTCGATCTTCGCGCCGGCCTTGGCGAAGTCGCCGCCGATCCAGTGGACGTCGAGGTTCAGGTCGAAGTCGGCGTAGCGGGTGAATTCGCTGGTGTCCCTCCCGCCGATCTTGCCCTGGCCGATGAGGGTTTGCGTGGCGACGAATTCACCCTGCAGGTAGCAGCCCGGGGGCCACAGGCCGCACTTGATGGCGGGCATCAGGACGAGTGTTTCCTGGCAGTAGGAGAACCGGTTCTTGATCCAGCCTGACGCGTTGTCGGCGTCATCGGCCGCGGAGCACTCGGCGGGGTCCTGGATGTACTCGTACTGGTCGGCGGGCTTCTTGCCGCCGGCGAACTTTCCGCTGGGGGTGGTGTAGGTCCGCTCCCATACCGCGCGGGTGCTCTTGGCATCCTTGGTCTTGGGGGCGGAAGGCCCGCGGCTGGGCTTGATGCCGAGGGCTTCGAGGTTGCCGTCCCGCTTGAAGACGTCCTGGACTTCCTGGACCTTCTTGGGATCCTTGACGATCTTCGGGTCGGAGATCGTGTAGGAGTCGCCGGGCTGCAGGTTGGTGGGCTTGCCCGCGGCGGCGGTCTCGACGACGAACTCCCGCCACGGGGAGAAGTTCAGGTTGTAGTGGGTGCCGTCGTAGGCATTGGTGCGGAACTTGTACGTCTTGCCGTCCACGAGCTGCCCCGCCGGCACCTGCACGCTCGCCCACTCGCCGGGCTTGACGAAGTCGGAGACGATGACCCCGTCGCCGGCCGGCGTGGTGATGGGCTTGTTCGTGGCCGCGTCATAGACCTGGAAAGTGCCGTTGACCGTGTCACCGTCGGCGTCGGCGAACTTGTCCCGAAGCGTGGGAGTGAGGGTGTTGACCCCCCACACGCCGTTGTGCGACTGGAACGGCGGCCCGGCCTGCTGGGCGGTGCCGTCCCCGGGCCGGTAGTTGTAGTTCACCGTCAACGTCGGCTGATTGGCCGTCGCATTACGGGAGTTGACGATCTTCCACGCCTTGGCATCGTCCTCCGAGGCCCGGATGCCCATGTGGCTGCGGGTCTGCTTCGCGCTCGCCCACGCCTGCACCAGGTCCTTCACATCCGCCTTGACCCAGCCGTCCGCGGTGTCGGAACAGCCCGCGGCGTTGCCCTTGGTCTCGGTGGAGGTGGCGAACTTCTGCAGCCAGTCGGGCTGCGCGGTCCAGCGCGAGGCGGAGGAGCCGGCGGTGGTGTTCCACACGTCCCAGCCGTGTGCCTTGCAGTCGGTGTTGCCGGAGTGGGTGTTGTAGAACTCCACCTTCGCCGA
This sequence comes from Streptomyces sp. NBC_01304, assembly GCF_035975855.1. Classification (NCBI taxonomy): domain Bacteria; kingdom Bacillati; phylum Actinomycetota; class Actinomycetes; order Kitasatosporales; family Streptomycetaceae; genus Streptomyces; species Streptomyces sp. NBC_01304. The sequence goes on along the minus strand of NZ_CP109055.1, from coordinate 1,791,295 downwards.
GGAGATCAGCGCATCCGCGAACGGCTCGGTGTTCCACGTCATCAGCGACCGGGCGACGCGGGTGGTGCCGTCGGAGTTCTTGGTGCCGGGGTTGCCCCAGTCCAGCTCGGTCTGAGAGCCGAGGTCGGTGGTCTCGCCGCGCTGCACGTAGGTGTCGAAGGTGTTGCCCAGCGCCGAGGTCGACGGGTCGATCGTCACCGGGTACTGCGTCGCGGGATCGGCCAGCCACTTCGCGTCCGGGGAGACGACGAGATCGATGCTGCCCTGGCCGTGGTCGACGACCTGCATGTCGACCCGGTGGCGGTTCTCGTGCTTGCCGGAGACCTTGTCGACGGAGGCGTCCCACATCATCGGAGCGGGCATGGTGGCCTTCTTCGCGCCGGTCTTGGCGTCGGTGAAGGTGACCGAACCATCGGCATTCGCGCCGGCCTTGAGCCCCTCGGCCTCGAGCGGCAGGGTGTAGCCGTACGCGCCGCCGGGCCGCTGGTTCAGCTTGGTGTACTGCTCGAAGCCGGTGCGGGTGGCCTCGACAATCACATCCGCGCCAGGGACGGCGTTCTTGTACGTGGCGGTGGTGCCCTCGAGCTGCGGCTCGGGCAGTCCGCCCTTCCACTTGAGGGTTACCTGCTCGCCGTCCTGGCCGCCGAGGGTGACCAGGTCCCGCGGGGCGGCGTCCTCGGTGGCCCTGATGGACTTCGCCGGGGTACCGCTCCCTTCGGCCAGCTTCAGGCCGGTGGGGTGCGCCTTCGCCCGGACGGTGCCATCCGCCGCCTTGTGGAAGGTGGCATCGACGTCAACCCACTTGCCGTCCTTCTCGATCCGCTCCGGCCCGGCGGTCACCTCGGAGGTGAGGGAGCCGTCCGGGTTGGCGTAGGTCAGGGACGTCGGGGTGGTCTCGTTCGGGACGAGGGTCTTCTTCCCGGTCTTCTTCGCCTCGGCCAACGCCCAGGGGATGCCGCCCTTGCTGTGTTTCTGGGCCCAGGCCCGACCGGCTTCGTCGGTCTCGGCAGCTGTCGACTTCTGTGCTCCGGCAGGGGCGGCGATCGGCTCGCCCGGCGTTGAGGCGCCGGCCTGACCCGACATCAGCACCGCTTCGGCCGTCAGCAACAAGGCGGCAGCCGCGGCCACTTGAGCGCGTCTGTATTTCGACCGAGGCCTGCGACCCGGTATGTGCGTGGACAACTCGTCAGTCCTTTCAGGTCACGCCGCTCGGCGTGATCACCGCAGGACTGTAGGCACGAGGTAAGGGCCAATAGCCGTAGGGGAACTGACTTCCTGTGAGGTCATCGCCACGGTTGCCTGGAGGATCAACCGAGACCAGCCGCCCTGCTCGAAACCCGGGCAGGGGGTTGTACGAGATGGCGTGCCGCTCCCGTTCGGATAACGCGAAGCTCCCGTGAAGGTCCGAAATGGCCCTCTTAAAACGCCACATAGATGCAGGAAGAGGGGTTCCGTCCGTCCTGGGGGCGAGAGACGTTTGGTGGCCGGGCGTGAGTCGTCGAGAGTCGTCGAGGGTGGGGTCTGCAAGACCGCTTGGCTCGGCTGGTGGGACGCCATCCCCCGCAACTGCCCACCTTGGAGGGCGGCAGCCCGGATGCGACGCTGCCCGGAAGGGTGACTCTCCTAAAGATCACACCCCCCTGGGGTGGGCGGGCCATGGCGGTTGGCGTTCCTAGTTGCCGGACGACCCCGCGGGTGAGAAGCCTGCCAACTGGCATGTGGATACACAAAGGTACTTAAGGCGCTAAAGGTAAGTTTCACTCCGGCCGGGGTGGACATCCGGCTACTGACCGAACCCGTGACCCGACACGTCGAGAGGCGGCACTCATGTCGGACGACGAGCAGGCGACGAACTCCGGTAGTGCCGAGGCACGCGCGCGGGGGCGTGACGAGACCGGCGACGAGCAGGCCGACCGGCAGTGGACCGAGCTGCTCCAGGAGCTGCGCGTGGCGCAGACAGGCGTGCAGATTCTCTTCGGCTTCCTGCTGACCCTCGTCTTCCAACCGCGTTTCGGGCAGCTGTCGGAGACCGACCAGGACATCTACGTCGCCACCGTCGTGCTCGGTGCGGCGACCACCGGAGCGCTGATCGGCCCGGTGTCGCTGCACCGGCTGGTCACGGGTCGGCGCATCAAACCACGGGCCGTCGCCCTGGCCTCCCGTCTGACGGTCGTCGGCCTGGTGCTGCTGCTGTGCACCATGACCTCGGCGCTGCTGCTGATCCTGCGGGTGGCCCTGCACAACACGGTCGCGCTGTGGCTGGTCGGCGCCGTGGTGCTGTGGTTCGTCCTGTGCTGGTTCGTCCTGCCTGCCTGGGCCCGGCACACCAGCCGTCGGGAGCCGTGACGCCGGGCGGGCGCGATCAGGTCGGTGCGCCGGGCGCTGTTCGCCCGCATCGAGAAGGCCCCGCCCCGCGGACGGTTCGGACGACGCGGACGACTTGCTCGTCGAACCCCGGACCGGGCGGGATGTCCTGCCGCCGGGCGTTCAGGCCCGCTTGCCCGACCAGGCCGCCCACAGCGCCGCGTACGGACCGCCCGCGTCCTTGAGCTGCGCGTGCGGGCCGCTCTCGACGACCCGGCCGTGTGCGAGGACGACGACCCGGTCGGCCGAGGCCGCCTGGGTCAGGCGGTGGGCGACGATCAGGGCGGTGCGCCCGTCGAGCGCCGCCGCCGCGGAGCGCTCCAGGACGCGGGCTCCCGCGCTGCCCGCCTCCGCCGTCGCCTCGTCCAGGACGGCGAGGAGTGGGTCGGCCAACACCAGCCTGGCCAGGGCCAGTTGCTGGGCCTTGGCCGCGTCCAGGCTGTGCGCCCCCTCGCCGACCTCGGTCGCGAGGCCCTGCGGCAACGCCTCGGCCCAGGACAGCGCGTCCACCGTGGCGAGCGCGGCCCGTAGTTCGTCGTCGCTCGCGCCGGGCCGGGCCAGGCGCAGGTCCTCGGCGAGCGTGCCGGAGAAGACGTGCAGTTCCTGCGACACGAGGACCGCGGCGGGCCGTCCGTCGGTGCGGCCCGGCATGCTGACCTCGCCGCTCGTGGGCGGCTGCACCCCGGCCAGGATCCGGGCGAGGGTGCTCTTGCCGGCGCCGCTCGTTCCGACGAGCGCGACATGCTCGCCCTCGTGCAGGGCGAGGTCGACGTCGTGCAGGACGGCTGTCTTCGCGTCGTAGGAGTGGCCGACGCCGCGTACGGCGACGATCTCCGCCGTACGCGCCCGTCGTGCGGCCGGCACGTCGGCGGTCTCCGGCAGATCCGTCACGCCGACCAGGCGGGCGAGTCCCGCGGTCGCCGACTGGGCGTCGTCGAGCAGGGCCAGGGCCGCGTTGACCGGCCCGAAGAGATTGTGGAAGTAGAGCGCGGCGGCGGTCGCCGTGCCCACCGACACGGCGTCCTCGCGGACCAGGACCAGGCCCGCGAAGAGCACCGCGACCAGACCGGTGTACTCGGCTATGTGCAGCCGCCCGTAGAACCCGAGGATCAGGCGGATGCCGCGCAGGTTGAGGCCGACCGCCTCGCGGGAGCGGCCGGCGACCCGCTCGGTGTGCTCGTCCTCGAGGAGGTGGGCGCGTACGGTGCCGGCCCCGCCGATCGACTCCAGGAGCTGTTGCTGCTGCGCCCCGGTCGCGATGCGCTGGCGGGCGTACAGCGGCACGGCCTTGCGTACGTACCAGCGGGCGGTCCACGCCTGTACGGGCGCCGCGAGCAGCGCGGCGAGGAGGAAGCGCCAGTCGAGGACGGCCAGGGCGATCAGGGTCAGCACGATCGTCAGGCCGGAGCGGGCCAGTTCGGGCAGCGCGGAGCGCACCGCCTCCGAGACCCGGGCCACATCCGCGGTGACGCGCGAGGTGAGGTCGCCCGCGCCGGCGCGTTCGAGGCGGTCGGCGGGCAGCGTCAGGGCGCGCTCCACGAACCGCTCGCGCAGCCGGGCGAGCACGGACTCGCCCAGCTTGGCGACCAGGCCCATGCCCCAGGCGGTCGCGGCTCCCTGGGTCAGGGCCACGACGGCGAGCAGCACGACGGGCAGGGTGAGGGCGCTAGGCGCCACGCTGCCCGCGTCGTTGAGACCCTCGGCCACGAGGTCCACGATCCGGCCGAGAAGCGGCTGCATCAGCAGCCCGACGGCGGTCGCGGCGACCAGCACGAGGCCCGCCCGCACGGCCATCAGCCGGTCGGGGCGCAGGAGTTCGAGCGCGGCCGCACGGGTGCGGCGGCCGGTGGCGACCGGCAGCAGATCCATCGGCGGACCGGCCGGGTCCTGCCGCGTCGCGGGCCCGGCGGCGCGGTCGTCTTCGGTGTCCTGAACGCCGGGCGGCACGCTCATGAGAGGACCGCCGTCCGGTACAGGGAGCTGCGCCGCACCAGTTCCTCGTGCGACGCCTCGTCGGTGAGCCGGCCGTCGTCGATGAGTGCCACCCGGTCGGCGACGGCGAGCAGCGCCGGGCTGCTGGTGACGAGGACGGTGGTGCGGCCGCGCCGGATCTCCCGGATGCCGGTGGCGATCCGGGACTCGGTCGCGGCGTCGATCGCGGTCGTCGGGTCGTGCACGACCAGGACGTCGCGGTCGGCGGCCAGCGCGCGGGCCAGCGCGACGCGTTGGCGCTGGCCGCCGGACAGGGCCCGGCCGCGCTCGCCGACCGGTGCGTCGAGTCCGCCCGGCACCGAGGCGGCCACTTCGTCGGCGCCCGCGGCGGCCGTCGCGGCCTCGTGCGCGCCGCCGGTCACCGCGGCGATGTTGTCCCGGATCGAGCCCGCGAACAGCTCGGCGCCGTGCTCGGCCACCAGGACCCGGGAGCGCAGGGTCCGCGGAGGCAATTCCGTGAACGGTACGCCGTCGAGTTCGAGGCGGCCCTCGGCCGGGTCCACCTGCCGGGCGAGGCAGCGTACGAGGGTGTCCGCGTGGGCCGGTTCCGTGACGACGACGCCGATGAACTCGCCCGGGGCGACGCTCAGTTCGAGGCCGGACAGGCCTTCGTGGGTGAGCCCGGACAGGCGCAGGGCGCCGCGGGGGGTGTCGCCGGGGGCGGTGAGCGCCGGGTCCCGGTCCGGGGCTGAGGCGGGCTCGGCGTTCCCGGCCGCGGGCTCTGCGGGATGCTCGGCCGTAGCCGTAGCCGTAGCCGTAGCCGTAGCCTTCGCCGCGATGTCCCCCGGTGCGGACAGCACCTCCGCGATACGCCCCGCCGAGGCCCGGGATCGGGCCACGTCGGCCGCCACCCAGGCCACCACCTGCAGCGGACCGGGCAGGAAGAGGGCGAGGCCCACCGCCGCCACCAGTTCGCCGAGGCCGATGCCGCCGGACAGCACAAGGCGTCCGCCGACCAGCGCGACCAGGGCGATGAACAACCCGGTCAGCGTCTGCATCAGCCCGGTCTGCAACGCCTCGGCCCGCGCGGCCCGCACCGTCGCGGCGAGGGAGGCGCGGCTGGTGAGCCGGTAGCGGTCGGAGGCCGCGCGCTGGGCGCCCAGACCCTGCAGCACCCGGACCCCGGCGACCAGGTCGGCGGCAACCCCGGAGGCATGCGCGGCGTGCTCCCGCTCGGCGTGGCTGCGGTGCTCGAGCGGGCGGGCCAGCAACTGACCGAGGCCCATCAGCACCGGCGTACCGAGCAGGATCAGCAGGCCGAGCGGCACCGAGGCGCGCAGGAGGAGCACCGCGCCGGCCGCGAGACCGACGACGGCGGAGAACCCCATCGGCAGCGCCCGCGTGAGGGAGCCCGCCCGCATGGCGTCCTCCGTGGCGACGCTGACCAGGGCGCCCGCCGGCCGTCCGCGCGACGCGCCGCCGTACGGGTCGAGCACCCGGCGCACCAGCCGCATCCGCAAGGTGTGCGCGGCGTGCTCCGTGGCGAACTCGCCCGCGCGGGCGCCGAGTTGGAATCCGCCGGAGAGGAAGACGTACACGACGGCAAGCAGCAGGGCCCAGCGCACGAACGAGGCGGGGTCCGGGTGGACGACCGCGCGGTCGACGATGAATCCGATGAGGACGGGGATGAGCGCCTCACCGGTCTGGTGCGCGGCGCCCAGCACACAGGCCGCGGCGACGCGCCGCCGCTCACCCGCGACCACGCCCCGCAGGACCTCCCGCCCGCCCTGCCGTGCGTCGTCGTGCATTCCGTTCCCGCTTTCCGCCTGACCCGCCCTTAAGAATCAGGTAAGGCTAACCTGACCAATTTGTTCCCGGGTGGGTGGGGACCCGTCTCTGTTCCCGGGCGGGTGGGGCCCGTCACACCGGCCGTCACACCGAGCGTTCGGCCCGCTCCACCAGGCGCGACAGTTCCACGCGGGAGCGCACGCCCAGGGTCGCGAAGACATTGCGCAGGTGGTGGTCGACCGTGCGCACGCTCACCGACAGCCGCCGGGCCACCTCTCGGTTGGTGGACCCCTCGGCCACGTACAGCGCGATGCGCAGCTGTTGCGGGGTCAGGCCGGCCAGGGCGCCGGGCGGCTCCTGGGCGGGTGCGGCGCCGGTCGCGCGCAGCTCGGCCGCCGCCTGGGCCGCCCAGACGGGGGCGCCGCACCGTTCGAAGGCGACCAGCGCGTCGCGCAGCGGAGGCCGGGCCCGCGCCGGTCTGCGGTCGCGGCGCAGCCACTTGCCGTACAGGAGCAGCGTGCGGGCACGCTCGAAGTCGCCGCCCGCCGAGCGGTGTGCGGCCAGCGCCTGTTCGTACCAGGCCTCGGTGCGCGCGGGCGGGCCCTCTCCCGCGGCGGCCAACAGGGCGCGGCAGCGGGCAAGTTGGGCGGGCGCCTGTGGGTCGGCGCCGAACGCGGTCCACCGGGCGAACTCCTCGACGGGATGCAGCGCGGCCCCCGGCGACCCGGTGAGCGTGGCCGCCTCCACGAAGCAGGGCACGGCCAGCATCCGTACCCCGAAGTGCCCCTGGCGCGGACCGGAGCAGACCTGAGGGGCGAGCCTGGCCGCCGCCTCGGCCACCCGTCCGCGCGCCAACTCCGCCCGGGCCAGCGCCCATTGGCTGAGTGTGGCGGCCTGGGCGAGGCCGTGCCGGCCCGCGATGGCCTCGGCGATCTCGGCATGGGCGCGGACGGTGGCGGCATCGGCGTCGAGGGAGGCGACCAGGGCGAGCACGGCGTGCTGGTGCGCCAGGACGTTGCGCTGCCCGGTGCGTTCGGCGGCGGCCACGCCGTCCTGCCCGTGCGCACGGGCCCGGGAGTGCCGCCCCGCCCGCAACTCCGCGTAGGCGAGCAGCTCCAGGGCCCGGGGCAGCAGCAGGTCCAGGCCCAGGGCGCGGGCCAGGGCGAGGGCACGGCCGGTGACCCGGCAGGCGGCCGGCAGGTCACCGAGCACCAGGGCTGCCGCACCTGCCCGGAGCAGACTCTCCGGTTCGTCGTCGGCCGTGGGGCGGGGCGGGCCGCCTTCCGGCTCGTGGTCGCCTCTGGTGCGGAGCCCACTTTCCGAAGCTTCGCCCTCGCCTCCTGCTCCCGGGAACGCGCCTCCCGCCCCCGGGAACTCACCACTCGCGCCCGCCACCACCCGGCGCAACGCCGCCCGCCCCGAGTCGAATCCGTGCGCGCCGCCGCGCAGCACCGCGCACATCCCGCTGCGGTAGTCGGCCAGTTCGCCCGGTTCCGGCCCGGCCGGGCAGGCGTCGGGGTCCGCACCGCCGGGCCGGGCGCCCGTGTCCGCGGCGCAGTTCGCGTGGTCCGGGCACACCGCTTCCCGGTACGCGGACGCGTCGCCCATCGCCCACGCCGCCTCGCCCGCGTCGAGGCGTGCCTTGAACGCCTCGTCCGGCTGCTGCCGCGCCAGCAGCCGCGCCGCGAGGAGCAGCGACTCCCGGGCATCGGCGACCGGGCCGTCCCCCAGGGCGACCAGCCCCTGTACGCGGCAGGCGCGGCCGCGCGTGACCCGGTCGGCGGCGAGCGTCCGCACCTGGGCGAGCAGCGCCTGGGCGTGCTCAGGTCGCCCCGCCGCCCGCGCCTGTTCGGCCGCCTCGACGAGCAGTGCGGCACGCCCGCCGGGACCGGCGGCAAGGGTCGCGGCCCGCTCCAGGGCCAGGGCCCGCGCCGCAGGTGTGAGCGGGGCGCCCTCGGCCCGGACGGCGTCGGCCAGCGCCGCGGACAGCTCCGCGTCGGGGCCGTCGCAGGCCAGCGCCCGATGGCTCAGCCGGTCGAGCCGTTCCCCTTCCGCTTCGAGTACGCGGGCCAGCAGCTGGTGCGCCTCGCGGCGGCAGGCGTACGTCGCGCCCATGTAGACGGCGGTACGGGGTAGTCGGGCGTCGAAGCGGATGCCTCCCGCGCTGCCGTGCACCAGCCCCGCGCTCTCGGCCCTCTCCAGCGCCTGAGCCGGCACCCCCAAGGCCCGGGCGGCACGCAGCACCGGCCCGGTCGGCGCGCCCTCGGCGGCGGGGTCCGCCTCCTGCGCGGCGGCCGCCAGGAGCAGCACCACCCGCGCGCCGGACGGGAGCGCGGCCACGGCCCGGACCGCCACGCCCGCACCGGCGGGCGCCCACTGGGCGAGGCGTCGCCGGATGCGCCCAGCGGTTTCGGGCGAGGGTGACTCCGCCGCCCCCTGCTGCAATCGGGCCGAACTCGCGTGTGTCCCGGTCACGTTCGGCACGCTACTGGCGCGTAGGCCGCAGGGGAAGGCGCCGGTCCGGCTGCGTGTGGACGCGGGACCGACGGCCGCCTGAAGGGCGGCCGCCGGCCGGGAACGCGATGTCATACGGGGGTGAACGTCAGCCGGAGTGAGGGCAGTTGCCGCGGTATTCCTCGATGGTGGCGCTCGGCTGCGGCAGCGGGCACAGGAACTGCTCGTACCGTACGTCGTTGTCGATGAACCGCTTCAGCCAGGAGATGCTGTACTTCGCGATCGTCGTGTTCGACGAGTTCGGCGTGAAGTGCGTGGCGTTGTTCAGCTCCAGGTAGGCACGGTCGAGAGAGGTCGGCAGGCTCCGGTAGAACGGCTCCGAGTGCGAGGCCACCGGGGCTATCGTGTCGCCGTCCGCCCCGACGACCAGGGTCGGGGTCCGCAGCTCCGGCCAGGTGGTGTCGAGGTTCCAGCCGGTGAGCGGTATCGCGGCCTGCAGGGCGGGCCGCGACTTGGCGGCCTCCAGGGTTCCGCCGCCGCCCATGGAGTGCCCCATCACGCCGAGCCGGCTGGTGTCGATGCGGCCGCGTACGCTGCTGCGCTGCGTCAAGTAGTCGAGCGCCGCGAGGAGTTGGCGCCCTCGGGAGTCGGGCTGGTCCAGCGTGGTGTTGGTGTCGATGGTGAACACGACGAAGCCCTGCGACGCGAGGCGCGGGCCCAGCCAGGCGATGGAGGACTGGTAGGCGGTGTAGCCGGGGGAGATGGCCACGGCACCGAAGGTGCCGTCGGCGGTGCTGGTCGGGTAGTAGATGGTGCCGCCGCCGAAGCCCGTGACACCGAGCGACGACACGGTGGTCTGCGACACGGCGTACGAACCGCGCGGCGCCTCGATGCTCGCGACGGTCGGATCCGGGCCGCGCTCAAAGGGGTTGTCGGCCGCGGCCTGCGCGCTGAGCGCGGGGGCGGTAACGAGTGCGGCCAGCGCCGCGAGGCCGGCGAGTCCGGCGCGAACGAGACGGCCGCGCGGCCGGCGGCGCGTCGGGGCTGCGGGGAGAGTGGAGGTGGCTGGGGCGGCCTGCGACTCGGTGCTGAAGTCCTGCACGAGGGACGTCCTTTCCCTGTGGGGGTGCCGGCTGTCTCCGGCAGCGGCCACCTTCCTGCAGGGCAAGGCGCGCTGGCATCGGTGAAATCACCGGTCTCGCGGCAGGGATGTCGTCAGCGGCTCAACGGCGGCTGCGTACCAGCGAATACAGCGGCTCAACGGCGGCTTCGTACCAGCAAATACAGGAAGTACGGCGTCCCGATGAGCGCGGACACAAGACCGGCGCCGATCTGCGCGGGAGCGATCACCGTGCGGCCGAGCAGATCCGCGGAGCACACGAGGACCGCGCCGAGCAGGACCGAGACCGGCAGCACCCGCACGTGCCGTCGGCCCACGAGGGCACGGGCCGCGTGCGGGGCCACCAGACCCACGAAGGCGATCATCCCGGCGGCGGCGATGGCACTCGCGGTGAGCAGCACGCTCAGCACGAGCCAGCCCAGGCGCCCACGGGACAGGCCGATTCCGAGGAGCCGCGGGGTGTCCTCGTCCAGCGACACCAGGTCGAGCTGTGTGCGCCGGGTGATGGCAACGGCCAGGCCCACGACGAGAACAGCGGCGATCGGCACCACGTCGGGCAGGGTCCGCCCGTAGGTGGAGCCGGACAGCCAGGTGAGCGCCTTCGTCGCGTTGAACGGGTCGGTCAGCACGATCAGCAGGTTGATCAGGGCGGTGGTGGCGGTGGCGACGCCCATGCCGACCAGGACGAGCCGGTTCTGCTGGAAGCCGTCCCGTGCGGAGAGCCCGAAGACGAGCACGGCGGCGACGGCGGCGCCCGCGAAGGCCGCCCCGGCCAGGCCCCACGAACTGGCCAGGGGCACCGTCGTCACCAGGATCACGGCGCCGAGCCCGGCCCCGCCGGAGATGCCGAGCAGCGTGGGCTCCGCGAGGGGGTTGCGGGAGACTGCCTGCACCAGCGTGCCCGCCAGGGCGAGCGCCGCACCCGCGAGGAGGGCGGCGAGGACGCGCGGCACCCGGGTGTCGAGGACGAAGGAGATGCTCTGGGTCGCCCTGCCCTGCGCCCAGTTGACCACGTCGCCGAGCAGCAGCTTGCTGTCGCCGAGGAGCACTCCGGCCACGGCGACGGCGACGAGCACCGCCACCAGGACGGCCGTGGTGGCCAGGAAGACGGTCCGGCTCCTGATGCGCAGCCGGTCGGGTGCCTCGGAGCCCGCGGTGTCCTTCAGCCGTGCGGCCATGACGACCAGGAACACGGCGCCGACGAGGCTCGTGACGACGCCGGTCGGTACGGCCACCGCGGTGTCCGAGGGCACCAGCGCGCGCAGCAGCACGTCCGAGCCGAGGACGAGCCCCGCGCCCACCAGGCCCGCCAGCGGCAAGCGCGCACGGGCCTTGGTGAACGGGCGGATCCGGCGGCCGAGGGGACGTACGAGGGCGGGGGCGCACAGACCGACGAAGCCGATCGGACCGGCGAGCGTGACGGCCGCCGCGGAGAGCAGCGCCCCGAGCACGACGACGGTGATCCGGGTGGACCTGACCGGCACGCCGAGCCCGCGGGCGGCGTCGTCGCCGAGGGCGAGGGCGTCGACCCGGTGGGCGACCAGGAGCAGCCCGACGAGACCGATGACGACGAGGGGCGCCATCTGCAGCACCCCGTCGAAGCCGTACTGCGCGATGCTGCCCTGGTTCCAGTGCCGGAGCCCGTCCGTCTCCAGCGGGAACAGCAGGAGCAGCCCGTCGGTGATGGCGGTGAGGCCGAGGGTGAGCGCGGTGCCGGCGAGCACCAGACGTACCGTGCCCGCGCCGAGACCGGACAGGCCGAGCACGACGGCCGCCGCGGCCAGGGCGCCGATGAACGCGACGCCGGACGAGGCGAGTTGGGGCAGTGAGATGCCGGCCGTGGCGACCAGGCCGAGCGTCAGATAGGAGCCCGCGTTCACCGCGAGGGTGTCCGGTGAGGCGAGCACATTGCGGCTGACCGCCTGCAGGGCGGCGCCGGCCACGCCGAGGGCGGCGCCGACGAGCAGCCCCGCGGTCATCCTGGGCAGCCGGGAGGAGATGAGCACCGAGGTGTCGGCCGAGTCGGCCTGCCCGGTGAGCGCCTTGAACACCTCGGCGGCGCCCGCGTGGGCGGTGCCCTGGGTGATGTCGATGATCGCGAGGGCCCCGACGAGCAGGACCAGCGTGGCCGTCACCGCGACGACGCCGGTCCGGGACGCGGCCGTCGACGGACGGGTGGTGGCGGGAGTTGGTGCGGTGACGGCCATGGCGTTGCTTCGTCAGTCCCTTGCTCGGTCGGTCCCTCGCGAGTCCCTTGCCTGGTCGGTTACTTGGTCAGTTCCTTGACGACGGCGTCGACGTACGCCTCCATCGAGGCGGTGCCGCCGAACATCCAGATGCCGTCGGGCAGCTGGTGCACATTGCCGGCCTTCACGAACGGCAGGGACTTCCACACGGAGTTCTTGTTCAGGACGCCGGTGAACGGGGTGCTGGTCTTGTCGTCCTTGTTGCCGATGTGGGCGAAGTGCACCTTGTCGCCGAGCTTGGTGAGGCCTTCGACGTCGGTGGAGCCGAGCCCGTACTTCTTGTCGCCCTTGACCTTCCAGGCGTTCTTCAGGCCGAGCTTCTCGTTGACGCCGCCGATCAGGGAGCCGCTCGTGAACGGGCGGATCTGGACCTGGTTGGAGACGATGTAGCCGTCGGCGAACGCGTACTCGGCGCCGCCGAGGCCGGCCTTCTCGAGGGCCTTCTTGCCGTCGGCGACCTTCGCGTCGAACTGCGCCTTGAGCTTGTCGGCCTGCTCCGTGGTGCCGGTGGCCTTCGCGACGAGGTCGAGGGTCTTCGTCATCTGCCCGATCGGGTCGGCAGCGTCGGCCGGCTCGACCGTCAGGACCGGGGCGATCTCGCGCATCTGCTTGATGGCGGCCGCGGGCAGGTCGGTGGTGGCGAGGATGAGGTCGGGCGACAGGGAGGCTATGGAGTCCATGCTCGGCTCGCCGCGCGTGCCGACGTCCTTGGGGTCGTTCTTCAGCGGGACGACGGTGTCCCAGGTCTGGTAGCCCTTGACGTCGGCGACGCCGACCGGGTCGACGCCCAGCGAGATCATGTTCTCGACGACGTTCCACTCGGTGGCGACGACCTTCTTGGCCGGTCCGTCGAGCTTCACCTGCTCGCCCGTGCCGTCGGTGAGGGTGATGGCCTCGGAGGTCTTCTTCTTGCTGTCGGCGGCCGGCTCGGTGGTGCCGCAGGAGGTCAGGGTGAGGGCCGCGGCGGTGGCGACCGCCGCGGTGATCAGGAGGCGCTTCATGAGGGTGTGCTGAGCCTTTCGCTCTGGTTTCGCGTGGAGTTGCCGCGTGCGTCGTCGCCGCGTGCTTCGTTGCTTCGCGCCTCGACCCCGCGTGCTGTGTCGATGCGTCGTGCTGTGTCTGTGCTTCGTGTGTGGTGCCGGCCGATCGCACGGGTGCGAAGCCGGCCCGTCAGGGGGTCGTGCGAGACCTCGATCCGGATGCCGTAGACCTCCGTCAGACGCTCCGGTGTCAGCACGTCGTCGGGGCGGCCCTCGGCGACGATCCGGCCGTCTTGGAGCAGGACGATCCCGTCGGCGACGGCGGCCGCCTGGTCGAGGTCGTGCAGGACGACGCCCACGGCGATGTGGTGGTCGTCCGCCAAGTCGCGGATCAGGTCGAGGAGTTCGACCTGGTAGCGCAGGTCGAGGTGGTTCGTGGGCTCGTCGAGGAGCAGTACGCCGGTCTCCTGGGCGAGACAGCCGGCGAGCCAGACCCGCTGCAGCTGACCGCCGGAGAGGTGCTCGGCGCCGCGGTCGGCGAGGTCGCTCACGCCCGTCATGGCGAGCGCGCGGTCCACCGCGGCCCGGCCGCCCGGGTCCGCGGCGCCCCAGCGGCCCCGGTACGGGTAGCGGCCGAACTCGACGACGTCGCGCACGGTCAGCCCGCTGGGCGTGGGGCGGCCCTGGGTGAGCAGGGCCACGCGCCGGGAGAACTCACGGGGGCTCAGGGCGAGGGCGTCGGTGTCGGCGTCGAGGGTGAGGGTGGCGGTCCGCGGCTTCTGCAGCCGCGCGAGGGTGCGCAGGAGGGTCGACTTCCCGCTGCCGTTCGGGCCCACCAGGACGGTCACCGCGCCGGGGCGCAGGCTGACCGCCGCGTCGTGCACGACGTCGATGCCGTCGTACGCCACGGTCACCGCGGTGGCCGACAGCGCAGGGCTGTGCGGACGCGTGGCGGTCCCTGAGGTCGTCTCTTCCTCAACTTTCACGCTGGGAAGGTTAGCCTAACCTAAAGGCCGTTTACGACGGGGGTGCGCCAGAAAGACCTGGTGAGCAGGATCAATGGGAGCCGATGAGCCGGAGCAAGAGGAGCCGGCGAGCAGGATCAAGGCCCGTGCGGGGGCTCAGCCCCTGTCGCCCCCGAAGGCGTCCAGGATGCGCTCGGCGGCCAGGGTGGCCGTCAACTCACCCTTCCTGACCCGCTGTTCAAGGTCGGGAGCGAGGGAGCGGACCGCCGGATCGGCGTGCAGCCGCCCCAGGAGTTCGTCGCGGACCATCGTCCAGGTCCAGTCGACCTGCTGGTCGCGGCGCTTCGCCGTGAGGCGTCCGGTGGAGTCGAGCAACGAGCGGTGCTGCTCCAGGCGCTCCCACACCGTGTCGAGTCCGGCGGATTCGCGGGCGCTGCAACTGAGCACCGGCGGAGTCCAGGCCGCATCCACCGGATGCATCAGCCGCAGCGCGCCCGCGAGTTCACGGGCGGCGGCCTGGGCATCGCGCTGGTGCGGCCCGTCCGCCTTGTTGATGGCGATCACGTCGGCGAGCTCCAGGACGCCCTTCTTGATGCCCTGGAGCTGGTCGCCGGTGCGGGCCAGGGAGAGCAGCAGGAACGAGTCGACCATGTTCGCCACCGCGGTCTCGGACTGGCCGACGCCCACCGTCTCCACGAGGACGACGTCGTAGCCCGCCGCCTCCATCACGACCATCGACTCCCGGGTCGCCTTGGCGACGCCGCCAAGGGTGCCCGCCGAGGGGGAGGGGCGCACGAAAGCGGCCGGATCGACCGAAAGGCGCTCCATCCGGGTCTTGTCGCCCAGGATGGAGCCGCCGGTACGAGTGGAGGACGGGTCGACGGCGAGCACCGCGACCCGGTGGCCGAGTTCCGTCAGCATCGAGCCGAACGCGTCGATGAACGTCGACTTGCCGACCCCCGGCACCCCGCTGACCCCGATGCGCCGCGCGTTCCCGCTGTGCGGCAGCAGCTCCGTCAGCAACTCCTGGGCCAGCGCCCGGTGCCCGGGCCGGGTCGACTCGACGAGCGTGATGGCGCGCGCGATGAACGCCCGCTTCCCGTCGAGTACGCCCTTCACATACGCGTTCAGATCGATGGTCTTCATGAACTACAGGGTGCCGTGGCCGAGGTCGGCGGCGAGTCGCTCCACCAGGTCGTACGCCGCATCCGGAATGACCGTGCCGGGCGGGAACACGGCAGCCGCGCCCATCTCCAGGAGCGTGGCCACGTCCTGCGGCGGGATCACCCCGCCGACCACGATCATGATGTCTTCGCGGCCCTCCTCGGCGAGCGCCTCACGCAGCGCCGGTACGAGGGTGAGGTGCCCGGCGGCGAGCGACGAGACCCCGACGATGTGCACGTCCGCCTCGACGGCCTGGCGCGCGACCTCGCCCGGCGTCTGGAACAGCGGGCCGACGTCGACGTCGAAGCCGAGGTCGGCGAACGCGGTGGCGATCACCTTCTGGCCGCGGTCGTGCCCGTCCTGGCCCATCTTGGCGACCAGGATGCGCGGACGCCGCCCCTCCGCCTGGCCGAAGGCGTCGACCAGGGTGCGGGTGCGGTCCACGGACGGGGACTCGCCGGCTTCGTTGCGGTACACACCGGAGATCGTACGGATCTGTCCCGCGTGCCGCCCGTACACCTTCTCCAACGCGTCCGAGATCTCGCCCACGGTCGCCTTCGCGCGGGCCGCGTGCACCGCCAGGTCCAGCAGGTTGCCGGTGTTCTCCGACGCCGCCCGGGTCAGCGCGTGCAGCGCGTCCTGGCAGACCTGCTCGTCGCGTTCGGCGCGCAGCCGGCGCAGCTTCTCGATCTGCTGGGCGCGCACCGAGGAGTTGTCGACCTTGAGGACGTCGATCTGCTCGTCGGTCTCGACCCGGTACTTGTTGACGCCGATGACCGGCTGGCGCCCGGAGTCGATCCGCGCCTGGGTGCGGGCCGCGGCCTCCTCCACGCGCAGCTTCGGGATGCCCGCGTCGATGGCCTGCGCCATGCCGCCGGCCGCCTCGACCTCCTCGATGTGCTGCCAGGCGCGGCGCGCGAGGTCGTACGTCAGCTTCTCGACGTACGCACTGCCGCCCCACGGGTCGATCGACCGGGTCGTGCCCGACTCCTGCTGCAGCAGCAGTTGGGTGTTGCGGGCGATGCGCGCGGAGAAGTCGGTGGGCAGGGCGAGCGCCTCGTCGAGGGCGTTGGTGTGCAGCGACTGGGTGTGCCCCTGGGTCGCGGCCATCGCCTCCACACACGTACGCGTCACGTTGTTGAACACGTCCTGCGCGGTCAGCGACCAGCCCGAGGTCTGCGAATGGGTGCGCAGCGAAAGGGACTTGGCGTTCTTCGGGTCGAACTGCTTGACCAGCCTCGCCCAAAGGAGGCGGGCCGCGCGCAGCTTGGCGACCTCCATGAAGAAGTTCATGCCGATCGCCCAGAAGAAGCTCAGGCGCGGCGCGAACGCGTCCACGTCCAGGCCCGCCTCCTGCCCGGCCCGCAGGTACTCCACCCCGTCGGCGAGGGTGTACGCGAGCTCCAAGTCGGCCGTCGCGCCCGCCTCTTGGATGTGATATCCGGAGATGGAGATCGAGTTGTAGCGCGGCATCTTCTGTGAGGTGTACGCGAAGATGTCGGAGATGATCCGCATCGAGGGCTTCGGCGGATAGATGTAGGTGTTGCGGACCATGAACTCTTTGAGGATGTCGTTCTGAATGGTCCCGGCCAGCTTCTCCGGCGGTACGCCCTGCTCCTCGGCCGCGACGATGTACAGCGCGAGCACCGGCAGCACGGCGCCGTTCATCGTCATCGACACGGTCATCTTGTCCAGCGGGATGCCGTCGAAGAGCTGCCGCATGTCGAGGATCGAGTCGATCGCCACGCCCGCCATGCCGACGTCACCGGTGACGCGCGGGTGGTCGCTGTCGTAGCCGCGGTGCGTGGGCAGGTCGAAGGCGACGGACAGGCCCTTCTGGCCGGCCGCGAGGTTGCGCCGGTAGAAGGCGTTGGACTCCTCGGCCGTGGAGAAACCCGCGTACTGCCGGATCGTCCAGGGCTGGTTGACGTACATCGTCGGGTAGGGCCCGCGCAGATACGGGGCCACACCCGGGTACGTCTCAAGGAAGTCCAGGCCCTCCAGGTCCTGCCCGGTGTACAGCGGCTTGACCGCGATGCCCTCCGGGGTCTCCCACAGAAGGTCCTCGCCGGCAGCCGCGCTCTTGACGGCGCCGCGCCAGTCGTCGAGCCCGCCGTCCACTGCTGCAGGGGAGGGGGTGCCCAGCTCGATCGCCGAGAAGTCGGGGATGGACATCAGGACACTCCCATGCGGTCGAGCGTGGTGGAAAGCACGGCCACGGCGTCACAGCCGGCGAAGACGTAGCTGTCGACATCCGCGTACGAGGACGGGCGGCCCGCGAGAAACACATGGCGGGCGCCCGCCGCGCGCAGTGCCTTCGCGGTGCTCTCGGCCTGCTCCTCGTACACCGTGTCGCTGGAGCACAGGCACACCTCCGTGGCCCCGCTCTCCTCGAACGTGCCCTCGGTGACGGGCTCGATGCCGCCCGCCTGGAAGAGGTTCGCGGCGGAGGTGAGGCGCGCGGTGTGGGCCGCGGCCGGTCCGAGCGCCGCCAGGTACACGCGGGGCCGGGTGCCGGTCGCCGCCAACTGGGCGTCGGAGCGGGCGCGCAGGGCCTCGAAGCCCTCGTCGCGTCGCACCCGGGGCAGGCCCCCGGACCTGGGCTCGGGTGCGGGTTCGCGGACCACCGGCGGCTCGGCGAGGTTCGGGAACTCGCTTACGCCGGTGACCGGTTCACGGCGCTTGGCGAGGGCCTTGCTGCGTACGGCCCAGGTCGCGGCGAGGCGGTCGCCGACCAGCCCGGAGCGCAGGGCCGCGGCCTGGCCGCCCGCCCGCTCGATGTCCTGGAAGAACGCCCAGGCGGCGTGGGCGAGTTCGTCGGTCAGCCGCTCCACGTACCAGGAGCCGCCCGCCGGGTCGATCACCCGCGACAGGTGCGACTCCTCGATGAGGACGGTCGAGGTGTTGCGGGCGATCCGCCGGGCGAACGCGTCCGGCAGGCCCAGCTCGTGGTCGAAGGGCAGCACGGTCACGGCGTCGGCGCCGCCCACCCCGGCGGCCAGCGTGGCGACCGTGGTGCGCAGCATGTTCACCCACGGGTCGCGGCGCGTCATCATCACCGGCGAGGTCACCGCGTGCTGCAGCTGCGCGCCCGCCCGCGGTGCCCCGCAGACCTCGGCCACGCGGGCCCAGAGGCGGCGTGCGGCCCGGAGTTTGGCGATGGTCGTGAACTGGTCGGCGGTGGCCGCGTACCGGAACTCCAGCTGCGCACACGCCTGTTCGACGGTCAGCCCCGCCCCGGTCAGCTCGCGCAGATAGGCGACGCCCGTCGCCAGCGAGGCGCCCAGCTCCTGCGCCGCCGAGCCACCGGCCTCGTGGTACGGCAGCGCGTCCACGGTCAGCGCGCGCAGCCCCGGATACCGCTCGGCGCACAGCCGGGCCAGCTCGGCCACGGGTGCGAAGTCGTACGAGCTGCCGGTGCGGCCCTCGTGACCCAGCGGATCGGCACCCAGATTGCCGCGCACCGCCTCGGCGGCGACCCCGCGCTCCTCGTACAGCTTCAGCAGCCGTCGCGCGGCCGGCTCGACCTCGTCGCCCGCGTCCAGGACGACCGGAGCGAGGTCGAGGTAGACGCCGTCGAGCGTGCGGTCGAGGGCGGCGACCGGGATGCCGGCACCCTCGCCGACGGTCAGCCACAGGGAGGTCACGCCGTTCTCGAGGTCACCCAGGACCGCGCCCGAGTCCGCCACGAGATGGCGCTGGCGCACGTCCCAGCCGCCGATCACGTTCCCCTCGGCGCGACTGCCACGCACAAAAGGTGCGAAGCCGGGCAGGCCGGGGTCGGGCGCGGCATCGTGCGCGGTGTACAGGGGCCGGGCACTCAGCCCGTCCTCCAGCACGGTGGACAGGGCGTCCTCCGCCTCGGCGCTCGAGATCTCCTTGCCCGATTTGCGCAGCACGCCGGAGACCAGGTGCTGCCACTGCTCGTGCGTGGCGTCGGGGAACTCGGCTGCCAGGGAAAGGTCGTCGTCAGGCAGGACCGTCATGGTCGGATCGTAGGTCAGCACGGTGGAGGATCAGCAGAGGGAACGGCTGTGACCTTGTTCTCTTCTACGAGGCGCGGTCGTCGGGCGCGGGCAGCGGCAGAACATCGCGCAGTCTCGTACCCGCGCCCCTGCCGCGTGCCACCGGGGCGACCGTCAGGTCCGTGATCCGCGGTGTGTCCGCCGAGCGGACATCCGGGTATGCGCACGCCCCGGGCGAGGCGGTCACGCATCGCGTCGAGCCGCTGCCCGGTCGTCTCGCCCGCCGCCGGGGGGCAGGGAGGGGCGGTACGGCCACCCCTGCCTGCCCTCGACTCACCTCAGGACTCGGGCAGTTCGGCCCGCACCGTGCGGGCCGCCGCGACCAGGTTCTCCAGCGACGCCCGCGTCTCGGGCCAGCCGCGGGTCTTCAGGCCGCAGTCCGGGTTGACCCAGAGGCGCCGGGCCGGGATGGCCTCAAGTCCCTTGCGCAGCAAGGAAGCCGCCTCCTCGGCGCTGGGCACGCGCGGCGAATGGATGTCGTAGACGCCGGGTCCGGCCTCGCGGGGATAGCCGTGCTCGGCCAGCTCCCGGGCGACCTGCATGTGGGAGCGGGCCGCCTCCAGGCTGATGACGTCGGCGTCGAGGTCGTCGATGGCCCGGACGATGTCGCCGAACTCGGCGTAGCACATGTGCGTGTGGATCTGGGTGTCCGGCCGTACGCCACCGGTGCTGAGGCGGAACGACTCCGTGGCCCACTCCAGGTACGCAGCATGTCCGGCGGCCCGCAGCGGCAGCGTCTCGCGCAGGGCGGGCTCGTCGACCTGGATGACCGAAGTGCCCGCCGCCTCCAGGTCGTCGACCTCGTCGCGCAGGGCGAGCGCGACCTGCCGTGCGGTGTCGCCGAGCGGCTGGTCGTCGCGTACGAACGACCAGGCGAGCATGGTCACCGGACCGGTCAGCATGCCCTTGACGGGCCGGTCGGTCAGCGACTGGGCGTACGACGTCCAGCGCACCGTCATCGGCTCGGGGCGGGAGATGTCCCCGGCGAGGACCGGCGGCCGCACATAGCGGGTGCCGTACGACTGGACCCAGCCGTGCTGGGTGGCGAGGTAGCCGCTCAGCTGTTCCGCGAAGTACTGGACCATGTCGTTGCGTTCGGGCTCGCCGTGCACCAGGACGTCGATGCCGGCCTTCTCCTGGAAGGCGAGGACCTCCTGGATCTCGGCCTCGATGCGCTCCTCGTACGCGGCCGCGCCGATGCGCCCCGCGCGCAGATCGGCGCGCGCCGTGCGCAACTCGGCGGTCTGCGGGAACGAGCCGATCGTGGTGGTCGGCAGGAGCGGCAGCCCGAGGCGGTCCCGCTGGGCGGCGGCCCGCGCCTCGTACGGCGCCGAGCGGCGGCCGTCCGCGTCGGTGATCGCGGCGGCGCGGGCCCGCACCGCCGGGTCGTGGGTGATGGGGGAGCCGGCCCGGGACGCCAGGTCGGCCCGGTTGGCGGCCAGTTCGGCGGCGATGGCGCCGGTGCCCCGGGCGAGGCCGCGGGCGAGGGTGACGATCTCCGTCGTCTTCTGCCGGGCGAACGCCAGCCAGCGCAGGATCTGCGGCTCGATGTCCCGCTCGGCGGCCGCGTCGAGGGGCACGTGCAGCAGCGAGCAGGAGGCGGCCACGTCGACCCGGTCGGCGAGGCCGAGCAGGGTGCCGAGAACGGACAGGGACTTCTCGAAGTCGTTGATCCAGACGTTGCGGCCGTCGACGACGCCCGCGACGAGCCGCTTGCCCGGCAGCCCGCCGACCGCGGCGAGATCGTCCAGGTTGGCGGCGGCGGCCCCGGTGAAGTCGAGCGCCAGCCCGTCCACCGGCGCCTTGGCGAGCACGGGAAGCGCTTCGCCGAGCCGGTCGAAATAGGAGGCGACCAGGAGCTTCGGCCGGTCGGGCAGGGCGCCCAGATCGCGGTAGGCGCGGGCGGTGGCGTTCAGTTCCGCCGGGGTGCGGTCCTGGACCAGGGCCGGCTCGTCCAGCTGCACCCACTCGGCGCCCGCCGCCCGCAGATCGGCCAGGACCTCCGCGTACACCGGGAGCAGCCGGTCGAGCAGGGTGAGCGGCTCGAAGTCGGGCGCGACGCCGGGGGCGGGCTTGGCGAGCAGCAGGTACGTGACGGGCCCGACGAGGACGGGGCGCGCGGTGTGGCCGAACGCCAGGGCCTCCTTGAGCTCGGCCACCTGCTTGGCGGAGTCCGCCGCGAAGACCGTGTCCGGCCCCAACTCCGGCACAAGATAGTGGTAGTTGGTGTCGAACCACTTGGTCATCTCAAGGGGTGCCACGTCCTGGTTGCCCCGGGCCATCGCGAAGTAGCCGTCGAGAGTGTCCGCTTCGACGGCCGCGCGGTGCCGGGCGGGGACGGCGCCGACCATGACGCTGGTGTCCAGGACGTGGTCGTAGTAGGAGAAGTCGCCGGTCGGCACCTCGTGCACGCCCGCGTCGGCCAACTGCTGCCAGTTCGCCCGGCGCAGGCCCTCGGCGATCTCCTTGAGGGCGTCGGCGCCGATCCGGCCCTTCCAGTACCCCTCGACGGCCTTCTTCAGTTCGCGCTGCGCGCCCTGGCGGGGGTAGCCGTACACGGTGGCCTGCGCCGCCGCGGCTGCGGACTTCGCTGTCACGGAAATCTCCTTCGCGAGATGACTCCTGAGATCCCGGCGACGGGACACGGACGCGAAGGGGGATGACACATCGGACGGACCGCACGCGCACTACGGACGCGGTGTTCCTCCGATATGTACGCCGACCCGCCCACGAGGTCACCGGGATGTCCGCGCACGAGGGATCGCGCGCGGGCAACGGGCAGGTCTTCGGACTCGCGAGCACGCCCTCCAAGAGGAGGACACCTACTGGCCGTCGCTTCCCAGACCCGGCCGGGCCCAGTGCGTATGACGGCGGTCGTTCCCGCTCACCGCTGCGGGGCAGTCCCGGATTTACACCGGGTTCCCTCTTACGACGCCTCCCGCCTGGCGGACGGGGCGAACCAGCTGCGCACCCAGCCTAGAGGATGCGGCTGGAGTACGGGTATGGCGGTCTCCTCCCGAAGGGGGCGAACCGCCCCGTGGTTACGATCGCGACGCGGTGCCGACGATCGTGACCGGACAGGAGCCAAGGGTGAGCAAGACGTACGCCGGAGCGCGGTTGCGGCGGCTGCGCGAGGAACGGCGCATGAGCCAGGTCGAGTTGGCCCGGGTCCTCGCGATCTCCCCGAGCTATCTGAACCAGATGGAGCACGATTCGCGGCCGCTGACCGTGCCCGTCCTGCTGCGCCTGACGGAGACGTTCGGCGTGGACCCCGGCTTCTTCTCCGAGCGCGACACCAGCCGCCTCGTGGCCGACCTGCGGGACGCCCTCACCGGCGAGGTCGCCGCGGGCCGGGTGTCGGCGACCGACCTCGCGGAGCTGGCCTCGCGCACCCCTGCGGCGGCGCAGCTCCTGGTGGACCTGGGCCGCCGCAACCAGCACCTCGCCGAGCAGCTGACCGAAGCCGCGGAGGGGCGGGGGCCGGGTACGACGGCCCAACCCCGTTCCGCACACGAGGAGATACGCGAGTTCTTCTACCGCCGCCAGAACTATCTGCACGACACGGACCTCGCCGCGGAGCGGCTGGCCGCCGAGACCGGCATCCGCCCGGGAGAGGTGGTGCGCAGCCTGTCCGCACGTCTCACCGAGCGTCACGGCGTACGACTGGCCGCGGACTGCGGCGAGTTGCTGCACCGCTACGACCCGGCGGCCGGGGTCCTGAACCTCTCCGCCCGGCTGCGCCCCGGCCAGCAGGCGTTCCGGATGGCGACGCAGCTGGCGCTCCTGGAGTACGCCGATGAACTCTCCGCCCTCGCCTCCGAGGACTTCGCGCCGGACTCCGCCGCCTGGCCGCTGGCCCGCATCGGCATCGCCAACTACTTCGCCGCAGCCCTGATCCTCCCGTACCGCCGCTTCCACGCGGCGGCGGAGGAGTTCCGCTACGACATCGAGCGGCTGACCGACCACTTCGGTCTCGGCTACGAGACCATCTGCCACCGCCTCAGCACGTTGCAACGCCCCCGGCTGCGTGGTGTCCCCTTCTCGTTCGTCCGGGTCGACCGGGCGGGCAACATGTCCAAACGCCAGTCGGCCACCGCGTTCCACTTCTCCCGGGCCGGCGGCACCTGCCCGCTGTGGAACGTCTACGAGGCGTTCGCCGCCCCCGGCCGCATCCACGTCCAGGTCGCCGCGATGCCGGACGGCCAGCGGTACTTGTGGACGGCCCGCGCCGCCACCCGCCACCGGGGCGGCTGGGGAGAGCCCGGCAAGACCTTCGCCATCGGTCTGGGCTGCGAGATCCGGCATGCCGCCCGGCTCGTCTACTCCGACGGCCTCGACCTCGACAACATCTCCGCCGCCGTTCCCATCGGCATGGGCTGCCGCCTCTGCGAACGCATCGACTGCCCGCAGCGGGCCGTGCCGCCCCTGGACCGCCGGCTCGCGATCGACGAGAACAGCAGCACCTTCGTGCCCTACCCGGTGGCCGGGGAGCCGCGCGTCGGCTGAAGTCGGCTTCGCAAAGTTGGCAACTGTCCCGTGAAGATGCGCAGAACTTGGCATAAGTCCCTGCTTGAGGGCACGGAGTGCCACTGCGAAAGTCGTGTTGTGGCCGCCGGTCAAGGGGCTGCACTTTCCAACCCGGCACGTCGTGCCAGGAGTTGGCACACTTCACGAGACACCTTGGGGAGAACAGTCATGGCGCAGGCACGCACGACGGCCGAAGAGCTGCGGCAGCGGTGGGCGACGGACCCGCGTTGGCAGGGGATCGAGCGCACCTACACCGCCGAGGACGTCGTACGCCTGTCCGGCAGCGTCCGCGAGGAGCACACCCTCGCCCGGCGCGGCGCCGAGCGGCTCTGGCGCGAACTGCACGAACGGGACTACGTCCACGCGCTCGGCGCGCTCACCGGCGGGCAGGCCGTGCAGCAGGTGAGGGCCGGCCTGCGGGCGATCTATCTGTCGGGCTGGCAGGTCGCCGCCGACGCCAATCAGGCCGGTCACACCTACCCCGACCAGAGCCTGTACCCGGTCAACTCCGTTCCCCAGGTGGTGCGTCGGATCAACAACGCGCTGCTGCGCGCCGACCAGATCGCCACCGCCGAAGGGGGCAGCGACACGACCGACTGGCTCGCGCCGATCGTCGCCGACGCGGAGGCCGGATTCGGCGGCCCGCTCAACGCCTTCGAACTCACCAAGGCGATGATCGCCGCCGGCGCGGCGGGCATCCACTACGAGGACCAGCTGGCCTCGGAGAAGAAGTGCGGCCACCTCGGCGGCAAGGTGCTCGTGCCCACCGCCCAGCACATCCGCACCCTCAACGCGGCCCGCCTCGCCGCCGACATCGCCGATGTGCCGACCCTCGTCGTCGCCCGCACGGACGCGCTCGCCGCGAACCTGCTGACCAGCGATGTCGACGAGCGCGACGCGCAGTTCGTGACGGGGGAGCGCACGGCAGAGGGCTTCTACCGGGTGCACAACGGCATGGCTCCGGTCATCGCACGCGGTCTCGCCTACGCCCCGTACGCCGACCTGATCTGGGTCGAGACCGGCACCCCCGACCTGGCGCAGGCCCGCGAGTTCGCCGAGGCCCTCCACGCCGAGCACCCGGACCAGATGCTCGCGTACAACTGCTCGCCCTCCTTCAACTGGAAGGCGGCCCTCGACGACGACCAGATCGCCAAGTTCCAGCGGGAGTTGGGCGCGATGGGGTACCGCTTCCAGTTCATCACCCTGGCCGGCTTCCACTCGCTCAACCACGGCATGTTCGACCTGGCGCGCGGCTACGCGGACCACGGCATGACGGCGTACGTCGATCTGCAGGAGCGGGAGTTCGCGGCCCAGGAGCACGGCTTCACCGCGGTGAGGCATCAGCGTGAGGTCGGCACGGGCTACTTCGATCTGGTGTCGACCGCCGTCAACCCGGCGTCCTCGACGACTGCGCTGCGCGGCTCGACGGAGGAATCGCAGTTCCACTAGGCGCTCCGCGAAGCGCTCCGCGGGGAGGCTGGTCCTTCTGGGCGAGGCCCGGGCCCGGTACGTCATCTGCGAGTGCGTCGTGGCTGGTCGCGCAGTTCCCCGCGCCCCTTCGGGGCCCGACCTTTCGGGGCCCGCCCCTTTCCTGTTCCTCCGTCCGCCTAGGAGCCCTCGTGGCCACCGCCCCAACCACCATCAGCCGCGTACAAGTTCTCGGCCCGCCCGGTGACCGGCACGACGAGATCCTGACCCCCGAGGCGCTCGCCTTCCTCGGCCGGCTCGATGCCGCCTTCGCCGCCCGCCGGTTCGAGTTGCTCGCCGAGCGCCGCCGCCGTGCCGAGCGGATCGCGTCCGGCGTTCCCCTCGACTTCCCGCTCACCACGGCGGCAGTCCGCGCCGACCGCGACTGGCGGGTCGCACCGCCCGCCCCCGGGCTCGCCGACCGCCGCGTGGAGATCACCGGGCCGCCCGAACGGCGGATCACCGTGAACGCCCTCAACTCCGGGGCCCAGGTGTGGATGGCGGACTTCGAGGACGCCACCTCACCGACCTGGGAGAACATCGTCGGCGGGCAGCTCAACCTGCTCGACGCCGTCGAGCGGCGCATCGACTTCACCGCACCCGACGGCAAGGAGTACCGTCTCGGCGCCGCCGACGACCTCGCCACCATCGCCGTACGCCCCCGCGGCTGGCACCTCATCGAGAAGCACCTCGTCGTCGACGAACGGCCGCTCCCCGCCGCGCTGGTGGACTTCGGCCTGTACTTCTTCCACTGCGCGCGACGGCAGATCGACGCGGGCCGCGGCCCGTACTTCTACCTGCCCAAGCTGGAGAACCGGTACGAGGCCCGGCTCTGGAACGACGTCTTCGTCCTCGCCCAGGACCTGCTAGGCATCCCCCGCGGCACCGTCCGCGCCACCGTCCTCATCGAGACGGTCACCGCGGCCTTCGAGATGGAGGAGATCCTCTACGAGCTGCGGGAGCACGGCGCCGGGCTCAACGCGGGCCGCTGGGACTATCTGTTCAGCCTGATCAAGACCTTCGGCCATCGCCGCGACTTCGTCCTGCCCGACCGCTCCAAGGTCACCATGACCGCCCCCTTCATGCGCGCGTACACCGACCTCCTGGTACGCACCTGCCATCGCCGCGGCGCACACGCCATCGGCGGGATGGCCGCCCAGGTGCCGGGCACGGACCCGCAGGCCCGCGAGGCGGCGCTGGCCAAGGTGCGGCTCGACAAGGAGCGCGAGGCCGAGGACGGCTTCGACGGCTCCTGGGTCGCCCACCCCGGCCTCGTCCCCGTCTGCCGCGACGTCTTCGACGGCGTACTCGGCAACCGGCCGCACCAGATCGAACGCAGCCGCCAGGACGTCGACATCACCCCCGCCGACCTGCTCGGCGTCCGCCGCACCAGCGGCCCGCCCACCCCGGAGGGCATCCGCTGCGACATCGAGGTCGCGCTGCACTACTTCGCCGCCTGGCTGCAGGGCCGGGGCGCGGTGGCCGTGCACGGCCTGATGGAGGACGCCGCCACCGCCGATGTCGCCCGCGTGCAGATCTGGCAGTGGATACGCCACGGCCTGGTGGACCGCAGCGCGGTCATCGCCGTCCTGGACGAGGAGACCGCCGCCCTCGGCGCCGCCTACCCCTGGGTCCCGGTCGACCAGGCCCGCGCCCTCTTCGAACGCACCGCCCTGGGCCGCGATCTGCCCGCCTTCTTCACCACCGACGCCTACGCCCGCCACCTGGTCGCCGTCCGGCCGGAGGCACGCTCATGAGTCCCCGGATCGACAAGGTGGGGGTGGTCGGCGGCGGGCTGATGGGCGCCGGCATCGCGGAGGTCTGCGCCCGCGCCGGACTCGACACCGTGGTCTGCGAGGCCGACGCGGTGGCCGCGCGGGCGGCCCGTGAGCGCGTCGCGCTGTCCCTCGAACGCGCCGTGCAGCGCGGCAAGCTGGACCGGATCTCCGCCGAGGACGCATTGAACCGGCTCGTCTTCACCGGCAGCCTCGACGATCTGGCCGACCGCCGGCTCGTGATCGAGGCGGTGGTCGAGAACGCGGACGCCAAGACGGAGATCTTCGCCGCACTCGACAAGATCGTCGAGGATCCGGAGGCGATCCTCGCCACCAACACCTCGTCGATTCCCGTGATGCGCCTGGGCATGGCCACACAGCGCGCGGACCACGTCCTCGGCCTGCACTTCTTCAACCCGGTCCCCGTCCTGCCCCTGGTCGAGATCGTCACCTCGCTGCACACCACGCCCCAAGTGGCCGACACGGTCCAGGAGTTCGTCACCCGAGCGCTCGGCAAGACCGTGGTCCGCTCCCAGGACCGCGCCGGGTTCGTCGTCAACGCCCTGCTGATCCCGTACCTTCTCGCGGCGATCCGCATGGCCGAGTCCGGATTCGCCACCCCGACCGACGTCGACTCCGGCATGGAGCTCGGCTGTGCCCACCCGATGGGCCCGCTCAAGCTGGCCGACCTGATCGGCCTCGACACCGTCGCGGCCATCGCGGAATCCCTCTACGAAGAGTTCAAGGAGCCCCTGTACGCCCCGCCGCCGCTGCTCCAGCGCATGGTGGAGGCGGGCCTGCTCGGCCGGAAGAGCGGGCGCGGCTTCCACCACTACGACCCGCACTGAGCGGGCCGGCCGGCGCCCTGCCACGAGGGCCCCGGCAGGTGGGGGCAGGGTGCGGGGCGGCACGCCGATGCCGCCCCGCACCCGCAGCGGCTCACCAGGTGCAGTCGGCCCGCAAGTCCTGGATGCTGTCGGCCAGTTCGGCGGGCTGCCCGGGCCAGCCCGTCGTGTGCCACCGGGCGATGCGCCAGGCCAGCCGCCGGGGCCACAGGGCCGTGCTCGGCAGCGCGTGGACCGGCATCCACCGGGGCCTGCCGCCGTAGTTGTCGAGCAGGGCGGGGTCGCCGACCTCCCCGTCGGCGGACATCAGGAAGTAGTGCTCGCGCCGGCCTTCCTTCCACACCCGGGCCACCTCACCGGTCACGGTCCCGGCCAGCGCGGTCTCCTCCCGCAACTCCCGTACGACGGCGTCGTGCAGGGACTCGCCGGGCTCGACTCCGCCGCCGGGGATCTCGAAGTAGACCTCGCCGTCCTCGTCGAACTCGATGAGGAGCATGTGCTCGTCACGCAGGACGATCGCGCCTGCCCGCACCCGCACCGGCGCTGCGGCGGCCGGGTCGTCCCAGGGCGCGGTTTCCGGCAGCGGGGCGCCTGTTGCCCAGTCCCGGAGCACGCTCTCCGCAGTGCCGACCGGACGGATGCGGGCATGCAACGCCGCGCTGAGCGGCAGCGAGCTCAGGGCGCCGTCGGCGTCCTGGTCCTGGCGCGGGAAGCGGTAGGCCCCACTCCGCTCGGGGTCCTCGGCGAGGACGAGCCCCGTCCCGTCGAACTGCACGCGCGCGTTGGCTGATCCGTCCGTCATCCGGGCAGATTAGCCGTGAAATGATGACCGGTGAAAAGGCGATGGCGGCCCGAGGAAGCCGGTGCGATTCCGGCGCGGTCCCGCCACTGTGATCGGCGAGCGGATCCCGACAGGCCACTGCCCCTTGGGGGGTGGGAAGGCCGGGACGAGCATCGACCCGAGAGCCAGGACACTCACGCTGTCGCCTCCTCGACGGACCACCGGGGCGGATCTCCCCGAAGAGAGGAACGGTGCGGCATGCCCGCGAAGCCTGTCAGTAGTGCGCAGAACCAGGTGGCGGGGGCGGCGGACCGCCGGGCGCCGTGCCGGGTCGTCGTGTGCCGGGACTGCTGCTGCGGCAGCCCCAAGGTGATCGGCGTCGACCATGCCGCGCAGACCGCACGGCTGCGTGCTCAGGCGCCGGTACGCATAGCCGAGTGCCTGGACGTGTGCGACCAGGCCAACGTGATCGTCGTCCAGCCCTCCGCCGCCGGCCGGGCGGCGGGTGCGCGGCCGGTGTGGCTGGGCCTGGTCAACGACGCCGCCGCGACCGAGGACATCGTCGACTGGGTGCGCGCGGGCGGCCCCGGCATCGCGCCGCTGCCGGAGATCCTCGACCTGTACACCTTCACCCCGCCGAGGCGCCGCTCGGTGTGGTGAGACCGGCAGTCGCGGCCGGTCCCGCATCCGTCTTCACGCCGTACCAGCAGGTGGAGACGGGCAGAAACAGGCGGAGGCCCGCCCGACGGAAGTTCGGGCGGGCCGCAGGCCATGTGTGTGCTCGTGGCCGGACACCTCTCGGCTGGGCCGCGACATCGACTCCGCCCGCCCTCACGCATGAGGACCGCGACAAGGACGGAGCCCACCGCTATCTCCTGAGCGCTCATCCCGTCCTCCGGCGACGCGGGAACGGAGCCTTCTCCGCAACGTGGGCAGCACCGCGTCCTGCATAGAGCTGAACCCCGACGGGGCGTCGGCGCCGCTCGGCGGGGTCCAAGTGGATGACGCACCGTC
Organism: Streptomyces sp. NBC_01304; assembly: GCF_035975855.1. Lineage (NCBI taxonomy): Bacteria > Bacillati > Actinomycetota > Actinomycetes > Kitasatosporales > Streptomycetaceae > Streptomyces > Streptomyces sp. NBC_01304. The sequence continues at coordinate 1,761,848 of NZ_CP109055.1, read as the reverse complement.
AGGAAGGTGACCGCCCGGGCGGGGCCCGGCCCACCGGCGACACGCCGACTGAGCTGGGCCCCCGTCAGGGCGCGGACGCCTCGGGCGTGTTCGGCCTCCCGCTGTGCCGTCCGGTGCGCACCCGCCACCTTTTCGCGCTTGGCAGCGAGGATTGCGAACGCCGTCGGGGCGGTGGTGGCCTGCTGCTCGGCCGGTCGAGAGGGGGAGCCATTTTGCGCCACGCCCGCCGGGCGCGAGGGGCAGCCGCTTGATCCAGGCGGGCATGGGTGGTGTCCTTCAGGCACGAGGTGGGTTTCTGCGAGAGCTCGTCGGGACTTGCTTCTTCGTCGTACGGCCGGGAGTTGCTGCTCCCGGCCGTACGCCACGGTCCGCACGCCAAATGCCTTGCGCAGAACGCGACTTACTCGATCTCGCGCACCGGGGCACCGGCGTGGCTCCGGTCCCGGGCCAGGAATTGCGTTGCGGGGCGAACGAGTCGCGCGCGATGATCCCCGAATGGTTTCGACACCTCCCGACGGCCGCGCCGGAATCGACGCCGCCCTGGTCAAGCGCCTGCTGGCCGCCCAGTTCCCGCAGTGGGGCGAGCTGCCCGTGACGCCGGTGGAGGTCGACGGCTGGGACAACAGGACCTATCGCCTCGGCGACGACAAGACGGTGCGGCTGCCCACCGCCGCCAGTTATGCCCTGGCGGTCGACAAGGAGAACCACTGGCTGCCCCGCCTCGCGCCGTCGCTGCCCGTGGCGATCCCGCCCGTGCTGGCCAGGGGCGTACCCGGCGAGGGCTATCCCTTCCCGTGGTCGGTGCGCGGGTGGCTGGCGGGGGAGACGGTCGCGCGCGGACGCGTTGACGACATGTCCGCCCTCGCCGTCTCGGTGGCCGGGTTCCTGCACGCGCTGCAGCGCTGCGAGACCGCCGGCGGTCCGGTCGCGGGCGAGCACAGCTGGTACCGGGGCGCCGCCCCGGACCACTACGACGCCGAGACCCGGAACTGCCTGCACCTGCTGCAGGGACGGGTCGACACCGGCCGGGCAGCCGCCGTCTGGGAGGCCGCACTCGCCGCCGAGTGGCACGGGACGCCCGTGTGGTTCCACGGCGACATCGCCGCCGGCAACCTGCTGGTCGAGAACGGCAAGCTGACGGCTGTCATCGACTTCGGCACCTCGGGCGTGGGCGACCCGGCCTGCGATCTGGTGGCCGCGTGGGGAATGTTCGACGGGGAGAGCCGGGAGGCGTTCCGCGAGGCGGTCGACCAGGACGCGGGGACGTGGGCGCGGGCCCGGGGCTGGGCCCTGTGGAAGGCGCTGCTCGTGCTGTCCGGCTGCATCGACACCGACCCGGAGCAGGCCGCGGTCAACCGGCGCGTCATCGACGCGGTACTCGCCGACCACGACCGCTTCGGCAGTTCGCGCACGGCCTGAGGGCCCTTCGTTCTGCGGGCTTCCCCGATGGGCCGCGTGGACCGCGTGGAGCCTCATGCCGTACGACAGGCCGGTGCGCCGACTGGTGCGGGGGCACGCCGGCTGCGTTCTCGGCTCCGACCGGCGCGCCGCCAGGGCGCGCGTGGTCAAGCTGGTCAAGGACCTGGATGCGGCGCTGCTGGACTTCGACGGCACCCCGGTGACCGGGCAGACGGTGGTGGGTCCGTTCGGCGACGCCTTGTACCGCCGCTCGTCCTGGCACGCGATCTCGCCGGCGCTGTCCGGACTGATCACCTACAGCAACCCGAGCCCGCTGCTCGATCTCACCGCCCCAAGTGCCGGGCGGCCCGAGGTCAACCCGCCCGGCCCGTCCGGCGGTTGGGGACGGCGTCCAGGGCGGGGGTGAGGACCTTGAACGCCTGGTCGATCAGTTCGGCGGGGTCCTGCGAACCGTCGCTGCCGCTCCACCGCTGGAGCACGGCGTGGAAGGCGGTCAGCGCCATCCCGGCGGCCAGCTGCGGGTACAGGTCGCCGTCGGGGTCGAGCCCCGAGCGGTCCGCGAGCTCCGCCGCCAGGTCGTCGCGCCACTGCGCCTGGCGCTCCAGGAAGCGGGCGAGCAGGGCCGGGGTGCGCAGGATCAGCTGCACCACGCGCAGCGCCCGCTCGGCGTGGTCCGAGCGGTCGGCGCAGGCGGCGAGCGGCACCGTGACGGCGTGCCGCAGTGCCACCGAGGGCCGCTCCTTCGCCGGCCGGGCCGCGAGCCCGCTGCGCATACCGGTGCCCATGTCGGCCAGGAACTGGACGACCACGTCCTCCTTCGACGCGAAGTATCGGAAGAACGTCCGCTTGGAGACCCCCGCCGTGGCCACGATCTCGTCGACGGTGACCGCGTCGAAGCCCTTCTCCACGAGGAGTTGGAGCGCGGCTTCGGTCAGCTCGTCCGCGACGAGCTGACGCTTGCGCTGGGCCAGGCTGATTTCGGGGCGGGAGTTCACCGGGTTCACCGGGCGATCGTACACGCCATGCCATGCCTTGTGCGGCACTCGGAGCTTGCCATGGCATGTCAGGCAGCTCTTGACACCAAGTGCCATCAACGGCAGCGTGTGGCGCATGACGCAACAGAAGCGCTGGAATGCCGAACACATCCCGGACCAGACCGGGCGGATCTTCCTCGTCACGGGAGCCAACAGCGGCCTGGGCCTGGCGACGACGCGGGCCCTCGCCCGCCGCGGCGCGCAGGTGATCCTCGCGGTGCGCGACGAGGAGAAGGGCCGGCGGGCGATGGCCGACATCACCGCCGAGCAGCCGGGCGCGCGCCTGGAGGTGCGCCCGCTCGACCTCGCCGACCTCGACTCGGTCCGGGCCTTCGCCGAGAAGGTGCGCGTCGACCACCCCCGTATCGACGTACTCATCAACAACGCCGGCCTGATGGCGCCGCCCCGCACGCTGAGCGCGCAGGGCCACGAGCTGCAGTTCGCCGTGAACCATCTCGGGCACTTCGCGCTCACCGGGCTGCTGCTCGACCTGCTGTCCGGCGCGCCCGACTCCCGTGTGGTCACGGTGAGTTCGGCCAACCACCGCCAGGGGAGCCTCTACTTCGACGACCTCACCGGGGAGCGCCGGTACAAGCCCATGGCCTTCTACAATCAGTCGAAGTTCGCCAACGCCGTGTTCGGGCGCGAGCTGCACCGGCGCCTCGACGCGGCGGGCAGCGCGGTGCGCAGCGTCCTCGCCCACCCCGGCTACACCGCAACCAACCTGCAGTCGGGCACGCCGGTCGCCCTGGTGCGGCTGCTGTTCGGCCGGGTCCTCGCCCCGCTGGCCCAGGCCCCGGCCGACGGCGCCCTGTCGCAGCTGTACGCGGCGACCGAGCCGGAGGTGCGCGGTGGCGAGTTCATCGGCCCGGGCGGCATGGCCGAGCTGCGCGGGGCCCCGGTGCGGGTGGAGCTGTCGAAGGCGGCAGCCGATCCCCAACTGGGCGCTCGGCTCTGGGACTTGTCGGAGAAGCTGACCGGGGTACGGTTCACACTCCCGACACCAATGCCTGCCTGAGCCCAACCGGGCAGCGCTCCGCCCAGGAGCGCCCCGCAGGGGCGCGGGGAACTGCGCGACCGGCCCCCACCGGCCCGCAGACGACAAACCGGCCTCCCCGCGGAGGCGAGGGGCGCGGGGGGACTGCGGGCCCACGCTCCACGGGCCCGCAGACGACACACCCGCCTCCCCGCGGAGCGCCCATACGGGCCCCCAAGACGAGCGGCCAGCGCATCCGCGGGCTCCAATGGACAGGTGACCGCGCCCCCCGACGACTGCCTCGCGCGCAACGAGTGGATCTGCGGCGACTACCTGAGCACCCGTCGCCAGATCCTCACCGACGCGGTCCTGCAGCACCTGCAGCTCACCCTCGTGTCCGTGCTCATCGCGCTGGTGATCGCCGTCCCGCTCGCGCTGCTCGCCCGCCGCTGGAGCGCGGTCGCGGGCCCGGTGCTCGCGCTCACCACCGTGCTCTACACGATCCCGTCCCTGGCGATGTTCTCGCTGCTGCTGCCCGCCTACGGGCTCTCCGCATCCCTCGTCATCGCGGGCCTCGTCCTTTACTCGCTCACGCTCCTCGTACGCAACATCCTCGCCGGACTGCGCGCCGTGCCCGAAGAGACCCGGCAGGCGGCCCGCGGCATGGGATACGGCCCGATCCGGCTGCTGCTCACCGTGGAACTGCCGCTCGCCCTGCCCGCCGCGATGGCCGGCCTGCGCATCGCCACCGTGTCGGCGGTCTCCCTCGTCACGGTCGGCGCGATCGTCGGCTTCGGCGGGCTCGGCAACCTCATCTACGCGGGCATGAACACCTACTTCAAGGCCCAGGTGCTCACCGCGTCCGTGCTGTGCGTGATCATCGCCATCGCCGCCGACCTGCTGCTGCTCGGCGCCCAGCGGCTCCTCACCCCCTGGCAGCGCGGATGAGGCGGCGGCGTACATGAAGACACTCACCGACGCCTGGGACTGGCTCACCGACGGATCCCACTGGTCGGGGGCCGACGGCATCTGGCACCGGCTCACCGAGCACCTGGTCCTGACCGTCGTCTGTCTGCTGATCAGCTGTCTGATCGCGCTGCCCGTCGCCCTGGTCCTCGGCCACCTGGGCAAGGGCGGCGCGCTCGCCGTGAACATCTCCAACGTCGGCCGGGCGGTGCCCACCTTCGCCGTCCTCGTGCTGCTCCTGCTCACCCCGCTCGGGAAATACGGGCAGGGCCCCACCGTGGTCGCCCTGGTCCTGTTCGCCGTGCCACCGCTGCTCACCAACGCGTACGTCGGGATGCGCGGCGTCGACCAGGACGTGGTGCGGGCCGCCCGGGGCATGGGCATGACGGGATGGCAGCAGCTGTGGCGGGTCGAGCTGCCGCTGGCGCTGCCGATGATCCTCAACGGCGTACGGATCGCGGCCGTACAGCTCGTGGCGACCGCGACGATCGCCGCGCTCGCGGGCGGCGGCGGGCTCGGGCGGATCATCACGGCGGGCTTCAACCTCGCGTCCACCGCGCAGGTCGTCGCGGGCGCCGTGCTGGTCGCGGCGTTCGCGCTGCTCGTGGAGGCCGTCTTCGAGATCGCGGAACGGCTCGCGCCCGGCTGGGCGCGGGGGAGGGCCGAGGCATGAGGCGCCGACTGGCCGCGACCGCCCTCGCCGTGCTGCTCACCGGGTGCGCCACCGGGCCCGCGCTGGAGAACCAGGGCGAGGTCACCGCCCCGCCGGGCGACAGCAGTTCGCTGACCATCGGCTCGGCCGGATTCACCGAGAGCGAGCTCCTCGCGCACATGTACGCGAGCCTCCTCAGCCAGGCCGGATACAAGACCAAGCTCCTGACCGTGGCCAACCGCGAGCTGTACGAACCCGCCATGGAAAGCGGCCAGATCGACGTCGTCCCCGAGTACGCCGCCACCTTCGCGGACTGGTTGAACGCCAAGGCCAACGGCCCCGACGCCGAGCCCGTGGCCTCCCCGGACCTCGACGCCACGATGACGGCCTTGCGCCGCCTCGCCACCCCGCGGGGCCTCACCGTCCTGCCGCCCGGAAAGGCCGTCGACCAGAACGCCTACGCGGTCGCCGGCTCCTACGCCGCGGAGCACCACCTCAAGACCCTCTCCGACCTCGGCAGGTCGGGCCTTCCGGTGCGGCTGGCGGCGGGCGACGAATGCGTCAAACGCTCGTTCTGCGCACCGGGGTTGAAGAAGGTCTACGGCATCGACATCACCGCCGTCGACCCCAAGGGCTTCGGCACCGTGCCCGCCAAGCAGGCCGTGCAGAACGGCCAGGACCAGATGGTCGCCACGACCACCACCGACGCCACGCTCACCGAGTTCGGCCTGGTGCTCCTCGCCGACGACAAGAAGCTGCAGAACGCCGATTACATCGTGCCCGTCGTGAACCGCTCCCGGGCCGGCAGCGAGCGCGTCGCCAAGGCGCTGGACAAGGTCAACGACGTACTGACGACGGCCGATCTCGCGTCCATGAACCAACAGGTGGACAGCTGGCGGCGGTTGCCCGAGGACGTCGCCGAGGCCTATCTGGAATCCAAGGGGCTGCTGAAATGAGCCGTGACAGGGGGTAAGTCATCGTGACGAGGTCGTAGCGACGGTGACCGTACTGCAGCGGCGGCGGGGCTACCGGCCGGGGCCCGGAGCCGGTTGTATGCCATGCCATGACAGACAACGGGGGAAGCCAGGAAGCACGACAGCAGCGATTATCCGAGAAGGGCGCGGCGACCGATCCGCAGCCCGAGGGACTTCTCGACTCGGTCACCGAGCGTGAGCACGGCGCGTACGTCCGACTCAGCACGACCTACCCGCAGCAGCAGGTCCAACTCCAGCTGATCTACAGCGCGAGCCAGCGCGCGCTGGAGCTGAAGACCCGGGAGTCGGTGCGGATCACCGTCATGCGGGTCCTCGCCAACGCGCTGTCCGATCCACGGCTGGGCGAGGAGAAGCCCAACAAGCACCTCACCGACTATCTCGACCAGGAGATCGCCGAACTGCACGCCCGACTGCAGCAGGACTGTGCGATGTCCGTCAGCCAAGGCCTCAACCGGGGCCTCGCGCTGGGGATGGGGCTGAGCGCCGTCCTGCTCGGGGTGCCCCTGCTGTGGGGCCTCGACGTCCTGTACCTGCTCGGCATCTCACTGAACTGCAGCAGCCGCTGGACCCTGCTCGCGGCCGTGGTGTGCGGCGGCGTCGGGGCGCTCGGGGCGGCCCTCAGCGTGCTGGTCCGGGTGCGCAACGGCAGCAAACCGCCGGCCCGTCGCACCGACGGCCGGGAGACGTCGATCGTGCCCGCGCAGATGTTCCGCGCCATGTTCCACGAGGGCGTGTACCGGGTCCTGGTGGGCTGGATCCTCGCGCTCGCCCTGTACTTCATCATCGGCGGCGGCATCGTGGACGTCCTCAAGGTCCCGGCGACCACGTCCGACATGTGCCCGACCGAGGGCGCCGGGTCGGCGGCCAAGGGCACCGATTTCTGGGTCTTCTGGTGCGCGGTGGGTTTCCTGGCCGGGTTCAACGAGCGGTGGGCGTTCGGCCTGCTGCACCGGCAGGCGAAGACGACGAAGCCGTAGGCCTGGCCGGCAGGTCGCACGGGGCTTCGGCCGGGCGGTGACGTCATGGCGAAGTCGTCCGGCCGGAGGTCGCGGGGGCGCTGCCCCCGGGCCCCCGCTCCTCAAACGCCGGAGGGGCTGATTTTGCCCTACGCGTCTGCCACCGAGTCGAACTCGACTTCGTCCCGCCCAACCCCCTGCGCATCCGCATCCACCGACCGCCGCAAGGCCTCATGCAGCTTCGCCGGGGTGAGGACGCCCAGGAAGCGGGCCCCGTCGAGCACCGCGACCCAGCCCGCGTCGTGCTGCAGCATCACGCCGAAGGCCTGCTTGAGCGGGGCGCCCACCGGTACCCACGAGTTCATCCGGTGGGCCAGCTCGCCCACCTTCGCCTCGCCCGCGAGCGCCAGTTCGTCGACGCCCGCCCAGCCGTGCAGTTCGCCGCCCTCGTCGGTGACGACGGCCCAGCGCGCGCCCTGCTCCCGCAGCCGCGCCGCCGCCTGCGCCGCGCGTTCGTCGACGCGGGCCAGCGGCGGCTCCTCCAGGTCGTCCGGCTCGATCGTCGTGACCGAGAGCCGCTTCAGGCCCCGGTCGGCGCCCACGAACTCGGCGACGTACGGCGTCGCAGGATTGCCGAGGACCGAGCCGGGGGTGTCGAACTGCTCGATGCGGCCCTGCCCGTACACCGCGATCCGATCGCCGAGCCGGACCGCCTCCTCGATGTCGTGCGTGACCATCAGGACCGTCTTGCGGACCCTGGCCTGCATCTCCAGGAACTGGTCCTGCAACTGCTCGCGCACCACCGGGTCCACCGCCCCGAACGGCTCGTCCATCAGGAGCACCGGCGGATCCGCGGCGAGCGCCCGCGCCACCCCGACCCGCTGGCGCTGCCCGCCGGACAGCTGGTCCGGATAGCGCGACCCGTACTTCGCCGGGTCGAGCCCCACCATGTCGAGCAGCTCCGCGGCCCGCGCCTTCGCCCTGCCGCGCTTCCAGCCCACCAGGGCCGGCACGGTCGCCGTGTTGTCGAGGATCGTGCGATGCGGGAACAGCCCGACCTGCTGGATGACGTAGCCGATGCGGCGGCGCAGCTTCACCGGGTCGACCGTCGAGATGTCCTCGCCGTTGACGTAGATCCGCCCGGACGAGGGCTCGATCAGCCGGTTGACCATCATCATGGTCGTCGTCTTGCCGCAGCCGGAGGGTCCGACGAGCGTGACCAGTTCCCCCTCGGCGACCTCGAAGGACAGGTCGTCCACGGCGATCGTGCCGTCCGGGTAGCGCTTGGTCACCTGCTCGAACCGGATCATGACCTCACGCTAACCGCGCGGCTCAGCCCTCGCTCAGCAGGACCACCTCAAGGGTGCGCGGCCCGTGCACCCCTTCCACCCGGTCCAGCTCGATGTCGCTGGTCGCGGACGGGCCGGAGATCCAGGTGAGCGGTCGCGCCGGGTCCAGCCGTTCGAGGGCCTCGGGCACCGAGGAGACGACCTGGTCGGGGACGCGGACGACGCAGATGTGGTGGTCGGGGATCAGGGTGATGCGGCGACGCCCCTGATCGGGGGAGCCGTCGAGGACGAGCGTGCCGGTTTCGGCGATCGCGACGGCGCACCCGGTGACGACACTGTCGACCTCGTCCAGCTCGTGCGCCGTGTGCCCGGCCTCGTCCGGGACCGGGGTGGCGTCCGCCGCGTCGAGCCAGTGCGCGGGCAACCCGGGCGGCACGAGAACCCTGCGCGCACCCGGCTCGCCCCGCGCACCGAGGAGCCGCGCCAGGAGCGCGGGCAGCCCGCCCGGGTCGCTCCGGTGCACGATGGCCCGGTAGTCCGCGAGGTTCTCGGCGAGCAGATCGACGGTCTCCGCCGTGCTCAGCGACCCGTGCACCCGCAGATAGTCCCGGCTCACGGCCTGCTCGTACGTCGCCTCGTCGCCGGGCACATCGACGAGCGCCTGCCGCACCCGCCCCAGGATGAGATCCCTGCTGCTCACTTCGCCGCCCCGCCCTTCCCGGAGGTCCCGGAGTTCGGTGACTTCCCGGTCGTTCCGCCATTCGTACGCTGCCACCAGTCGCGGAACGACTCCGCGGGCACCTTCGGCAGCTCCCGGCTCGCGCTCCACGCCTTGCCCGGCCCGGGCAGCTTGCGCGGGTGCAGCCGGCGGGTGCGGGACGCGAACCGCTGGCCCGCCCGCAGCGCGGCAGGGCGGGCGAAGGCCCAGCCGGCGGCGCGCATCGCGGCCCGCTCGGCGGCGTGCCCCTTCGCGGGCTTGAGGCGCACCTTGGCCCCGCCACTGGTGACCTCGCCGCCCTGCACCACCCGCTCGCGCAGATGCACCAGGACCTCGGGGATGTCGATGGCGACCGGGCACACGTCGTAGCAGGCCCCGCACAGCGAGGACGCGTACGGCAGCGAAGCGTCGATCTCGCTTGCCGTGCCCCGCAGTTGGGGGCTGAGGATCGCCCCGATCGGGCCCGGGTAGACCGAGCCGTACGCGTGCCCGCCGGCCCGCTCGTACACCGGGCACACATTGAGGCAGGCCGAGCAGCGGATGCAGCGCAGTGCCTGGCGGCCGACCGTGTCGGCGAGGGTGTCGGTGCGGCCGTTGTCGAGGAGGACCAGGTGGAAGGTGGTCGGGCCGTCGCCGTCCGTGGTGCCGGTCCAGGTGGTCGTGTAGGGGTTCATGCGTTCGGCCGTGGAGGAGCGGGGGAGCGTCTGCAGGAACACCTCCAGGTCCCGCCAGGTCGGCACGATCTTCTCGATGCCGACGACCGAGATCAGCGTCTCGGGGAGGGTCAGGCACATCCGGCCGTTGCCCTCGGATTCGAGGACGACCAGGGTGCCCGTCTCGGCGACCATGAAGTTCGCGCCGGAGATCCCGACCTTCGCGCGCAGGAACTTCTCCCGCAGATGCAGCCGGGCCGCCTCCGCGAGCTCGGCCGGGCTGTCCGCGAGGCCGTCGGGGGCGGGACGGCCCCAACTGCCCATCTCACGGGCGAAGATGTCGCGGATCTCGCCGCGGTTGCGATGGATCGCCGGGACCAGGATGTGCGAAGGCCGGTCGTGGCCCAACTGCACGATCAGCTCGGCCAGATCGGTCTCGTACGCGGCGATCCCCTCGGCTTCGAGGGCCTCGTTGAGGCCGATCTCCTGCGTGGCCATCGACTTGACCTTGACGACCTCGCTCTGGCCGGTCGCCTTGACGAGGTCCGCGACGATCCGGTTGGCCTCGTCCGCGTCGGCCGCCCAGTGCACGGTGCCGCCGGCCGCCGTGACCGACTCCTCCAACTGCACCAGGTACCGGTCGAGATGGCGCAGCGTGTGGTCCTTGATCTGCTTGCCCGCCTCGCGCAGCAGGGCGAAGTCGGCGAGCTCGTCGACCGCGCGGGCCCGCTTGTCGCGGATGGTGTGCGTCGCGTGCCGCAGATTGCCGCGCAGGGTGTCGTCGTGCACGGCTTCGTGCGCGGCCTTGGGGAAGGCCGGCATTCCCACGAACGTGCCGCTCATGCCAGGGGCTCCTCTTCGGTGCTCGCCAGGATCTCCGCGATGTGGACCGGCCGCAGGGGCGTGCGCAGCCGGGCCATCGTGCCGCCCAGGTGCATCAGGCACGAGTTGTCCGCCGCGCACAGCGCCTCGGCGCCGGTGGACTCGGCGTTGCGCACCTTGTCCGCGCCCATCGCCGCCGACACGTCGGGGTTCTTCACCGCGAAGGTGCCGCCGAAGCCGCAGCACTCCTCGGCCCCCGGCAGCTCCACCAGGTCCAGGCCCTGCACGGCCTCGAGCAGCCGGCGCGGCCGGTCGCCGAGGCGCAGGCCGCGCAGTCCGTGGCAGGTCGGGTGGTACGTCACCGAATGCGGGTAGTACGCGCCCACGTCGGTCACGCCGAGGACGTCGACCAGGAACTCCGTGAGCTCGTACGTCTTGGGCACCACGGGCGCCAGGGCCTGTGCGAGGGAATCGCCGCGCCCCTCGGCCCGCGCCCGCTCCCCGAGCCGCGGATACAGCTCCTTCACCATCGCCCCACAGGAACCGGACGGCGTCACGATCGCCTCGTACTCCCCGAAGACATCGGAGAAATGCCGGGCCAGCGGCTCGGCCTGATGCCGGTACCCGGTGTTGTAGTGCGCCTGCCCGCAGCACGTCTGGGCCATCGGGAAGTCGACCTCAACTCCCAGCCTGGTCAGCAGTTTCACCACGGCACGCCCCGTGTCCGGATAGAGCGTGTCGTTGACACAGGTGAGGAACAGGGCGACCCGCATCGCGGCCCCTCCTTCTCGATCATCGGATGTGCGCAGCTTAGGCGGAGCCGGAGCGCGGGGGGAGGGGTCGGCGGGCGGGAGGGGGCGCGGGGGCGTCCGGGTGATCGGTTTGTGGTGAACTGGAGAGCAGTCGAACACCTCCCGGGAGCCTCGTTGACCACCTACCGCCAGCCCGGCGTCGTCCTCACCGACCGCCGCTTCACCGTGCCCCTCGACCACGCCCGCCCCGACGGGGAGACGATCGAGCTGTATGCCCGGGAGGTCGTCGCGAGCGACCGGGTGGATGCCGGGCTGCCCTGGCTGGTGTACCTGGAGGGCGGCCCCGGCTGCAGCGTGCGGCGCTTCGTCGGGCGGGAGGCGTGGCTCGGCCGCGCCGTGCGCGAGTTCCGGGTGCTGCTCCTCGACCAGCGCGGCACCGGACGCTCCACCCCCGCGAACCGCCAGACGCTCCCGCTCCGCGGCGGCCCCGCCGAACAGGCCGACTACCTCGCGCACTTCAGGGCCGACTCCATCGTCCGCGACTGCGAGGCCGTCCGCGCCGACGTCACCGGCGGCGCCCCCTGGACGGTGCTGGGGCAGAGCTTCGGCGGGTTCTGCACCACGCACTACCTGTCCACGGCGCCCGAGGGCCTGAGCATGGCCCTGGTCACCGGCGGACTGCCGTCCCTGGACGCCCGCGCGGACGACGTCTACCGGGCCGCGTACCCGCGCATCGCCCGCAAGAACGCCGCGCACTACGCCCGTTACCCGCAGGACGTCGAGCGGGCCCGGCAGATCGCCGCCCACCTCGCCGAGCACGGACCGGTCACCCTGCCCGGCGGCTACCGGCTGACCGTCGAGGCGTTCCAGTCGCTGGGCATCCTGCTCGGCTCGGGCGACGGCAGCCACCGGCTGCACTACCTCCTGGAGAACGCGTTCGTCCGTACCCCGGGCGGCCCGGAGTTCTCCGACGCCTTCCAGGAGGACGTCCAGACGTCGCTGTCCTACGCGGGCCGCCCGCTGTTCGCCCTCCTGCACGAGGCGATCTACGGGCAGGGCCAGGAGCCCACGAACTGGGCGGCCGAGCGGGTGCGCGCCGAGTTCCCCGAGTTCGACGCGGCCCGGTCCCTCAAGGGCGAGGACCCGGTCCTGTTCACCGGGGAGTCCATCCATCCCTGGCAGTTCGAGAGCGACCCCGCGCTCGCCCCGCTGCGCGAGACCACCGAACTCCTCGCCGCCCGCACCGACTGGACACCCCTCTACGACCCGGCCCGCCTGGCGCGCAACGAGGTGCCGGTCGCCGCCGCCGTCTACCACGACGACATGTACGTCGACACCGGGCACTCCCTGGCCACCGCCCGCACCATCCGTGGCCTGCGCACCTGGGTCACCGACGAGTTCGAGCACGACGGGGTGCGCGCGGGCGGCCCGCGCGTACTCGACCGGCTCCTGGCCCTGGCCCGCGACGAGGCCTGACGCCTAACCTGCGTGCATGACCGAAATGCCTGTTCAGCCAGTGGATCAACTGCAACCCATGCCCGAGGACTGGCAGCGGGCCCTCGCCGTCGTCGCCCACCCCGACGACCTGGAGTACGGCTGCTCCGGGGCCGTCGCGGGCTGGACCGACGGCGGCCGCGAGGTGACCTATCTCCTCGCCACCCGGGGTGAGGCGGGCATCGACTCGATCGAGCCCGCCAAGTGCGCCCCGCTGCGCGAGCAGGAGCAGCGGGACAGCGCGGCCGTCGTCGGGGTGTCCACGGTCGAGTTCCTGGACCACAAGGACGGCATCGTGGAGTACGGCCTCGGGCTGCGCCGCGACATCGCCGCGGCCATCCGCAGGCACCGGCCCGAACTGCTCATCACGCTGAATCACCGCGAGACCTTCGGCGGCGTGTTCCTCAACACCCCCGACCACATGGCGGTCGGCCGCGCCACCATCGAGGCGGCCGCCGACGCCGGCAACCGCTGGATCTTCCCCGAACTCATCGAGGAGCAGGGCCTGGAACCCTGGAACGGCGTGCGCTGGGTCGCCGTCGCCGGATCCTCGAAGGCCACGCACGCGGTGGACGCCACACCGGGGTTCGAGCGGGCCGTCCAGTCACTGCTCGCCCATCGCACGTACATCGAAGGGCTCACGGACGAGGACCCTCAGACGTACGTACGCAACTTCCTGACCATGACGACGGGGCGGGCGGCGGAGCGCTTCGGCGGACGGCCCGCGGTGTCGTTCGAGGTCTTCAGCCGCGAGATGCCCTAGCCGGGGACCTTCAGTCTCCCGGCCGGGCCCCCTATGGTGACGGTCCGTCAGAATCGTTGCGGCGCAGGGGGCTCGGGTGATCGACACCACCGGTACGGACATCCCGGAGGGCGAGGAACGCCTCCGCCTCGACGTCGAGGACGGCCTCGGCATCCTCACCCTCTGCCGCCCGGACAAGCTCAACGGCTGGAGCTGGGAATCCACCCGGCAGCTCGGCATCATGGCCGACCGGATCCGCTTCGACGACTCCGTCAGGGCGGTCCTGCTGCGCGCCGAGGGCCGGGCTTTCTGTGCGGGCATCGACGTCACCGCGCCCGGCGGGGCGATCACCGGGCGTTCGGGCGCGGAGCGGACCCGCAACTACTACGAGGGCATCCGCTGGGTGCACGAGCGGTTCAAGGTCTTCGCCACGCTGCCGCAGCCCGTGGTCGCGGCCGTGCAGGGCTACTGCCTCGGCTTCGGCTTCGAGCTGGCACTCATGGCGGACATCCGGATCGCGGCGGACGACGCGGTGTTCGCGCTGCCCGAGGCGCAGATCGGGGTAGCCGTCGACGCGGGCGGCGATCTGCGCATCGCCCGGGACGCGGGCGCCGGCTGGGCGAAGATGCTGGCGCTCACCGGGCGGCGTATCGACGCGGCCACGGCGGAACGGCTCAACCTGCTGCAACTCACCACACCCCTGGCCGAGTTGGAGAAGGCCGCCCGCGCGGTCGCGGCCGAGATCGCGGCAAACGCCCCGCTCGCCGTGCAGGGCATCAAACGCGACATCGACGCCTACGCGGACACGGGCCTCGCCGAGGCCCTGGACCGCACGGCGATGACGGCGGCGCTGACGCTGACCTCGGAGGACTCCCGGGAGGGCTACGCGGCGAAGGCCAAGCGCCGGCCGCCGTCCTTCGAGGGCAAGTGACCCCTGTCCCGCGAACGGGAATCACCCTTCGAAGGGCCCTCGCCCCATCTGCTCCCGCACCGGCACCACCGGCGGACTCACCAGCCCGCGCCGCTGCCAGTTCGCCCCGTCCACGACCAGCGTGTGGCCGGTGATGAAGCGGGCGTAGGGGGAGGCCAGGAAGGTGGCGGCCCAGCCCAGTTCGCGGGGCGCCCCGACGCGCAGGGCGGGCTGCCGGTCGTCCTTGTCGTGGCGCGCCTGCTCCAGGTTCGCGCGGATGTCGGCCGTCATGTCCTCGTGCGGCATCAGACCGGGCACGAGCCCGTTGACCTGGATGCCGTACGGGCCCCACTCGACGGCAAGTGTCTCGACGAGGTTCTTCACGCCCGCCTTGGCCGCCGCGCTGTGTGCGAAGCCGGGGCCGCCCGTCCAGGCGTACGAGGCGCCGACGTCGACGATCGAGGCCGGCGTGCCGGCGGCGAGGTGGCGGCGCCCGAACTCGCGCGTCATGAAGAACGTGCCGGTCAGCGTGATGTCGACGACGGAGCGCCAGGCGTTCGGCGAGATGTCCTCGGCGGGGACGGGGAAGTTCGCGGCCGCGTTGTTGATGAGCACGCCGGGCAGTCCCAGCTCGGCCTCGGCCGCGTCGAAGACCTCGGCGATGCGCTCCGGGTCGCGGATGTCGCACGCGACGGTCAGCACCCGCCCGCCCAACGCGGAGAGTTCGTCGTGGGCGGCCTTCAGATGCTCGGGCTTCCGGCTGGCGATCACCAGATCCGCGCCGAGCCGCGCGAACTCGGCAGCGATCGCCTTCCCGAGCCCCGTGCCACCGCCGGTGACCAGGACCACCGCGTCGTCGAAGGTGCCGGGCGGCAGCGCGCTCGCGCCGGGCGGGGGAGGGGCGGGCAGTCCGGGCAGACGCGTCTCAGTCATGGCGCATCGATAGCGCGTACGCGCACAAAGATCCATGCCCATGCCCGGAACGTTCATTGACACACCCTCAAGACCCGTGTGAATCCTGGGAGTCGAGTGGACCCGAGTGCACCTGTGTCGAGCCGTGTCGCGCGAACACCTGGAGGACCTGTGTCGTTCCGCCCGCCCCGCGCCGCCCTCGTCGGCGCGATAGCCGCCGTCCTCGCCCTGGGCCTGAGCGTCCCCGGCCAGGCGTCCGGGGCCCCGCCGGGCGAGGACCCGCCGGTCCCGCGGATCACGCCGACGCCCCAGTCCGTCAAGGAGCGCACGGACCGGGTCACGGTCACCGGCACCGTCACCCTGGTGACCGGCGAGCAGACCGACCCCGCCGCTCTCGACGTCACCCGAGGCGCCCTGCGCACCGCAGGCGCACGCAAGGTCGTACGCAGCCACAGCGCCGCAGCCGACGGCCTGAACGTCTACGTCGGCGGCCCATCCGAGAACCCGTCCTCCGCCGACGCCCTCAAGGCCCTCGGCCTGCAGGGTCCGGCAGGCCTGCCGTCCGGCGGCCATGTCCTCGGCATCGGCAAGAACCGCATCGTCCTGGCCGGCGCCGACGCGACGGGCACCTACTACGCGGCCCAGTCCCTGCGCCAACTCCTCCCGCACCGTGACCGGCCAGGCACCCAGGTGCGCGGCATCGCCGTCCGCGACTGGCCCGCCACCGCGCTGCGCGGCGTCATCGAGGGCTTCTACGGCACCCCCTGGTCGCACGAGGCACGCCTGGACCAGCTCGACTTCTACGGCGCGCACAAGATGAACATCTACGTCTACTCGCCCAAGGATGACCCCTACCTCCGGGAGAAGTGGCGCGAGCCCTACCCCGCCGAACAGCTCGCCAAAATAAAGGAGTTGGTGGACCGGGCCCGCGAGCGGCACGTCGAGTTCACCTACGCCCTCTCGCCGGGCCTGTCCGTCTGCTACAGCTCGGACGCCGAGGTCAAGGCCCTCGCCGACAAGTTCCAGACCATCTGGGACATCGGCGTACGCACCTTCGCCGTGCCGCTTGACGACATCAGCTACACCGACTGGAACTGCCCCGCCGACGAGGCCAAATGGGGCACGGGCGGAGGCGCGGCGGGCGCCGCGCAGGCGCATCTGCTCAACCGGGTCAACCGCGAGTTCATGGCCAAGAACCCCGGCGCCCAGCCCCTGCAGATGGTGCCCACCGAGTACTACGACGTCACCCCGTCCCCGTACAAGAAGGCCCTCGCCGAGCAGCTCGACAAGGACGTCCTCGTTGAGTGGACCGGCATCGGGGTGATCGCCCCCACGATGACGGTCGCCGAGGCGAAGAAGGCCCGTGAGGTGTTCGGGCACCCCATCCTCACCTGGGACAACTACCCGGTGAACGACTACGTGCCGAACCGCCTGCTGCTCGGCCCGTTCAACGGCCGTGAGAAGGGCCTCGCCGAGGAGTTGGCCGGCATCACGGCGAACCCGATGATCCAGCCGTACGCCTCGAAGATCGCGCTCTTCACGGTCGCCGACTACACCTGGAACGACCAGGACTACGACCCGCGTACGTCATGGAGCGCGGCCCTCAAGGAGATGGCGGGCGGCGACGCACGGGCCGAGCGGGCGCTTCGGGTGTTCTCCGACGCGAGCTACGGCTCGCTCCTCAACGAGCAGCAGGCGCCCGAACTGGCCGCCGCCTTCAAGGAGTTCTGGGACAAGGGCGACGAGGCGCGCCTCGCGCGGGTGCTCCAGGAGTTCGGCGCCGCACCCGGCGTGCTGCGCTCGCGCCTGCCCGAGCCCGGCTTCCTGGCCGACGCGGCCCCCTGGCTGGACTCCGCCGAGGCCTGGGGCAAGGCCGCGTCCACCGCGCTGCGGATGGTCGGCGCCAGCCGGGAGGGGGACGGCGCGACGGCCTGGAAGCTGCGGCAGGAACTGCCCGAACTGGTCAAGAAGGCCAGGTCGTTCACGACCACCAAACCCGGCGGCGGGACCGTCCCGGTCCTCCTCGGTGACGGCGTCCTCGACGCGTTCGTCGACGACGCGATCGCCGAGCACGACCGGCTGCTCGGCGTCGCGGGCCGCCCCAAGGCGACGAGCACGCTCGGCACCTACCAGGACAACCCGCCCGCGCGGATGTCGGACGGCGACGACGCGACGTACTACTGGAGCAACGGCGCCCCGAAGGCGGGCACTTCGATCGGCCTCGATCTGCGCCGGTCCCGTGAACTCGGCGCGGTGCGGCTCGCCATGGGCAAGGCGGGGAGCACCAACGACTATCTGCACGAGGGCGTCCTCGAGTATTCCGCGGACGGAAAGGAGTGGAAGGCGCTGACCACCTTCTCCGGGAAGGCGGAGGTCACCTTCACCCCGCCGGCCGGGACCGAGGCCCGTTACGTGCGGGCCCGAGCGACTGCCGGGCAGGACTACTGGCTGGTGGTACGGGAGTTCGGCGTGGCCGGGGCCGGCGTCGAGGTGAGCGGCGGCCCGCCCGCCGAGCCGGGCAGCACCCTGTCCGCCGCCGCGGACGGCGACCCCGCGACGGTGTACCGGGCAGCGAGGGCCCCGCAGGCCGGCGAGAGCCTGGTGGTGGAGCTGGGCCCGGCGAAGGCGTTGCACGCGGTGACCGTGCTGCAGACCGGAGATCCGGTCCGGGCCCGGGTGCAGGTGCGCAGTAGCGGCGAGTGGAAGGCCGTGGGCGAACTGACGGGCGCGTACGCCAAGTTGCCCACGACTCTGACCGGGGACGCGGTGCGCCTGGAGTGGAGCGAGGGCAGTGCCGCGCCACGGATCGCCGAGATCATCGCGGACTGAGCCACCCTGCGCCGCAGCACTGAACCACCCTGCGCCACAGCGAGGCCCCGCCCGGAATCGGGCGGGGCCTCGCTGCTTGCTCGCTCCGGCCGTCGTCAGGAGCCCGGCCGATGCCCCCACGCGTAGATGCGATCGCCCCGGCGCAGCACCTTCCACAGCCGCTCGGCGTCCACGTACCGAAGGTTGACGCAGCCGTGCGAGCCCGGCGGCCTGAAGATGTTCCCGTACGTGCCGTGCAGGGCCTGCCCGCCGCTGAAGTACTGGCTGAACGGCATGGGCGAGTTGTACAGCCTGGACCACTCGTTCTTGACGCGGTAGCCCACCTTGAACCATCCCGTGCGCGTCGGCAGGCCCGCCCGGCCGCTGCGGATGAGCACCGGCCGGAACAGCATCGTGTCGTCCTGGCGCACCCACAGCAGCTGCCGGCTCAGATCCACACAGACGACCCGGCCGCGCCGCTGGGGGCATCCCTTCAGCCGGTCGGTGTGCGTCCTGGCCCAGCGCAGGGCGAGCAGCTGATGGGTGACGGGTCCGGCGAAGCCGTTCGAAGGGCGGACCCCGACCGAGAGCTGGAAGTTCCGGACCGCCCGGCAGTCGGCGGCCGACTGCCGGCCGTCGACCTTCAGCCCGAGGTACGACTCGACCTGCCGCTGCCGGGGACCGGTGCTCGTGGAGCAGTACGGGCGCTGCCGGGCGCCGGGCATCTGCTGCTCCGCGGGCGGGACGTACTCGATGGGCGTGCTCGGGGCGGCGTACTCCGCACCCGGATTCGGGTCCGTGGGCCGCGAGCCGTCCTGCCGGGGGAGCGTGGTGCCCTGGTCGGGCGTGTCCTGCTGATAGGGAGCTTCCGGGGTGAGCGGGATGCCGGGCACCAGCAGGTGCTCGGGGACGGGGCGCGGGTCGGCGTCCGCCGCGGCCTTGCCGACCGTGAGTGATGCCGCGAGGAGAACGGTCAGCGCCGCCGCGCACAGGCGGTGGGGGGACTGCGATCTGTTACGCATGGAGAACACTTTCTCTTCCCCGCCCCGCCCCTTCCCGTAAGGCTGCGCCGCGTTCCGCCCTTCGGGCGGTGTCCTCAATCGCCGGACGGGCTGATTTATGCCGGCGGCAGCCTTACGGGAAGGGGCGGGGTGGGGAATCAAAACGCGTGATTGACGGCGCCCACCCGTTCCCACAGGAGCAAGCGACCGCTTAGTATGCAGCAGCAACCCCGGTCCACGGTTACCCCCCTGGGAGGCCCAATGCAGGTGTGGCGAGTGCATGAGAACGGCGAGCCGGGCGAGGTGATGCGCCTCGAAGAGGCCGACACGCCGACCCCCGGCGAGGGCCAGCTCCTGCTGAAGGTCCGGGCGGCGAACATCAACTTCCCCGACGCGCTGCTCTGCCGCGGCCAGTACCAGATCCGCCCCCCGCTGCCCTTCACCCCGGGCGTGGAGATCTGCGGCGAGACCGAGGACGGCCGACGCGTCATCGCCAACCCCGCGCTGCCGCACGGCGGATTCGCCGAGTACGCGCTCGCCGACGAGGCCGCCCTGCTGCCCGCGCCCGACGCACTCGACGACGCGGAGGCCGCCGCCCTGCACATCGGCTACCAGACCGGCTGGTTCGGCCTGCACCGCCGCGCGCACCTCCAGGCGGGCGAGACCCTGCTGGTGCACGCGGCCGCGGGCGGCGTCGGCAGTGCCGCCGTGCAGCTGGGCAAGGCCGCCGGGGCCAGGGTCATCGGCGTGGTCGGCGGCGCCGACAAGGTACGGGTCGCCGACGAGCTGGGCTGCGACGTCGTCATCGACCGCCGCACCGACGACGTGATCGCCGCCGTGAAGGACGCCACCGGCGGCCGCGGCGCCGACGTGATCTACGACCCGGTGGGTGGGGACGCCTACAAGCAGTCCACGAAGGTCGTGGCCTTCGAGGGCCGCATCCTGGTCGTCGGTTTCGCCAGCGGCGCCATCCCCGCGCCCGCGCTCAACCACGCCCTGGTGAAGAACTACGCGATCGTCGGGCTCCACTGGGGTCTGTACAACACCAAGGACCCGGCCTCGATCCGAGCCTGCCACGACGAGCTGACCCGGCTCGCCGCCGAGGGCGTCGTCAAGCCGCTGATCTCCGAGCGGGTGCCGCTCAAGGACGCCGCGGCCGCCGTCCAGCGCGTCGCGGACGGCGTCACCACCGGTCGTCTGGCCGTCATCCCCGAAGGAGCCCGAGCATGACGGACGCCGCCGAACTCAGCCTGCGTACCAGGGAATTGCTCGCCGCACACCCACCGGAGAGCACCGACCGCCTCGACTTCCTCAAGGCCCGCTTCGACGCCGGACTCGCCTGGGTGCATTTCCCCGAGGGCCTGGGCGGACTCGGTGCGCCGCGCTCCTTGCAGGCCGTCGTCGACGCCGAGCTGGAGGCCGCGGGCGCGCCCGACAACGACCCGCGCCGCATCGGCATCGGCCTCGGCATGGCCGCGCCGACGATCCTCGCGTACGGCACCGACGAGCAGAAGCGGCGCCTGCTGCGCCCGCTGTGGGTCGGCGAGGAGGTGTGGTGCCAGCTCTTCAGCGAGCCCGGCGCGGGCTCCGACCTCGCGGCGCTCGGCACCCGTGCGGTCCGTGACGGTGACGCGTGGGTGGTCAACGGCCAGAAGGTCTGGACGTCCAACGCCCACAACGCCCGCTGGGCCATCCTCATCGCCCGCACCGACCCCGACCTGCCCAAGCACCGGGGCATCACGTACTTCGTGTGCGACATGACCGACCCGGGCGTCGAAGTGCGGCCGCTGCGGCAGATCACCGGCGAGGCCGAGTTCAACGAGGTCTTCCTCTCGGACGTACGCATCCCCGACGCCATGCGCCTCGGCGAGATCGGCGACGGCTGGAAGGTCGCCCAGACGACCCTCATGAACGAGCGCGTCGCCATCGGCGGCATGCGCCTGCCCCGCGAGGGCGGCATGATCGCCCCGGTCGCCAAGGCCTGGCGCGAACGCCCCGAGCTGCGCACCCACGACCTCCACCAGCGCCTGCTCCAGCTCTGGGTCGAGACCGAGGTCGCCCGCCTCACCGGCGAACGCCTGCGCCAGCAGCTCGTCGCCGGGCACCCCGGGCCCGAGGGCTCTGGCATGAAGCTGGGCTTCGCCCGCCTCAACCAGAAGGTCAGCGGCCTGGAGGTCGAACTCCTCGGCGAGGAGGGCCTGTTGTACGACGACTGGACGATGCGCCGCCCCGAGATCGTCGACTTCGTGGGCCGCGAGGCCGGCTACCGCTACCTCCGCTCCAAGGGCAACAGCATCGAGGGCGGCACCAGCGAGGTGCTGCTCAACATCGTCGCCGAACGCGTCCTCGGACTGCCCTCCGAACCGCGTACCGACAAGGACGTCGCATGGAAGGACCTGGCGCGATGAGCGACCTCTTGTACTCCGAGACGGAGGACGAACTCCGTTCTGCCGTACGCTCCCTCCTCGCCGACCGCTGCGACGCCGCGGCCGTCATCGCGCGCACGGAATCGGGCGAGCCGCACGACAGCGAGCTGTGGAAGGCGCTCGGCACCGACATGGGCCTCGCGGGCCTGCTGGTGCCGGAGGCGCTCGGCGGGCAGGGCGCCACGCACCGCGAAGCGGCGGTGGTCCTGGAGGAGTTGGGGCGCGCGGTCGCCCCGGTGCCCTACCTGACCAGCGCGGTGATCGCCACCGAGGTGCTGCTCGGCTGTGACTCCGCGCGTCCCGAAGTCGCCGAACTGCTCTCGGTGTTGGCGTCCGGCCGGTCGGTCGGGGCGCTCGCGCTGCCGCTGTCGACGGCGCCGGACGCCGCCTACGACGTCGTACGTTCCGAGGGTGAGCGCCTGCACGGGCGCATCACCGGAGTCGCGGACGCGGCGGCCGCCGATGTGCTGCTCGTCGTCGCCGACGGCGGTCTGTACGCCGTCGACACCGCCCAGTCCACCGAGAACGCAGTCGTCGTCGAGCCGCAGACGGCCTTCGACCTGACCCGCCCGCTCGCCGCGGTCACCCTGACCGGCGCCCGTGCGCGCGCCCTGCACACGGATGCCGCTCCGGCCGTACGCAGGGGCCTGCTGTCCGGCGCCGGACTGCTCGCCTCCGAGCAACTCGGCCTCGCCGACTGGTGCTTGACCGAGACGGTCCGCTATACCCGCGAGCGCAACCAGTTCAACCGCCCCGTCGGCTCCTTCCAGGCCCTCAAGCACCGCCTGGCCGAGCTGTGGCTGGAGACCGTGAACGCCCGCGCCGCGGCCCGCAACGCGGCCGACGCACTGGCGGTCGACTCGGCGGAGGCCCCCCTGGCCGTCGCCCTGGCCCAGGCGTACTGCGCCCCCATGGCGGTGCACGCGGCGGAGGAAGCCCTTCAGCTGCACGGCGGCATCGGCATGACCTGGGAACACCCCGTCCACCTCTACCTGAAGCGCGCCAAGTCCGACTCGATCGCGCTGGGCACGGCGGGCCGCCACCGCGAGGCCCTGGCGGAACTGGTGGATCTCCGCGCACCGTAGCGAAGTTGGCCGTACCCTCCCCGTACGTCTGGGTGGGGAGGGTACGGATGGCACGTCTGCTTGGCTGCGGGGTCGGGCTGATCCAACGGCCTGTCCGGCGATGTCTGCATGTGCGGCTCCGTGCGGCCGTGGGGCGATGTCTGCGCGTCCCGCTCTCCCAGCCCGTCCGGCCCCATCCGCACGCCGCGCTCTCCCAGCCCGTCCGGCGTTTGAGGACACCGCCCGCGGGGCGGAAGGCTTCGCAGAATTACGGGAAGGGGCGGGGTGGGGAAAATCTCTTCTGGCGGCCGGCCCGGACCCATTGCCCTGAACGGGAGCGAGGGTGAGGACCGAGACCGTGGTCCGCGCCGAGCAGGACCTGCGGCGTGAGCGGCGATTGCTGGTGAGCGGCCCGCCGGGCATCGGCAAGACCGCACTTCTCGACGCGCTCGCCGAACGCGCGGCCGCACGCGGCGAACGCGTGCTCTACCTGTGCCCCCAACCCCCGGACCACGCCGTCCCGTTCGCCACGGTCGCCGACCTCCTGCTCGCCCTGCCCGACCGCCGCGTCGACCTGCTCCCCCTGCCACAGCGCCAAGCCGCCACCGCAGTCCTGCGCCACGACACGCCGCCACCCGGCGGTGAACCGGACCCCCTGGCGGTACGCCTCGCCCTGACCGCGGTGCTGCACGAAGCCGGGCCCTGTCTGATCGTCGTGGACAACGCGCACTGCACCGACCCCGCCAGCGAAGCCGCCCTGACCTGCCTGGCCGGACTCCCCGTCGACGTGATCGGCGCGGCCGACACCGCGCCCCAATTCCTCGACGGAGCACCGACGTTCACCGTCGAACCGCTCGCCGCCGACGAAGTCGCCGCCCTGCTCGCCGGGCAACACCTCACGGCCCGCCTCTCCGGCCGCATCCACCGGGCCAGCGGCGGCAACCCCCGCATCGCCCTGGAACTCGGCCGCGCGGTCGCCGCGCTGCGCAGCCCGCCGCACCCGCTGGACGCGCTGCCCGTGCCCGAGCGGGTCCGCGCGATGGTCCGCCGCAGGCTCGACGCGCTCCCGGCCGCCGTGCGCCGCACGCTGCTGACCGCGGCCCTCGCCGACCGGCCCACCCCCGCGCTGCTGCGGCGCGCGGCGAGCCGCGACGTCGAGGAGGACCTGCGGCTCGCCGCCCGGGACGGGCTGGCCGTCTTCGGCGCCGACGAACTCGGCTTCACCGCTGAGGTGTTGGCCCTCGTCCTGGTCGAGAGCAGCAGCTGGGCGGACCGCTCGGCCGCCCACCGCGCCCTCACCCACGCGGTCACCGACCCGGTGGAGGCCGCCCGCCACCGGGCGCTGGCCACCGACGACATCGACGCGGGCCTCGCCGCGGAACTGGAGGCCGCGGCGGACACGGCCCGTGCCCGCGGCGACCGGGGCAAGGCGGCCGAACTGGGCCTGCTCGCGGCCCGCCGGACGCCGCTGGGGGAGGGGAGCGGGGCGCGACCCGGAGCGCGTACGCCAGAAGGGAACCAGCCCAAAGTACGTACGCCACAAGGAACGAGCACCGCCCACGCCGACGCCGTCCGCCGCTTCGTCGCCGCCGCCGACGATGCCGGGTGCGCCGGACGGGCCGACCTCGCACGCCGGGCCGCGGCCGAGGTCCTTGAGCACTCCGCGCGGCCCGGTGAACGCGTCGGCGCCCTGCTCGCCGTGATCGACGCGGCCGGGCAGGCCCTCGACGACGTGGACGAGGAATTCGCCCGGGCCGGCGCCGAGGCCGCCGGCGACCCGGGACTCCTGGCGGCCGTGCAGCTGCGCCTCGCCTGGAAGGCCAACCTGTACGGCGACCCGGTCAAGGCCCGCGGCGCCGCGGCCCGTGCCGCCGCGCTCGCCGAGCGGGCCCGGCAGCCGGGCGTCGCCGTCATGGCGCTGACCATGCGGGCCCGCCTGGAACGCGTGCTCGGCGAGGCGGACGCCGAGGCCACCCTGGAGCGGGCGCTCGCCGCCGCGGTGCCGGGCGAGCCCGTCCACGTACGCAATCAGCCGCGTTTTCTGCGGGTGCGGCACGATCTGTTCGACGACCGCCTGGACCGGGCCCGGGCCGGGCTGCTCGACCTGCTGCCGGTCGCCGAACGCTCCGGCGACGCCGAGGACTTGGTCGAGGTGTTGCGGGGCCTCGCCGAGACCGAGGCCCGCGCCGGGCGCTGCGCCGCGGCCCTGCGGCACGCCGAGCGCGCCGTACGGGTCACCGCCGAGGCGGGCGGGTCACCGGGGCCCTGCTGGTATACCGCCGCCGTCGCCGAGGCCGCCGGCGGCAGCTTCGAGCGGGCCCGGGCCTTCGCGCTGCGCGGGGTGCGGGCCTCTCAGGACGAGCACGACCGGGTCTTCCTCTCCCGCAACCGGCACGTCCTCGGCATGGTCCATCTCGTCACCGGCAGCGCGGCCGACGCCGTCGAGCAGCTGTCGCTGGTACGGGAGGGGGAGCGGGCCCAACAGGTCGGCGATCCCTCGCTGTTGCGCTGGCACGCCGACCTCGCGGAGGCGTTCGCGCTGGCCGGAAGAAACGACGAGGCAAGTAGCGTGATCGAGCAATACGCCGGTACAGCGCGCGAGTTGGGGCGTACCAGCACCCTGGCCGCTCTCGACCGGGCGGGCGCGGTGAACCTCACGGCGCTGGGCGAGGCGGCCCGGGCCGCGGCCCTCCTGGAGTCGGCCGCAGAACGCTTTGAAGCGCTCGGGCTGCCTCTCGAACGCGGGCGTTGCCTCTGGCTGTTGTCCCGTACGCGCCTGCGTCAGCGTCGCCGGGCGGGTGCGCGGCAGGCGCTCGTAGACGCCCTGGACCTCTTCGCCGCGGCCGACGCGCACGCCTGGCAGGCCCTGGTCGGGGAGGCGCTGGCCCGGCTCGACGCGGGCGGTGGTGCCCGCGGGGCGGGTGAGGGACTCACCACGGCGGAGGAGCAGTTGGCGTCGCTGGTCGCGGCGGGTGCGAGCAATCGTGAGGCGGCGTCCCGGCTCCATCTCAGCGTCAAGACCGTGGAGACGATGCTGACGCGCATCTACCGGAAGCTGGGTGTCCAGTCGCGGGCCCAACTGGCCGCGGCCCGCGCCGTCCCGCACGACGGCCGGCCCTGACCTGCCGCTGCCCGGACGGTGCCGCGCCCGCAGAGCCTGGTGGCGCGAACACCAGGCTCAACACACTCTCACCTGGGCCCGCACCGCCCTGTCAGGGTCGCGGTCATGACCCCACGCACCGTTCTGATCACCGGCGCGACCCAGGGCCTGGGCCGCGGCATCGCACTCGACCTCGCGGCCCGGGGCGACACCGTGCTGCTCCACGGCCGTGACCGCACGCGCCTCGAAGCCGTCGCCGCCGAGGTGCGGGCCGCCGCGCCGGACGCCGCTGTACGTACCTATCTCGCGGACCTGGGCGACCTCGACCAGGTGCACGCCATGGCCGAGCGGATCCGCGAGGCCGAGCCGCGGCTCGACGCGCTGGTCAACAACGCCGTTGCGGGTGGTGGCGCCGAGCCGTTGCGCCGCGAGCTGAGCCGACAGGGGCATGAACTCCGGTTCGCGGTCAACCACTTGGCGCCTTACGCCCTCACCCGGCACTTGCTGCCGTTGCTCACCGCGTCGGCGCCGGCCCGGGTGGTCAACGTCGCCTCGATCGGGCAGGAGGCCGTCGACTTCGACGACGTCATGCTGGAGCGGGGGTACGAGGGGCTGCGTGCCTACTGCCGCAGCAAACTCGCCCTGATCATGGCGACGTTCGAGCTCGCCGCCGAACTGGACGGCACCGGCGTCACCGTGAACACGCTCCACCCGGCGCATCTGATGGACACCGACGGAGTACGCGCGTACGGCCTGACCCCGGTCGTCGGCATCGAGGAGGGCGTACGCCCGACCGTACGTCTCGTCACCGACCCGGACCTCGGCTCCACCACCGGCCGCTACTTCGACCGCTTCACCCACACCCGGGCCCACGAGCAGGCCTACGACGTGACGGCCCGGGCCCGTCTGATGAAGCTGACCCATGAGCTGATCGGCGCCGGAGTGAGTCGTGTGGTTCCGGGCGGTGAGGGGGTGGTGCCCCGCTGACCGCAGGCGCGGATCGCCCCGCTGACCGCAGTCTCCGATCGCCCCCGCTGACCGCAGGCGTCGATCCGGGATCGGGCGCCGCCCGGGATGTCGCCGCCCCGCGCCTCTCGTCCCCAACCCCCCCGTCACCGCAAGGGATTCCCCTCATGCTCCGCGCCGAAGCGGAGCGCACGCTGCACAGGTGCGTCTGACGTGGCCCCGTCATTGCCGCGTCGACCGTCGCCCTGTCACGAGAGGAATCCCCCGTGAACCACCGACGACACCACCGTCCCCGCAGAGCCGTCGCCTGGGGCGCCGCCGCGAGCGCGGTGCTGCTCACGCTCGGCGCCCTGCAGCAGTCCGCGCAGGCGGAGCCGCCACCACCGAGCCCCGACGCCGCCCTGGTCGAGGCAGTCCAGCGCGACCTGGGTCTGACCGAGCAGCAGGCGCGGGCCCGGCTCGCCGACGAGGCGGCGGCCGCGCGCAGCGCGACCACGCTGCGCGGTGAGCTGGGCGACCGCCTCGCCGGTGTCTGGTTCGACGCGGACAGCGGCAGGCTCGCCGCCGCCGTCACCGGCAAGAAGGACGCCGAGCGGGTGCGGGCGGCAGGCGCCGAGCCGCATCTCGTCGACCGCGGTGCGGCCGAACTGGACGCCACCGCCCGGGCCGTGACCCGCCTGGTCGGCAACGGGCAGAAGGGTGTGCGCAGTTGGGGTGTCGACGTACGCGCCAACCGTGTAGAGGTCACCGCCGGGCGTACGGCGGACGCCGCGTTCCTGAAGCGGCTCGCGGTCTTCGGCGACCGCGTCCACGTCACCCGTACCGCCGATGCCCCCACGCAACAGCAGGGCGAGGTCGCCGGTGGTGAGAAGTGGGTGCCGGGCAGTGAGAGCCCCTGTTCCATAGGGTTCGCCGTCAACCGCAGCGGCGGCGGCAAGGCCTTCGTGACCGCCGGACACTGTACGAACGACGCCAACCAGGCCGCGTACGGCAAGGACGGCACCCGGGTCGGCACCTCCAACAAGGGCGGCACCGGCAGTTACAACAACCGTGAGGGCGACTTCGGCATCGTCGAGGTCGACCAGGCGGGCTGGGAGTTGAGCAGCCGGGTCGAGGGCTACGACAAGCCCGACGTGACCGTGACCGGGTCGGCCGATGCCGCGCTCGGCACGCTGGTGTGCCGCTCGGGCCAGACCAGCAAGTACCAGTGCGGCGAGGTCACGAAGGTCAACGAGACCGTCGACTACGGCAACGTGATCATCGAGGGGCTTTCCTACACGGATGCCTGCTCGGCGGGCGGCGACTCGGGCGGCTCGTACGTGACCGCTTCCGGTGGCAAGGCGGTCGGCATCCACTCCGGCGGCGGCGAGAACATCTGCGGCAGCTCCGGTGAGACCTTCACCATCTTCCAGCCGGTCAACGAGGCGCTCGCCAAGTTCCAGTCGAGCGTCGTGACCGGGGCCCCGCAGCCCGGCGCCGTGACCGTCGCGGCGGTCTCGAACCAGCACACCGCGGTGGGCCAGAAGGCCGAGGTCAAGAACAGCGCGGAGGGCGGCACCGCGCCCTACGCGTGGAGTGCGAGCGGACTGCCCGCTGGCCTGACCATCGACAAGTCGACCGGCACCGTCTCGGGCGCCGCCACGGCGGCGGGCACCTCGAACGTGACCGTCACCGCCACGGACAGCGCCGGCAAGTCCGGCTCGACCTCCTTCACCTGGACCGTCGGCGACACGGGCGGTGGTGACCTGTCGATCCAGAACCCGGGCAGCCAGACGGTGTACATCGGCAAGCCCGTCTCGGTCTCGGTCGTCGCCTCCGGCGGCAGTGGGGCCCGCACCTTCTCGGCGACCGGCCTCCCGGCCGGGCTGTCCATCGACAAGGCCACCGGGAAGATCAGCGGCAGCCCGACCGCCTGGGGTTCCACCACCAGCCGGATCACCGTCACGGACGGAGCGGGCAAGACCGCCTCGACCGGCGTGACCTGGTTCGTCTTCAACTGACCCGTTGATTCGCCCTTGATCCGCCCCTGATCCGGGCTCGACCCGGCTCCCCTTGATCCGCCCCCCGATCCGCCTCCCCGCGGACCGCGCCCGCCGTACGGACCACCTGCCACCCCCACCTCTTACATGCGGCATACTTGCGAACTGTTCGCAATAACTGTCGATCTTGAATAGGGGTGTGGGGCATGGCGGCCCGAGCGATACGGGGAGCGGGCGCACTGGCGGCGGCCGCCGCACTGGCGGTCGCCGCCTCGGCGTGTTCGGCGCCGGGCGGCAGCTCGGGGACCAAGGGCGCGAAGGATTCCGCGGTCGTCGGCATCGCCTACGAGCCGGACAGCCTGAGCCCGCTGCTCGGCTACGGCAAGGACGGCAACTCCAAGATCTTCGACGGTCTGCTCACGCATGACGCCGACATGAAGCTGCAGCCCGCGCTCGCCGCCGCCCTGCCCAAGGTGAGCGCCGACGGACTCACGTATACGTACGAACTCCGGGACGGCGTGAAGTTCAGCGACGGGAAGCCCTTCACGGCGAAGGACGTCGTCTTCACCTACGAGACCATCCTCGACAAGAAGACGAACAACGCCTCCAAGACCGAACTCGACGCCCTCAAGAGTGTGGAGGCCAAGGGCGACGGCGAGGTCGTCTTCCACCTGAAGTACCCCTACGCGCCCTTCGCCGAGCGCACCGTGCTGCCCATCGCGCCCGAGCACGTCGCGGGCAAGCAGGACGTCAACACCGGCGAGTTCACCACCAAGCCGATCGGCACCGGACCGTACAAGCTCGTCGGCTGGTCCAAGGGCGAGAAGCTCACCTTCACCGCGAACCCCGACTACTGGGGCGGCGCGCCGAAGGTGAAGGACTTCACCATGGCGATCATCAAGGACGACGACATCCGCGCAACCCGGCTGCGCTCCGGCGACCTGGACGGCGCGATCCTGCCGCCGAACCTCGCCAAGACCTTCGCGGGCGACAAGGCGAAGAAGACGTACGAGGCGAAGAGCTTCGACTACCGCGTGGTGACCCTGCCCACCGGCAACGACGTCACCGGTGACACCGCGATCCGCCGCGCCCTGGACGTCGCCGTCGACCGCAAGGCGATGGTCGACTCCATCCTGGACGGCGCAGGCAAGGCGGCGTACGGCCCGGTCCCCACCGACAGCGAGTGGTTCACCAAGGGCACCGAGCGCACCCACGACCTGAAGAAGGCCGAGCAGATCCTCGACGACGCCGGCTGGAAGAAGGGCGACGACGGCATCCGTACGAAGGACGGCGTCCGCGCCTCCTTCCCGCTCTGGTACCTCTCCGGCGACAAGCTCCGCCAGGACCACGCCCTCGCCTACGCCTCCGACGCCAAGAAGGCCGGCATCGAGGTCAAGGTGCAGGCCGGCACCTGGGAGGTCATCGAGCCGCGGATGCCCAAGGACGCGGTCCTCGCGGGCGGCGGCGCCCCGGCCGACCCCGACTTCGACCAGTTCACGATGCTCAACTCCAAGCTCGCGGGCGACGGCTTCAACAACATGGGCCACTACGACAACCCGGCCGTCGACAAGGCCCTCGACGAGGGCCGCAAGACCGACGACAAGGCGAAGCGGAAGGCCGCGTACGACACCGTCCAGCGCGAGCTCGTGAAGAACCCCGGCTACACCTTCCTCACCCACATCGACCACCTGTATGTCGTCAATGACGACTACCCGGACCTCACCACCCAGGTCGAGCCGCACGACCACGGCCTGGCGTCGGGCCCCTGGTGGAACGTCGAGGACTGGCAGCCCAAGAAGTGACACCCGGCACCGAATCCCGCACCAAAGGCTCCACCCGGAGGCTCCCCTGGGGGCCGATGGCACGCATGACGGGACGGCGGGCCCTGTTCGCCGTCCCCGTCCTGCTGGCCGTGACCTTCGGGGTGTTCGCGGTCGCCGCCGCCTCCCCGTTCGACCCGGTGAAGGCGTACGCGGGCACGGCAGGGCTGACCGCCTCCCAGGAGAACCTCGACCAGCTGCGCGCCAACCTCGGCGTCGACCAGCCGCTCGCCACCCGCTGGTGGCAGTGGCTCACCCACGCCCTGAGCGGCGACCTCGGCGACTCCAGCGTCCTGCGCCAGCCGGTTTCCGAGGTGATCGGGGAGCGGCTCGGCTGGTCCGTGCTGCTCGCTGCCGTCGCGTTCACCGTGGCGATCCTGCTCGGCACGGCGCTCGGCGTGCTGGCCGCACGCCGGCAGGGCGGCTGGCTGGACCGGGGCATCACCTCGCTCGCGTACACCCTGGAGGCCGCACCGCCGTTCTGGCTCGGGCTGCTCGCCGTGTGGTTCTTCGCCCTGAAGCTGGGTGCGCTGCCCGCGGGCGGGCTCACCGACACCGGCACGACGGTCGTCAGCGCCTCGCAGGTGCTCAGCCATCTGGCGCTGCCCGCCGGGGTGTTGGCGATCTCGCAGCTGCCGTGGTTCGTGCTGTACGTGCGCCAGGGCGTCGGCGACGCGTTGGCGGAGGACCCGGTGCGCGGGGCACGCGCGCGTGGCCTGCGTTCCCGGACCGTGCTGCTCTCGCACGCCCTGCGCTCCGGGATGCTGCCGGTGCTGACGCTCATCGGCTCCCGCGTCCCCGAACTGATCACCGGGGCGCTCCTCGTGGAGACCGTGTTCAGCTGGCCCGGCATCGCGGCGGCCACCGTCGAGGCCGCGACGTCCGTGGACTTCCCGCTGCTCGCCGCGCTCACCGTGCTCGCCACGGTCGCGGTGCTGCTCGGCAATCTCCTGGCGGACCTGTTGTACGGGCTCGCGGATCCGAGGGTGGGCTTCGATGGCTGAGCAAGTGATGCCGTGGCGCAGGGCAGGGGCACAAAAGCGCTCCACGCGCGCGTGGCGCGTACGCGTCTGTGCCGTGCTCGTCGCCGCGGTGGTCCTCGCGGTCCTCGTCGTACCGCCGCTCGTGCAGCTCGACGAGCAGGCCGTGAACCTGGCCGCCAAGCTTCAACCGCCTTCCTGGCGACACCCCTTCGGCACCGACGACGTGGGGCGCGATCTGCTGCTGCGCTGCGTGTACGGGCTCAGGGTGTCGCTGCTCGTCGGCGTGGTCGCGGCGGTCGTGGCCACCGTGATCGGCACAGCGGTGGGCGCGGCGGCCGGGGCGTTCGGCGGCTGGGCGGACCGCCTCGTCATGCGCCTGGTCGACCTGTTCTCGTCCGTGCCGCACCTGCTGCTCGGCATCTTCATCGTGGCGATGTTCCGGCCCGGCATCTGGCCGGTCGTCGTCTCGGTGGCCCTCACCCACTGGCTGTCGACGGCGCGCATCGTGCGCGCCGAAGTCCTCTCGCTGCGTTCGCGGCCCTACGTCGACGCGGCGATATCCGGCGGCGCCTCACGCCGGAGGGTCGCCGTGCGGCACCTGCTGCCCGGCGTGCTCCCGCAAGCCGGCCTCGCCGCGGCCTTGATGGTGCCGCACGCGATCTGGCACGAGTCGGCGCTGTCCTTCCTCGGCCTCGGCCTGCCCACCCACGAGGCGAGCCTCGGCACGCTCGTGCAGGGCGCGCGCGGGTCGCTGCTGGCCGGGGACTGGTGGCCGACGCTGTTCCCCGGCCTGTTCATCATCGTGCCGACGCTGGCGATCGCGGGGCTCGCGGGGGCGTGGCGGGAGCGGCTCAATCCGCGGCGGCGATCGGAGCTCATGCTGTGAACGTGCTCTCTGTGGAGGGTCTTTCGGTACGTTTCCGGATGCGCGGCGGCGCGTACGTCCGGGCCGTCAGCGACGCCCACTTCGACCTCAAGGCGGGGGAGTGCCTGGCGCTCGTCGGCGAGAGCGGGTGCGGCAAGTCCGTGCTCGCCTCCGCGCTGCTCGGGCTGCTGCCCGGCAACGCCGAGACCGCCGGGTCCGCGTTCATCGGCGGCGGCCTCGATCTGCTGGCCGCCGACGAGCGGACCCTGGCCCGGCAGGTACGCGGGCGCCGCGTCGGCCTCGTACCGCAGAGCCCGGCCGCGCACCTGACGCCGGTGCGTACCGTACGGTCCCAACTGGAGGAGACCGTCCGCGAGTTGACCGGCACCCGCAGGGCCGGACTGCGGGCGGCGGCCGTCGCCGCGGCCGAGCGGGCCGCGTTCCCCGCCGACCACCTCGACCGCTATCCGCACGAGCTGTCCGGTGGCCTCGCCCAGCGCGCGGCCACCGCGCTCGCCCTGATCGGCGACGCCCCGCTGCTGCTCGCCGACGAGCCGACGACCGGGCTCGACCGGGACCTGGTGGACCGCACGGTCGACGAGCTCAAGCGGCACACGGGGGAGACCCGGGCGCTGCTGATGATCACGCATGATCTGGCGGCGGCCGAGCGGATCGCCGACCGGATCGCGGTCATGTACGCGGGGCGGATCGTCGAACTCGCGGACGCCGGGGACTTCTTCGGCACGCCAGGCCCCCGCCACCCCTATGCCCGGGGCCTGTTGAACGCCCTGCCCGAGCGGGACTTCACGCCGATCCCCGGGATGCCGCCCGAGCTGGGCGCGCTGCCCGCAGGCTGCGCCTTCGCGGCGCGCTGCGCGAGGGCGAGCGCGGCCTGCGAGACGCTGCCCGCACTGCGTGCCGGGGTCGCCTGCCATCACGCCCTGGAGGTCGAGCGTGCTTGAACTCGATGCCATCACCGCCGGATACGACCGCCGGGCCCCCGTCGTCCGCGACGCGGGCCTGACGATCGCGCCCGGCGAGGCGGTGGGTCTGCTCGGGCCCAGCGGCTGCGGCAAGTCGACCCTGGCGCGGGTCGCGGCGCTTCTGCACCGGCCGGACGCGGGCCGGGTCGTCGTCGACGGCGAGGTCGTGGCCGGGTGGCGGCACGGCGCGCCGCGGGCGCTGCGGACGGCCTTCGGCGTGGTCTTCCAGCAGCCCCGGCTGTCCGCCGACCCGCGGCTGAAGCTGGCCGACCTGATCGGCGAGCCGCTGCGGGCGGTCGGGCGGGGCGCGGAAGTCGCGATACGCGTACGGGAGTTGGCCCGCACGGTGGGTCTGACCGAGGAGCTGCTTGGGCGCCGCCCGCACGAGGTCAGCGACGGTCAGCTGCAGCGGGCCTGCCTGGCCCGGGCCCTGGTGCTGCGGCCGCGCTGGCTGGTGTGCGACGAGATGACGGCCATGCTCGATGCCTCGACGACGGCGGCGCTGGTCCAGGTGGTCGAGGACTATCGCGGCGAGAGCGGGGCCGGACTGCTCGCGGTCGGGCACGACCGGGTGCTCCTTGAACGGTGGTGCGACCGGACCGTGCGGTGGGCGGAGTTGGCAGGCCGCTGACTGCCCGACGGTCTTTGGCCGGTCGCGTCAGGGCGCGGCCGCCAGGAGGAGGGGATCGAGCGGCGGTGCCGGCAGCCCGAAGCGGTCGGCGATCACCCGCACCAGGCGACGGTGGTCGTCGTAGTGGTGGTCGAAGCAGTCGTGGCCGTCGTCCTGTGCCTGAGCGCAGGCCGAGTCTGGGCCGATCAGGTTCGCGGCCAGGAGCTCCGGCGACAGGTGGTCCGGATTGTCGCCCGGCCGTTGCTGCAGGTTCCCGAAGCTGAAGCCGACGATCGCGCGGCCGTCGCGGTAGTACGTGAAGCCCGGCGGGTGGCCCCTGGAGCTGCACGGCTCGGTCACGAACACCACGACCTCCGCGTCCCCGGGGCAGAGGAGGCCGTAGTCGACCTCGTAGAACTCCTCCTCGTCGAACTCCTCGTAGTCCTCGTCCAGCCAGTTCAGCATCTCGTGCACCGCCCACACCCAGCCGTTCCCCTCCCCGTGCGCGAGCGGTTCACGCTGCTGGTCGCGCAGGCCCCGGGTGAGCGCGTCCACGGGTATGCCCCGGGCGAAGACGACATTCCTCTCGTGGCCGGGCAAGGAGTCCTGGATCCAGTCGGTCATGCGATCACCCTAGGTACGGGCACTGACAATCGGCCCCGGTGTGGGGTTCTCCCCACCACGACATGGTGGACTGCCGGATGTCCCCGCCCGGGTGGCGCCGCGAATCATGGTCGTAGGCACGCACACCACTGAACGGGGACAGCGCGATGACCACGACACGCACCTTCCGCCGCACGGCAGGCACGGCTCTGCTGCTCACCCTCGCGGTCACCGCCGCCGTCCCCGCGGCGGCCATGGCGGGCCCCGGCACGGATGGCCGGGGCGGCGCGAAGGGGTCGCCCGTCGGCCCCGCCACCCCCGTCGGCGTATGGCGACTCGACGGCTACGGCACCGTGCTCAAGGTGGAGGCGGGCCGGGTGAAGGAGTACCAGGTCACCGGGATCAGCTGCCTGCCGGGCGAGAGCGCCCGGCGCCTGCCCGGCGGCGGGTTCCGCTACGCCACCGAGGACGGCGAAGTGCTCCAAGTGCGGCCCGGGTCGGTGCACTTCGACGGCTCGGTCGGCGACCGTGCGGCCCACCGGATCGCCGCCCTGCCCGAGCTGTGCCGCAAGGCTCCCGGCAAGGGCCCGGTCGCCGCCTTCGACGTGTTCTGGCAGTCGTTCGCCGAGAACTACCCCTTCTTCGCGGCCAAGGGCATCGACTGGAACGCCGTACGCGACCGCTACCGCCCGCGCGTCCACCCGGGCACGAGCGACGCCCAACTCTTCGCGGTCTTCCGGGAGATGCTCGCCCCGCTGCACGACGCCCACGTCTTCCTGCAGGCCGGTGACCGGGTCTTCGCGCAGGGCCGCCCCGGCACCACCATGCCCGGCCCCGAACTCGACGCCCGCGTCAAGGCGTACGTACAGGACGTGGACCTGGGCGGGAAGAAGCCGCAGGAGTTCGCGCAGGGCCGGATCTCGTACGCCGATCTGCCCGACGGGCGCGGCTACTTGAGGGTGTCCGGCTTCAGCGGATACACGAAGGGCGGAGGGTTCGCCGCCGAGAGCGCCGAACTCGACCGCGCCCTGGACGCCGTCCTCACCGCCGAGCGGACCGCCCGGCTGCGGGGGCTGATCGTCGACCTGCGGATCAACGGCGGCGGCTATGACGCGCTCGGCCTGCAGCTGGCGTCGAGGCTCACGGACCGCCCGTACTTCGCCTACGCCAAGCGCGTCCGCAACGACCCGGCCGACGCGACCCGGTTCACCCGGCCGCAGCCCCTCTCCGTCGAGCCCGCGCACGCTCCGCGCTACACCGGTCCCGTCGCCCTGCTGACCGGCGGATCCACCGTCAGCGCGGGGGAGACCTTCACACAGGCCCTCATGGAACGACCCGGCCGGACGGTCCGGATCGGGCAGCCGACCCAGGGCGTGTTCTCCGACGTCCTCGGCCGGACCCTGCCGAACGGCTGGCAGATCGGCCTGCCCAACGAGCAGTTCCTGACCCGGACCGGGCAGGCCTTCGACGGCCCGGGCATCCCGCCGCAGCGCCGTACGCCGGTCTTCACCGAGGAGGAGTTCACGCAGCGCCGCGACTCGGCCTTCACCGCGGCCCTGGACCTGCTGTAGGCAGGCCCGCGACCACCCGGCGCGTGATCAGCCGGTGCGCGGCACCACCATCACGTCCGTGCCCCGCTCCCGGATCTCCCGCACCTGGTCCTGCGCCAGCCCGTCGTCCACGATCAGCAGATCGAAGTCCGTGAGCGGCGCCAGTGCGTACAGCCCGTCCCGTACGAACTTCGAGTGGTCGGCAAGGAGTACGGTCCGCGTGGCCGAGGCCATCATCGCCCGCTTGACCTGCACCGTCTCCGGCGACGTGTGATAGCAGCGGCCGCGCGTGACCGCCGTGGTCGACATGAAGAACGCGTCCGCGCGAAAGGCCTCCACGCTGTCGGCGGTGTGCAGGCCCATGAACGCGTCGTACGCGGGGAAGTAGCTGCCGCCCAGCGCGATCAGGGAGATCCCGGGCTCCCTGGCGAGGGCGTTGACCGCCGGAAGTGAGTTGGTGAGCACCGTGAGCGGGGTGCGGCCGGTCAGCTCGCGCGTCAGGTGCAGGCAGGTCGTGCTGTCGTCGAGGATGATCGTCTGCCCGGGCCCGATCAGCGTGGCGGCCGCCCGGGCCAGCTGCTGCTTGGTCGCCGAGTTCGCGGACATCCGCTCGGCCACGGTGCCGTGGAACTGCGCCGAGGGCAGCCCGGTCGCCCCGCCGCGCACCTTGCGCAGCCACCCCTGGGTCTGCAGGAAGTCCAGATCGCGGTGGATCGTCATCAGGCTGACGTCGTACTCGGCGGCGAGGTCCGTGGCCCGCACGAAGCCCTTGGTGAGGACGGCTTCGCGGATCCGCCTGCGGCGGTCCTCGCGTATGTCCGCCCGGTCGTCGCTCGCCACGCTCTCTCCTCGCGTCATGTGAAAACCCCAAGTGATGATCTCACGGATTTAACGCGGGTGCCGGGGGTGCGAAGGGTATGAGTCCAGCTCAGGGCAGAGGGCCTTAAGCCCTTCTCACATGGGCCCGCGAAGCCGCCGCGGGAGAAGCCATCAGGCGTTTGACGTGGGCTTTAGCCGATTTGTTAACTCGATATCGCACGGACCGCCCAGGTCCGGCTGCGGACCGCAACCAATCGGCCCGTCCCTCTCATTGCTGTTGGGGAGCTTCAATGACGAACACCCCCGTGGCACCCGCATCGGGTACCACCGACCGATCGCCGTCCTTCTTCACACGGGCCGGCATTCCGCAGTCGATCTCCTGGGGCTACCTCGGCCTCCTGATCTTCATGACCGGGGTCGGCATCGAGGCCGGCTTCCTCTCGCCCTACCTGGAGGGCCTCGGCATCGCCGCCTCCAGCGTCGCGATGATCTTCACGGTGTACGGCGTCACCGGTGCGGTCGCCGCCTGGTTCTCCGGCGCGCTGTCCGACCTGTGGGGCCCGCGCAAGGTGATGTGGCTCGGCCTCGTCACCTTCGCCCTCACCCACGTCTTCTTCCTGACGGTGGCGATCCCCAGCAAGTCGTACGGGCTGCTGCTCCTCGCGTACGCACTGCGCGGACTCGCGTTCCCACTGTTCGCGTACTCCTTCCTCGTCTGGATCGCGGCGGTCGCCCCGCCCAAGCAGATGGGCAGCGCGATGGGCTGGTTCTGGTCGGCGTTCTCCGCCGGTCTGCCCACCCTCGGCTCGCTCTCCGCGAGCCTGCTCATCCCGTTCATCGGCGAGTACTCGACGCTGTGGGTGGCCCTCGCGGTGGTCGGCGTCGGCGGACTGCTTCCGCTGCTCCTGATCAAGGAGCCGACCGGCTCCAAGCGCCTCGCCCCCGAGGGCGAGAGCCCGATGACCGGCCTGGTCGGCAGCCTCACGATCCTCTACCGCAACCCGCGCGTCGGAGCCGGCGCCGCGGTCCGCATGTTCAACACCGCCTCCCAGTTCGGCATCATGGTGATGCTGCCGGTCTGGTTCGTGAACACGATCGGCCTCAGCAACGAGCAGTGGCTGCGCCTGGTGGCCGTCATGTTCGGCACCAACATCTTCACCAACCTGATGTTCGGCGTCATCGGCGACAAGATCGGCTGGCGCACCACCGTCGCCTACTGCGGCGGCATCGGCTGCACCCTCTCCACGCTGGTTCTCTTCTACGTGCCGAACGCGGTCGGCTCCTCGTACGCCCTGTGCCTGCTGGCCGCCATCTTCTACGGCGCCACCCTCTCCGGGTACGTACCGCTCTCGGCCCTGATGACGGCCATCGCCCCGAGCCACAAGGGCCAGGCCATGGCCGCCCTGAACCTCGGCGCCGGTGCCTCCACCTTCCTCGGCCCGCTGATGGTCAGCCTCTTCCTCGGGCCGATCGGCGTCGCCGGCGTCATGTGGATCTTCGCCGGATTCCACGCACTGAGCGCGGTACTGATGCTGGCCCTCAAGACCACCACCCCCACCGCCGAGCCGGTGAACTCCCTGCCACAGCCCGCCACTTCCGCCGACCGCGACCTGGTCGACGCCCACACCTCGAAGGGACTGTGACCCCCCATGTCGGTACTCGCCATCGACGTCGGCACCACGATGATCAAGTCGGTCGTCTTCGACGACCAGGGCAATGAGCTCGCCGTCGCGCGTCTGGCCACCGAGGTCCACCGCCGGCACGCGGGCTGGGCCGAGCAGGACATGAGCGCCGTGTGGAACGCGGTCGTCTACACCGTCCGCAACGCGCTCTCCGAGATCGACGACCCGGTCTGGCTGGTGACCTTCACCGCCCAGGGCGACGGCGCCTGGCTCGTCGACAAGCAGGGCAAGCCCACCGGCCCGGCCATCCTGTGGTCCGACGGCCGCGCCGGCGACATCCTCACCCGCTGGGAGAAGGAGGGCATCCTCGAGGACGCCTTCCGCCGCAACGGCTCGCTCACCTGCTCCGGCATGCCGAACGCCATCTTCAGCTGGCTCGGCTCCAACGACCCGCAGCGCCTGGCCCGTTCGGCGGCCTCGCTGACCGCCGCGGGCTGGCTCTTCCTCAACCTGACCGGTGTCACGGCGATGGACGAGTCGGATGCCTCGGCGCCGTTCCTGAACCACGCGACCGGCGACTACGACGACGAGATCGTCGACATGTTCGGCCTCTCCGGATACCGGCGGCTGCTGCCGCGGGTGCTCGGCGAGCAGGAGCGCATCGCCGAGATCACCAAGGAGGCCGCGGGCCAACTGGGGCTGCCCGAGGGGCTTCCGGTCGTGATGGCCCCGTACGACATCGCCTCCACGGCCCGCGGCGTCGGCGTCGTCAACCCCGGCCAGGCCTGCTCGATCCTCGGCACCACGCTGTGCACGGAGATCGTCCGGCACGACATCGACACCACCGGCGAGCCCTCCGGCATCAACATCGCCTACCGGGGCCGCGAGCGCGTGCTGCGCGCCTTCCCCACCCTGAACGGCGCCGACGTCCTCAACTGGGCCGCCAAGCTGCTGCACCTGGAGGGCCCGCCGGAACTCTCGAAGATCGCCTTCGAGGGCTCGGTGCCCGGCGCCCGGGGCCTGACCTTCCTGCCGTACCTCTCGCCGGCCGGGGAGCGCGCTCCGTTCCTCGACCCGCGGGCCCGCGGCACCTTCTGGGGCCTGTCCCTGGAGCACACCCAGGCCGACATCGCCCGCTCCGTTTTCGACGGCCTCTCCCTCGTCCTGCGCGACTCCCTGGTGGCCTCGCGCACGACGGTCACCGAGCTCCGGCTGTGCGGCGGCGGCGCCAACAGCGAGGAGTGGTGCCAGCTCATCGCCGACACCACCGGCGTGCCCACGGCCCGCTCCGGCGACACCGAGCTCGGCGCCAAGGGCGCGTTCCTGACCGCCCTGGTGCTCTCCGGCGCCGAGTCGTCCATGCACAGCGCCGCCGCCAAGTACGTACGGATGACGTCCACTTGGGAGCCGGACCCGGAGCGCTCCCAGTACTACGCGGGCCTGTACGAGTCCTTCCTCGAGTGGCGCACCCTGGCCCGCGAGGCGGGCTGGAGCGCGGCCAACGCCTCCGCCGCCCCTTACGTCCCCGGGCCCCGCAAGGCCCCCGCACAAGGAGCTCCCCGTGCCTGACCGCCTCCCCGCTGACGCCGTCTGGCTCGGCCTCGACCTCGGCACGCAGTCCGCGCGCTGCGTCGCCGTCGACTCGACGGGGCAGGTCCTGGCCGCCGCCTCGCGGCCGCTGACCAGCCACCGCGACGGCAAGCGCCACGAACAGGACCCCGAGCAGTGGTGGAGCGCGCTGGCCGAGGCCTGCCGCGAAGCCCTCGTCGGCATCGACCCGGCACGCGTCAAGGGCCTTGCCCTCGACGGCACTTCGGGCACGATCCTTCTCGCGGACGCCGACGGCACCCCGCTCACCCGGGGCCTGATGTACGACGACGGGCGCGCCGCCGACCAGGCGGTGCGCGCCAACCAGGCGGGCGAGGCCGTCTGGCAGGACCTGGGCTACCGCTCGATGCAGCCCTCTTGGGCCCTGCCCAAGCTTTTGTGGCTGCTCGACAACGAACCTGCAGCAGCCGGTACTGGGGTCCGGCTGCTGCACCAGACCGACCTGGTCACCTGGCGCCTCGCCGGCCATCAGGTCGCCTCCGACGCCAGCCACGCCCTCAAGACCGGCTACCACCTGATCGAGGAGCGCTGGCCCGAGAAGGAGATGGCCGAACTCGGCGTCCCTGCCGCCCTGTTGCCCGATGTCGTACGTCCCGGAAGCGTCATCGGCACCGTGTGCGCCGAGGCCGCCGAGGCGACCGGTATCCCGGCCGGCACGGCGATCGTCGCCGGCATGACCGACGGCTGCGCCGCCCAGATCGGCGCGGGCGCCCTCACCCCTGGCGCCTGGAACTCGGTGCTCGGCACCACCCTGGTGTTCAAGGGCATGAGCCCGCACCTCGTACGCGACCCCGGCGGCGTCGTCTACTGCCACCGCGGGCCCGGCGAGAGCTGGCTGCCCGGCGGCGCCTCCAGCAGCGGCGCGGGCGTGATCTCCCGCGAGTTCGCGGGCGCCGACCTCGACGAACTCACCGTCCTGGCAAGCGAGTCGGACTCCGACGCGGTCGCCTACCCCCTGGTGTCGACGGGCGGGGAGCGCTTCCCCTTCCGTGCCCCGGATGCCGAACCCTTCGTCCTCGGCACCCCGGCCGACGAGGCCGAGCGCTTCCACGCCTACCTCCTCGGTGTCGCCTGCGTGGAGCGCCTCTGCTTCGACTACCTCGACCTCCTCGGCGCCCCGGTCGACGGCCCGCTCACCCTCACCGGCGGCGGCGCCAGGAACCGCTACTGGTCCCGGCTGCGCGCCGACGTCATGGGCCGCCCGGTCCGGCTGCCCGAGCAGGCCGAGGGCGCCATCGGCATGGCGGTCCTCGCCGCCACCTCCAGCGGCGCCTCCGTGCAGGACGCGGCCGCCGCCATGGTCCGCATCGGTGAGGAGATCCAGCCCGATCCGGCCCGCACCGCGCGCTGGACCCCCGTCTACCTCGCCTTCCTCGACGAACTCGTCCGCCGCGGCTGGCTCGACAACGCCGTTGCCGCACACGCCAAGCAGAGGGCAGCACGATGACCGACTTCATCCTGGTACGCCACGGCGAGACCGTCTGGCACGCCGAGAACCGCTACGCGGGCCGCGCGGACGTCGCGCTCACCGAGCGGGGCCTGCGCCAGGCCGACGACCTCGGCGCCTGGGCCAAGGGCCAGCAGATCCACGCGGTCTACACCTCGCCGCTCACCCGAGCCCGGCTCACCGCCGCCCCCGCCGCCCGCGCCCTGCACCTGGAGCCGCGCATCGACGAGCGGCTCTACGAGCTCGACTTCGGCGACGGCGAGGGCCTGACCATCGCCGAGATGGCCGAGCGCTTCCCCGAGCGGCAGGCCGCCTTCCTGCGCCGGCCGGTCACCGACCACCTGCCAGGCGGCAACGACCCCAGGGTCGCCGCCGCGCAGGCCAAGGCCTGCCTCGAAGAGATCGCCGCAGAGTTCCCCGGCGGCCGGATCCTGATCGTCGCGCACAACGCCCTGTTCCGGGTGATGCTCTGCGACCTGCTCGGCATCGACCTCGACGACTACCGCCGGGTGTTCCCGTTCCTGGACAACGGCACCCTCACCGAGGTCCGCCTCAGCGGCGGCCAGGCCTCCCTGCTGCGCTTCAACGCGCCGACCCCTCCGGTGCCCGCGCCGGCCCCGCACTGACGCGCAGCCACCGACCACCACGTACCGACTCCTCCCACCCCCTCAGGAGAACCCCTCATGAGCACCAAGGTCCTCGCAGCCGGCGACCACTTCGTCCTCCCGCACCTGCTGACCGAAGAGGTCGTCAAGGCCACCGACGGCAAGGTTGACGTCGCCGAGATCAAGCTGCCCTGGCCGCACACCCCCTTCGGCCCCGTCGCCGAGGTCATCGAGGCCTCCGGCACCGAGGACGAGATGATCGAGGCCCTGCAGGGCGTCGAGGTCTGCGTCACCCAGCTCGCCCCGCTCACCGAGCGCATCCTGGCCAACTGCCCCGACCTGAAGCTGATGTGCATCAGCCGCGGCGGCCCGGTCAACGCCAACCTGGAAGCGGCCACCAAGCACGGCGTCGCCGTCTGCTACGCCCCGGGCCGCAACGCCACCGCCACCGCCGAGCACACCCTCACCCTGCTCCTGGCCGCTGCCCGCGGGGTCGGTGACACGCACGCCGACCTGCGCCAGGGCGTGTGGCGCGGCGACTACTACGACTACAACAACTGCGGCATCGAGATCGAGGGCGCCATCGTCGGCCTCATCGGCTACGGCGCCATCGGCTCCCGCGTGGCCAAGGTCCTCAAGGCCATGGGTGCCGAGGTCCTGGTCTTCGACCCGTACGTCAAGCCCGAACTGGTCGAGGGCATCGCCGAGTTGGTCTCCCTGGACGACCTGCTCACCCGCTCCCGCATCGTCTCGCTGCACGCCCGCGTCACCGAGGAGACCAAGGGCATGATCGGCGCCGAGCAGCTCGCGAAGATGCCGCGCGGCTCCGTCATCGTCAACTGCGCCCGCGGCGCCCTCCTGGACTACGACGCCGTGTGCGACGCGCTCGACTCCGGGCAGCTGTCCGGCGCGGGCTTCGACGTCTTCCCGAGCGAGCCGGTCCCCGCCGACTCCCGCCTCCTCAAGACCCCCGGCGTCGTCATGACCCCGCACATCGCGGGCGGCAGCCAGGAGGTCGCCCACAAGGCCGCGCGCATCGTCGCCGGCGAGGTCGGCCGCTACCTCTTGGGCGAGCCGCTCGCCCACTGCGCCAACCCCGAGGTCTTCCAGACCGCCGCCCAGGCCTGACACCCGTACTCGTAACGCCAGTTCGGCCCCGCACCGGCGCGAACTGAGAACGCAAGGAGAAGAAGAACCATGGACCAGTCGAGCCGTTACGCCAACCTTGCCCTGAACGAAGAGGACCTCATCAAGGGCGGCCGTCACGTGCTGTGCGCCTACACGATGAAGCCCAAGGCCGGCTTCGGCGACTTCCTCTCGACCGCGGCCCACTTCGCGGCCGAGTCCTCGACCGGCACCAACGTCGAGGTGTGCACCACCGACGACTTCACCAAGGGTGTCGACGCGCTCGTCTACGAGATCGACGAGGCCAAGGAGCTCATGAAGATCGCGTACCCGATCGAGCTCTTCGACCGCAACATCATCGACGGCCGCGCGATGATCGCCTCCTTCCTCACCCTGACCATCGGCAACAACCAGGGCATGGGCGACGTCGAGTACGCCAAGATGCACGACTTCTACGTGCCGCCGGCCTACCTGCGCCTGTTCGACGGCCCGATGATGAACATCCAGGACATGTGGCGCGTCCTGGACCGCCCGGTCGTCAACGGCGGCATGGTCGTCGGCACCATCATCAAGCCGAAGCTGGGCCTTCGCCCGCAGCCCTTCGCGGACGCCTGCCACCAGTTCTGGCTGGGCGGCGACTTCATCAAGAACGACGAGCCGCAGGGCAACCAGGTCTTCGCGCCGCTCAAGGACACGATGAAGGCAGTGGCCGACGCCATGCGCCGCGCCCAGGACGCCACCGGCGAGGCCAAGCTGTTCTCCGCCAACATCACCGCCGACGACCCGGCCGAGATGATCGCCCGCGGCGAGTTCATCCTGGAGACCTTCGCCGAGAACGCCGACCACGTCGCCTTCCTCGTCGACGGCTACGTCGCCGGACCGACCTCGGTCACGACCGCCCGCCGGAACTTCCCCAACCAGTTCCTGCACTTCCACCGGGCCGGCCACGGCGCCGTCACCAGCCCGCAGTCGCAGCGCGGTTACACGTCCTTCGTGCACTGCAAGATGACCCGTCTGCAGGGCGCCTCGGGCATGCACACCGGCACCATGGGCTACGGCAAGATGGAGGGTGACGCCGCCGACAAGGCCATCGCCTTCATGCTGGACCAGGACGCGGCCGACGGTCCCTTCTACCACCAGGAATGGCTGGGCATGAAGGCCACGACGCCGATCATCTCCGGCGGCATGAACGCCCTGCGCCTGCCCGGCTTCTTCGACAATCTGGGCCACTCCAATGTGATCCAGACCTCGGGCGGCGG
The DNA here is from genome assembly GCF_035975855.1 of Streptomyces sp. NBC_01304. Taxonomy (NCBI): domain Bacteria; kingdom Bacillati; phylum Actinomycetota; class Actinomycetes; order Kitasatosporales; family Streptomycetaceae; genus Streptomyces; species Streptomyces sp. NBC_01304. The sequence continues at coordinate 1,717,315 of NZ_CP109055.1, read as the reverse complement.
CGCCTTCGGCCACAAGGACGGCGGCACCGCGGGCGCCAAGTCCCTGCGTCAGGCGCAGGACGCCTGGATGAAGGGCATCAAGCTCACCGAGTACGCGAAGGACCACCCGGAGCTCAAGGGCGCCTTCGAGTCCTTCCAGGCCGACGCGGACAAGTTCTACCCGAACTGGCGCGACGAGCTCGGCGTCAAGTAGCCGGACCCGGACCGGGCTTGGAGGCCCCCTACGTCCCCGGGGCCTCCAAGCCCGCCCCTCACCGCTCGCCCCCGACGCCCTCAACTCCCGCGCAACGTAAGGAACGCAACGCCGTGCACGACATACTCGACCGGCTCACCGGCGAGGGCGTCTCCCTCTGGCTCGACGACCTCTCCCGCACCCGCATCACCGGCGGCTCCCTCGCGGACGTCATCCGCGACAAGTACGTCACCGGGGTGACCACCAACCCGGCCATCTTCAGCAAGGCGATCGCCGGCGGCGCGGGCTACCAGGCGCAGCTGCGCGACCTCGCCGCGCGCGGCCTCACCGTGGACGAGGCCGTCCGCATGATCACCACCAAGGACGTGCGCGACGCCTGTGACGTGCTGCGTTGGGTGTACGACGCCACCGGCGGCCGCGACGGACGGGTGTCCGTCGAGGTCGACCCGCGCTTCGCGCACCACGCCGAGGCCACCGTCGCCGAGGCCCGGCAGCTGCACTGGCTGGTGGACCGCGAGAACGTGATGATCAAGATCCCGGCGACCGAGGCGGGCCTGCCCGCGATCACCGAGACCGTAGCCGACGGCATCAGCGTCAACGCCACCCTGATCTTCTCCCTGGAACGCCACCAGGCCGTCATGGACGCCTACTTGGCCGGCCTGGAGCGGGCCCGGGACGCGGGCCACGACCTGTCGAAGATCCACTCGGTGGCGTCGTTCTTCGTCTCCCGCGTCGACACCGAGATCGACCGCAGGCTCGACGACATCGGCACGCCCGAGGCGCGCGCACTGCGCGGCAGGGCCGCACTCGCCAACGCCCGGCTCGCCTACGAGGCGTACGAGAAGGTCTTCCGAGGCGAGCGCTGGGCCGCCCTGGAGGCCGAGGGCGCGCACCGCCAGCGCGTCCTGTGGGCCTCGACCGGGGTGAAGGACCCGGCCTACCCCGACACGCTCTACGTGGACCAACTGGTCGCCCCCGACACGGTCAACACCATGCCGGAGGCCACCCTCGACGCCACCGCCGACCACGCACAGGTCACCGGCGACACCATCCGCCCGTACTTCCGGCAGGCCGGCGAGGACCTGGAGGCCCTGGCCGTGCTCGGCGTCTCCTACGACGAGGTGGTCGCCCTCCTGGAGAAGCAGGCCGTCACCGGATTCGAGGAGGCCTGGCGAACCCTGCTCGACGCCCTGGCCGACCAGTTGCAGCGCAGCGGGGTGTAGCCGCTTCACGGACTGCCGGCCGGTGACGGGAGGACTCGGGGGAGTGGGCCGTCACCGGCAAGCACGGGGCCCAGGGGAGTGGGCCCGGGGAGGCATGCGCCGGACGGGCTGATCCATCAGCCCGTCCGGCGTTTGAGGACGTTGGTGACCGTCGTGGACGACATCCCGCACCCGTCGTGGAAGCCGGCGGCAGCCTTTCGGGAAGGGGCGGGGTGGGGAACAAGAAGAGCCGCACCTCGAATGAACCGTCGGCGACGAGAACGCCAACTCCACGCAGGGCACTGCCATTTGAGCGGACCGGGCACGCATACTCACGCATGCAGCCCCACCCGCCGCCGCCCCGGGAGACACCATGGCCCCAGTGAGTCGCCGCAGAGCCGTCACCACGATCACCGCAGCCCTCGCCGGCACCCTGGCCGCACCCGCGTACGCGTACGCCCAAGACGCCGACGGCCGCCACAAGAAACCCCTGCGCCGTGCGCACGCGCACAACGACTACCTGCACCCGCGCCCGCTCCTTGACGCCCTGGACCACCGCTTCACCAGCGTCGAAGCCGACATCTTCCTGGTCGACGGCCAACTCCTCGTCGCCCACGAGCCGGGCGGGCTCGACCCGAAACGCACCCTGGAAGCGCTCTACCTCGACCCGCTGAAGGCCCGCATCAAGGCCAACCACGGCTCGGTGCACCGGGGTCACCGCAAGCCGGTGCAGCTGCTCATCGACATCAAGACCGAGGGCGCGGCGACGTACCTCGAACTCCATCGCCATCTGCGGCGCTACCGGGGGATGTTCACGACGTACGCGCACGGCCGCGTCCACCGCGGACCGGTCACCGCCGTGATCTCGGGCGACCGCGCGGCCCGCGCCCCGATGGAGGCGCAGCAGGTGCGGCACGCCTTCTACGACGGGCGCCTCACCGACCTCGGCGGCCCGGCCACGGCCGCGCTGATCCCGCTGATCAGCGACAACTGGGCCAACAACTTCACCTGGCAGGGCGTGGGCCCGATGCCCAGCGCCGAGCGGGACAAGCTGCACACCCTCGTGAGCACCGCGCACGCCCGGGGCCAGCGGGTCCGGTTCTGGGCCACGCCCGACCTGCCCGGCCAGGAGCGCGGCGCGGTGTGGGCCGAGCTGATCGCGGCCGACGCCGACCACCTCAACACCGATGACCTGGCGGCGCTCGAGGGCTTCCTGGACGCGTACGACCGACGCTGACCGCCTCTCATCGGGCGACGGTTACACGCAGTCAACCCTCGTTCGGAGGACATGCCACTCCCCTGAACGGGCCCTCCGCTACGCCACACTGGCGGCCGAAAGCCGCGGTGCCGACGTGGCGGAGGAGGTTGACCATGGCCATTTCGATTTCAGTCGTCGTGCTGCTGCTGATCCTTGCGGTGGTCTTCCTGCGCAACGGCGCCCTGAAGATCTCGCACGCGTTGGTGTGCGTCCTGCTCGGCTTCTATCTGGCGAGCTCCAAGGCGGCGCCCACCATCCAGAGCGGACTCACCGCCACGGCCAACATCGTCAGCGGGCTGCAGCCGTAACGCGGCCCCGGGCCGCGACACGGTGCCGGGGCCCGGGGCCGAAGGGGGCGCGGCGATCGTGTCGCTTTCATGAACAACCCTCAGCTTTTCTTGGGCAGTTGGGGATCACGGCCCTAGCTTCGTGCCCATGTCCCGCAGACCGCTCTCCCGCGCACTCGCCCTGACCCTCGCCGTGACCGCCGCGTCCGTGGCGTTTCCGGCGCAGGCCGAGGAGATCCCCAAGGCGCCCGGCCACCGGCTCGTCGAGAACTACTCCGGCGCCCCCGCCGCCGCGCGGCCCGTCCCCGGCGAGGCACCCCCGCAGCACCCCTTCCTCGCCGCCAACGGCCGCAGCGGCATGCACGCGGACGCCGCCGGCAGCGGGACGTACCCCTGGAGCGGACCGCTGGGCGACAGGCCCGCCGTGGACAGCGAGAAGATGGCCGCGCTCGGCGGCGAGTGCGCGACCGTCACCTTCGACTCGGCCGGCCGCATCGTCACCGTCTGCGGCACCTTCGAGGGCTTCCTGGTGAAGCTCCTCGACCCGAGGTCCCTGGACACGCTCGCCGAGTACAAGCTGCCGCAGCGGCCCTCGACGGTCGAGGCGATCACCCGTCTCGACTTCTCGCGGATCTTCAAGGACACCTCGGGCGGTGCGTACTCCTACCTCGACAACGAGGACCGCCTGGTCCTCGCCGACTCCCGCCAGCACATCGTCCGCCTCGCCCACGAGCAGGCCGCGGACGGCAGTTGGAAGTTCGTCGTCGACAAGGACTGGGACCTGACCTCCCACGTCCCGCACGACTGCGTGTCCTGGACCAACCTGAACCCGGACGGCGAGTGCGATCCGGTCACCTCCGTGATGCCCGACTGGCAGGGCCGCATCTGGTGGGTGACCCGGCAGGGCCGCGTCGGCACCGTCGACCCGGCGAGCGGCGACATTCGCTCGATCCGGCTGGCCGGCGAGGAGATCCAGAACTCGTTCTCCGTCGCCCAGGACGGCGTGTCCATCGTCACCGACCACGCCCTCTACAGCTTCCGCGCCGACGCCGACGGCACCCCGCGCGCCCAGTGGCGCCAGACGTACGACCGCGGCACGGGCACCAAGCCGGGCTCCGTGAACCAGGGTTCGGGAACCACCCCCGACCTCTTCGGCGCCCACGGCCAGAAGTACGTGGCCATCACCGACAACGCCGACGACCGCATGAACATCCTCGTCTACCGGCGCGACGCCGGAGTCCCCGACGGCCGGCGCCTGGTCTGCAAGGTCCCGGTCTTCGGCTCCGGCGCCTCCACGACGGACAACTCCCTCATCAGCTGGCGCAACAGCCTCGTCGTCGAGAACAACTACGGCTACGAGAACGTCACTTCACTTACCTTCGGCCGCAGCGTCGTCGGCGGGGTGAGCAGGGTCGACGTCCGCGAGGACGGCAGCGGCTGCGACACGGTCTGGGAGAGCGCGGTCCGCTCGCCGTCGACCGTGCCGAAGCTGTCCACGGCGAACGGCCTGCTGTACTTCTACGAAAAGGAACCGAACGCGCTGGGCATCGATGCCTGGTACCTGACCGCGGTCGACTTCCGCACGGGGGAGCGGCGTTGGCGCAAGCTCGTGGGCACGGGCATCGCGTACGACAACAACTGGGCGCCGGTGACGCTCGGGCCCGACGGGACGGCGTACGTCGGCGTCTTCAACGGGCTCGTGGCGGTACGCGACGCGGAGTGAGCCGCCCCGCCCGCGGTGAAAGGAGCCGTCAGGGGCGGGCGAAGACGGCCACCCCGTTCGGCACCGGCCGCTCCACACCCCCGCTGGGGTGGTTGCGCACCGTCACCGCGGGCGCCCCGGGATCCCGCGACACCAGCGTCGAGGACCCGCCGCCGTCCAGGCTGAACGCGTCGTCGGCACCCAAGTCCCGCATCACATCGGCGACTTCGGCGATGGTCAGCCCGGTCCGGAACTCCACCGCGCCGTCCAGGGCGAGCAGATGGATCCGCCACCCGCCGTCGGAGGCGCCCACCGCGCTGCGTACCGCCGAGGTGACGGTGTCCAGGCCGGCCAGCGGCACTCCGTCGCGCAGCACCGGGTACCCGCCGAGGGCCATCCGGTACGGAATCCGGGGCGAGGCGGCCACCAGGCGGTGGCGGACCGAGACCCGCTCGCCCTCGCTCAGCTTGCGCAGCTCCTGCGCCCCGGCCTCCCGCCCGACCAGCACGGTCTCACCGGGCCCGATCGGCCCGGCCCCCGGCGTCTCGGCGGCCGCCACGACGCGCCCGTCGAGCACCGTCACCTCGTACGTGTCGGTCGAGCAGGGCGCCGCCCGGTCGGTGTCCGTGCCGCAGGTGGCCCGCAGTCGCGACACCGATCCCCAGTCGGAGGTGAACGCCCCGACCGAACCCACGGGCAGCGCGTACTGGTTGAGCCCGCCGAGGGGCAGCCTGCCCTGCTCGGTGCGTACCGAGCCGTCCAGGGCGAGCGAGTCGAGCCGTGCCCGGCGGTCGATGCCCACCCCGAACACGTCCCGGGTGGTGGTGCCGGGCGGCAGTGCCGGGCCGAAGCGCTGGCCGTCCGGCACGGCGGCCTTGAGCCGGTGGCCGCCCGCGACGGCGGGGCCGACGGGCGCCCCGGTCGCCTCGACGCCCGGGTGCTGGGTCTCGGTGATGTTGAAGAAGTCGCCGTTCACGGCGGCGAGGGCGCCCTGCGCGTCAGCCATGCCCGACACGGTCTGGCGTTTGCCCACGGCGCCCGGGTACAGCAGATCGAGCCGCAGTCGCGGGTCGCGCAGGTCGACGCTGACCACGTGCGCGCGGGTGGTGCCGTGCGACGCGGCGATGTCGAAGGACCGGTACTCGACGCCGGGCGCGAGCCGCACGACCGGATCCGCCGCCGATGCCGGTGCGGCCCCGGCGAGCCCGCCACCGACCAGGGCCCCGCAGGCGGAGAGCACCGCCAACGCCGACCGCACCCCTCTGAACCGTCTGGACGTTCGCGTACGAAATGTCACAGGCCCCCCTGGCGCATCTCCCCGACCGGAACCCTCCAACTGTCCCAGTCGGAAAGGGAGTTCACCAGATGCGCGCGACGCCCGGACGGCTACGTTCCGACGATCCGGGAACGTATGAGAAAACGCACCCCCTCCGGCGCCTCCAGCGAGAACCCGCCCCCGCGCCCCGCCACCACATCGACGATGAGCCGGGTGTGGCTCCACACCTCGTACTGGTTCTTCGCCATCCAGAACCCGACCGGCTCATCGACCCCGTCGACGGACAGCTCGGCGAGGAGGAGGTCGGAGGAACCGGTGCGGAAGTCGCCCTCCGGATAGCACATGGGCGAGCTGCCGTCGCAGCAGCCGCCCGACTGGTGGAACATCAGCGGGCCGTGCCGCTCCCGCAGGCGTCGCACCAAGTCGGCGGCATCCGGGGTCAGTTCGACGCGCGGTGGATGGTTGGTCGTCACGGCTGACACCTGCTAGTCGTCATGGCTGAGACCTGTCGGCTGTCGCGTAGTTCTGCTGGTGCGGGTCAGTCGACTCCCTGCGACGTTGCGACGAGGTTGCAGTCCGTGCGGGAGGCGTAGGCGCGGACGTCCGCGTCGGCGTCGGTGGTGGCCGTGGCCAGCGCGGCCCGGGCCGCCGGGTCGGCGCGGTGGGCGAGGAGGGACAGGACTGCGGCCTTACGCACGTCCGGGTTGGAGTCGTCCAGCGCCTTGGCGAGGGCGGGCACGGCAGCGGCGGCCGCCCGCAGCGCGGTGGCCGCACCGGCGCGGACCTGCCAGGCGGGGTCGTCGAGGGCGGCGGTGGCCCGTGCGGCGTATGCGGGCGGGCAGCCGGTGGTGGCCAGGGCGGCGAGGGCGGCGCCGGTGACGAGCGGGTCGGGGTCGTCGAGGAGCGGGCGAAGGGGCGCCGGATCCGGGTCGCGTACGGCGGCCAGCCCCCGGGCCACCGCGACCCGTACCTCGCGGGCCGGGTCGGCGCCGGCCGCCGCCAGACCGGTGACGGCGTCCACCGAGACCAGGGCCCGCACGGCATGGATACGGACGTCGATGTCGGCGTCGCCCAGCGCGCGGGAGTACAGCGGGGCATCGCCCAGGCGCAGCGCTCGCAGCACTTCGAGTGCGGCGGCCCGCACGACCGGGTCCGGCACGCGCAGCGCCTCGCGCAGGCCCGCCCCCAACTCCGGCTCGGCAGGCAGTACTTCGACCAGCTCGCGCAGGGCTGCCGCGGCCGCCGCCCGGACCGGGGGTGCGGTGTCCTGCAGCCGGTCGGCGAGCGCGCGGCCCGCACCGGAGGGCACGGTCTCGCCGAGGACGGCGACGGCGGCCGCACGAACCGCCGGGTCGGCGTCGGTGAGGTAAGGGAGCAGCGCGTCCAGGTCGGGGGAGTCCTCGGCGAGGGCGAGCAGCCTCAGGAGGGCGGGGCCGGGCCGCACCGGAACGGGCGAGGGGCGGGCCGCGACCGGCTCCACGGGCGGCACCGGGGCCGGCGCCGCAGCCGGTGCGGAGTCGCGCGGGCCCGCCGTGGCCACCGGCGTCAACGCGACCTCGCCCAGCCACCGCTCCGGCCCGGGCGCGGGGTCGAACTCCGGCACCGGAACCACATACGGCTCGACCGGCCGTGCGGTGAACTCCATTGCCCCGGAAGGGGACTTGCGCAGGTCCAGATGGTGCAGCCAGCCTGCGTCGTCCTGCTCCGGGTGGTCGAGACGCTCGTGGTAGAGACCCCAGCGCGACTCCGTGCGGGCCAGCGACGCGCGGGCGGCCATCTCCGCGCAGTCCCGGATGAAGCCGACCTCGGCGCAGCGCATCAGCTCGTGCGCGGTGCGCGCGCCCATGTCCGCGATCTCGTCCGACATCCGGTCGAACGCCTCCACCGCGAGCGACAGTTTGGCCCCGCTCTTGGGCGGTGCCACATAGTCGTTGACGTACCGGCGCAGCTTGTACTCCACCTGCGGTTGCGGGGGTCCGTCGGGGTGGCGCAGCGGCCGGTAGGCGAGCTCGTGCGCGGCGACGAGCTGCTCGCGGGGCAACTCCCCTTCATAGGCCCGGAATTGGGCGGCGTCCTCGCCGGCCAGATCGCCGAAGACGAACGCCCCGATCATGTAGTTGTGCGGCACGCAGGCGAGGTCGCCGGCGGCGTAGAGCCGGGGCACGGTCGTACGGGCCTGCGCGTCCACCCGCACCCCCGAGGCGGAGTGCCCGCCGCACAGGCCGATCTCCGAGATGTGCATCTCGATGTCGTGGGTGCGGTAGTCGTGCCCGCGCCCCTCGTGGAAGGTGCCCCGGGTGGGCCGCTCGGTGGTGTGCAGGATCGACTCGACCGCGCTGATGGTCTCCTCGGGCAGATGGCTGAGCTTGAGGTACACCGGGCCCCGGTCGGAGGCGAGTTCGGCCGCGAACTCGGACATCATCCGCCCCGACCAGTAGTCCGACTCCACGAACCGCTCGCCGAGCCGGTTCACCTGGTAGCCGCCGAACGGGTTCGCGACGTAGGCGCAGGCAGGGCCGTTGTAGTCCTTGATCAGCGGGTTGATCTGGAAGCACTCGATGCCGGTGAGCGCGGCGCCCGCGTGATAGGCCATCGCATAGCCGTCGCCCGCGTTCGTCGGGTTCTCGTACGTCCCGTACAGATAGCCGGAGGCGGGCAGGCCGAGGCGCCCGCAGGCCCCGGTGGCCAAGACGACCGCGCCCGCGCGCACGACGGTGAACTCCCCGGTGCGGGTGTGGAATCCGGCCGCGCCGATCACCCGGCCGTCGCCGGGGTGGGTGAGCAGCCGGACCGGCATGACGCGGTTCTCGATGCGGATGCGCTCGCGCATCTCGCGGCGCCGCAGCTGCCGGTAGAGCACCTTCTTGATGTCCTTGCCCTCCGGCATGGGCAGCACATAGGAACCGGACCGGTGCACCTGGCGGACCGCGTACTCGCCGTGCTCGTCCTTCTCGAACTTCACCCCGTACGACTCCAGGCGCTTGACCATGGCGAAGCCGCGGGTCGCGGTCTGGCGGACGGTGGACTGGTCGACGATGCCGTCGTTGGCGCGCGTGATCTCGGCGACGTAGTCGTCGGGTTCGGCCCGTCCCGGGATGATCGCGTTGTTCACGCCGTCCATGCCCATCGCGAGTGCGCCGGAGTGCCGCACGTGGGCCTTCTCCAGAAGCAGTACGCGGGCGCCGCGTCCGGCGGCCGTCAGCGCGGCCATGGTGCCCGCGGTGCCGCCGCCGATGACGAGGACGTCGCAGGACAGTTCCGTCGCGTCGGCGAGGGCGGGAATGGCCAGGGGGGTGTCCGCCACGGTGTTCACGGGCGTGCCTTTCGGGGGTTCGGTCAGAGGGAGGCGAGGACGCGTCGGCGCAGGGCGACCGTGCCGGCGGCCTGCCGTGCCTCGCGGTCCCGCGGGTACGGCACGTCGAAGACCTCGCCGGACGCCAACTGGGCGACGCGGTCGCCGAGATGGAGGGCCTCGTCCACGTCGTGGGTGACGAAGACGACGGTCGCGCCGGTGCCGTTGAGGATGTCCACAAGAAGGTCCTGCATTCCGGCGCGCGTGTGCGCGTCCAGGGCGCCGAAGGGCTCGTCCATCAGGACCGTGCGGGGCCGGCCGGCCAAGGCGCGGGCCAGCTGGACGCGTTGACGCTGTCCGCCGGAGAGCTGGTGCGGCAGCTTGTGGGCGTGGTCGGCGAGACCGACCCGGTCCAGCCAGTCGGCCGCGGCCGCTCTGCGTTCGGCCCGGGGCTGCCGGCGGATGGCCAGGGGCAGTTCGACGTTGGCGCGCACGGTGCGCCACGGCAGCAGGGCATCGTGCTGGAAGACCAGGGCCCGGTCGGCATCCGGGCGGGCGATCGGCTCACCGTCCTCGGCCACCTCCCCCGCCAGCGCGGGCAGCAGTCCGGCGAGCGTGCGCAGCAGGGTGGACTTGCCGCAGCCGGACGGGCCGACCACGGCGAGCAGTTCACCGGGCGCGATCCGCAGATCGAGGGTGCCCGCCACGGCGGTGCCGCCCGGATGGCCGAGCTGTACGCCGTGCAGGGCGAGTTCGGCGCCGGTCGTCGCGGACGCGGTGGACACGCTCGACGTGGCGGACGAGGTCGAGGTGGCGGCCGCGGCGGTCCGGGTAGGGCTCATGGGACCGGCTCCTTCTCGGGTACGGGGGTGGAGGCGGCGGTGCGAGCCGACGCGGCAGCGGTCGCGGGCGCGGTCGAGCGGCGCAGCACCCGTCGCGCGGGGCGTGCCGAGACCCGTTCGGCCGGGCGGGGCAGCCAGGCGGTCGCGCGTCGGCCCAGCAGCTCCACCGTCGTGGAGGTCAGCCAGCCGAGCAGGCCGATGGTGGCCATGCCGACGAAGACGCCCGGGTAGTCGACGATCGTGTAGTCCTGCCAGGTGCGATAGCCCACCCCGTACTCCCCGGAGATCATCTCGGCGGAGATCACACAGATCCACGAGACGCCGATGCCCACCGAGAGGCCCCCGAAGATGCCCGGCAGCGCGCCCGGAAGCACCACCGAGAACAGCACCCGCAGCCGGCCGCCGCCCATGGTGAGCACGGCCTCCTCCCACACCGGGCTGAGGGCCCGCACCGCATGCCGGGTCGAGACCAGCACGGGGAAGAAAGCCGCCGTGAAGGTGATGAACACGATGCCCTGCTCATTGGTGGGCAGCAGCAGGATCGCCACCGGCACCAGTGCGATGGCCGGTATCGGCCGGGCCACCTCGACCAGCGGGCCGAACAGATCGGCGGCCCAGCGCGAGCGGGCCACGGCCGTCCCGGCGGCGACCCCGAGGACCGAGGCCAGCAGGAAGCCGACCAGGATCCGGCGCAGACTGTGGCCCAGGTCCTGCCAGTACGGTGCGGTGCCGAGCCGGTCGGCGAGGGTCGCGGCCACCTCCCCGATGGTGGGGAACTGCTCGAAGCGCAGCCACAGATTGACGTCGTACGAGGTCAGCAGCTGCCACAGGCCGAGCGCCGCGGCCAGCGAACCGACCCGCACCAGACGGCGCACCGCACTCACGACGCCAGCTCCAGCGCGTCCGCGTAGCTGACGGTCCGCGCCCCCAAGTGCCCCGCGACGTACCGCTTCGCGCCGGCCGGGGTGACGAAGGCGTACAGGTCGGCGCCGTCCGCGACCCAGATCGCCCGGTTCGCGAACCACGGGGTGCCGGTCACCGCGTCGGGCACGTAGGCGGCTCGTACGTCGGCGCCGTCGATGGCCTTCAGGAGGGCCTTGGGGCTGTCGAAGGTACGCGTGGAGTCCGCGCCCTTCAGCCACAGTTGGGGCTTGGCGGCAGTGGCCTTGGGGTAGTCCGGTGAATTCACCGCCCGCTTCAGCGGGGCCGGGTCGACGAAGGCGTCCACATCGACCTCGCCGACGAGCTTGGCCGCCTTGAGGACGGGAACGTCCTTCTTCAGGGCGGCGATCAGCTCGGGGCGCAGCCGCGGGTCGAAGGTGGCGATGCCGCCCGCGCCGTTGTAGAGGTAGACGACCTCGGCGGGAAGACCCGTCGCCTTCGCGACTGCCTCGGCCGCGGCCACCGGCTCGTCACGCAGATGATCGGTGGCCCGCTTCTGCGCCGCGAGGAAGTCGTCGAGGACGCCCGCGCGCTCCCCGGCGAACTCTTCTCGTACGGTGACGCCGTGGAAGGTCGGCACGTTCAGCTCGGCCCCGTCGTACAGGGCCTCGGCCTTGCCCTCGAAGGCCAGTTGGCCGGGCCAGGCAACGAACTGGGACAGTGCGTCCACGCTTCCCGCGGTCAGCGCCGAGGCGCCCACGCTGGGCTGCTGGTTGAGCTTGCGGATCCCCTGCTCGGGGTCGATCCCGGCGCGCTGCAGTGCGCGCACCAAAGTGCCGTCGGCCGCCGAGCCGACGCTGGTGGACACCTTCTTGCCGCGCAGATCGGCCAGCGACTTCAGCGGCGAACCGGGCGCGGTGACCACGGTGTTGAGACCGCCGCGCAGGTTGTAGCCGGTGACCGCGACCAGTCGGGTGGGCTGCCCCAGCTGCTTGCCGCGGGCCGCGTTGATCAGGAGCGGGAAGTCGCCCATCGAACCGATGTCGATCTTCCCGGCGGTCATCTGGGCGGTGATCGGCGCGCCGGTCGCGTAGTCCTGCCACTTGACCTTGTAGGTGATGCCGTCCTTCTTGCCGCGCTCCTGGAGCTCCTGCTCGAAGTAGCCGAGGGAGCGGAGCAGGGTGCCCGCGGTGACGGTGTTGATGGTCTTGGACTGATAGCCGACGGTCACGGTGACCGTGCCCGAGTCGTCGGCCCCGGCCACCCCGCCGCAGGCGGTGGCGAGCGGCAGCAGCAGGGCCGCCGGGAGGAGGCGGGCGATGTGGGCAATCGGCGTGCGGTTCATGGGAGTCGGGCCTTTCGCCGGAGCGTTCGCCGGGGGTTTCACCGGAGCGTTCACCGGAGGAGATAGGGCATGTTGACGGTGACCGCGCCGGTGGGACAGCGAGCCGCGCACGGTCCGCAGTACCAGCACTCGTCGACGTGCATATAGGCCTTGCCGTTGTCCTCGCGGATCGCGAGCGAGTCGAGGGGGCACATGTCGACACAGAGCGTGCAGCCGTCGAGGCACTTGGACTCGTCGATGGTCACGGGCACATCGGCGCGCTGCGGGACCAGGGGCATGGCTGTCTCCAGGAAGGGCGGGGGGGGGGGGGGAGGAGGAAGGTGAAGTAGGCGAAGTGACGTAGGAGGAAAGCGACTTGAGGGAATTGGGGGAGCTTCAGACGGACCGGTGCAGCACGCCGCTCATGGTGATGCGGTCGCCCCGGATCCGGATGAACTCCAGGTCCACCGGCCGCCCGTCGGGCAGATGGGTCAGCCGCTCCAGCATCAGCACGGCGGATCCGCGCGGGGCCTGCAGCACCGCCGCGGAGTGCGCGTCGGCGGTGACGGCTTCGAGGGTGATCTCGGCGTGGCCGAGCGGAGCGCCGGTGAGCGATTCGAGCAGCCGGAAGATGTCGTTGTTCTCGAGGTCGCAGCCGAGCAGTTCGCCGCCCACATCCATGGGCAGATAGGAGAGATCGAGCGACAGCGGCAGCCCGTTGAGATGGCGCAGCCGCTCGATGCAGAGCACATCGCTGTGTTCGGGCAGCCCCAGCCGATGGGCCACGGGGCCGGAGGCGGTGACGGGCCCGACGGTTCGGACCTGGTTGGTGACCCGGCCGTGCTCGTGCAGGACTTCGGCAAGACCCTGCAGTCGGTCCAGGCCGTGCGGATACTTCTCGCAGACCACCACCGTGCCGACGCCGGGCTGCCGGCGCACGAGCTGTTCGCTGCGCAGCAGGTCCAGGGCCTGTCGTACGGTGTTGCGGCTGGCCCGGTAGTCGGCGGCGAGGGTGTCCTCCAGGGGCAGGACGCCCCGGGCGAAGCCGCCCGCCAGAATCTGGTGGCGCAGCAGATCGGCGAGCTGGCGCGCCTGGTCCGCACGCAGCCGACGGCGGCGCGCGGCAGCGATCGGCAGGGCGGCGGGGGTGCGTTCGGCTGGCATGGCAGGGAACGTACCCGGGGGCCCGTGGCGATGGTGTTGCCGCAGTATTGCGCCACCTGCTGCCCGATACGCGCCGCTCTGACCTGGGCATTTCATGGTGGGCGGGCAGGATCCGCCACTGCGCTGTCCGTAACGTGGACGTTCGGGCGGGCCTCGACACGAAGGAGGGGGAGCCGGGCTCCCCCTCCGTGGCGTCAGCGAGACGTCAGAAGTCCCCGTCCGCGACCTGAAGGACCGTCAGGCCGATGGCCCGCCAGGCCTGGACGACCTGGTTGCGGTCGTCCAGGACGCATGTGACGTCGTACGCGTCCCGCACGTGTGCGTCGAAGAGCTCGACCTTCACGAGCGAGTCCTTCCGGGAGTCCCCGGACGGCCGCATGAACGGGCCCGTGTACGGGACGCCGACGTGCTCGGTCAGCCACGCCTCGGTGGCCTCGCGGCAGTCGTCGGTGCGGCCCGACAGGAACACGATCCGGTTGCCCGCCGCGTGCAGCGCCCGCACGACCTGGACCACCGGCGGATTCGGCACGTCCTCGTGCACCCGGGTCTCGTCGAACGGGCTGCGGCCCGTCATCAGGGCGACCGTCCCGTCGATGTCGACCAGGACCGCCTTGGGGGTGTCCGGCTTCGGCTCGTACGTCCGCCCGACCGGGGCGGCCTCGCGGCTCTCGTCCGGCAGCGGCAGAGGGAAGGCCTTGCCGGCCAGGTAACGCAGGTGGAGGTCGCGGATGGTGTCCTCGCCCACCGACGCCGCACGGGCCGCGTCCCGCTCCAGGCAGGTCTCCAGCGGGACATCGGTGAAGTCGTGCACCTCCAGCTCCGCGCCCGCCCGGTCCGCGAGGCGGGCCAGGTCGCGGGCGACGCGCTGCGGCAGGTTGGTGTCGTCGCAGACCACGTCGTGGCCCTGGCGGAGCAGCTTGAGGATCGCCGCGTCCCGGACGGCCATGACGCGCTTCTCGGTGACGCCCTTGACGTGCTCGCCGGAGTCGAGCATGGCGCGCAGGTCGTCCCGGTTGACGCGGGCCCGGCCTGCGCGGTCCTCGGCCGTCCAGGCGCGCGCCCAGGTGGTCTTGCCGCTGGCGGGCAGGCCTCGGGTGAAGTGCAGGGTGGGCATCAGGCTGTGTCCTTGCTGGACTTGGCGTCCTCGGTGCTGACTGTGCTGTCGGTGTTCTCGGTGTCCTCGGCCGCGAAATTGGCCGGGCGCTGGTCGCCCTCCGGGCGCAGGGTGTGCCAGATCCGGGCGGACGGGTCACGGCCGTCCAGGAGCTGGAACAGCCAGGCGCGCAGCGGCGAACGGCCCGCGACGGCCGCGTACTCCTTGCGCGTCCACCCCTCGGGCAGCTCCTCGACGATGCGCGCGTGCTCGGCACGCGCCTGCGCGAGGATCGCGTCGCGCCGCCCGTTCAGGTCGGCCTCCACGTCCTTGATCCAGCCGTGGAACTCGTCCGGCAGCCCGTCGCAGATCTCGGCCGACGTGTCGCCCGCGCCGAGCCGCTCCCAGACCACGCGCGCGCTGAGGCCGGTGACGATGCGGTGCAGGGCCACGTAGTCGTCCTGCTTGATCTTGATCATGGTGTGGCCGTGGCCGGGGAAGCGCAGCACGAGGCCTTCCGCGCCCGCGCGCGGCGGGGCGGCGAGCGCGTCGGCCAGCGTCGCGAAGTCGAAGGTGTCCACCCGCGGTCCCTCCCACGGGAGTTCGTCCGCGGGGACGGGAGCACCGGTCGCCATGTCGACTCCGCCGAGCAGGACGAGGTCGTCGAGCTTGCCGTAGTCGCAGACGATCCTGTTCTCCGGGAAGATGATCTCGAAGAGGTACGTGACCCCCGGCTTGATCTCCGCGGTGGCCGCGTACCGCTCCTGCCAGACCTCGGTCGCGTGCAGCGCCTGGTCGGAGGCGAAGGAGCCCCGGGTGGCGATGGCGTGACCGCCCTCGGGCACCGGGTAGAGGATGCCGAGCGAGCCGTCGAGCTTGTCGGTCACCACGACGGGCTCGTCCAGGCCGAAGGTGCCCTCGGGGTGCTCGGCGAAGTTGAAGAACTTCGCGTACGGACGGGCGAGTATCCGGCCGTTCTCGTCGACGACCAAGCCTCGGCACTGCCGGGTGACCTCGTTCCACACGCGCTCGAACTGGGCCTTCTCGGTGTAGTTGAGAATGCGCAGGGGCAGCGAGGGGTGGCTCTGCTCGCGGATGAAGCCCTCGTCGAGGGAGCGCGCGAGCAGTGCGGGGTCGAGCAGGTCACCGAGGTGGGAAGACATGGCCTCTCCTGACAGGCCGGGGGAATGGACCGCTCGATCATGTCAGGGACGCGGTGACCAGCGCCTTCCCTT
Organism: Streptomyces sp. NBC_01304; assembly: GCF_035975855.1. Taxonomy (NCBI): domain Bacteria; kingdom Bacillati; phylum Actinomycetota; class Actinomycetes; order Kitasatosporales; family Streptomycetaceae; genus Streptomyces; species Streptomyces sp. NBC_01304. The sequence goes on along the minus strand of NZ_CP109055.1, from coordinate 1,701,565 downwards.
TTCTCCCCGGTGGGCTCCCGGGTGGCAGCGCGGTCAGGTCGCCGGGACGGGGGCGTACCGCGACGCCGTCCACAGGTCCTGCTCGATGCGCGAGGCCGTCTCCCGCAGCGCCGGCAGCACGTCGTCGAGGCACTCCTGGTTGCTGCGGCGGCTGCTGTGCATGGCGACGTTGACCGCGGCCACCACCTGCCCCGCGCGGTCCCGGACGGGGACGGCGACCGAGCGCAGGCCCGCCTCCAACTCGCCGTCGGTGAGGGCGTATTGCTGCTCCTGCACCCGGTCGAGAAGTACGTCCAGGGCGGGCCGTGCGGTGACGGTGGACTCGGTGAGGGCGCGCAGTTCGGCGCCGTCGAGGAGGGCGGAGCGCTCGGCCGGCGGCAGGCCGGACAGCAGGATGCGGCCCATCGAAGTGGCGTACGCGGGCAGCCGGGTGCCGAGGTGGATGTCGACGCTCATGATGCGCCCGGCGGCGGCCCGCGCCGTGTACTGGATGTCCCCGCCCGCGAGGACCGCGAGCGAGGCCGAGTCGTGCACCTGCCGCATCAGGGCGTCGAGATGGGGCGCGGCGAGGCGGGACAGCGAGGTGCGGGACAGCGGGGCGAAGCCGAGGTCCAGGACGCGCGGGGTGAGCCGGTACTGCCGCTCGTGCGCGGTGACGTAGCCGAGGTGTTCCAGGGTGATCAGGGCCCGGCGTGCGGTCGCCCGGGCCAGTCCGGTCGCCTCGGCGACTGCGGTGAGCGGCAGGGCGTCACGGCCCTCGCCGAACGCGGTCAGCACGGTCAGACCGCGGGCCAGCGACTCCACGAACTCCCGCCCGAGGGCCTGCTTCGAGGCTCCGGTCCAGTCGGCGAGCGCGGCCCGGTCCGGGGCCGGGGCGCTCGCGGCCGGGGCGCCCCGCAGGGTCTGCTCCATCGCGGCGACGGCGGTGCGCAGTCGGGGCAGCACCGCGTCCCGCAGTGAGGTGACGGTGTGCCTGCTGGTGTGGCTGACCACGCTCGCCGCGCAGACCTTGCGGCCGTCGGCGTCGTGCACGGCGACCGCGAGGGCGATCAGTCCCGGCTCCAGCAGCTGGTCGTCGACCGCCCAGCCGCGGTCTGCTGCTTCGGCCGTACGTTCCTGAAGCGCGGCCCCGTTGCGTGCGGCGTCCTGCGGCGGTCGCACCGCGGGAAAACCGCGCTGCTCCGGGTCGGCGGCGAGCCGTTCCCGCCACCGCTCCCACTGCGCCTGCGTCCACTCGGCGGCGAAGAGCGGTCCGGGTGCCATGCGTTCGAGGGGCAGCAGATCGCCGATGCGGAAGCTGAGCGTCATGGCGCGGCGGTGGGTGACCTGATGGATGAAGCGCAGGCCGTCCCCGTCGGGCACGGTCAGGGACACGGACTCGTCGAGCTCGTCGGCAAGGCGGCGCACCTGCGGGCCGAGCAGGTCGGGCAGGCGTACGGCGGCCAGATAGGCGTTGCCGAGTTCCATGATCCTGGGCTGCAGGGTCGCGGACCGGCCGGCCAGGCGCAGATAGCCCATCCGCTCGAGGGTGGCGGCGACGCGGTCGACGGTGGAGCGGGCCAGTCCGGTGGCGTGGGAGAGGTCGCGCAGGCTCAACTCGCCGTCGGTGTCGGCGAGTTCGCGCAGCACGAGAATGCCGCGCATGAGGGGCGCGACGGCTTCCGGAGGAGCTGTCTCGGGCGGGGTGTCGATCGTCGTCATGGGCTCTTTCGTGCCGGTGGTGCCGTCACCCTAACTCCGGTGCCCGGCCGGTCGGCCGGGCACCGTTGCCGCGCCCGGGCTCGCTCAGCCGGTGGCACCCGCCACCGCGGTGGCGGCCCGGTCCCGCGCGGGCCGTCTGCCCAGCGGCACCAGGGAGATCGCGGCGGCGCCGAGGACGGCCGCGACGGCGAAGGTGGTGAAGCCGAGCGAGGCATTGCCGTCGGTGAGGACGGCCCCGCCCAGCCAGGGCCCGACGACGGCTCCGGTCCGGCCCACTCCGGTGACCCAGCCCAGACCGGTGGCGCGCTCGGCGGGTGCGTACACCGTGGCGGTGGCGGCGTACACCATCACCTGCGCGCTGAACAGCCAGATGCCCGTCGCGAACACGATCACGTACGCGAGGCCCAGCGGCAGTTCGGCCCGCAGCAGGAACACCCCGCAGGCGGTCAGCACGAACCAGATCGCGGACACCTTCACCGGACCGAACCGGTCTGCGGTGCGCCCCGCCACGAGCATGCCGACGATTCCGCCCGCGTTGATCACCATCAGGAAGGTGACGGAGGAGGAAAGGCTGTAACCGGAGGCACGCATCAGCGCGGGCAGCCAGGTCGAGACGCCGTACACGAGCAGCAGTCCCGCGAACGAGGCGATCCACAGCAGGGGAGTGGCCCAGCGGGTGCCCGGCGCGAACAGGGCGCCGATCGCGGACAGCCGCCCCTTCGCGCCCGCCGCCGGTGCCTCGGCGACGCCGGGGCGCGGCAGTCGGAACCGGTCGGCTGTCGCGTACGCCTGCTCGGTGCGGCCCTTGGCGAGGAGCACGCGCGGCGACTCCGGCAGCCACTTCAGCACCAGCGGCACGGCCACCACGGCGGGGATGACGCCCGCCCAGAACACCCAGCGCCAGCCGTGCTCGGGTGCGACGGCGAGGCCGAGGCCCGTGGCCGCCATGCCGCCCGCGTGGTACGAGGTCATCATCAGGCCGGTGGCGAGGGCCGCGCGGCGCGGCGGGGCGAACTCGGCGACGATCGCGAGGCCGATGGGCATCAGCCCGCCGAGACCGAGCCCGGCGAGGAACCGTCCGGCGCCGAAGGCGGTGGCGCTCGGGGCGAGCGCGCACACCGCCGAGCCGGCCGAGAACAGCACGACGCTCGTGGTGACCAGGGGCTTGCGGCCGAGCCAGTCGGTGAGCGTGCCCGCGGTGAGCGCGCCGATCAGCATGCCGAACGTGGTCCAGGAGCCGACGGTGCCGCCGAGGGAGGTGGTGAATCCGAGCTCCGGGTCGGTGAGGAGATGGGGCATCACGGCGCCGTAGATGTTCACGTCCATGCCGTCGAAGAAGACGACGAGCCAGCACAGGGCGAGGACGGGGGCCACCGACCTGAAGGTGTGCGCGGCTGGGTGGGGTGGGCGGTGAGGGGCGGAACCGGGTGCGGTCACGGGACTTGCTCACTCTCTCTCCTGGACCCATCTCTCCCGGCCGTCGAGTTCGCCAGGTGAAATTGAGTTCGCTATCGCCGGGATGTGAGTGTCCGCACGGTGTCGTGAGCTGTCAATGCTTTGCGCGCGTTCGGGCGCCCCTCCGCTGGATCGGCGTCCCTGGAGCCCCTGGGTCGCCAACGGCCGTTCCTGCAGCAGGACTTGTGAGCCGCGCGGTGCGCTGCTAGTGATGTTACGCAGACACAGAATTCGTTTCATCGCATCAGAGAGGTGCGGTATGGCTGATGTCAGCAGACGCAAGGTGTTGATGGCAGGGGGCGCGGTCGGCGCCCTCGGTGCGCTGGGCGCCGCGATGCCCGCGCAGGCGCTGCCGTGGACCTGGTCGCCCGAGGGTTCGGTGGCGGGCGCGGGGGCCGGCGAGGACCCGCGATGGGTGTGGGACGCCGAGGCCGATCCGCTGGTCGCCTCGCTCCTCGAGCGGGGCGAAGTGCCCCGGGTCAATGAGCTGTTACGGACCTGGACGAAGAACGGCCAGCCGCTGCCGGCCGGACTGCCCGCGGATCTGCGGGACTTCATGGAGGAGGCCCGCCGACTGCCCTCCTGGGCCGACGAGGCGAAGCTCGCCACCGCGGTCGCCTTCAACGAGAAGCGCGGGCTCTACCTCGGCCTGCTGTACGGCCTGGCCAGCGGAATGATGAGCACGGTCATCCCCAAGGAAGCGCGCGCCGTCTACTACTCCAAGGGCGGCGCGGACATGAAGGACCGCATCTCCAAGACCGCCAAACTCGGCTACGACATCGGCTCGCGCAACGCCTACCGGCCCGACGGCGAGATGATCGTGACCTGCCTCAAGACCCGCCTGGTGCACGCGGCGGTCCGCCACCTGCTGCCGCAGTCCCCGCGCTGGGCGGACGCCGCCGACGAGGAAATCCCCATCAGCCAGCGGGACATGATGGTCACCTGGCACAGCCTGCCGACCACCGTCATGAAGAAGCTCACCGCGTGGAAGGTGCCGATCCCCGCCGCCGACTCGGCGGCCTTCCTGCACTCGTGGCAGCTGAGCGCGCACATGCTCGGCGTCAAGGACGAGTACATCCCCGCGTCGTGGGACGAGGCGAACGCCCAGGCGGAGCAGGTCCTCGATCCGGTGCTCGCCCCGACGCCCGAGGGCATCGAGCTGGCCGACATCCTTCTGGGCCTCGGCTCCGAGGTCGACGGCGGCCTCCTGAGCAGGCCCGTCCTCGGCTCGTTCACCCGCTTCATGCTCGGGGATCAGATCGCGGAATGGCTGAAGATCCCCAGGGAACCGCTCTGGGACCCCCTGCTCAAGGCGTCCTGGGGCCCCTTCGTCGCCGTCCGCGAAGGCCTGCTCCCCTTCCCGCTCGCCCCGAAGGCCTACTGGACCTTCGACGAGTTCCTGCGCCGGGCGACCCTGCTCTTCCTGTCCGAGGCGCGGCCGATCAGCATCGAGATCCCGGTGGCCAACCGCCCGTCCTGAACGGGCCCTACGCATACAGGAGTTGAGGACATGGCCGAACTCAGCAGGCGGAAGATGCTCGTCTCCGGCGGGGCGCTGGGCACACTCGGGGCCCTCGGGATGGCCGCCCCCGCTCACGCGCGCTCGCTGATGAACTGGACCTGGGCGCCCAGTGGTTCGGTCGCGGGGTCCGGCGCCGGCGCCGATCCGCGGTGGGTGTGGGACGAGGAGGCCGACCCCCTCGTCGCCTCACTGCTCGGCCGCGGCGCCGTACCCGAGGTCAACCGGCTGCTGTGGGGCTGGGAGCGCAACGACCAGCCCCTGCCGGCCGGACTGTCGCAGGACCTGCGGGAGTTCATAGACAAGGCGAGGCAGCTGCCGGCCTGGGCGGACCGCGACAAGCTGGAGACCGCGGCCCGGTTCAACAAGACCAGGGGCCTGTACCTCAACCTGCTCAACGGCGTGGGTGGCGGCATGCTGAGCACCGCCATTCCCAAGGAGGCACGCGCGGTCTACTACTCCAAGGGCGGCGCGGACATGGAGGACCGCGTCGCCAAGACGAGCATCCTGGGGTTCGCCGTCGGCGCCCCGAACGCGTACCGGCCGGACGGCTCCTGCATGGTCGAGGCCGTGAAGACCCGCCTGGTGCACGCGGCGGTGCGCCACCTGCTGCGGCAGTCCCCGCACTGGCCCGGCGAGATCCCGATCAGCCAGAACGACATGCTGGTCACCTGGCACACCCTGCCGACCTTCGCCATGCGCAGGATGCGTGACTGGAAGGTCCCGGTCACCGGCGCCGAGTCCGCGGCGTATCTGCACGTGTGGCAGGTGACCGCGGACCTGCTCGGCATCAAGGACGAGTACATCCCCGCGACCTGGGACGCGGCGTACTCCCAGGCGGACCAGGTGCTGCCCCCGGCCATGGGACCGACCCGCGAGGGCGTCGAGCTGACCGACATCCTGCTCGGCCAGCTCGCCGAGCAGACCAGCCCCGGCAGCATCGGCCGGCCGCTGTGCAACGCGCTCGCCCGGTATCTGGTCGGCGACGAGGTGGCCGACTGGGACGGCATTCGCCGCGAGCCGGTCTGGGACCCGGCGGTCTCGGCCGCATGGCCGGCCCTGGTGAAGTTCCGCGAGGGCCTCATTCCGCTGCCGCTGGTGCCCGAGGCCGCGTGGGTCCTGGACGAGGCCGCCCGGCGGTACATCTTGTTCTATCTGACCAAGGGCAAGGAGACGAAGATCGAGATGCCCACGGTGAACCGGCCTGCCGGGTGACCGTGGGCCGGCCTACCGACAGTGGCCCTACCGCCAGTGGGCCCCTACCACCAGTAGACGGGATACCGGGACGCCCGCTTGGCCCGCCCGGCGACGATCCCCGCGGCGACAAGGAGAACCGTGGCGGTGAGCAGCAGCGGGAGGAAGGTCAGCGGGGCAGGCGCCTGCAGGACGACGATGACGGCGGTGGCCGCGGCCGGGGAGTGCGGCGTCCTGCTGATCATCATGGTGCCCAGCGCGAGGCCGCCGGCCAGTGCGGCGGCCCACGTCGAGCTGCCGCACAGGGCCAGCACCAGATAGCCGGCGAGCGCGGACAGGAGGTGGCCGCCGATCAGGCTGCGCGGCTGCGCGAGGGGGAGCGCCGGAGTGCTGTGCACGAGGGCCGCGCTGGCCGCGAGGGGCGGTATGAGCATGGGTTCGTGCAGTACGGAGCCCGTGGCGGCCAGGAGCAGCAGCACGGAGATCGCCGAGGCGGTGGCGTGCAGGGTGTGGCGGTGCCCGGGAAAGGCGGGAGCGCGTCCGGCAAGGAGGCGCCGCACGGTCGGGCGCGATGCGGTGTCGGTACTCATGTGACTCTCGGGACCTGGGCCTGGGGCCCTGTAGTGCGGGTGGGGCGTGGAACGGTCCCGTGCTGGTGTGCAACGTGCCCCGTGACCCGGTGATCGACGGGGGCTGACCTTGCGCCGGCCTCCGGTGGGGGCGACACAGTCCAACGTTCATCTAATCAGGCGCTGGATGCGAGGTCGTCGGCGGCCGCCGCCCTGCGATTCGCAGGCCGCCTCCCCGTGGTCACCGAGGCTCACTCCCTGTGGCCACCGAGGCCCGCGAGCCGGGGCGCGGCGCCGGGGGCGTCGGCGCGGTCACCGCGCGGTACCGGCGGCGCGCGAGGTGCTGTGCGATCGCCCCATTCGAGGGGGGCGGAAATCGTCCGATCAACCACTCGACTTTGGCGCGCCGACCGCGAATTCGGCCGGTTCGGGAATGACCAAGGCCCACGGCTTGACCTGCGAGGTCTCGGCCAACTAGCTTGCGTTAAACGTTGACCCATAACTACCGAAAGGAGGCGACCAGCAGATGTACACCAGCTCTGATCTTGGTTGCCTCGCCCAGTGCACTGTCTGGGTCCCGGGTCGGATCGCGCACGGCTGCTGAGCAAGCCGTTCTGATGTGCCCGTCCACGGCATATTTCGGATCTCCCGCCATAACCTCCTTCGGCATAATTGATATGCGTGCCGATTTTGCGCCTGCTCCTCTCACGTGGCGCGTTTGAACACAGAAAGCTGCCTGAAAATTGGCGAACATGATGAATCGATCGCTCGCGCACGGAAACGAAGGTCTGTCATGACAGAGGCGCGGATTACGGTCAACGGAAAAGAAACCCCGATCTTCCCGTGTGCACCCCACACCACGGCGCTGGACTTCCTGCGCGACAACGGCCTCACCGGCACCAAGGAGGGCTGCGCCGAGGGTGAGTGCGGCGCCTGTTCGGTGCTGGTGGCCCGCCCCGGTGTGAACAAGCCCACCGACTGGGTCGCGGTCAACGCCTGCCTGGTCCCGGCTGCGGCGCTCGACGGCCAGGAGGTCATCACCTCCGAAGGCCTCGCCACCCCCGGTGCCGACGGCACGCCGGCCGCCCTGCACCCCGTGCAGGAGGAGATGGCCACCCGAGGTGGCTCCCAGTGCGGCTACTGCACCCCGGGCTTCATCTGCAGCATGGCCTCGGAGTACTACCGCTCCGACCGCTGCGAGCACGGCAACCCGCTGGACGGCGGTGACGACGCGGCCGAGGGCCACGACGCCGAGCACGGTCCGAACGGCTTCGACCTGCACTCGCTGAGCGGAAACCTGTGCCGCTGTACCGGCTACCGCCCGATCCGCGATGCCGCGTTCGCCGTCGGTGAGCCCACCGACGAGGACCCCCTCGCACAGCGCCGCGACGAGGAGCCGCCCGCCCCGGTGGCCACCGAGTACACCCAGGACGGCAAGACGTTCCTGCGGAAGAACACCCTCGCCGAGACACTGCAGGTACTGCGCGAGCGTCCCGACGCGGTCGTCGTCGCCGGCTCCACCGACTTCGGCGTCGAGGTCAACATCCGCTCCCGCCGGGCCGACTGCGTGGTCGCCATCGACCGGCTGCCGGAACTCCGGGAGCTGCGCCTCGAGGCCGACCACATCGAGATCGGCGCGGCCCTGACGCTCACCGAGATCGAGCGCAAGCTCGACGGCGACGTCCCGCTGCTCGCCGAGCTGTTCCCGCAGTTCGCCTCCCGGCTCATCCGCAACGGTGCGACCTTCGGCGGCAACCTCGGTACCGGCTCGCCCATCGGCGACAGCCCGCCGGTGCTGCTCGCGCTCGAGGCGTCGCTCGTGCTCGCCGACGTCGACGGTGAGCGCGTGGTCCCGCTGGCCGACTACTTCACCGGATACCGGCAGAGCGTGCGCCGTCCCGGCGAGCTGATCCGCGCGGTGCGCATCCCGCTGCCGCTGGCTCCGGTCACGGCCTTCCACAAGATTGCCAAGCGTCGCTTCGACGACATCTCCAGCGTCGCCGTCGGTTTCGCCCTCGTCATCGAGGACGGCATCGTCCGCAAGGCGCGCATCGGCCTGGGTGGCGTCGCCGCCACCCCGATCCGCGCGCTCGCCACCGAGGCGGCCCTGGAGGGCAAGCCCTGGTCGGAGGAGACTGTAGAGGCAGCGGCACGAGTGCTGCGGGGCGAGGGAACGCCGATGGACGACCATCGCGCCAGCTCCCTCTACCGTTCCGCGATGCTCGGCCAGAGCCTGAAGAAGCTGCACGCACAGACCACCGAGGCGGTGTCGTCATGAGTCATCTTTCCGAGCTCCCCGAGAAGCCCGTAGTCGGCGTCTCGATGCCGCACGAGAGTGCCTACCAGCACGTCACCGGCACCGCGCTCTACACCGACGACCTGGTCCAGCGGACCAAGGACGTGCTGCACCTGTACCCGGTGCAGGTCATGAAGGCCCGCGGCAAGGTCACCGCGCTGCGCACCAAGGCCGCGCTCGCCGTGCCCGGCGTGGTCCGCGTGCTGACCGGTGCCGACGTGCCCGGCGTCAACGACGCCGGCATGAAGCACGACGAGCCGCTCTTCCCCGACGAGGTCATGTTCCACGGCCACGCGGTGGCCTGGGTGCTCGGCGAGACCCTGGAAGCGGCCCGGCTCGGCGCCGCGGCCGTCGAGGTGGACCTCGAGGAACTGCCCTCCCTGGTCTCGCTGCAGGACGCGATGGCGGCCGAGAGCTACCACGGCGCCCGGCCGAACATGGTGCACGGCGACGTCGACGCGGGCTTCGCCGAGTCCGCGCACGTGTTCTCCGGTGAGTTCCAGTTCGCCGGTCAGGAGCACTTCTACCTCGAGACCCACGCGGCCCTCGCGCTGGTCGACGAGAACGAGCAGATCTTCATCCAGAGCAGCACCCAGCACCCCTCGGAGACCCAGGAAATCGTCTCCCACGTGCTGGGCGTGCCCTCGCACGAGATCACCGTGCAGTGCCTGCGGATGGGCGGCGGCTTCGGCGGCAAGGAGATGCAGCCGCACGGGTTCGCGGCCATCGCCGCGCTCGGCGCCAAGCTCACCGGCCGTCCGGTCCGGTTCCGGCTCAACCGGACCCAGGACCTGACCATGTCCGGCAAGCGGCACGGCTTCCACGCCAAGTGGAAGATCGGCTTCGACGCCGAGGGCCGTATCCAGGCCCTCGACGCCACCCTGGTCGCCGACGGCGGCTGGAGCCTGGACCTCTCCGAGCCGGTCCTCGCCCGTGCGCTGTGCCACATCGACAACACGTACTGGATCCCCAACGCCCGGGTGAACGGTCTGATCGCCAAGACCAACACGGTCTCCAACACCGCGTTCCGCGGCTTCGGCGGACCGCAGGGCATGATCGTGATCGAGGACATCCTCGGCCGCTGCGCGCCGCAGCTGGGCCTCGACGCGATGGACCTGCGCGAGCGCAACTTCTACCAGCCGGGCCAGGGCCAGACCACGCCGTACGGCCAGCCCGTCACCCAGGCCGACCGGATCTCCGCCGTCTGGGAGCAGGTCAAGGAGGACGCCGGCATCGCGGAGCGCAAGCGCGAGATCGCCGCCTTCAACGCCGCGCACCCGAACACCAAGCGGGCCCTCGCGATCACCGGCATCAAGTTCGGCATCTCGTTCAACCTCACCGCCTTCAACCAGGGCGGCGCCCTCGTACTGATCTACAAGGACGGCTCCGTCCTGATCAACCACGGCGGCACCGAGATGGGCCAGGGCCTGCACACCAAGATGATGCAGGTGGCCGCGACCACGCTGGGCATCCCGCTGCACAAGGTCCGCCTCGCCCCGACGCGTACCGACAAGGTGCCCAACACCTCCGCCACGGCGGCCAGTTCGGGCGCGGACCTCAACGGCGGCGCGATCAAGAACGCCTGTGAGCAGCTGCGCGAGCGGCTCCTGCAGGTGGCCGGTACCCAGCTGGGCGGGAACGCCTCCGACGTGCGCATCGTCGAGGGCGTCGCACGCGTCCTGGGCAGCGACAAGGAGCTGGCCTGGGACGACCTGGTGCGCACCGCGTACTTCCAGCGCGTCCAGCTCTCCGCGTCCGGCTACTACCGGACCGAGGGCCTGCACTGGGACGCGAAGTCTTTCCGCGGCTCGCCGTTCAAGTACTTCTCCAACGGTGCCGCGGCGACGGAGGTGGAGGTCGACGGGTTCACCGGCGCCTACCGCATCCGCCGGGTGGACATCGTGCACGACGTCGGCGACAGCCTCTCCCCGATGATCGACATCGGTCAGGTCGAGGGCGGCTTCGTCCAGGGCGCGGGCTGGCTCACGCTCGAGGACCTGCGCTGGGACACCGGCGACGGCCCCCACCGCGGCCGGCTGCAGACCCAGGCGGCCAGCACGTACAAGCTGCCGAGCTTCTCGGAGATGCCCGAGGAGTTCAACGTCACGCTCATGGAGAACGCCACCGAAGAGGGCGCCGTCTACGGCTCCAAGGCGGTCGGCGAGCCCCCGCTGATGCTGGCGTTCTCGGTGCGCGAGGCGCTGCGGCAGGCCGCCGCCGCGTTCGGGCCTGCCGGGGTCAGTGTCGACCTGGCCTCGCCCGCGACGCCGGAAGCGATGTTCTGGGCGATCGAGGCCGCTCGCGAGAGCGTCGCGTCCCAGAACGGTCAGGTCACCAACGGGTTTGCCGCGAACGGCCACTCGGCGAACGGCCACTCTGCCAACGGCAACGCGGCCAACGGCAAGGTCCGTACCGACTCAGAAGCATTGAGCGGTGCCTGACATGACATGGATCGCCGCGGTCGCACGGTTGCGGGCACGCCGGGAGTTCGGCGTACTCGTCACCGTCGCGACCGTGCGCGGTCATGCCCCGCGCGACGCCGGTGCGAAGCTCGTCGTGGGGCAGAGCCAGACATGGGGCTCGATCGGTGGCGGCAACTGCGAGGCCGTCGCGATCGACCGGGCCAGGGAGATGATCGCCGTGGCCAAGTCGGAGCCGGAGCTGATCGATTTCGCCCTGAACGACAAGGTGAACAACCAGCACGGAGTGCAGTGCTGCGGCGGCACGATCTCGGTGCTGCTCGAACCACTGCCGGTGGTACGGGCGGTGGCGGTCTTCGGTCTCGGGCACGTGGGGCTCGAACTGGCCCGCATCCTGGCCCGTCAGGACATCGATCTCCATCTGATCGACAGCCGCGCCGAAATGCTCGCCAAGGAGCGGCTCGACGTCCTGTCGGACTCGGCGGCGCAGGTGCACGTGCACCACACGCCGCTGCTGCCCGAGGAGGTCCTGGAGGAGTTGCCGCGCGGCACCCACGTCCTGATCATGACCCATGATCACGCCGAGGATGCCGCCCTGTGCGACGCCGCCCTGCGCTCGTCCCATCTCGGTTCCATCGGCCTGATCGGGTCGGCGGCCAAGTGGGTGCGGTTCCGCAAGCGCCTGTCCACCGAGGGCGGGCACGACGACGCCACCATCGACCGGATCAAGACCCCGATCGGGCTTGCCGACATCACCGGCAAGGAGCCCGCGACGATCGCCGTGAGCGTCGCCGCCGATCTGCTGCGTGCCTTCGAGAACGAGGCGGACTGAACCGGGGTCCCCTCGCACCGACGGACCGAAAGGGTGCCCCGCGCCCGTGCCGACGCACGGATGCGGGGCACCCTTTCGCATGGAGAAGGTGTACGTACGTCATGGAGCAGGCGTACGCACGTCACCGCGTGGCGCCGCCCCCGACCGGGCGTTCGGCCTCGGCCCGGTCGCCGCTCACGCGCCTGCGGAACACCCAGTACGTCCATGCCTGGTACGCGATCACCACCGGTGCCATGAACGCCGCGACCCACGTGAGGATCGTCAGGGTGTGGTCGCTCGACGCCGCGCCCGTGACCGTCAGGCCCCACGCCGGCTGCAGGGACGACGGCAGGACGACGGGGAACAGCGCGAGGAACGTGGAGGCGACCACGCCGACCACCGCCACGCCGGAGAGGGCGAACGCCCAGCCGTCCCTTGCCCGTTCATTGAGTTCACCGGCGAGGAACAGCGCCGCACCCACGACGCCCGCCACGATCAACGTCCAGTCCCCTCGGCCGTCCATGTGGTGGTGGATCCAGAAGAGGAAGCCCAGCGTCACGAGCCCGGTCGGGCCGCCCAGCTTGCGGGCCAGACCCCGTGCCCGGTCCCGTACGGCGCCGCTCGTCTTCAGGGCCGCGAAGAGCGCGCCGTGGAAGGTGAACAACAGCAGCGTGACGAGAGCGCCGAGGGCGGCGTACGGGTTCAGCAGGTCGAGGACGGTGCCGGCGAAGTTCCCGTTCGCGTCGATCGGCACCCCGTGCACCATGTCGGCGAGGATGCCGCCCCACAGCAGCGCACTCCCCAGCGAGGACCAGAAGACACAGCGGTCACAGGTGCGGCGCCAGCGGGCGTCGTCCCGCTTCGCGCGGTACTCGATCGCGACGCCGCGGACGATCAGGCAGACCAGCACCGCCAGAATCGGCAGGTAGAAGCCGCTGCACAGCGTGGCGTACCAGTCCGGGAAGGCCGCGAAGGTGGCCCCGACGGCGGTCAGCATCCAGACCTCGTTGCCGTCCCAGACCGGGCCGATGGTGGCGAGGAGCACGCCACGCTCGTGCTCGTCCCGGGCGAGGAGCCGGGTCAGCACGCCGATGCCGAAGTCGAAGCCTTCCAGGAAGAAGTAGCCCGCCCACAGGAAGGCGATCAACACGAACCAGACGTCGTGGAGTTGCATGGTGATGAGGTGTTCCCGTCGGTACGTCAGTACGTGGATGCGGCGTCGTTCGATGTGCGCGCGTCGCGTCAGTAGGTGAAGTGCCCGGCCGCCTGCGGCACTTCTGATCCCTGTGCGTCCGGCTCCTCGATCTGCGGCCCGGCCTTGGCGTAGCGGGCCATGAGGCGGACCTCGACGACCGCGAGTGCCGCGTACAGCAGGGTGAAGACGGTCAGGGACGTGATGACCGACGCGGTCGAGACGCTCGGCGAGACCGCGTCCCTCGTCTTCATCAGGCCGTTGACGACCCAGGGCTGGCGGCCCATCTCGGTGAAGATCCAGCCGAACGCGTCGGCGACGAGCGGGCAGCCCATGGTGAGGATGCCGATGCGCCAGAACAACTTCGTGGGCAGGGCGCCGAGTTCGCGCCGCTTGGTGAGGGCGAGGCGGGGCACCTCCTCGTCGCCCGTGCGCAGATCCGCAGCGAGCCACCGCTTCTTCCTGGTCAGCCACAGGCCGGCCGCGCCCGCGACGCAGGACACCATGCCGAAGCCGATCATCAGCCGGAACGCCCAGAAGGTCATGAAGATGCTGGGGATGTAGTCCTTGGGCTCGCCGCCGTAGCGGGCGGCCTCCTTGGCGGCGATGTCCTTGATGCCGGGAACGGGGTCCGTGAAGTTGTCGTGGGCGAGGAAGGAGAGGACGCCGGGGACCTCGATGGCGACGTCGTTGCGGCTCTCGTCGAGATCGCCGACCGCGAAGACGGAGAACGGCGCGGGCGCCCGGGTGTCCCACAGTGCCTCGGCCGCGGCCATCTTCATCGGCTGCTGCTTGAACATGACCTTGCCGAGGCTGTCGCCGCTGAGGGCGGTGGCGGCTCCGGCGACGACCGCGAGGGTGAGGCCGAGGCGCAGCGACGTACGCATCACGGCGGTCTGCTTGCCTTGCACAGGGCCGGGCGCGGCGCCGGATGTCCGGGCGCGCTTGGTGCGCCACAGGTGGTACGAGGCGATGCCGACGACGAACGCCCCGCCGGTCAGGAAGGAGGAGCTGAGCGTGTGCCAGGCGTTGACGAGCAGGGTCTGCTGCGTCAACACGGCCCACATGTCGTCCAGTTGGGCCTTACCGGTGGCCTTGTCCAGGTGGTAGCCGACCGGGTGCTGCATCCAGGAGTTGGCGGCGAGGATGAAGTAGGAGGAGAGGATCGTGCCGAGCGACACCAGCCAGATGCACGCGCAGTGCACCTTCTTGGGCAGCTTGTCCCAGCCGAAGATCCACAGGCCGATGAAGGTCGACTCCAGGAAGAAGGCGATCAGGGCCTCGAAGGCGAGCGGGGCGCCGAAGATGTCGCCGACGAACTTCGAGTAGTCCGACCAGTTCATGCCGAACTGGAATTCCTGCACGATGCCGGTGACCACGCCGAGCGCGATATTGATGAGGAAGAGCTTTCCCCAGAACTTCGTGGCGTGGCGGTACTTCTCCTTGCCGGTCCGCACCCAGGCGGTCTCCAGGCCCGCCGTGATCGCGGCGAGCGAGATGGTCAGCGGGACGAAGAGGAAGTGGTAGACGGTGGTGATGCCGAACTGCCACCGGGCCATGGTCTCGGGTGCCAGGGCGAGTTGCACGCCGGACCCCCGCTACTTCGCTGCGGCGACGGCGGGTGCGGCGGCAGGGACCGGCGGTGGCAGGAAGAGGGTGCCGCGCAGGGCGCCGCAGGCGGTACGTATCGCCACCGCGGCCCAGGCCACGACGAGCAGCGCGTACAGCGCCACCGCGGCCACGGTGAACAACTCGGCGCCGGTGCGCGCGGCAAGCCCGATGCTGCCGGTGACGCAGGTGCCGACCGGGAAGGTGAAGCCCCACCAGGTCAGGTTGAAGGGCAGCCCACCATGGCGGGCGGTACGGATCGTGACCGCGGCGGCGAGCACCAGCCAGAGCATCGCGAAGCCCCAGGTCACCACGCCGAACAGCTCGGCGAACACCGCCATGCCCTGGGCGTAGCGGGCAGGCAGCACACCGGGTGCCACATTGGCGAGCAGCCCGGCGGCGGTGACCGACTGCCCCAGCGGGCCGAGCACGATCCACAGCGTGGGCACGGTGCCGGCGGCCGGCATCTCGTGGTGCATCAGGCGCGAGTAGATCATGTTGATCACGAGGAACGCGGCGATGAGGCTGATGCCGAACATCGCGAAGCAGGCCAGGATCATGGTGAGCCGCAGCTGGCCGGGCGGGGTGTGCGGAATGAGCAGCGCGCCCATCGCGGCGGAGACCATCGGCGGCACGATGGGCATCAGCCAGCCGCCGAACGCCGCGTCGGGCGCCATCCTGTGACGGGTGATCATGCGGTACGGGACGGCGAAGGCGCAGATCAGACCGAGCACCGTACCGGCCGACCACAAGGCCCAGTCGACGGCGACGGCCGCGTCCAGCCCGATCCAGTCCTTGCCGAGCAGCAGGGTGCCGGCGCCGATGGTCATCAGGGCCATCGGCGGGGCGCCGTAGAACTGCGACATCACGGGATTGCTGCCGTGCGCACGGGCGTTGGCGCCGTACCGGGCCCAGTGGATGCCCCAGGCGGTGACCATCGCGAGCAGAAGCAGCGCGGCACCGGCCCAGACCACCGTGGCGGCGGTGCGCAGCCCCGGGAACTGGAGCGGCAGGGTCGCGGCGGCGTTCGCCACGATGCCGGTGCCCATCACGGAGGCGAACCAGTTCGGACCCAGGTGACGGAAGACGTCGCCGGGCTCGTCGAGGTCGCGCAGCAGGCGGCGCTGCGCGGGGGCGGAGGGTGCGGTCACGGTGCTCATGCCGCAACCATCGGGCCCACGCTGGTGGCCGGGTAGAGGTGCCGGACCAATGACCCCATAGGCCCGCCTTATGCCCCAGGCAGCAGCCCCGCCCCAAGCCCGAGGCATCAGCCCCGCCCCAGGTCCCAGGCATCCGCACCGCCTCATGCCCCAGGCATCAAGCGAGCTTATGGGTACATCACTACGCGACCGCTACCGGCGCGTAACCGCCGGACGGAGGGTGAAGCCACCAACCCCTCCGATGAAGCAGGGACCTGAGATGTACACCCTCCTCTTCCTCCTGATCGCACTGTGCGTGTTCGCGGTGCTCCGCGACTGGTCGCACCGGGCTCGGATGCTGCTGTGGTCCGGGACGCTGGCCCTCACGGTCCTGGCACTCCTGCCGCACATCCTGAACCACACCTTCCACCTGGCTCTGTGAGGAAGAACCCCCGATGATCACCATGACCACCACCACCTTGAACCCCGAAGCCCCCGCCTCGGCCGGGCTCTCCAACAAGCTCGGGCTGATCTTCGCCAATCTGTACGTCCTCGGGATGTGCGGCACCATCGGCGGCGCGTACGTCTTCCAGTTCGCTCTCTGGGAGTACCCCTGCCCGATGTGCCTGCTGCAGCGCATGTTCTTGCTGATCAGCGCGCTCGGCCCGGCCTACATCGTGCACCGCTCCCGCAAGGGCGCCGTCACCACCAAGGAGTTCGCCACCGGCTGGGGCATGGCGATCGTGGCCGCCCTGCTCGGCAGCACCGCCTCGATCACCCAGGTCCTGATGCACATCGTGCCGCCGGACGCGGGGTACGCCGGCGCCCTGTTCGGCCTGCACCTGTACACCTGGGCCGCGATCACCTTCGGCGTCGCCGTGCTGGCCGCGGGCGTCAACCTCGTCCTGACCCAGGAGGCCCAGCCCCTGGACGCCGCCGCCGACTCTCCCGTCCTGCGCGGCCTCGGCGCCGTCACCCTCGCCGTGCTGGTCTTCTTCGCGGTCAGCAACCTGGTGGCCTGCTTCTTCCTGCAGGGCCTGCACTGGCAGATGCCGGGCGACCCGACCAGTTACGCCTTCTTCGCCGACCTCTTCTGAGCGACTCGACCCGGTGTGCCGAGAGATTCACCCGGGAGCCCGACCGCTGTCCCCGGCGGTCGGGCTCCCGTCGGTCGGGCTCCCGTCTGGCTCCGTACTGATGGCGTGCACCGGACAGGCGCGCACCGCCTCCCGCACCAGGGGATCCCCGCCGCCGTCCGCACGGCCCGGAAGGATCTCGCTGAATCCGTCGTCGTCCTGGGTGAAGACGCCGGGAGCGGTGAGCGCGCACATGCCGGCGCCGATGCACCGCTCCTTGTCGACGTGGACCTGCACGTCCCTCTCCTCCTCTGTCTGCTGCCGTGGCCAACTGCTACCAGGTGACGGGGAGTTCGAGCATCCCCTGCAAGGTGTCGCCCGGTTTGAAGGGGATCTCCTGCGCGGGCACCGCGAGGGCGAGTCCCGGCAGGCGCCGGAACAGTGTCCGCAGGGCGATCTCGATCTCCGCGCGGGCGAGGTTCTGGCCCAGGCGCTGGTGAATGCCGAATCCGAAGGCGAGGTGGTGGCGGGCGGGCCGGTGCCAGTCGAGGCTCTCGGGGGCGTCGTACACCTCGGCGTCGCGGTTGATGAGGGAGGTGGCGAAGACGACTCCGTCACCGGCCCGGATGGTGTTGCCGGCGATTGAGATGTCGTCTTTGGCGACGCGCAGCATGCCGTCCGCGATGGACAGGAAACGCAGCAACTCCTCGACCGCGGGCGGCATTAGCGTCTGCTCAGCACGCAGTTCTGCGAGCCGCCGCGGGTGCTGGAGGAGCGTGAACGTACCGAGGGAGAGCATGTTGGCGGTCGTCTCGTGCCCGGCGACCAGCAGGATCGTGGCCAGGCGGACGACCTCCTCGCGCTCGGCCGCGCCCGTCACCAGGTGCTCCTGAATGAGGTCGTCGAGGAGCCCGTCGCCGGGGTCGCGCAGCTTGCGGTCGATCAACGAGTGGAAGTAGCCCTGCAGTTCGTCCCGTGCCCGCTCCACGTCCTCGGCGCCCGGGCCGCGCAGCAGGCGGCGTGACTGCTCCTCGAAGAAGTCGTGATCGGCGTACGGCACACCGAGCAGGGCGCAGATCACCATGGACGGAACCGGCAGCGCGAACGACTCGACCAGCTCGGCCGGCGGCCCCTGCGCCTCCATCGCGTCCAGGAGCCGGTCGACCGTCTCCTGGATCCGGGGGCGCAGCGCGTTGATGCGCTTGACCGAGAAGCTGGGGATCAGCAGCCGGCGCTGCTCGTTGTGCTCGGGGTCGTCGACACCGAGCAGGGCGGTACGCCGGTCGCGCAGAGCGGCGAATCGCGCGGTGGGCGCGGGGAAGGCCGCGTTGCGGCGGTCGCTGGACAGCCGTTGGTCGGCGAGCAGTTCACGGGCCGCGGCGTGCCCGGTGACCGCCCACACGCTGCGGCCGTCGAAGAACGTGACCTGGCTCAGGGGGTGTTGTGCGCGCAGCGGTTCGTAGGCTGTCGGCGGGTGATAGGGGCACGTACGGTCCTGGGGGAATGCAACGGCTTCTGTCATCGAAGACCTCACAAGCTGATGGCTTCGCCTCTCACCAGCCATTGGATGCCTGGGGCGCCTATTTGGTCCACGGGAACACCGGCCAGATCACCGGGGCCGGTACGTGACCGGTTTGCCGCCCTTCGCATGAGGCACGACCGGCTTGCTCCCGCTGCGGCACGGTGTCGCCGGGGGTGCACGCGGTCCGGCGAGTGGACGAGGGCGGCTTGATCGCCGCATAAACGCAGGCCGGAATGGATCGCTCCGTGACCCTTACGCCGCTGTCCGGGCGGGCGCGGATCCGCCGGGCCTCCTTGCCCTGAGGGCCCCGAGGGCCCTGCGGCGTGGCTCGGCGGCGGCATCGGCAGGGGGTCCTGCGCTGCCGCCGTACGGTCACGAGGGTGCGTGGAGCCAGCATGCGGCCGGGCCGAAGTCGGGTTCCTGCACACGGCAGAGGTCCATCGCGTGCGGGCAGCGGGGGTGGAAGCGGCAGCCCGGTGGCGGGTCGGCCGGGTCGGGGACGTCGCCGGCGAGTTCGGCGGGCAGGGTGCCGAGGCCGTCGGGGTGCGGGATGGCCCGCAAGAGGGCCTGGGTGTACGGGTGTTGGGGCGAGTCCCAGACCGTCGCGGTCTCGCCGACTTCGACGATCTTGCCGAGGTACATGACCGCGATCCGGTCGGCGATCAGCCGGACCACGGACAGGTCGTGGCTGATGAAGAGCAGCCCGGCGCCCGCGTCCACGGCCAGGTCGCGCATCAGCGTGGCGACCTGGGACTGGGCGGAGGCGTCCAGGGCGGAGATGGGTTCGTCGCCGATCAGCAGCCGGGGCCGGGCGGCCAGCGCACGGGCGATGGCGACGCGCTGGCGCTGGCCGCCGGAGAGCTCGTGCGGGTGCCGGGCCGCGAACGAGCGGGGCAGGCCCACGCGTTCGAGCAGGTCGGCCGGGGTGCCGGGGTCGCCGCTGACGCGCAGGCCGTCGGCGATCTGGTCGCCGACGCGACGCCGCGGGTTCAGGGAGGCGTACGGGTCCTGGAAGACCATCTGGATGCCGGTCAGCTCCCTTCGCCGCAGGCCGAGCGGGGTGACCGGCCGGCCGTCGAACGTGAGGGAGCCGCCCGCCGTCGCGTGCAGCCCGCAGACGGCGCGGGCCAGCGTCGATTTGCCGCACCCCGACTCGCCCACCAGGCCCACGACTTCGCCCGGCGCGACGGTGAGAGAGGCGCCGGCGACCGCCCGGACGGCGGGCCGCCCGGGGGACCGGTGCTCGATGACCAGGTCGTCGATGCTGAGCAGAGTCTCGGCAGTCACGACAGAGTCGGCAGTCACGGCATTCTCGGTGGTCACGGCAGGGCCTCCAACAGTGAGCGGGTGTAAGGGTGCGAGGGCTCGCGCAGTACGGACTCCCGTGGGCCCGACTCCACGACCAGGCCGCCCTGCAGCACGCTCACCTCGTCGGCGATCGCCGACATGACGCCGAGGTCGTGGGTGATGAGCAGGATCGCGAGGCCGAGCTCGTCGCACAGACCGCGAAGCAGGCGCAGGATCCCGGCCTGCACGGTCACGTCGAGGGCGGTGGTGGGCTCGTCGGCGATGAGCACCTGCGGGTCGCAGGCCAGCGCCACCGCGATGGCGATGCGCTGGCGCATACCGCCGGAGAACTGGTGCGGATAGCGCCGCAACGCCTCCGCGGGGCCGGGAATGCGGACCTTGGCGAGGAGTTCCACGGCGCGCTCCCGCGCCTCGGCCCGGCCGAGACCCAGGTGCAGGCGCATGTGCTCGGTCAGTTGCCGGCCCACGCTCAGCATGGGGTGCAGGCTGGTGGACGGGTCCTGGAAGACCATCGCGACGTCGTTGCCGCGCACCCGGTTGAGCTCCTTGTCGGGCAGCCCGAGCAGGTCGCGCCCGGCCAGCTCGATCCGCCCGCTCGCCCGTGCCCCGTACGGCAGGAGCCCGAGGACGGCGAAGCCCGTCATGGTCTTGCCCGACCCGCTCTCGCCGGCCAGACCGTGCACCTGCCCCTTGCGCAGGGCGAGGTCGACGCCGGACAGGATCTGCGCGCCACGGATCGTCACCCGCAGATCGGTGATCGTGAGGGTCACAGGGCACGCTCCTTGACGCTGCGGGCAGTTCGGGGGTCCAGGGCGTCGCGCAGCGTGTCACCGAGGAAGTTGAACGCGAGGACCACCGTCAGGATCGCGAGCCCCGGGAACGTCGCCACCCACCAGCTGTCGAAGACCTCCACCCCCGAAGCCACCATCGCCCCCCACTCCGCGGACGGCGGCGTGGCACCCAGACCGAGGAACGACAGCCCCGACAGGAGCAGCAGTGCCGTACCGATGTCGAGCGTGGCGAGGACGAGGATCGGGCCCACCACGTTGGGCAGTACGTCCACCCGCAGCGAGCGCCACACCGAGAAGCCGAGCAGCCTCCCGCTGAGTACGTACTCCTGCTCGCGCACGGAAAGGACCAGGCCGCGGCCGACGCGTGCGTAGGACGCCCAGGCCACGACGAGCACGGCGAGGACCGCGTTGGTGAGGCTGGCGCCGAGCGCGGCCGCCACCACCATGGCCAGGATGATCGTCGGGAACGCGAACACGAGGTCCGCAAGCCGCATGATGGTCTCGTCCGCCCACCGGCCGAAGTATCCGGCGACCGCGCCCAGGAACCCGCCGATCAGCACGGACAGGGCGACCAGCAGCAGCGTCAGCGTGATCGACACGCGTGCGCCGTAAAGAACCCGGCTGAGGATGTCGCGCCCGAGCTGATCCGTGCCGAACCAGTGCCCGGGACCCGGCTCGGCGAGCCGGGGCAGCTCCTGGGCCAGGGGGTCGTGCGGTGCGAGGAGGGGCGCGGCGGCGGCGATCACCAGCCAGGCGAGGGCCAGCAACGCCCCGACGACGGCTTGCGGTCGGCGCCAGGCGTCGGGCAGTCGCCGCACCGCTGCGGGCAGTCGTTTCACCGTGCCGGGAAGCCGTCTGGTCGCGGCAGAAGTACGGCTCATCGCAGCCTCACCCGGGGGTCGATCACGCCGTACAGGACGTCCACGAGCAGGTTGATGGCCAGGTAGACACCGCTCAC
The DNA here is from genome assembly GCF_035975855.1 of Streptomyces sp. NBC_01304. Lineage (NCBI taxonomy): Bacteria > Bacillati > Actinomycetota > Actinomycetes > Kitasatosporales > Streptomycetaceae > Streptomyces > Streptomyces sp. NBC_01304. The sequence continues at coordinate 1,680,006 of NZ_CP109055.1, read as the reverse complement.
GACCAGGCCGACTCCCATGATGGCGGGCAGATCCAGCGCGGTGGCGCTCTTGAACGCGTACTGTCCGACGCCCTGCCACGCGAAGATCGCCTCGACAAGTACGGTGCCCGACAGGAGACTTCCGAACGCCAGCCCGGCCACCGTGATGATCGGCACCAGCGCCGAGCGCAGCACGTACCGGAAGAGGATCACCCGGCCGGGCAGCCCCTTGGCGCGGCCCGCACGGACGTAGTCCTGTCCGAGCACTTCGAGCACGGCACTGCGGGTGAAGCGGGTCAGCAGTCCGATCGTGTAGAGCGAGAGCACCAGGGCGGGCATGATCAGGTGGCCGAGCGCGCTGGAGAAGATGTCCCATCGGCCGGCCAGCGCCGCGTCCAGTGTGTGCAGTCCGGTGAGGGGCGGCGGAGCGCCGAGGCCGGGGTCCACGCGGCCGCTGCCCGGGGTGAGTTGCAGGCGGTAGAAGAAGACGTAGAACGCCAGGAGCGCCAGCCAGAACGTCGGCACCGAGACGCCGATCAGGCTCACCATCCGCAGGACGTGGTCGGCCAGGCGGTCCCGGCGCAGCGCGGCGATCAGGCCGAACGCCACGCCAAGCACCAGCGAGATGACGATCGCGGCGCCCGCCAGCTCCAGGGTCGCGGGCACGAACTCCGCCAGGTCCTCGCTCACCGGCCGGTGGGACTGCTGGCTCGTGCCCAGGTCGCCGTGGAGCAGGCCTTCCAGGAACACCAAGTACTGCTGCGGGAGCGGCTTGTCGAGCCCGTGCTCGGCCCGCCACTGCGCCACGGCCGCCGGGTCGTCGATCGCCCGCTGCCCCAGGTTCGCGGCTGCCGGGTCGCCGGGGACGAGGTTCGTCAGGACGAACGTCACCAGCGTGACGCCCCAGGCCAGCAGGAGCGCGACGAGCCCCCTGCGGATCAGGAATCGCAGCAGTGGCCGGCTGCGCACGCGTTTCGGTGTGGTTCCCGTGTCACTGGTCGCCATGTCACTTCACGCCGAGGTCGGCGAGGTCGACGGTCCACACCGGGTGGTAGGCGAGGCCGGTCACCGAGGCGGCCGTCACGATGTTCTGGCCGGGCTGGATGAGCGGGACGTACGGGCCCGAGTCGTTGAGCCGGGTCTGCAGATCGGCGAAGGCCTGCTTGCGCGCGTCGTCGCCGAGTGCGGTGGCCGCCTTGTCGCCCATGGCCTCCAACTCCTTGTCCGCGCCCGCCTTCCAGCCGAGGCGCAGACCCACCGGCTTGCCGGGCAGGAACACCAGGTAGCCGCTGGGGTCCGGGTGGTCCGGGCCCCAGTACCACAGGCCCATCTCCTCTTTGCCGTTGCGGTAGTTGTCCGCCGCGGTGGTCAGCGGGGTGGGCTTGAGGGCGACGGTGATGCCGACCTCCTTGAGGTTGGCCTGGACGCGCTCGGCCAGCGGTTGCAGGGACAGGCCGTTGACGGTGAGCTCGCTCGGATACTCCAGCTCCACCTTCGGGTCGGTGAGCCCGCTCGCCGCCAGCGCCGCCTTGGCTCCCGCGACGTCCCGCTTCGGCGCCTGCTCCGGCGGGAGCGCGCCGAGCAGTTGGGACGGGATGATGCCGGGCGCCTGCACCGAACCCTCGCCGGCCAGTTCGAGGAGGCCCTTGTAGTCGACGCCCTTGCGCACCGCCTCCGCGAACTTCGGGTTCGCGGTCGTCTTGCTGACCGCCTTGTTGCGGGTGGCGAACAGGAAGATCACGTTGGCCGACGCGGTCCGCTTCACCTGCAGCCCGGCGGGTGTGTTCCTGGCCTGGTCGCCGGAGAGGTTGAGGGCGATCTGGCTGTCGCCGCGCTGCACGTTGAGCTTCTGGGTCGCCGCCTCGACGTTGCGGATGACGACCTTGTCGTACGCGGGTTTGTCGCCGTAGTACTTCTTGTTCGCACGCAGCACCACCTGGTTGCTGACGTTGAAGGACTCGATGATGTACGGCCCCGAGCCGGCGGACGCCGAGTTGAGGTACTGCTCGGCCTTGTCCTTCGCGTCGGTGGTCGCGCCGTGCGCCTTGGCGACCTTGCTGTTGAGGATGCCGAGCACCGGGTTCGGCAGGATGTACGGCAGTGCGGGGTTGGGCGTCTTCGACGTCAGCGTGATCGTGGAGTCGTCGGTCTTGGCGACCTTCACCCCGTCGAGCAGGAACGACGGGTTGCCCTTGAGGTCGCGCAGCCGGGTCAGCGAGAAGACCACGTCGTCGGCGGTGAGCGGGGACCCGTCGCTGAACCTCGCCCCCGAACGGAGCTTGAGCGTAAGGACCTTGCCGTCGTCCGACAGTTCGTACGACTTGGCCAGGGCGGGCACCGGCTTGGTGACGTCGCCGCCGTCGAAGGTGAGCAGCGTGTCGTAGACCGCCTTGCCGATGAACAGGCCGGTCGCCTCGTACATCCGTCCCGGGTCGGCCGTCTTGAGGTCGAAGGACGTGTCGACGACGAGCGTCCTGCTGCCGGCCGACGGTGTGTCCGAGCCGCCGGCGGAGCAGGCCGACAGCGCCAGGGCGGTGGCCAACAGCAGGGCCGTCAAGTGGGTACGGGGCGCCATGAGAGGACCTCCAGGTCGGACGGCAGCGCGAGGCGGTTGGGTCGTGCGGGCCATGCAGGCCGTGCGGGGTGCGCAGGTGATGCAGGCCGTGCACGTCGGCGAAGTCATGAGAGCTGTGCAGGTCATGACGGGGTATCAGCGAACGCTAGGCCAGCTGCCGGGACGCCTCTTCGGAGCGTCGTACGAAGCGGAGCGCGCTCGTATGTGCCGACGGACGAAGGGCACCTGCGCCGTGCCCGTGCGGGTCCCGACCCGGTCGGGTTCGTAGCGCGGCACCAATGGGCGGGCCGGAATCTGTTCGGCCGTCCTTAGCCACGGGGCGGCGCAGGTCGCCACGATGTCGGTTCCCGGCGGCACCGACTGCCCGGGAGTACGTACCTGCCTGTCGCGCTACGAAAGGAAGCCCCATGTTCCGTCGTTCCAGAGCTGTCCTCATCGCGAGCATCGCGGCCATGGCCATGGCCGCGTCGCCGGCCGTGTCCGTCGCTTCGTCCGCCCAGACCGCGACGGGGAACGACGCCGTCCAGCGTGTGCTCGACGAAGCGGTGAGCGTAGGCGGGGCTCCCGGCATCCTCGCCGAGGTCCAGAAGGGTTCCACCCGGTGGTTCGGCACCGCCGGGGTCGCCGACACCACCACGAAGCGCAAGCTGCAGTCCGGCGACCGCTACCGGATAGGCAGCACGACGAAGACGTTCACGGCCACCGTCCTGCTACAACTGGTGGGCGAAGGGAAGCTCCGCCTCGACGACACCGTCGAGAAGTGGCTGCCGGGTGTGGTGCGGGGCAACGGGCACGACGGCAGCAAGATCACCGTACGGCAGCTGCTCAACCACACCAGCGGCATCTTCAACTACACCAACGACCCGCAGGTCGTGGCCAACCTGGTCGGTCCGGGCTTCCTCGACCACCGCTTCGACAGCGTCAAGCCCCAGCAACTCGTCGACACGGCCATGAGTCATGCGCCGGACTTCGCGCCGGGTACGTCGTGGGCGTACTCCAACACCAACTTCATCCTGGCCGGGATGATCGCGGAGAAGGTCTCGGGACGCCCCCTCGCCACCGAGGTGACCCGGCGGATCATCGTGCCGCTCGGCCTGACCAACACGTACCTGCCGGGCCAGAGCACCAGCATCTACGGGCCGCACGGCAAGGCCTACTCCAAGCTCCTCGTGCCCGACCCCGCGGCCCCGGTGTACGACGTGAGCGAGCTGAACGCCAGCTGGGCCGGCGCGGCCGGCGACATGATCTCCACGGCCGGCGACATCAACCGCTTCTACGGCGCCCTGCTCAGCGGCCGGTTGCTGCGTCCCGCCGAGCAGAAGGCGATGTTCACGGGAGTGCCGACCGTCAACTGGATCCCGAACACCGAGTACGGGCTCGGCATGATCGCCCAGAAGCTGTCGTGCGGCGTCCAGGTGTGGGGACACGGCGGCACGATCCACGGCTCGCTGTCGTGGGCGATGGGGCTGCGCGACGGCTCGAAGGTCGCCAGCACCAACATCAACGGCGACTGGGTCAACCAGGGCGGCATCTCCACCGACTTGATGCAGGCGGTCTTCTGTCCCGCCACGGGTGCCAGTGCCGGTACCAGTGCGGGCGTCGGCACCGATGAGGGCTCCGAGCGGACGGCCACGCGTCCGGTGGCGCGACCCTTGCAGCTCTTCTGATCCAGGACCGGTGACCCTTCGCCCGCATCGCCCGCTTCGCCCGGAGCAGCCCGCACTTGGGTCGCCCGGGTCGAGGCGGGCGGGGCGCGCACCGGCTTCGGATCACGGCCGTGATCCGGCGGCCGGATCAGGACACGAAGGGGCACGACATGAAGGGGCACGACATGAAGGGGCACGACGCAAAGGGGCACGACACGAAAGGGAGGGAAGCGTGAGCGAACTCGTCGAGGCGGCCGTGGCGGCGTCCGACCTGGCTCAGCGACGGTCCGGAGTGGCCATCAGGGAGCTGTCGCAGGAGACGGAGTTCCGGGCGGCCTGCGACCTGCTCGACCGGGTCTGGCGGCCCCCGGCGGGCAGCCCGCTGATCACCATGGCACTGCTGCGGGGCTTTGAGCATTCGGGCAGTTACGTGGTCGGCGCGTACGAGTCCGACCGGTTGCTCGGCGTGTGCATCGGCTTCCTCGCGAAGGCCGGGCTGCACTCGCACATAGCGGGCGTCGAGGCGCGGGCCCGGGGCCGCACCATCGGGTTCGCGCTGAAGGTCCACCAACGGGCCTGGTCGCTGGAGCGCGCCATCACCAAGGTGACATGGACGTACGACCCACTCGTCAGCCGCAATGCCTACTTCAACCTCGCCAAGCTGGGCGCCGTCGCTCAGGAGTATCTGCCGGACTTCTACGGCGAGATGGACGACGGCGTGAACAAGGGACAGGGGTCCGACCGGATGCTGGTCGGCTGGGACCTGACTGCCTCGGCCGTCGCCGAGGGCTGCCTCCCGCCGCACCATGGGGCGGCGCTGCCGCCGGACGCGGTGGCGGGGCTCGACGCGGACGCGAACGGTCTGCCCGTCCTCGGACCGCTCGACGCCCCTTGCCTCACGATCCGGATCCCCGCCGACATCGAGGCACTGCGCGCCGAGCGTCCGGGAGCCGCCCAGGCCTGGCGCTCGGCACTGCGGGACACGCTCGGGGGTCTCCTCGCGGAGGGCGCGGCCGTCACCGGCTTCACCCGCGACGGCCGGTATCTCGTCGAACGCAAGGCAGAGGGGTGAGGAGCGGTCGCCGGATCCCGGCCGGACGACGCCCATGGAGCCGCGCATAGGATGCGAAGCCGAAGTCGTCGCGACGCAACGGGGAATCTGTGATGGGGGAATCTGCGATGAGCGAGAAGGCTCGCATACTCTTTGACGCACTCGACCTCAACGGCGACGGGCAGCTGACCCGGGACGAGGTGATCACCGCCCTCCGGACGAAGGGGCCCACACTCGCCGCCCGGGGGGATCTGCCGTTCTGGGGTGTGCAGGATGCCGATGCTTCGTCGGCGCTGTTCGATGCCGCGGACAAGAATGGTGACGCGGTGCTGACCTTCGAGGAGTTCGCCGCCGAGGTCAACCGCAAGTTCGGCTGGTCGCGCCCGGCTGCGCTGTGACGCTGCGGGCCGCCGTCCGCCGCAGAGTTGGGCGGTCACGATCGGTGAATGGGTCGCAGCCTCGGTGACCCGTCTCGTACCCTCTGGCTAGGATGCGCGCCACATTTCTGACGGTGCGTCAATAGGGGGGGCTCGTGGCTGAAGTACGCGTCGAGACGGTGGTTTTGGATGCGGCGGGGAGCCGTCAGATCTCCAGCCGCACGCGTACCAGCGCCTCGCTGGGTGAGCGCGCTGCAGAGTTGGAGGAGGCCATCGTGCAGGCTTCCGCTGTCGCACAGCAGTCTCTGGCCCGAGTGCCGCGCCGGGACGGGTGGCAGGTGTCCAGCATGGATGTCACCTTCGGGCTCACCCTTGCCGCGGAGGCCGGAGTCATCCTGTCCAAGGCATCGGCAGAGGCGTCCTTCGAGGTCACTCTCACTGTCGAGCGGGTCCCGGAGTCACCGTGACGGCGACGGGCTACTGGGTTGAACTGTGCCAGTCACAGCAGCGCATGGGCGGTGGCTTTCTGCTGACGCGGCGCTATGTGCTCACGGCGCTCCACTGTCTGCGGCCTCTGTCATCGATGGATGGGCCCGTCGACATTCTGCTGTCCGACGGCACAAGGATTGTCGGTCAGGTGTCCGGTGTCGACGTCGACGCCGACTTGGCGCTCGTCATGGTCTCCGCGGCGCACGATGTGACGGTGCGGATCCCGCGTGCTGGTGTTGCCCATGGCGGCGACAAATGGCACGGGCCCTACCGGCCTGCGGCGACCGAGGTGCAGCTGCAGGGGCAGGTCGACAGCGGGATGGCCGACTACCTGTGCGAGAGCGGCACCGTCATCCAGGCCCTGCAGCTCACCACCCACCAGCACTTGGGAGACTATTCGGGATACTCCGGGGGACCCGTCGTGAAGGGCGACCTGGACGGCGACGACCCGGTGGTCGTGGGAATCCTGCTGGAGCAGGCGCCGGACAGAGAAGCTGTGCACAGGGCTGCGAATGTTCTGTTCGCGGCGACGATCGGTGAGGCCATGAGCCGCTTCGACCAGTTCGACGTGGCGCATTTGCTGGACGTCGTGCATCCGGCGAGTCGCGAGGACCCTCCCATGACGAGGGTGGCGAAGCCCGCGGTTGAGGCCGCAGCCGCCACCGCGGAGTCCTGGTTCGAGCGCCTTGAGGAGTGGTCACGCCGTGGGGTCCTGGACGCCTCGCAGATCTCTGAGCTCAAGTTCCTGGCCGCAAAGGCAGCCATCGAAGGGCCCATGTCCGGGGAGGTGGCATGAGCGATCGGTGGCAGGAGGCTGTCTCCACGGCCGAAGAGGCCGTCCGCGGAGAGGCGGGAGCTCTGCCGCGTGCCACAGCCGCCGTCACCCATCTCCGTGCTGAACCGGTTCCGCTGCGGCGGCCCTCGCTGGGCAGGGACCTGGCCTATCTGACCGCGCTGCTCGAGTCGGTCGGGCTCGGTGCCGAAGCGCACGCCCTGCTGGAGCACGTCGTGTGGTCCGTGCAGTGGGACCCCGACGCGATCTCACTGCCCGGTTCGGTGCGCAATGAGCTCGCCGTCGTGCTCGCCGACCGTGGCCATCTGCCGGCCGCCCTCGCGCTGCTGTCGACCGCCGCTGTTCTGCACATCGATGCGGGTCCGGACGCGGTGGCGGCGGGGACGTGGGCGAATCTGGCGGCAGTACGGATGCGGTCGGGCGATCTGCCCGGTGCCGAAAGGTCGGCCCGGCGGGCGCAGAAAATGCTGCCCGCCGACGTCTCGTCGCATGCAGAAGTGGAAGCACAGCTCTTGGCGGAGTCGGTGCTGGCCGAGTCGGCTCGTCAGCAGGGCCGCGATGCCGCAGCGGACGAGTTCGTCCACGCGATCGGCCGCACGGCGCGCCGGCTGGTGCGACTTCTCGGCAGCGACCACCCGTCAGCGCTGGCAGCGCTCATCACGCTGAGCCGGGCCGAGTTCGCCTCGGCGCGAGCGGCGGGCGATCGCGAGCGGATGGAGAGCGTGAACGACGTGCTTGCGATTGCTGCCCAGAAGGCATCGGCGGCACTGGGGCGACATCACCCCTTGTCCGAGTCCTCGTTGGTGAATCTGGCAACCTCGGAATTCGAGGCCGCGCAGTCTTCAGGGGACCCACGTCGTCTCAGCGCGGCGAAAGCCATGATCCTTATGGCGGCCGAGCACCCACTCCAGAAGCAACGACTTCACCCGGTTCACTCTCCCTCGATGTCAGGTGACCGGATCACGCAGACGGACTACGCGACGGCGCGGCACGGGCCGTCGTCACCGGTCGAGTCGGCACGGTCTCGGACCGAGCAGCGGCGCGGGCATGATCCGCACGACCGCAGCGGCGCGAAGTTGATGTTCGTCGAGTTGCGCAAGCTGCCCGACGGCAGCGCGGAGTACGCGGAGCTGCGCAACCAGCTGGTGCGGATGCACCTGCCGCTGGTCGAGCATCTGGCCCGCCGCTTCCGCAACCGCGGCGAGCCGCTGGACGACCTGACCCAGGTCGCGACCATCGGCCTGATCAAGTCGGTGGACCGCTTCGACCCGGAGCGCGGCGTCGAGTTCTCGACGTACGCGACCCCCACGGTCGTCGGCGAGATCAAGCGGCACTTCCGCGACAAGGGCTGGGCCGTCCGCGTCCCGCGCCGCCTGCAGGAGCTGCGGCTCGCCCTCACCGCGGCGACCGCCGAGCTCTCGCAGCAGCACGGCCGTTCCCCCACGGTGCACGAGCTCGCCGAGAAACTCGGGATCTCCGAGGACGAGGTCCTGGAGGGCCTGGAGTCGGCCAACGCGTACTCCACGCTGTCCCTGGACGTCCCGGACACGGACGACGAGTCCCCGGCCGTCGCGGACACCCTGGGCGCCGAGGACGCGGCCCTCGAGTACCGCGAGTCCCTCAAGCCGCTCCTGGCGGACCTGCCGCCGCGCGAGAAGCGCATCCTGCTGCTCCGGTTCTTCGGGAACATGACGCAGTCGCAGATCGCCCAGGAAGTCGGCATCTCGCAGATGCACGTCTCGCGCCTGCTCGCGCGGACGCTGGCGCAGCTGCGGGAGAAGCTGCTTGTGGAGGAGTAGGCCCAACGCCCGGGGCAAGTCTTCTTCGGCGGCGGTGCCCGGGCCCCACTGTGAGTGGGCCGAACGGAAGGCGCCCGACGGGCAGAAGCCCGGTTCAGGCACCTCTCCTCGTGCCCTCAGAAGAACCCGACCTTCTTCGCCGAGTAGCTCACCAGCAAGTTCATCGTCTGCTGGTGGTACACGAGTTGCGCCATCGTTGGCCTGCGGGAAAAGGGCGCGATCTGCGCATGCGGGCGACTGTTGGGGCGCGGCTGGTCCGGATCTTGGTCACCTGCGGGTTCTACGTTTGGCAGGTACTTCGTGGTGACGATCGCATGGCGGCGTACGGTGTGGGCCGCTGTCGGTCGCCGCACACGCCGGCGGGGTCTGAGATCCCGCCGCTCTGGGCCACCACCTGAACTCGAAGTCTCCGGCTCTGGCCGGGCATTCGGCGTATGCGCTGGTGCTGCCGGCCGGTCCAGCCGTGCAATCGTCGGCCGCCGGGGGCGCGAGCACGCCTCCGAAAGCCGTCAGCAGGGCCAGTGTTCCCGTCGGCACGGCAGCTCGCAGAGCCCGGCATCAGGTCCGTCGCTTGAGGGCTCCTTCGTCTCGTCGGTCAGGGCTGGTTGGGGGGCGAGTCCGGTCCGGTGCAGCCAGCGCAGGTGCTCGCGCGGTGTCGATCCGTATCCACCGCCGTGGTCGGCGTACCGCCGGACGCGGATGTCCTTGGCGCCCGCGTAGCGGTTGTACGCCGCGTACACCGTCGAGGGCGGGCAGATTGGGTCCATCAGGGCCACGCTGAAGAGCGCGGGCGCGGTGGCGCGGGCGGCGAAGTGAGCGCCGTCGAAGTAGTCGAGCGTGGCGAAGACCCGCTCCGGGTGCTCCCGGGTGTGCCAGCGCAGGTACTTGGTGAGTTCGTCGTACGGGCCCTCGGACGCCGCATCCACGGCATGCCGGAAGTCGCACAGGAACGGAACGTCGGAGAGGACACCCGCGACCTGGTCACCCGCGAGGCCGCCGACGGCCAGGGCCAGACCGCCGCCCTGGCAGCCGCCTTGCACCACGATGCGCTCCGCGTCGACGTGCGGCAGGGCGCGGGCGCAGTCCACGGCGCGTACGCAATCGGTGATGAGGCGCCGGTAGTAGTGGTGCCGGGGGTCGTCGATGCCACGCGTCATGAATCCCCCGACCCACTGGGTGCCAGGGCCTTCGCCGTGGTCGGGCGTCTCGTGTCCCTGGCTCCGGCTGCCGACGATCAGCTGCGCGTACCCGGCGGCCCGGGAAGAGCAGATGGTCCGTGGGCAGCCCCCGGCCACCGCTGTAGCCGAGGTACGTGATCACGACGGGTCTCAACACCACGCTCATCCGCAGCCTCAAGGCGCCGCCCCGACCGGTGTGGGAGGAGCCGCCCAGCAAGACGGGACTCACCGCCAAGGGCGGCCTGCTGCTCCTGTGCTGCCTCGGCGTACTCGGTCCGCTGTGGATCGTCATCGTCACCAGCCTCTCCCCGAAGCCGGTGATCGACCAGGTCGGCGGCCTGGTCGTGATCCCCCGCGACATCACGTTCATCAACTACACGGAACTGCTCGGCGGGGGCCAGGTCAGTCGCGCGATCATGGTCTCGGGCGGGGTGACGTTCTTCGGGGCCGGCCTCATCCCGACGTACCTGCTCGTGCAGGGGCTCGGCCTCACCGGCACCTATCTGTCGCTGATCCTGCCGAGCGCGGTGAGCGTCTTCAACATCCTGGTCCTGCGGGCCTTCTTCATGGGGATCTCCCCGGAGCTCATCGAGTCCGCCCGCATCGACGGGGCCGGAGAGCTGCGCATCTTGCTGACCATGATCCTGCCGCTGTCGCGGGCGGTGACGCGGTCATCTCCCTGTTCTACGCGGTCGGTTACTGGAGTGCCTGGTTCAACGCCTCCATCTACCTCACCGACCAGGAGATGCTGCCGCTGCAGAACGTGCTCATCCAGCTGGTCCAGGACGGCACCGAAGCGCCGACCGGCCTCCAGAAGGCCGTGCGTACCGGTGAACTCTCCAGCCTGGCGCTGCAGATGGCCGTCATGGTCCTCGCGCTGATCCCCGTCGCGGTGGCCTCCCCGTTCGTGCAGCGGCACTTCAAGAAGGGCATGCTCACGGGAGCCATCAAGGGCTGAGACCGGCCTTGGCCGGGCGATGGGGTCAGTGTCGGGCGAACTGGACCCGGGTGGGTTGCACGACGTTCGGCCGCACCGCGATTCCGGTGATGGTCAGTCGCTCGCCATAGATGTCGGTGAGTCTGATCGCGCTGCCGCACCCGCCGCCGTCGGCGGAGATGAAGTAGTTGTAGGCGGTGCGGGGCAGTTGGCGCCAGCCGCCAGTGGTGCGGATCTCCAGCCCGGCGAGCGGGTTGCGGTGGCCGATCGCCTGGACGGCGCACCAGTGGGGGCTGGAGCCGGTCTTGTACCGGAGGGAGATCGTGTCGGCGGTAGTGGGGCTCAGCAGGGTCCAGGTGACGGGGATCCGGCCGACCTTGAGGTCGGCGAGCTTGGCGAATGCCTGTTGGCTGAGGTCGAGTTGCCCCGGTGCGCAGGGCAGGGGGCATTCGTTGGTGATCCGTACCGTGATGGATTTGCCGTTGGCCGCGCGGACGCGTACGTATGCGCCGCATGCCTTGGACGTCTCGTAGTCGGTGGTGTTCATGGCCGCGACCATGAGGTCGGCGCTCGGGCCGAACAGACAGGCGCCGTCTCCGTCCCCGGCCTCGTAGGCGGTGGCGACGCCCTGGTAAGCGGTGTGCGGTTCAATCCGTCCTGCCTGCGAGGCCGTGGCGGACTTTCGCGGGGGCCGCGGGGTGTCAGCGGGTGACGGTCGCGGTGACGTGGCGGTCGCGGTTTCCGTCGGCGTGGGGGAGCCGGTCGGGCTCGCGGTCGGGGTGCGTGTTTCGCCGGCGGCGGCGGTGGCGAGCGGTGTGACCGCGGCAGGCCCCGCATCGGCGCCGCGGTCGGGCAGCAACACCAAGACCAAGTAGGCGAGAACGCCCGCGACGATCAGCGCCGACGTGGTGCCCAGCACGAGCCTGCGTCTGTGCCTGCGCTGCCGCGCGGCCTGCCTCAGTGTGTTCATTTCCTGTCCGTCCGCAAGATCGAGCCGATGGTGCACTGCTGAGTGACCGCCGGAAGCACAAAGGTTGCCGACGACTTCGGACAGGCGCACCGGCCCGGTGCGGGCGGGGAGCCTCTAAGGAAGCGCGTGACCGGTTCCCGCACGCCCGACCCCGCGTACGTCTCGCGGGCTCGCGCCGAGCTCGCGGCGGCAGGCCTTGTTGAAGGCCTGGAGGTCGGCGATGCCCACCGCCGCGGCGATGGCGGTGATGGACAGGGTGGACGACAGCAGGAGATGGCGGGCGCGTTGAAGGCGTCGGTGCCGGATGTACGACACGACCGTGTGGCCGGTCGCGGCACGGAACACACGCGTCAGGTGGGTGTGGGAGATTCCGACGGCGCGAGCGACGTCCGGTACGGACAGCGGGCCCGCGAGGTGTTCCTCGACGTAGGCCTGCGCCGCGGCCACGAGGGGATGGTGGCGCCCGGCCCCGTCGCTCCTCGGCAACTCGGCGACACGCCACAGGGCGGCCCAGACCTCGGCGGTGGCGCGCGCGGGAGAAGTCGGCATGGCCGCGACGGCGTGCCGGAGCAGATCGGCGAGGCGCGTGCTCTCGGCCGCGGCGTCCTGCATGACCGGGACCACCCGTCCGGTTCCGCCGTCGTACAGCCGCAGATGGACGTAGAAGTGCTCCGACCTGCCCCGGTAGTGGAAGCACACCTCCGTGTTCGGTGGCACGAGGCTGACATGGCCGGGCCGGATGGGGTGGAGCGACTGTCCGAGGGACAGGGTGCCCTCGTAGTGGTAGAGGTGCAGCTGCCACAGGTCGGGCAGCCGGAAGACGTCGTGGTCGGTGGAGACGCCGTGTACCCCGATGCCGGCGTCGACCACGGTGGGCGGCTCGTCGAGCCGCAGTGTCACGAGTTCCATGAGGACGGAAAATTACCAGCACTGGACGATTCCAGCCCACGACCGAGCCATGCGGGGCACGTACGTTCGTCGCATGCCAACCAGCAAGCGACTCCTGACATCGGTTCAGGCGGCGCGCTTCGTCGCGCAGGGATTTCTGCGCCTGGACGGAGTGGTGCCGCAGGAGATCAACGAACGGGCCATCACGACCCTGACCGAGGGCCTGCCGGACGTGCCCTACGGCACCGAGCTGAGCAAGGCGTTCGCGCAGGACCACTTCATCCACGAGCTGCTCGGCCTGCCGGCCGTCGCGGGCGCCGTCGAGAGCCTGGTCGGACCCGAGCCGACCGTCGACCACCATGCGGTCCATGTGCGCGAGCCGCACGAGGGACACGCGCAGGCCCTCCACGGCGACGCGATCATCGACGTACGGCCCGACGCGTTCGACATCCAACTCATGTACTACCCGCACGAGGTGACCGCCGAGATGGGTGGCACGCTCAGCGTGCCGGGCAGTCATCTGCGCAGGATCAACGAGACGGACGTCGGCCGCGTCCAGAACCTCAGGGGCCAGACGCGTCTGACCTGCCCGGCGGGCACGGTCGTCCTCCTGCACCACGGCATCTGGCACGGCGGTCGCCGCAACGACACCACACGCCGTCGCTTCATGTACAAGCTTCGCCTCAACCCGACCGTGCCACAGGTGCGGCTCTGGGACACCTCCGACCTGCATGACCCGGCGGTGACCGCGGAACTCAACACGTACTTCCCCTGGTACGAACAGGCCGCCGCCCGACTCGAGATCTACAACCGGGTCCTGCTGTGGCGGGCCCTGACCGGTGATGAGTCGTTCGACGTCGAGTACTGGGTCACGCGCGTCAGCAACCGCCCGGCCCTGAGGAGTCACGCATGAGACAGCAGGTCCTGGTCCTCTACCTCTCGACGTCGGCACTCGACTCCCACGTCGTGGGCTGGTCCCGCTACGACGGGACCGGCCGCACCCGTCCGACGACCGGTGACAGCGACGAGCCGCCCTACCCCACCGGGCTCGCCGCGCTGCACGACGGGTGGCGCCTGTTCCAGGCGGCCCAGTTGCTGCCGCCGCAGTCCGGCCACGAGTACGACGTCTCCTTCCTCAAGCACGAGTTCTTCTTCGAGAAGCTGGAAGAAGGCGCTCGCCCCTGAACCCGTACCGGAACTTCGCCCGAGCGGTCCCGGATCAGTACCCGTAGGTCATCTTGTGCGCGACTTCAGGGCGGAACCGTCCGGCCGAAGAGCCGGTTCCGGCACCGCAGTTGCTGTCGGACTCACCCGGAACCTTGACCCGAAGGAGCATCTCGGCGCCTCCGCCCAGCTGGGTGGGGGCGCCGATACGGCGGCCCGGGGGGTTGCACCACTGGCCGTTGGAGCCGTCGCCGTTGTGGCTGGTGTCCACGAGGCGCCGGGCCATGGTCGCCGCGCTCGCCCAGGCCGGGTTGCCGGCGTCGAGGTAGACCCATGTGCAGTTCTCCTTGTGCGGCCCGGAGGGGTGCGGTGACCCCGCATGCGGTGCGTCGAGGCCTTGCGAGGGGCGTTCTCGCCCTGGCCGCGGCCCGGTGCCGTGCCCCCTGCTCAGGGGGACCGGCACCGTGACCACGGCGGACCATCAGAGGGATCTTGTCCGCGTCATCGCGAAACGCCCTTCCTGAAGCCCCGGTTGCTCACGAGCGGGTCCACTTCTGGTTGGCCTGGCCGTTGCAGGTCCACAGGACCAGCGGTGTTCCGTTGGCGGTGCCGGCCCCGTTGGCGTCGAGGCACAGCCCGGCATGGACGTTGCGGATCGACCCGTCGGAACCGAGGGTCCACTTCTGGTTGCTCTGGCCGTTGCAGGGCCAGGTGATGACGCGGGTGCCGTTGGTGGTGCCCTGGTTGTAGGCGTCCAGGCACTTGTCGCCGAAGACGCGGATCTCGCCGCCGGCCCACGTGGTCCACAGCTGGTTGGCGGCCGAGTGGCAGTCCCAGAGCAGCGCCGTGGTCCCGGCGGCGGTGGAGGCGTTGTCCACGTCCACGCAGCGGCCGGAGGCGTTGCCCCTCAGACGCGAGGTGGTGGTGGCGAGCGGGCTGCCGCCGGTGACCCGGAAGACGGCGACGCCGTGCGCGGGGACGCTCGCTGATATCTGCCCGGACGTGCTCGACGTGCCGCCGGTCCACAGGTCGGTGAGGGTGAACGGCCCACCGGACAGGCCGACTTGCGCGGCCGACGCGGTGACCGTCGCCGCGCCGGCGCCCCGGTTGAACAGGCCCACCGCGACCGAGCCGTCGGACAGCGGCTTGGCGAACACCTCGGTGCTGCCGTCGTCGCGCACTCTGCGCCCGCCCGCGCCCAGGGGGTCCTGGTTCACCGCCAGCAGACGCGGGTTGCGCAGGATCGTGCTCACGTCGGCGGACATGGTGCGGATGTCGTTGCCGGCCATGAGCGGGGCACTCATCAGCGCCCACAGGGCGAAGTGCGAGCGGGACTCGGTCAGGGACAGGCCGGGACGGCCGACGACCAGCATGTCGGGGTCGTTCCAGTGTCCCGGGCCCGACTGCGCCGCCAGCGGCGCGGTGACGTCCAGGACGTTGCCGACGCCCATCGGGTAGCTGTTGGTGTTGCCGTTCTGCCAGATGTCGAGCAGGTCCTCGGTCGTCCGCCACAGGTCGGCGACCTCGCCCCAGTTGTACTTGTCGCCGGTGATGGCGTGGAAGCTGTTGGGGTTGATGCTGTAGACGATCGGCCGCCCGGTGGCGCGCAGGGCATCGCGCATCAGCGTGAACCGCGCGACCTGCTCGTCACGGGTGCCGCTGGAGGAGCACCAGTCGTACTTGAGGTAGTCGACGCCCCACGCGGCGAATGCGGCGGCGTCCTGGGCCTCGTGCCCCTTGCTGCCCGTCGACCCGGGATAGGCGCCGCTGCCCTGCGCGCAGGTGCGCTCGCCCGGCACCTGGTAGATCCCGAACTTCAGGCCCTTGCCGTGGATGTAGTCCCCGAGCGCCTTCATCCCGCTGGGGAACTTGGTCGGGTTGGCCCGCAGGTTGCCCGCCGCGTCACGCTGCGGGTCGAACCAGCAGTCGTCGACCACCACGTACTGGTAGCCGGCGTCCCGCATGCCCGAGGACACCATCGCGTCGGCGGCCTGGCGAACCTGAGCCTCGGTGATCCCGCACCCGAAGCTGTTCCAGCTGTTCCAGCCCAACGGCGGGGTGAGTGCCGGACTGCCCGGCGCGGCCGCGGCGGTGGAGTGGGCGGCGGCCGTCATGGAAGCGGTGACCGCCAACGCGGCCGCCGCGAGGAGGTGGGGCAGGCGTCTGCCTGGTCGTCTGGACATCGGGGCTCCTTTGTCGGAAGGGGACGCCATGAGCTGGACGCTGCAACACCGCGCAGCGATGGAGCCGTACGGAATATCGAACGTCGTTCGGTGTTCATGCGGACGCAGGACCCGGCAGGGCGGCTGCCGGGCCCCGGCCGGCTTCAGCTCGCCGCGCTGTTCAGCGCCGCGAGGACCGCGCCATATGCCTCCTTCTTCTGGTAGTTGCCGTTGAAGAGCAGCGGGGTTTCCTGGGCCCGCCAGGAGTACTTGTCGGTGACGCCCCACACGGTGATGCCGTTGCACCGGGCGACGGCCACGCACGCCTGGGTGACCTGCCGGTACACATTGGCCTGTGCCGAACCGGAGCCGCCGACGTCGAGCTCGGTGATCTGCACGTGCACGCCGAGGTCGGCGAAGCGCTGGAGGTTCTGGCGGTAGGTGCCGAGGTCGGAGTTCGAGGCCAGGTGGCTCTGGAAGCCGACGCAGTCGATCGGTACGCCCCGGGCGCGGAAGTCCTTGACCATCCGGTAGATGCCATCGCTCTTGGCGTTGATGCCGTCGGTGCTGTAGTCGTTGTAGCAGAGCTTGGCCTTGGGGTCGGCTGCTCTCGCGGTGCGGAAGGCGTCCTCGATCCAGCCGTCGCCGAGCTGCATCTGGAGATTGGACCGGCGCCGGCTGCCGTCCCATTCGAACGCCTCGTTGACCACGTCCCAGGAGTCGATCTTGCCCGCGTAGTGGCCGGCGACCTTGGTGATGTGGTTGCGCATCGCCTGGCGCAGGGCGTCACCGGTCAGTCCCTGTACCCAGCCGGGCTGCTGGGCGTGCCAGACCAGGGTGTGGCCGCGTACGAACTTGCCGCGCTGCCGCGCGTAGTCGAGGAGTTGGTCGCCCCCGCTGAAGTTGAACTGATTCGGGCTCGGCTCGGTGGCGTCCCACTTCATCGCGTTCTCGGCGACGACGCTGGAGAACTCCCGGTTGAGAGTGGACTCGTAGTCCGCCTCACCGAGGTGGGGGGCGACCGCGGCGCCGAAGTACCGGCCGCTCTGGGCGGCCGCACCGCCGAGGGTGTCGGCGGCCTGCGCGGCGGGTGCGAACGTCAGGGCGGCCGCTGCCGCCAGGGCGCCGGTCGCCGCGACGGTGATCGCCGATCGCGTGCGTCGGGAGGTGCGTCGGTGGGTGTGCCGTGTGGAAGATCTGTCGGTCATTGCGCTTCTCTCTCTGGTGGGGGTGAGTGGTGGCGCGAGGCCTGCATTGCTGCGGCCGTCGGCCGTCAGGCCAGGGCGGCTTCCCAGCGGGTGCCGTCTCCGGTGGCGTCGGCGGCGAGGCGGTCGCGGGCGGCGGTGTCGTCGTACAGCCGCCAGCGGAACCAGTCCACGAGGGTGTTCTGGGTCCGGTCGAAGGTGGGGAACCCCGGGTTGAGGTGCGCGGCGGTCAGGAGCGCCGCCATCAGGGCGGTCACCGCGGTCAGCGCCCCCGTACGCCTGCCGCGGTGGCGCCCTGATGCACGCATGCTGCTCAGCCCTTCTTCTTCCGTGCCGCGGCCGCGAGCGACGCCGCGATCGTGTCGTACGCCGGCTTGTGCTGGAGGTTCTCGTCCCAGGGCAGGGCCGCGCCCTCGCCCGGGAAGACCGGCGGGATCCAGGAGTGTCGGTCGGAGTAGCCCCACACGGTGATGCCGACGCAGCGCCGCACGGCCAGGCAGGCGTCGGTGACCCGCCCGTACATGTCGGCCTGCTGGGCGAGCTTGGCCGGGTCGGTCGGCAGGATCATGCGGATGTCGAGCTCGGTGAGGGCGACGTCGAGGCCGAGGTCGGCGAAGCGCTGGATGTTCTGCTGCATCTGGTTCGGGAATCCGTACTGCAGCGCCAGATGGGCCTGCATGCCGAAGCCGTCGATAGGGACGCCGTCGGCCTTGAGCCGCTTGATGAGCGTGTAGTACGCGTCCGACTTGGCGCCGGTTGCCTCGACGTTGTAGTCGTTGAGGTAGAGCTTGACCTTCGGGTCGGCGGCGCGGGCCCAGCGCAGGGCGTCGGCGACGTAGCCGGGGCCGAGGGTCTTGTAGAAGATGCTGTCGCGGTACGTGCCGTCCTCGTTCATGATCTCGTTGGCGACGTCCCAGGCGAAGACCTTGCCCTTGTAGTGCGTGACCACGTTCGTGATGTGGTTCTTGAGGATCGAGCGGAGTTCGTCGGCGGTCCAGGTGCCGGAGGTCAGCCAGCCCGGCAGCTGGTTGTGCCAGAGCAGGGTGTGGCCGCGCACCGAAAGGCCCTTGGACTGGGCGTAGTTGACGATCTCGTCGCCCCCTGCGTAGTTGAAGACGCCGCGCTGGGGTTCGGTGGCCTCCCACTTCATGGTGTTGCCGGGGGTGGTCGAGCCGAACTCGGTGCCGAGCAGGTCGGCGTACGGGGTGTCGGCGAGCTCGGGGTTGTCGACTGCGGAGCCGAAGTAGCGGCCGCTCTTTTGGGCCAGGTCGTCGAGGGTGGTGGCCCGGTGACGGCGGTCGGTGGCCGCGTCGGCACCCGGTGCTCCGGCGAGGCCGAGCAGCAGGGTGGCCGCGAGGGCGTAGGCGCCGGCTCTCGTGCGGCGTGGGGGTGTGCGCATGGTGCGTCTCCTCAACTGTGGGGTGGGGATGTGCGGTTGACCTTGCGCTGAGCGGGTCGGGCTGTTGGCTGGTCGGGCCGGCTACTTCACCCGCATCTCGCACCGCATCCGGCGCTCGTGCCCGACCTCTCGTACCGGACCCGTGAGGGTGAGCGGCACGGTGTGGTGGGCGTGAGCGCTGGACGCGGCGATGCGCAGTTCGAGGGCGCCGGGTTCGACGACGCGGCGGCCGTCGGCGCCGGTGTACGCGGCGAGATCGGCCGGGAACGTGGCGTGCACCTCGGCCGAGGCTCCGGCCTCGAGCGGGACCCGGGCGTAGCCGACGAGCCGGACCTCGGGCCGGGCGACGGTGCCGACGGGATCGTGGAGGTAGAGCTGGACGACTTCGGTGCCGGGGCGGTCGCCGGTGTTGCGGACGGTGAGCCGGATCGATGTCTCGCCGTCGGTGGCCAGTTCGGGGCTCTCGCAGTGCGGGGTCTCCCAGGCGAACGTGGTGTAGGACAGGCCGTGTCCGAACGGGTACAGGGGTGTCGGGTCCACGGTGCTGGGGAAGCCGTGCCGGCCGAGCGGCGGCGCGAGGTAGGGGGCGGGCTGGCCGCCTGGGGTGCGCGGTACGCCTAGCGGCAGTCGGCCGGTCGGCTCGACGCGGCCCGACAGGACGCCCGCGACCGCGGCGCCGCCCTCCTGTCCGGGGAAGAAGGCCTGCACGACGGCGGCGGCCCGGTCCGCCCAGCGGCCGAGCGCGTAGGGCCGCCCGCTGAGCACGACGATGCCGGTCGGCGTCCCGGAGGCAAGCGCGCGGTTGAGCACCTCACTCTGGTTGTACGGGAGTTCCAGGTCCTCCGTGTCGCAGCCCTCGCCGGACGAGCCGCGCCCGAACAGTCCGGAGCGGTCGCCGACCACGGCGAGGCAGAGGTCGGCGTCCGCCGGGTCGGCCACGAACGCGGCAGTGGGGAACTCCGCGCGGAGCGCCTCGGCGAGCGTGGGTACCTCTACGCCGGTGGGCAGTTCGGGATGGTGTACGCCCACGTGACGGGGGAACGTGTAGCAGCCGAGCATGGCGGCCTGCTCATGGGCCAGCGGCCCGACGACGGCGATGCGCAGCCCGTCGCTCAGTGGCAGCGCCCCGGAGTTGGCGAGCAGGACGACCGACTCCTCGGCGACCTTCCGGGCCAGCTCCCGCGTGTGCGCCGGGTTCAGGTCGACGGGCGCGTCGCCCGTGACGGGCTCCCAGTCGGGGTCGAGCAGCCCCAGTTCGCACTTCTGCGTGAGGACGCGCAGCGCGGCCCGGTCGAGCAGGTCCTCGGGAAGCGTACGCGTGGTACTGAAGCAGCGGGCCGCCGGAAGCTCCACGTCGACGCCGGCCGCGAGGGCGAGCGACGCGGCGCCGCTTTCGCCGTCGGCGATCCGGTGCGCTTCCTCGAGCAGCGAGACGCCGTAGTAGTCCGAGACCACGGTCCCGGTGAACTGCCAGGTGTCGCGCAGGAGTTGAGTGAGCAGTACGGCATGGGCGTGGGCCGGCAGGCCGTCGATGTCGTTGTAGGCGGGCATCACGGAGCGGGCTCCGCCGTCGCGTACCGCCATCTCGAACGGGGGCAGGATCACGTCGGCGAGTTCGCGGGGGCCGAGCGACGCGGGCGCGTGGTTGCGGGCGGCGCGGGACGCCGAGTAGGCGGCGAAGTGCTTGAGGGTGGCGACGATCCCAGCTGCCTCCAGGCCGCGTACGTACGCGGTACCGATGGTGCCGACGAGGTAGGGGTCCTCGCCGATGGACTCCTCGGTGCGGCCCCAGCGGGGATCGCGTACGACGTCGAGGACGGGCGCGAGTCCCTGGTGGATGCCGACGGCGCGCATCGACGCACCGATGGCCTGCGCCATCTCGGTGACCAGGGCGGGGTCGAAGGTGGCGCCCCAGGCGAGGGGGGTCGGGAAGACGGTGGCCTGCCAGGCGGTGAACCCGGTCAGGCACTCCTCGTGGGCGAGCGCGGGCAGGCCGAACCGGTTGCCGGCACGGATCGTGCGCTGGAGTGCGGCGAGCCGGGCGGCGCCCTCGGCAGGTTCGACGGGCACGGTGCCGAAGGGGCGGGTGAGGTGGCCGAGTCCGTAGGGAAGGAGTGCATCGAGGGCGGCACTGCGGGCCGCGTAGGTGTGCTGGCCCGGGGCGACGTCGCCCGCCCCGCTGCCATCGGGCTCGGCGCCGATCCACACGCTGGTCAGCTGGGCGGTCTTCTCCTCGTCGGTCATGCGGGCGAGCAGGTCCGCCGCCCGGACGTGGGCGGGCAGGGTGGTGTCCTGCCATGGCTTGACCATGGAACTCCTCAAGTGCGTAGCGGTGAAAGGTGGTTCGGGGCGGCCGTCAGCCCTTGGTCGCGCCCATCGTGATGCCGCCGATCAGCTGGCGTTCGGCGACGGCGTAGAAGGCGAGCGCGGGCGCCATCGACAGGACGAGGTACGCGAAGATGCGGGCGACGTCGGCCGAGTACTGGCCCTGGAACTGCTGGACGCCGACGGGGATCGTCCACCAGGTGGGTTCGCTGAAGACGAGCAGTGGCAGCAGGAAGTTGTTCCAACTGGCCACCACGGCAAGGACGGAGACGGTTCCGAGCGCCGGCCGTGCCATGGGCAGCAGGATCCGCCAGAAGAAGCCGAACGCCGAGCAGCCGTCGAGGGTGGCCGCCTCCTCCAGCTCGCCGGGGATCTCCCGGAAGAAGTTGCGCAGGATGACGATGGTGAGGGGCAGGCCGAACGCGGCCTGCGGCAGGATCACCCCCCACGGATTGTCGAGCAGGTCGAAGGTGCGCAGGAGAACGAACAGCGGCAGGACCGCCACGGCGAACGGGAACATCAGTCCGGCCGTGAACATCATGAAGAGCGCCTCCCGGCCGCGGAACGCGAACCGGGCGAGGGCGAACGCGGCGAGCGCCGCCACGGAGACCGTCAGGAGTGTCGTCCCGACGGCGATCAGCGTGGAGGAGCCGAGCGCACGCCAGAACGCGCTGTCCTGCAGAATCGCCGAGTAGTTCTCCGTCACCCACGGCGAGGGCAGGCCGAAGGTGTTGCCGGAGAGCTGATCGGTGGACTTGAAGCCGGAGATGAGCGCGTACAGCAAGGGCGTCACCATGACGACACCGATGACCCACACGATCACGTACAGGGGGAACGAGCGCACCCTGCGCCGACGTGCGGCGTCCCGTGCGGTCACGGCAGGTGGCGCGGCAGGAGCCGTCTGTGCCGTCCGGGCTGTCTGTGCCTTCATCGGGGGCCTCGCATGTTCGTCAGGGCTCCTTCGGTGTCGCGGCGCAGCACATAGCGCTGGTAGAGGACCGCGAAGGTGAGGCTGATGAGGAACATGACGATCGAGATCGCGCCGGCATAGCCCATCTGGTAGCGCTTGAACCCGAACTGGAACATTGTGATCGCCATCGTCTCCGACCGGTGGTCGGGGCCGCCCTGCGTCACCACCCACACCAGGTCGAAGAGCTGGATCGCGCCGATCACGGACAGGAAGATGCTCATCCGGATCGTCGGGCCGAGCAGGGGCAGCGTGACGTTCCTGAACCGCTGCCAGGCGTTCGCCCCGTCGATCCGGGCGGCCTCGGTGAGTTCGGGCGGGATGCCTTGCAGGCCCGCCAGGAGGAGCATCATGTGGAACCCGAAGTACTTCCAGGTCATGACCAGGAAGAGGGTCGCCAGGACCGTGTCCTGGTCGGCGAACCACAGGCCGCCGACGCCGTCGAGGCCGATCGCGCCGAGCACCTTGTCGGCGAGCCCGCTGTCCGGCGCGAAGATCATGCCGAAGAGGACGCCTGTGATGACTTCGGAGAGTACGAACGGGGCGAAGAACAGCATCCGGTAGAAGGCGCGGCCGCGCAGCTTCTGGTTGAGGAGGACGGCCATGGCGAGCGCGAACGGCAGTTGCAGGCCGAGCGAGAACACCACGAGGAGCAGGCCGCGCCACAGGTCGCCGAGGAAGACCGGGTCCTGGAACAGTCGGCCGAAGTTGTCCAGGCCCACGAAGTCCGAAGGTGACCCGAAACCACCCCAGTTGAAGAAGGACACGTATCCCGCGTACAGGATCGGGAGAACCACGAACAGGCCGAACAGGATCAGCCCGGGGACGGTGAAGAGGAAGGCGGTCAGCCAGTCGCGTATCCGCCGGGCAAGAGGCCGCCGGTTCTCCACCTGGCCGACCGGCGGCTCTTTGCCCAGGGTGGGGCGTGCGTCCTCGATCTGGGTCGAAGTCATCGTCATTTACTGGCTCTTGGCTACCTGTGTGATGGAACTGGCCACGTCCTTCGGGGACTTGGAGCCCGCGATGAGGGCGGCCACCGAGTCGTTGATCTCCTGGCCGACGGCCGGCGGGTAGGCCTGGTCGAGGTAGAGCTGGAAGGCGGTGGTGGCGTTGAGCAAGTCGGAGACGGCCTTGATGTTGGGGTCGGTGAGGGCGTCTTGGGCGTCCTTGTTCACCGGGATCATCCCGCCTTCCTTGACAAGCGTGCGGTTGGTCGCGGCGCTGACGAAGAACTTCAGGAACTCGACGGCCTCCCTGGGCCCGCCTTTGCGCACCGCGTAGCCGCCGCCTCCGCCGAACACGTCGGTCTGCTTCCCCTTGCCGCCCTCGACGGCCGGGAAGGGGAAGAAGCCGAGGTCGTCGCCGAGGCCCTTGCCCTCCGACTGCTGCACATTCGGCGCCCACTGGCCCATCAGCTCCATGGCCGCCTTGGCGTTGCCCATGGTGGCGCCCTGGCCGGTCGGGCCCGGGTACGCGGCGCCGAGGAAGCCCTTCTGGAACGGCTTCAGGTCGACGAGCGCCTGCAGCTGCTCGCCCGCCTTCACGAAGTCGTCGCCGGTGAAGTCCTTGGCGTCGGCGGCCTTCTGCATCCCGTCGACGCCGGCGATGCGGATCGACAGATACGCCCAGTAGTACATCCCCGGCCACTTCTCCTTGCCGGCGAGGGCGAGCGGGGTGATCCCGGCGGCCTTGAGCTTCTCGACCGCGTCGAGGAACTCGGACCAGGTGGCGGGCGGGTTCTCGATCTTGGCCTTCTTGAAGAGCGCCTTGTTGTACCAGAAGCCGACGGCGCCGATGTCGTTCGGGATCGCGTACGTCCTGCCGTCGAACTCGTACGCCTCGCGGGAGGCGGGCACGAGGTCGTCGATCCAGTCCTTGACGAGGTCGGTGAGGTCCTCGGTGAGGCCGGCGTCCACCTGCTGCTTGAGGACGCCGCCGCCCCAGGTGTTGTACAGGTCGGGCAGCTTCCCCGAGCTGGTCAGGGCCGTCATCTTCGACTTGAACGCATCGTTCTCCAGCGCGACGAGCTTGATCTTGATCTTGGGATTCGCCTTCTCGAACGCCTTGGCCTGCGCGGGCCACAGGGTCTTGCCGGGCTCGGTGGTCTGGATGTGCCACCACTCGACGACGGTCCTGCCCTGGCTGTCCGTGCCGCCGGAGTCGGAGTCTCCGCAGGACGTGAGCACCGCGGTGCCCAGACCGGCCACGGTGACGGCGCCCAGGAAACGGCGGCGGGAGAGATCGGAGGCTGGCATGGCGCACCTTCCGGAAGTGATCCGAAAATTATCGGGAGATGGCCACGGAAGTTACGGACATGAGGCGGGGGTGTCAACGGCCTTAACGAAAAAGGCCGTTGACACCCCCGGGGGATGCCGGTGCGCTACGCGCCGCGCGGGGCCGTAGTACTCGCCCTGACCACCAGTTCCGTCGCCAGATCGATGCGTGGCGACGCGGGTGCGACCGACCGTGCGAGATCGAGAGCGGCGCGGGCCGCCAACTTGCCCATGTCGGACAGGGGTTGGCGGACGGTGGTGAGCGGCGGCGCGGACCAGCGGACCTCCGGCAGGTCGTCGAAGCCGACGACGCTCATGTCCTCGGGCACCCGAAGGCCACGCCTGCGCAGTGCCTCGATCGCGCCGAGCGCCATCTGGTCGCTGGCGGCGAAGACGGCGGTGGGTGGCTCGGCCAGGTCCAACAGCCTGTTGCAGCCGGTGAATCCGGACTCGTGGTAGAAGTCGCCGGGCACGATGAGGCTGTCGTCGACCGGCACGCCCGCCACGTCCAGGGCCGCCCGGTAGCCGTCGAGCCGGGCGCGTGAGCACAGCAGCCGCGGCGGGCCTTCTATGAACCCGATCCGCCGGTGCCCCAGCGCGAGCAGATGCTCGGTCGCGGCCATCCCGCCCGCCCAGTTGGTGGCGCCGACGGTCGGCACGTCGAGCGCAGGGGACCCGGCCGGATCGATCACCACCAAGGGCACGCCCAGGCGGCGCAGCTCGTCGTGCAGCACCGGGCTGAGGACCGACGTCACGAGAATCACGCCGTCGGAGGCGCGGGCCCGCAGATTGGTCATCCACTGCCGCGCATCGCCCGCCCGGTCGTGGATCGCGGAGACCACGGTGCCCATTCCCGCCTCGTGCGCGACCTCCTCGACGCCTCGGATGATCTCCACGGCCCAGGGGCTGTCCAGGTCGTTGAAGACCAGGTCGAGCAGGGCCGCCCGGGCCCCGGGCGCCGTCGTCCGGCGCTGGTAGCCGTGCTGGTGCAGCAGGTCCTCGACCCGGGCCCGGGTGGCGGGCGAGACGTCGGAGCGGCCGTTGACGACCCGCGAGACGGTGGGCACGGACACCCCGGCCTCCCGTGCGATCTCGGTGATCGTCACCTTGGCCGGCCCCTCCGGGCTCTGCGTGGCCGTCCTGCGCTGGGAGCCTGCCCCGGCCATGTTCCCCACCTCCGTCGACATCTCCATCCGAAAGAACTACGGATGTCTTCCGGAAACTGTAGGACATGCCTTCGGGCGCCCCCGGTCAAGCCCTGCTCCGTACGCTCTGCCCTTCAACCTGGGAGAGACGTCGACGGAGTGGAGCCAGGATCATCCTGGCTCCACTCCATGGTGCGGGCGTATCACTGGAACTGTGCGAAGAACCTCCAGATCTCTGCCTTGGTCCAGGTGGTGACGCCGCTTTCGTCGGGGGAGCCGTCGACCGGACCGGGTACGTGGCCTCCGTCGAACGCTGCCCATTGGACCGGGTACCCGGCACGGCAGCCCGAGTAGGTGGTGGTGATGTGCGTTCGGCTGCCCGGTGCGGGCTCACGCGGGTTCTGGGCGGTGCAGCCGTTGTTGGCGACGAACTTGTCGCGCAGGGACCGTCCTTGCGCGATGTTGAGGACGTTGTCGCTGATGCCGTGGATTCCGAAGTAGGCGGTGGGCTGGGTGCCGCCGCTGCATCCGCTGATCTGGCCGCCGGACATGACCGCGACGGCCCTGAAGACGTTCGCCCGGGAGCAGGCGAGTGCGTAGCTCATGCCGCCGCCCCAGCTGAATCCCGTGGCGAAACGCTGTGCCGGGTTGACGCAGAGGCCGCCCTCGATGCGCCGGATCATGTCGTCGACGAAGGTGATGTCCTCACCGCCCGAATTGGCCCAGCCGTTGCCGAGGCCCTGGGGGGCGACGAGGATCGCGGTGTTGTTCGACTGTTCCTGTTGGCCGTAATAGGACCAGGCGGTCCCGCTCGTGCCGCCCGAGGAGACCTCGCCGGCGGTTCCGCCCCGCCAGTGGAACGCGAAAATGAGCCGGTAGCGGTGGCTGTTGTCGTAGTTGGCGGGAACTCTGAGGACGAAGCTGCGGCTCTTGCCACCGCTCTGAATCGTGTGCGTACCGCTCGCCAGAGTCGGGGCGCTGCCGCATGCCTCGCCGCCACCGGACGACAGCTTGACCATCTGCCATTGCTGGTTGGCGCTGCCCCAGTCGCTGTACTGGACGACGCCTGCGCCGTCGGCGGTGGAGGCGCCCTGCACCTCCACCGCCTTGCCGCTGTTGCGGTTGATCAGCCGGACGTGGCCCGCGTCGGAGTCGGCCAGGCGGAACTGCTGGTTGGCCCCGTTGTGGTCGGCCCACTGCTGGATCGCGGCACCGTCGGCGGTCGAGGCGCCGGCCACGTCGAGAACCTTGTCCGAATGCCGGGCCTTGAGCCGGTAGAAGCCGCCGCCGGAGTCCACGAACTGCCACTGCTGGTTGGCTCCGTCGTGGCGTGTCCACTGGCTGACCCGTGCGCCGTCGGCGGTGGACGTGCCGGAGACGTCCAGCGCCTTGCCGCTGTTGCGATTGACCAGGGCGTACCAGGCGTTGGTGTCCACCGTCGCCGCCTGGGCGGGCGATGGATTCACCACGGCGAGCATGCCGATCGCGAGGGTCGCCGCCACCACGGCGGCGACCCGGGACCACCAGCGAAGTCGTCGTGGAGGGGCAGGGGAAGCCGCACCGTAGGTCTTCATCGGTTCACCCTTTCTTCTGTGGCAGATGCCATCAGGTGCGGGTCCAGCGTTGGTTGCTGCCGTTCGAGCAGGAGTAGAGCTGGATCAGGGTGCCGTTGGCGGTTCCGTTCGCGGCGGCGTCGAGGCAGAGGCCCGACTGGACGCCGACGATGGATCCGTCGGAGTTGAGGCGCCACTTCTGGTTGTCGCCGCCCCAGCAGCTGTAGATCTGGACTTTGGCGCCGTTGCCGGTGCCGGCGGCGTCCAGGCACTTGTTGCCGTAGACCCTCAGCTCGCCCGCGGCGGTGGGGGTCCATTGCTGGTTGGTGCCGCTGTGGCAGTCCCACAGTTGGAGCTGGGTGCCGTCGGTGGTGCCGGCGCCGGGCACGTCCAGGCAGCGGCCCGAAGCGACGCCCTTGATCTGTCCGGAACCCGAAGGGGGCGTGGAGCCGCCGTTGAGTGCGTTGAGGACGGCGGTGTACGCGGGCTTCTTGCTGCCGTCGCCGTTGAACAACAGCGGTGAGTGCTCCGGTCGCCAGGAATCGGTGTCGCGCACACCCCAGACAGTGATGCCGAGGCAGCGCGCGACGGCCAGGCAGTCGTTGGTCACGTTGGCGTAGGTCGTGGCCGAGGCGCCCTGGATGTCGAGTTCGGTGATGGCCACGTCGACGCCGAGGGCGGCGAAGCTCTGCAGGGTCGTGCGGAAGTTGCTGTTGTAAGGGCTGTCGTTGTTGAAGTGCGACTGGAAGCCGACGCAGTCGATCGGCACGCCGCGCTGCTTGAAGTCGCGGACCATGGCGTACACGGCCTGGGTCTTGGCCCAGCTCCAGTTCTCGATGTTGTAGTCGTTGTAGCAGAGCTTGGCGGCCGGGTCGGCGGCGCGCGCGGTGCGGAAGGCGACCTCGATCCAGTCGTTGCCGGTGCGCTGCAGGTTGGAGTCGCGCCGGGCGCCCGAACTGCCGTCGGCGAAGGCCTCGTTCACGACGTCCCACTGGGCGATCTTGCCCTTGTAGTGGGCCATCACGCCGTTGATGTGGCCGATCATCGCCTGGCGTAGATCGCTGCCGCCGAGGCTCTGCATCCAGCCGGGCTGCTGGGAGTGCCAGGCCAGGGTGTGACCGCGCACCTTCTTGCCGTTCTGCACCGCCCAGTTGTAGACGCGGTCACCGGCGGTGAAGTTGAACTGGCCCCGCTGGGGTTCGGTGGCGTCGATCTTCATCTCGTTCTCGGCCGTCACCGAGTTGAACTCGCGGCCCGCGATCGTCGTGTACGCCGAGTCGCCCAGCCTGCCCGAGGCGATGGCGGTGCCGAAGTAGCGGCCGCTCTGCGCCGCCGCGGCGCCGAGCGTGCTCTCGGCCGCACTCTCGGCGGCGTGTGCGGTCGGCGCCGAGACCGGCGCGACGACCGCACCGAGGACGCCGACGACCAGCGCTATCAGCAGACCACCGAACTTCCGGCGGACGGCGGGTGGGGGATTGGCAGGCGAAGCCATGACTGTGCCTCCAGGGTAGAAATCACGGAAGGACTGAAGTGCAGGGGAATGGGTCGTCCGTTCCCGCTCGGCAGACGAACGGATGGACGACGGGACGGGACGGGCCGGCCGGAAGCCGGGCAGCACGGGATCACCGGACATCGCGGTCATGGAAGCGGGACGACGTCTGCCCGGGCCTGGCCGACCATGGATCAGGTGCAGGCGTTCCCGTTGAGCGCGAAGGCCGTGGGGGAGGGATTGGTCCCGGCGTACGTCCCCTGGACTCCGAAGCTCGCTGTCGCACCGCTCGCGATCGTGCGGTTCCAGTCGGCGTCGCGGGCGACGACGGCGGTGCCGCTCTGGGTGACGGTCGCGTTCCAGGCGTTCGTGACGCGCTGGCCGGCCGGGTAGGACCAGCTCAGCTTCCATCCCTCCACGGATGCCGGGCCCGTGTTCTTGACGGAGACCGTCGCGGTGAAGCCACCGCTCCAGACGCTGTCGGTCTTGTACGTCACCGCGCAGGCGGCGGTGGGTGGTTCGCCGGTAGAGGTCCGCTCGGCGGCGTAGGCGGCGAGCCAGGCCAGCGGGGCGTTCCAGTTGACGGCCACCTCGTTGGTGGAGTACGAGCCGATGTCGTCGATGTAGCAGGCGGCGGGCGCGCAGCCGGCCAACTTCTCTTCCGCCACCGGGTCCTGGAGTCCGCTGTTGGGCCCGCCCGCCAGCGATCCCGCCGGAGGATGGGGCAGCGAGGCGTCCAACTGGTGGGCCCAGAAGCGGTGATGCTGGTTCTGCGAGGACGTCTCGCCGTAGCCGGATATGTAGGACTGGCCGAGGGCGTTGCGGCCAAGGAGGTAGTCCATTGTCTCCAGTACGCCGGTGCGGTAGCGCTCGTTGCCGGTCAGCTCCCCGGCGACGGCCAGGACGATCGCGTCGCCCGCCACTTCGCCGTTGGAGCCCCAGAAGTAGCCGTCCGCCGGGACGGGCACCGCGTAGCCCTGGGCGGCCATCCGGGACAGGTAGCCGTCGGCGGCTGCCGTCACCGAGGACCGGACCCGGTCCCGGTCCGCTGCGGGCAGACCGCTCGGGACGGTGGCCAGGGTGAGCCGGCCGAGCGCGGCCGTGTCCGCCCAGCCGAAGCCGTACGCGGAGAAGGCAGTCGGCGAAGTGTGCCAGGACGAGCCGGTGACCGCGTCCCGGTAGCCGCTCTCGCCGGTCGTGGCGTACAGCTCGGCCGCCGCCCAGTAGAACTCGTCGGTGACCTGGGTGTCGCCGTAGGCGCCGCCGCCGGTGCTGTCCGAATCCGGCGCGTACATGGCCGGGTTGGCCCGGGCCGCCGTCCAGGCCCGGCGGGCGACCGACAGGCAGCGGTCGGCGTACGCGGCGTCGTAGGGCCTGAAGACCCGGGCGCACTGGGCCGCGGCCGCTGCGAGGTTGAGGGTCGCCGCCGTGGACGGACGGTGCAACTCGCGGGGCTGGGCGTCCTGTTCGGGGCGCATCGGCATGCCGGTCCAGGCCGCGTCATGGATCTTGTGGAACGCCATGCCCGCGTACGGCTTGCCCTCGGGCACCTGCATCCGCATCAGGAAGTCGAGCTCCCAGCGCGCCTCGTCCAGGACGTCGGGTACGCCGTTGCCGCGTTCGGGGACCCGCAGGGTCGAGTCGCCGAGCGCCGCATCCGTGCCCGCCCGCTCGGCCCGCTCGAAGGAGTTGACCATCAGCCAGGTGGAAATGCCGCCGTTCACCACGTACTTGCCGTGGTCGCCCGCGTCGTACCAGCCGCCCCTGACGTCCTGGGTGTAGTCGCACACGCCTGCCTGGCATGGGACGGAAGTGTCGCCCTTGTTGGGCGCGACACCGAGGTGTCCGGCGGGCCGCGCGTAGGCGGAGCCCACCAGGGAGGCGTCGATGGGGATGCCGCTGCGCTGGTGGTGGAAGAACGCCATCGCGTCGGTGCGCAGACCGTCGTACAGGTTCGCGCGGATGTCGAAGGGAACGCTGCCGCTGCCGTCGACCGCGAGGACGTATCCCGAGCCGGACCCTCGGTACGAGGAGAAGTCGGCCACCTGGACGGACTGGCCGGAGGGAGTGTCCGCGCCGCGCGGGACGGTCGCACCGGAGGCGACCACCGTCCCGGACGCGTCGCGCAACTGCCAGGTGAGCGACTGTGTCGCCGTGGTGACCACGGTGGCGCGCTTGGGGCCGTCGGGCAGGTAGCCGACCTGGTTGACGCGTACGGCCGTGGCCGCCGCCGTGGAGGGGGCGGCTGCCGCGGTGGGCGTGGTCAGGAGGCCGCCGACGAGGAGGGAACCCGTCAGCAGGGAGGCGGCGAGGCGTCTGGGGTGGCGTAACAAAGGGGTGGGGGGCATGAGGGGCTCCTGTGTCGATGGGAAGTGAAGGAGCGGAAATTGCGACGGGCGCTGGGAGCGCTCCCATTCGAAATATCGAACAGCGGTCGGTAGGCCGAAGATTCGAGGCGGACAGTAATGACGCACAGGGCGGTCGTCAACAGGTGTGACTCGTGCGGCAGTTGAAGATGCGCCGGCGAACTGGTTCAGAAACTTTCAGAGAGCTTCCGGTCGGCGCGACATGCCTGTCAAGCCCCAATCGGGGGCGCTCTTTGTGGACAGATCGGTGGTAGGTCTTGACCGGGAGGCCTCACGTTCCTAGCTTGTGGCGTCGAAGAAGATGAGAATCTTCCGAAAAGTTTCCGAGAATGAACTTGCCGCAGTCGTCACAACCGGCCGTCAGCTGGGACGGCTGAAGGCCGGACAGCTATTTCCGCCTCTGCCCCCGACGCGGCCGCTCCGCGGTCCATCGAGGTTCACCCCCCACCCCCGCCCCCAGGAGGTCCTCTGATGTGGTTTCGCCATCCGTCCCTGCTGCACCTGAGACGCTTACTTGCCGTCCTTGCGCCCTTGCTGCTCGTGGCCACTTTCCTCGGCGCCCAGCCCGCCGCCGCGGCGACCGTCGACACCAACGCCTGGTACGTGCTGGTCAACCGCAACAGCGGCAAGGCCCTGGACGTCTACAACCTGGCGACCAACGACGGCGCGCGCATCACCCAGTGGACCAGGAACGATCAGAACCAGCAGCAGTGGCAGTTCGTCGACTCCGGCGGCGGCAACTACCGCATCAAGTCCCGCCACTCCGGCAAGGTCATTGACGTTCAGAACCGGTCCACCGCCAACGGCGGCGCGATCGTCCAGTGGGCCGACCTGAACGGCACCAACCAGCAGTGGCGGCTGGCCGACAGCTCGGACGGCTACGTGAGGTTCATCGCGCGCCACAGCGACAAGGCCCTCGAAGTACAAGGCGCCTCCACCGCCGACAACGCGAACATCGTCCAGTACGACGACTGGGGCGGCACCAACCAGCAGTGGCAGCTCGTCAAGGTCGGCAGCGGCAATCCCCCCGGCCCGTGCGATCTTCCGTCGACGTACCGCTGGACATCAACGGGCGCGCTCGCGCAGCCCAAGCCGGGATGGGTCTCGCTCAAGGACTTCACCGTCGTCCCCTACAACGGCAAGCAGCTCGTCTACGCGACGACGCACGATACGGGCACGAGCTGGGGCTCCATGAACTTCAACCTCTTCACCAACTGGTCGGAGATGGCCTCCGCCGGCCAGAACGGGATGTCATCCTCCACCGTCGCGCCCACGCTCTTCTACTTCGCGCCGAAGAACATCTGGGTGCTCACCTACCAGTGGGGCGCGACCGCCTTCTCCTACCGGACGTCGAGCGACCCCACCAACCCGAACGGCTGGTCAGCACCGCACGAGCTCTTCTCCGGAAGCATCGGCGGCTCCGGAACAGGACCCATCGACCAGACGCTCATCGGTGACGGGACGAACATGTACCTGTTCTTCGCCGGTGACAACGGCAAGATCTACCGGGCCAGTATGCCGATAGGGAACTTCCCGGGCAGCTTCGGCTCGTCGTACACGACGATCATGAGCGATACGATGAACAACCTGTTCGAAGCCCCGCAGGTCTACAAGCTCCAGGGCCAGAACCGCTACCTCATGATCGTCGAGGCGATCGGCTCGCAGGGCCGCTACTTCCGCTCGTTCACGGCCACCAGCCTGAACGGCTCATGGACACCGCAGGCCGCGACCGAGAGCAACCCCTTCGCCGGCAAGGCCAACAGTGGTGCCACCTGGACCAACGACATCAGCCATGGCGAACTGCTCCGCACCGGCGCCGATCAGACCATGACCGTCGATCCCTGCAATCTGCAGCTGCTCTACCAGGGACGCAGCCCCAACTCCGGCGGCGACTACGGCCTCCTGCCTTACCGGCCAGGTCTGCTGACACAGCAGCGCTGACAGGCGTGACGCGGGTCCGGCTCCGGCTCCGGCTCCGGCTCCGGCATGGAGCCGACATGGCGGGCTCGGCGGTAGGCCGGGCCCGCCCGGGTCACGCGACAACTTCAGCGCTCATACGGCAACGGAGCGCGGGGCCGGGCAACGATCACCAGCCCGCACCGGGAGCAGACGCCACCAGGGCCGGTGATATCGAGGCGGTCACCGAACAGATGGCGTTGCGCCTGCGATGGCGCCGGTGACGTAGGAGCAATTCAGGCCAGGGCCGTGAGCGCAGGATGAAAGTGATGCTCGGAGCGCCATCCTCCGCAATATCTGCGGGACCCGCCCGCTCTAGGCCTAATCTTTCCGGAAATTGCGTCGATGCTACGCAACAGTTACGCAAGCGGAGTCATTCCTGACCTTTTGCGTCACCTTCCGAAGCAGAATCTTCCGAATGGAGCGTATTGATCCGCCTTTCCGACCTTGATTTCACCAGTGCATTTCAATGAAGCCTCAGGGGTAGCCCTGATTTCTTCTGCTGGTCCGGTGTTTGGCGCAGATCTCCCGTGACCATCCACGTTTTCATCCGACATTCTCTTTTGCTGTTGGCGACAACACTCGGCAGTTCGGGCCGAGTTAGCGCATCGCCAACCAGACGAAACGAGAAGTCCATGACAGCTACTATCCGCATCCTCGCCCGCAAGACGGCGCCGCTCCTCATGGCCGGCGCCATGGCGGTGGGCGTCGCGGCGGTGGCCGCCCCGTCGGCCTCGGCCGCCATCATCCCCAACCGCTGCGAATACACTGGCAGCCAGCCGACGCTGTCGTACGCCCCCAACACCTACAAGCTTGCGGTCAAGCAGGTGCAGTGCGAGCTGAACTACTCGCTGAAGTACACGACCGTTGAGGTGGACGGCTACTTCGGCTCCGCCACGCGCTCGGCCGTGAGGAAGCTCCAGGACTGCTCCAACATCGCCATCGACGGAATAGTTGGATCGGACACCTGGGGCAAGCTCAACTACTGGGCCAAGTCAAATGGTTGGGCCGACGTGTCGGGCAGCTGCTGACCATCACCACGTCACGCCTAATGAGGTACGCGAGGTGAGACACACTTCGCGGCGCAGGGAAACCCCGGCTGTCTCAATTCGAGGCGGCCGGGGCTTTCGCGGTGGCAATGATCGTGCGGTGGGCCGAAATTGATACCTGGACCGTTCCCTGTGCGCCGTTCAGTCGGGAGGGGTGACCGGATCACTGATGCGGCGCCAAGCTCTTTCTCCCTATCAACGGGGGGACTTGATGGCTGTCGTGTGTCAAGAGATCCAGGAATGGATTGAGACCCGGGCAGAGCAGCCTGTCGGTACGCGGGTCGCGCGGACAGAGGACAACTGCAGTGGTCTGCCGTGGTGGAATCCGGCCCGCCGATTCCGCACCATCTCCAGCGGCGCGCCGGGCAACGCGTGCCGCAGCAGGGCCTGATGGTCGAGGGCCGGGACCGGAAGGGACCTGATGCCTGATGGACGAGTCCGTGCCGGTCTCCTGAATGTTTCCGCAATCACCATCTCCGTGGCCGCCCTGGTCGCATCGGTCGCATCGGTCTGGCACGGCCGAAACCAACTCCAGATATCCAGGGAAGCCAACCACCTGCCCGTGCTTGCCGCACTGCTCGCCCAGTTCCGGACCGTGGAACTGAACGACCACTACATCTACGTATGCACGAAGCTCCGTGAAGAACACTCGCCGGAACTGGGCATCAGCGGGCTGCCGCAGCCCGCCCGGGAAGCGGTCTACGACGTCGCCTACTTCCTGCAGACCTTCGCCGGAATGGCATCCCTGGGCATCGCCAGTGAGAGAGAACTGCTGGCCGTGCTCCACACCAGGGACGAACCGCCCGCCCCCATGGAGGATGAGGCGCCAAGGCCGGCCGCCATACGCGAAGGCCCGCCAGCGCCTGGAAGAACGGGAACGCCACGCTTCTCCATCGCTCCCGTTCAACGATGATGTACGGCTCGAGAGCCTCCCGGGTCTTGATGATCAGATCGTTCAGCACCCACCGCTGGTCGGACTGAAATTTGGGATCGCGCACATGAGTGAGCAGCAGCTCGGCCGTCATGGCCAGATAGCTCACCGCCCGCGTCCGCGAGATCTGGAGCCGAGCACCTCAAGCAGAAGCAGCCGGCGTCATCAAGTGGTGGGGTCGTATTCCTGTTGGTCGAGAGCGGGCCTGGCCGAGGGGCGGTTGTCCCGACTGGAGATCGCTCGGGAGGTGGGGCCTCGGCGGTCGGGCCGGAGGCTGAGCCGGGGTCTTGGTCCGTGACTGGTCCGGAAGAGCGGGTCAGGAGCGGGATGGCGCTGGGAGGAACTGGGAGTTGACACGTGAACCGGGCTCCGCGCTGAGCGAGCCGAGCGGAAGGCGCCAGACGGGGAAAAGGCCAGGTCAGGCGCCTTTTCTCGTGCCCTTAGAAGAACCCGACCTTCTTCGCCGAGTACGACACCAGCAAGTTCTTCGTCTGCTGGTAGTGCTCCAGCATCATCTTGTGGTTCTCCCGCCCGATCCCCGACTGCTTGTACCCGCCGAAGGCCGCATGTGCCGGATACGCGTGGAAGTTGTTCACCCACACCCGGCCGGCCTGGATCGCACGGCCCGCCCGGTAGGCCGTGTTGATGTCGCGGGTCCACACGCCGGCGCCCAGGCCGTACAGCGTGTCGTTGGCGATGCGGATCGCGTCGTCGTAGTCGTTGAAGGACGTGACCGAGACGACCGGGCCGAAGATCTCCTCCTGGAAGATCCGCATGCGGTTGTCGCCCTCGAAGATGGTGGGCTGCACGTAGTAGCCGCCCGCCAACTCGCCGTCGTAGTCGATGCGTTGGCCACCCGCCAGGATCTTTGCACCCTCGCGCTGGCCGATGTCGAGGTAGGAGAGGATCTTCTCCAGCTGGTCGTTGGAGGACTGGGCGCCGATCATCGTGTCGGTGTCGAGTGGGTGGCCCGGCGTGATCTGCTCGGTGCGGGCGATGGCCGCGTCCAGGAACTCGCTGTAGTGGCCGCGCTGGATCAGGGCCCGCGAGGGGCAGGTGCAGACCTCGCCCTGGTTGAGGGCGAACATCGTGAAGCCTTCGAGGGCCTTGTCGCGGAAGTCGTCGTTGGCGGCCCACACGTCGTCGAAGAAGATGTTCGGCGACTTGCCGCCCAGCTCCAGGGTGACCGGCTTGATGTTCTCGGAGGCGTACTGCATGATCAGCCGCCCCGTGGTGGTCTCCCCGGTGAAGGCGACCTTCGCGACGCGCGGGCTGGAGGCGAGGGGCTTGCCCGCCTCCGCGCCGAAGCCGTTGACGATGTTCACGACGCCCGGCGGCAGCAGGTCCGCGACCAGGCCCAGCCACACGTGCACCGACGCCGGGGTCTGCTCGGCCGGCTTGAGGACGACCGCGTTGCCCGCGGCCAGGGCGGGCGCGAGCTTCCAAGTCGCCATCAGGATGGGGAAGTTCCACGGGATGATCTGGGCCACCACACCGAGCGGCTCCTGGAAGTGGTACGCGATGGTGTCGTCGTCGATCTCGCTGAGCGAGCCCTCCTGCGCGCGGATCGCCCCGGCGAAGTACCGGAAGTGGTCGATGGCCAGGGGGATGTCGGCGGCGAGGGTCTCGCGGATCGGCTTGCCGTTCTCCCAGGACTCGGCGACCGCGAGCTGCTCCAGGTTCGCCTCCATCCGGTCGGCGATCTTCGCCAGGATGTTGGCGCGCTCGGTCGTCGAGGTGGCACCCCAGGCGGGGGCGGCCGCGTGGGCGGCGTCGAGGGCGCGCTCCACGTCCTCGGCGGTGCCGCGGGCCACCTCCGTGAAGGTCTGGCCGTTGACCGGGCTGGGGTTCTCGAAGTACTGGCCGCGGGCGGGCGGTACGTACTCGCCGCCGATGAAGTGCTGATAGCGCGGGGCGAAGGAGACGAGGGCGCCTTCGGTGCCGGGCGCGGCGTAACGGGTCATCTCGGTGGGCCTCCCCTGTGCGGCTGCCCGCCGTCGGGCAGCGCTCCGGCGGAGGCTAGGGGCGCGGAGGTTGCAACCACGTTGCGGCCGGCTCCCCGCACAGGGGTCCTGCCGTACGCCCGGGGTCCTGCCGTACGTCCCGGGGTCCTGTCGTAGGTCCCGAGGTCCTGCCGTACGCCCCGGAGGCGTGCCCCTATGTCGTGGGGTCGTGCCCGCCTGTCCCGAGGCCGTGCCCGCCGCCCCAGGTTCGTGCCCTACTCGCCGCCGCAGCGACCCTTGGGGCCGCGCCCTACGGCGCCCACGCGGCCGCCGCCTGCTCCGCGTCCAGCTCCACCAGTCGCGCCCGCGCGGGTGCCCGCTCCGGGGCGCCGTGCGGGAGTACGTCGACGAGCGCCTGCCACACGTCGAGGTCGTCCTCGCCCCACGCGCTGTGCGCCCAGTCGGCGAGCAGCTGCGGATCGCCGCGCGCGATGAGCGCACCGCGCAGGGCGCCCTCCAGGCGGCGCCGCATCCGGGCCACTTCGGGCGCGCCGGAGCGGGGGAGGAGAGGTCCGTTGTACGCGCCCATCGCGCCGGAGACCGCCCCGGCGGCCAGGCGCCGCTCGACGAGCGCGAAGTCGGCGTCGACCGGGGCGGTCAGCCGATAGGGGCGGGACACGAGCAGCTCGGTGCCGAGCAGGGCGCGCAGCCGGGACATCTCGGCGCGCAGAGTCACGGGCGACATCGACTCGTCCTCGTACAGACAGAGCAGCAGCTGATCACCCGTCAGGCCCTCGGGGTGGCAGGCGAGAAGGGTGAGGAGCTCGCTGTGTCTGCGGCTGAGCCGGAGCTTTCGGCCGTGCGCGACGAGGAGGGCCTCGTCGCGGCCCAGGGCGTGCAGTTCGAGGGCCGGTGCGGGGGCGCGGTGGTCCAGGGCGAGCTGTGCCTCGGCGGCCCGCGCGACGGCCTGGACGAAGGCGAGGCTGTGCGGGTGTGCCAGGCGGTCGCCGCCGGTGATGTCGACGGCGCCCAGCACACGGCCCGAGCGCGGGTCGTGCACCGGGGCGGCGGCGCAGGTCCAGGGCTGGACGGGTCTGCTGAAGTGCTCGGCGGCGAAGACCTGCACGGGCCGGTCGACTGCGACCGCGGTACCGGGCGCGTTGGTGCCCATCACGGACTCCGACCAGCGGGCCCCCGGCACGAAGTTCATGCTCCCGGCGCGGTTGCGCGTCCCGGCGTGCCCCTCCACCCACAACAGCCGGCCCTGCGCGTCGCACACCGCGAGGAGATGCTCGCCGTCCATGGCGAAGGTGCTGGTCAGCTCGCGGAACAGAGGCATGACCCGGGCCAGCGGATGGTCGGCGCGGTACGAGCCGAGCTCGCCGTCGCCGAGTTCGACGTGCGCGGTGCAGTCGGGGCTGACGTGTGCGCGTGCGGAGCGCTGCCAGGAGTCGGCGACCACGGGGCGTACCGGGCGGTGGTCCAGCGTGCCCGCCGAGGTGAAGGCGGCGTGGGCGCGGCGTACGGCTCGCGCGCGTGCGACGGGGTCGGTGCCGGGTTCGAGGGCCACCCACGGATCCGTCAACTCGGCCTCCTGGTCAGGGCGATGTGGTCCTGCAAGTCGTCGTTGTGGTCTTGCACATCGTCACTCCGCCAGGGGAGTCCGACAACCGTCGCGGCGGTGGTCGCTGTGCGATTGGCGTGATCGGTGTCCCGGCGGTCCGGCCCGCCGGGCGCTGCGAGCGCCGTCAGACGGTGTTGATCAGACGGATGTAGCGCGACCAGTCCCAGTAGGGCCCGGGGTCGGTGTGATCCGAGCCGGGCACCTGGACATGGCCGATGATGTGCTCCCGGTCCTTCGTGATGCCGTACGTGTCACAGATGTGCGCGGTGAGCGCCGCCGACGACTCGTACATCGCGTCGGTGAAGTACTCCGGCTGATCCACCCAGCCCTCGTGCTCGATGCCCACACTGCGGGTGTTGTACGACCAATTGCCCGCGTGCCAGCCGATGTTGCGGTTGCGGACGCACTGGGCGACATGGCCGTCGTTCGAGCGCACCACGTAGTGCGCGGACACCTGTTTCGCCGGGTTCTGGAAGATGGCGAGGGCGTCCGCGTACGTCTCCTGTGTGACGTGGATGATCACGCGGTCGATGCGGTAGCTGATCGGACGGTTGGACGCCGTGTAGTTGGAGGTGCTGGCCGGTACCCACCCGGCGGGCGGGTAGTCGGTGGTGGCCGGCCGCGCGGCGGCGGGGGAGGCCGTCAGGAGCGTGGCGGGGGCGGCGGCGAGTGCGGCGGCTCCGAGGAGCAGCCGGCGTCTGCCGGGGTCGGCGGGGTCGGTGGGGGACGATCTGGCGCGGTCGTGTTCCATGGGGCGACCTGCCTCTCTGGGTAACTCGCTTCAGTGGGGGAGCAGTTCACGTGCGGCGGGCGAGCTCCGCTGCCTGCTCGCGCAGTCGGTCGTGCAGCCCGCGGTGGGTCTCGTGCGCCGGCAGCCACTCCTTCCGTATCTTCGCGACGCACGTGTAATTGGTGTCGCAGACATTGGCCAGCGGTGACTCGACGGCCTGTGTGGCGAACTGATAGGCGTCGAGCTCCGTGAAGCCGTAGTCGCGCACCAGCCACTGGATCAGGTCCAGTTGGCAGATCCGGAAGGCGTCCTCCAGGGGACGCGCGGAGCCGGTCGAGATCAGATGGGTGTCCGACTCGATCCGCGGCCAGGGCGTGGGGAGTCCCTTGAGCAGTTCGACGATCACGACGGTGTTCATGGCGCACTCGACGGCGACGCCGCACGTCTCGCCCTCGCCCTGCCGCGCGTGCCCGTCGCCGAGGCTCAGCAGCGCGCCCTCGACGTTGACGCCGAGATAGCAGGTGACACCGGCCCGCATCTCGGGCGTGTCCATGTTCCCGCCGTGCGCGTCGGGCACGAGCGCCGAACGCACCTCGAGCCCGGCGGGCGCGACACCGACCGTGCCGTGCATGGGATCCATCGGCAGCTCGATCGTGAAATCGCTGTCGTGAGCGGCGAATTGCGCGGTACGCCGGTCCCGGTCGAGCTGCCAGATCCACACCCGCTCGGGCAGCGGCGGCTGCAGCGTCGCCGTGGTGTGCGTGGAGGTCAGCGCCCCGAACAGCGGCACGGTCGTGGACGCCGCCCAGTCGCGGGCGGGCTCGATCGACACGAAGTGCACGGCCAGGGTGTCGCCGGGCTCCGCGCCCTGGACGTAGAAGGGTCCGGTCTGCGGGTTGAGGAACGGGAACGTGCAGACCTGCGACACCAGGTCCTTCTCGGACCGTACGTGCCCGGCGAAGCAGTCCTCCGTGTGGAGGTCGAGGACCGTGCCGGGCAGGATCCGGGCGACGGGGGGTGCGCCGCCGAACGTCCAGGCGTACTCGCCGGGTTGGGGCCGGACGCTCAGGATCCTGGGCTCGCGGTCGGTCATCGGCTCTCCGCTCCGGTCGGTCCTGAAGTCGATTCCGGTCGGTCCGTCGCCTCTGCGTCCGTCTCTTCGTCCGCTTCTTCGTCGAGATGTACGCGGGCGGTGTCGGCGACGCGTTCCGGATGCCGCCGCAGCAGCACCAGGAGCACCACCGCGCCGAGCGCCATCCAGACGCCGACGACGGGACCCGCGTACGACACGGGTTCGGTCAGCT
Organism: Streptomyces sp. NBC_01304; assembly: GCF_035975855.1. Lineage (NCBI taxonomy): Bacteria > Bacillati > Actinomycetota > Actinomycetes > Kitasatosporales > Streptomycetaceae > Streptomyces > Streptomyces sp. NBC_01304. The sequence goes on along the minus strand of NZ_CP109055.1, from coordinate 1,639,739 downwards.
CCGTGACGAAGTCGAAGACCGGCAGGCCCGCGGCCGTCAGCAGCGCGGGCACGAACGCGGCGATGCCGAGCAGCGGGAACAGCAAGTGCCGGACCGGGCTGAGGAGTTCGCGCCGCCGTCGCAGGAAATACGCGGCGCAGGCCAGGTTGGTGACGATGTACACGCCGATCACGACGGTGACGATGACGGTCGCGAGCAGCAGGAACGCGGTCACCGGGTCATAGGCGAGCCCCAGCCCCAGACAGGCCCCGACCGCCACGACGAACTGGACGGCCACCCCGACGGCGGGCGAGCGGTGCCGGGGATGGAGGCGGGCGAGGGCCGCGGGGAACACGCCGATGCGGCCGAAGGCGAAGGCCGTGCGGGTGGAGACGTTCGCGCAGGCATTGGCGTTGGCGAGCGTCGAGTTGACCACCGCGAAGAACACCAGGACCCAGAACGCCCCGAACGACGCGCGCGCCACTCCGTCCCAGGACGCGGCACCCGAGGCGCCGAACTTGCCGAACTCGTCGGGCCCCAGGTACACGGCCATCGCATACGTCGTGACGACGTACACCAGGCCGATCGCCAGCGCCGCCCCGAGCACCGCGCGCCTCACGGTGCGGCGCGGGTCCTTGGTCTCCTCGGCGAGCGGCGCCGCGGCCTCGAACCCGGCGAAGGCCAGCACGGTGTAGACCGACCCCGCGAACACCCCGCCGATGCCCTCGTAACCCTCGGCGGTGTGCGAAGTCCCGAACACCGACAGCGTGTTGTCGCCGCCCGCCTGCGAGATCAGCATGACGGCGAACACCAGGAACACCAGCACCTCGAAGACGCCGAGCACGGTGCCGAAGCGCGCGGAGGCCCGTACCCCGAACCACCCCGCCATCGCGATGATCACGGCGCCCGCGAGCGACCAGGGCCACCACAGGTCCGCCGGATACCCGGACCACTCCTGATGCAGCGTGCCCGCCGTGGTGAACCCCAGCTGCAGCAGCAACAGGGCGGGGACCAGCGCCTCGACGAACACATATCCCCAGCCCACGAGGAACCCGACGGTCGGGTGGAGCCCTTGCGCGGCGTACGTCGCCGTCGATCCGGCGGCCGGCAACTGCCGCGCCAGCTCGCCCACGCACGACGCGGTGAACAGGCAGGCCACCAGGGCGATCAGCACCGAGAGCGGCAGACTGCCGCCCGCGAAGGCGGTCCCCGCCGGGATGGACGCGGCGATCGCGGCGGCGGGCGCCATCGCCGTGATGCTCTGGAACAGGACCTCGCGCAGCCCGATCGCCTCGCGTCTGAGGCCCTGCGTCCCGCCTTTCGGTGCGTACGTTTCCCCCGTCACGCCTGAACTCCTCGCGTCGGTCGCATTGCGTGGGTGGCAGTGCTGCTGCGCATGCGTTTCGTTGGCGCTGCGTCAGTCGAACGGCAAGAGGTGAGCGCTAAGTACGGTACGGGCCAGGGGAGTTGGGGTGGAAGAGGGCGGGACGGGTCGGCGCTCGCGCCGCACCGCTCGGCGGGGCGGATCGGCGGTTCCCCGCACAGTCGGGCTACCCGGCCCGGCCCGCCAGCGCGGCCGGATCGTCGAGCACCGCCTGCACCACCGAGTGCGCCGCGCCGAGCAGTGGTCCCTGCGAGCCGAGCCGCGACACCGTCACCGAGCCGCCCCTGGGGCGCTGCGGGTCGGCGGTACGGCGGCCCAACTCCCGCTCCAGGGAGGGCAGTAGCCAAGGGGCGAGCCGGGACAGGGCGCCGCCGAGGACCACGGTCTGCGGGTCGAGCAGGTTCACCGCACCGGACAGCGCGATGCCGAGCGCGGAACCGGCGCCGCGCAGCGCACGGCGCACCCGCTGGTCCCCGTCGTCGGCGAGACCGGCGAGCAGCCCGATCCGGCCCCCGCCCGGCTCCAGGCCCGCCGCCCGCAGCACCGCCTCCTCGCCCGCGTACTGCTCGAGACAGCCCCGCCCGCCGCACGGGCAGGCGGGACCCTCGGGACGTACCGGCACATGCCCCAACTCGCCCGCGAAGCCGTGCGTTCCGCGCAGCAGTCGGCCCCCGACGACGAGGGCGGCGCCGATGCCGATCTCCGCCGAGACATGGACGAAGTCCTGCGGCGCCGGGTCGCCGCCGATCCACAGCTCGGCGAGCGCGCCCAGATTCGCTTCGTTGTCGACGCTCAGCGCCATCCCCTCCGGGCCGTCCGCGCGCAGGTGGGCGCCTATGTCGACCTGGCTCCAGCCGAGGTTGGGCGCGCGCACCACGGTGTGCGAGTCACGGGCGACCAGGCCGGGGACCGCCACCGCGAGCCCCGCGGGGCGCAGGCCGAGGCCGCGCGCGGTGCTGGTCACTTCGCCCACCAGGCGGGCGAGTTCCTTGAGGACGGGCTCGGGCGGGCGCCCCCGGTTGTCGCCCTCGGCGGCTGCCCTGGCCCGCACCTTGCCGTGCAGATCCACGGCGCACACCGCGAGATGGTCCACGCCGATCTCGGCGCCGATCCCGACCGGGCCGTGCGGCCCGACGGTCAGCGAGCTCCCCGGACGCCCCACCGTGCCGGGCCGTTCCGGACCCAGCTCGACGAGGAGCCCGCCCCGGATCAGCTCGTCGACGAGCGTGGACACGGCGGCCCGGGTGAGCCCGATCCGTCCGGCCACCGCGGCCCGCGAGAGCGGCCCCTGGGCGACGACGGCGTGCATGACCAGGGAGAGGTTGCGGCGTCGGATGCCCTGCTGGGTGTTGGGCCAGGGGGCGTCGGGCGAGGGGTCGGTCATGGGGATCAGCTTCTTTCCGGAGTGCGGGGCAGGCGTGCGTGGTGCTTCTGGCTGCGTGTACGGGCGTACAGGACAGGGGAGTTGAGCGGGACCGCGCGCATGCCGGTCACCCCCGCCCCAGCAGCGCGCCGGCATCCCCGAGCACCCCGGCGATCCGTTCCAGCGCCGCCTCGTCCCGCTCGACCGGTTCGAGCACCGGCCCGCGCGCCGTGCCCCAGCGGCGCGCCACCGCCGCCGGGTCCTCCCCGGTGAGCAGGCCCGCGGCCTGCGCCGCGGCGCCGAGCGCGACCAACTCGTCCGCCTGCGGCACCTGCACCGCACGCCCCGAGAGCCGCCGCACCGTCTGCTGCCACGCGTTGCCGCGCGCCCCGCCGCCGATCAGGAGCAGCGCGGAGTCCTCGGCGCTCGGGGCCCCGCCCGGATCCGTCGCGAGCACCAGGTCGAGCGCCTTCAGGAGCGCGAACACCGCCCCGTCGTAAGCCGCTTGGAGGATCTGCCCCGGCGAGGTGTCGTGCCGCAAACCGTGCAGCAGGCCCGAGGCGCCCGGCAGATTGGGGGTGCGCTCGCCGTCCAGGAACGGCAGCACCGTCACGGTCCCGCCCGCCTCCACCGCCTCGCGGTCGCGGCCGAGCAGGGCCGCGACCCGGTCGACGGCGAGCGTGCAGTTGAGGGTGCAGGCCAGCGGCAGCCAGTCGCCGCGCGCGTCGGCGAAGCCCGCCACGGTGCCGCTCGCGTCGGCGGCCGGGCGTCGCGACACGGCGTACACCGTCCCGGAGGTCCCGAGGCTGAGCACCGGGGTGCCGGGCCGCAGCCCGAGTCCGAGCGCCGCGGCCGCGTTGTCACCCGTGCCGGGCGCCACCAAAACGCCGCGGGAAAAGGGCAGTTCGGGCAGCCCGCGCACGGTCCCGGCGACCTCGCCGGGACGTACGACCCTCGGCAGGAGCGCCGGATCGAGACCCACGCGCGCGAGGATCTCCTCGTCGTACGCCTCCGTGGCCGCGGCCCACCACCCGGTCCCGGAGGCATCGCCGCGGTCCGTGGTGCCGTCGCCCGTGAGCCGTTCGGTGAGGTAGTCGTGCGGGAGCCGCACCGCCGCCGTGGCCGCCGCGGCCTCGGGCTCGTGCGCGCACAGCCAGGCCCACTTGGCCACGGTGAACGCGGGCCCCGGCACGCTCCCGATCCGCTCCGCCCAGGCCTTCGCCCCGCCGAACTCCTCGATCAGCCGCTCGCTCTGAGGCGCCGGACGCACATCGTTCCAGAGCAGCGCGGGCCGTACCGGCGCACCGTCCGAGCCCAGCGTGACAAGGCCGTGCTGCTGCCCGCCGACGGACACCGCGGCCACCTGGTGCGCGGCAGGACCACAGCGGCGTACCGCCTCGACGAGCGCCTCCCACCACTGCCGGGGATCGCTCTCCCGGCCCCCGCCGTCCGCTCCCGGCGACACGGTGTGCGGGGCCTGTCCGCGCGCCACCACGTGTCCCGTCGCCGCGTCGACGATCAGCACTTTGGTGGACTGCGTCGAGCTGTCCACCCCGGCGACGAACGGACCGTCGGCCTCTGACATGGGTCTCTCCGTTCGGGCCACTCGACGGCCGGCGCCGTCTTCTCAGCAATGAAGTGTTCCCAGCGATGACGTCTTCCGGGCGAAGACATCTTCCCAGCGATGGCTACGGATACTAATTTGTTAAGGGCGATGACGAAATACTCCGCACACCGCATCCATGAAGGAGTCGCCGCGATGCATCCCCGCTACCAGCCCACCCCCGAGGACAAGTTCAGCTTCGGCCTGTGGACCGTCGGCTGGCAGGGCCGTGACCCCTTCGGCGAGGCGACCCGGGCCGCCCTCGATCCGGTCGAGAGCGTGCAGCGGCTCGCCGAACTCGGCGCGTACGGCGTCACGTTCCACGACGACGACCTGATCCCCTTCGGCGCCTCGGACACCGAGCGCGAGGCTCACGTCAAGCGCTTCCGGCAGGCCCTCGACGCGACCGGGCTCATCGTCCCGATGGCCACCACGAACCTGTTCACGCACCCCGTGTTCAAGGACGGCGGCTTCACGTCGAACGACCGCGACGTACGCCGCTTCGCCCTGCGCAAGACGATCCGCAACATCGACCTCGCCGCCGAGCTCGGCGCGCGGACGTACGTGGCCTGGGGCGGCCGCGAGGGCGCGGAGTCGGGTGCCGCCAAGGACGTCCGGGTGGCCCTGGACCGCATGAAGGAAGCCTTCGACCTGCTCGGCGAGTACGTCCTCGAGCAGGGCTACGACCTGCGCTTCGCCATCGAGCCCAAGCCGAACGAGCCGCGCGGCGACATCCTGCTCCCCACCGTCGGCCACGCCCTCGCCTTCATCGAACGCCTGGAGCGCCCCGACCTGTACGGAGTGAACCCCGAGGTCGGCCACGAGCAGATGGCCGGCCTCAACTTCCCGCACTCCATAGCCCAGGCCCTGTGGGCGGGCAAGCTCTTCCACATCGACCTGAACGGCCAGACCGGCATCAAGTACGACCAGGACCTGCGCTTCGGCGCCGGCGATGTGCGCTCCGCGTTCTGGCTCGTCGACCTGCTCGAATCCGCCGGATACGAGGGCCCGCGCCACTTCGACTTCAAGCCGCCGCGCACCGAGGACTACGACGGGGTGTGGGCGTCGGCCGCGGGCTGCATGCGCAACTATCTGATCCTGCGCGAGCGGACCGCCGCGTTCCGCGACGACCCGGAGGTCCAGGAGGCGCTGCGCGCCGCCGGCCTCGACGAACTGGCCACGCCCACCGCGGCGGACGGCCTCGCGGCACTCCTCGCGGACCGCACCGCCTACGAGGAGTTCGACGTCACCGCGGCCGCCGAGCGCGGGATGGGCTTCGAGCGGCTCGACCAGCTGGCGATGGATCATCTGCTGGGGGTGCGTGGCTGATTGTGGGACGGGACGGGACGGGACGGGACGGGCGGGGCGGGGCAGGGTGCGGGACGGGGCGCGTGGCTGAGCCCGTCGATCCGCTTCCCGCACTCGCCAACTTCCGTACAAGGGTCGCGTCGTGACCGAATATGGCCGACTCTTGGCGTTATGGCCATGCCGCCCGTTCCCCCGCCCCCGCCGAACCCGCCCGGGGGTGGCTTCGGCTCACCCTCGGACGAGCCGAACGACGGATGGAACCGAGGACCGAATCAAGGACCGGACCAAGCACCGGCCTACGGACCGGGGTACCCCCCGACGCAGGGCGCCGGGGGATACGGCGCGCCCGGTGGGCCCGGCGGTGGCGGATACGGCCCGCCGGGTGGCGGCGACCCGCAGTGGCAGGAACCGCCGCCGTCGGGGCCGGGGCCGGGGCGGCGGAACCTGCTCTTCGTGCTGCTCGCGGTGCTCGTGGGACTCGGGGCGATCGCCGCCGTGGTCTTCGTGGTGACCGGGGACGACGACGATCCGCCGGGCAAGAAGCCGCCCGGGTCGAGCCCGTCGGTGGGCATTCCGAGCGGGATCCCCACCGAGCTGCCGTCGGGCTTCCCCTCGGGGCTTCCTTCGGGGTTCCCGTCCGACTTCCCCACCGAGTTCCCCTCGGGACTGCCCTCCGGCTTCCCGACCGGCTTCCCCACCGACCTGCCGACCGACTTCCTGTCCGCGTTGCCCACCGACCTCCTCGAAGCCGGGAGCGACGTGGCTCCCTAGCGGGACGAGGTTGCCCGGCGGTCCGTACTCACCAGCCCTTGGGGACCTTCACGTGCGTCACGGAGGTCTCCAGGCCGCTGTCCACGAGCCGGCCGTCGGCGTCGAAGGCCTCGGGCCCGTCGCTCATGCCGAAGTCGTTGTCGTTGATCAGGGCCAGGGTGTTGCGGCCTGCGAGCGCGACGCCCTCGATCTTCCCGGGCACGCCCTTCACCGCGCCCAGGTCGACGACCAGGCGCTTCTTGAGGACGGGCACGCCCTGCCCGGCCGGGTCATCGAGCTGCTCCAGGGCGGGGGAGGTGGCGGGGTCGTCCCAGGCCCCACCGAGGATGTTCGCCTTCCGGTCAAGGCGTACGCGCTGCAGCCGGGCCGCCTTGTCGGTGCGCTCCTGCACGAGCAGGGTGTCGTCGCCGATGGCCACCACGGAGGAGATCTTCAGCTCGGACGTGTCGTCCTCGCTCGGGTCGACCAAGTCCACCGGGTCGAAGCGGTACGCGTACTCCGCGGTCACCTGCTCCTTGCGCGGTGAGAACCGCAGCAGCCGCGCCGTCCGCGAGGCCTCGCCCGCGTCCTGGTCGGGCAGCGACAGCGGGCTCTGCACCGCCATCACCAGGTCGCCGCCAGGCAGTTGGGCCAGGCCCTCGAAGCCGCGGTTGGTCTTGCGGTGCAGCAGCACGCCGGGCAGCGCCTCGACCACGGGGTAGTCCGCGCCGGTCAGCTTCAGGCCCTCGGGCACGTACCGGGTGAGCACCTTGCCGCGCGCGGAGACATGCACCAGGGAGGGGCCGTACTCGTCGACGAGCCAGAAGCTCCCGTCGTGGGCCCGCACGATGCCCTCGGTGTCGAGGCCGTTCGGGTCGTACGTGAGCGGGGTCCGGGCGTCATAGGTGTACGGCGCCTCGTCGCGGCCCTCCTGGTTGGGCAGGCCGGTGACCGCCTTGCCGCTCGCCGTGGTGATCGGGAGCGCGTCGAGCACCTTCACGCGGTCGCCGGAAACCCGGATCTTCACGATCGCCGGATCGAAGCCCGGCACCGGGAAGGTGCGGCGCTTCTTGCCGTCGACCTTGATCTGGCCGTTGGGGCCGCGGTCGGTCACCGTCCAGAACTCGCCCTTGCGGCCGGCCGGGTACAGATCGCTGCCGATGCCGCCCAGGTCGACGCCCCGGTCGTCGGCGACCGTGCCGGGCAGCAGCTCGTTGCTGAACCGAGCGAGCGGCAGGTCCGGCAGGGTCGCGCTGCCGGTCACCTCGGGGGCGGCGGTGGCAGGGGCCTGCACGCCGGTCGCGGTTCCGGCCACCGCGATCGCGGCGAGCACGGCGACCGGCACACCGACGGCGACGGAACGGCGGATGCTGCGCCGCTGCAGAGCGGACCGCCGGTGCGGGGCGTGCGGGGACATTCGGGCCTCCTGTGACACGTACGTATGGCTGCGCAGTCACCTTCGAAGGTCCAGCCCAACGCCGGGCGGCCGTCAGGTGAACGCCAGGAGACGCGAAGTCGGCGCCTCCTTGGGAAGGGGAGGCGCCGACTTCAACTACGGCTGTCTTCTGGCACGTTGGGGTGTATGCCTGCTATGTCCGTACGGAGGGTGGGTCCTCCGGTGCGTCGCGGTCATTCGCCCCCGGTGACCGCGGCCAGCGCCGCGGCCGGGTCCTGCGCCGCCGGGCCCGCCGGGGCCCAGCGGCCGCGCTCCTTGCGGTAGGGCCACCAGCGTCCGTCCTGGCCGAGCCGCAGCTGGGCGTCGGTGCCGACGACCGTCCAGCGATTGCGGGCGGCCTTCAGCGGCGGCCGCTCGTCCTCGTCCCAGGCCGCATCCAGTGCGGCACGCGCGCGTGCCGACGCGTCGCCCTGCACCGCCCACTCCTCTTCGAGTACGCACAGGGCGGGCGCCCCGCCGAACTCCCAGGCCCGCACGGCCAGCTGCAGCCCCTCACGGTCCCGGCCCGTGCCGGACGCGAGGCGTGCCAGAACGGCCGGGTCCGCCGCCGCATCGGCCTCGGTCGCCGCGAGCCGTACCGCGTCCTGCTGCTCGGTCAACTCCGCGTCGAGGGGCTGCCCTTCGTGCCCGGGAGCCAGCGCCTCGGCGAGCAGCCGGTGCGCCTCCGCGGCGGCCCGTGCGGCCAGGAACTCCAGCGCCCCGACGTCGAGGCCCGCGGCGGGCTCGGTCTCGGTGTCCAGGGCCGGCGGGGTGCCGGGCGCCTGCGGCAGCGGCGGGGGAGCGGGCAGCGGGGGCAGGATGGCGCCGGTCGCGTACGCCTCGTCGGCGGCCACGCCCACCGGGGCGTCCTCCGCCTCCTCGGGGGCCGACTCGTCGGGCGCGGCCCGCGAGACACTGCGTACCTGCAACTCGTCGAGCAGCTCCCGCTCACCGCGCCCGCGCATCAGGAGCAGCACGAAGGGATCCTGGTCGAGCAGGCGCGCCACCTGGTAGCAGAGCGCGGCGGTGTGCGCGCAGTGGTCCCACGCCTCACAGGTGCACTCGGGCTCCAGGTCGCCTATGCCCGGCAGGAGTTCGACGCCCGCGGCCGCCGCGTCCTCGACCAGGTGCGGCGGCATCTCCCGGTCCAGGAGCGCCGCGATGTGCCCGGCGCGCTCGACGGCCATGTCGAGGAACCGGTCCCACTCGTCGTCCGAAAGGCGCTGCAGCAGCACGTCGGAGCGGAACGCGCTGCGCCCCCGGTCCTCCACCACTGCCGTGATCCGCCCCGGCCGCACCGACACGGCGCCGACCGCACCCGCCCGCGCGAGGCGGCGGCCCGCCTTCGTCTGCTGGTTGTCGAGCGCCGTGTCCTCCAGCGCCTTCAGCCAGGACTGACCCCACCAGGTGGTGGCGAGACCGCGGCCGTGCGCGGGCGGCAGTGCGGAGAAGGTGCGCTCGTTCTCGGGCGATTGGGGCAAGTCGTGGGCCTCCTGCGATTGTCGGGCTTCTCGGGTCTCGTCCACGTCGTCGTACGCGTCGCTCATCGGGCACCTCCGCGCAGCTCGACCAGGTCGGCCAGCTCGGCGTCGGTCAGCTCGGTGAGCGCGGCCTCGCCGGAGCCGAGGACGGAGTCCGCGAGCTCCCGCTTGCGCTCCAGCATCGCGGCGATGCGGTCCTCGATGGTGCCCTCCGCGATCAGCCGGTGGACCTGCACCGGCTGGGTCTGGCCGATGCGGTACGCGCGGTCGGTGGCCTGCGCCTCGACGGCGGGGTTCCACCAGCGGTCGTAGTGCACGACGTGTTCCGCGCGGGTCAGGTTCAGACCGGTGCCGGCCGCCTTCAACGACAGCAGGAAGACCGGGACTTCACCGTCCTGGAAGCGGTTCACCATCTCCTCGCGCCGCTGGATCGGCGTGCCGCCGTGCAGGAACTGGGTGGCCACGCCGCGCTTGGCCAGATGCCGCTCGATGAGCCGCGCCATCTGCACGTACTGCGTGAAGACCAGGACGCGTCCGTCCTCGGCGAGGATCGTGTCGAGCAGCTCGTCCAGGAGCTCCAGCTTCCCGGAGCGGCCGACGATCTGCGGGCGGTCCTCCTTGAGGTACTGCGCCGGGTGGTTGCAGATCTGCTTCAGGCCGGTGAGCAGCTTGACGATCAGGCCGCGTCGCTCCATGCCGTCGGCGGCGGCGATCGCCTCCATCGTCTCGCGCACCACGGCCTCGTACAGGCCCGCCTGCTCCTTGGTGAGGGAGACCGCGCGGTCCGTCTCGGTCTTCGGCGGCAGCTCGGGCGCGATGCCGGGGTCCGACTTGCGGCGCCGCAGCAGGAAGGGGCGTACGAGTGCGGACAGACGCTCGGCGGCGGCCGGGTCCTTGCCGCCCTCGACGGCCTTCGCGTAACGGCTGCGGAAGGTGCCGAGCTTGCCGAGGAGCCCCGGGGTGGTCCAGTCGAGGATCGCCCACAGCTCGGAGAGATTGTTCTCCACGGGGGTGCCGGTGAGCGCCACGCGCGCGCGGGCGTCGATCGTGCGCAGCTCCTTGGCGGTCGCCGAGTAGGGGTTCTTGATGTGCTGCGCCTCGTCGGTGACGACCATCCCCCAGGTGACGGTGGCCAGTTGGGCCGCGTCCAGGCGCATCGTGCCGTACGTGGTGAGCACGAACTCGCCCGCGGCCAGGTCGTCGAGGCTGCGCGAGGCGCCGTGGAAGCGGCGCACGGGGGTGCCGGGCGCGAACTTCTCGATCTCGCGCTGCCAGTTGCCCATGAGGGAGGTCGGGCAGACCACCAGGGTGGGGCCGGCGGAGGCTTCCTCGGTCTGGCGGTGCAGGTGGAGGGCGATCAGGGTGATGGTCTTGCCGAGGCCCATGTCGTCGGCGAGGCAGCCGCCGAGGCCGAGCGAGGTCATCGTGGACAGCCAGTTGAGGCCGCGCAGCTGGTAGTCGCGCAGCGTCGCGGTGAGCGCGGCAGGCTGCGGGACCGAGGTGTCCCCCTCGGGGTTCGCGAGGCGGCCGCGCAGGTTCGCCAGCCAGCCCGTGGGCGTGACCTCGACACGGCGGCCCGCGACCTCCGCGGAGCCCGTGAGGACGGCGCCCAGGGCGTCGATCGGGGTGACCTTGCGGTCCTCCTGGGCCTGCGCGAGGCGGGCCTCGTCGGGGTCGATGAGCACCCACTGATCACGCAGCCGCACCAGGGGGCGATTCGACTCGGCGAGCTGGTCGAGTTCCGCGCGGGTCAGCTGTTGGCCGCCGAGCGCGAACTTCCAGTTGAAGGCGAGCAGGGCGTCCGCCGACAGGAACGACGGGCTGTCGGAGGCCGCCTTCGCGGCGAAACCGCCGTCCTCCTTGTCGTCGATCGGGTCGCCGGCCGCGTCGCGGAGGGCCTCGGGCGGGCCGATGACGGCACGCGCGGTGAGCTTCCGGGCCAGCTCCTTCGGCCAGTGCACAGCGACACCCACGGTCGCGAGGGTGCGCGAGGCCTCACCGAGCAGCTCGGCGACCTCCTCGTCCGCGAGCTCGACGACATCCGGCACCGAGGCGGAAAGGAGCGGTGCGAGCGGCGCCCAGGCGCGGGCGGCACGGCGCAGCGCGAGCAGGGCGTCCAGCCGGCTGCGCGGCCCGAACGAGCGTGCGGCCGGGCCGGATTCGGCCCACACGTCGGCCGCGTCGGCGACGAGCGCGGGGTCGCTGACGCTGTGCAGCTGCAGGACGGCCCGGAACGGCAGTGCGGCACCCTCGGCGGCGTCAGGTGTGAGACCCGGGACCTCCACGCGCAGCGACAGGCGTACGCCCGCGTCGTGCCCGGCGGCCACATCGGCGGCCCAGGCCCGCTGCTCGGGCATCCGCTGCGGCTCACGGGTCGCGAACGCCGGATGGCCGTTGGCCAGGGGAGCCGCGGGGGAGCGCGGCAGGGTGTCGGCGACGGCGTCGAGGAAACGGCGCAGGAGCTGCTCGGGATCGGGCAGCCGCAGCCCGGCGCTCTCGTCGGCGAGCGGCACGGCGTGCGCGGCGGGCGGCATCGCGGCGGCCAGGTCGCGCAGCTGCTGCAGGTCGTCGGCGCCCAGCGGGCCGGTCCGCCAGGCATCGTGATCGGTCGCGGACAGGCCGGGCAACAGCAGCCCGCGTGCGGCAAGTTGCAGCGCGAGCAGCGCCGCCGCACCCCAGAAGGCGCCGGCCGGCGCGGCGCCCTGCACGCCACGCGCGCGCGTGAGCACCGCGAGCGCCTCACGCACGGGCAGCGCGAGTGCGGGCACCTCGACCGGCTCGACCGCTCCGGAGGTGTCGGGCAGGGCGACGGTCAGCGCTTCGGCGGTGCCGGACGCGACGGCCGGGGGCGCCTCGCCGTCCGGGCGCCAGAACGCGACCCGGCCCGTCCGTGCGGGATCGCCCGGCAGGAAAACGGCTGAACAGAGTGCGAGTTGAGAGATCTCGGAGGGGGATACCGCAGGGAGCCTGTGCACAGGAATGGCAGATTCCTCAAACTTGACTACTGGACCGGAGCGGCCGAGGGTACCTCGGCGCAGGGCCTCCGTGGGAGCGAATCGCCCGTGATGTGTGTCACCCCTCTGCGTGCGGGTGCGACGTCGGGTGCGAGGGGTGTACCCAGCACCACCCTGCACAGGGTGGCACCCCCCTGCGGATACGGGTGGTGGCGCCATGGTTGCGGAAGGTCATGGATCCGTACGTTTTGACAGGTCAAGCAATACGCGATCAAGTCGAGAACACGGACCGGGAGTTGCCCCATGTCTCAGGCCGCACTGGCGGAGCCCCGCCCCGCCGCCCCACCCGCCAAGGCCGCCGGTACGGGCTCCCGCGGCAGCGAGTTCGCGCCGCTCCTGCGCACCGTGAAGGGCCAGGGGCTCCTTGAGAAACGCACCGGCCGGTACGCGCTCGGGATCGCCGTGAACGCGCTCGCCCTCGCCGCGATCATCACCGCGATGGTGCTGATCGGCAGCTCCTGGTGGGCGCTGCTCCTCGCCGTCCCGCTCGGCGTCTTCTCGGCGCGTACGGCCTTCATCGGCCACGACGCCTGCCACTCCCAGATATCCGGCAGCCGCCGGGTGAACCGGGTGATCGGCGTCGTCCACGCCAATCTGCTCCTGGGGATGAGCGCGGCCTGGTGGACCGACAAGCACAACCGCCACCACGCCAACCCCAACCACCTGGAGAAGGACCCGGACGTCGCCCCCGACGTGCTGGTCTTCGCCGACGAACACGCCGTGGGGCGCACCGGGTTCAAGGCCTGGCTCACCCGCCATCAGGCCTGGCTGTTCTTCCCGCTGTGCCTGCTCGAAGGCCTCAACCTCAAGGTGAACGGCTTCAAGGACCTGCGCCGGCAGGCCCCGCGCGAACGCGCCGTCGAGGGGATCACGCTCCTGCTGCACCTGGCCGCGTACGTCACGCTGCTCCTCACCACCCTGACCGTCGGCCAGGCCCTCCTCTTCGCCCTCATCCACCAGGGCCTGTTCGGGCTGCACCTGGGCCTCGCCTTCGCGCCCAACCACAAGGGCATGGAGATGCCGGACTCCCACGACACCGGGAGCGAGCGCTGGGGGCATCTGCGCCGCCAGGTCCTCACCTCGCGCAACATCCGGGGCTCGGCCCTCACCGACTGGTTCCTCGGCGGCCTCAACTACCAGATCGAGCACCATCTCTTCCCGAGCATGCCCCGCCCCCACCTGCGCCTGGCCCAGCCGCTGGTCCGCGCGCACTGCCGGGAGCTGGGCATCTCCTACGCCGAGACAGGCGTGGTGGACTCCTACCGCCAGGCCCTGCGCCACCTGCGTGAGGTGGGCGAGCCGCTGCGGGTCGAGTTCGACTAGGGCGTGTCCGGCGGATCTTCGCGGAAGAGCCCGCGGCGTCTGGCGCGTGCCAGGCGTAGTGGGCCCGCGAAGATCCGCCGGACAGGCCCTAGGCCTGTCTCGGCGCATCGTCTGGCTGTCGGGCCGCAGCAGACGTCAGGTTGTCCGGTTCCGCTCCCTCACCCATGCGGTGAAGTCCTCGATTCCGTCGATCAGCGCCTCGAAGCGGAAGGAGTGGAAGAGGTCGAAGGCATGGTGGCCGCCCGGGAGTTCGACGTACACGACCGGCGAGGTGGAGACGGAGCGCAGGGCCGTGACCAGGGCCTTGGGATTCTCGATGGGCACCAGCTCGTCCAGGTCGCCGTGCGCGATGAGGAACGGTGGTGCGTCCGGCCGGGCGAGCTTCGTCGGGTCGGTCGTCGGATCGCCGTCGAAGTACACCCCGAGATAGCCGTTGAGCGCGATGGCGGCGGTCACCGAGGTGTCCACCTCCTCGAACCCGGGCTGATAGGCGGGGTCGTTGGGGGTGAGGGCGGCCAGCGACGCCATGTGCCCGCCTGCGGAACTACCCGTGATGAACACACCCGCCTCGGGATCCGCGCCGTACGTCTTGGCGTGTTCCCGTGCCCAGGCGATGACCTTCTTCGCGTCGATGAGGTGGTCGGGGTACGAAAAGGCGGGCTGCAGACGGTAGTTGGCGCTGATGCACACCCACCCCTTGCTTGCGAACCGGTAGAGCATGGGCAGCGATTGGGTGTCCTTCCGGCCTTGGTCGAAGTGGCCGCCATGGAAGTGGATCAGGACGGGGCCGCCCTCGGGGCGCGAGCGGTGATGGTAGACGTCGAGGAGGTTGCGCCGGCCCGCGTCCCCGTAACTGAGGTTGCGTACCCGCTTGACGTCACCGCGGCGACGGAAGAAGGGCCTGAGCAGAATGCGCGCAAGCGGCGGCCGGCGACGGGTACTCGAACCCTCGCCGAGTGCTTCGTCCAGGGCGCGCCGGACCAGCGGCGCCGTCCGTATCCCGCGGCGGGCCACCACCACGAGACCGGCGGCCGAAACAGCTGCCAGAGCGACGGCCGCCCAGTCGGCGGCCGTGGCGATGTCGCCCTCCACGAACGCCAGCGTCGTCGATGCCGCAAGCCCGTAGAGGGCGACGTGCGGTATCTCGTTGAAGACCAGGCCGAGCCGGTAACTGAAGTAGAAAAGCGGCTGCGGCCCTCGGATGCGCACCAGGCAGAACACCGTGATGAGTGCGGCCAAAACTGCGGTCACGACATAGCCAACAGCCACTGGAACCAACCCCGTTCGATGACGTCCTCCGGAAAGTACCTCACCTGTGGTACCACGGATGAGGTAGTTTTGGGAACGTGAATCAAGAAAGAAGGGCTCGCCTCGGTGATGCGGCCATCGACGTACTGGCGGAATCGGGCAGCCGGGGCCTGACGCACCGGGCCGTCGACGCCGCAGCGGAGGTGCCGCAGGGCACCACCAAGAACTACTTCCCCACCAGGGACGCGCTGTTGCGGGCGAGCATGGAGCGCATCATCGAGCTGCACGCGGCGATCCCCAGACCCGCACCCGTCGACCGGGCGGGCCTGGCCGCCCTGCTGCGCACGCTCCTGGAGCACGTCGTGGGGCCCGGCCGCGTGCGGGTGCTCGCCCTCCTGGAGCTACAGCGCGAAGCGAGCCGGACTCCGTGGCTGGGGGCGCCCCTCGACGCCTTCGCGGCTGCCGACTTCGCCTTCTTCGAGCACGCCCAGCGCAGCGCGGGCCTGCCCGTGACCCCGCAGCGCGCCGCCACCGTCACGCTGGCCCTGCACGCCGCACTCCCGCACCTGGTGGCTGAGGGCCCCCTCACCCAGGCCGCGGCCGGACTCGACGACATCGCAGGGTTCGTCAACGGCCTCCTGGAGACGGTGTACGGGGCCGCGTGAAAGCGTCGACCGGCCAACGTCGGCCGGATGGACCCCCCGTGCCCGCCCGTCTCTCCGGTCTCCGGCGTCGGGCAGGCGTCGATGACGGTCTCAGGGGCGCATCAGGGTCCGCAGGGCAGGACATCAGGGTCCGGTCAGGGTTCACACTGGAACCACGGGGGCTCGCGCACCCGTTCTCATGGACAGAGGGCGGCGACCGCCGCAGCCGCTGAGGAGGCGACGTACATGTCACGGAACGCGAAGATCGCCGCAGGAGGTGTGGCAGTCGGCCTGATCCTGCTGATCTGGCTGCCCTGGTGGATCGCCCTGCTGATCGTGGTCGGTGTGCCGGCAGCGGCCTATCTGACGCTCGACCCTGCGCAGCGGCGCAGGCTGCGGCGCGTCACGCGCAAGGAGCTCGGCCGCTGATCCGGCCGCCCGCACGCCCCGGCTCCGGGGGCGTGCGGGTCCTTCACAAGGAGCGGGCCGCGCCGCCGTCGATGCGGATGCTCTCGCCGTTGATGTAGGCGGCGTCGTCCGAGACGAGGAAGGCCGCGAGCTTTCCGATCTCCTCGACGGTCGCGTACCGGCCCGCGGGAATCTTTGCGAGGAACTCCGGATCCTCGGGCCAGCTGTTGACGAAGCCCGGCATCAGGCTGTTCATGCGGATGTTCTTGGCCGCGTGCTGGTCGGCGTACAGCTTGGTGAAGCTGGTCAGGGCCGCGCGCAGGCTGGAGTTGACGGGGATCAGGCCCATGGGCTCGAAGGCGGTGTACGAGGAGAGGTTGACGAAGGCGCCCTTGCCCGCGCGCTCCATGTGCGGCGTCGTCAGCCGGGCCATGCGGACGACGCTGAGCAGCAGCATGTCGAGCCCGTCGTGCCAGTCCTGGTCGGTCACCTTCAGGAGCTCATCGTTCTTGGCGTGGCCCGCGCCGTTGATCACCGAGTCGATCCGGCCGTGCCGTTCCAGGGTGCCGTCGACGAGCCGCGCGAGATCGGCGGGGTTGGTGAGCGACCCGAGGGTGGCCGTGCCGCCGAGCTCGCGGGCCAGGTCGTGTACCGCCTCATCGATGTCGAACAGGGACAGCGTGTGCCCGGCCGCGGCCAGCTGGGAGGCGATGCCCCGGCCTATGCCGGATCCGGCGGCGGTGACGATCGTGACGGGAGTGGGGGTGCTCATGGGGGTTCCTTGCGATTCGGTACGACGGTACGAAGGAAACCGTACTGTCGAACCAAGGAAGGGGCAAATCGGGCATCGTACGAGAAGCGTCGTACCATCGTTTCCATGGCTACGTACCACCCCGATCGCGACCAGCTGCTCATCGAGGACGTCCTCACCGCGCTGGGCAACCCGGTGCGCCTGGGCATCGTGCGCGAGCTCGCGTCGTCCGACGAGGAGCGCACGTGCGGCAGCCTGCCGCTCGAAGTCACCAAGGCCACGGCGACCCATCACTGGCGGGTGCTACGGGAATCGGGCATCACGCGGGAGCACAAGGTGGGCCGTTCCAAGGCCGTCACGCTGCGGCGTGACGACCTCGAAACCCGGTTTCCGGGACTGCTGGAGGCGGTGCTCGCAGCGAGCGCGCCGACCCGCTGAAGCCGGGCCCGGTCAGGAAGGCCGTACGGCCAGCTTCTCCAGCGCCTCGAGCAGGCCGGGCAGCTCGGGCCCGCGCCCCACCGGCACGACCTCGCCCGGCTCCTCGTCGAGCAGGAGGAAGGCGATGTCGTCGGTCCGCGCGACCATGGACCAGCCGGGGCCGTCGGCACGCAGGATGCGGGCGCTCTCGGTGGCGAAGGCGGAGCGTATGCGGCCGAGCGGCGGCGGTGTGTCGAGGTAGGCCCGTGCTTCTTCGAGGACGCGCCGCACGCTGCTGGGGGCTTCTGGCTCGGGCTGCGCGGAGCCCTCGGCCGGCTCCGGGCTCTCGGTGGCGTCCGCGCTCTGCCGGTTCTCCGGTCCCTCGGGGCCGGCCGGTCCCTCCGGGGTCGCGGTGTCCTGCGCACCCGTCGCGTCCGTCGCGTCCGTCGCGTCCGTCGTGTCCTTCGAGTCCGACGTGTCCGTCGCGCCGTCGTCGGCCGAATCGCCGCTCTGAGGCTCGGAGTTCGCGGTGGCATCCGCTCCCGCGTCCGAGCCGGATCCGGTTCCGGGGGCACCGGCGCCGTCCTCCGGCTCGGCGGCAGTCTCCGCCTCGGCGCCCGAGTCCGTGAAATCCGCGTCATCGATCTGCTCGCGCCAAGCGGCCCACCGCAGCGCGATCTCGTCCGCGCCGAGCCGCCGTTGGGCAGGCCCCCAGACGCTGGTGTCGGGCGGTGCGAGTGCCGGGCGGCCGTCTTGCGGATCGGGCTCGGGGTCGTGCGGCGCCGGGACGCCGGGCGCGGCGACCGACAGGGCGAGCGGCCAGCCGGGCAGCGCGGCGACCACGGTGCGGTCGTCGGGGGACAGGTCGTACTCCATGCCGCAGTCCCAGGAGGCGATGGCGACGGCCACCAAGGACACGTCGTCGACGACCACCGTCCACCGCGCGCCCTGCCCGTCCTGGCCGAGCACCAGGCCGTACCCGTCGGCGAGCGGCACGAGATCCAGGGCCGCGCAGGCCTCCGGGTAGTCGTCACCGAGCACGCTCGGGAACTGCGCAGGCGTCAAAAGCACCGCGGTCAGCACATACAGTGCCTCGTCAGCGGCGACAGCCTCGTCCGTCCCGGCCATGGCACCCCTCCCGATCGTCACGTCCGTCGGCGCACCTTAACCAGTGGGTAACCCGGCCGTCGAGGCCTCTTGGCCGGGAAATAATCCCTCGTCCGCAGCGCTGCCGCGGACCTACGCTGCCCGGCATGGCCAACTCCCGCTTCGTCTGCCTCCCGTGCCGTGCCGGGTACAAGAAATCCCGCGACCACCTGCGCGTACGCGGGCACGTCTGCCCGCGGTGCGGTGGCGAACTGATCGACGCGGGCACCGGACTTGCCGTGCCCAAGCACCGCGACATCGCCGGCTGGCGGGCCCTGACCGCGGTGTTGAACGCGGGGATCCGCTTCCGTCAGAGCTGCTGCGGCGGCCCCGGCTACCGCCCGCGCACCCCACGGGAGGTCCGTGAACGCCTCTCGTACGCCGCCGAGTTGGGGATCCCGGTGACCCGGGCCCTGCGCTGCTACGACCTGACGCGCACCGACATCAGGCGGCAGGCAGGCCGAGGAGAGTTCGGGCGACGGTCTGCGGCGACTCGTCGCGCTCGCGGGCGAGGGCTATGACCGCACGGCAGGCGAGCTCGTTGACGCCGAAGGAGAGCGCCTCGGGCGACACCCACCCCGCGGCCTCCTCCTGCTGCTCCTGGTCGTCCTCGGCGCAGGCCGACACATAGGTCGCGGCCGCCTCGAAGAGATTGTGCGTACGCCGTGCCTCACGCTCGTGCGCCGCCCGTGTCCCGGCGCCCGAGGCAGTCGTCTCGGGCTTCCCGGCGGACGTGCCCGGCTCGCGCCCGTCCGGCCGGAACAGTCTGCGCAGTCGGTCGAACATGTGCGGACCACCTTCCCCCATGGGCGGGCACCGTCCCCCGACGCGGCCACCCGATTGATCTTCCTTCCAAGTGTGCCGCATCCCGGCGCAGTTCGAGCCGCCGCGGAGCTCGCGCGCGGGGAGGCCGGCTCAGCCCTCCCGCACCGCCAGCGCAAGAAAACGGGCATCCTCGTCCACGTACGACACCATGCGCCAGCCAGAACCGGCCAGCAGTGGACGGAGGTTGTCCTCGGCCCGCAGATCGCCCGGCGTCATCTGCCGCCCCTGGCGCGCGGCGAGGGCGGCACGCCCGATGGGGTGGAAGAGTGCGAGGCGGCCGCCGGGCCGCACCACCCGCGCCAACTCGTGCAGATTCTCGGCGGGTTGTGGCAGATGTGAGATCAGCCCGGCGCCGAACACGGCATCCAGGGCGCCGTCGCGCACCGGCAGCCGCGACACATCGGCGAGCAGCAGAGCCCCGGCCGAGTCCCGCCCCGCCGCCACCGCGGCGGTCAGCATGGCAGGGGTGAGATCGGCGCCGAGGACCACTCCCGAGGTGCCGACGGCGGCGCGCAGCGCGGGCAGCGCGCGCCCCGTGCCGCAGCCCGCGTCGAGCACCGAGTCACCCGTGCGCAGCCCCAACTCGGCGACGCCCGCCGCGTACGCCGGGCCGTCGTCGGGGAAGCGGGTGTCCCAGTCGGCCGCGCGCGCCGTGAAGAACTCCTGGACTCTGCTCGGGTCATCGCTCATGACACCGATGATCGCGCACGCCACTGACAATGCAGCGGCGGGCCCCGCACGCCCGTGCGGCGCACATGTTCGAGCTTGACGCGATCGTTCAGGAACATAGCTCTGTCATATTCCGACCGGTTTCGAACTGCGCCCCTGTTGTGCGCCCCCACCCGGACTAGCGTCCCTGAGCCATGGGACACCTGGACCACGCCACCTTCGGCTGGCTGACACCCGTGCTGTCATACGTGATGGCCTGCATCGGCGCAGCCCTCGGCCTGCGCTGCACCGTCCGCGCCCTCGCCGCCACGGGGAGGTCACGGCGCAACTGGCTGATCACGGCGGCCTCCGCGATCGGCACCGGCATCTGGACGATGCACTTCGTGGCGATGCTCGGCTTCAGCGTCAGCGGCTCGGAGATCCGCTACAACGTGCCGCTGACCATCCTGAGCCTCGTCGTCGCCATGGTCGTCGTCGGCGCGGGAGTCTTCGCGGTCGGCTACGGCCGCGACCGAGGCCGGGCCCTCGCCCTCGGCGGACTCACCACCGGACTCGGCGTCGCGAGCATGCACTACCTGGGCATGGCCGCCCTGCGGCTGCACGGCGAAGTCACCTACGACCCCGCGCTCGTCGGGCTCTCCGTGGCCATCGCCGTCGTCGCGGCGACCGCCGCCCTGTGGGCGGCGCTCAACATCAAGTCGGCGCTCGCGGTCGCCGTCGCCTCGCTCGTCATGGGCGGCGCGGTGAGCAGCATGCACTACACCGGAATGATGGCGGTGGGCGTGCGTGTGGACCCCTCCGGCGGGTCCCTGCCCGGGGCCACGGCGATGCAGTTCATCTTCCCCCTCGCCGTGGGCCTCGGCTCCTATCTCTTCCTGACCTCGGCCTTCGTCGCGCTCTCCCCGACGGCGGGCGAGCGCGAGGCCTCCGCCTCGGCCCAGCGGCCGATGCAGGGCGCCGCCCGCTGACGGCGGTCCCCGGGCCGGCCGACGGCCGGCACCCCGCGGACCACGCCCCGTTCCCCGTACCGAGCGAGGAGGCCATGCGCATATCCCGCAGCACCCCCGACAGCACTTCCGGCCCCGAAGGCCCGCCCTCGAACGAGGCCAACGGCACCCCGGCCACCACCCCCGCGCGCGGACGGCGCGCACATGCGGGAGCACCCGCCGAGGAGAACCCGTACGACCGGGCCGAACCGCCCCCGCCCGCCCCGGACCCGCAAGAACAGCCACTACGCGCGCGTGGCGGAGGCTGGCGGGTGCGCCCGCGCACCGTCCGCGCCAAGATCGTCTGCCTGTTGATGGTGCCGGTCGTCTCCCTGCTCGCCCTGTGGGCGTACGCGACCGTCACCACGGCCCAGGACGTCGCGCGGCTGCGCCAGTTGCAGCGCGTCGACGAGGACGTACGCGGACCCGTCGCGACCGCCGTCGCGGCCCTCCAGGCCGAGCGCGGCGCAGCCGTCCGCTATGCGGCGCAGCCCGGCGCCGCGCGCGGCGACGAACTGGAGAAGCAGGCCAAGGCGACCGACAAGGCCGTGGCCGGGCTGCGGCTCGACGACGGCCACACCATCGCGGACGGCGGCGGTCTGCCGCCCCAAGTGGCCGACCGCCTCGACACGTTCGTCGTCGGCGTGGCCGACCTCAAGGACCTGCGCGGCACGATCCTCGACCGGCGTACCGGCTGGGAGGAGGCCTACGGGCAGTACACCGGGACCATCTCCGCGGCCTTCGGCGTCGGGGGAGCCCTCACCGGCATCCAGGACGCCGAACTCGGCTCCGACGCGCGCGTGCTGCTCGAATTCACCAAGGCCGCCGAGATGCTGGCCCGGGAGGACGCCCTGCTGTCCACCGCGCGGCTCACCAAGTCCCTCGACGGCAAGCGGCTGCACGCGTTCATCGGCGCCGTCGAGACCCGGCGCACCCTGACCGACGGCGCCGTCGACGACCTGCGCGGGACCGAGCGGGCCGCCTGGCACGACCTCGAGGAGGGGAGCGCGTACGCCGACGTGCGCGCCATCGAGGACAAGGTGCTCGCCGCGGACGCCGGCCGCAAGGCCGTCGACGCGATCGACGAGGCACGCTGGGACGCCGCCGTGCCCGGACTGCAGGAAGACCTGCGCGCCATCGAGGCGGGCGCCGGAGCCAGCGCCGCCGACCGCGCCGATCCCTTCACCCGCGGGGTGCTCAGCCCGGCCGGCGCCGCCGTGCTGTTCGGCCTGCTGGCCGTCGCCGCCTCGCTCGTGATCTCGGTACGCATCGGCCGCGGCCTCGTCGTCGAACTGGTCAGCCTGCGCAACAGCGCGCTCGAGATCGCCCGCCGCAAACTCCCCGGCGCCATGCGCCGGTTGCGGGCCGGCGAAGAACTCGACATCCACGCCGAGGCCCCGCCCAAACCACCCGCCGAGGACGAGACGGGCCAGGTCGCCGAGGCACTCGACACCGTGCACCGCGCCGCCCTGAGCGCCGCGATCGAGCGCGCCGAACTCGCCAGCGGCATCTCCGGCGTCTTCGTCAACCTCGCCCGGCGCAGCCAGGTCCTGGTCCACCGCCAGCTCAACCTCCTGGACTCCATGGAACGCAGGGCCGACGACCCGAACGAGCTCAGCGACCTGTTCCGGCTCGACCACCTCACCACCCGCATGCGCAGGCACGCGGAGAGCTTGATCATCCTCTCCGGGGCGGCCCCCGGCCGGGCCTGGCGCATGCCGGTCTCCCTGACCAACGTCGTGCGCGCCGCCGTCTCCGAAGTCGAGGACTACGCGCGTGTGGAGGTACGTCAGCTCCCGGAGGCCGCAGTCGTGGGCTCAGCGGTCGCCGACCTCACCCATCTGCTCGCCGAAATCGTCGAGAACGCCGCCCAGTTCTCCCCGCCACACACCAAGGTCCGCGTCAGCGGCGAACCCGTCGGCAACGGCTACGCCCTGGAGATCGAGGACCGGGGCCTGGGCATGGGCAAGGAACGCCTCGCCGAGGCAAACCGGCGCATCGAGCAGTCCGAGACGCTCGACCTGTTCGACAGCGACCGGCTGGGCCTGTTCGTGGTGAGCAGACTCGCCGCACGCCACGGCATCAAGGTCCATCTGCGGACGTCCCCCTACGGCGGCACCACCGCCGTCGTCCTGCTGCCCACCGGGCTGCTGCAGGGCGCCCTCGGCCCCTCCGTCAGGCCCGCCCGCGACCAGCTCGACCCACACGAGACAGCCGACGCCGCCGAGCACGCACGCGTGGCGGGCGGTTCCGGACCCGCCCGCCTGGGCGGCGCCGCCGGCCTCGTGGCGGGACCCCGCCCCGCCCTCGCACCGTCCGCGGCCGAACCCGCGCCGCCCCCCGGCGTCACCACGCTCAGGCTGCACACCCGCACCACGGACGCCAACGGTTCGGACACCCGCACCACCGACACCAACGGCTCCGGCAGCCGCGGCACCGGCGACGACAGCACGGACACCGACGGGTCCGACGACAACGACGGCCTCCCACGCCGCGTACGCCAGACCCACCTCGCACCACAACTGCGCGAGGAACAGACGGCAGCGGAACCCCCGCCCCCGTCGCACACCTCGCAGGAAACCGACGAACGCACCCCCGAGCAGGTCAGGGACCGCATGGCCGCCTACCGCGACGGCTGGGCGCGCGGCGGCCGACCACCCGGCAAGGCCCGGGGCGCGGGCGGCGTACGCAGCCAGGGCAGCGACAGCAGCGAAGGAGACGGCACATGATCGAGGACCCCAGAGCCGGCACGGCCCACCGTTCCGGTGAACTCGACTGGCTGCTCGACGACTTGGTGCTGCGCGTCGGCGAGGTGCGGCACTGCGTGGTGCTCTCCAACGACGGGCTCGCGGTCGGCGCCTCCAGCGCGCTGCACCGCGAGGACGCCGAGCATCTGGCGGCGGTCGCCTCCGGATTCCACAGCCTCGCCAAGGGGGCGGGCCGGCACTTCGGTGCCGGCGGGGTGCGCCAGACCATGGTCGAGATGGACGACGGCTTCCTGTTCGTCGCCGCGGCGGGCGACGGCTCCTGCCTCGCGGTGCTCAGCACGGCGACCGCCGACATAGGCCTGATCGCGTACGAGATGGCGCTCTTGGTGAAACGTGTCGGCGAGCACCTCTTCACCCCACCACGCTTCGCCGCACGGCCCCCCGCCGCGGGATGAGGGAAGGAGGCGACCGCAGGTCATGAACCCCCACGAGCACCACGAGTACGACCGGAGCGACCGCGTCGCCGACGGCACCGGCCGGCCGGAAGCCGGCAGCCAGTGGTACGACGCCGACGCGGGACCGCTCGTCCGCCCCTATGCGATGACCGGCGGCCGGACCCAGCCGGGCCCGACCGGCGTGCACTTCGACCTGATCGCGCTCGTCACCCTCGACACGAACGCGCCCGACTCGGGCGAGGACACGGCGCTCGGACCCGAGCACCGCTCCCTCGTCGAGCTGTGCCGCGCCGAGACCCAGTCGGTCGCGGAACTCGCGGCCGGCGCCGATCTGCCGGTGGGCGTGGTCCGGGTCCTCCTCGGGGACCTGCTCGAGCTGGGCTGCGTCAAGGTGAGCAGGCCGGTGCCCCCCGCACAGCTACCCGACGAAAAGATCCTGAGAGAAGTGATCGATGGGCTCCGAGCGCTCTGAGAGCACGGTCGGCGAACCCGCCGCCCTTGCGCTGAAGATTCTGGTCGCGGGCGGCTTCGGGGTGGGCAAGACCACCCTGGTCGGCGCGGTCAGTGAAATCCGCCCCCTTCGTACGGAGGAACAACTCAGCGAACTGGGCGAATCGGTGGACGACACCGTCGGTGTCGCCCGCAAGACCACCACCACCGTCGCCATGGACTTCGGCCGGATCACCATCAGGTCGGGCCTGTCGCTCTACCTCTTCGGCACGCCCGGTCAGGACCGCTTCTGGTTCCTCTGGGACGAACTGTCGCAGGGCGCACTCGGCGCCGTCGTCCTCGCGGACACCCGGCGGCTCGAGGACTGCTTCCCCGCGGTGGACTTCTTCGAGCACCGGCACATCCCCTTCGTGGTGGCCGTCAACTGCTTCGCAGGGGCGCGCACCTACGGCGCTCAGGATGTCTCCCGCGCCCTCGACCTCGACCGGGGAACACCGGTCGTGCTGTGTGACGCACGCGACCGGGATTCGGGAAAGGAAGTGCTGATACGACTCGTCGAGTACGCCGGGCGGATGCACACCGCCCGGCTGCTCGACTCGGTCGGCTGAGGAGCGCGGAGCGAGGCCTCAGGGGGCGGGCCGGCTCAGTCGGCCACGCCCCCTTGGGCCAGTACCTTCTCGATCCGTACGCGGACGAGCAGTTCACCGGGTACGCCATTGCGCTCGCCGTACTCCTCGGCGCGCTCCTCGCCCATGTACCGGGCCGCGATCCGGCCCGCCCAGTGCCGGACCTCGGCCAGCTCCTCCACCAGCTCGGCCTGCCCGCGGATCACCACGAACGCGAACGGCGGCCGGTCGTCGTCCACGCACAGCGACACCCGCCCGTCGCGGGCCAGATTGCGGCCCTTGACCGACTCCTTCGCAGTGTTGAAGACGAGGTCGTTCCCGTCGAGCAGGAACCAGATCGGTGCGATGTGCGGCGAGCCGTCGGCCCGTACGGTGGAGAGTTTCGCGGTGCGGGTGCCGTGCGAGACGAAGGCATGCCATTCGTCCTCGGTCATCTTCTGTGCCATGTACCCATCCTGTCTTGCCGAGGGGGCAACCGTGGTGAAGGCTGGCGGGCAACGGGAACGGGGAGGCCGAACATGGTGCAAGGCACGGGACTTGGCTGGCTGCTGGACGATCTGACCCAGCGGGTGGAGCACGTACGGCACGCGCTGGTCCTTTCCAACGACGGACTGGTGACCGGCGCGAGCACGAGCCTGCCACGCGAGGACGCCGAACATCTGGCGGCGGTCGCCTCCGGACTGCACAGCCTCGCCAAGGGGTCGGGGCGCCACTTCGCAGCGGGCGGCGTACGCCAGACCATGATCGAGTTCGATGAGGCGGTGCTGTTCGTGACGGCGGCCGGCGACGGCAGCTGTCTGTGCGTCCTGAGCTCGTCGGACGCGGACATCGGGCAGGTGGCCTACGAGATGACGCTGCTCGTCAATCGCGTCGGCGAGCACCTCAAAGTCGGGGCACGGCAGCCGCAGCGAACGCCGGTGATAGACCTCTGACCTGCCAGTACGGTCTCGTGGACAGAGTTATCCACAGGCTCGGCGGGATTTCGCGAATCGGGCTACGGTCTTCACCGAGAGTAATCGCATCTCACGGGGGAGACCGTCATGGCTGCAAGTGCAGGCACCCACACGCCAGTTGAGTCGTACGCCACCGGGCGCGCGGCCAGAGAACTGGAACTCAAGCGCGGCGAGTTCGAACTGGCCGTACAACTCGGCTGCGTCCGTACCGTCGCAGGCGAGGAGAGCGGACGGCGCCGCGTCACCAGGACCGAACTCGACCGGCTGCGTGCGGCGGACGGCTTTCCCGGCACCCTGCGCGAGCGGGTCCGCATGGTCGGCACGGCGCAGGGCGCCGAGCTCCTCGGCGTGAGCACGGGGCGCTTCACCCGGCTGGCCCGGGCCGGTCTGCTGGTGCCGGTGAAGTGGTATCTGAATCGCTACAGGGCTGTGGTCTGGCTCTATCTCGCCGACGACGTGGGGCAGTTCGCCGATGCCAACGCCGCGCTGCTCACCGGACAGGCCCCGGAGACGATGCGCAGCCGGCTCGCGGCGGGGGAGGACCTGCGGGCCAGGAATTGGCGGGCGCGGCGCTGCGGGTTCCTGCTGAAGACGGCCGGGGACTCGTGGGAGCGGGCGGCCGTCGCGGCCTCGATGCTCGACACGATCCAGGTCGCCGAGCTCGTGCCGGATCCCTATGAACGCGCCGAGTTGCGCCGACTGCAGCCAGATCCGTTCGGCACGCCCAGCAGGCCCGATTCAGCCGCCGCTCAGGCCACCGCGAGGATCTTGTACGCGGACGCTCCGGACGAGATCCGCTGGCTGCGGGCGGTGCTCGGCCTGGAACTCGACGCGGCACGCCAGGAACGGGCCGCGCCTCGGCCCATGGGGGACCGCACGGTCCGGGTGGCCGCCTCCGGCACGGCCGTCGTGACGGACGGCGTGCCCGGGACGCACGACGAGGCGGGCGGCCGAGTGGCCGCGCTGTGCCCGGATGGCGGGGCCGATCCAGCGCCGCGGCCCCGCCCGGCTGACCGGGGCGGGCGAGTGGCAGGGCCGGCTTCGGTCGAGGGGGTCGATCGTGTGGCCGGGCAGTGCTCCGGCGGCGGGGGTGAGGACCGTGCGGTCGGGCGTCGCCCGGCCGCCGAGGTCGGCCCCGTGACGGAGCCACGCCTGCCCGCCGCGGCCGACTCCATGGACCGCCCCCGCCCTCTCCGGGCGCCGGACGGCCAGGTGGCCAAGGCCGCGAGGAGCGCCAACACCCCTGCGCCGCGCTCCCTGTTGCGGCGCTTCCGGCGCAGGCCCCGCCCCGCTCTGGACCGGTGTGTCCGCCGTGCGGTGACGTAACCGCTGAGGCCGGTGGCGTACTGGAGTGCTACTGCGTCGCGTCGAGGTCCGCGGCGTAGTGCTCGATCGCCGCGCGGTATCCGGCGATGCCCGGATCGCTGCTGGTGGCCGCGAGCAGCTTCAGCAGCAGCTCCATCGCGTCGTGCGTGCGGCCGGAGTTGTACAGGGACATCGCGAGGAACGTCCGAAGAGCTCCGTCGTCCGGGAATTCGGCGACGGCCGCGGTGAGGGTCTCGACGGCCTGCGGGTACTGCCCGAGCACCCGGTAGGTCGAGCCGAGCCCGAGCAGCGCCCCGGCGCGGTCCTCGTCGGACAGGCCGGGAACGCCGACGGCCCGCCGGTAGTACGGCACCGCCTCGGCCTCCAGGCCGAGCGTGTCGTGCACCCAGGCGGCTTGGTAGGCGACGTCGGGGTCGTCGGGGAACTCCTCGCCGAGCGCGACGAGCAGCACCCGGGCCTCCTCGCGGCGCCCGGCCTCCCGCAGCCGCACGGCCTCGGCCAGCCGGCCGCTCCGGTCGTCCGTGGTCAAGTCCGTGCTCAAGGAGTGCCGCCCTTGTCCCGCGCGTCGTACGGACGGAACAAGCCCTCCTGCACGCACGAGACGAGGAGCCGCCCTTCGCGGTCATAGATGCGGCCCCGGGCCAGGCCCCGGCCGCCCGTCGCGATCGGGGACTCCTGGTCGTAGAGGAACCATTCGTCGGCACGGAAGGGACGGTGGAACCACATCGCGTGGTCGAGCGAGGCCATGTCGAAGCCGCGCGGGCCCCACAGGGGCTCGACCGGGATGCGTACGGCGTCGAGGAGCGTCATGTCGCTGGCGTACGTCAGCGCGCAGGTGTGGATCAGCTGGTCGTCACCGAGGTTGCCGACGGCGCGCATCCATACGGCGCTGCGCGGCTCGGCGGCCTTGACCTCGTCGGAGCTCCAGCGCAGCCGGTCGACATAGCGGATGTCGAACGGCTGACGGCGGGCCATGCGCTCCAACTGCTCGGGCAGCGCGCCCAGATGCTCACGGATCTCGTCGGTGACTTTCGGCAGCGACTCGGGGTCCGGCGCGGTCAGCCGCGGCGGCAGTTGGTGCTCGATGCTCCCCTCTTCCGGCTGATGAAAGGAGGCGGTCAGATTGAAGATCGTGCGGCCCTGCTGCACCGCGGTGACCCGGCGGGTGGTGAAGGAGCGCCCGTCCCGCACCCGTTCGACCTGGTACACGATCGGCACCCCGGGGTGGCCCGGGCGCAGGAAGTACGCGTGCAGCGAGTGCACCGGCCGGTCCCCGTCGGTGGTGCGGCCCGCGGCGATGAGCGCCTGGCCGGCGACCTGTCCGCCGAAGACGCGCTGCAGGGACTCCTGCGGGCTGCGGCCACGGAAGATGTTGACCTCGATCTGCTCCAGGTCGAGCAGATCGACGAGCCTTTCGGCGGGATTCGGCGCGGCGGAGGTGGCCTCGGCGGAATCAGTCATCGTGTGTTCTCCGGTTCAGGGTGCGAAGCGGCGGGAGCGTTCAGAGCTGGCCGACATCCGTGACGCGGACGACCGCGCGGCCCTCCTCGTCGGAGGCCGCGAGATCCACCTCCGCGCTGATGCCCCAGTCATGGTCGCCGTTCGGGTCGGCGAAGGTCTGCCGGACGCGCCACAGACCGTGCGCCGCGTCCTCCTCGATGGCGAGCAGCTTGGGACCGCGGGCGTCCGGGCCGGTGCCCAGGTCCTCGTACTCGTCCCAGTACTTGTCCATCGCCTCGCCCCACGCGTCGGCGTCCCAGCCGGACTCGGCGTCCATCTCGGCCAGCGCGTCGACGTTGTCCAGCGCGGCCAGTTCGACCCGGCGGAACAGGGCGTTGCGGACCAGGACCCTGAAGGCGCGCGCGTTCGCGGTCACCGGCTTGACCTCGTCGGCCTTCTCCTGGGCCTGCTCGGCGGTCTCGACCTCCGGATTGGCGAGCTGCTCCCACTCGTCGAGGAGGCTGGAGTCGACCTGGCGGACCATCTCGCCGAGCCAGGCGATGAGGTCTTCGAGGTCCTCGGACTTCAGGTCGTCCGGGATGGTGTGCTCAAGAGCCTTGTAGGCACTGGCGAGGTAGCGCAGGACGATGCCCTCGGTGCGGGCCAGCTCGTACCAGGACGTGAACTCGGTGAAGGTCAGCGCCCGTTCGTACATGTCGCGGATGACGGACTTGGGGGAGACCGGGTGGTCGGCGACCCAGGGGTGCGACTTCTTGTAGACGTTGTAGGCGTGCCAGAGCAGCTCTTCCAGCGGCTTCGGGTACGAGATGTCCTGGAGGCGCTCCATGCGCTCCTCGTACTCGACGCCGTCCGCCTTCATCTGGCCGACCGCCTCACCGCGCGCCTTGTTCTGCATGGCGGCGAGGATCTGGCGCGGGTCGTCGAGGGTCGACTCGACGACGGAGACCATGTCGAGTGCGTACGACGGCGACTCCGGCTCAAGGAGGTCGAAGGCGGCCAGCGCGAACGTCGACAGGGGCTGGTTGAGGGCGAAGTCCTGCTGGAGGTCGACGGTGAGCCGGATGCTGCGGCCCTCGGCGTCGGGGGTGTCCAGCTGCTCCACGACGCCGCCGTCGAGCAGCGAGCGGTAGATGGCGATGGCCCGGCGGATGTGCCGCAGCTGCGCCTTGCGCGGCTCGTGGTTGTCCTCCAGGAGGTGGCGCATCGCCTTGAAGGCGTCGCCGGGTCGGGCGATCACCGAGAGCAGCATGATGTTGGTGACCCGGAAGCGGGAGGTCAGCGGCTCCGGGTCGGCGCCGATGAGCTTTTCGAAGGTGGTGTCCGACCACGCGACAAAGCCTTCCGGGGCCTTCTTGCGGACCACCTTGCGGCGCTTCTTCGGGTCGTCGCCCGCCTTGCTCAGTGCCTTCTCGTTCTCGATGACGTGCTCGGGCGCCTGGGCGACGACAAGGCCGGAGGTGTCGAAGCCGGCCCGCCCCGCACGGCCGGCGATCTGGTGGAACTCCCGGGCGCGCAGGGTGCGTACACGCGTGCCGTCGTACTTGGTGAGCGCGGTGAACAGCACCGTACGGATGGGGACGTTGACGCCCACGCCGAGGGTGTCGGTGCCGCAGATGACCTTCAGCAGACCGGCCTGGGCGAGTTTCTCCACCAGACGCCGGTACTTGGGCAGCATGCCGGCGTGGTGCACGCCGATGCCGTGCCGTACGTAACGCGAGAGGTTCTGGCCGAACTTGGTGGTGAACCGGAAGCTGCCGATCAGGTCGGCGATCTGGTCCTTCTCCTCGCGCGTACACATGTTGATGCTCATCAGCGACTGCGCCCGCTCGACGGCCTGCGCCTGCGTGAAGTGCACGATGTACACCGGCGCTTGCTTGGTCTCCAGCAGTTCGGTGATGGTCTCGGTGATCGGGGTGAGCCGGTACTCGTAGGAGAGCGGCACCGGCCGGGTCGCCGAGCGGACCACCGAGGTCGGGCGGCCGGTGCGGCGGGTCAGGTCCTTCTCGAACATCGCGACGTCGCCGAGCGTCGCCGACATCAGGATGAACTGCGCCTGTGGCAGCTCCAGGAGCGGGATCTGCCAGGCCCAGCCGCGGTCCGGCTCCGCGTAGAAGTGGAACTCGTCCATCACGACCTGGCCGATGTCGGCGTGCTTGCCGTCGCGCAGCGCGATGGAGGCGAGCACCTCGGCGGTGCAGCAGATGACGGGCGCGTCCGAGTTGACGGACGCGTCGCCGGTCAGCATGCCGACGTTCTCGGTGCCGAAGAGCTTGCACAGGTCGAAGAACTTCTCCGACACCAGCGCCTTGATCGGCGCCGTGTAGAAGGTGACCTTGTCCTGGGCCAGCGCCGCGAAGTGCGCACCAGCCGCGACCAGCGACTTGCCCGAGCCGGTCGGCGTGGACAAGATCACATTCGCCCCGGAGACCACCTCGATCAGCGCCTCCTCCTGAGCCGGGTAGAGGGTGATCCCCTGGTCCTCGGCCCACGACGAGAAGGCGTCGAAGAGGGCATCGGGGTCGGCATCCGGCGGCAGCTGATCGATAAGGGTCACCCCCCCATCTTGCCTCTCCCGGGTACGGATCAGGGAACCGGCGGTTCACACGAAGATCATGAGCGCTACGCTGTGCCGTCGATCGGCACTCCACCAGGCCGTCAACTGGGCTTGGGCGTAACGGGAAATGGGGCGGGGAACGGCCATGATGGGTCCTGCACACTCACTGTCGGGAGCAGCGGCCTGGCTGGGGGTGGGCGCGGCGGCGGCCGCCGCCGGTCACAAGATGCCCTGGCCCGTCCTCGTCGTCGGCGCCCTGATCTGCGCGGGCGCGGCCCTCGCCCCCGACCTGGACCACAAGTCGGCGACCATCTCCCGCGCCTTCGGCCCGCTCTCGCGCGGCCTGTGCGAGATCGTCGACAAGCTCTCGTACGCCGTCTACAAGGCGACCCGCTCGACCCGCGACCCGCGCCGTTCCGGCGGCCACCGCACCCTCACCCACACCTGGGTGTGGGCCGTCCTGATCGGCGCCGGCGCCTCGGTCGCGGCGATCACCGGGGGCCGCTGGGCGGTCCTGGCGATCCTCTTCGTCCATCTGGTGCTCGCCGTGGAAGGCCTGCTGTGGCGGGCGGCCCGGATGTCCAGCGACGTCCTGGTGTGGCTGCTCGGCGCGACCAGCGCCTGGATCCTCGCGGGAGTCCTGGACAAGCCGGGCAACGGTGCGAGCTGGCTGTTCGACGCCCCGGGCCAGGAGTATCTGTGGCTCGGCCTGCCGATCGTCCTCGGCGCCCTGGTCCACGACATCGGCGACGCGCTGACCGTCTCCGGCTGCCCGGTCCTCTGGCCCATCCCGATCGCGGGCAAGCGCTGGTACCCGCTGGGCCCGCCGAAGATGATGCGGTTCCGGGCCGGCAGCTGGATCGAGCTGAAGGTCCTCATGCCGGTGTTCATGCTGCTCGGGGGAGTGGGCGGGGCGGCCGCCATGAACTTCATCTGACGCGGGCGGCGCCCCGGCACGCGCGATCACCGGCCGGCGTCGCTCAGCTGCTGCATCCGGGCCTCCTCCACGTCGAGCATCTTCTGGGCGTTGCCGAGCGCGCGGGAGCTGTAGGTGCCGAGCGAGCGGAGCGCGAGAAGACGGCGGCGTTCGGCGTCCAGGACGGCGAGCCGCAGGGTGAGGTACTGCTCGCGCTGGTCCGCCTTGGCCGCCAGGTCCGGCGTGGCCTCTTCGTCCTCGGCGGGCGTGGGCCGGGCGCGCATCAGGCTGGTGTCCCGCACCCGGTTCAGCACCTCGGGGTCCACGGGATGCCCGTCCGGGCTGGTCAGGTCGGGGTCGTCGAGTACGTCGGAGGCGGCGGCGGACAGCTCCCCGAGCAGGTCGACGTACTCCTGGCGCAGCCGGTCCTCGTCGTCGCCCGGCACCTTCACCGTGCGGATCACCCACGGCAGGCTCAGGCCCTGCAGCAGCAGGGTCGTCACCGCGACGACGTACGCGATCAGGATGAGCTGCGGCCGGTCGGGCACGTCCTCCGGCAGGCTCTGCGCGGCGGCCAGGGTGATCGCCCCGCGCATCCCCGACCAGGCGAGGACGACCCCGCCGCGCCAGCCCAGCGCCTCATTGAGCTGGAACTGCACATCGGCGCTGACCCGGGTCACCCGCGTCTTCATGTGCTCGAACCGCTTGGTGCCGAACCGTTCGTCATCCGCGGGGGCGGCATCGATGCGGGCCTGGATCTGCTCCAGCTTCGGGACGGACTGGGCGGCCTTCTTCCGGTCGTTGCGCAGCGCCTCGACCAGCGGCCAGCAGAAGACCATCCGCACCACGATCACCAGTGCCGACGCCACGAGACCGATGGTCAGTGCCCGCCAGGCGCCGAGCCCGTCGTCGTGGACCTCGTCGATGAGCCGCTTCAGGCCGAGCCCCATCAGCAGGAAGATCGCGCTCTCCAGGAGGAACGCGAGGGTCCGCCAGTTCGTCGCCTCGGCGATGCGGTCCTGTGCCCGCAGATAGCGCGGGCTCTGATGCCCGGTGACCAGGCCCGCCACGACCACCGCGAGGACCCCGGAGGCCTCGAACTCCTCGGCCGGCACGAACGCGATGAAGGGGATGACGAAGGAGATCGCCGTGTTGAGGACGGTGTCGTCGAGCAGCGCCCGGATGCGTACGTTGACGTACCCGACGACGAGGCCGACGGCGATCGCGATCACCACGGCGTACAGGAAGTCCCCGGCGATGCCCCACACGGACACCGACCCCGCGATCGCCGCGATCGCCGACCGCAGGAGCACCAGGGCCGACGCGTCGTTGACCAGGCCCTCGCCCTCCAGGACGGTCACCAGGCGCGAGGGAAGGCCGAGCTTCTTGCCGACGGAGGTGGCGGCGACCGCGTCGGTGGGGCTGATGACCGCGCCGAGCGCGAAGGCGGTGGGCCAGCCCAGGTCGGGCAGCAGCCAGTGGAACAGCCAGCCGGCCCCGAGCGTCGTCACGGCGACGAGCACCACCGCGAGCCCGCTGATCGCCTTGAAGTTGCGGCGGAAGTCGTGGGCGGGCATGTTCACCGCCGTCGAGTAGAGCAGGGGCGGCAGCACCCCGGCGAGGATCCACTCGGGCTCGGCCATCGGATGCGGCATGCCGGGGATGAAGCTGAGGGCGATGCCCACCACGACGAGGCTCAGCGGCGCGGCGAGTCCGAGCCGGTCCGAGAAGGCGGCGACGGCGACGATGCTGATGACGCCGACGACCGCGATGAGGGTCAGTTCCATGGCTCAGCCCCCGTGGTGGTGCTGGTGAGTGGGACGGGGCGCGAGCAGGCAGGTGACATGGGTGCCGCTCAGATGTGTCTCGTGCGGTTCGAGGCGGTCGACGAGCTGACCGACCTCGGCGAGGGTGCTCGCGCAGGCCTTCGCCGCGAGCACGGCGAACTCGCGGCCCTCGTCGGCGAAGGCGAGATTGCCGCGCCGGTCGCCACGTTCCGCGCGCAGGAGGGCGAGATCGCCGGTGAGGGCCGGGACGGGGCCGTATTCGTCACCGCCGAAATAGACGGCGTGGCTCTCGTCCGCGGCGGGTTCGGCATACGTGCCCACCTGGGCGTAGAAGGTCGCGGCGCCCGCACCGCCCGCCTGCAGCCGCTCCTCCAGGAGGCGCAGCGGCACGAACTGGGCGGACGCGGAGCCGAGTTGAGGCAGCTCCTGCCCCGCCTCCTCCGTCGAGTGGACCAGCCGCGCGACGCCGCCCCCGCCGAGCAGAAGCCCCAGGCCCACGCCCGCCCGGTCGGGCCGTGCGCAGACCACCGCCAGCTCCCGGGGCCCGGCCTCGGCCAGGGCAACGAGCAGCGCATCGGGATGGGTGCCGTCCACAGCGTCCCCCAGGACGAGCACGCTGCCCGCCTTGACGGCGGAGATCGCCTCGGCTGCCGAGGTTGTCACTTTGTCGGTGTTGTCCACATGGCGCATTGTCGTCCCGGACGACCACCGGGCCCGGTTGCCGCAGGCCGCGTCCGGGTGGCTTCGCGAGGATGGACCACACGACCGCGGCGCGGTGCCCGCCGCGGCGTCCGTCTATCGTGCTGCCATGACCGACGCCGCGCACCGTCCGGTGCTCTTCCTGGATGTGGACGGGCCGCTGATTCCGTTCGGGGCCACTTCCCGTCAACTGCCGGACGGATACCCGACGTACGCGACGGACGTCGACGCGGATGGGCATGCGGGCGACGACTCCGCAGCGAACCCACTGCTCGCCAGGATCAATCCGAAGCACGGCTCCCGGCTGGCCGCCCTGCCCTGCGACCTGGTGTGGGCCACGACCTGGATGGCCGACGCGAACGACTGCGTCGCGCCCAGGCTGGGCCTGCCGGCGTTGCCGGTCCTGGACTGGCCCGAGCCGACCCGGGCGGACGAGCGGGCCGGGCTCCACTGGAAGACCCGACCCCTCGTCCACCGGGCAGCGGGCCGCACCTTCGCCTGGGTCGACGACGAGATCAGCGACGCCGACCGGGCCTGGGTGGCCGAGCATCACCCGGGCCGTGCCCTGCTGCACCGCGTGGACCCGTGCTTCGGGCTCACGGACGCCGACTTCGCGGCGCTCGACGCCTGGCTGCACGCCAACCACTGAGGCGGCGCACGCCTCACCCGTGCCAAGACCTCCAGAGCGCCGCATACGCCCCGTCCGCCGCCACCAACTCGTCATGGCTGCCCAGCTCGGCGATCCGCCCCCGCTCCACCACCGCGATCACATCCGCGTCGTGCGCGGTGTGCAGGCGGTGGGCGATGGCCACCACGGTCCGTCCTTCGAGGACCCGCGCGAGCGAGCGCTCCAGGTGGCGGGCCGCCCGGGGGTCGAGGAGCGATGTCGCCTCGTCCAGGACCAGCGTGTGCGGGTCCGCGAGGACAAGGCGGGCCAGCGCGATCTGCTGCGCCTGCGCCGGAGTCAGCGCGAGCCCGCCCGAGCCGACCTCGGTGTCGAGCCCCTCGTCCAGGGCCCGCGCCCAGCCGTCCGCGTCCACCGCCCCGAGCGCCGCCCAGAGTTCGGCGTCCTCGGCGCCCGAGCGGGCGAGCAGCAGGTTGTCGCGCAGGGAGCCCACGAACACGTGATGCTCCTGGTTGACCAGCGCCACATGCTCACGCACCCGCTCCGGCGGCATCTGTGACAGTTCGGCCCGGCCGAGGCTGACCGACCCGGTGCGCGGTGCGTAGATCCCGGCGAGCAGCCGCCCGAGCGTCGACTTGCCCGCGCCGGAAGGCCCGACCAGCGCGACCCGGCTGCCCGGCGCCACCTTGAGCGACACCTCGCGCAGCACGTCCACACCCGGCCGGTACCCGAAGTTCACCTTGTCGGCGTCGACCTGGCGCCCCTCGGGCGCGAGCGAGGCGTCGCCCTCGCCCGGCTCGATCTCCCGCACACCGACCAGGCGGCCCAACGAGACCTGGGCGACCTGGAGTTCGTCGTACCAGCGCAGAATGAGACCGACCGGGTCGACCATCATCTGCGCGAGCAAGGCACCCGTGGTCAGCTGCCCGACCCCGATCCAGCCCTGCAGCACGAAGACGCCGCCGACCATCAGGACCGAGCCGAGCACGGTCACATGCGTGAAGTTGATGACCGGGAAGAGCACGGACCGCAGCCACAGCGTGTAGCGTTCCCACGCCGTCCACTCCTTTACCCGCTGGTCGGACAGCGCGATGCGCCGCTCGCCGAGCCGGTGGGCCTCCACCGTCCGCCCCGCGTCCACCGTCTCGGTGAGCGCGGCGGCCACGGCCGCGTACCCGGCGGCCTCCGAACGGTACGCGGACGGCGCCCGCTTGAAGTACCAGCGGCAGCCGACCACAAGCAGCGGCACCGCGAGCAGCACCGCGGGCGCCAGCGGCGGCGCGGTCACCACGAGCCCGCCGAGGAGCAGCGCGATCCACACCACGCCGATCGTCAGCTGCGGCACGGCCTCCCGCATGGCGTTCGCCAGACGGTCGATGTCGGTCGTGATCCGGGAGAGCAGGTCACCGGTGCCGGCCCGTTCCAGGACGCCCGGGGGCAGCCCCACCGACCGGATCAGGAAGTCCTCGCGCAGGTCGGCCAGCATCCGCTCGCCGAGCATCGCGCCACGCAGCCGTACCAGTCGCACGAACAGGGCCTGCACCACGAGCGCACCCGCGAACACCGCGACCGTACGCGTCAGATGGAGATCCGCCGCGGCACCCTCGGATGCCGTCGACGCCTTCTCGATGAGCGACCCGAGCAACCAGGGGCCGACCATCGAAGCGATGACCGCGACCGCGTTCACGGCGACGAGCAGCGCGAACGCCTTGCGGTGGCGGCGCAGCAGTTCGCGCACATAGGCGCGCACGGTCGCGGGCCCGCCCACCGGCAGGGTGGTGGCGGTACGAGGGGCCGCCGGATCGTACTCCGGCGGCGCCAGGCCGATCATGCCGTCTCCTCGATGTCGTAGGCGGAGCCGAACTCGCCCACGAAGGAGCCCTGTTCAGCCTTGGTCTGTTGTGGTGCGTGCTCCACGTGCTCTGCGTGTTCTGCCTGCTCCTCGTCCGTCTCGCGGGTGACCACGGCCCGGTAGCGCGGGTCGGTGTGCACCAACTCCCGGTGCACGCCCACCGCGACGACCTCGCCCTCGGTCACGAGGACGACGCGTTCGGCCCGGTCGAGCAGCAGCGGCGAGGACGTGAGGACGACGGTCGTACGTCCCTTCCGCAGCGCCCGCAGCCCCTCGGCGATCCGCGCCTCCGTGTGCGAGTCGACGGCGGACGTGGGCTCGTCGAGCACCAGGACCTCGGGGTCGGTGACCAACGACCGTGCCAGGGCGAGCCGTTGGCGCTGACCGCCGGAGAGCGACCGGCCCCGCTCCGTGATCGGCGCCGCCATCGGATCGTCGTCCACGGACGCCTGCGCCAGCGCCTCGAGCACATCCGCGCACTCGGCGGCGGACAGCGCGTCCTCGGCCGTCACCTGCCCCGAAGCGGGCACGTCGAGAAGCTCCGTCAGGGTCCCGGAGAGCAGCACCGGGTCCTTGTCCTGCACGAGCACCGCGCCGCGCGCGGCGTCCAGCGGCACTTCGTCGAGGGCAACGCCCCCGAGCAGAACGGACGCCGTCCGCTCCTCCAGCGCCGCATGCCCGCCGAGCCGCTCCGCGAGCCGCCCCGCCTCGTCCGGGTCGCCGCACACCACGGCGGTCAGCCGCCCGCTCGGCGCGAGCAGCCCGGTCGCCGGGTCGTACAGATCGCCGGACAGACCCCCTGCCGGTACCTGTGCGAGACCCTTTTCCGGTACGTCGACGGAGTCGGCCCCGACGTCCGCACCGCGCTCGTCCCCGTCCGCGTACGAGACCCGCTCCAGCGAAAGGACCCGAGCCGCGCGCCGTGCCGACGGGCGGGAGAAGGAGTACGCCATGGCGATCTCCTCGAAGTGGCGCAGCGGATACGTCAGGAGCATCACCGCGCTGTAGACCGTGACCAGTTCACCGACCTCGATGCGGCCGTCCCGCACGAGCCCCAGTCCGTAGCCGACCACCGCGATGAGCATCAGGCCGGGCAGCAGGATCTGGACGGCGCTGATGAGCGACCACATCCTGGCGTTGCGCACGGCCGCCTTGCGGACCTCCTGGGAGGCGCTCCGGTAGCGGCTGAGGAACAGCTCCTCGCCGCCGATGCCGCGCAGCACCCGCAACCCGGCCACCGTGTCGGACGCCAACTCGGTTGCCTTGCCCGCCTTTTCGCGCTGCACGTCGGCGAGCTTGGTGGCGCGCGGCAGCAGCGGCAGCACGCCGAGCGCCACGACGGGCACGCCCACCGCGACGACCAGGCCGAGCTCCGGCGCGTACACGAGGAGGCTCACACAGACCACGACGACGGTGACGGCCGCCGCCGTGAACCGGGAGAGCGCCTCTACGAACCATCCAATTTTCTCTACGTCACCTGTTGATACGGCCACCACTTCACCAGCGGCGACGCGGCGGGTGAGGGCGGCCCCCAGCTGGGCCGTCTTGCGGGCGAGCAGCTGCTGCACCCGGGCCGCCGAGGTGATCCAGTTGGTGACGGCCGTACGGTGCAGCATGACCTCGCCGCAGGCGATGGCCACACCGGTCACGGCAAGCAGTCCACCGGCGAGCGCGAGCCGCACCCCGGAGCGGTCCACCACGGCCTGCACCGCGAGGCCGACGCCGTACGGCAGGGCCATCACGGAGGTGAAGTGCAGCAGACCCCACGCCAGTGACTTCAGCTGACCGGCCAGCTGGTTCCGCCCGAGCCACAGCAGGAATCGGGGACCCGAGCGTGCGTCGGGCACACCCGGATCCGGATACGGAAGGTGACTGATCTGCATGACATCCCAAAGGCAGGGGGTGGACGACGGGGCCGCGCGTCGGGGCCCGGAACGTGGGGGAAACGGAAAGCGGAAGCCGTGCAAGGCTGACGCTCCGACGAGGCCCGAAGCAAACGATTTTCCGGCCGCGGGCAAAGAACGGGCCTTCTTCCGCCGTACCCGCAGGGGGCGCCGCGGCCGTCCCGGGGCGGGGTGCGACGATGGCACGTATGCGCATATGGGGACGGGCACACACGGCACGTACGGCACTCGCGGCGGCGGCATGCCTGACGCTGCTCACCTCCTGCGGGAGCTCCGCCGACGGCAGCTCGTCCAGCGGCCCGGGCTCCGACAACAAGAAGGCCGCCGGGAACGCCGCGCCGCCCACCACCGACCTCAAGCGCATCCCCGAGGT
Organism: Streptomyces sp. NBC_01304; assembly: GCF_035975855.1. Taxonomy (NCBI): domain Bacteria; kingdom Bacillati; phylum Actinomycetota; class Actinomycetes; order Kitasatosporales; family Streptomycetaceae; genus Streptomyces; species Streptomyces sp. NBC_01304. The sequence continues at coordinate 1,600,316 of NZ_CP109055.1, read as the reverse complement.
GGGTGACCGTCTGCAGCGGCAGATCCCGGATAACGCCCGCCAGGTCGTCGCCGTCCAGGGCGCGGGCAAGGACTCCGCGGACGCCACCGTGGCCCTCTACACCAAGGACGGCGCCACCTGGGACCGCACCCGCAGCTGGCCCGCCCACAACGGCAAGAAGGGCTGGACCACCGACCACCGCGAGGGCGACAAGCGCAGCCCCGTGGGCGTCTTCACGCTGTCCGACGCGGGCGGCGTCCTCGCCGACCCCGGCGCGAAGCTGCCGTACACCCAGTCCTCGGCCTTCCAGGCGTCCCGTTCCTGGCCCAAGTCCCACTGGCACGACTTCGACCTGGTCGTCGCCATCGACTACAACCGCGCCAAGGGCACCTCGCCCAACGACCCCACCCGCCCCCAGGGCCAGTCCAAGGGCGGCTACATCTGGCTGCACATGGACCACGGCAGCGGCACCTCGGGCTGTGTGAGCGTGTCCAAGCAGGCGATGACGTACCTCCTGCGCACCCTCGACCCGAAGCAGCACCCGGTGATCGTGATGGGCGACAAGGCGAATCTCGGCGCCTGAGCGGCGCTCACCGGCGCTCACCCGGGCTTCGCCCTCTGGCGCACGCCCCCGTCTCACGCTTCACTCCTGTCCCATGAGACGACGAAGGACCCTCCCGTCCCTGTGCGCGGGATTCGCCCTGGCCGCAGGCACGTTGCTCGGCCCGGCCGCCGCCGCACAGGCGGCCGACGAAGTGCCGGCGGAGTTCGGCACGGACTGGCACGACCCGCTCACCGCCGCACCCCCGATACCGAAGCCGGACGCCAAGTCCTGCCAAGTGACCGTCGCCGAGGCCCAGTTCAAGGACTTCACGCCTTATCAGGGCGCGTACGCACCGCCGAAGGGCTGCGGCGACAACTGGAGCAAGGTCGTCCTGCGCCTCGAAGGCAAGGTCAAGGGGCGGCAGTACGACCGCCTCGGCTATCTGCACATCGGCGGGGTCGAAGTCTTGCGTACGTCGACGCCGCAGCCCTCGCCGGACGGCATCGCCTGGCAGGTCGAGAAGGACGTCACGCGCTACGCCGACACCCTGCGCTCCGACCAGCGGGTCGAGATGCTGATCGGCAACGTCGTCAACGACACCTACACCGGCATCATCGACGTCAAGGCGACGCTGACCTTCTACGCCGCCGAAGGCCGAGCCAAGCCCGCGAAGACTCCCGATCGCGTACTGACCCTCGACGACGGCAAGTTGACCACCCCGCGCAACAGCGAGCGCATCGTCGCCGAGGTCTACGCCACCGGCTCGGGCGGCGGCTGCGAGGAGTACTGGTACCTGTCCGTGCCGGACCCCGCACCCTACTCGTGCAAGACCCCGGACGGCCCCTACCGGGAGGTGCAGATCAGCGTCGACGGGAAGCTCGCGGGGATCGCCGCGCCGTTCCCGACGGTGTGGACCGGCGGCTGGTCCAACCCCTTTCTCTGGTACGTGATCCCCGGCCCGCGCGCCTTCGACATCAAGCCGATCACCTACGACCTCACCCCCTTCGCGGGCCTCCTGAACGACGGTCGCGCGCACCGCGTCGACGTCTCCGTCGTCGGCGTCCCTGAGGGTCAGACCGGCTGGAGCACCCCGGTCAATGTGCTGGTCTGGCAGGACCACGGCGCCGAGCAGGTCACCGGCAGACTGACCGGGCACAAGGTCGGCGAAACTGCCAACTCGTCCAAGCACACGCCCGGTTCGGAACACCGCGTCGTCACCGAGGGCGGCCACCGGCTCACCACCGCCGGCTACCTCGACACCTCGCACGGCCGGGTCACCACCACCGTCACGCGTGAGCTCACCGCCACCTCCGTGCACCGCTGGACCGAGGGCGAGGCGATGGACGCACTGGACGGCACCTGGACCGACCACGAGACGGTCGTCCGGGACGGGCGCGGTCCCGCCACGACGACCCGCACCCAACGTACGTACACCATGGACGGCACCACGACGCTCGGCGCGGGCGACCGGCTGCGCACCGCCATCGACCTCGGCGACCGCGAGAAGACGGTCACGCATCAAGGCGGGCGACGCCTCAACTGGGCGTACCTGGACGACAGTTACTCCGGCGACGCCACCTACACCGCGAACGTGCCCCGCGACCAGCGGCACGCCGTCGGCACTTCCCGCGAGCGCTACCGGCTGACGGGCGACACGGGCTGTTACGACCGCACCCTCGCCACCGAGCAGGGAATCCTGACGGAGAACCGGCTGCGCTGCTGACCGCGTGGTTCCCAGCCACTTGGGGCCGGACCGCATGGGGCCGGACCACACATGCACCTGTGTGGTCCGGCCCCAAGTGGCGTCACCCCACTAGGCCTTGGGCTTCTCCGAGTCCATCCCCGGCCGTGTCTTCTTCCACAGCCCGCGCGTGAAGTCCGGAATCGGCTGCGGCGCACCGTTCGCCTTGATCGACAGATGGCTCAGCGGCACCGGCGCCGTCCAGGTCACCGCGTCGTACACGTCGAAGTCCGGCACCAGGCCGAGCTGCATGCACTGCATCAGCCGGAACACCAGCATGTAGTCCATGCCGCCGTGTCCGCCGGGCGGGTTGGCGTGCTCCTTCCACAGCCAGTGGTCCCAGTCGGCGTACCCGCCGAAGTCGTGCCAGGCGTCGTCGCTGTGGTCCGGCTCCAGGTAGATGCGCGCCGGGTAGTCCTCGAACACGCCCTTGGTGCCGCCGAGGTTGTTGATCCGGCTGTAGGGGTGCGGCGTCGACACATCGTGCTCGAGCCGGATGACGCGGCCCTTCGCCGTCTGGACCAGACTGATCGTCCGGTCGCTCTCGATGTAGGTCTCCTTCCAACTCGGGTCACCGGGCGGCATGTTGGCCTTGCGGTACGCGGCGAGGCCGAGCGCCGGGGTGCCGTAGCTGGATATGTGGGTGACGCGGTCGCCGCGGTTGATGTCCATGTAGTTGGAGACCGGCCCGAACCCGTGGTTGGGGTACAGGTCACCGCGCAGCCGGGTGTGCCACAGGCGCCGCCACGGACCTTCGTAGTAGTCGGGGTCGAACATCAGGCCGCGCAGATCGTGGTTGTACGCGCCCGCGCCGTGCAGCAAATCGCCGAAGAGCCCGGCGTGCGCCATGCGCAGGACCCGCATCTCGTTCTTGCCGTAGCAGCAGTTCTCCAGCTGCATGCAGTGTCTGCGGGTGCGCTCGGACAGATCGACCAGCTCCCACAGCTGGTCCAGCTGCAGCGCGATCGGACACTCCACGCCGACGTGCTTCCCGTTCAGCATCGCCGTCTTGGCCATCTCGAAGTGCCAGTCCCAGGGCGTGGCGACGTACACGAAGTCGATGTCGGTGCGCTTGCACAGGTTCTCGAAGTCGTGCTCGCCCTTGGTGTACGTCGCCGGGGCGGGCTGGCCCGCGTCCGTGACCTTCTTGGCGGCCGCGGCCGTCTTGTCCTTGACCGGGTCGCAGAGGGCCACGACCTTGACCTGCGGCTGGGCGAGAAAGAGGTCGATCATGCTGCCGCCGCGATTGCCTAGGCCGACGATCCCGACCCGCACCGTGCTGCGCTTCTCGAACGGTACGCCGATCATGGTCTCGCCCTGCCGGGCCGGCGCCTGAGCGGCCTGAGCGGCCGTGGCCGCGCTCTGCTCGGGCGCCGCGCTCGCCGTACCGCTGCCGAGGGCGCCGATGCCGAGCCCGGCGGCACCGGCGATCGAGGCGGTGCGGAGCACCGACCTACGGGAAGGGTCGGATGACGTGGAGGTTTCGGGGGTGGTCGCGGCGGACTCGTCGGGCAGTGGGGTGGCGTTCTCGTCGTGCATCGGACCTCCGTCTATGGGGGCGGTTGAGCAACGGCGGAAGCCACCCTGACGGTGCGATCAGCGGTACGCAAGAGGCCGAAGTGGCCAGAGAGTTGGACTTTCCCGCACCGCGCGATCAAGCGGCACTGCGTGCCCAAAGGTCGGGTGTCTCGCCGAGCCGGAGTGCCGCCTGCGTGACCGGTGGTCGCGTCAGCCGCGCACCCCGGCGAGGGCGGGCCGCGCGAGGGGCAGCCCGGCGCAGCGACGGCAGGCGCGGGCCGAACCGGCCACCGAGGCGTGCGAGGCGGCCGCGAGTGCGCCGGCCAGGGCGAGCAGCGGCCAACTCGTGGCGAGCGCGGCGGCGGTGGCGAGCGCGAGCGTCGTGACCGCCATGGAGACACTGGCCGTGGTGCCCGCCCAGCCGACCACCAGCGGCAGCCGGTCGGGCGTGGGAAGCCGGCGGGCGAGGGTACCGGTGGCGGCCAGCGTCGCCGCGGCGAGCAGCGCGGCGACGGTCGCGACGCCGGCGAGATGCACGGCCAACAGCTGAGCGGTGCGCGGCAGTTGCCACGCCTGGCCGTGCTCGACCGTCCAGGACAGATACCAGCAGGCGATCAGGAAGGGCGCGGTCAGCACGACGGCCCGTGCGGTGTGCCGGGCCTGCGCGACGGTCAGTTCGCCCTGGCAGCTGGGCACGAGCTCCTCGACCGTGCCGAACTCCCGCACCGCGAGGTGCGCGGCCTGCTCGTGGGGCAGCCCGTCGTCGGTGTACGCCGCCGCCGTGTCCGTGAGGCCGTCGCGAATCTCGTCGATCATCCTGGCCTTGGCCCGGGCCGGTCCGTGCAGGGCGGCATCGAGGGCCGCCACATGGTCCGCGATCGGGTCGGTGTGTGAGCCGCTGGTCGGGCCGGCGTCGCTCATGTGGCAAGCCCTGCCGAGGTGTTGGGCGGCGCTGCGGGGTTCAGGACCGAGCCGATCGCGGCGGTGAACTCGCTCCACGCCGTCCGCTCGCCGGCCAGGGTGCGCTGACCGGCCTCGGTCAGCGCGTAGCACCGCCGGCGCCGTTCGCCGGTCGACTCCCAGCTGCTGCTCAGCAGTCCGAGCCGCTCGAGTCGCTGCAGGGCCGGGTAGATCGTGCCCGTACGCAGTTCGAGCGCGCCCCCGCTGCGCTCCTGTACCGCGGCGATGATCGCGTACCCGTGCAGCGGACCCGGCTCCAGTACGGCAAGCAGCAGTCCATCCAGGTGCCCTCGCACCGCATCCGGCTTCATGGGTCGGCAGCCTACCCAAATCCGCCGCGATATGTAGGCCGCCTACCCAAAAATCATGTAGGCAGTGTATGTATTGGCAGCCAACATATTTGTGCTCGGACCCGGAGGTCCCCGCAGTGACCAAGCTGTTGTTGTCCGTACATGTCCTCGTCGCGATCCTGGCGGTCGGATCGATCACCGTGGCCGCCTCGATGTTCCCGCGCTATGCGCTCCAGGCAGTCGGCATCGAAGGGGAAGGGGAGGGGGAGGCGGAAGGCCAGGGGGAGGCAGGAGGTCAGGGGCCGGACGGCCGCGCCGCCGGGATCGCCGCACTGCTGCACCGGGTCTGCCGCGGTTACGCGCTCGCCGGTCTCGCCGTGCCGGTGTTCGGCATCGCCACCGGCGCCCAACTCGGCGTCCTCACCGACGCCTGGCTGATCGCCTCGCTCGCCCTGACCACGATCGCCGCGGCCCTGCTGGCCCTGGCCATCCTGCCCGGCCAGCAGCGCCTGCTCGCCCTGGCGGAGAGCTCGTCCGGGAGCTTGTCCGAGGACGCGCCGCCCCGGGAGACGGCGCGTCCCACCGCGTCCCGCCTGACGATGCTCACCGGCATCTTCAACGTGCTCTGGGCGGCCGTGGTCGTCCTGATGATCGTCCGCCCCGGCTCCACCACGGGTGCCTGACCATGGTGCGCACGCTGCGGATCGCAGCCCACGTGGAGGCAGTGTCGCTGCTGGCCCTCCTTGCCAACCTGCTCACCGCACACGTACAGGCGATCTCCTCGCTCTGCGGCCCGCTGCACGGCAGCGCCTACCTCGTCGTCATCGCGACCACTTGGATGATTCCTGCGGGCGCCTCGTCGGGAGCCCGATGGCGAGCCCTCATCCCCGGAGCCGGCGGACTGCTGGCCCTGCGGCGGATCACTCAACTCCGCGACGCGGGCCGCGTCGCCCGCTCGAGTTCGATCAGCACGGAGTAGTAACTGCGCCCCGTCGCATGGTCCATGCCGACCTCGCACATCCGGTTGGCCGACAGATGGGCGTCGTAGTGCCGCGAGGTGACCTCGGCGGCCTCGCGGGCCGTGGCCGATTCGGTGAGCTCCTTGTGCAGCATGCCCCGGTCGCCGGCGAAGCCGCAGCAGGCCTCGTCGTCGGGGGTGACCACCTCTTCGGCGCAGGCCTCGGCGACCGCGCGCAGCTGCGGGCCGTCGCCGAGGTGGCGCATGGAGCAGGTGGTGTGCACGACGGCCGAGCCGACCTTGCGCAGGACGGTCAGCTGCGGCAGCAGCTCCTCGGCGGCCCACACCAGGGAGTCCACGATGGCGAGTTCGGCGTGCAACTCGCGGTTGGCGTCGGTCAGATACGGCACGATCTCGTCCGCGATGCCGAGCGTGCACGAGGAGGCGTCCACCACGAGCGGCAGCCGCCCGCCCGCCGTCCAGCCCCAGGCCGCCTCGACGATGCGGTTGGCCATGACCTTGTTGCCGTCCCAGTACCCCTTGGAGTGCCAGATGGTGGCGCAGCAGGTGCCGGCCACGTCACCGGGGATCCACACCGGCTTTCCCGCCCGCGCCGACACCGCGACGACGGCCTGCGCGAGCGAGGGCCCGCCCTTCGCCTCGGGCCCGCCGAAGATGCGGTTGACGCACGCCGGGTAGTACACGGCGCTCGCTCCGACCCGTGAGGTGGTGGGCAGCCTGCGGGCGGCCGCGCCCGGGATCTGGGGCAGCCACTCGGGGACCAGGTCGGGGCGTACTGCCTTGCGGGCGGTACGCGTCACGGCCGTGAGCAACCGGTCGCTGATCTTGTCGGCGGCGGCCACCGCGAGCCGGGCCGAGACCTCCACCGCCTTGAAGTTCTTCGCCGCGAGGGCCGCGATCCGCTCCTCGCGCGGCGTGTGCCGGGCGTGCCGGAAGTCCTTCATCATCATGCCGGTGTCGATGCCGACGGGGCAGGCCAGCTTGCAGGTCGAGTCGCCTGCGCAGGTGTCCACGGCGTCATATCCGTACGCCTCGAGCAGCTTGTCCTCGACGGGGGAGTCCGCGGCCTGCCGCATCACCTCGCGGCGCAGCACGATCCGCTGACGTGGCGAGGTGGTCAAGTCGTGGCTGGGGCAGGTCGGTTCGCAGAAGCCGCACTCGATGCACGGGTCGGCGATCGCCTCGACCTTCGGGATGGTCTTCAGGCCGCGCAGATGCGCCTTGGGGTCGCGGTCCAGGACGATTCGCGGGGCGAGCACCCCGTCGGGGTCGATGACCTGCTTCGTGCGCCACATCAACTCGGTCGCCTTCGGGCCCCACTCCAGCTCCAGGAACGGCGCGATGTTGCGGCCCGTGGCGTGCTCGGCCTTGAGCGAGCCGTCGAAGCGCTCGACGGTGAGGCGGCAGAAGTCGTCCATGAACGCGGCATAGCGCCCGACGTCCGCCTCCTTGCTCGCGTCGAAGGCGAGCAGGAAGTGCAGATTGCCGTGCGCGGCATGCCCCGCGACGGCCGCGTCGAACCCGTGCCGGGTCTGCAGCTCCAGCAACTGGGAGCAGGCGTCGGCCAGTTGTGAGGGCGGCACCGCGAAGTCCTCGGTGATCAGCGTCGTGCCGGCGGGCCGCGACCCGCCCACCGCCGTCACGAATGCCTTACGTGCCTTCCAGTACCCGCCGATCGTCTTGGCGTCCCGGGTGAACTCATTGGTCACCGACACGACCGGCTTGACCAGTTCGAGCCCTTCGAGGGCGCGGGCCGCGGCCCCCTCGTACGCCGCCTGCCCCGCCTCGTCCGGCGCCCGGAACTCCACGAGCAGTGCCGTCGTCCCTTTCGGCAGCTCCGCCCAGTCGGCGGGCACGCCTTGGACGCTGACCGAGGCGCGCAGGGTGTTGCCGTCCATCAGCTCGACGGCGATCGCGCCGGCCTCGTTGAACAGCGGCACCGCGGCAGCCGCCGCCGGCAGCGAGGGGAAGAACAACAGCGCCGAGGACACCTGCCGGTCGAGCGGCAGTGTGTCGAAGACGACCTCGGAGATGAAGCCGAAGGTGCCCTCCGAGCCGACCATCAGGCCGCGCAGGATCTCCGCCGGGGTCGAGCCGTCGAGATAGGCGTCGAGGCGATAGCCGTTGGTGTTCTTGATCTCGTACTTGGCGCGGATCCGGGCGACGAGATCCGGGTCCGCCTCGATCTCCCGCTTGATGGCCAACAGGCCCTCGCAGAGCGCCGGTTCGGCGTGCGCGAGCTGTTCGTCGGCAGCGTCCTCGCCGGTGTCGACGACCGTGCCCGACGGCAGGACGAAGGTGAGCGAGGCGAGTGTCCGGTAGGAGTTGCGGGTCGTGCCCGCCGTCATCCCGGAGGCGTTGTTGGCGACGACCCCGCCGAGCGTGCAGGCGATCGCGCTCGCCGGGTCGGGGCCGAGCACCCGGCCGTACCGGGACAGCGTCGCATTGGCCCGCACCACCGTGGTGCCGGGGCCGATGCGGGCCTGCGCGCCGTCGCCGAGCACCTCGACGCCCGCCCAGTGCTTGCGCACGTCGACCAGGATGTCCTCGCCCTGTGCCTGCCCGTTCAGGCTGGTGCCGGCCGCGCGGAAGACGACTTCGCGGCCCTTCCCGTGCGCGTACGACAGGATCGCCGAGACGTCGTCGATGTCCTCGGCAACCACGACGACCTGCGGCAGGAAGCGGTAGGGGCTGGCGTCGGAGGCGTACCGCACCAGGTCCGAGACCTTGCTGAGCACCTTCTCCTCGCCGAGCAGTGCGATCAGCTCGCCGCGCAGCGGCTCCGGAGTCCCCTGCGCCTGCCGGTCCTGCACCCGGTCGGGTGACGGGGCGGCCCGGCCCGGTTCGGGGCGCAGGCGGTCGGGGTTCGGCTCCAGCAGGGGCATGGCGGACTCCTCCGGCGTCGTCTTCCGCTACCGCTTGTGCCGTCTCAGCACCGCCCGGGATCGTCGAGCAGCGCGGACAGCAGACCGCCGAGCGCACTGCGTTGTCCGGCGGTCAATGGAGCCAGGATGTCCTCTGCGGCGGCCCGGCGCGCGCTGCGCAGCGAACCGAGCACCTTGCGGCCCTCATCGGTGAGCTCGATCCGGATCACCCGGCGGTTGGCCGGGTCGGGTGCGCGACGCACGCAGTCGGCGCCCTCCAGGCCGTCCACCAGCGTCGTCACCGCGCGCGGCACCACCTCCAGGCGCTGCGCCAGATCGGCCATGCGCGGCGGTGCGTCGAAGTGGGCGAGGGTGCGAAGCAGCCGGGACTGGGCGGGCGTGATGCCGACCGGTTCGAGGTGTCGCTTCTGGATGCGATGCAGCCTGCGGGTGAGCCTGAGCAGCTGCTCGGCCAGCAGGCCGTCCGCGTCACCCGCGTCGGAGGCGCGGGCTCGGGTGTGGCCGCCCGTGTCCTGAGCAGGGGCGTGGCCGTCCGCAGCAACGGTGCGGGCGTCGGGCGAGGTCATGGCTCCGAGACTAGCAGGACTACGCTCATTGTGAATATAGGTAACAATGAGCTATGCTCCTCAGGTCATAGAGTTCTCACACCCAGGCCCGGCGCTTCGGCCCGGCCGTCCAGGAGGCCCATTGCATCCCCGAGAACCCGGGTGGACCCCACCCGCCAAGAATCCGGCCGATCCCGAGCCGCCCCGCGAGGTGCGCCGGATCCTGCGTCTCTTCCGCCCCTACCGCGCCCGTCTGACCGTTGTCGGTCTGCTCGTCGCGGCCTCGTCGCTCGTCGGTGTCGCCACCCCGTTCCTGCTCAAGGAGACGCTGGACACCGCGATCCCCGAGGGCCGCACCGGACTGCTCACCCTGCTCGCCCTCGGCATGATCGCCAGCGCGGTCCTGACCAGCGTCTTCGGCGTCCTGCAGACCCTGATCTCGACGACCGTCGGCCAGCGCGTCATGCACGACCTGCGCACCGCCGTGTACGACCGGCTGCAGCGCATGTCGCTCGCCTTCTTCACCCGGACCCGCACCGGCGAGGTCCAGTCCCGCATCGCCAACGACATCGGCGGCATGCAGGCGACCGTGACCTCCACCGCGACCTCGCTGGTCTCGAACCTCACCAGCGTCGTGGCGACCGTCGTCGCCATGCTCGCCCTGGACTGGCGCCTGACCGTCGTGTCGCTGCTGCTGCTCCCCGTCTTCGTGTGGATCAGCCGCAAGGTCGGCCGCGAGCGCAAGAAGATCGCCACGCAGCGCCAGAAGCAGATGGCCACGATGGCCGCCACGGTCACCGAGTCGCTGTCGGTGAGCGGCATCCTGCTCGGCCGCACCATGGGCCGCTCCGACTCCCTGACCAAGTCCTTCTCGGACGAGTCCGAGCGCCTCATCGACCTCGAAGTCCGCTCCAACATGGCAGGGCGCTGGCGGATGTCGGTCATCGGCATCGTCATGGCCGCCATGCCGGCCTTCATCTACTGGACCGCGGGCATGGCCCTCCACGTGGGCGGCCCCGCCATCTCGCTCGGCACCCTGGTCGCCTTCGTCTCGCTGCAGCAGGGCCTGTTCCGGCCGACGGTCAGCCTGCTCTCCACCGGCGTACAGATCCAGACCTCGCTCGCGTTGTTCCAGCGCATCTTCGAGTACCTCGACCTGCCGATCGACATCACCGAACCGGACGAGCCGGTCCGTCTCGACAAGGTCAAGGGTGAAGTCCGCCTGGAGAAGGTCGAGTTCCACTACGACACCGAGGGCGCCCCGATCCTGCACGCCATCGACGTGGACGTCCCCGCGGGCAACAGCCTCGCCGTCGTCGGCCCCACCGGCTCAGGCAAGTCGACCCTCAGCTATCTGGTGCCCCGGCTGTACGACGTCACCGGCGGCCGCGTCACGATCGACGGCGTCGACGTACGCGACCTCGACTTCGACACCTTGGCCCGTGCGGTCGGCGTCGTCTCCCAGGAGACGTACCTCTTCCACGCCTCGGTCGCCGACAACCTGCGCTTCGCCAAGCCGGACGCCTCCGACGAGGAGCTCCACGAGGCGGCCCGCGCGGCCCAGATCCACGACCACATCGCGGGCCTGCCCGACGGGTACGACACCGTCGTCGGCGAGCGCGGACACCGCTTCTCCGGCGGTGAGAAGCAGCGCCTGGCGATCGCCCGCACCATCCTGCGCGACCCGCCCGTCCTCATCCTCGACGAGGCGACCAGCGCCCTGGACAACCAGACGGAACAGGCCGTGCAGCAGGCCATCGACGCGCTGTCCGCCAACCGCACCACGATCACCATCGCGCACCGCCTCTCCACGGTCCGCGGCGCCGACCAGATCGTCGTCCTCGACACCGGCCGGATCACCGAACGCGGCACGCACGAGGCGCTGATGGACGCCGACGGCCGGTACGCGGCGCTCGTCCGCCGGGACGCCCAACTCGCGCCGGCGGGATGACAATATTCAAGACATTCCGGATGTACCGGAATTAACGGGCGGTGCGGGTTACCGTGCCCGCATGCTGAACAAGTCACCGCGCCGGGGCAAGATCCGGCTGACCCGCCGCGGCAAGGCGGCGCTCCTCCTGACCGGGGCCGTCGCGGCCGGCGCCGCGGTGGCGGTGCCCCTGCTGCAAAGCGGGTCCGACGCCGACAAGCAGTCCGAGTCCCTGCTGATTCCCGAGGGCTGGCGCGCCGGGCAGGTGTACGCGGCCATCGAGAAGGCCCTCGGGGCGCCACCCGGGACCGCCAAGAAGGCCGCCGTCGGCCTGAAGCTCCCGGGCGAGGCGTCCGGCAACCCGGAGGGCTACCTCTTCCCGGCGACGTATCCGATCGGCAAGCAGTCGACGCCCGCCTCCGTGCTCTCGTACATGGTGAACACCGCCAACCAGAAGTTCGGCACCGGCCAGGTGGCCGCGGGCGCGGGCCGCAACGCGGTGTCGGTGTACCAGACGGTGACCATCGCGAGCATCGTGCAGGCCGAGGCGGAGAACGAGAAGGACATGGGCAAGGTGGCCAGGGTCGTCTACAACCGCCTGGACCGCGGCATGCCGCTGCAGATGGACTCGACCATCAACTACGCCCTGAACCGCTCCACCTTGGACACGACGGCCGCCGACACCAAGCTCAAGAGCCCCTACAACACGTACGAGCGCATGGGCCTGCCGCCCACGCCCATCGCCAACCCCGGCGAGGCCGCCGTCAAGGCGGCGATCAGTCCGCCGGCGGGGGACTGGCTGTACTTCGTGACGGTCAAGCCGGGCGACACCCGCTTCACGGCCGACTACGCGGAACAGCAGCGCAACGTCGCCGAGTTCAACCAGATCCGCGCACAGGCCCGCAAGGGCGAGCAGGCGAACGCGGCTCGCTGAACTGGATCGGCCCATTCGTGCCGACCGGGCTCAGCCCACCAACTCACGCTTCCCGGCGAGGAGTCGGCGGATCTCGCTCACCGCGGCCCGCCCCGCCCGGTTCGCGCCGATGGTCGACGCCGAAGGCCCGTACCCGACCAGGTGGATCCGTGGATCGAGCGCGACGCGGGTGCCTTCCAGGCGGATGCCCCCGCCGGGCTCGCGCAGCCCGAGCGGCGCCAGATGCCCGGTCACCGGCCGGAATCCGGTCGCCCAGAGGATGACGTCCGCCGCGACCCGGCGGCCGTCGTCCCACTCCACTCCGTCCGGGGTGATGCGGTCGAACATCGGCAGCCGGTCCAGGACGCCGTTCGCGCGGGCCTCGCGGATCGCGTCGTTGACCGGCAGTCCGGTGACCGAGACGACGCTGCGCGGCACCAGTCCCTGACGTACCCGCTCCTCGACCATCGCGACGGCCGAGCGCCCCCAGTTCTCGTCGAAGGGGCCCTCGCGGAAGACGGGCGGGCGCCGGGTGACCCAGGTGGTCGAGGCCGCGTACGGCGCGATCTCCATCAGGTGCTGGGTGCCGGAGGCGCCACCGCCCACGACCACCACGCGCTGCCCGGCGAACTCTTCGGGCCCGGGGTAGTTCGCGGTGTGCAACTGCCGCCCGCGGAAGGTCTCCTGGCCGGGGTAGCGCGGCCAGAACGGCCGGTCCCAGGTGCCGGTCGCGCTGATCAGGGCGCGGGTGGCGTACGTACCTTCCGAGGACTCGACGAGCAGTCGCCCGCCCTCGCCCTCCCGTACCGCCTGTACCGAGACCGGCCGGTGCACGTGCAGGTCGAAGGTCTCCTCGTAGGACGCGAAGTACTCGCCGATCACCTCGGACGAGGGCCGGGTGTCGTCCGCGCCCGTGAGCTCCATGCCGGGTAGCGCGTGCATGCCGTGGACGCGGCCGTACGTCAGTGACGGCCAGCGGAACTGCCAGGCTCCGCCCGGACGCGGCGAGCGGTCCAGGACCACGAAGTCCCGGTCGGGCTCGTAGCCGGTGCGGCGCAGATGGTGGGCGGCGGACAGGCCCGCCTGCCCGGCGCCGATCACCACGACCTCGACTTCGCGTACCGCGTCCCGCACCCCGATGTTGTTCATGCTTCTACCAACTTCATCGGGGTGCGAGATCTTCCCGAAGGCCGCTGGAGGCTCAGCGACCGCCTCCCACCAGCAGCGGAGCCCCGCCCGGAGCCGAGGCGGGCCGCCCGTTCGCGGCCGGAACCCCGGCGAGCGGCGAGGTGAGCGCGTGCGGCAGCAGGCCCCGGGCGGCGAGCTCCGGAGTGACGCCCTCGCCGAACCAGTACGCCTCCTCCAGGTGCGGATAGCCGGAGAGGACGAAGTGCTCCACGCCGAGCGCGTGGTACTCCTCGATCCGGTCGGCCACCTCGCCATGGCTGCCCACCAGGGCGGTCCCCGCCCCGCCGCGCACCAGGCCGACGCCCGCCCACAGGTTGGGCGCGATCTCCAGCTTGTCGCGCGAGCCGCCGTGCAGGGCGAGCATCCGCTGCTGGCCCACCGACTCGCTCTTGCCGAGTGCCTGCTGGGCGGCCGCGATCGTGTCGGGATCGAGGTCGTCCAGGAGCCGGTTCGCGGTCGCCCAGGCCTCGGCCGAGGAGTCCCGCGAGATCGTGTGCAGCCGGATCCCGAAGCGGACCGTGCGGCCCTCGGCCTCGGCGAGACCCCGGATCCAGTCGATCTTCTGTTTGACCTGCTCCGGCGGCTCTCCCCAGGTCAGATAGACGTCGGAGTGCCGGGCCGCGACCGGCCCCGCCGCGGCCGAGGACCCGCCGAAGAAGATCTCCGGCAGCGGGTCCGGCGGCAGCGCGGTCAGGCCGCCCTCGACCTGGTAGTGCTCGCCGTCGAAGTCGTACGGCTTGCCGCGCCACACCCCCCGTACGACCGACAGGAACTCATCCGTGCGGGCATAGCGGCGGTCGTGGTCCAGGTGGTCGCCGAAGCGCCGCTGCTCGGTGGAGTCGCCGCCCGTGACGACGTTCAGGAGCAGCCGGCCGCGGGTGATGCGCTGGTACGTCGCCGCCATCTGCGCGGCGAGTACGGGGGAGATCACGCCGGGCCGGAACGCGACCAGGAACTTGAGGCGCTCGGTGTGCTGGGCGAGGGCGACCGTGGTCAGCCAGGCGTCCTCGCACCAGGTGCCGGTCGGGGTGAGGACCGCCTCGAAGCCCAACTGCTCGGCGGCCTTGGCGATTTGGGCCAGATACTCGATGTCGGGCGCGCGCACCCCGCTGACCGGGGTGATCCGGGAGCGCTTGATGCCGCCGTCGGTGTAGGCGTGCCGGTCGACCAGGGTGCGGCCGTCGCCGCCGGTCGGCAGGAACCAGTGCAGATGAACCGTCATGACGTCCTCACTTCTCCTGGTAGCTGCGGGCCTCGGTGGTGGACGGCGGCAGATCGCCGTTGAAGCGCGGGTCGACGAAGTCGGCGAAGTCCACCTTGCGCGGGATGAGCTTCAGAGCGGTGAAGGTGTCGGCGATCTTCTGCTCGGAGGCGATCGCCGCCTTGTCGACGGCGACGGGAACGCGCGTACCGTTCGAGCGCTTCACCGCGGCGAGCGCCACGTCGTACGGCAGACCGGTCTCCTTCGACCAGACCTTGGCCCAGGCGTCCGGGTGCTTGAAGACCCAGTCCTGCGCGCGGCGCAGGCGGGCCAGGTAGTCCTCGATCGCGGCGGACTTCTCCTTGTCCGCGAGTGCGCTGGGCGCGGCCACCTGGAAGTTGAGGCCGTTGACCAGGCCCTCGCCGCCGATCAGCACGCGGCCCTTCTTCGAGCCGAGCACCTGCGAGGTGTACGGGTCCCAGACCGCCCAGGCGTCCACCTTGCCGCTGTTGAACGCGGCCAGGGCATCGGCCGGCTGCAGATAGCTGACCTTGACGTCCTTGATGGACAGGCCCGCCGACTTGAGGGCCGCGATCAGCTGGTAGTGCGCCGAACTGCCCTGGGCCACGGCCACCGACTTGCCCTTGAGCTGCGCGGGCTTCTTGAGCGAGGAGTCCTCGGGGACGAGGATCGCCTCGCCGTCCGCGTTGCCGTGGCTCGCACTCACCACCGTGATCTTCGACCCGGCGCCCGCCGCGAACACCGGCGGGGTGTTGCCGACCGCGCCGATGTCGACGGCCTTGGCGTTGACCGCCTCCAGGAGCGGCGGCCCGGACGTGAACGTCGACCACTTGATCTTGTAGTCGAGGTCCTTCAGCTCCCCGGCCGCACGCAGCACGGCCTCGGAACCACCCTTCTGGTCCCCGACGTTGAGCGTGAGCGAACCCTTCCCGTCGACGCCGTCACCGGCACCGCCCGCCGAGGTCTGGGCCGACGAGGAGCCGCCGCAGGCCGCGAGCAGCAGGGTCAGCGGGGCGAGCAGGGCGGGGAGCAAACGGTGTGGTCGCATGGTGTGTCCGTATCTGTGGGCAGGTGGTGGCACGTGTGAGTTCGGTGTGCGCGGGGGAGTTCTTCCGGCGGTACGTCTACGTCGCTGAAGTCGCGTACGCCGTACGGGAGTCAGGTCTGTGGTGGGGGAGTCAGGCGGCTCCGGCCGAGGTGTCGACGCCGAGCAGGTCGAGCAGGCGGGCCCGTAGTTGAGCGAAGCGGGGGTCGGAGATGTCGCGGGGGCGGTCCAGGTCGACCGTCACCTCGTGGGCGATGACGCCGTCGTCCATCACCAGGACCCGGTCCGCGAGCAGCACCGCCTCCTCGACGTCGTGCGTGACGAGCAGCACGGCGCAGCCGCGGCGCTGCCACAACTCGCCGACCAGGCGCTGGGCCTTGATCCGGGTGAGTGCGTCGAGCGCGCCGAACGGCTCGTCGAGCAGCAGCAGATCGGGCTCGCGGACCAGGGCGCGGGCCAGTGAGGCCCGCTGGGCCTCACCCCCGGAGAGCGTCTTGGGCCAGGCGTCCGAGCGGTGGTCGAGGCCGACCTCCGCCAACGCACGTTCGGCGAGCGCCCGTTCAGGCCTGCCCGGCAGGCCGAGCAGCACATTGCGCCAGACCTTCTTCCAGGGCATGAGGCGCGGCGCCTGGAACGCGGTCGCCTTGCGGCGCGGCACCAGGACGGTGCCCTCGATGTCGCGGTCGAGACCGGCGAGGATCTTCAGCAGGGTCGACTTGCCGCAGCCGCTGCGGCCGAGCAGGGCCACGAACTCGCCGGGCCGGACGGACAGTTCGAGCCCGTCGACGACGCGCTTGCCGTCGAAGGTGCGGGACAGGCCCGAGACGTGCACCGCCGCCTCGGCGGCCGCCGTCCGGGTCACTGGCCCGTGAATGTCGGTCGCCATTGCAGCAACAGCCTTTCGAGGGTACGGACGACGAGGTCGGCGAGCAGGCCGAGGAAGGCGTACACGATGAGGCAGACGACGATCACGTCGGTCCGCAGGAAGTCCCTGGCCTGCATCATCAGAAACCCGATGCCCGCGTCGGCGTTGACCTGCTCGGCGAAGACCAGCGCCAGCCACGCCACCCCGAGCGAGTAGCGCAGGCCCGTCATCGCGCCGGGCAGCGCCCCCGGCAGCACGACATGGCGGACCAGGCCCCAGCGGGACAGGCCGAGGGACTGCCCGGCCTCGATCAGCTGCGAGTCGACGCCGCGGATACCCGCGTACACATTGAGATACAGCGGGAAGGTCACGCCCATCGTGATGATGGCGATCTTCGGGGTCTCGCCGATGCCGAACCAGATGATGAACAGCGGGATCAGCCCGACGAACGGCACCGTCCGCAGCATCTGCACGCTCGCGTCGACCACGTCCTCGCCGACCCGGAACAGCCCGGAGACCAGCGCGAGCAACGTGCCCACGACCGTGCCGAGCAGCAGCCCGAGCGCGACCCGCTGCACGGACACCCCCATCGCGGAGGTGAGCGACCCGTCGGCGATCAGATCGCGGCCGACCCGGGCGATGGTGCCGGGCGAGGCGAGCGTCTCGGCGGGCAACACCCCGGTGGCGCTGAGGAGTTGCCACAGGGCGAGCAGCAGGAGAGGGCCCGAGGTGCGGCGCAGCCAGCGGGGGACGCGGGTGCGGCGGGTCCGGGAGGAGATGAGGCGTTCGAGAGCGGGGGCGGCGGAGCCGTTGTCGTCCTTTCCGGGCGACTCCTTTTCCAGTGATATTTCGCCGATGTCGGGTGGTGGGGCATGGCTGATGCTCATGGGGCTCCAGGGCAGGAGTGGGCGGGAAGGGCGCACGAAGGCAGCGGTGGAGCGCGACTCAGGGGCCGATCACGCGTGGTGGCGTGCCGGACTCAGGCTGCGGTGGGCAGCGAGTGCGTAAAGAAAGAGGGAGAGAGCTGAGAGGGCGTCAGCAGCCGCGGCGACACGCGGCGGAGGCCACCCGCAGCAGGTCGATGTGACCGCGCGTGGTGAGCATGACTGAACGCAACATGCCGCAGAACGTAGCGAGATCGTCCATCGACGGTCAATCGGCGTCTCGCTCTGCGGACGCTCATATGGACAGCATGTGGACGCCCATGGAGACCGGCGGGCGCCGAGCGGTGCCGGATGGGCCAGGATGGCCGTATGCCCGATGCCTTCACCACGCGTGTGCTGCAGATCACCACCGGCTCCTCGGAACGAGTCGTCGACCTCACCCACGAGTGCGCCGAGTTCCTGCGCGCCGTGGCGGCGGGCCGTGACGGCCTGCTCAACATCTTCGTCCCGCATGCCACCGCCGGCATCGCGGTGCTCGAGACCGGTGCGGGCAGCGACGACGACCTGCTCGCCGCACTGCACACCCTGCTGCCGGCCGACGACCGGTGGCAGCATGCGCACGGCAGCCCGGGCCACGGCCGGGACCACGTCCTGCCCGCACTCGTGCCACCGCATGCGACGCTTCCGGTGGTCAACGGGGGGCTGGAGCTGGGGACTTGGCAGTCGGTGTGTCTGGTGGATACGAACAGGGACAATCCTCATCGCCAGGTCCGGCTGTCGTTCCTTGCGTGACGAGGGGGCCGACTCCAGGTCTGAAGGTCGGCCGTACCAATCGATTCTGGCGCGGACTTCGCAGTTCGCGCGCATTGGCATCGCACCTCGTGGTGAACGATGGAGAGGTGCTGGCAGGCAAGACCTCCCAGCTAATGAGAGATGTCCTTCACCACGCGGGGTGGCCGCGGCCCGGCCTTCGGATGTGAGAGTGGACGTGCACGACGCCGGCGCACACCGTCACGTCGGTGGCGGCGCGCGCTCGCGCAGACGGCATACGTCGGGGTGGAAGATGTCGCGGGTGCCGATGAATACCCGAGACGGGCGCGAGGCGGATCTCCTGCCGCACCCATGGGGGCACGGCTGCCTGTGGGCTCGCCATCACCACGAGCGGGCCGGCCCCTCCTCGATCTCCCGCCAAAGGTGGGGTCTTGCCACCAGGTTGGTCTCGTCCCGGAACAGCTGGAGGCTCCTGGGCCGGTGCCAGGGGCGGTCGAAGCTCTGCAACGCGCTCTGGAAGGCCGTCGCGACGTCTTTGTCCCAGACGTGGCTGTACGAGATGAACGCGTCGTAGTCGCCTGCCTCACCCACGTGGGCGACTTCCCTGCTGGGCTTGCCGCTCACCGTCCCACGCCCGTCGCCGTCACCGGGCGAGTCACCGCGCGGCGGGACCGTTGCCGGCGTCGGGCATAGTGCTCTCCTCGGGACTGCCGTCGGAGGCCCGGGGGGCGGGGACGTATCGCAGGAGGGGCTCTGGTTCACGGACCCCGGCGAGACGGGCGAAGCCGATCGCGTAGTCGTGGATGGCGTGCTGCACTCGCTGGAGTTCGGCCCGGCAGGCGGCGTTGTCCGGCCAGTCGGATTCCGGGCTGTCGGGGTTCGTCCGTTCGAACTCCCTCAGCCGTGGGTGCCATTGGGACAGGAACGGCCTCAACTCCCGGTTCAGCATGGTGATCGCGAAGTACTCGACCGTCTGACCGCCCGGCACCGGGGCGGAGGGCCGGGCGACCTTCAGTGTCTCTCGCGCTGTGGCGAACAGCCCGTACATCGACGTGAGCGCCTCGCGGAGAACGCCCTCATCACTGGCGAGTGGCTGCGTCGAGACTCGGGTCGCGGTCTCGACGAACATGCGCCAGGCGACCTGGCGGGAGTCGTTGTTGACTGCGAAGGTGACCTCGCTCAGTTGTGGGATCGCGACCTTCACCTCGGTGACCTGGGCGAGGCGCCGGTACCACTGCACCGCGACGACGGTCACAGCGCCTACTGCGCCACCCGCGATCACGAACAGGATGCGGCTGGTCACCTGTGTGAGGCTGAAGACTCCCAGCCCCGCGAGCGAGCCGACGACCGTTGCTGCGGCCAGCCGGGCGGTCAGGATGCCGTTGCTCCGCCAACGACGTACCTGTCCAGCACCGGGACGGCCTAGCTGTCCACTCATCCGCCCGTTCGCCCCCATTGTTCGCACGCGTCACGTGTACAGGTGAAAAGAAAATAGCGTCACGGCGGCGAAGAGAGTAGTTGGCCCCGACACTCGAACAATCTTTGATCATCTGGACGCAGAGCGCCAGAGCGGAGTCGCGCCGAGCCGGACCAACAGGCATGTTAAGTAAGGAAGTTGGTGTGGTGCGCCGGGAACGGCTTGAGTGCAGGGAAGGGAGACGGGGGACGCCATGAGTGATGCCGTAGATGAGGCTGAGGTGCGAGCCGCGGCGTCGGACAGCGTGAAACAGCGCGATGCCTTCATCTCGTACAGCCAGAGCAAGAACAGGCCGCTTGCGAAACAGCTCCAGCGAGGCCTGGAGCGGCTGGCCGTCTCGCGCTTCCGGCCCATGCGGATGAGCGTGTTCCGCGACGTCACCGGCCTGTCCGCAAACCACGACCTGTGGAAGTCGATCCAGCGCGAACTGGCACGCTCCCGCCATCTCATCCTGCTCGCCTCCCCAGAGGCCGCTGCTTCGCCGTGGGTGGCCAGGGAAGTCGACTACTGGCTGCGCGAGCGTGACGCCGAGCACCTGCTCATCGCCGTGGCGAGTGGTGAGATCGCATGGGACGACAGGGCCGGCGACTTCGACTGGCAGAAGACCACATGTCTGCCACGGAACCTGGCGGGCCACTTCACGTCCATGCCGCTCTGGGTGGACCTCCGCGAGATCGAGGAACGAGGCCACCACTCGCTGCGGTACCCACCGTTCCGCGCCGCGGTTGCCACCCTCGCCGCGCCGTTGCACGGCCGTCCCAAGGAAGAGCTGGAGCACGACGACTTCAGGCAACTCCGGTTGGTCAAACGGCTCAGCTGGTCGGGCGTCGCCCTGCTCATGGCGCTGCTCGTCCTCGCGGTATACGGCTTCTTCGACGCGGGCAGGCAGCGTGACGAGGCCGTGGCACAGGCTCGCATCTCCGCGTCACAGGCACTGGCCGCCCGCTCCGGACAACTGCTCGCGACCAGTCCCAACCAGGCTGCGCAGTACGCCCTCTACGCCGAGGAGACCCGGTCCACGCCCGAGTCCCGGCGTGCCCTGGCCCAAGCCGTGGCCGCCGCGCCGTACGCCAAGCGGCGCCTGCGCGCGGATGCCGATTCGGTGACGGGATACGAAGGCGCGGGCAGGCCAGCCGCCACGGACGTCGTCCTCAGCGCGGACGGTTCGACCGCCGCCTACCTCTCCGACTTCGATCAGACCCGACGCGTACGCCTCTACGACGTGCGATCTGCCCGGCAGTCGCGCGTACTGCGCGCCGATGGCAAACCCAGAGCGCTGAGCCGGGACGGCCGCGTCCTGGCCACGGAGGTCTACCTCAACCGGGTCCAGCTGTGGGACACCCGGACTGGCAAGCTCCTGCGCACGATGGCTGCGGGGCACACGGAGGACCTGCCCAATGCCGCGCACGGGCTCTCGAGCCTTGCTCTCTCGCCCGACGGACGGTGGGTCGCGGCCTCGCATGTCACCCCCGAGCTCAAGGCATTCGTAGTCGTGTGGCGTGCGTCCGACGGCCGCGAGGTCACCCGGCTTCGGGTGAGCAGGGCCCGGCTCGGGCTCGGGTTTTCCCGGGACGGCTCCCGTATGACCCTGGTCGACAGCGGGCGTCAGCAGGTCCGGGAGTTCCGGACGGAATCGGCGAGTTGGGCGGCCGCCAGGTCCCTGCCCGGAATGACCGGCGACACCTCGGACCCCTGGAAGTACAGCGAGGTCCTGCTTTTCGACGGGGCGGGCAAGGCCCTGGCCAGGACCGAGGAGCGCGCCGAGGTGTGGGACCTGGAACGCCGCCGCCGCATCGCCGCACGGTCCTTGGGTGTGCACCAGGACATGGCGGTCGCCGACGGCGAGGGGAACTTCGTGGTGGGCGGGCAGCACGGTGAGGTCCGGCTCTACGACGCCACGCTGCGGCCCGGAACGACACTGGGCCGGCTGGCACGGACGGCCAACACCCTTGCCATGTCGGCCGACGGCGCCCAGGTGGCCGTCGCCTCGTATGGCGGCGAGTTCAATCTCTTCACCACAGGAGTCCGGCGGGGGCAGCAAATCCCCCTTGGCGTCGGAGAGTTCACCTACGGGGAACTGACCCCCGACGGACGAATGGCAGTGCGCCGGACCGAGGGGCACACCGAGTTCCGGGATCCGCGCACCGGCCGCCGGCTCGGCGAGATTCCGTACGCCAACCTGTCCGTGAACCTGGAGGACACTGCTTACGCACTCAGCGGAGACAAGCGGTATGTCGGCATGCAGAGTGTGCGGCGCGGTGCTGAGGACAAGGGGCGCTTCGACATCTGGGATCTGCGAACCGGGAAACGGACGGGCTGCGGCGTGGCCATCAATAGTGCCTACGGGGATCGGGTTCGCCCCGCGGTCTACTTCCTCCCGGGCGACCGGTACGTGGTCGGCTTCTGGAACGGCGCCGTGGAAGTGCTCGACACGAGGGCCTGCACCCGCAGCACGGTGATGCCGGAGCCGAAGTACGGCTCCCTCGCCATCGCCCTGAGCGGCGACCGTAAGTCCCTGGTTGTTCTCGACCAGACCAGCAACGACGTCGACATCTGGCGCTGGGACGGCGACCACGCCTTCGAGCGCGCCGTCCACACCACCCTGCCGGGTGAGGCCCAGCCCGTTGGCATCGGAGTCGACCACGAGGGGAACCAGGCGGCCTTCGCTGACGAGGAGAGTCACGTGTACGTCGTACGCCTCGACTCCGGACAGCGTGTGCGTGCCACTGGGCACCTACCGCGCGATACCCATGACGTGGCATTCAGCAGGGACGGCAGTCTGCTGTTGCAGGGCTTCAGCACTAAGACCGACCAGGGTGTGCGCATCCTGGACGCGGCCACAGGCGACCAGCTCGACGTCTGGCGCACGGATCCACCGGTCGGCTCCACGAAGCCCGACGCCGGCGTGCAGGTGGTTCCCGGCCCCGCCGACGACATCCTCACCCTCGGCCCGGACCGCAAGGTCGTCCGCCGCACGGTCGGCGTGGAGGCGTGGCGGGACCTGCTGTGCGGTCTGGTCGGCCAGCCTCTACCCAGCCGGGAACGGGACCGTTACCTGGAGGGCCTGGATGTGGAGGCGCCCTGCCGCTGAGCGCGATGCGGATGGCCCCGAGCCCTAGGGTGGCGGATGAGCCTCCTGTGGCTGGATTTGATGGAAGCCCTCCCTTACGTCACATCCACCTGGGTAGAATCCCGCGTTGCTGTCCACTGGATCGGACTCGTTTGGCGCAGGGGGAATTCCATGCCTGTCAGTACTTCCGGGGCGTTACGTCGGCAGCTTTCAGAGTGCATATGCGGGTCGCTCAAGGCCCGCATGGCGGTGCTGGCCTCGGCTCTCCTTTTGGTATTGGCCAGCGGGTGTACAGAAGGTGCGAGCAGGTTGCCCGATTCGTCAACGGAAACTCCGTCACCCGCTTCGTTTCCATCCAGTCCACCAGATTCCGCGAAGTGCCCAGGTGAAGTGCTCGATCATCGGGACATCAAGCACCCAAACCTCGGAGCGGTCCGCGTATTCCTGATCCGGCGGACCGATTCAAGCACTCCCAACGGGTGCATCGCAGCCGTCACGGGCAGCGGTCGCGCGCTGGAAGCCATCGGCGTGGACATTGACGTGAACATCGGCGAAAACGCACTGCGTTTCGCGGATCCTGCATCCGACACCACCAAAAACACCTTCGTGATCTACAACCCGGGCCGCTATGACGGGGTGCTGGTTCTCGTGCCTGAAAAAGGCGGGTTCGAGGACATTGCCTGGGAAAGTCCGGACGATCACTATCGTGGCGGGAGGCTAGCCTATTATGATGCGCGACTCGTCGGTCCCGGCGGAGACGGTCGGTACGCGATAGTCAAGTCCAACAACAACTGCGACCCCAGCTGCGCCGAGGGCGCCACTTCGAACGTCACGCTGCACTGGAACGGTCACGAATACCTGCCGACGGCATGACGCGGAGTCGGTTTCCCTCGTGGCTTCGGAGACTCGGCCTGACGTTCAACCGGTTGCGGACACGCATAGCCCCCGGTAGGCGGATAAGAGCCGAACTCGGGTACGGCGCCTTTCTCTCCTACAGTGGGGATCGCGACCGACAATGGCTGCCGCACCTGCAGCGGGCCATCGAAAAGCAGTCCCGTCCCTGGTACAAGCCGCCTCGCATCAGAGTATTCCTCGATGGCAGTGGTATATCGATCGGTCCGCAGCTCTGGGGAAAGATCGAGGCTGGCCTTGCGCGCTCCGAATGGCTCGTCGTCATGGCGTCGCCGGAGTCGAAAGAATCGGAATGGGTCGACCGGGAAATCGAATGGTGGCTGAAACACAGGTCGGTCGACAATATCCTGCTCGTTGTGTCCGCCGGACGGTTGGTGTGGGACGAGCAGCAGTGCGACTGGAATTCGGAGCTCTCGACAGCGCTCCCTACTCGCTTGTTCGGACGTTTCGAGCAGCAACCGGTCTGGAAATCCGTCGACCTGCGCCGCCCCGACAACGGCACGGATCTGCTGCCGGATGTCGACAGCGTTGCGGTTGGCATCGCGTCCGTTCTACGCGGCCTTCCCGAGGATGACCTGAAGTCGGAGGGTGTGCGCGACACGAGGCGCAACCTGCGAACCGCCAGGATCATCGCGGCCATATTGGGTTTGCTCCTCCTGATCACCAGTACGGTGTCAGTAATCGCGCTGGTCCAACGCGCTGAGGCCACCCGCCAGCGTGACCATGCCGTCGCACAGCAGTTGATCAGTCAGAGTTCCTTCCTCGCTACCCGTGACCCCTTCGGCGCCCGATTGAAAGCGTTGGCGGCATGGCGGATCGATCCAACTCCGGAATCCCGCCTCGCAGTTCTCAACGCAGCCGTCAACCCGGAGACCGGGTTGCTCGCGCATTCCTGGCCCATGAGATCGGTGGCCTTCAGCCCGGACGGCAAGACAATTGCCTCCGGCAGCGACGACGGCATCGTGCGCCTCTGGGATGCGGCTAAGCAGCAGAAGATCGGTGACTCGTTCATCGGGCACAACCGAGGCGTCACATCAGTGGCCTTCGGACCAGACGGCAAGACCTTGGCCAGCTCAAGTTTCGACGGAACTGTCCGGCTCTGGGACATCGCCGAGCGCACACAGATCGGTGACGCGTTCCGCCCCCGGTCCGGGATGCTCTATTCGGTCGCCTTCAGCCCTGATGGCAGGATTCTCGCCGCCGGTGGCGAGAGCGACTCCGGGGCGGCCGTACGGATGTGGGACGTGGCGACACATCGCCAGATCGGCAAGCCGCTCGGAGGGCGTATCACCGCTGTCTACGCAGTGGCCTTCAGCCCCGACGGCAAGGCCTTGGCCGCCGGAGGCACAGACGGCCTACGGCTCTGGGACGTCAACTCCCATGTACCGCTTGGCAAGGCACTGGGGACACCGAACGACAGCGTCTCATCGGTCTCCTTCAACAGAGACGGCACGACCATCGCCTCCGCCCATGCCGACGGCAGCGTCCGTATCTGGGACGCCTCCACTGGAAGGCCGGTCGGGAAGCCGTTCAACTCCTACGCCGGGCCGGTCGACTCGGTGGAATTCAGCCCCGATGGCGCGATGTTCGCCGCCTCCCACGAGGACGGCAGCGTGCACCTCTGGCACGTCTCTCGGCACAGCCGGATGGGACCGCCCTTCACCGGTCATACGAGTACGGTCCGGTCTGTGGCTTTCAGCCCGGACGGATCGACCCTGGCAAGTGCGAGTGAGGACACCACAGTTCGGTTGTGGGATGTCCGCGCACAACGGCAGATCGGACCATCGATCAATACCGGGAGCAGCGGTTCGACGGCGCTCAGTCCAAATGGCCGAACCTTGGCTGCAACCGACTCCGACACCGGCGTGCGCTTCTGGGACGTTGCCGCACGGCGCGAGATCGGTGCTCCGCTGGAGCACAGTGTGCTGGACTTGAGCCCCGCGATCTCCTTCAGCCCCGACAGCACTGTGCTTGCCACCGACTCGGGCGAGACAAGACCCCGTGTGAAACTCTGGGACGTCAGAACGCGCCGTCAGATCGGCAAGTCCATGCCCGGCCACACCGGCGACATATTCGCCTTGGATTTCAGCCCCGATGGCAAGACTCTCATCAGTTCCGGCGAGGACTCCCTGCGTATGTGGAATCCGGCAACACAGCGTCAGATAGGCACGCCAATCCATGCCGAGGGATGGAACCTCGAGTTCAGCCCTGACAGCCGCACCTTCGCCACCAGCACCGCGGACAACACAGTGGTGCTCTGGGACACCGCCACACGTCACCGTATCGGCGAGACTCGCCCCAGCCACACCGCGCAGATCAGCGATATCGCCTTCAGTCCGGACGGCACGGTCTTCGCCACCGCGAGCCGCGACAACACCGTTCGGCTCTGGAGCGTGGCCACGCGTAAACAGATCGGGGAATCACTGACGGGCCATCGCAGCGGTGTGTACTCCGTAACGTTCAGCCCCAATGGGAAAACGCTGGGCACCGGCAGTATGGATGGGACGGTCAGGCTCTGGGACGTCGCTTCCCGGCGGCAGATCGGCGTGCCGCTCGAAGGGCACGGCGCCGGCGTCACCGGTGTGGCCTTCGGCCTTGACGGCAAGAGGATTATCAGCTGGAGCGGCGACAGTACGGTGCGGCTATGGGATGTCAACGCGACGGTGGATCCGGTGCACTCGCTGTGCGTGTGGGCAAGCGGTGCATTCACCGCCGACCGGTGGCGCGCTTATGTACCTGCCGGCCCCGCTTACCGGAAGCTGTGCCTGAAGGCCGGACCAAAGTAACCGGGTGGACGGGACGTTGCGCAACGGCCCGACTCGGGTGGATACGAACATGGACAATCCGGACCGTCAGCTAAGCCTGTCGTCCCTCGGCTGAACCGTGCCCGTCAGTGCCCGTGAGGCACATGTGTTCGCTTAACCTGGAGCTGTGTCAGGTGGCCCTTACCTGGGTCGTACCTGCGGGAACTAGGATGCGTCCGTGATCTGCGTCGGGCTCGGGAACCGGCGCCGTCCCCGCACTCGTGCAGGGACGAAACGGGCTGAAGCGGATGCAGGTGAGAGATGGAGACCAGGTCCGTGCTCGTCGCGCGCCCGCGACGAGGGCCGGGTCGGCGGTCGGCCGGTCACGACGGAGGTCCGGCGCCGAGGGTGAGGCGTCGTGGATAAGGTCGCGCTCACCGCTGCGGGTCTCTACGTCATCGTCCTGCTGCGCGCCGGCGGGACATTCGCCGTGGGGTGGCTGGCCGGCACCGGCGCCCGGCGCGGCAGGTTCGCCGAGCGGATCTCCTCGGCCAAGTTCGTGCGTGCAGAACGCGCGATTCAGCGGTGGGGAGCGCCCGTGGTGGCCGTGTCCTTCCTGACCGTCGGGTTCCAGACCGTCGCGAATTTCCTCGCCGGAAGCATGCGCATGCCGCTCTCCCGCTACCTCCCGGCACTCTTCGTGGGGGGAGCGTGCTGGGCGCTGATCTACGCGACCGTCGGGATCGGCGTGCTGGAAGTCCTGTCGCGGCTGTTCGCCGAGCATGCCGTGCTCGGTGTGACCGGGGTCTCGGTCCTCCTCGCGGTGTGCGGCGTACTGGTGTACCGGCGCAGGAAGGCTGCGACTTCCGGCTGAGGGCGGGCGGGGTGCCGGCCAGGTCGGCCATGACGCACCCGCGCCCCGGTCCCGTACGGTGCGGGCGGCCGGGGCGCAGGCGGGTCCGGTCGGTTCACCGGTTCACCGGTGTGCCGGGTCAGGTCAGTTCAGCGGTGCGCTGATCGTTCCGTTGAACTGGATGCGCGGCCAGCCGCGCGCCGCTGCGAGCTCGTTGAGCGCGTTCGCGACCTCCAGGGCCGTGATGTTGTTGGCGGCCGGGGCCTGCTCGACGCGGATGCTGAACTTCACTTCCATGTACGCGTCGATGTCGCCGATGCTTGTCGATCCGTTGAACTCGGCCCCGGGTCCCCATTCGACGGGTTCCTGGGCGGCGCCTGCTGCTTGGGCCGTGGCCGCATCCGGCGCGGCGGCCTCCTTCTCGGTCGCCGTCGCGGAACCGGCGCCGGTCAG
This sequence comes from Streptomyces sp. NBC_01304, assembly GCF_035975855.1. Lineage (NCBI taxonomy): Bacteria > Bacillati > Actinomycetota > Actinomycetes > Kitasatosporales > Streptomycetaceae > Streptomyces > Streptomyces sp. NBC_01304. The sequence goes on along the minus strand of NZ_CP109055.1, from coordinate 1,572,548 downwards.
AACGGCGCCCGCTGCCGCAGTGCCCGAGTAACCCAGCAGGGTCCGCCTCGAGACGTTCTTCATGTTCCCCTCCAGATCGTGCGAAGCCTCCCCCTGGAGGCCGATGTTGATCGTATGGAGCGAAGGTGAAGGATGTGGCGGAACGTGAAGATCCCCGAGATGACCCCGGCGGGAGGCCTCCTCGGCGGCCCAACTGTCAGTGCCATGCCCTACGTTCGAACCCCATGGACGCGTATCTCGCGGGCAAGGACGCCCCGGTGGGCACCCCCGCCCATGCCCTGTACATATGGATCGAGTCGCTGCACCAGCGGATGGACCTGCTCCTCGCCCAGTTCACCGCAGACGGCTGGGACCACGACTACTCGATCGGCTCCCTGAGGCTCTTGGAGGAGGATCTGGCGACCCTCTACGGGACCGATGACGGTCAGGACTCGACCGCCCTGTACATGGAAGCCCTGGCGGGATATCTGGGTGAAGTGCTGCTCGCGGAAGGGGGCGGGCGCTGGGTGTGGGACGAGAGTGCGGGATCCGTGGGTCTGCCCGCCGTCGAGCCCGATCCGGAGCTCGGCCTCGAGACCGTCGTGCCGATTCTGCTGGTGGGGCAGGCCGTCTACGAGAAGACGCAGAACGTCTTCGCCACGGTCGCCCTGCGTCTGCGCCGGGCGGTCGTCCGGCACAAGGCGGCGCACCCCGGGTGGAGGCCCGAGCGGGTGCGCACACCATGGGTGCGCTTCGGTGAGTTGGACGAGGTCGGCGCGTTGTGGAAGTACTGGCCGAACGAACGCTTCCACGACTACCTGACCTGGTGGGCCGACGGGGCGGGCGGCGGCCGGGAGCGCTGGGACTTCGGGCCCGCGTCGCTCGACGCCCTGGAGGCTCTGCTGCGCGAGCGCCTGGGGACGGTCGAGCAGTACGACAAGGTCGCGGGCGAACCCTTCTGGGTCCAGGCGGCCTGGTACGCCGCCGAGTACGTGGTCCGCAGGAAGGACGCCGCCTGGCAGTTCCGCAAGTCCAACCCCGAGGCCCCGCCCGGGACTTGGTACGCGGCGGACTCGTACTGGACCGACACCGTCTTCGTCGACCAGCGGATGCGGTACGGCGGCCATGCCGAGCATCCCACGCAGATGCTGCGCGCCGTGCTCGAAGGCGAGACCCTGCGCGCGGTCGTGGACCGCTTCCCGGACCCGGCGCCCGCGGTCGTGCCCGACGGGGCCACCGATGAACCCTGGCCCAGGGCCTTGTGGCCGCTCGTCGCCCCGGAGCATCTGCCGGCGCCCCTGACCGACGAGGAGCGGGAGCAACTGGCCGAGGAGCACCGGGAATTGGCGGCAGACCCGGACCTCAAGGACCCCGACTGGCACGACAACCCGCGCCTGACCGCCTGGCTGGACGCACGCCGCGCGTCCTTCGCCGACTGGGTCGGGCAGGCCGGCGGGTCCACCGCCGACTGGGACTTCTCACCCGCGAGCCTGGACCGCCTGCAGGCCGTGGTGCGGGAGAAGTTCGCCACGTACGAGGAGATGAAGGCCACGCCGGAGGATCCGTTCCTGCTCGGCGCGTCCTGGTACTTCGGGGAGGTGCAGGTCGTCCACTGCGGCGCCCGCTGGACATTCGCCCCCGATCCCGAACCCGACTCTTTCTACGGTGCGCCGACGGTCGTCGAGCCGGACCTGGAGGAGGACGAACTCGACGATGACGACGAAGACTTCGACCCCGACGACCCCGACGACCCGGACGCGATGTCCGGCCATGCCTGCGCCCCGGCGGACCACCTGTGCGGGCTCGTCCTCCGTGACGACCCGGAGGAGCGCCTTGTCGACTGGCTGAAGGGGTATCGCCGCAGTCCGGTCGACGACAGCGGGCGGTGAGCGGAAGGGCGGCCCGCCGGAGTCCCGGACTCGGCGCCCCGGTTCGGGCATCGCGGTGGCGGGTCGGTGCGCACGTCGGCCACGACGCCGCGGAAAGTGCGGGAGTCGACGGCGCACGGGCGGGCCCCGGTCGACGGTCGACGACGATCAGTCTTGGCAATGCCCAGCACCGGCCACGGGCCCTTTGGCTACAGTCTTCCGAGGGTAACTGGCTTTGACAACAGGGCGGTTGAAGTGGGGCGACGATTCTTCGTTGCGCTGGGGAGCGGTCGGTACCGGCACCTTCCCGCGGACGCACAACTGGGATCCGTGCCGCGTGATGTCCGCACGATGACCGAGCTGTTCAAGTCCTTCGGGTACCAGACCGTACTCCCGGGCCTGGGTGAGTACGACGGAGCCGAGCAGATCCGGCAGAAGCTGCGGCACTGGTCGGCGGATGCCGAGTTGACGGCCGACGACGTGGTGGTCGTCTACTTCGCCGGGCATGGCGTGGTCGAGGAGCGGGACCGGCACTATCTGCTCTGCTGGGACTCGCAGGACGAGGACCTGGCGACCACGGCCCTGGCCACCGAGGACCTGCTGCGGATTCTGTGCCGGGGCAGGCTGCGGCACTTGCTGTTGGTCCTGGACACCTGCTCCGGCGGGGCGGGCAGCGCCGAGGCCTCCGCTGTGGCGCTGCAGTCGATCGCCTACCGCAACGCGGGCACGGTGGCGTCGTCGGGGCTGTGGTTCCTAGCTGCCGCACGCCGGAAGGACATCGCCGAGGACGGCGCCTTCGTCACCGCTCTCACCGATGCGGTGCACACGACGACCGGGCGTACCGGGCAACGACAGGAGTTCCTCGACCTCACCGAACTGGTGAAGGCGATCAACGAACGCTTCGAGGCCGACAGCCGGGGGCAGCGGGCCGAGCTGGCCAGTGGCCTGGTCACCGGGCTCGCCCCCTTCCTGCCCAACTCCGGCTACCAGGAAGGGCTGCCGCCCATCGGTTCGGACCTCGAGGTGCAGCGCCGTGTGGCCGCCCGGGACCTCACGGAGCACTTCGGTCCGCGCTCGCGAGGAGTCGAGTTCGAGTCGGAGCAGGGCCTGTACTTCAGTGGACGGGTACGGGTGCTGTCCGAGCTGGTCGGCTGGCTGACGGCCGAGACGGCGGACGAGGACGGCCGGGGACGTGTTGTCACCGGTAGTCCGGGCTGTGGGAAGTCGGCGGTTCTGGGCAGGATCGTCGCCCTGTCGGACGGGCGCTATCGATCGAAGTTCGACCTCTTGAGCGTCGACCCGGACACCGTGGTCCCCGAAGGCTGCGTCACCGCCGCGGTGCACGCGCGGCACAAGCGGCTCGAGGAGGTGGTCGTGCGGATCGCCACGGCACTGGGCACGGAAGCGGACGGCGCGGCAGCGCTCCTGCAGGAACTCACCAGGAGGGGGCGGCTCGGGCACACCTCGGTCATCGTGGTGGACGCCGTCGACGAGGCGGGATCGGACACCGCCGCGGACGCGGGTGGACATGGGGAGCCCCGCCGGATCACCCGGGAACTGCTTCGCCCCATGTCCGAGATACCCGGGGTCCGGCTCCTGGTGGGGACCCGCCATGAGCTGGTCGCACCGCTCGGCCCCACCTTCACCGTCATCGACCTGGACCGGGCCGGATACCGGGCAGGTGATGATGACGTCGCGGGCTATGTCACCCGGGTGCTCCTCGCTTCTGAAGAGGCCGACGTACGCACCCCCTACCGAGACCGCCCCGAGCTGGCCGCGATGGTCGCCAGGGGTGTCGGGGAGAAGGCCGCCGGCGTCTACCTCTACGCGCGCACGACGGCCCGCACCCTGCGCTCGGACCGGGCGGCCGTCGACGTCAACAGCCCCGGGTGGGCCGACAAGTTGCCGAGTGAGGTCGGTGAGGCGTTCGACGACTATCTCGCGCGCTTCGGCCCCGATGAACCACGCGTGCGCCGGATGCTGCTCGCCCTGGCCTTCTCGGAGGGAAAGGGTCTGCCGCGAGGCAGGGTCTGGACGGCGCTGAGCTCGGTCATCTCCGGCCAGGCCTGCACGGAGGAGGACGTCACCTGGGTCCTGGACGTGGCCGAGGCGTACATCGCCGAAGTCATCGACGACGACCACCGCTCGGTCTACCGGCTGTACCACAAGGCTCTCGCCGAGCATCTGCGCGCCACTGCGGACCGTCCTCCCGAAGACATCCAGGGCTCGGTCGTGGAGGCGCTCCGCTCGCTGGTCCCCATCTCGCCGGACGGCCGCCTGGAGTGGTTCGCGGCGGTGCCCTATGTGCGTCAACACCTGGCCACGCATGCCGCAGCGGCGGGCCTGCTCGCCGGCCTCATCGAGGACCCCGGGTTTCTGCTGGCCGGTGAACCACTGTCCCTGTTGCGCGCGTTCTCGTCCATCGAGGGCGAGGAGCCGCGCCGCATCCGCGGATCGTACGAGCAGGTGGCACATCGTCTGACGGCCGATCGCCCGATCGGCGAGCGGGCGGCCGACCTTCAGCTCTCGGCCCGCCGCTGTGAGGCCGACCGGCTGGCCGACCGGATCGAGGAGCTTGGCGTCGCACTGCCCTGGTCGGCGAAGTGGGCCTGGTGGTCCACGAGTGGTGTGCATCGTCTCCTCAGCGCCCACGCGAAGACGATCGGCTGTGTGGCCGTCGGTGATCTCGACGGTCGCCCGATCGCGGTGACCGGGAGCTTCGACGGGACGGCCCGCGTCTGGGACCTGACGTCGCAGCGGCAGATCGGAGATCCGCTCCCGGTGGACATCGCCGTGAGCGCCATCGCCATCGGGGACCTCGGGGACTACACCGTCGCGCTCACCGGAGGTCAAGACGGCACCGTTCGGATCTGGGACCTCTCGGCGGGTCAGGAGCACGGCCCGCCGCTCACGGGGCACACCAATCAGGTCGAGAGCATCGTGGTGGGCGCCATCGGCGGTCATCCGGTGGTACTGACCGCCAGCGCTGACGGGACGGCCCGTGTCTGGGACCTGGTCACGAGGCAGCAGTTGGGCGCCGACCTCAGCGCCCACCGGCGCACCGTATGGGACGCCGATCTGGGCGAGTTGGACGGGCGTCCCATCGCCATCACGGGCGGCGACGACAAGTCCGTTTACGTCTGGGACCTGAGCGAGGTGCTCGAGGGCGGGGACGCGCGCGTCCACGGCAGCCCGCTCGTCGGGCCGGCGGAGGCGGTCACCGCGGTGTGCGCGGCACGGCTCGACGGACGGGCCGTGGCGCTGGTCGGCGATCGTACGGGCATGCTCAGCCGCTGGGATCTCGAGTCGCGGCGGCAGATCGGCGAGCCGGTCATGGCACACGTCTACTACGTCCGGAGCGGGGTCGCGTCCGCGGTGGTCGGCGAGTTCAACGGCCGGCCCGTGGCACTGACCAGCGGGCGCAGGGAATCGCGCCTGTGGGATCTGCGCACCCTGCAGCAGTTGGGACACCCGCTGCGCGGCCATGTCGAGGACATCACGGCGGCGGCCCTCACCGACCGCGCGGATGCTTCGATGGCGGTCACCGTCAGCCAGGACCGAACGGCACGTGTCTGGGACTTGACGGCTGATCAGCCCGTCGAGGGGCATGCCCGGCCCGTCTGTTCCACGGCCCTGGTGACGGTTCGGGGCCGGTCACTGGTGCTCACGGGCGGCGAGGACGGAACGGCTCGGCTGTGGGACCCCGGCACACACACCCAGGTCTGCCCTCCGATGGAGGGGCATTCGGGGCAGGTGCTCGCCGTGGCGCTCGGCACGGTGCACGGAAAGACCGTCGCGGCGACGGCGGGGGCCGACACCACGGTCCGGCTGTGGGATCCGTTCGCGAAGGCGGCTCTCGGGCAGCCTCTGCGGGGGCATACCAATGCGGTACGTTGCCTCGCTTTCGGCGAGTTGGGCGACGCCCCGGTCGTGGTCAGTGGCGGCGAGGACGGGACCGTCCGCCTCTGGGACGTCCTGACCGGGGAGCCGGTCGGCCGGCCGCTTGTGGGGCACATCGGCGGGATCCGGCACCTTGCCGTTCGCAAGGTCCACGACGGCATGGAGATCGTCCTGGCCACCACGCTGGATCACGCGTACGTCTGGCACATCGAGAGCCGCACCGCACCTGGCCGGGTGCAGCCCAAGGCTCACTTCAACGTCGAGGATCTCACCCCCTCGGCGCGGGCGGTGGGAGTGGCGTTCCACGAGGCCCGGCCGGTCGTCCTGACCGTGCTCGAAGGCAACAACGTGTACGTGCACGGCGTGGAGAGCCGAACGGTGGTTGCCGGGCCGCTGACCGGCCACGCCGAATTGGTTCTGGTGGGTGCCCTCGCGCGCGTCGGGCGCAGAACCCTCGTGGCCACCATGGCCGTTGACGACACGGCGCGGGCCTGGGACCTGGAATCGGCGGAGCCCCTGGGACCCCCGATGGAGGGCTTCACCCGATTGGGAACGCTGGCCGACCGGGCCGCGCCGGCCCTCGGGCAGCTCGACGGGGTGCCGGTGGCAGCCGTCGCCACCTCGCGGGAAGTGCGCGTTTGGGACCTCACCACCATGCGGTCCGTCGGGGAGCCGCTGTGCGGGGCGGAACAGAGCCTGGTGTCGGCCGACATCCTGCGGACCCGGGACGGCAGGGAAGTCGTTGCCACCGGTGGCGTCGACGGGGTCGTGCGCACCCACGACCTGGAGGACGGTCGCCAGGTGGCGGCCCATCTGACTTCGGGTGCGCAGGTGGCCCACGACGTGACGACCGTCTCGCTGGATCGCGACAGCGTGACCGTGCGCAGCGGTTGGGCCGAGACAGAGGTGTGGAGCCTGGAGTCCCGCACTCGGCTCAGTAAGCGCTCGGGGGCGTCATGGCGGGCCTGTGTGCACTCGACCGGGGACAGCACGGTGGTGATCAACGTCGCGGGTGACTACTCCCTGCACGCCTGGGACCTGATCACTCAGGCGCCGGTGTGCCCTCCGATGACCGGGCACACCGCGGTTGTGATGACGGTGCGCGCCGCGACCGTCGGTGGCCGCCAACTCGTGGCGAGCGCCTCGGTGGACGGCACGGTGCGGATCTGGGATCTGCGGACCGGGGCTCCTGTCGGGTCGCCTCTCAGCGGCCATGAGATGGGGGCGTACGGTTTGGAGTTCGCCCGCACCGACCGCGACATGATCATCACCGGTGCGGGCAACGGCGCCTTGCGCTTCTGGAACATCGACGACGGGAGCGACGCCGGCGTGGAGCTCGAGCCCTTCCCGTCCGCGATCCGGGCCATTCGTTTCGTGGACATCGCGGGCACCCCCACGTTGGTGGCCGCCGACCGCTACGGACTGATGCGGGTCTGGACGGTCGATTCGCCCGCGTGGAAAGCCGAGCTGGACATCGGCAGCTCCATCCGAGGCATCTCCGCCGACAGCGCCGGTCGGGTCTGCGTCGCGACCGACATGGGTGTGGTCACGCTCCACCTCTATCCCGAGCGGCAGCCCGAGGGCAGAGGAGGTGCGTCATGACGCGGGTGGTGCTCGTGCACGGCATCGGCAAGCAGTACCTGGGCGCGGAAACGCTCCTCGCCGACTGGCGCCCGGCACTGAGCGACGGCATCGCCCGGGCCGGGGGCCTCCAAATCCCGGGCGAGGAGGTGTCGATGGCCTTCTACGGGGACCTCTTCCGGCCTGCGGGCCACCGCGGGCTCGGTATCCCGGAGCTGGACGCCTCCGACGTCCACGACGACCTGGAACGCGAGCTGCTGATCGAGTGGTGGCGGGCCGCAGCCGAGATCGAGGCCCGGGTGCCAGGCCCGGACGCCCCCGCCCGGCTCCGGACGCCGCACCTCGTGCAGCGCGCGCTCGACGCGCTCAGCCACTCCACGTTCTTCGCCGGGCTCAGCGAGCGACTGCTCATCTGGAGCGCCAGGCAGGTGCGCCTCTACTTCACCGAACCCGACGTAAGGGCCTTGGTCCGGGAGAGAGTTGAGCGCGGCATCACGCCGCAGACCGAGGTGATCGTCGCCCATTCCCTGGGTACGGTCGCCGCCTACGAGGCCCTGTGCGCCCATCCGGAGTGGCAGGACCTGACCTTCGTTTCCCTGGGATCCCCCCTGGGTGTACGCAACTTGGTCTTCGACCGGCTGGTGCCGGCCCCCGCCGGCGGCCGCGGGCGCTGGCCCGCGTCCGTGAAACGCTGGGTCAACGTCGCTGACAAGGGCGATGTGGTCCCGCTGGTGAAGGAGCTCGGTTCGAGGTTCGGGGACCGTGTCAAGGATGTCCGGATCCACAATGGCGCCAAGGCGCATGACGTACGGCCGTATCTCACGGCGCGGGAGACCGGGCGGGCGATTGCCCAGGGGCTCGGATCGCTGTGAGGAATGGCAAAACGCCCGGACCTCGACGGGGAGGTGCCGGGCGTCGCCGCCGAACGGCCGGGCGTGGCCCGTAGGTTGCTGCTCGGGCGGGTGCCCGTGATGCCGCGCCTCGGACGGCGCCCGCGGCGTTCTTAGTGGGAGTGCTTCTTGGCGTACGCGCGGGCGTACGCGTCCCCCGCGATCAGCGCGTCGGCCACCATGCCCGGCGTCACCGGGAAGGGCATGTTGTGCGTCGTCTCGCCCTCGGCGGTCGAGGCGCGGCCGATCGCGAGGAGCTCCTCGCGGTCCGGGTCCACCAGGCCGATCTCGGCGAGTGTGGTGGGCAGGCCGACCTCCCGGCTGAAGCGGAGGTAGGTCTCCAACTCGTCGGTGGGGGCGCCCTCCAGGACCAGCTGGGCGAGGGTGCCGATGTTGACCTTCTCGCCGTGCATCATGCCGTGCACATGGTGCGAGACGGTCAGACCGTTGTGGATGCCGTGCGCGGCGGCCAGGCCGCAGCTCTCGAAGCCGAGGCCGGACAGCAGCGTGTTGGCCTCCGTGATCTTCTCCAACGCCGGGGTGACGACGTGCTGTTCGGCGGCGAGCCTGGCCTGCGGTCCGTACTCCATGAGCGTCTCCCAGCAGAGCCGCGCAAGGCTCAGGGACGCCTCGGTGGCGAGGCCGCCGGCCATCGCGGTCCGGTTGGCGGCGACGCAGACCCGCGCCTCGTACCAGGTGGCGAGCGCGTCACCCATGCCGGAGACGATGAACCGGCTGGGGGCGCCCGCGACCAGGGCCGTGTCGACCAGGACCAGGTTCGGGTTGCGGGTGAAGAACGAATAGCGCTCGAAGGCGCCTTCCTCGGTATAGATCACGGCGAGGGCGCTGGTCGGCGCGTCCGTCGAGGCGACGGTCGGGGCGCTCACCACCGCGATGTCGCCGCAGGCGTGGCCGACGGCCTTCGCGGTGTCGATGGCCGTGCCGCCGCCGATGCCCACGACGACGTCCGCCCCGGCCGCCTTGGCGACGGCGGTGATCCGGTCGATCTCCCGCTGTGTGCACAGTCCGCCGAACGTCTCCTTGGTGAGCTTGACCCCGGCCGCGGACAGGGAGTTCGTGACCGTCTCGTCGACGAAGCCCCAGACGCCCTTGTCGGCGAGCACGACGGCGTTCTCACCCAGGCGCGAGAGGTGGTCGCCCAGCTGCTGCATGGCGCCGGCGCCCTGAACGTACTTGGGCGGGCTGATCATCATGCGGGTGGCGACGGTGTTCATGACGGGACCTCCTCATAAGGCCGCGGCGGCGGCCTATTCCTGCTTCGCTGAAGAAATAGCGGAAGATCTGGCGAAGCGCCTCCGAATGGTGATCCGATGGCGTTGACCGGAGTGTGCCACAGGAATTGTGAATTTCGAAATTCTGGAAATTCGGGCTGGGTGGGTAGGTCGGGCGGGGTGGCCGAGATTTCTTACACATCGCTCACGAGCTGCGCTAACGTGCGTGAACCCGGGCCCTTCTGCGTGATTTTGCGGGACCAAAGACCCCTGTACGCGCCCTGCCGTTCGCGTAATTTTCACGTAAAGGCACTGCTGGTGCGGGGGCATGGGAAGAGATATTGCTTTCCGTGCCGTCGGCATTTCTATTTGGTATTCAATTCGAGGAGAGGCCCGCCGTGAAGAAGCTCATCAACACCCCGGAGACCGTGGTCGCCGATGCGCTGCGGGGCATGGCGGTCAGCCACCCCGAACTGACCGTGGACGCCGAGGCAGGCATCGTCACCCGGGCCGGCGGCAAGGTCCCCGGCAAGGTCGGCATCCTCTCCGGCGGCGGCAGCGGCCACGAGCCCCTGCACGCCGGCTTCGTCGGCCGCGGCATGCTGGACGCCGCCGTCGCGGGCCCCGTCTTCACCTCCCCGGTGCCGGACCGGATCGGATCGGCCACCGCGGCGATCGACTCGGGCGCCGGTGTGCTGCACATCGTGAAGAACTACACCGGCGACATCCTCAACTTCGGCATGGCCGCCGAGGACGCCGACGACGAAGGCATCAAGGTCGAGACCGTCGTGGTCGACGACGACGTGGCCGTCGCCCGCGGCGAGGGCGCGGGTCGCCGGGGCACCGGCGCCACCCTGTTCGTGGAGAAGCTTGCGGGCGCCCTCGCCGAGACCGGCGCACCGCTCGCCGAGGTCGCCGCGCTGGCCCGCAAGGTGAACGAGCACAGCCGCAGCTTCGGCGTGGCCCTGTCCTCCTGCACCACGCCCGCCAACGGCGCCCCCAACTTCGAACTCGGCCCGGACGAGGTCGAGATCGGCGTGGGCATCCACGGCGAACCCGGCCGCCGCCGTGCCCGGTTGACCACCGCCGCCGAGACCGCCGAGATCATGCTCGACGCCATCCTCGAGGACCTTCCCGAGGCCGCCGGAGCCCCGGTGATCGTCCTCGTCAACGGCCTCGGCGCGACCCCGCCGATCGAGCTGTACGTCGTACGCGCCGAGGTCGAGCGCATCCTCGCCGCCCGCGGCATCGCCGTCGCCCGCTCCCTCGTCGGCAACTACGTCACCAGCCTCGACATGGCCGGCTGCACGATCACGGTGTGCCGCGCCGACGAGCAGATGCTGCGGCTGTGGGACGCGCCCGTGCACACGCCGTCGCTGCGCTGGGGCGCCTGAGGCCCGGCGCCTCCCCGACCGCCCACCCCCGATCCTGACACCCTCCCCTCTCCAGGAAGACAGGAAGTACAGTCCCGTGACTGCGCACCCCTCCTCCGAACTCGTCCTCGACGCCGCCTACTTCGGCCGCTGGCTCGCCGCCGCCTCCGAGCTCTTCGCGCGCGACGGGGCCCGGCTGACCGCCCTCGACGCGGCGATCGGCGACGGCGACCACGGCGCCAACATGGTGCGGGGCTTCGGCGCCGCCCGCGCCGCGGCCGACCAGGCGTCGCCGGCCACCCCCGGCGAGCTCCTGGGCCTGGCCGGCACCACCCTCACCAACTCCGTCGGCGGCGCGTCAGGACCGCTCTTCGGCATGGCGCTGCGCCGCACCGGCAAGCGGCTCGGGGCCGAACCTGCGGTATCCGGCGCGCAGTTGGCGGCGTCCCTGCGGGCGGGCGCCGAGGCGGTCGGCAAGCTGGGCGGCGCCGCACCCGGCGACGCGACCCTGCTCGACGCGCTGCTGCCCGCCCTGGACGCCCTGGACAGGGAACTGGCCGCCGGTACGCCGGTGACCGGGGCCCTCGACGCGGCCCGTGCGGCGGCCCGGGCGGGCGCCGACGCCACCGAGCCGATGCAGGCCCGCAAGGGCAGGGCCAGCTACCTCGGCGAGCGCAGCGTCGGGCACCAGGACGCGGGTGCCAACTCCGTGGTGCTGCTCTTCGACGCCTTCACCGTCGCGGCGGACGCCTCGTGGGCGCCGGAGCCGGTGGCGGCCGCCGTGGAGCAGCCCGCCGAGGCCGAGGTCCCGGCGCCCGAGGCGGACCCTCGCGTGGGCGTCGTCCTCGTCTCGCACAGCCGTGAAGTGGCCGAGGCCACCGCCGAGTTGGCCAAGGCCATGGTCGGCTCCGGCGATGTCGCCCCGGTCCTCGCGGCGGGCGGCACCGACGACGGCCGGATCGGCACCAGCGCCGAACTCATCCACGCCGCGGCCCTCAAGGTGGACCAGGGCAGGGGCGTCGCGGTGCTGTGCGACATGGGCAGCGCCGTCCTCACCGTCCAGGCCCTGCTCGGCGACGGCGACGAGCGCGCGATGCCCGCCGACACCCGCATCGTGGACGCCCCGTTCGTCGAGGGTGCGGTCGGCGTGGTCGTCACGGCCTCGGTCGGCGGGGACCTGGCCATGGTCCTGGCGGCCGGCGAGGACGCGCGGAACTACCGCAAGGGCTGAGCGAGTTCGCCGAGTTCGCCCTTGCCGGCGCCCCGCCCCTGGACTCTCCCCAGGGGCGGGGCGGGGCGGGGCGGGGCGTTCGGCGTATGTGGCGGGCTCTGGTCGTCGTGGCGGGTTCTGGTGGTACGTGTCGGGCTCTGCGTCGTGCGTGGCGGGCTCCGCGTTCCGGATAGGTTCCCAGTCTGGACATTGTCTCGGTTTGGTCTCGGTCGCCGAAGGGCTGAACGTGCCCGGCGGTGGGCCCCGTACTCACAGGTCGAACGCCGGGGCACCCCGGCGACCGACCCGAGGAGACCTCCGATGCTCAAGAAGAACACCGCCCTCTTCGCCTCCCTCGCCGCGACCGGAGCCCTGCTCCTCACCGCCTGCGGCGGGGGTGGCGACGCCTCGAAGTCCACCGGCTCCGCGCCCTCTTCGTCCGCCGCCGGGGCACCCGCCGCCGCGGACGGCGCCGGCTCCATGGACCTCGCCTTCAAGTCGGGCACGGCCCGGCAGAACAACGCGCCCAAGAACACCGGCGACTGGGCCAACGCGCCGGGTGCCCCCGCGACAAAGCCCGTGCAGCGCAAGTGGGTTCAGCTGTCGGCCGCGCAGGCGGGCAATCTGAACCCGGTCGTCGTCAACGGGGCGGGCTTCACGCTCTACCGGTTCGACAAGGACACCGCCTCGCCCTCGAAGTCCAACTGCAGCGGCGCGTGCGCCACCACCTGGCCGCCGGTCCTCGTCGACCCGCGCGGCAAGATCTTCGTGGACGGCGTACAGCCCTCCGCGGTGGGCGTCATCACCCGCGACGACGGCACGCACCAGGTCACCATCGGCGGCTGGCCGGTCTACCGCTTCAGCAAGGACACCAAGCCGGGCGACACCAACGGCCAGGGCGTGGGCGGCACTTGGTTCGGCGTCACGCCCGACGGCCAGAAGTCGGGGGCACCGCAGGAGCAGGAGCAGGGTCAGGATCCCGCCGAGCCGCAGAACGCCCCGGCCTCCAGCGTGGTCCTCTTCGACGACGCGAACTTCTCCGACAACGGCCCCGCCCAGGGCGTCGCCGGTCCCGGCTGCCAGAACGTCGCACGCCCCGGCGTGACGTCCTCCCTGTCCGCGAGCGGCAGTCTGAAGATCTGGTCGAAGCCGAACTGCAAGGGCGAGTCGAAGGTGGTCAGCGGCGATGTCGCCGACTTGGCCGCCATCGGATTCGACAACAGGATCAGCTCGGTGAAGTTCGGCTGAGCGGCCGGGCCCGGCAAAGGAGGGCGTACGGTCAGCCCCCTACGCGACCGCGGTGACCGCAGTCAGCAGCACCGCCGAGTCCTCCAGCGCCGCGAGCCCGTGCCGCTCCTTCGGGACCGGCCCGACCTGCCCCGCCGCCAGGTCGGTGCCGGCCCCGGCGGCGGTCATCAGCCGGACCCGGCCGCGCAGCACCTGAAGGCTGGCGGCGGGCGGGGTGTTGTGCTCGTCGAGGGCCGTGCCCGCGGTCAGCGCGATGACGCTCTGCCGCAACGCGCCGTCGTGCACGATCAGTTGGGCGCTGCGTCCGTGCGGGTCGGTGCGCGCCTGGGCCAGGTGCTCGTCGGCGGCGGCGATGAGGTCCGTGGTGCGGTCTTCCATGGCGGTCTCCTGGGAGGGTTGGCTGTGGCGGCCGGTGCCACCAGCCTTACGGGTGCCCCGCAGAACGCAACTCGGACCCCGCCACACGCAACTCGGATCCATCCACCCGCAACTCGGACCCCGCGGGCCCGACCGAAGTCACCCGACCGGCCTCGCCTCCCTGCCCCGCCGGGCCCGCACGCCCAGCATGAGGACCATGACGCCGCCCACCGCCCCCACCGTCCGCGTACGCCGCGCCTACGACGCCCCCACACCCGCCGACGGCACCCGAGTCCTGGTCGACCGCCTCTGGCCCCGCGGCCTCAGCAAGGGCGACGCCCACTTCGACGCCTGGCCGAAGTCGCTGACCCCGTCGACCGAGCTGCGCCGCTGGTACCACGGCGACGAGGGAACGTACGACGAATTCGTTCGCCGCTACGAGGCCGAACTGGCCGAGCCCGCAGCGGCCGAGGCGCTGGCCGCCCTCGGGGCCCGGGTCCGCGACGGCGAGCAGCTCACCCTGGTCACCGCCGCCAAGGACCCGGCCGTCAGCCACACCTCGGTCCTCAAGCGGCTCCTGGAGAGCTGACGCGCAACTACCTCTGCAGGCCCGCGATCCAGTCGTACGCCGCCCGCGCGCTGAACTCCGACTGGCCGCCGGGGAAGAGCAGCCCCGCCGCCTCGAACGCCGCGTCGCCCGCGTCGGCGGCGACGTACGGAATCGCGATGCACGCCATCCCCGCGCGCTGCGCCGCGAGGGCGCCCGGCGCCGCGTCCTCCATGACCACGCAGTCCGCGGGCGCCGCCCCGAGCCGGCGGGCCGCCTCCAGGAACACGTCCGGCGCCGGCTTGCCCCGCTCGACCTCGTCGGCGGAGATCACGGTGGTCAGGAGGGAGTCGAGGCCGGTGCCTTCGAGGATGGCGTGGATCGCGTCGAGCGAGGAGCCGGACGCCACCGCCATCGGCACCCCGTCCGCGTGCAGCATGTCGGCGAACTGGCGCATCTCCGGATAGGCGTGCGTCGAGGTGCGGGCCAGCTCCAGATAGCGGCGGTTCTTGTCGGCGAGGAGCTCTGCGAGGGGAGTCGTCAGGCCGTACTTCTCGCGCCACAGCTCCAGCGTCTCGGCGGTGGAGATGCCGACATAGCGCTCGTGGTCCTCCCAGGTGAAGTCCGTGATGCCCTGCGAGGCGAGCACCTGACGGCCCGCTTCGAAGTAGTTCGGTTCGCTGTCGACGAGCGTCCCGTCGAGGTCGAAGATGACCGTGGTGCCGTTGAGTCCGGTGTGGTGGTCGCCGGTGCCGCGCGGGGCGTTCGCAGTGCTCATGCCCCCAAGCATGCCAATACGCCGATCAAAGCCGCTTTTCGTCCGCCGCGCGGCCCGCGGACGCCGAGGCCCGGCCCACCGCCTCGACCAGCGGCAACAGGCGGTGCGGCACCCGTTCGCGCAGCACCATCTCGGTCCGGGTGCGGACCACGCCGGGCAGCTGGATCAGCTGCTGGATCACATCTTCGAGGTGCGCGTTGTCGCGGGCGGCCACGCGGGTCAGCAGATCCCCGCCCCCGGTGATCGAAAAGGCCTCGATGATCTCCGGCACGGCGGCGAGCGCTTCCCCCACCTCGTCCAGGTGCCCCTGGGTGACCTCGATGTGCACGAACGCGAGGACCGGGTGGCCGAGCGCGGCCGGCGACAGCGTGGGGCCCGTGCCGGTGATCACGCCGTCCCGCTCCAGTCGGTCGAGCCGGGCCTGCAGGGTGCCGCGGGCGATGCCCAGAATCCGCGCGTACTCCCGCACGCTGGTGCGCGGCTGCTCCAGGAGCAGCCGCAGAATCCGGGTGTCGAGCTCGTCCACCGCCATGGTCCGTTGGCCTCCTGTGCGTCCTGCATGATCGTCCACAACTGTACCAATGGCGCAGTTGTCAGAGGTCGAGTTGAGCCAGTGGGCCACCTGATGTTTTCCTTACCTCATCGATGGCGCTGCGGGAAGGGTCCCGTGGCGCTTTTTCATGTCGAAAGCCGGGCGCGGTCGCCAGAAGTGATCAACGGCTGAGGAGAAGGGGCGGGGCACAGCAGTGCGGAGGATGTTTGTGGCGCCGGATCCGGGGCGTCTGCGCCTGCGGGTCTCGCTGCGTGCGGTGCTCGGTGTCGGACTCGCGGTCGCGGCCGCGGAGCTCGCCGGGCTGTCGCTGACCGCGTCCATCACCGGCGGACTCGCCGCGCTGCTCGCGCTGTTCACGGTCGCCGACCCCACGGTGCGCCGGCAGGCCGTCACCACCGCGCTGCTGCCCGCCGCGGGCTTCCCGGTGCTCGCCCTCGCCGCCTCGCTGCACGCACTGCCGCTGCTGCGCGACGTCGCCTTCGTGACCGTGGTGTTCTGCGGCGTGTACGCGCGGCGCTGGGGTGCTCGCGGGCATGCGCTCGGCATTTTCGCGTTCATGCAGTTCTTCGTCATCCAGTTCCTGCACGCCGCCCCGGCCGAGCTGCCCCAGCTGTACGCCGCCGTCGCGCTGGCCCTCGCCGCCGCGGGCACCGTCCGCTTCGTGCTCTGGCCCATCGAGCGCCGCACCCCGCCCGCCGCGCAGCCCGCGCCGCTGGCCGGACTCGGCCTCGCCCGGCCGAGCACCCGGCAGGCCTTCCAGGCGAGCGCCGCCTGCGCCTTCGCCATCGCCGTCGGGCAGTTCGTGTCCGGCGACCGCTGGTACTGGGCCGTCGGCACTGCCTGGTGGATCTTCGTCAACACCGCCTCGCGCGGCGAGACCCTGGTCCGGGGCTTCCGCCGCGTCGTCGGCACGGTCGTCGGCATCGCGGCCGGGCTGCTGATCGCCGTACCCCTGCACGGGGCACCCGCGCCGACCGCCGCGCTCGTCGCGGTCTGCGTCTTCGGGATCTTCTACACCGCCGCGCCGTCGTACTCCTGGATGATGTTCTTCGTGACCGTCATGGCGGGACTGCTGTACGGGCTCCTCGGCGTGCTGCACCCGGGACTGCTCGCCCTGCGCTTCGTCGAGACCGGCATCGGCGCGCTCGGCGCGGCCCTGGCCGTCGCCCTGATCCTGCCGATCACCACGCACGCGGCCACCGACGCCTGGGTCGGCCGCGCCCTGCAGCGCGTGCACCGCTGCACCACCGAGGCCGCCCGCCGGCTCGCGGGCGACGACCGCGCCGACCCCGCCCCGCACGCCGCCGAACTCGAGATCCTGCTCGGCCGCGTCCGTATGGCCCTCGCCCCGCTGGTGCACCCGCTGAGCCCCTACCGGGCCCGCAAGGCGCGGGCCCGCCAGATCCTGGTCCTGCTCGACGACTGCGCCCGCGAGGTGCGCGGCCTCGCCGCCGTGGCCGCGGACCCCGACGCCTCCCACGACGCCCGCCTCACCGCCGCGTGCGAACGCGTCGCCACGGCCGTACACGCCCTGGTCGGAACCGAGGCCGCAGGACGGCTGCCCGAGCCCGCCACCGCGGCGGACCATCACCCCGGCGCCGAGCAGGCGCTGGCCCATCTGCACGCCCTGGAGCGGGCGCTCACCCATCTCGCCGTGCCCCTGCGCGGCTCGGTACGTGCCCGTGTGGAAGGCGCCTGAGCGGCGCTCGACCGCATCCCCTGAGGCGGCCCGCCGGGCCCGTCGCCGCCCCGTGTCCGCAGCCGACCCCGGTGGGCCCCGGAGCGTTCGGTGCCGCGCGCCGTTCGCGGGCATCCGACGGCGTACGCCGTTACGCCCAGGGCATGTTTCCGTCCGGGGCCCGGGTCGTGGCCCATACTGGTGGATCATGTCGGCCGGCTGTGTGGGACGGGCGGAGGTGTGGCGATGCGGCGTGAGCAACCTGGTGGTGACGACAAGGGCGACGGAGCCTCCGGCCGCGTTTCCGAGGGGCGTCAGCAGATCACGGCCGCCCTGGCGGCGGCTGCCGCGGGCGTCGCGCGCCGGGATGTTCCCCTGGCGCTGTGCCGGGCCTGCCTCGACCTGCTCCCCGTGACGGGGGCCTCGGTGTCCCTCACCGCGCCCGGCGCGGTGCAGGCCCTGTGGTGCGCCAGCGACCCGGTCGCGGGCCGGCTGGCCGAGGCCCAGTACACCCTGGGTGAAGGGCCCTGCAGGTCGGCGCTGGAGCTGGTCGCGCCGGTGCTGGCCGCGGACCTCACCGGCGGGCCCGACTTCCGCAGATGGCCGGTCTTCGCACAGCAGGCCGTGGAGCTGGGCGCGCGGGCGGTGTTCTCCCTGCCGCTCGGCACCGGCGTACTGGCGATCGGCACCTTCGACCTGTACCGCGACAGCGTGGGCGCGCTGTCCGAGCGGGAGCTGCGGCTCGCGCTCATGGTGCGGGACGCGCTCACCTTCGCCGTCCTGAATCTGCACCACGACTTCGAGCTGAATCCGCGCCACGGCTCCGACCTGCAGTTCGCTGCCGAACCCGACGGCCATGACCCGGTGGACGGGAGCGGAGTAGCGTCATGGGTAGAGGCTGCGGAGGCCGACCACACCGAGGTCCACCAGGCCGTCGGCATGGTCATGGCACAGTTGGAAACCGACCCGCAGCAGGCCCTGGACCGGCTGCGGGCGCACGCCTTCGCCGAGGGACGCACGGTCACCGAGGTGGCCCGAGACGTCGTCGACCGGGCACTCCGCTTCCAGGCGGAGACAGTCCCGGACGCTGAGCCCAGGCGGCGCAGCACGAATGAAGAGGGACGGTGAACGGTCACATGAACCGGGAACAGCAGCTCGCCGAGGCATTCGTCGGTCTGACCGACACCCTCGCCGAGGACTTCGACCCGGTGGTCCTCCTGGACCGGTTGGCACGGCACTGCGTCGAGATCGTCGGGGCGCATGACGTGGGCATCATGATGGCGACGGCCCGTGGCGGCCTGCGCACCATGGCGGTCTCCGGCGAGAGTGCGGCGCTCGTCGAGATGTTCCGGCTGCAGAGCGGGCAGGGGCCGTGCCTGGACTGCTACCGCACCGGCCGGCCCGTGGACGTCGCCGACCTGGGTGGAATTGCCGACCGCTGGCCGGAGTTGGTGCCCCTCGCGGTGCGGGCCGGCTACCGCGCCGCGCATGCGCTGCCGCTGCGTGCGGGGGACCGGACCATCGGTGCGGTGAACCTCCTGCTCGCCGCGCCCGGCGGTCTGCCCGCCGCCGACCTGCGGCTGGCCCAGGCCCTCGCCGATGTGGCGGCCCTGGCCCTCATCCACTACCGCGCCGATCAGGCCGGTACCGGTGACATCCTCACCCGCGTACAGTCCGCGCTGGCGGGCAAGGCGGCCGTCGAGATGGCCACGGGGATGCTCGCCGAACGGGGCGGGCTCGACCTCACCCGGGCCCTGCACGCCCTGCAGAGCTACTGCAGGGCCAACGGCCTGCGCCTCACCGACACCGCCCAGGCCCTGGTCCGCCGTGACCTCGACGCGAACTCGGTGCTCTCCCTCCTCAACTGACCGTACGCATACCGCAGTTGTGTCGCGCGCGGGGCAGGAACGGTCGAACTCGATCGCGGCCGATCGATCGTGGGCACCCTTGAATCGGCTTCGGTCCCTTGGGGGACGAGAGGTGGCACCGGGCTCTGCAACCGGTGTAAGAGTTGGCCATCGCCCTGGACCTCGGTGGTGGTGACGCCCCGCTGCGATCCCGCATCGAGGCCTCGCCCATTTTCTGTCTGTCCTGAGAAATGTGCAGGGGGTTCGCGATGAGCGCCGATGAACCGGCCTACGCGATGTACGCGCAAGTCGTGGGACCGACCACCGTCCTGGAACTCCACGGGGAGATGGACATCCAGGCCGCGGTGGCGCTCGCACCACACGCGGCGGAACTGATGGTCCGCCGCTGTCCCGAGGTGGTGGTCGACCTGACCGCCGTGACGTTCCTGGATCCCGCAGGTCTGCGCCTGCTGTCGGGGATCCGGTCCCGGGTCGCCGAGCGCGGCGGCACGCTCTGGGTCGTACGTGGCGGACCGTCCGTGATGAAGGTGATCCAACTCGCCCGCCTGGAGGCCGCGTTCACCTTCGTCGACCGGTATCCGGCGGCCCTGGCGGACGGCGACCGCCCGCCCGAGGCCGACAGCGCGGCCTGAGGGCTTGCTGCCGCCGGCACCCCGACGCCCGGCACGCACGCTCCCGGCCCGGCGCACGCGCCCGGCACGCACTCCCGCGCAACTCCCGACCCTGACCTGCGACATGTACAACCCGCCCGTGAATGAGGCACATTCACCGGGCACATACAGGGTGGATCAGGGGGAGCGGAGGGTAATCCCGCGACACACACGGGAGTCACGCGCGGACCGTGCGGGAGCGGTTCGCGTCCCGCAGCCGCCTGGGGGTGTTCGCCGTGCGGAAGTTCCTGCGCCGTGACCAGGAGACCGTGACCTGCAGGGCCGCCGCCCTGCCGGAGACCGGTGAGCGCCACGACAGGGCGGCGGTGACGGCTCCGGGCAGCCGATGCGCGGGCGGCCACCCGGAGCCGATCGCCAGGTGGCAGGAGGCCGTCGAGTTCATCGCCCTGCACCACCGCGAGGAACTCGACGGCGCCGACCCGGCCCACCGCACCGAGGTGATCCGCGCCGAGATCGACGCGACGGGAACGTACCGCCACACCGCCGAAGAACTCACCTTCGGCGCCCGCGTCGCCTGGCGCAACGCCAACCGCTGCATCGGCCGCCTCTACTGGCGCTCCCTGCGCGTACGCGATCGACGGCAGGTCACCCGGGGCGCGGACATCGCCGCGGAGTCGGCCGACCACCTGCGCGAGGCGGCCGGCCGCGACGGCCGGATCCGCCCGCTGATCACGGTGTTCGCCCCCGACGAGCCGGGCCGCCCGGGGCCGCGGATCTGGAACGAGCAGTTGATCCGGTACGCGGGTTACGAGGCCCCCGACGGCGCTGTGTGCGGCGATCCGCGCAACGTCGGGATCACCGCACTGGCCCGCCGCCTCGGCTGGCCCGGCGGCGCGGGCACGCCCTTCGACGTGCTGCCGCTCGTGGTGCAGGGCGCGGGGGAGGAGCCCCGCTGCTACCCGCTGCCGGCGGACGCCGTGCTCGAAGTGGCCATCGAGCACCCGGAGTACGCATGGTGGGCGGAGCTCGGGCTGCGCTGGCACGCGGTGCCCGCACTCGCCAACATGTGCCTGGAGATCGGCGGTGTCTGCTACCCCACCGCGCCGTTCAACGGCTGGTACATGGGCACCGAGATCGGCGCCCGCAACTTCGCCGACACCGACCGCTACGACCTGCTGCCGTGCATCGCCGACCGCCTGGGCCTCGACACCGGCGTCGACCGCTCGCTGTGGAAGGACCGGGCCCTGGTCGAGCTCAACCGCTCCGTCCTGCACTCCTTCGACCGGGCGGGCGTCACCGTCACCGACCACCACACCGAGTCGCGGCGCTTCCTCGCCCACATGGGACGCGAGGAGCGCCACGGCCGTCCGGTGGGCGCCGACTGGTCCTGGATCGTGCCGCCGATCTCCGGCAGCGCGACCCCCGTCTTCCACCGCACCTACGACCCGACCGAGCGCCGTCCCGCGTACGTCCACCACGCCGAGGCGCATGCCCGGGCGCGGGGCGACCTGGACGGCTGAGGGGCGCGGTCAAGCGAGGCCGAGGGTCTGCCGATCCTGGTCTAGACCGCCTGCTACGGTCGGCGCCGTGACACGCGGGGACCCGCGTGCCGGGACGAAGGGGCAATCCAGTGGGCGGCGTTCGGGCGTACATCGGTTCGTTCACCTCGGCGGGCGGCCGGGGCATCCTCATGGCTGCGGTCGACCAGGACACCGGGGCGCTGAGCGTGCTCGGCGCCACGGACGCGCTCTCCGACCCCTCCTACCTCGCGCTCGCCCCGGACGGCGACGTCCTGTACGCGGTCGGAGAGACGGACGAGGGGCAGGCCGCGGCGTTCGGCGTGCGCGGCGACAAGCCCGAACTGCTCGGCGCGCCCGCCCTCGTCGGCGGCTCCGGGCCGACACACCTCGCGCTCGCGCAAGGACATGTGCTGACGGCCAACTACGGTTCGGGCAGCGTCAGTTGGCTGCCCCTGAACACGGACGGCTCACTCGACGGCGCCGGCGGCGTGCTCCGGCACGAGGGGACGGGGCCCGTCGCCGCCCGCCAGGAAGGGCCGCACGCCCATCAGGTGCTGCCCGACCCCAGCGGCCGCTGGGTGCTCAGCGTCGACCTCGGCACCGACTCCGTGCGGGTGTGCGCCCTGACGGCGGGGGAGTTGCGCCTGCACCACGAGGTGGCCCTGCGCCCCGGCAGCGGCCCGCGCCACCTGGCGTTCCACCCGCGCGGCGACCTCGCGTACGTCATGAACGAACTCGCCCCCACCCTCACCACCTGCCGCTGGGACGCCGAGGCCGGCCGGCTCGAACCGCTCGGCGAGATCCCCGTCCTCGCCGGTCAAGTCACCGGCGACGCCTACCCGTCGGAGGTCGTGATCGCCCCGGACGGCCGCTTCGCGTGGACCGCGACCCGCGGCCAGGACGCGATCTCGGTGCTCGCCCTGGACGCCGAGGGCCGCGCGCCGCGCCTGGTCACCACCGTGGACTGCGGCGGCCACTGGCCCCGGGACCTGGCGGTGCATCCCTCGGGGCGTTTCCTGTACGCGGCCAACGAACGCTCCGGCGACGTGACGTGGTTCGCCGTCGACCCGCAGACGGGCATCCCGGAGCGCGCGGGGTCGATCGAGGCTCCGGCGGCTTCGTGCGTGGTGTTCGGCTGAGACGTTCGGCGGAGGCCGGGCCCCTGGGAGGCATCAGTGGATGCCGGGCCTCCCATCAGGCGCTGAGGACGTACGAAGGGCCCGCTCCCTGTCCGGGGGCGGGCCCTTGCGTGCTTCGTCTTGTGCGCGGCAGGGTGCTCGGCGCCGCTAACCCGTTCAGTGCGTCTGCGCGGGCTGCGGCGGGGCGATGCCCAGGGCCGTCATGTACTTCGACAGCGCGAGCTTGCCGATCGCCGGGTACGCGCCGATCGCCTCCGAAGTGGCACAGCCCGCCTCCTTCGCGGCCGTGTCGAGCAGGCCGTCGCCCACCTCCGGGCCGATCAGGTGCGGGGCCAGCGCGAGCTGGCCGGAGCCCGAGCCGCGCAGCTGCTCGGCGGTCGCCGCGATCGCGCCGTCCTGGTCGAGGGCGGCGGCCATGACCGGCACCGCGAGGCGCGCGGCGAGCAGCATGCCGGTGATCCCGGCGGCCTGCACGGCCTCCTCGCCGCCGACGGTGGCCAGGATGATGCCGTCCGCCGCCGTCGCCACGGTGAAGAGCCTGGCCCTGTCGGCGCGGGCCAGCCCTGCTTCGGAGAGGCGTACGTGCAGCGCTTCGGCGAGCAGCGGGTGCGGGCCGAGCACATCGGTCAGCTCGACGGCGGCACGGCTGTCCATCACGGCCTGCCGGATGTGGCGCATCATCGCGTTGTCCGGCCCCGCGAGGAGCGGCACCACGACGGCGACCGGGCCCTGCGGCTCGGCCACCTCCTGACCTGCGGCGAGCGCCTGCTCATAGCGGGCGGCGCGCTGCTCGGCGCTGTGCGCGAGGACCGCCGTGAGGGTCGGGTACTCGGCCGAAACGGTGGCCTCGTGGTCGGTGCCTTCGAGGAAGCCGATCCGGGCGTCGAGGCCCGGCAGCTCGGAGCGGGCGATGCTTATGACCTCTTCGGCGAGGCCCCGGGTGGCTGTGCTGGGCACGCCAGGAACGGCCAGCACCAGTGCGGGTGCTCCCTCGGGAGCAACCACGGGTTCCGGGCGGCGGTGCCGGCCGGGCTGGCGGGGTCGCGGCATTCGTACAGGCAGGCCGGAAGCGGGCCCAGTGGGGGAGCTCATGGCGCCGCATGCTACTGGCTTCCCCTGGTCCTCTGTTCGGGGAGGGGGCGGGTGAGTGGTATCCGTCCGGATTTATCCGTTCAGTTCCGATTGAGTCAACTGTGGTGATCGGTAAGGGGCCCTGGGGTGTCGGCCGGTGACCCGTCGCGGCCGTCGGCAGGCGATCCGACGCAGTGCAGCAGCCGGCCGTCGTGCGGCAGCAGCAGGCGGTCGACGGCGAGTGCGGAGGCGAGGGCGAGCGACCCGGACAGCGGGTCGCCGGCCGCCGACACCGGCCGTGCGTACGGCAGTTGACCGGCCAGCTCCTCCTTCAAGGGGGTGAGGAGCGGGTCGCCCAGTTTGAACAGGCCGCCGGTCAGGGCGACTTCACAGTCGGTCCCGACCGGGCACACGGCGGCGGCCGCCGCCGCGATGTGCCCGGCGGCATCCCGCAGAATGCCGTCCGCGACGGGGTCGGCGGGGGCGCAGCGGGCCACCTCGGGGGCGAAGGAGGCGAGCACGGCGGGGCGGTCGGTGCGCGGGTAGAGCCGGCCGGGCAGCTCGGTCACTGGGCCGCCGAACACTTCCTCGGCGCGCGCGAGCAGCGCGGCCGAGCCGCCACGGCGTCCGTCGTGCGCCCGCATCGCGGCATCGAGCCCGGCACGGCCGATCCAGGCGCCACCGCCGCAGTCGCCCAGGAGGTGCCCCCAGCCGTCGGCCCGCCGCCAAGCGCCGAGATCAGTGCCAAGGGCGATCATGCCGGTCCCGGCGGCGACCACCGCACCGGGGCGCTGCCCGAGCGCTCCCGCATACGCCGTCACCGCATCGGCCGCCAGCACGAGGCGCCGCACCCCGAACTCGGCCTCCAGGGCGCCGGGCAGCGTGGCCCGCAGGCCGTCCCCGAGCGTGGCCATTCCGGCGGCCCCGATGGCCACGGCCCGCAGGGCGCCGCCGCCTGCCTGATCGAGCAGCTTGCGGGCCATGGGGACGAGCTGTTCCAGGAGGTGGGCGGCGTCGATCCCTTCAGGGCCGGTGCGTATGGGTTCGCGGGAGGCGGTGGTGCTGCGCGGGCCGGTCGGCAAGGCCCGCGCACCCGGTCCCGCCTGCCGGTCCGGGTCCTCCGGAGTTTCCGTCAGATCCAGCCCCTCCGGCGTTTGAGGAGCGGGGGTCGGGGGGCGGAGCCCCCGGGGCCCGTCCCCTGGAGGGCTTGCCGTCGAACCGGGCCCGGGGTCCACCGCCGCAAGGCCGACCCGCAGCCCCGACCCGCCGGAGTCGACCCCCAGCACCCACTCGGCGGCCGCCGTCACGGCAACCGCCAATCCACCGGCTCGGCGCCCTGTCGCGCCAGAAGCTCGTTGACCTTGCTGAACGGCCGCGAGCCGAAGAAGCCGCGGTCTGCCGACATGGGCGAGGGATGCGGCGAGGGATGCGAGGACTCCACCGCCGGCAGATCGCAGAGGAGCGGCCGCAGATTGCGGGCGTCCCGCCCCCACAGCACGGACACCAGCGGCTTGCCGCGTGCGGCGAGCGCGCCGATGGCCTGCTTGGTGGCCTCCTGTGCGGGAGTTCCGAGTTCTCGGTTCCGGCGTCGATTGGATGACCAGGCATGATGGCTATGGCGGAGTGGCTTGATCACTGGGCGCAACGGGCTCCCCTCCTCCCCGATGACCGGCTGCACGAGCTTCTCGCACGTCTTGACGACCTTGATGAGGACGAAGACTAGCGCCGTGTCGTGCTCTGGATGCAGGGATCCTGCCTGCTTGTACGGGCTGTCAGTGTGGACCACTAGAGTGACTCGGCATGGCACCGCGACCGTTGCACGAACTTGTTGAGGCCGGCTGGGCGAAGGCTCTGGAGCCGGTGGCCGATCGCATTGCGGGCATGGGGGACTTTCTCCGTGCGGAGGTGGCGGCGGGCCGGACGTATCTTCCGGCCGGGGCGAATGTCCTGCGGGCGTTTCAGCAACCGTTTGACGACGTACGCGTGTTGATCGTCGGTCAGGATCCTTACCCGACGCCGGGCATGGCGATCGGGCTGAGCTTCGCTGTCGCGCCTGATGTGCGTTCGCTGCCGGGCAGCTTGGAGAACATCTACCGGGAGCTGAACTCGGACCTAGGCTTGCCCCGGCCCTCCAACGGTGATCTGACGCCGTGGACTGAGCAGGGTGTGCTGTTGCTGAACAGGGCGCTGACCACGGCTCCGCGCAAGCCGGGCGCGCACCGTGGCAAGGGCTGGGAGGAAGTCACCGAGCAGGCCATCAGCGCGCTCGCCGCACGCGGCAAGCCGCTGGTGTCCGTGCTGTGGGGGCGGGACGCCCGCAATCTGCGGCCGCTCCTCGGCGATCTGCCGGCGGTGGAGTCCTCGCATCCCTCGCCCATGTCGGCGGACCGCGGCTTCTTCGGCTCGCGGCCGTTCAGCAAGGTGAACGAGCTCCTTGTGCGGCAGGGCGCGGAGCCGGTCGACTGGCGGCTTCCGTAGACCACGACCGTCGCAGTTCCCTGGCTTCTTCACCGAAGTACCAGAAGGTTCTTGATTCTCTTCGCGCTGGGGGTCTTGCCGCGGCTTGGCCTAAATTGGCATGACCAGAGATAGCGATGGTGCGTTGCCGCACTTCCTGTTTGGTGCGAGGGCGAAGGCCCAAGCGTTCGGTCACCCGGTGAGTGACGCACAACTGGCCGGGGTGTAGAGGGAGGGCGACGCGTCCGAAGTAGTTGCCCGGCGACTGCCGGGACCTGGGTATTTGTACTTCTGATCACCCGACCACTCGCAGGGGTGGTCGAGAAGCCCCCAGGGCGCGCAGGGCCCATCACATCGCCATCAGCACTCCTTCGCTCTAGCGATCAAGGATTATTTACGGCAATCTGGACTGGGGGCATTGAGGGTTATGGGGTGAATGCTTATGACTGGCGCGCCGCAATTCTTCTCGCCACCCCCGGAGGGTCCCGAAGTAGTGGAGATCCCGGGCGTGCGGCTGTGGCTGGAGGATTTAGAAGACCTTTATGATCTTCTAGCGCAGTGCTCGCAGGGGGTCACCATATTTCGCGGAAACACGGTTTCGGCTACCGTCGCGGACCTTCAAAAAGCCCGCAGGTCCGATCTTCAAAGAGTGCAATTTGAGACAGTTGGCCCGAACATTGTTATAAACTTTGAGAATGGTTCTATCTACTACCCAGCAGGAGTCGCCCCCTGCCTGAAGAATCGCGTTAAAGATATTTTCGACACCGCAAGGCGGGTATGGTACATCCCTAGCTTGGACGTCATCGGGACTACGTTGTTTATTCTAGGAATGGCCCTCGGGGCTCTATTTCTCCCGGCGCCAGAATATACTATCTCCCTCGTCGGCTACGCGGTATATGAATTGAGCCAGCATGTAAGTTGGGTGCCACGGCCGACTCGTGAATTTCTATTCTGGACTTACCTGCTCTGTGCGGGGGTCTTCGTTTCGGAGTCTATTGATAATTCAAAGCGTGCGGTGAAGGTCATACCGTATAGCCGTAGCGATATTCGGCAAGTCGTCATGCATGCCCACGTAGGTTGGGTGACGAATTTAATGGGGGCGATAGTTCTTCTGATTCTAACTGTTCCTGTTGCCATTCTTGTGGCATGGTTGAGTGACTATTACGGGTTCTAGTCTTGCTTTGGGCTCGAGGGATCGGCATGGCCGCGAACCCGCGGTGCGGTCAAGGCTCGGCGGCGTCGTCCGTCAATGAGCCTGTGCCATAGGGCGGTTGGGTGTGATCAGGTGCGGCTACTGGGGTGGATGGAGCCTCGGCGGGGGCTTCGGTCGCCGCGGTCGGAGGCAGTATCCGGTCCTCCCACCAGGCCAGGCTCATCACGGCGCCGAGCAGGATGAAGGGGACGAGGAGGACCAGCGCGTACATGGCACCGCCTGCTGTCGGGCATGGCGAGGGGACGGGCGACGGATCGTTGCCCGCACGGGGCGCATGGAGACGGGGCCGGGCTCGCGTGGCGACGGCGGGCCGGCACACTCGTGACGCGGTGGGATTCCGGAGCCGATGCGCAGGAGGCGCCCTACGGGGAGCGCGCTGACTTCTCGACGCTGCCGGGGGCCGGGGCGGCACGGGTGACACTAGTCCCCGGCGTTGATCCTGGACAGGCGTCAAGTGGCCATCTGCGCCGGGCCGTACGCGTTGAGGCTGGACGCTATCTGCAACCGTCGGGCGGGACTACGCTGTTGAGTGAAGCCCTGGTCCCCGGCAGCGACCAACCTCCCCCACGCTCGCGACTTCGTCGCGCAGGGGGACCCTTCGCGCCGGGGAGGCCCGCCGTGATCTTCTTGTTCGCCATCCTCGCGCTTGCCCTGTTCGGTCTGGGCTTTGTGAACTCCCTGTGGTGGCTTGCCGGGGCCGTGCTGATCTTCGGATACGTCCACTACGGCCGGCGCGGACCGGGGCGCCGGCGTCGCGGTGAGGATTCCGCGTACGGGGAGTACCGGGACTCCCGGGACCGTGAGGACCGCTGGGCCCGCCGCTACCGGCACCAGCGCCGCGGACGCTGGATGCGTCAGGACCGCCGCGACCGCGAACACCATCGCTAGGCGGGTGTCATGAACCAAACGGTCAGGGTCAAGGAAGAGCGATGGGCCTTGAAGGCCGAGGTGGCCTGGGGCGATGCGGCGCTTGCGCCGGCCATTGCCATGCTGCGCGTGGAGAACGACACACTGCGCCGGGCGCTGGCCGGCCACGTGGTGATCGACCAGGCGCGCGGCATGGTGATGGCCCTGGCTCCGTGTTCCCGCGGGGAGGCAAGGAGTCTGCTGGTGGATGTCTCACGACAGTGTGACCTCAGGCTCCGCGAGGTTGCCGCGGCTTTCGTGGCGACCTCGGACGGGGTGGAGCTGCCCCGTGAACTGCACGTAGCACTGCGCAGGGCGCTGCGGCGACTCCACGCGGCACAGCGCAGATGACCGTATCGCCGAACGCCGGGCGAGTCTCCCGGAAGGGCCAGAGCATGATCCGTACAGCTGACATCCGCGAGTGGCGTGACTGCGACGTCGTGGACACCGAGGGACACAAGATCGGTGTACTCGAAGCGGTCTATGTGGACACCACCACCGACGAGCCCGCCATGGCCACCGTGCGGACCGGACTGCCGACCCGCCACCGGCTGCTCTTCGTGCCTCTCGACGACGCCGTCGCAGGACCCGACCGCCTGCAGGTGCGGTACGTCAAATCCTTGGTGCGCAAAGCTCCTTCGATCGGTACGGACGACATCCTGCCTGCCGAGCAAGAAGCAGCGATCTTCCAGCACTACGGCCTCACCTACCAGCCCGGCGCGGGCGGCGAGCGACAACTTGCCCGCCGCTGATCACTCGCTGACCACCTGCGTGATGAGGGATGCGCCATGCAGCAGGCGATCACGGTCCAGGAAGCCCGGCAGGAAGTGAGTGCCGGGCTTTTGGAGGAGGAACTGGATTTGGCGACGGAGGTTGCCGAACTACGCGCCCAGAATGACCAATTGAGCCGCGCCCTGACCAGCCGCTCCGTGATCGACCAGGCGCGCGGCATGGTGATGGTCGTGGCGCCGTGTTCCAGTGAGCGGGCCTGGGGCCTGCTGGTGGACGTCTCGCAGCACTGCAACGTCAAACTCCGGGTCGTGGCGGCCGCCCTGGTCGCCACGGCCGACGATGAGGCGCTTCCGGAACACATGCAACGCGAGCTGCGCGGTGCACTGCGGCGCCTGCACGCGGCCGGCTGACTGTGACCGGCAACAGCGCCCTGCGAGTGGGAGCGGAACGAGACCAACGGGCGGCACCGGAAGCTGTGAACTCAACTCTCCGGTGCCTTCGTCCTGGCCGGCCGACGGACGCTCTCCTCGGGTAGCCCGCCTGATGCACCCCAAACACAGGCCGGACAGCCCTTGGCGGTCCGGTCCGCTCACGTGGGACGGGGCAGGCTGGTGTGGGCGGTGCCCGACGCGCCGGAAGGCGCTGTGGCCGGGGTGGTAGGGGTGGCGCTGAGGGCGAGCAGGGCGACGTCGTCGGCTGGGCCGGCGGGAAACGTACCGAGCAACGCGGTGAGGTCGTTGATGATTGCCGAGGCGCCGATGGCCGGACGGGTCGCGGCATGGTGACTGAGGTGGGCGGCCAATCCGGTCTCGCCGAACCGGGCGCCGTGGGATGTTCGGGCCTTGATGAGACCGTCGCTGTAGAGGAACAGCGCCTCGCCGGGAGCGAGGCGCAAACTGCGGCAGGTGAAGTCTGCCTGGGCCAGGGCGCCGACGAGCATTCCGCCGGGCAGGTTCACGGGCTCGGCGCGGGCGGCGGCCGGTGCGGGTCCGCCGTAGAGAGGCGGGCGCAGGTGGTAGGCCGGGAGGTGGCCGCCGCCGGTCAGAGTGAGGGCGAAGCCGCCCGCGGGGTCGGCGGCCAGGGTGCCGAAGGTGAGGGTGCAGAAGCGGCTGCCGTCGTCCGGGTCGAGCAGCAGGGTGGCGTTCAGCGTCCGCAGGACGGCGCGGGGGTCGGGTTCCAGCAGGGCGGTGGAGCGCAGGGTGTAGCGGATCAGCGAGGTGACCGCGGCGGCCGGTGCGCCACGGCCGCTGACATCGCCGAGGAAGAACGCCCAGCGCCGCGCGTCCAGCGGGAAGACGTCGTAGAAGTCGCCGCCCACGTCGTGGACCGAGGCGGTGGTGTAGTGGCAGGCCGCCTCGAGCCCCGGCACCTCCGGCAGGGCGGGAGGCAACAGGGTGCGCTGCAGGGTGGAGGCGAACGCGGCGATCTCCGCCCGGTCGCGCTCGGTCCGCTCACGCGCAGCGTGCTCGACCGCCAGTAGCTCGCGTTCCACCCGCAGCATCTGCATCGCGGACAGCCGCAGTTCCAGCTCGTCCATCACCAGCGCGGCCAGATCCGCCAGGGCGCCGGCCTGGTCGGCAGTGATCCGGCGGGGCTCGGTGTCCAGGACGTCGACGGTGCCGAGGCGGTATCCGTCGCTGGTGATGATGGGGGCGGCGGCGTAGAAACGTACCCGCGTCGGCCCGGTCACCAGGGGGTGGGTGTGGGCCAGCGGATCAGCCAGCGCATCGGGGACGATCAGGATGTCGTCGGCGAGCATCGCCGAGGTGCTCAGCCCTGGATCCCGGCCGGTCTGGGTGACGCCCGCCAGTCCGTACACGGCCTTGAACCAGACCCGATCGGTGTCCACGATCGTCACCGTCGCCGCCGGTGCGTCGAAGAGGCGCGCGGCCAGTGCGGCGATCCGGTCGAACGCCCCGTCGGGCGGGGTGTCCAGGATGTCGTACCGGCGCACTGCCGCGATCCGCCGTGCCTCCAGCTTGGGCGACCACTCCATGCGCCTCGTCCGCTCCCATCGGGTCCGAGCCGTGCTGGGCTGCCAACTCTGCCGACTATTCGGGCCGTTGGGTGCGGTCGTTGTGCGCGAGGCCGTCCGGATGCTCTGCCGTGCGCTCGCCGAGCGGAAGCACCAGGACCCGCAGGGCGGTGGCGCCGGGCGGTTCCCGGCGGATCTCTCCGACGTCCTGCCAGCCCCAGGACTGAAGGGCCGCGCAGGCGGTGCGATCAGACCGGTCCACCGAGGTGATGCCGAGGGATGCCTGGTGGTCGGCGAGCAGCCGCTCCTGCAGCCGACGCGCGAGACCGCGATGCTGCCCATGCGGGTGAACGACGACTTCGGTGATCGCGAAAACATGCCCGGACGCGGTCAGTTGCTCGATGTTCTGCGGCAGCGGCCCGTCGAACCCCTGCCACCAGGAGCCGTCGCGCACGACAGGGAATCCGTAGGCGCAGCCCACCACGGACTGCGCCTCCGCGATCAGCATGACGAATCCGGGCATCTGTACGTTGTCCGCCAGGCGGTGCAAGAACTCCTGTCGGCCGCGGAACTCTTCGCCGGGCCGGGTGGTCGAGGACTCCACATACAGGTCTGCGAGGTCCTCCCGGAGGTCCTCGGCCTGCCAGCGGTTCAGTCTGCGTAGCCGCACGGTGTCCATCGGGGACGGCTGTGACTCTTCGGCTTCGTCGGGGTGCGGCGGAATGCGCATGGGACGCCTCGGTTCAGAAGACCGGGTGGACGTACGGGGCAATGATCGTGGCCAACTGGCCCTGCGCCGCCGGGGACTGGGACGTCTCTCACCAGCATAGCTCCGGACCGAAGCCGAGGCCCCGGCCGGTTGGAGGCACGAGGCCGGCGGGTTGCGCGCAGCCCTCGCCCCGGTGTCATGCGGATGCCGTACGGGACCTCCGCCAGGTCGTTCCGTTTGGTGCCGCTGCCCGCGGCTACCCGGCCACGCACAGCCCCAAGTGTGGGCTCATCCACCGGAAGGCACACCATGTCCACCGGTTTCCTCATCGCCCTGCTCGTGGTGGTGATCCTCATCGCCGGACTGCTCGCCGCCAAGTTCCTCGCGGGCGAGGGCGCCAGCGGCCTGCGCCATCGCTTCGGCCCGGAGTACGAGCGGACCGTGGCCCAGTACGACGGTGACACCAAGGCGGCCAAGAAGGACCTGGACGGCCGGGTCCACCGCCACGGTGACCTGAAGGTCCACCCGCTGACGGCCGAGGCGTACGACCAGTACGCCGCCGAATGGTCCTATGCCCAGGAGGAGTTCGTCGACGCCCCCGCCAAGGCGGCGGCCCATGCCGACGGGGTGATCGGGGGGCTCGCGCAGGAGCGCGGCTTCCCGGCCGAACCGTACCGGGAGCAGCTCGCCGCGCTCTCGGTGCACCACCCGCAGCACCTGGAGAGCTACCGCCGCCTGCACGCGGCCGTCCACCACTCCGATGCAGGCAAGAGCAGGACGGAGGACCTGCGCGACCTCTTCGTGCACGCCCGCGCCTTCTACGACGACCTTGCCGGAGAACGGCCCGGCGCCGCGTGCTCACAGCACAGTGACGAGCCCGAGCGGCGCCCCTGGGGGACCTTGCGGCGCCGCGACGCCAGCCGAGGGAGCACGCCGTGACCGAAGCCCAGCAACCCGCGCGCAGGCCCGATCCCCAAGAACCCATGTCGCTGTCCGAGCCCCGCCGGCCCACCCGCCTGCCGGAGCCCGGCACGGCACTCCCGCCGGGCGAGCGTGACAAGCTGCAGCTGCGCCTCCAGCACGCCGTCAACGGCTTCGTGGATGCACCACGGTTGGCCGTCGAGGAAGCCGACGCACTGCTCGGCGAACTCATCACCACGGTCGGCCAGATCCTCGGTGAACGCCATGCCGTGCTGCGCGAGTCTGACCCGAATCCACCTGATCCGCGAGAACTGTGGGGCAGCCCTTTGGGGGCACCTCTGACGGGGCCGGGGGCCGCCTGTTGATCGAGATCGGTGAGGTCCGCGCCGCACGACTGCCGCGCGCCGCTTCCTGATGCGGCATGACGCCCGGTGCTACGAGCCGTCGTACGGAAAGGGGCGTCACCAGACTCGGAGGGGGCGAAGGAGCCGACGTTCCGTAGTCGCGGGCGACCCCGATGGGCCTGAGGCTGCTGGCGTCTTCTCCTTTGGCTCCTCGTTACGTTGGTGCCGCCCGTGGTCGACGTCATCCTGGGCGCACGCTATGACTCGGCCGGGTCGCCAAGGCCCGGCCTCTGGTCCTTTGCTCAACGCCGGCGTCCACGGCCTCGGCCCCGGGCAGCCCATCCGGATCCCACACCGCCCGAGTGCAGTGCAAGGAGGGCAAGTCCGACAAGCATGAGACCGGTCGGGCTGAAGATCGCCTCGGTCGACGTCTCGGTGGCGTGGATGATGAAGGCGATGACGAAGAGCACAGCTGCTGCGAAGGCGAGCATTTACCTACTCCTGCCAGGGGGCGATGCGCCTCAGCCCGTTGCGAGGTCTGCGTCGCTGTCGGCCGTGTTCCCCTATGTCAGCCAGTCATTCGGGCGGCCCGAGGTTTCATTCAGCTGTCGAGGCGGGTCGTCGGGTAGGGCGAGCCGCCACTGCGGAAATCCCGCGGGGACGGTCATCCTCCACATCGCGGACATCACAGCACTGATTCTGATCCTTTGGATCGCCTTCTTCCTGCTCAACGCCAACACTGCCAACAGCGCGGTGGACTGGATCCACGATGCGGCGAATTGACTCTCGGGCCGGTCGCGCGGCCTGATCACTGCCGAGTCGGACAACTGGCGCACCGTGGTCAACTACGCCATGAGGGTCAGGTATCCAGGCCGGCGAGCGGCTCGGCATTGTCGATGAAGGCACGGGCCACGTCAGACAGGCGCCGGTTGTGGGCGCGGGCGTAGCCGCGCAGCGCACTGAAGGCTTGTTCCATGTCGATGTTCCGGCGTTCGGCGAGTTTGCCCTTGGCCTGTTCGATCAGTACGCGGCTGTTGAGCGCGGTCTGGAGCTGCTCGTTGAGGACGGTGCTGCGCTGGGTCGAGCGCTGCTGCAGCAGGCTGATGGTCGCGACGTCGGCCAGGGCCTGGGCGATGGAAGCGCCGAACGGGTCGAAGGGGCCCGGCGTGGCTCGGAAGAGGTTGAGGGCGCCGACGACCTCGTCCCGCAGTCGCATCGGCACGGCCTGGACCGCGCCGAACCCGCACAGGTCCGCCGCCTCGGTGAACCGCGGCCACCGCGCGGTCTGCGTGCTCAGGTCCGCCACGGTCACCGGCACGCCGCCATGGAAGCACTCCAGGCAGGGGCCCTCGTCGCTTTGGAGCTGGAAAAGTTCCAGGAGGCGTACCTGCTCGTCGGAGGCGGCCATGACGCGCAGTTCACCGTCGTGGTCGGCAAGGAGCACACCGGCCGCGGTCACGTCGAGTATGCCCACGCAGCGGTCGGTCAGCAGGCGCAGGAAGTCGATCAGATCGAAGTCGGCTACCAGGTTGTCGGCCAGTTCGACGAAGGTCTTGGCCAGCAGCTGCTCATTCATCGGACACACCCTTGACGGAGAGTAGTACCGCCCCGAGGGAGCGGGAAGTGCAGCAGAGGGCATTGTCGATGTCGGGGCGCGAGGACGTCAGCCATGGTGATCGCCCGGATCCGTGTCGTCAGCGAGGTGGAGCCTGTGGGCCACCACGTCGGCGGCGACATCAGACAGGCGGCGGCCATGGGCGTAGGAGTAGGCGCGCAGCCGGATGAAGGCTTCCTCGATGCCGACGCCGAGCTGGACCGTGAGCATGCCGATGGCCTGGTCGATCTCGGCCCGGTATCCGCCCAGATCTGCAGCGTCTTCGTGTGCGGTGTCCGCGTCGGGGGGCGCTCCCGTCGCGTCGATCTGCGTGTCGAGCAGAACGAGGGTAGCCGTGCGGGCGAAGGCCAGGGCATCGGCCAGTTCCTCCACGTCCAACGTGCCGGGTGCATTGCCGTACAGGTCGAGCACTCCTGGGCTGATCGCCCCGATCTGTAGGGGGAAGGCGAAGACCGCGCGTGCTCCGGCCTCCAGGGCTGCTTCCGCGAACACCGGCCAGTGGTCCTGTAGTTCGCCGTTCCGCAGATCAGGTGTCAGGACGGCGGTCTGATGGGTGAAGGCATCCACGCAAGGTCCCTCGCCGAGAGTGAGCTGCAGTTCTTCCAACTTCTCGCTGATCTCGTCGGTGCTGCACAGGGGATGGCTGGCCGCAGTGCTGGACATCGCGGACACCCCGGCACCGTTCACCGGCAACGCGACCACGGCCGCCGTGCACACGTCCATCACGCCGACCTGCCCACCTCGCTGGGCCGCCTGTTCGGCGACCAGCAACTGGATCCGGACCGACCGGCCGTTGGACCTCACCCGGGCCACCGGGGCCGGGCATGGTGGGCAAGCCCTTCCAGCCTCTGTGGCGTTCGTTCACCGACGGGAAGCACCAGCACCCAAAACGCTGCGGGACCGGCGGGGCGCCAGATCTCTCCGAGGTCCCACCATCCCCAGGACCGGACCGAATCGAGAGCAGGATGATCGTCATGAGCCACCAGGGTGACGCCCAGCGACGCATGGTGATCGGCAAGCAGCCGCTCCTGTAAGCGGCTGGCCACCTCCAACTCCTGTGCATGTGGGCGGACCAGGAGATGGGTGATCGCGAACACGCCTCCAGACTCGGTGAGTTGCCGGACGCTGAGCGGCAGCACGCCGTCGAAGCCGAGCCACCACAAGCCGTCACGGGGGACCGGGAATCCGAACGCGCACCCTGCCAAGTCCACCGTCTCCGCGATCACCATGGCGAACCCCGGCCGCCGGGTGTCACCGCCGAGGCGGCTCAGGAAGTCGAGGCGGCTGCGACTTCGGAAGGGCTCGCTGGGAGATGTCGCGCAGAACGCCGCGTGCAGATCCGCCAGGTCCTCGCGCATGTCCTCCGCCAGCCAGCGGTTCACGCGACGCACACGCACTCCGTCCTTGGCGGAGGATCCCTCGGTGCCGGGTTTCCGTGACAGCGCTCGGCCGGGCCGGGCCTTCACGGCACACCGCCCGAGGTGACCGGCGCGGCGGGGGTGAGGCGGCGCAGGGTCTCGAGGCACGGCACGGGCAGCGTTGCCGGCATGGGTGCGGGAACGGGGTTTGGCAGGAGAGCCGTTGCCGGGGTGGGCGCAGGGCTTGAGAGGAGGAAGGTGCAGCGGGCGAGGGTGATCATCCGGGTCAGCATGGGTGGCGGGTAGTGCAGCTGGAGCGAGCCGCCGGCTGTGTTGATCTGCTGCGCCGCCTTGATGAAGGCGTTGAGGCCGGTGCAGTCGCAGAAGATGACGGGGGTGAGGTCGATGTCGAATGTGCGGATGCCGTCGCGCAGACATCGCTCCAGCGTCTCGCGCAGCAGGGGTACGGACTCCAGGTCGATCTCACCGGACAGGGTGATCAGGGCCCGGGTGTTCCGGTCGTGCCGGTAGACGTTCAATTGCGGTAACGCCATGGCGCCTCGGTTCGCAAGACCCGCCGGGCAGTTGCAGCACGACGGAGCCGGGGTTCTCGGGCACCGGGCGTGCTCTCGGCGGGGTGTAGGTACGGCGGAGGCAGGTGGAAGGCCGGTCCAGTAGAAGAGGAACCCGCCAGTCCCCCAGGGGGATGCGTCAGGTGAGGGGACGAGCAATCCGCTACCCGCAGCCATCCGTTGGAGCAACAACGAGCCGCCGGGGTCTGGGACGTCCACCGCTGAGCATAGTCCCCGGACCGGCCCGACGGGCGGCCGGAAGCCGTGCCCGCTTGGAGTGAGCCGATGCCCGCAAAGTGAAGCCGTGAACGCATGTTCGTTGCCCGGCAAGGTACTTGGACACGCAGGGTGCAACGTGGCCGTCGGTGGCCGCCCGGGCACGCCAGGCCCTGTACCGCCCGAGGAGGTGGCTTCCCATGACGGAGCCGAACAGTTCCACCCTGCAGAAGGCCAAGCCCGACGAATCCCGCACCGGCCTGGGCACAGTGCTGCCGGCCGAATCTGAGCTGCGCGGCAAGACGACCATCGCGGACGGTGTGGTGGAGAAGATGGCCGGGATCGCCGCGCGGGAGGTCCCCGGAATCCACGCCCTGGGTGGCGGATTCACCCGCACCATCGGGTCGATGCGCGACCGGGTTCCCG
The DNA here is from genome assembly GCF_035975855.1 of Streptomyces sp. NBC_01304. Lineage (NCBI taxonomy): Bacteria > Bacillati > Actinomycetota > Actinomycetes > Kitasatosporales > Streptomycetaceae > Streptomyces > Streptomyces sp. NBC_01304. The sequence goes on along the minus strand of NZ_CP109055.1, from coordinate 1,535,701 downwards.
GCGGGGGCGCGAGCGCGGGGCGCGGCGTCAAGGTCGAAGTCGGTGAGAAGCAGACCGCCATCGACCTTCAGGTCGTCGTGGAATACGGGATCAGCATCACCGAGGTCGCCGCAGAGGTCCGCGAGAACGTGATCGGCGCGGTGGAACGGATGACGGGCCTGGAAGTCGTCGAGGTGAACATCGCCGTCAACGACGTGCACCTGCCGGACGACGACGAGCCGGACACCGGCGAGGGCCGCGTCCAGTAGCGCCGTCGAGCCAGGCTCCGTACAGCTGGGCAGGAACGCTCGCCTCATGGAGGTGACGAGCCGGCGTTCAAAGCCGACCTTGTAGAGGGTGGATCGCCTGGTACCGCCCAGCGCCGGCGTCCACCGCCTCGTCGGGGAGTCCACCCAGCCCCCCACGCCGCCCATGTGCACGGCGAGGAGGGCGAGTCCGACGAGGGCAGCGCAGAGGGGGGCCTGTGACGGGGTGAATTGGCGGGCCTCCCTTGGAGACCCGCCGCCCCTCCCGCGGTCAGCGCAGCCAACCGTTCCGGCTGACGAACGGGAGTTTGGCCCAGCGCCTGCCGAGGCCCAGGGCATCGCCGGCGGCTGCCGCTGCGAGGGCGATGAGGGCGACGGCGTAGATGACGTGGTATTCGACGAGTGGGTTCGTGGACAGGCTCGGCGAGCCGTCGGAGAGGGTCTTCGCGGGCGGCCATTCGGCGATCCACATCAGCGCCATCATCAAGGTGCCGGCGACTGCGGCGAACCGCAGTGCCACACCGGCGATCAGTGCGATGCCGATGCCGAGCAGGCCGAGCATGAACAGCCAGTTCGCCCAGGTGTCCCCGGCCCAGCCGTGGAACGTGGACTCCATCGGCCCTGCGGCCACGCTGCTGAGGAAGCCCTGGGTGGGTGAGCCGCCGTCGATCCAGCCCTTGCCGGACGGGGTTGCGTAGCCGACCCCGAAGGTCTTGTCGAGGAAGGCCCACAGGAAGGCGAACCCGATGAGCAGACGCAGGGACGCGAAGGCGTAGGCCCGACCGGCGCGGGTGCCGGTGCGTTCCGACACGGCGGGCTCGCGTGCGGAGGTGGTCCGGTTCCTGCGCGACGACGGCAGGTGGAAGCCCGGGTGCCGCTGAGGGTGCTCGTGCACGGCCATGGTGGTGATCCCTTCGGGACAGTGGGGTCCTTGCTTGACACCGCTCACTCTCGTCGGCGTGGGTGAGCGGCGCCGGATGCCGATGGGGTGCGGGTAGAGGGCTGAACGGCCCTGATCTCAGGGCTGGTTGGGTCGCCTGGCGGATGCCTGCGTAACGCTCAAACCGGTGCGGTCCTGCGCGGACTCTGGTCCGCCGGCGGATCACGAGGTGACGCTGCGGACAGCCCGTGTGCCCTGAAGTCGGGCGGACGCATCGCGAGATGGCGCTGTTTGGCGTGCCGAGGGTCGGCACGACATCGCTGAGTTCCTGGTTGAGTGCGGTTGTACTGCCTCGACGCTGCCGTACGACAGCGTCGCTTGTGGGCCGCTGATGGCGTAGCCGTCATGGAAGAGCGGTCACACGCGGCAGCGGCGCTCGGTGACGGGAACGATCAACACGGGGCAGTGCGACCGGTGCAGCAACGTGTGCGCGACGGAGCCGAGTTGCCGGCCGCGTGCGCCGGCACCGTGTCGGCGGGCGATCACGACGACGTCCGCTGTCCGGGTGGCCTCGAGCAGAGTCTGCGGGGCACCGGTAGCTTGGCGCGTCTTCGTGAGGGCTCGCGGTTGCGGTTCGCCGGCTGCCCGAGCCGATGCGTCGTCAGCTGGCAGGCGCGACGCAGAGGAACCGAGGCGCTCGTGGGCCATGGGCACTGGCACCACGTGCTGGTGGGCCGAGGTGCGCAGGGTCCGCAGCCACGCACCGCGTAGCTCGGCCTCCTCGAGGGCGTATGCCGTCGCGCCGGTCCGCGGCTCGCGGTCGAGCACGAGCAGTACTTCGCCGTACGGGCGCGGCGCACCATCGCCCCGTACGACGAGCAGCGGACCGCCCGCGAACGAGGCCAGGCGCCGGCTCACCGAGCCGAATGCCGCTCCGGCGAGTCCACCGAAGCTCCGGCAGCCGACGACTGTGAGCGTGGCATCGCGTGCGCGCGTCGCGAGGACGGCAGCCGCGTTCCCCGCGACCGGGAGCGTGGTGATCGGAAGCCCGGGGTGGCGGGCACGTACTCGTGCGGCCGCGGAGACAAGGACCGGGCCGGCCACGTCGAGGTCGGGGACGGCGTACACGATCTCCAGGGCCGCAGTGCGCCGGGCTGCCTCCTCGGCAGCCCGGTCCAGGGCGCGTACGGAGTTCAGAGAACCGTCCACACCGACGGTGACGCGACGGATGATCATGGCGTTCCTCCCTTTCGGCGGTGGCCAGGGGCCTGCGCCGGGAGCCGGGTCAGACGTGCGGGACCACCACGGCGGGGCAGGCCACGTGGCGGATGACGGAGTGCGCGACCCGGCCCAGGCGGGCTCCGGGCAGGCGTCGGCCGATGACCACCAGAGAGGCGCCCAGGGACGCCTTGAGGAGGGTGTGGCCGGCGTGTCCGTAAACGAGGTGTTCGGTGACGGGCGTGTCCGGGAACTTGCGCTGCCACGGCTGCAGGGTCGCGGTGAGGGCTTGCCGGGTGTCCGTCTCCAGGTCGGTGGTGTCGGCCGTGACGGTGATCGCGGGGATGTACGTCGAGAGCGGCGGCAGGGTCCAGGCGTGCACGACTTCGAGCGGTGCGTTCCGGGACGCGGCGGCGCCGAACGCGTACGAGAGCAGGTCGTCGCTCGGCTGCGTGAGATCGAGGCCGAGGACCACCGGGCGGTACGGCGTCGTGCGTGATGAGGCTTCCTCGGCGTCGGGTTCGTGGGCGTCCTCGGGGAGTTCGCCGGCGCGGACGAGGACGACCGGACGTTCGGCGCGGGAGGCCACCCCGAGGGCGACCGAGCCAACCATGAAGGCGGCGAATCCGCTGAAGCCCCGGGAGCCGAGGATCAGCTCTTCTGCCTCGGTCGCCGCTTCCACCAGGGCCGGGACGGGCGGTCCGGTGATGTGCCGGGCGTGGAGCTCCAGGGCCGGGTGGGCGTAGGAGAGGCCGACGACGGCCCGGCTCAGGGCGCCGGTCAACCGGTCTGCGCTGACGTCGAGTTCGGGGAGTCCGGTGCGTGAGCGGGGACCGTCGGTGGCGTGCAGCAGCTGCAGCGTGAGGCCGCGGCGTACGGCTTCGCGGGCGGCCCAGGCGGCGGCGTCCAGGCTTTCCCGCGAGCCGTCGAGGCCGACGGTGATGACACGGTTCATGACTCACCTCCATTGGTGACAAGAGCGGTTCAGTAGGGCCAGGCCCAGTCCGCGACCTCGGGCAGGTCGGTGCCGTGGGCGCGGATCCAGGCGTGGTGGCGGGTGCGGGTGTCGGCCATCTGCTGGCGTACGGAGGCGGCCCGGACGGCGAGGCCGGGGACGCGGTCGATGACGTCCATGACCAGTCGGTACCGGTCGAGGTCGTTGCGTACGACCATGTCGAAGGGGGTCGTGGTGGTGCCGGACTCCTTGTAGCCGCGCACGTGCAGGTGCGCGTGGCCGGTGCGGCGGTAGACGAGGCGGTGGATCAGCCAGGGGTAGCCGTGGTAGGCGAAGATCACCGGCTTGTCGCGGGTGAACAGGGCGTCGTACTCGGAGTCGGGCATGCCGTGCGGGTGTTCCTCACGCGGCATCAGACGGGCGATGTCGATGACGTTGACGACCCGGACCGTGAGCTCGGGCAGGTGCCCGCGCAACAGGGCAGCGGCGGCCAGGACTTCCTGAGTGGGCACGTCGCCCGCGCAGGCGAGCACGACGTCCGGTTCGCCGGTGCCGTCCTCGGTGCCTGCCCAGTCCCAGATGCCCGCGCCGCGTGCGCAGTGGGCGCGGGCCTCGTCGAGGGAGAGCCAGTCGAAGCAGGGCTGCTTGCCCGCGACGATCACGTTGACGTAGTCCCGGCTGTTGAGGGCGTGTTCGGCCACCGACAGGAGGGTGTTGGCGTCCGGCGGGAAGTAGACGCGGACGACCTCGGGGCTCTTGTTGAGCACGTGGTCGACGAAGCCGGGGTCCTGGTGGCTGAAGCCGTTGTGGTCCTGGCGCCACACGTGCGAGGTCAGCAGGTAGTTGAGGGACGGAACAGGCGCCCGCCACGGCAGGGCGAGGGATGACTTGAGCCACTTGATGTGCTGGTTCACCATCGAGTCGACGATGTGCACGAAGGCTTCGTACGACGAGAACAGCCCGTGCCGGCCGGTCAGCAGATAGCCCTCGAGCCAGCCCTGGCAGAGGTGCTCGGACAGCACCTCCATGACGCGGCCGTCACGGGCCAGGTGCTGGTCGGTGGCCAGGGTCTGGGCCTGCCATGCCTTTCCGGTCTGCTCGAGCAGGGCCCCCAGGCGGTTGGATTCCGTCTCGTCGGGGCCGACCACGCGGAAATCACGCCGCCCGGCGGTGTCCGCCATCACGGCGGCGAGCAGATCGCCGAGTACCCGTGTCGGTTCGTGCAGGGTGCTGCCCGGTTTGTCGACGGGGACGGCGAAGTCCTCCAGTGGGCGGATCGGCAGACTGCGGGTGAGCAGACCGCCGTTGGCGTGCGGGGTGGAGCCCAGGCGCCTGGTGCCCTCGGGGATGCAGGCGAGGACCTCGGGGCGGGGGCGGCCGTCGGCGTCGAAGAGCTCGTGCGGCCGGTAGGAGCGCAGCCACTGGTCCAACTGGCGCAGATGGTCAGGGTTTTCACGTACGGCGGAGAGAGGGACCTGATGAGCGCGCCAGGTGTCCTCGACCGGGATGCCGTCGACGCTCGCCGGGCCGGTCCAGCCCTTGGGGGTGCGCAGCACGATCATGGGCCAGCGGGGACGGCCCTTGGCGGCGGGGGCATCGGCCTTGATACGAGTGATGCGGTCGAGCGCCTGGTCCAGGGCGTGAACGAGGTCGCGGTGGACCCGGTCGGGCTCACTGCCCGTGACATACAGCGGCTCGTGTCCGTATCCCTTGAGCAGGGCGTCGAGTTCGTCCTGGGGGATGCGTGACAGGACCGTCGGATTGGCGATCTTGTAGCCGTTGAGGTGCAGGATCGGCAGGACCGCGCCGTCGTGCACCGGGTCGAGGAATTTGGTGGAGTGCCAGGACGCGGCAAGCGGGCCGGTCTCCGCTTCTCCGTCGCCGATCACACAGGCGACCAGCAGATGCGGGTTGTCGAACGCGGCTCCGTACGCATGGGCCAGGGAGTAGCCGAGTTCACCGCCCTCGTGGATCGAGCCGGGCGTCTCCGGTGCGACATGGCTCGGAACGCCGCCGGGAAACGAGAACTGCCCGAAGAGCCGGGCCATCCCGGCCGCGTCGCGGGTGACATCGGGGTAGGTCTGCGAGTAACTGCCGTCCAACCAGGACCCGGCGAGCACCGCCGGGCCGCCGTGGCCGGGACCCCAGATGCACAGAGTCTCCTGGCCGCGCTCCTTGATGATCCGGTTGAGGTGTGTGTACACGAGGTTGAGGCCGGGAGAGGTGCCCCAGTGGCCGAGCAGCCGCGGCTTGATGTGCTCGGGCCTGAGCGGCTCGGTGAGCAGCGGGTTGTCCATCAGGTAGATCTGGCCGGCCGCCAGGTAGTTGGCGGCGCGCCAATGTGCGTCCAGGGTGGAGAGCTGGTTCCTGGGCATGAGGCGCTTGCCTTCCGTCGGGGTACGCGAGTGGTCGTGCAGGGAGCGGGTTCCACGGGCGGCCGGGGTCAGGCCGCCGGTCCGCCTGAGGTGGTGTTCGGGCTCAGAGGTGCGGAACCACCGCGACCGGGCAGCTCGCGTGGTGCAGCACGGCGTGATTGACCGGTCCGAGCTGCATGCCGACGTGCCCCTTGCGGCGACGGGCGCCGACCACGAGCAGGTCCGCCGTCTTCGCGGAGTCGAGCAGCGCGGTGCGGGCCCGGCCCTCGACGACCTCGCGGCGCACGGTGCGGTCGCGGTGGACGGATAGCTGCTCGCGCAGCGCCTGCGCCAACTCGCCCTCGGCAAGCAGCCGATGGGCATCCGTGGCATCCTCGGCGCGCGGATGGTCGGGGAGTTCGTGCGCGGGGCAGCGCCACGCATGCACGGCCCGCACCTCTGCGTCTCGGCGCTCGGCGGCGTGGAACGCGAACTCCAGGACGGGCGCCGCATCCTCGGCGCTGTCCACGCCGACGGCCACCTGACCGAAGCCGCCCGCCAGATTCTGCTCGGCTCCGCGCACCACGATCACCGGGCACTCGGCCTGCGCGGCGACCGCCAGGCTCACCGACCCGAGCAACAGGCCGGTCAGTTCGCCCCTGCCCCGGCTACCGACGACCACGGCACCGGCCTCGCGGCTCTCCTCGATCAGCGCAGCCGCCGGGTCGGCGGGCAGGACCTGACCGGTGGCCTTCACGGCGACCGTGCGGCGGTAGGCCCGCTCGACGGCCTGCGCCACGATGGTGTCCGCGTACACCCGGACCGAGCTTCGGTTGATCTCGAAGGACGGTTCGCGGCCCTCGTACCACTCCCAGCTCGACCCATGCAGGATGCGCAGCTCGGTGCCACGCCGCAGGGCCTCGTCCACGGCCCAGTCCAGGGCGCGGAGGCTGGACTCCGAGCCGTCCACGCCCACTGCCAGCGGTTGCTCCATGGTCGTCAACTCCCCTTCGGGCGCAGCCCGGTGTGGCCGCGCTCCTCATCGAACGCTGGCACCGGCGGCAGAGGGTGGACAGGGGCGAACCGGCCCTGGTGAGGGCCGACCGGCCCGCACCGCCGGCAGTGACCGCGAGCAGGCCACAGGCCGACCGGACCTCGTCCGGGGCCCCTTGGCCTCTCGGCAGTCGACACGCCGGAGGTGGACGGTGGGTTCGTCAACCGGCCGGCGAGCAGCGGGAGAGGGACGACATGACCGCCACTCCATCCCCGCCCGACGGGTGCATGCCCTGCTGTCGGACGGCACGACCGTCCGCATGCGTCCCGCCGAGGTCGAAGACCACGACGCGGCGCTGCACCTATACGAGGCGCCGCAGAACCTGCGGCTGAGGTTCCGACGGCGTCGTCGCGGTCGTGGACAAGCTCACCTACTGCTGCGACGACTCCCATCTGCAGCCCAGTGACCAGGCGTTGCACGGCATCGCCGACGACTGGCTGCACAAGCTGCGAGGAGGCAGCCATGGCCAGGACCGTCCTGGTGACGTACGGAACGAAGTACGGGGCGACCGCCGACATCGCACGCAGCATCGGCGACGCACTGCGGGGGCACGACTGCACCGTGGAGGTCCGCCCGGCGGACGAGGTGCGAGACCTCGGAACGTACAACGCGGTGATCCTCGGCGGAGCCCTGTACGCGGGCCGCTGGCACCGCGACGCACGCCGCTTCGCCCGCCGCCACGGCAAGGCGCTGGAACGCGTGCCCGTGTGGCTGTTCAGCAGCGGCCCCCTGGACGACTCGGCCCCCGGCCGGCCGCCGACTGCCCAGGTGCGGCGGCTCATCCGCCGCCTCGACGCGCGAGGCCACCGGACCTTCGGTGGCCGGCTCGACGACACTGCCCGCGGCCGCATGGCCCGGATGATCGTCGACTCCGGGAAGGGCGGCGACTTTCGCGACACCTCCGCCATCACCTCCTGGGCTCAGGACATCGCCAGGGAGCTGCCGCAGGACACCAAGTCGTGAAGGCTGCCCTCCTGCAACGCAGTTGGCGCCACGATCCCTTGCGGCGCCGCTGCGACCTGGTGGCGGCCTGGACGTCGCCGTCCTGTTCCAAGGCGTGCCGGCCGCGGGAACGGCCACCGCGCTGACGGCATGAGGAGACGCACAGGCGGAGGCTCATGCCCAGGCACGTACGCGTCACCACGGGCGGGCCCACCTCATCGAGGACGCGCCACCAGTGGCGCCCAGGCAGGGCGGCAGGGCCCTTACTGCGGGGTACCGGTGCCCTGGACGGATTCCGACGGCACCTGACGTACGGTCACCGCCAAGGTTCCTGCCGGAACGGCACGCGGCGAGGCTGTCGGCATATGGCTCGACCAGCGAGGACTCATCGCTGCAGCGCCCCTGGCCACCGAGGACACCACCGGCCGGGCGATCGGCGTTGGCGTGGCAACCGCCGCAGCGATCGTGGCCCTCACATTCACGCTGCGCTGGTCCCTGCGCGGATTGGCATTACGCCACCGTATGTCCGAGCGGGAGCGCGACTGGGGCGTGGTCGGGCCCGAGTGGGGCAGCCGTCGGGGCTGAACGGACCGTCGACAGGCCCGAACGGCCCCTGCTGCATGCCCTTGTCCGCGCAGGACGCTGGTAGCAGACCGGACCAGAGCCGAGGAGGCAGCCATGACCACCACCGCCACCCCCCGCATGGTGCAGGTCCTGTCGACCGAGCACCGAGGCCGCCTCATGCGCATCGCCCGTGAGGTCAACATCCCCCAGGACACCCGCCTGTTCAACGAGGGCGGCCACGCCGACCGCTTCTGGATCATCCGCTCCGGCACCATCGCCCTCGACCTGTATGTGCCAGGCCGCCAGGCCCAGGTCGTCGAGCGGCTCGGCTTCGGTGAACTCGTCGGCTGGTCCTGGCTGTTCACCCCGTACGTCTGGCAGATGGGCGCCACCGCCGAGACCCCGGTCCGTGCACACGAGTTCGACGCCATGGCGGTGCGTTCGATGTGCGCCGACGACCCCGAGCTGGGTCGGGCGCTCGCCCAGTGGGTGGGCAAGGTCCTCGCTCACCGCCTGCAGTCTGCCCGCACCCGGCTGCTCGACCTGTACGCCCCGTACGGCAGTGGTGGCGCGCGATGACCGCCATGTACCGAGTGGTGGCTCGCTGGCCCGAAACATGCGATAGCGCCACCCTGCGAATGGACCCGGAGGGCGAGCCACTGCCCGGCTTCGTGGCCGGACAGTTCGCCCGCATCGGGAGGCACGCCGTCCCGGTCAGCGCCCTGCCCACGACCGGCGGTCTCGGCGTCACCGTGCGAAAGGCCGAAGCCACGGTGTACGCGGCCGCGGTTGGCGACCACCTGGATGTCGCCGGGCCGTTCGGGACCGGCTGGCACCTGGAGAAGGCCCTCGGCCATGACTTGCTGGTCATCGCGCACGGTATGGGGCTCGCCTCGCTGCGGCCGCTGATCCGGGACGTGGTCGCCGACCCCAGGGCATACGGACGCCTGAACCTCCTGCTGGGCGCACCGGAGTCAACGGCCCTCATGGCTCGCTACGAGACCCGCTGCTGGGCCACCGCCTTCACGGGGATCACGGTCGACCGCCCCGGCCTCGACTGGTATGGCGGCATCGGCCCTGTGCACGCACTCCTGGCCCGCGCCCGCTTCGACCCCGACCGCGCCACCGTTTTCCTGTGCGCGCCCAGCCAACTGGCCCGTGACACCGGGCAGGAGCTCCTGCGCCACGGCTTGCCGGCCGACCGGATCGTCATCGGCTCGCTCACCGACGACCGACCCACCACACCCGCGCACATCTGCACTTGGGGAGAGGCTGATGCCTGAGTCGACGCACAAGGTCAGCTCTCCGTACAAGGTCAGCGACGTGATGACGCACACGGTGGTCGCTGTCGGCCGTGACGCCCCCTTCAAGGAGATCGTCGAGCTGCTCGACGAATGGAAGATCAGCGCCCTGCCGGTCCGGTCCGGTGAGGGCCGCGTCATCGGCGTCGTGTCCGAGGCGGACCTGCTGCCCAAGGAGGAGTTCCGCGACGACGACCCGACCCGGTACGACGTGCTGCGCCGCCTCTCCGACCTCGCCAAGGCGGGCGCCGTGACGGCCGGAGAGCTGATGACCAGCCCCGCGGTCACCGTGCACGCAGATGCCACGCTCGCCGGGGCTGCCCGAGTCATGGCCCGGCGCCGCGTCAAGCGCCTGCCGGTCGTGGACAACTCCGGTCTTCTGCAAGGGATCGTCAGCCGAGGCGACCTGCTCAAGGTGTTCCTGCGCGAAGACGAGCAGATCGCCGACGAGATCAGCCGCACGATCCTCGCGCGGCTGCCGGCGATCTCCGAAGTGACCGTCTCCGTCGCCGGCGGTGTCGCCACGGTCGGTGGCCGGCTGCGTGACCGGGCGCTCGTGCCCGTCCTGGCGCGGGCCATCCGTGCGATTGAGGGCGTCGTCGACATCAAGGTAGACGTCGTACGCCCGTGAACGCACAGTTGGCACAGGGCCGTTCGGCCCCTGGTGTGCGCGACCACGCACCGGTCAGTCTCGTACGAGCCGTCGCCCGAAGTCGCCCGTGAGGGAGCCCCGATGACCGCACCGCCCCCCACACCACAGCCGCCCATCAGGGTCTTCCTCCTCGACGACCACGAAGTGGTCCGCCGCGGCCTGAGCGACCTGCTCGGCGCCGAACCCGACATCGAAGTCGTGGGCGAGGCCGGCACCGGCGAACAGGCCCTCGTGCGCGGCCCGGCCCTGCGCCCCGACGTCGCCGTCCTCGACGTACGCCTGCCCGACAGCGACGGCATCGCCGTCTGCCGCGAACTGCGCTCGCACATGCCGGAGTTGGCGTGTCTGATGCTGACGTCGTTCGACGACGAGGACGCCCTCCTCGACGCCATCATGGCGGGTGCGGCGGGCTACGTCCTGAAGCAGATCAAGGGATCCGACCTGGTTACCGCCGTCCGCACGGTCGCCGCCGGCCAGTCGTTGCTCGACCCGGCGACCACGGCCCGCCTCATGCGCAGCCTGCGCGGCCCGGACGAGACCGAGCAGCCCGCCGGGGACCCACGGCTGACCGGCCTCACCGACCGCGAACGCGCCATCCTCGCCCTCATCGGCCAGGGCCTCACCAACCGGCAGATCGGCAAACAGCTCTACCTGTCCGAGAAGACGGTCAAGAATCAGATCTCCCGCCTCCTCGCCAAACTGGGTGTGGCGCGCCGCATCCAGGCCGCCGTCATCGCGGCCCAGGCCCCACCCCTGCCAGACACATCCCTCTGACGTCCGGCCGGCTACGCCCCACTGGACCCGGACAGCGGAACCCGCCACACCAGCCGCGTCCCGCCGTCGCCGCCGGGGCCGACCGCCAGCTCACCGTTGAGCTGCTCGGCCCGTTCGGCCAGGTTCCGCAGCCCGCTGCGTCGGCCCGCGCCGCTCTGCGTACCGACGCCGTCGTCCTCAACGGTCAGCACCAGCTGCCCTGTGCGTACGACGAGAGACACCTCGGCCCGCGCGGCTCGCGCATGCCGGGCGACATTCGACAGTCCCTCCACCACCACGGCCACCACATCGTCGGCCACCGGGCGCGGCACATTCGTCTCCAGCAGGCCCTCCATCCGCAGCGCCGCGGTGAAGCCGAGCCCCGGCCCGGCCTCCTCGGCCGCCCGCACCAGACGGACCCGCAGGCCCGGTGCCACGCCGGGGGCATCGTCCTCGCGAAGCCCGAAGATGGTCGACCGGATGATCTTGATCGTGGTGTCCAGATCGTCCACGGCGCGCTGCAGCCGCTCCACCGCCTCCGGATGCTCCACGAACCGCTGCGCACTCTGCAACGTCATGCCCGTCGCGAAGAGCCGCTGGATCGCCAGGTCATGCAGGTCACGGGCGATACGGTCCCGGTCGGCCAGGAGGCTGACCTGCTCGGCGTCGCGCCGCCGGTCGGCCAGTTCCAGCGCGAGCGCTGCCTGCCCGGCGAACCCCGTCAGCGGCGCCGTCTCCAACGGTCCGAACGCCGGGCGGCCCGCCCTCCGCCCGAGCAGCAGCACACCCCGCACGCCGTCCCCGGTGCTCATCGGCACGGCCACGACGGGTCCGATCCCGTCCCACCGTTCGGGCCGGAACGTCAGCCGCCCGTCCTTGCCCGCCTCGGCTGTCTCCACCAACGCGCCCGCATCAAGAGCCGCCCCCGCGAACGTCCCCTCCCGGGGCAGCAGCACGCCTTCATGTGCCTGGGCGCCCTGCCCCAGGGCAAGCACGGGCTTCAACTCACCTGAGGGTTGCACCAGTTGTACGACGCCCAGCTCGGCAGACGTGAGCTGCTGTGCCCTCTCGACCATCAGCTCAAGGACCCGTGCCTCCGAAGCCCCGGACAACAGCTCACTGGTGACCTCGGCGCTCACCTCCAGCCACCGCTGCCGCAGGCGCGCCTCCTCGTACAGCCGCGCGTTCTCGATCGCGATCCCGGCAGCGACCGCAAGAGTGGAGAGCACCGCCTCGTCCTCGGCGTCGAACTGCCCCGCACCGCGCTTCTCCGTCAGGTACAGGTTCCCGAACACCTTGTCCCGCACCCGGATCGGTACTCCTAGGAACGAGTGCATCGGCGGATGGTGCGCCGGGAACCCTGACGACGCCGGATGCTCGGACAGCTCCGCGAGCCGCAGCGGCTCCGGATTTCGGATCAGCTCGCCGAGCAGCCCGTGTCCGGACGGCAAGTCCCCGATCTCCGCTCGTAGTTCGTCACTGATCCCCACCGGCAGGAACTCATCGAGGAGCTGTCCCTGCCCGATCACGCCCAGTGCTCCGTATCCGGCGTCCACCAGCGCCACCGCGGTCTCCGCGATCCGCTGCAGCACCTGCGCCAGATCCAGTTCCCGGCCCACCGAAAGCACCGCTTCGAGCAGCGTGTGCAGCCGATCCCGGGTCCCGCGTACTGCTCCGATCCGTGCCTGCAGCTCTTCGAGCAGCTCATCCAGCCGCAGCCGTGTCAGCTGCCCTGACCCCCGCGCATGGTCCTCGCCCATCGGTGCCTCCCGGAGCGGATGTGGCAGGCATCCGAGCCCAAGGTAGTCGGCGTTGACGATGCAGGGGAGAGGCCGCCGGACAGCGGGTTCCTGCACCGGTCGGCACGGTCAGGGCAAGGCGCGCGGCACAGCGAGCCGCTGACGCTGATCAGGATGGGGGTCTGTGTCCAGCTGCCACGAGCGTAAAACCACCGTGTGGTGTCGTCACAGGCCGCAGGGCGCCAACTTGGACACCGCTGTGATTGCCTTTCATGCGCGTTGCGCGAGCGCCTCAGGCATCCCGGCCGATGCCATGACGGCCACTTCGGGCACACCCCGAGACGGTCACCGTGCCTCGAACTACGGACGGGGACCTCGCAGACCACGAGCTTCCCTTCCCTTCCGTGCCACCCACCCAGGGCGTCGGCATGCACTGTCCACGGCATCCGGCCGGGCGACGGACACCCGACTGTGCGTTTCTGCTACCGCGTGTCTCGAGCCCTTCCCCCTGGCGGTCGTGGTGCCGGTGGCCAGTTGGGCCGGTGTGCTGGTGGCAGATCCTGGAGGGCCTGGCTCACCGTTCGATGGACAGGAAGCAGGCTGGTGCTGCCCGTCTGCGCCAGGAGTTCACTCAGCCGTCGACCCGCGCCGGCCAGCAGGAGCTTGCCGCCTCGACGTTCAAGGAGCCACCGGATGGCGAGCAAACAGTTCAGCCCCTGCGAGTCGCAGAAGGTCAGAGCCGTGACATCAAGGACCAAGTGACAATGGCCGGCGTCGACACATGCGCCGATGGTGCCCATGAACAACTGCTCGCAGCTCTGGTCGAGTTCGCCGCTGACGCGAAGGACCGCGCACGCCTCGCTACTCGCGACGTCGGTGATGGTCAAGCGGTGGGTCTGCGTGGGCATCACACCTCCATCCTGCCTTCGCCTGCGACCTCGACGCGACAAGTCCCCGCACGACGGCACCTGCTGCGCACTGGGCGAGACAGGCCGCGCCCGCTCTCGCAGCGGTGCCGTGTGCTCACGGTGCCCGACTGCACGGCACTCATATGGAGGAGCCTGCCCCGCATTTCGGTGGGCAGCGGAACAAAATGAGAAACCTCACCACCCTGGAATGCGCCATGGAGCGATGGTCCGACGCCCTGTGGGCGCTGCTGACACCGCCCACCCGCAAGCAGGCAGAGGTCGTGGGGATGCTCCGCCGGGAGTGCGACAACCGCGCCTTGATCCTGGACCGCCGGCGCACCCTGGTACCCAATACCTTCGTCATCGAGCTTCCCCCGGAGTCGCACCGTCAACTCGCGGCCAGCAGTGCCCAGGTGGCACGGCAGCTCGCCACACAGGTGCGCCGGCACGCCGCCGAGCAGGGGTATACCTTCGCCGGTCCCATCTCCGTCCGGCTCACCCCCGTGCACAGCGCAGCCGTCGGCCGCTACCGCATCGGCAGCCGCATCACGCCCGCACAATGCCGAGGTGAACAAGGCGGCCCGCCGCAGGCTCGGACCTGAGCCCCGCCCGGAGCCGGATGCAGGACGGATGCCGAGGGGGGCAAGCGGTCACCTGGCCGAGCCGGGAGCGTGACTTCACCCTGGTCTCTGGCTCGTCGATGCCCGCCACCTCGTACCGCGGCACAGCCCTCAGCCTGGCGGCTCGACTACCTCACGAACGCGCGAAAATCTATGTCGGCCGGAGTAGACATTGGATGGTGGCGTGGTTATGGTTTCTCTCGTAGGTGAGATCCAGAGAGGCCCGACAGACACGAACTGCCGGGCAGCAGAGTGCAGGACGGTTCGGTGGTGGAGTTCCGGAGCCAGGTGTTGCAGGACGGCGACGGGGCTGACGACCGGACCGGGTGGCCCACAGTGATCAGGGGCTGCCACCAGCGGTAGCGCAGTTGCAGTACCCGCAAGTGCAGTTCGCAGTACCAGCAGTACGCAGTCCCTTCGGTAAGTAGTTGATCAAGAGGGAAGAACGGAGGAGCCGAGCGCCATCAGGATCGCCCGGGTGGAAGCCTTGAGCCCGGGTACCGCAGGACATCGATAGTGAGGTGGTCTCCGGTCAAGCAACCGCGATCCCCGCATTCCCCGCCCTCTCCCGGGTGGGCGTGCGGACACAGAAGGCCGACGCAGTTCTAGGGTCGGCAGATGGTGTAGCAGTTCCTTCGGGGCCCTGGTGCCGTACGGCACCAGGGCCCCTCGACGCGTTTCCACAGAGAGGTGCAAATGACAGCAGACGACTCGTTCAACCGGCTCGATGACGACGACTACCCCGCCTACACCATGGGCCGGGCCGCCGAGATGATCGGCACCACGCAGGGCTTCCTGCGCGCCATCGGAGAAGCCCGCCTGATCACCCCGCTGCGCTCCGAGGGCGGACACCGCCGCTACTCCCGCTACCAGCTGCGCATCGCGGCCCGCGCGCGGGAACTCGTCGACCAGGGCACCCCCATCGAGGCCGCCTGCCGCATCATCATCCTCGAAGACCAGCTCGAAGAAGCCCAGCGCATCAACGCCCAATACCGCCGCGCCACCGACTCGACGAATCCGACTTCCCCAGCCTGAGACGCTGGGGCGGAACGCCACAGCATCCCGGGCAATACTGCCCTTCCCGTGCCGGGGGTCCGGGTGGTCGCCGCCCCCCCGGTGGCGCTGCGTGACGCCGTGACGTATGGATCGGCGACGGTTTCCCGTTGCTGTTCGGCCTGCCACCGGGTGCGCCTGCGCAGATACATCGGGGCCATCGGGACTCCCGTCGCGGTCCTTTGGGCGCGGCCTGGCTCAGCGGGCCTGTTTGTGCGTGGTGCGGTCACGGTGGCGGCGCGCCGGGAACCGCCCGCGGCCCCCGTCGCGATGGTCGTGCCGGTCGGCCGGGGCGACCGGCGGGGGAGGCGACGTGCTGCCGTCCTTCGGTTCGGCGGGGGTGCGGCGGTCGGGCAGGGCGCGGCTGTTGGTACGCAAGTCGATCCTTTCGGCGTGCTGCGCGTCGAGACGGTGGTTCACGTACGCGGCGAGTGCGGTGTCCTTGGCGGTCACCGCCCCGCGGCTGTGGCGACGGCGTGGGTGGAGGTCGCACCGCCCTCGTACTCCCATGATTCCTCCGTGTCCTGCAGCCGATCGCCCACGGCGTCGTGGTGGCGCGCGATCTCGGCGGCGACGAGAGCGGTGGCGGTCAGCGGGGGCCCGTCCGGGGCGCAGGCGGCGGTCATGAGCCGGGTGGCGGTCGCGGCGTCCGTCTCGGGCGGGATCACCAGGAGGTCCCAGCGGCCGGCCCTGTAGGAGAGCAACAGCAGCTTGTGCGGGTCGATTTGAGGGGTGAACCAGCCGACCTTCAGTACGCGGTCGCGGACGGTCACCCTACGCGGGACGACGGGCCAGAGCGTCGGATTGACGGCGACGCGGGTGATGCGGCCCCACAGCGGATCGAGCACGTCCGCCAGGGCGGGCAGCTCGCTGGCCAGGTCACGTGAACGGGGCCACCAAGCGCCGTCGAGCAGGCCGTGGCCTGTCGGGGACTTCAGCGCCACACGGGCCACGGAGGGGGGAGGTGAAGGAGGGGTGCGGGTAGACGTGGTGGTCGCGGTCATGATGCGAACCCGTCTCGGGGCGACGCGGCGGCCGTCCCCGATGCCATTGCTCACCGAGGACGAGACCCGCGTGGAAGCCGGAGTGCGAAGTGCCCTTGGTGTCTCCACGGTACTCCTGCGGAGGGGGTCGGTGACGAGCCCGTCGCCACCCGACAGGTCCGGATCGTCAGCTGGTCGGACCCACGGTCGCCATCAGAGCGGTACCGGTGAGGCGTAGGGCGGGATCGGCTGCCGCGGCCATCAGCCGGGCGGCCGCGCCGGCCTTGCTCTGTGGCGGGACGACGAGCAGGTCCCAGCGGACTGTGTCGTGTGAGAAGAGCCGGATGGTGTGCGGGCGGGGCCACCGACCTGTGGCCGCTGGCCCGGCTCTCCTTCGGCGAGAGCCGGCGCAACCTCCATCACGCCGATTTGGAACGCGGCTGGATCGATCTGTCGGCCGTCGTCCGTGTCCTCGAACGCCTCGGGCTGGCAAGCGAAGTGCGTCGGCCGCCCCCGCCCCCGTCGCTGCCCGCCGCATCTGACGCTCTTCCTCAACCACCCGCGAACCACCTATCAACCACCAGTCCGAGCAGGGCAGCGGCAGGAGCCGCACCCCATGACCCTTGCCCCGCACCCCCGCTTTTCTCTCTGCCCCTGCCCCTGCCCCAGCTCCGCCTGCGCCTGGCGCCCCACGCCGGCGGGCCCGGCGCCATCGACGGGGATGGTGGCAGCGCTCGTACGACCTGCTCGCCGAATTCCCAGCCCTGCTCGACGGGTTGCCCCGCATCTGGGGTCACATCGCCAGCGTCTTGCCCATCGGCCAGATGTGGCCGACGACGCCGGGCCGGATGTTCGTCGCCGGCCAGGTCTTCCGTCTGTGCAGGCGCCTGACGGCCACCGGCCGCGCACACCGTCGTCCTCGTCGCCCCGGACACGGGCGCTGGGACCTGCTCGTCGCTCCCGGATTCGACCGGGGAGGCCGCGGTGCCGGTCATGGTGCGTGCGGCGGGTACGGGTGGGAACCGCCGCCGCGTGTGAGAGGGCCGGGATGGCCGAAGTATCGGCATTCCCTGTAGCAGCCCCCCGGCCGGTTCGGATGGCCGCAGATCGCAGGTGCGCGCGTACCGGCCACAACGCGGCGGCTCGCGGTGCGCCTTGGTCGTCGCCGGGCGGTGAGCCGTGGTCCGGAAGGACAACGGGCGGGCGAGTGCGCCAGCAACTGATGTATGAAGAAGGGAAGTTGATACATGTCGGGCCTGAGGGCGGGTAGGTGCCCCCTCTACGTGCCCCACGACCCCGGGTGCGGTCCTGGAGACGGCCGGATCCGCGGCGCCGACACGCGCGGTTCCGGCGCCTCGCCCCTTCGGGCGGTCACCACCAGGGCACTCCCGCGCTCTGGAGCCGCAGGGGACGAGGTAGGCGAGGAGACGCCGATTGGGGAGCGCGTTCTCTCGCCGCAGTGGCCCCTGGCGATGTTCCTCGGATTTCCGTCAGGGGCTGTTCTGCGGCAGGCACGGCACGGAGGGGCGGGTTCGCCCCATGAGAGAGGGTATGCGTTGCGGCCCGCTGCTGACCGACCGCCCCCACCGGACCGGGAGCGGGGCCGCTCGCCGTGGGAAGCTGAGCGGGTCCCCCCGTTGACCCGGTGCCAGGTCGTAGACCGGCTGCTGGAACGCGCGCAGCACATTGGCCCCGGCCGGCAGATAGGTGCGCCCCGCGGCGATCTCCCCGCGCAGGAAGTCGCCCATCGCGGCGATCCGTTCGGCCACGGGCTCCAGTGCCTGCGCCCAGCCGGGTTCGACGATTTCTTTCAACGGTCGTGCGGCCACAGAGGATTGCTCGCTTCACAAGGTGGGTCGGGAATTACGGCGCGTCACTCTACTGGCGTACCGGGGCCCCGGATCAACCGATGGCCGCGGCTCGTACACACAGCACATCCGGCAGATGCGAGGCGAGCTGCTGCCAGCTGTCGCCGTCGTCCGCGCTCGCGTACACCTCGCCGTTCCGGTTCCCGAAGTACACCCCGGCCGGTTCCCCGTGGTCGACGTCGTCCGTGCACAGCGCGTCCCGCAGCACCGTGCCGAAGTGGTCGCCCTCGGGCAGCCCCGCCGACAGCGCCTCCCAGGACCTTCCGGCGTCCGCCGTGCGGTAGACGCGACATCGTCGCCCGGCCGGCACCCGGTCCGAGTCGGCCTCGATCGGGAAGACGTAGGCCGTGTCCCCGCGATGCGGATGGGTCGCCGCGGCGAACCCGAACGTAGAGGGCAGGCCCTCGCCGATGTCTACCCACTTGGCGCCCGCGTCGTCCGACCGGTACACCCCCCAGTGGTTCTGCAGATACAGCCGGTCCGGCTCCACCGAGTCCCGGGCCACCTTGTGCACGCACTGCCCGAACTCCGGGTCCGGATCGGGCAGGAACACCGCGGACACCCCGGAGTTGGACGGCGCCCAGCTCGCCCCGCCGTCCAGCGTCCGGAACACCCCGGCCGTGGACACGGCGACCGTCACCGCGTCCTTGTCCCGCGCGTCGGTGAGGATCGTGTGCATCCCCTCACCGCCGCCGCCCGGCACCCACTTGGAGCGCGTCGGATGCTCCCAGAGGGGACGTACGAGCTCGAAGGTCTCGCCCCGGTCCTCGGAGCGGTACAGCGCCGCGGGCTCCGTGCCCGCCCACACCACGTTCGGCTCGGCCGCGGACGGGTGCAGCTGCCACACCCGCTCCAGCGAAGCCCCGGTGTCCTTGGGGAACTTGACGGCGGCCTTGGCGGGCTCGGTCCAGGTCTCGCCGAGGTCGTCCGAGTGGAAGACCGACGGCCCCCAGTGCGCACTGTCCCCGCCGACCAGGAGCCGGGGTGCGGCGCGCCGGGTGTCGATCGCGATCGAGTACACCGCCTGCGCGTTGAAGTGCGGCCCCGTCAACTCCCAGGTGCCGCCGCGCCTGCGGCCGATGAAGAGTCCTTTGCGGGTGCCTACGGTGAGCAGTACGTCGGCCATGCCGACCACCTCCGGGACGTGTGGTGACTGCGCTGTCCACGCCGGCTGTTCGTGACGCTTTCCACGGCAGTCGTCCACGTGTGATTCAGGACACAGCTCAGTCTGCACCCCGGCACTGACAACGAGCCTCAGAACGCCTCTGACCAGCCATTTTCCGGCTTCTCGCCCACCTGGGAGGCCAGCGCCGCGATGTCCTCCGGCCCCACTCGGCAGCAGCCCCCGACCAGCCGCGCCCCGTCACGCACCCATCCGGCCACCCGGCCTGCGGCGAACGTCCCCGGGCCGCGCCACCTCCGCCGCTCCGCGTCCCACCGCTCCCCGCTGTTGGGGTACACCACCACCGGCTTCCCGGTGATCCGCGCCGCCAGGGCCACCGCGGCGTCCGCGTCCTCGGGCGCACAGCAGTTCACGCCGACTGCGAAGACCTCCTCGGACCCGGCCGCGAGCGCGAACGCCTCCTCCAGCGGCTGCCCGGCCCGGGTCCGCCCGCCGCTCACGCTGTACGACAGCCAGGCGGGTACGCCGAGCCCGCGCACCGCCCGCAGCAGGGCCCGGGCCTCGTCCGTGTCCGGCACCGTCTCCAGGGCCAGCACATCGGGCCCGGCCGCGGCCAGCGCCTCGAGCCGGGGCCGATGGAACCGCTCCAGCTCGGCCACGCCGAGCCCGTACCGCCCCCGGTACTCGGAGCCGTCCGCCAGCATCGCCCCGTACGGACCCGTCGATGCCGCCACCCACAACGGCCGCGCGACCCCCTGGGCCCCTGCCCGCCGAATCGCCTCGCGGCCCGACTCCACGCTCAGGGCGAGCAGTTCGGTGGTCCGCGCGGCAGAGATGCCGTGCCGCGCGAAACCCTCGTACGTCGCCTGGTAGCTCGCCGTGATCGCCACACTCGCGCCCGCCGCGAAGTACGCCAGATGCGCGTCCACGACCGCCTCGGGCCGGTCGGCGAGCAGCCGGGCCGACCAGAGCGCGTCGGACAGGTCGTGCCCGGCGGATTCGAGCTGGTTGGACAGGCCGCCGTCGAGCACGACCGGGCCTGCCGCGACCGCGTCCGGCAAGGAGGGGCCGGGCGGCGGCTGCGGGGCTGAGCTCACACTCGGACCAGTGGTCATAGTCCGACGCTAACCCCGACGCCGTACCGCCGTAGGCTGTGACCATGGCATCCGTACTGATCCTCAACGGCCCCAACCTGAACCTCCTGGGCACCCGCGAACCCGGCATCTACGGCGCGCAGACCCTTAAGGGCGTCGAGGCCCTGTGCCAGGAGACGGCCGCCGAGCTGGGGCTGACCGCGGACTGCCGGCAGTCCAACCACGAGGGGCAGCTGCTCGACTGGATCCACGAGGCCGGCGAGGAACAGCGGGCGGGCCGCCTGATCGGCGCCGTCCTGAACGCGGGCGCCTACACCCACACCTCCGTCGCCCTGCACGACGCGATCAAGGGCACGGGCCTGCGCGTCATCGAGGTGCACATCTCCAACGTGCACGCCCGCGAGCCGTTCCGGCACCACTCCTACCTCTCGCCGGCCGCCGCCGGCATCGTCGTCGGCTTCGGTACGGAGGGCTACCGTCTGGCCGTCCAGGGTCTGCACCGCCTGGCCGCAGCCGAGCAGGCCAAGGCCTGAACGGGCTGCCTCACTCCCGCATCCCCGCGAGCTCCGCAGGCCTGCGCCGCAGTGCGAACGCGGCGGGCACCACCGCGGCGATCACCGCGAGCGCCGCACACGCTCCGGCGACCGCGCCCATCTCCCGCCAGGGCACCAGCAGTGGCGAGGGCACCCGCAGCACCCCGAGCGCGCCCCATATGCCGAGCAGATTGAGCGCGGCGACCGCCGCCCCGAGCAGCGCGCCGACCGCGACCACCGTGGCGGACTCGGCGGCGACCAGGCGCAGCACCTGCCGCGGCGTCGCTCCCGCGAGACGCAGTGCGGCCAGTTCGCGCTTCCGGTCCGATGTGGCCATCACCAGGGTGTTGGCCAGCGCGATGCCCGTGTAGACCAGGGCGATGCCGAGGACGACCAGGTAGCCGAGCCGGGTGTGCTCGTTCGTCGTCGGGTAACCGGCCGCCACCCATTGGTCCTTGGTGAGCACCCGGCCGCCCGACGGTTCGACGGCGGCCCTCAGCCGGTCGGCCACCGCCCTCGCCTGCGCGCCGGGTGCGAGCTTGACGTCGATGCGGTCGACGGGGGCGCCCGCCGCGTTGTGCGGGGTGACGTAGACGCCGTTGTTGCCGGTGCCGGTGCGCAGGACGGCGGCTATCCGCAGCGCGACCTTGGTGCCGTCGGCCCGCCAGATGTCGACGCGCTGCCCGACCCGGTGACGTTCCCACTCCTCGTTGACGATGACGGAGCGGTCGTCCAGGTCGCTCACCTTGCCTGCCGCCAGGGGGAGCCGGGCGACGGCGGCCAGAGCCGCGGGGTCGGCGGAGCGGGCGTCCGACTTGAGCAGAGCGGTGCCCTCCTCCAGGACGAAGACGGAACTCGACCCGGTCGCCGAGGTGACGGCCCCGGGCACCTGGCGCACCCGGTCCACGGTCGCCGTGTCGAACACCGCGTCCCCGGGCTTGGTGAGGACGAAGTCCGCGGCTGTGTGGGCGCGCACCTCGCGGGCCTTCGCCTCGTTCAGGGTCGCGGTCGCCCCGTACAGCGAGCCGGTGAGAGCGACGGTGACCAGCACGGGGGCGGCGATCGCCGCCGTACGCCGGACCGCCGCGGCCGCGTTCTCCCGTACGAGCATGCCGACCGCGCCCGGCAACCGGGCCGGCAGCCAGCCGAGGAGCCGCGTCAACGGCCGTACCAGGACGGGCGAGAGCAGTGCGAACGCGGTGATCAGCAGCATCGGCCGGCTCGTGTACGCCTTGCGGCCGAGCAGCTCGCCCGGATTGTCCAGCAGCGCGAACACGAGCAGCCCCAGGCCGGTCAGCAGCAGTGCGCCGCCACATGTCCAGCGCCCCGCGGTCATCGCCTTGTGGTCGACCGCCGCCTCGCGCAGCGCCTCCGTCGGCCCGACCCGCCCGGCCCGCCGCGACGCGGCGACGACACCGGCGAGCGCCACGCCGAGCCCCGTCCAGAACGCCAGGTGATACGGCCACGCGTGGTCGCCGATCGCGAACCAGCGCGGCGCCACACCGCCGTCCACCATCCAGCCGGCGAGCAGCGGAGCTCCGAACCGGCCGAGCGCACAGCCCGCCGCCGACGCGAGCACCGCGACCAGCAGGGCCTCCGACAGCACCATGCGGCGAATCTGCCGAGGTGTCGCCCCGGCCGTACGCAGCAGCCCCAACTCCCGCCTGCGCTGCGCCACGGCGAACGCGAACGTGGACGCGACCACGAACACCGACACGAACCCGGTGACCCCGGCCGCCGTCCCGAGCAGCGCGTTCACCGCGACAAGCGCCTCTTTGTCGCGCTCCGGATCGGCGTCGGCGAGATGCCGCGCACTGCCGGTGAGGACCTGGGCGGGTACGTCCCCGAGGTGCTTGCGCACTGTCTTGGGGTGCGCGTCCACGACCAGGGCGTCGACGCGCGGCGAAATCTGTGCGGCGCGCGCGTCGGTGAAGAACATGGCGTCCTCGAAGCCCCGGTCGGGTGCCGTGCCGACCACCGTCACCGGGCCCCGGTCGGTCTTCAGCCGGTCGCCGGTCCGGGCCCAATCCCCGGTCACCAGAACTTCGTTGTACGCGGCCGGGGCGCGCCCCGCGCCGATCTCGTACGGTGCGTACGCCGCGGTGGACCAGGGGTGGCCCACCAGGGCGGCGGGCCCGCCGGGGGCGCGTACCGCAAAGGACCGGTCCGGCACGGCCCTGCCGGGCGCGGAGAGTTTCCTCACCAACTCCTGCGGGAGCGGGCGAGGTTGATCCAGCTGCTTGGTCTTCTCGCCGTGCCGGATGGGCACGCGCAGGGTGTCAGTGCCGCGGACCACCAAGGGCGCGGCCGCGAAGCGTTCGGGCCGCTGCTCCGGTGCGTCCAGGGTCGAGGCGAGGCCCAGGCCCATGGTGGCGATGAGGCCGACGCCCAGGGCGAGGGCGACGAACGTCCCGACGAACGTGATCCAGCGGGTGCGCAGCGTGCGCAGGGCGATGCTCAGCACGGGGCGGCCTCCAGTCGCGTCATGCGCGCGGCCACCGATTCGGCGGTGGGCGCGGCCAGTTCGCCCGAGACCCGGCCGTCCACGAGGAACAGGACACGGTCCGCGTACGAGGCGGCCACCGGGTCGTGGGTGACCATGACGACGGTCTGGCCCTCCTGGTCCACCATGCGGCGCAACATCGCCAGGACCTCGCGGCCGGTCCCCGAGTCGAGGGCGCCGGTCGGCTCGTCGGCGAACAGCACGTCGGGCCGGGTGATCAGCGCGCGGGCGAGGGCGACGCGCTGCTGCTGACCGCCGGAGAGCTCGCTCGGCCGGTGCCGGGCGCGCTCCGCGAGCCCGACCCGCTCGAGCACCTCGCGGACCTGCGCCCGCGCGGGACGGCGGCGGGCGAGTCGCAGCGGCAGCGCCACGTTCTGCTCCGCGGTGAGCGAGGGGAGCAGGTTGAACGCCTGGAAGACGAACCCGATGCGGTCCCGGCGCAGCAGCGTCAGGCGGGTCTCGCTCAGCCCCGTCAGCTCGGTGCCGCCCACGGTCACCGTCCCCGAGGTCGGCCGGTCCAGGCCGGCCGCGCACTGCAGCAGCGTCGACTTGCCCGAGCCGGAAGGACCCATGACGGCGGTGAACGAGGCACGGGGGAACGCGAGCGACACGCCGTCGAGCGCGTTGACGGCACCGTCGCCGCTGCCGAAGACGCGGCTGACCGAGCGCAGACTTATCGCGTCGACGGGCGTGGTGGCGGGCGCTTCGACCGGGGCGTCCGTCGGGGCAGGGTGGGCGTGGTGCGGGGCTGTGGCATCAGCCCTGCGGAAGATTCGCCGGGCCCGGCGCGCGCGAAGTGCGCCGAGGTGGGCGGATCCCGCCCGCGAGGCGCCCCCATGGGCCCGGGCGGAGTCGGCACCCCCGGGTTGTCTTTCGCGGCCTTCGGGGCCAGTGCCCCGGCCTGGCCCGATCTGCTGCGCCGGGCTCGGGTGGGCCGCCGTGCCGGCCTCGCCGGCCGGGCTCCCGGCCGAGGTCCCGATCGAGCTCCCGGGGGAGCCCCCGGCGGCCCCGTCGGTCGCTCCGCCGAGGGCTGCCCGAGCCGTCCCGTCCCGTGATGTGTTGCGGCCCCCGCGAGGAAAAGCGCCGGTGGATTCCGTGGCCGTGGCGGTGGATTTCGTCATGCCCCAACTCCACCGTCCGACAGCGCCCCGCACATCAGTGCCCGGGCGAGTCCTGGGGGTAGTGCCAGCACTACCCCCAGCCCTAGCCCTGGCGCGATGGCCGCAGGTCAGCCGTGCCTTCTACGGTGGTCGCATGCGTCCGACGAATGTGTGGCAGGCCCTCGCGGCACGCGGGTTCCTGCGCTCCGGCTGGCCCTGGCGGTCGGCCGGCTATCTGCTCACCGGGATTCCGCTCGGTATCGCGGTCCTGGTGGGCCTGCTTGCCGCCCTTGTCACGGGCGGTGTGCTGAGCCTCGTGCTGATCGGGCTGCCCCTGCTCGCCCTGACCGCGCTCGGCGGCCTGCCGGTGGCGCTGGTCGAGCGGCGACGGCTGAGGCTGGTCGACGACGCGCCGGCCGCGGACCCGCACCGGGCCCCCGCCGAGCCGGGCCTGCGCGCCTGGGCCCGGCTCCGCTTCACCGAGCAGGCCACCTGGCGCGAGCTCGGCTACACCGTGCTGTTCGCGCTCGTGCTCTGGCCGTTGGACGCCCTGCTCGTCGCCGTACTGCTCGGCGCGCCCCTGACGATGGCCGCCGCACCCGCGCTCATGGCCACCGTCGGCCACGGCGAAGAGGTGAAGATCCTCAAGACCTGGACGCTCACCAGCTACCCCGCCGCATGGGCGATCGCGGTTCTCGGTCTCGTCCTGTTCGGCGTCGGCGTCTACGCCCTCACGGTTGCCGCAGGGGCCCGGGCCGCCCTGACCCGGCTCCTCATCGCCCCCGTGGACCCGGGACTGGGGGAGCGGGTCACCCAACTCGCGCGCTCCCGCGTCCGGTTGGTGGACGCCTTCGAGGCCGAGCGCCGCCGCATCGAGCGCGACCTGCACGACGGCGCCCAGCAGCGCCTCGTCGCCCTCAGCATGGCCCTCGGCCTCGCCCGCCTCGACGCCCCGCCGGGCCCGCTCGCCGACCAGCTCACCAAGGCGCACGAGCAGGCCCAGGCGGCACTCGACGAGATACGCGAGCTGATCCACGGCATCCACCCCCAAGTCCTCGCGGACTACGGCCTGGAGGCAGCGGTCGCCGACGCCGCCGACCGTTCTCCCGTCCCGGTCGACGTCACCGCCGACCTGCCGGGCCGGCTGCCGCAACCGGTGGAGAGCGCCGCCTACTTCGTCGTCTGCGAAGCCCTCGCCAACATCGCCAAGCACAGCGGCGCCGAGCGCGCCGAAGTACGCATGGGACACCGGGACGGACAGCTGACGATGGAGATCAGCGACGACGGCACCGGGGGTGCCGACGCGCGCGACGGCACCGGCCTGACCGGGCTCGGCGACCGGGTGTCGGTCCTGGATGGCAGACTCTCCCTGTCCAGCCCGGTGGGCGGGCCGACCGTGCTGGCCGTGGAGATTCCCGTGGAGATCCCTTGCGAGTGGACCGAACGCTGCGCGTAGTGCTGGCCGAGGACAGCGTGCTGCTCCGCGAGGGCCTGGTCGGACTCCTCGAGCGCTTCGGGCACGAGGTGGTCGCCGCGGTCGGCGACGCGGACGCCCTCACCACCGCCGTACGCGCACACACCCCGGACATCCTCCTCACCGACGTCCGCATGCCCCCGGGCTTCCAGGACGAGGGCCTGCGGGCCGCGGTCGAGCTCCGCGCGCAGCGCCCCGGCCTGCCCGTGCTCGTCCTCAGCCAGTACGTACAGCGCGCGTACGCCGCCGAACTCCTCGACTCCGGCGACGGATCGGGCGTCGGCTACCTCCTCAAGGACCGCGTCGGCCAGGTCGAGGAGTTCCTCGACGCGCTGCGGGACGTCGCCGACGGCGGCACTGTCGTCGACCCCGAAGTGGTACGCCAACTCCTGCGCAGACGGCGCGATCCGCTGGCCGCGCTCACCCCGCGCGAACGCGAAGTCCTCGCTCTCATCGCGCAGGGCAAGTCGAACGGCGCGATCGCCCGCGAGCTCGTGGTGTCCGACGCCGCGGTGGGCAAGCACATCAGCAGCATCTTCGCCAAGCTCGACCTGCCGCCCGCCGACGAGACGCACCGCCGCGTACTGGCCGTACTCGCCTTCCTGCGCAGCTGATCCCGGCCCGCGAATCCGCGCAGCTGAGACCGTCCGCGCGGAACCACGGGAAGGGCCCGGGGCGTTCTCCCTGCGGAGGTGTTCGGCAAGGACACACAGCGACGAGGGGGACGGGTTCATGGCCACAGGGACCGTACGCATCGACGGGGACGGCCTGACGCTGCCCGGAGGCGTGCACATCCAGTTCATCCGCACCCTTCGGCTGCCGGAGAAGGGAACACATGCCCTGCCGCCGGGGCTCGGCCGCTTCCCGCTGCGCCGGGTCGAGGACTACCCCGACACCGTGCCGCCCGAGTGGCTGGCCCGCGGCGGGGTCATGCTCCCCGTGTATCTGCGCGAGGCCATGTGGCTGCGGTTCTCCGCTGGCGAGCCCGCCGCACTCCAGGTCGGCGTCGGCAAGGTGTGCGCGGTGTCCGGAAAGCCCTGGAGCGACCGGCTGGTCAAGAAGCCGCAGAACTATGTGGTGCTGCCGAGGCAGCCCTGGCTGGACGGCATCAACTCCGGTGACGGCACGGTCCGTCAGTTCGTCGCCGTCCCGCTCGGACTCGGTGCGACGGTCGAGGGCCAGGTCACCGGTGAGGAGCACTGGGGCGGCGTACAGCTGCAGTCACGTCCGCTGAACGACGAAGTCCTCGCGCGCCTGCGCGAGGAGCAGCGGCGCCAGGCCGCCGAGCGGATCGACTGGATGTCCGCCGACGGGCCGGCAGGTGGCGGATACGGGGCGGCAGGTGGCGGATACGGGGCGGCGATGCCCATGTCCGCACCCCCGGCGCCCGGGGGCGTGCCGGCGCCCGCGCGGTTCAAGGCCCGAGCGGGCGGGCCGGCCAAGCCCGCCGCCATGGGCCTCGGCGTCGGCGGCACCATGCGCCAGGAGGTCTACAAGGACGACCGGCCCCTCACGGACTGGGCGACGGAGGCGGCCGGCCGGGTCTTCGTCCACCTCGTGACGCCGCCGGAGTGGCGGCGGATCACGGGAGAACCGGCGCCCGCGTCCCCGGTCGACCGGGCCGCGTACACCCGGGCGGGACTGCCGTGGTTCGACTACTACGACGCGGACTCCGAGGACCTGGCCCCCACGGACACCCTGGAGGGCGTGAAGCCGGTCGGCGACTGGCTGGGCGACGACCACGAGCCGTGGCAGCAGCCGTCACCGGGCCAGACCAAACCGCTCAAGGACGCACCGGAGCCGGGAAATCCGGTGGCCGACGGCGATTGGTGACATCACCAACCCAGGACACCACCAACCCCGGACACCACCAACCCCGGGCAGCACCAGGCGCGGCAGCGCAGAGCAAGCAGGAGGAAAGAACCGCATGGACGTCGAAGCACTCCGCCGCGACACCCCGGGTTGCGCCCACCGCACCCACCTCAACAGCGCCGGAGCGGGCCTCCTTTCACGGCAGACCCTGCAGGCGATGACCGGCCATCTGGAGCTCGAGGCCACCATCGGTGGCTACGAGGCCGCCGCCCGGGAGCGGGCGCGATTCGAGGAGACGTACGACCTGATCGGCCGTCTCGTCGGCGGCCGGGCCGACGAGGTGGCGCTGTTCGACAACTCCACGCACGCCTGGAACGCCGCGTTCTACTCGCTGGACCTCCAGCCCGGCGACCGCATCCTGACCGGCCGCAACGAGTACGGCAGTGCCGTACTCGCCTACCTCCAGATCGCCAGGCGCACCGGTGCCGAGGTCGTCGTGGTGCCGAACGACGCCTCCGGGCAGATCGACACCGCCGCCCTCGCCGAGATGATCGACGAGCGCACCAAGCTGGTCGGGATCACCCATGTCCCGACCAGCGGCGGCCTGGTCAACCCGGCCGCCGAGATCGGCCGGATCACCCGGGCCGCGGGCGTGCCGTATCTCCTGGACGCCACCCAGTCGGTGGGCCAGTTCCCCGTCGACGTGGCGGAGATCGGCTGCGACATGCTCACCGCCACCAGCCGCAAGTTCCTGCGCGGCCCGCGCGGCCTGGGCTTCCTGTGGGTGCGTACGGACTTCCTGGACCGGCTCGACCCCTTCGTCGTCGAGATCGAGGCCGCCACCTGGGACGGCGCGCGCGGCTTCACCTGGCAGGAGGGGGCGCGGCGGTTCGCCACCTGGGAGATGAGCGGCGCCAACGTGCTCGGCCTGAACGAGGCGGTGCGCCAGGCGCTCGACCTGGGCCTGGACGAGATCGGGAAGCGGGCCGTCCGGCTCGGCGGCCGGCTGCGCGACGGGCTCGACGGGATCACCGGGGTCGGCACGTACGACCTGGGCCGCGACAAGTGCGCGATCGTGACCGCGAAGGTCGAGGGTGTGCCGACGGAGGAGGTGGCCGCGGCCCTCGCCCAGCACGACATCAACGTCTCGACGACCTCGCCCGAGCACACCCAGTTCGACGCCGAGGACCGCGGCGGCGTACACCCGCTGGTGCGTCTGTCGCCGCACTACTACAACACCGAGGCCGAGGTGGACCGGGCCCTGGAGGTGTTCGCCGAGGTGGCACGCAAGGCCGGGCACTGAACCGGCTGGGCCTTGAACAGGCCCGGGCAGGGCCCTGAATCAGGCCCGGCCCCGAAGAACTACACGTCGTGCCGCAGCGGCGTCAGCTGTTCGATGTCGTACCGCGCCCGCAGCTCGGCGATCGCCGCATGGTCGACGGCGCCGGGCGCGGGCGGCGAGTCGAGGAGGGCCAGCAACTCCTCGAAGTACCGCTCGTGATCGGGCGGCGGCGAGGCCTGGAAGAACATCTTCGCGGGCTTGCCGGAGCGGTTGGCGAACGCGTGCGGACAGCCCGGCGGCACCACGATCACGGTGCCCGGCGTGGCCCGCACGGTGCGCCGGCCGGAGGGCGACTCCCAGTGCTCCCAGCTGTCGCTCGTCCGCACCCGGGGCTCGAAGGCCAGTACGTCGAGCTCGCCCTCGAGGACGTAGAACAACTCCTCGCTGCGCGTGTGCACATGGGCCCCCACGTCGAACCCGGGCGGCACCACCACCTCGAAGCTGGACGCCGCCCGGGAGTGCTCACCGGTGACCTTGAAGGTGACCTCCTGGGCGGGCGTGCGCAGCGTACGGCCGTGTCCGCTCGGCACCAGGAGGCCGTCGGGCCGCGACAGGGGAGGGGGAGCGGCCGTCACCAGGTCACCGGCAATCCCTCGGGACCGCGGATCAACGCGCCCGGGCGCCAGCGCAGTTCCGCCTCGGGCACCGCGAAGCGCAGGCCGGGGAACCGGTCGACGAGCGCGTCGAGCAACAGCTCCTGTTCGAGGCGGGCGAGCATGCCGCCCACGCAGTAGTGCGGCCCGTGCCCGAACGCCACATGCGGATTGGGGCTGCGCTCGAAGTCGACGGTGTCCGGGTCGGGGAAGACGTCCGGATCGCGGTTGGCCGCCAGATACGAGACGTACACGGCGTCGCCCGCCGGGATCGTGATGTCCCCGACCGTCACGTCCTCCCTCGCGATCCGCGAAAGGCCGACGGAGCTCCGGTGCGGGATGAAGCGCAGCAGCTCGTCGAGGGCGGAGGGCCGCAACTCGGGCTCGGCGCGCAGCCGCTGAAGCAGATGCGGCTGCGTGAGCAGGATGTACACCATGTTCCCGGTGTTGTTGGTGACCGCTTCGCCGCCGATCTGGATGAGCAGCGCCAGGCCCACCGCCTCCGACTCGCTGACCTCGCCGCTGTGCACCGCGGCCGCGAGCAGCCCCACCACGTCCTCGCCGCCGTCGGCGCCGCGCTCGCGCAGCCGCTCGGCGAAGTACCCGCACATCGCGCCCTTGGCCTGCTCACTGAGCTCCCGGCCCTCGGACGAGGACAGGATGCGCGTCGTCCACTCGTGCAGCTGCGGCCGGTCGGTCTCCGGCACGCCCATCAGCTCGCAGACCACGGCCAGCGGGAAGGGCGCGAGCAGGCGCTCGGTCAGATCGGCGGGCGGCCCGTCCTGCAGAGCTGCGTCCACGAGCTCGTCGAGCATCTCCTGCGCGCGGGTCCGCAGCCGCTCGACCCCCCGGCTGGTGAACGCGGGCGCGACCGCCCGGCGCATCCGCGTGTGGTCGGGCGGATCCTGCATCCCGACCGCTTCCTTGCTGGGGATGAAGTGCGGGGCGAGCCGGGTGACATCGCGCTCCATCACGGCGGCGCGGCTGAACCGCGGATCGTTCGTCACCGCGCGTACGTCGCCGTGACGGGAGACGAGCCAGGCCCAGCCCTCTCCGTGCGGCAGCCGGATCCGGGTCACCGGGCCCTCGCGCATCAGCTCGGCGAGGACCGGGTCGAAGTCGACGCCGCGCAGCTCCATGGCGGGCCAGTCGCGGATCGGGGGCAGGTCGGCGGCGACGCCCTGGGGGCAGCCGGGCGGCGCGGCGGCGGTGCCCTCGCGGCGGCCGGTCGTGGTCTCGCTGGTCACCGGGTGCCTCCTCGCGCTCCGGGCCGGCCCGTGGTGGTCCAGCGGCCGAGCGACATCTCCGCGGTGATGCCGGGCCCGAACCCGGCGAGCAGCCCGCGTGCCGTGTCCTGCGCGCCACCCTCGTCGAACATCCGGCGCAGCGCGTCGAGGACGACGGCGCTGGCGATGTTCCCGTACTCGGTGAGCGTCGCCCGGCTGAAGCGGAACGCCTCCGGCGGCACCCCCAGGAACTTGCTCAGGTCGTCCAGGATGCGCGGCCCGCCCGCGTGGATGATGTAGAAGTCCAACTCCGAGGCGTCCCAGCCGTGTTGGACCGCCATCTCCTTCAGCGCGGGAGCGAGCGGTTCCATCGTGCCGGGCACGCGCCGGTCGAGCTGGAAGTGGAATCCGGTGGAGCGAACGTCGTACATGATCCAGCTCTCGGTGTCGGGCACCAGATACGAGCCGTTGCGCTCCAGCGAGATGCCGGTGCCCCCCTGCCCGCGGACGACGGCCGCGGCGACGCCGTCCCCGAACAGTCCGTTGGACAGCAGATTGCCGACGCCCAGATCGGTCGGCTGGTAGCAGAGCGAGCAGAACTCGCAGGACACGATGAGCGCGTTGGCCTCGGGATAGGCCGTGCAGAAGTCATGTGCCCGGTTCACGGCCGCGCCTCCTGCGGCACAGCCGAGCTGGGCTATGGGTATCTGGCGGGTGTTGGAGCGGAAGTCCAAGTTGTTGATCAACCAGGCGGTCAGGGACGGCATCATGAACCCGGTGCACGACACGTAGATGATGACGTCGATGTCGGCCGCCGTGAGGTCGGCGTCGGCGAGGGCCCGGAGGATCACCGGGGGCACGCGTTCCTTCGCCGCCTCCTGGTAGGTGGCGTTGCGGGCCTCGAAGCCGGGGTGGCGCAGGGTCACCTCGATGGGCTGGATGATGTGCCGCTTCTGCACACCGGTGTTCTCGATCAGGCGCAGCGCGAGCTCCAGTTGGTCGTGGTCCGCGTGCACGGAGCGCGCCAGCTCCAGCGTCTCCTCCATGGTGATCACATGCTCCGGAACGTCGACCGCAGGCCTGCACAGAGTCGCCATGGAGGTAAGCCCTTCTGTTGCCCCGAGCGATGAACCAGGCACTCACTATCACTCGCGTCACAGGGGGCATCCCTAATCGGGCTGCTCCGAACCAGTGACAGCGCCCCTTGCTCGCGCGGCGCCCCCGAACCCCGGTGGGCAACCCGAATGGCAGACCCCGGATGCCGTCACCGGGGCCCCGGCGGAACATGAGGGCTACGCATGTTCCGTGTGGGGCTGGAGGTCTCCCGATGACCGAGGTCGAGGAGCCGGCGATCGTCGCGGACACGGTGCGCCGCCCCGTCGCACCGTCGCCCGTCGCACCGTCGCCCCTGCCCGCGGCACCCCCGTCCGAGGCGCCCGCGCCCGCGGTGTTCACCGAGCAGGACGACGGTCCCCCGGAGTCGGCGCTCAGGGCCGCCGAACTGCGCTGGGTCAAGGACGAGATCGCCGCGGGCCCGGACATCGCACCCGGCCCCGCCCCCACTCCCACGAAGCTCACCGCACGCGAACGCATCGCCCTCCTCCTGGACGACGGCTCCTTCACGGAGACCGAACCGCTGCGCCGCCACCGCGCCACCGCGTTCGGCCTGGCGGACGACCGCCCCTACACCGACGGCGTCGTCACCGGCTGGGGCACGGTCGAGGGCCGCACGGTCTTCCTGTACGCACACGACGCGCGGATCTTCCAGGGCGCGCTCGGCGAGGCCCACGCCCAGAAGATCCACAAGGTGATGGACCGCGCCGAGGCGGCGGGCGCCCCCTTGGTCAGCCTCTGCGACTCGGCCGGCCCCCGCCTCCTCGAAGGAGTCGCCTCGCTCGCCCAGTACGGCGGCATCTTCCGCCGCAACGCCCGCGCGTCGGGTGTCATCCCGCAGATCAGCGTGGTGCTCGGGGCCTGCGCGGGCGGCGCCTCGTACTCCCCGGCACTGACCGACTTCGTCTTCATGGTCGAGGGCCTTGCGCAACTGGTGGTCACCGACCCCGAGAACGTCGAGTCCGCGACGGGGGCGCGGACCACCGCCGAAGACCTCGGCGGCACCGGCGTGCACACGACGACTTCGGGCGTCGCGGGCTTCGCGTACGAGGACGAGGAGACCTGCCTCGTCGCCGTACGCCGCCTCATCGGGCTCCTCCCGTCCAACAACCGGGAGTTCCCGCCGGCCGTGCCCAGCGCCGACCCGCCCGACCGGCGCTGCGAGGCGCTGATCGATCTCGTGCCGGCCGATCCGCGGCAGCCGTACGACATGCGCACGGTGATCGCCGAAATCGTCGACGACGGCGCCCTGTTCGAGGTGCACGAGCAATGGGCGACCAACGTTGTCTGCGCCCTGGTCAGGCTCGACGGCGAGGTCACCGGCATCGTCGCCAGCCAGCCGCAGTCGCTCGCCGGTGCGCTGGACGCCCACGGTTCCCTGAAGGCCGCCAAGTTCGTGTCGACGTGCGACTCGTTCAACATCCCGTTGGTCACGCTGGTGGACGTACCCGGCTTTCTGCCCGGCGTCGAGCAGGAGCTCGGCGGTCTGCTCCGGCACGGCGCGCACCTGCTCTACGCCTACTGCAACGCGACCGTGCCGCGGGTGTCGGTGGTGCTGCGCAAGGCGTACGGCGGCGCGTACGTGGTGATGGACTCGCGCTCCGTCGGCGCCGACCTGGCGTTCGCCTGGCCCGCCAACGAGATCGCGGCGCGAGGTGCCGGCCAGGCCGTCGCCGACGCCTTCCGGCAGGAGCTCGCGGACGCCGAGGACCCCGCCGCGTTGCGGGCGCAGCTGACACGGCAGTACGAGGACGAGCTGATGCACCCCTACCGCGCGGCCGAACAGGGCCTGGTCGACGACGTGATCGACCCGGCCGAGACCCGGGACGTCCTCGTGCGGTCGCTCGCGATGCTGCGGGCCAAGCAGGAGGACGTGCCGTCCCGCAAGCACGGGAACCCTCCGCTGTGAGCGACCAGGACGCGGTGCCGGATCCGGACGCGGATCCCGTACCGGATCCGGACTCGGACTCGGCCCCGGACTCGCTGGACATGCGCGTCGTCAGCGGAGAGCCCGACCCCGACGAGCTCGCGGCACTGACGGCCGTCCTGAGCCTGCTGATCGCACGCCGCCAGGCCGAGGAGCACCGGGCCCGCCGTCCGCGCCGCGCGGGCTGGGACCGACGCAGGTACGGCCACGGTCCGGCCGGGTCCTGGCGCAGCTGACATCGGAACGGAGCGAAGGGGACGAGAAGTGGTACGAGGCAGGGGCGTCGCCCGCCGACAGGTCCTGGCGGCACTCGCGCTGACCGTCCTGGCCGCGCTGACCGGATGCGGCGGTGGCCACCAGAGCCCCGAGGCCACGGTCTCGGACGCCGGGCGCGACACCACGATCATGATCATCCGGCATGGGGAGAAGCCGGGCCACGGCGAGCAGGGCGTCGACGAGGCGGGCAGGCCCGACAAGAAGTCGCTGACCCGGCGCGGATGGCGGCGCGCGGACGCGCTGCCCCGCCTGTTCGCCGCCGAGCCGGGCCGGCCCGCGCCGAAGCTGCCGAGGCCCGCGACGCTCTTCGCTGCGGCCGACACGGGCCCGCACGCGGGCGCCCACCGGATGCGCCAGACCGTGACCCCGCTGAGCAAGGCGCTGCACCTCCCCGTGGACACCTCCGTCGCGGAGGGGCAGGAGACCCGGCTCGCCACCGCGGCACTGGCGGCGAAGGCTCCCGTGCTCATCAGCTGGGAGCACTCCCGCATCCCGGCGATCGTGCGGGCGCTGGGCGCCGCGCAGGCCCGGGGAGTTCCCGGGAAGTGGCCCGAACGCTTCGACCTGGTCTGGGAGTTCACGCGCACGGGCGGCAACTGGGCGTTCCGGTCGGTGCCTCAGCACTTGCTGGACGGGGACGAGTGAGCGGCCCCAGGATCTAGGGCCTGTCTTCAAACTCCCGTCTGCCTCGCGACGCCTGGCACGCACGCTCGCCGCACCGGGCGAAAGCCCAAGTACGTCCAGTACGAGGACTTCCACCCGGCACGCCGAGAGCACGCACCAGACGCCGCAAGGCCGCCCTTCGGGCGACGACGGGAGTTTGAAGACAGGCCCTAAAGCGTGTTGCACAAGGCTGTGTTCGGGCAGGTCAGGGCCTGTGATCGCGGTCTTCTGGTCATGATGCGAGGGCGAGGTTGTGCATGTGGGCGACGGCCTGGACGGCGTGATGGAGGCCGTTGCCGCGTTGTCGGCAGTCGCGGAGGATCTTGTAGTTCTTCATCCGGCCGATCACATGCTCCACGCGGGCGCGGACCTTGCGGTGCGCGGCGTTGTCCGCTTCTTCGCCCGGTAGCAGGGACCGTCGGGGACGTTTGCGGTGCGGGATGACCAGACCGGTGTTGGTGTAGGCGCCGTCGCCAAGGACGGTGACGCCCTGGCAGTGCTCGGCGAGGCCGGAGGCCCGCCAGGCGTGGGCGTCCGCGGTGGTGCCCGGCACCGGGCGGGCCGCAGCGATCACCAGGCGGGTGTCAGCATCGACGATGACCTGCACGTTCGCCGAGAACCGATAGTTGCGGCTGGAGGAACCGACCTGCCGGTCGCGGACCGGGATCAACGTTCCGTCCACGATCCACAGTCGCTCCGGTGCGTCCGCCGGGCGGGAGGCCGGCTCGAGCGCGAGCAGCGGCCCGAGCCTTTGGATCACCCGGCAGACCGTGGACGAGGAGATACCGAACAGCGGTCCCAGCTGCCGCATCGTGAGGTTCGTGCGGTAGTACACCGCCACCACCAGCACCCGTTCGGCCAGCGGCAGACTCCACGGCCGGCCCTGCAGCGTGCCGTTGCCGCCGCGCTCGCGCACCGCCTTCAGCAGCCGCGCAAACTGCGTCACCCGCAGCCCGGTGAACGTCTCCACCCACACCCGTTCTGCCCTCAACACCCCAGCCATACAGCGGAGATGCCCAGATCACAGCCTTGTGCAACACGCTTTAGGAGCCGTCGCCACCAGGGGAGACCAGCCCCGACTCGTACGCCAGGACCACGGCCTGCACCCGGTCGCGCAGGTCCAGCTTCTGCAGGATGCGGCCGATGTGGGTCTTGACCGTGGTCGTGCCGAGGAACAGCCGCTCCGCGAGTTCGGCGTTGGTCAGACCCGTCGCGAGCAGCCGCAGCACCTCCAGCTCGCGCGGGGTCAACTCGGACAAGTCGCGGTGCAGGGCGGGAGGTTGGGCCTCGTCGTGCCGGGCGTAGCGTTCGATCAGACGGCGGGTGATCGTCGGCGCGAGCAGTGCGTCGCCGGTCCGCACCAGGCGTACGGCCGCCACCAGATGCTCGGGCGTGACGTCCTTGAGCAGGAAGCCGCTGGCACCGGCGGCGAGCGCGGCATAGACGTAGTGATCGAGGTCGTAGGTGGTCAGCATGATCACCTTGGTGGGGTCGGGGCCGGCGTCGGCGAGGATGTGCCGGGTCGCCTCGATCCCGTCCATCTGCGGCATCCGGATGTCCATCAGCACGACGTCCGGCCGGGTGCGCCGGCACGCGGCGACCGCCTCGGCCCCGTCGGCCACCTCGGCCGTCACCTCGATGCCGTCGGCGGCCAGGATCATCCCGAATCCCGTACGCACCAGGGCCTGGTCGTCCGCGATGACCGCGCGCAGCGGCGGGCGGCTCATGCGGTCCCCCGGGGGACTCGGGCCCTGACCCGGTAGCCGCCCGCGAGGGTCGGTCCTGCGGTCAACTCCCCGCCGTAGACGGCCAGTCGCTCGCGCAGCCCGATCAGGCCACGGCCGTTCCCGCTCGCCGGCCGCTCCGCCCGCGCCGGTCCGGTGTCGGTCACTTCTATCTCCAGTACGTACTCGACGGAGGTGATTCTGACCGCCGCGTCGGCGCCCGGCGCGTGCTTGATCGTGTTGGTGAGGGCCTCCTGTACGACGCGGTACGCCGCGAGGTCGATCCCGGACGGCAGCGGGTCCGGCGCGAGCGCCACCTCGACCTCGACCGGCACCCCGGCCGCACGCACCCGCTCGACCAGGGCGTCGAGCTGCCCCAGGCCGGGCTGCGGCGCCAGGCCGTCGGGGCTCTCGTGGTCCGGGGCGGCCAACAGGCCCATCACATGGCGGAGTTCGGCCATGGCGGCCCGCCCGCCGGCCTCGACCGCGAGCAGCGCCGCCTTCGACCGCTCGGGCGCCGTGTCCATCACCTTGCGGGCCGCGCCCGCCTGGATCACCATCACGCTCACATTGTGGGTGACGACGTCGTGCAGCTCGGCGGCGATCCGGGACCTTTCCTCCGCGACGGCCCGGCGCGTGGTCTCCTCCTGGGTCTGCTGCAGCCACAGGTAGCGGTCCCGGCTCGCGGCCAACTGCTGTTTCCAGAGCCGGACCAGGCCGGCCAGGACGCCCGCGGTCAGCAGCACGACCACCGGACTCGACCAGCCGGGAAGGACGGGTTCGGTCCGCCGGAACGCGAGACCGGCCAGTACGGCCGCGAGGAGCATTGCGGCCAGCGCCCGTCTGCGGTGGCGGCTGTGCACGACGGCGCTGTAGGCCGCGATGACACAGGTCAGCACGTTGATCCAGCCGGCGTCGTCGACCATGACCAGGGTGGCGCCGACGACCACGGCGAACGCCGCCAGCGGATAGCGGCGCCGGCCCGCCAGCGGCAGCGCGGACAGCACGACGAACGGCCAGATCGGTGAGGTCTCCTCGGCCACCACCTGGATGCTTCTGCCCGTGGGCGGCCGGGGCCCCGGAGGCGGGAAGGGAACGTCCTGGTTCGCCGTGATCAGCCCGCTGTCGGGATAGCGCACCGCCACGAACAGCGCGACGGCGGTCAGCATCACCGCCAACGCCGCATCCACGGCCAGCGCCTTGCGCGAGGGCGGAGCGGGCCTCGCCTCCTCCCGACGCAGCACATCGCGCAGCTGCGGACGCCAACCGTGCCCTGCCTCCAAGTCCACGGGCACATTGTGCAGTTCAACTCATCAAGCCCGCGTCAGCCTCGGAGACCAGGGCCGCGACCCTCGGGAGTAGGTCGCGGGGAGGACCCCCGGCCCGGATCGTCCGCGCGAAGGGCCGCATGTCGGTGCCGCGGCCGACGCGGTCGGCGAACGGCCGCGCCTACCTTCGCTGGGGCCTGCCGTCGGCAGACACCTCCCGACCGCGAAGGACGGACCTTCCCATGACCCCGGAAACGACCCCGGAAATGCGCGCGGAAACGGCCGCGGAAATGAGCCCGAAGACGACCCCGGTGATCCAACTGGCGGGGGTGGCCAAGCGCTACGACAGCGTCGGCGCTCCCGCGCTCGGACCGATCGACCTCGAGGTCGCCCGGGGCGAGGCGCTCGCCGTGATCGGCCCTTCCGGCAGCGGCAAGTCCACGCTGCTGAACCTCGTCGCGGGCCTGGACAAGCCGAGCGACGGCGCCGTCCTGGTCGCCGGGCAGCGCATCGACGAGATGAACGAGCACGGGCTCGCCCGCTATCGCCGCGAGCGGATCGGCATGGTCTTCCAGTTCTTCAACCTGCTCGACGACCTCACCGTCGCCGACAACATCCAGCTCCCCGCCCAACTGACCGGCGCCCCGAGGCGCAAGGCCGCGGCCCGCGCCGCGGAGCTCATGGAAGTCCTCGGTATCACCCGGCACGCCCGCGCCTACCCCGGCCGGCTGTCCGGCGGCGAGCGCCAACGGGTCGCGGTCGCCCGGGCCCTGGTCAACCGGCCGGCCCTGCTGCTCGCCGACGAGCCGACCGGGGCACTCGACACCGCCTCCGGCCACGACGTACGGGAGCTCCTCGTCGATCTGCACCGTGGCGGCCAGACCATCGTTCTCGTCACCCATGACCTCGCGCTGGCCGAGGCGTGTGCGAGCCGCACGATCCAGCTGGTCGACGGCCGGCTCGCGCTCGACTCCCGGGCGGAGGCCGTGCGATGAGCCTCTTCGGCGGCGGGGCGCTCGGCCGGGTCGTGCGCTCGGGGGTGGGCCGGCGGCGGGTGCAGACCGTGGTGGTCGCCCTGGCCACCATGATGGCCGTCGCCGCGGCCGTCGTGGCCGGGTCGCTCATCGTGGCTTCCAATGCGCCCTTCGACCACGCCTTCGCCCAGCAGAACGGCGCCCACCTCACCGCACGGTTCGACCCGGACAAGGCAACCACCGCCCAGCTCAAGGCAACTGGGCAGCTGTCCGGGGTCACCGCGACCGGGGGACCGTACCCCGTCACGTCCATCCACCCGGTCGACCGCAACGGCGGACAGCTGCCCGCGATGTCCCTGGTCGGCCGGTCCGGTCCGCACGGTGACGTGGACGACCTGGACCTCAAGTCCGGGCGCTGGGCGACGAAGCCGGGTGAGATCGTGCTGTCCGCGTCGTTCAAGGGGCCCGTGCTCGGGCTCGGTTCCACGCTGAAGGCCTCGGAAGCATCCGACAGCCCGACGCTCACGGTCGTCGGCTTCGCGGTGTCGACCAGCCAGACCGCCGACGCCTGGGCGACTGAGGGCCAGGTCGCGGCGCTGGGATCGAAGGCGAGCCCGGTCACCAGCCAGATGCTGTACCGCTTCGCGTCCGCGGCCACCAAGGGCCAGATCGCCGCCGACCGCAAGGCGGTTGCCGACGCGGTGGCGTCCGGGGCACTGCTGGGCACCCAGTCCTACCTGGACACCAAACGCGCCGCCGACCAGGGCGCCGCGCCCACCATTCCCTTCCTCGTCGCCTTCGGCGTGCTCGGCATCGCCATGTCGGTGATCATCGTGAGCAGCGTGATCAGTGGCGCGGTCGGCACCAGCCTGCGCAGGATCGGCATCCTCAAGGCCATCGGTTTCACCCCGCGCCAGGTCGTGCGGGCCTATGTGGCACAGGCGTTGATCCCGGCCGGGGCCGGCATCGCCCTCGGGGTGGTCCTCGGCAATGTGCTGGCCGTGCCGCTCCTGGAGGACACCGAGCAGGTGTACGGCACGGACTCGCTGTCCGTGACGTGGTGGGTGGATGTCGTGGTGCCCGCCGGTGCGTTGCTCGTCGTGGCGATCGCCGCGGTGATCCCCGCGCTGCGGGCCGGCCGGCTGCGTACCGTCGAGGCCATCGCGGTCGGGCGGGCGCCCCGCACCGGGCGCGGCCAGTGGGCGCACCGCGCGGCAGGCCGGCTGCCGCTGCCCAGGCCGGTGACGTACGGCCTCGCCAGTCCCTTCGCCCACCCGGTCCGTACGCTCGCGCTGCTCCTCGCCGTCACCTTCGGCACGGTCGCGGCCACCTTCGCCCTCGGGCTCACCTCGTCCCTGAACGCGGTCGGCAAGGCCTCGGATCCGGAGGAGCGGGCCGAGGTCACCGTGGTCAGCGGCGTACACGGCGGCGAGGGCGGCGGACCCCGCCCCGGGGGCGGCAACCGCCCGCCGCCGTCCGCCGACCCGGCGAAGGTCGGCGCGGCCATCGCGGCACAGGAAGGAACCGCCTCGTACTACGGCATGGACACGCAGGACGTCACCGTTGCCGGGATCTCCGGATCGGTCGAGGCCAGCCTCTACCAGGGCGACGCACGGGCCGGCAGCTACGAGATGATCGCCGGGAAATGGTTCACCGGGGCGGGTCAAGTCGTCGTGCCCACACGGTTCTTGGAGCGGACCGGCACCCGCATCGGCGACACGGTGCGGGTGACCCTCGGCAAGGACACGCAGACCCTGCGGATCGTGGGCGAGGCCTTCGACACCAACAACGACGGCCTGTCCCTGCATGCGGACATGAGCAGTTTCGGCGCGGCCAAGCCTCAGCTCTTTCACGTCGACGTGAAGTCGGGGCTCTCCCCGGCCACGTACGCGGAGAAGCTGGCCAAGACGGTCGGCCCGCTGGGCGGCGACGTCATGGCCAACGGGCCCGCGGAGGGCGAGAGCATGATTCTCATCCTGGACGCGATGGCCGTCCTGCTCACCCTCATGCTGGTGAGTGTCGCGGGCCTCGGCGTGCTCAACTCCGTTGTCCTCGACACCCGGGAACGCGTCCACGACCTGGGCGTCTGTAAGGCGCTCGGCATGTCGCCGCGGCAGACCGTGGGCCTCGTGCTCGCCTCGGTGGCCGGGATCGGCGTGCTCGGCGGACTGATCGGCGTACCGGCCGGATACGCGCTGCACGGATTCGTGCTGCCGGTCATGGGGCGCGCGGCGGGCACCAATCTGCCGCCGTCGGTCCTGGAGGTGTACGACGCTCCGCTGCTCGTGCTCCTGGGAACGGCCGGCATCGTGATCGCCATGCTGGGCGCGCTGCTCCCGGCCGGCTGGGCGGCGAAGGCACGCACGGCGACGGC
The DNA here is from genome assembly GCF_035975855.1 of Streptomyces sp. NBC_01304. Taxonomy (NCBI): domain Bacteria; kingdom Bacillati; phylum Actinomycetota; class Actinomycetes; order Kitasatosporales; family Streptomycetaceae; genus Streptomyces; species Streptomyces sp. NBC_01304. The sequence continues at coordinate 1,494,493 of NZ_CP109055.1, read as the reverse complement.
GCTGCGGACCGAGTAGCGAGCCGCCCGGCCGTGCGTAGGACGGTGCGAGGGCCGGAACTCCCTTATGGATTCCGGCCCTTGTACGCGCGTGGGATGTGCGCCGACCGGAGTCAGACCGAGCGGTGGTACGGGTCCGGTACGTGCACCTCGGCGCCGAGTTCACGGGCGGCGTGCCGTACGAAGGACGGGTTGCGCAGGAGTTCGCGGCCGAGCAGGACGGCGTCGGCGTCGCCGTTGTCGAGGATCTTCTCGGCCTGTCCGGCGTCGGTGATGAGGCCGACCGCGGCGACCGGCAGTCCGGTCTCGGCCTTCACGCGGGCGGCGAACGGGACCTGGTAGCCGGGCCCGACCGGGATGCTGACCTTGGGGGCGTTGCCACCGGTGGAGACGTCGAGGAGGTCGACGCCGTGCTCCTGGAGCAGGGCGGCCAGGCGTACGGTCTCGTCCGCGGTCCAGCCCGCCTCGTCCAGCCAGTCGGTGGCGGAGATCCGGAAGAAGAGCGGCTTGTCCGCGGGCCACACCTCGCGCACCGCGTCGACGACTTCGAGGGCGAAGCGGGTGCGGTTCTCGAACGAGCCGCCGTAGGCGTCGGTGCGGTGGTTGGAGTGCGGCGAGAGGAACTGGCCGATCAAGTAGCCGTGCGCGCCGTGCACTTCGACGACCTCGAAGCCGGCCTCGAGGGCGCGGCGGGCGGCATCCCTGAACTGTCCGACGACGTCCTGGATCTGGTCGGCCGTCAGCTCGGCGGGTACCTGGTGCGCCTCGGAGAACGCCAGCGGGCTGGGGCCGACCACGGGCCAGCCGTGGTCGTCGGGGCCGAGCGGGCCGCCGCCCTTCCAGGTGCGGTCGGTGGACGCCTTGCGGCCGGCGTGGGCGAGCTGGACGCCGGGGACCGTGCCCTGTGCCTTGAGGAAGGTGGTGATCCTGCGCAGCGCCTCGACCTGGGTGTCGTTCCAGATGCCGAGGTCGTAGGGGCTGATCCGGCCCTCGGGGGAGACCGCCGTGGCCTCGGTGAGGATCAGTCCGGTGCCGCCGGTGGCGCGCGCGGCGTAGTGCGCGAAGTGCCAGTCGGTGGCCACGCCCGTGCCCGGGCCGACGGGCTCCGCCGAGTACTGGCACATCGAGGCCATCCAGATGCGGTTGGAGATGGTCAGCGACCGCAGGGTGTAGGGCTCGAAGAGCGTGCTCACGGCGGACTCCATTCGTCGGCGAGGACCGGACTCGTACGATACTCGCCGTACTACGGCTGATGTCAAACTACGACGACACTCGTACAATGGGGGTCTCGGTCCCGCACCCATCCCGGACGGGCCCGCACAGGAGCAGGAAGGGGAGCCGCCGTGACCGCCGCCACGGGCAGCAGCCGTGAACTCGCCCACCCGGCCCGCGAGGAGATCCGCCTGGAGGGCGTGCTGCACGCGCTGTCGGACCCGATGCGGATGCGCGTGGTCCGTGAACTCGCCGCAGCCGAGGGCGAGTTGGCTTGCTCGCGCATCGAGCTGCCGGTCACCAAGTCCACGTCCACGCACCACTACCGCGTGCTGCGCGAGAGCGGCGTCATCCGGCAGTGCTACCGGGGCACCGCCAAACTGAACGGCCTGCGCCGCGACGACCTAGCCGCGCTCTTCCCCGGCCTGCTCGACAGCGTGCTCGGCGCGGCCGCCGGGCAGGACGAGCGGCTCGGCGCCTGAGTCCGACGCCGCTCCCGTCTTCGCCGGGCCCGGCTCCGTTATCTCTGGCTCCGTCTTCGCCGGCTCTGCCTCTCCCGTGCCCAACTCCCTCTTGCCGCCCGGCAGATGATTGAACAGCAGGTTCAGCGCGAGCGCGGTGATGCAGCCCGCGCTGATCCCGCTGTCCATCACCGTCTGGAACCAGTCCGGGAACTCCTTGTAGATCTCCGGCACCCCCACCGGCAGCATCCCGACGGCCACCGACACCGCGACGACCGTCAGATTGTGGTTCCCGTGGAAGTCGACCTTGGCCAGCGTCCGCAGCCCGCTCGCGGCCACCGTCCCGAACATCACCAGGCCCGCCCCGCCGAGCACCGGCGCCGGCACGGCCGCCACCACCGCGCCCAGCTTGGGCAGCAGCCCGAGCAGCACGAGGATGCCGCCCGCGGCCGCGACCACCCAGCGGCTGCGTACGCGCGTCATCCCGACCAGACCCACGTTCTGCGCGAACGCCGTGTACGGGAAGGTGTTGAACACCCCGCCGAGGACGGTCGAAAGCCCGTCGGCCCGCAGCCCGTCGGCAAGGGCGCGCGGCTCCACCTCGCGGTCGGTCATCTCACCGACAGCGATCATGTCGCCGGTCGTCTCGGTCATGATCACCAGGGCCACCACCAGCATGGACACCACGGCAGCGGCCTCGAAGGTGGGCGCCCCGAAGTGGAACGGCGTGCTGATGCCCACCCAGTCCGCGTCCCCCACCCCGTCGAAGTCCGTGAAGTCCAGCGGCACGGCCGCCACCATCCCGGCCACGATCCCGATCAGCACCGCGATACGGCTGAAGAAGGGCGGCGCGAACCGCTGCACCGCAAGGACCACCACGAGCACCCCACCGGCAAGCGCCAGATTCTTCGGCGCCCCGAACTCCGGCGAACCGGCCCCGCCCGCCGCCCACTTGCCCGCGACCGGCAGCAGCGACACCCCGATGATCAGGATCACCGTGCCCGTCACCAGCGGCGGGAAGAACCGCAGCAGCCGCCCGAAGACCGGCGCGAGCAGCACCATCGCCAGGCCCGCGACGATGACCGCCCCGTAGATCGCCGGCAGCCCGCCGCCCCCGGTCCCGATCAGCACCATCGGCGACACGGCCGCGAACGTACAGCCCTGCATGATCGGCAGCCGTACGCCGAACCGCCAGAACCCCACGCACTGGATCAGCGTCGCTATGCCGCAGACCAGCAGGTCGGCGGTGATCAGATACGCGAGGTCGGCGGGCGACAGCTTCATCGCACCGCCCACGATCAGCGGCACGGCCACCGCGCCCGCGTACATCGCCAGCACGTGCTGCAGCCCGAAGGCGCCCAGCTGGGCGAGGGGCGGCACCTCGTCCACGGGATGAACGGGATGAGGGGACGTTGAGGAAGCCATGGGCCACTCCAGGCTCGGATACGGATGCGGCGGCGGGCACAGCGACGTACGCGGCGAACTGCGGGTACGGAATCACTGTGCGGGCAACTGGACGAGACCGTAAGTGGCTTGAACATTCTGTTGATTACGAGGGTGTTGCCGGGCTGTGTCCGAGCCGGGCCCCTGCTCAGGGGTGTGGATCAACGCGCCCCGTAAGCCCGCCGGGCGAGGCTCGCGCGCAGGTGGCTCAGGCGGTCGATCTCGGCGTCGAGGGCCGCGAGCCTGCGATCGACGACCTCGACGAAGGCGCCGGGTCGGCTGTCTCGTACCGCCTGGTCGTCGGAAGCGCACCGCGGCGGCGGCTCCGCGACGAGCAGAGGGAGGCGGTCGGCACGACTGCGCAGGTCCTCGACGGTCAGCCCGAGGCTCAGCAGTTCGCGGATGACGCGGACCAGGGCGACCTCGTCCGCGGTGTACTGCCGCTGGCCGGAGGTGGTGCGCACGGCGGGCGGCAGCAGCCCGCGCTGCTCGTAGAACCGCAACGCCCGTGGCGTCGTGCCGGCCGCCGCCGCTGCATCACCGATCCGCATCCGTCGAGGCTCCCCGTGTCCTGCGCGTCTTGTGCAGCTACAACTCCGCAGCTACAACTCCACCACGGTGGCCCCGAAGTGCCGCCCACCGATCAACCCGGGCAACGCCTGCGGCGCGCGATCGATTCCGGCGATCGACGTGTAGGGGAATCGGATGTCGCCGGAGCGCAGCCAGCCGCCGAACCGATCCGCCCACTCGGCCTCCACCTCGGGATGGTCCGCACCGCAATACCCCCGCACGGACACCCCTTTGACGACGAGGCGGTACGAATCGATCTCCACCGGCGCGCTGCCGCCTGCCCGCTCCGGCGACAGCTGCCCCGACAGCGCCCCGACCAGGGCGAACCGCGCGCCCTGCCGGGCCGCGCCGAGAGCCGCGGACAGCTGCTCGCCGCCGACGGTGTCCAGCAGGACGTCGATGCCTTCAGGTGCTACGTCGGCGAGTTGCGCCGCGATGCCCCGCGTCCCACTTCCGCGCAGCACGACGGCGTGATAGCCCAACTCCGACACCAGACGCTCGGCCTTCTCCGGCGAGCCGGTACTGCCGATCACCTTGGCGGCACCCAGCAGGCGGGCGATCTGCCCGGCCATGGTTCCTACCGCTCCCGCCGCTCCGGTGACGAAGACGACGTCACCGGGACGCACGCCCGCGAGCCGGGTCAGTGCCCCGTAGGCCGCGGCCCCCTGGGCGAGTGGGGCAACCTGGTCGGGCAGCGTGCCGTCCACCGGAGCGCAGTCCGCGGCGCCCACCAGCGCGTACTCGCGCCAGCCGAGCAGGTGCGCGACATCGTCCCCCGGGCGCAGCGGTCCGCCGTCCGGCGCGGCGACGACCTCGCCGACGGCGGGTCCGAAGAGGGTGTCCCCGCTGCGCAGCGGGGGCAGCGGCACGCCGTCGGTCTCTCCTCCGATCAACGTACGCAGGCCGGGAAAGACCAAGAAGTGCCGGTTCCGCACGAGCACCTGGCCGGGCCCGGGGACGGGCAGCGGCGTCTCGACCACGGTGAAGTGCTCGGCCGACGGCAGCCCTCGGGGATCGGAGGTGAGGCGGATTTCGCGGGTGGTGCGGGGCAGGGCGGGTGTCCGGGCCGGAGTCGTCATCGAGTGCATCTTCCTGTCAGGTTCGGGGGAGCGGCCCACCTCGCTTGTGAGCGGCGGAGGGACGCTAACCCTTGACCCGCACGTCAGGGTCAAGCAGGAGCCCGGCCCGTACGCCTATCCGACGTCGGCGACGACCACCATGGGCCGGTCGGCGTCGGCCTGCGCGAGAAGGGCGCCGCCCGGGGCCCACAGCGCGGAGCGGCCACAGCCGGTCCAGGCGCCGGCCGGGCCGACATGGTTGGCCACGACGACGTGCAGGCCGAAGTCCTTGGCGATACCCGGATACACCGTCGCCAGTTCTTCCACGCCGCCGCCCGTGCCGTACAGCGAGCTGGCCAGATGCACCTGACACCCGTCGGCGGCGCCACGGGAGGCCAGCTCCGGGAAGTGGTTGTCGAAGCAGGTGGCCAGAGCGAAACGCAGCCCTCCGACCTCGAACCGCCCGTCGCGCCGGCCCGCTTCGAATACGTCCTGCTCGTGCTCGAACAGATGCTGCTTGCGGTACGTGGTGATCAGTTCGCCGTCGCTCCCGAACACCAGCGTCTCGATGGCAGGCCGCTCTCCGCCAGTGGGGGCGGCACAGTTGACGACGCAGGCGACACCGCTCGCCCGGATCGCCTCCAGACGCGGGTCGTCCGCCCGCAGCCAAAGATCGGGGCGGGCGGCCACGGCTTCGAGCTCGTACCCGGTGAGCGACAGCTCAGGGAACACCACCAGCTCGGCACCCTTCGTACGCGCCTCGCCGGCGAGGGCGGCCATCTGCTGCACATTCGCCGGGATGTCAACGGGAACGCAGGTGAACTGAGCTGTCGCGATCTTCATGGACCTCAGCATGCCAGCCGGGCCAGCACCTCCTCCGCCAGGGCGGTCGGAGTGAGCTGGCCGTCCAGGAACACCGTGTCGCGGGGCAGGGTGTCGGCCGCGGCCATGCAGTCCTCGATCCGGCCCTTGCACCAGCGCCGGACCTGTTCGTCCTGCTCAGGGTCGTCCGGGGTGAAACTGCGGCCGTCGATCCGCTGCTCCAGAACATCCCGGGGGACCTTGAGGAAGAAGTGGTGGACGTCGATGCCCGCGTCGCTGAACGCGCTGAAGATCTCGCCGACATAACCCGGGTCGACCAGGGTCATCGGGACCAGGACCGGACGGCCGTACTCCGCGACCAGCCCGACCGCCAGCTCGCCGACCTGCCGCCGCCACAGCCGAAGGTCCTGGAAGTCGCCGGTCGGCACCTCCACGATTCTCCGCAGGAGATAGCCGACCGTCTCCGGGTCGAAGACGAGTGCTTCGGGCCGGCGCTTCCTCAACTCGTCCACCAGCGTGGTCTTTCCGCTGCCGAATGCGCCGTTCACCCAGACGATCAACGTGATCCTCCCTGTATCAGTTGCAGCTGCCACCGGCCGTACCCCTGGATACGCAGCAGCCCTTCGGACGGCACTGCTGCTATCCCTCGCAGTGCCTGGTTCTGCGTGAGAGGCCGCTCCTCGTCGTCGGTGAAGCTCCGGAAGTAGAGGGCTCCGCCATCACCGCTGTCCCACTCGAATCTCAGGTTCGCCCCTGGTCCCGAATGGAACAGAAGGCTGCTGTGCTTTCCCTTGACCACGTCTTCGCTGAGTTGCGTCAACTCCTCAACGGGTACGACGCGCAGGTGCCACGGCCCGTGGGCGATGGAGTTGCCCTTGGTGGTGAACCGACGGACGCGGACACGGTCGCAGCCGGCAGGGAGCACGAAACGATCCGGTCCGAGCCCCATGACGGTTGCGAGACTGGGGCCGACCGCCTCCTGATTCTGGACCGTTTCCAGTGCGTCCAGGCTGTACTGGGAGGTGAACCAGCCGCCTCGAAATTCCAGCACCGTCGGGCGGGCAGCATTCTGCGCAGGGATCTCAACCACCCGATTGCGCCAGCCACTTACCGCGAAATCCGCACTGTCCGTCATCCGGCACCCCACCCCTGTCGTTGACTGCGTCGGGGCAATCTATCCGCTCACTCGTGCCCCTGCACGTCCGGCGATTGGTAGGCCGAACAGGCGAAACGCCGTTCTGGAGCCGAGCTTTGGGGGTTAGGAGTTCGCAATGTATCGGCCTTGATGCGGCCGCCCTCGACGAAAGCAGGTCTTCATGCGATCCAGGACTCTGACCCTCTTCCTCGCGGTCACAGCTCTCACGGGCCTCGGAGTGCTCAACTCGCCCACAGCTACGGCGGACGCGGACCTCACGTTCGTCTACGGCGAACCCGAGATCAGCGAGCAAGGACACCGCCTCGGCTGGACCTGGAAGCTGACCAACACCGGTGACCGGACCGCCCGCCACGTCGTCCTGACCCACCGGCTCACTCCCCACCTGCCGGTCACCCGGGTGAGCCGCGAGTGCGTGGTCGCAGGCGAGACGATTCGGTGTGAGTACGCCGGCATCGCGGCCGGGGACGAGATCGAAGGGCGAGTGGATGCCGATGTGCCGCGTGGCATCCAGGAGTCGGTACGGATCAACGGGCGGGTGACCTACCAGCCGGCCCCCGCCCGGACCTCCTGATCCGATCGACCAGACCTCCTGACCCGACCGCCCGGCATTCGGGCCATGGCCGGGTCACTCACCTCGATCCTTACGTCATCGGCTTCGGCTTCGGCTTCGGCTTCGGCTTCGGCTCCGGCATCGTCATCGCCACTGTCACCGTCGCCAGAAGAGATGGTGCGTCACGCCGCTCGGGCTGGGCACGACATCGACGTGGAAGCGGTCGCGCAGCTCGTCGGGTGACTCCCACAGGCGGGCCCCTGATCCGAGCTTCACCGACGAGACCGCCACGTGCAGGGTGTCGACGAGGTCGGCATCGAGGAACTCCCGGATGACGGTGGCCCCTCCGCCGAGTCGGACGTCCTTGCCCTGCGCCGCTTCCCGTGCCTGTTCGAGGACGGTGGCAGGGTCTGCGTCGACGAAGTGGAACGTGGTGTCGGAGAGCGTGAACGAGGGACGCTCGTGGTGGGTCATGACGAACACCGGGGTGTGGAAAGGCGGCTCGGCCCCCCCACCAGCCGAGCCAGTCGTGGTCCTGCCAGGGCCCGCGCTGGGGCCCGAACTTGTTGCGGCCCATGATCTCGGCGCCGATGTTGTGCGTGAAGTCACGGGTGAAGTAGTCGTCGAGACCGCGGCTCCCTCCGGGGTCGGTGCGGTTCGGCCAGCTGGCCGTGGCGCCGGCCCAGGAGAACATGTCCCCGGGATCGGCATGGCCGAACGGCCGCTCGAGGCTTTGGTTTTCACCGGCACCGAAGCCATCGCTCGAGACCATGAAGTTCTGGACCCTCAGCAGCTGACTCACGTGGTTCCTCCCATGTCGTTCGTCGTCCGTCGTCTTGTCTGTCGTAGGTGACGGGTGACGGGTGGACTGTCCGTGGCAGGAAAAATCATCGGCCGTGCCCGATCTCCCGTGCCTTCCGGCTCGGCCATCATCATGGGAGGCAGGAGCCCGAACCCCGGAGAGGAACACACATGACCGAGCCCGGCCAGGTCATGGTGGTCACCGGCCCACCCGGGGCCGGCAAGAGCACCGTGTCCGCACTGCTCGCCGCGATGCTCTCGCCCAGCGTCCACCTGCACACGGACGACTTCTGGGCCTTCATCAAGGCGGGCGGGATCGCCCCGTACCTGCCGGCGGCCCAGCGGCAGAACGAGGTGGTGATGGGCGTCGTGGCGGAGGCCGCGTTCGGGTACGCGCGGGGCGGCTACCAGGTCGTCCTCGACGGCATCGTGGGACCGTGGTTCATCGAGGGATTTTTGCGGGCGGCCAAGACGTACGACATCTGTCTGCGCTACGTCGTGCTGCGGCCGGACGAGGAGACCACGGTGGTCAGGGCGACCGGCCGCGGCCCGGACGCCCTGACCGAGCGCGATCCGATTCTTTCCATGTACCGGCAGTTCCAGGACCTCGGCGAGCTCGATCGGTGCGTGCTCGATTCCAGCGGGCAGACGCCCGAAGTGACCGCGGAGCGAGTGTTCGCGGCGATCTCCGCGCCGGAGTCGGTGCTGTGGAGCCGCGCGCGGGCCTCATGACCAGCTAGGTCTCGCCGGCCCAGTCGTCGCCCGGTCAGCGCGCTGGCGCGGATCGACGGTCCGGGCTTTATCGGTTGGTACATTCCGAAAATGCCGATCACGCCGATTGTTCCGCTGTCGTCTGTCCGTCCCGACCCGCTCAGCTAGCCGTGCTGGTTCTCGCGGTGGTGTTCGCGGTGCTCGGTGCCGCCAGCAACGCGACCGGCACGGTGCTGCAGCGCCGCGCAGCGCTCGCCGTGCCGGACGCGGACGCGATGAGCGCACGCATGGTGTCGCAACTGCTGCGCCAGCCGGTCTGGGTGCTCGGGATCCTGGGGGTGACCTGCGCGGCGCTGTTCCAGGCCCTGGCGCTCAACACCGGTCCCATGGTGCTCGTACAGCCCGTGTTCGTGCTCGAGCTGCCGCTCGCCATGCTCCTCTCCATCCCGCTGCTGCGGCAGGGCCTTTCCCGGCAGGGATGGCTCGCGGTGGGTGCGATGGTGGCGGGCCTCGCCCTGTTCCTGGCCGCTGCCGCACCCGGCGCCGGCACCACACAGGCGCCCATGCGGCACTGGATCCCGGCGCTGGCCGTCTGCTGCGGAGCCATGGCCCTGCTCACCGTCGCCGCCCTGCGCCGCCCGTCGGGCGTGGTCCGCGCGGCCTGCCTGGGCTTTGCCGCGGCGATCGGCAACGCGCTCACCGCCGCGCTGATGAAGTCGGCCACGCACACCCTGGACGACGTGGGGCTCGGGGCATTTCTGACGACCTGGCAGACCTACGGCTTTGCCGCGGCCGGCATCGCCTCGGTCTTCCTCCTGGAAAACGCCCTGCAGGCAGGCCCGCTGATCGCCTCCCAGCCTGCCCTCACCCTCGGCGACGCCCTCGTCAGTCTGGCCCTGAGCCTCACCCTGTTCTCCGAGCCCGTCCGCACCGGCTGGTGGCTGCTCCCGGAGGCGGCCGGGCTTGCGCTCGTCACCGCGGGAGTGGTGGGGCTGTCCCGGCTCCGGCGGGATTAGCGCCGAAGCCTCAACTGCCCTCGGCGCTCAGGGCATTCGCGCGCTCAGGGTGCGTACGACCTCGGTGAGGACCTTCTTGCTCCAGTTCTGGTCCGCCTTCGGGTACTCCCCGACACCGTCCGCCGTGGACATGCCGCTCACCTCGAACTGGTAGGGGCCCTGGTGGCAGACCGGGCCGTCGGAGACGTCCGGGAAGTAACACCCGTCCGTGCCCAGGGAGTTGCCGAGATCCTGGAACTTCTTCTTGTACTTTCCCGCGTCCTTGCTGGCGTCGTCGCGGTCCTCGGTGTAGTTCTCCCGTACGAGAGCGGGATCCGCGATGGCCGTGAAGGTGACCTTGACGCTGCTGTTGTGCTCGCTCTCGTACTTGGCGGGCAGCCCGAACTCGAACTCGCACCCGCCGGCCGGCACGTCCCCGGTCGTCCCGGGGTCCGACTCTTCCATCGGGTTGAAGTTGATGATCGTGACCTTCACCGGTTGGCGTTCGACGTCGGTCGCCTGCGGGAGGATCGCGCGTATCTCCTTGTCGCTCAACACCTTGCAGGCATTGGGCCATTGGGCGAGGGGCAGCGAAGCGCCCTGCGCCGGCTGCGCGGCGAGCGGCTCGCCGGAGGCCTTGGCCTTTCCGAACTCCAGCTCCGGCGGCTCGTCGCTGCAGCCCGCCAGCATGAGCGGCACGGTCAGGGCCAGGGCAAGGCAGAACTGCTTCTGTCTGGACACGTCGAATTTCCCCCGAAAGCAAAGAAGCTGATGGCGGAGGCCATTCTGCCCTCCTTCTTATTCCCTTGCCGGTCGTCTCGCCGATGTGAAAGCCTCGACCGAGCATTCCGACTCGCACGCACCACCCTGCACTGACCAGCACGTACTCACTCACGATGAGGGACTGAAGCCAATGACTGCGGCGAGCCCCAGCGGCCGCCGTCGGCACTGACCTCCCTGCCTGCGCGGCACGGCGGCGACCAGTGCTGTACGCAGCCATGCGACGAGCGCACCTTCCGTCCTGCCATCTCTCTCGTGAGGCCATTCACCATGGACATCGACGTCCAGAGCTTTGCCGTCATCAACCTCCGCCGTCGCCCCGCAGCGACCGAAGTCGGCGGATTCGTCGCGGGCTTCGACCCCGCGACCACCAGCCCCTACATCAACTACGCGACACCGCTGCCCGGCGCCCGCCCGACCAGCCGGGACGTCGCAGCCCTCGTCGAAGCCTTCCGGGAGCGCGGGCTCACGCCTCGCCTGGAGTTCGCGCCGGACGGCGCGCCCGCCGTGGAACCGGCGTTGCGCCGGGCGGGGTTCACCACCGAGGCCGTGCACGAATACCTGGTCTGTACGCCCGCCACCTTGACCGTGCCGCCGCTCCCCGGGACGGTCCGGCCGGGCACCGCTGCGTCGCCGGTCGAGGCGCCGCGTACGGACGAGGACTATGCGTCGATCGACGCAGCCCTTTCCGAGGCGTTCGCCGGGGAGTTCGCCGCGTCCGAGGAGGGTGCTGCCCGGCTGCGCCGGATCGAGGAGGGCGGCGGCGCCGTCCGGTTCGTGCGTGCTCCCGGCGGCGGCTGTGCCGGTGCGGCCTCCTGCTCCGCGCCGGCCGTGGGCACGGCGGAGCTCGCGGGCGTGGGAACCCGGCCGGCCTTCCGGGGGCAGGGCATCGCCGCCGCCGTCACCGCGGCGCTGAGCGAGACCATGTTCGCGCGGGGGGCGCGCTCGGTGTGGCTGGAGTACGGAGGCGAGGGCTCGCGCCGCGTCTACGAACGCGTCGGCTACCGCCCCCACGGCACCCGCTTGTACATGACGGGTGGCTGACCGGGCTTTACATGGTGGGTGGCCGACCTCGGCCTGACGTTTTGAGCGTCCGTGTCGTCGGACTACTGAGACACCGTCCGACAGCGAGAGGGAAGCCACCACCATGACCACCACCACGGCCACGTCCACGCCCACCGAGGCCCAGCAGGACGACCTCCGGTCGCGTCTGCCCGAAACCACCGACTTCCCCGAGATGCCGACGATCGCCGGCTCCATGGCCAAGGCGATCCGGAACGGTTCGATTCCCCAGATCACCATCGGCCTGGTGCAGCTTCGCGCCGGACAGATCGTCGGCAGCACGTACCACACCGTCGACAAGACCAGCAATCTTCGGAAGGCGGGGGAGACGGAGGACCGGATCACCGCCCTGGCGTCATGGCAGGACGCCCCGTACTTCACCGACGCCGAACGGGTCGCACTCGAGCTCGTGGAGGCCATCCTCAGCCCGAACCCGTTCGGGGAGCGCGTCTCCGACGAACTGTTCGCCAGGGCCTGCGCCCATTACGACGAGAAGGCCCTCTGGACGCTCACCCTGGCGATCAGCCAGTTCTTCTACTTCATCCCGATCGCGCTCATCGCCAAGCCGATCCCCGGCAAGGCTCCGGGGCAGAACTACAGCAAGTAACTCCCCACGGATGAACGGGAACCGGCGAACGGAAGGGGCCGGCTCGACGACATCGTCGTCGAGCCGGCCCCTTCCGTGACTGCATCGCAGCCCGTGCGTCAGTCCGTACTTCAGGCCGTACGTCAGCCCGTACGTCAGTCCGTCCCGAACTCCATCGCGGCCCGGTCCAGCATCTCCTCGTCGCCGGAGACCTCACCGCGCGAGGCGATCGCCTCGGCGCCGCCCTCCGGCATGTTGCCGATCAGGCCGGTCGCGGCCGCCTGGGCGGCGCCGATGGCAGGATTGGCGGTGCCGATCAGGCCCAGACCGGCGTACTGCTCCAGCCGTGCGCGCGAGTCGGCGATGTCGAGGTTGCGCATGGTGAGCTGGCCGATCCGGTCCACCGGGCCGAACGCCGAGTCCTCGGTGCGCTCCATGGACAGCTTGTCCGGGTGGTAGCTGAACGCCGGGCCCGTGGTGTCGAGGATCGAGTAGTCCTCGCCGCGCCGCAGCCGCAGCGTGACCTCCCCGGTGACCGCCGAGCCGACCCAGCGCTGCAGCGACTCCCGGATCATCAGCGCCTGCGGGTCCAGCCAGCGGCCCTCGTACATCAGCCGCCCGAGCCGCCGGCCCTCGTTGTGGTACTGGGCGAGGGTGTCCTCGTTGTGGATCGCGTTCACAAGGCGCTCGTACGCGGCGTGCAGCAGGGCCATGCCGGGCGCCTCGTAGATGCCCCGGCTCTTGGCCTCGATGATCCGGTTCTCGATCTGGTCCGACATGCCCATGCCGTGCCGGCCGCCGATGGCGTTGGCCTCCATCACCAGGTCGACGGGGGAGGCGAACTCCTTGCCGTTGATGGTCACGGGCCGGCCCTGGTCGAAGCCGATCGTCACGTCCTCGGTGGGAATCTCGACCGAGGGGTCCCAGAACTTCACACCCATGATCGGCTCGACGGTCTCGACACCCGTGTTGAGGTGCTCGAGGATCTTGGCCTCGTGGGTGGCGCCCCAGATGTTGGCGTCGGTGGAGTACGCCTTCTCCGTGCTGTCGCGGTACGGCAGCTCATGGGCGAGCAGCCATTCCGACATCTCCGTACGGCCGCCGAGCTCGGTCACGAAGTCCGCGTCCAGCCACGGCTTGTAGATCCGCAGCTGCGGGTTGGCGAGTAGGCCGTAGCGGTAGAACCGCTCGATGTCATTGCCCTTGAAGGTCGAGCCGTCGCCCCAGATCTGGACGTTGTCCTCGAGCATCGCCCGGACCAGCAGCGTGCCGGTGACGGCACGGCCGAGCGGCGTGGTGTTGAAGTACGCCCGCCCGCCGGAGCGGATGTGGAACGCGCCGCAGGTCAGCGCGGCCAGGCCCTCCTCGACCAGCGCCGCACGGCAGTCGACCAGGCGCGCGATCTCGGCACCGTAGGCCTTCGCACGGCCGGGCACCGAGGCGATGTCGGGCTCGTCGTACTGGCCGATGTCGGCGGTGTAGGTGCACGGGACGGCACCCTTGTCGCGCATCCACGCGACCGCGACGGAGGTGTCGAGGCCGCCGGAGAAGGCGATGCCGACGCGCTCGCCGGCGGGAAGGGAGGTGAGGACCTTAGACATAGGAAGAGTATGCATGGACACGTATGAACATGCAACGCGGTCCGATTCTTGATCTCAAACGAACTTGAGGTTCTACGGTGATCACGTCCGGGAGCGAGGGCCCGGAGAAGGCCTGGAGAGCCCGGAGGAAGCCTGGAGAGCCCGGAAAGTGCGGGCGTGATGACCATGAAGGGGAGCCTCGTCATGACGACCACGGCGGTAACGGCGGTCAAGGAGTACTCACAGGAGATGCTCGCTGCCCAGCCCATCGGAGCCTGGAGCGGCGAGGCCTACCGGCGGGCGGTGGGCGCGCTGCGCGGCCAAATCGCGGTGGAGGGGTTGACCCAGCCGCACTGGTGGACGCTGAACCACGAGGCCGGACAGCCGGCGGCATGGGACCGCCCCGCCCTGACCGAGCGCCTCCAGTCGTACGACGGCCTGGGCATCGACTTCGACGGCGTCTTCGACGACCTCGTGACCCGTGGCTGGATGACCGAGGAAGCCGGCGTCATGACTCTGACCGAGGCCGGCGAGGCCGGCCGGCTGCGCGCCCGGGACCGCAATCTGCAGGTCCATCACCAGATACATGAGGGCATCGACGCCGGCCGACTTCGCGACCACCATCGACGTGCTGCGCCGCATGGTGGCCAACCTCGGGGGCGACGGGAATCTGGCCGATTGAACGGGAATCCCGCCGAACTGCGAGCGAAGGCCGGAGGCCCGGCCCGCACTGTTAGCCTTCGCGTCCGGAGCCAGGGGGAGATCGCAGATGACATCGACCAGTACGTTCCCGATCGGCGGGGACCTGACCGTGGGCCGGCTCGGATTCGGGGCCATGCGGCTGCCGACCGAAGCGGGAAGCGCGCGCGAGGCCTCCCTGGCTGTCGCCCGGCGGGCCGTGGAGCTGGGCGTCACCCTGATCGACACCGCCCATCTGTACGGCGGCGGAGCCAACGAGGAACTGCTGGCCGAGGCCCTGCATCCGTACCCGGACGACCTGCTCGTCACCACCAAGGTCGGCGTCGCACAGACGGGCCCAGGCGGGGAGTGGGAGCTCAACGGGCAGCCGGACGTCCTGCGCGACCAGGTCGACCACGCCCTGCGCCGACTGCGCGTCGACCGCCTCGAGCTGTTGCAGCTGCACCGCATCGACCCGGAGGTGCCGCTCGCCGACCAGCTCGGCACGCTGCGGGAGCTGCAGAGTGCGGGAAAGGTCGGCCGGATCGGGCTGTCCGAGGTCACGGTCGCCGAGCTGGACCTGGCCCGGGAGATCGTCGACATCGTGAGCGTGCAGAACCGCTACAGCCTGCTCGACCGTGAGCACGAGCCCGTGCTCGCGGCATGCGAGGCGGCGGACATCGCGTTCCTGCCCTGGAGGCCCGTCGCCCCGGCGGCCTCGGAGACGCAGACCGAGATCGCCGCCGTGGCAGCCGAACTCGACGCCACCCCTGCGCAGATCGCGCTCGCGTGGCTCCTCGACCGCTCCCCGGTCATCCTCCCGATCCCGGGCACCGCCCGGATCGGCCACCTGGAGGAAAACGTCGCCGCGGCCCGACTCCGGCTCACCCCGACCCACCGTGAGCGCCTCGACGGACTGGCGGCGGAGCAGGCCTAGTTGCCCGTTCCCGGCGCTTCCGCTTCCTGAGTCGCGCGCTCCTTGCGCATGCCCACGGAGCGTCCATGAGCTCCCGGAGGATGTCGGGGTACCCGGCGTGCCGACGCGTATCGGCGATCACGCGCACCACGGCGTGATGCAACGTCACGTCGGCCTTGTCGCTGAGCCACCACGGCACCCTGCCGACGGTGTGGTGCGGCAATTCTGCCGCTGACGTGATCCCTGTCCACCGGCTTCGCGACGGACGTAGCCATCGGCACCCAGCTGCAGGGGCCGCGTGCATACGTTCCCGGAGCTCAAATCTCCCTCTGAATCGGCCTGTTGAGCGGTTCGCCGACCAACCCCGCGGAAATGGGCGGCTCATGAAGCCGACCTGGCCCCGCCCGTGGCATCGACGGCGCAGCCCGCAGCCGCCGGCCCGTGACGCACACCCTGCGACAGAGCCCCGGGCCGTGCCCCCGTGGTCCCGGTCCACGCGGGCCGACGCCGACACCTGCCCGGTGTCGCCCGCCGAGCGGATATGGCTCGACACGGGCTTGGACTGGTGTCGCAGGGAGTTCGGCGTCGCCGTGGCCCGGAATCCCATCGCCCTGCCGACGGCAGACTTCTTCCCCGCCGATTTCGCCGGCTCGGGGGGACAGGTCGACGAGCTGGTTCGCCGGGTCGGCGCGGTGATGGGCGCGGACGCCGGGAGCCTGACCGTGAAGCTGTTCGGAAGCCTCTCGTCCGACGGCCGTGCGGCGTCAAAGGACCGCATCGGTCGCCGGACGGTCGGCCGCTACCGGAGCGTCGGCGGCCGCAATCAGATCGAGTTGGACCTGGCGAGGGCCGACGAGCCCGCTGTCTTCGCGGCCGTCGTAGCCCACGAACTCGGCCACGTCCGTGTCCTCGGCGAGGCCCCTCGCGTCCACGACCACTATGGCGTGGACGACGAGCAACTCACCGATCTGGTCACCGTCCACCTCGGCATGGGCATCTTCACGGCGAACGCCGCGTACCGCTACACCAAGTCCGTACGGGGATTCTCCGTGTTGCCGATGGGCGACCTCACCGACCGCATGCTCACCGGCACCGCTCACGACCCGACCTTCGCGCTCGGCTATCTCAGCACGAACCAGTACGGATACGCGCTTGCCCGTCACTGCCTGCTCCGCGGCGAGACCGACCCGCCCTGGAGCCGGTACCTGGAGCCGGGTGTCCGCCTCGCCTTCCTTCGCGCCTTGCGCCACCTCGCCGCCGCTACCCCGCCTCACCCCGCGCCGCCGCCAACAGCCCCTCCCAGTCCGCGATCTTGACCGGTCCGCGTCCGAGTGAGGCGCCCAGTGCCGCTTCGGCCTGTTCGATCGCCCGCCAGCCCGTCCACTCGACGGGCCGCACCCCTGCGGCCCGCAGCGCGTCCAGCGGGTCCGTGGACGCTTCGTGCCGTACGAGGTCGGGGGCGTCCTCAAGCAGCGAGGTGACCGTCTCCTTCGCGCAGGGGCGGTTGGTGCCGATCACGCCGGTCGGGCCGCGCTTGATCCAGCCCGCGACGTACTCGCCCGGAGATACCGCTCCCTCGCGCAGTACCCGCCCTGCCCGATGGGGCACCGTGCCGGGGCCCTCGTCGAAGGGCAGGCCGTCGAGCGGCACCCCGCGGTATCCCACGGAGCGCAGGACGAGTTGGGCGTCGATGTCCTCGTACGTTCCCGTCCCCGCGACCCCGCCGTGGCCGTCCGGCGCGGTCCGTTCGAAGCGCACGGCGCCCACCCGCCCGCCGGCGGCGAGGAGTTCGACGGGCCGAAGGAAGAAGCGCAGGTGGATACGGCGGGCCCGGCCCTGCGACGGACGTCCGGCCCAGGTGCGCATGGCCTCGATGTTGCGGCGGTTGACGGCGGGCAGCGCCGCCGGATCGGCCCAGGCCGGGTCGAGCGCCAACTCGGCCGGGTCGAGGACGATTTCGGCATCCGGCAGGGACCCGAGCTCGCGCAGTTCCTTCGTGGTGAACTTGGCCTGCGAAGGGCCCCGCCTGCCCACCATGTGGACGTCCTGCACCCGGCTCTCGGCCAGCGCGGCGAGTGCGGGGCCCGGCATGTCCGTGCCGCGCAGCTCGTCGGCGCCGCGCGCGAGGATCCGGGCGACGTCGACGGCGACATTGCCCACGCCGATCACCACCGCGGACCGGGCGCCGTGCACAAAGCCGTTCTGGCCCGCGTCGGGGTGCGCGCTGTACCAGGAGACGAACTCGGTGGCGGACCAGCTGCCCGGCAAGTTCTCGCCGGGCACCGCGAGGTGCCGGTCGGCGGCGGCGCCCACGCAGTAGACGACAGCGTCGTACAGCCGCAGCAGCTCCTGTGCGGGCACGCCCTGCGGTCCGATTTCGACCGCGCCGAGGAAACGTACGCGGGGATCTTCCAGGACCGTCCGCAGGTTGTTCTGCAGCGATTTGATCTTCTCGTGGTCGGGCGCGACGCCATAGCGGACCAGTCCGTACGGGCACGGCAGCCGGTCGAGCACATCGACCCGCACTTGCGGCATCCGGTCCTGGGTGATGAGGGACTGGGCGGTGTAGACCCCGCTCGGCCCCGATCCGACGACGGCGACATGAAGCACGGCATGGCCCCTTCCGCGATGTCTTCAGCATCGCACCGCGGTCCGACAACGGGGAGGGATGCGACGCGACCATGGACGAGCTGCGCTGACGGGGTGCCTTGCCGCACCTCGACCATTGAGCGTGTGCGTGCCGTTGCTGACCGTATGTGACAGTACGGCTACCTTGCCACTGTGCGGAAAAGCTCATTTCTTGACGAAGCTGATCATTTTCGACCGAATGATATGGCGTACACGGCACCTGATGAAGTGACGTACACGGGATCGGATGGCGTGACGTACGCGGGACCGGATGAAGTGACGTACACGGCGACGTCACCGAGCGCCGCGGTGTCCGTGTGGCCGACGTGGGAGCTGCAGGGCCACGGCAGCGCGTCGGCGTACGGCGGCGCGGCGCCCGCGCACTTCCTTCCGCCCTGGTTCAACGTGCGGTTGACCTTCGGCGACGGCGGGCGGATCGACGTGCTCGCCGTGGTGTCCGACGGGCGCATCGCCATCGAGGACATGCGCGCCGAACCCGCCCTCGCCCTCGACGGATTCGCCGGGCTCGGGGACTGGCTGGAGGGCCCGCTGCGGGACGCCTGCCGAGTGGTGGCCGAGCAGTGTGCGGCGGGCGGGCCGCGCGGTTACTACGACGCCTTTCCGCCCGACCCGCCGGCGGGTCACCGGGCGCGCCCGTCCTGGCCGCGCGGCAGCGCGGGGCGGCGGGTGGTGGCCGAGGCGTACCGGGCGGCGCAGGACGAGGGGCGCGATCCTGTGCTCGCGGTGATGTGCGCGACGGGGCGCAGCCGCCGCAAGTCGCTCAAGCTGATCGCGGGGGCGCGGGACGCGGGGTATCTGGCTCCGCGCCACAACCGCCGCTAGGCGCTCCGCGGGTAGCGGGGTCATCTTGGGCTGGGCGGGCGGAGTGTGTCAGCTGCAGGCCGGTGGGGGCTGGTCGCGCAGTTCCCCGCGCCCCTTCGGGGCACGCGTTACTCCATCTCGCGCATCCTGTTGATCTCGCTCGTCTGTTGGGCGATGACGTCGT
Source organism: Streptomyces sp. NBC_01304 (assembly GCF_035975855.1). NCBI lineage: Bacteria > Bacillati > Actinomycetota > Actinomycetes > Kitasatosporales > Streptomycetaceae > Streptomyces > Streptomyces sp. NBC_01304. Next base: position 1,475,481 of record NZ_CP109055.1, on the reverse strand, counting down.
TGGCCATCTCCTCGACCTGCACGTTGTTGCCCTCCGACAGGACCTGCGTGGCCATGGTCACCGCGCCGTCGTGATGCGTGATCATCAGCTTCAGGAAGAGCTCGTCGAAGGCCTTGCCGTCGGCCGCGCGCAGGTTCTTGAGCTGGGCCTCCGTGGCCATGCCGGGCATCGGGGCGTCCCCGTGGTCGTGACCGCCGCCGGCCTTGTCCTCGTCGCCGCCGTTGTGCTTGAGCCAGCCCTTCATGGCGTCGATCTCCGGGCGCTGGGCCGCCGCGATGCGCTCGGCGAGACGCTTCACCTTCGTGGACTCGGCGCGCTTGGGCGCCAGTTCGGTCATGGTGAGGGCCTGCCGGTGGTGCTCGATCATCATGTGCGCGTAGTCGAGATCGGCCGAGTTGGGGGAGTCGTCGCCGAGTTCCTTGGCGGCGTCCTCGGGGGAGAGGGTCCGGGCGGCTTCGCCCGGTTTGCCCGGAGCGATCACCGAAGGGCCGTTGCCCGCACCGGACTTGCCCTCCGGCTTGCCGTCGGACGCGTCGCAGCCGCCGAGCACGAGAACGGCCGCCACGGCCCCCGCGGCGACGGCGAGCAGACGGGCACGGGCGCGAGCGGATCGGTGGCTGTTCAGCAAGGGGCCCTCCCTCGGGTTCACTTCAAGCACTTCAGGACCATCGGCATCGTCGACAACACCGTGGATGATCGTTCCTAGCACGCATCCGATCGGTGATGATCAAAAAACTCGATTACAAGTGCGTTGCCGTCTGTTGATATGGGCATGTCGAGCACGATACTGCGGGTGTCCGTGACCCGTTGAACGATCAACGGCGACTAGGGAGGACACTGTGACCCAGTTGAACGAACCCCGTGCCCGGCGCAGACGCTGGGGCGTCATGGCCGCCGCGGCCGGGCTCGTCGCCACACTCATGACGGCCGGACCTGCCGTCGCGACCCCGGACCCCGGCGACAAGCCGACGTCCACGCCGGTCTCCAAGAGCGATGAGGCCGCAGCCGAAAAAGCCATCAAGAGCGGGGAGATACCCGACCCGGACGAGGTCGTCCACTCCGACAACATCCAGCACCTGGCGAACATCCCGAAGGAGACCCTGCCGGGCCTCAACACGGACCTCGCCTTCCAGGGCAAGTACGCGTTCGCGGGCAACTACGACGGTTTCCGCATCTTCGACATCAGCAACCCGAAGGCGCCGAAGACCGTCGCCCAGGTGCTCTGCCCCGGCTCGCAGAACGACATCTCGGTCTCCGGGAACCTGCTGTTCCTGTCCACCGACTCCTCGCGCAGCGACAACTCGTGCAGCAGCGTGACGCAGCCCGCCACGGAGAAGAACTCGTGGGAGGGCATCAAGGTCTTCGACATCAGCAACAAGGCCAAGCCCGAGTACGTCGCCTCCGTCGAGACCGCCTGCGGCTCGCACACCCACACGCTGGTGCCGAAGCGCAAGAACGTCTACGTGTACGTCTCCTCGTACTCGCCCAACGTCACCTTCCCGGACTGCCAGCCCCCGCACGACGGCATCTCCGTGATCAAGGTTCCGCGCAAGGCCCCGCAGCAGGCGGCCGTCGTGAACTTCCCGGTCCTCTTCCCGGGCAGCGGCCCGGACGGCGGCGGCAACCCCGGCGGGCCCACCAACCCGGGCGTCTCCAAGACCACGGGCTGCCACGACCTGACCGTCCTGCCCTCGAAGGACCTGGCCGCCGGTGCCTGCATGGGTGACGGCATCCTCTTCGACATCAAGGACCCGGAGAACCCGAAGGTCCTCGACCAGGTCCAGGACAACGTCAACTTCGCGTTCTGGCACTCGGCGACCTTCAACCAGAAGGCCAACAAGGTCGTCTTCACCGACGAGCTCGGCGGCGGCGGTGGTGCGACCTGCAACGAGGCCACCGGTCCGACCCGCGGCGCCGACGGCATCTACGACATCATCGGCAAGGGCGACAAGCGCAAGCTCGTCTTCAAGAGCTACTTCAAGATCCCGCGCCACCAGGCCGACACCGAGAACTGTGTCGCCCACAACGGCTCGATCATCCCGGTCAAGGGCAAGGACCTCATGGTCCAGGCCTGGTACCAGGGCGGCGTCTCCGTCTGGGACTTCACCAACTCGGCCAAGCCCAAGGAGATCGGCTACTTCGAGCGCGGTCCGCTGACCACCGACGCCATCACGATCGGCGGCTCCTGGTCCGCGTACTACTACAACGGCTACGTCTACTCGAACGACATAGCCAAGGGCTTCGACGTACTCAAGATCAATGACCGTCGTACGGACCCGGCGCGCTGGGTCCGACTGTCCGAGCTCAACGTGCAGACGCAGCCGGACTACTTCGACTGATCCCGTCGATCCGGATGTGATCGGTCCCGGTCATCGGCCGGCGGGCGGACCGTCGCCGGCTGCGTCAGATGACCGAGCAGTCCACCAGGTGTCCCGCCGGGCGGCCCTTCGCCCGGCGGGACACCGAGCTCCCAGTCGAGCCCGAACCGCTGGAAGAGCTCCGCCCGCAGGGTCGCCACCGGCATCGGTGCGCCCGGCAGCAGCACGGCGAACACCGCGCCCATGAGCAGCGCACGCAGCAGCGGATACTCGGTGTCCACGTCCCGCGTCCCGTACCGCACGACGGTGTCGCGCAACAGCTCCGCGAGACGCTGCTGCTCAGCGCAGCGTACGAAGCCGTCGGCCTGCAATATCCCCGCCATGTGCGTCCGCATCAGCACGGGCCGCTCCACCGCCAGGCCGAGAATCGCGTCGATGGCCCGCGCCATCCGCTCGTCACCGTTCTCGGTGTGCGGTTCACGCGCGAGCGCCGCTTCGAGGGTGACATGCATCAGCCGGTGCACCGCGGACTGCAGCAACTGCCGCTTCCCCGGGAAGTAGTACGACACCAGGCCGCGCGCCGCCCCGGCCCGATCGGCGATGTCCCCGAGCGTCGTCGCCTCATAGCCGCGCTCGCCCACCAGCTCGACGGTCGCCTGCAGCAACCGCTCCCGGGAACGCCGGCGCAGCTCCTCGTTGACCGCTGCGCTTCGGGGGGACATCAGGAAACTCCTGCGTTGACTGGCTCTCAGCCAACTATACTCAGCCTGTGCTGAACGGCCCTTCCGGGGCTCTGTTCAAGGCTGCCGTCTGCGCCGGGCGACGCGGGGGATCGTCCGGCGCAGACGGCAGCCTCACTTCGGGGGATGCGTGTGCGGAGCGGCCCGCAGGGCGGGCCGAGCAGGGCGAGCCCCTATCCTGCGGTGATGATCAAGCCGATTGAGCTCGTGATATTCGACTGCGACGGCGTTCTCGTCGACAGCGAACGCATCGCCGTCCGTGTCCAGGTCGCCCTGGGGGCGGAGCTTGGCTGGCCGCTCACCGAGGACGAAGTGATCGACCGGTTCATCGGACGTTCCAGCGCCTCCATCGGCGAGCAGATCGCCGCCCGGCTCGGCCAGGAGAAGGCTGCTACCTGGGCGCAGCGGTTCGAAGAGCTGCACCGCGAGGCGGTGGATGCCGGTCTGACCCCGGTCGAGGGTCTTCCCGAGGCGCTCGACGGACTCACGCTGCCGACATGTGTCGCCTCCAGCGGCTCGCACGAGAAGATGCGCCACACGCTCGGCCGCACCGGCCTGTACGAGCGCTTCGCGGGCCGCATCTACAGCGCCGGCGAAGTCGCACACGGCAAGCCCGCGCCCGACCTGTTCCTGCATGCCGCACGGCAGATGGGGGTCGACCCGGCGGCGTGCGTGGTGGTCGAGGACAGCCGGCCCGGCGTCGAAGCCGCCCGTGCCGCGGGCATGCGGGCCTTCGGCTACGCGGGCGGCATGACGCCGGCGGCACGGCTCGAAGGACCCGGCACGGTCGTCTTCCACGACATGCGCAAACTGCCGCGCCTCCTCGCCGAGCAGTGACCGATGCGTTCGCCGGTCAGCGGTCCACGCCGACCGTGTCCCCGACCTCTAGCTGCTCGTACAGCCACTCGGCATCCTCGCCCCGCTGCACTCCGATCAGACCGCGGCCCGACTTCGACGGCCACTGATACATGAAGACACGCGAACCGTCGTCGGACACCAACTCCACCACCCAGCGGGCCCAGTAGTCGTAATCCCCGACGATGCCGACCGCGGATCCGGGCAGCAGGAGCTTGGCCGACTTGGACACCACGGTCAGTCGCTCCAGCGGCGAGGCGCTCTGCACGGAGACCGGGATCACCCGCCCCTTGCGTCCGGCTCGCTCGACCACGACTTGCCGTCGGCTCAGATCGAGGGAAACCTTCGCACGTCCTTGCCGAACAGGGCTCGGGTCCTGGCTCGGGCTCGCCGGCGCCGACGCGGCGGGCGAGGCCGACGTCCCGCGCGTCTCCAGGAACCGCGGCAGCCCCAGCGCCGCGGCTGCGACCAGCACCACAGCCACCGCGGCGGACGTCGCCACCCGTCGGCGTCGGCCACGCGCCTCACCACGTAGCCGAATCTGCGAACCGGACAGCGAAGGGGGCGTCTCCGCCTCGGCGGCGAGTCCGCGCAGCAGGGAGCCGAACTCGTCCCTCTCGTCGTCGGCGTCAGACATGGCTGCCCTCCATCTCCTCCGTGTTCAGCAGCCGGGCGAGCGCGGCCCGGCCCCGCGACAGCCGGGCCTTGACCGTCCCGACCGGGGCACCGGTCTCCGCCGCGACCTCTTCCACGCTCATGTCGCACAGATGATGCAGCACCACCGCGAGCCGCTGCGCCTCGGGCAACTGCCCCAATGCCTCCACCAACACCGTGTGTTCGGGCCCGGGCCCGGGCGTACGGTCCTGCGGCGGGTTGCTCCGCACCAGGTCCAGCCAGCGCCGCGTCCGCCGCCAGCGGCTGACCGCGAGCCGCATCGCCACGGTACGGATCCATGCCTCCGGCGCTCCCTCGGCCAGGAGCGCGGCCCGGCGGTCCCAGGCGCGCACAAAGGCCTCCTGCACCACGTCCTGCGCCTCGCCGTGATCGCCCGTGAGCGCGTACAGCTGCCCTACGAGACGGGGGAAGGCCGTCGCGTAGAAGGCGTCGAATTCCTCCTCGGTCACAAGCGGAAGGAGTGTCCCAGAGGGCTTTCGGTTCCCCCCGGAAGATTTTGTGTTTCAGATGCAACCCCGCTGCCCTCCCGTGCGTACAGAAGCCGCACACCGCAGCTGACCTGCAGCTGCCTCAGGGGGAGGAACCACCCATGCCACGCCACACCCGCGCCCGTCACCGCGCCGTCGCCACCGCTGTCGCCGCCGGACTGCTCGGCACGCTGTCGCTCACCGCGTGCTCCGCCACCGACGTGACACCGGACGCCGCCGCGGCCGAACGCGGCCGGCCCGCCACCACCGCGCCCGCGAAGGCGAAGCCCACGCAGGAGCCGCCCTCCCCGGCTGTCCTCGCTCACTTGGCCGCGGCCTCGGTCAACATCGCCGACGGCCGGGAGGTCGGTGTCGGCATGCCGATATCGGTCACCTTCAAGCACCCGATACCCAAGGCCGAACGTGTCGAGGTCGAGCGTCTGTTGAAGGTCACCGCCGATCCGGGCGTCACGGGCGGCTGGGCCTGGATCAAGGACCGCAACCTGCACGACGGCCAGCGCGTCGACTTCCGCCCGCGGACCTACTGGAAGCCGGGCACCAAGGTCAGCCTCCAGGCGGGCCCCGACATCTCCCGCACCGTCACCATCGCCCGCTCCCTCGTGGCCACCGTGGACGTACGCACCCACCGCATGACCGTGGTCAAGGACGGGGCCGACACCCGGACCATCCCGATCACCGCGGGCGCAGCGGGCATGGAGACCTGGAACGGCACGATGGTCGTCTCCGACAAGCAGCGCTCGGTGGTGATGGACTCCCGCACGGTCGGCTACGGCGACTCGTACTACGGGCGGTACAACTACGCCGTGCACCTGACGACTTCGGGCACCTACCTCCATGAGAACCCGAAGGCGAACACGTACGCAGGCAACAGCAACGTCACCCACGGCTGCGTCGGACTCGCCACCGACGGAACGGCGCGCGGCTTCTACGAGCAGATCATCCCGGGCGACGTCATCCGCGTCACCGGATCCAAGGACCAGGTCGCTGTCGGCAACGGCTACGGCGACTGGAACCTCCCCTGGTCCGAGTGGCTCGCCCTCAGCGCCCTCTGACCGGGCCCCGTCGGCGCCGGGCGGCCCCCACCGCCCGGCGCTGTCAGTGGCGTGTGGAAGGGTGCCGTCATGACGACCACGACGGAACTCACGCTGTTCGCCGACTACTTCCAGATACATGTCTGCGACGAGGACGCGGACGGTGACCTGGGCGACGCATGGACGACTGAGGCCGTTGCCGATCAACTGGCAGTCGCGGAGGACGCGTTGGGCATCGGCACGGTCGTCAACGTCAACGTGTCGGTCACCGTCGAGATCCTGCCGCACGAGCCGAGCGAGGACAGTTCCGAGTTCGACCACGTCGTCGAGGCGAGTGTCGATGTGCCGTCGGGGCGCCTGTCGGTCATGGGCTGCTCGGACTACGGCCCGGACGCGGCCGCTTTCGAGGTCCCCGAGGGTTGGAATCGCGTCCGCGCGTCCCGGAGCAACCTCGCGCGGGCGGCTCAGGCCGACATCGACTCCGCCAAGAGCCCCGAGACCACCGAGCGGATCCGCATCCAGGTGTGGCCGGCCCCGGAGCTTCCCTCGAGGATCGTCAAGCGTTGGGTTCGGGACGACGACAAGGGACACGCGTAAGTCGTCATGGCGCATCGGCGGCGAAGCCCTGGCTGAGGAACTGTCGGGGGACGCCTCGTACAAGGGGCAGCATTGCGCGTGGTGATCGTTCCCCCGTTGTTGACGTGGGGTCGGCGTGCTGTTGCGATCATTCGGCAACGGCGCGGTGGCGCGGTTCACTCCCTGCAGACGGTTGTTGCCGATCACGCACGCGGGCGTCGTCCCTCCGCAGCCACCGCCGTCGAACGTACGTCAATGAGGAGAGCCGTGACTGTTGAGGTGGAGATCGTTCGGCACGCGAGCGAGGAACTGGTGGACGCTCTGGGCAGGCTCCTGCCGCAACTGTCCGCCGGAGCCGAGCCGTTGGACTTCGCCGCGGTCGACCGCCTGGCGCGAAGCGAGGCCACCACTCTGCTGGCCGCCCGTGTCCGGGGCGAAGTCGTCGGCACCCTGAGCCTGGTGCTGTTCCCGGTGCCGGCCGGCGTGCGGGCCCGCGTCGAGGACGTGGTGGTCGACTCGGCCGCCCGAGGGCAAGGCGTCGCGGCCGCCCTCACGAGCGAGGCGCTGCGACTGGCCGGGGAGGCGGGCGCGCGGACCGTGGATCTCACCTCGCGGCCCGATCGTGAGGCCGCGAACCGGCTCTACCAGCGCCTCGGTTTCGAGGCCAGGCAGTCGACGGTCTACCGGTTCACCGTGCCGGCTTCGTAGTCGGAGTAGCTTTCCGAGTCGTCGCCAGAGGGTCATCGACTGGGCCTGTGTGCGCAGCACCGGTCGGGAAGGCATGCCCGTGCTCGGCGCAGAGAACGACGACGGCGCCACGCCCGACGGTCGGTCGGCGCCCGCCGCGCGTCATTCGTGCGCGAGCAAGGACGCCGCTGCCGCTATCACGCGAGCCGTCGCCCGCCCGAGGTCCCTCACGGACGGCTCGTCCGTCGGCAGACACCGCTGAGCCGTGGGGTCGTACACGCAGCCCAGCACCCCGGCGTGATCCGTGGCCGGCTCGGAAAGCTCGGAGTCCCAGCCGAGGGCGAGGAGTTGCTCGTGCAGTTCACGCGAGGAATCGCCGGGTACGACCGTGTCGTGGGTGCCGTGCACGAGCCGGACGGGCACCGGTGTCACGGCCCGGCGGACCGCGTCGAGGGGCACGGTGCCGGTGGTGCGTGCCGGGCGCCGGTAGCCGCCCGCGATGCCGACGACCGCGGCTGGCCGCCAGCCGTCGAAGAGCTCCGGCTGCAGGGCCACGCCCACCGCGGCGCCCGCCCCCGCGGACCAGCCCGCGAGCACCAGTTGGGCGGGGCCGTCGACGGCGTCCCGTACGTGGTCGCGGGCGAACCGCAGGGTGTCGGTCAGATGCGCGCGGCCGCCGTCGGGGCGGTCCGAACGCCAGTCGGGGACAAGGACGGTGGCCCCCGACCGGGCGACCTCCTGGGCCAGCGGGGCGAGCACGTCTCGCTCATCGGGGCCCATGCCGTGCCACAGCAGCACGCATCGATTGCCCGGCCGGGCGGGGGCGTAGATGTCGAGAAGCTTGCCGTCGCTGCTGCTGTCGGTGGCGTACCGCACGGTCCGGGTCCTCATCCGCACAGTCTGCCGGTCGCGTGGGGCACGGTGAACGCGGGGCCTAGGGCCTGTCTTCAAACTCCCGTCGTCGCCCGAAGGGCGGCCCCGCGGCGTCTGGTGCGTGCTCTCGGCGTGCCGGGTGGAAGTCCTCGTACTGGACGTACTTGGGCTTTCGCCCGGTGCGGCGAGAGTGCGCCCGCTGCGGCAGCAGCTGATGTCACTGCGGCGTCGCGGGGCAGGCGGGAGTTTGAAGACAGGCCCTAGGAGTCCTGGGCCGTCGCCGCGAGGACGATCTCCCGAATGCACACCCGTTGCGGAGCCTCGTAGGCGTACTGGATCGCGGCCGCGACATCCTCGGGGGTCAGCGCGTCGGTCGACTCCTTGTACGCCTGGTAGTCGGCCTTGATGGCCTCGTCGGTGGTGTGGGAGAGCAGTTCGGTCTCCACTACGCCCGGGGCGATGGTGGTGACGCGGACGCCGTGCCCGGCGACCTCGGCCCGGAGGTTCTCGGACATGGCGTGGACCGCGAACTTGGTGCCGACGTAGACGGTGTGGTTCGGGTAGCCCTTCCGCCCGGCCACGGAGCCGACGTTGACGATGGTGCCGCGGCCGCGCCCGATCATGCCGGGGAGGACGGTCCGTACGCCGTTGAGCAGGCCGCGGACATTGACGTCGAGCATCCGGTCCCATTCTTCGGCCGGTTGCTCGGCGACTTCGCCGAGCAGCATCACGCCCGCGTTGTTGACGATCGCGTCGGCCGGCCCGAATATCGCCTCCGCCTCCTCGACGGCGGCCGCCAGCGCCTTCGCGTCGGTGACGTCCACGGCACGGGCGAGAGCCGAGGGCAGGCCGAGCGCCTCCAGGCGGTCGACGCGGCGGGCCAGGAGCAGCAGCGGGTGGCCGAGGCCGGCGAAGGCGCGGGCGGTGGCCGCGCCGATGCCGGAGCCGGCGCCGGTGATGACGATCAGGGGCTTGTCGGGAGAGGGCATTGAGCACTCCAACTTTCTTGATTCAGTGGCTGTTTGGGGCGTGCGGGTTGGCCTCGGCGCCTTCGGTGCTGAGCAGTACGACCGTGCGGTCGGCGTGCTCCGCCAGCGCCGCGCGGCGTTCGGCGGCGGAGAAGGCGGCGCGGGCGCCGGCCAGTGTGGCCGCGCCGCAGGGCCCCGAGGAGACCCCGAGCGCCGCCAGATCGCGGGCCGCGCGGATGCTGTCGGCATCGGTGACTGCGACGGCCGTGTCGAGCCCGTCGCGCAGCACGGGCCAGGCGGCGCCCGAAGGCGTGCCGCAGTTGAGCCCGGCCATGACGGTGGCGCCGGTGGGAACGGTGGTCGGGCGGCCAGCGGTGAGCGACGTCAGGACGCAGGCGGCGGTATCGGGCTCGACGCCCAACAGTGAGGGCGGCGGGGCGTCTCGCGGGACGCGGTAGTGGGTGACGGCTGCCTGGGCGAGCGAGCCGACGCCGACAGGGACGGCGACCAGTCCGGCGGGTTCGGCGCCCAGCGCGCGCAGTTGCGCGTCGATCTCGCCGAACAGCGTGCCGTAGCCCTCGGTGATCCACCCCGGGATCCGGGTGTATCCGGGCAGGGCGGTGTCCTGGATGAGGACGGCGCCGGGTGCGCGACCGGCCTCCTCGGCGGCATCGCGTACGGCGTCGTCGTACGGGCCGAAGACCCGCGTGACGCGCGCGCCCTCCGCCTCGATGGCGGCAGTCGCTGCCGGGTGCACCGCATCGGGGACGAAGACGTGGGCGGCCAGGCCCAGGAGCCGGGCGGTACGGGCCACCGCTCGGCCGTGGTTGCCGTCGGTGGCGGTGACGAGTCGTTCGCCGGGTGCCTCGGCCAGCGCCCGGTGGATCGCCCAGGATGCCCCCAGGATCTTGAACGCGGGCAGGCCGAGCCGGGACGACTCGTCCTTCACGAACACTCTGCGTACCCCCAACTCGACGGCAAGGGAGGGAAGTTCACGGAGCGGGGACGGTGCGTAGCCGGGGAGGGCGGCGTGGAAGGCGGCCGCGTCGCGCGGGGCCGGCGGGCAGACCCAGGAGCGGGCCGGCGGATGTGTGTACCAGTGGGCGGTGGGCATGACGATCACTCTGCCGTGCCATCATCTCAACGGTCCAGCACATCTTTTCGAGCAATACTCATCGGCAGAACCGAATGATTGGAGAGGTCCGCATGCTCGATCTCCACCGGCTGCGGCTGCTGCGTGAGCTCAAGCACCGTGGCACCCTCGCCGCGGTCGCGGCCGCCCTCTCGTACAGTCCCTCGTCGGTCTCGCAGCAGCTCTCGGTGCTGGAGTCCGAGGTCGGCGTGGCACTCCTCGAGCCGGTGGGGCGGCGGGTGCGGCTGACCGAGCAGGCCGAGATTCTCGTGGCGCACACGGAAGTTCTGCTGGAGAGGCTGGAGCGGGCCGAGGCCGACATCGCCGCCTCGCTGGCCGGCGTCACGGGCACGCTGCGAGTCGCCGCCTTCCAGACGGCCGCGCTGGCACTCGTCCCGCCGGCCCTCACCCTGCTGCGTGCCGAGCACCCCGGTCTCCGCATCCACGTCACGCAGGCCGAACCGGAGGCGGCGCTGCCCGCCCTGCTCGCGCGGGATGTGGACCTGGTCGTGGCCGAGGAGTACCCGGGGCACGCGGTCGCCCGCTCCGCCGAGATCGAGTCGGCGGAGCTGTGCGACGACGAGATGCGACTCGCCCTCCCGCCGCGGAGCGCCACCGATGCACCTGCACCCGAACCGGCAGCGGCCTTGCGTGAGTTGGCGGGTCACCCTTGGGCCATGGAACCGGCAGGCACCGCCTCCCGGCAGTGGGCGACGGCCCTGTGCCGGGAGGCCGGATTCGAGCCCGATGTGCGGTTCGCATCACCGGACCTGCTGGTTCAGCTGCGGCTCGTGGAGCAGGGGCACGCGGTGGCATTCCTGCCGGGCCTGCTGTGGGGCGGGCGCGCGCCGAGCGTTCCGCTGCTGCGGCTGCCGGATGGCGCTCGTACCCGGCGGCTCTTCACCTCCGTACGTCACGGCAGCGAAGGCCACCCGGCTGTCCGGGCCTGCCGATCGGCGCTGCAACGCGCGATGGAGAGCGCCCGCTGCCTGCCTTGAACGCCCGCTGCCTGCCTTGAACCCCTGCTGCCTGCCTTGAACGCCCGCGCCCGGACCGTTCGTCGCCCTTCCTTGCTGTTGGTTCGCGCCGGCGGTTCGGCTCACTGCGAGCCGTAATACATCCGAAGGAACTCCTCCATGGCCGCGTCGACGCCGGCGCGGTCGCCGGTGGCGAGCAGGTCGAGCAACAGGCCGCGAACGGTGGCGAGTCCCAGCCTGGCGCGGTTCCTGGCCGTGGCGGGATCCACCCCTGCGGCCACCTCGGCGGCCACGAGCGGCTCCAGCCAGTCCGTCACGAGCCGTTCCAGGAGGGGTGCCACCTCGGGGCGGCCCCGCAGGCCCTGTGCGCAGATCTCGAAGAAGAGCCGCTCTTGGCCGGCCAGTTCGGGGTCCGTCAACTGCTGCCACAGTCGCCGCGAGGCGTCGGCGGGCGAGAGGCCGGGCTCCAGTCGGAGCTGAGACAGGAGAGCGCGCTGGCGCAGCTCCGACGTCCTGACGATCTCGACGAGCAGTTGCTCCTTGGAGCCGAAGTAATGGATCAGCATGCGGTGACTCACACCGATCGCGGCGCCCAGGCGGCGCAGGCTCAGATCCGAGATGCCGTGAGCTGCGACGTGATCGACGGCCGCGTCCACGATCCGGCCGCGCCGGTCCCCGCCGGTGTCGTGTGCGGTCTCGCTCTTGGGGTGTACGTCGTCCATATTCGCCACGACGCGAGTGTACCAATTGGTACATGGCCCATGTACCGTGTGGTACATGAAGCCTGTCACCGCGTCGATCGATGTGCCGCACCCGCCCGAGCAGGTCTACGACTTCCTCGATGTCATGGCTCACCACGAGCGCTTCACCGATCACTACTTGACCAACTGGCGCTGCAGCGGGCCCGATCGGGGCATCGGCTCGTGCGCCACGGTCACCGCCGAGCTCGGTGGCACGAAGACCGAGATCTCGATCGAGGTCATCGAGGCCGACGCGCCGCGCAGCATCGTCGAACGCAATGTGAGCGCGGGTGGTCGGCGCCTGGCTCACGGCACCTACACCGTCGAAGCGCTGCAAGCCGGCGGCAGCCGCGTGTCGTTCACGTACGCCTGGGAGCGCGCCCCGCTCGCCGACCGCCTGCTGGCACCCGTGATCCGGGCCACGATGCGGCGGGCCAACGCCACGGTCATGCGGCGCCTGGCCGCCGAGTTGGCCGTCCATGTCGCGACTGCCGGCTCCTGACGGCGGGGCATCGGCAACTCGCCGGGTTATTGCGCCCAGTCGAAGACGCCTGATTCGAGGTCGATCTGCGCGTTCCCGCCACCGAAGTTGACCTCGCCGACGCCGTCCTCGAGCTCGAACACGTACGGGGTCAGTCCGCCGGGCACCGCCTGGCAGGGCACTATGGTTCCGCCGAGGTGGGAGCGTCCGCTGATGGTGGTCCAGTACTCCTGCAGGTGCGGGTCCTCGGACGACCAGGCCTCGACGTAGGCGTCGTCGCCGTCCTCGGACGGAGCGATGCCGGTGTTCGGGTCGTCCGCGCGCTCGCCGATCCAGACCGTGGTCTCGGCGGCGCTGTCGTCCCAGGCGTTGCGGCCGAAGCAGGACGGGTCGGAGGGATCGCCGGGATCGGCAGGGCGGATGTCGGCCGGGGGTTCGGTCCGGGGCGCGCCGAGTTCCGCTGCGGTGAGCCAGATGAGCGCGTGTGTGCCGCCGATCAGATCCTCGAGGTCCTGCTGCCGGGGATGGCGTGCGGCGGCCGCGGCGGCCACCGCGGCAAGGAACGGGTCGGCCGCCTGCTCGGCCGAGAGCGGCGAGCCCGCCAGCAGCTCGGCGACGCCGTCGACGTCGTCGGCGACATGGTCGTCGGCCTGGAAGAAGGCGATGGCGACCAGAGCCGGGCCCTTGCGGCGGTAATCCGGGGGGAGTTCGAGGGTGAGCACGTGCACCATCGGCAGGCCGGTGATCGGACTCCGGGGCCACCCCGCAGCCCCGATCCCGGGCGCGCGCCCGCCGCACCACCCGGCGACTCGGGCCTCGGGCAGATCGATGGCGGTATCCGATCCGGGCCGCACGAGCAATGCGTCCGCGGACTCCCCGAATCCCAAGTCGTAAGCCTTCACCCTGAATGCCTCCGTTCGCCGGCGAGGCATTGAAACTACGCGACAGCACTGACAGGCCTTCCGCGCCGGGGCGGAGAACGTCGTCGGGTGAAGTGGAACGGGCCCCGGCATTGCCGGGGCCCGACCTTCGCACGGAACCAATGGGGGGATCGATTCACTGCGTCAGCGTGCTCAACGAGCCGCCTGCAGGAACGTTATGGCTGAACGGGTACGCGATGCCGGGAGCGATTCGATCGCGTCAGGCCATCCAGGGCGGCAGGCCTCTCTGCTGCTGATCTACGCCCACTCGACGAGCTGGACGATCACGCCGTTGGGGTCGGTCAGCTGGAACAGCCGCTCGGCCCATGGCTCTTGGCGCAGAGGCAGGGTGGTGTTGGCAGGGCGGGCCGGGGTTGGCCGCCGCTAGCGGGTGTAAGTGGTGATGGTGAGGCCGGAATCAAAGCTGCGGGTGCTGGTCGGCTTGAAGGTCGTCGGGGTGAACGGCCCCTGGAACAGCGGGATGCCGGAGCCGAGGATCATCGGGTTCCTCTTGATGATCAGCTCGTCGATCTCTTCGCGGAGCACGGCAGCGAGCGTGCCGCCCCCGGACAGCCAAATCCCCATGCCGTCCTGCTTCTTGAGCTCACGGACGAGTGCGACGGGGTCACTGTCGACGACCGTCACCGCGGGGTCGGGGGCTACCAGCGTGCGGGACACGACGTACTGCCGCAGGTGTGCGTAGGGGCTGGTGAGGCCCATCTTGAAGCCCGGCTCGTACGCCCCACGCCCCATGATCACAGTGTCGAAGCGTTCCGCGGGACGGTCCGCCACGCCCCAGGGCCCGCGTGCGGGCGTCGGCATGGTCTCGGGGAAGTCGGCGAGGATCGCCGCGGCCTCCTCGCCCTCGAAGGGGAAGAAGTCGAACTCGCCGTTGGGGCCGGCGATGTAGCCGTCCAGAGTGGCGGCGACGTAGTAGGTCAACTTGCGCATGCAGGTGCTTCTTTCACGAGGGGGGGGCAGGTGCGATGTGGTCAGGCGCCGGGCAGATCGAGCTGGTACTCGTGGACGATCTGCTGGGAGCGGAAGCCCAGGCGCCGGTTGACGGCGAGCATGTGGGTGTTGTCGTCGGCGTTGTCGGTCTCGATCTCGACGATGGCGGGGTAGGTGTCCTTGAGGGTGCGCACCATGGCGGCCTTCAGCCACAGCCCGAGCCCGTGTCCGCGGTGGGCGGGCACCACGGCGGTGTCGTACTGCAATGCCTGGCGGGTTTCCCCGGCCCGGATGACGATCTCGGTGTAGCCGCCCATGGTGTCGCCCTTGAGCGCGGCGAGGGTGAGCAGGGTGTCGCCCCGGTCGGCCAGGACCTGGGCCATCTTGCGGACCCGGTCGGCGTCCCAGTCCGACTGGCCGTAGTCCATGTCCCCGGTGGGCATGTCGTTCATCGCGTTCTTCGCCGCGGCGAAGGTGCCGGCGAGGTGGTCGGGGACGGTGCCGGTCCAGCCCGCCAGTTCGTAGCCGGGGTACTCGGCATCGGCCGCGGAGTCGTCGGCCTCGGCGACGGACAGCAGGAGTTGATGGAGCGTCAGTACGCGGCGGAAGTCGCGTCCGGTGCAGAAGGCGTCGCCCGCGGTGCCGTCGGTGGCCACGGTCAGCAGGCTGCGGCGCTGCTCGACCTGGGCGGCGAAGGCGGCCGTGGACAGCAGCTGCGTACCGACGCCGCGGCGTCTGGCGGCCGGGTGGACGTGCAACTCCAGCTCGACCAGATGGTCCTGGCCTGCTGCGGTGAACAGGCGCAGCCCCGCCACGCCGACGACGCTGCCGTCTGTCTCCGTGGCCAGCCAGAAGAGTCGGCGGCTGTCCAGGCCTGGTGTGGTGAGCTGGGCGTGCACCTGCTTGGCGCTGGGCAGTGGCCGGCCCGGGAGGTCGTGCTCCATGGCGGCGCTGACCACCGCGTGCCATGCGGCGGTCTGCTCGGCCGACAGCCAGGCGACCGGGGCGATGTGGATCTGCTGGGACATGGGGAACTCCTGCGGTCGATGTGCTCACTACGCTAGGGAGCACGCCGACCTGCGGAATCGGCCCGCGTTACTTAACCCCATGACGGATACCGGGCGCGGTATCAGTCATCGGCTACCGGTGGGCGGCCATGGGAGCGCGAGTTATCGATGGTCGGCCATCGCCGCGGGCAGCTCATGACGCGAGGCGACGCCCAACTTCGGGTAGGCCCGGTAGAGGTGGTGCCCGACCGTCCTGGGGCTGATGAACAGCTGGGCGGCGATGTCCTTGTTCGACATGCCTTCCGCCGCCAGCGTGACGATGTGCAGCTCCTGCGGGGTGAGCAGGGACAGCACGCCCGGGCCGCGGCGCGGGGTGATCGCGACGCCGGTGGCCTCGAGTTCGGCCTGGGCACGGTCGGCCCAGGGCCGGGCGCCGATCAGGTCGAAGGTTTCCAGGGCCGCGGCGAGATGCGTCCTGGCCTCGGACTTGTGGCGGCCGCGGCGCAGCCACTCGCCGTACAGCAGCTGCGTACGGGCGTGTTCGAAGGGGCGGCTGTCGCGCTCGTGCAGTCGCAGCGACAGGGCGAAGGTGTCCTCTTGAGGGTCGAGCAGCGCCCGGCAGCGGTGCAGGAGCGCCTCGATGGAGGGTTCGGGCACCCGGCGTGCCAGGTCCGTCAGCCGGCCGAACGCCCCCGTGGCCAGGTCGAGTTCACCCAGCCGTGCCGCGGCCTCGACCAGGTCGGGCAGGCTGCGTTCGGCGGGCAGCTGGTGCTGTGCCGGTCCTTCGTACAGCACCGTCAGGTGGTCCAGGGCCTCCCGCACCCTGCCGTGGCCGAGGTCGAGCAGGCCCAGCGCCCACCTGGCCCGGTGCGGCCCCGCCGGACGGGCGCCCGTGCCGGGGTCGGTCAGCGCCTCCTGGGCCAGGTCGCGGCAGCGGTGCTCGTCGCCCTCGATCGCCGACAAGTACGCCATGACCCCGTGCGCGTGACTCACCCAGTGGGGCTGTCCGGTGTCCTCGGCGATGTCGAGCGCCTCCGCGGCGCTGGTCGCGGCGGAGCGGTAGCGGCCCAGGAAGGTCTGGGAGATGGCCGCGTAGTACAGGGCCGAGGGCAGGACGCCGACCTTGCCCTCGTTGCGTGCCGCGGACGCCACCTTCGACGCCAGGGCCTCCGCTTCCGCGTCGAGGCCGCCCATCAGGCCGATGCCACAGATCATCAGGAGATCCCTGGCCTCGTGTGCGCGCAGGGCGGCCGCCTCGGTGAAGACCTCCGGCAAGTCGGGCAGCCGCTCGGCGGAGCGGCAGAGTGCCAGGGCCGTCAACCAGCGCTGGAGCTGCAGCACCGACCAGGCGGGATTGCCTGCGGGCGGCCGCAGCGCCTCCAGTTGGGCCGCCGTCACGGTGGCGAGGTCGTGCTCGCCCGCGAACCAGGTGGTGTGCAGGGCGTCCATCATGACCTCGACGGCCCCGACCGGGTCGCTCTGCGCGAGCCTCGCGGCCTCCGCCAACTGCAGGGCATGGGCCTGGCGGAGGAAGCCCCGGCCGGCTGCGGCCGTCGCCCGGACCCGGACCAGGCCGCGGCGGGCCGCCGGGTCGGTGATCCGCTCCGCCAGGGTCTGGGCCCGGGCGAGGGCGCCGGACTCCAGGGCGGTCTCGGCGGCCAGGGTGAGCAGACGGGTGCGTACGTCGGCAGTGACGGCCAGCTGGGCCGCTCGTTCATAGGCCGCCGCGGACGCCGCGTACCCTTTGCGCCCGGCCGCCAGCGATGCGGTGCGCTCCAGTTCGGCCGCGATGTCGGCGTCGGGTCCGGTGGCGGCCGAGGCCAGGTGCCAGGCCCGCCGGTCGGCCTGGTCGGCATCGACCAGTGCGTCCGCCAACGCCCGGTGTGCACGCAGCCGTTGATCGAGCGGGGTGCCCTGGTAGACGGCGGCCCGCACCAGAGGGTGCCGGAAGGTCACCTGTCGGCCGTCGACCCGCAGCAGCCCTGCCCTCTCCACCGCGGGCAGGTCGCCGACACCCGCCCCCATCGACTCCGTGGCCCGCAACAGCAGGCCCAGGTCGCCGGTGTCGTCGGCGGCGGCCACGAGGAGCAGGGTGCGGCTCGCCTCGGGCAGCCCGCCGGCCTGGGCGTGAAAGGCCAACTGCAGCCGGTTGGTGAGGGGGAGTGCGGGACCCGGTGTGGACTCGGCGAGTGCGGTGGGCAGTTCGATCAGCGCGAGGGGGTTGCCCGCCGCCTCGGTGAGGACCCGCCGCCGTAGCTCCGACACCAGGTCGCCCTCGCGGGCGTCGACCAGTGCGGCGGCCGCTTCGCAGGACAGCCCTGCCAGGCGCAGCTCCGTCAACCCCGGTGTGGGGAAGGGGGCTTCGCCGTCGCGGACCGCGAACACCATCGCGACGCCCTCGGCCCCGAGGCGCCTCGCGGCGAACAGCAGCGCCTCGGCCGAGGGCCGGTCCAGCCACTGGGCGTCGTCGATCAGGCACAGCACGGGGGCGCCCTCGGCCAGCTCCGACAGCAGGGTCAGCACGGCAAGACCCACCATCATCCGGTCCGCCGGTACACCCAGGGCCAGCCCGAACGCCCCCTCCAACGCCTGGCGTTGGGGTTCGGGAAGACCCTTCAGCTGGTCGGTGAGGACCGGGCGGAGCAGCAGGTGCAGGCCGCCGAACGGCAGCTCGGCCTCCGACTCGATGCCCACGCCCCGCAGCACCAGCATGTCGCCCTGGTCGGCGAAGGAGTCCAGCAGCGCCGTCTTGCCGATGCCCGGTTCGCCGCGGACCACCAGGACACCGCTCGTCCCGGCGCGGGCTTCCTCGAGCAGCCGGCCTATGACCGATCGCTCGGCATCCCTCCCGTAAAGCATGCAGGTCAGATTACCTGCAGGTTGCCCGCCCACGACCTGGCCGTCGGAATGACCGTGGCCGGGCGGCGGCGGGGCCCGAGCGCGGCTCAGGGTTCGACGAGCCCCGTCCGGATCGCGTAGCGGGTCAGCTCGAGGCGATCCCGCAGGCCGAGTTTCTGCAGCATGTTGGCCCGGTGGCGTTCCACCGTCTTGGCGCTGATGAACAGGATGTCGGCGATCTCCTTGGACGTGTGTCCTTCGGCGACGAGCTTGAGGACCTGCTCCTCCCTGGCGGTCACCGCCTTGTCCGGCAGCGGCTCGCCGTTCTGCGCGCGCTCGAGGTAGTTGCGCAGCAAGGTGGTCATCGTGCCGGGGTACAGGAACGGCTCGCCCCGCATGGCCGCGCGGCACGCGGCGACCAGGTCCCGGTCGGCCACGGACTTGGGTACGTAGCCGCTGGCGCCGACCTTGAGTGCTTCGAAGAAGTACTGCTCGTTGTCGTACATCGTCAGCATGAGGATGCGCAGGGCGGGCTGGATCAGGGCCAGTTCGCGCGCGGCCTGCAGTCCGGTCGTCCGCGGCATCGAGATGTCGAGCACCGCCAAGTCCGGCCGGTGCGCGCGGGCCATGGCGACCGCCTCGACGCCGTCGGCCGCCTCGGCGACGACGTCGAGGTCGGGCTCGCTGTCGAGGATGAGCCGCACTCCGCGGCGTACCAGCGCGTGGTCGTCGGCGAGCAGGATGCGGATCGGCGCCGCGGCGGTCGGATTCTCGGGCATCTCACACACCCCTCGTCTCGGGAGGTACGTCCGTCGCCTTCTCGAGCGGCACGTTCATCCGCACGCGCGTGCCGCCCCCTGGGGCCGGGCCGATCGTGAACTCGCCGCCGACGAGCAGCGCACGTTCCCGCATGCCGCGGATGCCGGAGCCCTCCGGGACCCGCCCCACGCCCTGTCCGTCGTCGGCGACGAGGAGTTCCACGCCGTGGGAGGTGCGGCTCAGGGTCACGTCCACCTGTGCGGCGCGGGAGTGCCGTGCCGCGTTGGTGAGGCTCTCCTGGGCGATGCGGTAGAGGACGAGTTCGACCTGCTCGCCGAGGTCGGGCAGGTCCGTCGCGTACCTGCGGCGGATCGTGAAGTCGGCATGCGCGGTGATCTCGTTGGAGAGGGCCGTGAGGGCGCTGGTGAGGCCGAGTTCGTCGAGCACTCCGGGGCGCAGCCCGCGCGCGATCCACCGGATCTCGTCCAGGCCGGCCCGCGTGGTCTCCTGCACCCGGTGCAGATCCTTGCGCAGCGCCTCGGGAACCTGATCGGCGACCCGCTTGAGGTCGAGGAGCACGACGGTGAGGGTCTGGCCGACCTCGTCGTGGAGTTCCTGGGCGATGCGGCGGCGTTCGGCCTCCTGCGCCGACAGGACGAGGGAACTGCTTGCCGCGCGTTCGGCCTCCAGGCGGTCGAGCATCGTGTTGAACGTGCCGATCAGGTCGGCGATCTCGCCCTGGCCGGTGACCTGCAGCCGTCGTCCGGGGCGCAGCAGGTCCGTCGTGGTCATGGCCCGGGTCAGGCGCTGCAGGGGTGTCAGACTCACCCGGAACAGCGCCGCGTTGGTCCCGAGCATGACGGTGAGACCGGCCCCCGCGATCAGGACCTCGTGGAACAGGACGGGCGTGGACACGGTCGCGGGCCCGAGCAGCAGGAGCGTGGCCGCGACGAGCAGGACCGCGGCGTTGAACAGGAATATCCGCCAGAACAGTGACACGAACGCGCGGCCTCCTCGGGTGGTGCCCGACGGGTGCCGTGCACGTGCATGTCGGTACGCGTTCCGGGGCGTCCGGGACGTCCGACTGGGCGATGGTGTCTGTGCCGGGGCCCATTTGTCCATCCGTGCCGACATCTATTCCCGTGCAAATCAGGGCAATTGGCCGTTCGGCGACTTCAAGGGAGCGGGCTTCCTGTCGGCGTCCGCCTCGGCCGACGCAGGCGCAGGCGCAGGCACAGGCGCGGTCGGCGCCCGGCGGCGGGTGAGACGGGCGGCCACAGGCGCCGTGTACCGCGCGGTCAGGGGGCCGATCACCACGAGGATCAGGACGTACGCGGTGGCCAGCGGGCCGAGCGAGGGCTCGATCCCCGCGGTGACGGCGAGCCCGGCGATGACGATGGAGAACTCGCCCCGCGCCACGAGCGTGCCGCCCGCGCGCCAGCGCCCCTTGACCCCGACCCCGGCCCGCTTCGCCGCCCAGTACCCGGTGGCGATCTTCGTGCACGCCGTGACGATCGCCAGGGCCAGCGCCGGTACCAGTACCGGCGGGATGCTCGCCGGGTTGGTGTGCAGGCCGAAGAAGACGAAGAACACCGCGGCGAACAGGTCGCGCAGCGGCGACAGCAGGGTGTGCGCGCCTTCGGCGGCCTCTCCCGACAGGGCGATGCCGACGAGGAACGCGCCCACCGCCGCGGAGACTTGGAGCTGCTGGGCCAGGCCTGCCACGAGCAGCGTGAGACCGAGCACCACGAGCAGGAGCTTCTCCGGGTCGTCGCTGGAGACGAAACGCGAGATCAACCGTCCGTGGCGTACCGCGACGAAGAGCACGGCTCCGGCGACACCGAGCGCGATGGCGAGGGTCACGCTGCCCGTGGCGAGGCTCACGCCGGCCAGCAGGGCGGTGACGATGGGCAGATAGACCGCCATCGCCAGGTCTTCGAGCACCAGGATGCTCAGGACCACCGGCGTCTCGCGGTTGCCGAGCCGCCCCAGATCTCCGAGGACCTTGGCGATGACGCCGGAGGACGAGATCCAGGTGACACCGGCCAGCACCACGGCGGCCACCGGACCCCAGCCAAGGAGCAGCGCAGCCGCCGCTCCGGGCAGGGCATTGAGGGTGAAGTCCACGATCCCGGCCGGGTATTGGGTCTTCAGGTTGGAGACCAGGTCACTGGCGGTGTACTCCAGGCCCAGCATCAACAGGAGCAGGATGACGCCGATCTCGGCGCCGATGGCGACGAACTCCTCGCTGGCGCCGAGGGGGAGCAGCCCGCCTTCACCGAAGGCGAGACCGGCGAGCA
The DNA here is from genome assembly GCF_035975855.1 of Streptomyces sp. NBC_01304. Taxonomy (NCBI): domain Bacteria; kingdom Bacillati; phylum Actinomycetota; class Actinomycetes; order Kitasatosporales; family Streptomycetaceae; genus Streptomyces; species Streptomyces sp. NBC_01304. The sequence continues at coordinate 1,454,165 of NZ_CP109055.1, read as the reverse complement.
GGTACAGCGGTATCGGTGAGAAGTGCAGCCGGCCCGCGAGCCTGCCGAGCAGGCCGAGGCCGAGGATGATCGCGCCGAACTCGATCAGGAAGAGCGCAGAGTGCATGTGCTCACTCACGTCCGAGTATCGACGCGGCCGACTCGACGCCCTCGCGGGTGCCGATGACGATCAGGGTGTCCCCGCCCGACAGCCGGAAGTCCGGTGCCGGGGACGGCATCGCGGTGGCCCGGCGCAGGACGGCCACCACCGAGACGCCGGTCTCGGTGCGCATCCGGGTCTCACCGAGCACCCGGCCGTTCCAGTACGAGTGTGCCGAGAGCGCGATCCGCTCCGCGACCAGGCCGAGATCGGTGGTGTGCAGCACGTTCGGGCTGTGGTGGGCGGGCGTCAGCGTCTCGACCAGGGCGGCCGCCTCCACCCGCGTCAGATGCACGGACTGCGCACACTCGTCCGGGTCGGAATCCTGGTGGACGCTCACCGTCCGGGTGCCGTCCCGGTGCGCGATCACCGACAGATGGCGCTGTTCACGGGTGGTGAGGTCGTACTTGACGCCGATCCCGGGCAGGGGAGTCGTACTCAACCGCGGTGCGGGCACAGCCCGAACCTCCTTCTTGTCGTTCTTGTCGTTCGCGCTTGCGGCCGGCGCCGCTCCTGGCCGTGGGGCACCCGCCGCAAACCAGACATGCTGCCACCTGGGGTCATGGCAGGTATATGGGTGTCAGCACGGATGGACAGTGCCCGAGCCGGCCATGGAGGCTGTGAACCGGCAGCGCTGGGACACGGGTGGGGACCGCCCTCCTGGCCGCCTGCCTCGCGTCGCCCGCGCCGACGTCAAGAACGCATCAGGCGTGGACGGCTTTCCTGGTTCGGGGCAATCGCGAGCGATTAGCGTCCGATGACAAGTGATCAAGAGCGTGCACAAGCATGCTGCCCCGCAGCGGGCACGCATGGGTACAGGGGGAAGTTGTGGGTGCAGAATCCGACTCAGTGGCCTCGATATCGGCGCCGAACACCGGGTTCGATCCGCGAGGCGGGCCGATCTCCGCGCCGCATCCCGGCCAACACGGCGGTCTGCAGCCGATCTCGGCCGCCGACGCCGCCCCGGACCCGCGCATCCAGGCGCCCACGACTCCGCTCGCCGCAACGGATCCGCGCACCTCGCACCAGATGCCCGCCCCGGACAGCCGCACCGACGTCCGTGACCGGGACCCCGCGCCCGGCACGCATCCCGACCCCGGGTTCAACCACTCCGGCATCCGGACCATGTCCGCCGGCGGCGGTCCGAGCGGCGGCCCGGGTGTCGGCGTGCAAGCAGGCGGCGGCCTCTCCGGCGTGGACGACCCGGGTGCGCTGAACCGCGCCGGGCAGGGCGCGTACCAGCTGGGCAGCCTCGTGCAGAGCAACGGCCGCGTCGGCGACGACGACCAGATGATCGCCGCAGCGGCGGCCCTGGGCGCCGACTTCTGGGGCGGTGAACTGGGCTTCGAACTCATGAAGACGATGGAGACCTGGGACAAGCAGGCCCAGCAGCTGTCCCGCACCTGCCAGGCCATCGGCGACCGCTGCACGACCACCGCGAACAGCTACACGACCACGGAGTCGGCGAACGACCAAGAGATGAGCACCCTCCAGCGCTCGCTCGCCGACTTCAACTGAACGGGACCGCCACGATGATCTCTTACACCGAGCTCTTCCACCTGGACGTCGCCGCCATCAAGGGCGCGGCCGACCAGTGGGACGAGTACCGGCGCCGCTACGAGCGCATGGACGAGGCGTACGACCAGCAGGTGCTCACCCCCTTCGACCAGGCCGGCTGGTCCAGCTTCGACGCCACCTCCGTCTTCGCGCGGGCCCAAGTGGCGGACGCCAACAAAGAGTTCACCGACGCGGGCATCGAGGCCAAGGGGCTGCGGGCCGTCCTTGAGGACGCGTACGACGAACTGAAGGGGTACCAGGCCGACCTGCGCCAACTCACCGAGGACGGCAAGAAGAACGGCGTGCTGATCAGCGCCACCGGCCAGGTGAGCCTGAAGGACCCCGACAAGGACGGCGACGGGGGAGGCGGGCTGCTGCCCTCCGGCGACGAACTCACCCTCAAACTGTGGGAGGGCCGCATTCAGCTGCTCCTCGTGGCCGCCACCAACGCCGACCAGTCCGCCGTCACCGCCTTGCGCCGCAACACCGGCAAGCTCGACGAGGGCTTCAACGACAAGACGGTCAAGTCAGTCGACCAGGACGAGTCCGAGCGCGCCTCCACACTCCTCAAGAAGTACGAGAAGGGCGAGAAGCTCTCCCCGTCCGAACTCGACGAACTGCACCGGCTGATGGTCCACAACCAGAAGGACCCCGAGTTCAGCCGCATGACCATCGACAGCCTCGGCCCCGAGGGCACCCTGCGCCTGGCCGAGGACCTGGAGAAGGAACGCACCGGCGACGGCGCGAACAAGGACAAGTACGGGAACATCCAGTCCGCGCTGGCCAACAACCTCGCCACCGCCAACAAGGACAAGCAGTTCTCCGAGCAGTGGCGCAAGGACATGGCCGAGCTCGGTACCGAACGCACCGGCGACGACGGCCGCAACCCGTACGGCTACCAGACCCTGGCCTCGCTCCTCAAGCAGGGCGACACCGGCTCCTATCCGCCGCACATGACGACCGGCCTCACCGACGACATCATCGAGGCCGAGAAGAAGCATCCGGGCCTCTGGGACGAGCACGACCAGGCCAACGCGGGCGCCGACGTCGACCCGGTCGCCGTCAAGGACCCGGTCGACGACATGCTGAAGGTGATGAGCGGCGACCCGGACACCGCGACCCGCTACCTGGACCCCGGCGCGGACGGCGGCAACAAGCGCCTGGAGTACCTGCTCGACAAGCGCGACTGGCCGGACCTGGAGGTCCGGGAGGTCTACCGGGGCATGGAGCCCACCGGGCAGACCGACCACATCGAGGCCACCAACTCCCGTACGGGCCTGGGCAGTGTCCTGGAGAACGCCGTCACCGGCGACAAGGCGGGCCCGCCGCACACCGACGGACAGGCGCGCATCATGCGCGACACCATCGACCTGCTCGACACCAGCCCCGGCAACGAGGGCATCCCCGCCAACCTCCAGAAGCCGATGGGCAACGCCCTGGCCGACTACACCAACGACACCCACCAGATCCTCACCGGCGTCAAGGGCGACTACCGCGAAGAAGTGCCGGGCATGGAGGGCAGCAAGGCGGGCGCGGACGGCGTCTTCGGCTCCGCCGACGACTCGCACATCTCGCCCGACCCGCAGAAGCTGATCCGCCTGATGCGGGGCGCCTCGGACGACCCGGAGGCGTACGCCACGATGCACAAGGCCGAAACGGCCTACATCGCCCAGCAGATGGATGCCGCGGACGGCAACACCGCGGACGCCATCAAGCGGCCGGCCCGGGAGGGCGGCTCCGTCCTCGGTACGTACGACGCCATCCGCGACGACGTCATCTACGACAAGCGTGACAGCGCCAACGCCCAGGAGGACTGGAACGCCAAGATCGCGTACCACGCGGTCGGCGCGCCCGTCACCGCCATCCCCGTCCTCGGCGACACGGCGCAACGTCTGGTCGACTGCTGGACGTACGACATGTCCAATCAGTACAAGGACGAGAACAACGACGCCGCCGCGGCGGAGGCCGCGGAGAAGAGCATGCGGTCCGAGCGCCAGATGGACCTGCTCGTCGAGGAATGGGCCGAGCTGGAAGGCCCCGGCCGGGATCACGCGAGCATCGACACCCTCCAGGAAGACCTGAAGAACAACCGCAACACCCGCCGTGAGCTGGCCAACGACGCGCTGGGGCGCTGACCGTGGGGCGGCGCGGGAAGACGGCGCTGTGGGGTGCGGCGGTCCTCGTGCTGGTGGCCGGGAGCGGGGCCGCGGTGTACGGGATGTCCAAGGCGCAGGCCGGACCCGGCCGGCCGTGTGCCGGAATCGAGGTTCCCGAGGCCGCGTCGGCGAAGTTCCTGAACGTGCCGGAACTGCCCCGGGAGGCCTTCCTGGACCGATCCGCATCCGATCCGCGTACGTGCACCATCAGGCCCGAACGCGGCCGCGACAAGGGGCAGTTCGACGAGGTCGACTTCCGCGTCAGCCGGTCCGATGACAGCAGGGACCTCCTGCTCGGCCTGCACCGCCAGATGTCCGACTCCTGGGGCCAGACGGTCTCGCCGATCGGCAACGGCTGGCGCGGGGTGCTCGGCGAGGACCACCAAGGCATCACGGCGACCGTGGTGATGCTCTGCGACGGCGGCAAGGACAGCGACCTCGTGGTCAACCTCAAGGCGACCGACCTGAGTCTCGACGAAGGCGACGTCACCGACGGGCACCGCGCACGACTGGCCGACCTCGCCACCCGGACCGCCGCCGCGGCAGCCGGCCAGGAGGGGTGCGAGGCCCCACGCGGAAAGCCGGTACGGGAGGTCGCGGCGCCGTTCCCGGGTACCAGGGAGAGCACGGACATCCTCGCGCCCGGTGCGGCCGAGGGCACCTGCGCCGGGATCCGGGCACGCACCCAGGAGACCGAGGCCGACCCCCTCGCCCCCGTCGAGGACTGCCTCCTCTTCGACGGGCACGACGAGCCCGCCTATCGCATCGCCGCCTACTACGGCCCCTTCGTGCAGGACGGCCACGTGGCGACGTACAAGCGCGGCGACAGCGGCAAGTTCCGGGGACCGGCGGGCGGTTCGGACGGTTTGTACTGGGCCGGCGCCGACTGCCCGGCCCAGGGCGGCACAGCCTTCTTCACTTCCGAGACCCTCTACACCGGTGCCGGCCACACGCCTCCGGATCCCGCCCTGCAGCGGGCCGCACTCAAGCAGTTCGCCCAGCGCTCGGCGAAGGCGCACGGCTGCGAGGCACCGGAGTTCGCGAAGTAGGGGCACTGCCGCGAACGGCCGCACCTCTTGATGGCCTGTCCGCCGATGTCTCAGGAGTTCAGCGTCGTGGACGGCGGATGCCCGTAGCGGTCGCGGTAGGAGGCCGCGAACCTGCCCAGATTGGCGAACCCCCAGCGGTAGGCGACATCGGAGACGCCGGCCGAGCCGTCGCGGGACGCGGTCTGCAGGTCCTGATGGGCCCGGTCCAGGCGTACGTCCCGCAAGTAGCCGAGCGGTGTCGTGTCCAGATGGCAGCGGAAGGCCTCCTGCAGGGCGCGCGGGCTGACGCGGGCGGCGACTGCCAGATCGGCGAGGGTGAGTGGCTCGTCGGCGCGCTCCTGGGCCAGTGCCATCGCCCGCCGTACGGCGGGGTGGGCGACGGCCCCCGTGCGTTGCGGATCCACTCCCGGGGTGATCAGCCGCTGGGTCTGGATGAGCACGGCGGCCGTGGCCTGGGTCAGGTGGGTGGCGACGAGGGGGTTCTGGCGCGCGATGCCGTCGCCGAGGACCTCGCGGTGCACGGCCTGCGAGATGCCCGACCAACTCCTGGCGGCCTGCGGCGAGACGGACGGGCCGAGGGCGAAGCGGGCCCGTACCGGCCGGTCCAGACCGAGGGAGTCCGCAGCGGCCTGCTCCATCGTCTCGCGTTCCAGCCGTACGGTGGTCATGCGGGCGCCGGGGGACCAGTGGACCTGGAACCCGCTGTAGGGGTCGAGGACGTAGGTGCCGCCGGGTTCGACGCTGCACTCCTCGCGGCCGGGGCGGCTCACCGTGACCCGGCCGTGCGTGACTTCGCACATCAGCAGGTACGAATCCAGGGCCTGGGGCCTGATCAGGGTCTCCGCGTGCAACTGCGGGGACCCGTACTGCAGACCGGAGACGGTGATCCCGGGGAAGCCGCTCTCCGCGTACCAGGCGTGGAATTCCCGGGCGTCGCCCAGGCAGCGCAGCTCGTACGGGCTGTAGGCGTTGCTGATGATCTCCTTGGTCTCTTCGAGGTCGTTGCTGCGCACCAAGGTGGTCAGTCGGCTCAGGTCACCAGGGACAGTGCTGAGCTGTGTCATCCGGAATCTCCTCCTCTCCGCGTTCTCCGGCCTGGCTCCGCGTTTGCCGGGTAGCTGCGGAGGCCCCCTGGTCAGTACTGTCGTGCCTGCTCACCGTCAAGGTGACACCGGTTCCGACTGCGTTCGGGACCGGTACCGCACGCGGTGGCAGTCCTGAATGCGCAGGGGACATCCAGGACGACCACGGCATGCACGAGCCCCACCCCACAAAAAGCAGTGCGGCGGGGCCCTCGGCGTTCACGGCACTTCTTCCATCAAGGCGCATGGGGAGTGCGCCTTGCCCATGAGGACGGTGCATGCTGCGCCGGATGCCGACGGGGGATGCGACACCCGGCGCAGCTGACCCGCAGCGTACGGCGCCGCCGCGCGGGGGGCGAGCGGCATCGGCGGAACTGGCGCGTTCTGTGCGGTGCGCGTCTTTATGCAAGTCACGCCGCTGCGGGCCTGTGGCTTGAAGTCACCCATCATCTCGACTCCGTCCTCGGCGCAGCCGACGGCGACGCGGTCGTCCGCACTGCGCCGCCCTCAACTCGTGTGCGTCGCACGGGGTTCCGCGCGCACCCACCCGTAGAGCACCAGCGAGCACAGCGCGGCGCAGGCGCACCAGGTGGAGATGAACTCCCGGCGCCACAGCACCGTGCAGAGGGCCGCGCCGACGGCGACCAGGACGCCGAGCCGGACCAGGCCCGCGTCGCCGGACAGCAACAGCGCCCCGATCGTCGCCACCAGATAGCCGCCGAGCAGCCATGGCGCGTACGGCAGTCCGATCGCGTACCCCATGGTGTGTCCGCGGATCTCACCGGTGACGGTCTTCGTGGCCAGCGTGTACGCGAGGGCGGCGGAGGTCGGCACTCCGACGGCGAGCGGCAGCGCCAGGCGCCGCCGCGCCCGGGGCGGCGCGGCGTACAGCACGGCGAACGGGACCCACAGCGGCAGCAGCGGCAGAGCGATCACCGCCCAGACGACGGTGGCCGGGCCGGTGCCGCCGCCCGCCTTCCAGACGAACGCCTCGACGATCTGATGCGCCCCGAGCAGCAGCGGCAGCGCGGCCAGCGGCAGTGCGCGGCGACGAGTGCGGGCGGCCCGTGTCACGCACGCGACCCCGACCGCGGTGATCACCGCGCCCGCGGCCAGGTCGGCCGATGCACTCCAGCACATGCCTGCCACGCTACGAGTCCATGATCGCGCCCGCGCTCGCGAGACCGCCGTCAGGGCGACGTCCGGCACACACGCCCCCACTGTGTGTCGCCGGTGGTCGGACGGCGCTCACGCGTTGACGGCGGGGCGCCCGGTCTGTGCCCGATACCGCCCCGGTGTGGTGCCGAATTCGCGGTCGAAGGCGTGGGAGAGCGCGTACGGGCTGCCGTAGCCGACGCGTCGGGCGATGGTGGCCAAGGTGTCGGGGGTGTCGCGCAGCTGGGTCGCCGCGAGGGTCAGGCGCCACCAGGTCAGATAGGCCATCGGGGGACGGCCGACCAAGGGGGTGAACCGGCGCGCCAGGGTGGGCCGGGAGACGCCGACCTCGGCGGCCAGGCGGTCGTTGCTCCAGGGGGCGTCCGGGGCCGTGTGCAGCGCCCGCAGGGCGGAGGCCGTCACGGGGTCGCCGAGGACCGCCGGCCAGGCTCCGCTCGTGCCCTCGGCCAGCCAGGCGCGGAGCATGTAGACGAGCAGGAGGTCGAGCAGGCTCGGCAGCGCGGTGCAGGAGCCGGGCCGCCGCGCGTCCAGCTCGCCGCTCAACAGGTCGATGGCGGCACGGAGTTCGGGCTGGCCGCCCACGCGATGCGGCAGGTGGACGACCGTGGGCAGCTCCGCCATGAGCGGGTGCAGGCGGCCCTGGTCCATGCGGTACTTTCCGCACAGCAGCTCCACCGCGTCGCGATCGGTGCCCGCGTCCGGGCCCGGCTCGCCGGCCCAGTCCTCGAAGGGCACCGCCTGTCGCACGGCCGCCGCGTCCTGCGGGGAGTCGGCGATCACGTGGCCCGTGCCGTGGGGCAGCAGCACCGCGTCCCCCACGCCGAGGGAAATCGGCGTACCCCCGTCGGACAGCAGCCAGCAGCCCCCCTTCAGCACGACGTGGAAGCCCGCGCCGTCGTACGGGGCCAGCCGCGCGCACCAACTCCCGGTCACCCGCACCCGGTTGGAGGAGGGCCGGCCGAGGCGTACGGCGGAGATCGCATCGCTCACCACATCCATCCGGGCAGGGTACCGCCAGCATCCTTGGTGAGACGAATGCGTATCTCAATGAGATGAAAGCGCATTGAGACGCTCGACGGGGCTTCCTAAGGTCAAGCACATGAAGAACGAGAACGTACAGAGCAGCACGCAGAGCAACACGCAGAGCGACGTGCAGAGCATCGTGCTGGGTGACGTCGAAGTCATCCGGATCGTCGAGCTGAGCAGCCCCTTCGTGCCGGCCCGCGAACTGGTGCCGCAATCCACCGCCGCACTGTGGAAGGACAACGCGGACTGGCTCGCGCCGGACCACTGGGAGCCGGACAGCGACCGGGCGGTGGTGGCGCTGCAGAGCTGGGTGCTGCGCAGCGGCGGCCGGACCGTCCTGGTCGACACCGGCGTGGGCAACGGCCGTGAGCGGCCGGACTCGCCGCAGTTCCATCACTGGCAGGGCGACTTCCTCGGCCTCCTGGCCCGGGCCGGCGTGCGCCCGGACGACGTCGACACGGTCGTCAACACCCACCTGCACAGCGATCATGTCGGCTGGAACACGACCGGCACCGACGGCGGTTGGGTGCCCACGTTCCGCAATGCCCAGTACCTCATCCCGGCCGCCGACGACGCCCATTTCGGCCCGGAGAACGGGTACGCGAACGGCCTGCGTGAGGACGACCGCCTCCTGTACGAGGACAGCATCGCCCCCATCCACGAAGCCGGACAGGCCCTCCTGTGGGACGGCCTGCACCGCATCGACGAACACCTCACCCTGGAGTCCGCACCCGGCCACACCCCCGGCTCGTCCGTGCTGCGCCTCGCGTCCGGCGGGGACCGGGCGGTCTTCGTCGGAGACCTGTTGCACAGCCCGGTGCAGATCCTCGAGCCCTCCTGCAACAGCTGCTTCTGCCACGACCCTGCGCAGGCGGTGGCCAGTCGCCGCAGGGTCCTCGAACGAGCCGCAGATGAGCGGGAGTTGGTCGTCCCCGCACACTTCGGTGGCACGGGCGCCGTGGAGGTCCGGCGCGAGGGGGCCGGGTTCGCCCTCGGCGCGTGGGCGGGGGCCGCCGTGGGCTAGGGCTGCTCCGTTTGGTCCTGCCGCGCAGCGGGGGCGCCCGTGGGGGTCGACGCTGTTTCCGGGGAACCCGGAAGGAGCAGATCATGAATGACGCACAGGACCAGCCCGGCGCCACGGGCTGCGAGCTGGACCCGATCACTTGGGACGCGCTGGTGTCGGGGATGCAGGCGCACGGTGTGGCCCATGACGTGATCGGCAAGGTGTGCCACGACGCGCTGCGCTCGATCAACGCGACTCCGGTCGCCGAGCGGGACCGACGCAACGCCGAAGCCGAGGCGAACGCCGCCAAGCGCCGGGCCGGGCAGCTCTAGCCCGTTCTCTGCGCCCTCGGCCGGTGCGTCGCCCGCAAGCCTTGGCTGCTCAGGCAATGAAGGACAGCAGCCGAATGACCGGTCGCGCCGCGTTCCCGGCGTCGTCGTCGAGGCCGGCGGGCAGCGCGCCGCTCAGCCACAGGTTGGCGAAGCCGTGGACGATCGACCAGGCGGCCAACTCCGTGGACGCGGTGGCCGATGCCGAGAGTGCGGCGGTGAGTGCCCGGTCGGCGCGCTCCTGTGCGCTGATCAGTTCCGGGTCGTCGGCGAGGTGCAGGCTGGGCTGGAACATCACTTCGAAGTGCGCCGGGTGCCCGACCGCGAACCGTACGTAGGCCACGCCGGCCTCGACGAGGTCGTCGCCCGCGGCGGTCACGGCGTCGGCCAGCAGGTCGTAGCCTTCCGCCGCCAGCGCGGTGAGCAGGCCGGGCTTGCCGCCGAAGTGGTGCTTGAACGCCGCGTGCGACACCCCGGCGCGGCGGCCCACGTCGCGCAGGCTGAGCGCGGCGGGCCCGCCTTGCTCGATGGCCTCGGCAGTCGCCGCGAGTGCGGTCCGGCGCAGGTCTCCGTGGTGGTACGGGCGGTCGGTCATGCCTTACATCTTACCGTTGACAACATTGTGGGCCGGGCCTATCTTTCCAGTGGAAAGTTCACGTGAGGCGGATGGAGGTCCCCATGGAACCGCTGCTCGCGCTCCTGATCGGTTTCGGCGGCGCCCGCATCGCCGGCCTCGCCGGCGTCGACGCGCTGGACGGCCGGCATCCGGCGCTGAGGGTGGGGCTGGCGGTGATGTTCCTGCTCACCGCGTTCGCGCACTTCTATCCGAAGCTCCGCGCCGACCTCATCGGCATGGTCCCGCCGGTGCTGCCGCGCCCCGACCTCCTAGTCACGCTCACCGGAATCCTCGAACTCGCCGGTGCCGTCGGCGTCTTGATCCCGGCGACCGCACGCCTCGCCGCGGCATGCCTGCTCGTGCTGATGGTCGCGATGTTCCCGGCGAACGTCTCGGCGGCCCGGCGCAAGGTGGCCCAGGGTGACCGGCTCGGCCCGCGCACGGCCCTGCAGTTGGTGTTCATCGGCGCGGCGGCACTTGTGGTTGCGTAGCGCACCGTCCCTCTGCCCGTTGGCAGTTCGGCTCCTCGACGAGACGGCGGACGGCAGCGCCCAGCCTCAGCCCTCAGCCGATGAGGGTCGCCTTCGGGCGGACCACGCAGAACTCGTTGCCCTCCGGGTCGGCCAGCACGGTCCACGACTCGTCGCCGCTCTGTCCGACATCCGCTCTGCGGGCGCCGAGTGCGAGGATGCGCTCGATCTCGGACTCGCGGTCCTCCGCGGCGGACGTCAGATCGAGGTGCAGGCGGTTCTTGACGGCCTTGTGGTCCGTCACCGGCATGAAGCAGATGCCCACCGGGGCCGCCGGGTCCGGCCCGATCACGACTTCCCGCTCCCGTGCCGACAGGATCCGCCAGTCAAGGACCTCGGCCCAGAAGCGGGCCAGGGCGGGCAGGTCGTGGGCGTCGATGACGATGTGGTGCAGCGAGAGAGGCATGTCGGCCAGTGTGGCCTGCATGTGACGAGCCGCGCCCGGCCGTTGACGATGCCGCGTCCGGCCGGCCAAGGGAACCGTTTCGGCACCCGGGGTGTCCCAGGGGGAAACGTGACGCCATGGGGGTCGGCATGCCGGAGCGCACCAACCAGTACGACGAGAACGAGCAGAGCTACCGCACGTATTGGCAGGACCGCAGCTATGAGCACGAGGCCGAGGTCGCCGCGCTCCGCTCGCTGCTCGGCGGCCTGCACTGCGCGAGCGCCGCGGACATAGGGGGTGGCTATGGCCGACTCGTCCCCGTACTGCGGGAGTTCGCCGACCACGTCACGCTCGTGGACGCCAGCAGGAAGCAGCTCGCCGACGCCGAGGAGTTTCTCGCGGGGCAGAGCGGAGTCGCGATGAGACTGATGAGTGCCGGGCGACTGGACCTCGACGAGGCGAGCCTCGACCTGATCACGATGATCCGCGTCATGCACCACCTCCCCGATCCCGCCCCGGCCCTGGCTGACATCGCCCGCGTGTTGAAGCCGGGCGGCATCGCCGTCGTGGAGAGCGCCAACCTCGCGCACGCCGCCAACCGCGTGCGCTACGCCGTCCGCAGGCAGCGCATACCCACCGAGCCGGTCGACATCCGCTCAGCCGCCAACCGCGCGCGGGACTCGATCCCCTTCGTCAACCACCATCCGCGCACGGTGGCCGGGCAACTCGCCGCCGCGGGCCTCGTCGTGGAGCGGACGCTGTCCGTCTCCAATCTGCGCAGTGCCCGGCTGAAGAGGCTCATCCCGCACCAGACCCTGGTCCGGGCCGAGGGCGCGCTCCAATCGCCGCTCGCCCGGCTCTCGTTCGGCCCGAGCATCTTCTTCCTGGCGCGCAGGCCCGGGTAGCGCAGGCCGGGGTAGCGCACGCCGACGGTTGCGGGCCGCCCACCGTGCCGCGGGCCCCATCGCATGGCCCGCGGCCAGGAACAGCCCACCGAGCACCAGCCACCCGGGCACGCCCCAGGTCACGATCAGCGCGGTGAGCAGCACCGGGCCGAGCGTGCGCGACACGGCAGTACTGGTACCGAAGAAGCCCTGGTACTGGCCTACTTGATGGGCGGGCGCGAGGTCGAAGCTGATCTGCCAGGAGCCGGCGGACTGCTTCATCTCGCCGACTACCTGGAGCGCCGCGGCGCAGATCAGCACCGCCGCCATCGCCCACAGCGGGAGGTCGAAGCCCGACACGGCGAAGACCGCACAGGAGGCGAGCAGCAGGACACCGGCCCCGCGTACGGCGCGCGAGGCCGTCCTCAGGTCGGTGATCGCGCGGGCCGTACGCACCTGGAAGAGCATCACCGCAAGGGTGTTGAGGACGAACAGGGCAGAGGCCAGCCAGGTCAGCCCGGGTACGCGAGTGGCGATCCACAGCGGAATGACGAGGCTCAGCAGCGGCAGCCGGAGCATCAGAACGGTGTTGATGAGGGTGACTACGGCGAACGGGTGGTCACGCAGCACCGCGAGCCGCGGCTCGTTGCCGCTGCGTCCCCGGGCCGTGGCGACCGGGGGCAGGCGCAACAGCACCAGCGCGCCGACCGCGAAGCTCAGCGCATCCACGGCGAAGACCGCGAGGAATCCCGTACGAGTGCCGTGACCGAGGGCCAGGCCGCCCAGCCCGGCGCCAACTGCCAGCCCCGCGTTGACCATTGACTGCAAGTACGCGAGCGCACCGGTGCGCTCGACCGGAGACACGAGCCCGGCGAGCAGCGCCTGCCTGGCCGCGGCGAGGCCCGACTGGACGGTGGCGTACAGGCAGATGGCGAGCAGGAACGGGACGTAGGAGCGGATGAGGAGGAAGGAGGCGGCGATCGAGGCGGCGGCGACGGTGAGCAGCACCGCCGTGCCGCGCGGTCCGTGCCGGTCGGCCACATGCCCGAGCGGCACCCCCGCCACCGAGCCCAGCGCCCAGGCCACGGTGAGGCTGAGCCCCAGCAGGGTGGGGGACAGCCCGACGAACTGGGTGAAGTACAGGGCCGAGCATGTGTAGTACGCGCCGTCGCCCAGCGAACTGCTCAACTGGGCGGCGGAGAGGGTCCGTACGACGCCTGCGGGAGGAAGGATCCGCATGGGTGAGGCACTCCTGGATGGTGCGGCCCAGGAGCCGCGTGCGGTCGGTGACGTCACCACGCTAGGCAGGTACCGGCCCAGGCTGCAGGGACAATGATGGGCTCAGATTGTGGGCCAATTGGACGGATTGGCAGGCCGAATGGAGTCGCCGTGTGCCACTTCGGGGAGTGAAGATGGGGCATGACGCCTACTTCACGCGCCCTCTCCTTCGACAGTGCCGCCGAGCAGTACGCGGCGAACCGGCCGTCCTATCCGCCGGGCGTCCTGGACGCCGTCGAGGAGATCATGGGGCGCCCGCTCGAAGGCGCCCGGGTCGCGGACATCGGGGCCGGTACCGGCATCGGCACGGCCCTGCTGCGGGAGCGCGGCGCGGTGGTGACGGCGGTCGAGCCGGGTGACGGCATGGCCCGACAGTTCCGTCGCACCCTTCCCGACGTGCCGGTCGTCCGCGGCGACGGCAACGCCCTGCCGCTGGCCGACGCGTCGCACGACCTGATCACCTATGCCCAGTCCTGGCACTGGACCGACACCGCCCGCTCCGTGCCCGAAGCCCTACGGGTCCTGCGTCCGGGCGGGGCGCTCGCCGTGTGGTGGAACACGGATGCCGGGGACGTGCCCTGGGCCGTTGCCCAGACCGAGCGGATCGCGCGGCACTGCAAGGTGCCGGCCACGACCCGCACACGCCCCGACGACTCGCGGGCCGCCCGGCTCGCGGGCGTGGACGGACTCGACTTCGCGCGGCGCCAACTGCGGTGGAGCCGCGTCGTCCCGCTCGACATGCATCTCGCCAACATCAGCAGCCACTCGGCGTTCCTCGTCCTGGGCGAGGCAGGCACCCGGGAATTCCTCGACGCGGAACGCGCCCGACTGTGCGAGCTCTTCCCGGACGGGGACGTCGAGGAGACCTATGTGGTGGACCTGCTGGTCGCCAGGAGCCCGGGCGGTCGCTGACTCCTGGGCGGAATGCGGGAGTTGAGCAGGGAGACCCCGGTTCTCGGCGCTGCCGTATAGCCATGAAAAAAAGCCTAGCGGCGCTAGACAGGAGTGCGGGGCCAGGTCTAACGTTGCGTCATCGCTAGCGGCGCTAGAACTTCTGGCACTGCACAAGCCTCGGTCAACTTCCCTTGGGGGGAACCATGTTCAAGCGTCGCGCCACCACAGCTCTCGCCGTCATCACCGGCCTCACTGTCATGTTCTTCGGGCTCAACTTCCTGCTGAACCCGGGAGCGCCGGACGGGTTCGGCATCGACCCCTGGCCGACCGGGAACGCCGACGGCTACTTCATCGTGAAGGGCGTACGCGACATCGCCGTCGCGTCCACGGTCTTCGTGCTGCTCGCGATGAAGCAGCGGCGTGCCCTGGGCTGGGTGATCCTGGTCGACGCGGTCATGCCGCTCGGCGACGCGGTGGCCGTGGTCACGAACGGCGGGAGCCTCACCACGGCGCTGAGCGTGCACATCTCGGCCGCCCTGGTGGTGCTGCTGACGGCCGGGCTGCTGATCGCCGAGGGGCGCAGGGCAGGTCGTACGGCGGGTCGCACGGCAGTCGCGGCAGACGAGGCCCCCCAGCCGGCCCGGGCGACCGCCTGAGCGCCGGCCTGTGGCGGCCGGAGGCGAGCCGCCTCAGCTCTTCAGGCGCACCCGAAGCTCCTCCGCGTCCTCCAGGAACCACGTCTGGCGTCCCCGGTTGCACTCGCGGACGAAGTCCCGCAGCGACGAACTGGCCGCCGTGTGGCGGGAGATGTCGCCGAGGACGACCAGGCCCATGCCGTACTGCACGAACTTCTGCACGATGTCCCCGGCGACGCGGCTGCTGAGCTCGAAGAACGCCGCGTCGAGCCGGGCGGCGGGGACGACGACCCACTGCGCACCCTGGTAGCCGCCGTTGCCGATGAGGTCGAGGGCGTCGCGTTCGCCGGTGATGGGCTCGCCGTCCGCGTCGCACACCAGGACCGGCACGTCGGAGATCGTCTGCAGGGTGCTCATGACCGTAGAGACTAGGTCCCGGTTCCCGGCGCCTTGTGGACGACCCCCGTAAGCCCGGGACCTAAGTCCCGTCCGAGCGAGGACCTTTGCCGCCTGCCCGGGCGGTGCGGCGCTCGTAGCCTTACCCACTGATCCCGGCCCACAGGGGCCTGTCGAGCATGATGAGGGGGAGCGGTGCGGTTTCACTTCGGGCTGCGCGTCGTCGGGTACCGGCCCGACCTGGAGAGTCCACTGTGCGGCCAGCTGGTCGAGTCCGCTCCCGAGGGGACGTACTACTGCGGCGAGCGAAAGGTGGGTGCCCGCTGCGCCGCCCACAGCGGCCAGGCCGCCTCGCCCCGGCGACGCCGGTCGGCCGGATCGGGCGCAACGGCCGCCTAGGCGACCGGGGTTGCGCACTTCAGGACGCCGGGCCGCGCCGCCCGCAGGAGCAGCAGCGACGTCGCCAGGATGAGGATCCCGGCGATCGCGAGCGCGGTGCGGGAGCCCACGAGACCGGCCAGCACACCCCACAGCCCGGTCATCGCCGCGGTGGTCGCCTTGCCGGTGACCGACCACGCGGAGAGGGTGCGCACGACCCGGTCCGCCGGGGTCTGCTCCAGGCGGTACGTGACGAGCACCGGGTTGAACACGGCCATGCACGTGATCATCCCCAGCTCGACGCTCATGACGAGCACCATCCCGCCGACGCCGGGCCCGATGAACGCAAGGCCGGGCAGCCAGCACACCCGCAGCGCCCCCGCGACGAGCAGCACCCGGCGCCGGCCGAACCGTGCCACGAGCGGGCGGGCGAGGCGGGAGCCGATCAGACCGCCGGCACACGGCAGGGCGAAGGCGAGACCGTACTGCCATGGCGCGAAGCCCAGTTCGCCGAGCATGAGGACGGCGAGCAGTGGCGCGGTCGCCATGATCAAGCCGTTGACCAGTGTCGTGTTGAAGAACAGCAGCCGCAGCGACGGGCTGGCCAGGATGGTCCGCCACCCGTCGAGCAACTCGCCCGAACGCAGCCCGGACGGTGCACCGGCCCGGGCCGGGCGCGGCTCGCTGCCGCCGATGGCGCGGATCCCCGCAGCCGAAAGCAGATAGCTGACCGCGTCGGCAAGGACGGTCAGCACCGGCCCGAACACTCCGGCCGCGGCCCCGCCGAGCGGCGGGCCGAGCATGGTGGTGGTCCAGGTCGTGGCCTCGAACCGGCTGTTCGCGACGAGCAGGTCCTGCGGCGGGACGAGCGATTTGAGGTACGCGCCGCTCGCCGCGCCGAACGTGATGTCGGCCGCGCCGACGATCACCGAGACGACCAGGAGCTGGACGAAGCCGAGCCGGCCGAGCGCGAACGCGGCGGGCACGGTGAGCAGCGCCGCGCACCGCACCAGGTCCATCGCGACCATCACCGGCCGCTTGCGCCGGAACTCCACCCAGGGGCCCAGCGGCACCGCCACCAGCGCCCCCACCGCAAGTCCCGTCGCGGCCAGCAGAGACACCTGCGCCGGACCGGCGTCGAGGACCAGGATCGCGATGAGGGCGAACGCGTCGAAGGCGAGGCGCGTACCGAAGGCGCTGACCCCGTACGCCGCCCACAGCCAGCCGAACTGCCGCCCCAGCGAGCGTCCGGTCGGTGGCTCCGGCGGGCGTCCGGTCGGTGGCTCCGGCGGGCGTCCGGCCCTCGTGTCCGATCGGCTGGCCGTCATGCCCGCGGCACTCCTTCACCCATGCGCACGGACAACCCGACGTTGTCCAGCGCTCGCTCTCCGCTTGCCGGTGCCATCAAACCCAGTCGTGAGCCTGCGGAGCAAACAACCGACCCGGCCGCACGACACAACCGGACGTTGTGCACCTAGGGTGGGCCGGGTGGACCTCAACGCCGTACGCACCTTCGTCGCCGTCGCCGACGCGGGGCAGTTCCAGGAGGCCGCGGCCGGCCTCGGCATCACGCAGCAGGCCGTGTCCAAGCGCATCGCCGCACTGGAGAAGGACCTCGGCGTGCAGCTGTACCACCGCACCCCGCGCGGGGCCCGGCTCACCATCGACGGGCAGGCCTTCCTGCCGCACGCCCGCGATCTGCTGCGGGCCGAGGAACGCGCGGCCGGTTCCGTGCGGCCCGGCCGGCGGGCGCTGCGCGTCGACGTGCTCGGGCGACGCAGCGCGCAGGCCGCCCTGCTGCGCGGCTTCCACCACGCCCATCCCGACGTGGCCCTCGACGTCGTGACCCTCTTCGACGGCGACGAGGCCATGGCCGCCGTCGGGTCCGGCAGCCTCGACGCGACCTTCCGCGCCGTCACCGTGCCCGCCGCCCAGCTGCCCGACGGCATCGAGGCGGTCCGGGTCCTCGACGAGCCGCACCAGCTGCTCACCGGGCCGGGCCACGCGTTCGCGGACGCCCGCGCGGTCACCCTGGAGCAGCTCGCCGGGCACCGGATCTGGATGCCCGGCGTCGTCCCCGGCACCGAGTGGGCCGCCTACTACGAGGAACTGGTCGCCGAGTTCGGGCTGACCATCGATGCGATCGGTCCCAACTTCGGTCCCGAGGCCCTGCTCGACGAGATCGCCGACTCCCCGGCCCTCGCGACCCTGGTCGGCGAAGGGACCCGCCTCGTCTGGCCCGCAGCCCACGACCTGCGGCGCATCCCCGTGCTCGACCCGACGCCGGTCTACCCCCACTCGCTCCTCTGGCGCGGCGACAACCCGCACCCCGCGCTGGCCGCACTCCGCGCCCACCTCGGCGCCGCACGTCCCGGGCCCGGGACGTGGGTGCCCACATGGGCGCGGTGAGCAGGCGCTAGTGAGCCGGTCTTGAGTTAGTGCGACACCACGTGAGGTGCGTCCAGCACCAAGCCACTGGTCAGCCGAGTGCCGATCATGCGATCGGTGACGCAGAATCTCGAAATCGGGACACTAGGCGACGGCCCGCAGCAAGCCGATCAGTGAGCCGCGTGCGCGGGCCACCCGGGAGCGCACCGTACCCACCGGGCAGCCGCTGAGCAGCGCGGCCTCCGCGTACGGCAGCCCCAACAGCTGGGTGAGGACGAAGGCCTCACGGCGCTCGTCGGGCAAGGTGGCCAGCAGTTCGTTGAGGGCGATGCCGTCGTCGAAGCCGGGCAGGTCCCGGGGCTGGGCGTGCTCGGCGGCGGACTGCCAGTCCTCGGTGTGGGCGACGCGGGGCCGGGCGGCGGTGTGCCGGTGGCTGTCGACGACCGCGCGGCGGGCTATGGAGAGCAGCCAGGTGCGTGCGGAGGAGCGGCCCTCGAAGCGGTGCAGGCTGCCGAGGGCGCGCAGGAACGTCTCCTGGGTCAGGTCGTCCGCGGACTGCGGGTCGGCGCCGAGATGGGCGACGTAGCGGCGTACGTCACGGTGCAGGGCGCGGACGAAGTGCTCGACGGCGTGGGTGTCTCCGCTGCGGGCGGCGAGCGCCCATGCGGTGATCGCGTCGTCGTGCGGGGGCGTGTTCCGGTCGGGCGGTGTGCCGCGTCGGCCGTACGCGGCACCGCAGGTGCCTTCCGGTGCGGTGCTTCTTCGCGGCAGGGGCGTGGGGAGGGTAGCGGGCATCGCCTGGCGTCCTTTGGGGAAGTGCGGGGTCCGGGCCCGCAGTGCGGCGGGCCCGGTGCGTCGTACGGCCGCGCGTCCACGCGACCGGTGCCCGAGGCGCGCGCGCCGTGGGGCCGCGGCGACCTCGGGGCCGGCTGTCACAGGACAGCGGGCCGCGCCGGTGGTCCTCTGGACGTGAGGGTGTGGACGAGCAGCAGGGGACGCAGGATGTGCGCGGCGCGGGCGCGGCGCATGCGCAGCCGTGGACCGCGCGGCAGCGGCGCGATCAGGAACAGCACCCGGAGCGGGGCGCCGAGCCAGCCGGCGACGGCGCGCAGGATCCGGAAGGTCGCCCGCTCGCCGTGCGCGAGCCACAGCCCGCTCAGCAGGGCCGCCAGCACGTGCGCGGCGAACATCCCGCCCACCGGAATGCCGTCCGTGGGCATGCCGTTCATCGCCAGGGCGCTCATGGAGGTGGCGGACATGTCGTGGCCCAGCGCGCCGAGGGCCCCGACGGCGGTGAACGGCACGTCGTGCGCGCCGTGCCCCTGCGGTCCCGGCGCGCCCCCGACTGCCGTACGGGACAAGGAGAAGGCGAGATGCAGCGCCGCCTGCGCGGCCAGCGTGAGCATGACGACCATCGCCGGACCGCGCTCGCGCCCGCCCAGACTCCAGGCCCCGGCCCCGATGAACAGCGCCCCGGCGATCAGGGTCCAACAGGGCACGATGGTCCCGGTCATCAGCAGGTGCCCGAGGGAAGCGAGCAGCACGCAGACGGCCGAGAACACCCCGGCCCGTACCGCGCGCGCACACCGTCCAGCAGTCATGGAGGGCTCATCGTCGCATTCGCGTCCCACGGGTCAAGCAGGGCGGGCAGTCTTTCGGAGGTCCGCCCGCGCTCCCCGGTGTACGCGTCCGAACTGCGGCTCAGGACACGGCAGATCGGGTCGGCCGGGGCCGGGCCGGATCAGGTCCGATCGGGTCGGACTCCTTGGCAGTTCGTGCGCGGCATCGGGTCAGACTCCGTGGTCCGTACGCAGCACCCGCCCCGCCACCGACGTGATGTGCAGCTCGTCCGGCCCGTCCACGATCCGCGCCATCCTGCCGTTGCGGAAGAGCGAGGGCAGGGCCGTGTCCGGGCCCAGGTCGGCCGCCCCGTGCACCTGGATCGCCGCGTCCGTGACCTGCTGCAGCATCCGCGCGGCGGCCACCTTCGCGAGCCCGACCTCGACATGCGCGTCGAGGCCCGCATCGAGACGCGCCACCGCCTCGTACACCAGCGGCCGGGTGGTGCGCAGCGCGAGCAGCGACTCGAAGACATGGCTCTGCACCAACTGAAGGTCCCCGAGCGTCCCTTGCGTACGGGTGCGGTGCACGGCCCGCTCGCGCATCAGGTCGAAGGCGCGCCGCGCCTGCCCGAGCCAGTGCAGACAGCTCAGCGTCCGGCCGAGCTGCAGCCGGGACCCGGCCACCGACAGGCCCTTGCCGCGCCCGCCGATCAGGAAGTCGTCATCCACCGCGACCTCGTCCAGCTCGATCTCCCACTGTCCGCCCGTGCCGAGGACCGGAAGCTCGCGCACCAGCTGGAAGCCCGGCGCGTCGGTGGGCACCAGGAAGAGCGACAGGCCCTCGGGGTCCGGCGCCGTGCCGTCGGTGCGGGCGAGCACGGCGACCAGGTCGGCCTCGGCGGCCGCGCCGACGAACCACTTGCGCCCGCTCACCCGCCAACTCCCGTCCGCCGCACGCTCGGCGCGGGCCTCGGTCAGCCGGGGCTCGGTGCCCGGCGTGCCGGGCTCGGTCATCGCGAACGACATGCGCAGCTCGCCGGCGACGAGCCGCTTCAGGAACAGGTCGTGCACCCGCTGACTGCCGTGCTGCTGCAGCGTCAGCGCGTCGAGGAGCGTGGCCGAGCCGAGCGCGGCGGGCCCGTGGTCGCTGGCGCCCTCGGCCTCGGCCAGCGGCGCGTACAGGGCGAGCGGCAGGCCCTGGCCGCCGATACCGACGGGCAGCGGCAGCGCCCACAGGCCCTGTTGCCGCGCCGCGCCCTGCAGCGTGCGCAGAGCTGCCGTCGCATCGGAGCCACCGCGGTCGAGGACGTCTTCGCGCGGGACGATCCGGCGGCGTACGAATTCCGCTATCTGGTCCCGCACTTCGCGCATTCCGTGCGGACAGTGCGGCAACCCGTACGTCACCGGCACCTGGCTCTGCATCACAATCCTCCGACCTTCCCGGGACCCCGTACGCAGGACGGTGCGCCTGCCTCTCACGGAAGTGGTCGGACGAAGGGCCTCCTGGGTTCCCGTCACCTTGTGAAAAGACCCTGTGAAAGTCGGAAACCCGCCGTTACCCCCGGTACTCGGAACCTCCCACCTCTGTGGCGTACGGCGGTTCGGCCCCCGCCCGCGAGCAGGTGACCGCGGCGGCCCGCGCGGCGTAGGCGAGCACCTTCCGCCACACTTCCGCAGGCAGCGCGTCCATGGCGTCCGCCGACAGTGCGTCCCGCAGCGAAAGGTCGTGCAGCAGCGCCGCGTTGACCGTGTCCCCGGCCCCGATGGTGTCCACGACCTCGACCCGCTCGCCCGGCACGGACACCTCGCCGCCGCCCCGGGTGAAGACGGTGAGCCCGCCCGCGCCCCGCGTGACCACGACCGCCGCGGGCCCCGCCGCCAGCCACCCCGGCACGTCCGGGCCGAGCCACTGGGCGTCCTCCTCGCTCAGCTTGAGCAGCGACACATGCGGCAGCCAGGACTTGAACCGGGCCCGATAGGCGTCCGCGTCCGGGATCAGCCCGGCCCGGATGTTCGGGTCGAGCGCGACGAACACCCCGCGCCCGGCCTCGCGCCGCATCAGCTCCTCGTACGCGCTCGCCCCGGGCTCGAGCGCCAGCGAGCACGTACCGAACGACAACGCCCGTACGCTGCCGGGCAGTTGAGCCTCGCCCGGTGTCGCGAAGAGCCGGTCCGCGCTGCCCTCGACATAGAAGCTGTACGCCGCCGCCCCGTGTTCGTCGAGCGCGGCCAGGGCCAGCGTGGTGGGCTCCGGTCCGCGCTGCACCAGCGAGACGTCGACGCCCTCGTCGCGCAGGTGCC
This sequence comes from Streptomyces sp. NBC_01304, assembly GCF_035975855.1. Lineage (NCBI taxonomy): Bacteria > Bacillati > Actinomycetota > Actinomycetes > Kitasatosporales > Streptomycetaceae > Streptomyces > Streptomyces sp. NBC_01304. Next base: position 1,432,401 of record NZ_CP109055.1, on the reverse strand, counting down.
CGACCAGGGCCTGTCCGAAGGCGTCGGTGGAGATCCGCGAGCAGAAGCCGACCTCCGCGCCGAGCCGGCCGAGCGCGACGGCCGTGTTGTACGGGCCGCCGCCGCGCGCGGGCCGCAAGGGCGCGAGCACATCGCCGCCGGCCTGCGGGACCAGGTCGATCAGGGCTTCACCGGCGACGACGATCACAAGGGATTCCTTCCGGATCGGGGCAGTGCGGCAGACAGCGAAGGGCGGACAGCGAACGGCAGGGGTCAGGCTCGCACGGCGGCCTCGCGCTGCCCAGGCCGGGCGACGCTCCGAGTCGACCCAACCCTGGTCCCTATTAGCTGAATTAGAGGCTCTTTCGATGAAATCTAAGCACTTCAGCTATTTCATACAGGGATAAACCGCCCAACTATGCCTAAATGCTCCTGCATCCACGTCCTGCATCACCACAAGCAAGGGAAGCCTCAGCCATCGGACAGGCCACCGACCAGGAGCAGGAGCGACTCCCGCAGTCCGCCGGCACCCAGGTCGTTCAGTTCGCCCGTGAGACCCTCACGGGCGTCGCCCAGGTCGACTTCATGCCGAGCGCGATCACAGGCGTCTTCTTCGTCGCCGCGCTGTTCGCCGCCAAGTGGGAATACGGCCTCTACGGGCTGCTCGGCACCGCCGTCTCCACCGCCACCGCCTACGCGTTGGGCGCGGACCGCGGACGCATCGCCTCGGGACTCGAAGGGTTCAACGGCACGCTGGTCGCCACCGGGTACGCCGTCTTCCTCGGGGAAGACCACCTCTCCACCGTGCTGCTCGCCATCGGCGGCTGCGTCGTCGTGGTCGTGCTCACCTCCGCGCTCGCGAACATCCTCGCCACCTGGAACATCCCCACCTTCACCATCCCGTTCTGCATCATGGCCAGCGCCATGACGATCGCGGCCCCCAGCTTCGAGCGGGTATGGCACCAGGGCCCCGGGCTCTCGGAGTTGGCGAAGGCGAGCACCGACACCACGCATCTGGGCTGGCACGACCTGTGGCACGCGTTCTTCGCCAACATCGGCCAGATCTTCTTCATGCCGCAGTGGTACGTCGGCCTGATCTTCCTCGCCGGGATCTTCTGGGCCAGCCGCACCGCGGGGATCATGGCCTGCGTCGGCAGCCTCACCGGCATCTTCACCGCCTGGGCGCTCGGCTCGCCCACCAACGGTATCGAGCAGGGCCTGATGGGATACAACGCGGTCCTCGTCGCGATGGCGCTGTGCGGGGTCTTCCTGACCGTCAGCGCGTGGAGCGTGGTCTACGCGGTGATCGGCGCGGCCGCCGCGACCGGCCTCACGGCCACCATGAGCACCTTCTTCGACCCCTTCGGCGGGCACACCTTCACCTGGCCGTTCGTCCTGACGGCCCTCGCGTTCGTCGCGGCCGTGCCCTCTTTGAACCGCCTGCACAGGACCTGACCGACCAGCCGTCAGGTGAGGGCCTGACCGGCGTCATCCGGAACCGAAAGCGAGTACGTCCATGAATCTTGCCCCGCGCGAGATCGACAAGCTGTACGTCTACATCGTGGCCGACCTGGCCCGAAAGCGCCGCGACCGCGGTCTGAAGCTCAACTACAGCGAGGCCGTGGCCCTCATCAGCGAGGCCATCCTGGAGGGCGCACGCGACGGCAAGACCGTGGCGGAGTGCATGGAGATCGGCAAGGGCGTCGTCACGGGCGGCGAAGTCATGGACGGCGTACGGGACATGGCGGCCTTGATCCAGATCGAGGCGACCTTCCCGGACGGCACCAAGCTGGTGTCCTGCCACGACCCCGTCGGCGCCTGACGGTGGCGACCGCGGTGGCCGGGCAGAGCGCTGCGACGCAGGTGCTCGCCGGCGGGCACGAACTGGGCGGCACAACCCCCGGGTTCACGGCAGTGCCCGGTGGGCGTCCGCTGCTCGACGCGGTGGCCGAGGCCCTGGCCGCCGGCGAAGGGCCGGTGTGCGTCGTACCGATGACGCTCGGCCGTGACCCCAAGCTGATCGCCGACACGGCCCGCGCCCTGCACTGGCTGGCCGAGGGCGAAGGCGCCGGACGGCTGGTGCTCAGCGAGCCGTTCGGCACCAAGGACCATCTCACCGGCTGGCTGCGCGCCGCCGCGGGCAAAGCGGTCGGGGGTATGGCTGCTGCGGGCAAGCCCGCCGCGCCGGACGCCCCACGGACCGCGATCCTCGTCACCGCCCCCGCCGCGGGTCCCTTCGAGGACGCCGACCTGTTCCGCGTCGCCCGCCTCGTGCGCCAGTACGGCCAACACCGCCTGGTCGAGGTCGCGTTCGCGGCCGGTGACCCCGGCCTCGCCGAAGGGGCCGAGCGCTGCCGGCTGCTCGGCGCCGAACGCGTGGTCATGATCCCGGCGGCCTTCGGTCCCTCGGGCGCCGAACAGGTCGCCGGAGCCGAGGACGGCGGGCCGCTGCTCAGCGCGTCCGCCATCGACGGCGTCATCGCCGCCCGCACCGCTGAGGCGCTGCACCGCCTCGCCCATGGAGACAACGGCATCGCTGCCGGCCGGGACGCCGAGCACGGGCACGGATACGCCCACTCGCACGGCCCGGGCACCTCCCCCCACACCCACCACTGAGAACAGGAGGCCGCCATGTCGGGTGGCGCCAAATATCTGTACGGCGACGGAGACATCGAGCTCAACGCCGGTAGGGCCAAGGCCAAGGTCACCGTGAGCAACACCGGTGACCGCGCGATCCAGGTCGGCTCGCACTACCACTTCTTCGAGGCCAACCGGGCGCTCGACTTCGACCGCAACGCCGCGTTCGGCATGCACCTCGACATCCCCGCGGGCACCTCGGTGCGCTTCGAGCCGGGTGCCACGCGTGATGTCGAGCTGACCGCTTACGCGGGCCACCAGCGGCTGATCGGCTTCAGCAACCTCACCGCCGGCGGGGTCACCGCCGGGGACACCCGCACCAAGGCCATGGCCCGCGCGGTCGAGCGCGGCTTCAAGGGCGCACGCAAGGAAGGCGACAACTGATGGTCACCCTGCCCCGCAAGCAGTACACCGACATGTTCGGCCCCACCGTCGGTGACCGCTTCCACCTCGCCGACACCAACCTCGTGGTCGAGGTCGTCAAGGACTACAACGAGGGCCACTACGGCGACGAGGCCGTCTACGGCGGCGGCAAGACCGTCCGCGACGGCATGGCCCAGGACCCGTCCGCCACCGGCGCGATGGGCGCCCTGGACACGGTCATCACCAACGTCGTGGTCCTCGACCCGATCCTGGGCGTCATCAAGGGCGACCTCGGCATCAAGGACGGGCGCATCGCCGGCATCGGCAAGTCCGGCAACCCGCACACCCAGTCCGGCGTCGACCCCCGCCTGGTCATCGGCCCCGGCACCGAAGTCATCGCGGGCGAGCACCAGATCGCCACCGCGGGCGGCATCGACAGCCACATCCACTTCATCTCGCCGCAGCAGGCCCTGCCCGCGCTGTCCAACGGCATCACCACCATGATCGGCGGTGGCACCGGCCCGGCCGACGGCACCAACGGCGTCACCAGCACCCCCGGCGCCTGGAACCTTGCCCGGATGTTCGAGGCCGTCGAGGACATGCCGGTCAACACCGGCCTCCTCGGCAAGGGCAACAGCTCGTTGCCCGGCGCCCTCGTCGAGCAGATCGAGGCCGGCGCCTGCGGACTCAAGGTCCACGAGGACTGGGGCACCACCCCGGCCGCCCTGGACTGCGCCCTCACGGTCGCCGACGAGTACGACATCCAGGTCGCCGTGCACACCGACACCCTGAACGAGGGCGGCTACTTCGAGGACACCCGCTCCGCGATCGACGGCCGCACCATCCACACCTTCCACTCCGAGGGCGCGGGCGGCGGTCACGCACCCGACATCATGCGGGTGGCGGGCGAGCCCAACGTGCTGCCCGCCTCGACCAACCCGACTCTGCCGTACACGGTCAACTCGGTCGACGAGCTGCTCGACATGGTGATGGTCTGCCACCACCTGAGCCGCGACATCCCCGAGGACGTCTCCTTCGCCGACTCCCGGGTGCGCGCCGAGACCATCGCCGCCGAGACCGTCCTGCACGACGAGGGCGTCATCTCGATCTTCTCCTCGGACTCGCAGGCCATGGGCCGCATCGGCGAGTCCTTCGCCCGTGCCTTCCAGACCGCGCACCACTGCAAGGACCAGCGCGGCAAGCTCGACGGCGACCACGAGCACAACGACAACTTCCGGGTCCTTCGCTACCTCGCCAAGCTCACCATCAACCCGGCGATCGCAACCGGCACCGCCGAGCACATCGGCTCCCTCGAGACCGGCAAGATCGCCGACATCGTGCTGTGGCCGACCGGCTCGTTCGCCGCCAAGCCGCGCCTCGTGATCAAGGGCGGCCTGATCAACTGGGCGCAGATGGGCGACCCCAACGCCTCGCTGCCCACGCCGCAGCCGGTCTACTTCCGGCCCATGTTCGGCGCCCTGGGCAAGGCCAAGCAGTCGACCCGGGTGACGTTCATGTCGCAGGCGGGCATCGACGCGGGCATCCCCGAGAAGCTGGGCCTCGACTCGCTGGTGCTGCCGGTCAAGCACTGCCGCTCCGTCGGCAAGCAGCACATGGTCCTCAACGACCGCACCCCGAAGGTCGAGGTCGACCCGGAGACGTACAAGGTGAAGCTCGACGGCGAGATCGCCACCATCGAGCCGGCCCAGACGCTCCCGCTGGCCCAGCTGTTCTACCTGGCGTGAGCGGTCCGGTGCAGGGTCTCGACGCGCTGTTGGTCAGCCTCCAGCTGACCGACTCGGCCTTCCCCAGCGGGTTCTACACGCTCTCGCACGGGCTCGAAGGCTATGCGCAGGCCAAGGCCGTCACCCCGGACGCCGTGCCGGAGCTCCTGGCCGATCTGCTCCGCCACGCGGTCGGCCCGGCCGACGCCACCGCCCTCGCGGTGGCGCACCGGGCCGCCCGTGCGGGGGACTGGGCGCGGGTCGTGGACTGCGACCAACGGCTGCACGCCACCAAGCTCAACCGGGAACTGCGCCTGGCCGCCACCCGCACCGGACGCCAACTCCTGGACATCGCCCAGGAGTCGGTGGGCGGTGCGGAGCTCGACCGGTACGCGGAACTCGTGGCCGCCAAGCAGACCCCTTGCTGCCAGGCCGTCGCGGCGGGCATCGCCTACGCGGCGGCCGGCGTGCCCGTCGAACAGGCCGTGGCGAGCGACCTGTTCGCGTTCTGTACGAGCTTCGTGGGGGCCGCGCTGCGGCTGCGGCTCACCGACCACCGCAAGGCGCAGGTGGTGCTGCGCACGACCGCTCCCGTGATCGCCGAGGTTACGGCGGACGCGGTCGTGCGCGACCTCGCCGACATCGGCGGCTGCGTACCCCTGGCGGATGCCATGTCCGGCCGCCACGAGCGGGCCGAGGCACGGCTGTTCGCCTCCTAGCAACCAGCAGAAGCCTCCTGGCAACCAGCAGAGAGAGAAGACGCACCTGATGACAGACAACGTGCTGCGGGTCGGCATCGGCGGGCCCGTCGGCTCGGGCAAGACCGCGCTGATCGAGGCCCTTGTGCCGGTCCTGATCGAGCGCGGCCACCGGCCCGCGGTCATCACCAACGACATCTACACCCAGGAGGACGCCCACCACGTACGGCGCACCCTGGCCGGGATGCTCGCCCCGGAGCGGGTGGTCGGGGTGGAGACCGGCGCCTGCCCGCACACCGCGGTACGCGACGACCCGACGATGAACCTGGCCGCGGGGGCCGAACTCCTCGAAGCCTTCCCGGACATCGACACCCTGCTCTTCGAGTCGGGCGGCGACAACCTGACCCTTACCTTCAGCCCGGTCCTGGTCGACCTGTTCCTGTTCGTCCTGGACACGGCCGAGGGCGAGAAGATGCCGCGCAAGCGCGGGCCGGGCATCACCGAGTCGGATCTGCTGGTCATCAACAAGATCGACATCGCGCAGTACGTACGGTGCGACCTGGGCGTCATGGAGTCCGACGCCGAGCGGGTCCGCGAGGGCCGCCCCGTCGTACTCACCAACTGCCTGACCGGCGAAGGCCTCGACAAGATCGCGGACTTCCTGATGACCTTCCGCAAGGTCCCCGCGTGAGCGTCATGGCCACCGAGCGGGACCTCCCCACGGACACTCCACCGGCCGTGCCCCGGCTCTCTCCCGAGCACTACGAGCCGGCCCGGGTCCCGCCCCAGGTACTGCGGCACGCCGGCCGCCCCGACACGCTCGGGGTCGGCCGGCCCGGCAAGATCGGGCTCCTGGAACTGGGGTTCGCCAAGGTCGGGGAGCGTACCGAACTCGTCTCGCACTACCAGAAGTCGCCCCTGCAGATCATGCGGCCGTTGTACTTCGACCCGCACCGCCCCGACCTGCCCATCACCTTCCTGATGGCGACCGGCGGCGGCGTCCTGCAGGCCGACCGGCTGCGCACGGACCTCACCTTCGGCCCGGACAGTTCCGGACTCCTCACCACGCAGGCTGCCACCAAGGTCTACCGGATGGAGCACGACTACGCCGTCCAGCAGGTCTTCCTCACCGCCGGCCCCGGCGCGTACGTCGAGTACCTGCCGGATGTGACCATCCCGTTCGCCGACTCGCGCTTCTACCAGCGCACCGTCGTCACCGTGGACCCGACGGCGACCGTGCTGGTGTCGGAGTCGATGACGGCCGGGCGCCTCGCGCGCGGCGAGCGGCACGCCTATGAGGTGTTCGCCTCGGACCTCGAACTGCGCCGTCCCGACGGGCAGTTGGTGGCGCTGGATGCGGTACGTCTCGAACCTCGCGGCAGCGGTGTCACCGGGCCCGCCGTGCTCGGCGGGCACGACCTGATGGCCGCCTTCTACGCCGTCACGCCGCTCGCCCCGGCCGCCGAGGTCGCCGACGCGCTGCACGCGGCGCTCGACGGAAGTGGCCTGCTGTACGGCGTGAGCGTGCTGCCGCAGGACAGCGGGGCCTGGCTGCGCGTCCTGAGCAGCGACTCCGTCGCGCTGCACGCGGCGCTCGAGCACGCCTGGGACGCCGTGCGGCGCCTGCTGACCGGTACCCCCGCGCCCTTGCTGCGCAAGTCGTGATCCCCTGATCGGAAGGGAAGCTCGCAGATGTCGTCCGCCTTCGATACCGGCAACACGGCCTGGCTGATGGTCAGTACGGCCATGGTCCTGCTGATGACCCCGGGCCTCGCCTTCTTCTACGGGGGCATGGTCAAGACCAATCACGTGCTGGTCATGCTCAAGATGAGCTTCGCCTGTCTGGCGCTCGTCTCGCTGCTGTGGCTGGCCGTCGGTTACACCCTGGCCTTCGGCCCGGACGCGGGCGCGGGGCTCATCGGCAATCTCGACCACGCGTTCCTGCGCGGCGTGGACATGACGTCGCTGCACGGCTCCATCCCCACCACGATCTTCTCCTGCTTCCAGATGTCCTTCGCGATCATCACGGTGGCGCTGATCAGCGGGTCGATCGCGGGCCGTGCCACGATGCGGGGCTGGCTCGTCTTCGTCGTCGCCTGGACGCTGCTCGTCTATATCCCGCTCGCCCACTGGGTGTTCGCGCCCGACGGATGGATCGCAGGCAACCTGGGCGCCCTCGACTTCGCGGGCGGACTGCCCGTCGAGATCAACTCGGGGGCGGCGGGCCTCGCCTGCGCCATCGTGCTGCGCAGGCGCAAGGACTTCGAGCGGCAGGCGATCACCCCGCACAACCTGCCGCTGGTCGTGATCGGGCTCGCCCTGCTGTGGTTCGGCTGGTTCGGCTTCAACGCCGGGTCGGCGCTGCAGGACGAGGGCGGCGCCCCGATGGCCTTCCTCAATACCCAGCTCGCCGCCTGCGCCGCGATGATCAGCTGGCCGATCGTGGAGAAGTATCAGCACGGCAAGGTCGAGATGCTCGGCGTCGCCTCGGCCTCGGTCGCCGGCATGGTCGCCATCACCCCGTCCTGCGGTGAGGTCTCACCGGTCGGCGCGCTGGTCATCGGCTTCGTCGCGGGTCTGGTCTGCGCCTTCGCGATCAACTTCAAGTACAAGATCCACGTGGACGACACCCTCGACGTGGTCGGGGTGCACGGCTTCGGCGGCATCGTCGGCACCCTCGGCATCGGCTTCTTCGCCACCGCCGCCATGAGCGGCAAGAAGGGCCTCTTCTACGGCGGCGGATTCGACCAGCTCTGGCGGCAGGCCGTCGCCGTCGTGGCCACGATCGCCTTCTCCTTCTGCATGACCTGGCTGATTGCCCAACTGATCAACCGGACCGTCGGTTTCCGTACGACTGAGGAGTACGAGGCCGTGCCCGGCAAGGAGGAGGAAGTGGCGTACGACCAGGCCACCATCGAGGAGATCCGCTCCCGGCTCGCGCCGGCCGGCGCCGCTGCCGGGACCTCCGGAGGCGTATCGGCGGCAGGCGTCCCGGCTCCGGCGGGCTCCCGGGCCGAGGCGGATGCCGCACTGCTCGGCGAAGTGATCACCCTGCTGGAACGACGGGAGCGTGACAAGTGATGGGCGCGGTATTCGACTCGGGCAACACCGCCTGGCTGATGATGAGCGCGGCCATGGTGTTGCTCATGGCACCCGGGCTGGCCTTCTTCTACGGCGGCATGGTCAAGACCGGGCAGGTCGTGGCGATGCTGAAGATGTGCTTCGTGTGCGTCGCCTTCGTCACCGTCATCTGGTTCGCCGTCGGCTACTCCCTCGCCTTCGGCGAGGACGTCGGCGGGCTCGGCATCATCGGCAACCTCGACAACGCCTTCATGCAGGGCATCGGCCTCAAGACCGCGACCGGGAACGTGCCGACCGTGATCTTCTCGGTCTTCCACATGTCGTTCGCCATCGTCACGGTCGCCCTGATCAGCGGCTCGGTCGCGGGCCGCGCCAAGATGGCCGGCTGGATCACCTTCGTCTGCGCCTGGACCCTGCTCGTCTACATCCCCATGGCGCACTGGGTGTTCGACGCCGACGGGTGGGTCGCCAAGCAGGTCGTCGCGGTCGACTTCTCCGGTGGCACTGTCGTCGAACTCAGCTCGGGAGCGGCCGGGTTGGCCCTCGCGATCGCGGCGGGCAAGCGCAAGGACTTCGAGCGCGAGGAGATCCGGCCGCACAACGTGCCGCTCGCCGTGATCGGCGTCTCGCTGATGTGGTTCGGCTGGTTCGGCTTCAACACCGCCTCCTCGCTGCACGTACCCGGTGCCGCGGCCATGGGCTTCCTCAACTCTCAGCTGGCGGCGGGCGCCGCGATGATCGGCTGGGCGCTCACCGTCTACTGGCGCAACCGGGCCGTCAGCCTGCTCGACATGTGCATGGGCGCGGTCACCGGCCTGGTCGCCATGACCCCGGCGGCCGGTGGTGTCTCCCCGGTCTGGGCCACGGTCATCGGCTTCCTTGCCGGTCTGACCTGCGCCTTCGCCATCAGCTGGAAGTACCGGCTCGGCGTCGACGACACCCTCGACGTGGTCGGCATCCACGGCTGGGGCGGACTGTTCGGCATGGCGATGGTGGGTCTCGCCGGCACGGGGGCCATGACCGGCCAGAAGGGCCTGTTCTACGGCGGTTCCTGGACGCTGCTCGGCCGCCAGCTGGTCGCCATCCTGGTGCTCGGGCTGTTCTCCTTCGTCATGACCGTGATCATCGGCAAGCTGATCGACATGACGGTCGGGCTGCGCCAGGAGGGCGGACCGGTCGAGGAGGAACAGGTCTACGAGTCCGATGTCGCCGCCCAGCTGACGGCCCTGGCCCGCACCTCCCGGCAGGGCGGCGCCCCCACCGAGCCGGCGGCGGACGCCTCCGAGCTGGTGGCCCAGTTGCGGGCGCTGCTCACGGACGACGCGGCGAAGAGCTCCGCGTCGAGGGCGTCCGGCAGCGGGACAGGAGACGCCTGACCCTTTCCGCGGCACGAGACCGCCCTCGGCACGCGAGGGCGGTCTCGTTTTTGTGCTCGGAGGCCGGGCGGGAAATTCGTTTCCGTCCAGCCGGGCCCGCGCTCTAACCTCGGGTGCAACGCGCTGACGGAGCCGAGTAGCCCCGGGACCACGCGAGCGAAGAGAGCTGCCGGTAGCTGAGAAGGCAGCCTCGCGCCCGAGGTGAATCCACTCCTGAGTGCGGGGAGGAACGGCCGCCCGAAGCCCCGGGCGTGCTCCATGCCCCGCCGGCCGGCCCCCGTGACCGGGCCCGAACGAGGCCGCCGACCGTGGCGGTGAAGGCGTGGTGGCACCGCGAGTAACCCCGCTCGCCCGCGCTCCAAGGGATCAACGCCGAGGCGGCGCCCCGCTTCGGCCGATCGGACGGAGCGATCTCATGCTGGATGTCACCGCACTGCGAGCCCACCCCGAGCGAGTCCGCCAAGCCTTGCTCAAGCGCGGCATGGAGGTGGATGTCGAGGCCTTCCTCGCCCTGGACACGGAGTTCCGCACGGCGCGCAGGACCGTGGAGCGGCTGCGTGGCGAACGCAGGCAGATCTCGGCGGACATCGCGGCGCTGCGCCGGGCGGGCGGCGAGGTCGAAGGGCCACAGGCCGCGGCAAAAGCCTTGGCCGAACAGGTCGCGGACGCCGAGGCCGTCCTCGCCAGGCTCGCCCGGCGGCACCGCGACTTCCTCGACGGCCTGCCCAACCTCCCGGACGACGACGTGGTCGCGGGCGGCAAGGAGAACAACGAGGTCGTACGGGAGATCGGGGCGCGGCCCGCCCTGGACTTCCCGGCCAAGGCACATGTCGAGCTCGCCCAGGACCTGGGCCTGGTCGACTACAAGCGGGGCACCAAGCTCGGCGGGAACGGCTTCTGGATCTATCGCGGTGAGGGGGCGGCCCTGGAGTGGGCGCTGCTCAACTACTTCGTGGACACCCACCGCCGGGCGGGCTACGAGTTCGTGCTGCCGCCGCACATCCTCACCTACGAGGCCGGGTACACCGCAGGACAGTTCCCCAAGTTCGCCGACGACGTCTTCGTACTGGAAAAGGGAGAGGGCGGGCGGCCCGAACGGTTCCTGCTGCCCACCGCCGAGACCGCCCTGGTCAATCTGCACCGGGACGAGACCCTCGACGCGAGCGAACTGCCGCGCAAGTACTTCGCGTACACGCCGTGCTATCGCAGCGAGAGCGGGGGATATCGGTCGGCGGAGCGCGGGACGCTGCGTGGGCATCAGTTCGACAAGGTGGAGCTCTTCCAGTTCGTACGCCCCGAAGACTCGGACGCCGCGCAGCTCGAACTCCTCGCCCGAGCGGAGGAGTTGGTGGCCGGGCTCGGCCTGCACTACCGGGTGACCAAGCTCGCCGCCGAGGACACGTCGGCCGCCATGGCCAAGACGTACGACGTGGAGGTCTGGCTGCCCAGCCTCGGCGCGTACGCGGAGGTCAGCTCGGTGTCGAACGCCCGCGACTACCAGGCCCGGCGCGGCAACATCCGCTTCCGGCCGGACGGGGGCGCCAAGGCGGCCTACGTCCACACGCTCAACGCCTCGGCCCTGGCGACCAGCCGGCTGCTGCCCGCGATCCTCGAGCAGCACCAGCGGGCCGACGGCACGGTGGCCGTGCCCGAGGTGCTGCGGCGGTGGGGGATGGGTGAAGTGCTCGGCGGCTAGCGGGAGTTCGGGCTGACCTGCTTGGCCTGTCGCGCGCGCAGGACGGCCGCGGTGCGCTCGCACCAGTCGCGGTTGCCCTGCTCGAAGGCGAGGCCGCGCAGGCAGGTGAGATAGGGGCCGATGCGGTGGCCGTGGCGCAGGAAGTCCTCCTCGCTGCGGTCGCCGCGGAACTTTTCCAGGAGCGAGGTGAACAACTCGACCTTGGCGGCGGCGAATGCGGCCCGCTCCGTCAGGTCCGCGATGACCTCCCCGGTGTCGATGAGATCGCAGGCCTGCACCTTGACGAGCAGGTCGTCGCGGAGGAACGACGGCTTGGCCGAGGCCGCCGCGAACCGCTCCAGCTCGGTGAGTCCGGCCTCGGTGACCTGGAACAGACGCTTGTTGGGCCGGCTGTCCTGGACCACCTCGCGGCCCGTGACCAGGCCGTCCGACTCCAGCTTGGCCAGCTCGGCGTACAGCTGCTGCGGCAGGGCGTGCCAGAAGTTGGCCACGCCCAGGTCGAAGGACTTGGCCAGCTGGTAGCCGCTCAGCTCCTCGTCGAGCAGGGCCGCGAGCACGGCGTGACGCAAAGCCATCGGCTGTCCTCTCCGTCCTCCGGGCCTGGGGTCTATCCTCTGGGCCTGCGGCCATGATAGTCAAGAATCTGACTACTCAGATTGATGACTAGTGATGACTATCGAGGAGCGCTCATGGCCACCACCGCAGACCTCTTCCGTGCCGCCGTGGAGAACAGTGATCCGGCGGGCCTGGACGACCTGTTCACCGACGACGTCCGCTTCTACAGCCCCGTGAAGTTCACCCCGTTCGAGGGCAAGCCCATGGTCCTCGGGCTGTTCGGCGTGCTGCTGCGCACTTTCGAGGACTTCCGCTACGTGGGGGCGCTGGACGGCACGGCCGAGACGAGCACCGACGGAGCGGAGGCGCCTTCGGACATCCTGATCTTCCGGGCCACGGTCAATGGGAAGCAGATCCATGGCATCGACCTGCTGCAGTTCGATGAGGCAGGGAAGATCAAGGAGTTCACGGTCATGGTCCGTCCGCTGTCGGCGGTGCAGACCCTCAGCGATGCGGTTCTCGCCGGGCTCGTTGCCGACGGACTGGTGCCCGCCCCGAACTAGGCCCTCTCGATCCGCTGCCGCAGCGCCGCGATTTCCGCACGCAGGGCGGCGATGTCGTTCTTGTCCGCGGCCTGGTCGCCGTCCTTGAGGGTGACCAGGAGCGCGCCGCCCGGCTCAAGGCTGACCTCGCTCGTCTCGGACACGTCGTCGCCGCCCTGTCGTTTGACCGCCACGTCCAGGTCGGCCGGGCGCAGCCCGGTGCGGCGGATCGCGGACGGCAGCCAGGCGCCGTCGCGGGCGAGGGTGAGCGGAGTGCCCTCGAGGAGCTGCCCGAACCGGTCGGACAGGGCGGCCGCCCGCACGACGAGCGCATTCGCGGCGACCAGGACGGCAGCGCCGAACGCCCCGCCGGCCACGGAGTTGTCGGGGCCGATGATGGCGTTCTGCACCACGTTCGACAGCAGCAGCATGACCACCAGGTCGAAGGTGTTGAGCTGGGCGAGGTCCCGTTTGCCGGCCAGGCGGATCAGGATCAGGACGACCAGGTACACCAGGACCGTACGGAGGGCCTTCTCGCCGTAGGGGATGCCCAGGCTCATCACGTCATGCCACATCGTTGCCACTCCTGCTGTCCGCGGGCCGGTGCCTGCTGTTCACGTAGGGATCACGTACGGATGCCGTACGAAGACGGATTCCGTACGAACAACGCCGCCCCGAACCCCCAGGTAGCGCCTAACCTTCCTCGCTCCGCGCGAACCCCCGCGTGCTCGGCACCAGTGCCGCCGCGGCCGGGGCGAGGAAGCAGATCAGCGCGCACACCGCGAGGACGGCCCTTATCCCCAGGGCGTCGATCGCCGGGGCCATCAGGGCGAGCCCCAGCGGGGCCAGGCCGTAGGAGAGCATGAAGTCCAGCGAGGACACCCTGGCCAGCTTGTCCGGCGCCACCTCGCGCTGAGTGGCCGTGAACCAGGGCACGTTGAAGAGCTCGATGCCGAGCCCCGCCACCGCATAGGCCGCGATCACGAAGGCGGGGTGTACGGGGAAGACCAGGCTCAGCGGCGCGAATCCGTAGCAGGCGAGGCCCGCGAGCGCCGACCAGCCCTGTGCGCGCGGCCTCAGCCGGGCGATCACCAGGGCCCCGGCGAGGGCGCCCACGGTGTACGCGGTCATGGCCGCGGCGAGCACAAGCTCCGTGTCGTACCGGTCGCGGCTGATGAGCGGCAGGGCGACGCCCGTCGCGGAGTAGCCGGTCGCGATGACGGCGGTCAGTGCGCCCAGGCCCGCCAGGAACCACGGATGGCGCCGCGCCTCGCGCAGCCCCTCCCCGAACTCGCGGAAGAACGAGGGACGTTGGGTCGGCTCGGAGGAGGACTGCTTGCCGACTCCCGGACCCGGGATCAGCGCCGCGACCAGCCAGAGCAGTCCGATGCCGAGGAGCAGCGTTGAGGTGTCGAGGACCACGGCGAGCAGCGCGGTCAGTGAGGGCGCGGCGAGCGTGGTGACGCGTACGGACAGGGTCATGGCCGCATTGGCCTGCTGGCGCCGCTCGGCGTCGACGACCTCGGCGGTCAGCGCCTGGAAGGCGGGCCGGCACGCCCCCTGCCCGGCGCCCGCCACCAGAGCGGCCCCGGCCGTCACCGCCAGCGAGTGCCCGACTCCCGCGGCCAGCACGGGAGTTGCCGCCGCCGCGGCAAGCCCGGCCCAGGCCACCACCGCCCGGCGCGAGTACCGGTCGGCCAGCACCCCGCCGATCGCCACGGCCACCAGGAACCCCACGGTCCGTGCGGCGAGCAGCAGCCCGAGTGCGGCCGCACTCAGCGTGCGGTCCAGGACGGCGAGGCCCAGGACGAACGGCAGGGCCCAAGTGGCAAGGCCCGATGCGGTGGTGCCCGACCAGAGTCTGAGGAAGGCGGGGTCGAGGAGGACGGGTCGGGTGCGGGGCGGGCTCGATTCGGGGGCCCGGGCAGGGGTGGTGGTCACGGGGTGGCGTTCCTCTCACAGGGGCGAGTGGCTTGTTAAATGAAAACGATTGTCATTACTGTATCGTCATCGCATCGCACTCCCCGCCGGGGGTGCTCACCCACCGGAGGACCCATGCGCCATCCCACCCGCCTCGGCATCGCCGCCCTTTCCCTCACCTTCGTGGCCGCCGGCTGCGCCCAGCCCGACGACGGCGCGAAGGGCGGCCAGAAGAACGCGGCGGACCGGCGGGCCGACGTCACCAGCTGCGGCCGGAAGCTCACCTTCGACGGCGCACCCGAGCGGGCCGTCGCCCTCGATCAGTCCTCGACGGAGGTCCTCCTCGAACTCGGCCTGCAAGACCGCATGGCCGGCACCTCCAACCTCAAGACGAAGATCGCCCCGGAGTACCGGGACGCCTACGCGAAGGTTCCGGTGCTCAGCCCCAAGATCCTCACCAACGAGCAACTGCGCGCCGCCACCCCGGACATCGCGGTCGCGGGCATGTCCGACTACTTCACCAAGGACCGGGTCGGCACCCGCTCCGAACTGGCCGACCTCGACCTGCCCTCGTACGTCAGCGCGGTCGACTGCCCCAAGCAGCAGAAGCCGGGGAAGGCCAAGACGTCCTTCGAGCTGCTCTTCCAGGACTACGAGAACCTCGGCAAGATCTTCGGCGTCGAGGACCGGGCCGCCCGCCTGGTCGAAGAGCAGCGGGCCACCCTCGACAAGGCGGCCAAGGCCGCGGACCGGGTCAAGGGCGAGCCGAACGTCGTCTGGCTCTACTCCGTGTACGGCGACGCGCCCTACGTGGCCGGCAAGAGCGCCATGCCCAGCGAGATGAGCCGGCTCGTCGGCGCCAAGAACGCCTTCGACGACGTCGACGAGGACTGGCCGGCCGTCACCTGGGAGCAAATAGCCGAACGCAACCCGGACTTCATCGTCGTCGGCGACCTCTCCGAGCGCGGAAAGCCCGGCGACAGCGCCGCCGACAAGCGCGCCGCGATGCGCGACAACCCGCTGATGTCCAAGCTCGCGGCGGTCGCCGAGAACCGCATCGTCGAGATCCCCGGGACCGAGATGGACCCGTCGGTACGCACCGTCAGCGCCCTGCCCCGGCTGACGGACGGTATGAAGGAACTCGGCCATGTCCGCTAGCGCAGACCCCGATGGCGCCTTGCCGGGGGTGGCTCAACTGCCGGATGCGCAGGGCCTGTTGCATCCCGCGGCACGGCATGTCGCACAGTCGGAGCCCGGGCCGGTCCCCGCAGAACCGGCCGCGCGGACCTCCCGGCCGGTGCTCTTCGTGCTGGCCGCAGCGGCCCTGCTCGTCTCCGTCGCCGTGTCGGTGCGGATCGGCACCACCGACGTCACGTACACCGCTCTCCTGCGCGCCGTCGGCGCCCATCTCGGCCTGGACACCGAGCCGTTGCCCCGCCTGGTCGACTCGCTCATCTGGGATCTGCGCATCCCGCGCGTGCTGATGGCCGCCCTGGTCGGCGCGTCGCTCGCGGTGTGCGGCGCGGCGCTGCAGGCGCTGACCCGCAACGCCCTTGCCGATCCCTACCTGTTGGGCATCTCGTCGGGCGCCTCGACCGGCGCGGTCGCCGTGGTCGTCCTCGGCGTCGGCGCGGGAGCGGTCGGCGTCACCGGTGGGGCCTTCGTCGGCGCGCTGGTCTCCTTCGGGCTGCTGATGCTGCTCCTTCGCCGGTCAGGGCTCGACTCGGTGCGGATCGTGCTGACCGGGGTGGTCGTGGCGCAGCTGTTCACCGCGCTCACCTCGCTCGTCCTGATGGCCTCCGGCGACCCCGAGATCATCCGCGCCATCACCCAGTGGCTGCTCGGTTCGATGGCGTCCGCCCGCTGGGACGCCGTGGCCGTGTGCGCCGTGGTGACTGCGGTCGGGCTCGCGGTGATGTGGGTGTACGCGACGGCGCTCGACGGCTTCTCCTTCGGTGCCGACACCGCGGCCTCGCTCGGCGTCGACGTACGCACCACCCGCACCGTGCTGCTCGTGGTGACGTCCCTGGTGACGGCCGTCGCGGTCGCGGCCGTGGGGGCGATCGGGTTCGTCGGGCTGATCGTGCCGCATGTCGTACGTTTCCTCGTCGGCCCCCTGCACCGGACGCTGTTGCCCTTCTCGGCGCTGGTCGGGGCGCTGTTCCTGGTGTGGACCGACGCACTTGCCCGGGTGGCGTTCGCGCCGCAGGAGGTGCCCGTCGGCGTGTTCACCGCGCTGCTCGGCGTGCCTCTGTTCCTGCTGGTGCTGCGCAAGCGGGGTGAGCTGTGAGGATCACCGCCGAAGCGCTCACCTGGCGGGCGGGGGACCGGACCGTCGTGGACGCCGTCGACCTGGACGTCGCCCCGGGCGAGACCGTCGGGCTCATCGGCCCCAACGGCTCGGGCAAGTCCTCGCTCCTGCGCTGCCTCGCGGGCCTGCGCCGACCCGACTCCGGCAACGTCTCCTACGACCGCGAACCGATCCACGACTGGAGCGCCCGGCGCATCGCCCAGCACCTCGCCTTCGTCGAGCAGGCCACCGACACCGGCAGCGAACTCCGCGTGGTCGACGTCGTGGGTCTCGGCCGCACCCCCTTCCAGGACCGGTGGCGGGGCCCCGGCGCCCATGACCGCGCCGTCGTCGCCGCGGCCCTCGACCGCCTGGGGCTCACCGAACTGGCCGACCGGTCCTGGAAGGAGCTGTCCGGCGGCGAACGCCAACGCGCCCACCTCGCCCGGGCCCTGGCCCAGCAGCCCTACGCCATCCTGCTCGACGAACCCACCAACCACCTAGACGTGAAGCACCAGTTGGAGCTGCTGCAGCTGCTCTCGGACACCGATCAAACCGTCCTGGTCGCCCTGCACGACCTGTCCCTGGCCGCCCGCCACTGCGACCGGCTGCTCCTCCTGCGCGACGGCCGACTGATCGCCGAGGGCCCGCCGAAGGACGTCCTCACTCCGGCCCGGCTCGCCGACGTCTTCGAGGTCGACGCCGAGGTCGGCCCCGACGCCCTCGGCCGGCTCGCCGTGGCCTATCGAGGCGTCGCCGCACCGGCCCGCCACACCGTGTCCGACCTTGCCTGAACGCTCCCCGAACCCACCCGCGTACGACAGGAAGAACCCCCATGGACACCCGCACGACCCTTGACGTCGAGTCCCTCATCAGCGGCGTACTGGCCGGTGAACACGGCCCGCTGCCCGCCGAGTCGACCGCCACCAGCGTGTTCTGGATCCATCACGGAACCCGCCTCAAGGGCGGCACCACCACCTACCTCAACCAGTACGTACTCGTCCGCCTCGGCGGCTCCTTCGGGGCCTGCGCCTTCGAGGCGGGGGAGATCGATCCGGCCATCTGCCGTGAGGCGTCCGGCAGTTCGCTCGACATGCTGCTGCGCGAAGGGCCGCGGCCGCTGCGGATCGCCGCCCTGGACGCCTACCTCGCCGAGGCCCGGCCGCACCGGGACGCCGCCGATGCCGAGGTGGTGACGCTGCCCGCCGGGCCGCCCGAGACACGGGCGCACGCCCGGGACGCGGCGATCGCCGGGCTGCTCGCCATCGAGGACGGCGCGAAGGTCGCCCTCATCGGCGTGGTCAACCCGCTGCTCGCGGCGATCCGCGAGCGCGGCGGTGTGCCGCTGCCCTGCGACTTCAACCTCCGTGAGACCCAGTGGGGGGAGCCGGTGAGCGCCGACATGGAGGAGGTGCTGAGCGCGGCCGACGCCGTCGTCGCGACCGGGATGACGCTCAGCAACGGGTCCTTCGACACGATCCTCGCGCGCTGCCGCGAGCGCGGGATCCCGCTCGTCGTGTACGCGCAGACCGGCAGCGCCGTGGCCCGCGCCTTCCTGGGGGCCGGAGTGAGCGCGCTGTCCGCGGAGCCCTTCCCGTTCTCGCAGTTCAGCGCCGAGCCGACCGCCCTGTACCGCTACCGGGCCCCGATCCCGGCTGCCCGATGACCGCCGCAGTCGGGGTCGTGGTCGGGGCCGGGTATGCCGCCTGCCATCACGGGGAGATCCTGCAGGGCGTCTTCCTCGATGACCGGGGACGGCGGTGTGCGGGCCTGGTCACGCTGCCGTTGCGAGGTCTGGGGACCCGCGCGGAGTTCGTACGTCGCCCGGGGACGGGGCCCTCGCGGGTCGAGGTGGTGCCGGCCGGGCGCACCAAGGCGCTGCGGGCGGCAGTGCTGGCGATCGAAGAGTGTGCTGAGCACTGCCAAGGGGAGCTCTGCGGCGGGGAGTTGAGGCTGTCCGGTGACATCCCGGTGGGGCTCGGCATGGGGTCCTCCAGCAGTGATGTGATCGCCGCCGTGCGGGCCGTCGCCGACGCCCATGGGGTGCGGCTCGCGCCGGAGACCGTCGCCCGGCTCGCGGTGCGCGCCGAACGGGCCTCGGATCCGCTGATGCTCGACGGGCGGCCGCTGCTCTTCGCCCAGCGTGAGGGGCGGGTCCTGGAGGTCCTCGGGGCCGCGCTGCCCCCGCTCGTCGTGGTCGGCTGCACGCTCGGCGGCGGGCGCCCCGTTGACACCGACACGCTCGCCCTCGCCGAGGCGACGTACGACGACAGTGATGTGGGCGCGTACGCGCGGCTGCGGACCCTGCTGCGCCGGGCGATCGTCCACGCGGACCCCGCCCTGCTCGGACACGTCGCCACCCAGAGCGCCCGGCGCGGTCAACGGCGGCTCGCCCACGCCGAGTTCGGGGCGATGACGCGGATCGCCGGACGGTTCGGGGCCGTCGGGGTGCAGATCGCGCACAGCGGCTGTGTGGCCGGGCTGCTCTTCGACCCCGCGAGCCGTGCGCTGCGCCACCGGCTGCGGCAGTGCACGGCCGCCCTGCAGGGCGAGGGCATCCCCGTCACCCGGACCTTCACCACCCATTCCACCAGCGAGGAGTTCCCGCATGGACACCCACATCGCCGAGGCGATCGGCCGGCCCGACCTCATACGCCTCGACGACCGCCTCATCTGCCTGCGCTTTGAAACCATGAAGGCCGTCTCCGCGATGGCCGCCGTCCGCCACCTGCTCGACACCGGGGCCGTACGCCGCGGCGACACCCTCCTCGACAGCTCCAGCGGCATCTACGCCTACGCCCTCGCCCTGGCCTGCCACCGCTACGGCATGCGCTGCCACATCGTCGGCTCCACGACTGTCGACCACACCCTGCGCACCCAACTGGCCGTACTGGGCGCCCACTTGGAACAGATGGACCCCTGCGACGACCTCAAGCTCGACCAGAAGCGACGGGTCGCACGGGTCGAGGAGATCTTGCGTGCACACCCCGAGTACCACTGGATGCGCCAGTACCACGACGACATCCACTACCTCGGCTACCGCGCCATCGCCGAGCGGATCCGCGAGGAGACCGGCGGCGAGCCGCTGACTCTGGTGGGAGGAGTCGGATCCGGGGCGTCCACGGGGGCGCTCGCCAGCCATCTGCGGGCGGCGGGGTCCGACGTCGAGCTGGTCGGGGTGCAGCCGTTCGGGAGCGTCACCTTCGGCGCCGAGCACGTGACCGACCCGGAAATCATCATCGCCGGGATCGGCAGCTCCATCCCCTTCCGGAACGTCTCCCACCACCTGTACGACACCATCCACTGGGTCGGCTTCGACGCGGCTCTCGCCGGGAGCGTCGACCTGCTGCGCCGCCATGCGGTGTTCGCGGGCCTGTCCACCGGGGCGGGCCATCTCGCGGCCCGGTGGGAACGGGCGCGGGCGGGGGATCGCACGGTGGTGTTCGTCGCGGCGGACACCGGGCACCGGTACGTGGATTCCGTGTTCGCACGTCATGGGGAGGCCGCTCCGGTCGAGGAGCTGTCGCCCAGGGAGGTCGGCGGCACCGACGAGCTGGCGCTGCCCTGGTCGCGTATGGCATGGGGGCGGGCGGAGGCTGCTGAGGGGCGCTGACCTGCGGGCGTCTCGATCGTGGCGCGGGGCCACCGGGCCGGATTCGTAGGCGAGGGCGACGAGTTGGGCGCGGTCGCGGTCGCGGTCCCGGTCGAGGGCGTGGCGCTTGGTCATGGCGAGGTTGGCGGGCCTCTTCGCGGTCAGGGCCTCCGTGTGCCCCGGTGCCGGCGGACCAGGGAGGTCACCACGAGGGCGAGGACGACGACCCCGGCGAGCACGAGATAGGCGTCGGCGCCCGGCAGGACCGCGCCCAGGAGGTAGCCGCAGAACGTCATGGCCGTGGCCCACACGGCGCCCGCCGCGCTCTGCCACACGGCGAAGGTGCGGCCCGGGACGAGCAGCGCACCCGCGACGCGGCTGGAGAGGGTGCGTACGACCGGAATGAACCTCGCGACAAGCAGGGCCGGACCCGGCCCGTACCGCTCAAGGAGCTCCTGCACCCGTGCCACACCCTGGCGCAGCCGTTCCTTGCGGAGGCGGGCGAGCAGGCCGGGTCCGGTGCGCCGGCCGATCCAGTAGCTGGTCTGCGCACCCAGCACGGTCCCGAGCACGCCGCAGAGCAGGATCAGCGGCAGGGAGAGGTGCCCCTCGCCCGCCGAGCACAGCATCCCGGCGGTGAAGAGCACCGCCCCGCCGGGCAGCACCACACCCAGGAGCGTGCCGGCCTCCAGGAACAGGACGACGAACACCCCGATGGTGCCGAAGCCGGACAGCAGCGCGGAAGCGTCGACCACGGCACCATGATCGCCGAATCGGGCGGAGCGGGCCCGTCGAGCCGGGTCCGGGGAGGCCGGAGTGGCCCTTAAACTCGCCGGATGGCGAAGTACTTCGATGTGCACCCCGAGAACCCGCAGCGGCGCACCATCACCAATGTGGCCGACAGCATCCGGTCGGGGGCGCTCATCGCGTACCCGACGGACTCCTGCTACGCACTGGGCTGTCAGCTGGGCAGCCGTGACGGCATCAGCCGGATCCGGGCGATCCGCAATCTCGACGACCGCCACCACTTCACCCTGGTGTGCCGGGACTTCGCCCAGCTGGGGCAGTTCGCGCAGGTCGACAACGACGTGTTCCGCGCGATCAAGGCGGCGACGCCGGGCCGCTACACCTTCATCCTGCGGGCGACCCGGGAGGTGCCGCGCCAGTTGCTGCACCCGAAGAAGAAGACGGTCGGCGTACGCATCCCCGATCACGTCGTCGCCCAGGCGCTGCTCGAGGAACTCGGGGAGCCGCTGCTCTCCAGCACCCTGCTGCTGCCCGACGAGTCCGAGCCGCTGACGCAGGGCTGGGAGATCAAGGAGCGGCTCGACCATGAGGTGGACGCCGTACTGGATTCGGGTGACTGCGGCACCGAGCCGACCACGGTCATCGACTTCTCCGACGGCGAGCTGGAGATCGTGCGCCGGGGGGCCGGCGACCTCACGCCGTTCGAGTAGCGAGGGGCGGGGAGCGAGTAGCGAGCGCGGGAGCGAGGGGTGGCCGGGGTGCTCAGCCTGGCGGAGATCGCCGCGGACCCGGGGCTGCTGACCTGGCGGCTGCGGCTCCCGGCGGGGGAGCGGGGCGGTGCCGCGGAGGTGATCCTCCGGCCGCTCGTGCACGGCGACGCGGACGGCCTCGGTGACTTCCTCGCGGGGCTGTCCCCCACGACGCGGCGGCTCAGCACCTTCGACGGGTACGACCTCCCGGCGGCCCGCGAGCTGTGTGCCGCGATCGGCCGCTACGACAAGCTGCGGCTGGTCCTTGAGGAGGCGCCGGGCGGCAGGATCGTCGGCCTCCTCGAGTTCAGCCTCGACCTCACGGCCGCGGACATCGCACGCCATGCGCGGGCCGGGATCCGGCTCGACCCGGCGACCGACTGCCGGTTCGGGCCGACCTTGGCCGACGACCACCAGGCGAACGGCGTCGGTTCGCTGGTCTTCCCGCTGCTGGTCGAGGTCGCCCGGCGGCTCGGCCGGACGCGGATCATCCTGTGGGGCGGTGTGCTGGCCGACAACGCCCGTGCCCTGCGCTTCTACGAGAAGAACGGCTTTCGGCGGGTGGGTTCCTTCACCGGGCCGGACGGCACGCTGTGTCTGGACATGCTTCTCGACCCGAACCTGGGGCGCGCGGACACCGGCTTGTAGTGTCTCGGGAGTGCGGCGCAGCGCATCGGGCGGGCCGTTTTGAGGGGGGTACGCAGATGTTCTTGAGGTTTGGTGTCCTCCTGCTGGGCGTCATGGTTCTGGGGACGTTCGTGATCGTGATGGTGGTCATGGCAGGCCGGAAACGCCGCGGTACGCCGCCGGCCGGGCCCGTCGGCTGGAACCCCAATCCGGGGATGGGCCAGCCGCAGCAGATGCCCGGAACGGGTCAGCCGCAGCAGCCCCAGTACCCGGCCGCGCCCCCGCAGC
The DNA here is from genome assembly GCF_035975855.1 of Streptomyces sp. NBC_01304. NCBI lineage: Bacteria > Bacillati > Actinomycetota > Actinomycetes > Kitasatosporales > Streptomycetaceae > Streptomyces > Streptomyces sp. NBC_01304. Next base: position 1,409,537 of record NZ_CP109055.1, on the reverse strand, counting down.
CCGGTGGGCCCTACCCGAACCCGGCGCCCCCGGCTCAGTACCCGAACCCGGCGCCTCCCGGGCAGTACCCGCAGGCCCCCAACCCGAACCCGTACGGCCAACAGCCCCCGTATCAGGGGCAGTAGGGCGCGATTCAAGGGCTGTACGGCGCACTGCTCAAGGGCTGTACGGCGCACTGCTCAAGGGCTGTACGGCGCACTGCCGGTGAGGACCTGCGTGATCTGGTGGCGGGTGTTGCGGGCCACGCGGGGGTTCGTCGCGGCGTAGTGCGCGTAGGCGTTGAGGCCGGTGGTGAGCGCCCAGCCGCGGCCCCTGGCCCAGGTGGCGTCGTCGATCCGCAGTGCCGTACGGAAGGCGGCGCGGGTCTCGGCGGTCAGGAGGGTCCACGCGATCACCAGGTCGCAGGCGGGATCGCCCATGCCCAGGCCGCCGAAGTCGATGACAGCGCTGACGCGTCCGTCGACGGCCAGCAGGTTGCCGGGGTGCAGGTCCCCGTGGAACCACACCGGCGGCCGGTCCCAGGCCGGCGCCCCGAGAGCCTCCTCCCATACGGCGATGAGCGCGGGGCCGTCGAAGTCGGCGGCCACGTCCTTGATCGCGGCGCGGGTGCCGTGGTCCCGCTCGTGCAGCGACGTACCGGCGAGGTCGTCGTGCGGGCCGGGGGCCAACTCCCCGGCGGGAGCGAGCCGTTGGAGTGCCCAGAGGAAGTCCGCCAGCCGCAGGGCCGCATCGAGCGTGTCGACCGGTGCGTCGAGGGTGGGCGTGCTGCCGTCGAGCCAGCGGGCGACCGACCAGTGCCACGGGTAGCCGAAGCCGGGCGTGCCCAGGCCCAGCGGCAGCGGGACCGCGAGCGGCAGCCGCGGAGCGAGCCGCGGCAGCCAGGTCTCCTCCTTGCGGGCCTGCCCGGCCGCCCAGTCGCCGCGGGGCAGGCGCACCGACATGGTCTCGCCGAGCCGGTAGATCACGTGGTCGGAGCCTGCCGGGTCCAGGAGGCGCAGCGGGAGGTGCGCCCACTGCGGGAACTGTGCGTCGAGCAGCCGGGCGACCAACTTGCCGTCGATCGCAGGGGTGTTGACGACGCCGCTCTCGGCCGGCACGTGCGCTCCCTCCCGGACCCGCACGGGCACGGCGGGCTGTCGGCGTCCATTTCAGCGGGCGGGGAACTTCTTGTCGATCTCTTTCCCCGGCCCCTGTCCCGATCCTTGTCCCGATCCTTTTCCGGATGCCTCTCCCGGCCCGGCTTCAGTCAGTGAGCGCCAGCCGCAGCCCGAACCCGGCGACGACCGTCCCGGTGACGCGGTCGAGGGCGCGGCGCGCGGAGGGGCGCTGGAGCCAGCCGCGCACGACCCGGGCGAAGGCGATGAGGGTGGCCGACCAGACGAGGCCGAGCGCGATGTGTACGCAGGTCAGCAGCAGGCCCATGGTGAAGTGGGGCGCGCCGGCCGGGATGAACTGGGGCAGGACGGCGACGTAGAAGACCCCGACCTTGGGGTTGAGGAGGTTGGTGAGCGTCCCCTGTCGCCAGCCTCCGGCCATGCTGTCCGTACCCTGCAGCGCGTCCGCGTCGCCCGCCTCGCCGCCGGGCGTACGGCGCCAGGTGTCGATCAGCATGCGCGCCCCCATCCACAGCAGATACGCGGCGCCCGCCCAGCGCAGCACCTCGTACGCGACCTGAGAGGCGGTCAGCACGGCCGTCACGCCGAGCGAGGTGAGCGCACCCCAGATCAGGGTGCCGCTCTGGATGCCGAGGACCACACCCCAGGCGCGACTGCGACGGCCGAGCGCGGCGGTGCGCAGAATCAGGGCCGTGTCCAGGCCGGGGGTCAGTGTGAGGAGCCCTACCACCAGGGCGAAGGACCAGAGTGCGGTGCTTATTGCCATGGGACTTCAGCTTACGCGGACCGCTTCACGGCGAGGGTGAGGGGTGGTCCGGCAGCGCCCGCTCGGCGGCGCCGAGCGGGCGGAAGGACTTGCCGGCCGCGTGGTGCTCGTTCCCCTGTCCGGTCAGACGCCGAGCAGGCCCAGGATGCTGGACGCGAGGGTGGGGCAGGTGGGCGTGACCGCGTGCTCGGGGTCGAGCGCGTTCAGGGCCAGGCGGGTGGCGACCGGGTCGGAGACCGAGTTGTTGTGCTGGGCGAAGTTGTCCTTGCACACGTCCTGCAGCAGGTAGTTCTTGACGTTCGGGCCCTCCAGGTACTGGCTCTTCCAGGGCGTGATGACGCTGTCCTTGTTCGTCACGATGGTCGTGTAGTTCACCCCGGGCAGCGTGTCCTCGCCCTTGTTGAGCCTCTTCTGGAACGGCGAGTTGGATACCTGGTCGGTACAGGCGGGGCACGGAATGTCGACGAACTTGCCGATGGGCACCAGCTCGGAGAAGCCCTCGAGGAGCGCCCGCAGGTCCGGGGCGTCGGCGAGCAGCGCGTCCATGAAGTCGGAGCGCCCGGTGCCGTGGCTGGACGGCGAGATGCCGACCAGCGTGTGCACCTTGTCCGCGCCGCCGGCGAACTTCATGTAGTAGCGGGGCATCATGCCGCCCTGCGAGTGCCCGACGATGTCGACCTTCTCGGTGCCGGTCGCCTCCAGCACGCCGTCGACGAAGTCCGCGAGTTCCATCGCGGACTGCGAGACCCGGTCGATGCCGCCCACGATGAGGCTCAGCAGGCCGCTCGACTTGCCGTAGTCGAGGGAGAAGACGCAGTACCCGGCCTTCTTGTAGTCCGGCGCGGTCTTCGCCCACACCCGGCCCGCGTCGAACGTGCCGTGCACCAGGATCAGCGGGCGGGGGTGCTCGGCGCTGGGTTTGCAGGACCAGTCGTTGACGCCGGGCAGGTTCGGGGTGGCGAACTTCTTGGCGTCGTCCACGGGGTCGGTGCCGGCGGGACCGGCTGCGGGCTGGGCGGCAGCGGCGGCGGCCGGCGCCGCCATGAGCGCGCAGGCGGCGAGGAGGGCGACGGTGGCGCGGCGGAGGTGCCTGCGCGCGGGACGTACGGACATGGGAACTCCAGGAAGGGACGAGGAGGGTCACTGAACTCCCAGCCTCTGCGGAGGTCCCGGCCGCCGCACCTGTACTTGGTCCGTACGCCGCACCCGTGCTGGTCCCGTGCGCCCGTACCGGCGCCGGTCCCGCGCACCGCACCCGCGCCTTGTGCTTCGGTGCGAAACCCGGTCCGACCGCGCACGCAGGCTCAGCCCGAAGGCTCGTCCGGGACGGGCTGCTCGGGATGGGGCCCTGCCTTCCGTGGCGCTCCGCGCGGCCCCGCGCCGGGCTGGTCGGGGTCGGGCAGCTCCGGGTCCGGCTCCCGCCCGCCGCCCGTCCGGGGTGGTTCGGGTTCCGGGACGTCCAGGGGGTCGTCCGCGTGGGCCTGTTGATCGGGCAGGTCGCGCGGCACCGCGGGCACCCGCTCGCCGGGGCCTTCCGGCAGCTCGTCGCCCGCCACCTCCGACGGCTTCTCCTTGCCGGTGGCCGGCGGGTCGCTGTCGAGAGCACGGTCCGTGGCCGTGGCCTCCTCGCCGGCGCCGCGCTCCGGCCGGACCTCCTCGATCTGCTCGTACTGGCGCTCACGTTTGGCATTCGATCCGCGAGGCACGCTCGCTCCTTTCCTGGGCCGACAGGGCGGTCGCGGCACGCTGCCGGGTCCGGGAGCCGACTGCGGGCGCGGCTCCCGCCACCGCTCGAAGCGGGGAGCCGCACCCGCGGTCCTTGCTTCCCCAGGGCCCCGTGCCCGCGGCTCGGGTCCCCTGTCGGGGTGTCCCCAAACGCAGGAGCCGGGAGCCCCTCCCGTGTCGCAGGCGCGTACATGCAAGGGGGTCAGTGGTGCCGGGCGCGGTGTGTCAGTGCACGGGCGATCCGGGGCAGCGCGGTCCCCGCCAGCAATCCGGCCAGTGGTAGGACGACCTGCACCCATGGATCGCGGATCGGCCTGTACGTGGCGTCCCCGCCCCGGATCACGATGAAGCCCAGCGGCTTCGCGCCGCCCCCGCCCCCGCCGCCCCCACCCTCGCCGGACTTGTCCGTCCCGGTTTCCTGGCCGGCGCCGCCACCGAAGCCGAAGCCGACCTGGGCGACGGGGATGACGGTGACGTCGTCGCGGGTGACCGGTTCGCCGTAGACCGCGGTCACCGAGGCCCGGCCGCCGAGCTTCTCGGCCAGGGCCTCAAGGAGCGCCACCGAGGCGTGGGCGGCGGACAGGCGCTGCGGCGGCCGGGGCGTGCCGGCTGCGGGTGGGGAGGTCATGGGGTGACTCCTGTGCGAGGGCGCCGGTACGCGGCGCTGGGCGGGCTCGGTGCGGACACTTCACGCTAAGCCGGAACTCCGCGCGCCGGTGGGTGCGTAACTGGACGCGCTGCCAAAGGAGTTGGGGGAGTGGCGCCGCAGCGGCCCGCTGACCTCGGGAAAAGGCATTGCTCAGGGCGTCGGCGGCTGGCTAAGCTTCCTGGCGTTCTGTTGTCTCCGATCGAGGTGGACCTTGCGCATCTGAGGTAGGCGATCACCACGCCCGTACGGCACCGTCCGTACGGATGTCACGCCACGGCGGCCATCGCGCTGTCCGTGAGCTCTCGCGTGGAGCGACCTCGATGCCCGAACCGCCCTCTCCCACAAGGGAGACGGCTCTCTCGTACGGCAACGGTCGCCGCGTGGTGCCGCACACGCCGCTCCCCCGGAGCTTGATCCCTTCGCCGCCCCCGGCGGCGACCGCATCGGCACGATTGGCGACTCATGTCCGCAACCCTCGTATCCAAGAACCTGGCCGCCGGCCACGGCGACCGCTCCCTGTTCAGCGGCCTCGACCTGATCGTGGCGCCGGGCGATGTGATCGGCCTCGTCGGGGCCAACGGGGCCGGCAAGTCCACCCTCCTGCGCATCCTCGCCGGGCTCGACGAACCGGAGGAGGGCGAGCTGCGCCTCGCCCCCGCCGTCGCGACCGTCGGGTACCTGCCGCAGGAACCCGAGCGCAGGCCGGGGGAGACCGTGCGGGACTTCCTCGCCCGCCGCACCGGCGTCACCGCGGCTCAGGCGGCGCTCGACCGGGCCACCCAGGCCCTCGTCGACGAGGTGGCCGGCGCCGATGACGCCTACGCCACGAGCCTGGAGCGCTGGCTCGCCCTCGGCGCCGCCGACCTGGACGAACGCGCCGAACGCGTCGCCGAGTCGCTGGGCCTGGGCGTCGGCCTGGACCAGACGATGACCTCGCTGTCGGGCGGCCAGGCGGCCCGCGCGGGACTCGCCTCGCTGCTGCTGTCCCGCTACGACGTGTTCCTTCTGGACGAGCCCACCAACGACCTGGACCTGGCGGGCCTTGAGCGCCTGGAGGAGTTCGTACGCGGCCTGCGGGCGGGCGCCGTCATCGTCAGCCACGACCGCGAGTTCCTCAGCCGCACCGTGACCCAGGTCCTCGAACTCGACCTGGCACAACAGGAGGTGAACCTCTACCGAGGCGGCTACGACGCCTACCTGGACGAGCGCGAGGTCGCGCGCAGGCACGCACGGGAGGCGTACGAGGACTACGCCGAGCGGAAGGCCACGCTCGAAGACCGGGCGAACGTCCAGCGCAGGTGGGCGGAGGACGGCGTCAAGAACTCCGTCCTCAAGAGCCGCGACAACGACAAGGCCGCCCGCAAGGCCCGCGCCGAGAACAGCGAGAACCTCGCTGCCAAGGCCAAGCAGGCGCAGCGGCTCATCGAACGCCTCGATGTCGTCGAGGAGCCCCGCAAGGAGTGGGAGCTTCAGATGGAGATCGCGGCGGCTCCCCGCTCGGGCACCGTCGTGGCCTCGTTGCGCGACGCGGAGGTCAGGCGGGACGCCTTCACGCTCGGCCCGGTGAATCTGCAGATCGACTGGGCGGACCGGGTCGCGATCACCGGGCCCAACGGCTCGGGCAAGTCGACCCTGCTTGCCGCGCTCCTGGAGCGGATCGAGCTGGACGCGGGCCACAGCGCCCTCGGGTCGGGCGTGCGGGTCGGCGAGGTCGACCAGGCGCGTGCCCTCTTCCACGGTGAGGAGCCGCTGCTCGACGCGTTCCGCGCCGCGGTGCCGGACTCCGAGCCGGCCGACATCCGGACCTTGCTGGCCAAGTTCGGCCTCAAGGCGGAGCATGTGCTGCGCTCCGCGGCCACGCTCTCGCCCGGCGAACGCACGCGGGCCGCGCTTGCGCTGCTGCAGGGGCGCGGGGTTAATCTGCTCGTCCTGGACGAGCCGACCAACCATCTCGACCTGCCGGCGATCGAGCAGCTGGAATCCGCGCTCGGCTCGTATCGGGGGACGCTTCTGCTGGTCACCCATGATCGCCGCATGCTTGCTGCGGTGCGGACCACGCGGCGGTTGGAGCTGGTGGACGGGAAGGTTGCCGAGACGTTGGTGTGAGAGATTTGCCCCTCCCCGCCCCTTCCCGTAAGGCTGCCGCCGGCTTCAAAGACTGTCCTCAAACGCCGGACGGGCTGATCTGTCGAGGCCGCGCTCGATGAACCAGCCCGTCCGGCGTTTGAGGACTTTCGGGAAGGGGCGGGGAGGGGAAGGATTCATATGGATACGGGAGCGGGGGAATCGGTGGGGCGTCGCTGGGACCCCTTCGCGTGTGGCAGGTGGGACCTCGTCCTGGCGGTGGGCGCCGTGCTCGTGGGTTGTCTGCTCGTCTTTCACGGCGCGGTGCCCAACGGGTTCGGCCGCCTCGGCAGTCTCCTTGAGACGTTCCTGCCCTGGCTGGGCCTCGCCGTACCGGCGCTGACACTCCTTGCCCTGTGGCGGCGGTCCGTGGTCGCGCTGTTCGCCGTGCTGCTGCCGGCAGCCGCCTGGGCCGGACAGTTCGCGCAGCTGCTGTACGTGCCGCCGGCGTCCGGGTCGGCGTACGACATCACCGTCGTCCAGCACAACGTCAGCGACGAGAACCCCGACCCGGCGGCCGCCGCCCGCGCGCTCCGTGCCGCCGACGCGGACGTCATCGCGCTGGAGGAGCTGACCTCCGCCGCCCTGCCTCTCTATGAAGGGGTGTTGGCCGCGCAGTATCCCCACCATGCGGTCATCGGCACGGTCGGTGTGTGGTCGAAGCATCCGCTGCGTGAGGTGCGGCCGGTGGACATCCGGCCGTCAGGTGTCGGTGCGGGCTGGAATCGCGGGTTGCGGGCCACAGCCACGACACCCGAGGGTGAAGTCGCCCTGTACGTCGCCCACTTGCCCTCGATCCGGCTGAGTCCTACACAGGGGTTGGCCTCGGCGCGCCGCGACGAGAGTGCCCGGCTGCTCGGGGCGGCCCTGGCGGCCGAGCGGCTCGACCGGGTGATCGTGCTCGGTGACCTCAACGGCACGGTGGACGACCGGGGATTGGCGCCGGTCGTCTCGCAGGCGGGGCCCGCCGATTCGGGATTCGCGCTGAGCTGGCCCGCGGGGATGCCGCTGGCCCGGATCGACCAGGTCCTGGCGCGTGCGGCGACCGTCACGCGTGTGTGGACGCTGGCCTCGACGGGGAGCGACCATCTGCCCGTCGCCGCGCGCATTGCGTTCTGAAGGTCTGATCCCCTGTTGTCCGGCCACGCAAACGATGCACGAGGACGCCACGACGATCGAGACGGGGCGCACCTACGACCCGTAAGGCGCGGCCCATCGGTGCGGACTTCTTTTGTCAGAAGCGTTGACGAACCAGCGCGCCCCTTCTAGCTTCAACGCGTCGTACTCCATACGTCATATATGAGACGCGATACGCGAAAGCCAAGGGTGCCCATGACCTCTGTGCCGACCCCGATCCCCTCCCGCACGCAGTTCGTGCTCGAGGCGATCAAACACCGCATCCTCACCGGGCAGTTGAGCCCGGGGCAGGCCCTGGTCGAGACCGAGCTCGCCGAGCAGTTCGGGGTGTCCAAGACGCCCGTGCGCGAGGCGCTCAAGACCTTGGCCGGCACCGGGCTCGTGGTGATGAGCCAGTACAAGGGCGGCACGGTGCGCATGGTGGACGCGGACATGGCGCGCGAGGTGTACGACGTACGGCTGCTGCTCGAACCCGAGGCGCTGCGCCGCACCGTGCGTCGTGCCGCGTCCCTGGACGAGGCGCGCCACGCACTCGAACGCGCCGATGCCGCGACCGACACGGCCGAACGCTCCCTGGCCAACCGGGAGTTCCACCGCTCCCTGTACGCCCCGTGCGGCAACCCGCTGCTCGGCCGCATGCTCGACGAGGTCCGCGACCAGGCCGCCCTGGTCTCCGCCGTGGCCTGGGCCGCGGACCCGTCCTGGGAGCGGGAGGCCGCCGAGCACCGCGAGATCCTGCGGCTCGCGCTCGACGGCGACGCGGACGGCGCGGCACGCGCCCTGCACGGCCACATCGCCTCGTTCGTGCGAAGGGCCTTTCCCGATGCGGGACTTGAGGAAGAGGACGCAGCCCGATGACCTTCGCATCCCAGCGGGCCGCGCTCGCCGACGTCGTGGCGATCCCGGTGACGCCCTTCGCCGCGGACGGGTCGATCGACCGCACCGCCCACCGTGCCCTGCTGCGTCGCCTGCTCGACGGCGGCGTACGCACTCTCACGCCCAACGGCAACACCGGCGAGTTCTACGCCCTCACCCCCGAAGAGCGCCGAGCCGTAACCGAGTTGACGATGCAGGAGGCGGGGGAGCGGGCCGCGATCCTGGTCGGGGTCGGCCACGACCTGCCGACCGCCGTGGCCGCCGCCGAGCACGCCCGTGCGGTCGGGGCGCACATGGTGATGGTCCATCAGCCGGTCCATCCGTACGTCTCCGAGGAGGGCTGGGTCGACTACCACCGGGCGATCGCCGAGGCGGTGCCCGAGCTCGGTGTCGTGCCCTATCTGCGCAATCCGCTGCTGCGCGGGGCGCGGCTGGCCGAACTGGCCGACGCCTGCCCGAATGTGATCGGGGTGAAGTACGCGGTACCGGACGCGGCGCGGTTCGCCGCGTTCGCGCGGGACGCGGGGCTGGAGCGGTTCGTGTGGGTCGCGGGGCTCGCCGAGCCGTACGCACCCTCGTACTTCTCGGCCGGAGCGACCGGGTTCACCTCGGGTCTTGTGAACGTCGCCCCGCACATTTCGCTGAACATGATCGAAGCGCTTCGATCCGGTGACTACACCGCCGCCATGAAGGTCTGGGAGCAGATCCGCCGCTTCGAGGAGCTGCGCGCGGCGAACGGGTCGGCGAACAACGTGTCCGTCGTCAAGGAAGCCCTGGCCCTCCTCGGCCTGTGCCGCAGGGACGTACGCGCCCCGAGCAGGCTGCTGACCGAGCCGGAGCGCGCCGAGGTCGCCTCGATTCTCGCGGGATGGTCGATATGAACGGCGAGAGGGCCGACAGGGCAGACGCTGAACCGGCCAGCAGAACAGGCGGCGAAAAGGCCGACAGCGCGCGGCAGTTGCGCAGCCACCAGTGGTACGGCACGGACGGACTGCGCTCCTTCAGCCACCGGGCCCGCACTCGCCAGCTCGGCTACCTCCCCCAGGAGCACCTGGGCAAGCCCGTCATCGCGATCCTCAACACTTGGTCCGACATCAACCCCTGCCACGTCCATCTGCGCGACCGCGCCCAGGCCGTCAAGCGTGGAGTGTGGCAGGCGGGCGGCTTCCCCCTGGAATTCCCGGTGTCGACCCTGAGCGAGACCTTCCAGAAGCCGACCCCGATGCTCTACCGCAACCTGCTCGCCATGGAGACCGAGGAACTGCTCAGGTCCTACCCGGTGGACGGCGCGGTGCTGCTCGGCGGCTGCGACAAGACGACGCCCGCGCTGCTCATGGGCGCGGCCAGCGTCGACCTGCCGACGGTGTTCGTGCCCGCCGGGCCCATGCTGCCCGGGCACTGGCGCGGCGAGGTCCTCGGCTCCGGCACCGACATGTGGAAGTACTGGGACGACAAGCGCGCCGGGCTCATCGGCGACTGCGAACTGGCCGAACTGGAAAGCGGGTTGGCGCGTTCGCCGGGCCACTGCATGACCATGGGCACGGCCTCGACGCTCACCGCCGCGGCGGAGGCACTCGGGGTGACCCTGCCCGGCGCCTCGTCCATCCCGGCCGTCGACTCCGGGCACGACCGGATGGCCGCCGCATCCGGTATGCGCATCGTCCAGCTGGTCGAGCAGGACCGCCGCCTGTCGCAGATCCTCACCGTGGACGCCTTCGCGGACGCGGTCACCACGGTCCTCGGCCTCGGCGGCTCCACCAACGCCGTCATCCATCTGATCGCGATGGCCGGACGGGCCGGCGTCACCCTCACCCTGGACGACTTCGACCGCACCGCCCGCACGGTGCCGGTCCTCGCCAATGTGCGGCCCGGCGGCGAGACGTATCTGATGGAGGACTTCCACTTCGCGGGCGGGCTGCCCGGATTCCTCTCCCGGATCCCCGATCTGCTCCATCTCGACCGCCCGACAGTCGCGTACGACAGCCTCCGCGAGCAGCTGTCGACCGCCCGCGTCCACCACGACGACGTGATCCGCACCCGCGACAACCCCCTGTTCGAGGAGGGCGGAGTCGCCGTCCTGCGCGGCAACCTCTGCCCGGACGGCGCGGTCATCAAGCACATCACCGCCGAGCCGAGGCTGCTCAAGCACACCGGGCCCGCCGTCGTCTTCGACGACTACCGGCAGCTGCAGCGCACCATCAACGACCCCGACCTCGGCATCACCGCCGATCACGTCCTGGTGCTGCGCGGCTCCGGCCCGGTGGGCGGTCCGGGGATGCCCGAGTACGGGATGCTGCCGATCCCCGACCACCTGCTCAAGCAGGGCGTACGCGACATGGTGCGGATCTCCGACGCCCGGATGAGCGGCACCAGCTACGGGACGTGTGTGCTGCACATCGCGCCCGAGTCTCATGTCGGCGGCCCTCTGGCCCTCGTCCGCACCGGCGACCTCATCACGCTCGACGTCGCGGCCCGCCGTCTCCAACTCGATGTGTCCGATGAGGAGTTGGCTGCCCGCCGCGCCGAGTGGACGCCGCCGCCCGTCCGCTACGGGCGTGGCTACGGAGCCCTGTACGCCGAACAGGTCACCCAGGCCGACACCGGTTGCGACTTCGCCTTCCTGGCCAGGTCCGGCGAGGTGCCGGAGCCGTACGCGGGCTGAGGCGGAGCCGCGGTGGGACGCCGCGCCCGTCAAGCGCCCTGCCCCACCCTTCATTTGTCCGAGATCTCGAACGTCATCTGCGAAGCGCTTCACCGGATCGAACGGAGAACTGTCATGGCCCAAGCCGCAGCCGTGGCGAAACCCCCCGCGCCACCCGCCCCACGCGGTCGGCGGCGAGGGTCGTCGACGCCGCGCGGGCTGCCCTATCTGCTGATCGCGCCGGCCGTCCTGCTGATGCTGGGCTTCATCGCCTACCCGGTGCTCAGCGTCTTCTACTACAGCCTGCAGCACTACAACCCCACCAAGCCGTGGCGCGACGGGTTCGCCGGCCTCGACAACTTCGTGCACGCCTTCACCGAGGACCCGCTGTTCTGGGACACCCTCGGCTTCAGCGCCAAGTGGGTCGTCGTCGAGGTCGGCCTGCAACTGCTCTTCGGGCTCGCCCTGGCGCTCATCGTCAACCAGACCTTCGTGGGGCGAGCGATGGGCCGCGCCCTGGTGTTCTCGCCCTGGGCCGTGTCCGGCGTGCTGACCTCCGTGATCTGGGTCCTGCTCTTCAACTCCCAGACAGGAATAACCCGTTACCTCGCCGACCTCGGCATCGGCAGCTACGGAACCTCATGGCTGTCGGACACCGCGACCGTGTTCCCGGCGGCGATCGTCGCCGACCTGTGGCGGGGCGTGCCGTTCTTCGCGATCCTCATCCTCGCCGACCTGCAGTCCGTCTCGAAGGACCTCTACGAGGCGGCCGAGGTGGACGGCGCGGGCAAGGTCCGCCAGTTCCTGCACATCACGCTGCCGCACCTGAAGGACGCGATCGTCCTGTCCACGCTCCTTCGCATGGTGTGGGAGTTCAACAACGTCGACCTCCTCTACACCCTCACCGGCGGCGGCCCCGCGGGGGAGACGACGACCCTTCCGCTGTACGTCGCCACCACCAGCGTCGACGCCCACAACTTCGGCTACGCCTCCGCCCTGACGACGGTGGCGTTCGTGATCCTGCTCTTCTGCTCGGTGCTGTATCTGCGCCTGAGCAAGTTCGGAGGTGACAGCAAGTGATCACCACGGACAAGAATGCGGACCGCGATGCGGAAGCGCCCGTCGTGACGCCCGCCCCCAACTCCCCGTCCGACAGCGTCGGTTCGCGCCGGGAGCCCAAGCGGCGCCGAGCCTGGGACGAGGTGCCGCGCTGGCAGATCTATCTGCCGCTCTCGGTCTATCTGGTCTTCACGCTCATCCCCTTCTACTGGATCATGCTCTTCGCGCTGCGCCCCGCCGGCTCCACCTCGCTGGTGCCCTGGCCCCTCACCCTGGAGCACTTCGACAAGGTGTGGACCGAGCGGGCCTTCGGCACGTACTTCCAGAACAGCGTGCTCGTCGGCCTCGCCACCTTGGTGATGACCACGCTGGTCGCGCTGGCCGGCGGCTATGCGCTCGCCCGCTTCGACTTCCGGGTCAAGCGCTGGTTCATGCTGGCGCTGCTGTGCTCGCAGTTCGTGCCGGGCGCGCTGATGCTGGTGCCGCTCTTCGAGATCTTCGCCAAGCTGCAGATGATCAATTCGCTCGGCAGCGTCATCATCGCCGAGACCGTCTTCCAACTGCCCCTGTCGATGATCCTCATCAGCAACTTCATCAAGAACGTGCCCTATTCGCTGGAGGAGCAGGCCTGGGTCGACGGCTGCTCGCGCTTCCGCGCCTTCTGCGCGGTGGTCCTGCCGCTCCTGCGCCCGGGACTGATCGCGGTGGGCTCCTTCGCCTTCGTGCACAGCTGGAACCACTTCCTGTTCGCGCTGATGTTCCTCAGCAACCAGGAGCTGCAGACGATCCCGGTGGGCCTGAACACGCTGATGAGCGCGGACAGCGTCGACCTGGGCGCGCTCGCGGCGGGTGGCATCATCGCCGCCGTCCCCGTCGTGATCGTCTTCGCATTCATCCAGAAGTGGCTGATCACCGGCTTCAGCGCTGGGGCGGTGAAGGGATGAGCGGCATGCATGGCCGACGTGCCCTGGAATCCCCGCTGTCCGTCGTCCTCGCCGGTGCGCGCGGACACGGCCGCCGGCACCTGGAGAACATCCAGCGCCTCCAACTCGCCGGACTGGTACGCCTCGTCGGCATCTGCGAGCTCAGCCCGCTGACGGCCGCCGAGCTGGACGGTCTGGGGGAACCCCTTCAATCGGCGGACTTCGCGGGCCTGTTGGACGTCACGGGCGCGCAGCTCGCCGTCGTGTGCACGCCCATCCCGACACATGCCGAACTGGCCCTCGCCGCCGCCGAACGCGGCGTACATCTCCTCCTGGAGAAACCACCCGCACCGTCGTACGCGGACTTCTCGCGCATCACGGACGCGGTGGCCGAGGCCGGCACCGCCTGCCAGATCGGCTTCCAGTCCCTCGGCTCGCACGCCCTGCCCGCGATCCGCGAGCTGGTCGCGTCCGGCGCCATCGGCGAGGTCACCGGGGTGGGCGCGGCCGGTGCCTGGGCGCGCGACGAGGCGTACTACCGCCGCGCCCCCTGGGCCGGGCGGCGCCGCATGGGTGGCTCGGACGTCGTGGACGGCGTGCTGACCAACCCCTTGGCCCACGCCGTCGCGACCGCGCTCGCCCTCGACGGCAGCACCCACGCCGAGGACGTGGCCGGCATCGAGACCGAGCTGTTTCGCAGCAACGCCATCGAAGCCGACGACACCTCCTGCGTCCGCATCACCACCGCAGAAGGCCGCCGGGTCACGATCGCCGCGACCCTGTGCGCCGAGCGGCCGGGGGAGCCGTACGTCCTGGTGCACGGCAGCGGCGGCCGCATCACCTTCTGGTACAAGCAGGACCGCGTCCTGATCCAGCGGGCCGGACACGGACCCGAGGAGGTCCTGCACGGCCGCACCGACCTCCTCGAAAACCTCGTCGGCCACCTCACCCGGGGCGCCGACCTCCTCGTGCCGCCCGCCGCGACCGGCGCCTTCATGCGCGTCGTCGAAGCCGTCCGCCGGGCCCCCGCCCCGGCCCCGCTGCCCGAGACCGCCTGGTACACCGCACCCGGCGAGACCACGGCCCGGCGCATCGTGCCCGGCATCGACGGCCTGGTCGCCGCCGCGGCCGACACCCTCGCCCTCTACTCCGAACTCGGCGCCCCCTGGGCGCATCCCGAAGAGGTGACCACCTCGTGAGCGATGACTACCTCGTGCTGCGCTGCGCCGGCCGCATGGTCGCCCGCTATCGCACCGGGCGGGACCTGCCCAGCACGCTCGCCCCCCGCCCCCACCTCCACCCGGTCACCACCCTTGCCGGCACCCCCGTCACCGAGACCCGGCCCGCCGACCACCCGCACCACCTCGGCGTCGGTGTCGCCGTTCCCGACGTCGAGGGGCACAACTTCTGGGGCGGACGGACCTTCGTACGGAACGAGGGTCCGACCGAGCTGGACAACCACGGAGTGCAGCAGCACGCCGCCTTCCCGCTGTGCGACCCCGACGGGTTCGTCCAGGAGCTGCGCTGGGCGGCGGGCGAGGGTGAGCTGCTGCGCGAGCGCCGCACCGTCGCACCGGTCCAAGTCACCGACTCCGCCTGGGCGTTGGACTTCACCTTCGCCCTGACCAACACCAGCGGGCGTGAGCTGTCGATCGGCAGCCCCGCCACCAACGGCCGCCCCGGCGCGGGCTACGGCGGATTCTTCTGGCGGGCCCCCAAGGAGGCCGCCGCCCCCGAGGTGTTCACCGCGGACGCCGGGGGCGAGGACGGCGTGCACGGCCGCCGCGCCGACTGGGTGGCGCTCACCGGCGACGACTGGACGCTCGTCCTCGCGGGCGCCACCGACGACACCCGCCACGACCCGTGGTTCGTACGCGCCACCGAATACCCCGGCGTCGGCTCGTCCCTGGCCGCGGAAGAGCGGCTGACCGTCGCCGCGGACGAGACCGTCGTACGGCGCATCGTCACCGTCGTCGCCGACGGCCGCCTCGACCGCGGTCAGGCGGCAACCCTGATCCACAAGGCGGTGACCGCATGATCCCCGGACCCGACCTGGGCGACGGCACCTACCGCAACCCGGTGCTCGCCGCCGACTGGTCCGATCCCGACGTCCTGCGCGTCGGCGACGACTTCTACCTCACCGCCTCCAGTTTCGGCCGCGCTCCCGGACTGCCGCTCCTGCACTCCCGCGACCTGGTCAACTGGACCCTCGTCGGCCACGCCCTCGAACGCCTGGAACCCGCCGCCGACTTCGGCAGGCCCCGCCACGACTGCGGCGTCTGGGCACCCTCCCTGCGCCACCACGACGACCGCTTCTGGATCTTCTGGGGCGACCCGGACCACGGCATCCACCAGATCAACGCCCCTACGATTAGAGGCCCTTGGACCCGACCCCACCTGATCAAGTCGGGGCAGGGCCTGATCGACCCGTGTCCCCTGTGGGACGAGGAGACCGGCGAGGCCTACCTGGTGCACGCCTGGGCCAGGTCCCGCTCCGGCATCAAGAACCGGCTCACCGGCCACCGGATGCGACCCGACGGCACCGAGCTGCTCGACGAGGGCAAGGTGATCGTCGACGCGGACCGCATCCCCGGCTGGTTCACCCTCGAAGGCCCCAAGCTCTACCGGCACGACGGCTGGTTCTGGATCCTGGCCCCGGCCGGGGGAGTGGCGACCGGCTGGCAGGGCGCGCTGCGCGCCCGCGAGTTCTTCGGCCCGTACGAGGAGCGCATCGTCCTCGAACAGGGGACCAGCGACATCAACGGCCCCCACCAGGGCGGCTGGGTGCGCACCGAGCGCGGCGAGGACTGGTTTCTGCACTTCCAGCAGCGCGGCGCCCACGGCCGCGTGGTGCATCTGCAGCCGATGCGCTGGGACGCGGCGGGCTGGCCGGTCCTCGGGGACGACGGCACCCCCGTACGCGTACACCGAAAGCCCGAACTACCCGCACAGCCGCCGTCCGCACCGGCCACAGACGACGACTTCCCCGGTGGGCGCTTCGGCCGGCAGTGGCAGTGGACGGCCAACCCGCAGGGCGGCTGGACGCCGCAGCACTCCGGCGACGGGCTGCGCCTGACGTGCGTGCGCACCCCGGTCACGGAGGACGTGCGGAAGCTGCCGAACGTCCTCACCCAGCGGCTGCCCGCCGTCCCGTGCGCGATCGAGGTGGAGCTGTCACTGAGCGCCGAAGTGCCGGGCGCGCGGGCCGGGTTGGCGGTGCTCGGGGACGCCTACGGCTGGATCGGCCTTGAACGCGGGGCGGACGGGGCGGTGCACCTGGTGCACCGGTTCGCCGAGGCCGTCGCCGAGCGCGAGCGGGACGCCGCGCATCCCAGGCTCGCGCCCGAGGGGCGGGCCCGGCTGCGGATCGAGGTGGGGGCGGGGGCCCGCTGCCGGTTCTTCGCCGACACCGGCGAGGGCTTCCGGCCCGGCGGGCCGGTGTTCGCCGCGACGCCGTGGCGGTGGGTGGGGGCGCTGCTCGGGCTGTTCGCGGTCGCGCCTTCGGGGGCGGGGAGTGCGGGGGTGGGGACGTTCACGCGGTTCCGCATCGCCCCTGACGGCAACTGACGCCCCAGCACTGCTTCTGAACTGATTCCGAACACTTCTGAGGAGCCTGAATGACGCCGCACCTCGATAGCAAGCGCTTGCCGGGACGAGGTTCGACCCTGGCTGCCGCCACCGCCCTGCTCGCCTCGCTGGTCTGCGCGGCAACTACGGCCGAGGCGGCCGAGCCCCGGCCCGGGTCCGCCGCCGAGCCCGCTCCGGCACCCAAGTGGTCCGACACCGCTCACGGTTTCGCCTCCCTGGCCGGCGGCACCACGGGCGGCGCGGGCGGCAAAGTCGTCACCGTCACGGACCAGGAGTCGCTGGTCCGGTACGCGGCGGCCGACGAGCCGTACATCATCCGCGTCGCCGGATCGATCGCCGCCGAGCCCTTCGGGGCGGACATCCCGGTCGCCTCCGACAAGACCATCGTCGGGGTCGGTGACACGGCCGAGATCGTGCACGGCGAACTGCACCTCGACCCCGGCACCAGCAATGTCATCATCCGTAACCTGACGATCCGGGACTCCGCGATCGACGGCAACTGGGACTGCAAGGACACCGACTTCGACGGCATCCAGATGGACTCCGCCCACCACGTCTGGATCGACCACAACCGGTTCTCGCGGATCTGCGACGGCCAGCTCGACATCCGCAAGGACAGCGAGTACGTCACCGTCTCCTACAACCGCTTCGAGAACAACAACAAGACCTTCGGCATCGGCTGGACCCCGAACGTCAAGACCCAACTGACCGTCGACCACAACCTGTTCAAGAACACCAAGCAGCGCAACCCGTCCGCCGACAACGTCGCCTACGCGCACCTGTACAACAACCACCTGTCGGGGCAGGCCGACCCGGGCGATCCGGTGTGGACGTACGGAAACTGGTCGCGCGGCGCGACCAAGATGGTCATCGAGAACAGCTACTACGAGAACGTCCAGCACCCCTATCAGGCCGATGCGACGGCCGAGTTGGTGCAGCGCGGCTCGCTCCTGAGGAACACCACAGGCCGACACGACGCCTGGGGCGATGCCTTCGTGCCGAGGGACTTCTACCCCTACCGTCTCGATCCGGCCGCCGCCGTGCCCGCCCTGGTGGGCAGGTTCGCCGGACCGCAGAAGGCCATCGGCGTCAGTACGACGCTGCGGGTGCCCGGCGACTACCCGACGGTGCAGACCGCCGTCGACGCCGTACCGGCCGGGAACGACGGGCCGGTCACGATCCGTCTCGCCCCGGGAACGTACCGGGAGAAGGTGCGTGTCGGCCGCGACCGCACGCACCTCGCCCTGGTCGGCACCGGCGACAAGCGCTCGGACACGACCATCGTCCACGACACCCCGTCGGGGGAGCCCAAGCCGGGCGGTGGCACCCAGGGATCGTCGGGCAGCGCGACCGCCTTGATCGAGGCCGACGACTTCAGTGCCCGCAACCTCACCTTCGCCAACGACTTCGACGAGGCCGCGCACGAGATCAACGGTGAGCAGGCCCTCGCGGTGAAGACCACCGGCGACCGGCTGCACTTCGAGAACACCGCGTTCCTCGGAAACCAGGACACCCTGATGACCGACACCCCCGCCCTTACCCAGGTGGCCCGGGTCTACGTCCACGACTCCTACATCGAGGGTGATGTGGACTTCCTCTACGGCCGGGCGACCACCGTGATCGAGGACTGCGTCATCAAGGCCCTCAGCCGTGGCTCCGACTCCAACAACGGCTATCTCACGGCCCCTTCGACCTGGAAGGACAACCCGTACGGCTTCCTGATCACCGGCTCGAAGGTGATCAGCGACGCGCCCGCCGGGACCTTCCACCTGGGCCGGCCCTGGCATCCGAGCGGCAACCCCGACGCGGTCGGCCAGATCCTGATCCGCGACACCGAGCTGCCCGCCGTGATCAAGACATCGCCGTGGACCGACATGGGCGGCTTCTCCTGGAAGGACGCCCGCTTCACCGAGTACCGCAACACCGGACCCGGCTCGGCCGTCACCGCCGACCGGCCCCAGATGTCCGACGCGGACGCGGCCGCGCACGAGGCCGTCGACTACCTGCGCGGTGTCGACGGCTGGCAGCCGCAGAGCCGCAGGCCGCACTGAAACGACCTCTCCGTACACGCCAGGCACCCACCACAGAGAAATGAGCCGACCATGTTCCCCATCCGCAACCGCGACCGCAACGGCAACCGCAGAACGCGCCTGCCCCTCGTCGCCCTGGCCCTCACCACCACCCTCGCCCTGACCGCCACCGCCTGCGGCGACGACGGCAGCGGTCCTGCGGGCAGCAAGGGCGGGGAGGGGTCGGGGAAGGGCGAGATCACCTTCTGGGACAACAACGGCGGGGTCCGTACCGACGTCTGGAAGGAGATCATCGCCGACTTCGAGAAGGCGAACCCGGACATCAAGGTCAAGTACGTCAGCGTCCCGGCGGAGGGCGTCCAGTCCAAGTACGACACCTCCATCCAGGGCGGCGGCCTGCCCGACGTCGGCGGACTCGGTACCGCGATGCTGGCCGGGATAGCGGCCCAGGACGCGGTGGAGCCGCTCGACGCCAGGCTCGCGGGCAGCTCGCTCAAGGGGAAGCTGAGCAACGGGATGGTGGAGAGCGTCCGTGCGGCCGGCGGCGGCGACAAGCTCTACACGATCCCGACCTCCGCCAACAACGGCACGCTCTGGTACCGCACCGACCTGTTCGAGGCGGCCGGCCTGGACGCGCCGACCGACTGGCCGAAGTTCTACAAGGCCGCCGAGAAGCTGACGGACCAGGGCAAGAACAAGTTCGGCTACACCATCCGCGGCGGCGAGGGCTCGATCGCGCAGGCCCTGGACGCGACGTACGGGCAGTCCGGGATCACCGAGTTCTGGGACGGCGACAAGACCACCGTCAACGACCCGAAGAACGTCGCGGCGCTGGAGAAGTACGTCGGCCTGTTCAAGAAGAGCACGCCGTCCGCCGACGTCAACAACGACTTCAAGAAGATGGTCGCCCAGTGGGACAGCGGCGAGATCGGCATGCTCAGCCACAACCTGGGCTCCTATCAGGACCATCTGAAGTCCCTGGGCAAGGACAAGTTCCGCGGCATCCCGAACCCGACGACGGCGGACGGCACCCGAGTCCAGCTGTCCAACCCGGTCGACGGGCTCGCGATGTTCAAGACGGGCAAGAACAAGAAGGCGGCCTGGAAGTTCATCGAGTTCGCCGTCGCCCACGAGTCCAACAGCAAGTGGAACGAGTCGGCCGGTGCCATCCCCGCCAACACCGAGGCAGCGAAGGACAGTTGGGTGCAGCAGGCGGAGGCGACCAAGCTGGCCTCCGAGGCGGTCAACGACGGCAGCATCAAGATCGTGCAGCTGCCGTACTACCTGCCGGACTGGAACACCATCTCGAAGGCCGACAACGAGCCGAACTTCCAGAAGGTGCTCCTCGGCAAGATGACCGCGAAGGACTTCCTGGACACCCTCGCGGAGCAGCTCAACGAGGCGCAGGCGGAGTGGAAGCAGCGGCAGCAGTGACATCGCCGCGCGCATCGGCGGAGGTGAAACCGCCGTACAGGCCGGCGGGAATGACACCGCCGCGCAGGCCGACCCGGCGGCACGTGGTCGCGGCCCTCGCGGGGCTTCCCCTCGCGGTGGCCGCGGCCCCCGCCGCACACGCCTCACCCGCAGGCCCGCGCCCGCACCCGCGCAAAGGACCCCGACGCATGCTGTACGTCGCAGGCGACTCGACCGCCGCCCAGAAGTACGCCGACGCCGCACCCGAGACCGGGTGGGGCATGGCGCTCCCCTTCTTCCTGCACCGTGATCTGGGCGTGGCCAACCACGCGGTGAACGGCCGCAGTTCGAAGAGCTTCCTGGACGAGGGCCGGCTCGTCCCGATCCTGGCGGCGATCCGCCCCGGCGACCTGCTCTTGATCCAGTTCGGGCACAACGACGCGAAGTCCGCCGACCCCACGCGCTACACCGAGCCCTGGTCGACGTACCAGGACTGTCTGCGCGAGTACGTCACCGGGGCACGCGAGCGCGGGGCGCGGCCGGTGCTCGCGACCTCCGTGGAGCGCCGCAAGTTCGACGCCGTGGGCACCGCCCTGCCCACGCACGGCGAGTACCCGGCAGCCATGCGGGCCCTCGCCGAGGAGGAAGGGGTCGCCCTCCTCGACATCCAGGCCCGGTCGCTCGCCCTGTGGCAGCGGCTCGGGCCCGAGGAGACGAAGAAGTACTTCAACTGGACCGCGACGGAACAGGACAACACCCACTTCAACCCGCCCGGCGCCATCGAGGTGGCCCGCCTGACCGCCACCGCCCTCCTTGAGCGTCGCGTCCTGGCCCCGCGCGAGCTGCGCCGCCTGGAAGACGTCATCCCCGAGTCGTGGATCACCTGGCCGGAAGGGGCCTGATCATGCGCACACCTCTGCCGAGACCCTTGGCACCTCTGGCGGCGACGGCCGCCTGCACCCTGCTCGCCCTCGCCGCCGCCGCACCCGGCACGGCCCAGGCTGCCCCGCACGACGTGGCCCGTCAGATCCTCGGCCCGAACGACGGCTGGGCATCGGAGGGTTCGGGCACGACCGGCGGTGCGAAGGCCGATGCCGCGCACGTGTACACCGTCACCACCTGGCAGGAGTTCACCGCTGCCCTCGAAGCGGGCGGCGACGCCCCGAAGATCATCAAGGTGAAGGGCGTCCTGAACGCGACCGCCGCCGGCTGCGCCGCCTTCGAGGCCGACGGCTACGACTTCCGGCAGTACCTCGCCGACTACGACCCGGCGGTGTGGGGCCGCGACCGGCCGGTCAGCGGCCCCCAGGAGGATCTGCGCGCGGCCTCTGCCGCCCGGCAGTCCGAGGCGATCAAGGCCGAGGTCCCGGCCAACACCACGATCATCGGCGTCGGCAAGGACGCCGCCATCACCGGTGGCAGCCTGCAGATCAAGGACGTGGACAACGTCATCGTCCGCAATCTCACCTTCGAGGCCCCGCTCGACTGCTTCCCCCAGTGGGACCCGACGGACGGCGCGACCGGCGCCTGGAACTCGGAGTACGACGCCGCCGTCGTGTACGGCTCCACCCATGTCTGGCTTGACCACAACACCTTCACCGACGGCCGCTACCCGGACAGCACGCTGCCCTCGTACTACGGCGAGGTCTACCAGCAGCACGACGGCCTGCTCGACATCGTGCGCGGCGCCAACCACGTCACCGCGTCCTGGAACGCCTTCCGCGACCACGACAAGACCCTGATGATCGGCAACAGCGACAGCGCGGCCGCGACGGATGCGGGCAAGCTGAAGGTCACCCTTCACCACAACCTCTTCGAGGGCATCGTGGAGCGCGCCCCGCGCGTCCGCTTCGGGCAGGTGGACACGTACAACAATCACTACGTGGTGAAGGGGGACCAGCACTACGCGTACGCCTTCGGTATCGGCTTCGAGTCTCAACTGGTCGCCGAGAAGAACGCGTTCACGTTGCCGGAGGGGGTGAGTTCCGGGCGCATCTTGAAGAAATGGAAGGACGCGCCGGTCACCGCCGAGCGCAACTACGTCAACGGCAGCGCGGTCGATCTGATCGCGGTCCACAATGCCGAATTCCCGGCAGAGGCGCTGCGGGAGGGCGCGGGCTGGTCGCCGACGCTGCGGGCGAGGGTCGACGATCCGCGGGCGGTGCCGGGGCTGGTCGGCGGGAAGGCGGGGGCCGGGAAGATCTGCTGAGCGCGGGGTGCGAGACTGACCGGCCGGGATCGGCAAAGGGGTGTGGGGGAGCGTGCGGCGGCGACACGGGGCCATCGGCCTTGCGGCACTCGTCATGGCGGTGAACGCGACGGCGACCGGTTGCCTGCTTGAGGACAAGGGCCCGCTGCCGCCGCGCTACTCGGGCCCGCCGGTGCCCGTGGACACGGTGGCGGCGGAGCTGACCTCGGCGCTGGCCGCCGAAGGCATCACGCTGAAACGTGATCCCCGCCCGGGAGACTGCCGGGAGGCCCTGGTCGGGGAGCACGAGTCGGCGACGGTGGACGCGGCGTTGAAGGCCGGTTTCGCGCGCGCCCGTACGACCGACGGCTGGAAGCGCGGCCCCCGCCTGGAGGCAGGCGGATCGCTGACCCTCACCAGGGGGAACTGGATCGCGGCGACCACGCTCATCGGGACCAGGGCTCCGAGTTCCCCCACCATGACAGTCGTGGTCACGCTGATGTGCGACCCGGGTGCGGAGACGACGTCCGCCACCAGCCCGCCGACATCGGCCTCGACCGTGTCTCCCTGATCTGGCTACGGCCCTTTTCCGTATGCCGCCGGTCCGGGAAGGCGCCTAGGCTCAACACACGGCCACTCCCGGAGGGGGCCCTCATGAGCAGCGGCCACTCGATCACGAATCGGCACCTCCGCGCGATGCTCGATGTCATCGACGACGCCCGACACGATGCCTCCGGCGATGTCCCGCCGCGTGTCCTCCTGAGTGGGCTGCGCCGGCTCATTCCGTGCGACCAGGCAGCGTTCTGCGAGCTGGATATCCCGACACGGCGGGAGTTGACGTACCAGGAAGAGGGAAACCCGTTCCTCGAATCCGGGCACGACCCGGATGCCTACTGGAAGTGGAGGCACGAGTACACGATGTGCCTCCAAGGGGAGCGGTCCGCCGGGAACATGCCCGTCGTTCAGATGGCGGACTTCATGACCGTCAGGGAGCTGCGGAGCACGGGCCTCTACAGCAACTTCCTGAGCCCTTGCGCTTCGATCATGACCGCAAATCTGCCCACCGCTCCTGGCCGTACGCGGGTGTTCATCTTCGAGCGCGAGGGCGCACGCCCGTACAACGACCGAGAACGGCTCACCCTGGATCTCCTGCGACCGCACCTCATAGCCATCTACCGGGACGCCGCCCTTCGGCGCCAACAACCCGTGCGGCTGACGCCCCGTGAGCTCGACGTCATGCGTGCCGTGGCCAACGGGCTGAGCAACGCGGCGATCGCAGGACAACTGGTCGTCTCAACGGGCACTGTGCGCAAGCATCTCGAGAACATATTCCACAAGCTGGACGTCTCCAGCCGTACCGCTGCGGTCGCAAGGATCTTTCCGGCACCGCAGACGATCTGCTCCTGGCGAGCCTGACGGTTCGACAGTACGCCTGGATTTGGGGCCGGTTACATACGAGGAAAGGCGAATGGTGGTCACGCCGGCCCAGGAACACGGTGGGTGTCGGAACATCCGACTCCATCAGAGGACTGGACATGCGAAAGCTATTGCGGGCGATCACCGGCCGACGAACAGGTTCCTTGGTCACGACATCGCGTACGAGGATCCTGATCGCGACCGTCGGAGGAGTGCTCCTCATCACCGCCGCCCCTGTTCAAGCTGCCGAGACCGCCGGGCCCGAAGCCCAGCGGTGCTACGGCTTCAGGGCCACCAAGGTGGGAACCCCGGGCCCCGACTTCCTGGTGGGCACGCAGGGCCGGGATGTCATTGTCGGTCTGGGCGGCGACGACCGGATCTTCGGTTTAGGTGGCAACGACGTCATCTGCGGTGGCGCCGGGCGCGACACCATCTACGGCGGCAATGGAAATGACCTCATAGCCGGCAACGCGGGCAACGACGCCCTCCACGGGGGTGCGGGCGACGACAAGCTGCGCGGATTCAGCGGGAATGACCGACTCTACGGAGACTCCGGGAATGACGCCCTGGACGGCGGCGACGGCCACAATTGGACGGCGAACTGGGGCAACGACACCCTGATCGGGGGCAGCGGAAAGGACATCCTGAAAGGCGGCGCCGGAAACGACATTCTCAATGCCGCCACCGGCGACCACCGGACCCGCGACCAGCTGTACGGCTGGGCGGGGGACGACAAGTTGTACTCGCGCGATAGGGCATTCACTGACTTTGTCAGCGGCGGGCACGACCGGGACCTCTGCGTGGTTGATGTGAATCGCTTCCTGCACAAGAGCGACTACAGGGTCGGCTGCGAGCTCCGGTGACCCAAGGCCCTCCCACGAGGGGGCCGTACTGCTCACGGGCTTCGCCCCCTCGCCTGAGGGAGCGGAGCCCGTTCCTGCGGTCGGGGACGGTTGGTCAGGAGGCCGAAGGCGTCCATCCCCCGAGCCAGTCGGCGACCTCGTACCCCGCGGCCTGCTGAGCCGTCAGCTGAGGTCGGTCGGAGCTCGAAGACCCGGAACCGGCACCGGTGTTGGCGTGCTCGGCGAAGCGGTCGTCCTTCCAGGAGAAGCCGCCCATGTCCGTCCACGGTGCGGCCTTTATCGCGACGCTCAGTTCGGTGTTGCGGACGATCGTCTGCGGGTCGAGCGTGGCGTCGCCGCCCGCGTGCCAGGGGCGGCCGAGGTAGAAGCTGCGGGCGGACACATCGCCGTTGACGACGGAGTTGGCGATCAGGAACCCCTTGCCGCCGGCGACCGTCGAGGGGGCCGTGACATAGCCCTGCGAGGTGCCGTCCCAGCGCTTCTTCAGGGTCAGCACCGATTGGTCGAGGACGGCGGTGGCCCGGCCGAAGACGAAGTCGGTGTTGCCGACGACGTACGACTTGCGGACGTAGACGCGGCCCACCGCGCCCTTGGCAGCGCTGTCAAGGAGCAGGGTGTCCTGGTCGCCGCTGACGATGATGCCGTCGAGGAAGACCTTGTCGGCGGCGGTGCGCAGGGCCACGGCCTGGTGACCGCTGAGGCTCTGGTTCGCCTTCTCGTCGAAGTCGTTGCTGATGGTGAGGTTGCGGGCCTGGAAGTCGTCGGCCTCGACGGCGACGGTCGCGCTGCCGGACGTGCCGTAGGTGCCGGAGCCGTCCGGCTTCTGCATGCCGGCGGCGTGGCCCTCGACGATGACCGTGTCCTTGCGGCTGCCGCCCGTGCCCTGGATCGTGACGTGTGGCTTGTTCGCGGGGACCTTGACGGTCTCGCGGTACGTTCCCGGCTTGACCTGGATCAGGACCCGGGAGGCGTTGCCGGCCGGGACCGCGTCGACGGCCTTCTGCACGGTGGCGTACTGGCCGGAGCCGTCCTTGGCCACCGTGAGGGTGGTGGCGGCTTCAGCGCTCGCTGTCGTCGTCGTGCCGAGTGAAGTGCGCGGCCCGGCACCGGACTTGAGCAGCGCCGGAACGTCTGCCGCCTTGTCGAGCGTGTAGCTGTAGTACGTCTTCGGGTCGAACGCCGTGCCGCCGCTCTCGTTGCGGCCGCTGGTGCCGGAGAAGACGTTGCCGCGCTGCACCAGGGCCGCGGTGGCGTCCTTGGTGACGGGGTTGTTCACCCCCTGGAAGTAGCTGTTCTCCAGGACCATCCTGGTGTTGCCGCGCGCGTAGTTGCCGTACGAGGACGTGATGTCCGTGCCCGCGTCGTCCTGCAGGTAGTTGTTGTAGAGGTGCGCGTGGGCCACGTTGTCGGTGGACGGGTTGCGCTGCTCGGTCTCGCGGATCCAGTTGTGGTGGATCGTGAGGTCGGCGGTGGTGTTCTCGGTCCAGCCGATGCCGAAGGCCTTGTTGTCGTGACTCAGCTTGTTCCAGGACACCGTCAGATAGGTGGTGTCCTTGCGGCTGTCGATGAGGCCGTCGGCCATGTTCCGCAGGTCGTTGTGATCGATCCAGACGTGGTGCGCGCCGTCCATCTGGATGGCGTCGAAGTCGTGTTCCTTGTCGTTCCAGGTGCCCATGTACGCGTCCCGGATCGTCAGATTCCTGATGATCACGTTGTGCACGCCCTGGCCGAGGAAGAAGCCGCCGCCGACGATATGCCCTGCGGTGCCGGAGCCCACGATCGTCTTGTCCGAGGCGACCTTGATCTCCTTCCCCTTGGGGTCCATGGCGATCGTCCCGGCGACGACGATGACGTACGGCTCACTGGCGGTCGCGTACTTCTCCAGGTCGGCGAGCGTCTTGACCGTGACGGTCTTGCCGTCCCTGCCCCCGTAAGTGCCCTTCTGGCCAAGGGCGTTGACCGAGGCGAAGCCGTCCGCGGTATCGGCGGCCCACTTCGGCGCCTCGGCGGCCGAGGCCCGGTCCGGGGCGTCCGCGCCGAACAGGCCGAAGGATCCGCCGTAGGCGAGCCCCACGGCGAGGGCCAGCGCGGTGGGCGCACCCACGAGGACGCCGACTCTGCGCCTGCGATGCGTGCCGGGCTGGTGGGGGCGATTGCTGTCGTGTTGTTCCGTCATGCCTGACTTCCGTCTCGCTGCGGGTGGGGGGGCGTAGGGAAGTGGCCGCACAGCCCAGGGAGGTTGCCGCGCCCCGCAGGGGCGCGGGGAACTGCGCGACCAGCCCCCGCCGGCCCGCGGATGAAGAACCCACCTCCCCGCGGAGCGTCAGAGCTTCCCGGCGCCCGCGCCGGACGTCACCGAAGCCACCACGGAAGAGGCAGGCTCGGCGGTGTAGGCGTACGGCGGCGTCGTGAAGGAGCCCTGGCGGCTGATCTCGATCGCCGCACCCCCGAGTTCATTGCCCCGCAAGTTCGCGTACCCGTCGACGTCGCTGCTGCGGCTCGTCGTCACGGCGACCTTGGTGGAGGCGAAGACGTTGTTCTCGACGAGCATCTGTGCGCCCATCCGGGAGTGCACGGCCGTGTCGGCGCCCTGGACGTAGTTGTCGTAGAAGTGCCCGGTGCCGAAGCGGAGGCTGGGGATGCGCGAGTAGACGTTGCTGAAGTGGTTGTGGTGGTACGTCACCTTCAGGTGCCCGGTGTCCTCGCCCGCGTTGTTGTCGCTGTGGCCGACCAGGGAGCCCTTGAAGTGGTCCTTGAAGGTGTTCCAGGACACCGTGACGTTGTCCGAGGCGTGCGTGACGTCGAGCAGACCGTCGTAGTAGTCCTTGTCGTGGCTGCGGTCGGCGGAGAACGAGTTGTGGTCGATCCACACCTTGGTGGACTCCTGCACGGTGATGCCGTCGGCGGGCGCGAGTGGCTTGCTGATGTTCAGATTCCGCACGACGACGTTGGTGGCCTCCTTGATGCGCAGGCCGCCGCCGGTGAATCCGGAGGCCGAACCGACCCCCAGGACCGTGGTGTTGGAGCCGATGTCCACCTGCCCGGACAGCGAAAGGAGACCGTTGACCTTGACGACCTTGGCGCTGCTGCCGGTGACGGCGGTCTTGAAGGCGGCGAGGGTGGTCACGGTCACGGGGGTGGCGTTGCCGCCGCCGGTGGTGCCGGCGCCGAAGCCGACCGGGGAGGTGTCGGCGGCCTGTGCGGACTGCGGGAGAGCGACGGCGAGCGCGGCCACGAGCGAGGCGGCCGCGCCGATGGCGAGGGTGTGGGGGCGGGTGCGCATGCGGGGGTCCCTTCAGGTATCCACGAAGCGTTCAGGTAGCAGAACGTCGTTCTGAATACTGAGCGCTGAAGACATGTGAGCTCTCAGCTGTTCATGTTTCTGAACGGAACGTAGAGGTGAAGCGCTTCCGCGTCAACGCTCCCCACGGACCACATCCAGCCAACTGCCGTCAGCGGCACCGCACTTACCTGCCCGTGAACCGGGGCGGCCGCTTCCCCAGGAACGCGCTCATGCCCTCGCTCTGGTCCTCCGTCGCGAACAGGGCGTGGAACACGCGCCGTTCGAAGAGGATCCCGTCCCGCAGGCCGGTCTCCAGTGCGCGGTCCACCGTCTCCCGAGCCGCCGTCACCGCGGCCCGGCCGTACGAGGCGACGGCCGCCGCCGCGGCCGTCGCCTCCTCGATCACCCGGTCGTCGGGAACGACCCGGGCGACGAGCCCTGCGCGCTCGGCCTCCGCGGCGTCCATGGTGCGGCCGGTCAGGACGAGGTCCATCGCCTTGGACCTGCCGACCAGCCTGGTCAGCCGCTGGGTGCCGCCGATGCCGGGGATCACGCCCAGCTTGATCTCGGGCTGCCCGAAGACCGCGGACTCGCCCGCGATGATGAAGTCGCACATCATCGCCAGTTCACAACCACCGCCCAACGCAAAGCCGTTGACGGCCGCGATCTTCGGCGTGCGGAAGGCGGCGAACTCCTCCCAGCCCGAGAAGTAGTCCTCGGCGGCCATCTCGGCGGCGCTCTTGCCGGCCATCTCCTTGATGTCGGCGCCCGCCGCGAAGACCCGTTCGGATGAGCCGGTGACGACGAAGCAGCCGACGTCCGGATCGCGGTCCAACGGCCGCAGTGCGTCCAGGAGTTCGGTCATGAGGGCATGGCTGAGCGCGTTGAGGACGGCCGGGCGGTGCAGACGTACGGTGACCACGCGGCCAGCACGGTCGATCTTCAGATTCATGAAGGTGCCTTCCGGTGAGGAGGGTTACGAGTCCCAGATCGCGCCGTACGCAGGGATGCCGCGCCGCTCCAGGCCGTGCACCACCTGCCAGGTGAGCTTCTTGTTGGAGATGCAGATGACCGCCTCGGCCCCGAACTCCCGGTAGGCGGCGTACGCGAGGCGCACCATGTCGGGCTTGCCGTCCTTGCCGGTGTCCCAGACGACCGCGTCCGGCTGGACCGCGAGGATTTCGTCGACCAGCTGGTCGCCGTAGGTCTTGCGTGGGTCGCGCGTCGCCCACACGAGGCGGGAGGGCACCTCGGCGGCCAGGAGGTGGGGCAGACACGGTCCGATGCCGCTGCCGGTGGCCACGTAGATCACCTTGCTGAAGAGCGTCTCGATATTGGCGACCCCGGCCGTGGTGATGCCCTTGACCCAGACGCGGGACGGGACGTCATCGATGAAGGACCCGGTCCAGTCCCCGGCCCGGGAGATCGTCAGCCGGAAGCCCGGCCGGCCGGGCGAGGGCACATTGGCGAAGGAGTGCCACTCCTTGAGCGGGGACCGGCTGATCGCCGTGGAGGACCCGGCGAAGGGCGTCACGCCGTGGTCGAAGCGGGCCAGGGCGACATGCGAGGACGG
The DNA here is from genome assembly GCF_035975855.1 of Streptomyces sp. NBC_01304. Taxonomy (NCBI): domain Bacteria; kingdom Bacillati; phylum Actinomycetota; class Actinomycetes; order Kitasatosporales; family Streptomycetaceae; genus Streptomyces; species Streptomyces sp. NBC_01304. Next base: position 1,380,168 of record NZ_CP109055.1, on the reverse strand, counting down.
GCGCTCGATCGCCACGTCGACCTTGCGCAGCCGCAGCCAGGGCAGGGCGACGCTGAACGTGACCAGGGCGAGGATCCAGATGCCTGCCTCGCCGGGGCCGCGGGCGAGCAGCAGGGTATGGGCCCAGAAGAGCAGCAGCGCCGCCCAGCCGCCGAAGCGATGGATCTTCTCGAAATGGTCGTGGAAGCGGGACCGGAAGGGCGGCAGTGCGGTGGCCACGATGCCGGTGAGCAGAGCGATGAGCGCGTACGACACGGCGAGGAGCCCCGCCGAGGTGTCGGCCGCAGTCGTCAGGGACGCGGTCAGGGCGAGGAACCAGAGGGTGCCAGCCAGTGCGCCGCCCACGTGCAGGCCGCCGAAGTGGTACACCTTCCCCAGCGTCCAGCGCACCTTCAGCGGCCAGCTGACCGGGGCCCAAGTAGCCAGGCGGAAGAAGGAGTTGATGACGTACTGCTGGCGTACGACGACGGCGAGCGCGAGGTTCGCCAGGGCGGCGTACCCGAGCGTCCGCGGGTCCGGGAGGCCTCCGGCGCCGGCGAGGAAGACGAGGTTGGCGGCAAGGACACCGGCCGCGAGCCGGTTGTAGTGCATCAGCCGCGGGTGCTTGAGGGTGCGCCGGGGCCAGGACGTGAGCGGCGGCAGTCGGACGCCGTCGCCGAACTTCGGGGCGGGGGTGGTCTCTTGGGGAAGCGGCCGCCGTACGGACGGCGACGTGGTCATCGGCCGACCCCGGCGGCGAGACGGAGCAGCGCCCGCTTGTCGGTCTTGCCCCGGTCGGTCTCGGGCAGCGACGCGAGCGGCAGCACGGCCGCGGGCACGCAGTAATAGGGGAGTGCCTCGGCGACGGCGCTGCGGGCCGCCTCGGGGTCGACGTCCTGTGGGCAGACGAACGAGACGAGGTCGCGGGCGTCCCGTCTGAGGGTGACGGCGCGGGCGCAGCCGGGCAGGGACTCCAGGACCGCGGAGACCGAGTCGAGCTCCACCCGGAAGCCGCGCACCTTCACCTGGTCGTCGGTCCGGCCAAGGTGCTCGAGCTCGCCGTCCGGGGTCCACCGGCCCAGGTCACGGGTGCGGAACATCCGGCGGCTGCCGCCGAGGAACGGGTCGGGCGCGTACCTCTCGTCGGTGAGCGCCGGGTTGCCGAGGTATCCGGCGGAGATGCCGTCGCCGCCCGCCCACATCTCGCCGCTCTCGCCGATGGGGACCGGGCGGCGGTCCTCGTCGAGGACGTAGACGGTGTTGTTGGGAGTGGGCCGGCCGATGGTGAGCCGGGCCGCGTCGAGGCGATGGCGCTGCATGGTGTTGACGATCGTGGTCTCCGTCGGGCCGCAGCAGTTGTAGAAGGTGCGGGACCGGGCCCAGAGGTCGGCCAGCGGCCGGGGGCAGGGCTCGCCGGCGACGGCCACGGTCTTCACCTTCGGGCAGGCCGCCGGGTCGATCCCGGCGAGCACGGTGGGCGTGGCGATCAGGACGTCGGCCGCCCGTGCGGTCTGCGCGATGTCCTTGCCGCGGATGACCAGGGTGCCGCCACCGGTCAGGCAGCCGAGGATCTCCCAGGCCGCCATGTCGAAGGCGATGTTGAGGAGTTGGGCCACCCGTTGCCCCGGGCCGATGCCGAGGTTGCCCGGCGTCGTGAGCAGGAGGTTGCAGACATTGCGGTGGGTGACGGTGACGCCGTTGGGAGTGCCGGTGGTGCCGGAGGTGAACAGGACGTAGCAGCCGTCGTCCGGTCGGGTCTCGCGCGCGGGCCCGGCCTCCCAGGTCGCAGCGGTGGGATGGGGCAGGCGGTGCGAGGGGCGGCCGGGCCGCTGCGCCGGGAGCTCGTCCACGTCGTCCACGGAGATCCGTACGAGCCCGTCGGAGGTCGGCACCCGGTGCGCGTACCGGCCCTGGGTGAGGACGACCCGGATCCCCGCGGCCCCGACGACGTGGCGCAGCTGGGCCGCCGGGGTCAGCCCGATGTCCTGCGGGACGTAGGCGGCACCCGCCTTGAGCGTGCCGAGCAGCCCGACGAGCATCGGGATCGATCTGCGTACGAACAGGCCGACCCGGTCACCGGGACGCACGCCCAACCGCACCAGCCTGGCGGCGAGTTGGTCGGCCATCCGGTCCAGCGCGCCGTAGGTGATGCGGGCCCCCTCGTGCTCGGCGGCGACGGCGTGCGGAGTGGCGGTCGCCCAGCGTTCGACGGCGTGGTGGACGAGGGTGTGCGGCAAGGGGGCGGCCGGTCCCTGCCCGAACGCGGCGAAGAGGCGGCGGTCGTGCGGGCTCAGACCGTGGAGCAGGGGTGTGGTGGAGGTGAGGCGGGGGAGCGGACGTGCAGCCGGAAACGGACGCGCAGAAGAGAGCGGAAGCATGCGGGGGAGACCTCCTGGCTGTTTCGCATGACGGATCAGGGCGAGATCGGTCGGTATATCGAACGCCTTGCGGTCTTTCGGACCGAGACTCTAGCTCGATCCGTTGAACCATCAAGTAGGCGGGATCGGCCATGAGTTGATGCGAAACGAGCCACATGTGGCGCGGTAAGAAACGGCGGCAACTTCCGTGCCGTCCGGCGGCGACCAGAGGTGGGGAGACGTACGTGCTCGGCGGCAGGCACGGGGAAGAGCCGGGCAGCCCCCAGGGAGGAGAGGGCTGCCCGGCCGGTACGCGGAGCGGCGGGGGCTACTCCAAGAGCTCCGCGTACGAGCCCATGGCCAGTGCGATGTCGGCCTGGGCCCAGAACCGGTGGTATGTGAAGACCGGCGCGGCGCCGCCCTGCAGATAGGCCTCGACCTTCGGCCAGGCGGGGTCGTCCTCGTAGAAGGTGCGGATGGAGGCGAAGCTCGAACTCGCGTTGACCGCGTCTCCGTTGGGCATCGAGCCGGTCCAGCCTCCCGGCACGTACACCGGGTCGTCGAACCGGTTGTAGTCGGCCCGCGTCTCCGGCACGGAGATGCCGAGCGGGTCCTGATGGTGCTGCCACATGCCGTCGAGCAGCGCCTTGGCCGTCGACTTGGCCTCGGCGTCACCGGACTTGGCGGCGTAGTACGTCAGGGTCTTGGCGTACGCCGCGGCCACGCCCACGTCGTCGGTGTAGTCGGCGACCGTGACGTGAAGTCCCGTATTGGAACCGGGAGTTGACGGGTTCCAGGTGTCGGGCTTGCCCGCCCACTGGAGGGTGGCGGGGATCCGGTACGTGCCGTCCGGATTGACGGTGGTCTTGGACAGCGCCCAGTCGACCCACTTGTCGAGGACGGCCTTCGCCTCCGCGTCGCCGCTCTGGTGGTAGTACTCGGCGACCCGTTCCATGGACCAGGCCTGGAAGCCGAACCACTGGTTGGACGGCGGGTCGTGGTAGACGGGCTTCTCGTCGTACGGCATCCCGTAGAAGGTCGACGTACCGGCCGGCGGACTCGCGTACCGGCCCTGGACGCTGTTGGTCGCGCCGCCCGCGATGGCACCCTCGTCGGACTGCAGCCAGCGGTAGAACTCCAGCTGCCGGTCGAGGGACTTGGCCCAGTCCTGGGACCCGGTCGCCGACTTGGGCTTCAGGTCCGCGTACGAGCTGAGGGCGTAGGCGGCGAGGGGGTTCTGGTAGCCGCCGTGCGCGTGGCTGGAGCCGATCCGCCAGGCCCAGCCGGCCGAGGTGTCGGTGGCGCCGCCCCAGGCGTAGTACCAGGACATCAGGTAGTGCGAGCTGTCCTTGCCGGTGCCGGCCGGGCAGGTGGCGGGCCCCACGCAGTTGCCGACCTTCTTGAAGTACTTGTCGAACATGGCGTACCGCAGATAGTCGCCCATCTTCGCGGCCTTGCCGACGGTCGCCGAGACGGCCGACCCCTTGCCCTGCTCCTTGGCCCACACGTCCGCCCAGTAGGCGGCCTGCACGGCGCGGGCGTCGGCGTCGGGCGCGTCGGTGAACTTCCACTGCTTGGCGTAGGAGGCATCGCCGGTGAACAGGTCCAGATAGCCGTTCTTCCCGCCGTACGTGAAGTTGTCGCACGTCGGGTGGGGGACGGTCTCCCACACGGATTCCTGCGGCCCGCGCTGGAAGGTGTTGATGTACGAGGGGCCGGTTGCGGACGGTCCGGCCGAGCACTTGCCCGGCTCATTGCCGTAGCCGTAGACGTTGTCCACGTCCTGCAGCCAGTGCATGCCGTAGATGTCGTCCGTGCCGTACGCGCTCTTCAGTTCGGCGGCCAGCGGATCGGATCCGGCCGTGACCGAGGAGTCGAGCTTCGCCGGATACTCCGACGGCAGATCGTGCTCGGGTGCGTACGTGGCGGGCTTGGACGCGTTGTAGAACGAGTTGGTCGGCTGGTCCGCATGCGTGGGGATCATGAATTTCTCCATGGTCTCCCAGGAGTTGTTGAACCGCGTCCAGTCCCCGGTGACCTTCCCGTACATGGCCTGCAGCCAGATCAGATAGCTGTACGCCTCCGACGTCGTCTCGTGCCCGTGATCCGGGGCCTCGACGATCAGCGTCTCCACCGAGTGGTAGGGAATGCCCTCGGGCGAGAAGTAGCCGCTCGCCGGATTGGTGATCTTCCCGTAGAGGTCCAGGAAGCGTGCGTCGTACGCCTTCGACTTGGCCAGCTGTGTGACGGTGACCTCTGCCTTGGCGTGGCCGGGCGCGCTCGCCGCGAAGACGGCCGAACCCGTGCCGGTGTCATCGGCCGCGACTGTCACCTTCTGGGCGGTGTTCCAGTTCGCCGAGGTGAAGGTGAGCGAGGCGCCGCCGCTGACCGTCAGGCCCGTGTTGCCCGAGGTGCGGGCCACCGAGACCGTCACGTTCGAGGCCGGCTGGGTCGACAGCTTCACGTCGAAAGTGCCGGACGCGCCCTGCCGTACGCCGAGTTGGGCCGGCGAGGCGACCAGTGCCGGCCCGGAGGCGATCTTGATGCCGACGGGCGAGGACTCCGCGGAGGCACCCAGGCTGTCGTAGGCCTTCGCGTACAGCGAGTGGTCGCCCGCGGCCAGACCCTCGGCGTTCAGGGTGTACGGCGCGCTGGTGTCCGTGCCGAGGAGCTGGGTGTCGCGGTAGAACTCGACCTTCGTGATGTCCGCTCCGTCGGCGGCCGCCGCGCTCGCGGCCATCGGTACCGCGTCGCCCGCGGTGAACACGGCGCCCGGCGCGGGGCTGGTCAGCACGGTGACCGGTGCCTTGTGGGCGCCGGTGCAGGGAGTTCCGTTGACGGCGAAGGACGTGGGTGCGGTGTTGGTGCCGCTGTAGGTGAACTGGGCGCCGGTGGTCACGGCGGCGCCCGCGGCGATCTGCTTGTTCCAGTCGGCGTTCTTGACCGTGACGTTCTTGCCGGACTGGGACCAGGTGCCGTTCCAGCCGTTGCTGAGCTTCTGATCGCCTTGGTAGGCGTACGTGAGTGTCCAGCCGTCGACCGCGGCGGACGAGCGGTTGGTGAGCGTGAGGTCGGCGGTGAAGCCCGAACCCCAGTCATTGGTCTTGTAGTCGACGCTGCAGGCGATGTCCGCCGCCTGGGCGGGCGCTTCGACGACTGCCAGGGTGGCCAGCGGCAGCGCGAGCACGGCTGCCAGTGCGGTCCATAAGCGACGCCGGACCCGGCGTCTGTGTGGTGAGGGCATGGGGGCTCGCTCCTCCTTGCGGTTCTTGGGAGTTGGGGGGTGGAGCAACAGGCCTTGAACCAGTGGGAGCGCTCCCATCGTGAGACTGGGGCATCCGACGGTCAAGAGCCTTGAAGAGTCGAACTCATTCGACAGGAGGTGGCGGGAAATCGGGCCGAAATACTCTGTTCATTGAACTGAGTTGGCGCTACGTTCCTCTGCACCAGTGGGAGCGATTCCATCAGTCGTCGCGGCTGTCACAGCCGCGACAGAGCTGTGAGGAGTCGCTCATGCGACACCCCCCGCACTTGCCTGCGTTCCTCGTCACAGCCGCTTTCGCGCTCCTCGCGACCGCGGTCCCTCCCCTCGTCACGGCGGACGCCGCCGAGCCTGCCTGCACCGTGGACTATGCGGTGACAGGCGACTGGGACACCGGATTCCAGGGCAGCGTCACCGTCACCAACAACGCCGCAGCGCTGAGCAGTTGGCGGCTCGGCTTCGACTTCCCCGGCGACCAGAAGGTGACCCAGGGCTGGAACGCCAAGTGGTCCCAGACCGGCAAGTCCGTCACCGCGGCCAACGAGAACTGGAACGGGACACTCGGCACCGGAGCCAGTGTCACCACAGGGTTCCTCGCCTCTTACGGCGGCACCAACGCGAAGCCGTCCGGCTTCACGCTGAACGGCGTCGCCTGCAACACCGACCCGGGCGGACCCACCGACCCGCCGGACCCCGGCACCGGCCCGCCCGCCCTGCACGCCGAGGGAAACAAGCTGGTCGATGCCGCCGGCGCCACCCGGCGCATGCTCGGAGTCAACCGCTCCGGGGCCGAGTTCATGTGTGTCCAGGGCTACGGCATCTTCGACGGTCCGGTCGACGACGCCGCGATCAAGGCGATCGCGGACTGGAAGGCCAACACCGTCCGGATCCCGCTGAACGAGGAGTGCTGGCTGGGCCTGGACAACATCAAACCCGAGTACGCCGGGGCGAACTACGTCAACGCCATCAAGGACCTCGTCAAGCGTGTCGAGGCGCACGGCATGACGCCCCTCGTCGAACTGCACTGGTCCTGGGGCCAGTACACCGGCAACTCGGCGGGCTGCTCCGACATCCATGCCAGCTGTCAGAAGCCCATGCCCAACGCGCGCCACACCCCCGCGTTCTGGACATCGGTCGCCGACACCTTCAAGAGCGATCCGGCGGTCGTCTTCGACCTGTTCAACGAGCCCTACCCGGACCGCGCCACCTCCACCGCGGCCGAGGCCTGGACCTGCTGGCGGGACGGCGGCACCTGCCCCGGCATCGGCTACGAGGTCGCCGGCATGCAGGACCTGCTCGACACCGTACGGGCCACGGGTGCGCGCAATCTCGTCCTGATCCCCGGGATCGCGTACTCCAACGACCTGAGCCAGTGGCTGCAGCACCGCCCCACCGACCCGCTCGAGAACGTCGCCGCGGCCTGGCACATCTACAACTTCAACGTCTGCAACAGCGAGAGCTGCTGGAACTCCCAGCTCGCCCCCGTGGCCGCCGAAGTCCCCCTGGTGGCAGGCGAGATCGGCGAGAACACCTGCACGCACGGATTCGTCGACCGGGTCATGAACTGGTTCGACGAGCGGGACCTGTCCTACCTGGGCTGGACCTGGAACACCTGGGACTGCTCCTCCGGACCGTCCCTGATCAGCAATTACGACGGCACACCCACCGCATACGGCATCGGGCTGCGCGACCGGCTGCGCGCCCTGAACGGAAAGTGAGGAACGCCATGAGACCCCGTACGGCATTACTGGCCGCCGCCGCACTGATCGCGGCGAGCGCGTCCACCGCCACCGCCATGACCGCCCCGGAGCGCGGGGCCGCGGCAGCCGCCGCGGGCTGCAAGGTCGAGTACAAGGTGCAGAACCAGTGGGACTCCGGCTTCACCGCCGCGGTCACCGTCACCAACACCGGTGACGCGGTGAATAGTTGGGATCTGACCTGGTCCTTCGCCGGCAATCAGAAGGTCAGCCAGGGCTGGAACGCCGAGATCGCCCAGAGCGGCAGCGGTGTCAGCGCCAAGAGCCTCTCCTACAACGGGTCGCTCTCCACCGGCTCCTCGGCGTCGTTCGGCTTCAACGCCTCCTACAGCGGCAGCAACGCGCTGCCCACCGTGTTCAAGCTCAATGGCGTCGCCTGCAACGCGGATCCGGGCGGCCCCACGGACCCACCGGACCCGGATCCCGGTGACCGGGTGGACAATCCGTACGCGGGTGCCAAGGGCTATGTGAACCCCGAGTGGTCGGCGAACGCCGCCGCCGAACCCGGCGGCAGCCGCATCGCGAACCAGTCCACCGCCGTGTGGCTGGACCGCATCGCCGCCATCGAGGGTGTGGGCACCGGCATGGGCCTGCGCGACCACCTGGACGAGGCCCTGAAGCAGAAGGGCTCCGGCGAACTCGTCGTCCAGTTCGTCATCTACAACCTGCCCGGCCGTGACTGCTCCGCCCTCGCCTCCAACGGTGAACTCGGCCCGACGGAGATCGACAAGTACAAGACGCAGTACATCGACCCGATCGCAGCGATCTTCGCCGACCCCAAGTACGCGAGCCTGCGCATCGTGACGACCGTCGAGATCGACTCGCTGCCCAACCTCGTCACCAACACCGGCGGCCGCCCGACCGCGACCCCCCAGTGCGACGTGATGAAGGCCAACGGCAACTACGTCAAGGGCGTCGGCTACGCCCTGAACAAGCTCGGTGACGTGTCCAACGTCTACAACTACGTGGACGCCGGCCACCACGGCTGGCTCGGCTGGGACGACAACTTCGGGCCCTCCGCCGACATCATGAAGCAGGCCGCGACCGCCGAAGGCGCCACCGTCTCCGACGTCCACGGCTTCATCACCAACACCGCCAACTACAGCGCGCTGAAGGAGGAGTACTTCACGATCAACGACACCGTGGCGGGCAAGTCGGTCCGCGAGTCCAAGTGGGTCGACTGGAACCGGTACGTCGACGAGCAGTCCTTCGCCCAGGCCTTCCGCACCAAGCTGGTCTCCGTCGGCTTCGACAGCAACATCGGCATGCTGATCGACACCTCCCGCAACGGCTGGGGCGGCACCGCCCGGCCCACCGGCCCCGGGGCGAGCACCAGCGTGGACACGTACATCGAGGGCGGCCGCATCGACCGCCGCATCCACGTCGGCAACTGGTGCAACCAGTCCGGTGCGGGCCTCGGCGAGCGCCCGCAGGCCGCGCCCGCGGCCGGCATCGACGCCTATGTGTGGGTGAAGCCGCCGGGTGAGTCCGACGGCGCCAGCAAGGAGATCCCCAACAACGAGGGCAAGGGCTTCGACCGGATGTGTGACCCCACGTACACCGGCAACCCGCGCAACAACAACAACATGTCCGGCGCACTGCCCGACGCGCCGCTCTCCGGGAAGTGGTTCTCCGCCCAGTTCCAGGAGCTCATGAAGAACGCCCACCCGGCGCTGTAGCGGTTGGTGGGGTCGCTCGGGAAACATCGGATCGATAAGTATCAGTCCCTCCAACATCGCGGCTGCCTTGGCGAGTTGGAGCCGTTGACATCCGATGTATTCATCTCTACGTTCCCGAGCGACCCCACGAACTCAGGAGCCGCCCCATGCGCACAAGGACCCTCCGCACCCGGCGCAAACTCATAGGCAGAGCCCTCCTCCTGGCCGGAGTCCTGCTGGCCACGGCCGTCCCCACCGGCACCGCGGCACCCGCCCCGACCCCTGCATCCGCGACCGCGGAGGGGCCGGGCACCGACCACGCCCTCGACGACCCCTTCACCGCGGACCGCACCAGCTGGTTCCGGCAGGACCGGTTCGGCATGTTCATCCACTTCGGCGCCTACTCCAATCTGGAGGGCGAGTACCAGCGGCCCGACGGGACCGTGTGCCGCGACGCGGAGTGGATCCAGCGGCAGTGCGACATCCAGAAGGCCGAGTACGAGAAGCAGGCCGCCACCTTCAACCCGGCCGACTTCGACGCCAAGGCCGTGGTCAAGGCGGCCAAGGACGCGGGGATGAAGTACATCGTCATCACCTCGAAGCACCACGAGGGCTATGCGATGTGGCCGACGAAGGTCAACTCCTGGAATCTGCGCGACCATTCGGCCTTCGACAAGAACCGCGACATCCTGGCCGAGCTCAAGAAGGCGACCGACGAGGCCGGCATCAAGCTGGGCTTCTACTACTCGATCTGGGACTGGCACGACCCGGACTTCCCGGATCCGGCCACGTTCCCCGCGTACGAGAAGAGGATGTACGCACAGCTGAAGGAGCTGGTCGACAACTACGATCCGGCGCTGCTCTGGTTCGACGGCGAATGGTCGACCGACAAGCCCAACAACCCCTGGACCGCCCGGGACGGCGAACGCCTCGAGTCGTACCTCCGAGGACTCGACCCCGATCTGGTCATCAACAACCGCGTCGGCAAGCGCCGCGTCGTCGACGGCGACTACGGCACCCCCGAGCAGGAGATCCCCGACGCCCCCGTGGACGGGCAGCTGTGGGAGTCCTGCATGACCCTCAACGGGCACTGGGGCTTCGCCCGTTACGACCAGAACTGGAAGTCGAGCACCACCCTGGTCCGCAACCTCCTCGCCACGACGTCCCGCAGTGGCAACTACCTCCTCAACGTCGGCCCCGACGCCCGCGGCCGCATCCCGACCCCGTCCGTCGACCGCCTCAAGGAGATGGGCACCTGGCTGCGCACGGCAGGCCAGGGCAACGCCGTGTACGGCGCCCGCTACGGCGGACTCGTCGAGGAACCGGCCTGGGGCGCGGTCAGCCGCAAGGGCAACAAGCTCTACGCGGCGGTCACCCAGTGGCCGTCCGCCGGGACCGCCCTGCACCTGAAGGCGCGTACGGGCTTCGCGGTGACGTCGGCGCGGGTCCTCGGCTCCCCGCAGTCCGTGGCGGTCGCCAAGTCCGGTGACGGGTACGACCTCACGCCGTCCGGGGCCGCGACGAACGCGACCGCCACCGTCATCGAGCTGACCGTCGACCCGGGCCCGACCGCACCGGTCGGCCGCGGCAAGGGCCTGAAGCAGGAGATCTTCGACAACGCGGAGCTGAGCGGCACCCCGAAGGTCACCCGCACCGACCCGACCGTCAACCACGCCTGGAAGTACTCCGGTTCACCCGATGCGAGCATCCCCGCGGACCGGTTCGGCATCCGCTGGACCGGCACGATCGAGCCTCGCCGTTCGGAGACGTACACCCTCACCACCGTCTCGGACGACGTGGCACGCGTCTGGATCGACGGCAAGCTCGTCATCGACAGCTGGACTCCGCACGAGCCGCGCATCGACAAGGCGCAGGTGCAGCTGAAGGCCGGCACCCGCCACTCCATCCGGATCGACTACGCGGAGAACACCGGCGAGGCCCATATGAAGCTGCTCTGGTCGAGCCCCGGGCAGGAGCAACAGATCGTTCCCGCAACGCAGTTGTACGCAAGCTGAGAGGCCAGCGCCGAGATGTAGGCTCGAAGCGCTTCGACTCAGGGCGTCATCCGCAGCTGGGCCTGCGATGACGGCGTCCTCTTCAGAGGGCGAGTCGAAGCGCTTCGACAACAGTCTGGACAGCCGCGGAAGGGCCCGACTAGGGTCGAGCCCGTCAGTCGAGCGCCGCACAGTCCGGGAGAACGTATGGTCACCCTTGCCGAGGTCGCCCAGCACGCCGGAGTCTCGGCGAGCACGGTGAGCTACGTCCTCAGCGGCAAGCGGTCCATCTCGCTCGGCACCCGCGAGCGCGTCGAGCGCAGCATCCAGGAGCTCGGCTACCACCCCAACGCGGGCGCCCGCGCTCTGGCCAGCAGCAAGTCCAATGTCATCGCCCTGATGATGCCGCTGCGCACCGACATGTACGTACCGGTGATGATGGAGATCGCCATCGCCGTCGCCACCACCGCCCGCACCCACGGCTACGACGTGCTCCTGCTGACCGGCGAGGAGGGCGCGCCCGCCGTGCGCCGCGTCACCGGCAGCGGGCTCGCCGACGCGATGATCCTGATGGACGTCGAGCTGGACGACGCGCGGCTGCCGCTGCTGCGCGCGAGTGACCGGCCCGCCGTGCTCATCGGACTGCCCGCCGAGACGGCCGGGCTGACCTGCGTGGACCTCGACTTCACGGCCACCGGCGCGCTGTGCGCCGAGCATCTGGCGGGTCTCGGGCACCGTGACATCGCTGTCATCGGTGAGGCCCCCGCCGTCTACGAGCGGCACACCGGCTTCGCCGAACGCACCCTGGACGGGCTGCGCAACCGCGCCCGCGAGCTGAAACTGCGCCTGCTGCACCGCCCGAGCGACGGCGGCTACGACGCGATGGCCGCGACCCTGGCCCGCATCTTCGACGAGCGGCCCGGCACCACCGGCTTCGTCGTGCAGAACGAGTCGGCGGTCGAGCCGCTGCTCGGCCTGCTGCGCCAGCAGGGCCGCGCCGTCCCCGAGGACGTCTCGGTGGTCGCGATCTGCCCCGACCAGGTCGCGCTGCAAGCATCCGTGCGGCTCACGTCGGTGTCCATTCCGGCGCAGGAGATGGGGCGGCAGGCCGTCGAGCAGATCATCGCGAAGCTGGAGGGCCACGGCAGCGACGCCGTGGAACTGCTCGCCCCGGAACTGACCGTGCGGGCCAGCACGGGTCCCGCCCCGCACTGACCCACACTGCCCCACACGCTTCTCGTGCCGGGATTCAGCCGGAGGACACCGTCAGGCTGTCGGTCCGGAAGTCGAGCCCGCCCGGGGCCCCGCTGATCTCATAGCCGAACTGCACGTCGCCGATGGTCTCGTTGCCCATCCAGCCCTTGGTGTCCTTGATCCACTTGAGGATCGGCAGGATGTTCACCGTGCCGGCGGACGAGTCGGAGGTCCGCAGGAACGAGAAGACCTCGTTGGCGCCGTTGTCGCCCTTGTAGACGGCCCAGGTGTGGCCGCCGAGCGTGGCGTTGCCCTGGAAGGAGCCGAGCGCGCCGACGTTCCCGTGGTAATTCACCCAGAGCATGATCTCGTAGTCGTAGTCCGTGTCCCAGATGTCGTACGAGGTGTTGTAGTCGCCCGCCGACGGGACGGAGACGTTGTAGCTGCTGGTGAGCGAGGCCAGCGAGGAGATCGGCTTGTTGATCACCTTCTTGGCGTTGGGGTAGGACTTGATGCCGCTGGTCGCCGGGTGGTCGGCCCACACGCCCCAGTTGGTACCGGAGTTGGCCCAGACGCACTGGGCGCCGGCGCCGGAGCCCCAGATGTTGTTGTAGAGGGTGTACCCGCCGAGGCTGGTGCTGCCCCACTGGTCGCAGGAGCTCCAGACGGCGGCCTGGGCGGGGGCCGAGGCGAGGCCGAGGAGCGCGCCGAAGGCCAGGGCGGGGGCCAGGAGGAGGCTGGGCAGGGTGCGAGGTGCCATGGTTCGTCCCTTTCCGTGGGGGTGGTCGCGTGCCCGGGAAGAGCACGCGGGTCTGTCAGGGCGCGAGGACCGCGACGCCGTAGCGGCCGAGGGTGATCGAGCCCTCCACCGTGCCGCCGCCGAGGAGGTCGCGGTGCGTTCCGGGTACGGCCAACTCGACCGGCAGGCGGCCGTGGTTGAGGAGGAACAGCAGGTCGCCGCGGCGGACGGCCTCGACGCCCGCAGGCAGACCGTCGAGCACGGGACGTACGCCTGCCTCCCTCGCCACAGTGGTCAGCAGCTCGCGCAGCGCATCCGGCTCGGGGAGTGTGGAGATGTACCAGCCCTGCCCCCGGCGCAGCACTGCGGGCAGCCCGTCGAGTTCGCCGCCCTCATAGGAGGCGACGACCTCGGCGTCCTCGGCCGCCTCGAGCTCCTCCGACCACAGGGTGCCGCGGAAGGTTCCGCAGCCGACCGTCTCGCCCGGGTCGAGGGGCCACCACTCGTGGACCGTACGGATCCCGAACAGCTCACGCAGCCGCCCGTCCATGCCGCCCTCGCGGACCCGGTCGTCCGCGTCGGCGGCCCCGGTGTGGAAGCCGCAGACGAGGCTCCCGCCGTCGGCGACGTACGCCAGAAGGTTCTCGACGGCCGCGTCGGTCAGCAGATACAGATGCGGTACGACGACCACCCGGTAGGCGCCCAACTCGCCCTCGGGTCGGGCGAAATCGGTGGCGAGGCCCGCCTCCCACAGGGCGCGGTGCCAGGCCCGGATCAGCTCTTCGTAGCGGACCTGGTCGGAGAGCCGGCCGCCTTGCTGGTCGGCCCACCAGGAGTCCCAGTCGTGCACCACCGCCACCTGCGCGGGGGTGTGGGTACCCGTGACCGCGGGGCCGAGGCGGGCGAGGTCGGCGCCGAGCTCCTTGACCTCCTGGTAGGTGCGGCCGTGCTCGCCCGCGTGCGACACCATCCCGGAGTGGAACTTCTCCGCGCCCTGGCGGGACTGGCGCCACTGGAAGAAGCAGATCGCGTCCGCGCCGTGCGCCACGGACTGGAGGGAGAGGAGGCGGTTCAGGCCGCGCGGCTTGGGGTGGTTGATGCCACGGAAGTTGACCGGGCCCGCCGCCTGCTCCATCACCATCCAGGGGCCGTGCGCCTGGCAGCGGGTCATGTCGCCGATCATGGCGTTGAACTGGCCGGCGAGGGGATCCTTGGGGTCCGGGTAGATGTCGACGGAGACGATGTCCTCGTGCTGGGCCCACTCCCAGGCGTCCTGGCCGGTCCACAGGGGCATGAAGTTGGTGGTGACCGGCAGGTGCGGGCTGTGCCGGGTCACGATGTCGCGCTCGGCGAGATAGCACTCGAGCAAGGCGTCGGACGTGAAGCGCTTGAAGTCCAGGACCTGGGTGGGGTTCTTCAGATACTGGGCCCGGCGCGGCGGGATGATTTCGGCCCAGGAGTCGTAGCGCTGGCTCCAGAAGGCTGTTCCCCAGGCCTCGTTGAGGGCGTCGAGCGTCTCGTACCGGCGCTGCAGCCAGGCGCGGAAGGCGCGCGCGGACTCGTCGCCCCAGTCGTAGGTGCAGTACTCGTTGTTGATGTGCCACATGGTGAGCGCGGGATGCTCGCCGTAGCGGGCGGCCAGGTCCTCGGTGAGGGCGGCGGCGTAGTGCCGGTAGACGGTGCTGGAGTGGGAGAACTGCTGGCGCGAGCCCCACCACACGATCTGCCCGTGCTCGTCGCGGGGCAGCGTGTCGGGGTGGAGCCGGCCGAGCCACGGGGGCGGGGACGCGGTCGGCGTGGCGAGGACGACACCGATGCCGTGCTGATGCAGCAGGTCGAGGAGACGGTCCAGCCAGCCGAACTCCCTTGCGCCCGGGCGGGGTTCGAGCTTCGCCCAGGAGAAGACGCCGACGGTGACGGAGTTGACCCCGGCCGCCTTCATCAGGCGGACGTCGTCCTGCCACACCTCCTCGGGCCACTGCTCGGGGTTGTAGTCGCCGCCGAACAGGATGCGGCCACGGGTCACGTCGTTGAGGTCGGGCATGACGGAGATCGACTCCTTGCGAGGTGGTCAGGGCCTTGCAGGGCATCGGGCGGCAGCTGAACAGCGGTCAGCCCTTGACCGCGCCGGTGAGCATGCCTTCCTTGAAGTGCTTCTGGACGAAGGGAGAGAGGACCGAGACCGGGATCAGCGCCAGGACCATCACCGCCATCTGGAGGGCGAGCGGGGACAGGTGACCGGTGTTGACGGCCTGCATCAGGCCCGCGGGACGTTCACCCCGGATGACGAGCTGGTTCATGATGTTCTGCAGCGGCAGCTTGTCCGGGTCGGTGAGGTAGATCGAGGCGTTGAACCAGGCGCTCCAGTAGCCGACCGCGTAGAACAGCGTGATCACCGCGAGCACGGCCCTCGACAACGGCATGACGATCTGCCACAGGATCCGGATGTCGCCCGCGCCGTCGATGCGGGCACTCTCGACCAGTTCCTGTGCCGTCCCCATGAAGAACGCCCGCAGGACAAGGATGTTGAACACGTTCACGGCGCTCGGCAGGATCAAGGACAGGTAGGAGTTGGTGAGACCGAGGCCCTGCACCACCAGATAGGTGGGGATGAGCCCGGCGCCGAAGAACATCGTGGCGAGGAGGAGAAGGAGGAACGGCCGGTGCAGCACGGACCCGGGGCGCGAAAGGCCGTAGGCGCACAGGACCGACACCGTCATGCTGAACAGCGTGCCGACGACGGTGACCCCGACGCTCACCAGCGTGGCCCGGGCGACCTGGCCGCCGCCGAGCAGCTCCTGGTAGGCGACGAAGGTGACGCCCCTGGGGATCACCACGAGGCCGCCCGCCTCGGTGATGGTCTTCACCGAGGAGAGGCTGGTGACGATCACGACCCAGAGGGGGAAGAGGATCGCCAGGCAGGTCAGGACGAGGAGTACGCCTTTGGAGGCGAGCCCCGTTCTGGACGGCTCCTCCTCCCAGGCGGGACGGAGACCGCTGCGGCTGCCCGGCTTGATGCCGAAGGAGAGCACGCTCATCGCTTGTACACCCCCTGCTCGCCCATGAGATGGGCGACCTTGTTCGCGCCGAGGACGAGGAGGAGCCCGAAGGTGCCCTTGACGATGCCGACGGCAGCCGCGTAGCTGAAGTTTCCGGTCTTGATGCCGACGTTCCAGACATAGGTGTCCAGGACTTCGGAGGCGCCCGGCCCGACCGCCTGGCGTTGCAGCAGGATCTGCTCGAAGCCGACCGTCAGCGCGTTGCCCACCTGCAGGACGAGCAGCAGTGCCACCACCGGGCGCAGGGCGGGCAGCGCGATGTGCCATATACGTCGCCAGCGTCCTGCGCCGTCCATGGCCGAGGCCTCGTAGAGGTCCCGGTTGACCGCGGCGAGCGCGGCCAGGAAGACGATGACGCCCCAGCCCGCGTCCTTCCAGATCATCTCGAAGGTGATCAGGAACTTGAACAGCCCCGGATCGGTCATCAGGTCGATGCCGTCGTGGCCGTGGTCGCGCAGGGTCTGCGCGACCAGGCCGGCGCCGCCGAACATCTGCTGGAAGATGGTGATGACCAGGACCCAGGAGAAGAAGTGCGGCAGATACAGGATCGCCTGGGCCACGGCCCGCACCCGGGGGCGGACGAAGCTGTTGATGAACAGGGCGAGCAGGATCGGCAGCGGGAAGAACAGGGTGAGCTGGATCGCGAAGATCGCGAGGGTGTTGCGCAGCGCCTCCCAGAACAGCCGGTCGTCCACCATGTGCTGGAACCACTCCAGGCCCACCCAGGGGCTCTGGGTGATGGCCTGGAAGGCGTTGTCCGCGACATAGGGGTCGTAGTCCTGGAAGGCGACCACATTGCCGATCAGCGGTACGTAGTTGAAGACCAGCAGAAGCAGCAGCGCCGGGACGGTCATCAGGATGAGCGTCCGGTCGCGGCGCAGCCGGTGCCGCAGCGTTGCCCCGCCGGTCTTCGCTCCGGTCCTGCGGCGCCGGGTCCCGAGGCGCGTACGCCTGGCGGTGGGCTCGGCGCCCGCCTCCTCAGTGGCCGGCGTGGCGCCGCGCGTCTTCGTGGTGCTGTGTGACATCTCAGGCGGCCGAGTCGCCGGTCTCGTCGAGCAGCTTCTTGTACCAGTCGCGCAGCTTGTCGCCGCCGCCCGACCGCCAGTCCGAGACCATCTGCTGCATGTCGCTGACCTTCTTGCGGCCGCGGACGATGTCCTTCTCGGTGTCCTCGAACTGGGCGTTCAGCTCGGCGTACCGGTTGGGTTCGGCGATCTGCATGCCGTGGAAGAGCGGCTTCTTGAGGAACGGGCCCTGGCGCTGCTGCCACTCGACCACGCCCTTGACCACGTCCGGGTGGTCCGGCCAGGCACGGAAGGGCGGCGGCGAGCCCACGTACTCGTACGTGGCGAACACCTCGTTGTTGCCCTGGCCGTTCTTGACGAGCACGTCGTCCGTCAGTGTGTGGTGGACGCCCTCGACGCCGTACGCCTTGAGCCGCTGCTCCTTCGATCCCCAGGGCGCGGCACAGAAGTTGGCGAGGGCCAGCGCGTCCTGGACCGTCTTCTTGTCCGCCTTCTCGTTGACGAAGCACCAGAAGTCGGAGGGCTGGGCCATGTACAGCGTGGGGTCGCCGCCGTCGTGCGCGAAGTAGTCCATCGCGGCCATCTGGAAATCCGGGTTGTCGACGCGCTGGACCACCGTTTTGCCGTACCAGTCCTGGATGTTGGCGTTGTACATCCACAGCTTGCGGGAGGCCAGGAGATTGCCCGCGTCCTCGCGCTCGGCCTTGATGTCCGGGTGGACGAATCCCGCCGAGTACAGCGAGCGGGACCACGCCAGGGCTTCCAGGTACTCGTCGGTCTCGTAGCGGTTGACGAGCTTGTCGCCCTCCAGCTTCCAGTAGAGCGGCTTCTCGGGCAGTACGCCGAAGAAGCCCCAGGCGGCCCAGGTCATGTCGCCACAGGCCCAGACCTTGCTCTTGGGGGCGTTGATCTCCTTGCAGAGGTCGTAGAACTCCTGGGTGGTGCGCGGGACTTCGTAGCCCTTCTCCTTGAAGCGGTCGGCGGCGTAGAAGGGTGCGATGCCGGGAGAGGCCTCCAAGGGCATCGGGATGCCGCGCAGCTTGCCGCCGAAGACCGAGCGCTGCCAGGCGGCGGTCGGGACCGCGGCGAGGTTCGCGTACTTCTTGACCTTGTCGCCGCTCAGATGAGGGCCGAGGTCGGCGAACTTGTTGGAGATGGCGCTCGGTATCTTGCCCTGGAGTTCCCAGCCCGGGACGACCACGATGTCCGGGACGTCGCTGGAGGCGAGCACCGCGCCCAGCTTCTGCCCGTACGTGACGCCGTCCTGGTTCTGCCACTTGACGCGGACGCCGATGGCGTCGTCCATCGCCTTCCAGTACGCATTGCCCTGCTTGGGTGAGGTGCCCCACAGCGGGGCCATGACGCTGAGTTCGCCGCCCTTGCCCAGCTTCTTCGGCACCGAGGTGACCAACTGGTCCGCGGGCAGCGCCTTGGTGAAGCCGGCCGCCGACCCGTTCTTGCTCGGGATGTCGGGCGTGATGCCCTTCGTGGCGACATGGGCCGGAAGCAGGTCCTTGAGCTTCTTGCCCGTGGTCGTGCCCTCGTTGTCCGTCCCCTCGGAGCCGCTGCACGCACTGAGCAGCGGTACGCCTCCGGCAACAGCCGCCGCCACTACGGCTGATGAGGCCAGGAAGGTTCTCCGGCTGGGGGAGGAGGGCTGGTTCGGCGTCATGCGGTGACCTCACTATCGCCACTGTCGACACTGTCGAAGCGCTTCGATGTTGCGGCGAGGTTAAGTGAACGGGTTCCTGGCGGCAAGACTCTGCGCAGAGTTGAGTTGGCGTAACCAAAGCGGAGCTGTTGCTACTTGTGTGGGCGCTCTTGACAGCCGCGGTCTCCTCGATCGAGCATCGAAGCGCTTCGAAGATGCGTAGAGACTCATGAAGGTGCATCGCGATTCACTTCGTAGGGATTCATCCAGCCACCGCGCCAAGGGGACCTGTACGTGACGACCAGCCCACCACTGTTCCGCGACCCCGAGCTGCCCCATGACCGGCGCGTCGAGGACCTCCTGGCCCGCCTGACCCTCGACGAACGCATCGCGCTGCTGCACCAGTTCGCGCCGGCGATCGAGCGGCTCGGCATCGACGCCTTCCGTACCGGACAGGAGGCCCTGCACGGAGTGGCCTGGATGGGCCCCGCCACCGTCTTCCCGCAGGCCGTCGGGCTCGGCGCGACCTGGAACGACGATCTCGTACGCCGTGTCGGCGAGGCCGTCTCCACCGAGGCCCGCGCCATGCGCTCCCGCGACGACCGCGTCGGCCTCAACGTCTGGGCCCCGACCGTGAATCTGCTGCGCCACCCGCTGTGGGGCAGGAACGAGGAGGGCTACTCGGAGGACCCCCACCTGACCTCCGCGATCGCCGTCGCCTACACGCGCGGCCTGCGCGGCGACCACCCCGTGTACTGGCGTACGGCCCCCGTCCTCAAGCACTGGCTCGCCCACAACAACGAGACGGACCGGGACACCTCGTCCTCGTCGATCAGGCCGCGCGTCCTGCACGAGTACGACCAGCGGGCCTTCCGCACCGCCGTCGAGGCGGGCGCGGTCGCCGGGGTGATGCCCGCGTACAACCTGGTCAACGGCCGCCCCAACCACGTCTCGCCGCACCTGCGCGAGCACCTGCGCACCTGGACCGACGAGGAGCTCCTGGTCTGCTCCGACGCGGGCGCCCCCTCCAACCTGGTCGACTCCGAGCGGTACTTCGACACCCACGAGGAAGCCACCGCCGCGGCTCTCATCGCGGGCGTCGACAGCTTCACCGACCACGGCACCGACCCCACGCTCATCACCGGCCGCATCCGACGCGCCCTGGACCAGGGCCTGATCGGCGAGGCGGACATCGACACGGCGGTACGCCGCCACCTGTCCGTCCGCTTCCGGCTCGGCGAGTTCGACCCCGGGCACGCCCCTTACGCGGCGCTCTCGCTGCGCGACTTCGACACCCCCGCGCACCGGGCGCTCGCCCGGGAGGCCGCCGAGCAGGCGATCGTGCTGCTCAAGAACGACGGGCTGCTGCCCCTCGACCCGACCGCCGGGCAGCGGATCGCCGTGGTCGGGCTGCTCGCCGACGAGTGCAAACTCGACTGGTACAGCGGCACCCTGATCCGCCGCAGCACCCCGCTGGACGGCCTGCGCGAACGCTTCGGCGCGGCGAACGTCACCTTCGCCGAAGGCGCGGACCGGGTCAGGCTCAGATGCGCGGCGGGCTGGCTGCAGGTTCCGATGGCCGAGACGGAGGGCACCGTCCGTGGTGCCGCGACGGAGGGCACGCCCCCTGCAGTCGAGGGCGCGCTCGACCCGGCGTTGCTCGCCGGCCGCACCGATCTGCCGCCACTGACCCTCGGCGCCGAGCCCGCCGAACTCGCCCTGATGGACTGGGGCGAGGGCGTGCTGACCCTGCGCGCGGCGGACGGCCGCTACCTCTCGGTCGCCGAGGACGGCTTCGTGCGCGCCTCCGCGGACCAGCCGGGCGGCTGGGTCGTGCAGGAGACGTTCTCCCTCGAACCGCATGAGAGCGGGTTCCTCCTCAGGCACACAGGGACGGGTGGTCACGTCTGCGTTGCCGCCGACGGCGTGAAGGTTGCCGCCGCGGAGGAAGTTCCGGAGATTTTCGAGATCGACGTCATCGAGCGAGGCGAGGACGCCGTGATCCGCGCCGCCCTCGACGCCGACGCGGTGATCGTCGTCGCCGGGAACGACCCGCACCTGAACGGCCGCGAGACCGAGGACCGCACCACCCTCGCCCTGCCCCCGCACCAGGAACGCCTCTGGCGCGCGGCCCGCACCGCCAACCCGCGCACCGCGCTCGCCCTGGTCTCCGCCTACCCCTACGCGGTCGGCGACGCGCACGCCGCTCTGCCCGCCCTGCTGTGGACCGCACATGGCGGACAGGCCGCGGGCACCGCACTCGCCCGGGTCCTGGCCGGTGACGTCTCCCCGGCCGGTCGGCTCCCGCAGACCTGGTACGCGGCCGATGCCGACCTGCCGGACCTCCTCGACTACGACATCATCGGCTCCCGCCAGACCTACCAGTACCTGGAGGACGCCCCGCTCCACCCCTTCGGGCACGGCCTCGGCTACTCCTCCTTCGCCTACGCGGCCCTGACCGCCGAACGCGCGGGCGATGCCCTGTGGATCTCCTTCACCGTCACCAACACCGGCCCGGTCGCCGCCGACGAGGTGGCGCAGCTCTACACCCGGGCCCTCGACCCACCCGTGCTCCGCCCGCACCGGCAACTCGCCGCGCACCGCCGCATCCACCTGGCGCCCGGCGCGACAGAGCACCTCACCTTCCGGCTCCCGCTCTCCGACCTCGGGTTCTGGGACGTCGCCCACGACAGCTGGACCGTCTCCCCGGGAACGTACGAGTTCATGGCCGGAGCCTCCAGCGCCGACATCCGCCTCAGCACCTCGCTCCGAATCGACGGAGAACCGATCGCGGCCAGGCCGGTGCGGGAGGCCGGCCTGGCCGCGGCGGCGTACGACGAACAACTCGGCACGGAGATCGTCGACCGCACCAGGACATCGGGCGACGCGGTGACGGCCCTCGGCGGGCTCGGCGGCCTCAAAGGACTCGGCGAACTCGGGGGAGCGGAGGGCGAACTGGTCTTCCGTGCCTGCGACTTCGGCGTGCACGGAGTGTCGGCCGTCACGGTCGAGGCAGCGGGCGAAGGGACGGTCGAGCTCATCGAGGGCACTGCGGCCGTCACCGTCGACATCCCACCGACGAAGGGCCCGTACGACTACACCACCCGCACCGCCGACTTCACCGTCACGGGCGTACGCGATCTGCGGGTCCGGCTGACCGGCCCCGTCCGCCTGGCCCGGCTCACCTTCCGTGCCACCCCCGAGAGCCCGGCGCCCGCACCGAACCCGAGGAAGTCCACGCGATGAAGTTCACCGACGGCTTCTGGCTCATGCGCGACGGCGTCCAGGCCTCCTACGCCACCGAAGTCCGCGATCTGCGCGCGGACGACGACCACTTCACGGCGTACGCCGCTGTCCACCGCGTACGCGACCGCGGCGACACCCTCAACACCCCGCTGATCACGGTCGAATGCTTCTCCCCGGCCGAAGGCGTCATCGGCGTGCGCACCACCCACCACGCGGGCAAGGCCCACCACGGACCCGACTTCGACCTGCCCGGCGCGAGCGAGGCACCCGGCTCCGCGAAGGTCCGCCGCGACGGCACCGTCACCGAGCTGACCAGCGGCCCGCTCACCCTGCGCCTGGACAGCTCCGCCCCCTGGGGCCTGGAGTTCCTGGACGCCGAGGGCCGCCGCCTGACCGCCGTCGAACGCAAGGGCACCGCCTTCGCCACCACCCTCGACGGCGCCCACCACATGATCACGCAACTCGCCCTAGGTGTAGGGGAGTCCATCTTCGGGCTCGGCGAGCGCTTCACCCCGTACGTCAAGAACGGGCAGAGCGTCGACATCTGGCAGGCCGACGGCGGCACCAGCAGCGAGCAGGCGTACAAGAACATCCCCTTCCACCTCTCCTCGCGCGGCTACGGCGTCTTCGTCAACCATCCCGGGAAGGTGTCGTACGAGATCGGCTCGGAGTCGGTCGGGCAGGTGCAGTTCAGCGTCGAGGACCAGTCCCTGGAGTTCTACGTCGTCGCCGGGCCGACCCCGAAGGACGTCCTCATCCGCTACACCGCCCTGACCGGGCGGCCCGCGCTGCCGCCGGCCTGGTCGTTCGGGCTGTGGCTGACGACGTCCTTCTGCACGCCGTACGACGAGGAGACCGTCGCCTCGTTCGTCGACGGCATGGCCGAGCGTGAACTCCCTTTGAGCGTCTTCCACTTCGACTGCTTCTGGATGCGCGAATACCAGTGGTCGGACTTCGAGTGGGACCCCGACGTCTTCCCCGACCCGGAGGGCATGCTGGCCCGCCTCAAGGAGCGCGGGCTGAAAGTCAGCATGTGGATCAATCCCTACATCGCCCAGAAATCCGCGCTGTTCGCGGAGGCCGCGGCCGCCGGATTCCTGGTGCGGCGGGCGAACGGCGACATCTGGCAGTGGGACCTGTGGCAGCCCGGCATGGCCCTGGTCGACTTCACCAACCCGGCCGCCCGCGCCTGGTACACCGACCGCCTGCGCACGCTGCTCGCCATGGGCGTCGACTGCTTCAAGACGGACTTCGGCGAGCGGGTGCCGGTCGATGTGGTCTGGTACGACGGCTCGGACCCCGAGCGCATGCACAACTACTACACGCACCTCTACAACGAGGCCGTCTTCGACCTCCTTCAGGAGGTACGCGGCCGGGGCGAGGCCGTCCTCTTCGCACGCAGCGCCACGGCAGGAGGCCAGCAGTTCCCGGTGCACTGGGGCGGCGACTGCTTCGCGTCGCTGGAAGCCATGGCCGAGTCGCTGCGCGGCGGCCTGTCCCTGTCGCTGAGCGGGTTCGGCTTCTGGAGCCACGACATCGGCGGCTTCGAGGGCACGCCCGACCCGGCGGTCTTCAAGCGCTGGCTCGCCTTCGGCCTGCTCTCCTCACACAGCCGGCTGCACGGCAACGTCTCCTACCGGGTGCCGTGGGCGTTCGGCGAGGAAGCGGTCGCCGTGGCGGGCAAGTTCACCCGGCTCAAGCACCGCCTGATGCCTTACCTGTACGGAGTCGCGGTCGAGGCCCACCGCAGCGGGGTGCCGGTGATGCGCCCGATGCTCCTCGAGTTCCCCGACGACCCGGCCTGCCGCACCCTCGACCGGCAGTACATGCTCGGCCCGGACCTCCTGGTCGCACCGGTCTTCACCGCCGACGGGGAGGTCGAGTTCTACGTTCCCGAAGGAACCTGGACCCACCTGCTGACCGGCGAGACGGTCCAGGGCCCCGGCTGGCGGCGCGAGGTGCACGGCTTCGACAGCCTGCCGCTGTACGTCAGACCCGGCGCGGTGCTGCCGTGGGGGGCCGACGAGCAGCGGCCGGACGGGGCCTGGCTGGACGGGCTCACGCTGCTCGTGGCGCCGGGCGTGGACCGGGCCGAGGTGGCCGTGCCCGGCCTCGACGGCAGTCCTGCGGCCGTCTTCCGCGTGGAGCGCGTGGGCGACGAGATCCGGGTCCAGGCCGAGGGAACGCAACAGCCCTTCGAGGTGAGGGAGATGACCGGCACCCGCCGGAATGCCCGTTGAGATCTGTTACTTCCGGTCAGTTGACCCGCGCCGGAAGGCCCCTTACCGTTTCGCGTTCGGAATCACATACGGCGTACGAAACCCCGAACAGTCCAGTGTGAGGCGTGCGGAGAAGGCGTGGACGACGAGGACGTGCGGCGCCGCAGAGTCGCGGCGGCCCAAGCCGGTGACCGGCAGGCGATGGAGCAACTCCTCGCCGCCGAGCTGCCGTTCGTCTACAACGTCGTCGGGCGTGCCCTGAACGGACACCCCGACGTCGACGACGTCGTCCAGGACACCATGCTGCGCGTGGTGCGCTCCCTCGGCGAGCTCCGCGACCCCGGCCGGTTCCGCTCCTGGCTCGTGGCCATCGCCATGCACCGGATACGGGACCGGATACGTGAGCGGGCGCGGGCTCACGAGACCGCACCCGTCCCCCTCGGCGAGCTCGAAACGGCCGACCCCGGCGGCGACTTCGCGGACCTCACCATCCTGCGGCTCGGCCTGCAAGGCCAGCGTCAGGAGGTCGCCGAGGCCACGCGCTGGCTCGACGCGGACGACCGGCAGCTGCTCGCGCTGTGGTGGCTGGAGGTCGCGGGCGAGCTGACCCGGCAGGAGCTGGCGGACGCCCTGGGGCAGTCCAGGCAGCACACCGCCGTACGTGTCCAGCGGCTCAAGGAGCGCCTGGAGAGCGCCCGTTGCCTGGTCCGGGCGCTGGCCGCCGATGCGTGCGTCGGCCTCGTCGACCTCACCTCGGGCTGGGACGGCCGACCCGACTCGGTGTGGCGCAAGCGCATCGCCCGGCATCTGAGGCACTGCCCGGAGTGCGGGGAACCCGCGGCGGACGTCATTCCGGCGCAGCGGCTCCTCGCCGGGCTCGCGCTGGTGCCGCTGCCCGCCGGGCTTGCCGTACAGGCGCTGGGCTCGCTGCTGCCGGGGGCTTCGGGCGGGGGAGCGGCCGTGCAGGGGGCGGCCCTTGCCGCCGATCCTGTGGGCTGGTCGGGGCAGTTGATGCAGGTGCTCGCCAAGCCTGCCGTGCTTGCGACGGCGGGGGTCACGCTCGCGGTGGGCGGCACGTATGTCGCGTACGACCATGACGCCCCCCGGCCGTCGCCGCCGCGGGCCGCGCCGTCGCAGGTGCCGACCGCGTACCGCGCGCCGACGGGAACCCCCGCACCGTCTTCGTCGCCGAAGCCGACCCGCGCCCCGTCCCGGGTGTCCGCCACCGCCCGCCCCACGCCCGCCCGCCCCGCGCCCGCCCGCTACGGCTCCGTCGTGGACGCAGCCGACCGGGCCCCCGACCCACAGGCATCGCCCGCCGCACTGCCGCACCGCCCCGAATCGGGGCTGACCAGTTCGGCCGGGCCCAAGGCCGTGATGGAGCACCGCGGTGACACCGTGACCCTCAGCGGGCAGGGCTACTTCACGGTGCGCTGGCAGCTCGTGCCCGCCGAGCGCCCGGGGTCCCTCGCCATGCCGACCTGGACCGGACTCGACGGCAAGCTGTTCCACGTGGCCTCCGGCGGCGGACGCCGGATGGACGACCAGATACCGGGCGAGACCGACCGCCCGCACACCTGGATGGGCGCGAAGGACACCGGCTTCACGGTGCTGCCCGCCGGGGCCCAGCAGATGTGGCAGAACGAGTACTTCTACGTCGACGGCAAGGTCACCCTCCACCAGAACGAACGCGGCGCCGACTACAACCTCGCCGTCATGCCCGCCAGTTGGGCCGAGATCGACGGCGAGGTGCGCCTGCCGCCCGACCCCGCGCAGGGCATCGTGCGCCACGGACTCGTCCGCGACCGGGGCAGCGACCGCTCGCCCGTCCCGCAGTACCTCACCCGCTCGAACCCGCCCGACCCGGCCGGGGTCGAGCAGCGTTCCCGGGTCGGCCGATGAGGGAGCCCCTGCAGATGAGCGAGCCCGAGCGGCACACCCGCACCGAGGACGACGCGACCGTCGAGTTCCACGCCTTCTTCGAGCAGCACTACTCCTCCCTCGCCCGCCTCGCCCACCTGCTGACCGGCGACGCCGACGGCGCGGACGACCTGGCGGCGGACGCGCTGCTCGCGCTCTGGCACCGCTGGGACCGGGTGCGCGCCGCCGATCATCCGGCGGCGTACGCCCGTGGCGTGGTGGCCAACATGGCGCGCAGCCGGATCCGCAGCGCGGTCCGCGAACGCCGCAGGGTCACCCTGTTCTGGGCCGGCCGCAGCGAGCAGGCGGACGACCCCGACGTGCCGGCCGTGGTCGACGTACAGGAGGCCCTGCGCCGGCTGCCGTTCCGCAAGCGGGCCTGTGTGGTGCTGCGGCACGCCTTCGATCTCTCCGAGAAGGACACCGCGCACACCCTGGGAATCTCGGTGGGTACGGTGAAGAGCCAGACGTCGAAGGGCATGGCCGAGCTGCAGCGACTGCTCGGATCGCAGCAGCCGCTGGAACGGATGAGACTGACCGTCGCGGACGCGGGAGGGGGGAAATGATGACCTCGCACGAAGAGGAGCGGCAGGAAGCGGCCCGGGACCAGGAGCTGCGCAGGCGGCTGCGGCACGCGGCCCACGCACACCGGCCCGACCGGGAGCGGATGCTCGCGCGGATCGAGCGGGGGATGGCCGAGGACCGCACCCCTCGTACGCATGCCCCGCGTGCGCCCCGCGCCCCCTGGCTGCGCGTCGTGGGAGCGACAGCGGCCGTTGCCGGAGTCTTCGCCGTCGGCGGCTACGGCGTCGCCTCCGCGGTGCGCGGCGCGGACCCGGACCCCGGCCGGCAGACCGTGGCGACGAGCCCGACGCCCGACGCCACCACCGCCCGGCCCTCGACGCCGCCGACGTCGAAGCCGACCGGCAGCACGCGCCCGCCGACCTCCCGCCCGGTCAAGTCGCCGCCCACGACCTCCGGCACGGACCGGCCGCCGCGCACCGTGCCCGCCGCGGACCTGGTGTGGGCGGACGGCTCCATCGACCCCGGCAGCTCCGCCTTCTGGGCGCAGAGCAACATCACCGTGAAGACGGATAAGCCGCTCACCGCCCTCACCGTCGAGCTGCGCGTCAAGCAGACCGGCAACGTCGCCGACACCGGCAACTGGCGCTCGCTGCCCGCCGAAGACTTCGACGTCTCCGTACGCGAGTCGGACGGCGTGCTCGTCTACCGCTGGACGCTGAAGGCAGGCCGGACCGTCCCGGTCGGCGAGTTCGTGTTCGCCGGGCAGTACGACCACGCCGAGGGGGAGCGGAACGCGGACGACGACGCGTACAAGGTCCATGCGGCGACGGCGGCCGAACAGGCCGACTGGAAGGGCGACTTCGAGTAGCCCACGGACGGCGACCGCGACCGGTCCAGGAAATTTCCGGGTCCGCGGCAACCCCTTCCCCGACGGTGGCGACCACAGATCGTAAAGATCATCCCCCCACCCCGAAGGAATGGGACACATGACTCAACGAGCCGAACTGCGCAAGGGCCGCAAGCGGCGCCTGACGCGGCGTCGTGCCCTCGGCGCGGCCACCGCCGCGGTCGGGCTGACCGGCGCCGCGATCGTCACGAACGTGCTGACGTCACCCGCGGGCGCGGCGGCCGCCTGGCCGACCCCCAGCGGGCAGCAGGCGGTGACCAAGACCATCGAGGTCTCCGGCACCTACGACGGCGGCCTCAAGCGCTTCTACGGCAGCGGCGACCTGGGCGGCGACGGCCAGGACGAGGGCCAGGACCCGATCTTCAAGCTCGCGGAAGGGGCCGTCCTCAAGAACGTCGTCCTCGGCTCCCCGGCCGCGGACGGCGTCCACTGCTCCGGCAGCTGCACGATCCAGAACGTGTGGTGGGAGGACGTCGGCGAGGACGCCGCGACCTTCAAGGGCAAGTCGGCGTCCGCCGTGTACAAGGTGTACGGCGGCGGCGCACGGAAGGCCTCGGACAAGGTCCTCCAGTTCAACGGCGCGGGCAAGCTGGTCGTCAGCAAGTTCCAGGTGTCCGACTTCGGCAAGCTGGTGCGCTCCTGCGGCAACTGCTCGACGCAGTACAAGCGGACGATCATCATCAACGACGTCGACATCACCGCGCCCGGCACCGGGATCGTCGGCATCAACACCAACTACGGCGACACGGCCGCGCTGCGCAACATCCGCATCCACGGCGACAGCGGCAAGAAGATCGCCACCTGCGACCGGTTCACCGGCAACAACACGGGTGCCGAGCCGGTCAAGACGGGCACGGGCCCGGACGGCACGTACTGCAACTTCACGTCCTCGGACATCAGTTACCAGTAGCTGCGACAGATACCAGCAGCTGCGACGCCTCCCCCCGGTGCGGTACGGCCAGACCCCCCGGCCGTACCGCACCGCCCCCTCGCCCTGCCCTGCGCTTCCCTCTCCTCCCCCTCTTCGTGCTGGAGCGTCCCCCCATGAGCAGCCACAAGAGATCCCTGACCCGCCGCCGCGTCCTGGGCGCCACCGCCGTCGCGGCCACCGCCACCGCGGCCGCGGCCGTCACCAACTCGGGCCTGCTGGCCACCGCCTCGGCCGCCGCTTTCGGCTACAGCGACGACGGCACGAACTACGTCGTCGACACCGGAGCCCAACTCGTCTTCAAGGTAAGCAAGTCCACCGGCGATCTGACCTCGCTCGCCTTCCGTGGCAAGGAGTACGAGGGCTACGGCGGCAAGCACAGCCACGTCGAGTCCGGGCTCGGGGCCTCCACCGTCTCCGTCAAGCAGTCCGGCGCCACCATCCTGGTGTCCGTCACCCACGGCACACTGCGCCACTACTACGCGGCGCGCAGCGGCCAGAACAACGTCTACCTGTGGACGAACAAGGCCGACACGTCTTTCACCGCCACCCGCTACATCGCCCGCATCAAGGCCGGCATCTTCCCCAACTCGGGCCCGGACGCGTGGGTCGAGGCCTCGGACACCGTCATCGAGGCGGGCGACGTGTGGAAGCAGTCGAGCGGCCAGACCCGCTCCAAGCACTACTCGGGTGTCCGCGTCATGGACTACGACTACGTCGGGTACACCACCGGATCGGTCGGCCTGTGGATGATCCGCTCCAACCACGAGAAGGCCTCCGGCGGCCCCTTCTACCGCTCGCTCCTTCGCCACTCGAACGACGGGGGCGTCGGGCTGTACGAGATCCTGCACTACAACCAGAGCCAGACCGAGGCCATGCGCTTCGGCCTGCAGGGCCCCTACGTCCTCGGCTTCACCGACGGCGCCGCGCCCTCCAGCGCGCTGTTCGCCAAGAACCTGGACACCTCATGGGTCGACGGCCTGGGCCTCGCCGGCTGGGTGGGCAAGAGCGGCCGCGGCAAGGTCGCAGGCGTCGGCATCTCAGGCCGGGACACCGACCACCCCTACACGGTGGGATTCGCCAACGCGGCCGCCCAGTACTGGGCCACCGCCAACGCCTCGACGGGCGGCTTCTCCTGCGCCGGGATGCTCCCGGGGACGTACACGCTGACCATCTACAAGGGCGAACTCGCCGTCCACACAAGGCAAGTCGAGGTGACCGCGGGCGGCACGACCGCGCTGAACACCCTCACCGTCACCGGCGACCCGAGCAGCGCGAACGCCCTCTGGCGGCTCGGCAACTGGGACGGCACACCGGGGGAGTTCAAGAACGCCAAGCTCATGACGTACGCCCATCCCTCCGACACCCGCGCGAGCAGCTGGAAGGGCAACGTCGTCATCGGCTCCGACGCGACCACGTCCTTCCCCTGCTATCTGTGGAAGGACGTGAACGACGGCATCCTGGTCTACTTCAAGCTGACCGCGGCCCAGGTCGCCGCCGCGCACACTCTGAGGATCGGCGTGACGACCGCGTACATCAACGGCCGTCCCCAAGTCACCGTCAATGACTGGGTGTCGGCGATCCCCTCGCCGCCCACCCAGCCGTCCACGCGGTCCCTGACCACGGGCTCGTACCGCGGCGACAACCACACCTTCGTCTACAACGTGCCGGCGACCGCGTGGCAGAAGGACACCGGCCAGTACAACGTGCTGAAGCTCAACGTGGTGAGTGGTTCCTCCGGAACCGGGTACCTGAGCCCGGGGATCGCCGTCGACGCGATCGATCTCCTGGCCTGAACCATCCCGGCCCGTGGGCAGACCCCACCGGCCGGGAACCCACAGACCAGCGCCCCTGCCGGTGGGACCCGGCGGGGGCGCTTCTGCCTGTGCGGGTGCTCCCTACTGTCCGGCCAGGCCCGTGTGCGCGACACCGGCGACGATCTGGCGCTGGAAGAAGACGAAGACGACGATCAGGGGCAGGCCCGCCATCAGGCCGCCCGCCATGAGCTGGGCCCACTGGATGCCGTAGGAGTTCATGACGGTCGCGATGCCGTTCGGCATGGTCATCAGGTCCGGGTTGTTGGTCACCATGTACGGCCACAGGAAGTTGTTCCACGAGCTGATGAAGGTGAAGATGCCGACGGCCGCGAGCGAGGGGCGGGACAGCGGCAGGATGACGGTGAAGAACACCCGCCAGCGGCCCGCGCCGTCGATGAACGCGGCCTCCTCCAGTTCCTTCGGGATGCCCTGGAAGAACTTGTAGAGGATGTAGACCATGGCGGCCGGCGCGCACTGGGGCAGGATCATGCCCCAGTACGTGTCGACCATCCCCATCTGCTGGACGGTGGTGAACAGGGGAACGCCGAGCACGGCCGGGGAGATCATCAGGCCCGCCATCACGACGCCCATCACGATGCTCTTGCCGCGGAATTCGGTGCGGGCGAAGCCGTAGCCGGCGAGGGCGGAGACCGTCAGCACGACGGCCGTCACGAGGACCGACACCACAAGGGAGTTGACGAACCAGTTGGAGACGTTGCCGGTCTCCCACAGCGCCTGCCACGCCTGCACCGTCCAGTCCTCGGGCAGCCAGTGCGGCGGGATCTCGGCCGCCTCCGCCTCGGACTTGAGCGAGGTGAACAGGGCCGCGGCGATCGGCGCCACGAACACGGCGGAAACGGCGACGCCGAGCAGCGTGAGGACGATCTGACTCGGCGTCCAGGGCTTGCGGGTCTTGCGCACTTCGAGCGTCGTGGCGGTGGTCATCGGGCGCTCTCCTCACGGTTGCGCAGCAGCACCATGCGTCCGAGGGCGACGGCCGCGATGATCACGAAGAAGATGATGGACATCGCGGAGGCGTAGCCCACGCGGTAGCTGGTGAAGCCCTGCTCGAGCGTGTACTGGACGAACGCGCGCGTGCTGAGCTCGGGTCCCGGCCCGAAGTCCATCATCACCACGGCCTGGTCGAAGAGCTGGAGCGAGGCCAGGATCTGCAGCGCGACCACCAGACCGGTGATGTGGCGCAGCATCGGCAGCGTGATGTGGACCAGCCGGTGCCAGGCGTTCGCGCCGTCCAGCTTGGCGGCCTCGTAGAGGTGGGCGGGGATGGACTGGAGCGCGGCGAGGTAGAGCAGGAACGAGAAGCCGACCGTCCACCACAGCGTCTGGATGACGAGGGCGAACATCGCGTACGACTTGTCGGTCAGCCAGGGCGTGGTGAGCCCGAACGTCTCGTTGAACAGGCCGATCCCCTGGGTGAACAGCCACTGCCACATGTTGGCGGCGACCGTCGACGGCAGCAGGAACGGCACGAAGAAGCACAGCCGCCACAGCCACTTGCCTCGCTCGATGCTGTGGGCGAGCATCGCGAGGAGGAAGGCCAGGACGGTGATGCACGGCACGACGAGCAGCGTGAAGTACGCGCTGTGGCCCAGCGCGTCCCACATCGCCGAATCGCCCAGCGCCTCACGGTAGTTGTCGAGGCCGACGAAGTTCGCGCCGTCGCCGGAGATGTTGGCGTCCGTGAGGCTGAGGTAGACACCGCGCAACAGCGGCCAGATGACGAACAGCACGAAGAGCACCAGGAACGGGGCGATGAACCACCCCCCGTGCTGGAAGCCCTGCTTGCGGCGTACGGTCGCCACCCTCGCGACGGTCTTCGACCGGGCCGGGGCGATGACGGTCTCAGCGCTGGTCGTCGTCATGCGACCGCACCCCCTTGCGCGGCGGCCTTGCCGTCCATCGGGTTCTTCGAGGCGAGGAGCTTGACGAGCTCCTTCTTCATGCGCTGCGCGACCTGGGCCGGCCTGGCGGAGCCCATCGTCGAGGAGACGACCATCGGGCCGAGGTCCTGGGCGAGCACGCCGGTGGAGCCGGCGAACCACACCTTGGGCTCGGTGGCCTGGTGGTCCATGGCGCTCGCGTACTCGTTCTGCGGAGTGAGCTTCTTGTACGCGGCCGTGGAGAGCGTCGGCGTGTACGCGGGGATGTGACCGCCGGCCGCCCACTGCTGGGCGTGCCGGACGACGTACGCGGCCAGCTGGTGCGCGCCGTCGTTGGCGGGGCCGCCGCGGTGCGCCTGGTGCGGCAGGACGAACGCGTGCGCCTCGGCGTGCGTGGCCGCCTTGCCGAAGACGGGCGGCAGCGGTGCCGCGCCGTAGTCGAGCTTGGCGGTGTCGAAGGTGGGCACCGACCAGTTGCCCTCCCAGGTGAAGGGGGCACCGTTGACGAACTGCTCGCCGGTCGGCGCGCCCGGTATGACGTAGCCGTCGGTGACGTGCTGCCGGAAGAACTCCAGGACCTCGGTGGCCTTGTCGGCGTCGAAAAGAACCCCTGTGTTGCCGTCGTCGAACCACTCGCCGCCGAGCTGGGTGTAGAAGGCGACGAAGAACCACCACTGGAAGTTGAGGTTGTCGGTCCACAGGCCGATGGTCTGCAGGCCCTTCTTCTGGACCTTCTTGGCCTTCTTCAGGACGTCGAACCACGCGTCGGTGGAGGCGGCCTCGATCATCCGGCCGTCGTCGCCGAGCAGGCCGGCCTTCTTCAGTACGTCCTTGCGGTAGAAGCAGAGCTGTACGTGGATGTCGAGCGGCAGGGCGTAGAGCTTGCCGTCGACGACGCCCCGGTTCCACAGCGTCGGGCGGTAATCCTCTTTGCGCACGCCGTACTTGGCGAGAAGCGCCTCGTCCCACGGGTCGAGGAGCCGGCCCGG
Source organism: Streptomyces sp. NBC_01304 (assembly GCF_035975855.1). Classification (NCBI taxonomy): domain Bacteria; kingdom Bacillati; phylum Actinomycetota; class Actinomycetes; order Kitasatosporales; family Streptomycetaceae; genus Streptomyces; species Streptomyces sp. NBC_01304. The sequence goes on along the minus strand of NZ_CP109055.1, from coordinate 1,347,041 downwards.
CGAGAAGCCCGACACGCGGCCCAGGTGCATGACGCCGAGCTCGGGGGCGCGGTCGCCCGCGGCCGCCATGGCGAGCTTGGTGTAGAAGGGGTTGCCCCACTGGAGCGTGGAGTCCTTGACCGCGATGCCGGGATGGTCCGCGCGGAAGGCGTCCAGCATCGCGATCATGTTGGCGCCGTCACCGCCACTGAAGAGGTTCCAGTAGCGGACCCGTACGTCCGCGTCGGACGCGAGCGCGGAGGCGCTGCGATTGGCGGCGGCCACACCGAAGCTGCCCGCGACGGCGAGCGCTCCGAGTCCGCCGAGCACGCCTCGGCGACTCGGGAGGGAGGGGGGCATGAAGGCTCTCTTCTTCAAGATGGCGGCCCGTACCTGGCCGCATCAGCGTGTTCGAAATATCAGACGCTGCTCGTGACTTCGAACGGGACCGTAAAGTCGAATGTCTTGCGCGTCAACGGTTTCGACGAACTCCCCGTGGGTTCACAGGCGTTGGTGCGGGATCCATTGACCCGAGGTGCGGCGCGCCTTACGGTCTGTCCGGATGATCGTTCAACGTCCGATATTTCGAACCAGGTTGAGGAAGTCATGACCCGTTCCGCCCGCTTCACCCTGCACCCGGACTTCTCCGTCGCCGATGTCGATCCAAGGCTCTTCGGCTCGTTCGTGGAGCACCTGGGCCGCTGCGTCTACACCGGCATCTACGAGCCGGGACATCCCACGGCGGACGAGGCCGGGCTGCGCGGCGACGTCCTCGACCTGGTCAGGGAGCTCGGCGTCACCGCCATCCGCTACCCCGGCGGGAACTTCGTCTCCGGCTACAAGTGGGAGGACTCCGTCGGCCCCGCCGAGGACCGGCCGCGCCGGCTCGACCTGGCCTGGCGGTCGACGGAGACCAACCGCTTCGGGCTCTCGGAATACATCGCCTTCCTCAAGAAGGTGGGCCCGCAGGCCGAGCCGATGATGGCCGTCAATCTCGGCACCAGGGGAGTGGCCGAGGCCCTGGAACTCCAGGAGTACGCCAACCACCCCTCCGGCACCGCACTGTCCGACCAGCGCGCCGCCCATGGCGACAAGGACCCCTTCGGCATCCGGATGTGGTGCCTGGGCAACGAGATGGACGGTCCCTGGCAGACCGGCCACAAGACGGCCGAGGAGTACGGCCGCCTCGCCGCCGAGACCGCCCGCGCGATGCGCCAGATCGACCCGGGCGTCGAGCTCGTCGCCTGCGGCTCCTCGGGCCAGTCGATGGAGACGTTCGGCGCGTGGGAGGCCACGGTCCTCGCCGAGACGTACGACCTCGTCGACCACATATCGCTGCACGCCTACTACGAGGAACTCGACGGCGACCGCGACTCGTTCCTCGCCTCGGCCGTCGACATGGAGTCCTTCATCGAGAACGTCGTCGCCACCTGCGACCACGTGGGAGCGCGCCTCAAGTCGAAGAAGAAGATCAACCTGTCCTTCGACGAGTGGAACGTCTGGTACCTCTCCCGTACGGAGGCCGAGGTCAGCGCCCTCGACTGGCCCGAGGCGCCCCGCCTCCTGGAGGACAACTACACGGTGACGGACGCCGTGGTCTTCGGCTCGCTCATGATCGCCCTGCTCCGGCACGCCGACCGGGTGAGCGTCGCCTGCCTCGCGCAGCTGGTCAACGTGATCGCGCCCATCCTCACCGAGCCCGGCGGCCCGGCCTGGCGGCAGACCACGTTCTTCCCCTTCGCGCAGGCCTCGAAGTACGGACGCGGACAGGTCCTGGAGGTGCGGGTCGACTCACCGACGTACGAGACGAAGAAGTACGGCGAGGTGCCGCTGCTGCACGCCACGGCGGTACGCGGCGACGACGGGAGCGTCACCGTCTTCGCGGTCAACCGCAGCCAGACGGACGCCCTGCCGCTCCAAGTCGAGCTCCCCGGCCTTGAGTTGTCGGAGGTCGTCGAGCACAGTGCGCTGGCCGACGCCGATCCCGACGCCCGCAACACCCTGGCGGACCCGGAGCGGGTCGCCCCGCACGAGGTGACCGGCACCTCCCTGGCGGACGGCACGCTGCACGCCACGCTCGAGCCGCTGTCCTGGAACGTGATCAGGCTCTCCTGAAGCGCGGCAACCTCCCGGACGCGGGCGGCGACCGACCGGCGCACCCCCGTCCCCCAGGCAAGGAGATCCAAGTGAGCCGCACTTCCCTCCCCTTCCGTCGCCGAGCCCTGATCGCCGTCCCCGCCGCCGCCCTGCTCGCGCTCCTGCCGAGCAGCGCACTGGCCTACCCGAACCCCGGCGCGGTCACCGGCGACATCGTCGTTCACGACCCGACCATGGCCCGCACCTCGTCCGGCAAGTACCTGCTGTACTCGACCGGCGACGGCCTCCAACTGCGCACCTCCACCGACCGGATCGCCTTCGGCCGCAGTGGTTCGGCCTTCCCCACGCGCCCCGCCTGGTGGAGCACCTACCACTCCACCGGGGACGTCTGGGCGCCCGACATCTCGTACCACGGTGGCAAGTACCTGATGTACTACTCCGTCTCGTCCTTCGGCTCCAACAAGTCGGCCATCGGACTCGCGGCCTCCACCACGGGCGAGCCGGGCAGCTGGACCGATTACGGCGCGGTCTACACCTCGACCACCTCCAGCGACTACAACGCCATCGACCCGAACCTCTTCGTCGACGACGGCAAGTGGTGGCTGTCCTTCGGCTCCTGGTGGTCCGGCATCAAGCTGATACGCATCGACCCGTCGACCGGCAAGCAGCACGCGGGCGACACGACCCGCCGCTCCCTCGCCTCCCGGCCGACCGGCACCAAGGCCGTCGAGGCGCCCTACATCGTCAAACGCAACGGCTACTACTACCTGTTCGCGTCGTACGACACCTGCTGCGCCGGCACCAGCTCCACGTACAAGATCAAGGTGGGCCGGTCATCGAGCATCACCGGGCCGTACGTCGACAAGAGCGGCGTCGCGATGATGAACAACGGCGGCACCGTGGTCCAGGAGAGCCACGGCCGCTACATCGGGCCCGGCGGCCAGTCGGTGATGAAGGACGCCGACGGGGACCTGCTCGTCTACCACTACTACGACGGCCAGGACGGGGGCACGCCGAAGCTCGGGATCAACTTGCTTAACTGGGGCAGCGGTTGGCCTGTCGCCTACTGACCCTGCTTGCTCGACGCCAGCGTCAGGAACGCGGTCCAGGACTCCGGGGGCACGGTGAAGTGCGGGCCCTCGGGGTTCTTGGAGTCGCGGATGTGTACGGCGGTGGGGTGGGCGGCTACCTCGATGCAGGCGCCGCCTTCGCTGCCGCTGTAGCTCGACTTGCGCCAGGTGTAGGCGACTTCGAGGCAGGCGCCGCCCTCATCGCTGCTGTAGCTCGACTTGAACCAGTGGAGTGCGGTGCTCATCGGTCTCCTAGCAGACTGTCCAGCAGATCCCTCGAATCCTCGGTGTTGAGGGCCTGTGTCCGCAGCATCGCATACTTCTGACTGAGGATCGCCACCTCGACGGGATCGGCGATCAGTTGGCTCCCGCGAGGGGTCTCGGCGTAGGCGAGCCGCTGGTACTCAGGGGTCTCCAGCAAGATGAACGGGCCGGCCAGCCCTGCGTGAGTCGTGCGCCCGAGAGGCATGATCTGCAGAGCGAGGCCCGGGAGGTCGGCGAACTTCCGCAGCTGGCGCAGCTGCTCTACGTACACCTTCCTTCCGCCGAGCTGGTCTTTGAGCACAGCCTCCGAGAACACAAAGCTGGTGGTCGGGGGGACCTTGCGCTGGAGGATCGCCTGGCGCTCGATGCGTTTGGCAACAAGCTGTTCGATCTCATCCCGGTCATAGACGGGGACGCGGCTCTCGAAAACCGCCCGCGCGTATGCCTCGGTCTGCAGCAGGCCCGGCAGTACCACGCACTCGTACCACGAGACTGCGATTGCCTCCCGCTCACGATCCAGGTACTCCTCCGCCCAGCGCGGAATGAGATCCACCTCGGGCATGTTCTCGACCGCAGTCGCCAACGCCCCTCCCGTGCGCAGGAATTCATCAAGCTGGATCGCGAGGTCCATCTTCAGGGGCCGACGCCCCTGCTCGATCGACGAGATCTGCTGCTCGCCGACCACGAATTGGTCACCCAGGGACTTCTGCGTATACCCGGCAGCCTCCCGGAACAGGGCGAGCAGTGAGCCCACCATCTTCATCGCCGAGGCGTTCTTCCGTGACCGTCGTCCGCTGCCGCTCATACGGTCCAACTCCCCATCCGGGCCCGTACATTCACTGGCGCGGGCTAGTACAGACGAGCTGTACGAGACGGCGCTCTGCTCCATGATGGGCACACTCTGTGACGCTCATCACGTGAACAGCGAAAATCAACCCCCGTCCCCACGCGAGCGTTTCTACCGCCGTGAGCGCCAGTTCATCCCGGCGGCAAGGCAGTTCGCTCGTGCCGCACTCACTGACTGGCGCGTGGACGGCCGGCGTACGGACGACATCCTTCTGTGCGTCAGTGAGCTCGCCACCAACGCCCTGGTGCACGGCGTCCCGCCGGGCCGGGGCTTCCTGCTGCGGCTCTCGTACGAGGGCGGGGTGCGGGTCGAGGTCCACGACAGCGGCGACGGCTGTCCTTACATCCCGGACTGTGCCGACGAGGGCGGGCGCGGGCTGCTGCTCGTGGCCGCCCTCGCCGACAAGTGGGGAGTGGGGGAGCGGCACCCCGGCAAGACGGTGTGGTGCGAGTTCGCGTTGTGGGCGGATCAGGTTACGTAGGCATCGACGAAGGCATTGCGGAACTTACCGGCCGGATCGAGCCGCCGCGTGAGCGCCGCGAAGTCGGCGAGGCGCGGATAACGTGCGCGGAGCTCGCGGGGCGCGACGCCGAAGACCTTGCCCCAGTGCGGCCGCGCACCGAACGGCGCGAGCCGCTCCTCGACGAGCGCGACGACGGGCAGCACGGCCGCGGTGTCCGGCACCCAGGTGAAGTGGACGGCGACCGTGTCGCGTCCGTGGGCGGGGCTGAGCCACTGGGTGTCGGCGGCGACCGTACGTACCTCGCAGATCTGCAGGACCGGAGCGAGCTCCGCCCGAACGGCGTCGAGCGCGTGCAACGCGGCGAGGGCGTCGGCCCGGGGAAGCAGGTACTCGGACTGCAGCTCCGCGCCGCTGCTGGGCGTGAACTCGGCCCGGAAATGCGGCAGTCGCTCGTGCCAGGGCCCCGGGACGCCGAGCTGTTGGGTGCAGTTGGCCGCGGGCATCCCCGGCACCGGATGCAGGGGGGAGGTGGCCGGAGCGGCCCACGGGAAGTCGAGGGGCGGACCGTCGCAGCGCCGCTTGAGCCACACCTGCGTGAAGCGCGGGCCGCGCCAGTCGGTGAAGAGGCTCACGCTGTACGCCGCCGAGGTGACCGCCTCGAAGTCCAGGCCCGCCAGGGGCAGTTCGGTGAGGACGTGCTGGCTGATCTCGAAGGCGGGTTCCAGGTCCAGCGTGAGCGCGGTGACCACCCCGAGGGCACCGAGGGCGACCACGGCCCCGTCGAACCCCTCGTCGCCGCGGTGCAGCGTGCGTGCGGAACCATCGGCGGTGATCAGCTCCACCGCGCGCACCGCATCCGCCAGTGACCGGTTGGCGTTGCCCGAGCCGTGTGTGCCGGTGGCGACCGAACCCGCGACGGAGATGTGCGGGAGCGAGGCCATGTTCGGCAGGGCCAGGCCGTGCCGGTGGACGTGCCCGGCCAGTTCGGCGTACCGCATCCCGGCGGCGACGCGCACCGTCCGCGCCGTGGTGTCGACGTCCACCGAGGGCGGCAGCCCGGCCACGGACAGCAGCGTGCCGGCCGGGCCGTCCACATCGGCGATCGCGTTGAACGAGTGCCCGCTGCCGAGCACCCGCACCTGGCGGCTGCCCGCGACCAACTCCTGCAACTCGTCCAGTGAGCCGGGCCGGTGGGTCCGTGCCGTCGAGAAGGTGATGTTCCCTGCCCAGTTCGTCGGGGCCGGGCGTATCGGTCCGTGCGTGCTGTCGGCGATCACCTGTCGACCCTGCCACAATTCCCGTCCGGCGATCCAGAGTTCGACATCACAGACTTCATTCGAGATACCGAACACACGCGCGCCGCGCGGGGCCGTGGCACGGCCCCGCGCGGCGAACCTGCTCACCGGCGTACGGGAGTCAGAGCTTCAGCCGGTGCACACCCCCGTTCACCGTGCCCACGTACAGCGAACTGCCGTCCGTGGCCAGCTTGGTGGCGTCCAGGTTCTGCAGGCCGGTGGAGATGTTGTGCCAGGTCCGGCCGTTGTCGGTGGAGCGAAGGACGCCCCGTCCGCCGCGCGGCAGGGCCGTCTCCCACACGCTCGTCGACGCCGCGTAGAGCGCGCCGTCGACCCGCAACAGGTCGCTGACCCGGACCGGCAGCTTGCCGGTGTCAGCCGTGCGGAAGGTGGCGCCGCCGTCCGTGGAGACGCGGATCGAGTCGCCGCCGAGGAGCAGCCGCGATCCGTCGCGCTCGATGGTGTCGACGCGACCGTCGGCGACCTTGGTGACGTCGGCGCCGCCGTCGGTGGAGCGGAACAGACCCTCAGGACCGCCGAGCAGTAGCTTCTTCGGGTCCTTCGGGTCGCCGGAGACGGCGTTGAAGTACGTCTCGTGGCGCAGGTTCTTCCAGGTGGCGCCGCCGTCCGTGGTGCTGAACAGGCCCTGGCTCCGGTTGTTGCCGTAGCCGACGTAGACCCGATCGGGATCGGCCGGGTGCACGGCGAGCGAAGTGACCTCGCCGTCGGTTGCGCCCTTCTCCTCCCAGGTCTTGCCGCCGTCGCCACTGCGCTGGACGAGGATGCCGCCGAACGCGGTGTTCTGCGTCCGCCAGACGACCTTCGGGTCCTTCGCCGACACGGCGAGCTTGCTGACCGTGTTGCCGATGGTGCCCTCGCCGCCGGTGTCACCCCAGTCGGGGCCGGCCACCGGCATCGCGGCGCGGTGGGTGCCGATCGGGCCCGCCGCGATCAGGGCGTCGCCGCTGACCGCGAGGTCGTTGACGGTGCCGCCCTGGACGCCGATGCGCCGGTAGTCCTTGCCCTCGGACGTGCCCTTGTAGAGGCCGGCCGAGCTCGTGGAGACGGACAGGCCCCCGTCGCCCCAGCGGTCGAAGTCCATCTGTACGGAAGAGGAGTTGATCCCGGGCAGGACGGACCAGTCACGGCCGTGGTTGCGGCCCACGTGGACACCGTCGCGCGAGCCGAGGTAGAGGTCGCCCCCCACCGCGGTGAGGCCGCTGCCGCCGTAGCCCTTGGCGAGGAGCGTGCTCCAGGTCTTGCCGCCGTCGTGCGAGCCGACGACGCCCTTGGAGATCTCATATCCCGCGATGACCTCGGAGTCCGCGGCGATCGTCACGATGGTGCGGCTGCCCTGGGTCTCGTAGATCGTGCGGGCCTCGCCCAGCGTGCCGTCGGCCGCTACGGACCGCGCCCACAGCTTCTTGCCCGACGCGAAGTACAGTTGCCCGCCGGCGAGTTCGGCGTCGTACACCTCGTCCGCGATGCCGGTGGGCTGCTCCGTCCAGTGGTCGCCGCCGTCCGTGCTGACCAGCAGGCCGGTCCAGGTGACGGCGATGAGCACCTTGGTGTCCTCGTCGGCCAGGAGCTGGTCGATGGGCACATTCGGGGTGTCGAGCGTCTCCCAGGTGCGGCCGCGGTCCTCGGTGCGCAGGATCGAGCCGGTTCGCGGGAAGCCGCTCTCGCTGTTGACCGTGTACCACCAGCGGTCGGGGTGGTGGGCGTCGATGACGAGGTCGCCCTCGCCCTTCTGGTCGGTGACGGGCAGTCGGTCCAACTGCTCCCAGGTCTTGCCGTTGTCGCCGGTGAGCCAGGGGCCGACCTTGTCGCCCTGCGTCAGCACGGCCTGGTCGCCGCGGCTCGGCGCGACGGAGACGGCGCCGGACTCGCTGTTGGGGCCGATGGGCTCCCAGCGGCTCTTACGGCTGTCCTCGGGGGTGACCTCGAAGCCGTCGGGGTTGCCGTTGAGGCTCTTGCCGTCGGTGGTCTCGGCGGTCGCCGACACCAGATGGGCGCCGGTCTCCTTGGTGGTGACCGCGGCCTTGTAGACGGTGTCCGACAGCTTGGTGGCCGGGACCGTCCTGGTCCGGCCCTTCGGCGAAGTGACCGTGATGACGGGGGCCTTGGCGAGCGGCACCGGACTGAACACCACCACGCCGGACCTGCCGTCGCTCGGGTCGGGGCCCGCCTGCACGAACAGCTTGCGCACGACGAGGAGGTAGGGGACGCGCAGCTTCTTGCCGCCGGTCGGGGTCAGGGTGACCTGGCCGCTGATCTCGGTCTCCGCCTTGGGCCGGTCGGCCCGGACGGTGACGGTCGCCTTGGCGCTGCCGCCCGCCGGGACGGTGATCCGGGACGGCGTGACGGTGGCCTCTCCGCTCACTCGGAGACGTACCGTACGAGCCTTCTTGCCCGAGTTGCGGACGGTCAGCTGCCTGCTGCCCCCGATGGTGCGCCGGGACAGATCGGCCAGACCGTAGGAGAGCGTGCTGGGCGAGGTGGTGATCCCGCCGTCCGCGGCATCGGCGGCGGCCGGGACGTCCAGGCGGCCGGAGCCGACGGTGGTCGGACCGAAGTCGTCCAACTCCTTGGCGCTGCCGACCAGTTCGGAACGTACGGCGTCCGGCTGCTGCTCCGGATGCAGCTGGCGGATCAGCGCCGCCGCACCCGCGACGTGCGGCGAGGCCATCGACGTACCGGACATGCGGTAGACGCCCGGCGCGTAGAGCGCCTTCGGGACGGTGGAGCGGATGTCGTAGCCCGGTGCGACCAGGTCCGGCTTGAGGTCGAAGGACGCGTCGGGGCCGCGCGAGGAGAAGTTCGCGATCTGGTCCGTGGCGTCCGTGCCCCCGAGGGTGACTTCGACCTTCCCGGCCGCGAGCCGACGGCCGAGCTCGTCGTACTGGGTGGCGTCGACCCCCATCATGACCAGCGAGTCCATCCGCAGCGAGTCGCCGGAGTCCTTGACGCCGATCGCACTGTCGGCGGACCCGGGCACCTCGCTCGGGCCCTGCGCGGCGAACACCGGTCCACCGCCCCCGCCGCCGATGAGGGCGAGCGCACCGCGCTTCTCGGCCTCGCGGGCCACCTCGATCTCCTCGAGGGTCGGCGTCCCCGTCGAGACCTCCCTCGCGATCCGGACGACCTTGCCCTTGACGTCTCCCGCGCGGTCCCAGTCCTCGGGGGCGCCGTAGCCGACGTCGACGAGCTCGGTCGTTACCGGATCGGCCGGCGGGCTCGCGGACAGCTGGCCGCGGACGACCTGGATCTTCTCGCCGTCCTTGTACGTGGCCGTGGGTACGCGGATGCCGGAGACCGAGGCGCCGACCGCGATCACACCTTCGGCGGCGGCGGGGGAGCCCACCGTGCCGCGGTCCGGGCCCTCGTTCCCGGCCGAGGCGACCACCACGACACCGGCCCGGGTGGCGGCGGTTGCCGCGAGGCCGAGCGGATCGGTGCCGTCGCCGGGGCCGCCGATGCTCATGTTGATGACGTCGGCGCGATGCGGGTTCGCCGGGTCGATGGCCGCTTCGATGCCCGCGACGATGTCCGAGGTGTTGCCGCCGCCGTCCGCGCCCATGACCTTGTACGCGGTGAGCGTGGCGCCCGGCGCGACACCGGTGACGCCGCCCTTGGCCGCCGCCTTGCCCGCGATGATGCCGGCGACGTGCGTGCCGTGGCCGTGGTCGTCCATCGGGTCGCCGTCGCCGTTGACGAAGTCGTAGCCCGCGACGACCTTGTGTCCCTCACCGAAACCGCCGCCCAGGTCCGGGTGGCTGTAGTCGACGCCGCTGTCGAGGACGGCGACGGTGACGCCCTTGCCGTCCGCGCCGTTGCCCGCCGGGTCCTTGCGCTTCCAGACGTCAGGGGCGCCGATCAGCGGCACGCTGTCGTCGGTGAGCATCCGGACCTTGGTGTCTTCCTGGACGGATGCCACGCCGGGCAACTGCTTCAGCTCGGCGATCTCGGAGGCCTTCACGGTCACCGCGACCGCGTTGAGCAGCAGGTTCAGCTTGCGCGGCTTGCCGGTGTGCAGCCCGGCTTCCTCGGCGCGGTCGAGGAAGGTCTCCTGCCGTCCGGCCAGCGCCTTGCGGTCCGCGCGGACGTCCGGGGCGTCGGAGGCCTGAAGCCGGCCCTTGCCGGTCGCGGCGGCCCCGCCGTCCAGCGTGACGATCACACGCCGGTCGGGGTCGGGTCGGGATGCGGCCGTCGCGGACGGGGGTGCCGTCGTGAGCAGTCCGCCGAGCACGGCCGCGGTGAGCCCGGCCGTCAGCGTTCTTCGAGGGGTCATGAACAGATGTCCTATTCGGAATGCAGTGGTCCAGACAACGATTTGGGCTGGCCCATTGCTGCCACTGGCACACACGGGCCAAGATCCGCCCATGCCCCAGGAACTCACCGCGGCCGGTATCGACCCCTTCGACGAACGGGCCTACCGCGCGATCCTCGTCCGCCACACCGCGGCCCCCGCCGAGCTCGCCGCCGACCTCGACTGCTCCACCGAGCGCGCCGCCCGGGCCCTCGACCGGCTGCGGGAGCACGGCCTGGTGGGGCGCCTCGCGGGCGGGCGCAGGCGGTACGCGGCGATCGAGCCGGGTGCCGCCGTCGAGGCCCTCGTACGGTCGCGTACCGCAGAACTCGACAGCGTACGAGCAGCGGCGGGGGAGCTGTCACGGCTGTTCGCGGCGGCCCGCCAAGGGGGCTCCGAAGAGGTCGAAATCCTCACCGGGAGCGAGGCGTTGGGACGCTGGTTCGTGCGGCTGCAACAGGAGGCGCGGGAGGATGTGATGACCCTGGACCGCCCGCCGTACGCCCTCACCACCTCCAACCCGGTCGAGGCGACGGCCCTCACCCGAGGGGTCCGCTACCGGGCCGTGTACGCACCCGAGGCCCTGGAGTGGCCGGGCGTGCTCGGCGACATCCGCGAACTCGTCGCGCACGGCGAACAGGCCCGCGTCCTGCCCGGGTTGCGCATCAAGCTGGCGATGGCCGACCGCCGGCTCGCCCTGATGCCGCTCTCCCTCGACTTCACCTCGGAGGTGCGGGCCGCGGTGATCCGCCCCTCGGCGCTCCTGGACGGTCTCGTCGACTACTGGGAGATGTGCTGGCGCCAGGCGACCCCACTGGACGCGCCCGCGGGCGACGGCCTCGCTGAGGAAGACCGTCAGCTCCTCACCCTCCTTGTCGGCGGCCTCAAGGACGAGGCGATAGCACGCCAGTTGGGCTGGTCGGTGCGCACGATGCGGCGCCGGATGAGCCGGCTGCACGAGGAGCTGGGGGCGGCGAACCGGTTCCAGGCGGGGGTGATCGCGGTGCGACGGGGGTGGATCTAGCGCTCGCTCACTCCGCCGCGGGGGTGCTCCCCGCGCCGCGCCGGCGCTTCGCGTACGCGACGGTGAGCACGGCCAGGAGCGGACCCCACAGGATCAGCGGCGTGTAGCAGACGTGGTACCAGGCGGCCTCCAGGCCACCGGCCTGGCTCGGGAAGTCGGCCGGCAGGTCGTCGCCCCGGATCGTGGTGCCCATGAGCTCGGTGACGGTCGTGAGCACGGTCCACAGGAGGGTGAGGAGCGTCGCCCCGAGCGCGGCCGGGACGAGCACCGCCTTCGCCGGGATCCGGCGGCCGCCCAGGAACGGGATCCAGCGCGGCACCACCTCGCCCCAGCGGGCGATCAGACCGATCGCGGTGAACGCGATGAGCTCGGACACCACCGACAGGACGACCACGTACGCGCGCTCGCCGGGCGTGATCCCGCCGTCGAACGCGGCCGGGAGCCGCCAGATGCTCGACGGCAGAACGGCGAACGGCACGGCGTAGGCGGCGAGTTGGATCCGGCGGGACACTCCGTCCACTGGCTCGTGGGCCGCCCGCCATGCGGCGCGGATCCGTCCGGTGCGGGCGGCGGGGGATTCTTCGACGTGCGGGAGAGGCTGCATGTCCGGTCCTCGGCTCCGGTGGGCCGGTGCCCGGCCCGTTCGTCAACGAAGATCGCAGCGAGGGGGGTTGCCGGGGATCGGCCTGCGGGCCGGACCCGCTCCGCCGTGCGGCCGACGGGGGGTGCGACCGGAGGACGAGGGCAGGGAGAGTCCCCCAGTACGCCTCTACCCCAAGTAGCCACCCCTCTGTTCACCGCAGAGCAGAGATGAGTAAGGTAAGCCTTACCTAATTTTGGAGTGGAGATGCCCAGCACCGATCCGTCCACCGAGCCCACCCCTGCCGAGCGGGCGCGGACGATCCTCGCCGCGGCCGGATCCGTGGCCCTGACCACGACCGGCCACCGCGTCGAATTCGTCTCGCTGCACAGCGTCGACGCCGCCTCCCGCCTGCTGCTCCTCAACCCTGAGGACGGAAGCCTCACCGCGGAACTCGCCGTCGCCCCGCGCTCGGGCCTTGCCGCCTATGTCGAGTTGACGGACGTGGCGCCGGTCGCCGTACGGGACCGGGTCAGGGCCCGCCTGGCACTGAGCGGCCGGCTCACCCTCGCCGGGCCGGACACCCTGATCTTCCGGCCCGCGCGGGTGGCCCTCGCCGACGGTGACGACGTACGGGCCGTCGACGCGGCGGAGGTGGCGGCGGCCGCCCCCGACCCGTTGGCCGCTCAGGAGGCGGAGCTCCTCTCCCACCTGGAAGCCGGGCACGCCGAGACCCTGACCGCGCTCGCCCGCCTGGTGCCGGAGCACCTCCTCGCCGGTGTCCTGCACATCAGGCCGATTCGCCTCGACCGCAAGGGACTCGTCCTGCGCCTGGAAGGGCTGGACACGCACGACGACGTACGCCTGCCCTTCGCGTCGGAGGCGACCGGCCCCCGGGACGTGGGCCACCGGATCCACGAACTCCTCGGCCACACCTGCGCACCACGCCCTCGCGCCCGGCGCACGCGACGCTGATCAGCCCCTCCGCCGAGCCTCGCCGCCGTGTCCCGCCGCCGTGTCCCGCCGCCAAGTCCGCCGCCACGCCCACCTGCCAGGGAGCCCCATGCAGCGCGGAAACATCGCCGCGAACCGGGTGAAGCCCGAGTCGTCCGCACCCGTCCGACTGCACGTCCTGCGGAGCAAGCGCCTCTCGCCGCACTTCATGCGCGTCACCCTGGGCAGAGGTGACATCGAGCGCTTCCGGCCGATGGGGTACGACCAGTGGTTCCGCCTCTTCCTGCCGACGGGCGAGGGCTCGCTCGACCGGATCCCGGAGCGCCTCACGACCCTGTCCTACTTCAAGCTCCTGGCGGCCTCGAAGGACGCCCGTCCCGTCCTGCGCAACTACACGGTCCGGGCGCACCGTCCCGACGGTCCCGAAGGCCCGGAGCTGGACATCGACTTCGTGCTCCACGGCTCCGAGCCCGACGCCCACGCCGGCCCCGCGGCGGCCTGGGCCCGGAGCTGCGCGGAGGGGGACGCCGTCGTGCTCGTCGACGAGGGCGTCGCCTTCAACCCGCCCGAGGGTGTGCGCCAAGTCCTGCTGGCGGCGGACGAGTCGGGGCTTCCCGCGCTGGCCGGCGTGCTCGCCTCGCTCCCCGCGGACGTCACCGGCTGGGCCGTGGTGGAGGTTCCGTCGGCCGCGGACCGGCAGGAGCTGGAAGGGCCGGCCGGGATCGACGTCGTCTGGGCCGACCGCACCGATGCGTCGGCTGTCCCGGGGGAAGCGGCGCTGGCCGCGGCACGCGGGTTGCCGGTCCCGGAGGGGCCTTGCTACGGCTGGGTGGTCGGCGAGTCCGGACTCGCCACCGGGCTGCGCAGGCACTGGGTGGGGCAGGGCCTGCCGAAGGACCGCATCATGTTCTGCGGGTACTGGCGGGCGTGAGACGGACAGCGAGATGGCGTGAGGTGAACAACAAGATAACGATCCGGAACCCATGCATTTCCGACCTTACCGGGAGTAAGGGGCTTGCGGTGAGGGGCGCCCCTCATGATCAGATGAGGCGATGCGTACCTCCCCCCACCGCATGGCAGACCGTAACTTCGATCACCGAGAACCGAACTTCGATCATCGAGACCCGCTGCACGACACCCCCGCGCAGGGGAACCCGTACGACGAACTCGGCATCCTCGCCGGCCGGCCGCCGGTCGACTACGTGCTCGACGACGAGGCCTTCGACGACGAGCCCTGGGAGCCGCCCAACCACCGTCGGCGCGGCCGCCGGCGCAACCGCTTCGCCGGACTGCCGCGGGTGGCCAAGGGATTCATCGGCCTCGGTGCCGTGCTCGCCTTCCTGTACGCGGGCGACCGCTGGGCCCTGCTCTACACCGAGCACGAGGCAGCGGAGAAGCTCAAGGATTCGATGCATCTGAGTACCGCGCCCGAGGTGGAGATCGACGGCTTCCCCTTCCTCACCCAGGCGATGGACGACCGCCTGGACAAGGTGCACCTCACCGTGCCCGACGTGGCCGCCGACCGGGTCTCGCTCGCCAAGGTCTCCGCGACCGCCGAAGACGTACGCATCAAGGGCGGTCTGCTGGACTTCAAGGGGGCGCACGTCGAGGACACGAAGGGTGAGGTGCTGCTCTCCTTCGAGGACCTGAACCGTGAACTGGGTGCCTCCCAGGTCACGTTCACCGGCCACGGCCGCGACCAGGTGCTGGCCCGGGGCACGCTGCCGGTCGCGGGCCACGACCTGAAACTGGCCGCCGAGGCCCGCATCAAGCGGTCCGGCCAGCACGGCATCTCCACCGAGATCGGCGGAATGCGCCTGGGCATCGGCGACTTGGCGACGTACCGCCCGGGAACGAAGGAGTCCCAGGGCCTGCACCTGACCCGGTCCTCCGCCTCCGACCTGCGCAAGGAGACCGACAAGGTCAAGGCCCTGTTCGCGGTTCCGGCGATCGTGGACCGCCTCGGCGTGCCCGCCTCCGCCGTCCGGCAGGCCATGCACAGCGAGCAGAAGCTCCATGAACTCACCGGATCCGCGCGCTTCGTCCGCGACCTGATGAAGATCAACCTGATCGACGCGGCCACCGGTCATCCCGCCCTGCTGAAGAAGCTGGGCCTGGACCCCGCCCTTCTCGACGGCCTCGCCAAGCTCACCAAGCCGGAACTGGCCGACCGCCTCTCCCTCGGCTTCCAGCTGCCGAAGCTGCCGGGTGACGGGGTGGTGAGCCTGAAGGACGTGAAGGTGGAGAAGGAGGGAATCCGGGTGCGGCTGGAGGGCTACGGAATCTCCTTCGGGAAGTAGGGCGTGGCGGTGGCCCGGGCACCCCTCGCGGGGAACCCGGGCCGCGCCCCCTGCCTCAGCGAGCCGAGAAGCTGTGCACCGTCGTGGAGCGGTACGTCTGTCCGGGCCGCAGCACCGTCGACGGGAAGGACGGCTGGTTCGGGGAGTCCGGGAAGTGCTGGGTCTCCAGGCACATGGCGTCGCCCTGGCGGTAGATGTGCCCGCCGGTCCCGACCAGCGTGCCGTCCAGGAAGTTGCCCGAGTAGAACTGCAGGCCCGGCTCGGTCGTCGCCACCTTCAGGGCGCGGCCGGACGCCGGATCCCGCAGGGTCGCGACGTGCTCGGGGCGGGCCGTGGCGCCCTTGTCCAGCACCCAGTTGTGGTCGAAGCCCTGTCCGTGGAGGAGCTGCTGGTGCGCCTCCCGGATGTCCTCGCCGGGCGTCTTCGGCCGCCGGAAGTCGAAGGGCGTGCCCGAGACCTTCGCCAGCTCACCGGTGGGGATCAGGCCCTTGTCGACGGGGGTGTAGCGGGAGGCGCCGATCTGGAGCTCGTGGTCGTAGACGGAGCCGCTGCCCTCGCCGGCCAGGTTCCAGTAGACGTGGTTGGTGAGGTTCACGACCGTGGCCTTGTCGGTGGTGGCCGCGTAGTCGATGCGCCAGTCGCCGTCCCGGGTCAGCGTGTACGTCACCTTCGTCTTGAGCGTGCCGGGGTAGCCCATCTCGCCGTCGCCGCTGGTGTAGTGCAGCACCAGGCCCACATCGGAGCCCGACGTGAAGCCCTCCACGTCCCAGACCCGCTTGTCGAATCCCTTCGCACCGCCGTGCAGGCTGTTCTCGCCGTCGTTGACGGAGAGTTGGTACGTCTTGCCGTCGAGGTCGAAGCGGCCCTGGGCCATCCGGTTTCCGAAGCGTCCGATGAGCGCCCCGAAGTACGGGCTGGAGGCCACGTAGTCGTCGAGGTTGTCGAAGCCCAGGGAGACGTTCCGGTACCGGCCGCGGCTGTCGGGGAGCTCCAGGGACTGGACGATGCCGCCGTACGAGAGCACCTTCAGCCGCGTACCGCCGTTGGCCAGCGACCAGCGGTGGACCTTCGTGCCGTCGGCGAGCTTGCCGAAGAGTTCCTTCACCGGCTTGCCTCCAGGCTTGCCTCCGGGGGAGGTCGCGTGCGACGTGCCGGCCGTGGCGGCGGTGATGCCCGCGGCCGCCGCGGCGGCGATGACCGTGCGTCTGCTCGTTTCCATGTGCGGCTCCTATGACGGAAGTTGAGTACGGGACGGATGGGGCGTACGCAGGGGCTATGAACCGACCTTGCGCTTGTTCCACACGTCGAACCCGACCGCGGCGAGCAGCACCAGGCCCTTGATGACCTGCTGCCAGTCGCTGCCGACGCCGACGAGGTTCATTCCGTTGTTCAGCACGCCCAGGACCAGGCCGCCGATGATGGCGCCGAGGACCGTGCCGACGCCGCCGCTCATCGACGCGCCGCCGATGAACGACGCGGCGATCGCCTCGAGTTCGAAGTTCACGCCGGCCTTGGGCGAGGCCGCGTTGAAGCGGGCCGCGAAGACCAGGCCCGCCAGGGCCGCGAGCATGCCCATGTTGAGGAAGACCAGGAAGGTGACCTTCTTGTCCCGTACGCCGGAGAGCTTGGCCGCGGGAAGGTTGCCGCCGATCGCGTACACATGGCGGCCGATGACGGCGTTGCGCATCACATAGCCGAACCCGACGACGAGCACGCCGAGGATCAGCAGGACCACCGGCGCGCCCTTGTAACTGGCGAGCAGCAGTGTGACGGTGAGGATCGCGGCGACCAGCGCCACCAGCTTGAGGGCGAACAGCTTGGCCGGCGGCACGTCGAGCGCGAACTCCTGCTGCCGCCTGCGGTCGCGGACCTCCTGCAGCACCACGAACGCGATCAGGGCGAAGCCGAGCAGCAGGGTCAGGTTGTGGTAGTTGGTCTCCGGGCCCGTCTCGGGCAGGAAGCCGTTGGCGACCTTCTGCATGCCCTTGGGGAACGGGCCGACCGTCTGGCCCTCCAGGAAGATCTCGGTGAGGCCGCGGAAGAGCAGCATCCCGGCGAGGGTGACGATGAAGGACGGTATGCCGAGATACGCGATGAAGAATCCCTGCATCGCCCCCGCGGCCGCCCCGAGCCCCAGCATCAGCAGCGCGGCGAGCGGCCACGGCATGTCGTGGTCGACCATCAGCACGGCGGCCACCGCGCCGACGAACGCGGTGAGCGAGCCGACCGACAGGTCGATGTGGCCCGCGATGATGACGAGCATCATGCCGATCGCGAGGATCAGGATGTAGCTGTTCTGCAGCACCAGGTTGGACACGTTGCGCGGCAGCAGCAGGTCGCCGCCGGTCCACGCGGCGAACAGGGCGACGATCAATCCGAGCGCGATCAGCATGCCGTACTGGCGCATGTTGCGGCGCAGCCCGGCGAGCATCAGCGCCAACAGGCCGCTCCCGGCTGCCTGTTCGCTCTTGCCGGGTGGGGCGGGGGCCGGGGTCTTGGCGGTCACATCGGCGCTCATCGCGGTTCCTTCTTGTCCCTCGTGCCGTTCTTGTCCTTGGTCATCTGGCGCATCAGCGCTTCCTGCGTGGCCTCGGCCCGCGGGAACTCGCCGGTCAGCCGGCCGGCGGCCATCGTGTAGATGCGGTCGCACATCCCGAGCAGCTCCGGCAGCTCGGAGGAGATGAAGACGACCGCCTTGCCCTCGGCGGCCAGCTTGTCGATGACGGTGTAGATCTCGTACTTGGCCCCCACGTCGATGCCGCGGGTCGGCTCGTCCAGGATCAGCACGTCCGGACCCGCGAAGATCCACTTGCTGAGGACGACCTTCTGCTGGTTGCCGCCGGACAGCTTGCCGACCGGCTCGAAGACGGTGGGCGCCTTGATGTTCATGGACTTGCGGTAGTCCTCGGCGACTTGGCGCTCCTCGTGCTCGTCGACGATGCCGCGCCGGGCGACCTTGTGCAGGGCGCTGAGCGAGATGTTGCGGCCGATGGTGTCGATGAGGTTGAGGCCGTAGTGCTTGCGGTCCTCGGTGACGTACGCGATCCCGTGGCCGACCGCCTCCGGGACGGTCTTGGTGCGGATCGCCTTGCCGTCCTTGAGGACCGTGCCGCCCGCGTAACGGCCGTACGTCCGCCCGAAGACGCTCATCGCGAGCTCGGTGCGGCCCGCGCCCATCAGGCCCGCGATGCCGACGATCTCGCCGCGCCGCACGGAAAGGGACACCGAGTCCACGACCTTGCGCTGCTGGTCGATGGGGTGGTGCACGGTCCAGTCGCGGATCTCCAGGGCCGGTGCCGCGCCCGCCTCCGGCTGGTGCGGGGTGCGTTCGGGGAAGCGGTGGTCGAGGTCGCGGCCGACCATGCCGTTGATGATCCGCTCCTCGGTGGTCTCCGCGGACTTCACATCCAGGGTCTCGATGGAGCGGCCGTCGCGCAGGATCGTCACCGAGTCCGCGATCTGCTCGATCTCGTTGAGCTTGTGGGAGATGATGATCGAGGTAATGCCTTGTGTCTTCAACTCCCCGATGAGATCGAGGAGTTTGCCGCTGTCCTCGTCGTTCAGGGCCGCCGTCGGCTCGTCGAGGATCAGCAGCTTCACCTGCTTCGACAGCGCCTTGGCGATCTCCACGAGCTGCTGCTTGCCCACGCCGATGTCCGCGACGCGGGTCCCCGGATTCTCGTCGAGACCGACCCGGCGCAGCAGCCGGCTTGCGTGCTTGAGGGTCTCGTGCCAGCTGATGAACCCGCGCGTCGCGTGCTCGTTGCCGAGGAAGATGTTCTCCGCTATCGACAGGTACGGCACCAGGGCCAGCTCCTGGTGGATGATCACGATGCCGTGCTGCTCGCTCGCCCGGATGTCCTTGAAGTGACAGGGCAGGCCCTCGAAGAGGATCTCCCCGTCGTACGTTCCGTGCGGGTGGACGCCGGAGAGGACCTTCATCAAGGTCGACTTTCCGGCGCCGTTCTCCCCGCAGATGGCGTGGACCTCGCCCGGACGGACGGTCAGGGAGACGTCCGAGAGCGCCTTCACGCCGGGAAAGGTCTTCACGATCGAGCGCATTTCCAGGACGGGTCCCGCCATGGTCGTGCCTTCCAATCCTTGGTGGGCGAGGGCTAGTTGAGGTCGTCGGCCTTGAGGTAGCCGGAGTCGACGAGCTCCTTCTTGTAGTTGCTCTTGTCGACGTTCACCGGCTCGAGCAGGAAGGCCGGGACGACCTTGGCGCCGTTGTCGTACGTCTTGGTGTCGTTGATCTCCGGCTTCTTGCCCTTGAGGGCGGCGTCGACCATGCCGGCCGCCGACTTGGCGAGCAGCCGGATGTCCTTGAACACGGTCTGTGTCTGTTCGTCCGCCGCGATCGACTTCACCGAGGCGACCTCGGCGTCCTGGCCCGTGACGATCGGCAGCGGCTTGTTCTTGGAGCCGTAGTCGTCGGACTTCAGCGCCGACAGGATGCCGATCGAGATGCCGTCGTACGGCGAGAGCACCGCGTCGACGCGCTCCTTGCCGTACGTCGACGTCAGCAGGTCGTCCATGCGCTTCTGCGCGGTGCCGCCGTCCCAGCGCAACGTGGTGACCTGGTTGAGCTTGCTCTGCCCGGACTTCACGACGAGCTGCTTCTTGTCGATGTAGGGCTGCAGCACCTTCATCGCGCCGGAGAAGAAGTACTTGGTGTTGTTGTCGTCGTTGGAGCCCGCGAACAGCTCGATGTTGAACGGACCCTTCTTGCTGCCGTCCTTCAACCCGAGTTTCTCGACGATGTAGTTGCCCTGGAGGGTGCCGACCTTCTCGTTGTCGAACGAGGCGTAGTAGTCGACGTTCTCGGTGCCCAGGATGAGCCGGTCGTAGGAGATCACCGGGATGTCGGCTTCGGCGGCCTGCTGCAGCACGTTGTCCAGGGACTTGTTGTCGATGGCGGCGACGACCAGGGCGCTCACGCCCTGCGTGATCATGCCTTCGATCTGGGTGACCTGGGTGTCGGGGTCGTCCTCGCCGTAGACCAGCTTCGTCTTGTACCCGGCGGCCTCGAGCTCCCTGACCACGTTGGCGCCGTCGGCGATCCAGCGCTCGGAGGACTTGGTGGGCATGGCGATGCCGACCGTGGACCCCTTGGTGTCCTTCTTGTCCTCCTTGCTGCCGCCCTCGCCGGACTGCCCGCAGGCGGAGAGGGTCAGGGCGAGGGAGGCGGCCGCGGCGATGGCGGAGAGTGCGGCTCTGCGAGTGCGCATGATCATCAGTCCTTGTCGGTGTGGGAAGCGGGGGCAGGCGTGGGTGCAGGCGTGGATGCAGGAGTGGATGCAGGAGTGGGGAAGCGCCGGAGCTCGCCCGGCAGTCGCGAGCCGAGCGGCGACATGCCGCCGTCCGCGCCGTGCCGGGCCAGGAGATCGAGGACGAGACGGCCGCGCCGGACGCGTTCGCGGGCGGTGGCCAGGGTGTGGTCGCGCAGATGGGCGCCGTACGGGTAGATGCCGGGCGACTTGCTCAGCCCGAACTTCAGGTAGATCGGCGCCCCGCGCCGGATCAGCTCGGCCACCTCGTACATGCGGACGTAGCCGCCGAGGTCGTCGGGCGCCTCGACGTACATGTCCATGGGGGCGCGGCTGACCCGGCGGATCTCGCTGAGGTGGTCCAGGGTCAGATCGGACGGCACGTTGAGCGAGTCGGCGCCGAGCTGTTCGTACACGGCGTACGCGGCCGGGTTGACCGGGCCGGTCAGCGCGGACAGCTTCAGCGTGGTGCCGGCCGGCAACAGGCCCGCGACGCGCAGCCGGTGCAGCGTCCACAGCACGCCCTCGTCGGCGACGAGCAGACAGCGCACCCCCAACTCCGTTGCCCGCAGGGCGTCTTCGACGCAGCCGGCGAGCGCGTCGTGCCCGCGGGCGCGCAGCCCGGCGCCGCCGGAGTCGCTGCGGGTGGAGCCGCCGATGTCCCAGGTGCCGCGCGGCCCGGTGAACAGGCAGAGCTCGATGTCCCGCTCGGCGCAGGACTCCCGCATCTCGGTGATCTCGTCGTCGGTGAGCA
Source organism: Streptomyces sp. NBC_01304 (assembly GCF_035975855.1). Taxonomy (NCBI): domain Bacteria; kingdom Bacillati; phylum Actinomycetota; class Actinomycetes; order Kitasatosporales; family Streptomycetaceae; genus Streptomyces; species Streptomyces sp. NBC_01304. Next base: position 1,325,838 of record NZ_CP109055.1, on the reverse strand, counting down.
TCCAGACGCCGCTGCCCTGGCTGACCCGGTGCACGGGCAGATCGAGGCGGGCGCTCTCCTTGAGGACGACGGCCAGGGCCTCGGGGCCCTCCACCGAGGGGATCTCGGTGCGCCAGGTGCCGCCGTCGGGGAAGGTGTGGGGTGAGGCGTCGGCCGGTACGAGCGGGGGAGCGGGGTGGCCGATGCGGGCGAGTGCTTCGCCGCCGGGGCGGCGGGGGGCTGACGGGGCGGTCACGGGACTCCCAGATTGTTCGAGATTTCGGACGACGTTCGGATCTTGGGGTGCAAGTCGTTCAGTGCTCGGGGCGTTCAGTTCTTTGGGTGTACGGCGGTACGCGCGGTCAGGAGGCGGCGTACCGCCGTACGTATGGGGAGGGGGCCGGGAAGATCTCCGGCATGGGAGCGTCTAGGGGCGCAGCAGAACCTTGCCGGTCTTGGGATCGCCGCCGCCCACCAGGGCGATGGCCTCGCCGAAGCGCTCCAGCGGGAACTCATGGGTGATCAGCGGCGCGGGGTCGAGCAGGCCCAGGCCGAAGGCGCGCACGGCGTCCGACCAGGCCGCGGACGAAGCACCGAAGACGCTGCGGATCTCCAGCTGGCTCAGCGACAGATGCACCGGATCGATGCCGATCGCGCCGGGCGTGAACATCCCGGTGAGCACGACCCGTCCGCCCCTGCGCGCGAGCAGACAGGACGAGGCCGCCGTGGACGGCGCCCCCGCGGTCTCCACCACGAGGTCGAACCGCCCGTGCAGCGCCTCCGCCTCCTCGGGCGAGTGGCACTCGCTCGCCCCGAACCCCAGTGCCTGCTCCCCGCGCGCCACCCGCGGGTCGATCACCGCGAGCTCGGCGGGCGAGGCGGCGGAGAGGAGTTGCACCGCGAGCAGCCCGAGGGTGCCCGCGCCGACCACCGCGATCCGCTCGCCGGGCCGGGGCCGGGCGGCCCGCATCGCGGCGGCGATCACCGCGGAGGGTTCAAGAAGAGCGGCGGCCCGCAGATCGGCGTCGTCGTCCAGGGGGTGCAACAGGCGGGCGGGGACGGTGAGATGGTCGGCGAAGGCGCCCGGCTCGGTGAACCCGGTCTCCGCGTAGCCGCCGGTGCACAGGCTGGTCTCCCCGCACCGGCACCGCTCGCACACCCCGCAGGCGCGGAACCCCTCGGCCACCGTCCTGCGCCCCACCAGGGCCGGATCCACCCCGGCGCCGACCGCCTCGACGGTGCCGGACCACTCATGGCCGGGGACCACCGGGTAGCGGACGTACGCGGCGTCGCGATGCCCGTCGTACACCTCGCGGTCGCTCATGCAGATCCCGGCAGCGGCCACCCGTACCAGAACCTCGCCGGGCCCGGGGACCGGTATCTCGCGCTGGACGAGGCGGTGTTGGCCTGGACTCTCGATGACCAGGCTGCGGCCTCGGGCGGTGCTCACTTCGGGGCCCTTTGCTCCCAGCCCTCGGCCCACAGGTCGAACCGGGCCTTCTGCTGCGGGAATTCGGCCGCGGCGTCGACATCCAGCTCGACCCCGAGTCCCGGGGCGTGCGAGATCTCGAAGCAGCCCGTCTCCGGGTCCACCTGGGGGGCGCCCTTCACGACCTTCTTGATCTCCGCGTCCGCGAAGTCGTTGAAGTGCTCCAGGATCTTGAAGTTCGGTGTGCAGGCGGCCAGTTGGAGCGAGGCCGCCGTGAGTACCGAGCCGCCCACGTTGTGCGGGGCGACCAGCATGTAGTGCGTCTCGGCGGTCGCCGCCAGCTTGCGGGTCTCCAGGATGCCGCCGATGTGCCCGAGGTCGGGCTGGATGATGTCGGCCGCCTGCGACTCGAAGAGCTCGCGGAACTCGATCCGGTCATGGATCCGCTCGCCGGTGGCGACCGGGATGTCGACCTTCGCCGCCACCTTCTCCAGTGCCTTCAGGTTCTCCGGCGGCACCGGCTCCTCCAGCCACGCCGGCTTGAACGGCGCCAGCTCACGCGCGAGCCGGACGGCCGTCGACGGGCTGAACCGGCCGTGCATCTCCAGCATCAGCTCGGCGTCCGGCCCGATCGCGTCCCGTACCGCCTCGATCAACGAGACGGCGTACAGGCTCTGTTCGTGGTCGAGCTCGAAGTGCCCGGTCCCGAACGGGTCGATCTTCAGTGCCCGGTAGCCGCGCGCCACGACCTCCTGGGCGGCCTTGTGGTAGGCCTCCGGGGTGCGTTCGGTGGTGTACCAGCCGTTCGCGTACGCCTTGACCTTGTCGGTGACCTTGCCGCCGAGCAGCTGCCACACCGGTACGCCGAGCGCCTTGCCCTTGATGTCCCAGCAGGCCATCTCGATGACGGCGATGCCGGACATGACGATCTCGCCGGCCCGCCCGTAGTCGCCGTACTTCATGCGGCGCACGAGATCCTCGACCGCGAACGGATCGGAGCCCGCGAGGTGGTTGGCCTCGGCCTCGCGGAGATAGCCGATGAGCGCGTCGGTGCGGCCGAGCATGCGGGTCTCGCCGACGCCGGTGAGGCCTTCGTCGGTGTGGACGAGTACGTAGGTGAGGTTGCGCCAGGGCGTCCCGACGACATGAGTAGTGATTCCCGTGATGCGCACGGCAGTTGCCCCTGAGTGTCCGTAGGGTCTGTTCGAGATTTCGTCATGCGTTCGAAATGTTGGCGTGACCGTATTCAGGCACAGCCAGGGGTGTCAATGGGTCGCGCACTGCTCGATTCCGCAGGACCATGGGCGCGGGAGCGGCCGAGTGTGCGCAGGGGCATTGCCTGGTGAACCCGGCTGTGTCTAGCCTGTGTTCGTCATACCGGCCATTGACCGGAGTTTCGAACGCGAGGGGGGTGGTGGCCATGGGGCGTCTCGTCCCCGCGGTGACCAGGGCGCTGGATGTAATGGAACTGTTCCTGGAAGGCGACGGCACGCTCTCCGCCCCGGACATCACCCGCAAGCTCGGGCTGCCCCGCACCACGGTGCACGAACTCGTCACCACACTGGCGGCCCGCTCCTACCTGGTGCAGGTTCCCGAACAGCCCGGCCGCTTCCGCCTCGGCGTGCGCACGTACCAGCTCGGCAGCCGGTACGCGGAGCAGCTCGACCTCGCCGCGGAGGGGCAGCAGGTCGCCCGTGAGGTCGCCGAGACCTGCGACGAGACGGTGCACGTGGCGATACTCGAGGACCTGGACGTCATCTACATCGCCAAGGTCGACTCCATCCACGCGGTCCGCATGGTCTCGGCCGCCGGCCGCAGACTGCCCGCGCACTGCACCTCCGTGGGCAAGATGCTGCTCGCCTCGCTGCCCGCCGACGAACTGGACGCCCGCCTTGATGAGGAGGGCGAACTGGTCGCGATGACGCACAACAGCATCACCGACCACGACGCTCTGCGATCCGCCCTCACCGAGATCCGCGAGCGCGGCATCGCCCATGAGCACCGCGAGTCCAACCCGGACGTCAGCTGTGTCGCCGCCCCCGTGCGCGACAGCGCGGGACGGGTCGTCGCGGCCCTGTCCATCTCCGTACCCATGATCCGCTGGAACGAGGAGCGCGAGGCCGAGCTCGCCGAACTGGCCGCCAAGGGAGCCCGCGACCTCTCCCTGCGCCTCGGTCACCGCGGCGGCGGCCGATGAGACCCGACGTCGCGGTCCGCGAGAGCGCGGCACTGGGCGAGGGTCCGACCTGGGACGCGACGGCCGGCCGCCTCCTCTGGGTGGACATCCTCAACTCCCGTGTCCACACGTACGATCCGTCGAGCGGCCGCCGTACGGTCCTCGCCACCGAGCAGCACGTCGGCGCCGCCAAGCCCCGCGCGGGCGGCGGCCTGGTGGTCAACCTGCGCGACGGCATCGGCCTGTACGACGCCGACCTCGCCTTCTCCTGGCTGGCGCGCGACCCGGTCCCGGGCCGCCGGGGCAACGACGCGGCGATCGCCCCCGACGGCGCCCTGTGGGCGGGCACCATGCGCTACGACGAGGGCCCGGGCGGCGGAAACCTGACGCGCTTCGCCCCGGACGGCACCGGGACCGAGGTCTTCGGCGAGGTGTCCGTCAGCAACGGCATCGGCTGGAGCCCCGACGGGACCCTGATGTACTACGTCGACAGCCCCACCCGCCGCATCGACGTCTGCCGCACGGAGGGCCAACTCCCGCTCGACCGCCGCCCGTTGGCCACCATCGAGCCGGGCGCGGGCTACCCCGACGGACTCACCGTCGACGCCGACGGCTGCGTATGGGTCGCCCTCTGGGACGGCGCGCAGGTACGCCGCTACACCCCGTCCGGGACGCTGGACCGCGTCCTCGACCTGCCCGTGCGCCGCCCCACGGCCTGCACTTTCGGCGGCCCCGCGCTGCGTGACCTGTACATCACCACCGCCCGCACGGGCCTGGACAGTCCGCACCCGCTGTCGGGCTCGGTCCTGGTGGTGCCGGACGCGGGCCTCGGCGTGCGGGGGACGGCCTTCGCGGGGTGACGTGCCTCCCGCGCGCGACGTACTTGATGGACAGGTGTCCATGTATCCTGGACACCTGTCCATCAAGTACGAGTGAACGAAGGCCACGATGCAGACGACGGCGAACATCCTGGTCGGCCTCGTGGCCGCCCTGCACGCGTACATCCTGGTCCTCGAGATGTTCCTGTGGGAGAAGAAGCCGGGCCGGGGACTCTCCGGCTTCGACGCACCCATGGCGAAGGCCACCGCGCCGCTGGCCGCGAACCAGGGCCTCTACAACGGCTTCCTGTCCGCCGGGCTGGTCTGGGGCCTGATCGCCGACGACCCGACGGGCTTCCGGGTCCAGGTCTTCTTCCTCGCCTGTGTCCTCGTCGCCGGTCTGTACGGCGGCATCACGGCGAACCGGCGCATCCTGTTCGCCCAGGCGCTGCCCGGAGCGCTGGCCCTCGCCGCGGTCCTGGTGGCCGGATGACGGCCGCCGACCAAGGAGATCCACGGTCGGTCCGCACCCGGGCCAAGCTGCGGCGGGCGCTCCTGGAGGAGGGCGCGCGGCGCCCGCTGGCGGAGCTCGGCGTGGCCGCGCTGGCCCGCCGGGCCGGGGTCGGCCGGGCCACGTTCTACCTCCACTACGCCGACATGGAGGCGCTGGCCGTCGACGCCTGCGCCGATGTGGTCCGTGACGCCGTGGACGCGCTGCACGCCTGGCGGGGCGCCCCCGACCCCGCCTCTCCGCCGCCCGCTCTGCTCGCCTTCTTCGAAGGACTCACCCCGCATGCCGCGCTCTACCGGGAGCTCCTGCGCCCCGGCGGTGGCGGCCCGCTCGGCCGCGTGCTCCATCAGGATCTGCGCGCGCGCAGCCACGAAGAGCGCAGTCTGGCCGGAGCCCCCGAGCCCGAACTGATCGCCTCCGCCGTGGCCGCCACCTTCGCCGGAGTGCTGGCCGACTGGCTGCACGGACTCATCGCCGCGAGCGCCGACCAGATCGCGCACCAGGTCTGGCGGCTGCTCGTCACCTTGCACCGCACCCCCTTGAAGTGACGGCCGGCGCGACCGCTCCGGATCGCAGGCCGTCCAGAAACAGCGCCCCTGCCAGTAGCTGGCCACTGCCTCTGGGGCGCAGCCGCTGCTCGCGCAACGACGCGTCGAAGGCGCGCAGTTGCCCGTCGTCCCGGTCGGTCACGACGCCACACGCGTCCAGCACCTCCCTGGCCCCCGCCTGGACCGCCCGCAGGCCCGGCGGACCGGACGTGTGCAGCGGGCCGGTGTCCTGCAGGGTGCTCATCACGGTGAGCAGCGCGATCAGCCGGGCCTCCGGCTCGCGTCCACCCGCCCGCCGGGCCGTGCCCAGCGCCGTCAACGCCCGGCGCACATGCGGAAATCCGGCCTTGGCCTCGCCCCGGGCCCCCGCCGCCCCGAACCGCGAGGCGACCGACGCCCCCGCCGAGGGAACGCGGGGCGCCCGCCGGTCGGGGAAGGCCGCGATCCGCCCGGCCACCGCCGGCAACTCGGCCGGCGAGGTGCCGGGCTCCAGGGCGGCGGCCGCCACCAGCAGGCCCAGCGCGAAGACCGCGCCGTGGTGCGGGGAGCCGCCGCCCGCCGCTCGCGCCATGCACCGCTCCGCCGAGCGGCCGATCGCGCCGAGCTCCTCGCGGAGGGTGCGGGTGGGTGTTCCGGTGCGGCGGGCGGCGGCCGCCATCGCCGCGAAGCCGGGGGCGAGTGCGCCGGCCGACCAGCGCAGCGCGCCGAAGTCCGGTTCGCGGGTGTCCGGCAGGCCCGGCTTGGGCGTCAGCTCGGCGTGGGCCACCAACGCGTCCACCGCGGCCCGCGCCAGGGCCTCGTCCTCGCGGTGCACGGGCTAGGAGGACGCTGATGCGGTGGGCGCCCCGCCGGTCGGGGCCCCGCTCGGCGGCTCACCGCCTTCACCGCCGGCCGGAGGCTCACCTCCACCGCCCGCTCCACCGCCCGCGCCGGTGCTCTCGGCGTCCGGATCGATGCCGAGGACGATCGTGCCCCGGTACCCCTTCTCCGGCTTGTTCTTGTTGACCGCCGCGAGGGTCAGCAGACCGCTCGCCGCCCCCTTGCCGTCGTACACCATGTCGTCCGCGAGCCTGGTCCAGCTGCCGGTGTGCTGCGCGTACGGCTCGATCTCGAAGACCGACTGTGCGACGTCGTCGTCGAAGAACAGCTGCCCGGTGAAGTTGACCTTGCCGCCCTCGTACGTGCCGTCCGACTTCTCACCGCCGGTGTGCACCTTCACATGGATGTGGCAGGTGCGCGGCGTGTACCAGCCGGGGAAGATCGTCCTGAACCTGACGACGCCGTTGCCGCCCGCGACCTGGTAGCCGCGCAGGTACGTCTTGTCGTTCGCGGTGGAGCCGTCCTCGCTCTCCGCCGGTGCGCTGCCGCCCGGATTGGCCGTGGTGTAGCCGGAGTAGTAGCCCCAGGCGTCGCAGTGCCAGATCTCCACCGCGGCGCCCTTCACCGGACTGCAGGACTCCGTGGTGTCCTGCACGGTGATCTCCAGGTCCAGCGGGACGCCCGCCTTGCCCTCGGTGATGTCCTTGCGGACGAGCGCGTCGTCCAGGTAGTACGGCCCCTCGGTGACGCCGGCCATCAGCACGCACTGCCCGGCGGCCGCCGAGCTCTCGGAGTCGGCGGCAGCAGCGGTGGTGCCCTCGGTGGTGCCGGAATCGGTCGCGAAGGCGTGGAAGCCGACCGCGGCGACCGCACCCGCACCCGCCACGGCACCACCGCCGATGGCCAGCGCCCGACGCCTGCTCACCCTGTTGTCCGCGTGTTCTGCTGTCATGAACGAGACGCTAGGGAACGGATCTTGGCAGACGCTGGCCGCAGCCTGTCGTTCACCTGTGGCTGAACCAGCTCATCGCGGGCAGCGCCTTGTCGTCGTACCCGAACAGCGCCTGGTTCTCCCAGCCGTTCCCCGACGCCGGATCCGACGGGTCCCAGCCGTTGCCGGGGACCGCGGTCCAGGTCGACTCCCAGTAGAAGAGGCCGAGCCCGCGGCCGTTGGGGACGGCCTCCACGATGCTCGCCATGTCCTTCATCCATTTCGTCTGCCCGGCCGTCGAGGCCGGGTAGCCGGACACCAGCTCACCGGGGAGATTGATGATGTTCTCGTGCGAGTCCTCGCTGTCGAGCCGGAACGGGTACGCCGTCTCCGCGACGAAGACCGGCTTGCCGTAGCGGGCCGCCGCGTCGTCCAGGGTGGTCTGGAAGTCGGCGAGCGAACCGTGCCAGTACCCGTAGAAGGACAGCCCGATCACATCGAACTTCACGCCGTTCGCGACCGCGCCGTCGAACCACCAGCGGGTACCCGCCAGGTCGCCGCCCTTGGCGAGGTGCAGCGCCACGGGGGTGCCGGAGCTGACCGCCTTGACCGCGCCGTAGCCGGAGTTGAGCAGCCCGGCGAGCTGCGGCCAGTTGTCGGTGGAGCCCTCGGACCAGAGCATCCCGCCGTTGATCTCATTGCCGACCTGCACCATGTCGGCGGTGGTGCCCTGGGCCTTGAGGGCGCTCAGCACGTCGTAGGTGTGGTGGTAGACGTCGGTCTTGAGCTGGCTGTACGAGTGTCCGGCCCAGGCTGCGGGCTTGGACTGGGCGCCCGGGTCGGCCCAGGTGTCGGAGTAGTGGAAGTCGACCAGGAGCTTCATGCCCTGCGCCTTGACGCGCTTGGCCATCGCCAGGACGCGCGCCTTGTTGTTGTAGCCGTCGGCGGGGTTCACCCACACCTTGAGGCGGGCGTAGTTCTGTCCGGCGGACTTCAGGATGCCGAGCGCGTCAGCGCTCGTACCGGAACTGCTCCGGTAGACGCCGCCCTTGGCTTCGCTCTTGGCGAGTGACGAGACGTCGGAGCCCTTGATGGACAGGCCGGTCGAACCCGGGGTGAAGGTCAGGTCGTCCACGTTCAGCCAATTGCCCGCATTCGCATCGGAGTTGATGCTGATCGTGCACTGGTTGTTCGTCACCGCGACCGAGGTCACGATGCGGACCCAGCCGCTGCTGGAGACCGGCAGATCGGTGCGCTGCTCTGCGCTGCCGCAGTCCTTCAGCGCCAGGTACGCGGCGTTCTGACCGCCGCCCGAACGCACCCAGGCCGTCAGCGTGTACGTGCCGTTGGTGAGACCGGACAGGTACTGATAGGTCTCCACCTTGTAGGCCGAGGACGACCAGTGGCTGAGCCGGTAACTGCCCCCGTGCCCACCGGACTCGGTGAAGGAGGCGGCGTTCTGACCACCGGCGGAGTACGTCGACCAGCCGGCCGGCGTCGTGGTGCCGGTGGCGTCCGACTCGAAGCCGCCGTTGCCGGGCGTGGCGGCGGCGTGGGCCGGGGCGGCGGGCAGGGCGGTCAGTGCCAGGCCCGCCAACAGCGGTATCAGCGCGGCCCGTAGAGCGTGTCTCGCAGGAAGCATCGTCGTGTCCCTTCGACGAAGGCGGACGGGAATGGGGTACGGACATGCGGCGGCGCCGCGCCCGAGGGCTCGAACACGGCGCCGCCTTCACCGGCCGGGAGTTCCCCCATGGAATCCGGCCGGAGTCTTGAGCGGGTATCAGCCGTCGAGGCGTACGACCCGCACGGCGCCCGCGGGCACGGCGAGGCGCCCCGCGGCACGCTCGCCGGTGAGCAGCTCGGTGCCGGGTGCGTCCACCGGCACCTTCACCTCGGCGGCGGTGTGATTGACCGTGAACAGATACGTGCCCGACTCGCCGCTGCGGCGCACCACTTCGACATCGCGCGGCAGCTCGGCACGCGGCGCGATCCCGGCGTCCTCGCAGGCCGGGCCGAGCAGGGCGTCGAGGTCGCCGGCGCCGAGCCGGGTGGAGACGTACCAGGCGGAGCCCTCGCCGAGCCGGTTGCGCGTGACGGCCGGCAGTCCGGCGGCGGGCCCGTCGGCGTACGTCCACACGGTCTCGGCCCCGCGCGGCACCACGAACTCCGTCCATACGTCGCCGACCAGCGCCGAACCGTCGACGGCAGTGACCCGCACCTGCTGCCCGGCGAGCAACGGCGAGAACTCCTCGACGGTCAGGCCGAGTACGTCGCGCAGCGGTCCCGGATACGCGCCGGGATGCACGGCGTCGTGCTCGTCGACGATGCCGGAGAAGTAGGAGACGACGAGCGTGCCGCCCTGCTCGACATAGGCGCGCAGGTTGTCGCCCGCGGCCTGGGTCATCAGGTACAGGGCGGGCACGACGACAAGGGGATAAGCCGACAGATCGGCCTCCGGGTGGGCGAAGTCGACCGTCAAGTGGCGGTCGTACAGGGCCTCGTAGAAGCTGTCTGCGCGCTCGCGCGCGTCATGGTCCTCGCTCGGCCGCCACTGCAGGCTCTGCGCCCACCACGACTGCCAGTCCCACAGCACGGCGACATCGGCCACCGTCCGGGTCCCCTTGAGCGTGCTCAACGAGTCGACGGCAGCGCCGAGTTCGACCACCTCGCGCCACACCCGCGACTCGGTGCCCGCGTGCGGCAGCATCGCCGAGTGGAACTTCTCCGCGCCGCGCCGCGACTGCCGCCACTGGAAGAACATCGCGCCGTCCGAGCCGCGCGCCACATGGGCCAGGGAGTTTCGGGCCATCTCGCCCGGCGCCTTGGCCGGGTTGCGGGGCTGCCAGCTCACGCCCGAGGTGGCGTGCTCCATGAGCAGCCAGGGGGCGCCGCCCGCCACCGAGCGGGTGAGGTCGGCGGTCATGGCCAGATTGACGTGCGTACGACGGCCGTCGGTGATCAGGTAGTGGTCGTTGGAGACGAGGTCGACCTCGCGCCCCCACGCCCAGTAGTCGACGGTGTCGCACTGGCTCAGCGCGGTCATGAAGTTGGTGGTCACCGGTATGCCGGGGGACAGGCGGTGCAGGATGTCCCGCTCGGCCACGAAGTTCTCGCGCATCGTGGCGTCGGCGAAGCGCCGGTAGTCGAGCTCCTGCGCCGGATTGCCCACGGTCGGGGTCAGCCGGGGTGGGTTGATCTGCTCCAGGTCCGCGTACCGCTGGCCCCAGAAGGCCGTTCCCCAGGCCTCGTTGACGCCGTCGACCGTCTCGTACGTCGCCGCCAGCCAGCGGCGGAAGTGGGCGGCGCAGGTGTCGCAGTAGCAGGCCGAGACGGGGACGCCGTACTCGTTGTGCACGTGCCACAGCGCGAGCGCCGGGTGGGCGGCGTACCGCTCGGCGAGCCGCGTGGTGATGTCGGCCGCGGCCGCCCGATAGGCCGGACTGCTGTGGCAGATGGCGCCGCGTGAGCCGAACTCGTGGCGCACGCCGTCGGCGGTGACGGGCAGCGCCTCGGGGTGCTCGCGGTAGAACCAGGCGGGCGGCGCGACCGTGGGAGTGGCCAGGTCGACGCGGATGCCGTTCTCGTGCAGCAACTCGAGGAGCCGGTCGAGCCAGCCGAACTCGTGGACGCCCGGGGCGGGTTCGAGCAGCGCCCAGGAGAAGATCCCGACGCTCACCATCGTCACGCCGGCCTCGCGCATCAGCCGCACGTCCTCGGCCCAGACCGACTCGGGCCACTGCTCGGGGTTGTAGTCCCCGCCGAAGGCGAGCCGCGGCAGGCCCAAGGGGGTGCCCAGGGGAGTGCCCGTGGGAGTGCCCGTGAGAGGGGCGGCCTCGGGGGTCAACGGCATGGATCTCTCCCGGAAGTTCGATCATTTGGGAACGTGCACACACATCATCAGCGGTGTGAGCCCAACATAACCGCACAGCAACAACCATTGACAAGTGTCCTGGATGTTTCTCTACTGTGAACGCTCACAGAAGCATGGCAGGCCTCCGCGGCAGAGCGGAGGCCCAGCTCAGGGGAGATTGATCCATGCCACACAGATCCGCGCCCGTCAGGTCCAAGTCGCACGTGCTGCCGCACCGCCTCGTGGCCGTCGCCGCTGCCGCAGCCCTCGGCGCAACCGCCCTCACCGCCTGCGGTTCGTCCGACGACGGCGAGGCGGAATCGGGCCCGGTGTCGCTGACGTACTGGAGCTGGACGCCCGGCATGGACAAGGTCGTGGACCTGTGGAACGACGGTCCGGGCAAGAAGGACCAGATCTCGGTCACCTTCAAGAAGCAGGCGTCCGGCGACACCCTGGTCACCAAGATCCTCACCGCACACAAGGCCCACAAGGCGCCGGACCTGGTCCAGGCCGAGTACCAGGCCGTGCCGACCCTCGTCAGCAATGACGCCCTCGCCGACATATCCGGCGAAGTGGGCGACGCAAAGGGCAAGTTCGCCGACGGCGTCTGGCAACAGACCACCCTGGGCACCGACGCGGTGTACGGCATCCCGCAGGATTCCGGGCCGATGATGTTCTACTACCGCGCCGACCTCTTCAAGAAGTACGGCCTGCAGGTCCCGAAGACCTGGGACGAGTTCGCCCGAACCGCCCGAACCCTGAAGGAGAAGGCCCCCGACAGGGACCTCACCACGTTCTCCGCCAACGACTCCGGCCTCTTCGCGGGCCTCGCCCAGCAGGCCGGCGCCAAGTGGTGGACCACCTCGGGCGACAAGTGGAAGGTCGGCATCGACGACGCGGCCACCCGGAAGGTCGCCGACTTCTGGGGCGGGCTCGTCGAGGAGGGCGCCATCGACAACCAGCCCATGTACACGCCGGCCTGGAACAAGGCCCTCAACACCGGCAAGCAGATCGCCTGGGTCAGCGCGGTCTGGGCCCCCGGCACCCTCACCACCGGCGCCCCGGACACCAAGGGCAAGTGGGCCATGGCCCCGCTGCCGCAGTGGAGCGCGGGCGACGACGTCACCGGCAACTGGGGCGGCTCCTCCACCGCCGTCACCACCGACTCCAAGCACCAGGCGGCCGCCGCGAAGTTCGCCGCCTGGCTGAACACCGACCCGAAGGCGCTGGCCGCCCTGGTCAAGGAGGGCGGCATCTACCCCGCCGCCACCGCCGCCCAGACCAGCGGCGCACTCGCGCAGCCTCCGGCCTATTTCGCCAACCAGCCGGACTTCTACACCACCGCCGCGGGCATCGCGAAGAACACCGCACCCTCCGCGTGGGGCCCGAACGTGAACGTCGCCTACACCACCTTCAGGGACGCCTTCGGCGTCGCCGCCAAGGACAAGTCGGACTTCGGCGCCGCCCTGACCAAGATGCAGGACGAGACCGTCGCCGACCTCAAGAAGCAGGGCTTCGAGGTCGCGGAGTGACCAAGGCACGCCGGCAGTCGTACGGGGCCAAGGGCGCCCCGTACGGCTTCCTCCTCCCCGCGGGCATCCTCTTCGCCCTCTTCTTCGTCCTGCCCATCGGCTACGCGCTCTGGCTCAGCCTGCACAAGGTCGAGGTCAAGGGCCTCGGCCTCGGCAAGGGCGCCCGCAGCGAAGTCTGGGCCGGCCTCACGAACTACGCCGACGCCCTCACCGAATCCGAACTCCTGGCCGGCGCCCTGCGCGTCCTCGGCTACGGCGCGATCGTCATCCCCGTGATGCTCGGCCTCGCCCTGCTCTTCGCGCTGCTCCTCGACACCGAGCGGGTCCGCCTCGCCCCGTTCACCCGGCTCGCGATCTTCCTGCCGTACGCCATCCCGGGCGTCGTCGCGGCGCTGCTCTGGGGTTTCCTCTACCTCCCGGACGTCAGCCCCTTCTACTACGTCCTGGACAAGCTGGGCATGCCCCAACCGGACCTGCTCGACGGCGGACCCCTCTACCTCGCCCTGTCCAACATCGCGGTCTGGGGCGGCACCGGCTTCAACATGATCGTCATCTACACCTCACTGCGGGCCATCCCCGCCGAGGTCTACGAGGCGGCCAAACTGGACGGCTGCTCACCCCTGCAGATCGCCCTTCGGATCAAGATCCCGATGGTCGCACCCTCCCTGGTGCTGACCTTCTTCTTCTCGATCATCGCGACGCTCCAGGTGTTCAGCGAGCCCACCACCCTCAAGCCCCTCACCAACTCCGTGTCCACCACCTGGAGTCCGCTGATGAAGGTGTACCAGGACGCCTTCGGCAAGGGCGACCTCTACTCCGCGGCCGCCGAGGCCGTCCTCATCGCCGTCGTCACACTCGCCGCGTCCTTCGGGTTCCTGCGCGCCGCGAACTCCCGTACCAGACAAGGGAATGCCCGATGAGCGCGCCTCATGCGCCGGTCTCGCCCAGCGCATCCGCCACACGAAAGTCCGCCCCGGCCGCAGGCACCACCCCCGGCACAGCCCAGGGCCCGCCCCTGCGCCGCCGCATCGCCCTCGTCCCGACCGCCGCACTCCTGCTCGGCGCCCTGTACTGCCTGCTGCCCGTGCTGTGGGTGGTGATCGCCGCCACCAAGTCCGGCAGCGAACTCTTCTCCACCTTCACGTTCTGGCCCGGCACCGGCTTCACCCAGAACGTCAAGGACCTCTCCGCCTACCGCGACGGCGTCTACTGGCAGTGGATGGCCAACTCCGCCTTCTACGCGGGCATCGGAGCCCTGCTCTCCACCGCCGTCTCCGCGATCAGCGGCTACGCCCTCGCGATCTACCGCTTCCGCGGCCGCGAGACCGTCTTCAACGTCCTCATGGCCGGCGTCCTCATGCCCCCGGTGATTCTCGCCGTCCCGCAGTATCTGCTCCTGGCCAAGGCCGACTTGACGGACTCCTACGCCTCGGTCCTGCTGCCGCTGATCCTCTCCCCGTACGGCGTCTATCTGGCACGCATCTACGCTGCCGCCGCCGTCCCCGCCGACGTGGTGGAGGCCGGCCGGATGGACGGCGCGAGCGAATGGCGGATCTTCCTCCGCGTCGCGCTGCCGATGATGGTCCCGGGTCTGGTGACCGTCTTCCTCTTCCAGTTCGTGGCCATCTGGAACAACTTCCTGCTGCCGTACATCATGCTCAGCGACGACGAGAAGTTCCCGATCACGCTCGGCCTGTTCACCCTGCTCGAACAGGGCTCCAACACCCCGGCGTTGTACACCCTCGTCATCACCGGCGCACTCCTCGCGGTCGTCCCGCTGATCGCGCTGTTCCTCGTCATCCAGCGCTTCTGGAGCCTGGATCTGCTGTCAGGAGCCGTAAAGTCGTGACCATGAGCACTACCGGGGGACGGCGCAAGCCGCCGACGATCCACGACGTGGCCCGCGAGGCCGGCGTCTCGCGGGGCACGGTGTCGCGCGTGCTCAACGGCGGGCACTACGTCAGCCCGGCCGCGCAGCAGGCGGTCGACGCGGCCATCCGCAAGACCGGGTACGTCGTGAACCGGCACGCCCGGTCGCTGATCACCGGCCGGTCCGACTCGGTGGGGTTCCTGCTCACCGAGCCGCAGGAGCGGTTCTTCGAGGACCCCAACTTCAATGTCCTGCTGCGTGGTTGTACGCAGGCCCTCGCCGCCCACGACATTCCGCTGCTCCTGATGATCGCGGGCACGCCCGACGAGCGGCGCCGGATCACGCGCTACATCTCGGCGGGCCACGTGGACGGCGTCCTCCTGGTGTCCAGCCACTCCGGCGACCAGGTCGCTGCCGAGCTGCACGAGGCCGGGGTGCCGCTGGTGGCGTGCGGGAAACCCATCGGGCAGAGCGCCAAGGTGAGCTACGTCGCCGCGGACGACCGCGACGGCGCCCGCGACATGGTCCGCCACCTGCTCTCCCTCGGCCGTCGCCGGATCGCCACGGTGACCGGCCCGCTCGACACCCCCGGCGGTGTCGAACGCCTCGCGGGCTACCGGGAGGTCCTTGCCGAGGCGGGCATCGACGTGGACGAGAGCCTTGTCGTGTCCGGCGACTACAGCCGCGCGAGCGGTGAGGCCGCCGCCGAGCGGCTGCTCGCCGGGGCCCCGGACCTGGACGCGGTGTTCGTCGCCTCCGACCTGATGGCGCAGGGCGTCCTCACCGCACTGCAGCGGGCCGGGCGCAGCGTCCCGCAGGACATCGCGGTCGCCGGATTCGACGACTCGCCGGCGGCCACCTCGGCGAACCCGAGCCTCACCACCATCCGTCAGCCCTGGGACCGGATCAGCGCCGAGATGGTCCGGGTGCTGCTGGCCCAGATCGGCGGCGAGGACCCGGCGGCGGTGATACTCCCGACGGAGCTGGTGCAGCGCGAGTCGACGTGAGCCGAGGGGGAGCGGGCGGAGGGCCGTCAGGCGCCTTCGGCCCGCTTCTTGAGCGCTTCGTTGAGCGCCTCGAAGTCGGCGACCGAACGCTCGATGACCTTGCCGAAGAGGGGAACGAGCAGCCCTCGGAAATCCTCGCTGTGCACCAGCTCGGTGCCGCCGTCCTCGAGTGCGGTGAGCCGGAATCGGTGGGTGCCGTCGAAGATGCCCGGGACGAGCAGGTGCCCTATCCAGGCCAGCTCCTGACCAGGTGCTGCAGCCAGTACCTTCGGCTTGAAGGTCATCGGGCGCCCCTTGGCCGGGAACATGCGCAGGTTCAGCCTGGCCCCCTCGGCCGGGTCGCCGGCGGCCTCGCGGATGAAGGGATTCCAGTCGGCGTAGGCAGGGAGATCGGTGAGGATCTCCCAGACTCTGGCGGGGTCGGCGTCGATACGGACGGTGGTGGAAATGCTCCGCATGCGTGGGTCCTCGGATCTCGATGGGGTGTGCCCGGTCGAAGGCGAAGGCCGCATAGTGCCATGCCCCACCCGGCGTTGACCAGCAGTTTTGTCCGCACCGTGGGCACCCCTTGACCTTGTCCTCAGGGGCAAGGTCTAGCTTTGCCGCAGGGGAGGACGACATGAAGATCGGCGAACTGGCACGGCGTGCGGACACGACGGCCAAGGCGGTGCGCTACTACGAGACGCTGGGCCTCATCACGCCCGAGCGCCAGGCCAACGGCTACCGCGCCTACGGCGAACACGACGTGCGCCTGGTTCGCGAGATCCGGGCACTCAGCGCGCTCGGCATCCCCGTCGAGGGCACCCAGCCGTTCCTGGAATGTCTCGCGGCAGGCAGCGCCCACGGCGACGACTGCCCGGCCTCCCTGGCCGGATACCGGACGGCCATAGACGAACTCACCACGCGGATCGAGGCGTTGACGGAGCGCCGCGACACCCTCACCCGGCAGCTGAAGCAGGCCGCGTACCGCAACAGCGGCGTGCCGCCGCACGACAAGGAGCGCCCCGAGATGTCCGAGACGGCAAGCAGCTCGCTCACGCAGCTCCCCGCCGGCCTGCCCGTCCCCGAGGACGACGGCGGGGCCGCCCACCTGCCCGGCCTGCCCGCACCCCGGATCGCCCTGCCCGGTACGGCGGGTGACACGGTCCGCCTCGACGCGCTCGGCGCGGGCCGTACCGTGCTCTACCTCTATCCGCTCACCGGCCGCCCCGACACCGACCTGCCGGAGGGCTGGGACGCCATCCCCGGTGCGCGTGGCTGCACCACCGAGGCCTGCGACTTCCGTGACCACCATCAGGAGCTGCTCGACGCCGGGGCGACGGGCGTGTTCGGTCTGTCCAGTCAGGGCACCGGCTATCAGCAGGAGCTCACCGCCCGGCTCCGGCTGCCGTTCGCGATGCTCTCCGACCCGGAGCTGAGCCTCGCCGCGACCCTGGACCTGCCCACCTTCACCGCCGGCGGCCTGCCGCTGTACAAGCGGCTGACGCTGATCGTGCGGGACGGGATCGTCGAGCACGCCTTCTACCCGATCTTCCCGCCGAACGAGCACGCCCGGCAGGTCCTGTCCTGGCTCCGCTCCCACCCCGCCTGAACCCGACCCCGGCGCTGAGTCAGCCCACGCCGTCCGCCGCCGCCTGCTCAAGCAGCGCCTCGGTCAGCGCCTCGGCGTACGGCTGCGGCCGTCGTCTGCGTGCGGTCGCGATGCCGATGTACCGGGCGGGCCGGGGCGGCTCGATCGGTACGGTGCGCACTTCCGGCAGCTCCGGTGCCAGGGCCACGGACGGGACGAGCGAGACCCCGACGCCCGCGGCGACCAAGGAACGGGCGAAGAAGTAGTCGGTCGTGCTCGCCCGCACCCGTGGCTCGAAGCCCGCGGTGGCGGCGTAACGGCGCAGATACGCCTCGGTCTTGAGGCAGCCGAGCACCCAGGGCTCGGCCGCCAGCTCGGCGAGGCCCACCGAAGTCTGCCCGGCCAGGCGGTGGCCCTCGGGGACGACGACGGACAGCGGGTCGTCCATGAGCGGGGTCCATTGCAGGCCCGAGCGGTCGCCGGGCCGCACGGGCAGCGGGCCGTCGAAGTGGTACGCGACCGCCAGGTCGGCGGCGGACTGCCGGACCATCGGCAGGCTGTCCTCGGGCTCGCGCTCCACCAGATGCAGCTCGACCTCCGGATGGCGCCCGGCGAACCTTGCGAGGGCCCCCGGCAGCAGCACTCGCCCGCCGCTGCCGAAGGTGGCGACGGTGAGCGTGGGCCGCTCGGCCGTGAGCCGACCGATCCGCTCCTGGGCGTGCGCCAGCTCGGCCGCCACCGCCTCCGCGGCCTCCACCATGATCCGGCCGGACTCGGTCAGGACGACGCCGCGCGTGCTGCGCTCGACGACCGGTGAGCCCACCGCCCGCTCCAGCGCGGCCACTTGTTGCGACACGGCGGAGGGCGTGAGCAGCAGCTCGGTCGCGGCCCGGTTGAAGCTGCCGTGCTCCGCCACGGCGCGCAGGATCCGCAGCCGCTGGACATCGATCAACAGTTTTCCTTAATGCGCATGAAGCAGGTCACCAGTTCCGCTGGTGATCGTAGTCGGTCAGGGTGGGGCCATGAACAAGGCACTGAGCAAGGCACTGAACAAGGCGCAGAACGAGGCGCAGAACAAGGCACTGAACATCGGCGTCATCGGTGGCAGCCGCTACTTCGGCAAGCGCCTGGTCGGGCAACTGCAGGCTGCGGGCCACCGGCTCACCGTGATCAACCGGGGCTCCACCACACCGCCGCCCGGCGTGGAGCACCTCGTCGTCGACCGCGACGACGAGGCGGCCCTGACCGAGGCGCTGGGCGACCGCACCTTCGACGTCGTCATCGACCAGGTCTGCTACACCCCGGTACAGGCCGCCATCGCCGCCCGTGCCTTCGCGGGACGCACCGGCCGCTACGTCATGACCTCCACCATCGAGGTCTACGACCCGGCGACCACGGATCGGCTCGACGCGACCGAGGGCGAACCGCTGCGCGAGACGACAGTGGACCCGGCCGCCTGGCCGATCGACCTCGCCCTGCCCTGGCACGACGCCGCCTACCTGGAAGCCCACTACGCGGAGGGCAAGCGGCAGGCCGAGGCGGTGTTCACGCAGCACGGCGGGCTGCCGTTCGTGTCGGTGCGCAGCGCCCATGTCCTGGGCGGCGGGGCCGAGGAGTTCACCGGCCGCCTCGACCACTACGCGGGGCGCGTCCTGCGCGGCGAGACGATCGACGTCCATCGCGGCGCCGCCTCGCCGACGGTGTTCATCCACCACCGCGAGATCGCCGACCTGCTGGCGTGGGCGGCGCTCGGCGACTTCACCGGACCGGTCAACGCCGCCTCGCACGGGTTGCTGGACGTACGCGACTTCAGCGCCGTCGTCGCCGCGCGGACCGGACGTGAGCCGGTGTACCGCGAAGTGGCCGCGGACGCCTCGCCGTTCTCCTTCGACCGGTTCTACGCGATGAGCAATGCCCGCGCCGAACAGCTGGGCTTCCGCTTCACACGCACCGCCGACTGGCTGCCCGGCGCGGTCGACGAGACCCTCGCCGCACATGAAGCGCTCACCGCTGCCTTCGCCTAGACAGCGTTCGTACGCAACCGAAGAGGATTCCCCGTGCAGCACCGCACCATCGGCGACTTCACCGTCGGCGCCATCGGCCTGGGCGCCATGCCCCTGTCCATCGAGGGCCGGCCCGACGAGGAGCGCGCCCTCGCCACGATCCACGCCGCCCTGGACGCGGGCGTCACACTCATCGACACCGCCGACTCCTACCACTGGTACGCGGACGAGGCGGGCCACAACGAACTGCTCGTCGCCCGCGCCCTGGCGAGCCACGGCGGTGACACCTCCGACGTCCTGGTCGCCACCAAGGGCGGCCGCGGCCGGCCCGGCGACGGCTCCTGGACGGTCACCGGCACCCCTGCCCACCTCAAGCGCGCCTGCGAGGCCTCGCTCAAGCGCCTGGGCGTCGAGGCGATCGGCCTCTACCAGCTGCACAAGCCCGACCCGGACGTCCCCTGGGCCGAATCGGTCGGCGCACTCGGCGACCTCCTGGACGAGGGCAAGATCCGCAGCGTCGGCTTGTCCAATGTGTCCAACGCCCAGATCCGTGAGGCCCGTTCACTCCTCGGCGACGGGCTCGTCTCCGTGCAGAACCAGTACTCGCCGGCCGTCCGGGACAGCGAGCCCCAGCTGCGCCTCTGCGCCGAACTGGGCCTGGCCTTCCTGCCCTGGAGCCCGCTCGGCGGCCTCTCCCGCAGCTCCCTGGACGGCCCGTCCGGCGCGGTCTCCGCGGGCACCGCCTTCCACCGGGTCGCAGCCGAACGCGGCATCAGCCCCCAGCAGGTCGGCCTGGCCTGGCTGCTGGCCCGCTCCCCGGCGATGATCCCCGTGCCCGGATCCAGCCGGCCCGCCTCGATCCGGGACTCGGCGGGGGCCGCCGAAGTCGCGCTGGACGAGCGGGAGTCGGCGCTGCTCGACGCGGCGGTGGACGCGGGCTGATCCGCGTACCGCCAGAACTGGCCCGCGTACCGCCAGAACCCCTGTCAGGGTCGCGGCCAGGGCCGCCCCTCCAGGCGCTCGATGTCCCGGTTGAAGCGGTTCAGGGCGGCGGCGAAGTCGGCCACCTCGTCGGGACTCCAGTCGGCCAGGACCTTCTCGAGCCCCTGGATGTTCCGTGCGCGGTCGGATTCCAGGCTGTCCTCGCCCGCCTGAGTGATCCGGAACTTGCGGGCGATGCCGCCCTCGGGGTCGGGGATCCGCTCGACGAGTCCGGCGCGCAGCATGGCAGCGGTCTGCCGATTGAGCGTCGAGGTGTCGAGACCGAAGGCCTCACTCAATTCGCTGATCGACAACGGGCCGTCCATCCGGATGCGGGTGAGCAGCAGATAGGCGCTGCGATCGAGTTGCCAATGCGGCTTCCGCGAGCGTGCGCTCGACAAATAGTCGTGCCGACTGAGCAGCATGGTCTCGAACTCGACCTGCTGTGTGGGCTTGTCGGTCTTGGCCATCAGTGGCGTCCCTCCCGGTCCCGTCCGGGCCCGCCGTGAGCTGGGGTGTTACCCGGTCAGGTATATCACGCCGGATATGCACCATGCATTGATTGTGCATCATGCATATCGCATGTACGGTGCATGTCCTCACGGCCTGGAACCGCTGTGCCTGACGAAAGCTGGGGAATGCCCAATGGTTGACACCGAACCCGACGGCCGCGCGGGGCGCGTCGTCGGCGTGCTCGCCCTCGCGGGCATCGTGGCCGCGCTGATGCAGACGCTGGTGGTGCCGCTGATCGGGGACCTCCCGAAGCTTCTGGACACCAGCGCTTCCAACGCGTCGTGGGTGGTCACGGCCACCCTGCTGTCCGCGGCCGTGGCCACGCCCGTGGCCGGCCGGCTCGGTGACATGTACGGCAAGCGGCGCATGCTGCTCGCCTTGACGGTGCCGCTCATCGCGGGCTCGGTGGTGTGCGCGCTGTCCTCGTCCGTGGTCCCGATGATCGTCGGGCGGGGCCTGCAGGGCCTGGGCATGGGCGTGGTGCCGCTCGGCATCAGCCTGCTGCGGGACGTGGTGCCGCCGGCGAAGCTGGGGTCGTCCATCGCGCTGATGAGCGCGTCGATGGGGGTGGGCGGTGCGCTGGGGCTGCCGTTCTCCGCGGCGATCGCCGAGAACGCCAGCTGGCGGATGCTGTTCTGGATCACCGGCGCGCTGGCCCTCGTGGTCGCCGCGGCCGTCTGGCTGTACGTACCGGCGGGTGAAGTGCGCACCGTGGCAGGGCGGTTCGACGTTCCCGGCGCGGTCGGCCTCGGCGTCGCCCTGATCAGCCTGCTGCTCGCCGTGTCCAAGGGCGCCGACTGGGGCTGGGGGAGCGGCACCACGCTCGGGCTGTTCGCCGTCGCGGTCCTGGCGCTGCTGGTCTGGGCCTGGTGGGAGCTGCGCACGAAGGAGCCGCTGGTCGACCTGCGCGTCACCGGCCGCCCTCAGGTGCTGATGACCAACGCGGCCTCGATCCTGGTCGGCTTCGCGATGTACGCCCAGTCGCTGGTGGTGCCGCAGCTGCTGCAGCTGCCGGAGGCCACCGGCTACGGACTCGGCCAGTCGATGATGGCCATGGGCCTGTGGATGGCCCCGGCCGGCCTGATGATGATGGCCCTCTCGCCGCTCGGCGCGAAGCTCTCGGCGGCCCGCGGCCCCAAGGTCACGCTGTCCGTGGGCAGCCTGGTGATCGCCGTCGGGTACGCCTCCGCGCAACTGCTGCTCGGCTCGACCTGGGGCCTCCTCGTCGTCACCCTCATCTGCAACACGGGCGTCGGTCTCGCGTACGGGGCCATGCCCGCCCTGATCATGGGAGCGGTGCCGCAGCACGAGACCGCCTCGGCCAACAGCTTCAACACCCTGATGCGTTCGATCGGCAGCTCCGTGTCGGCCGCCGTGATGGGTGTGGTGCTCGCCCAGCTGACGACGGACTTCGGCGGCCACGCCCTGCCGTCCGAAGCGGGCTTCCGGGTCGCCCTGGTGATCGGCGCCGCGGTCGGCCTCGCGGCGGCGGCCGTCGCCGCGCTCATTCCGGTACGGCCCGCCGCACCGGCCCTCGCGCAGGAGCCGACGCCCGAACCGAGCCCGGCCGCCGGCTGACGCCCCGCCCCACTCGCCGCAGACCGCAGAGAGCAGGCCCCACATGAGCACAGTCCAGGGTGACTTCGCCGACCGGAGCGTCATCGTCACCGGATCCGGCTCCGGCATCGGCCGGGCCGCCGCGCTCGCCTTCGCCGCGCGCGGCGCCAAGGTGGTTATCGCCGACCTGAACGCCGAACGCGCCGCACAGGTCATCGCCGAGATCGAGGCCGCGGGCGGCACGGCCCTCGCGGTCGTCGGCGACCTCGGCGAACAGGCCGTGGTCGACGACGTGGTGCGTACGGCCGTGAAGACCTTCGGCGGCATCGACGTACTGGTCAACAACGCCGGGATCATGGACACCATGTCGGCCGCCGCCGAGGTCACCGACGCCGAGTGGGAGCGGGTGATCCGGATCAACCTCACCGCGCCGTTCCTGCTGACCCGGGCCGCCCTGCCGCACATGCTGGAAGTCGGCCGCGGCGCCATCGTGTTCACCGCCTCCGAGGCGTCCTTGCGCGGCAGCGCCGCCGGAGCCGCCTACACCGCGGCCAAGCACGGCATCGCGGGCCTGGCCAAGTCCCTCGCGGTGACGTACCGCAACAAGGGCATCCGTACGAACGCCGTCGCCCCCGGCGGCACGATCACCAACATCGAGCTGAACATCGACGCCGAGGCGCCCGGCCCACAGGCGCTGTTCCCCTACATGGGCAACGTCGGGGAGCCGGCAGCGGCACAGACGCAGGCCGCCGCGATCGTGTTCCTGGCCTCCGAGGCGGCGAGCAACATCAACGGGGTCGTGCTGCCGGTGGACGGCGGCTGGTCCGCCGTCTGAACCGGCGGGCGGGCAGGGGGTGTTGGCGGAAGGCAGGCCGTCGGCGTCCCCTGCCTCAGCTGCCTCGTGCCGCCCGGGTTCAGCTGCCTCGCACTGCCCGGGCCACCACGTCCAGGAACCGTGCGTGGGCCCGGGCGCTGGGCGCGGGCTCCGGGTTCCAGGGGACGGCCGGGATGCCGTGTCGCAGGTGGTCACCGAGCGGCGCCGCATGGGCGCGGGCGTCGACGAGGACGAGGTCCGGCTCCAGGGCAGCCGCCTCCTGCCAGGCGGTGGTGGACCAGTTGATGCCGCCCGCCTGCGGTGGCTCGACCAGGGGCAGGCCCAGCCTCGTGAGGTCGGCGAGGTCCGGCCAGGTGTGCGGGCGGGCCAGGTGCACGGTCCGACCGTCTGCCGGGGACAGGGCGAGGACACGGCGGTACGCGGATGTGGCCGCGGCGTCCGTCAACCTCCGCTCGGCGGCGGCGAGTTCGGCATCGGCGGCGGGGGAGTCCGGTGCGCCCAGCGCGCGGGCAAGCTCGCCGAAGCGGCCGCGGACCCGCGCGAGCGGATGCGCCTGGCCCACGTCGAGCACGGCCAGGGGGACCTGTTCCTCCAGGTACTTGGTGGCCGGTACGGGGATGCCGTAGACCTGCCCGGCCGCATGGCTCACGCCCACCACGAGGTCGGGCCGGTCGGCCAGGACGGCATCCAGATCGAGGCCCTCGCCCGCGCCGTAGTACGTCACGCCCGACTCGGCGAGCGGGCCCGCCTTGACCGGGTCGGGGGCGTCGGCCCGGTCGTGCGCGGAGCCGAAGACGCCGATGGGCGGCACACCCAGGTCCGCGAGGGCCGCGCCCGCCTGTATGTAGGCGACGACCCGCGCGGGGCGTCGTAATGCCGCGACCACATGGCCGCGATCGTCGGTGAAGGTCCAGCCGGAGGGCTCGGGGAGGTAGGACATGTGCGGATCCTGTTCTCGTCGGAGGCGGTCGCGCCGCGATCTTCGGTGGATTCCTGCCCATGGCCGGGACGTACATACGCGGTCGGCGCCCCCTGCCGCCACCCTGGCCGGATGAGGCTCAGAGCCTCTGCTCCCGGGCCGTCGGGTGGCGCTCAACTCCCGCCCCGGGGCGGCCCGGTGGCCTCGGTTCGGCGCGCACGAGCTGCCGGGCCCCGTCGGCGGGCGGTTCGTCCGCGCAGCCGAGTGGCCGGCCGCGCAGAGCACGACCGGCCACATGACGCCTTTGCCGCTGGGGAGATCAGCCGCGCAGCCGCAGCACCAGGTGCAGCGTGCTCTCCTTCTGGATGTTGTAGTCGGACAGCGTCCGCCCGTCCTCGAGCTGCTTCCCGGCGAAGATCAGGCGCTGCTGGTCCGGCGGGATGCCCTCCTTGTCCTGGATCTTCTGCTTGACGTTGTCGATCGTGTCGGACGGCTCGACCTCAAGCGTGATCGTCTTGCCCGTGAGCGTCTTGACGAAGAGCTGCATGTCCGGGGCGATCTCGTACGACGTCGCCCCGTCGAAGCTCTGCCGCCGCTCGCCGATGCGGATGTCGGCGTCGAACTTCGGCGTCGCCTCGGCATCGGCGTTGCGCAGCTGCACCCGGATACTGCTCGAACGCAGGTACTGCGGCTGGCCCTTGGGGCGGACCACGCCGATCCCGTTGACCGTGACGGTTCCCCGCACGGGCACCTTGACGGTCTCGCCGTCGACCTGCACCGGCACCTCACCGCTGACAGGGGTCTGCCAGTTGTGCGGAATGGGCGCCTTCGGCAGCTCGACCTCTTCGCCGGCGATCTGCAGGGACTCGATGCGGGTCGAGTTGTGGCACTTGGCCAGGCCCTCGGCCTCGGAGAACGCGCAGGCCAGCGCGCCGTGCACCTCGGAGGCCGTGACCAGGTCCGACAGGACGCTGGCGTGCATGACGTCCGAGACGCCCGAGGCTTCCTGCTCCTTGTCGGCCTCGAACCCCCAGGCGCTCGCGTTGCCATGGGTGTTGGTGAGCGTCACCGCGTTCGGCACCGACTTGAAGTCGACCGGCAGGGCGCCCTGTTGAGCGTCCTGCTCCCATGGACCGTCCTGGAGGACGCTGCCCTCGCAGGCGAGGTCATAGGTGTCCGCGCCCACCGTGACCGTGCCGTTGGCGCCGCAGATCTCGTTGTGTTCCGGCTCGGTGGTGTCGGCCAGGGCCGGAGCGGCCGACAGCATCGCCACGGCCGCGGCGATGCAGATGCTCGTCATTCGTTTCATGAGCCAGCAGTATCAAAAAGTGGCTTATGTCATGTTTTGCCGCGCGTAGTTGAAAGCGAATCCGTCGGCGAGATTCACTCCTTGTGCGCGGGCCCTGGGGCGTGTGTCGGAAGCCCCTCCTGCCCCGCGACGCCCGGCACGCACGCTCGTCGCACCGCGAGACATCAGCTGCTCCGCAGCGGGGGCAGGGCCCGGCCTCCGGGCGGACGGAGGGACTGCCGACACACGCCCTAGCCGCGAAAGCTCCGCGACAGCCAGGGGCTCAGCGTGTTGTGGAGGACGAGTTCCTTGTACGTCTCGTCGCCGGGCAGCGGCACGATCAGCCAGTAGCCGGGCGGGAAGAACCTGCCCTTCACGTACGTCAGTCCGCCGTAGACCGAGCGCAGGAAGACGGGTACCGCGTCCCGTGGGACGTCGTGGAACTCCACCTCGTCGACCGTGATCTTCGCATCGTCCTCGGGGAAGACCCGCACGGTCACGGCGGGCGATCCGGCCAGCTCGACGAACGCCTCGTGCGGCAGCGAACCGTCCGGGTCGAGGACCGTGAAGACCCCGGCGGAGGTGCGACGGGTCGTCCGGTCCGCGCCGATGTCGTCGGTGACCGTCATGGCCCGGCCGTACTCGTCCGCGACCGCGCGGATCGCGGTGACGGTGGCCTCGGTGGTCGGCAGGTGAGGGTGTCCCATGGCGTCGATCCTGCCTCAGTCTGTGGGCGGCCCCGCCGTGAGGGGCGGCGCCCTTGCGGGAGCCGCCCCTCACGGGAAGGTGACCGGGGTCAGTCGTTCTTGCGGCCGCGACGCAGCATCGCGAAGCCGAGCGCCGCGGCACCGGCCGCCGCCATGCTGCCGCCGGCGGCGATCAGCGCGGTCTCGTCGGGCTCGGCCGTGGCGCCCTCGGAACCGGCCTTGACCCCGCCCTTCGGGACGATCCGGTCCTTCTTGCCGCCGTCGGTGCTGCCCTCGACCCAGCCCTTCATGGTGCCGTCGGGGTTGAGGACGAAGTGGGCGCCGTTGTGCTGCCCGTACGCGGGCTGCTTGCCGGACTGCTTGAGGGTGTCCCAGACGACCAGGTTCCCCGAGTCCGTGGCCTTGCCGATCAGGTCGGCCTCGAAGCCGGCCTTGGTCTTGTAGACCTTGGCGTCGAAGCCGCTGCCGCCGAGGTTCGTGTACTCGCGTACGAAGGTACGGCCGGGCTTGGGCGTCTCGTTCTTCTTCTTGGTGATCGAGCCGTCGGAGTTCAGCGTGAACGTACAGCCGTCGATCACCTTGGAGGCGGACTTGCCGGGCTCGGTCTGCAGCGAGCCCTTGGCCGCGTTGTTCAGGGATATCTGGGCCTTGGCGATCCGGGCCGAGGCGTTCAGCTGGACGTTGGCCGACCAGCCGCTGCCGAGGTCCTGGGTGCCCTTGGACTCCCAGCCGCCCGGGACGACCGGGTCGGAGTCGACCCAGCCCTTCATGGTGCCGTCGGCGTCGAGCGCGAAGTGGGCGCCGTTGTGCTGCCCGGTGGCGGGCTTGTCGCCGGACTGCTTCAGGGTGTCCCACTGGACGTAGCGGCCGGAGGACGGGTCCTTGGCGAACATGTCCGCCTCGAAGCCGGCCTTGGTCTTGTAGACCTTGGCGTCGAAGCCGCTGCCGCCGAGGTTCGTGTACTCGCGTACGAAGTCGCGCTGGTCCGGCTTCGGGGTCTCGTCGTTCTTCTTCGACACGGACCCGTCGGTGGTCAGCGTGAAGGTGATGTCGTTGATCTTGGTCGAGGCGGACTTGCCCTCGGCCTTGAGCGCGCCCTGGACCGACCCGTCGAGGGCGATGTCCGCCTTCGCGGACCGGGCCGAGGCGTTCACCTGGACGGCCGCCGACCAGCCGTCGCCGAGGTCCTGGGTGCCCTTGTCCTCCCAGCCGCCGGGCACGCCCGTGTTGTTCTTCTGGGCGGACACGTCCCCGGAGGGGCTGAGCGTGACCGTGTAGCCGTCCACGACCTTGGAGGCGGGCGAGCCCGAGGCCTCCAGGGTGCCGAGCTGCTGCCCGCCCTTGGCAAGGGTGGCCGCGGCGGAGTTCGCGGACGCCTTCACGCGGACGTCGGCGGTGATGCCACCGGCCAGCTGCCGCGCACCGAGGGACTTCCACTCGTCGCCGCCCGGCTTCGGCGTCTGGTCGCCCTCGTCCTTCTTGGGCTCCTTGGACTGCTCGTCGCCACCCGGCAGGACCTGGTCCTGGTCCTGGCCCTGGTTGTCCGTGCCGGGCCGGACCTGCTCCTGGCCGGAGTCCGGGGCGGCGGGAGTGTCGGCGAAGGCGGCCGTGGTGGAGAGGGAGAGACCGGCGACGACGCCGGCGGCGATGACCGAGGAGCGGAGCGTACGGCAGGTGACGCGCATGATCGAAGACTTCCTTGTGGCAGGGCTGCGGGGGGTTCGGTCGCGTCCCGAGCGGTGGCGACAACAACGAAGCTACGGGCGTCATATTTGGATAAGCCGTAGAGAATGTAACGAACAGGATGAAAACGTCACGCGTACTGTAAATGCGACAAAGGTCCTGGTGGGAGGCGGGTCGAACGGCCCTGCTCCACGACTGCGCAACAGTCCTCCCCGGACGCTGGAGCCCACAGCGGCACGGGTGTGAGGGTGGCGGACATGACACCTCGTGCCGCCGCCCCCGCCCGCACTGCCGGCGCCCTGTGCCTGACGCTCGCGGTGCTCGCCGGATGCGGCAGCGGCAACGCGGGCGGCACACCCTCGCCGTCGGACGACCGTGCCTCGGCTGGGGTGCCCAGCGCGCCCGCCGAGAGCCGGGCACCGGTCCCCGGCAAGGGCTCGAAGGACCCCGACGACATCAACGGCGACGGACACCGCGATCTCGTCGTCCCGGCCTGCGCGGGAGGCTGCGACCCGGAGAAGTCCGTACCCCGCGACGAGCGCCTCGCCGTGGTCCACGGCTCGGCCAAGGGCCTCGACCCCGCGACCCGCACCGTCTACGGGCGAGGCGACCTGAGGCTGCCCCGGGAGGAGCAGGGCACGGGCGGGCCCGACCACCTCAACACCCGCCAGGTGACCGTCGCCGACCTCGACGGCGACGGCTTCCCCGACTTCGTCACGACGGTCGCGGGCGAGCGGATCGAGGACGCGAACATGGTGGCCCCCCGCTCCCTCCCGTACGTGGTCTGGGGCGGACCCGACGGGCCCGGAAAGGCCGGCCGGGCGACCCCGGTGCCCTTGCCGCCGGCCGTGGCGAAGCTGGGCCTGACCCAGCTGGTGCGCGGCGACTTCGACGGCGACGGGCACCACGACCTCGCCGGAATCGCGGCGAACGAGTCGTCCCTGATGGTCCTGTACGGCCCGTTCAGCCGGTCCGGCGCGCCGGCGCGCAGCGACGCCACGCTGCCCGTCGAGAATCACCAGAGCCTGGTGGTCGACGACATCGACCCGACCGGCACACCACGGCCGACCTCTCTGCTTGTCCACGACGACGGCGACGGCGGACAGGACGGCAACACCCTCTACCGGGCCCATCGCGGGAGCGGCCTGTCCCCGAACGGCCAACGGCTGCGAGCCGGGAACGCCCACGCCTTCGGCGACTTCGACGGCGACGGGCTGCGCGACGTGGCCGTCGGGGACAGCGGCAGCCGCAACGACGAGCCCGGCTACGAGACGGAGCCCGCCGACATCAACGGCTCGCTCGCCGTCTACCCGGGAAAGGGCGGCACCCCGGTCAGCCACCGGCTGCCCGAGCCGCCCAAGGGCGCGGCCAACGACTACGGGCCCGGCGGCTTCGTGGCCGCCGACCCGGACGGCGACGGCCGCGACGGCCTCCTGGTGGCCACGTACGAAGGAGCCACCCTGATCGACACCGACACCGACACCGATACCGACACCGATACCGACTCCGACACCGATACCGACACCGATACCGACACCGACACCGACACCGACACCGGCGGCGACGGTGACCGGCGTACCCAGGTGCTGCGCGAGGGCCCCGCGAAGGTGGACGGCAAGAAGACGCCCGCCCGCACCCGGCACGCCCGCCCGGCCGGGGCCGCCGACTTCGACGCCGACGGCAAGGATGAGCTCATCCTGCACTGGGCGCCGGACGGCCTGTTCGCCCTCTACGGGGAGTACCCCACGTACTGGTGGATCACTGAGGGCACGACGTCCCGCGACCGGGCCTCCTTCGTGACCACGGAATTCGCCGCGCCGTCGTCGTAAGCGCACCCCCACCCTTCGCGGCCGCGACTACGCCGCGAGGCCGCCCCCGATTGGCGGCCGACCCGCGTCCATGGCTTGCTCGTCCCAGGAGCCGGAGGCGAACGGGCACCGGCGACACCGGCGACGACGAGAGGGTGCGGCGTGCGGCTGTTCGCTGGGATCGCGGGCCTCGCGGTCGTCCTGGCCACCTTCGTGTCGGTGACCCAGACCCTGGTCACCCCGCGCGCCCTGCGCACCTGGCTGCCGCGCACGGTGCGGGCCCTGGTGCGCGGCTGCTACCAGTTCCTCGCCGACCGGATGCCCAGCGAACGGCTCAAGGACCGGGTGCTTGCCCCGGCCGCCCCCATCTCCATCCTGCTCCTGCTGGTGATCTGGCTGGGGCTGTTCCTGATCGGGTACGGGCTCCTGGAGTTCGCCGCGTCGCGACTGCCGCTCAGCGCCGCGCTGCGGGAGGCCGGCTCGTCGGTGTTCACCCTGGGCTTCGCCAGCGACGAGCGGACCAAGCTGACGGTCGTCGACTTCTGCGCGGCGGCCACCGGGCCCATCGTGATCGGGCTGCAGATCGGCTATCTGCCCACCCTGTACGCCGCGTACGCGCGCCGCGAGGCCGAGGTGAGTCTGCTCCGGATCCGTGGCGGGGTACCTGCCTGGGGGCCCCAACTCCTGGTCAGGCACGCCCAGGTGGACCTGGAGGACGCCCTGCCCGGCATCTTCCGGGCCTGGGAGAGCTGGTCCGCCGAGGTCGGCGAGAGCCACACCAACTACCCGGTCCTCATCCACTTCCGCTCGCCCAGCTGGGAGCGGAGCTGGCTGATCGCCCTGCTCGCCGTCCTCGACGCGGGCGCGCTCCATCTGGCCCTCAACCCCTCGCTCCCGCAGACCCAGATCCGGCTCACCCTGCGCGCGGGCTTCACGTGCCTGCGCGACCTGGCGCGCGAGGAGGGCATCGCGTACGACCCCGATCCGTCCCCGGACGGCCCGATCGACCTCACCTATGCGGAGTTCGTGGAGGCCGTCGAGCGGATGCGGCTGCGCGAGGTTCCGATGGAGCGCGGCCCCGAGGAGGCGTGGCCGCACTTTCGCGGCTGGCGGGTGAACTACGAGGCGATCGTGTACGCCCTCGCCCTGCGCATCGACGCCGTCCCGGCCCCCTGGTCGGGGCCGCGCCGGCGCGACCGCGGGCCGGTGGACGTGCTCACCCCGAAGGACCGCAAGCCGACCGGCGGTTGAGGCCCCGGCCCGACGACGCGGAGAGGTTCATGGTGTGCGGCGGTCGAAGCGCGCCGCCACCGCCTGCTCCAGGGTGAGCCCGCTCGCGTCCTCGGCCGGCTCCAGAAAGGCGTGGATCACGGCCAGCGCGACCGTGCCCATCAGCGAGCGGCGCCGGGCGTCGTCGACGACGCCCGCACCGGGGTCGCCGATGGCCCGCATGATCGTGCCGTCCGTGGCCACGGACAGCGCGTTCGCCAGGTCGTCGAGGGTCAGCCCCGCGCGCAGCCGCAGTCCCCGCTCGCGGATGACGGCGGCGTACAGCTCCTTCCAGGAGCCGAGGTAGTCCGCGTACACGCCGGAGATGATCCGCCCGATCTCGTCGTCCCCGTCGGCAGTCGGCATGAGGGCGAGGCTGAGCCGGACCGACGGCAGCTCGACGCCTTCGGCGGTGGTCTGGTACGCGATGTCGTGCACGGCCCCCACGAAGTCGCTGCCGTGCACCAGCTCCTTGGTGTTGGCGGCGCGCCGGATCCGGTACTGCGGCCGGTAATTCTCCTCCCACACCGCGAAGTTGATCAGGTCCGTGACGAAGTTCGAGTACGGCTGCCAGCGGTCCCGCAACAGCGACTTGCCGTGGCCGACGCACGCGAAGGGGGGATCGTTCTGGGCGAACTCGTCGGCCACGCTGCCCAGGGAGAGCGGACCGAGCAGCAGCCGCTCACTGGTCACGGGGTAGCGGGCGCCGGGGCCGAGGTGGCGGTGCAGCAGCCGCATGCCGGCTCTGAGCAGCGCGGCCGTGATCTTGTTGTTGGCCAGCTGTCTGCGTCCCCAGGGAGTACGGCGGTTGAGGTGGCGCAGAACCGTGGACAGGTCCTGGTTGTACGGGAACGGCAGGCTCTTCTTCCCCTTGGGGACGCGCGGCTCGTCGATGTCGTCCATCCGCCCATGGTCCCCCCGTGCGGCGGCCACAACCTCCCCGCAGCTGTGCGGAGTGGGGCCTTCTCCAGGGGCCTTCCCGAGGGGGCATCTCGTAAGTCGGCGGTTCCGCGCAGTTGGAGGGACGCGCGAGCGCCGGATGCCGGGATAGACCCGTGGCCCATGGTCTCGCGACGAGCGAAGGGGTGACCGGTGATGCTCACCGTCAACATGGGCGCGGCAGCTTGGGCGGTGGCCGGAGTGGCCGTCAGCAGTGCCCTGGTCCGGCTGATCCTCGCAGTGCTCGCCGCCCACGCGGCCCGCCGCGCGCTGCGATCGGGGGACGGCACCAGGGCCGGTGATCGGCTGCGCGCCCACCGGCTCGCGGTGCTGCGGGCGCTGGTCGACGGGGCGCGGGGTCGGCGCTGAGCGCTCCGCTGGGGGCGGGTGCGTTGACCGCGGGCCGGTGGCGGGTGGGTGCGTTGACCGCGGGTCGGTGGGGGCTGGTCGCGCCCACGCGGCGAAGCCGCACAGTGTCACAGCCCCGCGCCCCTTCGGGGCGCGGACCCACCGCGACCTACTCCCGTCGCGCCCGGCACCTCCGAATGAGGTCCGTCGTGGAGACGCCCGCCGTGTAGCGCACGAGCCGCAGTCTTCCCGCTGCGGCCACCGGGCCGAAGGCCGCCTCGATCCCGTCCGGTGAGACGTCGTCGCCGTGGACGACCACCGCGATGCCGTGCGCGTCCAGGAACTCGGTGGTGACCCGGAACGGAGCGTCCGGCACGACGGCATCGACGTACCGGCAGGCCTCGATCACGGTGACCCGCTCGGCCAGGCTCATGATGGGCCGTCGCTTGTAGGAGGACGCCACCTCGTCCGAGAGCACCCCCACGACCAGGTGGTCGCCGAAGGCACGCGCGGCCTTGAGGAGGGCCACGTGCCCCGGGTGGAAGAGATCTCCCACCATGTCGACATAGACACGCGTCGGCGTAGGGTTGCTCGCATCTGCAGGGGCGGCCATGGGCGTACTCCTCCTGATGTGTGCGGGGTTCGGAACGCATCCGCGGGGATCGGAACGCATCCATTGTGATCGGCCGACCGGGCACGGGAAGCCCCCTGTTGCCGCGCCGACGAGAGGTGAAGGCAGTGACGGAGCACGCCGCACGGACACACCTTGCCGAGGTCCGGGCCTGGCTCGAGCCGCGGGCCGACGACATGGCCGCACTGCTCATGCGGCTCGTGGCCGTGGACAGTGAGAACCCGCCGGGCCGGGCCCTCGGCCGGTGCGCGCAGGTGCTGCGGGAAGCCATGGAGGCGCTGGGGCTCGGCCCCGAGATCATCGAGATCACCGACCCGTCCGGCGCGCTGGAGGACCCGTGCATCGTCCGCGGGAGCGCTGGCGACGGGGCGGAACTGATCTATTTCCACGGCCACTTCGACGTCGTACCGGCGCAGCACCGCCGCCAGTTCACCGCCGAGCGCCGCGACGGCCGGATCGTCGGCAGGGGCACGGCGGACATGAAGGGCGGCATCGTCAGCATGCTGTACGGCGCCGCGGCCGCCCGGGAACTTGGCCTGCTCGACGGCGGCCGGATCGTGCTGCACCTGGTCCCCGACGAGGAGACCGGCAGCGTCCTGGGCGCAGGACACCTGCGGTCGGCGGGCCTGATCGACCGAAGGGCCCGAGCCATGGTCACGGCCGAGCCGAGCGGCGGCAGCATCTGGAACGCCGCCCGCGGCGCGGTCTCCCTGCGCGTCGACATCCGGGGCCGCGAGGCGCACGTCGGTCAGGCGCACCTGGGCGTGAACGCCTTCCAGCACCTGCTGCACGTGGCCCGCCCCGTCGAGGCGTACGCCGCCGAGATGGCTGGGCGGCACACCGCCCACCCGCTCGCCGAGGGTGACGCACCGGGCACGATGCTCGTCGTCGGCGGGCTCTTTGGCGGCGGCTCCAACTTCAACGTCGTGCCCGGCTCGGCGCACTTCACCGTGGACGGCCGCTACAACCCCGAGGAGGACCTGGACGCCGAGCTCAAACGCCTGACGGCCCTCATCGACGCGGCGGCCGCGGAGGTCGGCGCGCACGTCTCGGTCGAGGTGACCCAACTGCAGCCCGCCGCAGGCACCGCCCCGTCCCACCCGGCGGCGGCCGCCCTGGCCCGTGTCGTCGGCGCGGTAGAGGAGTCCCCGGCCCGGTTCGCGCTGTGCGCGGGCATCCTGGAGACCCGCTGGTACGCCCAGCTCGGCATCCCGGCGTTCGGGTACGGGGCGGGGCGCCTCGATGTGTCGCACGGCCCGGACGAGTACGTCGACGAGGCCGCGATGCGCCGTGCCGCCGCCGTATACGCGTTGTACGCAAGGGAGTTGCTGGCCTGAGGTCGGGGTGGCGCGGAGGCGGGACCCGCTCCCGGGCGCCCTGCTCGGCCTGCTCGCAGCAACCTCCCTGCCGCAGCCGACGCCCGCACGCCCACGCCCTGCACTTCGGCGACGAGGCGATCCCCGGACGGGGCGAGGGGCGCGGCACCGTTGGTCGCGGCGGCCGCGGATCCGGCGGCGCTCGGCAGGAAACCGGCGTCGGGAGAAGTCCGGGGTGGGCGACGGTCCTCCTGGGGGGCATGGGGGAAGTGCGCCAGGAGGAGTCTTGCGTGCGCAACGCGCCGCCGGACAGGGGAAGTTGAGCCGTTACTTGCCGCTGTCCTCCGCGAGCGTGTGCGCGACGAGGGCGTTGGCGTGGCCGTGGCCCAGGCCGTGCTCGGCCTTGAGCCAGGAGACGAGCTCCATGTGCTTGGTCAGGTCGGAGGCGCGGATGAGGGACTTCCACTCCTCGATCGGGCGGCCGTACTTCTTCTCGATGGAGGGGAAGTAGGCGGCGGGGCCCTTCACGGGTGAGGTCATGGCAGGAGGTCCTTTCGATGCTGTGTGGTGCTCTGGTAGACCGGTCGGCCCGGGCAAAGTCATCGGTGAAGGGGAAATCCAGGGGGAGGAAAGGGTAACCGGCCTCAGCCGATGCCCTGCCGGTCGGGCGTGAGCGCGAACCGCTGACGATCAGCATCCGGCACCGTCGCGCGCACCGCCTCCTGGAGGAGCCGCCGCTGCTCGGCCAGTACCGGACGGTGGTCGTCGGCCGCGACCTGCTCCAAGTCGTCCAGGCAGGCCGCGATCCGGCGGGTCACCTGGGGGCAGGCCGCACCGAACTCCCTGATCTCGGTGAGCGCCAGATCCACCAGGTCCTGCCAGGTCGGCACGGACTCCACCAGGCGTACGACTCCGCCCTCGCCCCGGTGCCTGGTCCGGCCCAGTGGCAGCGGGGCGAGCGCGGCGAGCAGCACCTGGATGCGGTCGAGGGCCTGCACGGCGGTGGTCGGGTCGTTCACGGCCGGGGACAGGGCGCGGGAGGCGATGTCGGCGAGCTGGCGCAGGCCGAAGCCGAGGTCCTGCTCGTTGGTGCGCTCCACGCCGACGTCCATGGCCGCCCGGACCTCGGCCGCGGTGGGCGGCGGTCCGTCGCAGGCGAGCAGGAGCGGGATGCCGGGGGAGAGGAAGTCCCCGACGCGCGGCACCAGCCGAAGCCGCGTACCGTCGCGCTCCGCGAGCCGCACGAGGCGCCGGGCGTCGACGGCCTGCAGCACGCCCGGTGGCCCCTCGTACGCCAGGGTTTCGGCGTCCTCGGGGTCCGGGAGCGGCGCCGCGCCGGTCGTGGGCTGCGAGGCGGGCGCCGATTCCATCAGCTGCAGGCTCTCCTTGGCGACCCGGTCCATCACGTACGTGACCCGCATCAGCCGGATCGTGGAGTGCACGTAGATCACGAAAAGGACCAGGCTGACCACCACGAAGCCCATGCCGAGCGACGCGCCGAGGTAGGGCACCACGGCCTGGCCGGCGTCCTGGACGGTGGCGTACTCCTTCTGGATCCGCAGCGTGTAGAGGAAGGTGCACAGGAACACGGCGAGGGTGGTCTTGGTGACCCAGCTCTCGACGTAGATGCGCACCACGCGCGGGGTGAACTGGCCGGCCGCCATCTGCAGGGCGACCAGGGTGATGGAGAAGACCACACCGATGAAGGTCAGCATGGCCGAACTCATGGTCCCCACCGCGGTCTTGGCGGCCGCGCCGAAGTCCTGGGTGGCCCGCAGGAACCACAGGTCCTTCAGGTCCACGTCGTCCCACCGCAGGTCCAGGTCGTGGATGAACTCGTCGACCCAGACCGCGCCGCTGGCCAGGAACCAGCCGCAGGCGATGCCGAGGAACGGCACGACGAGGAACGAGCTGCGCAGCTTCTTGCGCAGCCTCGGAATGATGACGCGACGCCGACGCAGCGCGAGATGAGCCATGGCGCAAAGGTACAGATTGCGGAGTAAAACCGGCTTAATTGGACCCCAGTCGGTACGCCTCCCGGTCCTGCCAGCGTTCGCCGTCCCAGACGATCAGATGAACGTCGCGGACCTGGCAGGTGAGCGGCAGCAGCGGGGCGAGCTCGGTCTGCAGCGCGCCGTAGGCCGCGTCCTGGGTCGCGGGCCCCTCGCTGTTGGCGAGGGTCAGGTGGGGGTCGAGCCCGGCGCCGAATATCCCGCGGTACGGCACGGCTTCGGGCCAGCGCCGGGTGAGGTCCTTGGTGAGCGCCTTGACCGGGTCGTGCGGCCACGGGTCGAGGTACAGGACGCCGGGCCAGCGTCCGAACCCGGCGAAGGTGAGCGTGAACGGGTCGTGCGAGCACAGCAGGGCGGCCAGCTCTCTTCGGAGGTCGGCGTCGATGCGGCTCTCGTGGACGAACGGGTAGAGCACGGTCACATGGGCCGGAAAGCCGGCCCGGACGAGTGCGTCGCCCTGGGGGACGTTGATGGTCAGCGCGGTGTCCCCGGGCAGGTCCGGCCAGCCCGCGGTCCCGGCCCCGCCCTCATGCTGCTCGCTGCTGCTCCGCTCCATGACGAGCCATGATCGCAGTGCCGGGGACGAGCCCGGCAACTGGACCGCGCCGACCCCTTGTTGACTCGATTTCTAACGCCTTAGAGTGCCAGATGTTACTCGCCATTAGGTTGGAGCCTCGCCATGAACGCCACCGCAGCACGCCGCCACAAGCCCCTGCCGCGCCGCGAGGACTGGGGAATCTTCGGCCCGGACTCGCCCACGTGGAAGGTCTGGGGGTACGGCCCGACCGGGCTGCTCGCCTTCCAGCGGTCCATCGTCGTGGAGTCCTTCGATCCGTTTCTCGCCGCCGCGGTCGAGGACCAGAACGGGGTGCGCGAGTACGCCCAGAGCCGCTTCAACCACACCCTCGCCTACTTCCTCACCGTGGCCGTCGCCGACTCGAAGACCGCGCTGAAGGCCTCCGACGTCCTCATGCGCATCCACGACCGCGCCCAGGGCACCGAGCCGGTCACCCAGCAGCCCTACAGCGCCAACGACCCCGACTCGCAGCTGTGGATCCACGTCACCGGCTGGCACTCCAACCTCCTGATGTACGAGCGCTACGGCCCCGGCCCGCTCACCCCCGCCGAGCAGGAGCGCTTCTGGGCCGAGTCGGCGATCGCCGCCGAGCTGCAGACCTGCGACCCGGCCAAGGTGCCCCGCTCCCGCGAGGACGTCCGCGACTACTACGCCGACATCCGCAAGCGCCTGTGCATGACCGAACACGCCCGCGCCCTGATCCACTACTTCCTGCGCTCGGAGCGCGCCGTCGCCGGCACCCAACTCTGGCTCGGCAGCCGCCTGATGGCCCCCGCCGTCATCGCCACCATCCCGCGCTGGATGCGCGTCCTCGGCGGCTTCGACCAGCCCAGGGCGCTGGACGCGGCGGTCCGCGCACCCGCCCGCGCGATGGTCAGGGCCTCCGCCCGCCCCAAGGCGCTGCTCGCCATGGTGGACCGGCTCGCCCCGGCCGTACGCCCCGTCATGGAGCAGAAGCTGTACGGCGAGCCGCCGCTCCTCGACGCGACGCTCACCCCCGCCGAGGCCCGCGAGAAGTGGGGCAGGAGCACCGGTCGCGACTGGGACGAGCGGGCGGCGGCTCTGCGGGCTGCTTCCTAAAGCGTGTTGCACAAGGCTGTGTTCGGGCAGGTCAGGGCCTGTGATCGCGGTCTTCTGGTCATGATGCGAGGGCGAGGTTGTGCATGTGGGCGACGGCCTGGACGGCGTGATGGAGGCCGTTGCCGCGCTGTCGGCAGTCGCGGAGGATCTTGTAGTTCTTCATCCGGCCGATCACATGCTCCACGCGGGCGCGGACCTTGCGGTGCGCGGCGTTGTCCGCTTCTTCGCCCGGTAGCAGGGACCGTCGGGGACGTTTGCGGTGCGGGATGACCAGACCGGTGTTGGTGTAGGCGCCGTCGCCAAGGACGGTGACGCCCTGGCAGTGCTCGGCGAGGCCGGAGGCCCGCCAGGCGTGGGCGTCCGCGGTGGTGCCCGGCACCGGGCGGGCCGCAGCGATCACCAGGCGGGTGTCAGCATCGACGATGACCTGCACGTTTGCCGAGAACCGATAGTTGCGGCTGGAGGAACCGACCTGCCGGTCGCGGACCGGGATCAACGTTCCGTCCACGATCCACAGTCGCTCCGGTGCGTCCGCCGGGCGGGAGGCCGGCTCGAGCGCGAGCAGCGGCCCGAGCCTTTGGATCACCCGGCAGACCGTGGACGAGGAGATACCGAACAGCGGTCCCAGCTGCCGCATCGTGAGGTTCGTGCGGTAGTACACCGCCACCACCAGCACCCGTTCGGCCAGCGGCAGACTCCACGGCCGGCCCTGCAGCGTGCCGTTGCCGCCGCGCTCGCGCACCGCCTTCAGCAGCCGCGCAAACTGCGTCACCCGCAGCCCGGTGAACGTCTCCACCCACACCCGTTCTGCCCTCAACACCCCAGCCATACAGCGGAGATGCCCAGATCACAGCCTTGTGCAACACGCTTTAGGGCCTGTGTCGGAAGTCCCGTCTGCCCCGCGACGCCTGGCACGCACTCTCGCCGCAGGGCCCGCCCTCCGGGCGGACGGCGGGACTTCCGACGCACGCCCTAGGAGGCGCCTGCGACCTCAACTCGCCGATGTGGAACACTAGTTCGCGTTCCAGTCGGTCGATTTCGATGGGCGGCATCCCCCATGAGCATGGTCCTCTCCTTCACCTGCGTCACGCCGGAGGAGCTGGCGCGAGCCCTGCAGGATCCCGAATGGGCGGAGGAGTTCCTCGACGAGCTGGATTCGGACGAGGACCGTCCGGACAATCCCGACGGCTTCATCGAGAAGGCGTGGGCCGGTATCCAATATCTGCTCGATGCCGCGGAGGCGGGGGTCGATCTGCAGATGGGCGGTCTCCCGATCGACGAGGAACTCCTCTTCACCGGCTGGACCGCCGAGATGGTCCAGGACGCGGCGAGGAAATTGCAGGTGTTGCCGTTCGAGAAGCTGGCTGCCCATTACGACCCGGCCCGCATGCAGGAGCAGAACGTCTACCCCAACATCTGGACGCACGACCCGGACGGCGAGTGCGAATATCTGAAGTGGCACTACGGCACGCTGCTCACCTTCTTCGAAGAGGCCTCTGCCAAGGGCTCGGCGGCGATCGTGGAGTTCAACATCTAGGGCAGGCCCGCCGCCTCCGGGAGCAGCACCCGCACCCCCACCGAGACCAGATCGTCGACCAGCGCGGCCTTGCCCCTCGGGTCCTGCGTGCCACGGATCCGTACCGCATCGTTCACCATCATGATCACCGCCTGCACGGTCACCCGTGCCGCGTCCGCCCCGAGCGCCGGGTCGGCCTCGCGCAACAGCCCGGCCCAGCCGAGGATGCCGTCGCGCTGGACGGCCCGGTACTTCGCGGCCTCGGTCGCCGGCAGATGGATGACCTCGGTCACTGACACCGCGATCAAGTCGCCGTGGTCCAGGGCGAATTCGGCGTACGAGCGCAGCAACAGCCGCAACGACTCCTCGGGCGTGCTCCCCTCCAGGAGCGCCCGCGTCGTGTAGAGGCGGATCCACTGCCCGGCCCGTTCGATGATCTCGGCGAGCAGCTCCGCCTTGCCGGTGAAGTGGTGGTAGACGCTGGGCCCGGCGATCCCGGCCGCCGCGGCCACCTCCTCGATGCCGACCGCCGCATAGCCGCGCTCGCCGAACAGCCGCGTGGCCACCAGGATGAGCTGCTCACGGCGCGCGAACCGGTCGAGCGCGACATCGCGCGGACCCGGAACGACGGTCATCTGCCGCGCCCGTGACGGCAGCACGGTCCTCGCGGCCCGCTCGGCGAGCGCGTACAGCTGCCTCTCCAACGTGCCGCCGGGCGGCGTGACTTGGTGGTACGAGACGCTCCCCAGCAGCGACAGCGCACACTCGGCCAGGAACGCCGCGTCCGCCGGCGCGATGCCGCGCTCCGCGCACAGTGCGTCGCGTACGACATCGCGCAGCGCCAGCAACCGGCGCCCGCTCTCCAGCCGCCCCTCGTCCCCGAGCCGGCGGGCCTCCCGCTGCCACAGCGCGGGGTGCCCGCGATGGCGCAGCGCCTGGGCGGCCAGGGCGCGCAGGATGGCGTCGAACCCGTCCGGTCGTGCCTCGTCGGCCGCCGCCGACACCACGTCCATCGCCGCGGTCAGGACGGCGCCGAGCAGGGCCCGCTTGCCGGGGAAGTGCCGGTAGAGAGAGGTCGAGGTGACACCCAGGTCGGCGGCGATGTCCGTCATCGCGGTGCCGGCGTACCCCTGACGCAGAAAGCGCGCGGCGGCGGCTTCGAGGATCAGCTGCTTGCGATTGCGCGGCCGCACCCGCACCGCGTCCCGGCCCCGCCCGCCCACGTCGCGCCTTTCCGTCCCGGCCATCCGATCCGGCCCATTATGGCCTCGCCGCTACGGGCGTCCGGGGTGGGTCTGGGGCAAGGCGGTGGGCTGGGCCGGCCAGGGGAGCGGGAGTCTGCGCCGCTTCCCTGGCCGGCGGACTGTGCGGTCAGCGGCGGACGGTCCAAGTCAGCGTCGTCCGCAGCGACTTGGCGATCGCCGGATCGCGGACCGCGTCCGTGCGGTCGACGACCGTGACGGTCAGCCGGTGCGCGCCCGAGCCGCGTACGCCGAGGTCCGCGACCGCGACCTCGGTCGCGTCGGCCGGCGCGCCGATCCGCTTGCCGTCCAAGGACCAGCGCACCTGCAGCGGCCGGGCGTCGTCGCCGAGCGGCCGGGCCAGGGAGATGCGCGCGGTGTCCCCGCTCCGCAGGGGGCGCGACGTGGGCGTCAGGGCCCGCGCGGCCGAGGCGTGCCGGTGGAAGCCCGCGATCATCGCCTCGGTGCCGGGCAGGTTGAAGGGCTTGCCGAGGACTCGCATCATCGAGGCATCGGTGGGGCGGTTGAGGCCCGTGACGTAGTAGCCGCCGCCCTCGTACGCGCCGACCGTGCCGCCGTCCGGGGAGGTCTCGCCCAGCCAGCGGTACCACTTGGTGCGGGCGTTCTCCATCTGGGCGGCGCTCAGCGTGGAGATGTTGGAGTCGCCGGGCTCGGGACCCGAGTAGTGCTCGTAGCCGGGGGTGCCGGGGTAGAAGTACTCGTCGGCGAGCTTGCCGAGGGAGTGCCCCGTCTCGTGGATGGCGACCTGGCCGGACAGGGCGTTGCCCGCCGAGGCGGTGGCTATCCCGTCGTAACCCAGCGTCGGGCTGGGCGTGTTGTAGCCCGCGCCGCCGTACTTGGAGCTGTTGGAGAGGACCATCACCAGGTCGGCCTCGGGGGCGTTGTCGACGTACGAGTCGACCTTCGCCTCGTCGATGCAGAGCAGCCGCTCGATGTCGTCGCACCAGAAGTACGAGCCGAGCGCGGTGTCCCGCACGACGTCCTTGCCCGGGTCGCCGGAGACGCCGGAGTCGCGGGAGACCGCGTCCACCGCCCAGACGTTGAAGAGGTTCGCGTACGTGGCGTACGGCTCGACCGCGGCGACCTCGTTCCAGCGCTCCTTCACGTCCGTGTGGAACCGATCGAGTTCGGCGCCGGTGTAGCCGTCGCCGACGAAGACGATGTCGAGGCGGTCCCCGGTCGGGCCGTTGTCGACGACCTTGGTGACGTCGCCGTCGCCGGCCGCTTCGCCGGGGGAGAGGGCGGTGGACTTGGCGGGCTTCTTGCCGTGCGGGGAGACCAAGGTGTGGCCGGAGCCCGCCGCGGTGTGCCGGTGGCCGGACTGCTCGGGGCCGGGAATCTCCACCTCTACCTGGCCGTTCGGTGCGGGGTCCGCCGACGCGGGCTCCGGGACGGCGGCGAGGGCGCAGGCGACGGCGGCGGCCACCGCGGCCGCCGCCAGCGATCTGGTCA
This sequence comes from Streptomyces sp. NBC_01304, assembly GCF_035975855.1. Taxonomy (NCBI): domain Bacteria; kingdom Bacillati; phylum Actinomycetota; class Actinomycetes; order Kitasatosporales; family Streptomycetaceae; genus Streptomyces; species Streptomyces sp. NBC_01304. Next base: position 1,284,102 of record NZ_CP109055.1, on the reverse strand, counting down.
TGCCTGTGGACGTGCGCAAGAGGTCCTCCGTGGGGGGTGAGTTAAGTTCCAGGATCAGGAGGTTTAAGTGCACGCTTAAGCTAGGGGTGGGGGTGATGGCCGCACAATGCCTTCAGGGGCGCGGATGAGTACTGGGTGAGATTTGAGGGGAATGCGCAGTGGACGAACCGGTGGAGATCGGACGCCGCATCCAACGGATGCGGACCGAACGAGGATTGACGCAGCGTCAGCTCGCCGAGCCGAAGTACACCGCGGCCCACGTCTCCACCCTGGAGTCCGGCAAGGCCCGCCCCTCCGAGACCGCCCTGCGCTACTTCGCCGGGCAGCTCGGCACCACCTACGAGGAACTGGTCACCGGCCGCCCCGCCCACCTCGCCACCGAACTCCGCCTCGCCCTCACCGACGCCCAGCGCCTCCTCGCCACCGGCACCCCCGAGCAGGCGGCCGTGCGCTACCGGGAGCTCCTGGCCGAGGCCGAACGCCTCGCCCTCGCACCGGAACAGGCCGCCGCCCGCACCGGCCTCGGCGAATGCGCCCTCGAAGCGGGCCAACTCGCCGACGCCCGCGCCCACTTCGAGGCCGCCGAACGCATGCTGGCCGACCAGCCCCTGCCGCGCCGCGCCCGCGCCATCCGGGGCCGGGCCGTGGCCCATCTGCTGGCCGGCGAACTGCGCTACTCCTGCTACGTCCTGGAGACCGCCCTCGACGAACTGGGCGCGGGCGAGCTGCAGGACCCCGACGCCCTCGTCCTGCTGTACGCCGCCGTCATCGCCCCCTACATGGACATGGGCGCCCACGCCCGCGCCGCGCATGCCGCCGAGGTCGCCCTCGCGCTCGCCCCGCAGGTCTCCGACCCGGCCCTGGTCGCGGGCATGCACCGCAGCGTCGCCCGCACGCTGCTCGCCGAGGGCCGCATCGCGGAGGCGGACGCCTCACTCGCCAAGGCCCAGGAGCTGTACCAGCAACTGCACCTGCGCACCGAACTCGCGCACTGCCACTGGATGCGCGGCTACGTCCACGCCCAGCACAACGCCCTCGAGGACGCCGAACGCGAACTGCGCACCGCCGCCGAAATGCTCGCCGCCAAGCGGGCCCCGCTGTTCACCGCCCAGGTCGAGGTCGAACTCGCCGACGTACTGCGCCGCCGCGGCCGCCACGAAGAGGCCCAGATCCTGCTCTCCCGCCTGCTCGACCTGGGCGACGCCCGCGGCGCCGTGCACGCTGCGGGCGCGCACCGGCTGCTCGGCCTGATCGCCGAGGACCGCGGCGACAGCGAGCGCGCCGAGGACCACTACCTGAGCGCCCTGGCACTCCTCGAACGCAGCGGCGCCGCGGGCGACTTGGCCGACCTGTGCCGGCTGCTCGGCGACCTGCTGCGCCGCATGGGCCGCACCGAGGCGGCGATGGACGCCTACCGCACGGGCCTCGGCCATCGCGCGGCCATCGGCACGACAACACTGGGGCCCGCGCCGGGATGTGCGGCGCCGGGCGGCGTCCACCTGGTGTGAGGGGTTCGGCGGGCCGGTGACCGTCGACGACACGGGTGCCGCGAGCGTCGCCGGACAAGTGACGGGCGTCGCCGACGACGCGATTAGGGCACGGTCCTCGGCCCTTGCCCGTAGCGGGGGCGACTCGGGCGCAGGGGCGGGGGCAGGCGGGCGCAGGCGGTGCGGCGTGAGCCGGTGCGTGAGGGGGCCAGGTTCGAGTCGAGTGGCGCGCGCGGCCTGCCGGGACGTTCCCTCGCCGCCAGCCCTGCGACGCCCCGGTGAAGCAGGGGACTTCAGGGGCGTACGGGCCGTGGGAGACGGTCAGTTGGGGTGTCCCCGGCCTCACTCGGACAGGTGTGCGTGCCGGGATTCTGTCGGCGCAAAACGCTCATTGCGGCACTAGTCCGGCGGCAGTAGAAGGGGCAATACACATAAACGTTGCGGCCGCGGCGTCCCCGAAGGCACCCACAGCGCACAGCCGAACAGAGATCAGGTGATCGAGCATGCCGCAAGATCCCCACAGTGCCGTGACGAACGAACCCGAGGACAGCGCAGCCGTAATGGTCGAGCAGGCGGCGGTGCTGCAGGCTCCGTCCGAGGGGTCGCAGGGCGAGGCGCAGCACGCGACGAGCGAAGGGCTCGAGCAGGTCGAGAACTACCGGCGGCCGGAGCACTTCGCGCCGGAATCCTGGACGCCGCCGTCCGCCACGCTGCCCGACATCGGTGAGGCCTCGTTCGGTCCGCCGCCCCCGGCACCCGAGACGGTGCACGGACCCGACGACCGCGTACAGATCACGAACACCAACGTGTACCCGTGGCGGGTGCACTGCTACCTCCTGATCACGGCCCGCGACAACACCCTCTACCAGGGCACCGGCTGGATGATCGGCCCGCACACCCTCGCCACCGCGGGCCACGTGGTCTACATCAAGGGCAGCGGTGTGGCCGGACGCGACGGCTGGGTGAAGAGCATCCAGGTCATGCCGGGACGCAACGGCGGGTCGCTGCCGTACGGCAGCATCACCTGCACCAGCTTCCGCTCGGTGCTCGGCTGGACGAACGACGGCGACGAGAACTACGACTACGGCGCGATCATCACGCCGTCCAACACGGGCTCCACCACAGGCTGGTTCGGCTTCGGCGTCTACTCGGACTCGGACCTGCTCAAGACCACCGGCAACATCGCGGGTTACCCGGGCGACAAGCCGGCCGGCACCCTTTGGTACGCGGCGCGCGGCATCGACTCGGTCGCCGCCCGCAAGGTGTACTACGACATCGACACCGCCGGTGGACAGAGCGGCAGCTCCGTCTACCGCATCGACAACGGCAACCGCTACGGCGTCGCCATCCACGCCTACGGTGGGGCACGGGTGAACTCGGGCACCCGCTTCACCACACCGGTCTTCAACAACTACGCGGCATGGAAGGCGTGAGCACACCGTCATGAGCGATCGTGAGTCCGCAGTGGAGATCACCGGCGTCGTCCGTGACGCCTCGGGGGCACCGGTGGCGGGCGCCCATGTCCTGTTCACCGACGGGCCCGTGCCGCTGCCGGACATCGCCGCCCTGACGGACGGCGGGGGAGGGTTCTCCCTCGCCGCACCCGCGCCGGGCGACTACACGATCCTGTGCCGGGCGGACCCCGTTCTGGGCTCGCCCGGCACGGCCCGGGCCACGGTCCACGTCGGGCCGCCCGGCCGGGGCGCGGCGGCGGCACAGGTGCGGGTCGAGCTGACCCTCGGCTGACCGCCGGGCGGCCAAGGGCCCGTCATCCATCCGGCCACGCCGGTCTCCGTCATCCGTCCATCCGCGTCGGCCCCCGCCGGCACCCCTGTCCCTGACCTCGTACGACGTGCGATGCTCGGTCCCGTGCACAGCAGTCACATAAGCCCTGTCTTCGTGGGCCGCAGCGCCGAACTGACCGCCCTCGGCGAGGCGCTGTCCCGGGCCGACGCCGGGGAGCCCCGCGCCCTCTTCGTGGGCGGCGAGGCCGGCGTCGGCAAGACCCGGCTGATCCAGGAATTCGTCGGCAGGGCCGCCGCTGACGGAGCCGTCGTCGCCCTCGGCGGCTGCGTCGAGGTCGGCGCCGACGCCCTGCCGTACCACCCCGTCTCCACCGCCCTGCGCTCCCTGCGCCGCCAACTGGGCGCGGAGGTCGACGCCGCGGTCGCCGGCCAGGAGGGCGAACTCGCCCGGCTGCTGCCCGAACTCGGCGAGATGGACCGGGGCCACATCGAGACCGACGGCCGCGCCCGGCTCTTCGAGCTCACCGTACGCCTCCTCGAACATCTCGCCGCGGACCGCACCCTCGTCCTCGTCCTGGAGGACCTGCACTGGGCCGACCGCTCCACCCGCGAACTGCTCAGCTACCTGCTGCGCGCCCTCACCGACAGCCGCCTGCTCATCGTCGCCACCTACCGCACCGACGACCTGCACCGCCGCCATCCGTTGCGTCCCGCCCTCGCCGAGTACGAGCGGCTGCGCACCGTCACCCGCCTCGCCCTGCCCCGCTTCGACCGCACCGAGGTCGGCCGCCAACTCGCCTCCCTGCGCGGCGAGATACCCGACGAGCAGGTACTCGACCGGGTCTTCGCACGCTCCGAGGGCAACGCGTTCTTCGTCGAGGAGCTGGCCTGCAGCATCCGCGAAGGCTCCCCGGGCGGCATCAGCGAGTCCCTGCGAGACCTGCTCCTGGTCCGGGTCGAGGCACTGCCGGACGAGGTGCAGCGCGTCGTGCGGATCACCGCCGAGGGCGGCTCCGAGGTGGAGTTCCGGCTCCTCGCCACCGTCACCGGCCTCGCCGAGGACGAGCTGATCGAGGCCCTGCGCACCGCCGTCGGCGCCGCCGTCCTGCTGCCGTACGACGAGGGCGAGTCCTACCGTTTCCGGCACGCCCTGATGCGCGAGGCCGTGGCCGGCGACCTGCTGCCCGGCGAGCGCTCCCGGCTCAGCCGCCGCTACGCCGAGGCGCTGGAGGCCGACCCCACGCTCGTACGCGCCGAGGAGCGGGCCGGGCGTCTCGCCGGCTACTGGTTCGATGCCCGCGACCCCGCCCGCGCGCTGCCCGCCGTGCTCGCCGCGGCCGCCGCCGTCCGTGGCCGGCACGCGTTCGCCGAGCAGCACCATCTGCTCGAGCGGGCACTGGAGTTGTGGGACGACGCTCCCGAGGAGCTGCGCGGCAAGGCGATGCGGCAGGGCGTCGAGGACGGCCTGGGTCCATCCATCACCCCGGACGTGCCCGGGGACTTCGTGGACCTGCTCGCCGCGATCGCCGTCGCCGCGCGCTTCGCGGGAGAGCGGGAGCGGGCCCTCGCCCTCTGCAAGCGGGCACTGCGCAAGCTGGACGGCGACCCTCTGCGGGCGGCCTGGTTCTGGACCGAGCGCCACAAGCTGATGCGTGACCTCGCCCGCTCCGACGGCTGGGACGAGATCGCCCACGCGCAGAAGCTGGTGCAGGACCTGCCGCCGTCCGTCGTGCAGGCCGAGGTGCTGACGCGTGCGGCGTACTGGCACGTGGTGCACCGGCCGACGCCGGCGGTGGTCGAGGCCGCGGAACAGGCGGTGGAGCTCTGCCGGGTGACGGGCGCCGAGACCACCGGGCTCGGCGCGCGGCTCACCCTGGCCTGGCTCACCATCCACGCGGGCGACGTCGAGGCCGGGCTCGCGCAGGCCCGCGCCGTGTGCGCCCGGGAGCTGGAGCCGGGCAACGCCAACGTCCTGCTGCGCGGCCACGGCAACCTGTCCACGGCGCTGCACGGCCTGGGCCGCTACGCCGAGGCCGTCGTGGTCGCCGAGAAGGGCAGCGGCCTCGCCGAGCGGTACGGGCTGCCGGACACCGCCTCGTACATCGACGGCAACCTCGCCGAGTCCCTCACCCAGCTCGGCCGCTGGGCCGACGCCGACGAAGTGCTCGGCCGGGCCCTCGGCCGCCGCGGGGTGAGCGCCCGCATCCTGTCGCTGATCGCCGAGGGGAGGGCCGAACTGGCCCTGCTCCGGGGCGCGTACGACGAGGCCCGGAGCAGGATGGCGGAGACCGGCAGCAGCACCGCCGGCCTCTACCCCGAGCCGCAGGTCACCCTGGCCGTGGGCCGCGTGGCCATCGCGCTGGCGGCCGCCGACGGCCGGATCCTCGACGTCCGCTCCCTGCTGGACGAGGCGGTCGGCGAGGCCATCCCGTTCGGCCACCATCGCTACGGCTGGCCGCTGCTGTACGCAGCCGCGGCGGCGGAGGCGCGGGCCCGCGGCCACGCGGTGGCCGAGCCGGGGCGCGCGGCCGCGGTGGAGCGGATCCGCACGGCGATGCGGGGCCAGCCCCGCTTCGTACCGCTGTGGGCCGCCCAGGCCCTGATGACCGAGGCCGAACTGCTCACCGCCGAGGGCGAGGACGCCACCGCCCGTTGGACGGAGGCCGTCGCCGTCATCGGGCGGTCGGAGGCCCCGGTGCTCCTCGCCACCGCCCGGCTGCGACTCGCGGAAGCCTTGATCGGCCAGGGCGGCGCCGGGTCCCGCCCGGCGGCCGGTGAGCTGCTGCGGCAGGCCGAGGCGGTGGCGCGGGAGTTGGGCGCGGCGCCGCTCCACACGGAGATCACCTCGCTGGCCGGCCGGGCCCGGATCCCGCTGCGGGAAGCCGACGCGAAGGCGGCACCTAGGGCCGAGCTGGGGCTGACCGAGCGCGAGGGGGAGGTGCTGCGGCTGGTCGCCGCCGGGCGGAGCAACCGGGGAATCGCCGAGGAACTGTTCATCTCACCGAAGACGGCGAGCGTGCACGTCTCCAACATCCTGGCCAAGCTGGGCGCTTCGGGCCGGGGGGAGGCCGCCGCCATCGCACACCGGCTGGGCGTCTTCGACGAGTGACGTTGCGCTGTTGCCGCGCCGGGGCGGCGTGGAAACCGGCCGACCGAGGCCTGGGTGGGGGACCGAGGGCGCGCCCGTACCGGCCACCGGGCCGGTACGGGCGCGCCCTGTGCGGGACGTACGCGGCTACCGCGCGCTGAGCTTCCCCCGCTTGAGCTGCAGCACCTCGTCCGAGGCGTCCGCGACCTCCCGGGAGTGCGTCACCACGATCACGCACTTGCCCTCGTCGTGCGCCAGCTTCTGGAACACGGCGATGATCCCGGCCGCCGTCTCGTGGTCGAGGCTCCCGGTGGGCTCGTCCGCGAAGAGGATGTCGACCTCGCAGGCCAGCGCCCGGGCGATGGCCACGCGCTGCTGCTGGCCGCCGGACAGCTGCAGGGTCTTGCGGTTCTGGTCGACGCCGTCCACGCCGAGCAGGTCCAGGAGTTCGACGGCGCGCTTCTTCTTGTTGACGCCCTTCACGCCGGTGATCTCCATGGCGGAGGTGATGTTCTGCACCGCCGTCATGTAGGTGAGCAGGTTCAACGACTGGAAGACCGTGGCCACATGACGGTTGCGGTACCGGCCGAGGCCAAGCGCCGAGACGTCCTGGCCCTTGAAGCGGACGCTGCCGGAACTCGGCGCGTCCAGGCCGCTGGCCAGGGAGAGCAGCGTCGTCTTGCCGCTGCCGGAGGGGCCGATGACGGCGTACATGCGGCCGGACTCGAAGGAGTAGTCGACACCCTTGAGGACGGTGCGCCTGCGGTTGCTGGTCTGGTAGGTGCGGGTCAGGTCGGTGAGTTCGAGCACGGGAGCCGCGCCGGGGGAAGTCATCGCGTCAGTCGCCCTTCGTGAGGATGTCGCGCGGGTTGAGGCGCAGCACGCGGGCGCCGGGGACGAGGGTGGCCAGGGCGGCGATGCCGAGGCCCGTGGCGCCGACCTTGGCGATGTCGGCGGGGCCGAGCCGGATGTCCATCTTGTCGATGGGCTTGACCTCGGGTTCGTTGCTCTTGTTCGCGCCGCCGGTCGGGTCGCTGGGGTCGGGCTTGTTGGCGTCGTTCTCGGCCTGCTGGTTGGCGGAGGAGACCTCGCCGGAGAGCAGCTGATTGCCGATGGCCTGGGAGAGGAACTGGCTGCCCGCGGCGGCGAAGCCGATCGCGAGGACCGCGCAGGCGACCACCTCGACCAGGTGCTGGCCGAGCAGCTTGGGCTTCTTCTCGCCGAGGGAGAGCAGGATGCCCAGCTCCTTGCGGCGTTCGCGCAGCGACGAGGCGACGATCAGGGCGAGGATGACGGTGCCCGCGAGCGCGACCAGCCAGACGGTGACGGAGGCGAAGTCGGCGGTCTTGCTGATCGGGCCGACCAGGGTCTTGTACTGCTTGTCGTTGACGCTGATCGGGAAGATCTTGAGGTCGGCCCCGGCCGCCTCCGCGTCCTTCTTCAGCTGGTCCAGGTCGCCGGGGTCGCGGAGGGTGAAGGTGGCCTCCTTGACGATGCCGCCGTCGGCGCCGACCTTCTTGCCGTCGAGCCGGGTCGCGCCGTCCGGGGAGACGTAGATCTGGTTCGACGGGGCCATCATTGGCGGTACGTACGTGCCGGTGTCCGCGGTGTTGTTCTTGTAGATGCCGCCGACGACGAAGTCCATCTCCTTGGTGCCCAGCTTGCCGTCGGGGTGCTGGATGTTGGCGTTGAGCTTGACCTTGTCGCCGACCTTGAGGTGGTTGTCCTTGGCCACCCGCTCCTCGATGACGACCATGTCGTCCTTGCTGTCCGGCTTGATCCCGGAACCGGAGATGATCTTCGAGTCGCCGTTGCGGAAGTCCTTGACCGCGTTCAGGTCACGGATCCCGTCCACCTTGAAGAAGTCCACGCCACCGGAGTCCTGGCCCCCCGGCGCGGGCACCGGCTGGTGCAGCTTGACCTGCTTGGTGGGGGCCGCGACACCGTCCTTCATGTAGTTGCACTGGGCGACCACCGACGACTTGCAGATCTTGTCCACGAGGCCGCGCTTCAGATCACCCTCGGCGCCGATCATGCCGCCCTGCTGGCCCTCGGGCTTCTGCATCTTCCCCGAGTTGATGAGGGCGTTCAGATCCAGCTGCATCGTGGCCACTGCGCCCACGCTGTTCTTCGCCGACTCGGCGGCCCGCGCCGCGGCGGACTGGATGAGAAAGCCCGAGAGCACCAGCGTGCAGATGACGAAGAACAGCCCGACCAGCATCAAGGTCTTGCCGAGATGGCTGGTCAGCCGCCACCACGCCCGTTTGAACAGATTCATTGCGTACGACTTCTCCCTGCCCGGTGACTTCGCGGAACTGCGGAACCGGATTGCGGAACCGGATTGCGGAACCCGATTGCGGAACCGGATTCACGCTAGACAGACCCCGTTTTGAGCCCCGTTTGAAAAGTCCGGGCTCCGGGCGGCCGCTCATACACGGTTCAAATCCCGCATCTGATAAATGTGGGCAGAAGCGCTGTCGAACGAGCGCGGGAATTCATAGGAAAGGGTCGCGGCTCGTGCGGGTGCTGGTGGTCGAGGACGAGCAGTACATGGCCCGGGTCCTGGAGATCGGCCTGCGCCGCGAGGCCATCGCCGTCGACGTCGTGCACGACGGGGCGGCCGCCCTGGACAGGGTCGCCGTCTACGACTACGACGCGGTGATCCTCGACCGCGACCTGCCCGGCATCCACGGCGACGAGGTGTGCCGCCGCATCGTCGCCATGCGCCTGGAGTGCCGCATCCTCATGCTGACCGCCGCCGGACGCCTCGGCGACAAGGTCGAGGGCCTCGGCCTCGGCGCCGACGACTACCTGGCGAAACCCTTCGACTTCCCCGAACTCATCGCCCGCCTGCGGGCGTTGTACCGGCGCAGCCCCATGGCCCACGCGCCCGTCCTCACCTTTGCCGACGTCTCCTTCGACACCCACCGGCGGCGCGTGCTGCGCGCCGGACAGGAGGTGCGCCTCACGCCGAAGGAACTGGCCGTCCTGGAACTGCTCATGCGCGCCGACGGCGGCGTACTGAGCGCCGAATACCTCCTCGACAAGGCGTGGGACGCGCACGCCGACCCGCTGACCAACGCGGTACGTCTCGTCGTGCACACCCTGCGCAAGAAGCTGGGCGAGCCGCAGCTGGTGCACACGGCGATCAGTGCCGGCTACTACCTGGGAGCGAAGTGAGACGGCCCTCCTGGCTGCGCAAGGGGTGGCCCGCCCGCACCCTGAGCATCCACACCCGGCTCTTCCTGGGCTTCGCCGGCGCCCTCGCCGTCTCGGCCGCCCTGATGGTCGCCATCATCTACTCAGGGATGCGGTTCCTGCCGACGTACGACTTCCAGGACACCGTTGTCATCACCGATACCCGTGTCCCGAACCAGCCGGCGCACACCGGGGAGCCCCTGCCCGAGGTCAGCCTGCCGCCGGGGGTCAAGCCGGGCACCAGGGTGGACGGGTCGATCAGCAGCAAGGAAGACGTCTGGAACACCGTGCTGTGGGTGTCCGTCGGCGGGCTGCTCCTGGTGATGACGATCGGCCTGCTGGTCGGCTGGCGGCTGTCCAAGCGGCTGCTCGCACCGCTCGGCATCATCAGCCAGGCCGCCGCGCAGGCCGCGGACGGCCGACTCGACAGCCGCATCAACGCCCAGGGCCCCGCCGACGAGTTGAAGCAGCTGGCCGACACCTTCGACACGATGCTGGCCCGTCTTGAGGAGTCCTTCGCCGCCCATCAGCGCTTCGCGGCCAACGCCTCGCACGAACTGCTCACCCCGCTGGCCACCACCCGCGCCGTGCTGCAGGTCGCCGTCGCCGACCCCACCGGCGAGGAGTTCGCGGAACTCGCCCCGATGCTGGTCGAGACGAACGAACGCAACATCACCATCGTCAAGGCCCTCCTCGACCTGGCCGCCGCCGAGCACACCCCCTTCGACCCCGAACCGGTGGACCTGGCCGACCTCGCCGAGGCCGCGGCCGCCGAACGCGCCGGGCAGGCAGCGGAGGCCGGCATCCGCCTGGAGACCGACGCCGAGGCCGACTGCACCGTCAGCGGCAACACCACCCTGCTGCGCCAGCTCGTGCTGAACCTCCTCGACAACGCCCTGAGGTACAACGTGCCGGGCGGCTCGGTGCACCTCGCGGTCCTGCGCGAGCAGCAAGCGGCCCTCGACGTCGAGCACGTGGTCCTCGAAGTGGAGAACACCGGGCCGTACGTCGACGAAGCCGTCGCCCAGCGCCTGTTCGAGCCCTTCTACCGGTTGCGGCCCCGCGTCGCCAGCGACCGCTCCGGCCACGGCCTGGGCCTGGCCATAGTCCGCTCCGTCGGCCACGCCCACCACGGCACGGTCACCGCGCGGGCGAACCCGGACGGGGGCCTGACGGTGCGGGTCGAGCTTCCCGCGGGCCCGGGGCAAAAGGCCCTGCCCGGCCCGCACACCGTGAGCTAGCCTTGAGGCATGTCTTCTGTGCCTTGTCTGTGCTGGTGGCGCTCCCCTTAGGAGCGGCCACCCCCAAGGCATACCCACGGGCCGTTCGTCGGACGGCCCGGTTCTGTGCACTCACTCCGCCCAGCGCCCGCCCGTCCGGGCACGGTCCCTCGACCACACGCGGCAGGAGAGTCCCATGAGCAACGACATCACCACCCCCACGGCCACCGAGCCGACCGACGCCCACACCGCCACCGGGGCCGTCGACGCCGGCACGGCCCAGCGACGCAGCGCCGAGATCGAGGAGCAGCTGCGGCGCGATCCAGGCCCCTTCCGGGTCCTGACCGGCGACCGGCCCACGGGGAAGCTGCACCTGGGCCACTACTTCGGCACGCTGCGTAATCGCGTACGGCTGCAGAACCTGGGCGTCGACACCTTTGTCGTCGTCGCCGACTACCAGGTGCTCACCGACCGTGACCTCGCCGATCACCTGAGCGAGCACGTCGAGGACCTGGTCCTCGACTACCTGGCGACCGGCATCGACCCCGAGCGGTCCACGATCTTCGCGCACAGCGCGGTGCCCGCCCTCAACCAGCTGCTGCTGCCCTTCCTGTCCCTGATCTCGGTCGCCGAGCTGAACCGCAACCCCACGGTCAAGGACGAGATCGCCCACTCCCGGCAGTCCGCGGTCAGCGGCCTGATGTTCACGTACCCGGTACACCAGGCCGCCGACATCCTGTTCTGCAAGGCCAACCTCGTGCCGGTCGGCCAGGACCAGCTGCCGCACCTGGAAGTCACCCGCACCGTCGCCCGCCGCTTCAACGACCGCTACGGGACGGACGGCCCGGTCTTCCCGACGCCCGACGCCCTGCTGTCCGCCGCCCCGCTGCTGCTCGGCACCGACGGCACCAAGATGAGCAAGTCCCGCGGCAACTCCATCGCGCTCGCGCACACCGCCGACGAGACCGCCCGCCTGATCAAGGGCGCCAAGACGGACGCCGAGCGTCGCATCACCTACGACCCGGCGGCCCGCCCCGAGGTCTCCAGCCTGGTGCTGCTCGCCGCGCTGTGCCAGGACCGGGACCCGCGGGACATCGCCGAGGAGATCGGCGACGGCGGCGGAGCCGTGCTGAAGAAGACGGTGACCGACGCGGTCAACGAACACCTCGCCCCCCTCAGGGCCCGCCGCGCGGAGTACGCCGCCGACCGCGCGTTCCTCCGCAAGATCCTGCGGGCGGGCAACGAGCGGGCGAACGAGGTCGCCGAGCAGACGCTGAGCGAGGTCCGCAGGGCCATGGGCACCGCATACTGAGGACTTCCGCGGCCCGTTGAAGATCGACGCCGACCTAGAGTGGAACGATGACGTACGACGACGATCTCGTCCTTGAACGGACCGAGGGCCACGCGGGCCGGCTGACCCTGAACCGCCCGCGTGCCCTCAACGCGCTCAACCACCCCATGGTCCGCGCCCTCGACGCGGCTCTTGAGCGCTGGGCCGACGACCCGGCGGTCAAAACCGTGGTGATCAGCGGGGCGGGGGAGCGCGGCCTGTGCGCGGGCGGCGACATCCGGGCCATCCGCGAGGACGTCCTGCGCACCGGGGGCACCGAGTCCGCGGCGTTCTGGGCCGACGAGTACCGCCTCAACGCCCGCATCGCCGCCTTTCCGAAGCCGTACGTCGCCCTCATGGACGGCATCGTGATGGGCGGCGGCGTCGGCGTCTCCGCGCACGGCAGCGTCCGCATCGTCACCGAGCGCTCGCGCATCGCCATGCCGGAGACGACGATCGGCTTCGTCCCCGACGTCGGCGGCACGTATCTGCTGTCCCGCGCCCCCGGCGAGCTCGGCACCCACCTCGCCCTCACCGGGGGTTCCGTGGGCGCGGCCGACGCCCAACTCTGCGGACTGGCCGACCACTTCGTGCCCTCCGGCCGACTGCCGGACCTCGCGGCCGACCTCGCGCACCGGTCCGTGGACGAGGTGCTCGCGCGGTACGCGGAGCAGGCGCCGGACGGTGACCTCGCCGCGGACCGCGACTGGATCGACGCGTGCTACTCCTGCGACGACGTACAGGAGATCGTCGACCGGCTCCTCGACGCCGGCGTACCGGCCGCCAAGGAAGCGGCCCAGACGCTCCTCGCCAAGTCCCCGACCTCCGTCAAGGTCACCCTTGCCGCGCTGCGCAGGGCCCGCGAACTGCCCTCCCTGGAAAGGGTGTTGGAGCAGGAGTACCGCGTGTCGTGCGCCGGGCTCGCGAGCCCGGACCTGCCCGAGGGGGTGCGGGCGCAGGTGGTCGACAAGGACCGCAACCCGCGCTGGCAACCCGCCACCCTCGCCGAGGTGTCGCCGCAGGACGTGGAGCGGTTCTTCGTGGCGCCTGCTTGGGGGGACTGGTCCCCGGCGGCGCCGAGGTTCTGACGAGCGGGCGGGCGCCGGGGCGCGAGGAGTGCAGCGCGACCGGTGCCCGGGTCAGGCCAGCGTCAGGAACAGCTTCTCCAGCTCGGCCTCGCTCAGTGGCGGCTGTTCCCCGTCCGTGGCGTTCATGCAGTCCCGCATCCCGGATGCGATGATCTTGAATCCGGCGCGGTCCAAGGCCCGTGACACCGCCGCGAGTTGGGTCACCACGTCCTTGCAGTCCCGCCCCGCCTCGATCATCGCGATGACCCCGGCCAGCTGCCCCTGGGCCCGGCGCAGCCGGTTGAGCACAGGCGTCATCGTCTCCTGGTCGGCGTTCATCGCGTGTTTCCTCTCGTACGGCTCGTACGTGGATGGGGTTCAGGCCGCGCGCAGGGCGTGCCGTGCGGTGTCCAGGGCCTCGGGGCGGGGCCGGTTGAAGGGGAGCTTGCCGAGCATGGCGGCCATGCCGCAGGTGTTGCTCAGGCCCGAGTAGATCAGACCCGAGGCCACCCCGGCCGACAGCAGTAGGGCCCATGGGGTGAGCAGCCCGGCGGCCAGGCCGAGCAGCACCAACGAACCAGCGGTGAAACGGACTTGGCGGTCCATCGCCCACACCGCACGTCCCTGATGCGGCGCCGTGCGGACGGCCAGCCCGGCCGCCCGCCAGGCGTCGGTGCCGCCGGCGAGCCCGATGGCCTCGATCCCGGCCCCGGTGAGCAGGTCGCAGGCGGTGGCCGAGCGCTGTCCGGCGGCGCACACCACTATCAGTTCGCGGTGCGCGGCGGCCTCGCGCAGCTCGGGCAGCAGCGTCTGGAGGCTGTCCAGCGGGAGGTTGACGGCGCCGGGGACATGCCCGGCGGCGTACTCGCCCGGTGCGCGGACATCGAGGACGAGCGTCTTGTCGGCGCTCCGGTCGGTCAGCTCGGCGGGGCTCACGGTCAGGATGGTGCTCACGTTCAAGTGCTCCAGGGATTCGGGGAGTTGAGAGTGGCGCGGCGGTCAGGCGGTGACGGTCAGGCGGTGGCTGCCTGGCCGGCCGCCCAGGTGGCGTAGCCGCCGTCGAGGTTGGCCGACCGGCGGCCGAGTCCGGCCAGGAGGCGCTGGGCGTTGTGGCCGCGCAGGCCCACCTGGCAGTGCACGATCAGCTCGCCCTCGGGCAGTTCGGCGGCCCGCTCGCGCAGTTCGTCGAGCGGGATGTTGACCGCGCCGGGAATCGCGCCCCGAGCGTGCTCGGCGGCGGTGCGGACATCCACCAGGGCCGCCTCGTGCGTGTCGAGCTCGTGCCACTGCACGGTGCGGGCCGTGCCGGTGGCGAGGTTCTCGGCGATCAGTCCGGCCATGTTCACCGGGTCCTTCGCGGAGCCGTACGGGGGCGCGTAGGCGAGCTCCAGATCGGCCAGGTCCGGGGCGGTGAGGCCGCCCGCCATGGCGGTGGCGATCACGTCGATCCGCTTGTCGGCGCCGTCCCGGCCGACCGCCTGGGCGCCGAGGATGCGCTGGTCGCGGGGGTCGAGGAGGAGCTTGAGGGCGATGGGGGAGGCGCCCGGGTAGTAGCCGGCGTGCGAGCCCGGGTGCAGATGGACGGCCTGGTAGGGGTGGCCGGCGGCGCGCAGCCGCTTCTCGGTCCAGCCGGTGGCCGCGGCGGTCAGCTCGAAGACCTTGACGACGGCGGTGGAGGTCGCGGGCCGTGCGCCGACCTTGCGCCCGGTGAGGGCGTCGGCGACGAGGCGGCCGTGCCGGTTGGCGAGATTGGCGAGCGGCACCAGGACGGGCTCGCCGCTCAGCGCGTCCCGCTTCTCGGCGGCGTCGCCGACGGCATGGATGTCCGGGTCGCTGGTGCGCTGAGCGTCGTCCACGGCGATGCCGCCGCGGGGCCCGAGCTCCAGGCCCGCCGCGCGGGCGAGCGTGGTCTCGGGGCGTACCCCGATGGCGAGCAGCACCAGGTCGGCCGGCACGGTGCGCCCGTCGGCGAGCTCGACGGCGTCGGGCAGCACCTTCGCCAGCTGGGCGCCCAGCACGACCCGTACGCCGTGCGCCTGAAGCTGCTCGGCGACGGGGGCCGCCATCTCCGGGTCGAGCGGCGCGAGCACCTGCCCGGCCAGCTCGACGAGGGTCACGTCGAGCCCGCGCTCGCGCAGGTTCTCCGCGACCTCCACCCCGATGAAGCCGCCCCCGACGACGACCGCGGTGCGCGCCCCGGCGTCCAGCTCGGCGGCGATCCGGTCGGCGTCGCTCACGTCCCGCAGGGTGCGGGCCCGCTCGATGCCCGGCAGCTCGGGCACGAAGGGGCGGGCGCCGGGGCTGAGCACGAGCTTGTCGTACGTCTCCTCGTACTCGCGCCCGCCCTTGACCTCGCGCACCCGCACGGTCTTGGCGGCACGGTCGATCGCGACGACCTCGTGGCGTACCCGTACGTCGATGCGGAAGCGGGCCTCGAGTGAGGCGGGGGTCTGCAGCAGCAGGTCGTCGCGCTCGGCGATGGTGCCGCCGAGGTAGTACGGAAGGCCGCAGTTCGCATAGCTGACGTGGGCGCCGCGCTCGAGCACGACGATCTCGGCCCGCTCGTCGAGCCTGCGCAGCCGGGTGGCGGCGGACATCCCGCCGGCCACGCCTCCGATGACGATGACCTTCATGACTTGCACTCCTGACCCTCTGGAAACGCTGGTGCTCTGTGACCCCCCTGGTCTCTATACCCCCGAGGGTATCACCAGATGCCCCCGGGGGTATTTCTGAAGCCGGCGGGGATCCGCCGACGCACGTCGGTGGATCACCCAAAAGAGCAGGTCAGTGAGGGGAAAGAGCAGGTCAGTGGGGGGACGGCAGCTCGACCGCGAAGGAGTAGAGCCTGGTGATCTGGTCCTTGCTGCCGTTGTCGTCCGAGACCAGGTAGAGCGGATATCGCCCCTTGTGCTCGCCCGAGGTCCACTTCTCGCCGAGCGCCATGCCTTCGACATTGCCGAGCAGCGGGTTGGGCTGGGCCACCTTCGCCGCCACCTCGCCGGGATCGCCCGCAGGGCAGTCCTGCAGGTCGAAGAGGTCCGTGGAGTGCAGGTACTTGTCCGCCCCCTCCCGGTAGAGGGGCTTGGCCGGGTCGAAGGTCCGCGCACCCTTGAGCGACAGGCTCACGACCTTGACCGCGTTGCCCACCCCTTCGACGTACTGCCGCTGCAGCGCGAGGAGTTGGTCGTCGCCGACCGCGAGGAGCTCGGTCAGGTGCAGGCCCGGTGCCGCCAGGAAGGCGTACTGCTTGTCCGGCTCGTAGGTGCTACCGGGGGTTCCCGCGTAGCGCTGGATGCGCAGAATGCCGCTTCCCCGGTTGTCGCCGTCGAGGGAGAGCGGAGCCTCGAGGCCCGCGTACAGATGGCGGCCGTCGGGGCTGACCGCGAGCGACTCGATGGTGCGGCCCGACTGCGCGCCGCCCTTCGCGCCCGGCTTGAACTGGGCAGGGACGGGAATCTCGCCGCTCTGGTGTCCCGTGGCCAGGTCGAAGCGGCGGATGGACGGCTCGGTCTCCGAAGCGACGAGGACGGTCTTGCCGCTCTGCTCCAGGACCAGGGCCTCACCGTCGAATTCGTACCTGCCGAACTCGGCACCTCCGCGCTTGCGCAGGGTCGTGGCCACCTCGACCTCGGGGTCCAGATCCGTCGCCGTGCCGAGGGTCAGCGGGAAGAGATGGGGCGGAACGGTGTCCGTGACCGTCAGCGCCCTGTTCTTCTCGCCCGGGTCCGGCGACAGCGCGATCCCGGACAGGCCGACCACCGATTCGTTGCTCATCTCGACCTTGTCGAGAGCGTCCGAGTGGTCGAGCAGCGTTGCCTGGTCGGAGCACGCTCCGTACAGGGGCGCGGAAGTCGGCCAGCGGTCGATCAGCAGACCGGCAGTCAGCCCCAGTGCGACACCCGCCGCCCCCGCCACCAGCCACCCGCGGCGAGAGCGACGCTGCGGGGGCGGCGCCGGAGGCTGCGGCTCGGGAGGCGGCAGCACCGCCATGTTCCGGATGAAGTCGATGTTGCTCACACCGTTGATGTCCCGGGACTGCGGCTCCTGATAGAGCTTGGGCTGCATGTCCCGCATCGTCGCCTTGACCCGGGGGAAGAGCGTGCCGAGGGTCAGCATCTGCGGCCCGCCCTCGATGCCTTCGCGCATGGTCTTCACCAGCGCGCCGGTGAACAGGGTGCTGTGCCGGGCGTTCGGCGCGTGGGAGAGCCTGTTGCGGGCGGCGGAGGCCATCACGTACGAGCCCTCGACGTAGGACCCGCCGGGTTCCTTCAGGACCTCCATGGCGGCCTTCACGCCGCGGTCGGTGGCGGACATCGGATCCCCCAGCATGCGACCGCTGTAGCAACAGTCGAGGAGCAGGATCCGGCGGCGGGCGGAGCCGTGGTCGCGCATGGCCTCACGGATGTACCGGGAGTGCACCGAGGCGAACGTCCCGTTCTCCACGGAGCCCGGCAGCGTCAGATACAGCTGGTCGTCGTGGTCGTCGACCTGCCCGTGCCCGGCGTAGTAGACGAGCAGGGTGTCCTCGGCCCGCTCCGCGGCCGCGATGATCGGGTCGATCAGTTTGCTGTGGGTGGCCGGCTCCGCCACCTCCACCAGGTGCTCGTCGTCGTCGGGGATGCCCCAGAGGTTGTCGTCGGTCAGTGCCGAACGAAGTTGCTTCAGGCTCTCCTTGACGCTTCTCAGCGGCTGGAGCTCCGTGTAGTCGCTGACTCCGATCAGTACGCAGACGGAGCGTGCCGGGTCGATCTTCTCGGGGCGTGCCTCCGCGGGCATCAGGCGTCCCCCGACTCGCCCGCGTGCTCCTGCCCCGGGTCCGGGAGCGCGGCCAGGACCCGCGTGACCTGCCCGGCGGTGAGACCGGTGAGGGTCAGCTGGGTGCCGGTCAGGTCCGCCTGCCACGTCGCCTCCGGCCCGAGCGCGCCAAGGACCCGCTCGACCTGCCCGGGGGTAAGGCCGTTGAGGGTCAGCCGGGCGCTGCGCCCGCGGCGTCGCCCGGTGAGCCACGCCGCGTACAGGGGCGGCAGCTGGGCCAGTGCGCCCGACACGCCGATCACCGCGAGGACGACCTCGATGCTGCTACCCATCGCGCCCGCCGGGGACTCCTTCTTGACCCCCTCGATCCGGATCTGCCCGCGCAGCCCCTCGTCACCCGCCAGCCAGGCGTGCAGGGATTCCACATCCTCGTCGCGCTCGTCCGTGGCGGAGCCGAGCAGCTCGAACCTGATCTCCATCGTGTACCCCCGTGCAACTGCGGCCCCGGACGCCGGTATCCCACGCCTCGATCGTCGCAGACGACATTGACCGCAACAGCCTTGCAGAGCAAGCGGGTTTGCATTCCGGTTTCCTGCTGCGGTAGGCGTGGCGCGTGGTGGCACGAAAGTCCAAGCAGGGCCCCGTCGAAGCCATGGTCGTGTACACGACCATCTGCTCCAATGCGGGCCATGAGATCACCAACTTGGTTCAGAGCGGCGGCCGTTGCCGCCGTGCTCGGCCTGTTCGGGGCCCTCGCCGGGCCCGGCGGGGCGCGGGCGGCCGAAGCGGACGAGACGACCGTCGGCGATGTCACCGGCTTCTCCCACGACGGGAGCACCTACCGACTGACGGCCGGCAAGGCCGAGGCGCGCGTGAGTTTCGTGTCGGCCGAGACCTTCCGGATCGAGCTGGCCCCGGACGGAAGGTTCACCGACCCCACCGGCACGGACATCGTCCTGCCCCAGGGGGCGGCGCCCGCCACCCGCTGGCAGGACAAGGGCGACCGCTACGAGATGGCCACGGACAAGGTCACCCTGCGCGCCTACAAGTCACCGCTGCGCTTCGCCCTGTTGCGGGCCGACGGCACCACCGTCTGGTCCGAGACCAAGGGCCTGAGCTGGACCAAGGACACCACCACCCAGACCCTGGCGCGCGGCGCCGACGAGCAGTTCTACGGCGCGGGCATGCAGAACGGCCGGGGCAACACCTCGCACCGCGGCAAGAGCGTCGAGGTCGGCGTGGACTACGACTGGGAGGACGGCGGTCACCCCAACTCCGTGCCGTTCTACCTGTCTTCGGCGGGCTACGGCGTCTACCGCAACACGTACGCGCCGAACACGTACGCCTTCCAGGAGCCGGTGACGGCGAGCGCGAAGGAACAGCGCTTCGACGCCTACTATTTCGCCGGGACCGGCGCCAAGGGCGTCAAGGACGTCATCGGGCAGTACACCAAGCTGACCGGCAAGCCCTTCCTGCCGCCCCTGTACGGCCTGGAGATCGGCGACGCCGACTGCTATCTGCACAACGCCAACCGCGGTGAACGGCACACCCTCGACGCCCTGAAGGTCGCCGACGGCTACCTCGAGAACGACATGCCGAACGGCTGGATGCTGGTCAACGACGGCTACGGCTGCGGCTACGAGAACCTCGCCGAGGCCGCGACGGGCCTGCAGGACCGCAAGATGCAGCTCGGCCTGTGGACCGAGGACGGCATCGACAAGCTCGCCGACCAGGTCAAGGCCGGCCAGCGCGTCGCCAAGCTCGACGTGGCCTGGGTGGGCGACGGCTACAAGTTCGCACTCGACGGCTGCAAGGACGCGTACAAGGGAATCGAGGACAACAGCGGTGCGCGCGGCTTCACTTGGGCCCCGGAGAGCTGGGCCGGCGCCCAGCGCTGCGGCGTGCAGTGGTCCGGCGACCAGTCGGGCAGCTGGGAGAACATCCGCTTCCAGATCCCGACCTATGCGGGCGCCACGATGTCCGGCCTCGCCTACACGACGGGCGACGTCGACGGCATCTTCGGCGGCAGCGCCAAGACGTACACCCGCGACCTGCAGTGGAAGTCCTTCCTGCCCGCCGTGATGACGATGGACGGCTGGGCCGCCAGCGACAAGCAGCCCTTCCGGTACGGGGAGCCGTACACCGCCGTCAACCGCAAGTACCTCAAGCTCAAGGAATCACTGCTGCCCTACATGTACTCGTACGCGAACGAGGCGACGAAGACCGGCGTCGGGCCGGTCCGCCCGCTCGCGCTCGAATACCCCGAGGACCCGAAGGCCGCGACGGACGCCGCCAAGTACGAGTTCCTGACCGGCGAGGACTTCCTCGTCGCGCCCGTCTATGAGGACACGACCGTCCGCGACGGCATCTATCTGCCGAAGGGCACCTGGACCGACTACTGGAGCGGCCGCGTCTACGAGGGCCCGACCACCGTCGACCACTACAGCGCACCCCTCGACACCCTCCCCCTGTTCGTGAAGGCCGGGGCGAGCGTCCCGATGTGGCCGGGCATCCGCTCGTACGCGGACCGCACCGCCGGCTCCCCGCTGGCCTGGGACGTCTACCCCCAGGGCAAGTCGTCGTTCACGCTGTACGAGGACGACGGCGTCACCCGTCAGCACCGGGGCGGCAAATACGCCACCCAGCGCGCCGACGTCGAGGCCCCGCAGCGGGGCGCGGGCGACGTGTCCGTGCGGATCGGTGCGAGCAAGGGCGAGTTCGAGGGCAAGCAGACCTCGCGGCCGTACCGGTTCACCGTGCACACCGGCGACGCGCCGAGCGGTGTGGAGCTCGGCGACCGCGACCTGCCGCGCCTGACGTCGAAGGCCGCGTACGAGGCCGCCTCCCAGGGCTGGTGGTACGACAAGGACGACCGCGGTGGCGTCGTCCAGGTCAAGACGCCCGCGCTGCGCACCGACCGGCCCTTCGAGCTGGAGCTGGACGACACCAGCGCCATCGGCGGCGCGGTCCCCGGTGCCCAGGCCACCCTCGCCGCCCCCGCCGGGCAGGAGCTCGGCGCGGGAGTCGCCGGGAAGGTCGCCGTCGATGTCACGGCCGGCAGCAAGGACGCCACCGGTGTCCGGGTCGGCCTCGACGTCCCGGAAGGCTGGCAGGCGACGCCCGCCGCGACCGTCGAGCGCATTGCCGCCGGGACCACGAAGCGCGTCGAGGTGCAGGTCACCCCGGCCAAGGACGCGCGCCCCGGCGAGACCACGCTCACCGCGACCGCCCGCTATCGCGCGGCGGGGCAGGACCGCACCTCCGTACAACGGTTCGCGACCGCCGTCATGCCACCGCCACCGACCGCCGA
The DNA here is from genome assembly GCF_035975855.1 of Streptomyces sp. NBC_01304. Taxonomy (NCBI): domain Bacteria; kingdom Bacillati; phylum Actinomycetota; class Actinomycetes; order Kitasatosporales; family Streptomycetaceae; genus Streptomyces; species Streptomyces sp. NBC_01304. Next base: position 1,262,902 of record NZ_CP109055.1, on the reverse strand, counting down.
CACCTGGGCGAGCGACATGGTGTGGCTCAAGTCCGCCAACGGCTACGGCCCGCCGGAACGCGACCGCAGCAACGGTGAGTCGGGTGCCGAGGACGGACACACCCTGACGCTGGCCGGGAAGACGTACGAGAAGGGCATCGGCGGGCATGCCGACTCCGACATCGAGGTCTACGCCGGCGGCCGCTGCTCCAAGCTGACCGCCGACGTCGGCATCGACGACGAGATCAACGGCTATGGCGAGGTGGCCTTCTCCGTCGAGGCGGACGGCAAGGTGCTGTGGACCTCACCCAAGGTCACCGGGGCCTCGGAGACCGTGGCGGTGGATGTGGCGCTGGACGGTGCACGGCACGTACGGCTGAAGATCACCGATACGAATGGCTCCAAGAGCGGCGACCACGGGGACTGGGCAGCGGCGAAGTTCAGCTGTTCGTGAGTGCCGGGGCGCCCCGCAAGGGGCGCGGGGAACTGCGCGCCCAGCCACGAACGGCCCGCAGTTCCCCACCGGCCTCGCGCCTTACGGCGCCTTGGCGATCACCTCGTGGGCGAGCGCCACCAGGTCCGCGATCGCCGGGTGCCCGAGCCCGTCGCGCCAGGCCAGGACCACTGGCACGGTGGGGGCGTCCGCGAGCGGGCGGTAGACCAGGGAGGGGTGCGCGTGGTTGCTCGCGGTGGCCGAGGTCGTGACCCCCACGGCGCGGCCCGCGGCGATCGCCATCAGCCACTCGTCGGTGTTGGTGACCTCGATGGTCGAGGTGGGGCGGGCCGTCGGCGGCCACAGGGCCGGCGTCGTCGTGCCGGAGACGGTGTTGAGGGCGATCGGATACGCGGCGAGGTCCGCCAGGGTGACCCGGGGAAGCGCCGCCAGCGGGCTGTCCGTCGGCACGACCACCATGCGCTCCTCCATCAGGAGCAGCTCCGTACGAAGCCCCGCCGAGGTGACCGCGCCGCGCAGCAGGGCCGCGTCGACCTTGCCCTGGGTGAGGCCCGCCGCGCGGTCGTCGATGCGAAGGAGCTCCAGCGGGGTGCCCGGATGGGTCTCGTCCCAGCGGCGCAGCAACGGGATCGTGTGGTCGCCGAGCGCCGCCCAGGTGTGGCCCAGGCGCAGCGGCCAGCTGCGCAGTCCGTCGGGGTCCAGGGCGGTCTCGACGGCGGCGAGCGCGGCGGCGGCCTTCTCGCGGAAGGTACGGCCCTCGGCGGTCAGCTCCAGGTGGTGGGTGGAGCGGTCGACGAGACGCGCGCCCAGATGGCTTTCGAGCTGGCGCAGGGTGCGCGAGAGCGCGGGCTGGCCCACGTGCAGGCGGGTCGCGGCCCGGGTGACGTTGCCCTCCTCGGCGATGGCGAGGAAGGCGCGCAGATGCCGCAGCTCGATGGTCATGCCTCAAAAGCATAACCGCGCGGGGACCGGCATTTCACACGTGGCCCGGAGCTTCCTACCGTGAGGGCATGACATCCACCCCGGTGCACGGCTCAACCGCGGGGCCGGCCGCTTCGGCCGCCGCCACCGTGCCTGCTTCCGCCGCTTCCGCCGCACCCGCGTCGGCCTCGGCCTCCGCGTCGACCGAGGCCGCGCCGCTCGTCCAACGGCACGCCCCGGGGCGCGGCACCCTCGGCGGCGTCGGCCTGGTGCTCGCCGGGGCGGTGTCCGTCCAGTTCGGGTCGGCCTTCGCCGCGCTGCTGTTCCCGCGGGCCGGGGCGTTCGGCACGGTGGCGCTGCGGGTGACGCTGGCCGCGGTGCTGCTGCTCGTCGTCGTGCGGCCACGGCTGCGCGGCTACTCGCGCGGCGACTGGGCGGTGGCCTGTGGGTACGGCCTTGCCCTCGGCGGCATGAACATCCTCTTCTACCAGGCCCTCGACCGGATCCCGCTCGGCGCGGCGGTCACGATCGAAGTGCTCGGGCCGCTGCTCCTGTCCGTCGTCGTCTCGCGCCGCCCCGCCAGCCTGCTCTGGGCCGCGCTCGCCCTCGCCGGGGTCTATCTGCTCGGCAGCGGCGGCGACGGCTTCGGTGAACTCGACCTCGTGGGCGTGGCGTTCGCCCTTGCCGCCGGGGCGATGTGGGCGGCGTACATCGTGCAGGGCGGCCGTGCGGGCGCCCGCTTCCCCCGCCTGGACGGTCTCGCGATCGCGATGGCCGTCGCCGCGCTGGTCAGCCTGCCGTTGGGCATCGGCTCCGCGGGCGCGGCCCTGCTGGAACCAGGGGTGCTCGTCCTCGGCCTGGCCATCGCGGTGATGTCCTCGGGCGTGCCGTACACCTTGGAGCTGCTCGCCCTGCGCCGGCTGCCCGCGGCGACCTTCGCAGTCCTTGCGAGCCTGTCGCCCGCCCTGGCCGCCCTGGCGGGCTATCTGATCCTCGACCAGGGGCTGTCGCTGACGCAGTGCGCGGCGATCGCGCTGGTGGTCACGGCGAGCGTGGGTGCGGTGCGCATGACCAAGCGGTGAACCGGAGCGGCGGCCGCGCCGGGCGGGCCGGATCCCACCAGGGCCAGGCCCCGCCCACCGCGGCTTCTCGCTCGGCCAGGACCCGCCCACCGCGGCTGCCCGCTCAGCCCTCGCGCTCGTACCGCAGATACACGGCGCCCGAAGCGAAGGACCGCTGCTCGGCCAGGCGCAGCCTCAACTGCCCGGCGCCGACCGGGTAGTACGGCTTGCCGCCGCCCACCAGGACCGGCATCACATAGAGCCGGAACTCGTCGACCAGGTCGAGCAGCGAAGCGGCGAGCCCCGCCCCGCCCAGATCCAGATCGCCCTCGGAGTCCCGCTTGAGGCGCTCCACCGTGGCCACCGCCTCGTCGCTGCGCACCAGTTGGACGCCCGCCGGAACCTCGCGCAGGGTGTCGGAGAAGACGAACCTCGGCGTCGCCAGGTAGATCCGCGCGAACTCCGCCTCCACCTCGGGCAGATCGTCCTTGCGGGCGGCCGCCGTCCAGGGCTCCTCCATCGCCTCGTACATCCGCCGCCCGAACAGCATCGCCGAGGCCTCATGGGCCTGCTGGTTGGCCATCCGGTGCACTTCGGGATCCGGCGCGGAGAACTCGATGCTGCCGTCGCGGTCCTCGATGCAGCCGTCCAGCGACACCATCATCGAGTACAGGACCTTGCCCATGGCCGCTCCTGGGGGTCGTCGGGGGTGGTCGCCAGTGTGGACCGCGCGTCGCGCCGGAACTCGTCGACGGCCACCCCAGGCTCTCAACTCTGCCGCAACGGCGGCATCGGCAGCGGCACCCCGTACGCGGTCGCTCCCGCGCCGACCCCGCCCTCGCAGGTGTTCGGCGGCTGGGTGCCGAGCCCTCGCGAGGACGGCTTCTCGGCGGCCCAGAACATGTATCCGAGCATCCCGGAGCTGGTCCCCGCCCCCTTCGGCGCGACGCTCTGCACGAACGAACCTGTCGATTTCTGCAGGGAGCCCGCGAAGTTGTTGCACTCGGGCATGGGCGAGTTGCCGTACCCGATGTAGAGCCCGCCGGTGAACTTGGCGGGCGCGAGCGGCGGCACCGGCGGTGAGTACTGCGGCTTGCCGTCCACGTGTTCCTGCCAGTTGGCGATCGCGTTGCTGGTGGACGGCTGGCGGGCGGGCACCATGGCGTTGGCGTAGTCGAGGACCGGTGTGTCGGTACGCAGCCAGTCGGCGGTCGCCTTGCGGTTGATGCCGATCAGCCAGCGGTCGCCCGCGGCCGTGTCGATGGTGAGCCGGGCGGCGGGCTTGGCGCCGGTCGCGTCGTAGGCGTGCACGGAGCGGTAGGCCGTGATGAAGGACTGCAGCCCGGCCAGGTTCGGGTTGGTGTTCTGCTCGTAGTCGATCTCGATGCCGACACCGAGATCGCTCGCCACTGCGGCGGCGTTCAGGCCGAGTTGGGTGGCATTCTCGGCCAGGGCCGCGTCCCATTCGTCGGTGTACGTGATGCCGCCGACGGAGAGCATCACGCGCACCCCGCGCGAGGTGAAGTACTGCACGATGTCGCGGTTCATGCCCTTGGGGACGCCGTTCACCGTGGTGGCGTCGTTCGTACGGTGCAGCAGCTTCTGCGGTTCCACGAAGCTGAGGACGACCAGATTGACGGACGGCCGGCCGTCGCCCCGGTCGACGAGCCAGTGATTCATCGAGTCGAACTCGGCCACCGTACGCACCCGTCCCCAGATGCAGGCGTCGTCGCTGCAGTGCCACGCCCCGTAGACCTGGGGTGTGGTGGCGGCGCCGGGTTCGGCCGCCGCCGCGGCGGCCGGGGCGTACGGGACGAGCAGGGAGACCAGGAGCCCGAGCACGGCGAGAAGTCTGTGGCGCACAGGTACCTCCATGAAGGGAGGAGCAACGGCCGTGGGGGGCTCCGTCAGAATGGCAGGTACATACCAACCCGACAAGAAGTGGTGGCCCGCACCCCGTAAGCGGTCCGGGCTCGCCCGCTACGACAGAGCGGCGGCCAGGTCCCAGACGCGGACGACGCCGTCCCGGCCCCCGCTCAGGGCCACTTCGCGGCCTTCGAGCACGGTGGTGCACACCGTCTCGACGCTGCTGTGGTGTCCGGTCAGCGGGGCGCCGACGGCCTCGCCGGCGGCCAGGTCCCACAGGCGTACGGTCTCGTCCTTGCCGGCCGTGACCGCGAGGAGCCGGTCGGCGACGGTCGCGGTGTCCATGGCGAGGATGCTGTCCTCGTGGCCGGTGAGCGGCTCGTGCAGCGGGTCGCCGTCCTGGTCGCCGTCCTCGGGCAACTCCCATACGTACAGCTCCCCGGGCCCGCCGGCCGCGGTCACCAACGGGCGGGACCGGCCCGGACGGGCGGCCACGGAGACGGCCCAGATCCCGTCGTCGTACGGGCAGAACGACGCCAGTTGCTCGCTCCGGGACAGATCCCACACGTCCACGCTGTCGCCGCCGACCGCGAGCAGCGAGCGGCCCTCGACCCACGCCGAGGCCAGGGCGGTGATGTCGTACTGCTCGCAGGGCAGTTCCTGCGGGGGAGTGCGGCCCGAGGCGTCCCACACCTGGAGCAGACCCACGTACTGCGAGCCGGTCACGAAACGCGCCGGGCCCGCGCCGCGCACGGTGGTCACCGCCCCACTGTACGGCTGGCCGTAGGTCGTCCCGCGCAGCAGCTCGCCGCTCGCCAAGTCCCAGAGCGCGGGCGCCTGTTCGTCATCGCCGGCCGCGAGGACCACCCGCCCGTCGACGACGGTCGCGGCCACCTTGTCGATCTCGTTCTCGGCGTCGGGGTACTGCGCGGCGAGCGGGTCCCCGGTGAAGGCGTACGTCAACGGCCGCTTCTGCCAGACGTCCCGCAGCGGATCCCAGGTCCACGCGGCCCCGTAGAAGTCGGCGCACACCACCAGCGGGCCGTGGCCCGTGTCGACCACCGTGAGGTCGGAGACCGGGTTCTCGGACGGTATGGGGCTGCTCAGCAGGAGCCGTGCGTCAGACATGCGGCGAGAGTAGTGGTCCGCACTGACACCGCCGCTCCTCTCATTCCTCGAATCATTCCTCGAAGTCGAGATTCCATGGCTCGGGAAGCAGGAGTGTCCCGCCGAGGGTGTCGGTGGTGGGCACTTCGCTCCCCACGGTCTCGAAGCGGAAGCCGTCCACCCAGACCTTCCCGCGCCCCGCCAGAATCACGCCGAACGCGACTTCGAGGCTGTCGGCGGCGACGTCGAGGACGGTGCTGTACTCGCGCCAGTCGGTCGTGCCCGTGATGGGGCGATCGGCCATGTTGTCGAAGGCGGAGGAGATGTGCTCGGTGCCGTCCACCCGCATCCACAGCGCGGCCCACCTGACGTCCTGGGTCCTGACGAAGGCCGACATGCGGATGCGCCGACCGCGCATCGTCACCGAGCTGACGCTCTGCATCAAGGTGCCGAATCCCCGCGCGTCCACCTGCGCCTCGACGCACGCGCTCCCGCTGCCGCTGTGTGCGACGGTCCGGTCGATCGTCATCTGGTAGTCGTCGGGCCTGCTGCCGCGCCGCCGCCAGCCGGCGATCTCCGTCTGCTGGCCTCCGCTCACGCTGCCCCCGGCCAACGTCGCGGTCTCCGCACGCACCCGGTCCGCCTCGGCCCGCAGCTTGGCCGTCTCGGCCCTGAGCTTCTCCCGGTTCCCGAGAAACGTCACCAGGGAGACCAACGCCCCACCGCACAGGGCGGCTCCCAGCCCCACCAGGGCGTCTTGGCTCATCGCGTTCCCTCCCTGTGCCGGCACCGCTGTCGGGCGCGCCGAGCGTGAGGAATCGACCATGTTCGCATCGGGCTCCCCGGCAAAGTGGCGGAATCGGAACATTGGTCATCGCCTCACGCGCTCCTCCCTAGCCTGGCCGGAAGGGCTGGTCAATCGCGCCGTACGCACACCTCGGAGAGCTGATGGAACCCGCCGTGATCGGTGCTCGGCTGGCGTCGAGCATCGTGGCCCCCTTGGTCAGAAAGCTGTTCCTGTGCGAGGGCGCCGGAGCCGACCTGGTCGACGAGCCGATCCGCGTCTCCCGGCTCGTGTCCTTCCAGGGCGAGAAGCGGACGCTCAACGACAAGGACCTGCAGAAGATCGCCTACGAGCTGGTCAGGCGTGCGGCCCACTCGACGGGGCTCGAGGAACTGCTGCCGTCGTTCGAGAAGCAGGCCGTCATCCATGCCGTCGCGGATTCCCTGCGCTCCTTGGGGACGCTCGACATGGAAGACGTACAAGCCGTACGCCTGGGCCATCTCGAGCTCTCGCAGCACCTGCGGGCCCAGAACAGAACCGCCACCCTCGGCCTGTCCGGCGACGCCATCGCGCTGCACGCCCGTGTGGTGGACACCGCATGCCTGCACATCCTGCACTTCTTCACCCAGCGGTCCACCTTCGTACCGCGCACCCTGCTCCAACAGAGCCGCAACATCGAGGAGTTGAAGCGAAAGATCGACTCCCTGGTCGCCCGGGAACCGTCTCCGGCGGACGGCCCCTTCGAAGAGCGCTATGCGCGCTACATCGCGGACAAGCACGGCAAGCTGAGCATCTTCGGCCTCGACCTGTCGGGGGCGCCGGAGAACTGGCGGCTCGATGTGGCCTACCTCAGCCTGGACGTGGTCGGAGACGCGCTGAACGCGATGACCACGCTCGTCTCGGCCGATCACGTGCTCGCCGGCCGCAATCGCGTCCTCTTGAGGGGTGTTGCCGGCTCGGGCAAGACCACCCTCGTGCAGTGGCTGGCGGTCTCCACCGCGAAGAAGTCCGTCGACGAACACCTGCTGTACCTCTACGGACTTGTGCCCTTCGTGCTGCCGTTGCGCACGCTCACCCGCAGTGGCGCCGCGCTCCCCGCCCCGGACGGGTTTCTGTCCGCGGTGGACTGCCCCATCGCCGGTATGCAGCCTCCCGGCTGGATCGACAGAGTGCTGCAGGCGGGCCGTGGGCTGGTCCTGATCGACGGCATCGACGAGGTTCCGGCCGGTGACCGCAACGATGCCCGCCGGTGGCTCCAGGAACTCCTCAGCGCCTACCCGGGCAATCGGTGGCTCGTCACCTCCAGGCCGTCGGCCGTACGCGAACGCTGGTTGACGGAGGACGACTTCGCCGAGCTGGACCTCGCGCCCATGCAGCAGGACAACATCGCCGAGTTCATCAAGCGTTGGCACCGGGCGGCCGGCCTGAGCGACCAGTACGCCACGGAGCTCCTGCGGACCGTCCGGGCCAAGCAGGACCTGAGCAAACTCGCCACCAACCCGTTGATGTGCGGCCTGATCTGCGCACTGCACCAGGACCGTCGTGGCTATCTTCCGGAGGGCCGCAAGGAGATCTACGACGCGGCGCTGTCCATGCTGCTCTTCCGGCGCGACCGCGAGCGGGGCGTGGACAAGTCCGGGCCGATCCAGATCAGCGAGGCCGAGCACATCCAGCTGATCCAGAAGCTGGCCTATTGGATGATCCGCAACGGCCGTTCCGAGATGAACCGCACCGATGCCGTGGAACTCCTGCGACGCGTCCTGCCGTCGATGCCCAGGGTCTTCGAGCAGGGCACGCCTCAGGAGGTGTACCAGCATCTGCTCGTCCGCAGCGGTCTGCTCCGGGAGCCGAGTCCGGAATCCATGGACTTCATTCACCGCACCTTCCAGGACTACCTGGGGGCCAAAGCGGCGGTCGAGGACCTCGATTTCGACTTCCTCATCGCCAATGCCCATCTGGACCAGTGGGAGGACGTCATCAGAATGGCCGTCGCACACGCGCGGCCCACCGAACGGACCCGCCTGCTCACCGGCCTCGTCAGCCGCAAGGACACCTCGCCGCAGGGACTGAACCGGCTCCATCTCCTCGCCGCCGCCTGCCTGGAGCACGCAACCGAATTGAACCCCTCGGTGCGGGCCGAAGTGCAGGACAGGGCCGCCGCGCTGATCCCGCCGCGTTCGGCGGACCAGGCCCGTGCGCTGGTCTCGGTGGGGGCGGTCGTCCTCGACCTGCTGCCCGGGCCCCGCGTGCTGCCGCCCCACCCGAGCCGACCGGAGAGCGTCGACCCTCCTGCGGAGCGTGCCAGGAAGCAAGCCATGCTGGATGCCTATCAGGCCGTGGCCGACGAAGCCTATTTCACGGTGCTTTCGGCCACCCGGATCGGGACCGACGCCTCGATCGACGTGTTGGTCCAGTATCGCGACCACCCGGACCTGCGCGTGCGCACGGAACTCGCCCAGGCATGGAGCAGATACGACACCGGCCTGTACGGCGAGGAAGTGATCGCGCACTTGGTGGAGGACGACCTCTACTTCACCGTGTCGAAGCTGCGCGAGCTGGAGACGCTGCGGGACTTCGGCGGGCGCTCGCGGATCAAGGTCTCCGGCGAATTCACCGTTGCGGACTTCGTCAACGCCTGCCGCAGAGAGCCCCTCACGCACCTGTGGGTCGAGGCCGACATGGGCCGCACCTGGGGCTGGCTGAGCATGTTCCCCCGCCTGCAGGAGCTCACCATCGAGACGCTCCACGCACACATCGACCTCAGCACGATCCAGCTGCCGCCTTCCCTGCGCACCATCCGTGTGCCGGAGGGTGTCGCGCTCTCCGGTGCCGCCCGGCTGCCGCAGTCGGTGGACATCGTGCACGAACGCCTGGGCGCCGTCTGAACGGACGGGCGGACGAGTGGCGGGTGGCGAGTGGCCAGTGGACCAGCGACGCTTTCCGGTCGATGCGGGCCGTCGCAAGCGGAAAGTCGATCTGAGTAATCGCAGGTCAGGCAGTGGTGTTCGCTTGAACTACCGCACATCGTCCATATGTTGGACGTCAAGACTCGGGTGCGCAGCCGCTGGCCGGGCGGGGTGATCGCCCGCTCCGGGTCCGAGCATCGGACAGTCGCGTCCGGTAATCGACCATCGATTGGCACTCACTCTCCGCAGGGGCAAGACTCCAGTCCGCAACGACCGCCGAGCGCGCCCGGCAGGCGCCACAAGCGCCGCCGTACGCGCCCGGCAGGCACGGATGAGCACCCGCATCGAAGGAGAGGCAACACCATGCGCCGCATAGTGAAGACCATCGGCACCGCCGCCACCGTGGCCGGCTGCCTGCTGGCCGCGAGCACCGCCACCGCCCAGGCCCAGACGCCCCGGCCCACCGGGCTCTACGCCCCGTCCGACCTGGTCCTCGCCGTCGGCCAGGGCGACGACCCCGCCACGGCCACCGTCGAGCGCGCCGTCACGTTGACCTGTGCGCCCCGCGCGGGCGGCACCCACCCCGCGGCGGAGGCGGCCTGCGCCGAACTCACGCTGGCGGAAGGGCAGTTCGACGACCTGGCCGCGCCCGCGCCGCACGCCCTGTGCACCAAGGAGTGGAACCCGGTCCACCTCACCGCCGACGGCGTGTGGCAGGGCAGACGCGTCGCCTGGACCACCACCTTCGCCAACCCCTGCGAGATGCGGGCCGCCCTGACCGACAGCGCGGCGCTCAGCTTCTGACGCCGACCTCGACCTGGGCGCAGCCTCCGGCGCGCCCTCCGATTCGCCGGCCCTTCGTGGGGGAGGGCAGCGAAGAGATGGCGCCGGTCACCCGGACCGCCATCGCGGGGCCGTGGCCTCCCCGCGTCCGCTGACTCCCGGACGTGCGGGCGGCCCGGCCCCACCTCATGCGCCGCGTGTGGGGCGAGCGGTGCAGGCAGGACGCCCGGCGCGCGGTCCGCACCGTGGCCGAATCGCCGAAGCCGGAAAACGCCGCCCGGGCGCCGCGGCAGATCCGTGCCGACGCCGCATGGGAACCTGGCTCCGGCGGGGGGCCGCCCCTACTGGGGCACGACGTTGAAGGGGCCGCCGCGATGGCACGCACGACACGCACCACACCTACGACAGGTACGGCACCTACGGCAGGTTCGACACGTACGGCGCAGGAAGTGCTCGACGCGATCCGCACCGAACTCGCCCCGTCCGCCACGGAGAACCGGCTCGTGCCACAGCTCTCCGCAGGCACGGCGAACCGCGCCGCACTCTGTGCCCTCGCGCTGGAGCAGCGGCACATCATCGCCGCCGACCAACGCGCCTTCGCCCACCTCGCGCAACGCTCCCTCGCCCAGGACCGCACCGCGGCCGCTGCCTTCTTCGCCGCCCTCGCGGAGGGCGAGACGATCGCCGCACGCCATCTGGACGCCCTGGCCGCCGGCTGCGGTCTCGACGACACCGCCCGCGCGACCTACGAGCCGCGGCCCGGCTGCCAGGCCTACCCCTCGTACGTCGCCTGGCTCGCCCTGAACAGCGAACCGGCCGGCGCAGTGCTCGCCCTGACCGCCAACTTCGCCGCATGGGGCGGCTCTTGTGCGGCGATCGCGACGGGGCTGCGTACGCACTACGGCTTCGCCGACGAGGCCTGCGCCTTCTTCGACTTCTTCGCCCAGCCGGCCCCCGACCTCGACGAGCAGGGCGCGGCCGCCGTCCAGGAGGCCCTGGACGGCGGCCATCTCGACGAGGCCGCCGCGCTGCGCCAGGGGCGACTGCTGCAGGGCTACGAGGCGCTGTTCTGGGACACCCTCGCCGAACTCGCCTGAGGACTCCTCTGGCCCTCGTGATCGAATGGCCTCGGACACCGCACCCCGGGAAGGGACCCCGTAGCCATGCCGACAGCCATCCCCGTGCCCGACAACTGGCGCCCGCTGTTCGGCGATTGGGACGAACTCCGCCACGGCTACCACGCCGGAGACAAGGACGAGACGGTGCGCGACTGCGTCCGCCGGCTCGCGGCGGTGGCGGCGCGGCCCGCAGGGGAGCCGCTGCTGTTCTGGACGCTGGGCGCGCTGATGCTCACCCCCTATGTGGCGTTCGGCGAGCCGGGTGCGGGAGTCGAGGACGAGGTAGTCGACGCGCTGAGCGCAGTCGCGCGCGGCGGCGAGGACGGCCGGGCCTGCGCGCACGACTGGCATCCGTACGAGGCCGACGTGGACGAGCTCCTCGAGCACCTTCCCGCCACCCTCGACGTGCTGGCCGCCCCGCTGGAGGCGGCCCTCGACGACCTGCTTCCGGAAGACCTGCTCCCCGAGGGATACCTGGACGAACTCGACGACGAGGAAGCCGAACCCGCGAAGCTCTCCGGGCCGGAGCTCCTGGCCCGCTGGCAGTGCCCGGACACGGCACCCGGATTCGCCCTCGCCGCCCTCGACTACCTGGGCGCGACCGTCCGCTGACCGGCGGACCCGCGGCGGGGCACGGACAGGACCGGACTACCCACGGTGAGCCGTGGATAGGTTGGAAAGGTGACCACACAGCCCCCCGCCCCCGGCGCCGAATCGCGCATCCCCACCATCGACCTGAGCGCATGGCTCTCCGGCGACCGCGCCGCTCGCGCGGCCATCGCCCAGACCGTCGACCGAGCCCTGCGGAGCGCCGGATTCCTGCTGGTGCGCGGCCACGGCGTCGACCCGGAGCTGCGGGCCCGCATCCGGGACGTGGCCCGCGGCTTCTTCCACCTCCCGGCCCCGGCCAAGGACGCGTACGCGGTCAAGGTCGGCGGCCGTGGCTGGCTGGGCCCGGGCGCCGAGGCCAACGGCTATGCGGAGGGCACCGAGACCCCGCCGGACCTGAAGGAATCCCTGTCCTTCGCCGCCGACGAGCCGACCGGGAATCCTGCCGTGGACGCCGAGTGGTTCCTGCCCAACGCCTGGCCGGGGGAGGCGCCGGAACTCAAGGATCTGGTGGAGACGTATCTGACGCAGATGCGCAGCCTCTCCGACCGGCTCCTGGAACTCCTCGGCGTCGCCCTCGGTGAGGACGAGGACTTCTTCACCCGGCACACCGGGCACCCCACGTGGGGGTTCAACATCAACTGGTATCCGGGCACGGAGCGGGTCGGCCCGCCGCTCGCCGGACAGTTCCGGATCGGCCCGCACACCGACTTCGGGACCGTCACGGTCCTCGACCGGCAGCGCGGCAAGGGCGGGCTGCAGGTCTTCACCGACGACGGGGGCTGGGAGGACGCACCGTTCGACCCGGACGCCTTCACCGTGAACATCGGTGATCTGATGGCGCGTTGGAGCGGCGAACGGTGGAGCTCGGGCCGCCACCGCGTGCTGCCGCCGCCGTCCGACGCGCCGGCCGAGGAGCTGATGTCCCTCGTCTACTTCTACGAGTGCGATCCGGGCACCTCGGTGCGCGGCCTCGACTCCCACACGTATCTGCGGGGACAGCTCGACGCGATCACCTCGTCCTAGGGGTGTCCCCCCTCTGGTCGGCCGTGCCGGGCATCACCCCGCCAGGTCGTTCGCCGCGATGTGTCCGAAGGTCATGGCCGGGCCGATGGTGGAGCCGGCGCCCGCGTAACTGTGGCCCATCACCGCGGCGCTGGCGTTCCCGGCGGCGTACAGGCCGGAGATGACCGAGCCGTCCGGGCGCAGCACGCGCGCCCGGGCGTCGGTCAGCATCCCGCCCTTCGTGCCGAGGTCCCCGGGGACGATCTTCAGGGCGTAGAACGGGGCAAGCCACAGCGGGGCCAGACAGGAGTTGGGGGTGATGGCGGGGTCGGTGTAGTAGTGGTCGTACGCGCTGTCGCCGCGCCGGAAGTCGGTGTCCTTGCCGTTCCTGGCAAGGGAGTTGAAGCGGTTGACGGTGGCTTTGAGGGCGGCCGACGGGACGCCGATCCGGGTGGCCAGCTGATCGAGGGTCCAGGCCTTGTGAGCGGCGCCCGAGTCGTACCAGGAGTCGGGGAAGACGAACGTCGGAGAGATGTCCTTGAACAGATAGCGGTTGCGGTAGTTCTGGTCGACGATCAGCCACGCCGGGATGTCGGGCGCCGTGGGGTTCTTGTCGTACATGACGTGGACGACATCGCTGTACGGAGCCGCCTCGTTGACGAAGCGGGCGCCCGCCTGATTGATCAACAGGCCGCCGGGCAACGTGCGTTCGGCCAGGCAGAAGTACGGCTCGCCCGGCAGCGGGATCGCCGGACCCCACCACGCGTCGTCCATCAGCCCGAGTGCGGCTCCGGCCCGCGCGCCCGCGCGGATGCCGTCACCGGTGTTCTCCTTGGCGCCCACGGTCCAGTCCGTGCCGATCGGCTGGCGCTGGTACTGGGCGCGCATGGCCGCGTTGTGCTCGAAGCCGCCCGAGCCGACGACGACCCCACGGCGCGCCTTGACCAGGGCGGGCGCACCGCCCTGGGTGACGACAACCCCGCGCGCGGCGCCGTTCTCGAAGTGGAGGTCGGTGAGCGGGGTGTTCAGCCAGAGGGGGACGCCGGCCGCAAGCAGCCCCGCGCGCAGCCCGCCGGCCAGGGCCTGGCCCATGGTCAGCGGCTTCTCGCCGTGCAGCGCGGCCTTGGTGCCGCGCGCCAGACACTCGGTGGCGACGGCGAGGCCCTTCGCGCTGACTGCCGACAGGGTGAGCCACTTGTAGTCCGCGCTGAACACGACCATGCCCGAAGGGACCGTCATATAGGCCGGGTTGAGGCGGGCGAGCTCGGCGCCGAGGATGTTCCCGTCGAGCTGGTCCGGCTCGATGGACCGGCCCATCGGGAGCCCGCCGGGCAGCTCCGGGTAGTAGTCGCTGTACCCGTCCATCCAGCGGAAGCGCAGCGGGCTGTTCGCCATGACGAAGGAGAGCATGCCGGGCCCGTGTTCGAGGAACGCCCGCTGCCGGTCCGCCGGTACCTCGTCGCCCACGACCGCCGCGAGATAGGTCGCGGCCTTCTGCGGGGTGTCCGGCACTCCGGCGCCCAGGATCACCTGGTTGTTGGGGATCCAGATGCCCGCGCCCGACCGGGCCGCCGAACCGCCGTACGTCGCCGCCTTCTCCACGATCACGCAGCTCAGGCCGCGCTTCGCCGCGGTGAGCGCGGCGGTCATCCCGGCCGCCCCGGCGCCCACGACCACGACGTCGTACTCCCCGAGGACAGGCAACGCGGCCCCGGCCGCGACCGAGGGAAGTCCGGCGACGGCCAGCGAGGCGCCGGTCGCGCCGATGACCTGACGACGGGTGGGGCGGAGGCGGGCGGACCTGGGTCTGACGGGGTCTGCGGCTCCGGTGCTTTCGGGCATGACGGATCGCTCCTGCGAGGTGAGTCCTGCGGGGTGGGTCCTGAGAGGTGAGGGGGAAGCGGGGAGTGCTGCGGCGCGCGAAGCGGGGAGGGCCGGGCGGCACTGGTTCTGATGCCGCGTCAGGGAATGTCGCGCGAGGGTCTTGGGAAGTCAAGGCCCGTCCGCATGCGGAACGCCACCTCTCACGAAAGGAGTTGGCGGCGCGGACGGGCCCGGGATTTCCGGACCGGGGTGGGTCACCCCGCGGCCGGCGGCGCCGTGCTCTCCCGAGGCTCCAGGTGCGGAAGCTCGGCCTGGATGCTGCGGACCGGGCCGCCGTCCAGGCGGTCGAGCAGTTCCTGGGCGGCGAGGCGGCCGAACCCCGAGGTGTCGCGGACCAGGGCGGTGAGGCGGGGGTGGGTCACCCGGCACAGGGCCGAGTCGTCCCAGGCCACGATGGACAGCCGGTCCGGCACCTGGATGCCGCGCTCGGCGGCGACGGCCGAGCCCGCGACCGCCATCACGTCGTTGTCGAAGACGATCGCGGTGGGCGGCTCCGGCTCGTCCAGGATGCGGCGGGTCGCCTCGGCGCCCTCCGCGTCGGAGTAGTCGGTGGTCACCGAGCGGATGCCGTGCAGGCCGAGGCGGGCCGCCTCGGTACGCAGCGAGCGGATCCGGCGTTCGGTGTGGGCGAGGCCCGGCATCCCCGCGACGTGCACGATGCGGCGATGGCCGAGGCCGTGCAGATGGGCGAGGACGGAGGCCATGGCGGCGGAGTCGTCGGCCCACACGGAGGACACGTGCGGGGTGTCCTCGCCGGGGGCGGGCGCACCGATGACGACCGCGGTCAGGTCGAGGGAGGCGAGGAGTTCGGGGCGGGGGTCGTGGGCGCGCGGGTCGACGACCAGCACGCCGTCGACGCGCTTCTCGGCCCACCACCGCTTGTACACCGCACACTCGGTGTCGATGTCCTCGACGACCTGGAACAGCAGCGCGACCTTCCGGGCGGCGAGCACTTCCTGGACGCCGGAGACGAGCTGGAGGAAGAACGACTCGACGCCCAAGGTGTGCGCGGGCCGCGCAAGGACCATCCCGACGCAGCCCGAGCGCTCCCCGGACAGGGCCCGGGCGGCGCTGTTGGGCTGCCAGCCCAGCTCCTCGGCCACCCGGTTGATCCGGTCCCTGGTGCCCTGCGACACGCCGGGCCGGCCGTTCAGGGCGAAGGAGACCGCGCTCTCGGACACGCCCGCGCGACGTGCGATGTCCTTGATCGTGGGCCTGCGCGCGGGAGTTGTCCTGGCGCCGTCGCCCGGCGGTGGCGGTGTCATCGTGGCGGCTCCCCGTGCGGTCCGTGCTCCTGGCTCCGGGCCGGCCTCGCGGCCGGCCCGGCTGCACACTTCGCTGTCGTCGTGGTCGATGGTGTCTCCGGTACGCCCAACAGGTACTGCCCGTCCGCCACTTGGACGGCGGCGGTGACGGTGACGGCCGGACCGGGACCGTGGGCGCTACGACCCTGGCACACGGCCTCGGTCCCGCGCACCTGACTGCGCAGAGCGTTGCGCACGCGCGCGGTGGCGCCGTTGCCCATGACTGAACCGCTTTCGCATGCGTACGGGAAAGGGCGCTCGGAGCCCAATTGACTAAAGCGCATTAGTGGCCACAGCTTGGCCGGTCTTCGATTCGCTGTCAACGGTTCGGTCGAAGCAACTCAACTTACCTGTCCTGAGCTGGGGTTAAGGCCTATTTCGCGGCCAACCGTTGACACGTACTAAACCGCATTAGTAGCGTCAGCGCCGCCGCGAGGGAGGACATTGCCCCGCGCCACTTTCTGTCCAGGTCCGAGCAAAGGAGCCCCGGCCATGCGGATATCCCGTAGAGCAGTCACTGCCACGGCGATCGCGATCACTTCGGCACTCGTCATGACGGCCTGCGGGGGCGACGGGGGGTCGGGCGGCGGCAGCAACGACGCGTCCGGGAAGATCGAAGGCACCGTCAAGTTCCAGACCTGGAACCTCAAGACGAACTTCAAGGACTACTTCGAGGGCGTCATCGACGGCTTCGAGAAGAAGTACCCGGACGTCAAGATCGAGTGGATCGACCAGCCGGCCGAGGGCTACGCCGACAAGCTGAGCGCCGACGCCGCAGGCGAGACGCTGCCCGACGTCGTCAACGTCTCCCCGGACCTGGCGACCCCGCTCGCCAAGGCGGGCCTGGCGCTCAACCTCGACGAGGCCGCGGCCAAGTACAAGGGCGAATACCTCGAAGGCGCCTGGAAGAGCCATGCGATGCCGGGCAAGGAGGGCACGTACGCCTTCCCCTGGTACCTCAACACCGGGCCGATGTTCTACAACAAGAAGCTCTTCAAGGACGCGGGTCTCGACCCCGAGAAGCCCCCGACGTCGTACGACCAGCTCTTCAAGGACGCCCTGACGATGGCGGACGAGAGCAACGGCAAGATCGCCATGCTCGCCAACGCCCCGGCCGTCGAGGACTTCGGGCGCTACGGCGTGAAGCTGATGAACGACGACATGTCGAAGTTCACCTTCAACGAGCCCAAGGGCATCGAACTGGTCGAGAAGTACAAGGAGTTGTACGACGCCAAGGCGCTCGACTCCGGCGCCCTGACCAGCGTCGCCGAGTCGGCCGGCCGCAAGTTCCAGCAGCAGTCCATCGCCATGAACCCGGGCGGCGCCGGCGACCTGGCGAAGTACAAGGACGAGGCCCCGAGCCTGTACAAGAACATCGGCATCACGCCCGCGGTGAACAACACCGGCAAGGACAACATGTACGTCCAGGGCCTGATGGTGAACGCCACCTCCAAGGTCAAGCCGGCCGCCGTGGCGTTCGCGCACTGGGTGACCGACGCCGATAACCAGATGGCGTTCGCGCACAAGGTGGCGATCTTCCCGTCCACCAAGGGCAGCCTCGACGACAAGTACTTCTCCGAGGACGGCGGCACCGACGAGGGCCGGGTCCGGGTCGCCGCCGCCAAGGCGCTCAAGACCGCGGTCAACTACACCCCCGCCGTCTTCAGCGAGCAGATGAAGACCGCCCTCAAGAACGAGGTCGCCAAGGCGATGCAGGGCAAGAAGTCCGCGAAGCAGGCCCTGGACGACGCGGCCGCCGAGTGCGACAAGCTGCTGCAGCAGGCCGGCTGAGCGGAGGCTCAGCCCAGGGAACCTGGACCATGACTGCCCTGTCGACGAGGAACCCATGACTGCCCTGCCGACGACGAACGGTGAGCCGGTCGCCAAGACCGGACCGGCCACCGGCTCCCCGGCCACCCCCCGCTCCCGCACCACGCCCGGCGCCGAGCGCCGCAAGGGCATCCGCACCCATCTGCCCGGCACCCCCTGGCTGTTCCTGCTGCCCGGCCTGGCGATCATCGGGGGCTTCGTCCTCTTCCCGTTCCTCTCGACGGTACGGAGCTCCTTCACCGACCGGCGCACCCTCATCGAGGGGCAGTGGACCGGCGGCGCCAACTACCAGGAGCTGATCCATGACGACATGTTCTGGACCGCCCTGCGCAACAGCCTGCTGTACATGGCCGGCGTCGTCCCGCTCCTGGTGATCCTGCCCCTGCTGCTCGCGATGCTCGTGCAGAAGTACCTCCCGGGCATCGGCTTCTTCCGCTCCGCCTTCTACACCCCGGTCGTCGCCTCCGTCGTCGTGGTCGGCCTGATCTGGGTCTGGCTCCTCGACGACCGCGGCCTGGTCAACGCCGTGCTCGGCGCGATCGGCGTCGGGCCGATCTCCTTCCTCAGCGACCAGTGGCTGCTGCTCATCAGCGCCATGCTGGTCACGGTCTGGAAGGGCCTCGGCTACTACATGATCATTTACATGGCGGCGCTCGGGAACGTACCGCGCGAACTGCACGAGGCCTGTGCCGTGGACGGCGCGGGAGCGGTCCGCCGCTTCTTCACCGTCACCGTCCCGGCCGTGCGCTCCACCATGGTCCTGGTCGCCGCCCTGTCCTCGGTCAACGCCTTCAAGGTCTTCTCCGAGGTCTATCTGATGGCCGGGCCGAACGGCGGTCCCGGCGGCGAGGACACCACCCTCGTCATGCTCATCAAGCAGGTCGGCACCGGCCTGACCGGCCGCGTCGGTTACGCCTCGGCCCTGTCCGTCGTCGTCTTCGTCATCACACTCGGCCTGATGCTGCTCGTGCTGCGCGCCGACCGGAAGGAGGACGCGTGAGCACCCAGGGCACCACCACCAAGTCCCGTACGCGCAAAGGGATCAAGGCCAGGTTCGAGGCCGAGGGCGGCCGCCGCCCGCCGGTGTGGCAGCTCGTGCTGCGCTACCTGCTGCTCCTCGCCGTCTTCGCCCTCCTGGTCGGCCCCTTCCTGTGGCAGCTGTCCACCTCCCTCAAGGGCCCCGGCGAGGACATCTACAGCTACCCGCCCGACCTGCTGCCCTCCGAGCCGACCCTCGGCAACTACTCCAAGGTCGCGGAGCTCATCCCGGTCTGGGACTTCGCTCTGAACTCCCTGAAGGTCGCCACCGCCAACGTCCTCACCAACTGTGTGGGCGCCGCGCTCGCCGGATACGCCCTGGCCCGGCTGAAGTTCAAGGGCCGCAAGCTCGCCACCGTGGCCTTCGTGATGGCCATGCTGGTGCCCGTCGAGTCGATCATCATCGCCCAGTT
The DNA here is from genome assembly GCF_035975855.1 of Streptomyces sp. NBC_01304. Taxonomy (NCBI): domain Bacteria; kingdom Bacillati; phylum Actinomycetota; class Actinomycetes; order Kitasatosporales; family Streptomycetaceae; genus Streptomyces; species Streptomyces sp. NBC_01304. The sequence continues at coordinate 1,243,840 of NZ_CP109055.1, read as the reverse complement.
CATCACCATGCGGGAGCTGCAGCTCAACAACACCCTGACCGGAGTGGTGCTGCCCGGCTGCATCGGCGCCCTGAACGTGCTCCTCATGCGCAACGCCTTCTCCAACATCCCGTACGAGATCGAGGAGGCCGCGTACTGCGACGGCGCCAACGCCTGGCAGCGCTTCACCCGGATCGCGCTGCCCGCCGTGAAGGGCACCGTCGCCGTCGTCGCGATCTTCTCCTTCATGGGTGCCTGGGACGACTTCCTGTGGCCGCTGATCGTGCTGAGCGACCAGTCCAACTTCACGCTCACCATCGGACTGGACTACCTGCACGGCACGTTCGCCAACAACCAGCGCCTGGTGGCCGCCGGCACCATCATCGCCGTCGCCCCGCTCATCGTGATGTTCGCCTGTCTGCAGCGCTACTTCTTCCGCGGGGTCGGCGAGGGCGCGGTCAAGGGCTGAGCCCGGTGACCGCCACCCGTCCACCCCTGTACCGCAAGGACTTCCCTGTGCCCGACGCCCCCCGCACCCTGCGCTTCGGCGCCAACTACACGCCCACCCAAGGCTGGTTCCACCACTGGCTGGACTTCGACCTCGATGCCGTACGCGCCGACCTCGACTCGATCGCGGCCCTGGGCCTCGACCACATCCGGGTCTTCCCGCTGTGGCCCCTGTTCCAGCCCAACCGCACCCTGATCCGGCCCCGGGCGGTCGAGCAGCTGGTGCAGCTCACGGACGCCGCCGCCGAGCGCGGCCTCGACGTCAACGTGGACGGCCTGCAGGGGCACCTGTCCAGCTTCGACTTCCTGCCCGCCTGGACCCAGACCTGGCACCGGCGCAACATCTTCGCCGACCCCGAGGTGATCTCCGGCCAGGAGGAGTACCTGCGCACCCTCGCGGCCGCACTCGCCGACCGGCCGAACTTCCTCGGCATGACCATCGGCAACGAGATCAACCAGTTCTCGCACGACCCGCACCCCGACCCGGACCGCATCTCCCATGAACAGGCGGCCAGTTGGCTGGAGCGGATGCTCGCGGCCTGCGAGGCGGGCGCACCCGGCAAGTTCCATCTGCACGCCGAGTACGACGCCGCCTGGTATCACGACGCCCACCCCTTCACCCCCGCCCAGGCCGCCCGGCTGGGCGCCGCGACCGCCGTGCACTCCTGGGTCTTCAACGGCACCGCCCAGCGCCACGGACGTACCGGCACGGCGACCGAGCACCACGCCGCGTACCTGATCGAACTGGCCCGCGCCTGGCACACCGACCCGCACCGGCCGCTCTGGCTGCAGGAGGTCGGCGCGCCCGCCCCGCACATCCCCGCCGAGCACGCCGCGCACTTCACCGAGCAGACCATCGCCAACGCGCTGGACTGCGCAGACGTGTGGGGCGTCACCTGGTGGTGCTCGCACGACGTGTCCCGCGACCTCGCCGATTTCCCCGAACTCGAATACAGCCTCGGCCTGTTGACCAACGACCGCGAGGTCAAGCCCGCAGGCACGGCGATCGCCCGGATCGTCGAGGACTGGCGAGGACGCAAGCACCGGCCGCAGCCGCGTACGACCGCACTCGTCGTGGACACCGGCGACACCCTCGCGTCGCCGAAGCGGGCCACCTGCGCCCCCGGCGGCGCCTTCTTCGAGGCCTGGACCACGCTCACGGCCCAGGGCGTCCGCCCCGCCGTGGTCCTCGCCGAGCACGCGCACGACACGGCACACCTGGCCGCCCGCGGCATCACCGCGGTGGTCACCCCCGAAGAGGTCGACTGATTCCCTCATCAAGGAGAAACCAGCCATGACCCGCACACCTCCCACCCTCCGCACCAGCGACGTGAGAGCCACCGGCCCCACGCGCCGCACGGTCGTCCTGAGCACCGCCGGCGCGGCCGCGGCCCTGCTCGCGCCGTCGGTGGCCCACGCGGCGGCCGGCAAGCCGCAGGCCGTCGAGAACCTGCAGCCGTACGCCTCCTACTGGTTCCCCGACTCGCTGCCCACCGGCACCCCGGACCCGGGTGCCGTGTGGCGCTCCTTGAAGACCTGGACCCCCGAGGGCGACGCCGACCTCGCCTTCAACCGCTCGACCGTGCCGCTCGCGAGCCGCTTCACGCCCGTCCCCGTGAACACCACGGCCCGCGCCGGACAGGCCCGCATCGACTCCCTGGTCTCTTTCGCCCCGACCGCGGCCAACCCCTCGCAGGGTGCCGCCACCGCCGACTACTACGCCCTGACCCACTGGGCGTACATCGACGAACTCGTCTTCTGGGGCGGCTCGTCGGGCGAAGGCATCGTCCTGGCCCCGAACGCGCCGGTCGTCGACGCCGCCCACCGCAACGGCGTGCCCGTCCTCGGCAACATCTTCCTGCCGCCGGCCGCGTACGGCGGTCAGCTCCAGTGGACCCGCGACCTGGTGCAGAAGGACTCCCTCGGCAGATTCCCGATCGCGGAAAAGCTGGTGCGGGTCGCCACCTCGTACGGTTTCGACGGCTGGTTCGTCAACACCGAGACCGGGGGAGGGGACGCCGCGCTCGCGGCCCAAATGATCGCGTTCCTCAAGGAGTTGAAGCGCCTGGGTGAGCCGCACGGGCTGCGCGTCAACTGGTACGACTCGATGGTCAAGTCGGGCGCGATCAGCTGGCAGGACGACCTCAACGCGCAGAACCAGGACTTCTTCCTGGCGGCCGACTCGATGTTCCTGAACTTCAACTGGACAGCGGAGGACCTCTCCTCCTCCGGGCAGCTCGCTCAGGACCTCGACCGTGACCGCTACGAGCTGTGGGCGGGCATCGACGTCGAGTCGAACGGCTGGAACACCCAGGTCAAGTGGGACGCGGTCATCCCCTCCACCGGCTCGCACGTCACCTCCTTCGGCTTCTACCGGCCCGAGTGGACCCGCAACCAGCTGCCCGCTCAGACCCGCACCCCCGGCCAGTTCCACGCGGCCGACGACCGCTTCTGGACCGGCGAATCGCTCGACCCCGCCAAGCCGGGCGGCACCTGGCGCGCCCCGGCCTCCGCGGTCGCCGACCGTTCCACCGTCTCCGCGCTGCCCTTCGGCTGCAGCTTCAACACCGGTCACGGCCTCAAGTGGTACGAGGGCGGCGCGGTCCGCTCCGACGCCGCCTGGAACCAGCTCGGCCTCCAGGACCGCCTGCCCGGCCGCCGCTGGGTCGTGCGCACCACCGGCAGCCGCCCGGCCGTCACCCTCGACTTCGCCGACGCCTGGCGCGGCGGGTCCAGCCTCCTGGTTAGCGGCACCCTCAACAAGCCCACAACCGTCGAACTGCACGCCACCCGGCTGCCGTTGAGCTCCGCGACCGTCGTGGAGCTGACCCAGCGCGTCGAGTCGGGCTCGGTCAAGGTCGAGCTGGGCGTCGCCCTGCGCGAGCCGGCCAAGCCCGGCGCCCCGCTCACGTACAGCTTCCTGCCCGCCGGGACCCTGAGCGCGGGCGGCTGGTCGAAGGCGACCGTGCGGCTGTCCTCGCTCGGCACCGGCACGGTGTACGGCCTGGCGGTACGGCTGTCCGGCAGCGGCGCGGTGAAGTACCGGCTCGGCGGGCTCACCGTCCGCGACGCCGACGAGCCGGTGCCCGCCCCGAGCGGGCTCAAGGTCGACAAGGCCACCGCCGACGGCCAGTTCCGCCTGTCGTGGCAGGGCGCCTCCGGGCGTGTCCGCCACTACGAGCTGTACCGCGTCCTGAAGGACGGCACGCGCCGCTTCCTCACCGGGACGTGCGCGAACGCCGCCTACGTGAAGGGGCTCACCGCCGCACAGGGCGAGAGCGCCGTCACCTTCGAACTGCGCGCAGTGGGCGAGCTGTTCAGGACGTCCTCGCCGGTCACGGCCACCCGCCCCTGGTAACACTGCCCTGGTAGCACCACCCGTCCGAACCTCAGATACGGAGCCCCTCATGCACGACGACCGCGCCCTCGTCGAAGCCCGCCTCAAGCGCGTACTCGACGAGCGCATCCGCCCGGCCGTGTACCCCGCGTCGATACCCCTGCAGGTCGAGGCCTGGGTCGCCCCCGGCGAACCGGTCCCGGTGGCCGAAGGCCTCGCCGCGACGCACACGCCGGTCAAGGTCGGCGAGGCGTGGGGGGCTCCGTGGGGAACGACCTGGTTCAAGGTCACCGGCGAGGTGCCGGCCGAGTGGGCCGGCAAGACCGTGGAGGCCATCCTCGACCTGGGCTTCGACGAGAACATGCCGGGCTTCCAGTGCGAGGCGCTGGTCTACACGCCCGAGGGCGAGCCGCTGAAGGCGATCAACCCGCGCAATCAGTGGGTACGCGTGGGTGACCCGGTGAGCGGCGGGGAGCGCGTCGAATGGCACCTTGAGTCCGCGTCCAACCCGGTGCTCCTGGACTACAAGCCCTTCCAGCCGACGCAGCTGGGCGACAAGGAGACCGCGGGCGACGCGCCGCAGTACCGCCTGGAGCGCATGGACCTCGCGGTCTTCGACCGTGAGGTGTGGGAGCTCATCGCCGACCTGGAGGTCGTCGGCGAGCTCATGGCGGAGCTGCCGGTCGAGGGCGGCCGGCGCTGGGAGCTGCTGCGCGCGGTCAACCGCTGCCTCGACGCCGTCGACCTGCAGGACGTGAACGGCACTGCGGCCAGGGCGCGCGCGGAGCTCGTCGAGGTGCTGAAGGCGCCCGCCGACGCCTCCGCGCACCGCATCAGCGCCATCGGGCACGCCCACATCGACTCCGCCTGGCTGTGGCCGCTGCGCGAGACGGTGCGCAAGGTGGCGCGTACGACGTCGAACATGACCTCGCTCCTGGAGGACGAGCCGGAGTTCATCTACACCATGTCCCAGGCCCAGCAGTACGCCTGGATCAAGGAGCACCGCCCCGAGGTGTACGCCAAGGTCAAGAAGGCCGTCGCCGAGGGCCGCTTCGTCCCCGCGGGCGGCATGTGGGTCGAGTCGGACACGAACATGCCGGGCTCGGAGGCGATGGCCCGCCAGTTCGTGCACGGCAAGCGGTTCTTCCTCGACGAGTTCGGCATCGAGAACGACGAGGCCTGGCTGCCCGACACCTTCGGCTTCGCCGCCGGACTGCCGCAGATCATCAAGGCCGCCGGGTCCAAGTGGCTGCTCACCCAGAAGATCTCCTGGTCGCAGATCAACAAGTTCCCGCACCACACCTTCAACTGGGAGGGCATCGACGGGACGCGGATCTTCACGCACTTCCCGCCGGTCGACACCTACAACTGCTCCATGCTGGGCCGTGAAATCGCCCATGCGGCAAAGAACTTCAAGGACAAGGGCGTCGCCAAGCACTCCCTCGCGCCGACCGGCTGGGGCGACGGCGGTGGCGGCACCACCCGCGAGATGATCGCCAAGGCCCGTCGCCTCAGGGACCTCGAAGGCTCGGCGAAGGTCGTCTGGGAGACCCCGGCCGACTTCTTCGCGAAGGCCGAGGCCGAATACCCCGAGCCGCCGGTCTGGGTCGGCGAGCTCTACCTGGAGTTGCACCGCGCGACCCTCACCAGCCAGGCCAAGACCAAGCAGGGCAACCGCCGCTCCGAGCACCTCCTGCGCGAGGCGGAACTCTGGGCCGCGACGGCCGCCGTACGGGCCGGATTCCCTTACCCGTACGCCGAGTTGGACCGCATCTGGAAGACCGTCCTGCTCCACCAGTTCCACGACATCCTGCCCGGCTCCTCCATCGCCTGGGTGCACCGCGAGGCGGAGAAGACGTACGCGGCGGTGGCGGCCGAGCTCAACGGGATCATCGCCGCGGCGCAGACAGCTCTCGCCGGCGATCCCGCGGCGGGCAACGAGATCGTGTTCAACTCCGCGGCACACACCCGCTCCGGCATCGCGCCGGGCGGCGCGGGTCGGGCCACGGTCACCGGTGAGGTCACCCTGGCGGCGCGGCCCGGCGGCGGCCACGTACTCGACAACGGCCTGCTGCGGATCGAGATCGACGAGCGGGGCCTGGTGGTCTCGGCGTACGACATCGAGCACGACCGCGAGACGATCGCCCCCGGCGGGGCCGCGAACCTGCTGCAGATCCACCCGGACTTCCCGAACATGTGGGACGCGTGGGACGTCGACGAGTTCTACCGCAACGTCGTCACCGACCTGACGGACGCCGACTCGGTCACCGTCGCCGCCGAGTCCCCGTCCGCCGTCTCCATCGAGGTCGTACGCTCCTTCGGCGCATCCCGCGCCACCCAGGTGCTCACCCTCGGCGCGGGCGACAAGCGCCTCGACATCGATACCGAGGTCGACTGGCACGAGACGGAGAAGTTCCTCAAGGCCGCCTTCCCCGTCGACCTCCACGCCGACCGGTATGCCGCCGAGACCCAGTTCGGCCACTTCTACCGGCCGACCCACACCAACACCAGCTGGGAGGCGGCCAAGTTCGAGGCCTGCAACCACCGCTTCCTGCACCTGGCCGAGCCGGGCTGGGGCGTGGCCCTGGTCAACGACTCGACGTACGGCCACGACGTGACCCGCGCGGTCCGGCCCTCGGACTCGGGCACGACCACCACGGTCCGCCTCTCCCTGCTGCGCGCCCCGCGCTTCCCCGACCCGGAGACCGACCAGGGCATACACCGCTTCCGCTACGCCCTGGCGCCCGGCGCGTCCGTCGTCGACGCGGTCCGCGAGGGCTTCCGCATCAACCTGCCCGAGCGCCGGATCGCGGGCGACGCGGAGGTCGCCGCGCTGGCCGGCGTGGACAGCGACGCGGTCGCGATCAGCGCGGTCAAGCTGGCCGACGACGGATCGGGCGATGTGGTCGTACGTCTCTACGAGGCGGGCGGCGGTCGCGCCAGGACCTCGCTGCGGCTCGGCTTCCCGGCGACCTCCGTGGTCGCCACGGACCTCCTGGAACGTCCGCTCGCCGAGGCGCCCGCCCATGAAGTGGTGGACGGGGCGGTCGAGTTGAGCCTGCGGCCGTTCGAGCTGGTGACGCTGCGGCTGACGAGGTAACGGGCCCCTTCGCGGAACGTACGGCCCCGGGCGTCCTGCGTACCGGGGCCGTACGCCGCTGTTCACCGGGCGTACGTACGGCGGGCCCCCGCAGTTGGCGTGCCCCGCACAGCCTTCTCGTCGACACGACGCCGAGGAGAGGCCCCCAGTGCAGGACCATGTTTCCCCCCGAGGCCGCAGAGGCCTTGCCGTGACCGGTATCGCCCTTACGCTCGCATTCATGACGATGGGCACCCCCGCGCAGAGCGCGAGTTACGGCACGCCGACGATCTCGCTGTCGGCGGAGTACCTGTCCGGAGCGGTCGGCGCGAGCGGAGACCCGACGGTGACCGCGACCGTCGCGCAGAGCGGCGCCGAAGCCTCCGCGCTCACCGTGAGCGCCACGGCGAGCACCAAGTCCTCCGTGGCCGGCACCGGCGACGTGGCCGTCACCGGCACGGGCCCCACCCGTCGGATCGCGGTCTCGGCGCGCGGTCAGGGCTACACCGATCTGACCTTGAAGGTCACCGGCGTGAACGGCGCGACCGCCACCAGGACGCTGCACTACGCCGCGTCCGCCGCCGTGCAGCAGGGCCAGGACAGCCGCTACTTCACCGGCTCCAGCGACGCCTCCGCCGCGGTCGACGTCGGCGGCGGGCACGTCGTGGTGGCCGACGACGAGTCCAACGTGCTGCGCCTGTACGACCGTTCGGCGTCCGGCGCGCCCGTGAAGACCTGGGACTTCAGCTCCCAGCTCGGCGTCACCAAGGAGGTCGACATCGAGGGCGCCGCCCGCGTCGGCGACACTATCTACTGGACCGCGTCGCTCGGCAACAACAAGGACGGCGAGTACAAGGCCGCCCGCAACACCCTGTTCACCACCAAGGTCAGCGGCAGCGGCGCGGCCACGGTGCTCACGTACGGGGGCGCGTACAAGAAGCTCCGGGACGACCTGATCGCCTGGGACGTCGCGGCGGGCGGCCGGTACGGCTTCGAGAAGGGCTCGGCCGACGGCCAGGTGCCCAAGCAGATCGACGGGTTCAACGTGGAGGGCCTCGAGTTCGCACCGGGCTCGACCACCACCGCCTACCTCGGCTTCCGCGCGCCGCTGGCCCCGGCCGTGCCTGGCGGCAGGGCACTGCTCGTCCCGATCACCAACATCGACAAGGTCGTCACCGGTGCCAAGGCGACCTTCGGCACCCCCGTCGAACTGGACCTCGGTGGGCTGAGCATCCGCGACATCCGCAAGAACGCCGCCGACCAGTACCTGATCGTGGCCGGGTCCTGGGCCGCCGATGACAACTCCGACCCCTACGCCCTCTACGCGTGGGACGGCATCGCGGGCCACGCCCCGGTCAAGCGGATGGACCTGCCGACCGCCGACCCGGGCGGCTGGGAGGCCGTCGTCGACGTCCCCGACCTGACGGCCCCGGGCGCCCGCGCCCAGCTGCTCACCGACAGCGGCTCCGCCGACCTGTACGGCGACGGCACGGCCGCCAAGGACCTCACCCACGCCGAGTGGAAGAAGGCGCGGGCGACCTGGTTCACGGTGACGGGCTGACCCGCGTCGGCGGTACCGCCCATGTTCGGCGCGTCACCGGCCCACGGCAGGCGTCATGCCTTGACCCAGCGCTTGACCAGAGCGATGAAGGCCGGCTCGCTCTCCTTGATGTCGTCGAGGTCCTTGAACGTGACCACGGCCCGGTCGCTTGAGCGCCACTGCATCAGGCCGGTGTCGTCGACGAAGGAGAAGGTCCCGGTGTCGTCCTTCACCTTGGCTCCCCGGTGGAGGATGAGCTGGATGTCCGTGGACTTCAGCTGGAAGGTCACCCGGTCGACGCCGTCGTAGCAGAAGCTCGGCGCGTTCCACTTCACCTGCTCGGTGATCTTCGGGTCGGCCTGAAGGATGGCGGAGCGCAGGTACTCGACGGCTTCCTTCTGCGGGTGATCGACCTTCTCCATGAGCTGGTCGACCTTGTCGCTCTGGTTCGTCATCGTGTGTGGTCCTCTTCGCGGTCGGCGGCGGGATGTCCCTATATCTGCCAGTGTGCGGCATGGGCAGGCGGTGACGAGGCCGCTACGGTCTGGGCATGGAATGGGGAACCGTACCGGCATGGGCAGCCGTCGGGGCATCCGCGTTGGCTCTCGTGATCAGCTGTTTGGCGTTGCTGCAGAGCAAGCGGTCCGCCGATGCCTCGACCCGCTCCGCCCAGACCGCCGCCGACGCCCTCGAGTTCCATCGGCGGGCCGCGCAGCCGCGGGTCGCCCTGGCGATCAGTCGTCTGGGGTCCGGCACGTACCGGCTGACGAACGGAGGCACGGCTCCCGCCCTCGCGCCGGCCCTGGCCGCCGACGACGTGGCACTCGTCCGATGGCGTGAACCGGTGGGTGACGTCCTGCACCCCGGCGATTCCCGGGTCTTCACCCTCAACGGGTCCCGCCCCTCACGCCTCAGATTCAGCTGGGAAGGGCACGAAGAGGTCGTGCATGTTCCGGTTCCGCCACCGGGGTAGTCGCCGTCGTGGAACCCTTGGGGGAGGGGCCGGCACTCGCCGGGATTTCGGTGATCGGGGGAGCATGTGAGTACACAGGGACGCCGTCTTCGCCGCGCACGGCTGGTCGTGCCGGCTGCCGTTCTCGCCGCGGGGCTCACGCTGACCGCGTGCGGTGGGTCCTCGTCGGACGAGCCGAAGGGGCAGGACAAGTTGCCCTTCCCGGCCGGGAGCAAGTCCGGCGCCGCATCGTCGGGGGACTCCTCAGGAGACTCCTCGGGGGGCTCCTCGAAGGGCGGCCTGACCTCCGTCACCTACAGCACCGATCGGCCGCAGACCAAGGCCGAGTTGGAGCAGACCGTCGATCTGATGCGGCGGCGTGCCGAGGCCCTGAAGATCGACGGCGTACGCATCGAGGTGGCCGGCAACGACATCGTCGCCACCGCCCCGGGGAAGCGCGAAGAACAGCTGGTGGCGCTGGCTCAGACGGCCCAGCTGGACTTCCGCCCCGTCGAGTCCGTCACACCGCAGGAGTCGGGGGAGCGGTGCAGGCCGGCAACGGCCCCGGCGTCGAAGCCGCTCGGCGCATGTGGAAGGGACGACCACATGGAGTACGGGCTGGGGCCGGTTGCCGTGGCCGGCACCGATGTGGCCGACGCGGACGCGAAGTTCGACTCCAACATCACGACCTGGAAGGTGAACCTGACGTTCACGTCGAAGGGCACGAAGAAGTTCGCCGACGTCACCGCCCGCCTGGCCGCCCAGCAGCCGCCCGCCAACCAGTTCGCGATCGTGCTGGACGGCGAGGTGCTGTCCGCGCCGTCCGTAAGCCAGCCGCTCACCCAAGGAGAGGCCGAGATCTCCGGCAACTTCACCCAGCAGTCGGCCGAGGAACTGGCCGCCTTCCTGCGGGCGGGTGCTCTGCCGGTAGTCCTGAAGGTTGACAGCGTGACCAGCCTGCCCGGCTGACCGGTCACCCGCGGGCCCCCACCTCGAAGGTGTCCTTCGTCCAGGCCCGCGCCTGATCGCTGAGGGTGAAGCCGAGGCCGGGTCGGGAAGGCACGTGCATCCGGCCCTCGCTGGTCTCCAGGCGCTCGTTGAACAGCGGCTCGAGCCAGTCGAAGTGCTCCACCCAGGGCTCGCGCGGGTAGGCCGCCGCGAGATGCAGGTGGATCTCCATCGCGAAGTGCGGGGCCAGTTGCAGGTGATGGTGGTCGGCGAGGGCCGCGAGCTTGAGGAACTGGGTGATGCCGCCGATGCGCGGGGCGTCGGGCTGCACGATGTCGGCCGCGCCCTGACGGATCAGCTCGTAGTGCTCGGCGACGCTGGCCAGCATCTCGCCGGTGGCGATCGGGGTGTCGAGGCTCGCGGCGAGCGCCGCATGGCCCTGCGCGTCGTACGCGTCGAGCGGCTCCTCGATCCAGGTGAGCCCGAACTCCTCCATGGCGCGGCCCATGCGCTGTGCGGTGGGCCGGTCCCACTGCTGGTTGGCGTCCACCATCAGCGGTACGTCGTCGCCGAGGTGCTCGCGTACCGCGGTGAGGCGGCGCAGGTCCTGCTTGCCGTCGGGGTGACCGACTTTGATCTTGATGCCGCCGATGCCGTGGGTGAGGGAGGCCGACGCGTTGTCCAGGACCTCGGGGGTGGGCGTGTGCAGGAAGCCGCCCGAGGTGTTGTAGCAGCGCACCGAGTCGCGGTGGGCGCCGAGGAGCTTGGCGAGCGGCAGGCCGGCCCGCTTGGCCTTGAGGTCCCACAGGGCGACGTCGAAGGCGGCGACGGCCTGCGTGGCGAGCCCGCTGCGGCCGACGGAGGCACCGGCCCAGACGAGCCTGTCCCACAACTTGCCGATGTCGCTGGGGTCTTCACCGATGAGGACCGGGGCTATCTCACGTGCGTGGGCGAACTGGCCCGGCCCGCCGGCCCGCTTGGAGTAGCTGAAGCCGATCCCGTGGTGGCCGCCCTTCGTCGCGATCTCGGCGAACAGGAACGCCACTTCGGTCATGGGGCGCTGGCGACCGGTGAGCACCTTCGCGTCGCTGATCGGCGTGGCCAGCGGAAGGACGACGGAGGAGAGCCTGACCCGGGCGATGGTGTCGAGCGTGGCCGCGCCGGGGCGCAGGGCGGCGGGCAGCGCAGGGTTGGTCGGCCGGTCCGTGGCGCTGGGGAGTGCGGTCATGGCTCTGTCCTTGGGGTGGGAGGGGTGAGGGCGGGCGGGGCGCGGGGAGAGGGTCAGGACACCTTCTTGACGAGGTCGGCCAGTTCGGCGACCTCGACCTCGGTGAGGTCGGTGAGCGGGGTGCGTACCGGACCGGCGGAGCGCCCGACCGCCCGCATGCCCGCCTTGACGATGCCGACCGCGTAGCCGGGGACGCGACGGCGGATCGCGCAGTACGGCAGGACGAACTCGTTCAGGCGCCGGTGGACCTCGGCGGTGTCGCGGCCGCGTACGGCGTCGTAGAAGTCGAGGGCGAACCGCGGCAGGAAGTTGAAGATGGCGGACGAATAGGTGGTGACGCCCAGCTCCAGATAGGGCAGGGCGAAGGTCTCGGCGGTGGGCAGCCCGCCCACGTACAGCAGACGCTCGCCCAGGCGTGCGTGGATGCGGGTCATCAGCTCCAGGTCGCCGACGCCGTCCTTGAACCCGATGAGGTTCGGGCAGGACTCGGCGACTTCCGCGACGGTCGTCTCGTCGTAGACGGCGTTGGCCCGGCTGTACAGGATCACGCCGAGCCGCGTCGCCCGGCACACCGCCTTCACGTGTGCGGCCAGGCCCTCCTGGGAGGCCTCCGTCAGATACGGCGGCAGCAGCAGAACGGCGTGCGCGCCGTCCAGTTCGGCCTGCCGGGCGAGTTCCACTGCGGTCGCGGTGCCGCCGCCCGCGGGGGCGATCACGGGCAGCCCCTCGGGAGCCTCGCGCACCGTGGCGGAGACGACCCGCGAGACCTCCTCCTGGGTGAGGGAGAAGAACTCGCCGGTCCCGCCGGCCGCGAACAGGCCCGCGGGCGCGAAGCCGCTGAGGTGGGCGACGTTCTCCCGGTAGCCCGACTCGTCGAAGGAGAAGTCGTCGTGGAAGTGGGTGACGGGGAAGGACAGCAGACCGCTGCCCAGCTTCGTCGCGACCTCTTCGGGCGAAAACTGCGACATGGTCTCGAACTCCTCAAGCGGCGCAAGGCGAGTGATACGGGCGTTGATGCGGATGTTCGCGAGGGAACCGGTCAACGCCGTATCGGTGGGCGTGCTGCCGAGGCTAGGATCACGCAGCGATTCCCGTCCAACACGAAAATGGCATCCACTGATACCGGGAAGGCATCATTGTTCACGCTCGCCCAGCTGACGAACTTCGTGGCGGTCGCCGAAGAGCTCCACTTCGGGCGGGCCGCCGAACGTCTGCAGATGACCCAGCCACCGCTGAGCCGCCAAATACAGCTCCTGGAGGGCTACTTGGGGGTCCAGCTCTTCGACCGCACCAACCGTTCCGTGCGGATGACGCCCGCGGGCCGCGCCTTCCTGCACGAGGCCCGGCGCATCCTGCGCCAGGCCGAGCAGGCCACGCTCGCCGTGCGTCAGGTGTCCACCGGCGAGGCGGGCAGCATCGCCATCGGCTTCACCGCCGGGGGCGCGTACGCGATGCTCGACCGGCTCCTGGACACGGCCCGCCTGGCCATGCCGGCCGTCGAGATCGTGCTGCGCGAGATGGTCACCCGCGACCAGTTCGAGGCGCTCGCCGAATCGAGCCTGGACCTCGGCCTGGTGCGGCCGCCGGTGACCGATCCCGATCTGGCGTCCCGCATTGCCGCGAGGGAGAAGCTCGTCGCGGCGCTGCCCGCCAGACACCCCCTCGCCGAGGGCCAGGAGCCGCTGGACATCGCCGCCTTCGACGGGCAGGACGTGCTGATGTACTCGCCGATCGAGGCGCGCTACTTCCACGAACAGCTGATCAGCGTCTTCCGCGCCGCCCGCATCACCCCGGTCTTCACCCAGTACCTGAGCCAGGTGCACAGCATCCTCGCCCTGGTCAACGGCGGCTGGGGCATCGCCCTCGTCCCCGAGACCGCCGCCAGCCTGCGCTATGCGGGCGTGGTGTTCCGGGACGTACGGCTCACCGCGCCCGCCCCGGTCGAGCTGATGCTCGCCTGGCGCCGGAGCAACGACAATCCTGCGCTGCACGCCTTGCTCCAGCACTTGTGAGCCGCCGGCAGACGCCCTGCTCCAGCACTTGTGAGCCGGACCGGAGGGCTCCTCACTCCCGCAGTTCGGCCGTGAAGCTGCGCCCGTACGCATGCCGGGTCGTGACCTCGACCAGGGTGCCGCCGGGCACCGCACGCACCAGCACGCCCTCGTCCGCGGAGACCTGCTTCAGCCGCCGCCCCCGGATCAGCACTTCGATGGTGTCGCGCCCCGTCGTCGGATCCGCGACCGCGAGGCTGACCCGGCCGTGGCGCGCACGCCGCAGCAGCACCGAAGCGGGGCCGTCGATGCGCAGTCCGGCGACCTCGTGCCGGCCGGGCGTGAACGTGTTCACGGCCGTCAGGCCGAGTCCGGTGTGGACGACGGCCTGCCGGCGGGTGGAGTTCGCCACGACGTGCAGCGGCCCCTCGGCGTACGCGCGCACGCGGGACTCGTCCGCGTTCGGCAGCAACGCATAGGCGAGCCGGGCGGGTTCGGCGCCGGGGGAGTGCTCGACGGTGATGCCGAAGACCGTGCGGGTGACGGCCGTGTCGGGGTTCGCGGCACGCACCACGCGCCGGCTGCGGGTGACCCGGTCCGCGGAGACCCGCACCGGGGGAGTGTCGAGGAAGAGATAGCCGACCGAGCTCTTCGTGGTGGAGTCGGTCATGAGCAGGCTGCGCAGCTCGGCGGTACCGGGACCGTTCCACGGGCGGCCGTCACGCCGCACCCCGACGAGCCGGAGCTCACCGTCCGGCGCCGCGATCCGGGTGTCGAGCGTCGTCGTCACCGCCCGCCCCGCCGGGTCGCCGACCCCGGCCGCGAGCACCACGATCTCTTCGTCGAACAGGAACCACGACTTCGTCGCCGTCGCATTGCGGTACGTCACGAAGTCGTCCGGGAGCAATGCCCGGTCCCGCACCCCGACGTCGTCGGACTGCACCATCGCCGCAACCCCGTACGCGCCGAGCACCGCACCACCGGAGTGTTCGGCGGTACCGCGCGGGAAGTAGACGTACTTGTTCTGCGACTCCGAGGACGAGGTGAAGTTCAGCGGGTGCCCGGGGTTGTCGTAGAACTGCTTCCCGTACAACTCCGGTACGGTGCCCCGCTGTTCGACCGGCGCCGTCACCCCGGCAAGGCCGTACGGCGAGACGGTCGTGTAGTAGTCCACGCCGAAGGCCTGGGTCTGGTCCTGCCCGGCGAGATAGAGGTAGTGGGCGCCCTCGCCCTGGAACCAGGGCATCAGGTTCTCGCCGAGCATGTACTCGTACTTGCTGATCCGCGCGGAGCTGCGGGCGAGCGCGAACGCGTACCCCGGTCTGCGGTGCACCGCGCGGTCCATGGCGTTGAACGCGACGCTGCGCGCGGCCGGGTTGAGGTCCGCGGGCGGGATCGCCTCGTCGGCGAGGAGCGCCGTGTAGCGCACGATGCTGACCGGTGAGACGAACGCGGTCGGGTCCAGGGCGGCGCGCGAGGTGGCGCGGATGTGCTTGACGTAGCTCTTGAGCGCGGTCGCGTCCGCGCCGCTCGCCAGCGAGGACAGATCGACGACGGCCTCGACGACCACGGCGACATCGGTGTAGCCGGTCTCCGGCCGGGACACCGCCCGGCCCTTGACGATCTCCATCATCCAGCCCTCGAAGATCAGCGGCGCGAAGCCGTCCCGCACCCAGCCCCGCACCACCGGCACCAGGTTGTCGCCGTGCGCGAAGCCGCTGCCGTCGAGGATCTTCAGGGTCTGTACGACCCGGGTGAGCAGGCCCTTGCCGTAGGAGCCGGTGTAGGCGACCGAGGAGTGCTGGATGAACGACCCGTCGGCGTAATGGCCGTCCGTCACCTGGTGGTTGAGGTGGTACGGGTCGATCGTGACGAACACCGTCAGCTGGTCGGTGAGGGCCTTGCGGATGCGGGCCTCGTCGTCCAGGACCGCGCCCTGCAGGATCCTGTTCGTCGTGATGTCCGCGAGGTTGGCTCCCGTGTGGAAGCGGGAGTCGAGGTTCACGTCCCCGTCGATGCCGTTGCGCAGATAGGCGTCCATCGAGGCGACGTAGGTGCGGACGAGGTCCGGGCGGTATTCGCCGAGCCGGTCGAGGAGCAGCACCAGAGTGCGGCTGATGTGCTGAGGGATGCCGATCTCCCAGTGGAACCAGTTGCCGTAGTAGCCCTTGGACTGGTCGCCGTAGTAGCGCTCGTGCAGCCACACCAGGCCGTCGATGACACGGCGTTGTACGGGCGTGCTGTCGTACAGGTCGGCGGGGATTCCGGGTGCGCGGGTGGCGAGTGCGATCTCGTACAGCCGGCGGAACGCGGTGTTGAGGTTGGTCTCGCTGGTGCCGAGGACCAGGCCCGCGAACAGTTCGTCCGGGCCCGCCGCGTCCATCGCCGCGAGGTTGGCGCGCGCGGTCTTCTCGATCGCGGCCAGCTTGGCGGCCGTCTCGGGCCGGGCGTTGGAGTCGGCGGTGCCCGCGAACACCGCCACGGTGTTGGCGAGCAGCCGCCCACGGTCGGCGGCGGCCGCCGGCCATGCGGGCAGCACGGTGAGCAGGCCTGCGGCCGACAGTGCGGACAGCAGATGTCTGCGGGTGAGCTCCATGCCGACCTCCGTCGCTGGGTTCCGGCGGCGGAGTCAAGCAGATCCCCGAAGGGCCGACAAGGGTGGGGAGTCGGGCATCCGCCGACGAACGGACCTAGGGCCTGTCTTCAAACTCCCGTCGTCGCCCGAAGGGCGGCCTTGCGGCGAGAGGGGGTCCCCCCTGCTCGAAGAGCTTGGGGGAGCGTGCCAGGCGTCGCGAGGCAGACGGGAGTTTGAAGACAGGCTCTACGCCCTGGGCCGGTAGGGCAGCGCGAGCGGGCTGTGTGTCCGCCCGAGCGGCAGCCGCCGGTTGCCGGGCGGCAGTGCCGGAGCCACCCGGCGCATCCGCAGCGCGTCGACGGACTCGGCGAGGAGCTCGTACTCCGTGGTCTCGTCGTGGGCGACGAAGCGCACCAGGAGACCGCTCGCCAGCTGCACCGCCACGACCTCCTGACGCACCGGGTCGCTGCGCCAGGCCCGCAGTTCGGTGGGCGCGTCGGGAGTCCCGGGCGGCACCGGGGCCAGGGCGGCCGGCGGCAGTCGCGTGGTGTCGGGCGTCGGGTCGAGCCGCTCGGCGAGCCAGGTGGCGCGCTCGCGCAGCCACCACAGCGCCAGCGGCAGCGACGGTGCGCGATAGGTGCCCAGGGGCACCCCGATGCGCCGGCCCCGGTGGACGCCGTACCCGGTGACCTCGCACAGGAACTCGTCGTGCACTGCCGCTCCCCCCTGTGACGACCGCCCGTCGGGCGGTTCGGCCGGTGCCGTGCCGGTGTTGCGGGGTCAGTACGGTGGTGCGGGCGGGATCGCAGGGAACTGCCGGGAAACGACAGCTCCTTCCGCTCTTCAACCATTGTCCTGCCGGGCCCGGCGCCAGCGGCATATGCGCCGGGGGTTTGGCCGAGAGTGGTCTGCGGGCCGTGGCCGGTACGGCAGGCGATCGGGCCCTCGCTGAGCGTGAGGCGATGCGTGCGCCAACGGGACGCGCGACTGCGCAAGAGGCGGGGATCGCCTCGCGGGGTGACCCAAATCACCTGACATGAAGGGAAGTTGAAGCCCGAGGGTGTGTATGCCCCGAGGGACTTGGGAGAGGGGTGTGAAGGGCGGCAAACGACGGCAAACGGTGGAGCGCCCGCTTCCGCCTGTCGTCGCCGCGCGCGGCGGCCGGACGGAAGTCGGGCATCTGTTCACAGGGATGGCCGGACTTCGACGCTGGAACTGGCCGGTTCGCCGCGGGAGTTCGGCCGATGCGCCATCGAACTCGGCCGAAATGCCACCGGAGGCGGCCGATACACCACCAGTGCCGGCCGAAGCTCCACCGGAACCTGTCGCAGCTCGCCCCCTCACCACACAATGGCAGGGACACGCTCGCCGGGAGACCTGACGCTCGTACCGGAGGCGGCCATGCGGCCACGCCCTGCCCTCATCGGCTCGACCTTCATCGGCTCGACCCTCGCCGTACTGGCCCTGCTGCTCGCCGGGCTGACCATCGCCGGCCCCGCCTACGCTACGGGCCGCGCGGGCCCGGCGGCGACCGCGGTGCGCGGCGGTGACGTGATCTACGGCGACCACGGCGGCCGCTGCACGGTCGGCTTCAACGCCCGCAAGGGAAGCGCCACTTACGCCCTGCTCTCCGGCCACTGCGTCCAGGGCGGCAGCACCTGGTACGCGGACACGGCGAGGACGGTCCAGATCGGCGTCACCCAGGCGGTGAGCTTCCCCGGCAACGACTTCGCGGCGATCCGCTACACCAACACCACGCTCACCTACCCGGGCGAGGTCAGCCTCGGCTCCTCGGGCGTCCGCGACATCACCGGCGCGGCCAACCCCACCGTGGGGCAGTCCCTGTGCCACGTCGGCAGGGCGAGCGGATACCACTGCGGCAGGGTGCAGGCGGTGAACGTCACGATCTCCTATCCCGAAGGCACGGTGAGCGGACTCTTCCGCTCCACCATCTGCTCCGAGCCCGGCGACCTCGGCGGTCCCGCGTTCTCCGGCACCACGGCCCTCGGCCTCATCGTCGGGGCGAGCGGCAACTGCGCCACTGGGGGCACGACTTACTACCAGCCCGTCACCGAGGCGCTGTCCGCGTACGGCCTCTCGCTCTACTGACTGCTAGCGGGGACCGGCGGCACCGGAGCCCGCACCCACCGCGGGCTCCCGCCGGAACACCCAGGACACGCTCGGCTCCACCACGAGCCGGAACGCGCGCCGCACCGGCAGCGTGCACAGCACCGTCGCCACCGTGACCGCGGCGGCCGTCACGGCGAGCTCGCCGAGCGGCGTGTGTAGCCACGGGTGGGCGTACCAGTCCCAGAAGCGGGCGGACTTGATCAGGAAGCCGTGCAGCAGATACGCGTAGAGCGTGCCCGCGCCCAGCGAAGTGAACCAGCGCCGCCGGCCCGGCACCCACGCCAGGAAGCACGCCGAAAGGAGCAGCGCGAGCCCGAACAGCGCGGGCGTCGCGATCAGCCCCGCCCAGGCCGGCACCCCGCGCCCGGTCACATCGCCGCGATGGTAGAACCACCCCGAGTCGAACCAGGGCGCAGCCCAATACGCCGCCACCAGAGCCCCAACTCCGGCCGGCAGCGCGGCAAGCCGCACTCCCCGGGAACGTACCCACGCGAAATGCTCGGGCCGCAGCACAAGCCCCACCACGAAGGCCGGCAGGAACGCGAGCACCCGCTGCAGCGCCAGATCGCCGCCGAGACCGGGCGAGGCCGAGGCCAGCGCGGCCACCGCGACGGAGGCGGCCACCGCGACCGCGGGGCGCAGCGCCAGCCAGATCGGCGTGCTCAGGCGCCAGATGAACAGCGCGAGCAGAAACCACATGACATACCAGGGATCGAGCAGGCTCAGCGGATAGTGCGGATCGTCCTGCGCCCAGCGGTAGAACAGCGTGTACGCCGTCTCGAAGACGAGGTACGGCACGACGACGCTTGTGACCAGGCGGCGCAGCCGCTTCGGCGCGGTGTCGAAGGTGCGCGAGAAGTAGCCCGAGACCAGGGCGAAGGCGGGCATGTGGAAGGCGTACACGAGGAGGTAGAGCGCGGTGGCGGCGCGGCTGCCGTAGGTGAGGGGCTCCCAGGCGTGACCGCAGACGACGAGCACGATCGTCAGGAACTTGACGTTGTCGAAGTACGCGTCGCGCTCCCGCGAACCGCCGCCCGCCCCCTCGGCCGCCCGGCCCGGGTCCGTTGCCGGGTTGTTCGCCGCTGCGGGCTGCGTAGGACGGTCCAGTTGCTGCATCTCTCCCCTGGCGGTTCCGGGCGCCGTGGGTCGGCACCTGTTCCAGCTCGGTTGCCCAGGAGACGCGGGAGCATGCGCGGGACAAGGGGTACGGGCGTCAGGTGCACGGCGCCGTGAACGGGATCTCCGGGAAGTGGAGCTGCCATTCACCCCGGGTGAGCGTGCCGGCGGTGGCGTCGCAGACACGGCGTGCGGCCCGGTCGACGTCCAACTCCCAGAGTCGCACGTCGATCCCGCCGCTGGCCAACGTGTGCCCGTCGGGGCTGAAGGCCAGGGACTGGATGGTGCTGGTATGGCCGGTGAGGGGTTCGCCCTGCGGGGTCGGCCGAGCCCGGTCGCCCAGGTTCCACAACCGCACCACCGCGCCCGAACCGCCGGCGGCCAGCGTGCCTCCGGTGGGGCTGAACGCCAGGGCGTGAAGGTCGTCGTCGCCGACAGCCAAGGGCGGTGACAGGATCGTGGGGCGGTCGGCCCCGGCGAGACTCCACAGCTGTACCGCCGCACCGCCGGCGGCGGCGAGAGTCTGTCCGTCGGGGCTGAACGCCAGCGCATGGGCCGTGGCTTTGAGAGGTGCCCCGAGTGCCGTGGGGCGGGCCGGATCGGCCACCTTCCACAGGCGGACCGTCCTGTCGTCGCCGGCGGACGCCAGGGTGTGCCCGTCAGGGCTGAAGGCCACCGAGTGAACAGGGGCCGCGTGGCCGGTGAGGGGCGTGCCGAGCTGCCTGGGGCGTACCGGATCCGCCACGTCCCACAGCCGCACCGTGTGGTCCTGCCCGCCGCCCGCCAGCACCCGCCCGTCGGGGCTGAACGCCAGCGACCACATGTTTGCCTGCCCGGTAATCAGTTCGGCACCGAGCGGTGCGGGCCGGGCCGGGTCGGCCACATTCCACAGCCGCACTGCCCTGTCGGCCCCCGTGGCAAGGGTGCGCCGGTCGGGGCTGAAGGCCACCGAGTGGATCTCTCCGGTGTGGTCGACCGTGGGTCTGCCCAGCGGGGTGGGGCCGGCCGAGTCTGCCGTCTTCCACAGCCGCAGCTCGCCGTGCTCTCCGGCGGTGGCGAGCGTGCTCGCGTCCGGGCCGAACGCCAGGGGATCGTGGGCCGAGGTCACAATCGTGCGTGGAAGGTTCCACAGCAGGGTGGTTCCGCCACCGCCTGCGCTGGCGAGGGTGTGTCCGTCGGGGCTGAAGGCCACCGAGCGCACGCCTTCGGTATGCCCGGCCAGCGGCTTTCCCAGGGAGGTGGGATCGTACGGATCGGTCAGATTCCACAGTCGGACCGTGTCCCCTCCCGCGGTAGCGAGGGTGTGTCCGTCGGGGCTGAAGGCCATCGACCTGATCGCGCTCGTGTTGTCGGCCAGGGGGCCGCCGAGGAGTCTGGGCTGCGGCGCGTCGTCGGCCAGACTCCACAGGCTCAGCGTGTTGTCGTTCCCGGCGGTGGCGAGGGTGTTCCCGTCCGGACTGAACACCATGGTGTTGGCGACGGCCTTGAGGGGTTTCCCGAGTGGAGTGGGGCGGGCCGGGTCCCGCACGTTCCACAGCCGGAGCCCACCACGGTCGGCGGCGGCCAGCACATGTCCGTCGGGGCTGAACGCCACGGTATGGACGGTGGTCGCCAGGGGTTTGCCGAGCGGGCCGCGGTGGGCCGGATCATTGAGCTTCCACAGTTGCAGGGGCCCCGTGAAATCGGCGATGGCCACGGTGCGGCCGTCGGGGCTCAGTGCCACCGAGGCGATGACGGCGGAATGACCCATGACTTGTCGCAGGGGCCGGGGACGAGCCGGTGTCGTCACGTTCCACTGCCGAACCGCACCGCCGATCCCTGCTGCGACGAGTGTGCGCCCGTCCAGGCTGAACGCCATGCTGTCGACGGTCGAGTCGTGCTGCAGGGGCCGTCCCAGCGGCAGCGGGGGGATACCTGAACTGGCCGACTTCCAGAGCCGGACCGTGCCGTCGTTGCCGGCACTTGCCAGCGTCTTTCCGTCCGGGCTGAACGCCACCGCGTTGACGGAACCCTTGTGGCCGTGCAGCGGCATGGACAAGGGGCCGTTCGCGTCAGCGATCAGACGCGTGCGTACGTCCTGGTCATCGGCCCGCAGGCGATGCGCCACCAGGTCGAACCGGGCGGCGACTGAGGACTGGCTGTCGTACAGCCGCTCGGCCTCGGACGTGATGCGGTTGAAGATGACGTTGTCACGTTGCCCCTGGGCGTCCGCGCGCTGCTGGAAGGCGAAGACCGCGGCGGCCGAAGCGACGAGCGACAGGGAGGCCAGGACGGCGATGATTGTGCGGCGAACCCGGGTGCCGCGTCGTTCCTGACGGGTGGCGGCCTTGAGGAACTCCGAGGCGGTGGAACTGGTGGGGGACTGCTGGGACCGGACGGCCCAGGTGCGGACTGCTTCCAGCCGGGCGCCGCGGTAGAGCATCGTGCTGTCGCGGCGGGCAACGTCCCAACCGGCGGCTGCCTCTTCGAGATCCTGATGAATGAGGTGACCTGCCCGGTCCTCGCCGAGCCACTGCCGCAACCGGGGCCAGGCGTGCAGCAGAGCCTCGTGCGTGATCTCGACGGTGTCCTGGTGCCGGGTGAGGAGGCGGCTTCGGGTGAACGTGCCGACGATCCTGTCGCAGGACTCCGGGGCACCGCAGGCATTCCGCAGAACGGCGAAGGGCAGTCGGCGCCGGGTGTCCTCGATGCCGTCGCCGATCTTCACCAGGCGCAGGAAGACCGCACGAGCGGAGTGCTGCGCGGGTGGATCCAGGCCGGTGTAGAGGCGTTCGGCGGTGGCGGCGACGGCGCGGCCGATGCCGCCGGTGTCCCGGTAGCCGTCCACGGTGAGGGTGTGGCCGTCCCGTCGCTGCCAGGTGGCGCGCAGGGCGTGCGCCAGGAGCGGCAGACGTCCGGCCTCGTACGCTCCTGGCGGGCCGGCGCCGGGCGGTGCGCCGAGATCACGCAGGAGGAGTTCGACCAGGCCCGGCTCGATGTCCAGCCCTTCGGTCCTGGCCGGGAAGAGGACCGCTTCGCGCAGTTCGGTCTCCGTCATGGGGCCGACCAGTATCTGGCGGTCCTGCAACGCGGTGCGCAGCCATGGATGGCCGGCGCACGGCGTGTAGAAGTCCGAGCGCAGCCCGCAGATCACCAGTGCGGTCGGGCCCGTGCCAGGGGTGGCGGGCCGTGCGAGGGCATCGAGGACGCCGACGAAGTCGCGCTGCTCCTGCTCGTCCTCGCACTCGCTGAACAGCTCCTCCAGTTGGTCGACCACGACCACCAGCCGCCGGTCCGGCCGACCCGGGCCGGCGCCCGGCGCCCGTAGCGCTGTGCGGAGCAGGTCCATGCACGCCTGCGGGTCTGCTGCCAGCGCCTCGGTCATCTGCTGCGGACCGACACCCGAGCCATGGGCCAGCTGCTCGGCCAAGACCGTGCACGGACGGGTGCCGGGGGTGAACAACAGGCGTGGCCAGTCCTCCGACCCCGCGGCCGGCAGGGCGCCACGGGCCAGAGCGGGGAGCAGACCGGCCCGCAGCACCGAGGATTTGCCCGCACCGGACGGGGCCACCACCATCAACGGCCCGCCCGTGGCCATGAGTTCGTCCAGGCGCACCAGAATGCTCGCCGTGACCGTGTCCCTGCCGAAGAACCAACGCACCTGCTCCGCACCGAATGAAGCCAGCCCCGGGTAAGGGCACTCGTCCGCCGTCGAGGCTGCGACGGTGGTGCTTCGGCGGGATCGGCGCACGCCGTCGGTGTAGTGGACGTGCAGATCCCGCTCCGCGATGTACTGGTCCCGTCGGGCCTGGTAGATGCGGCTTCGGCCGGATGCCCGGGCCTGCGGAGGAACCCCTTCGCCGTCGCCCGGCGGCCGGTCCTCGAAGTCGTTCATCACTCGGTGATGTGCTGGTCGCGGCCCGCCTGATACACACGGGTGTGGCCGGTGGCCTTCGCCCTCATCGTCAGTGTCCCGATCCGGGTCTGCTCCTGGCGGGTCAGCAGGGGAGTCAGCTGTGCGTCGAGCAGTTCGCGCAACTCGCCGGCGACCGCCGGATTCTCCCGCAGCAGGGACTGCAGCCGGTTCTGCCAGCCCGCCGTCAAGGCCAGTTCGGCCTCTGCCGCTCCGGTTTGACGGGCTGTCAGTACTCGGGCGCGGGCCTCGACGAGCTCCTCGTCGATCTCATCGACCTGTGCCGGCCGCACGCGACGCCAGACCGCGATCACGGCAGACCGGGCTTGCTCCCATGCGTCGGTGGCCATGGCCCCCACCAGGGCGGTTCCCGTCGCCAGCACAATCGGATCCATCGCACCCCCCACGTACGGACTCCGCCCACCACGCTAGCGGCATTTCATGGTGAGAGCGTCGTGGCTGCGGCTGTCGGGCAGAGCAGCTTGTCCCCGGTGGCCGGCGGGCCCTCGACACCGCTGCGGTCGTAGATCACCGGCACGACGGTACGGCCGCCGGAGCCGACATGGATGTCGAAGACCCGGCCGTGCCCCCGCACGGGCACCAGGCGGGCGCCCGGCAGGGCGGCCGTGAGCGCGGGTGTGTACCGGGCCCGGACCGGGTCGTAGTAGATGACCGTCCGGTCCGTGTGCGGCGGCGGGGCATGGTGCGGTGGGCCGCTGAGGACCGTGAACCCGGCGCGCAGCAGGGCGAAGCCGACCTCGTCGTCGGAGGCGCGCAGGTGGATGGCCGACAGCGGCACGCCCACCCGCGTCCCGCCCTGCGGCTGGATGCGGGGATCGCCGGTGAGGGGGCGGTCCTCGCGCAGCGCCGACCACAGGGCCGCGGCGCGCTCGCGGTCCCACAGCACCGTCGACCCGGCCCCGGGCACGAAGTGGTCGACGTCGGCGACGGGCACGTTCGCGAACTCCGTCTGCTCCGGGCGCAGTCGGCCCACCGCGGAGCCGAGCGCGACCAGGTCGGCGAGGCTCGTGGCGGAGTCGGTGCGTACGAGGTCACGCAGGGCGGCGACCGTGCGGAGCGTGGCGACCGGGCCGTCGAGCGCCCCCGCCTCCCGCAACTTGCCGATCAGGCCCGCGAGCAGGCGCTGCTGGCGGCGCACCCGCCCGCCGTCGCCAGGGGGGTTGACGTGCCGGGCGCGCACATAGCGCAGCGCCTTCTTGCCGTCGATGAGGTGGGTGCCGGGCGTGAGCCGCAGCCCTGCCGAATTGTCGCGCAGGAGCTTGTCGGTGCAGACGGTGGCACCGCCGAGCCGGTCGACCACGCCGACGAATCCCCGGAAGTCGGTCTCCAGATAGTGGTCGATGCGCAGCCCCGTCGCCCGCTCCACCGTCCGCTTCGCCAGGTCGGCCCCACCGCGCCGGAACGCCTCGTTGATCTTGCCGGACGTGCGGGCCCCGGGCGGGTGCGGGTGCTCGGCGAACTCCACGTAGGAGTCGCGGAGCACGGACACCACGCTCATCCGCCGCCCGTCCTCGGCGAGATGGACGACCATCATCACGTCGGTGCAGTCGCACTGCTTGCCGCCGACGTGCAGCCGGTGCTGCTCGTCGGCCGACATGCCCGCGCGGCGGTCGATGCCGACCACCAGGATGTTGGTGCCGTGGTGTGCGGCGGTGTCCGCGTCGCCTTTCGACGCAGGTCCGGCAGCGGTCAGGGTGCCGCCCGCGAGGGCGGCGACGAGGGCGGTGGTGACGGCGAGGCGGCGCATGCCCCTCAGGCTCGCGCAGGGTCGACCGGAGCGCCGCTCCTGCTCCCGCAGACGGAGCAAGCAGTGGCCGGGGCCGGTCGTGATCACCCCTGGCCCGGGCCACGGGCCGGCCGCGTCAGCGGGCGGCGCCGAGACTCCGCCGGGGCCGCCGCGCGGCCGGCTTCCGCTCCTGACCGCCCTGACCGCCCTTGCTGTCCTGGCCGTCCTTGGCCCACAGGGACCGCACATGACCCAGATGCCGCGTCATGCACTTCTCCGCACCCCTGGCGTCCCCCGCCAGCATCAGGTCGAGGAGCTCGATGTGCTCCTCGGCCGAGGGCAGCAGCTCGCCGCGCTCGTCGAGCGTGGTCAGCCCGTAAAGCCGGGACCGCTTGCGCAGATCGCCGACGGCCTCCACCAGCCGCTCGTTGCCGGACAGGGCGAGCAGCGAGAGGTGGAAGAGCCGGTCGGCCTCCAGATAGCCGATGAGGTCGTGCTCGCGCGCGGCCCGCACGATCTCCTCGGCGATCGGCCTGAGCGCCTCCAGGTCCTCGCGCGCCGCACTGCGGGTGATCCGCCCCACCGTGGGCACCTCGATCAGCAGCCGGATCTCGATGTACTGGTCCAGGTCGCGCTCATTGACCTCGGTGACCCGGAACCCCTTGTTGCGCACCGGCTCGACCAGGCCCTCCCTGGCCAGGTCGAGCATCGCCTCGCGCACCGGCGTCGCGGACACCCCGAAGTCCTCCGCCAGGGCGGGCGCCGAGTAGACGCCGCCGGGCTCGAGTTCACCGGAGATCAGGGCCGCGCGCAGTGCGTTCGCCACCTGGTCGCGGAGCCGTTCCCGGGTGGCGCCCAGGTCGCGCTGCTGGAGGTGGCCCATGGCGGTGGTGGTCCCTTCGTGCCTGCGCCCCGCGCCTTCGTGGCCGAGCGGATCACCAGCGTACAATGTCACGTTGTTTTCGCAGGTGCGCGCGGGTGTACGGAAGTTCCGGCCACAGCCCCGGTGACAACCGCAGCCACGGTCACAGCAAGAACCCGGCAGGGAAGGGGTCTTGGGGATCGAGGAAGTATTGCGCGGTGCCGGTGATCCAGGCCCGCCCCGTGATCCGCGGCACGACCGCCGGGAGCCCGCCCACCACCGTCTCCTCGAGCAGCCTGCCGGTGAACTCGGTACCGATGAACGACTCGTTGACGAAGTCACGGCCGAGCGGCAGCTCACCGCGGGCGTGCAGCTGGGCCATGCGGGCGGAGGTGCCGGTGCCGCAGGGGGAGCGGTCGAACCAGCCCGGATGAATGGCCATGGCATGCCGCGAGCGGTGCGCGTCGGAGCCCGGGGCGGTGAGATGGACGTGCTTGAGCCCCGCGATCTCCGGCTGCTCGGGGTGGACGGGACGATCCGGCGAGGC
This sequence comes from Streptomyces sp. NBC_01304, assembly GCF_035975855.1. Taxonomy (NCBI): domain Bacteria; kingdom Bacillati; phylum Actinomycetota; class Actinomycetes; order Kitasatosporales; family Streptomycetaceae; genus Streptomyces; species Streptomyces sp. NBC_01304. The sequence goes on along the minus strand of NZ_CP109055.1, from coordinate 1,217,410 downwards.
GTTGATCGCGTCCATGACGGCCAGTCCGGCGGCAAGGAGCTCTTCCTTGCGGTCGCGGTCGAACGGCAGCCCCAGGTCGTCGAGTTGGACGAACGCGTAGAAGTTCCCGCCGAAGGCGATGTCGTACGTCACCGTCCCGTATCCCGGCACCTCCACCTTGCGGTCCAGGCCCAGACAGAACGCGGGCACATTGGTCAGCGAGGCCGACTTCGCGACGCCGTCCTCGACCTGTACGTCGACGGGGACGAGCCCGGCCGGGGTGTCCAGGGTGACCCGCGTGACCGGCTCGGTGACCGGCACCATCCCGGTCTCCACCAGGACGGTGGCCACCCCGATCGTGCCGTGGCCGCACATCGGCAGGAGCCCGGACACCTCGATGTAGAGGACTCCGTAGTCCGCGTCGGGGTGGATCGCAGGCTGGAGGATCGCGCCGCTCATCGAGGCGTGGCCACGAGGTTCGTACATCAACAGTGTGCGCAGGTGGTCCAGGTGCTCGATGAAGTGGAGCCTGCGCTCGGCCATCGTGGCGCCGGGTATGACGCCGACGCCGCCGGTGATGACACGTGTCGGCATGCCCTCGGTGTGGGAGTCGACGGCGTGGAAGACATGACGGGTACGCATGGTGGATCCTCCGAATTCCTCGGCTGGGACTGCCGGTTGCTCAGTGGGTGACCGCCGGTTGCTCGGCGGTGTCTGCCGTCCGCTCAGTGGTGTCCGTCGGCGACGGCCTTCTCGGTGGCGGAGAGCACGGCCGCCTCGACGGCCCCCGTGAGCGGCCGGCGGGGCGCCCGGGTCGGGCCGCCGGGCCGTCCGGCGAGGTCCATGGAGAGCTTGATGGCCTGCACGAACTCGGTCTTGGAATCCCAGCGAAGCAGCGAGTGCAGGGACTTGTAGAGGGGCAGGGCCCGCTCCAGGTCACCGGCCGCCGCCGCGTGGTACAGCTCGGCGCAGGAGGCGGGGAAGGCGTTCGGATAGCCGGCGATCCAGCCGACCGCGCCCGCGAGGGCCAGTTCGAGCAGGACGTCGTCGGCGCCGACCAGGAGATCCAACTCCGGTGCCAGCTCGGCCAGTTGGTAGGCCCGGCGGACGTCGCCGCTGAACTCCTTCACGGCCACGATGTGCCCGGCCGTGTGCAGTTCGGCCAGGAGCTCCGGTACGAGGTCGACCTTGGTGTCGATCGGGTTGTTGTACGCGACCACGGGCAGGCCCGCCTTTGCCACCTCGGCGTAGTGGGCGCGTACGGCGTCCGCGTCCGCGCGGTAGGCGTTCGGCGGAAGCAGCAGCACGCTGCCGCAGCCCGCCGCGGCGGCCCGCTCGGCCCACAGCCGGGACTCCGCGCTGCCGTACGCGGCCACCCCGGGCATCACCCTGGCCCCGTCCCCCGCCGCGTCGACGGCGGTCGACACCACGCGGGCCCGCTCCTCGGCGGTGAGGGTCTGGTACTCGCCGAGCGAGCCGTTGGGGACCACGCCGTCGCAGCCGTTGTCGAGCAGGAAGCGGACGTGCTCGGCGTAGGCGTCGTAGTCGATGGAGAGGTCCTCGCGCAGCGGGAGGGCGGTGGCGACCATGATGCCGCGCCAGGGGCGGTCGGTGGTCCAGGAGGTGCTGCTCTCGTTCATGGCTGACTCCTTGCGGGTGCGGGTGCGGGTGCCGTGCGGTGGTGTGGTCAGGAGGCTTCGGTGGCTTCGGCGGGGAGGTCGGCCAGTGCGGCCAGCGGCACGGGGGAGGCGAGCGGGCGGCGGTCCGGGGCGGGACCGGCACCCGAGAGGCAGGCGACGGCGGCCGAGCACATCCGGCCCTGGCACCAGCCCATCCCGGCCCGGGTGAGGAGTTTGACCGTGCGGGCGTCCCGGGCGCCGAGCTCGGCGGTGGCCTCACGGATGCGGGCCGCGGTGACCTCCTCGCAGCGGCAGACCTCGGTGTCGTCGGTGAGCCAGGCCGTCCAGCCGGGGGCCGGGGCGTGCACGGCCGCCATGGCCTCGGCGAAGGTACGCATGCGGGTGATGCGGCGGCGCAGCTTGGCCGACCGGGCCAACAGTGGCTCGGAGTCCGGGGGTTGGGCGGTGAGACGGGTGGCAGCGGCGATCCCGGCCAGCTCGCCCTCGGCGCGGGCCGCGCTCGCGCCGCCGATGCCGCAGCTCTCGCCGGCCGTCCAGACGCCGGGGACCGAGGTCTCCTGGTCCGGGCCGGTGTCGAGGGCGTGGGTGCCGTCGGGGGAGCGGCGGGTGGCGCAGCCGAGGGCGGTGCCGAGGTCGGTCTGGGCCACCAGGCCGTGGCCGACCGCCACCGCGTCGCAGGGGATGCGGCGGGCCGTACCGGGGATCGGACGCCAGTCGCGGTCGAGGCGGGCCACGGTGACGGCTTCGACCCGGTGAGTGCCGTGGGCCGCGACGACCGCGCTGCGGCTGCGGAGGGGGATGCGGTGACGCAGCAGGGCTGAGCCGTGGGTGAGTGCCTCGGTGAGCTTGCCGGGGTTGGCGGCGAGGGCCCGCAGGTGCCGGGCGTAGCCGGGGTAGCCGGCGGCCTCCACGACGGCCGGGATCTCGGCGCCGGCCGCGGCGAGCGAGGTCGCGGCGGCGAGCAGCAACGGCCCGCTGCCCGCGACGACGATGCGCCGCCCGGGCAGCACCAGGCCGGACTTCAGCATGGCCTGGGCGCCGCCCGCGGTGATCACTCCGGGCAAGGTCCAGCCGGGGAAGGGCAGTTGGCGCTCGACGGCTCCGGTGGAGAGGAGCAGGACCCGGGCGCGCAGAACTACGGGCGTGCGGTCCGTTCCGTCGGCGCCGGTGAGTGCGTGGACGGCGAAGTGGTCGCCGTCCCGGACCACGCTCCACACGTGGTGCGCGGGGAGATGAGTGACGGAGGGGGTGGCCGCGAGACGGTCACGGAGTTGTGCGTACGCCGCCCAGTCGTGGTGCAGGGCCTCGGGGCGCCGGGCGCGCAGGCCGGGCGCGGGGTGGCGATAGAACTGGCCACCGGTCTGCTCGGCGGCGTCCACCAGGGCGACGCGCAGGCCGAGTTGACCGGCGGCGACGGCCCCGGCGAGGCCGGCTGGGCCTGCGCCGATGACGGCCAGGTCGTAGCGGACGGGGGGTTCGGCCGCGGTGGCGGGCTCGACCGGCTCGGCGGTCTCGGTCGCCTGCGCGGTCCCGAGAGTCTCGGTCGCCTGTGCAGGCCAGAGAGCCTCGGTCGCCTGTGCAGGCCAGAGAGCCTCGGTCGCCTGTGCAGGCCCGGTTGACTCGTTGGCTTTGGGGGTGCCGGGCGCCTCATTGGGGCTGCTGGCTGCCTTGTTCAGCCCGTCCGGCGTTTGAGGACACCGCCCGGAGGGCGGAAGGCTTCGCAGAATCACGGGAAGGGGCGGGGCGGGGAAATCCTCGGTGGACGCGACGGCCCCGCACGGTATCCGCGATTCAGACGGCGGTTCAGACGGCGGTTCAGACGGCGGTTCAGACGGCGATTCAGATGGCGAGGTCGGCACGGCCGTGACCCTCCTGCGTGGTGATCGCGTCGCCGGACCGGGCCGGAACGAGGCAAGCACGGCGATTGGGCGAGCCATTGACGGTGGCCAGGCAGTCGTGGCACTGCCCGATGCCGCAGAAGGCACCCCGTGGACGGCCCCCGGTGCGGGTGGTGCGCCAGGCCACGATGCCCGCGGCCCAGAGCGCGGCGGCGAGGGACTGACCCGGCAGAGCGGGGACCGGACGCCCGTCGAAGGTGATCTCGAAGGCGGGGCCTGGTGCGGCGTCCGCCAGCTCGGCGGGCGTGGTGCGGCGGAGTTTCACAGGGATCGCTTCCCCTTCGGTACTCGGTGCGACGGCGGAGTCATCAGGCCACGGCTCCAGGGGACTTCGGGAAGCGGTCCGGGCGGAAGGGCCTGACGTCCACGGGCGGCGCCGCGCCCGTGAGCGCGGCGGCGATCAGCGCACCGGTCGCGGGCGCCAGCCCGATGCCCGCCCCCTCGTGCCCGCAGGCATGCAGCAGACCGGGCACCCGCGGATCGGCCCCGATGGCCGGGAGATGGTCGGGAAGATAGGGGCGGAACCCCGTGTAGGAGCGGATGGCCCGCACCTCCGCGAGCACCGGGAAGAGCTCCGTGGCCTGCGCGGCGAGGCGGCGCAGCACCTCCACCGACAGGGTGCGGTCGAAGCCGACCCGCTCCCGGCTCGCGCCGATGAGCACCGGGCCCGCCGGGGTCCCTTCGACCACGGCGGAGGTCTGCAGTGCCGCCGAGCCGCTGGCGACATCGGCCACGTAGTCGGCGGCGTACACCTTGTGCCGTACGACGCGTGGCAGTGGCTCGGTGACCAGGACGAAGCCGCGCCGGGGGAGGACGGGCAGCGGGGCCCCGGCCAGGCGGGCGAGTTCGCCGCCCCAGGTGCCCGCCGCGTTCACCACGTGCGGGGCGTGCAGCCGGGTCCCGGAAGCGGTGACCACTCCGCGGACCGTGCCTCCCCGGCCGGTGAGGAAGCCGGTGACCTCCTCTCCGCACCGCAGCTGAGCACCCGAGGCGCGCAGCAAGTGGGCGGCGGCCAGGGCGGGTTGGACCTGCGCGTCCCCCGGGTAGTGGAACGCGCCGGCCTGACCCGCGGCGAGATGCGGCTCCAGTTCGTGGATCCGATCGCCGGGCACTTCGAGTGCCTCGACGCCGGCGGCGGTCTGCGCCGCGGCGAAGGTGCGCAGGGCGGACAGCCGTCGCTCGTCGGAGGCGACGACGACACCGCCCTTGGCCTCGTACTCGACGGCCGCGGGCAGTTCCGCGGCCAGTTCCCGCCACAACAGGGTGGAGTGGAGGGCGAGTTCGAGCTCGGGACCGGGCTCCTTGTCGGAGACCAGCAGGTTCCCCTCGCCCGCCCCGGTGGTGCCGCCCGCCACGGGGCCGCGGTCGACGACGGTGACGGTGAGGCCGGAGCGGGCCGCGTAGTGGGCGCAGGCCGCTCCGATCACGCCGGCTCCGACGACGATGACGTCGGAGGTGGCGTCCGAGGCGCGTGAAGGGGTTCCCGTGAGCACGTCAGTAATATTTCACATGGCACTGACGCTGCCAAGGGATCGCCCTCAACCTTTTCAAGTGCGGCGAAGTGGGCCGATCGGCCGAGCCAACGGGGCGTGGCAGAGGGGAAGTTGACGCCTGCGGAACCCATGGGCGTCGAGGGGTTCTCAGTGCAATTTCACATTGCTATGTTACGTGGCACTTCTCGTGCACCGCTGCGGGATTCCTTTGGTTCCAGCCCCACTTGAGCCAGTTCTGGCCCCACTCGAGCCCGTTCCGGCCGCACTTGAGGCCCGGGGTGCGCGGAGACGACGACGTCTTCGCGCGCCCCGGTCATCGCACCGATGCGCCACCCCCCAGGCAATTCCCCCTTCACCCAGGAGACTTCGGTGACCACGTCCAGACGCATACGCAAGCCCCTGCTCACCGCCGCCATGGCCGCGGCCCTCCTCGCGCCGGCCGCCCCGCTCGCCCAGGCCGACACCCGGACCGCCCCGCAGGCCCCGGCCACCTTCCGTCCCGCGGCCGCACCGGGCGCCACGGGCACCGGCTCGGACCACCGCAACCCCTTCGACGAGGTCGACCGCTACGGCAAGGCCCCCAGCTCCAAGCCCCGCCCGGCAGTCGCCCCCGCCGGCATCGTCAAGGGCCGCGTCCCCGGCGCCCACCCCCTCAAGGCCGCCTCGGTCACGCGGGCCAAGGGGAACGCGAAGACCGCCGCCGGAGTGCCCTGCACCCTGGACGGCATCACCGGCCTGACCCCCACCCAGCTCGCCGACTTCCTCACCGACCCGGCCGTCACCGCCGACGGCTGCCTGCGCGACATCCTGTGGACCTGGGACGCCCGCCTCGCCCGCGTCATGTCCGACGCCCACGCCCAGGCGGTCGCCAATCGCGCCAAGTCCCTTTCGGCGTCGCACGACGGAAAGAACAGCACCCACCTCCTGGAGCTGTTCACCTACCTGCACGCGCTCGTCTACCACGACTTCAGCCACGACGAGATCGACGTCACCGACGGCCCCACCAGCACCACCCTGCGCGACGCGATCAACGCCTTCGGCACCGCGGCCCGCTCCTTCGACACGACCAAGTCCAACGCCGAGACCCTGCGCGAAGCCCTCACCACCGGCGGCTCCACCGGCCTGCGCCAGTACCAACTGCCCCTGATCAAAAAGGTCCTGGCCCAACTCGACGCCGCCCACCCGGACACCGCCACCGACCCCGCCTGGGGCGGCGCCGCCCTCGCCGCGCTCTCGGCCAACTACCTCGGCGTCTACCCCGGCAACAACGACACCGCCTTCCACGCCGCCGTCACCCAGGACGCCGACTACCGCGCGAAGTTCAGCGCCTTCGCCGGCCACACCCACCTCAAGGGCACGCCCAATGCCTGGGTCGTACGCGACGCGCTCGGCGAATACGGACGCTTCGGCCAGATCGCCGCCCTCAAGACGCAGATCGTCGCCGACCTCGGCCCGCTCCTCGGCACCGCCGAGCGCAACTTCGGCACCGGCAGCCAGCCCTGGGCCTCCGTGGTGGGGTGGCTCAACTTCTACGAGGCCTGCGCCCCCTACAACGTCTGCAAGGCCGACATCGAGAAGCGGATCTTCCCCTACACGTACACGTACGACAACGGAGCCATCAAGGTCCGCACCGGCCTCGACCGGGCCACCGTCGACCAGCTCTACTACGCGAGCAAGCAGGTCAAGGCCCAGTACCACCGCGTCCTCGGCACCGACGAACCCCTCGCCGGCGACCCCAACACCACTCTGAACATCGTCCTGTACGGCTCCCGCGCCGACTACGAGACGTACCACCCCATCCTCACCGGCATGGACACCAACAACGGCGGCGTCTACATCGAGCGCGGCGCGACGTTCTACACGTACCAGCGGCGCGTCCCCCAGGACTCCTCGCTGACCCTGGAAGAGCTGTTCCGCCACGAGTACACGCACTACCTCAACGGACGCTTCGCCGTGCCGGGCTTCTTCGGCGAGGGCGACTGGTACACCGGCGACCGGACGACCGCGATGGACGAGGGCACCGCCGAATTCTTCGACGGCGCGACCCGCGACGACGGCATCCTGGTGCGCAAGTCGCTGGTGAAGGGGATCATCAACGACACCGCGGGCGGCGGTCCGCGCATGACCGTCGACCAACTCGTGCACGCCACGTACGACGGCGACGGATTCCGGTTTTACAACTACGCCGGCACGTTCTTCGAGTTCCTGTGGACCGAGCGCCCCGCCCTGCTGCGGTCGATGTACGGGTACCTGCGCGCGAACGACGTCCGGGGCTTCGACGCCTGGCGCGACAACGTGGGCAAGGACCCCGGCACCCAGGCCGCCTACGACAAGTTCCTCGACGAGAAGATCGCCAAGGTCGACGAACTCTTCGTGCCGGACACCAAGTACGAGGACCCGGCCGGGCTGCGCCACGCCACGGCCGCCGAGATCAAGACAGCCTTCGCGGCGGCCACCTCCAACACCCCCGACTGCCGCAAGTCGGCCGGCGACACCACGGCCGACAAGCCGCGCTTCACCTGCACCGGCCGGATCACCGCCAACATCACCGACCCCGCCGACCCCGACCAGATCTTCAAGGACATGTCCGAGACCGTCGACTACTTCATCCTCGACCGCACGGCTCCCGCGGCGAACAACTTCAAGGACATGAACTGCACCTTCGGCAAGGTCGAGATGTGGAACACGGGCGCGGCCGGCACCGCGTCCTACACCTGTGAGGGCCCCCTGCGCGGCTGACCTCACTGACTCCAGGTAAAGCTCCAGCTCAGCACCCGCCTCGTCACCCAGCCCGGCCCCCGTGCGCGGGCTGGGTGACGCGCGCTAACATACATACATGCATGTACGTAACCGGGAGAGCCAGGCCGACCGCAGCGCCCGCACGCGCGGCGCCCTGCTGGAGTCGGCGGCCCGAGGCCTGTCCCGCTACGGCTACGGCCACCTCAAGCTCGAACAGGTGGCACGCGAGGCCGGATACTCGCGCGGCGCGCTCTACCACCAGTTCAAGGACAAGCAGGACCTGACCCTGGCCGTGCTCGACTGGATCGGCGAGACCTGGATGCAGCAGGTGGGCCCCCAGATCGAGCGGGAGTCCGAGCCGGTGGCCGCGCTGCTCGCCCTGGCCCGCGGTCACGCCGTCTACTGCCGGCGCACCGGGGCCCGCGTGGCGACCGCGCTGAGGATCGAGTTCAGCGGCCAGGACCACCCCGTCGGGCATGAGGTCGAGCGCCGCTACGAGCAGTTGGTCAAGCGCTGCCGGCGGCTCATCAACGCCGGCCGGGCAGCGGGCACGATCCCGCCGGGACCGCCCGCCAGGACCCTCGCCCTGGCCTTCGTCGGCGCCCTCGACGGCACCGTCAGCGCGCTGGCCGACCGGGCCCCCCTAGACGAACTGCTCACCGCGCGCGCCGTGGCGGGCGTACTCGGCCTCGACCCCCTGGCAGTGACACAGACCTGACAGACCTGACTGAACAGCTGGAGGTCCACGCAATGAAACTCCCCGACTCCGCACACACTTCCCGGCCGTGGCGGATCCACGAGATCACGCCCGACTTCCGCCTCTACGACGTGTGGGCGCTGCCGACGCCCGGCGGCCCCGACGACTTCCCGCGGCTGATCCGGCAGACCTCCGGGGGCGACACCTCGGACAACCCGTCCTGGGTGGCCCGCACCCTGTTCTCCATCCGCTGGAAGCTCGGAAAGATCTTCGGCTGGGACGACCCGGACTCCGGCGTCGGCAAGCGGGTGCCGACGCTGCGCGACCGGCTGCCGGCCGATCTGCGCGACGGGCCGAGGGGGCCGGAGTTCGACCGCCTGCCCTTCACCTCGGTGTACCTGGCAAAGGACGAGTGGGCCGCCGAGATGGGCAACCGCACCGTGCACGGGGTGATGCACCTCAGCTGGGTCGAGGACGGAGCGGGCGGCCACCGCGGACAGATGGCCGTCCTGGTGAAGCCCAACGGCCTGTTCGGCAAGGCCTACATGGGCCTGATCGGGCCGTTCCGGCATGTGCTCGTGTATCCGCCGCTGATGCGCGGGATCGCCAAGGAGTGGGAGGCCGGCCGCGCTCAGGACTCCTCGACCGCGCCGTGACCGCCGCACCCCGCGCGACGGGTGTACTCCGCACGGCCGCCGTCCGGCAGCTCCTCGATCAACTGCGGTTCCTCGTACCGTAGTTGATCGGGCATCGCGTCGGTGCGACCGTTGTCGTACGTCAGCCGTACGTCATCGCCCTCCACGGCATACGTTCCCTGCGCGCTGTTGATGCCCGACCAGACGCACTGCACCTTCGGCGGGCACGGCGACACCAGGTCACGCACGCGGAACGTACCGGAGGCGTCGAAGTCCACTTCCCGGGGATAGCCACGGTCACCGCTCGCGGGCGACACCCAGGTGCCGGCCAGCTCCTCGGGCTCCACGGCGTACGCGACGCCTTGGCCGGCCGGCAGCACGAGCAGCGCGGCGGCGGCCACGGCGGCGAGGCGCAGACGCGGCACTCGGACGCGCCTGCCCGGCTCAGTGCGCGACATCGGCCGGCCGGTCATCAGTGGTCGAAAAGTCTTGCAGCTCACGGAAGTTCTCCCAGGGTTTGTCCCAGACGACCGCGGTCGCCCGGCGGGGTTCGGGTCGGTCGAGGCGGAGGTGGAGGTGGTACAGCGAGCCGGCCACGACCTGCCGCCCGGCGGCGGCCACGCACTCCAGGCGGTACGCCGTGTCAGGTCCGCGTCCCTCGGTGCGGTTGGCCTCGGCGATGGCCCAGGCCGCCATCTCCTGGATGTCGGCGTCGTCGGCGGGAGCGGGGTGGATGGCGCCCGCGGTTCCCTCGGGCGGTTCCGGGAACGGCTCACCGGCCTGCGCGCACACGGGCACTCCTTCCTGGCCTGCCGTCGCGGCGGGGCCCGCCCCGCCGACGAGGGCCGTTGTCGCCAGGAGCGTCACCGCTCCGGCTCGTACATGTCGTCCGGTCCACCTGCGCACCGCGTCCGCCCTTCCGTGCCCCGTACGTTCGATGCCGCATCAACGGGTCACGCGGGCCCGAGGTCACCCGGCCGCCCGGACGTCACTCGTCCGACTCGGAGTACGACTCCGACTCCGGCTCTGAATAGGACTCGGGCTCGGGCTCGGGCTTTACCTTCGGCTGCGACTGAGGGTCCGCCTGCGGCTCTGAGTCGGCGGCCGCGCCCGAATCCGAGCCGGCGTCCGCACCCGATGCCGCGGCCGCCAGCGCTGGGACGAAGACGGATGCGTCCACGGTTCCCAGCCCGGAGGCCAGGTCGTAGCCGGGCCCGGCCCGGAAGCCGTCCGGGCCGTTGACGCCCTCGGTGATGTCGACAACTCCGCCCTCCGGCTTGCCCACAAGTCCGTACAGCGCCTCGTGCACGGAGCCGATCCGGGCCTCCGCCTGTTGGTTCGCCAGCGCGACCAGAGCCGCGAACATCGGCGCGGACTCGCTGGTCCCGCCCACCGGCATCCAGCCCGCGCCCTCGGGCAGGAACCCCTGGTAGATCAGCGTCCCGCCGGACGCGGAGCCGTCCATGGAGATGTCGGACGTACCGCGCTGCTTCCCGGTCACCTTCTCCACGCCGTTCTGGTAGCCGGGCCGTGCGAAGGTCTGCGAAGGTCCACCGCCGGTGGCTCCGTGGCGGTCGCTCCACACCGTGTCCGGGGCGGTGCGCTTGCCCTGGTCGTCCAGGTGCAGCCGGGAGGCGCCGAGGGAGAGCACGCTCGGGTCGGAGGCCGGCCACGACACGGACCTGACCCGCTGGTGCTCCCGGCCGACCGGGGGAGCGGCCCCGGAGTCCCCGGCGCTCGCCACCAGCGTGGTGCCGCCCGCGACGACCTCGGCCAGCGGCGCGCTGAGCTTCTCCAGCGCCTCGGCGGGGAACATGGTGCTGTCGGCAGCCGTGTACTCCTGGAGGCCGAAGCTGATCGAGAGGGCGTCCGGGCTGTGCTTGTCCACGCTCTGGGCGATCCCGTCCATGATCAGCGCGGCCCCCGCCTTCGCCCCCTGTGCCGCCTGCTCGGCGGTCTCCGGCTTGGGCTGCTGCGAGGCGCCGCTGCGGAACGCGGCGCCGGGCAGCCCGATCTGGGTGACGACGATCTTCGCGTCGGGCGCGGCCATGTGCACCATCTGCACATCGAGGGTCGCCTCGGTGGCGGACCGTGCCATCGTCTCGTTGCGTGCGTCGAACTTGGCGACGGAACCGCCCGGCGCGTACGTCTCGACCGTGACGTCGGGGGCGGGCAGCTTCATGGCCTTGCTGAAGGTCTCCAGGTCCTTCTTCAGGGTGTCCGGCACGACCTCCTCATAGACCACGACCGTGCGGCCCTTGCCGGTCAGCCCCTCGGAGTTGAGCTTGTCGATGCCGTACGCCGTGCGGACCTGGTCCGCCGTGTAGCAGGCCGAGCCGAGGACCTTGCGGCACTCGGCGATGCTCGGCACCGCGGGGAACGGGCGGTGGCGGGGCGCGGCGGACGCCGACGCGGACGCCTTCGCGGCGACGGGGAGGGGCGACGGGGCGGCCTTGACCGGCTGCTGCGGGGAACCGCCCGCGCAGCCCGAGACGGCCGCCGTCAGGGCGGCACTGCACACGACGGCGACGGCACGAGACACAGAGATCATGTCCCCATGGTGGGCAAGGCCCGCGCCCGCCGCCCGCCGCGTGGTCCGTCCGGGCTCAGAGCCTGCCTTTGAACCCCCGCCTGCGCCCCGACGCCCGGCACGCACGCCGAGCGCACGCACCGAACGCCGCTGCGCCCGCGCTTCGCGCGAACGACGGGGGTTCAAAGGCAGGCTCTCATCCCCCCGCCGTGGGTCAGCCGAGCTTCACGGTGATCTTCTGGGTGGTGCCGCGAGTGCCCCTGAGGTCGCCGAAGGTGAGCTTCAGCGAGGCGCCGGTGGTCGCCGACGTCACGGTCGCGGGCTTGGACGTCACCGAGGTGACGGCGCGGTTCCAGGTGAGGGTCAGCGACGTCTGCATCCGCATCGGATCGCTGACACAGATCACCGCCGTACCGTCGCTCTTCTCGCTGATCATCACCGCGCAGGGCGCGCTCGCGGTGAGCGTCCCGACGCTCCCGCCGAACCAGAAGTTGACCCCGGTGAAGCCGAGCGCGGGCACGGCGATGCCCTGCTGGTTGTCCGAATTGGCAAGGACCTTCAGCCAGTTGGCGTCCGCGGACCGGGCCGAGGTCTGCGCCGCGCTCGCGCCGGGCAGCAGCTGGTACGCGTAGCTCCCGGCGGTCGGGTTGGTGCCGTGGTCGACGTACAGCGTGAGGTACTTGCGACTGACGGCGGTGGTGGCGCCGCCCTTGTTGATGTCGCTCCACTTGCCCGTACGTTCCTGACGCAGCGCCTTGATATTCGCGCCGCCGGGGAAGACATAGCCGCCGTGGCCGCCGAGGTGCGCCCACTTGGCGCCGGTGAGCGTTTCCGACCAGGGGGCCGTGGTGGGCTTGGCGGTGCCGTCGACGGTGAAGGACGTGGTGCCGGTCGGGCCGAGGTTGCGGTTCTCCACGGTCGACTCGACCGCGGCGCCGTCGGTGCACTTGATGCCCGCGCCGAGGCACACGATCGTGTCGTCCAGGCAGAACCAGGACTTCTTCGCCATGAGGGTGGACTGCAGGCCCTTGAGGTACTGGCCGATGGCCGCCCGCTGTCCGTCGGAGGCGCCGCCGACCCAGTTGACGTCCGGCTTCGAGGCGCCCCAGTCCCCGCCCGCCGCGTCTGCGAGGACCTTGCGGGAGGCGGTGGTGCCGGGCAGCCGGTAGGGGTCCACGGTGGGCCAAAAGGCGTCGCTGTACTGGCCGTTGGCGAAGGTGTCGCCCCACCAGGAGAGCATTCCCGAGCCGGTGTGCCAGCCGCGCAGGTTCTCGCCGTTGCCGGTCTCGTAGTACGTGATCCGCTTGTCGGCCATGCTGATCGAGGCGGCCCAGCCGGGACGGCGGTGCGTGGCCCGCGCCATCTCGGTGAACAGCCGGTGCCCGGTCGGCTCGGCGATCGCGGTCACGGAAGAGTCGTCGGCAACTGCCTTGAGCCGGGCCAGACTTGTCAGCCCCAGTGACGGGTTGCTGAGCGGCGGGCTGTAGTAGTCGCGCTGCATCCAGCCCTTGACCAGGCCTCGCCAGCGCCCGTTCTCGGCGGCGGAGGCGCCCTGCCCGAGCAGGGCGATGGAGGCGAGGATGGAGTGGCCGCGCAGATGGTCGTCGGCCTGGATCTTCTTGGGGTCGGCGGCGGCGACGCCCCGGCTGATGGCGCGGCCCGCGACGTTGTCCATGACCAGGCCGTTGTAGAGGAACGGCGCCCAGGCGTGCTCCACCGCGTCTAAGATGATCTGCCGCTTGGCGTCGGTGACCGCCCAGGTGGACCCGGCGAGCAGCGCGAACAGCATGCCGAGACCGCCAAGCATGACCGAGCCGTACGAGCCGGTGTAGGGGACGGTGGTGTGCTGGATGAACGAGCCGTCGGTGTAGAGCCCGTCGCCCGAGGTGACGTACGGGAAGACCGGCGAGAGCGCGTCCCTGGCCAGGGCGATCTTCGCGGAGTTCGCACCGACGACGCCGCGCAGCGCGAGGACCCGGCACAGGTCGACGCGGTTGGCGCCGGTGGACGTCCCCGTGTACGAGCCCACCGCGGAGTCCGGCACGAAGTGGTCCACGGCCTTGCAGTAGTTGGCGATCTGCGTCGCCGACAGCTGGTCGTACATGAGGACGCAGACGTCGAGGAGCGCCTGCGGGGCGCCTATCTGCCAGCTCCACCAGTTGCCGTAGCGGGCCTGCCCCTCGTTGTAGACCTTCGAGTAGAGGTGGTCCAGGCCCGTGAGGATCGCCGACTTCAGGGCGGCGTCACCGGTCAGGCCGGTGCCGGGCTGGCTGTAGGCCTGGGCCATGGTGTTCAGGCGGCCGTAGCTGTTCGCCATGTTGCCGGAGAAGGTGAACGACTCCTGGTCGGTGTCCGGCTCGGGGTCCGCGTAGACCAGGTCCGGCCACAGCGAACCGGTCGCCGGGGACATCGAGGCCCGGTAGGTGCTCGCGCTGGTGCCGAGCTCGGCCAGGCGGCTCTTGAAGGGCTCGGCCGTCGGGCTGAACCCCTCGCCGAGGATCAGGGTGCGCCACTTGGCACGCAGCTCGCCGTACGCGTCCGCCGCCGAGGCCTGCCCGGTGAACAGGGCCGGTGCGGCGAAGGGCAGGGCGAGTGCGGCGCCGCCGGTCGCGGCGAGCAGGGTGCGGCGGGACCAGGAACGCGTCATTGCGGTCTCCGGGTGAGGCGAAGGAGGGAGGGGGGAGGCGGTACGGGCGCGGGTGCCGCTGTGGGGTAAGCGGTTTCTAGCACGGGTGCGCTCAAGTACTCAATGGAGGAAGGGGAATTGATCGATCCGATCGTTTCCCCGGGGTTCCGTGCCCTCCGGGTTGCTCCCTGCCGAGGCCTGCCCAGGCCTACCGTGGTTCTTCGCTCAAGAACTCCGTGATCAGTTCCGCGGGATTGGCGGCCCGGGTGAGGGCGAACATCGCGTCGGGGTCGAACATGTCGTAGAGGATCACCGGCAGTGGCCGGCCGAGGGCGGCGGCGATCCGGCCGTCCCTGTGGAGCTGCCGGGCGACAGCCACGCAGAGCTCGCGGAACTCCTCGGTGAGGCGCTCGTCGCGAACCTCGTCGTCGTCCTGCTCCGCGTCGTCTTGCTGGTCCTCCGCGTCATCTCCCTGCTCATCCTCGTCGTCCTCGTACCAGAGGCCCTGGGCCACCGCTTCCCGCCGGTGCAACTCGGCCCCGACCGGGTCGTGTTCGGGGTCGTGGCCCGCGATGCGGACGCCTTCGAGGCCGGACGCCGGGAAGTAGGCGTAACTCCACCTGGCCTCCCACGGCTCCGGCGGCCGCGGCTGTGCCAGCACGCGGGCGACCTCGGACTCCGTGGTGTGGCCGACCGCCAGGTAGGGGTACCTCGGGTCCTGGTCGACGCTGTCGAGGCGGAACGTGACGGCGTAGATGCCGGGCAGCGCCTCCTGCGGGAACGACTGCAGGGCGTGCAGGGCCAGTTGCTCCATGTGCTGCCGGAACGTCGTCAAGTTCCCTCTCCCCGGGTGCGGCCCCCTGCCGTCGTCGAGGGCACCGGCGCTCTAGGCTGCCATCCGGCACCGAACCTGCCCGCACCGGCCCGACCTGATCCGATCCCAGGAGCGCACCCCTTGTTCGACCCCGCACCGACGCACCCGTACCCCGACAGCCCGCGACCGGACGGGGCGCCCGCACCGCACGCACTCCTTGCGCCCGTGCTCGGTCTGCTCGGCACCTGGCACGGCCAAGGGCAGGGCGAGTACCCGACGCTCGACGCGGACTTCCGTTACGCGCAGGAGGTCACCTTCAGCCACGACGGCAGGCCCTTCCTCCACTACGACGCCCGGGCCTGGCTGCTCGACGCCGACGGCAGCCCGCTGCGCCCGTCGGCCCGGGAGAGCGGCTGGTGGCGGCTGCAGCCCGACGGCCGGGTGGAGGCGCTGATCACGCAGCCCACCGGCATCGCGGAGATCGCCGTCGGCCGGGCGGCCGGCGGCTCGGTCGACCTGGCGACCTCCGAGGTGGCCCGCACCCCCACCGCCAAGGAGGTCGACGCCACCCGTCGCCGCTACACGCTGACCGACGCGGACACGCTCACCTTCGTCCACGACCTCGCGGCGGTCGGCCAGCCCCTGCAGCACCACCTCTCGGCACGCCTGCAGCGCAAGGGCTGACCACCCCTGCAACGCAAGGGTCAGAGCGGTACGGCGTACCAGCGGCGGTGCACGACCGGCTCGACGAGCAGCACCGCCGCCGACGCGACCGTCGCCACGACGGCGCCCGGCAGCGACCCCCGGGCCGCTGCCACCGCGCCGGCGAGGACGACCAACGGCCGCAGCAGGGTCAGCGGGCCCAGGCCGATGACGACGGCCAGGGTGCTGATCCGGAAGTTGCCCCAGAAGTAGCAGCACAGGCTCGCGAGGACCACGGCCGTGTACGGGGCGTACACGAGGAGCATCCGGCCGGCCGCGTCGTCGAGTGTCGCGTAGCGCTCGGCCCGGTCGCCCGCACCGAGCAGCAGGCCCGCCGCGACGGCGGCGGTCAACACCAGGCCGGGCACTCCTGTCGCCAGCCCCCGCCGGGCCGCGAGCAGCGCCGCTCTGCCCTTGCGGATGCGGCCGTCGCGCCCGGCGTAGGCCCGGAATCCGGCGAAGGCCGCATCGGCGAGGCCGAGGGCGAGCAGGGCGAGCGCGTTCATCGGGCGCCACCGGCAAGGGACTTGTCCGGAGCCCCGACCAGGCGGCTCGAGGCCGCCGCGCCAAGTGCGGCCCGCAGCGGCGGCAGCAGGGCGGGGCGCAGGCCGACGACGGGGCGGATCGTGGTGCAGAACGGGCTGCTGCGACCGCGCGGTTCGTACACCAGCGGGACCATTCCCTCGGCGTGCGCCGCCGCGCTCAGCAGGGTCTCGTCGTCATGGGCACGGCGGGCGGACACCACGCCGTCATGACGCCCCAGCGGATCCCGCATCCGCGCCCGGTGGAAGATCCAGGCCCCGACGGGTGCGAGTGAGGTGGCGGCGATGTCGAAGTGGCAGAAGGCCGCGGTTCCCGGCGTGGCCTGGGCGGCGAAGAAGGCTTCGAGGTCGGGCCCGCGGAAGTGGTGGAGCACGCCGGTGGAGACGTACACGGTGGTGGGCTCGGCGACGGCCTGTGGGTCGGAAGGACCCTTCGACGGACCGGGCGTACCTGGCCTTTCGCCCGGTGCTCCCGCTCGCCGCGGGGCAGACACGACTTCCGCCGCGGGCCCCAGGGCGAACGCGTCGCCCTGGACGAACCGGCAGTCGAGGCCCTCGTCCCGGGCCAGGCGGTCGGCCTCGGTGACCAGTGCGGCGTTGAAGTCCACGCCGAGCAGGTCGACGTCGGGCCCGAGCGCGCCGGACGCGGCGAGCCACCGTACGAGATGACCGAGACCGCACCCCACGTCCACCACCCGCAGCCGGCCCGCCGCCGGGTCGGCGGCGCGGATCACGGCGAGCAGCGGGCGCAGCAGATCGGCGATGCGCTCGCCGAGTCGCAGCTCCTCGCTCAGCCGCTGCAGCTCGGTGTGCACGGCGACCAGGCGCCGGTCCACGGCGGCTGGGTCGAGCACCCCGTCGGCGTCGCAGGCCAGTCCCGCGGCGATGCGGGCCCCGCGCCGGTCGCCCGCCGCCGTGAGGCGCGCCACGACCTCGTCCCGGCGCACGGGAAGGCGGTCGTGGGTGCCCGGGGAGTGGTCGACGACCAGGTCGGATATCTCGATCAGCTGCACGCGTTCACGGTACGTCGCCGCCTGTCCGGCCCGTCCGGTCTGGCTCCGAAGGCCTGCTCGCAGCTCGCCTCCACCGTGTCGGCGAACGCGCGGGCCGGCGGGGACAACGACTCCCAGCGGCGGACGGCCCAGCCGGTCCACAGCGCGGGCAGGTCGGGGATGGGTACGAGGCGCAGGTCGGGGTGGGTGGGGCCGTGCCAGGCGGGGAGGTCGGGGACGATGGCGTGGCCGAGGCCGAGCTCGGCAAGGAGGATCGCGGTGTCCCAGTCGGAGACGCTGGTGTCGGAGGCCGGGTCGATGCCGGCGCCGGCCAGCCAGGCGTCCAGGTGGGAGCGGGACGTCGCGTTCTGCGGCAGGGCGAGCAGGCGGATGTCGGCAAGGTCGGCGGGGGCGATACGGGACTTGGTGGCCATGGGGTCGTCGGCGGCGACGGCGAGGACCCAGGGGAGCTCGACGACGGGGCGCAGTTCGATGCCGCGCACCGGCTCGCCGAGGGTGATCCAGGCCAGGTCGAGGCCGCCCGCGAGGAGCGCGTCGAAGCAGCTGCGGCTGGAGGTGGCGGTCTGGAATTCCAGGCTGACGCCGGGGTGGCGGTGGCGGAAGGCGACCACGGCCTCGGACATGAAGTGCCGGACCGTGGTGGCTCCGGTGGTGACGCGGACCGAGCCGGCCTCGCCGCGGACCAGGTCGCGCAGGCGGCGCAGGGCGTGGTCGATGTCGCCGAGGCCGCCGGCCGCCGCGGTGTGCAGGAGCCGGCCCGCGGGGGTCGGTATGACACCGCGCGGATGGCGCTCCAGGAGGCTGATGCCCGTCTCCCGCTCGAGCCGCTTGATGTGCTGGCTCACCGCCGATTGCGTACAGGTCAGATCACGGGCGACGGCGCTCAGACTGCCGGTGCGGCAGACGGCGACGAAGACGCGGAGGTCGTCGAGGGTCATGGAGGGTGAAGCTACAGCTTGGGGGTGGGCAAGGAAACCCGAGGATTGACTTGGCAGTTGGCCGGGCGGGAGGATCTTGTCGGGCCCAGGGCGGCAACCCGGCCGGGCCCGGAGACCGTTCCGGACGGTTTCCGGGCCCAATGCCGGGTGCCGACCCACCCGTTGCCCCTGACTCTGCTGTTTCCCGGGACGCGCCGCCGTTCCGGGCCGAAAGGTGATTTGTGCAAGCACTCGAAATGGTCGGCCTGGCTGCCGCTGCCGTCGCGGCGGGCGCCATCAACGCCGTGGTCGGCTCCGGGACCCTGATCACCTTCCCGACCCTGCTGGCCCTCGGCTACCCACCCGTCCTTGCCAACGTCTCCAACACCATCGGCCTCGTGCCGGGCGTCCTCGGTGCGGCCTACGGCTATCGCGAGGAGCTCAAGGGGCAGGGGGCGAGGCTGCTGCGGCTGGGCGCCGCGGCGCTCGTCGGGGGGATCGTCGGTGCCGTACTGCTGCTGCGACTTCCCTCGGACACCTTCAGCGCGGCCGTGCCGGTGCTCATCCTGATCGCCTGCGTCCTGGTCCTGATCCAGCCCCGGCTGAGCAAGTGGCTGACGGAGCGCCGCAAGGAGAAGGAGAGGGAGGCCCGCGACGACGGTGGTGTGCCGGTGTGGCTCGGCGTGGGGTGCACCGCCGTGTACGGCGGCTACTTCGGTGCGGCCCAAGGGGTCCTGCTCATGGCCCTGTTCGGCACCTGGCTGCGGGACGACCTGCAGCGTCTGAACGCCGCCAAGAACGTGCTCGCCGCGATCGTCAACGGTGTTGCCGCGGTCCTGTTCATCGCGGTGACGGATGTCGCCTGGGCGGCGGCAGGCGTGATCGCCGCGGGCTCCGTGGTGGGCGGCCTGGTCGGCGCGAAGGTGGGGCGGCGGCTGCCTCCCCAGGTACTGCGCGGCATGATCGTCGTGATCGGTGTGACGGCGGCTGTCGCTGTGGCCGTCTGAGCCAGTGATGATCGCCGTGGCCGTCCGAGGCACGTGACGCGGGCCGGCCGGACCCTGGGATCAGGGTCCGGCCGGCCCGCGATACGTCTTGCCCGTGCCGTCAGTCCTGCAGCGGCATGATCGCGCTCGGCGGCAGCACGGTGTGCTTCAGGTCCTCGGGCACCGGGTTGTTGTGGGAGGGGTACTTGGGGCCCTGGGCGTTGCGCCGGTAGACCGCGGTGGAGTGCTCCGGGTTCGTGTCGAACTCGGGGATGACCTTGTTGCCGAAGATCTCGACCATCTCCAGGTGCTCGTCGAAGGTCATGCCGCCGGTCATGCCGAAGACCAACTGGTCGCAGCCCACGGTCTGATAGGCCGCGACCTGCTCGCAGACCTCGTCGGGGGTGCCGCAGAGCATCAGCCCCGCCTTGATGATCTCGTCCAGGATCTCCTCGCCACCGAGCTCGCTGAACGCGATCGGCGGCGTCGGCCAGGTCCGCTCGTCCATCGACTTGGGCATGGTGTCGTGGTACAGGTTCACCAGCGTGACCAGGTAGCCGAGACCCGCGTGCATCGCTATCTCACGTGCCCGCTTGCGGTCGTTGAGGCAGATGACCGTGTTGGTCATCATCACGTTGTTGTTCTGGTAGTCGCCGAGGATGCTCACCGGGTTCTCGGCGGCCTCCTTGTAGGCGGCGATCCGGCCCTTCAGCTCGAAGATCGGCTCGAAGTTGAAGGCGATCGCGCCGATGCCGAGGGAGCCGGCCTTGGCGAACGACCCCGGGTTGCCGCACGCCATCCAGATCGGCGGGTGCGAGTGGCCGTACGGCTTGGGCAGGATGTTGTGCGGGGTCGGCACGGTGAAGTGCTCGCCCTGGAAGGAGTAGTCGTACTGCTCCCACATCCGCACGATCTCGGGCGCGACCTCGTCCCATTCGGCCTTGGTCGTGGAGGTGTCCATGATGTTGAACGAGGCGACCTCGTGGCTGCCCGCGCCGCGCCCCGTGCCCCACTCGAAGCGGCCCTCGGTGATGTGGTCGAGCATGGCGGCGCGCTCGGCGTAGCGGACCGGGTGCTCCTTGCGCGGCGAGAGGCTGTTGATGCCGGTGCCGAGGTGGATGCGCTCGGTCTTGGCGGCGACGTACCCCATCACGACCTCGGGCGCCGACATGTGGCTGTACTCGGTCAGCGAGTGGTGCTCGCCGAACCACACGTACTTCCAGTTGTGCTTGTCCGCCTTGATCGCGAGGTCCATCTCCCGCTTCAGCGCCAGGTGTTCGGAGGGGCGGTCGTGCGCCGCCATGCCGGGAATGAATCCGTTGAGGAAGAGTCCGAACTCCATGAGATGCCACTCCTAAGTCATCACGGTGCGCGGGCGAGGCGCGGTCACCACCCTCGCCCTTGTGGTGGGGCGGAGAATGCACTAATCGGCGACAAGGGGCCATGGGTATGACGGGTCGAGATCCAGGCGGAGCTCTCAGGATCCCGGGCGGGCCCTCTGACCTGGGGATGCGGCCCCGATGTGATCAACCGCACTGTGGCGTGAAGGAGCGGTACAGGTCTCTCGGCAACTCGGGGGAGCGTTTGGGTTTCTGACGTTCCATCAGGAGGCCGAGCTCCGCGGCGCTGAGTCCGGCCTCGAACCTGGTGCTGACGCCCAAGGCCCGCAGGATCGTGGCGACGTGCCGTCGGTAGGTGCGTACGGACACGTTCATCTGGCGGGCGGCGGCGTCGTCCTTCATGCCGGAACCCAGCATCCGCAGGACCTGCAGCTGTGCCGGGTCCAACTGCACCGGGCGCCCGGTGCGGCGCGGCGGCGGCAACTCCTCGGCGTGGTCCCACAGGGTCTGCTGGATCTGCTGCAGCGCGGCGGTGGCCTCCCGGTGGACGACCATGATCCGCGGACCTCCATTCCGCAGGCTCCCCGTGTGTACGAGGGCGAGTTCGGCGGCGAGCGAGGCCAGGTTGGGCAGTGGCCCGGCGGTGACGCGGATGCGCGCGCCCTGGGCCGCGACGCGTGCCATGTGCGGGCGGGCGCCCGACCCCTGGCTCGCCGGCCGGGCGAGCAGCAGGCGCAGCACGTGGCCGCGCCCGATGACCTCGGCGCTCATGAACCGCGCCAACTCGGAGTCGGACCCGTTGACCGCCTCCGTGGCGAACCGGCCGGTCAGCTGCACGATGCGGCGCGGGCCCGGCCGCTCGGCCAGTACCCGGCGAAAGGCCTCGCAGGCCGTGACCGGTTGTGCGGCCGACGTCCTGCATAACTCGTCCGCGTCGGCGCAGACATCACTGTCCTGATGAGATTCGTGCATGATGTTTCCCCCGTGTCTGAAGTCGATGCCGGTGTACGACTCGAATTCAGCTGATCTTTCATCCGATGGGCCGCGACGTCTCAGGCGGTGAATTGATCGGTAGGTGGCCGTGGCCTTTCAGCGTGCTGTGAGCGTAGCGTTCCGGCCGGTGCGAACGCGACGCAGTACGCGTCACGTAGTTCACTCTTCAAGTCCGGTGCTGAAGTGGGCTCGGGGGTGTCGCCCTGTGCGTGGTGTGGCTCCGACCAGCGTGTACGCGGACGTTCCGCGGGTCGATGGGTGGTGCGGAGCGCCCCCTTCGACGGCATATGCCCTCGAGGGGGGCGCGTGGTGCATGGCTGGAATTCGACTGAATCAGGCATTGCCGATTTTCGTGCCGGCGTGGTGTGCCGGTCAAGGATTCAGGAGTTGATTCCGTCATGGTGGCAGTGGCCTTTCCGGACGTCCGAACGAGGAAATCTCGGTTTGATCGACGATCTCCTGTCGAATCCCGGTGGCGCGGGATTGCGGCGGTCGGTCAGGCCGGTCCTGACTTTGTCGTCTGATGTAGTACGGCTCCCACGTGCGCTCCGTTCGACACATTCACGACGACATCTCCCACGGTTGCCGGAATGGCCCGGACGCTGGCGCCGATGAAGCCGTCGACCCCGGTCAACACCCCCCACACGGGCCGGAATTGCCGCAGTCGGCCGTCGTCGTCGGGGACTTCCTCCAAGGCCGGGTGGATCCGGCGCTGGAGGACCCAGGGGCCGTCGACGGCCGTCTCGATCTGCTCGCGCCACCGCTCGGGGGTGACGCCGTCGGCCCAGCCGAGGACCACGCCCTTGCCGCCGGACAGCGAGGTCGGTTTGAGCACGAGCTGCCGCTGCTGCGCCAGCGCGTGCCCGACGAGGTCGACCCGCTCGCCGCCTTCCAGGGTGACGGGGCCCCGGCGGACCATCCGGGTCCACGGGAGGATGCGGTCCAGGCTCGCCCGTTCCCCGGCGCTGAAGTGCTCCCGGTTGTTCTCGTCGGAGAGCATGGCGAGCGCACCCTTGCTGGCGTACGCCGACGTGTCCAGCGGAGTGAACATCTTGACCTCGCCGCGCAGCGCCGCGTCCAGGACCGGCTCCAGGAGCGCGCGCACCTGAGGATTCAGGACGTCCCCGATGGCGAAGGTGCGCATGACGATGTCCACGGGCGCGTCGTCGAGCCACACCCGGCCGTCGCGCAGCGCCAGCTGCCCGAGGTGGCAGGGGTGGGCGCGCAGCCCGGACTCCCGCAGGCGCGCGCACAGTTGCGTCATGTACGGGAGTTCCTTGGCGAAGTGCTCCGGGGAGTCGGTCATGGCCACCAGCGGACGGTCGCCCGGCGCGAACCCGCTCTCCACGAGGATGTTGTGCCCCATCCCGCGCAGCGAGTCCATGAAGCCGAGCGCGTGGCGGTCGGCGAACTCGGCGAGCGCGGGGTGGGCGAGCAGTTCACGGCAGGCGTCCACGTTCTCCGCGCCGCCGATCGTGCTGCCCATGTTGAGTTCGAGCAGTTTGAAGCCGGTCCCGTCGCAGATCAGGTCCGCACGGGTCTGGCGCGTCATCGGGGTGCTCCGGCTGCGCAGCACCGCGGAGACCTGGATGTCGTTCAGGCCCACCGCGCGGGCGAACGCTTCGAAGTCGCCCCCGAAAAGCCGGTCGGGCAGGCTTGCCAGCGCGGCGAGCAGGGTCTCCAAGTCGCCTGCCACCTGCGCCTGTTCGGCACGGCCGAGGAACAACGGGCGGGCGAGCCACTGGCCCTTGCCGCCGGGCTTGTCGCTGTTGAGAATCCTGTTCTCGGGCAGCGCGCCCAGGAGTTCGCCCGCCTTGAGGTTTCCCTTCTGCAGCTTGTCGAGGTACTCCGCGGTCAACGAGACGCGATCCATTCCAACCTCTCTCTGTGTTCCTCGGTTAGGTGTTCGGAAGCCCGGTCGGGGCCGGATTGGCCCGAAGGGACTTCGGATGTGTCAGGTCGGCAGGGCCGAAGCCGTCCTGGGCGGGAACCGGACGGCCTCCGGCGCGAGGGAGCGTTCGACCCGCAGCAGGAGCGCCCCGCCGAGCAGCGACGTCACCGTCACGACCAGCCAGGGCAGCCGGCCGTCGACGCTCAGCAGCAAGGTGAACAGCGCGGGCGTCAGCGCGTACGCCAGTGACCAGGAGAGCTGGAACGCGGCCATGTACCGCCCGCGCAGCTCCGCCGGCGCCACCGCCTGGGTCAGCGCGGCCGCGGCGGGGCTGTGCACCAGCTCGCCCATGGTCATCACGATCACGGCCGCGAGCAGACAGCCCAGGAGCACGGACACGTGGTGCGGACGGACCACGCCGATCGCGGTCATGCCGAGGAAGGACAGGACGAACAGGCCCGCCCCGGCCGCCGCGGCACGGCTGCGCGTGGTGAAGCGGTGCCGGATGAGGGCGCCGACGGGGACGCCGAGGGTGGCGCAGAGCGCGGTGTTGACCACGAAGGCGACCCCGGTGAGCCCTTCGGGCAGCTCCAGCCAGTCGGAGTAGACCGGGAGCAGCACGGTCAGGGACGTATAGCCGAGTGCCACCAGGACATTGGCGAGGATCAGCGCGAGGAACGGCCGGTCCCGCGCCACCAGCCGGTAGGAGCCCGGCCGCTCGGCCCGGCCGTGGGCCGCCGCCACCGGGCTCGCGGGCGTGCGCAGGGCGAGCAGCGCCGCGAGCAGGAAGCTGCCCGCGTTCGCCAGGGCCGCGATGACATAGCCCGCGTCCCCGCCGACGGCGATGAGCAGCGAGGCGAGCAGGGTGCCCGCGCCGAGCCCGGCATTGCCGAGGCTGCGCTGCAGCGCCTGCATCCGGTCCCGGTCGCCCTCGCCGACGAGTTCGGCGATCCGCGCCTGCAGCACGGCGGGGAAGGCCCGGGTCCCGATCGCGGTGAGCAGCGCCAGGGCCGCGAAGGTCGGCAATTGGTCGGCCAGCGGGAACAGGGCGAAGCTCACCGCGCGCAGCACGTACAGGAACAGCTGCACCCGCTTGGCGCCGAACCGGTCGACCGCCGTACCGGCCAGCGGCACGGTGGCGATGGCGGCGAGGCCGGTGACGGTGAGCACGACGCCGATCACGCCCAGCGGCAGGCCGGTGACGTGCAGGAAGAAGACCAGCGTGAAGGGGACGTACATCCCCGAGCCGGTCGCGTCGATGGATATCCCGGTCACCAGGGCGCGTTCACCCGGGAAGCGCGGGCGGCGGAAGGACATGAGTCTCCAGTGGGTAGGCCGGTGCCCGTGGTGCGTGGGGTACCGGTCGTGGAACGAGGCGGATCAGGTTCCGGGGGCGCGGCTCGTACGTGCGGCGCGCGGGGGCCGGTGACGTGCCGCGTCGCGCAGGGGCACGTTCGGGTCGGCCATGAGGTTGCTGTCGAGCGCGGTGGCTTCGGCGATGAGCCGTCGCCCCTGCACCATGTCGCGGGGCCGGTCGATGGTCAGGACGGCTTCCAGCCGATTGCCGCGGAGCCAGAGCGCGCTCCAGCCGCGATCCCCGGGCGGGCGGCGCAGGAGCAGCCGGTCCGCGGCCGCGGGATGCCCCGCGTACTGCACCATCCGGCCGAACTGCTCCGACCAGAAGTAGGGCACGGGGTCGTACGAGGCTTCCTTGCCGAGCAGTGAACTAGCCGCCACCGCTGGGGCGTTGAGGGCCGAGTCCCAGTGTTCGACGAGGAGCCTGCGGCCGTAGCGGCGCGACCACCAGGCGGCGCAGTCGCCCACCGCCACGATCTCCGGGCGGCCGGTCCGCAGTGAACTGTCGACCACGACGCCCCGCCCCACCTCGATTCCGGAGCCCGCAAGCCAGCCGACCTCCGGGCGCACCCCGACGCCGGACACGACCGCGTCGCCCGGCACGAACTCCCCGTCGGCCAGGGCCACTCCGCCCCGCTCCACCGAGGCGACCCGCACCCCGCAGCGCAGCGCGACCCCGGCCTCGGCGTACCAGCCGGCGGTGAGCGCGCCCGCTTGCGGGCCGAGCGCCGCGGCGAGCGGGGTGGCCGCGGCCTCGAGGACGGTGACCCGGCAGCCCTTCGCGGCCGCCGCGGTCGCCACCTCGGCGCCGATCCAGCCCGCACCGACGATCACCACCCGGGCGCCCTCGCGGAGTTGGATCCGCAGCCCCCGCGCGTCGTCCACGGTCCGTACGACGTGCTGGAACCCCTCGCCCGGCAGCCGCACGGGCGTCGCACCCGTCGCGACGACCAGTCCGTCGAAGTCCAGCGGCCCCGCATCCGTTTCGAGGACCCCGCCCGGCTTCTCGTCGTGCGGGCGCAGCCCCTCGGCCCGAAGCCCCAACCGCCGCTCACAGCCCAGCTGTTGCCAGTCCGCGGGCAGGGTGGTGTCGTCACACTCGCCCGCCAGGACGTCCTTGGAGAGCGGCGGCCGGTCGTACGGTGCGTGCGGCTCGGCCCCGACCAGCGTCAGCTCGCCGTCGTAGCCCTGCGCCCGCAGCGCCTCGGCCGAGCGCAGGCCCGCGAGCCCGCCGCCGACCACGATCACATGCTTCATCGACCTGACTCCTCGTCCTGCGTGTCCTGCGTGGGCTGGGCACGGCCTTCGGCCGCGGCGATCGACCGGGCCAGCGCCGTCTTCACCGGGACCCCGAGACGCGCCGCGGCGATCACCACGTCCTCGTACTCGGGCTGTACGTTGACGACCCGCCCGCGATGCCGGGCCAGCTTGACCCGCACAGGGGCGCCGTCCACCGAGGCCGTGACCGTCTCGCGCGCCAACTCCCGCTTGCCGACCCGGTATTCACGGGTGCCGATGGTCGACGTCTCGGTCACCACCAGCTCCCGTACGGCCGCCACGACACCCGGCGTGCACAGCACGGAGAGGGTGTGGGCGGGGCGGCCCTTCTTCATCAGTACGGGAGTGAGCCAGGCGTCGGACGCGCCGAGCGCCATCAGCCCGGCCAGGACGTGCGGCCAGATCCGCGGGTCGAGATCGTCGACGTTCGCCTCGACCACCGCCGCCTCCGCGGCCGGGTTGAGCGGCTCCGGCGGCGCACTGTGCACGGCGGTTCCGAGGACCACCCGGACCACATTGGGGGCGTCCGGCAGCTCACGAGTGCCGGCCCCGACCCCGACATCGCGCACCTGGAGCGGAGGCATCGCACCCCACGCGGAGGCCAGCGACAGCATCAGGGCGGCGCCCGTCGGCGTACACATCTCGTACGGGAAGCGACCGGAGCGGGCCGGTGCGCCGCGGTCGGCGAGCAGCCTGAGGACGGCAGGAGCCGGAACGGGCAGCTCGCCGTGGGCAGTTCGCGTCCTGCCGGAGCCGAGCACCAGCGGTGTGGCCGTCGCGTCGCCGATGCCGAGCTCGTGGAAGGCAGCGCACACCCCCACGACGTCCCCGATCGCGTCGAGCGCGCCGACCTCGTGGAAGTGGACGTCGTCGACGCCCGTCCCGTGCACGGCGGCCTCGGCCTCGGCGAGGGAGGCGAAGACGGCGTACGCCCGGTCCCGCACCGGGTCGGGGAGCGCGGCCCGTGCGAGCGTGTCGCGCAGTGAACTCCAGGTCCGGTGCGGGGGGTCGGGTGCGGTGTCGACGTACGCCTTCGTGGCGGACATGCCGCAGCGCAGGACCTTCCCCACGCGGATCCGGATGCTGTCGGGTACGGCGGCGTCGACCGCTCGCTGGACCGTCTCCAGCGAGGCGCCGGCATCGAGCAGCGCGCCCAGGAGCATGTCTCCGGAGGCCCCCGCCGAGCAGTCGAACCAGGCGGCCGTCGACCCTGTACCGATGCCTGCCCTCGGGCTCATGGGCCCACCGCAGCGGGTGACTCCGCCTCGCGGCGTGCCGCGACGCGCGTGATCCGTGCTGCCGCCACTGCGGCCCCGAACCCGTTGTCGATGTTGCACACCACCACGCCCGGACCGCAGGAGTTGAGCATGGCGAGCAGCGCGCCGAGCCCGCCGAAGGCACTGCCGTACCCGACGCTGGTCGGCACCGCCACGACGGGAATGCGGACAAGCCCGGCCACCACGCTCGGCAGCGCCCCGTCCATCCCGGCGACGACGATCAGGCAGTCCGCGTCGTCCAGCTCCGCGCGGACCGCGAGCACCCGGTGGATTCCGGCCACCCCCACGTCGCGCACGATCTCGGTCGAGCAGCCGAA
Organism: Streptomyces sp. NBC_01304; assembly: GCF_035975855.1. Taxonomy (NCBI): domain Bacteria; kingdom Bacillati; phylum Actinomycetota; class Actinomycetes; order Kitasatosporales; family Streptomycetaceae; genus Streptomyces; species Streptomyces sp. NBC_01304. Next base: position 1,189,747 of record NZ_CP109055.1, on the reverse strand, counting down.
CTCCCTTGCCACGAAGGCCGCTTCGCGCGCCACCGGTTCGTCCGAGGTACCGGCCGACACCACCAGGACCCGGCCGGTGGGAGCGGCCGGCTCGCCCACCGCCACGCAGCGGGCGAGCCGGTCGACGCGGGCATCGGGGATTGCCCGGGACGCGGCATCCATGGCCTCGTCCGTCAGTCGGGTCGCGAGAGCCGGGCGCCGTCCCGGCTGCCGGACCAGAGCTTCGAGGAGTGCGAGGGTCTGCGCGGCCGATTTGCCCGCGCCGTAGACCACTTCGGGGTCGCCCGTGCGCAGCGCCCGATGCGTGTCCAGGCGGGCGAAGCCGAGATCGTCGATTCCCGCCGCCCCGGTACGGCCGGGGGACAGCGGGCCCGCCACCAAGGTGTGCAGGGCCGCTTCCGCAGTCTCGGTGCCGGAGGCCACCCGGCGCAGGAGCGTCCGGACTTCGTCGCGGTCCATCGCTCAACGCCCCCTGGTGGTGGGGGTGTTGTGGGCTGTCTCGTTGAGCGATCCGGACCGGAAGCCGCGAGGGTCGACCGCGACCGAGGCGAACCCGGCCCGCAGCACGGCGTCCAGGCCCTCCTGGCAGGCCGCGACCTCGGGCACCGCCGCCGGGTCGACCTCGATCAGGGCGCTGTCGCCCCGGTCGCGGACCCGCAGGTCGTACGTGTCGATGCCGGCGCGCCGCAGGATCGTACGCAGGGAGTGCTCGGCGGTGTCCACCCGGCGCAGGCGTTCCCGCGTGATGGTCAGGCCGTACGCGATCCGGCTGGACAGACACGGCGCGGCAGGCTTGTCCCAGGTGACCAGGGACCAGGCCCGGCTTGCCGCGCGCACCTGGTCCTTGGTGAGGCCGGCGTCGGCCAGCGGGGTCACGGCGCCGTGCAGCGCGGCCGCCCGGATGCCGGGGCGGAAGGGGTCGCTGAGGTCGTCCGCGTTGGTCCCCGTCGCGACATGGGCGAAGCCCGCCTCCGTGGCCAACTCCTGGAGCCGCTTGACCAGTTCGTCCTTGCAGAACCAGCAGCGCGACCGGGAGTTGTCCCGGTACCCGGCCGTGTCCAGCTCATGGGTGTCGACGAAGGAGTGGGCCGCGCCGAGCTCCCCGGCGAGGTCCCGCACGGCGCCGCGTTCGCGCTGCGAGAGGCTTGCCGAGTCGCCGGTCGCGGCGATCACCCGGCCGGGGCCGAGCGCGCGGACGGCGGCCGCCACCAGGAGCGCGGAGTCCGCGCCGCCGGAGAACGCGACCACGACCGAGCCCAGCTCCGTCAGGCGCCGGTCGAGCAGCGCGAGTCGTTCGGTGAGGAGGTCGTCCAGGGTCGTAAGTGGCATGTCGGTCAAGGAGATTCACTCCATTCCCAGGGCGGACAGCATGGGCCGTAACTTCGCGCAGCTCTCCGCGTACTCGGCCTCGGGGTCGGAGTCGCCGACCAGACCGCAGCCCGCGTACAGCGAGGCGGTGGGCCCGTCGAGCAGCGCCGAGCGGATGGCGACCGCGAACTGGCCCTGGCCGGCACCGTCGGCCCAGCCCACCACGCCCGCGTACCAGCTGCGGTCGAGCCCTTCGTGACCGGCGAGCCAGTGCAGCGCCTGCCTGCGCGGGTGGCCACCGAGGGCAGGCGTCGGATGAAGCGCCTCGACGAAGTCCAGGACGCCTGCCGGGGATTGCTCGCGTATCCGGCCCCGCACCCGCGTCGACAGGTGTTGTACGTGGGCCAGCTTGGTCACGCGGGGAGCGGTGTCGGCGGTGACCTCGGTGCAGGAGACGCCCAGTGCCTCGCGGAGCATGCGGACGACGACGTCGTGCTCGTGCCGGATCTTGGCGCTGGCGACCAGGTCGCGCTCCAGCGCCGAGTCCTGGTCGGGTGTGGCCCCGCGCGGCGCGGTGCCCGCGAGGCCGAGTGCGTGCACCGAACGCCCGGCGACGCGTACGAGATATTCCGGGGTGGCGCCGAGGAACGTGTACTCCTCGTGGTCGACGGCGAAGACGGTGGTGCCTGGGTTGGCGCCGCGCAGCCGCTCGACCGCCGCCGGTACGTCGAAGGGCGCGGACGCGGTGACCCGGAGCTCGCGGGCCAGGACGACCTTCTCGAAGACACCTGCACGGATCCGGCCGGTGGCCTGGCGTACGAGATTCTTCCAGTCGGCGGCGGACGGCAACTCCTCCCTGTGGCAGGTGAGTTCGGCCTTCGGACGGGGGGCGACCGCCTCGGGTGTGGAGTCCTGGGTGAGGCAGAGGTCGGCGAGGTGGCGGAGGCCGCCCGCCACCTGCCAAGGGTCGCTGTCGTGCAACAGGACCGCGTTGAGCCGCAGTTCGGCCGTTCGGCGAGTCTCTTGGGCGGCGGGGGAGGGGACGGTGCCGCGGATCTGCAGCGCGGGCACCCACATCAGCGCGTCGGGGAACCGGCCCATCTCGTAGCCCTGTTCGGGACGGAAGGCGAAGCCGCCGAGCGCGAGCGGCCCCTTTCCGGGCGGCAACGGGGACACGGCGGTGCCCCCGGTGACCGCGTCCGCTGCGAGTGCCCGCCAGGCCGCACGGACGGTGCGCACCCGGCTCGCACCGCGGCCGCGCAGATCGCGGGCGGAACCGATCGCCACGATGGAGCCGCCGTCCCACGGCGACTGCCACAGGAACGAGCGCGGTGTGCTGCGCCGGGCGCGACTCCACACCGACACCGGATCCGCGATGTCCGACGGCCCGGCCCAACTGGCCAGGACGGGGCGCTGGGACCGCCGGGCCGTGTCCCGGGCCCGGATGCACGTGGCGAGCAGACTCGCGTGGTCGGCACGGTCGAGCGCACTGACGGTCCCCCGCAGGGGCAGGACAGGGACGGGGCTGCGCGCCATGCTCAGTACACCCCTTCGACCGTGGCCGGGGCGCCGTCTGTGTCGAGGGGCCGGATGTCGGCAAGACCGTCCTGCGGGTACGCCGCCGTCGGCGCCACGCGCACCACGCTGTCGCGCTCCAGGGTCCAGGGCAGCAGCAGGTCACGGGAGAGCAGACTGATCCGGACCTGTCCGCGCTCGCCGTACGCCACCGGTGTGCCGGCGGCGTCGGAGTCGGGCGGGCCGACGACCTGGACCTGGCTGAAGGGATGGAACGGCACGAACACGCAGGGCGGTTCGTCCGGTCGCCCGGTCCTGGGGCGTTGAGGGGCGATGCCCATCATGGTGTTGCCGTACAGGCCGACGACGGCGGCCTGCGGGAAGATCTCCTCGTCGAGGGTGCGGAGCGTCTCGGGGCTCGCGCTGGTGCCCGCCCAGATGATGCCGCGGACCTTGCGCCGGACCAGGTCCAGGAGCGCCTCGTCGGCGGCCAGGGCCTCGAGCACCGGCGGGGTGGCGAAGAGCACCGAGACGGGCTGCGTGGACAGGACGTCCCGGGCCTGGGCCAGGATGTGCCGCACATAGCGGGCCGCCTCGTCGGTGCGGGACTCCTTGACGGCGGCCTTGACCCAGCGCGGGTCGAAGTCGATGAAGTGGCAGAACGTCCTGCGCATCCGGGCGAGCAGCCCGACGGAACGGCCGACGATGTGCGGTCCGGTGGGGCCCAGGTGCAGCCAGTGGCCGTCGCCCTCGCCGGGGATGCCGTGCTCGGCGAGGACGCCGCTCACCCAGCGCACACCGGCCAGGCGTGACTTCGATTCGACGATGCGCTTGGGGCGGCCGGTGGTCCCGCCGCTGTCGAACACCTGGAAGTCCCATGGGGCGCGGCCGAGTCCGGCCGGCACGAGGTCGTCCACGGATATGTCCCGCCATTCCTCGCTGACGTCGGGAAAGCGCGCCAGGTCGTCCCAGGTGCGAATGTCGGTGAGCGGATCGAAGTCCAGCCCCGTGGCGCGTTTCACCCAGTACGGGGAGCCGGTCTCCGGCGAGAAGTGCCACTGCATCGCGGCGTGGATGAACTCCTCCGGCGCGAGGTCGGCGGGGAGGGGCCCGGAGGTGAAGGGTTCGGCGGTGCTGTCCAGCATGTTCTCTCCTCGGGATCTCGTCGGACGTGCGGTCAGACCTGGGCAAGGGACTGTGAGCGGGGCCGCGCGAGGGTCCGTCCCACGGCCTCCACGACGGGCCTGAGCCGCTCCATCAGCGTGCTGAACTGCTCGCCGGACAGTGCCTGATTGCCGTCGCACAACGCATTGCGGGCATCGGTGTGCACATCGATGAGCAGGCCGTCGGCACCGCACGAGGCGGCGGCGAGGGACATGGGGCCGACCAGATGGGGCCGGCCGGTGCTGTGGCTGGGGTCGACGAGAACGGGCAGATGAGTGAGGCGCTTTGCCTCTGCCACGGCGCCGAGATCCAAAGTGAACCGAGTGCTGCGGTCATAGCTGCGGATGCCTCGCTCGCACAGCACGACGGAGCTGTTCCCCACGTGCATCACGTATTCGGCGGCAAGCAGCCATTCCTCGATCGTCGAGGACATGCCCCGCTTCAGAAGTACGGGCCGTCCGGATTCCCCGGCCGCACGCAGCAGATCGAAATTCTGCATGTTCCGCGTGCCGATCTGCAGCATGTCGCTCTCCTCCGCGACGCATTTCACATCGTCGGCCGTGACGACCTCGGTGACTACCGGCAGTCCCGTGCGCCTCCGCTGTTCGGCGAGGAGGGTGAGGCCGGCGAGTCCAAGTCCCTGAAAGCTGTAGGGAGAAGTACGCGGTTTGAAGGCTCCGCCGCGCAGGACGACCGCGCCGGACGCGACGACCACGTCGGCCACCGAATTCATCTGCGGCGCGCTCTCGACCGCGCAGGGGCCCGCGATCACCACGAACTCCGGCCCGCCGATGACCGGCCCGCCCGCCGGACCGACCTGGACCCGGGTGTCCTCCGGGCGGAAGATCCTGCTGGTGAGGCGTTGTGTGCCCGGAACGACGACGACACGGTCAACTCCGGGAGCCTTCTCGATCGTTGCGGCGATGTCCGGCGTCACGCTCTCTTCGGTGATGAGCATCACGATGTCCGCCATGGTGCTGGAAACAGATGTCAAACCATTTTCGTGGAGAAGTCCAATTACGTATTCCAGCTGTTCACGGGTGGCTCGCGGACGCATTGCAACGATCATGGGGCACCTTCCAAGTGGGCAGTCGTGCACGTTCCTTCGCCGGAAGGCTAACCATGGTCACGTATGAATGGCAGGGCGCTGGCAGGATGCTGACAACGTAATCGGCGATCGTTGTTCCGGATCTACGCACCATGCTCTGATGGCCGCACCGTATCGCCGACGAGGCGATCTTTTCACCGGTGGAGCAGGGGAGTGGACCGTGAAGATGATTGATATCAGCCAGGGTTGGTACGAGGGGATGCCCTCCTTTGACGCGCCCTGGTACCCGGAATTCGAAATCCGTCGTGCCATGACACCGCAGACGGATCTTTCGCGTCCCGGTGGCCGCACTTTCTCGGACCTCAGCCTATTTCCGCACAACGGCTCGCACGTGGAATCGGGATACCACTTCTTCGCGGACCGCGAGAAGATCGACGAGGTGCCCCTGGAGACTTTCGTGGGGCGCACCTGTGTCGCCGACCTCTCGTGGAAGGGCGACCTGGACCCGGTCACCGGCGAGGACCTGGACAAGGCGCTGCGCGGCAGCTGGCGGCCCGGCGACCGGCTGTTGATCCGCACCGACCATCCCAAGCGCCATCTGGGCCGCGCCGACTACTGGGACAAGCCGCCCTACCTCACGCTCTCCGCGGCGGACTGGATCGTGCTCAGCGGCGCCGTCCTGGTGGGTCTGGACTGCATCACGGAGCGTCCCGACGACCGCAGCGGCCAGGTGCACCGCCGGCTGCTCGGCGCGGGCATTCCGATTCTGGAGAACATCCAGAACCTCGACCAAGTCACCGGGCCTGTCGTCCAGTTGATGGCCCTGCCGATCAAGGTCTCCGACGTCGAGGCCGCTCCGGTGCGCGCCGTCGTCTTCGACGGTCCGACGTTCTGAAGCGGCACGGAGGGGGAGTTCTCATGGCGGGGGACCACCGCACAGCCGTCGCGCTGACCAAAGCCTCGGCCTTCACGACCGCTGAGGTCGACCGCGCGGTCGACGAGGCCCTGCACCTGCTCGGCGACCCGCTGCGCGACGTCGGCAAGGGCGACCGGGTCGTCATCAAGCCCAACATGTTCCAGCGCACACCGGGCTTTTGCACCAGCCCGGACATCCTCCTTGCCGTGGCCAAACGGGCCTCGGCGCGCGGCGCCGAGGTGTTCGTCGCGGAACGCACCCACGTGCTCAAGCACATCCTCGAAGGCAGCCCGGTCCACCGCCACGCCCAGGTCGTCAGCTTCGACGACCGGCCGCTGCGCGTGGTGCAGATCCCCGGTGCCACCTCGCTGAGGGTGCCGATCGCGGTCCCCGACCTCGTCACCGACTGCGACTTCTTCATCGGCGCACCCCACCTGCGCACCCATTCCAGCGTCGTCCTCACCGCCGCCATGAAGAACCTCGTCGGCCTGCTGCCCGGATTCACCACCCGCGTCGTCCACATGGCCGGCGTCGAGGAGTCGATCGTCGACCTCAACCAACTCCGTCCGCAGCACCTCGTCGTCTGCGACGCCCTCACCGTCATCGAGGGCAACTACCCGATGGCGGGCACCTCCCGCCCGGTCGGCGTCATCGCCGCCTCGCGCAACGCCGTCGCCCTGGACGCGGTCCTTGCCACGGTCGCCGGCGTACAGCCGAGGGAACTGGCCTATCTGCTCGACGCCGAGCGGCGGGGTCTCGGACCGGCCACCCTCGCCGACATAGCGGTACGGGGCGTCCGCGTCGAGGATGCCGCCTTTCCGATCCGACGCGCCCCGGTGAACCTCATACCGCCCAGGGAGGGCATCCACCTGTACGCCGACACGGCGTGCGCGGACTGCCGCCGCTGGCTGGCCGCCGCCCTGCACAAGCTGCGCGCCGAACTCCTGGCATTTCCCGGCGAGTTGACCATCGTCGCCGGACCCCTCGCGACCCTCCCCGAGCTGCGCGGCGCGGTCGTCCTGGTGGGCAACGCCCTGTACGAGCACCGCGAGGCCGGCGTCTACCTGGAGGGCTGCCCGCCGCGCGCGATCCAGACGGCCGGCCTGCGCCACGCGATGGGTCTCCCCGTCACCGAGCAGGAGCGCACCCAGTTCCGTGTCCCGGCCCGGGGCGCGGTGGACATCACGAGGTCGGCCTGGCCGGCACCCGAGGAGTTGGTCTGACGTGTCGCTGTCCCTACCGTCCGCACTGTCCCTGCAGTCCCTACCGTCCGTACCGTCCCTGCAGTCCCTGCCGGCCGTACCGGTGCTCCGCGACGGACAGGAGCGCGGCTCGCGTGACACCCGTGTCCTGCACGCCGTGAACGGCGCACCGCTCGCCGCGGTCCATGAGGCGCCCGCCCTCGTCGCGAGGCTGACCACGAAGGCCATGCGCCAGGCGCCCCGTATGCCCCAGGACGAGCGGCTGACCGTCCTCGCCGCGGCGGGCCGCCTGTTCGCCGAGGCCACCCTGGGCGGCCAGACGCCCGAGGAGTACTGCCTGACGCAGGCGCTGGCCTCCGGGGTTCCCGTCGCCGTGGCCCGCCGGACGCTCGGCCGTATGAGCCGGGTCTGCGGGCTGCTTCCCGAGATCGTCCGCAGGCAGTCGCCCGTCGGCGCCGGCGGCACGGCCCGCTGGGTGCGCCGCGGGTCCGTGCTCGCCGTGGTGGCGCCGAGCAACCACCCGGCCACGCACGCGGCGTGGCTGCAGGCCGTCGCGATGGGCTACCGGGTCGCGGTACGGCCCGGCGCGCGCGACCCCTTCACCCCGCTGCGTCTGGTGCGGGCCCTGCTCGCCGCGGGCATCGAGCCCGGCTGGATCGGCCTGCTGCCCGGCGCCCACGGCGCCGCCGACGCACTGACCCACGCGGCCGACCTGGCCCTCGTCTACGGCAGTGAGGCCACGGTGGCCCGGCTGCGCGGCGACGACCGGGTCTTGGTGCGGGGCCCCGGCCGCAGCAAGGTCCTGGTCGACGGACCGCTCGACGACGCGACGCTGGACCACCTGGTCACCGAGATCGCCGCGGACGGCGGAGTGCGCTGCACCAACGCCACCGCGGTCCTCACCTCGGGCGACCACCGGGTGCTGGCCGAAGCCCTCGCCGAGCGGCTGGCCAGGCTCCCGGTCCACCTGATCACCGAGGAGGCGGCCGTGCTGCCGGCCCGCTCGCTGAAGGACGCAACGGGCCTCCGGGCGAGCCTCGACCGTGCCGCCCGCGGCGCGCCCGAGCTGACGCGTCGCCACTACGACAAGGACGGGACCGGCGAAGGGCCCCTGCCCGTCGTCGACGGCGACGCCGCCGTGCTGCGGCCCGCCGTGCTCTGCGTCGACCGCAACGACCACCCGGGCCTGGGCACGGAACTGCCCTTCCCCTGCGTATGGGTGGCGCCCTGGCAGCCGTCGGACGGCCTCGCCCCGCTGGACGACTCGCTCGCCCTGACCCTGCTCACCGACAACACCGCGCTCGTCGAAGAGGCCCTGGACACCCCGGGGATCCGCACCGTCCTGCACGGCCGGGTCCCGGGCTGGTGGACGGACCCGTACCTGCCGCACGACGGATACCTCGGGCAGTTCCTCAAAGAGGCCCGCGGATTCGCCACGTCATGACCCCGTACTCGATCCGCCCTTTCCACGAACCGCCAGCTGCTGAAGAACCGCCAATTACCGAAGAACCGCCAACTACCGAAGTACCGCCAACTACCGAAATGCACAGGTGAGTTACGTGTCCGCTGGATGCCCCGACCTTCCGATCGTCGTCTTCCCCGCCAACAACGAGGTGCGCGCCCGCACCCGACCCGCCGCACCGGTGCGGGCCGCCCTGCGCGACGCGACCGCCTCGCTCAGGCACCTGCACACCGCGCTGCTCAACCCGGGCGGCGCCAACGACGTCCTGCGCAAGGCGACGGACGACGCGGTGGACCAGGTCCGCCGCCTGGCCATCGAGGCGGTCGTGCCCCCGATGGACACCGCGCCGCTGAAGCCGATCGTCCCCCACCACATCTACTTCGGGATCAGGACGGCGCCCCTGCACGACCCGTATCTGGTGTCCGAGGTGACGACGGTCGGCGCACGGGTCCTCGCCGACATACGGCATGCCCGGCTCGGCCTCAACGACCGTGATGCCGAGGTCTGTTCGATGATCCGCCTCCTCGAAGGCCTGGACCCCGGACCGGGCGCGCCCGCACAGCACCCGACCGCGGCCTCGGCCGGGACCGGGACCCTGTACGAGCCGGGCCACGACGAGCTGACCCGGTGGATCATCGCCCACCAGCTCTACCTCATGCTCACCCTCGCGGCGGCCGACTCCGTCAACCGCGCCGTCACCGCGCTCAAGGCGGGCGAGCGCGAAACGGCGCACGACGCCCTGCACGAGGCCGCCATGTACGTACGCGGATTCACGGCGGCCATGGTCCACGCCGGCGACATGTCGGCCCCGTGCTACGGCGCCCGGGTCCGCCCGACCATGCAGCCGCCGGCCCTGCCGGAGGCGCTGAGCGGCGGGGTCATGCCCGAGCCCCGCGCCTTCCGCAAGGCGATGCGGACCCTCGTCAAGGTGTCCTGCAAACCCTTCGACATGCTCATCACCACCGACCCCGAACTGGCCTTCGCCCGCGACGCGTTGCTCGAGGCCGACCTGATCAACATCGAGCGGCACGTGATCGTCGCCGCCGACCAGGTCGGCACGGACTCCTCGATCGTGCGCCACGACCCGAACGCCGAGAGCGCGGTGGCCTCGCTGCGGATGATGCGGCACGCCAGGGCAGTGACCTACCGCGACCTGATGCGCTTCGGCGATCCGGTCAGCCTCACCAACCAGTGACAGCCCCAGTGACACCCCTCCGACAGCCCCAGTGGGGGGACCTGTGACAGCCCCAGTGATGAACCTCCGCACCCAGCCGGTGACCCGGTGGAAAGAGATCGCCATGAGCGCTGCGGCCGCGTCCCGCAAGGTCGTCATCGTCGATGCCTACGCGAGCGCCCGTTGCCTCGCGCCGGTCTTCCACGCGCAGGGGTACCACTGCGTCCACGTGCAGAGCACGCCCGATACGCCCGCGAACTACGCGCCGAGCTTCAGGCCGGGCGACTTCGGCGCCAACATCGTCCATACGGGAGACGTCTCGCGCACCGTCGAGGCCCTTGCCGCGCACGCGCCGACCGCACTGGTCCCCGGCGTCGAACGCGCGGTCGTCCTGGCGGACCGGCTCAGCGAGAAGCTCGGCCTGCCGACCAACGGCACCCTGCTGAGCCAGGCCCGCCGCGACAAGTACCTGATGCTCGACACGGTCCGGGCCGCCGGAGTGCCCAGCGCCGACCAGTTCCTCGCCGCCGACCTCGGCTCCCTGCTGCGCTGGTACGCGGGGACCGAGGGCCGCGTCGTCCTCAAGCCGGTGAGCAGCGCGGGCAACGACAGCATCTCCTACTGCCACGACGCGACTCAGGTGCGTACCGCGTTCGAGGGCCTGATCGGCACGGACAACGCCCTGGGCCAGCGCAATCACACCGTGCTCGCGCAGGAGTACCTGGCGGGCCACGAGTACATCGTCAACACCGTGGGCCGCGACGGAAAGCACCACGTCTGCGACATCTGGAAGGTGCACCACCTCAGCGCCAACGGCGTACAGGACATCCCCGCCGGCTCGGAGTTGCTGCCCCGGCGCGGCCCCGAGCAGGACCGACTGGTCGCGTACACCCTCCAGGTCCTCGACGCCCTGGGCATCCACAACGGGCCCGCGCACACCGAACTCAAGCTGACCCCGCACGGCCCGCGGCTGATCGAGACGGGCGCCCGCATCTGCGGCGCCGACCTGCACGTGCCCGCCGGCGCCGCGACCGGCGAGAGCCAGCTGGACTGGACCGTGCTGGCGTGCGTCGACCCCGAACGGTTCCACGCACGCCGGGACACCGACTACCAAGTGCTCAAGCACGCCCGGATCATCAACATGGTCTCGCCCGTCGGCGGCACCCTCGTGAGCCTGCCGAAGATGGACGAACTCCGGGCGCTCGAAAGCTTCCACGACGTGCTGCACCGGGTGACCCCCGGCGCCGCCCTGCACCGGTCCGTCGACGACTGGACCCTCCCGCTGCGCGTCTACCTGCTCCACGAGGACGCGAGCACCGTGGCCCGCGACGCCATGACCACGCGCTACCTGGACGGCGACGGCTTCTACGCGGTCGACGCGGCGGAAGGCCCCGCACGTTGACCGGGGACCGCACCGTGCTGCTCATCGGCGGCACCGGCACCCAGGTCGAGCGGGCCGCGCAACTCGGGCCGCGCATCGTCCTGTTCCAGCACCAGGGACGGATCGGCCCCGCCCAGACCGGCCTCGTCGACGCGCTGATGATGGTCGACTACACGGACTGGCGCACGGTGGGCCCGCTGGCCGAGGCCGCCCACGAGATCTGGGGCTTCGACGCCGTGGTCGCCCTGGCCGAGGGCGGCCTGGTCAACGCGGCCCGGCTCAACACCTTGCTCGGGCTCGGCGGGACCCCGTACGAAGTGAGCGTGCGGCTGCGGAACAAGCATCTGATGCGCCGGCACCTCGCCGAGCGGGGCAGCCGCCTGACCGTGCCGGGCGAGCCGGTCACCGACCGGGCCTCGCTCGATGCCTTCGGGGCGCGCGTGGGCTACCCCTTCATCGTCAAGCCGACCGACGCCACCGCGGGATTCGGCGTGACCCGGGTGAACGGCGCCGGCGAGCTGGCCGGGGTGTGGCACCGGCTCGGGCAGCTGCGCAGCACCCGTACGGACCGCGGCTTCGGCTCGAAGCTGTTCACCGCCCGCGACTTCCTCATGGAGGCGTACATCGACGGGCCCGAGTTCAGCGTCGAGGCCTTCAGCTTCACCGGCCGCCACGTCGTGGTGGCCGTCACCGAGAAGCTGGTGGACGAGGCCCACTCCGCCGAACTCGGCCACGCCCTGCCGGCCCGCCTCACCCTCGCCGACCGCACCCAAATCGCCGCCGCGACAAGGGAGTTCCTGACCACCATGGGCCTGACCGACGGCCCCAGCCACACCGAGATCAGGCTCAGCCGCCGCGGACCCATGGTCATCGAGTCCCACAACAGGGCCGGCGGCGACCACATCGACGAGCTGGTCCGCGCCGCCTACGGCATCGACCTCGCCGCGTACGCGGTCGGCTGGCCGACGGGCCTCGTCGCTGAACTCCCCGACGACCCGCGGCCGGTCGCCGCCGCGAGCATCCGCTTCCTGATGCGCGCCCCGGGGATCGTCACCGCGGTGAAGGGCGTCGAGGACGTCGCCGCCCGCCCCGACGTGCTGGCCGCCGAGGTCCGCGTACGGCCGGGCGACGTGGTGCGCCCGCTGCGGGACAACTGGGACCGGCTCGGCTTCGTCGCGGTACGCGCCGCCGACACCGACGCGGCGGTGGAGCTGTGCGAGCGGCTGGCCGCCGAGGACATCCGCATCGACCTCACCGATCTATGAGAGCTGACCGACCCATGACCCCCCAGGCAACCACGAACAACACCTCCAACACCTCCAACACCTCCAACACCTCGACTCTCGAAGGCCACTTGTACCGGCTGTCCGCCAACGAGTCCCCGCACGCACCGCTCCCCGCCGTGCTGCAGGCGATCAACGAGGCGGCGCGCGAGGTGAACCGCTATCCGGACCTGCGCTGCGCCGAGCTGACCGCCGCGATCGCCGGGCGCCTCGGCGTCCCCGAGGGCGGCGTCGTCGTGGGCCCCGGCTCGGTCGCCGTCCTCCAGACGCTCCTGTCGGCGATCGCCGGGCCCGGCGCGCAAGTCGTCTACGCGTGGCGCTCGTTCGAGGCGTACCGGCTCCTGACCCAGCTCGCGGGAGCGACCGCCGTGGAGGTCCCCCTGCGGTCGGACGGCACGCACGACCTGCCCGCGATGGCCGACGCGATCAACGACCGCACCCGGCTCGTCTTCGTCTGCACCCCGAACAACCCGACGGGCACCGTGCTGCACCGGCCCGCCCTGGAGGCGTTCCTGGACCGGGTGCCGGCCGGCTGCCTGGTCGTCATCGACGAGGCCTACCGCGAATACGTACGCGACACCGAGGCCCCCGACGCCCTCACGCTGGGCCCCGGCCGGCCGAACGTGCTGGTCCTGCGCACCTTCTCCAAGGCGTACGGCCTGGCCGCCCTCCGCGTCGGCTTCGCGGTCGGGCCGCCGGCCGTGATCGCGACGATCCGCAAGGCGGGCCTGCCGTACGCGGTGAGCAGCCTTGCCCAGACCGCCGCCGTCGCCTCGCTCCTCGCGCAGGACGAGCTGATGGCACGCGTGGAGACCGTCACGAAGGAACGCGGCCGGGTCCGCGAGGCCCTCCTGGCCCAGGGCTGGTACGTCCCTGAGAGCGAGGCGAACTTCCTCTGGCTGCCGCTCCCGGACCGGGCCCTCGGCCTCGGCGCGCACCTCGCCGCGGCGGGGGTGGCGGTCCGGCCCTTCCCGGGCGCCGGTGTGCGCGTCTCGATCGGCTCCGCCGAGGACAACGACGCGTTCCTCGTGGCGGCGGCCGCCTTCCCCCGGCCGTGACGAGCCGGCAGGGGTCAGTTCTGCCTACGCCGCCGCACCACCAGCACTCCGCCCACGACGGCGGCGGCCAGCAGGGCCGAACCCGCGGCGAGCTCCGTGGTGTTCATGCCGTCGACGCTGCCGCCGAGGCCGCCCCTGACGCCCTTGACGGTGGTCGAGGAGCCGACCGTGATGGAGTACGTGGAGGTTCCGCTGCCGGGGCAGTCGATGTTCACGGAGTGGGTGCCGGCGGAGGCGTCCGACTTGATGGTGGCGGTGCCCGTGTAGATGCGGGCGGAGCCGGTGGACAGCGGCACCGAGGCGGTGAAGGCGTCGGACGTGGCGGTGGCCGACGACGCGGTGCAGCCTCCGCTGACGGACACCACGACGGTGGAGCCGGGCACTCCCGGGCTCGGGTTGATGGACAGCGAGGTCCCGTCGTCGGCAAGGACGGGGGCCGCGCTCGCACCGAGGGCGAGCGAGGTCATGGCGGCGGTGGCGAGGAGGCGAGCAACACGCATCAGGCGAATCTCCACTTCCGCGGCACGGCACGGACGTGGACTGCCCGCTCGGAGGACCGCACCGAGACCTCCATCGAAGGCTCGTCAGCGGCAGTCGGCCTGCGGAGCGGACCCGCACCGCTCGCCCAACTGGGCGAGCGGGCGCACCATACGCACTGGTCATGGCCGCACCGAACGGGGACGTGAGACTGCGAGCGGCTACGCCGCCAGGGTGGCGCACTCCTGCGTACGCACCATCGACGGGCCAGACGCGGCCGTCGGCCGGCGCCCGGGTCGTCGGACGTGCAGCGCACCCGGGGAACTGTTCGGGAGCCCCGGTCGGGCCACTCGGGGCGGACGTTAGGGTGACCCGATCAGTCCGTATCCGATCAATCCGTAATCGGTCAATCCGTAAACGCCCAATCTTCGCCGGATCGTCCCGTATCCGGCAGATCCTTGAGGAAAGGCCCCGCACGCACGTGCCCGCACCACGCCCCCACACCTTGTTCTCCTTCGGCACGCTGCTCGACGAGCGGGTCCAGAACGTGCTCTTCGGTCAGGCCGTGCCGTGTTCCCCGGCGTCGCTGGCCGGCTACACCACCAGGCCCCTGCCGATCACTGACGAGGCCGTGATCGCCGCCAGTGGCCTCGACGTCCATCTGACCCTCACGCGCAGGCTCGACGCCGAGGTCGAGGGTGCCGTTCTGCACCTCACCGACCAGGACCTCGCCGCCGCCGACGCGTACGAAGTCGACGACTACGCGCGCCGACGGGTGCGGCTGTCCTCCGGGGAGAGCGCCTGGGCCTACCTGGACGCGAATCCGCTGCGGGCGGCCGCGCGCATCGCGATCGTGGGCGACAGCATCGCGTACGGACGCTGTGATCCGCAGGGCGGCTGGACGGCCCACTTGGCGGGCGCGCACATCGCCGGGAACGAGGCGGACCACCGGGTCTTCAACCTGGCCATCCCCGGCAGCACCCTTGCCGAAGTGGCCGAGCAGACACCCGCGCTGCTTGCCCCGCGCCGCCCCGACACCCTCCTCGTCGCGGCCGGCATCAACGACTCGGCCCTGCCGGTCGCCGTCGCGGAGGCGCGGGCCGACGAGCCGGTGCGGATCGCGGACAGCCTCGACCCGCTCGCCGCCACGGCCCTGCGACACGACGCACGGCTCGTCGTCGTGGGACCGCTCTGGCTCGACGAGGAACGCACCCGCGACTACGAGGGCCTGCGCTTCACCGAGGCGCGCGCACGGGCCCTGCGCGAGTCCCTGCGGAGCTGGTGCGACGCGCACCACGTCGACTTCCTCGATCTGTGGGAGCCGCTGCGCAAGAGCCCGGAGCTGTTCACCGACGGCCTGCACCCCACCCCCGAAGGGCACCGGGCGCTCCACCGTCACCTCGCCGCCCTCGGCTGACCTGCGTCAGTCGCCGTGCAGCGCCGCCTCGATCTCGTCCTCGATCGGGCGGCGCGGCGCCCGGTGCGCCGGCGGGCCCTCGATGACGACTTCCCGCAGTGCGCCGGTCCAGGGATGCGGCGGCCGGTAGGTGTCCTCCACCGGCAGGCCCCGGTCGCGGCCCACGCACAGGCCGGTGCCGCCGTGCTGGAAGGTGAAGGGGAAGGGCCCGCTGAGGGCCGAGGTGGCGACGTCTTCGCCGTCCACCTGGAGGGTGAAGGTGTTCGCGCGGGCGTCGAAGCGTACGCCGAGCAAGTGGCTTCCTGCGGTGAGGGGTTCGGGGGCGCGCACCCGGTCCAGGTCACCGGCGCGGGAGCAGGCGAAGACGAGGTGTCCCGCGTCGTCGGCGTACAGGGCGAAGCCGCCCGTGAGGTCGCCCAGCGCGCACAGCACCCCGGCCGCTCCGGCCTCCGGTACGTCGGCGTCCGCGGTGAGCGTGAACCCGCCGAACAGCAGCGGCAGCGTCTCGTCGTGCACGGGCGAGCCCCCGGGCCGGTAGACGCCGCGGGCGGGCAGCGGCCAGGCGGGCGGGATCATCGCGCTGAGCCGCTCCTGCATCCGGTCGTCCAGCGGCAGCACCTGGTTGCGTTCCGCCTCCGCGTCCCAGAGCGCCGCCAACTCCTTGACCACCTCCGGGTGTTCACCGGCGACGTCGTGGGCCTCGGCGAAGTCCTCGGCCAGCCGGAACAGCGACCAGCGGTCGGCGGCGAAGTCACGGCTGCCGGGCAGCAGCCGCTCCTCGTCCGCGACGCCGTGCGACACATGGTCGGTGGTGGCCTTCCACGGGCCGTGGACGAGCGAGCGGGAACCCAGCATCTCGAAGTACTGCGTACCGCGCGGCGCGGGCGCCCCGGCGTCGTCGAGGACGGGCAGCAGGCTGCGGCCGTCGAACGGATCCTGGCCGACGCCGTCGACCACCGCCGGCCGCGCCACCCCGCACGCGTCGAGGATCGTCGGCATCAGGTCCACGGCGTGCGCGAACTGCCCGCGCAGCGCGCCCGCGTCGCGGATCCGGCGGGGCCAGTGCGCGATCAGCGGGGCGCGGGTGCCGCCGAGCCAGGTGTAGCGCTTCCACAGCCGCAGCGGGGTGTTGCCCGCCCAGGCCCAGCCCCAGGCGTAGTGCGGATACGTCGTCGGACCGCCCCAGTCTTCGAGAGCGGCGAGGTTGGCCTCCGCGGTGTCGCCCGAACGGGCCGTGAAGCGGTGCTCGTTGGGGGTGCCGAGTTGGCCGCCCTCCGCACTGGCGCCGTTGTCGGAGAGCAGCAGCACGAGGGTGTTGTCGAGGCGCCCGATGCGCGCGAGGAAGTCGAGGAGACGCCCGATCTGCGCGTCGGTGTGCGTGAGGAACCCCGCGTACACCTCCTGCATGCGCGCGAACACCCGGCGCTTGTCGGCGGACAGCGACCGCCAGTCCTGGATCCACGGCGGGCGTTCGGTCAGCGTGGTGCCCTCGGGGACGACGCCGAGGGCGACCTGACGGGCGAACGTCTCCTCGCGCCAGCGCTCCCAGCCCTGGTCGAAGCGGCCCCGGTAGGCGTCGCTCCACTCGCGCGCCACGTGGTGCGGCGCGTGCATGGCGCCGAGCGGGAAGTAGAGGAAGTACGGCTTGTCGGGCGTCGCCTGATGCTGGTCGAGGATCATCCGGATCGCGGAGCCGGCGAGATCCTCGCTGAGGTGATAGCCCTCGTCCGGACCCGCCGGGGGCTCCGTGTAGTGGTTGTCGCGCACGAGTTGGGGCGCCCAGTGGTTGGTGTCGCCCTGCAGGAAGCCGTAGTGGCGCTCGAAGCCGTAGCCGAGCGGCCAGCGGTCGAAGGGGCCGGATGCGGAGCGCTCCCAGCGCGGTGTGAGGTGCCACTTGCCGACGGCGAGCGTCGAGTAGCCGGCGTCGCGCAGCACACGCGGCAGCGGGGCGGCGGACTTGGGCGGCCGCGCGGTGTAGCCGGGGTAGGCGATCGGCAGGTCGACGAGGAAGCCCATGCCGACCGCGTGGTGGTTGCGACCGGTGAGCAGGGAGGCCCTGGTGGGCGAGCACATCGCGGTGACATGGAAGCGGTTGAACCGCAGCCCGCCGGCGGCGAGCCGGTCCATGTGCGGGGTGTCCATGTCCGAGCCGTAGCTGCCCAGTTGGGCGAAGCCCAGGTCGTCCAGGACGATCACGACGACGTCGGGGGCGCCGGGGGAGGGGCGGGGGTCGCGCGGTGGCTGGCTCACGGCGGTAAGTGTGTGCGGGCCTCCCGACCGATTCAAGGGCCACGCACCAAGTGATCTGACAGGCCGTCAGTCGCGGCCGTCTCACATTCCGGCGCGCTGTTTCGTCGGACTCATGAGACCGGATGCCACAGAGGGAGCCGTCGAAACGATGAGCAACGAATCCGAGCAGGACGACGCCGGAGCCGATCCGAGCCTGAGCGTCATCGTGAGCGAGCGACGCCAGCTGATCAATGTCGGCTACCGGCTGCTCGGTTCACTGGCCGACGCCGAGGACGTCGTACAGGAGACGTACGCCCGCTGGTACGCCCTGACGCCGCGGCAGCGGCAGGCCGTCGCATCCCCCGGCGGCTGGATGACGAAGGTCGCCAGTCGCATCTGCCTCGACCTGCTCGGCTCGGCCCGGGTCCGGCGGGAGAGCTACGTGGGCGAATGGATCCCCGAACCGCTGCCCGACCGCACCGAGTGGGCCAGCGCCCGGGCGGGTGGCGCCGCGCCCGATCCGGCCGACCGGGTCACCCTCGACGAGTCGGTCGGCATGGCCTTCCTCGTCGTGCTCGAAGCCATGACCCCGGCCGAGCGGGTCGCCTTCGTCCTGCACGACGTCTTCCGCTACTCGTTCGCCGAAGTGGCCGAGATCGTCGGCCGTACGCCGCCGGCCTGCCGGCAGTTGGCCTCGTCGGCCCGCCGCCGGATCCGCGCCGCGCAGGCTCCGGCGGCCCCGGTGGCCGAGCACGCCGAGGTCGTGGGGCGCTTCAAGCGGGCGTGGGAGGCCAAGGACATCGAGGCGCTGATCGGCCTCCTCGACCCCGATGTCGTCGCGGTCGGCGACGGCGGCGGCATCGTCAGCGCGGCGCTCCGCCCGGCGGTCGGCGGCGAGGTCGTCGCGCGCGGTTTCGTCGACATCGTCAGCCTGATGTCCGGCATGACGATCCTGGAGCGCACGGTCAACGGCCAGGCCGGACTGGTGGCCCAGCGGGGCGGCATCACCGAGACGGTGCTCGCCTTCGACGTCGTGGACGGGCGGATCAAGCACATCTGGTCCGTACGCAACCCCGAGAAGCTCCGGCCCTGGGTGAGTGGCTGAACCCCGCGGACTGTCATGACGGTGAGACCGCTGCCGCCCCGACTCAGTGTGCGGCGAGCCGGCGTTCGGCCGCCCGCCAGGGTTCGGGGGTGCCGCGCGGCACGTACCGGCGCAGTGGTTGGGTGCGGGCCACCAGGGCGCGCATCGCGCCGAGCGAGTCGCCGACCGCGCCGTGTGCGCGGGCCTGTACGAGGACGTTGCCGAGCGCGGCAGCCTCGGCGGGACCGGCAACGACCGGCAACCCGCAGGCGTCGGCGGTGAGTTGGCACAGCAGCGCGTTGCGTGCGCCGCCGCCGACGATGTGCACGACGTCCACGGTGCGCCCGGCCAGCCGCTGGGCGTCCACGACGGCCCGGCGGTGGGCGAGGGCCAGCGAGTCGAGGATGCAGCGGGTGGTGGCCGCCGGGTCCTCGGGGGTGGGCTGTCCGGTGGCGCGGCAGGCCTCGGCGATGCGTTGCGGCATGCGGCCGGGGCTCAGGAAGCCGGGGTCGCCCGCGTCCACGACCGACCGCAGGGGCTCCAACTCCGCTGCCGCATCCAGCAGTTGACCAAGTTCGGGCTCGCCCCAGGAGCGCAGGCACTCCTGCAGGAGCCACAGGCCCATGATGTTGCGGAGGTAGCGGACGGTGCCGTCCAGGCCCAGCTCATTGGTGAAGTTGGCCTGCCGGCTTGCCTCGGTGAGTACGGGGGCGTCGAGTTCGAGGCCTGCCAGGGACCAGGTGCCGGTACAGATGTAGGCGAACCGTTCCCCGTCGGCGGCCGGCACCGCGGCGACCGCGGAGGCCGTGTCGTGCGAGCCGACCGTCGTGACCGGCACCGGACCCCTCAGGCCGGTCTCGGCGAGCACGGCGGGGAGCAGCCGGCCCGCGGGGTCGCCCGGGTGCCGCAGGGGAGGGAAGAGGTCCAGGTCGATGCCCAGGGGCTCGGCGACGTGCGGGGACCAGGTGCGGGTGCGCGGGTCGAGGAGCTGGGTGGTGGAGGCGTTGGTGAGCTCGGTGCCGCGGGTGCCGGTCAGCCAGTACGTCAGCAGGTCGGGGATCAGCAACAGCTGCCGGGCGGCGTCCAGTTGGGTGCTGTCCCGGGCGGCGACAAGCTGGTAGAGCGTGTTGAACGGGGCGTGCTGCAGGCCCGTCGCCGCATACAGCTCGGCCGCCGGGACCTTCGCCCACACCTGCTCCGCCACGCCCTGGGTGCGGTCGTCGCGGTAGTGCACCGGGTTGCCGAGCAGCGCCCCGTCGGCGTCGAGCAGGCCGTAGTCGACGGCCCAGGAGTCGATGCCCACCGAGGCCAGGGACGCCCGGTCGTCGTCCCGGGACACCGACCGCCCGGCGGACCGCAGGCCGTCCAGGACACCCGCGTACAGGCCGAGGATGTCCCAGTGCAGCGCGCCCGGCAGCCGCACCGGACGGTTCGCGAACCGGTGCGCCTCCTCCAAGTGGAGCCTGAGGGGGCCGACCCGGCCGACCATGACGCGCCCGCTGGACGCACCGAGGTCGACCGCGGCGAACGCGCTCGTGCCACCCTGGGCATGCACCGACCCGGCACTCACCGCCCCGGTGCTCACCGGAGGAACGCGGCCGCCACGCCCGCGTCGACCGGAATGTGCAGCCCGGTGGTGTGCGTGAGGTCGCCGCCGGTCAGGGCGAACACCGCGTTCGCCACGTGCTCGGGCAGCACCTCGCGCTTCAGCAGGGTGCGCTGGGCGTAGAACTCGCCGAGCTCGTCCTCCTCGATGCCGTACGTCGCCGCCCGCTGGGCACCCCAGCCGCCCGCGAAGATCCCCGAGCCGCGGACCACGCCGTCCGGATTGACGCCGTTGACCCGGATGCCGTGGGGCCCCAACTCCACGGCGAGCAGCCGTACTTGATGGGCCTGGTCGGCCTTGGTGGCGGAGTAGGCGATGTTGTTCGGGCCCGCGAAGACCGCGTTCTTGGAGGCGATGTACACGACGTCGCCGCCGAGTCCTTGCTCCGTCATCACGCGGGCCG
The DNA here is from genome assembly GCF_035975855.1 of Streptomyces sp. NBC_01304. Lineage (NCBI taxonomy): Bacteria > Bacillati > Actinomycetota > Actinomycetes > Kitasatosporales > Streptomycetaceae > Streptomyces > Streptomyces sp. NBC_01304. Next base: position 1,169,020 of record NZ_CP109055.1, on the reverse strand, counting down.
CCTCACGGGAGACCAGGAAGGAGCCGCGGGCCATGATGTCGTGCTGCAGGTCCCAGTCCGCGGCCGTCGTCTCCAGCAGCGGCTTGGAGAGGGAGATCCCGGCGTTGTTCACCACCAGGTCCACCCCTCCGAACGCGAGCACCGCCTGCCGGAAGGCCCCGGCGATCTGCTCCTCGCTCGTCACGTCCACCGTGACCGGGACCGCCTTGTCCGGCCCGCCCAGCTCCTCGGCCACCGCTGCCGCACCCTTGAGGTCCGCCACCACCACACAGGCGCCCTCGGCGGCGAGGCGGTGGGCGATCGCCCGCCCGATGCCGGAGCCCGCCCCCGTCACCAGGGCGACCCGGGTGGCCAGCGGCCGCGGCTTCGGCATCCGCCGCAGTTTGGCCTCCTCCAGCTCCCAGTACTCGATCCGGAACTTCTCGCGCTCCTCGATGGGCGCGTACGACGAGACGGCCTCGGCCCCGCGCATCACATGGATGGCGTTGACGTAGAACTCGCCCGCGACCCGCGCGGTCTGCTTGTCCTTGCCGAAGGAGAACATGCCGACGCCCGGCACAAGGACGATCGCCGGATCCGCGCCGCGCATCGCGGGGGAGTCGGCGGTGGCGTGCCGCGCGTAGTAGGCGGCGTACTCCTCCCGGTAGGCGGCGTGCAGTTCGCGCAGGCGTGCCTTCGCCTCGTCCAGCGGCGCGGTGGGCGGCAGGTCGAGGACGAGGGGGCGCACCTTCGTGCGCAGGAAATGGTCGGGGCAGGACGTGCCGAGCGCGGCGAGCCTCGGGTGTTCGGCGTGCGAAAGGAACTCCAGGACCGGCGCCGAGTCGTCGAAGTGGCCGATCTGCGGCCGGTCCTGGGAGGCGAGGGCCCGGATCGCCGGGGCCAGGGCGGCGGCCCGCTCCCGGCGTGCGGCCGGCTCCAGGGGCGCGTGGTCCTTGAGGAGGCTGCCGAAGGGCTTCGGCCTTCCGCGTGCGGCGAGGAAGGCCTCGGCGGTGCGGATGATGTGCAGGGCGCTCTGCTCGCACTCCTCGGAGGTGGTACCCCACGCGGTGATGCCGTGCCCGCCGAGGATGACGCCGATCGCCTGCGGATTCGCCTCCTTGACCGCGGCGATGTCCAGGCCCAGTTGGAAACCGGGCCGCCGCCACGGCACCCACACCACCCGCTCGCCGAAGCACTCCGCGGTCAGCTTCTCGCCGTCCGCGGCGCAGGCGAGCGCGATGCCGGAGTCCGGGTGCAGATGGTCGACGTGGGGCGCGTCCACGAGGCCGTGCATCGCGGTGTCGATGGACGGCGCTGTGCCTTCTCCCCCCGGGAGCCATCCCTTGCCGTGCAGGCAGTAGTCGAACGCCGCGACCATTTCGTCCTCGCGCTCCACCCCCGGATAGACCTGGGCGAGCGCCCGCAGCCGGTCCAGGCGCAGGACGGCCAGACCCTCGGCGGTGAGCGTGCCGAGGTCGCCGCCCGAGCCCTTGACCCACATCAACTCGACGTCGTCACCGGTCACCGGGTCGGGGGCGGCGCCCTTCGCGGAGGCGTTGCCGCCCGCGTAGTTGGTGTTGCGGGGATCGGCGCCCAACCGGTGCGCGCGATCCAGGAGTTCGGCCACTGCGGTGTGCTGCTGTGCCGTGTGCCGCGATGCCATGTCGTTCACGCGCCCCACCCGGCCTGCTCGCCGCCGACCCGCTCCTTGACGATCCGCTCCTGCCAGCCCGAGCGCCGGTAGGCCGCCATCGGATCGGGGTCGAGGCCCCACTCCTCGCGCAGTGCGCCGAGGAGGGGACGTACATCCGTGTTGAAGGCGTCCATCAGCACCCCGTGGGCCGTCAGCACATCACCGTCGCGCTGCGCCTCGCCCAGGGCCTCGGCGTCGACGAGGAGGGCCTTCGCGGTGGCCTCCTGGACGTTCATCACCGAGCGGATGATCGCGGGGATCTTCGCCTCGATGTTGTGGCACTGGTCGAGCATGAACGCCACGTCCGGGGTGAATCCGCCACCGCGTACGACCTCGTACATGATGCGGAACAGCTGGAAGGGGTCGGCGGCGCCCGCCATCAGGTCGTCGTCCGCGTAGAAGCGGGAGTTGAAGTCGAAGCCGCCGAGCCTGCCCTCCCGCAGCAGCGTCGCGACGATGAACTCGATGTTGGTGCCGGGCGCGTGATGCCCGGTGTCCACCACGACCTGCGCCTTCGGGCCGAGCTTGAGGCAGTGGGCGTACGCCGTGCCCCAGTCCGGTACGTCGGTGGCGTAGAAGGCCGGCTCGAAGAGCTTGTATTCGAGGAGCATCCGGTGCCCGTCGCCGAGCCGGTCGTACACGGTGCGCAGGGCCTCGGCGAGCCGGTCCTGGCGAGCCCGAAGGTCGTCCTGGCCGGGGTAGTTGGTGCCGTCGGAGAACCAGAGCTTCAGGTCCCTCGAACCGGTCGCCTCCATGATGTCGACGCAAGTGAGGAGATGACCGACGGCCTTGCGGCGCACCACCGGGTCCGGGTTGGTGACCGAGCCCAGCTTGTAGTCGTCGTCCTGGAACACATTGGAGTTGATCGTGCCGATCCGCAGTCCGCGTTCTTCGGCGTACGCGGCGAGCGCGGCGTAGTCGTCGACGCGGTCCCACGGAATGTGCAGGGCGACGGTCGGCGCCACCCCGGTGTGGGCGTGCACCTGGGCGGCGTCGTCCAGCTTCTCGAACGGAGTGCGGGGGACGCCTGGCTGTGCGAAGACCTTGAAGCGCGTGCCGGAGTTTCCGTACGCCCACGACGGGGTCTCGACGGCCTGGGTGGTGAGCGCCGCTTTCACGGCTTCCCGGGCCGGGGGCCGGGCCCCGGGGGTGTCCTTGCTGGTTCCGGCGGTCATCGCGCAGCCCTTCTGGAGGATGGTTCCGGTGCTCGGGCGGGTGCCGGACGCAGTGGCGTCCGGCACCCGCCCGGTGGGTCAGGCGGAGAAGCGGTGCGTCCCCGAGCCGGCGGCGAACACGGCGCAGCCGTCCGCGCGGCGCAGCAACTTCGCGCTTCGGTCCGCCACTTGGGCCGTACCGCGGCCCTCGGGTACCCACACCTCGGCGGTGGTGTTGGCCGGCACGGTGAGGGTGAGACGGAAGCCGTCGGACCCGGAGGTCCAGTCGGTGCTGATGCGGCCGTACACCGAGTCGAAGCGGGCGTGTGCCTCGTTCACCCCGCCGCCCGGCCGCGGCCGTACGAGGATCTTCCGGAAGCCGGGCGCCGCCGGGGCGATCCCGGCTAGGTGGGCGTACATCCACTCGCCCACCGAGCCGTACGCGTAGTGGTTGAAGGAGTTCATCCCGGCGTCCTGGAAGCTGCCGTCGGGCTTGATGGAGTCCCAGCGCTCCCACATGGTCGTGGAACCCCGGTCGATCGGATAGCCCCAACTCGGGAAGGTGCGCTGCGTCAGCAGCCGGTGGGCGACGTCCGTGTGCCCGGTCGCGGTGAGCACGGGCAGCAGGCGCGGGGTGCCGAGGAAGCCCGTCGAGAGGTGCCAGTCCTTGGCCTCGATGAGGTCCACGAGCCGGTCGGCGGCCGGGGTGCGGTCGGCCTCGGTGAGCAGGTCCATGGACAGGGCCAGGACGTACGCGGTCTGCGTGTCGCCCTTCACCCGCCCGCCACTGGTGACGTACGCGGTCCGGAAGGCATCGCGGACATCGGTGAAGAGTTTCTTGTGCGGCGCCGGGTCCTTGCCCAGGGCCTCGGCGGCCTGGGCGACGAGCGAGGCGCTGTGCGCGAAGTAGGCGGTGCCGATGACGTCCTTGGGCGTCTCGTCCTGGACGTTCAGCCAGTCCCCGAAGCCCTCGTCCGGCCGCAGGAACCCCGAGCTGTGCGCCTTCAGGTAGTCGAGCCACTTCACCATCGACGCCCAGGCCTGCTCAAGCACCCGTACGTCCCCGTAGGCCTGGTAGAGCGCCCACGGCACGGTCACCCCGGCGTCGCCCCAGCCCGCCACGCCGCCGCCGGTGTCCATGAGCGGGGCCACGTTCGGGAACGCGCCGTCCGCCGCCTGGCCGTCGCGCAGGTCGTCCAGCCACTTGGTGAGGAAGCGTGCGGACTCCATCGTGTAGGCGGCCGTCGGCGCGAACACATTGATGTCACCGGTCCAGCCGAGCCGCTCGTCGCGGGCGGGGGTGTCCGTGGGGATGGACAGGAAGTTGCCGCGCTGGCCCCAAGTGATGTTGCTGTGCAGCTGGTTGAGCATCGGGACGTTCGTGCGGAAGTCCATCGTGAAGGGCGCCGACGTGTGGATCACCCGGCCGGTGACCGCGTCCAGCGGCGGCTTCCCCGGATGGCCCGTGACCTCGACGTAGCGGAACCCGTGGAAGGTGAAGCGCGGCTCGAAGGTCTCCGTGCCGCTTCCCTTGAGGACGTACGCGTCCGTCGCGCGGGCCGACCGCAGATTCGCCGTGTACACGGTGCCGTCGGGATTCAGCACCTCCGCGTGCCGCAGCCGCACCGTGGTGCCCGCCTTGCCCGCGACCCGAAGGCGCACCGCGCCCACCATGTTCTGGCCCAGGTCGTAGACGAAGACGCCCGGCTTGGGCTCGGTCATCTTCTTGGCGGCGAGATCGCGCTCCAGGCGCACCGGGCCGTCGACCTCCGCGACCAGCGCGGCCTTCACGCCGTCCACGGCGTCGACGGCCGCCCACCGGGAGTCGTCGAAGCCGGCCCGCGTCCAGCCCGGCGTCTCGAGCCGGGCGTCGTACTCCTCGCCCGACATCAGATCGGCGCTCGTGATCGGCCCGTTCGCCGCGCGCCAACCGGTACCGGACAGCACCCGCTCGCTCGTGCCGTCGGTGTACGTCACCTCCAACTGGCCCAGGAACGCGGGCCGTTCGCCGTACTGGTGCGGGCCGAACCAGGCGATGTTCCCCGCGTACCAGCCCGCGGCGAGGGTGACGGCCAGCGCGTTGGCGCCGGACTTCAGCTGCGTGGTGACGTCGTACGTCTGGTACTGGACGCGCTTGTCGTAGTCGGTCCAGCCGGGCGCCAGCCGGTCCTCGCCGACGCGCCCGCCGTTGAGGTGGGCGTCGTAGAGGCCGAGCGCCGTGGCGTACAGGCGGGCCCGGGCGACGCTCTTCCCGGCCGGGAGGCGGAATTCGTGGCGCAGTTGGGCGGCGGGTGAGGAGCCCGCCACGACCTTGCCCCAGGGGGCATCGCCCCACTCGGCGGCCACCTTGGCCGCCGGCCACGCGCCGTCGTCATAGCCGGCGGACTGCCAGTCGCCGGTGGGCTCCTTGTCGGTGGACTTCCAGGAGGCATCGGTGACGAAGGTGCGCACGCCGTCCGCGGTCGTCAGCTCAAGCAGGCCGAGCAGCCCGGCCGGGCCCGCCGTGGCGTTGGTCGCGGAGACGGCGATCACGGTGGCGCCCGGTTCCAGTCGGGCCTCGACCACCACGGGGCGCTGCCAGTTGTTGGCCGCTCCGTCCGGCTCGGTGTGCGCGAGCCGCGTACCGTTGGCGTACGCGGTGAACCCGTCATCGGCCGCCATCACGAGCCGCGCCCGGGTCACGCCCGCGGGGACGCCGATCCGGCCACGGAACCAACGGGTCGCGGCGGGCGCGTTGTTGGCGGGATCGCCCGCGGGGAACCAGATCCAGGAAGCACCCTCCAGCGAGGGCGCCCCGGCCAGTGCCTTGGGCGCCGCGATCCAGCGCGCCGACCAGTCCGAGGCAGCGGTCAGGCCGGTCTCCCACCATGACGGCTCGCTCCAGCCGGAGGGCGACCCGGCGGTGTCCCAGACCCGCACCTGCCAGTGGTAGCGGGTACGCGCCTTCAACTCCGGCCCCGCATAAGGGACAAGCACCGAGTCCGGGGAGGCGACCTTGCCGCTGTCCCACACGTCCGGCTTCTCCAGCCGGTCCGGTGCGGTGGCCACCCGCACCTGGTAGGCGCTCTGCGCCTGGTCCTTCTCGTCCGAGGCCAGCGGCCAACTGAGCCTGGGCCGGGGCACGTCGAGGCCGAGGGGGTGCCTCACGTACTCCACGGTCGGCGCGGTGACGCGTAGGGCCTGTCTACCGGCGCGGGCGGAGACAGGCGCTGCCTGCGCTCCCGTCGCGGCTCCGGTGCCCACGGCCGTCGCTGCTGTCGCGAGGGCGGCCGTGGCGGTGGTGCCTAGCAGTCGTCTTCTGCTGATCACAATCGGCTCCGTAACGACTCGAGGATGAATCGTTTCACGAGAGGCGAAGCTAGGGAGCTGCCCGGAGCCTGTCAAGGTCTTCCGCGTGACCTTCCGGGCACGAGCAGAAATCCAAGTCCCGCCCATTGACGCGGCAGTTGGGCGAGGTTTAGCTTCCCTGAAAATTGATTGAAACCTTTCATACGCTGCTGCGCACCTCCCCCCACCTCGTCGCCAGTGTTCCGCCCACACCGATCGGTGCTGCCCATGAGAGAGCCCCCCGTCCTGGCCGTGCAGGGCCTGAGCAAGTCCTTCGGAGCCGTGCGTGCGCTCCGGGACGTCTCCCTCGAGCTGTACGCCGGCCAGGCGCATGCCCTCGCCGGTGAGAACGGCGCCGGGAAGTCCACGCTCATCAAGGCCCTCGCCGGGGTCCACCGCCCGGATGCCGGCGGCCTGTTGCTCGACGGGATGCCCGTCGTCTTCCACGGCCCGGCCGACGCCCGCGACGCCGGCGTGGCCGTCATCTACCAGGAGCCGACGCTCTTTCCCGACCTGTCCGTCGCGGAGAACATCTTCATGGGCCGCCAGCCCCGCCGCTCCTTCCGGCGCGTCGACCACAAGGCCGTGAACGCCGCCGCACAGGCCCTGTTCACCCGCCTCGGCGTCGACCTCGACCCCGAGCGGCCCGCGCGCGGCCTTTCCATCGCCGACCAGCAACTCGTCGAGATCGCCAAGGCGCTCTCCTTCGACGCCCGCGTCCTGATCATGGACGAGCCGACCGCCGCCCTCACCGGCAGTGAAGTCGCCCGCCTCTTCGGCGTCGTACGCACGCTGCGCGAGCAGGGCGCGGCGATCCTGTTCATCTCGCACCGTCTGGAAGAGATCTTCGCGCTCTGCCAGTACGTCACGACCCTGCGGGACGGCGAGTTGATCGCGAGCGAGCCGGTCGACGGTCTGACCGAGGACGCTCTGGTGCGCCGCATGGTGGGCCGGGACCTCGACGAGCTCTACCCCAAACAGGACACCCAGGTCGGTGAAGTCGCGCTCAGCGTGCGGCGGTTGACCCGCGAGGGCGTCTTCACCGATGTGTCCTTCGAGGTGCGCCGCGGCGAGATCGTGGGTCTCGCGGGCCTGGTCGGGGCCGGCCGCAGCGAGGTCGCGCGGGCCGTGTTCGGCGTCGACCGGTGGGACGCCGGAACCGTGGAGGTCCAGGGCCGGCCGCTGACGAACGGCGCACCCAGCACCGCCATGGCCGCGGGCATCGCACTCGTCCCCGAGGACCGGCGCGCCCAGGGCCTGGTGATGGGCATGTCCATCGAACGCAACATCGGGCTCACCGGGCTGCGTACGACCGTACGGGCCGGACTCATGGACCGCGGCGCCGAACGCAGCCGCTCCCTCGACTGGGCCGTACGACTGCGGGTCAAGTACGCGCGCCTCGCGGACGCCGTGGGCACCCTGTCGGGCGGCAACCAGCAGAAGGTCGTGCTCGCCAAATGGCTCGCCACCGGGCCCCGGGTGCTGATCGTCGACGAGCCCACCCGCGGCATCGACGTCGGCACCAAGGCCGAGGTGCACCGGCTGCTCTCCGAACTCGCCGCCGACGGCGTCGCCGTCCTGATGATCTCCTCCGACCTGCCGGAGATCCTCGGCATGGCCGACCGCGTCCTCGTCATGCACGAGGGACGCCTCACCGCCGAACTGGCGCGCGCGGACGCCACCGAGGAGTCCGTCATGGCGGCGGCCACCGGGAGGGCGGCATGACCGTCACCGAGCACGCCGCCGTCCCCGCGGTCGACCCGGCGAAGTCCGGCGCGACCCGGCTCGTGGACCGCGTCTTCAAGCTCCGTGAACTCGCCATCCTGCTGGTGTTCCTGGTGATGATCGCGATCACCCAGGCCGGGAACAGCGAGTTCCTTTCCGAGCAGGGCATCAAGGACCTGCTCCTGAACGCGACGATCCTGGTCCTCGTCGCGGTCGGCCAGGCGCTGGTGGTCATCACCCGCAACGTCGACCTGTCCGTCGGCTCCACGCTCGGCATCAGCGCCTTCGCGGCGGGCAACCACCTGCAAGGCGGCGGCAGTTCAGCGGTCGCGATCCTGCTCGCCGTCGTACTCGGCGTCGGCTGCGGACTCCTGAACGGCGCCCTGGTCAGCCTCGGCCAGGTGCCCGCCCTCGTCGTCACCCTGGGCACCCTCTACATCATCCGGGGCATCGACTCGATCTGGGTGGGCTCGCGCCAGATCACGGCGTCCGACCTGCCCGGCGGCTTCGTCGACTTCGGCTCCGGCGGCATCTCCGCCGTCCCCTACCTCGCGCTGATCGCCCTCGCCGTCCTGCTCGCGACCGCCTACTACCTGCGGCACTTCGGCGGCGGCCGCGAGTTGTACGCGCTCGGCTCCAACCCGGAGGCGGCGCGCCTCGCCGGTATCCCCGTACGCAGGCGGATCCTCGCCGCGTACACGGCGTGCGGCGCGCTCGCCGGACTCGCCGGAGCGCTGTACCTGGCACGCTTCGGCAACGTCGACAGCTCCACCGGCAACGGCTATGAACTCACCGTCGTCAGCGCCGTCGTGGTCGGCGGCGTCGCCTTCACCGGCGGCTCCGGCAGCGTCTACGGCGCGGCCCTCGGCGCCCTGCTGCTCACCTCGATCAACAGCGTGCTGCCCGCCCTCGGCGTCAGCTCCGTCTGGGTCCTCGCCATCAACGGCGTGCTGCTTGTCCTCGCCATCGCCGTCGACCGGATCGTGGCCGTCCGCGTGGCCCTGTCCCTCAAGAAGAGGGCCGCGGCGAACCGGTCCGCGGTCAAGACAGCCGACTCAAGGAGTGGTCTCGATGGCTGACACGCCACTGCTGCGCGCCGTCCGCTGGGACACCGTCGTCGGCGCCCTCCTGCTCGTCCTGCTCCTGCTGTCCTTCTCCTTCGTGGACGGGTTCGGCAACGCCCTCAACCTGTCCTTCCTGATCGGCAATACACTGCCGATCGCGCTGATCGCCCTGCCCATGACCCTGCTCGTGGTGTCCGGCGAGATCGACCTCTCGGTCGCCTCCACCGCCGGACTCTCGGGCGCGGTGATGGGCGCCCTGTGGAACGCGGGCATGGCGATCGAGACGATCATTCCGCTCTGTCTTCTGCTGGGTGTGGTCTGCGGTCTTGTCAACGGCCTCCTGGTGACCCGGCTCGGGCTGCCGTCCCTCGCCGTCACCATCGGCACGATGGCCGCCTACCGGGGCATTGCCCAGATCGTCCTCGGCTCGGACGCGGTCACCGACTTCCCCTTCCAGTACCTCGACTTCGCCTCGGGCCGCATCGGCGACACGTTCATCCCGTACGCCCTGCTGCCCTTCCTGGCGCTGCTCGCCGTCGCCGTCATCGCCCTGCACGCCACGCCGTTCGGGCGTGCGCTCTTCGCGGTCGGCGCCAACGAGGAGGCGGCCCGCTTCGCCGGCGTACGGGTCAAGCGGCAGAAGCTCTGGCTCTTCACCGCCACCGGACTGATGGCGTCGGCCACCGGGATCTTCTGGGCCCTGCACTACGCCAGCGCCCGCTACGACAACGCCACCGGGCTCGAACTCTCCGTCGTCGCCGCGGTGTTGCTCGGCGGCATCGACTTCGACGGCGGCAAAGGCACCCTCGGCGGCGCGATCGCCGGAGTCTTCCTGCTCGGCGCGCTGCAGAACGTGATGAGCCTGCTCAACGTCTCCGCACAGTCGCAGATCGTCGTCACCGGCGTCCTGCTCGTCGTCTCCGTGCTCGGCCCGCGCGTCGCACGCCAGATCGCCACGGCACGGGCCGGCCGCAGAGCCACCACCACCGGCACAGCCACCGCCACCGCCTCCGATTCCGCCCTCCCGCGCACCTCCTGAAGGCTCCTGAAGGGACCCACCCGCGATGTTCACTCCCAAAATCCGCCAGGCGGCCGTGGCGCTGGCCGCCGTCACCTCGCTCGCCCTGACCGCGACGGCCTGCGGCGGCACCACCAAGGACTCGACCAAGGACGACGACGGCGGCCCCAAGGCGTCGCACGCCAAGGCCGACCCGAACGCCGCTCTCAAGAAGGGCCTCACCGTCGCCTACCTGCCCAAGCAGGTCAACAACCCCTACTTCACCGTCGCCGACAAGGGCGGCGAGCAGGCCCTGAAGGAACTGGGCTCCTCCTTCAAGGAGGTCGGCCCCAACAGCGCCACCGACACCGCAGGGCAGGTCAGTTACGTCAATACGCTCACCCAACAGCAGGTCGACGCCATGGCCGTCTCCGCCCAGGACCCCGGCGCCCTGTGCACCGCGCTCAAGCAGGCGATGAAGAACGGCATCAAGGTCGTCACGTACGACTCCGACACCAAGCCCGGCTGCCGCGACGCCTTCATCTCCCAGGCGAGCGCCGAGGCCATCGGCCGCAGCCAGGTCGAGCTCCTGGGCAAGCAGCTCGACTACAAGGGCGACATCGCGATCCTGTCCGCCGCGCAGACCGCCACCAACCAGAACACCTGGATCGAGTTCATGAAGGACGAACTCAAGGACCCCAAGTACAAGGACATGAAGCTGGTCAAGACGGCGTACGGCAACGACGACGCCCAGCAGTCCTTCCAGCAGACCCAGGGCCTGCTCCAGGAACACCCCAAGCTGGCCGGGATCATCTCCCCGACCACCGTCGGCATCAAGGCCGCCGCCCAGTACCTGTCCGGCTCCAAATACAAGGGCAAGGTCAAGCTGACGGGCCTCGGCACCCCCAACGACATGCGCCAGTACGTCAAGAACGGCACGGTCGACGCCTTCGAACTCTGGGACCCGGCCAAGCTCGGCGCGCTCGCCGCGCACACCGCCGTCGCGCTGTCCTCCGGGCGGATCACCGGACAGGAGGGCGAGAGCTTCAAGGCGGGCGACCTCGGCAGCTTCACCATCGGCGCCGACGGGGTCATCGACCTCGGCGACCCGACGGTCTTCGACAAGAAGAACATCGACCAGTTCGAGTTCTGAGCCGGTGGAAGTTCTGAGCAAGTACAAGTTCTGAGCGGGGCCGGGGCGCCGCCCCGCACGCGCATACGCTGTGCCCATGGCGGGGGACGGCAGGACGGAGCACGAGGCACGCATGGCAGGCATGGTCGGCATCAAGGACGTGGCCCGGCACGCCGGAGTCTCCGTGGGCACCGTCTCGAACGTCATCAACCGCCCCGAGACGGTGGCCGAGGAGACCCGACTGCGGGTGCAGGCCGTCATAGACCGGCTCGGCTACGTGCGCAGCGAGAGCGCCCGCCAGCTGCGGGCCGGGCGCAGCCGCATCATCTCGCTGCTCGTGCTCGACATGGGCAACCCGTTCTTCGTGGACGTCGCGCGCGGCGCCGAACGCGCCGCGCGCGAGGCCGGACTCGGCGTCATGGTCTGCAACAGCGACCAGAGCCCCGCCGAAGAGGCCGACTACCTCTCCCTCTTCGCCGAACAACGCGTCCGCGGCGTACTCCTCACTCCCGCCGACGCCACCGGCCGCAACATCGACGCCTTCCGCCGCCACCACATCCCCTTCGTCCTCGTGGACCGGGTCGCCGAGGGCGCCACCGAATGCTCGGTCTCCGTCGACGACGTGGCGGGCGGCGCCCTCGCCGTGCGCCACCTCGTCGAGACCGGCCACCGCTCCCTCGCGTACGTCAGCGGCCCGCCCCACCTCAACCAGGTCAGGGACCGCCGGGAGGGAGCACTCGCCGCCCTGCGCCAGGCGGGCCTGCCCGCCGAAGCCCTGCGCGAACTCCCCACCGAACGCCTCGACGTGGCCGCGGGCCGCGACGCGGGTGCCCGCCTGCTCGGCCTCGCGGAGCGCCCCACCGCCGTCTTCTGCGCCAACGACCTGCTGGCCCTCGGCGTACTGCAGGCCCTGTACGCGGCCGGCGTGAAGGTCCCCCAGGACATGGCGATCGTCGGCTACGACGACATCGAGTTCGCCGCCGCCGCGGTCGTCCCCCTCACCTCGGTACGCCAGCCCGCCGCGACCATGGGCGCCCTCGCCGCGGAACTCCTCCTCGAAGAGATCTCCGCCGAGGCACCCGGCGCCCATGAGCACCGCCGGGTCGTCCTCCGTCCCGAACTGGTCGTACGCGGATCGAGCCTGGTGCCGCGCTGAGCGACACCCGGCCCGTACGAGTCGCGGTCAGGCATCGCTCGGGAGCCTGGCCTCGCCCGCCCGACGACGCACCGCGCTGTCCACCAACTTGCCGACCTGCGCGGCAGGAACGGGGATGCCGGGCGTCTGCCGGGTCCAGCTGAGGAATTCCTCGACGCTCAGGGCGGGCACTTCGCCGAGATAGGGCCGGATGTACACCGGCGTATCCGGTTCGCTGCGCCAACTGTCGGCGAGCGTGCCGATGTCCACCGCGTCGTATCCGAGCACGTCGAGCAGCCGGGCTGCCGCTGTCTTGGCCTCCGGGTCGTCCCCGGCGAGGGGCAGTGCGCTGCGGTCCGGCCCGCCCGCAGGCCGGGCGAGTGAGAACAGCTGGTGCGGGGTGATGGTGTTGAACGCCTTGACCACGTGCGCGCCCGGCAGATGGCGCTGCAGCAGCGCACTGGAGGTCAGGTCACCCGCTTCCAGCTCGGCCACCCGGCCGTCCCGCTCGGGGTAGTAGTTCGCCGTGTCGAGGACCGTCCTGCCGGCCAGGGCAGCGGCGGGCAGCCGTCCGAACGCAGTCAGCGGGACGGCCGCCACCACCAGATCTCCCGCCTGTGCGGCCTCTTCCGGCGTGGCCGCCCGGGCCCGCCCGCCCAGTTCGGCGACCAATCCGGCGAGACTGTCCGGGCCGCGCGTATTGCTGAGGACGACCTCGATGCCTGCCGCTACGGCCAGGCGGGCGAGGGAAGTTCCGATCATGCCGCTGCCGATGAGTCCGAGGGTTCGGGGCACGGTTCCGCTCCGTTCAGAGTGCGTGTATGCCAGTGCGTGTACGTGATTCGGGTACGTGAGTACGTGCATGTGATGCGTGTACGTGATGCGTGTACGCGAGTGGGGGTGGCTCGATGGACAGCCTGGGACCGCCCCAACTCCCCAGCCAGGCCCGCCTGCTGCGTACTCACGGCGTGATCACCCAACGCCCGCACGGACGTAGGGTTGGCGAGTGGACGACCGGAGCGAGTTGAGCGACTTCCTCAAGTCACGCCGTGCCCGGCTGCGCCCGGCGGACGTCGGGCTGCGGGACTACGGCAAAGTGCGCCGCGTCGAGGGCCTGCGGCGTGAGGAGCTGGCCCGTGTGGCGGGCGTGAGCATCGCCCACTACACACGGCTGGAACAGGGCAGGGGCGACAGCGTCTCGGGCGACGTCCTGGACGCCGTCGGCGCGGCCCTGCGCCTGGACCCGGACGAACTGGCCCACCTGCGACGGATCGCACGGCGTCCCCTGCCGTGCGCGGACGTCGGAGCCTCGGCGGACGTGCCGGTGGGCCTGCGCCACCTGATGCGGTCCTTCACGCTGACCCCGGCCCTGCTGGTCGGCCGGCACACCCAGATCATCGGCTGGAACCAGCTCGCCGGGGCGGTGTTCGGCGACCTCGCCGCGCTGCCCGAAGACCACCGCACCCTCTCGCACCTGCTGTTCACCGGGCCACGCCTGTGGCTGCGCCCCACCGACCGGGAGCGGGCGGCACGCGCGCATGTGGCGCATCTGCGCGTGCTGTTCGGCCGGTACCGCGGCGATGCCGCGCTCACGGCGCACATCGACCACATGCGGGAGCTGAGCGCCGACTTCACGCGGATGTGGGCCGAGCACCCGGTGGCGCAGGCCCGGTCGAGGACGTATGTGCTGCAACACCCGGTCGTGGGCGAACTGACCCTGCACGGGGAGCTCGTCTCGCTGCCCGACCAGCCTTCCTGCTGCGGGCTCGACCTGTTCGCCGCGGAGCCGGGCTCGGCGTCCGAACGGGCGCTGCGCAAGCTCGGGAGCCCATAGTCCCGTCTCCCGGGTGGCCTGTTCATCTCCCGGTCCGGCGAGCGGTGTTGACCACATCACCGCCGCGCGCGATGGTCCTTCCGGTAGCCGTGCCCGAGCCGGGAGGACCTTGTGCGTACGACCTCAGAGACGACCTCAGCGAGATCATTCGGAACAGTCCGCCGCCTTGCCGCCGCCGCGACCGCGCTGACCGCCGTCGCGGCGCTCGCACTCGCGTCCTCGGCCGCGGCCGAGCCCGCCGGGCGGTCCGCCGCGGGCCGGGATCCGGCAGCCGGGCTGCGGATCAACCAGCTGCAGACGATGGCGACGCACAACAGCTATCACCGCGAGGTGTCCTTCAAGGAAGTCCAGATCCAGATGCAGCAGGACCCGGGCGCGGCCACCCTGCAGTACAGCCACGCCTCCCTCCCGGTGCAGCTGGAGCGGCAGCGGGTGCGCGGCATCGAGCTCGACGTCTTCCCGGACCCGCAGGGCGGCCTGTACGCGAACCCGCTGATCCGCAAGGTCGCCGGCCTGCCCGCGCTCACCGACCCGGACTGGAAGAAGCCCGGCTTCAAGGTGATGCACTGGGGCGACTTCGACTACAACACCACCTGTGTGACGCTGGCCGGCTGTCTGCGCCAGGTCAAGCAGTGGTCCGACGCCCACGGCGGGCCTGTCACGGTGCCGATCCTGATGGAGCTCAAGCGGACCGACCCCCGGCTGGAAGAGTTGGGCGGCGCGAAGTCCCCGCCCTGGGACGCGGCGATGCTGCAGGCCCTCGACGACGAGATCCGCACCGTCTTCGGGGAGAAGGAGATGGTCACGCCCGACGACATCCGGCACAAGGGCAAGACGCTGGAGCAGTCCGTCCTGAAGCACGGCTGGCCTCGCGTGTCCGCCGCCCGTGGCCAGGTGATGTTCCTGATGGACAACAGCGACCCCGCCTTCCAGGCCCCGTATCTGGCGGGCGGCCATGAGTCGCTGCAGGGCCGGGTCCTGTTCACCAACTCCCGCGCGGGCCGCCCGGACGCGGCATTCATCGCGGAGAACGACCCGACGGGTCCCCGGCAGGCCTACATCCAGGACCTGGTCAAACGCGGCTACTTCGTCCGTACGCGCTCCGACGTGCCGCTCATCCAGGCGACGTCCGGCGACACCTCCCAGCTGCGGGACGCCCTGTCCTCCGGCGCCCAGATGATCTCCACGGACTTCCCGGTGCCGGGCCTCGCGGCCCGCTACGGCAGTGACTACGTGGGGGAGCTGCCGCACGGCGCGACCGTACGGTGCAATCCGGTGAGCGGACCGGCGTACTGCCCGCGGCGACTGGAGCCGTAGCCGCTACCCGTAGGGTGCGGTCGCATGATCACGCATACCGGCGCGGAGATGTCTCCGTTCGTCATCGACATCCCCCAAGGCGACCTGGACGACCTCCACGAGCGCCTCGACCGCACCCGCTGGCCGGACGAACTGCCCGGTGTGGGCTGGGCGTACGGCATCCCGCGTGACTACCTCAGGGAGCTGGCGCACTACTGGCGGCACGCATACGACTGGCGTGCCGCCGAGGCCGGGCTGAACCGGTGGCCGCAGTTCACCACCACGATCGACGGGGCGAATGTCCACTTCGCCCACATCAGGTCCCCGGAGCCGGACGCGACCCCGCTCCTGATGACCCACGGCTGGCCGGGCTCGATCGTCGAGTTCGCGCAGGTCACCGGCCCACTCACCGACCCGCGCGCCCACGGCGGCGACCCCGCCGACGCCTTCCACCTCGTCCTGCCCAGCATCCCCGGATTCGGCTTCTCCGGGCCGACCGGCGACACGGGCTGGGAGTTCAAGCGGGTGGCCGCCGCCTTCGGCGAACTGATGGAGCGCCTCGGCTACGAGCGCTACGGCGTGCAGGGCGGCGACTGGGGAGCGGCCATCTCCCGGGAGCTCGGCCGCACCCGGCCTGACCGGGTCATCGGCGTACATCTGAACCTGCTGCCGAACTCCGCGCCCACCCGTGAACCCGGCGCGGACGAGCTGGCCGCGCTGAGCCCGGACGAGCGCGAGCGGACGCTGGCCTCCTGGCAGCGCATGCAGGCCTGGACCCGGGACCGTCAGGGCTACGCCGACCTCCAGGCCACCCGGCCGCAGACGCTCGCCTACGCGCTGACCGACTCGCCGGTCGGCCAACTCGCCTGGATCGCCGAGAAGTTCAAGGAGTGGACCGACTCCCGGGACCGCCCGGAGGACGCCGTCGACCGGGACCAGATGCTCACCAACGTGATGCTGTACTGGCTGACCGGCACGGCTGGCTCCTCCGCCCGCGTCTACTACGAGCGGGCCCACGCGGACTACTGGGGCGAGCCGCCGCAGTCGTCCGGCACGCCGACCGCGCTGGCCGACTTCCCGCGGGACAACTTCATTCCGCTGCGCCACATCGCCGACCGGACGAACAACATCGTGCAGTGGACGACCTACGGCAGCGGCGGGCACTTCGCGGCCATGGAACAGCCGGGGCTCCTGGTCGGCGACGTACAGCGGTTCTTCCGGCTGCTCCGCGCCCGGACCGGCGAACCGAGTTGATCTACGCCCCGACCCTCGGCCGCCGTGGCATCGTGGCGCCATGACCATGGAAATCCGCCCGGCTTCGGTCTTCGAGGACGTCCGCACCCTGGTCGGCCCGAAGTCGCCCGGCGCCAACGTCTGCTGGTGCCTGAGCTACCGGATCCCGTCCAAGCTCAACAACGAGCTCCGCGGGCCGGCCCGCGGGGAGTACGTCGCCGACCTGTGCCGCGCGGAACCTCCGCCGGGCGTGCTCGCGTACGACGGCGACGAGCCGGTCGGCTGGGCCGCCGTGGCCCCGCGCGCGGAGACCTCCTTCGCGCGGAACCGGAAGATCCCGCACGTCGACGACCTGCCGGTCTGGTCGCTGTGGTGCATCCGCGTGCGCCCGGGCCACCGGAAGCAGGGGATCTCGCACGCCCTCATCGCCGGCGCGGTCGATTTCGCACGGGCGCACGGCGCACCGGCGATCGAGGCGTACCCCCTCGACAACGGGGCTGCCAAGGTCGACCTGACCATGGCGTACGCCGGGATCCGGAAGAACTTCGAGCGCGCCGGGTTCGCCCACGCCGCCGACACCACCTCGGTCCTCGCCGGTCATCCCCGGATCCTGATGCGGCTCGACCTGCGCTGACCGGTCCGCCGGGTCCGACCGGTCCGCCGGGTCACTGCATGGTCCGGGCCAGGCGGGCCGCCCTGGCGCGCAACGTCAGCTTCGGCTGTTCCAGCGGTTCGGCGTCCTCGTCGGCGTGCCGCAAATGCGGGGCTCCCCGTCCGAGCGGTCGGCGACGAGGGCGCGGTGGCTGTTGGTCCATGCCCGGTTCAACGAGTCACTCGCGTCCGGGTCGCACAAGATGACAATGCTCTTGGGTGTAGGGCCGGTCCTTCGGGGCTGGGTTGGCCCGTCCTTGCTGTATGGGAGGCGCGCAGCAGCAAGACGCAAGGCTCACCAACGATCATGCTGGCCTGGGAGCCTGGGTGCATGCTGACCGGCCGCCGATACCGCCTCGCCCTCACTGGCGAGCAGGCGGAGCAGTGTGTGGAGTTCGGGCATGTCTGCCGAGCGGTGTGGAATACCGCGCTTGATCAGCGGCGGCAGTACCGACAGCGTGGTGGGTGGATGAACTACGCACCGCAGTGTGCAGAGCTGGCGGAGGCCAAGACCGAGCACGAGTGGCTGAAGGTTGCGCCGTCGCATGTGCTGCAGCAGACGCTCAAAGACCTGGATGCGGCCTGCCGGACGCATGGGACGTTCAAGGTCCGCTGGCGGTCCAAGAATCGCTGGGTGCCGTCGTTCCGGTTCCCGATGGGCAAGTTGATCACTGTGGAGCGGCTGGGTCGGAAGTGGGGCCGGGCCAAGCTCCCTAAACTCGGCTGGGTGACCTTTCGCTGGTCGCGTCCGCCTGGAGGTGCGGTGCGGTCGGCGACGGTGTCCTTCAAGGGAGGCCACTGGTATATCTCGTTCCTCGTCGACGACAGACAGCAGGCCCCCGACACACATGCCATGCCTGGCACGGCGGTCGGTGTGGACCGAGGCGTGAAGGTTGCGGCTGTCACGTCTGAGGGGACTTTCCATGACCGGGAGTTCGCCACTGCAGGGGAGTTGGAGCGGTACCGGAGGCTGCAGCACCGGCTCTCCCGTTCCAAGCGCGGGAGCAGCAACCGGGCCAAGGTCATCAAGGCCATGAACCGGATCATGCGTTGCGTCATCGACCGGCGCGCAGATTTCGCTGCGCAGCTGGCGAACCGGCTCACGGCCGACAACGCGCTGGTGGTGCTGGAGGATCTCAAGACCCGGCACATGACTGCAAGTGCGTCCGGGACGATCGAAGTACCAGGCAGGAACGTGCGGCAGAAGTCCGGACTGAATCGGGCGATCCTGAACAAGGGCTGGTACCGCCTCGAACTTGCTCTCAACAGTGCGGCCCGGTACTCGGGCAGCCGAATCATCAAGATTCATCCTGCGTACACGTCGCAGACCTGCCACCGCTGCAAGGAGGTGGATGCGAACAGCCGCAAGAGCCAAGCCGACTTCGTGTGCACCGCATGCGGGCATCGGGATCATGCGGATCTGAACGCGGCGAAGAACATCAGGGCGGCGGGACTCGCCGTTGCAGCTTGTGGAGACCTCGGCATCAGCCGGTCTGTGAAGCAGGAACCTGTCAGCCGGGCAACCGGCCCGACCCCGACAGCAGCGCCAAGCGCTGCCTAAGGAATCCCGGCCCTTCAGGACCGCGAGGATGTCAAAATGATCTGTCCCGTACACTCGTCCGGCGTCCGCGCAGAGAGACCGCGTGGGCCGCAGGATCGAACCAAGCACGGGGGATAAGGCACACCATGCACTCCATAGACACCACCGACATGCCCATCTACGCGGCCATGATCGAGGAACACGGCGACGTCCCGGCCGATGTCAGGGACACGGCCGAGCGCACACTGCGCCGCATCGAGCAGGTCATGGACTTCCGTACGCAGCGGCCATCAGCCGCCTGACCAGCATAGAGTCGGCTGAGCGGAGGCCCTGGGCCCGCCGCTCCACCGCCACGACCGAACCCCGAGGAGCAGCCGTGACCGACCAGGTGTCCAGCACCGTGCAGCAGGAGATCGCCCGCGAGCTCGAGGTGTCCGCGACCTTCGACCCGCAGCTGGAGATCGAGCGTCGGGTGGCTTTCCTCACCGAGCGGCTGACCTCGACGGGGCTGCGCTCGCTGGTGCTCGGCATCAGCGGTGGCGTGGACTCCACGACCGCGGGGCGGCTGTGCCAGCTCGCGGTGGAGCGCGCCCGCGCTGCCGGGCACGACGCGACCTTCTACGCGATGCGGCTGCCGTACGGAGTCCAGGCCGACGAGCACGACGCCCAGCTCGCCCTGGGCTTCATCAACGCCGACCAGGTGCTGACCGTGGACGTGAAGGCCGCGAGCGACGCCTCGCTGGCCGCGGCGCTGGCCGGTGGCGTGACCTTCCGGGACGCGCACCACGAGGACTTCGTGCAGGGCAACATCAAGGCTCGGCAGCGGATGATCGCGCAGTACGCGGTCGCGGGCGCGCACGGCGGACTGGTTGTGGGCACCGACCACGCGGCCGAGGCGGTCTCGGGCTTCTTCACGAAGTTCGGGGACGGCGCGGCCGACGTGGTCCCGCTCACGGGTCTGACCAAGCGCCGGGTGCGCGCCGTGGCAGAGCTCCTCGGCGCCCCGGCCGAGCTGGTCTGGAAGACGCCGACGGCGGACCTGGAGACCCTCGACCCCGGCAAGCCGGACGAGGACGCCCTCGGGGTGACGTACGACGAGATCGACGACTTCCTGGAGGGCAAGCCGGTGGGCGAGCCGGCCTTCGCGTCGATCGTCCGCCGCTACCGGCTCACGGAGCACAAGCGTCAGCTGCCCATCACGCCCTGACGCTGCCTCTGCCTCGACCGGTTGGGCTCAGGCGTCGGGCCGCTCGTCGAGCTCGATGTCCACGCCGTTGGCGCGGTAGTGGTCGACCGGGGTGAAGCCTGCGTGGGCGAGGGTCTGTTCCTGGGCTGCCGCGGTGCGGTCGGCCGCCTCGCGGGCGGCTGCGGACAGGTGGGTGCAGCTGATGTGCCAGACGCGGGTGGTGTGGGCAAGGCGCTGCTGCAGGAGGGCCGGGTCGGCGGGCAGGTTGTCCAGGGCGCCGAGCCCGGCGGCCGTCCGGTCCGTGCCCAGGTCGGGATGGCCGGTGAAGGCTTCCTTGAAGGCGGTGGCGATCAGCCCGCACCGGGCGCCGCTGAACAGGATGGCGTCGCCGGGGGCTTCGTGGATCCGCAGCGTCCTGATCACGGCGTGGGTGTCCCACGGTCGGCTGTCCTCCTGGCGTATGGCGAGGTGGGACGCGGCCAGAGGCACTGCCGGCAGGAGGGCGAACACCAGCTGCTGACGCGGGGCGAGGACGGTGGCGGCCGTCGCGAGCAGCAGGGCCAGGGCCGGCAGACAGAACAGCAGGTACCGGTAGGCGAAGAGGGGGTGGCCGAGCGAGCCGGCCGCCAGGAGCAGTGGGGGAACTACCAGCCAGGGCACGCCGACGGCGAGGGCCAGGGGCGGAGCCTTGTGCCGGCGGACCACGAGCAGGGTCAGGGCGGCGACGGCCGTGGCCGTGAGAAGGAGCTTCAGCGCGGTGGGCAGAGTGCCCTGGCCGGGAGTGAGCAGCCAGGTGAAGTAGTTGAGCGGGGTGCCCGCGGTGACCGGTGCCGCCTCACCCACGGCGGCGCTCTGGGCCGCGGCGACGAGCAGCAGCGGGACGACGGCGGTGAGGCCCGCGACCTGGGCGAGGAGCAGGCGCATCACCACGCGGCGGCCGGGCCGCCGCAGCGCCACGGTGACCACGTGGGCGGGCACCAGGAGCAGGCCGAGCAGGTTGAACCAGCCCAGCAGGGCTATGAGCGCGGCATAGGCGAGCGGCCACCGGCCCCGGCCCTCGCCGGACAGGGACTTCACGAGGGCACCGGTGGCGAGCACGGCCACCACCATGACGAAGGCGAACGAGCGGGCCTCCTGTGCGTACCGTGACGCGGTCGGCAGTACGGCGAGCAGCAGCCCGGCGCAGAGTCCGAGGCGCGGACCGCCGAGCAGCCGTCCCAGCCACGCGAGGCCCGCTGCCGCACCGGCCACCGCCAGCGCCGAGGGCACGCGCGCGGTGAACTCGCCCAGCCCTGTGACCTGGTCGACCAGGTGCAGCAGCACGTAGTGCAGGCCGTGCACCGCGTCGACGTGTCCGAGAAGCTGTCCGAGCTCTGGCCAGGACCGGCGTGCCACGTCGATGGTGACGATCTCGTCGGTCCACGCGGAGGGGCCGGTGATCCCCCACAGCCCGAGGACGAGCGCGACGACCGGCGGCGCCCACACGGTCGCGAGCTTCCCACGGGCGCGGCCGGCAACTGTGCCGGGTGCGCGGGGCGCGGTGGGCTGGGGTGCGGTGACGGTCATGGTGCGTATGTCCTCGGTGAGCGGCGTCATGTGGGACGCCGAGCAAGAGGACACCCCCCACGTTTCGGACATTATGCGTATTTCGTGCCTGATAACTCAAAACCGGGTGACGTGGCCCGTGAGGCCCAACTCGCCATGGTCCGGCGGCCCGGACGGCAGTCGCGAGTGGAGTGGCAGGCCGGAGGCCCGTCATGCGTGGCGCGGGCGGGCCGGAGGCATTGATGCCTTTCGCGCATCACAGCATGCGAAAACAGTCTTGGACCTGCATGACGATCACCCCATAGTTTCCACTGCAACGCGCCGACCGGCCACGGCCCCTCCGGGACGAGGGGCAGGCGGCGGCGCGGCCCCGCACCGGCTCATGGTCGGGGGACTCGAAGCGGACCGCGGTGGGCAGTGCGCCGCGACGTGTCGGACCTCCGGCCCAGTTCAAGGAAGAACGGGTCACCCATGCCGCTCGTAGTCGTCGGGATCAGCGTGCTGGTCCTGCTCCTGCTGATGACGAGGTTCAAACTCAACGGCTTCACCGCGCTGTTGTTCGTGGCGATAGCCGTGGCGCTGGTCCAGGGGATACCCGCCGAGAAGATTCCCGACGTCCTCGGCGAAGGCGTCGGCGGACAGATCGGCGACACCATGCTGGTCGTCGGGCTCGGCGCGATGCTCGGCCGGGTCATGGGCGACGCCGGCGCCGCCCAGCGCATCGCCGACAAGATGATCGACGCCTTCGGGCCGCGCGGGGTGCAGGCCGCCATGGTGGTCACCTCGATGCTCATCGGCGTGACCATGTTCTACGAGGTCGCCTTCGTCATCCTCGTACCCGTCGCCTTCACGCTCGTCCGCTCCACCGGCTCGAAGCTGCTGTGGGTCGGCCTGCCGATGTCGATCGCCCTGTCGACGATGCACAGCTTCCTGCCACCGCACCCCGGCCCCACCGCCGTGGCCGGCACCTTCCACGCGTCCGTCGGCCACACCCTGCTGTACGGGCTCGTCTTCGCCGTGCCGCTCGGCGCGCTGATCGCGCTGGTGTGGCCGCGCCTGCCCTTCGTCCGCTCGATGAACCCCGCCATCCCCAGCGGCCTGGTGACCGAGCGGCAGTTCGCCGACGAGGAGATGCCCGGGCTCGGCTGGTCCCTGTCGATCGCCCTGTTCCCCGTGGTGATCATCGCCGGTGCCGCGGTCTTCGACATGGCGGCGGGCGACGACAACTCCCTCGCCTCGCCCATCGCCTTCATCGGCGGACCGCCCGTCGCCCTGCTGCTCACGCTGCTGCTCGCGATGTGGGTGTTCGGACCGCGGATGGGCCGCCCACTGGAGGAGGTCGCCGACTCCTGTACGTCGGCCGCCAAGGCAATGGCCATGATCCTGCTGGTGGTCGGCGCGGGCGGCGCCTTCAAGCAGGTGCTCATCGACGGGGACATCACCGACTACATCGGGGATCTCACCGCCGACTGGACCATCTCGCCGATCGTCCTCGCCTGGCTGATCGCCGTGATCATGCGCGTCGCCCTCGGTTCGGCCACGGTCGCCGTGGTCACGGCCGCCGGGATCGCCCTGCCCCTGCTGGCGGGCAGCGGGGTCCACCCCGAGCTGATGGTGCTCGCGGTGTCCTGCGGATCCATCGCCTTCTCCCACGTCAACGACCCGGGCTTCTGGCTGTTCAAGGAGTACTTCAACCTGTCGGTCATCGAGGCCATCAAGGTCCGTACGACGTATACGACGGTGCTCGCGATCCTGGGCCTCGGCGGGGTGCTCGCGATGGAGTGGGGGCTGGACGCCCTCGGCATCTGACCTCATCAACTCCCGGGCCCCGGCAAGCAAGGAAGTGCACGACCATGTCCTCCCAGTCCTCCCGCACCCGCCCCACCCCCGCCGAACTCGGCGCACGGATCGGCTCCGGGCTGCTCTCCTTCCCCGTCACCCACTTCCGCCCCGAGGACCTCTCCTTCGACGAGGACGCCTATCGCGCGCACATCACTCGGCTCGGCGCGTACGAGGTCGCGGGTCTGTTCGCGGCCGGCGGCACCGGCGAGTTCTTCTCGCTGCGGCCCGCCGAGGTCGACGCCGTGGTGCGGGCCGCCGTCGCCGCGGCCCCCGAGGGCACACCGATCCTCGCCCCGGCGGGCCTCGGGACCGCCGCGGCCGTCGAGTTCGCGCAAGCAGCGGAGCGGGCGGGCGCCGACGGCATCCTGCTCTTCCCGCCCTATCTGACCGAGGCGAGCCAGGACGGTCTGGCCGCACACGTCGCAGCGGTGTGCCGCGCCACCACGCTCGGCGTGATCGTCTACAGCCGAGCCAACGCCGTCTATACGGCCACCACGCTCGCCCGGCTCGCCGAGTCCTGCCCGAACCTGATCGGCTACAAGGACGGCGTCGGCGACATCGCCGAGATGACCCGCATCCACGCCACCCTCGGCGACCGCCTCACCTACGTCGGGGGCTTGCCGACCGCCGAGCTGTTCGCCGTCCCGTACCTGGAACTGGGCGTCAGCACGTACTCGTCGGCCCTCTTCAACTTCGTACCGGAGTTCGCGCTGAAGTTCTACGCGGCCGTGCGCGAGCGCGACCATGCCACCGTGGAGCGGCTGTTGAACGGATTCGTGCTGCCCTACACCGAGCTGCGCGACCGCAAGCAGGGCTACGCCGTGAGCATCGTCAAGGCCGGCCTGACCGTGACCGGCCACCCGGCAGGACCGGTACGCAGCCCGCTCACGGACCTGACCGAGGACGAGCACCGGATCCTGCGGGAACTTGTGTCCGCCGCCGACGAATTCGTCACCTGACGCCTCGCTCCGACGTGCCCTCAGGTCACCTAACTGCCCGCCCCCGCAAAGGAGTTCCCCGCATGACCCAGGCCATGGCCACCGCCACCGCCACCCAGCCCGTCGTCACCGCGATGCGTGTCGTCCCGGTCGCCGGTGACGACAGCATGCTGCTCAACCTCAGCGGGGCCCACGCCCCGCACTTCACCCGCAACCTCGTCGTCCTCACCGACTCCGAGGGCCGCACCGGTGTCGGCGAGGTCCCCGGCGGCGAGGCGATCCGGCGGACCTTGGAAGACGCCCGCGACCTGATCGTGGGGCAGCGCGTGGCACGACACCACGCGGTGCTGCGCGACATTCGGGAGCGGTTCGCGGACCGGGACACCGGCGGGCGCGGCGCGCAGACCTTCGACCTGCGGGTGACCGTGCACGCGGTGACGGCCGTCGAGGCGGCCCTGCTCGACCTGCTCGGCCAGCACCTCGAAGTCCCGCTGTGCGAACTCCTCGGCGAGGGACGCCAACGGGAGTCCGTGCCCGTCCTCGGCTACCTCTTCTACGTCGGTGACCGAGGCCGCACCGATCTGCCCTACCGCTCGGCACCCGACGCGGGAGACGCCGGCGACGACTGGCTCCGGCTGCGCGACCAGGAAGCCCTCACCCCCGACGCGGTGGTACGCCTCGCCGAGGCCGCCCAAGCCCGGTACGGATTCCAGGACTTCAAGCTGAAGGGCGGCGTCCTGGCCGGCGCCGAGGAGGCCGCGGCGGTCAAGGCGCTGGCCGAGCGGTTCCCCGAGGCACGCATCACCCTCGACCCGAACGGCGCCTGGCCCGTCGCCGAAGCCATCGCACTCGGCCACGAGCTGCGCGACGTACTCGCCTATGCGGAGGACCCGTGCGGTCCCGAAGGCGGCTACTCCGGGCGCGAGACGATGGCCGAGTTCCGCCGCGCCACCGGCCTGCCCACCGCCACCAACATGATCGCCACCGACTGGCGCCAGCTCGGGCACGCGGTCACCGCGCAGGCCGTCGACATCCCGCTGGCCGACCCGCACTTCTGGACGCTCGCCGGATCGGTGCGGGTGGCGCAGCTGTGCGACGCCTGGGGGCTGACGTGGGGCTCGCACTCCAACAACCACTTCGACGTGTCGCTCGCGATGTTCACGCACGTCGCCGCCGCGGCGCCCGGGAAGATCACCGCCATCGACACGCACTGGATCTGGCAGGACGGCCAGCGCCTGACCAAGGAGCCGTTCACCATCGCGGGCGGGCAGATCGAGGTGCCGCGGCGGCCCGGACTCGGTGTCGACCTCGACCTGGAGCAGGTCGAGGCGGCCCACGAGCGCTACCTCGCCCTCGCCTCCGGCAGCCGGGACGACGCCGCGGGCATGCAGTACCTGATCCCCGGCTGGACCTTCGACGGCAAGCGGCCCGCGCTGGTGCGCTGAGCCGGCCGGCGCCGGACCCGACGAACCCGCCACGGTCGATCAACTGCCGGGTAACGTAAGCGCTTTGGATCAAGCATCAGGCAGGGCCTGACGATCGACCTCGGAGGGGTTCAGATGCGTAGCAGCAAGCAGCAGGGGTGGATACGCAAGGCCGTACTCGGCGCCGCATGCGTGAGCGCGCTCGTGCTCGTGCCGTCGGCCGCGATCGCCACCCCCGGCAGCGGGGTCACCGGAACGATCCTCGCCAAGGGCACGTCCGAGGGCACCCTCAAGCTCAAGTCCAAGGGCGCCACCGACGTCGTCGTCCGCACGATCACCATCGCCCCCGGCGGCACCACCGGCTGGCACCACCACCCCGGTGAGGTGCTCGCGGTCGTCAAGTCCGGGACCCTGACCCGGACCCTGGACGACTGCTCCGTCGAGACGACCACCGCGGGCAAGTCCTTCGTCGAGCCGGCCGGCACCGCGCACCGCCATGTCGGACGCAACCTGGGTTCGGAACCGGTGGAGCTGTACGTGACGTACCTGCTGCCCGCCGGCAGTCCGATCTCCGTCGACGAGGAGGCGCCGGAGGCTTGCCCGGAGCCCTGACCGGAGCCCTGACCGGGGCAGAGGCCGCGCCGAGGCGCGAAGCGGCGCCCGTCCGCGCTCTTCGCCCTTCGTCGCCTCCGAACGGAGCAGCAGCGTTGCGCCGTCGTCGCTAATGGCTGTGATCAGCGGACGCATGTCCGATATGAGGAAGGAACGGGCCCGTATAAGCGTGCCCATGAACTCCTCTGATTCACCACCGAACCCCGGCAACAGCGATGATCCATGGGGCAGCCGTCCGGAACAGCCGCAGGGGTGGGGTGGTGCAGGGCAAGGGGGACGGCAGCATCACTCACCGCCGCAGCCGCCGTCCTGGTCCGCTCAGCCACCTCAGCCACCGAAGAAGAATCCTTGGAAGTGGCTCGTCATCGGCTGTGGCGGACTCCTGGTCCTCACGGTCGGCGGGTGCGCGGCCATCGTCGTCATGGTCGGTTCCGACCAGGGCAAGAAGCCCGAGAAGGTCTCCTCGTCACCGTCGGGTACGGACCGCGGTGCGTCGACGGACCGGGAGGCCTTCAAGGTGGGCGACACCGTCGCGGCGGACGGCTGGGAGCTGAAGGTCAATGAGGTCATCGACCCCTTTGTCTCCGACAACCAGTTCACCCAGCCCGAGGCGGGCAAGCGATTCGTCGTCGTGGACCTGACGGTGAAGAACACCCAGGACAAGGCGCGGACGGCCAGTTCCCTGTTCACCAGCGAACTCCGCGACGAGGAGGGCCGCGCGTACAGCAGGTCCATCGTCGTCGGCGTGGACAGCGCCCCGGACGGGGAGTTGGCGCCGGGGGAGCAGCGCAGGGGACAGATGGCGTTCGAGGTCCCCACGGCGTCGAAGGAGCTGCGCCTGGACTACACCAACGGGATCTTCGGCCACCGGGTCGTCATCGACCTCACGCGGTAGCCGCAAGCTGCCGGGCCCGGCGGGCCGTTGTCGAGCGGACGTGGCGTCAGGGGCCTCGGTCGGTTGTCAGTGGGCGCTGTCACAGTCGACGGCATGACGACTCCACTCGCGTGGGTGCCCGCGTTACACGGCCATGAGCCGGCGTCGGACGGGACGAACCCGTGCGTCGCACAGGCACTCCAAGGGCCACGCACCTCTTGCCGGTTGGCGCTGGCGCCGTAGGCGCGCGCGACGCGTGCGGCTTGCGGGCCTCCCCGCAGGCCGCACCCGTCGAGCCGACATCAGATCCGGTCGAGCACGACCACGGGGATCTCGCGGTCGGTCTTGGACTGGTACTCGTCGTAGTCCGGCCACACGGCGGCCATCTTCGGCCACAGTGCTTCGCGCTCGGCGGCCTGGGCGGTGCGCGCCCGCGCGGTGAACTTGTCGCCCAGGACCTGGACCCGCACCTGGGGGTCGGCCTGCAGGTTCAGATACCAGTCGGGGTGGGCCGGTGCGCCGCCCTTGGACGCCACGATGACGTAGCCGCCGTCGACCTCCTGGTAGATCAGCGGGAACTTGCGGTCCGCACCGGACTTGCGGCCCTTCGTGGTCAGGATGAGGGTCGGGGCGCCCTTCTCCCAGATGTGCCCGACCTCGCCGTCGGTCTCCTCGTAGCGGCGTACGTGCTCCTCGCCGAAAAGCATGGGTTCCCTTTCGTAGCGTGATCCTGCGTGATCTTGCGTGCTGCCGTCGCCGGCTGGTCCTGTCGCGGCCCAGAACCTGTCGCCCATGGGCAACACCCGCTGCCCGCGGGTTAATCCACCCCGGGTGTACGCCGTCCCCACCGCGCGGCGGATGCGGTTCCGTCCCCGGGGTGACGTCGCGGGCGCCGGGGCGGACCAGATTGGAGGCATGACGACAACCGACAAGCACAGCAAGGGTTTCGCACCGCGGATTCTCATCGTCGGCGGCGGCTTCGCCGGGCTCGAGTGCGCGCATCGGCTCGAGCGCAGGCTCGCCGCCCGCGAGGCCGACATCACGCTCGTCAGCGACCAGAACCATCAGCTCTATCTGCCACTGCTGCCCCATGTCGCCTCCGGCCGCCTCACACCGCAGTCGGTCGCCGTTCCGCTGCGCAGGATGCTGCGCCGCACCACCCTGGTGCCGGGGCGGGCAATCGGCGTGGACACCAAGGCGAAGGCGGTGGTCGTCCGCGACAGCGAGGGCGAGCTGCAGGTGCGGGCGTACGACTACCTGGTGCTCGCCCCGGGCAGCGTGACCCGGCAGTTCGACATCCCCGGGGTGGCCGAGCACGCGCTCGGCATGAAGACGCTCGCCGAGGCCGCGTACGTACGTGACCACGTCATCGCCCAACTCGATCTGGCCGCAGCGACCGACGACCCCGCCGAGCGCGAGGCGCGGCTGCAGTTCGTGGTCGTGGGCGGCGGGTACGCGGGCACCGAGACCGCCGCCCACCTGCGGCGGCTGACCGCGTCGGCGGCCAAACGCTACCCCCATCTCGACCCCGCACAGATACGCTGGCATCTGGTGGACACCGCGGCGAAGTTGATGCCGGAGCTCGGCGACGGCCTCGGACGCAAGGCCGTGCGGATTCTCGAACGGCGGGGCGTCGAGGTGTCGTTGGGGGTGTCCGTCGCCTCCGCCGGACGGGACGTGGTCAGGCTCACCGACGGTCGGGTGCTGCCCTGCCGCACGCTGATCTGGACGGCGGGCGTCGCCCCCAGCCCGCTCATCTCCACCCTCGACGCTGCCACCGACCGCGGCCGGCTCGTGACGGAGGCGGACATGACGGTGCCGGGCCTCGACGGAGTGTTCGCCCTGGGCGACGCGGCAGCCGTGCCGGACCTCGCCACCGGCGGCGACCAGGTGTGCGCCCCGACCGCCCAGCACGCGCAGCGCCAGGGCAAGGCCGCCGCGATGAACGTGCTCGCCGCGATCCGGGGATTCGACGCCACCGAATACCGGCACCGGGACCTCGGTCTGGTGGTCGACCTCGGCGGCCTCCAGGCGGTCGCCAAGCCCCTCGGCGTACCGCTGTCGGGACTGCCCGCGCAGGCCGCCACCAGCGGCTACCACCTGATGGCGATGCGCACCCTGACCGCCCGCTGCCGGGTGGGCGCGGGGTGGCTGCTGCACGCGCTGGCCGGCGACGATTTCGTCCGGATCGGCTTCCAGTCGCACCGGCCCGCCACCCTCGCCGACTTCGAGGACACCGACGGCTATCTGACCTCGGGGCAGATCCACGATCTGACCCGCACGGTGCGCCCTCCCCAGGCGGCCGCCGGGTCGGTCGCGTAGGCCGGACGGGTTACGCACACCCGCCCCGCGACGGTGCTCACGGGGCGGGTGACCTGCGGGGTCGGTCGGTTACACGCCCCGCGTGCAGTAGTAGGGGATCCAACCGCGGATGCCCCGGTACGTGATCTCCTCCCACTTCGTGCTGCGGTGCCCGCAGAGGTTGTAGGAGCCGCCCGTGGTGTTGGGATTGTTGGTCGTACAGGCGCTCGAGCCCTTCGGCAGCAGACCGAGCGCGGTGCCGTTCACCGCCTTGGTCTTGCGTATTTTCACGCTCTCCGCGGCCTCCACGTAGACGCACGCGGCCGGCGCGGACTTGGCCGCGGTGGCGGTGTGCGTGGTCGCGGCGGCGACCCCGCCGGTCAGGGCGGTGCCGATCAGGGCCAGCGAGGCGATGGCGGGAGCCACCAGTTTCAGCCTCATGTGTCGTCCCCCTCTTGGTAGTTGTCGGAGCGTCAGATCTGGTCGCCCCGTACGTGATCAAGGATTCGAGCACACTACCGGGCCCGCCCGGACCGCCCGCAGGCCGGGGGAAGGGTGCGGTGGTGCGCCCCGTGGGGTCGCTCCGCTGCGCCACTGGAGCTGCGAGGGCACGGGATCCGGCAGAGGATCGAAAATGCCCGGCACGTCTGGAGGTCTTCTCACAGCAGGGAGCGTGGTGCTGCATGGGTGGCGAGCCCTCGCCCAGGGCGCGGCTTCGGTACTGGTTCGACAACACCATGTCCCGTGGCACACCGGCCCTGATCGGCTGGCTCTCGGCGATCTGTCTCGTGATCGTCATCCCGGTGAGCGCGCTGCTGGTGTGGGCGGACAAGAACACCCCCACGACCCTGGGCAACCAGCTCGTGTCCATATGGAAGAACACCGCCAAGACTTTCGCGCTCGGCGGCCCGGTCGGCACCCCGCTCTTCGTGCTCTTCTCGATCGTCCTCGCCCTGGTCGGCCTGTTCTTCGCCAGCACTCTCGTCGGTCTGATCACGGCAGGCGTGAACCGCAAGATCCTGGATCTGCGCAAGGGCCGTTCGGTGGTCCTGGAGAAGCAGCACACGGTGCTCCTCGGCTGGTCGGACCAGGTCTTCCCGATCGTCTCCGAGCTGGTCGAGGCCAACTCCAATCTGCGCCGGTCGGCGGTCGTGATCCTCGCCGACAAGGACAAGGTCGAGATGGAGGACGAGATCCATGCGAAGGTGCCGCACACCGGAACCACCCGGGTGATCTGCCGGACCGGCAGCCCGATGGACACCACCGACATCCATCTGACCAACCCGGACGAGGCCCGCTCGATCATCGTCCTGGCACCGCCCCCCAAGGACCCCGAGGCCGCGCAGGTGTGCGCCAGCGACGACAGCGGTGACGCCGAGGTCGTGAAGACCCTGCTCGCGATCACCCAGAGCCCGCAGCGGCGCGAGCAGCCGTACCACATCGTCGCGGCCGTGCAATGCGGCCACAACCGCGAGGCGGCCCGGCTCGCCGGCGGCGCGGAGGCCTGCGTGGCCGGCATCGACGACATCTCCGCGCGGCTGATCGTGCAGACCAGCCGGCAGCCGGGACTGTCCGTGATCTACATGGACCTGCTGAACTACGCGGGCGACGAGTTCTACATGTGCCCCGAGCCGACGCTGACCGGCAGGACGTACGGCGACGCGCTTCTCGCCTACGACACCTCGTCGCCGGCCGGGCTGCTGCGGGCGGCCGACGGGGCGATCGTGCTCAATCCGGCGCCCGACACCGTCATCGCCGAGGGCGACCAGATCATCGCGGTGTCGCGGGACGACGACACGGTGATCGTGTCGGACTTCGCGTACGAGATCGACGAGGCGGCGATCGTCACCCCCCGGCCGCGCGAGATACAACCCGACACGATCCTCGTACTCGGCTGGAACCGGCGTGCCGCAACGATCATTTCCCAGCTCGACACCTATGTGGCCGCAGGCTCCCGGCTGCACGTCGTGGCCCGCGGGGCCGAGGCGAAGGGCGTGGTCGAGGCGGCCCGCACCGAGCTCACCAACCTCGAGGTGTCGTGCGAGACGGGCGACATCACCCGCCCCAGGACGCTGAAGCGGCTCGACATCGGCGGGTACGACCACGTCATCGTGCTCGGCTACGACGACATCGACACCGGCCGGGCCGACAACCAGACGCTGGTCACGCTGCTGCACCTGCGGGACCTGGAGAACACCCTGGGCCGCGAACTCCCGGTCGTCACCGAGATGGCCGACGACCGCAACCGCGCCCTCGCCCCGATCAGTGAGGGCGACGACTTCATCGTCAGCGACAAGGTCATCAGCCTGCTCATGACCCAGGTGTCGGAGAACCGTCACCTCGCCCGCCTCTTCGACGACCTGTTCGCCGCCGACGGCTGCGAGATCTACCTCAAGCCCGCGGGCGACTACGTGGCGCTGCAGCACGACATCGACTTCTACACGGTGGTGGAATCGGCCCGCCGCCAGGGCCACTCGGCGATCGGCTATCGCCTCCAGGCGGAGGCCGCGCTGCCGCCGTCCTTCGGGATCCGGCTCAACCCCGACAAGAAGGAAAGGCTCTCCTTCGGCGTCGGCGACAGCGTGATCGTGATGGCGGAGTCCTGAGCCCACGGGGCGTGGCGCGCGAGGCCGTCCGGATCACCGTCGGGTAGTTCTTTCGGGCTAGGCCGTCACCCGGTGGTCGCACTCCTGGGCGAGGGGGGAGGGGCGGGCCGGGTGAACCTGCGGTGGGTATGCGCCCTACGGTGCCCGGCGGATGGCTGGATGGGCGGACGAGGTCCCCACCCCCGTCCCCCGGAGTGCCCATGCGATTCCCGCCGTCCCGCCTCGCCTGTTCCGTCGCCGCCGCGTGCACCGCGCTGCTCGCCGGCGCGCTGCCCGCCCAGGCTTCCCCCGCCCAGGCTTCCCTCGCACCGGCCGACGACCGGCCGGCCGCGCCCCGCAAGTACAAGGAGTACGTCGCGCTCGGCGACTCCTGGTCCGCCGACGTCGCCCTGCTGACGAACGTGTCGAGCGAACACACCCCGTACGCCTGCTTCCAGTCCACCTGGAACTATCCGAAGAAGGTGGCCAAGCAACTCGGCGTCACCACCCTGCGCGACGCCACCTGCGGAGCCGCCACCTCCGAGCACCTGGCCAAGCCTCAGGAGCTCAACCACCTGGGCCTCTTCAAGGGCACCAACCCGCCCCAGTTCGACCGACTGACCCGCACCACCGACCTGGTCACCCTCGGCATCGGCGGCAACGACGCGGGCCTCGCGGGCGTCGCCGGATCCTGCTTCAACCTGCTCCCGTCCCTGGAACTGCTGCCCGGCCTGGCCCTGCCCGCGCCCCTCGGGGGCCAGTGCAAGAAGAGCTGGGTCAAGGGCGGAGTCGACGCGATGTCCCGGCAGATCGCACCGGTCGAGAACAAGGTGTACGACGCCCTCAAGCGCACCCATGCCCTCGCGCCGCACGCCACCGTGCTGGTCGTCGACTACCTCGCGGGGGTGCCCACCACCGCCGGCTGCTTCCCGTACGTACAGGTCAACGACGGCGACCTCATGTGGCTCGGCCGCAAACTGCAGGAGATCAACGCGACGTTGACCAGGGCCGTCAAGCGGGCCAAGAGGGACGTCAAGGGCTTCGACGTGCGCCTGGTGAACACCTACGAGGGCAGCGTCGGCCATGACGTCTGCCAGTGGCCCGGCACCAAGTGGGTCGAGGGCTTCGTCCCCCTGACGGCCAATCCGCCGGGCCTCGCCGTCCCGCTCCACCCCAACGAGCTGGGCGCCGATCACCAGGCGGCCACGGTCCTTCGCACGCTCGGGCACCGCGCCTGACCGGGGGTCGTATCCTGACCGGCGAACGCGAGTCCGCCACTGCGAGGAGCCCTGCCGGTGACCGAGGAGAGCGCCGCCCCCCGTCCCACCCTCGAGGCGGTGGCCGCCCGTGCCGGGGTGTCCAGAGCCACGGTGTCCCGCGTCGTCAACGGTGACGCGGGAGTCCGCGCGGTCCTGGCGGAGCAGGTGCGACGCGTCGTCGACGAGCTGGGCTACGTGCCGAACCGGGCCGCCCGCAGCCTCGTCACCCGACGTCACGACGCGGTGGGCGTGGTCATCGCCGAACCCGAGACGAGGGTGTTCGCCGACCCGTTCTTCGCCCTGCAACTGCGAGGTATCAGCCGGGAGTTGGCGGCTCGGAACGTGCAGCTCGTGCTGCTGCTCACGGAGGGCGGGGACGACCACGAGCGGGTCGGCCGCTATCTGGCGGGCGGCCATGTCGACGGCGCGCTCGTCTTCTCGCTCCACCTGGACGACCCGCTGCCCGGCCTCGTCCGGCGGGCCGGGCTGCCGACCGTGTTCGGCGGCAGGCCCGGCTGGTCGGGCGGTCCGGAGAGCGCGTCGTACGTCGACTGCGACAACCGGGGTGGCGCTCGGGAAGCCGTACGCCACCTCGTGGGCCTGGGGTGCACCCGCATCGCGCACATCACCGGACCGCTGGACCAGACCTCGGCGGCCGACCGTCTCGACGGCTACCGTGACGCCCTGGCGGACCCGGGCCGGGAGCTGGTCGCGGCGGGCGACTTCACCCCGGCGGGCGGGGAGCGCGCGATGCGTGAACTCCTCGACCGCTGCCCGGACCTGGACGCGGTCTTCGCGGCCAACGACCTGTCGGCGTCCGGGGCCCTGCGGGTGCTGCGCGAGCGGGGCAGGAGCGTCCCGGACGACGTCGCGGTGGTCGGCTTCGACGACATGCTGCCGCTCGCCGAGCAGACCGAGCCGCCGCTGACGACGGTCCGTCAGGACATCGAGCACATGGGCCGGTTGATGGCCCGGACGCTGCTGCGCGATCTCGGGGTGGAGGCGCCTCGCGGCGCACCGAAGGAGCCCGGTGGCCCCGGCCCTGATGAGGGGGCCGGGGCCGGGCCTGCCGGGATCGTGCTGCCGACTGCCCTGGTGCGCAGGGCCTCGGCGTGAGCGGCGCGGACCTGCCCGGGGCTACGCCCCGACGCTGACCGTGAAGCGCCTCGGGTTGCCGTCGTGCGCGGCCCCCGAGACGTCGGGCTGGCCGTCCGGGCGTACGTCGTCGTACGGGAAGGCGTACCCGATGGGCGAGTTGGCGTGGACGACGCGCGCCCAGTGGTTGGTGACGTCGCCCTTGTAGTAGTCGGCCGTCGTCGTGCCGTTGGGCTGCTCGGGGTGGGTGAGCATGATGCTGCGGTTGAATCCGGCGGCGAGCCGCGCGAGGAGGGCCTTCTTGTCGTCGGGGTCGCCGGGGTTGTTGGCGAACGGGCCGTGGTTGCAGGTGAAGATGTCCTTCGAGGTGGGCTTGGCGAAGGTGTGCCCGCCGTCGAAGGTGAGGGTGTCGCCGCTGACCCGGCCCGTGCGCACGCCCCGGCCGCCCTGGAGGTCGATCTTGAGGTCGGTGCCGCGGTACTTGTCCCACACCTGGTCGATGTACGCGTTCCACAGATCGCGGAACGGCATCTGCTCGGGCCGGTCGAAGTACGGCGCCATGAGGTTCTGCGGCGAGATGACGCGCAGGACGCCGCCGTTGCCGCGGATCACCAGCTTGTCCCAGGGCTGTCCGTCCTTGGCGGCCTGTGCGGCTAGATCGGCGGCGATCTTGTCGACGGCGCCGTCGGGCAGCGGGGCGACGGTGTGGGTGGCGTCGCCCTCCAGGGTCAGCCCGATGGGGAGCGCGGTCACGAGGTCGACGTAGCTGATGTTGGCGTACAGCTGCTGCGGGTTGAAGGTGAATTCGCAGAACGACCAGACGCGCCCGTAGTTGGGGTCCGCGGGCGTCGCGAACGCCGGCTCCACGAGGGACGGGCCCGGGTTGAGGAAGAAGTCGAGGGTGTCGTCGCGTACGAAGTAGACGCGGGCGCCGTACATCTGAGGAAGGGTCAGGACCTTCGGCGGGGAGCCCGCGGCGCCGAGGGGGATGGCGCAGTCGACGGGCAGGGGCGTCTGCGGGGCCGCGGGGGAGTCGGGGCGGTAGACGCCGCCGTCGGGCTTGAGCAGGACCCAGCGGTCGGTGCCCTGCTCGTGGCCGGTCACGTAGGCGCGTACCTGGCCGGGCAACGAGGTGTTCTGGAGCGCGAGTTCACAGGTGGCCGGGGCCGCCTCGGCGCCCAGGGCTAGGGCGCTCGCCCAGTTGGGAGCGGTGAGGGCGACCGCGGCACCCGCGGTGGCGGCGGCGGACGTCAGGAATGCACGACGCGATATCACGTGGGTCTCCTGGGGTTGTGGGGGAGCTCCCACTGTTGTGGCGACGCCGGATGCCGTCAAGAGTTGTTGCTGAGAGCGCTCTCAAAATCTCGCCATGTTCACTAAATGGCGTGGCTGGATGGGGAGTTGAGCGGATCAGGGACGGTGGCTGAGCAGGTCGCCGGGCTGGCAGTCCAGGACCTCGCAGAGGCGGGTCAGGGTGGTGAAACGGATGGCCCGTGCCCGGCCGTTCTTCAGGATCGAGAGGTTGACGTGCGTGACGCCGACCCGTTCGGCGAGCTCGGTGAGCGTCATGCCGCGCTCCTGGAGCAGCCGGTCCAGGTGGACCTCGATCCCGTGCTCCTCCTTGTCCTCCGGCACTAGACCGTGCCTGCGAGGTCTTCGCGCATGTCGCTGCCGATGCGCATGATCCGTGCGAAGGAGAGGATGCCGAGGCCGGTGAGGATTGCCATGAAGGGAACATCCCACATCCACAGGCCGGCGAAGGCCGGCACCTCGTCGTCCGGGTTCCGGCTCAGGGAGGCGATGAGGGCCGTCTCGGTCACGGAGGTGGTGAGCGCGGCGAGCACGCTGCCCGCCAGCAGCCACCATCCGAGTACGCGCAGCTGCCCGGCGGTCCGCGTGGTGTAGAGGCCGTCGCGCTCGGCGCCCCGGATCAGGCGGACGACCAGGAAGAGTGCGCCGAGGGTGAAGCCGAAGGGGACTGCGTAGCCCGCGGTGTTGAGCACGCTCTGCAGTGCGCTGGGGTCATCGGTGCAGTAGCGAGGCTGGGCGTCGAGGGCGACTGTGGCACCCGGGGCCGGTCGGTAGGTGTCCGTGTGCTGCCCCTCGTCGACGCTGGTGCTGGTGCTGGTGTCCGTGACGCACACCGAGTCCTCGCCGATGCCGAGCACGGTGATGTTCAGGAAGGGCGCGGCAAGCAGCGCCAGGACGATCGACGTCACCATCACGACCAGGATGTTCGTGGCCGCCGTTGATATCGGTTCCAGTGGATTGCGCAGCTTCGCCATCTTGAGCCCCCGTTGACCTATCGTTTATCGATGTTATCGATAAACGATAGGTCGCTCGGTGTGTCGGTGGCAAGTCCTGGTCGGCCGCCGGTCGTTCGGCGCGGATCGGGCAGGCGATGGGCCATGAGGGGCCCGGTGGTGATGAACTCGCGGAATTTCAGGGCGGCTTCGGACAGGTAGGAGTCGCGGTTCCAGGCCAGGGTGAGCACACGATGGCAGTCGGGTGCGTCCAGGTGGACCCAGGCCACCGGGGTCTGCGCCTCCGTGCCGACCTCGCGGGAGACCGACGGGATCAGGCCGATGCCGAGGCCCGCGCTGACCATGAACTGGATGGCGGCCGGTTCGTTGCCCTCGCAGGACAGCAGCGGAGTGAGCCCCTCGGACAGGAACAGCCGGTCGAGCAAGGCGCGCTGCCAGTGCCCGCGGCGCGTGGTGACGAAGGGCTCGACCGCGATCTCGGGGATCGTCACGCTCTCCCGCCCGTCGAGCCGGTGCCCGTACGGAACGGCGAGCAGCACCTCCTCGCGGGTGAGCTCGACCGACTCGAGATTCGCTCCGGTCAGGGGCTGTGAGGCGACGCAGAAGTCGACCTCCCTGGCGCGCAGTTGGCGGTCCATCTCCTCCACGTTCGATTGGAAGAGCCGCACGTCGGTACGGGGATGGGCGGCTCGGAAGCTGCCAAGGAGCGGGCTGATCGTCAGCAGGGTCTCGCAGGCGACACTGACCCGCCCGAGCCCGGTGTCGCGGGCCTCGCGGACGGCACGACAGCCGTCGTCGAGCTCGCTGAGCGCGCGATCGACGTGACGTAGGAACGTCGCGCCGTACTGGTTGAGCCGGATCCGGCGCCCCTGGCGGTCGAAGAGCGGGGAGCCGAGCTCGGCCTCCAGGCGGGCGATGGTGCGACTGAGCGAGGGCTGGGCGACGCGCAGTTCCTCGGCGGCGCGACTGATGTGCTCGTAACGGGCGACGGCCTGGAAGTAACGCAACTGCAGAAGATCCACTGTCCACCTTCACTTATGCCTGCGGAGTCATGTCCACATGACCAAACCGGTCTTGGAGTGCATAAGCAATTGTCCCTACGGTCGTCAGTGAGGTCACCACGCGGGTGACACGTTCCTCCCAGTCCCCGTCCCAGTCCCCGTCCCAGTCCCAGTCCCGTCCCGTCCTAGGAAGGCCGAACCATGAGCGCTGCGGATCTGGCCCGACTCCAGTTCGCGGCCACGACCGGCATCCACTGGCTGTTCGTGATCCTCACCATGGGGCTCGTCCCCATCGTGGCGATCATGCACACCAGGGCCGCGTACGCCCGTGATCCCGCCAAGAGAGCCGTCAGGGAGCGCATGACCCGCTTCTGGGGTCAGCTCTACGTCATCAACTACGCGGTCGGCATCGTCACCGGCCTCGTCATGGAGTTCCAGTTCGGACTCAGCTGGAGCGGCCTGAGCAAGTTCGCGGGCAATGTCTTCGGCGCCCCACTGGCGCTCGAAACCCTCATCGCCTTCTTCGCCGAGTCCACCTTCCTCGGCATGTGGATCTTCGGCTGGGGCCGGATGCGCAGAGGCGTGCACGTCACCCTCATCTGGCTGGTCGCGCTGACCGCGTACGCATCCGGGTACTGGATCCTGATCGCCAACGGCTTCATGCAGCACCCCGTCGGCTTCGAAGTGCGGGACGGCGCGGCCTACTTGACCGACTTCGGGGCGCTGCTCACCAACTCCAGCGCCCTGGTCGCACTCCTCCACCTCGCGCTCGGCGCGCTGACGACGGGTGGCGTCTTCGTCGCCGGGGTCAGCGCCTACCACTTCCTGCGGCGCACCAAGGAAACCGAGCTGTTCGGCGGCTCCCTGCGCCTGGGGCTGTGGGTGTCCATGGTCGCCTCCTTCTTCGTGGTCGTCGCCGGCGAGCTGCAGCGGCCGATCATCGAGCGGACGCAGCCCATGAAGCACGCGGTCCTGGAGGGCAGCGGCGTCGCGGAGGTGCAGGCGCGGCTCGTCAAGGAGTACGGGCCCGGCGACTACGTGCCCTGGCAGGACACGATCCGGATCTCGATGGACGTGATGACGATCATCGGCAACACCGTGTCCACCATCACGTTCATCGCCGTCATCCTGCTGTGGAAGAACCGGCTGATGCGCTGGCGGCCCGCCTTGTGGGTGCTGCTCGCGACCGTCCCGTTCCCCTTCATCGCCTCCGTGGGCGGCTGGGTCGTCC
The DNA here is from genome assembly GCF_035975855.1 of Streptomyces sp. NBC_01304. Classification (NCBI taxonomy): domain Bacteria; kingdom Bacillati; phylum Actinomycetota; class Actinomycetes; order Kitasatosporales; family Streptomycetaceae; genus Streptomyces; species Streptomyces sp. NBC_01304. The sequence continues at coordinate 1,130,103 of NZ_CP109055.1, read as the reverse complement.
GCGAGGTCGGGCGCCAACCCTGGCTCGTCTACGGCCAGTTGACGGTCGAGGACGCGCTCTCGAACGTCAGCACGGCCGCGCTGGCCGTGTCCTGCGCCGTGTTCATCGCGCTCTTCCTCGCGCTGGCCGTGACGAACTGGACCCTGATCACCCGCTTCGCCCGCCGCGGCCCGGACGCCACGCAGCTCGGCGTCACCGAGCCGCCACCTGACGACGGCCTGGATGTCGCGCCCGTCCGAACAGCCTCGTTCTGAACAGGAGTTGACCGATGAATCTCGAGATCGCATGGCTCGCCCTGCTGGGCTTGCTCCTCGGCGGCTACTTCGTGCTCGGCGGCTACGACTACGGCGCACAGATGCTGCATCCCTTCCTCGGCCGGGGCGATCGGGAGGGCATGCGCACCAGCGGGAGCGCCGCCCTCGACGCCATCGCGCCGTTCTTCCTGGGCAACGAGGTCTGGCTGGTCGCCTTCGCCGGCGTCCTCTTCGGTGCCTTCCCGCACCTGGAAGGCACCCTCCTGTCCGGCCTGTACCCGCTGATCGTGGCGATCCTCGTCGGCCTGGTCCTCGGCAACGCGGCGGTCCAGCTGCGCCGCCGCTCCGACGGCGCCGGGGCCCGCCGCCGGTGGGACGCCCTGATCGTGTTCGGCGGGGCGCTTCCCGCGGTGTGCTGGGGACTCGTCGTGGGACTGCTGCTGCACGGCGTGCCCCGACGGGCCGACGGGAGCTTCCACATCGGGTTCGGTGAGGTGTTCTCGCCGTTCGTGCTGGCCTGTGGCGTCATCACCGCACTGCTCTTCGCGGCGCACGGCGCAGCCTTCGTCGCATTGCGTTCGGCCCCCGAACTTGCCGCACATGCAAGGCGATTGGGTGCGCGCCTGGCGCGCGGGGCCGTCGTCGCAGGTGCCCTCGCGCTGATGCTCACCCTCTTCGGGGCGGGCGCCTCGATGACGAACCGGGCGACCGCGGCGGTCATCGCCGCCCTGTGGGCGGCGGCCCTCCTCGGTGCCTGGTGGTGCCTCGACCGTGGGGGTCGGGTTCAGGCGTTCGTGGCCACGAGCTGCGCGACCGTGCTGCCCGTGCTGCTCGTGGGCGCCGGCCACTACCCGTACCTCCTGATCAGCCGGGCGGGCACGGGGCTGACCATCGAGCACGCCGTCACGGACGAGGCCACGTTGAAGCTTCTGAGCGTCTTCGGAGTCGTGCTGATCCCGGTGATCCTCGCGTATCAGAGCTGGAGCTGGTGGGCCTTTCGAGGGCGGACCGGGAGCCGTCACCCCAGCTACTTCTGACCACTTCCGACCGTGTGAAGGGATCCCGGGATGAAGCCGATCGAACGCCGCCTGCTGCGGGAACTCCCCGTCCTGCGGCGCCACATGACGTCCTCCACTGCACTGGCGCTGCTCGCCGCCGGGCTCGTCGTGGCCCAGGCGAGCCTGCTGGCGACGGTCCTTGCGGACGGTTTCGCCGACCACCCGTTCCGGGACGCGCCGCTGGTCGCCCTGGCCGCCGTCATGGCCCTGCGGGCGCTGCTGACCTGGACCCGTGGCCTGCTCGCGCAGCGGGCCGCCGCCGACGCCAAGCGCGCCCTGCGTGACCGGATCACCGGCCGGCTGCGGCACACCGGCCCGCTGCGCCTGACGGCCGGCCGGCACGGCGAGACGGCCACGCTGCTCACGCGCGGCCTCGACGCCCTGGACCCGTACGTCGTCGGCTCGCTGCCCGCGATGACGGCCGCCGCGGTGGTGCCCCTCACGGTGGTCGCCTGGCTGCTGTGGACCGACTGGACCTCGGCCCTGATCGTCGTGGTGACGCTGCCGCTGATCCCCGTGTTCGGCGCGCTGGTCGGCCGGCACACCGCCCTGCGCACGGCCCGGCAGTGGCAGCTGCTGTCCCGCCTCGGCGGGCACTTCTTCGATGTGGTGGCCGGACTTCCGACGCTGCGCGCGTTCGGCCGCGAGCGGCACCAGAGCCGGGTCGTGGGCGAGATGGCCGGGGCCCATCGACGGGCCACGATGCGAACGTTGCGGGTGGCGTTCCTCTCCTCCTTCGTCCTGGAGACCGTCGCCACCCTGTCCGTGGCCCTGGTGGCCGTCCCGGTCGGGCTGCGACTGCTCGGCGGGGAGCTCGATCTGCGTACCGCCCTGGTCGTGCTGTTCCTCGCCCCCGAGGCGTACTTGCCGCTGCGTGCCGCGGGGGCGGCCTTCCACGACAGTGCCGAGGGGATCGCCGTGGCCGAGCGGGTGTTCGCGCTCCTCGATGCTCCCGGAGAGACGGACGCGCCTGTCGTGAGCGCCGGACGTACCCCGGTGCCGCACCCCCGCCGGGCGGATCTGCGCCTGGACGAGGTGACGGTCCGGTACCCGGGCCGCCCGGAGCCGGCCCTCCGGAAGGTCTCCCTCACCGTCCGTCCCGGCGAGCACGTCGCCCTGATCGGCCCGAGCGGCGCGGGCAAGTCGACCCTGCTCGCACTGCTGCTCGGCTTCGTGCCCCCCGCAGCGGGCCGGATCACGATCGGTGGCACCTGCCTTTCCCACCTCGACCTCGACGAGTGGCGCGCCCAAGTGGCGTGGGTGCCTCAACGCCCCCACCTGTTCGCTGCGTCCGTCGCGGACAACATCCGCCTCGGGCGCCCCGGAGCGAGCGACGCCGAGGTGCGCCGAGCGGCCCGCGCCGCTGCCGCGGACCTCTTCATCGAGGAGCTCCCACGGGCGTACGACACCCCGCTCGGCGAGCACGGCGCCGGGCTCTCCGCCGGGCAGCGTCAACGGATCGCCCTGGCCCGGGCGTTCCTCAAGGACGCGCCGGTGCTGCTCCTCGACGAACCGACGGCCCACCTCGACGCCGAGAGCGAGGCCGCCGTCACCCACGCCACGGTCCGCCTCATGCGCGACCGCACCGCACTCGTGGTGGCCCACCGGACGAGCCTGCTGCCACATGCCGACCGGATCGTCACGGTGCGGGCAGGGGGACTCGCATTCCCCCAAGCGGTGGCCGGAGAAGGGCTGGTGTTCTCGTGAGCGAGCCCGCAGTCGCTGACCGCTCGCGGCGACTGCGTACAGGCAGGGCCCGCTCGGCAGGAGAACCGCCGCTGTTCGCGCTTCAAGTCCAACTAACGTCCACAGGAAGGCAGATGGCCGCATGACCTCCTACGTCGAAGTCGCCGCCCCGGCGTCAGCGCGCGGGCCGCGCCCCACCTTCCGGCTGCTGCGGCACCTCCTCCCGTACTGGCGCAGGCTGCTGCCCGCCGCGCTCGCCGCCGCCGGCACCGAGCTGGCCGGGGCCGCGCTGATGGGCACCGCCGCCTGGCTGATCACGCGGGCCGCCGAGCAGCCCCCGCTCGCCTCGGTGAGCCTCGCGATCGTCGCCGTACGCGCCCTGGCGCTGGGGCGCGGAGCGCTGCGCTATGCCGACCGACTCCTCGGTCACGACGGCGTGCTGCGGGCCGTCGCGGGATTTCGCGCCCGGGTGTACGAGGCGCTGGTGCCGCTCGCGCCGGCGGGCACCCCCGCCTTTCGCAGCGGCGACCTGCTGACCCGTCTCGTCGACGACGTGGACGCCGCCCAGGACCTCCTGTTGAGGGTCCTGATCCCGGTCGTGGCCGCCTGCGCGGTCGCCGCGACCGCCACCGGAGTGGCCACGGTGCTGCTGCCACAGGCAGGCGTGCTGCTCGGGCTGCTGCTCGCCGTGGCGGGACTCCTCGTGCCCGCCCTGGTGCTCGCGCTCTCCCGCCGCGCGGGCCGCGCCGGGAAGGCGGCGCGCGCGGAACTCGCCGCGATGTCACTGGACTTGACCCAGGGGGCGGCGGACCTCGCCGCCTTCGGCGCCCGGGGACAGGCCGAAGCGCGGGCCCGCCGTGCCTCGTACCGGATCGCCACACTGGAGCGCCGTGGCGCCCTGACCACATCGGTCGCTTCCGCCGTGGTGCTGCTGCTCCAGGCCGGGGCGACGGTCGGCGTCACCTGGCTCGCGCTGCGCGCGCACGCTTCCGGCGCGCTGCCCGCCGTGCACCTCACCGTGCTCGCGGTCCTGGCCCTCGTCGCCTTCGAGGCCCTCGCCCCACTGCCCGCCGCCGCGCGTCGCCTCGCCGAAGTGCGGGCCTCGGCACGCCGGTTGGCCGACCTCTTCGACACCGTGCCGCCGGTCATCGAGCCGGCCGACCCGGCCCCCCTGCCTGCCGACAAGCCGCTCGGCGTGGACATCACCGGCCTGCGGGTGCGCCACCGCCCCGGCGGCCCCGCGGCCCTGGACGGGGTGAGCCTGCGACTGCCGCCCGGGCGCCGGGTCGTGCTGGTCGGCGCCAGCGGGTCCGGCAAGTCCACGCTGATCGCGGCGCTCATGCGGTTCGTCCCGTACGAAGCCGGGAGCATCCGGGTCGGCGGACGCGAACTGCGCGACTGCGCCGGCGACGAAGCTCGCCGCGTGATCACCGGCATGACCCAGGACGCCCATGTCTTTCGCACCACGATCCGCGCCAACCTGCTGCTGGCCCGCCCCGGCGCCGACGAATCCGACCTGCGCGAAGCGGCCCGCAGGGCCCGGCTCCTGGACTGGATCGAGTCGCTGCCCGACCGCTGGGACACCGTCCTGGACGGGGACGGCGCCACGATGTCCGGCGGCCAGCGCAGCCGACTGCTCCTTGCCCGAGCGCTGCTCGCCGACCCGCCCGTCCTCGTCCTGGACGAACCCACCGAGGGGCTCGACCCGGACACCGCGGCCGCGGTACTCGCCGACATCCTCGACGCCACCCACGGCCGGACCACGCTCCTGGTCACCCATGAGCGGTCGGGGCTCGCCGGCGCGGACGAGATCGTGACCCTCGACGGGGGCCGGATCCGCTCGTGGTCGTGAGCGGTAGTGAAGCGTTCGCTAGGCGGTCGTGAGGCGGTCGTGAGGCGGTCGTGGGGCGGTCGCGAGGCGGGCCTCGTTCATGCCTTTGAGTTATGGCTTCAGGTATTGGCCGACCGGCCCGACCCGGGATGAGGATGGAGCCACCGGCAGGGCAGGGCGTGTCAACGCCCCGATCTCACCCGGCAGTTCATTCACGCAACGGACCAACTGATCGCGAGCCCCAGTCATGAAGATCGTCGTCATCGGTGCCACCGGCACCATCGGCTCGGCCCTCGCCGACGCGTTGGAGTCGAACCCCGCGCACGAGGTGGTCCGGGCATCCCGGCGCGGCCCCGTCAAGGTCGACCTGGAGGACCCCGCCTCGATCGACGCACTGTTCGCCACGATCGGCCCGGTCGACGCCGTGGTCGCGGTCGCGGCCGGCGGCACCATCGCCCGCATCGACGACTCGACCGACGCCGACTACTTCACCGGCCTCGACGGCAAGCTGCTCGGCCAGCTCCACCTCACGCGCCGCGCCGCCCGCGAACTCACCGACGGCGGCTCCGTCACCCTCACCGGCGGCATCTCGGAGTTCACCGAGGCCGGCCTGAGCTTCGGAGCCCTGGTCAACGCGGGTCTGGCCGGTTTCATCCCGGCCGCGGCGCGCGAGATGCCGCGCGGCATCCGCCTCAACTCGGTGAGCCCCGGCTGGATTTCGGAGACCCTGCGGGCCATGGGCCGTGACGCCTCGGCGGGCACCCCTGTCGCCGAGGTCGTCCGGGCCTACGTCGAGCTGATCGAGGGTGCCGACCGGGGGCGCGTCATCGAGCCGGGCACACCCGAGGCCCGCAAGGGGTGACGCACCGGAACATCTCACCGGAGACCTCACCGGGCATCCCACCGGGCATCGATCGATACGATCCGGGCCATCCGAACCGGCCTGGCTATCCGAACTGGCCGGGCTGGTAGCTGCCGCCGGGCATCTGGTTGATGACGCCCATCCGATTCGAGGCGTTGATCAGGGCGATCATCATGATCAGGGCGGCAAGCTGATCCTCGTCGTAGTACTTGGCGGCGTTCGCCCAGACCTCGTCCGGGACCCCACCGGCCGCATCGGCGATGCGGGTGCCCTGCTCAGCCAGCTCCAGGGCGGCGCGCTCGGCATCGGTGAAGACGGTGGCCTCCCGCCAGGCCGCGACCAGATTGACCCGCACCGCGCTCTCCCCGGCGTGCGCGAGATCCTTGGAATGAGCATCGGTGCAGTAGCCGCAGCCGTTGACCTGACTCGCACGGAGCAACACCAGATCCTGGGTCGCCTTCGGCAGCGACGACCCCTTGATGAGCGTCATGCTCGCCGAGGCGAACTGTTTTGCCGCCTTGGCGACGACGGGGCTGGCGAAGAGGTTCAAACGAGCAGTCATGGTGTGCTCCTCAGGGGTTGTGCCGCTGTTGCCGTTGTCGGCGTCCTCGGCGGCTGTACCCCCGAGACGAGACAGCCCTGAATCCTGTGACACGGCCGACGCGTTTCACGCCCCGGCGACGCGGGGGAGGACGGACCCATGGCGATTCCTGTGATTCTCGACTGCGACCCGGGCCACGACGACGCGTTCAACATCCTGCTCGCGGCGGCCAATCCGGCCGTCGAGCTACTGGCCATCACCACGGTCGCGGGCAACCAGACCCTGGAGAAGACCACGCTGAACGCCCGCCGGGTGTGCAGCACGGCCGGGATCACGGGCGTGCCCATCGCGGCGGGCCGGGACCGGCCGTTGCACGGCACCGCCTCGGTGGCCGAGAAGATCCACGGTGAATCCGGCCTGGACGGACCGGAGTTCGGGGAGCCGAGCGTGCCGCTGGACGCACGGGACGCGATCACCTTGATCCGGGAGACCCTGCTCGCGCACCCCACCCCGGTCACCCTGGTGCCGACCGGCCCCCTCACCAACATCGCGGCCCTGCTGCTCGCCCACCCCCGGCTGGCGGAACGCATCGAGCGCATCGTCCTGATGGGCGGATCCACCGGCCGCGGCAACACCACCCCGGCCGCCGAGTTCAACATCCACTGCGACCCCGAGGCTGCCGACGTCGTCTTCTCCAGCGGACTGCCGATCACCATGATGGGCCTCAACGCCAGCCACCAGGTGCTGGCCACGGACGAGGTGATCGGCCGGGTCGAGGCGCTCGCCACGCCGCTGAGCCGGACCTGCGCACAGCTGCTGCGGTTCTTCGCCGACGGCTACCGGGAGGTGTTCGGCTTCCCCGCCCCGCCGCTGCACGACCCACTGACGGTGGCCCACCTGATCGAGCCCAAGCTGGTCGAGCTGGTCACTGCGAACGTGGTCGTCGAACTCACCGGCACCCACACCCGCGGCGCCACCGTCGTCGACCTGCACGGCGTGACCGGGCGCCCGGCCAACGCGCAGGTCGGCGTCACGGTCGACGCCCCGGCCTTCTGGGACCTGATCGTCGATGCGGTACGCGTCCTCGGCGCACGCTGAACCGCTCCTCAGGCCGCGAGCGCGCCCGGCCCGCGCACCATGAAGACGTCGACCGGGTCCTGAGCCTCCACCGTGAACCCGTGGCGCGCGTACAGCCGCCGGGCGGCGCTGCCCTGCAGGACGTTCAGGCGGACGGGCAGGCCGTCGGCGTCCGTCCGGGCGAGCAAGGTGCGCAGGACCGCCGAACCGAGCCCCTGGCCCTGGACCGTCGGGTCGAGGTAGAAGTGCTCCAGCCACTGCTCGTCCTCGCCCGGCCGGAGGGCGACCGAGCCCGCGAAGACGCCACCGGACAGGACGACCGAGGTGTGCTCCGGCGCGAAGGCCTCGCGAAACCGTTGCCGCACCCGTTGCTCGTCGAACCGTCCCAGCCGCTCCAGATCAGGCCGCATCACCACGGCCCGCAGCTCCGCGATCGGCTCGACATCGGCCGGTTGAGCAGGGCGAAGAGTCCATTCCATGGGTTGATCATCTCAGTGGGGTTCCTGGGGCTCTTGGGCTGCCCCGGTGAGCCGAGTACGCCGCAGCCGTCCGGGAGCGCCCCGAGCGGCTGCGGCGTCGGGCCGGCGGACCGGGTCAGCGCACCGCGATCACCGTCCGGCTGTCCGTGGCCAGCTCGCCCGTCGTGGCGGTCACGACGCGCTTGTTCGCGTCGTACGTCCACGCGAGCGCCCTGCCGTTGACCGTGACGGCACTCGGGCGCGCTGCGTTGCTCAGGCGCAGCGTCCAGGTGCGGGTGGTGACCCGGCCCTTGTACGTCCCCCGCTGCGGCTCGATCGTCACCGTCGAGCCGTCCGCGCGGACCTTCGTGTCGGCGTGGGCAGACGCGTACCGAGTGCCGTCGCCCTCGTCCTCGTACAGCGAGAAGGAGCCGCGACCGCCGGCGGCGACGTTCAAAGTGACCTTGTCCATGGGGGACTTGGCGTCGTAGTCCTTGTACTCCTGCTGGGCGAGGATGCCGCCGGAGCGGATCAGGACCGGCATCTCGTCCAGCTTCGAGGTCGTCTCGACGGTCTTCGGGCCGGTGTACGTCTTGCCGGTGAAGTAGTCGGTCCAGGTGCCCGGCGGCACCCACACCGTCGCCTTGCCGCCCGGCTTGGTGACCGGTGCGACCAGGACGTCGTCGCCGAGCGTGTACTGCGAGGTGTGGTCGTAAGCGCCTTGCTCCTCGGGGTAGTTGAGGTACAGCGGGCGGGCCATCGGCAGTCCGGTCGCGTGTGCCTCGGCCGCCAGTGAGTACATGTACGGGGTGAGCGCCCCGCGCAGCCGCAGCGCCTTCTCGCCCGCCGCGCCCTCGGCGCCGCCGAACTCCCAGGGCAGCGACTCGCCGCCGCCGGAATGGATGCGGTCGATCGGGGAGAACGCGCCGAGCTGCATCCAGCGGGCGTACAGCTCGGGGTCACGGGTGCCCGGGTCGCCGTGGAAGCCGCCGATGTCGTGACTGACGTACGGGAGGCCGATGTTGCCCTCCGTGGCGTTGATCTTCGAGGTGAAGGCGAGGGTGTCCCAGTTCGCGTAGTCGTCACCGGTGAAGTGCATCGTGGAGCGGTGGTCCGCCCACGGTCCTGCCGCGTAGCCACCGCCGAGGCGCTGGTAGGAGGCGCCGATGCGGGAGAACGCGAAGCCGCGCAGGCCGGTGGCCTCGGCATTGTGGGCCGCGTAAAGGGAGTTCACCAGCGTGTCGGGCGAGATGCCCTTGCCGGAGGCGAGTGAGGCGTCGCAGCACCAGTCGTTCCACCACAGCCGCACGCCCTGGGCGTCGTACGGCTTGTGAAGGTCGAAGAAGGCCTTCGCCTGACCGGCGTCGGAGAAGTCGAATCCGTAGCAGTCGGCGCTGGAGAAGCAGCCGATCTTGGGGAGCTTGCCGCCCGCGGTCTGCTGGGCCTGTGCGAAGGCCGGGTCCGAGGCGTCGATGGAGGGGTGGGTGTTGAGGGTGATGGGCAGGCCGTTGTCCTTGGCCCACTTCATGAAGGCGTCGGGGTCCGGGAAGAGGTCCTTGTTCCAGCCCGTCCAGCCGTTCCACCACCCGGATCCCTTGTAGTCGGTGTCGACGACGAGCGAGTCGAGCGGGACCTTGTTCGACCGGAACTTGGCGAGCAGCTTCTTGTAGTCGTCGAAGGTGTAGGCGTTCCAGCGGGAGAACCACACGCCGAACGCCCAGCGCGGCAGCATCGGCGCGGGCCCGGTGAGTTCCCGCAGGTCTCTGAGGCCCTGCTTGTAGTCGTGGCCGTAGCCGAAGAGATAGCCGTCCTGGTACGCGTCCTCGGCCCGCTCGACGCGCGGCGTGGGCTGCTTGTCGTCGCCGTTGGTGAGCGCGGTCCGCGAGTCGTCGAGCAGGTACCAGCCGTCCTTCGACAGCACGCCGTCGTTCAACTGGTAGGGCGCGGCGGGGGTGTTGTCGAGGCCGCGGGTCCACCCGCCGAGGTTGGCCGTGGCGCCCTTGGTGGCGGGCGTCGGGTAGGGCGCGTCCTCCTTCGTGGTGAGCGCGAAGGAGTCGATGTTGGCGCGGCCGGTGTCCCCGGCGCGCTGGGCGACGGTGATGTCGTTGACGCCGCGCTTCAGCCGCACGGTGACCGGCTTCGAGATGCCGTACGCGTTCCAGTCGCCGGTCGGCGCCATCGTGACCTGCTGCGAGGCGCCGCCCGCCGTCACGGACAGGCTGCGGTCGACGGTCTGGCCGTCGGAGGCCTTCGCGTTGGCGTAGCGCAGGCGCAGCGTGTACGTACCGTCGGCGGGCACGCCCCGGACGCGGACCGTGCTCTGCGCGCCCTCCTGCTCATAGCCCTGGACGACGCCGCGGCCGTACGCCTTGGTGGTGCCTCCGGGGAAGTTGAACTTGGCGCCGCCGGACATCACCCCGTACTCGGCGTCGCACACCGCGCCGAACACGCACGTCGACGTGGACTCGCCGAACTGCGGGCGACCGGTGACATCCCTGTCGCCGGCCTTGAGGCGGACCTCGGTGTTGTCCTGGGTGAAGGGGCCCGAGTCCAGCTTGTGGCGCAGGGTCAACTCGCCGGTGGAGATGACCCGTTGGCCGTCCTCGACCTTGGAGGTGTACTCGGGGGCGTCGAAGTCGCGATTGATCGCGTTGACGGTAGCCCGGTCCTCGAAGCGGCCGTCCTTCGCGTACTCCATGCGGATCAGGGTGGGGGTGAGGACCTGGAAGCGGACGTCGCCGTCCACCACCACGCCGTCCACCACCACGCCGTCCGCGCCGCGCGGCTCCGCGCCGGCCTGGAGCGCACCCGCTGTCACCGGCAGCGTGAACAGCGCGCCCGCGGCCAGCGCGGCCCAGGCCCGCTTGCCCTTGCCGGGCTCTTTGACGGTCATCTCTGCTCTCCTCGTCGGGGGAAGGAGTGAAGGGGGGTGGGGGGATCAGGGGAGGTCGACGAGGAGCCAGCCGCGGTGCGGCAGGTCCTGGTCGAGGGTGAGGGTTGCGGCGGCCGCCGTCATCGAGGCGGGCGCGGGTGCGGCGAGTGGCGCGAGCAGGGTCGCCTCCGCCGCGCTCGGCGCGGTGGGGAAGGTGATCCGGGGGCGGGCCGGGTCGGCGCTGCCGTTGGCGACAGCCAGTCGCAGGCCGTGTGCCGTACGGGCCAGGCGGGGGATCAGATGGGGGCCGCCGCTGATCAACGGGAGCGTGGGCGCGTCGCCTTCGAGGTGGCGGACCATGGCGTGCAGCAGGCGTTGGCCGTCGTCGTCCCGGGGCAGCAGGTCGGGGGCCGTGGCGGCGAGGACCGCGACGCGGCCGCCGAGCGCGTTGGTGAACACACAGCGGCCCGCTCCCCAGGTGCGCAGGTCGGGGGTGAGGATGCTGCTCCAGACCTCGGCTCCAGGGGCGGGTTCAAGGCGGGCGAGGGCGGGTTGCAGATTGACGCTCAAGTAGACGGGGGAGTCGTCGGGGGCGTCGGGGGCCGTGGGGGAGGCGGGCAGGAGCTGCTCCAGGGAGTACGGGCCCGGCGCGGACGGCGCCTCGCGGTCGACGATCTCGGTGACGGAGACGCCGAGCAAGTCGCCGAAGCCCCGCGCGGTGAGCACCTGGGCGGCGACGCCGTCGAGGAGGAGCCCGCCGGTGAGCATCCGGCGCAGGGCGTCGTCGTCGAAGGCCCGGGCCAGGTGGCCGAACAGCACGCGCACGGGGGCCTCTTCGGCCGTCACCGGTACGCCGTACCGCAGCAGGAAGTCAGCCGCCGCGCCGGGGTCGACCTCCAGTTCCGTGAGGTCGCCGGCGCGCGTCGTGCATACGTGGGCCGCGGCGTCCGGAGCGAAGGGCAGGCCCACGCCGAGCGTGCCCAGCTCACCGGGGGCGCGCTCGGCCACGTGGTCGAGCGCGGGCCGGGAGCGCTGCAGCAGGTCGGCGACGCGGGGGAAGCGCTGGGCGTGGCCGGACTGGACCGGCACGAGATTGAGGAACAGCGCGTCCGCGCCGGAGAGTTGTGCGGCGACCATTTCCGACCAGGTCTGCGTGTCGGACTTCGACCAGGAGGTGTGCGGCCAGTTCTCGATCTCCGGCTCGACGCGTACGTACGACGGTCGCAAGGACCGCTGCACTTCCAGCATCCAGACGGACCGGCTCAGCGCCCGGCCGGGGGCGTCGCTGTACGGGGCGAAGTGAGGTCGCTGGGTGACCTCGCCGTGCAGGGCGAGTGCGTCGAACAGGGCCGGCCAGTCGCGGCCCTCGACCCCGTGGGCGCCGGGTCCCGAGCTCATCAGGCCGAGCCGGGAGCGGCCCGCCGATGCCTTGTCGACCGCCTCGGCGACGAGCGCGGCGACCTCCAACTGGGCGGTCTGCCAGGTCTGTTGGAGCAGGGCGCGCCAGGGGTGCGGAGCGCCGGGCGCGGTCACGTTGGCCACCACTGCCTCGCGCGTCACGGGCTCGCCGACCAGCTCCGCCAGGCGGTCGAGCATCAGCGGCTCGAAGCCGCCGCCCCAGGGGAGCGGTGCGTGGTTGTGGTAGCGGAAGTCGTCCTCGAGCCACAGGGCGCGGAAGCCGAGCGAGGCGAACCGGGCGTAGTGTGCGGCGATCCAGGACCGCCAGCGCGGACAGGCGAAGGACGCCTGTCCGGCCGCGCGCGACCCGTCGGGTCCGACCATGGGGGCGAAGCCGTGCCGGTCGTGCCGGCCGCGGTCGGCGTGTCCGGAGGTCACCCACGGGTTGAGGCCGACCTCGAGACCGGCGCCGCGCAGGACGTCGACCGCGGTGGCGGTCGCGTCGTACAGGCGGTCCTCCTCTCCGCCTTGGGGGTGGCCGGCGTGGAACTCCTCGGCGGCGAGCAGCAGGACGACCTCGTCGACCCCCGACTCGTGGCAGAACTTGGCCAGCTCGACGGCCTGCTGGGCGCCGCCGGGCGTGGCATGGAGCTGGAATCTCAGGTGGTACCGGGTGGGCACGCGGGGGCCTCCTCGTGGTGCTGACGTGCTGACGTGCAGGCGTGCTGACGGCGAGCAGGGACCGGGGCCGGGGTTGTCCGTCCGCCGAACGGACAACCCCGGCCCCGGAGTTGACGGGGGAGGCGGGCCCTAGCGGGTCACGGCGGTCAGCTTGAGGGTCTGCTCGGCGGCCGTGCGGGTGCCGCCGACCGGGTTGCCGGTCGTGTTGGTCCAGGCCCGGGTGGGCGTGGTCTCGGCGCGCCGACCCTCTGCGGAGGAGAGGCCGATGACGAGTCCGCTGTAGCGGTTGACCAGGCGGAAGGTGCCGGTGAGCGCGCCGTCCGTCGTGGTGTTCTTGATGACGAACCACTGCTGCCCGACGGTGGCGGCCCGGGTGCCCGAGTCCGTCACGGTGGGCTTGGCGGCCCAGGCGCGACCCGCGTCGGTCTTCGAGTTGACGCCGAGGAGCTTGCCGGTGGAGGCGTTGGCGATGCGGTACGAGCCGTCGCCGTTGGAGGTGAAGACCCACCGGCTCAGGGCCGAACCGCCGCTGGTCCCCGACGTGGTGGCCGAACTGCCGGAAACCTGGGACAGATAGCGACCGTTGCCACTCGCGATCGTGTACTTCTTGCCCGACGTGATGGGAGCGGCCGGGGAGTTGGTGTCGATGGTGGTGTCGTAGTACTCACCGGAGCCGCCGCCCGAGCACTGCCACGAGCAGTAACTGCGGAAGTTCTTGCCGACGATGGTCTCGCCGGTCTTGTTCACCGAGTCGAGCATCCAGCGGTACCAGGAGCCCGACTTGTAGGCGCCGGAGTCGCCGATGAGCTTCCACTTCTGGGTGGCGAGGTCGTCGGTGGCGTAGAAGCGCTGCGACTCGTTGCTGTCCTGGACGACGGCCTCGGGCTGGCCGATGTAGAGGCCCAGGTGGGCGTTGTAGGCGATGTTCATGGTCAGCAGGTCGGACTTGGCGGGCAGGGTGCCGGCCGCCTGCTGTTCCTTCACGTTGCCGTCGTTGGCCGGGTCGTAGTCGTTCGCGACGGGCGTGTAGCCCGTGCTGTTGTCGGCGTCGACGGGCTCCATGTTGCTTTCCTTGCCGCCGACCCCGGGCTGGGACCACTTGCCGTCGTACCACTTCTTCCAGGAGCCCGGCGCCATCTTGGCGGACATCGGGGCGCGGGCGACGTGCCCCCGGCTGCCGTCGGTCCAGCCGCCGGAGACGCCGCCCTTCGGGATGGCGCGGGAGTTGTAGTAGACGTAGAAGTAGCCGGAGGCGGTGTCCACGAACAGCCGGGCGTCGCCGTTGCCGTAGTGGTACAGGTCGTTGGGGAACGCCGCGTTGTCGCCGCGCTTCGTGCTGTACGGCGAGGTGAGGACGTGGTCCTTGATGTCCCACGTCTTGCCCTGGTCCTTGGACACGGTGTAGTCGATCGCGTCGTAGTGCAGACCGTCGCCGAAGGGGCTCGGCGTGAACTCGTTGTGGACCAGGCCGTACCAGTCACCCGTGTCGGGGTCGACCCAGACGCCCATCAGGTCGCAGTAGTTCTTCTGCGCGTAGTGCGAGGTGTCGGGGGCGTACGTCGACTCGCGGCCGGTGGGGCTGTTGTTGCAGCGCCACGTGGTGTCGTTGTTCTTGTCGTTGGCGTTGGCCGGGTTCACCGCGTCGCTGATGGCGTCGGAGCGCTTCGCGGCGTCGAAGTCCTTGCCCGTGTAGAACGTCCACTTGCGCGGGTCGTTGGCGGCGTACAGGGCGTGCGCGGACTGGTAGTAGAACGCGCCGTCCTTGTCGATGTAGGTGGCGGCTGGGGTGTCGTCGGGGTTGGTCCACGAGCCCTTGGCGCCGATGGTGACGGTGTAGGTGGCGGCCTTCGCGCCGGCGGGCGACCCGGCCGAGGCCGGCGCGGTGGCCAGGGTGGCGAGCAGGACGGCGGCGATGCCGGTGAGCGCGCCGACGGCCTTGGTTCTGGGGCGAATTGACACAGGTACTCCGTTCATGGCGGGGGGTGTACACAACGGAGAGCTAATTAGTTCGGATAGAATCCGAACTATTGCCAAGGCTGTCAAGACTCATGGCAGGATCCCTGGTGACAGCCCACGCAGAGCGGAGGATCCAGTGGCCGATCTTGGTTTGCTGACGCCGTCGTACGCCGCCCCCGCGGGCCCCTCGCGGCCCCGTGACCGGGGGTCCATCCGGCGCACCAACCTCGGTGTGGTGCTGCGCATCCTGCGCGACGGCGGCCCGCGCTCGCGCGCGCAGATCGCCACCGACACCGGCCTGCCCAAGCCGACCGTCACCAGCCTCGTCGCCGAACTCGTCGCCCTCGGCCTGGTCCGCGAGGGCTCCGCGCAGCGCGAGGGCGCGGTGGGCCGCCCCGGCACGCTGGTGCAGATCGACGGCCGGTCCCTCTGCGGCATCGGCTTGGAGATCAGCACGAGTTACGTCCACGTCCTCGCCCTCACCCTGAACGGGAGCAGCGCCTTCGAGCACCGGATCCCGGTCGCGGTCGCAGGCGTGGGGGCGGAAGCGGTCCTGGACCTGACCGCGCAGGAGATCCGCGCCTGCCTCGCGGCACTCGACCGCGAGGGCATCCGTCCCGTCGGCGTCACACTCGCCGTGCCCGGCGTCATCGATGTGGCCGCGGGCACGGTGGCGTACGCACCCGCCATCGGCTGGCGCGACGTCGCCGTCGTCGACGGGCTGCGCGCACGCCTGGAGCGGACGCCGCCCGCCCTGGTCGTGGAGAACGACGCGAAGCTCGCCGCACTCGCCGAATACGTCGCGGTGCAGGGCGCGGACGAGGTGCACGACATGGTGTGCATCACCGGCGAGCGCGGCATCGGCGCGGGCATCGTCACCGACGGGCGGCTGCTGCGCGGGGCCACCGGATTCGCCGGCGAGGTCGGCCACATGCCCCTGGATCCAGAGCGCCGCCCCTGCGTGTGCGGGCGGCGCGGATGCTGGGAGGTCATGGTCGGCCTGGACGCGATCCTGCGCCTTGCCGCCGATGACGACGACCAGGTCCACGACCCGACCGTCGAGCTCGAAACCCGTCTCGCGGAGCTGCGCCGTCGCGCCCAGGACGGCGACCCGCGCACCGGCGCGGCGCTGGCACAGGTGGCGGAGGACCTGGGCCTGGGCCTGGCGCTCCTCGCCGACGTGCTCAACCCCAAAGTGATGGTCCTGGGCGGGTACTTCACCCACATCGGAGACCTCATGCTGGACCGGGTCCGCGAGGTGGTGCGCGAGCGGGTGATGGCGCCGGACGCCGGCGGGTGCGAGGTGCGCCTGTCCGGGCTGGGCTTCGCCGCGGCGGCCCGCGGCGGTGCCTACCTCGCGCTGGACGCGGTCCACCAGGACCCCGGCGCGGTCTGACGCACTACGTGTCTTGCGTGGTGTCCGGTTGCGTGGTGTCCAGGATGGCGAGGAAGGCCCTGGTCGAGGGCGTGGGGTTGAACTTGCTCCAGACGACGTGCTCGACCCGGCTCGGACCGTCGGTGAGCGGTAGCGAGCGGACCTCCGGGTGGGAGCGGGCGAGGGCCGCGGGCAGGAGGGCGACGGCGAGCCCCCGGCTGACGAGCCGCAGCATCAGCTCGGTGGACATCAACTCGTAGGCGACATCACGGTCCAGCTCCGCTTCCTCGAAAGCCTGGTCACTCTGCATCCGGCCGGGGGAGCGGGCGGGAAAGTCGGCGAAAGGTGAGTCGGCGAGCTGGCGGAGGCTGACCTTCTTGCGGTCGGCGAGTTCATGCGTGGGCGGGACCACAGCCATGAGCCGTTCCCGGGCGAGCTCGCGGGCCGCGACGCCCTGCGGCTCGTTGCCGGCCGGCAGGCCGAGGAACGCCACGTCCAGATCGCCTGCGGCAACCTCCGCCGCCATGACGTCGCTGGCCCCGACGTGCAGGCTCACCCGCACCTGCGGGTGCAGCTCGCGAAACCGTTGCAGGACTTCGGTGATGTCGACCGCGGTGACGGTGGGAATGGTCCCGATCGCGAGCCGGCCCCGCACCTCGCCCACTGCCGCGGCGGCGTCGGCCACGGCCCGCTCGGCGGCCTCCAGGCACTGCCGGGCGCCGACGAGGAACGCCTCGCCGGCCGGGGTCAGCTCCACCCGCCGACTGGTCCGGGCAAACAGCTTCACCCCCAACTCCCGCTCCAGGTTGGCGATCTGGTGGCTCAGCGCCGACTGGGCGACGAAGCACTGCCCGGCGGCCCGGGTGAAGTTCCGGGTCTCCGCGACGGCGGCGACGTACCGAAGCTGTCGAAGTTCCATGTCATCCATCTCTCAGCACGATCGATCCCATGCCAACAATATGTTGGACGCATGGATGGTGGTCGACTGAGACTTTCCGCATGACCACTTCGCCGCCCCGGCAACGGGCAACACCGACCGCACGCAGCACAGTTGTACGCGGGGCGAGTGGAGCCGTCGCGCTGATCGCCGCCACGGCCCTCGCACCGGCCGCGTGGGG
Organism: Streptomyces sp. NBC_01304; assembly: GCF_035975855.1. Lineage (NCBI taxonomy): Bacteria > Bacillati > Actinomycetota > Actinomycetes > Kitasatosporales > Streptomycetaceae > Streptomyces > Streptomyces sp. NBC_01304. The sequence continues at coordinate 1,112,936 of NZ_CP109055.1, read as the reverse complement.
GACCACCTATGCGGTGACCACCGAGCTGCTGCCGCCCGACCACCCGCTGTTCGGCGCCCTGTTGCGGGCCCTGCCCGGTGGGCTTCTCCTCCTGCTGGTCACGCGCACGCTGCCGCGCGGTGACTGGTGGTGGAAGGCCCTCGTGCTCGGTGCCCTGAACATCGGCGCGCTCTACCCCCTCCTCTTCGTGGCCGCCGAGCTGCTGCCCGGCGGTGTCGCGGGCACCCTCGGCGCCGTACAGCCGCTGATCGTCGCGGGCCTCGCGGTCGCCGTACTGCGCGAACGCCCCTCGGCGTGGCGGATCGGCTGGGGGGTGGCCGGAGTCGTCGGGATCGGCCTGGTCGTCCTCGGGCCGACCGCGCGACTCGACGGGGTCGGCATCCTCGCCGGCCTCGCTGGGGCCGGCTCGATGGCCCTGGGAGTGGTCCTCACCAAGCACTGGGGCTTTCCCGCCGGGGTCGGCCCGGTGACCCTCGCAGGCTGGCAGTTGACCGCCGGCGGAGTTCTGCTGCTCCCGCTGACCCTGCTGGTCGAAGGGGCGCCGCCGCACATCGACGGGTCGGCGGTGACCGGCTACCTGTGGCTCGGCACCGTTGGCGGCTTCATCGCCCACGCCCTGTGGTTCCGCGGCATCGGACGTCTCCCGGTCACCGCGACGGCCATGCTCGTCCTGCTGTCCCCTCTCGTCGCCGCACTCATTGGCGCGCTCGTCCTCGGCGAGGCGTTCACGCTCAGCCAGTTCGCCGGATTCGGTCTCGCCCTGGCGGCGCTGGTCGCCGGGCAGCTCAACCCCGACCAGCTCGCCCGATTCCGCAAGGAAGGAAACCTCGCATGAAGATCCTCGTCATCGGAGCCACCGGAATGGTCGGCAGCCGCGTCATCGACGAGGCCGCACGCCGCGGGCACGCCGTCACCGCCGTCTCCCGGAGCCTCACTCCCCACGCCGACGCGGCAGGCGTCGAGTGGGTCGCGGCGGACGCCGGCGACCCCGACGCCCTGAAGCCACTCCTCTCCGCAGCCGACGTGGCCGTCCTGGCCGTTCGGCTCGCTCCCGGCTCCGAGCACGCGCTGGCCCCGACGACCACCAGGGTGCTGGACGCCGCGGCCACCACCGCGACGCCGCTGCTCGTCGTGGGAGGCGCCGGCCCGCTGCGCAGCCCGGACCGGCCCGACCTGCTCATCGCAGACAACCCCGAGTACGTACCCGCCGTATGGCGCGCCATCGCGGTCGCCAGCACCGACCAGCTGGAGGCGTGCCGACGGCACCCCGGCGCCGAGTGGACCTACCTCAGCCCACCGGCACTGCTCGCACCGGGCGAACGCACCGGCACTTACCGGCGCGGCGCCGACACCCTCCTGGTCGCTTCGGACGGCCGCTCCCACATCAGCGCCGAGGACCTCGCCCTGGCAGTGCTCGACGAACTCGAAACCCCTTCGGGACAACGTCACTTGACCGTCGGGTACTGAGCCCGCTCCCGCCCACCCGCCGCAAGCGAGTGGCCGCCGTCTGCGCGTGGCCGCCGGCGAGCGGCCGCCGGTGAGTCAGCGGCGGGCGGCGGAACGCCGGGGAGTCTGGATGCGCACCCGCTTGTCGGCGGGTGCGCTTTCTATGTCGTCGAGTTGGGCGACGATCGTGCTGCGCAGGTCGTCGTAGTCCTCGAAGTGGTAGTCCTGGAACAGCGTGTAGCCCGTCCACATCAGGTTGGCGCACACCCGCGCCGGCACCTGGCCGGTCTGGGCGCCCATGCCGACCAGGGCCACCGAGGTGATGCTGTCCGGCGTCTGATTGTTCTGACGGTGGACGGCTTGGAAGGCGGCGGCGCAGGCCAGGGCTACGTTCAACGTCTCGCTCACGTTCTGCGAAGACGTCTCCATCGTCGGCGTCGAGATCAGGAACTTCGGGTTGACCGCGCCGGACGGCACGCACACCGCGCTGCCCACCGGGAGCCGCCCCTCGAACCCGTCGCGTATCGCCCGCTGGACGCGCAGTTGGATGCCCGCCCCGAGGTGGCGCTTGATGACCCCGTCCACCCCGCCGTCCATCCGGCCCCGGGAGTTGGTGGGGCTGACCCAGGCATCGACCTTCTCGTCCAGGATCGAGCCCTCGCGGATCTCGATCTCGGGGGTGTCGGCGAACGCGGCCCGCCATGACTCCACCACGCCTGCGTTGACATCCGCCAGCACTACCCTGAGCGACGACTTCACGCGATCCACTGCCATGAGCAACTCCGATCGAGACTCGGTATTTCCACCGCTCACGACGCTACCGTGCCCCACTGACAACGCAGTTGCGGGCCAAGATCCGTGACGGATCGTCATGGCGGGGGACTGTCAGAGGCCGGTGTTAGCGTGCCGTCACATTCCGCGGGTCGGGCCTCGCAGGCGACCGACTGCCCGGCCGGCCCTGCCCTGCCCCGCGACCATGGACCGATCCTTTGGAGTCCCGCGCAGATGACCCATGCCGACACCCCCGCCCAGCCCGACCCGAACGACCCGCTGGCCCTTGCCGAACTGTTCAGCGGCGGCGGTGAACCGTGGCTTCCGCTGCTGAAGCCCGTCATCGAGGCCCAGCCGGACGCGGCCGCGTTCATCGGCCCGGGGCGCGGCCCGCAGGTCGTTCCCGTCCGCGAACTGACCTTCCAGGCGCTCAAGCCCCACCCGCCGCACAAGTGGAAGGTCGTCGTCTTCGGCCAGAACCCCTACCCACGGCCGGAGAGCGCCACCGGCATAGCCATGTTCGACAACACCTTCCACGACTGGAAGGACAGCCAGTTCGGCAGGGTCGTCAGCATCCGCTGCATCATCAAGGCGGCGGCCATGTGGAAGTACGGGATACCCAAGAAGACCCCGATCGCCGACATACGCGCGCTCCTGAAGAAGCAGGACACCGTCCAGCCGCCGGAATGGTTCCAGGCGATGCTCACCCAGGGCGTACTGCTGTTGAACGCGGCGCTCACCGCCGGCACCGACGAGGCGCGCGGGTCCGACCGGCACGGCGCGTTCTGGCGTCCGGTCGCCGAGCGGATCATCGAGGAAATCCTCAAGGCCAAGCAGAACGCCGAGGACGAGGAGGACCGCGGCGTCGTCTTCGCCTGGTGGGGCGCGCACGCGCGCAATCTGAAGCAGATCGTCCTGCGGCTCCAGAAGAAGTACCCCGGCGTCGAGGTCCGCCACATCGATCACCCCAACCCCGCGGCCCAGGGCGACATCTTCTGCGACGGCGACCATTTCGCGGGGGTGAACGACGCGCTCGCGTCGCTCGGCGCCGAGCAGATCGACTGGCTGCCGAGCAAGGGCTGGGACACGCTCGCGGGGGAGTCCGGCGGGGCCGGCGGAGGCACGGCGGAACGCATGGGCGCGTTCATCGCGTCCACCATGGAGCTGCACCAGCTCTACCTCGAACGCCTCGCCAGTGTGAAGGACGAGGGCCTCGTCCTCCCCGCGATCACCGGTGTGTTCGACACCCCGCTCATGGACTTCCGCGACGCCGTCACCCCGGTCGCCCGGCTGCTCTCCGGTCTCGACGGACACGTCAAGCTGTCGCACGACTTCGGCAAGCGGCGGGCGGACGAAACGGTCGGCGCACTGTCCGCGGACGCGATCGCCGCCCTCTACCTCTACACCTGTGAGTCGGCCTTCTACCGGGAGATCAACGCCGTCCTGCGCACCCCGGACCGGAGCAAGCTCGTGCCGTACCTCCCGTATCTGCGCCTGCTGTTCTCGGCGGTGTCACGGCTGCCCGCGCGTACGGAGCCGCTGTGGCGCGGAGTGTCGCTGGACCTGCGGGCCCAGTACCCCGTCGGTCGGACCGTGGCGTGGTGGGGCGTGTCCTCGTGCACGTCCGAGCTCGGCGTGGCCAAGGGGTTCCTCGGCGGCCGTGGCAAGCGGACGCTCTTCGAAGTGCGCCCCGTCCGGGCCGTGGGCATCCGCGACTTCTCCGCGTTCACCGGCGAGGAAGAGTTCATCCTCCTCCCCGGTACGCAGCTGGAGGTGACGAACGTGAAGACCGAGCGCGGCGGCCTGTGCACGGTGCAGCTGACCGAACTGGAGGAGCAGGACCTCGTGTCTTGAGCAGTGCCGGGCTGGCGTGCGTCAAGAGTTCGCACCCTCGGGTGTAATCCATGGCGCCGTCGCATGTCATACGGGGTGAGACGGCGCCGCACCTTGAAGGGCAACGCATGGACGAGCAGCAGAGGTTCGCGGAGTTGTACCGGGCATTCCACCCGCAGATCCTGCGCTACCTCCGCCGCAGGCTCCCGGCGGAGCAGATCGAGGACGTGTGCGCGGACGTCTTCGTCAAGGCCTGGCGTTCGCTGCACCAACTGCGTGCCCGGGACGAGCCCCTGCCCTGGCTGTACACCATCGCCCGGCACCAACTGGCCGATCACATCAAGGACGTCGAGCGTGCCGGGCAGGCGCAGGAGCTGCTTGCCGCGGCCTGGCGTGAGGCGATGGAGGAGTCCGCGGAGCAAGGCGCCCTCGACCGCGTACACGCCTACCGCGCGCTGGCCGATCTGCCGCCCAACGACCGCGAGGCGCTGCTGCTGACCACCTGGGACGGCCTCGCACCGACGGAAGCCGCGCGGGTGGCCGGCTGCTCGAAGGCCGCCTTCACCGTGCGGCTGCACCGTGCCCGAAGACGCCTGGCCAGGCACATCACCCTGCTCGACACCCATCCGACGCGGCCGGAAAGGACACCCACGCCATGAACATCCCTCCGGACCCCGCCGAACACCTCGACACCACCGCCGTGGGCGAGCGCGTCGCGACCCGCGTCCGCGCCCGCATCGAAGCGCTCGACGCCGACGCTCTCGATGCGGACGCCCAGGACCGCGCCGCACGCGGCGGGCATCGGCCGAGGCGCCGCGTCGTCCTCGCCCTGGCCGGGACCACCGCCGCGGCTGCCACGGCAGCGATCGTCTTCGAGACACGCCCCGGGCTGCTCCCTGAGGATGAGGACGGATACGTACACGTCGCCTCCGTGACCCCACCCGTCCTCCAGCTGAAGCCCACCGAAGAACCGGCCAAGCAGACGCTCCTCGCGCTGGCCGACAGGGTCGAGAAGCTGTCGGATCCGCCCGCCTCGGAGTGGGTGTACACCAAGAAGTGGGCCTGGTACCTCAACACGTGGGGCGACGCCCCCCTCGGTGCGGCGACCGCCGCGACCCCACGCACCATTGAAACCTGGGTCAGGACCGACGGATCGGGGCATGAGCGTTCGGAGTTCGCCGAGCCGATCTTCCCCAATCCCGACAGCGAACAGGCCGCACGCGAGGGCAAGTTGGTGGACGGCACCGGAGTCGAGGAGGACGAGTTCGGCCCGGCCGGCCACCGCAGACCCTTCCGGCTGCCGGACGAAGTCACGAAGCTGGCCACCCGCTTGCGCAGGGTGGAGCAGATCGAGGAGAACGGCCGAGCCCAGCTGCTCACCGAAGTGGGAGAACGTTCGGGCGCGCTGGGCGGGATCGGCACCTCGGAGCAACCCACCGCGAAGCAGCGCGCCGCCGTCCTGCGTCTGCTGGCCGAGGCCGACTACTACTTCGACTTCGGCACCAGCGACTACGGGCCGCTGCAGACCTACACCACCACCACATGGCAGGGGCGGCGGGCGCTCGCGGTCTCCTCGCAGCAGCAGCCGGGCCACGACCCCGAATACCCGAAGCACTATTCACGCCAGACGCTGCTGATCAGCCCGGACAGCGGCGAGATCATCGGTGACGAGGAAGCCCTCTTCGGAGACCCGCTCAAGCTCAACCTCAAGCACGTACCTGCGACGCTGAGTATCACCGAGGTCCTGGAAAGGCGTGCGGCGAAGCCGAGTTGACCGAGATCCGCAGCGCTGAGGCCGTTGCCCGGCCGTTTCCGTAACGGCCGGACAGACTCCGCTTGTTGCCCGTCCGTGGTCGTGAAATCGTGAGGCAGGCAACGGAGTTGCGGGGGCAGGGGGGCGCCATGGCGGAGCAAGCCGGTTCCAGTATTGGCCGCTATCGCTTGGCCAGGCGCCTCGGCGCGGGCGGCATGGGCAGCGTCTGGCTGGCCGACGACACGACGCTGGGCCGCCAGGTCGCCCTCAAGGCCATCGGGGCGATGCACGGTCTGAGCGAGGAGGAGCGCGGCGCCCGCATCACTCGGGCGCGGCTCGAAGCCGAGCATGCCGCGCGGCTCAGCCACCATCCGCATGTGGCGGGGGTGTTGGACATCCTCGAGCACGACGGCCTGCCGTGGATCGTGATGGAGTACGTGCCCGGGGCGACCGACCTGGGCGCCGTGGTGCAGCGTGACGGACCGCTGCCCGACGCCGAGGTCGCCCACATCGGCGCAGCGGTGCTCAGCGCGCTCTCCGCGGGCCATCAGGTCGGCATCATCCATCGGGACGTGAAGCCGGCCAACATCCTGCTGGCGCCGGACCAGACGGGGCGACCGTACGGCCGGGTCTCGCTCACGGACTACGGCATCTCGCTGCACACCGACTCCCCACGGCTCACCCAGGGCGTGATCGGCACCCCGGGCTTCCTCGCGCCCGAGCGCATCCGGGGCGCCGACCCGTCCCCGGCCTCGGACCTGTTCGCCCTCGGAGTCACGCTGTACGTCGCCTCGCAGGGCGGAGCCCCCTTCCGCAGCACCGAGGGTCCGGCCGGTTTTGTCGCGCCGCTCCTGGAGACGCCGCAGCCGCTTGACCGGGCCGGTGCGGAGCTCGCCTCGGTGATCATGGGTTTGCTGGAGAAGGACCCCGCGCTGCGGCTGACGGCCGAGCGGTGCGAGCAGGCCCTCACCGGCATAGCGGTCGGACGGCCGTCGGCCCCGGCGGCGGGCCCGGTCGAGCCGACGGTGCAGGACACGCCTGCCCCCGTCCAGGACACGTCTGCCCCCGTCCAGGACACGCCTGCTCCTGCGCGGGACACTCCAGCTCCCGTGCAGGACACGCCCACTCCTGGGCAGTCCGCGCCCGCCCCCGCGCAGCCCATTCCCGACCATGCCCAGCCGACGGCCACCACCCCGCAGCCACCCGCAACACCCCGGCCCTCGGCCCAGGTCCCCTCGACACCCCCGCCCTCCTCGACGCCCGAGCGGCCTGTCCAGCCACCGGCGACGCCCCAATTCCCTCCGGCGTTCCCACCCTCCGACCAACTCGCCACACCCCCAGCGCGCACCGGATCCCGGCCGCTCCGCCGCCCCCTCACGGTGGGCCTGGCCGCACTGGTGACCCTCGGGGTGATCGTCGCGGCAGCGGTGTTCCTGCCCCGGCTGGGCGAGAACGGCTCCAGCGGTTCGGGCGGGCAGAGCTCCGGTGGATCGGGCGGCCAGAACCCCGGGTCCGGCGGCTCCGACGGGGGCTCCGGTGGCAGCACGGCCGGGAACAAGGTCGTGACCATCGCGGTGGACGCCCCGCTCACGGGCGATCTGGCGGCCCTGGGCATCGGCATCAAGAACTCGGTGGACCTCGCCGTCCGAAAGGCGAACAGCAGCCGTCTCGTCGACGGCATCACCTTCCAGGTCAAGGCCGTCGACGACCGGGCCCAACCCGCCAACGGCCAGCAGAACGCCACGAGCCTGGTCGCCGACAAGGACGTGCTCGGCGTCGTCGGCCCGCTCAACGCCTCCATTGCCCAGTCGATGCAGGCACCGCTCGACGCGGCCCAACTGGCCCTCGTCTCCCCGGCGACCTCCAACCCGCTGCTGACGCTGGGCAACGACTGGCAGACCGGCGAGCCGAAGCGCCCCTTCGCCTCCTTCTTCCGTACCGCGCCCCTGGACCCGATGCACGGTTCGATCGCGGCGCAGTACCTCTACCGGGACAAGGACCGCAGGAAGGCCTACGTGATCGACAACACCGGCCTTTACGGCGTCGGCATCGCCGACGCCTTCAAGGAGGAGTTCACCCGACTCGGTGGCAGGATCGTCGGCGTCGATCATGTCAGCCCCGAGACAAGGGACTTCGCGGCCGTGACCGACGAGGTGGCCTCCTCCGGCGCGGACGTCGTCTACTACGGCGGCGAGTACCCCGCGGGCGGCCCGCTCTGCGCGCAGCTGAAGGACGCCGCGGCCGACACCCTGTTCGCCGGCGGCGACGGCCTCTACGCCACCGAATTCGTCAAAGCCGCCCAGCAGGGCGGTCAGGGCGCCTACGTCACCTCCGTGCTCGAAGCGGCGAACCTGCCGTCCGGCAAGGACTTCGTGAAGAGGTACAAGGCAGCCGACTACCAGGATGAGTACGGCAGTTACGGCGCCTACGCCTACGACGCGGCCTGGGCCCTCATCCAGGCGATCAAGGCAACCGTGGACGCCAACGACGGCAAGCTGCCGACGGACGCTCGCCCCAAGGTCGTCGCGGCCCTGCAGCGCGTCTCCTTCGACGGGGTGACGGGCCCGGTCGCCTTCGACAGGTTCGGCGACACGACCAGCAAACGGCTCGGCGTGTACACGGTCGAGAACGGCAGGTGGAAACTCGCCAAGCCCGTCTCGTACGAGAACTGACCCTTCCCCGGGGGCAGCCGCGACCGGGACCGGCAGCCGCGACCGGGACCGGCAGCGGCGACGCGCGCCGCTGCCGATCCCCGAAGAACTATCGCCGGGACGGATCCGGCCCCGTGGCGCGGAACCGGGCCGTGGTCGCGTCCTCGCTCCAGCGCCGCAGTCCGGCCCTCTCCAGCACCCGCACCGAGGCCGGGTTCGACAGCTCGACATCGGCGTACACCGTGTGCACGTCGGGCAAGCTCAGCGCGAGCTCGACCAGCGCCCTGGTGGCTTCGGAGGCATAGCCGCGACCGCGCCGTGACGCCACGATGCCGTACCCGATTTCCAGGGCGCCCTCGCGCGGCGGCCACAACAGGCTGATCGAGCCGACCACCGAGCCGCCCTCCCGCTCGACGATCAGACGGTGGCCGTACGCGGCTGTCGCATCGGACTGCTCCGAGATGAAGCCCGCGATCACGCGGTCGCCCTCGGCGGGGAAGTCCCCTGCCCAGCACGCGAGGTGGTCGTCACCGAGGACCGCGCGGATCTCGTCGGCGGACCACGGCCGCAGCACAAGGCGCTCCGTGGTCAGATCCGTACCGGTCAGAGAGGAAGGAGAAGAGGGCGGGGTGGAAGAGAAAGAAGACACGCGACACTCCAGGTCGATGTGGACGACCGGGTCGCTCACCTACCAGGCGCGACCCGGACAAGGGCATGCTGATGAAGCGTCTGGCGGGCCATATTCATCAACCTCCCTCGTCGCTGGAGCAGCCGCGTCGGTCACGCGTCCGGTGATCGTATCAACGGATCCGGTCACCGCCCGGCGCAGGCGTCGCCGATCGCCTCGTCCAGGATCGTCAGGCCGAGCGAGAGCTCGTCCTCGGTGGAGGTCAGCGGTGGTGCGATGCGGAAGACCCCGCCCATGCCCGGGAGTTGGACGATGTTCATGTGCAGGCCGAGAGCGAGGCAGCGCCGGGTGACCCGGGCGCCCAGCTCGTCCGAGCTCTGCGACGGCGCCCAGCGATCGGCGACGAGTTCGAGCCCGGCAAGGAGGCCCCGGCCGCGGATGTCCCCGACGACCGCGTGGCGCCCGGCGATGTCGGTCAGGCCCTGACGGAGGAACTCGCCCAGCGACCGGGCGCGTTCGTCGAGCTTGTCGTCGATCAGGACGTCGAGGACGGTGTTGCCGACCGCGGCCACCAGCGGGTCGGCGACGTGTGTGGTGAAGAAGAGGAAGCCGCGGTCGTACGCCTCCTGCTCGATCTCGGCGCTGGTGAGCACGGCGGCCAGGGGGAGTCCCGCACCGAGGGTCTTGGAGAGGGTGAGGATGTCGGGGACGATGCCGTCGCGCTCGAAGGCGTACCAGGTTCCGGTGCGACAGAGGCCGGTCTGCGCCTCGTCGAGGATCAACAGCATGCCCCGCTCCCGGCACTTGGCGTGCAGGGCGGCGAAGTATCCGGGCGGCGGCTCGATGACTCCGCCGGAGCTGAGGATCGGTTCGACGAGGCACGCGGCGAGGCTGCCGGTCGACTGGGCGTCGATCAGGTCGAAGGCGAAGTCCAGCTGGCGCCGCCAGTCCAGGGAGCCGTCGGCCGTGGTGAAGTCGGGCCGGTACGCGTTCGGCACGGGAATGGCGAAGTTGCCGGGCGCGGCAGGGCCGTAGCCCTTGCGGCCCGCGCTGTACGTGGCGGACGCCGCGGCCTGCGTCATGCCGTGCCAGGACCGCGCGAACGAGACGATCTCGTGCTTGCCGGTGACGAGCTTGGCCATCCGGATCGCGGCCTCGTTCGACTCCGCGCCCGTCGTCAGGAGCAGCGCCTTGTCGAGCGGCGCGGGAAGGGTCTCGGCTAGGCGCCGGGCGAGGTCGACCACCGGGCGGCTGAGCATGCCGCTGTAGAGGTGGTCGAGGGTGGCGACCTGCCGCTGGACCGTCGCGACGATCTGCGGGTGCGAGTGGCCGAGGATCGCGCTCATCTGGCCGGAGGTGAAGTCGAGGATCTTCCGGCCGTCCGCGGTGTACACGAAGCTCCCGGCGGCGCGGTCGATGATCTCGCGGGTGAACTCGCCGCCGTAGCGCACGAGATGCCGCTCGGCGTCGGCCCAGAAGCTGTTGGCGGTCGGCAGGGAGGAGGAAGTCGAAGCAGCCATGGCTTCGACGGTAGGTCGCGCCCGAGTGACACGTCCATCTCACAATTCCGGGTTTCCTGTTCGGCAGATCCGCACAACAATGACGGCGTGATGAACCCCTGGAGGCTGCGCCTGCTGAGCCAGCTCGACACGTTGGGCACGGTCCGGGCCGTCGCCCAGGCCGCGAACCTGAGCCCGTCGAGCGTGTCCCAGCAGCTCGCCGTGCTCGAGACGGAAACGCGCACCCAACTGCTCGAACGAACGGGCCGCCGGGTGCGGCTGACCTCGGCCGGACTGATCCTCGCGCGGCGGGCCCGGGCGATCCTCGACCACATGGACGGCGTCGAGGCGGAGTTGCGCGGCTTCGGCGAGGAGCCGGCCGGGCTCGTGCGGCTCGGGGCGTTCCAGAGCGCGATCCACACCATGGCCGTGCCGGCGGTGACCCGACTGGCACGCGCGTATACGCATCTGGACGTCGAGCTGCTGGAGTTGGAGCCGCACGCCAGCATGCCCGCGCTGCGGACCGGCGACGCGGACATCATCATCACGACCTCGGACTTCGACGAGCTGCCGCTCGGGCCGGACATCGATCTCGTGCCGCTGGCCACGGACCCGATCGTGCTGGTGGTCCCGCCGGAGCACCCCGCGGCCGGGCGTGGCGCCGTGGACCTCGCGGCCTGCGCGGACGAGCCGTGGGCGTTCGACGTGCCGCAGTCGTACATGGCGAACCTCGCGCTGCGGCTGTGCCGTCAGGCGAGGTTCGAGCCACGGGTGGTGTGCCGGTTCAGCAACTACATGATGACCCTGCAGCACGTGGAGGCCGGTCTGTCGATCGCGCTGCTGCCCGGCCTGGCGGTCGACAGCCGCTATCGCGTCGCCACCCGCGAGCTCGCCACCCCGGTGACGCGCACGATCACGGCGGCGATCCGCCGCGGCACACCCCCGCGCGCGGCCGTCCGCGTCGTACTGGACGCGCTCCGCCACGGCCCGGACCTGGCCGAGCCACGCCACGGGCTGAGCGAACTCGACCCGCCGGGAGCCGCCCGGGCCGCTGAAGTCTCCTCGGAGAAGTCCTGTCACGAGCGTTGACACCCCAACTCATCAAGTGATCTATTCACTTTATGAGTCGTGGTGAGTTGTCGCTGTCCGAGCATCTCGCGGACAGCATCGTGGAGATCATCCGTTCCGAACAGCTGGGCCCGGGCGACGCGTTGGCGTCGTCGCGCGACCTCGCGCGCCGCTTCGAGGTGACCACTCCGACGGTGCGCGAGGCGCTGCGCCGCCTTGAGGCCACCGGCGTGGTGGAGTTCCGGCACGGCTCGGGAACGTACGTCGGACCGGGCATCGAGCGGCGGCTGATGGCCAACCCGCATCTGCCGCGCAGCAGTCGCGAGTCGGTCCTCGAACTCGTCGAGGCACGCCTCGTCGTCGAACCGGCCATCGCGGGGGCGGCCGCGCGTGCCCGGGTGGCCGAGGGCGTACGGCAGTTGGAGGCAGCCGCCGGCAACGCGCTGCACCCGCCCGAGGAGTCGCTGCGGCAGTCCGTGCACTTCCACGTCGCACTGGCGGCCACCAGTGGGAACGCCCTGCTGCGGGAGGCCGTCGAGGCGCTTCTGCAGGTCCGTTCGCGCGAGCAGGTCGAGATCAGGCACCGCTACAACGACCGCGCACGCGACCACGCCGAACACCTGGAGATACTCGAAGCGGTACGCGAGGGGGACGCGGACCGGGCCGAGCAGCTGACCCGCGACCACTTGGTTGCGATCCGCGACGCGGTCCTGGCCGCCGACTTCCCGGAGGACTCCCGATGAGCCGGGCGGCGGGGTCCGGAACTCAACGGCCCCTGCGGCTGGCGGAGATGACGACCGAGGAAGCGGCCCGGGCGGTGACGGAGAGCCCGGTGGTGATCCTGCCGGCCGGTGCCTTCGAACAGCACGGCCCCGGCATGCCGCTGGCCACCGACACGATCCGCGCCGAGCAGGTCTGCCGGCTCGTGGCGGCCGAGCTGGCGGGCCGCGCGGTGATCGGCCCCTCGCTGCCCGTCGGGGTCTCCCCGCACCATCTGGCCTTCGCCGGCACGGTCACCCTGACGACCACCACCCTGGCCACGGTCGTACGCGAGTACGTCGACAGCCTGCACCGCCACGGCTGGCGCAAGATCCTGGTGGTGACCGGGCACGGCGGCAACAACGCCACCCTGTCGACCGTGGCGCAGGACCTGCTCGTCACCCACCCCGAACTGCAGTTCGCCTGGACACCGCTGACCCCGCTCGCCTCCGACGTCGTGGCGGGCATGCGGGTCAGCGAGGTGCACGGGCACAGCGGCGAGGCCGAGACCGCCCAAATGCTCCACCTGGCACCGCACTTGGTGCACGAGGACCGCCTCACCGCAGGCTCGGCGCGCACGGCGGACCTCGACCCGCTCTCCCGGCTCGCCCGGCGCTCCGGCCACCCCGCCCTCGCCGTGCCCTACGACCGGCTCAGCGCCAACGGCGTACTCGGCGACCCGCGCAGCGCCACCGCCGCCGACGGCCGGGCGATCGTCGGCGCGGCCGTTGCCTCGATCACCGCCTTCGTCAAGGAGTGGCTCGACATCTGAGCCGCCCCGGCCGGGTTCCCCACCTGAACCGCCCCACCCGGGTTCGACACCTGAGCCGAGTCACCCGCCCCCCACACCCGTAACGAGACAGCGGCACGCACTCCGCCGCCGGTCCGCCCTGCCCGCAAGCCCCGTTGACACAGCCGGACGCACGCCGATGGCGCCCGGCGGAAGGAGCATGCCTTGAATCGCACCGCGCACGGCAGCAACCGGAAGATCCGTACGGCCGGGACCGGCAACCGAAGGGGCCGCCCCGGACTGATCGCGGCCGTGGCCGCCTCCGCGATCGCCCTGCTCGGCGGCCTGTGCACACCGGCCGCCGCCGCACCCCGCACCGCGGGGACGGCCACGGAGGTCCGGAACCCGGCGGGGTGCGGGCAGAGCGCACCACAGGAGCCGGGCAGCAGCGCCCTGCACCCGCTCACCAGCGGCGGCCTCGCCCGCACGTATCAGCTGCACCTGCCACCGGAGTACACCCCCGACCGCGGCTTCCCGGTCGTGCTGGCCTTCCACGGCCGAGGCAACACCGGCCAGGGCACCGAGGAGTTCTCCAAGCTCTCCGAGCTGCCCGCGATCGTCGCCTACCCCAACGGCGTCGTCGGGACCGGCGACGGCGAACGGCAGGCCTGGCAGGGCGCGCCCTACGCGGCACCGGGCGTGGACGACGTGGCCTTCACCGACGATCTCCTGGACGAACTGGAGCGCACGCTCTGTGTGGACCGCGCCCGCGTCTATGCGACCGGGAAGTCCAACGGGGCAGGATTCACCGGCCTGTTGGCGTGCCGCAGGGCCGACCGGATCACCGCCGTCGCGCCGGTCGCGGGTGCCTTCTATCCCGACACCGGCAAGAACTGCCGTCCCTCGCGGCCCGTCCCGGTCATCGACTTCCACGGCACCGGGGACGCGACCATCCCGTACCTCGGTGACGAGGAGCGCGGCCTCCCGGCGATCCGCGACTGGACGGCGCGCTGGGCGTCCCGCAACGGCTGCGCGACCCGACCCACGACGGAAACCGTCGCACCCGACATCACCCTCACGAACTGGACCAAGTGCCGCTCCGGCGCCGACGTACGCCATGTCGCGGTGACGGACGGCGGACACACCTGGCCCGGCGCCGACAGCTACAGCGGCGGCGGCTACACCACCCAGACCATCGAGGCGCACGAGGTGCTGTGGGACTTCGTGTCCCGCCACCGGCTGCCCGACTCCGTCCTGCGCTGACCGACGACCCGACGACCCGAGCAAGGAGGCCACCCATGAGCGCACCGCCCCCCGCCCCACCCGGCACACACGACAAGGCCGCGGCACCCGAACTGCCGCGTCTCATCCGCGCGTTGGGAGTGGTCGAACGGGCCGGCAACGCCCTGCCCCACCCGTTCTGGCTGTTCTGGATCCTGTCCGGGATCCTCGCCGTGATCAGCGCCGTACTCGCCGCGGCCGACCTCTCCGTGGTCTCGCCGGCCGACGACAAGACCGTCGCCGTGCAGAACCTGCTGAGCGGCGAGGGCCTGGCCATGGCCGTCTCGACCATGGTCGAGAACTTCGCCACCTTCCCGCCGATGGCGACGATCGTCGTCGTCATCATGGGCGTCGCCGTCGCCGAGCGCAGCGGCTTCCTCGCCGCGCTGATGCGGGTCAGCGTCTCACGCGTCCCCGCGTCCTGGGTGGTGTTCGCCGTCGCGTTCGCCGGGACGGTGGCACATGTCGCCTCGGCGGCCGCGTACATCATTCTCGTGCCGCTCGGCGGTCTCGCCTTCCGCGCGGTGGGCCGCTCGCCGATCCTGGGCATCGTCGTCGCCTATACGTCGATCGCCTCCGGGTACGACGCGAGTCCGGTCCCGACGCCCAATGACGCGATCTTCGCGGGCATCACCACCGCGGCCGCCAAGGTCGTCGGCGGCGAGAGCGCGTATGTGTCGCCCCTGTCCAACTGGTTCTTCAACATCGCCTCTTCGCTGCTGCTCGCCGCCGTGATCACGCTGGTGACGAAGCTCGTCCTGAGCAGGCGGCCCGATCTCGACGCCGACCCGGACGCGGACCTCGACGACATCGGCACCCTGACCCTCAGCGCGCGGGAGCGCTCGGCGCTGCGCACGGCCGTGCTCGCCATGACGGCCGCGATCGTGGTGCTGATCGCGCTGCTCGTGCCGGCCTCGTCCCCGCTGCGCGGCGAGGGAGGCAGCATCGTCGAGTCGCCGTTCCTCGACGGGATCGCGGCCGTGGTCGCGTTCCTGTTCGGCCTGGTGGGCATCGTCTACGGATTCCGCTCCGGGTCGATCACCAAGCCGGGCGACGTGCCGAAGCTGATGGGGCAGGGCATCCGGCAGATGGCACCGGTCCTGGTGCTGTTCTTCGCGATCGCCCAGTTCCTGGCCTACTTCGACTGGACGAACCTCGGCGATGTGCTCGCCGTCAGGGCAGCCGAGGCACTGCAGAGCAGTGGGATGCCCATCGTCGTGGTGTTCCTGCTGATCCTGCTGCTGCTCACGCTGGTGAACATCATGGTGACCAGCGGCTCGGCCATGTGGGCGCTGGCGGCGCCGGTCCTCGTACCCATGCTGATGCTGGTGAGCGTGCCGGCGGAGACGACGCAGGCACTGTTCCGGATAGCAGACTCCGGCTCCACGGCGATCACCCCGATGAGCCCGTACTTCGTGATGGCCCTCGGCTTCCTGCAGCGCTACCGCAAGAGCGCGGGCATCGGAACGCTCGCCTCGTACACGCTGCCGCTGGCGATCGCGATGACCGTGGCGTGGACGGTGCTGTTCCTGGTGTGGTGGGCGCTCGGGATTCCGCTGGGGCCGGGGGCGCCGGTGCGCTGACTTCGGGGTGTACGCGGCTCCCGGCGAGGGGTGGACCTTGGCCGGGAGCCGAGCTGTGTGTGGCCGTCCTCCGGGCTTACCTCGGTGCCTTCGGCCCACCTGCGCGAGAGCTCGGGTCGTACGTGTACTCGTGCTCGTCGCTCAATTCCTCGAACGACCGCCGTTGGTCGATGACCAACTGGCCGAACGAGGCGCTGGGCATGCTCAGCCCGGGGTGCCAGCTCGCCCATGTGTACGCCGTCCACTCCCCGGCGGGCGACACCTCGCCCGGGTCCAGGAGCCAGTACTGGGCGTCGCCGACCGCGGATACCAGCAGGACGCGGTCCATGAAGGCGGCCTCGTCCCCGCCGTGTGAGTGCAGCATCTTCCAGAAGGTGGGTTCGGTGTCCCGGAGCCATCCCACCGTCTCGGTGGTCCGCATCTCGTACATGAACGGGCCCAGGTGCCACCAGCCGTCGGACGCTCCGAGGAACGCACGGTAGGAGGGCGGCAGCCGCATGCCGAGCCGCCGCTCGACGGCGGCCAGTTGCTGCTCGCTCGCCCCCTCGAACCCGAGCCAGCCGGCTGCCAGTTGGTCTTCGGTGACGTCGCACCACTCGTACGATTCCGCCGCGCGCAGGACGTCCGCGCTGTACGAGGTCAGAAAGGTGCGCCACTGCTCGACGGTGCTCAACTGCGGTGACTCGGGTTCCGGTGGGACCGCGCTGTCTGCCATGTCTGCCTCCTGCCTCCCCTGCCATGCCGGTCTCCTCCTGCGCGGGCTCAGCCGTGCAGCCGTACGGGCAGCCTCCGCACGCTGTTCCCCACGAACGACGCGTGGCGCGGCAGCTCCGACTCAGGGACGGCGAGGTTGAGTTCGGGGAAGCGGGCGAAGAGCTGCGCGAGGGCGGTGGTGGCCTCCATGCGGGCCAGTGGTGCGCCCAGGCAGTAGTGCGCGCCGTGCCCGAGGGAGAGATGGCGCGCGGAGCCTTCGCGGGCGAGGGAGAAGCGGTCGGCGTCCGGGCCGTGGGCCCCCGGGTCGCGGCCCGCCGCGGAGTAACCGGCAAGCACCGGGGTGCCCTTGGGGATGACAGTGCCGTCCAGCATCAGGTCCCGGGTCGGGTAGCGGAACGGGAAGTAGCTGACGGGGCTGTCCCAGCGCAGTGTCTCCTCGACCACGTCCGCCCAGCTCGCCCGGCCCGACGTGACCAGGTCGAGCTGGTCGCGGTGCGTGCACAGGGCGCGTACGGCGTTGGTGATCAGGTTCAGCGTCGTCTCGTGCCCGGCGATGATCATGAGCATCAGGGTGCCGATCAGCTCGTGCGGGCCGAGCCGGTCGCCGTTCTCCTCACGGGCGGCGATCAGGGCGGAGGTGAGGTCGTCGCCGGGCCGCTCCCGGCGGGCGGCGGCGACGGCGCCCAGCACCTCCACCATCTCTCGGTTGGCCGCCAATGCCCGTTCGGGGCCGATGTCGGTGGCGACGATCTGGTTGGAGAGGTGGTGCAGACGGTCGTGGTACTCGGCGTCCACGCCGAGCAGTTCGCAGATGACGCCCATCGGCAGCGGCAGCGCGAAGTGCGTGCGCAGGTCCGCGACCCCGTCGCCCGCGACGGCCGCTCGGTCGAGGTCGTCGAGCAGGTCGGACGTCAACTTCTCGATGCGCGGGCGCAGTTCCTCCACCCGGCGCGTGGTGAACGCCCGGCTCACCAGGGACCGCAGCCGCCGGTGGTCGGCGCCGTCCGCCGTGGTCATGCCCTGCACCGTGGCGAAGGTCTTCAGCGGCCAGCCGTCCGGTATCGCGCCCGCCTGCAACGCCGTGAAGTGCAGGGCGTTCTTGGCGACGTCGGGGTGCGAGACGAACTCCCGGAGCGCGTCATGCCCGAGGACCGCCATCCCCGCCACCTCGCCGGGCAGCAGCACCGGAGCGACCGCGCCCCGGGCGAGCAGCCGGGCGTTGTCCGCGTGCGGGCAGCCGCCGGACGGGTCCATGCGGTGCGCCGGCCGGGAGGGCTGGTGCCGGGCGGGGGTGGCGGGTGCCGGTGAGGTGTCCAACGGGGCGCTCCGGTGGGAGAGGCGGGTGGGTGCTGCGGAAGGGTGCGGGGGTAGCCGGATATTAGGTCAACAGTGCGTCTCTGTACGACTGTTGTGCAGAGCAGTACCGGCCGTCACGCTCCGTCGCAGCCCGGCAGACGGCGCAGCCGGTCCGCGCGGGCCACCTGGATGACCGCGCGCGCCTGCGCGGACTTCGCCTCGCCCCGACTGTAGGCGATGGCCAACGTGCCACTCCTGGCCTGCGCGTAGCCGTACTGCGGAGTGACCCTGGCGTAACTGGACGCACGCAGATCGAGCGCGTACGCCGCCTCGGTCGTCCGCCACGTGATCAGGTCGCCGCCGACCCGCAGCTGGTCGGCTCCCTCCGTGGAAGGCGCGCCGGTGACCGCGGTCGTCGGCGCCGGCACGCCCTGCTGCCACATCCGTAATCGGGGTTCGGCCTCGCCGTCCACCCATGCCCAACGGCGCCCGTCGGAGGCGGCCGAGCGAATGTCGCGCAGCTCGGCGATGGCCCCGGGCAGTGCGATGGGGCGCTCGGTGTCGAGCGACAGGGCGAGCAGCCGGGTGCCCTCGGCGTTGCCCTCTCGCCACACCAGCCGCTCGCCGGCCGCGAAGGGAGTGTCGAACACCCCGGTGTGGAGGGTGCGCGGCTTCCCGCTGCCGTCGCCCGATGCCCGCAGGACGGCAGCCTCGCCCCCGCCCAGACCCTGCGCCCAGTACACCCGGCCCTTGTGCAGCACGGGCTGTGGCAGCGGTCCGGGCTGCGTGGAACGGGCCAGTCTGCGTGCCTTTCCGGACCGCGCATCCCATACGTACAGCGACCACGGGCTGCTCAGGGAGCGGCCTTCCAACACCGCGAAGGCCGCTCGGCGACCGTCGAAGTCGGCGCTCAGCAACTGGTGTTCGACCGGGTCGGCGAAGTTCAGCAGGGTCCGGGGCGAGCCGCCCGACGGGATCAGTGCGGCCCGTCGGCGCGGACCGTCCGTCAGCTGGACGGCCACCCATTGCGCGTCGGGACCCGCCTCGGTGAGTACGGCATGGGCGTCTGCCGGTGCCTTCACCTCGCTCGCGGCGAGCGCCGAGCGCCAGCCGCCGGGCAGCGTCACCTCACAGGCGGGCCCTGACATGAAGGGCCCGGACGAGGGGGACACCTCGGCCCGGGCCGTGCTGTGGGCCGGCCGGGCGGACGGCTGACGGTCCGGAGTGCAGCCCGCCAGGCCGGCCAGGACCAGCCCGGCGCACAGCACGGCGGCGTACCTACCAGACGTACCCACGGCCGCCCATGATCGTGGTGAGGGTGTCCGCCGAGATGTGCGCGGACCTGGGCACACTCCCGGCCCACGAGATGACGCTGGTGCTCACCCCGCCCACCGGGTCCAGATAGTTCACCTGTCCGGCGCCGTTGTCGCTGTTGTAGCCGTCGACCGACACCCAGTGGAAGATCTCGATGTTCGGATGGCCGACCAGATGGGGGCCGCCCGGCACCTCCCAGGCATTGCCCGCGATCCCGTAGTCGACGTCGGTGTTGTGGATGATGTGCGACTTGAAGTTCGCCTTGTCGGTGGCAGTGGGGGAGTACGGCAGCGCCTTCGGTACGTAACCGGCCCCTGGCAGGCGGGCGTTGAGGGCGTCCGCCATGGGATAGCCGGTCGGATTGGGCACGTTGATGTCGATGCCGTACCAGGCCGTGCCGCTGGTGTTGGTCTTGAGGAGGGTTGCCGCGTCCTGCTGGGAGCGGCCGCCGGCCTCGTCGTGGGCGGACTGGGTGATCACCAAGGTGGCGGGGCCGCACCAGTACGAAGTCTTCTGCGACTGCTGGATGCCGCCGGAGGTGACGTACCCGGCCTGGATGCCCTGGGCCGAGGCGCCGCTGTGCCCTCTCGCGGCCGCGGCTTCCTTCTCCGCGATGAGTCTTCGCTGCGCCGCCGTCAGCCTCTGCGGGCCGAGCGTGTCGTGCGCGGCCTTGTAGGCGGCGCCGGGTGCGTCCGGCGGTGCGGACGGGGAGTCCGCCGCGGAGGCGGTCCCGGTGAGGGCGCTTAGTCCGAGGAATGCGGTGGTTGCTGCGAGGGCCGCACACCGTCGGCTGAACACTGCTGACATCACTGTCTCCTTGCCGAGGAAAGGGGGGAACTCGGAGAAGTGCTATGCAGGTTGACCGTGCGTGTGCGGCGATTCTGACTGGACTGGACCACTCGTGCCAGTGTTTTGGCGTGCGTGCGTGAACCAACATTGGGCCGACCAAAGGCGCCGCCTCTGACCTGCGGAATCGCCCTCCGGCGTGCAGAGTACGAGGGTCAGATCGGCACCGGCGCACTGTCCGGGCCGGTCGAGCGCAGCAGAGCGGCGAGCCTGCGCAGCGCCCGGCCGCGCAGCGGGCCGACCGAGCCGCGGGCGATCCCGAGGCGGCGGCTCACATCGTCGTAGCTGACCGGCTCGTCCGCGCTGAGCAGGGTGAGCAGCGCCCGGTCGCGCGGCGGGAGCTCCCGCAGGGCCGCGAGCACCTCGCCGCGCAGCTCCGAACCGATCCAGGAACCTTCCGGCCCGCTGTCGTCGACGACGGGCCCGCCGCCGTGCCGGTCGAGCTGGGAGCTGTCGCCCACCGGGACGTAGCGGGCGGCGCGGCCCAGCTGCTTGACGCTCTCGCGGCGCGCGCACGTGGTCACCCAGGCGGGAAAGCTCGCGGCGCACCGCAGCTGGGCCAGGTTCTCGTACACCCGCAGCCAGGTCAGCTGACAGACCTCGTCACAGTCGGCGGTGCTCAGCCGGTGCGACCGCGCCACGGTGCGCACCAGCGGCGAGTAGCGGTTGACCAGCTTCGACCAGGCGTCCTGCTCACCGGCCAGGCAGGCCGCGACGAGCGCCTCCGAGGGCTGCTCGCGGGTGACCCGGCCCGCGACGGCCGGACGCGTGCGCAGTCGTTCGTGATCGCTCAGCTGGGTCATCGACGTCCCCTTGCCAGAGGTTCCTGCGGTCCCCGGATCTTCGGCTCAAGATCTTGCCCGGGGGCCTCGGCGGCAGCTTGTTTTAGTCGCCCAAGAGGGGTGGGGCACCAGGGCGCGCCGTTCACTGTCAGTGAGGAACGACTACGGAATTCGGGGGAATTTCCGCATCCTGGTGACCGACGGTGTATCCAGCTGGCCCGCCGGCGGATCTGTGTCGGCGAGGGTGCCGGCAGTGCCCGGGCAGGACGGAGCCGGCGCCCCGCCCTGCGGAAATCCCGCGGCGGCCGCTCCGGAAGGAGCAGCCGCGGCGCTAGACAGAGGTGGTGCCATGGACCAGGACGAGATCCGCGAAGTCATCGGCAAGGCCGTCGCCGAAGCCACCGGCGCGGAGCCCGAGGAGGTGGTCCCCGAGGCCAGCCTGCTGAACGACCTGGACGCCGAATCCATCGACCTCCTCGACATCCTCTTCCGCATCGAGCGCCGGCTCGGCATCAAGATCGAGGCCGCGGAACTCGCGGAGTACGTCCAAGGCGGCATCCCCGACGAGGAGTTCGGCGACGCCGACGAGATCGTCACGGAGCGTGGCCTCAACCAGCTGAAGCTGGTCATGCCGCAGATCGACACCGCGCAGCTCGTCGGCAACCTGCAGGCGGCGAAGGTCATGGGGCTGTTCACGGTGGACAACCTGGTCCAGATGGTCGTACGGAAGGCCGAGGCGGGCGGCGCCCGGATCCCCGAGGCCGATGCCGTACCGGCCGTGGGCTCTTGAGCCCCTGCCGGCCCCCGCAGCCTGTGAGCCGCACGTGCGGGGGGACGCGATGAGCGCGGTACGCATCGTGGGCACCGGCGGCTATCAGCCGGGGGAGCCGATCACGAACGACCGGATCGAGCGTCTGGTCGGGCCGCTCCCCGATGACGTACTGAACGGGCTGTCGATCGAGCGCCGGTTCTGGATCATCGATCCGGAGACGGGCGAACACCGGGAGAACAACTCGGACATGGCCTGCGAGGCGGCGCGCCGCGCGCTGGACTCGGCGGGGATGGAGCCCGGCGACATCGACCTGTTCATCCTGGCGACCGGCACCCCGGACTACACGCTGCCGCCCGTGGTGAACCTCGTACAGGAACGCCTCGGCGTCGCGCGCTGCGCCACGATGGAGCTGCGCTCCGGCGGGGCGGGGGTGGTGCAGGGCCTGGACATCGCCCGCATGTACCTCGCCTCGGGCCGCTACCGCACGGCGATGGTGATCGGCAGCGAGGCCATCTCACCCGTGCTCGCCCCGGTCTTCCTCGGCCGTGACCCGGAGACCATCCGGATGCGGGACCGCATGCCGGTCTACATGTTCGGCGACGGCGCGGGCGCCATCGTGCTCCGTGCCGACGAGGTCGAAAGCGGTGAACAGGCGTACGGCGTCGGGGAGTTGACCGGCGGCCTGCTCGCCGGTGCCACGCGGGCCATCGGCGGCGACCGGGCGCCGGGCATCTGGGCGGTCGGCGGCGGCACCCACGCCCCCATCCACCGGCAGCTGGCGGCCAAGCGCCTGGTGGACCTCAAGGTCGACGTGGTCGGCGCGGGCGACTTCACCCCGGTCATGGTGACCGAGGCGATCTCCGACACCCTCGCCTGCGCGGGCGTCACCTCCGACAGCATCGACCTGTGCCTGGTCCCCGAGGGAAACGTGGGCTGGATGCTGGACGCGCTGCGGGCCGCGGGCCTGGACACCCCCGAGTGGCGCTCGCTGGCCGGGAAGATCATCGACAGTCTGTCCACCATGGGCGCGGTCGGCTGCGCGGCGGTCCCGCTCTTCCTCGACGACGCCTGGCGCTCCGGACGGATCAAGCCCGGACTGCGGGTCATGCTGATCGGCGTGGAGAGCACGAAGTGGATCTACGCGGGCACGGTCGTGGACTGGACGGCGGAGGTGCCTGTCCGGTGAACCGGGAAGCGAGCACCCCGCTGAGCCGGGAAGGGAGCAACCCGCGCACGGAGAGCGGCCACCGTCACCGCTGGGCCATCCTGGCCGTTCTCTGCCTGAGCCTCGTCGTGATCAGCATCGACACGCTGATCCTCAATCTCGCGCTGCCCAGCATCCAGACCGAACTGGGCGCCTCCGGCACGCAGTTGCAGTGGACCGTCGATGCCTACACGCTCTGCTTCGGCGGGCTGCTGCTGCTCAGCGGCAGCCTGGCCGACCGCTTCGGCCGCAGGCTGACCTTGACGCTCGGGCTGCTCGTCTTCCTCGGCTGCTCGCTGGCCGCCGCGTACGCGGACACGTCGGGCGCGCTGATCCTGGCGCGGGCCGGGATGGGCGTCGGAGCGGCCATGATCATGCCCGCCACCCTCGCGATCATCAAGGACGTGTTCCCCGCGGGCGCGGAGCGGGCCCGCGCCATCGGAGTGTGGGCGGCAGCGGCCGCCCTCGGCGTCCCGTTGGGACCGGTGGTCGGCGGACTGCTGCTCGAACACTTCTGGTGGGGCGCGATCTTCCTGGTCAACGTGCCGCTGGTCGCCCTCGCCCTCGTCGCGGGAATGCTCCTGATCCCCGAGTCGCGCACCGCCCGCCACCCGGGCCTCGACCTGGCCGGCACGCTGCTGTCCGTCGCCGGTCTGGGAATCCTCGTGTACGGCCTGGTCGAGGCGTCCCGCGACGGATGGACGGGCTGGACGAGTCTGGGGCCGGTGGCCGTCGGCGCACTGCTGCTTGTCGCCTTCGTACGGCACGAACGGCGCACGGCGCGCCCGATGCTGGCGCCCGAGCTGTGGCACAGCCGTGCCTTCACCGGCTCCGCCGTGGCCATCGCGGCCCTGTCCTTCGCCATGTACGGCGTGCTGTTCGTGCTGACCCAGTACCTCCAATTCGTCCTGGCCCACGACCCGTTGGCGGCGGGACTGCGGCTGTTGCCGGTGGCCGCCGTCATGCTCACCGCGCCACTCGCCCCCCACCTGGTCCAGCGGCTCGGCCTGAACACGGTCGTCGCCACCGGCCTCGCCCTCACCGTGGGGGCGCTGCTGCTCGCGTCCGGCGCCGGACGCCCCACCGAGAACGCCGTGATGGCCGGCCTCGCCGTGCTCGGCCTCGGCATGGGCCTGACCATGCCGGCGGCCACGGACGCCATGCTGGCGGCGGCGCCGAGCGAACAGGCGGGCGCCGGAGCCGCGATGACCGACGCGTCCATGCAGATCGGCGGCACCCTCGGCATCGCCGTCATCGGCAGCGCACTGTCCACCTCCTACCGTGGCGGCCTGCCCGACCTGGGCGCGGCTCCGCCCGCCGCG
Organism: Streptomyces sp. NBC_01304; assembly: GCF_035975855.1. NCBI lineage: Bacteria > Bacillati > Actinomycetota > Actinomycetes > Kitasatosporales > Streptomycetaceae > Streptomyces > Streptomyces sp. NBC_01304. Next base: position 1,088,684 of record NZ_CP109055.1, on the reverse strand, counting down.
GCGGACGCGATTTCCGATTCGATCGGGCGCGCCATGGCCGTCACCGCGCGGATCGGCGGGGAGAGCGGCGCGACGCTGTGGGCCGCGGCACGGGCGGCGTTCGGACACGCCTTCGGCGAAGTGCTGCTGATCGGCGCCTGGGCCGCGGTCCTCGGCGTATTGGTCGCCGCCCTGGTGCTGCCCCGACGGGGCACGGACGCGGTGTCCCCGCCGCTCGAAGTCGCGCCTGCGGACGGCCCGGCGACGTACGACCGTACCCGGCACAGCGCGGGTCCACGGGTGTCCGTGGCCCACCGTTCCGGCTCTCTCGAAGCAGGCCCCCGCCCCATGGAGCGACCATGACCAGCCAGGCAGAGCCCGGGACAACACGGAGCACCGCGCCGGCAGACGGTGCCCACGACTACGACGCGATCGTCGTCGGCAGCGGCCTCGGCGGGCTCGCCGCGGCCGCCTACCTGGCGAAGTTCGGGCGGCGCGTCCTCGTCGCCGAACGCGGCCGGGGCATCGGCGGCTACGCCCACGCCTTCGAGCACGACGGCCGCTACTTCGACCCCGCCATCCACGTGGTCCCCGGCGCCCAGAGCGGCGGCACGATCGACGTCCTGCTGCGCTGGCTGGGCGTGCGCGAGATGTGCGACTTCATCGAGTCGGACGCGCTCTACCGGGTCGTCATCGACGGCGACACCCTGGAGGCGCCCTTCGGCACGGAGGCGTTCATCGCCGCGCACGCCGAGCGCTTCCCGCACGAGGCCGCCGGCATCCGCGCCTTCTTCGAGCTGTGCGAACGCTTCCTCGCCGAGGCGCACCAAGTGCCCGTGCAGCTGACGCCCAAGGAGCTCGGCGAGGCGGTGAAGCGCTTCCCGACCCTGTTCGGGCACCGGATGCACACCCTGGCCGAGGTCCTCGACCGGTACGTGACCGACCCCCGGGCCAGGGCCTTCTGCACTGCGGGCTGGCCGTACATGGGACTGCCCCCCTCACAGCTGTCCTTCGAACTGTTCGCGCGCTTCCTGTTCACGCAGATGCACGGCCTCTACCACTGCCGGGGCGGCTTCCGAAACCTGGTGGACGCCCTGGTCACGGCCATCGAACGGCACGGCGGGAAGGTCGTCACCGAATCCGCCGTGGAGAAGATCGAGGTGTCCGAGGGCCGGGTCACGGGAGTCGTCCTCGCCGGTGGCGAGGCGCTGACGGCACCCGTGGTGATCTCCAACGCCGATGCCACCCACACCTTCGAGGACCTCGTGGGCATCGAGCAGTTGCCGCGCGCGTACCGCCGCAGACTGCGCTCGCTGAAGCCGTCGATGTCGATGTTCGTGGTGTACGCCGCCACCACCCTGGACATCGCGGCCCAGGGTGGCGCCCACGAGACGTTCATCTACGAGGACACCGACCACGACTACACCTTCAAGCGCATCGCCGACGGAGACGCCCCGGCCACCGTGGTCGTCGTACCGACCCTGCTCGACCCCGAACTCGGCCCGCCGGGCGAGCACTTGGTCACCTCGACAGCGCTCGCCCCCTACGAGGGTCCCAAGGCGTGGGAGGAGCTGAAGCCGGAGCTGGAGGAGAAGTACCTCGGCCTGATCGAGCGGCTCTACCCGGGCTTCCGGGCCCACATGACCTTCGTGCAGAGCGCCACCCCGCTGACCCTGGAGCGCTACACCGGCAACCACCGGGGCGCCGCCTACGGCTGGGAGAACACACCGCTGCAGGCGGGCAGCAAGCGCCTCAACTACCGCACTCCCATCGGGGGGTTGTACCTGTCGGGGCACTGGGCGCAGGCGGCGAGCGCCCTGCGGGTCATCGTGTCCGGCAGCCATACCGCCCAGGAGATCCTGCGCAGCGAAGGGGTCCGCGATGTCGGCCCCGAGCTGTGACCCGCCGCCGTACACCGGCGGCCCGGAGGCGGATGCGTACCCGGCGATCGCAGACCGTCTCGCCGACCGGCTGTGGAATCACGGTGACCTGAGCGCCATCGACGACCACTGCGGACCGCATCTGCGCACGCATCTGCCTGACGTCTCCGAGGAGTTGGGCGCGGCGGCCCTGGAGCAGGCGGTCCTCGACCGGCGCCGGGCGCTGCCCGACACGCGGTACCGCACGCTGGACGTGCTGGCCGAGGGCGACCTGGTCCTGCTGCGCGCCGAGTACCGCGGCACCCATCGGGGAGAGCTCGCCGGGCTGCCGCCGACCGGCCGTGCGGTGTGTGCGACCGAGACGACGCTGTTCCGGTTCGAGGACGGTCGGGTGGTCGAGCTGTGGCAGCAGTCGGACGGCCTCGCCGTGATGACCCAACTCGGCCTCATCGCCCCCGAAGAGACCCCTCCGCTCGGGCGCATCGCCCACTCCCTGAAGGCAACCGCCCGGCTCGCACTGCTCAGAGTCAGGGCGGCCCGGAGCGGAGGCAGGCGGTGACGGCGGCGGGGCCCGACCTCAAGGCCCGCGCGCGCGAACTCGGCGAGCGCGTCTTCAACGAGCACGACCTGACCGCCTTCGACGAACTCGCCCAGCCCGAGGCCCGGTTCCGGCTGCCCGGCCGGCCGGTCCTGGACCGCGAAGGGTTCAAGACCCTGATCGGGCAGCTCCTGAGCGCCCAGCCCGACCTGCGCCTCGACCTCCTCCACATCCTCCGCGACGGCGACCGGGTCGGCTCGCGGATCCGCCTCACGGGCACCCATCACGGCGAACTGTTCGGCATCCCGCCCACCGGCCGGGTGATCCGCATGGACGAGTTCGCACTGCAGCGCTGGGACGCGCGGGGCCTGCTCGCCGAGATGGACATGGAGTCGGACTACCTGTCCCTGCTGCGGCAGGTCGGCGCCGAACCGCCGCCCGGCACCGGGCTGCTCGGCCGCTGGGCGCACCCCTTCACCAGCACCGCCCGCTTCGCCTGGCTGCAGGCCACCGCGGGCCGCCGCGCCCAGGCCTCCGCACACAAGGCGGGCACATGAGCGCGGCCGGCGCCGGACGCCGGGCGCCGGGCCCGCGCGGCTACCCGGTGGTCGGCTCAGGACCGCACCTGGTGCGCGATCTGGTGGGCACGTTCGCCCGGTCCTGGCGCCAGTACGGCGACATCGTGCGCTTCCAGGTCCCCGGCGTCGAACTCTTCCTGGTCACACACCCGGACTACATCAAGCACGTCCTCGACGACCGGCAGCCGAACTACCCCAAGGACCCGCTCTCCGTCGGCAAGTTCGAACCCTGGTGCGGGCAGGGCCTGTTCACCAGCAACGGAGACTTCCACTTCCGCCAGCGGCGGCTGGCCCAGCCCGCCTTCAAGGGGTCCAGGATCGCCGCGTTCGGGCCCACCATGGTGGACGCCGCCGCCGAACTCGTCGACGAATGGCGCCCGTCGGCCGATGAGCGGCGCATCCTGGACATCACCCCGGAGATGATGCGGCTCGCGCTGACCATCGTGATGCAGTCGATCTTCAGCACCGCGCTCACCGGCGGCCAGGCCGGTGAGATCGCCCGGGCGGTGCGCCTGTGCAACGCCTACACCAATACGCGGCTGCAGCGCTTCGTGGAGCTGCCGCAGCTGCTGCCGAGCCGCGCCCGCCGGGAGTTCCTCGCCGCGCGCACCCTCCTCGACGGCTTCGTCTACGGGCTGATCGCCGAGCGGCGCCTCGACGACGCCCCCCCCGACGACCTGCTGACCCGATTCCTCGCCGCACGGGACGAGCAGACCGGCGAGCGGATGAGCGACCGGCAACTGCGCGACGAGGTCGTCACGATGTTCCTCGGCGGATACGAGACCACGGCGCTGTGCCTGGTGTGGGCGTTCTCGCTGCTCTCCCGCCACCCGGAGGCCGAACGCCGCATGCGGGCCGAGATCGCCGAGGTGTGCGGCGGGCGCGCACCGTCCGCGGACGACCTCCCGGCACTCGCGTACACCCGCGCCCTCGTCCAGGAGGTGCTGCGGCTCTACCCGTCGGTGTGGACGCTGTCGCGCAGCCCGCTTCAGGACGACGAGATCGGCGGATATCGCGTCCCGGCGGGCTCGCAGGTCTTCATCAGCCCCTATCTGATGCACCGCCATCCCGGGTTCTGGCCCAACCCGGAGGGCTTCGACCCGGGGCGCTTCACGGCACGCGCCTCCGGCGGCGTACCGCTGTACGCGTATCTGCCCTTCTCCCGCGGTCCCAGGCGCTGTCCGGGAGCGTCGGTGGCGCTGCTGGAAGTGCCGCTCGTCCTGGCCCGCATCCTGCAGTCCTACCGACTGACCCTGGCCCCCGGGCATGTGCGCGAGCCGACGTCCAATGTCTTCCTGTACCCGCGAGGCGGCATGCCGATGAGAGTGGAGCACGTCACGGAGCGCACCGGGGAGTGCGGCGGCTCGGTGGGGCCCCGCGCGGAAGGCGGCAGCCGATGAACCGGGCCCGCCGGGGCGCCGCCCCGCCACCCGGCCCGCGCGGTCTGCCGCTGCTCGGCTCCGCGCCCGACTTCCGCCGCGACCCCCTGGAAACCTTCACCCGCGCCTGGCGGGAGTACGGCGACCTCGTGAGCTTCCGGGGACCGGTACCGGTCGTCCTCGTCACCCACCCCGACCACCTGCGCCACATCCTCGTCGACAACTTCGCCAACTACCCGCACCCGGACGACTTCAACGACAAGGTGAGCGTCTCGGTGGGCCGGGGCCTGGTCACCACGGAGGGCGAGGAGTGGGAGCGCCAACGGGGCACCGTGGCCCCGTCGTTCCGGCGTGAGCCCCTGGAGCGGTTCGCCGAGGTGATGGTCGACAGCACCGAGCGGATGCTGGACGGCTGGGAACGCGTGGCCCGTGCGGGCGGCGAGATCGACGCACGCACCGAGATGCAGAGCCTGACCCTGGACATCCTGGCGCGCTGCCTGTTCCGCGCCGACTGGTCGGTGGACGCCCGGGCGCTCGGCGAAGCCGTCCGCGTACAACTGGAGCATCTGAACGGCAAGTTGACCGCCGTGGTCGATCTTCCGGAGTGGGTGCCCACCCGCCGCAACCGGCAGTTCACGGCCGCCCGGACGCTCCTGGACGAGACGGTGTACCGGCTCATCGCGGAACGTCGCAGGGGGAGTGGACCCCCGGACACCCCGGACGGTGACGGTCCGCCGGACCTGTTGTCCATGCTGATGCGCGCCACGGACCCGGTCACCGGTGCATCGATGACGGATCGTCAACTCCGGGATCAAGTCATGACGTTGTTCGTGGCCGGGCACGAGACCGCCGCGGCCACGCTGTCCTGGATCTGCTACCTGATGTCCGTCCAGCCCGCGGAGACCGAGCGAGCCCGTGCCGAAGTCCGCGAGGTGCTCGGCGGCCGCCCGCCCACCAAGGACGACCTGCCGCGCCTGAAGTACCTCAAGATGTTCGTACAGGAGGCCCTGCGCCTGTATCCGCCGCTGTGGCAGGTGCCCCGGATGCCGCTGCGGGACGACGAGATCGGCGGCCATCACATCCCGGCAGGCACCTTCCTGCTGCTCGGCATCCACCTCACGCACCGCCATCCGGACTTCTGGGAGAACCCGGAGGGCTTCGACCCCGAGCGCTTCACCCGCGAACGTTCGGCCGGCCGCCCCCGCTGTGCCTATCTGCCGTACGCCGCCGGGCCGCGGGACTGCGCGGGCATGGCCTTCGCCACGATGGAGCTGACCCTGGTCACGGCCTCGCTGCTGCAGCGCTTCCACCTGGACCTGGTGCCCGGCCATCCGATCGTCACGCAGCCGGACATCACCCTGCGGGCCAAGTACGGCATCCCCATGACGCTCCGCCGCACGGACTCCGGCACGGATCTCGCCGCGCACCCCGGTACGGGCCTCGCCACGGACCTCGGCACGGACACGGAGCGTCACACTCCCGCAGGCCGCCAGGCCGCAGCGGCGGACCCGCAGTCGGAGGCCGTGTGCCCCGTTCGCGCCACCGCTCACCCGCATCACCCGCACCAAGGAGGGACAGCGACCCGCTGATCCGGTGACGGGCTGTATCCAGCGGCTCCCTCGCCTCCTCTATCCCGGGAAGGAGGTGCCAGATGGCCATAGCCGTGGGAGTCGACCTGGTGCGCGTCGCCAGGGTGCGCCGGCTGCTGGAGGACAACCCCGCAGCCGAGCGGGAGATCTTCACCGAACGTGAGCGCGACTACTGTGCCTGCCGACGCGACCGCTACATACATCTGGCGGCACGGTTCGCCGCGAAGGAAGCGACGTTCAAGGCGCTGGGCACCGGGGTGGGCCCCGGCTGCCGCTGGACCGACGTCGAGGTCGTCAACACCAGGCTCGGCCGCCCCACGCTGCGGCTGACCGGAGGGGCCTCCCGCACCACGGAATCCGGCGAGCCCGTCGCAGCGGAGATCTCGCTGTCCCACACCGGTGACTACGCCATCGCCAGCGTGGTCCTCGTCCATGGGGGTGCCGTGTGAAGCGGCGCGTCGCCATCACCGGCATCGGCGCCGTCACCCCGCTGGGGAACACGGCCGCGGACACGTGGCAGGGCCTCGCCCAGGGGCGCAGCGGCATCGGCCCGCTGACGACGTTCGACGCCTCCACATTCGCCGTACGCATCGCCGGTCAGGTACGCGGCTTCGATGAGGGCGAGGGCGAGGGCGAGGGTGCGGGCGAGGTGGGCCGGGACGGCCGGCTGTCCCGCGCCGCCCGGTTCGGTGTCGCCGCCGCACGTCAGGCCCTGCGCGACGCCGGCGGCGACCGGATCGACGTCGACCCCTACGAGCGCGGCGCGGCCATCGCGGGCACGGTGGGCCGCCCGCCGCTGCAGGAACTCATCGACATGTCGCAGCGGATCATCTCCAGCGACCACCGCGAGCTCTACCGCCAGGCCCCGGCCGACGTCGCGCTGCGCAGCCAGAACGCCGGCGCCGCCGCCATCGCCGACTCCGCGGACTGCCGAGGCCCGCTGATCAGCCTCAGCACGGCGTGCGCGGGCGCCGCGCACGCCATCGGCGAGGCCTACCGGCACATCCAGGAAGGCGACTGCGCCCTGATGCTGGCCGGCGGCTTCGACGCCCTCACCACCTGGATGGACGTCCTGGGATTCAGCCTCCTCGGCGCCCTCACCGACCGCTTCAACGACACCCCGCAGCAGGCCTCCCGCCCCTTCGACGCCCGACGGTCCGGCTTCGTCGTGGGGGAGGGCGCCGTGATGGTCGTCCTGGAGGACTACGACCGCGCCCTGGCCCGCGGCGCCAGAGTGCACGGCGAACTCACCGGCTACAGCTCGACGTTGAACGCCTACCGCATCACCGACTCCCCGCCCGACGGAGGCGGCGCGAGCGCCGCGATGCGCGGCGCGCTCACCGAGGCGGAGCTCGCCCCCGACGCCATCGACTACGTCGTCGCCCACGGCACCGGCACCCCCGGCAACGACGTGAGCGAGACCGCCGCCATCAAGGACGTCTTCGGCCGTCACGCGTACGACGTTCCCATCAGCTCACCCAAGTCCATGACCGGACACCTGACCTCGGCCGCCGCGGGCGTCAACCTCCTCGCGGCCCTCGGGGCCATCCGGCACGGCCTGATCCCGCCCACCCTCAACCTCGACCGGCCCGACCCCCAACTCGACCTGGACTACGTGCCCTTGCACGCACGCCGCCACCGCGTCCGGGCCGCGCTGGTCAACGCCTTCGCCTTCGGCGGCACCAACGCCTGCCTCGTCGTGCGCGCCGCGGAGGCCCGGACATGAGGCGCCGGGTGGCCGTCACCGGCATCGGCGTCCTCACCGCCCTCGGCGAGGGCCGGGCCGACACCTTCAAGGGGCTGCTCGACGGGCGGTGCGGCATCGGGCCGATCCGCGCGTACGACGCCTCGTCGCTGCGCACCCGCATCGCCGCCGAACTCGACGGATTCGCCCCCGAGCGGTACGCCACCCGACGCGAGCTGCGCATGACGACACACGGCGACCGCCTCGCGATCGCCGGAGCCGCGCTGGCCATGACGGACGCGGGCCTGTCGCCGGGCTCGACGCCCTACGCGCCCGAGCGCTCGGCGGTCTACGCGGGCGGCGCCAAGGAGATCTCCAACCCGGAACACCTCCTGGAGGGCAGCCTCGCGGCGCGCGCCGAGGACGGCCGCGCCGACTTCGCCCTGCTCGGCGAGCGGGCGACGAGCGCGTTCCATCCCCTGTACTACGTAGAGGGCTTGCAGTCGGCCGCGCTGTTCCACCTCTCCCACGCCCATGGTTTCAAGGGCGCCAACGCCTACTTCCACGGTGCGGCGGACAGCAGCGCGACCGCGGTCGGGCGCGGCTACCGGTCGATCGCGCGCGGCGAGTCGGACGTCGTCCTCGCGGGCGGCTTCGACGACGCGGCCTCGTGGTGGGTCATGTCCAAGACGGACGGCCTGGGCCTGATGAGCACCCGCAACTACGCGCCCACCGAGGCCTATCGCCCCTTCGGCCAGGGCCGTGACGGCTTCGTGCCCGGCGAGGGCGCCGCCTTCCTCGTCCTGGAGGAACTCACCGCGGCGCGCAGCCGCGGGGCAGCCGTGCTCGCGGAAATCCGCGGCTTCGCCGCCACGCGGGCGAGCAGCCGGCTGCCCGCCCCCGACGCGGACGGCCGCCCCTGCGCTCCCGACGCGGACGGCCGCGCCCTGGCCGCCGCCGTCCAACAGGCGCTGAGGGAGGCCGAGTTGAGTCCCACCGACATCGACTACGTGGCCGCACACGGCAGCGCCACCGCATGCGGCGACCTCGGCGAGGCACGCGCGCTCACCCGCGCGCTGGGCCCCGCACCCGACGCGGTGGGCAGCTGCGTCAAGCCCGCGCTCGGCCACCTCGGCGCCGCGGCGGGCGCCCTCAACGCCGCGGTGTGCGCGCTGGCCCTGGAGAGCGGCGCCGTGCCGCCCACCCTCAACCTCACCGACCCCGACCCGCGGTGCCGAGCCCTGGACTGGCTGCCCGGACACTCCCGCGAACTGCCGCTGCGCCACACCGTGTCCCTCGCCCGGGGCCTGGAAGGGCAGCAGACGGCCCTGGTACTCAGCACCCCCACCAGCGGCACCCCCATCAGCAGCAATCCCATGAGCGGCAATCCCATGAGCAACACCCCGATCGGCGACCGGAGGACCCCGTGAACAGCGACCCAGCCCCCGGCCGCACGGCCGACGACCACGCGGAACCGCAGGCGCCCGCGCCCGCGGAGCAACCGCGAGCCCCGGGCGTCGCGATCGTGGGTGTCGGCGCGGTCACCGCCCTCGGGCCGACCGCCCGCGACCTGTGGCAGGGCGCCCGGGCGGGCCGCGTCGAGATCCGGCCCGTCCAGGGCGTGGACATGAGCGGACTCGACACCAAGCTCGGCGGCGAGGTCGACACCCCGGTGCACCGGCACGGGCGCGCCTACCGCCGGCCCGCCCAATTCCGCGAACGGGCCCTGGACCTGGCGATCGTCGCTGCGGAAGAGGCGCTGAGCGCACTGCCGCCGGACCTCGCCGACCCCGAGCACTTCGCCGTCGTCCTCGGCACCTGCAACGGCGGGCTGCGCTCCGCGCGCGAGTGGATGCGCGCGGTGCACGCGGGCGAGGCCCCCGATCCGCTCCTGGCCCAGATGGTCACGCCCCAGGCGCTGGCCGAGTCGGTGGCCGCCGCCTTCGGCCTGCGCGGAGCCGTGCTCGGCGTCAACACCGCCTGCGCGTCCGGCAGTACGGCGATCGGCCTCGCCGCCGACCTGCTGCGCCACGGGCGGGCCGAGGCCGTCCTGGTCGGCGGCACCGACGCGTTCTGCGATGTCATCTTCGCCGGGTTCAACGCACTGCAGGCGCTCGCGGCACAACCCGCGAGGCCCTACTCCGCCGACCGCGAGGGCCTTTCGCTCGGCGAGGGCAGCGGCATGCTCGTCCTGGTCCGCTCCGACCTGGCCGAGCGGCGCGGGCTGCGCACACTGACCGAGGTGGCCGGGTACGGCCTGTCCGCCGACGGCTTCCACGCCACGGCCCCGCACCCGGAGGGCGAGGGCGCGGAGGCCGCCATCCGTGCCGCCCTGCGCCACGCCGGGGTGGCCGCGCGCGACATCGCGTACGTCAACGGGCACGGCACCGGCACGGCGAAGAACGACCCCGCCGAGAGCCGGGCCCTGCTGCGGGTGCTCGGACCCGAACGGGCCGGCCGGACACCGGTGAGCAGCACCAAGGCGACGATCGGCCATCTGCTGGGCGCGGCCGGGGCGGTGGAGGCCATCGTGACCGCGCACGCCCTCGCCGAACAGGTCGCCCCGCCCACCGCCGGCTACACCACGCCCGACCCGGACTGCCCGCTGGACTACGTCCCGGGCGATGCCCGGCCCATGGCCCCGGGCGTCGCCGTGTCGACCAACTTCGGCTTCGGCGGCGCCAACGCGGCACTCGTCCTGGCACCGCGCGGCCACCGCCCACCGCTCCCGCTCCTCGACGACATCGTCGTCACAGGCGTCGCGGTGACCATGCCGTCGGGCAACGACGTGGCGGCTCTGTGGGCGGCGTACGAACAGGGCAGTGAGCCCGGAGCAGTCGAGGACGGAATGCGGCTGGCCCGGGTCGACTTCGACCCCGAGCCCCACCTGAACCGCCGCGACCGCCGCCGCATGGACCGACTGGGCATCCTGAGCGTCGTCACCGCGGCCAAGGCGCTCACCGCGGCCGGACTCGAACCGGACAGCGCGGCCGCCCGCCCGGTCGGCGTGGTCTTCGGTACCGGCACCGGACCGTCGGAGGCACTGGAGCGCTTCACCCTGCCGGTCCTCGACGACGGCGTACGGGCGGCCGATCCCAGCGTCTTCCCCAACACCGTCTACAACCAGGCGGCCGGCCAGATCGCCCTGCACCTCGGGCTGCGCGGCCCGACCTCGACCCTGTCGGTCGGCCACGCCACCGGGGCCGCCGTCGTGGGGCACAGCGCGGACCTGCTCGCCGCCGGGCACGCCGACGCCGTCCTGTGCACGGTCACCGACACCCTGACCCCGTACGTGGCCCGGGCCTACGCGGACGCCGGGGCGGCCTCCCCCCGCGCTGTCGGAGCGCCGCCGGACGGCCGGTTCGTGCTCGCCGAGGGCAGCGTCGCGCTCGTCTTCGAACGCCGCTCGGCCGCGCTCGCCCGCGGCGCGCACGTGCTCGGCAGCATCCTGGGATACGGCATGGCGTCCGACGCCAGCAAGGCACGGCTGTGGGACCCGCGAGGGCGCGGCCTGGAGCGCGCCATGCGCGCCGCGCTGCACGACGCGTCCCTGGACGCCGCCGAGTTGGGCGGCGTATGGCTGGCCGCGGCCGGCCTCGACGCCGCCGACCGCGCCGAATCCGCCGCCCTCGACCGGCTGTTCGCCGACGCCGGTACGCCGCCCCTGCACGGCCCCAAGCGCGTCCTGGGCGAACCCATGGGAGCCGGCGCGGCACTCACCCTCGCCCTGGCCCTGCACCACGTCCGCCGCGGCGGCGCCCCCGCCCTCGTCAACAGCTCCTCGCTGGGCGGCACTCACATCAGCATCGCGGTCCAGGGGCCGGACCCGGACCACAACCACCACCAGGACAACGACCACGACCACGACCACGAAGGACGAGCGTGATGAGACTCAAGGGGCAGACCGCGCTGGTGACCGGCGGCGCACGCGGAATCGGCGCGGCCATCTGCCGCGCCCTCGCCGAGGACGGCGCGTCCGTCGCCGTCAACTACCTCTCGTCCCAGGGCCCGGCCGAGGACCTGGCACGCGAACTGGCCGACGAGGACAGCGGAGTTCGCGCGATCGCCGTGCCCGGCGACGTCTCCGACCACGAGCAGGCGACCGAGCTGGTCCGCCGCGTCATCGACGAACTGGGCGACGTGGACATCCTCGTGAACAACGCGGGCGTGTCCCGGGACGGCCTCATCTACAACATGGGGCCGCAGGACTGGTGGGACGTGATGCGCGTCAACTTCGGCGGCGTCTTCAACTGCACCAAGGCGGTGCTGCCGCACCTGATGGCGAAGGGTTCGGGAGCGATCGTCAACGTCTCCTCGGTCATGGGGGAGCGCGGCTGGATCGGCGAGGCCAACTACTCCGCCTCCAAGGGCGCGGTCAACGCCTTCACCCGCTGCTGCGCCATGGAGTCCGCCCGCTTCGGCATCCGCGTCAACGCCGTCCTGCCCGGGTTCACGCCGACCGACCTGGTCGCCCCCCTCACCGAGGGCGAGACCGGACGCTCCATCAAGAAGCAGATCCCGATGCGGGCCTTCGGCCGGGTGGAGCAGATCGCGGAGGTCGTACGTTTCCTCGCCGGTCCCGAATCCGCGTACATGACCGGTTCGCTGGTGACGGTGGACGGCGGAGCCATGACCGCCCTCGGCCTCGGCCGCCCCTGACCTGACGCCCGGTCAGCGCAAGGTGACTCGTACGGCCGCTCCCACCGCGACCGGCGGCCCCACCCCAGGAAGGATTCTTCCTGCGACGGACCTACCGGTCTGCTGTGCGTGAGCGCGCGAGGACCGGGCGATGTCGCGGCCTGCCGCTTCCGGCATGCCCCGCTCACTCATCGCCCCGTCCAGAAGGGACACCTCACCATGGCGCACCCCCGTCCGCTTGTCTCAGCCGCCCTCGCCGCCGGCGTCGTCGTGACCGCTTCCGCGCTGCTGCTGCAGGGCACACCCGCGCACGCCGCCCCCACGCCCTCCCCGACGCCCGCACCGGTCACGGACACGCCTGCCGCCGGCTGGCCGATGCTCTGGCCCAGCATGCCCACGCCCACACCAGGCATCGCCACCTCGACTCCCACGCCGGCCGTGGGCATGCCCACGCCGACGCCCAGTGCCAGCGCGGCGCCCGTCCCGGTCGGCGGCGTGCGGGGCTCGGCGGCAAGCGTGCGGATCGACCTGGCCGCGATCGGATGGCAGGGCCCCCAGTTCGCCCTCGGGTCGTGCTCGTACCCCAAGAAGCAGGAGTTCTCGCTGCCCCTCCTGCCCATCGGCGACTTCGGCGGCGTCCTCGGCCTCGCGGCCACCTGCAACTACGACGCCAAGACCCGCACCCTCACCAACACCGGCGGTTTCGCCTCGGCGTGGATCAAGTTCCCGGGAATGCCCATCGAGGCGGACGTGCTCAAGGCGTCCTGCACGGTGAAGGAGGGCGAGGAGCCCAAGGCCGTCATCGGTATCGCCGGGCTCAAGGTCGGGGACCTGAAGGTCGACCCCCTGGACCTGGCCACGAAGGAGACGAGATTCCCGATCCCGGCCATGGGCGACCTGGTCGTCAACGAGCAGATCCGCGAGGGGAAGAAGCTGACCGTCCGGGCCTTCCACTTCTTCCCGGACAAGAACTACTCCAAGCTCCTCAAGGGCGACCTCGTCTTCGGTGAGGCCGTCTGCCAGGGGTGAGCGCCCGCCGTCGGCCGGTGGGGGAGCGGCCCGGCTCCGGCTGGAAGCGACAAGTTTCCTGAGGTAATGAGGACTTGACGGCACGTCGGCTTCCTGCTTGCCGGGTGAACGCGGGCGCCTTGGCACCTCGCGCGCCCTCGCCGCCGAGCCCGATGGAATCCGGAGTACGGTCCCGCCCCGTGGACCGTACTCCGGATGTACGCTCCGGAGTCGCGAAGTTGCAGAGCGTGCTCTTAGCTGACTGTGCGTACACCTCTGTGCGCATCTCTCACAAGGAGCAGCACATGCAGTCCAAGCGCATAGCCACCGCCCTCGTGACCACCACCGCGCTGGCGGCCACCCTCTCCGCCGTCCCGACGGCCGCCGCGGCCGAGCCCACCCCGCCCACCGGCCAGAAGTCGGTCAAGGTCGACGGCGGCATCGTCAAGATCAGCCTCGACGCCATGCTGCTCGAGATCCTCAAGCTCAAGGGCCTGGTCCTGACCCAGCTGACGCCGGAGTGCCAGGTCCCGAAGGCCGCCGACGGCAAGCCCTACCTGCCATCGGTCACGCAGTTCACGCTCGGCATCACCCAGGGCAGCACCACCGGCGAGGCGAACAAGGTCGGCGGCAAGCTGGACTTCTCGGGGACCTGCCTCGGTCTGACCAACATCAAGAAGAAGACGGCCGTCGTCCTCAAGGACCTCAAGACCGACCTCTCCGCCGGCTCGATCTCCGCCACGCTGGCGAGCGAGAAGGGCGTCCTCGGCGAAGTGAAGCTCGGCACGTACAAGCCGCCCGCGCTGGACGCGGAGCACGTCGACCACATGTCGAACACGATCGAGTTCGCCAGCCCCGTCACCGTCGACGCCTCGCTCGCGGCCAAGCTCAACTCGGAGCTGGGCGCGGACGTCATCAGCGGCGGGCCCCTGTTCAACCTGCAGTCGGTGATCTCGCTGGAGAACGGCGTGGACGTGGCGGCCGCGCTGGGCCTGAAGCTGAACGCGGGCGCCACCACCGGCGGCCTCGTGGACGGCCTCTCCAAGACGCTCGGCGGCCTCCTCGGACGCCGCTGACGACGCAGCAGACCGAAGGGGCGGGCAGGTCGCAGGCGAGCTGCGACATGGGATGGGCGTGCAGGCCGGGACAACGGTTTCCAACCGACCCCGGCCCGCACGCTTTTGCGCGTCCTGGGACGCGCCCAGTAAGCAGGTAGGCAGGTAGGCAGGTAGGCAGGTAGGCAGGTAGGCAGGTAGGCAGGTAGGCAAGTAGGCAAGTAGGCAGGTAGGCAAGCCCGAGGACCCGAGCAGAGCCCGCCCGCACGCGGCACCGCCGGGGCCTCGTCATCGAGGCCCCGGCGGCGCTTCTACGGGATGTCTGCCGTTCGCAGACGCAGGGTCAGCCCTCGCTCACCGTCACCTTGGCCCAGGTGCCGGAGGCCTCCGTGTGGCCGCCGAGGATGCACTGGGCAGTGCCGGGAATGATGGTGCTGGCGATGTCCCATTCGGCGGTGCCATGGACCTTCATGCCCTTGTACGCGCCGTCGGTGACGACTCCGTCGAAGTCGGAGCCCCACATGGAGAACCGCGCGCGGCCCTCCACCTTGGACGTGACCACCTTGCCGTTCACCGTCCAGCGCATGACACCGGTCATGGTGCCGTTCGGGATGCCCTTCGAGGGGAAGCAGGACCCGTTGCCGCTGGCGTTGTACGAGATCTCCACCGAGGTCGGCTGGAGCGAGGAGCCGTTGGACGTACAGCCTCCGCTGGTGCCGGAACCGGTGAAGTTCTGCAGCTTGTCACCGATGCCGAGACCCGGCTTGAGGCTGATCCGCGCCGTACCGCCGTAGCAGCTCACGCTGCCACCGGGCGTGGTTTCGCCGGGGGTGATGGTGATGGTGTCCGGCACGCCCTTGTCGCCGTCCGGGTCACCTTCGGTGGTCACCGTGGTGGTGCCCTCGCCCGACTCCGGCGCGTCCGCGGCGACCGCGGTGGTCACCTTGATGGACGGGTACTGCTTGCCGGGCTGCAGCGCGTCCTCGCCGGTGCCGGGGCGGGTGCAGGTGACGGTCTGGCCGTCGATCTTGCAGTCCCAGCCCGCGCCGAGCGCGACCTTCGGCACGACGCCGTCGGGGAAGGTGCGCTTCACCGTGACCACGGCGTGGGTCGGGCCCGCGTCCGCGGCGTTGCTGACGTCGACGTGGAAGGTGGCCGGCCGGCCCGCGACGACCTCGCCCTGGGGCTTGGTGACCACGGTCAGGTCGGGCTCCTTGGTGGAGGCCGGGACGACCGAGACGGTGTCCTTGACCGGCTCCTTGGAGACCTGGCCGTTCGTGCCGGCCTGCGTGGTGCCGGTCAGCTCACCGCTCGCGCCCTTGTCCACGGCGGTCTCGACGGTGATGGGCGGGTAGCTCCGGCCCGGGTTCAGTACGTCCGCTCCGGTGCCGGGACGGGTGCAGGTGACCGTCTGGCCGTCGACCTTGCAGTCCCAGCCGGAGCCGGAGGCCTTGATGGGCTTGACGCCTGCGGGGAAGGTGCGGACCACCTTCACCTCACCGGTGGTCGGGCCCGCGTCGGGTGCGTTGGCCACACCGATGACGAACTTGGCAGGCTGGCCGGCCACGACGTCGCCGACCGGCTGGGTCACCACGCTCAGGTTCGGCCCCTTGGCCGGAGCCGGCTTGACCGTCGTGGTGTCCTTGACCGGGGTGGTGTTCGGCGAACTGGGCGTGGTCACCTGGGTGGTGCCCTCCAGCTCCCCGGCCGCGGCCCCGTCGACGGCGGTCTTCACGGTGATGGGCGGGTAGTTCTTGCCCGGATTCAGTACGTCCGCTCCGGTGCCGGGGCGGGTGCAGGTGACGGTCTGGCCGTCGATGGCGCACTTCCAGCCCGGGCCTGCGGCCTCGGTGGGCTTGACGCCCGCCGGGAAGGTGCGCACGACCTTGACCTCGCCGTCGGTCGGACCGGCCTCCGGCTTGTTGGCCACGTCGATGGTGTACTCGGCGGGCTCACCTGCTGTCACGTCGCCCTTGGGCTTGGTCGTGACCGTCAGGTCCGGGCCCTTGGCCGGGGTGATGCTGACCGGGCTGGTCTCCGGCTTGGGCTGCGACTCGCCGGGCGTCGTCGCCTGCGAGGTGATCTCCTTGTCGCCCTTGGCGTCCTTGGCGACCTCGGTCTTCACGAGCACCGGCGGGAACGACTCGCCCGGCTTCAGCGCGCCCGCGCCGTCGCCGGGGCGCTTGCAGGTGACCGTCTGGCCCTCGACGGTGCAGGTCCAGCCGTCACCGGAGGCCGAGACCGGCTTGATGCCCTCGGGGAAGGTCTGGGTGGTGGTGACCTCGCCGTTGGTCGGGCCCGCGGCCTTGTTGTTGCTGGTGGTCATGGTGAACTCGGCGGGCTCGCCCGCCTTGACCGTGCCGTTCGCCTCGACCTTGGTCGACAGGTCCGGGCCGAGGGTCTCGACCTTGCCGCCCCACAGCTCGTGGATCGCGGTGGAGTTGCCCGTGGAGGCCGAGAAGCCGATCCGCAGACTGTCCGGAACCGCCGGCTGGCCCTTGATCGAGTGGATGTCGACCGGCTCGATGACCTCGCGCGGCGGCTGCCCGTCGTGGAAGTCGATGAAGACGCGCATCACGCCTTCCTTGGACAGCTCCAGGGTCGCCGTGCGCCGGGCCTCCTCACGGGTCTTCGCGCCCGAGGGGGCGAGACGACGGCCCGACTTGTAGGTGGCGATCATCGCGTTCTTGGTGGCCTCGGCACCACGGATGGTGATCGAGTTGCCCGTACGGTCCGACAGGCCGCCCTCGGCTCCCGCGTCATTGTGGGAGTCGGTGAAGTTGCCGTACACATCGAGGCCGACACCGACATAGCCGCCCTTGATCCCGACATAGCCGAGACCCGAGCCGTTCTTGCCGGACTTCTTCGGCATCTCGGCACCGCCGTCGAGCAGCATCAGCGCGATGCCGTCGGCGGGGTCGTTGGGCTCTCCGGGCTGGTAGATGCCGAAGTCGATGCTGAACTTCAGACCGTCCTTGGTCGGCACGGCGTTCTTCGAGATCGCGTAGCCGTTCTGCAGCTTCTTGTTCGACGTCAGCCGCAGCGCGCCCTTGCCCGGAGCGTCCGGCGGCGGCATGCCGTCGTGCTTCTGGCAGCCCTCCAGCGGCTTGGGCGTCGCGGTCGACGCGGTCAGGCAGGCCCAGCCCGTCGGGTCGTTCTCGGTGTACGGACCTCCGTACCACTTGCTCTGGTCGATCGTGGCGCCCATGAAGGTCTCGCCGCCGATCTCGTCCGCCGCGGCCGACTGCACCGTGACCAGCGACAGGCCCATGGCCAGGGCGGTCGCCAGACCCATGGCCCCGGCGAACCGGGGTGGTCGTGACAACCTCCCCGGGTGCCGCTCACGACTGTGTTCTGTTTGCACCATTGGTGTCCTCCAGGAACGCGGCAGGGGCTGCCACTCGTGTCCGGTATGTGACGCTGCGTGTCAACACGACTGCGCACAGTAGTTAGTCGCGATCATCCGAACACTGCAAAGCGGCCTGCGCGAGCCCCGAAGTCCGAAGGGGTGAGTGGCAGTTGCCCGGGCGGGCGCGCGAAGTGACCCCGATCCAGGGGGAGTTGGGAGCAGCGCAAAGGCTCGGCCTCGGCTGTGACGCCGGTCTGCTCCGGGCCGTCGGGGTGTGGCGCGTCCGGGCCACGCGTTCAGTCTTGGCACGGCATGACGGGGCTGTCGCGGCAAGTGATCTAAGAGGGTGACGGCCGTTGAGGGCCCGGGTCTCCCCGCCGCCCGTCCGGGCGATCGACGGAGGTGGAGGCGGGGAGGTCGCCGGACGGATGCCGGGCAGCCAACTGCCGGGCGAATGCGAATAGTTGGGGGAGGCGGACGGCGGGGCGGCACGTCGATGGGGAACAGGCGAACGATTGGGGAGCGCCCGGCGTCACAGAGGCATGAGCGGGAGAACCGGACCACACATCGCCCTCGCCTTCGCCGTCGGGTTGGCCGCCGGAGTGCTCACGGGCTGCGCCCACGGTGACGAGGGCCCGCAGCCGGTGCGTACGACGCCGACCGGGCGGACGATTCCCTTCACCCTGTCCACGCACTGCGGGATCGGTGAGATCCAGATCGGCTCGACGTACTTCGAGGCCGACGACCCCCTCTCCGACGGCTCGGGCAACCCGCCCGCCGGATGGAACCAGCCCGTCCAGAAAGGCACGATGACGTTGAAGTCCGAGACGGAGGCCGTCTTCACCGACGACGCGGGGCACGAGGTGACCTTCCACGCCCGGCCGGGCGCAACCGGCTTCAAGAACCTCTGCCTCTGAGGCAGGCGGCCGGGATCTGCCGGTCCTGAGCCCCTGACGGGCCCCCTAAGCCATGCGCTGCGCGGTACGCATCCGCCCGTACGCGTACACGCATCCCGCCAGCGCGAGGTCGGACAGCAGCATGAAGCCGATCGAGTACGAGTCCTTCGCGCTGTAGATCCCGCCCATCACCAGCGGCGGCACGAACCCGCCGAGGCCGCCGACCGCGCCGACGATGCCGGTGACGCTGCCGACCTGGGCCTGCGGGGTGACCTGCGAGACCAGCGCGAAGACGCTGCCGCCCGCGGCGCCGAGCCCCGCGGCCATGCTCAGGAAGCAGATGGTGCCGAGCGGCGCGAGCGGCGGGTCGAAGGCCTGGAGGATCGCGAAGAGGGCCACCACGGCGAGCGCCCAGGCGGTGACGGTCGCCGGATGGATGCGGTCCGCGAGCCAGCCGCCGATGGGCCGGCAGATGACGGTCATCACGGCGAAGCCCGCCGCCTTGGTGCCCGCGTCGGTGGGAGACAGCTCGTACCAGGTCTTCAGATACGTCGGCAGATAGACGCCGAACGCGACGACGCCGCCGAACCCGATCGCGTACAGCGCCGACAGCTCCCACGTCACCCGCAGCCGTCCCGCCTGCCCGAGCCGCCGGCCGAGCGACATCGTCGGCACGGTGCGGTCCGGGTGGTCCGTGATGAGCAGCGCGCCGAGCACCGCGAAGGCCGCGAGTGCCACGGCCACCACGAAGAACGGCAGATTGTCCCCGTGCTTGGCGATGCGCGGCGTGAAGTAACCCGACAGCGCCACGCCGCCCGTCCCCATGCCGAAGACGCCGATCGCGAAGCCCCGTCTCGCGGGCGGGAACCAGGAGTTGACCAGGGGGACGCCGATGGCGAAGGTCGTCCCGCCGAGCCCGAGCAGGAATCCGGCGCCGAGCATCGCGGTGTAGGAATCCCGGGCCACGGTCAGCAGCAGCACCGGCAGGATCGTCAGCGCCGACACCAGCGGGAACATCAGCCGCGCCCCGTACCGGTCGGTGAGCGCACCCACCGGGATCCGGCCGAGCGACCCGACGATCACCGGCACCGCGACCAGGAGCGACTGCTGCAACGAGCTCAGGCCGAGCCGGTCCTTGTAGTCGCTGCCGAGCGGGGCGATCAGGTCCCAGGCCCAGAAGGTGAGGGTGAACCCGAGGGTGGCGAGGGCCAGATTGCGGTACGCGGCGGCCGGCGGGCGGCCCTCGGCGGCGTTGGCTTCGTTCACATGTGCACGCTAAGGACCGCCGCGCTCCGGGGCCCGTTGTGCTGGGCCGGTCAGCGGACGCGGTCGTAGACCACCGCGGTCTCGCCCAGCTCGCCGGTCTCCTGGTGGGTGACCGTCCACGTCGAACCGGGCAGACCGTCCTCGAACAGCCGCTGCCCGCCCCCGACGATCTCGGGGGTGATGACTAGGTGCAGCCGGTCGATCAGGTCCGCGGCGAGGAGCGGCTTGATGATGCTGGGGCAGCTGTTGACGAGGATGTCGCCCTTGCCGGTGGCCTTGAGCTCGGTGACGACGTCCGCGGCGGGTGCGTTCACCACGCGGGCGTGGTCCCACGGTGCTTCGGTCAGCGTGGTCGAGAGGACCACCTTTTCCGTGCCGACGAGCCACCTCGCGTAGCCGCGATCACGCGGATCGGCGTTCTCGTCCTCGGCGACCGACGGCCAGTAGCTCAGGAATCCCTCGGCGTTGCCGCGGCTGAGCAGCGCCGTCGTCGCGCTCTCCCACATGCGGGTCATGTGGTTGCGTGCGACGTCGCTGGTCACGTACGGGATGAACCTGCCGAAGTCGCCGGGCCCGCCAGGACCGTGGTAGCGCCCGTCCAGGCTGAGGCTCAGGTTCGCGGTCACCCTGCGGCTGGTCGAGTCGGTCATTTCGCGCTCCTTGTGTCGGTGTCGTTGGTGTCCTTGGTGCTGGTGCTGGTGCTGGTGCTGGTGCTGGTGCTGTGGCCGTCGCTTTCGTCCGCGCCCGCGGCGAGGGTCGCCGCGAGCTTGTCGAGGCTCTGGCCGAAGCCGATCTCGATCCCGGCGACGAAGTCCGCGGAGTCGACCGTGCTGTCGGTGATCCGCCAATGGACGTCGAGGTCCGTGCCGGTCCCGGCCGGTCGCAGGCCCAGATCGACATGGGCGGTGAAGGCGAGACCGCCGCCGGGAAGCTGCGGGGAGAGGCGGTAGGCGAGGCGTTCACCGGGGCGTACGACATCGACGATGCCCTCGGCGCGCCCGGCGACCGGGTCGGAGCCGTCGGTGTCCTCGGCGTCGCGGTACTCGTGGACGATCCGTCCGCCTTCGCGTGCCTCGAAGAGCAGCTCGGAGACACGCAGGTCGTCGGGCGTCCACCAGTGGGAGAGCAGAGCGGCCTCGGTCAGGTGGCGCCAGACGAGCCCGGGGCTTCCCGGCAGTGCCCGGTAGAACCGGAACGCGCGGCCGTCGGCCCACCCCGACTCCTGCGCGGCGAGCCGCTCCGCCCGGAGGCTGAGCCCGTAGCGGTCGTACGTCGCGTGCGGGCCGTCGCTCCGCTCCGCGGTGTCGGCGAGCCCGCCGAGCGCGGCCGCCAACTCCCGCAAGGGCGCGGACCGGAGGGCGTAGATACGGCGCTGGCCCGTGCGCTGGGAAGTGACGATCCCGGCGCGCTCGAGGGTCTGCAGATGCTTGGTCGTCTGAGGCTGGCGCGCCTCGGCGAGCTGGGCGAGCACCCCGACCGAGCGGGGCCGCTCGGCCAGCAGGCTCACGAGCCGCCAGCGGACCGGGTCGGCCAGGGCGGAGAGGAGTGCGTCCATGGCCACGAGTATTCTCCAACAAGAATATTCTTGTCAAGGAATATGAGGGCCCGCCCCGCGAAGGTGCATCGCGGGGCGGGCCGTCGAGCAACACGTGGAGTCGGTCCGGGTCAGCCGGCCGGACAGTTCAGCGTGCCCTCCTGGGCGTCCTTGATCAGGGCCTCGTGTGCCGCCTTGATGCGTGGCGCATCGCCCTTCTGGACCTCGCGGTCGTACGTCAGCAGGCCGTTCAGCTCGCCCTCCACGTCGGAGATCTGCGTGTAGACGGCGCCGTTGCCGCCCTTGCAGGCCAGCGCGCGCACCTCGGCCAGGCGGGCCAGGTAGTCATCGGTGTACGTCTCCGGATCGACGTTCACGTACGACATCTGCACCGGCCAGGCATGGCCCGGCACCGCGAGGCCGAGGCCGCCGTACTCGCCGCTGATCAGGGCCCGTCTGCCGTCCGGCCGGGGCAGGGCGGGGCTCGGGTAGCCGTGTTCGTCGATGAGGTCGCCGTTGCCGCCGTCGGTGCCCAGGTTGATGCCGGACATGTTGTTGACCAGGCGGGTCGGGTCCCAGGACTTGGCGAGGTCGGCGATGCGGGCCATGTCGTACTGGCCCCACCCTTCGTTGAAGGTGACCCACATGACGACGGACGGGCTGCTCGCGTGCTCGTCGATCATCTGCTTCAACTCCCGCTCGTACTGGGCGCGGGAGGCGGCGTCGGGGTCGACGCCCGCGGTCATGGCGGGCATGTCCTGCCACACGAGCAGGCCCAGCTTGTCGGCCCAGTAGAACCAGCGGTCCGGTTCGACCTTGATGTGCTTGCGCACCGAGTTGAAGCCGAGTTCCTTGTGGACCTTGAGGTCGTACGCGAGTGCCTCGTCGCTCGGCGCGGTGTGCAGGCCGTCCGGCCAGAAGCCCTGGTCGAGGGTGGCCATCAGGTAGACGGGCTTGCCGTTGAGGACGGTGCGCGGGGTGCCGTCGATCTTCTGTACGGCGATGGAGCGCAGGCCGAAGTAGCTGCCCACCTTGTCGCTGCCGATGGTGGCCTTGAGGTCGTAGAGGAACGGGTCGTCGGGCGACCAGAGACGGGGCTTCGCGATCTTCAGGGTGAGGGGCTGTCCGGTGCGGCCCGTGGCCGTGGCGACCTTCTCCTTGCCCGCGTACGCGGTGGCCGTGAAGGGCACTCCGTCGCGTACGCCGCGCGCCTCGACGGTGGCCGTACCGGCGGCCGCGTCCGGGGTGATCTTGAGGGAGTCCGCGTGGTCGGCGGCGACCGGCTCCATCCAGACGGTCTGCCAGATGCCCGACGACGGGGTGTACCAGATGCCGCTCGGGTCCAGGCGCTGCTTGCCCACGGGCGGGTTCTCGCCGTCCGCGGCGTCCGTCGGGTCGTAGACGCCGACGATCAGTTCCTGGGTGGTGCCGGGCTTGAGGGCGTTGGTGATGTCGGCACTGAACTTGTCGTAGCCGCCGGTGTGTTCGGTGACCTTGGCGCCGTTGACGTAGACCTCGGAACGCCAGTCGACGGCGCCGAAGTTGAGCTTCAGGCGCTGTCCGGAGCCGACCTTCCAGTCCGCGGGGACGGTGAAGGTACGCCGGTACCACATGCGGTCCTCGTGGCGCTGGAGGCCGGAGAGCTGGGACTCGACCGGGTAGGGCACGCGGATCCGCTCGGCGAGGTCCTTTCCGGTCGGCGGCTGCTCGCCCGCCTTCGCGGTGGCGAACTGCCAACGGCCGTTGAGGTTCTGCCACTTGGGGCGGGTCAGCTGCGGGCGCGGGTACTCGCGCAGGGCCGTTCCGGCCTCCGCGTCGGCGGCCCACCGGGTGCGCAGCTGGTGGGTGGAGTGGTTGGCGCCGCTGCTCCAGAACGCGCCGACCGCCTTGCCCGTCCCGGCGGCGGTCAGGCCGCCCTTGCCGTCGTAGCGCAGGTCGACGAGGCCGCGGGCGTTGCCTTCCTTGTTGCCGACCACGGGTTCCTTCAGGGCGACGAGCAGGGCGCTGGGGTCGTCCGGGTCCTGCTCGGCCGACTGCAGCGGCCACTTGGCGCCGCCGATGACCGCGTCGAGGTGGTCGGTGAGGCCGGCGGGCGGGGCGGAGAGGGGTCCGGCGAAGGCGAGTCTGAGGGTGCGGCCGTCGCGTTCCACCGTGGCGTCGGTGGCCCCGTCGTAGTCCCAGCCGCCGGGCAGCCGGAACGCGGAGCGCGGCACGGCCGACTTGGCGGAGCCCGGCGGGGTCCAGCGCAGATGGAGGTTGGAGCCGCCGTAGTGCTCGAAGTACTCGACCTTGATGTCGTACGCCCGGCCGGCAGTCAGCTCGACGGGCGCCGAGGTCTGCTCCTTGTCCCAGTCGTCGACCCAGTGGTCGATGGTGAGGCGGCCGTCGATCCACAGCCGGAACCCGTTGTCTCCGATCATGGAGAACGTCGTGGGCCCGGACTTCTCCGGCACGACCTTGCCGGTCCAGCGGACGCTGGCGTCATCGCCCTTGCCGGTGGCCGACGAGAGCCGCGATTCGAGCGAGTCGAAGTCGAGCTTCGGGTCGAAGACGGTGGCCTTGAGCTCGTGGAAGTCGAAGGCGCCCGGGGCGGATTGGGTGTAGTACTCGCCCTTCAGGCCCTGGACGTCGGAGAGTTGGGCCCCCGCGCCGGGTTCCGCGGTGGCGGTGGCGGCCGGCAGCGCGGCAAGACCGGCGAGGGTCAGGGCCAGGCTCGCCAGAACGGCCAGGGGGCGTCGGGGTCTTGTGAGGTGTCGTAAGCGCACAGGTCCTCCTTGTGAGGAAGGTGGCGGCTCGTCGCTGCAGTCTGTACAACGACCGTGTACAACGTTGCAAGGATGACGGCAGGCATGACAGCACGCCCCCGGGGCGGCTGTCCAGAGTCACGGCACGGGCGCCGGTCGGCGGCCCGGCCCGATTGCCAAGGGGAGATGCAGTGCGGGTGAGCTTGAAGGACGTCGCGGTGCGGGCGGGCGTCTCCATCAAGACCGTTTCGAACGTCGTGAACAACTACCAGCACGTCACACCGGCCATGCGGGCCCGGGTCCAGGAGGCCATCGACGAACTCGGCTACCGCCCCAATCTGACCGCCCGCCATCTGCGCAAAGGGCGCACCGGAATCATCGCGCTCGCCGTCCCTGAGCTGGGCAACCCCTACTTCGCGGAGCTCGCCGCGCACGTCATCGACGCGGCCGCGGAACACGACCTGACCGTGCTGCTCGACCACACCCGGGGCTCGCGCGAGCAGGAACTCCACGTCAGCCAGGGCTTCAGGGCCGGCGTCATCGACGGGCTGATCCTCAGCCCGCTGGAGCTGGAGGCCGAGGACCTCGCCGCCCGCGACGCGGACGTACCGCTCGTGCTGCTCGGCGAGCGCGAGTACGACCTGCCGCACGACCACATCGCCATCGACAACGTGGCGGCCGCCCGTGTCGCCGTACGCCACCTCATCGGCCGTGGACGTACCAGGATCGCCTACCTCGGCGCCCGCACGGACTCCGCGAACCGCCCCGCCCACCTGCGACTTGAGGGTTGGCGCACGGAGCTCACCGAGGCCGGGCTCGCCGCGCCCGACACCCTGGTGGGGCCGACCGGCGGCTGGGACCGGGCCGACGGAGCCGAGGCGATGGCCCGCATGCTCGACGCCGGGCACCGCCCGGACGCCGTCTTCGCCTACAACGACCTCGTGGCCATCGGCGCCATGCGGGTCCTGCACGAACGCGGTCTGCGGGTGCCCTGGGACGTGGCGGTCGTCGGCTTCGACGACATCGTCGAGGGCCGCTTCGGTGCCGTCACGCTCACCACCATCGCCCCCGACAAGGAAGCCATCGCGCGCCTCGCCGTGCAGTCCCTGCTGCGCTCCCTGGAGCACCCCGGTGAGCAGGCCGGACGCGAACTCGCCGCCGAATTCCGGCTGGTGGAGCGGGAGAGCACGCTGGGGCGGCGCTGAGCGGCCGCGCACGGCCGCCCGGCATCACGGTCCGGCAACTGCTGTGGGGAGGGTTTACAGCTTCCTTCCAACGATGTAAAAACCTCTGCGTAACGCCGAGTTGCGCACTGGAGCCCACGCCGGTGCGCAGCGGCGCCGACCTTCCCGCGAGCGCCTGAGTGCGCCGGGCCCTGCCGTGATGGGGACGCCATGAACCCGAACGCACCACTTCGCCGCACCACCGCCAAGCCGCTGTTCGCCCTCGGCCTCGCCGCCGCCCTGGCACTCGCCAGCGGCTGCGCCAAGTCCGAGGACGAGCCGGGCGGCAAGAGCCCCTCCGCCCAGGGCGACGGCGGCCAGGCCGTCCAGACCCCGGGCGCCGACGGCAAGACCTGCACGATCGACCAGTTCGGCGGCAAGAAGCTCGATCTGAAGGGGGCGACGGTCGGCTTCTCCCAGTCGGAGAAGGAGGCCAACCCGTTCCGCATCGCCGAGACCGCCTCGATCAAGGCCGAGGCGGACAAGCGCGGGATCAAGCTCCTCACGGCCAACGCCCAGTCGCAGTTCTCCAAGCAGATCAGCGACGTACAGGATCTGATCGCCAAGGGCGCGGACCTGCTGGTCGTCGCACCGCTCAACTCCGACGGCTGGGGGCCGGTGCTGCGGGCCGCGAGCGCCAAGAAGATTCCCATCGTCACCATCGACCGGAAGATCAACGCGACGGCCTGCAAGGACTACGTCTCCTTCATCGGCTCCGACTTCACCGAACAGGGCAAGCGCGCCGCCGACCAGCTGATCGAGGCGACCGGCGGCAAGGGCGAGATCGCCATCCTGCTCGGCGCACCCGGCAACAACGTCACCACCGAACGCACCAAGGGCTTCGAGGACCGCATCAAGGAAAAGGCCCCGGACCTGAAGGTCGTCTTCAAGCAGACCGGCGAATTCACCCGCGAGAAGGGCCAGTCGGTCACCGAGCAGCTCATCCAGTCCAAGCCCGGCATCAAGGCCGTCTACGCCGAGAACGACGAGATGGGCCTCGGCGCGATGAACGCCCTCAAGGGCGCGGGCAAGAAGGCCGGCGACGTCAAGATCGTCACCATCGACGGCACCCGCAACGCCGTCCAGGCCATGGTCGACGGCTGGATCTCCGGCGTCGTGGAGTCCAACCCGCGCTTCGGTCCGCTCGCCTTCCAGACCCTCGACACCTTCACCAAGGGCGAGAAGGTCGGCCAGGACATCGTCATCAAGGACACCGAGTACACCCCGGACAATGCCGAGGACGGCCTCGACAAGGCCTACTGAGCCGGGTGCGCCCTGATCCTCAACAGCGCGCGGCAGGCGGACACCGCCTGCCGCGCCCCGTCCGACTACCCCCAGGAGGGCCCCGGTGTCCGCACCCGCTGAAGTCCTCGCCGTGCACGGCCTGACCAAACGGTTCCCCGGCGTACTGGCCCTGGACGACGTGGACTTCACGGCCCGCGCAGGCGAAGTGCACGCACTCGTCGGCGAGAACGGCGCCGGCAAGTCCACCCTGATCAAGGTCCTCACCGGCGTCTACCAGCCGGACGAGGGCGAGATCCGCCACCACGGAAGCGCGACCGCCTTCGCGACCCCGCTCGCCGCGCAGAACGCGGGCATCTCGACCATCTACCAAGAGGTCAACCTCATCCCCCTGATGAGCGTCGCACGCAACCTCTACCTCGGGCGCGAACCCCGCACCCGCTGGGGCCTGATCGACTTCACCCGCATGCACCGCGAGGCCGAACAGACCCTGCGCGACTACGGAGTCCGCTTCGACGTCCGGCGCCCCCTGCGCGAACTCGGCGTCGGCGCCCAGCAGATGGTCGCACTCGCCCGGGCCGTGTCCGTCGACGCCCGCGTGGTCATCATGGACGAGCCGACCTCCTCCCTCGAACCCCGCGAGGTGGAGACCCTGTTCGGCGTCATCCGCCGGCTGCGCGCGCACGGCATCGCCGTCGTCTACGTCAGCCACCGCATGGACGAGCTGTACGCGGTCTGCGACCGGGTCACGGTGCTGCGCGACGGCCGCCTGGTGCACTGCGGGCCGCTGGCCGAGACCGACCGGCTCACCCTCGTCTCCCTCATGCTGGGCCGCGAGTTGGGCCAGGTGCGGGCCGAGGGCGTCACCACCTTCACCGGCGAGCACGAGACCGGCCGCGAGCCGGTGCTGCGCGCCGAGAACCTCACCCGCGACCACCAACTGCACGGCGTGGACGTACGCATACACCCCGGCGAGGTCGTCGGCCTGGGCGGACTCCTCGGCTCCGGACGCAGCGAGACCGCCAAGGCCATCGCCGGCGCCCTGCCGCTGAGGGGCGGCCGCATCACCGTCGCGGGCACCGCCGTACGCACCGGGTCCACCCCGGCCGCGATCCGGGCGGGCATCGGCCTGCTGCCCGAGGACCGCAAGGCGGAGGGCATCGTGCCGGGCCTGTCCGTACGCGAGAACATCGCCCTGGCCGCCCTGCCGGGCATGTCCCGCTTCGGTCTGGTCTCCGAGGCCCGGATCGACGCGGTCGTGGACACCTTCATGAAGCGGCTGCGCATCAAGGCCTCCAGCCCGCAGCAGAAAGTGGGCGAACTCTCCGGCGGCAACCAGCAGAAGGTGCTCCTGGCCCGCTGGCTCGCCATGAACCCCAAGGTGCTGCTCCTGGACGAGCCCACCCGAGGCATCGACGTCGGAGCCAAGGCCGAGGTGCAGCGCCTGATCGACGAACTCGCCGAAGGCGGCCTCGCCGTGCTGCTCATCTCCTCCGACATCGAGGAACTCGTCGAAGGCTCCGACCGCGTGGTGGTCCTCAGGGACGGCGCCGTCGTCGGCGAACTCGCCGGCGACGACGTGACGGAGGACCGGCTGATGCAGGCGATCGCCGCGGCCGCCGAGGACGTACGGCCTTCGACAGCCGAGGACGTACGGCCCGCGGCAGTGGACGAGACACCCGGCAAGGCGGCGGGGGAGGGAGCGACCCATGACTGACCTCACGCTGGGCAAGTCGCCCGCGGTCGACCGTGCCAAGGTGCTGCGCGGGCTGCAGGACTACGGGGTGTACGCGGGCGTGGCCGTCCTGCTCCTGTTCAACGTGGTCTTCACCGACCACTTCGTCTCCGCGGAGAACTTCCGCACCCAGGCCGTCCAGGTCGCGCCCGTACTGATCGTCGCCCTGGGCATGGCCCTCGCCATCGGCTCCGAGGGCATCGACCTGTCGGTCGGCTCGGTGATGGCGCTGTCGACCTCGCTGCTCTCGCTCTATCTGGGGTACGGGCCGTGGATCGCGCTGCTCGTCGTCCTCGTCGGCGGCGCCGTCATCGGCTTCGCGAACGGCGCCCTGATCGCCTTCGTGGGAGTCCAACCCATCGTCGCCACCCTGGCGTTGATGGTCGGCGTACGAGGCCTTGCCCTGGTGCTGCTGCCCCAGCTCAAGAGCGTGCGCGACCCGGCGATGGGCTCGCTCGGCGCCGAGGACATCCTCGGTGTGCCCTACCTCGTGCTCATCGCGGCGGGCCTCGCCGTGGTCGTCGCCTTCCTCGTGCGGCGCACCACCTTCGGCCGTCAGCTGCTCGCCGTCGGCGACAGCCGCCCCGCGGCCCAGCTCGCCGGACTGCCGGTCCGCCGCATCCTGATCATCGTCTACGTCGCCTCGGGCATCCTCGCCGCCATCGCCGGGTTCCTCGCCACCGCGCGCCTGTCGGCCAGCGACCCGACGTCGCTCGGCAACCTCATGGAGCTGTCCGCCATCACCGCCGTCGTGGTCGGCGGAACACCGCTGACCGGCGGCCGGATCCGCATCGGCGGGACCGTGGCGGGCGCCGTGCTCATCCAGCTGCTCACCGCCACCCTGATCAAGCACGATCTGCCGCCCTCCTGGACGCAGATCGCCCAGGCCGTCGTGATCGTGCTCGCCGTGTACGCGGCACGGGAGAGGGGCCGACGTTGACCGTCACGAAGGAAACCCCAACGACCATGCCCGCCAAGCCCGTTGAGGAACCCACCGGCCCCACTCGCGGTGAACGCCTGAGCGCACTGGCCCAGCAGCACGGCGCGCTGGTCGCGCTCGTCGTCCTCGCCGCCGTCGCGTCGCTGTCCTTCGACTCCTTCGCCACGAGCGCCAACCTCGAGCCGATGGCGATGTCCGCCACCTTCCTCGCCGTGATCGCGCTCGGCATGACCTTCGTCATCATCACCGGAGGCATCGACCTCTCGGTCGGGTCGGTCTTCGTCCTCGGCGGTGTGCTGGCCGCATGGGGTTCGCAGTACGGGACGCTGGTTGCGCTGCTGTTGCCGCTGGTGGTCTGCGGGCTGATCGGTCTCGTCCACGGCCTGCTGATCGCCCGGACCGGGCTCGCACCGTTCATCGTCACCCTCGCGGGCATGCTGGCCGCCCGCGGGATCATGCTGAGCATCACCGACGAGGGCGCCACCACGTATCTCGTCGACAAGGACGCGTACTTGGCGCAGCTCGGCCAGGGCAAACTGCTCGGCTTCGGAGTCCCGATCTGGATCACCGTGGCCCTGTTCGCCGCCGGCGCGGTCGTCCTGCGCCGCACCCGCTTCGGCCAGAACGTCTACGCGGTCGGCGGCAACGAGGACGCGGCCGCCCTGATGGGAGCGCCCGTCGCCCGTACGAAGATCAAGGTGTACGTCCTGTCGGCCCTCCTCGCCGGTCTCGCCGGCATACTCAACGCGGCCTGGCTCACCTCGGGCGTCACGATCCTCGGCTACGGCCTGGAGCTGGAGGCGATCGCCGCCGTCGTCATCGGCGGCACCCTTCTGTCGGGCGGCCTCGGGTTCGTCAGCGGCTCGCTCGTCGGCGTACTGCTGTTGAAGGTCATCCAGAACATCATCAACCAGATCGGCACCCTGGACTCCGCCTATCAGCAGGTGGTGAGCGGGGGCTTCCTGGTGCTGGTGATCATCGCGCAGACGTGGCTGGGACGGCGGCGCAAGGTGTTCTAGCGGTCGCCGTTCCGAGCCGGATTGTCATGGCTCCGGATTGTCATGGCTCCGGGTGGTCACGGCTGCGGGGGATTCCATTCGAGAAGCAGGATGGTGGCGTCGTCCCGCAACTGGTTGCCACTGGCGTCCAGGATCGAGTGGATGAGGCGGCGCAGCGTCTCGGGGGCCGGTTCCCCGGTGGAGGCGGCGTGAATGACGGCCTCGGCGAAGCGGTGCGCGCCGAACTCCTCGCCGTCCTCCAGGCGGGCCTCCGTGATGCCGTCGGTGTGGAGCAGCACCCGGTCGCCCGGTTCCAAGGCGATCTGGTGCACCTGCCGGGGAGCGTCGGTGAGGAGGGCCGGGAGGCCCATCGGGACATCGGGTTCGCGTTCCATGGCCTGGGGCACGAGCCGCTGCCCGCGCAGCAGGAGCGGCGGGGGATGGCCGCAGTTGATCCAGCGCAGTGACCCGGTGGCCAGGTCCAGTTGAGCCAGGACGGCGGTGGCGAACTGGTCGGGCAGCCAGGTGAAAAGGGCGCGGTCCACGGCCGTCGCCAGCTCGGACAGCTCGGAGCCGGTCCGCCGGGCATTGCGGCAGGCGGCGAGCGTCACCGTGGCGGTGAGGCCGGAGGCCAGGTCGTGGCCCATGGCGTCCACCACGGCCGCGTGCAGCGTGGACTGCGTCAGGGCGTGGTCGTACGCGTCTCCGCCGATCTCGTACGCCGGCTCCATGACGGCAGTGGACACGATCTTCTGGGTACCGATGGTGCGGGGCGGCAGCAGGGCGCGGAGCATCTCGGCCGGCAACCCCATGGGCTCGGTCCTGGTGCGCTGTACGACCGAGTCCTTGTAGGCCCGCTTCGAAGTGATCAGGGGGGCCAAGAGGGCGGCGAGGGCCCGGCTCCGCTGCATGAACACCGGATCCAGGGCCGGGGTCCGGACGGCGAGGACACCCAGCCGTTCGGCCCCGTCGATCAGCGGCAGCCAGGCGGTGATCTCGCGAGCGCCCTCCTGCACCTGCAGCTTCTGCGTCCGGTACGCCCAGCCACCGGGGGAGTCGTCGATGGTCAGTGCGGTCGCCGGAGCCGACAGCGGCATCAGCTGGCGCTGCTGGATGTCGGCCAGGTACACCCGTGCCTGCGCGAGCCCGAACGCGTCGGCCGTCAGGGCGACGATGGTGGCCAGGTCCTGCGCCGCGACCTGGCCGCTGGCGAGCAGCGTGCACAGCCTGGCGTCGGGATCGTCCGGGCCCTCTACCGCCGCCACGTCCGTACTCCTGAGGTCGGTTGCGCGCTGTCGTACCGCGGAATTGCCCGCTTCTCGCAGTGTCACATCGACTGGCCGTCGGGTCGTGTCCGCCAAGCCGGTGGGGTGACGGGCGGCTGACGCTCCGCTTATGGGCGGGACGGGGCGTACGAGGTCTCGGCCCTTTCACCCGGCGTGGATCACACCCCCGGATCAGGCCGGACAGGACCGGGGCAGCCTCCCCGGGCGGCTTCGAGCTGGGCGGCGAAGGACAGTCCGAGGAAGAGGGCGATCGAGGTCAGGTAGGCCCACAGCAGCAGCGACATGAAGGCGCTGAGCGGGCCGTAGACGATGTCGAAGGATCCGCTGACGGAGAGGTAGCGGCTGAGCGCCCAGGTCAGCGTGGTCCACAGCACCAGGTACACGGCGGCGCCGAACGCCAGCCAGGTGTAGCCGGGTTGTCGTCGGCGCGGGGAGCGTCGGAAGATGACGCTTGCCGAGATGAGGGCCAGGAGCAGACCGAAGGGCCAGCGCAGGACGGCCCAGGCGGTGCCGACTCCGGCCTCGATGTGGAAGACGGTCACGGCTGCCGCTCCCAGGTCGCCACCGGCCACCATGGCGACGAAGCCCAGGCCGAGGGGGAGGCCGGCACTCGTGGCCATGACGAGTCCGCGCAGGTACTTCTGACGGAAGGGGCGATCGCGCTCGTTGCCGTAGATGCGGTTGGCGCCGCGCTCGATCTGGCACATCGCTGTGGTGACGTTGGCCAGGGAGAACGCCAAGGCGAACCACAGGGCGACTTGGGTGCCGCCGCCCGCCGTTCTACGGCTCCGAGTCAGGGTCTCGTCGACCACCTGGGCACTCGGGCCGCGCGCGATGCGCTGGATGGAGACCTCCGCGAACTTGCCGATGTCCTGTGTGTGCAGGGCAGTTGACAGACCGACGAAGACAAGGGCCAGCGGGATCACCGCCAGGACCGTCTGCAGGGCCAGCGCACGGGAGTGGCTGAACCCGTCGGCGTACCGGAACCGGATGAACGCGTCCCGCAGCAGGTACCGGCCCCCGTAGCGGCGCAGAGCCTCGAACGCCTCGTCGCCGGAGAGCTCGTCCCCTTGCATGTCCCGCGTCTCGGGAACCGTCATCGCCGTGCCCATACACCGCTCCCGGGTGGGTACTTGACGTCCGGCCGCCCCCAGGAGGAGACCGGCCCTCGCCGAGGATGCGCCCTGCCCGGCGCAGGGGGCCACGGGTTCCCGGTGCGGCGCTGACCAATCCCTGGGCATAGTGGAAATGACCGGAAGAACGCCATTCAGGGGCTGACGGAAGGGGCGCAGAGCGCATGCCCACACCGCAGATCAAGGACGAAAAGACCTATCGGGCCCTGCGCCGCGAAGGCGCAGGCAAGGAGAAGGCGGCCAGGATCGCCAACAGTGCCGCGGCTTCCTCGCGCAAGGCGGTCGGGCGCCGGGGCGGCAAGGCCGGAGCGTACGAGGACCGGACGAAGGGCGACCTGTACGACGAGGCGAAGAAGATCGGGATCGAGGGACGCTCGAGCATGACCAAGGCGGACCTCATCAAGGCGCTCCGCAGCCGCTGACGACCGGTACGGGTGCCGACCGGGAGGAGGCCCCCCGAGGTCAGGCCTTGGGGAAGCTGAAGGTGTAGCCCTGTTCCTTCAGCCACGGCAGCAGTCGTTCCAGGGCGGCGAGCGTCTGTGAGCGGTCGCCGCCGCCGTCGTGCATGAGGATCGTCTGGTGGCCGGCTCGCACCCCGGCCTCGACGTTCTGCACGATCTTGTCGACGCCGGGCCGCTCGAAGTCGCCCGGGTCGATCCGCCAGCCCAGGGGGCGCATGCCGAGACTCGCTGCGAACTTCCGGCTCTCCGGGGTGAACGCGCCGCCCGGCGCCCGGTAGTACCTGGGCCGGACACCGCCGGAGGCGGCTTCGATGGACTGCTCGGCCTGCTCGATCTCCGCGCGCTGGTAGGACACCGGCTTGTCGTCCATCGTCACGTCGTGGTGGACGGAGTGGTCGCACAGCCGGTGCCCGGCGGCCACCACCTGCTTGACGAGGTCGGGGTGGGCGGCGGCGTTCGGGCCGATCATGCAGAAGACCGCCTTGGCGTCGTACCGCTTCAGCAGTTCCAGGGCCTTGGGCGTCCACGTCGGATCCGGGCCGTCGTCCAGGGTGAGGTTGACCGCCTTACCGTCGGCCTCCGCCTGATGGGACATCGAGTCGTCCACCTGCCGCGCCGATGCCGGTTTGCCGTCCGTCGCGCCGCCCTGGCCCGGCAGCCCCGTCAGGTGCAGTCCGATCAGCCCGGCACAGACGAGGGCGACGACGGTCGCGGCCGCGATCGCCTGCCTGCGCCGTCCTCGTACGGACTCCCGTATTCGTGCCGACATCCGTGCCGATATCCGTGCCGATGTTCGTGCCGACCGGGTGTCGTTCTCGTTCTCCACGCTCATGCGCACAGCGAAACACTTGAATTTACGCATTTAGGGCGCGGTGATCGAATGGTCAAGGGAAGCGTGCCTTGCTGTCATCGGACGGTCATGTGGAGCGGTCGGCGCGGTCATCGGATGCCCGGTTCGGCCTCCGGCCGAAGGGTCGGCCGGTGTCGGCTGCGGCAGCCAGGCCACGAACGATCGAGGCAAGCCCGACGCCGCAGGCGCAGGTCCCGCTCTCCCACCTTGTCCTGAGCGGGACCTGCGCAGGACGCCGCCGGTCAGGCGTGCGTCAGATCGGGGGAGCCGATGGCGAAGTCGCCCGGGTCGACGCCGCCTTCCTTGGTGTCGTCGTTGGCGAACACGAACGACTCGATCGGTACATCGCGTTCGGCGCTCAGCGCCTGCACCAGTTCCTGGACGGCCACCGTCTCCAGGACGACACGGGGTGCGGCGGACGTCGCCGGGAGGCGGACCACGCCGAGGTGGTCGCCGGGGGCGATGTCCTCGGCGGTGACCAGGAGCGTGAGGTGTCCGGCGTCGGACAGCGAGCGGGCCAGGTCGATCTCGCGGCCGTCGCCGAAGACGAGGTGCAGGGTGTTGCCGGCCGATTCCATCTCGCCGTGCAGGTAGTTGCGGGTCGCCGAGGCCGCGGCCGGGATGCGCGGGACCTCGCGCAGGAGCAGGGCGGCCTCCTCCGCCGACGCCCGGGAGGCGCCGGAGGCCACGCAGTCGGCGGCGACGGTGGTGGCGGCGCGGGCGCGCAGCGGGGCGATCGCGGCGGCGGCCCGCTCGCGGACCGTGCGGACGTGCGCGCCGATGCCGTGCCACGGGTCGTCGTCCCGGCCCGCGATCGCGCCGGCGATCAGGTCGAGGGCGACGATCGTGCCGGTGAAGCCGACGGTGGAGGCGTACGAGTCGGGCTCGTTGCCCATGTCGACGGCGAGTTCGGCGAGTTCGGCGAGGGGGGAGGGGGTGACGTTGAGGACGGCGACCGTGCGGGCGCCCTCGGCGGCCTTGAACGCCGCGATCGTCTCCGAGCTGCGGCCGCCCTGCGAGATGCCGAGCAGCACGTCGGTGTCGAAGCCGGTCAGGCCGTCCTCGATCTCGCTGGACAGCACCCGCTGGGCGGGCACGCCGTGGGCGCGCAGCACCTCGACGGGCACGGCGAGCGCGGCGAACGAGGCGCCGATGCCCGCGAACAGCGGCTTCTGCGCGGCGCGCAGGGCGTCGAGCGCCGGTGCGGCGAGCTGGGCGCGGACGTGGGCGGCGACGCGCTCCAGTGCCTCGGGCTGGCCGTCCTGGCCGTCGTGGAAGGTGATGCGGGACATGAGGGGTTCCTTTCGGGGGCTCCCGCCGTGCGCGCCGGAACGGGCACGGCGGGAGCGGAAGTCTGGGACGGGGCGGGGGAGCGTCAGCTCTTGGGCGCGGAGCCCGATGGGGACGGTGCGCCGCCCGGTGACTCCTCGGTGGGCACGTCCGGGGTCTGCGCGGAGGTGACGGCGGCCGTCTCGGTCTCGGTGTCCTCGCCCTCCACCGGTTCACGACCCGGTGTCGGCAGATTGAACTTGGTGATCGCGAACCGGAAGATCGCGTAGTAGAGCGCGGCGAACGCGAGGCCGATGGGTATGAGCAGCCAGGGCTTGGTGGCGATGCCGTAGTTCACGATGTAGTCGATCGCACCCGACGAGAAGCCGAAGCCGTCCCGGATGCCCAGCGCGTAGCAGACCGCCATCGAGACTCCGAAGAGCACGGCGTGGATCGCGTAGAGGACCGGTGCGACGAACATGAAGCTGAACTCGATGGGCTCGGTGACACCGGTGACGAACGAGGTCAGGGCGACCGAGATCATCATGCCCTTGACCATCTTGCGGTTCTCGGGCCGTGCGGTGTGTGCGATCGCCATGGCCGCGGCGGGCAGGGCGAACATGTAGATGGGGAAGCCGCCGGTCATGAACTGCCCGGCCGCCGGGTCGCCGGCGAGGAAGCGGGCGATGTCGCCGTGCACCTCGGCGCCGGTGTTCGGGTTGACGTACGTGCCGGCGTCGAACCAGGGGTAGACCGAGAAGAAGTGGTGCATCCCGATCGGGATCAGCGCGCGGACCACGAGCCCGAAGAGTCCCGCGCCCCAGGCGCCGGTGCCGATCAGCCACTCACCGAAGTGGAAGAGCCAGGTGCCGACGTGCGGCCAGATCAGGCCGAAGGCGATGCCCACGCCGACGCCCGCGAAGGCGCTGAGGATCGGTACGAGGCGGCGGCCGCCGAAGAAGCCCAGCCATTCGGGGAGTTTGGTGCGGCTGAAGCGCTGGTAGAGCAGCGCCGCCACCAGGCCCATCACGATGCCGCCGAGCACCTTGGCGTCCATCGGCTCGCCGTCCGGGCCCTTGGGGAAGGCCTCGCTGGCCAGTACGGCCTTGAAGACGAGATAGCCGACCGCGGCCGCCAGCGCCGTGGAGCCGTCCGCCTTCTTGGCGAAGCCGATGGCGACACCGATCGCGAACAGCAGCGGCAGGTTGTCGAAGACGGTCTGGCCGCCGGCGGCCAGGACCATGCCGAACTTGCGGATGATGTCCGGGAAGGACTCCCGGCTCAGCAGATCCGGACCGCCGAGGCGGACCAGGAGTGCCGCGGCGGGCAGCGTGGCGACCGGCAGCATGAGGCTGCGTCCGATCCGCTGCAGGACCGCCATCACACCGCTGCCGCCCCGCTTCTTCGCGGGCGCCTTCGCAGTGGCCGTACTCATCGTGTTCCTCCAGGGAGCAAGGGGCCGGCGCCGTCCTGCGGACGGAGAACACCGGGGTCGGCGAGGGGAGAGACCTCCGTCGCCGTCCCCACAAGGTATGCAGTGGTCTGCAACTGGTCAATAGTGGTCTGCATGCTTGTTGGTGCGTCGGGTCCCTTGGGGTCACAGTCGGGCCTTAGGTCCCGCCGAGCTGGGGGCGTAAGGCTCAGGTAAAGGCGAGCGGCGAGTGTTCCCTCCGCCCTCGGCACCGAAGTCACGTCACTTCGCGGCCGAGCCGCCCACCGCTGAAGGCGAGTGGTCTGCAGTGGTATCTTTGTGTGCCGTCCCCTCGGAGGTTCACGCATGCCGGACAACGCCAGCGCGGCCCGCGCCCCCCAGCGGTCCAGTGGCGCCGCCCCGCTCTGGTCGCAGGCCGCCGATCTGATCCGGGAGGAGATCGCCCGGCGCGGCCTCGCGGCAGGGGCCCGGCTGCCCTCCGAGCGGGAGCTGTGCACCCGCTTCGACATCTCCCGCGTCACCCTTCGCAAGGCCCTGCTGCACCTGGTGGACCAGGGGCTGCTCACCGCGTCGCACGGCCGCGGCTGGTTCGTCGCCACGCCCGCGCCGGCCCGTGAGTGGCCCAACGACCTCGAGTCCTTCAGTGCGACCGCCCGCCGCAAGCACATGACGCCCAGCTCCCTGGTGCTGCGGCACGAGACCGTGGTCGCCTCGCTGGATGACGCCGACCGCCTCGACGTACCGGCCGGCGCCCCGCTGCTGCGGCTCGACCGGGTGCGGCTGCTCAATGACGTACGCATCGCCGTCGACCGCACCCTCGTCGTCGCCGACCTGGCGCCGGGCATCGCGGAGGCCGACTTCACCTCCGCCTCCCTCTTCGAGGAACTCCGCGCCCGGGGCGTGGAGTTGGACCGCTCCGAGGCCACCATCGAGGCCCGCGTCGCCGATGCCGAACTCGCCGGACACCTGCAGATCTCGGCGGGCTCGCCCGTGCTCTGCCTGGATCAGACGATCCACACGCGCGAGCAGCGGCCCGTGCTCCTGTCGACCGTCGAGTACTGCGGCGAGCGCTACCGCCTGCGCACGACGTTCCAGCCGGGCTGACCTTGCCGGGCCGGCCTTCGGGTCGTCCGGCCGGCGGGAGTCAGGTCCGCGGCGGGTGGGCGTCAGGCGGCCGGGATGCGGACCGGGGAGCTGAAGGCGTCCAGGATGCTGTGCGCGCGGACCTGGACGAGGTATTCGCCCGCGGGGAGTTCGGGCACGGTCACGCTCAGGCCGGACCGCGTCGCGAGAACGTCCTCGGCGAGCACCGCACGGCTGACCGCCTGCGCGCCCCGCATCTGGACCAGTTCGACCGTGACGGTCTCCTTGGCGCCCGCGGTGAAGTACCAGACCACCGTCTGGCGGCTCCCCGGCGCCCAGACCGCACCTTCGCCGGGCTCGGCGACGACCAGGTCGTCGGAGTCCACGAACAGCGCCCGAAAGGGCACGCGCAGGGCGGTGCTGACACGCCGGCCGAGGCTGCGGACCGGCATCGGGGACGTGCTCATGGCGCTGTCTCCATCGTCGAGGGGCGGGGGTCCCTTCGAGGTTAAGGGCGGCTCGCAGGCGTTTCGGGGGCAGCGCGCGAAGTCACGACCAACGCCCGACGGAAGGGTCCGCACGTCCCGCGTGTGTGGGACCAAGGCCCTGTGACCCCTGCCGGACCGTGCGGAACTCATCTCCCGGCTATGCGGAATTCATGTCTCCGAACTGCCCACCCTCGGTGATTGGCTGGATTCGTTCTGTGTCTCCCGACGGCTTCCGGCGGTCCACGCCGCTGTGGGTGGCGGGCCCTGCGGGTAATCGCTTTCCGGCTCCGTGACGTGTGACGCCGGGTCCCCGAACATCCCGTACTCCGCGGGCAGTTGGCCGAATCGCGGGCCGCTGATGGGGGGTCGTGGAGAAGTTGAAGCGGAATCGTTTTACGCCAGTTTTCACATTGCCTGCACACTTTCCCTACAGAACGGTCCACCATGTCATCCAACAGAGCGGGACATGGGGGCGGCTGCCGCGGCATCCCTGACCTGCTGGGGGGAGAGGGCGTGCCGGGCTGGGGGGTCCGGCACGCCCCGCTGGGGAGGGATCACGTTCACTTGAACAGCACATTCCGCATGGCCGCGTTCGGTCCTCAAGGGCCCGAGCCGTACAGCGCGGTGTCGGTGCCGGTGCCGGTGAGGCGTATGTGCAGGAGGTGGGGGCCCGCGTCGTCACCCAGGGCGAGTGCCTGGTCCACGGCTGCGGAGAGGTCCCTCGGATCGGCGACGTACGACGCGGGGCAGCCGAAGGAGCCGGCGAGCGCGCCGAAGTCGATGCCCTCGATGGATGTTCCGGGCACGGGCGCGATGCCGATGCGGCGGCCCAGGGCGCGTACGGCCGCGTATCCGCTGTTGTCGAGCAGGATGTACGTGACCGGTGCGCGGTGCTGCGCCGCGGTCCACAGGGCCTGCACGGAGTAGAGCGCCGAACCGTCGCCCACCACGCACACCAGCCGACGCCGGTCGGCAAGAGCGCGCCCCACGGCGAGCGGCAGTCCCCAGCCGAGAGCCCCGCTGCCCGTGGTCAGGAAGCCGCCGGTGACCTCGATGGGCACGCGCGCGTGCAGGGCGTCGCGGTGGCTCGGGGTCTCCTCCACCAGGACGCGGTCGCGGGGCAGGCGATTGCGCAGGAGGTCGAAGACCAGCTCCGGGGTGAGGTTGTCCCCGGCGGCTTCGGCGGGTGTCGGGTGAAGTGGCGGCGGCTTGCGGTCCGACTCCCCGACCTGCGCGGCGAGTTGGGCGAGGGCCGGTTTGAGGGTGGTGATGATGCTCGTGCCGGTGGGCAGCCAGGCGGCCTGCGCGGGGTCGCAGTCGAGGTGGAAGAGTTCGGTGGTGGCGGGGAACAGCCTTCCCTCCGTATGGACGTGGTACGTGAAGAGGGGCGCCCCGAGGGCGACGACGACGTCGTACGCCTCCAGCCGGGCCGCCAACTGGTCGGCGACCGGCGGCAGAAAGCCCTGGAAGAGCGGGTGCGACTCGGGAAAGCCGGAGCGGCCGGAGAGCGGGCTGATCCACACGGCCGCCCGCATCCGCTCGGCGAGCACCCGCACCTCGGGGAGCGCGTGTTCGTCGTCCACGCCGGGGCCCACGATCAACGCGGGCCGCGCGCAGCTCTCAAGTCGCGCGGCCAGGGCGGCGAGCGCTTCCGGGTCCGCGGTGAACGCGCCGTGGACCGTGCGCGGCGCCACGGGCTCGGCCGGCCGGTCCCAGTCGTCCTCGGGGACGGACACGAACACCGGCCCGCGCGGGTGCGTCATCGCGATCCGGTGGGCCTCGGCGAGAACGGCGGGGACGTCGGATGCGCGATCGGGCTGACGGCTGAACTTGACGTACGGGCGCGGGAATTGGGCGGGTTCGTCGGCGCCGAGGAACGGGCGGAGCTGGATCAGGGCGCGGGACTGCTGCCCGGCGACGATGACCAGGGGGACGCGGTCGTGGTAGGCGTTGAAGACGGCGCCCAGGGCGTGCCCGGTGCCGGCCGCCGAGTGCAGGCTGACCAGGGCGGCGCGGTCCGTGCCCACGGCGTGACCGGCGGCCATCGCGACCGCTAGGGACTCCTGGAGGCCCAGTACGTACGAGAAGTCGTCGGGCCAGTCCCGGAACATGCGCAGCTCCGTGGAGCCCGGGTTGCCGAAGACCGTGGTCATGCCGGTGTCCCGGCACAGCCTCAGGACACAGTCCCGGACCGTCGTCCGCGCCGCCCCGGTCGTCTCTGTCATGCCTGTCGTGTCTGTCATGCGGAGTACTCCCTTCCGCGGCCGATCAGACGCTTCTCGACCGACAGCAGGCCGCTGTTGAGCAGATTGCCGAGCGTCCCGAGGAGCAGCAGCGCCGCCCAGACGGTCAGCAGGTCGGAGCGCGACTGGGCGTCGGTGAGCGTGAAGCCGATGCCGTTGGCCGTGCCGGGCAGCAGTTCCGAGAACACCATGAGGATCAGGGAGAGCGAAAGGCTCAGTCGCAGGCCGGCGAAGATCCGGGGCAGCGCGGAGGGCAGAAGCAGCAGCCACAGCCGTTGGCTCGCGTTGAGCCTCAGGACGGCGGCGACTTCGAGGCGGAGCGGATCGGTGTTGCGTACGCCCTCCGCCGTGTTGATCAGCACGGGCCAGACGGCGCTCAAGACGATCGAGGCGAGCTGCATCGGCGTACCGAAGGAGAGGACCACGACGAAGACGGGGACCAGCGCGGGTGGTGGGACGGCGCGGGCGAATTGGAGCACCGGGTTGCAGAGTGCGTACGTCCGTCGGGAGCGGCCGATCGCGACGCCCAGGGTGATCCCGAGGGCCGCGGCGAGGACGAAGCCGGTGGCCATCCGGCCGAGGCTGGGGAGGATGTTGTCGAGGGCGTCGCCGGTGAGGAAGGCGTGTCCGGCGGGGCCCGAGAACCAGAGGTCGTGGGCGTGCCGGGCGATCCGCGCGGGCGGCGGGAAGTAGACGCTGTCGCGGGCGCCGGCGGCGACCTGCCACAGGCCGACGACGGCGGCGAGCACGGTCCAGCGCAGCAGCAGGGCCTGCTGCTTGGCGCTTCGTCGAGCCTTCCGGGGCCGGGTCGGGGGCAGTGTCATCGGCGGCGCCCCCGGTGTTCCGGAGCCCACGGGAACAGCCGTCGTTCCGCTCCCACCAGGGCCTGATTGATCACCAGGCCGAGCACCCCCGCCCACACCACCGCGGCCAGCACGTCCAGGGTGCCGTCCGTCGCCTGGCCCGCCTGGGCCATGAAGATCCCCAGGCCCTCGCCGAACCCGGAGAGGAGCTCGGTGGCCACGGCGAGGATGAGGGCGACGGCGGCGGAGATGCGGATGCCGGCGGCGATGAACGGGGCGGTGCCCGGCAGTTCGACGCGCAGCAGGACCGAGAGCCGGCCGAAGCCGAAGGCGCGCAGGGTGTCCTTGGCCTGGGGGTCGCTCTCGCCGAGGCCGTAGACCGTGTTGAAGAGGATCGGCCAGACGGCGGCGTAGGTGATGAGTGTGACCTCGGTCTGCGTGCCCGAGCCGAGGAGCAGCGACACCAGAGGGATCAGGGCCACCGACGGCAGCGGGCGCAGGAACTCGACGACGGCACGTACGGCGGCGTCGACGAGCGGCACACTGCCGAGGAGCAGGCCCAGGGGGACGGCGATGGCGCAAGAAAGACCGAGCCCCAGCGCCCAGGCGCGCACGGTCGCGCCGACGCCGTCCACGAAGGCCTGATCGCCCGCCAACTGGATTGCCCGGCGCAGGACATCGGAGGCCGGGGGCAGATAGCTGCGGCTGACGAGCCCGGCCCGGCTGACCGCTTCGCAGCCGCCGAAGGCGAGAAGCAGGCCGACGGCGCCGAGCGCCGGCTCCTGCCAATGCCCGGGCGGGCGCGCCCGTCTCCGCCCGGTCGCCGCCTCGTGGCCGGCGCGCTCGGCCGGCTGGTGGCTCACTTGACGAGCAGGGTCGCCGGGTCGACGGCCTGCTTCAGCAGGCCCTGTTTCCGCATGAGGTCGGTGAGACGGGTGAGCTGCTCGACGTCCGTCGTGGCCGGATAGGCGGGCAGGTGGATCGACTTGGCCTGGTCGGCGGTCACCTTGGTGTACTTGGGGAGCTGCTCACGTACGGCCGTCGGGTCCTCGGTGGCGAGCTTCGCGGCCGCGGCGATGGCGCGCTGGAAGGCCGCCGCGGCCTTCGGGTTCTTGTCGGCGTACGCGGAGGTGGTGACGTACCCGCTGATCGGGATGCCCGCGACGGGCGCGGACCCGCCGTCCACCAGGACCCGGGCGCCGAGCTGTTCCTGCACGGCGGTGTTGAACGGCTCGGCCGCGTGCACCGCGTCGACCTGCCCCTTCTCCAGGGCCGGGCCCATCTGCGGGAAGGCGATCTGCCGGTACACCGGCCGGCCCGCGCCCTGCTCCGCGAGGATCGCGTTCAGGGTCAACGACTGGATGTTGTTGAGGATGTTGACGGCGATCTTCTTGCCCTCGAGGTCGGCGACCGACTTGACCGGCGAGTCCTTGGGCACCAGGACGTCCATCATGTGCGGGGCGACCCTGGCCCCCTCCGCGAGGATGCGCACATCGAGGGTGCCCTTCTCGTGCGCCTGCAGGAACGTGACGTAGTTCGCGCTGGCGATGACGTCCACCTGGCCGTTCGCGAGGGCCGGCAACGCCTGGATGCTCTGCTGCACGGGCCGGATGCGGACGTCCAGGCCCTCCTTCTTGAACAGCCCGCGGTTCTGCGCGATGTAGAGCGTCGCGTCGTCCGCCAAGGGGAGGGCGGCGACGGTCAGCTGCTGCGTCTTGCCGTCGTCGGGCGGGGAGTCCGAGTCGTCGCCGCAGCCCGCCAGGGCCAGGGCCAGTACGGCGGCGATGGTGGTCAACCAGCGTATGTTCAGGCGTACTTGACGCGACGTCATGCTTCGCATGGTGACTCGCTCGTTGGCGTGAGCACAACATGCCCGTGGGCCGAATTCGTCCACGCGGCCGGGTGTGGGTCGCGCCGGAACCTGACCTCTTCGGCCCTTTTGTGCGGTCGTCGCGGCGGGGGAGGGGTGCGGCGGACCGCGTGGCCGAGATGTCCGGAACACCCGTAGTCCGGGATGTCCGATCCACCCCGAGGCGCGGCGTGACAAGACTCGCACCGGCGCCGGCCGCGAAGCCGTCCCGCTGCCGCGCATGCCCCTTGAACTCGGGGTTTACCCGTCAGTAGCCGTTCTGCGGTGCGCCATTTGCGTTCCTGATCAAGGTGTTAGCGTCCCGTCCCGATCGGGGGGCCGACCGCGCAGAGCGAGAGGAAATCCGTGGGTCACATGCATCACATGGCAGGGGGCTGGGCCACTCCGGTCCTGTCGTACGCCATGGCCGTCGTCGGCGCCGCGCTGGGACTGCGCTGCACCGTGCGCGCCCTGGCAGCCGAGGGGCGCTCCAAGAGGAACTGGCTGCTCACCGCGTCGGCCGCCATCGGGTCCGGCATCTGGACGATGCACTTCGTCGCCATGCTCGGCTACACCGTCAACGGCACGGCCATCCGCTACGACATCCCGCTCACGCTGCTGAGCCTGGTCGTGGCGATCGCCGTGGTCGGCGCGGGAGTCTTCATCGCCGGATACGGCGGCTCCCGCGTGCGCTCCGTGCTGCTCGGCGGGCTCGGCACCGGCCTCGGCGTCGCCGCGATGCACTACATCGGCATGGCGGCCGTCCAGCTCAACGGCACGCTGTCGTACGACCCGGCCGTCGTCGCCGGGTCCGTCGGCATCGCGGTCGCCGCCGCCACGGCCGCGCTGTGGGCCGCGCTCGCCGTGCAGGGCCCCGTGGTCGCGGCGGCCGCCGCCCTCGTGATGGGGCTCGCGGTGAGCAGCATGCACTACACGGGCATGGCCGCCGTCGACGTCGCCGTGCGCGCGGGCACCGCACCGCTCGAGGGCGCGAGCGCCACCGCCTTCATCCTGCCGCTCGCCGTGGTGCTCGGCTCGTTCCTCTTCCTGACCTGTGCCTACGTCGCACTGTCCCCGACGGCGCGGGAGCGCGCCGAGAACGAGGCCGCCGCCCGACCGCTGCACGAGGTGGAACTCCCGGCCACC
The DNA here is from genome assembly GCF_035975855.1 of Streptomyces sp. NBC_01304. Taxonomy (NCBI): domain Bacteria; kingdom Bacillati; phylum Actinomycetota; class Actinomycetes; order Kitasatosporales; family Streptomycetaceae; genus Streptomyces; species Streptomyces sp. NBC_01304. The sequence goes on along the minus strand of NZ_CP109055.1, from coordinate 1,044,386 downwards.
TGAGCCGCCCCGCCGCCTCGCCTTCACCAGGGCCGTCCCCTGCTCGCCCGCGCCCTGCCCGCACTCCTGCACTTCTGCACTCCTGCACCGCCAAGGAGATCCCTTCCCCATGCCCGCACGCACTTCGCGGCTCGAACGGCTGCGCCCCAAATCGATCAGGGCCAAGGTCGTCACCCTGCTGACCCTGCCGGTCGTCTCCCTGATGGCGCTGTGGGGCCACGCCGCGGTCACCACCGCGTCCCAGGTCTCGGACACCGAGCAACTGAAGCAGGTCAACTCGGCCCTGGTGCGGCCCGTCGCGCGCTTCACCACCGCCGTACAGGACGAGCGCTCGGCCGCCCTGAAGTACCGGTCGGCCCCCGGCGCGGGCCGCGACGCCTACGACGCCGCCGCGCTCCGTACGGACAAGGCCGTGGGCGCCCTGCGGACGGGCGTGCGCTCCAGCAGCACCGACCTCGCCGCACTCGACGCCGCGCTGCCCACCCGGATCCAACGGCTGCTCAAGAGCGCCGACTCGCTCCAGGACCTGAGAGCGAGCACGCAGGGCCCGGCGGCCGTGCTCGCCGGATACGGCAAGGCCGTCGACCGCGCCTTCTCGGTACGGTCCAAGCTCGCCGGAGCCGACCGTACGGACCACGCCTCCACCGCCCGGACCGTGCTCGAACTCGCCCGTGCCCGTGAGGCGTTGAGCAGTCAGGACGCCGTGCTCGGCGCCGCGCAGGCCACCGGCGCCATGACCGGCGCCCAGTACCGCGCCTTCGCCGCAGCCGTCGGGCTGCAGCGCGGCCTCACCCAGAGCGCCGTGCCCGACCTGCGCAGCCAGGACGCCGCCGCCTATCGCACGGTCCTCGACTCCGCCGACGCCACCGAACTGGCCGCCGCCCAGGACGCCGTGCTCGGCGTCGGTGCCGCCAAGGCCGTCGACGCGGTACCGGCCGACCGCTGGCAGCCGGTGGCGGCACAGACCCTGACCGGGCTCGCCGCCGCGGAGGGCGCGGCGACCTCGGCAGGCGCCGACGCCGAGCCGTACTCCCTTGCCACACTGGGCAGTTCGGGCCTCGCCGTCCTGCTCGGACTGCTCGGCGTGGCCCTCTCGCTCCTGCTGTCGGTACGCATCGGACGCGGCCTGGTCTCCGACCTCACCGGTCTGCGCAACGACGCGCTCGAACTCGCCGCGACCCGCCTGCCGGCCGCGATCCGCAGCATCCACAACGGCGACGCCCTCGACCTCGACACCGAGGCGCCGCTCGCCCGCACACCCATCCGCGACGAGGTCGGCCAGGTGGGCGCCGCCCTGACGACCGTGCAGCGGGCCGCGCTCCGGGCCGTCGCCGGGCGCGCCGAAGTCCTCACCGGGGTCTCCGGCGTGTACGTCAGCCTCGCCCGCCGCAGCCAGGTGCTGCTCCACCGGCAGCTGGACCTCCTCGACACCATGGAGCGCCGCACCGACAACCCCACTGACCTGGAAGACCTGTTCCGCCTCGACCACCTGACGACGCGGATGCGCCGCCACGCGGAGTCCCTGCTGATCCTGTCCGGCTCGGCCCCCGGCCGCGCCTGGCGCAACCCGGTCCCGCTGATCGACGCCGTACGCGCGGGCATCGCCGAGACCGCGGACATCGACCGCGTCCAGCTGCACGACATCCCCGACCTGCGGCTCGCCGGCACCGCCGTGGCCGACCTGGTCCATCTGGTCGCCGAACTCGCCGAGAACGCCGCCATGTTCTCGCCGCCGCACACCCCCGTGGTGGTCCGCGGCGAGGAGGTCGGCGCCGGAGCCGTCCTGGAGATCGAGGACCGTGGCCTCGGCATGGGCGACGAGGCGCTCGCGGCGGCCAACCAGAAGATCCGCACCACCGACATCGACCTCCTCGACTCCCGCCAGCTCGGCCTGTTCGTGGTCAACCGGCTCGCCGAACGCCAGCGGCTTGAGGTGACGCTGCGGCGCTCGGTGTACGGCGGGATCACGGCCGTGGTCTTCCTCCCGCAGGAACTCCTGGAGGCACCGCATCCGGGGCTGCGGCCCCTGCCGGAGGAGGTGGCCGCCCCCGCCGCTGCCTCCGCACCCGCACTCGCGCCCAAGCCCGATTCCGTACCGGAAGCAGCGTTGGCTCCGCGGCCGACGGTGACTGCGGACATCGCCCCCGAGGTGGCTCCCGAGGCGCAGGAAGCCCCCGAACTCCCGCGCCGCGCACGGCATGCGGCCCCGCCGCCGGTCCAGGCCCGGGTCCCCGGCGTCACGGCACCGGTTGCCGCCGAGCCCCCGGTTCCCGAACCCGAACCGGTGACCGAACCGGTGCCCGAACCGGCTCCGGTTCCCGAACCCGCCCCAGCCGCGGAGGCAGCATCTGCCCCCGCCGAGGACGGCCTGCCCCGCCGCGTACGCCAGGCCAACATCGCCCCCGGGCTGCGCAAGACCGAGGACGACAGCGACAGCGAGGCCGCACAGCTCCCGGCCCGCCGCTCCCCGGAAGCCGCCCGCGCCACGATGACCTCCCTGCGCTCGGGCCGCCGACGCGCCACGGTCGCCCGCGAGGAGCCCCACCCGCCGAACGACCGCATGGCGCCGCCCGCAGCGACCGAAGAAGGAACCCGATGACCCCGACCTACACCGTCACCAACCTGGCCGGGCCCGCCGACCGATCCGGCGCGGGCACAGGCGTCGACTGGCTGCTCAACGACCTGGTGGACCGGGTCGCCGAAGTCCGGTACACGGTCATGCTCTCCAACGACGGCCTGTGCGTCGGCGCCTCCACGGGCCTGGGCCGCGACGAGTCCGAACGCTTCGCCGCGATCGCCTCCGGCTTCCACTCCCTCGCCAAGGGCGCGGGCCGCCACTTCGACGCCGGCGGCGTCATCCAGACCATGGTCGAACTCCAGGGCGGCTTCCTCTTCGTGGTCGCCGCGGGCGACGGCTCCTGCCTCGCCGTGTTCACCGACGGGCACGCCGACATCGGCCTGGTCGCCTACGAGATGGCCCTGCTCGTCGACCGCGTACGCGAACACCTCGGCGTACCCACGAGGTCGGACGGCGAGGCCACATGACGGACGCGCACCTCCACCGCCGGCCCGCCGAGCGGTCCGCGGACGCCTGGAGCGACCGCTATGACGACGACGCGGGCCCCCTCGTCCGCCTCTACGCCATGACCGCGGGCCGCGCCCGCACGGACAACGGCGCAGAGCGCGTCGACCTGATGGCGATCGTCCGCCCCACCGCGGCCACTCCGCGCGCTCCGCTCCCACCCGAGCAGCGCGCCCTGCTGGCCCTGTGTGCCGGGGGCCCGCGCCCGGTCGCCGACTTGGCCTCCGACTCGGGCCTGCCGCTCGGCGTCGTACGCGTCCTGCTGGGCGACCTGACGGCCCACGGCCTGATCCACATCACCCCGCCCGAGTCCACCGCCACCAAGGCCGCCCGCCCCGACGCCCACCTCCTGCGAGAAGTGATCAATGGCCTCCGCGCACTCTGAGCAACTGCCCGCCGCCCGCACCGACTTCACGGCCCTGAAGCTCCTGATCGCCGGCGGGTTCGGCGTCGGAAAGACCACGCTGGTGGAAACGGTGAGCGAGATCCGCCCGCTGCGCACCGAGGAGGACCTCACCGAGGCCTCCCGCCCGGTGGACAGCCTGCACGGCGTGGCCACGAAGACCACCACGACCGTCGCGATGGACTTCGGCCGCATCACCCTGCGCGACGACCTGGCCCTCTACCTCTTCGGTACGCCCGGCCAGGACCGCTTCTGGTTCGCCTGGGACGAGTTGTCCACGGGCTGCCTGGGCGCGGTCGTCCTGGCCGACACCCGCCGCCTGGCGGACTGCTTCCCGTCGGTCGACTACTTCGAGAGCCGGAGCATCCCGTTCGTCGTCGCGGTCAACTGCTTCGACGGCCTGCGCACCCACACCCCCGACGCCGTGTCCCGCGCCCTCGATCTGGGACCCGACACGCCTGTCCTGCTGTGCGACGTCCGGGAGCAGGCGTCCGGCAAGGACGTCCTGATCACCCTCGTGGAGCATGTGCTGGCCCAGCTTCCCGGACGGTAGGACCTCAATCCTCCGGTGGCGTACGGAATGCCGTGTGCGCGGCGAGGATTCCGCCGTCGACCCGCAGTGTGGTCCCGGTGATCCAGGCGGCGTCCCGGGACGCCAGGAACGCCACGGCGGCCGCGATGTCCTCGGGCTCGCCGACCCGCCCGAGCGGATACAAGCTGCGCACGGCGTCGAGTTGCTTCTCGCGGCCCGCCCAGGCCGTGGTCCGGACCGTGCCGGGAGCGACGAGGTTGACGCGGACTCCGCGCGGTCCCGCGTGGTCGGCGAGGGTGCGGGTGAGGGAGGCGAGGCCTGCCTTGGCCGCGCTGTAGGCGTGGTTGCCGAAGGAGACCTCGCCGTTGACCGAGCCGATGTTCACGATCGCGCCGCGACCGGAGGCCGTCAGATGTGGCATGGCTGCGCGGGCGCAGCGAAAGGCGCCGTTGAGGGTGATGTCGAGGTCGCGCTGCCACACCTCGTCGGGCTCGTCCTCGAAGTGCGGCGCGTCCAGGCCGCACGACGCGGCGTTGTTGACCAGGACGTCGAGCCCGCCCATGCGATCCATGGCGTACGCGACCGCCGCCTCCACCGATGCGCGAGAGGCCACGTCGCACTCCAACGCCCAGGCATCGGCGCCTTGTTCGCGCAACACGCCCGCTGTCTTCTCGGCCGCCGTCCCGTCCACATCCGTCAGCAGGATTCGCCCGCCCTCCTGGGCGAGCCGGGTGGCCGTGGCCGCGCCGATGCCGCGCGCCGCTCCAGTGATCAGTACGCCGTGTTCTTCGAAGCGTCTCATCGAACAGAACGTACCGATCATCCGGCCGGTCGCGCCAGGGCCATCACAGAACGTCGGCGCGGAGCTGGGGGAAGACCTTGGAGACCTTGTCCAGGAGGTAGTCGCCGTACGTGCCGTCGAAGGCGCGCAGGTCCTGGCCGTCCCAGCGGGCGCTGCCGGGAACGTCGGCGCCGGTGGTGGGCAGGGGCGGGACCTCGCTGGACCAGCCGGGGTCGAAGAAGAAGGGGAAGGACAGCCGGTCGTTGCCGCTGAGGTTGCGGACCCGGTGCGGGGTGGAGCGGTACACGCCGCCGGTGAGGCGGTCGAGCATGTCACCGATGTTGCAGACGAAGGTGCCGGGCAGGGGCGGGGCCTCGAGCCAGCCGTCGGGGGTGCGTACCTCCAGGCCGCCGTTGTCGTCCTGCGCCAGCAGGGTCAGCAGCCCGTAGTCGGTGTGCTCGCCCACGCCCCACTCCGCGGCGCCCGGCGCGGACGGCGGGTAGTGGAAGATGCGGAACAGCACGGTCGGCTCGGCGGTGCAGCCGTCGGAGAAGTAGCCGCCCGGCAGACCGAGACTGCGTGCGACGCCGCGCATCACGGTCTGGCCGAGGGCGGTCAGCCGGTCGAGGTACTCCAGTACCGCGGGCCCGAGTTCGGGGACTTGGGCGGGGAACAGGTTGGGGCCGTGCAGGGGGCGGGGGTCCCCTGCGGGGAGTTCGGCGCCGAAGTAGATCCCCTCCTTCAGATCGGGGCGGCCCGAGGTGAGCTCGCCCCCGACGGGGAAGTGGCCCCGCCAGGTGCGGCCGCCCCTGGCCATGGAGATCTCCTGCTTTACCGGCTCCGGCAACGCGAAGAAGCGCCGGGCCGCGGCGTCCAGGCGCCCGCACAACTCGTCGGGCACGCCGTGTCCGGTGACGTAGAAGAACCCGTTGTCGCGGCACGCCCGGCCGATCGCGGCCGCGGCCCGTTCGCCTGCCTCGCCGCCGCCTGCCAGGGCGCTGACGTCGATCACCGGTAGTCGGTCCATGGCGCCATGATTCATCAAGGGCCGGATGCGTGGGGCGCCTTGGTCCGACTTCCGTGCGGCGCGGTCAGGGGGTGGGGAAGCCTCCGGCCTTGGTCCAGGTGAGGGTGTCGCCGCCGTTGGTGAACGTGACCTTCTTCCCGCCGGTGGCGATCGCGATCTTCTCCCAGCCGTCGAAGTTCTTGGTGAGGTGCGTGTCCCATTTCGCCAGCGCCCCGACGGCGACCGCGGCGATCGACTCGGTCGGCGGTTCGCCGTCGGCGCAGTAGACGCCGAAGTCCGCGAAGGCGGCGACCGTGCCGTCCTTGGCCTTGAGCGTGATCCCCTGGCAGGCCTCGGTCGCGGTCTTGTGGACCACGGCCGACTTGGACCACCCTCGCTCCTTGGGGCTGTAGTCCTGCACGAAGAGACCCTTGCCCCGCATGTAGTGCATGGCCACCCGCCGCCCGTCGGCCAGCTTGAGCTGCGCGTTGAACGGGCTCGGGCTGCCGCTCCACGGGATGTCGCTCTTCTGCAGCGGATAGCCGTGGTCGCCCAGGGCGATGCGGCCCGCGCTCTGCCCCGCGGTCTCGCCCTGCTCTTGTGCGGCGCCCTGGCCGCAACCGGCCAGCAGCGTGAGCGCCACCGCGCCACTCGTGGCCAATGCCCTGATACCTGCTCTGCGCATGATGTCCTCCTGTGTCGCGCGCAGGATACGCAGGCCGGGCGCCGGGCGTCTCGGACACCTCCCCCCTCGGAGGGGGATGAGGGAGGGAGTCAGTGCTGGGTCGCGGCGTGCCGCCGACGATTCCTGATGCGCCACAGCGGGACCACGCCCCACAGCAGGAGCAGACACCCTGGGTAGAAGACGAAGGAGCCGGCGCCCGCCGCGACTTCAGGATCTGCGAGATGCGCCCCGAAGAGGACCGCCACCGCCAGAGCCAACAGCACCACGAAGTCGTACCACCAGCGCAGTGCCCGGTGCCGTGCGGCCGCCGCACCGCGCCGGAGCAGGATCGCCATCGCACCACAGGTGAGCAGAACCGCTGTGGCGGCGACGGTGAGCGGTAGGGCGTCGTAGCTGGCGCCCTGGACCCAGGTGTCGTCGTACTCGTCCCGGTAGGCCGGCATCACCAGGACCAGCAGCATCAGCGTCGCCGTCACCGCGAACGGCCAGGCATGAGCCCGTCGTACACCCGGTGGCCGGACCGACTGCGGCGGCGTCCGGAACCCGGCCGACGGCGAGCCCTGTGCAGGGCCGAACTGTGCGGCTTGGGCGGGGCCGAACTGCGAGCCCTGCGTGGGGCCGAACCACGGGGCCTGTGCCTGAGGCTTCGGGCGGGCGAGGCGGAACCGGCGCGGGCGGCTCGGGCGGGCGGCATCGGGCCCGGTGGCGGTCACCTCGGCCGTCACCTGGACCACGAGCTCCCCGGTGGCCGTCCGCAGCGTCACACCGCCCGCGTACGGGCCGGGCGTCGGCGCGTCCACCGACAGCGTGAGGCCCCGGTCCACGTACCGCACGCGCAGCCATGGTTCGGCCACCGCCTGCAGGGTCGCGCGCACGATCGGCGGGCCGTCGACCCCGAGCAGGACCGGCGCTCCGGGCGTGCCCGCCGGGACCCGGCCGAGGTTCCAGTAGGTGCTCACGATCCGTGGGAACGCGGAGGCGAGCATGCGCTGGGCCGCCTCCGCGACCCGTCGGCTGTCGTCGCGGGCCAGTTGGGCGAGGGCGGAGTGGGCCGTGAGCGCGAGGGGCACCTGCGGGCCGTGCAGCATGGTGCCGAGATCGTCGACGGCCCAGAGCCGCTGTTCCCGGTTGGCGGAGGTGGCCGCTGCCGCCAGCCGTTCGGGCAGTGCGACGGCCTGTACGCGCCGCCGGGCGCGGGCGATCGGCAGATCGCCCTGGGCGCCGAACATCCACAGCTGCGGGTTCTGTTGCGGTGTCACCGCCCGGATGCGCTGGCCGATGTAGTCGGCGAGTTCGGCCAGACCGATCTCGCCGTCGCCGTCCAGGTCGGCCTGCCCGGTGCGCAGTCCCTCGACCAGCGCGCCGGTGAACAGCGAGGAACCCGGCGTCCCGATCTTCAGGCCCGCCCCCATCGTGGTGCCCGCCGCCGCCTCCGCCACGAACTGGTTGCCCTCGTAGGCGTACTCCACCGCGCTGGACGCCGTCACCACGGCGCGTCCGCGTTCGTTGCCGGTGCGGTCGAGCCCGGTGAAGCTGTCCTGCACGTGCACGGCGGAGTCGGCCCGGCTGATCATGCCGCGCTCGAAAAGCCCCGCGAAGCAGCAGTCGAGCAGCACGGCCACCCGCTGCGCCCGGCTCGCCATCATCAGGCTGCTGACGTACTCGGCCGGCACCGCGGTGGAGGCGAGTCGCGCGGGCCTGGTGTCCGTCGCGGCCAGGAACAGCCGGTTGCCCTCTCCTTTGAGGCCGTGGCAGGCGAAGTGCAGCACCAGGGTGTCCCGCAGGGACCGGTCGGCGAAGAAGTCCTCGATCTTCACCCGGAGTTGGTTCGCGTCGGGGTTGTCCAGTACGTCCACGTCGAAGCCGCCGATCGCCGGATCTGCCAGGACCTCGGCGAGTTCCGTGGCGTCGCGGGTCGGCGCGAGCAGGCCGCGCAGCCCTTCGTCCTGGTAGTCGCCCGTGGCCACGACGAGCGCGTACCGTCCGGAGGCATTCATGACCGGTCCGGTGGTATCGACGGCCGGTCGGGTGGCATCGACGATTGCCCGACGGTCGCGGCGATCCAGGTATCGATCAGGCGTTGCTGCTCACGCCCGCGAACGCCCGTGACGGCCAACTCGTTGTCGCCGATCCGCAGGACGACGGTCCGTCCGCCGGCCCACCCCGACCAGTTCTGTACGACGGCGATGAGGCCCTGGAGCAGCGGAAGCGTCGGCGTGAGTACGACCAGCAGGGCGTTGATCGCTTCCATCGCGCCGGCGCGGGTCCCCTGTGGAGCGGGGCCGGCGACGGGCCGTTCGACCCGGTCCACGTCGAGTTGGAGGAGATCGTCCCGCAGCGCCTCGACGCGCAGTTGGAGTTCTTCCGGGTCCTCGCCGTGCGCCACGGCGATCAAGTTCAGTTGCTCGGACATGCTGTCCACCCCCGATACGGACCCCCCCGGTCCGTGGAGGCCAGTCTGGCACTGCCCATGGGCTCGGGCACGGTCGATTCCGAACCCCTCAAGCCCCCCTTCGGCCTTCCCGGCAGACGTCTCCCCTCAGCCCCGCCCGGCGGTGGACTCCGGCTGTCGAGGCCTTGGTTAACCTGCACGGGTGACCATCGAGCTGACGCTGCTGCCGCGCGTCGCCTGGCGCGGCCAGGACGTCACCGCGCCCCGGCTGCGCGCTCTCCTCGCGCTGCTCGCGGGCGACGTACGCACGGGCTGCGACGCCGGGCGTCTGGTGGCGGGGCTGTGGCCGGACGAGTTGCCGGAGCGGCCCGGGAAGGCGTTGCAGGTCCTGGTGTCCAGGGCGCGGGCGCAGTTCGGCGCCGAGGTCGTCGCGAGCACTCAGACCGGATACCGGCTCGCCCTCGCCGAGGACCGGGTCGACAGCTCCGCCCTGCTGCTGCACGCCGCCGCGAGCGCGGACCGGGCCGGGGCCGGGGACCACGCGGGATCCCTGGCGGCGGCCGAGACAGGGCTCGCGCTGTGGGAGGGCACCGCCGACGACGGCGCCGACCCGGTGGCCGCGCTGCGCGCCGAGCGCGCCCCCGTACGCGAGGGCCTCGTCCGCGCGCGGGCGCTCGCGCTGGCCCGCCTCGGCCGGCACGCACAGGCGGCCGGGCCGCTGGCCGTCGCCGCGTCGGAGCATCCGCGCGACGAGGAGGTGCTTGCCGAACTGCTGCGCGCCGAGGCGGCCACGGCGGGTCCGGCCGCCGCGCTGGAGCGGTACGAAGCGTACCGGCGCACGCTGCGCGACGAGCTCGGCACGGATCCGGGCGCAGGGCTCAAGGTCGTACAGCAGGAACTCCTGCGCGGCGAGGCACCGTTGGTCAGGCACGGTGTGCCGCACGAGCCGAACCAGCTGCTCGGCCGGGACGAGGACATCGCGGCGGTGCGGCGTCTCCTGCGCGCCTCCCGCGCCGTCACCGTCGTCGGCCCCGGCGGCCTGGGCAAGACCCGGCTCGCGCACGCCGTCGGCCGTGGGGCCGAGCAGCGCGTGGTGTATTTCGTGCCGCTCGCCGGTGTCACCGCGGACGAGGACGTGGCCGTCGAGGTGGCTGCTGCGCTCGGCGCGGGCGAGACCCGGCACGGCGTCGTGAGCGGGCCTGCCCCCGCGGCCGACCCGGTGTCCGCGATCCTCGGCGTGCTCGGCTCCGGGCCCGCGCTGCTGGTCCTCGACAACTGCGAGCAGGTCATCGGGGGCGCGGCCGGTCTCGTACAGGCGCTGATCTCGTCCTCGAAGGACCTGCGGGTGCTCGCCACCGGCCGGGCGGCGCTGGACCTCACTTCGGAGGCCGTGTACGCGCTGCCGGAGCTGGGCCTCGACACCTCGGTCGAGCTGTTCACGCAGCGGGCCCGGGCCGCCCGGCCGGGCGTGGAGCTGCCGCCGGACGAGGTGGCAGAGCTGTGCCGGCACCTCGACGGGCTGCCGCTCGCCGTGGAGTTGGCCGCGGCGCGGGTACGAGTCCTGGCGGTGCCGGAGATCGCCCGCCGTCTCGGCGACCGGTTCGCGCTGCTGCGCGGCGGGGGACGGGACGTGCCGGAGCGGCACCGCACGCTGCACGCCGTCGTGGAGTGGAGCTGGAACCTGCTCTCGCCGGAAGCCAGGGCGGCGCTGCGCACGCTGTCGGTGTTCCCCGGCGGCTTCCTGGGGGAGGCGGCGGAACAGGTCCTGGGTACGGACGCGCTCTCTCTGCTCGAGCAGTTGGCCGGTCAGTCGCTGCTCACCGTTACCGACACCCCGGTCGGGGTGCGGTTCCACATGCTGGAGACCGTACGGGAGTTCAGCGCGGCCCGGCGCACCGAGGCGGGCGAGGACGAGGAGGCCGTGGGCCGGTTCCTCGCCTGGGCGCGGGACTTCGGGGTCACGTACCACGACTGGCTATTCGGCCCGCAGCCCCGGACTGCCTGGGCGCGCATCAGGGCCGAGCAGGACAACCTCGTCGCGGCCCTGCGACAGGCCCTGGCCCGCGCGGACGGCCCTGCCCTCGCCGCTCTCACCGCGGTCCTCGCCGCCCTGTGGTCCACCGACTCGAACTACCCGCGCCTCGCCGCCCTCGCGGCCGACACCGGACCGCCGCTGTCGCACTACCGTCCCGAGCCGGAGTACGACGAAGTCGCCCGCGCCGCCGCGGTGTTGTGCGCGGCGGGCCTGTTCATGAACCACGGCCCGCACGGCGTACGCCAGCTCGTCACTCTGCGCCGGCTGCCCCCGGCCCCGCCGGACACACTGCTGCGCGCCGTCGCGGTCGTGCTGGGCGCGGCCGCCGAGATGCGCCCGCCCGACCACGAAGTGCTGCACGAACTCTGTGCGAGCGAGAGGCCGTTGGTCGCCGCCCTCGCCGAGTGCGCCGCCACCTACGTGTGGGAGTACGAGCACGACATCGACCGCGCGTACGCCTCGGCCCTGCGGATGACCGCCGCACTGGCCCCCGTCGACAACCCGACCCTGCAACTCATGGGCCACTCCCGGCTGAGCGAGCTGAGCCTGCGGACGGGGCGCGGCGAGATCGCGTACGAACACCTCAAGGCGGCACTCGGGGCGCTGCCGCGGCTCGGCGACGAGCACGACCACATCGGAATCCGCTCCGGCCTGGTCCTCGCCTGCCTGCAGCGCGGCGACCCCGACGAGGCCGAGACCTGGCTGCGGCAGGCGCAGGCCGACAACACCCCGCGGCAGGAAGCCTTTTACAGTCCCGATCTCGGCGCCCGCGCCGAGATCGCGCTTGCCCGCGGGCTGACGGAGGCCGGACTCGGCCTGTGGCGCGGCGCCGTGGACCGGCTGCCCGTGACCGGCTCGCCGTACGGCGACGACCCCTGGCTCGACCCGTGGGCGCTGCAGATCCAGTCGGCGGCCGTGACGGCCCATGCGTACGCCCGCCGTCTCGAGTGCGTCGCGGAGCCGGCCGAGCGCTTGCGGCAGGGGCTGCGGACGCTGCTGACCGGTCCGCCCCGCTCGCCCCTGGATCTCCCGGTCTGCGGGACGGTGCTGCACGCGTTGGGCATGGCGGGGATCGCGGCCGAGGACACCTCGGCGGTACGGATGCTCGCGCTGGCCGAACGGCTGCGGGTGCTGCGGGAGTTCCAGCCCACGATGTCGGCGGCCCGCGCCCGGCAGGCGGCCGAGGACGCGGACCGGGCGGCGTACGCCGACGCGGCGCTGGAGTACGCCGCCCTCGGGCGGGACGAGCTGCGCGAGGCGGCCCGCGGACTCATTTCGCGTCGCGGCTGAACAGCGACGTCGACCAGCGGTAGCCGAGCGTGGCCAGAACCAGGCACCAGGCGAGCGTGATCCACCCGTTGCTGCCGATCGCGCTGCCGAGGAGCAGGCCGCGCAGGGTCTCGATGGCAGGCGTGAACGGCTGGTACTCGGCGATCGGCCGGAACCAGCCCGGCATCGCGCCGATGGGGACGAACGCGCTCGAGATGAGCGGGAGAATGATCAGCGGCAGCGCGTTGTTGCTGGCCGCCTCGGCGTTCGGACTGGCCATCCCCATGCCCACTGCGATCCAGGTGAACGCCACGGCGACCAGTGCGAGCAGTCCGAACGCCGCCAGCCACTCCAGGGCCGTGGCGCCCGTGGACCTGAACCCGATGGCCACGGCGACGGCGCCGACGAGAACGACGCTGATGAGCGCCTGGAGGACACTTCCGACGACGTGCCCGATGAGCAGGGAGCCGCGATGGATCGCCATCGAGCGGAAGCGGGCGATGATGCCCTCGGTCATGTCCATGGAGACGGACACCGCGGTCCCGGCCGGGGTGGCGCCGATGGTCATCAGCAGGATGCCCGGGACGAGATAGGCGATGTAGTCGGACCGGTCGGCGCCGGAGCCGCCGATGCCCGCGCTCATCACGTCCCCGAAGACGTAGACGAAGAGCAGAAGAAGGACGACCGGCGTCAGCAGGATGTTCAGGGTCAGGGACGGATAGCGCCGCGCGTGCAGCAGGTTGCGGCGCAGCATCGTGGACGAGTCGCGTACGGCGAAAGAGGTCCGGCCCTGGCGGGCGGGAGCCACGGGGGTGCTCAACAGACTGCCTCCTTACGGGGGTTGGGCTGCCGGGTGTCGTCGGTCAGGGCGAAGAACACGTCGTCGAGGTCGGGGGTGTGCACGGTCAGCTCGTCCGCATCGATGCCTGCCGCGTCCAGCCGGTCGAGGATCGCGCGCAGCGCGCGCTGGCTTCCGTCGCCGGCGATCCGCAGCGTCAGAGCCTCGTCGTCCCGGGTGACCTCGGGCAGGGAGTCGGCGGCGGAACGGTAGGCGGCCGGGTCGTCGAACCGCAGCCGCACATGTCCGCCGGGGATGAGGCGCTTGAGCTCCTCGGCGCTCCCCTCGGCGGCGATCCTGCCGTCGCTCAACACCGCGATGCGGTCGGCCAGTTCATCGGCCTCGTCCAGGTACTGCGTGGTGAGGAAGACGGTCACGCCGCCGCGGACGAGCTCGCGGATGATGCCCCACATGGTGTGGCGGGAGCGGGGGTCGAGGCCGGTGGTCGGCTCGTCGAGGAAGATGATCCGCGGGTTGCCGACCAGCGTCATGGCGATGTCGAGGCGGCGTTTCATGCCGCCGGAGTAGGTGGCGGCGGACTTCTTCGCGGCGCCGGCCAGGTCGAAGCGCGCCAGCAACTCGGCGGCGACCCGGCGTCCTTCGCGGCGGGGGAGGTGGTGCAGGTCCGCCATGAGGAGCATGTTCTCCTCGCCGGTGATCAGGCCGTCGACGGCGGAGAACTGCCCGGTGAGGCCGATCGTGCCCCGTACGGCCTGGGGGTCGACGGCCAGATCGTGGCCGCCGACGTGGAGGTCGCCGGCGTCGGCGGTGACGAGGGTGGAGAGGATCTTGACGGCGGTGGTCTTGCCGGCGCCGTTCGGGCCGAGCAGGGAGAAGACGGTGCCGGTCGGCACCGCGAGGTCGATGCCGTCGAGGACGGTGTGGTCGCCGTAGGCCTTGCGCAGCCCCTTGGCCGCGATGGCAAGTGGGCGCGGGGTCGTTGTCGTCATGCCGCAGAGAGTGCGGCAGGGCGCATTCGACGTGGTTTCACGATGGTTTCAGCGCCATGGGTACGAGGACTCCCTACCTCGCGCCGCGCTGAGCGCACGGCAGGCTTCCTTCCGCAGGCCCGCTCAGCCGGCCAGCAGTTCCGCCAGCCGGTCCAGGAACGCGCGTTGGGCCGCCACCAGCTTGTCCCGGGCCTGTTCCAGCGGGAGCCAGGCGACCTTGTCCAGTTCGGGGAATTCCTGGATGCGGCCCGAGCCGCGCGGCCACTCCAGGGTGAAGGTGCCGGGCACCACGGCCGCCGGATCGAGGTCGGCCTCGACGGCCCAGACGGTCACCGTCTTGCCGCCGGCCTGCCGTACGTCGCCCAGGGGGAGGTAGGGCCCGTCGGGGGCAGGCAGTCCGAGCTCTTCGGTGAACTCGCGTACGGCGGCGGCCTCGGGGGCCTCGTCGTCCGCGTACTCGCCCTTGGGAATCGACCAGGCGGCCTGGTCGCGGCGTGCCCAGAACGGGCCGCCCATGTGACCGATCAGGACCTCGGTGCCCGGGCCGGGGGTGCGGAACAGGAGCAGACCGGCGCTGCGGCGGACGGTCATGGCATCGCGTGGGGTGAGGGCTGCATGGGCAGGGACCCTACGCCCACCCGGGCGGCGAGGCCGGACGACACCGCTCCGCACCCACCGCGTTGATGGGTGCGGGCAGTGGGCTTGGCCCAGGAAGGGTCAGTCGGTGATCGTGACGCAGGGCAGGCCCACGCTCTGGCCCCCGCGGAAGCCTTCGGCGCAGAGCCGGGTGCCGGCCGGGAAGTGGCGCTGCGGGTACGCCTGGTCCCGGTAGGTCCGGAACGCGGCGACGTCCTCGACCTTCGTGTTGGCGCTCCAGCCGTTGGTGGTCCACACGCGCGCGCTCATGCGGTTGGGCTGGTTGGTGTTGGTGACCGAGACCTCCACCCTGCCCAGGTAGTTGCCGGAGTCGTAGGTCTCGATGCAGACCGAGTTGTTGCACCACTTGCCGTCGGCCGCTGCGGGCGGGCCCGAGGCGACGGTGGAGCAGAGCGCCGCGGCGATCACTCCGAGTCCCGAGGCGATCTTCTTGGTGATGTGGCGCATGGCGGGCGATCTCACTTCCTGGCCCGGCGACGAGGCCCGGGTCCTGTCGGTACGTCTTTTTGAGGGCCGCGCAGACCGCTGAGTCGGATGCGTGAGGCCCCGAGCGAACAAACGCCCCACAAGATCACGAGTTACGTTGTCCCGCTCCTTTGCCGCAATGCGGTGTACTGCAACGACCGTGCGGACCATGGAACTTCGCGGGGCGGGAACCCGTTGCCCCAGGAGCGCGTGAAATGCGCGCGGACGAACGAACAGCTAGTCGAGGTGGCACGGATGGCGATGTGGGACCGGCTCAAGGACCAGGCCAAGGGTCTGCAGCAGCAGGCGCAGGGGGGCCGGAGCTCCGGCGGCCACGGTCGGCCGGGTTCGGGGTCCGGCGGGGGATCGAAGGCTCAGCTCGTGGGCATGCTCAAGACCCAGCTCAGCTCCCTCAAGACGGAGCTCAAGAGCGGCGCCTACCGGGACGCCAGCATGGCCATGTGTGCCCTGGTCGCGGCCGCCGACGGGTCGGTGGACCCGGCCGAGCGGCAGCACGTGGAGTCGCTGATCCTGCAGAACGACGTCCTGCAGAACTTCCCGCCCGACCAGCTGCGGCAGCGGTTCAACAAGCATGTCGACCAGCTGTCGTTCAACTTCCAGCAGGGCAAGACCGGTGCCATGCAGGAGATCGCCAAGGCGGCGAAGAAGCCGACGGAGGCCAGGGCGGTCGTGCAGACCGGTTTCGTCGTCGCCGGCGCGGACGGGTACATCGCCCCGGCCGAGGAGCAGGTCCTGCGGGAAGCGTGCGCGGCGCTCGGCCTGTCCCCGCAGGAGTTCGGTCTCTGATCGGCCGGGCGGCCGCCGGGGCGCCTCGATTCAGGGGGCGTCCCGACGGGCCCGGAAGTACGCGCCGGGAGTCACGCCGGTCTCCCGGCGGAACGCCGCGACGAACGCGCTGACCGTCTCGTAGCCGACGTCCCGCGACACCCGGTTCAGGGGCTCGCCGGCGGCCAGTGCGGGCAGGGCCGCGTTGAGCCGGACCAGCGTCCGCCAGCGGCCGAACGGCATCCCGGCACCGGTCAGGAACAGCCGGGCCAGCGTCCGGCCCGAGGCGCCGACCCGGCGCCCCCAGGCCTCGACGGAGAGCGCGCAGGCCGGATCGTCGAGCAGCGCCTGTGCGACCTCGCGGGCGCGCGGGTCGGCCGGCATCGGCGTGCCGAGCGTCGTCACCGCCACCGGTTCGAGCAGATCGAGCAGCAGCGCCTCGGCGAGGGCCCGCCGCCGCTCGTCGAGTTCCGCGTCGTCCAGGTGACGGATGAGCTCGGCGAGCAGCCCGGGGACCTCGACGGGCTGCGGTCGGGTCCACGGTCCCGGGTCGCCCACCGGCGTCGCGGACAGGTACAGCGACGTCATCGTGCTGTGGCTCGCGGAGACCACCTCGTGCGCCACCCCCGACGGAATCCACAGCGCCCGCGTCGTCGGCAGCACCCAGGTCCGGGCGTCCGCACCGACCGTGAGCGTGCCGCTGGAGGCCCAGGCGAGCTGGTGCACTCCGTGGGTGTGCCGACCGAACCGGGTCCCCGCCCGCATCGGAAACGTACCGACGAGGGCAAGCGGACCGCCGTGTCCGTTTCTCGACATGAGGTGGAAGCCTACTGCCTTCAGGACGCGGTCGTCGGTCCCTGGCGTTGCCGTCATGAACAACCACCACGCCGAACTGTGCGCGAGTCCGCAATGGGCCGCCCTTCTCCACGACAAAGTGCTGCCGGTCGCGGTCGCCGACGCAGACCTGGGAAAGGAACTCATCGAGGTCGGACCCGGGCCGGGTGCGGCAACGGAGTGGCTGCGCAGCAGAGTTGAGCGCCTGACGGCCGTCGAGATCGACGAAGCGGCCGCCGCGCTGCTCGCCGACCGCTATGCCGGAACCAACGTCGAGGTCCGCCAGGGAAGCGGGGCGGCCCTGGAGTTCGCCGACGACTCCTTCGACTCGGCGGCGTGCTTCACGATGCTCCACCACGTGCCGACGACGGCGCTCCAGAACCGTCTCCTCGCGGAGATCCTGCGCGTCCTGCGGCCGGGCGGCGTGCTCGTCGGCGCCGACAGCCTGGCGAGCAGCCCGCTGCACGAATTCCACGAGGGGGACACCTACAACCCGGTGGAGCCGGCCGCGTTCCTCGTACGCCTGCAGACGTTGGGGTACGTCGACATCACGCTCGGCGTGGGCACCGGCCTGACGTTCTCGGCGCACAAGCCGGAGGCGCGGGAGGAGGGGGAGGCCTGAACCGGGCGACCGCTAGGGAGCCGCCGAGGGGCCGACCACTGCCCGGGAGCGTTCGCGTACGGCCTGGGCCAGGGCATGGCGCGGAAAGCTGGCCAGGCTCGATCGCATCCGGGCGAGGGCCTGGTCGGCCTGGTCGGAGCGGAGTGCCGGGTACTGGTCGAGGAAGGTGTGCCAATGGGCGCAGGCCGCGTCCAAGTGGCCCAGGGCCAGGGTGGTTTCGGCGACCCGTGCCTCGGTCAGCGCGTGCGCCTTGCGCTGGCCGGCGCCGCGTGAGCGCAGGGAATCCTCGAAGGCGCGCAGGGCAGGTCCCGTACGGCCGAGGGCGAACAGGGCCTCGGCGCGCTGGTAGTCGAGTGCCGCGCGCGGGTACGCGGTGAAGGGCCCGGGCGGGCCGCCGGCCTGGTCGTGCCAGCGCTCCGCCGCGGCCAAGTCGGCCTCGGCGCCCCGGACGTGCTGTTGCGTGGCGTGGGTCAGGGCGCGCTGGGCCAGGACGTAGGAGCAGGCGGCCGGGTGGTCCGTGGGGGCCAGGGCGTCGGCGGCGGCCTGGGCGAGGTCCGCGGCATGGCGCCGTCGGCCCAGGGTCAGGGCCTGCACGCTCATGGCGCGCAGTGTGATGGCGAAGTTCGCACGGTCGTCGGCCTCGCGGGCCAGCAGGAGTGCCGTGTGGAAGTAGTGCTGGGCCAGTCCGTGATGGCCCGCGTCAGCCGTCATCGCGGCCAGAAGGTGGGTCAACTCGGCGGCCAAAGTGAACAGTTGGGGACGCAGGACGGCCGGGGCCGGGGCGTGCAGGAGGCGGCCCACGTCGTCGGACAGATAGCAGGCGAGGGCCGAGCGCGCGTGCGCCCCGCCATGGCTCCACGTGAGCAGCGCGAACACCCGCACCATCTCCTGCAGGGCGATGACATCGCTCGCGCCTGCGGGCCGCGCACCGCGGGGCGACGGGGGCACCGCGCTCCCGGTAGCGCGCCACAGCATGGTCTCGCCCGAAGTCAGGGTGTACACGGCACGGGCCAGGGCACCGCGCCGCACCGGGTCGGCGTCGTCCCGGCACAGCGCCACCAGGTGCCCCACGGCGTCGGCGTCACCGGGCGGACCGGGCAGCAACTCCTGCGCGAGCTGCGTCAGGCCCAGGTCCCCGGGTCTCAGTGGACGCCGGGTGCGGTTGCCCAGGACCCGGGCCACCAGATCGGGGACGGGCGCGCGGGGCCGTGAGCCCTGCAGCCAGTGGGCCACCGCGGTCCGGTCGTAGTGCAACTCGATGCCGGAGCGGGCACCTTCGGCGTTCACTGCCCGGGCCAGCTCGCCCGCGCTCCAGCGCGCCTCGGCCAGCACGGCGGCCAGAGCGCGGTTGGGAGTGCGGCGGGGCATGGCGGTTCCTTGCGGTGAGGGGCCTGTTGCGCACGGTAGTTGAAATGCGGTCCGACGTGCGCGCCAGCGCGAGAGGATCCCCCCTACGGGCGTACTTTCCGGGCCTCGAACCGGCCCTGGCCCAACTCCAGGCAGAAGGTGACCTGCTGGCCCTCGGAGAGCACCTGAGGCTGGTGCTCGATGTCCTCGCCGTGTACGAACACGGGATCTCGTTGTCCGACGGGCACGATGAAGCCGTATCCGTCCCGACGGTTGAAGAACTGGACGAACCCCGTGCATCGCGCGCTCACTGGACGGCCTCCTGTAACTCCTGGCGCTGCAGCGCCTGCGTCTGCCCTGTTCAAGTGGGGGTCTGCCCTGTTCAACAGGGGCTGGCAGCGGAGGGAGGCGCCCCGGTGCGTGAACGCGTTGAACGCTTGCGCGCTTGTGAACCCCCGGGGCGGGAGGAGGGGCCGGCCGCAAGCGGGTCCTGTGCGCCCGCGCGCGGTTCGGCGCCGCTGGGAGGAGGGTCAGGCCTTGAGCTTCTTCGACCGCTCGACGGCGGCGGCCAGTTGCTCGACGACAGGGGCGTAACCGGCGTAGCTGTAGCGCTCCTCCATCGACCAGGGGACGGTCTGGCCGGCTTCGACGGCTGCCAGACGGCGCCAAGTGGGCTTGGTCGCGAGCTGCTTGAGGGAGAAGGAGGCGGAGCGGTTGTCGACCATGATGAGGTCGGCGTGGTACTTGTCGGCGTTCTCCCAGCTGAGAAACTCCCAGAAGCCCCACTTGTCGCTCTTCTTGCCCTCGACGAACTCCACGCCGAGGTCCTTGAAGTAGTTGAGGTCGCTGTAGGAGTCCGGCACGGCGACGTAGAACTGGTCGTTGTCACCGGTGATGGCCATGACCTTCAGGCCCTTGTTGGCCTCGGCGGCGCCGCGCAGGGTCTCGACGGCCTTGTCGAAGCGCTTCTTGGCGTCGGTGACCTGCTGCGCGCGGAGGTCGGCGCCGAGGGATTCGGCCAGGGCGGCGGTCCGCTTCAGCGGGTTGAGCAGGGAGGTGCGGGCCACGTTGATGCCGACGGTCGGGGCGAGCGCCTCGACCTTCTTCCGGCTGTCCTCGGGCACGAACCACAGGTCGGGTGCGGGGAACATGTTGCTGATGAGCAGGTCGGGGTCGAGGGTCGCGTACTTCTCGATGTTGAACTGGCCCCATGCCTCGCCGACGCTGGTCAGCTTGGTGACGTCCATCGCGCCGGCCTGCGGGTTGGGCTTGCCGCCGACGGGCTTGCTGGGGCCGAAGATACCGGTGCACTCGATGCCGTAGTCGTAGAGCGCGGCGGCGGTGCTGACGAAGGCGACGATGTTCTGCGGGCGCCGGTCGCGCTCGACCGTACGGTTGCGGTCGTCCTTGAACGACCAGGCGCCGCCGCCCTTCTTGCCCTTGGCGTCCGGGG
The DNA here is from genome assembly GCF_035975855.1 of Streptomyces sp. NBC_01304. NCBI lineage: Bacteria > Bacillati > Actinomycetota > Actinomycetes > Kitasatosporales > Streptomycetaceae > Streptomyces > Streptomyces sp. NBC_01304. The sequence continues at coordinate 1,024,249 of NZ_CP109055.1, read as the reverse complement.
ACTTGCTCTCGCCGCAGGCGGCGATGAGCGGGCCGAGGGCGAGGGCGCCGCCTGCCGCGAACAGGCCCCGGCGGGACAGATCGGGGGAGCGGTGCGGGCCAGAGCGCATGGCGGTGCTTCTCTCGGACAGGGGAGTGGTGGAACCCGGACGGGCAGGAAAGCGAGGTAAGGCTAACCTAATAATCCGTGTTCCGGCAGTCCGGAGGGACCCCTCGCCTGCGGTGATCCGGGCCCTGCCCCTCAAGCGGCGGCGAGGTCCTGGCCGTGCGCCTTACGGGGGTGGCGGGGTGCGACAGGGGTCGACTGTTCGGGCAGTACGGGGCCGTCCACCGACAGGCGTTGAACGGCCTGGACCAGTCGCCGGCTGTGCGCCCAGACCGCCGCCCGCGCCCGCACCGGCGACCGTCCGCTGCGCTGCGCGAGGACGGCGCCCAGGACCAACTGCCGGGCGCCGTACATGTCGGCGTACGCGGCCCACAGGACGTTGCCGCCCGCCGGGGTGCTGGTGCCGGTCTTCAGCCCGACGACGCCGTACTGGCCGAGCAGTCGATTGGTGGTGTGCCCCTCGCCCCGGCCCCCGGGGAGGGGGACGGACGGGGTGCCGACGACGGCCCGGAACACGTCGTCATTCATCGCCGCGCGCGCCAGGACAAGCAGATCGGTCGCCGTGCTGGTGTTCCCGAGGTCCATGCCGCAGGAGCCGGTGAAGGTCGTACGGGTCATGCCGAGATCGGCGGCGGCGTCATTCATCCGGCGCACGAAGGCCGCCTCGGAACCGGCACTCCAGCGGGCGAGGAGCCTGGCGATGTTGTTGCCGGACGGGATCAGCATGAACTCGAGCAGTTGCCGGAGGGGGAACTGCTGTCCCTCCATGACGGGTACGACCGACTCGACGGGCGAGCCCGACTCGTGGGCGGCGTCCCGGTCGATGCGGATCATGGGGCCGGACTCCTGCGGGCCCAGCGGGCAGTCCCGCAGGATCACGTACGCGGTCATCACCTTGGTGAGGCTCGCGATCGGCACCGGTGTCTGCTCGCCGACCGTGCCGAGGCTGCCGACCCCGGCTATCTCGACGCTCGCCTGACCCTCATGCGGCCACGGCAGTACGTTGGTCGACCCGATGCGGTGCGCCCGGGCGAGCGCGGCGTCGCCGAGCCGGCAGGCCGCGAGCCGGAGTCGCTCGGGGAGTTCGGCGGTGCGGCGCAGGAGCGGGCTCGCTTGTGCCCCGACATCATGCGGGTCGTCAGAGATGTTCACGATGTGCTCCTCGAGGGGCGGATGGGCTGCGTCGTTCTGCAACCATCCTTGCGGTCCCCACCTGCGTAAACATCCCCCTGGGAGCTGAACGCCGCCTCTGCCGAAGGGCACAGCCGACGTGTGTCGTCTCTGCCCTTCGGCAGACCCCGCCGCGGCGGGACTCGACTCTTGAGCGGGGGACTCCCCAGCGCCAAGAAGGCCGCATCCTGACAGCAGGGCCGGCATCACGCTCGGGGTCCGCACCGATCGGTGCGGACCCCGCGTCTGTTGAGGCCCCCGCGAGCCGCTCAGCCGAGGTTCTTGACGGCCTGGTAGTAGGTCCACGCCAGTGAGTTGCATGCGGCCTTCTTCGCGATGCTCAGGGGAGCGCAGACCCGCTTGAGGTCGGCGTAGAAGGCGCTGTCGAGCCGTGGCTTGTTGGCGTCGAAGGCGCCCAACGCCTTGTAGTTGCGGTAGCCGAAGTCGTGCCGCGCACAAGAGAGTTCGAACTTGAATCCGAGGGGATTGTCCGGCGACTTCGAGCAGAGGTCGGTGGTCCAGTTGAATCCGTAGGCCGCCCAGGCGCCTTGGTTGTTGCGGGCGGATATGAAGGCGTTGTAGCTGGAAGCGCTGGTCTGGGTCCAGGACGAGAGGACCTGCGCCTTGTCGGCGGGGGCGGCGGTGGCGGGTGAGCCGAGTGCCGTGGCGGCGAGCAGGGCGGTGGCCGAAACGCCGATGCCTCTGGCGATCTGACGATTCACGGGTACCTCCGGAATGAATGCGGCTCCTGACGGAGTTTCAGAAAGCCGCTCCAGTTTCGGAGGGGGGCACACAGGCGGGCCGGAGCGTGACTTGAGAGCCCCGCGGTTCTGCCGACGGTGAAGTCCGGCCCGACCGGCCTCGTAGATCACTACCGTTCGATCCCATGACGACAGTCACCACACGCACGGTCCATTACCCGGCCGACGGCCTGACGATGGTCGGGCACCTCGCGCTCCCCGCCGGCGTCGACCGCCGACCCGCGGTGCTGCTCGGACCAGAGGGCATGGGGCTCAGCGACGTCGAGCGCCGCAGGGCCGATGCTCTCGCCGAGCTGGGATATGTAGCGCTGGCCTTCGACCTTCACGGTGGGCGCTATTTGGCCGACCCCGAGGAAATGCTGGCCCGTTGCATGCCGCTGCTCGCCGACCCCGACCGGATGCGAGGCATCGGCCACGCGGCGCTCGACGTGTTGCACACCGAACCGCGGACCGACCCCGACCGGATAGCCGCCGTCGGCTACGGCACCGGGGGCGCCGTCGGGCTGGAACTCGGGCGCGATGGCGTCAACCTGCGCGCGATCGGGACAGTCAACGCAACCACCACGGGCCGACCGGGCGAGGCGGCGCGCATTCGCTGCCCGGTGTGGGCCGGGGTCGGGTCGGAAGACCCGATCATGTCGCCCGAGCAACGGAACGCGTTCACCGCCGAGATGCAGGCCGCGGGCGTCGACTGGCGCCTCGCGGTCTACGGCGGCGCCTTGCACGGCTTCCACCACCCGCCGGTCGACCACCCCACGGTCCCCGGCGTCGGCTACCACCCGCAGCACGCGGAGCGGGCGTGGCGCGATGTAGTCGGCCTGCTCGCCGAATGCCTGCCCGTGACACCGGCGCCTTTGAGCTCCGTGTCGTAGCCGATCCCGAACTTCGGGCGACGGTGCTGACCGTCAACTGGGCGGCGGGCGGGGCCGGGACGGCCGAACCGGCCCGCCCGCCGGCCTGGATGTTCGATCTCATACGACAGCTCCGGCCATGGCCTCGTGCTCCCGTACGTGACGCGTGCTCCCGTGCGCGATCGCGTACTCCCGTACGAGATCGCGCACTCCGCACCCCCCGACGCGAGGCCATGACCCGCCCCTTGCCGCGGGCGACGTGCCGATGCCGCCGCGCGGCGCCCATGTGAGCATGGCAGGACGGCGTAGGCGACCACCTTCTCCATCGCCCCCCGGACCACACAACAGGGAGCACGCATGGAAAGGGGACCCACCGGCGACCACCCGACGGCCCCGGCGAGCGGCCTGATGTTCACCTGTCCGGTGCGCCAGGACGCGGTCCATCCGGGCGGAACCGCCGAGGCCGCCCTCGACGAGGTGCGTACCGCCAAGGGCAGGGCGTACCGATGGCCGTTCTGAGGGCCCGTCTGCCGGAATGGATGCGGCACACCGCCCGCCTGCGCCCGGTGCCCGTCGACCGGGCGCTGGTAGCGCGCGGCGCCGTGGGCATGCTCGTGCCGCTGGCCATCGGCCAGTTCGCCGGCCGGCCCGACCTGGGGGCCGCAGCCGCCCTCGGCGCCTACGGTGCGGCCGTCGACGACACCGCCGCACCCTGGCGCACCCGCGCGCTGACGCTGGTCCTGCCCCAGTTCGCCGGCGCCATCGGCCTTGCCCTGGGACGGCTGACCGGCGGCGTGGCCTGGGCGCAGATCCTGCTGGTCGCCGTGGTCGCGCTGGCCTCCGGACTGGTGTCCACCATCGGCCGCATCAGTGACATGGCCACCTTGGTGCTGCTCCTTGCCACCGCCATGGGGCTCGGTCTGCCCACGGGACCGCCCTGGTGGCAGGTGCCGGGGCTGTTCCTGCTCGGTGGCCTGCCGCTGATGCTGCTTTCGCTCGCCGATGCCCTACGCCGTCCCGGGCGAGCCGAGCGGCTGGCCGTCGCCGAAGCGGTACGGGCCGTCGGGGGCCTCCTGGGCGCCACCGGCGACACCTGGACCGAGCGCCGCCACGCGTTGACCGCGGTGATGGACGCGGCGTACGACACGGTGCTGGTGAGACGCCTCTCGGCGCCCCGACCGGGCAGTACCGCGGCCCGGCTGACCGGCCACCTGGACCGCCTGATCGAAGTGATCGCCGCCGCCCCCGCCGTCCGAACACCGGGCGCGGAACCGCCCGTTGGATACGCCGACGCGGTCCACCGGATCGCCGACGCCATCGAGGCGGGCGGCGCGCCGCCGCCGATCCCGCTCCCCCCGGCGGCCGCCGGGGATCCGCACCTCCGCGCACTGCGCACGGCGGTCACCGCACTCGCCGCATCGCTCGGCGAGGCGACGGGCGAAGCGATCCGGCACGTCCCGCCGCGCCCTGTACCGAGCCGCCGCCTCGCCGGCGCACTGGCCGACCGGCTGCGCGATCCGGCCGCCCGGCGCTACGCGCTGCGGCTGGCCCTGTGCCTCGGCGCGGCCCAGGTCGTCGCCTCGTACAGCGGACTGCCTCGCTCCGGCTGGCTGGTGCTGACCGTCGCCCTCGTGGTGCGGCCGGGCCTCGGCACGGTGCCGGCCCGACTGCTGCTGCGCGGTGTGGGCACGATCGCGGGTGTCCTGGTCGGCCTGGCCGCGATCACGGTGCTGCCGGCGGGCTGGTGGCGCATCGCCGCGACGGTCGTCCTGACCGGTCTGCTCCAGGCCTACGCACGTCGCAACTACGCCCTGCAGACCTTCTTTCTCACCCCGGTCATGCTGTTGCTCGCCGATCCTCTCGGCCAGGCCGGATCCGCCGTTCCCGAGGCCCGTCTGCTCGACACGGTGATCGGCTGCGCGCTCGCCTTCGTCGTCGGCTATCTGCTGTGGCCCGAGGACACCCGGGCCCGGGTGCCGCACCGGCTGGCCTCCGCCCACGACTCGATCGCCGCCTACGCCGACGCCTTGGAAGGCCCCGGCGACATCACGGCCCTGCACACCCTGCGTCGCCGTATCCACGCTGACCTGGCCGCCGTGCACACCGAACTGGCCCGCCTGCGCACCGACCCCCGCCACCGGCACACGCTCCAGGACTGGCAGGACGACCTGGCCTACGCCGAAGCCGCCATCGCCCGCCTCACCACGCAGGCCGCCGCAGGCCACCACGACGGTCACAAGGTTCCCGAGGCGGCGACCCGCGACCTCTCCGCCCACCTGCGCCGTCGCGCCGCCCACCTGCGCGAGCATGGTGCGTTCAGAAAATAGTAGCCATGTACATAGTAGCTATGTACTGTATCTCTCGTGAGTTCACCAACTGAGCGCGCCACGGCGGGATTTCTGGTCTGGCGCCTGTCGATGAAGTGGCGGGTGGCCGTCGACCGGGCGGTCGCGCCGCTGGGCCTGACCCATGCGCAGTACTCGCTGATGGCATCCCTGAACGGCATGGGGCGCTCCGGGCTGCAACCCAGCCAGCGGCAACTCGCCGACCACACGGGGCTGGAGCCGCTGTACGTCTCCAAGCTCGCCCGCACCCTGGAGACCGCCGGACTCGTCGCCCGCACCCGGGACCCGAACGACCCGCGCGCCATGCAGCTGTCGCTCACCGAGCAGGGGAGCGACGTCACACGCCGCGCCATCAAGGTGGTCCAGGCCCTCCTGGACCAGTTGCTGGAGCCGCTGGGGGGCCAAGACGGCGCGCGCACAAGGCAGTTCACCCGCGAGCTGGCAACCCTGCTCGACGCACCTCTTGATCCGCCCACCGAGAACGACGAGGAGCAGTCATGACCACCACCACCGCACCCGCGACCGTCACCGCACCCGCGGCCACTACAAACGGCCGGGCGATAGCCCTGGCGCACTACTCGGCCCGCGCCCTCTTGGAGCGCGTGCTGACCAGCCACGGCATCACGTTCGAGCAGAGCGTGACGCTCCGGGCCGTCGTGGCCGCCGGCGAGTCCATCGGCTTCGAGGCGCTCGTCGGCGACGTCACCGGCTCGCTGAAGGCTGACGCGCCGGTCGTGCGCGGCGTCATCGAGGAACTGATCACCGCGAAGCTGCTGCAGGAGGACCCCGCGCAGGCGTCCCCGGTCCGGCTCACGGACGCCGGACGCGAGCTGTACGAGCGCACCTCCGCCGAGAGCGCCGAGATCTCCGCCCGGCTCTACGCAGACATCCCGGAAGAGGACCTTGCCGTCGCGGGCCGCGTACTGGCCCTGCTCACGGAGCGCGCGAACGCCGCACTGGCCGGCGTCTGAGGTTCTGCCCGTCGGCTGTCCCGTCCCGGCCGCAACCTGCATGCGCCTTCGGCGGGTTCAGGCTGCGGCCGCCGTCATTGGCCCACCCTGCCGTCGACGCACTCGCGCAGCAGGTCGGCGTGCCCGCAGTGACGCGCGTACTCCTCGATCCTGTGCACCATCAGCTCCCGGACCGAGATCTCGTCCTTCCCGAGGCGCTCGCCGAGATCAGGGTGCTCGGCCAGCGCGGCGTCGGTCGCGGCCTGCTCGCGTGCCAGATCGGCGTACGCGGCGTCGACCACGTCCTGCTCGGCGACAGCGCCGAGGAAGTCCGCGTCGCGCGCGCCGTACAGCTTCGGCAGTGGATCGCTCGCGTCGATCCAGTTGTGCCAGTCCCGTTCCACCTCGACGAGGTGCCGCAGCAGGCCGAGGAGCGACATCGTCGACGGCGGAACCGACCGACGGGCCAACTGCTCCGGATCCAGGCCCTCGCACTTCATCAGGAGGGTCTTGCGGTAGCCCGCCAGGAAGTCGAGGAGCGTCGCAAGCTCGCCCTCGGGACTGCCCTCGTCACTGTGACGGGGGTCGTCGGCCGGGTCTGCCCACATGTCGGGGTAGGTGGTCGCCTGGGTCCATCGCGTGGGTTGGTCGCTCATGCGTCGCATGGTCGTCGGTGCGGATCGGGCCCGCCACTGATTATTCCGACCGGTACGCGAACGGGCCTGTCCGCTACGCGACATCACCCCACCCCCGCGAGCCGAAGTTGTCCGCTGCGCGAAGCCGGCCGTCCTCAAACGCCATTTCTGTGGGGGCTGTTGGGGATCTAGCGTCATCAGTGCGGCATCCCCCGTGCACGGGTTCTCTCTCCGCAGCCGACATCCACGCCTGATTCCAGGGGGTTCCCATGTCCTCTACCGCTTCAACCGCTTCAACCGCTTCAACCGCGACGACTGAGCGCGGCCCGACGCCGGTTGACGCCGTGCCACGCAGACCCGGGCTCGTGCTGTTCATGGTCTGCGTCGCGATCTTCATGCTGATGCTCGACGCGATGGTGGTCTCCGCCGCACTCGGCGAGATCCGCGCGGACTTCGACGCCTCCATCGACGGGCTGCAGTGGGTCGTCGACGCCTACTCGATCCCGCTGGCCGGGGTCCTGCTGACCTTCGCCACGCTCGGCGACCGGTACGGACGCAAGCGCATGTACGTGGCCGGCATGCTCGTGTTCACCGCCGCGTCGCTGGCGATGACCCTGTCCGGCAGCATCGTGCAACTCGACGTCCTACGGGTGGTGCAGGGCATCGGCGCCGCCATGCTCTTCGCGACCGCGCTGCCGCTGCTCGCGGTCGCGTTCCCCGAGGCAAAGGCCCGGGCGAAGGCGATCGGCACCTACGGGGCCGTGATGGCGAGTGCGACCGTCCTCGGGCCGGTCATCGGAGGTGCGCTGGTCACCCAGTTCGGCTGGCGCTCGATCTTCCTCATCAACGTGCCGATCGGCATCGCCATCACCGTACTGGCCGTGATGAAGATGCCCGAGACGGCGAGCACTCCGGACCAACGCGCCGACTGGTCCGGGTCGTTGCTGCTCACCGGGGGCCTCGTGGCCGGGGTGTTCGCCCTGACCCGGAGCCACGCGCTGGGCTGGACATCGGGGACGGTCCTCACCCTGATCGTCACCGCGGTCGTCCTGCTGATCGCCTTCCTGGTCCGGCAGACACGCGCCCGGCACCCGCTCTTCGACCTGTCGATGGCGAAGAAGCCCGGCTTCGCCGGCACCGCGATCGTGTCGGTCGCGCACATGGCCACGCTGATGGCCGCGGCCACCTACCTGGCGCTGTTCCTGATGGGCGCACTCGGCCACACACCGCTGGAGATGGGCCTGCGGCTGCTGCCGATCAGTCTCTGCGCGATGATCGCCGCGCCCGTGACCGCCGTCTTCGCCAGGCGGGTGCCGCTCGCGGTCGGGACGACGGTCACGATGGGAATGGTCACCGCGGGCATGTACCTGCTGGGCAACTTCGGCCGCGACGACAGCTGGACCCACTTCCTGCCCGGCATGATCGTCGGTGGTCTGGGCATCGGCGCGCTCACCGCGCTCAACCAGGCCGCGTCCCTGACCTTCGCCTCGCAGGAGAACGCCGGTATGTCCAGTGCCACCTTCGGCACCCTGCGGCAGGTCGGCATGGCCATGGGCATCGCCGGGCTCGGCGCGATCTTCAGTCAAGTCGCCCAGGACAAGGCGGAGTCCGGGCTCGCGGCGGTCCCCGGCGCCGGTGCGGTGCCGCAGGACCTGAAGGAGCAGTTCGTCGACCAGGTCGGCTCCGGGTCCGGACACCAGGTGGTCGAGGCGGTGCCGGCACAGTTCCACGACGCCGTGCCCGCGCTGACCCGCGTCGCCGACAACGCCTCGATCGACGCGCTGAACGCCCTGGCGAACCTGGGCGCGCTCGTCGGCGCGGTCTCCGTGGTCATCGCGGCGATCGCCTTCGCGGTCGACCGCGGCCGGGTCAGCCGCCGGCGGTCGGCGTCGGAGCAGAAGCAGGAGGTGACGCAGGATCCGGCCCAGGATCCTGCGCCGGTGTCTGTGTGATCACCGATGGGGCACCACTTCCGCGGAAGTACGCCGCGGGAGTGGTGCCCACTTCACGGCGGAACGCGGTGATGAAGGCGCTCGCGTTCTGATAGCCGACCGCGCGGGCGACCCGCGCGACCGGTTGTCCCATGCCCAGCAGGGGCAGCGCCGCGTTGAGCCGTTCGTTGGTCCGCCAACTGCTGAAGCTCACCCCGGTCTCGGCGCGGAAGCGGCGCGAGAGGGTGCGGGGCGAGGCGCCGACCTCCCGGCCCCAGTCCTCCAGGTCCCGGGGGTCGGCGGGGTCCTCCTTGATGGCGAGGGCGATCCGGAGGGCCAGGGGATCGGTGGGCAGGATGGTCGGGATCGTGGCGATCGACAGGGGCTTCATCAGGTCCCACAGCACGGCCGTGGCCCGGACGCGGTGGTCCGCGGAACCTGCGCCGAGTTCGACGAGGTGGGACAGCAGCGGACCCATCAGTCCGGTCGCGTCGACGACGGTCGGGGCGCTCCAGCGCAGTGGGCAGTCGTCCGGTTCGAAGTACAGCGAAAGCATCGAGGTGGACGAACCGGGGACGACGCCGTGATCCACACCGCCGGGAATCCACAGGGCGCGTGAACGCTGCACCACCCAGCGCAAGTTGTCGACCGTGACCGTGAGCGGGCCGTCCGGGGCCCAGGTCAGCTGGTGCTGCGGGTGGCTGTGCGAGGGGATGTCACCCCCTGGCTCCAGCGGGATGACCATGCTCGCCACGGCGAAGGCCGGCGAATCGACTGCGAAGTGCGTTTCCCCCGTCACGGGCCCCAACTCTACTGTCGGTCCTGGCCGATGGGCCGCGACTGCTCGCCGGCCGGTCAGTCGTATCGGTCGTTCCGGTCGCGTACGGCAGCGCACTGCCGGAATCAAAGACAGCAGACCCATCGAACGAAACCAGCAGGCCGTACGTCTGGGCATGGACGGGCCCGCATCTCCTGCGGGCAAGCCCTCAGCACCCGGGTGCACCATCGAACTCGTCAAGCCTGCGACTCATCGGGGGAAGCGTGACGCGCAACGCGAACAGGGCCCGGCGGCTGTTGCTTCTCGCCCTGCCCGGTGTGCTGACCATCAGTTGCGGGAGCGGCATCGGCGACGAGCCGCACCTCTGCACGAAGATCGGCGGCGAGACAGGCGTCTCCGTGAAATGGACCCCGAGCGACTTCACCGACTCGGTCAAGGGCGGCTCGGCCTCGCTCGTCGCGCGACTGTGCGCACAAGGGATCTGCGAGAGCCGGACCACCTCGAAGAACGTGGACACCTCGGAGCAGTTCATGAACGTGGCGCTCGGTGACGACTTCGACAAGAGGACGGCGTCGGTGCGGTTCACCCTCACCGCGCGGGGCGACAGCAAGCGCGTCCTCTTCGACGAGCGTACGGACGTGGACATGCGCAAGATGGTGCCCAACGGGAAAGGCTGCCCGCCCACGTTCTACTACGCCGGTCTCTCGGCAGACCCGGAGCGGGGGCTGACCGACGAGCCCACCTGACGGAATCGAGACCGGAGGTCAATGATGAAGGCAGCCCGCTTCAGCCGGTTCGGGGGCCCGGAGGTCCTTGAGATCGTGGACCTTCCGGATCCGCATCCGGAGCCCGGCCAGATCCGGATCTCGGTGCGCGCGGCCGGCGTCAACCCGAGTGACTGGAAGAAGCGCGCGGGCCTGATGGACGAGGAGCTCCCGCAGACCATGGGCCACGAGGCGGCGGGCGTCGTCGACGAGCTCGGCGAGGGCGTCACGGATGTGGCCGTCGGCGACCGTGTGTTCGGCCTCTCCGCAGAGGGGGCGGCCCAGGCCGAGCTGGCGGTCCTTGACCACTACGCGCCGATCCCGCCTTCCCTCGACTTCGCCGGTGCGGCCGCGCTGCCGGCCGCCATCGAGACGGCCACGCGCGCACTCGACCAACTCGGCGTCGGCAGCGGCAGCTCGCTGCTCGTCAACGGGGCCTCCGGAAGCGTCGGCAGCGCCGCGGTTCAGCTCGCCGTGGCGCGCGGCGCGCACGTGATCGGCACCGCGAGCCCCGCCAACCACGACTACCTGCGCTCGCTGGGGGCCGAGCCGGTTGCCTACGGCGAGGGCATCGTCGAGCGGGTTCGCGCGCTCGCGCCTGAGGGCGTGGGCCTGGCGCTCGACGTCGCGGGGAGCGGCATCCTGCCCGAGCTCATCGGCCTCGCGGGCAGCCCGGAACACGTCGTGACGCTCGCCGACTTCGCCGGCGCCCAGAAGTACGGCGTGCGGTTCAGCCGCGGGGACGCCGGTCGTGCGGTCCACGTGCTCGGCGAGATCGGCGACCTGATCGAGGCCGGGCGCTTCGCGCTCCCGGTCGCGGAGACTTACCCGCTCGCCGAGGTCGCCCAGGCGCACCGGGCCGGCGAGGCCGGGCACGTACGCGGGAAGCTCGTGCTGCTGGTCGGCTGATGCCGCGACAACTGTGGGGCCGGGCACGGACAGTGCCCGGCCCCTTCGCAGGCCCGCCGGTGCCAGACCCCAGAGCAGGTCCGCCGCTCAATGTTCAGCGGGCGGTCGGGCAACGACTGCCAGAGATGTGATCTGGGCATGACACTCCTGGTCGCGTACCCCACACCGCGACGTATCAGGAGGACATGGTGAAGAAGAGATCGCTCACCCGCAGAGCGTCGTTCGTGCTCGGCAGCGCCGTCGTGCTGGTCATCGCCCTTCCGGGCAGTGCCCTCGCGGAACCGCCCAAGGCGCTGCCCGCCAACGCGGACGGACTGGAGCAGACGTTCCAGCCGGCCTTCGACTACGACACGGACGGCTGCTACCCCACGCCCGCCATCGGCCCCGACGGCACCCTCAACGGCGGCCTCAATCCGTCGGGCGCGCTCAACGGCCAGTGCCGGGACTCCTGGGACCTCGACAACACCAACGGGTACGCCCGGTACAAGTGCAACAACGGCTGGTGCGCCATCCTGTACGGCCTGTACTTCGAGAAGGACCAGGCCGTGGCCGGAAGCGGCCTCGGCGGGCACCGGCACGACTGGGAGCACGTGGTGGTGTGGGTGCAGAACAACGAGGCGCGCTACGTCTCCACCTCGGCCCACGGAAACTTCAACGTCTACGGCCGCGACCAGATCCGCTGGGACGGCACGCACCCCAAGGTCGTCTACCACAAGGACGGCATCAGCACGCACTGCTTCCGGCCGGCCAACTCCAACGACGAACCACCGGAGAACCACGACCACACCTGGCAGTTCCCCGCCCTCGTCGGCTGGAACGGCTACCCCGCGGGCGTACGGGACAAGTTGAGCCAGGCCGACTTCGGCAGCGCCGTCTTCGGACTCAAGGACGGCAACTTCAACTACCACCTGGAGAAGGCCAAGCCGGCCGGCATCCCGTTCGACCCCAACGCCTGACCACCGGCCCCGGGGCCGCCGCCACCTGTCGGCGTCCGGGACCGCCGTGGCGGTCCCGGACGCCTGGCGCGACGTACGCGACTTACGCGGCGTGCGCGCGGCGGAACGGCCTACCAATTGTCCGGCCGCACCTCATAGGTGAGGGTGTAGTGGGCACCGTTGTTGCGGAACTCGGCGACCTGCTCACCGCGGCCCGAGACGTTGGGGCTGATGTGGTAGTCGCCCAGGTTGTCGTCCGGGTCGAAGTCGTCCTTGTCCCACATGGAGACGACGTCAGCCCCGCTGTTGACCAGCGAGAACGGCCCGTTGTTGACGTTGATCACCGCGCCGTTGTTGATGTCGCCCCGGCCCCAGACGCGCTGGCCGCGGAAGTCCACCCACAGCTCGTCCTCGCCGTTGTCCTCGGTCTCGATGCAACGCAGTTGGTAGAACTTGACCTGGTATCCCATGACCGTCTCCCGGGTCCCTCGGATCGTCGGACGTGTTTCCGACACCCATGAGAATGCGCGCTTCCGGGCTGCCCCCGCGTCCACTCTGGAGTGGATTAGGAGCGTACGACCCAGGGTGTACGTTTCTGCCTGCTGCCGAGGCGGTTCCATAGAGCCATGAGTGACTCGAGCGACCCCATGGATGAGGCAACCGTGCTGGTCACGGCCGCAGACGTCACCCTTGAACCGATCGGCGCCAGGGCGCTCCTCGTCGACCGGGACGCGCTCCTCGCACCCGACCAGTCGCCCCTTCTCGCCGATCCGCAGGGGGAGTTGACGGCCGTGATCACACCGGTGCCCGCCGGGAGCGGCCCGGTGGAGCGGATCGCCGTGGCCGGCGTGGAGCATCTGGGCTCCGACGATCCCGCGTCGGCCATGACGGCGAACGTGGTCCGGCTCACCGAACGGTCCCGCTACGTGGTGCGCGCCGAGCCCTTCACCCAGCGCCGGCTGACCGAGGCGCTGCTCACCGCGGACGGCGACCTGTGGGCGGCGATGCGCGAACTCGGCTACGACTCGGAGGTGCCCGCCCGGCCGCACAGCGCGGCTCTGACCGGGCTGAGCGAGGAGCGGCTCGACGCTTTCGCGGGCGGTCCCTGCCGAGTGATCCGCACCTGCCTTCCGCACCCGCCGCATCCGCCCCATCCGCCGCACCCCGAGGACCCGGACCCTGAGAATCCGGACCCCCACGACGCGGACCCCGACAGCCCGGACCCTTGCAGCCCGGCCCCCGACACCCCGGACATCGACGACCCGCACCCGCCCGCCGGACCGTGATGGCCAGGCCCAGAGCCGCCCTCGGCAGGCTGTACCGGGCAGCCCCCGCCGTCCAGGACTCGGTCCTTGCCGTCGCGCTGCTGCTGCCCGACCTGTTCCTCTTCTCGGACTTCGCCCTCCCGCACGTCACTCTGGCCGACAGGCTGGTGACCATCGCGTACGCCGTCGTCGGGTATGCGGCGCTCGCCGGCCGGCGGCGGGCGCCCCGAGCGGTGTTCGGCTACCTGTGGGCCCATGCCCTCGGCGGTGAACTCCTCACCGCCGCCGGGGCGTTCGACTACAGCCCGACCCTGGCCCTGCTCGCCGCCCTCTACACCGTCGCCGCTCTGCGCAGTGCCCGCCTCGCCGCACTCGCGCTGGGCTCGGTGGTGGTGCCGGTGGCGCTCTCGGTGCGGGCGGCGCTCGCCGACGTACCCGCCGCGGAGCGCCTGACCTCGCTCATCGGGGTCGCCTGCTTCTACGGACTGCTCAACCTGGAGGTGTGGGCCGTCGGCCGGTGGGTGCAGGCGGGCCGGGCGGCGGCAGCCCGCGACCGGCTCGCACTGGCCCGCGCCCAGGAGGCGGTCCTGGCCGAACGAGCCCGTACCGCACGGGAGTTGCACGACATCGTCGCCAACGCGGTCACCGTCATGGTGCTCCAGGCCGGGGGAGCCCGCCATGTGCTGCGGGCAGACCCGGACCGAGTCGAGGGCGCGCTCGACCAGATCGAGTCGAGCGGCAAGACCGCCGTCGCCGAGCTGCGGCACATGCTCCTGGTGCTGCGCACCGACGGCGAGCGGCTCGCTGCCGAGGGGCCGAGCTTCGGGCTCGCCGACCTGGACCCGCTCCTGAACGGAGTGCGCCAGGCGGGTCTGGACGCCCAAGTCGAGGTGACCGGCGTCCCTGCCCGGCTCGCGAGGAGCGTCGACCTGACCGCGTACCGGCTGGTGCAGGAGGCGCTGACCAACGCGGCCAAGCACGCGGGGCCCGGGGCCGCCACCGTCGTCCGCCTCGACTGGGCGCGGGCCGAGGGTCGGCTGGCGATCGAGGTCGGCGACGACGGGCGGGGCACCCCGGCTACCGCCCGCTCCGAACTGTCCACGGGGCACGGGCTGATCGGGCTCCGCGAGCGGGTGGCGGTCTGCGGCGGCACGTTCGACGCCGGTCCTCTCGGGGACGGTGGCTTCCGGGTCGCCGCCACGTTGCCGACACAGCGGAACTCCCGGCAGGAGGTCGTGTCTTGACGGCTCGCGCCGCGACGCCACAGGGAGGACAACGGTGATCCGGGTGCTGCTCGCGGACGACCAGGCGATGGTGCGTTCCGCGCTCGCCATGCTGCTCACCGGCGAGGACGGCGTCGAGGTCGTGGGTGAGGCCGCCGACGGCCGCGAAGCCGTGGCCCTCGCAGCCGAACTGCGCCCCACGGTCGTCGTCATGGACGTACGGATGCCCGGCATGGACGGGGTCGAGGCCACCCGCCGGATCACCGCCGACGCCTTCCCCGGCGAGGCCCGCGTGCTCGTGCTGACGACGTACAACGTCAGTGAGGCCGTCTATCAGGCGCTGCGTGCCGGGGCCTCCGGGTTTCTGCTCAAGGACGCGGCCCCCGCCGAACTGGTCGGCGCGGTACGGGCGCTCGCCGAAGGGGACGGCTGGCTGGATCCTTCGGTGACCGCCGATCTGCTGGCCGAGTTCGCCGCCCGGCCGGAGCGGATCAGGCCCGCTCCGCAGGAGCTGGCAGCGCTCACCGGCCGGGAGCGCGAGGTCCTCGTCCTGGTCGCGCACGGGCTCTCCAACGCAGAGATCGCCGCCCATCTGTTCATCGGCGAGGCCACGGTCAAGACCCACTTCGGGCGGATCCTGCTGAAGCTCGGCCTGCGGGACCGGGCCCAGGCCGTCGCCGCGGCCTATCAGAGCGGACTGGTCACGCCGGGCTCGTCCCCACCGGGGCCCTGACGTCGGCCGCCGTGAGGGTGCCGTACGTGAGCGGGTTTACTTGCCGACATGACTGACACGAATGGAATGCTCGCAGGCAAGGCCGTAATGATCACCGGGGCGTCCAGCGGTATCGGCGAGGCCGCCGCCCGGCTGTTCGCGGCCGAAGGGGCGGCCGTGCTGCTCATGGCCCGGCGCGAGAAGAACCTGCGGCAACTCGCCGAGGAGATCAAGGAGTCGGGAGGCCGCGCCGAGGTCAGCGTCGGCGACATCTCAGTCGCCGAAGATGTCCGGCGGGCGGTGGCCGCGACGCAGGAGCACTTCGGCGCCCTGGACGCGGCGTTCAACAACGCGGGATACGCCGGTGACGACCTGTCACCCCTGCACGAGCTCGACCAGGCAGTCTTCGATCGCACGATGGACGTGAACGTCCGCGGCACCTGGAACTGTCTGCGCACCCAGATCCCCGTCATGCTCGAGGCGGGGAAGGGCGCCATCGTCAACACGGCCAGCACCGCCGCGATGGTGGCCACCGGCGCCCCGGTGCCCTACGTCGCGGCCAAGCACGCCGTGCTCGGCATGACCCGGGCGGCCGCGGCCGAGTACGCCGCGCACAACATCCGCATCAACACGCTCGTGGTGGGCACCACACGCACCGAGATGATCGAGCAAGTCGTGGACGCCAAGCCGGAGTTGGAGCAGGCATTCGTCGCCCGGCAGATGCAGAAGCGGATGGCCGACCCGGTCGAGATCGCCCAGGCGGCGCTCTGGCTGTGCAGCGACCGCTCCTCGTTCTCGACGGGCTCGGCACTGGCCGTGGACGGCGGGCTGACGTCGAACTGACCTCGAACTGACGCCGATCCGGTGTCGATCTGATGGAGCGGTAATGGAGCGGTAATGGAGCGGTAGGGGCCGGTGCCGGGATCCGCCCGGCACCGGCCCCTACGCGACTACTGCTGCTCGACTACTGCGCTCCGTCATAGGCGTACGCCGCGACCCAGGTGATGTCGAGCTGCGCCGAGGAGCCGGGGGCGGCGTAAGGGCCGTACAGGGCGCTCTCGTTCTGCAGGACCCAGTCCAGGGGCTGGTCGGGAACGCTCCGGGTGTCCTGCCCGACCAGCCGTCCGTCGAGGTAGAACTTGATGCTGTCGGGCGTCCATTCGGTGCTCACGGTGTGCCAGTCGGTCCAGCTCTCGCCGGTGGGGAAGTAGCCCTGCCCTTCGCCGCTGCAGGGGTGGTGGAAGGCGGTGATGGTGTCGGTCCAGTTCTGCTCCGGGAAGTCGGCCTCGCAGCCGTCTCCGTAGTGCAGCCAGGCCGACTTGTATCCGGGTGCCGGCTGTACGACCTTCAGTCGTGCGCTGAACTTGCCGTACCGCTGGTCCATCACGGCGCGTGGCACGACCGCCGCGGAGTGGACGTCGCCGCCGTCCGGCGGACGCCACAGCCGGATGTGCAGGCGGCCGTCACCGCTGCCGTCGTCGGCCGGTCCGACGCTGAGGGTGTCCTCGGGGTGGTAGACGCCGCCGACGGCCCGCCCGGTGTTGCCGTCCGCCCCGGACTTGGCGGTGTCCGGCCAGCCGGTGGGGTATGCCCACCAGGCTGCCCGGTAGTCCTCGGGCAGGCCGACGCAGTAGGCCTCCTTGGTGTCGACGTCGTGATCGCAGTCGCTGAACGCGCCGAGCGGCACCACGTCGTCGTTGAAGTCCTCGGCGAACACTTGCCGGAACGGGCCGCAGTCACCCCTCGGCAGGCTGTGGCGCACGCTGCCGCAGGCCTCGTCGGACGGGGGCGTACCGGACGCCCCGGGTACCAGCAGCAGGCCGGCCGCGACGCTTGCCCCAACTGCCGTGCAGACCAAGGGCATTCGCGTACGCCGTGCGTGTCGGGCCGGCCTTGCGTGCTTCGCGTGCCGTGCGTGCGTCGCCATGGAAGCCTCCGAGGAGCGACGCTACTGGTGCGGGCGAGATCAAGTGAAGAGTGAGCGTTTCTGTCCGCCTGGCGTCACGACGGCCGTACGGTCCGATAGCGCAGATGCGTGACGGTCGGCGAACTGATCACTTCGGTCGGCGTCAGGGCCAGACCGGCGAGGTCGTCCCAGAGACGCTCGCCCGCGCCGAGCACCGCGGGCACCAGGTGCAGCACCAACTCGTCGAGCAGCCCCGCGGCCAGGTACTGACGTACTGTCGCCGCGCCGCCCGCGATCTCGATGTTCTTGCCGCCCGCGGCCTTTCCCGCCTGCTCGAGGGCGGTTTCGAAGCCTCCGGTGACGAAGTGGAACGTGGTGCCGCCTGCCATCTCCAGCGGGGCCCGCTCGTGATGGGTGAGGACGAAGACCGGTGCGTGGTACGGCGGTTCGGGTCCCCACCACCCCGTCCAGCTCTCGTCCCATTCGCCGCGGCCGGGACTGAACATGTTCCGCCCCATGATGTGCGCGCCGGTGTTCTCGTGCAGCGCCGCGCGGAGCTGCGCGTCGGCCTCCCGCCCAGGCTGGTCCGTCTCGAACATCCAGGAGGTAAGGGCCTCCTTGCATCCCGTGCCGAAGGGGTGCTCGAGGCTCTGGTCGGGGCCTGCGGTGAATCCGTCCAGTGAAATGGCGAGGTTTGCGGTAACGATGGTCATGGTGTTTCTGCCTTCCCGTATGCAGGTGTCACAGGGGCGGTCTTTGCCTACTTGGGGGTGTAGGTCAGGACGACGACGCCGGATGCGAGTGGTGTGGTCCTCGTGAGTTGCAGGTGCGTGGTGTCGATGCTGGCCAGGAGGCGGTCGCCGCTGCCGGCGATGACGGGGAACATCCAGAAGTGGTACTCGTCGACGAGCTTGTGCGCGAGCAGCGTGCGGTCGAGATCGCCGGTGCTGAACTTCAGGATGTTCTGACCGGGTTGTTCCTTGAGCCGGGCGACCTCCTTGGCGACGTCGCCGTCGATGACCGTGGCGTTCCACGTGACGTCGGCGTTCGTCAGGGTCCGGGATGCGACGTACTTGGGCAGGCTGTTCATCCGTACCGCGTACTCGCCCTCGACCTCTTCCATGTTCGGCCAGACCGGGGCGAAGATCTCGTAGGTTTTCCGCCCCAGCAGCAGGGCGTCCGCGGCGAAGAGCAGCTCCCTCGCGTATTCGGCGTACTCCTCGTCGAAGTAGGGCGCGGCGAACTTCTCCGGCGAGGAGACGACACCGTCCAGCGTGATGAACGTCGTCTCGATGAGCTTTCTCATGTTGCTGTCCTCTCGGAGCTGTAGGAAATGGCCGTCGCCGTATCAGTCGTCGACGGCCTGGTGGAGCGTGGTCCAGAAATCGGTCATGGCACGCGGCGAATCCGGCGTGGACAGCCCGACCTGGGTGAGCAGGACTCCGGTGATCTGGTTGACCGGGTCGGCGTATGCGGCGGTGCCGGTGCCGCCGAACCAGCCGAATTGGGAAGATCGTGTCCCGCCGCATCGACGGGAAGCCGCCGTTGTTCTGACCCATCGTGAATCTCCTCAGCGTGCAGTGCTCGGTCTGCGCGACTCGGTGCCACCCGGGCCCAAGAATCATTCGGGAATCACTGAACGTCGGCGACGCTATATTGCGTTCATCACCCGGTCAACAGGTATTGATGATTCAACTGTCCTGCTCCGAAGGGTAGTTGGAGTCTTTATTGCAATGACAATGACGCTGAATGCAAGGGCGGTTCAGGATCTCCATTGCAATGGACGTCGGCTGAACGCACACTGCTGGGCGAGATGTGCGGGAGCCGAGCTCCGCGCATGCCGACAGATCGGAGGCGGGTACCGATGCCCGGAGACAGGCTCACCCACGAGGACCGTCAGCACATCGCGGCGGATCTGGCCCGGGGGCTCGGATACACGGAGATCGGCCGGCGCCTGGGGCGGCCCGCCTCGACCGTCATGCGGGAGGTCACCCGCAACGGCGGCGCCGACGGCTACGGGGCGGACCGGGCGCACGCCGCCGCCCGGGATCGTGCACGTCGGCGCAAGCAGCCACATCCTCCGGCGCCGCCGGTCACCGACGACGGGCACGGGCGGGACCCCCAGGCGGTCCAGGACGTCACGGAGTCCTTCGCCACTCTCCTCGAACAGCAGGGGCTGCCCCGGATGGCGGCCCGGGTGCTGGTCTGCCTCTACCTCACCGACTCGGGCGCTCTCACCGCCGTCGACCTGGTCCAACGGCTTCGGGTCAGCCCGGCCTCGGTCTCGTATGCCGTCACTTTCCTCGAACAACAGGGAATGATCAGGCGGGAACGGGTTCCCGGCGGGCGCCGCGAATGCTACGTCGTCGACGACGAGATCATGCTCCGGGCCACCCTTGCCACGGTGCACATGAACGAGGCCTTGGCCGCCGCCTTTGAGCGCGCAGCTGAGATCTTCGGTGCCGCAACCCCGGCCGGGGCCCGCTTGGGGGACTCCGCAGAGTTCGTTCTTCTCGTGGGCGAGGCCCTGCGAGGGGTCACGGAGCAATGGCGGCAGAGCCTGGCCGCCCGGAGCGGCGGGCGGGACCACGCTCGATCGGGAGGGCTGGGTCAATCGGGAGGGCTGGGTCAATAGGTGCGTTCCCCCTTCTGCGCGCGGGTGCGGGGAGCGGTGACTCTGTCCGTCGGCCCGGCAGCGAAGATGGAGCCATGGCGTTATTGACGGAGTTGACGGAGTCGCTGGGCATACGACACCCGATTGTGCTGGCGCCGATGGGTGGTTCGGCCGGGGGCGCGCTGGCCGCGGCCGTCTCCCGGGCCGGCGGCCTCGGGATGCTGGGCGGTGGGTACGGGGAACGGGCCTGGCTGGAGCGCGAGTTGGCACTCGTCGCGGAGGGCACCGACGAGCCGTGGGGTGTCGGCTTTCTGAGCTGGGCCATCGACGCCGAAGCGGTGGAGCAGGCACTGGAGTTCAACCCTGCGGCGGTGATGTTGTCCTTCGGTGATCCCGGCCCGTTCGTCGAGCGGATCCGCCGGTCGGACGCGGTGCTGATCGTCCAGGTCACCGATCTGGAGGAGGCGAGACGGGCCGTGGACGTGGGGGCCGATGTCATCGTGGCGCAGGGAACAGAGAGCGGTGGGCATGGTGCCCGGCACGGGCGGTCGACGCTGCCGTTCGTGCCGCTCGTGGTGGATCTCGCGGCGCCGGTACCGGTGTTGGCGGCCGGCGGGATCGCCGACGGCCGGGGCGTGGCCGCCGCGCTGGCCCTGGGCGCGGCCGGAGCGCTCATCGGCACCCGCTTCCAGGCCACCGCCGAGGCCCTGGTCGACCCGTCGGTCAGGCAGGCGATCGTCGAGGGACGTGGTCAGGACACCGAGCGCAGCGCCGTGCTGGACGTCGCCCGCGGCGCGCGCTGGCCGACGCACAAGTACACCGCCCGTACGCTCGGCCACCCCTATCTCGACCGCTGGCGGGGCAGGGAGGCCGAGTTGGCGGGTGACGCGCAGGCCAGGCAGGACTACCAGGACGACGTGGCACGCGGGGCGATCACTTCCCTGCCGGTGTGGGCGGGCGAGGCGGTCGACCTCATCACGGATCTGCCGTCGGCGGCCGATCTCGTCACCACCCTGGCCGTCCAGGCCGAGGAGGCGCTGGCCAGGGCCGGCCGGCACCGGCCGAACGACCGGCGGGGTGAGGGCAGTTGACTGCAACGTATTCGGTATCTGCCCGACGTGTCGGTTGATGCCGACCATGCGCGACACTGCACCCACGAATCGACGCGGGGGCGGTGGGGGCGCAGTGAGTCGAGATTTCGCGAGGGCGCGGCGGGTGGACCAGGGCAGTCGCGTCCCCGGCTGGCTGGTCTGGCTGGTCGTCGCCGTGCTCGGGTCGCTCGCCGTCTCGCTGCTCATGTCCATGATCCTCATGGGCCTGCCGCACGGCTGGGAAACAGCTCTGTCCTTGACCGACGTCCTCTTGCGTACGACGCTGGTCGCCGCAGTCCTCCTGCCCGCCGCCCTGGTCGGCTACCTGGTGCTCAGCTTCCGGGCCCGCCTCCCGCGACGACCGCGCGGTCGCGTGGGCCCGCGTCCCACCAGGCGTGGAGGGCTGCATCGTTGAAGTGCCCGTCACGGTCGCTGCGGAGGAGGAGTGGGCGTCACTTGCCGGACGCCACTGCGGAGACGTTCCCGCAGTGATGCCCGACGGCTGGAAGCTCACTCCTCCGAGCGGCGACCCGGCGGGGCCTTGCCCTTGAGCGGCACAAGGAGCTGTGAGCCCCGCCAGCGGTTACGCCGGGTCGATGCGCGAGACGTTGCCGCCGAGGGCGAGTACGTACAGCTCGCCGTTGCCGCCCTGCGCGAACGAGATGACCTCGCCGCCGTTGACCTTGAGGTCGCTCTGGCCGGTCACCTCTCCGTTCTTCATCTGCAGGGCGCGGAGGGTGCCGTCGCAGTAGTCGCTGAAGACGTACTGCCCCTTGAGGTCCGGGATCGCCTTGCCGCGGTAGACGTATCCGCCGGTCACCGAGCAGCCCAGGCCGGTGCGGTCGTACTCGTGGACCGGTGGCACGTGGTTCGCGGGCTCCGTGCCGTCCCGGAAGGGATGGTTGCCCTCCATCGCGGACCAGCCGTAGTTCTCGCCGCCCTTGCTCTTCGCCGGGGCCCAGTCGATCTCCTCCCAGGCGCTCTGGCCGACGTCACCGATCAGCAGGTCGCCGGTGGCCGCGTCGAAGGAGAACCGCCAAGGGTTGCGCAGGCCGTACGCCCAGATCTCGTCCTTCGCCTTGGGGTCGCCGACGAACGGGTTGTCCGCCGGGATCGCGTACGGCTTGGCGCCGCGCGGGTCGATCCGCAGCAGCTTGCCGAGCAGGGTGTCGAGGTTCTGCCCGTTGCCGTGCGGGTCGCCGCCCGAGCCGCCGTCGCCGAACGCGATGTAGAGGTAGCCGTCGGGGCCGATCTTGATGTCGCCGCCGTTGTGGTTCGCGTACGGCTGGGTCTGGGTGAGGACGGTGCGCCGGGTGGACGGCTGGATCTTGCCGTGCCGTACCGCGAACTCGTCCACCGTGCTGGTGCCTTCGAGATTCGTGTACGAGATGTAGAAGTGCGCGAACTTCTTGTCGAACGCGATGCCGAGCAGCCCGCGTTCGCCGTCGGTGGTGGTCTCGGCGGAGATGTCCAGGACGGGCTTGCCGAGCCCGGATTTGCCCAGGACCCTTACGGTGCCCGCGCGTTCGGCCAGCCAGAGCGTGCCACCGGGGCCGGCGGCCCCGGCGGTCGGATTCTGGGCCGTGGCCACTTGCTTGAGCACGACCTCGGGGGCCTGGCGCGGAGCGGCGGGTTCGTCGGCGTACGCCGCGGTCAGGGCGAGGGAAGCAACGAGGCAGAGGGTGCCGATGATCGCCGAGCTTCTGGTGCGAACTTTCACCGTGAGCCTCCTAGGGGCGGCGAAGTGGGGGTCACCCGGCTGCTCGGGGCAGGGTTGGGTGGGCGTCGCCCGTGCCAGCACGCAACCGGGGTGGGGGAATTGTGTGCCGCTGGCCACGGATGAGGATACTGGGACGGGGGCGTCCTGGCCTAGACCAATGCCCGGCCCAACTGCCCCCGCCCCTTCGGATTCGAGGGCGGGGCCGAGCGAGACGTCCTAGCTCTGCGGAACGTCCTTGACGAACACGATCCCGTCGTACGCCGCCACCTGTGCCGGGTCCAGCGAGGAGTATCCGAACCAGGGGGAGACGCGCGGGGCGGACGGCATCTCGCCCAAGGCGGTGGACAGTTGGCGGGCGTCGACGATGCAGCGGTCCTGCGGGAGCGCGTACAGAAGTCCCTCGAGGGTGTCCGCCGGAGGGGTGTCCACGCCCTGGTGCCGGATCGTGCCGAGAGCCGTGGCCAGGAAGCCGTACCCGTCGCCCAGCCGGGCGGCGACGAGCGCGCCGGCGCTCCACCACTCGAGCAGCGGCTGGTCCCACATGCGCATCGTGCTCTTGTCCCGCTGGAGATGGCTGTTGTGGGCGTGGACCAGTACCGGGCCGCGGTCGGCGAGAGCGAGGAGGTTGTCGGCCATCATCAGGTCCCGCAGGCCGATCAGACGTGCCATGCGGCTCGGCGAGGCGTCGGCCATCCAGAAGTGGTAGCGCAGCAGGCCGGTGGCGGTACGTCCGTACAGGCGCGCCCGGTCCAGGTCCTCTCGCGAGGTCGCCTCGATCAGGTGCGGTGCCTGCGCATCGAGCAATGCCACCAGATCGTCGGAGAGCAGCCGCAGCACCTCGGCCTCGGCCGACTGCCCGGCGGACCGTGAAGGATCCATCATCGCGGCGGGCTCCGTCCATCGGTCGTCGGTGCCGAGCAGCTGGTCGAGCGTGTATGCGCCGCAGGGCAGCAGGCCGGCGTCCACGTGGGCCGCGAGGTAGCCGTGGAGCGCGGTGAGGGACTGCCGGGGGCTCTCCGCGCCGGTGATCTCCAGCGGCCCGTCGAACCCGGCGAAGCGCACCTGGTCGGAGGCGGGTCGGCCGTCGTTGAACGCCCTGAGCCGGCGCACGAGTTCGCGGTTGGCCGCCGAGGCGCCGAATCCGTGGCTGAAACCGCGCTCCATGACCTCGTCGAGGCTGCCGGTGCCCGAGGTGACGTACGCGTCCACGACGAGGCCCTTGATGCAGTCGCTCTCGATCGCGACGGTCCGGTAGCCCTCCTGCTCGATGAGCGGGAAGAAGAGGTCGTTGCGCACCTCGAGCAGCGTGTCCTCGCCGTGGGTGGGCTCGCCCAGGGCGAGCAGCCGCGGGCGGGCCGGGAGCAGCTTCAGGACGGTGGCGGCCTCGACGGAGTGGGTGGTTTGCTGGATGCCAGTAGCCATGCCTTAAACGCTATCGTTGAACCTACAGTTGAAACTTTGCTGCGATCTGGGCAGGACTATGGGACAAAACCTTAAAAGCAGGGAGCGGCTGCGGCCGGTGGACCTCGCGCGCGGGCACGGCCTTTCCACGCAGGCGGTCAGGAACTACGAAGAAGCCGGCATCCTCCCCGCCGCCGGCCGCACCCCGCACGGCTACCGCACCTACACCCCGGTGCACGCGCAGGCCCTGCGCGCGTTCCTCGCCCTGGTACCCGGGCACGGCCATCAAACGGCGACGTCGATCATGCGAGCCGTGAACCAGGGCGAGATCGACGACGCGCTCCGCCTCGTCGACGAGAGCCATCTCCAGCTCCTCGACGACCGGCGAACCCTGCGGGCCGTGGAGAGCGCCCTGCGGGACCTGGATCCCACCCCGGTGACCGCGTCCGACGCCGGATCCGGGCCCGACGGCACCTTCATCGGACCTCTTGCGGGGAGACTCGGCATCCGTCCCGCGACGCTGCGCAAATGGGAGCGCGCCGGTCTGGTGCGCCCGCGCCGCGACCCGCGGACCGGGTACCGCGTGTACGACGCGGCGGACGTGCGCGACGCCCGCCTTGCGCACCAACTCAGGCGCGGCGGCTACCTGTTGGAGCAGATCGCCCCGCTGATCGCCCAGGTGCGGGCGGCCGGCGGCCTCGAACCCCTGGAGGCCGCCCTGAACGACTGGCACGACCGGCTGTCCGCGCGCGGACGGGCGATGCTGGCCGGCGCCGCCGAGTTGGAGGCGTACCTCCGCGAGGCGGGGTGAGAGCGTGGCGGCCGACGTCTGCGCTCCGGCGAGCACTCAGTGCCGCTCCGGCCGGCCGCTCGGTACCGTCTGGCCTCGCCGGTCAGTACCGCTTCAACTCGCCGGGCCGCTCGAAGTAGAAGCCTCGTGGCCCCTGTTGCTCGCCGGTTCCCCCGCACAGACACGGCGTCGGCCGCCCTTCGACCAGCCCGCTGCCGTTCATGACGGGCTTGCCGTCGATGCGGCGGCCCGTGAAGCCGAACAGGTGCGTTCCCCGGCCCAGCCGCATCAGGCCCCCCACGATCCGCGTCGCCGGAACGGGCAGGCCGCCGGACACGAGAGGAACGTAGAGGAAGAGGTTGCTCTTCTCCCGCGCGGCGGGGCCGGTCCACAGGGCGACGGTCACCGCGGCCCGGTCCGGATCAGGGAGGCATCCGCGGACGCGCAACGGCCTGGCCACCGGTGCGTCCGTGTAGTGCCACAGCGCGGCGGCGACGGCTTGCTGCGCCCGGCCAAGGCAGGTCGGAGAGCAGGTCGGTCGTCCCGGAAGGAGGTGCGCGTCATGCCTCGATGCCCCGGACGAGTCCGGCCAGTTGGACCTGGAGGTTCTTGAGTCGTTCAAAGGATTCGATCACGTCCTGCTCGAACTGCCTCGGATAGTTGGCCTTGGCGTGCCAGGAGTAGGCGACGCCTTGTTCCTTCCAGCGCAGATGGGTGACGCGCCAGGAGTTGTGGTAGTCGATGAACGCCATGAAGGAGTCGGGAATGCGGGCGCCGACGATCAGATGTGCCTTGGCGGACAGTAGGTCCTGGACCGCCTTGTTGTGCGGCAGGAATTCGTGATCCACCCAGAAGAGCCACAGCTCCAGCTGCTCCGGGGTGAGTGAGTCGTCGCCCTCGAAGACGACACTTCGGCCCAGCGTGTCGCAGAAGTCGTGGAAGGCCGAGCGCCCCTCCTGGACCAGGAACACCAACGGCCCGTACAGCTGCTCCAACTGCTTCTCCACATGGGCCAGTCGCGCCTCGTGCTCCTTGCGCCTGCGGTCGGCCCGCGTGGCGAGCGCGTGGTTGGCGAGCCATCCGCCGGCCGTGACGACGGCGGCGATCAAGGTGGCGAGCAGGGCCGGATCCATGGCACGGGATTGTGCCGCACCACCCGCGCGGCGCGTGAGCCTGCGTCGAGTCGGGCCTTGCCGCGGCCACGTATGAGGCCTGTCGGTGACCGTGCACGGCAGCGCCCGGTGCGTTCGAAGGTTCAACGCAACTCCTTGACGGGAGCATGCCCGGACAGTTCAATCACGGCTTGAGATAAGCGAGTTGAACGGGAGTGCGTGTTTTGCGCACGGCCTCCCTTCACTTCGTGCCGCGTACGACTTCACGGCGAGGAGCCGCCCATGAGGCATGGCAGAGCCCTGCGAGTCAGACAGAGAACGGTGCTTCTGGCAGGCGGAGTTGCCGCCGCCCTCCTTGGGCAGCTGGTGCCCGCCTGGGCGGCGCCCGCTGCCGCGCCGGCGAAGCCCGACTACCTCGACGCCGGCCGGTCGACCGAGCGCAGGGTCGCCGACCTGCTCGGGCGGATGACGCTCGAGGAGAAGATCGGGCAGATGACCCAGGCCGAGCGGGCCGCGGTCGCCGACGACCCGACGAAGGTCAAGACGCAGCTCCTCGGCTCGCTCCTGTCCGGCGGTGGCTCGACGCCCGCGCAGAACACCCCCGCCGCCTGGGTGGAGATGGTCAACTCCTTCCAGGAGCAGGCGCTGCAGACCCGCCTGAAGATCCCGCTCCTGTACGGCATCGACGCCGTGCACGGCCACGGCAACGTGTACGGCGCCACCCTCTTCCCGCACAACGTCGGCCTCGGCGCCGCCCGCGACCCGAAGCTGACCGAACAGCTCGGCCGGGCCACCGCCGAGGAGGTCCGTGCCACCGGCATCCCCTGGAACTTCGCGCCCTGCCTGTGCGTGTCCCGCGACGAGCGCTGGGGCCGCAGCTACGAGAGCTTCAGCGAGGACCCGGCGCTGGTCGCCCGCATGTCCACGGCGATCGCCGGACTGCAGGGCGACGGCGGCCGCAAGGGCTATGACGACGACGAAGTCCTCGCCACCGCCAAGCACTTCGCAGGTGACGGCGGCACCCGGTACGACACCGCCACCGCCGAGGCGAACAAGGGCAAGCCCTGGTACGAGCAGAAGTACACCATCGACCAGGGCATCACGGTCACCAGCAAGTCCGACTTCGCCCGCCTGCAACTCGCGCCCTACCTGCCCGCCCTCAAGCAGCACGACGTCGGCAGTGTCATGCCGTCGTTCTCCAGCGTCGACTGGACCGAGGACGGCGTCGGCAACCCCACGAAGATGCACGCCAACCGGGACCTCCTGACCGGCACGCTGAAGGGCAAGTTCGACTTCGACGGGTTCGTGATCTCCGACTGGGAGGGCATCCACCAGATACCCGACCCGGACGACCCGGCCAACGCCGGCCTCACCGCGTACAAGGTCCGCACATCCGTGAACGCGGGCATCGACATGTTCATGGAGCCCAACACCTCAGCCCAGTTCCAGGAGTTGCTGCTCGCCGAGGTCAAGGCGGGACGCGTGTCGCAGGCGCGCGTCGATGACGCGGTGGGCCGCATCCTCGCCAAGAAGTTCGAGCTCGGTCTCTTCGAGGACCCGTACGCCTCCACCGACGACCTCGACCAGGTCGGCAGCCGCGCCCACCGCGCGCTGGCCCGCACGGCCGTCGCCAAGTCCCAGGTGTTGCTGAAGAATTCGGGCCGCGCGCTGCCGCTCGGCAAGAAGGACGGCATCTACGTGGCCGGACGCAACGCCGACGACATCGGCAACCAGGCCGGCGGCTGGACCATCAGCTGGCAGGGCGCATCGGGCGACACCGTCCCCGGCACCACGATCCTGGACGGCATCCGCGAGGTCGCCCCACAGGCCGACGTGACGTACAGCGCGGATGCCTCCGCCCCCGTCGGTGACGCGGACACCGCCGTGGTCGTCGTCGGTGAGACCCCGTACGCGGAGGGGTACGGGGACGTCGGCGGTCCCGAGTGCGGCTGGTGCGGCACCTCGCAGCAGGAGGAGAAGTCCCTCACGCTGCAGGCCGCCGACCAGGCCGTGGTCGACAAGGTCTGCGCCGAGGTGGCCACTTGCGTCGTCCTGGTGGTCTCCGGACGCCCGCAGATCGTCGCCGACCCCGACGGCCGGATCGACGCGCTGGTCGCCTCCTGGCTGCCCGGCACCGAAGGCGCGGGCGTCGCGGACGTCCTCTTCGGCAAGAAGGCGTTCACCGGCCGGCTCCCGGTGACCTGGCCGGCCACTGCCGCGCAGGTGCCGATCAACGTCGGGGACAAGGAGTACCGGCCCGCCTACCCCTACGGCTGGGGGCTGCGCACCCGGGCCGCAGGCGGCAACGCGGAGGCGGTGGCCCTGGACCGGGCGCAGGCCGCGGTGGTCGCTGGGAAGGCCCCGGCGAACTGGGCCCGCCTGATCGCGGACGCCGAGCAGGCGCTGCAGGCGGGGGACCGGGCGGCAGCCCGGACTCTGCTGGCGAAGGTGAGCCGCTGAGTCGCACGGAGCCGGTTCGATGAACGGCCCGCTGCCGTGGGGGAGTTGAGCCCCGCGGCAGCGGGCCGCGAGCCCGGTACGCGTCGAACCCTCATGTGGCGGGACCGCCCGGACCAGGGTGCCCCGGAAGTGTGATGCGTGAGAGTGCTGCGGGTACTGACGAAAGTTGGTTGTCCGGAGCATTTGAGGGACGCGAAACTGTGTCCACCATGACTAGTGCTCCCGGGGACATATCCATCGCGCCAGGGGGCCTGTGGTCCCGCAACTTCTCGTTCTTCTTCGCCGCCCGTGGCATCGCCCGGCTCGGCGACACGATGGCGCCGGTGGCGCTGGCCGCCGGGCTGGTGCTGAGCGGATACGGGGCCGGGGTGGTGGGGGCCGTACTGGCCAGCATGACGGCCTGCTTCGCCGGGTTCGTCGTCTTCGGCGGCGTGATCGCCGACCGGGTGAACAACCGGCTGTTGATGATCGGGGCGGACCTGGTACGCGTCGCCGTGCAGGCCGTCATGGCCGGGCTTTTCTTCACCCACCACATCGTCGTCTGGCAGATCTGTCTGCTGTCCGCCGTCAACGGCGTCTGCGCCGCGCTCTTCCAGCCCGGCCTGCCCACCCTCATCCCGCGGATCGCCGTGGACGTACAGGGCGCCAACGGTGCCATCCGCACCATCGAGTCCCTGATGACCATGGCGGGTCCCGCGGTGGCCGGTGCGCTGGTGGGACTCACCGAGCCGGGTGGGGTCTTCGTCGTGTACGCCTGCACGTATCTCGTGAGCGCCGTCTGTCTGGCGCTGCTGCGGCTGCCGCCTGCGGACCGTTCCACGGCGGCGAAGGGGAACTCCTTCCGGTCCGATCTGGTGCAGGGCTGGCAGGAGTTCCGCTCCCGCACCTGGCTCTGGGGCGTCATCGTGATCTGGATGGTCCTCATGATCGCGTCCTGGGGGCCGATGATCCCGCTGATCGCGACCGAGGTCGTCTCCGAGCACGGTCCCCGCACGCTCGGTCTGGTCAACTCGGCCATGGGCGCCGGCATGGTGGTGGGCGCGCTCCTCGCCATGCGGGTGCGGCCGGTGCGGCCCCTGCGGGCCGGTTCCGTCGCGCTGCTCTTGTACTGGCTGCAGCCGGCGTCGGTGGCGCTCGATCTGCCGGTGCCGCTGATCGCCGCGGGGCTCGCGGCCGCCGGTGCGGCCAACGCCTTTTGGGGCGTGATGTGGACGACCAGCATCCTGACCCAGGTGCCGACCGACGTACGCAGCCGGGTGCATGCCTATGACGTGGCCGGGTCGGTGGCGATGCTGCCGGTGGGCCAGGCCCTCGCCGGGCCCGCGTCGGAGCTCTTCGGGGCGCGCGAAGTGCTCGGGTTCAACGCGGTGATGGCGATGGGGGTGGCGGTGGCGCTGCTGTCCGTGCCGGCGATCCGCAATCTGCGCAGGGTGGACGGCCGGGGGACAACCGACGCCGCCCCGGCCGCAGTTGAGGAACCGGCCGGCCGAAAGACCCGATGAGGCCTGTCAGCGCCCGCCCTCGCGACGGGATGCGTGGCTGGTGCCGGTCATGGGTGGTGCGGCGTACTCCAGCGCGGTGGAGAGCTCGTCCAGGCTGGTGAGGAGGAGGTCGCCGGCGCGGTGCACCAACTCGTCCGAGGGGGTGGCGCCGTTCCAGGAAGCGAGGGATGCGCGGACCGGTTCCCAGGTGGGGATGCGGTGGTCGCGTACCGCACGGGCCGCGTCCTGTGCCGACTGCTGCAGGGCGTCGGCCAAGGGAGCCGCGGCCGGCAGCGGGGTGCTGCCGGGGTCCGGGAGGTGTGCTTCCAGGAGCATGGTGATCCGGGCGAACTCGGCGAGGGCGTGCTCGGCTCCTTCGACCGTGGCGTGGGCGATACCGCGGTGGCGTACGGGTTCCTGCTCGGCGAGGGCCACGGCGCTGCGCCAGTCGAGCAGGACGGTACGGGCGGTGAGGAGGGCTTCGCGCGTCTGGCGGGCGGTGCGCTCGGTGGGTTCGGCGTGGTGGCGCACGACGGCGGCCGCGTAGGCGAGGTCGGCCTTGATCCAGTCGGCGAGGCGGGTACGCAGGCGAGGCGTCTCCCAGGACGGGTAGATCGCGTACGCCAGCATCGCCAGGCAGCCGCCGATCAGGGTCAGGACGAGGCGGGCGGGCACCGACTGGTCGAGGCCCACGCCGGCCATGCCGAGCGTGAAGACGGTGTACCCGGACGCCGCGGCCTGCACGGGCGCGTACCCCGTGTACATGAACAGCAGGATCAGTCCGCCACAGATCACTGACATGATTCCGGCCACGAGGGGCCCGGGGTGGGCGAGTTGGACGATCGTGCCCGCGACGATCAGGCCGACGAGGGTGCCGCCGAGGCGGGCCGAGGCCCGGCTGTAGGTCTGGGAGAACCCGGGGCGCATGATCAGGAGGGCGACCAGGGGGACCCAGTAGCTGTGCCCGAAGGGCAGGGCGCGGCCGATGAGGTCGCCCACCACGACGACGACCGTGGCCCGCAGCGCGTGCCGCAACACCGGGGAGTCGCGGTGCAGTTGGCCGCGTACCGTGCGGACGGCGCGCTTGGCCTGGTCGAGCAGGGAAGGGCGTACGAGCGCGTTGCCGACGTCCGCCGGTCGGGGCCCGCCGCCCTGGGTGTGGTCGCCGCGGGCGGTGTCGACGACGTCGTGCAGCAGGGCGCGCAGGCGGGTGGCCGCGTGCTCGGCCGTGCCGGTGAGGACGTGCCCGCTCTCGGGAATCCGGATGGCGGCGAGGGCCTGCGGGGGCAGTCGGACGGGGCGGCCCTGGCGGATCGCCTCGGCCGCGGCGTCCAGGATGTCGGCTGCCGCGTCGAGCAGTTCGTCGACCCGCTCGCGCTCCAAGGTCTGTTCGGGTCCGGTGACCGACGGGTCGGCGAGCGAGCCGAGCACCGGCCGCAGCAGCTCGGCCAGGCCCCGGGCGCCGTGCAGTTCGGCCGGGCGGCGGCGCACCTGGCGGGCGCTGAGCGAGGCCGCGTCGCGGGCCTGGGCGAACGGGCCCGGGGTGAACGGTGCCGCCGGGTCGACCCGCAGCCGGCGGGCGTAGTCGGCCTCGGCGGCCAGGGCGTCGGCGAGCGCGTCGCGGTGGCGCCCCCAGCGCCGGATCGGGAAGAGCACCACCAGGGCCGCCTGCACCAGACCGCCTGCGGTCATCAGCGCGGCCTGCCCCAGCGACTGTGTGACGGTGGCCGGCAGCGTGACGGTCACCAGCATCACCGCGGCGTTGGTCGTACCGAGGCTGCCCGCGTTGGCACCCAGCGACCAGGCCATGCCGCCCAGGAACGTCCACAGGGCCACCACGGCGAGGAACAGCGGCAGGTGGCCGCCGGTGAGATAGCTCAGGAAGCTCGTCACGCCGAGGGTCAGCGCGGAGACCACCGGGAGCACCGGGTCCGGCCGCCAGCTGCGCTGGAACACCGCGATCCCGCCGAGCAGCGCGCCGTAGGCGGCACCCGCCGCCGCGGTCCCGCCGAACAGCCACAGGGCGACACACCCCGACAGTGCGAGCCCGGCCGTCGCGCGCAGCGTGACCAGCGGTTCGAGCCTGGTGCGCTCCACTCGTAGGCCGGAGCGGGCGGTGTCCTTCAGCGTGTTCGTCCAGCCCATGGCGCGAGAATACGTGCCAAACACGGGCGAATCTCCAAGAATCGGCCCGAACAGTGCCATCTCTAGGCGCATTTCACTGCGCTTCCCCGGGTCGAGCGATCCGTTGGCTGCCACGCCCCGCGGTGATCGACTCCATCACGATCAGGTCACGACATCCGGATCGGTCCAGGTAAGGGGTTGTCAGGCGCCCATGTAATCGATTCCAATCCCTCGTGTAATCGATTCCACGCACATGTGCGCCGAGCACCTTGCACATGAGCCCCGCAGCCACAAGGAGGTGGCTCGCGATGGCGAGCATCAAGGACGTCGCGGCCGCGGCAGGCGTCTCCGTCGCCACGGTCTCCCGCGCCCTCAACGGACATCCGTCCGTCAGCCCGGACGCCCGGGCCCGGGTCATGGCCGCCGTGGAGTCGCTCGGCTACCGGCCCAACGCCGTGGCCCGCTCCCTGCGCACCGACCAGACCCGCACGCTCGGCCTGGTCATCAGCGACGTACTCAATCCGTACTTCACCGAACTGGCCCGCTCCGTCGAGGAGGAGGCCCGCGCCCTCGGCTACAGCGTCATCATCGGGAACGCCGACGAACAGCAGGAGCTCCAGGACCACCACGTACGGACCCTCCTGGACCGGCGCATCGACGGGCTGCTGGTCTCGCCCACCGACGGCGGCTCCCCGCTGATCCTCGACGCGGTGCGGGCCGGGACGCCGATGGTGTTCGTGGACCGGTGGATCCCCGGCGTCGACGTGCCCGTGGTGCGCTCCGACGGGCGGGCGGCCGTACGGGACCTCGTCGCGCATCTGCACCGGCTCGGGCACCGCCGGCTCGCGATCATCGCGGGTCCCGCCGCCACCACGACCGGCAGTGAGCGCGTCGCCGCGTTCCGGGAGGCGCTCGCCTCGTACGCGATCGAGCTGCCCGACGCCTACATCGGCCAGGGCGACTTCCAGGCCGACAGCGGGCGCCGGGTCACCGACGGCTTCCTCGACCTGCCCGAGCCGCCCCAAGTGGTGTTCGCCGCCGACAACTTGATGGCCCTGGGCGCCCTGGACGCGATCCGCGCGCGTGGGCTGCGGGTGCCGGACGACATCGCGCTCGCGGCGTTCGACGACATCGCCTGGTTCGTGCACACCGATCCGCCGATCACCGCGATCGCCCAGCCGACGAAGGACCTCGGACGGGCCGCCGTACGCGCCCTCGTCGACCGCATCGAGGGCAGAGAGCCGCAGTCGGTGACCCTGCCCGCCCACCTCGTCGTACGCCGTTCCTGCGGCGAGCCCCCACAACCGCCCGCCTCGACGGAGAGGAGCACCCGATGAAACGGCAGAGCGAACCGGACGAATTGCTGCGTATCGAAGGGATACGCAAGACCTTCCCGGGCGTGGTCGCGCTCGACAGTGTCGACTTCGACCTGCGCCGCGGCGAGGTGCACGTCCTGCTCGGTGAGAACGGGGCCGGCAAGAGCACGCTGATCAAGATGCTCTCCGGCGCCTACACGCCCGACGAGGGCCGCATCACCGTCGACGGCGAGCAGGTCCGCATCCATGGTGCGCAGGACGCCGAGCGGCTCGGGATCGCCACGATCTACCAGGAGTTCAACCTGGTCCCCGATCTGACGGTCGCCGAGAACATCTTCCTGGGCCGCCAGCCGCGCCGCTTCGGGATGATCGACCGCAAGAAGATGGAGGTGGACGCCGAGGAGCTGCTTGCGCGGGTGGGCGTCGCGGTGTCGCCCCGCGCGCTCGTGCGCGAACTCGGCATCGCCCGGCTGCAGATGGTCGAGATCGCCAAGGCGCTGAGCCTGCGCGCCCGCGTGCTGATCATGGACGAGCCGACGGCCGTCCTCACCTCAGAGGAGGTCGACAAGCTCTTCGCCATCGTGCGCTCGCTGCGCGCGGACGGCGTCGGGATCGTCTTCATCACCCACCACCTGGAGGAGATCGCGGCACTCGGCGACCGGGTGACCGTCATCCGCGACGGCCGCAGTGTCGGACAGGTCCCGGCATCGACGCCCGAGGACGAGCTCGTACGCCTCATGGTGGGGCGCAGCATCGAGCAGCAGTACCCGCGCGAACGCCCCGACACGGGCGGCGCGTTGCTGAAGGTCGAGGGGCTGACCCGGGACGGCGTCTTCCACGACGTGAGCTTTGAGGTCCGCTCCGGCGAGGTCGTGGGCATCGCGGGCCTCGTGGGCGCGGGACGTACCGAGGTCGTACGCGCGGTCTTCGGCGCCGATCCCTACGACGCCGGCAGCGTGGAGGTCGCCG
Source organism: Streptomyces sp. NBC_01304 (assembly GCF_035975855.1). Classification (NCBI taxonomy): domain Bacteria; kingdom Bacillati; phylum Actinomycetota; class Actinomycetes; order Kitasatosporales; family Streptomycetaceae; genus Streptomyces; species Streptomyces sp. NBC_01304. The sequence continues at coordinate 989,931 of NZ_CP109055.1, read as the reverse complement.
GGGCCCGGCTGCCGCGCCACGACGTGAACGCCGCCATGGCCGCGGGCGTCGGCCTGGTGCCCGAGGACCGCAAGGGCCAGGGCCTCGTCCTCGACCAGTCGGTGGAGGAGAACCTGGGCCTGGTCACGATGCGGACCGCGACCCGCGCCGGGTTCGTCGACCGCAAGGGGCAGCACACCGCCGCCGCCGGGATCGCCGAGCAACTGGGCGTACGCATGGCGGGACTTGGCCAGCACGTGCGCACGCTCTCCGGCGGCAACCAGCAGAAGGTCGTCATCGGCAAGTGGCTGCTCGCCGACATCAAGGTGCTCATCCTCGACGAGCCGACCCGCGGCATCGACGTCGGCGCGAAGGTCGAGATCTACCAGCTCGTCAACGAGCTCACCGCGGCCGGGCACGCCGTGCTCATGATCTCCAGCGATCTGCCCGAAGTGCTCGGCATGAGCGACCGGGTCCTCGTCATGGCGCAGGGCCGGATCGCCGGTGAACTCGCCGCCGACGAAGCCACCCAGGACTCCGTGATGGCCCTCGCGGTCACCAACACCACACATGAGGAGGAGGGCTCCCGTGACCACTGACGCGCAACCGATCGGCAAGAGCACGACCACCAAGGGCGGGGGCCTGCTGCGGCTGCTCCTCGACAACGGCGCACTCACCGCGCTCGTCGCCCTCGTCGTGGCGATGTCGCTGCTCTCCGGCGACTTCCTGACCACCCAGAACCTGCTGAACGTCGGCGTACAGGCCGCCGTCACCGCGATCCTCGCGTTCGGCGTCACCTTCGTCATCGTCTCGGCGGGCATCGACCTGTCCGTCGGCTCGGTGGCGGCCCTGTCGGCGACCGTCCTCGCATGGGCGGCCACCAACGAGGGAGTGCCGGTCGCGATAGCCGTGCTCCTCGCCGTCGCCACCGGTCTGGCCTGCGGGTTCGTCAACGGCGCGCTGATCTCGTACGGCAAACTCCCGCCGTTCATCGCCACCTTGGCGATGCTGTCGATCGGCCGCGGTCTCTCCCTCGTCATCTCGCAGGGCAGCCCGATCGCGTTCCCCGAGTCGGTCTCGAAGCTGGGGGACACCCTGGGCGGCTGGCTGCCGGTGCCGGTCATCGTCATGGTCGTGATGGGGCTCATCACGGCGGTCGTTCTCGGGCGTACGTTCATCGGGCGTTCCATGTACGCGATCGGCGGCAACGAGGAGGCGGCCCGCCTTTCCGGGCTGCGCGTGAAGCGGCAGAAGCTCGTCATCTACGGCCTGTCGGGTCTGTTCGCGGCCGTCGCGGGCATCGTGCTCGCCTCCCGGCTCACCTCCGCGCAGCCGCAGGCCGCACAGGGCTACGAGCTGGACGCCATCGCCGCCGTCGTCATCGGCGGTGCCTCGCTGGCCGGTGGTGTGGGCAAGGCGTCGGGCACGCTGATCGGTGCGCTGATCCTCGCCGTGCTCCGCAACGGCCTCAACCTCCTTTCCGTGTCCGCCTTCTGGCAGCAGGTCGTCATCGGTGTCGTGATCGCCCTGGCGGTGCTGCTCGACACGGTGCGCCGCAAGGCCGGTGCCACGCCGGTCGCCGCGGGTGCTTCGTCCGGTGGTCCGCGTGGCAAACAGGCACTGCAGTACGTGATCGCCGCCGTGGTCGCCGCGGCGATGGTCGGCGGACTCGCCCTGTGGAACAGCACCTCCTCGTCCGGCGGCAAGGACCTCAAGCTGGGCATGGCCGTCTCCACGCTCAACAACCCGTTCTTCACCGAGATGCGGGCCGGCGCCCAGGCCGAGGCCAAGAAGCAGGGCATCGACCTGACCGTCACCGACGCGCAGAACGACGCCTCCCAACAAGCCAACCAGCTGCAGAACTTCACCAGCGGCTCCATGAGCGCCGTCATCGTCAACCCGGTCGACTCCGACGCGGTGGGCCCCTCCGTGCGCGGCGCCAACAAGGCGGGCATCCCGGTCGTCGCCGCCGACCGCGGTGTCAACAAGGCCGAGACGGCCACCCTCGTCGCCTCCGACAACGTCGCGGGCGGCCGGCAGGCCGCGAAGACCCTCGCCGACAAGCTGGGCGGCAAGGGCAAGATCGTGATCCTGCAGGGGCAGGCCGGCACCTCCGCCAGCCGCGAGCGCGGCCAGGGCTTCGCCGAGGGCATCAAGGAGTATCCGGGCATCGAGGTGGTCGCCAAGCAGCCCGCGGACTTCGACCGCACCAAGGGCCTGGACGTCATGACGAACCTGCTCCAGTCGCACGCCGACGTCGACGGCGTCTTCGCCGAGAACGACGAGATGGCGCTCGGCGCGGTCAAGGCGCTGGGCGCCAAGGCCGGCAAGCAGGTCGCGGTCGTCGGCTTCGACGGCACGCCGGACGGACTCAAGGCGGTCGAGGCGGGCACGCTGTACGCGTCGGTGGCGCAGCAGCCGCGCGAACTCGGCAGGATGGCCGTGCAGAACGCGATCAAGGCGGCACAGGACAAGAAGATCGCGGCAGTCGTGAAGGTGCCGGTGAAGGTCGTGACGGCCAAGAACGTGGCCGACTTCCAGTGAGCGGCGCCCTCATCGGCTGACCCCGCCCCGAGCGACGTACGACATGCGAAAGAGGCACGACAGGATGTACGACTACGAGCTGTTGGTCGTCGGTTCGGCCAACGCCGATCTGGTGGTGGGCGTCGAGCGGCGCCCCGCCGCCGGGGAGACCGTGCTCGGCTCCGACCTGGTGGTCCACCCCGGCGGCAAGGGCGCCAACCAGGCGGTCGCCGCCGCCCGGCTCGGGGCCCGCACGGCGCTGCTGGCGCGGGTCGGCGACGACGGACACGGGGCGCTGCTCCGGCAGTCCCTGGAATCGGCGGGTGTCGACACCTCGGCGGTCCTGGTCGGCGGGGCGCCCACCGGGGTCGCGCTGATCACCGTGGATCCGTCCGGGGACAACAGCATCGTGGTGTCCCCGGGGGCCAACGGTCGGCTGACGCCGGCCGATGTGCGGGCTGCGGCCCCGCTCTTCGCGCGGGCCCAGGTGGTGTCCACGCTGTTGGAGATCCCGCTGGAGACGGTCGCGGAGGTCGCGCGGGTACTTGCCCCGGGAGCGCGCCTGGTGCTCAATCCGTCGCCGCCCGCCCCGTTGCCGGACGAGGTTCTCGCGGCCTGCGACCCGCTGATCGTCAATGAGCACGAGGCCAAGGCCATCCTCGGTGCGGATTTCGGCGGCGAGCCCGAGGACTGGGCACAGGCCCTGCGCGCGCTCGGCCCGCGCTCGGTCGTCATCACGCTGGGCTCCCAAGGCGCGCTCGTCGCGGACGCGGCAGGCTCGGCGCGGGTGCCGTCCGTGAAGGTCGACGCCGTGGACACCACGGGCGCCGGCGACGCGTTCACGGCGGCCCTCGCCTGGCGGCTCGGAGCCGGTGACCCGCTCGCCGACGCCGCGGCGTACGCGGCCCGGGTCGGTGCCGCCGCCGTCACGAAGGAGGGCGCGCAGGCGTCGTATCCGACCGCCGAGGAGGTCGCGGCGCTGTGAAGAGGTCCGGGATTCTCAATCGTCATCTGGCGGGCGCCGTCGCCGAGTTGGGGCACGGGGACGGGGTCCTGGTGTGCGACGCCGGGATGCCGATCCCGGCGGGGCCGCGCATCGTGGACCTCGCCTTCCGGGCCGGGGTGCCGTCGTTCGCCGAGGTGCTCGACGGGCTGCTCGACGAGCTGGTGGTGGAGGCGGGGACCGCGGCGCGCGAGGTGCGGGCCGCCAACGCCGAGGCGGCGAGCCTGCTGCAGGCGCGGGTGCCGTCGCTCTCCTTCGTCACCCACGAGGAGCTCAAGGCGCTGTCGACGGGCGCGCGGCTGGTCGTACGGACCGGGGAGGCGCGGCCCTTCGCCAACGTGTTGCTGCGCTGCGGGGTCTTCTTCTGACGCATGAATGCCGGATTCCGCGGCCGCCGACGAGTCCGGCCGTCGAGGCCCGGAAGTCGGCGGGAGACAGGCGCTCCGGGGAGGTACCAGCGGTAGCCTGAGGGGGACTCCGTTGATACCTCCACCAACGTGCGCTTCCGTGTGATGCCGGTGTTCGGCGACGATGCGCTCGGGGAGGAAACGGACTTTCGTCAGCGGACGTACCCGGCCCCGTGCGGACGACCCACACCTACACACCGCTGCCCGCTGCCCGCTGCCCGCTGCCCGCTGTCTGACTGGCGTGCGCAGCTCGTGACTGGCGGCATCCCGCGGAGTGTTTCCTTGAAGAAGGGGCGGTGCGACCGTCATGCCCGAGACGCCGCGTGAGGAGCGGCTTGCGTCCGCCTTCGTCGAACTCACCAACACCCTGGTGCGCGACTTCGACGTGATCGGATTCCTCCACACACTCAGCGAACACTGTGTGGACCTGCTGGATGTGGCGGCGGCCGGTGTGCTGCTCGGCATCCCGCTCGGCCGGGCGGTGGAGGCCGCCGCGTCCGACGAACGTAACTACGCGCTGGAGTTGGCGGGCGCCGAATGGGACGAGGGTCCGTGCCGGGACTGCTTCCATGCCCGCACGCCCATCGACGACGTCCGCCTGGACACGGAGGATGCCCGCATCCGCTGGCCCCATTTCGCCCCGCACGCCCTGCAGTTGGGCTTCACCTCCGTGGTCGCGGCTCCACTGCGCTGGCAGGAGCAGGTGATCGGCGCGCTCAACCTGTTCCGCAGCGAGCCCGGTCCGCTCGACGCCGGTCAGCTGCACCTGGCTCAGGCTCTGGCGGACACGGCCACTATCGGCATCCTCCAACAACGCGCGGCGCACGAGCAGATGACCGTGATCGCACAGCTGCAGCAGGCACTGGACTCGCGGATCATCATCGAACAGGCCAAGGGATACCTCGCCCACCGCCGGCAGAGCAACGTGGACGAGGCATTCACGCGCATGCGCAACCACGCCCGCACCCAAGGGGTCAAACTCATCGACGTGGCCCGCCAGGTCCTGAACGGCACCGCAGGGATCAGCCTGCTGGATTCCGAGGGATGAAGCCGCTGCCGGGCCCGGCCCGGTAGCAGGTGAGGACGGGACACGCCATGCCGTACCCGATCACGGCTTCCTTAATGCTTGCCCTGGACAACCACAGGGGTCCGGGCCTGCCCACCCTGCCGCTCCGGCAAGCCGGCCGGGAACTCGGCCTCGACGGGCTGGCCTTTGTGCTGGCCCCGGGCGGCAGGCCCGGTGAACTCGTGCAGGCCTTCGGCGAGTTCACCGTGTCCCTGGAAGACCTGCAGCTGACCCAGGGTCAGGGACCCAGCCCCGACGCGGCCCTGCGCGGCACCATCATCCTCGTCCCCGAGATGGCCCTGCTCGACGCCACCCGCTGGCCCGGGCTGCCCGGCCCGGTCCTGGCGCTCGGCGTGCGCGCCGTGTTCGCCTTCCCGTTGCGCATCGGGATCATCGCGATCGGCGTCCTGACCGGCCACCGCACCAGCCCTGGCCCGATGACCACGGACCAGTTGACCGCCGCGTTGACCGTGGCCGACCTGCTCGCCCAGTACCTCGTCAGCCGCGTTTCCGATCCCGCTGACGCGTACAGAATTCTGGACGGCACCAGCCTGCACTTCGCCGAGGTGCACCAGGCCACCGGCATGCTCGCCGCCCAACTCGGCGTCGACTGCGCACAGGCGCTGGCCCGGCTGCGCGGCCACGCCTTCCGCCACGACCAGCTGCTGCTCACCATCGCCCGTCAGGTCCTTGCGCACCGGGTTCACCTGGACGCCGACGACGCCAAGGGCAATTGACGTCATGCCCTATCGGGCTTCGCACTTGAGTACTAGCGTGGGCCGTGCGGCCCCGGTCCCCGGTCGACCCACTGCCTCCTGATACGCCTTCCGGGCTCTTGTTCCGCAGCCCGCTGCTTCGGTCGAGGCACCTCCCCGCTGACCCAGCGGCGAGCACGCATCACACCCGGCACGGCCGGGCACGATGATCTCAGGGATCAACGGGTGTGGAACGCCCAAAGAAGCGCCCGTTGTGAGACGGCCGCCGCCGGAGGAATACGCCAACATCGGCGGCGGCCTCAGGCGCGGGAACCGCGTGGCTCCCCTTCCACGCGGTCCTCGCACCCCACCGTCCTCACCGGCATCCGGAGTGCGCGGGAGTACACCCCGGCTCAAACAGGCCGGGAGGACGGTAGGCCGGAACCGCCGTGAGTCGGCGCATGCGCGGCTCCGGCCGCCCTGACGTGCGGAGTGTGGTGGGGCCCGGGTCCAGGGGCCGAAGCAGACGGGGGACATGGCGGCCGACGGACTGGCACGGCCCGCATGCCCCGGTACTTCGCATGTTAGAGACGGGCTGGCAATAAGCAACACCGCGCGAGCGGCCACCTGTTGGCAACAGGCGGCGCCGCACCCGGAGCATGCGAAATCCCCGGCCGTACGGACGACGACGGCCGGGGATCCTCGTGCTCTGCGCGCTCTGCGTAAGGCGCTAGATCACCAAGGACAGCAGCAGCACCAGGCCGCCGGCCACGACCGAGATGATCGTCTCCATCACCGACCAAGTCTTGATCGTCTGGCCGACGTTCATGCCGAAGTACTCCTTCACCAGCCAGAACCCCGCGTCGTTCACATGGCTGAAGAAGAGCGAACCGGCACCGATCGCGAGGACGAGGAGCGCCGCGTGGGCGGTCGACATGTCGGCCGCGAGCGGAGCCACCAGACCGGCGGCCGACACCGTCGCGACGGTCGCCGAACCCGTGGCGAGGCGGATCACCACGGCGATCAGCCAGGCGAGCAGGAGCGCCGGGATCGACCAGTCCTCGGAGATGTCCAGGACCATCTTCCCCACGCCGGAGTCGATGAGCGTCTGCTTGAAGCCGCCGCCCGCGCCGACGATCAGGAGGATGCCTGCGATGGGGGCGAGGGACTTCTCGACGGTCGTGGACAGCCGCCCCTTGCTGAACCCGGCGGCGCGGCCGAGCGTGAACATGCCCACGAGCACCGCGGCGAGCAGCGCGATCAGCGGAGAGCCGATGACGTCGAAGACCCGCTGCACGCTGTGCTCGGGGTCGTCCACGACGATGTCCACCAGTGCCTTGGCCAGCATCAGGACGACGGGCAGCAGCACCGTGGCGATGGTGGCGCCGAAACCCGGGCGCTTGTCCAGGTCCTCGGACGGGCGCTGCGGCACCATCTTCTCCGGCACCGGGATGTCGACCCAGCGGGCCGCGACCTTCGAGAACAGCGGACCCGCGATGATCACCGTCGGGATCGCGACGAGCACGCCGAGGGCCAGGGTGACGCCCAGGTTGGCGCCGACGGCATCGATCGCGACCAGCGGGCCGGGGTGCGGCGGGATGAGCCCGTGCATCACGGAGAGGCCGGCCAGCGCCGGGATGCCGATCCGCATCAGCGAGTAGTTGCCGCGCTTGGCGACCATCAGCACGACCGGGATCAGCAGCACGATGCCGACCTCGAAGAAGAGCGGCAGGCCGATCACGCTCGCGATCAGCACGATCGCCCACGGCATGGACCGCCCGCCGGCCTTGGCGAGGATCGTGTCGACGATCTGGTCGGCGCCTCCGGAGTCGGCGAGCAGCTTGCCGAGGATCGCGCCGAGCGCGATCAGCACACCCACGCCCGCGACGGTGGCGCCGAGACCGGTGGTGAAGCTGGCGATGGCCTTGTCGAGCGGCGCGCCCGCGAAGGCCCCGAGCGCGAGCGAGCCGATGGTCAGCGCCAGGAAGGCGTGCACCTTGAACTTCGTGATGAGCAGGACGATGACGGCGATGCCCGCGAGGACGGCGATCCCCAGCTGGGCGTGGCCCGCCGAGGTGATCGGCTCGACGGGGTCCGCTGCCAGCATCTCGACGCTGAGTCTGGTCACGGTCTTTTCCCTTGTACGTGGTGGCAGGTGGGGGAGAGCGTTACTGCGAGGTCAGCTGTCCGCGCGGCTTTGCCCCGAGCTCACGCAGGGCGGCTGCGGCCCGCCCGGCGATCTCCTCGGGGCCGCCCGACACGTCGACGGCGACGCCCGCCTCGTCCGGGCCGAGCGGCTGGAGCGTGGCGAACTGCGAGTCGAGCAGGGCGGTGGGCATGAAGTGGCCGTGCCGGTGCGACATCCGGTCCTCGATGAGGCCCCGCTCACCGGTGAGATGGACGAAGACGAGGCCGGGGGCGGCGGAGCGCAGCCGGTCCCGGTAGCTCCGCTTCAGCGCCGAGCTGCTGACCACTCCGCCGAGCCCGCCTCGGCCGAGGGCCCAGGCGCCGATGGAGTCGAGCCAGGGCCACCGGTCCTCGTCGGTCAGCGGCGTACCGGCCGACATCTTGGCGATGTTCGCCTCGGGGTGGAAGTCGTCGCCCTCGGCGTAGGGAACGCCGAGATGTGCGGCGAGCAGGGGGCCGATCGTGGTCTTGCCCGTGCCGGCCACGCCCATGACTACGACGACGTGGGGGGTGTTCATCGCTGCCTCGCTGTCTTCTTTGACATCGGTCCGCACGGCGCCGGGCCGTGCGTCACGCCACTGAAACCCATTAGGTCTGATGAATTCAAGACCCTGTGACTTAAAAGTCAGACTTATTGCTTACGGAGGTCGCCTCGTAGGCTGACCCCATGACTGCACAGGCCCGAGGGCTGCACGCCCGCGTACTGGAAAGCCTCGGGCCCGCGATCACCGCGGGCGAGTACCCGCCCGGCAGCGTCCTGCGGACGGACGAGCTGTCCCAGGAGTTCGCGGTCTCGCGCTCCGTGATGCGCGAGGCCGTACGCGTACTGGAATCCATGCACCTGGTGGAGTCACGGCGCCGCGTCGGTGTCACCGTCCGGCCCACCGCCGAGTGGAACGTCTACGACCCGCAGGTCATCCGGTGGCGCCTGGCCGGGGCCGACCGGCCGCGCCAGCTGCGCTCGCTCACCGTGCTGCGCTCCGCCGTCGAACCGGCCGCCGCGGCCCTCGCCGCCAAGCACGCCACCGCCGCCCAGTGCGCGGCCCTCACCGAGTGCGCCATCGGCATGGTCGCCACCTCGCGCGGACAGCGGCTCGAGGAGTACCTGCGGCACGACGTCGAGTTCCACCGCATCGTCCTGAACGCCTCCGGCAACGAGATGTTCGCCCGGCTCGGCGACGTGGTCGCCGAAGTGCTCACCGGCCGCACCCACCACCAGGTGATGTTCGAGGACCCGGATCCGGCGGCGGTCACCCTGCACGTCAAGGTCGCCGAAGCGGTCCGCGAGGGCGACGCGGCCCGCGCCGAGGAACTGACCCGCGAGATCACGCTCGGCGCACTGGAGGAACTGGACGTGCTGGCGCCCTAGCTGTATTGACCTGTATCGGTTCGCCGGCCCGTGACCCGTATACAGGTCCTGGTCCACGTCGACCGGGTTCGGCCCAGGGAGTGACGTCCGGGTCGCTGCCGTGATCGACAGGCCCTTTCGAGGAACCCTCCTTGCGTTCTGATGGCCGATCAGGTGGAGGCTCGGATGGTCCGCTACAGGTGGACCGGCGCCTTGGTGCTGGGTGCGTTGGTGCTCGGTGCGGGCGTCGTGGTGGATCCCGCGTCGGCGCACGACAGCGGGCCGACGCCGCCGACGGGTGGCGTCATCACCCCCGAGACGGACGCCCGCCCCGCGGCAACTGCCGATGAGGGAACGGGAGTTGAGGTCGTCCGCTCGCGCACCGCACGCGTGGAGCCCGAGATGCTCGACCCGCTGTGCGGAGTCGGCGCGGGCCGGGAGGTGGTCTTCCCGCTCTTCGACGACGTCACCGTGCAGGCCGTGGAGGAGGGTCGGCGGAGGTCCGACGGGCGCATCGAGTGGAGCGGCACGGTGGACGGCGCCGTCGGCCAGGACGTGCTCGTCACGCTGGAAGGCGGCTGCGACCGCACCTCGGGCAACGAACACCTGAGCGCGCACTTCATGCTCGGCGGCGATGTGTACGCCATCGAGCCGGCCGCCCCCGGGCAGGTGACGGTCAGTCAACTCACGCCCATGGCCGAGGAGGACGAACCCCCGCTGAGCCCGCCCCCGGCCGGCCCACCGGCAGCCCGGCCCGCACCAGGCGCACCGCCGCTCGCCAAACCGCCCTGCAAGGGCGGCCGGCGCGTTTCCATGGTCGACGTGCTGGTCGGCTACACCCCCAAGGCGGTCAAGGAAGCGCGCGGCGACAAGCAGATGCGCGCCCAGGTGTCCCGCGCGGTGGCGCTGGCCAACGACGCCTTCGCGGACAGCGGCATCCGGGTGCGGCTGCGCCTGGTGCGCGCCACCCCGGTGAGCGTGCCCGCAGGCGTGGACGCCGCCGGCGAGAAGCTGCTGCGCGCCGTCGCCGACCCGAAGGACGGCATCGCCGACGGCCTGCACGCGCTGCGCGACCGGCACGGCGCGGACCTGGTGTCGGTGATCACGGGCGGACGCAACGCCGGCGGCATCGGCTACGTGCCCTCCGATCCCGGTCCGCGTACCGCCAACTACGGATTCACCGTGGTCGCCCAGAACGCGATCGGCCACTACTCCTTCGCCCACGAGATCGGGCACAACCTCGGCGCCTCGCACGACCGCGTCACCCAGCCCGTGCAGCCCCCGCCCTACGGGGCCAACGGCTACTTCCCGGCCGACGGCGACTGGTCGACGATCATGGCGTACGAGTCGGGCTGCCGAAAGGCCACCAAGGGCCGCTGCAACCGCATCAACCACTTCGAGACCCCCCACCGCACCTATCGCGGCACGGCCCTGGGCGTACCCCTCGGCAAACGCCAGGAGGCGGACACCGCCGACGTGTTCAACACCACCGGCAAGGCCGTGGCCGCGTACCGCCCGGCCAAGAGCGCCGCCGCACTGTGCGCCGTCGCCACCACCGTGTCGCCCAAGCGCGCGGGCACTGTCGAGGCGGCCCGGTCGGGCCCCTACCCGCACGGTTCGAGCAGCGTCTTCACCGCCACCGCCCGCAAGGGGTACGTCTTCCACCACTGGCTCCTGGACGGCCGCAAGGTCCCCGGCGGCGCGCACGGCGTACGCGTCGCGGTGAACGGCGACCGCACGCTCACCGCCGTCTTCCGCAAGGGCGCCACCCCCAAGTCGAAGGTGACCGTGAAGGCGGGCCGCGGCGGCACCGTGAAGAAGCGGCCGGCCAAGCGCGCCGAGGCCGAGGGAGCCGACCTGCTGTACGAGGCCGAGGCGGCCCCCGGCTGGCGGTTCGCGGGCTGGCAGCTGGACGGCTCGTACGCGGGCGAGGACGACACCATCGCCCTCGACGTCGGGCAGGACGACATGCGCCTGACCGCGCTGTTCGAACGCCGCAGGCACCACCTGGCATTGAGCACCGAGGGCGGCAAGGGCACCTTGTCCCTCTCCGAACCGGGCCCCTACGCCGACGGCGACACCGTCCACGTCACCGCCACCCCCGAGCCCGGCTACGTCTTCGCCGACTGGCTCCTCGACGGCAAGTCGTACGGCGGCGACGAGGAGCGGGCCAAGGGCGAGACGTCCTTCCTCTTCGACGAGCATTCGCACACCTTGACGGCCGTCTTCCGGTGCGGCTGCGAGGGCGGCGGCACCTGATCGTGAGGTCGCGGCACGGCGGGGGAGCCGACGCGCTCCACCGCCGGTTGACCGGTTGCCGAGTGGATCTGGAGACAGTGTGGGGGATCGCTCCAGCGGATCGGTCGGGTCAATGAAGCCCCGCACGGACCGGCACCACTTGGTCAGCCGGGATCCGCATGTCGCGCGTCCCCCTGCGCGGTGGCGATCGACGGCCGGGCCCCGCACCTCCCCCTGCGGGGCACCGGCCGCGCTTGCGCACCCCGGACCGCAGGCCGTCCGGCCGAGCGCACCGCGGGGATCGGTGTCACCGCGGTCGTACGCGACTGCCCCGGGCGCTCAGTGCGCGGATCGGCCCGATCAGTGCGCGGTAGACGGGCCGCACCGCACGGCCGGGGAGGAGGCGGTGGCGTTCCTCGTGCCAGACCCTGGCCCTGGGGTGCGACGCGATGGGCGACCAGCGGTCGGGGACCGGGGGTGCGGACGTGTGGAGTTCGATGCGGCAGAGGTGCTTCGTATTGATGAAGCCGTACTGGCGGGGGCTGACCAGCCGCACCGGAGCGCCATGGTCGCTGTCCAGCGGCCGGCCGTCGAGACGGTCGGCGATGAGCACGTCGCCGGCCAGCGCGTCCTCCAGCAACACGATCGACTGGAATCCGTCGAGGCCTTCGAAGACGAGATGGCTGATCGTCGTGTCCGGTGCGATCAGCGGTGCGACCTGGGCGCGGTAGAGGGTCTCGAACTTGACTCCTGCCCACCGCAGGCCGGTCGCCGACCAACCGGCGACACAGTGGAAGTCGGCTTCGATCTCCTGTTGCGGCAGTTTGGCGAGGTCGGTCACGTGCAGGGTGACGGCTTCGGTGACCGCCCCGCCGATCTCGATGACCGGGTCTGCGGGGACCGGCGGGGGCGGGTGGTGCAGGTGGGTGCCGAAGCGGGGGAAACCGACCACGGCACGTTGGCCTGGGGGGAGCGTCATGTCGATCCTCCGTCGAGCGTGTGACGATCACGGCTGCCATCGCCTGGTTCCACCGTGCCGCGCCCCGGAGGTCGAGACGTCACACCTGGGTCCCGACTCCGCGGTGCCTTCTCCGCCGTGCGGGGGAGAAGGCGTCCGCTTCGGCCGGCTCCGACCCGCGAGCCCGTTGCCCCGCACGCACTTTCCGCTGCCGCCGATGAGGCAGTCGGACGCTCCCGTACAGCCGGCGCGGTAGCGGCAGTTGAGGCAAGCACCCCAGTCCCAGGTGAGTACGCGCACGGATGTCCCGCCCCGCCCGCCGATGGTCGACTACGGCACATGACGAGAATTCCGCACGCCCGGGCCCGGATGACCGCCGTGCCGCGTGCCCGGCACCTGAGGCACGCCGCCCGTACGGGCTCCGCCCTCGCGGCGACGCTCGCGCCGTTGGTGGTCGGCGCCTTGCTGGCCAGGGCGTGTGCCACCGACCCGCTCACCTCGGTCAACGCGCTGATGACGAGCACCGGTGAGCGCGCCCGGCTGTCGCGGGCCGAGGCCCGCGCCTGCCTGAAGTCGGCCGGCAGGCACGGGCGTTCGGGACGAGGCGAGGGAGGGCTCGCGGGACGGTTCACGGGACGACGCGCGGGACGGTTCACCGGACGACGCGCGGGACGGAAGCCACCTCTGCTCTGACGGCAGTTGCTCCCGCTAGTGCGGCCCGATGGCTTTGACCCAGTCCTCGACGGCGAGGACGTCCGCCCACTGCGGGAACAGCTTCTCGGTGAGCATCGTGTGTACTTCGGGGTCGGTGTCGAGGCAGGCGTCCGCCAGGACGGTGAGGCCGAAGTCCAGGTCGACGGCGTGCCACAGGGTGGACAGCACCACCGCGCTGGTGGCGATGCCGGTGAGAACGAGACTGTCGATGTCGCGAGCCCTCAGCACCAGGTCGAGGTCGCTGCCGGAGAACGCGCTGCCCCGCCTCTTGGTGACCACGATGTCGCGCTCCTGCGGCGCGACTTCATCATGGATCTCGGTGCCGGGGGCACCCTCGCGGAACAGGCCGGCCCGCAGGACGTTGGCGAGCACCTTGTTGCGGGGGCCGGCCGCCGCGTCGCCCGGCCGTAACGTCATCACCACGTAGATCACGGGGATGCCTGCGGCCCGGGCCCCGTCGATCGCCCTGCGCAGGCGCGTCAGATATCCGGAACCGTCGTCGGCGATGGCCACGACGTCCCGTTGGACGTCCATCACCAGAAGCGCGCTGTTCGCCATGCGCACCGCCCCTTCTCCATCGGGAAACAAGAGCAAGTCTGGTGGATCGACCGAGACACGGCCGAGGATTCGTGATGTGTTCAGTCCGTGTAGACCTCCGCGCGGTCCACGCTCACGAACGAGGCCTGGGACTGGGAGTTGTGTTCGCCGGTCACGCGGATACGCAGCGTATGGCGGCCGTTCGGGAGCCGGGGGCTGAGGTACTGCAGGGTTTCGCCGGTGCGGATCGCGCCGTGGAAGTCGACGCGCTGCTCGGGTCCGCCGTCGATGCTGAGCGCCGCGATGCCGTTGCCGGTGTCGCGCACGGACAGCAGGGCGATGCGGGTTCCGGTGAAGGTGAACGTCGCCGTGTTCCCGGCCGTCTCGGTCCAGTGGTCGTCGCTCCAGAAGCACTGGGCGGCGCAGCCGGTGCCGGAGTTCCAGGTGCCCGTGTACGCCACGGTCCCGTCCCCGCTGGAGCGGCCGTCGTCATTGATCCAGTGATTGCCCGAGCCCGGATCCCCGGACGGCAGGTCTTGGGTCGCGCCCATCGCGAGCGGGCGCCCCAGGTGAGGACTGCCGTCGGCGTTCCAACTGATCTTCTGGGCGCGGGTGGTGCGGTCGGTGTAGGTGTACGCCGATGTGGTCTTGGCGTGATGGAGGAGCCAGTCCTGTGTGCCGTCGGGCGAGGTGAAGAAGGCGTGGTGGCCGGGGCCGTACACGCCGAGTTCGTCGGCGCGGGAGAAGACCGGGCCGGAGTGCTGGGTCCAGTTGCCGGGCACGAGGGGGTCGGCGGCGTCGGGCAGCGACATCATCCAGAGCTGGTAGTCGGGCTCTCCGGTGTCGCAGGTCGAATACGTCATCCAGGTACGGCCGTTGCGGTTCAGGAACTCCGGGCCCTCGCGGACCTCGGGGCAGCCGCCGGCGGCATTGAGGGCGACGGCGTCGCCCGAGACCGTGTACGGGTTCGACATCGGCGCGATGTTGAGGCCGTTGTGCTGGTACTGGTTGATGCCGCTGTAGGCGAGATAGAGGCGTCCGTCGTGCTGCAGGACGCCCGCGTCGATCGCGAAGTCGTCGGCGTGGTTCGGCGGCGCGAGCTTCGCCTTGAAGTGGTAGGGCCCGGCCGGGTCGTCGCGCTCCGACTCCAGAACGTACAGCCGGTGGTGGTCGTCGATGCCGTCGTCGGCGGTGTAGTAGAGGTACCAGCGGTCGCCGAAGCGGTAGAACTCCGGTGCCCAGATGTGCTGGTTGCGGGACGCGTCGGTGTCCGTCCACACCGTGATCGGTTCGGCGTCGAGCAGGGTGCCGAGCGACGGGGACCGCCACATCTTGATGCTGTCGCCCTGGGTGGTGGTCAGGTGGTAGGCGCCGTTCGCGTACGTCATGAACGGGTCGGGGCCCGTGTTGAGCGGATTGCGGAACGTGCCCGCGGCGGCAGGCGCGGGTGCGGGTCCCGCAGCGGTGGCCCGCGGGACCCAGACGAGGCCGGCCAGGAGGGCCAGGAGTGCGATGAGCAGCGCGCTTCGGGGACGGGAGCGGGTCTGCATGAGCGGCTCCTTACAACGATGTAAGTTCCACGGCTGAGGCGGACGGTAAGGAAGCCGCTGCGAGGTGTCAACGGGGCGTACACGAAAGCCCGTTGACCGATGGCCGCCCCGTCTGCTGAACGCCAGGCCGCCGTTGACCGGGTCCTGGTCGCCGACCAGGACGTGGACCGGCAGTTCGGACCAGATGCCCTGCGGGTCAGCCGGCGGCCCGAACGCGGCGGCCGCCAGCAGGCCCATCGACCCCTCGGTCAGCCCGAAACCGGACAGCGGGTCCGCGATTGCGCAACGGTCAGCTGCCCCTGCGCGGCCGGGTGCTGATGGTCAGCGGACGTGCGTCGTTCGAACTGACCCAGAAGGCCGCCATGGCCGGCGTCCCGGTCCTCGCGGCCGTGTCGGCCCCCTCGACCCTGGCCGTCGATCTCGCCTCGGAACTCGGGGTGACGCTCGTGGGCTTCCTGCGCGGGCGGCAGGCCAATGTGTACGCGGGGCAGGCGCGCCCGCGTACCCGAAGAGCACGAGGCCCGGGGAAGCGGCGTGAGGTGGTCAACTAGTCTGTCCGAGCAGGTCAGTGGGCAGATCAGTGGGCAGATCAGTCGTCAGATCATGGGGGAGAGTCAATGACGTCCGTCTCGCAGCGCGTCCCGGAATCCATCGCCACCGAACGGTTGGTACTGCGGCCCTTCGCCTCGGGCGACGTCGACGACCGGTACGCGTACCAGCGCCTGCCGGAGGTCGCGCGCTACCTCTACCGGCCGCCGCTCACCCGCGAGGGCTGTGCCGAGTCCATCGCCGCGCGGGCCGGCGGGACCGCCTGGAACGCCGAGGGCGATGTGGTCCTGCTGGCCGTGTGCCGGGCGGACGAGCCGGGAGTCATCGGCGAGGTGGCCCTCACCCTCAGAGGCGCGCACACCCGGCAGGCCGAGATCGGCTGGATCTTCGACCCGCGCTGCAGCGGCCGGGGCTACGCCACCGAAGCGGCACACGCCCTGGTCTCCCTGGCCTTCGACGGTCTGGGAGTGCACCGGATCTTCGCCCGGCTCGACGTCCTCAACACCGGATCGGTGCGCGTGTGCGAGCGCCTCGGCATGCGCCGCGAGGCGCATCTGGTCGAGAACGACCTGGACGGCGAGCGTTGGGGCAGCGAGTACGTCTACGCGATGCTCGCCCATGAGTGGCAGGACTGAACCCCACTCAGCTGCGGCGAGCGTGGCGCAGGTCACAGGGAAAGGGTGACAGTACGTTGTCGCGGGCCGCTGCGAGGGTCGACGCATGACGTTCACCGATGAGGACTGCCTCGCCGAGACCCTGGCGTTCAACGAGCAATTCGAGGCCGCCGCCGCGAGCCGGCCGCCTCGCGGGCCGGCGCCCGGCGCGGCCGCGCTTGCGCTGATGCGGCGCAACCGGCTCGGCGGCGACACTCCACCCGTAAGGCTCCCGCAGGGCCAGGACCGCACCGTTGAGGGCGGGGCGAAGGTGCGGGTCTTCGTGCCGGACCACGTCGACGGCGTACATCTGCACATTCATGGCGGCGGCTGGGCGTTCGGGTCCGCGGACGGACAGGACGAGCGGCTCTGGCGCCTCGCCCAGCAGGCCCGGCTGGCCGTGGTGAGCGTGGAGTACCGACTCGCGCCGGAGCACCCCTTCCCCGCCGGGCCCGACGACTGCGAAGCCGCCGCCCGATGGCTGGTGAAGAACGCCGCTGCCGAGTTCGGTACGGACCGGCTGCTGATCGGTGGCGAATCGGCGGGCGCCCACCTCGGCGTGGTGACCCTGCTGCGCCTGCGCGACCGGCACGGCATCACCGGCGCCTTCCGGGCGGCGCACCTGCTGTTCGGCCCGTACGACCTGTCGATGACGCCGAGCCAGCGGAGGTTCGGCTCCCGGCGGCTGCTGAGCAACACCGACTCGCTCAGGGGCAGTTATGAGCTGTTCACGCCGGGGATGGGGGAGGACCGGCGCCGCGACCCGGAGGTCTCGCCCCTGTTCGCGGACCTGACCGGGCTGCCGCCGGCCCGGATCGTCGTCGGGACGGAGGACCCGCTCCTTGACGACTCGCTGTTCCTGGCCGCTCGGTGGCAGGCGGCGGGGGCGCCCGTGGAGCTCGGCGTCGTCGCCGGCGCGATGCACGGCTTCACCCTGTTCCCGCTGACCGTCACCGAGCGGGAACTGGCCAGGGAGCGCGCCTACTTGGCCGCCGCGTGCGGATCGTCACGGTCCTGCAGGTAGCGTCGCCGGCATGAAGCGAACTGCCCGGCTGTACGCGCTGGTCGAAGAGCTGCGCGCGGCAGCGCCACGGCCGCTGACGGTCGCGGCGCTCGCCTCGCGGTTCGAGGTCGGCGCCCGCACCGTACAGCGCGATCTGCAGGCGCTGATGGAGACCGGTGTGCCGGTGCGCTCCCAATCCGGGCGCGGCGGCGGCTGGTCGATCGACCCGCAGATGACCCTGCCGCCGATCCATTTCACCGCCGACGAGGCCGCGGCACTGACCGCCGCGCTCGCCGCCGCCGGCGCCGCCACCCCCTACGCGGGCGCGGCCCGCACGGCCGCGCAGAAGATCGTGGCCTCGATGGCGGGACCCGCCTCGGCGGCGGCCCAGGAACTCGCCGCGCGGATCGTCGCCCTGCAGACGCACGGCGACGCGGCGGTCCGTACCGCGGTCGAACGGGCCCTGGCCGAGGGCAGGGTGCTGCGGCTGTCCTACAACGACGCCGCAGGGCGGACGAGCGAGCGGGTCGTGGAGCCGGCCGGACTGCTCACCGCCGAAGGCCGCTGGTACCTCATCGCCTGGTGCCGCACCCGCCGGGCCGGCCGGGGCTTCCGCCTCGACCGGATCGCGGCAGCGGCGCCGACCGGTGAACGCGCACAGCCCCACGACCTCGGCGAACTCCTCGTCGGCTCGGCCGGCGCCGGTGCCGTACGACCGACCGTGCTGGGCTCACTTACAGCTCCACCCGTGACCCCGTGACCCCGTGAGAATCCGCAGAGGAACGCGGCGGGGTTCAAGCGGTCAGTGGAGGCCGCTCGGGTCGAAGCCGAACGCGTCGTTCGCGGCGTTCGTGCGGAAGGAGTGCTCGGTCTGCGGCCCGCTGTCGATGCGCCAGTCCGACTCCTTGTTCAGGTTGAACCAGATGAGTCCGACCACGTCGTTGTGCGCCGCGACGCCCTGGAACAGGTCGTTGATGTCGGCCTGTTGGCGGGCGCCCGGTTCGGCCGCCGTCTCGGGGATGATGAACGGCTTCTTGGTGAAGGTGCGGATCTGGTCCATCGTCGGGCCGTAGAGCGTGTTGAAGGTGTGGGGGCCGTTCCTCACGTAGTAGCCGACGACGCCGACCCAGTCCACGTAGTCGTCGCCGGGCCAGTACGGCTTCAGCTTGACGTCCGGCGCCGGGGTGATGTTGTTCGCGCTCCAGGTCCAAATGACATTGGTGGCCTTCTGGTCCTGGAAGAGGTCGTGGACGTGCTTCCAGGCCGCGACGAAGTCCTTGGCGGTGGACTTCGAGGCACCCCACGGGTACCAGTCGCCGTTCATCTCGTGCCCGAAGGTGAGGCCGACCGGGATGTTCAACTCGCGTACGGCCTTGGCGTACTGGCGGATGTATCCGTCGCTCTTGCCCGCCGCGATGTCGGCGAGCGACGTGTTGAACGGCTCCCAGTTGATGAAGGGCATGGCGCCCTTGGCCCAGATGTCCTTGGCCTGCTGGGAGTTGAAGTCCGTGCCCCAGGCGACGAAGTACGTGACGAGGTTGGGCTTCTTGCTCGCCGTCTCGGCGAATGCGTCGACGGGCTTCAGCGACTGCGGGACGCCGTCGGCCGCCATCCCGAGGTATTTCTTCTCGGGGTGAAGCAGCGGCTTGATGTCGTACGCCTGCGAGCTCACTGATCCGGCGTTGAGCGCGGCGGACCCGTCGGCGCCGTCATGCGAGGAGGCGCCGCAGCCGGCGACACCCAGGAGCAGGGCTCCCGCTGCCAGGGAGACAACAGTGGTGCGCAGGTATTTCATGGGCCTGGCTTTCTGGGGGCGATGGCCGACAGTTCAGCCTAGGGGAATTGGCGTCGTTGTGGCTCTCGCGAATTCGGCCGATTAATGGAAAGGCGATGTCGGTCACTTGGCCGACGGGAATCTACTGGCAGATAGGCCATTGGTCGCCGATCGAAAGGACGAATGTCCATAAATGTGCCGTGAGGTTATTTCCACGGGAGTGTAAAGCCGACTGGCCAGGAATGACCCTACCGCTCTGCCGGGCGATCGGCACAATTGATCAAAGGCGTCCCGGCCTGGCGTGCTCATGAATTCTTCATTCATGATGGATGACGCCTTGCGGCGAGATCGAGTCGCGTTCTGGCATCTCACGCAAGAGTGAAGGAAAACCATGGGTAAGAGCGGAACACCGGCGCCGCCCGTCGGCATCGTCTCGCCGCCGACGGACGAGGAAATGTACGCCTACCTCGGGCCGCAGCGACGCTGGGTGCTCATATGCATGTCCGCCTCCTATGTGTTCGGGGCCGTCACGCTGTTCCTGTTCGCGCTGCGGGCGCCGGCGCTGTGGGGCTTCATGGTGATCCTGGGCCTCAACAGCGTCGCCTGGATCCTGGCGTCCCTGGACGGGCAGAGCAAGCGGCGCCTTTCCAAGGAGAGCCACCTGGCGCTCGTGGAAGGGTGGGCGCCGAGCGTCAGGTCGAGCATCGACATCTTCCTGCCCTCGTGCGGCGAACCCCTCGACGTACTGCGCAACACCTTTCACCACGTCTCGCGGCTGGAGTGGGACGGGAAGCTGCGGGTGTGGGTCCTCGACGACTCCGGATCGCCCGAAGTGGCCTTGCTCGCCGACGAGTTCGGCTTCGAGTACCGCAGCCGCCCGAACCGCGGACACCTGAAGAAGGCGGGCAACCTCAACTACGGCCTGCAGCACTGTGACGGGGAATTCGTCACGATCTTCGACGCCGACTTCTGCCCCCGGCCGGACTTCCTGCACCACCTCATGCCGTACTTCGACGACCCGGGCACCGGGATCGTGCAGAGCCCGCACTGCTTCGACACCGGGCCCGGACAGAGCTGGCTCGAGCGGGCGTCCGGCGCCTGGCAGGAGATCTTCTTCCGCTGGCTGATGCCTTCGCGCGACGCCGACGGAGCCTCCATCTGCTGCGGCTCCTGCGCCGTCTACCGCCGCTCCGCGCTGAACATCACCGACGGCTTCGCCAAGCTCTCGCACAGCGAGGACATGTACACCAGCATCGCGATGAAGCAGAGCGGCTTCAGCACCCGGTACGTTCCCGTACAGCTGGCCAAGGGCCTCTCCCCGGACACGCTGTCGGCCGCGGTCAATCAGCAGTACCGCTGGTGCATGGGCAATCTGCAGCTCATGGTGAACCGGGACTTCTACCGGATGAAGATGCCGTGGCGGGCGCGGGCCGCCTACTTCAGCGGATTCGCCAACTACATCGCCGGCGCCATCAACATCTTCATGCTGCCGCTGCCCATGGCGATCATGTACTGGTTCTCGCCCATGGACATCCGGGCCTGGCACGTCCTGCCGCTGCTCGTGCCCGCCTGGGTGTTCCTCGTGCTGCTGCCGTCGGTGGCCACGACCCGCTGGCGCTTCGAAGCACTGCGCGGAACAACGCTGTTCAGCGTCGCCCACGGGGTCGCGTTCCTGCACCTGCTGAAGGGTCGGCACAGCGAATGGGTGCCCACCGGCGCGGCGGCGAAGCGCAATCCCCTCGCCCACACGGTCAGCAAGATCGCTCTCATCTGGTTCTCGCTGATCAACGTGGTGCTCTGCGGCGGCGCGATCTATGCGGCGGTCGACGGAGGCGTGCTGCACGTCTGGGGATCGCTGGTCTTCGTGGCCTCCTATCTCGCCATCACGGTGCCTCTGATCCGCGAGGCGCTGCTCACCCTCCGCCCGTCCCTAGGGCCTGTCGTCAAACTCCTGCCTGCCCCGCGACACCTGGCACGCACTCTCGCCGTACCGGTTGAAAGCCCAAGTACGTCCAGTACGAGGACTTCCATCCGGCACGCCGAGAGCACGCACCAGACGCCGCGGTGCCGCCCTCCGGGCAACGGCAGGAGTTTGACGACAGGCCCTAGCCCTTCCAAGGAGTCAGCGTGAATCACTCGCGGAGCTGGCCTAGCGGTCTCGCCATCACCTCGGTGCTCGTCCTCATCGGCTTCCTGGCCTCCGGCTGGGCCGATCCCATGTTCTCCTGGCTCACTTCATGAAATTCAGAACAGACATCGAGGGCCTGCGCGCCGTTGCCGTCCTCGCAGTCGTCGGCTTCCACGTCGGCATCCCGTACTTCGCCGGCGGCTACACCGGAGTGGACGTCTTCTTCGTCATCTCCGGCTTCCTGATCACCGGTCTGCTGCTCAAGGAGATACGGGAGACCGGGCGCGTACGCATCGCGAACTTCTATGCCCGCCGCGCCCGGCGCATCCTGCCCTCGGCCGCCGTCGTCCTCATCGTGACGCTGGCCGCGAGCTGGCTGATCCTGCCGCCGCTGCGCCGCCCCGACGTGGCCTGGGACGCCATCACCTCGGCCTTCAGCGCCGCCAACTGGCGGTTCATCGCGCACAACACCGACTACATGGCGGCCGGGCAGAGCCAGAGCCCGCTGCTGCACTTCTGGTCGCTGGCCGTGGAAGAGCAGTTCTATCTGCTGCTCGCCCCGCTGCTGTGGCTCCTGGCCCGCACCTTCAAGCGCCTCATCGGCCCCGTGCTGGTCCTGGTGACCGCGGCGTCGTTCGTGCTCAGCCTGTACTGGACCCAGCTCAACCAGCCCCTCGCCTATATGGCCTCACCCACCAGGGCCTGGCAGTTCGGGCTCGGCGGGCTGCTCGCCCTGGTCGCCTGGGCGCCGCGCGGGAAGCTCACCTCGCACGCCCTTGGCGTGCTCGGCGGGGGCGCCATCATCGCGTCCGTCGTCCTGTTCACCTCCAAGACGCCGTTCCCCGGCTGGGCCGCGGCACTGCCCACGCTGGGCGCGGTCGCCGTGATCGCGGCCGGCCCCTCCGGAGTCGTCGGCCGGCTGCTCTCGGCCAAGCCGATGCGCAGGCTCGGACAGCTCTCCTTCGCCTGGTACCTGTGGCACTTCCCGGTGCTCACGCTGGCCGACGCCTGGGCCGGACAGCTGTCCTGGCCGGTCAAGGCCGTCGTGGCCGTGGCGGCCCTGCTGCCCGCATGGCTGACGATGAAGTTCGTCGAGCAGCCGCTGCGCTATGCGCGCGCACTCAAGGACGGCGCCCGCCCCAGCCTCAATCTGGGACTCGCCGCCACGGTCTTCCCGGTCGTCATCGCCCTGGCGGTCGGCAGCGGCTCGCTCCGGGAGATGACGACCGACCTGACCAACCTGCAGCTGGTCGGAGCCAAGAGCGGATCCCACTTGATCACCGACCCCGTGGGCGGACCGGTGCCCTCGCCCCTCAAGGCGTCCGCCGACTACCCGAAGTCGGGCGACTGCGAAGTACGCCCTGACGGCACGACGAGCCCGGCCTGCCTCTTCGGCGACACCGGGGCGAAGGGCCGTGTCGTCCTGTTCGGCGACTCGCACGCCGACGAGTGGTTCCCCGTCGCCAAGGACATCGCCCGACAGCACGACTGGGCCCTGGAAGATCTCACCAAGATGGGCTGCCCGCCTGCCCAGATGTCGGTGTTCAACCCGCAGCTCGGGCGTACGTACACGGAGTGTGACGCCTGGCGCGACAACGCGCTGAAGCGCATTGCCGCCGGACCCAAGCCGAAGATGATCATTGTCGGCTCGCTCAACATGTACGGTCCCTCACCGCAAGCCCTGGCCGACGCGTGGAAGCCGACCCTGGACGCCCTCACCGCCACCGGCGCGCCCGTGGTCTACCTCCGGGACAATCCCAAGCCGGACAAGGACATCCCGGCGTGCGTCTCGGGCGCCAATGACCCCTCGGCGTGCGACTTCCCGGCCGCGCAGGCCCTGCGCCCGGACCTGATCGCGGACCACCCGCCGAAGGGTGTCCACGTGGTCGACGTGGACGACGTGCTGTGTCCGCCCGGCACCATGTGCCCAGCCGTGAAGGACGGCGTCCTGCTCTACCGGGACGACTCGCACCTGACGAACACCGCGGCCGCGCTCCTTGCCCCGCGGATCGAGGACCAGATACGGCGCCTGCACGTCCTCAAGTAGGCGTACGGCGAGTTGCGACGCCGTGGATCATCGCCCTCTACTGGCAAGAAGGACCCAGTTGCCTGCGATATGGGAGGCGGTCATGGCTCGGGCACGTAGCGCGTCGACAATCGCCTCGATTCTCCTGCTGCTCCTCGGGGCGGTGTCCTGCTCCAGCACGACTGCCCGCACGACTTCGGGGAGCTCCTGGCGCCAGGTGTTCCGGGACGATTTCGACGGTCCTGCCGGAAGTGGCGTGTCCGCCGAGAACTGGCGGCACGACGTGGGGTGGTGCTACCCGGGCTGCCCGGCCGCGAACTGGGGCACCGGAGAGATCGGCAAGCACACGGACTCCACGGCCAACTCGTCCCTCGACGGTTCCGGCCACCTGGCCATCACACCCTTGCGTGCCCCGGACGGATCCTGGACCTCCGCCCGAATCGAGACCCGGCGCTCCGACTTCGCCGTGCCGGACGGCGGAACACTGCGCATCGAGGCCTCTCTCAAGCTCCCGGACGTCAACACCACGACGGGCAAAGGGTATTGGCCCGCCTTCTGGGCGATGGGGGCGCCGATCCGCGACAACGGATACACGGGCTGGCCGCAGTGGGGCGAAGTCGATGTGCTGGAACAGATCAACGGAAGGCCCGAGTTCTACTCCTCCCTCCATGCCGGCCCTCCCGGGGAGAACAGGATCTACAACTCACCGCCCTTCGCCTGCCCGGACTGCACCACGAAATTCCACCTCTACGCCGCCGAGCTCGACGCCCACGAGGTGCGCTACTACGTGGACGGCGAGCTGCACCATCGCGTCACCGAGGAGCAGCTGGGGGCCGAGGCGTGGAAGGACGCGACGCAGCACGGGATGTTCCTGATCCTCAACGTCGCCATGGGCGGAAGCTGGCCCGACCAGCTGGGCGGCGGCCCCGACGGCGGCACGGTCCCCGGCAAACCCCTCCTCGTCGACCACGTGGCCGTCTACACGAAGTGACGGGCGAACGCTCAGGCCCGAATGGTCAGCGTGACGGGCGGAGTCCTCAGGCCCGCATGACCAGTCGGTCCACCGCCGCCGTGCCGGAGCCCTGGATCACCGGACGCAAAGGGCCGTACGCATCCGGGCCGGCCGGCAGCGACTGCCCATCGGCACCCCCGTACAGCGTCTGCTCCAACCCGGCGAGCAGGCGCTGCACCTCGTGCTGTGGGCGCACCACGAGCCGTAGATAGCGGCTCGAACTGCCGATCTTGTTGCCGCATTCGCGGACCAGGACCCCGTGCTCGGTGAGGAGCCGGTCGCGCAGGGCCGCGCCGTCGACGCCCTCGGGGAGGCGGACGTACAGGAAGTTGCCCTGCGAGGGGTGGACGGTCAGGCCCGGCAGTCGCGCCAGGTGCCAGAGCATCTCCTGGCGGTCGCGGCACACCTGGCGCAGGCTCAGCTCGTACGCCGGGCGATGCCGGCCGAGCATGAACACCACTGTCTCCGCGAAGGAGTTGAGGTTCCACTTGGGCAGCGCGGCGCGCACCTTCCCGGCGAGTGCCGGGTTCGCCACGAGATAGCCGAAGCGCACCCCGTGCAGCCCGAAGTTCTTGCCGAGGCTGCGCAGGACGATCACGTTCGGGCGCAGCACCGCCTCGGCGGCGACGCTCGGCTGCGGTTCGGCGTCCGCGAAGTCGAGGAACGACTCGTCCACGACGACCAGTTCGAGATCCTGCAGCGCGTCGAGCAGGGCGAGCACGGAGCGGCGTGGCAGAAGTCCGCCGTCCGGGTTGTTGGGGTTGCAGATCACGGCCGTGCGCGAACCCCGGGAACGTACGAAAGTGACGAAGTCCGCCGGATCGAGGGCGAAGCCGGCCTGCTCCGGCAGCAGGAACATGTCCACGCGCTTGCCGGTCTCCATCGGCTGGTCGGTCCATCTGCCGAACGTCGGCACCGGCACCGCGAGGGACTCGCGCACCAGCAAGTGGTCGATCCAGGTGATGAGTTCGGTCGAACCGTTGCCCATCGCGACGGTCCCCGGATGGAGGCCGAGCACCGAGCAGAGCTCGGCGGTGACGGTGTCGGCGCTGCTCGGGTAGTAGGTCAGGATGTCCCGCAGCCGCGCGCCGAGCTCGTCGAACATCTCGGGCGTCGGGAAGTAGGGATTGCACGGGATACAGAAGTCGACGAGCGGGGCGCCGCTGTGGTGGGTCCGGTCGAGGGTGGCGTACGAGGGGCTGTGGGCCGCGGCCGCGCGGAAGAGGGCGGTGACATTGCCGGCGTCTGCCATGGGGGCCTCCGGGGGTGGTGGTGCTGTTCGGGCGGTGCTGTGCGCTGCGGTCCGGGTTCGATGCTCCTCGTGCGTACGTGTCTCCCCGTGGATACGTGTGCGAGCGGTGCTCTGCTCAACGGGTGGGGTGCGAGGGGTGGTTGGGAACCGGAGGTGCTCGTTCGTCCCGGACCGGCCGCGGCTGTCACAGCCGTGTCACAGGGTGCACCGGCCCACTCGAGGGAGCACAACCCCCAGCGGTGATCGCGTGTCTGATCCCACGCCAAGGGCAACGGGCTGATCTCATCACTCCCGTTACCCGGGCCCGCAATCCGCACGGCCGCAGCTCGACGCGGTCACTCACAGGGGGACTTCCTTGCGCTCGACATACCTCGCGGCCTTCGTGGCCGGCGTACTCGCCACCACCGCCGGCATCGTCATCACCGGGACCACCACCGCGGCGGCCGCCCCGGCCGCGGCAGCCGTGGCCCACGACGACTTCAACGGCGACGGATACCGGGACCTGGTGACCGCGGCCCCCCGGGCGACGGTCGACGGGAAGAAGGGGGCCGGCTTCGTGTCCGTCCTCTACGGCTCGTCCTCCGGCCTGGACACCGTCCACCGGCTCGTCCTCACCCAGAGCTCCAGCGGTGTGCCCGGCACTCCCGAGGCCGGTGACTCCTTCGGCGCGTCCGTGGCCTCCCAGGACCTCGACGGCGACGGCTACGCCGACCTGGCCATCGGCGCACCCGGCGAGGACATCGGCTCCGCCACGGACGCGGGCGGCGTCACCGTGGTGTGGGGCTCGGCCCGCGGCCTGGCCGGCACCGCCAGCTGGCTGGAGAGCCACACCCTGGGCGAGCCCAGCGCTAACGAGGCGTACGGGACCGGGCTGACCGCCGCCGACGTCGACGCGGACGGCCGCCCCGAACTCGCCCAGGTCAACGGAACCGATGCCGTCTACGTGCACGGATTCGGCGATTCCCGCACTCCGCAGAACCCCGAGCAGATGTACGGCCTGCCGACGGAGGACGGCTTCAAGCCCACCGGCCTCACCGGCGCCGACTACAACAAGGACGGCTACGCCGACCTCATCGTCACCGGCACCCAGCCGTCCCTGGAATACGTCCAGAGCCGCTCGGCACTGCTGCGCGGCACCCCGGACGGGCTGACCCTGGACCGCACCTTCGCCGGCGGCACGGTGGGGGCTTCCGGTGACATCAACAAGGACGGCTATCCCGACGTCGTACTCGGCGACCCGCGCATCCTCGAACACGGCGAATGGGACCTGTCCGGGGGCGCCGTCCAGGTCCGCTACGGCAGCAACCTCGGCCTGTTCGGAACCAACGGCGAGGAGCCCGTCACCATCTTCCAGCAGGGCCAGGGCGGCATCCCCGGCACCGACGAGTCGGGTGACGACTTCGGCAGCGACGTGAGCCTCGGCGACGTCAACGGCGACGGCTACCTCGACCTGGCCATCGGCGCGCAGGGCGAGAGCATCGGCGACCTCCCCGACGCGGGCGCGGTCTGGCTGCTGCGCGGTTCGGCACGGGGGATCACCTCGACCGGCGTGCAGAACTTCAACCAGAACACCGCGGGCGTGCCCGGCGCGGCCGAGCAGGGCGACCTCTTCGGGGCGCAGGCCCGCCTCATCGACTCCAACCGGGACGGCCGCGCCGAGCTCGTCACCACGGCCCCCGACGAGAACGTCAGCGAAGGCTTCGCCTGGGTGTTCGGCGCGACGTCCGCGGGCCCGACCGCCAACGGCTCCTGGTCGTTCGGCGCCGCCGCCCTCGGCGCGCCGGCCGACGAAGCCCACTTCGGATCCGCCGTCGCCAAGTAGCCCGCAGGCCCGAAGCTCGCCCTGCCCCGCAGGTGGTGCCGCGTATTCTCGCCGGGGACGGGGCGAGCGGAGGACGGTGCACGTGGCAGGCAGCAAGGCGGACGCGGCGGAGCGGACGCGAGGCGGCGGCCGGATGTCGCTGAGCGCGCAGGCGCGCGAGGCGGTGCGGCAGCGGATCGTGGACCGGCGCTACGCGATGGGCTCCCGCCTCGTGGAACGCGAGGTCGCCGAGGAGCTGCAGATGTCGCGGGTGCCGGTGCGCGAGGCGCTGCGCGCCCTCGTCGCCGAGGGGCTCCTTGAGCTGCTGCCGCACAGCGGGGTCCGGGTGCGGAGCCTGGAGCCCGCCGACGTACGTCATCTGTACGAGGTGTGGGAGCCCCTCGCCGTGCAGGCCTCCCGACTCGCGGCCCGCCGGGTCGCCGCCGCGGCCGGGGAGCCCGAGGGTCTGGCGGCGCTGCGTGAGCTGCTGGAGCGGGCCGAACAGGCGGCCGCGGCGGGCGAGGGCAAGCGTGAGGTGGCCGCGCACACGGCGTTCCACGAGGAGATCGTGGCGCTCGGCGGCAACCCGCTGCTCGCCCGCACGATGGAGCAGCTGAGCTGGCAGCTGCAGTTGCTCTTCGGGCTGCGCGAGGAGCCCGCGCACATGCGGGCGCAGCATGCGGAGATGTTCCGGCACATCGCGGCGGGCGACGAGGAACCGGCTGCGGCGAGCACGCTGCTGCACGTGCGCGACAGCCGGGCGGTGGCGCTGCGGTCGCTCTTCGGTACCGCGTAGTTGTATACCAAGACGTAGATCGAGGCGGGCCACCTCTGCGCGTATCCCGTCATAATGCCCGTACGTACGTGACGTCGCGTGGTGCGATCTTGTTGGCGTGGCGCCTCTTGGTATACAAAAGGTCGGGCGAAGCCTCCGGGCCCGTTGCCTGCCCACCGCCCACGAGGAGCCCTCATGTGCGTCGACCCCACCCCGCCGCCCGCCGCGTCACTGACCAGGCGCGGCGTACTCGCCGGCGCCGCCGCCCTGGCCGGCACCACCACCGCGCTGCTGGCCACCACCGCGACCCCCGCCGCCGCAGCCGCCCCACGCCGCCTCGGCACTCCGCTCACCGGTGACCTGGTCATCGAGGGCGGCACGCTGCTCGACCCCGGGACCGGCGACGTCACGCCGGACGCCGTCGTCGTCATCCGTGACGGACTGGTCCGCGCGGCCGGCCCCCGCTCCCGCATCGGCGTGCCGCAGGATGCCCCGCGGCTCGACGCCCACGGCCGGTGGGTGCTGCCCGGCCTCGTCGACGCGCACATCCACCTCAACACCGCCGCCGAGGCACGCGACGCGGTCCGCAAGGGCGCGACCAGCGCCCGCAGCGGCTCCACGAACTTCTACCAGGACATCGCCGTACGGGAGTTGGCCCGCCAGGCCCCCGTCCTCGCCCCGCGCCTGAAGGCCGCGGGCGTCTTCGTGACCCCCGACCTCGGCGACACCGTCCTCGCGGACCCCGACCTCACCGAACTGGCCCGCCTCAAGGACGGCGTACGCTCCGCCGAGGCGCTGCGCCGGGTCGTCGAGGTCAACCTGGCGCGCGGCGCCGACTGGGTCAAGACCCGGGTCAACGAGCGGGCCGGGCTGCCCGAGCAGGACCCTCTCGCCCAGGTCTACTCGCACGAGCAGCTGTCCGAGGTGGTGGCCGCGGCCCGCCGCGGCGGACGCGGCGTGCTGTGCCACAGCTACAGCGAAAAGGGCTGCCACGACGCGGTGACCGCGGGCATCCGCTCCCTGGAGCACGGCGTGTACGTCGGCGAGCGCACCCTGCACGAAATGCGCCGCAGGAACACGTACTTCACGCCCACGCTGGCCGCGATCGCGGGCCTCGCCGAGTCCTCGAACCCCGTCCTCGCCGAACGCGGCCGCACCTACCTGCCCCTCCTCAAGCGCGCCGTACTCGCCGCCCACGAGAGGGGCGTGCCGCTCGCGGCGGGCACCGATTCCTCCGGCGGCACCGTCAAGCCCATCGGCCGCGAGGTCGAGTTGATGCACGCGGCCGGGCTGCCCGCCCTCGACGCGATCCGCACCGCGACCACCGGCGCGGCACGCCTCCTCGGCCTCACCACGGTCGGCCGACTGGCTCGCGGCTACGCCGGCGATGTCCTCGTCGTCGCGGGCGACCCCCTTGCCGACCTCACCGTGCTCAGCAAGCCGGTGTCCGTGGTCCGTTCGGGCCTGCCCGTCTGACGGCCGGCCGCCGTCCGTCGTACGCCCCCACCTCACGTCTCACGTCGTACGCCCCGACTGACCGACCGACCGCAAGGAGATCCCATGGTTCCCCCGCCCCTGTCCCGCCGCGGCATGCTCGCCGGCGGTGCCGCGACCCTCGCCGGCGCGACCGCCGCCCTCGGCGTCACCGCGAACCAGGCCGCCGCCGACACCGATGCCGGTGCCGCCGGCCGTGGGCCGCACCACGGCAAGGCCGTCGTCTTCCGCAACGTACGGCCCTTCGGTGCCAAGACGCCCGTCGACCTGACGGTGATCGACGGCCGCATCACGGACCGGGCCGCCCCGAAGGGCGCCCGCATCATCGACGGCGACGGCCGCATCGCCCTGCCGAGCCTGGTCGACGCCCACATCCACCCCGACAAGACCACCTGGGGCGGCGACTGGGTCACCCGCAAGCCCGCCCGCGGCATCGCCGAATACTGCGCGCAGGACGTGGAGTTGTTCCGCAGCCAGAGCCGCACGGTGGGGGAGCGGGCGTACGGCCTGATGGCCCACGCCGTGTCCCGCGGCACCCGCGCCATGCGGGCGCACGCCGACGTCGCCCCGGCCTACGGCCTCAAGGGACTCGAAGGCGTCGCCGAGGCCCGCGAACGCCTCGACCACGCGCTGGACGTGCAGATCGTCGGCTTCCCGCAGCACGGCGTCATCCGCACCCCCGGCACCGCCAAGCTCCTCGAGGACGCCGCCCGCAGCGGGCTCGTCGACATGATCGGTGGCATCGACCCGATCAGCTTCGACAACGCCCTCGACGAGCAGCTCGACCTCGTCTTCCGCCTGGCCGACCGCTACGACGTGGGCGTGGACATCCACCTCCACGACCGCGACGACAAGGGCATCCGGGTGTTGCGCGGCATCATCGAGCGCACCAAGGCGCTGTCCCTGCGCGGCAAGGTCACGGTCAGCCACGTCTTCTGCCTGCCGTTCCTGGCCGAGGCCGAACTCGACGCGATGGCGGCGGACTTGGGCGAGCAGGACATCGCGCTGACCACGGTGTCCCCCAACGAGTCCCTGGTGCTGCCCATCGCGAAACTGCGCGAGCACGGCGTGCGGGTGGGCCTCGGCTCGGACGGCGTCCGCGACTCGTGGAGCCCCTTCGGCAACGCGGACATGCTGCACCGCACCCACATCCTGGGCTGGGTCACCGACGTACGCCTCGACGAGGAGCTCAACGACTGCTACACGGTGGGCGCGCACGGCGGCGCGGACGTGATGGGCCTGGACCGGGTCACGTTCCAGCCGGGCGACCCGGCGGACTTCCTCCTCGTCCGCGGCGAGTGCACTCCGCAGGTGGTGGTGGACATGCCGCAGCGGGACATGGTGGTGCATGGGGGGCAGGTTGTGGCGCGGGGTGGGGAGCTCGTCTGAGCTCTCCCTGCATGGCCCGGCCCGCGTACCTGTGGGCCGGGCCATGTGTGGTTGCGGCATGAGTTCTGTCGCAGCCCTGGGCAACCCTCGTACCTCTTGGTGACTTCCACCGCGGTTACCTACGGGTTACGCCCTGCGGCACCCGGCTACATCGCGCAGGGCAGCGCTGGCCCGCTGGAGGGGACGGCATCGACACCGGTGACGGGGTCATGGTCGCCGGAGGCAGCACGATCTGCTCAGCCCCATCGGCGTCGTTGCGGCCTTCGCGCCGGTCGCCCAGGCCTGGCTCAACGACCGCTTCGCGGGCCGGACGGTGCCGTCCAGCTGCGGCGGGATCCCGGCGGGTAATTCGCTGGCGCCGGTGGCAGGGACCTGACGCATTGCTCGGCCGGCGGGTCCGTGGCCCCACCGGCGTTTGGCGACCTCATATCGGAAGAGGTGTGGCCTCACGCAAGGAGATCAGGGGCGATCGCACGCCGCTGTGACTGCCGGCTCTTGACGGCAGCGTGCTGGAACTCCACGAAGTATCCGAATCGCCGATCCTCCACCGGAATGCCGAGCCGGTCACCGAGGGCCTGAGCCTGGCTCTCGGTGAGTTGCCGCGGAGTGGCAGCGGTCCCGGGCACGGCAGTCCCGAGGGCATCGGGAAGCAGATCCTGGCTGATGTCGTCCGGGATCTCGTGGAGTCGCTTGAGATGGACGGTGTGGCGATCGAATGCGAGGAGAACCCACCCGTCGTCGAGTGGTGGCGTGAGGCGCTCGGGTGCGTATCGCTCTTCGAGCTCCAGCCTCCTGCGTGTGGCCGCGCGGGCCGCTTCGATGTCCGGGGGAGGCGGGAGCGGCTGCCGGATCCGGTCTCGGTCCACCACCAGCCAGACGTCGTACTCCTCCGTGGTCACGCCGCACATGACACTGCCGTCGAGCGCCATGGTGATGAATTCGGCGTGCCCCGGCCGGGCATTGGCTCCCACCAGGTGCTCCGCCAGGTGGAGATCGCCCTGGAGTCGGACCGGGACCCATGGTCCCTCCATGCCGGTGGTGATCAGGAAACGTCCCTGCCCGTCAACCAGCTGTTGCTCGTGGGCGATCCGTAGCCATGCCTCGTCCACACGTGCGCCCAGGTGCGGTCCGTTGAAGGGGACCGTCGCGGCAGGTTCGCTCCCTCCGAAGGTGATACCTGCCGCGCGGCGCGGCGCGGGCAGCGAGTCGGGCAGCGGTACCTCGAGGACTTCCAGGCCGCAGCGGCTCAGGAGTTCGGCGAAGCCCGGGTCGTTCATTTGGGACACACCTTTCCGCCGTAGTAGTAGAGGTGGTGGTCACCACGGGGCTTGTCGACCTTGCCATACCGTTCGAAGCCGTCCTCGAACGGGGTTTCGCTGGCCCAGCCGAAATTGACGTCTGTGCGGGTTGAACCCTGCTTGGGCTTCCCCGCGTGAAAGTGGGAGCCCAACGGGTCATCCGTGTGCTCGACAACGACGCGCGACCCCTGCTCCATCTCGAACTGTCGCATGTTGCCCCAGTGGGTCACCTCGGTGTCGTAGACGTACAGATCTTGGCCCTTTCGTGTGCGGTCGGGTCCCATCTCCCACGCGAAATCCGGTGTCTTGTCGTAGGGCACCCCAGCAAGGTCGAACGCCGCTCTCTCCGCGCTCTCCCGGTCCGGGAACGGGTTGTCCCGGTTGCCCATGGGCACCGCGGCGAGACCGAGCGGGTCGATGCCGTGTAGGGGGTTGGCAACGTAAGCCATGGGGTTGGGAGAAGGCGCAAGCCCCCACGGGTCAGGGGTGAGATAGCGAGCGGTGTCAGGGTCGTAGAAACGAAAGTAGTTGTGATGCAGACCGGTTTCAGGGTCGTAGTACTGGCCCGGGAAACGGAGTGGCGTATAGCCGGTCGCGCTCCGGTCCCAGGCGGTTACGCCCCAAAGCGTGGCCCGCGCGTGCCAGGCGATGTCTCCCTGCTTGTCGACGAGTTCCGTCGGTGCGCCCACCAAGTCGGTGACGATCGCATAGAAGCGTTCGTCGACTTCACTGTCCGACAGTGACCTGCGCTCGGTCTGCGCCAGCGGCCGCCCCCCACGGTGATCCCACGTCAGGGTCAGGGCCCGGCGCGCCGGTCCGGACGCACTGCGCGACGTCTGCTCGCAGAGCGTCGTGCCGTCCCACGTGAAGTCCGTCTGCTCCGCCACCGAGCCCTGCGCGTCCAGGCGTTGCTTGGCGATGCGGCGGCCCAGCGGGTCGTAGCGGTAGCGCCAGACCGTGCCGTCGGGCGTGACGGCCTGGGTGAGGCGGTCCTCGGCGTCCCAGGTGTACTGCCAGGTGCGGGCCTTGCCCGACAGGGTCGTCCGGGTCCGGGTGGTGACCCGGCTCTGGGCGTCGTGGGCGTAGGCGGTTCTGCCCGCGCTGCGGATCAGGGTGCCGGCGTAGGCGCGGGCGCCCTGTGCGTCGTCGTCCTTCTGGTGGTGTGTGGGCCACTGGCCGTGTGTCAGGTTGCCGAGCGCGTCGTAGGCGTAGCGTTCCGCAGGCTGCCGCTCGTCGCCACCGTCCGCCTCGGCGTGTATGGCCGTCACCTGGCCGAGCGGGTCGAGCTCGAAGCGCCAGACGCCGGTCTCCGGGTCCCGGATCGCGGCGAGGTACCCGTCGGGGCGATAGGCGAAGGTGTGCTGGCGCAGCGGCCGGGTGCCGGTGGTGTCGCGTGACCACAGGCTCTGGGCCGTCATGCGGTGCAGCGCGTCGTAGGTCTGGGTGAGCGCGGCCGTCGTGCCCAGGTGCCGGGTCACCTCGCGGCCGGCCGCGTCGTACTCGAAGGCCAGCCGGCCGCCCGCGGCGGCGAGGGTGGTGGGGCGGCCCGCCGCGTCGAAGCTCCACTCGCTGACCGCGCCGGTGGGCGTGGTGCGGCGGGTACGGGCTCCGCGGGCGTCGTACTCCCATGTCGTACGGGCGCCGTTGACGGTCTGGGACTGGACGCGGCCGAGCGCGTCCCTGGTGAACTCCAGTGTGGCGTCGGGGTTTTGGGCCCGTAGCAGGGCGCCGTTCGCGTCGTGGGCGTACGCGGTCACCGCGCCGGTGTCGTGCCGGGATTCGAGGATGCGGCCCAGCGTGTCACGGGTGTGCTGCACCACCTGTCCCGCGCCGTTGACGCGCTCGATGAGCCGGCCCGCCGCGTCCAGGCGGTAGCCGAGTCGGCGGTCGTCGAAGTCGACCTCGCCGGTGACGCGGCCGGATGCGTCGTGTTCGTACCGCCAGACCAGGCCGGTGGGGCCGGTGACCGATGTCAGGCGCAGCTCGGTGTCGTAGGAGAGCTGGTAGCGGGCGCCGTCCGCGGTGGTGCGTGCGACGGGGTTGCCGAAGGGGCCCGGGACGGTTTCGGTGCGGCCGCCCCCGGCGTCCTCGTGGCTGATCTCGTTGCCCTCGGCATCGTGGCGCCAGCGCTCCACGCTGCCGTCGGGGCGGCGCCGCAGGGTCAGCCATCCCTCGGTGGTCCACTCCAGCGTCGTCAACTGCCCCAGCGGGTCGCGGAGTCCGGTGATGCGGCCGAAGGCGTCGCGGGTGACGCGGGTGGTGGCGCCGAGCGGGTCCGAGGCGGCGGTGACGAGGCCTGCGGCGTCCGTCTCCAGGCGCTGGACGTGGCCGAGCGCGTCCGTGACCGTGGCCAGGTGGCCCCGCTCGTCGTAGCTGTAGGTCGTGACCGCACCGGTCGGATCGGTCACGGCGAGCGGATTGCCGCGTGCGTCGTAGGTGTGGTGCCAGGTCGACCCGCCGGGTTCGATCGTCTCCACCGGCAGGTGAAGGGCGTTGTGGCGGGCGGAAATCGTGGTGCCGTCGGGGCGGTCCACGCGGGTGATGTCGCCGTGCTCGTCGCGGGTGAAGCGGGTGGTGTGGCCCAACTCGTCGGTCCGGGCGAGGAGGTGGCCGTGGCGGTCGTGCTCGGTCAGGACGCTGTGGCCCAGCGGGTCCACGGTCCTGGTGATGTGGTGGTGGCGGTCGTAGTGGAACTCGGTGCGGTGACCGAGCGAGTCCGTGACGACGGTGACGCGGCGCAGCGGGTGGTAGGCGAAGGCCGCCGACAGGTCGCCGCCCGGTCCGTCACCCCGTACGACGCGCCCGTGATCGTCGTAGGTGTAGGCGTAACGGTGGCCGTTGCGGTCGGTCCAGGCGGTGATGCGGTCGGCGTGGTCGTGCTCGTAACGCTGCCGTCCGCCCTGGGAGTTGACCACCTGGATCAGTCGGCCGTGCTCGCCGTAGTGGAAGCTGCGCAGCAGCGTGCCGCGGCCGTCATCGGTACCGTCGAGCAGGCGCAGGGCGACGACGCGTGAGCCGTGCAGGTCGGATTGCCGGGTGTCGACGGCTATGCGGTAGCCCGCGCCGTGCGTGACCTCGGTCGGCCGGGTGCCGTCCTCGCTCGCGTGCTGGATCGTGATGCGCCGGCCGCCCCGGTCGGTCAAGGCGGTGAGCGGGCACACGGGCCGTCCGGGCGACCAGGCGGCGAAGTGGCGGCTCCAGCCGGACCACGGGTCGTCGATGCGTATCGTCCCGTCCGCTTCCCAGACCAGCGGCCAGCGTGCGCCTGCGGTGGGCAGGGCCGGCACGCCGTGCTGGGTGGGCAGGGGGTAGCGCAGCACCTGGGCGTCGTCGCCGATGTAGTGGATCTCGTAGCCGACGACCTCCAGGCGCTGATCGAGGGTGGAGGCCCAGCCCGGCCCGTAGAGGCGTCCGGCGTCATAGGCAGAGGCGTAGGCGCGGCGCAGCAACAGCGGGAGCAGGCCGGGGAGTTCGACGTCGGTGTCCGAGGTGACCATCTGGCCCGAGATCACGTCCACCGGGTCGCCGGCGACGGTCCGGCCCGTGTTGCCCTCGGCCGGACGGGCCAGGGGCGGCGGTGCCGACTGCGCCACTGCCTCGGCGGGTGCGGCGAGTGCGTCCGCGAGCTCCGCCGGGCTGGGCACCGCCCCGCGGGCCGCGCTGACCGCGCCCGCCACCGCCGCGGCGACCAGTCCGGCCGCCGCGACCACCGCCGCCCCGGTCTCGGCCTGTGGGGCGCACGGGTCGCTGAACTGCGGGGGACCTGCCTGGCCGGGTTCGTCCGCGTACTTGGGCTCGCCGCAGGCGTAGGCGGGTGTCGCGGGCAGGAACAGCCACAGCGCGAACAGGGTTCCGGCGAGCGCGGCGATGCGCCGCCCGGCGGTGGAGATGCGCCGCCCGGCGGTGGAGATGCGTCGAAGGTGCGTACGTCGTCGTCTCACGGGGCCACCTGCAACGGTCGGGCGGGGGCGGCCTGTTGGGCCTGTCGGCCTTTGAGGCGCATGATCTGCTCGCGCAGCGTCTGTTCCTCCGGCGTGGCCGGTACAGACGCGTCTGTCGCCGCTACGTACTCGTCACGGGCGCGATCCCAGCGGGCCGCGCCGAGCCGCAGCTGGGCGGCGTACAGCCTGCTCAGATCGCGGTATCCGGTGAGGCCGTCGCGGCGCAGTGCGCGCAGACGCAGGAAGAGGCGGCGCCCCGGGCGCAGCAGGACCGGGACCTCGGCGGCGGTGACCGCGCCGAAGCCCGTCGCGGCCTCGGCGCGCAGCTCGACGGCGAGGGCGGCGGCCTGGTCCTTGTTGCCGCGCCGCACGAGGATCACGTACAGCAGTACCAGGGGGCCCTGGAACAGGAACATGGCGAGCGGCAGCAGCACGAGGGTGTCGACGGTGTCGGTCGGGGAGAACCAGTCCTGCTTGTGGCGGCCGTAGTAGGAGAAGAACGCGTTGTTGGAGAAGTGTCCGGCCATGGCGATGCCGAACCCGCACACGATCGCCCGCCGACGGGCGGCCGGGTCCTTGAGCTTGCGTGCGATGCCGAACCCGGCACCGATCGCGGCCGTGAACGCCAGGTGCCCGGCCATGAGACCGAGCGACTGGCGGGTGAAGTACTCCGAGGAGGCCTTGGAACCCTCGCGTATCGCCATGTAGTTGGCGCTCTCCATGAGGTTGAAGCCCGCCCCGCTCGCCGCGCCGAGGACGATGCCGGAGACCACGTTGTGGATGTGCCGGCGCAGCAGCAGATAGGCGAACGCCACCCCGAGACCCTTGCCGAGCTCCTCGAAGATGCCGGCGAACAGCAGGGCGCCGGAGGTCTGTTGGGCCCTGAACCTCCCGAAGTCGAGGGCGACGTCCGGCCCGAACTCGGGGAAGAGGAAGTTGCCCGAGTAGTCCATCCACCACTGGATCATCGAGCCGCCGAACCCGACGCCGATGAGCGCGCCCCAGCCCACCATCGAAAGCAGCAGCCACCCGGGTACCCGCGCGAAGCGCTGCATGCGATGCACCAGCCAGACGGCGTACGCGGTGCTCGGCAGGCAGATCAGGATGTAGCCGGGGATCCTGCTGATCCCGTCCATGGTCCAGAGCGGGTACGGGGCCAGCAGGACGCCGATGACCCAGCCCTGCCAGAGCAGGGTGGCGCGAGCGGATGCGGCGGGGTCGGGCAGGGTGCGGGCGTGCCGGCTGCCGAACAGCCAGATGGCCGCGGCGACCGGAAGCGCGATGACGTACACCCAGAAGGACACCTTGTACCAGCCGAAGCCGGGGTCGGGCATGCCGGAGAGCGGCGGGTTGAGGATCCCGACCCAGGCGTGCGCTTCCTCGCCTTCGTAGCGCGGGCGCAGCATGTCGATGAAGACCTGGCTCGCGTACAGGGCGGTCATCACGAGGGCGATGCGCAGCGCGTTGCGCATCGCCGCGGCCGGTACGGCCCCGGATTTCGGGGCGTACGGAGGTGTGCCGGGGAGCGGTGGGGGCGGCAGGGCGGGCATCGGCGGTGGGGCTGTGGGCCCGGCGCCCGGCTGGGGAGGCAGGTGGCTGCTCATCACGGTTCCGTCGGCAGGTCGGTGGGATAGCCGGTCGGCAGATCGGTGGGAAAGTCCGTCGGGAGGTCGGTGGGCAGGCCCGTCGGGAGGTCGGTGGGTATGCCTGTCGGGAGGCCGCTCGGGTAGCCGCTCGGCAGATCCGTGGGGTAGCCGCTCGGCAGGTCCGTCGGGAAGCCCGACGGCAGTCCGGTCGGCCGGCCCGTGGGCACGCCGCCCGGCACGGGCGGTGCCTTCGGATTCAGGTTGGGCCCGAAGTTCACCACCGCACCGCACACCGCGAGGACGGCGGCGGCCATGCCGCACCCGACGATCAGCCGGTAGTGCGGGGCCTGTTGGAAACCTGGCGGTTCGCGGCCGGGCGGTGCGGGAGGGCCTGGTGGCGAGGCGGGGTGCGGATGCCGGCCCGGCGCCGGGTACTGGTCGGCCATCGCCTACTCGCCCCCCTTCGCGCCCGACGGGGCGACGGCGATGAGGATGTCGTTGTCGTTGACCGCGTGCGAGAAGCCCGCGACCACGTATCCGCCCGCCCGCACGACCTGCGGCCCGCTCAAGCCGGTGGCGCCGTCGAGGGCGCGCCCCTGTTCCGGCTTCATGGTGTCCCCGCGCGTCACCTGGCCCGCCCCCTGCACGGTGTACAGGGAGGGCAGGCCCGACGATCCCCCTGCCAGGACCTCCACGCCGTCATCGGTGGCCGCGAGCAGCATCACCGTGGACGCACCCTCGATCGAGGCCTGCCAGTCCTGCTTGCCCGAGTTCAGGTCCACGGCCACGACTCCGTCGGACTCGCCCCCGGCGACGACGTCCTCGCCCTGGACGAGATACACCTTGTCGCCGGCCAGGACGACATTGCCCGGGGGCCCCACACCGCTGTAGCCGTCCCGCAGGCCGGTGGCCGCGACGTTGTCCAGGTCCACCGGCACCGGCCGGTCCGAACCGGCCGACACGGTGAACAGCTTGGTGGTGGGGTGGCCACAACTGACCAGCACATGTTGGGCGTTGGCGGTCATGAACGCCGACAGCACCCCGACCCTGATGTCATTGCAGCTGGGCAGGGCGCCGGCCACCGAGATGGTGGGCCGGCCGGCCTTCTTGCCGTCGCGCAGTGCCAGCAGTTTCGCGGCCTTGCTCTTGCCGCAGGTGCCGATGGCGTAGACGGTCTTGCCCAACGCCTTCGCGTGGCCGCTGAGTCGGCAGCCCTTGGCCATGGGCCGTCCGCCGAAGTCCGTCGACCACTTGACGTCTCCGGTGCTCACGTCGGCGGCGAGCACGTCGGTGTGGCCGTGCTTGGCCTTGGTCGCGGGCCCTGCGTAGGCCGCGCTCACCACGCCGTCGCTGATGGAGAGCGCCGACCCGCCGACTCGGTTCGGGAAGCCCTTGGCGCCCTTGCCCTGGAGGGAGACCGCCTGGCTCCACTGGAGCTTGCCGGAGGCGACGTCGATGGTCTGCAGCTGGTCGCACTGCTCGATGCCGCCGACCTCGGAGTTGAACACGCCGTACGTGAACGCGCCGACCCCTGCTTCGGTGGTGTGGGTCATGTTGCACAGCAGCCCGTCGCCGGGCGGCTTCCAGGTCCACTGCTGCGCGCCGCTCGCCGCGTCGTACGCGGTCAGGCCTTCGCTGGTGCCGAGCACGACATCGTCGTCCCCCGCGCTCCACAGGCCGATGAAGTAGCCGGTCTCGCCCTGCGTCAGGGCCCAGGTGAAGCCCGCCTTGCCGTTGGGGCCCGCGGGGTGTGAGGGGGACTTGGTCGGGGCGGCGGCGGGGGAGTCTGCCGAGTCGGCCCAGGGCCGGACGACGACCGCGACGACGGCGACGATCAGCAGTGCGAGTGCCGCGGCGACCACGCCGATCAGCGTGCCGCGTCGGCGGGGCCCATGAGGTGGGTGGGGCGCGGCAGGTGGCGCCGGTGGGATGTACGGGGGCAGGGGCGGCGGGGCGAGGGGCGCGGTGGGTGCGAAAGGTGCCGCCGGCGAGGCGACCGGCGGGCCGGCGGGAGCTGTCGGTCCGACGGGGGCAATCGGCGCGGAAGGCGGCCGGTCTGAGCCCGGCCGCCCTCCCGGCGCAGGGGTGCTGTCCGCCGCCCGTGCCGTCCGAGGCTGCTCCGGAATGCCTTTCAGCATCAGGGTCTTGTGCTCCTGCGGAGCTGCCGGCAGGGGCGGGGGAGGCGGGGCGAGCGGTACCGCGAGGACGGCCTCGACCGCCGCCGGGCGCTCGGGCGCGGGCGCCTCGACACCGGCCCGGGTGCCTCCCGGGCGGGCCGCCAGGGTGGCTGCCGTGGGCCGGGCAGCCGGGTCCTTGGCCAGGCACTGCGCGATCAGGGAGCGTACGGCGGGATCCGGTACGCCCGCGAGATCCGGCTCGTCGTGCACGATGCGCCGATACCCGTCCGCACGCGCGTAGGCGGTGGTGACCTCGCCGATCCCGAACGGCAGCGCTCCCGTTGCCGCGTGATGCAGCACCACCCCGAGGCCATAGACGTCCGTTGCCGGGGTCACTTCGGTGCCGCGGATCTCTTCCGGGGACAGCAGCCCCGGATCGCCGTCGGCGAGGTCGATGCGGCCGATCGAGGTCGCGGAGAGGGCCCGTACGAACCCGAAATCGAGGAGTCGCGGGCCGTGTGCGGTCACCAGCACCCGCGACGGCTTGAGGTCGCCGTGGATCACGCCCGCCTCGTGCGACGCGGCGAGTGCCTGGGCGATCCCGTGCGCCAACTCCCGCAAGGAGTCGGGCGACAAGGGCCCTCGCTCGGCGACCAGCCGTTCCAGCGAGGGCGCTTCCAGAAACGCGGTGGCCACCCAGGGGCGGCCCTGGGCCTGGGGTCCGGCGTCCCGGCCCAGGTCGACCAAGGGCACCAAGTGGCTGGTATTCGCGGCCTGTTGAGCGGCAACGGCGTTGCTGAGCCCTTCGCGAAAGCCTGGTTCGTGAGCCAGGCGACCGGCAGCCACCTTGACGGCCACCAGCCGCCCCTCGGCCGAACTCCCCACGAAGACCGGACTCGAACCCGTGCCTCCATCCCCCAGCCGCCCGCGCAGCCGATAGGGGCCGATCTGCGCCGGGTCCTCCGCCTGGAGTGCGGTTTCCCCCGCCCGGTCGCCTGCCACCATTGCCCGCCCTTCACCGTCCCAGTGGAGCGGGCATGACAGTCGAGCAGCCCTGCCACAAGGCAAGTTGAGGCAGCGTGACCGTGATGATTTCCCCCGCACCGGCACCTTAGGGCAGGAGTGGAAGCATGTTCTAGTAAGACTTCTCGTCAACGATCACTCTGCGCCGGTCCGCCGACGCGGCCGTCGTCACGGCGCGGGCTCGGCGGGTGGGTCGCTGCGCAACGGCCGGAAGAACGTGCGTAGTTCGGCCGCGACCTGTGCGGGTTCCTCGTGTGCCATGAAGTGGCCGCCGCGCGACGGGGTGTGCCAGTGGCGGAGATCCGAGTAGGAGCGTTCGACGAGCTCCCGGGGCAAGCCCTTGAAGGCCGGCTCGTTGGTCAACGTGATGGCTCCGGGCACGGTGATGACCGGCAGCGGTTCGTCGTGTCCGTAGTCGTAATAGGGCCTGAACGACGAACCGATGCTGCGGGTGACCCAGTACAGCGTGGCCACGGTCAGCAGCGTGTCCTTGTCCCAGCGGTACTCCAGGTCGCCGTCGCAGTCGCTCCAGTCGCGGTACTTGTCGATGATCCACGCGAGCAGTCCCGCCGGGGAATCGATCAGGGCCGCGCCGAGGGTGTCCGGACGGGTGGACATGATCGCGCTGTAGCCCTGGTCGCCCACGTCATACGCGGCCAGCGAGTCCAGGAACGCCTGCTCGGCCGCGCTCGGCGGGCGCCGGGTGAAGTCGGTGGGCAGCACCCCGGAGGTGCAGTGGATCCCCGCGACGTCGTCCGGATGGAGCGCGCCGAGCCACTGGGTCACGCCGCCGCCGATGTCACCGCCGAAGGCCCCGAAGCGGCGATACCCCAGGGTGCGGGTCATCAGCGAGTGCCACAGCGTGGCAACGCGCCTGCGGGTGAACGGCTGTTGCGTCGGCTCGGAGTAGAGGAATCCCGGCAGCGAGGGGATCACCACGTCGAAGGCGTCGGCCCGGTCACCGCCGCGCCGGGCCGGATCGGCGAGGAGCTGCGCGGCGGCCAGCATCTCCACGAAGCTGCCCGGCCAGCCGTGCGTCATCACCAGGGGCAGCGGCGCCGGACCCGTCTCGCTGCCCGCGCCGCGCAGATGGACGAAGTGGACGCGATGTCCCTCGACATCGGCGACGTACTGGGGAAACCCGTTGAGCCAGGCCTCGGCGTTGCCCCAGTCGAAGCCCTTGGCCCAGTAGCCGATGAGTTCACGCAGATATCCGGGATCGGTCCCGGCCGCCCAGTGTGCGGCGTCGGAGGCCGCGGTGAACCGGGTGCGGAGAAGCCGTGTGCGCAGGTCGACCAGGTCGGCCTCGGACACGGAGATCAGGAAGGGTTTCGCAGTCATCGGACTCTCAACTAGGCCTGGCAGTAAGGGAGTTCGGAGCATCGTGCCATGAGTGGCTACCTTGTCACGCCGTGCGGGCCGTGGGACAGGCCGATCCCCGCCTCGCTCGTGGCCGGGGGCCCCGCGTCACATTTCCGGCGGCTGTGTCGTCGTACTGGTACGGGCACGCAGACCAGTGACGCAGACCAGAGGAGAGACCGCATGTCGACAGCCGAGGCAACGAAGAACACAGCGCTGCTGCACCGCTTCCACTCCGCAGCGAACAGCGGTGACCCGGACACGATCGCGAAGGCCATGGACGAGTTCGTCGCACCGGACGTGCTCTTCCACGCGCCGGTACCGATGGGCGCGACGGGAGCGGAGGCCCTGAAGCGGGTCTGGGAGGTGCTTCTGCGTGCGTACCCCGACATCCAGGTCACCGTCGAGGAGACGATCGCGGAGGGCGACAAGGTGGTCTCCAGGAACACGGTGACCGGGACCCACCGGGGTGACTACCAGGGCCTGGCGCCCACCGGCAGGACCGTCACCTACAACGAGATCTTCATCTTCCGCTTCGTCGACGGGCGCATAGCCGAGATCCGCGGCGTGGTCGACGTCCTGACGCAGCTGCGCCAGCTCGGCGCGCTCCCGTCCTGAGGGAGGCGTGGGCCCTCACTTCCCGGTGTGCGGGCGCACCCCGGGCAGTTCCACGGTGATGCGGATCCCGCCGGCGGTGCGTGGGGTGAGGGTGAGTGTTCCGTCGTGTGCCTGGGTGATGGTCTTGACGATCGTCAGGCCGAGCCCGACGCCCCCGTGGTCGGAGTGGATGCGCTCGGTCCCGCGCTGGAACGCCTCGGTGAGTGTCGAGATCAGTTCTGGGGTGAGCTTCTCGCCGGTGTTCTCGACGGTGAGGACCACGGTGCCGGGGTGGACGCTGGTGTGGACCCGAACGGTGCCGTGCTCGGGCAGGTTGTGGACGATCGCGTTCTGTACGAGGTTCGTGGCCAGTTGGAGCAGGAGCGCCGGAGATCCGAGGGTGGGGGCGATGTCGCCGCCGGTCTCGATGGTGACGCCGCGCTTCTCGGCGAGCGGGAGAAGTGTTTCGGTGGCTTCTTCCGCCATGAGGGACAGGTCGACGGGTTCCGGCGTGAAGGCCCGTTGGTCGGCGCGGCTGAGCACGAGCAGCGCCTCGGTGAGTTCGATCGCCCGGGTGTTGACGGTGTGCAGGCGGTCGATGACTTCGCCGGTGTCGCACGTCGGGTCGGTGCGGGCCACGTCGAGCAGTGTCTTCGAGATCGCGAGTGGGGTGCGCAGCTCGTGAGAGGCGTTGGCCGCGAATCTCCGCTGTTCGGCGACGTGCGCCTCGAGCCGGGCGAGCATCGCGTCGAAGGCATCGGCGAGTTCACGGAACTCGTCGTTGCGGCCCGGCAGTTGGATGCGATGGGAGAGCGATCCCTGGGTGGCCATACGGGTGGCGTGCGTGACGCGGGTCAGCGGAGCGAGCATGCGCCCGGCCAGGATCCACCCGCCCACCAGGCCGAACACCAG
The DNA here is from genome assembly GCF_035975855.1 of Streptomyces sp. NBC_01304. Classification (NCBI taxonomy): domain Bacteria; kingdom Bacillati; phylum Actinomycetota; class Actinomycetes; order Kitasatosporales; family Streptomycetaceae; genus Streptomyces; species Streptomyces sp. NBC_01304. The sequence continues at coordinate 946,037 of NZ_CP109055.1, read as the reverse complement.
CAGGAACGCCAGTACCGCGGCCGCCCTCGGAGCGAAGGTCTCCAGAAGGACGGACCGGATGGGGAAGACGCCGCCGTTTGGCCGGTCGTCGGGGTTCTTGAGCATCGCGCGGTCGGGGACGTACCTCAGGAGGAACACCCACACCGCCGCCATCAGCAGGGCGCCGGCCAGCATGAGGAATCCGGCGTAGCTGAGGGTGAGCTTGACGCGCACACTCACACCGGGCTGCCTATCCACGGTTCAGCCCCTCGCGTCCGGTGCCGGGTGCCGTGTCGATGCGGTAGCCGACACCTGGCACGGTGGCGATGATCGAGGGTTCGCCGAGGCGCTTGCGCAGTGCCGAGACGGTGATGCGTACGGCGTTGGTGAACGGGTCGGCATTCTCGTCCCACGCGCGTTCCAGGAGTTCTTCGGCGCTGACGACACCGCCTTCGGAGGCGACGAGGACTTCGAGCACGGCGAACTGCTTCCGGGTGAGCGTCACGTAGCGGTCGTCGCGGTAGACCTCGCGGCGGAACGGATCAAGCCGCAGGCCCGCGATCTCCCGCACGGGTGGTCTGCTGTGGGCGCGCCTGCGGTCGAGCGCCCTGAGCCGCATGACGAGTTCGCGCAGATCGAACGGCTTGGTGAGGTAGTCGTCGGCGCCGAGTTCGAACCCGGCGGCCTTGTCGTCGAGCCGGTCGGCGGCGGTGAGCATGAGGATCGGCATGCCGCTGCCGGAGGCGACGATGCGCTTGGCGATCTCGTCACCGGACGGTCCCGGGATGTCGCGGTCCAGGACGGCGATGTCGTACGCATTGACGCTCAGCAGTTCCAGGGCGGTGTCGCCGTCACCGGCGATGTCGGCCGCGATCGCTTCCAGGCGCAGTCCATCGCGAATGGCTTCTGCCATGTAGGGCTCGTCCTCGACAATCAGCACACGCATGTACCAAGGCTACGAGTCGCCCCATATCGTCGGCGTATCGAAATCCGCATACGCACCGGCAACGCGGCGCCGCCTTTGCTGGCGGTATGCATCGAACCCATCCCTCAGCACGGACGAGGAACCGCCGGATTCCGTGGCTCGTGGCGGTCGGCCTGGTGGTCGTCACCGCCGTGATCATCGCAGTCCTCGGCCAGCAGGCGCCGGAGTCCTCGTCCGCTTCGGATTCCGCACCCTCCGCGCCACGCAAGCCCTCTTCGGCCGTGTCACCGCATGCCTCTAGAGGAGAGCCCTGGGGCGAACTCGGTGAGGCGGGCGGTGCGGTACCGGACGGCGTGACGGTCTTCGACGACGCGATTGCGGGGGTGGCCCACCTCGACCCGGGTCTGCTCAAGGCCCTCCGCCAGGCGGCGATGTCCGCCGCGGACCACGGAGTCGAGTTCGCCGTCAACAGCGGCTGGCGGTCACCGGCGTACCAGGATCAGCTCCTTCGCAAGGCGGTCTCCCAGTACGGGTCCGAAGAAGAGGCCGCCCGGTGGGTGGCCACCGCGACGACGTCCCCCCACGTGTCGGGGGACGCGATCGACCTCGGACCCTCCGCTGCGACGGCGTGGCTGTCCGCGCACGGTGCCGAGTACGGGCTGTGCCAGATCTACCGGAACGAACCCTGGCACTACGAACTGCGCACCGAGGCAATCGACCACGGGTGCCCGCGTATGTATGCCGACCCCACCCAGGACCCGAGGATGCAGAAGTGACCCAGACCCACGTGGACACGGCGGAGACCGGGCAGGACGACGTCGGACGCCGCGACACCGGCGTTGCTGCCGGGCGCTCCCGTATCCGCCGGGCCCTGCGGATCGCCGCCAGGCCCGGGCCCTGGAAGCGCGGGCGGGTACTCGCGGCGCTGGCGCTCCTGCTGGGCCTGCTCATGATGCTGCACGCGCAGATCACGGACGGCTGGGGCCTCGGCAGTCTGGTGGAGACCTTCCTGCCGTGGTTCGGCCTGTTCGTCCCGGTGCTCCTCGCCGGTTCGCTGTGGCGCCGCTCCGCCTGCGCGCTGGTGGCGCTGCTGTTGCCGGTCACCGTGTGGCTGAGCCTCTTCGGCGGACTGCTCGGCGACAAGTCCCAGTCGGGCGGCGACCTCACCGTCGTCAGCCACAACGTCGGCGCCGAGAACCCCGACCCGGCCGGCACCGCCCGCGATCTGGCCGCCTCCGGGGCGGACGTGCTGGCCCTGGAGGAGATCACTGACCAGGCCAGGTCCACGTACGAGAACGAACTGGCGAAGGCCTACCCGCACCACATCGTGCGGGGCACGGTCGGGCTGTGGAGCAAGCTGCCGCTGTCGGACATCAAGACGGTCGACGTCGGGATGCTGGGCATGGTCGGGCGGCTGGCGGAGCACCTGTCGGCCGAGGAGAAGAAGGCCACGCCCCGGGCGCTGCGTGCCACGGTGGCCACGGACCGGGGGCCGCTCGCCGTGTACGTGGCCCACCTGGGATCCGTACGCGTGAATCCCCGAGGGGGATTCACGACGGGCCAGCGGGACGACGGCGCGCGGGCGCTCGGCAAGGCCCTCGCCGCCGAGCACAGCGAGCGGGTGGTGCTGCTCGGCGACCTGAACGGCACCACGGACGACCGTGCGTTCGCGGGTCTCACCGCGCAGCTGCACTCGGCCCAGGACACGGCCGGGGACGGCTTCGGCTTCAGCTGGCCGGCGAAGTTCCCGGTGGCGCGGATCGACCAGATCCTGGTGCGCGGTGTGGATCCGGTGGGCTCGTGGGTGTTGCCGGCGACCGGCAGCGACCACCTTCCGGTGGCGGCGGGAATCGGCTGGTGAGGAACGCCCTCTGGCCCGGCCTGCTGCCCGGCCCCGGCTTTCTATCTCCAACCTGCGTTGTTCCTAGAATGGCCGGGTGAACGACATCGATGTGATCGCGGTGCTGCAGGATCCGGTGCGGCGCCGACTGTACGAGTACGTGGCGGCCCAGGGCCGTGAGGTCGGCCGCAACGAAGCCGCCGAGGCGACCGGGGTGGCGCGCACCCTTGCCGCGCACCATCTGGACAAGTTGGCGGCGGCCGGGCTGCTGGAGAGCGGCAGTCGCCGCCTGACCGGCCGGTCGGGGCCGGGGGCGGGCCGCCCGGCCAAGGTGTACACGCGGGCGCGCACCGAACGGTCGGTGTCGCTGCCCGCCCGCGACTACCGCACCGCGGCCGAGCTGCTGGCAGAAGCTGCCGAGCAGGCGGGCCTCGACGCCGGGCTCTGTGCGGCCGCGCGCCGCCGGGGTGAGTCCGAGCGCGGCTCGGCGGCGCCCTGCGGCGGCCTCGAAGAGGCCATGGAACTGCTGGCCGCCCGCGGCTACGAACCGCATCTGGAAGACGTGGAGGGGGCGGGCGCCGAGGGTGCCGACGGCGCGAGCGTGGAGTCGGCGCGCGTCGTCCGCATGCGCAACTGCCCCTTCCATGCCGTCGCCGAGCGCTTCCCGCCGCTGGTCTGCGGCATGAATCTCGCGCTGCTGGAGGGACTGCTCGGTGCGGACGGTCCGGTCCGCGCGCGCATGGACGCCCGGCCGGGGGAGTGCTGCGTGGTGCTCGAGAATTCTAAAAACAACGATGATTGACATAGAAAAGCGGGTCGTGTTGGGATGAGGCCATGACCGAATCCGCGCATGCCGCCCACCACCTCGCCGAGCTCAACGTCGTCACGATCCGACACCCCTTCGAAGACCCGCGCATGGCGCCGTTCGTCGAAATGCTCAACCCGGTCAACGCCGAGGCCGACGGTGCGCCCGGCTTCGTGTGGCGGCTCGTGGAGGAGGGGGCGGACGACGCCATCGGCCTGCGCCCGGCGGGCGAGGACGTCGCCGTGAACCTGTCGGTGTGGGAGACCCAGGAGGCCCTGTGGGACTTCACCTACCGCAGCGGGCACTTGGAGGTGATGCGGCGGCGCCGCGAATGGTTCCAGCGACACGTCGAGGCGCACCTGGTGCTCTGGTGGGTCCCGGCCGGCCACATCCCGACCATCGACGAGGCCCTGGAGCGGCTGGCGGACCTGCGGGCGCACGGTCCTTCGCCGCGCGCGTTCACCTTCGCCTCCTCCTACACCGCGGCCGAGGCGGCCGAGCACCTTCAGACCGTGTCGCCGACGTAGCCCGAGCAGGCGCCCCGTCGGTATGGCCCCAGCAGGCGCCCCGCAGGTCCGGGTCCGCTACGTCGAGATGAGCGAGGCGATGTCCTCCACGCTCCACTGCCCCAAGGCGCCCGGACAGGAGGCCAGATACTCGGCAATGCTGCGCCTGCTCCACGCACCGGCCTCCAGGAGACCTTCGGCCAGGTGGTGCAGGTACCTCGCGGACGGCTTGGTGCACACGACGTCTGTGACGGCCCACGGAGCGGTGAACGTCAGCAGGGGCAGGCCGTCCAAGTCGCCCGGGTGGACGAGGGTTTCGTAGCGGCCCTCGCCCCGTTGGTCCCGGCCGTGTTCGAGCACGGCCGAGAGATCGAGATCGGCACCCGGCTCCTCGTACATCTCCTGAGCCGCGATGTCGGAGAACTGCCCCAGGGTGAGCAGATGGGCCCGGCAGCGGACCCGGCCCTTCCCGGCCGGGTCGTAGAACGCTCTGCCTCCCGTCCATACGCGCGACTCCTGGGCGAAGTAGAGCGTGCCCGGCAGCTCGACCGGGACCGAGCGCGCAGGCGGGCGGGGGTCCCGGCAGCCCGGGCAGCTCCGGGAGGCTCCTGCGGGCCGGCCTCCGGCGAGGTAGGCGTACAGGCGTCGCGCATGCATGTTGGAGCCGTACGACACGTACCAGACCTCGCCGCCCGGGCCCGGTCCGGCGCGTCCGGTACTTGGCCGGCGTGGTGTGCTCAAGAGGGGTACTCCGGGGGCGTCTGGTCGTGGGGATGAGCGCGTCGCCGTGGCTGTGGCAACTTGCCACAGGCTAGGCCGAGTTGATGTCGCGATATAGCGTTGGTCCGCAAAGTCGCGTCGCCGCATCACGCGCGAAGTCGTAGGCCAGGACCAGGAGGGAAGCTGCAGATGTCGGGAGAGGTCTCGCCCCCCGAGAAGCAGCCGAGTGCCGGCTCGCCCCCCGAGCTGCGGGCCTCCCACGCGGACCGGGACCACGTGGTGGACGTGCTGAGCGTCGCGGCGGGGGACGGGCTGCTGACCGCCGCCGAGTTGGACGAGCGGGTGGAGGCGGCCCTGTCGGCGCGTACCGTCCGCGAGTTGAGCACGCTCACCGCCGACCTGCCGCCGGTGTCCGGGTCGGCCGGCGAGGCCGTCGCGGAGGTCAAGGACGTGGTCCGGATCGAGCTGACGCACAGCGGTCCGGTCACGCGTGCGGGGCGCTGGGTGGTGCCGCGCCGGCTGGAGCTGGCGACGGCGTGGTGCGCGGTCACGCTCGACTTCACGCAGGCGGTGATCACGCAGGACACGTTGCGCATCGACATGGCCATGTACGGCAAGACCCTGACGCTGATCACCAAGCCGGGCATCGTGGTCGACCACGATGCCCTGAACCTCGTGCACGGCAGGCTCAAGGTCCATCAGGCTCCGGGTCTCCCCACGCCGATCACGCTGCGCGTGGAGCTGGTCGGACACACGACCCACGGCCGTGTCGTGGTGCGAGGGCCTCGGCGCACGTTCGGCCAGTGGCTGCTGCGCAAGCCCAAGTCCCCGCCCGCCTAAGGCTGATACGAACCGAACCCTTCGCGGCCCGCCTTCCAGCGGGCGTACCTCTTGGGCAGGCACACGGCGCACGGCCGGAAACCGGCCGCGAGCGCGGTCTGCTCGTCGGCGAAGAACACCCGCTGCCCGACGTAGTGGCCACGGGCGAGGGCGCGCAGCGCGGACGGACAGTTCAGCCGCCCGTACAGCCGTCCGCGGCGGTGCCCTCCGAGAGCGCCCGGGACCCGGCTCCGGTAGGGCTGTCCGTCCGGGCCGAGCAGGGTGTAGACGCGCTGCGGCTCGCCGGAAGTGGGGCGGGCGGGGGTCATGCGGCGTCGTGGAAGACCAGGCCGAGGGTGTGCCGCCGGCCGGAGCGGACGGTGCTCACGCCGTGTCGCATCGGCCCGTTCGACCAGCCGCGCTTGGTGGCCACCGGCCGGTCGCGGGTGGTGAAGATCAGGCCGTGGCCCCGCGGCAGGGTCGTGGCCGAGCCGCGGGACTGCGCGCGGGGGCGTTGCTCGGTCATCAGGAACTCGCCGCCGGTGAAGTCCGTGCCGGGTGCGTCGAGGCCGATGACGACCTGGAGGGGGAAGAGCATGTCGCCGAACACGTCCCGGTGCAGGGCGTTCCAGTCGCCGGGGCCGTAACGCAGCAGGATCTGCGCGGACTTGGCCTGCCCCGCCTCGTGGCAGAGCTCGAGCCATTCGGCGAGGCTGTCGGGCCAGGGTGCGGGCTTGTCCAGCTTGGCTGCCCAGTCGCGGGCGATGGGCAGCAGGCGGGGATAGAACGCCTCGCGCAACTCGCGTACGGCATCGGGGAGTTCGTGCGTGAAATAGCGGTACTGACCGGATCCGAAGCGGTGGCGGGCCATGTCCACGGTCGTACGGAAGCGGGCGGGCCGGTCGTAGAGCGCGGCGATCTCACGGCACTCGGCGGCGCCGAGGAGCGGGCCGGTCAGGGCGTGACCGTGCTCGTCGAGTTCGGCCGTCAGGGCTGCCCAGTCGGCCCGCGCGACCCGGTCGGCCACCGGGTCGGCGAGTGGGTCGGCGAGCGGGGACGTGTCGATCATGGTGGGGGTTCCTTGGGGGTGGTGTCTCCGGGTCGGGGCGTGCCGGGATCGGTGTTCATCGGGGCGTGCCGGGACCGGTGTTCAGAGGCGCGTGGGCTGTGACCGATGTTCAGAGAAGTGCGGGCTGCAGGGCGCCCTCGTGCGTGAGGAGCTGCACCTTGCGCTCGACCCCTGCGGCATAACCGCGCATCGAACCGTCGGCGCCGATGACGCGATGGCAGGGGCGCACCAGCAGCAGCGGGTTGGCGCCGATCGCCGCGCCCACGGCCTGGACCCGCTCGCGTGGCAGTCCGAGCTGCTCGGTGAGCGCGCCGTACGTGGTCGTCGTGCCGTACGGGATGTCCTCCAGCGCACGCCAGACACGCTGCTGGAAGTCCGTGCCCTGGACGGTGAACTCGACGTCGAACCGGGTGAGTTCGCCCGCGAAGTACGCATCGAGGTGCCGGATGACGTCGGAGAAGGGCCCGGCGTCCTGTCGCCAGTCGGGTCCCACGGTCGGGGCGTTCTTCTGGCCGGCCATGGACAGAGAGGTCAGGGTGATTCCGTCGTCCGTCTCCTCGCCCACCAGGAGCAGTGCGCCCAGCGGGCTGGTGATCGTCGTGCAGGCGGTCATCGCCGCCTCCTTGTCGTCTTGTCGTCAGCGTTCATTTCACCCTCAACTCTGCTGTCGGGCGGACATGGATGCTGGCGGGATTCGGACGTCGCTCTACAGGGGAGCGGAGGGTCGGAAAACCAGTGGAACCGCGTCGCTGAGCGCCACTACTGTGCTGCCGAACGTTGTCGCCCGGTCGAAGGAGGGCCGTTGTCCACCAAGTGAGACACCCCTGGCGCTGATCTGTCGCGCGTCGCATCCGTGCGCCGCGCCCCTTTTCGCTGCGGTTCTTCTCACTGAACTGGTGTACACCTGTGCTCAATACCTGGGTGGTCGTTCCCACCTGCCTTCCTCTTGTCGTCCGCCGTTGCCACGCGTGCGGGTCCGAACGCTTCCGCGCGAACGGCAAATTCCGCGTCAACGCGAACCACAAGGTCCTCGACGCCTGGCTCCTCGTGCTCTGCACCGCTTGCGGGGACACCGCGAAACTGCCTCTCCTGGAGCGGGTGAATGTGCGCTCCCTGCGCCCTGAGCTCCTGGACCGGCTGCATGACAACGACCTGGCCCTGACGGCCGAACTGCTCCAGGACCCGGGCGTACGGCGCCGCAACCGCATCGCCCTCGACTGGACCGACGCCTGGCGCCTCGACACCCTCGGGTCGGCGCGCAGGGACGACGAGGCACTCGACGTCTCCGTCCGCTTCGCGGCGCCCATACCCGTCCGGCCCGCTCGACTGATCGCGGAAGGCGTCGGCCTCGCGCGCGCAGAGGTCGAGCGACTGATCACCCAAGGGAAACTCGTCTCCGCAGTCCGACTGAGCGGCAAGGTCTCGGACGACTTCACCTTCACGCTGAAGCTCTAGGGCTGCCCTGGAGCCCGCCCCATTCCGCATGCCGGATTCCGCGAACCTGCGTACCGCAGTTGTGAGAACGCCCAACCAATCCCCACCAGCCCTGGGCGCCCGAGCAGGGACAGCGGCCACCGAACGCCCCACCATGGGCGGGCAGTTACGTGTGCGAGACGACGTCACGTGCCTTCCCCCCAAGGAGCCCCCGCCGATGCCAGGCAGAACACACCGAACACGCCGAACGCGCCGAACGAACCGAACGAACCAAACGCGCCGAACGCTCTGCAGCCTCCTGCTCACCACGCTCCTCACCGTCGCCGCCGCCTCCGGGACGGCGGGCGCCGCCGGCGAAGGGAGTGCGGTCGGCACGGCGGCCGGCACCATCCCCTCAGTAGGCACCGACTGGGGACAGCCCGGACCGTACGAGGTGAAGGTCGACATCGAGGCGGTGCACACCTTCTACTACCCGGCGTCCATGGGGCAGTCGGGGGAGCGCCACCCGGTGATCATCTGGGGCAACGGGACCGGCGCGGTGCCGGGCATCTACAGCTCCCTGCTGCGCCACTGGGCCAGCCACGGCTTCATCGTGGCCGCCGCCAACACGCCCAACTCCAACTTCGCGTTGAGCATGCGGGCCGGCATCGACGTCCTGGAGCGGCGCAACGCCGACAGCGGCAGCCCCTTCCACCAGAAGGTCGACCTCGAACACATCGGGTCCGCCGGCCACTCCCAGGGCGGCGCCGCGGCCATCAACGCGGCGATCGACGACCGGGTGGACACCGCCGTCCCCATCCAGCCCGGGCCGCTCGCCGACCCCGACAACATGGACGAGCCCGTCTTCTACCTCGCCGGACAGCGCGACCTGATCGTGTGGCCGGCGCTGGTGCAGGGCTTCTACCGGGACTCGGATCACGTCCCGGCCGTCTACGGCGAGATCCGCGGCGCCGGACACCTCAGCTCCATCGCGGACGGCGGAGCCTTCCGCGCCCCCACCACGGCCTGGCTCCGCTACTGGCTGATGGGCGACGAGCTGGCCCGCGGCGAGTTCTTCGGCCCCAACTGCCGCTACTGCACCGACACGACCCTGTGGTCCGACTGGCAGCGCAACGCGCAGGCGCAGGCCGTTCCGGGCCCCGTCGGCTGACGTACGGGACAGTACGGGGCAAGTACGGGGCAAGTACGGGCCAGGGCCCGGCGAGCCGTCGGGCCCTGCCCCGGGTACTTCAGCGCGGCACCTCGGCGGCACGCAGTGCGAGGGCCCAGCCGAGCCGGGCCTCGCCCGACTCCGGGGACCAGCCGGTGAGTTCGGCGATCCGGATGATGCGGTTGAGCACCGTGTTGCGGTGGCAGTACAGCTCCTCGGCGGCCCGGGACGCCGAGCAGCCGGCATCCAGCCACGCCCGCAGCGTCTCGAGCAGCACCGGTCCCTCGGCGCCGCAGTTCAGGATGCCTTCGAGATAGCGGGCGAGCAGCCGGTCGGAAATCTCCGGGTCGTCGGTGAGTGCCGCCTGCACCAGGCGCTCGTCGAGCTCGGCCACCGCGCCGCTGCCCGGTGCCAGGGTGCGCAGCGCCCGCTCGGCCAGCCGGCGGGCGGTATCGGCCGTCGCCAGCTCCTCGAAGGGCGGGGAGATGCCGGCGGTACCGCCGAGTTCCTTGCGCAGCACGGCCGTCAGCTCGTACGGCTCGGTGGATCCCAGTCGTACGATCCCGGCGTACCGTTCGGCCCGGGTGCGCCAGAACGACCACATGCCCGCCGCCTGCAGCGCCGGTCCGGGGTCCGGCGGCGCCGCCGGATTCTGGTCCACCACGACCACCGCGAAGCGATCGCGCAGGGGCAGCCCGAGGGCCGTCGCCGCGGCGGCCGCCACCGCGGGGTCGCTGCCACGGCCGTCCAGCAGGGCCTCGAAGAGCGCGCCGCGCCGCGAATCCTGCCGGTGGTGCAACTCCAGCTGAGTCAGCCGGTACGCATCCGACATCACCGTCGAGAAGCGGTCGATGGTCTCCCACAGCGCCCCCGCGACCTCCAGGACCAGGTCCTGCTCGGCCGCCGCCGGTCCGCGCAGCGGCTCCGTCATGGCCTGCCAGATGACCCGGCCGCCGCGCCGGTACGCATGCAGGACGGAGTCCAGCGGCATGCCCTGTTCCGCGCGCCGCCGCCCCGTCTCGGTGGCGGCGGCCTCGATGTCACCGGCGCTGGAGGGCAGGCCGCCGAAGTCCTCCAGGGCGAGGACCAGGTTGTCGCGGCAGATCGCCCGCAGATCGCCCACGGAGACGAGGCGCCCGGAGGCGTACGCCGAGCTGTGGGCCCGGATGTCCGCCACCACCTTCGCGGTGAGCCCGTCGATGTCGGCGAGCAGCGTCCGCGCAAGGCGGCGACGAAGCGCCGATTCCCCTTCTGTCATGCCCGGCACATTAGGCGTCTGCACCGGCAGGGGGAACCCTGGGACGGCTTCTGCCCAGGTCGGACGCGTACATGATGGGCAGCTGCACATGGTCGGCGGCCGCTGCCGTGTCCGATGCTGACGACGTCCCATCCCCTTTCGCAGCACTCTGCCCGGGAGCCGTCATGCAGCTGAGCGTCGCCACCATCCTCCAGGACTCCGCGGCCCGCTTCCCCGACCGGACCGCGCTCGTGGAGTCAGACGTACGCACCAGCTATCGCGCGCTGTGGCAGGAGGTGCTTGCCTTCGCCGCCGAGCTGCGGGCCCGCGGTGTGGGGCCGGGGGACCGGGTCGCGGTGATGCTGCCCAACACGTCCGACTTTCCGCGCGCCTACTACGCCGTGCTCGCCGTCGGGGCCACCGTCGTGCCGGTGCACGGACTGCTGGTCGCCGAGGAGGCGGCGTACGTACTGCGGCACAGCGGTTGCACCGCCGTCGTCAGCGGCGGTCCGCTGCGGCAGGTCGCCGAGGAGGCCGCGGCGGCCGCCGGGATCGACGTGCTGGCCGTACGCACCGACCGCGAGCCGCTGCTGCTGGCCGAGCCGTGCCGCCCCGACGACATCGCCGCGATCCTCTACACCAGCGGCACCACAGGCCGGCCGAAGGGCGCCCAACTCACCCATTTCAACCTGGTGATGAATGCGGGCGTGTGCGCCCAGGACCTCATCGGACTCACCCCCGACGACGTGGTCCTCGGCTGCCTCCCGCTGTTCCACAGCTACGGGCAGTCCTGTGCCATGAATGCCGCCCTGCGTGCGGGCTCCACGCTGGTGCTCACGCCGCGTTTCACCGGCCCCGGCGCACTGGAACTCCTGGTCAAGGAGGGGGTCACCGTCTTCATGGGCGTCCCCACGATGTACCACGCGCTCACCGAGGCCGCGGCTCTCGACCCGCGCCGGCCCGCCGCGCTGCGGGTCGCCGTCTCCGGTGGTGCGGCGCTGCCCGTCCCGCTCCTGGAACGGTTCGAGACCGCCTTCGACACGGTGATCCTGGAGGGGTACGGCCTCACCGAGACCTCCCCGGCCGCCACCTTCAACCAGCACACCACCGGCCGCCGCCCCGGCACCGTCGGCCACCCCGTCTGGGGTGTCGAGGCGGCCGTCGCCGCCCCGGACACCGACCGGCAGACCGTGCTCCTCGCGGACGGCGAGGTCGGTGAGGTCGTGCTGCGCGGCCACAACATCTTCGCCGGCTACCTCGACGATCCCGAGGCCACCGCGGCAGCGGTCGTCGACGGCTGGTTCCGCACCGGCGACCTCGGTGTCCGCGACGAGGACGGGTTCCTGAGCATCGTCGACCGCAAGAAGGACCTCATCATCCGCGGCGGCTTCAACGTCTACCCGCGCGAGGTCGAGGAGGTCCTGGCCCGCCACCCCGCGATCGCCCAGGTCTCGGTCATCGGCCTGCCCGACGAGGCCAGGGGCGAGGAGATCTGCGCCGCCGTCGTGCCGCGCCCCGGCACGGAGGTGACCGGGGAGGCCATCGCCGCCTGGGCCCGCGAGCGGATCGGCAAGCACAAGTACCCGCGCATCGTGCGGCTCCTGCCCGAACTGCCGCTCGGCCCCAGCGGAAAGGTCCTCAAGCGGGAGCTCAGGGAGATCTGCGCATGACCCGGCTCCCGAGGAGCAGGCTTCGAGGAGGCCGGCACCTGACCGTGTCCCTCGCCCACCGATGCAACCCCCGGTTCAAGAAGGAGGCTCACGCGTGACCGTCGTGTCCACCGCCGACGGCAAGGTCCGCGGCACCACCGAGGACGGCGTCACCGTCTTCCGCGGCATCCCCTACGCCGCCGCCCCCGTAGGCGCCCACCGCTTCGGCCCGCCCGCACCCGTCGCACCCTGGCAGGGCATCCGCGAGGCCATCGCCTTCGGGCCGACGGCACCCAAGCACCCCTACGCGCCGCCCCTGGACGAGCTCCTGCCCGACCCGGACATCCCCGGCGACGACTGCCTGAACCTCAACGTCTGGACACCCGCCCCCGGCGGCGGCCCGCTGCCGGTCATGGTGTGGATCCACGGCGGCTCCCTGCGCAACGGCTCCTCCGCCGTGCCGCTCTACGACGGACGGGCCTTCGCCCGCGACGGCATCGTCCTCGTCTCCCTCAACTACCGGCTCGGCATCGAGGGGTTCGGCGTCTTCCCCGACGCCCCCGCCAACCTCGGCCTGCGCGACCAGCTCGCCGCGCTCACCTGGGTCCGGGACAACATCCACGCCTTCGGCGGCGACCCGGCCAACGTCACCGTCTTCGGCGAGTCCGCCGGCGCCATCAGCATCGCCGGGCTCCTGACGAGCCCGTACGCCAAGGGCCTCTTCCAGCGGGCCGTCCTGCAGAGCGGCGCCCCCATGGCGACCCGGCCCGCCAAGGCGCGGAAGGTCACCAAAGCCATCGCCCGCAAGCTCGGCATCCCGGCCACCGCGGCGGCCTTCCGCACGGCCGACCGCGCCGAACTCCTCGCCGCCCAGGCCACCGTCACCCGCGCGGGCAACCCGCTCACCGGCCGGGCCGGATTCCACCTCGTCGTCGACGGCGACGTACTCCCGCAGGACCCCGCCACCGCTCTGGCCGCCGGAGCGTCCGACTCCCTCGACATCCTCGCGGGCACCAACACCGAGGAATACCGCCTCTGGTTCGTGCCGAGCGGCCTGGCCGACCGGATCAGCAGGTTCCAACTGCGCCTGGCCACCGTGAAGTTCAGGGTTCCCTGGCGGGCCGCCCGCATCTACGCCGCCGACCGTGCCGGGGCGTCCCCGGGAGAGGTCCTCGGTGCCATCGCCACGGACCTGCTGCTGCGCATCCCCGTCAACCGCCTCGCGGACGCCCGCGACGGACGACCGGGCCGCACCTACGTCTATGAGTTCGGCTGGCCCTCACCCGTGCAACGCCTCGGCGCCTGCCACGGCTTGGAGCTCGGCTTCGTCTTCGACACCCTTGACACACCGGACGCCCGCGCCCTGGCCGGCCCCGACGCCCCACGCGAACTGGCCTCCGCCATGCACACCGCCTGGACCTCCTTCGCGGCCACGGGTGACCCCGGCTGGGGCGAATGGGACCGCGCCCGCCCCGTGATGACCTTCGACGCGGACGGCGCCCATCTGGTGCGGGCGCCGCGGGAGGCGGAGCGGCGCCTGTGGGGCTGATGCCTTCTGCACCTGGCGGGGCGCGCACGTCCTCACGGGGCGCAGGCTGCGGCGATCGACAGGCTGTTCTCGTACAGGTGATGCCGGGTGATCCGGCCGTCCTCGACGGTGAGGCGCAGTGCGAACGGCCCCTCGAAGGACTTGCCCGTGGCGCGTACGGTGCCCGACACATGCCCCAGCAGCACGGCATCGGTGCCGTCCACGAGGAACGTGTCGACGGAGGCGCCTGCGTCCTCGGGGACGGTGTGCTCCATCAACTCCGTGGCCTGGGCGGCGCATTCGGCGGCGGTGGACCGCGGGCGGATCCAGGGAACGGTGGGGTTCTCGGCGAGCAGCCAGTCGACGTCGTCGGCGAATAGCGTGACCAGTCGCCCGGTGTCCCCGGCCAGCCGGGCGGCCAGGAAATCCTGTACGACGGCGCGTGTGGTCTCGGTGACGGACGTGGTGGCGGTGGTGGGGGGCGTGACGGACATGACGCTCTCCTCGTGGCTGCGGCCCGGACTCCGGCGGGGGCTCCCGTCGATGTGCTTGATCCTGCCGGGAGCGGGGGAGGGCGGTCGATTACCTCGGAGGTAATGGATCAGGGGTGATGAGCGTGCCACCCCGTGCCTGAGGGGCGGCTGGTGCGTTGACTACGCTCGCGGTCAGACCTGATGAAAGCAGAGAAGATGACCACGCAGCTCCAGCCCGTCGACCACGAACTCATCGAGGCCGCGGCACACCTCGCCCGCACTCGCTGCCGGGGCGACAACCACACCATCGCGTCCGCGGCCCGGGCCCGGGACGGCCGGATCGTCACCGGGGTGAACGCCTACCACTTCACCGGAGGCCCCTGCGCCGAGCTGGTCCTCATCGGCGCGGCGGCCACCCAGGGCGTCTACGAGCTGGACACGATCGTCGCCGTGGGCGACCGCGAGCGCGGGGTCGTCCCGCCGTGCGGCCGGTGCCGTCAGGTCCTTCTCGACTACTTCCCGTCCGTCAAGGTCATCGTCGGCGAAGGCGAGGGTGTGCGGTCCGTCCTCATCACCGACTTGCTCCCCGCAAGCTACGTCTGGGCCGATCACCAGCCCGACGCCGAGTAGTTCGCACCGGTCGGCCGACGGCGCTTTCGAGCCCACTGGGTAAACGGGCTTCGGCGCCCCTGCGCCCCAGCTCCGGGTCCTTGTCCCTGTGCACGAACAGGGTCAGGACGGCGACCTTGGCGTTGGCCGCGGTGGAGCCGCCGGCCACCAGCCCGGCGACGAGGCGTGCTCTCGCACGCCGAACGATCCGTCGCACCAACAGCTCGGGCAGCCAGGGGAGTTGGATGGCGAACATGTACCAGGACAGCAGGAACTGGCGGCTGGTGAAGAGGGCCCACACGAACGCGGCGGGGTGCGGCACGGACAGCACGGTCACCGTGGCCGGCGCGTCCGGTCTACTGGCGGCGAGCGTTCAGTGACCGAGGCGCCCCGTGGTCGACGACAAGGCTCTGGTGGCTTGCGGCCTAGCGGCTCGTCCACCAGGCGGCCCCGGCTCCGGCGGCTGTGGTGATCAGCGAGATGAGCCACACAGGCACACGCTGCACGGTCAAGTGCAGCCCGCCGCAGCGCAGTTCGACAGCTGGGGGTGCGGTGTGACTGTCCACTCTGTGACTCATGTTGGCGTCCTCTATCTGGGCTGCGTCGCGCTTGGTCTTCATGCTTTCTGGCTCCTGTCGCGCGCCGTTGCGTGACGCAGGTGCGGCCGCTTCGTGCTTTCAGGCAGCAAGTTCGGGGTGCGGGGGGCAGTGACGACTTGGGCGCGAAGGTGTTCCGAGTGCAGACCAGGGGGTTCTGATGCCTCTGCGCCGTATCGCGCTGATCACCCGACAAGGCTATCTCCCCGCACCAGGGCAGCGTCATGAACCGCATCTGTACAAAACCGGGGCCGGAACTTTGACACTCTGGCCAGCGCGGCATTCCCGAGCGCGGAGATCCGCTGACTCGCTGAGCTGAGCTGGAAGAACGCGGCCGGAATACGGCTTGGTGCGCAGGTAATAGCGCTGGAGGCAGAAAGCATTGGCGTGGCCCAGATCTGCCACGGCTCAGAAATTCATGACCGCTGCCGACCGTGATCGTGGGCGGTGACGGGACGGAGTCACGAGAAGTCACGAGAAGTCGCGGCGGACGAGCAACTGCGGGTGGATGACGACGTGGATGCCGTGGCCCAGGCGGTCACAGCGAGGGCACGCGCACGTTCGCCATACCCCGAGTGCCGGGAAGGGTCAGGGGACGTAGACACGCATGGCCGCAGACTTTCATGCCGGAGCGGTGATCCCTCCTGTTCCGAAGCCCCCGCCCCTCGTTGCCCGATCCCCGGGTGCCCCAAGCCGACTGCCCGTGGTGCGTGCTGTGTGGTCGGATGGCCACGGTCGCGGTCCACTTCCCGCTGTCCCGACGTGAGTTGGTCAGGTTCTCACTTCTCGTGCCGGAATCTCACGACGGATGTCGGATCCGACCCGGATCCGACATCCGTCGTGAGATTCGCAGGTCGACTTGGGTCCTTGTGTGGTGCGCAGCTTCCGGGTGGACCCCGACAGAAGTGCTGCAAGGAACTCGACTTGCCGTGCCGCGTGACGGCGCCGGAAGCGGCTCAGATGACCAAGACTCGGCGCCCGCGCGTGTGACCGGCGTGGCTGTCGACGTGGGCCGCCGCGGCCTCGGCCAGCGAGTACGACTTCGCAACCGGGATGTGGAGCCGGCCCCGCGAGATCAGGTCGACGGCCTCGGCGAGCGCCGCCGACACACTTCCGGCCACACCGGAGAACCGGACACCGAACTCCGGCGCACCGAGATCGGCGATGGAGACGACCTTCTCCGGACTCCCGGTCAGCTCGACCAGCTCGCGGATCACGCCCGAACCAGCCAGATCGAGAGCCGCGTCGACGTCCCCGAGCCGCCGAACCCGCTCGCCCCAGCCCTCGCCGTACGTCGTGGCCACGGCACCAAGGCCGCGCAGATACTCCTGGTTCGCGGCACCGGCCGTGCCGATCACCGTGATGCCGCGGTCGCGTGCGATCTGCAGCACCGCCGATCCGACTCCCCCGGACGCGCCGCTGACCAGGAGCGTCTGCCCGGGCCGCACACCGACCTCGTGGATGACACGCAGCGCGGTCTCCACCACGGAGGGGTACCCGGCCGCCTCCTCGAACGTCAGCCCCTCGGGCATCCGGGCCCAGGCCGCCAGTACGGCGAACTCGGCGTAGGTGCTGGAGCCCTCGCCGAACACCCGATCACCGACCTCGACCCCTACGACTCCCTCGCCCACCTCGTCCACCACCCCGGCGGCGTCCAGCCCGACCCCGGACGGCAATTCGATCGGATGGGCCCCCAGGACCTGGCCTTCACGAATCCTCCAGTCGACGGGATTCACGCCCGCCGCCCGCACGGCGATGCGTATCAGGCCGGCGCCCGCGTGGGGCTCCTCGGCATCAACGAGTTGCAGAACGTCCGGACCGCCGAACTCGGCGAAGCTCACTTTCTTCATGCCGCCGAACGTAGCACTAACGGATAGTGTTTCATAACAGTTACTCTTTCGTACCTGCTAGCCTGCGGGCATGACCGTGCAGTCCGGACGCCGTGAGCGCAAGAAGGCCGCGACCCGCCAGAAGATCGCCGACACCGCGCTGCGGCTCTTCCTGGAACGCGGTTACGACGCGGTGGGCATCCGTGACGTGGCCGCCGAGGCCGACGTGGCCGTCACCACGCTCTTCTCCCACTTCGCCTCGAAAGAGGCCCTGGTGTTCGAGCAGGACGAGGACTTCGAGCAGCGCCTCACGCAGGCGGTCACCGGCCGGGCGCCGCACGAGCCGCTCATCCCCGCGCTGCGCCACGAGATCCTGGCCCTGGTGCGGCACTGCACCGCGGACAGCGCCGCCCCGATCTGGCGCATGATCGACGCGTCACCCGCCCTGCGGAAGTACGACGAGTCGCTCCGCCTACGTCACGCGGACGCCCTGGCCACGGCCATCGCCGCCGATCCTGACCTGACCCGGAGCGAAACCGCCGCCCGCACCATCGCGAGGTTCGTGATCGACGCCTACTCGCTGGCCCGCGAAGCGGCCGACCCGCAGGCCGCCCTGGACGAGATCTTCCCGATGATCGAGGCGGCGTGGAAGGTCACCTGCCCGTCTGCAAGCGGTCGCCCGGGTTCCGACGGGCCGCGGCCGCGGGTGTGAGACGGAGCGACCCGGAGGAGAACCTCAGCGCATCTGCCCCCAGCTGTACGACGGGGTAGTGGTAGAGGTGGCATTTCTTGTCGCCGGTGTTCTGGACCGTGACGAGGAGGTGTCGGGCGTCCTTGGCGTCCGCGGGCTCCTTCTGGGCGGAGACCGCGAGGGCGTCCGCGGTGCAGCCGGCGATGACGTCCTTGTCGCCTCCCTCGTCGCCGTCGGTGTCGCCCGAACCAGCGCCCGGCTTCGATGAGTTGGTCGCGCTCGGCCGGGCCCGAGGGCTTGGCATCGTCCGAGCGGCCGCCGGGTTCGCACGCCGTGGACGCGAGCAGCGCGGCCATCGCCGTGGCCCCGAGAGCGTAGGACTTCCAGCCCGAGGAAGGACCGGCTCAACAAGACTGCCTGGGGCAGCGGTTACGCCACCGAGGGATCGGCGGCACTGATCCGCAAAGGGTTCACCGATCTCGGGGTGGAGCGGGTCACCGCGAACACCATGACGGTCAACGCGGGATCCCGGCGCGTGATGGCTCGCCCTCCAGGGCCACAAGCTCGGCAGCGGCGCGAGCAAGCCGATCGACGTGCCCATGCCCGTCGACACCTTGTACGCCAATGACGGCCGGCGCGTCCCCTATTGGGCGACTGCTTCCGGCTGGCATGGCCCTGGACTTCATCATGTCGAAGTGACTCCTGCCCCTTCCGTCACCACTTGGTGCGAGAGGGGATCCGTAACGGTCCAGACCCTCCCGCCGGACCACCCCGAGCTCTACGGTGGGCCGGCGAGGAGCAGGTCAGGGCTCTGCGCTGTCGCGTGACACTGCCTCGTCCTCGCTGGGTGGGAAGAGATCGCTGTGCGCGGTCTCCGGTCGAGCAGGAGGAATCCCATGACCGTGTACGACGAGGCCGCGTCCGGCCACTCCGACGAGGCGAAGATTCCCGGCGATTCGCTGGCGGCACTGACCGACGCCCGGACCGAAGAGTTCGAGCGGGCGATGCGGGCGAGGGACAAGCGCGCGTACCTCAACGCGGCGCTCATCGAGGCCGCGGCCTCGGCACAGCCCGGTCTGGCCGACCCGGACGCCCTCTCCGCATGGCAGGACAAGGTGCGTACGACGATGGAGCGGGCACCGGAGTACGCGCCGCTGCCCGAGGCCGAGGTGGCCGACCTCCAGCTGTTCACGCGACCGTGGCCGTGGCGGCGGGCCAACGCGACACCCGGCCACAACGCGACGGTGAACCTGGACCAGGGCGAGTCGCACGTCGGCCTCGGCATCTATTTCTCCACCGGCGCCGCGGGCGGCACCGCGGAGATGGGCGGGCCGTTCCGCCTCGGGAGCTTCAGCGACTTCGAGTTCCGGACCACGGTCGACTACCGGTACGACTGGTACTTCTCCGCCGCGGCCGGCAGCGCGGACAGCCAGGGCTGGATCTCGATCATCGTGGACGAACTCCTCGACGGCCCCGGCCAGCAGTGGCATTCCGTGGTCCACCGCAGGGTGCAGCTCTGGTCCGACTCCACCGGCAGCGGCGGCTCGGACGGGGCGACCGAACCCGGCAACCGCATCACCGTCAACGAACGTTTCCGCGGCCGGCCGGATGCCAGCTATGTGTGGTGGGTGGGCGGCAACGAGACGATCCAGACCCAGTTCCAGGCCGCGTCCCAGGCCAACCTCTTCGTCGACCTGCACTATCTCGTCGCGGTCGCCCGGGTGTGAGCGGGCAGGTGAACGGCCGCGGCAGCGTGGGCGATCGGCCCCGCTGCCGCGGCACGTGTCAGGCCCAGGTGCGGGAGCAGAGCACCAGGCGGTAGCCGTCCGGATCGGCGATCGTGACTCCGTGCTCGTCCCAGTACGGGTTGTGCGCGGGTACGCGGGTGCCGCCGGCCGCGACCAGACGGTCGACCAGGGCCTCGTCGACCGGCTCGCCCAGGTACACCACGAACAGGTCGTCCACCGTCGGGGTGGGCTCCAGCGGGCGCTCCGGGTCGTGGGTGAGCTCGAAGTGCCAGGCACCGCCCTTCGGGCCGACCATCACCAGGTCGTGCTCGCCCGGGACGCGTTCGGTGGTGCGCCACAGGACGTCGAGGCCGAGGCCGTCCACGTAGAAGCGCTCGGCGGCGGGGAGGTCGCGCGAGGGGCGGGCCACCCGGACGTGGGCATGGGGGTCGATCACGCTGATGCCTCCAGGGCCGCACGCCACACCGGGCTGTCGACGTAGTGGTTGTCGAAACGCTCCGCCGACTCGGCGATCTCCTTCGCGTCGGCCTCGCCGCGCATGACCCGGCCGAGCAGGCGAAGGTAGTCGAAGCGGCCCATGCCGGGCGTGAACACGAACAGGACGTCCGCCTCGCAGCCGGGTGCCGCGGCGAAGGCGTGCGGGGTGTGCGGCGGCACTGCCAGGAAGTCGCCGGCATGGAGCACGGTCAACTCCTCGTCCACCAGCACCTGGAGGGAACCGCTGATCACGAAGAACAGCTCGGTCGCCTTGGTGTGGAAGTGCGCGGGCGCGCCCACGGCACCCTTCGCGAAGGTGGAGCGGTAGCTGGTGAAGGCGTCAGCCGTGCCGTCGGAGTCGGCGAACAGCCTCATCACGCTGCTGGGATCGGCACACGTCTCGGCGTCGGCGTGCCGGGTCAGCACCGGCGGGAACGGTGCCGCCGACGGGGACCCCGTGGATATTTCCTTGATCATGGCCTGACCTTACGGTCCCGAGGGCCGCTCTGAACAGGCCACTTGGCTATTTGTCGGCGAAAAACGGAGCACGGCTCACAACTCCGGGAACTGGGTGCGCCCGTTCGTCGTGGAACCCGCGATTCCAGGGAATCGATGGCTCATGAGGGGATCCCGCACTCAGGAGCAGCGCGACGAGACGACGGTCGAGTCGATGTATGTCCTGCTCACCGCGCTGGCTCTGGGCGGTGGCGTCTTCCTGGTCATGGCCAGCCCCGCGCTGGTCTTCGAGTGGGTGCGGGGTGACGGGCGCCGCGAACTGATCGTCGTGGCGAAGGCGGCAGCGGCGGTGGCCGCCCTGGCCCGGCTCGTCAGCGGCCTCTGGCGGCGGTGACACCGCAGCCGGGTCGTGGCGGACGATTTGCCGGACCGGCAACAGGAGTGGCGTGCGGGTCACCGACCGGGCGACGGTGGGCCCATGACCGACAACATCGCCGCCCAATCGCCCGTGTCCGACGCCACCTTGCCTGCCGACGGATACCTCGGAGACCCCGCGGTGCGCGCGGAGTGGGACACCCGGTACGCCGACCGGCAACAGTTGTGGAGCGGCCGGCCCAACGGTGCGCTCGTGGCCGAGACGGCCGGGCTCACCCCCGGGCGGGTGCTCGACGTCGGCTGCGGCGAGGGCGCGGACGCCGTCTGGCTGGCGCGTGGCGGCTGGGACGTGACCGCGCTCGAGGTCTCCGGCATCGCGCTGGAGCGGGCGGCCGGGCATGCGCGGGACGCGGGGCTCGCTGTGCGTTGGGTACACGCCGCACTCACGGAGGCGGCGCTCCCGCCGGCCTCCTTCGACCTGGTCTCCGCGCAGTACCCGGCCTTGCTGCGCACCCCCGACGCCGCGGCCGAGCGAGCGCTGCTCGCGGCCGTCGCGCCGGGCGGGGTGCTGCTGCTCGTCCACCATGCGGGGATGCACACCCAGCCGGTGGACGAAGGAGGCTTCGACCCGGCCGACTACGTGTGGCCCGCGATGGTCGCCGAGCTGCTCGACGAGGACTGGGCGGTGGAGGTGGACGAGCAGCGGCCACGCGTGGCACCCGAAGGTGGCGCGGGCGCGCACCACACGGACGACGTGGTGCTGCGGGTGCGTCGGCTGCGCTGAGGCACGTCGGCTCTACGCATTGTTCGAGGGGTGCTTCGCCGGTCTCGACGAGGCCGTGGACACGATGCCGCCTGCCTCGAACAGAACGCTGTGGACACGATGCCGCTTGCCTCGAACAGAACAACGGACCATGCTGGTCGGGCCCTGACCACCCACGGAACGACTCCATGGCCAAGAACAGCACCTCTTCGACCACCGTCCCCGACACCGCGTGGCTGGCGCGCGGGCGCCACCTCGGGCCCGAGCCCGAGCTGGATGTCCGGCGCAACCTGATCGCCCTCAAGGCGGCCGGGGTCCTCGACGACTTCGCGGACCTCGAGCCGGCCGAGGCGGCCCGCTCCACCGTTCTGCACCCGCGGGACGAGTCCGCGGACCCCGGCCCGTCGGCCCGCCGCGTCTTCGAGGCCCGCTGGCGCCCGGCCGACGACGTCACGGTGCGCGCACAGCTGACCACGTACGAACCCAAAGCGCGCCGCAAGCAGGGCGAGGGCGTGACCTGGGTCCTCGCCGCCGAGGCGGATCGCCGGTGGGACCCGCACTGGCCGTCCCCCGCCACGATGTTCTGGCCGGACAGCGACCAGGTCACCTGGGACCACGACACGGTTCCGGATGTGCGTCTGCGCACGACGAACCACCTGCCCAAGGACGACGACGAACTGCGGCACCGGCTGCGGGAGTGCACCCGGCAGAGCTGGTGCATCCATGTCGTGGTGCACGAGGCGATGACGCCGGACACCAAGGGGCAGCAGCCGGTCTCGGCGTTCCTGCCGCCGAGCCTGCGGCACCAGGTGATCGAGCACCGGGCCACGCCGGAACAGGCGCAGATCGCCGACGTCGCGCTGAAGCGGGAGCTCGGCCTGCGGATACCGCGCGGCGGCGGCGTCGTCCTGCCCACGGCACCACAAGGACCGGACTACGACGCCGAGCGCTTCACGGTGCGCAGCGTCTTCCTGGACGGTTCGGAGCCGACCGAACTCCTCGACAGGATCAAGGAGTTCGCCGCACTGCCGCGACCGCTGCCGGCCGACGCGGAGCAGGCCCTGAACCAACTGCGCCACGGCTGGCACCTGCTCACCCCGGACGAGGAACTGGCCCACGCCCAGGGCATGGTCACCAAGTACGCGGAGGCGCTGGCGGCCATGACCAACTCCCGTGACCTGTACCGGGAGGCTGCCGAGGCGGCACAGGCCGCGCTGGCCGAGGCGAGCAGTGGCGACGGAGTGCCCCGACCGGCCGCGCCCGGACAGGGCAAGCCGGACGTCTCACCGCTGAGCGCCCTCACGAAGGCGTTCGGCCGCTTCCGGGATCCGAACAAGTAGGTCGCGCAGACGGCGGGTTTCGTTGCCGCGGCACGGTTGAGCCGGGCCGCGGACTCAGGAGCGTCAGGCGCCCATGGCGCGTACGGCGTTCACGGCCAGGGTGGTGTAGTTCATCGTGAAGCGCCCGCCCAGGGAATCGATCGCGTCCCCGACCGCGTCCAGAATCCCGGCCAGTTGATCGGGGCGGAGCTGGGTGAGGCCGCCGGTGGTGGGGAGCAGGTCCAGCCATTGTTCGCGCGTGTAGGACTGTTCCCAGTCGAAGCGCCACTGTTCGGGATCGTGGAACTGTCCGGTCTCCCGGATCTTGTCTGCGATCTTCACGTACGCCGCCTGGTAGAGGGCGAGCGGACGTCGGGCCGGTTGACCGCTGAGCGGGGAGTCGGGCACCGCCCGTCGGTAGGCGGCGGCGAACGGCTCGGCCACCTCGGCGGGCGGCTCGTACGCGTGCCCGAAGATCGTCAGTTGTCCCCCTGGACGCAGCACGCGCGCCGCCTTCGCGGCGCCGGCGACCGGATCCACCCAGTGCCACGACTGCGCGGCGACGACCGCGTCGAATGTCCGCCCGGCCGGCTGCCAGTCCTCGAAGGACGTCACCTCGACCTGCAGTCCACGGGCCCGTGCGAAGTCGGCCATCCGCGCATCGGGCTCCACGCCGAGGACGGTGCAGCCGGTGGACTGGAACTGGCGGGCCGCGATGCCGGTACCGCAGCCGACGTCGAGCACGTGACGCACGTCGAGCACATCGGGCCCGGGGCTCCCGGGGACGATCCGCGACACCAGCGCGTCGGGATAGCCGGGGCGGGCCTGGTCGTAGCGTTGCGCGTCCACGCCGAATGACTCGGCCATCCGCCGGGCCTCGTGCGCCTGTGCGGGGGAGGGTTCCGGTTGCTCTCGCGGTAGGGTGGGCATGCGCCCACTCTAGTGGGCGCATGCCCACCCGGGTAACGGATTCCTGCGCGTTGACGGACGAGAGGACCTGAGAGTGCCGACTGGGGTGCACCTTCGCGACGCGCGGCAGCAGTTGTTCGATGCTGCCGAGCGAGTGCTGCTGAGGGACGGTCCGAACGGCCTGACCAGCCGGGCGGTCACCGACGAGGCGGGCTGCGCGAAGGGTGTCCTGCACCGGCACTTCGCCGACTTCGACGCCTTCCTCGCCGACCTCGTGCTCGACCGGGCCGGGCAGCTCGAGGCGCAGGCGGGCGTGTTGCGCGAGTCCGCCGGTACCGGCGCGGTGGCCGACAACCTGACCGGGGCGCTGACGACTCTGTTCGGGCCGATTCCGCTGGCGATCATCCCGCTCATCACCTTCCGGGACGAACTGCGCGCACGGCTGCGGCAGGCCAGACCGGGAGGCGGCATCGCGATCCTGGCCGAGGCGACGACCGCGATCTCCGCCTATCTGAACGACGAGCGCGCACTGGGCCGCATCGCGGCCGACGCCGACATCGACTCACTCGCCCTGTCCCTGGTGGGTGGTGGGCATCTCCTGTTCGCCGATCGTGACCCCGGTCCGCCCGCCACGGCCGTCGTCAACAAGTTCGTGACCGCGGCCGTCGCGGACGCCGTGGAGCGGCGGCCGGCACAGGGCTCTGCCGGGTAACTCCCGCTGAGGGGCGAGCAGTTGGCGTGGCATGCCCTTGACACCTTCTCCTTGGCAAGGCTGCACTTCTGTACATGCTGAGACACAAGACGGTGGTCTTCTTGCTTCCGCTGGCACTCCTGGCCGCGTGCTCGGAGGAGAAAGCCCCGACGAAGAACGCAGCCTGCGCGGAAGGCGACGCTCGCGCCGACCTCAAGGGAATGGGTTCGGGCGGCGGCGGGGACGGCGACCCCAAAATGAGCGTCGAGTTCCAGATCAAGAACAGCACGGCTGCGACGTGCGACTACGAGTTCAAGTTCGTCTACACGGACCTCGACGGCAAGAAGCAGACCCTGACCGCCGACAGGGGCTCCAAAGGCCGCGCTTCCTGGAGCGAGGTGGCTCCAGGAGAGATGCGAGCCCACGACATCCAGGACGTCCCGGCCAAGGCCCCCGGGGAGGACTGGGAGGATTCGTCAGGAGGCGTCTCCTCCGAGCACCTGGTGGCCTTCGAGCGCAAACCCCACACGGACTGACGACTCACGTCGGCTCGGTGCGCGTTCCACCACGACGGTCCGCCGCCCGCACGGGCGGCGGACCGTCGCCATGTGCCCCTCAGGCGTCAGCGGTTGGGCACCGAGCCGACGAGGCCGCCGTCGATCACCAGGTCCTGGCCGGTGATGTAGGAGGCGTCGTCGGATGCGAGGAACGCCACGGCCGCGGCGACCTCGTCGGCGTGACCGACGGTGCCGAGCGGCACCTGCGCGGCATTGCGTGCGTCGGCCTCAGGGTCGGTGTTGGCGCCGCGGTACATCTCGGTGTCGATGTAGCCGGGGCTGACGGAGTTGACGCGGATGCCGCGCGGAGCCAGATCGGAGCCGAGGGTGCGGGCAAGGTTGTGGACGGCAGCCTTGGTCGCCGAGTAGACGGAGGCGACCGGCAGGCCGCGGTGGAGCGTCCAGGACGCGTTGAGGACGATCGCGCTGCCCTCCTTCAGCAGCGGCAGGGCCTTTTGGACGGTGAAGAACACGCCCTTGAAATTGACGTCGGTGGAGTGGTCGAAGTCGGCCTCGGTGAGCTCGGCGCTCGGCTTGAAGACACCCGTGCCGGCATTGGCGAACACGGCGTCCAGCGTGCCGCGCCAGGTCTCGATGCGGCGCATCAGGACGTCCAGGTCGGCCAGGTTCGCGGCGTCCGCGCGCACGGTAAGCAGGCGCTGCCCCGCGTCGAGCCCGGCGGCAGCCTTCGCCAGCCGGCTCTCGTCGCGTCCGGTGATGACGACGTAGGCGCCCTCGTCGAGCAGGCGGCGGGCGGTGGCCAGACCCATGCCGGAGGTGCCGCCGGTGATCAGGACCGTTCGGTTCGTGAATCGCTTCATGCGGATGATCCTCCGCCGATGGGCGGAGGATCAGCAGTGCGGGACGAACATGGGTCTGCCACCACCACCTTCGCGGGCGGAGCCTGACCGAACTCCCCGACAGTGGTGCGTTTTCGGGCAGCCCTCGGTCATTCGGAGCCCGCGCGGTGCACGGCTCAGCCGAGCTGCGGGACCGTGGCCCCCAGCAGGGCGGTCAGCCGCTGTTCCGTCCGCGTGCCCGTCGCGGGGGTGTGCAGCATCAGGCGGTGGCCGGGCAGGTGGGGGAGCGTCAAGGTGGTGTAGTCGAAGATGAGCTCGCCGGCCTCGGGGTGGGCGACGGCCTTGCTGCCGGACGAGGCGTCGCAGATGCGGTGTTCGGCCCAGATCTCGGCGAACACCGGGCTGGTGGCGCACATGTCCGCCGCGAGCCGGTCGAACTCGGAGTCCTGCGGGTAGCGTGCGGCGTCCGCCCGGAACTGGCCGACGATCACCTGCGCCGCGTCCCGCCAGCGCACCAGCGACGACCGGTAGCGGGCGCCGGTGAAGAAGGTCACCAGGCAGTTGTGGTCGTGCTCCTGGTAGCCGAAGACCAGCGCGGCCGCGCGGTTGACGGTCACCAGGTTCCAGTGCCGGTCGATCAGGTACGCGGGGCGGGGCATCCAGGAGTCGATCACCTGGCGCAGGTCGTCCGGGACCCGGCGACCGGACACCGGAGGTGCCTGGGGCGGGTTCAACCCGGCCAGCAGGTAGAGGTGTTCACGTTCGGCGCCGTCCATCCGCAGCACCCGGGCGATCGCATCCAGTACGTCACCGGAGACGTTGATCTCCCGCCCTTGCTCCAGCCAGGTGTACCAGGACACCCCTACCCCGGCGAGCACCGCGACCTCCTCACGGCGCAGCCCGGGAGTGCGACGCCCCCGTACGTCACCGACCGCCATGCCGGCATCGGCCGGGGTCACCCGAGCCCGCCGCGACCGCAGGAACTCCCGCATCTCTACGCTGCGTCGGGCCCGCGCTTCGGGGGGCAGCTTGGCGATTTCCATGGGGCCAGGGTAGATCCCGCGCCGAACCGCATGATCGTGCACGCCTGTTTCGACCGCTGACGGCATGCCTCACCGCCGGCAGCGAACCTCCCTAGGCGTCGTGCTGCCGACGCACCATCTCGGTGATCCACACGGGCGCGAACGGAGACGTGCAGCCCGGGGGAGTCGGGTAGTCCTTGAGCACCTGAAGGCGCTCACCGATGTCGATCGCCCAGGCGCGGTGCTCGGCGTGCTCGATCCCGATCTGGGCCAAGCAGTGGTTCATGGCCCACTGCAGGCGATCCGGGGCGTCCTTCATCTCCGCCTCGATGACGTCGAGCAGTCCCGTGAGGTCGAGGACCTCCGGCTTCTTCGCGACGCGTTCCGTGGTCAGCGCCCAGCCGGCACTCGCGACCACTGGATCCGGATCGGCCGACCACGCCAGGCGGAGCTCCTCTGAGTGCGGGCTCTTCTTCACCACGTAGTTCACGAGCCAGTCGTGCACCTTGGGGGTGCGGGCCTCGCGCAGCATGACGTCCAACTCGTCACGCCCGAACGCCTTCGGCCGGCAGATCAGGAGCGCCAGCAGTCTCGCCGCGGTGTCATCCGTCTCCCACAGCCGGGATGCGAGTTCTTGCTGCGTCTTCAGCCGCTTCGCGATCGCGCGCAGCTTGCCGAGGTTCACGCCGTGATCGTCGCCGTGCTTCTCGTTCACCTTGCGCGTCTTGGGGTCCTCGAGCGCGGCCAGCTCGGCCATCACCTCGGCCACCGTCGTCTCGGCCATCTCAGCCCTTCCGTTCCTCACGTACGAGATGCAGCCTACGACGGGAGCCGGGCCCCTGCCGCGCACCGTGGCGTTATCCAGTACGTGCTGCGTGGCTGTGGTTCCACGCGCGAAACGGGGCTCCGCCCACTTCGGACGGAGCCCCCTTCGTCAGCTCAGCCGAACCGCAGGATGCGCGGGGCGAAGGTGCCCCCGGGGCCGGCCGCGCGGCCGACCGACCACACCGTCTCCGTGCCCGGCACCGGTGTCAGCCGGGCCAACGAGGATTCGCCCTCCCCGGCCACCGCCGGTTCGCTGTACTCGGTGAACGACTCTCCGGACCAGGAGAGGAAATCCGGCCCGGGGACGAACGGAGGATTGCTGCCCGGCGGCCCCCACTTGAGCGAGTTGGCCAGCGAGACCCAGGCGAGTTTGCCGGATGTGGCAGGCGCCAGTGAGACGACCGAGCCGAAGTCGGCGGGCATGGCCACCCGGCTCCACGACTGACCGTCGAAGCGGACCAGCAGGGGCGGAATCGGCCGGCCCACCGGGCCGCCGACGAACCCGGCAGTGCCACCCGCCCACACCTCGGTCGGCGAGACCGCCAGTACGCTGCCCACGGCCGACCGCGGGAACCCGTCAACGATCGTCTGCTGCCATGCCGTCCCGTTCCAGTGCGACACGGCCGCCCCCGAGCCGCTGTCGCCCGCGGCCCAGACGTCGTCGGGCGCCAGGATGTGCAGGCCGTAGACGGCGCCCGGCGGCACCGGCAGGTCCTTCCAGCCGCGCCCGTCCCAGCGCAGCAGTACCTGTGCGCCGTCCCGCGAACCGATGAGCCAGGACTCACCGCCGCCCGCGACGACCTTGGTCAGATACACGCCGCGCGGTGCCCGGCTCTCGGACCAGGCCTTGCCGTCGAAGCGGAGCAGGCGGGAGCCGCCCGCCGAGTCACGGCCGACCGCCCACACCGCGGTCGGCGAGGTCGCGGCGACGGACAGCAGCTCGCCCTGCCAGCCGATCCCGGGCAGACTCTGCCGCTGCCACGCGGCTCCGTCCCAGCGCAGTACCACCGGGAAGCCCGGCGCCGAGCGGCCGACGGCGTCGGCACCCACCGCCCACGCCCGGTCCGGCCCGAACGCCACGGCCTCGTTCAGCCCGGCCTGGGGGCGTAACTGTGCCGGGACCGGGACGTGTTGCCAGGACCGGGTGTCCGCCGCGGCCGTGGAAGTGAGGGTAATCAGAGTCATGGCGACAGCGAGGGCCGCAATAAGAAGTCGGCGCACCATGGTCAGCCTCCCAGCCGCTCGCTCATCAGGTTTGGTTTCGAGCCGTAGATCTCGGCGGTCCCGAACGACATCAGCGAGGACCCGACGGTCGCCAGTTCCTGCGCTTTGACCTCGATCGCATTCGTACGCTCCGGGCCGTAGGAGAAGGTGACACGGCGGCCGTCCACCCGTGCGTACTTCGACTGGAACGCTCGGTCGCTGATGACCGGCACCCATAGGGCGCCGTCCGGGCCGCGCGCCATGCGTTCCAAGTAGATTTCGCCGAGCGGCGGGTAAGTGGTGCGCCAGGTACGCCCGTTGAAGGTCATCACGAAGGCGCGGGACTCCTCGCCGACCCGCTGCCAGCCGCCGATCGTGATCCGGTTGTCCGGCTCGAGCAGGAGCTTGTGCACATTGCTGTCCGGCGGCAGCGGGACCTGCGCGTCCCGCCATGCCGTGCCGTCCCAGTGCAGGATGATGTCCCCGCCGTCGCTGAGGTCCGCCCGGGCCCAAGCGTCGGTGGCGGTGCGCGCGGTGACGCCCGCGATGAAGAGCACACCGTCCGGGTTGGGCTGTGTGGTCCAGCCGGAGCCGTCGTAGTGCAGCACTTTCATCCCGGTGTCGTCCTCACCGACCACCCACGCGGCACCCTGCGCGGCGGTGAAGTCCTGGTAGTACCACAGGGTTTGCGGCAGCGGGACGGTACTCCACCCTTGTGCGGAGCGGCGCAGGATCTCCCCGGCTCCATCGCGGCTGCGGAAGAACCACACCTCGTCGCCGACGAACTCCACATCGCGGAGCCACCCCGGCACATCGGGCCCGGGGAAGGTGGTGTCCCGGCTCCACGCCGTGCCGTCCCACCGGTACAGAAACGGCAGCCGCGTTCCGTCGCCGGCCAGCGCGGACCCGGTCGCCCAGGCCTCGCGCGGCCCGCGGGCGGCGATCTGGGACGCCCAGGGGTCCGCGCCTGCCGCCGGCATCGGCAGCGCCGACCACCTCGGCGTCACGGCCGCTGCCGGCGATGCCACCGCGGCAGACCCGACCACAGCGGCCAATCCGCCCACAAAGCTTCGTCTTCGCATCAAAGTGCTCCCTTCCGAGGGGAGATAGGAGATACGAGGGAGCAACACCCTGAACCGGGCTGTCGAAGACGTCAATGCACGGGCGTGCGGACTTTCGAGTCGGACCTCGTCAACGGCCTTCGGGCCAGGGAACGTCGGTCTCGACGGCGGTGGTGTAGTCGACGCCGGGGACCGAGAAGCCGTAGAGACGGCGGACCTCGTCGCGGAACCAGTCGAGGTCGGCGAGTTCGCCGATGGTGTCGCTGGCGGCGTTGGACCAGCGTTCGGCGACGGCGCTCTGCACGGTGGGGTCGAGTTCCCAGGTGTCGAGGCGCACCCGGCCCTCGTCGTCGAGGTCGAGGGGGCGGGTGCCGGTCAACCGGTCCCACAGATCGACCAGTTGGCCGATGGGGGCGACCATGGCGTCGCCGAGGACGCCGCGCAGCAGTCCGACGTACAGGGCGATGCCGGGGATGGCGGTCGAGGACTGGGTGACGGCGGCGGCGTTGACCGAGGTCACGGCCCGGCCGCCCAGGGTCTTGCCGAGTCGCTCGTCCAACGTCCTTGCGGTGGCTTCGAGATGGGCCTTCGCGGCGCCGATGGTGCCCTGCCGGTAGATCGCCGCGGTGAGCGGTGAGCCGATGTAGGACAGGGCGGCGGTGCTGAAGCCGTCGGCGAGCAGGGACCGTTCGGCCAGGAACGTGACCCACCGTTCCCAGTCGGTGCCGCCCATGACAGCCACGGTCTGCTCGATGTCGTCGCCCTCGGCCGGCGCGGTGGTGACCTCCTTCACCTCCGGGGCGCCGTACTCGTCGAAGAGGAGGGTCTTGGTCGTGTACGGAGAGCCGACCGGCTTGAGGACCGAGGCATATACGTCGCCGGTGTCGGGGTCGGTGCGGCGGGGTGCGGCCACCGAGTAGATCAGGAAGTCGAGTCGTCCGCCGAACCGCTCGGCGAGGAGGTCGGCGACCTGCTCCTTCACCGTGTCGCTGAACGCGTCGCCGTTGAGGAAGACCATGTCCCGGCCGTGCTGGCGGGCGAGCCGGGCGGTGGCGGCGGTGCGATACCAGCCGGCCGTGCCGGTGCGGCGGGCGGGCGCCTTCTCGAAGCACACGCCGATGCCACGGATACCGACACGGGCCAGGCCCGCGATCGTCGCGGCCAGGCCGTACCCGGCGGACGAGCCGATGACCAGTGCGACCGGCCCCTCGCCGCCGGCGTCGACGGGGGCGGGGACGGCCTGCCACATCTCGTCGACCAGCTGTCGGCAGCCGCCCGGGTGGGAGTCGAGGAAGAGGAAGCCCCGGCTCTTGGGCGCGATGACGCGTTCGCTCATGGTGTGGTGTCCCAGCTGTCGTCACGGACGAGGAGGCGGCGGCGCGTTGACCACCGCGTTCTGCCAGTCTGCGGCCGTGCGCAGGAACACGGTGATCTTGACCGCCACAACGATGCCCGGCCGGGCTTGGAGGGTTCCCACGAGCTGCTGGATGTGTGTCGTACGGGGTCACGGGGTGAGCAGAGGTCGGTGCGGGATGCGAAGTCACGCCTGGCACACTGCCGACAGCGGCAACAGGGGGGAACGTATGAGTGAGCGGGAAGTCGACGCGCGGGTCGAGGAGTTGACCCGCGGGTTGCGGCGGATGGCCGCGGGGTTGTTGGAGGCGGCGTCCGATCATCCGGATGACGTACGCGCACGGGAGTTGTCGGCGGCGGCCCGGATCTTGGCGAGCGAGGTGCTGGGGCGCCTGGACGGGGACGCGGTCAGCGACTCGCCGGCGCGCCGGAGCGAGCCCGAGGTACAGGATGCCGCGCCTGCGGCGCCGAGCGCGGTTGCCGAGACGGGGTCGGCGCTCGAAGAACTGGTGGAGCTGTATCTGCCGGACTACGAGCGGCGTCGGGACGACAACTTGGTGATGACCGATCCGGACCTACCGTACGAGCGGTGGCGGCATCTGCACCGGGTCGAGTTCGGGCGCGGCATGGCCTACGAGGACGCACCGGTCTGGAATGACACCGTGCCCAGCCGGGGGAAGGCGGTGGTGCGCGGCATGACCTCCAAGAGGGAGGTACTGCGTCGGCTGCACCACAGCTATGTGACCCGGCGGGACCTGGACAGCCCGGAGGGTGAGCTGGCGGTTCGGGTGATGCAGGGCTGCAAGGCGATCGAACGCTCCCGTGCGATCGGCGACGGCGACTTCGTCGATGGGTCGGATCTGGGGCGGAAGCTGGAGGTGCTCCAGTGGCGGGCCCTGGTGGTCGCCGCCGGTAGAGGCGAGCATGCCCGAGCTCAACTCCAGACCCAGCTCCGCCAGTTGGAGGTGTTGGCTGTCGCCGTACTGGAACTGGACACGGCGTTCCGGCGACGCAACAGCGACCCGTCGCCGGGTGCCCGGATCGCCCGGGCCGCGCAGGGAGTGAAGGTGCTTGTGCGGCACTGGCCGCCGAAGG
This sequence comes from Streptomyces sp. NBC_01304, assembly GCF_035975855.1. Classification (NCBI taxonomy): domain Bacteria; kingdom Bacillati; phylum Actinomycetota; class Actinomycetes; order Kitasatosporales; family Streptomycetaceae; genus Streptomyces; species Streptomyces sp. NBC_01304. The sequence continues at coordinate 913,524 of NZ_CP109055.1, read as the reverse complement.
CCGAGGAGGCGGTTGCGGAGGCGGCCGCGGAATCAGGCAGCACCGCGCCCTGACTGTCGCGGTGGCTGTGGCGGAACCGGCACCGGTCAGCAGACAGGGGACAGCGGTCAGCGGTCGGGAAGCAGCTCGGCGAGCAGAGCGGTGATGCGGCGCTCGATCTCGTCGCGGATCGGGCGGACGGAATCGAGACCCTGCCCGGCCGGGTCGTCCAGCTTCCAGTCGAGATACCGCTTGCCGGGGAAGACGGGACAGGCGTCCCCGCAGCCCATGGTGATCACGACGTCGGACGCCTGTACGGCCTGCGTGGTCAGCATCTTCGGGCTTTCGGCGGAGATGTCGATGCCGACCTCGTTCATCGCCTCGACCACGGCCGGGTTCACCGAGCGGGCCGGGGCCGAGCCGGCCGAGCGGACCTCGATGCGGCCCCGGCCCAGGTGGGCGAGGAAGGCGGCGGCCATCTGCGAACGTCCGGCATTGTGGACGCACACGAACAGCACGGACGGCTTCGACGGGACAGACGGCTTCGACGAGATGTCAGACACGGGTGAGACCTTCCTCGACGGCGGCCGACTCGGCCTGCGGGCTGGGGGAGTTGGGGAAGAAGCGCCGCGCGGCCAGGGCGACGCGGACGAGGCCGATCAGGACGGGAACCTCGATGAGCGGACCGACGACGCCGGCCAGCGCCTGCCCGGAGGAGGCGCCGAACGTGGCGATCGCGACGGCGATGGCGAGCTCGAAGTTGTTGCCCGCGGCGGTGAACGCCAAGGTCGTGGCCCGCGGGTAGCTCAGGCCGACCGCCCTGCCCAGCGCCATGGACCCGGCCCACATGACGGCGAAGTACACCAGGAGCGGCAGCGCGATCCGCACCACGTCCCAGGGCTGCGAGGTGATCGCATCGCCTTGCAGGGCGAACAGCACGACGATCGTGAACAGCAGCCCGTACAGGGCGAACGGGCCGATCCTGGGGATCAGTTTCGCTTCGTACCAGGCGCGTCCCTTTGCCTTCTCGCCGAGCTTGCGGGTCAGGAACCCGGCGGCCAGCGGGATGCCGAGGAAGATCAGTACGCTGCGGGCGATTTCCCAGACCGACACGTTCAGGCCGGTGGTCTCCAGGCCGAGCCAGCCCGGCAGGACGGACAGGTAGAACCAGCCGAGCAGGCTGAAAGCGATCACTTGGAACACGGAGTTGAGGGCGACCAGCACGGCGGCGGCCTCGCGGTCGCCGCACGCCAGGTCGTTCCAGATGATGACCATGGCGATGCAGCGGGCGAGCCCGACGATGATGAGTCCGGTCCGGTACTGCGGCAGATCGGGCAGGAAGACCCAGGCGAGCGCGAACATCAGCGCCGGGCCCAGAATCCAGTTCAGGACCAGGGACGGGACGAGCAGGCGGCGGTCGCGGGTGACGGAGTCGAGACGGTCGTAGCGGACCTTGGCCAGTACCGGATACATCATCACCAGCAGGCCGAGTGCGATCGGAAGCGAGACCCCGGTGACGGTGACCTCGGCCAGCGCATCCCCGAGGCCCGGCACCAGGCGGCCCAGGCCGAGGCCCGCGCCCATCGCGAGGAGGATCCACGCGGCGAGGAAGCGGTCCAGGAACGACAGCCGGGCCGCGACCGGCCCCGCCGCTGCGGTGGTGGGCGGCTCGCTCACGAAGCGGCCCCGGCCGGCAGGTCGGAGGCGGGGGAAGCCGGGCGGGTGAGGACGGCGGCGAGCTTGTCGGTCGTCTCGGGCAGCAGCCGGTAGTACACCCACGTCCCGCGCCTCTCGGAGGCGATCAGTCCGGCCTGCTTCAGGAGCTTCAGGTGATGGGAGATCGTCGGCTGGGACAGGTCGAAGGCAGGAGTGAGGTCGCAGACGCAGATCTCGCCGCCGGCCCGCGAGGCGATCATCGACAGCAGGCGCAGCCGCACCGGATCACCGAGGGCCTTGAACACCTTCGCCAGTTCGACGGCCCGGTCGTCGGCCATGGGGGCGGTCAGCAGGGTCGGGCAGCATCCTTCGGCGCCGTCCTGACCGAGCACCACCAGCTCTTGTTTCGACATACTTCTATGTTGACGTTTTTCGATCCAAGGCGCAAGCTTGCATCGAGAAACGTCAATGCAGCTTGATCCGGGCCCCGCCAGGCCCTGCCATCGAGGAGTGAAGGTCATGAGCGAGCAGTCCACCGACCTGCGCGAGACCGTCCGCCGACGCTATGCCGCGGCCGCCGTCCAGGTCACCGAGGGCGGCACCGCCTGTTGCGGCCCGGCCGCGATCGAGGTCGACGAGAACTTCGGCGGCACCCTCTACGCCGCCGACGAGCGCGACCAACTGCCCGCCGAGGCCGTCGCCGCCTCGCTGGGGTGCGGCAACCCCACCGCGGTCGCCGACCTCCACGCGGGCGAGCGCGTCCTTGACCTCGGATCCGGCGGCGGCATCGACGTGCTGCTCTCCGCCCGACGCGTCGGCCCCACCGGCAAGGCGTACGGCCTGGACATGACCGAGGAGATGCTCGCCCTCGCCCTCGCCAATCAGCAGAAGGCCGGCGCCACCAACGTCGAGTTCCTCAAGGGCACCATCGAAGCCATCCCGCTGCCCGCTCACACCATCGACGTGGTGATCTCCAACTGCGTCATCAACCTGTCCACGGACAAGCCCGCCGTCTTCGCCGAGATGTTCCGCGTCCTGACCCCGGGCGGCCGGACAGGCCTCTCCGACGTCGTCGCCGACGACACCCTCACCCCCGAACAGCGCGCCGAACGCGGCGACTACGTCGGCTGCATCGCCGGTGCCCTCTCCTTCGCCGAATACCGGCGCGGCCTCGAAGCCGCCGGCTTCACCGCCATCGAGATCACTCCCACCCACGCGGTCGCCGACGGCATGCACTCCGCCATCGTCCGCGCCACCAAGCCCACCGCCGAGCCCGCCGCTGGGCCCGCTGCCGGTGAGAGTGCGGCCGAGGCTGCCGGCTCCTGCTGCGGCTGACCACGACACCGCCTCAAGGGGAAGGCAGGGAAAGGCAGGGAAAAGCAGGGAAGGCAGGGGAAGTCGTTCGGCGCCCTCCGGGCTCGCTCAGCCGGAGTGGAGCACCCGGAAGCGCTCGGGTTCCGCCGGATCCCGATCGACGACTTGGATCGGCGTCGAAGCCCATTGCCACACGCTGATCCCCGGCGTACGGGAGAACTGGATCTTCCCGCGCGTGCCTTCGACGTCAACGCGCGGCCAGGACGCGGCAGTACGCGCCCGGTCCGTGCCGTTGGAGCGCAGCACGTCGGCGAGGACGGCGACGGTGTCGTAGCCCTCGAAGGCGACGAAGGAGGGCGCCTCGCCCAACTGCTCACGCAGGGTCGTCTCGACTCGTACGCCGAGTGGGGTGAGGCGCTCGGGCAGATAGCGCAAGAACGGGATCGCGGCGCCGTCGGCACCCAGCAGCTTCGCCCACTCGGCGAACTCCGGCTGTCCGGCCGGAGCGCCGATCAAGATCTCGGCCAGGCGCTGGTCGCGGCGGACCGACTTGACGGTGGGGACGGCCGGTTCGGGGTGGCCGACCAGAAGGAGGAGGGCCGTCGCGCGCTGGTCGACGAGTGCGTCGCACACCGCGTCGGGGGACAGCGCACTCATGTCGAGCTCGACGACACTGCCGCCGCGTGAAGCGAGATGGTCCCGCAGGATGCGGGTCCCCGTCGCCCAGTAGACGCTCGGCTGGGTGGCCACGGCGATCCGGCTGTGCCCCGCGCCGAGCAGGAAGTCCGCGTACACCTGCCAGCCGCGGGACTGGGGCGGGGACAGGCGCGCCACCCACTCCGTCGGCTGTTCGGTGAGCGCGTCGAGCACCGCTGACGAGCAGAGATACGGCAGGCCGAGCGCATCGGCCCTGGCGGCAGCGGCGCGAGCGACGACGCTGTGATACTCGCCCGCCAAGGCGGCCACGCCCAGGCCGGCCAATTCCTCCACGGCCGCCGCGGCCCGCTGCGGGTCAGCCGCGGTGTCCCGGACCAGCAGTTCGAGCGGCCTTCCGGCGATCCCACCGGCGTCGTTGATCTCGCGCACTGCCAGCTCGAGTCCGGCGAGCAAGTGCCGGCCGGCCCCGACCCAACCGGGCCGAGTCAGCGGAACGAGAACGCCGACCTGGACTGAGGACCCGTCAGCCTGCTCTGTTTCAGGGCGCGTTGATGGCGCACTCATACGTTGATGTCTCCCGGGTGATGATTCGATGGGCATGGCGGGCTCGACTTGTCGAAGGGGGGTGGGTCGTACCCGCCGCAGAGCCGGATCGCCTGCGCGGTCACCTCGTCGGTGAGCAGGGCGGCCGGCTGGACGGCCATGTCGATGCCGGAGGAGACCCTGTCCGAGGTGATGACCCGGTCGTGCCGGACCACTCGCCCGGGGGTGCAGACGGCGCCGTACGACTCCAGTTCACCGGCCGCGTCCCAGTGGGCGGTGGCGGTCAGGCCGTCCAGCGGGGTCTTGAAGCTGCCCCCGCCCGGCCGGGATCGGCAGGACGTGGCAGCGTACGACCTCGGCGTACCCGGTGGGGACGTGCACCGGCAGGGATCCCAAGGCGTCCTGCACGAGGACCGGTTCGGCCGCGACGAACCGCACGGTGGCTCCGGGCCCGTACACGAGAATCTCGTACGGTCCGATCGCGTCGAGCGGCTCGAAGTGGTCGCAGAGCGGGATCACCATGTCCATGATCCGCAGCATAGCCACCGCCATGGGGAGGGCCGGCAGGGCTCTGGCTAGGGTGTGCCTCTCCAGTGCCAGTGATCGTCCCGGAGGTGCCATGTCCCTGCAGTTGAAGTTGAGCGCGATAACTCTCGACTGTCCGGACCCGATGGCCCTGGCGGCGTTCTACCAGCAGGCCACCGGCCTCGAACTCCACCCGAAGTCGAATGACGAGTTCGCCGGGCTGCACTCCGGGGACGGGCTCGGGGACGGGCTCCTCCTCGGCTTCCAGCGGGTCGACGACTACCGTGCTCCGAGCTGGCCCGACCAGATCGTTCCGCAGCAGCTGCACATCTGTTTCAAGGTCGCGGACGACCTGGACGAGGTTGCGGCGCGGCTGAGGGATCTGGGTGCGGGCAAGCCGGATCACCAACCGCACGAGGCCAAGGCGCGCATCCTGACCGACCCGGCCGGCCATCCCTTCTGCCTGGTCAGGGGCTGATCAGCGCCGGGGTGAGCGGCGCAGGGGGAGACGGTCAGGAGCGTGCCTCACGCTCGGTCTGACGAGCTTCCCGCACCGTAGGCGGCGGTTGCGATCCGGACGAACGAGCGGATCAAGGGATTCGGATCGTCCGCACGCCACGCCACCACCACTTGGCTCGGCGGCATGTCGACCAGAGGCACCACGGTGAGTTCCGCGCCCGGGTCGTGGTCCACGAGCGTCATGCCGACCGTGCCGTTCCAGAGCACGGCCTGGCGGCATTCCTGGACGGCCCGCACCACGGGGCCCTCGCGTGGCTCGCCGCCGTTCCAGTACGACTGCCAGCCGGGGTCGGTGCCCTGCGGGAACAGGAACCAGCGGCGGTCGGCCAGATCGGCCAGCTTCAGGTGGCCGCGGCCGGCAAGCGGATCGTCGGCGCGCAGCAAGGCGCCCACCGGGTCGGCGCGCAGCGCGCGTACGGTCAGGCCGGTCTGGTCGAACGGCCCGCGGGTCAGGGCGACATCGACCAGTCCGGCGTGCAGCCCGCAGGTGGGATCCGTCAGGTCGGTCTCGCGGATGCGGACCTCGACGCGCGGGTGCCGCCGACGGTAGGCGGCGGCCAGCCGGGTCGCGCCCGGGTCGGCGCTGTCGCCCAGGATGCCCACGGTGAGGGTGGCGGCGCCTGCCGCCACGGCCACGCGCTCGTGTGCCAGATCGGCCCGGTCGAGCAGGGCGTGTGCCTCGGTGAGCAGCACCGCCCCCACGTCGGTGAGCGTGACACCGGCCGGCGACCGGTCGAACAGCGCAGCGCCCACCTCGGACTCCAGCTGTCTGATCGCCCGGCTCAGCGGTGGCTGGCTCATGTGCAGCCGGGCAGCGGCCCGCCCGAAGTGGAGTTCCTCGGCGACCGCCACGAAATAGCGCAGCGTTCGTAGCTCCATGCTGCGACGATACCCGTTCGGTATCGGCTTCGCGGGATGGGTCTTGGACAGTCGCGGTACCCCGGCCGTGGAATTGCCTCATGAACATCGCCTACTGGATCGCCGCCGGCCTGCTCGCCCTCTTCTACCTGTACGGAGGCGGGGTAAAGGTGGTCCGCAGCCGTGACCGGCTCCGCCCGATGATGGCCTGGGTCGACACCACGCCGATGCCCGCCGTCCGGGCCATCGGCACCGTCGAAGTGCTCGGCGCGATCGGCCTGATCCTCCCGCCCCTGACCGGCATCGCACCTTGGCTCGCCCTGGCCGCGGCCAGCGGCTTCGTGGTGCTGCAGATCGGCGCCACCAGGGTTCACCTTCGCCGCGGTGACCGCGACATCGCGCTCAACATCACGTTGCTGCTCGTTGCGGCGGTGACGGTGTGGTTGGCGACTACTTGGGTGTGAGGGGTGCCGGCCTGGCGGCCATGGACGGCGGGCTGACAGGCAGCACCCCGTACGGAAACCCCTAAGCCTTACGGAGCCGGCCGATGATGCCGTCGAGGTCGCGGAGGAACACCGGCACACGGAACACGTGGCTGCCGGGTTCCTCGTGCCACTCGTGGTCGATGCCCGCGTTGCCCAGCAGGCCGCGGAACTCCCGGTGTCCGGCGAGCACTTCGTCCTCGGAGATCTGGGCGAACCAGTCGACCGCACCACCGCCGGTGCCGGCGACCAGGAAGACACGTTTGTTCCGGTAGCTCTCGATGCGCTGCACCGGGTTGTCGGCGCTGACCCTGGCCTCGTCCCACAGTGGTGCGCCGTAGACCGTGCCTCCGGCCAGGTCGGCGGCTCCGGAGGACACATTGGCCCAGTGCACGACCGCGCCGAAGTCGCGGCGCAGGCTCGCCGGGCCGGAGTGGGAGCTCACCGAGGCGAAGTGGCCGTAGTACTTGGCCGCGTACTTCAGGGCGCCGAAGCCGCCCATGGAGAATCCGGCGACGGCGCGGCCGTCGTACTCGGCGTACGTACGGAAGTTGGCGTCGATCCACGGCAACAGCTGGGAGATGTGGAACGTCTCCCAGTTACGGGGGCCGGTGTTGGAGCTGACGGGGTTGGAGTACCAGCCCGCGTGGCCGCCGTCGGGCATCACGACGATGATCGGCTTGCCGGCCGTCCACTCCCGGATGCCGAGGCGGTCGAAGTAGATGAAGTCGGCGTCGAGGCCGCCCCCGTGGAAGAGGTAGAGGACGGGGTAGGTGCGTCCGCTGGTGTGGTAGTCGGTGGGGAGCAGGACGTTCACGCCGGGGTTCCAGCCGATCGCGTCGGTCGCGAACCGGTAGTAGCGCAGGCGGGGGTCGCTCTCGTTGCGGTCCACGACGTGCAGCCCGAAGCCGTCGCCGACCGCGGCGGCAGCGGCCGGTGCGGCGGCGAGGGTGCCGGCGCCGCCCAGAGCCAGTGCCGCGGAGACTTTGCCGGCGGCTCGTAAGACGCCTCTGCGAGTGGGGGATTGCTCGCTCACTGGGACCTCCGGGTCGTGAGGGTGCGTCAGTGGCTGACGAGCCTATCGACCTGCCTGCGGCCTGGCTTGGAAGAATCTGACCTGTTCCAGGGCATGACCTGCACCCCGAATTCCTGGGGGAGTTCGGGGTGCAAGTGCATTGCCGGGCTATTGCCGGGTTATTGGAGACGGTGTCCTTTGGCGATGCGGTGATCGGGCGAACGGCGGCGGTGTCAGCTCAGGCCCTTGGTCCGCTCCCCGATGCGGTCACCCTGCGGGGTGCCTGCCCGCTTCCCTGCTGCCTTGCTGTGTGCACCGCCCTTGACCTTGTCCCTCACCGGGCCCTGGTAGCCGTGGCCGTGCTGGGGCGGGTGGTCGGTCATGTCGGCGGCGGCTTTCGCGAGGCCGTTCTTGCTGTTCTTCGGCTGTGAGCTCATCCGATGCCACTCCCTGTTCATCGAGGGCTACGAAATGTGAACTGGCTTGGAGAAAGCCGGGTATTAAGAGCTTAGGTGAGCACCACCCTGCCTGCATCCGCTGCCCGGGCCACCCCGGGGACAGCCCTTGGCCGGACGTACAAAACATCCTGGGGATCTCTGGCCGGGCGCTGCATGCGCACGACAGGGCCAGGTCGGACGCTGTGTGCATGCACATTCCAGCAAGTCCGCGAAAGGCAACCCCGACAGGCCCGACAGCCCCGGCCGCCCCGGCAGCCATGCGCAGGACGAGCGCCGTGGTGGCTCTGGCGTTCGCTGCTTCGCTCATGACCACCGGCCCTGCTGCCGCCTCCGCCGTGACACCACGGTGCGACCCCGGGCCCGTCGAAGAAGCGCTGGAGGAACTGCGCGGCGTCGGTGCCTCGGGGATCAGCGTCACGGTGACGAGCCCACGCTGCGGCGTGCACAGCACCGGGGTCGGCCTCGCCGACATCAGGACGGGACGCAAGGCCGTCGGCAAGGAACACAGCCGCATCGCCAGCAACACCAAGACCTGGACGGCCACGGTCGTGCTCCAGCTCGTCGGCGAAGGCAGGATCAAGCTCGACGACACCGTCGATCGCCACCTGCCGGGCCTGATCCGCACCAAGCACTACGACGGACGCAAGATCACGATCCGGCAGCTGCTGCAGCACACCAGCGGCCTGCCCGACTACCTGGCGGCACCGTTCTGGGAGGACGAGGACGCGCACCGCTGGGATCACATCGAGCCCCTGCAGACGGTCAAGCAGGCCTTGACGCTGCCCCCGGCCGACGGCAGCGCTCCGGGCGGCTTCTCCTACTCCAACACCAACTACAACCTGGCCGGCCTGATCGTCACCAAGGTCACCGGCCGCAGCATCGGCACCGAGATCAACCAGCGGATCATCAAGCGCCTCGGGCTGCGCCACACCTACTGGCCCGGCGACCGGACCACGCTGCCGGCGCCGGACCTGCGCGGCTACGTGAAGCGGTCCGGGAAACTCCTCGACTGGACGGAATGGAACGTCTCCGGGGCCGACGCATCGGGTGCGCTCGTCTCCAACGGCGCCGACATCAACACCTTCTGGACCGCGCTGATGTCCGGGAAACTACTGGCTCCGGCCCAACTGGCCGAGATGAAACGGACCGTTGCGGACCCGGAGGAGCGCGGCGAGCGCTACGGACTGGGAGTCGAGCGCCAGGAGCGCACCCCGGGATTCGTCACCTGGGGACACAGCGGCTTCATGGAGACCGGCCACAAGCTCAGGAACGCCGTCACCAATGACGGCCGACGGGCAGTGACCCTCCTGATCGGCTCGGAACAGTTCAACGAGGCGAAGGTGGACTCCGTCGTCGCCCAACTCATCCGGGATCTCCGCTGACCTTCAGCTGACGACGCGTGGGCGGGCCGGGCTGCGGGCCGGACCGGGGACGTACTTGCCCTGCTCCTCGCAGCCCGAGCCCAGCACCCGCCCTCAACTGCAGCCAGAGCACCAGCCGTTCGTCGGGGTCCGCCAGGTCGATCCCGAGCTGCCTGCCGGCCTGCTTGAGGCGGTAACGGCAGGTGTTGGGGTGCACGGAGAGCGTCTTGGCCGCGCTCGCCACGTCACAGCCGGCGTCGAACCAGGACACCAGCGTGCGGGCGTAGTCGGTGCCGTACGCGGTGTCGGCGGCCAGCACCCGCTGCCAGGCGCCCACCCTCAACTCCCGCCGCTCCCGCAGCACATCGGCAAGGCGCAGCAGCGTAACCCTGGGTCGTACGTCGTCGATCGAGGCCACCGGCAACGCGTCGTCAAGCAGCCGCAGCACCAGATCCGCGTCCGCGCGGGAGGCCGGCACCTCGCCGAGGTCCGCCACCGTCTCGCCGAGCGCCGCCCGTACCGGCACCCGCAGCGACCGCCCCACCCGGCCCACGATGTCCTCCGCAAGCTGTCGATGTCGCCGGTCGGCGGTCAGTCGCTGCTGGGGCTCGCGCGCCTCGGCGTGCTCCCCGGGCGCAGGCAGCAGCGCGTAGACCACCCCGTCCAGGGACACGCATGCGTGCCGCCCGTAGCGCGCCTCGCACTGCAGGCGTACGACGTCCTGCAGCCTGAGCAAGGTCCGCTCGGCGTCGGGCACGCTCGCCCCGGAGCCGAGTGCGAAGGCGGCCACGCGGACCGCGTCCCAGCCCAGGCGGTGCGCCGCTGTAGAGGCCTCCGCGGAATCGGACGCGGAACCGGAACCGGTCAGCAGCCTGCGTACGAGATCGGTGTTCCGGTCGAGGGTCAGCCCCTGGGTCACGCGGGCACGCAGCAGCAGGAGCGCTGCCGTGGCCGCGCCCTGGGCCAGGCTCTGCGCGGCGTCCGCGGCGAGCGTGCCGCCGTCGACCACCCAGATCGCGCCGAGCGGCTCGCCGCCGGCCCGCACCGCGACGGCGAGCCGCGGCAGCTCGCGCTCGGTGAGCGCGGGCAGCCGGACCGGTCCGGCGGAGCCGAACACCAAGCGGACCTGTTCCGCGTTCTCCACGCTGACCGGGACCTGAAGGCCGAGGATGCCCTGGCGGCGGTCCTCGTCGACGGGCTGACCGGGGACGGTGGAGTAGGCGAGGATCCGCTGGTGCGGGTCCTCCACGGCCGTCGCACCGCCGGTCGCCGCAGCTATCGCGTCGGCCAGCGCGAACAGGTCGCCCAGCCCGCCGCTGTGGGCGGACCGGGCCCCGATCGCCGTGGCCAGCGTCAGGTGCACGTGGTGCCAGGACGCCTCCTCGTCGACCGCGAGCAGCGCCACGCCGTGCCTCTCGGCCTCGTCGACGGGCCCGTCCGTGCCCCGCACCACGACTCCGGTCATCCCGGCCTCGGCCGCGGCCCGCACCAGCGGCCCGGCCGTGGCGGCGCGTACGCCGACGGCGAGCAGCAGGGCCCCGGGGGTACGGGGCAGCGGGGTGTGGGCGTCGTACAGCAGCGCCTCGGTGACCGGGGCGGCAGTGCCGGCGGGTGCCGTGCACAGCCGCAGGGCCGGGCCGCCCACGACGTCCAGCAGGGCGCCGAGCGTACTTGCCTCCACGCGTGCTCCTCACCGACAGCTGTCGCCGTCTCGTGTACGAGACGGTGCAATTGGCAGGCCGGTTCAGTGGCGGGGCGGACGTGGCGGAGTTCACGCCTCGGGGCGGCGGCTTCAGTTGACCGTGAAGGGGGCTGCCCGGTAATAGCCCAAGTTGGTATTTATAGGTTGTCTCGACATGAGTTGAATGCGATGGCCCCGAGCGGTGGGTGCCGGTCACGCATGAACACGAAGATCGGTACAGCCGCCATCGCCATCGCCGCCGCACTCGCCTTCGGCGCACTCCCGCCGCGCCTAAGATCGCCGCCATGACCCTGCGCCTTGTTCAGATTGCGATGAACGCTCGGGACGACTCCGCGCTCGGCCGGTTCTGGGCCGAGGCGCTCGGCTGGAGCACCTCCGTGGAGGAGCCCGGTGTCGTGACCAACCTCGAACCCGAGGGGTTCGACTATCCCGACCCCAGCGCCGTCTGCATCGACGTCATCACCGTCCCGGAACCCAAGACGGTGAAGAACCGAGTGCACATCGATCTCGCCACCACGTCCGAGGCCCACCACGCGGAGCTGGTCGCGCGCCTGAAGGAGCTCGGCGCGACGCCCGTCGACGTGGGGCAGGGCGATGTCCCGTGGACGGTCCTGGCCGACCCGGAAGGCAACGAGTTCTGTGTGGCGGAGCCTCGGGAGACCTACCGCGAGACCGGGCCGATCGCCGCGATCGTGGCCGACTGCGGCGATGCCCGGGCCATGGCCCGGTTCTGGGACGAGGCGCTGGACTGGACGCTGCACGAGGTCTCCGACGACCTTGCGATGCTGCGTTCCGCCAAGGGCGTCGGCCCGTATCTCAAGCTCGTCCGCACGCCCGACGCCAAGACCGTCAAGAACCGCGTGCATCTCGACCTGCGGCCGTATGCCGGTGACGATCAGGCGGCGGACGTGGCCCGACTGCGGACCCTCGGCGCCACCGACGTGGACCTCGGCCAGGGCGACGTGCCGTGGGCGTGCCTTGCCGACCCGGAGGGCAACGAGTTCGACGTCCTGACTCCGCGCTGACGCGGAGCCTGCCGCCCGACCCGGCGATCCTTGAATCCACCCCGGACGCGGACCGTTCAGCACCGTGACCGCACGAGGACCGTACGAGGACCGCCGGGGCGCGTCGCCCCGAAGTGCCCGCTCAGGCGTCCCGGAGGAAGTGAAAGGTGGGCCGCGGGTGCATCAGGAAGTCGTGGTGCGAGATGTTCCACGCGTACGCCCCCGCCAGGGCGAAGGCCACCCGGTCGCCCGCCCGCAGTCCGGGCGCCGGGACTCGGCGGGACAGGACGTCCTTGGGCGTGCACAGCTGTCCGGCGAAGGTCACCCGGTCCTGCCGGGCCACCGAACGGGGCCAGGGGTGCGGCCACGGCTGGTCGTTCGGCAGCACCGTGCAGGGCTGGTCGTGGCCCTTGGTGGCGGGGGTGCGCAGATGGTGGGTGCCGCCGCGGACCACCGCGAACTCCTCGCCGTGGCTCTCCTTCACGTCAAGCACCTCGGTCGCGTACCAGCCGCAGTACGCGGTGAGGGCCCGCCCCGGTTCGATGCGCAGGGTCAAGTCCTGGTGCGTGGCGAGGAGTCGGGCGAGTCCTTGTCCGTATGCCGTCCAGTCGAAGCGGTCCTCGGGGCGGGCGTAGTCCACGCTCATGCCGCCGCCGACGTTGATCTCCGCGAACCGGACGGCGTGCCGTTCGGCGAGGGCGAGCGACCACGCCACGATCGACTCGGACATCGTGAGCAGCTCGGGGGCGTCCAAGCCGCTTGCCAAGTGGGCGTGCACGCCGAGGAGTTCGAGCTGCGGGTAGGTGCCGTCGGTGAGGAGGCGTACGACGGAATCCGCCTGGGACGGGTCCAGGCCGAACGGCGTCGGGCGCCCGCCCATCGCGAGGGAACTGCCCTCGAGCGAGGCGTCGGACAGCGGCAGATTGAAGCGGAGCAGGACCCCGGGGCGTGCCTCGGGGGCCAGGCGTGCGGTCAGCTCGGCCAGCATGTGGAGCTCGTACTCGCTCTCCACGTGGAAGCGCCCGACCCCCAGCTCCAGCGCGGCCGCGATCTCCGCCGGGGTCTTGCCGGGTCCGCCGAAGGCCAGCGCACGGCCCGGCGCCGCCTTGGCGACGTGGGCGAGTTCGCCGCCCGAGGACACCTCGTAGCCGTCCACGTGCGGGCCGAGCGCTGCCAGGATCTCCGGTTCCGGGTTGGCCTTGGCGGCGTAGTACACCTCGACGCGCTCGGGCAGGGCCCGGCGGACGGCGGCCGCATGCGTGCGCAGGGCGTCCAAGTCGTAGAGGTAGGCGGGCAGTTCGTCGAAGGCGAGGGCCTGGGTGCGTTCGCGTACCCGCTCGCTGGGGGCGGTCATCGGGCGCTCCAGGGGGTGTCGGTGCTGCTCGCGCCGGACAGGACATCCTCGGCGAGCGGGGAGGGGAGATGGACATAGCCGGCCGCCCGGTCGGCCTTGCGCTCCCAGCGGGTCAGCAGGTTGGCCTTGGCGGGCAGGGGTACGCCGGCCAGGAGTGCGGCGAGGCGGGGCGGGCAGGCGTCGTGGCCGTCGGCGTAGCCCTGGATGACGGCGCGGACCTCGGCCCACAGGGCGGCCTCGGTCTCGGGGTGCTGGTCGGCGAGGGCCGCCAGCATCTCGGCGACGTGGTTGACGAGCAGGCAGTACACGACGCGGTCCCAGCCGCGCTGGGCGTCGTACGTCATGGGCCGGGCCACCTCGGGCGGCAGGGCGGCGAGCGTGTCGGCGTGGTGCTCGGGCAGCAGCTTGGTGCCCTCCAGGTCGCGGAAGAGGACCTGCGCGGGCATGCCGTCGCCGTCGACACAGACGACGACGTTCTGCAGATGCGGTTCGAGGACCAGGCCGTGCTCGAAGTACGCGGCCAGTACCGGTGGGACGAGGAGCTTCAGGTACGCCCGCCACCAGGCGAGGGCCCGCTCGGGGCCCGCGCCCTCCAGGAGTCGGGCGAGGTGGCCCGGCCCGGTGGGGTACTCGTCGGCGACCGCGCCCGCGAGCAGCGGCGTGGTGCCCGGCAGCAGCTGTCGCGACAGGCCCTCGCGGACGATCACACCGAAGCCTTCGAGCAGGGCCACATCAGGGCGCCCGTCCGGGCCGGGCAGGGCGAGGCTGCGGTAGGCGGGCTCACGCAGCATCGCGCTGCCGGGGAAGCGGGCGGCGAGATCGGTCAGGGCGCCGTCGAGGAGACGGGTCAGGGCGACGGCGCCGGTCAGCTCGTAACTGGCGTTCTTGCGCAGGCAGTTGGTGATGCGCACGTTCAGGCTGAACTTCAGGAACGTATCGCCGTCGTACAAGGTGCGCACGGACGCCGTGGCGGCGAACGGCGCCTTGGTCGTGCCCAGGTCGAGCACATCGCCTCGGGCGAGTGCGGCCTGGAAGCCCGGGTGGTCCTGGAGCAGGGACAGCTGCCAGGGGTGGGCCGGCAGCAGCTTGTAGCCGTCCGGCACGTCGGGGTGCAGTCGGTCGAGCGCGGCGGTGGCGCCCGGCTCCGCCGTCTCCTCGGCGATCAGGTGCTCGCGTACGGCGAACAGCCGCAGCGGGAAGGCGGCGCCCGCCTCGGGAGCGTACTTGCCCCAGTCGGCGGACTCGCCGCTGCGGGCCTTGGGGGTCGGGTGGAAGCGGTGGCCGAACAGCAGTGACTGCTCGGAGGCGAGATACGTCGCCAGCCGGCCGCCGTCCGCGGCCGTCCCTGCCGAAGTGGCCCGTCCGGCGGCCGACTTGGCGGTCAGCGCGGAACGTACGCCCTGATGGCTGGAGGCGAGCTGCTCCAGGAACTCCTCGTTGCGCACCCCGGTCCGCCGCTCCAACTCGGCCTGGGTGTACTGGGCGAGCAGCTGCCAGTCCGCCTCGGCCCACTCGCCGTCGCGCTGCACGTACACGGGGCCGGTGAAGCGGTGCGCGCCGAGCAGTGAGGTGCGGCGCAGGGCGGCGCGCAGCAGGACGCCGGCCCGGGGCAGGCGAAGCAGCAGATGGCCGTCGACGACGGCGGTCTGGTGCTCGGGCCCGGACACCTCGCGCAGCAGACAGTTGAGCAGGGTGTGCGCCACGGCCTCATCGGCGGTGGGGAGTTCGGTGGGGGCGGTGGGACGAGCGGGGACGGTGCCCGTGGGCAGCGACATCAACGGCTCCATCGGATGCGGGGCGATCGGGGGATCGGGCCGTGAAACAGGGAACGGAGGGCGACGACGGCGGCCGTGCCCAGGGCGACGGCGGTGCCGATCAGCACGGGGGCGGTGGGGCCGAGCAGGCTGTTGCCGGCCGCGGCGGCCAGGCCGGCGGCGACGGCACCGCCCTTGGAGACGAACTCCAGCGAGCCGAACATGCCACCGGGTGGTCGGCCCTTGGCGCAGTCGGCGGCCAGCACGGACAGGCAGACCAGGCCCAGGGTCAGGCCCGCGCCGAGCAGCACGCGCACGACGGTGAACGCGGCGAGCGAGTCGGCGACGCCGTGACCGGCCAGGCCCAGCGCGATGAAGCCGAAGCCGAGGCCGATGCCCAGTCTCGGGCGGTCCGTGAAACGGGCGTGCACCTTCATCGCGAACAGCAGGTAGAAGAGGTGGGGCAGCGCGAACAGCACACCGGACACGGCCGGCGAGGTGCCCGGTATTCGCTCCTCGATCAGCGAGATCAGATACGGGAAGGAGATGACGGTCGAGAACACGAAGGCGAACTCGAAGGTGTAGAGCGCCGTCAGCGGCGTCCTGGCCACGCCCGCCGACGGGAGGCAGCCTGCCGACTCGGATCCCTCGCCGGCCGGCTCGGATCCGCTGTCCTTGGCGGTACGTTCCGTGCCGGGCTCCGGCAGCGCGTACAGCATCACCGCCGCGGCCAGCGGCAGCACGGCGAGCAGGGCGTACTGGCGGTGCGGGGACATCCACGGCGACAGCGAGCCGACCACGATCGGCGCGAAGACCAGGGCGGCTCGCGCGCTGCCCTGCATCAAGGTGAGCGCCTTGGACAGGCCCGGGCCGTCGAGCGCGGCGGCCAGATAGCCGTTGGACGCGGCGAACGTGCCGCCCAGGATCCCCTGCAGGACCAGCGCCGCGGTGAACGTGGCCAGCGAATCGGCCCACCCGGCGAGCAGGAACGAGACGGCCAGGCCCAGTTGGGCCCGCAGCAGCAGCCGCTTGCGGCCGAACCGGTCGGCCAGGCGCCCCCACAGCGGAGCGCCGAGCGCCCCGAACACGGTCGGCACGACATAGAGCAGCCCCGCCCAGCGCGCGGCCTCGTCGCCCAACTCCGGCAGGATCGCGGTGAGATAGGGCGGCAGCCCCAGCGCGGCGAACGACGCCACGAAGTAGCAGGCGGCCACGGCATGCACCTGGCGGCGACCGAAGGCAGGCTTCTCGTCGGCGCCGGGCGCGGTGGACCGGACGGGGGGCATGGTCGTCGTCATGGCCGATCACACTCCGCGCAGCAGGTAGTTGGGGCCGGTGGTGTAGTGCTTGTTGATGTCGGCCGCCCCCGAGCGCTCCTTGCTGAGCAGGGTGCCCGCGGTGACCATCGCCTTGACGGGCAGCCGGTCGGCCTGGAGGACTTCTTCAAGGAGTACGCTGCCGGGCTCGCCCGGACCGGTGCCCAGGCGGGCGACGGCCTCGGCGAGACGGTCGCGCACGAGGCCGAGCAGCCGGTCCAGCGGGGCGCGCCCGTGCCCGGCGAGGCCGAACGCGTAGGCGCCCGCGCACAGATGGACGGTGATGGTGGTGAACAGGGCGACCGCGGCTTCGTCGGTGTCGCTGAAGGTCCGTGCGTCGTCGAAGACGTCCACGCCGGGGGCGTCGTCGCCGAGGGCGGCCTTGAGCCGGACGGTGTTGATGCGCGGCCCGTCGTTGTCCTTGAGCAGCAGCCGCATCCGGGTGCCGCCCTCGTGCTCGTCCAGGACGAGGGAGATGTTCTGCTGGTGGGACTCGAGGGCGATGCCGTAGCCGAAGAGGGTGGTCTGCCAGTCGAACAGCAGGGTCAGGCAGGCGTCCAGGAGGCGGACCGGGTCGCCCGCGTAGAAGCGGTCGGCGAGGTGGTCGATCAGCAGCCGGTCGCCGGGGGCCCGGCTGAGCAGCGCGGCCATCGGCAGCACCACCGCGTCGTCGAGACCGGCGGGGTAGGTGCGCAGCAGGGCGGCGAGCAGTTCGTGGCCCGCGTGGGCGTAGCGGGTCTCGTCGGCGTGCAGGACCACGCCGTGGAAGCGGGGTTCGCGGGCGACGACCGTCTCGATCAGGCGCTGGCCCGCGGCGCCGTCGACGAGGGTGCCGGGCTTGATGGTGCGGCGGTTGCGCAGCCCCAACGTGGCTGTGGCGAGGGGCAGTTTGAGGTGGACGGCGGGGTCCTGGGCCAGTGCGACGGTGCGCATGGACAGGGTCGGCACGACCACCAGGTAGGGCTGCTCGGCGAGCACCGCCCGGTCGTCGAGACCCGCCGCGCGCAGGGCGTCGTCGAGGGGCGCTCCGACGCTCAGGGGGTGCACCGGGAAGGCCAGATGGGTGGCCTCCAGGTGGGGCAGGCCGAGGTCGGCGGGAGAGGGCCAGAAGGCGGGCCGGTCCCGGTCGAGGCCCGGCAGGGTGAGGGCATCCTTCGGCAGGGCCAGCCAGCGCAGCTGGAAGCGGGGATGGAACTCGGGCGCGTAGGCCCGCAGTTGGTCGTCGCTCAGGCCGGAGCGGCCGCGGGCCGTCGGGTAGACCGGGTGGTCGAGATGGGCCGCGAGGGTGTCGTACGCCAGTGAACGGGCAAGCCCCGTCCAGGCGGCCGGGTCTCCGCCGTGTCGGGTGGTCAGCTCGGCGGTGACCTCGGCGTGCACCCGCTGGTGCAGGCGCATGGTGGCCAGGGTCTGGCGGCACTCCTCGGCGAAGGCGTCGAAGCCGCCGCGGTCGACCGGTTCGGCCAGTGTGCTCAGCGCGGCCAGGATGGCGTCCAGATCGGTGAGTCGGGTCCCGGTCGGCTCGTGGTGCAGCAGGGGCAGGCGGGCCGCGTACTCGCTCTGGAAGCCGTCGTCGACGACCGGCAGCAGCAGCGCGGTGCCCTCGTGGGCGGTCAGCCGCAACCAGTCACCGTCGTCGAGCCGCACCTTGTCGCTACGGGTGCGCAGGCCCACGACGTCCTCGCGCAGCAGCGCGCTGAGCACCCGCAGGACCAGATCGGCCTCGGCCGTGTCGTCTCCGGCGACCGCACCGGCCGGGTCGGCGTCGTCCGGTGCGGTGCGGGGAGCGGCCACCTTCCCGAGCGTGGCCGGGGCCGTCATGAGGTGATCTCCCAGCGCTGGGCGGCGAGGAAGTCCGCCACGACCCGGTCCACCGTCGGCTGGTCGGTGCCGGTGGCCCGCAACACGCCCAGGTAGTCCCGGTTGGTGCGGTGCACCTCGTGCCGTTCACCGACCGTACGCAGCGGCCGATAGGTCAACTGCACGCCGTCCACGGTCAGATCGCACGCCCCCGGTGCCTCGGTGAGGGTGCCGGCGCGCTCGGCGCAGGGGTAGTCCAGGCGGGCCCGGCCGTCGGTGCGCGCGTCGAGCCGCTCGGGCAGCGGCTCGCCCAGATGCGTACGCAGGATGTGGTCGAACAGCGGGATGTCCAGGAGCTGCGCGAGCAGCAGGTCGCACTGGTCGCCGATGGCCCGGTAGTTGACCTCGATGATGCGGGCGCGGCCCTCGTGCACCACGAACTCGGTGTGGCAGGCGCCGAAGCCGACGCCCAGGGCGTCGAGTTGGGCCAGGACCTGCACGGTGATCGGCTCGGGGTGCGCGGGGACGAACGTCAGACGCTCCTCGATGAAGATCGGGGGAGCGGAGATCTCGGTGTGGAAGCCGCCGAGGACGTGGCGCCGGTCGTGGTCGCCGAGCGTCTCCAGCGTGTACAGCTCGCCGGGCAGGTACTCCTCGACGACGAGGGCGGCCTCGGGGCGCCGCGCCTGGATCTGCTTGCACTGCAGCTGCAGGTCCTCGAGGTCGTCGACCAGGACGACGTCCTCGCTGGCCACGCCCTCGCGGGGCTTGACCACGCACGGGTAGGGCACGGGGAGTTCGGCGAGCGAGGCAGGGGAGCGGCCGGCGGGCAGTTCGGTCGACCAGACCGTGTCGACGCCCTCGGCGGCGAGGTGGCGGCGCATGTGGGCCTTGTCCTTGGCGCGCAGCGCGGCGCGCCAGTCCTTGCCGGGCAGGCCGAAGTAGTCGGCGGCCAGGGCGGCCTGGGTCTGCAGATGGTCGCTGTTGGTGAAGACGGCGTCGGCGCGGTGGTGCGTGGCGATCCGGGTGATGACCGCGCGGAAGTCGCGGACGTCGCACTCCAGGATCTCGACGCTTCTCGCACAGTCGAGATCCCGGTACGCCCGTTGGTGCAGGCCGGGTTGGTCGGTGAGCAGGGTGACGTCGAGGCCGAGCCGCGCGGCGGCGGGCAGGAAGCCTTCGGTCACCGAGTCGGTGGGGTTGAGTGCGAGCAGGTACAGCCGCATGGGCTGAACCCCTTCCGGATCGGGGGAGCGGGCGAGGGTGATGTTGCGGGAGCGCGCTGGTGCGGCGGCAGAGCGGACGGGGCCGGGCCGCGTCGGGGGAGTCGCGGCCCGGCCCCGTGGCGGAGCTACTGCTGGGGCAGCTCGACGCCGGTGGCCTTGGCGACGTCCTCGAGCATGTGCTCGGCGGCCTGGACGCCGATGCCGGACATCCACGTCTCGTCCGGGACGGTGTAGACCTTGTCGTTCTTGACGGCCTTCAGGGACTTCCAGACCGGGTTGGACGTGACGTCCTTCTGCTTGGTCTTGGACGGCTCGTCGGCCAGCGTCACGAAGACCAGGTCGGCCTCGGCCTTGTCGATCTGCTCGGGGCTGACGTCGAGCATCGTGACCTCGGGGTCGGTCGAGGACTGCGACTTCGGGCGCGCGAGGCCGATGTCGTCGAGCACGACGCCGCTGTAGGCGGACTTCTGGTAGAGGCGGGTGGGGCCGGCGACGAAGCGGACCACGGAGGCGGTCGGCATCTTGCCGTCGTACTTCTTCTTGATGGCCTCACCCAGGGCCTTGGCCCGGCCCTCGTACGCCTTCAGCCTGTCGTCGGCCTGCTTCTCCAGGCCCAGCGCCTTGGCGTGGACCTTGAGGTTCTCCTTCCACGGCCCGCCGGTGGTCTCGGTGAAGACGGTGGGGGCGATGCCCTTGAGCTTGTCGTAGACCTTCTCGTGGCGGACCTTGGAGGACAGGATCAGGTCGGGCTTGAGGGAGGCGATCAGCTCCAGGTTCGGCTCGAGCAGCGGGCCGACGTCCTTGGCGCCCTTGACCTTGTCGCCGAGGTATTCGGGGAAGCCGCCGGCGGTCTTGAAGTGGGGGGAGACCGCGCCGACCGGCTTGATGCCGAGCATCGTCACCGAGTCCAGCTCGCCGGTGTCAAGGACGACGACCTTCTTGGGCTGTGCGGTGATCTCCGTCTCGCCCATGGCGTGCTTGATCGTCCGCGGGAAGGCGCCGGCGGTCGCGCCGGCGTTCTCCTTGCCGCCGGTGTCGTCGGCCTTGTCGCCGCCGCAGCCGGTCAGCGCGGTGGCGCCGATGGCGAGGGCGGCGAGAGCGGTGCCGAGGCGGCGCAGGCCGCGCGGGGTGGTTCTGGTGGACATGAGGGTTCTTTCTTGTCGGCGAGCGGAGTGGGGGTAGGTGCGTGGGGGGTGGGCGGTCAGGCAGAGGGGTTCTGCCGGGCCGTCCTGCTCTTGGGGACGACCAGCGGGGTGCCGGTCTCCGGGTCGGGGATCACCCGGCAGTCGACGTCGAACACGGACTTGACGAGCGCCGCGTCCAGGACGTCCTGCGGTGCGCCGGCCGCGGCCAGTTCGCCGTCCTTGAGGACGACGAGGTGGTCGGCGTAGCGGGCGGCCTGCCCGAGGTCGTGCAGCACCATCACCACGGTGCGGCCGGCCTCGGAGTGCAACTCGGCGACCAGATCGAGGACATCGAGCTGGTGGCGCAGGTCCAGGAAGGTCGTGGGCTCGTCGAGCAGCAGCAGGTCGGTGTCCTGGGCGAGGGCGAGCGCGATCCAGGCGCGCTGACGCTGGCCGCCGGAGAGCTGGTCCACGGGCTGCTCGCGCAGGGCGGCGGTGCCGGTACGTGCCAGCGCCGCCTCGACCGCGGCCTGGTCGGTGGCCGACCAGGGGCTCAGCAGCCGCTGGTGGGGGTAGCGGCCGAGCCGGACCAGCGCCTCCACCGTGATGGCCTCGGGGGTGACCGGCTGCTGGGGCAGCAGGCCCATGCGGCGGGCCAGCGAGCGGGCGGACAGCCGGTGGATGTCGGTGCCGTCCAGGGCGACGGTGCCGCCGGCCGGGGCGAGCAGCCGGGTCAGGCCGCGCAACAGGGTCGACTTGCCACAGGCGTTGGGGCCGACGATGGCGGTGACCTTGCCGCCGGGGAGCACCAGGTCCAGGCCGCCGACGACGACGCGGTCGCCGTAGCGCAGGTCGAGGCCGTGCGTGGACAGCTCGTTGGGCTGCGCCGCAGCCTCGGGGGCGGCGTCCTGCTCGGGGATGAGCTGCTTCGAGGTCATACGGAGCTCCTGGTGGTGAACTGCGGGACGGTCATACGGAGCTCCTGTTGACGGGCATGCTCTGACGGAGCATCAGCACAAGGAGCCAGGGGGCCCCGAGGGTGGCGGTGACGACTCCGACGGGGAGCCCCTCGACCGGCAGCAGGTGCTGGACCACCAGGTCGGAGGAGAGCAGCAGGACGGCGCCCACCAGGCAGGTCAGCGCGGTGGTCGCGGCGGTGGGCGGGCCGGTGACGAAGCGCACCAGGTGCGGCACCGCGAGCGCCACGAAGGCGACCGGGCCGGTCAGCGCCGCGGCCAGGGATGCCAACGTGATCGCGGTGAGCAGCAGTTGGAGCCGGGCGGCGGAGACGTTGATGCCGAGGGCGCCCGCGGACTCGTCGCCGAGGTCGAGGACCGCGAGGCGCCGGTGCAGGACGAACACGGCGACCAGCGCCAGCGCCATGGCGGCGGCCGCGCCGCCCACCTCGGTCCAGGTCCGCCCGTACAGGGAGCCGGTCGTCCATTGCAGGGCGGCGCCGGCGAGCTCGGCCGGGAAGCGCACGACCATGAGGTTGACCGCGGCGGCGAGGCCGGCCTGGACGGCGAGGCCGACCAGGACCAGGCGGGTCACGGTCAGGCCGGAGCGCCAGGCGAAGACGCCGAGCAGCAGCGCGGCGAGCAGTCCGCCGCCGAGTGCGCCGAGGGGGATGAGCGAGGCCGAGGCGCCGGCGGCCAGCAGGACGACCGACCCGAAGGAGGCGCCGCCGGTGATGCCCATGACATCCGGTGAGGCCAGCGGATTGCGGAACAGGCGCTGCAGGACGGAGCCCGCCACGCCGAGACCGGCTCCGGCGATCAGTGCGGCCGCGAGGCGGGGCGCGCGGAACTCCTGGACCACGAACACATCGCCCTGGTCGCCGAATCCGAACAGGCCGCGCAGGGCGACGGACGGGGCCATGTCCATCTGGCCCTTGGTGAGCGAGATCAGCGACAGGGCAAGCAGCGCCGCGCTCGCGATCACCGCGAGCAGCAGGACGCGCCGACGCCTGCGGACGGGCGCGCTCACCGCTCGTACGGGGGTGGTGGTCAGGGGCTTGGCGAGGTCGGTCATCGGGCCACCTTCCGGGCGAGCAGCGCGAGCAGGGGCGCACCGAGGAAGGCGCTGACGATGCCGACCTCCAGTTCCGAGGGGCGGATGACGATCCGGCCGAGCACGTCCGCGGCGAGCAGCAGGATCGGGCCGGCGATCAGGCAGCCGGGCACCAGGTAGCGGTGGTCGCCGCCGAGGATGGGGCGGACCAGGTGCGGGGCGGCGAGGCCGATGAAGGCGATGGGCCCGGCGACGGCGACGGCGGAACCCGCGAGCAGCGCGACCGCGACGGCTCCGGCCAGCCGGATGCGGGCGACCGGCACTCCGAGCGCCTGGGCCGAATCGTCGCCGAGGGCCAGGGCGTTGAGTGCCGGGGTGACGGCGAGGGCGAGCACCAGGCCGATCACCAAGGTGGGCAGCACCGGGTAGAGCACGTCGAGGTGGCGCTCGGCCAGGGAGCCGGCCAGCCAGAAGCGGGCCTCGTCGAGGGTGCGCTCGCTGGCGAGCATGACGGCGGAGGTCCAGGACAGCAGCACGAGTTGGAGCACCGTGCCGCCCAGGGCGAGGCGGACCGGGTCGATGTCACCGGCGCGGCGGGCCAGCGCCAGGGCGAAGATCATGGCGGCGGCCGCTCCGGCGAAGGCGAACCACACGTACTCGATGGGCTGAGTGAGCCCGAAGGCGTAAATCGCGACAACAACGGCGAAACCGGCGCCCGCGTTGATGCCCAACGTGGTCGGTGAGGCAAGCGGATTGCGGGTGATGCCCTGCGCGACCGCCCCCGCCACGCCGAGCGCCGCGCCCACGGCGAGGCCGACCACCGTGCGCGGCAGCCGGAGCCCACGGACCACGATGGCGTCCCTTCCGTGCGCATCGCCGAACAGGGCGTCGACGACGGTGGACAGCGGAATCGACCTGGCCCCGAGGGCAAGGCTCAGCGCGGCGCACAGCGCCAACACCGCCACGCCGACGAGGAGTAGCGGGATCCGGCGGGCGGATACGGAGGGAGAACCGGCGATGACGCCCGGTGCGGACTTGGACACGACCAGGACTTTAGGTTAGGCATACCTAAGTCTGTCAACTTGCCATGAACTCGCCCTCGGGCCTTGATCGAGAATCTAGCAGGATGTAGTTAAGGTGAGCCTCACCTAATGATGACTTTGGTGGAGGGGGATCGGTGAGAACAGCACCGGCCATGCTCGCGCCCGCCCTGGCCGAAAATGGCTCCCGGCCGCTGACCGGGACGTATCAACTCCTGCTGCGCGCCTGCGAGTCGCTGCGCGTCGAGCTGGTCGACGCTCGGGTCGATGGGGCTGACACCTGGGTCGATGGAGCCGAGCTGACGGCCCGCCCCGAACTCGTCGACGCCTTCCTCCAGGCCGAAGTAGCCCGAATTCAGCATGAATTCGGGCATACGCCGCGTATGGATGTGGCTGCCTCCCGGCTGATGCACCACTACCTGTGGTCCGTCAGCCTGCTGATGAGCGGCCCCTGGTATCTGGCCCGTCGCGTCCCGCGAGTGCGCCCGCGCGATGTATACGTCCACCTCCCGACCGCCGATCTCGCGTTCGCCCCTGGCGGCTTCGCCTGCCTGCCCGACGACCCGGCGGCCGCACTCCCCGGCGTCAAGGTCGTCGCCCACGAGGAGGCGCTGCGGGCCGAACTGCGCTCCGCGGTCGCCGACCACATGCGCCCGCTGCTTGCCGCGGTCGGTCCTCACATGCGCCGCGGGCCGCGCGCCCAATGGGGCATGGTCGGCGACGACCTCGTCTCCGGCATCTGGTACCTGGGCCGCATGCTGGGACAGGAAGAACGGTCCGTACGCGCGGCCACCGAGCTGCTGCCCAGCGGCATCGCACCCTTCCCGGCCGGCGCCGACTTCCGGCGGCTGCGGGGCAGCGAGGGCCGGTCGCACCTGACCCGCACCCGGGCCGGCTGCTGCCTCTACTACGCCATCCGCCCCTCGGCCGAGTCCGGCCGGCCGACTCCGCAGGCGTGCCTCACCTGCCCGCGCACCTGCGACGCGGAGCGCGTGCGCCGGCTGGAGGAGGAGTGAGCGTCACTCTCCGAAGAGGTGGCGCACCGTGGAGCGGTAGTTGGTCCGCACATGGGACAGGCTGGCCGCGCGAGCCCGTTCGCGGTCGCCGGATGCCACCGCCTCGTACAACTCCTGGTGCTCGGCGAGGAGTTGCGGCCACTCGGCGTTCTGCCGGGTGAGCCAGCGCAGGCGGCCCTCGACTGGTTCCATGACCGAGGAGAGCAGGCCGTTGCCCGCCAAGCTCAGGATGCGGTCGTGGAAGCGGGTGTTGGCGTCGGTGATCCGCTCGGCGTCCCCGCTGCGGGTCGCGGCCGCCGCCACGTCGAGGAGGTCCGCCAGGCCGGCCAGGTCGCCGGGGGTGCAGCGTTGGGCGGCGAGTCCGGCGGCGTACACCTCCAGTGCCTCGCGCAGTTCGAAGAGCTCGGCGACATCGGTACGGGTGAGCCGGCGCACCACCGCCCGCCGTGCGCTCTCGAAGGTCACGAAGCCCTCGCCGACCAGGGCTCTGACGGCCTCGCGCACGGGCACCCTGGACACCCCGAAGTGCTCGGCCAGTTCACGTTCGACGAGGCGGTCGCCGGGGAGCAGGCTCCCGGTGACGATGTCCTGCCGCAGCCTGGCCAGGACACGCTCACGCACGGCGCCCAAGGGCTGATCCACGGTGGTCATGGCCCCATCATCGCCCAGCCGTCCGCTGTCGGGATGGGCCGGTCGGGGACGGATCAGGCTGATGCGTACCGGGAGGCCCTCTCGCACCACTGGTGCCGGCCCGCGCTGTTCCTCGCCGCACGGGAGCAACTGGCCGGTGCAGACGACGCGTTGACCAGACGGTATGCGGACGACGTCGGCGTTCTTGTCGTACACCGCCGCAGTGGAGGCGGCGTACTCCCTCTCGCACGACCGGATGTCGTTGGAGCTTCCCAACAGGCGTTGCGCGAGGTGATTGAGACGGGCGACGTCCGGATCGTGCCGTACGTCGTACTCCGCGGGGGACGGCAGGGCCGAGGCCGACAGCGCCCCGTACTCCGTTGCCCGGGCCGACTCGGCCTCGTGGAAGACGGTTTCGGCTGCGGCCCAGGACCGGACCCTGCCCGTGCCCGGCCGGGAAGCCGGTAGTTCCGTTGAGCCCGTGAACGCGTTGAACGCTTGCGCGGTGGTGAAATCCCGCCCGCCGCAAGCCGTCCGCCCACCGGCAATTCTCCCGGCATCATGCGGGTCCAGCTGGGGAAATGAGGAGCAGAATCACCCTGGTAGGGTGCGCCGATGCCGTCGATCAAGCAGTTCCAAGTCACCTTTGACTGCGCGGAACCGGAGCGTCTCGCCCACTTCTGGTGCGAGGTGCTGGGGTACGTCGTACCGCCACCGCCGGAGGGCTTCGCCACTTGGGACGAGTACAAGCTTTCACAGCCGCCGGAGCAGCGGGATTCATGGTTCGCCTGCACGGATCCCTCAGGTGTTGGCCCGCGGCTGTACTTCCAGCGCGTTCCCGAGGGCAAGGCCGTCAAGAACCGGGTGCATCTCGATGTGCGGGTCGGCACCGGGCTCGTGGGGGAGGAGCGCCTCGCCGCACTCGAGGCCGAATGCGCGCGGCTGGTCCCTCTCGGCGCGGTACACGTGCAGACGCTGTATGACGGCAACGATGCGTGCATCCCGATGCTGGACATCGAGGGCAACGAGTTCTGCATCGACTGAGCGCCGGCGGAACGGCATCGACCGAACGACATCGACTGCGCACCAGCGGACCGGAGCGCAACCCTCAGGCCCGGTACACCAGGAGGTACCGCCAGAGCGGGAGCCTGCGCAAGGTCGAGCCGGGCAGCAGGCGGGCGGCTTCGGCGCGGGTCTCGGCGTACGTCAGCGGGGGCGGCCAGACGATCGGGACCTGCACGGCGGGAGCGGGGCGGTGCCGGGTCAGCAGGCGGTCCGCCTTGAGCAGGGCCCGTGCGGGGAGGGCTGCCACGAAGTCGGTCGCCGTCTTGACCGGATAGAGCCCCAGCACCGCGAGGACCCCGCCCGGGGCGAGGGCGCTGCGTAGCGACAGCACGGTGTCGAACGGCATGTGGTGGAGGCTGGCCAGGCAGGAGATGAAGTCGTAGTGCGCGTCCGGCAGTTCCCCCGCGCGCACGTCGACCTGGCGGTAGCGAGGCCCGCCCCCGGCCCTTCGCGCTGCGGCGACCACGTCCGCGTCGGGGTCCACGCCCTGGGTGTCCAGACCCCGCTGCGCGAGCAGCCGCGCGAACCGCCCCGTCCCGCACCCCACGTCCAGTGCCGTCCGAGCCCCGTCCGGCACCTGCTTCAGCAGCAACTGGTGGTAGTGGTCATTGAAGTTGACGGCCATGCGGCCGGACCCTAGCCGCTCCCGTCGTCAGCCGCTCCCGTCGTTCGCTCGACCACTGTTCTCGAACGTTTTCGGAGTGTGACGCGTCGTTGTCGTGCGAGGTCGCCATCGTGGAGGCGGCCGGTAGGGATGGGGCGGAGGATCGACATGAGGGGCTTCAAAGGGTTGGTGGCCGCAGCTGCGGTGCTGGTGACGCTCAGCGCGTGCAGCGGGGTAACGGTCGGCGACGACCTGGTGGTCGAGAGTCCGGGCAAGGGCGGCGAGGAGGGATCCACTGCGCCGTACGACGGGCCGCTCAAGGCGAAGACGCCCGAATGGGTCGTAGAGGACAGCCCGTTGGAGGGCGGCGGCGCGTCCCTGCTGACCCTCGAGTGTGCCGGCGAGCTTTTCGAAGGTGGTCCCGGCAACTACGGAGGGGGCGACTCGGGCGGAGAGAGCTCGCCCGACGCCGCGTTGCAGCAGCATCTGTCCGCGAGCCAGATGTGGCGCATCACGCCGGAGCGCGGCTACCGGGTGGAGCGGCGCAGCGGCAATCGCGTCCTGTTCTCGTACGACGTCGGGGGCCGGACCCGTGCCGCGGTGATCGTCGCCGAGAACCTGAAGGGCAAGGACGGCTGGATCGCGGAGACGTACGCCCTTTGCGATCCCTCGGAGTTCCGCGCGGCCGAGCGGGCCGACCTGGACCTGCGGGTGTGGTCCGACGAGCAGGGCCGGCCGGTGCCCACGACGAAGGTCAACAGCTCGATGGGGCCCAAGCACTGCGACTGGCAGTCGGTGGAGATTCTGCATCTGGGCCGGGACAAGGCGCAGCGGCAGTACTTCCGGGACCCGGAGGCCAAGTTCGCGGGCAGCGACTTGCTCAACTCCCGGTACGAGGACGACGTGCCCATGCCCGGCGACGCCACGGACACCGGATTCCGGTACCAGGGGCGGGAGTTGTGGCTGGCCGGCGACAAGAAGGACGCCTACGTCCGGGTCGACGGTGACCACGTGGAGCGGTGGCCGGGGGCCAAGGAGCGGATCGGCTGCGCCTGATTCCCGGCCCGCGAGCGGCCGAACGGAGACAACCGCGCCATTTTGACGGGGCCTTGACAAATTCCGGCGGCTTCGCCAGCATGCAAGAAGCTCGCAGCAGTATGTAATTCCCATAGAAGTTGTTGAAATATCCGGCAGTTGTCGCCCGAGCCTGGGTACTGCGGCATGCCTGCCGGACAGCAAGCGCGGCCGGCGCGCGCCTTGCCTGACACCCCTCACGTCAGGAAGGAAGCTTCATGTCTGCACGCCCTCATGCGGTGCTGAAGTTGGCCGCAGCCCTCGCGCTGTTGCTCACCGGAGCCGTCGCGGCGCCGGCCGGCAGCGCGCCGCGGGACATCCCGCCGTCCGACTACCAGCAGGTGCAACTGGCCTCGGGACAGGCCGAGCTGGGGGAGCCGATGTCCCTCGCGGTGCTCCCCGACCGCTCGACCCTGCACACCGCGCGCGACGGCACGGTCCGGCTCACCGACGCGGCGGGCAACACCAAGACCGCCGGGAAGCTGGACGTCTACACCCATGACGAGGAAGGCCTGCAAGGCGTAGCCGCCGACCCCGGCTTCGCCACCAACCGGCAGGTGTACCTGTACTACTCGCCGAAGCTGAACACCCCCGCAGGGGACGCCCCGGCCTCCGGCAGCGCGGCCGACTTCGAGCCCTTCAAGGGACATCTGAACCTGTCACGGTTCACCCTCAAGTCCGACGGCACCCTCGACCTGGGCAGCGAAAAGGTCGTCCTCGAAGTGGCCAACGACCGCGGCCAGTGCTGCCACGTCGGCGGCGACATCGACTTCGACGCGGCCGGGAACCTCTACCTGACCACCGGCGACGACACCAACCCCTTCGACTCGAGCGGCTACACACCGATCGACGAACGCGCCGACCGCAACCCGCAGTTCGATGCCCAGCGTTCCTCGGGCAACACCAACGACCTGCGCGGCAAGGTGCTGCGCATCAAGCCGACCGCCGACGGCGGCTACACCGTCCCCGCCGGGAACCTCTTCGCACCCGGCACCGCCAAGACCCGCCCCGAGATCTACGCGATGGGCTTCCGCAACCCGTTCCGGATGTCCGTCGACAAGGCCACCGGCATCGTCTACCTGGGCGACTACGGCCCGGACTCCGGCACCACCGACGCGAACCGGGGCCCCAGTGGCCAGGTCGAGTTCGACCGGATCACCGGCCCGGGCAACTACGGCTGGCCCTACTGCACCGGCACCAACACGACGAGCGAGACGTACAACGAGTACACCTTCCCCAGCGGCCCCTCGGGCGCCAAGTACGACTGCGCGGGCGGCCCGGCGAACAACTCGCTCCACAACACCGGCCAGGACAAACTGCCGCCCGCCCAGCCCAGTTGGATCAGATATGCCGGTGACGCCGGCTCGCCGCCCGAGTTCGGCGGCGGCTCCGAGTCCCCGATGGGCGGCGAGGTCTACCGCTTCGACGACAACCTCGACTCCTCGGTGAAGTTCCCCAAGGCCCTGGACGGGCGGTTCTTCGCCGCCGAGTACGGCCGCAAATGGATCAAGTCCATCGAGGTCAAGGCCGACGGCTCTCGCGGAGTGATCGAGGACTTCCCGTGGACCGGCACCCAGATCATCGACACCGACTTCGGCCCGGACGGCGCGCTGTACGTCCTCGACTACGGCACCGGCAGCGGCAACCAGGCCCTGTACCGCATCGAGTACATCGGCGGCAGCAACCGCAACCCGGTCGCCAAGGCCGCCGCCGACAAGACCTCCGGGGCCCTTCCCCTCACCGTGAAGTTCTCCTCGCAGGGCAGCGCCGACCCGGAGGGCCAGCCCCTCACCTACGCCTGGGACTTCGGCGACGGCGCCACCTCCACCGAGGCCGATCCCACACACACGTACAGCACGAAGGGCACCTACCACCCGACCCTCACGGTCAAGGACCCGGAAGGCCTGACCGGCAGCTCCAGCCTGGTGGTCACGGCAGGCAACACCGCACCGACGGTGAACCTCCAACAGCCCGCCAACGGCGGCCTGTTCTCCTTCGGCGACACCGTGCCCTTCACCGTCGACGTGAGCGACCCCGAGGACGGCACGGTCGACTGCGCCAAGGTCAAGGTCACCTATCTCCTCGGCCATGACAGCCACACCCACGCCATCACCTCGAAGAACGGCTGCTCCGGCACCCTCACCATCCCGGCCGACGGCGAACACGACAGCGCCGCCAACCTCTACGGAGTCTTCGACGCCGAGTACACCGACCAGGACGGCCTGACCGGCCACAGCGTCCGCACCCTGCAGCCGCGCCACCGCCAGGCCGAGCACTTCGGCGCCCAGTCCGGCATCCAGATCGCCGGGCACGGCCCCGCCGAGGGCGGCAACACCGTCGGCTTCACGGACGACGGCGACTGGATCTCCTTCGAGCCGTATACCCTCGCCAACGCCACCAGCCTGTCGGCGCGCGTCTCCTCCGGCGGCGCGGGCGGCACCATCGAGGTGCGAACCGGATCCCCCACCGGCACCCTGCTCGGCACGCTCACCGTGCCCGTGACCGGCGGCTGGGAGAACTTCACCGACGTCTCGGCGAACCTGTCCGGCGCACCGTCCGGTCCGACGAAGCTCTACCTCGTCTTCAAGGGCCCCACCGGCCAGGGCAACCTCTTCGACGTCGATGCCTTCACGTTCACCTCAGCGGCACGGAAGGGGCGTTGACCATGCGGAACTCCTTGCGCCAACTCCGCCGCGCGGCCGGCGCGTTCGTCCTCGCGGCGGCCCTGTCGGTACCCGTCGCCGAGGCCCGGGCCGCCGACCCGTACCAGGTGCTCGTCTTCTCCAAGACGGCCGGCTTCCGGCACGACTCCATCCCCGCCGGAATCGACGCAGTCCGCACCCTCGGCGCGGTTCACGGCTTCACGGTCACCGCGACCGAGGACGCAGGCGCCTTCACCCCTGAGAGCCTCGCCGGATACGAGGCGGTGGTGTTCCTCAACACCACGGGCGACGTCCTCGACGACAACCAGCAGAGCGCCCTCCAGTCGTACGTCGACGGGGGAGGCGGCTATGTCGGGGTGCACGCGGCCGCCGACACCGAATACGACTGGCCCTACTACGGTGACCTGGCAGGCGCCCGCTTCAAGAGCCATCCGGCGATCCAGCAGGCCACCCTCAAGAACGAGGACCGCACGCATCCCGCGACCTCGCACCTCGGCGAGACGTGGACACGTACCGACGAGTGGTACAACTACCGCGCCAACCCCCGGCTGAACGTACGCGTCCTGCAGAGCCTCGACGAAACGACGTACAGCGGCGGTGACATGGGGGACCACCCCATCACCTGGTGCCACGCACAGGGCTCGGGCCGGTCGTTCTACACGGGGCTCGGGCACACCGCCGAGTCCTACGCCGACAACGACTTCCGTACGTTGCTGCTCGGCGGCATCCAGTACGCGGCCGGAGCCGTCAGCGCCGACTGCACGCCCCGCCGGGGCGGCACCGAAGAGGGCTCGCCCGACGTGCACCTCTTCTATTACCCCTGGTACGGCAGCCCCGCGACGAGCGGCAGTTGGCGGCACTGGGCGCAGGGCGGGCACACCCCACCCGAGGACATCGGGGCCGATCTCTACCCGGCGCTCGGGCCGTACGACTCCGGCGACCACGAGGGGGCCGTCGCGCAGCACATGAAGTGGGTGGCCCGTTCGGGCGCGGGCGTCCTCGTCTACAGCTGGTGGGGGCGCGGCGGCTACGAGGACACCCTCGCCAAGGGAGTCCTCGACGCGGCCGAGCGCGAAGGCATCAAGGTGGCCTGGCACATCGAGCCCTATCAGGGCCGCACCGCCCAGTCCGTGGCCGACGACGTCACGTATCTCAACGAGCGGTACGGCAGCCATCCGGCCTTCTACCGCTCGGCCGCGCACGGCAACAAGCCCGCCTTCTACGTCTTCGAGAGCCTGAAGATCACCGACTGGGCTCCGCTCGACCAGGTCACCGGCAGCAACATCGTGCTCGCCCAGACCACCGACACCACGAAGATCGCGCACTTCTCCGGCCTGTACACCTACGACGGCATCGCGGGCGCCACCGCTCCCGGCTGGAAGCAGGCCGGCGACTACGCTCGCGCGCACGACCTGATCTGGGCGCCGTCCGTCGCGCCCGGCTACATCGACGACCGGGCCGTGCCCGGCAACACCACCCCCACCCTCGGCCGTGACAACGGAGCCGCCTACGACAAGCAGTGGTCCAACGCCCTCGCCCCCGCCATCGGCGGCTCGCCCACCTGGGTGTCGGTGACGTCGTTCAACGAATGGCACGAGGGCAGCTCCATCGAACCCGCCGACAGCACTCCGCCGGCCGGACACGACTACCAGACCTTCGACGGTGCGTACGGCACGACGGGGGAGGCGGCCGAGACGGCCTACCTGGACCGGACCGCGTACTGGGTCAAGCGCTTCGAGGAAGGAGCCGTCGACTAGTTCGTACGACCAGGTCGTAGGGGAGAAGCGGCCCCTGTGGCTCGCCCCATGCCGGGATGATCTCGGTGTGGGGCGAGGGGGCCTTGAGGACGGGCCCCAGCGATGCGGCCGGAGATCGTCCGCCGCTCGATCACTCAGCCACGGGACCGACCTCGATCTGGAGGGCGAACCGGCCGTTCTGGGTGTGGATCTGGGCCTGGACGATGGTCGGTTCGGTGTAGCCGTCCTTGGAGGTGACGGTCCAGGTGCAGCCGTTCGTCTTGGTCATGCACCCAGGAGTCATGGCGAGTTGGTGGTGCGAAATGCCCGGCAGCGCATTCATCCATGCTGACGCTGCTGCTCTCGGGGCGGTGCCTGCGCCCTGGTTCGAGTCATCGGGATCAGAGCGTCCCCCCACGTAGGTGACTCTCGCCCGGTCGCCGTCGGCACGGGCTTTGGCTGCCACGCTGAAGCCCGCCGGACGGCCCATTCCCTCGGCCGCACGGAGATTGTCCTGGTAGGCGTCGTTCCCCGTCTTGCCGCCCAGGGTCGCGTACAGCCCGTACGCGGTCGCCGAGGCCACAAGGGCCAGCGCGGCCGCACTGATCCACGCGGTACGACGGGATATTCGGCGGCGGGCCACGACGGGGGTCCCCGCAGGCTGCCCGGGCCAGTTCGCGGGATGCGCGGGCGGAGCCCCGGGCGATGCGACGGGCGGCTGTGCGGGAGCCGTGGGCCATGCGGCCGGGCTCGCGTGCGCCGGCAGGGGAGGTGGTGGCCCGGCCACCGGCCCCGGCGTGGCCACCTGGTCCAGCTGGGCCTGCAGCTGCTCCATCGTCAGGCGCGCGGCCGGTTCCTTGCGGAGCAGGCCCTCCAGCGCGGGGGCGAGAGACCCGGCCTGCACGGCAGGGGCCGGCTCCTCCGTCGCGACGGCGACCAGCACGGCGCTCGGGGCCGACCCCGCGAAGGGCGGGTGCCCCTCCACGGCGGTGTAGAGCGTGGCTCCCAGCGACCACAGATCGGATGCGGCGGTGGCCGGCAGACCTCGCACCTGCTCCGGCGCCATGAACGCGGGCGTACCCATGATCATGCCGGTGGCGGTGAGGGTGGCATCCCCCTCCAGGGCCGCGATCCCGAAGTCGGTCAGGACGGCCCGCCCGTCCTCCAGGAGGATGTTGGCGGGCTTGATGTCCCGATGGGTGATCCCCATCCGGTGCGCGGCACGCAGCGCGGCGGCCACCTGGCGCCCGATGTCGGCAACGTGCTGCGGGGACAAGGGGCCCTGCTTCTGCAGCAGGTCGTCCAGGGACCCACCCGTCACCCACTCCATGACGATCCACGGCCGTCCGTCCGCACCGGCTGTGCGGTCGTGGACGGTCACGATCCCCGGGTGCTTCAGCCGCGCGGCGGCCCGTGCCTCACGATCCAGCCGGGCGATCCAATTGGCCCGTTCCTCGGCCCTCAGATGCTCGGGAAGCCGCAATTCCTTCACGGCCACTTCCCGGCCCAGCTGTTCGTCGTGGGCGCGCCAGACCGCACCCATGCCGCCCTGACCGAGGAGGTCGGTCAACCGGTATCTGCCTGCGAGGAGTTGCCCGTGATCGTCGTCCACGGACGGAATATAGCCGGGCCGGTCGCGGCGGGCGGGGCCACCGGCCAGAGAGGGAAGGAGCGCGAACAACAGCCGCCCCGGGAACTCCCGGGGCGGCTGTTGTTCGCGGGTCGTCAGCTCCGGGCCGTCAGTTCTGGCACGGATTGACGGTGATCTTGAAGGTGCTGGTGGTGTTCTTGATGTCCTGGGCGTTGTCGCTGAGCTTCAGGCAGTTGAAGACGGCCTCGCCGACCGCCGGTCCCTGTCCCGCCTCGGCCATCTCGTTCGCCCAGATCCCGAAGCCGGACTTGGCGTCGAACTCGTCGCCGCTCTTGTGCGCTCCGGAGATCGAGATGTCGCTGAGGATGGTGTCCTTGACGGGGAACTGGGGCTGTCCTCCCACGTAGTTGGTCTGGAACATGATGCCGTGGTACGTCGGGTCGATGATGTCGACGTTGTTGACGCGGATGCCCTGGAACACCTTCGAGGCGGAGAAGAGCCAGATGCCGGGGAAGGTCTGGCCGTTCCAGAAGTGGCCGCCCGAGCGGTCGATGGTGACGTTCTCGACGGTCGTCGGATCCGTACCGAACCCGTTCATCGGGTAGCCGAAGTCCAGCGAGCTGATGGTGATCCCGGAGTAGACCAGGGTGTCCGCGATGCGGATGTTGCGGAAGGTGTTGTTGTAGCCGCCGTAGACGGCGATTCCCGCGGCACGCCAGGTCAGCAGGCTGGTGAGGTTCTCGTAGACGTTGTTCTTCATGTCGGCGCCGCCGGCGTCGATCGCCGAGAACAGCGCGAAGCTGTCGTCGCCGGTGGCCCGCGACTCGTTGTTGACGACGTGGTTGTCGGTGGAGCCGTTGGTCATGTTGACGCCGTCGGCGAAGGTGTCGCGGATCCGGGAGTTCTTGATGGTGACGCGGTCGGTGTTGGCGCCCCAGTAGAGGCACACCTGGTGCTCGTTCCAGATGTTGTCGATGGTCATGTCGGCGACGTTCGAGAAGTCGAAGACCTTGCCGGGGCCGTCGATCCGCGACGTGTAGTTCCCGAAGTACGAGAAGTTCGCGAAGGTCGAACCGTTGGCGCCGTTGTCGGCCCGGAAGCCGTTGTCGGTGTTCTCCTGGCCCGCCGGCGCGTGGAAGCGGGTGAACCAGGGGCCCGCGCCGATGATCTTGACGGGCTTTCCGTAGACCTGGAACTTGTTGGACGTCTCGTAGTCACCGGCCGGCAGATAGACGCCGACGAGCTTCCCGGTGGTGTCCATCCGGGCCTTGTCCAGCGCGTTCTGCACGTCCTGGTGGGTGAAGCCGGCCGGTACGACATAGGCGGCCGGGTCGGGGTTGGGGATCTGCGTGGCCTGTTCGAGGCTGACGAAGTCGATCGCGTACTTCGAGCCGTTCCCGGCGTCCTTCTGCAGCTTGATCTTGCTGCCCTTGGGGACGGTCCTCCCGAGCAGGACGTTCGCCTCGTCGTAGATGTGCCGCGCGGGCCCGGCGCCCGGCGAGTTGCCGGGACCGGCTTCGGCGCCGTACAGCCAGGCGTACTTGGAGGTCAGCGAGATGGACTTGAGGAACGTGCCGTCGACGTAGATGTTGAGGGTGTCGCTGGTCCCTCCGCCGCCGGGCGCGTCCGGGATGGAGAAGCGGGTCACCAGCGTGTTGGTGTCGGCCTTGGTGGTGAACTCCACCGAGGAACCGGTGTCGTTGAGGGTGACGGCCTTGCGGCCGGACGCCTCGCCGGCGAGGTCGCCCACCTTGCGGTTGGGGCCGATCAGCTGGGCGCCGCCCGCGAGGTTGCCTTCCTCGGCCTCGTACATGTCGTACGGCATGCTCGCGCCGCGGCCGATGAACAGCGGCTGCGAGCTGGAGTTGTTGTCGCGCTTGCCGGGGATCTCGTTGGCGTCGTCCGCGATGACGGTCTTCACCGTGTACTTGCCGTTGGCCGCCGTCCAACTGCCCAGCTCCACCGGGGAGGTGGTGGCGCCGGCCGCGATGGAGCCGCTGTGCGAGCCGGTGAGCGTCTTGACCACCGTGCCGCCCGCGTCGGTCACGGTCAGCTTGATGTCGTGGCTGCCGGCGGCGGAGGCCACCGTGCCTTGGTTCTTCACGGCGACCGAGAACTTCACCGCGTCGCCCGCGGCCGGTGCGCCGGGCGACCAGCTCACGGGGGAGGCCACGAGGTCGGAGCTGTCGACCGGCTTGATCACCAGGGGAGTCGGGCTGTTGTAGGAGTTGTTGCCCTCGTTCTCCTCGATGACCTTGTTCGCCTCGTCGACGACCGCGCTCAGCGGGTAGCTGCCCGCGCCGCGCGTACCGATGTTCGCGGTGACGGTCTGCGAGGCACCCGCGGCGAGCGTGCCGACGGGCGCGGTGTCGACCTTGGTGCCGCCCAGCTTGAAGTTGACGTCGGTGGCGGCAGAGGCGTCCGCGCCGCGGTTGTGGACCGTCGCCGACAGGGTGACGGCATCGGATTCGGTCGGGTTCTGCGGGGCGGCCGTCAGGCCGGTGATCTCCAGGTCCGGATTGGGCGCGGGCGTCCCGAGCACCTGGAACTCCGCGACCTGTCCGCCCGTGGCCCCGGTGTTCGCCGTGAACTTCAGTTGTACGTCGGCGACGCGCGCGGTCACCGGGATCGAGACGGAGTTGCCGCTCGCCGGATTGAAGGCGTAGTCCTTGGCTGCCACCAGGGAGCTGAAGGAGCTCGCGCCCTGTTCACGGCCCAGCACCTCGATGGTCTGGCTCCGCGCCGACCAGGCACTGTCGGGGTTGAGCTTGACGACGACGGAGCTCGTGTCGGCGTTGGCGCCCAGCTTTACCGTGAGGGTGTTCGGGTAGCTGCCGGGCGCGCCCTCCCAGTAGCTGCCGGTGCTGTCGTCGTTGGCGTTCGCCGCGACGTAGTTCTGTTGCACGGAGGAGGCGCTGATCGCCTTCCCCACCGCGAGGTTGGTGGCCGCGTCCGCGCTGTCGGCGCGGGTGACCGTGGGGCTCGCCGGTGAGACATTGCCGGCCGCGTCCTTGGCACGTACCGCGTACGCGACCGTCTTTCCGGCCTTCGGGGTGAAGGTGTACGCGGTCTTGGCGGCGCCGGTGCTCGCCAGGCGCTTGCCGTCCGCGTAGATGTCGTACCCGGTGACCTTGGTGTTGTCGGCGGACGCCTGCCAGGTCAGCCGGACCTTGCCGTGGTCGCGCGGGGTGAGGGCGGGGGCCGCCGGGGCGAGGGGGCGCTGGGTGTCGCCCGAGGGCTTGGCCCGGTGGAGGGTCTCGCCGTTGGGGGACTGATTGCCCGCGGTGTCGCGGGCGCGCACGAAGTACGCGGTCCTGGCGCGGGCCTGGCCGGTGTCCTCGTACGACTTCACGGTGGCGGG
The DNA here is from genome assembly GCF_035975855.1 of Streptomyces sp. NBC_01304. Classification (NCBI taxonomy): domain Bacteria; kingdom Bacillati; phylum Actinomycetota; class Actinomycetes; order Kitasatosporales; family Streptomycetaceae; genus Streptomyces; species Streptomyces sp. NBC_01304. The sequence continues at coordinate 876,090 of NZ_CP109055.1, read as the reverse complement.
CAGGCTGGTGCGCAGCCTCCCGTCGACGTAGACGTCGTAGGCGACGACGCGCCTGTCGTCGCTCGCGCTCTTCCAGGTGAGGGTGGTGTGGCCGGCGCCGCCCTGGCCGAGGGTCAGGCCGGGCGGTGCGGTCGGCGGCCGGTTGTCGCCCTTCGCGGGCCCGTACACCTCGAGGCGGGGCAGCTGTCCGGCCGGCTTGCCGTCCTGGGTGGTGCTCAGCACCCGTACGTAGCGGGTGGTGGTGATGCCGAAGGCGATCGTGGCCCGCTGCTTGCTCGCGGCGCTGAACCGGTACACCTTCGGGGCGCTGAGATCGGTGAAGTCGCGGCCGTTGGTGCTGCCTTGGACCTGGATGAGGCGCTTGCCGGTCTGCCCGTCGCCGGGAAGGCGCAGCACGGTCTCGGCTATCCGTCGGGTCGCCCCGAGGTCCGTCTGGATCCACTTGCCGGAAGTGGTGGGCTTGTGGCCCCTGGCGAGGTCGACATCCGACAGTTCGATGCCGGGGTCGGTGTCGGCGGCGGCCGTCGCCGACAGCGAGGGCAGTCCCACCGCCGCGAGCGCGGTGGCGGCCAGGGCGGCGGTGGCCCGCCATCTCATGCGATGTCTGGTCATGGAATCCCGATCGTCCGCCTCGTCCGCAGGACGGTACGAGGCACGGCTTTGTGGTGTTTCCAGCAGGAGAGTGTCGCCGTCCCCAGAGCCAACTCTCCATTTCTTGCGTTCAGTTGTTGGAGATTGCCAGAGTCCAGTTGCGGGGTCCATGGTTTCGGCAGGGTTAATTGCCGTGCTCCTGACAGCAGTTGAGGCTCCTCGTTCGAGCGGAGGGACCGTCCCGGGGCCCGGCGTGTGGCCTTTCGGCCACCGAGTGAGAAGCGTTGACAACGTTGCTGCGCGCGGGAACCCTGTGGTGCCGCTGTAGCAAAACATCGAGAGTGCTGCGCAAATCTCCTACGCAGCTTCCGCAAAGCAGTGGCGATCAGATCGCGCAATCAGGGCCGCTCTCGCCGTGCCGATGCGCTGACCAGGCACCTCGACGACGCGAACGCGCCCCAGGGACAGAGGACGATGCCATGAGATGGAAACAACGAAGCCGACGGCCGCACACCACGAGTCGCAGACAATCCGCGAAGCGGTTCGCCACCGTGGGCCGGTTCCGCCGCACCCGGGGCCGGATCGCCGTGCTGCTCGGGGCCGGGCTGATCACCGTCGGGCTGCTGCCCGGCACCGCGGGTGCGGCAGCCGCCCCGCGGCCCGCGGCGGAGCCCACGAATCTCGCGGTCAACAAACCGATCGAGGCGTCCTCGTCGACGCAGAACTACTACGCCACGAACGCCAACGACAACAGCACCAGCACCTACTGGGAGTCGAGCGGTCATCCCTCGACGCTGACCGTGAAGCTGGACGCGAACGCCGACCTCGCATCGGTCGTCGTCAAGCTCAATCCCGACCAGGCCTGGTCGACCCGGACGCAGAGCATCGAGGTGCTCGGGCGTGAGCAGTCCGCCCAGGGCTTCAGCTCGCTCAAGGCGCGGGCCGACTACACCTTCAACCCGTCGGGGAACCAGAACTCCGTGACCATCCCGGTCACCGGCCGCTACGCCGACGTACAGCTGAAGATCTTCAGCAACAGCTCCGGATACGGCGGCCAGGTCGCCGAGTTGCAGGTCATGGGCACCCCCGCACCCAACCCGGACCTGACCGTCTCGAACCTCACCTGGAGCCCCGAGCAGCCCTCGGAGAGCGACGAGATCGCGGTCAACGCCACGGTCCGCAACACCGGGAACGCGGCCGCGGCCGCGACCACGGTGAACGTCAGCCTCGGCGGCACGGTCGCGGGCAGCGCCGCGGTGCCCGCGCTGGCGGCGGGCGAGTCGAAGACCGTCAAGGTCGACATCGGCAAGCGGCCCCAGGGCAGTTACACCGTTTCGGCAGTCGTCGACCCGAGCGACACGGTCGACGAGCAGAACGACGACAACAACAGCCTGACCGCAGAGGCGAAACTGACGGTCGGCCAGAGCCCGGGCCCCGACCTGGAGGTCACCGGCATCACCTCGAACCCGGCGAACCCGGCCGTGGGCGCGAAGGTCACCTTCGCGGTGAAGGTCCACAACCGCGGCACCAGCGGCGTCAGCGCAGGCTCGGTGACCCGCCTCACGGTGGGCGACGCCACGCTGAACGGAACGGCTCCGGCGATCGCGGCGGACGCGACGGCCACCGTGGACATCGGCGGCAGCTGGACCGCGACCAGCGGCGGCGCCACCCTCACCGCGACCGCCGACGCGACGAACACGGTCGCCGAGACCAACGAGAACAACAACGTCTTCGCGCGCTCCGTGGTGGTCGGGCGCGGTGCGGCCGTGCCGTACGTCGAGTACGAGGCCGAGGACGCCAAGTACGAGGGCACGCTCCTCGAGACGGACGCCAAGCGCACCTTCGGCCACACCAATTTCGCCACTGAGTCCTCGGGCCGCAAGTCGGTTCGCCTCAACTCGACCGGCCAGTACGTCGAGTTCACCTCCACCAGCGCGAGCAACTCGATCGTCGTACGCAACTCCATCCCCGACGCCCCGAGCGGCGGCGGCCAGTCGAAGACCCTCAGCCTCTACGCGGACGGCAAGTTCGTGCAGAAGCTGACCCTGTCCTCCAAGCACAGCTGGCTGTACGGCAACACCGACCAGCCCGAGGGCCTGACCAACACGCCGGGCGGCGACGCACGGCGGCTCTTCGACGAGTCGCACGCGCTGTTGGAGCAGACCTATCCGCAGGGCACCAAGTTCCGCCTGCAGCGCGACGCCGGTGACGACGCCACGTACTACATCGTCGACCTGATCGACCTGGAGCAGGTGGCGCCGGCCGCGAGCAAGCCCGCCGGGTGCACCTCGATCACCGAGTACGGGGCGATCCCCAACGACGGGATCGACGACACGAACGCGATCCAGAAGGCCGTGACCGCCGACCAGAAGGGCGAGATCGACTGCGTGTGGATCCCGGCCGGACAGTGGCGCCAGGAGCAGAAGATCCTCACCGACGACCCGCTGAACCGCGGAGACTACAACCAGGTCGGCATCCGGGACGTGACGATCCGCGGCGCGGGCATGTGGCACTCCCAGCTCTACACGCTGACCCCGCCGCACGAGGCCGGCGGCATCAACCACCCGCACGAGGGCAACTTCGGCTTCGACATCGACGACAACACCAAGATCTCCGACATCGCCATCTTCGGTTCGGGCGCCATCCGCGGCGGCGACGGGAACGCCGAGGGCGGCGTCGGTCTCAACGGCCGCTTCGGCAAGAACACGAAGGTCGACAACGTCTGGATCGAGCACGCCAACGTGGGTGTCTGGGTCGGACGCGACTACAGCAACATCCCGGAGCTGTGGGGTCCGGCCGACGGCCTGGAATTCAGCGGCATGCGCATCCGCAACACCTACGCGGACGGCGTGAACTTCACCAACGGCTCGCGCAACTCCACGGTGTTCAACTCGTCGTTCCGCAACACCGGTGACGACGCGCTGGCGGTCTGGGCCAGCAAGTACGTCAAGGACACCTCGGTCGACATCGGCCACGACAACGCCTTCCGCAACAACACCGTGCAGCTGCCGTGGCGGGCCAACGGCATCGCGGTGTACGGCGGGTACGGCAACAAGATCGAGAACAACCTCGTGTACGACACCATGAACTACCCCGGCATCATGCTGGCGACGGACCACGACCCGATTCCGTTCACCGGCCAGACGTTGGTCGCGAACAACGGCCTCTACCGCACGGGCGGGGCGTTCTGGAACGAGGACCAGGAGTTCGGCGCCATCACGCTGTTCGCACAGGGTCCGGACATCCCCGGCGTCACGATCCGCGACACCGATATCCACGACTCGACGTACGACGGCATCCAGTTCAAGACCGGTGGCGGCGCCATGCCGGACGTGAAGATCTCCGGCGTGACGATCTCCAAGTCCAACAACGGCTCCGGAGTCCTCGCGATGGGCGGTGCCCGCGGCAGCGCCACGCTGTGCAACGTGACGATCAGCGATTCGCGGGACGGGAACATCCTGGTCGAGCCCGGCTCGCAGTTCACCGTCAAGGAGGGCTGTGCAGGTGCCTCGGGCCGTATACGCAAATGATTGACAGGTATTGAGTGCAAGCGGAGTCGCAGCGCACCGCCCCCAGGGCGGTGCGCTGCGACTCCGCAGCATGTCAGCGCGCGCCAGTCCGAGCCTGCCGTCGACAACGGTGAAGGTCTCGTGACGGAGTCGTAATCTTGCAAATATGAATCAGAATCTTGCGCGGTTCTGTAGCCCGTCCTATGGTTGCGCAGCAATCAGGGCAGTGCTTGGGCGTCACCTCAAGAGGAGCCGTAATGAAGCCCCGTTACCTCGCGATCCTTGTCACCACAGGACTCGCCATCAGCGCCACAGCCTGCGGCGGAGACTCCGACTCCAATGCCGGGGGAGGCGTTTCGATCACCGTGGCGTGTCAGCCGGCGAAGACCGCGGCGAAGCAGCGCAAGGCGTGGGACGACGACGTCGCCGCGTTCGAGAAGGCGCATCCGGGCGTCACGGTCAAGAGCACGGACCAGCAGCCATGCTTCGACCCCAAGACCTTCGCCGCGAAGCTGGCCGGCGGGCAGATGGAGACGGTCTTCATGGTGCCCGTCACGAACTACTCCGACGTGATCGCCAAGAGGCAGGCGAAGGACATCACCAGTGACACCAAGCTGGTGAAGAACTTCGGGGACATCAAGCAGGACGTCCGGGACATGGTCACCAAGGACGGCAAGGTCTACGGCGTTCCCAACGTCAGCTACAGCGTCGGTCTGGTCTACAACCGCAAGCTGTTCACCGAGGCCGGCCTCAACCCCGAAGCCCCGCCGAAGACTTGGGACGAGGTCCAGGCCGCGGCGAAGAAGATCGCGGACCTCGGCGACGGCTACGTCGGGTACGGCGAGTACGGCGGCGGCAACGTCGGCGGCTGGCACTTCGCGCAGTCCATATTCAGCCGGGGCGGCGAGATGGCCGTCGACGGCAAGGCCGCCTTCAACAGCGCCGAGGGCAAGGCCGTCCTGCAGAACCTGCACGACATGCGCTGGGAGGACAAGAGCGTCGGCAGCAAGGTGCTGATCGGCTGGGAGGCGCTGATGCAGCAGATGGCCGCCGGCAAGACGGGCATGATGCTCGGCGCGCCGGACGTCGTCACCGACGTGGTCCAGAAGTTCCAGGGGAAGGTCGACGACTTCGGCATCACCGGCATCCCGGAGGGCAAGGCGTCGCTGACCGGCGGCGAGGCTTACATGATCAACCCCAAGGCGAGCGCGGCCGAGACGAAGGCCGGTCTGCAGTGGATCGACTTCCAGTTCAACACGCCCGGCAAGGGCCGCTTCGACTTCGCCCGGGGCAAGGCCAACGGCGAGGCCGTGGGCGTCCCCAACAACGACTACATGGGTGACTCCCCGACCGGCCAGTCCATCGCGAAGGAGCGCATGGCCAACGCCAGCCTCCCGACCGAGTACTACCAGCCCTACGTCGCAGCTTCGGGCGCGGTCACTCCCAAGCTGGAGCCGGCCAAGGCCCAGGAGCTCTACGCGGTCCTCGACGTGGCCATGTCCGCGGTCCTGACCCGGGAGAACGCCGACATCGACAAGCTGCTCAAGGACGCCGAGTCCAAGGCGAACGGGATTCTGGCCCGCGGCTGACGGCGACACAGCCGGGGGTGCCGTTCAGGGGGCGGCACCCCCCGTCGCAGCCGGAACCGGAGTCGGGGACTGGAGAACACAATGGAAACACTCACCGTGGAACCGAAGCAGCCGCCCGCGACGCGGCGCAGGGCGTCATCGCGGCGCCGGGCACCGTCACGGCGGCAGCGGGCGGTGCGGAACAACCTGACCGCGTACGGATTCCTGTGCGCCGCGCTGTTCTGCTTCGCGATGTTCGCGTGGTGGCCGATCGTCAAGGAAGTCATTCTCAGCTTCCAGCAGACCAACCTCGTCGACGACCCGACCTGGGTGGGCCTGGACAACTTCCGTACGGTGGTGGACGATCCCGCGTTCGGCCAGGCCTGGCGCAACACGCTGGCCTTCACCTTGCTGGCGCTGGTCTGCGGGTACCTGGTGCCCTTCGCGGTCGCGGTCGTCCTCAACGAGCTGCGGCACGCCCGCGCGTATCTCCGCTTCGTGGTCTACCTGCCCGTGATGCTCCCGCCGATCGTGTCGGTCCTGCTGTTCCGCTGGTTCTACGATCCCGGGCCGGGACTGTTCAACCAGGTCCTCGACTTCATCGGACTGCCGCCGCTGGCCTGGCTGGACTCCACCGACACCGCGCTGATCTCGCTGGTGATCGTCTCCACCTGGATGAACCTGGGATCCGGAGTGCTGATCTATCTCGCGGCGCTGCAGAACATCCCCGGTGATCTGTACGAGGCCGCGGAGCTCGACGGCGCCGGGATCTTCAAGCGGATCTGGCACGTCACGATCCCGCAGACCCGGCTGATCCTGCTGCTGATGTTGATGCTGCAGATCGTCGCCACGATGCAGGTGTTCATCGAGCCGTACATGCTCACGGGCGGCGGGCCGGAGAACGCGACGGTCACCGTCGCCTACCTGATGTACCAGTACGCCTTCGTCTACGGCGGCAACTACGGGGCGGGCAGCGCGCTCGGCCTGATGCTCATGATCGTCCTTCTGGCCGTCGCCGCGGTACAGCTCCGGCTGACCCGTGACGAGAAGAGGTAGGCACCATGCTCAACACAACCGTCCGGCCCGAGGCGCCGGAAGCGGTCAAGGCGGCGCCGCCGCAGCGCAAGAGAGGCAAGAGGCGCCGGGGGGCGTGGGCCGACGGTCATGCCAGGACCATCGTCTCCCCGCTGGAGCTGAAGTCCCGCTGGGGCCGGAAGATCTACTGGGCGCTGCTCGCCGGCATCCTCGTCGTGTTCACCCTGGTGTTCGTGTTCCCCCTGTACTGGATGGTCACCGGCGCGATGAAGACGGGCGAGGAACTCGCCCAGATGCCGCCCACCCTGTTCCCCGAGTCGCCCGACTTCTCCGTGTTCACCGATGCCTGGGAACTCTTCGACATCGGGCTGCTGCTCAAGAACACGCTGTTCTACGCCGTCGGAGCCTGGCTCTTCGCGCTCGCGGTGGACGTCTCCGCCGCCTATGCGCTGTCCAAGCTCCGGCCCCTGTTCGGCAACGCCATCCTGGCCGGCATGCTGGCCACGCTGATGATCCCGCCGATCGTCGTGATGATCCCGGCGTACATCACGGTGACCGACGTACCGATCTTCGGCTGGCAGCTGCTCAACTCGCCCTGGGCCATCTGGTTCCCGGTGGCCGCCAACGGCTTCAACATCTTCCTGCTGAAGCGCTTCTTCGACTCGATCCCGGACGAACTCCTTGAGGCCGCCGAGATCGACGGCGTACCCCCGTGGCGCGTCCTGTGGTCGATCATCCTGCCCATCTCCCGGCCGATCCTCGGCGTGGTGTCCATCTTCACCGTCGTCATGGTCTTCAAGGACTTCGTCTGGCCGCTGCTCGTCCTGCCCGACAGCGAGAAGATGACGATCAGCGTGGGCCTGTCGCAGACCGCGGGAGCGGTGACGCAGAACCAGATCATGGCGGGGCTCGTCATCGCGAGCGTCCCGATGATCATCGTGTTCTTCCTCTTCCAGCGCAGCATCATGGCGGGCCTCACCGCCGGCAGCCTCAAGGGCTGAAGCCGGCGCGCGCCGCGCCGGTCCCGAACCACGCCCCTCACCGCAAGCACCCCGCCGCCGGCCGTTCTTTCCATGTCCCCGCGTCGGCCGGCGGCGGGGTCCCACCTGCCCGAAAGGACCGTCCCGTGGCAGCTCTCCACTCATCCCGCACCGACAACTGGTGGCGCGACGCCGTCATCTACCAGGTGTATCCACGCAGCTTCGCGGACGGGGACGGCGACGGCACCGGGGACCTCGCGGGCGTCCGTGCCCATCTGCCGTACCTCGCCGAACTCGGCGTCGACGCCGTGTGGTTCACCCCCTGGTACCTCTCCCCGCTCGTGGACGGCGGCTACGACGTGGCCGACTACCGCACCATCGACCCGGCCTTCGGCACCCTCGACGAAGCCGAGAAGCTGATCTCGGAGGCCGCCGACCTCGGCATCCGGGTCATCGTGGACATCGTCCCGAACCACGTCTCCGACCAGCACGCCTGGTTCCGTGCCGCGCTGGAGGCGGGCCCCGGCAGCCGCGAGCGCGAGCTGTTCCACTTCCGGCCCGGCCGTGGCGAGAACGGTGAACTCCCGCCGAACGACTGGCCGTCGCAGTTCGCCGGAACCACCTGGACACAGGTCCCCGACGGCGAGTGGTACCTGCACCTGTTCACCCCGGAACAGCCCGACCTCAACTGGTCGCACCCCGACGTCCGCAGGGAACACGAGGAGATACTCCGCTTCTGGTTCGACCGCGGCGTCGCCGGCGTCCGCATCGACTCCGCGGCGCTGCCCGCCAAGCATCCGGACCTGCCCGACTTCGTGGAGGGTGTCGACCCGCACCCGTACATCGACCAGGACGAGCTCCACGACATCTACCGGTCCTGGCGCGCGATCGCCGACGAGTACAAGGCCGTGTTCGTCGGCGAGGTCTGGCTCCCCGACGCCGAGCGCTTCGCCCGCTATCTGCGGCCCGACGAGCTGCACACCGCGTTCAACTTCAACTTCCTCACCTGCCCCTGGGAAGCCGACCGGCTGCGCCGCACCATCGACGACACCCTCGCCGAGCACGCGCCCGTCGCGGCCCCGGCCACCTGGGTGCTCTGCAACCACGACGTGACCCGTACGACCACGCGCTACGGCCGTACGGACACCGGATTCGACTTCGCGACGAAGACGTACAACACCCCCAGCGACCTGGCCCTGGGCACCCGGCGCGCCCGCGCCGCCGCCCTGCTCACGCTGGCCCTGCCCGGCTCGGTCTACGTCTATCAGGGCGAGGAACTGGGCCTTCCCGAGGCGGACATACCGCTCGACCGCATCGAAGACCCCATGCACTACCGCTCGGGGGGCACCGATCCCGGCCGCGACGGCTGCCGGGTGCCGATGCCGTGGGATGGCGACGCACCGCACTGCGGCTTCGGCGCCGGCGCCGAACCGTGGTTGCCGCAGCCCGCAGACTGGGCGCACTACGCCGTCGACCGCCAGGGCGCCGACCCGGAGTCGATGCTCGCCCTCTACCGCGAGGCGCTGCGGCTGCGCCGGATCGAGCCCGGTTTCGGCGACGGCCCGATGACCTGGCTGCCGGCCGCGGACGGGGTGCTTGCCCTCGCCCGGGCCGACGGTCTGGTCTGCGCGGTCAACCTCTCCGACGGGCCTGCCGAGTTGCCGTCGCACGAGCGACTGATCTTCGCGAGCGGGCCGCTCGACGCGGCGGGAAGACTGCCGAGTGACACGGCGGTGTGGCTGCGGACCTGAACCGCCGCCTCAACCATCGGCGCGAGCCCCGTTTCCCGCTCCACGAAGGAGCGGGGAACGGGGCTCCATGTCTCGTCGGCGCCCTGCGATCCGTGCGGGAGTCAGGCGACCGGCAACTGCGCGGTCGACCCGCGCACGACGAGCTCGGGCTCGAAGAGCAGCTCGCCGGGATGGGCCTGGCCCCCCTGGATCTGGGCGCACAGCAGATCCACGGCCGCGCGGCCCATCGCCTCGATCGGCTGGCGCACCGTGGTCAGCGGCGGCTCGGTGCACGTCATGAAGGCGGAGTCGTCGTACCCGACGACGGACAGCTCGGAGGGTACGGAGAGCCCCCGGCGCCGGGCTGCCCGGACGGCCCCCAGGGCAAGCGGGTCGCTCGCGCAGACGATGCCGGTGACCCCGCGCTCCAACAGGCGCGTGGTGGCGGCCTGGCCGCCCTCCAGCGAGAAGATCGAGCGCTCGACGAACTTGTCGTCCAGCTTCATGCCCGCGGCCTTCGCCACCACGCGGGCCGCTTCCAGCTTGCGACGCGACGGCACATGGTCGGCGGGGCCGAGGACCAGGCCGATCCGCTCGTGCCCGAGCGAGGCGAGGTGACGCCAAGCCTGCTCGACGGCGACGGCGTCGTCGCAGGCGACGCAGGGGAATTCGATGCCCTTGATGGACGCGTTGATGAGGACCACGGGGATGTTGCGGTCCGCAAGGCGGCGGTAGTGGTCGTGCGGTGCGTCGGCCTCCGCGAAGAGGCCACCGGCGAAGACGACGCCGGAGACCTGCTGCTGGAGCAGGAGCTCCACGTAGTCCGCTTCGGAGATGCCGTTCTTGGTCTGTGTGCACAGGACCGGCGTGAGCCCCTGCTGGGCGAGCGCGCCACCGATGACCTCGGCGAACGCGGGGAAGATCGGGTTCTGCAACTCCGGTAGGACCAGGCCGACCAGGCGCGCGCGCTCCCCTCGAAGCTGCGTCGGCCGCTCGTATCCGAGGACGTCCAGCGCCGTCAGCACGGACTGTCGTGTCGCTTCGGAGACACCGGGCTTGCCATTGAGGACACGGCTGACCGTCGCCTCGCTGACCCCCACCTTCTTGGCAACTTGAGCAAGTCGTCGCGTCATGCGCGCAAGGCTAGCGCAAATCCTGCAAGAAGATTGCGGCTGGGAGATCGTTACCTCTTGAATCGGCCATGAGGCTTCGCCTGTGGCGCAAGGCGGGTCAGCGCCGCCGCCCACCCGGGTATCGCTGTTTTACCTGGGATCTTCAGGAAACTGCCCCAGAATGTGGAGTTATTGCGGAATGCGACGGGAGGCGTATTGCTTGCCTTCTCGGGGGCATCCGGTACGGCATGGCTACTGGATGGCGCAGGGCGCGCGGACGCGGGCGGGCCCGGAGCGTAGCGAACAGCGACGCGGTCGCGGCGGGTGCCCGTGCGGGTTTCGTCGCACGGGGAGTCGTCTACGTACTGATCGGCGTACTCGCCCTGCGGATCGCCTTCTTCGCCGGCGGCGGCGAACAGGCGGACCGGGGCGGTGCGATCGCGGCAATAGCCGACAAGCCTTTCGGGACGGCCCTGCTGTGGCTGCTGGGAACAGCTCTGGCCGGCATGGCGCTGTGGCGGCTCACCCAGGCGGCCTTCGGGCAGGAGGGACCGGACGGCGGGAAGGCGGGCAAGCGGGCGATGGCCGCGGCCCGTTGCGTCTTCTACGCATTCGTCGCGTACTCCGTGCTGGCGTACGCGGCCGGGGACAAGGAAAGCGGCAGCGGAAGCTCGGACAAGAGCTCGCGGGACGTCACGGCCAAGGCGCTGAACTGGCCCCACGGACAGTGGATCGTCGGGATTGCCGGTGCCGCCCTGGTGGTGGCCGGTGTGTGGCTCGCGGTCCGGGCGCTCCTGCGCAAGTTCCGCAAGCACCTGAAGATGTCGGAGATGTCGAAGAAGACCCGCCAAGTCGTCGACTTCCTCGGGATCTTCGGTGGCACGGCCCGGGGCGTCGTCTTCGCTGTCGCGGGCGCCTTCGCCGTCGCGGCGGCCGTCCAGCAGGAGCCCGGCAAGGCCAAGGGGCTGGACGACACACTGCGCTCCTTCACTGAAACTCCCGCAGGGCCCTGGCTGTTGTCGCTGGTGGCGCTCGGTCTGGCGGCCTTCGGCGTCTTCTCCTGGGCGAGCGCGCGCTGGCGCAAGGTCTGACGGAAGGTGCGCAGGGTCTGACGGAGGGCGTTGACCCGCGCGCCCGGCTGTCCGCCGTCGCGGCGAGGGCTCGGCTCGCTAGGAGGTGTGGCGGCGCAGGCCGTTCATGAGGAGGGAGAGCAACTGATCGGCCTGTCGCCCCGGTTCGCCGTCCTGCTCGGTGGCGAACGCGATCGCGTTCACGAGCTTGAGCACCTGGCCCGTGGTCACGCCGTCATCGATCTCGCCGGCGGCCTGGGCGCGCTGCAACAACGCGGCAGCCGCTCCGTCGACCAGTTCGCCGCAGCGGGAGGGCGCGCCGCCCGGTTCTGCGCGCAACGCGGCCGTGAGCGTGGCGGTGAGGCCTCGCGAGCTGCTTCCGTGACGTACCAGCTCGCGAAGCCAGAGCTCCAGGCCCTGGCCGGGGGAGCCTGCGGACAGCAGTTCCTGTGCGCGCGTGTGCAGTGCCTCGATCCGCTCCTGATGGACGGCCTCCAACAGTGCGCGGCGCGTGGGGAAGCGTCGGTAGAGCGTCGCGTTGCCGACTCCGGCGCGGCGGGCCACCTCGTCCATGGGTGCGTCGGGCCCTTGCTCGGCGATCACCTCGCGGGCGGCGCCGAGGAGCAGTTCCAGGTTCCGGCGTGCGTCCGCCCGCAGGGGGCGGTCCCTCGGCGTCGGGGGCATCGGACGACCTCGCTTGCTAAGTGGGGAGACTCCCCGTATGTTACCGGACGCGTAACTGGGGACTCTCCCCAATTAGTGCGTGGCATGCCGAGAGGGAGGGCCGGGATGGACAAGGACGTGTTGGTGACGGGGGCGACCGGAGCGCAGGGAGGAGCTGTCGTACGTCATCTGCTCGCCGCGGGATGGCAGGTCCGCGCGCTCGTACGGGATCCCGGAACGCGGGCGGCGCACGCCCTGGAGCGGGCCGGAGCCCGAACGGTCACCGGGGACATGGGCGACCGCGCCTCGCTCGACGCCGCGACCCGCGGTGCGTACGGGGTGTTCAGCGTGCAGCCGACCGCCGGATACCCCGGCACGCCGTCCGACTTCGCCACCGAGGACGAGATCCGACTGGGCCTCAACGTCGCCGATTGTGCCGCGGAGGCCGGCGTAAGACACCTCGTCTACAGCTCGGTCGGTGGTGCGGACCGCGCCACCGGCGTGCGGCGTTGGGAGAGCAAGTGGCACATCGAGCGGCACATCGCGCAGCGCGCGCTGCCCGCGACCGTCCTGCGGCCGGTCCGGTTCATGGAGAACCACACCGACCCACGGCTCGGCGTACGCAACGGAGTGCTGGCCGACGTCTTCCGACCGGAGACTCCCGTGCAACTCGTCGCGGTGGACGACATCGGCGCATTCGCCGCGCTCGCGTTCGCCGATCCCGACCGCTACGTCGGCCGGGCGCTGGAACTGGCGGGCGACGAGCTGACCATGCCCGACATCGTTGCCGCGCTCGGCCGCAGGGCCGGCCGACTCCTCACCTACCGCGCCGTTTCCCGCGAGGCGCTGGTCGGCGGCGACCCCGACGGACTTGCCGGCTACGACTTCGGCAACGACCGGGGCGGCTGGCGCGCCGACATCCCGATGCTGCGCCGCCTGTACCCCGGGCTGACGGACCTGGACGCCTGGCTGGGCAAGCAGGACACGGCGAGCCTCACCGCGCTCTCCGGTCCGTGGCCGGGGCAGCCGGACGCCCACGCCCAAGACCTCAAGTGACGCAGCCGGCCCGGGCGTTCACCTCAGACTTCGTCCGGATCGGCCGTCCCGCCGGGAACGCCCGTGCGGAAGGCGATCATGGCGGCGTCGTCACGATCGTCGGACAGGTCCTGCAGGAGACAGAGGAGCTCCGGGAGCGGCTCGTGGCGATGGTGGGCGGCCGTCCTGGCGAGCTCGCGCTGGCCGTCGCTGAGGGAGGCGCCGGGGGTTTCGATGAGTCCGTCGGTGTACAGCAGCAGCGTGTCGCCGGGCTGCAGCGTCCAGGTGTGCGTACTGCGCAGCAGCCGCGGAGCCACGCACAGGGGCGGATCCTCGCCGGTGCCGGTGAGGTAGCGGGGATCGCCGTCGTGCGGGATCAACAGGGGCGGCGGATGGCCCGCGTTGGACCAGGCCAGGAGCCAGGTGCCGGCCGGCTGCCGGGTCAAGTGCGCGTGTACGGCGGTGGTGAACGGCGTGATGCCCAGGCCGTCGGCGACTTCGTCGAGGCGTGAGAGCACCATTGCGGGTGCCGCCTTCGGTCCGCCGCGGTAGGCCAGGGCGCGCAGCATGCTGCGCATCTGCCCCATGGCGGTCGCGGCGGTGAGGTCGTGCCCGGCGACGTCGCCGACGTCCAGGACGAGGGTCTGATCCGGCAGCAGGAACGCGTCGTACCAGTCCCCGCCGATCTCGTCCGCGGAGCTTGCCGGTTGATAGGAGGCGGCCAGTTCGGCGCCGGGCACGTCGGGCGGTCGGGTGAGGTGGGCCCGCTGCAGCCCGAGGGCCGTGCGGCGGGCGTGCTGAAGGTCAAGCACCTTGCGGATGGGTTGCTGCGCGTGGTGGAGGACGTCCCGCAGCAGCTCGATGTCGGCGGGCCCGGGCATCGGGGTGTCACCGTTGGTGCTGGTGGCGGCGTAACCGAGGACGACGTCGTCGACGGCGAGCGGAACGAGGGTCAGGCTCGTGGCGCCCGTCGCGGCCAGCCACCGTTCGGTGACCGCAGGAAGCAGATGGGGCGGGACGGGACCACCGGCGGGGAAGCGGAAGGTGCGGGGGATGCGTTTGTCGAGGATCTCGCGCAGGGCGGGAGCGACGAGGACGGACTGATTGCGCAGCGCAGGCGGCGCGGGGAGTCCCGGACGGGTCGCCGAAGCCACCCGCCGGGCGGTGACCCGGGCGTGTTCGGGCAGCGGCCAGGTGTCGTGGGACAGCAGCAGGATGAGGCAGGCGTCGGTGAGTTCGGGGACGACGACCTTGACGACTTCGGCGAACGCGTCGTTGAGGCCGGGGCCCGTCACTGCGGCCACCTGGGTGATCAGCCGCTCCCGCAGCCAGGCACGCCAGGTGTCCTCGACATCGAGATTGGCGGCCACCCACTCCTCCACCTGACCGTCGCGCACGACCGGCACGGCCCGGGTGTACAGGTGACGGTACGAACCGTCGGCGGTCCGCACGCGGAAGGTGTACTCGACGATGTCGGACGTCACTTGGGTGGTGGCGTCCTTCCACACCTGGGTGACTCTGGCCCCGTCCCGGGGGTGCACATGGGCGAGCCAGCTCTCGTCCGCGATCGGATGCCAGGGGACGCCGGTCAGCTCCTCCCAGCCGGGGACGAGTTCGTCCATGGTGCCGTCGCGGTGCATGACCCAGACCATCTGCGTGACTGCGGAGACCAGCGCCTCGTAGCGCTGCAGGGTGCATGTCTCCGCAGTGGTGTCCATCGTCACGACGAGTACGCCGGGCCCCTGCGCGGTGGTCACCGGGCTGCAGGAGTAGACGAAGTACCGGGCCTGCTCGGTGGCACCGGGATCGGGCTCGCGGGAGTCGGTCAGCTGACGTGCACGCCCGGTGGCCCGTACGTCGTCAAGGACGGTCAGGAATTCCTCGGCGTCAGCCTCGGGAAACGCCTTGCGGGCCGGTAGGCCGAGGGGCCGGGCACCGAGCATCCTGGCGAAGGCGGCATTGGTGTACAGCAGGCGGTGCTCCGGGCCGGCCAGCAGGGCGACCGCTGCCACGGTGTCGTCGAACAGCCTCGGATCGAGGCCCGGAGGCATGCTGCCATCTTCGTGATCCACATCGTGAGTGGACGACAGCCGTGGAGGTGACACAAGTGAACCGCGCAGACGGGCGATGGCCTGGGAGAAGGAGGTTTGGGGAGGCCCGGGCGGACACCGGCGGAGTGGTCGGCCACAACAGACGCCCCCGGCCGAGGAATACAGCCCGGCCGAGGGTGGGGAACTGCGCGACCTCGGATCAGCGGCTTTGCCCTCGCGGGGACGGCGCCCCGTTCCAGGACCACCCGGCGGGTGCTTCTTGGGCCTTGGGCTGCGGCTGGGGTGGTGTCTGCTCGGGAGGCTTCGGCGTCTGGAAGATGGTTTCGACGATCTGCTGCGCCAGATTGACCCCGAAGGACGTGAAGCACGCCGCGGCCAGCAGACTGAGCTGCGTGGTCAGTGCCGCGCTGCTGCCGAGGACCACGCCGTAGTCACCCTTGGTCCGCGCCTCGTGCATCTTGCGGACCTCCTTCTTGATGGCATCCACTGTCCCCGCCAGTACGGGGTTCGTGCCGCTTCGGGCGATCGACCCTCCCGGAGCGAACGCCAGCAGATTGTCGAGCGACTCGTCCACCTTGGCGAGCTTCGCCTCGGCCTCGTCGGGCTTCACCTTGCCGTCGAGAACCTCTCCGGCGAAGGTCGAGGTGTCCGCGTACGCGCCACCCAATTTGCCGAAGGTGCGGAAGCCTTCGCCCTGGTGTCTCATCTGCTGCTCCATCGCCGGGTCCGGAGGCGGCGGGTCCACCCGGGCAGAAGTGGCCGGCAAGGTGCTGCCGGCCGCAGCGGCCACCACTGGCACGGGTCCGGTCGCCGCGGCCGCGCCGGGCAGCGGAGCGAGCGCCAGCACGGCGCAGGCCGTCATCGCCGAACCGCCCAAGAATGATCTGCGCATACCCAACTCACTTCCGATGGAAAATATCTGGCAGATCATCACATTCCATAAAAGATCAACATTAATCAAGAAAGCCTCGCGACTCACTCCCCGAACGGCCTCCACCGTGAGGACGGCCCTGCGGGCGGAGGAGGGGGAGGGGGCAGGATGAGCGCCATGACCACGGTGAAAGGCATCGACGGGCGCGGCATGCAGCACTGCGAGACGACTGCTGTGGGCGTGCTGCTGCGGCACGAGGGCCTCGACTTGTCCGAGCCCATGCTGTTCGGGCTCGGCTCGGGGCTGTCCTTCATCTACTGGGACAGCAAAGCCATGGACTTTCCCTTCCTGGGCGGCCGGGTCAAGCCGTTCGAGCTCACCAGGAACCTGACCGCCGGACTCGGGCTCGAGCTGCGGGTCGAGGAGACCACCTCCCCGCGCAAGGCATGGCAGAACGTGGCGGCACCCATCGACGCCGGCCGGCCGGTCGGCCTTCAACTCGACAGCTACCACCTGGACTACTTCAGTACCAAGGTGCACTTCGCCGGGCACGTCGTGGCCATGTACGGCTACGACGAGAAGGACGCCTACCTGGTGGACACCGCCCCGCAGGGCGGCGCCGTCTCGACCGGCCTCGCCGCCCTGGCCAGGGCCAGGGCCGAGCGCGGCCCCATGAGCGCCAGGCACCGCTCCTTCACCATCACGGCGCCCGGCAACGTGATCTCACCGCAGGACCGGATCATTCCCGCGATCAAAGCCTGTGCCGACGCCTTCTTGAACCCACCCATCGCGAACCTGGGCCACCGGGGCATCGAGAAGACCGCCAGGCAAGTGCCGAAGTGGCTGCAGCGCAGCGGCAGTCCGCGCGAGCACCTGCCACGGGCCGCCGTCCTCATGGAGCGGGCCGGCACCGGCGGCGCCCTGTTCCGCAATCTCTACCGGGACTTCCTCGCCGAGTGCGCCGAGCTGATCGACAGCAGCCACCTGCGCACCGGCCACGGCCTGTACGCCGAGGCCGCCGCCCTCTGGACGCGGGTGGCCGCCCTCCTTGCGACAGCAGGTGAATCCGGTGACGAGAAGCACCTCATGCAGGCAGGGGCCGTCCTCCACGAGCTCGCGCGCATCGAACGCGAGGCGATGCAGGCACTCAGCATGCTGTGAGGGATGGTCCGCCCGGCGGGGAAATCCCCGTGCGCCGGTTGATCGGCTCGGGGAACACTGAGCGGATGAGCTCCGCAGCCTCCCGTACGCCGCAGGAACGAGCCCTGGTGCATGTCGCGGAGCTCGCGTCGGGCCCTGCCCTGGACCCTGCGCTGCGGGTGACACTCAACTTCCACCCGGACCGTCTGCTGCACGGCACGGCGATCCTGGAGTCCATGGCCGCGGACGGCGTATACCGCTCGCAGTTCGTCACGGGCACCAGCAACGGCGGACTGACCGCGCATCCCGGAGGCGATCGATGGGGCTGGGAGTGCCGGATCTTCGATGGGGCCTACGACGAAGCACCCGCTCATGAGCGGCCCGTCTACGGGGCGTTGAACTTCCGTCGCAGGCCGTTCGGCGGGGCGCCGCGGTTCGGCTCGGCCCATTTCCGGCTGGCTGTCGAGACACTGGCGCGGACCACGTTCTGCTACCCGGACAGTTTTCTGGAGCCCGCGGATTTCGGTGTCGCGGGCAGCATGGGACTGATCAAGCAGGCCCTGGCCGATGACACGGACGCCCTGGACGACTACATCGAGGCGCAGGTGCACGGACCGGTGCGACTGAGCGGCCAGGTGGAGGCGCTGGTCCTGGATCCCTGCTACCGAGGCACGGCGGTGGAGGCCGCGGCCCTGCGGTTGGGCTGCCCGGTGGAATGGCACCCCGGTTTCCGTCTCGCCGTCGAGGAACTTCGCCGCCATCCCGGCTACCGCGGCCAGGAGTACGTCGACTTGGGCGCGCGGATCGCGGCCGATGGCGTACTCGATCCCCGTATCGTCGGCGATGCTGCGCGTACCGGCCGCTACGACCCCCAGGCGGTCAAGAAGGTGTGGCACTGCCTCGCGAGATTCGGGACGACTTGGCAGGACGCCGGCGGCTCGGCCGTACCGGGCGGCGTGTAGCAGCCATGGAGAATTCCGCAGGGGCAGGCCCCGTCGGCGGGGAGTCCTCAGTGGTGGTCGTCGGCGGGCACGTCGTCGCGGACGGGCCAGTCGGTGCGATGAGCTTCGTCCTGTACGAGGAGAGCGAGGAGGGAGGCCACGGTGAGGCCGGCCTCGGCCTCGGCGGGATGGCGCAGTTCCATGCCCGGTTCGATCCGGTAGGCGTTGCTGCGCCCTTCGCGGGTGTGTGACAGGAAACCGCTCTCCTCCAGATCGAAAATGATCTTTTGGACCGCCCGCTCGGTGAGTCTGCAGTGCGCGGCGATGTCGCGGATCCGCACGTTCTGGTCGTCGGCGATGGCGGCAAGCACCCGTGCGTGGTTGGTGATGAACGTCCATCCTGTGTGCGGTTCCGGCACTCCACCCATGACCGCATCGTACGCTCGCTGATTCGTGTGTTAAAACACCCGAACCAAACTTCCTGTATCGCTTGACGGGTGTCTCGGGTGCGGCGACCCTAGCAGGGACGAACTGCCCATGCGCGCAGGGGAGATGGCCATGTCAGCGTTTCCACAGCCCACGGCTGGTCAGGACAGCTCTTGCGTCGAGCTGGCAGCCTCGACCGACGTGCACCAGCTGTCCGGGCTGACGCTCTTTCGGCGCGCCGATGGTGACCGGGTGGTCGTCAGCGTGGCCGGCGATCTGGACCTCGCCGCGAGTCACCAACTGCTGCACGCCCTGGGCTCTTTCCCTTCCGGTACTGAGACCGAGACCGGCATCGGCCTGGACCTCAACGGTGTCGAGTTCTGCAGCTGCTCTGCCGTCAACATCCTGCTGAGCGTCGGCGAACAGGTGCTTCACCAGCCCGCGACCGCGACGATCGATGACGCCAACCCCGCGGCAGTGGACCTCAGCGACCCGGACGCGGACCTGCGGATCGAACTCATGCAACTGCGGCGGGCCTTGCAGAGCCGCGGGACAATTGATGTCGCTCGCGGCATCCTCGTCGCCGCGTTCAGCATCAGCCCCGACGACGCCTGGCGCGTGCTGGTCGAGACGTCCCAGCACGCCAACATCAAACTGCACCGCGTCGCCGAACAGGTGCTGGACTCCACTTCCGGGACCCCGTTACCGGAAATCGTCCAGGAGCAGTTGTCCGCCGCAGTGGCCAAGTACACGTAACCGTGTACGCGTTGACGGCATGCCCGAACCGATTCCGTCCCGGCCGCGTCACCGTGACATGCAGCGACTGACACGAATACTGCCCGGCGCGGCCCTCGCGCTTGCCCTGTGCGGGTGCGGCGACCTCGGCGGTGGGCCGGGCGACGACCAGGGCACACGCACCACCTTCGTCGAACTGGGCCCGTACAACGGCCTGCCACTACCGTCCCCGTCGGGTCCGCCGAGCTCGTCCGGAACGCCGGCCACGAGTCCGTCCCCGACGGTGACCACGCCGTACATCCCGCCCTTCCGGCCCGGCACCGGCGACCTGCGGCCCACTCGGCTCGGCCCGCACGGGCACGCGGACCGGATGTACGCACACCTGGAAACGGCCCAGGTGAATCACCTGCCGCAGGCCCGCAAGACGCTGAGCGCGCAGCCGGCCAAGGGCGAGGTCGGCCTGGCCTTCGTCCTGTCCGGGTGTCAGAACACCGGGGCCCGGCTTCAAGTGGACGGCACGACCGTCTCGGCGTCGCTCACCGGCGCCGAGAACGTGGACTGCGACCAGGCGGAGTACTTCCTGGCGACCTTCACCATCGCGGCGAACGACCTGCCGGACGGCTGGACCCTGAGCCACCCCGCACGGTGACGGCTCGACGCCGGACGTGGCGCACACGTCGGCCGGGAACGCCGTTCCCTAAGCTCCGAGGCATGACGATGTCCGCATCCGCATCCCCCGCCGCATCCGTGTCCCTCGCCCGCGCCCAACGCTCCCTCGGCGACCCGGAGCAGCTCTATCCGCTGTGGCCGCCGCTGACCCGTGGCTGCCCGCGCACGAGCACCCGGCAGATGTCGTACCCGGTGGACGTGGACTACGACTACGCGCGCGTGCCGGACGGATTTCTGGTGGGTGCTACCGGAGCGGACACCGGCCGAGGCCTGGACCGGTGGGCGCCGCTGTTGCCCCCACTGCTCGTGCCGACGCTCGGTGAGGGCGGAACCCCGCTGATCGACATCGGCGACGGAGTCCTCGTCAAGGACGAGTCACGCAACCCGACCTGGAGTCACAAGGACCGTCTCAACCGCTGCACGGTCAGTGCCGCGGTGGGCGTCGACGCGCCCGGCATCGTGGTGGCGTCCTCGGGCAACCACGGCGCTTCCGCCGCGGCGTACGCGGCCCGCGCCGGGCTGCGCTGTGTGGTGCTTGCCTCGGCCGAACTGCCGCCCGCGGTCGGCTCGTTCCTCACCGCGTACGGGGCGGTGGTGCTTCCGGTGCCCGCCGAGGAGCGGTGGCCGCTGACCGAGAGGATCGTGGATCATTTCGGCTTCCACCCGGTCAGCAACCTGACGCCGTTCCACCCGGTCAGCAACCTGACGCCGTTCCACACCGGCAGCGCGTTCGGGCCGGAGGGTTACAAGACGGTTGCCTATGAGATCGCGGCCGAAGTGGGCGTGCCGGGCGCGGTGTTCGTGCCCACCGGATACGGCGAGCTGCTTTTCGGCATCGGCAAGGGCTTCGCCGAACTGCACCGGCTCGGGCTCATCGACCGCGTACCGCCGCTGTACAGCTGCGAGCCGGCCGAGGGCGGCCCGCTGGCGGCTGCCGTCCGCCTGGGAGTACCGGCCACCAGGGTGGCGGTGGGCAGGACGGATGCGTACGGCATCGACTGTCCGGTGAACAGCTACCGCGGCGTCTTGGCGCTCGAGCGCAGCGGGGGCCGGGCGCTCCTGGTCGATGACGCCGCACTGCGCCGCGCCCAGGCGGAACTGGCCGGCCAGGGCCTGTGGCTGGAGCTGTCGGCCGCTGCCGGCCTGGCCGGACTGCGCTCGCTCGCCGAGGAGGTGTCGGGCCCGGTGGTGTGTGTGGCGACCTCCAGCGGGTTCAAGGACGTCGGGGTGGGAGAGCACGCTCTGCATCCCGTCGACCCGTCGTGGGAGGCGGTGCGGGAGCGGTTGGTGGCGCAGGGTATCGAGGCGGTCTGAGTTGCGTCGAGGTGGGCCGAGTCAGCCCAGAGCCGCGCGCGTGAAGTGCCGCACCTGAAGTGGTGCGAGGAGGTATTCGTTCTCGCCCGGCAGGACCACGGGCTGGTGACGCCAGTGCTCGCCGGCGTAGCCGACCAGGTCTTCCTCGCTGCGCCAGCGACTCACGTACAGCAGTGAGTGGGGCGGCGCGAGCAGCACTTCGTGGTCAAGGAGCCCGGGATGGCGGGAGGGGAACTCGCGGACCGCGGAGACGATCCATTCGTGGAATGCCTCGAAGAGTTCAGGGCGTACGCGTGCCTCGCTCACCCTGGTGATCGGTGATTTCTGCATGATGGCCCGTCTCGTCGTGATCAGTGGGTGAGGATGCTGATGCCCAGCATGCGGGCGCCGGTCTCGGTGCGTGGGCGGTGCCGACTGCCCGGCGCGAACACGACGTAGCTGCCCGGACCGAGCCGCTGTCCCCGGTCGATGAACTCGCCCCGGATCACGTAGTAGCGCTCTTCGCCGTCGTGCAGGTCGTCCTCGGGCCATTCGGTCCCCGCGGCGAAGTCGTACATCCAGCCGCGGGCCCACGCGGTCGCTGGCAGCCGACGCCGGACGATCCCGGGAAAGACCTCCACGGCGTCGACCTCGTCAACGTGCAGGAACTGGACGTCACTTGGTGATTGCGTCATGACCCGATCCTCGCCCCGGAGATACGCACCGCCCAGTGTCTGGATCGACATCAAGGGATACTTTCTTGCCATGGGAGTGCACCGGGTGGCGGCATTGGTCGTGCAGCGGCAGTCCACGTTCGAATTGGCGTCCGCCGCCGAGGTCTTCGGCGTGCGGCGCCCCGGTCTGGTCAGCGGGTACGAGTTCGCCGTGTGCACCGAGCGTCCGGGCGCCGTGCCGACCCTGGCCGGCTACGACATGCTCGTCGGCGCGGACCTCACGGCCCTCGACGCGGCCGACACGGTGGTCGTCCCCGGCTGGCAGCACCGCGCGGGACCCGCCTCGCCCGCGGTGATCGACGCCGTGCGGCGGGCGCACCGCCGGGGCGCCCGGATCGTGGCGATCTGCTCGGGCGCCTTCCTCCTCGCCGAGGCCGGGTTGCTCGCGCACCGCAGGGCGACCACCCACTGGCGGCTAGCCGCCGAGCTCGCCGCACGCTTCCCCGACGTGGAGGTCGAACCCGACACCCTGTACGTCGACTTGGGCGACATCGCCACCAGCGCCGGCACCGCCGCCGGCATCGACCTGTGCCTGCACCTGGCCCGCGCCGACCACGGCGCCGCCTACGCCGCGCACGTCGCCCGGCACATGGTGATGCCCCCGCACCGTGAGGGCGGGCAGCTGCAATACAGCACCGGGACCCCCGCCGACCGGCAGGCCGAATCGCTGGCCCCCGTCCTCGACTGGGCCACCGAACGGCTGCACCAGCCCCTCACCCTCGAAGACCTCGCCGCGCGGGCCAGGGTCTCGCCGCGCACCCTCGCGCGCAGGTTCGCCGACCAGCTCGGTGTCAGCCCCGGCCGCTGGCTGCTCCAGCGGCGCGTCGCGGCCGCGCGGGCGCTCCTGGAGGAGACCGAACTGCCGGTGGAGACGGTCGCGGTACGGGTGGGGCTGTCCTCGGCCGCCAACCTGCGCAGGCGCTTCCACGCCCTGGTGCACACCACGCCTGCGGCCTACCGGCGGTCCTTCGGGGGCCATGGGTACGGCGCAGACGCGAGGTCCGGAACTTGGGACGAGGCCTTGACCGCCCCGCAGCCCGGAACCGCGAGCAGCCCGTAGTGCGTCAACTGATCCGCACTGGGGGAAGTCAAGTCCGTGCGATGCACGCCGGTGGCCGCGGCCACGATCTGCAAGACGACTGGTCAGTACGCGGAGGGGACAGACACGATGAGCCAGGACCAGCCCGAACCGTATTACGGGCAGCAACAGCCGCCGCCTCCGCCGGAGATGCCGCCGACACAGGGGTACGGGTACCCGCAGCAGGCACCGGCGGGTTACGGCCCGCCCCCGCCTCAGGCCCCTCCGCTGCCCTACGGCGCAGTGCCGCCGCAACCGGCGGGCGGGAGCCCGAGCAGCAAGAGGACCGGGGCCATCGTGGGCGCGGTGCTGGTGCTGGCGGCGATCGGCGGTGGTGTCTGGTACCTCACCTCGGACGACGGGTCCGGCCTCGCCGACGACGGTCCGCACAAGCTGACCGCTCCTGTCTCGCTGCTGGACGGTGATTTCAAGCGCAGCGGCAATGACGGCGAGCCCGACCCCGTCGAGGACTCCGGTTCCTCGAACCTGTTCTCCGGCGTGCTCTCGCCGGGCGCCCAAGTGATCAATCCCGACTACACATCCAGCTCCAAGGACCTCATTTTCGTCGGTGCGTACGGCGAGTCGAAGGACCCTGCGAAATCACTCGACACCTTCTTCGGGAACGTGAAGAAGGAAGTGGCGGATGAGGACGACGTCGAGCTGATCGGCGCCCCGGAGAACGTGTCACCCGCCAACCTGGACGGCGCTCTGATGAAGTGCCAGAAGGCGAAGGGCGCGCTCTCGGGAGACGAAGAGCTGAACTACATATGTGCCTGGGCCGACTACAGCACGGTCGCTCTGGTCATCGCGAACAAGGAATCGGGCACCTACTCCCTGGAAGAGGCCGCGAGGATCGCCGCAGACGTCCGCAAGGAGACACGGGCCGAGGGCCAGTAGCCACTACCGGCCCCGGCCCCAAGTCCGCGTCCTCAGCCCGCCGTCGCGCAATACACGTCCCGCCCCGGCCGCTTCCCCGTGACGAGGTAGCGCGTGACGGTCCGGTCGCCGCACTCGTTGCCGTTGTCCAGGTACGCGTCGTGTCCGGTCGAGTCGACGGTGACCATCCTGGCCCGCCCGCCCAGGGCCTTGCGGAGTTCGAGGGCGCCGGCCAGCGGGGTGGCGACATCGCGCGCGTTCTGCACGAGCAGCACATTGGACGGCCCCCGGTCGGTGATCCGCACCGGCGGCTCCTTGGGCGCGTACGGCCAGAAGGCACACGGCGTCACGCCCCTGGGCATTCCCGCGGTGAGCGGGAACCTGGCCCGGCTCTCGTCGACGCCCCTCTGGTAAGTGGCAGCGTCGGTCGGCCACTTGACGTCGTTGCAGACGACCGCGGTGCCCACCGTGGCGGCGTTCTGCATGAAGTCCTCGGGCGGGGCGGGCGGTGCGGGCGGCACCTTGCCCGCACGTGCGGCCAGGATCAGCTCGGCGAGGCCGTCGAAGCTCTCCCGGGGCGCGTACAGCGCGCTGAGCAACTCGTGGCGGAGCACATTGCCGTTCAGCTCCGCAGGGTTGGCGCCCGGCCACGGGATCGGCTTGCGGTCCAACTCCTGTGCGAGGTGCAGGAAGAGCGGCCGCACCTCGTCCTCGCGCTGTGCCAGGCGCAGCGGATTGCCGGGATCCGACGCCCACTTGGCGAAGGCCGGAAAGCTGTCCTCGACTCCGGCCTCGTGCGCGGCGATCCAACCGCGACCGACCTTCGTGGGGTCGGGGTTGTCGTTGCTGTCGAGCACGAGGCGGTCGACGCGATGCGGGAACAGCTGGTTGTAGACCGCGCCCGGGTACGTACCGTACGAAACACTCCACGCCGAGATCTTGCGCTCGCCGAGCGCGGCCCTGATGCGGTCGAGGTCGCGGGCCTCGTTGGCGGTGGTGAGGCTGCGCAGCAGCGCGCCTCCGTCGGCCTCGCCGCTGCGCTCGCAGGCCCGGGCCATCCGCCTTCCGGTGGCGACGCTCTCGTCGAGGGACCCGTCGGGCCCCGGCCAGGGCCTGAGCTTCATGGGGGAGAGGTCGCCGCGCGCGAACCCGCAGCTGACGGGCGTGGAGCGGCCGAGCCCGCGCGGGTCGAAGCCGATCAGGTCGTACGCGTCCCGAACCGACGCCGGCAGTTGCTTCGCCCTGTCGGTGGGCCCGTTGAGACCGGTGTTCCCGGGCCCGCCGGGGATGAGCAGCAGCGCGCCGCGGCGCGACTGAGGCTTCTCGCTGCGGATCCGCGAGATGGCGAGGGAGATCTGCCGGCCGTCCGGATCGGCGTAGTCCAGAGGCACTTGGACCGTGGCGCACTCCTGCCGCGGATCCGCGCCGCCACCCTCGCAGCGCTCCCAGGCGGGGCCGTCCGGTGCCCTGCCCTCAGGGGCGGCGCTCGCGGCGAGCGGAACGGTGAGGCTGAACACGGCGGCCGATGCGGCGACCAGGGCGGCTCTGCGCTTGATCTTCTTCATGCGCAGAGCCTCGCCGACCACACCCGCTCACCACATCCATCAACTGGTCATCCAACTGGTGGACTTGACCCCACCCGTTTCCCCTAGGGGTTCGGGGTTTCCGGAGCCTGCGTGGAGACGCACCGCGAGGGCGCCAGGGTCAAGGAGCCGCGGTGAGGCGGACGATGACGGGGCGGGCGGGGTCCGCACCCGCGCCGCTGCCCCTGACGGAGCCGACGCCCCAGGTCTGCCGGGTTCCCGGGACCGCGGCGTAGTCCTCGAGCTGGAGCTTCTGCCGGCACCCCTTCGCGCCGACCTTGCCCGGCCGGCCGGCGAGGCAGGGCGGCTGGGTGATGCGCAGCTCCTCGCCGGACGGAGTCAAATAGCGCTTGGGGCTGAGGAAGAAGGCCTTCGGGCCGTGTCCGGTCACGCAGCACGCCGGCTCGTCCTGCTTCGCCCACCGGGAGCCGTCCCAGCGCAGTTCGAGTGCCGCGGAGTACGCGTCGCTGTCGCCACCCTCGCTGAGTACGTCGCCGAAGGCCCGCACGTCGCGGGTCGACAGGGCGACGACATAGTTGAGTTCGGCGAAGTGCGGGTCGTCCTCGGGCCCCGGCGGCTCGGTGGGCAACGTCGCCTCCGTCCACTTCTTGCCGTCCCAGTGCATGGCCGCGGCTCCGGGAACGCTCTCACTCTCCGGGCCGGCACCCACGGCCCACAGATCCCGCCCCGATACGCCCGCCAGCGCGTACGCCCTGCCGGGCAGGCGGAAGTCGCGCCATTGCCGCCCGTCCCAGTGCCAGGCGGTGTCCGTACGGCTGACGACCCAGGCGTCTTCGGGGCCGAAGGCGGCGGCGCCGAACACGGCATCGGGGAAGTCCCGGGGGAGGTCCACGACCTGCCACGTCTTGCCGTCCCAGTGCGCGGCCAGGGGCGGGTGACTCCTCTCGGGGTTGGTGAGCACGCCTGCGAAGAGCCACACGTCACCCGGACCGGAGGCGTCGAGCCGGACGATGGGGAGCTCGTCGAGGCGGCGCAGCGCGGGCGGGAGGTCGTACGGGCGCCATGCCTTCCCGTCGTAGTGGAAGAGGAGCGTCCGTTGGTCGTCCACCCATCCGGTGACGGGACTCTTGCCCACCGCCCAGGCGTCGTCGGCGGAGGCGGCGGCGATGTCTTCGAAGGAGGCGTTGGTGTCCTTCCCGGTGTAGTCGTAGCGCCAGGCAGGGCCGTCGTGAAGGCCGTTGGCGCCGGTGGTGCGGGAGGGGCCCGGGTGCCCGCTTTCCGCACGGCCGCATCCGGTGAGTATCAGGAGGGCCGCGCAGAGGGCGGCAACGGCGACGTGGCGCAGCTTGGGCATGGGATTCCCTGTGAAGTCATGGTTCCGGCCGGGTGGAGGGCGGCCGGGTACATCTCCCTCGCGCAGCTCCACGCTCCCTGCTCCCCGCTTCCTGAACCGCTGTTGTGCCTGCGGTGGTGACTGCGGTTGCAAGATACGTCGTTGATCCAACTTCTGGCAGTGGCGATGCTTGACCGTGATGGCAGTCGGGCGTGCGGAAGCGGCTCCGGCCGTGCTACTGGCCGTCCTTGAGAGCCTGGATCATCTGCTCGTCGATCGCCCTGACCTGGTCCCGGTAGGGGTGCAGCGTGGCATTGACGTCTTTGAGCTGCCAGGCGTCGTCGACGTCCTGGTCCGTGATGACGAGTTCGAGGTGATCGTCCAGCGAGCGCATGTGCAAGCCCTTGAGGACGGTCAGGAACTGAGTCGCACCCTTGTTTCCGCCATGGGTGCCGTAGCAGGCCACGGTGGCCGGCTTGTCGTGCCACTCGTGGTAGAGGAAGTCCACGGCGTTCTTCACCACGGCGGGATAGCCCCAGTTGTACTGGGGGAACACGAACAGGAAGCCGCTGTAGGAGAGAACCGTGCGACTCCACTGCCGTGTGTGCTCGTGCTCGTACTGCTCCAGCGCCGCCTTGAGCGGCTCGTCCAGCAGGGGCAGGTTCACCTCGGCGAGGTCGAGCAGGTCGTAGTGGAGCGGGCTGCCCTCCTGCGCGGCATCCCGGATCCAGGCGGCGATGCGAGGACAGATCCGCGTCGGACGGCTACTGCCGATGACCACGGCGATACGGTCACCGGTCTGCTCGCCTGCCTCCTCGTGGGAGGGCTCGGACTGTTCCGCCCGGGAGGGCGCGGACTGCTGCGCGTAAGACGTGCTCATGTACGTGCTCCTGAGGGGACGGCTGACCTCTGCGCGAGGCGCCCCACCACCATCGGCCAACCTGCACGGCAACCTTGGGCGCCACGCCAGCGCGCGGGGCAGCGCGGGCGGGACACCTGCGAGCCGAGTGCGAGGACCTGATCACCGCGCGAATTTGAACGCGTTCAATATAGTGTGAGGGTGAGTGGCCGCAGAGAGCCTGCTACGGCTGTGCCGTGCCTCCTGGATGGGAGCCGCGGAACCCGCCGAAGGGAAAACATCATGGGAGCCGGCATCCTGCTGCTCTTCCCCGTCCTGTTGCTCTACTGCGCTGTGATGGCCCCGTTCTGCGGGCTGGTCGGTGCGAGGTCGACGCGGAGAGTGGGGTGGCTGATGGCCGCCGGCCTCATGGGGCTTCCGCTGGGAGTCTTCGGCGGGTGGATGGTCGCGGCCATGGGCTGAGTGCGCATCAGTGTCGGCCGGGGAGTGCGGCGAGGCCTCGCGAGGTCGGGGAAACTGCGCGACCGGCCCACGGGCGGCCCGCAGTTGAATCCCCTCCCTCCTCCCCCGGTGGAGCGCCTAGCTGTTGCGGTCGTGCAGGGTGTACGCGCCGTCGACGACCTTCGCGTCGGCGGCGGGCGCCATGCACTTCGTGAGGAGCGGCTTGCCCTTCTTGGTGGCTCCGGAGAGGCCGATGCGGGCCTCGCCGTTCTCCGGGACGAAGAAGCTCACGCCCATGCGGGTGTGCGGGTCCAGCTCGGTGAGCCAGGGGTGGCCGGGGCTGGTGCGGACCAGGCGGCCGGTGACGGTGGCGGTGGGGCCGCCGGTGGTGAGGCAGTCGACCTTGAACTCGCCCCAGTAGAGCTTGCCGTCCTGGGCGTGCGAGATGCGGAAGGTGCCCGAGGGGTGCTGCGGGATACTGCCCGCGGTGTACGTGGAGCGGGCGTCGACGGACACCCGTACCTCCTGGTCCGCGACGGGGTAGTCCATGCGGGCGTCGCCCTTGAGCGAGGAGACGGCGACGGTCTCCCGCGCGGGCGGCGAGGACACGGCAGGTGCCGCGACGGCGACGGGCGCGGCTACGGCCACCACGACGGCAAGGAGGGCGGCGGCGCGAAGGGACCTGTTCAGCATTGCGGGGCTCCGATCGAAGAGCGTTGGGATACGCACTGATCGTCGTCAACGCCACTGCCCACAGGCATCGTTCGCAGGCAGGGTCCCCCTCCGCCGCGCGGGGGAGAGGCTGGTTCTCCGGGGCCTCAGAGCCAGCCCATCTGGCAGGCCCGGACGCCCAGTTCGAACCGGCTGTTGGCGTTCACGCGGTGCATGAGGTCGGCCACCATGCGGCGTTCGGTACGGATCGAGATGCCCAGGGCGCGGGCCGCCGACTCGTCCTTGCCGCCGTCGGCGAGCATGCGCAGGAGCTCGCGCTCCTGCGGTGTGGGACCTGCCGGACCCGCCGGGGCCGCCGAGTCGGACGGGGTGTGCATCGCCTCGGCGTCCTTCCAGTACGCCTCGAACAGGGCGACCAGCGCGAGGATCACGGGGACGCTGCGGATCAGCACCGCCGTGGGCCGGCCCGCGCCCGGCTCGCCCGGGATGACGGCCACCTCGCGGTCGACGATCAGCAGCCGCATGGGCAGCGTCGGGGCCAGGCGTATCTCGCTGCCCTGCTTCCGCGCCCAGCGGACGTAGCCCGCGGTCACCCGGTCCTTGGTGATGCTCTGCAGGTAGATGCTGCGGAACTTCACCCCGCGCAGCATCGCCTGCTCGTTCAGCGACCGGCCGGCCTCGATGGCCTCGGTGGGCAGGGCGCCGCCGGGCTGGAACGAGAGGGCTTCCCGCGAGCAGCGGCTGGCCAGCGTCTCCAGACGGGTGCGGATCTCATCCATGCCCTCGAGGACCTCGGTGCCGCGCCGGGCCCCGGACTCACCGGCTCCGGCGGCGTACTCGGCCGCGAGCGTGGACAGCGCCGCCCGGGTCTGGGCGAGCCGCTCCTGACGCAGGGCCAGTTCCTGCTGCTCGCGCTGCAGCATCAGCTCCAGACCCAGGTCGGGGCTCACCGCGCGGACCAGGTCGGGCCGGTCCCACGAGGGGCGCAGCAGGGACAGGGCGACCAGCCGTGCCACGGCGGATCCGACCCGGTCCTCGCTCATGCCCAGACGCCTGGCGAGCCGGCCGCGATCGTGCTCGTGATGGAGCAGCACGGCCCGGTACACCGCCAGGGCTTCCGCGTCGAGCGCCCCGTCCTGCTCCGGGCTCCCGGTGGACGGCTGCGACGGTGCGGGCGCAGGGGGATCGCCCGTACGGTCCTGTTCTTCCTCGGAACCGCCAGTACGCATGGCCCGAGGCTGTCACGGGATCTTCACACCGTCTTGTACGGATCCGACCGTGCCCCGCGCACCGACCGAGCGGCGAGCGTGCTCACGCGCAGGCCGCGCGGCGACCGCGCTCACGAGGAGTTGCCCACCGAGGTCCGGCGCGGCGAGCGCAGGACGATCTGCGCCCCACGGGTCCGGGCAGGGCCGCGCCCGTGGGGCAGCGCCGCGCTGGTGATCTGCCCGGAGACCCGGTCGAGCACCGGCGGTCCGACGGGCGGCGTGTGACGTGCCGCCATGAACTGCGAGGGCGTACAGCCGGTGATCGCTTTGAAGTCCCGCCCGAAATGGGCCTGGTCGTAGAAGCCGGAGTCGACCGCCACGGCGGCGGGCGCCCCGCCGTCCGTGAGCAGCCGCAGGGCGTGCTGGACCCGCAGCAGCCGGGCGGCCGTGCGCGGCGGCAGCCCGATCTGCTCGCGAAAGCGCCGCTCCAACTGCCGTTCGCCCCAGCCGGTTTCGTCGACGAGGGTGCGCACGGCGAGAGCACCATGGCTCTGCCGGAGCCGGTTCCAGGCCCAGATCACGCGCGGGCTCGGCACCGGTCCACCGGCGTACGCGATCTCCAGGGCGGCATCGAGCAGGTCGAACCGGGCCTGCCAGCCCCGCGCCCCGGCCAGCGCGTCGGTCAGGGCGCGGTCCGCGGGGCGGGCGACGGAGTCGAGCGGCGTCAGAGCGCCCGCCAACTCGTGCAGCGGGACACCGAACAGCCGGTAGGCGGCCCAGGGTTGCATCGAGACCTCGACTCCGCGGGCGTCGCCGCCGTGCTCTCCGACGGTGGAGTGGGTGAGCAGCCCCGCGACGAACGGCCCGTCGGTGTCCGCGAGGACCAGCCCGTCGGACGGCCGGCTCACCCGCATCGGCTGACCGAAGTTGAACAGCACGGTCACCAAAGTGGTCGGCACCTCGAGCCGCCGGCGCGGGCGGCCGAGTGCCATGGAAAAGCCGCGGTACTCCAGCACACCGGGACGCAGCGCGACACCGGGAAGCTCCCGTGCCGTCTCCCAGGTGCCGGCCGGACATCGTCGCTGGAGCATCGATTCTGACCCCCCGTCATCCACCCGGGCAGAGCGGGTGGGCGATCACCATCCTCCGCGCACCAGCGTCTTGACCAGCCTGCTTTGAGACGTTCGAGCCGTACGGAGGCGTCGATTGGCAGGAATCTGTCAGGCAGCGGGCTGCCGCGGGATGGGGCTTACGTTGCTCGGCGCCGCCCTGTTTTCTAGGGCCATGAAGCGCCACGGACCCCTCGAAGGGCCGGGCAGCGGCCACCCCTCACACCCAGTTGGAGAGACCATGAAGATCAAGCGGAGCACGACCACCAAGCAGACCGCAGCGGTGCGATGTGCCCTCACGGCCGCGGCCGTCCTCGCGGGCATGGCGGGCATGGGTGCGTTCACCGGGCCCGTGACCGACGGGGCACAGCACCCGCAGGAGACTTCCGTACGGTCGGCGTCATACTCGCCGAACGACTTCATCTGGCCCATCGCCCCCCGTCCCGTCGGCCCGAACCGGCAGGATGTCTGAGCCGGCCGCCGCGTACCGGGAGCAGGTGGCCGTGGTCGTCGGCGGATACGACCGGATCGGCCGGCTGGTGTGCGAACCTCTGGCCGCACGCGGTGTCACCGTCGCGATCACCGGGCCGTCCGCACAGCAAGCCGCCCTGTACTGCCGGGAGTTGACGGATCTGAGCATCACCGCGCTGCCCTACGTGGTCGACCCGGACGATGCGGCGATGGTCCACCGGCTCGTCGCGGACGTCACGCACGACCTGGGGGCACCGGACATCCTCATCGGGCTCCTTCCCGCCGACGGACCGCCGTACCCCGTGGCCACCGCCATGGGGAAGGCCATGGCCGAGGCCGACCGGCCGGGGCGCATCGTGCTCCTCGTCCCGCACGCGGAGGCTCCGCGTGCCGCGGTGTGGGCGCTGCGCACCAGCAGCGGCACCCTGCGTGCGAACGTACTGTCCGCCGCGGCCACCGCATCCGCCGAACAGATCGCCGGAGCCGCTCTCATGCTCCTCGGCCGCGATGCCGACCGGCTCGCGGGCGCGCACATCGAAGTGCACGGAGCGGGCCTGCCCGACTGACCGGCCACACCGCGCCGGGCGAAACCGGGCGTGCCCCGCCGGCGGGGCGTCTTCGCGCCACACGGGCAAGCTCTTCCACGCGTGCAGTCGTACCTCTGTGCTTTCACGGTCGGTTCTCGGCCGCGTTCTTCAGGGCCGGCTCTCGGCCGTCGCCCTGCACGGTCCGACCTCTCAGCTGCTCCACCACTCAGCCGACTCTCAGGACAGGAAGGACCCGGGAGTGGAGTATTCGGCATGCCCTCGCACCTCCAGTGAATTCGCCCAGTCGGCGCCCAGGCCGACACTTCGGCCGGGGGTGCTGCGCTACCGGGGCTTCCGGCTCACCGCCGGACCGCCCTGCGGCCACCTCGAACCCCCTGTGGGCGCCGTCTCCCTGGTGCTCCTCCTCGAAGGCAAGCTGCTGCTCGGCAGTGCGCCGGGCGGCCCGCTGCCCACGGCTGCCTATACCTCGCCGGTCTGCGGACTGCACACCACCGCCATGGTGAGCGAGCACGAATCGCCGCTGACCGGCATCGAGATCGCGCTCGCGCCCTGGGCCGCGTACCGGATGTTCGGCATCCCCATGGACCAGCTCACCGACAATGTCATGGAGGCATCCGAGCTCCTCGGCCACGACCTGGCCCCACTGACCGACGCGTTGGCCGCCGCACCGGA
Source organism: Streptomyces sp. NBC_01304 (assembly GCF_035975855.1). Taxonomy (NCBI): domain Bacteria; kingdom Bacillati; phylum Actinomycetota; class Actinomycetes; order Kitasatosporales; family Streptomycetaceae; genus Streptomyces; species Streptomyces sp. NBC_01304. The sequence goes on along the minus strand of NZ_CP109055.1, from coordinate 843,126 downwards.
CTGGCCCGCCCGATTCGCCCTGCTCGACGCGGAGTTGACCGGGCTGCTGGCGGGGGTGCCGCCGCATGCGCCGCCGGTCGCCGCCGCCTGGACGCTGCTCGCCCGGCACTGCGGAGCGGTCCCCATTTCGCAGCTCGCCCGGCATGTGGGCTGGAGCCAGAGCCAGTTGGAACGCCGCTTCCAGGAGCAGATCGGGGTGACGCCCAAGGCGGCGGCGCGAGTCCTGCGGCTGCGGCGGAGCCTGCGCCTGCTGTCCGAGGGGCGCCCGGCCGCGCAGGTCGCGGAGCTCGCGGGGTACTACGACCAGGCGCATTTCAGCCGGGAATTCAAGGCGATGACCGGGTGCCCGGCACGGCTCCTGGCGAAGTGCCGGGACTGCTCCGAATTTCTACAAGACCGGGGTTCACCCCGACCGGCACAGTATTTCTCACCGGAACACATCCGGGAAACAACAGACAACAGGAAGTGGTGACATGTTCAAGAAGCTGGAGTCTCTCGGGACCGCTCTCGTCGAGCGTCTCGTCCCCCGCATCGAAGCGTCCGCGTGTGGCTGGAACTGCTGGAACGACTGCTGGCAGTGTGCCCACTCCGCCTGCAAGGTGAACACCTGCAACGGCCAGCTGGTCTGCCTCTCGGGTCGCTGCTGAACCGACGCTGACCGAGGTGTGGCGGCCGCACTCGCGCAGGCCGCCGCACCTCGGCGCCCGGCACCGGGCGCAGTCGTGCCCCATTTCGCATTCCATTCACCAAGTACCCGCACAAGGGAGTGAATTCCTGTGCCCCATCTGGTCATGGCAAGCCGCTTCCTCATCGGAATCGTCTTTCTGATTTCGGTGCTGAGCAAAGTGGCCGGGCGGCAGGCCTTTTCCTCCTTCGCCTCGTCGATAGGCGCCATGCGGCTCCTTCCCGGCGGCCTGCGGACCGCCCCGGTCGCGGCACTGGTGGTCGCGGCCGAAGGAATGGTCGTGGCCCTGCTCCTGACACCGTTTCCGTACGCCACCGCGGCCGGTCTCGCCCTGGCGGCCGGCCTCCTGTCCGTGTTCGGCGTCGCGATCACGCTCACCGTGCGCCGGGGCGTGCGTACGGCCTGCCGCTGTTTCGGGGCGTCCACGACTCCGCTCGGCATCCGCCATGTCGTGCGCAATGCCGCCCTGGCCGGGATCGCCGCACCGGCGGCTGTGGCCGCGGTGAGCGCTCCCCGTCCTGTGACGGCGGCCCAGACCGTCCTGCCGGCCGTGCTCGGCCTGCTCGGCGGGGGTCTGATCACCGCCTTCGACGATCTCGTCTCGCTGTTCAGCCCGGTGCCGGCCGGCCGCCCTGCGGCGCCCGCACGGGCCCCTTCGACCCCCTCGACCCTCGCACCACGCCCTGAGGAGACCTCTCATGTCGTTCCTGCTTCCGCTCCTGCTCGTCGTGGGAGTGCTGTCCGCCCTGAACCTCGTCCTCGTCGTCGGGGTCATCAAGAGGCTGCGTGAGCACACCGAACTCATCGCGGCCGCGGGCTCGGCGGTGGACACGTACACCATCAACGTCGGTACCCGCGTGGACGACTTCGCGGTGGCCACCGTGGACGGTGAGCCGCTCACGCACCAACTGGCCGCGGACGACACCCTCGTGGCGTTCTTCTCGCCCACGTGCGGCCCCTGCAAGGACAAGCTGCCCAAGTTCGTCGAGTACGTACGGCGCGGCGGCATCGAACGGGACCGGGTCCTGGTCGCCGTGGTCGGCGATCCGGAGGAGTCGGCCGGCTTCATCGAGCAGCTGCGGCCGGTGGCCCGTGTGGTGTCCGAGCTTTCGGACGGGGCGCTGGGCGCCGCCTTCCAGGTCAAGGCGTTCCCCACGATCCTGCGGGTGGCGCCCGACGGTGCCGGCGGCACCGTCGTGACCGCCAACGACGTGCGGCTGGACCGGCCCGCCGCCCTGGCGGCATGACCGCCGCCCGGGTGGAACTGCGCCACTGCGGCGCCGCCTTCACCCTGGCGCGCGAGGCCGCCCCGGCCGCTCTGGCCCTCTACACCGTGCTGTCCCTGGCCACCGGACTGCTCCCGGTCGCGGTGGCCTGGCTGACCAAGCAGCTGCTCGACGGCCTGGTCGCCGGCGCGCCCGGGCCGGTACTGCTCGCACACGGCGGTGGCATCGCGGCGGCCGGCCTGGTCATGGGCGTGCTGCCGCATGCCACCGGCTATCTGCGGGCCGAGCTGGAGCGCCGCGTGGGACTGCTCGCCCAGGACCGCCTGTTCGCCGCGGTGGACGGCTTCCAAGGACTCGCGCGCTTCGAGGACCCGCAGTTCCTGGACCGTCTGCGGCTGGCCAAGGAGGCCGGCCGGATGTCCCCGAACCAGGCGGTGGACGGGGTACTGGGCGTGCTGCGCTCGACCGCCACCGTCACCGGGTTCCTCGGCACCCTCCTCCTGGTCAGCCCGCTGATGGCGGCGCTCGTCCTGGGGGCCGGGGTGCCGGTGCTGCTCGCCGAGGTCGCGCTGTCGCGCAGGAGGGCCAGGATGTTCTGGGACATCGGGCCGGCCGAGCGCCGCGAGACGTTCTACAGCGAACTGCTCGGCACGGTCGCCGCCGCCAAGGAGGTACGCCTCTTCGGCATCGGGAGCTTTCTGCGCACCCGCATGCTCACCGAGCGGCGGACCGCCAACAGAGCCCGCCGCCGCACGGATCTGCGGGAGGTCCGCGTGCAGTCCCTGCTCGGCGTCCTCGCCGCGGCCGTGTCGGGCGCGGGCCTCGTCTGGTCGGTGCGGGTGGCCCAGAGCGGGACGCTGTCGGTGGGTGATGTCACCGTGTTCGTGGCCGCGGTGGCCGGCGTGCAGGGCGCGCTGACCGCCATGGCGGGCGAGGTGGCCCGCTCGCACCAGGCGCTGCTGATGTTCGAGCACTATGCGGCGGTGACGACGGCCGGCACCGATCTGCCCGTGCGCGAAGGGGACGCCGAACTCGCCCCGCTGCGCGGGGAGATCGAGTTCCGTGACGTCGCATTTCGCTACTCCGACGACCACCCCTGGGTGCTGCACGGCCTCAACCTGCGGATCCCCTGCGGCAGTTCGGTCGCCCTCGTCGGCCTCAACGGCGCGGGCAAGTCCACCCTCGTCAAGCTCCTCTGCCGGTTCTACGACCCCACGCACGGCGCCGTCCTGTGGGACGGGGTCGATCTGCGGGACATCCACCCGGCGGTCCTCCGCCGGCGGATCGGCGCGGTCTTCCAGGACTTCATGCACTACGACCTCACGGCGGCCGAGAACATCGCCCTGGGCGACCTCGACGCGCTCGACGACCGCGACCGGATCCGCCAGGCCGCCGAACGCGCCGGCGCCCATCCGCGCATCACCGCACTGCCTCGCGGCTACGACACCCTGCTCTCCCGGATGTTCCACTCCGGTCCCGCCGACGACCCCGACACAGGGGTCGAACTCTCCGGCGGCCAGTGGCAGCGCCTCGCCCTGGCCCGGGCCTTCCTGCGCGACCGGCGGGATCTGATGATCCTCGACGAACCGTCGGCCGGACTCGACGCCGCCGCGGAACACGAGATCCACACCGCGCTGCGCAGGCACCGCGAAGGCCGCACCAGCCTGCTCATCTCGCACCGCCTCGGAGCAGTGCGCGAGGCCGACCACATCGTGGTCCTGGCAGCCGGTGAGATCACCGAACAGGGCGATCACGAGGAGCTGATGAGGCTCGGCGGGGAGTACGCCCGCCTGTTCACCCTGCAGGCCCAGGGCTACGGGTCCGCCTCGCCGGCACCGGCCGACAGCGAGCCTGACGCCGCAGGATCCGACAGCACGGAGATGGTCGGGGGAGGCCTCACATGACCCGGACCGACCCCCGGACAGGCCCGGTGCTGCCCGACCCGCACGCGGCGGAGCGCCGGCATCTCGGGGCGCGCCTCGCCCGTGCCGCGGCCCTGCTGTGCGCCGTGTTGTGCACGGCTGCCGTGCCGGTGGCGGCACGCGCGTACGGTCCGCTGCCCGCCGTGCTGCCGGGACTTGCCGCGCTCGCAGCGTGGACCGGCGTCGCCGCGGCCGCGCTCCTCGGTCGCCGGCTCACCGTGGTGACCGTACGCGGCCGCAGCATGGAACCGTCCTTCCTGGACGGCGATCGCGTACTGGTCCGGCGTACCCGACGGCTCGCGGCCGGTGACGTGGTCGTACTGGAACAGCGTGACCCGCACGGCCAGTGGTCGCAGCCGCCGCTCCCTTTCCGTTCCGCGCCCGCCGCCGTGCACGCCCGGCTGTGGATCATCAAGCGGGTCGCGGCCGTCCCCGGTGACACGGTGCCACGCGCCACCGTGCCCGCGCTGGCCTCGGTGCCGGAAGCGCAGGTGCCCGACGGCCGCCTGGTACTCCTCGGCGACAACCCCGAGGCCAGCCTCGACTCACGGCAGACGGGCTACTTCCCGGCCGTACGCGTCCTCGGAACCGTCGTACGCCCCGTGGCCCGTCGATCCGACCCGCGCCCCGATACCCCTACGCCCACCAGGAGGCAGCCGTGCCGTTGAGGCTCTTCGACACCGCGACCCGCACCGTCCGCGGCTTCGTCCCCCACACCCCGGGGGCGGTGTCCCTCTACGTCTGCGGTGCCACCGTCCAGTCGCCGCCGCACCTCGGGCACGTCCGCTCGGGCGTCAACTTCGACATCCTCGCCCGCTGGCTCACCCACACAGGCCACCGTGTCACGCTGTGCCGCAACGTCACCGACATCGACGACAAGATCCTCACCAAGGCGGCCGCCGAACCGGTGCCGTACTGGGAGCTCGCCCAGCGCAACGAGCGTGCCTTTACCGCCGCCTACCGGGCGCTCGGCTGTCTTGCACCCACCGTCGAGCCACGCGCCACCGGGCACATCCCGCAAATGATCGAGCTCATGCGGGAGTTGACGGCGCGCGGGCATGCCTATGCGGCGGGCGGCGACGTGCTGTTCTCGGTCGGTTCCTTCGCCGAGTACGGGCAGCTCTCCGGGCACCGCCCCGACGACGCGCAGTCGGCGCGCGACACGGCGCCGGGCAAGCGGGATCCGAGGGACTTCGCGCTGTGGAAGGCCGCCAAACCGGGCGAGCCGCACTGGGACACCCCCTGGGGCCCGGGGCGGCCGGGCTGGCACCTGGAGTGTTCGGCCATGGCCCACCACTATCTCGGCGACACCTTCGACATCCACGGCGGCGGCATCGACCTGCTCTTCCCGCACCACGAGAACGAACGCGCCCAATCCCGGGCCGCAGGCAGCCCCTTCGCCCGGTACTGGATGCACAACGCGTGGGTCACCCTGGGCGGTGAGAAGATGTCGAAGTCGCTCGGGAACTCGCTGCTCGTGTCCGAACTCCTGACCCGCCACCGGCCGGTCGTCCTGCGCTACTACCTGGGAGCGGCCCACTACCGCTCCACCATCGAGTACACCCCGGCGGCCCTGGACGAGGCCGCGGCCGCCTACGGCAGGATCGAGCAGTTCGTCCTGCGCGCCGCCGAACGCCTCGGCACCGCACTCACCTCGGAGCCGGAGCCGGAGCCCGTGCCCGGCGCATTCGCCGCCGCGCTCGACGACGACCTGGGCGTCCCCCAGGCGGTCGCGCTGGTCCACCAGCATGTCCGCGCGGGCAACACGGCGCTGGCCGCGGACGACAAGGAACAGACGGCCCAACTCCTCGGCACGACAAGGGCCATGCTGGACGTGCTCGGCCTCGACCCGCTCGCACCCCAGTGGTCGGCCACCGCCCCCGCGACCGGCGGATTGCGGGACACCTTCGACGAGCTGGTCGGCCTGGTGCTCGACGAGCGCAGAATCGCCCGCGACCGCCGCGACTACCCGGCGGCGGACCGCATCAGGGACCGCCTCGCCGCGGCGGGCGTCGAGGTGACGGACACGCCGCAGGGGCCGCGTTGGAGCGTCCCGGGCCGTTGAGTGGGTCGGTGCGGCCCCGAGCGGTCGGCGGCCTCGTGTGCCCTGTGCCGATACCGTTGCGCGATGACACCGCGTGACGCGCAAGGCCCCGCTGATCTCCTCATCTCCGGCTGCACGGCCCTGGTGCATGACGAACACCAACGGATCGACTTCCTCGAGGACTGCGCCGTGGTCGTACGCGACGGAGTCATCGACGCACTGCTGCCGGCCGCAGAGGCGGCAGGTCTCCCGGCCCGCGAACGCATCGAGGCCGACGGGCAAGTCGCGCTGCCCGGCTTCATCAACTGCCATACGCACACGCCGATGGTCACCCTGCGGGGCATCGCCGAGGACCTTCCGGTGGAGGAGTGGTTCAACGACTGGATCTGGCCCATCGAGTCCAACCTCACCGAGCGGGACGTGGAGTTGGGTGCCCGGCTCGCCTGCGCGGAGATGATCCGGGGCGGTGTGACCTGCTTCGCGGACCACTATTTCGAGATGGACGCCGTGGCGGCGGTCGCCGCGGAGAGCGGGCTGCGCGCGCACCTGGGCTGGGCCTACTTCTCCTCGCAGGGCCCGCAGGGCCGCGAGCGGTCACTGGACTTCGCCCTGCGCACCAGGGGCGCCGCGGACGGCCGGATCACCACGGCCCTCGCCCCGCACGCCCCGTACACCGTGGACGGTCCTGACCTCGCCGCGACCGCCGAACTCGCCCTGGAACACGGCCTCCAGGTGCACCTCCATGCCGCCGAGAACCGCGCCCAGACCGAGCACTCCCTCGCCACCGAGGGCCGTACGCCCATCGAGGTCCTGGAGCGCGCCGGCCTCCTCGACGCCGACCTGCTCATCGCGCACGGCACCGGTATCGCCGAGAGCGACTTCGCCGTGCTGGCGCGCGCCACGGGCCGGATCGCCGTCGCGACCGCCCCGCGCGGCTATCTGAAATTCGGCTGGGACACCACGCCCGTCAAGGAACTCGCGGACCTGGGCATCCCCGTCGGGCTCGCGACGGACGGCGCCGCGTCGAACAACACCCTCGACGTGTGGGAGGCCATGACGCTCACCGCCCTGGTGCAGAAGTCCGCCCGCCGCGATCCCACTTGGCTCACCGCCCGCCAAGCCCTGCACCACGCCACGCTGCAGAGCGCCCAGGCGCTCGGGCTCGGCGACAGCATCGGGTCGCTCGCACCGGGACGGCGCGCCGACCTGGTGCTCGTCGACGTCTCCGGACCGCATACGCAACCCGTGCACGACCTCGCCGCCACGCTGGTGCACAGCGCCCGCGCGAGCGACGTGGTGACCACGATCGTCGACGGCCAAGTCCTGATGCGCGACCGCAAGTTGCTCACCGTCGACGTGGCCGGGACCGTCGCGGAACTCGCCGAGCGGCTCCCGGCACTCACCCGGCGCAGCGACGGCACGCGCATCCAGACCTACGAGACGTAGGCCGGTCGGTCAGTTCGCGACGGCCTCAGGACCAGCCGTCGTCACGCTCCTGGTCGGCATCCGCGCATGTGCCGGACGGCAGGCGCCGGCCCAGATGCTGGTGATCGCGCTGATGTACCGGGCCCCGCAGCGGTCCGAGGGCACGACGAGCTGACTGCCAGCCGCATCGAGATCCGTGTCGTCGAGCCGGGTCGCCAGCAGTACCGGGGAGCCGGCGAAGTCGGGGTCGATCTCGCCCCACGAGAGCACGGTGTGGTGACCGTCGCCCCCGCTGATCGCGAGGACGAAGCGGGAACGGTCCTTGCGCCGCCGGGGGTCGAAGCCGGGCTCTGCGGTGCGCATGACGTCGTGCAGCAGGGGCCCTTCGAAGCGGTGGTGCTGCGGCCCGCTGGTGGCGCAGTCGAAGGTCACCTCCGCCTGATGCTGCGGCCAGCCGTCGCGGAGGTCCGCGACGGTGAGCGTGAACGACTGCGCGACCTCCCCGCCGACCGTGAAGGTCGCGATGCCGGTCGGGGTGGCGAGGGATGCGGTGCTCGGTCGGCTCATCGGTTCCCCTTCGGACGGCGATCGGTGCCGCGACAAGTGATACCCGATCGCCCCTGACGAGAACCCCGTCTGCGAGCCAATATGCCGAATCTGCTTGGCAGTTGTGAGGTTGCTACGAACGCCTGCATGGCATCCTCTGGTTCATCATCCGACGTTCCGCGGCAGGCTGTCGGGCGTGGATGGCGTCGGCATCGGTGGTCCGCTGTGCCGAGGATGTTGTTCGGGCGGCGCTTGCCACCGGGCCGTCGATGCGGCGACGGTTCTCGAAGGGGACTGCGTGGCATGGTCACCAGACGCCACGCCACACAGCCGTCTCCTCTCGGCAACGGACCGCGAAAGCCGGTGCGACCCGTCATTTGAACGACTCCAGTCCATCAAGCGGCGGTCCGGGGATCTACTGGACGGGGAACCGAAATGCGCGTGGCTGCAAGGTGGTTCGCTGGATGATCAACCAGGCGTCGTCCAAGCGCAATGCCGTTGCATTACGGTTCCCGGGGCCGCCACCGAGATGTGAGGACCGTGCGGCCCGGGCCGGCGGACCACGATCGCAGCCAACGCAACAGCATCGCGTCCAGGCGCGTCCAGGCGCGTCCAGGCGAGTCCAGGCGAGTCCAGTCGCGGCTAAGCGACCTCACCGATCCTTCGTGCGGGGCCCCTTGCCCCGTCGTGGTGGATCGGTGTCTGGGCCCCTCTCAGCGCCGCACCGGAGCCGCCGCGCCGGACGGCCACGATCTCCGCCGCGATCGACAGCGCCGTCTCCTCCGGTGTCCGCGCGCCCAGGTCGAGTCCGATGGGGGACCTCAGGCGGGCCAGTTCCAGTTCGGTGACGCCGGCCTCCCGCAGCCGCTCGTTGCGCTCCTGGTGGGTGCGGCGCGAACCCATCGCGCCGATGTACGCCACGGGCAGCCTCAACGCCAACTCCAGCAGGGGTACGTCGAACTTGGCGTCGTGGGTGAGGACGCAGAGCACCGCCCGGGAGTCCAGCCGCGTCGCCGCCAGGTAGCGGTGCGGCCAGTCGACGACGACCTCGTCCGCCTCGGGAAAGCGTTCCCTCGTTGCGAAGACGGGGCGGGCGTCGCACACGGTCACGTGGTGACCGAGGAGTTTTCCGACCCTGACGAGCGCCGACGCGAAGTCGATCGCCCCGAAAACGATCATGCGGGGGGCGGGGACGCTGGACTCGACGAGGAGCGTCAGCGGCTGCCCGCAGCGCGAGCCGTCCTCGCCGATGGCGACCCCGCCGGTCTGCCCGGCGTCCAACATGGCGTGGGCCGCCTCGGCCGCTGCCCGGTCCAGGCCGAGGTCGCCGCCGAGCCCGCCTTCGTACCTGCCGTCGGGATGGACCAGAAGGGCGCGGCCGAGGAGTGCGGACGGCCCTTCGGCAACGCGGACCAGTGCCGCCGCGGACCTTCGTGAGGCGGCGGCACAGGCCGCCGTGAACACCGCGCGGGCGGGCGAGTCGGCCAGGACCGGCGTGACGAGTATGTCGATGACCCCGCCGCAGGTCAGGCCGACGGCGAAGGCGTCTTCGTCGCTGTAGCCGAAGCTCTCCAGGGTGCTCTCGCCGTCGGCCAGGGCCTGCCGGCACAGGTCGTAGACCGCGCCCTCCACGCATCCGCCGGAGACCGACCCGACGGCCGTGCCGGCGCTGTCGACGGCGAGGGCCGCACCGGGCTGCCGGGGCGAGCTTCCGTTCGTGGCCACGACCGTGGCGACGGCGAACTCACGTCCCTGCCGGGCCCACCTGTCGAGTTCTTCGGCGATGTCCAGCATGGCGGTCTCCTTCGCATGGGGGACTCAAGGAAAAAGGGGTGTGTGGAGGGGCGAGCGGGATGGTGCGTGCGACCGGCCGGGGGTCAGGGGGAGGGCTTGCCCCGCCGCGCCGCCCGCTGGTTCATCGCCAGCCAGACGCGGTCGCGGGTGACGGGCAGTTCGGTGAAGCGGATGCCCGTGGCGTCGTACAAGGCGTTGGCGAAGGCCGGGGCGACCGGGTTGAAGGGGCTCTCGCTCATCGACTTGGCTCCGAGCGGGCCGGTCGAGTCGGACGTCTCCATGAAGTGGACCTCGGTACGCGGCACGTCGGCGTACTGCGGAAGGCGGTACCGGCGGAAGGCCGCCGTCGTCACCTCGCCACGCTCGTCGACCCGTACGGTCTCGAACAGCGTGGCACCCAGCGCCTGGGCGACTCCGCCTTCGACCTGGCCCCGGCACTGCAAGGGGTTCATGACCTTTCCCGCGTCGGCCGCGTGCACGCTGCGCAGGATCCTCATCTCGCCCGTCTCCGGGTCGACCGCGACACGGAACCATTGCGCGTTGAAGGCCACGGAGCGCGGGCTGCCGCCCCAGTAGCCGTCCGCGGTGAGCTCGTCCTGCGCTCCTCGCGCGTGAGCGGCCTCGTGCAACTCCTTGAGCGTGACCGAGCGACCCGCGCAGTCGAACGCCTCCGCATCGAGCGTGCACAGGTGGCGGGGCACTCCGGTGTACCGGGCCGCGAAGGTCTTCAGCCGCCCGGCCAGGGAGTCCGCGGCGAGCAGCACCGCCTTGCCTGCCACGACGGTGCCGGCGGATCCGAAGGCGCCGGTGTCGTGGCGGACGACGGCGGTGTCGGACTGGCGGACGACGATCCGGTCGACGGTCGTGTTCAGGGCTCCCGCGGTGATCTGCTTGTGCACGGTGGTGGTGCCGTTGCCGAACTCGGCCGTCCCGACGGCGATGTCGTACGTCCCGTCGGCAAGGAGGGAGACGGTGGCATCCGCGTAGTGCCCGTTCGGCGGGGCGGTGGCGATCATCGCCGTGGCGGCGCCCTGACCGGTGAGCCAGCCCTCGGGCACCTCTTCGGTGCTGCGGTCCTCGGCGATGGCGCTGCGGACGATGCTCAGGCACTGGTCGAGGCCGTACGAGGCGATGTAGAGGTCCTCGTCGTGGCCGATCGGGGTGACCATGTGGTCGCCGGGGCCGATGATGTTCTTCTCCCGGAAGGCCAGCGGGTCCATGCCGAGGCGACGGGCGACCTCGTCCATGGCGGACTCGACGGCGAAGGTGGTCTGGCCAAGTCCGTAGCCGCGGAAGGCTCCTGAGGGGACGACGTTGGTGTAGACGGCGTACGCGTCGACCTTCTTGTGCGGGGCCCGGTAGATGGCGAAGGACTCGCCGACGCTGTGGAACATGACGCCGGGTCCGTGGTTGCCGTAGGCGCCGGTGTTGGAGACCACCCGCATCTGGATCGCGGTCAGCGTGCCGTCGGCGCGGGCGCCCAGCTTGATGCGGATCGTGAACGGGTGGCGGGTGCTGGCCCCGTAGAACTGCTCGGCGCGGGTGAACTCGAGCTTGACCGGGCGGCGCAGCTTGAGCGCGGCGAGGGCGACGACGTCCTCGGCGAACATCTCCTGCTTGCCGCCGAAGCCACCGCCCACCCGGCCCGCGACGACCCGGACCTCGTCCTCCGGGAATCCGTAGAGGGCGCACAGCGCGCGGCGGGTCAGGAACGGGGTCTGCGTGCTGGAGCGCACGGTGAGACGTTCCCCGCTTCCGTCCTCCTTCGGCTCGAAGTACGCGACACAGCCATGGGTTTCGAGGCTGGCGTGCTGCACGCGCTGGGTCCGGAAGGTCTCCTCGTACACGACCGAGGCCTCGGCGAACCCGTCGTCCACCGAGCCGATCTCACCGTGCACCTCGCCGGCCACGTTGTTCTCGACGCGGGCGATCCGCTCCTGCGCACCCTTGCCCGCGTGGATGACGGGTGCCCCGGGGCGCATCGCCTCCTCGGGGTCGGTGACGTAAGGGAGTTGCTCGTACGTCACCTCGATCCGCCGGCAGCCCTCCTCGGCGGCCTGCTCGCTGATCGCGACGACGGCGGCGACGCGCTGGCCGACGAAGCGGACGACGTCGTCCAGGACGCGGGTGTCGTCGGGGTCCTCGTGCGGGTGCTCGTGCCTGGCGCTGGAGTAGAGCGTGGCGGGGGCGTCCTCGTGGGTGAGGACGGCATGCACGCCGGGCACGCGGAGGGCCGCGGAGGTGTCGATGGCGAGGATGCGGGCGTGCGGGTGCGGGGAGCGCAGCAGCTTCATGTGGAGGAGCCCGGGGACCTCCACGTCGAAGGTGTAGCGGGCGGTGCCCGTCACGATGTGTGGGCCGGCGGGGGCGCCGAGGCTCTTGCCGACCGCCTCGCCCGCGCCGGGTTGCTCGGTGTGCTTGACCCCGCGGACGGCGTCCTCGATGGCGCGATATCCGGTGCAGCGGCAGATGTTGCCCTTGAAGGCCCGCGGCAGGTCGTCCAACTTGCCGTCGTCGTGCGCGCATCCCTTCTCCGCTTCGAGGGCAGCCGTCGTCATCAGGAACCCCGCGGTGCAGAACCCGCACTGGAAGCCCTGCGCGTCCAGGAACTTCTGCTGTACGGGGTGGAGTTCACCGTCCCGCGCGGCCAACCCCTCCACGGTGGTCACCGACCGGCCCTCGGCACGTACGGCCGGATAGAGACAGCTGTGCACCGGCTCGCCGTCCACATGGACCGTGCAGGCGCCGCAGTCCCCGGCGTCGCAGCCCTTCTTCACGCCGAACCAGCCGCTTTCGCGCAGATACGTCCGCAGACACTGCCCGGCACGCGGCTCGGCGTCGAAGGGCCGGCCGTTGACCTGGATGCCGAAGCTCATCGCACACGCCCCTGGACTAGTTCCCGCCGGACCTGCTCGGCGAGGAGGAAGGACATCTGCCGCCGCCACTCGGGCAGTCCATGGATGTCGTCGAACCAGTCGGCCTCGCCCACGGCCGAAGCGATCGCCGCGCGCAACTCGGCCCGGTCCGGCGGCAGGGCGAACCAGAGCCGGAACGGACGCCTCGTCGCGGCCGTGATGGTCACGGCGAGCGAGCCGTCCACCGGATCCAGCGTCCCGATGACGAGGGCCCCGGAGCGCCCGAGCCCGTAGAGCGACACCTGCATGAAGGCCGTACGGCACCACAGCGAGCGGGCGGGGATCGTCACCGACCGCAGCAACTCGCCCTCGGCAAGGTCCTTGCGGCCGGCTCCGGTGACGAAGTCCGCGACCTTCACCCGCCGCAGCGAGCCGTCCTGCGCCTGGAGCAGGCACTCACCGTCGAGGGCAGCGGTGAGGGAGATCATCGGCCCGGCCGGCAGGCCGTTGCAGAGATTGCCGCCCACGGTCGCCATGTTCCAGATCTTGAACGAGGCGAGAAAGGCCCGGCAGCACTGCTCGAAGAGCGGGGCGGCCGCCGCGTCGAGGGTCCGCCCGAACCGGGACAGCTCCGCGATCGTGCAGGTGGCCGCGATCTCCAACGATCCGTCCGGCAGCGTCCGGACCGGCTCCCAGCCCATCCGGCTCAGATCCACCAGGCGACGCAGCTGCGGCTGCGGCTCCGAGAAGAGGTAAGTACCGCCGCCGAGCCAGGCATCGCCCCGACGCCAGGGCCCGCGCCGGCGTGCGTCAAGCACATCGAGAACCGTGTTCAGATCCATGTCTCCACCACCGTCGACCGCTGCTTCCTTGGCTCAGTGAAGCCGTGCCGGGGGCCGAAAACGACTGGTCCGCCGCACGGAAAAGCTCCAGCCCCAGCGGCCTGGGACTGGTGAATCAACCAAGAGGCATTTCGCATCTGGTTCCTTGCACTTACGATGTTTCAACTCGCATTCACCTGGTGAATATGAGAAGCCGGAACGCGGATCCGGCGGCCGTACAAGGAGTCAGCACATGCACGTCGGAGACCTCCTCCAGACAGAGGGACTCGAACTCACCCTCGTCTGGGGTGGCGAGAACCTGCTCCACCGGACGATCAGCGGAGTCACCGCCACCGACCTGGAGGACCCCGCCCGGTTCGTCCAGCCCGGAGAGATCGTGCTCAGCGGGCTGGTCTGGTGGAACGCGGCGGACGGCCACGCCAGGACCGAACGCTTCGTCTCCGCACTGGCAGCGGCCGGGGCAGCGGCGCTGCTCGCCGGAGAGGAGACCCACGGCACCATCCCCGCCGACGTCGTCAACTCCTGCCGCGCACACGGCATCGCGCTCCTGGCCGTACCGGCGTACACGAACTTCCGGGCCATCACCGAAGTCGTCTACCGGCGCCAGTGGGGCGACCTCAGCCGCCGCCCCGCGGACCACTTCGCCCTCCCCGAGAACGTACGCGGAGACCTCGGCCGTCTCGTCGATCAGGACACCGATGCCGAGGAACTGCTCCGGCGTGCGTGCGCCCCGTTCGGCACCCCGCCGTGTTACGTGCTGACCAGCACCGGACGCACCCTTGCCCGCACCGCTTCGGCCCCCGAGCTGTCGGCGGCGCGGGCGGTGGAGAGCCTGCGCGGCGGCGCCGGGGAAACGCTGAGAGTCCAGGCCGAGAGCACGCCGTACGACACCTGGTATCTGCATGCGCCGCAGGCCGGTGCCGCTCCTCCCCGGGCCCTGCACGAGATAGCCGAGGTCATCGGCCAGTACCGTGTCCACCACGACCGCAGGCACAAGGACCGGCGTCGCACCGGGCAGGAGTTGATCGCCCTCCTCGACAGGGGCGACACCGACGCCGGAGCCCTGGCGAACGCCCTCGCGGCATGCGGGCCGCTCGCCGAGGGGCCGTGGCGGATCGTGGCCACGACCATGGGCGGACGACTCGCGGGCCGCGGCGCCGAACAAGCGCTCAGGGAGGCACTTCACCACCTCCCCGGCACGGTCTTCGAGGCCGGCACGGCCAAGGGCGCGCAAGCCGTCGCCGTCGTACGCAGCAGTGATGAGGACCCCCTTCCGCTCGACGAGCCCTGGCCCCTGCTGCACGGCTGCCGGCCCGAGACGCCCCTGTACGCCGGCGTCAGCGCACCGGCCACGCGGCCCGGCGGGCTCCCCGCCGCCCTCGCCCAGGCCCGCTTCGCCCTCGCGGCGGCAAGACACGGCTCCCCGGTGACCGGCCGCGTGCGCGCGATCGAGGAACTCGCCTCCCTGGACTCCCTGTTGGCCGGCATTCCCGCCGACGTACGGAGGATCTTCAGTGCCAGGACACTCGGTCCGCTCGCCGACGGCGACTCGGCCTCGCACCGCACGCTCCTGGAGACCCTGGAGGTCTTCCTCGCCCACAACTGCTCCTGGGCGCGCACCGCGAAGGCCCTGCATCTGCACGTCAACACCGTGCACTACCGCATCGAGCGCGTGCAGGCCCTCACCGGACGGGACCTCACCCTCCTCGACCACAAACTCGACCTGCGCGCCGCGCTCCTGTGCCGCTGAACCACCGCGGGGCGCGCGGCGGTTCGAGGTGGGTCAGAGGTCGATGTGCACGTTGGTCGACTTCACGCGTGCCGTGACCGTGACGCCGACCTCGATGCCGAGTTCCTCGACGGACTCCCGCGTCACCAGCGAGACGATCCGGTGCGGCCCCGACTGGATCTCGACCTGCGCGGCGACGTCGTCGAGCGTCACCCGGGTCACGATCCCGGCGAACGCGTTCCGCACCGATGTGATCACTTGGCCCTCGGGCAACGGGTGCATCCCCGCCGCCCGTTCCTTGGCGAACGCCGCCAGACTCACCCCGTCGATCGCGCGGTTGCCCGGCCCGTCCCGGTCCATGCGAAGCCGACCGGAGTCGGCCCACCTCCGGACGGTCTCCGAACTCACGGCAAGGAGTCTCGCTGCCTGCCCAATGCTGTACGACGGCACGGACCGAACTCTAGGTCAGACGGCGGTGCCGGGACCCGGTGCTTGATCAAGGATCGTGGGTTTTGCCCGATCTGCCAGGGCAGTCGGGTGTTCCGCCTCGCGGATGCGGTGGGTCCACAACCGGCACTTTGCGGACGTATTACCTTCGGTGTCACGACCTGTGGCAGGCTGCCGACGCGGCCTGCCACACACACTCCAACCCAGTGAGGCGCCACCCCATGAGCCTGAGCATCCGCAACCAGATCGCCGGCACCGTCACGGCCGTCACCACAGGTGAGGCCATGGCGACGGTCAAGGTCCGCCTCGACGGCGGCCAGGACATCACCGCTGCGATCACTACCGAGGCCGTCAAGGACCTCGGTCTTGCCGAGGGCTCCGAGGTCAAGGCCCTCGTGAAGTCCACCGAGGTCTCCCTCGCCACCGGCCCGGTCGCGGGCGTCTCCATCCGCAACCAGATCGCCGGCACCGTCACCGACGTCGCCACCGGCGGCGCCATGGCGTCCGTCAAGGTCGACGTCGAGGGCGGCGCGCTCACCGCGGCCATCACCAAGGACGCGGTCGACGACCTGGGGCTGGCCGCCGGCTCCTCCGTCGTCGCGCTGATCAAGTCGACCGAGATCTCCCTCTCCGTCTGATCCCGTCTGATCCCGCAGCCTGATCCCGCGGTGCTGAAAGGGCCGCGCATCCGCACCGGATGTGCGGCCCTTTCGCGTATGCGGTCGCCCCTCGGTGTCACTCCGGCGCGCCTCCGGCCTCGTAGGTGAGGTATCTCTTGCGTGTCATCGACTCGCGGATCTCGGGGGAACTGTGCTGCGACAGCTGGAGTATCTGGTCGCCCTGGCCCGGGAGCGGCACTTCGCGCGGGCCGCGGCCGCCTGCTTCGTCTCGCAGCCGTCACTCTCCGCCGGGATACGCAGGCTGGAGGCCGAGCTCGGCGTGCCCGTCATCCGGCGCGGCAACCGTTTCCAGGGCCTGACCCCCGAAGGGGAACACGTCCTGGCCTGGGCGCACCGCATGCTCGCCGAACGTGACGCACTGCGCCAGGAACTCGCCTCCCTGCGGGGCGAGTTGACCGGCACGCTACGGCTGGGCGCCATTCCGACCGCCCTCACCGTCACCTCCCTGCTCACCGCGCCGTTCTCCGAGCGCCATCCGGCCGCGAAGGTGAGCCTGGAGTCCCTGTCCTCGCGGGACATCAGCCGCCGTCTGGCCGACTTCGAGATCGACGCGGCGGTGACGTATCTGGACGACGGCGCACTGCGGGACATGCGGCGCCTGCCGCTGTACGAGGAGCGGTACGTGCTGCTCACCCCGGCCGACGGACCGCATGCCACGGACACCGAAGTGAGCTGGGCGCAGGCGGCGGCGCTGCCGCTGTGCCTGCTCTCGCCGCGCATGCGCAACCGCCGCATCCTGGACGAGAACTTCGCCGCCGACGGCGCCCGGGCCACTCCGGCGGTCGAGTCGGACACCGTCGCCGGACTGTACGCGCACCTCGTCACCGGCCGCTGGTCGAGCGTGATCTCGCACGCCTGGCTGCAGATGTTCGCCACCCCGCCGGGGATGCGCGTGGTGCGGCTGTCCGGCCCGGCCCACGGCCCCCGCGTCGGTCTTGCCGTCGTCGCACAGGATCCTCAACCCGTCATGGTGCGGGCCCTGTTGGCGGCCGCGCGGGAGGCCGGGGTCCGCGACACCCTGGACCGCCTGCTCGCCGCCCACCTGGGCTGATAGCCCAAGGCTTCCTGGGCATAGAAGAGTTCACTTTGACCATGGGTGCGCCGGGCGCGGACCGTGGAGGCATCCCGCACGCCAGACCTCTCCAACGAGGAGCCGTGACCATGGCCAAGGTGCTCTGCGTCCTGTACGACGACCCCGCCGACGGATACCCCACCACGTACGCCCGCGACGACCTGCCCCGCATCGAGCGCTACCCCGACGGCCAGTCGGCGCCCACGCCCCTGGGCGCCGACTTCACCCCCGGCCACCTCCTCGGCAGCGTCTCCGGCGAACTCGGCCTGCGCGCCTACCTGGAGAGCCGGGGTCACACCCTCGTCGTCACCTCCGACAAGGACGGTGCCGGGTCGGTCTTCGACCGTGAGCTGGTGGACGCGGACGTGGTGATATCCCAGCCGTTCTGGCCGGCCTACCTGACCCCGGAGCGGATCGCCGCAGCCAAGAACCTCAAGCTCGCCGTCACGGCGGGCATCGGCTCCGACCACGTAGACCTCGACGCGGCGATCGCGCACGGCGTGACCGTCGCCGAAGTGACGTACTGCAACAGCATCAGCGTCGCCGAGCACGTGGTGATGATGACGCTCTCGCTCGTACGCAACTACCTGCCGTCGCACCAAGTGGTCCTGGACGGCGGCTGGAACATCGCAGACTGCGTGGCCCGCTCGTACGACCTGGAGGGCATGCACGTCGGCACGGTCGCCGCGGGCCGCATCGGCCTTGCGGTGCTGCGCCGCCTGGCTCCCTTCGACGTGAAGCTGCACTACACCGACCGGCACCGGCTGCCCGCCGACGTCGAGGAGGAACTCGGCCTGGTCTTCCACGAGTCGGCCGCCGCGATGGTCCCGCACTGCGATGTCGTCACCATCAACGCACCCCTGCACCCCGAGACCGAGCACCTCTTCGACGACAAGCTGCTCGCCACCATGAAGCGCGGCGCCTATCTGATCAACACCGCCCGCGCGAAGATCGTCGACCAGGAGGCGGTCCAGCAGGCCCTGGAGAGCGGCCAGTTGGCCGGGTACGCGGGCGACGTCTGGTACCCGCAGCCCGCTCCGGCAGACCACCCCTGGCGCACCATGCCGCACCACGGCATGACCCCGCACATCTCCGGTTCCTCGCTCTCCGCCCAGGCCCGATACGCCGCCGGCACCCGCGAGATCCTCGAAGCCTGGTTCGCGGACAAGCCCATCCGCGACGAGTACCTGATCGTCTCGGGCGGAGCCCTCGCCGGCACCGGCGCCCACTCCTACGCCGTGAACTCCGCCCCCGACCGCTAGGGCCTGTCTTCAAACTCCCGCCTGCCCCGCGACGCCCGGCACGCACTCTCGCCGCACCGGGCGAAAGCCCAAGTACGTCCAGTACGAGGACTTCCACCCGGCACGCCGAGAGCACGCACCAGACGCCGCAAGGCCGCCCTTCGGGCGACGACGGGAGTTTGAAGACAGGCCCTAGAGCCCACGCGGCACGTCAGCACGCTCACCCCCGGCGCGGTCGGATCCTGCCCAACCGGGGCAGGATCCGACCATGCGTATGTGCGAGATCGTTTGGTCGATTGTCCAAGCATGCGCAAGGGGAGTGCGAGAAGAGGCATGGCAGATGCAAGATAGGGGGTGTTGTTCGAGGGGCGCCTGCCAATGCCCCTCGGTCCGGGCCATCGAGGGAGGTCACCCATGGTCATGCGCACCCAGGACGGAAGCGCCGGCGACGTCGACTACGGTGCCATCGGCCGCGGATACGCCTCCTACCGCCGTCCCGATGAGCGCATCGCCCAGTTCATCGCCGAGGCGCTCGGGGACGCGCGCAACGTCCTCAACGTCGGCGCGGGCACCGGGTCCTACGAGAGCGCCGCGCACACCATCACCGCGGTCGAGCCTTCCCTGGCCATGCGCGCCCAGCGCCCGGCCGAACTCGCCACGGCCGTCGACGCCGTCGCCGAAGACCTCCCCTTCGCCGACAAGCAGTTCGACGCGGCGATGACGCTGTTCAGCGTCCACCAGTGGTCCGACGTCGCCGCCGGTCTGCGCGAGATGCGACGCGTGACGCGCGGCCCCGTCGTGGTGCTGACCTGCGACCCCACCCGCGTACGTGACTTCTGGCTGTACGAGTACGCCCCCGAAGTCCTCGACACCGAAGCCCGCCGCCACCCACCCCTGCACCACCTCACCAGCGCGCTGGGCGGCACGACCACCATCCAGTTCGTCCCCATCCCACTGGACTGCACCGACGGCTTCAACGAGGCGTACTACGGCCGCCCCGAACTCCTCCTGGACCCCGCCGCCCGCCAGGCCTGCTCGGCCTGGAGCTTCATCGGCGACCAGGCCCGCGAAGACTTCGACACGTCCCTGCGCTGCGCCCTGGGCTCCGGCGCCTGGGACGGGGCCTTCGGCCACCTGCGTGGCCGGCCTGCGTACACGGGCTCACTCATGCTTCTGCGCTCGACGGCCTGAACGGGTGGGCCACGGCTGTGAGATCGGCAGGCGTTCAGGCCCGGGGCGCCGGTGCGGCAAGCGCGGCCAGGTGGTTCAGCGAGTTGGTGAGGTGTTCAGGGCCGAACGGCGGGAACTGGATGTACTCGCGGATGAACTGCGGTACGGCCGACCAGTCGTAGGTGAGCGTGACCTCGGTCTCGGTCGGGCCGAGAGGTGCGAGGTCGTAGCGCCAGAGCCAGCCGCCGAACTCCAGGCGGCCGTCCTCCTTCTCGTCTCCCGTCAGCCAGCCGATGGTGTGCGGCGGGTCGAGTACCTGGACCTGGTTGGCCACCCGGTAGTCACCGTTCGGGTGGTTGGCGTGGTGCATGTCCATCCGGAAGATCTGCCCCACTGCTGTGAGCGGAGCCCGGTCGGCCGGTTCTTGGACCCAACCGGTGCCGTCGATCGCGGCATGGGCTGTCGGGTCCGCCAGTACCGCGAACACCTTCGCGGCGGGCGCTGCGACAGTCATGGTGGCGCTCACGTTCTCCTGGTCCACGATGTGCACGCTCCTCGTCAGTCAGGTCATGGGGTCTCCCGCAGGCGCGGGAGGGGGACGTTCGTTCCCGAGGTGCAGACGGCGTGGACGGGCGGAACTCATCGGTCATGGAGTCAGGGAGTCATGGAGTCATGGAGTCAGGAGTCATGGAGTCAGGAGTCATGGCGTGAGAGCGACTCGTAGGGCGGCCCAGTGGTAGTAGTGAATGCCGACCGGTCAACCGAGGAGCGCCGACCGTGAGTTCATCCCTCCACTTGGCGAAGGTCACGCCGGAGAACGTCGATGCGGTGTGCCGGCTGCGTCTGCGGCCAGGTCAGGAGCGCTTCGTCGACCCGGTCGTCGTCTCCCTCGCCGAGGCGTACGCGTACGGGGATGTCGCCTGGCCTCGGGCGGTCTGTGACGGGGAGCAGGTGGTCGGGTTCGTCATGGCGGGCTTCGAACCGGCGCACGCGGTGCAGCCGTACCGGAGTTATCTGTGGCGGCTCAACATCGCGGCGCACCGGCAGGGCCGGGGGTACGGCAGCTTCGCGGTGGAAGCGGTGTGCGCGGAGGCGCGACGTCGCGGCGAACGTCGGCTGTGGGTGTCCTGGCAGCCGGGTGACGGTGGGCCCGAACCCTTCTACGAGCGGCTCGGGTTCCGCGTCACCGGTGAGGTGGTCGACGGCGAGATCGTGGCGGAGCGGGAGTTGTGATGAGCCGGAGGGCCGCCGTCAATCGCGGTTGTCGTCCTGGTCCTTCTCCTGCCGGACCGTGGCGCCGGTCTTGGCGTCGATGCCGATCTCGTGCCGGGTGGAGCCGTCGGTGACGTCGACCTCCCACGAGGGGCGTGCTTCGGTGCCTTGGATGGATACGCCGGAAACGTATCCGGCGCCGGCCTCCTTGAGGGCGGTGGCTGCCGCGTCGGTGCGGGTGACCTCGGCGGCCGCCAACTTCGCCAACGGGATCTTGAGGTAGTCGCGACGCTGGTCGGGCATGCGGTCGGCGTGGTTGTCGCGCACGGCTCCGGTTGTCGCGTCGACCTCGACGTGGTGGACGCGGGGCTCGGGAGTGACGACGTCGGCCTCCCATTGGCCGTCATCGAGTTCCACCTCGGTGACCTTTCCTCCGGGGACCGACTTCTCGGCCGTGTCGGCGGCCGTGCTCCAGGCGATCTTGGGGCCTGCCTGCCCGGGGGGATTGCCCGTCTCCGTGCTCTGCCTGGAGACGTCGGCCGTGGCGGCGGCCGTGGGGGTGGCCGTCGTGGTCGGGGCCGCCGTGCCCGGATCCTTGCTCGTTGCGTCGCCGGAGGAGCAGGCGGCCGACGCCAGTGCGAGCATCCCGGCGAGGGCAGCGGCAGCGAGTACGCGGGAGTGGGAGCGGGCAGTGGGGGAGGGGGGTGTCACGGGGCCGGGCTCCTTGATCGTCGTACGCGACCGGCGGGGGTGCGGCCGCTGTACCGATCCACACGATGCCCTATTCGTCCCGGAAATTCCCTGAACGGGGCACGCGGGCTGCGTCGAGGCCCGACTCGCCGCCGCGTTCCGCCTGTTGAGCAGCGGGTATACCGCTCGCAGGCGAGGGCGGTTGCGCCAGTTGGTCCGTAATCGGTCATGTGTGGAGTCTCGGTGATCACATCTGATCCGGTGCGAATACGGGCCCTGGAGCGGGCGTCGGCAGCTGCTATATGTGACGGTCTGTTGCGTTGAAGAACGAGGGGGGAAGTGGATGTCCATGGCCCCGCACACCCGATGGCTCTGGCTCACCGCACTCTTCGGCCTGGCGGTCGCCACCGTCGACTTGGCCACCGGATCCGCCACCAGCCTGATCGGCACGCTGCTGGTCTGCCCGCTCCTTGCCTCCACCCAGCAGGGCGGCCGGGCAACCGCCCTGGTTTCCGCCGCCGCCCTGGCACTGGCCATCGCCATCAGCGTCGCCGAGGACGACCTCGAGCAGGGTGATGCCCTGCTGCGGCTGCTCGTCCTGGCCATGGCCTCCGTCTACGCCACCTGGGTCGCCCACCGGACCGCCGACCACCGGCGCCAGTTGGAGCAGGTGTCGCAGACGGCCCAGCGCGCCATCATCAAGCCGACCGACTTCCGCATCGGCGGTCTTGAGGTCAGCGCCCGCTACCACTCGGCCGCCGCGCTGTCGCAGATCGGCGGTGACCTGTACGCCTTCGCCCATACCCCGATGGGGCTGCGGCTGCTGATAGGGGACGTACGGGGCAAGGGGCTGCCGGCAGTGCACCTGTCCGCCGCCGCCATCGGCCACTTCCGTGACGCCGCGTACACGCAGCCCGATCTGCTGGACGTCGTAAGGGAGTTGGAGACGCGCCTCGCCGGCGATCTGGGCCCGGAGGACTTCATCACCGCCGTGATTGCCGAAGTCGCACCCGACCACGTCCGGCTGGTCAACTGCGGACACCACGCGCCTCTGCATCTGCCGGCCGCCGGCATCCCCGCCCTGCTCGTGCCGCCGGAGCGGACCACTCCCATCGGTCTGGCCCCCGCCCCCGTGATCCAGCAACTGCCCCTGGCCGAGGGGGACCGGCTGCTCTTCTACACCGACGGTCTCGCCGAGGCCCGGGACCGGACCGGCACCATGCCCGACGTCCAGGACATCGCTTCGCTGTGCACCGGCGCGGCAAGTCTGGAGAGTGCCCTCGACGGTGTCATGGACGCCGTGGGCCGCCACACGCGCCGTGCGACCAGCGACGACATCGCATTGATCCTTCTCCAACCCGCCCCCGCACGCGTGACGTTGCCCCAGCAGGGTGAGTCCGACGGGGACATCGACGCGGCCGCCCCCGCGGGACAGTAGGCCACTGCGGATTCCGCGAGGGGCGACCTTGACGTACTTCTTCAGGAAGGCGCCTCGGCGAGACGGCTCACTCCTCCCGAGTCCATGAGCCGAGCACCATCAGCGTTCTGGTGCCGATGACCTTGCCCGAACCGCGCAGGCGGTCGATGACCTCCTGCAGATGGTTGATGTCGCGTACCCGCATATGGACCAGGGCGTCCAGGTCGCCGGCAATCGTGAACACGGCCTGCACCTCGGGCGCCTGGGTGGTGCTGCTGAGGATGTCCTTGATGCTGGTGGTGCCGGAGTAGCGCAACTCGGTGAAGGCCTCGATGCCCCAGCCGAGCTTGGCGTGATCGACCTGGACGGTGAATCCGGTGATGACCCCGGAAGCACGCATGCGGTCGATCCGCCGCTTCACCGCGGCCACGGAGAGTCCGACCTCCGGCGCCATCTCCGAGAAGGTGCGGCGGCCGTCCGCCTGGAGCAGGCGCAGCAGTCGGTGATCGGTCTCGTCCAGCTCGTAACCCGCCATCGTCGCCCCTTCGTTTCGACTCGACGACGCAATGAAATCAAGCGAGTTCCGATCTGGCCATGAGTTCTTTGCGTCTTCGGGGCGATCGACCTCGCGGCTCTTGCGTGAAGCGGCGGCTGGTTGTGTCCTGTGGGGACCCCCGCTCCCCGCTCTCCCGCACCTGTGGAGGAACTCGTGAGTGCCGTGCCCCAAGCTCCTTCCCTCGATGCCAAATACACGGCCACCAAGGGGGTCGCCCTGATGTCCGGGGTGCAGGCGCTGGTGCGCCTCGCCCTGGAGCAGCGGCGCCTCGACCGGGCTCAGGGCCTGGACACCCGGGTCTTCGTCTCCGGCTACCAGGGCTCTCCACTGGGCAGCGTGGACCTGGAGATGGGCCGCGCGGCCCAGCTCCTCGACGAGGCCGGTGTCGTCTTCAAGGCCGGGCTGAACGAGGAACTGGCCGCCACCGCGGTCGGCGGCACCCAGCTCCTCGGCCGGCTGCCGGGCGGCCGCCACGAGGGCGTCACCGGATTCTGGTACGGCAAGAACCCGGGCCTCGACCGGGCCGCGGATGCCATCCGGCACGCGACGATGTCCGGCACGGCGCCCCTGGGCGGGGCGGTCGCCTGGATCGGGGACGACCCGGACTGCAAGTCCTCCACGCTGCCGAGCTCTTGCGAGGCGATGTGCCAGAGCCTGAGCCTGCCGCTGTTCGCGCCCGGTTCCGTGCGGGAACTCATCGACTACGGTCTGCACGCGGTGGCGCTGTCCCGTGCTGCGGGACTCTGGACGGCCCTGAAGATCGTCTCCGATGTCGCGGACTCCTCGGCCACCGTCGACCTGGCCGACCTCGGCCAGGACATTCCCGCGACCGAGCGCAGGGCGGCCGGAGCGGCGCCGGTGCTGGTCGGGCCGGCCGCGCTGGACGCCGAGCAGGACCTGCTGACCCGCCGCATGGACATCGCCCGCGCCTACGCCCGCCGGCACGGCCTCAACCGCATCGTCGCCTCGGCCCGGCAGGCGCGGCTGGGGGTGGTCGCCTCGGGGACGTCCTTCGCGGTCGTACGCCGGGCACTGAGCGATCTCGGCATCGACGAGGCGGAGTGGGAGCGGCTGGGCATCCGGCTCATCGCGCTGGGCATGCCCTTCCCGCTGGACGGTGCGCACCTGGCCGAACTGACCAAGGGCCTGGACCGGCTGCTGGTCGTGGAGGACAAGAGCGACTTCCTCGAAGGCCACCTCAAGCAGGCCCTGTACGGGCGGCAGGGCGCGCCGTCCGTGGTCGGCCGGCGCGACGCGGAGGGCCGCCCGCTGCTGCCGGTGCGCGGCACTTTGAAGGCCGACGACGTGGCCCGGACACTGGTCGGGCTGGTCGGCGCCGAGCGGCTGCCCCGCCAGGCGGCGGCCCTCGTGCCGAAGGCGCGCCCGTCGGGACTGCGGATGCTGCCGCTCGTCGCCGCCCGCACCCCGTTCTTCTGCTCCGGCTGCCCCCACAACCTCTCCACCCGCACCGCCCCGGACACCCTGGTCGGGGTGGGCATCGGCTGCCACGCCATGGTCGCGCTCGACGACAGCGGCATGCGCGGCAACCAGATCGGTGTGACGCAGATGGGCGGCGAGGGAGCGCAGTGGTTCGGCCTGGCGCCCTTCACCGACGACAAGCACTTCGTGCAGAACCTCGGTGACGGCACGTTCCACCACTCCGGGTCGCTCGCCATCCGTGCCGCCGTCGCGGCCGGCGTGAGCATGACGTACAAGCTCCTCTACAACGAGGCCGTCGCCATGACCGGAGGGCAGAGCGTCGAGGGCCGCCTCGACGTCCCCGCGCTCACCCGGCTGCTCGCGTTGGAAGGGGTGCGCCGCGTGGTCATCACCACGCCCGAGCCGCGCACCTACCGCAAGATCCGCCTCGCCGCGAATGCCGAGGTACGCCATCGCGACGATCTCGCCGACGTGGAACGCGAGTTGGCCGCGGTGGAGGGCGTCACCGTGCTGATCCACGACGACCGCTGCGCCGCCGAGGAACGCCGGATGCGCAAACGCGGTCTGCTGCCGACGCCCGCCGCCAAGGTGGTCGTCAACGAGCGGGTCTGCGAGGGCTGCGGGGACTGCGGGGAGCAGTCCACCTGTCTGTCGGTGCAGCCCGTCGACACCGAGTTCGGCAGCAAGACCCGCATCCACCAGCCGTCCTGCAACTCCGACCTCAGCTGCCTCAAAGGCGACTGCCCGTCCTTCTTGCTGGTCGAACCGAGCCCCTCGGCCTCCTCCGCTCCGCGCCGACTGCCCGAGCCGCCCGGGGAACTGCCCGAACCCGAGCGCCGCTTCACCGGCCATGAAGTCGTGCTGCGCATGCCCGGCATCGGCGGCACCGGCGTCATCACCGTCTCCCAGATCCTGCAGATGGCGGCCCAGCTGGACGGACTGCACGCCGCGGGCCTGGACCAGACCGGTCTTGCCCAGAAGGGCGGCCCCGTCGTCAGCGACGTCCGGATCGGCAAGGACCCCGTCGTCGGTGTGGCGCGCGCCTCGGGCGCGGGCGTCGACGTGCTCCTCGGCTTCGACCTGCTCGGCGCCGCAGCCGACCCCACGCTGGCGACCTGCGCGCCCGAACGGACGGTCGCCGTCGTCAACACCGCCGTCGTGCCCACCGCCGCCATGATCACCCGGCAGGTCGTGGTCCCGGGCGGCCCGCAGGACGCCCTGGCCAAGATCGCTTCCGCGACTCGCGAGGAGACGCTGCTCGCTCTGGATGCGCAAGGGCTCGCCGAACAGCTCTTCGGCGACCACATGCCGGCCAACATGCTGCTGCTCGGCGCGGCCTACCAGCATGGCTGTCTGCCCGTGAGCGCCCAGGCGGTGGAAGGCGCCGTCGAACTCAACGGCGCCGCCGTGGCGAAGAACCTGGCCGCGTTCCGCTGGGGCCGCGCCGCGGTGCTCGACCCCGAGGCGGTGCGGCGGGCCGTCGCCCCGCCTCGGGAGACCAAGCCCAGCGCCACGCTGGAGGAAGCGGTCGACCTGCGTATCGGCGACCTGACCGAGTATCAGAACAGCGACTACGCCCACCGCTACCACCGGGCGGTGCAGGCCGTCACCGCCCTCGCGACCGCACGCGCCGGGGAGACGGAAGGCCGTCGCATCGCCCACGCCTTCGCCACGTCACTGCACCACTTGATGGCGTACAAGGACGAGTACGAGGTGGCCCGGCTGCACCTGGACCCCGCCGAACAAGCCCGCATCCGGGACGAGTTCGGAGCGGACGCCTCCGTGTCGGTCCTGCTGCACCCGCCCCTCCTGCGCGCGATGGGCCTGAACCGCAAACTCCGCCTGCGCCGCACCGCAGGACCGGCCTTCCAAGCCCTGCGGGCCGCACGCAGGTTGCGCGGCACCCTCCTCGACCCCTTCGCCCACAACGCCGTACGCCGCACGGAGCGGGCCTTGATCACCCAGTATCAGCAGCTGATGAGCCAGGCCCTGGAGCACCTCACCGCGGACAACGCGGGCGCGGTCGTCGCGATCGCCGAACTGCCGCAGACGATTCGCGGCTACGAGCAGATCAAGATGGCGCGGGTGGAGGCGTACCGTACGCAGGCCCGGGCCGCGCTGGATTCTCTGACCGGGTGACGGCTGGGCCCTCGTACTCCACCGGCCGGGCACGTGATCCTCTGTGCCCGGCCGGGTGCTTCCCCATCGCCGTCCTCACCGACCAAGGCGCGCTCGTACGGCAGCGGCTCGGCACCAACGATTGGGTGGACAACGGCGAGCCGGACAAGTCGGTGCCCCGGACGCCCGCCGTCTCCCGCCGCGGTGACACCAACGGCCGCACCTTCACCGTCACCGACTGGCGTGACGCACGCGGCTGCCTGTTGGTGCAGCAGTACGCCATTGACGGGATGTCCCACGCGTACGCGGGTGGAGCACCGCCGGACCCGACCGACACGACCGTCGATCCCAAGGGGCCGAACATGCGGGCGGTGACATGGCATGCGGCGACAACCGAGTTGCTCGCGCGGTTCGTCACCCGCGACCTGCAGGCCGGGCTGCTGCAGGTGTCCCCTCCGCTGATCCTTGGCGGGCGAGCGGCTGCCTGGGCGCCTCTGCCCGGACACCGTGAACCTGCTCGAACAGCCCGTAACGAACTTCGATCTCGTCGGGGACGGTCTTACCCACGGATTAGGGTGAACGCGTCGGATCCAGCACGGTCGAAGCGGGTGGAATCCATGATGCGGTCCCTGCCGACGCCGGGTATCGAGGTAGTGGTCACCTCGCAGCGTGAACGGATGATCGTGCACGTGTCGGGACAGCTGGACCGCCGGGCCGTCGTGGCGTTGCGGAGACAGCTGTCGCACCTGCCGGCCGATGCCCGCTGTCTGGTTCTGGACTTCCATCACATCTCGTTCCTCGGATCCGCCGGTGTGGCGTTCGTCGAGGCATTGGCGGAGCAAGTACGTGCCGAGGGCGGAGAGATGGAGGTCTGGGGTGCCGACGACCCCAGACTGCGGGAGCTGCAACTGAGCGGCGGCCTGCGCGAGCTGCGTATCCAACCGAGTAGCGATGCCTCGTCCACGCTCGCCGTCCAGGAGCGCAATCGGACGGTGTTGCGTGAAGGGCTGGCAACGGCAATGCGCGTCACCGGAGCCCCGATGGGGAATGCCCAGGTCCTGGACTCCGCATCAGGATCACTGCGGATTGCGGTGCAACAGGGGTTCCAGAACCCGTTCTTGTCCTTCTTCCGCACCGTGGAGGTCGAGGTGGATGGCAGTGCCTGCGGCGCGGCGGCGCGACAGCAGCGCCCCGTCTTCGTGGCAGACGTCCGTTCGTCACCGCTGTTCGCGGGGACGGCGGCGTCGGAGGTTCTCCAGGACGCCGGGGTCCGTGCCGTCGCCTCGCTGCCTGTGCTCGCCCCGACCGGTGCACTGATGGGAATGGTCTCCACCCACTGCACCAAGCCCACCGTGTGGACGCCTGAGCTGCGACACGAGCTCCGTTATGTGGTTCAGGCGGTCGGTCGGCTGGTGCGGTAGGTCGTCGGTGTCGGTGTCGGTGTCGGTGTTGATGGCGGTGTCGATGTCGTGGCCGCGCGCAGACACTTGGCGGGCAGCTCCGGCGCACTGGTGGCCCATTGCTCGGCCTCGCAGCCGGACCTCAGGCCGGCCGACCACACGGTCACAAGGAGCTGGACCGCGGTCTCCTGCTGTTCGCAGGAGACCGCGGCGGCAGTTTGACGCAGAGCGCTCTCGGCGAGTTGACGAAGAGCAGGGTCCGTTTCGCGCTTTTCGGCGGCGCGGTGTCGCAGGACGGCGTAGAGCGCCATGAACACTTGCGCATCCTCCGCAGCCAGTTGCATGGCGTCCTGTGCGTAGGAGACGAGTTCCGAGAGCAGCGCGAGCTGAACGCGCAACTGCTCCTCGGTCCTGTCGCCGCGCCGACACCGCAGGGGGTCCATGGCACCTTCGCCCGCGGAGTCTGGGCGGGCACGCCTTCCTGAGCAGTGGCGTGAGTGAGCTTTCACGGTGTGCCCACCGACAGTCTGCTCCGTCCCACGGCTGTTCGCTCCTGACATGCCTTGATCTGTGTGCTCCTTGAAGCGATCGCGCCCCCGTGCTCATGCCCAGTGGCCGGGCCGCACATGGTGGGCGAGTGCACATGGCCGGGCCGAGGAGTCGTACTCGATCCTGAACACCCACGAGCGACGCCCCGGTTGCCGCGCCAACGGCGATGCGCGGGTGGCTCTACTCCTCGCTTCCCACCCTGCTGCGCGCCTGTGCGCGCTCGCGGGAAGGACTGTCATGCTCACTTCTTCCGACGCGGTGCACGCTGCCGCGACACGCACGGCGATCAGGCGGCTGCTGCCCGTCCTCGGCCTCGCGTACTTCATGTCGTACGTGGACCGTACGAACATCGCCCTGGCCAAGACGCAGCTGGAAGCCGACATCGGCATCAGCGCGGCCGCGTACGGTCTGGGTGCGGGTGTCTTCTTCCTCAGCTACGCGCTCCTGGAGGTCCCGAGCAACCTTGTGCTCTACCGGGTGGGGGCACGCGCGTGGATCGCACGCATCGCGGTGACCTGGGGCCTGGTCTCGGCGGCGATGATGTTCGTCCAGGGCGAGACTTCCTTCTACGTCCTGCGGTTCACCCTCGGCGCTGCCGAAGCCGGGCTGTATCCGGCGCTGATGTACACGGTCACGCTCTGGTTCTCGCAGCGGCACCGGGTGACCGTGGTCGGGCTCATCTACACCGCGCCCGCCGCCGCGACCATCCTGGGTGCGCCGGCCGGCGGCGGGCTCATGCGGCTCGACGGTGTCGCCGGGCTTCAAGGCTGGCAGTGGATGTTCCTGGTCGAAGGGCTGGTGACCGTCGGGATCGGCGTGTTCGTGTGGTGTGCGCTGCCGAACCGTCCGCAGGACGCGAGTTGGCTCACGTCGGCGCAGGCTGCCGCATTGTCGGAGCGTGCCGTCGGGGCCGATCCGTCACCGCACCGGCTGCGCGGCAACCTCAAGTTGGCCTTCGGGCGGCCGATCGTGCTGGTCCTCGCGGCCACGTACTTCGTGAACCAACTCGTCGGTTCCGCCGTCGGGTTCAACCTCCCCTCGATCGTGGAGGGCCTTGGCGTCACGAACACCTTCGCCATCGGGCTCGTCACCGGCAGCATGGGGCTGGCCATCCTCGGCGGTGTCCTCTTCTTCCCGTGGCTGCACGGCAGGATCGGCAACGACACCGGCCTGATCGTCGTGTGCGCCGTCGCCACCACCGTGGCCATGGGCGCCTATCTGCCGGCCACCGGCGCGATGACCCGGTACGCACTGCTCTTCGTGGCCAACTTCTTCCTGACCGGCACGCTGCCGTTGTTCTGGTCGGTGGCGATGTCCCGGATGTCGGGCCTGATGGCCGCGGTGGGCCTGGCCTTCATCAACACGATCGGTCTGCTGGGGGGATTCGTGGGTCCCTTGGTCTTCGGCCTCGTCGAGGACCGGACCGGCAGTGCCCGCGCACCGTTCGTCTTCATCCTCGCGGCGGGAGTGGTGGGCAGCGTGCTGGCCGGCGTCCTGAAGTGGATCGTCAGCCGTGCCGAAGGGCCTGCGGCGGTCCGGGTCCCGGCGGTCGTCGACTGACGGTGTCATGCGCCGGTGGGGCAGTGGCCTCTCCGTCGTGTGCGGTGGTGTGTGCGGTTGCCCAAGCCAGCGGGAGTGGCGCTTGGGCCACCGTCTCTTTCGCCTGGTCAGTGCGGGTACCTATCCTGCGGCAATGAATCAGGAGCTGGTGCTGCACCGAGACCTGGCGATGACGCTGCTCGACGACATGGATGGGCTCGTCGGCAAGCTCTCGGCCGATATCTGGGCCCACAGCACGGTCTATGCCAGCGGCCGGCCGGTCTCGCACGAGGACCTGCAACTGACCCTGCGCGGCAACATGGAGCTGGCGCTGCACGAGTTCGGCGCGCTCCCGTCCGGCGAGCGCCGCTTCGAGGCGGTGGCCGCCGAGAACGGGCGGTTGCGTGCCGAGCAGGGCATGCCGTTGGCCACGGTGTTGCAGGCGTACCGCAGGGGCGGGCGCGTGTTGTGGCAGGCGATGGCCGACTGGATGTGCGATCGGTCGCCCGCCCAGCAGGGCCTGATGGGGGACATGGCCGGCGCGGTCTGGGAGACCATCGACAAATTCTCCTCCGCGATGGCGGATGCGTACCGGCTGCGGACCTTGGAACTGCAGCATCGTGAGGCATCCCGGCGCGGCGCCCTCTTCGAGGCGCTGCTGGACGGCCGGGCCGGTGACCCCGCCGTGGCCACAGCGGCGGCCGCGGCGCTGGGCGTGCCCCCGTGCGACCGGTACGCCGTGGTCGTCATCGCCCCGGACGCGGCGACCCCCGCCCCGTCGCCCGATCCCGGACCCGCTTTGGAGACCGTGGGCCTGTGGTCGTTCTGGCGGCCGCGGGCCGAAGTCGTCGCCGGGTTGGTGAGACTGCGGACGGCCGAGCCCGCGCTGCTCGCCGATGTCCTGCACCACCAGGCCGTCGGCCGGGCCGGGATCTCGCCGGTCTTCACGGATCTGGCCCTTGCCGACCAGGGACTGCGGCTCGCACAGCGTGCGCTCGTCACGCTCCTGCCGGGCAGCGGGGAGGTCGCCTGTCTCGACGAACGGCTCGTCCATGCCGCTCTCGGGGCGGAGCTGGAGATCGCGGACCGCATGGCGATGCGCTACCTGGACGGGGTGCTGCGCAGCGGCACCGAGCGCCCGGAACTGCTCAAGACGCTGCGCGTGTGGCTCGACTCGGGCTGCTCGGCCTCCCGCACCGCCACGCAGCTGTTCTGCCATCGCAACACGATCCTCAACCGCATCAGCCGCGTTGCCGAACTCACCGGCTGGCCCGCGGATTCGGGGGAGGCACGGCTGGGCTGGGCGTTGGCCTTGCGGACGCTGGAACTGCATCGGTCCGTGCCGGAGTGACAGCGGAGGACGACCCTCGATCGAGCCACCCGGCCCGGGCCGGGTGCGACGGGTGCCCCGCCCAAGACGGGTGTCTCGCCCAAGACGGGTGTCTCGCCCAATACGGGTGACCGGCCTGAGACGGGCACCCCGGCCCAAGACGCGTGCCCCTGCCCAAGACGCAGCCGACGACGCTGGGCCCTTGCACATGGCCCGCCGGTGAGGGGGTGCCCGATGCTGAGGCGGCCATCACGCACCGGCATGAACACCCGGCACGAACACGAAGGGCCACCGACCATGAAGCCTCGCCTGCTGCGCGCCCTGCTGACCGCCACCGTCCTGTGCGGGGGAGCGCTCGCGGCACCGGCCGCGACATCGTCCGCCCTGGCCGCCGACGGCGGCCCGCTCGAGTACGTGGCCCTCGGCGACTCCTACGCGGCGGCTCCGCTCGTGCTGCCCACCGACATCTCGAACCGGCAGTGCAAGCGGTCACTCGCGGACTATCCCCACGTCGCAGCCCGGGTCCTGGGGGCCACGCTGACCGACGTCAGCTGTTCGGGCGCCACCGTCGACCACCTGAGCACCTCTCAGTTCGCGGGCACCGCACCCCAGTACAAGGCCCTCTCCCGCGACACGGACGTCGTCAGCATCACCATCGGCGGTATCGACACGTCCATGTTCCCCCTCGCTCTCAGCTGCGTGAACGTGCTCCCCGAGCCTCTCGGAAGGAGCTGCGCCCGGTCCCAGACCGAAGGCGGCACGGACAAGGTCGAAGCGGCGATCGACGACTGGGCGCCCACCTTCGACACCGTCCTGGACACCATCCGCTACCGAGCTCCCCACGCCGAGGTGTTCGTGGTCGGCTACGGCAACTACCTTCGCGCCGACGGCTGTTACCCCAGCCAGCCGTTCTGGGACCAGGACGCCGACTACCTCCAGGACAAGGTCAACTACCTCGGCAATACCCTCAGGCGGGCGGCGGAGCGGCACGGCGCCACGTTCGTCGACACCTATTCCCTGGGTGCTGGACACGATTCCTGTGCCGCTCCCGCCGACCGCTATGTCGAGGGGGCAGTCTCCACCCGCGACGCGTTCCCGCTGCACCCCAACGCCGTGGGCTCCGAGGCTTTCGGGGTGGCCCTGGCCGACGCCGTGCGAACGACTGTTGCTTCGAGCTGAGCCTCGCCGCCCCTCACGCCTTCCGCGCTGAACAGCAGGAACAGCGCCTCCGCCGCCGCCATCCGGCGCAACTCGCCGGGATCCACGCTCTCGTTCACCGCGTGCACCCGGGCCTCGGGCTCGCCCAGACCGGTCAGGAGGATCTCGGCCTGCGGATACAGCTCGGCCAGGGCCGAGCACAGCGGGATCGAGCCGCCGAGCCCCGCCACCCGCAGCCGTTCACCGTCGTACGCCGTCTCCATGGCCCGCGCCATCGCCGCATGGGCGGCGGTGCCGGTGTCCGCCGTGAACGGCTGTCCGTGTCCCACCACTTCCACTGCCACCCGCGCCCCCCAGGGCACGTGCGACCTCAGATGGGCGGTGAGCAGTTCGCCCGCCGTCCCGGCCGTCGTGCCGGCCGGGATCCGCAGGCACACCATGGCGCGCGCCCGTGCCTGAACGGCCGGGGTGGCGCCGTTCACCGCCGGGCAGTCAATGCCCATGACGGTGACCGAAGGACGGGCCCACAGGCGGTCGGAGATTTCGCCGGCGCCGATCAGGGACACGTCGTCGAGGACCTGCGCGTCGTGCCGGAAGGCCTCTTCGTCGTACGGACTTCCGTTCCATTGCCCCGTGTTGGGCAGGCCGTCGATGACCGTGGCGCCCGACTCGTCGTGCAGTGAGGCCAGCGCACGGATGAGGGCTGCGAGCGCGTCGGGCGCGGCCCCGCCGAACTGGCCCGAGTGGAGGTCGCCCCGAAGGGTCCGCACCTCGATCCGGGCCAGGACCGCGCCGCGGAGCGAGGCGACCACGGTCGGCAGTCCGGCGCGTACGTTGCCGGTGTCGGCGATGACGACCGTGTCGGCGCGCAGCAGTTCGGGGTGGTCCTTGGCGTACCGCTCGAGCCCGCCGGTGGCCTGCTCCTCCGAGCCCTCCACGATCACCTTGACGTTCACCGGCACGCCGGTCGTGGCCCGCAGGGCGCGCAGCGCCAGCAGATGCATCAGGACGCCGCCCTTGCAGTCCGCCGTTCCGCGGCCGTACCAGCGCCCGTCCGCGCGCTCGGTCAGTTCGAACGGCGGGGAGTGCCAGGCCGCTTCGTCCAGCGGCGGCTGCACGTCGTAGTGCGCGTACAGCAGCACGGTGGGGGAGTCGGGCGGGCCCGGCAGGAAGCCGTACACCGAGCGCGTGCCGTCCGGAGTGTCGAGCAGTGCCACCTCGTCGAAGCCCGTGGCGCGCAGCGCGTTGGCCACCCAGTCGGCCGCCGCCTCGCAGTCGGCCACGGGGAGGCGCGCGGGATCCGCCACCGACCGGAAGGCGACGAGCTCGGCCAGTGCGGTACGGGCCCAGGGCATCGCGTCGGCGACGGCGTCGACGACGGAGGCGATGGTGGCGGCAGACGCGTCCGATGCACGGGAAGCGGCGGATGGAGGGGACACCGGGCCAGTGAACGGCACGGTGCGGGCCGACACCGGCGAAGCGCAGGGGCAGTTGTGCGGCAGATGGCGGGGACCGGACCCCGTCAGGGCCACTTGCCGAAAGGATGACGACATGTCAGAGCCCAGGAACGCTTCCCCCCAGCCGCGGCAGATCGCGGACGACCACGTGGACGCCCTGATCGAACTGGACCCGATCATGGGAACCCACCTCGGTGACGGCGCCAGCCACGCCAGGCTCCCCGACTTCTCCCCTGCGGGACAGGAAGAACTGGCGGACCTGTTCCGGTCCACCCTGCGCCGACTGCCGCCGGCCGGGACCGAGTCGCCGGACGAGCGGAACTGCGCCCGGCTGCTGCGCGAACGGCTCACCGCCGAACTGGCGATGATCGAGACGGGCGAGCAGCTGCGCGCGGTCTCCAACATCTTCTCGCCCGTGCCGCAGATACGTACGGTCCTCACCGTCACCCCCACCGGGACCGACGAGGACTGGCTGGCCCTGGCCGGGCGGCTGCGGGCCGTTCCCGAATCCCTGGCCGGATACCGGGCGGCGCTCGCCGAAGGTCTGGTCCGGAATCTGCCCGGCGGTCCGCGTCAAGTTGCCGCACTCATCCGCCAGTTGGACGACTCCATCGGTGAGAAGGGCGGCTGGTTCGCCGACCTCGTGGCCCCCGGACCCGAGGCCCTGCGTACCGAACTGGCCGGCGCGGCAGGGGTTGCCACCGACGCGTTGGTCCACCTGCGCGACTGGCTGCGTGACGCGTACGCCCCCGCCGTCGAGGGAGCCGCGAACGTCGTCGGTGAGGAGCGCTACGTCCGCTCGGCCCGCTACTTCAACGGGATCGAGCTCGACCTGGCCGAGGCCTACGACTACGGCTGGTCCGAATTCCACCGGCTGCTGTCCGAGATGCGCGTCGAGGCCGCGAAGATCCTGCCGGGATCCGAGAATCCCTGGGCGGTGCTGGAGCACCTGGAGACCCACGGCCACGCCGTCGACGGGACCGAGGCGGTGCAGCGCTGGCTGCAGGACCTCATGGACGAGGCGATCGAGAAGCTCGACGGAACGCACTTCGACATGGCCGAGCGGGTCAAGCGCGTCGAGTCCTGCATCGCCCCGGCCGGCGCCAGCCCGGCGCCGTACTACACCTCGCCGTCACTGGACTTCACCCGGCCCGGACGCACCTGGCTGCCCACGGCGGGCCGCACCCGCTTCCCCACGTACGAACTGGTCTCGACCTGGTACCACGAGGGCGTTCCCGGACACCATCTCCAACTCGCCCAGTGGGCGCACCTGGCCGGGTCGCTGTCCCGCTTCCAGACGGGGGTGGGCATGGTCAGTGCCAACGCCGAGGGTTGGGCGCTGTACGCCGAACGTCTCATGGACGAGTTGGGCTTCCTGGGCAACCCGGAGCACCGCCTCGGGTATCTCGACGCGCAGATGATGCGTGCCGTACGCGTGGTGATCGACATCGGGATGCACCTGGAGCTGGAGATCCCCGCCCACTCGCCGTTCCGTCCGGGGGAGCGCTGGAACCCTGACCTGGCAGAGGAATTCTTCGGCCTGCACAGCGGCCGGCCCGCGGCCTTCATCCGCAACGAGCTGATCCGCTACCAGAGCGTGCCCGGCCAGGCCATCGGCTACAAGCTCGGCGAGCGGGCCTGGCTGCGCGGCCGCGACGCCGCCCGCAAGGCAGGCGGCAGCGCCTTCGACCTCAAGCGGTGGCACATGGCGGCCCTGTCCCAGGGATCCCTCGGCCTGGACGACCTGGAGGCGGAACTGGCCGTTCTCTAGGGCTTGTTCGGGGCGCGTGTCAGCTGACCTCAAGTCCCCCTGTAGCAGCCGCATTCCATACTGCGAAGGGAGAGCCACCGGCAGCACGCCCCGAACCATTCTGGAGAGAGATGCCTCATCAGACGCCCCTTGCCGGTCTCCTGAGCGGAGCGGACACTCGCGCCGCTCAGCCGGATCCGCAGACCGGGACAAGTGCCCACACAGACGAGCAGCGACTGAGCCGGCTGCTCAAGGAAGCCCGAATCAGGTCCGGACTGACCCAGGAACAGCTGGCCGGCCTCTCCACCGTCAGCGTACGGGCCATCCGCGACCTCGAACTCGGCCGCGTGCAGCGGCCCCGCAAGGACACCGTCCGGTTGCTCGCCGACGCGATGCGGCTCAGCGGCCCGCGCCGCGCCGCCCTGGAGATGTCCACCGGCAGCCGGTCCGTCGCCGACGCGCTCAAGAAGGTGTACAACACCGAACCGGCCGCACCCCCGGTGGCGACAGGACCGTTCGTCGGCCGCGGCCCGCACCTGCGCGCGGTCACCGAACTGCTCGGCACCGAGCGCGAGCGGTTCGTCAGCATCGTCGGCGGCATGGGCGTCGGCAAGACCCGGCTCGCGCTGGAAGCCACCCGGGTCCTGCACCGCAGGCACCAGACACCCATCGTGTGGGTGCCCATGGGCGGCTCGGTCAACGCGATCGAGGGCCGCTCCCAGCAGATGCTCGCCGACTGGGTGCGCGAACTGGTCAACGACTGCGGGCCGTTCGCCGAGATCCCCCGGGTCATCGACGGCAAGCCCACGCTGCTCGTCCTCGACGGCCTGGAGAAGACCGACTCCGTCAAGTCCGCGCTGCTGCAACTCCTGCACAGCAGCTCACGGTTGAGCATCCTCGTCACCACCCGGGAGCCCGAACTGGGCCTCGCCGGGCGGGTCTTACCGCTCGCCCCGCTCGCCCTTCCCGCCGACTGCGAACCGGCCGACGTTCCCGAACAGCCCGCGCTGCACCTGATGATGTCGTACCTGCGCTACCTGCGGCCCGAGATCCTGCCCACCGAATCCGTCGTGGCCACCATGTCCCGCGTCTGCCAGGCCCTCGACGGAGTGCCCCTGGCACTCGAGTCGGCCGCCACCTGGCTCTCCGTCTACGCCCCGCACCAGTTGCTCGAGGCCGCCCGGCGTTCCCCGGTGATGCTCACCGAGCCGGTCTCCGACCCGGGCTCCGCCCTGGGGCTGCGCCGCTCCCTGGAACACACCATCGCCCGGATGTCCCCGCAGCACGGCGCCCTGCTGCGCACCCTCGCCGCTTACGAGGGCGCCTGGACCGTCGACACCGTCGCGCGCCGCACGCCGGGGAATGCGGCCGAGGTGGGGCGCGGGGTGCACGCGCTGCTGCTGCGCGGACTGATCTGTCCGGTCGGTGCCGAGGAGTCGCGGGCCGACGCGGTGAGCCGCTTCAGCGTCCTCAACCTGGTCAAGCACCTGGTGGCGGCGGAGCGCCGGGACCGCGCGCCGGTCCCCGCGCGGGTGCCCGCCGCCGTCTCCTCCGCCGCATCCGTAGAAAGGGTCGCGACCCCGATATGCGCAATCTGATCTCGCTCACCGATCTGAACTCCGCCGAGCTCGACTACCTCGTCGCGCGCGCCGTCCGCTTCGGCCGCGAAGGCGCCCGCACCAAGACCCTCACGGACCGCTGTGTCGGCATCTACTTCAGCAAGTCCTCCACCCGCACCCGTACGTCGTTCTGGGCCGGTGCCACCCGGCTCGGCGCGCACACCATCGCGTACGGCCCCGACGACCTCCAGCTCGTCACCGGGGAGACGCTCCAGGACACTGCCCGCGTCATGGCGGAGTACCTCGACGGGCTCGTCGTACGGACCAACGGGCCCATCGAGGAGATGCGCGGCCTCGGCTCCGCCGCCGACCTGTCCGTCGTCAACGCGCTGAGCGAGGGCGAGCACCCCACCCAGGCCATCGCCGATCTGACCACGGTCGCCGAGGAGTTCGGCACCCTCGCCGGGCGGCACGTCCTGTGCGTCGGCGAGGGCAACAGCTCGGCCGCGGCCCTCGCGTACGCCGCCGCCCTCACCCCGGGACTGCGGCTCACCCTGCTGTGCCCGGCCGGCTACGAAGTCCCCGACGACGTCCTCGAGACGGCCGAGCAACTGGGCGGCGGCCGCGCCCAGGTGACGCAGCACACCGGCATCGACCAGGTCACCGGGACCGTGGACGCGGTCTACACCAGCCGCTGGCAGACCATGGGCGTGCCGAAGGCGGACGCCGACTGGCTCAGGTCGTTCGACGGTTTCCGCATCGACGAGGAATTCCTCGCCAAGGTCGCCTCCCCGCACACCGTGTTCCTGCACGACCTGCCCGCGGTGCGCGGCCAGGAGGTCACCGACGACGTGC
The DNA here is from genome assembly GCF_035975855.1 of Streptomyces sp. NBC_01304. NCBI lineage: Bacteria > Bacillati > Actinomycetota > Actinomycetes > Kitasatosporales > Streptomycetaceae > Streptomyces > Streptomyces sp. NBC_01304. The sequence continues at coordinate 804,418 of NZ_CP109055.1, read as the reverse complement.
TCGACGGGGCCCGCAGCCGCGCGTGGCGGCAGGCGCATCACAAGATGTCGGCGGCGATGTCCGTGCTGGAGTGGTGCGTCACGGGTCGGGAGTACGAGCACTGACGCGCCGCAATCGAGCGGTGTCGTCCGGGACGGTCCCCCTGTCGGGCTTGGGTCAGCGGCGCTCATACAGCAGACCATTGCCCGTCCTGTGGTGCAATTCTCCTGATTCGGGGCGCTGTTGGCCTTCTCGATTCACGCCGGATCCGGCAGATCCATCCGCGCCAGCTTGGCCGGGTCGATCACGACCGAGATGTCGGTGATGCGGCCGTCGGTGACGGTGAAGGCGAGGACCGAGGCCGGGCTGCCGTCCTCGTGCCAGGACACGACCCCGGGGAGGCCGTTGACGAGCACCGTCCGTCCCTGAGTGGCCGCACTGGCGGACAGTTGCGCACCGGCGGCGACCTTGGTGGCGCCGAGGGCGACGACCACGCCGTCGGGGGTGTCGACGGTCAGCTTCACATCGGGGTCCAGGACGCGCAGCAACTCCTCGAAGTCGCCGCGGCGAGCCGCTGCCAGGAAGGCCTGGACCACCTCGCGCTGCTCGCGGCCGACGCCGTTCGGCCGCCGGGTCGCCTGCACCTTCTTGCGGGCGCGGCCGGCGAGCATCTTGGTGGCGGCGGTGGACTTGCCGAGGATCTGGGCGATCTCGTCGAACGGGACGGCGAACAGGTCGTGCAGCACGAACGCCAGCCGCTCGCTCGGCCTGAGCGACTCCAGGACGACGAGCAGCGCGAGCCCGACCGAGTCGGCGAGCACCGCGTCGTCCTCGGGAACCGGACCGTCGTCGAGCGTCACCACGAGCTCGGACAGACCGTCGTCGTAGGACGCCTCAGGGCGGGTCTGGCGAGAGCGCAGGACGTCGAGGCTGATCCGGCCGACCACCGTGGTCAGCCAGCCGGCGAGGTTCTGGATGACCGCCGCGTCCTGGCGGGAGAGTCGCAGCCAGGCCTCCTGGACCACGTCCTCGGCGTCGGCGTGCGAGCCGAGCATACGGTGGGCGACCGCACGCAGCCGGTCGCGCTGGGCCTCGAACGCCTCGGCCATCGGGTCCGCCGGGCTGCTGTGCGACATGTTGTTACCTTTCTCGAAACTGCTCCGTCATGGGTGATGACGGGCCCGAAGGGGCTCAAGTAACCGACGAGTCGCCGATGACTCACCGATGAAGGAGCAACACCGATGGAAGCACGCATGACGAGCGCCCCGAACCCCGACGTGACCACTGCGATCCAGCACCTCTACAAGGCGATTTACGCCGGGGGCGTGGACGGGAGCCTGCTGGGCCTGATCCACCTGCGCGCCAGCCAGATCAACGCCTGCAGCCCGTGCGTCTTCGCCTCGACCGAGGCGGCGAAGAAGGCCGGCGAGACGGACCAGCGGCTGCACCACGTGGCCGCGTGGCGTGACACGCCCTTCTACACCGACGAGGAGCGGGCGGCCCTGGCGCTGACCGAGGCCGCGACCCGGCTCCAGGACGGCGCACCGGGCGTGACCGACGAGATCTGGGACGCCGCCGCGGACCACTTCACCGAGGAGCAACTGGGGGCGATCACCCTGGAGATCGCGCTCACCAACTTCTTCAACCGGATCAACCGCACCGTCCGGGAGCAGGCCGGCAAGACCTGGTGAGGCGGGCAATGACCGGCCGCCCACCTGATCGACCGGCAGGCAGGTTCAATCCTCCCGGGTTCGGGCGTGCAGATGCATGTCGTGCCGACCGTCGTCGTGCACGGCGGCACTGCGCTGGGTGCCTTCGAGCAGGTAGCCGGACTTTGTGGCGACCCGGCAGGAGGCCTGGTTGCGCGTCGAATGGTCCAGGTACAGGCGGTAGAAGCCGATCTCATCCAGCGCCCAGGCCGAGAGTGCTGCCATGGCGTTGGTCGCCACACCCCGGCCGCGGGCGGCCGGGAGCACCCAGTAGCTGATGTCGGCGATGCCGTCATCGAAATCGAAGCCACGCAGGGCGATCCGGCCGAGTACGTCGCCGCCCTCGTGGGCGACCGCCCAGTGGCCGCCCTTCTCACCAACCCAGTCCCGGCGGTAGGCGTCGAACCACTCCAGGACGCGGGCCTCGGTGAGGGGGCGGCGCGTGTGCCAGCGGCGAATCTCCGCGTCCTGGTAGGCGGACAGGAACACCGGGGCGTCAGCCGATTCCCAGGGCCGCAGCAGCAGACCCTGGGCAGCGGGCAGCACGGGCTGAGGAGAGCCCGAGAGCAGACCGGAGGGGAGTACGGGCGGCGTCGACAGTTCGCGCATCACGAGCCATGATCGCCCCACCGTGACGGTACGAGTCAAGGTGCGGTTGCGTCGCGGACAACTCCGAGTTGTCGTAACGGGCGGCCGGCGGGCAGGACTTGGTGAGGCGGGCGGGGCGCGGAGCCGGACAAGGAGTCAGGCGGCTGGGTGGTCGCGCCCGTCGCGGTCACCCGCCGCCGAGCCGGGCGAACGGGCTGCCCTGCCCGAGCCTTCGGCCGACCCGCCGGGCCAGGACCTGGCCCGGCCAGGCCCCGGACAGGAAACGCGTGGTGGGGATGAAGCCGTTGCGCTCGTAGAACGCGACCAGTTCGCCTCCGCCGCCCGCCCAGCAGTCGACCCGCAGCAGTGCCACGTCGGCCCGTCGGGTCTCCTCGGTGGCATGGGCCAGCAGCGCCGCCCCGATGCCGAGACCGGCGTGCTGCCGGTCGGAGATCAGCAGGCGGACGTACCGTTCGGGTTCCTCGGCGGGCGCGATCGGCATCTGCGGGCTGGGTCCGCTGTCCAGGACCAGTGCTCCGACGGGTGTCCCGGCCAACTCGGCGATGTACGAGGCGTTCTCGGTCGTGTACCGCTGAACCCGCTCCACTCCGCCGGACTGCTGTGAATACGGCGTGGAGCCCCACTGCTCGGTGTTGCCACGATCGTTCATCCAGACCACGGCGGCGTCGAGCATGGTCAGAATGGCTGGTACGTCGGCCGGGCCGCCCGGTCTGATGCGTATGCCGTGGGTGTCGTTCACGGTGGAAGCCTACGACCCGTCCTGCGGGTCACGAGCGGAGCCATGGCCAGACCCTGGGCCACGCAATGTCGTGGTGCCGGATGAGGGGTTCACCAGGGGGGCGGCTGTGACTTACGATTCTGCTCTCGATCACTGGGGAGTGATCGCAACCAGGGGCGGGCATCGTGGATTTCCTCATCGGTATTCTGCTGATCGTCTTCGGAGCACCATTGGTCGGCCTCATGGGCCGGTGGCTCGAAGGCGCCGGACGGGAACGTCTGGGCAAGACGCTGTCCGTAGGCGGGTACCTGGCGGTGCTCGGCATCGCTGCCTGGTTGATCGTCGGCAGCCTCTGATCCACTGCGGGGGGCCGGACCGCCGGCCCACCAGACCACACCCATGGGCCGGCCCCCGCTCCGTGGCCCCGTGTTACGTTCGCGTCATCGGACGACCGGGGGCTCGTGGTGACGCAAGCAGGGAAGCCGCAGCCGACGTCGGCGGCGCGGCTGCGGAGGCAGCCTCAGCAGGCACGCAGCCGGGCCCGGGTCGAGGCCATCCTCGCGGCGGCCGACCGGATCCTGTCCCAGGAGGGGTACGAGGCGCTGACGATGCGGCGGATCGCCGAGGAGGCGGGCGCGCCGGTCGGCAGCATCTACCAGTTCTACCCCGACAAGAGCGCCGTCGTGGACGCACTCGGCCAGCAGTACCTATCGGCCTTCAAGACCGCCACCGACGAACTCGTGGAGCGTGCCGTCGAGGGCGAACTGGCCGACCCGGTCGGTACGTTGGTCGATGTCTACGCCGAACTCTTCCGGTCCCAGCCGGGCGGCAGCGCGCTGTGGGCCGGACGGCACCTCAGTCCCGAGCTCGCGCGGGCAGACGACGCGAGCAACACGCTCATCGCCGAGGGCCTGCAGCGCATCGTCGAGCACCTGACCGGCGGGCCCGGCGGTGAGCGGGCGGAACGGGCGACGCGGATGGTGGTGTGGGCCGCCAACGCGGTGCTGCACGAGGTCTTCAAGAGTCCCGGTGAGTCTGACCTGGAGACCGTGGACGAGCTCAAGCGGATGCTGCACCTCTACTGGGAGGACCTGCGCGGCCGCCTGACGTCCGCGCAACGGTGACCTGAGTCGTTCCACGCCTCACCGGATCCCGGACAGGGACCGACGTCAGGCCCCTCGGACCGCCGCCGACCAGCCTCGTAACCCGAGCGCCGACACAGACGTTGGCCCTGCCCTGCCCTGCCCTGCCCTGCCCTGCCCTGCCCTGCCCTGCCCGAGCGGCGTAGCCCAGGGGCAGGGCGCAGACGGGCGCCAATCCATAGAACATGAACGATGGTTCATGTTACGTTGTGGCCCGCCTCGGGCGGCATGCCCTGGTCGCCAACAACCCCTGCCCAGACTGCTGTTGGGACGCGGGCGGCCGTCGGTGCGGCTCCAGGAGCCAGGTGCCGGGCCGGGCCGGGCCCGGCAGCCAGGCGTGGGTGACTCTCGCATCAGCAATGAAGGCAGGCGCCAGTGACAACAAGCTCCACCGATGCCACCCGACTCCCGCGGCTCCCGGCCGACTTCGCCTGGGGCGCCTCGACCGCCGCGTACCAGATCGAGGGCGCGGCCGACGAGGACGGCAAGGGCGCGTCGATCTGGGACACCTTCGTGCGGCGTCCCGCGGCCGTCCGTGACGGCCACACCGGCGATGTCGCCTGCGACCACTACCACCGGTTCGACGAGGACGTCGCGCTGATGCGCCGCCTCGGGCTCGACGCGTACCGCTTCTCGGTCTCCTGGCCGCGCGTCCTGCCGACCGGTGCGGACAAGGTCGAGTCGCGCGGGCTGGACTTCTACGACCGGCTGGTCGACGCGCTGCTCGACGCCGGGATCGAGCCGACCCCCACTCTGTTCCACTGGGACCTTCCGCAGGCCCTGGAGGACGAGGGCGGCTGGCTGAACCGTGACACCGCCGAGCGGTTCGCCGAGTACGCGGACGTGGTCGCGGAACGGCTCGGCGACCGGGTACGGCGCTGGATCACCCTGAACGAGCCCTTTGTGCACATGTCGTTCGGCTATGGCTTCGGCGTCCACGCGCCGGGCCGCGCCCTGCTCCTCGACGCGCTGCCCGTCGCCCACCACCAGTTGCTCGCTCATGGTCTTGCGACCGCCGCTCTGCGGGCCGCCGTTCCGGGTGGGCAGATATTGATCGCCAACAACTGCACGCCGGTCCGGCTGCGCTCCGACGCGCAGGAGGGCCGGGACGCGGCGGCGGCCTCGGCGTACGAGGCCCTGCACAACCGCCTCTTCAACGACCCGCTGCTGCTGGGGAGTTACCCCGACCTGTCGGCGTACGGCATGACCGACCCGAGTTGGTCGGGCGTGGTGCGGGACGGCGATCTCGCCACCATCGCCGCACCGCTGGACGGGCTCGGCATCAACTACTACAACCCCACCTGGGTCACCGCCCCGGCCGATCCGGACGGCGGGCTGCCCTTCGATCTGGCCGAGCCCGAGGAGCTGTACGAGCGCACCGCCTTCAACTGGCCGGTGGTCCCCGACGGGCTCACGCAGCTGCTCGTCGACCTCAAGGCCCGCTACGGCGACGCCCTGCCGCCGGTCTGGATCACCGAGAACGGCTGCTCGCAGCCGGCCGGCCCGCACGACCAGGCGCGCATCGACTACCTCGCCGGCCACATCGCCGCAGTGGAGCGTGCGCTGGCCCGCGGCGTGGACGTACGCGGCTACTTCACCTGGTCACTCCTCGACAACTTCGAGTGGGCCGAGGGCTATCACCAGCGCTTCGGCCTGGTCGAGGTCGACTTCGCCACCGGGCGCCGCACGCCCCGGGCGAGCTTCGCGTGGTACCGCGACCTGATCGCCTCCCAGCGGTCCTGAGCAACGGAGTCATCATGGCCCACGCCTCCGCGGCGGACGCCGCCGCGGACGACGCCGCGGTCCTCGCCGAGCCCACGGCCCCGGTCGGGGCCGGCTGGACGGTGGACCTCTCGCTGGCCACGCTCGCCGTGTTCATGGCGTTCTTGACGCCCATCCAGATCCTGCTGCCCCTGCAGTTGGAGCACATCGACCCGCACGACAAGAACGACGCGCTCTCACTCGTCACCGGCCTCGGCGCGCTCGTCGCGGTGCTTGCCAACCCCCTTGCCGGCGCCTGGTCGGACCGGACCACGAGCCGGTTCGGCCGCCGCCGGCCCTGGATCGTCGGCGGCGCCCTCGCCGGGGCGGCGGGGTTGCTGGTCACCGCCTCGCAGCACACCGTTGCCGGGGTCGCCGTCGGCTGGTGTCTCGCGCAGGCGGGCCTCAACGCGATGCTGGCCGGGGTCACCACCCCGATCGCCGACCGGGTGCCGCTCGCCCAACGCGCCCAAGTCTCCGGCTGGACCGGCCTCATGCAGTCCTTCGGGCTTGTCCTCGGCGCGCTGATCACCACGCTGCTGATCACCGGTGTCAGCTCCGGCTACGGCATCCTCGCCGTGCTCACCGTCGCCCTGGCCCTGCCCTTCGCGCTGCGCCGCTTCGAGCCGCCGCTGCCCCGAGCGCTGCGCCCCGCCTTCGACGCCCGGGTCTTCGCCCGCTCGTTGTGGGTGAGTCCCCGGCTGCACCCCGACTTCGGCTGGGCCTGGCTCACCCGCTTCCTGATCAACCTCGGCAACGCCCTTGGCACGCTCTACCTGTTCTACTTCCTCGCCGATGCCGTCCACCACGACGACCCCGGCACCGGCGTGCTGATCCTCACGGTGGTCTACACCCTGTGCGCCGCGCTCACCGCCATCCCCGTCGGCGTACTGTCCGACCGGGTCGGGCGCCGCAAGGTCTTCGTCGTGCTGTGTTCGGTGGTCATGGCCGCGGCCGCTTTGCTGCTCGCCCTGCTCCACACCTGGTCGTCCGCCCTGGTCGCCGCGGCCGTGCTAGGGGCGGGCTACGGCATCTACCTCGCCGTCGACCAGGCCCTGGTCACCCAGGTCCTGCCCAAGGCCGCCGATCGCGCCAAGGACCTCGGCGTCATCAACATCGCCAACTCCGGCCCCCAGGTCCTCGCCCCCGCCCTCGCCTCACCGGTCATCGGCCACCTCGGCGGCTACACCGGCCTGTACGTCACCGCGGCCCTGGTCATCCTCGTCGGCGGATTCCTCGTCCACCGCATCCGCGGTGTGGCCTGACGATGACCTGGCCGACCCGCCTCAACCTGTCGCAGCTCCGTATGAGTTCACCAAACCTGAGGAATCCTCATGTTTATCGGCCCTGACTGTTGACTCCACCGTCGGCGGTCGCAATCCTGAAAACCCGTCAGTAACTTACGTGAACATGCCAATCAAGGTGAGTGATGACCATGGCTCGACCTCAGCGCCGCAGACTCAGATCCCTCACGGTGGCGTCACTGCTCCTCACCGTGATGGCACTGGTGCTCGGTCCGGTGCCCGGCTCCGCGGCGGACACCGACTGGTGGAACGCGACCGCACGGCCCACGCCCGACGCGCAGATCAACGTCACGGGTGAGCCCTTCAAGGGCACCGACGCCCAGGGGCGGGTCAGGGGCTTCGTCGACGCCCACGACCACATCATGTCCAACGAGGGCTTCGGCGGCCGGCTGATCTGCGGCAAGCCGTTCTCGGAGCAGGGCGTCGCCGACGCGCTGAAGGACTGCCCCGAGCACTACCCCGACGGCTCGCTCGCCGTCTTCGACATGATCACCAAGGGTGGTGACGGCAAGCACGATCCCAACGGCTGGCCCACCTTCAAGGACTGGCCCGCCCACGACTCGCTGACCCACCAGCAGAACTACTACGCCGGGATCGAGCGGGCCTGGCGCGGCGGCCAGCGGGTGCTCGTCAACGACCTGGTCACCAACGGCGTGATCTGCTCGGTCTACTTCTTCAAGGACCGCAGCTGCGACGAGATGACCGCCATCCGCCTCGAGGCGAAGAAGTCGTACGACATGCAGGCCTTCATCGACAAGATGTACGGCGGCCCGGGCAAGGGCTGGTTCCGGATCGTCACCAGCAGCGCGCAGGCCCGCGAGGTCATCAAGCAGGGCAAGCTGGCCGTCGTCCTGGGCGTCGAGACCTCCGAGCCGTTCGGCTGCAAGCAGATCCTGGACGTCGGGCAGTGCGACAAGGGGGACATCGACCGCGGCCTGGACGAGCTGCATGAACTGGGCGTCAGCAGCATGTTCCTGTGCCACAAGTTCGACAACGCCCTGTGCGGGGTGCGCTTCGACTCGGGCGCCCTCGGCACGGCCATCAACGTGGGCCAGTTCCTGTCGACCGGCACCTTCTGGAAGACGGAGACCTGTCGCGGCCCGCAGCACGACAACCCCATCGGCAACGCGGTGGCGGCGCAGGCGGAGAAGCAGCTGCCGGAGGGTGTGTCCGTCCCCAAGTACGCCGCGGACGCGCAGTGCAACACCCGCGGGCTGACCGACCTGGGGGACTATGCGGTACGCGGCATGATGAAACGCGGCATGATGCTCGAGGTCGACCACATGAGCGTCAAGGCGGCGGGCCAGGCCTTCGACATCCTCGAATCCGAGGCGTACCCGGGCGTCATCTCCTCGCACAGCTGGATGGACCTGGGCTGGACCGAACGGCTCTACAAGCTCGGCGGGTTCGCCGGCCAGTACATGGGCGGCTCCGAGGGGTTCAGTGCGGAGGCCAAGCGCACGGACGCACTGCGGGAGAAGTACAACGTCGGCTACGGCTACGGCACCGACATGAACGGTGTCGGCGGCTGGCCCGGCCCGCGGGGCGCCGACACCCCGAACCCGGTCAAGTACCCCTTCCGCAGCACGGACGGCGGCTCGGTGATCGACAAGCAGACCACCGGCGAGCGCACTTGGGACTTCAACACCGCCGGCGGGGCGCACTACGGCATGGTCCCGGACTGGATCGAGGACATCAGGATCGTCGGCGGCCAGGAGGTCGTGGACGACATGTTCGCGGGCGCCGAGTCCTACCTCCGCACCTGGGGGAGCGCCGAGAAGCACGACTCCGGGCCGAACCTGGCCTCGGGCGCGGCCGCCTCGGCGTCCACGACGGAGTGGTGGAACCCGTTCGTCAGCTTCGCCCCCGGCAAGGCCGTGGACTCCGACAAGGGCACCCGCTGGGCCAGCGAATGGAAGGCCGACCAGTGGCTGCGGATCGACCTCGGATCCGTGAAGCCGGTCAAGCGCGTCACCGCCGACTGGGAGGAGGCGTACGCGAAGTCGTACCGGATCGAGCTGTCGGAGGACGGCACGAACTGGAAGACGGCGTGGTCCACGGACTCCGGTGACGGCGGCCTGGACACCGCGCGTTTCGCCACCGCTCAAGCCCGTTACGTACGCATCCAGGGCGGGGAGCGCGCCACCAAGTGGGGCTACTCACTCCGCGAGGTCGGCGTGTACAGCGACTGACGGCATCGTGCGGGGTGGTGTTCAGGGCCGGGGCCGGCCGGATCAGCATGTGCGATCCGGCCGGCCCCGGCTGGCTTCGATCCACCCTCAAGTCTTCTGCTGCGAGGCGGATGGGAAGAAAGGGCCGTGCCGCGGCCGTTGGACGCGTTGGCGCGGTCGGCGTGTGGCTGTCCGGGCCGTGACCGTCCAAGGCTTGGCCGAGCGAGGAAGAGCGGTGATCACGCGGTGAAGGCGGTGCGGTTCCACGAGTACGGCGGGATCGATGTGCTGCGGGTGGAGGAGGTGCAACGCCCGGTGCCCGGCCCCGACCAGGTGCTGGTCGAGGTCCGTGCGGCCGGTGTTCAGCCCGGTGAGGCCCATATCCGCAGCGGCGAGCTGCACGAGCGGTGGCCTGCGACGTTTCCCTCCGGGCAGGGCAGCGATCTGGCCGGCGTCGTGGTGGAGGTCGGTGCGCAGGTACGGGGCTTCGCGGTGGGCGATGAAGTGCTGGGCTTCACCCACCACAGGGCGAGCCACGCGGAGTTCGTCGTGGCGAACGACGTGAACGTGGTCTTCCGGCCGGAGGGCCTGTCCTGGGATGTGGCCGGTTCCTTGTACGTGGCCGGCACGACGGCGTACGCCACGGTGTTCGCGGTGGACCCGGGACCGTCCGACACGGTCGTCGTGTCCGGTGCGGCGGGCGGCGTCGGGTCGCTTGCGGTGCAGCTCGCCCGGCGGCGCGGCGCCACAGTGATCGGGCTGGCCGACGAGCGCAATCACGGCTGGTTGAAGGAGCGCGGTGTCGTCCCGGTCGCGTACGGGAGCGACGTGGCGGTACGGATCCGGGAGGCCGCCGGCGGGCGTGTCGATGCGTTCATCGACACGTTCGGTGCGGGATACGTCGACCTGGCAGTGGAGTTGGGCGTGCGGCCCGAGCGGATCAACACGATCCGGGACTGGCAGGCGGCGGCCAGGGTCGGCGCGCGCACGTACGGAGAAGGTGCGGCCGCGTGCGCGGTCGTGCTCGGCGAGCTGGCCCGGCTGGCCGCGCGCGGGGAGCTGGAAGTCCCGATCGCCCGCACTTACCCGCTGGAGCAGGTGCGGGACGCGTTCGGCGAGCTGGAACTGCGGCACACCCGCGGCAAGATCGTGCTCCGGCCCTGACCCCGCCCGCTCGATCCGGTGCGGCGGCCCCTCTGCTGGAGTGACGCACCCCGTCCCGACGGGCGGTCAGTACGTGGCGAGCAGCTCCTGCAGGAACCGCACGCTGTCCTCGTCGGTGTGGGCCGCCGCGCTGATCCGGTCGAGCACCACCATGTAGTTCTCGACGTCGGCGCGCTTGTCGAGGTAGAGGGCGCTGGTGAGCTGTTCCAGATAGACGATGTCCGGCAGGTCGGCCTCCAGGAAGCGGAGGAGGGTTATCGGCCCGCCGGCCGCGGCCGATGGCCCCGCGGTGAACGGGGCCACCTGCAGGGTGACGTTGGGCAGAGCCGCCATCTCGATGAGGTGCTCGAGCTGTTCGCGCATCGCGGCCGGGCCGCCCATCGGGCGTCGCAGCGCGCCCTCGTCCATCACGAACCAGAGTTTGGGCGGGTTGGCCCGGGTGAGCAGCTGCTGGCGGCGCAGGCGCAGGTCCACCTTGCGCTGGATGTCGTGGGCCGAGCCACGGGCCTCGCCGAGGCTGGTCACGGCCCTGGCGTAGCCGGCGGTCTGGAGCAGGCCGGGGATGAACTGCACTTGGTAGCTGCGGATGACGTGGGCCGCGTCCTCCAGGCCGAGGATGGTCTCCAGCCAGCTGGGTGTCACGTCGCTGTACTGCTGCCACCAGCCCGCGCTGCCGGCGCGGCGGGCCAGATCGAGGTACTCCTCGCGCTCGTCCGGGTCGGTGATGCCGTACAGCGTCAGGAGGTCGGCGACATCGCGTTCCTTCTGGGCCACCCTGCCGAGCTCCAGGCGGCTGATCTTGGCGTGGGAGCCGCGGATCGCCTCGCCGGCTGCCTCCCGGGTGATGCCCGTGGCCTCGCGAAGGCGGCGCAGCTGGGTGCCCAGCACGATGCGCAGGACGGTCGGACCGCCGCGTACCTGGCCGAAGGACGGACCGACGGCGGGCACTCTCTCTGCCCGAGATGGCTTCACGTCGCTTCTCTCCCCGGGGTGAATGGGTCGCCCAGCGGCAGTGTTCCACCGGGGGCGCGCATCTGTACAGGCATTCGGCTCATTGGAAGGGCCGCCTGAGATCGCCCAGTTGACCCTCCTTGAGTTCCTTGAGAAGGGCCGTGATCTGGGCCCTGGTGAAGACGAGCGCCGGGCCCGCCGGAAATCGGGAGTCACGCACGGCGGTTCGGCCGTCCAGCAGAGAGGCCACTTCCACGCACTCCCCATTGGGATTGCTGCGACTGCTCTTGCGCCATTGGACGCCCAGAATGCGCGCGGCAGACATGCCGTTGTCATATCCCTCGGCGCGATCGTGCAGCGAACCCATGGCCAGGCCCTCCAGTCGGTACCGCGACCGACTCCGGGCCGTCGCGTGTGCTTACTGATGTGCGTGCAGGTGTGCTTACAAATGTTCTTGCAGATGTGCTTGCAGACGTAAGTCCATACCATCACGATGGCCGGGCAAGGCTGTTTCTCCAAACACGTCTGCAGGTACGGGAGTTGGCGTGACGACGATGGCGGCGGGGCCCTGGGGGCCTGCTTCTGGCGGCTATGCGGCTGCGGTGGATTCGGTGTGCCAGTTACTGGAGGCCGACGTCACCGCGGAGAAGGTGGCATGGGAGTTCGCGCGGTCGACCCTGGAGTGCTGGGGCGTGGCCGGACTGGGGCCGCAGCTCTATGCGGCAGTCGGCGAACTGGTGGCCAATGCCCTGGATCACGGCATGAGCCCGGTGCTCGAACCGCCCTTTCCCTGCCCGTTGGTGCTCAACCTGCAGCGCGAAGGGCCCGATCTGCTGTGCGCGGTGTTCGACCCGGGGGTGGCCGTGCCGCGCAAGGACGCCGGGATGGGGCTACGCATAGTGGAAGCTGTCAGCAACCGGTGGGGGTGGACGGAGCCGGGCCCCAACGGCAAGGCGGTGTGGGCTGCTTTCGCGGCCCCAGGGTCGACCGCCGCGCCGGCCCGGGCGACCGTCGACCGGTTGCTGACCCTGGTGGGGGCGTTCACGGGAAGCGAGCGCCCCCACCTCATACCCGCCGGACCGGCACCGCTCCTCGCCGGAAGTTGACGCAGCCGATCAATCACCTGGCCGAGGAATCGTTTGGCCACGGGTGTTGCCGTACTGATGGCAAGGCGGAAGTGGCCCGGTTACGTTGCCTGTTGACGCGCAGGCGCGCTTGTTTCTCGCCAGGAGAGGCCATCGTGAGCACAGATACTCCGCACGAGCCGGGCAGCCAGACCGGCCCCGCCATCGACACCACCGTGCCGCACTCACCCCGGATCTGGAACTACTGGCTGGGCGGCAAGGACAACTACGAGGTCGACCGGATGGTCGGCGATCAGTTCTTCGAGATATACCCGGACATAGTGCCGATCGCCCGCCACTCCCGGTCGTTCCTCAGCCGCGCGGTGATGCACCTCGCGGGCGAGGTCGGCATCCGCCAGTTCCTGGACATCGGGACCGGTCTGCCCACGCTCGACAACACCCACGAGGTCGCCCAGCGCACGGCTCCCGACGCGCACATCGTCTATGTGGACAACGACCCCATGGTGCTCGCCCACGCCCGCGCGCTGCTGACGTCGAGCCCGCAGGGCTCCACCCGCTACATCGACTCCGACCTGCGGGAACCGGACCGCATCATCGAAGGCGCGAGCCAGTTCCTGGACTTCGAGCGCCCCATCGCGCTGATCCTCCTCAATGTGCTGGGGCACATCGAGGACACCGCGGAGGCGCAGTCCATCGTCAGGCGCCTCATGGCGGCCCTCCCGTCGGGCAGCTATCTCGTCACCGCGGACGGCACGAACGTGGTCACCGGGGACGCCTTCGAGCACGCCATCTCCATCTGGAACGAGGTCGGCCGTCCGACCTACCACCTGCGCGCCCCCGATCAGCTCGCGGGATACTTCGACGGCCTGGAGCTGCTGGAGCCGGGCATCGTGTCCTGCTCGCGCTGGCGCGCGCCGAAGAACCCGTTCGGTGACCCTGCCGAGGTGGACGAGTTCTGCGGAGTGGGACGCAAGCCCTGACCAGGTGAACGTCGGGCCCGGGCCGGACCGGCTCCGGGCCCGACGTCTGTCCGCTTCCCGTCGAGGCGACGACCGGCTGTGTCGTGGCCCGGGCATCGTGCTGCCCAGAGCCCTTGCTGACAGCCGTTCTTGCACCTGTGCTTGCAGATGTGCTTACGAACGTTCTTGCAGATGTGCTTGCAGATGTAAGTCCGTACCTTCACGATGGCTGGATGGGACCTTTCCGCCAATGTCGCGTCCAGCTAGGGGAGTTGGGTCGATGGCGGTATCGGAACGGGTCGGTTCCGAGGCCCTGCCGCAGGACGGATCTCGGGCGGGTCGGCGGCGAGAGGAAACGGTTTGGCAGTCCATCGCGGGAGATGCGGTGCCGGGCGCTGTGCGACGCGACCAGGGCGGTTCCCCATCTGAACCAGGGCTGCTGCCGCCAATGGGGGGATTACCGAGGTGTCACCTGCTCGAACAACCCTGCGGGCAGGCGTTTCACGGAAGAGGGCTCGCGATGGGCAGCTACTTCACGGGTGAGCTTCACCATCAACTCCGAGAAGACGTACGTGGCTTCGCCGAACGCGAGGTCCGGCCGCGGGTGGCGGCGATGGAGGCCACCCGTACCGTGCAGCACGAGCTGTCGAGGCTGATAGCCCGCCAGGGCTGGATCGGCGCGACGGTGGCCCGCGAGTACGGCGGGATGGGCGTCGGGCATCTCGCCAAGACCATCATCATCGAGGAACTGTCCCGGGTCAGCGGCGCCATGGGCGCGATGGTGCAGGCCTCCCAGCTGGGCGTCGCGAAGATAGTCCACTTCGGCAACGACGAGCAGAAGAAGACCTGGCTGCCCGCGGTGGCGGCCGGCGAGTGCCTGCCGACGATCGCGGTGACCGAACCTGAATCCGGCGGCCACGTCCTCGGGATGGCCGCCAGCGCGGTCCGCGACGGCGACGACTACCTCCTGAGCGGCCGCAAGGTGTATGTCGGCAACAGCCACGTCGGCGACCTGCACGGCGTCGTCGTGCGCACCGCACCCGGCTCGAAGGGCTTGACCGCCTTCCTCGTCGAATCAGAGCGCCCCGGGTTCTCGCTGGGCGCCGAGCGGGCCACCATGGGATTGCACGGCTTCAGCTTCGGCGAGCTCCGCTTCGACAACTGCCGCGTCCCCGCGGCCAATCGGCTCGGCGCGGAGGGCGACGGCCTCGCGGTCGCCTACTCCTCCAGCGTCCTGTACGGGCGGGCCAACCTGACGGCCGTCTCCCTCGGCATCCACCAGGCGTTACTGGAGGAGACCACCCGCTTCTGCGAGGAACGCCAGCGCTACGGCAAGCCGCTGCACGCCCTGGCCAACATCAAACTCAAGCTCGGCCAGATGCAGTCCCGCCTGATGACGGCCCGCCTGGCCGCCTACCACGCGGTGTCCCTCCTCGACCAAGGAGCCTCCTGCGACGCGGAGTTGATGAACGCCAAACTCGTCAACGTCGAATCGGCCCTGGACTCCGCCCGCAGCGCCATGGAAATCCACGCGGCCGCCGGCCTGTTCACCGACCGGCCCATCGAACGCTTCCTGCGCGACGCGCACCACATCTTCGCCCCCGCCGGCACCTCCGACGTCCAACTCCTACGCCTCGCCGAAGTGGCCCTCGGCACCGCCAAGGGCAGCTGGTCGGAACGCCTCGCCGAATTCGTCCGCACCGACCCCACCCACAGCGACCCCACACGCGCCGAACGGCCCGGCCCTAGCGACGCGGAATGCCAGATCGCCGTCCCGCGCCAGCTGCGTACCGCCGTCATGTGACGGACGTCCGCGGGTGGTTGGGGCGCGCGAGAGGTGTGGGCCGGCTTGTGCGGAGGTGCGGGCGGAGCGCTTCTGCAGCGCGTCCGTGACCAGTGCGCCAGCGTGGGGCCGACTGCTGGGAACGATGCCGTACGAGGTCTCTTCCCGGCACATCGAGAACCGTCGACATCTGGCATATACCAAGCCGGTGCGCGGGCGTGGCCATCGTGGCCGGGGACCGTTACTGCATACGTGGAACAAGCTGACCATGTAGAGCTGTACGACATGTCGCAGGCGACCTTGCTCGGGGCCTACTGGCTGGATTCATTCCCCGCTGATCACCGTGAATGCCGACACTGCACAGCTGACGAGCCGCTTCCGCAGGGCTGGTCGAGAGCGCTGCTGCTCGGTCTCGCGCTGGCTGCCATCGCGGCGGGTGTCCTGCGCGTCATGCGCGGCTAGCGACGGTGACGGCCCGAGCCTCGGCGAGGCGCACATACGACTGCGGCCTGCTCGGCGTCGTACGGTACGCCGAGCAGGCGGGCGGTGGGCTCCCCGGTGCCGTGGGGACGGGTGCGGCTGAAGGTCGCGTGGACCTCAGGCGCTCATCGCCTCGATCAGCGAATTGGGCCTCAGATCGGTCCAGTTGGCCTCTACGTAGTCCAGGCATTCCTGCTTGGTGCCCTCGGTCCGCACGACGGACCAGCCGGCGGGCACCGTCAGGCGAGCCGGCCACAGCGAGTGCTGGCCCTC
The DNA here is from genome assembly GCF_035975855.1 of Streptomyces sp. NBC_01304. Taxonomy (NCBI): domain Bacteria; kingdom Bacillati; phylum Actinomycetota; class Actinomycetes; order Kitasatosporales; family Streptomycetaceae; genus Streptomyces; species Streptomyces sp. NBC_01304. The sequence continues at coordinate 788,330 of NZ_CP109055.1, read as the reverse complement.
GTCGTTGGCCAGCACGACGTAGGTGCCCTCGGAGTCCTCGAAAGGGTTGGTAGCCATGCAGTTCACCTCGGTGATCGGATTGTGGGTCGGTGCCACGTCACGCTAGGGGCGGGCCGAAGGCCCGACAGGCAGCACGTGCGGCGGTTCGCAGGCAGCTCTAGGGCCTGTCCGGCGGATCTTCGCGGGCCCACGACGCCTGGCACGCGCCCCCAGCCTCCGGCCGGGGGTGCCCCCGCTCGCCGCACGCCCGAATCACCCAAGTACGTCCAGGACGAGGGCGATCCGGGCGCACGCCGAGAGCACGCACCAGACGCCGTGGGCTCTTGCGCGAAGATCCGCCGGACACGCCCTAGCCGACGGCATGGCGCGCCCTGCCGGGCTGCCGCATCAGCGCTATCCCGGTCGCCACGACGGTGGCCCGCGCCGCACCCAGTGCCTCGTGCACGAGCTGCGCCCGGCTCTCGTCGTCCGGCACCAGCCGGTCGGCCCGCACCAGGAGCAGGGCCGCCTCCAGGGCGGCGACCTGGGCCTCGCCCAGCGGGTCGCTGCGGTCGACGGACGCCAGTACGGCGGCGAGCCCCTCGCTGAGGTCTTCCTCCATCGGGTGCGTCACTTCACACTCCTCCACGATGTGGGCCCGGCCGGTGTGCGGCCGGGGCGGCCCACGGTAGGTGGCGCCGCGCCCCGTGGGCGGCGGTCCGCCGGGCATTGCCATCCGATGCCCGGCCAACTGCCGCTGAGCTGCCGCTTCAGGCGCCGGTCAGGGTGATCGCGGCCTCCTAGGCTCGGCCATCAGAGCTTGCACCACCGTCTTCGGCACGCGTTCACCACAGCCTTCAACTCATCCATGGAGGGGGGCGAATGATGCAGCCCGCAGCGCCGACGAACCTCACTCGCCCCCACGCACTGGATGTCGTCGTCACCGGTTCCTCCTCCGACGCACACACCTGGAACCTGGTCTTTCTGCAGCTCCTCCTCGAGGACCTCGGCCACAGCGTGGTCAACCTCGGCCCATGCGCCCCCGACGAACTGGTCGTCGACAGCTGCCGCGACCTGGCCCCGGACCTGCTGGTGGTGAGCAGTGTCAACGGCCATGGTTTCAACGACGCCCGCTCGCTGCTGCGGGCGCTGCGCGCCGACGACGCGAACGGGACGCTGCCCGTGGTCGTCGGCGGCAAGCTCGGCATCGGCCTGGAGGGCCGGGAGGAGAAGGTGCGGGCCCTCATCGAGGCGGGCTGCGACGCGGTCTTCGACGAGCGCATCGCCCTGGCCTCCTTCGAGGCCTTCGTCAGCGCCCTGCCGAAGACCCCGTCCCCGTCCGCCCCGTTGCAAGCCGTCGCCGAGGGGGCCGGGGGATGACCCTGTCCGACGTGGCCGCCGGGCCGGCCAGGGGCGAGGTCGGGTCCGGATCCGACTTCACCCGGCTCATGGCCGCCGCCCGGCTCGCCGGCGCACTGGTCGTGCAGCCCCGCATGGGGTTCTCCGACCCGGCCCGGATGCGCGACGGGCTGCTCGCCACCAAGCGCGCGACGGACTGGGTGGTAGGCACCATCACCGTCGACAGCTATACGCGGGTCGGCGACGAGCTCTCCGCGGTGCGGGCCATCCGCGACCGCATCGCGCTGAACGGCTACCCGATCACCGCCTACAGTCCGCACACCACCCGTTGGATCCTCGACTCCGCCCGGGCCGACGGTTTCCCGGTGCAGGTCAGGCACGGCTCCGCCCGCCCGCAGGCGATCACCGCCGCGCTCGCGCTGGTGGGGCTCGACGCCACCGAGGGCGGACCCGTCTCGTACTGCCTGCCCTACGGACGTACGCCGCTCGCCGACTCCGTACGCAACTGGCAGGAGACCTGCCGCTTCCTCGCCGACCTGCGTGCCACCGGCCGCGAACCCCACCTGGAGACCTTCGGCGGCTGCATGCTCGGCCAACTGTGCCCGCCCGGCCTGCTGGTGGCGATCAGCGTCCTCGAAGCGCTCTTCTTCCGGCGCCTGGGTCTGCACAGCGTCTCCCTCAGCTACGCCCAGCAGACCAACGCCGAACAGGACGAACAGGCCGTCGCCGCGCTGCGCGCACTCGCCTGCGAACTGCTGCCCGGCACGGACTGGCACATCGTCCTGTACACGTACATGGGCCTGTACCCGACGACCGCACCGGGCGCGGCCCGCCTCCTGGCGGCCTCCGCCGACTTGGCGGTGCGCACCGGAGCGCGCCGGCTCATCGTCAAGACCGAGGCAGAGGCGCACCGCATCCCCACCGTCGCGGAGAACATCGCCGCCCTGCGCATGGCCGCGGACGCCGTCCGCACCACCGCGAGCGGGCCCCTTTCCCGCCCGGCCACCCCCGACAACCCGGTCTACGCCGAAGCCCGGGCGCTCGTCCATGCCGTGCTCAACCTCAGTGACGACCTGGGCGACGCGCTCCTGGAGGCGTTCCGGCGGGGCTATCTCGACGTCCCCTACTGCCTGCACCCCGACAACGCCGGCCGCACCCGCAGCCACATCCACGCCGACGGCCGGCTCATGTGGTCCGAGATCGGGGCCATGCCCATCCGGCACGTCCTCGACGGCCACCGGCCGCCCCGGCTCACGGCCGCGGGACTGCACGAGGCGCTTTCCTTCGTGCAGCGCAGGTACGACGAGAACCTGCCCCCGGGACGCCCGCTGCGGGCCGCCGCCCCGGCCGATGCGCACCCACGGGCAGCACAGACAGCCCATGCAAGACCGGCAGCCCATGCAGCACAGGCAGTACAGACACCGCAGGCTCCCGTATCCCCTGCATGCCCGGCACCTTCAGCGGCCGCTTCCGGAGGAATGACCATGTCCCTTTCATCCAGCGGATCCGCCGGGGCCCCGGCGGCGCTGCCGACCTCCCCCGACGTGCACCTCTCGTCGCCCGCCACCAAGGCCATCCTCAAGGTGCAGAACCGGATGCTGACCGCTGCCCGGGCCTTCCTCGCCGAGCGTGGCTTCATCGAGCTGCTGCCACCGGTCATCGGCCCGGTCACCGACCCGGGGACCCGCGGTTCCAAGCAGGTCGACGTCGACTTCTACGGCCACAAGTACAAGCTCATGACGAGCGCGATCCTCTACAAGCAGGCCTCGCTGCTCGCCTTCGACAAGATCTTCTACATCGCGCCCAACGTGCGCCTCGAACCCCTCGAAGGGGCCGTCACCCACCGGCACCTGGCCGAGTTCCACCAGATCGACGTGGAGATACGCGACGGACGGCGCGAGGACGCCATGGCGCTGCTCGAAGAGCTCGTCTCGTACACCGTCGCCGACAGCGCCCGCCACGTGAGCGCCGAACTCGAGCTGCTGGAGCGCGACGCGGACGCGTTCCGCGACGTCGCCGCAGGCGCATTCGACCGGATCGCGCACCGCGAGGCCACCACCAGCCTGCTCGACCTGGGGCATCCGCAGGACCCGGGCGCCGAGATCGACTGGCAGGGCGAGGAGATCCTGTCCGCCAAGGCCAGCCGCCCCTTCTTCGTCGTCGACTACCCCAAGGGATCGCGCGGCTTCTACGACCGCGAGGACCCGCAACACCCCGGCAGCCTGCGCAACTTCGACCTGATCGCCCCCGAGGGCTTCGGCGAGCTGGCCAGCGGCAGCGAGCGCGAGCACGACTACGCGACGATCGTCACCCGCATCCGCGAGACCGGCGAGAACCCCGCCAAGTACGGCTGGTACCTCGACCTCGCGCGCCGCGGCCTGCCCGCGAGTGCCGGCTTCGGTCTCGGTCTTGAGCGTTTCACCCGGTACGTCACCGGCTGCGCCGAGGTCTGGCAGGCCTCGGCCTACCCCAAGGTGCCGGGCGTGGTGTCCCCGTGACGGGCCGGCTGACCGCTGTCGGCTTCCCCGAGGAGCAGGTCCGCGAGCGGGCGCGCACCGGCGCCGCCGCCGTGTTCCCGCCCACCGCCGGATACGGCACCACCCTGTGGGGCGCCGGGCAGGCGGCCGGTGACCTCCTCGACGCCGTCCGCGTCGTCCCCCCGGTGTTCATGCCGCAGCGCCTCGAGAAGCTCATCGAGCTCGGCCGCGAACCCCACCACGACGATGTCGAACTGGCCTGCACGCTCGGCGGTTTCGGCTCAGCGCTGCCGCTGTACGTCTCCGCCTTCGGCTCCACGCGCGCCACCGGTGACGAGCTCGGCGAGGCCGTCGGACGCCAGGCCGGGCGGCTCGGCATTCCCCTCGTCATCGGCGAGAACATCGTGCCCGTCAACGGCTACCGCAGCTCCGCCGACAACGGGTCGTCCCCGCTGCTCGGCCGGATCAGGGCCTACGCCGAGGCCGTCGAGGAGGCGCCCGCCGGATGCGGCGGCGTGGTCGTCCAGCAGTCCACCGAGGACGCCGACAGCGAGGTCTGGAACCTGGTCTACAGCGACCCGGCCGTCGAACCGCTGCACGCGACGGGCCGCCTGGCCTTCGAGTTGAAGGTCGGCCAGGGCGCCAAGCCGGGCCTCGGCGGCATGACCGTACTGCCCGCCGCACAAGCAGCCGCCCTCGCCGAGCAGTACCGCACGGCCGACATCTTCGGTCCGGGCGCGGGCAGTTCGGGCACCAGCGGCGCGGACCCCGACTCGGACACCGGCGGCACGGAGCGCCAGGTGCTGCGCACCAGCAGCCCCGGCACCTTCACCGAGGAGATCCTGCGCCAGCAGATCCGGCTGATGCGCAACAACTTCCCGCGCGCCCGGGTCTGGGTGAAGCTCCACCCCGGCCGCGACGTCGCCCGGGCCGCCGCGACCGCATGGCAGGCGGGCGCCGACGCCGTCACCGTCGACGGTGCGGAAGGGGGCACCGGCTGGGCGCCGCGCTCCTTCCTCGACCACGTCGGGCTGCCGCTCGCCGACTGTCTGCGGGCCGTGGACGCCGACGGGCACTGTCTGCTCGTCAGCGGGCGGATCTGGGAGGGCGCCAGAGCCCTCAAGGCCCTCGCCCTGGGCGCCAGTGGTGTCGGTCTCGGGCGGGCCGCGCTGCTCGCCGCCGACGAGGACCGCGAGCAAGGGCTGGTGCGGCTCGTCGAGAGCATCGCCCTCGAACTGCGGCTGCTGATCAGCGCACTCGGCAAGTACCGCCTGGACGCCGTGGACGACACCGATCTGCTGCTGCCCGACGGTCTCGCCCGCCATCCGCAGTACGTACAGGACCTTCCGCAGCTCAAGTCCCCGACAGAGACAGGCAGTTACAGCTAGCCCGCCCCCGCCCGGCCGTCCCGCCGGTCCGTCCTGCTCCACCCACCGTCCCACCCGCCGTACCCGTGCCCGAAGCCCTTCTGGAGAAGGTGTCGAGATGTTCCAGCAGCTCCCCGCGCAGACCTTTGAGGTGACCCCCGTCCAGGAGAGCCTGCTGCTGCGCGCCCTGTACGAGCCCGGCGCCCGCACCCTGGACGTCGGCCAGGTCGTGGCCGCCCTGCCCGCGGACCGCACGGCGGCCGACGTCCGACAGGCTGCTGCCGAACTGGTGGCCCGGCACCCGCAGTTGCTCGCACGCTACGGCTACGACACCACCGGGCGGCCGGTGCTCGCCGCGGTGCCCGACGCACCCCTGCCATGGACCGAGCACCCGGCGGCCGACCCCGCCGAGGTGGCCGCCGCACAGTGGGCACGCGGCTTCGACATCGGCTCCGGCGACGAGCCGCTGCTCCGCTTCGCCCTGACCGGCCAGGAAGCCGGCGGCCACGCGCTGGTCCTGACCGCACACCGGGCGGTCCTCGACACCCCCGGCCTGCACTCCCTGCTGGCCGGCCTGCTCGCCGGCGACGTGGACGCGACAGCGGCACAGCTGGATTCCACGGTCACCGGCAGCCAGGCCGGCACCGACTTCGACGTCCACGAGGGCATCTGGCGGGCCGAGTTGGCCGGCCCCCTCGAGCCGTGCCTCCTCGGCGGGCAGACCGGCGGCTCCGAAGCCCCGCACAGCGAGGTGCTGCCCGTCCGCCTCACGGCCGCGACCGCCGACGCCCTGGCGGCGCTCCCCGCCCGCCTGGGGGTGCGTGCCGAGGCCGTCCACCAGGGCATCTGGGCGGTGGTCTGCGCCCGGCTGACCGGACGTACGGACATCGTCTTCGGCATGGGCGGAGACGACCTGCCGCTGCGGGTCACCGTCGGCGCGGACGCCGAGGTGCGGGAGGTCATCGCAGCCGTCGACCGCTTCCACGAGCGCGTCGCGGGACACCTCGCGATCTCCGGGCCCGCCGTACGCGGCGCCGCGGGCGCCCGGTCGGACCTGTTCGACACGGCCGTACTGGTCGACGACTGCCCCTGGGACGGCGGCGTACGGCTGCGGCAGTCCACGCACCACGCGGTCACCGTGATCGTGCGCACCGCCGGGGGAGCCCCCACGCTGGAACTCGCCTACCGCACCGACCGGTTCACCGCCGACAGCGCGCGCACCACCGCGGACCTGCTGTCCCGCGCCGCGGACGCCGTCACCGCCGTCCTGGCCGACCCCGCAGCCTTGGCCGACGACATCGACTGGCTCGGTGACGCACGGCGCCGGCAGCTCCTTGTCGACTACAACGAGACCGCTGCCGCCCTGCCCGAGAGGCCCCTGCACACCCTGTTCGCCGCCCAGGCCGCCCGTACCCCCGACGCCATCGCCCTGCACTGCGCCGGGCGCACCCTCACCTACGCCGCCCTCGACGCGGACGCCGACTCGGTCGCGTACACCCTGAGCGGGCTCGGTGTGCGCCCGGGCGACTCGGTGGCGCTCTACCAGGACCGCTCGCTCGCCTTCGTCACCGCGATGCTGGCCGTGCTCAAGTGCGGTGCCTCGTATGTGCCGTTGGATCCCCGCCAGTCCGCGGAGCGACTGCGCTGGATCGTCGAGGACACCGGCGTCGGCATCGTCCTCACCGACCGCGACCCGGACGAGGTCGCCTTCGCCGGGGACGCGCGCGTGCTCGCCGTCCAGGAGGTGCTTGCGGCCGCCGCCGACGGCCCGCGCACCGCGCCCGACGCCGTGACCCACCCCGACCAGGTGGCGTACGTGATGTACACCTCCGGGTCCAGCGGCACCCCCAAGGGCGTCGCCAACACCCACCGCAACGTCGTCGAGCTCGCCCTGGACCCCTGCTGGGACGCCGACCGGCACAGCAAGGTCCTCGCCTACTCACCGCTCGCCTTCGACTCCTCCACCTACGAGCTGTGGGTACCGCTGCTGCACGGCGGCCAGGCCGTCATCCTGCCCAACCGGAAGATCGACTCGGGGGAACTGGCCCGCGCCATCGAGCAACACGGCATCACCGCCGTCTACTTCACCACCGCGCTCTTCGACGCCGTCGCCCAGGAAGCGCCCCGCGCACTCGCCGGAGTACGCGAGATCTGGACCGGTGGTGACGTGCTGTCCACCGTCGCCCTGCGCCGGGTCCTGGACGTCTGCCCGAACACCAGGGTCGTGCACGTCTACGGGCCGACCGAGACCACGGTCTTCTGCAGCCACGAATCGTTCGGCCCCCACCGGCGGGAGGTCGAGGGCCTGACGCTCGGCGTGCCGATGGCCAACACACGGATGTACGTCCTGGACTCCGCGCTGCGCCCCGCGCCGCCCGGCGTCGTCGCCGAGCTCTACGTGGCAGGCACCCATCTCGCCCGCGGCTATCTGAACCGGCCCGGGCAGACGTCCGAGCGCTTCGTCGCCGATCCGTACGGTCCGGCCGGCTCGCGGATGTACCGCACCGGCGACCTGGTGCGGTGGAACAGTGCCGGTGGCATCGAGTTCGTCGGTCGTGCCGACCAGCAGGTGAAGCTGCGCGGTTTCCGCATCGAACCCGGTGAGATCGAGGCGGTGCTCCTCGGCGTCGAGGGCGTTGCGCAGGCTGCCGTGATCGTGCGCGAGGACCGGCCCGGCGACAAACGGCTCGTCGGCTATGTGGTGGCGAGCGAAGGCACCTCCGTCGACACCGAGGAGCTGCGGGGTGCGGTGGGTGCGGTGCTGCCCGAGTACATGGTGCCGTCCGCGTTCGTGGCGTTGGACGCGCTGCCGCTGACCGCGAACGGGAAGCTGGACCGGGCCGCGCTGCCGGAGCCTCGGCTCGACGGAGCCGCAGGTGGGCGGAGTCCGCGTACGCCGGTGGAGGAGACTCTGTGCGCGCTGTTCGCCGACGTTCTCGGTGCGGTGAGCGTGGGCATCGACGACAACTTCTTCCACCTGGGCGGCCACTCCCTGCACGTCGGCCGTATCCGCAACGCCCTGAGCGTCGAGCTCACCGTCCGCGAGCTCTTCGAGAACCCGACCGTCGCCGAACTCGCCCCGCTGATCGCAGGCCGCACCCAGGACCAACGCCGCGAGCTGACTGCCGGCGACCGCTCGGAGCGGAGCCCGCTGTCGTTCGCGCAGCAACGACTCTGGTTCCTGGGCGAGTTGGAGGGCGCTTCGGCGACGTACAACATTCCCCTGGCGATCCGGCTGCACGGGGATCTGGACCAGGAGGCGCTGCGGCTCGCCCTGGGTGATGTGGTCGACCGGCACGAGATCCTGCGCACCGTCTACCCGGCGGGGGAGCAGGGCCCGCACCAGGAGATCCGGCCGGCCGGCAGCGTGCGCATCCCGCTGCCCGTCGTGCCCGTCACGCCCGTCGAACTAGACGCCAGGACATGGGAGTTGGCGGCCTGCGTCCTGGACCTGTCCACGCAGGTCCCGATCCGCACCCATCTGCTGCGGCTCGCCGAGGACCACCACGTCCTGCTGCTCGTGGTGCATCACATCGCTTCCGACGGCTGGTCGAACGTGCCCCTCATGCGCGACCTGGCCACCGCCTACACGGCCCGCGTCGAGGGCGGGGCGCCGGACTGGGAGCCGCTGCCGGTGCAGTACGCGGACTACGCGCTGTGGCAGCGTGAACTCCTCGGCGCCGACGACGACCCCACCGGTCTGGGAGCGGCCCAACTCACGTACTGGGCCGAGGCATTGGCGGATCTGCCGGAGGAGATCACGCTCGGCGGCGACCGCCAGCGCCCCGCCGTCGCCTCCTACCGCGGCGCGAAGGTCACCGCGGAACTGTCCGCGCAGGCGCACGAACAGCTCCAGGCCCTGGTCCGCGAATCGGGCGCCACCCTGTTCATGGCGGTGCAGGCGGCGACGGCGGCCGTGCTGACCCGCAGTGGCGCCGGCACCGATGTGCCCCTCGGCTCCCCGGTCGCCGGGCGCACCGATCCGGCCCTGGACGACCTCGTCGGGTTCTTCGTCAATACGTTGGTGCTGCGTACGGACACGAGTGGTGAGCCCTCTTTTGGCGAGCTGCTGGCCCGGGTCCGGGACACCGACCTGGCCGCGTGGGCGCACCAGGACCTGCCCTTCGACCGCCTCGTCGAGGAGCTCAACCCGGAGCGTTCCGCCGCCCGCCACCCCTTCTTCCAGGTCATGCTCACCCTCGCCGACGCGGTCACCCCCGCGCCCGAACTCCCCGGGCTGCAGGCCGAGGCCGCGGAGGCCCCCCTCGACATCGCGCGCTTCGACCTGACGGTCAACTTCCTGGAGCGCCGCACTTCCACGGACGGCCCGGGCGGCGTCGGTCTGCGCATCGAGTACGCCACCGACCTGTACGACGCCGGGACCGTGCAGGCCTTCGCGGACCGCCTGATCCGCTTCCTGGAGGCGGCCGCCGCCGACCCCGCGCGGCCCGTCGGCGCCCTCGACGTCCTGAACGCCACGGAGTGGCAGCGCGTCAACGAACCGATCGCCGGCGACCTGTCACCCCGTACCGACACCACCCTGCCTGCCGTCATCAGCGGCTACGCGGCCACCCTCCCCGACGCCCCGGCCGTGGAACTCGGCGAACGTGCCCTGAGCTACGCGGAGTTGGACGAGTACGCCAACCGTTACGCCCACCGCCTCGTCGAGGCGGGTGTCGGACCCGAGACCCGGGTGGCGCTCTTCCTCGACCGGTCCCTGGAGGTCCAGGTCTCGATCCTGGCGATCCTCAAGGCGGGCGGCGTGTACGCGCCCGTCGACACCCAGTACCCCAGCACCCGCATCCAGCAGATCCTCACCGCCGCCTCCGCGTCGATCGTCATCGCCGACCGCGACGTGACGGGGCTGGGCCTGCCCGAGGGCACCACCGTCCTGGGCGTCCCCGAGCTCACCGGATTCACCCCCGGCCAGCAGCCGACACCCGCCCCCGACGTGGTGATCCACCCGGATCAGATCGCCTGCGTCATGTTCACCTCGGGGTCCACCGGCATCCCCAAGGGCGTCGCCAACACCCACCGCAACATCGTGGACCTGGGCCTCGACCCGGCCTTCGCGACCGGCGCGCACTCGCGGATGCTGCAGCACTCGCCGCTCGCCTTCGACGCCCTCACCTACGAGATGTGGACGCCCCTGCTGATCGGCGGCACCGTGGTCGTCGCACCGCCCGGCAACCTCGACGCGATCTCCATGGGGGAGCTGCTGGCCGCGACCCGGGTGCGCTGCCTGTGGATCACCGCCGGGCTCTTCCGCGTCATGGCCGAGGAGAACCCGGCCGGCTTCGCCGGGGTGCAGGAGGTCTGGACGGGCGGCGACGTGGTCGCGCCCGAGGCCGTGCTGCGGGTCATGGAGCACTGCCCGGACACCACCGTGGTCAACGGCTACGGGCCCTGTGAGACCACCGTCCTGGCCACCTCCTACCCGACGCCCCGGACCGACGTCCCGCTCGGCCTGCTGCCGATCGGCACGCCCCTGGACAACACCGGGATGTACGTCCTGGACGCGGACCTGCGGCCGGTGCCCGCCGGTGTGGTGGGCGAGCTGTACATCGGCGGCCCCGGCCTCGCCCGCGGCTATCTGAACCGGCCCGGCCTGACCGCCGAGCGCTTCGTCGCCAGCCCGTTCGGTCCGCCCGGCTCGCGGATGTACCGCACCGGCGACCTGGTGCGGTGGCGCCGCGACGGGCTGATCGACTTCGCCGGCCGTGTCGACCACCAGGTGAAGCTGCGCGGTTTCCGTATCGAGCCCGGCGAGATCGAGGCGGTCCTGGTCAAGGATCCGGCGGTGACGCAGGCGGCCGTTCTGGTACGTGAGGACCGGCCCGGCGACAAACGGCTGGTCGGCTATGTGGTGGCCGCCGAGGGCGCCTCCGTGGACACCGAGGCGTTGCGGGGTGCGGTGGGTGCGGTGCTGCCCGAGTACATGGTGCCGTCCGCCCTGCTGGTCCTCGCCGACCTGCCGCTGACCGTCCACGGGAAGCTGGACCGGGCCGCGTTGCCGGCGCCTCGTCTTGACGGGGCCGCGGTCGGGCGGGGTCCGCGTACGCCGGTGGAGGAGATTCTCTGCTCGCTGTTCGCCGAGGTCCTCGGTGCGGTGAGCGTGGGCATCGACGACAACTTCTTCCATCTGGGCGGCCACTCCCTGCTCGCCACCAGTCTCGTCAGCCGCATTCGCAAGGTCCTCGACGCGGACCTGACCGTCCGCGACCTGTTCTCGTACCCCACGGTGGCGGCACTGGTGCCGGAGCTCGTGGGCGCCGACGCCACGTCCGCCCCGGACCTGGTGGCCGTGCGGCGCCCGGAGCGGATCCCGCTGTCGTTCGCCCAGCAACGGCTCTGGTTCCTGGGCGAGTTGGAGGGCGCGTCGGCGACGTACAACATTCCCCTGGCCATCCGGCTCCTCGGCACGGTGGACCCCGCCGCGCTGCGGCTCGCGCTGACGGATGTGATCGACCGGCACGAGAGTCTGCGTACCGTCTTCGAGGCCGGGGAGGGAGAGCCCTTCCAGCGGATCGTGCCTGCCGGTGAGGTGGATCTCGGCCTCACCGAGGTGATGGTGGGGGAGCGGGGCAGCGAGGCGGTCCTCGCCGAACTGGTCGCCGAGGTCATCGACCTGAGTACGGAGGTACCGCTGCGGGCCTTCCTCGTCGAGGAGTCGGCCGACTCCCACGTCCTGCTCCTTGTGATGCATCACATCGCGTCCGACGGCTGGTCGAACGGTCCGTTGATGCGCGACCTGGCCACCGCCTACTCGGCCCGCCTGGAGGGGCGTGGGCCGGGGTGGGACCCGCTGCCGGTGCAGTACGCGGACTACGCGCTGTGGCAGCGTGAACTTCTCGGCGCCGACGACGACCCGGCCAGTGTGGGGGCCACCCAACTCGCCTTCTGGACAGAGGCGTTGGCGGATCTCCCGGAGGAAGTCAGCCTCCGCGGCGACCGGCCCCGCCCCACCGCCGCGTCCTACCGGGGCGCGACGGTCACCGCCGCACTGTCCGCGGAGGCCCACGAGCAACTCCAGGCCCTGGTCCGCGCGGCCGGCGCCTCGCTGTTCATGGCGGTACAGGCGGCGACGGCGGCCGCGCTGACCCGCAGCGGCGCCGGCAATGACGTGGTGCTCGGGTCGCCGATCGCGGGCCGCACCGATCCGGCCCTGGACGACCTCGTCGGGTTCTTCGTCAATACGCTGGTGCTGCGCACGGACACCGGCGGCGACCCCTCCTTCACCGAGCTGCTGGGCCGGGTCCGTGACACCGACCTGGCGGCGTGGGCGCATCAGGACCTGCCCTTCGACCGGCTGGTGGAAAAGCTCAACCCGGAGCGTTCCGCCGCCCGCCACCCGCTCTTCCAGGTCATGCTCAGCCTCACCGACGCGGTCACCCCCGCGCCCGAACTCCCCGGGCTGCAGGCCGAGGTGACGTATCCGGAGGCCGGGATCTCCAAGTTCGACCTCACGGTCACCTTCCGGGAGCGCTCCACCGTCGAGGGCCGTCCCGACGGCATCGACCTCGCCATCGAGTACGCCACCGACCTGTACGACGCCCCGACCGTGCAGGCCCTCGCCGACCGCCTGCTGCGGCTCATCAATGAGGCGATCGCACGTCCGCACGCCCCGATCGGCGAACTCGACGTGCTCGGCGCCGAGGAGCGCGACCGGCTGTTCGCGGGGTGGACGGGCGCCGGGCGTGAGGTCCCGGAGGGCGCGCTGCACGAGCTGTTCGCCGCCCAGGCCGCCCGGACTCCCGACGCCGTCGCCCTGCACCACGGCGAGCGGTCCGTCACCTACGCCGAGTTGGATGCGTGGTCGAGTGGTCTGGCGCAGCGTCTCGCGGGGGCCGGTGTCGGTCCTGAGGCGGTCGTCGGTGTGCTGATGGAGCGGTCCGTCGAGCTTGTGGTGTCGTTGCTGGCGGTGCTGAAGGCGGGCGGCGTGTATGCGCCGTTGAACGTCACCGATCCGGCGGCCCGGCTGGCGTCGATCCTCGCGGACGCGGACGCGCAGGTCCTGCTCGTGGACCCGACGCATCAGGACCACGGATTGCTCGCCGACCCCGGTGGCATCGAAGTCCTCCTGGTCGAGGGCGCGTTGGAGCCGGGGGAGGCCCCGGTGGTCGCCACGGATCCGGGCCAATGGGCGTATGTAATGTTCACGTCCGGTTCCACGGGCGTCCCCAAGGGCGTCATGGCCACCCATCGAGGGGTGGCTGAGCTTGCCTTCGACGGCCACTGGGACGGCGGGGACCACCTCAGTACGCTGTTCCATTCGCCGCACACCTTCGATGCCGCGACGTATGAGTTGTGGGTGCCCTTGCTGCGCGGCGGCCGCGTGACGATCGCCGGGCCGGGCGGGGTCAGTGCCGACGTGGTGCGGGACGCCGTCCGGGACGGAGTGCGCGCCCTGTTCCTGACCACGGCGCTGTTCAATCTGATCGCGGAAGAGCGGCCCGAGGCCTTCGCGGGTCTTGGTGAAGTCCTCACCGGTGGCGAGGCGGCGTCGCCGCGCGCCATGCGGCGTGTGCTGGAGGCCTGCCCGCAGCTGCGGCTCGGCCACGTCTACGGCCCGACGGAGACCACCACCTACGCCACGCACCAGCCACTTGTAGGACCGGAGTCCGTGACTGCGGCGCCGCCGATCGGCCGGCCGCTGGACAACACCAGGACGTACGTCCTGGACGAGGGTCTGCGGCCCGTGCCGACCGGTGTGGTGGGCGAGCTCTACATAGGCGGTGCGGGTCTGGCCCGCGGCTATCTGAACCGGCCGGGACAGACGTCGGAACGCTTCGTCGCCGATCCGTACGGTCCGCCCGGCTCGCGGATGTACCGCACCGGCGACCTGGTCCGCTGGATCAGCGAGGGCGGCATCGAGTTCGTCGGCCGCGCCGACCAGCAGGTCAAACTACGCGGCTTCCGCATCGAACCCGGCGAGATCGAGGCGGTCCTCCGCGGTGCCGAGGACGTGGCGCAGGCCGCGGTCATCGTGCGCGAGGACCGGCCGGGTGACAAGCGCCTGGTCGCCTACGTCGTACCGGCCGAGGGGCGGAGCGTGGAGACCGAGGCCCTGCGCGGCCTGGTCGCGGCCGCGCTGCCCGAGTACATGGTGCCGTCCGCGTTCGTGACCGTGGACGCGCTGCCGCTCACCTCGAACGGGAAGCTGGACCGGGCCGCACTGCCCGCGCCGCGGGTGGACGGGGCCGCGGGCGGGCGAGGCCCGCGCAATCCCGTGGAGGAGGTCCTCTGCTCGCTGTTCGCCGAGGTGCTCGGCGCAGACGGCGTGGGCATCGACGACAACTTCTTCCACCTGGGCGGCCACTCCCTGCTCGCCACCCGCCTCGTCAGCCGCATCCGCAATGTCCTGAGCGCCGACCTCACCGTCCGCGACCTCTTCGAGACGCCGACCATCGCCGACCTCGGCGAGCGGGTCGGCCGGGCCAAGACCGCCTCCAGGCCCAAGCTGCGGTCGTTCCGCCAGACAGGAGTTACCTCATGATCCCGCTGTCGTTCGCGCAGCAGCGCTTGTGGTTCCTGGGTGAGCTGGAGGGCGCGTCGGCGACGTACAACATCCCCTTGGCGATCCGGCTGCACGGGGATCTGGACCAGGAGGCGCTGCGGCTCGCGCTGACCGACGTGGTCGAGCGGCACGAGATCCTGCGCACCGTCTACCCGGTCGGGGAGCAGGGCCCGCACCAGCACATCCTGACTGCCGCGGACTTCGCGCTGACCCTGTCGCCCACTCCGGTCGCGCAGCCGGAACTGGCCCCGAGACTCGCCGAGTTGGCCGCCTGCACCTTCGACCTGGCAAGCGACTTGCCGATCCGCACCCATCTGCTGCGGATCGCCGGGGACGACCACGTCCTGCTCCTCGTGATGCATCACATCGCATCCGACGGCTGGTCCAACGGACCGCTGATGCGTGATCTCGCCACCGCCTACTCCGCCCGCCTTGAGGACCGTGGGCCGGACTGGGAGCCGCTGCCGGTGCAGTACGCGGACTACGCGATGTGGCAGCGCGAACTCCTCGGCGCCGACGACGATCCCGCCAGCCTGGGAGCCGCCCAACTCGCCTACTGGGCGAAGATGTTGGCGGATCTCCCGGAAGAGGTCACCCTCCGCGGCGACCGGCCCCGCCCCGTCGCCGCCTCCTACCGGGGGGACCGGCTCGTCTCCAGCCTGCCTTCCGCCGTGCACCAGCAACTCCTCGCGCTGGTCCGCGAGTCGGGCGCCTCACTGTTCATGGCGGTGCAGGCGGCGACCGCCGCCGTCCTGACCCGCAGCGGCGCCGGCACCGATGTGCCCATCGGCTCCCCGGTGGCCGGGCGCACCGAGGAGGGGCTGGAGGACCTCGTCGGGTTCTTCGTCAATACGTTGGCGTTGCGCACCGACACCAGCGGCGATCCTTCCTTCACCGAGCTGCTGGGCCGGGTCCGTGACACCGACCTGGCCGCGTGGGCGCATCAGGACCTGCCCTTCGACCGCCTCGTCGAGGAGCTCAACCCGGAGCGTTCCGCCGCCCGCCACCCCCTCTTCCAGGTCATGCTCAGCCTGGGCGAGGCGTCCATGGGTGCGCCCGAACTCCCTGGCCTGCGGGCCGAGGTGGCGTTCGCCGACACCGGGATCTCGAAGTTCGACCTGACCTTCGGGTTCGCCGAGCGGTACACCGCCGACGGCCGCCCCGACGGCATCGACCTCGCCATCGAGTACGCCACCGACCTGTACGACGCCTCGACCGTGCAGGCCCTCGCCGACCGTCTGCTGCGGCTGATCGCGGCCGCAGCCGCCGACCCGGCAACCCGCATCGGCGAACTCGACGTGCTCGGCGCCGAGGAGCGCCGCCGGCTGTTCGCGGGGTGGACGGGCGCCGGGCGTGAGGTCCCGGAGGGGGCGCTGCACGAGCTGTTCGTCGCCCAGGCCGCCCGTACCCCCGACGCCATCGCCCTGCACCACGGCGAACGATCCGTCACCTACGCCGAGTTGGATGCGTGGTCGAACGGTCTGGCGCGGCGTCTCGCAGGGGCCGGGGTCGGTCCCGAGGCGGTCGTCGGTGTGCTGATGGAGCGGTCCGTCGAACTTGTGGTGTCGCTGCTGGCGGTGCTGAAGGCGGGCGGCGTGTATGCGCCGTTGAACGTCACCGATCCGGCGGCCCGGCTGGCGTCGATCCTCGCGGACGCGGACGCACGGGTCCTGCTCGTGGATGCAGTGCATCAGGATCACGGGTTGCTTGCCGAGCCGGGCGATCTGGAAGTGCTCCTGGTGGACGGCGAGTTGGAGCCGGGAGAGGCCCCGGTGGTGTCCACGGATCCGGATCAGTGGGCGTATGTGATGTTCACGTCCGGCTCGACCGGTGTCCCCAAGGGGGTCATGGCCACGCACCGAGGGGTGGCGGAGCTGGCCTTCGACGCCCGCTGGGACGGCGGGGACCACCTCAGTACGCTGTTCCATTCGCCGCACACCTTCGATGCCGCGACGTATGAGCTGTGGGTGCCGCTGTTGCGCGGTGGCCGTGTGACCATCGCAGGGCGCGGTGGTGTGAATGCCGATGTGGTGCAGCACGCCGTCGGCACGGGCGTGCGGGCACTGTTCCTGACGACCGCGTTGTTCAACTTGATCGCGGAGGAGCGGCCGGAGGCCTTCGCGGGTCTCGGTGAAGTCCTCACCGGTGGCGAGGCGGCGTCGCCGCGCGCCATGCGGCGTGTGCTGGAGGCCTGCCCGAAGCTGCGACTCGGTCACGTCTACGGGCCGACGGAGACCACGACCTACGCCACGCACTGGCCGCTGATCGAACCAGAGTCCGTTTCCGCGGCGCCGCCGATCGGCCGGCCGCTGGACAACACGCGGACGTACGTCCTGGACGAGGGTCTGCGGCCGGTGCCGACCGGTGTGGTGGGCGAGCTCTATATAGGCGGTGCGGGTCTGGCCCGCGGTTACCTGAACCGGCCCGGGCAGACGTCCGAGCGCTTCGTCGCCGATCCGTACGGTCCGGACGGCTCGCGGATGTACCGCACCGGCGACCTGGTGCGGTGGATCGGCGAGGGTGCGATCGAGTTCGTCGGCCGCGCCGACCAGCAGGTCAAACTACGCGGCTTCCGTATCGAGCCCGGCGAGATCGAGGCGGTCCTGGTCAAGGATCCGGCCGTGACGCAGGCGGCCGTTCTGGTACGTGAGGACCGGCCCGGCGACAAACGGCTGGTCGGCTATGTGGTGGTCCCCGAGGGCGCGCCCGTGGACACCGAGGCGTTGCGGCGTGCGGTGGGGGCGGTGCTGCCCGAGTACATGGTGCCGTCCGCGTTCGTGACGGTGGACGCGTTGCCGCTCACCTCGAACGGGAAGCTGGACCGGGCCGCACTGCCCGCGCCGCGCTATGACAGCGCGACGGGCGGACGCGGTCCGCGCAACCCCGTGGAGGAGGTCCTCTGCTCCCTGTTCGCCGAAGTCCTCGGCGCGTCCGACGTGGGCATCGACGACAACTTCTTCCACCTGGGCGGCCACTCCCTGCTCGCCACCCGCCTCGTCACTCGCATCCGGGACGCCCTGAACGCCGACCTCACCGTCCGCGACCTCTTCGAGAACGCGACCATCGCCGAACTCGCCCCGGCCCTCGCGGACCACATCGGCACCCGCCGCCCCGGCCTGGTGGCGGTGCGGCGCCCGGAGCGGATCCCGCTGTCGTTCGCCCAGCAACGGCTCTGGTTCCTGGGTGAGTTGGAGGGTGCGTCGGCGACGTACAACATCCCCTTGGCGATCCGCCTTACCGGGGACCTGGACCAGCAGGCGCTGCGGCTCGCCCTGGGTGACGTGGTCGAGCGGCACGAGAGCCTGCGCACCGTCTTCGAGGTCAGCGAAGGGCGCCCCTTCCAGCGGATCCTGCCCGCCGAGGCGGTGGATCTCGACCTGGCGGCGGTCACCGTGGCCGAGCAGGACACCCAGGCGGTGCTGGCCGAACTGGCTGCCCGCGTCTTCGACTTGAGTGCGGAGGTCCCGTTGCGGGCCTTCCTCGTCGAGGAGTCGGCTGACTCCCATGTGCTGCTGCTCGTGGTGCATCACATCGCGTCCGACGGCTGGTCGAACGGGCCGCTGATGCGCGACCTGGCCACCGCCTACACGGCCCGCGTCGAGGGCGGCGCGCCGGGCTGGGGGCCGCTGCCGGTGCAGTACGCGGACTACGCGCTGTGGCAGCGAGAACTCCTCGGCGCCGCCGACGACCCCACCGGCGTGGGAGCCGCACAACTCGCCCACTGGGCCGAGACGTTGGCGGATCTGCCGGACGAGGTCACCCTCCGCGGCGACCGGCCCCGCCCCACCGTGGCCTCCCACCGGGGCGGCCGCCTGGACACCCGGCTGGCCTCCACCGCGCACGAACGGCTCCTCGCGCTGGTCCGCGAGGCGGGTGCCTCGCTGTTCATGGCGGTGCAGGCCGCGACGGCGGCCGTGCTGACCCGCAGCGGCGCCGGCAATGACGTGGTCCTCGGGTCGCCGAGCGCGGGCCGCACCGATCCCGCACTCGACGACCTCGTGGGGTTCTTCGTCAACACGCTGGTGCTGCGTACGGACACCAGCGGTGATCCCTCTTTCGTCGAGCTGCTGGCTCGGGTCCGGGACACCGACCTGGCGGCGTGGGCGCACCAGGACCTGCCTTTCGACCGCCTCGTCGAGGAGCTCAACCCGGAGCGTTCCGCCGCCCGTCACCCGCTCTTCCAGGTCATGCTCACCCTGGGGGAGGAGATCACCGGGACGCCTCAACTGGCAGGTATCAAAACTGAGTTGGCGTTTGCCGATACGGCGATCTCCAAGTTCGACCTGACCTTGAGCTTCACCGAGCAGCACACCGCCGACGGCCGCCCCGACGGAATCGACCTCGCCATCGAGTACGCCACCGACCTGTACGACGCCTCGACCGTGCAGGCGCTCGCAGACCGCCTGCTCCGCTTGATCGAAGCCGCCGCAGCCGACCCGGCAACCCCCATCGGCGCCCTCGACATCCTCACCCCGGACGAGCGTGCCCGCCTCCTCGACTGGGGCGGCGCCATCCCCGACACACCGCTGCCCGGACTCGTCGAGCGGTTCGCGGCCCAGGCTGCCCGTACCCCGGACGCCGTCGCCCTGCACCACGACGAACAGTCCGTCACGTACGCGGAGTTGAGCATCTGGTCGAACCAGCTGGCGCACCACCTGACCTCCCGCGGCGTCACCCCCGGCTCCCTCGTGGCGATCCACCTGGAACGCACCCCGCACCTGATCGCCGCCCTGCTCGCGGTCCTGTCAGCCGGCGCCGGATACACCCTGCTCGACCCCCAGTTCCCGGTGGACCGGCTCAACGGCGTCCTCGCCCAGGTCGAGCCCTCGGTGCTCGTCACCCAGACCCATATGCAGACCCTCGACACCCGGGCGGTCGTCGTCGACCTGAGCCGGGAGACCCCCGAGATCAGCGCGCGGCCCGCCCACCGGCCCGACGTCCCGGGCCGGCCCGACGCGATCGCCTGCGTGATGTTCACCTCCGGGTCGACCGGCGCCCCCAAGGGCGTCGCCGCCCCCCAACGCGCCCTCGCCGCGACATTCCTGGGTCCCGACTATCTGCGCTTCGGCCCCGGACAGACGTACCTGCAGTGCTCACCCATGTCCTGGGACGCCTTCGCCCTCGAGGTCTTCGGAGCGCTGCTGCACGGCGGCACCTGCGTCCTGCAGCCCGGCGAGACGACCGAACCCCGGTACATCGCCGAACTGGTCGCCCACCACGGCATCACCACGCTCCAGATGTCGGCCAGCCTCTTCAACCACATGGTCGACGAACACCCCGCGGTCTTCGGCCACTTGCAGGAGGCCATGACCGCGGGCGAGGCGGCCTCGCCCGCGCACACCGCCCGGGTCATCGCCGCCCACCCCCACCTGCGGGTCGTCAACGGCTACGGCCCCGCCGAAAGCATGGGCTTCAGCACCTCGTACGCCGTCCCGGGCACCGACGCCACGGCCGCCGTGCCGATCGGCCGGCCCATCGCCGGCAAGCAGGGATACGTACTGGACGCGAACCTCGCACTCGTTGCCCCCGGGGTGCCCGGCGAGTTGTACCTGGGCGGCGGGGGCCTCGCCCTCGGCTACGTCGGGCGCACCGACCTGACCGCCGAACGCTTCGTCGCCAGTCCCTACGGCGCGCCCGGCAGCCGCCTGTACCGCACCGGTGACCTCGTGCGCTGGAACCCGCAGGGCGAGCTCGAATATCTCGGCCGTGCCGACCAGCAGGTCAAGCTGCGCGGCTTCCGCATCGAACCCGGGGAAATCGAGGCGGTGCTCCTGGGCGCGCAGGACGTCGCGCAAGCCGCCGTCGTCCTGCGGGAGGACCAGCCCGGCGACCAACGCCTGGTCGCCTACGCGGTACCGGCCGAGGGGCGGACCGTCGAGACCGAGGCGCTGCGCCGCCTGGTCGCCGCCACCCTGCCCGAATACATGGTGCCGTCCGCGTTCGTGGCCCTCAAGGCGCTGCCGCTGACCACCAACGGCAAGCTCGACCGCGGTGCGCTGCCCGAGCCCCGCTACGACAGCGCGGCGGGCGGGCGGGCGCCGCGCACCCCGACCGAGG
The DNA here is from genome assembly GCF_035975855.1 of Streptomyces sp. NBC_01304. NCBI lineage: Bacteria > Bacillati > Actinomycetota > Actinomycetes > Kitasatosporales > Streptomycetaceae > Streptomyces > Streptomyces sp. NBC_01304. The sequence continues at coordinate 767,574 of NZ_CP109055.1, read as the reverse complement.
CGATGCTCTGCACGCTGTTCGCCGAGATCCTGGGCGTGCCCCGGGTCAGCATCGACGACAACTTCTTCCACCTGGGCGGCCACTCCTTCCTGGCCAGCCGCCTCGTCAGCCGGATCCAGGAGGTCTGGGAGGTCCCTATCACCGTCCGGGACCTGTTCCGACAGCCCGTGGTGCACGCCCTGGCCGACGGCATCTCCACGGGCATGGGCGAGGACGAGCTGGACACCGTGCTGCCGCTGCGCGCGGCACGCGGCGAGGGGGTCGGCCCGGCCCCGCTGTTCTGCATTCACCCCATCTCGGGGATGAGCTGGTGCTACTCGGGCCTGCTCCGCCACCTCGACGAGAACCGCCCGATCATCGGCCTGCAGGCCAGGCAGTTGACCGCCTTGCACGACGCGCCGGGCTCCATGGAGGCGATGGCGGACCAGTACGTCGCCGAGATACGCATGATCCAGCCGGAGGGGCCCTACCACCTGCTCGGCTGGTCCTTCGGCGGGCTGGTCGCCCACGCGGTCGCGGTACGGCTCGAGGCGGCCGGTGAGCGTGTCGGCTCGCTGAGTCTCCTCGACTCGTATCCGTTGCCGGAAGGCTTCGAGCCGTCCCCGGTCACCGGCCGGGACGTGCTCATCGCGCTCCTCGGCACGGCCGGGGCGGAACTCGACCTCGCGGGTGCCGACGGCCCTCCCGACACGGCGGAACTCCTCGAAGTGCTGCGTGTCCGTGAGCCCGTGCTCGGCATGCTCGAGCGGCCGAAGGCGGCGGCCGTCGTCGAGGCGACGGCCCGCAACCTCGCCATGCGCCAACGGCACGAGCCCGCGGGGAGGTTCACCGGGCCGATGCTCTTCTTCGAGGCGGGCCGCACCCCGTGGCCGGTCACCCCGCAGGCCGCCTGGGCGCCCTACACGAGCGAGGCGGTCGAGGTCCACGAGATCGACTGCGAGCACTGGGAGATGACCCAGGCCGAACCCCTGGGGATCGTAGGCAAGGCGCTGGCCGAACAGCTGCGGGACTGAGCGGGCCGCGGGCCGGCCACGTCGGGCAGGGACCGATCACGGACCGATCAGGGACTGGACTGACCAGGGACCGAAGAGAGACGGAAGAGAGCCGGGGAAATGGTGACTCGGATCAGCTGGCGGATGGGCGTTGCGTCATCCCCCATACATCACGGCGAGATCCTGCAGGGCGTCTTCCCGCACGGGAGCGGGCTCAGCCGAGGTCTGGTCACCCTGCCGTGCGCCATGTACTCCGTCGAGGCGCGGTTCACCCCGGCGGACCCGACGAACCTGACGCACCCGACGGACCTGGCAGGCCCGGCAGACGCGGCCGACGGCGCCGGTCTCGTCGTCTCCCCGAGCTGGAAGAGCAAGGCACGCCAGGCCGCCGAACTGACCCTGAGCAGCGTCGGGTTGCCGGTCCAGGGCCATCTGGAACTGTCCGGGGAGGTGCCCCTGTGCCGCGGCTTCGGGTCCTCCACCAGCGACGTGCTGGCCGCGATCGGCGCGGTCAAGGACGCCTTCTCGCTGCCGCTGACCGCGGAGCACGTCGCCCGCCTCGCCGTGCAGGCCGAAACGGCATCGGACTCCCTGATGTTCGGCGGATCGGCCGTGCTCTTCGCCCACCGGGAAGGCGTGATCATTGAGGACTTCGAGTACCCGCTGCCGGCGGTGCGGGTCCTCGGCTTCGGCTGCAGACCCGAGGGCGGCGGCCGGGGCACCGACACCCTGGCGCTGCCGCCCGCCCGGTACACCCCGGCCGAGATCCAGAGGTTCACCCGGCTGCGGACGCTGCTGCGCGAAGCGGTCCTGGCCAAGGACACCGGGCTGCTCGGCAAGGTCGCCACCGCCAGTACCCGCATCAACCAACGCCATCTGCCGATCCCCGCACTCGAGCGCATCCTCGCCGTCGTCGAGGAGGTCGGCGCGCTCGGGTTGCAGACCGCGCACAGCGGCGACATCGCGGGGATCATCTTCGACCGCGACGACCCGGCCGTCGACACCTGCATCGAGCGCGCCCAGCAGCACCTGGCAGACATCGGAATCTTCGAGCAATGGAAGTTCACAACTGATGACCGAGACACTGTCGACAGCCCCTCCCGTGTCCCTCCTCGGCACACCCGAACCGCAGGCCGGTGAGGTCTACCGGTCGGTGCTCGAGGCCACCCAACTGCCCCGGATCATCCGGGTCACCGACAACCTCTACGCCGCCGCCTTCAGCCTGATGAAGCTCCTGCCCGCCCGCTTCATCATCGACCGGGCGGAGGCCGAGGGCGTCCTCACCCCCGGCACCCCGGTGATCGAGACGTCCTCCGGCACCTTCGGCCTGGGCCTCGCCATGGTCTGCGGGCTGCGCGGCTACCCGCTGACCATCGTCGGCGACTCGGCCATCGACGACGACCTGCGCAACCGCCTCGAACTCCTCGGCGCCCGCGTCGAGATCGTCGAGGACCACGGAGCGCCCGGCGGCATCCAGGGGGCTCGCCTGGCGAGGGTCGCCGAGCTGCAACGGGAGCGCCCGGACAGTTTCGTCCCGGGCCAGTACGACAACCCCGCCAACCCGGCTGCGTACGCGATGGTCGGCGACCTGATCGCCCGCACCCTCGGCAGGGTCGACTGCCTGGTGGGACCGGTCGGATCGGGCGGCTCCACCGGCGGCCTCGCCGCCTCGCTGCGCCTGCGCAACCCCAGCCTGCACCTGGTCGGCGTCGACACCCACGGCTCGATCATCTTCGGGCCCGCCGAGGGCCACCGGGTGCTGCGCGGTCTGGGCAGCAGCATCATCCCCGGCAACGTGGAGCACACCGCCTACGACGAGGTGCACTGGGTCGCCGCCGCCGAGGCCTTCCACGCCACCCACGAGCTGTACCGGGGACACGGCCTGTTCATGGGCCCCACCAGCGGCGCGTCCTTCCAGGTCGCCTCCTGGTGGGCGCGGTGCAACCCGTACAGCACGGCCCTGATGGTCCTGCCCGACGAGGGCTACCGCTACCAGTCGACCGTCTACAGCAGCAGCTGGCTCGCGCAGCACGGGATCGTGCCCGCACCCCAGCCCGGGGGACCCCGCCTGGTCGACCACCCGGACGAGGCGGGTGACACCTGGTCCCGGCTGATCTGGGCCAGGCGCGGCTACGAAAGCGTCACCGAAGAGGAGCTTCCCGCATGACCGCCACCGCCCTGCTCCTGCTCATCGAGAGCAACACCACCGGCACGGGACGCCAGTTCGCCCGGCGCGCACGGGACCTGGGCATCGAACCGGTCCTGGTCAGCGCCGACCCCGCCCGTTATCCGTACGTTGCCGAGGACGGCCTGCGCACCGCGCTCACCAGCACCTCCAACGAGGCGGCGGTGCTGGCCACGGCCCGCAAACTGGCCGAGCGGGCCCCGATCGCCGGGGTCACCTCCAGCTCCGAGTACTACGTGGCGACAGCCGCGGCCACGGCCCACCGGCTGGGCCTGCCGGGACCCGAGGCCGACGCGGTGAGCGCCTGCCGGGACAAGTACCGCCAGCGCAGGGTCCTGGGCGCCTTGGGGGTGCCCGTGCCGCGCTTCGTCTTCGCCGAGGACGTCGACGGCGCGGTGCGCGCTGCCGCGGAGCTCGGCCATCCCGTGGTGCTCAAGCCCGTCCAGGGCTCCGGCAGTCTCGGTGTGCGGCTGTGTACGAACCCCGCCGAAACCGCCGCCCACGCCGCCGAATTGACCGCGGCCGTCGTCAACGAGCGGGGCGTCACGGTTCCGCGCGGACTCCTCGTCGAACAGTACGCACGCGGCACCGAGTACTCCGTCGAGGTCCTCGGCGAGGACGTGGTCGCCGTGGTCCGCAAACATCTCGGTCCGCTCCCGGACTTCGTGGAACTCGGTCATGACCTGCCCGCAGTCCTGCACCCGGCCGCGGAGGCCCGTATCAAGGACGTGGCGGTACGGGCCGTGCGCGCGCTGCGTCTCGGCTGGGGCGCCGCCCATGTGGAGCTGCGCAAGGACGGCGACGAGATCCGGGTCATCGAGGTGAACCCCCGCCTGGCCGGCGGGATGATCCCCGAACTGGTCCACCGGGCGCTGGGCGTCGACCTCGTCGGCGCGCAGGTCCTGGCCGCCCTCGGCCGCCCTGCCGCCCCCGCTTCCGGTCCCGCGCGCAGCGCGGCCATCCGGTTCCTCACCGCCGAGCGCCCCGGTGTCCTCGCCGACGCCGACGCGAGCGAGGCGGCCCTGTCGGCGGCGCGCACGGCGCCGGGCGTCGTGGACGCGACGCTCTATCGCGCACCGGGCGAACAGGTCGCCCCGGCCCAGGACTTCAGGGGCCGCCTCGGCCATGTGATCGCGGTGACCGACGACACCGCCGCGGGCCCGGCCGCCGACCGGGGCAGGCAGGAACTCGCCGCCGCCCTCGACGTACGTACGACGCAGAAGGCGGCAGCACTGTGAGCGCGCACCCCGGCGCGGCGGACACCCCGGGCCTCGACACCGGGCGGCTGCGCACCGGGCTCGCCGCCGAGGCGCACCGCATCGTCTACGACCAGTACCTGCCCGCCGAGTCGGGTCCCGGCCACGACGGCCTCGGCGAGGAGCTTCGGCTGATCAGCGAGGTCGACCGCGCGCACCTGGTGATGCTCGGCGAACGCGGCATCGTCGCCGCGCCCCGGGCCGCGGCGCTGCTGACGGCCATCGACGCACTGCGCCGCACGGACTTCGGCGCGGTGCGCGGCAGGCCCATGCCCCGCGGCGTCTACCTGGCCTACGAGTCCCATCTGGTGGAGCAGCTCGGCGAGGAGACCGGCGGGGTCCTGCACACCGGCCGCTCACGCAACGACCTCAACGCCACCACGGCACGGCTGCGCGGCCGCGGCCACTACCGGGCGCTCCTGGAGGCGGTCGAGGAACTTGCCGAGGTAATCCTCGAACGGGCCGAGGAGTACCGGGCGGTGACCATGCCCGCCTACACGCACGGGCAGCCCGCCGTGCCCATCACTTATGGCCACTACCTGGCCGGTCTCGGCCACGCGGTGGTGCGCGCGCTGTCCGGACTCCTGGCCGCCGGTGAGGAGTTGGACGTCAATCCGCTCGGCGCGGGCGCGGTCGGCGGCACCTCGGTGGCCATCGACACCCACCGTACGAGCGCACTGCTCGGCTTCACCGGGCCCGCCGCCAACTCGGTGGACGCGGTCGCCTCACGGGACTTCGGACTGCGCCTGCTGTCCGCGGCCGCGGTCCTCGGCGTCGCCCTGGCGCGCGCGGCCCGCGACTTCTCGTCATGGACCTCGGAGGAGGTGGCGCTGCTCCGGCTCGGCGACGACCTGGTCGGGTCGAGCTCGATGATGCCGCAGAAGCGCAACCCCTTCCTCCTCGAACACATCCAGGGGCGGGCCACCGTCGGCCTGGGGGCGTTCACCGCGGCGGCGTCCGCGATGGCCACCGCCCCCTACTCCAACGCCATCGCGGTCAGCAATGAGGCGCTGCGCCACGTCTGGCCCGGACTGCGCGGCACCGCCGACGCGGTGACACTGCTGCGGCTCGTGGTGGCCGGCGCGGTGCCCGACGCCGAGCGGATGACGGCACGCGCGGTGGACGGCTTCACCTCGGCGACGTATCTGGCGGAACAACTCGTCGCGTCCGGTGTGCCGTTCAGGTCGGCCCACCACCTGGTCGGCCGCACCGTGCTCGGCGCCCTGGACTCCGACGCGTCGTTGGCCAAGGCGGCGGCGGACGTCCCGGAAATCGCCCAGGTCGCCCCGGCGGGCGCGGGCGAGGAGTGGCTGCATCCGAGCGCGGTCGCCCAGGCCTGCGCCTACGGGGGAGGACCCGGCACGGACTCCCGCACCGAGCTGCGCGCCGAACTGACCGCACTGCGCGCCGAATCCGCCGCCCGTCGCGAGCGCTGGACGGCCGCGGCCGGCGCGCTGGATGCGGCGGTGTCCGGCCTGACTGGTTCTGGACCGGCGGATGCGCAGGCCGCGCACGACTGATTCTTGAGCGTTCGTCGAGTTCGCGGTGAAAGCATCGTTTGCCACATGAATGCGGGCTCCGACGTCTCTTGGCCCGTCAGTGCACATCCGTCGGGCCACGGCAGTCAGCCCTCACAAAGAAGGCAACCATCAGCAACGTAAGGAGAGTTACGTGAAGAACTCATCCCGTACGGCCGCCGCAGGCGCCGCGGCCCTGCTCGCCGCCGGGCTCGTGGTCGCCGGCGCAGGTCAGGCCGGCGCGGCTCAGGGCAATGCCGAGCGCATCACTTCGGCACAGCAGCTGCAGGACAGCATCCAGCGGGCCGTGGCCCACGAGCAGCAGTCCGGCGTCACCGATCTGGGCATCAACCCGGTGGGTGTGCTGAGCGCCGCCGCCGCTGACGGCGCCCTCTGCTGAGCGGGAGGTGACCACCGTGGAACAGCGGGGCTGCGCGCCGACGTGGTGCCCGAGCGGTGACGCCCACGCGCCCGAGTCCGTGGTCCTCGGCGTGCGGTCCGGTCAAGACGGTCGTGTCGTCTACCTGGCCGACCCCGTGCCCGCCTCCGAGGTGCTCGGCATGGTGCCCGAGGGCGTCGAGCCGCGCCGCATCCTGCGGTTCGCCTCCCACTGCGTCTCCGATTGCGCGAACCGCAGGGGAAACGACTGCACGCTGGTCGAACGGGTGCTGGCCACACCGCCCGTGGAGGGGACCGCGGTTCCACGGTGTCACCTTCGGTCGCAGTGCCAGTGGTGGAGCCAGACGGGTGTGCAGGCCTGCCACCGCTGCCCGGCGGTCGCCACGCGCCACCACACCGACGACGAACTGGCCGAACTCGTGGCCGACCCCGCCACCACCCGTGAGCAGCTGGACGAGTGGATCGCGGCGGAGTGACGACACTGCCCCGCGACCGACGCCGACGGCCGTCGACGGGCGTGGGGCGACGGCTCAACAGGTGGCCGTGATCAATAGGTGACCGTGATCCGACGTGCCGGGCCGTCCACCCGGATCCGCCCTCCGACAGGGATGACGAGCTGCGGATCGGTGTGACCCAAATCGACGTCGAACACCACCATCGTGTCCGGGGCGTACTGCTCAAGGGCACGCAGGACGGCCTCCTTCTGCTGTCGCCGGAACAGCGCCCTTTCCTGACTGCCCAGCTGCTTCTCGAACGACCAGCTCTTGGCCCTGCCCATCAGCAGCGCGGGGAACTGCTGGAGCAGACCGCGCTCGCCCATGCTCCGAAGGATCCAGTAGACCTCGTCGGCCCGCGGCATCTCCTCGGATGTCTCTAGGAACAGCACGTTTCCGGCATAGCTGTCGACCGGGAGTACGGCACGGTCGGCCATCAGCAGCCAGGAGATGATCTCGATGTTGCCGCCCCAGCTGATCCCTTCGACCACCTGGTGGCCGTTGTGCCAGGACCATCCGTCCGCGGGTTCCATCTCCGGTTCTGATGCGAAGGTGTTCGGGTCTTCCCAGGGGCGGTTGATGTCGCCGTAGGTAAGCGCCTCGGTGAGCTCGTACTCGCCGGAGCTGAACAAGGCCGCCCTGAGGGAGTCCGCGGTCAGCGGGTGCAGTGTGCCGGGGCGCCCGAGCTCGACCATCACGGTCGCGCCGTGGTAGCCGACGATGCCCAGGTTCCGCAGGAACAGCAGCAGGTTGGTGTTGTCGCTGTAGCCGAAGAACGGCTTGGGGTTGGCGCGCAGGAGGGCGGCGTCGAGGTGCGGCAGGACGGTGATCTGGTCGTCGCCGCCGATGCTGGCGAACACTGCCTTGATGTCGGGGTCCGCGAACGCCGCGTGGATGTCCGCGGCCCGCGCCTCGGGTGTCGAGCCCGTCTTCCGGGTGGTCGGATACTCCACGGTCCTGAGCCCGAAGTCGCCCTGGAGCCTGCGCAGACCCAATTCGTATGGCAGGGGGAAGACACCGGGCAGACCGGCTGAGGGTGACAGCACCGCAACCAGGTCTCCGGGTCGGGGCTTCGCGGGGTAGAGAGGGTCCGTCATCCGGTGATCATAGGAGGCGACCGGCCGTCGGACGCAGCGGCTATCGCGAGCTCGTCCAGAGCGCCTTCCAGGCTCGTACGCAGCTGAATACCAGGTGACAGCCGACGGCCGGGCGCCCTAGTGTCCGCAAGCATGGCGCCTTCACTTGAACGTCCCCCCATGCAGGCCGACGAGCGGACCGCACTCACCGGATGGCTGGATCTGCAGCGGCAGATCCTGCGATGGAAGTGCGACGGCCTCAGTGAGGAGGACGCACACCGCTCGGTCGTCCCGACCTCGCCGGCGATGACGATGGCCGGGCTCATCCGCCATATGCGGTGGGTCGAACACACCTGGCTGGAGGTGCTGTTCCTCGGCGGCGACAAGACACAGAACCCGTCCTTCGACGAGACGGACGAGGGCGCCGACTGGCGCACCGACGGCGCCCCGCTGAAGCAACTGCTCGCGGAGTACGAGGCCCAGTGCGCCCGCAGCGACGAGATCGTGGCGGCAGCCTCCCTGGACGACGTCGGCCGCCACCCCGACTACCGCTCCGGCAGCGCCAACCTCCGCTGGATCCTCCTCCACCTCGTCGAGGAGACCGGACGGCACGCGGGGCACGCGGACATCGTGCGGGAGCTGCTGGACGGGGCGAAGGGGTACTACTAGATCTTGCGGCTGTCGCGGTGGTGGACCCCTGGCGCGCCGGGCCGCAGCCGTAGGGTCTCGATGTGACCGTTCACCGGATGCCCGCCGCCGAGGTTCCCGTCTCCGTCGAGTTGGTGCGCCGTCTGCTCGGCGAGCAGCACCCCGACCTCGCGGACCTGCCGGTGGCGGTGCTGGCCAACGGCTGGGACAACCTCGTGTGCCGGCTCGGCGAGGAGTTCCTCGTCCGGTTGCCGCGGCGCGCCCTGGCCGCCGAGCTCGTCGCGCACGAGCAGCGGTGGTTGCCGGAGTTGGCCGGCCGTCTGCCCTTGCCCGTACCTTCGCCGGTACGGGTCGGGCGGCCAACGGCTCACTATCCGTGGGGCTGGAGCGTCGTGCCGTTCCTCCCGGGCCGGATCGCGGCGCGATCGGAGCTCGACGATCCCTGGTCGGGCGCGGGGGCACTCGGCGGCTTCCTGGACGCGCTGCACGCCCCAGCCCCTTCGCAGGCGCCCGCCAACGCGTTTCGCGGCATTCCGCTGGCCGGAAGAGCCGAGGGCGTCCTGACCGCCCTGGCGCACGTCGACCCGGCCGACCGCGCAGCCGCACTGCGCGTCTGGGAGACGGCCGTTGCCACGCCTGCTTGGGACGGGCCGCCGCTGTGGCTGCACGGTGACCTGCACCCGGCCAACATCCTGGTCGACCACGGGCAGATCAGCGCCGTGATCGACTTCGGGGACATCACCGCGGGCGATCCGGCCACCGACCTGTCCGTGGCCTGGATGCTGTTCACCGCGCCGCAGCGCGCCGCCCTGCGACAGGCCTATGGGCGGGCGGACGACGCGACTTGGGAGCGGGCCCGTGGCTGGGCGCTCGCCCTGTCCCTGGCCTTCCTGACGCACTCGGCGGACAACCCGCTGATGCACGGCATCGGCGAACGCACCCTCCGTACGGTGCTCGCATAGCCGCGCCCGGCCGAGACAGGCACCCCTTCAACTTCAACCCAGCTCTCGGGACCGTTCCCCCTGCTCCAGCTCGGCAAGCCGGTCGAGAATCCGCTGCGGCAGCTCAACACCGGGCACACGGTACGGAGTCCAGCGGTCCTTCGACTCGAGCTTGATCGAAGCCGAGAACCTGAAGCGCCCCTGGTTGTTCGGCTCGCCCACCATCGTGCTGAAGGTCTCACTCGGTATCAGCCAAGCCGCCATGATCGACGCCTCCTTGACCTCCACGGCGATGAACAGCAGGTCCAGATTGCCGCGCGGCTGGAACGTCTGGGCCCGCACGAAGGCCATCAGCCGGCCCTGCCGGACCTGGGACCCGGTGGACATGCGGGCCTTCACCTGCACGGCCAGCGTCGCGGAGCTCCCCCGCCGGTGGAAGACGAGGTCCACCCCTTCGTCGTCGACGAGGGAGGTGGAGACGTTCAGTTCGCCGCCGGTGGCCAGGATCGACGAGGCCGCGACCAGGTACTCGGCGGCCTTCCCCATCCGCCCGGCAGCCGGGCTCTTGTCCAGGTAGTCGTCGTCGCCGCCCATGAACGGGAATGTATCCCGTGACGCACGGTACGCACCCGGCCTCGGCAGCCGAAATCCGTGCGGCGCCGTCTCATGATGCGCCGGACACGGCCTGACCCCCGATCTCCTCGGCGAGGCCCGCCACGGTCGGCTTTGTGTAGAGCGTACGGGCGTTGAGTTCGACCCCGAAGTCGCGCTGGATGCGGGCGATGAGCCCCGCCGCGAGCAGGGAGTGGCCGCCCAGGTCGAAGAAGTTGTCGTGCACGCCGACCGGCTCCACGTCCAGGATCTCGCCCCAGGCGTCGGCAAGGAGCTGCTCGGTGGCGGTGGCCGGCGCCGAGTAGTCGGTGGGCAAGGTGCGTACCGCGCGGTGCACGGCCGGCAGGGCCTTGCGGTCGACCTTGCCGTTCTTGTTGAGCGGCAGCTCGCGGCGGCACAGCAGCGCCCACGGCACCATGTACGAGGGCAGCTCCGAGCGGAGCTCGGCCAGCACCTGCCGGCCGAAGCCGTCGAGGTCGTCGAAGAACGCGTCCTCGGCGACCGCGTACGCCAGCAGCCGCTTGTTGCCCACCGCGTCCTGCTGCGCCACGACCACCGCCTCGCGCACCCCCGCACGGCGCTTGAGGGCCGCTTCCACGTGACCGAGCTCGACCCGGAAGCCCCGCACCTTCACCTGCTGGTCGACCCGGCCGATGAACTCCACGCTCCCGTCGGGCAGTCGGCGCACCAGGTCACCGGTGCGGTACATCCGCGAGCCCGGCTCCGGCGCGTACGGGTCGGCGACGAAGCGCTCGGCGGTGGCGCCGGGCCGGGCGGCATAGCCGCGGGCCAGCCCGTCGCCGCTGGCGTACAGCTCCCCGACCACCCCGACCGGCACCGGCGCGAGGCCCGCGTCGAGGATCGCGATCCTGGTGCCGCTGATCGGAGGGCCGATCGGCACGGGCCCCTCGCCCGGCAGGTCCCGCGAGGTCCAGCAGGTGGTGTACGAGGTGTTCTCGGTCGGACCGTAGCCATTGGTGAACCGCAGTGCGGGATACGCGTCCAGGAGACGCCGTACGTGTGCGGGGGAGGCGGTGTCGCCGCCGGTCAGGACGTGACGTACGCCTGCGAACGCACCCAGGTGCTCGGTCACCATCTGGTTGAACAGGCCCGTGGTGAGCAGCAGCACGGTGACCTGGTGGTCGACGACGGTCTTGGCGAGTTCGTCGAGTTCCACGGTGCCGCCGGGGTGGATCACCACCCGGCCGCCGTTGAGGAGCGGACCCCACACCTCGATGGTCGAGGCGTCGAAGGCGACCGGCGCCAGCTCCAGGAAGACGTCGTCGGGGCCGATGTCGACCCAGTCGGCGCCGCGCAGCAGCCGGGCGACCGCCCGGTGCGGTACGCCGACGCCCTTCGGTTCGCCGGTGGAGCCCGAAGTGAAGCTCACATAGGCGAGGTTGAGCGGGGTGACGGCGACAGGCTCGTCGCTCGATACCGGCTCGGACGAGTCGGTCCCCTCGGTCTCGGGGATCACGACGGTGCGGCCGTGGCCCGCCGCGAGGTCCGCCAAGTCCGCACCGGCCAGGACCACTTGGACGCCGACCGTGTCCAGGAGCTGCCGGTGGCGGGCCACCGGATCGTCCGGGTCGAGCGCCAGGTATGCGCCGCCCGCCCGCAGTACCGCGAGCAGCGAGACGATCAACTCCGGTGAGCGGTGGTGCAGTACGCCGACGACGGAGTCCGTGGTGACGCCTGCCGTACGCAGTGCGCGGGCCAGCGCCGTGGAGCGGTCCACCAGTTCCCGGTAGGTCAGGGACACGTCGCCGCAGTCCACCGCGATCGCAGCAGGGCGCTGGGCGGCCTGGTCGGCGACCAGTTCATGGAGGCAGCGCGCGGGCTCGGCTGCCTGCCCCGAGCCGTTGAGGGCCGTCAGTTCGGCCAGTTCGCCGGGCCCGAGCAGGGTGAGGTGCGATACCGGCCGGGTGCGGTCCGAGGTCCCGGAGTCGAGCGCCGCGGCGAGCTGCCCGGCCGGCACCGGCACCCCGTCGTCGACGGTGAAGGTGACCAGGCCCGCCGTATTGGTCGATGCGCGTAGGGCGGGGCTCGTCTCCGACGCGTCGCCGTCGCCGTACACGAACCGGACGGCGCCCTCGTCACCCGGTCCGGCCGGACCGGCAAGCTGCCGTGCCGTCAGGTCCACCAGGTCGGCGAAGGTCGGGTCCGCGCCGAAGTCCACCGAGACGGTCCCGCGGAACCCGTCCGCGTCGTTTGCCGGCTGGGCCACGGTGCAGAACAGGGAGACCTCGTCGTGCCCTTGGCGGCGGTGCAACACGACGAGGGCTGCGGCGATCGAGGAGGCGAGCGGATGGCTGGGGGGCAGCGAGGCGGGCGCGCGCCGGGCGTCGCTGATGAGCCCTGTGGTCATGACGGATCCCTTCGAGCAAGGACGGGAAGTGTGATGAGTCAGGGCAGGGCGTGCCGCGGTGGAGGGCCACTCCGTGAAGACCGCGGCAGTGGGCATGCGGCGGGCCGGTGAAATGGAGTGGCCGACCGGAACCCTAACAAGCCGGACCGGTTCGTGGTACACCCGTCTTCCACAGCTGCCGCCTCAAACTGCCGGTGCGGCAAAGGGAGTTGAACGATCCTTCTGTACATGGCAGATCTTCACTTCGTCCCGGGCACGGCAGACCCGCGCGCGTGCACCGGCAGCTTCGTGGAAGGGGTGTGAGGCATCGTGACCCGGCAGGGACCTGGGGGACTGCTGCGCAGGCATCGCGACTTCCGGCTGTTGTGGGGAGGCGAGGTCTCCGGCAAGTTCGGGGCGGCCGTCACCGGCGTGGCGATGCCGCTGGCCGCGCTCTCCGTCATGGACGTGGGCCCGTTCGCGGTCAGCCTGCTCAGCGCCGCGTCCTGGCTGCCCTGGCTGATCATCGGGCTGCCGGTGGGCGCCTGGGTCGACCGGCTGCCACGCCGGCCGATCATGCTGGCCTCCGCGGCCTGCTCGCTGCTTCTCTTCCTCACGGTGCCCGTCGCCCACGCCCTCGACCTGCTGGACTACACCTGGCTCCTGGTGCTCGCGTTGCTCGCGGGCGTGTCCGCGGTCTTCTTCCAGACCGCGTACACCGTCTATCTGCCCTCCCTGCTCGGCGCCGAGGACCTGCAGGAGGGCAACGCCAAACTGCACGGCAGTGCGTCGGCCGCGCAGATCGCCGGGCAGGGCGGCGGCGGTCTGCTGGTGCAGACGGTGGGCGCCATCAACGGTCTGCTCGCCAACGCGGCGACCTTCGCGATCAGCTTGGTCTGTCTGTCGGCCATCCGGCACCGCGAACCGACGCTCACCAAGAGCGCGGAGCCCCGCCCCTCCGGTGCGCTGGTCAAGGAGATCACCGAGGGCATGCGGCTCGTCGCCCACGATCCCTGGTTCCGCGCGTTCGCCCTGTACGGCGCCGCCTCCAACGTGGCCTTGATGGGCTATCAGTCGATCCTGGTGCTTTTCCTGACCGAGGACGTGGACCTGGCACCGGGTGCGGTGGGCGGCCTGATCGCCGTGGCCAATTCCGGAGGCGTCGCCGGGGCGATCGTCGCCCGGCATCTCGCCCGGCGGATGGGCACCGCCCGCGCCATGCTGTTCTTCGCGCTCGGCCTCACCGCGCTGTCGCTGCTCATTCCGCTGACCTTCGCGGGCCCGGGCCTGCTCCTGTACGCCGTCGGCGGGTTCTGCACCGCGGCGGGCGTGGTCGCGGTGAATGTGATCCGAGCGGGATTCCAGCAGCTGTACTGCCCGCCCGACATGCTCGGCCGGCTGACCGCGAGTTCGTACTTCCTCAACTACGGGGCACTGCCGCTCGGTGCGGTGCTCGGCGGAGTTCTGGGCGAGGCGCTCGGGGTCCGCGAGGCCACCTGGATCCTCACCGCCGGCGTACCGCTGGCAGGCCTGATTCTGCTGGCCTCGCCGGTCAGGAAGTGCCGGGACCTGCCGGTGGAAGTACGGGGCAGTGACCGGGTGAATTCTCCGACAGAGCCAGTCCAGAGCGGCGACTGACGCAGGCAGTTGGGCGGCAGTTGGATCCTGGAACGTTGACGCTGAATTGGCCGGATGTAAGCCTTTCTTCGGGGGCCGGGCGGAAAATGCTCCCGCCGCAGTGGGCAGTTGGAACATTCCGTTTCTCCGCGCGTTGCAACACCGCTGAGAGCGTTCCGACTTATGTATCCGAGAAATCTCTCATCCGACAATGACGGACCAACGATTCGGGATGGAAGTCATGACACCTGGGAAATCTCCCCGCCGCCTTGCCGATGAGGTCGCGGCCAGCGGCCCCGCACCGAGGCTGGCCGCCGCAGCCGCCCTCCTCGAAATGGGTGACCGCCTGGGCGTGTTCGACGTGATCCTGCCCGGCAAGGAGTTCACCGTCGCCGAGCTCGCGACCGCCACCGAGCTGCCCGAGCAGGGGATCACCGGCTACCTCGAGGCGCTGGAGTCGGCCGGGATCATCCAGCACGCCACCGTCGCGGGCGACTCGTTCGTCACCGCGGACGACTTCGAGGAGCTGCAGCACCAGGCCGGCTACATCTCCTGGACGATGAACGCCAACCGGCCCTTCATCGAGAACGCGCGGGCCTACCTCACCGACCAGTCGCTGCCCACCGGCGCCTACACCCGCGACGGCCGCCAGGTCGCGGTGAGCTCGCAGTGGATGGGTTCCCTGGCCTACTACCCGGCCGCCGTCGAGACCATCATCGAGGCGCGGCCGAAGCGGGTGGCGGACCTGGGGGCGGGCACCTGCCGTCTGCTCATCGAGATCCTGCAGGCCTTCCCCGACACCACCGGCGTCGGCCTGGACCTGGACGGCCCGTCCTGCGCGGCCGCGCGCGTGGCCGCCGAGCAGGAGGGCGTCGGTGACCGCCTGACCGTCGTGGAGCGCTCCATCCAGTCGGTGGCCGACGACGCGACGCCGCTCGAGGGCGCCGACGTCATCAGCGCCGGCTTCGTCTTCCACGACATGATGCCGGACGAGGAGCACATCGCCGACAAGGTCCTCGCCAACTGCCGCGACGCGCTGCGCCCGGGCGGCATCATGGCCATCACCGACGCGGTCCCGTATTTGCGCAACGAGCGCGAGCGCGCCTTCAGTGCGGCCGTGACGTACTACCACCGCCAGTTCATGAAGCGGAAGCTGCTCACCGAGCAGGAGTGGGAAGCGAAGCTTCTCGGCGCCGGATTCTCCAGCGTCAAGACGGTGGAACTCGGATTCCCGACCGGCCGTCTCTTCATCGCCCACCGCTGACCACCGCTGACAATCGCCAACAACTCCTGATAACGGCTGGGGAATTCATGTCTGCCACCGCCGCCGGTTCCTGGTTTGCGCCGACCGCCCCGTTGGCCAAACCGGAAGTGCGCCTTTTCTGTCTGCATCACGCCGGGGCGGGAGCCTCCGCCTTTCGCGGCTGGCAGGAACTCGTGGGTCCGCGCATCGAGGTGATCCCGGTCCAGCTTCCCGGCCGGGAGGCGCGCTTCACCGAGCCGGCCGAGCGATCCCTGGCCGCCCTCGCCGACCGGCTCGTCGAGCCGGTCGGCGAGCGGGCGGGTTCGGTGCCGTTCGCGTTCTTCGGACACAGCATGGGCGCACTGCTCGGATACGACCTGACGCGGCGGCTGACCGCCCTTGGCCGGCCGCCCCTGCTCCTCGGCGCCTCGGGCTGTGTGGCGCCCCAGTTGCAGAGCCGCAAGGACGATGTGCACGGCCTGTCGGACGAGGGCTTCCTCCAGCACATCCGCAAGCTGGAGGGCACCCCCGCGCAGATCCTCGACAACCCGTCGCTGCGCGACCTGGTGCTGCCCGTGCTCCGGGACGACTTCATCGCCTGCGAGACGTACGTGTACGAACCCCAGGCCCCGCTGCGTACGGCGATCACGGTCCTCGGCGGCGACACCGACCCCGGCGTCCCGGCGGACCAACTGGCGCGCTGGGGTGACCTCACCGAGGCGCGGACCACCGTCCGGATCTTTCCCGGCGGCCACTTCTATCTCGCCGACCAACTCGGCACGGTGGTCTCCACACTCGTGGCCGAACTCTTCGCCGAACTCGGCACCGCGGTCGTCCCGACCGGATCCTGACGGAGGAAACAGTGATGTCCGGCTCGCGAACCGCACAGCGTGTGGTGATCCCCGACCTGTCCGACCCGGCGCTCTACCGAGCAGGCGAGCAGTACGGGATCTGGGCCCGGCTGCGCGAACAGGCGCCGGTCTGCCGCGTCGAGCGGCCGGGGGAGCGGCCCTTCTGGGCCGTGCTCGCCTACGAACACGTCAATGCCTGCCTCGCCGACGCGGCGACGTTCAGCTCCGCGCGCGGGATGCGCCTGGACGCCGACCCGGTCGCCACCAACGCGGCGACCGGCAAGATGATGGTGGTCACCGACCCGCCGCAGCACGGCAAGATCCGACGGATCGTCAGCAGCGCCTTCACCCCGAAGATGGTCCGCCGCCTCGAGGACAACATGCGCCTGACCGCGGTCGACGTCATCGAGACGGCGCTCGCCGCGGGCGACGTGAACTTCGCGGAGGTGGCCGCCCGGCTGCCCGTCTCGGTCATCTGCGACATGCTCGGAGTCCCGCGCGAGGACTGGGACTTCATGCTGGAACGCACGAAAATCGCGTTCAGTGACACCCCGGACGCCGACAAGAACGAGATCGCCGCGGCGCACACCGACATCTTCCTGTACTACGACGAGCTGATGCGCGAGCGCCGCAAGCAGCCGCAGGACGACATCATCAGCGCCCTGGTCCACGGCACCATCGACGGCCGCCCGCTGACCGTCGAGGAGATCATCCTCAACTGCAACAACCTGGTATCCGGCGGCAACGAGACCACCCGGCACTCCACCATCCAGGGCCTGCTCGCGTTCATCGAGAACCCGGACCAGTGGCACCGACTCCGCGACGACCTGGAGCTGCTGCCCAGTGCCGTACGGGAGATCCTGCGCTACACCACCCCCGCCATGCACGTGCTGCGCACCACCACCCGCGAGGTGGAGGTCGGCGGTCAGCTCATCGGCGCGGACGAGATGGTGACGCTGTGGCTGGCCTCCGCGAACCGGGACGAGAAGGTCTTCGCCGACCCGGACCGCTTCGACATCGAGCGCAACCCCACCCGCCACCTCACCTACGCCTACGGCGCCCACTTCTGCATCGGCGCGGCACTGGCCTCCACCGAACTCAACATCTTCTTCGAGGAGTTGCTGCTCCGCGCCGAACTGGCCGAACTCACCGGTGAGGTGCAGCGGGTACGGTCCAACCTGATCGGCGGCATCGACCGGATGCCGGTCCGGCTCACCCGCCGAGCCGGGGCGGGCGCTTCGGGCGTACGTCCATGACCATGGCCCTGGACCGCACGGTGCCGCCGCTGGCCGCCCGTGCCGCGGCCGAGTCGAGCAGCGCGGTCGGCGAGATCCTGGCGCTGACGGCGCGGCCGGGCGTCGTCTCCTTCGCCGGCGGGCTGCCCGCCCCCGAACTGTTCGACGCCGACGGGATCGCGAAGTCCTTCCAGCACGTCCTCGCCCACAGCCCGCACCGGGCCCTGCAGTACTCCACGACCGAGGGCGACCCCGCTCTGCGCGCCGCCATCGCCGCCCGCCTCACCGCCCGGGGGCTTCCCACCGGGGCCGATGACCTGGCCGTCACCACCGGCTCACAGCAGGCCCTCAGCCTGCTGATCACGGCCCTGCTCGAGCCGGGCGACACCATCGTCGTGGAGGATCCCTGCTACCTGGCCGCCCTCCAGGCCTTCCAGCTCGCCGGCATCCGGGTCGTACCCGTTCCCTGCGACGACGACGGCCTCGACCCCGACGAACTCGCCCGCATCGTCGCGGCCGAGCGCCCCAAACTCCTCTACACGGTCCCCACCTTCCAGAACCCGACCGGCCGCACCCTGCCCCCCGACCGCAGAGCGGCCGTCGCCGCCGTCGCGGCCCGCCACGGACTGTGGATCGTCGAGGACGATCCGTACGGCGAGCTCGTGTACGAGGGGGAGCCGGCCCGATGGCTCGCCGCCCACCCGGGCGCCGAGGACCGCACGGCGCTCCTCGGCTCCTTCTCGAAGACCTTCGCACCGGGCCTGCGCCTGGGCTGGCTGCGTGCACCCGCCGCGGTGCGCTCCGCCTGCGTCAAGGTCAAACAGGTCACCGACGTACACACCTCGACCGTCGACCAGGCCGCAGCCGCCCACTACCTCGCGCACACCGACACCGACGCCCACGTCCAACTCCTGCGCACCGCCTACCGAGCGCGCCGCGACGCCCTCCTGGACGGCCTGCCCCACGCACTCCCGGAGGGCTCCCGGTGGAACCGTCCGACCGGCGGCATGTTCGTGTGGGCCACCCTGCCACCGGGCCACGACTCCACCGAGGTGCTGCACCGGGCGGTCCGCCACGATGTGGCGTTCGTTCCGGGAGCACCGTTCTTCGTGGGCCGTGCCGACCCGGGTGCGCTGCGGCTCTCGTTCGTGACACATGCGCCGGACGAAATCATGGAAGGCATACGCCGGTTGGCGAGGGTCTTCCAGCACGTGTGTCCGTGATCGCCTGGCCATTGCCCGGGCCCCCTGGGTGCGGCTACCGAACGGTCATGGGCGCGAGGCCGAGGTCGGCCAGTGCGGACGCGCCGGCCGCGGCGTGCGCGCCCCCGGCGAGCAGCAGCGTGCGCGCCCACTGGTAGCGGCAGCCGGCCGCCTCGAACGCCGCCGCGGTGGCGAGCAGTTGCGGCAGATCGTCGCCGAGCAGCGCCTCCGCGCGGTTCACCAGGGCGGTGGCGACCGGGTTCCCGGCGACCACGGTCCGGGCGGCGGCGATCCGGCCCCGGGCGTCCGGGTGCCCGGCGAGGACCGCTGCCTCGGCCCGGAGTGCCGTGTACCAGTGCAGCCAGACCCAGCAGACCCACTTCCACACCTGCTCCGGCTCGGGCGCGATGCGCTCCAGGGCCGCGGGTGCGTCGCCGTGGTGGAGCAGGACCATGGCGTCGAAGACGGCGCCGTGGCCGTGGTGGTTGTCGTCCTTGTTGCCTGCCCGGTCGGTGATCGTGAGCCAGGTCGCCCGGGCCTCGTGGTCACCTCGCAAGCCGTGGATCATGGCGACGGACGCGGCGGCCGGACCGAGTGAGAACGACCGTTGGCCGCCGGACTGTTCCCATGCGTCGAGGAAGCGCACGCTGCTGGTGAGCACCGCGTCGGCGTGGCCCGCGAACGCGTCCGCGACCAGCAGCCAGGACGTGGCGTGATCGCCCACCTCGGCCAGCTGCGGCCGGCCCGCGAGCCGGCTGCCCCACTCACGGGCCGCCGACAGCTCGCCCGTGCCGACGGCGGTCGCGGCGGCCATGGCGAGGGCGTCGATCAGCTCGTGCGTGCGGGCGGGGGCGCTCGGCGCCGAGGTCAGGATGTCGATCCGGGCCCGGGCGGCGGCCGCGGCGGCGAAGCTCTCACCGGCCCAGCTCTGGGCGCCGGAGAGCGCGTCGAGGGCGGCGGACCGTGCCACCGGGTCGCCCGCGCGCCGGGCGAGTTCGACGGCTCGTTCGGCGCACGCGACGGTGTCCGGTGCGGTGTTGTCCGGTGCCCCTTGGACCGCGCCGAACGCGTCCGCGACCACCGCGGCCTCGGCCAGCGCGAACGCCGCCTCGGCGGCCGGGTCGTCGTCACCGGTCAGCTCGCGCGCCACCGCGAGCAGGCCGGTGACCTCGTCCACGGGCGGAACCCGGCTGATGAACGTGCTGGAGAAGCGGTAGGCGGCGGTGGCGGCGGCCGCCAGGTCGCGGGCGGCCGCGGCGGTGTCGCCGGCCCGGCGGGCGGCTTCGGCGGCGGCCCGGTGCAGGCGGTACATGTCGTCGCCGAGCCTGCGGCACCCGGCCACCCCGGCGGCCTGCCGCAATGCGGCGGCGTCGTCGGCGTCGGCTGCGAGCAAGGCCGCCTGCTCATAGCGCTGTTGGGACTCGCCCAGCAGGTTCCGGGTGAAGGCCAGCTCGGCCATGGACAGGGCGAGACGGCACGCGTCCGTGCGTTGCTCCGGGCGGCCCGCGGACCAGGTCAAGGCGGCCCGCAGGTCCTCCGCGACCGCGTCGAACCGGGCTCGCCAGTCCGAGCCGCCGCCTTCTTGGAGGCCGGCCGCACCGGCCAGGCACCATGCCAGGTGGCGTGAGCGGACATCGTCGAGCTCACCGGTGTCGGCGAGCCGCTCCTTGCCGTACTGACGCAGGGTCTCCAGCGCCTGGTAGCGGGTGCCGGTGTCGGACGGTGTCACGGCGAGCAGGCTCTGCTCGGCGAGCCTGCCGAGCCCGTCGGCGACCGCGGCCGCCTCCAGCGGGGCGAACCCGGCCACCTCGGCGGCCGCTTCGGCGGTGAACGGGGCGACGAACGCCGACACCCGACGCAGCAGTGCCCGGTCCTGCGGCTCGAGCAGGTCGTGGCTCCAGTCGAGGACGGCGCGTACTGACCGGTGCCTGCCGTCGGCGCGGGGGCCGCCGGCGAGGATCCGGAGCTGGTCGCCGAGGCCGGCGGCCAGGCCGTCCAAACCGAGCGTGGACCACCGGGCCGCCGCCAGTTCGATGGCCAGCGCCATGCCGTCGAGCCGTTCGCACAGCGCCGCGATCCGGTCGCGCTCCGCCGGAGCGGGGGCCCTGCCGACCGCTGCCGCCCGCTCCAGGAACAGGGCCACCGCCTCCGACTCGCCGCCGCCGACCCGCGACAGCGGCGGCACCGGGAAGACCCACTCGAAGGGCACCATCAGCCGGGCCCGGCTGGTCGCGAGCACCCGTATCCCCGGGCACGCCACGAGCAGCCGTTCCAGGAACGGCGCCACCCCGTCGCGTACTTGCTCGCAGTTGTCGAGTACCAGCAGCGCCTGACGGTCCGTCAACGCGGCGACCAGCGCGTCGTCGATGCCGCGCCCGGGCTGCTCGCCCACGCCCATGGCCGCCGCGACCGCCGCGCCCACCCGCCCGGGATCGGTGACCGGGACCAGGTCGACGAAGCACACCCCGTCGGCGAAGTCGCCCGCCACGTCAGCCGCCACCGCCAGCGCGAGCCGCGTCTTGCCCACCCCGCCCAGACCGACGGCGGTCACCAGCCGACGCACCGTCACCTCAGCGGCCAGTTCCCCGCGTTCGCGTGCCCGGCCGACGAACGCCGTCAGCGGCGCGGGAAGCGCGGGCGCCGGGCGCACCTGCTCGGCACGTGTCGATTCGGCCGCGTGCCGGGACAGCGCCCGCCGGTCCGGCACCTCCAACTTCCTGAGCAGCGAGGAGACATGAGACTCGACGGTCCGTACGGAGATGAACAGCCGTGCGGCCATCTCCGCGTTGCTCAGGTGCTCCCCGAGCAGTTCGAGCACGTCGGCTTCCCGAGCGGAGATCACTGGAGTGGACACGGGGTCATTATCCGTAGTGCTTTCCGTGGTCAGCACGGAGGCCCTCCGTACCCCGTCCGGGGGAAGCTCTGATCACAGGCGAACGAGCCCGGCGAACCACACCGGGCCGATCGGTTCCGCAACGTCAGGAGTGACCGTGACCAGCTCTTCCACCCAGGGAATGCAGACCGTGCTGCACCCCGTGTCCGACCTCGCCCAGGCCAAGGCGGTGTACGCCGCGCTGCTCGGTGTCGCGCCGCAGACCGACGGGCCCCACTACGTCGGCTTCGAGGCCGCAGGCCAGCACGTCGGCCTTCTCCCGGGCGGCGGACCGCAGGGCCTGACCTCGTCGCTGGCCTACTGGCACGTCTCGGACATCGAGGCGAAGCTCGCCGAACTGACCGCCGCGGGCGCCACCTTGAAGGAGCCCGCGCACGACGTCGGCGGCGGCCGCCTGGTGGCCACCGTCATCGACCCCGACGGCAACCTCATCGGACTGGTGCAGGACTGATGAGTACCCCACCCCGCGCCCGTGCAGAGCGCCGGCGCGACACCGAGCACCGGCTCGGCCACGACATCGACGTCTGGGTGGCCAGCGCCTCGCCGGACGGCGCCCCCCACCTGGTACCGCTGTCCTTCGACTGGGACGGCGAGGCGCTCTTGGTGGCCACTCCGGCAGCGAGCCCCACCGGCCGGAACCTGGCCGCCACCGGGACCGCTCAGCTCGCCCTCGGCCACACCCGCGACGTCGCCATGATCGAGGGCCATGTCGAGGTGCTCGCCATCGACGCACTGGCGCCGGACCTGGGTGACCGGTTCGCCGCACGCAGCGGCTTCGACCCGCGCTCCCTGACCACCCGGTACTGCTGGTTCCGCATCACTCCGCACCGCATCAGGGCCTGGCGGGAGGAGAACGAGCTGACCGGCCGAGAGCTGATGCGCGACGGTCGCTGGCTGGTCTGACGCCGCGCCCGGTCCGGGTCCGTAAGGCCCCACTTCAAGATCCACACATCCAGAACGTCAAGAGGGAGATCCACCATGAGCAGCACCACGACCCGCGCACACGAGGGATTCACGGCCGAAGAGCGTGCCGCGATGAAGGACCACGCGCAGGAACTCAAGAGGGCGGCGCGCCGCAGCTCGAAGGCGGACAAGGCGGCGCAGGAGGCACAGGACGTGCTGGCGAAGATCGCCGAGATGCAGGACACGGACCGGATCATGGCCGAGCGCGTCCACGCCGTCGTCACCGCCACCGCCCCGGTCCTCGCGCCGAAGCTCTGGTACGGGATGCCCGCCTACGCACTGGACGGCAAGGTCGTCTGCTACTTCCAGTGCGCGGAGAAGTTCAAGGCGCGCTACGCGACGCTCGGCTTCAGCGACCAGGCGCAGCTGGACGACGGCCCGATGTGGCCGGCCGTCTTCGCCCTGACCGAGGTGACGGCCGAGGTGGAGGCGCGGATCGCCGCACTCGTGAAGCAGGCGGTGAGCTGAGGCGCGGACCGGTCCCGCATCGCCCGTGGGACAGGTGGCAGTACGGCAAGGAACTCGGCGTCGGAGCAACGGAGTTGAGCCTTCCCCATGAAGACTCCAGAGGGCGAGTCGAGGGGGAAGGCTCAAGGGGAAGCCTCAAGGGCCCAGGACCTGCAGAGATGCCCAGAGCGCGAGGGTGGAAAGGGCCAGCGCCGCCGGGGTGGTGAGCAGGCCGAGGCGGGTGAACTCCTTGAGGCGGACGTCGTGGTCGTGCTGGTGGGCGATGTGCCGCCACAGGAGCGTGGCCAGGGATCCGGCGTAGGTGAGGTTGGGGCCGATGTTCACGCCGAGGAGTACGGCGAGGACGGCTCCCGGGCCCGAGGGGGCTGCCAGGGGAGTCAACGCCAGTACGGCAGGCAGGTTGTTGATCAGGTTGGCGAGGACCGCGGCCACCGCGGCGGTGCCGAGCAGGGCAGGCAGCGAAGCGCCGTCGGGCACGACCCGGCCCAGAGCGTCGCCGAGGCCGTTGTCGATGACGGCCCGGACGACGATGCCGAGGGCCAGGACGAAGGCCAGGAAGGGCAGCGAGGCAGCCTTCACGATCCGGGCCGGTGTGATGTGGCGGCGGGCGAGGGCCCGCGCGGCCATGACGAGCGCGCCGGCTGCGGCAGCCCAGGCCGGATCGATGCCCAGCGCGGAGGCCACGCCGAATCCGACGAGCGTGGCCGCCACCGTCACCAGGGCGAACACCGGAAGCTCCGGCGGTTCCGTCACGTCGTCGGCGCCGCGAGCAGGGGCATCGAGGTCCGCGGCGAAGAAGCGCAGGAACACGGCGTATTCGACGGCGATGGCGACCAGCCAGGGCAACAGCATCAGCAAGGCGAAGCGCGTGAAGGACAGCCCTGTCGCGGTGAACGCCAGCAGGTTCGTCAGGTTGGAGACGGGCGACAGGAGCGACGCCGTGTTGGACAGGTGGGCTCCGGCGTAGACGTGCGGTCGTGGCCGGGTGCCCATCCTGGCGGCCGTCGCGAACACCACCGGGGTGAGCAGGACCACGGTGGCGTCCAGACTCAACGCGGCGGTGATGACCGAGGCAAGCGCGAAGACGGCCCCGAGCAGCCGCCGTGGGCGACCGGCCGCCCAGCGTGCCATCCAGGCGCCGCAGGCGTGGAAGAGGCCTTCGGCGTCGCAGAGTTTGGCGAGCACGAGAATCGCGGCGAGGAATCCGATCACCGGGCCGAGCCGTCCGGCCTCCTGCTGTACGTCCTGCAGCGGGATCGCCCCGGTCGCGATGACCACACCAGCGGCCGGGACGGCGAAGGCCGCCTCGGGCCACCGGAAGGGGCGGACCACGGCGCAGACCAGAACCACGGCCAGCGCCGCCACCGAAAGGCATTCCACGAACATGATCTAGATCATGCAGCGTGGTCGGTGCCCGGCCGACACCGGCCCGCCCGGCGGGCGACCGGCGTGTCCGATCTCCGTGCGCGCGAGCCCGGTCGACGTGCGCGTCGCTGCCCGGGCCGGTGCGAGCTATTCGTTCTTCATGGCGAGCAGGGTCAGGCGGGGGAGGTGACCGGGGTTTGCGGAGGCGTCCCGAACAGTGGTTCAAGGAGGGCGAGCGCTTCGCTGAGCGTGCCGGGGCGGAGCATCGCGGGCATGGCGCGGCCCGCCCAGCCGGGGCCGGCCGTCATCAGCGCGGGCCGGCCGCGGGCGCCCTTGACGCCCCAGGTGTGCGAGGCGATGTGCTGGGCCAGGGGGCGGCTCGCGGTGGAGCGGGTCTGGGACCACAGCACGACCGCCGTGGGGCCGAGCCTGCTGACCGCCGCATCCAGGGCCTCGGGTGGTACGGCAGGGCCGAACATCCGCACCGGCAGGCCCCGTTGGGCCAGGGCCGCGACCAGCGCCTCGAGGGCGAGGGAGTGCTGCTCGCCCGGTACACAGGCCAGTACCAGGGGCGGGCGGTCCACCGGGGTCGGCAGCGTGGCCGGGGCGCAGCGCAGCGCGGTCGACACATGCCAGGACAGCAGGTGCTCGACCTCCACGTAACGGTCGCCCGCCGAGGCCCACTTGCGGCCCACCGCGCGCAGGGCGGGCGCCATGACCTCTTCCCAGGCCACGACCAGGCCGTGCCGCGCGACGAACGTGCTGAGCAGGGCGTCCACGGCGGGTGCGTCCAGGCGTACGGCGGCCCGTCCGAGACCACGGCACTCCTGGCGTACGTCGGCGAGCGGCAGCCCGCCGTCCGAGCGGCGCGGAGCGGGTACGGCGGATCGCTGCTGCCCGGCCTCCGGACCGGACACCGGGGCGTTGCCGGCGAGGGTTGTGCGGGTTGCGTGGGCTGCGCGGGCGGCTTCGGCGGGTGGCACGCCGGTCGCGGTCAGTCGGCACATCTCGCGCAGTACGGCGATGTCCTGCTCGCCCCACCGACGGTGCCGGCCCTGCACCCGCCGGCCGGGCCCGATGCCGTACCGCTTGTCCCAGGAGCGCAGCGTGACGGGGGAGATGCCCAACTGCCGTGCCACGGCACCGGTCGTGATCCCGACGGCCTCGGGCGGGGGAGGTGCCTCTTCGTCCACACGGCCACGATACGGCGCACAAACGATGCAGGTTGCTACTTCATGGCAGTGGGCAAACCATTGGCACAGCGCACGATGGCGGGGTGATCGATCCCCCCGGCCCCGCCATCGTCCGAAGGCAGCTCCCGGTGACGGTCGACCAGGACCCCGTCCACCTCAGCGGAGTCGGTGCTGCTGAGGGAAGGTGGCCCTCCCTCCCCCGAGTAGCGGCCACCTTCGTCCGTACGGCACCCCGTGGTGCCGTACGGACATCATCAAAGGCGGGGGGCTTCCGAACGCTCCCGGGGGACCCCCGGGCCACGGAACGGGAGCGTCCGGCTGAGGACGAGGTTGGTGGTCGTGCTCCCGAACTCGGCCAACTCGTCGACGATCTCCTCCAGGTGAGCCATCGACGTGGCCGCCACCTTCATCACGTAGCAGTCGTCCCCGGTGGTGCGCAGGCACTCCAGGATCTCCGGGCGCTCCCCGAGCAGCCGCCGCAGCGGCTCGTGCCGGGTCCCCGGCCCCGGGTACTTGAGCCGGACCACCGCAAGGACCGGGTGTCCGGTCCGCTCCAGGTCGACCTTGGCCTGGTACCCCGTGATCACCCCGGCGGACTCGAGGCGCCGTACCCGCTCCGTCGTCGCCGAGGTGCTCAGGTTCACCCGCCGCGCCAGTTCCGTGAACGGGATCCGCCCGTCCCGCTGGAGCTCATCCAGGATCGCCCAGTCCGTCGTATCAAGACTCTCGGTCATCCAGTGAGATTACCGGCACATCCACGGCCAAGTGGCGTGTGAACAGGCAGGAATCCCTTCTGGCGGCCCTTCCTGCCTGACTAGGCTCGACTGCATGAAGATCGGCGTCAACGTCCTCAACTTCGGCCCCGGAGCCGACCCCGGCGTCCTGCGGAACTGGGCCCAGGCCGTGGAGGGTCTGGGCTTCGACCTACTGATGATCTCGGACCACATAGCCATCACGCCGGATGTCGCCGAGCGCTATCCGGCACCGTTCTACGAGCCCTTCACCACCTTGTCCTGGCTGGCCGGCCTCACCACCCGGATCCGGCTCGGCACGACGGTCCTCGTCGCCCCCTACCGGCACCCGCTGCTCACCGCCCGGATGGCGGCCAACCTGAATGAACTGAGCGGCGGCAGGCTGGTCCTCGGCGTGGGGGTGGGCTGGGCACGGCAGGAGTTCGCCGCGCTCGGCATCCCGTTCGCACAGCGCGGACGGCTGACCGACGAGCACGTACGGGACATGCGGACGGCCTGGACGGACACCGCTTCCCTTGGAGACCGGAAGATCCCGGTGTGGGTCGGCGGCAACAGCGACGCGGGACTGCGCCGGGCCGTACGCCTCGGCGACGCCTGGCATCCACTGCGCCCCACGCTGCCGTGGCTGCGCGAAGCCATGCCCAGGCTGGAGGCGTACGCGGCCGGGGACCACCTCCCCGTGCCCGCCCTGGCCCCACGGATCGCCCTCCGGCTCACCTCCGCACCGGTCGACGGACCGGAACGGCTCGCCGGTGAGGGCACCATCGACCAGATCATGGACGACCTCGACCAACTGCGGCTCCTCGGCGCCGAGTCCGTGGTCCTCGACACCTACCAGGGTGACCCCCGCGAGACGTGCCACCCGCAGGCGGCCTGGCAGGCCCTCGCCACGGTGGCCGCCCACTTCTCCGCGCCCCTCACCGGAACGGAACAGCCATGACCACACCCGACGACCACAGCCTCCTGCGCCGGGCCATCGCGCTCGCGGCCGAAGCACGCGAGAGCGGCAACCCGCCGTTCGGGTCGCTGCTGGCGGGACCGGACGGGACGGTCCTGGCCGAGGAGCGCAACACGACCCTCACCGACAGGGACATCACCGCGCACCCGGAACTGAAGCTGGCGCGGTGGGCCGCGCGAGAGCTGGACCCGGACACGGCGGCGGGCACCACGATGTACACCAGCTGCCAGCCGTGCGGCATGTGCGCGTCCGTCATCCAGTGGGCGGGGCTGCGACGTGTGGTGTTCGCCCTGTCCGACGAACAGCTCCTGGACATCAGGCCGGCCCCCGTCCGATCCCCGGTGCTGCAGGACGGCCCCGCGCTGCTCGACGAGGTGCGGGCCGTGGTCGAGGGCTACTACCCCTGACTGCCCGTTCCTGATGCCTGGGCCAGGGCAGACCGGACGCCCAGAACTTCGCCGGGGCTGCATCCGCCGGGTCGGGGTACTCCGACGTGGGGGGGGGGGGCGACGTTCCGGCGATGAGGGGAGTGGCCAATGATCCAGGCAGCCGATGTACGGGAATGGCGGAACCATGACGTCGTCGACCCGGACGGGCACAAGATCGGAGTGCTGGAAGCGGTCTACGTGCACACGGCCACCGACGAGCCGGCCATGGCGACCGTACGGGCCGGGCTCCCCACGCGTCACCGATTGCTCTTCGTCCCCCTGACCGAAGCCGTCGTCGGGCCGGGCTACGTCAAGGTCGCGTACCCCAAGTCGCTGGTGAAGAAGGCTCCTTCGATCGGCACGGACGACGTCCTGCCGGCGGATCAGGAGGAAGGGATCTATCACCACTACGGCATGACCTACAAACCTGGCCTCGGCGGCGAACGACAACTCGCCCGCCGCTGAAGACCTGTCGCCACAAAGGGTGTTGCTGTGACGATCTTCTTGCTCGTCATCCTGATCGCGGTCGCGCTGGGCATCGTGGGCGCCGTCGTCAAGGGCCTGGGGCTTCTGCTGGTCCTGGGCATCGTGTTGCTGGTGGTGGACGTGGCGCTCGGTGTGCTGCGCTGGTCCCACCGGGCCGGCCGACGTCCCATCAGGTAGGTGCGGTCACGTCCGCCGTCGCTGGGGCTGCCACGGTCCGGGAGCAGGCCGGGAAAGAACTTTCCGGGTTCCGGTCACATCTTCGCGCCGGCATCCGTCAGGGCTGTGAAGACGCCGATGAGGCCGATCCCGATGCAAGGAGAGCAGCCATGACGAACACCAACACCTCCATTTCCCGGATGCCCAACCCTGGCGAGTTCGTGCCCGAGCTGGCCGACATCAGCGCGGCTCTCTTCCGGGCCACGGGCAACCAGTCGGTGCCGCGCACCACGATGAGCCTTGTTCACCTGCGTGCCGGGCAGATCGTGCACAACACCTATCTGACCATTCTGAACACGAGCTTCCTGCGGAAGGCCGGGGTGTCCGAGGAGCGCATCACGGCCGTTTCCTCGTGGCAGGACGCTCCGTACTTCACCGACGCCGAGCGTGCCGCCCTCGCCTTGGTGGAGGCCACCCTCCAGCCCGCCCCGCAAGGCAAGGAGCGGGTGGGTGACGAGCTGTATGCCGAGGTCGCCAAGCACTATGACGACAAGGCGCTGGCCACGCTCACCATCGCGATCGGCCAGATCAACTTCTTCATCGCGCTGGCCGTCATCGGCAAGCCCCAGCCGGTCACCTCCCTCGCCACCCAGCAGTGGGACTAGGGCGTGTCTTCAAACTCCCGTCGTCGCCCGAAGGGCGGCCTTGCGGCGTCTGGTGCGTGCTCTCGGCGTGCCGGGTGGAAGTCCTCGTACTGGACGTACTTGGGCTTTCGCCCGGTGCGGCGAGAGTGCGTGCCGGGCGTCGCGGGGCAGACGGGAGTTTGAAGACACGCCCTAGGGCCTGTTTCCCAGCTACTCCCGACGCCCGTGTCCGTCCCCCCGCTGTCCAGGCTTACCTGGCTTACCCGGCTTGTGCTGCGGCCCTCCCGGCTTCTTTCCCGAGCCCATCGCCGAGGAGGGCCACGACGTCGGAGCCTGTGGTGAGAGCAGGGCGTCGCCCGTGCACGGGCCCAGACTGCCCGCCGGGCAGGTGGTGGCGTGTGTGGTGGCCTTCTCGATGCCGGTCGTGCCCTGCGGATAGCTGATCTTCAGGCAGACGGTGTTCCCTGCCGGCCAGCCGTTCTGGATCGTCACCGGCAGGACGCCCGGGTTCTCGTCCACGGCCGCCGCGGTGAGATCCGCGCCGTCCAGATGGGCGTTGGTGAAGTTGGCCCCCTGCAGGCAGGCCTTGAACATGCGGACCGGCTGGCCGTCCAGGTCGGTCAGATCGGTGCCCGTGAAGTCGGCGTTGACCAGGCAGGCGTAGGAGAAGTCGGCGCCCTTGCAGCCGTTCTGCGACACCGACACGAAGCTGATGCCGGTCAAGTAGGCGCCGGAGAAGGAGGTGTTGCGTATCAGCGCCTTGGCCACGCTCGCCTGTGTGCCCCACAGATACACACCGCTCAGTGACGTCCCGGTCAGGTTGGCGTCGGCGAGGGTGGCGTTCTCCATCTGTGAGCCGGACAGGATCGCGGCCCGGTAGTCGCTGTCCGCCTGCAGTTGGGTGCTGCTGAGGTCGGCCTTGGTGAGATCGCACTCGGAGAGGGTGGCGCCGCGCAGATCGGCTCCGGCGAGGACAGCTCCGTACAACTTGTGGTTGGACAGAACCCAGTTGGTCATGAGCGAGGAGCGGGCGGTGAGGCCGCTGAGGTCGACGGGGAGCGACAGGATCTGGGTGTCCGTGAGGTTCATGAACGACCAGTTCTTGCCGATCTGGGTGAAGTCGACGACGGCCTGGGACAGATCGGTGAGGTACTTCGGGTCGTCGGAGAACACCGGCGGGGAGGAGAACACGGCCGGGCGCAGATCGCAGCGGTGGAAGACGGTGCCTTTCATCACCGCGCCGCTGAAGTCCACTCCGGTCAGGTCGCAGGCCGTGAAGTCCACGCCGGACAGCGAGGTGCCGAAGCGCGCCCCGCGGACGCCGGCCGAGGCCGCGAAGTCCAGCCCGGTCAGATCCGCTTTCCTGCTGCTCGTGTCGAGGAAGACCGCGTTCGTCAGTGTGGCCCCGGTGAACCCGGCACCCTGCAGCTGGGCGCCGCTGAAGTCCATGCCGGTCAGGTCGACCCCGTCGAACCGGGCATTGGTGAGCACGGTGTTGGTGAGGTCGGCGCCGGCCAGGGCGGCCACACCGCGGAAGTCGGCTCCGGTCAGATCGCAGCCGCCGAGGTCGGTGCCGCTCAGGTCGGCGCCGGCGAAGCGGGCGCCGGGCAGCCGCAGCCCGCTCCAGTCCTCCTCGCTCAGGTCGCACCAGGTGTAGTCGCAGCCTGGCGGGCAGGCGCCGGACAGATACGTGCGGGCGTACGCGGCCGAGGGTGCGGAGACGCCCATCGCGTACGGGAACTTCGCGGGCGGCGTGGGCGCGGTGCTCCAGCCCCAGAACTTGCCTCCGGTGGACAGCGCCCACAGGCCGAAGGTTCCGCCGGGCGGCCCGTCGTACGCCATGAAGGAGACGGTCGGTGGGCCCTGGGCGTTCGGTGTCTCCTTGTACAGGAACTGGGTGGGTTTGATGCCACCGGGGGTGTTGCTGCCGACGCCGTTGGCGTTCT
This sequence comes from Streptomyces sp. NBC_01304, assembly GCF_035975855.1. Classification (NCBI taxonomy): domain Bacteria; kingdom Bacillati; phylum Actinomycetota; class Actinomycetes; order Kitasatosporales; family Streptomycetaceae; genus Streptomyces; species Streptomyces sp. NBC_01304. Next base: position 736,707 of record NZ_CP109055.1, on the reverse strand, counting down.
GCGCCACCGCGCTGATGGGGGAGGGCGCGAGATAGGACTCCCAGAGCCCGCCCGGCCGGGTCGGCTGGGCGGTGGCGCTCTCCAACTGGCCGGTGACCAGCCTGTATCCGGGCACCGGGCTGGGCGTCGGCGCCTTGTACACCAGGATCTGGGTGCCGGAGCCGAGGACGCCGTTGATGCCCCAGACGATGCCTGCGGTGGTGTCGAGGACCTGGAGCTTGCCGTAGAAGGGGGACTTGACGCTCATCGCCGCCCCCGCCTCGGTTTGCGCCCCGACAGGCCGGGCGGCGGGGCGGGCGGCAGCCACTGGCTGACGGAGGGCTGGGGGCGCCCGTACGCGTCCACGATGACCTCGAAGTTGAGGGTGTACATGGAGCGCAGGATGTCCACCGTCATCCGGGCCGCCGGTACCTTCGGGGTGGAGACGAGCAGCGATCCGTCGGGGTTGTACAGGTCCATCTGGTACTGCGTCGGCTTGCTGCCGTCCCCGGTGTAGGACAGGACGTACAGGTACCCCTGGGCCTCGGTCGCCAGGTCGAGCAGGTGCGTCTGTGAGCGTTTGACCAGGGCCATCGTCGCGATCTTGGCGTTGGGGTCACCGGGGTTGTCGGGGTCGGCGAAGTACTTGACCGGTTTGCCGCATGTGTCGAAGGCCTGCACCCGCTGGTTGCCCGCCTCCAGGACCAGGACCCTGCCGTCGAGGGCGGCGGCGATCGCGACGGGCTGGTAGATCAGCCCGTCCCGGGTGCCCTTGCCCGCGGCCTGGGTCGCCATCGGGGCGTCCTGGTCGGCGACATAGCTGTCCAGGACGTCCAGCTTGAAGATCTTGTGGGTGGCGCTGTTGATGCCGAACACGAAGCCCTGCGAGTGGTACACGCAGTGATCCATCGGCAGCGGGAAGCGTCCGTAGCTCTGGTTGCTGCCGACACCGAAAACCGGTCCGGGGCCTGCGTGGCTGAGAGTGAGCCGGCGCAGATGGTAGCCGCCGGCGGGGTTGGATTTCGGGTCGAAGGCGCCGCGGGTGGGGTCGACGAAGAAGTTCGCGCCCTTGCCGTCGTCGGAGCTGGCCAGGTCGTACGCCATCAGCGGCTGGCCGGTGAAGCCGACCTTCGGGTACGAGAGCCCGGCCTGCGGGTGCTCCAGGACGGAGAGGTTCTGCAGCATCCACAGCGCGTCGTTCGAGACGGGACGGTCGGGCTGATCGGGCGGCACCGAGAGCCCTGTGGCCTGCCAGCAGTAGCCGATCATCTCGGGGGACTGGGCGACGGTGAGGTCGGCCCATTGCACCAGCGCCTTGCCCTTGCTCGCGTACGGCGAGGGCGTGGTGACGGTGGCCGTCGGCGGCTTGCCCGGGTAGTCCAGCCAGCCCAGGTCCCCGGAGGACAGCTGCCCGATCTTGCACTTGTGCAGATAGACGCTCTGGTCGTTCAGCGTGGGCTCGTTCGTGGTGACCACCACCTCGACACTCAGCTGGCCCTTCTCGACCACGCTGTCGATCCAGTCGGTCTGGCCTTGACCGGACTGCCAGCCGTCCTCGGCGTAGAAGACGACCAGGACCTTGAGGTTGCCGCCGGAGGGCACGGCCGGGAACTTCACCACGATCGCATCGCTGACCGGGTGGTCGTCGTCCAGGTAGTTGGTCACGACGGGCAGGGTGGTGCCCACGTCGTAGGACACGGTGACCGTGTAGTGGTCGTGGTAGTCGGGGAACTTGTTGTAGCCGGGGTCGGGCTTGAGCGTGACGTCGAGCTCCACCGAGCGCACCAGGTCCGTCTCGTACACGAACGGCGACTGCAGCACTTCGGCGGTGGTTTCGGCGAGTTGGGCGGCGGTGACGGCCTTGTTGAGCACCGCGAGGGCGGTGTCGATGAACGGAATGGCGTCCTCGGCGGCGGCGCCGAGGAGCTGCGCGAGCACCCATTTGCCCAGCGAGGTCGCCGGGTCAAGGAGCAGCGGCCCGAACTTCTCGGCCAGTCCCGCAGCGGCCGCGCCGGGATCCTGCGAGGTTCCGATGTACGCGGCGGTCGGTCCGGATACGAGGAACGCCCCGGCGGTGCAGACGGCGAACAGCACCTCCTTGTCCGCCATGATCGACTTCACGGTGTCGGTCTCCATCACGGCCGCGGACGCCCACATCAGGAAGACCGGCAGGGCGAGTTCGGCCAGACAGGTCACCGTCAGACCGATCGGGCACACCGCGGTGTCGTACGTCCCCGTGCCGAGGCCGCCGCAGCGGAAGCGCACGGCGGCCACGTCGTCCCAGACGGGGACGGAGAGTCGCACCGGCTTGTTCGGAATGGGGACGCCGAACACGGTGGTGACCGGCTGCAGCAGTGCGAGGAACGGTGTGTTCGGATCGGGCTCGAAGGCGCCGCGCAGATACTCGGGGATCTGGTCGTTCCAGCCGGCCGGCGGGGACAGGACGGTTCCGCCGGGGCCCAAGTACTGCACGCCGACCGACAGATGGCGCAGCCACTTGTTGGTGCACTCGAAGGACAGCGTGCCGTAGCCGGTCGCGTCGGTGAGCGCGATCGGGGCGGTGACGAGGCCCGTCGGCTGGCTCTTGTCGGGATAGGTGAACCCGGCGGCGAGGGTGGTGCTCTTGCTGCCGAGGTCGATCCGGATGTCGTAACTGAGTCCGGATGCCCCGGTGTTGAGGGTGCAGGTCGCGCTGCCCGTGACGGCGGTGTCGGGACCGGTGAGGGCCACGGTGTACTGCTGCATGGCAGTGTCGGGATCCGCGCCCGCCGCGTCGGGTGTGCCGGTGAGCAGCCCGGTGGGGTGATCGGCCGAGCTGACGACGAGGGAGACCTGCCCCTGGGCGAGCAGGGACGCGATGGTCTGTGAGGGCAGCGGCACGGCGTCGTTGCTGGACCAGGTGCCCTTGCCCGTCCACACCGTGGTGGTCGGCGGCTCGGTGTACGAGACGCTGCCGGCGTCGATGCTCAGCCCGTTGGACGGGGTGAGGTTGCGGGCCGCCCAACTGCCCGCGTCCGAGCGGAGCAGGTCCGCCGGGGGGACGGAGCCGCTCGTGCTGTCATAGTCCGACGCCGTGGTCCCGTACTCGTAACTCCACTGCTGTCCCTCGAGGTCCGGATGGTTCTGGGCGCTGATCAGCGCGGCCTGGAGCGGGCCGGTGGTCATGTCCTGGACGTCGGGGCTGGGGGTGGAGCTGAGGGCGTTGCTGCCGTCGATCTGCGTGGTGATCATCCACGCGTCGCCCTCGTCGAGGATCTCCAGGGGGAGTTCCATGGTGCTGCTCACGGCGGGCGTGATGCAGTCCTCGATGATGATCGCCGGGATGCTGCCGCCGTCGTCGGTGTTGAGGTTGACCAGGTCGCTGTGGTGGTAGAGCAGGGCGGTGGCCGCGTCGATGGCGTCGTTGATGTCGTAGATGTGGTCCGGGAACTCGGGCAGCGCACTGTTGCCGAGGACTTGACGCACCCGCTGGGGCGTGACGTCGTACTGCGCAAGCTTGGGGTGGACGGCCGGCTTGGCGCGGCCGAAGGGCGTACCCCTGCCGCTCTCCTTGCGCCACCTGCGCAGGAGCCTGGCGCGTCCTGCCTCCCGGCCCGCGGTGGGGACGTTGACGGCCATGTGCACCACATGATCGATCTGGCGGCTCCCGAGGCGCTTGCGGATCGTCACCGAGTTCATGCCGATGGCGTCGGTGAAGAGGTCTGCCTCGACGAAGTGCGTCAGATGCCGGTCCGGAACGAGCCGCAGCAGGGGAACGGCCTTGCGTGCCGCGGTCAGCGTCGCCGCCGTGTGTCGCCGCAACGGCACCGCCAGAGCGCCGTGGTGGAAGGTGTACTCGCGCTTCCCGCTCAGATGGGAGAAGTCGTAGTGCAGCGTGCGGTGCTCGGTGGGCCTCATCAGTGGCCTCGCCTTCAGCTCGCAGAAATGCAGGAGAGTGGGGGGAGAGACCACGTGCGTGACGGCAGGCCGGGCGGCGCGGAGCAGGTCGCCTCGCGAAACCGGTGTGCGCGCAAGCCGGTGCCGGGCCATGGAGTCTGGCACCGGCCCGACTTGTCGACAACGGCTTCGGCGCGGGCGGGGGCCGCGGCCCCAGGTTGGCTTGAAAGGGATGGCGCTTGCGCGGCGAGTCGTCGGCGCACCGCACCGGGAGCCGTCAGATGCGGATCGGCATCCGGCCGTCAGCATCGACCACTGCGGACGTCCTGGACATGACGCTCCTGCGGCGCATCGGCACGCGCGCCTTCGGGGTGCTGCTCGCGCTGGGCCCCGCCGCAGGAGCGGGAATCGGCTTCCTCGTCCTGCACGAGCAGCTCACGGTAAGCCAGTTGGGCGCCATGGCTCTGGTCGTCCTCGCCGGAACATGGTTGCTGCGCCAGGCCGCAACAGCGGTGCTCCAGGCGCGCCACCACGAGACCAACGGTGAGGCTGAGTGCGGCAGGAAAGTCGTCATGGCTGGGTGCGGCGCGTCACAGAGAGGGCCGGTCGGGGTGGCTGAAGGTCCTCAGCGGTCGATCGCCGGTACCCGGTTCAACCCGCTGCGTCCTGGACGTCCATGTCGTCGCCGACGGCGAGCTCACAGGTCCACAGGGTGATGCAACTCCTTGCTCAGCTCTTCGAGTCGGGACTTGAGGTGGGCGCGGTTGCCCAGGAACCGGTCCGGCCGCAGCCGGTCGGCGTCGACCGCCACGCCCCGCTCGGTCAACGCACCGCTCAGGCTGGTGCCGTTGGACCAGGCGTCGGTCGCCGCGGCCTGCACCAGGCGGTAGGCCTCCTCGCGGTCGGTGCCGGCGGCCACGAGGTCGAGGAAGACCTCGGAGGAATAGATCAGCCCATCGGTGAAGTCGATGTTGCGGGCCATGCGCTCGGGGAAGATCCGCAGGCCGCGCAACAGGTCGGCGGCGCCGGTGAGTTGGTAGTGGGCGACGGTCAGGCTGTCGGGCAGGATGATCCGTTCGCTGGACGAGTGGGCGAGGTCCCGCTCGTGCCACAGGGCGACGTTCTCGTACGCGGCACCCGCGTTGGCGCGCAGCAGCCGCGCCAGACCGCACAACCGCTCACTCGTGGTCGGGTTGCGCTTGTGCGGCATGGCGCTGGAGCCCTGGTAGGCGCTGGTGCGGGGTTCCTCGACCTCGCCGACCTCGGTGCGCTGCAACAGGCGCATCTCCAGGGCGAATTGCTCGACGACGGCCCCCGTGACCGCCAGCGCCGACAGCAGCTCGGCGTGCCGGTCGCGGGCGACGACCTGCGTCGGGATCGGCTCGATGCCCAGGCCGAGCTCGGCGCATACCCGGGCCTCGACCTGCTCGGAGATGTGGGAGTACGTGCCGACCGGGCCGGAGATCGTGCCCACGGCCACCGATGCGCGGGCAGCCGTGAGCCGGGACAGGCAGCGGTGCATGGCATGGGCGTGCCCGGCCAGCTTCTGCCCGAACGTCGTCGGCTCCGCGTGGATCCCGTGCGTACGGGCGATGCACGGGGTGTCCCAGTGCTCCAGGGCCCGCTCGGCCAGCAGCCGGGCGAAGTCGCGTGCCGCGTCGATGACCAGGTCGCACGAGCGGGCCAGCAGGTGGCCGAGCGCGGTGTCGACCAGGTCGTAGCTGGTCATCCCGTGGTGCACCCAGCGGGCGGAGTCGGCCGGCATGGTCTCCGTATAGGCGGCGAGGAAGGCCAGAATCTCGTGGTCCCGGGTGCGCTCGCACTCCCGGACCCGCTCGACCGACGGCACCGGCGCGCGCCGGATGTCCGTCAGCGCCTCGGCCGGGACCACTCCGATCTCCGCCTGGGCCGCACTGGCCAGCACCTCGACCCGGACCCAGGTCGCGTACTTGTGCTCGTCGGTCCACAGGGCGGCCATCTCGGGTCGCGCATACCTGTCGATCAAGGCTGGAGCCCTTCTCTGCCTGCTGGTTCGCCCAGATCGGTGTCGCCCGCCGGACTGACCGCGCCTCACTGAATGTAATAGGCGCCCAATGGTAGTGCATATTACATTGTGGTGGTCGTTCCAGGAGGCGATTCGAGGACGGGATCATCCACCGACGCGCCTCGGCGTCCGGCTCAGGGATGCAGGGTGGGCCGGTAGACGAGCTCTTGGATGTCGCCGTCGAGCGTGCGGTGCTCGAGCAGTTCGAGGTCGAAGTCGGCCGCCCCGTGGAAGATCGGGTCCAGTCCGGTCCGACCGGTGATCACCGGGAAGAGCGTCACCTGGACGCGGTCGACCAGACCGGCGGCCATCAGTGCCCGGTTCATCGACAGGCTGCCGTGCGAGCGCAGCGGTACTTCGGACTTCTCCTTGAGCTGAGCGATGACGTCCACGGCGTCGCCGCTGACGACGGTCGCGTCCGGCCAGTCGAGGGGGCCTTCCAGGGTCGACGACACCACCGTCGCGGGCAGGTTCACCATCCGGGTGACCCACGGGTCGCGCACCTCGGACTCCTCGGTGCTCGACGCCAGCATCTGCGCGAACGCCCGATGGGTGTTGGCCCCGAAGACCATCCGCTGCTCCTCGGCGTACAGGCCGAGGCGGTGGTCGAGGAGCTCGGGGCCCTGCTTGCCCCAGTAGCCGGTCCAGTCGCCACTGGCGGCGCCGAAGCCGTCGAGGCTGGAGAAGACGTCGAAGGTGTAGGTGGCGGTCATGGTGGTCTCCTTGAATGCGAGTGCGGTTGATCTCGTTCCAGGGATACAGACCGGCCGCCACGGAGAGACTCATCGGTCGGGGCGCCCGGAGTCAGGCGTCGGGGCCGCGCCCTGCCGTCAGGATCCTGTCGAGTCGTCGTTCTCGGCGGAGGACGGGGCGGCGAGGGCGGCCAAGTAGTCGTCCAGGAGCTCGACCTGGCGCTGTGGCGTGAATGCCGCCGGGGCGAACAGGGCCTGGACGACCAGGCCGAGGGTGAAGGACTGGGCGCCGGCCGCGATGTCTGCGGGGTTTCCAGGAGGCAGCTCGCCGAGCTCCTGGGCCGCGGCCACCCGGTCGCACAGCCGGTCCCGGCTCTGGGCGTACTTGCGGGCGTAGTCGGCGCTCAGGTCGGCGTCGGAGAGCGCGGCGTCCCAGGAGGAGACCCAGATGCGGTTGCTGTCGGTGGCCTCTGGGGTTAGCGGCAGGATGTCGAGGAGCGCGGCCCTGAGGGCCGCCAGGCCCTTGCCCGCCTGGCGACGGGGGCGGGAGAGGGTGCGCTGCTCCAGCAGGTCAAGGGCGTACTCCACCAGGGCGCGCTTGGTGGGGAAGTAATGCGTGAGCAGTCCGGTGGTCGCGCCGAGTTCGGTGGCGACGGCGCGCAGGGTCAGGCCGGCGAAACCGCGTGTGGCCATGACCTGCCAGACGGCTTCGGAGACGTCGCGTCGGCGGGCCTCGTGATCTCCCTTGGTACGTGGCATGCCACCACGCTACATTGACGTAACACCTGTTATGTGAATGAGGAGGGGTCTGATGTTCTCGTTGGCTCTGCGCGACGGTGCTTGCCTCGCACCGCTGGAGGTCTGGCACGCCGAGGAGTTCGCAGCCCATCTGGACCGGGCCCGCGAGCACATCCGGCCGTGGGTCGGGGCCGGATTCGTCACCGACGACGTGGACGGAGCGCGGGCCACGCTTCAGCGGTACGCCGAACGCCAGGCCGCCGACGGCGCCCGCCTGTACGGCATCCGGCGGGATGGCGTACTGGTCGGCGGCGTGATGTTCACCGATTTCGACGCCGCTTTCGGCTCGTGCGAGATCGGGTGCTGGCTGGAGCCGTCCGGCGAGGGCCACGGTCTGATCACCCAGGCGTGCGGTGCGCTGCTGGACTGGGCGCTCACGACCCGGGGACTGCACCGGGCCGAGTGGCACTGCCGGGCCGACAACGATCGCAGCTCGGCGGTGGCCAAGCGGCTCGGCATGACGCTGGAGGGTGTGCGCCGCGAGGCGTGGCCGTACGAGGGCACGCGCTACGACAAGCAGGTCTGGGCGGTCCTTGGACCGGAGTGGCGAGCCCTGGGGAAGTGACCGGGCGGACCCGTGCGACCGCGATGCGGTGACCGCCCGTCGCCCGGATGAGGGACCGGGCGAAGGGCCGCATCCGCAGCCCCGGCAGGTTCCATGGGGGAGGCCTCTTCGTACCGAACTCGCGCCCACCGTGGAGAAAGAGGACGGCCGCGACGGGCGACGCGGCGCCGTGAGTCAGCACGAGTGGGGACCGGGGGCGTCGTCCCACAGCAGCACGAATCACTGCCCTTCTGTGTAGGTCGGGTCCTGTGGCATTCCGTGGCCACCAGGCCACCAGACCCTATTCGGAGCCGTGGGGCTTGCGGACGGGTCCCCTTCGTCACAGAAATGTCGGCCGTGCGTGTCAGTGGTCCTCGGACAGCTCGATCACCTGTCCCGCCAAGACCAATCCGCGGACGGCACCGCTCCGAACAACTGGTGACACGGTGTCCACCGGGCCGTCTCTGATCGGGACCGCCATGCAATGAGGAAGGCCACACGGATGGTCGACAAGGGAGTCCTGTGAGGGCTGCGCACAGTGCCGATTCCACTCCGACCCCACCGTCCGGGCCGGACCTGGCGGCATCCCTGATGGAGGTGGCGCGCGGTGACCAGGAGGCGTTCGCGCAGGTCTACGACCTGGTGAGCGGTCCTGTGCTCGGTCTGGTGCGCAGTGTGCTGCGTGATCCTGCACAGTCCGAGGAGGTTGCTCAGGAAGTGCTGGTGGATGTCTGGCGGACCGCTGCCCGGTTCCGGCCGGAGAAGGGCAGTGCCATGACGTGGGTGATGACGCTCGCGCACCGGCGCGCGGTGGACGCGGGTGCGCTCCGCGCAGGCCGCCGCCGAGCGGGAGCACAAGGCCGCGTTGCTGGCGCGGACACCCGCGTACGACGAGGTCACCGAGCAGGTCGAGACCCGACTGGAGCAGCAGCGGGTACGCCGCTGTCTGGGCGCCCTCACCACACTGCAGCGTGAGGCCGTGACCCTTGCCTACTATCGCGGGTTGACCTATCGCGAAGTCGCCCAACTGCTGACGCTCCCCCTGGGAACGGTCAAGACCCGCCTGCGCGACGGACTGATCCGGCTGCGCGACTGCCTGGGGGTGAGCGCATGAGCACCGCCGACCTGCACACCGCGACAGGGGCCTACGTCCTGCACGCGCTGTCCGAGGCCGAGCGCACGGAGTTCGAGCGTCATCTGGTGGTGTGCGAGGCGTGCAACCAAGAGGTCCGGGAACTCGCCGCGACGGCCGCCCGGCTGGGCCTGGCCGTGTCCGCAGAGCCGCCCGAGCGCATGCGGGAACAGGTCCTGCAGCGCATCGTCACCGTGCGGCAGGAACCCCCGCAGGTCACGGCGCGCGGCACCGCTCGTGCGTGGAAGCGGACGCTGCCCCGCCTGGCGCTGGCGGCCGGCTTGGCCGCCGCGGCCGCGTTCGGCGGGATCGCGGTGTGGCAGCACCAGTCCGCCGAGGAAGCCCGCTCGCAGGCGCGCGAGGACCGGCAGCGGGCCGCCGACATGGCCGACGTGCTGGCCGCACCGGACGCCGAAGTCACCGTCGGCAACCTCCGTGACGGCGCACGCGGCACCGTGATCGTCTCGCGGTCCCGGGACCGCGCCGCGTTCATCGCCGCCGGCCTGCCGAGACTGACGGACGGCAAGGTGTACCAACTGTGGTTCGACGACGGCGACGCCATGCGGCCGGCCGGTCTGCTCAGCGGCCAAGGCATCCAGCGCACCGTCCTGCTGGACGGCAGGATCGGTGACGCGACCGGCATGGGCATCACCGTCGAACCCGCGGGCGGCTCACCGCAGCCCACGACCGAACCGCTCGGCCTCATGTCATTTCCCGTTTAGGAGTGCGGCGTTGACCGTTTCTGTCTGTCTGTTCACCGCCGACCTACGGCTGCACGACAACCCGGTGCTGACCGCCGCGGTACGTGCCGGCGACCATGTGGTGCCGCTGTTCGTCCTGGATGAGGGCGTCCATGCGGCGGGCTTCGACGCCCCCAACCGGCGGGCCTTCCTCGCCGATTGTCTGGCCGACCTGGATGCCGGGCTGCGCGAGCGCGGCGGCCGACTCGTGGTGCGCGCCGGGAAGGTCGTGGACGAGGTCTGCGCGCTCGTCGCGCGGACCGGAGCACAGCAGGTGCACCTGGCCGCGGGCTCCAGCGCGTACGCACAGCGCCGCGAGGCGAAGCTGCGTACGGCCCTGGGCGCCGTGGGCTGCTCCCTGCACGTACACGATGCGGTGGTCACGGTGGTCGCGCCGGGCGCCGAGGTTCCGCAGAGCAGCGATCACTTCGCGGTGTTCACGCCGTACTTCCGGCGGTGGCAGGCCCACGCCATGCGCAACGTGGCACCGGCCCCGCGCGCCGTGCGCGTACCGGAGGACGTCGGATCCGGACCGCTTCCCGAGCCCGCGAAGATCACGGGCGTCTCTGCGGGCCTTGCCCGGGGCGGGGAACGGGCCGGTCGGTCGCTGCTCGTCGACTGGCTGCACAAGGGGCTGCACCAGTACGCCGATCAGCAGTCGGAGCTGGCCGCCGACGGCACGTCCCGGCTCTCGGGACACGTGCACTTCGGCTCCCTGTCCGCGACCGAACTCGTGCACCGGGCAGGGGCAGTCGGCGGACCGGGCGCGGAGGCGTTCATTCGCCAGCTGGCCTGGCGGGACTTCCATCACCAGGTCCTCGCGGCCCGGCCACGCGCCGCGGTGGCCGACTACCGCACCCGGCACGACCACTGGCGCCACGACGACGAGGAGGCCGAGGCCTGGCGCACGGGCCGCACCGGCTACCCGGTGATCGACGCCGCGATGCGCCAGCTGCGCCACGAGGGATGGATGCCCGGCCGGGCCCGCATGCTGACCGCGAGCTTCCTCGCCAAGACCCTCTATCTGGACTGGCGGATCGGGGCCCGGCACTTCCTCGACCTCCTGGTGGACGGAGACGTGGCGAACAACCAGCTCAACTGGCAGTGGGTGGCGGGCACCGGCACCGACACGCGCCCCAACCGGGTCCTCAATCCGGTCACCCAGGCCAAACGCCACGACCCGCAAGGCGACTACGTACGCCAGTGGGTGCCCGAACTCGCCGGGCTCGAAGGGGCGGCGGTCCACGAGCCGTGGAAGCTGCCCGGGCTGGAGCGGGCCCGCCACGACTATCCGGACCCGCTGGTCGAACTCCCCGACGGGCTGGCCCGGTTCAAGCAGGCGCGCTCGTTGGACTAAGTCCGGCGGATGCCGGATGCCGGATGCCGGATGCCGGATGCCGGATACGGGATACGGATGCGGGATGCCGGCCGCCGCCCCGCCCGTCGGAGTGGCGAGTGCGGATCGCCAGTTCGACGGGCCGCTGCTGTGACCATCACCTGACTCACTCGTTTGGTGGAGTGGAATCAGTCCAGCGTGACGCGTCTCGGAAGGCAGCCTGTCCCGTGCTCACATCCCGCCGCCGCGCCGATTCCGGCGCCCAGGCGATGCCGCTCGATCAGGCCGAGGCCACCCTGGTCGACCAGTACACGCGCCTGGTGAGCCTGGCGTATCTGACGCTGCCCGCCACCTTGACCCGGCACCGACGCGTCCTCGTCGCACACAGTCTGGTGCAGCGCGCCCTGCCCGGCTATGCGGGGTTCCGGGCCGGCCGTGCGACCCGGGTGCCCGCGCAGCGCAGCCCCGGTGACCAGGCCGTGGCCGCCTGGCTGCGGGTCCGGGTGCTGTCGGCGGCGCTGGCCTACGAGCGGCGTCCGCGCGGTTGGCCGGCCCTGCTGCCGCCGCCGCGCGCCCTGACGATGTCGTTGCCGGTGGTGTGGGGGCTGCGGCTGTTCCCGCGGGCGGGCGGCGCCGAGGAGATCGCCCTCAGTCATGCGCTGGCGCAGGTGCCGGCCGCGGCCCGCGCCGCCTTCGTGCTCCGGCGCCTGGACGGGCTCGCCGACAGGGAGGTCCTGGAGCTGCTGCGGGCCGCGGGGCAGCCGCATCCCGGGTCGGCCCTGCGGACCGCGCGCACGCTGGACGCCACGGCTGGCCCACCGGCCGAAACGCTTCTGCGATCACAGGAGTTCGACGCCTGCTCGGTGCAGACCCGCCCCACCGATCTGCTGCGGCGCAGGCACCGCTTCCAGCTGGCTTGGGCCGTCACCGCGCTGGTGGCCACGGCCGTTCTCGTGGTGACGATCACCCTTGGCTCCGGGAGCGACGTACCGCAGCACGTCGCCCGGCCCGCCCTCCCTGCTTCGGCCCCGGGGCCCGATGACCTGCGCCGGGTGCCGGGCGACGACTGGGCCGACACCTCACGTGTCGACTTCACCGCCTGGCCCGCCCGGGGCGACCGCACCGACGATCGTGACCTGCTCACCCGAGCCCTGGCCACCTGGGCCGCGCCGCCGAAGGGAACCCGGATCACCCGCAGTCCCGGCACCCGCGCGGAACCACCCGGCAGCACACCGCAGTTGCTGTACGCCGGTGACGTGGACGCCCATGCCGTCGTGGTGCTCCACGACGGGCAGCGCCTGGTCCGCTACAGCGAGACGGCAGCCGGTACGGACGTCACGCTCGCCCTCGCACGCGCCGACGACGCCAATGTCACCACGGCCGCCGCGATCGCACTCTTCAACGGCGGTAAGGGAACCCGCTATCTTCTGGCGCCGTGGATCGCGGAGTCGCAGCGCCGCGATCTGCTGCACCCCGACACCCCCGGCCGCCCCCTCGACGTGACCGAGGACGGCCTCACCGAGGCGGTACGCACACCGTCGGCCGGTGGCTGCGACACCTGGCCGGTGCTCCAACTGCGTTCCTCCGAGCGCATCGTGGAGAAGCACGCCTTCCTGGTCACCGATCTCGGCGGCCTCACACCGGCGCACCTGAGCTACACGCCACTGCCCGGCAACGGGGTGCCGGCCCGACAGCCCCGTGAGGCCACCAGCTCGACCGCACTGGTCAGTTGGGCCCGTACGGCCTGCCGACTCGACGAGTTCCGCGACGACGGCGTACGGGCCGTGAACGTCTGGGACTTCGCCGCCCAGCAGCTGCCGCAGAACGCCGGACGTGCCGTGTGGTCCTGCACCCGGGCCACCACCTGGCGCGGACCGGGCCACGTCCTGCTGCAGTTCAAGGCGCCGGCCCGATCGGCTTCGGCGGACGCGCCGGTGGTGGGCCGGGCCCGATCGACCGCCGCCTGCAGCCGGTTCGGGCAGCACGTCCTCGCGGCCACCCAGTGGAAGGCGCCGTCCGGCGATCGGTTCCTGCTCGCCGCGGGCAGCCGGGAGGTCACCGCGATCGAGGCATCTGGCGCGGTGGACGCGTCGGTGCAGGGCCGGACCCTGGCCCGCGAGGCCCCCGAAGGCGCCCGGGTCGAGGTGCGGGCAAGGCTCTCCGACGGCTCGCGCCTGGCACCGGTGGGGGGCTCACCGGCCGGTTGACGTCGGCCGCGGAGCCCTCTTCCGTGGCCGCTCCGTAGAACCCGCGTCTCATGAGGACGGTTCGGGCCCTACGGATCCGGAGGCGACGCCGTCCCCGCAAGAGCTATTCGGAGCCGACGCCGATGTGGCTTGGTCGGACTTCCGTGACCTGCGTAGACAGAGAAGCGCGTGACCCGATGGGGTGAATGACCAAGCCCGTTGCCCCTGTTGCTCCGAATCATGGCTGTGAGCACACGAGGCAAGTCCGCCATCACCGGAACGCTGCCCGCGCTGAGCGGCCTGGTGGCCGGGTACGTGGCGCTGGGCGTCGCGGAACTTGTGTCCGTGGCCGTACGCCCCGAGGCGGGCCCGGTCACGGCGGTCGGTGGCGCGGCCATCGACCGCACCCCCTCCGGGGTGAAGGACTGGGCGATCCGGCAGTTCGGGACCAACGACAAGCTGGTGCTGCAACTGGGGATTCTCGCGGTGCTCGCGGTGTTCGCCGTGGCGATGGGGGTACTCGCGTTGCACAGGCGGCGCACAGCTACGGCGGGTGTGTTCGCCTTCGGCCTGGTCGGTGCGCTGGCTGCGGTGTCGCGTCCGGATTCCACCGGCTCCGTCGACGCCGTGCCCTCCCTGGTCGGGGCGCTCTGCGGTGCCGGCGCCCTGTACCTGCTGTCCGGGTTCCTGAGCACCCCGGTGGCTGCGGAAGTCGGCGCCGCAGCCACCGGGGGCCCACAACGCGGAAGCACCGAGGGCCCGAACCGCAGAGGCTTCGTCCTGGCCACGGCGGGCGTGGCCGTGGCCTCCACAGCGGCCGGACTGACCGGCCGCCGATTGAACGCGACCACCGCCGCGGAGGCCGAGGCGTCCCGGGCGGCGGTCCGGCTGCCAACTCCCTCCTCACCGGCCCCCACGCCGGCCCGCGGAGTTGACCTGCGGATCCGCGACGTGGCCCCGTTCACCACACCGAACCGCGACTTCTACCGCGTCGACACCGCCCTCAAGGTGCCCCGCATGGACGCCGATCGATGGCGGATGCGCTTACACGGCAAGGGAGTTGGCGAACCGCTCGCCCTCGACTTCCGGGATCTGCTGCAGCGCGACCTCATCGAGCGCGACATCACCATGACCTGCGTCTCGAACGAGGTCGGCGGCCCGTACGTCAGCTCCGCGCGCTGGCTCGGCGTACGCCTGAAGGACCTTCTGGAAGAGGCAGGCGTGCGACCGCCGTCCCAGGGCGGCCCGGCTGACCAGCTGGTGGCGCGCTCGGTGGACGGGATGACCATCGGCAGCCCGGTGGAGACCGTCATGGACGGCCGGGACGCGATGCTCGCCGTCGGCATGAACGGCGAGCCGCTGCCCTTCGACCACGGCTTCCCGGTCCGGATGCTCGTGCCCGGGCTGTACGGCTACGTCTCGGCCTGCAAGTGGATCCAGGACCTCGAACTGACCACGTTCGACGACTACGACGCCTACTGGGTCCAGCGCGACTGGGCCCGCGAGGCACCCATCAAGACCCAGTCCCGCATCGACACCCCCAAGCCCTTCGCCCGCCCGGCAGCGGGCCGGGTTGTCGTGGCGGGCGTCGCCTGGGCCCAGCACACGGGCATCGACCGCGTCGAAGTCCGCGTAGACGACGAGCCCTGGCAGGAGGCCGAGTTGGCGGCCGAGGGCCCCTTGGACACCTGGCGGCAGTGGAGTTGGCAGTGGCCCGCCACGGCCGGCTCGCACACCCTCCAGGTCCGCGCCACCGACCGCACCGGCACCACACAGACCGACAGGCGCACCCGGACCATCCCGGACGGCGCCTCCGGCCGGCACTCGGTGGTGGTCAACGTGACCTGACCCCGCAACCGCCCTCCCACACCCCCCCGTACACCAGGGTCCGCACACCGCAGGCCCAAGCCCTAGGAGAACACCATGAACGCCACCCGCCGTCTGCGCCGCATCACCGTGGCCGCCACCGCCGCGCTCGTCCTGCCGTTCTCGCTTGCCGCCTGTTCCGACGACAGCAAGAGCACCGACCAGGCCGCGGACAAGAGCCCCAGCGCGACGAAGAGTACCGAGGAGAAGTCGAGCGCCGACCCCATGTCCGGCCCGTTCGGCCCGGCCTGCGCCACCGTCCCGAAGGACGGCGCCGGCAGCTTCGCCGGCATGGCCAAGGACCCCGTCGCCACCGCCGCCTCGAACAACCCCGCCTTGTCCACCCTGGTCACCGCGGTGAAGAAGGCCGGCCTGGTCGACACCCTCAACAACGCCGAGAACATCACGGTGTTCGCGCCCACCAACGACGCCTTCTCCAAGATCCCCAAGGCCGACCTCGACAAGGTCCTGGCCGACAAGGAGCAGCTCACCAAGATCCTGACGTACCACGTCGTGGGCCAGAAGCTCACCCCGCAGCAGCTCGAGAACGGCTCCTACGACACGCTCGAGAAGAGCAAGCTCACCACCGCGGGCTCGGGTGAGGCCTACACCGTCAACGACTCCTCCAAGGTCGTCTGCGGCAACGTCCCGACGGCCAACGCGACGGTCTACATCGTCGACACTGTCCTGATGCCGAAGATGTAGCCCCCACGGGGTTCAAGCCCAACCCGCCCGTCCGGCCGGGGACTTCGCGGTCCTCGGCCGGGCGGGCAACCTCGTATGACACAGCACGCGGCTTCCATCGGTGAACATCAGAAGGGCCTCATGCCTGTCCCCGATGCTCCGCGTCACATCGTCTGGGGCTCCGGCAGGTCCGTGGCGCCTGCGCGGCGGATCATCTCCGCGACGTGCGCGGCGTACGCCTCACGGACCCACAGCCGTACCGGTCCCTCGGCCGATTCGCACTCGATCAGCATCACGCCGGCCGGGAGCCGCCACACTTCACCGGCCGTCAGCTTGCGTGTCCGGACGTAGCGCAGTTCTGCCGGGAGCTCACGCTGCCGACTCCACGACCAGCGCGGCTCCCATCGGAACTCCTGATCGGATCGCACCCGGCCCAGGCTGTATCGCCGCCCGGCGTCCGGCCGGTTGGCGCCGACCTGGAGGGTGGCTGCCTTACCCGCCTCGGCCCGAGCGGCGATCCGCCGCGCTCGCCATGCCACGATGAACGACCCCATCAGCACGCCGCCGAGAACGCAGAGCCCCGTA
Organism: Streptomyces sp. NBC_01304; assembly: GCF_035975855.1. Classification (NCBI taxonomy): domain Bacteria; kingdom Bacillati; phylum Actinomycetota; class Actinomycetes; order Kitasatosporales; family Streptomycetaceae; genus Streptomyces; species Streptomyces sp. NBC_01304. The sequence continues at coordinate 720,245 of NZ_CP109055.1, read as the reverse complement.
ATCATCCGCGCAGTCAAGCAGACGGCCGACTGATCACCAAGAGGCTGGGCAGGGCCGCCTTGATGCGGTCTGAGTCCTGGGTGCCACGTCCTGACCGGACCTGATTACGGGATCACCAGGAAACGGGCAGCGCCCTCACTCCGTACACAATGCTCTTGCTGCTGAACTCGAGCTCATCCTCGGGGACCGCGAGTCGCAGCATCGGCAGGCGGCGCAGCAGCGTGCCCAGGATGATCTGCAACTCGGCGCGAGCGAGGGGCTGTCCGAGGCATTGGTGGACGCCGAAGCCGAAGGCGAGATGGCGGCGTGCATCGCGTGTGAGGTCGAGTTGGGAAGGGTGGGCGCAGCCCTCCGGAGCGAAGAGTTCCATGTCGCGGTTGGCGGTGGACAGCATGCAGATCACTCCGTCGCCGGCGGCGATGGACCTTCCCGCGAGGGTGACCGGCTCCTTCGCCACTCGTGCCAGACCGAGATGGATGATGGTCAGGTGGCGCAGCAACTCTTCGACGGCCGCCGGAATTCGCTCCGGGTCCTCGCGCAGCAGTGCCGCCTGCTGCGTGTCCCGGAGCAGCGCCAGCGTGGCGATCGCGCTCATGTTGGCCGTGCTCTCGTGGCCGGTGACCAGGAGCAGGAAGCCCAGGGAGGCCGTCTCCTGCGGGGTGAGGTCGTCGCGGGCCACGAGCCGGCTGAGGATGTCGTCGCCGGGCTCTTCCTGTTTGCGGGCGGCGAGTTCGGCCAGGTACGACATGAGCTCGTGGTGGGCGTGGGTGGCCTGCTCGTGGGTGGTGTTGTTGTCGAGCAGGGTGCGGCTCAGCGACTGGAAGAGGTCGTGGTCCTCGTACGGGACGCCCAGCATCAGGCAGATCACCAGCGAGGGCACCGGCAGGGCGAAGTCGGAGACCAGATCGGCCGGGGCTCCCTTGGCGACCATGCGGTCGATCGCCTCGTCGACGATGCGCTGGATGCCGGGCCGCAGCGCGTCGATGCGCTTCACCAGGAAGTCCTTGGTGACCATGCGCCGCAGCCGGGCGTGTTCGGGGTCGTCCATGCGGATGAAGCTCGGCTTGGCGGTGGCCAGTTGGCGCTGTCCCGGGGACAGGAAGGGGAAGCCCGGGGTGCGGGCGTCGGCGCTGAAGCGGGAGTCGGCCAGGACGGCCCTGACCTCCTGATACCCGGTGATCAGCCAGCACGGTGAGCCGTCCGGCAGCGTGGTGCGGGTGAGGGGTTCTTCGGCCGCGGCCTGCAGGTAGGCGGGCGGCGGGTCGTAGGGGCAAGTGCCGTACGCGGCCGGGAGGGTGAGGGTGGGCGCGGCCGAGGTGAGAGGCATGGGGAGGGGTCTTTCCGGTGGCGGGGAAGGGCTGCTCAGGGCTTCGGGGTGACGGTGATCGCTCCACCGGGGCACAGCGCGGCCGCCAGCCGGACCGCGCCCTGCACGGTGGCTGCCCGGTGCCCGGGGCGGAGCATCACCAGTCCGTCCTCGTCGTTCTGCTCGAAGACGTCGGGGGCGGTGCCGACGCACTGGCCCGAGCTGCAGCACCGCTCGCGGTCGATGCGTACGTCGAACGCCTGGTGCGGGACGGCATCGCAGGCCCGAGCGGACGGCGGCCCGGTGGGGCTGGGAGTGTCGGGTGGCGTGCGCAGGGTGCGCAGCGTCATGCACATCGTCGCCGTCTGCCCGGCAAGGAGCAGGAACTCGACCAGCTGGTCGGGGTGCAGGCGCCCGGCCAGCCGCTCCCACAAGTCATCCGGTACGTCGGTGTGGTCGGCCAGCGCGTCGACCGTCTGCAGGAGTGACAGATCGTCAGAGGACCAGACGTGTGCGGAAAGAGGCGCCGCGGTCGCCGCCGTCTCGTCGGGCCCCAGCCCGGCGTGCCGCGCTTGGCCCGTGTGGCGGTCGTGGACGAAGGCACAGTCGAGCCGGTGCGCGGTGCGCAGGATGACCAGTTCGCGGTCGCGTGCGGACAGGGCGCCGTCGTGCGTCAGTACGCGGGCGAGCGCCAACCAGGCCTGGGCCAGCGGCAGATGGTGGGCGAGCGTGCCGAAGAGGTTGGTCCGGCCGGGCCCGTCCTTGCGGGACGCGTCGAGGACCGAGTGCAGGGCCTCGGGCCACTGCTCCGGTGGCACGGGAGCGATACGGGGCGCTGCCTCACCGGGGCCCTGTGAAGTGGTTGGCGCGGGGGAGGGGAGGGGCATCGGGTGACTCCGAAGTGAGGGATCGGCCGGGTGGGCGTGGGGCACGGGCTCACCATTCGCACAGCATCAGGCCGCTGCTGGCGCCGCTGGCGAAGCCGAACAGGCCGACCAGGTCGCCGCGTTGCAGGCGCCCGGTGCGCAGGGCGGTGGCCAGCTGCAGGGGGATGGTGTTGGTGGCGACGTTGCCGTGCTGGGGGAAGGTCGCCAGGATCTGCTCCTGCTCCACGCCGACCCACTCGCAGGCGACCTTGGTGAACGCGACGGACGGCTGGTGGATGCAGGCGAGGTCCAGGTCGTCGGGTTTGACCCCGAGGTCGTGAAGGGCGCCACGTACCCGTTCCGGCATGCCGTCGAAGGAGGCCAGCAACTCGGCCGAGTCGATGCGCAGATGGCCGAGCGTGCGGTGCTGGGCGTACGGGTTGGGCAGTGTCGCCGCCTGCCAGCCCCACGAGTTGGCGAAGAAGCGGCTGCCGAGGATGCCGGGCCGCTCGGCCGCCTCGACCAGGACGGCCGAGCCCATGTCGCCGGTGCTCAGACTCGGCAGCGCGTGCAGGACGTCGGCGGGCTCGTCCACCGACCAGCGGCTCTCGCGGGTGCTGACCTCGGCGGTGGTGACCAGGATGCGCCGGTACTGGCCGGACTTGATGAACGAGTCGGCGACCTCCAGGGCGTTGAGGACGCCGTTGCAGGCGTTCTTGAGGTCGAAGACGGGACACCCCAGTCCCAGCTTGGCAGCGACGACGTGGGCCGTCGCCGGCTCCTCCATGTCGGCGAGGATGCCGGCGAACAGCAGCAGGTCGATGTCGGAGGGGTCCGTGCCGTGTTCTTCGAGCAAGGTGCGCGCGGCGTGGGCGGCGAGATCGGAGGGCTGCTCGTCGGCGGGCGCCACGGTGCGCTCGAGGAGGCCGTACATGTGCCGCAGGACACCGGGGGACAGGGTGATGCCGGGGTTGTGGGCCCGGAAGCGGTCCTCGGCCTCGGCCACGGTCTGGCGGCCGGGTGGGATGTGGACGCTCGCGTGGGCGAGCGCGCTGTGCACGGTCACAGGGGAGGTGACTTCCTGAAGGGGGGCGGGGACGGCGTGGTCGCGGTCAGGCAGCGCACAGGACGAGCACGACGTTGTGTCCGCCGAACCCGAATGAATGGCTGGCCGCGGCCCGTACGGCCTGCCGCCGAGGCCGGTCCAGCACGCAGTCCAGGGGGAACGCGAGCGTGTCCGCGGTGAGGTTGGCGATGGGCGGGACGGTGGCGTGGTGGATCGACAGGGCCGTCAGGGCCGCCTCGATGGCGCCGGCCGCACCGAGACTGTGCCCGAGCACGCCCTTGGCGGAGGTCACCGTGGGCCGGTGGGGCAGGACCCGTGCGATGAGCTCGCCCTCGGTCTGATCGTTCAACGGGGTCGATGTGCCATGGGAGTTCACGTGGTCGACGTCCGCGGGCGTGAGACCGGCCTCGTGGATCGCCGCGCGCAGCGCCACCTCCGCCACGGTGCCGCCGGGGGCGGGAGCGGTGGGGTGGTGGGCGTCCGAGCTGAGGCCGACGCCCGCAAGGTGGGCGTAACCTCGTCGGCCACGGGCGTGCGCGTCCTCGGCCCGCTCCAGCACGAGGATGGCCGCGCCCTCGGAGATGACGAAGCCGTCGCGGTCGGCGGCGAACGGCCGGGAGGCGGCCGCAGGGTCCGCGGTACGCGTAGACAGGGCGCCCATGCGTTGGAACCCGGCGGTGACCGCGGGGCTGATCGCCGCCTCGGTGCCGCCGGCCACCGCGATGTCGCAGGCGCCGGAGAGCAGCAGGTCACGGGCGACCGCCAGGGCGCTGGCCCCCGAGGCGCACGCGGTCTCCGTCGCGAGGGACGGGCCGCGCGCACCCAGGTCGAGGAGGACCTCACCGGCGGCCATGTTGGAGATCAGCATCGGGATCAGGACGGGGGAGACGAGGTCGGGGCCGGACTGCAGGCGCAGCGTCTGTTCCTCCAGATGGGCGGCGCCGGCCAGCCCGGAGCCGATGACGACCGCCACGCGGCCGCCGTCCCAGCTCGTCGGGTCGAGACCGGCGTCGGCGACGGCCTCGCGCGCGGCGAGCACGGCGAGCTGGGAGAACCGTCCCATCCGCCACGCCTTGCCGCCGCCGATCCGGCCCTGTTGCGGCGTCATCGTGGGAATGCGGCAGGAGAAGTCGACGGGAAGCTCTTTGAGCAGGGGGTCGTGGGCTGCCGTGGACTCGCCGCGCAGTACGCCGGTCCAGGTTTCCTCGCGACCGACACCGGCCGGGGTGATGAGCCCCAGACCGGTGATGGCGACCGCGCGGCGAGAAGCCGTCACAGCACCCCTGCCGCGGTGCGCTTGGCGGCCAGGGTGGCGGTGAGTTCGCCGACCGTGGTGCTCTTCGTCGCCTCGTGCTCGTGCACCTCCACGCCCAGCTCCTCCTGCAGGGCCAGGGCGAGTTCGGCCAGGGCGAGCGAGTCGAGGTCGAGGCTTTCCAGTGTGGCCTCGGGCCGGATGTGGTCCTGTGCGACCTCGAACTTTCCGGTCAGTACGGAGTGGATCGCGCTGTCGATCGCAGACATGGCGGTGCCCTTTCAGTGGGGTGGAACGGGAAATTGCGGGGGAAGGACTGCGGGGCGGGAGCGGAACTGCCGCTCAGGCGGAGCGCGGTGGACCGTCGGCGTGGTCGACCGGCGGGACCGGGCCGAGGTCGGGCCACAGCAGGGCTGCGGAGCCCCAGGTGAGTCCGGCGCCGAAGGAGGTGAGCAGGACGCGGTCCCCGGCGCGGAGCCGGCCGCTTGCGGCGGCGTCGGCGAGCGCCAGCGGAATGGAGGCCGCCCCGGTGTTGCCGACCTTGTCGATGTTGGCGACGTGTCGGTCGGCGGGGACGGGGATGCGTTCGCCGACGGCGCTCAGGATGCGGGCGTTGGCCTGGTGCGCGACGAACCGGTCGACGTCGTCCACCGACCAGCCGACGTTCTTGAGCAGAAGTTGTGAGGACAGGGTCATGCGGGTGACGGCGTGCTGGAAGACGTCGCGTCCCCGCATCCGGAAATGCAGGTCCGCCCGGGTGTACCGGTGGGGCGCGGACCGGGCGAGTGCACCGCCGCCCGGTACTTCGATCAGCTCGTGTCCGGAGCCGTCACTGCCGAGGTCGAAGCCCAGGACGCTGCCGGGTTCGCCGTGCTCGCCCCGGCGCAGCAGCACCGCGCCCGCACCGTCCGCGAAGACGACGCCCGCGCTGCGGTCGTCCGGGGCGATCAGGGTGGAGTACACCTCGGCGGCGACGACGAGCACCCGGTGGGCGATGCCTGCTCCGATCACCCCGGCGGCGGTGGCGAGGGCGTACACGAAACCGCTGCACGCGGCGGCGACGTCCCACGCCGCCACCTCGCCGAGCCCGAGCCGGTGCGCCAGCTGCGGTGCCATGGCGGGCATCGGCCGGTCCGGAGTCGACGTGGCCACGATGACCGCGTCGATCGGCGCGGCGGCTGCCGGGTCGAGTGCTGCCGAGTCGAGGGCGCGTTGTGCGGCCTCGACGGCCAGGTCCCCGGTCGAGACCCCCGGGGCGACCCAATGCCGTGTCCCGATGCCGGTGCGCCGGCGTACCCATGCGTCGTCGGTGCCCCAGCCGGGCGGCAGCTCGTCGTTGGTGACCGCGCGCGGCGGCACCATCCCGGCGAGACCTTCGAGCACGGCTGCCCGCTGCCCGGCCGGGCCGGATCCGAGAGGGAGCATCACCGGGCGGCCCTGTCCCGGCCCAGGGCCCGCCGGGACAGCGCCAAAGCCTCGGGTCGCGGACTTCGCCCCGCTGCACCACAGAGCCTCAACTCTGCGGCGCAGCACAAGAGTTCGCCAGACACCCACACCTCACCCAAGATCACGTCCTGCTGGAATCGGCATGACCATAAGGCCGCAAAGGATCTTGGGGAGAACAGGCTGTTCTTCGAACGAAGAACCTAGAAATGGGAAGCGGAGGCGATCGCGCAGCTCAAAGGGGCTTCTGGCGGAAACGTTACGGCCGCTGCGCTGAAAGAGAGTCACGCCAAGGGGTGAAGATTTGCCGCCATTGTGGCGCCGGGATGACGAGGGGGAGGGGGGTCGAAAAGCCCCAGTCGTTCCCTTCGCCGGGTCAGTCAATAACTGGCCTGTCCGGCAAGGCGGTCGCCACGCCCCGGGCCGTTGTTGAACGTGTTGAATTCGGGGAGCGAAGCTTCTGTGTCCGTCCGTGGCGAGCGCTGTCCGCACCGGATCCGGGACGCAACGGCGTCGGGGTGGTGGGCGAGTGGGGGCTGTGGGCGTGTAGGAGCTCTGCGACGAGCCAGGGATCATTCATGTCTTCATGCTCGATGATCTGTGCGACGTGCGCATGTTCGCGCCAACGCGGGGAGCGTTGCTCATGGGTGTTGGGCGGAGCGGATCCGTGCAATGTCGCGGGCCGCTCTTGTCGAAGCGATGGTGGCGTTCATTTCCTCGGCGGCGTCCGCGCTCTCGGCGGCTTCTGCCCGGCGCCCCTCGGCGTGATGCAGCCAGCCCCTGGCGAGCAGGGTGAACAGGATCGATCGTGCTTCCTGGGTCGGCCGCTCGTCGAACGAGGCGGTGAGCGCGGCATGGGCCTCGCGCGGTTCGCCGAGGCGGAGCAGGACGGCAGCCTGCTGGTAGTGCAGGGCGGCCGCCGGGTAGACGGCGAAGGGATCCTCGCCCTCGCTGTGCTGGGGCAGCAGCCGGAACGCGGTCTGCAACCACTCCAGGGCCTGGCGCCGCTCGGCGCGGGCCGCACATACTCGGGCGGCCTGCGTGGCGACGTACGCGCGTACCGGGCCGGGGGTGCGGTCGGAGACTTCCAGGGCGCGGTGGAGATAGGCCGCCGCGCGCGCCGTCCCGCCCTGTTGCAGGGCGTTCTCGCTCAACTGCCGCAGCGCGATGGCTTGGACGGAGCGGTCCTGCGCGTAGTCGGCCAGCGCCTCGGCGGCGATCAAGGCGTCCTGCGCCTCCCGGGTGCGGCAGGCGTCGGTGTAGCTGCCGGCCAGGAGCACGGCGGTGCGCGCGGCATGGACCAGTCCCACGCGTGCCTCCGCCTCCGTACGCAGCGCTCCGTCCGCGAGGCCGAACGTGGAGCGCAGGTAGGCCGACAGCACCGGCTCGGTGTGTCTTCCGCCGAGCGCCCTCGTCTGCTGCACGAAGAACCGCTCGGCGCCGCGCCACACCTGCGCCCGCGAGGCCGGCACGGTCTGTCCCGGGCGTCCACGCTGTTCGGGTACGCGGGTATGGGAGGAGCCCCCGCTTTGCATGCTGTTCGGCTCGAGACCGGGGATGGCGGCGAGCAGCGATGCCGCGCCTTCGAGTGCTGGGGGCCGCGCATCGGCCAGCCCCAGGTGCACCGGCTCGACCAACCGCCCGAGGCGTTGGGTGAAGAGTTCGCAGAGCAGGTCCGGGACGGGGCGGCGGGGCCGAGAGCCGCGGACCCAGTGCGCCACCGCCGTACGGTCGTACGTGGTGTCCAGCGCGCGCTGCCGGGCGCCCTCGTTGACGCGACGTGCCAGGGCTTCATACGTCCAGCCCGCTTCACGGATCAGGCTCAGCAGAGAGTCGTTGGGCGCGGCCATGGCCTCACTCCGTCAGTACAAGGGACCGAACGCGGGGGAACCTCTCCCCGGCCCAACGGACGTGGCGCCCTACGGTTTCGGCATGCGGAATCCTCACACGACAGTTCCACATCCGTGGCGCATCGTTCCGCGCGGCACCCTCGATCCACCCCGGCATAGGGTTGGCGGCATGGCGCTGGGACTGCTTCAGGTGAACTTCAAGGCCGGCGACAACGCCGTGCTCGGCCGGTTCTGGGCGGAGGCGCTCGGCTGGGGTGCTTCCGGCGGGACTCCCGGTGTGACCCGCGTGCGACCCGAGGGCTTTGCCTTTCCGGAGTCCGGAGCCATTTGTGTCGATGTCGTCACGGTGCCGGACCCCGAAACGGCGACATGCCGCGTGCACCTCGATCTCGCCACCACCTCTGCGGCGCATCAGGCGGAGTTGGTCGCGCGTCTGAAGGATCTCGGCGCGACGCCCGCCGATGTGGGCCAGGGCGATGTCCCCTGGACGGTGCTTGCCGACCCGGAGGGCAACGTCTTCTGCGTCCTGGAGCCGCGGGAGGTCTACCGGGACACGGGGCCGATCGCCGCAGTGGTCGTCGACTGCGCGGAGCCGCGGGCCCTTGCCCGCTTCTGGGGCGAGGCGTTGGACTGGACCCCGCACGAGGTGACCGACGATTACGCGCAGCTGCACTCCGCCCAAGGCGTCGGCCCCTACCTGGAGTTTCTTCGCACCCCCGGTGTGCTGACCGCGCGGAACCGCGTCCACCTCGACGTCGCGCCGCACCGCGGTGACGACAGGGCGGCGGAGGTGGCCCGGCTGCGGGCGCTCGGCGCCACGGACGTCGACCTCGGCCAGGGTGACGTCCCGTGGACGGTGCTCGCCGACCCGGAGGGCAACGTCTTCTGCGTCCTTGCCTGGGGCTGACGGGGAACGGGGGCGGGACGCTTGTCCGCGTCACGAAGGCTGCGGTCCGCGCCACGCGGCTCTTCTCAGGACGGCTCTCCGTACCAGCCGGCGATCTCGGCGGCGCGCTCGCGCAGGGAGGCGCGCAACCACTGCGGGGCCAGGGCTTCCGCGCTCGTGGCGAGCTGCCACAGCGCCCACTCGGCGTGACGCGCATCCTGGAAGGTGACCTCCAGCCGCAACCAGCCATCCGCGTCGGCCTCTTCGGCGAGGATGGCCAGCGCGGTGCGCACCAGCTCCTCCCGTCGCGCCGGGTTCATCCGTACCAGCACGGTGACCTGGTCGCCGCCGGTCCGGAACCGCGTGCTGCGCTCCTGCCAGGTCCGGTCAAGGTCGACCTGCTCCGGTCGCTGTGCGGGTTCGGGGAGTTCCTCGGCGGCCGACACCCGGGACAGCTTGTAGGTGCGGTCCGCGCCGGACCGCTTGGCCAACAAGTAGGCCTGGTCGCGCACGGCGACCAGGCCGATCGGGTCCACCGTGCGCCACTTCGGGGCCTGGTCCACGGCCGCGTACCGGATACGCAGCTTGTGTCCGGCGAGCACCGCGCGCCGGACCTCGGTCATGACGGCGTCGGGCACCTCCTCGGCGAGCAGTGGGCGTGAGAGGAGGTCGGTCTCCGGGTCGATCAGCCATCGCTGGGCCGCGTCGTTCGCGGTGCTCCGATAGCTCTCGGGCAGCGCGTCGACCACCTTGAGCATGGCCGAGGCGAGCGCCGAACCGAGGCCGAACACCTGCGCGCCGCGCCGTGATGCTGCGACCAGCAGGGCAAGCGCCTCGTCGTGGTTCAGCCCGGTGAGCTCGGTCTGGAATCCGGGCAACAGCGCGAAACCGCCGTGCCGACCGCGCTCGGCGTAGACCGGGACGCCGGCCGCGGACAGCGCCTCGATGTCGCGCAGCACGGTGCGCGTGGACACCTCGAGCTCGCGGGCCAGCGCGGGCGCGGTCAACCGGCCGTGCCGACGCAGCAACAGCACCAGGGAGACCAGTCGGTCGGCGCGCATCCCAGAACCCTACTGGCATACATGACAGTTGATGTCGTGATTCGTTGGGAGGCTTTCCACACGACGTCAAAGGCCGCGGCTACCAAGGCAATTGACGCACGTGCTGTCGATGGTCGACGAACCGAATGGAGCTGGTGTGGCGATGGAGCGAACAGCGGTCAACCCGTGGACCTGGTCCGTGGAGATGGGATTCAACCAGGGGGAGATCGTCTCCGGGCACACCCGGACCCTGTACTGCTCGGGGCAGACCGCGATGAGCGACGAGGGCAAGCCCCAGCATGCCGGTGACATGGCGGCGCAGTTGGCGCTGAGCATCGACAACCTGGAGGCCGTCCTCGGCGAGGCAGGCATGTCCCTCGCGAACCTGGTCCGCCTCAATGTCCACACCACCGACGTGGATCTGCTCTTCCAGCACTACGGCGTACTGGCGTCGCGGTTGGGCGCGGCCGCGGTGGCGCCTGCCACGACGATGCTCGGGGTGACACGGCTGGCGGTCCCCGACCTGATGGTCGAGCTCGAAGGCACCGCTGTCGCGTAGGGGCGGCTCGTCGCCTCCGGCAGGACTTGCCGGAGGCGCACGAGGGGCAGGCCCTGTCGGGTCAGGGCGATGCGAGTGGGAGCTCGTACGTCATGTGGCGTGCGGTGATGCGCAGGCCGGCCAAGGACAGCGCTTGGCGCAGGCCGGTGTCGGCGTCGTCGAATTCCCAGATGGTCAGTGCGGTGACCTCGGGGTGCTTCCTTTGCAGGCGGGTGACGAGCTCCGCGAGGAGTGCGGCGAGCGCGGGCGGTTCGGCGTGGTGGTGGATCGCTTCGCCGGCGTTGATGTAGGCCGTGGGCCCGTCGATGCGGGCTGAGACTTCGGCGTTTTCCGTCGCCAGGGTGAGGCCCGGTTCGGGAAGTTGCTCGACCTGCACTTCGGGCAGGCCGGCAGAGGGCTGCCACGTGGCCGGTTCGGCGCTCCAGGTGCGGGCGTATTCGGTGTGGCCCTGGGCCTTCAAAGCGGTCGCGGCGTGTCCGTCGGGACCGGTGTCCGGGCCGCTCCAGCGCAAGGTCCGGTAGCCGGCGGTACGGGCCCCCTGGACCGCCCGCCGGTACAGGCCCTCCATCACTTCGAACTCCTCGGCAGACGGCGGGAGCAGGTCGTAGTGGCCCGTTTTGATGCGTCGGGCAAAACGTGGCACGTACGTGGTCTGTACTCGTGCGGCGCCGTCATGGTCCTCGTACACCCATCCCCAGCCCAGCAGCGCGCGGTCATGCCGGGCCGTGACCGCGCCGACGGTAAAGGGGCGGTCCGCACCGTCGGAGAGGTCGGGCGCGGGCTCACCGATATCTGCGTACTGCTCCACGAGCACATGCTTGTCCGCATCCGGCCGGCCGTCCCAGGCGAAGGACATTTCGGAACTCATACCCGAAAGGGTATGGCCGAGCCGTCGGCACAGAGGGAAGCCCTACCGCCCGCTCGCGGTCGACCCCGAATCCCAAGGCGCCATGAGTCGGCGTGCGGGACCCGGTGTGAGCAGCGAGGATCGCCTGAGGAGCGGGATGCGCGGGCCTCGTGACCCCGCGCCTTGCGAGCGAGGAGTGGCCTCAAGATGGCGGCTGGCGGCGGTACGAAGGCGGTCGTGACGGCGCTGTGCGCCAATCTCACCATCGCGGTGGCGAAACTCGTGGCCTGGGTGTTCAGCGGATCGTCGTCGATGCTGGCCGAGGGCATTCACTCGATCGCCGACTCCAGCAACCAGGCACTGCTGCTCATCGGCGGCAAGCGTGCCCAGCGGGCCGCGACTCCGCTGCATCAGTTCGGCTACGGGCGGGAGCGGTACTTCTACAGCTTCGTCGTGGCCATCGTGCTGTTCTCGCTGGGCGGCCTGTTCGCCCTGTACGAGGGCTGGCACAAGATCAGTGATCCGCACGCGATCGAGCACTGGTACTGGCCCGTCGGCGTGCTGCTCTTCGCCATCGTGGCCGAGGCGTTCGCCCTGCGTACCGCGGTGAAGGAGTCCAACGAGATTCGCGGGGACCAGAGTTGGTGGCAGTTCGTCCGCCACTCGAAGGCGCCCGAGCTGCCGGTCATCCTGCTGGAGGACCTGGGCGCGATCCTGGGCCTCATCCTCGCCCTGATCGGCGTGGGCATCGCCCTGTTGACCGGCAACGGCATCTGGGACGGTATCGGCACCCTGTGCATCGGCGTGCTCCTCGTCGTCATCGCCGTGATCCTGGCCATCGAGACGAAGAGCCTGCTGCTCGGCGAGGGCGTCAGCGAACAGGACACCGCCACCATCCACGACGCCCTGGTGGACGGCGACACCCTGACCGGTGTGCTGGGACTGCAGACCATGTACGTGGGTCCGGACGACCTGTTGATCGCCGCCCGTGTCCGCGTCGACCACCACGACTCGGTCACCGAGGTCGCCGAGGCCATCGACCTTGCCGAGGCACGCGTACGGGCGGCGCTCCCGGTGCACTGCGTCATCTATCTCGAACCGGACATCAAGCGAGCCTGACTCCCCCTGCGTGCCGACGGAACGCCGCTCGGTGGCGTTCGCCGTGAAGATCAGGAAAGCTCGCGCGCATGGTTTCGATATTGCAGAACGTGGCGATCGACTGTGCGGATGCCTATGAGCTGGCTCGGTTCTGGAGCGGTGTGACGGGCCGTCCGCTGGATCCGGAGGACGGTCCGGGCGCCCGGGAGACGCAGGTGCTGCTTGCGGAGGGGCCGGTGCTGTACTTCAACCAGGTTCCCGAGGGCAAGACGGTCAAGAACCGGATCCATCTGTGCCTGCGCCCTGAGACCTCGCGCGATCAGGAGGTGGACCGGCTCCTTGGCCTCGGCGCCACCTTCGTCTCCGATCACCGGAATCCCGATGGATCGGGCTGGGCGGTCCTCGCCGACCCCGAAGGCAACGAATTCTGTGTCCTGCGCAGTGAGTCGGACCGGGCCGCCATGACTGCGTAACCCCAAAAGGAAAGGCAAGGAGAGCTCTCTCCTTGCCACTTTCAACTTATAGCGCGCAGGGGGGCTTGCCGCAAGCCCCGGGTCTTGGCGCAGAATCCTCGGCCGAGGCCACAACCTGCGGAGATGCGACCACGACGTGGCGTGTGACGGGCAAGGCAACCAGGGATGAGGACGTCGCAGTGACTGAGCAGTACGTGTGGGACCTGCAGGAAATCGACGAGACGCAGCTCGCGGTCGTCGGCGGCAAGGGCGCGCACCTGGGCGCGCTGGCGCGGATCGAAGGCATCCGCGTACCGGGCGGCTTCTGTGTGACGACGGACGCCTTCCTGCGGACCATGGCGCAAGAGCCGTCGATCGACGAGCGGCTCGATGAGTTGTCGCGCCTGAACCCGGATGACCGGGAAGCGATCCGCACGCTCAGCGCCCAGATCCGCCGGACCATCGAAGGGATCGCCATCCCGGGCGATCTCGCGGCGGCGATCACCCGCGCGCACGCCCGGCACGGCGAGCAGGCCGCCTACGCCGTCCGCTCCAGCGCGACGGCGGAGGACCTGCCGACGGCCTCCTTCGCCGGCCAGCAGGACACCTACCTGAACATCGTGGGAGCGACGGCGCTCCTCCAACACATCAGCCGGTGCTGGGCGTCGCTGTTCACCGAGCGGGCCGTGACCTACCGCAAGCAGAACGGCATCGACCACCGTACGGTCCAAATGGCCGTGGTCGTACAGCAGATGGTCTTCCCGGATGCGGCCGGCATCCTGTTCACGGCCGACCCCGTCACCGGCAACCGGAAGGTCGCGACGGTGGACGCGGGCTTCGGCCTCGGCGAGGCCCTGGTCTCCGGCCTGGTGAACCCCGATGTCTTCAAGGTGCGCGACGGCGAAGTCGTCGGCAAGACGATCGCTGCCAAGGAGCGGGCCGTTGAGGCCCTGCCGGCCGGTGGCACGCAGGAAGTGACGATCGACGCGCAGCGGCAGGAGCAGCCGTCGCTGACGGACGCGCAGGTCGTACGGCTCGTAGAGCTCGGGCGGCGGATCGAGGCGCACTTCGGGCGTCCGCAGGACATCGAATGGTGCCTGGCCGACGACGGCTTCCAGATCGTTCAGAGCCGGCCGATCACCACGCTGTTCCCCCTTCCCGAGCGCAGCGACCAGGAGAATCGCGTCTACGTCTCCGTCGGGCATCAGCAGATGATGACGGATGCCATGAAGCCCCTGGGCTTCTCGATGTGGCAGTTGATGGCCATGGTGGAGATGCACGAGGCCGGCGGAAGGCTCTTCGTCGACGTCACCCCGCGCCTGGCCGCGCCCGCGAGTCGCGCCGGGCTCCTGGACCTCATGGGCAGGGGCGACCCGCTGGTCAGGGACGCGCTGGAGACTGTCCTCGACCGCGACGGCTTCGTCCCGCTGCTCCCGGACGCGGGTGCCGCCGGTCGTCCGGCCGGCGGTGCGTCCGCCCCGGCCGAGCCCGATCCGGCGATCGTCGCCGAGCTGATCGAGCGCAGCCGGACGTCCGTCGCCGCCCTGGAACACGGCATCCGGACGAAGACCGGACCGGAGCTGTTCGACTTCCTCCTGGAGGCCTTCGACGAGCACAAGCGCGTGCTCGGTGACCCGCAGAGCATGCAGGCGATCATGGCGGGCATGGAGGCCACCTGGTGGCTCAACGACAACCTTCAGGACTGGCTGGGCGAGAAGAACGCGGCTGACACGCTGACGCTGTCCGCCCCCGACAACATCACGTCGGAGATGGGCCTCGCGCTGCTCGACGTCGCGGACGTGATCCGCCCGCATCGGGAGGTGGTGGCGTTCCTGCAGGGCGTCGAGCACGTCGAGGACGAGGACTTCCTGGACGAGCTGGCGAAGGTCGCGGGCGGCACCGAAGCGCGCGACGCCATCGAGGCCTACCTCGACCGGTACGGCATGCGCTGCGTCGGCGAGATCGACATCACGAGGCCGCGTTGGAGCGAGCGCCCCACCACGCTGGCGCCCGCGATCCTCGACAACGTCAGGAACTTCGAGCCGGGCGCCGCCGGGCAGCGCTTCGAGCAAGGACGCCAAAAGGCACAGAAGAAGGAACAGGAGGTGCTGTCACGCCTGCGGGCCCAGCCGGACGGCGACCGGAAGGCCGACGACACCAAGCGGATGATCGACCAGATCAGAGCCTTCATCGGGTACCGGGAGTACCCGAAGTACAGCATCGTCTGCCGCTACTTCGTCTACAAGCAGGCCCTGATGGGGGAGGCCGAGCGCCTCGTCCAGGCAGGCGTGCTTCCTGAGAAGGAGGACATCTTCTACCTCACGTTCCAGGAACTCCACGACGTCGTGCGCTCGCACCAGGTGGACGGCGAGCTGATCAAGGAGCGCAAGGACACGTTCCGGTCCCACCAGGCGCTCACCCCGCCCCGGGTGCTCACTTCCGACGGTGAGGCCGTCTCCGGAGCGTACCGGCGAGACGACGTGCCGGACGGCGCCCTGGTCGGCCTGCCGGTGTCCGCCGGGACCGTCGAGGGCAGGGCCCGCGTCATCCTGGACATGGCGGAGGCCGATCTCGAAGCGGGCGACATCCTGGTCACGGCCTTCACGGACCCCAGCTGGTCGCCGTTGTTCGTCGGGATCGCGGGGCTGGTCACGGAGGTCGGCGGCCTGATGACGCATGGCGCGGTGATCGCCCGGGAGTACGGCCTGCCGGCCGTCGTGGGCGTGGAGCGGGCCACCCGCCTGATCCGGGACGGCCAGCGGATCCGCGTACACGGAACCGACGGGTACATCGAGATTCTGTCCTGACCCGACCACTCCCGTACGTGTCCGTGGGGGAGTAGGTGTCGGCGGTCTGTGGGCGGTGACCGTGATCTGTCGGTGGTCTGTCGGTGGGGGTTGCGACCTTGGACGGGTTGGTGCTCCCCGTGAGCACGCTGCCCCAGAGCGCAAGGAGCCCGTCATCGTGACTTCCGTACCCCGGAGCCGACCGTGGGACGTTCACCGGCTGCCGTCTGCCGAGGGCAGGACCTTCCTGGTCACCGGAGGGAACGCCGGGATCGGCTACTTCGTCGCGGAGCAGCTCGCCGCCACCGGCGCCGTGGTCGTGCTCGGCAGCCGGGACGCCGCGAAGGCCGACGCCGCCATGGTCTCGATCCGCTCGCGTGTGCCCGGCGCGCGGGTGCGGTACCTGCCGCTGGACCTCGCCGACCTGTCGTCCCTGAAGACGGCCGTGGAGGGGCTGGACGTCGGTCGTCTCGACGCGGTGGTCCACAACGCAGGGGTCGCGCTCGACGACCCGCCGCGTCGGGAGACGCGGGACGGCCACGAGCTGATGTTCGGCACCAACCACCTCGGGCACTTGGCGCTCACCCAGTGTCTGGCCCCGCTGCTGTCCGCGGCGCCGGCGGGGCGCGTCGTGACGGTGGGAAGCTTCGCGGCGCGGTCCGAGCGACTGGACCTGGACGATCTGCAGTCGACCCGGGACTACCGGCCCAAGCGCACCTACGGCCGGTCGAAGCTGGCGCAGATGTGCTTCGGCTTCGCACTCGACCGTCGCCTGCGTGCCGTCGGCAGCACGGTGCTCAGTGTGGTGGCCCACCCCGGCGGGGCACTGGACTCCCTCACTCCGCCCCGGCCGCCGGTATGTGTGACCACCCGTGGCGAGCGGCTACGGGCCTTGCCCGCCGGGCTGTTGGTGCAGGGCAAGGACGCCGGCGCATGGCCCGTCGTCCGTGCCGTCCTCGACCCGGAGGTGCAGGGCGGGCAGCTGTGGGGACCGAGGGTCTTCGGCCTGCGCGGTACGCCACGGCGTGAGCCCGTCCCCTCTCACATGGCCGACCCGGACGTCGCCAGTCGCCTGTGGGCCCTCAGCGGTGAGCTGGTCGGCACCGATCCGCACCTCGGCTTTCGCTAGCGCGGAGCCGCCGCTGGCTGAACGGTCAGCCGGTCCGCGAGTCGGTTCCTGGCCCCCGCTTTGCCGACTTCCGCGACGTCGTGGCGGCTTGGCCCGGCCAGGAGCGTGGCCGGGGGTGGTCCCCGGCCACGCCACCCATCGCCCGAGTCAACAACCCTGCGGGTCCGTGCAGTTGGGGGTCCGGCTCAGCCGCCCTGACCGGCGCTGCCGATCGGTCCGACCTTCACCGTGGAGCCGGCGCCGTCCTCCGTGACGGGCAGCGAGGCGCCCCCCGGCCACTCGAGGGCGAACGACTTGGTCTCGTTCGGCGGGGTCACCACCAGGCCCGTGATGCTGACACCGGAGCCGCCCGAGTCGTTCATCGGGTAGCTGATGCCGAAGGAAGTCGACTCCCCGTCCTTGAGGGTGATCGAGGGAGCCTTCTCGCCGGTGCGCGTTGCGGACAGCGAGCCCGCGCTGGTCTTCAGGTCGACTCCGGGGTACCCGGACATCGCACAGTCCCGGCCGCCGCCGTTCTTCATCGTCACCGCGACGGTGCCTGCGGTGTCGCCGTCGATGGTGCTGTCCTGCGCCGTGATGTCCAGGTCGTCGGTGCGGCACTTGCCGAGCTTGCTGCCCTCGCCGGAGCCGGTCCCGGCGGCGGATCCCTGCCCGCCGGAGTCCTTCCCGCCCGAGCCCTTCCCGCCGTCCTGATCCGAACTGCCCGAGCCCGAACCGCCACCCGACGAAGCCGCGGTGGACGACGAGGACGATGGGTCGTTCTGTGCCGCGTCGTCACCGTTGTTGCAGGCCGTGAGCGAGAGACTCGCGGCAACGGCCAGGGCGGCGAAGGTGACCTTGTGAACGCGCATCGTTGTTTCCTCAGTATCGGTTGGGCGTGCGTAGTGCTCGGTTCGAGTCGGTACGAGCGAGCGTTTCCGAGCACCAAGAGTCGCCCCGGCCGGTGAACCGTTCCGCCCAACTACCCGCTAATACATTCCTGTTACACGCACAGTCGGGTGCATCGCGCGCCGCACACGCCGTCAGCACTCCAGGGCGGCGGTTCCCGTCGCAGTCGCGCACCTGTTCGTGACCGGCATCCGCTGGGACAGATCCGTGACTTGGCAGATCTTGACCTGGGCAGGGCGCATGGTGCCCTCAACCGGCCTCGTACGTGTGCGGGGTGACGGTCCTGCTTCCCGAACTAGGACCTGTCCGGCAAGATCCGCCGGACAGGCACCAGGGCGGCCAGCGCGAGCCCGCCACCCAGCCACATCACCGCAGTGATGCCGATCCCGTCGGCCGCCCGACCGCCGATCAACGCACCCAGGGCGATGGCGCCGTTGAAGACACTCACGAACAAGGAGGAGGCCCCCTCGCGGGCATCGGGCGCCGCCATCAGGATCCAGGTCTGCGTACTCACCGACACTCCGCCGTACGAGAGTCCCCACATGGCCATCAACGCGCCCGCCACCCAAAGGGATCCGCCCACTGCGGGCAGCAACAGCACCGTGGCGGCGAGCACCGAGCTGATCGCGAGGAGGGTCCTGCGCGGTGAACGGACAGCACCGGCACCCGCCAGGAAATTGCCCACGACGCCCGCGATTCCGTACACGAGCAGCAAGCTGCCGATCATCCCCGAACCGGCTCCGGAGACCTCCTCGAGCACGGGTCGGACGTAGGTGTACGCGGCGAAATGCCCCGTGACCAGGAGCGCCACGACGATCAGGCCGATGCGCAGGCGACGGTTGCCGAACAGCCGCATCACCCCGCCCAGTTGAACGGCCTGCGCGGCCGGCAGTCGCGGCAGCAGGGCCGCCATCGCCACCGTGGTCAGCAGCGCGAGCCCGGCCGCGGCCACGAACGCCGTGCGCCATCCGGCGAGGGCGCCGACGTACGCGCCGGCCGGAATGCCGAGCACCGACGCCAGTGCGATGCCGCTGAACACCAAGGACGTTGCCGTTCCCACCGACCTTGCCGGTACCAGCCGTACCGTGATGCCCGCCGCGATCGCCCACACGCCACCCATGCCGATGCCGACGAGCACGCGCGCGGCGACCATCACACCGAAGTTCGGCGACCACGCGGCGCCCAGGTTGCCGATCACCAGGACGGTCATCAGCGCACACAGCACCACGCGCCGATCGAAGCGGCCCAGGACGGACGTCAGCAGCGGCGCGGACACCGCGGCGACCAACCCCGTGATCGTCAGCGTGAGCCCGGCCAGGCCCTCCGTGACCTTGAGGGAGTCACCGATCGGGGTCAGCAACCCGACCGGCAACATCTCGGAGGTGACCACCGTGAACGTCCCGACGGCCACCGCCACCACGCCCGACCAGCCCCGCAGGGCCGAGCCCTCCCGTGCTGGGGAGCTATCTTCCACTTCTTCCACTTGCGCCATGCGTCCAGCCAAGCGATCACCGCGTACCGGAACAACGGCGAAGTGCTCATCCTTGTATGAGCAGGGCTTGTCGACCCTGATCAGAGACTTGGACAGGGAGGGAGACCCATGAGCAGCCTGGAGATCCGCGAGGTGGAGGCATTCCTCGCCGTGGCCGAGGAACTGCATTTCGGGCGGGCCGGCGAGCGCCTGTACGTCTCGCAGAGCCGGGTCAGCCAGCTGCTGCGCGCCTTGGAGAGCAGGGTCGGCGCGCGCCTGGTGGAGCGCACCAGCCGCCGTGTCCGGCTCACCCCGCTCGGCGAGCGCCTGCTCGCGGACCTTCGCCCCGCCTACAACTGCCTGCAGACTGCGCTCGACACCGCGCGGGCCGAGGCCCGAGGCGTGGGCGGCCGGCTGCGGATCGGCTTTCAGGGCACGGCCAACGACCATGTCATGAATGCCCTTTCGCTCTTCCACGACCGGCATCCCGACTGCGCCACCGAGATCGTGGAGATTCCCTTCTCCGATCCCTTCGGCCCGCTGCACAGCGGGGAGGTCGACACAGCGGTGGTCCTGCTGCCTATGGAGGAGCAGGAACTCGTCCTGGGGCAGGTCTTCTCCAAGCAGCCGCAGGCCCTCGCGGTCTCCACCGGCCACCCCTTCGCGCAGCACGCATCGCTGAGCGCAGAAGACCTCGCCGGCTGTCCGCTCATCAGCGTCCACGGTGCCGCCCCCGAGTACTGGCGCCGTGCCCAGGCTCCCCGCATCACGCCGGGCGGCCTCGCGATCCCGGCCGGGCCGACCGTGAGCACCTTGCAGGAAGGACTGGCCCTGGTGGCGGCGGGCCGCGGCGCCATGCTGCTGTGCCACCCCACGGCCGACTATTACGGCCGCCGTGCCGTCACGTACGTGCCCGTCACCGGTCTCGACGACTCCTACCTGGGCCTCGTATGGCACCGGGATCGCGAGAGCGCCCGCATCCGCGCCTTCTCGCAGGCGCTGGCGGCCGTCGACAGGTGAACGGGTCGTCGGTGCGTTTGCCGCAGTAGAGCGGGGAAGGGAGGCTGCTGACATGAAGCTGACGCTGCCGGAAGAGCTGGTGCTGATTGCCTTCGACGATCAGAGCGGCGGGGGCAAGGCGAGAGTGGGCGTCGACTACGCGGTTGCCGGGCTGACGCTGGTGGAGCTGGCCGTTGCCGGTCGAGTCGACGTGCAGGAGGACGATGCGGTGACCGTCCTCGACGCGCGCCCGACGGGCACGGCGTTCGTGGACGCGGAGCTGGCGAAGATCGTGGAGGGGGACGGTGCCTCGATGGGGAAGCTGCTGCGGCGTGCCCACCGGAGTGCGCTCAATGGCGCCGTCGAGTCGCTGGTCGCACGTGGTGTGCTGAAGCGGGAGAAGGGGAGAGCGTTCGGCGTGCTGCCCGTCACCCGCTTTCCGCAGGCCGATGCCGCGCCCGAGCGGGAGATCCGTGACCGGTTGTCCGCGGCGGTACTGCAGGGCGAGGAGCCGGACGAGCGCACGGCTGCGCTGGTGGCCGTGCTGAACGGCGCGCGCCTGTGGGGCAAGGCGTTTCCCGGGCAGGACCGTAAGCAGGTCAAGAAGCGGATGGACGAGATCTCGGAGGGTCAGTGGGTCGGTCCCGTGGTGCGCCGGGCGGTCCGGCGTACGCGGGCCGCGATCCTCGCGGCCTCGTCGGGCGGGGGCGGCTGAGCCGACGCCCGCACACGGGCACCCGTGGCGGTGGCGCGAACGCTCGTCAGCAGGCGCGGACCCCGGCTGAGTGCTCGGGGTCCGCGCCTGTGTGCGGTGGGACGAGGGTGCCCCGCCACCCTCGTCCCACCGCTGGGGGAGGGGGTCAGGATCAGCCGGCGAAGCAGAAGGCGTTGCCGGCGCCGAAGTCGTAGCAGGTGATCTGCTTCGAAGCGGTGTCGGTGTGGCCCGCCTTGTCGCTGACCGTCAGTTCCGCCGTGTAGGTGCGCTGACCTGCCGGGTAGGCGTGCTTGGCGGTGGCGCCGGTGGCGGTCTGACCGTCGCCGAACTTCCAGCCGTAGCCCGCGATGTCGTTGTCCGGGTCACTGGAGGCCGAAGCGTCGAAGTCGCAGGACGCGTACCAGCAGGACACCGTGAACGAGGCGTCCGGTGCCTCACCAGTGGGCGGCTCGACCGCCCCGGCCGTCACCTGCTTGGTGACGGTGCCGGTCTTCCCGTCGTTGTCGGTCACGGTCAGCTTGACGCTGTACGTTCCCGCCTTGGCGTAGCTGTGCGCGGGCTTGTCGCCCTTGCCGCTCGCTCCGTCACCGAAGTCCCAGGCGTACGAGGCGATGGAGCCGTCGGGGTCCTTGGAGGCCGAGCCGTCGAAGGCGCAGTCGGTGTTCGTGCTCGAACACTGGGCGGTGAAGTCGGCCGTCGGCTCACCGGGGTTGGTGGGGCCGCCCAGCTTGGAGACGTCCAGGAACTTGTTGGGGGAGCCGCTGCCCGGACCGGTGACGACACCGGACTGGGCGTTGTTCACGAGGGCGTCGCGGACCTGCTGCGGGGTGGCGTCCTTGTGCCCGGACAGATACAGGGCGGCGGCGCCGGCCGTGTGCGGGGTGGCCATGGAGGTGCCGCTCATCGTCGCCGTACCGCCACCGTTCTTGGTGGAGACGATGCTGCTGCCGGGGGCGAACAGGTCCAGGCACGAACCGTAGTTGGAGAAGCTGGAGCGGGCGTCACTGCTGTCCGTGGAGCCCAGCGTGATCGCCGCGGGCAGCCGGGCGGGGCTGGTGCTGCAGGCGTCCTTGCTGTCGTTGCCGGCCGCGACGGCGACCTGGACCCCGGAGTCGATGGTGCCCTTGACGGCGTCGTCCATGGCCTGGTCGCTGTCGCCGCCCAGGCTCATGTTGGCGACGGCGGGCTTGGCGGCGTTCTTGGTGACCCAGTCCATGCCGGCGACGATCTGCGAAGTGCTGCCCGAACCCTGGCAGTTGAGGACGCGCACGCCGACCAGCTTGACGGCCTTGGCGACGCCGTAGTCCTTGCTGCCGACGGTGCCGGCGACGTGGGTGCCGTGTCCGTGGCAGTCGCTGGAGTCGTTGTCGTTGTCGATGAAGTCGTGGCCGGAACTGGCCCTGCCTTCGAAGTTGGAGTGCTGGGTGTGCAGGCCGGTGTCGACGATGTACGCCGTGACTCCCTCACCGGTGTTCGGGTAGTTGTACGTGCTGTCCTTCTGCCCGTCGATGCGGTCGATGCCCCAGGACGGCGGGTTCGGCTGGCTGCCGACGGCCTTGAAGACCTGGTCGGCCTGGACGTAGCGGATGCCGGGGGCGGCCGCGATCTCCCGGGCCTGCTGCTCGGTGGCCTTGAGGGCGAAGCCACGGAAGGCGGCCGCGTACACCTGACGTACCTGCCCGCCGTGGCCGCGTACCAGCTCGTCCGCGCGGGAGCGCACATCGGCGCGGGCGGAGGCGGCCACCGACGGCTGCCCGTCGAACGCGACGATGTACTGGCCGGCTATCGCGCCGGCCCGGTCCGCACCCTGGATGTTTCCTTGGGGGGCCGGGGCGGCCTGGGCGGTGCCGGCGGCCGACAGGGCGACCACCGTCGTGGTGACGGCGCCCAGACACAGCGCGCCGAACCGTCTGTTGCCTGCTCTCATCCTCTGCTCCTTGCGGTTGAAGATCCGCTGCACACCGCGTCGGGGGCAGCGTGTGACGCAGGTGGTTGCCGCGCGGCCCGGCGGGGGGAGCCGGATCAGGCCAGGTGGCAACGGAGATCACCTTGGGAGAGGACGGCAGGGCGGAACAATCCGTACGGCCATAGGTAGGGGTACGTATTTGGGCGGGCAGGCGCAGCGCCGGACGGATAGGTGTCCGGCAGGCTTGACGCAGGCTCGTCCGGGGTCAGGCCGTGGTGTCCGGCATCAGCTGCGGCACCTCGGCCCGGGTCTCCACCTGCAACTTCCGCAGCACCTTGGCCACATGCTGCTCGACGGTGCGCGGCGAGAGGAACAGCACCTCGGCGATCTCCCGGTTGGTCCGCCCGGCGGAGACGAGGCGCGCGACCTCGCGCTCGCGCGGCGAGAGTTCGCCGCCGTAGCCGCGCCGGCCGCGCCGCGAGGGCGCGAGCACGCCGAGGGAGCGCAGCGCCCGGCGGCAGCGCGCGGCGTCCCGGACTGCGCCCAGTCGCTCGAACTCCTCGGCGATCCGCTGCAGTTCGTCGGGTGCGGCGGTCGCTTCGAGGTCCGCACGACGGTGGAAGGCGGCCTCCGCGCACCGGGCGGCGGCGTAGGGGCGGGGAAGCAGGTCATAGCCGGCGCGGGCCTGCTCGTAGCACTCGACGGCCTCGCCGGCGTGGTGTGCATGTTGGGCCATGATGCCCCGGCAGGCCGCCAACGAGGCCTGGGCGAGCGGGAATTCGCCGCCCTGAAGGCCATCGGCGTACTCCGTGAGCAGCCGCTCGGCGTCCTGGCGCCGGCCGTCGCGCAGCAGCGCGGTCACCGCGGCCGGGGTCAGGTCGGCCGCCCAGGCCCAGATCCCCTTGCGCCGGACCCGCTCCAGGGCCTGTTCGGCCTCCACGCAGGCGCCCGCCACGTCGCCGCGGGCCAGCCGGATGCGGACCATCGCGCCCGCGGCCGTGGCGATGACCGGTACGGGGGCATTGCCGGGGTCGCCCAGACCGGAGTCGTCCAGATGCGCGGTCGCCTCGTCCCACTCGCCGGTGGCCGTGGTGAGCAGTCCCAGGACGAGGTGGGCGTCCACCACGATGCCGGGGGCGCCCTGCGTCTCGTCCAGCGCCTGCCGGGCCCGGTCGGCCAGGCCCTGCCATCGCCCGGCACTCCATTCCAGGCGGAGCGCGGTGCCCTCGATGATCGCCTGCACATAAGGGGCGCCGTACTCCTCCGCGAGGTGTGAGCCCTGCCGCCACTGGTGCCGGGCGTGGGTGTCCCATCCGTTCCACGCGGCGGTGTCGGCCAAGTTGGCGCACATGCGCGCCAGTTCACGTCGTTCCGGTGTGTCGCGGTCGGCCGCGAGGAGGGCGTCGGCCTCCTCCCATACGCCGCTGTCGCCCAGGCTGGTGCGCAGGGCGAGGTGGTTGCCGCGCACCGCCAGGCGCAGCACCTGGTCGGGGTGGGAGGCCGCCAGCTGTTCGGCACGGCCGATCCATCTGCGGCTGTCGGATTGTGAGTGCTCGCCCCAGGTGGGCATGGCGAGACCGGCCATGGCGCGGGCGGCGAGGTGGGGTCGTTCGTGCAGTTCGGCCACTGCCTTTTCGGTGTCCTGGCGTCCCTCTTGGTGGTTGCCGGCCTGGTTGTTGAGGAGCAGGCCGAGGTTGAGCCGGATCTCGCCGCGGACGGCGTCGGGCAGGTCGCCGTGGTCGACGACGCGGCGCAGCAGGCGCGACGAGCGGCGGTGGGTGAGGCCGAACACTGCGGCCCGGCTCAGCCGGATGGCGAGGCGGGCGAGATCCTTGCCGGGCAGTTCGGGGTCGCTGAGGAGGTCTTCCAGGAGCTGCACGGCCAGCGCGGCGTCGCCGAGTTCGCGGGCCGCCTCGGCCGCGGCCTCGGTGTAGCGCTGCCAGTCGGCGTGGGCTCCGGCGTGCTTCGCGTGGTAGGCGAGCTGGACCAGCGGTGGCCTCTCCTGGCGGGCCAGTTCCGCCACCGCCGCCTGGTGGAGGCTGCGCCGGTCGATGCCCAACAGGCGTTCGTATACGGCCTGTTGGGCCAGCCCGTGCCGGAATCCGTAGCGGTCGTCGCCGTGCTCGCACAGCACCCCGGTGTGCAGCGCCTCGCGGATGCCGTGGGTCGTGCGCTGCATCGCCTGGCCGGCGACGGCACGGATCAGGTCCTCGCCGGCCGGCACGCGCAGTACTGCCGCGCCGTGCACGACGGCCAGCGCGTCCGGGGAGAGGCCGGCCAGCCGCTCGCTCATGGCCTCCTGCAGCAGGGCGGGCACGGCCATGCCGTCCAGCGCGTCCCGCCCCGTGTCGCCGCCGGCCACGCCGAGGGCGCGTACCACCTCTTCGAGGACGAACGGGATTCCTGCCGTACGTTCCAGGAGTTCGTCGGCGAGCCGGGCCGAGACGGCGCCTCCGGACAGGCTGGCGGCCAGACTGCGCACGCCGTGCACATCCAGGGCCCGCAGCGGGATCAGCACGGACGTCACGCCCGGCGGATGCCGGTAGGCCCGGCCCAGTGCCAGCCCGGCACCCGGCAGGTCCTCGCGGCGATAGCTCAGCACGGTGGCCAGCGCGGGCGGCGGATCCTCGATGAGGAAACGTAGGAGATCACGCGTGCCGTCGTCCGCCCAGTGCAGGTCCTCGACGACCAGGACGACCGGGCCCAGCGATTCGAGCAGGGCACGCACCGCCCGGAACAGCCGATGGGTGGCGGCGCGGTGATCGTGCAGGGGTTCGCACGGCGGCGGCAGTCGATGGGCCAGTTCGGGCAGATAGGGCCGCAGCGCGCCGCAGATGGGATTGAGCGCGGCGGGTACGTCGTCGGCGAGGGTGCGCAGCACATCGAACAAGGGCCCGTAGGGGAACGGTTCACGCAACGGCGGGCAGGCCCCGGAGAGCACCCGGGGGCGGCCGCCCGCGGACGATCGTTCCCGGGGTTCGCTGAGCGCCTCTCGGATCAGCCGGGTCTTGCCGATGCCGGCCTCGCCCTCGACCAGCGCCACCGACGGGGCGTGACCGAGCGCGTCGAGCAGGCAATGCAGCTGACCGGTCCGCCCGACCAGGACCGGCGACGCGGCAGCGCTGTCCGGGACGGGACCTGTCATGGGCGGCTCCGGGGCATGGCGGAAGAGGTCGAGGCGCGAACCTACTGGCCGGGCCGAGAGCGGGCAAGGGGGGCCGTCAGGTGTGCCGCCGCGTCCCGAACCAGCCATCTCGGGGCTGCACTTGGCCGCGGTATCCGGCCACCTTCCCGGGGCACTCGCGCCCGTGCCTCGATCATCGCGCCGGGCGTCGATGTCCGAGGCCTTCGCTGCCGGCCCCGCTCACGCACCGCGCTCGCCCGGAGCACCTGGCCACGGTGCGGCACGCAGCGCGCCGGCCAGGTCGGCGGACAGGCTCAGTTCGGTGGTGGTGCCGGTGAGGCGGGCCACCCTGCGCGTGGCCGGGTGATGGGCGGCAACGCTCCAGCTCAGCTCGCGCTCCACGGCGAGATCCCGGCCCGTCATGAGCAGGTCGATTCCGGTGGAGGTGAGCAGTGGCGCACGCAGGTCGATCACGATTCCCGGGGAGGGGCAGCCGCGGATGAGAGGGAAGAGTTCACTTTCGATGCGCGTGCAATTGGCGATGTCGATCACTTCATACACTTTGACCACGCGGTGGTCGGCGAGTGCGTAATGGGGGAGCACGGTTCTTCTCCTGAAGCGGAATGGGTGCTGATGCCTGCGGCCAGCACGCGAGTGCCCCCTTTGCGTGGCCTGAATCATGCGGCGTGACTCGAGGCCTCCGACGAGGGGAAGGTGTTCAGGAGGAGGGCGGGGCGATGCAGGCGTAGAGAGGCAGGGGCGTCATCCCGTGTCTGCTCTTCATGGGCTGGTTGGCGCGGCCGCCCTCCACCCACAGCTTGCCCGCGTCGATGGCGTGCCGGATCTCCGCGGCCCACAGCAGGTAGTTGGGGCTGAAACTGTCGACGGTCGCGTGGCTGGTCCCGCCCACCCACATGTGCAGGCGTTCCTCGTCCAGGAGGACCACCGCGGCGGCCAGGGTGCGGTCCTCCTGGTCGACCCTGACCACGCGGGCCCGCTCGCCCAGGGCCATCACGAAGTCGATGAAGGCGCTCTCTGGGTACATGTCGGCGCTGCCGTGCTTGGCCGCGGTGCGGCGGGTCAGCTCGCACACCGTCCGCAGGAAGCGCGGGTGGGGGGCCTCGACCGCGGTGGTGACGCCGGCCTCGGCCGCGCGTCGCGTGTACTGGCGGATGGTGCGCCGGGTCCGGGCGCCCAGGGTCGCGAGGTAGGCGTCGTACATGTCGTACGGGTCGTGCTGGGCGAGGTTCCGCAGGGGGAGTTGGAAGCGCGTCACGATGGGCGCCACCCGCCATCCCTTGCGACGCGCCACGGCGAGGACCGGGTCGCCTTCCGCCACGCTCACCAGCCCCGCGACCGGTGCGCCCGCGGAGGCGGCCAGGTCCACCAGGGCGTCGAGGACCGTGTCGAGGATCCGGTCGCGCCGCTCGGGGGAGCTCGCCCGCACCGGGATCCGGGTGTCGTAGCAGTACCAGTTGTGGCCGAGGAGCGCCGGACCGTCCGTGTCCGGGACGCCGACGGCGCGCAGGAAGCCGTAGGGGTCGCCCTGCTTCTGGAGGTAGCACGGCAGCAGGCCCACGGTGCGGCCGGCGTCGACGGCCGAGAGGTAGTGGACCGAGACGTACGGGCTCAACGGGCTTGTCTCGTACGCCCGCAGGTAGGCGGGGGAGTAGTGGACGGGAGCGCCGGCATCGGCGGCGACTCGCTCCCACGCGGTGGCGTCGACGTCGTCGACGGAGTCGGCGAGCGTGACGTACGGCCCGTTCATCCCATGCCCTTCTGTTCCGTCTCTTCCACCCAGCCCGCCCCCGCCAGCGCCGTCAGGAACCGCTCCCCGACGTCGCGCTCCCACTCGAGCCCGCTGTCGAGTTGAGCGGTGCGGATCACCCGGGCGGTGTCCGAGACGCCGTCGATGCTCTGCGCCAGGGCCATCGCCGTGGCGTAGAACCCGCCGCGGTCCACCGTCAGTCGGCGCTGCAGCCACGCGCGGTCGGCCTCATCGACGGCTCCCATGAGGGCCCGGAGGTTGAACGGGCCGGGCCACGTCCGCCGCAGCACCGGACCACCCCGCGGCGGTGGGACGGGCGGACGGTCACAGGCGGCCGTGAGGGTCCGGTGCAGGTCGGCGAGGAGACGTGTCTGCCGATCGAGAACGTCCTCGCCCGCGCCGAGCTGCCGCAGCGTCGGCAGGGCGTCGCGGCCGAACTGCCAGTGCCTGGTGAGTCGTTCGGTGGCCAGCGGGTCCGTGCTCGGGGGCAGGCAGGCGGTCATCCGGTGGGCCGTCCACCTGGTCAGGTGGCGGGCGATGCGGTCGGCGTCCCGGGGGCCCGCGGTCGCCACGACGGCCGCGGCGGACGCGGCGATCGCGGCGGATCTGCGCAGCTCCTGAGGGTCGACCTTGTCCAGGGTGTCGGCGCCCGAGTGGTTGAACCGGTCCGGCCAGTGGCCCAGTTGGACGGCGGGGCACCCGATCGCGCGGTCGGCCAGGATCGCGTGGTCGGAGGCGCCGACGAACGGGGTCGCGCGCCAGGCCCAGACATCGCAGTCCACCGCTCCGCTGTAGGAGCGCGCGGCGGGCGGCAGCGCCCGCACGCAGGCCTCGACCACGGCGTTGGCGAAGTGCGGGAGGTATTCGGGGCTCCGCTCGACGATCAGCGGGCCGCCGCAGCGCCGCTGGTCCTCACCCGCCATGTCGAGGTTGACCGCCATCGTCGGCAGCGGCCTGCCCTCCTCGGCGGACCGGTGGACGTACGCGGCCAGGCCCACGAACTCGGGCCCCCAGACGAAGCGGACGGGGCGCCGCAGCGGGAGCTCGGCGAGCGCCCGCCCCGCGGCGAGGGCCGCCGCGACACCGGAGGCGTTGTCGTTGGCGCTGGGCGCGGGGTGGCAGAGGTGGGCGGCGATCAGGCAGGCGTCCCGCGCGGACGAGGCGCCGCGCCCCGTGGCCGGGCGCGTCGGTGTACGGGCGACCACCACCGGCATCCGCGCCGGGGTGGTGTCGACGTCGACCACGACCCGTACGCGCCCGCCCAGGCGGTATGTGCGGTGCAGCTCGTCCAGCTGGGCCGGGAGCACGCTGAATGCGAACAGCCCGGAGTCGGCGGGGAGTTCGAGCCGCCCGGAGTGGTCGGGGAGGTCCGGGCGGGCCGTCACGCAGAACCCGCCGGCCCGCCTGTCGCGCAGGCGGGCGAGCAGCCGCCCGTCGAGGTCGCCCGCCGATGGGACGAGGACCACCGCGCCCGGCGGCCATGCGTCGTCCTGCAGGTGTGCGAGGGACAACTCGGCGTCCGTGGCCGTGGAGTTGACGGCCAGGGCGTAGGGCTGCGCGGCGTAGTCGACCAGCCGTGGGCCCGCGCCCACGGACAGGTGGGCCGCTCGTGCGGTCCACGGGCTGGGCGCGGTGAACGTCCACCACGCGGTGCGTCCGTCGGCCGGCAGGCTCAGCACCTCGACGTCGGCCAGGCCCACGCGTTCGGCCTCGCCCGCCACGAAGTCGGCCGCGGCGGCGATGCCCGCCGAGCCCTGGTGGCGGTCCCACTCGACGAGCCGGGCGACCCGGCGCATCGCCTCGTCGGGATCGATGCCGTCATGGACGTGGCGGACGAGGCCGGCCAGATCATCCGTCATGGGCGAACGCGGCCCGGAAGGAGGCCAGTCGGGCCGCCGAGAGCGGCACGGCGATCTTCAGGACGGCGGGGTCGATCTCCTTGGCCCGCAGCCCGTGCTTCGCCAGCACGTCCTTGGCCGCCGGCCCTCCGCGCGCCGTCACCCACGGCAGGCAGTCGGCCCCCTCGGTCACCTCCAGGCCGCTGCGCCGCAGCGTCGCCGCGACCATCGGCTTCACCTCGGCGATCCTGGCCCTCAGACCGGCGAACACGTCGCCCTGGCCCAGCAGACGGAGCGCCACGGCGAGGCCCGCGCTGTTCGCGCCGAGCGGCGGGGCGAACTCCCTGAGCCGACGGGTCAGGGCCGGCGCCGCGAGGGCGAACCCGATCCTGAGGCCTCCGCAGCAGTAGCCCTTGGACATGCTGCGTACGACGACGAGGTTGTCGTGCTCGGTGACGGCAGGCGCGAAGCTTGCCGCGGGCCCGGCATAGACGGCGTACGCCTCGTCGAGGACCACGATCGTGCCGTGCGCGCGAGCTGCCTCGACGACCTCGTCCAGGAGCGAGCTGTCCGGCATGGTGCCCAAGGCCGTGGGGCGGTCCAGGACGAGGACCGACGGTGCGTGCCGGTCGAGGTCGGCGGCCAGCGCGGCGAGCCGGGTCACGACCGCCTCGGCGCCGAGCAGCGCGGCCCAGCGGGGCAGGTCCGGGTGTGCGCCGGCGAGGTGCAGCACCGGCCCGGGCGCCGCCAGTGCCGCGCACGCGTGCAGCAGTCCGGTGGCGCCCGTCCCGGCCGTCACCATGTTCGGCGAGAGGTCGACACCGAAGTGCTCGGACAGGACGGGCGCGGACCGGTCGGCCGCGTAGGGGTCCATTACGGGGTAGTCGCGCGCCAGGTCGGCGATGGAGCCGCCCTCGTACACGTCGCGGAACGCCGCGTCGACCGCCGGTGCGACGCACTCGATCTCGTCCGGGGACCAGCGCAGATCCAGCGCCTCGGGCCGGCCTTGCGGCAGCTCCCACGACGAGATCGCCCCCGCCGGACGTCGTGGACTGCGCGCGACGAACTGCACGTACCGCGACGTCGTGACCGGTTCGCGGCCCACGAGGAAGTCGGTGTCGACGCGTTCCACGGCGAACCCCGCGCGGGTCAGTAGTGCGCGCACCTCGGCGGGCTGGTACATCCGTACGTCGTCGTGGATGGTCACCGGCTCCGCGTCGCCCCGCTGTACCTCGATCTCACCGGTACTGCGGCCGGGAACCATGCGATAGGCGCGGCGGAAGTCCGCCCGCAGACCCTCGACCTGGAAGGTGGCCTCGGGGACGTACTGCCCGGCGATGCAGAGCACGTTGGAGTGGTCCAGGATCAGCAGGCCGCCCGGGACGAGACTCCGGCGGGCCTCCTGCAGGAGGCGCACCTGCTGGTCGTCGCTGCCCCAGCCGAAGGACTGCACGCACACGATCGCGTCGAACACGCCCAGGGACCAGGGCAGTTCCCGCAGGAGATCTTGGTGCTGCCACTGCACCGGTACGCCCGAGGCACTGGCGGCGGCCTCGGCCTCCTTCAGCGCCCAGGCCCCGACGTCGACGCCCGTGACCTCGAACCCGCGCCGCGCCAGCGCGATCGCATGGCGTCCGGTGCCGCAGCCCAGGTCGAGGACGCGCCGTCCCGGGGCCGAGGCCTCCAGGACGGCGGCGAGGTACTCGGCTTCCGCGGCGGTGCGCTCGGCCGTGTACTCGTGTGCGGCCACGGCCCAGAACTCCGGGCCGAAGAACCGCTCGTACCAGGGGCCACCGGTGCGGTCCTGAGCACCGCTCATACGGCGTCCGCCCGCAGCGCCTCCTGCCGGTGCAGGAATCCGCACACGTCGCACAGTGCCGCCGGGTTGGGCACGCCCTCCTGCAGCACGTAGCGTCCGCCGCACACCCGGCACACGTCGTCGACCAGCGGCAGCAGCGTGCGCTGCACGTTCTCGAAGGCGTTGAAGACGTAGTAGTCGATGCCGGGCCACAGATCGTAGAGGTGGTCGGCCGTCGCGTAGGCGAGTGAGCGTTCGTCCGAGCCGGTGGTGAACCGGCCCGGTGCGCCCTGCCGGTTGAGCTCGGGTGCGATGAGCTCCAGGTACAGGGTCAGTTCCTTCTTGGTGATGCGGTAGAGCGGGAAGACGTACCGAAGGGAGCCCAGTTCCCTGACCGGTATGCCGCCCATCCGGTAGCCGGTGGTGAACCAGGTGACCATGCTGGCGACCAGGTCGTCGGCGTTGAAGCCGAACGCGACGACGGAGGCGCCCCGGCGCTCCGCCTCCTGTTCGAGCATGCGGCGCAGGACTTGGTGCCCGATCACCATGTTCATGTTGCGGTGCTCGCCGGCGACGACACGGTTCATGGTGTCGACGAAGGACTCGCGCAGCTGGAACAGTTCGGCGACGTCGTCCGCGGTGACGATCACGTGGTCCACGCCCAGTCCCGCGCAGGCGTCCAGGGCGGTCTGGAAGGTCGCCGGCTCGTCCCAGTCGGGCAGTCCGGTGATGGTCACGGCGGTGATGTCGGACTCGGGCCACCGGCCGCGGGTGCGCTCGAGGAGTTTGAGGTACGCGACGCTGTCCCGGCCGCCGGAGAGGCCGATGACGACGCGGTCGCCGGCCCGCATGGTGGCTCCCGCGGTGATGCTCTGCAGGAAGGTCTCCTCGACATAGCTCACGAACGTCTCCGCCGTGAACTGCTCGGTGCGCCGTTCCAGGGTGCCGCCGTGGTCGAAGAGGACGCTCTTGGTGTAGACCGGGTCCGGAGCGGCGTACACCTGCTCCTTGGGGCGGCGCAGCACGTCGAGGTCGTAGTGGCGTACCTGGCGGACCTCGATCACGTCGTCGGGTCCGACGACGCAGGTCGCCTCGGGCACGATCGTGCCGTTGCGGTGGGCGAGCACGGCGTTGGCCGGGATGCCGTGCGCGCGCAGCACGTCGAGCAGGCTCTGTCCCGGTCTCGCGTGCAACGTCTCCGAACCACCTGTCTTGTTGCGGAACACGACCGTGCTCACGGGCTCTCCTAGGTGTCGTGACGAGCGATCCGTCGGTCAGGGCAGGACTGTGGCGAGCGGGGGGTTCCAGGCGGCGAGTGGTACGAGCGTCTCGCCGTCGGAGATCGATCCGTGTTCCCAGGCCACGGTGGCGTCGGGCACGGGGAATTGGGGGGTCGTGGCCAGGGCCACGACGGCGCCGATGCGGTCGCGGACCACCGGGGTCGCCGCCAGGAGCCCGCGTCCGTCCAGGTCGTCGGGGGTCAGGACGAGGGCGTGCTCGCCCAGCGCGTGACGCAGCGAACGGGCCACGGCCTCCTCCTTTCCCGCCAGGGGATACAGCCAGCGGACGCGGCCGGCGCCGCCGGCCGGCATCCGGCAGTGCGCGGGAGTGTCGAGGCGGGCCCATGCCTCGACGAGGTCCGCTCGCGGACTCACCGGCACCTGGCCGTGGTCGGCGTGGGCCAGGACGCTCCAGCCGGCGTCGGCCCAGCGGTCGGCCGCGGTGTCGAGCAGGCGCAGCGACTCGCGCAGGGCGGCGTCGTAGCCGGCCTGGTGGATGTGGTCGTCGAGGTTCACGTACGCCCAGATCAACGGGGGTACGTCGGTGGGCATCGCCAGGACGGCCTCGACGTCGCGCACGACGCGCCGGACGACCTTGACGGGATCGATGCCGGCCTGGTCGGGGGCCGTTGACGGGACGACGTGCGCGCCCTGCAGCAGGGCGGTCACCCAGGCACCGGAGAGCCCCTCGAGCTCGGCGCCGACCACGTACGCGGGCCGCCCCGAGGCCACCGCGCGGTCGAAGAGCGTCGGACCGCCGTGCAGCAGCGCGCCGTCGGTCGGGGGAGCGGCGCCGAACCCGTAGGCCTGCCCGGTGACGAGGTGGGTGACGCTGTCGGCTCCGGGTGCCCGGTAGACCATGCCGATGGCGCCGTGCTCGGCGGGATCCATGCCGGTGACGGCGGTCAGCCAGGCGGTGGTCGACGTGCTCGGGAAGGTGGAACGCAAGGCGTGGGTCTGTGCGTGGGCGAACGAGGAAGCAGCCACGTCGTGCGACAAGCCGTCCACGGCCAGGACACACAGTCCACGGGAAGCGGTGCGCAGGCACCGTTCGACGACTTCGGGTATCACGCGCAGGTCGGCGGACGCTGTCGCTCGTCCGCCGACACGCGACTTTGTGCTCAGAAGTTCGGCACGCAGTCAGTGCAGGTGGTGCGGAACTTGGCCACATGCGCGGCCTGACGGTCCGTGATCATGCGCTCTACCAGGCGTGGCAGGAGCATGACGGGGGCCGGAGTCGACGTGCTCACGGCCTCGGCCGTGGTTTTGGTGGTGCTGGGCGGGGCGGTTTGCATGGATTCCTCCTGCTTGAACGGAGCTGGGGAAACGCGTCAAACGACCTGCGATTTTGCGTGAACAGGTCAACATGGCGTGACTTCGGCTGTCAACACCGTGCTCCGAAACTGCCCATGTCCCGTGCGGTGGGCGTCAGTTGACGAAGATCCGCGTCTCCGCGTCCACGACCACCGACGCGGGATCCGGCGGGCTCAGCAACGTCTCCGCGTACTGCTCCGCCCCCGGATCGCCGGCCCGATGCGCGCGGGCCACGGCGTCCGCGACGTCGTAATGCGTGGTTCTCAGCTGGACGTCGGGGCCGAGCAACGCCCAGTGGGCGGTGCCTGGTTGGCCCGTGTGGTACGGGAGGCCGACGCTCCCGGGGTTGACGCTGCGCAGGCCTCCCACTTCGCGGGCGAACTGGAGGTGGGAGTGTCCGGTGACCAGAACCCCCACGTCGAGGGAGGCGGACAGTTCCGCGAACCGCTCGGCCGGTGTCCCCGGCGTCACCAACTCGTGGTCGCTGCGCGGAGAACCGTGACAGAAGTGCACCGGCCCCAACCCGTCGATCTCGACGACGACGCCGAAGGGAACCCGGTTGAGGAACGCGATGGCCTCGGGGGAGTGCTGTGCGGTGATCCACGACTGGCGAGCGGTGGCAGTGGCGTCCGCGGTGGCGGCGAGCCAGGAGGCGAAGCGGTCGCCGTTGCCGCGCACGCACAGGACGCGTTCGCCCAGGGCGGCGATCCGCTCGTAGGTCTCCTGCGGCTGCGGACCCCAGGTCAGGTCGCCGCAGAGGACCACCAGGTCGGCCGCGGCCACGTCCGGTTCGGCGAGTACAGCGTCGAGCGCCGGGATGTTGGCGTGCAGGTCGGACAGCACGGCTACCCGCGCCGCCGGACCGTACCGCTGCGGCGGTCCTTCCCAGCCGGCCGGTCCGTACATCAGGACGTCGTCTGCCATCGGTGCCTTTCTGTCCCGGGCGGCGCTCCGATCAGGGGGCGCCCTTCGGAGGGGAGGCCTTCCACGAGCTGTGCGGCGATGACGATACGGTCCCAGAGGGGGAGCCCGTGGTCGTCCGCCGCGAGTTCCGCCACCTGGGTCAACAGCGCCGTGGAGTCGACGGGTTGACGGCGTGGGCCGATGGGTGCGGCCGGGGTCAAAGGATGCGGTGGATGGGCGGCGTAGAGCCTGCGCGCCATGGCCGCCGGTTCGGCGGCACGCGGTGACGACACCTCGCCCGCCAGCATGGTCAGGGCCTCCTCGCGCCGCCCGGGCAGCAGGACTCCCACCTCGCGGATCAGGTCGGCGGGGTCGTCGGGGGAGTGCAGGAAGTTGAGGCACATCAGCTCGCAGCCGAGCGCGCCGCGCAGCGAATCCGCTTGTTCCGCGCGGTTCTTGGAGGACCCCTTCAATGCGGCCAGCCGCTGGGCCGCGGTCGTCCCGGTGCGTTCCGGGCCCCAGGTGTCCCGCAGCGCCACGAAGAGGCAGGGGGGTCCGGACTCGAGGATCATGTCCACGGCCCGGATGACGGCCAGCGGCGCCGCGTTGATCTGGTAGCGCCACAGCTCGCGGCAGACCCGCGCGTCGACCCGGACGGCCAGGGCGCCCAGCGGCTCGAACCCGCGGCCCGCCAGGAACGCGAGCGCCGGTTCGACGCGGCGTCCGACCACCGCGTCCGGCTTGAACATGACGAACGTGGAGTGCAGCAGTGCCCGGTCCGTCTCAGCCGGGTCCCGGCGGTCCAGTACGACGGCCATCTCGCGGAAGTAGACGTCGTCGGGGTAAGTGGTGCGCCGTACGGGGTCGTGGGTGCAGGGGGGTTTCAACCAGCTGTGAACAGCCATGTTCCTCCGGCGTGCACGCGTCCACCTGTGATCCCCGTGCCGGGCGCGGCAAGTCACGTGGGTGCGGGCCCAGTTGGCGTGTTGTCATGGACCTATCGAGACCATACGCTGAGGCTACGTTCCATGACCCAACACATCAAGGAGGGTTCCATGAGTGTGAGCTTCAAGAAGGTCGTCGTCCGTCCGAAGCCGGGCAAGTAACCGACGACGAGGATGCGATCAGGAATCGGCCTCGGGCTGTTCCGTTCGTCCCGGCGGTCCTGGTCGCGTCCACTGCCTTTCGCACGTCCGAAACCGGTGTCGGGTGATGCCTCGACCGGGAGGACCGCCGGGGCCGAGGTCTGCGTCGCGACGGTGCTCGCCCTGCTCGGCGCGGATGCCGCCACTCCCCGGGAGGACGTGCTGCGGACGGCCCGCGAAGGCCGCCACAAGCTCGCCGCGACCCTGCTGAGCCTGTGGGCGGCAAGGGGCGATCGGCTCACCGGGGCGGCGCAGACCGAACTGGTCCAGAACCGGGAACGCATCGACCACTACCGCGATGTCTGGGCGGAGCTCCAGGACGTGGCGCCCGACGCCTACCTCCTCAAAGGCATGACGATCGCCGCCCTCTACCCGCCGGGGGTGCTCCGTGCGGCCGGCGACCTCGACGTCATCTGCCACGATCCCGGGGACCTGTGGGCCTGCGCCCGCCGACTGGCCGAAACCGGCTGGGAGTTGGCGGCCCTGACCGTCGGACCCGCTCGGGGCGGGCAAGGCACCCCCCTGTACCTGGGCGCGGAGTTCCGCAGCCCCGCTCCCGAGGGGTCCCCCGATCCCTACGCGGTCGGGCTGGCCACGGCGGAGATCGTGACCGACATCCGAGGGCCGGCCTGGCAGCTGGCCCGCCCGGGGTTCTCCGTGCCGGCCGCCTGCGCGCTCGCCCTGGTGGCGGAGCGGTGGGAACGGCCCTTTCGCTCGCGGGACTTCCTCGACATGGCACTCCTGCTGCGCCACCTCGACGACGACGGTCTGCGTCAACTGAGGGACGATCTCGACAGGACCGGCCTCTGGCCGGAATGGCGGGCGGCGATGCGCGGGACGGGCCGACTGGGAGGGCCGCCGGTGGCCGGGCTGCCGCGCACCCGGATCGCGGCGGGGCGTGCCCGGCTGACGCGGGCGGTGCGCACCGCGGTCCGTTGGAGCAGCCCGGCGCGTGTGGCCGCGTTCGTCGCGCAGTCCGGGGTCGAAGGCGAGGGCGGCCGTCTCGCGGACGCGGCCTCCGACCTCGTGCACCGCCGGATCGGTGCGCGACTGCTGCTGCGACGGGGCGTGCCGCTGTTCGGCGTGCCCCTCGACGGTGTACCCGCCGACGGGCTACGACTCGACGGCGTATCCGCCGACGGGCTACGACTCGACGACGTGGGCACCCACCTGGTCGCCCGTACGCCGCTGGGCTCCTTCCTGCTGGTGTCCGGCGCCGCCCGGCAGGAGTGGCTGGACGAGGTGTCGGCGGAGGGCGTCGCGTGAGGGAACCGCTGCCGTGCCTGACGGCCGATGTGGGAGGCGATTGATGGGCGACACCGGCGGTGCGGCGGGTGCGGGGCGCGGCGAACTCGCGATCGCGACAAGCCGGTTGCGGCGGGAGTACCGTGCGCGACGCGGCGCCCCGATCGTCGCGCTGGACGACGTCACGATGGAGGTGGAGCAGGGCGAGGTGCACGGGCTGCTCGGCCCGAACGGGGCAGGCAAGAGCACCCTGATGAAGATCCTCTCCACGGTGCTGCTGCCGACGTCGGGAACGGGCCGCGTCCTCGGCCATGACCTGGCGGTCGACCACCGGCGCATCCGCCCCTTGCTGGGCATCGTCTTCGGCGGTGAACGCGGCCTCTACCCACGGCTGACGGCACGTCAGAATCTGGGCTACTGGGCCGCCTTGTACGGCATGTCCGCCAAGGCGGGACGTGCGCGCAGTGCGGCGCTCCTCGACGAGCTCGGTCTGGCCGAGCGCGCCGACGACCGGGTGGAAACGTACTCCGTGGGCATGCGCCAGCGCCTCCACCTGGCCCGCGGGATCATCGGGGACCCGCGGATCCTGCTGCTCGACGAGCCCACCAACGGCCTCGACCCGCTGGCCGCTCGCCAACTGCGGGAGCTGATCACGCGCTTGGCGAGCGAGGGCCGCACGATCCTGCTCGCCACGCACGACCTGGCCGAGGCGGAACTCCTCTGCGACCGCGTCACGATGATTAACCACGGCCGGGTCGTCGCCGCGGAGGCGCCGAAGACGCTGGCCCGTCTGGTCTCCCAGCAGGAACGCATCCGCGTACGCGCCGAGCCGGAGCTGACAGACCGGGTAGGGCAACTGCCCGGGGTGCTCGGCGTCGAACAGGCCGACGACGGAGCGGCGATCGTCTCCGTCGAAGACAAGGAGGCGGTGGGCCGGGTGCTGGCCTTCGTGGTCGAGGCGGGCGTCACCGAGGTCCGTACCGAACTGCCCGGCCTCGAAGAGGTCTACCTCCGCCTCGTCCACCGCAACGAGACGCGCAGCGTGGTGAATCGGTGAGTCTGCTCCTCGCGGCCGGAAAGTTCCAGGGCCGTCTCGTCCTGACCCACCGCGACTACCTCATCGACCTGGTGCGCACCCCGCTGCTCGCCGCCGTCTTCCTGCTGCTGATCCGGCACAACGACCGGCCCGAACTCCTCGCCTACGCACTCCTCGCCCCCGTTTTGATGGGCGTGTGGAGCATGGCCATGCTGATCTCCGGCGAGGTCGTCGACAACGACCGGTGGCTCGGCACGCTGGAGCTGCAGATAGCCGCTCCGGTCGACTTCGTCCGGCTCGTCTTCAGCCGGGTCTGGGTGACGACGCTGATCAGCCTGCTGACGGTGGTGGAGGTGGCCGCGGTGTCCGTCCTCGCCTTCGACACCGTCCCCGAAGTCCCGCACCCCTGGGTCTTCGTCGTCGCCCTGCTCGCCACGGCAGCCGCCACCGCGGGGGCGGCGTGCCTCATGGCGGCCCTGTTCGTCGCGACCCGGACCGCCCGTACGTTCCAGAACTCGCTGAGCTATCCGATCCTGCTGCTCGGCGGAGTCTTCACGCCGCTGGACAGACTTCCGGAGTGGACCCACCCGCCGGGCCGGCTCATCTACCTTTCCTGGAGTTCCGACCTGTTGCGCGACGCACTCGCCGCGGACCCGGTCCAGTCGGTGGGGTGGCGGCTGGCCGCCGTGCTCGGACTCGGATTCCTCGCCGCGCTAGGTGGGCGGCTGCTGCTCGGCAGAGTCGTCCGCCTCGTACGGGAGAACGGGACGGTGGGGCTGCGATGAGCCGACGGGCGAACGAGTTCGGGCCGGGCAGCCGGGTCCAGGTCCTCGGCTGGGCGGCACGCGCCGGACTCGCCGACTACGGCACGGTCTTCACCTGGAAGACGTGGCTGCTCGGCTGGTTCGTCCGGATGCTCGCGCAGGTGCTGTTCTTCACCACCATCGGCACCCTGCTCGGGCCGGATCAGGCGCGCTATCTGCTGATCGGGAACGCCGTGGCGCTGGTCGCGCTGCACGGCATGTTCGCGACCGCTTCCACGACCTGGGAACTGCAGAACGGCACGCTGCCCCTGCTGGTCGCCTCGCCCAGCAATCCCGCGCTGGTCCTGGTGGGAAGGAGCCTGTTCTGGCTCCCGGACGGTGTGGCCTGTGGTCTGGGCGCCGTACTCATCCTCGGTCCGGTGGCGGACCTACGGCTGACCGTCCTTTCGGTGCTGCTGCTGACCGCCCTGCTGGTGCTGGTCGCCGTGACCAGCTACTGCCTCGGACTCTTCCTGGGCTCCTTGGTGCTCACTGCCCCGGACCTGCGCAACGTGGTGTCCAATGCGGCGTTCACCGTCATGCTCATCGTGTGCGGGGCTGAGGTGCCGGCCGGTGCGGTCGGCCCGGTCCTCGCGGGGCTCGGCCAGGTGCTCCCGCTGACCCACGGCCTGTCGGCGATCCGCGAGGCACTCGATGGTGAGGCGGGCCTGCACACCCTCGGGCTGGCCGGGTGGGAAACGCTCGTCGGAGCGTGCTGGCTGGGTGCCGCTCTCGGCGTCCTCGCCTGGCGGGCACGCCGGAGTCGGCGCGACGGCGCGGCGCTGTTCCTGACCTGAAGTCCCCTCGTTCTGAGTCCGGTTCGGGGGCGGTGAGCCTGCCGACGGTGCGCTGCGGGTCGGAGGTTGCGGCGGTGAGGACAGTGCCGGACTGTCGCGGGCGTGTGGCCACCGTGGTCGTGTGAGCGCTGAGCGTGTTTCTACTCCAGCAGCTTTCATCCGGTGCAGTAGCTTGCCAACGCTCCTTGGAACGACCAGCTGCCGCAGCGCACGACAACCGGAGGATTGCCCATGCCCCGAGAGGCGCCGTACCTCGCAGTGGCCGACGCACTGCGCGCACGGATTCTCGCGGGGGAGTGGGAGATCGGGGAGCGCCTGCCGTCCCGGGCACGGCTCGCCGTGGGGTACGGGGTCGGACGCAACGTCCTGCAGAGGGCCATGGACTGTCTGATCATTGACGGTCTCGTCGAAGGGCGCGCCGGCTCGGGCACCTACGTCCGGATGCCGCGCGAGCGCCTGCGACTGATCCGCTCGCGGCACCGCGAACGCGGGGAGGGCTCTCCCCGCCGGCCCGACACGAGGGAGCGGGGCAGTGCCGACGCTTGGGATGCACACAGCCAGGTGCGCGTCCCCGCCCCCGAGGCGATCGCCGAGCGGCTTGCCATCAGCCCCGGGGACCTCTGTGTCCGTACGCATTACGAGTTCCTCGCCGGCGGGCACCCCGTGCAACTTTCCGAATCCTGGGAGCCGATGGCCATCACGGATGGCACGCCGGTCGTGCTGCCCGAGACGGGTCCTCTGGCGGGCAAGGGAGTGCCGGAGCGCATGCGCTCCATCGGTGTGGTCATCTCGACTGTGGTCGAGGTGCCGCGCCCGGCTCGTGCCACCCATGTGCAGGCGAACCTCCTGGGGATCAGCGTGGGGGATCTCGTGCTGCAGATCGAGCGGACCATCTTCGACACGGACGGTCGTCCGGTGGAAACGGCCGACATGGTCATTCCGGACGTGCGCCGGGAAGTGGTCTACGAGTTCGGAGTCGACCGGCCGTAGCAACCGCAGCCATTGGAGAGCCATCGCGTATTCGACAGTAGGGACTCGTATGTCTAAATCCACCCAGCTCGGCCTCTTGCGCGATCGGGATTTCAGATGCTTGTTTGCTGCCACCGCGCTCGGTCAGCTGGGCGACCGCATCATCTTTCTGGCCTTGCCCATGGTTGCCATTGCGACATTGCATGTCGATGAGTTTCAGGTCGGATTACTGACCGCGATGACCGCGGCAGGGTCGCTCCTGGCAGGACTGCCGGCAGGCGCGTGGGTGGACCGCGTGCGGAAGCGATCGGTGATGATCAGCACCGATCTCGCTCGCGCGCTGCTTCTCTTGACGATACCGGCGGCGTGGTGGGCAGGCCTCCTCACCATCTGGTGGCTCTACGCAGTCGCCCTGGTCCATGGGGTGTTGACCGTCTTCTTCGATGTTGCGTACGTCAGCTATCTCCCGCACTTGGTGGGACGCAACAAGGTCGTGGAAGGGAACTCAAAACTGGCGGCAGTACGCTCGGTGACCAGTGTCAGCGGGCCGACCGTGGCAGGACCACTGGTCGGCCTGGTCGGAGCCCCTGCAACGCTTCTGGTGAGTTCGGCCGGGATGGCTCTGTCGGGGCTGCTCGCGATCACCATCCGGAAGCGCGAACGGAAGCCGGAACCGAGTGAGCACCCTCAATTGATTCGCGAGATCAAGGAGGGATTGACGTTCGTGGTCAACTCCCCCACCCTGCGGGCAATCATGCTGGGGGATGCCATATTCAACCTCTTCCTGGTCATGTATCAGACCATGTTGCTTGTCTTCTTGGAGCGGGAGACAGGTCTCCAGTCCTTCGGTATCGGCCTCATTCTTTCGGGCATGGGCTGTGGAGCCTTGCTGGGTGCGCTGTCGGCGGCCAGGATCTCGACTTGGGTCGGGCAAGGCCGGGTCATCTGGCTCGGGTCATTGGTCGCCTGTCCGTTGACCGTCCTCATGCCGTTGGCGCGAACGGGTTGGTGCCTGTACCTGGCTGCGATCGGGCTCGCGGCCTTTTCGCTGTGCGGAGTTGTTCGCGTGGTGACTCAATCAAGCTTCCAACAAGCCCTGACGCCGGATCGGCTTCTGGGTCGGATGAGCGCAACAACTCGATTCGTCTCCTGGAGCGGCATTCCTCTCGGCCGGCTCTTGGGCGGAGCCTCGGGCTCCGCGTTCGGAGCGACAACCACCCTGTGGATCGGTGCAGCAGGTATGACGCTGAGCGCCCTTCCCAACTTCTTGTCACCGCTTCGGACAACGCGCACGTTGCCCACGGAGAAGACCCCTGAGTTCGCGTGCTGAGGCTTCTCGCTCCCGACCCGGGTCCGACATCTTCTCTTGACACGTCTGTGTCATGGACGGAACACTCCGCAGCGGGAGAGCGCTCTCCCACAGTTCCCCGCTACAGGGAGAGCGCCCTTCCGGCCCGGGTAGTCGGAGGTGCACGCTCACCTCCACCTCCGCCCGCCCCCCACCGTCCAAACTGACGTGGCAGGAGGTCTCCATGGCACGGAGATCCAAGATTTTCTCGGGGTTACTGATATCCGGCGCGCTGGTCTTGACGACCCTCGGTGTGAGCGGGGTCGCCATGAGCGCCGACGCGCCGGACGCGGGCGCGGGGCAAGGCGCTCATCACGCGGCGGCGCAGGCCGGTGGGTCGCACAGCGGCCACACCATGGCCGCCTCCACCAAGGCCGCCGCCGAGGACCTCGACGCCGATGGCTACATCCCCGCGAACCCGCCGGTCACCGGCGTGGAACCCTCGACGAAGGAGCCGCCCCACCGGTATTTCCACGAGTTCCAGGCCAACTGCACG
Source organism: Streptomyces sp. NBC_01304 (assembly GCF_035975855.1). Classification (NCBI taxonomy): domain Bacteria; kingdom Bacillati; phylum Actinomycetota; class Actinomycetes; order Kitasatosporales; family Streptomycetaceae; genus Streptomyces; species Streptomyces sp. NBC_01304. Next base: position 677,822 of record NZ_CP109055.1, on the reverse strand, counting down.
GTCACGCACACCAAGCCCGACGACCCCATCGTCTATCCCGGCCAGCCGGGCAAGTCCCATGACCACACCTTCATGGGCAACACCACGACCGACGCCAACAGCACCACCGAATCCCTGAGTTCGGGCGCCACCAAGTGCAAGGCGCCCGGCGACAAGTCCGGTTACTGGATGCCGACCCTGCTCAATGGCACACAGTCCGTGCTGCCGGTCGGTCCGCAGGTCATCTACTACAAGGCGGGCGTGACCGACTACACGAGCGTGCGGCCCTTCCCCAAGGGGCTGCGGTTCGTCGTCGGCAGTCCGACGCAGAGCGCGGAGGAGTTCCGGGCCCACCGCGGGTTCGTCGAGGGCTGGGAGTGCGGCGACAGCTTCTTCAACGTCGACATCCCGAAGACCTGTCCGGACCGGCCGGACGTCCAGCTCAACATCCGCTTCCAGGCGCCGAGTTGCTGGGACGGCAAGTATCTGGACACGCCGGACCACAAGAGCCACATGGCGTATCCGGTGGTTAATCCCGGCACCAACAACAACATCTGCCCGGCCAGTCACCCTGTTGCGCTGCCGATGGTCGAGTTCAAGATGGCCTTCCCCGTCAACGGCGACATGTCGCAGGTCAAGCTGGCGAGCGGTGCGGGCCACTCGTTCCACTACGACTTCTTCAACGCGTGGGACGACCGCACGCTGAAGGCACTGGTGGATCACTGTGTGGTCGGCGCCCTGCAGTGCAATGCGCGCGGCTATGACGAGACCCACCCCGAAGCGGGCGCGGCGCTCGACGAGAACTACGAACTGCCCTGAGCCCCTGCTCTCCGAGATGGGCCGGGCTCCCTCCCGCCCATCTCGGAGAGCGCTCTCCCAGTTCCGGACCCGCACCCTCCGTACGACGCGGAACCCGCACCCCCCATACGTCTCCGGACCCCGCACCCTCCGTACCTCTCCTCGCTAGGAGGAAGATCCGTGGCACAACCTCCCACCCGCAGACTCGGGCACTCCGCCCGGGCCGCCACCGCGGCCGCGCTCCTCGCAGGCGCCGTGGTCGCCCTGCCCGTACCTGCCGCGCACGCCGCCGGCAGCGTGGTCAAGGTGACCGGCTCCCAAGGCAATTGGCAGCTCACCGTGGACGGCGCCCCCTACACCGTCAAGGGCATCACCTGGGGGCCCTCCGCCTCCGACGCCGCCCGCTACATGCCGGACGTCAAGTCCCTCGGCGTCAACACCGTCCGCACCTGGGGCACCGACGCCTCCAGCGCGCCGCTGTTCGACGCGGCAGCCGCCAACGGCGTCAAGGTCGTCGCAGGGTTCTGGCTGCAGCCCGGCGGCGGCCCGGGCAGCGGCGGCTGCGTCAACTACCTCACCGACACCGACTACAAGAACAAGATGCTCGCCGAGTTCCCCAAGTGGGCGGACACCTACAAGAACAACCCGGGCGTCCTGATGTGGAGCGTCGGCAACGAGTCGGTGCTCGGCCTGCAGAACTGCTTCAGCGGCGACGAACTGCAGCGCCAGCGCGACGCGTACACCACCTTCGTCAACGACATCGCGAAGAAGATCCACGCCGTCGACCCCAACCACCCGGTGACCTCCACCGACGCCTGGACCGGCGCCTGGCCCTACTACAAGAAGAACGCCCCCGACCTCGACCTCTACACCGTCAACTCCTACCAGGACGTGTGCGGCGTCAAGTCGGCCTGGGAGAGCGGCGGTTACACCAAGCCGTACATCATCACCGAGACCGGACCCGCCGGCGAGTGGGAGGTCCCCGACGACGCCAACGGCGTCCCCAAGGAGCCCACCGACACCGAGAAGGCCGCCGGCTACAAGCGGGCCTGGAGTTGCGTCACCGACCACCGGGGCGTCGCCCTCGGCGCGACGGTCTTCCACTACGGCACCGAGTACGACTTCGGCGGCATCTGGTTCAACCTGCTGCCCGCGGGCGAGAAGCGCCTGTCGTACTACGCCCTGAAGCAGGCCTACGGCGCCTCCACCGGCGGCGACAACACACCCCCCGTCATCGGCGACCTGAGCGTGCCGAACGCCTCGGCGGTCCCGGCCGGCCGAGAACTGACGATCACCGCACCGGCCACCGACCCGGAGGGCGACAGCCTCACCTACGAAGTGCTCTTCAACAGCAAGTACATCGACAACAGCGGCGCCCTCACCACGGCCGCCCACACCGATCTCGGCGGCGGCCGGCTGAAGGTCACCGCGCCCGACCGCACCGGCGTGTGGAAGGTGTACGTCAAGGCCAAGGACGGCCACGGCAACGTCGGCATCGAGACCCGCTCGATCAAGGTCGTGGCCCCGCCGGTGGACGGCACCAACGTCGCCCTCGGCAAGCCCACCACTGCCTCCTCGGCCCAGAACACCGACTACGGCGGCTGCCCCTGCCCCGGTTCGAACGCCACCGACGGCAAGGCCGACACCCGCTGGGCAAGCGACTGGGCCGACCCCCAGTGGCTCCAGGTCGACCTGGGCACGTCCACCGCCATCCGGCACGTCCAGCTCAACTGGGAGGGTGCGTACGGCAAGACGTACACGATCCAGACCTCGGACGACGGCCAGAACTGGCGGACCGTGCGCGAGGTGACGGCCGGCAACGGAGGCATCGACGACTTCGATGTCACGGGTAACGGTCGCTACGTACGCCTGCACGGCACCGCACGCGGCACCGGATACGGGTATTCGCTCTACGAGTTCGGCGTCTACAGCTGAGCCGTCGCTGCCGCATGCTTCGAGAGCCGTCCTTGAGCCCCGGATCCGGGGCTCAAGGACGCTCGTTCGTTCCGTACGGCTGCTCAGGGACTTGTCCCAGGAACCTCTGAGGCACCGTCGTACGTCGTACCAGTCATGATCGTCATTCCTGATGCCCGTACGGCCGCGCTCTACGAGCAGTGGTGCTCCATAGGCGCGGGCAGCGAACCGGCGGTGGCCGAACCGCTCGTCCTCGACTGCGTGCGCCGGCTGGCCGCCGAGCCCGGTGGCGAGACGGCGCATGTGTGGGTCGCCGGGCTCACGCAGATGGTCCGGTATCTGGCGTGGCGCCCGGAGCCCGGGACCGCGCTGGCCGCCGTCGACGCGCTGCTCGCTGCCGCCACGGAGCTGGGGGAGCGGGACTGCGGGCATGAGACGCATCCGTACGCGGAGGAGCTCGACTGGCCGCGCGGCTGGTATCTCATCGGCGAGCGTCCCGATGTCGCCCGTGGACCGGCCGACTTGTGCCCGCGCAACGTCGCGGGCATCGCGCGGGTCGCCGCCGATGTCATCGCTCCGTTCTCGGTGCCCGGGATACCCGCGGTCGTGTCCGAGGACGACGAGAGCGACGTACGGGATCTGCTGGACTTCCTGAACGACTATCCCGGTGTCGACCCCGCTCCCACGATCGAGACGAACGCCAGTGCCCCGCTGCCGGGAAGCAACAGGGCAGTCCTCGCCGGATACGTCATCACCCAGCATGTGACGACCCCGTACGTCTACCACCGCATCCGCACCCGCCCGGTCTTCGACGCCATGATCGAAGGGTTGCAGGAGGCCCTGGCGATGCTCGGCGGCCGGGACGGCGACGGCTTCCCGTGCCCGCATGCGGACGGCGAGCACCCGGGCCAGGAGGACCTGTACTACGAGACCGAGGCCGAGATCGCGTGCCACGTACGCACCCCGGGCGGCCGGGCCCACCTCGTGGAGAACGTGCTCGACGAGGGCGAGGGCGAGATGTGGGTCTGCCCGGGCTATCTGCGTGAGCTCGCCGAGGACGCGTTGGCGCAGCTCAGGCCGAGGTACACCGAGTTGTTCGGGGAGCGGGACACCAATGATCTCGACGCCGTGTACGTACGTTCCGACGGACGCCTCGACATCGACGCACTGACCAGGGTGATCGTCGCGGCCGAAGACCTCGACGACTCCGGCACGATCGGTGAGAACGCCGGGCTGTGGGCGGCCCGCCGGCACGCGACCGCCACCGACCCCCACGAGCGCCTGGTCCTGCTGCACCTGGCGATGTGGACGGCCTCGGTGCTGGAGCTGTCGTACGCCGTCGGGCGCGAGGTGCGGGCGCTGTTGCGGGCCGTCGACTCCGATCCGCTCGATCACGACTGCGCGCACGGCAACGGCGACGACGCGCACCCGGAGCCGGATCTGCGCGAGAGCTGGCAGCGCGAGGAGATGAAGCCGCACCTCGACCACCTGCACGCGCCGGGTGAGTTCGCGGTGCCGGAAGGCCGGTTCGCGGCGCCTGCGGGTGCGTTCCCCGCGGACGTATGGGCGTGCCCGAGGCTGCTCGCCGCATGGGCCCAGGCGGCGAGCGAGGCGATGGACGAGGCGTACGCGGAGATGGACGAGGAGGACGGCGATGACGGATCGACCTTCCTCTGAGCGGACCTTGGCGGCTTCCCCTGAGCAGGCCTGGGTGGACGAACTGATCGACGACTGGGCCGAGATGGGCGAGTTCGTCGACGCGGACCCCGCCGAGTGCGACCGGCTCGTCCTGGAGTGCGCGCGCGAACTGGCCGCCGACCCGGACGGAGCGCTCGCCTGCCGGTGGACGATGGGGCTGCTCCTGGGACTCCTGTATCGGGGCACGCGCCCGGAAGAGGACATGGCCGCGGCGGCGTTCGACGCGGCGCAGGCCGCCGACCGTGCGCTGCGGCCCCTGCCGTGCGCGCATCAGGAGCATCCGTACCAGGGCGACCTGACGGCCGAGGCGTGGTGCTTCGCGGAGGTCCTGCGCGAACTGGGCGGCGGGGAACCCGTGCCCTGGGCGACCCTGCCACGCGATGAATGGCTGTGCCCGCGCAACGTCGCCGGGTATGCGCGCGTGGTCATGGAGTCGCTCAGGGCCGGATCCGCCGATGACGTACCGCCGTTCCTGTCATTTGAGGACCAGTACGAGATGGTGGGACTCACCGCAATCCTGGAGGGCTATCCGCTCTCCAGGACCTACGACGTGGCCTGGGATCTGTTGCTCGTGGCCTCCCGATTGCAGGAGGCGGAGGGCGATGACCTGGCAGGCAGCGTCCTCGCGGCCGCCGCCGTCACGTGGTACGTCGAAGCGGAGGCGGACGGCACCGTCGATGTACAGGAACTCCTCGACGCGCTCACGGTGGCCTTCGAGCGCGCCCTCGGCCTCCTCGACGCGACGACCTGCACCCATGACGGCCATCCCGAGCTGCCGCGCGACAGCACCGAAACCCTGGCGGCGGGCATGTACCTGGCCAGCGCACCGGGGCGTGCCGCGTACGAGAAGTGGCCCGAGGAGTGGGCCATCCCCCTGGACACCGCCGTGTGCCCGGCCTTCGTCGCGGCCACGGCCGAGGACTCGCTGCGACGCTTGCGGAACACCCCATGACGTACGAGGAGTTGGTCCGCTCCTGGGCCGGCCCGGAGACGGCCGCCCCCGTGCCACGGGTGTCTCAGGATGCGGGGGGCAGGGTCCGTACGAAGACGTCCCATGTGGCGTTGGTGTCGCCGGGGACGAGATCGGGGGCGGACGAGTCGAAGGCCACCATGCGGTCGTCGCCGGTGATCGCCACCCGCCCGGGATAGGCGGTGGCCGGAATGCCGTCCATCGCGGTGGTCACGGTCCGCACTTCACCGGTCTCCAGGTTCCGGATGAGGAGCGGCCATGGCCCCGCGTTCGGGCCGCTGACGCCCGCCGTGTAGAGCGCGAAGCGGCCGTCGGGGCTGAGCGAGCCTTGGCTGGTGCCGGTCTGGGATCCGGTGGCCGGGATCGGCCGGGTGGTACCGGTCGCCGGCTCGCGGATGAAACTGTTCGACTTCTGGTCGTCCGCCGTCACGGGACTTCCGTCGGTGCGGTTGAAGAGCACCAGGCTGCCGTCCGCGCTCAACGACAGCCCGCCCAGGGCTCGCTCCGGCGTCGGTCCGTCCTGCGAGACGTCCACCATCTGCCGCTCGCCGGTGCTCCGGTCGAGGAGGTACGCATTGCCCTTCGCGGGGCCCTTGGGGAAGTACCTGGTGTTGGTGTACGCAATGCGCTGCCCGTCGTCGCTGATGACGGGTCCGTCCGCGTAGTAGGTCTCGGTCGCGGTGTTCGGCCGGCTCACCCACTGCGTCGTGCCGTCCAGCAGATCACGCACGTACACCCTCGTACCCTCGGGCGCCGGTGACCCCGAGGGGCGGCTCTCCGTGAACACGACATAGCGGCCGGATCCGCTGATCCGTGCGCTGTACGCGCCTCCGCCGGTGAACTCACCGAGGTCGACGTCCACCCGCTGGGTGTGGCCGGTCGGCAGATCGCGTACGTACAGGCCGGTGCGCGACTTGATGACCATCAGGTCGCCCGAGGCGCTGAAGTCGAGCACATCCGCCGGGACCCCGTCGAAGGCCACCCGCTCCAGCGTGCCTTCGCGCAGGTCGCGCAGGTACGTCCAGTTCTGCCCACCGGGCGGGACCGGATAAGGGGGCACGAGGTTCGTCGCCTGCGAGACGAAGGCGATGTAGCGGCCGTTCCTGCTGATCACCGGCGCGTACGAGGTTCTGTTGCCCTGCGTCCCGTCGGCGGCCACACTGATCCGCTCCGTCGCCGCGTCACCACCGATGGGGTCGGCGCTCGCCGTCCCCATCGGCAGCAGCGCCGCCAACAGACCGATCCCTAACGCGCCCGTCACCGCAGGTAAAAGCCTTCGCATGTCTCCCCCTGACATTCACGGCCCCAACCCCCCGCCGAGGCACTCCGCGATACAACCGCACCGGGCCGGGCGCGGGCAATCGGCCCGGATACGTACAACCTTGGGCGCGCTTCGGGCGTCGGGGCCGCCGGGTCAGTCGCCGGTCGTGCCGTCGAGCATCTCGCGGAGAATGTCGAGGTGGCCGTTGTGGCGGGCCGTCTCCTCGGTGAGGTGGAGGAGGATCCAGCGCAGGTCGACACGGCCCTCGCGGCGGGTTCGTCGGGCCTGCTCGTCCAGGCTGTTCGCGGCGACGAGTTCGCGGTAGCGGGCGCTTTGTTCGGCGTATTCGTCGAGCAGCTGCGTGAGCGGGAAGTCGACGGCGACACGCATCTCGCGGTCGGGGTCCTCGTCGGTCCAGGGGCCCTGGTCCTCCTCGCCGAGGAAGACCACCTGGAACCAGTAGTACTCGACCCAGCGGAGATGGTTGATCAATCCGCTCATGGTCATCAGCGGCGAGCCCGGCAGGAGCGCCTTGCGGGCGTTCTCCGCGGAGACGCCCTCGCACTTGGCGCGGGCGGTGTCACGTGCGTAGTCGAGGAACGTGGTGAGCTGGGTGCGCTCGTCCCACGCGGGCGGGATGTCGTTGATTCTGGTCATCGCGCGAAGCGTCCCTGATCGCCGCGACCGCTGTCGAGGCATTATTTGACGGGCCCGACCAGCTCCACCCTGCTGCACGCCCGGAGGGGCGCCGCAGCGATTCAGTGTCGGTGGGCCGTTCATGGCTGGAAGTACTCCGCCATCATGTCGCTGACCCATTGCGGCTGCTTGATGTCCGCCGGGCGGAACTCCGCCATGGCCGGCTTCACGTCGATGACCGGGGTGCCCGAGACCGCGTCGAGGCCCACCACCGTCAGTACGCGGCCGTGGACGGATTCGACGGCGCAGCACGTCACGCCGATGCGGTTGGGTCTGCGGGGGCCCCGGCCGGCGAAGACGCCGACGGGTGGGAGGTCGGAGCGGCCGCGGTAGGGGCGGGGTTCGCGGTAGTCGTCGGGTTCCGGGAGCTGGTCGAAGACGAAGAGGACCTCCACGTGGGAGAAGCCGTCCAGGCCCTGGAGGCACGTCTCACCGAAGCGCTCGTCGATGGTGATCGTGCTGCGGACGGCACCCCAGTTGTCGGTGTGCTGGACGTCCGTCCGGTCGTTGTGGACGGTACCTATCGGTGTGACCTCGAAACTTGGCATGGCAAGGTTCTATCTGTACGGGCAGTGTGCTGCCCAGAGTTGAGAGGCAGCCGGTCCTTCACCGTTCCGCGCCTGCCGCGGTTGGCTTGTTCGAGCGGATCCACGCCGACGCGCAATGGCTACGTTCGGCAGATGGAGACCTGGGCGGGCCGCTCGTATCCACTGGGTGCCATGTACGACGGCACCGGCACGAACTTCGCGTTGTTCAGCGAGGTCGCCGAGAAGGTGGAGCTCTGCCTGATCGACGACGACGGTGCGGAACAACGGATCCGCGTACGCGAAGTGGACGGCCTCGTCTGGCACGTCCACCTGCCCGGCATCCGGCCCGGGCAACGCTACGGCTATCGCGTGCACGGCCCCTACGCCCCCGAGCTGGGGCACCGGTGCAGTCCCGCCAAACTGCTCCTGGACCCCTACGCCAGGGCCATCGACGGGGAACCCGACGACCACGCGTCACTGTTCGACGGAGGGCCCGGCAGCGAGGCCGGCCCGAACCCCGAGGACAGCCTGGGCCACACCTTCGTGTCGGTGGTGACGGACACGGTGTTCGACTGGGAGAACGACCGCCCACCGGACCACCCGTACCACGACACTGTGATCTACGAGGCGCACGTACGGGGACTGACCCGCGCGCACCCCGGTCTTCCTCCCGAACTCCGCGGCACGTACGCCGCACTCGGCCACCCCGTCATGCTGGAGCACCTGAGTGAACTGGGCGTGACCGCCATCGAGTTGATGCCGGTGCACCAGTTCCTGCAGGACGGCCACCTGAGGGAGAAGGGCCTGTCCAACTACTGGGGTTACAACACCATCGGCTTCTTCGCGCCGCATCACGCCTACGCCTCCGGGGGCAGCCGCGGTGAGCAGGTCACGGAATTCAAGTCGATGGTCAAGTCCCTGCACCGGGCCGGGATCGAGGTCCTCCTGGACGTCGTCTACAACCACACAGCGGAAGGCAACGAGCGCGGCCCGACCCTCTCCTTCCGGGGCATCGACAACGCGGCCTACTACCGGCTGGTCGACGACGACCCGGCGCACTACTTCGACACCACCGGCACCGGCAACAGCCTGCTGATGCGGCACCCCCACGTCCTCCAGCTGATCATGGACTCGCTGCGCTACTGGGTGCAGGAGATGCACGTCGACGGGTTCCGCTTCGACCTGGCCGCCACGCTGGCCCGCCAGTTCCACGAGGTCGACCGGCTGTCCGCGTTCTTCGACCTGGTCCAGCAGGACCCCGTGGTCAGCCGGGTGAAACTGATCGCCGAGCCCTGGGACATCGGTGACGGCGGCTATCACGTGGGGAACTTCCCGTCCCAGTGGAGCGAATGGAACGGTGAATTCCGAGACACCGTAAGGGACTTCTGGCGAGGACAGGACGCCACGCTCGCCGACTTCGCCACCCGGCTGGCAGGTTCCTCGGACCTGTACGAAGCCGACCGCCGACGCCCCCGCGCCAGCATCAACTTCGTGACCGCCCACGACGGATTCACCCTGCGCGACCTGGTCTCGTACAACCAGAAACACAACGAGGCCAACGGCGAGGACGGCAACGACGGCTCCGACGACAACCGGTCCTGGAACTGCGGCGCGGAAGGAGACACCGACGACGCCACCGTCCTCGAGCTGCGCGCCCGGCAGCAGCGCAACCTGCTCACCACCCTGCTGTGCTCCCAGGGCATTCCGATGATCGCCCACGGGGACGAACTGGGGCGCACCCAGCAGGGAAACAACAACGTGTACTGCCAGGACAACGAACTGTCCTGGGTCGACTGGGACCTCGACGCCCCGCGCCAGGACCTGCTCGCCTTCGTGCGGAGGCTGGTGCGGCTGCGACACGACCATCCCGTACTGCGACGCCGGCGGCACTTCCGTGGCGAGACCGACAACGACCACATCGACGACCTGGTCTGGCTCCGCCCGGACGGCACCGTGATGCAAGGCGACGACTGGGACCGCGACGACGCCCGTGCCATTGCCGCCTTCCTCCACGGTGGCGCCCTCCCGCCAGGGCCTCGCGGGGAACGCGTCATCGACGACTCGCTGCTGATCCTGGTCAACAGCCACCATGAGGCGATCGACTTCCAACTCCCCATGGCGGACTACGGAAAGACCTGGCACACGGTGCTTTCCACCGCGGAGACCCGGGACGGCAGGGCCAGGACGGACGGGACGGACGGGACGGCCAGGACGGTCAGGAGGGGCGAATCCGAGGGGAACTCCACGCTCGACGCGGGCACCGTCATCCCTGTCGAGGGACGCAGCATCCGCATCCTGTCCTGCCCGGCCCCTGGGCAGGACTTCGCAGATCCCGGTCCGGGGCTGTCCGGGACGGCACAGACGTCGTGAACGCCGTCGTCGGTTGACGACCAACAGTTATTCCCTCGCCCAGGGCGTAGTGACTGGGGAATGATCTTCTGCGTGGCGAAGAAGGCGGGTACGAGTGCGGGCGTTGACGACGCCCATGGATGGGACGCGCGGCTGGGCTGGGCGTTCGATCTGATAGCCGACGATCCCGCCGAACGGGGTGCGGCGCTGGGCCGGCTTGCTGACGCCCGGGGCAACGTGGGCGATGCTCTCCGTCGGTGGAACGAACTGTGGCACTTGACGCTGCCGCTCGGCGGACAGGAGCAGTACCGGGATCCGACGTTCCTGCAGGCGTACGAGAGGTACCGCGAAGCCGGGAAGTATGTGTTGCCCGACGCGTTGTGGAACCGCCCGCCCGGCGACATGAGGACCTGGCCGGGTCTGCCCTACGCGCTCCTCTTCCTGGAGTGGGAGGCACGGTATCCGCAGGAGTGGACCCGGCACGCCAAGAAGTGGGGCACGAAGCAGGGGCTGATACGGGACGTGGCGGTCGCCGACCACAGTGAGACCGTCAGGACGAAGCTCACCGATCTGGTCGAGGTCGTCGTGCAGAGGCGCTACCGCTGCAAGGACCGTGAGTACCTGCGCGTTGCCCGAGCAGTCGACAGCGATGATCTGCGAGCCAGGCTCGAAACTGCCGCTCGGTCACACAACCCATGGGCACGGCGGCATGTCGGCTATGTGCTGTGGCTCCTCGACCGCCCGGAGGTGCCCAACACGATCCACGTCTGGCAGACGTGGAATGCGGCCGAAGCCACCGGGTGAGACGTGTGCCGCCCGCTCCGCGAGGTGGCCGCCGACTCGGGCGTGACGCGTCGCGGCCCCGCAACGCCCTGGGGAGAGGGCGTCGCGAGGCCGCACCGGGATGGCCGTCAGGCCCTGCGGAGCCGGTCGATCAGAGGAACGGGATGAATCAGGGGTACTGGACGACCTTCGACGGCACGGTCGACGTACCGGACGTGGGGTCGCCGGTGTTGTTGATGACGTGTGCGTACTGGCCCTTGCCGCCGAGGGACACCACAAGCAGGCCGTGGAACTTCACCCCCGACTTGTTCGGGGCGGCGAAGCCGTGGTCCTGGATGATGCTGGGGTCGTCCTTGTAGTAGCAGTAGCTGCCCAGGCCCCAGGCCTCGTGCTCGGCGACCGAGTCGGCCACCTTGTAGGCGGCGAAGCCGCGGATGGCGCCGTTCTGGATGGCCGCCTGGTTGGGGGCGTCGTACGCCTTCTCGTTCTGGTAGAAGATCGTGCGGCCGCGCTCGCCGTTCCACTGGACGTCGTACTTGTTGAAGTGCTCCACGAACAGACCGGTGGCCAGGACGTCGGCGCCGTTGACCACGACGCCGTAGTCGGCCCGGTTGGTCTCCCAGCCCACGCCGTCGCCGTGGTCGGCGCGCCACACCCAGGTGTGGTCGACGATCGTGTGCCGGCTGTTGATGACCATGCTGGTGGTGGCCTTGCCGGCGCCCGCGCCGCCGATGCGGATGAACACGTCCTGCACGGTGGTGGGGTTGGCGGAGTGGTCCCGGGACGCCCCGGTGGGTCCGACTTCCAGGAGGGTCGCGGAGTTCTGCGGACCGGCGTCCACGAGCAGTCCGGCCAGGCGTACGCCGTCCACGTCGGCGACCTTGAGCGCGGTGGTGCCGCCGTCCGGGACGATGGTCGGGTAGCCGATCCCGAGGACGACGGTGCCCGCGCGGCCGATCTCGATCGGCTTGTCGACGTGGTAAATGCCGGGCGTGAACAGCAGGTTGAGGCCCTGGGCGAGCGCGGCGTTGATGGTCGTCGCGGTGGCGCCCGCCTTGACGACGTAGAACGAGGTGAGGGGCAGGGACTCGCCCTTGGGGGTGCCGCTGCCCCAGCTGGTGCCACGGGCGTCGGTGCGCAGCGCGGGCAGGAACACCTTGTAGTCCGCGCCGTCGAGGTAGAGGAACGGCTTCTCGCGGGAGCGGGGCGTGGTTTGGAGAGTCGTGTACGGGGGCTCGGGGAAGGACTGCCCGGGGGCGCCCTCGACGCCGGAGAAGACCATGTTCCACACGGCGTTGAGCCAGCCGCCGATGGAGCTGTCGCGGGTGTACCACTGCTGCTGGGAGTACGGCCCGACGGTTCCGTCGATCTTGCTGTCGGCGATGTAGCCGCCGCTGGCCCAGCCGTAGCCGTCGGGCGCCAGGTTGAGGTTGCCCTTGACGTGCATCCGGCGGAAGGGCGCGGCCTGGGAGACCGCGAAGCGGTTGGTGCCGTTGACCGGATTCAGGGCCAGGTTCTCCGCGGAGCGCCAGAAGTTCTGGGTGGCGTTGCCGCCGAACCAGCCGGCGTCCACGGTCACGTCGCCGTTGAACAGCGTGTCGTCGGGGGTCAGGCCCAGGCCCATGATGGAGGTGTAGAAGCCGAGTTGGGCGTTGAGACCGTTGTACGTTCCCGGCTTGAACAGCAGCGCGTAGCGGCCGGTGCCGAACTGGGCCGCCTCCTGCTGCTTGAAGATCTCGTCCAGCTTGGCCTGGATGCCGGGGGTGGCCGGGTCGAAGACGAGGACGTTCGGCCCGAGGTCTCCGCCGCCTCTCACGCGCTTGCCGGCCACGGCGGCGGACGAGGCGGCTGCCGCCGAGCCGGACGGCGCGGGTGCGGCTGTTGCGGACGGGGCGGCGTACGCCGCGAGCCCGGCGGCGGGCAGCGCGGCGGCTGCCGCGGCGATCACCTTGCGGCGTGACGGTGAACCTAAGGTGCGCGCCGACGAGGGGTCAGTGGGGGGCGTGCGCATGTGAACTCTCCTGACTCATGGGTGGGTTCGGACGCGGTACGAGTGACGCGGACACGGTGCGGTGCGGCCCCGGCCGTGCGGCCGTGGGGGAGGGGCTGGGGGGATCAGGCCGCCTTGCGGGCCTGCGAGCGATGCGCGCGGATCACGTCCGCGTAGCGGTGCCCACTGCCCTTGACCGTGCGATTCTGGGTGGCGTAGTCGACGTGCACCAGACCGAAGCGCTTGTCGTAGCCGTACGCCCACTCGAAGTTGTCCAGCAGCGACCAGGCGAAATATCCGGCCAGCGGAGCGCCCTTGCGGGCGGCGCTCACGCAGGCGGCGAGGTGCCCGATCAGGTAGTCGGCGCGCTCGGGGTCGTCGATGGTGCCGTCGCGGCGGACGACGTCGGGGTAGGCGGAGCCGTTCTCGGTGACGTACAGCTTGCGGGCGCCGTAGTCGTGGGTGAGGCGCAGGAGCAGCTCCTCGATGCCGCCTGCGTCGATCTCCCAGTCCATGCCGGTACGCGGCACATCGAGGCGCTGCACCTGGCGGGCGTAGGGGGCCGGCCCGGTGGGGTCGTCGGTGACGACGGCCGGGAAGTAGTAGTTGAGGCCCAGCCAGTCCAGCGGCTCGGCCATGGTGGCCAAGTCGCCTGCCTGCTCGGGGAGTTCGATGCCGTACACGTCGAGCATGTCGGAGGGGAAGCCGCGCCCGTGGACCGGGTCGAGCCACCAGCGGTTGGTGTGGCCGTCCATCCGGCGGGCCGCCGCGATGTCCTCGGGCCGGTCGCTCGCCGCCTCGACGGTGGAGAGGTTGTTGACGATGCCGACCTGCGCCCCCGGGGCGGCGGCGCGGATCGCCTGCGTGGCCAGACCGTGGCCGAGCAGCAGGTGGTAGGAGGCGCGCACGGCCGCGTCGAGGTCGGTCAGACCCGGGGCCATCCGCCCCTCCAGGTGGCCGATCCAGGCGGAGCACAGCGGCTCGTTGAGCGTGGCCCAGTGGCTGACCCGGTCCCCGAGGCGCTCCGCGACGACGGAGGCGTACGCGGCCAGATGGTGCGCGGTGTCCCGCTCGGGCCAGCCGCCCCGGTCCTGCAAGGCCTGCGGCAGATCCCAGTGGTAGACGGTCACGGACGGGGTGATGCCCGCTTCCAGAAGCCCGTCGATCAACTGGTCATAGAAGTCGAGTCCCTTGGCGTTCACCGCGCCGTCCCCGCCGGGCAGGATCCGCGGCCAGGCCAGCGACAGCCGGTACGCATTGGTGCCCAGCCGCTTCATCAGGGCGATGTCCTCGCGCCACCGGTGATAGTGGTCGCAGGCGACGTCCCCGTGATCGTCGTTGTCGATCTTTCCGGGCGTGTGCGAGAAGGTGTCCCAGATCGAGGGGGAGCGGCCGTCCTCGGCGACGGCTCCTTCTATCTGGTACGCGGAGGTCGCGGTGCCCCACGCGAAGTCCTGCGGGAGCGCGGCGAGGTCGATGGGGTCGGTCACGGGTGTCCTTTCAAAAGGGGTGAAGGCGGCGCTCACTTGACGGCTCCGGCGGTCAGGCCGGCCACCAGATAGCGCTGGAGCAGCAGGAATCCCGCGACCACGGGGATGCTCACGACGAGCGAGGCGGCCATCACCTGGTTCCAGTACACGTCGTTCTGGGTGGCGTAGCCCTGCAGGCCCACGGCGAGCGTGCGGGTGACGTCGTTGGTCATGACGGAGGCGAACAGGACTTCCCCCCAGGCGGTCATGAACGCGTACACGGCGACCGCGACGATGCCCGGGATCGCGGCCGGCACGACCACGCGGAACAGCGCGCCGAGGGGCCCGCACCCGTCGACGAGGGCCGCCTCGTCGAGCTCGCGCGGCACCGAGTCGAAGTACCCGATGAGCATCCAGATGGAGAACGGCAGCGAGAAGGTGAGATAGGTGAGGATGAGCCCGGCGCGCGAGCCGAACAGGGCGATCCCGGTGGCGTTGCCGATGTTGACGTAGATCAGGAACAGTGGCAGCAGGAAGAGGATGCCGGGGAACATCTGGGTGGAGAGCACCGTGACGGTGAAGACCCGCTTGCCCTTGAAGCGGTAGCGGCTGACGGCGTACGCGGCGAACACCGCGATCGTCACGGAGCACACGGTCGCCGCGCCCGCCACGATCAGCGAGTTCACGAAATAGTCCGCGAGCGGCACGGTCTCCCAGATGTCGAAGTAGGGCTGCACCGTCAGATCGCTGGGCAGCCAGCGGAACTTCTCCGTCACGTCCTGCAGCGGCTTCAGCGAGCTGGACACCATGACGTACACGGGCAGCAGGACGAAGCCGACGAGGAGCGTCAGGAAGATCCGCCGGGACCACAGGAAGGACCGCGGGGGAGCCATCGGCGACCTGGGCGCACTCGGTGACCTGGGCGCCGTCGGCCGCGTGGTGGTTGCGGGGCTAGACATCGGCGGTCTTCCTTCCCCGGTTCGTGACGAGCAGATAGAGGCCGGTCACCACGAGCAGGAACAGCAGCAGCAGGACCGACATGGCGGAGCCGGTGCCGAAGTCCCAGGTGGCGAACGACGATTGATAGATGTGGATCGAGATGAGGTCCGCGGACTCCGGTGCCGACTTGCCGAACAGCACGTACGGCGTGTTGAAGTCGTTGAAGGTCCACAGGAACAGCACCAGGACCAGGACCTGGTTGACCGGCCGCAGCGACGGCAGGGTGATCCGTCGGATCTGCTGCCACATCCCGGCGCCGTCGATGGCCGCGGCCTCGTACATGTCGCGCGGGATGTTCTGCAGCCCCGCCATGACGATGAGGAAGGCGAACGGCCAGCCCTTCCACACGGACACGACGAGCAGCGCGACGAAGCTGTTGTCGCCGATCAGCCAGAAGGTGGGGCTGTCGGTGAGGCCCAGCTGGTCGTGCAGCACATGGTTGACCAGGCCGTTGTCCCGCTGGAACATGAACGCCCAGGTGATCACCGCGGCGTACACGGGCAGTGCGTACGGCACGAGGAACAGGGCGCGCAGCACACCCCGGCCGCGGAACGTCTCCTGCAGATACACGGCGGCCGTGGTGCCGAGCAGCCAGCACAGCCCCACGGACAGGACCGTGAAGGCGCAGGTGATGGCGAAGGAGTGCAGGAGCGCCGCGCCGATCGGTGCGTCGAAGTCGACGGTCACCGAGTAGTTGTCGAGGCCGCGCCAGGGAGCGGCACCCCAGTCGCGCAGATAGAACTGGCTGAGCTCCTTGAAGCTCATGAAGATGCCGGTGACGATCGGCAGGAGATGGACGAGGATCTCCAGGAGCAGGGCGGGGAGCAGCAGGAGGTACGGCAGCCCGATGCGGCGGATCCGCCCGGGAGGGCGCGCACCGCGCGCCGCCCCCGGTCCGTCGGTCTTCGCCGCCCGTGTCCCGGTCTCTTCGGGAGCAGTGACGGTCATGGTCGTATCGCTCACTTCTTGGGCATCTGCTGCTGGGCCTTGGTGAGTTCGGCCTTGACCGACTCGTTGGTCACGGCCTTGCCGCCGGCGGCCGCGGCGAAGAGGTTCTTGACCGCCGTGCCGACGACCGTCTCGAACTGCGACTCGTTGGGCACCTGGGGGAGTGCGGCCGCGCTGTTCGCGAGGGTGTCGCGGATGACCTTGAGGTCAGGGCGGTTGAACTCCGCGTCGGACTGGGCGCTCTTGACGGGCGGTATGGAGCCGTAGGTCTTGTTGAGGATCTTCTGTTCCGCGTCGCTCGTCATGAACTTGACGAACTTCAGTGATCCGTCGAGGTTGTCGGTGTTCTTGAACACCGACATGTTGATGCCGGCCACCATGGAGTTGGCGGAGGTGCCGGTGCCGGGGGTGCCGGACTGTACGGGGGCCGGGGCGACGCCCCACTCGTCCTCGCTCATGCCCTGGGCCTTGAAGGTGGCGGAGGCCGTCTGCCACAGCACCATCGCCGTCTTGTCCTTGGCGAAGTCGCTGAGCGACTGGTTCTGGGCGTACTCGGCGTTGCCCGGCGCGACGATCTTGTCTTTGGCCATCAGGTCGACGTATTGCTTGACGGCGGCGACGGCTCCGTCCGAGGTGAAGTCGGGCTTGCCCTGGGCGTCGAAGAAGTCGGCGCCGTGCTGCTGGCCCAGGACGAAGACCTGGTGGATGTTGTTGGACAGGTTCGAACCCTCGGCGCCGAGTGCCCACTTGCCGTCCTTGGACAGCTTCTTGCCGGTGGCCACGAGCTCGTCCCACGTCGCCGGGGGCTTCTCGATCCCGGCGTCGGCGAACATCTTCTTGTTGTAGTAGAGCGCGTACGCCATCGAGTACAGCGGCACCGCGGCCGGGTCCTTGCCCTCGGCGCCGGCGGAGGCGAGCGCGGAGGCCAGGAAACGGTCCTTGCCGCCGATCTTGTCGAAGGTCTTCTCGTCCCAGGGCAGCAGGGCGCCGCTGGCCTGCAAGGACGCGGACCAGGTGTTGCCGATGTTGAGGACGTCGGGGCCCTGGCCCGAGGTGGTCGCGGCGAGGATCCGGTTGAGGAGGTCGGCCCAGGGGACGACCTCCAGCTTCACCTTGATCCCGGTCTGCTTCTCGAACTTCTTCAGCTCGGGCGCCAGGACCTTCTTGTCCACCTCGAGGCTGGCGCCCTGGTTGGTGGCCCAGTAGGTGAGTGTCTTGGGCGAGTCGTTGGACCCGCCGCCGGTCGACGATCCGCCGCCGCAGGAGGTGGCGGCCAGGACGAGGGAAAGTGTTGCGGCGCCGACGGCTGCGGCTCGGATTCTGCGCATGGCTCCAGGTGTCCCTTCCGAAGGGAGTCACGGGTGCCAGAGGGCAAGCGGCGGTGGGGACTTGATCCAGTCGGCGGTCGCGACTCGTTCAAGTACTGAATGCCCTCACGGCTTAATTTAGAGCGTGAGTTAAGCCGTTGTAAAAGGTCGCGTCAAGGGATCGCGCAGGGGTATGTTGCAGGCTCGGGCAGGAGCAAAGGAGCCACATGGCCGGTCGGGGCGGGCGCACAGTGAGTGACCTGCGGCGGGACAACCGCACTGCCGTATTGCAACAGTTGTATTTCGAGGGGCCGATGAGCCGCCAGGCGCTCGGCCCGGCGACCGGACTCAGTTCAGGCTCCATCAGCAACGTCGTCACCGAGCTCGCCGCCGAGGGTCTGGTCGAGGAGGCCGGCAGCGTCGACTCCGCCGGCGGACGCCCGCGCGTACTGCTGCGCGTGGCCCCCGAGTGCGGATACATGATCGGCATCGATGTGGGGGAGACCCGGGTCCGCATCGAACTCCTCAACCTGGCGCTCACCGAACTGGCCCGCACCGAGCGACCGTTGGAGCACCACGACTACGACGTCGAGCTGATCGCCGGACACATCCGGGACGGCATCGCCGAAGTCCTCGCCGCGGCGGGCATCGAGCCCGAGCGGCTGCTCGGCGTCGGGATCGGCGTGCCCGGCATCGTCGACCGCGACCCCGAGCGCGGCGCGGTCGTGCACGGCCAGACCATCGGCTGGGACGCGGTCCCCCTGGAGCAGCTGCTCCGCGCGGGCGGCCAACTCCCCGACACCGTCCCGTACTTCATCGACAACGGCGCCCGCACCCTGGGCCAGGCGGAGATGTGGTTCGGCGCCGGCCGCGGCGCCTCCAACGCGGCCGTCATCCTCTTCGGCTCCGGCGTGGGCGCCTGCCTGGTCACGGACGTCGTCGAACACGGCAGGGCCGTCGAATGGGGCCACCTCACCGTGCGGGTACGGGGCCGCAGATGCCGCTGCGGCGCGCTGGGCTGCCTGGAGGCGTACGCGGGCTCCGAGGCCCTCCTGGAGCGCTGGCAGGAGGCGGGCGGAGAGCCGCCCGAGGGCGTGGACGAGGAGACCGCGCTCGCGGCCATGCTGGCGGCGGCCTACCCCGCGCCGGGCGCCGTCGCGGATCCGGTCGCGCAGGCGGTGCTCGAGGAGACCGCCGAATACCTCGGCGCGGGCCTCTCCGACCTGATCAACCTGTTCCAGCCCGAACGCATCCTCATCGGCGGCTGGGCCGGCCTCCAGCTCGGTGCACGCTTCCTGCCCGCGGTACGCAAGTACGCCACCTCGTACGCACTGCACCATCCGGCGCGGAAGGTCACCATCGAGATGGGCCGACTCGGCCCGGACGCGGTCACGGTCGGGGCGGCGACCCTGCCCCTGGCCGACTTCTTCTCCCGCGGCGGACGCCGCCAGGACGCGGCCGCACCGGGCCAACTGCCCGCCTGGCGCACCTCGTTGGCGGGGAGGTCACTGGCCTGACCGTGGGGGTGGCCGGGAAGGGTCCGGGGCTCGGGGCCCGTCTGGAAGGTGGCTCGTCAGGAAGGTGCCGACCACCGTCACAGGTCGATGTCCGATCGCCGCCAGCACGGCCCGCACCGTGTGATCAGGCTTGCCGCATGACGACTTCATACGAGACAGAATCGGTCACCGTCCTCACCGGCATGTACGCGGCCGAGGCGGAGTACCTGGCGGCCGGAGGCCCGGGCCGGGCGTCGTTCGACCTGCTTGCCCCCTTCTTCGCGCCCGATGTCGTACTGCATCAGGCCGACGCCCTGCCCTACGGCGGAACCTGGCACGGCCACGAAGGCATGGAACGGTTCTTCCTCGCGATGAGCCACGCGTGGGAATCGTTCGCCATGGTGGAGCAGCAGTTCCTCGCCACCGGCGAGTGCACGGTGGTGCTGACCCAGGTCCGTGCGCGCCCTCGCGCCACCGGCCGCGAGCTCACGTTCCCGATCCTGCAGACGATCAGGGTCGAGAACGGGCGGATCTCCGAAGTGCGCCCGTTCTACTGGGACACCGCGGCGATCGCTGCCGCCTGCGGACGGCCGACGCCGGCTGCCTGAAGACGTCTGAGGGCGTGGCGGCTCCTCAACTGTCCAGCCAGGGACGGAGCTTCTCGGGGTTGCGCACCGCCCAGATGCGCCGGATCCGGTCGCCCGCGAACTCGAATGCGTACACGGTCGCGACCTTGCCGTCCTGGTGTGCCATCAAGCCGGGCCGGCCGTTGACCGTGCACTCCTGGAACGTCGTGCGGTCGCCCGACACCCGGGCGATCCTCGCGTAGGCGTGTGCGATCTGCTCCCCGCCCACGATCGGGAGCAGGTGGGTGACGGCCAGCCCGCCGCCGTCGGCAATCGCGGTGGCGTCGGGGTCGAGCAGGCCGACCAGCGCCTCGATGTCCTTGGCCTCCCACGCGGTCTTGAACTGCCTGACGATGCCGGCCTGCCCGGTGCTCGGCCCCGCCGGGGTCTGCGCGGTGCGGATACGACGACGGGCGGACGAGGCCAGCTGACGGCATGCCGCCGGACTGCGGCCGACGATCTCGGCGACCTCGCCGAACGGGTAGCGGAAGACGTCGTGCAGCACGAAAGCGACGCGCTCGGCCGGGGTCATCGCATCGAGCACGACCAGGAAGGCCATCGTCACCGACTCGTCGAGGGTGACCCGGTCGGCCGGGTCGGTCCCGTCGGCACCGGAGCGCCCGTTGACCGACTCCGCGGGCCCGGGCAGCGGTTCGGGGATCCACTCGCCCACGTACGTCTCCCGCCTGGCCCGCGCCGAGCCGAGCAGGTTCAGGCAGATGCGGCTCGCGACCGTCATCAGCCAGGCGCCGGGCGACTCGATGGCCCGCTGCTCCCGGGCGGACATGGCGTACCAGCGGGTGTAGGTCTCCTGCACGACGTCCTCGGCGTCGGCTAGGGAGCCGAGGAGCCGATAGGAGAGGTTGATCAGCTGCCGCCGCTCGCTCATCAGCACGCCGAGGCCCGGATCGCCCTGATCGTTTCCGGGCTCGGCTCTGGTGGTCATGATCTGGCGTCTCCCTCGCTCGCTCTTGCGCCTCCACCCGGTACGACAGAACAGCGCACCGGATTGTGAGGCCGATACGCCGCCTCACATTCCGAAGGGCTGCGTTGTCGGACCGGTGAAGACGACAATGAGAGGCAGAGGGTACTGACGATGAACGACTTCCGGACCATCGCGGACCGCGTCGAGATCGAGGCACTGCGCGGCGAGTTCACCGACGCGGCGATGATGCGCGACCGACCCCGCCTGGCGTCGCTGTTCACACCGGACGGCGTCCTGCGCATGCCCGACATCCCTGTCGAGCAGATCGGCCGCGAGGAGATCCGCGCCGGGGGCGAGCTGTTGCAGGGCCAGTGGGACTTCTTCGTGCAGAACACCCACCCCGGCACGATCCTGCTCGACGGCGACACCGCGACGGGCCGCGCCTACATCCAAGAGATCGGGCGTGCCCTCGACGGGCGCCAGGGCCTGAACTACGCGGTCTACCACGACCGTTACCAGCGCACCGGGGAAGGCTGGAGGTTCGCCGAGCGGGAGTACGAGATCAGGTACCTCGACACGTCCCCGCTGGCGGGCACGGCGCCCCAATCGGCGGACAGCTCCGGGACGCGTCCGGCGCACGGCTCCGGGACCGGTCTGGCGGACGGCTCCGGGACCCGTCCGGCGGACGCCACGGACACCCCGGCCGCGGCCACATCCTTCACCGAGGTGGCATCGGCCGAACGACTGGAGCGGGTGGCTGCCGCGCTGCGTGCCGGAGGCTTCGCCGCCGAGATCCTCGACGACGCCGCGGCCGCGCGCGTCCGCATCAAGGAGCTGGTCCCCGAGGGCGCCGGCGTGCTCACCGGAGCCAGCGAGACCCTCCGGTTGTCCGGCATCGACGAGGACATCAATGCGAGCGGCCAGTACGACGCCATCAGGCCACGCATCCTGGCCATCGACCGTGCCACCGGAGCCGACGAGATCCGCCGGCTGGTCGCCTGCCCCGACTTCGTCATCAACAGCGTCGCCGCGGTCACCGAGACCGGCTCGCTCGTGCTCGCCTCGGGCAGCGGCAGTCAGCTCCCGGCCAACGCGGGCGGCGCCGCCCAAGCGGTCTGGGTGGTCGGCGCGCAGAAGGTGGTGCCCGACCTGAGTACGGCGCTGCGCCGGATCGAGGAGCACGCCCTCCCGTTGGAGAACGTCCGCGCCCAGGCGGTGTACGGGATGCCCAGCGCCGTCAACCGTCTGCTCATCCTCAACGCGGAGCCCCGTCCGGGGCGCGGCACTGTGTTGCTGCTCCGTGAGGCGATCGGATACTGAGCCGGCGCAGGGGGCGGTTCGACTCGACCGAAGCGTGCGACGGTGGGCGGGACCGAGCCCGGCCCACCGTCGGTGTCACGGCTTCTTCTTCAGACGCGGCACAGGCAGATGGGGTGGCCGGCCGGGTCGGCGTACACGCGGGAGGGGCGCTTGCCGTCGGCGTCGTCCGTGTCCAGCTTCCGCCCGCCCATGTCGAGCACACGTTGCTCGGCCTCCTCCAGCGGTCCGGTCACCTTCAGGTCCAGGTGCATCTGCTGCGGACTGGTGTCGGCGCCCGGCCAGTGCGGCCACTGCGGCGGTTCGTGCTCGGCCACGAGCTGGAACCCCAGCCGCTGCCCATGCGGGAGGACGACGGTCACCCACTCGCCCGAATCGTCCACCTTGCCGCCCAGCAGCTCGGCGTAGAACTCCGCAAGGCCCTTCGGGTCAGTGGTGTCCAGGACGGTGGAGTACATCTCGGCGACGGCCATCTTTCCTCCTTGCTGACGCTGTTCCGTGCACACCACCACGCGTGCCCGCGAGATCGATTTCCACACGGTGACGATTCGCACAAGGAGTGTCGATGTTCCGCGGGCAAACGGTGTTCCGGCAGACGTCAAGGGCGCCGTTCGCCGTGATGGTGAAAGCCTGGTGTCCAGCACCCCATGGCGGCATGGATTGCCGGGCCGTCAGGCACCTGGTCCCAGGCATGCGCGACGTGCCCGTCGGGTCTGACGAGGGCTGCGTGCGCACCGAAGCTGCGGGAGGTCGAGGCGATCAGCAACGGAGTTGTGGCGGCGGTGAGTTCGGCCGAGACCGGGGGTGGAGCCGCGTCCGCGCGGTGGGCGAGGAGGAAGTGGCCGGGGCGGAGTCGATCGAGCAACTCCGGCTCGGGCAGCCGGCGTCCGGCCATCGGGTGGGCGCCGAGCGGGGCCGGGTAGTGGACGCCGAGCCCGGAAATCCAGCCGGTGAGCCTTTGTGCGGTGCCGGGGTCGTGGCCGACGAGATCGCTGACCAGGGCGCGCAGGGCGGCTCCGGCCGGGGTGAAGGAATACATCAGTGCCGTCTGGGCGAGCGTGTTGTGGGCCAGGGATTCGGCGACGGGGTGGCGCTCGGCGTGGTAACTGGCCGGTCCGGACAGGATGTCGGGCGTGGCGCGGCCGACGCATTCTGCGGCGAGTTTCCAGGCGAGGTTGGCCGCGTCCTGCAGGCCGACGTTCAGGCCCTGGCCACCGGCGGGGAAGTGCGCGTGCACGGCGTCGCCGGCAAGGAAGATGCGGCCTGCGCGGAGGCGGACCGCGGTGCGCGTCGTGTCAGTGACCTGAGAGCGCCACACCGTCTTGCGCAGGGCGAAGTCGGTGCCGATGATGCGGTGCATGGCGGATCGCAGCTGCTGCTCAGTGAGTTCGCCGCGCTGCCGGGAACGCACGTGGGCGGGGCTGAGCCGGGTGTCGCGCGGTTCGGCGCCGTAGAGGCGATGCAGTCCGCTGGGCAGGGGGAGCACGCTGAGGGTTCCCGAGCGGTCGTTCCAGTGGTGCAGGGCCTGCGGCGGCGGGTCGGCGAGCTGGACGTCGGCCACGAACGCCACCAGCGACGGTTCGGTGCCCGGGAAGTCGATCCGGGCCTGTCGGCGTACCAGGCTGTGAGTTCCGTCCGCGCCCACCAGATAGCGGGCCGTGTGCATCGTGCGGTCGACGCGCGCCCGGATCCCGTCGCGGTCCTGGAGCACCTGCTCGACTCGTTGCCCGTAGTGGACCGGGACACCGCGGTCGCGCAGGTGCTCCAGCAGCAGACGTTCGGTGCAGGCCTGCGGAACCATCAGCACGTACGGATAGCGGGTGGGCAGGGTTGAGTAGTCCAACAGCGCGGGCAGCAGCGCGAAGTGCGTTGCGGGAGCCGGGCGTCCCCGGGCAGCCAGGACGTCGCCGAGACCGGCTCCGTCGTGGGCGCGCAGCACGCTGAGGACCTCCAGGGTACGAGGGTGGACGGTGGCGCCCTTGGAGTGTTCGCTCGGCCCCGTGCGTCGTTCCAGCACTGCGACCCTGACGCCTGCCCCGTCCAGCAGGGCCGCGGTGAACAGTCCGACCGGGCCGCCGCCGACGACCAGGACGTCGAGGCCATCGGCGGCGGCCGCAGCCCCGGTCACGCCTTCTTGGGCGGCCGCAGCAGCGCCACGCCGCCGAGCAGCCCCGTGGTGGCGGCCGTGTGGACGAGCAAGGCCTTGCGGTTGGGGGCCCATACGCCGGTGGTCGGCCCGCCGGACCACAGGGCGGCGCAGTACCCACCGGCTCCGGCGGCCATGGCCCGCCACAGGCCCCGGTCGCGTCCGGGCCCGCGCAGGGCTCCGATGCCGACCGCGGCCAGGGCGCCCGCGGTGATCAGCACCTCGCGGGCCATGTGGTACTGGATGTGCCGCTCGCCGTAACGCAGTTGAGGCCGGCGAAAGGCGGGATCGGTGACGTGGGTGGCGGTGTGCCGCACGGAGGGGACGGCTGCCGCGATCCCGCCCAAGGTGACCAGGACACCGAGTCGCTCACGCGGATTGTGTGTCATCAGGGGCTTCTTTCCGTGCACCAGGAGAACGGCTTCGCACTTCTGCATGGGGGTTCAACCGGCCACGCTGCCAAGCTCCGGCGCGGGTCGCCCGGGACGCTGCTCCATCCGGCGGTGCCCTGCCCGGCGCGGGCCGGTCCCACCCGGCTCCAGCAGTGCGCCGGCAGCCACCGAGCGGCAGGGCCGATGAGGACTTGCCGGCGGGCCCGCAATGGCGCGACGGAGGGCCTCGGCACTGCAGCGCCATTCGGGTATTTCACCAGCAACTATCAATTACAGCGCTGTAACAGGGTAAATCGACCGCCACACTGATCGCTTCGGTCTGACCCCTTGGAGCTGTGATGCCGCTCAAGTCCCCTCGTCTTCCCGCCCTGACCGCCGCGGCCCGCGGCGCGCTGCCGATCAGTGTCGCGCTGATCTGCCTGCTGACCGGAGCGGCCACCGCCGTGCCCGCCCCCAAGCCCGCGGGGCACCGAGTGGATCTGGCCATCGCCGACTCTCCGGTGCAATTGGCGCCCGGTCAGCGCGGCGTTCAGCGGCTGACCGTCTCGAATGCGGCGCGGCGCCCGACGACCGGCCCGACCCTGGTGTCCTACGCGACGCCGCCGTACACCAACGTCGACCGCAACCGTCCGCTGCCTCGCGGGTGCCGCATCGCGTACGCGAACCAGGATCCGATCATGCCCGAGGTCGTGACGTGCCGGCTGGGCGCCGGGCTCGCCAAGGGCCACGCCCGCACCCTCGCGGTTCCTGTCGTCGTCACCGAGCGCGCCCGGCTCAGCGGTACGGTGCGCGGCCGGGCGAGCGTGATGCCGGCACCGCGGTCCAAGGACGTCGAGGCGGACACCAACAACAACTGGGTGCTGGCCCGCCTGAATCTGACGCGCCCGACCCCGCCGCTGCCCAGGGGCCGCAAAGTGGGCCTGTGGCTCGCTCAGTCCGATGCCGTGATGGCGAGCGACCACACCGGTGAACTCGAGCTCAGGTACGGCAACGTGGGCCCGAACCCGACCCGGCGCGGCGCGGTCGTGGTGGTGGCAACCCCGCTGCTGGTGAAGGTCGACACCGAAGCCGGGCTCCCCGAGGAGTGCACCCTGGCGCTGAACGACCGGACCCCGGGCATTCCCCAGATCGTCCGCTGCACCCTGCCCGACCTGGGCGTGGAGGAGGACGACACGTTCACCATCCCGCTGCGGGCCCAGGCGGGAGCGCCGAAGGGCATGTCGGCCGGCACCGCGCTTATCGCGCCGGGCCATCGCCGGGACGTGGACACCGACCAGGTGGACAACATCGGTGTGGCAACGGCACGCATTCCCGCGCGCCAGGGCTGACAGTCCGAACCCGAGCAGGTGTCCGCGGCCCCGCAGCAGGGGCGCGGACACCTGCTGCTTTCACGCTCGTTCCACGTCTCCTCGACCATGTCGTCGCTCGTCTGCCGCTGTTGGGACAGGAGCTCCGGACCGTCGCGCTAGGCGGATTCCCGTACCACCAGCTCCGGTTCGAAGATGACCGACGTGGGTTCGGTGCGGGTGCCCTCGATGTGCTCCTGGAGCAGCCGGACCATCGTCGCCGCCATTTCCTCCACCGGCTGGCGCACCGTGGTCAGCGGTGGACGGGCGGTGCGGGCGATGTACGAATCGTCGAAGCCGACCACGGCCACATCGTCCGGAACGCGTTTCCCGGCCTCCCGCAGGACCTGGCAGACGCCCTGCGCCATGAGGTCGTTCGCCGCGAACACGCCGTCGATGTCGGGGTGTTCGGCAAGTAGCCGGGCCATCGCCGCGGCGCCGCTGTCCTGGGTGAAGCCACCCTCCGCGGCGAGCACATAAGGGCGGCCGTGGCGGGCCATCGCATCCCGGAAGCCGGCAAGGCGTTCCTGCCCGGCCGGCACATCCAGCGGCCCGGAGACGGTGGCCACCTGACGGCAGCCGCGGGCCAGCAGGTGCTCGGCCGCGAGCCGCGCCCCGTCCTGATGCGCGAGGTCGACGTAACTGACCGGAGCGGCGAGGGAAGGGCGGGCGAACAGCACGGCGGGCACACCCGCGGCGGCCAGCCGGGCCGGCAGCTTGTCCTCGCCATGCGTGGAGACGATCAGCGCACCGTCCGCGCTGCCCTGGCGCAGATACGCCACGATCTGATCGCAGGCCGCCTCGGAGTCGGCGAACATCAGCACGGGGTGCATCGACCGCGGCCGGAGCGCGCCGACGACACCGCTGACCACACGGCCGAAGAAGGGGTCGGCGAACACCCGGGCCGCGAAGGCGTCCTGCGCGTCCTCGGCCGCGTCTCCCGCGCCCGCCACGATCAGGGCAACCGTCTCGGCGCGCCGCGTCACCAGGGAGCGTGCGGCACGGTTGGGGGCGTAGCCGGTGCGTGCGATGGCCTGCCGGACCGATTCCTGGATGACCGGATCCACGTTGCGGATGCCGTTGATGACGCGGGACACGGTCGCCCGGGACACGCCCGCCTCGCGGGCGACGTCCTCGAGCGTCGGCAGCTGACTGGTCATGGCCGCACCCTACCGTGCGGGCACGGAAGGCGGAGAGCGCTCTCCCTTGCTGCCGTGGCAGGTCACGGCGTTCGTCCGTCCGCATCCGCATGATCCGCCTCGTGCGCGGGCGGGCCCGCAGCCGTCACGGCCCGTCCTCCGCCTGGCCCGCAGCTGTCACGGCCCCATCTCCGCCTGAGTGGGACCGGGGGGGCTCGGCATACAGCGCAGTACCGAGTGGCAGTTCGCCGGCCGACCGGCCGACGAGCAGCTGGAACTCGCCCGTCTCCGTGCGCCAGCCGCCGCCGTCCCGCGCGCTCCAGTGCTGCAGGGCGCGCGCGGGCACCGTCACCGTCGCGGTCACCACCTCCCCGGGTGCCGCTTCCACGGCCGCGAAGCCCGCGAGCCACCTCGCCGGGCGCTCCACCACCGAATCGGTGCGGGCCAGATACACCTGGACGACCTCCCGGCCGTGCCGTGTACCGGTGTTGCGCACCCGCACGCGCACGGTGAATCCGGCGTCGCCCACCACCACGGCCGGGGCGTCGAGTTCCCGGTACTCCCACGTCGTGTAGCCGAGCCCGTGCCCGAACCAGTAGGCAGGCCTGCGACGCGCCCGCAGCCAGGCCCGATAGCCGAGGTGCAGGCCCTCGTCGTACGCGAGCACGCCCGCCGTCGGCCGGGTGCGGCTGACCGGGGCGTCGGAAAGCCGGGCCGGCCACGTGGTCGGCAGCCGGCCGCCCGGCTCGGCCCGCCCGAACAGCACGTCGGCCAGGCCCGAGCCTGCTTCCTGGCCGGGAAACCACACGAGCAGGACCGCCCCGGCCCGGTTGCGCCAGGGCATCGTCACCGGGCTTCCGGAGTTGACCACGACCACCGCGTCGGGGTTGGCGGCGAGCACAGCGGACACCAACTCGTCCTGGCCCGCGCCCAGCTGGAGGCTCGTCCGGTCGTGGCCCTCGGACTCGGTGCCCTCCGTGGTGCCGACGACCACGACAGCGGCATCCGCCGCCCCGGCTGCCGCGGCCGCCTCGGCGAGGGCCGTGGCACGGTCGGGGCTCGGCGGGGCGGCGGTCACCACGGTGGCGCGGCCGGTGTCGGGGGCCAGCTCGCGCCGGGCCACGACCAGGACGTCCCGGTCCGCTGCCAGGTCGATGTGCCCGTACTGGCGCGGCGGCTTCACATGGACGACGGCCGGGTCGTCGGTCTCTCGCGGGTACGCGCCCTCGACCAGCGTCTGTCCGTCGACGGTGAGGCTCATCCGGCCGAACCCGGCCACGGAGAAGGTCCACTCGCCGCTCGTCGTGGGCCGTAGCAGGGCGCTGATCTCGACGGTGTGCGCGCCGCGTACGAGGGTCGGCTCCAACTGGGCGCCGGAAAGCCGGTGTTCGGCGTACAGCTCACCCCCGTACGCGTCCAGCACCCGCAACAGCACCCCAGGCGCACCCGAACGAGGATCGCGGCACGAGTCGGTGTCGAGCGGCGGGTGCCGCGACTCGAGCGCCGGGCCCGGTGCATGCACCACCAGGGCCCGGCCGCGCAGCGCCGCACGGATGCCGTCCAGCGGGGAGACGACGGCATGCGGGAAGACTCCGGCGCTCCCGCCGCCCTGGGTGCGCGGCCGGGTCGCATGCTCGCCGATCACCGCGACGCTGCGTAGGGCGGCCGGATCCAGCGGCAGTACGCCACGATTGGCGAGCAGGACCGCACCCGCGGCCACCGTCTTCCGCAACAACTGCCTTACCTCGGATGGGCGTTGCAGCGTCACGGGAGCGGGCCGGGCGGGGCCCAGCGCGCCTGCCCGGTGCGCGAGGCGCAGCAGTCGGCGGACCTTGTCGTCGACGACGGATTCCGGCAGCGCGCCCTCGCGCACCGCCCGCACCAGCGCCTCGCCCCAGGGGCCCTGCGGCCCCGGCATCACCAGGTCCAGGCCCGCGCGGGAGGTGTCCAGGGTGGATCGCACCGCGCCCCAGTCCGAGACGACCACACCGTCGAAGCCCCACTCGCTCTTCAGGGGCTCCCGGAGCAGCGGATTGGCAGACATGGTCGCGCCGTTGACCCCGTTGTACCCGGCCATGACCAGCCGGACGCCGGCCGCCACCGCGGCCTCGAACGGGGCGAGATACACCTCGCGCAGCACCCGCTCCGGCACCCGGACGTCCACGGTCAGCCGCTCCTGTTCGGAGTCATTGGCGACGTAGTGCTTGGCGGCGGCCGACACACCGTTCGTCTGTACGCCCCGGATCAGTGCGGCCCCGATGAGCCCGGTGAGGAGCGGGTCCTCCGAGAAGCACTCGAAGTGGCGTCCGCCCAGCGGAGACCGGTGCAGATTGAGCGTCGGGGCGAGCACGATCTGCACGCCCTTGCGCCGCGCCTCGGCGGCGAGCAGACCGCCGAGCCGGCCGACGAGATCGGTGTCCCAACTGGCCGCGAGCGCCGAAGCGGACGGGAGCAGCACCGATTGATCCCGCTCGTCCCACGCCTCGCCCCGGACGCCGGCCGGTCCGTCGGACATCACCATCTCCCGCAGCCCGATGTCGGGTTCCGCCGCGGTGCGCCAGGTGGTGGAGCCGGTGAGGAGCCGCACCTTCTGGCGCAGGTCCAACTTCTCGAGCAAGCGTGTGAGGTCGTCCTCGGTCATCCGGTCCTGCCTCCTCGGCCCAGCCTACCGATCATGGGAGAGCGCTCTCCGAGGATCGCGGGAAGGGCTCTCCCTGTCAATGGGCTTGCAGGTCGGGGGAGTTGGCCCGGCCGGACCCGTCGGCCACCAAGTGGCTTGCCGTCGGTCGGCCCGGTCGGATAGGAATCCTGCATGCTAAAGGGCACCAAGGTCGGGCTCCGGGCTCGGCACGACGACGACATTCCGATCCTGCGGACCGAGCTCTACGACGACGTGGTCAACGGCTCACGGGCCGAAGGCAGCCCGTGGCGGCCGATCACGCCGGGCTCGAAGGACCCGCGGCTCGTGGTGGACGACAGCAATCAGGGGTTGGTCCAGTTCTCCGTGGTGGAGTTGGGCGGCGGCACACTGGTCGGCACCGCGACACTGTGGGGCATCGACAACCACAGCCGGTCCGCGCACATCGGGCTGGGTCTGCTGCCTTCCGCCCGGGGCAAGGGCCATGGCACCGACGTGGTCGCGACGCTGTGTTATTACGGCTTCGCCGTGCGCGGCCTGCAGCGGCTGCAGATCGAAACGCTGGCGGACAACACCGCGATGCTGCGCTCCGCAGAGCGCAACGGCTTCGTCCGCGAGGGCGTACTGCGCTCCTCGGCCTGGGTGCTGGGCGAGTTCCTGGACGAGGTGGTGCTCGGGCTCCTCGTCCAGGACTGGAAGGCGGACTCGACGGGCCAGGGTCTGTTGGGGAAGTAGACCGTGATCGTTCGTGATCGCGTCCTGTGGGAGGGCGTGGGGATCTGACGAGCGGTCAGTGGGCCCGGCTTGAGGCCCTGTTGCTACGGGGGTGTCAAGCCGGGTCGGCCGCCGGTGTGGTCGCGGCGACAGCTGATCGACGGCATACGGTGACGGACCCGGACCTGGTGCGCCCTGGCGTGACAGGCGTGCCGCGCCCCGAGCGGCAACGCAAAATCGCGGGGTTGCGCTGCGATTGCGGCAGCCGCCTAGCGTCGGAACGGAATCGACGCTGATGACGAGGGAACGCTCCGGCCGCCACCTGTTCGCCTCAGGTGCCTGGGACTTACCCGCGGACGCAAAGGGGACCTGACCATGCTTGAAACGACGGTGAAGCGCGTTGTCATCCTTGGCGGTGGCACTGCGGGCTGGATGGCAGCGACCTACCTGGCCAAGGCACTGGACGGCGCGGCCGAGGTCACCGTGCTGGAGGCGCCCACGATTCCGCGCATCGGCGTCGGCGAGGCGACGATCCCGAATCTGCAGAGCGCGTTCTTCGACTTCCTCGGCATTCCGGAGAGCGAGTGGATGCCGGAATGCAACGCCAGCTTCAAGATGGCCGTCAAGTTCATCAACTGGCGCACGCCGGGAACCGCTTCGCCGAACGGCCGACCGTTCGAAGGCGGCAGCGACCACTTCTACCACACGTTCGGCCGGTTGCAGGCCCAGGACGAGATCCCGCTCTCGAACTACTGGATCTACAAGAACAAGACCGGCGAGAAGGTGGAGCCGTTCGACTACGCCTGTTTCCCCGAGACGCCGTTGATGGACGCCAAGAAGGGCCCCAAGCTGCTCGACGGGACCACCGTGGCGAATTACGCGTGGCATTTCAACGCGCAACTCGTCGCGGACTACCTGTGCCGCTTCGCCACCGAGAAGCAGAACGTGATCCACGTCCAGGACGAGATGACCTCCGTCGACGTCGACGAGCGCGGGTACATCACCGCGTTGCGGACCAAGTCGGGCCGCACGCTGACCGGTGACCTGTTCGTCGACTGCTCCGGCTTCCGCGGCGCGCTGATCAACAAGACGCTCGGGGAGCCGTTCCTCGACATGAGCGACCACCTGCTGTGCAACAGCGCGGTCGCCACGGCCATCCCGCACGACGGCGAGGACGGCGTCGAGCCCTACACCTCGTCCATCGCGATGAACGCCGGCTGGACCTGGAAGATCCCCCTGCTCGACCGGTTCGGCACCGGCTACGTGTACTCGGACAAGTACGCGTCCAAAGAGGAGGCGACCCGCGAGTTCTGCGAGATGTGGCAGATCGACCCGGATTCCACCGCGCTCAACCACGTCCGCTTCCGTGTCGGGCGCAACCGCCGGGCGTGGGTCAACAACTGCGTCAGCATCGGCACGTCGTCCTGTTTCGTCGAGCCGCTCGAGTCGACCGGCATCTTCTTCATCTACTCCGCGCTGGCCCAGTTGGTCGCACACTTCCCGGACACCACGTTCGACGAGACCCGGCGGGCCGGATTCAACAACGCGGTCGAGACGATGTTCGAGGACACGCGGGACTTCATCCAGGCACACTTCTACTTCTCGCCGCGGACGGACACCCCGTTCTGGCGGGACAACAAGAAACTCGCTCTCGGGCCCGACATCCAGAAGAAGCTCGAGACCTACCGGGCCGGGCTGTCGATCAACCGGCTGCCGACCGACAGTTCCGGCAACTTCTCCTCGAGCGTCGAGCAGCAGGCCATCAACTTCTGGACCAACAGCAACTACGACTGCGTGCTCGCCGGTCTGGGATACCTGCCGGAGCGGCCGCTTCCCCAGTTGGCCGACATGCCGGAATCACGCCGGGCCGCCGATGAACTCTTCGCCGCGGTGAAGCGCGATCAGCAGACCCTGCTCGATTCCGTGCCGGCGACCAAAGACCTGCTACGACACATCTACCAGGGCTGAGCCATGCGACTGTCCACAGAACGCGACGAGCCCACCGAGAGCGTCGACCTGCGGCCGTTCATGTCCGGCTTCCCCACCGGCGTGGCCATTGTGTCCACGTTCGACGGGGCGGACCGGCCGTGGGGCATGACCTGCACGTCGATGTGCTCGGTGACGCTGTCCCCGCCGACGCTGCTCGTGTGCCTGCGCCAGGACAGCCCCACATTGCAGGCGCTGTTGACCACCGGCACCTTCAGCGTGAACCTGCTCGCCGACCACGCCCAGCCTGCCGCCGCGCTGTTCGGGTCCGGCGCGCCCGACCGGTTCGACAGGGTGGCCTGGGACAGGCCGGACCACCTCGGTGGCCCCCACCTGTACCGGGAGGCACACGCGATCGCCGACTGCCGCGTCGACCAGCACAGCCTCGTCGGCGATCACGTCATGGTCCTCGGTGAGGTGATCCGAACCAGCCAGGAGTCCGAGTCCGCGCCGCTGCTGTACGGCAGGCGTGAGTACGCGTCCTGGCCAATCCGTGACAGGGCCGCCTTGGCGTACTGATCACGAGCGTGGTCGACAGCCACAGGACTTGATCATGGCGAAGGCCTCCGTGCGGTGAAGGTGTCGAATCTTCATCGCGCGGAGGCCTTCGTAGTGGCCCCCCGTTGATGCCCGACCCGAACGAAGCGTCAATTACAGGTTGACGATCCTCGATTCGTCAATTTAAAGTTGACGCATGAGTCCACTCGACATCAGCCTCGCCGACCTGATCGCCCGGCTCGACGAGGAACTCCCCGGAGCCAATGAACTGGCCCGCATCAGCGAGGCGCGACTGCGCGCCCAGACCCTGTCCGACCTCGGTGACCAGCTCATCGACCACTACGTCAGCAAGGCCAAGCGGACCGGCTCGTCATGGACCGAGATCGGCGACGCCATCGGGGTGTCCAAGCAGGCCGCCCAGCAGCGCCACACGCCCAACGCCTTCGAGCGGTTCACCCACCTGAACAGGCACAGCATCGTGCTGGCGCAAGAGGCCGCCCGCACGCACAAGCACGACTCCATCGGCACCGAACACCTCCTGCTCGGCCTGCTCGGCGAACCGCAGGGCCTGGCGCACCAAGTACTCATCGCGAAGACCGGTTCGGAGCAGCGCATCCGCGACGCCATCGAGGAAGCGATGCCGCCGGCCGGCGAGAAGGCCCTGCGGGGCCACATCGCCTTCCGCCCGGAGAGCAAGGCGGCCATCGAGCAGGCACGCCGCGAGTCGGACGACCTCGGCCACGACTGGGTCGGCACGGAACACGCACTGCTGGGCCTGATCCACGCCGAGGAAAGCCGAGCCGCGCAGATCCTGCGCGCCCTCGGCTTCACATCGGACGAGCTGCGCGAGACGGTCAAGGCCGAGATCGCCACACGGTCCGCCGCGCCCGACGGGCCATAGCCGGGCCATGGCTGGGCCATGGTGAAACGGTCAGCCGTCGCGCAGGACCAGGCCGGCCCGTCCCGCACCGCCCTCGGCAAATCCCTGGGTAAGTCGCCTAGAAGACGGGTTCGTTGAGCTCCGCGGCCCGCAGCGCAGCCGTCAGCGCCGCCTGGTCGCCGACGTCCAGCGCGGTGTCCGTGAACTTGATGGTGTGGTCGTCGCCGTGCGCCGCGGCGCGCTCGAAGATATCCTCCGCGGTGAGGGTTCCGGAGGGTGCGTACGAGGCCGGGGCGGCCGGGCCGTAGGCCGCGGTGACCGCCGCGCTCGCCGCCCAGGCCGCCGACAGGGAGGCCGGCCACAGCTCGCGGGGGATTGCCGGCAGGGTACGCAGGACCGCGTTCGGCGTCGTCGCCGCGTGGACCAGCATCGTCGGCTCTCCGTACCCATGGGTGCCGTACCGGTGCACGGCTGCGGTGACGAGTTCGGCCAGGGCGTCCCGCGCCGTGTCCGGGTCCGTCGTGACGGTGGCCTCCCACGCGGGGAAGCCGGTGAGCTGCGCGAAGCGGGCCCGGATGCCGCCGCTCTGCTCGGGCACGGCCGAAACCGCCGCGAGACCCGAAGCCGCGTCGGCCGTCGGGCCGAGAGCCTTCAGCTCGGGCAGCGGCTGATGCCGGGCCGCCCAGTAGCCGAGCCCGTGGGCGAGTTCGGCCAGGCGCGGCGCGTCGGCGCTGCCGCCGAGGAGGGTGCGTACCGCATGACCCACCCGGATCACCGGATGCGTGGCGCCTGCCGCGATGCCGGGCAGCAGTCGCGGCCACCACTCGGCGAGCACCTCCCGCCAGGGCCGCTCGGCGATCTCGCGTTCGAAGTACGCGGTCCA
The DNA here is from genome assembly GCF_035975855.1 of Streptomyces sp. NBC_01304. Taxonomy (NCBI): domain Bacteria; kingdom Bacillati; phylum Actinomycetota; class Actinomycetes; order Kitasatosporales; family Streptomycetaceae; genus Streptomyces; species Streptomyces sp. NBC_01304. Next base: position 643,148 of record NZ_CP109055.1, on the reverse strand, counting down.
GTCGGCGATCCGCCGCGGATCACCCAGCGCCTCACGCCAATTGGCGGCGGTGACCGGGGTGTTGAGGTCGGGCATGTCCTCGAGCCGGGCCTCGTAGTGGTCCAGCCAGCGGTGCACCGAGCGCGCCTGGCCGTGACGCACCAGCGCCTCGACGGCCATCGGTCCGTGATTGGACAGCCAGCCCTCGTGTTCGGGGCCGGAGGTGTGCAGTCGCTGCAGGGCTTCGTCGAGGATTCCTGTGGTGTCGTTCATGCCCTGAGGCTAGGGCGGCCGGTGAGCGCCCGGATCGGGCGGGAGTCCTAGGTCCCGGTCGGTCGTCCTGCGGTTGTCGCGCGCGGTCAAGACCTAGGCCGCAGGCCTCAGTTGGACCGGCGTCAAGGTGTTGCGGAATGTCTGCCGGTACGTCACCGGGGACACGCCCACCGTGCGGTGGAAGTGGCGGCGCAGCGTCGTGGCCGTGCCCATGCCGGTGGCCGTGGCGATCGCGTCGACGCTGTCGTCGGTGGTTTCCAGCAGCTCGCGGGCGCGCTGGATGCGCTGGTTCAGGAGCCAGCGCAACGGGGTGGTGCCGGTGGTGGCGTGGAAGTGCCGGGCGAGGTGGCGTGAGCTCATGTTCGCCCGGCGGGCCAGGTCCTCGACCGTCAGCGGGCGGTCCAGGCGGGCCATCACCCAGGGGAGCAGCGGGCCGAGCGGAGTGTCGCGCTGTTCGGGCATCGGGGTCTCGACGAACTGGGCCTGACCGCCCGCCCGATGGGGCGGCACGACCAGGCGGCGGGCCAGGGCGTTGGCGACCGCGGCGCCGTGGTCGAGGCGCACCAGGTGCAGGCACAGGTCCATCGCGGCGGCCTTGCCCGCGGAGGTGAGGACCTGGCCGTTGTCGATGTACAGCACGCCGGCGTCGACCGTGATGTGCGGGTAGCGGTCGGCCAGCGCCGCCGCGTGCCACCAGTGCGTGGTGGCCCGGCGCCCGTCGAGGAGCCCGGCGGCGGCCAGCACGAACGCACCCGTGCACAGCGAGGCGATCCGCGCCCCGGCCTCATAGGCGGCGCGTATCGCCTCGACGAGGTCGGCGGGCGGGTCCTGCTCGGGGTCCACGCAGGCGGGCACGATCACGGTGTCCGCCTGCGCGAGCCGGTCGAGGCCCTGGTCGGGCTCGAGGCTGAAGCGGCCGCCGACCCGCACGGTCCCGGGGTTGCCGCAGAGCATGAACTCGTACCAGGGGTCGGCGAGATCGGAGCGGTCCACGCCGAACACCTCGCAGGCGGAGGCGAGCTCGAAGTGGGGGACTCCGTCGAAGACGGCGAGCGCAACAGTGGGCATGTCCGAAAGTGTACGACCGACGTCGTTCCGGACACTCACGGCCGCCCGCCGACCACAGGCACGATGAACTCACTTGATCAGCACAAGCCCCGGCCGCTTCGGCCGGAAGCCGTAGGAGGAACGATGGAATCGCAGCGCACCGTGGCCGTCTTCGGGGCGTACGGGCACACCGGACGGTTCGTGGTGGCGGAGCTCCGCAGCCGCGGCCTGACCCCGGTGCTCGTCGGCCGCGACGCCGACAAGCTGCACGCCTTCGCGGCCGAGCACCCCGGACTGCCCGTCCGGCAGGCATCCGCCGACGACCCGGCCGCGCTCGATGCGGCACTGGCGGGCGCCGCGGCCGTCATCAACGCCGCGGGGCCGTTCGCCCACACCGCCGGACCGGTGATCGAGGCGGCACTGCGGGCCGAAATCCCCTACGTGGACGTCGCGGCGGAGGTGGAGGCGGTAGTCGACATCTTCACCCAGTACGGGGAGCGGGCGCGCACCGCCGGGGCGCTGGTCGTGCCGTCGGTGGCGTTCTTCGGCGGGCTCGGCGACCTGCTCGCCACGGCGGCGCTGGGCGCGGCGGACAAGGCGGAGCAGGTGAACATCGCGTACGCGCTGAGCAGTTGGCACCCCACGGACGGCACCCGCGCCTCCACCGTCGTCTCCCGCGGCCGCCGCGACAGCCGCCGCCTCGTCTACCGCGACGGCGCCCTCGCCCTCGTCACCGACAGCGCACCCGAGAGCACCTGGTCCTTCCCGGATCCGATCGGCAGCCGGGACGTGGTGGGGGAGTTCACGACGGCGGACAGCGTCACCATCCCACGCCACCTCGGCGCCGGAGAGATCAACACGTACATGACGGTCGACGCGGTCAAGGACGTCCTGGCCCCGGACGCCAACTCCCCGCAGCCGGTCGACGAGTTGGGGCGCTCGGAGCAGACCTTCCTCGTCGACGTGACGGTACGTGCCGACGGCGAGCAGCGCCGCGTCGTCGCCCGCGGCCAGGACATCTACGCCATCAGCGCGCCCCTGGCGGTGGAGGCCGTCGAGCGCATCCTCGCCGGGCAGGTGAAGGCAGCCGGGGTCGTGTCGGTGGGGGAGGCTTTCGACGCTCGTGAGTTCCTGGCGGCATTGGCTCCTGAGCTTCAGGTCGAGTACGGAGGCTGAGGATCTGGCGGGGAAGGCAGGCACGGGCGGGTGGGCCTGGGCCGGCGATCGTGACCATCACGGTTGGCGGCGCGCACCGGGCTGTGACGCCTTCGCGAGGAGAGCCGGGAGTTCGCGCATGTCGTCGAAGACCGTGGTGTTCGGTCCTTCGAGCCAGTGCGCGGGGGTGAGACCGCCGCTGTATCCAAGGGCGCGCATGCCGGCTGCGCGGGCGGCCTGGACCCCGTACTTGCTGTCCTCGACAACGATGCAGGCCGCCGGGTCCACGCCCATCTGCCGGGCCGCGTACAGGAACAGATCGGGGGCCGGTTTGCCGTGGACGACTTCGCCGGCACTGAAGATGCGGCCTGCGAAGTACGGGTAGATCCCGGTGCGGCCCAGGGTGCGGCGCATCGTGTCGTGGCTGCCGCCCGAGGCGACGCAGCTGGGAAGCGTGAGCATGTCGAGGACTTCGAGGATGCCGTCGACGGGGGCGAGTTCGGTGTCGACGGCCGCGCGATGGAGTTCCTCGAACCTCTCCAGCCAGAGGGCGGCCCCGCTGGCGCCTATCCGGGCGGAGATCTGCTCTCCGTTGGAGATGATCGACCGGCCGATGAACTTCTCGATCACCTCGGCCTCGGTCAACGCCCAGCCCAGCTCGGCGCCGACGGCGACGTGGAGGCGTACGGCGAGACGTTCGCTGTCGATGAGTACGCCGTCGCAGTCGAAGACGACCAGTTCAATCGGGGTGATCATCCGGGCAGCGTAGGCGCGCACGTTCCCCGGCGGAACAATTCGCTGTGCCCGGCTATTTCAACGACGACCAGGGCCGCCGTGCGTGGCGGAGCTCTTTGTGGCGCCTGACGGGATCGGGCTGGCGGCTGTACTTCCATCAGGGGACGTTGACCAGCTGAGGCTGAGCCGGGGCAGCATCAGTTCGCAGACGTCACACGGAGACGATCAGACCTCGACAGGGTCCGGCGCAGCGTTTCGAACGCCGTCGGGCGCGGTCGGTCCGGCAGGAAGTCCCGGATGCGCAGGGCGCATTCCGCCGGGCTGTGGCGGCCGGTGTCGACGTCGAGGTCATGAAGTTCGTGGGCGTGCACCTGGCTGTACTGGGCGGCGGCCAATCCCGGGTGTCGATCGCCGCGTTCCTTCTCGCGGCGCTCCAACTCGGGCAGTGGGCAGCGGACTCCGATGAAGACCGTGTCTTCGGGCACGAGCAGATCGAGGAGGTCCAGCAGTCGCCAGTGCCGGCTCAGCGGGTGATCGACTATCAGGTTGTTGCCGCCCGCGGCCATACCGGCGACGGCGCGATGGAAGCCCTTCGCCGTGCGGTCGATTTCGGCCTGGAGGTCGTCATCGGGAATGTCGCTCCCGCCGCGCATGGAGTGGAAGGCATCCACCGGCATGTGGAACCACGAGCCCTCGAGGACGGTGAGGAGCTCTCGCGCGATGCTGCTCTTGCCGGAGCTGGACGCCCCGTTGAGCAGGATGACCGTGCCGCCGACCTCGGTGTGGGGGATGCGCGAGTGAGCCGGAGCCGTCGCGCCCAGGGGCGTCTCGGTTGCCATGGGGCATCCCTTCCACACGCGGCGAAATGCTTGCTGGAGGTTCAGGGCGCTCAGTGTTCGATGACCTTGCCGTCCGCAACCTCGAGGCGCCTCGTCGTGTGGACGGCATCGAGCATCCGCCGGTCGTGCGTGACCAGGAGCAGCGTCCCGGTGTACGACTCCAGCGCGCTCTCCAGCTGCTCGATCGCGGGCAGGTCGAGGTGGTTGGTCGGTTCGTCGAGGACCAGGAGGTTGACGCCGCGGCCCTGCAGCAGCGCGAGGGCGGCGCGCGTACGTTCCCCCGGCGAGAGCGAGGCCGCCGGGCGCAGCACGTGGTGTGCCTTGAGGCCGAACTTGGCCAGCAGGGTGCGCACTTCGGCCGGCTCGGTATCGGGGACGGCCGCGCAGAACGCGTCCAGCAGGCTCTCCGGTCCCAGGAACAGACCGCGCGCCTGGTCGACCTCGCCGACCACGACGCCCGAGCCGAGCACGGCGTGCCCCGCGTCCACCGGGACCCGGCCGAGGAGCACGGCGAGCAGGGTGGACTTGCCCGCGCCGTTGGCGCCGGTGATGGCGACCCGGTCGGCCCAGTCGATCTGCAAGGACACCGGCCCGAAGGCGAAGTCGCCGCGGCGCACCTCGGCGTCGCGCAGGGTGGCGACGACGGACCCGGAGCGCGGTGCCGTCGCGATCTCCATCCGCAGCTCCCACTCCTTGCGCGGCTCCTCGACGACGTCCAGACGCTCGATCATGCGCTGCGTCTGACGGGCCTTCGAGGCCTGCTTCTCGCTGGACTCGCTGCGGAACTTCTTTCCGAGCTTGTCGTTGTCCCCGGCCTTGCGACGGGCGTTCTTGACGCCCTTGTCCATCCAGGAGCGCTGCATCTGGGCACGGCCTTCGAGCGCGGACTTCTTGTCGGCGTACTCCTCGAAGTCCTCGCGCGCGTGCCGCCGGGCCGTGTCCCGCTCCTCCAGGTAGGCCTCGTAGCCGCCGCCGTACAGGTTGATCTGCTGCTGGGCGAGGTCGAGTTCCAGGACCTTGGTGACGGTGCGGGTCAGGAACTCGCGGTCGTGGCTGACAACGACGGTGCCGGCCCGCAGGCTCTTCACGAAGGTTTCGAGACGTTCGAGTCCGTCGAGGTCCAGGTCGTTGGTCGGCTCGTCGAGGAGGAAGACGTCGTAGCGCGACAGCAGCAGGGAGGCCAGCCCGGCGCGGGCGGCCTGGCCGCCGGACAGGGCCGTCATCTGCAGGTCGAGGCCGGTGGCGAGACCGAGCGAGGCGGCCACCTCCTCGGCCCGCTCGTCGAGGTCGGCGCCGCCCAGGGCGAGCCAGCGCTCAAGACTTTCCGCGTACGCGTCGTCGGAGCCCGGCGCCCCTTCGACGAGCGCCTCGGTGGCCGCGTCCATGGCGGCCTGCGCGGCGGCAACGCCCGTGCGGCGGGCCAGGAAGTCGCGGATGGTCTCGCCGGGGCGGCGTTCGGGCTCCTGCGGCAGGTGTCCGACCACGGCGCCGGGCGGGGAGAGCCGCAGTTCGCCCTGCTCGGGACGGTCGAGTCCGGCGAGGAGGCGCAGCAGCGAGGACTTGCCCGCGCCGTTGGCTCCGACGAGGCCGATGACGTCCCCGGGTGCGACGACGAGGTCGAGGCCCGCGAACAGGGTGCGGTCGCCGTGGCCGGCGGCGAGGTCTTTGGCGACGAGAGTTGCAGTCATGAGGGAGCCGATCCTAGTCGGCCGAACGGCCGGCACCGCGCGTGCCTGCCTTCCCCGGGACCACCGGAAGCAGCAGGTCGGACGGCCGCGGCGGCCGTATCCCAAGGTTCCGGCTTCGTCCGGTGTATGCGTGTCGAGGTCATGCTTGAGGTCATGCTCGGCTGGTCCGGCCTGGCCGGTACGTGCCCGCGTCGCACTCGACCAGACGCCGGAACGCCTGGCGGGCGCCGCAAGTGGCAATACCGATCAGGATTCAAGAAGCGCCGGCCGGCGCCCTGCGGCTAGCGTCAAGGACATGACCTCCATCGACAGCATCACCCTCGAGGTGGCCGACCCCGCGGCCGCCGAGCGCTTCTACTCGGACGCCTTCGGCCTGGGCAAACAGGTACGCGTGCGGGCCTCGCAGGAGCCGACGTCCGGCTTCCGCGGGTTCACGGTGTCGCTCGTCGTCTCCCAGCCGTCGATCGTTAACGGCTTCTTCGCCGCGGCCCTGGAAGCCGGCGCCACGGAACTGAAGCCCGCCAAGAAGTCGCTGTGGGGCTACGGCGGCGTCGTACAGGCCCCGGACGGCACGATCTGGCAGCTCGCGAGCTCGTCGAAGAAGGACACCGGCCCGGACAGCCGCCAGATCGACGAGATCGTGCTCCTGCTGGGCGTCTCGGACATGGCCGCGACCAAACAGTTCTACGTCGACCGCGGCCTCACGGTCGCCAAGAGCTTCGGCAGCAAGTACGTCGAGTTCGACGGTACGTCGAGTCCCATCAAGCTGTCGCTGTACGGGCGGCGCGGCCTGGCCAAGGTCGCCGGCGTCGCCCCGGACGGCAGCGGATCGCACCGCCTCACGGTCAGCGGCGACGCCGGGACCTTCACCGACCCCGACGGATACACCTGGGAGCCCGCGGCATGAAGTTCCGAACCCACGTCGAGCCCCCGGAGCCCATGCACGGCCTGGAGGTGCCGCCCGAGGTCGTGGAGGCACTCGGCGGCGGCAAGCGGCCGCCGGTGACCATCACGGTCAACGGGCACACATGGAAGAGCAGGGTCGCCATCCTGCGTGGCCGCCACCTGCTCGGCCTCAGCAAGGCCAACCGACAGGCCGCCGGCGTCGATACCGGCGACGAGGTCGAGGTCGGCCTGGAGCTCGACACCGAGCCCCGCGTCGTGACCGAGCCCGAGGACTTCGCCCGCGCCCTGGACGCCGACCCGGCCGCCCGCGCCGCGTACGACCGCCTGCCGCAGGGCCGCAAGCGGCAGCACGTGCTCGCCATCGACGGCGCGAAGAAGCCCGAAACGCGCCTGCGACGCATCGAGACCGCCCTGGCGACGCTCCGGGACGAGGAAGCCCGGTAACCACTGAGCCGTGTCCGGCAGCGCTTCGCGCCACTTGCGAGGACGCGGCGGCCACCCCCAGGCTGAGGGAGTCTTGTTGGGGGGATCTCCACCTCGCCGCCCCATCCTCATCCGGACCAGCCGCTGACCACAGAGACGATCACAGCCACGCCTCACAAAGGCGAAGGACGGCGCGCGAGGATGAGCGCATGGACGACCTCCTGAAGTTCCTCCATGCTCGCATCGAGGAGGACAACCACGCCTACGCCTACGTCGCCCAGACGTTCGGCGGCGACGCCCTGCTCGACAGCCACCTGCCCATGCTCGATCTGATCGACATGCTGGTACGGGATTACGCGGCCATGGACCCCGCAGACCCGCGTCGCGCAGGCCTCAGACATGCGATCCGTGTCCTTGCTCAGTCTCATGCCGAGCACTCCGCCTACCAGCAGGAATGGAGCTCTTAGGAATCTCCGACGAGACAGGCCGCAGGCCCGTCCCATGCGGCACCATGGACACCATGGCACCGCGACTGAGGTTGAGCAGCGTCAGTCTGGACGCTCCCGATGCCCACGAACTGGCCGACTTCTACTGCAGATTGCTCGGCCTGACCGTAGCTGTGGATGAGCCGGACGACGTGATCCTGCGACCGCTGGACGGCGGCACCAGCCTCTCCTTCCAGACCGCACGCAACTACGTGCCGCCGACCTGGCCTGCCGAAGAGGGTGATCAACAGATGCAGCTGCACCTGGAGATCGAGGTCGATGACTTGGACGTGGCCCTCGGGCACGCCTTGGCCCAGGGTGCCACTCTGGCCGCATTCCAGCCGCAGGACGATGTACGGGTCTGCCTCGACCCGGCCGGTCACCCGTTCTGCCTGTGGGTCCCCACCGAAGGACTGTCTCCCTGATCGCTGCGGATCAAGGAGGCAGATCTAGGCGCCGTTTCTCAGATCTCCTGACGCGAGTGAGGTGTTGGGGTCAGGCCGGCGGTATGGGACGTGAGGATCTGACGAATGCGGAGGGGGATCGGTTGGAGTCGTTCCTGCCTCGTGGCGGTGCGCCGGGACCGGCCGAATGATCGCCGTCGGGTGATCAGCGAGTTCAGGAACTCCCGGGCCATCGCCGCCCATTACGACAACACGGCGTGCACGCCTTTCTTTCAGCTGTCACCGCTGCGGCTGTCAGGCGATGGCCGCGCCCATGGTCCGCGGGGTCGCACTACTCCTGAAGTGCCGCGAATTTCTTCACCACGACATCGGTGGCCCGTACATACCGCTCCGGCTCACCGCACTGAGCCCGCCTCGACGGCCCCGCGCTCTCGCTGTGCGCGACGAGCCTGAAGATCAGTGCACGAATCAGCATCTGCGGCCAATCCGGGTGATGGCTGCCGGCTGTCAGCAGGTCGGACGGCAGGTCGAACCACAGCAGACCATCTGCGACCACCACGGCCTCGGCGAATACCGGGGGTCGCCAGTACGGGGAAAAGTCGATCACAGCAGGCACTTCGCCCGCGACGAAGAGCACATTGCCGGTGAGATCACCGTGGATGAGCTGAGCTTCGTCCTGCTTCACCGGGCGCCTCAGCTTCAGTAGAGCCGAGAACGGGTCGGAGAGGTCTTCGACCACGTCGGTGTTCGCCTCGCCCCATGCGACCCGGTCGGCCACGGCCCACGGATGTGTACGCCGAGCAAGGAAGCCGGGCCGGGGCACCTCGCGCAGAGCGGTGTGGAAGGCACGGCCGGCGCGGAGCACACCGGTCCAGTGTCCTTGTGGGCCAGGGGCACCGGTCAGGAACTCACTGGCAGTCCAGCCGTCCACGATGCTTCGCCCGTCGGCGGCCCGGAGCGGTAGCGGGACGCGGAAGCCACTGCCGGGCGCCAGCTTCTCGAACAAGGAAGCCGCCCACTCGGCCTCGTCGTGAGAGCCCTCAGCAGGCTTGAACACAAACCGATCGACGCGAACGCTCCGCCCCTGCCCACCAACCAGTGGGACGGCAGGGCCCTGCACACCGAAGGCATCGAGGACGGCAGGGGTGGGGACGGCGTTGCTCGGCAGCTCAGTCACGTCGCGCATCCTGCCGAGATCACCTCGCTCATCGCACCTGGTTTTCACCCGCCCGCCGAGTAGCAGACGGTGATCGTGATGCCGCCCCGGAGGATGTCGTGGCACACGGGCGCGGGGTCCACCGGGTCGACGGGTGTCGGCTCGGCTGAGGGTGGCTCGGCCGGCCCGGTGTCGGGGGGCTCGACCGGATCGGATGGGGTCGGGTCGACGGGCGGATCCGGGTCAACGGGTGTCGGATCCACGGGCGGCGCCGGATCGGAGGGCGGGGGAGTGGCCGGTGCCGGATCCTCGGACGGCGGGGTTGCGGGAGGTTCGACCGGCTGCGATGGAGTGGCGGGTGCCGGGGCCGGGTCCGTCGGTTGGGCGGAGGGCGGCTGAGGCGGCGCTTGATCTGTGGGCGCCTCGGGCGCAGGTTCCTGGCGCTCTGGCTCCTGAGGCTCCGTTCGCTGGGCTGATTCCTCGGTGGGCTCGTCCGCAACGGCCCGGTCGGCCGCCGTAGAGGGCGCTGCCTCGGCGGGCGCCTGGGCCGGGGCGTCCTGGGCTGGTGGGGCGGGAGATTCCTGGAGGGGCGCCGCAGGGGAGTCCTGCGGTTCGGATTCCTGCCCTGCGAGCGGAGCCCCAGTCGCGGCGGGTGTGGACGGCCCGGGCGCACTGTCGGACTGCTGCGTGGCCACACGCTGCGCCGGTACCGGCGGCTCGGCGGCGCCGACCATCAGGCCTGCGGCGATGGCCGCACCGGTCACCGAGGCGCCGACCGCGCCGAGGGCGACCGCGGGGAGTTTGAGCCCGCCCGTGACGGCCTGGTGTGCCGCATGCAGCCACCCGCCCTGGCCGCCCTGACCACCGACGGTGCCCGCCGCCCCCGCGGCCGGCACCAGGAACTTCGCCCCGCCACCAAGCACAAGCACCAGGAGCGCGGGACCGGTCAGCGCGCCCAGCCTGCTGTTGGCTCGGGCCAGGAGCAGGAAGCGGGCCCGGCAGTCCTCGCACCCGTCCATGTGGCGCCGCAATTGCTCACTGTGCCGCGGCGATGCGGCGTCCCGTACGAGCGCGGGCATCCGCTCCCAGTGGATGGCGCACGCGTCGTCCTGCGGCGCACCGGGGTGGGCGCGCAGAAACGCCTGGCGCATCCCTTCTCGGGCCCGGTGCAGCAGCACCGCCGTGGCCCCACTGCCGATGCCTATGCGGCGGCCGACCGCGTCGAGCGGCTGGTCCTCGGCCTCCGCCAGCCACAGCGCCTTGACCCAGCGTTCGGGCAGCTGCCCGAGGACCCGGCTGAGCAGGTCGACGTGGGAGATCCGGGCGCTGGGGTCCGCGGAGGAGCCGGGGAAAGCAACGGAAACCGGTTCGGGCCCGCCCGGGCTCGTCGCGTCGGTCGCGACGGGGATCTCGCGGGCGGCAGAGCTACCGACTGTGCTCGCGACGTTGCGTACGGTCCGGGTCAGATAGGCCGCGACATTGTCGATCTCGTGCCCCGCCGACAACCGCCGCCAGACCCGGAAGTGGGCCTCGGCGACCACGTCCTCGGCAAGCCACGGGTCACCGGTCAAGGAGCGGGCGTAGGCGACGAGTTGAGGTTGCTGGTCCTCGTAGATGCGGGCGTATGCCGCGACATCTGTGGCAGGGGGACCGTCGGTCATGGCAGGACTCTCCGGTACGTATCGGAAGTTTGCCAGCTTATGTACGAAATGCCCGAATGGAAGATGTTAGTGGCGCAGGTCACAGGGGTATCCGCCGTCACTCGCGTAATGCGCAGGGCCCCCGGCGGGTCGACAAGGCAGTCGACAGGCACAGGAGCACAGGCAACCGCTCACTCCGCCCAGCACACCGCCGAAGGAGCCGGACAGATGACTCTCGTAATCGAACAGTCCGCACGCGCCCGCCTCATCACGTCCGCCGACGGGCAGCCCACCGTCCGCGTGACCCTCCGCTACGACAGCGCCGACCCGCTCGCCATCCACATCACCTTCCCGCCCGGGGCCTCCCTCGACGGCCGCCCGGTGCCCTGGACGTTCGCCCGCGACCTGCTCGAGTCGGGTCTGCGCACCCCGTCGGGCAGCGGTGATGTGCACATCTGGCCCTGCGGCCGGGCGCAGACGATCCTCGAGTTCCACACGCCCGAGGGCATCGCCCTGGCGCAGATGGACACGGGACCGCTGCGCCGCTTCCTGCTCCGCTCGTACGCGGTGACGGCACCCGGCGACGAGGCGGTCGCCCTCGACCTCGACCGGAGCCTGAGCGCGCTGATGCGGGAGGCATGAGCCCGGAGGGGGTGGGCCCGGAGCGGTGGGCCGGCAGTCCGAGCCGCTGGCCTCGCCGGGCCCTCGCCTGCTCAGCCCTTGGTGGCCAGGCGCTCGCGCCACCAGTCCACGGTGGCCTTGACCTGCTCCTCGATGGAGGTGGCTCGTACCGTGAACTGAGCCTCGTAGGCGCTTGAGTCGACTACGAAGGGGCGGTCGAACTGATAGCGGACTTCCTTCAGTTCGCGGATCATCGGGGAGAAGAGCGACGCGGCGCCCAGCACAGCCGGCGGTACCTTGCGCACCCCGACGGGCCCGACTTCGGCCGCAGCGGCAAGGCGGTCGACCATGTCGCGGGTGGATCGTGCGGGCGCCGTCGGAATGTGCCAGGCCCGGCCCCAGGCCTGTTCCGCGCCGGCGACCTCGACCAACGCCTGGGCCACATCCGGCAGATAGGTCCAACTGTGCGGGACCTCGGGATCCCCGAGCGCGGAGACCGGCTTCCCGCGCAGCAGCCGTGGCATGACGCGCGCGGCCAGGTGGCCGCCGTCGACCACGCCGGGCCCGAAGAAGTCCGAGGCCCGCACCTCGACGGCCTTGATGCGGCCCTGCTCATGAAGACCGCGAGCCTGCTCCCAAATGGCAGCGCGCACCCGCCCCTTGGGGCCCGTTGCCGCGAGCGGCAACGTCTCCGTCATGGCGCCGTCCACCCGGCCGTAGCCGTACAGATTGCCCAGCATGACCAGGACGGCCCCGGTCGCCTCAGCCGCCTGGCAGGCCGCCGAGGCCAGCGGCGGCCATGCGCTCGCCCAGCGAGGGTAGGGCGGCGCCGCGCAGTGGAAGAGTGCGGCCGCGCCTTGCGACGCCTCGGTCAGCAGTCGGCCGTCTGCCGCGTCCAGGGCAAGGTGCTCGATGCCGGGCTCCGGGCTTCGGCCCGACCTGGTGACGACGCGGACGGAGTGCCCCCGCTCGGCCAGCAGCCGAGCAGTGGCCGCCCCGGCGGGCCCGAAACCAACGACTATGTAAAGGCTCACCTGCGCACACTAGCGTGACCATGTCCCGCTCCCGAGCCGGGTGTTGGCGTCATCGGGAGCCGGGCACCGGTGGAGTGCGCGCCCTCTCATGGGAAGACCGCGCCCCTCTCGCGCACATGCTGCACGCGCCAACGTAAGGACCCCACCAACGGCAGGAAGGCTCGACGAGCACCCGACAAAGGACGAGCACCCGACAAAGGTGGTGCGGGGATTGCCGGGTGAGCGGGTTCGGTGCCGCCGCACGATGGGGGCATGGATGACACGACCTTGGTTTCCCGCTTCCTCCGCGACGGCTTCGTGAAGCTGGAGGGTGCCGTCGCGCCGCGCGTGGCCGCGGACTGCGTGCGGCTGCTGTGGCGAGAGACGGGGTGCGACGCGGACGATCCAGCGACGTGGACGCAGCCCGTGCACTGGGTGGCGGGCATGGCGCAGGGGCCGTTCGCCGCCGCACCCAACTCCCCTTCCCTGCACCGTGCGTACGACCTTCTCGTCGGCGCGGGACGCTGGGAGCCGCGCTATTCGCTGGGTACGTTCCCGCTGCGTTTCCCGCACGCGGAGGAGCCGGACGACGCGGGCTGGCACATCGAGGGGAGCTATCTACCGGAGGGAGAGAGCTGGTACTTCACCAATCTGCGCTCCAAGGGCCGGGCGCTGCTGATGCTCTTCCTGTTCAGCGACGTCGGCGAGGAGGACGCCCCGACCCGGATCCGGGTCGGCTCGCATCTCGATGTGCCGAAGGTGCTGGAGAAGTACGGGGAGGACGGGGCGAGCGGGCTGGCGCTTGCGCCTGATCTGGTGGCGGCGTCCGAGCACCGGCCACTCGCCCTCGCCACCGGGTCCCTGGGCGACGTCTTCCTGTGCCATCCGTTCCTGGTGCACGCGGCGCAGCCGCACCACGGGGTGCGGCCGCGCTTCATGGCCCAGCCGCCGCTGATGCCGGCCGCTCCTTATGAATTGGAGCGGGCCGACGGCGCGTACTCACCCGTGGAGATCGCGATCCGTCGGGGCCTGGGATACGACACCCCTGGCCCGGACGGGGAAGGCGCCGACCCCGGCGCCGCGTAGACCTGCTTCCTCCTCCTGCCTGGAACTGCGCGGCACCCCCATTGCCCGGGCAGCGCCGCGCCTGCCGCGCTCAGGCGCGGCGGACCCGCCAGAGCCAAGCTGTCGTGCAGGCCAGCAGGGCAAGCGTCGCCACGTTGGCCAGGAGAGCCGGGCCGTCGCCCGCCGGGGCGGCGCCGGCCCACATCCAGATGCTGATGGCGACGGTCGGCAGGACGGCGGTGAGCAGAACGCCGGTGGTCTTCTGGACGGCGGTCCAGTGCACCGAGGTGCAGAGAAGGACCGCACCGACGACGCGGAACAAGGTGCTGCAGAACTGCACGGCGGGGGCATCGGGCAGGGCCGTCGCAAGGAGGAAGGGGAGCGTGAGCATCAGGAGCGGGACCAGGGGGTGCACTTTGCCGTGCCGGGCGGGCGCGCCGGGAGCACTGGCGACCGGGGCGCCGGTAACCGTGCTGCCTGCCTCGGCCAGTGCCGTCGCCGCGATCGTGCGGGGGTCCCCGAGCTCCGCCAGGACCGTGCCGATTGCCGCGTCGGGACGTTCGGCGCGCGTCACGTCGATGTGTTCGGCGAGGTCGGCGAGGAGTTCCTGGCGGCGGTCGGCGGGGAGTGCGGATGCCTCGCGCTCGACGGCAAAGAGGTAGTCGCGCACGGGGTCGGCAGAAGTCTTCATGCGGGGTCTCCGGTGGAGGGGTGGGGGGTGGTCAGGAACGCGTCGACGGCGTTGCGGAAGCCGGGCCAGACACGGGTGAACTCGTCGAGTGCGGCTCGGCCGCTGTCGGTGAGCGCGTAGTAGCGGCGGGGTGGACCGGAGGCGGACTCCTGCCAGGTGGTGGTGACCAGGTCGTCGCGGCGAAGCCGGGAGAGCAGGGGGTAGACCGTGCCCTGGCTGGTGGCCAGGGCGCCGGACTCCTCCAGGGCGTGGAGGAGTTCCACGCCGTAGCGCGGACGGTCCCGCATCAGGGCGAGTACGCAGTACTCCAGGACGCCCTTGCGCAGCTGGGCGGCTGCCCGGGCCTGCTTGGTCGAATCACCTGGTTCCATGCGATGCAAGATACCTGGTGGGGCAAGTGGATGGGAAGGGGGGCTGCCCCGGGCCCGATTGGGGTTGCCTGCAATCACTTGATCGGCGACGCCCTGGCTGATCGACGACCGTTGCGTCCGGTCGCCGGTGCGGCGGGCGAGCCCCGTCCAACTGGTTCCGGGTGGTCAACTTGCCCTGAATCTGCGGAAGGTGCCCCTCGTGCTCGTGAGGCATCTGATCGGAGTGGGTATCGGACTCAGGGTGATCCGCTGGGTCAGTCTGCAGCGACCGGGCATGTCCGGGTGGACATGCTCCGACGGCGTCGGCCGCCTAAGCGCCTGCCCCTTCCCGCGAGCGGCCACTTTCGGACTCGGCACATACAGGTCCTACGTAGATCACCATGAGGTCGTTCCCGGCACACGGCGCCCCCGCATCCATGGGCCCTCCCGGGTTCCAACCCGACCGTGTTGGTGGTGAGTCGAGAGGCCGCCTTGGACCTCGAAAGGGCAGTCGCGTACGGTACGAATTCGCGTACGCGACGAGCCACGGGGGCCTAGTCGCAGCGGCGCGGCACGGGGAGACGTGCGGGGATGGGCTATGTGCTGCCTGGTTGGCTGGACGAGATACTCGACTTCATCGGGATCAACTTCCCGAATGTAGACGAGGACGACTACCGCGAGATGGCAGACGCGATGCGTGAGCTCGCGGACGCCTTCGACGGCCACTCGGCCGAGGCGCAGGCCGCGGTGAGCCGGCTGTTGTCCTCCAGTGAGGGCTGGGCCGTCGACGCCCTGCAGGACCACTGGGGCAAGGTCAAAGCCTCCCATCTGGACCAACTCCCCGACGTCGCGCGGCAGTTCGCGAACGCCATGGACGTGGTCGCGGACATCATCTACGGCATGAAGATCAAGGCCGAGGTCGAGCTCGGCGTGCTGGCTGCCTCGGTCGGCGTCTCGATGGGCCTGGCCTTCGTCACCGGCGGTCTGTCGGCCCTGATCGGTGCGGCGGAGATCGCTGCGATGCGGGAGGTGGTCCGCCGTCTGGTGAAGGAGGCCGCCGAACAGATCGTCGACCAGGTGATCTCCATGGTCACCGAGCCGGTCGCCGCCAAGCTGGAGGAAATGGTCTCGGACGCCGTCTTGGACTTGGCAAACGATGCCATCCAGCCGGCGACCGGTGGCGCGGCCGCCATGCAGCTCAACTCGGCAAGCGGCTCCTCCGGAGGCGGGCCGGGCGGCGGCACCGGCACGATGCGCATCGACCACGCCGAGTACGAAAAGGGCGCCGGCGATATGGGCCGCCTCAGCGAACGCTCCCTGAAGAACCTCACCGGCCCTCTGGACCGCGCCCACAACGCGCACGGCCGGGCCCGTGGCAAGGACGCCCTGACCGCTCCCATCGACGGCATCGTCGACGGCGCGGCCAAAGCCTTCAAGAAGACCGTCACGGCTGTCATCAAGCACAACGGCGAGACCGTCCCGAAGAACATGCGGGACACCTCGGAGAACCACAAGCGCAACGAGCGCGGTGTCGCCGACGACCTCGACAAGATCATGAAGGGGCGCGACGGGACGGCACCAGGCGGCCCGAATCAGGGTGGGCCCAACTCACCTGGCGGCCGCGGCGGCACCGGAGGAGCGGCCGGCAGCAAGCCTGATCTGCTCAACAAGGCACTGAACGACCCACGTCGACACGGCGTCGACCTCAACAAGCGACGGTGTGAGACGGACCCGGTGGATGTAGCCACCGGGCAAATGGTGCTGCCGCAGACCGACATTCGCCTCCCCGGCGTACTGCCCCTGGTCCTCAAGCGCACCCACCTCTCGGACTACACCTTCGGCACGTGGTTCGGACGTTCCTGGGCCTCTACCTTGGACGAGCGCATCGAGGTCGACGTACGAAACAGAGCCGTCTGGGCACGCGAGGACGGCACCCTGCTGGTCTACGACCGACTGCCCACCCCCCAGCAGCCCGTGGTGCTGCCCCTGGAAGGCCCGGGTATACCCCTGCGGCGCACGAGCGAGTTCGGCGCTCAGGAGATGGAGTTCGCCACCACCGATCCTCACACCGGTGTGACCCGCTACTTCGCTCGCCCTCATGGAACGGGCTGGCAGCTTTGGCTGATCGCGATCGAGGACCGCAACGGCAACCAGATCGACATTCATCGTGATGGCAACGGCATGCCCATGACGGTGACGCACAGTGGCGGATACGAGCTTCGTCTCACGAGCGACCGCGAGCTGATGCGCGTCACGGAGCTGGCTCTGCGTACCCAGGACGGCCCCGACGAGGCCGTGACGGTGATGACCTACGCGCACGACGTAGGGACTGGAGATCTGACCGAGGTCACCAACTCCTCCGGCCTACCACTGCGGTTCACCTACGACACAGAAGGACGGATCAGCTCCTGGTCCGACCGCAACGGCTCCGCCTTCCACTACACCTACGACGCCGCCGGCCGCGTGATCGCGACGGTCGGCCCGGACGGATATCTCTCCTCCACGTTTGACTACGACGCCGAGCGTCACATCACGCGCTTCACCAACTCACTGGGTGCCACCACCACCTATCAGTTCAACAGCCGCCTCCAAGTCATCGCGGAATCAGACCCGCTGGGACGCACGACGCAGCAGTCACATGACGCGCGTGACCGGCTGCTCAGTCGCACCGATGCGCTCGGCCGGACCACGACGTGGACCCGGGACGAGCACGGCAATCTGCTCTCGGTACACCGGCCGGACGACTCGATCACCACGGCTGCCTACAACGAGCTGAACCGCCGGGTCGAAGTCGTCGAGGCGGATGGATCGACCTGGCGCTACTCCTACGACCACCGCGGCAACCGTTCCGCGTCGGTGGACCCGGCCCAGGCAGTCACCCAGTTCACGCATGACGAGGCCGGACGTCTCACGGCGGTCACCGATCCGCTCGGCCACACCGACGTCATCACGTGTGATGCCGCGGGCCTGCCCGTGGCCACCACGAACCGACTGGGTGCTGTCACCCACTACGCGCGGGACGCCTTCGGTCGTCCTGTCTCCATCACCGATCCGCTCGGGGCAACCACCTACCTGGAGTGGACCGTGGAGGGCCTGCCGGCCCGCCGGATCGAACCCGACGGCAGTACCGAGTCATGGACGTACGACGGCGAGGGCAACTGCACCAGTCATACGGACGCCACAGGTTCGGTCAGTCAGTTCGAGTACACGCACTTCGACCTCATGAGTTCGCGCACAGGCCCGGACGGCGCACGTCTGGAATTCGAGCACGACACCGAGCTGCGACTGTGCAAGGTTGTCAATCCGCTGGGAATGACCTGGAACTACGAGTACGACGCCGCCGGCAACATCGTCGGCGAGACCGATTTCGACGACCGCACGCGCACCTATGCGTATGACGCGGCCAACCAGCTGACCGGCCGGACCATGCCGTCCGGTGACACGATCCGCCTCGAGCGCGACCTGCTGGGCCGTATCGCGACGAAGGACGCCGCCGGAGCGCTCACCACCTACACATACGACAGGAAGGGCGCCCTCGTACGGGCGGCAGGGCCGAACTCCGTTCTCGCCATGGAGCGCGACAGTGTTGGCCGCATCCTCTCGGAGTCGGTCAACGGCCGAGTACTGACGCGCACCTATGACGCGCTGGGCCAACGCACCGGACGCACCACGCCCACAGGGGTATCCAGCACGTGGACACTGGACGCGGCCGGTCGCCGCACACAGCTGACCACCTCGGGCCACACCGTGTCGTTCGCTCACGACGACGCAGGCCGTGAGCTCAGCCGTCACATCGGCGAACACCTCAACCTGGCCTACTCCTATGACGAGTTGGGGCGCACGACCTCCCAGCACGTCGCCGGTCAAGACGGTCAGGCACTCCAGCACCGCACCTACGGCTATCGAGCCGATGGACTTCTTTCCTCGGTGGACGACCATCTCAACGGCTCGCAGCAATTCGACCTCGATGCGGCAGGCCGGGTCACGGCCGTCCACGCGCGCGGCTGGACCGAGTCCTACGCATACGACGACGCCGGAAACCAGATCCAGGCGACTTGGCCCTCCAAGCTGCCGGGCCTTGAAGCCCATGGGGCCCGCGTCTACACCGGAACCCGGATTCAAAGCGCCGGCAACATGCGCTACGAACACGACGCAGCCGGCCGCGTCACCCTGCGCCAGAAGTCACGCCTGTCCCGCAAGCCAGACACCTGGCGATACACCTGGGACCCCGAGGACCGGCTCACCTCTGTCATCACGCCAGACGGCACCGTCTGGCGCTACCACTACGACCCGATGGGCCGCCGGACAGCGAAACAACGTCTCGCGGCAGACGGAGAATCAGTGGTCGAGCAGGTGGACTTCACCTGGGACGGAAACACCCTGTGCGAACAGACCACACGCGCCCTCGACAACCCCCAGGCCGTCACCCTCACGTGGGACCACCGCGGCCTGCATCCCCTGGCCCAGACGGAACGCAAGACAGCGAATGATCTTTCCCAAGAGGTCGTCGATGAACGCTTCTACGCGATCGTCACCGACCTGATCGGGACACCTACCGAGCTTGTGGACACAAACGGTCGCATTGCCTGGCGCTCCCGCAATGCACTATGGGGTGCCACCGCTTGGAACCGTGGCGCCACCGCTTACACGCCACTCCGTTTCCCCGGCCAGTACTTCGATCCGGAGACGGGCCTCAACTACAACTACTTTCGCCACTACGACCCGGAAACGGCTCGCTACCTCTCCCAAGATCCGCTCGGGCTTCGACCGGCTCCGAACCCCGCAGCGTATGTGCCCAACCCCCACACTTGGGCCGACCCCCTTGGGCTGGCACCCACCGACGACTGTCCTCCAGAGGGGCAGCGCGGCTCCCTTGAAGAGAAGAAAGCCCAAGCGCTGAGGGATGCAGGGGTTGAGGGAGTTGAACCATTCGATATGAACGACCAAGTTCCGGCTACTGGTCCGGAGTACGCAGGCAGCAAGCAGTTGATGCGGAATCATGAGCCCGTGGTCTACCGCGAAGAGTGGTATGAGAACCCGGAAACCGGCGATATCGTGGTGTTCCAGGATCACTGGTTCGGGCATCGAGAGCCAGGCACCCCTGGGCATCAACCGGCACATATCCATGTGCGACCGTACGACAACACACGCAACGGCCAGATCCCGGGATGTGAGCCACATTACTATTACGACCCTGAATAAGTACCTCAGGAACCCTGAGATCCTTGAGGCTTTCCGCACCCCCATCCCGCCGATTGACACAGTGAGGCTGCGTTCGGTCAACCTGAACTGGCGGGGGCCGAGCCTTATTTTGCGCATCGACCTCCCGCTGGATGTCGAGGGTGCCTCGACTCCAGAGCGGCCAGGATCCGATGTTATCCAGTGCCAATTGCAATTCTTGGCCGTGGCAGACCTCTCCCTGACGGATTGGAAGCCTCCCGTGTTTTCCGCGTTCACGGTTAACCCCGAGCCTGACCAGAGGATCCATGTCGTAGCGTCGGGCAGCGAGGTGCATCTCGAATTCTCCGCCAGTAACTCGGTCTTGGTGGGGCATGAAAGCAGTTTTCAGCCCGGAGCTGACGGGTCCGACGAAGGGCCACATTCGTTCCTGCGCAGGCTCGACGCAAAGCTGCGCGATTCCATCCCTAACGTCAGTGAGAAGAACTTCTATGGCAGAGTCTAATTGGGTCGACCTACTCGATTCGCCCGGAGATCTGGCGAACTTGTATGGCCTCCCGCCCTCACTCGACTCGGCTGACCTGTTCTACGTGCACATTGATGAACGGGGCAGGTCTGTCACTCTGGGGTTCGATACGCGAGAGCTGCCTTCGCCCCTACCGCCGGACTGGGCGTCGAAGGGGCTCAACTCGATCGAGTTCTACCTCACCTTCAATGACGTTGCAGGATTGCTGGTTAGAGGGTGGGAGGCTCCGGGAGTGAAGATGGTCAGTCTGATGCCATCGGGCGGCTGGGGAATCGTCGTAAGCGCAACAAGCGAAGGGTCTCGCATGGAGTTTTCGGCGTCATCGGCGACGGTATCCGGACTGCGGGCCTACCTCTGCTAGTGCAAGGAGGTTGGGGCGAGCTTGCCTGCAAGGGTTGCGCGGAGTCTGCCCCCAACCTGCCTCACATCTGACCAGGCTTCTTGCGTGGTCGTTTCAGCCGTCCGTGTCGCTCTGGCCTAGTCGCCCCCGTGATAGTGGCAGGGCGAGATCTGGAGCAGGGCACCGCGGCGCGGGGCGTGGATCATTTTGCCGTTACCGATGTACAGGCCGACATGGTGGATGTTGCCGGGGGAGCCGTAGAACATCAGGTCGCCAGGCCGGAGTTGCTGTCCCCACGGCACGCGCGGCCCAGCGCGGTACTGCTCCTGTGCGATGCGGGGCAGTGTGATGATGCCCGCCGCCGCCCCACAGGTAGGGCAGGCCCAACTGGCCCCGGGCGTAGGCGATCGCCTTCAGCGGTGCCAGCGCAGAGCCGGCCTGTGCTGCTACAAGCGGTTCGTCCGCCTCACCACATAGGACACGGACTTAGTCGGGAGAGCGGCCGGCATTCACAGGCCGCCGGCTCAAACCGTTCCTGCAGGAATCTGCACTGTTGTCGAATCGAGTCAGTGCCTGCCCTTGAGCTCGAAATCCGGCGTCATCGAAGCGCCCGTGAATCCCTTCGGGTATGTCCGGGGTTTCGTTGGCCAAACGATCCGGCATCACCCTAACGGCGCAAGAGTCGACGGTTGCTGGAGAGCCTGACATCCGTTCCACGTGCGACGGGTCGTGAGCTTGAGGGCGGGCTCGCCGTGCCCCTCAGAGCGGGCCGTTGCAACCAGCGGATGCCGGAATGATCAAGATCGGTGGTGGGTCGTTCGTGGACGCCGGGTTTGGGGAAGATCTTTGGACTCCGACTGCCGACGAGTGAGCGTCCGGCACGACGCGGGTGCATCAGTCCCACCACCTTCAACTCGCCGATACACACCGCTCAGTGACGGGTGGAGGCCGCCTGTGCCGACGCGTGCAGCAGCAAGTCGCGCAGTGCCGTGGCCGTGTCCGACGGCTCGGTGGAGGTGAGGGCGACCTGGTCGGCGGTGGTCGAAGGGCCGGTGAGCGGGATGACGCGCAGGCCGGGTGGCGGTTGGTCGAGGGCGGATTCGACGGTGATGCCGATACCCGTTCCCGCGGCCACATGGGCGGCGATGGCGTGCACGCTGTCGGCGGTTCGGATGATGCGCAGGTCGGCTCCGCCGATGTGGAAGGCGGACAGGAGACGGTCGCAGAGGCCACTGTTGATCTGATGGGGCCACGTGAGCAGGCCGGTGGTGGACAGCTCGGAGGCGCTCAACTCGCTGTGATCGGCGAGCGGATGGGCCTCGGGCACGAGCGCCATGAACCTCTCGGAGGACAGCACCCGAGCGCGTACGCCGGTGACGCCGCCGGTCGCCCAGCCGATGCCGAGGCCGATCGTCTGTGCCCGCAGGGCGGTCACCTGGGCCGTGGTCGGCATGGCCTCCGGCACGATCGTCACGCTGGGAAAACGCTCGCGCAGCTGCGGCAGGCAGCGCAACAGCAGCGGGAGCGCGGTGTATTCGGCGTGGGCGACGACGAGGGTGGTGTCGGCCCTGTCGCCGGCGGCGAGGGCGCGTCCGCGCTGCTGGAAGTGGCGCAACTGGGTCAGGGTGGCGTGGGCGTCGGGCAGCAGCGCTTCGCCGAGATCGGTCAGTGACACCCGGCGGCTGGTGCGGTGGAACAGCCGTCCGCCCAGGGTGCTCTCCAGCCGCCTGACGGCATCGCTGACGGTGGGCTGCCCCCGATGCAGGCGCGCGGCGGCGCGACCGAAGTGCAGCTCCTCGGCGACCGCGACGAATGCTTCCAATTCCATCCTGTCCACGGGCCCAGGCTAACCCGATCGATCGGTGTCACCGATCGCTGGGTGCCGAAGTTCGGCGTTGATGCCGTGCCGTACACAGGCTGTGATGGGTGGGCAAGCAGGGCTTTCCCCACTACCGGAAGTAGCGAAGAGCACATGACAGTCAATGACGTTGCCCGTGAGCAGAATGCGCCGACGGCCACGGTGACGGTGGTCTACCACTCGGTGCACGGGCACACCCGGGCCCTGGCCGAGCATCTCGCCGACGGGGCGCGGCTGGTGCCGGGCGCCCGGGTGCATCTCGTCGAGATCCGGCCCGAGGACGTCGTCGCGGGCCGTTGGCACGACGCGGAAGTGCTGGCGCTGCTCGAGCGCTCCGATGCGATCGTCTTCGGCTCCCCGACGCTGATGGGCAGCGTGTCGGCAGTCTTCAAGGCGTTCATGGAGGCGGCGTTCACGCCGTTCGTCACGCAGGCGTGGAAGGACAAGCTGGCCGGCGCGTTCACCATGTCCGCCTCGCAGAGCGGCGACAAGCTGGCGGTCCTGGAGCAACTGGCGGTCTTCGGCGCGCAGATGGGCATGCAGTGGATCGGCGTGGGCGACATGCCGGGCAACAACTGGAGCGGTGGCACCCGCGACGACGTGAACCGGCTGGGCTCGTGGCTGGGGCTGATGAGCCAGAGCCACGCCGACCTGGGGTCGGAGCAGGCCGGATCGCGCGGCGACATGATCACCGCGGAGCGGTACGGCGAGCGGATCGCCCGGCTGACGCAGCGGTGGGTCAACGCAGTGCCGTACGAGACCTCTCGGATGACCGAGCACGAGGCCCGGGCCCTGTCGGCCTCCCTCAGGGAGCCGGACGGCGCACCGGCAGCGCTGACCGGCGCCTGACCTGACCGGTTGCCCGGCATCCGCATCGGCGTCCAGTCCGGGCAAGCCGGTGTCGTGGTGGGAGACGGTGCGCTCTGCCGTCCCGGACCGGTCCACACACGTGGCTGTCCACCAGAGCGAGGTCAGCGCGAGGTCAGCGCGAAGGCGAGCAGCGCCGTCGTGGTGAAGTCCAGGGCCGGCTCCACGGTCTGCCAGGCGCCCACATGGTCCACGTAGCGGGCTCCCTGTCCGTCGAACTCGCTCCAGGCGCCGGACGGCGGGGCGGCCGAGCACTTCTTCATGTCCGAGAAGCCGTTCAACTCCTCCAGCTTGGAAGCCTCGTTGGGGCCGTTGACCACGGCGCCGCGCAGGATGGAGCCCTTGCCGTCGAGGCTGCCCTTGAGGTTGGCCACCTGGTGCTCCGGGCAGTGCGGGTAGACCTCTCCCGCGCCGATCATGAAGCTGGTGCCCCAGGCATTGGCGCCCAGCGCCCAGCCCCGCTGCTGCGCCGCGAACGCCGCGTAGCGGGTGTCCCCGGTGGCCTCGCCGTAGAGCCGCGCGGTCGCCACCAGGCCGAAGGTGTGCGGGACGGCGTCGAAGTCGTCGTAGACCGCGCCGGCACGGAAGGGATCGTCGGAGGCGCGACTGACGCCGTCTTCCAGCTGGCGCCGCAGGTCCGCGTGCAGGTCTTCGGCCCCGACCTCCTGTGCATCGCTCTCGCCCAGGATTTCGGCGAGGTCGGCGTGGGCCAGCGCGCTCACATCGGCCACACCCAGGGTTCCCTGGACGTCGGAGTCCAGATAGGCCTTTGCCCAGCCGGCCGCCTCCTCGGTCCAGTCGCCCTCCCGGTCGTCTTCCAACAGCTGCGCTGCCAGGGCCAGTTCGGTGGCGCCGAACTCCATGTCGTCCTGCCAGGAGTCCTCGGGATAGAAGGCGCCCGGGAAGGCGGTGACCAGCTTGCCGGGTTCGGTGTCGGCCTGTGCGTAGACAGCCGCGGCCTTGCCCAGCCAGGCCCGGGCCGCCTCGGGATCCTCCTCGGCGGCCCGCTGCGCGGCGAGGGCGAAGACCGCGGCCGTACGGCCCGCCAGGTTGGGGCTGATCGCCTCGCCCGGTGCGGCCGCCCGGAAGACCGGCCGGTGCTTGATCGTGTAGTCGGGGTCGCCGGGTGAGACGTCGAGCTTGTCGTCGGCCTCCGGCAGCCGCCACACGTCGTGATCCGTGCGCACCCCTTCGTTGCCCGCGCCGATGCCGACCTGCGCGTAAAGGGTCCTGTTGT
Source organism: Streptomyces sp. NBC_01304 (assembly GCF_035975855.1). Taxonomy (NCBI): domain Bacteria; kingdom Bacillati; phylum Actinomycetota; class Actinomycetes; order Kitasatosporales; family Streptomycetaceae; genus Streptomyces; species Streptomyces sp. NBC_01304. The sequence goes on along the minus strand of NZ_CP109055.1, from coordinate 618,672 downwards.
CCTGGTCCCACATCTTGTCCAGCCAGTCCAGGCCGTGGTCGGCCTCGGCGGACAGCTCCTCCACGTCGGGCAACTCCCGCTGGGCCAGAAGCAGTTCGGCCACCGAGTAGGACGTGGTGTGGGTGAACTTGAGGAAGTCCCCGGCGTCGAACCAGCCGCCGGATACATCCACCTGGTCACCGGTTTCTGCCAGTTGCTCGTCGAGCAGCTCCGTTCCGTCCTTGTTGTACCGGGGTTGCGCGTAGACGGTGGCCTCCCGGTCGGCCAGGTGGGACGGTTTGCGCCCCAGGACGTCGGGCAGTACGTCGGCTCCGTCGCGCTGGGCCTGCAGGAAGCGGACGTTGTCCCGGACGAGCGGGGTCATCAGGTCCCGGGCGCCGGCGACCTTGAAGGCGGGGGAGTGCCCGGTGGCGGTACCGGTCACCTCGACGCGGTACGTACCGGGAGTGTTCACCTTGGACAGGTCCGCGGTACGCACCGACTGGTACTTGCCGTTCCACTTCCCGGTGGAGGCGCCGAGCTTCCCGGTCGCCACCGTCTTGCCCTTGGTGTCGACGACCTTGAAGCGGGCTCCGGTGAGGGCTGCCTCGGACCCCATGACGAAGGCCTTCTTGGTCTCACCGCGCACATAGCCGACCTGATCGACACGGACCACTGCCCGGTCCGAAGCTCCGGGTTCGGGTTCCCGGCCGAGCAGTGGCACGACGATCAACAGCGCGCCCAGTCCCGCAGCGGCGGTGACGAGCAGACCGGAGGTGTGGAGGCGTTTCATGCCCCTACGGTGCCGGAGCCTTCATGAGATGACGATGAGGACGGTGAGCCGGGACGGACCGGCAGCCGCAGTTCGGCGAGCAGTCCGCCGCCGGGTGCGTCCGTGAGGCGGGCCGAGCCGCCGTGCAGCTCGGCAACCCAGCGGACGATGGCGAGCCCCGTTCCCGTACCCAAAGAGCCTTCGGTGACGCCACGGGAGAAGACCCGCTCCCGGTCTGCGACCGGCACGCCCGGCCCGTGATCGCGAACGGTGACGAGGCCCGGTGCGACGGTGACTTCCACCGGCGAGTCGGCAGGGCCGCCGTACCGTTGGGCGTTCTCCACCAGGTTCAGCACGGCCTGCGCCAGCAGATCGGGATCGCCCAGGACCACCACGGGCTCGGTGCGTACCCGCACGCGATCGTGGTCCGGCAGCTCGGCCACGGTCGTCTCCACCAGCTGATCGAGGCGCAGCGCGAGCAGCTCGGGCCGCTGCCCGCCCGCTTCCATCCGGGCCCTGGCGAGCAGCCCGGTGACCAGTCTGCTCAGCCGGTCCACCAGCCGTACGGCCTCGCCGGGTGAGCTCCCCGCTTCCACCGCCAGCCGCAACGTGGTCAGCGGGGTGCGCAGCTCGTGCGCCGCCTCGGCCAGGAACTGTTCCTGCTGGGCCAGCGCGACGACGGCCGGCCGCATGGCCCGCCCGGAGAGCAGATGGCCGACGGCCGCCGCACAGCACACCAGGGCCGCGCAGCCGAGCGCCAGCCAGCGGACAAGGAGCGCATGATCGCGCTCACTGCGGGCCAGCCCCGTGCCGACCAGCACGGCGGCCCCGATCCGGTCGTCGTCCCAGACCGGTGCCGCTGCCCAGCGCAATTGCCGGCCGCTCCGCGAGTCAGCGCTGAACACGACGGTCTCCTGCTCGGCCAGCACGTCGGCCCACACCCGGCCGAGCTCGCCGCCGTCGGGCAGCGCGGAACGGGCTGGAACAGCGGTCCGTACCAGCGGCGCCTTCCCCGGACCGACCTGCAGGACGGCCAACACCTGCGCACCCTGGGCGAGTTCATCCTCCTCAAGCGGCTCCAGGTGCAGCACCCCGGCATCGAACCAGACGGACCGGGCAAGACCGGCGGCCCGGCTGCTGACCTCGTGGTCGAGACCGGAGCTACGGGAGCCCGCGTCGATGCGTACCGCGATCGTGGCCAGCACGAGCAGACAGGCCGCGGTCGTCGCGGCGAACAGCAGCGTCATCAGCCGACGGGTGCGCCGCAGGCGGGCCACGGCGGGGGACGCGGGCGCAGCACGACGAAGGCGTCTCACCTTCGGTCCTCGGCAGCCGGGCCGTGGTCGCCGTCGCCGAGGCGATAGCCGACGCCCCGCACCGCCCCGATCAAGTCCGGTGGCCCCAGCCTGCGTCGGAGCTGCCGGATCAGGACATCCACGACGTTGGACATCGGCTCGCTCACCTCGTCCCAGCAGTGCTCGATCAGCTCGCTGCGGGTCACCACTTCTCCGGCGCGCATCATCAGCACCTCGAGAACCGCGTACTCCTTGGCCGTCAGGCTGAGCAGTACCCCGTCGCGCGATACGCGGCGCCGCGGCAGATCGACCTCCAGGTCACCCACCCGCAGCACCGGCAGCCGGGCGGGCTGTCCCCGGCGGCACAACGCGCGCACTCGCACGACCAGTTCGGCGAAGGCGAACGGCTTGACGACGTAGTCGTCGGCCCCGTGCTCGAACCCCGCCACGCGATCGCTCACCGCATCCATCGCGGTCAGCAGAAGAAAGGGCAGTGCCGACCCCGCCCGCCGGCACTCGGCCAGCCAGCTGACCGCATCGCCGTCCGGAACCGTCCGATCGGCCACGACACAGTCGTAGGCGTTGACGGAGACCTTCAGATCGGCCTCGGCCAGCGTCCGCACCAGGTCCACCGCGAACCCCGCCCCGCGCAGCCGATCGGCGACGGCGGGCCCCAGCTCGGGGTCGTCCTCCAAGACCAATACGCGCATGAGACCGGAGCCTAGCCGCTGATTTGGCCGGGATTGCCCGCCTCGCGTGGTCGATGACCTGCTCGGTGATCCGGCAGGCGTCGTCGACAACGATGCGTGTACGTTGCTGGGTCCTTGCTGGATCGGGCCTCGGCATCGGGCTGTTGGGGGGGCAACGTCAAGGGGCGCACGTCGGCGTTGACGAAGCTTCCGCGCCTGCCCGAAAGGTGCCTGGGCCGCAGGCCGTCAGGCGTCCCTCTCCATCGTCGGTCGCAGGCGTTCAAGGAGGGCGTAGAGCGTCGTGCTCTCGGCTTCGTCCAGGGCATCGAGGGCGCCGTGCGTCCCCTGCATCTCCTCGCGCACGCGGCGGATGATCTCGCGGCCCGAGTCGGTGGCGACGACGTTCTTGACGCGGCGGTCCGCGGCGTCGGCTTCACGGCGGACCAGCTCGCGGGCCTCCAGGCGGTCCACGATCCCGGTGACGTTGGAGGCGTCACACGCCAGCAGCGCGGCAAGGCCGCGCATCGGCCGAGGGCGATCGAGCTGGGCGAGGACCTTGGCCTGCGTGGAGGTGAGGCCGTGGTGTGCGGCGGCCGCCGCGAAATCGCGCCACTGGGCGGTGCCGATGGCGGCGAGCAGCTCCAGGAGCTGGAGCTTGGAGGGGGCCTGTGGGGTGGTGGCGCTCATGGCTACAGCCTACTCAAGTTGCTTCACATCATCAATTGTTTACTTGACGACCTTAACTATTGACGTCTACCGTCTACGAAAGTACTTGATGTCATCAAACATCTACGATCTGAAGCACTGAGAAGGTCCCGCCAGCCATGAGTCACGCCGCGCCCGCCCCCGCCACCGGGCAACGGAACGAGACGGTCATCGTCTTCGCCCTGAGCCTCGCCGCCATGGTCGTATCGATGATGCAGACCCTGCCCGTGCCGATCCTGGGTCTGATCCAGAGGGATCTCGGCACCTCGACCGCCAACGTCAGCTGGGTGACCACCGCCACCCTGCTGTCCGCCGCCGTCTTCACCCCCCTCCTCGGCCGCTTCGGCGACCAGCACGGCAAGAAGCCCACCCTGGTGGCCGTCCTCGGCGTCATGGTCGTGGGCTCCGTCATCGCCGCCCTCGCAAGCTCGCTGCCGCTGCTGATCGTGGGCCGGGTGCTCCAGGGCGCCGCCACCGCGATCTTCCCGCTGGCCCTTTCCGTCCTGCGGGAAGAGGTCCGGCCGCAGAAGCTGCCCGGCGCCATGGCCCTGGTCAGCGGCACGCTCGCGTTCGGCAGCGGCCTCGCGCTGGTCGCCACCGGTCTGCTCACCTCGGGCGCCGGCGCCGACTACCGCAACGCCTTCTGGATGGCGACCGGCTTCGCGGTCCTCGCCCTGCTCGCCGTCGTCTTCCTGGTCCCCGCGACCCGCCACAAGACCGGCGGCCGCACCGACTTCCTCGGCGCGCTGACCCTCGGCATCGCCCTGCTGCTGCTCCTGCTCCCCATCTCCCAGGGCCACGAGTGGGGTTGGGCCTCCGGTCGTACGCTGGGCAGCTTCGCCGGCGCGGCCGTCATGACCGCCGTCTGGGTGCTGGTCGAACGCAAGGTCCGCGAGCCGCTCGTCGACATGCGGATGTTCGTCCACCGCCCGGTTCTCATGGCCAACCTGGCCGGCATCCTCGTCGGCTTCGGCATGTTCGCGAACTTCCTCGGCGTCTCCTACCTCGTGCAGATGCCGAAGGCGCTCACCGGTTTCGGCTTCGACGCCTCCATCCTGCGCGCGTCCGTCCAGTTCCTGTTGCCCGGCGCGATCGTCTCCCTGCTCGCCTCGCCCGTCGGCGGTCAGCTCGTCCGCCACCGCGGCCCCCGGTTCGTGCTCGGCATGGCCGCGGCTTTCGGAGCCGTCGGCTTCGGCTGGCTGGCCGTCGACCACGCCCACACCGCCTCGGTGATCGGTGCCGGCCTCGTCGTCGGCGCGGCCGTCAGCTTCGGCTACGCGGCCATGCCCGCCGTGATCATGGCGAGCGTCCCGCACCACCAAAGCGGCATCGCCAACGGCATCAACTCGATCTCCCGCTCCACCGGGAGCGCGATCGGCAGCGCCATCGTCACCACGATCCTGGCGTCCAAGACCATCGAGCACCTTCCGGCGGGCGCTCCGCCGCTGCCCGCCGAATCCGGGTTCACCCTCACCTTCGGCATCGGGGCCGTCGCCTTCGCGCTGGTGGCAGTGATCGGCTGGCTCGGCCTGCGCGGTCAGCACGGCCCCCGGGTCGTCACGGCCGGCAAGGACGGCGCGGGCGCCGCGACAACGCCGGCCGTGGACAGCCCCGTTGCCGACCCCGCCGAGAAGTCCGCGGTCTGAGTCGGCCCCGACCGGGTTGCACCACCTGACGCGGGACGCCAACCGCTTCCTGCCCGTGCCGGCCGTGCCGGCCGTGCCGGCCGCCGAGGGCCGCGGCACGGCCTGCCCCCACACATTCCCTCCACGCCTTCACTGCGCACCACACGTACCTATGACCGGTACTCACAAGGAGCACCTCATGACCGTCACCACGTCCTCCGCCTCCCGTGCGGCCGAGATCCTGTCCCGGCCCATCGCGCTGAACGGTCTGACCGTCCCGAACCGCATCGCGATGGCGCCGATGACGCGCATGTTCTCCCCGGGCGGTGTCCCCGGTGCGGACGTGCAGTCGTACTACGCCCGTCGTGCCGCCGCCGGCGTGGGGCTGATCGTCACCGAGGGGACCTACATCGGTCACGAGTCGGCCGGGCAGAGCGACCGTGTCCCGCGGTTCCACGGTGAGGAGCAGCTGGCGGGGTGGGCGAAGGTCGCCGAGTCCGTGCACGCGGCGGGCGGCACCATCGTGCCGCAGCTGTGGCACATCGGCATGGTGCGCGAGCAGGGCCAACCGCCCTTTGCCGACGCGCCCGCCGTCGGCCCCTCCGGCATCCGCGTCGACGGCACCGAGAACGCCGGCAAGGCGATGACCTGGCGCGACCTGGACGACGTCATCGGTGCCTTCGCCGAGGCCGCCGCAGCCGCCGAGCGCATCGGCTTCGACGGCGTCGAACTGCACGGCGCGCACGGCTACTTGCTCGACCAGTTCCTGTGGGCGGGGACGAACCGCCGTACCGACGCCTACGGCGGCGACCCCGTGGCCCGCACGAAGTTCGCGGCCGAGATCGTGGCCGCGGTCCGCGCGACCGTTTCCCCCGACTTCCCGGTGATCTTCCGCTACTCGCAGTGGAAGCAGGAAGCCTACGACGCACGGCTCGCCGAGACCCCCGAGGAGCTGGAAGCGATCCTGACCCCGCTCGCCACGGCCGGCGTCGACGCCTTCCACGCCTCCACCCGCCGCTACTGGCTCCCGGAGTTCGAAGACTCGGACCTGAACCTGGCCGGCTGGACCAAGAAGCTCACCGGCAAGCCCACCATCACCGTCGGTTCGGTCGGCCTCGACGGTGACTTCATCCGCGCCTTCGCGGGCGAGGGCGCCGCGCTCGGCAGCATCGACAACCTCCTGGACCGCATGGAGCGCGACGAGTTCGACCTGGTCGCCGTCGGCCGCGCCCTGCTCCAGGACCCGCAGTGGGCGGCGAAGGTACTGGGGGACCGGGTCGAGGAGATCAAGCCGTACGACGCGGCGGCGCTCAAGACGCTGAGCTGATGCCCTGACCGGGAAGGTTCACCGGATTGCGGATTTCGCGGCGTCAGCCGGCCAACACCACATGGAGCGACGGGTGATTGTGCGTTCCAGCCGGGATGAAACAGGGGCGGTGCGGGGGTTGGGTGTGGCGACAGGGCGGTCGAGTGATCGCCGTGTGGCCACCGAAAGGCAACCTCATGCCCCTGCTGCACCTCGGCATTTCCCTTCAGCCGCGCTGGCCGCTCGACGACGGAGCCGGCGTGCTCCGCGCCGCACGCCACGCCGAAGAACTGGGCTTCGATCACGTCGCGGTCGGCAACCGCCTCCTGGACAGCGGTTTCGGCCTCGACACGGACCCGCTTGTCCTGCTGTCGGCCGTCGCAGGGGCGACGACGCGTCTGCGACTGCTGACGTCCGTACTCGTCGCTCCGTACTATCCCGCGCTGGTGCTCGCCAACCAGGCGGCCACCCTGGACGTCGTGTCCGGCGGCCGCCTGGTCCTGGGCGTCGGGACCGGCTGGAACCCTGAGGAGTTCGCCGCCGTCGGCGTACCCGCCCGTGAACGCGGTGCACGAACCGACGACCACCTCGCCGCCGCCAAGGCCCTGTGGACCGGAGGACCCGCAGACTTCGACGGGCCGTTCACGACACTGCACGAGGCTCGCTTGGGAGTGCCTCCGGTCACCGCCGGCGGTCCGCCCGTGTGGGTCGGCGGCCACAGCGACGCCGCCCTGCGCCGTGTGCTGCGGTTCGGCGACGGCTGGTACGGCACCGGCGCCGACGCCGCGGAGGTCAGCGACGTCCGGCGCCGCCTGCATGACCTCGCCGGCGACGCGGGGAACGCCGACCGCCTGACGCTCGCCTCAGCCGCGTTCCTCACACCGCCCGGTATCCCCGCGGTGGTTCCGCCACCGGGACGACCACTCGGCGGTGCCGCGCCCACCGCAGCGAGCGTCGCCGACGACCTCATACGGCTCGCCGAGGCAGGGCTTACCGATTGCACCCTGTGGCTGCCGGTCGCGGCTGAGCACGTCGGAAAGGCCATGGAATGGGTCGCAGCCGAGGTCGCCCCGCGACTCACCTGATGTCGTGGGTGGGGAGGCCGCCGGATTGATCAAGCTGCCGCGTCGCGGGGGCGTCCGTGCGCTGGAAGGTGACGCCACGACGGCGAGGATGCGGCGCAGGGCCTCGCGGCCTGGTGAGCGGCCGGCCGAGCCAAGAACACCCGACGCATGACCGTGGGCAGCACGGATGCCCCACGGGCAGCGTTACGTCGCCTCGGTGTCGAGCGGCAGAGTGAGGGTGGCGCGTGCTCCGCCCCCTGGGGGGTTGGTGAAGGCCAGGCGAGCCTGGATGAGGTGGGCATGGCCGGTGGCGATGGCCAGGCCCAGGCCGCTGCCCTTGCCACGTTCGGGGGTGCCGGTGCGGAAGGGGCGAGGGCCTTGCGTGAGCAGGTCGGCGGGGTAGCCGGGGCCGTGGTCCTGGATCGTGAGGGTGCCGTGGTCGAGGGTCAGGGTGACGGGCGCGGCGCCGTGCCGGTGGGCGTTGGCCAGGAGGTTGGCGACGATGCGCTCCAGGCGCCGTGGCTCGGTCAGCACCGTGGAGTCGTCAACGACCCGTAGGTCCGCCGGAAGCCCGGTGGAGGCGACCACCCGCTGCAGCAGTTCGGTGAGGTGGTGCGGCTCCAGGGCGGCGGCGTCGACGTCCGCGTCGAGGCGGGAGACCTCAAGGAGGTCCTCGATGAGATCGCACAAGGCCTCGACCCGGTCACGTACCAGATCCGCTTCATGGGACTCGGGGAGGATCTCGGCGGCGGCGAGCAACCCCGCGGCGGGGGTGCGCAGTTCGTGCGTGACGTCGGCGGCGAAGCGCTGCTCGGCGCGCAGCCGGTGCTGCAGGGCCGCGGCCATCTGGTCGACGGACGCGGCGAGTTCGGTGATCTCGTCGGCGCCGCGGACCTCGCCGATACGGGCGTCGAGATGGCCGTCGGCGATCCGGCGTGCGGTGCGCGAGACCCGGCGCAGACGCCCGCTCAGCGGCTTGGCGAGGAGCAGGCCGGCCAGCGAGACGGCTGCGGCGGTGCCGGCGGCCAGGACGGTGATGCTGCGATTGAAGCGCTGGTCGGCCCGGCGTTCCAGGCGGTAGTTGCTGCGTACGGACAAGGTCTGCTCACCCATGCCCGCGGCCGCCCACAACTGCGGTCCCTCGAAGCCGTCGGCCAATTGGGTCGCCACGCGTCCGCCCGCGATGCGCCGGGCCAACTCCGGTGGCAGATCGGGGGCGTTGAGTGCGACGCCGTCACCGGTGACGCTGGATGTCTCGCCATAGACGGTGAGGGCGCGATCGAGGCGTCCCAGCACGATGGTGCGGTTGAGGTCCAGGCGCTGGTCGGCGGAGGTGGCGCTGACCAGTAGGCCGAGGGAGCCGGTCAGCAGGCAGGAGCCCGCCGCGATCAGTGCGGCGATCCGCAGGGGCAGACCGCTGAATCCCGCGGACCTCTTGCCGGCTTCCTGCTGCCGCCTGCCCATGACGCGAGGTGCGGGACCTGTGTGCACGACTCGCTCAGCCGACGATCTTGTAGCCGAAGCCGCGGACCGTCACGAGCCGCTCGGCGCCGATCTTGGCGCGCAGCCGCTGGACATGGACGTCCACGACCCGGGTGTCGCCGCCCCAGGCGTAGTCCCAGACCTCCTGCAGGAGCTTCTCGCGGCTGAAGACGACGCCGGGCGACGAGGTGAGCTCGATCAGGAGCCGCAGCTCGGTCGGGGTGACCGCGAGGAGTGCGCCCGCGACGCGTACCTCCATGGTGTCGGTGTTCAGCTCCAGTTCGCCGACCGTGCGGACATTGCGTGCCACGGGCGCGGGTTCCGGTTCGGCGGGCGGCGCGGGGTGCAAGGTGGTGCGGCGCATCAGGGCGCGCAGGCGGGCGGCCAGGACATTGGCACGGAACGGCTTGGTGACGTAGTCGTCGGCGCCCGCCTCCAGCCCGGCGATCACATCGATGTCGTCGCCGCGCGCGGAGATCATCAGCACCGGGACGGTGCTGTTCGCGCGGATCGAACGGGTCAGGCTGACCCCGTCGAGCTCCGGCAGCATCACATCGGTGACGACGGCCTCCGGCTGCTCGCTGCGGAAGGCGTGCAGTGCGCTCGCGCCGTCCGCGCACGCGGTCACGTCGAAGCCGAGGCGGGTCAGGGAGACCGTGGTCGCCTCGCGGATCACGTCGTCGTCCTCGACCACCAGGATGCGGGGCCGGGGACCGGAACCGGCGGGGGCGCCGGGGGTGCCTGGGGGAGTCATGACGTCTTCGTGGTCGAGGGTGAAGGAGCAGGAGGAGTGGTGGCGAGAGCGGGGCCGGTGACGGTGGAGGCCACATCGAGGATGCCGATCTCGGGCGCCCAGTGGTAACGCGTGGTCATCACTTGGTCCACGTTGTTGCTCCAGCCTTGTGGGACGGTCTGGCGGATGACGAGGTCGCGGCCCTGGAGGTCCACTTGGGAGTCCTCTTCCACGGCGAGCCCGAGGATCTGGTAGACCCGGCCCTCGTTCACCCGGTAGGCATACAGCTGGCTGCCGAGCCCCAGGTCGCCCTCGTCACCGGACCGGAACCGGGGATCGAGATCGATGAGCATCATCAGCTCCGGCCGCCCGTCGCCGGTCAGATCGCGCAGGACGGGCGGTCGCATCCCGCACCCCGACTTCGGCTTGCAGCGCGCCGCGGACTGTTGCAGCTCCGCGGTCATGCCCGGGTCCTTGGCGGCCACGGCCTTGGCGTCGAGGCTCTTCGCGTCGGCGTCCGCGCGCAGCTTCAGGCCGGGCAACGGCTCGGGCCTCTCGGGGGGAGCCGGTGATTCGGGCCCCTCGGGTGAGGCTGTGGGGCGTACGGTCCACAGCGGCTCCGGCACCGAGGGCGGGCTGAGCGCCCGGCCCGCGTCCACCACGGCCGAGGTGTCGGCGCAGCCCGACAGCGTGAGCACGCCGAACGCCAAGGCCACGGCGAGGGGCCATCTGGCCATGAACTTCTCCCTGTCCGTTTCGGCGAGCCGAAGGTCGATCCGTCGGGCTGCGCGGGCCCAGGGCCATGGTCGGCCCGTGGGCGTGGCATCGCGATCGGGCGCGGCGCCCGGCCTACATCTCCTCGCCGCCGTTGTTGGCACGCTCCACCGCCGCCTCACCCTTGGCGGTCCAGGCCCCGCCCGGGGCGATGTAGCCCTTGTCCAGCCAGCGCTTGAACTGCTGCAGCGAGATGACCGGGTCATCCGCGTACTCGATCTTGTTCGGGTTGAACCAGCCGGTCTTCTGGAGCCGGGTCAGTTCCTTCGAGGCGGCGCCCGGGTCCTTGGTCATCCGGACCTGCGGCTTGCCGGACTGCGCCGGGGGCTTGGTCCCGGTCGTGGCCGGCGCGGACTGCGAGGCGGCGGGCTTGCCCGGCTTCCAGGGGGTCGCGCTCGGCGTGCCCGGAGCAGAGCTCTGCTCCGGGACGGGGGCGGACGGGGAGGCGGCCGGCGCGGACGGGCGTCCGGCGTCGGTCTGCGCCTTGTCCGCGCCGCAGGCGGTCAGGCCCAGGGCGGCCAGTGCGATGGACGCGCCGGCGACGGCGGTGCGGAAGGTGGTGGTGCGCATCGAGATGATTCCTTGCGGTACGGGAACGGGAACGGGATCGGGGCAGAAACAGCGACGGCGACGAGGACGGGACTACTTGGCCATGCCGGACCCGTAGTGCACGACCGTCCACTCCTGGACGATGCCGCCGGACTTGGTCAGGGTGATCTTGAGGCCGGTCTTCAGGACCAGCGAGCGGCGGTCGACGGAATCGAGCTCGCCGACGAGGTTGCCCTTCTTGTCGGTGAGTTGGGCGAAGTGGAAGTCGTCACCCGGGCTCTTGGCGACCTCCGCCTTGCCGCCGTCCCACAGCTTGTGGACCTTGAACTGCCACTGGCCGGCCTCGCACCGGGAAGGCGCGGCAGCCGGGCCGGAGGCTGCCGTCGCGACTCCGGCGAGGGCCGGGGCGAGAAGTGCCGAGCCCGCCAGAGCGGCGATGGCGGTCGAGCGGATGAGACTGCGGGTGGAGACCATGAGGGTTCCTTCGTTCTCGGCAGGTGAGCCGCCGAAGTGCGGCGACGGGAGAGAACGTAGGAGACCGACCGCGCGGCCATTCGGCCGTTGTGTAACGGAAACCGCTCAGCAGCCACCCAAAAACCGCTCACGGCCGGCCGCCGGTCGCCGGGCCTCTGCCGCCGTCGTCGCGGGTGCGGGCCTCGTCGTCGAGCCGGGCGAAACGCTCGAAGATCCGCTCGCGGTCCTCGGGCGGGAGGCCCGGCCCCGGCCCGTCGTCGCTCACTTCCAGGCGTACGTCACTTTCGTCGGCGGTGACGCGGACCGGGACGGCGGTGGCCGCGTGGCGTCGGGCGTTCGCGACGAGGTTGGCCGGCAATCGGGCCAGGTGGCCGGGGTCCCCCAAGACAGGCGCGCCCATCAGGGGCGTCGATGGCCAACTGCGGTACTGTGCCCGGCTGTTCGGGCAATGCGCGGACGAGCGGGCCGCGACCTGCGGCCAGTCCGTCGGCGGGAAGCGCAACTCATCGTCGTTTGCCTGGGAGCGCCCGGCGCGGGACATAATTACGGGCCGAGGCTCATCTCGGCCAGGGTGCGCCCGGAGATGAGCCTCGGCCGGCAGTGCCGCTCAATTCAGTGCAGGACCTTCAGGCCCACCACGCAGCCGACGATCCCGGCGAGCATCAGCAGCTTCATGACCGAGACGGTCTCGCCGTCGAAGAGCATCGCGTACGTCACCGTGAGTACGGCTCCGATGCCCACCCACACCGCGTACCCGGTGCCTACGGGCAGTGTGCGCAGGGCGTAGGCGAGGCCTGCCATGCTCAGGATGAGGCCGGCGCCGAAGATCACGCTGGGAAGAACCCGGGAGAAGCCTTCGGACTTGCCGAGGGCGGTGGCCCATACGGCCTCGAGCATCCCGGAGATGATGAGAACGATCCATGCCATGACGAACTCCCTAGGCACCGTCGTCGAAATCCGGGTACGGCGCGCCTCGTCCGGGAGCTGGTCGAGCTCTCCGCCAAGGCTCGCACAAGCTGACGAGCTGGGCAAAACCGGCGGATGGCTTGCTGGTGCTTCTTCGGCCGCGTACTCCCGTCACTCCATGGCGGTCAGGTGGAGGCGAACGGCCGCGCCGGTGCGCGCGGTGTCGCCGGTGGCGAGCAGGTCCAGCAACGCTCCGCGGAGGACGGCCAGGACGAGCGTGCGCTGTGCGAGTCCGGCGTCGGTGTCGCGGGTTTCGGGGGGTTGGCCGGCCGCGAGCAGCGTGAGCCAGTCGTCCACCGTGCCGTGGGCGAATCCGGCCCACGGGCCGTCCGGATCGATGAGGGAGCGGGAGTAGCTCTCGACCCAGACCGTGAGCAGACCGCGGTGGGCTTCGTCGGACAGCCACTGCCACAGTTCGCCGGCGACCGCCGCCAGCCCGTCGGGTCCCTTGCGCGCATCGGTGAGCCGCTGGAGGGCTGCCAGCTCGTCGGTCCTGGCCCGAGCGAGCAGGGCGCGGATCAGTCCGTCCTTGCTGCCGAACAGGTAGAGCAGGACGCGCGGACTGGAGCCGATCTCCTCGGCGAGCGGGCGCAGGGACAGTTCACCCAATCCACTGCGCAGGACGTAGGCGTAGGCGGCTTCCAGGAGTTCCTGCCGTCGAGGGGAGGGGTTTGTCTCGGATCGGGTCACCGGGCTAGCCTACTGAAACAGTCGTTTCAGTGATGTGGGAGTGAGGGATCCGGTGGCGGAACGTGAGCTGGTGATCCGGCGCCTGGGCAGCCCCGGCGACCTGGGCTGGGTGGTGTCGGCGCACGGAGAGCTCTACGACCGGGAGTTCGGCTGGGACACCGGCTTCGAGGCGCTGGTCGCACGGATCGTCGCCGACTACGCCACGGCGGTGGATGCCGGACCTCAGGAGGCGTGGATCGCCGAGGTCGACGGCGTACGTGCCGGCTGCGTCTTCTGCGTACGCGGGGATGAGCGCACCGCGAAGCTGCGCCTGCTGCTCGTCGAACCCGTGGCGCGCGGACTGGGCCTGGGAGCCCGCCTGGTCGAAGAGTGCCTTCGCTTCGCGCGCGAGGCCGGATACGAGGCGATCACCCTGTGGACCAACGACGTCCTCGACTCGGCCCGGCGCATCTACCAGAAGCAGGGCTTCGAACTCATCGCCGAGGAACCCCATCGCAGCTTTGGCCACGACCTCGTGGGCCAGACCTGGGGGCGCTCACTGTAAGCCCCCCCGCCGCCCCCGAGGTCACAGCTCACGAGCCTTTTGGTGAGCGCAACAGCCCGGCAGTGAGCGGTAGTTCAGCCGCCGCAGCCCCCACAACCTCCGCCACAGCCGTCACCGCCCCCGCCGCTCCCGCAGCCTCCGCCGCAGCCCCCACCGCCGGCGGCGGACCCACCGGCGGTTCCGGCTCCGGCCTGCTTCGCTCGGGTCGCGCGCTGCGCCCGGTACCGGGTGAGCTGTTCCTCGGCGCGGTCGGACCGGGCCGCGTCCTCGCGGACCTTCTCGCGCCGTGCGCGCTCGTGGGCGATGCCGTCGACCGGCTGCCATGGAGCCAGGCCGTGGCGGCGGTGCGGGAGCAGGGCGGCGGTGGTGACGTCCGAGTACATCTGGCCCGTGTCCTGACGGGGGTGGTAGGTGATGGTGGCGTACGCCACGACGATCTCGGCGCCCTCGTGCACGGGTCCGTAGAGGACCGCTTCGAACGGCTCGCTGCGCGGGTCGATGCTGTGGTGTCCGTCGCCGAGGCCGTAGGAGGAGCTGCTGCCCAGCAGATGCGGGGGCTTGCGGGTGTCCTTGTCCCCGGGGACGTACGAGATCAGCGGCTGCCCGGCGGGGGTGCGGGCGTCGGGGTGGATCCAGTGGCGGCCGTCGGGCGCGATGCGTATGCCCACGCGCAGGGCAGGGTGTGCTTCCTCCTCGTGCAGGCGGCGCGCGGCCCAGTAGGTGGTGAGGCCCTGCGCGTACAGGGTGCTGCCGGGGAGCAGGAACAGCAGGGCCGCGATCTGCTGCCCCACGGCGTCGTACGCGTCCCCCGTCAGGTCCTTGACCAGTCCGGAGATGAGGAGCCCGGCGGCGATGAGGCAGAACACGAGCCCGGTGTAGAACTGGGCGTGCCCGCGAAAACCGTCCGACTCCGGCACCCGCCGGGGCAGCGGGAAGCGCCGCCGCCCGGCCGCCGCGAGGAAGAGCGCGTGTTGCCTGCGGCGGGCCCGCAGACGCAGGCAGCCTCCGGTGAACGCCCAGGCGCAGACGGCGAGTACGAGCAGACAGCCGGCGAGCTGACCGCCGCCGTCCGCCGAGGCGAGCGAGAATCCGGCGTTCACTGCGACGATCGCAGCAGCCGCCCCGGCCAGTTCCGACAGGTGTCGGTACCAGAGCGGCAGACTCGCCAGCAGGACCGCTGCCGGATAACGCAGCCAGTCCGTACCGGAGTTCGCACCTCCGTGCCAGACGGCGGACGAGGAGGAGGACGCCGACGCCAGCACGTACGACACCACCACCACGACCGCCGCGACCCAACTCCCTGCGACGGGCGTGAAGATGACCGGAGCCCGAGCCGCCCGCCATCGCTCGGCGTCGGCCGCGCTCCAGGTCTCGACCCCGCCCACGGGTATTGCCGCGACGGGTAGTTGCTTCACTCGCTCGCCCGGCCTACCTCCGCGCCCACGCATCGTCAGATCCCCCCGGTTTCCCCGCGCGCCTCCGGTCCGGGCGCCCCGGCCAAGTGTTCCCATCGAGGCCACCTGACAACCGCCCTCACTGTCCTTGACGGCGACCGCGCCCCCCGACAGGGACGAGCGCGGCGCCGGCACGGTGCGGCAAGCGGAACCGCCGGCGCTGCCGGCCGGAACGCGTGGTGGGCCCTCACCCCTCACCCCTTACGTCGCTACGGCAGGCGCATGACGTCGGGGCCCGGCACGATGCCCGGCCCGGGCGTACGACTCGTACTGCGCGTTGACGGCGTCTCGGCCCGGCAGGACGTTGCCCTTCCCAGGCGGAACAACGGCGTTCAGCCACAAGGGGGGACCCACCATGGCACCTCGATCACCGGACCGTGTGTTCGACGACATGATGAACAACAAGGGCAGGGGCGTGCCGCTGCGCAAGAGGTTCACGGCCAACCCGGACCGGAACTGGCTGCTGGCCATCGTGCTCCACAGCTGCGCGAAGTTCTCGGAGGGCGCCCAGCTCACGGACTTGGAGCAGTCGATCGTGACGGCCTTCCGCAAGAACGGCCTCACCGACGAGCAGATCAAGCAGCACGGCAAGTCGGACAAGCGGATGCCCCAGCAGATGCGCAACGAGTTCTTCCCGAAGCGGTTCGCACAGCTCGACGTGAAGCAGTCCTACACCATGCGCGACCTGGCCAAGGACGCTCCCGGGATCGTCAAGTCGGTGCTGGCGATGCCGACCGTCACCCAGGTCGATGTGGCCGCGATCCACGCGGGCAGCGCCTCGCTGGCCGACTTCGCTCTTCCCTCGCGCGACCTCCTGCGGGAACATGCCACCGCGATGACGGTCGCGCTGGATCCGGAGGCCGAAGCCCCCTCAGCGGCCGCGCCGCCGTCGTCACGGATCACCATCAAGGCCTCTTCGTTCCGTTGCATCGACCGGCAGACCGACAGCATCTTCGGGCCGTCCAACGAGCCGTACTGGATCTTCGGCTCGCTGGGCAGCGGAATCACGGTCACCACCCGGTCGCAGATCTTCGGCGACGTGGACAGCGGTGAGTCGCGGACCTTCACGTCCACCGACGGCTGCATCTGGGGCCAGAACTGCGCGGCCCAGCCGCTGCCCGACACTGAGATCGGGTCCCTCGTGTCCCTGTGGGAGCACGACGAGGGCAACGTGGAGAACATCCGCAAGGGCGTCGCCGCCGCCTTCGCCGCCGCGGCCGGCATCCTCACGGCGACCGGCGTGGCCGCATGGGTCGGTGCCGTCACGGCAGGCGTCGGCGCCGTGGTCGTGTGGCTGCTCGGCTTCCTGGACGACGACCACATCGCCGACCAGACCTTCGTCTTCAACCGCTCGGTCGTCGCGAAGCAACTGCCCAATGTGGGCTCGTCGTTCAACGTGACCCGCCGCTTCACGGACGGCGACGGCGACTATCAGCTCAACATCCGGGTGGCCCGAGCCACCTGATCACCCCGCCTGCTCGCGCCCCACCCGCTGCACATGGGGATGGAGCTGGTCGGATCCGGTGAGTGCCGAGCGGTACGCGTACCGCTCGGCACTCACCGGTCTTCGGTCTGTTACGGATAGCTGTTCAGATTCGCCACGTTGGTACCGGAGTTGGACGGGCCTCCCGTGTTGTTGATGACGTGGGTGATGGTGCCGGTGCCGCCGAGGGAGACCGTCACCATGCTGGTGAAGCGCACATTGGCATTGTTGGGCGCCTCGATGGCGCGGGCCGCGACGACGCCGGGGTTCACGTTGAAGTAGCAGTAGCTGCCCAGGCCGTACGCCTGGTGGCTGGTGACGGAGTCGGCGACCTTGTAGGCCGCGTAGCCCTGGGTGGAGCCGTTCATCCAGGCAGCCTGGTTGGGCGGGTCGTACGGCATCTCGTTCTGGAAGAAGTAGGTGCGGCCGCCATTGCCGTTCCAGAGGGTCTGGTACTTCTGGAAGTGCTCGACGAACAGGCCGTACATGGTGACGTTGTCGCCGTTGACGATCAGGCCGGTGTCGGCGGTGTTGCTGCTCCAGCCGACGCCGCTGCCGTGATCCGCGCGCCAGATCCACATGTGGTCGCCGATGACGTTGTCGCTGTTGACGACGAGGCTGGTCGTCGCCTTTCCGACGCCCGCGCCGCCGACGCGGACGTACACGTCGTGCAGGGAAGTGGGGTTGGCCGCGTGGGAGGCGGAGGAGCCGCTCGGGCCGATCTCGACGAGGGTGCTGGAGTTGGTCGTGCCCGCGTCGAACAGCAGGCCCGCGATCTTCACGCCGTCGACGTCGGCGACTTTCATCGCGGTGATGCCGTTGTCGGGGACGAAGGTGGCCAGGCCCAGGCCGAGCACGATCGTGTCGGCGCGATTGACCTGAAGGGTCTGGTCGAGGTGGTAGACGCCCGGCGTGACCAGGAGGTTCTTGCCTGCGGCGAGGGCCGTATTGATCTGGGAGGCGGTGGCGCCGGGCTTGACGACGTAGAAGGCGTCCAGGGAGAGCGAGCTGCCGGAGGCGCCGTTCGCCCAGCTGGTGCCCGTGGAGTTGGACCGCAAGGAGGGCGCGAACACCTGGTAGGAGCCGGCGCCGTCGACGTACAGGAAGGGCTTCTCCCGTGAGACGGGGCTCTGGGCGACCGTGGTGTACGGGGGGTTGGGGAAGCTGGTGCCGGGGACGCCCGTGCTGCCGGTGAAGACCATGTTCCAGTTGGCGCCCGTCCAGCTGCCGAGCTGGGAGTTGCGGGTCAGCCACTGCTGCTGGCTGCCCGAGTTGACCTGGCCGTCGATCTTGCTGTCGGCGATGAGGCCACCGCTGGACCAGCCGCCGTCGTCGAGGGCGAGGTTGCCGCGCAGGTGCATCCGGCGGTAGGCGGCCGCCTGGGATACGGCCCAACGGTCGCTGCCGTTGGTCGGGGTGACCGAGAGGTTCTCGGCGCCGCGCCAGAAGTTCTGGGTGGCGTTGCCCTGGAACCAGTCGGCTTCGGCGTGCACCGCACCGTTGATGGAGACGGCGTCCGGCGTCAGGCCGAGCCCCAACACCTGGGTGTAGAAGCCGACGTTGACGTTCGCGCTGTAGGTGCCTGGCTTGAACAGGACGGCGTAGCGCTGGGATCCGAACTGGTTTCTCTCTTGTTGCTGGAAGACCGAGTCGAGCTTGCTCTGGATCGACGAGGACGACATCGAGGGGTCGAAGACGACCACGTTCGGCCCCAGGTCGGGGTTGCCCGGCGACTGTGTGACGGGGACGACCTGGAAGCGCTGGGCGGCGGAGCCGTTGCAGGTGTACTGGACGAACTGCACGCCGTCGGCGGTCGAGGCGCCGGGGTCGTCCAGGCACTTGCCGCTGCCCCGGTTCACGAAGTGGTAGGCACCGCCGCCTTCGTCGACCGGCAGCCACTGCTGGTTGTTGCCACCGCCGTAACTCCACAGCTGGACGGGCGCGTTGTCGGCGGCGGAGACGCCTGTGACGTCCAGGACCTGGCTGGTGTTGTTGGCGTTGTTGATGCGGACGTAGCCGCCGCTCGTCGCGGTGAGGCTCCACTGTTGTGCGGTGGTGCTGTTGCAGCCGTACTGCTGCACGACCGTGCCGTTGGCGGTGGCGGCACCCTTGGCGTCCACGCATTTGCCGCTCGCGGCGTTGACGAGAGTGGCGAAGCCGGTGGGCAGCGCAGTGGCGGCCGCGTACGAGGAGGGAGCGGCGGTCAGCAGGGAAGCGGCGACAACGGTCAGTACCGCAAGTGCTGTTGATCTACGGCGTCGGGGTAGGGGTAACACGGTTTCTCCTTGCGGTCGGGGTCAGCCGGTGTACTGGGCGAAGACGCGCGTGTAGTCCCAGGCGGCTTGGCTCACGCCCGAGCAGCTGTCGGCGGGGCCGCCGGTGCAGGGCCGGTCTCGGTTGGCGGACCAGAAGGTCAGCCGGGCCAGATGGTGCTGTTGGGCGTAGCCGAGGATGGTCCGGAAGTCGTTCACCGTGACCGTCTCGTTCTGGTCGGTGATGCCGTTCATCGACGAGATGCCCATGTCCCGGTAGGCCTGGTCGTCGCTGTAGTGGTACGCGTTCTTCAGTGCGTTCTTGAGGCCCTCGGCGGCCTGGACGGTGAGGTTGCCCATGTTCTGGCCGGCACCGCCGAAGTCGAACGGCATGATCACCCAGCCGTCGACGGTGAGCCCGGAGGACGCGGCCCGGTTGATGAGACTCGTGTCCGGCCCGGACTGGCCCGTGCCGATGGTGACGTACACCTTCAGCCCGGAGTTGTTGGCCTTCACGGTCTTGAGCGCGTCGACGGTGCGCTGCTGCACGGTCGGGTTGCTGTAGGCGTCGGCCTCGAGGTCGATGTCGATCGCCTTGAGCCCGTAGGCGTTGATGACCTTCTGGTACGCCGCCGCCAGCTCGCCCGCACTGGAGCAGGAGCTCTCCAGCTTGTTGCCGCTGTACCCGCCGAAGGACGGGATGATGTCACCGCCGCCCGCGCGCACGGTGTTGACGGTCTGCTGGTCGACGCCGCCGGTCAGCGGGCGGCTGCCGTCCCACTGCGGAGTGCAGTAGCCGTTGCTGAGGACGAAGGCGAGCGTGAACCACTTCACGCCGGTCGCGTTGGTGATCGTGGTCGGGCTGGGCGGGCTGCCCCAGCCGTTGTACAGGTACGGGGCCACGGCCATCGGCGCGGACGGGGAGCCGCCGCCGGGCGCGGGCGCGGTCCACTTCTGGTTGGCCGCGCCGGTACAGCTCCAGATCTGGGCGCGGGAGCCGTTGGCCGAGGAGTTGCCCGTGACATCCAGGCACTTGTCCGCCTGCGGGTTGACGATGTCGCGGGCGGCGGTGACCGTCCACTTCTGGTTCGCGCTACCGCCGCAGCTCCACAGCTGGACCTTGGCGCCGTTGGCGGTCGCATTGCCGGTCACGTCGAGGCACTTGCCGAGGGCGCGGATGGTCCCGTCACTGCCGACGGTCCACTGCTGGGCGGCGGTGCCGTTGCAGTCGTAGAGCTGGACGGCGGTGCCGTCGGCGGAGCCGGCGCCGGCGACGTCGAGGCACTTGCCGGCCAGGCCGGTGATGGTGCCGGTGGCAGCCTGCGCGGGGGAGACGGTGAGCAGGCCGGTGGACAGGGTGAGTGCCGTGACCGTGAGGGCGGCGGATGCGGAGAGGTGCCTGGATCTGGGCATGGAGGAGCGGCCTTTCGTGCGGGTGGGGCACTCGGGCCGCATTCACCTTGCGAACGGACGAGTGCACGCACGCGGGTGGGGTCGCTCGGTGAAGCTAAAGGTACAGACCACTTTCGTCAAGACATGAAGTAAGACGTGAGGAAAGGGAGTTGGGGCTCCGATGGCGCGTTCAGGTGTCGTCCATCCCGGCCGGTCCTCCGGCCGCTCATGGCGATGGCAGAGTACGCACGTGAGTTACAGCATCTTCATGCTCCGGTTCGTCGACGGCGAGGTCGTATCCCTGGACCCCGAACGGCTCCGGCAGGTGACGGAGCCGTATGTGGTGGCAGGTGGACTGGAGGAGGACTTCTCTCAACTCCGCGCGGACGACGGGGGCGAGGCCGACCTCTACCACGCGCGCCAAGAGGACGGCGGGATGCCGTGCGTGACGGCGACCCACTTCGCGCTCGGCGCGATGGGCGGCGTGCTCGCCCAACTCGCCGCCGCTCTCGGGGCCGCGATCGTGCCCCAGGGTGGCGGTGCGCTGATCTTCCACCAGAGCGACCGCCGTCACCTTCCCGCGGACATCGAGGGGAAGGTGCTTGTCATAGCCCCCACGGCGGACGCGTTCCAGGAGGCACTCGGCGCACTCTGAGCTGCCTCACCGCCAGGTCACCGACGGGACAGCGCAGCGGTCAACGCTCCGGGCAGCAGCCGGAAACGACCCTAAAGTGAGGCCATGCCAGACCAGCAGCGCAACGTGGCCGTGGACAACGGCGTCGAGATCCCGGTCCCTGCCGACGGCGAGGTCTGGGCGGTCGGAGCGGTCGTCCTCAACCAGGACGGCAAGGCCTTCGCCCAGCGACGCAGCCCCGACCGGCGGCTCTTTCCCGACTGCTGGGACGTCGTCGGCGGCCACGTCGAGCCCGGCGAGACCCTGCTGGACGCCCTCGCCCGGGAAGTCGAAGAGGAGACCGGCTGGCAGCTGCGCCGCGTACGACGCCTGCTCGGGATCGCCACCTGGACCGGCGACGACGGGGGCGGCACACGTCGCGAGGCCGACTACCTCGTCGACGTCGACGGCGACCTGGACCACCCCGCCCTGGAGTGGTCCAAGCACACCGCCTACGACTGGTTCGGACCCGACGACCTCGCCCGCCTCAAGGAGAACCGAGCCCCCGGTGAAGGCCTCATCCACGACCTGATCGCCAAGGCGCTGCAAGAGCGCCCGAACCATCCTTGGCCCGAGAACCCGGCAGGGTTCACAAGCACCACTTCGCGTGCTCAGGAGTAGCGGACGACCGTCTTCTTGGTCTTCGCCACCAACGTGATGGTGCCGCCCTCGAACTTCTGGCGGGAGTCACGGCTCGCGGTGCGCGTAGCGGGCCCCGTGGGGCAGCCCAGCTTCTTCTTCTCGGCGCCGGCCTTCCTCCACGCAGTGCCGATCGCCCCGGCCGCGGTGGCGGTCTTGCAGGTGAAGGTGGCGGTCACGGTCCGGTTCGCGTCGAGGGTCAGCGCCAGTGGGGACTTGGCGCCCTGCTTGGCGCTTGCGACGAGCCAGCCGCTGAGCTTCCAGTACTTGCCGGGGGCCGCGGCCAGCGAGACCTTCGCGCCCTTCTTGTACGGTCCGGCGGGCTTGGCGGTGACCTTCCCGGCGCGGGCCACCGGGGCCACCTTGGTGGTGAGCTTGACCGGGGTGGGGGCGGGTGTCTTGGACTTGCGGTACTGCGCGACGAGCGGTGTCGTCCGGTTCAGCACCGAGGCCGCGTCGGCGGTGCCGTCCTCGCCGAGCACCTCGGGGCTGGTGCCCTGCGACATCCGCTTCGGCGTCGAATAGGTGCCGGCGTAACGGCAGTTGGGATCGGGGGCGTCGATGCCCTTGGCGAAGGGTTCACAGGTGATCCGGTACGCCATGGTGGTGAAGTAGCGGGCGTCGGGCGCGATGTAGCCGCGGGAGGCGGCGTACGGCGGGATGCCGAGCCGGTCCATGTACTCCCGGGCGGTCATGCCGTTCCGCTTCGCGGCGGGTCCGATCTGGCTGTCGAGGGTGCGCTGGTCGTGCCACAGGCCCATGTTGTGGCCCAGTTCGTGGGCGAAGCCCGGGTCGCGGCCGGTGGCGGTGAACACGTCGATCGTGCTGTACGCGTTCTTCTCGGTGGCCGCGGACACCTTGGCGTAGCCGTCGTCCTCGTCCTTGGGCATGCTGCCGGTCCCGGCGGTGAACTCGCCTGCGTCCTTGGGGACGTTGACCCACAAGGAGACCAGATCTGCGCCGTACCGGTCGCGTACGTCGTGGGCGAGCTTGCCCATCTCTCCCTGACCCGCCTCCAGCTGCTTGAGCAGTACGTCCGGGGCCTCGGAGCCCTTGTAGCCCTTCGCCTCGAAGGTGTGGACGAGCCTGACCTCCGCGTTCACGCCGCTCGCGGTGAGGGCCCGGTTCATGTGCAGCACGGCGGCCTGGATCTCGTCCTCGATCTCCCGGGACTGCCAGGCCCAGGACGGGGTGCCCGAGCCGCTGCCGTCCTTGAGGCCCTGCTTGGCCGCGGGGGTGTAGCCGACGGCGACGTCGATCACGGCCTTCTCGCCCGCCCGGGGCCGGGGCTCCGGCTCGACGGGCGCCGTGCTCTGCGGCTTCGCCGGCGGAAGCTTGTCGGGCAGGTCCAGCGGCGGCACCACGGGCTGCGGCAGGTTGTCCGGGTCGATCTCCAGGGCCTCGGTGCGACCGGGATTGTCGGAGTCGGAGTCGAAGTAATAGGTGCGGTTCCAGGTGTCCGCCTTGCCGGTGACCTCATCGTCGTCGGTCGTCTCCGTACAGGCACCCTCGATCGAGAAGTACGCGAACGAACCCGGGTCGTCGTCCACCTCGCCCACCCACAGCAGGCTGTGGCCGGCCGTGTCCAGGTCGGCCATGACCAGACCGGTGACCGCGAGGGCGGTCTCGTGCTCCTCGTCGAAGTCCGGCAGCTTGGCCAGACGCATGGTGAGGGTGCGCTTATCGTCCTTGATGGCGTCCGGGCCGAGGCCGCAGAACTGCGCGAACTGCGGGGCATGCAGATCGAGGGTTCCGATGCCGACCACGACGGGCCGCTTGTCGCCGTCGGGCAGCGGAGCCGCGTTCGCAGGCAGGGCGGGCAGCGCGGTCACGGCCAGGGCCGTGACGATGGCTGTACGGCGGATCAGGTCGCGCACCAGGACTCCTTGGGTGGGGGAGAGCGGCCTCACCGTCGACTGACGCCGTGTCATGAGGCCTGTACGCCAACAAGAACCACAGCAAGATCAACAAGTGGGGGTGCGACACCACATCGCGCGCCGTGAATCACCCGCCGCGCTCGCTCAGTTCCAGCCCTATGCCGTAAGGCGTTTCCTGGAGATCGACGCGGCAGGCCGCGCTCCTGACGTCGCTCTCCGTCCGCGTCGCGGTCAGGCGAGCAGGTCCTCCACGTACGAGGCGGTCTTCCCGCGCGCCGGGACCTCCGCGTCTGCGAAGCGAATGGTGTCCGTGCGGTCCCATTGCTCCATGCCCGCTGCCCATGACTGCTGATCGCGTACACAACGCAGGACGGCGGCCCGGGCCGGGCCTGCGGTGAGCCCCAGCCCGTGCAACGTCAAGGGCAGCTCACGCGCCGCCGCGAGATGCTCCTGGGCGCGCGCCGTGATGCGTGCGGCAACGGCCCGGACCGCGCGCTGGGTGCACAGGTGCTCATGGTGGGCGAGGACGGTGACGAGGTTGATCGGGTCGTCGGCCTCCATGCGCAGGGAATGGATGTCGTTCACCCAGCACATGATGTCGGCGGTGCCCAGGACGAGGGTCTGGTACGTAGTCGTCCGATACAGCTGGTCCGTCACCGTTGCCCCCTCGGCCATCTCGACCAGATCGAGTGTGGGCAGCACCGTCGAGGCGTCCCGTCGCACGGTGATGTAGTCGTCGACGCTCGGCACCGTTCCGGAGACGCGGTAGGAGTTCTCCGCGAGGTGCCCGCTCAGCCACAGGTGAAGGTTGCGGCAGAAGCGTGCTCTCCAGTGGGCGGGACGGCCTGGAAGTGTGCGCGTCAGCAGGTCGCGCAGGGCATCGAGGAGCGGGTGTCGCGGGTGGTGGCGACCGTGCGGGCCCTCGTCGATGATCTCGCGCATGGCGACGACGAGTTCTTCGTAGCGGCCGGTGCGCTGCGTGGTCAGGGCGCTGTTCTGCTGGTCGTCGGTGATGAAGAAGAAGCTGTTCCAGTCGGTGATCAGCGCCATGGTGTCGAGCGGTACGCAGGGGCAGAGCGTGGACATGAGACGGCCGTAGCCCAGTGCCCGGAACGTGGCCGCCGCGCCCGGCGCGCGCAGCAGCGCGAACCTTCGACACCATCGCTCGGTCAGTTCCTGGACCTGGTGGGCCTGCGGGTGGGTGGCGGTGGAGAAGGGGAGGCGCAGGTCGGGCTCCAAGTAGGCGTCCATGGCTGCTACTTCCGGCCGCTACGGAGGTCATCGGACCGGCGGTGCACCGTCATCGGGAGCTGGCTGGGGCGCACCAGAGCCGTCGCAAGCTCGCGCACCGTGACGCCCGGGACCGGCCGCAGTGCCCAGCGTGCTCCCAACACCGCGGTGACGATGGCGAGTTCCATGGTGGCGAACATCTTCCCGATGCACTGGTACGCACCTGCCGCGAAGGGGATGTAGGCGCCTTTGGGGATGTGCCGCGCGTTCTGAGGGAGCCACCGGTCGGGATCGAAACGCAAGGGGTCGTGGAACCAGCGGGCATCGTGATGCATGAGGTACGGGCTGTAGACGATCTCCGCCCCTGCCGGGATCGTCACCTCGCCGATCCGGACCGCGCTCAGTGCGCGGCGCATGAACACGAGAGGAGTGCGCAGCCGCAGCACCTCGTCGATCACGCGGCCGAGATAGGAGAGGTCCGGTAGGTCGTCGAAGTGCGGAGGGCGGCCGTCGAGGACCGTGTCGATCTCGTCATGGACGCGGACGGCGACCTCGGGGTTGCGGCCGATCTCGTACATGACCCAGCCAAGAGCTGCGCCGGGTGCTTCGATGCCGGTCAGGGCCAGCGTCATCACCTGGGCATGGATCTCCTCGTCCGACAGCCCTGTGCCGTCGGTGTCGCGTACCGCGAGCAGGGCGGACAGGACATCTCCTCGGTCCTCGCCCGCCGTCCGGTAGGTGCTGATGACGTCGTCGATCGCACGGTGCATCCGCGCCATCGCGCGCCGGAAGCGGATGTTGCCGGGGGAGGGGATGCGCTCCCAGCTCGTCGGCAGCACGGTGCGCAGCAGCAGCCCGTTGGTGAGCTGCTGCATGCCGTCCTTGATGGCCTCGGCGGTGTCGCTGCTCGCCGTGAACTTGAACAGACTGCGCGTCAGCGCGGTCAGCGCCAGGTCGTTCATGACGTCGTCGACGGCGAGTCGCTGCCCGTCCTGCCACGAGGCGGTCGCCTCTTCTGCGGCTTCGCGCATGATCGACGCGTATGCGGTCAGACGCTCACGCGTGAACACCGGCTGGAGCAGCCTCCTTTGCCGGCGGTGCTCCGCGCCGGACACCGTCGCAATGCCGTTTCCCAGCGCCGGAACGAGCTTTTCGAAGATGCGCCCGCGGGTGAAATCGATGTCTCCGGGCACCAGGAGCTCGCGGACTGCCTCCGGGTGCGTGACGACGTACACCGGCATCCGCCCGAACCGAACCTGCACCACTCGTCCGAACTCGGCCGTGGCAGGCAGGAATTCGAGGGGCCGACGGAGCATCGGCACGATGTGCCCAAGCAGTGGCCAGGCCCCGGGAACCTCGGGAACAGCCGTCCGCCGCATCAGGTCCGCAGCCGTTCTCGGTGTCATGGCGCCTCCTCGAGCCGGCCCGGGCCACTTCGACGGGCTGGGCCCAGCTCGGGCATGCCGGGTGGCGCGCAGTGCGGCACCACCAGCAGGCCATGGTGTCGGCCCGGTGAGAACCCGGCGGCGTCCTCGGGGGCGTGAACGCGTTGAACGCTTGTGAGGTTGTGCCCTCCCGCGGCGCGCGGGTTGCGCCGGCATGGCCCTCGCTCAGGTCCATGAGGTGAGCGCAGACCAAGCCGCAGTAATGGTCGGGAGGAAGGCCGCCCACGCCGACCGAGCAAGTGCACGTACCGGCGTCGGCTCCTCGGCACTCCGTGCGGCGGGCGCGGCCGGGAACCCGAGCATGGCCGTGGCGCGCCGCGACCGGGTCAGCGAGAGGCCGGCCTCACCGGCCGGGATCGAGCGCGTCCCAGCCGCTTTCGAGCAGGTCGAAGGCGCGGATGACGGCCTGGCGGGGATCGTCGTGGCCGCGGGCGGCGCGGGGCGCTTCCAGGGCGAAGTGGGCCAGGGCCGTGCATGCGGGATCGCCCTCGGGCATGCCGCTGGCCTCCCTGATGGCCCGGGCGAGAGCGTCGGTGTGGCGCAGCCACATGGCCTGGTGGTAGTCGCGCAGCGCCGGGGTGCTGTTGATCAGCCTCAGGAACGCGGTGAAGCGCGCATCGCCCCCCGCTGAGGCCATGCGGCGAGCCAGCGCGTGCTCACGCAGGGCGGCCGGGATCGACTGGCCTTCGGGGCGTTCGCGCACGGCGGCGAGCAGAGCGGCCTCGTGGTCGGCGTCCTCGTCGAAGACGAGGGCTTCCTTGACCGGGAAGTGCTTGAACAGGGTGGTGGTGGACACGTCGGCGGCGTCCGCGATCTCGCGGATGCCGACGTCGTCGTACCCACGCTCCAGGAACAGGCGCAGCGCGGCGTCTGCGATGGCCTGGCGCGTCGCCGCCTTCTTCCGCTCGCGTCGTCCCACCGGCGCCACTGGTGCGGGGGAGGTCTCTGTCTCGGGCATGCCTACACCGTATCTCTTTGGTTATGCAGATTCAAAAGTTGACTTGTTGCACTTATTGGGCTGTTGTGTTTTTCTGAAATGGCGGGCTTCGGATCACTACCCGCCCCCTCCCTTCCCCCTTCCTGTCCGAAAGGAGTGATCAGTCATGTCCGCGACTGCCTCCCTCCCCTCCGCCGCCCGCACAGCCGTGCCGAAAGACGTGCGCTGGGTGCTGCTCGGCGTCATGCTCGCGATGCTGCTGTCGATGCTCGACAACATGGTCGTCAGCACCGCGATGCCCACGATCGTCGGCGACCTCGGCGGCCTGGAACACATCTCCTGGGTCGTCACCGCCTACACACTCGTCACCGCCGTCACCACCCCGATCTGGGGGAAGTTCGGCGATCTCTTCGGTCGCAAGCCCACGTATCTGGCGTCCATCGCCGTGTTCATCGTCGGGTCCGCCCTGTGCGGGACCTCCCAGTCCATGGGCGCGCTGATCGCCTTCCGCGTGGTGCAGGGCATCGGCGCCGGCGGTATCGGCGCGGGCGCCTTCGCCCTGATCGGCGCCCTCGTGCCGCCGCGTGAGCGCGGCAAGTACCAGGGCATGACCGCCTCGGTCATGGCCATCGGCACGATCGGCGGCCCCCTGCTCGGCGGGTTCGTCACCGGCCACTTCGACTGGCGCTGGGCCTTCTACATCAACCTCCCCCTCGGCCTGGTCGCCCTGGTGTGGCTGTGGCGCAAGCTGCACATCCCCGCCCAGCGCATCCAAGCGAAGATCGACTGGGCGGGCATCGCCACACTCACCGTCGCCATCACCGCGATCGTCCTGGCCGCCACCTGGGCCGGCAGCACCTACGCCTGGGGCTCCTGGCAGATCCTGTCCCTCGGCGCCACCGCGCTCGCGGGCCTGACCCTGTTCATCCTGGTCGAGAAGCGCGCCGGCGAGCCGCTCCTGCCGCTGAGCGTCTTCACGGGCCACCGCAACTACCCGCTCGCGATGGTGATGATCCTCGCCGCCGGTGTGGTCATGTTCGGCGCGGGCCTCTACCTGCCGCTGTTCCAACAGACGGTCCAGGGCGCCTCCGCCACCAACTCCGGCCTGCTGATGCTCCCGATGATGATCCCCGTCGTCATCGTCTCGACCATCGCGGGCAAGGTCATGTCCGCCACCGGCAAGTACAAGATGTTCCCCATCGCCGGCACCCTCTTCCTCACCGCCGGGCTCGGCCTGCTGGCCACCATGGACACCCACACCTCGTTCCTGCTGACCAGCCTGTACATGGTCCTCGTCGGCATCGGCCTCGGCTTCACCATGCAGATGGCCGGCACCATCGCCCAGAACAGCGTCTCCATGCGCGACATGGGCGCGGCCATGAGCTCGGTCAACCTCTTCCGCACCCTGGGCGGCTCCCTCGGTGTCGCCGTCTTCGGCTCGCTGTTCACCCGCGCCGTCCAGCCCACTCTGCCTGCCGGCGGTGACACCGGCCCGAACGCCGTGCGGAACCTGACCGCCGGCGCCAAGGACGCCTACCTCGGCGCGGTCACGGACGGCACCAGCCACATCTTCCTCACCGCGGCGATCGTCTGCGCACTCGCCTTCATCGCCGCGCTCTTCGTCATCGAAGTCCCTCTGAAGAAGGCCGGCCCGCCCGCACCCGCCGACAGCCCCGAGAGCGTCGCCGTCGGCGCGAACAACTGACACCACCGCGAGTACGGCAGCACCGTGCCGCACGACATGAACGGAGCACCACCATGAACACCCCCCGCACCCCTCGCATCGCCATCATCGGCGCCGGCCCCGGCGGCCTGACCTGCGCAAGGATCCTCCAGCGCCACGGCATCACCGTCACCGTCCACGACCGGGAAGCCGGCCCCGACGCCCGCAACCAGGGCGGCACCCTGGACCTGCACGAGGACAACGGCCAGATCGCACTGCGCGAAGCCGGACTCCTGGATGAGTTCTTCCGCCTGTCCCGCCCCGAGGGGCAGGAGATGCGCCGGCTGAACCCGAACGGCACGACCCTCTTCCATCACATGCCCGAAGAGGGCGAATGCTTCAAGCCGGAGATCGACCGAGGAGACCTCCGCGACCTCCTCCTGAACTCACTCCAGCCCGGCACCGTCCGTTGGAGTCACACCCTGCGCTCCGTCGACGGCCCCGAAGCCGGCCCCCGCCGGCTGAGCTTCGCCGACGGCACCACCGTCGAAGCCGATCTCGTCATCGGCGCCGACGGTGCCTGGTCCAGGGTCCGCCGCGCCATTTCCCCGGCGCTTCCCGAATACACCGGCGTCAGCTTCCTCGAAGGCTGGTTCCACGACGTCGAAACCCGTCACCCCGAGATCGCCGCCCTCGTCGGCCAGGGCGGCGCCTCCGCAGCCGACGGCGAACGGGGCTTGTTCGCCCAGCGCAACAGCGGCGATCACATCCGGGTCTACATCATCCAGCGCGTACCCGCCGACTGGATCACCGCGAACGGCCTGACCATCAAGGACACCGGCGCCATCCGCGCCCACCTCCTGGAGCAGTACCGCGACTGGTCACCGGCCCTGCGCCGCCTGATCACCGACAACGACGGCCTTTACGTCGACCGCCCCATCAACGCCCTGTCCGTTCCGCACACTTGGGACCACAATCCCACCGTCACCCTCCTCGGCGACGCGGCCCACCTCATGCCCCCGCTCGGTGTCGGTGTCAACCTCGCCATGCTGGACGCCGGCGAGCTCGCCCTCGCCGTGGTCAACAGCAACAGCGTCGACGACGCCATCCGCGCCTACGAGAAGACCATGCTGCCCCGCTCCATCGAAATGCAGCAGGCCCTCGACCATGGCGCCGAGGACCTGCTGTCCACCGAACTTCCCGACTTCGCCACCCAAGACGCTTCCTGAGCCCGGCGGGGCCCGGCTGCCAGGGGGCGGGCCGTCACTTCATGGCAGACCCCCGCCCGAAGGCGCTCAAGCCTTCTCGAGGATCGTCTTGAGCTCCGACATCATCATGGTCCAGCCGCCGCTGACGCCCTCGAGCATCTTGGAGTCGGCCGAGGTGAAGCCGTCGTGGGTGATGGTCAGCTTCAGGCCCATCTCCGGTTCCTCGGCCGGCTCGATGTCGAAAGTGACCTTCGAGCGTTCCTTGACCGCCTCGGCGAACTCCGCGTCGCTCATGCCGAACATCTCCTGGTGCACCGGCTGCAGCGTGTGCCAGGTGTAGGCGAGCCGCTTGCCGGGCTCCGCCGCGGTGACGACCTGGCCGAGGTCCTGCGGTTCGCCGCCGTCCTCGACGGGCCACAGCACCTTCGAGCCGACCTTCCAGTCCGAGGAGGGCGCCCAGCCGCCGTGGTACTGCTTGAGGAATTCTGGGCTGGTCAGACCCGCCCAGAGCTTCTCGGGAGTGGTGTGGATGTAGATCGTGTAGACGTACTCGGGCTTGGCCATCGCCGTTCCTTCCAGGGCGTTCTTCAGGTTGCTGAGCGCGGTCATCCGACCTCGCTCGTACTGGCCGATCCAGCGGTCGGCAATGTCTTGAATCGGTACGGGGTTGAGGTAGTGCAGCCGCTCCCGGCCGTGCCGGACCGCAGTCACCAGGCCCGCGCCCTCCAGCACCGTCAGGTGCTTGGACACCGCCTGCCGGGTCATGTCCAGTCCCGCGCACAGCTCGCGCAGGCTCTGCCCGGTCCGCTCGTTCAGCCGGTCAAGGAGTCGCCTTCGGCTCGCGTCCGCGATCGCCTTGAATACCTCGTCCATACCGTCCAACCCCCTCTCCACCAGATTGGCAACCATTTGGTTGCATGTCAATCCGGCCGACGACGGGCCGGACCGGGGCCGCTCTCAGCAGACCGGCTTCACCGCGTGCTCGGGGTCCAGGGCGTTGAGCGCCAGGCGCAGGGCGAGCGGATCCTCGTCGAGGGTGGCGTGCGTCGCCAGATTCCACGGGCAGATGTCCTGCAGCAGGATGTTGGACACCTCCGGGCCCCGGAGGTACTGGCCGTTGTACGGCGTGATGCCGAGGTCGTAGCGAGTGGCGATCACCGTGTACGAGACGCCCGGCAGCGTGTCACCGCCCTCGTTGAGCTTCGTCAGGAACGCCGAGCCGGCGGTCTGCTCACCGCAGGCCGGGCAGGTCAGATCCGACACGGTGGTGCCGAGCAGGTTGAGCAGTGCGGCGAGCCACGGCTGGTCCTTGAGCAGGCCCGCCACGACCGGTGACTGCGAACCGTGGTTGGACGGGCCGAGGCCGACCAGGGTGTGCACCTTGGGAGTGCCGCCCTCGAACTTCATGTACTGACGGGGCATCATGCCGCCCTGCGAGTGCCCGACGATGTCGACCTGCGAGGCACCCGTCGCGGCGAGCACGCCGTCGACGAACACCCGCAACTGCTTGGCCGAGTTGGCGATGGGGGCCGTCCCGCCCAGGAACAGGCCCAGCACTCCGCCCCCCTTGCCGTAGTCGAGCGAGAACACGCAGTGGCCCGCCTTCTTGTACTGCGGAGCCGTCTTCGCCCACACGCTGCCGTCGGCGATCGTGCCGTGCACGAGGATCAGCGGACGCGGATGCTGCGCACTCGGCCTGCAGGACCAGTCGTTGGCGCCCGCGAGGTTCGGCGTCGCGAGACGCTTCGCGTCGGACACCGGATCCTGGGCGCTGCGGGCGGCGTACGCGGGGGAGTGCACGGTCGCGGAGGCCGGCGTCGACGCGGCGAGCGGCAGGGAGAGTGCGGCAAGGCCGAGGGCAAGGGAGCGGGCGAGACGGGAGACACGGAGGGCAGCTCGTGGGCGAGCGCGCAGGGCTGAGATGATCACCCGCCATCTCTGCCCACCTTGCCGCGCTTCGCGTTGTGCGTTGCTCTGTCTGGACGTACGCCATGCGCTGCCAAGATGGCCGGTGCCCAGTCCTCGGCGAAGCGCTCTTCAGGTGCTTTTCAGCCGCCCGCTGCGCCCGTCAGGTTCGGTTCAGCTGCCGGGTCACGCCCGCCACGACCGCCGTGGTCAGGAGCCAGCCCGCTGCGATCAGGGCGTACGCGAGCCACTGCGCCGGAGTCGACTCCCAGTACCAGGAATTGCGCTGGCCCAGGCCGCCGATGGGGATCAGCAAGTCGAGGGTGTAGGCCACGGGGTGGAAGGGCGAGGTCTGGCCGGGGTTGCGGGGGGTCCTGTCCTGGTACTGGAACACCAGGGAGCCGAGGAGGGTGAGGGCGAGGAGCCAGGCGCCGGCCCGCCAGGGCCGGTAGCCGTAGCCGACGGTGACGTCCAGGATGTGTCCCCAGACGCGTCCGGCGAGTGGCAGCGTGCGCCGGCGGTGGCGGTGCTTCTCCAAGAGGACCCGGCGGGCGTCCGTGTCGTTGCCGATCTTCCGGTACCAGCCCGCGAGTTGTTCGTACGGCTGTGGGGCGTAGCCGGAGGCCTTGCGGAGCCAGCCGACCCGCAGGGTCACGTCGTCCGGCACTCCCGCGCCCGCGTCGAACTGCAAGGTGTCGTACGTCAGGCCCTGCAGATGGAAGGCCTCGGGCCAGGCCCCATGTCGGTCGCGCACCACGCCGACCTGCGCGTCTCGCAGGTCGACGGCGCCCGGGGGGCGGGTTGCCGGGGTGAACTGGAGGTCGCCGATGCGGGCGCGGGCGCAGTCCAGGGCCAGGTCTTTGCCGTTGAGCCTGGCGGTGTCGAACGTGAGCAGGTCGGTGATGTGGGCGCCCCGCAGCGAGATGGTCGCCTCGGCGGTGAAGCCGTCCGTGCAGACGAGCGTCATGATCTCTGCCTTGTCGGCGTAGAGGGAGTGGCCGAACCCCTCACCCAGGCTCGCCCCTTCGAGGAGCAGCCCGGGCAGTTGGGCGCCGACGAGGCGGGTCCCGCCGTGCACGGTGAAGCCCCTGCGAGCGAAGAGGGCGCCGCCGAGTTCCAGGCCGCCGGCGAACAGGGCCCAGTCACCGGGCAGCGACAAGGTGCTGCTGCTCAAGTGCAGGGATCCCGCGACTCTGGCGTCGATGAGCGAGAGCTGGCCGTTGACCACCGAGTGCTCCAGGATGAAGCGGCCGCCTACGCGGATCAGGCGCGCGTCGAAGCGGCGCATCCGGCAGTTCTGGAAGCTGAGGGTTCGGGTGGCCGCCCCGGTCATGCTGACCTCCTCGTCGAACCAGCACCCCTCCAGCCACAGCGAATGCGCCACCTCCGCCTCGTCGAGGAAGAGCCGGCCGGTGATCCGCGCTCCGGCGAGCCGCAGGGCGGCCACCGCGTGTTCGGTGCGCTCGTTGGCGCCGAGGAGCAGCGCGACCAGGACCTCGGCCCGCACCGCTCGCTCGACGCCCCAGCGTTCACCGGCGCCCGGATCGTCGTCCTCGGCCACTCCCGTACGCAGATCCACCAGGCGCCCAGCGGGAAATGCGTCCCACAACTCACGTTCGGCGGGGGTCAGTTCGTGGGGTGACAGCACAGGGGCAGCGTAGAAGATCCGTTGCGGACCGGTCACCCCTCGGGTGCGGGTGCCGCCGCCGCTGCGATCTCGGCGGCGGCACCCGCGGTGCGAGCGGCGTCAGGCGGTCATGGCCGCACCAGGCTCAGAACATGCCGTTGGGATTCGCCGACTTGGCCGGCACGTCCTGGATGACGTCCCAGTGCTCGATGACCTTGCCATTGTCCAGGCGGAAGTAATCCGCCAGCGCGCGGCCGGGGTTGTCCGGGTTGTTCGGCTCCAGGTCCAGGTGGGAGTGGGTGACGACCATGTCGCCTTCGGCGATGACGCGCTTGATGTCGAGCTTCAGGTCCGGGTATTCGCCGCGCAGCCAGGAAACGAAGCCGATGAACGCCTCCGGGCCGTCCTCGGCATCGGGGTTGTGCTGGATGTATGCGGGCCCGAAGTGGTCGGCGATCGCCTTTTGCGGATTGCCGCCGAATGCCGTCCGGTAATAGTCGACGACGACCTGCTTGTTGCGCTCAAGATCAGACATGAGTGATTCCGTTCCGGACAGGGGCTCCCGGAGACATCGCCTCAGTAAGATCGATTTCGCAGCACCGGGAACCCAGGATTTCTCGACTGGGATTGCCCTCGCGTCATAGGGGGCTGCCCGGGCAGGGGCGCCGACGCTGGTACTACTTTCTCTTGCCGCTCCCGTATACGGGGACGTACGCCAGGATCTACCGCTATCCAGCGGCGATTTCCTGTCGCACCAAGAACATTAACAATGCTTTACCGCTGTGGGTGACGCGAAAGTCCCAGGGCGTGATGCCGAAAGTCCCTACGCCGCCGCCGCGGCTGCCGCCGGGGGCCGGACGTCGATCATGCGGCGTTCCGGGCCGCTGCGGCGCAGGACGAGATAGCCCACGAAGGCAGCGGGACCGAAGTAGATCTGGGCGGGAATCATGGTCGGCAGCTCGCCGGTGAGTGCCTCGACGAGGAGCGGTGTCATCGGGGGCAGCAGACCGCCGAAGACGGCGACGAGGCCCAGTGCGACGGCCAGTCCCCGCCGCCCGTACGACTTGTACGCGACGGTGGTGTACAGCGCGTACACCAGGAGATCACCCATGCCCACGACGGCCCCGAGGTCCCCGATGCGGATGCCCGCCGAGGGGGCGTAGGCGTAGCCCTGCACCGCGTTGAACAGCTTCTGGGTGATCGGCACGACGGTGGCGAAGAAGATGTCGTACACGGCCAGGGCGAGTGCGAACCGGGACACGTGGCGCAATTGCAGGCCGCCCTGGGCGTTCATGTTGGCCGCGCCGACCGCCATCATCACGATCATGATGCTGTTGACCAGCCAGTAGGGCGTGGCGTTGGTGGGGTCGTTCTCGGCGGCGCGTGCGGTGATCCAGTCGGCGATCGTCAGGCCGAGGATGAGCAGCCACCGCAGCCGGCCGGGCCGGATCACCGCACCCCAGGTGACCGCGAGGCCGCCGATCAGGGTCAGGCCGAGGAAGAACGGCAACAGCCAGCCGGGCAGGGCGAGATAGAGGAAAGGCAGCGCGACGACGAAGGCCATCATGATGACCATGTCGTTGCCGTTGAACGCGCCGACGGCCGGCCGCGGCAGGGTGAACCGGCGGAAGAACGCGACGCCCGCGAGCGCGACGCCCACCGAGATGCCCAGCGTGACAAGGATGAAGAAGGCGTGCTGTGCGCCGCTCACGCGGTCCTCCTCGTGAAGCTGCTCTCGGTCAAGTCGCAGCGGTAGCGCCGTAGTTCGCGGCCGTCGACGTCCACGATGTCGAGGTCGGTGTCCATGCCCGCGGCGGCGAAGCGGGCGATCACGTCGGCGCGGTCCCAGTCGCCGGACTGCGACCTGGGCAGCTCGATCCGCAGTTTGCCGTCGACGACGGTGGCCCGGTGCCGCACCGGCCACTGGACCCCTGGCAGGGCGTCCAGGACCTCGATCACATCGCGTGGTGTCACCACGCCGTCGGCCGTGCGCAGCACATGATCGGCCTTGCCGAGGACGTGCGAGGTCGCCGGCACGTTCGCCATCTCGCAGTCCAGTGGCCCGTCGGGAAGGCGGCGCACCAGGTCACGGGTGTCGTAGCGGAACAGCGGCATGCACTCCCGGTACGGGTAGAAGGGCGTCGCCACGATCGTGCCGAGGGCGCCCGGTTCGGCCCGTTCGCCGGTCTCCAGGTCGCACACCTCGACCAGGCCGATGCTGGAGTCGATGTGCAGATGCTGCTGCCGGCAGATCGCGCCGGCCATCGGGGTGAGTTCGGTCATGCCGTAGCCGTCGTTGATGCGGGCGCCGAAGGTGTCGGCGGCCGCCTTGGCGAGGGCGGGCGAGAGCACCTCGCTGCCGACGTTGATGGCGCGCAGCCTGAAGTCGTCGGGTCCGAGGCCGCGTTCACGTGCCTCGGTGATCAGCCGGCCGAGGTAGCTGGGGTAAGTGACCATCAGGGTGGGCGCGCTGGCGTCCGTGCCGGTCATCAGGTCGAGGGTCTCGGCGGGCGGCACCAGGCCGACCATGCGGATGGCCGCGCCGGCCAGACGGGCCACCTGCATTTCGGCGTACGACGTGCCGGTGGCGCGTGAACTCACGTTGAACTGCATCAGATCAGTGGTGCGGACGTTGCCGCGAAGGATCTGGGAGAGGGCCACCAGGGCGGGCCACAGGCGCTCTTCGTACGCGGAGTACCAGACCTCTGCGGGGCGTCCTGTCGTCCCCGTGGTCCGGGAGGCGAGAAACGGCTCGCTGCACAGGAAATCGTCGGCGCGTTTGACCAGATCGGTCTTGGTGGTCACCGGCACCGCGGTGATGTTGTCGATGTCCAGTGTCGCCGGGTCGATGCCGGCGGCTTTGAACTGTTCGGCGTAGAAGGCCGACTTGGCCGCAAGCCGTTTCGCGGTGCGGCGCACTGCCTTGTTCGTGAGATCGGTTCGCATCTGCGGGTCTGCGGAGGCACCGCGCAGCAGCTGCTCGACGTCCTCGCCGGGGGAGCCGAATTCAGCCAGCGTCGCCAAGGCGTCGGCGACCAGTTTCTCGGCGGATCGTACGTTGATCGGGCGTCCGAGCACCATCGCCCATGCCAGCCGGAACTGCCGGATGCCCGCGTCGAACATGACTCTCCCCGCCCGAAATGCCGAAGTTCGAATGCCCGGAAAGGCCGGGGTGGACGGCGGGTCGCCGTCCACCCCGGAAGCCCACTAGCTGGGGCAATTGGTGAACAGCACGCCGGCCATGGAGCCCATGATGTACTTCGTGTGCTTCAGGGTGGAGACGATGGCGGACATTCAAGAACCTCCCACGTCGCAGTGTTCACCGGACTGGTGAACGCCAGTAATGCTCTGGCCACGGCATGGTCGTGTCAAGGCCATGCCGGGAGAATTCTGTTCGGTAGTCGTGCACTGATATCTCCTCAGCGAACGCCCGGCCGCGATGCGGGACGCACTCCAAATTGCTCTTGTGAATGGGCAATAAGGCGTGCGCGGCGTCCGCTTTACAGCGCGGAATGCGGGTGGGGTGAGGCGCCGGTCTCGGCTGGGGCGGCTGGACGCTTGTCGGGCCCGTGGTTTGGGTGCGGCGACGGTGCGCTCGATGCCGGGGCGGACCCGTTCGCGAGAGGTGTGGCGCGTTCACTCGAGTCTGACTAAATCCATGGTCGAGTTCCGCTTTGCAGAGCGGGGGTGTTTGATCACGGACTCCCAACAGGCTGCCGCGTCAGTCACCGGGGCCCAACTGGTGCTGTTCTTCTAGGCGTTCGGAACGTTCGGGTGGGTCTCGGACGGCTCGCCGAACCCCTCCGGCCGCCACGCCGGCCCCCTCCATGTACCCGCCGAGGGCAATGCGGGGCGACCTCCGGCCGACGTTCAGGTGAACCCGCAACCCGGACAAACCCACCTCCTGCCACAGCCGGGTAACAGCGGCCGCCCAGGTACAACTCCCGCCCCACCGCGCCGGTCGAACCTGGCATGTCGCACTCCTGGCGGAACCGGTGCCGCCAGGCGCGACTCCTCTCGTCTCGACCGAACTCGGAGTTGACCCGTGCCCAGGAAGTCCCTGCCCACGCGGCTTGCCGCCACCGCCGCACTCCTGCTCGCCGCAGGCGCGCTGTCCGCGCCCGCCGCCACAGCCCGGCCCGCGGACGCCTCAACCGGCAACGCCTATGTGCTGACCGTGAGCACCAACCCGACCAGCACCGACTACGACAACCGGCGCGTCGACGTCACCGGCACCGTCACGAAGGCGGATGGCACCCCGGCGCCCAACATCCCCGTCACCATCCAGGAGGTCGTCCGCTTCACCACCTGGAATCCGTGGGGCGACCCGATCGACCCCACCTACTACGAGCCCCGCGACCTGGGCAGGCCGGTCACCGACGCCGACGGGAAGTTCACCATCCCCGATGTCGACATCGACCACGTGAGTGGCAGCAGCCTCCTCAACGTCCAGCACAAAGTGCAGATCACGGCCGCCTACGACGAGGACGGCGACCCCGACACCCCGCAGGACGGCTACTACACGGACACCACCGTCGCCGCCAACGCCAAGCCCAGCTCCGTCAGTTACCAGGTCAACAAGAAGAAGGTGAAGGCGGGCGACATCCTCACCGTCCAGGGCAAGGTCACCCTCCCCAAGGGGGTCGAGCCCCAAGGCACCGAGGTCTTCCTGCAGACCTACTGGGAGCAGGAGTCCCACGTGAAGACGACCACCGAGGAGGACGGCTTCTTCGTCCTGTCCGTGCGCGTCTCCGGCTACGACGACACGTTCGAACTGCGCACGGCGCCGAGGGACCTCTACGTGGCGGGTGCGCAGCAGAAGCTTCCGGTCACCAACACCTCACTGCCGCGCCCGTAGCAGTTCGGGCAGCCCGCTTCGGGCTCAAGTGGCGCCGCAACGCCGACAGATGGGGTGCCCGGGCCCGGCGACGGGGCACCTCCGCGCGAGCGGAGGTGCCCCACGACCCCGAACTGCTGCGCCCGCCGCGTCGGCCGAGACCCTAGCCCCGGAAGGTGATGTCGGTGTACCCGGAGTTGTTGGACGGGTCGGTGTCTCCCGGGATCGTCGTGGTGACACGGGCCTGGGCGTAGCGCGGGGCCTGGTGGGACAGGTTCTCCAGGGTCAGCTCACGGGT
The DNA here is from genome assembly GCF_035975855.1 of Streptomyces sp. NBC_01304. Lineage (NCBI taxonomy): Bacteria > Bacillati > Actinomycetota > Actinomycetes > Kitasatosporales > Streptomycetaceae > Streptomyces > Streptomyces sp. NBC_01304. Next base: position 580,105 of record NZ_CP109055.1, on the reverse strand, counting down.
GTGGGTCGCTCCCGCGGCGATGGCCGGCACCTGACAGACGAACGTGGTGCTGTGCTCGCCGTCGCGTGTGATCTGGCAGTCGGGTCCCGCCCCCATCTTGTTCGAGAAGAACTGGACCAGATTGACGTCGATCTTCATGGCGCCCGGCGCCGAGGGAGTGGTTCCCAGGTTGGTGAGCGTGATCGGCACGACTGCTTTGGCGTACGTCGGCCAGTTGACCTTCATCGTCGTACGGACGTCCGGCGGCCCGGTGGTCTGGAACCGAGGGCTCACCGTGGCGGCGGCGTCCGTGCCGGGGAGCACGGCCAGGATCCCGTCGTCGCGCAGCACGGCGACGGAGTCGGTGGCGGGCCGGCCGACGTTGCTGATCGCCCAGTACGGCGACGGTTTGTCTCCGGCGTGGGGCGGGCGGCCGCCGTTGTAGAGAACGAAGTTCTCGTCCGTCTGCAGCACGGCGCAGTACGGGGCGCCGGCGGGAGTGCCGACCTTGCGGCTGGCTCCCTGGTCGAAGGCCGACCAGTAAATGCGGCTGGTGTCCGGGGTGCGGTTGCTGCCGGTGCTGCACAGCACGAGGTTGCCGTCGTCGCGCAACAGCGCGGCGAACCGGCCGTTGGCGGAGGTCAGGTAGTCGCCTGTGGCCAGCCACTGGTCGGTGTGCAGGCAGTTGCCGCGGGCGGCCCGCTGCGCCGGGTAGGTCAGCGCGGTCTGCCACAACACGGGCGTGACCTCGGGGTTCGTCGGGTCCGCCGCGGCCTCTGCGACGTCGTGCAGGCGCAGGTTGCCGTCGCGTCCCAGCGACAGGCAGTAGCCGCCCCTGTTCCTGAGGATGGAGGTGTTGGTCGCCCAGTACGCCTGCCTCAACCGCGCCGGGTCGGGCCCCGTGTACATCACGACGTTCCCGTCCATCTGCATGACCGTGAAGTACTGGCCGTTGGTCTGCGCCGGGTTGAAGTAGAAGTTCGGATTCCCCATGTGGCCCGGGGCGCTGTCCCGGATCAGGGAGTAGTAGCGCCGCGACGGGTCGGGGTTGCCGTCCGCTGTCGCGTAGCAGAGAAGCAGATCCCCGTTGCCCTGCATGACGGCCGCATAGGTGTTGCCGTTGGGGCCGTCACCGCACAGCAGCCAGTCGCCCACGCGCAGGAAGTCTCCCGCCTGCAGCAGCCATCCATGGTTCTCGCCCATGATCACTACCCCCTCGGCGGCGGAGCGCCGCCCTCTTGGGGGAGAGTCCTGCCGCGTCACGCTGCCGGTCAAGGGACATCACAGACCAGCAAGGCGTTCCGCCGCCGGCTTCGCTTGCGGGCCCAGCAGAAGTTCCCTGCAGGCCTGGGGCGTTCACCGGGCGGGCGCCCGTCAGCGCACGGCCTTCTCCACGAGCGCGACGATCTGCGCCTCCACCTCGGGTGTTACCTCGGTCAGGGCGAAGGCGGCCGGCCACATCGGGCCCTCGTCGAGCTTCGCCAAGTCGCTGAACCCCAGGGTCGCGTAGCGGGCCTTGAACTTCTCCGCGCTCTGGAAGAAGCAGACGACCTTGCCGTCCAGCGCGTAGGAGGGCATGCCGTACCAGAGTTTCGGTGCGAGGCCGGGCGCGCCGGCCGTGATGACGGCGTGCACGCGTTCGGCCATGACCCGGTCCGAGTCCTGCATCTCGGCGATCTTCGCGAGTACGTCCCGCTCCGCCTCCGCCGCCTTCTCCGCGCGCGAGCTGCGGCGTGCCTCCGCCTTCAGCTCTTTTGCGTGGTCTTTCATCGCGGCCCGTTCCTCGGCCGAGAATCCCTCGTGTCTGCCGCCCTCGGTGCTGCTCATCGCGATTTCCCCCTTGAGGTCCTGATGTGCCGCCATCGCCGGTGATCTCAAGCACGTACCCCCTCGGTACGGGAAATACCGGCCGAGATCGGATCCTGCGCGCACCTCTTGCTGTTGTCAATGACCCTCCCCATCCGCGGTGTTGGGGGCGTACGAGCTGCGGGGCGGTCGGCCGTGCGGCCTCGCCTCGTCCAGATCGTGCACACCGGCGGAGGCCCCTCACCGCAACGCGAATGAACGTTCGATCCTGTGGACGTGCGGGCCGCCCGTCCCTGACGGATCATGGAGTCTCGGCCCGGCGGCACGGGCAGGGCAGCCGACCGCGCGGCCGCCCCGCACGAACGTCGAGGAGGTGGCCGGTGAGCCGGGACGCCTTCGCCGCGCGGCCGCTCGTGACCTTCGATGCGGAAGCGCTGCTCGCAGCGGTGGGCCCGGCCGCTTCCTCTTCCCGGTTGGGCCGCGAGTACCGGGTGCTGCGGCAGATCGTGGACGGCGCGGCCGCGGGAATTGTCGTGCTCGACACCGACCTGCGCTACCTGTACGTCAATCCGCACCTGGCCCGCATGAACGGAATGCCCGCCGAGGCCCACATGGGCCGCACCATCACCGACCTCCTCCCCGGCGTGTACCGCCCGGCAGAGGCGCTGCGCCAGGTCCTGCGGGACGGCCGCCCTCGCGAGATCGTCATCTCCGGCCACACCCAGGCCCGCTCCCCGTTCGCCCACCGCGAGTGGCGCAGCACCTATCACCGCATCGAGGACGAGCGCGGCAACGTCATCGGCCTGGTCGGCATCGGCCTGGAAATCACCGAGCCGCGCCAGTACCTGCACGGCCTGGAGCGCGCCCACCAGCGCATGGCTCTCCTGGACACGGCGGCCGTGAGCATCGGCACCACCCTCGACGTCGACGCCACCTGCGCCGAGCTCGCCGACTTCGTCGTGCCCGGCCTCGCCGACGCCGCCGCCGTCGAGCTCTACCCCGTGGACCGGCCCGACCGGCAGGACCACACACCGCCCGGCATCATGCGCCTGCGCCGCGCCGCGCTGAGCGCCACTCTTGCCCTGAAGGAGGCGCTGGGCGACCTTGCCCGCCCGAGTGGCTTTGTCGACTACGACGCGGACTCGCCGCTGCGCAAGTCCATGGAACAGGGCCGGCCCTGGCTGCAGGACCTGCGTGACCCGGACGGCGACGCCGTCGCGGGCCCCTACGCCGAACGCCTGCGCCGCTATCGCGCGGCGGGCATCCACTCCGCGCTGGTCGTTCCGCTGGCCACCCGGTCGCGGCCGCTCGGAACCCTGTCCATGGTCCGTACCGGCCCGTCCCCGGCCTTCACCCCTGAAGACGCCCTGGTCGCCGAGGAGTTGGCCACCCGCGCGGCCCGTGCGCTGGAACGGGCCTTCCACTACGCCCGCGAACACACCATGGCGCTGGAGCTGCAGCGCGCCCTGCTGAGCGAGCCGAGCGCCCCGCACCCCGGCCTGGAGACCGCCTCGCGGTATCTGCCCGCCGACGACAGCTCCCTGGTCGGCGGTGACTGGTTCGACTCGCTCGCCCTGCCCCAGGGCCGCAACCTGCTGGTCATCGGCGATGTCATGGGGCACGGCGTGGAGGCCGCCGTCGCCATGAGCCACTACCGCTCGATGCTGCGCGCCCTGGCCGCATCCGGTCTGGCCCTGGACGATGTCCTCACCTACGCCGACCTCATGGTCGCCGAGTCCGGCTTCGACCGGGTCGCCACCTGCCTCCTGGTCCTCGGCGACCCGCACACCGACACCGTCACCTACGCGAGTGCCGGTCATCTGCCGCCGCTGCGGCTGACCCCCGACGGCCCACCCCAGATCGTTCCGGTCCCGGCCGGACCCCCGCTCGGCACCGGTCTGGGGGAGTACGCCACCGTGACCCGGCCCGGACTGCCCGGTGGCGTCCTGCTGCTCTACACCGACGGCCTCATCGAGCGCCGGGGCGAGGACATCGATGCTTCCCTGCAGCGGCTGACCCGGCTGCGGCTGTCCCCGCGCGACAGCCTCCACAAGATCCTCGACGACGTCCTGGCCCAGCTCACCGACGGCCCGTCGGGGGACGACATCGCCCTGCTCGCCGCCCGGACCCGCGAGGTGGCCCGGCCGCACGACAGGACCTGAGCCGGCCACGACACGGCCTCGCGTATGGGCGCACCTGGGCCGTTCGTCTGCGAACACCAGGCGCAGCACGTCGGGTTACCTGCGTACGCCACCTGAAGAAGGCCGCCGGACTGTCCCTCGGGAGAGAGGAGGGAGGTCAGGACTTGGCGATCTCCTGCCGCGTCCAGCGGTGCCACCAGTGATGCCGTCGAGGATGCACGGCGCGGCCGAGGCGGCGGCCGAGAAGCACGTAACCCAGGAGCGCCCCGAAGGTGTTGAGGATGACATCGTCGATGTCGAAGGTCCTGCCGGTGACCAGCGCGCCCTGGGTGAGTTCGACGAGCACCATCACCACGGCCGTGGCGAGTGTGACCCGGAGCAGTCCGCGAGTGCGCGGCAGCAGGACCGGCAGGAGCACCCCGAAGGGCACGCCGAGCAGCAGGTTCCCGCCCAACTGCTTGATGGTGTCGCGGAATTCGGGCTGTGCGAGATAGTCGCGGATGGAGTCCCCGGGGCGCAGGTTGCTGTGGGTCAGCGATGCGGAGGCGACGGAGGGCTCGAGGGTCAGTCGGGCGAGCACCACCCCGAACCCCACCATCGCCGCGAAGGCGGCGAGCATGACGAGAACGCGCAGAGCCGCGGGCAGTGCAGGGCCGTTCGTCCGTTGAGGGTCGCCCTGTTGAGAAGTGCGGCGGGTCCGTTTGGATCTACTTGGCCTGCTGCGGGCGCGGCCGCGGGAACCGGGAGTGCGTCGCTTGAGTACGTACCAGCGGGTGCCGGACGTGCGTCCGCGCCGCTTGCGTGCCTTGACGCTCGTCATGGGGTCTCCTCTGTGCGGAGCCAGTGAGACTGCGCGGACGTGTCGCGATGTAGCGAGCGGTCCCGCCGGGGCGAACAGTCCGGTTACCCGCGATATGTCTGCGTAATCTTCCTGGCCGCTGAGGACCCGGTCAGTGAGCCGTCCGGGACTGCGAGGGGCGGGCAGTCGGAGCAATTGGGGGGATGGCGGCAAGGGAGTCCGGGGTAGGCGCCCCCGGGTACCCACTTCCAGGGAGGAGGCGCAGTCGATGTCCACAAACCAAGACGTGGTCGAGCTGATCCTCGAGGACCATCGGACGATGGAGGACCTGCTCCGGCTGATGCGCAGCATCGAGGCCGACCGGCGGGCCGCGCTGCACCACTTCGCCGATCTGTTCGTCGCGCACGGGGTGGCCGAGGCGAGTGTGGTCTACCCCGTACTCACCACGCATCAGGAACGAGAGAGCGTCGACGCGGACATCGCCGCGCACGATGTGGCCGGACACCGCGACGGCGTGATGGTGCTGCTCGCCCTGCTGGGCATCGACGAGATCGGCTCGTACGAATGGGACTGGCGGCTGAGGCAGTTGTCCGTGGTGGTCTCCCGCCACGCGGATGAGGAGGAACTCACCCTGCTCAACGGTGCCTGCCGCAGACTCAGCCGCACACAGCGCGTGGACCTGGGAGCGGCCTTCGTCGGGACGCGTAGCCGGCTGCTGGGCTCGGGATGCGGTGATGTCAGCAGTCTGCGTGGCATGGTCCGGATCTGAGCGAGCCCAAGTGCCGGGCGGGGACGGGCCGATCGGTCGTATCCCTGGAAGACGAGCGGGTCGCGGCGCGGACCGCAGGCGCACCGAGAGCAAGGAGTCACCATGGACGGGTCGTTGGACGCGATGCTGGCCCAAGTCGCCGCACGGGGAGGCTACGAGGGATCGCAGCAGGCCGCGAGGGCCGTTCACCATGTCCTGGAGGTTCTGGGCGGACACCTGGTCGGGGACGACCGCACCGACCTGGCGCGACTCCTGCCCGAGCAGTGCGGACCCATGCTGAACGCCGCCGAGGCCGTCAGCGAGGCGTTGACGCCCGGTGCCTTCGTCGAAGCGGTGGCTCTGCACGGAGGCGATCGCCGCGACGAGGCGCGACGCGCGGTCACCGCAGTACTGCCCACGCTCGCGGAGTTGACCGATGACGCGCTGCTGCGCCGCATCCTCACCCAGCTCCCGCCGGGCCATGCGGGACTCTTCGGGCGCGTGGACCCCGTTTAGTGGACGTCTCATTTGGTGCATTGACGTGCATCTGGCCGTGCTGGTGTTGACGGCGAGTCACGAGAGCTCGCGGGTTTGCGGGTCTACTGCTGTTGAGGCCGGCTGAGGAGCTAGCTTCTGGGGGTGGGGATGACGATGCGCTTGGCGGCTCGGGTGAGTGGACTGAGGAAGGGGGAGTCCAAGGTCGTCTTGGTGTTGTCCGGGGACAGCCGGGCCCCCTTCGAGGGGGAGCGAATCCGGCGAACGGTGCGTCGAGCTGTGCGCATCGCAGAAGCTCTGGACTCGAGCCCGCCGGATGTCTGGATCTACGGGGCTGACTGTCACCGCCTCCCAGCGATCCAGAGAGGCTCCCTCGGGAGGTGGATCGCAGACTGGGCGGTCTTGGCGAAGAAGCCTGTATTCGACGACTCCCGGGTGGACGGCAATCCGCTGGCCCGTTCGGTGCGGGAGTACGGATTGTTCGAAGGCGGCAGTGTCGCCGGCGCGATGGAGGCGCTGCGGAAAGAGTATGGAGCCTCCCGCCTGCCGGTCCTTGTGCTCTTCCACCTGGAGTCGATGGAGGGTGAGGACAGACGTGTCGCCAGGCAGTTGGAGAAGGCGGCGGGGAGCACGCTGTTCTGGCAGTTCCTCGCCCAACTGGACGAGACGTCCTGGTCCGTGCTGGACCGTTTGGACGACGTGCGTCGGGAACGCCCGAGCATCGCGAACGCGCATTACATCAGCTCGTGGAACATGGACATATCGGCCGGACTGGATGCATTCCAGCAATACGCGATGATCAAGCCCTATGCGCGCTGGGTGAGAGAGTCCCGTCGGCAGGCGTCGGGGTAAGCAGTGCCCTCCACGTTGTCGTCGCGACTTCACTCACGGGCCTCACGGGATCGGCATCTCCTGAGACAGAACCCCTGCTGAGACACTCCAACTGTTCCTAACGCGGGGGAAGCTCCAGTACCGGACGCGCTCGGCGTGCTCGCCGCCGACGCCGTCCACGTAGTCGGAGGCTACGACCGCGGCCGGATCAAAGCATGCGAAGGCTCCGACTGCGCCGGCCTCTTCTTCGACACCAGCCGCGGCGCAAACCGCCGCTGGTGCTCAGTGAACACCTGCGGCAACAAGGCCAAGAAGGCCCGACTCGCCAACAAGTAGCCGACTGGTCCTCAGGGGCCTGCCACGTGTCGCCGGCCGGCTGCCGCGAGCTGCCCGACGATGACCGCGCACCGCGAACGCGTCGAGGTTGCAGACCCTCGGCAGGCGTGCCGCCGGTGTCGCCCCGGAAGACACGTCAGTCGCGGCGCGCCGCCCAGACGGTGCGCTCCGTGCGTACCGCGAGGTCAGGGCGGCGCAGGATGCTGTGCGGGCTGTGGGTGTCGAGGAGTTGGTCGAGCGCGGCGAGGTCTTGCGCCGAGAGCGCGTCGGCGGCGGCGCCGCGGACGCGCTGCAGTGCGCTCAGGGCGTAGCGGCCGATCGCCTCGTCGCGGGACCCCTCGAGGTTGACTGCGACGGTGAGTTCGCCTTCGACGGTGAATCCGGCGGCGCTCAGCATCGGGCCCCAGTCGGCGCCGCGGTGGGGTACGTGCTCGGCGTGGAAACGGTCGGTCGCGGCGTGGGCGCGCTCTTCCAGGCCGGGCCGGTCCTCGGGGGCGTTCTCGGGCAGGAAGCGGGGGAGGCCGGCCAGTTCGACGACGGCGAACAGGCCGCCGGGAGCGAGCAGTTCGTGGACGGTGCGCAGTGCGTGGTCGGGGTCGGCCATGTGGTGCATGGACGCCGACGCCCACACGAGGTCGGGCGCGCCGAGGTCGGGCCAGGTGGCGTCGTCGAGGTCGGCCTGCAGGGTGCGTACCCGGTCGTCCACGCCGCGGGCGCTCGCCTTCTCCCGCAGCCGTTGCAGGTGTCCGGGCGAGGCGTCGACGGCGATGACGTGCGCCTCGGGGAAGCGGTCGAGGAGGGCGAAGGTGCCCGCTCCGGTGCCGGAGGCCAGGTCGACGATCTGGCGCGGGCCGGTCTTCAGGGGCAGCCACTCGGTGATGGCGGCGATGTGCCCGGCGAGGACTTCCGCGTCGAGGTCGAGGATCTCCGCCTGGCCGTGGTCGGCGCCGTGCTGCTGGTGGTGGCCGTGCTCGTGGTGGCCCTGGTGGGGGGTGTGTGCTGGGGTCATGCCGCCACCGTAAGCACCTCTTGCGCGTTGAGCACACCTTCTTGCGAGATGCGCAAGGCGATGGCGTTGTGTGCTGCCGGGCGCGCAAGATCCCCCCTGGTGAGCGGGCTGCCGGGGCCGGTGTCGCTATGTGCCGGTGTCCTGCGCGTCGCCGTCGGTGTTCTCTCGCTGATCGCCGGTCTCGCGATGTCCGCGGCGGGCGTCGCGGTCGAAGATGCCGATGATCTCGCAGGGGCCGCCCTCCGCGCCGATGGCGTGCGGCAGCATCGTCGGGAACTCCGCGGCCTGGTTGGTCTCGACGCGAAAACGGCGGTGGCCCAGCATCAGGATCGCGGTGCCGGACAGTACGACGAGCCATTCCCGGCCCGGGTGGGCGCGCATGCGGGCGGGGTTGTCCGGTGGCGGTTCTGTCATCCGCTGCCGTACGACGCTCATGCCGGGTTCGCCCTTGATCGGCCAGCGCATCAGCCCGTGGGCACTGTCGATCATGGGGCTGATGATGACGTCGTCGGCGGCGTTCTCGACGAGCTGGTCGAGGGTGGTGTCCAGGGCGCGCGCGAGGGTGACGAGCTGGTCAAGGGCGAGGCGGCGCTGACCGTTCTCGATGCGGCTCAGCGAGGACTGGCTGAGGTTGGCGCGGGTGGCCAGTTCCTCCAGTGACCAGCCCTGCGCGACCCGCAGCGCGCGGATCCGTTTGCGTACGAGGCTGTCCAGCGCACCATCTTCTTGCGTCATAGGCAACATGCTATGCCTTCAGTGCAAGTCGGGCCTAACGTCGAAGGCAGGTGGCCCGGATCGGCTGGGACCGCGCACGCCAGAAAGGGCGCGAGGACATGTCTGAGACGACTTTCCCGTACGCGAGTGACGCACTGCCTGCTGAGACGGTCGACGCTGTGGTGATCGGCGGCGGCGCCGCGGGGCTGAACGGCGCGCTGATGCTCGCCCGCTCCCGACGCTCCGTGGTCGTGATCGACAGCGGCACGCCCCGCAACGCTCCGGCCGACGCCATGCACGGCTTCCTCGTGCTGGACGGTACGCCACCCACCGAGATCCTCCGGCGCGGGCGGGAGCAGGTGCGCCAGTACGGCGGCCGGATCGTGTTCGGCGAGGTTGCCTCGGCCGAGCCCGCCGCACCGTCGGAGGACGGGGACCTGCGGTTCGCCCTCACCCTGGCCGACGGCCGGACCCTCACGGCACGCCGGGTACTGGTGGCCACCGGGCTGCGGGACGTGCTGCCCGACGTGCCCGGACTCGCGCAGCACTGGGGACACGGCGTCGTGCACTGCCCGTACTGCCACGGCTGGGAGGTACGCGACGAGCCGATCGGCGTCCTCGCCACCGGCCCCGCCTCCGTCCACCACGCGCTGCTGTTCCGCCAGTTGACCGACGACCTCGTCTACTTCACCCGCGCCACCGCCCTCGACGAGGACACCCGCGCGCGCTTCGCCGCCCGGAACATCCGCGTCGTCGACACCCCCGCCGACGAGGTCGTGCAGGCCGACGACGGCGGTATCGCCGGAGTGCGCCTGACCGGCGGCGAGTTCGTGGCCCGCCGCGTCCTCGCGGTCGCCACCCGGATGCAGGCCCGCACCGAGGGCCTGGAGGGGCTGAAGCTTCCGCTGCAGGACCTGCCCGACGACATGGGCCGCCACTTCGCCTCCGGCACGGCCGGCACCACCGACGTACCCGGCGTGTGGGTGGCCGGCAACGCCACCGACCTGAGCGCCCAAGTGGGCGCCTCCGCCGCGGCGGGCGCCCTGGCCGGTGCCCACATCAACGCCCAGCTGGCCACGGCCGACACCGACGCGGCCCTCGCCGCCGCCCGGCAAGGCACCGCGACCGCCTGACCTCCGCGGCACGCACCGCCGCTCCTCCTTCCCTTCGTATCCCGGCGTCCGGACACGGTCCGCCGTCGCGCTATTCCGCCATGCCCTTTTGAGAGGAACTTCATGAGTACGAACCAGCCCGCCGCCCCCGAGGCGCACGGCGAGGGCGGCGCACCGGACGCGCGTCAGCTGCGTACGATCCTGACCGCCGTGTCCATCGCGCTGATGGCCGTCATCGCGTCGGTGTCCGGACTGAACGTCGCCCAGACCCACATGGCCGTCGAGTTCGGGGCCTCGCAGAACACGGTTCTGTGGATCATCAACATCTACACCCTGGCCCTGGCCGCCCTGCTGCTGCCGCTCGGCGCGATCGGTGACCGCCTGGGCCGCAAGCCCATGCTGGTCGCCGGGTTGGGCATCTTCGGCGTCGCCAACGTGGTGGCGGGCCTGGCCCCGACCGCCGAGGTCATGATCGCGGCTCGTGTCGCCGGCGGGATCGGCGCGGCAATGATCATGCCGATCACCCTTGCCGTCATCACCTCCACCTTCCCCGAGGAACAGCGCGGCAAGGCGATCGGGGTATGGACCGCAGTCGCCGGAGGCGGCGGCATCCTGGGCATGTTCCTGTCCGCACTGCTCGTCGATGTCGCGGACTGGCGCTGGCTGTTCGTGCTGCCGGTGGCCCTGGTCCTGGTGGCTCTGGGCATGACGCTGAAGTCGGTGCCCAACTCCCGTGAGCGGTCCGCCCATTCCTTCGACACCGTTGGCGCACTGGTCTCCACCGTCGCCGTCATCGGCCTCATCTTCGTCCTGCAGGAAGGCCCCGAACGCGGCTGGACCGCCCCCGCGACGCTGATCAGCCTCGCCGTCGGCCTCATCGCCGGCATCGGCTTCGTGGTCTGGGAGCTGCACCGCCGCGATGCCTCCCTGCTGGACGTACGCCTGTTCCGGGAGCGCGGTCTGGCTGGCGGCTCGGTCACGCTGCTGGTCGTCTTCGGTGTCCAGGCGGGCATCGCCGTGGTCCTGTTCCCGTTCTTCCAGGCCGTGCTCGGCTGGTCGGGACTGCTGTCCACGGTGGCGATGATGCCGATGGCCGTCATGATGATGCTGGCCTCCGGTCTGGCTCCCAAGATGGCCGCCCGCGTCGGCTCCCGCTCGACGATGGCCACCGGAATCGCGCTGGCCGGTGCGGGTCTGGCGCTGATGGCGCTGTTCGTCACCGTGAAGGGCGGCTACCTGACCATCCTGCCCGGCATGCTCGCCATGGGCATCGGCATGGGCCTGTCGATGACGCCGTCCACCGAGGCCATCACCAGCTCGCTGCCGCGCGAGAAGCAGGGCGTCGCCTCCGCACTCAACGACGTCACCCGCGAGTTCGGCACCGCACTGGGCGTCGCCCTGCTGGGTGCGCTCCTGTCCGCCGGCTACCGCAGCGCCATCGACGACCGGCTGCACGGCGTTCCGCAAGGGGCCGCCGACACCGCACACGAAGGCATTGCCAACGCCGTCGAGGTCTCGGGCAGCACCGGCGCGCACGCGCAGCAGATCGTCGATGCGGCCCAGCAGTCCTTCGTCGACGGCTGGCAGCAGGCGATGTGGGCAGGCGTCGCCGTGATGGGCGCGCTGTTCGTCTACGTCGCCCTGCGCGGCCCGCGGAGCACCGAGAGCCCCGCGCCCGCGCCGGTCGACGAGACCGAGGCAGTCGAGACGGTCGACGCCCGCTGAACTCGTAGGAACTACAACCGGCTTGAAGATCGGGCTTCCTGGGTTCGTGGCAAGGCGGCGGGCATTGCCTGCCGCCCTGCCACGACTCCCCGCCGCTCCGGCACCGGCGCGAGACCGCTGGCTCAGCGATCGACGATCCAGTTACCCGGCCCGCCGGCCTACAGGGATGACAGCCAGGCCTCCGTGTCCCGGGGATGGCCGAAGCGCAGGGTGTCGAGCGGGGCGAAGCGGGGATCGCGGGTACGGTGCGCGACTTCGCGGCGGCGGGTTCCGTGTTGCGACCAGGACCACCAGGCCGGGTGCTCCCGGCTCAGCCAGCCCGTCCAGGTTTCCCTGTTGCCGCCGAAGAGGACCTCGCGTGTGACGGTGCGCCGGACGGACCGGCGCAGAACGCGGGGCATGACGACGCGTTTGGGGTAGTCCAGCCAAATGACGGTGTCGGCCCGGTCCCACAGCAGGTCACGGACTTCCGGAGAGCCGAGGGAGTCGATGATCCAGCCAGACCCGGCAGTGAGCCTTGATACGTCGTCCACCAACTCGCTGTTGACGGACCAGCCGGGGCCGTCGAAGTACAACGCGTCCATCTCGTGGTAAGTCAGGCCCAGACGGTTGCTCAGGGCGCGGGCGAGTGTCGACTTGCCTGAACCGGTGACACCCACTACCAAGATCCGCTTCACCGGTGCACCTTAGCCCGCCCGTTGGGAAGGCGCCCTCCGTCGGCTGCGGATGGAATGGGCACGGGCCCATTGGGTGACAGCGCGGGTGGTGAGGGCGCTTGGGGCCTCGGAGTCGACGGATGCGGACTGCGGCACGCCTATGGCCGTATTACTGACGGGTCAGTACGGTGCTGCCAACTCCTCATGGTTGTCGGAGATTTGGGAGAGCCGCATGACACCAGCGTTACGCAGACGACCGATTGCCGCGGGTGCAGTTCTCGCGGTTGCCGTACTCGGGCTACCGGGATCCGCCGCCGCGCAGGCCACCGGAAACGCCACCGCCACCGCGAATCAGCCGCAGAGCAAGCACCACGGCCCCGGAAAATGGAAGCCGGGCAAGAAGACCGCCCCGGGCCAGATCCTCAGATCAAAGCCCTCTTCGTTCCAGTACACGCCGGGGCAGCCCACCCCCACCAAGGCCTGGAAGATCACTTACCGTTCGACCTCCGCCAACGGGCGCCCCAACGCCGTCTCCGGCACCGTGATAGTCCCCGACGACGGCAGGACCACCGCCCGGCCCCTGATCACGTACGCCGTCGGAACCGTCGGCCTGGGCGACAAGTGCGCGCCGTCCGCCGGATTCCCGGGTGGGACAACGGCAGAGGCGCCGCTCGTCAATGCCGCGTTGGTACGGGGCTACGCCGTCGTCGTCACGGACTACGAAGGTCTCGGCACACCGGGCGACCACACCTACATGGTCGCCAAGGCGCAGGGCAGCGCCGTGCTCGACGCGGCCCGCGCGGCCCAACGCCACCCGGGGGCCGCGAAGTACGGAGTGAGCGCGAAGGCACCCGTCGGCATCATGGGCTACTCGCAAGGCGGCGGCGCCAGCGCGAAGGCCGCGGAAATGGCCGGGACGTACGCCCCCGAACTGAACCTCAAGGGCACGGCGAGCGGCGGTGTGCCCGCCGATCTAGCCGCGGTCGCCAAGTCGCTCGAGGGCGGGGACAGTGCCGGCTATCTGCTGATGTCCGCCGTCGGGCAGAACGCCGCCAACCCGGCCCTCAAGCTCCGCTCCTATCTCAACAAGGAGGGCCGCAGGCTCGCCCAGGTCGTCCGCAGCGAGTGCATCGGTACGGTTCTGGAGGCAGGGCGCGGCAAGAAGATCGAGGACGTGACGACGTCCAATCCGCTGGATCGGCCGGACTGGCAGCGGGCCATAGCCAAGCAGCTGATCGGGACCAAGCGGCCGTCGGCGCCGGTGTACCTGTACCACGGCGACGCGGACGAGACGATCCCCTACACGGTCGGGCAGAAGCTGCGCGCCGACTGGTGCGCCAAGGGACTCTCCGTGGAGTGGAAGTCGTTCGCCGGTCAGTCCCATGTGGGAACAGCGATTCAGGGCAACGGCCCGGCGCTCGAGTGGCTCGGCCAGCGGTTCGCCGACCAGCCGACCACGGGCAACTGCGGCACCTGAGCCACGTGCCCGCTTCTGGGAACCTTGGGAACCTGCGGGGCGGGTTGCCCAGAAGCGGGCGACGGCACTGGCCGATCACGCCTCGCCCCGCGGCACGTGCTGAACTCTGCGACGGGCGAACGCAGCGCGGGCAGTGACGAGGCGAGGGCCTGCCCGGACGCACGCGCGCCCGGGCAGGTTCGGGCAGTCTCAGGAGCCGTCGCTCGTGCTCTCGGCGGCCTGGGCGATCACGGTGGCCACGACGGCAGGACGGGAGACGTAGACGGCGTGGCTTCCGGGGGTTTCGGTGACGGTCGCGCCGGTCCGCTCGGACATGGCCCGCTGGGCGGGCGGCGGGATCATCCGGTCGTCGGTGGCGACCAGGTACCAGGAGGGCTTGGTCCGCCAGGCCGGTTCGGAGACCGTGCCGTCCAGCGCGTCGACGCCCCACGGGACCTGGGCGTCGGCCATGAACGCGGCCTGCGCCGCAGGCACGTCGGCGGCGAACGATTCCGCGAACTTGTCCCGGTCCAGGAACAGGAAGCCGCCCTGGGGCGGCAGGATCGGCGGAACCGGTGCTCCGGGCGGCGGGTCGGCGATCAGGGAGCTGACCGACTCGCCCTTGTCGGGGGCGAACGCGGCGATGTAGGCGAGTGCGGCGACATTCGGGTGGTTGCCGGCTTCGGTGATGACGACGCCGCCGTAGGAATGGCCGACCAGAACGGCCGGGCCGTCGAGGCCGTCGAGGACCTGATGGGTGGCTGCGACGTCACCGGCCAGCGACAGGGTCGGGTTCTGTACGACGGCCACCCGGTAGCCGTCAGCGGTGAGTTGCTCGTGGACGCCCTGCCAGCCCGATCCGTCCACGAAGCCGCCGTGTACGAGCACGATGTTCCTGATTGCCGTCATGATCACTCCTGACGTGGAGGGACGGACTGCGCGCCCGTCTCGTGCAGGCAAGTCAAGTCGGCTTGAGGCGACCGGACCATGCAGAACAGCACGCAGAAGTTCTACGCACATCGGCTTGGGCCCTCAGGAGGCTCAGGGTGAGCCCGTCGTCAGATCGTGGCAGCGGCGGTGTGCCGCGGCCCCGGACGCCCCGGAGGCGGCCGCGGACGCGGTGTTCGGCTGGCTGCGCGAGGTCGACGAGCGGTTCAGCCCGTTCAAGGCCGACAGCGAGGTGTCCCGCCTCGACCGGGGCGAGCTGGATCCACACGAACTCACCCCGGATCTGGTCGAGGTCCTCGACCTGTGCGAGGTCTGCCGGATCGCGACGCACGGTGTCTTTCAGGTGCGGCTGCCGGGCAGCGGCCTCGATCCCTGCGCAATGGTGAAGGGCTGGTCGGTGCAGCGGGCCGCGGACCTGCTGGCGGCGCGAGGGCCGGCGAACTTCTGCCTCAACGCCGGCGGCCACGTGGTCTCTGCGGGCGGCCCCTGGCGAGTCGGCGTGCGCCATCCCGAACAGGCCGACCGGCTGTGCACGGTCCTGGAGATCACCGACGGCGCGGTGGCGACGTCCGCACGGTACGAACGCGGGGACCACCTAGTCGACGGACGCACCGGCCGCCCGGCGACCGGCCTGCTGAGCATGACTGTCGTGGCCCCGACGCTGACCGGGGCGGACGCGGCGGCGACGGCGGCGTTCGCGATGGGCACGGAGGGCGTCGAGTGGGCCGCCGCGCGGGAGGGTTGCGAGGTGTTCGCGGTCGACACCGAGCACCGGGCCTGCCGAAGCCCAGGACTGCCCGTCGCTGCTTGATGACCGGTCGAGGTGCGCCGTGTGGCCTGCGGTGAGCGTGCCGCTGTGCCGGGGCGCGGTCCGGGTTCAGCGGTTGGTGTTGGCCGGCAGTCCGGCCGGGCAGTTTCGCCGTGGCCTCGGTGAGGGCAGGACGTTCGCTCCACAGGAACGCCGTGAAGCCGGAACCATGTGGCACCGAACATGTTCGGTAGGCTCGTGTCATGACCTCCCGCCCTCAGCCCGTGAGCCGTCGTGAACGTCCGGCCAAGCCGGCGCTGACCCGTGACGGGATCATCGCGACTGCGGTCCGCGTCATGCGTGCCGAGGGGCTGCAGCGGGTGACGATGCGACGGCTGGCCCAGGAGCTCGATACGGGTCCGGCCTCGCTGTACGTCTACGTTGCCAACACCGCCGAACTGCACGCAGCGATCCTCGACGAACTGCTGGGCGAGGTCGACCTGAGGCCCGCCGCTGCGGACGGGGACTGGCGGGAGCGGATCGCTGCCGTACTGGCCTCGTACAGTCATCTGCTCTTCCAGCACCCGAGCCTCGCTCAGTCGGCGGTGGTCGCCCGGCCTTCAGGTCCCAACTACCTGAATCTGCTGGAGGCGCTGCTGACCTTGCTCGGTCAGGGCGGCGTGCCGGACGACCAGGCGGCGTGGGGTGTGGACGTCCTGCTCCAGGTCGCCACAGCCAGCGCGGCCGAGCATGCAGGCCGAGACGACTCGTCCGACTCCGCGCAGGAGTCGAACGCAGCCGCCGCGGTGGCCAACGCACCCTCGGCAAAGGTGCCCCATGTCGCCGCGATGGCTGCCGAGCTGCTGTCGGGGACGCCGCAGGAACGCCAGATGTGGCGGACCCGCATGCTCCTCAACGGCATCCTGCATACGCCACGCGCCACTTCCTGACGGATGCCGGCACGGCGGCCTTGGCCCGTACAGCCCTGGCCCGTACAGCCCTGGCCCGTACAGCCCTGGCCGTGAGCCGTCTCGTGGTCGGCGCATTCTGCCGTCGCCGGGCCGCCGCCGACCCCCTGCTGCTCGCCGGCCTGCTCAAGAACCGCGGCTTCACCTCCGGTGTCCCTGACGCTTCGCCGAGCACCTCGCATCGCATCGATTGCTGCCCGTCGATCTGCGTAGAACGTGTTCGTGACGAACATGTTCGTTATGGTGGAGTCATCCCCACTCCTGAACGAGGTGATCGCCATGTCCGCTTCCATCGCACCGGCGGCCGACACCACGCCGGTCGTCCCGAAGAACATCCGCTGGGTCCTGTTCGGCATCCTGCTGGCGATGCTGCTGTCCATGCTGGACGGCCTCATCGTCGGCACCGCGATGCCCACGGTTGTCGCGGACATCGGCGGGATCGACCACATGTCCTGGGTGGTCACCGCCTACACGCTGACCACTGCCTGTTCCACTCCGGTGTGGGGCAAGCTCGGCGATCTGTTCAACCGCAAGCACATGTTCCTGGGCTCGATCGTGGTGTTCATGATCGGCTCGGTGCTGTCCGGCCAGGCCTCCTCGATGGGCGAGCTGATCGCCTTCCGGGCTCTGCAGGGCATAGGTGCCGGCGGCCTGATGGCGGGCGCGTTCGCCCTGATCGGTGTGCTGCTGCCGCCCCGCGAGCGCGGCAAGTACCAGGGCATGGTGGCGATCATTCAAGCCGTCGGCAGCATCGGCGGCCCGCTGGTGGGCGGGTTCATCACCGGCCACCTGGGCTGGCGTTGGGCCTTCTACGTCAACGTACCCATCGGCCTGATCTGCCTGGTGTGGTGCGGGATGCTGCTGCACGTGCCGGCCGCCCGCCGTGGCAAGGTCGTCATCGACTGGCTCGGCATCACCCTCATGACCGCGATGATCAGCACCGTGGTGCTGGCCGCGACCTGGGCGGGCAGCACGTACGCCTGGGGATCCTGGCAGATTCTGAGCCTTGCCGCTGCCGCCGTGGTGCTGCTCGTGGCCTTCATCGCCTCGCAGCGTCGGGCCGCCGAACCGCTGCTGCCGCCGCGGATCTTCACCGGGCACCGCAACTTCCCGATCTCCGCCGTGCTGCTCACTGTTGCCGGTGTGGCCATGTTCGGCGGCACGCTGTACCTGCCGTTGTACCAGCAGACCGTGCAGGGCGCGTCAGCCTCCAACTCCGGCTTGTTGCTGCTGCCGATGATGGCGGGAACCGTGGTCGCCTCGATGACTGCGGGCAAGGTGATGGCGAAGACCGGCAAGTACAAGATGTTTCCCGTCGTGGGTGCCGCCTCGCTCGCCGTCGGCATGGGTCTGCTGTCCACCATGGACGTCACCACGTCCCGCTTCACGACCAGTGCCTACATGGTCCTGGTCGGTATCGGAACCGGCTTCACCATCCAAATGGCCAACACCATCGCCCAGAACGCCGTCGAGCTGCGCGACATGGGCGCCGCGTCCGCGGCCACCAGCCTTTTCCGCAGCCTGGGCGGCTCCCTCGGTGTCGCCGTCTTCGGCTCCCTGTTCACCCGCGCCATCCAGGGGCATGAGGGGAGTGCTCCGGCCGAGGGCGGGGGTGCGGCCACACCCGGCATGTCCCAGTCGGCCAAGGACGCCTATCTCCAGGCCGCCTCCCACGGCACCCAGCAGATCTTCCTGGTCGGCGCACTCTGCGCCGCGGCCGCCTTCGTCGCCGCGCTGTACATCAAGGAAGTCCCCCTGCGCGGCAAGCCGGGCAGCGCACCGCGGCCCAAGGCTGAACCGGCCAAGCAGGCCTGACCAGCGGGCGACGGTCCACGTCTTCCACCGCACCGATTCCCGGCACGCACGCTGCCGGGACCCGACGCCGGCTCATCCCGACGCACCAGGAGCCACCATGAACACCCATCACCCCATCGCCATCGTCGGCGCCGGACTCGGCGGCCTGACCCTGGCCCGCGTCCTGCACATCAACGGCATCGAAGCCACCGTCTTCGACCTGGAGGCGGACCGGCACGCCCGGACCCAGGGCGGCATGCTCGACATCCACGAACACAACGGCCAACCGGCCCTGCGCGCCGCCGGTCTCTACGACGGCTTCCGTTCCCTGGTCCATTCCGGCGGCGAGGCCACCCGCGTACTCGACAAGTACGCCACCGTGCACTGGGAAGAGGCCGACGACGGCACCGGAGGCCGTCCCGAGGTCGACCGCGGCCAACTGCGTGATCTCCTGCTCGACTCGCTGCCCGAGTCCACCGTCCGCTGGAGTCACAAGGTCACGGCCGCACGGCCACTGGGTGACGGCCGGCACGAGGTCACCTTCGCGGACGGCAGCATCCACACCACTGACCTGCTCGTGGGCGCCGACGGAGCCTGGTCCCGCATCCGTCCGCTCGTCTCGGATGCCTGGCCCGCCTACACCGGCATCTCCTTCATCGAAGCCAACCTCCTCGATGCTGCGACGCGTCATCCCGACAGCCTGGCCGTCGTCGGAGGTGGTGCGCTCTTCGCGCTCGCCGAGGGCAAGGGCTTCTTCGCGCATCACCAGACCGACGGCAGCCTGCACATCTACGCCGCCCTGCGGGCGGCAGCGGACTGGCTCGACAGCATCGACTTCACCGACACCGAAGCAGCGGCGGCGGCGGTGCTCACCGAGTTCGACGGCTGGGCCGACAGCCTCAAGACGCTGCTCAGCGCATCGGACACCAGCCTCACGCCGCGGAGGATCAACGCCCTGCCCATCGGCCACCGTTGGGACCGCGTCGCGGGCGTGACCCTGCTCGGCCTCCGGCCGCGGGGCGGGGATCGACGACTGGCTCCGGATCAATCGCTGCACGGCGTGCACACCTCCTGGGGCGCGGGCACTGTCGCCCGACGCGCCGCATCGTGCGACAGAGCGACGTGGTTCAGGAACCCCCATGTGGAGAGGTGCTGGGAGGTAGGGGCCAGCTGTGTGCCGTTTTTGAGCTTCCCAGTCGATATTTTTCGCTCCACTCACTTGAAACATTCGTCGCGGACTCGCAAAGTTGTCATGCACCCGACCCTGCTGAAGGTGAGGACCCCATGCCCCTGTCGAGGCGCTCCGTCATCAGGTCCGTACTCGCCGGCGGCGCGGTCGCCGCCGCGGGTCTGCCCATGGCGGGCCGTGCGGTGGCCGCGTCTGCGCCCGGGGACGTCGTCGGGAAGATCACCGTCGGCTACCAGGGATGGTTCGCCTGCCAGGGCGACGCAGCGCCGATCGACGGCTGGTGGCACTGGAGCGGCAACTGGGGCCAGCCGCCCTCCCCGTCGAACAACGCCATCCGCAGCTGGCCCGACATGCGCGACTACGACCACGGCTATCCGACGGCGTACGCGAATCTGGGCAACGGCTCGCCCGCGACCCTCTTCTCCTCGTACGACCAGCAGGCGGTCGACACCCACTTCAAGTGGCTGCAGGACAACGCCATCGACACCGCCGCACTCCAGCGCTTCAACCCCAACAGCTCCGAGGGCCCGACCCGCGACGCCATGGCCGCCAAGGTGCGCAGCGCGGCCGAGAGCCACGGCCGGAAGTTCTACATCATGTACGACGCCACCGGCTGGGCGAACATGCGCACCGAGCTGCCGGCCGACTGGACGAACAAGATGCGCGCCCACACCGTGTCCTCCGCCTACGCCGTCCAGAACGGCAAGCCCGTCGTCGGCATCTGGGGCTTCGGCTTCAACGAACCCGACAAGACCTGGCCGGCCGCCGACTGCCTTGAGGTCGTCAACTGGTTCAAATCCCAGGGCTGTTACGTGATGGGCGGCGTACCCACCCACTGGCGCACCGGCACGGAGGACTCCCGCGTCGGCTACCTCGACGTCTACCACGCGTTCGACATGCTCTCGCCGTGGATGGTGGGCCGGATCGGCAACATCGCGGACACCGACCGCTTCTACGCCAACGTCAACACCCCCGACCAGGCCGAGTGCAACGGCCACGGCATCGACTACCAGCCGTGCGTGCTGCCGGGCGACGTCCAGTCGCGCCAGCGCGTCCACGGCGACTTCATGTGGCGGCAGTTCTACAACATGGTCCGCGTAGGCGCGCAGGGCATCTACATCTCCATGTTCGACGAGTACAACGAGGGCAACCAGATCGCAAAGACGGCGGAGAGCACGGCCTACGTCCCCACGAATTCTGGCTTCCTCGGCCTGGACGAGGACGGCACCGCCTGCTCCGCGGACTACTACCTGCGGCTCACCGGCGATGGCAGCCGGATGCTGAAGGGCCAACTGCCGCTCACCGACAAGCGTCCGACGCTCCCGATGCCCGACGGGGGCAACCCCCAGCCGGGCGACCTCGCCCTGCACAAGCCGGCGACCGCCTCCGGGCACACCCAGGGCTATGCGCCGGGCAACGTGGTGGACGGTGACGCCAGAACGTACTGGGAGAGCGTGAACAACGCCTTCCCGCAGTGGTTGCAGGTCGACCTCGGCGCCGCGTCGCCGATCCGCCGCCTCGTACTGTCCCTGCCGCCCGACCCGGCCTGGGCCACGCGCACCCAGACCCTGGCGGTGCTCGGCAGCACGAACGGCAGCGACTTCACCACACTGCTCGCGTCCGCCGGCCACACCTTCGACCCGGCGAAGGGCAACACCGTGACACTGTCCCTGCCGGCCCCCACCGCCCGCTACTTGCGGCTGCAGTTCACCGCCAACACCGGCTGGCCCGCAGGCCAGCTGTCCACCTTGGAGGTCCACTCCGACGCGTGACATCGGCCCTCGATGCCGGCGGCGAAAGGGCTTTGCCGCGAGGCAGGCCGCAGCAGCCTGCCTCCCTTGGTTCAGTCGACGGCGTCGTGCAGCAGATCCCGCAGTATCAGTGCCGCGGGCAACGGGGCTGCGGGCAGCGCCACATGGACGGTCCGGCGCAGGGCCGGGTCGGTGAGGCGGCACAGGACGAGTTCGTCGGGGACCGCCCGGGCGGCCAGCGAGGGAACCAGCGCCACCCCCAGTCCGGCGGCCACGTAGCCGAACTTCCCGGTCCACTCCGCGATCCGGATGATCTTCCTGGGGGTGAAGCCCGCACGTGCGCAGGCATCGGCGAGCATCGTGGGACGTTCGCCGAACGCGCTGTGCAGCCATGCCTCGTCGTGCAGTTCACACAGGTCGACCGTTGAGGCTCCGGCCAGGCGGTGCGCGCGCGGGAGAGCCACGAACAGTTCGTCCTCGCACAGCACGGTCGTCGTGACACCGTCGGGCGACGGCAGACCGGACGGGTAGTCACTGACGACAGCAAGGTCCAGCGCCCCGTCCGCGAGACGCTCCATCAGCGTGGCGGTCGGACCCTCGACCGCGATGACCTCGACATCCGGCCTGGCGTGCTGGAGCGCCCGCAGAGCGGTGGGCACCAGCGAGATGTTGGCGGTGGCGAAGGCTCCTGTGTGCAGCAGTCCGCCGCTCCCCGCGTGCAGCACGGCCAACTCCCGCTCCGCCCGCGCCAGCCGGTCGAGCACGTCCATGGCGTGCCGGTGCAGCGTATGGCCGGCGGGATTGAGCCGTACACCCCGCGGGAGCCGCGCGAACAACGGTCCGCCCGCCTGCTGTTCCAGCGCGGCGATCCGCCGGGATACCGCGGATTGCGTGTAGTTGAGCCGGACCGCCGCCTTGGTGAACGATCCGGTCTCTGCCACGGCCACCAGCAGCCGAAGCGCGTCGACCTCGAACATGTCCCGCCCCCTTCACGATCCTCCGGGCATCGGCATCGGCATCGGCATCGGCCATCTTCCCACGACCCATTCTCCAGGTGCATGGGTCCCATGCAATCCAGTCGCTGGTGGAATGCCTTGGCCCGCCCTAACGTCGTTCACACGGCGAGGGCTTCGCAGGGAGAACGGCCCCGCCGCATCGCTGCTCCACGAAGCCCGAGGGGGAAATGTGCTGTCACCACGCGGAGCACGACAGGGAGTTGGCATGGGGCGGGACCGATGACCCGGGGGGCCCCTGTCCTACTGCCGGCGATGCTGGCCGATCTGGCGGAACTCGTGCGCTGCGAGTCCTTCTCGGCCGACCATGCGGCGGTGGCGCGAAGCGCCGAGGTGGTGGGCGCGCTCGGGAGCAGGCTGCTGGGGGCCCGGCCGGAGACGATGGTGATCGACGGTGTGACCCATCTGCGGTGGACGTTCGGCACTCCGCGGGTCTGGCTGATAGGACACCACGACACGGTGTGGCCCATGGGCTCGATCAAGAGCCACCCCTGGTCGGTGGCCGACGGGATCGCCCGCGGCCCCGGGGTCCTGGACATGAAGGCGGGCCTGGTGCAGATGTTCCATGCCCTGGCCTCGCTCCCGTCCCGGACGGGGTGGGCATCTTGGTCAACGGGGACGAGGAGGTCGGCTCGGCGACCTCCCGGGAACTGATCGAGGAATCCGTGCGAGGGTGCGCGGCCGCCTTTGTCCTGGAAGCGTCCGCGGACGCCGAGGGCGCGCTCAAGACCGCCCGCAAGGGCACCTCGCGGTACGAGGTCGTCCTGCATGGCAGGGCGGCGCACGCGGGTCAGGAACCGCAGAAGGGCATCAACGCCGCGATCGAGGCCGCCCACCAGGTGCTGTCCATCGCCGGTCTCGGCGCCGCGATGGGTGCCGTCGGCGGCACGGAATCCGTCCTGGGCTCCGCGACCGTCACGCCCACCCTGCTGTCGGCCGGCAGTGCACGCAACACGGTGCCCGCGCTGGCGCGGGTGTCGGTGGACGTGCGGGTGCCGACCTCGGCGGCGCAGGAGCGGATCGACGCCCTCATGCGGGGGCTCACGCCGCGGGTGCCCGGCATCCGGCTGGAGGTGCTGGGCGGCAGCCAACGGCCGCCCATGGAGCCGGAGTCATCCGCCCCACTGTTCGCCCTCGCCTCCCAACTCGCCGCGGAACTGGGCCAGGAACCGCTGCGGGGGATGGCCGTCGGCGGTGCCTCGGACGGCAACTACACCGCGGCTGCGGGCTGTCCGACGCTGGACGGCCTGGGCGCCGTGGGCGGTGGCGCCCACGCGAACACCGAGCACGTCAAGGTCGTACAGATGGTCCCCCGCACCCGTCTGCTCGCTCAACTCATCATGCGGACACGGCGCCGCCCCGACCGTGACCGGCGTGGTGCTGTGTGAAACGGCGGGGACTCCCTCTCCGCCCATTGAATGTTCCGGAGGAGACGATTCATCATGCGGCAGGGCATGGACGGCCTCGGCCTCGGCGCGAAGCTCGGCAGTTATCCCGTCGCGGGCGTGGCAGGCGGCCTGGCGCAGATGGCGCGGCGGGTCGGCTTGGTGCTGTACGTCGTCATCATCGTCTGCCTGGTGGCCATCACGCCCCCGGCGGCGTTCACCAAGGGCGCCGTCATGACAGCGGTGGTACTCGTCCTGTTCGGCCTCATGCTGGCATGGCGTCGTATGTCCGCCAGGTTCGGACTCAGGCGGTGCTACCTCTACACGGACGGCCTGGTCGTCACCAACTTGTTCGGCGGCGTGCAGGACGCGGTGGCGTGGAGCGAGGTGACCGAGCTCAACCGGCTCAGCGGCGCGTCGGTCTTCATGACCTTCCACCGAGTCGGGATCGCACGGCACGGACTCAGGCCCCTGGTGTTCCTGGCGCTGGGCGTGAAGCCTCCACTGGTGGACGCTCTGCTGAGCCAGCTGGTCAAGAACGGCATTCGCTGAGCGCCACCCTGCATTGGGTTGGTGTCGTCACCGATCAGATCGACAACTCCCACGACAGCGGTGTCGAGGCCGAGGACGGTGAGCGCGCGCTGGGTCGGACGCGCTGCCCGTGTGCATGGTCTCGGCCCGCGACGAGGTCGACGACCGGTCTCGCCATGGCCCGCCGGAACCCGCCCGGTCAGAACGCGGCCTGAGCGATCCGCATGACATAGGGCAGCTCCGGTGCCCGCCCCGTCGGATTGAGCGAGTAGACGAGCACGCGGCGCAGATCGCGGGTCGCGAAGACCCCGCCGGTGTAGCCGGAGTACGAGCCGGTCTTGCCCCAGACGACCGTGCCGTCCGGCAGCTCGGTCCGCTGGACGCCACCCAGCGTGAAGACGGCGCCGTTGACATGGGCGACTTCCGGGACGGTGAACAGCTGCTTCTGCTGGGCGCGCGGCAGCAGCCGGCCGGAGTACAGGGCCTTGATGAAGCGTTCCAGGTCCGGGGCGTTGGAGATCATTCCACCCTCAGCCCAGGGCCACGGATCGGCCTCGGACGTGTCCGTCAGCTCGTCCGAGCCCGGTCGCACCATCGCGGCCCGAGTGTGCGGCTGCGGCATCGAGCGGTCTCCCGCAGCGGGTACGAAGGTGTGCCGCAGCCCGAGCGGACGCAGGATGCGGCCGCGTACCTCGTCCCCGTACGTGTTGCCGGTGACCTTCTCGATGACCAGGCCGGCGATGAAGTAGTTGATGCCGTTGTACTGGCTGACGGTCCCCGGCTCCCACTGGCTGCCGCACGACAGTGCCGCGGCGACCACCTTCTCCGGCGCGCCCTCGACGGCACATTCGGGCTGGGGCAGACCGCTGGTGTGGCTGAGCAACTGGCCCATGGTGATGGGGCGGTAGCGTGCCGGGATCAGCCCCGGCGCGAGCTCCTGCACCGTGTCGTCCAGGGTGAAGCGTCCCTCCGCGACCAGCTGCAGAACCACGGTCGAGGTGAAGAGCTTGGTCATGCTGCCGATCCTGAAGTGCGCGTCCGCACGCGGTACGGACGGCCCGGCGATCTTGGTGAACCGTCCGTCGCGGCCGGTCAGCCGGATCAGCCCGCCGGACACGGTGCGGTCCGGCAACCCGGCGAGCGCGGCCAGCAGTGCGGGCCGGTCCAGGGGCTCATGAAGGTGCGCCGTCGAGGCCGCCTCCGTACGGTCCGGCCCCTGGGCCGCCACGGCCGGGCCCGACCCCGCGAGCACCGCGACGAGCGCCGCACCCGCTGCCGTGGTGAGAGCCCAACGAGCTTTGGAGTTACGTGAGTTCGTCATGGGCCGAGCGTGTCAGTGCAAGATCACCGCGCCTATCGGGAAGTTCCCCGAGGCACCCCTGATCCGATCCTCGGGGAATTCCCCGAGAACAACCCTTCGGTCAGCCATTTTCGGCCGCCGAAGGATTCACTGCCCAGTGAGGGGTGAGCGATCAGTAGAAGCGGCGGACGAAGACGTCCGACTTGCCGTTGGTGTCGCCGGGCACGATGTCGTCGGCCGCGGACTGGAAGACCACGTCGCGCCCATCGGCGCTGACCGCGTCGGTGCCGGCCGTGGCGGGCTGGTTCGAGACGATCTCGTCCGTGCCCGTCCGTAGGTCGCGCAGGATCAGCGACGGTCCGGTCGTGTCGTTCGGGGCGTAGAGCAGATAGCGGCCGGTGGGATCGATGGCCACGCCCCGTACGTTCGGCACCAGTTGGGCGCTCTCCGCGCGCTCGTCGAAGACGTATGTGTCGGAGCCCGAGAGGTACACGACCTTGCTGCCGTCCTTGCTGATCTGGACGACCGTCGCCGCCGTGGACGGACCCTCGATCGGACCGAAGGAGGTGTCGTCGGTCCGGTCCCACACGAAGACGTCCTCCGCCTTGCCGTCCTGGTAGGCGACGAAACGGCCGTCGCCGCTGATGGACGGCCGGGACGTGGCGGTGTGGCCGAACTCGGCGACGGTCTGCGTGGTGTCGGCCTGCCAGTCCCGAACCTCGATGAGCTGCCGGGTCGCCGGTCGCCCTGACGTGGCGACCTGGGCGAGGTAGCGGCCGTCCGCGCTCAGCGACGGCTGGCTGCAGCTGAGGCCCGAGCAGTTGATGCCGATCGTGCTTCCCGAGCTCACCTGGGACAGGAAGGACTTCGTGTCTCTGAACAACAGCCCATACAGGGCCACGTATTGCCCGTCACCGCTGATCACCGGGCGCTGGATCGGCGGGGTGAGGGTGCGCATGAGCGTGGTCTGGCTCGTCCGCCGGTCGCGGACGAAAACTCTCTGCGATGTCCCCGGGTTGTCGGGGGTGAGGTTCTGCGCCAACGACGAGAAGGCGATACGCCGGCCGTCGGTCGTGATCGTGCCGCCGGTGGAGTCGCCGTCGCCCTGGGTGCCGTCGCTCGCGACACTGATCCGCTCGACGCCGGCTCCACTGTCGCCCGCGACGCCCGCGACGGTCACGGGAGCGGCCGAGGCTGTTCCCGGCAGCACTGCCGTGACAGCGCAGACCACGACCGCCGCACTCAGGCCGGCCCGCACACGTCTGATGGCACGCCGGTTCGCCTGTCCCCTCATTTTTCCCCCTCAGTCAGAGCACGGTCTTTCCCCCGGCTCCCCACCGGAGGGCCACTAGCGTGCAACCGTGATGGTGCTGTGAGGTTAATGCGTCGCACGACATATCGAGGGGCTCGGTTTCGGTCATGTGAGAGGCGTGTTCAGCCCACGCCCAGAGCCGTCTTGAGGTCGTCGGCCGTCGTGAAGAGCCGGCCCTGCAGCCCGGCCGCACGGGCCGCCTCGATGTTCTCCGTACGATCGTCGATGAAAAGGATCTGCTCGGGTGCGGTGGCGAGCGCCTCGCATGCCCAGCGGTAGGCGCCCGGTTCCGGCTTGGCGTGGCCGATGCGGCAGGAGAACGCGCACACCTCGAAGTGCTTGAGCCAGGCGTGCTGCTGTTCGTAGCGGCAGGCCAGCTCCTCGGGGATGTTGGAGAGGAGCGCGATGCGGCGGCCGGATGCGGCCAACTGCTCGATGAGTGCCACCATTTCGTCGTCCACCGCACTCCAGCTGGCCAGATCGGCCTCGATGAGGTCGGCGATCCGTTCAGGGCGGAAGGTCGTGCCCAGAGCATCGGCCACGCGCTGCCAGTACGCGCTGCCGCCGACGTCCCCGCGATCGTACGGCTGACGGAGCGACCAGTACGCCGACCAGAACGGCTCCTCCGCCATCCCGGCTGTCTCTGCGAGCCGGACCTTTCCGGCTTCGGACTGAAGGCGGGCGATGACACCGAACATGTCGAAGAGCAGGACGGGTTCGGTGCTGATGCCGGGTTCGGTGGTGGGACTGTGCGTCATGGTGCGGTCAAGCCTTTCGTACGGTGACGCCCGCGGCGCTCAGGGCCTCGGTCGCGTCGGTGGGGGCTTTGTCGTCGGTGACCACGGCGTGCAGGGCGGTGGCCGGGATGACATGGGCGAGTGCGGTGCGGCTGAGCTTGGCGGCTTCGGCGACCGCGATCACGCGCCGGGACGAGGCGATCGCGGCGCGCTTGACGGCGGCGTCGGCCAGGTCGTACGCGGTGAGACCGTCTCCGGCGGTCAGTCCGCAGCAGCCGACGATCGCGGTGTCGAAACGCAGCGCGGCCAGGGATGCCTCGGTCAGCGGTCCGGTCAGGGCGAGTTCGCCGCGCCGGGGCTGGCCGCCGGGCAGCAGCAGCGTCAACTGAGGTGCGTCGGTCAGGACGTTGGCGGCATGCAGCGAAAGCGGCATCACGGTCAGCCGGCGGTTCACGAGCAGCCGGGCCACCTCCAGGCAGGTCGTCCCGCTGTCCAGGACGACCGACTCGCCGTCCGCAATCAGCGCGGCCACCTCGGCGGCAATCCGGCGTTTCACCTCGAGCCCTTCCTGCGCCCGCAGGGCGAAAGGCGGCTCTTCACCCCGTAGCAGCAGACTCCGGGCGCCACCGCGATAGCGCTCGAGGACGCCTTGCTCCGCGAGCGCCTCGAGGTCGCGCCGAATGGTCATCTCGGAGGCCCCGGTGAGCTCGGCGAGCTCGGCCACGCTGCTGCTGCCGCGCTCGCGCACGGCTTCGGTGATCTGCCTCAGGCGCTCTGCACTCATCCCACTCATGCCTCAATTGAACATCGAGCATGTTCGAAAGGCAACTTACGAACACAACATCTGTTTGATACGTTCGTTTGCATGCAACGAACCCTGCGACTCGGGCGGGGCGCGACCTTCGCCTACTTCGTCCTCAACGGCTTCCTCATGGGCATGTGGATCGTCCACATACCCGTCGTCGAACAGCGCACCGGCATCACCCACGCGACGCTCGGCTGGCTCCTGCTGCTCCTGGGCAGCGGAGCCTTCGTGGGGATGCGCCTTGCCGGTCCGCTCGCCGACCGGATCGGTCCGCGCAAGGCCGTCCCGCTGGGCGCCGCACTGTGCAGCGCCGCCCTGGTCCTGCCCGCACTCGCCACCGACGCCTGGACGCTGGGCGGCGCCCTGCTGGTCCTGGGACTGGGCAACGGAGTCCTGGATGTCAGCATGAACACCCATGCCGTGCAGGTCGAGCGCGGCTACGGGCGGCCGGTGATGTCGGCCTTCCACGCGGTGTTCTCGGTGGGCGGCGTACTCGCCGCGCTGGTGGGGGCGCTGACGCTGAGCGCCGACTGGAGTGCGGCCACGACCCTCGGGGCGACCGCCGTGACGGGTCTGGTGATCGCGGCTCTGGCGATACCGGGGCTGCTGCCGCACGAGCCCCCGACGCAGGCCACTGCGGCTGCGGAGGCACGGCGCGGCAAAACCCCGTCCCGTATCTGGATCCTCGCCGTACTCGCTTTCATGCTCATGCTCTGTGAGGGCGTCGCCAACGACTGGAGCGTGCTCCACCTCAAGACCGTCCTCGACGCCCCGGCAGCCACCGCCGCCTTCGCCTATGGCGCCTTCTCCACGGCCATGACGGTCGGCCGGCTGCTCACCGACCGGCTCGCCGGCCGCTTCGGTGCCACGGCGATCCTGCGCCATGGCTCCGCACTCGGCGCCGTCGGCCTGACCCTCGCGGCGCTCGCCCCCACCATCCCGCTGGCCCTGGTCGGCTGGACCGTCGCGGGCGCGGGCCTGTCCGGCTGCATCCCCCAACTGTTCAGTGCGGCAGGTCACTTCGACCCCACGGCCTCAGGCGTCAACGTCTCCCGCGTTGCGGGCCTCGGCTACCTCGGCATGCTCGCGGGCCCGGCAGTGATCGGTCCGCTGACTCATCTGATTCCGCTCAACCTGACGCTGCTGCTGCCGACCGCGTTCTGCGCGATCGCCGCGGTCGCGGCCGCGCGCATCCTCAAGCCCTCACCCTCAGCGGAACTGACCACCCTTGTAGGAGCCACTCGATGAACAGCATCGTCACCCTGGCTCGGCGCCTGCACACCATGGCTCGTACGGCGAGCGACGCCTTCTTCGCGGCAAGCCTGGCCCTGTCGCCGCGCGGCGCTCTTTGGTACGAGGACGACGGCGCGGCGGCAGTGCATGCGCGATGCCCTTGTGCCCGTGTGAGTCCGTTTTGACCTTGACGCAGCGGCAGGGTTTCTACTGGGAGCCATGCCGACGGGAGCGATCACCGCGCTCGTCGGGCGCCCCCTTTTGGAGAGGAATCCGAGATGGACACCACCACGGAAATGAACCAGGCCCTGCTGCGTACGGCGTACAAGCTGGTCGAAAGCGGCGACCTCGAAGCGGCAGCCGGGATGCTGACAGAAGACTTCATCGCCAACGTCCCCGGCGTACCCGACCCGCTGCTGGGCCGGGAGGTCTGGCGGCTGGGGACGCAGACCATGCTGGACGCCTTCCCCGACCTGAAGATCACGGTCCAGGACATGTTCGGCGTCGACGACAAGGTCGTGGTGCGGGTCCACTTCCGCGGCACGCATCGAGGTGACTTCCAGGGGATCGCGGCGACGGGCCGGGAGGTCAGCTACCGGAGCATCGAGATCTACCGCATCGAGGGCGACAAGATCGCCGAGGAGTGGGTCGCCCCGGACCTGATCAGCCTCTTTGGGCAGATCTCGCCCGCACCCGCCGGCCACTAGAAGGGCCTCGCCGCGTCCGGGGGACGGGACGCGGCGAGGGAGGGGAACGGGTATCAGACCAACGCGGGCACGGCAGCGGGGGAGTGCGCCGTGCGAGCCGCCTGTTCCGCGACCCGGCGGCCCAGATGTCGTGCGGTGGCCAGGTCGGCGGGGTGCGAAGCCTCCGGCCCCTCGTCCGTGTTGGACTGGGCGGCAGCGCCCAGCCACATCCCCAGCCGGTTGAGGTCGGACTCGGAGGCCCGGCTGGTGTTCCAGCCGGGCAGCAGGCCGAGGCTGACCCAGAGCATGCTGTGCTGCGCGGCGAACAGCGACAGGGTCTGGAGGGCGTGCAGTTTGTCGCCGGACTTGGCGCCCGAGTTGACGAAGCCCGCGGCGAGCTTGTCCGCCCACAGCTGGTTCTTCCAGCGGCCGCTGGTCTGTTCCATGAACGCCTTGAACTTGGCGGCGACATCGCCCAGATAGGTCGGGGAACCGAAGACGACGGCGTCCGCGGCGTCGAGCAGCAGCCATTGCTCGTCCGTGACGGAGTCGACGGCGACGAGGTGGACTTCGGTTTCGGGAACGGAGGCGGCGCCGTCCCGTACGGCCTCGGCGAATCGCGCGGTGTGGCCGAATCCGCTGAAGTAGGCGATAACGACTGAGGTCATGGTCTTTTCCCGTTCCGGTCGAGGAAGTCGGCGATGAGTGGGGCGATTTCGGGGAGCTTTTCCTCGAGGGCGAAGTGGCCGGTGTCGAAGAGGTGGATCTCGGCGGCCGGCAGGTCCTTGGCGTAGGCGTGGGCGCCGGCCTCGGGGAAGAACGCGTCACCGCGGCCCCAAAGGACCAGCGTCGGCGGCTGGTTCTCGCGCAGCCACTGCTGCCACTGGGGATACCGCTCGATATTGGTGTGGTAGTCCAGCGCGAGGTCGACCTGGATGTCCTTGCGTCCGGGCAGGTCGAGGAAGTGCTGGTCGAGTGTCCAGCCGTCCGGGGAGATCCCGGAGGGGTCCCCGGCGCCGCCCTCGTACTGGCCGCGCGTCACGGGCAGGACCAGGATCTCCCGTACCCGGTCGGCCGCGCCCTCGACACCGGGCCGGTTGTCCGCCAGCCCGCGGGCGAGTTCGCTGAGGCCCTCGTCGTACGCGTTGGAATTCTGAATCACCAGGCCGGCGAACCATTCGGGATGCCGGGCGGCGAGCCGGAGTCCGACCGGCCCGCCGTAATCGAAGAGGTAGGCCACGAACCGGTCAAGGCCGAGAGCGAGACAGAAACCTTCGACGGCATCAGTGATCCGCTCGAAGGAGTACGGGGACACGGAACGGTCGGGGTCGTCGCTGTGCCCGAACCCGGGATAGTCCGGGGCCACGAGCCGGAACCGGTCGCCGAGTGCGTCGATGAGCCGGCGGAACTGGTGGGAGGCGGACGGGAATCCGTGCAGCAGGAGCAGCACGGGAGCATCCGCGGGACCGGCTTCGCGATAGAAGACACGGGTGCCGCCGACGTCGACGAAGCGGTGTGCCACGTCGGGAGAAGAGGCCAAGGCCATGGGAATTCCCTGCATCTCAGGTGAATTTGTCTGCCCCAAGAATCGACTGCCCGCGAATCATGATCAACGCGAGATCGGACAACGCCCGTTGCCTGTGGGTCAACGATGCGAAGTCGTCGCCCCAGGCGACCTGTCCGGTACTTGAGAAGATCTTTGAGCCCCCGTCAACGGTGTGCCAGGATCATGAACCGAAGGGAACCGATCGGCATCGATCGGTTGAGGGTGGGGGCCCGCATGGAGCGTCAAGAAATCGAGATCTTTCTCGTCCTGGCCGAAGAACTGCACTTCGGCCGTACGGCGGAGCGTCTGTGCATCTCTACAGCGCTCGTCAGCAAGACCGTCAAGAAGATCGAACGCCAGCTGGACGTCACGCTGTTCGAGCGGACCAGCCGACGCGTCGTGCTCACCGACGTCGGCGGCAAGCTGCGCGACGACCTGCGTCCGCACCACCAGGGGATCCGGGAGGCGATGGACCGGGCGAGGCTGTCCCGGCACAGGATCACCGGCTCACTGACGGTCGGCTTCATGAGCACCCTGGCCGGCACGCTGGTCGCCCGGGGCCGCGAGCGGTTCATGGCCGACAACCCCGAGTGCTCGGTACGCGTGGTCGAGACGCAGGTCCACCACTTCGTGTCGCAGCTGAGGGACGGCAGCGCCGACGTCCTGCTCATGTCACTGCCGGTCGAAGAGCCCGACATCACCGTCGGCCCCGTGGTCAGCCGCCAGGACCGGGTCGTCGTGGTGTCGGCCAACCACCGCTTCGCGGGCCGGGAGTCGGTGGCGTTCGAGGAACTCGGGGACGAGGTCTTCCCCACGACCGCCTCGTCGTTCCCGCAGTACGCCGTCGACTTCCACTCTCCGCGCAACACGCCCAGCGGCCGCCGGATCAAGCGCTCGCAGGAGGTGTGCGCCACCTACGCGGAAGGCCTCGCGCTGGTCACCGCCGGCCGCAACATCATCCTGGGCGATACCCAGCTGATGGAGTTCTACCGCCGCCCCGACATCGCGTACGTACCCGTCCCCGACCTGCCGCCGCTGGACTTCGCCCTGCTCTGGCGCACCCGCGACGACGGGGACCCCCGTATTCGTACGTTCGTCGAAGCGACGGCGGCGGCCGGCGATGAGGCCGCCCCGTCCGGATCAGGCCGCTGACCAGGCGTGAAGTGAGCCGGACGGGATGCTGGAAGGGGAACCTCTGAGCCCCTGCGAGCGTCTGATCATGTGAAGTCGATCATTGGGCGTACACGGGGGAGTGGGTATGGCGATCACGCTGGCCGAGGAGATCATGTTGCTGTCCCTGGACGATGAGTCCGGGTCGGCGAAGCAGCGGCAGGCCGCCGGGTGGGCGGTGGCGGGAGCGATCCTGCTCGAACTGGTCCTGGCCGGGCGGGTGTCCGTCACCGACAAGCACCTTGAGCTGACGGACACGACGCCGACCGGGGACCAGCTGCTCGACGGCCGAACGGCACTGATCGAGACGTGGCTGCGCGGTCGCAAGCAGCGACGGGTGACCCAGTGGCTGACGAAGGATCAGGCCAAGGCCGTCGGCGCGGCGCTGGAGAGTCTGTGCAGGCGCGGCGTGGTCGTGGAGGAGAAGCACAAGGCACTCGGCGTGTTCCCGATACGCCGCTATCCCGAGGCCGACGGCACCATCGAGGCCGAGTTGCGGGAACGGCTCCGCGCCGTCGTCCTGGGCGGCGTCGAGCCGGACACCCGCACGGCGGGCCTCATCGCCCTCATCCACTCCGCCAAGCTGCACCGCCTGGCCTTTCCCGAGGGCCCGCGCAAGGAGGTCGCCGCGCGGATGGAGGAGGTGGCCGCCGGGCAATGGGCGGCCGAAAGCGTCCGCGCCGCCATCCGCGACATGCAGGCGGCGATCGTCGCCGTCACTGTGGTCACGGCTGCCACCGCCGGGAGTTAGACGGTGTGTCGTTTGGTTGGTCGAGCATCATATTGAGGTGCCCTGGGATCGGCTCTCGCTGCATGATCGCGTCATGTTGAATCCCGCTTCCTTCCGTGACCAGTCCAACTGGGCTGATAGTTACTACGAGCTGGGCATCGAGGTTGGCTCAGCTGATGACGCCCAGCTGCAGGTCCTCCTGAGTGCTCTGTGGTCGGCGGCAGATGTGCGGGGATGCTTCGGGCGGCGCGACTGTGAGCCTCATGAGCAGGATGAGGTGCCGTGCACGGTTGCCTCGCTGACCGAGCGTGGTCACCTGCTCGGTCAGGTTCGTTTGCCGACTGGTCAGATGGTGGTGTGTGGCTGCATGGCCGTCCGCGGAGGCGACGACAGCAGTGACTGGCTCGACTTCTACGTGCCTACGGGAGCGCTGGAAAAGGCCGGCATCGTCTACTGGAGCGACCAACCGTTCTTCAGGTCCGCCGTCATCGACGACTGGCTCGCCGCCATCGCAATCAAGACCTACCAGCAAGCACCTTTCAGCCTGGGTGTCGTCGGCTGGACGGTCTCCGGATGCGCCGACGCCTCAACGCTGGCAGGCAAGTTCCCGGCGGAGCGCGACATCGGATACCTGCTGCCGCGTGACGGGGTCCTGCATTACGGGGCCGCCAACACCTGAGGTCGGCGGCTCTGGTTGGCGCAGACCCTGCGGTAGCAGATGAGGGTGCTGGCGATGTCGACGAAGGCGAGGAAGTGGTCGGCCTTGTGACCGCAACGCCTTGCCGATCTCAGTCGGCATCTCCGGTGCCAACATGCACGACAGTCAGGCCCTGATCCCGCTGATGCGCGGCATCCCGCCGACCGCTCCCGCTACGGGCCAAGTCGCCGCCGCCCGGCCAAGCTGCACGCGGGCAAAGGACACGACTTCGACCACCACCTGCGCAACTGGCTGCGCCGCCGCCAGATCGTCCCGCGCATTGCCCGGCGCGGCATCGAGCCGTCCAACCCGCCTGGGCCGGCATCGCTGGGTTGTGGAAAGGACCATGTCCTGGCTCAACGGATGCCGCCGCCTGCACCGCCGCTACGAGCGCAACCAGCCGGTAAAGCGCCGGTGGACTGTTTGCCAGGAGGCGCCGAAGACCGGCGGTAGCTGCCGCCAGGTGCAGCCCGAAGTGGCGACGAAGATGATCGCTGCGAGAACTGCGCGGTCGTCACACCGCCGCCGACCGCCGCCCTGAGCACGCACGGGCGGCTCTGGCGCAACATCCTGGAAAATCTCCCAGAGTCCGTCCGGTACCAGCTGCTCAACTATGCCCATGCCAGACCAACGAGCCTGGCCCCCCAAGGCACCGTCTTACCCGGGTGCCTACCACCCGCCCGATCTTCTACCCTGTGCCGGGGCCGCTGAGCGGGGGGATTAGCGATGAGCATGTACTTCGACATCGGTGACGAGACGCTGTGGAACCCGTCGAACGGTGCCGGCCGCCTCTTCCTACGGCAGGTCGAGGTCTTTGAGGCGGAGCTCACGCTGCCCTCGGGAATCGGCCAGGGAAAATACTGGGGCGACCCGGACACACTTGAGGTCGATCCGGCCGTATACGCGGAGTTCGCACGTGACCTGGTCGCATGGCACTGCCGGACGGGGCATTCCGTGATCCTCGCGCTCTCCGAGGGGTTCGTGGCGACGGCGGTCGCGCTCGCGCGGCGCGCGGGAATCGAGGTGGAGATACCCGAACCGGGGCCGTCCGGCCATGCGTGTGGTGGTGTGCAGCACGACGTGCAGGTTCCCGGCAGTCCCCGGACCGCGGCAGCCGCCATCGTCACCGCGCTGGACACGCGGGCGCGGGAGATGGACCGCTGGATGGCCCGCTGAGCCGATGCACCCTAGACCGCCCCTGGCCGACCCAACACCCTGGACCAGCTTGGCCTTTCTGCCTCATGCCCGCCCCCGACTGAGAAGTCCTTCTAGCCAAATCGGTATCTGATCCAGCCCGTTGGGCCTACCCGTACCACACCGGTCCCCTCAAGCCGCTTGGCTTCTGGTCTCGTGATCGGGGCTGGGGATCGTCTCGTTCGGCTCAGCGAAGACCGCGCTTCTCGCGTTCTGTTGCGATGAGCTCCTCCATGAGTTCCTCCGGCGCCACCGTGTACTCAGTGTCATCGAGAGCGTCGTAATCTTGGGTGCTCAGCGGCAGGCCAAGCTCGGCGAGTTCGGCGGCCAGTTGCGTGAACGCGATTCGCTCGTCGGGCTCGTCCTGGTAGCTTGCCTGCTCCGCGGCGGATCCCTCGGCCAGGGTAAGGCCGACCAGTCCCCAGAAGGTGAACTCGGTGTCCAGCTCTATGAGGTGCCAGGCACGGTCCGCTGGTTCGTCGGGGTGCAGCCAGTAGCCGATCCACCCCTTTCCGCCCTTCGCCACGAGCTTGACGTACTTGGCCATCTCCGCGGCTCCGGCGTTGACGGCCTGCATCTCCGGGTCAGCGAGTTCCTTTTCGCTCAGATAGCTGGTGTCCAGGAGCGGGTGTACCTCTCCCGCCTCGAAGAAGTCGAGGTCGAGCAGGTGAGTGAAGTCTTTGCGGCCTTCCCACTGCGCCACCAGCAGCACGCGCAGATCGTCGGGTAGTGGACGGCCATCCAGCCGCTCACGGGAGAACTCGGCGAGCCGTTCGTCGTACATGCGCCCTCTCCAGGGATCGAAGCAAGATCCTCACGTCAACGTAACAGCAGGGTCTGACACGGAGTTGGGCATGCCGGCGCCTGCCGACCACCCTCGTGATCCGGACTCGGAACAAGCCCTAGGCGTGGCCTGGGCGACGTGCACTCCCTACCGGTGATGGCTCATCAGGAGGTGGAGCAGCGTCACCACTCCGACTCCCGTCGAGAGAGCGGTGCCGAATGAGGGGTGCTCGAATGCCGCATACGTTGTTCCGCTGCCGGCGAGCAAGAGCAGCATCATGCGCTGAGAAGCTGTGCGATATCCCCCGTGAAGTGGGCCGGGCAGCGTAGACACCGTCGAAAGCAAGGGTGCCCCCTCATGGCGCGACCCTGGCTGCGTGTGGCTGAGCGCTCCTGCTGGCGGAAGCGAGCACGCCACATAGCGGGCGACGGAGTACGTCAATCAAGGGCAATAGACCAGCCTCGGTAATGAGCTTGTCCCTTCGCCCCTGTCGGCAGGACGGCGTCGTCGTTACGTTCACCGAGACGGCATCCGTGCGGACCCACATCCTCCGGGAGGAATCATGGCGATGGCACATGAATGGGACTTCAAGTCGGGAACGGCGAGAGTCTTTCCCGCGAGCAGCAGCGGGATCGCCAAGCCGGTCATTCTGGCCGGCATGGGCGAAGCAGGCGCAACGGACTTAGCCGTGTTCGAAGCCGGAGTTGATCACAGCGCATACTCGCTGCTTGCGGCGCTGCATGGGCGTGGCCTCGACTTGATCCTGGTCGGCTACCGCGATGGCAACGACAGCCTCGGTGCCCTGGCCGAAACGGTGCAGAAAGCCATGTTCAGGGCGATAAGCGAACAGCGTGGCAGTGTGCCACTGGCCGTGGGAGGCATCGGCAGGGGCGCCCTGGCAGCCCGTTACGCTCTCGCCAAGATGGAGACGCAGCGAATGGATCACCACACCGCGGTGTACTTCTCGTACAACGGAACGGTGCCCACTGAGGAGGAGGCCAGTCAACTGAAGGGCCTGGGTGAGTGGCCAAGGCTGCCCCGGCTTCTTGGGCTGGCAAGCGGCGACTTCACGAACGAACTGGACCTCGATATCCGCACAGGCCCGTTCAACGACTCCACGACCGGCGCGCGGAATCCAGGAGGCCCCCTGATCACTGACGAGCTCGGCTCCTGGCTGGTGGACCGCCTGGCTACCTAGGCAATCCGCCAGCCGCCTCGCTCCACAGGGGACGAGGCCATACGTCACACCCCTCTGCGCTGCCGATGGCGAAACTCGCCATCGGCAGCGCAGAGTCACACCGCGCTGCGCTCCAGACTGTCTCGCCCCGGCCGTATGAACGCCATCACCAACAAGAGCGTCGGCATCCCTTCGAATCCCAGATTCCCGCACAGGCTCTGACTTGTCTGACCATCCATGGCTCCCACCTCTCTCCTACGTGTACTCCGGGTTGAAAAGCACCCGCCGGCCCCGGCTCATGGGAATGCGGCCCGAAGTGCGCCGGTGGCTGGCCGCGCTGTGTGTGACGACAGCTTCGGGGGCGGCGCCGCGGGTACGGCCTCCGGGACTTGTAGTGCGCGCACCCTTGTGTGTGCTGTTTGTCGCCGGGTGCGCACCTGGCCCGTGACAGCAATTCCCAATGCCGCTCGTCGACCCGTCCCGGTCAGGTCCAGCAAGGGTCAGGCGGGCTAAGAGGAGATGGTCACGGCGACGGACCGGTTGCGTAGCCCCTCAGCCAGGAAGGTCATTTCTACGGACGTGCCGACAAGCCCGAATTCCACAAGGTCGGCGGCCACGAGCCGTGCTTCACCCAGTGAGAGGTTCTGCATCTCGCGCAGGGCCCGCAGCACGGGAACGAGGCCTGCGTCCTTGTCCGCAAGGTGAAGCCGAGCGGGCCCGTGTTCGGTCAGGAGGGCCTGCCTGATGCCTTCGGGAGCTGGGCCTGTGTCCATGTCGCACCATGCGTTCGGGCAGGCTTGGCAATGCCCCTCAACGCCCCACCACAACCGACCGCGGTCGATGAACTGACCGACGTCGCGGACCAGCTCGCCACCGCAGCTCTCGCACTGCGCTGTGAGCTTCACTCCTTGAGTGGCGGTGATCACGGGTCTCTCCCTGCGGTATCGCTTGCTGGGGGCGGCGAAGGTTGGCACTGATCTTCCCGGCGTCCCGGCGTCCCGGCGTCCCGGCGTCCCGGCGTCCCGACGCCCCTGACTGGACGAACGATAGGAAGGGCTCGCCGACTCGCAGCGGAACGTACCGGAGCGGTGGGAGCTCAGTGGGTGAGCAGCCACCCGATTCGGTCGTAGGCCAGTACTTGGTAGGCGACCATGACCACTAGAAGCCAACGGGCCGCGCGGCGCAGGCCGGTCAGGTGGAGGGCGGCCACCGCACCGAAGAAGACGGTCAGTTCGAGGAGCAGGCGCACCGGTCCTGGCGTATGGACGTCGCTCTCACCGGAACGGGACGGGTCATCAGGTACGGCGAAGGAACCCCACGCCCAGCCCACGGCGACGGGCACCGCGATGACCAGCAGCCAACGCCATGGGGAGGGGACCCTGCGCCAGGTCCCAACCGCCAGACAGAACAGGGAGACCAGTTCGAGAAGGAAGCGGATCGCGAGCATGGCGTCGTTGTTGGCGAGCGCCAGCGTGACGTTCACCCGCCCACCTCTTCCGGTGCCTCATTGAGCATCTGATTGCCCACCTTTGGTGCCGCCGAGGGGTCTTGTCAGGCCTGGCTCCGGTCTCGTCGGGTGGAAGGACGCATCGTTCCTCATCCGAGACGTCTCCACAATGGCTGACGGCGAGGCCGGGGCTTCTCTGTTCTGTCGCTCCGGAAGAGCCACATCCGTCGAAGCTCGACCACCTCGAGCAGACGCGAGGCGGCGCCGTCCGACCCGAGTGATGAGTTTTCGCGCCCCCACCCGTCACACCTACGACGGGACACGACAAGGCGGAAGGATGACGTGATGAGTGCGGATATGTGGCTGGAGGAGCTGGGCGGGAGCGGTCTTGGCGAGGTCGACGAGCCGGCGTTCTCGGGGCTGGCGGAGCGGCATCGGCGGGAGCTGCACGTGCACTGCTACCGGATGCTCGGATCGTTCGAGGACGCCGAGGACACCGTGCAGGAGACGTTCTTGCGTGCCTGGCGGCGGCGGGAGACCTTCGAGGGGCGGTCGACGTTCCGGGCCTGGCTGTACCGGATCGCCACCAACGCCTGCCTGGACCTGCTCGCCAAGTGCCGCCCGGAGCCCGCGACCGGCGGCGAGGTGCTGTGGCTGCAGCCCTACCCGGACCGGCTGCTCGACGAGCTGGCCGCGGGCGACGCGGACGAGCCGGAGGCCGTCGCCGTCGCGCGGGAGACGATCGAGCTCGCGTACCTGGTCGCGGTCCAGCACCTCGCGCCGCGCCCGCGCGCCGTGTTGATCCTGCGGGACGTGCTCGGCTGGCCGGCGAAGGACGTCGCGGAACTCCTCGGGGACTCCGTCAACTCCGTCAACAGCGCGCTGCAGCGGGCCCGCGCCGGGATGCGGGAGCACCTGCCCGCCGAGCGGCAGGACTGGTCCGGTGGCGAACAGGACGCCGGGACGCGCGAGTTGGTGCGCCGCTATACCGACGCCAGCGTGGCCACGGACGTCGACAGGCTGGCCGCAATGCTGCGGAACGACGTCCGCTGCTCGATGCCGCCCACGCCGGGCCTGTACGTCGGCCGCGACGCGGTGGTCAACGACTGGATCGAGAGCGGCTTCGAGGGCATGAAGGGCCTGCGCGCCGTCCCCACCTCCGTGAACCGGCAGCCCGCCGTCGCCTTCTACCTCTGGCAGAAGCGGGAGGAGGCGTACCTACCTCTGACGATCGACGTCCTGCGCGTCACCGGCGGGGCGATCACCGAGATCCTCACGTTCCACGACGACCAATTCCCGCGGCTCGGGCTGCCGGAGCGGCTGCCGGCGGACGGCACGGAGTAGCCCCGGTGCGGACGCTCACGCTGCGCGGCGGCGCGCGTGTCGCGGTGGTCGCGGCCGAGTGGCATGGCGCGTTCGGAGTCGTGACCCGCGGGCGGGTGCAGCTGGAGCTGCGCGACGGCGAGCCCGGGCCGGTCCTCGGTCGCGACGCCGGGTTCTGGCTTCGCGGCACCGGCGTCCGCGCGCTGCGCAACCCCGGCCGTCGCACGGCGAGGGTGCGCATCGCCACCCCCAACTCCCGGACCGTCACATGCCGGTCGACACACCCCGTACCCCCTCTACCGAATGATGGAGGCACGACATGAACGGCAGGAAGGACACCGGGTTCGCCGCAGGCCCGGCATCGGGCCGGGCCGTCCGCACTTACCGACTCCGCGGGCTCGCCGGCACTGGCTTCGTGGCCACGCTCGCAGCGATGGTGGCCACCACCCTTGCTGCTGCTCTTGCCCGGGCCGGTGGCGTCGACTTCGAGGTTCCCGATGGTGGCGAGGCGATCCCGTTGTCCGGGTTCGCCGTGGTGACCGGCTTCTTCTCGGTCGTGGGCATCGTGGTTGCCGTGGCACTTCGTCGTTGGAGCGCTCACCCCGCCAGGCGATTCGTGTGGACGGCAGTGTCGCTGACCGCGATCTCGTTGGTCCCACCGCTCCTTTCCGGGGCAAGCACCGCCACCGCCACTGCCCTCGTCGGGCTACACCTCGTCCCGGCGACGGTGATGATCCCCACCCTGGCGCGGAGCCTTTGCGCCCGGACCGATTGACGATGCCGCATCGGGACAACGCGCGGGCACGCTGTTGGCGACGTGGGAGGCCGGCAAAGGGGCAATGATCACTTGCCGGTCAGGTGCTCGCGCAACACCGCACCCACCGTGGCGGGCTCGCGGCCGATCAGGGCGGCAAGTGTCGGGTCGACTGCGGCGAACTCGCCCGCGCGAGCCGCGGTGAACACGCCCAGCAGTCCCTCTACTTGCTCGGCCGGGAGACCGTGCCCGGCCATCTGCTCCCGGAACCGGTCGTCGGACAAGGTTGCGCGGGTGAGGGTGCGCCCCGAGACCTCCGAAGCAATGGCCGTGATGTCGTCGAAGGTGAGTGCCTGCGCGGCGGTGAGCGGTGGTGTGGGTCCGTCGAACTTGCCCTCGTCGGCCAGGATGGCGGCGGCCGCGTCGGCGAGATCGGCGTGCGCGGTCCAACTGACCGGTCCGTCCGCCGGGAGCGAGGCCTGGCCGAACTCCAGCGCGGGCAGCAGGAACTGCACGGCGTTGGAGGCGTAGAAGCCGTTGCGCAGAGCGGTGTACGGCACGCCGCAGGTGCGCAGTGCCTGCTCGGTGGCGGCGTGGTCGCGGCACGCCTGGAACCGGGAGTCCGCGCTCGCGCCCATGTGGCTG
This sequence comes from Streptomyces sp. NBC_01304, assembly GCF_035975855.1. Classification (NCBI taxonomy): domain Bacteria; kingdom Bacillati; phylum Actinomycetota; class Actinomycetes; order Kitasatosporales; family Streptomycetaceae; genus Streptomyces; species Streptomyces sp. NBC_01304. The sequence goes on along the minus strand of NZ_CP109055.1, from coordinate 538,431 downwards.
GTGTAGAGGATCCGGCGGGTGCCCGCCTTGACCGCCGCGTCGATCGCGGCGCGGTGCTGGGCGACGCCTTCTTCGCCGAACTTGTCGACCGAGACGATCAGCACCTGGGTGGCGCCCTCGAAGGCGTGGGCGAGGCCGGCGGTGTCAGTGAAGCTGCCGCTGCGTACGCGCACCCCTTGGTCGGCGAATGCGCTCGCCTTCTTCGGGTCGCGGACGCTGACGCCGACCTGCTCGGCGGGCAGCCGGGTCAGCAGCCGCTCGACTATCCGGCGTCCGAGCTTCCCGGTGGCTCCGGTAACGATGATCACGATGTACTCCTGCGAGATGGTTCCAATGGAAACGCCTAAACGATAACACTGATAATTTCGACGGAATCAAACTCGCGGTATCGTTGATACATGCCGACACGTTCACGCAGTGGGAAAGCCGCCGCAGGCGAGGCCGACACCCCCTCTGCCCCGCGCGAGCAGACCCGGCAGCGGGTCATAGACGCCGCCATCGACCTGCTGGAACGCGAGGGCCGCGAGGCGGTCACCACCCGCGCGGTCGCGGTCGCGGCGGGCCTGCAACCACCCGCCATCTACCGGCTGTTCGGCGACAAGGACGGACTGCTCGAAGCGGTCGCGGAGCATGGCTTCGCCGCGTTCCTGGCGTCGAAGAACGTCGATCCCGACCCGCAGGACCCGATCGAGGACCTGAAGGCAGGCTGGGACCTCGCGGTGGAGTTCGGCCTGGCCAACCCCGCCCTGTACACGCTGATGTACAGCGAACCCACCAGGGCGTCAGCCGCCTTCGACGCCGGCATGGAGATCCTCAGGGGCCGCGTCGGCCGCCTCGCCGCTGGCGGCTGGCTCCGGGTCGACGAGGAGCTCGCGGTAATGATCATTCATGCCACGGCGCGAGGCGCGGTCCTCACCTGGCTGTCCCAGCCCGACGACCGCCGCGACCTCGCCCTGCTCACCACCCTGCGGCAGGCCATGGTCACCGCCGTGACCAACCACCAGCCCGCCGTACGCGACGCCGGCCCGGCCGGCGCGGCCCGCGCCCTGCGCGCCACCCTGCCCGAGCAGAACAGCCTCAGCGGCGCGGAACAGCGACTGCTCCGGGAGTGGCTGGACCGCCTGGCGGCCGACGGGTGAGGGTGCAGAGCAGGGCAGATGCTGGGCATCCCGCCGTGCGAGCCTGAGCGGGACCGCTCCGGCTTACGGCTTGGGGGGCTGCTGCGGGGAGCGCAGTACGAGCAGGGTGATCTCGCTGGGGGCGAAGACGCGGAACGGCGGGCCCCAGAAACCGGTGCCGCGACTGGTGTAGAGGAGCGTGTCGGCGCCATGGCGGCTGAGGCCGGCGACGGCGGGCTGGTCGATGCGCACGAGGTGATGGAAGGGCCAGATCTGGCCGCCGTGGGTGTGGCCGGAGAGCTGGAGGTCGACGCCGCCCGCTGCGGCTTGGTCGACGAACTTGGGCTGGTGGGCCAGGAGCAGGACGGGCAGGTCGGGGTCGGCGCCGTTCAGGGCTCCGGCGAGGTGGGCGCGGTGGCCGGCCAGGCCGGAGGACTCGGCGGTGACGTCATCCACGCCGGCGACCACCAGGGTGTCGCCGCCGCGTTCGAGCAGCAGATGACGGTTGCGCAGGGGCTCCCAACCCAGCTCGTCCATCAGGTCGACCCAGCCCTGGGCCTCGGTGTAGTACTCGTGGTTTCCGGTGACGTAGACCCGGGCCCGCGTGGCGCGCACCGTGCCCAGCGGAGCGGCCTGGGCCCGGCGGCGCTCGGCTGTGCCGTCCGCGATGTCGCCGGTGTGGCAGACCAGGTCCGCCTCCAGGGTGTTGACCTTCGCGCAGACCCGTTCCGACCAGCGGGCGCGGTTGAGCGGGCCGTAGTGGGTGTCGGTGATGAGGGCGACCCGAGTCCCGTCCAATCCGGCGCCCAGGCGCGGGAGTTGTACGTCGAGGCGGCGTACCCGCGGCACCCGGCGGGCTTCGGCGTACCCCCAGGCGAGCAGCACGGCCGTTACGCCGAGGACCGCCCAGGTGACGATCCGGGCCCGGTGCTGCCCGTCGCCGACGCCGGACACGGTCAGCGCGAGGCGCAGCAGGACGCCGAGCAGGACGGACCAGGTGAACAGGACCCAGCCGGCCCCGAGGAGGGTGTCCCCGACGATCGCCGCCCAGTCCTGCTGCCGCCGACCGTGGCCGCGCACCATCGCGAGCGGCATGGCGATCAGAGCCAGGACGCACAGGGCGGTGCCGCCCAGCGCCACGGGGAGCGGCCAGTGCTGACCGGCGTGCAGCAGCACCCAGCAGGGCACCGTCCACAGCAGGACGGGGGCGATCAAAGGGATGTAGCGCATCAGGCGGCGAAGCCGGCTTGGCTGCGTCGTCTGCGCTGCACCGTCCGCGGATTGAGCCTCGCTGGTCGCGGTCACGCTTCCCCTCCTCGAGTAACCAGATGCCGAAGCGCGCACTGTATCCGGTCGCCCTGGGGACGTCGTGCCGAGCCTTGAGCGTGAGATCCCTGACCGAAGATTCCCGGTGTCGCAGTCCCGGCTGCCGGCCGAGGGCGGTGCGTTGCCGGTACAGGCCGGGGGACTGGCCACGCCGGACCTGGACAACCGGGTGTACCTGGCCCTGCTGGCCCACGACGCGGCCGCGCCGGAGCAATAGGCCATTTCTATATAGCCGGTTGGCGAGTCGGTCCTGGCCAGATGGCGGTGTCGTACCCGAACCCGCTCTCCATAGCGTCGACAGCATGATGAAGCACAGGCTGCCCTTGGGTGGCCGGGGCCGACGCCTTCACGGTAGTCGGCCTCGTCCGGGGCCGCGATCAACTCCTGTCCGTGGGAATCCGAATGGACCGCGGCGGGCTCTCCCCGGCGATATCCCTGGCCAACGTCCGGCGTGGTCTCGCCTCGCCTGCGAGATGGACGCGCCCTCCAGCACGGCGCTGATGGGCCACGCCTTCTTCGGCAGCGGCCGAGACATTCTCATCGCGACAGCCCACCGGGTCTGCGTATGCGGGCCCCCTGCGCTGTGCGGCGGTAGAGCCGGGAGGGGCTACTGGCCGCGAACCGACCCCACTCAACTGACCGTCCGGACCGGACAGTTCACCAGTCACACCACGGGAGGAATCATGCGCGACACAGCACGGAGTACGACGGGGAGCAGCCGTCGGCGGTTTCTGACCACCGCAGCGGCGCTCGGGGCCGCCGGGGCCCTGACGGCCGCGGACCGCAGCGTGGCCACACCCATGTCGGCGCCGACAGGCGCACAACGACGCGGCGTGAGGTACCGAGGCGTGTGCTACACCGTCGGGCCGGGGGAGACGCCCGCCACCGCGTTCAGCGCCGCCCGGATGCGCGCCGACCTCCGCGCCATCCGACACGACCTGCACGCCAACTCGATCAAGGTCACCGGGGACGGCGTGCACCGTCTGACGGCCACCGCGCAGGAGGCGGCCGAACGAGGGCTGTACGTACGCGCCGAACCCACCCTGGGTGACCGTCCGCAGCCGGAGATCCTCGACCACCTCGCCGAGGTCGGCCGCCATGCCGAGCAGCTCCGCCGTCAAGGGGCGAAGATCGAGCTCAGCGTGGGCTGCGAGTTCTACCTCTTCGTCCCCGGGATCATCCCGGGCGACAACGCCGTGGAGCGGATCGAGAACCTGATCAGCGGCAACGTCGACCTCCAGCAGATGCAGCGGCGCCTCGACCGCTTCACCGCCCGGGCGGCAGCCGTCGGCAGGTCCGTCTTCCATGGCCCGCTCAGCTACGCCGCCGCCCAGGACGACCAGGTCGACTGGGAGCTGTTCGACATCGTCGGCATCGACTACTACTCCCACCACCCCCGCCGCCAGGACTACGTACGCGAACTGCGCCGCTACCAGCGCATCGGCAAACCGCTGGCCATCGCCGAGTTCGGGACCTGCGCCTACAAAGGCGCACCGGACTCCGCCGGGATGGGTTGGAACGTCATCGACTACACCAAGCAGCCGCCGGAACTCACCAAGCCCCTGGTGCGCAGCGAACGGACCCAAGCGCAGTACGTCACCGAGCTGTTCGACGTCTTCGACGCCATGAACCTGCACGCGGCAATGGCGTTCGAGTTCGTCACCCCCGAAGCCCCGCACTGGCCGGGTGACCCCCGACACGACCTCGACATGGCTACCTACGCCCTGGTCAAAACGATCCGGGACACCCCCGGCGACCCCGCGTCCGACTGGCACTGGGAACCCAAACTGGCCTACCACGCCCTGGCCCAGCGCTACGCTCGCTCCTCACGCGTCAACACCGACAGGTAGTGCTGCGGCGGTTGCGCCAGTTCGCGCCATCGCCATCGCCATCGCCAACGACCTGGTGCCCGCGTGCCCTTGGGCCGTCGTGCGCAGTGCCGAGCGTGGGGCGGGCGACGGAGCAGCCGGTGTGCCAGGTCCTTCCGGGGGCAGCGGGAGGCCGGGCGGGCCAGTCGTGGTGGGGGAAGGGACGGTGACTGCCGGGCCTGAGCGGCGAAGGCGGCGAGCGAGGGAAGGGGCGATGGAGTCGCCTGCCGCAACCATCTACAGGGCGCCAGCAGCGACGGATTTGGCGAGGTGGACCACGCCGTTGTCCGTCGTGTCCGTTGCCGACGGGAGCGGAACGTACCCCTGCCTGCTATAGAGGGCAAGGTTGCGGCTGCTGGCGGCGCCGGTGGCCAGGACGATGCGTCGGCAGCCTTCCCCGGCCGACTCCGCCGCCCGCAACAGCCATTGGCCCAGGCCGAGTCCGCGCAGGTCGGGGACGACGGCGAGCCGCCCTACGTGCAGGTCGCCGCCGCTGCGCCGGGTACGGACCATGCCGAGAAGCCGTCCATCGAGCCACAGTCCTGTCGCGTGCCAGTCGGCCAGCCAGGTGCGCACCTGGTCGGCCGACTCGTGCAGGGCCGGTATCGCCAGGGTGTCGTTGGCGATTGCCTCCTCGGTCCAGCAGCAGCGCTGCAGCACCGTCACCTCGGGGGCGTCCTCGGGGACGAGGCGCCGTGCGTACGAGCCCGTGAGGGGTCCTGCGATCGCGCTCTCGCGCTCGCGCAGCGGGGTCAAGGCGTGGGCGACCCGCACCAGTTCCGCAAGGAGCCCTTCGGCGGCGTCGGCGAGGTGCGCCGCGGGGTGGAAGCGGTCCCCTCGCATCGCGTCCGCGATACGGATCGAGACGGTCGAGCCCAGCGGGACGAGGCGAAGGGTGGTGACGACCTGCTTGGCGTGCTGCACGGCCCGGGTGCCGGCCGAGGTGTTGCCGTAGCTGACGAAACCGACCGGCTTCCATGCCCACTCGGGCCCCAGGTAGTCGAGGGCGTTCTTCAGGGTCGCGGGCATCCCGTAGTTGTACTCCGGCGTCACGACGACGAAGCCGTCCGCCTCGGCGACGATCGCGCTCCAACGACGCGTGTGCTCGTGGCGGTAGATGCCGGTCGAAGGGTGTTCCTCCTCGTCCAGGAAGGGCAGTTGCAGATCGCCGAGGGACAGGGGCACGAGGTCCGCGCCCAGCGTGCGGGCGCACGGTGCGAGCGTCTCGGTGAGCCACTCGCCGACTGCCGGGCCGAGCGCGCCCGGGCGTGTACTGCAGACGAGGACGAGGATGCGCGGTCGTTTCGTTGACACGGAAACGAAGCTAGCTGGTAGATTGATTACATGTCAACGAAACCGGCTGCCGCGACACCTTGGCTCGGTCCCGAAGAGGACCGCGCCTGGCGGGCGTACCGCCGCATGGTCATTGCCGTGCAGGCCCGCACGGCGCAGGACTTGGCGGACCTCGGCCTGTCAGAGCCCGACTACGAGGTGCTCTGCACCCTGTCCGAGCGGCCCGGCAACACCAGCACCCTGCACGAGCAGGCAGCCAAGATGGAGTGGTCCCGAAGCCGGCTGTCCCGCCATGCCACTCGCATGGAGACGCGTGGACTCATCCGCCGCGCACCCGATCCCGGTGACGGGAGAGGCTGCTTGCTGGTCCTCACCGACAAGGGTCTCGACACGCTTCAGCAAGCCGCCCCGGGCCATGTCGCGTCCGTACGGCGCCACTTCGTCGACCAGCTCGCCCCCGAAGAGCTCGAGACGCTGGGCCGCATCGCCATCAAGCTCGCCGCACCGGCGAACTCGCACGATGCCCCGGCGGGCGCACCGGACCACGGAGCCCCGCGCAGCTGATACTTCCTCGCCCTCGCCCTCGCCCTTGCCCTCGTCGCTCGTTATCGCCGACGTCCGCGCCGCCGGTGAGACGGGAGGGGATGCTGCCCTCTCGACTTGCTCCCGTCACCGGTGAGGCCGGCGGTTTCACCGGGCTGCCAGGGAAGCTGCGCGCCACGGGAGTTGGGCGGCGGTCGGGCCTGAACTGTCCGTCAGGGGCAGACTGGAGGCCGGTGCTGGCACAATGCTGAGCCTGTCCGTGTATTCGGCACGACCCTCGGCGGGAGGCGTGTCGAAATCAGGGGTGAGCGGGCATAGGCACTGTGTCGTGGTGAGGGGACAGGCCCGTGGAACACTCTGAAAGGATCCTCCTGGTCGACGACCACGAGGACAATCTCTTCGCGCTGGAGAGCGCCTTGGCCCACCTCGGGTCCCCACTCGAGCGCGCCACATGCGGCAGCGACGCCTTGAAGGCCGTCCTCCGCGGCGGTATCGGCCTGGTGGTGCTCGACGTGATGATGCCCGACCTGAGCGGACTGGATGTCGTACGCCACATGCAGCGCGTCGAGCAGACCGAGCACATCCCCGTGATCCTGCTGACCGGCTTCGGCAGGGATCCGGAATTGATCAAGACGGCCTACAACCTCGGGGTCGCCGATCTCGTCATGAAGCCGGTCGACCCCTGGGCCCTGCGCACCAAGGCCCGGTACCTGATGGGCGTTCGCCAGCGCATGCGCCTCCTGGAGCGGGAACTCGAGGCGGCGCACGCACGCTCCGCCGAGACGTTGTCCCCGCCCTCCCAGAATCCATTCCAGGTACGCGTCCCGGAACAGCCCACGGCGTCATCGCGCGGGTCTTTCCCGGTCGACGATCGCCCGGGAAGGGGTGTCGGCGCGCCGTCCTCGCCCTGCGAGGGGCGAACGGCCTGAGGAACGGGCGCCGGCACGCGATGCCCGGTGGACAACTGACCTTGCTGCGAGTGGGGTTGAACCTGGGCAGGGGGATCTCCCCTTGCCCGAGCGGAGTTTGTCCGGCGCGCATCGGGCTAACCGGAACAGCATGACGAATGCCAACGGTAAGCAGAGTCAGACGGGTCGTGCGGCGCGGGCGGTCCAGGAGGCGACAGCGAAGGCCGAGGAGAAGGCCCACACCAACGCGGGAACCGCAGCGGGCAAGGCCGAGTCGGCCGGGCGGGCAACCGGCAGCGCAGCAAAGGCCGGTGGCGAGGCGACCGCTCGGACGGCGGCGGCCGCGGGGAGCGGAATCACGCGTGCACTCAAGAATGTCGAGGCCGGACGCGAGGCGGTGTCGGCGGCCACGGGCCAAGTGGCGCAGACAGCGCACACCGCGTGGATTGCCCTGAAGCACCGGAAGGTGATCGTGGCGGGAGCGGCGGTGGGCGTCACAGCCTTGGGTGTGACCTCGTTCGCGGCAGGCCGTCGAACCGAACGCAACCGTCTTGGCCCGGTGACGCGTTGGACCGGCGGAAGGTTCTGAACCGGGTCTGATCAGCATTTCGTGACGGTCACGACCACCTGGTCCTCGGTGCATGTGGGCGGTCACGGACTTCCCATGGGGAAGTCCGTGACCGCCCACAGCGGGATGCCGAACGCACTTCCGTAGCTTCCTGGTCCTGAGCTTCCCGGTCCTGCCGGCGAGGCGGCGCACACTCAGAGCCGTCCGACGGATGCAGCCTTGGCCCCTTGGCGTCGGTCAGTAGCCGATGGTGAAGCGACGTTGGACGAAGCGCGGCAGTTCGGCCTCGTCGACAAGGGCGACGGCGGCGTCCTCCATGGAGATCCGGCTGCGCCCTTCCGCGTCGACTACCGGCTGATCGCCGCCGATGCGGAACCGGGCCGTGCGTTCGCCGGGCGCGATGTCCTCCGCGGGGCTGAAGTAGGTCCACAGCCGGTTGGAGGTGCGCAGCACGTTCAGGGCATCGCGGTGGCCGCGCACCGCAGCTGCGTACTCCCTCGGCAGGCCGATCCCGTCGAGGGTTTCGTGCAGGAGTGCGTCGGAGTCAGCCCGTACGACTCCGGGTTCGATCTCCAGGCTGCCGGCGCCGCCGACGACGATGAGCCGGGTCCGGGGGTGACTTTCCAGCGCCTTAAGGAGTGCTCGCGCGGCGGTGGCGTACACCGTGGGATCGGCGATCGAGCGGACCACGGTGTCGGCGATGTCCTTGGCGGCGTTTCCGGGCTGGAATCCGCTGATCAGTACGTCGAGGCCGGGTATGACGGCGGCGACGGCGCCGGCGTCGAGAACGTCGACGCTCTTCCAGACGATGTGCTCGCGGTCCTCCTCGATCCGCGTGGCGTCGCGGCTGAAGGCCGTGACGTGATGCCCCCGGTCGAGGGCTTCGGCGACGACGCGACTGCCGATGCCGCCTGTGGCCCCGATGACTCCGATGTGCATGGCTCTCCCTGGGTAGTTGCTGGTACCGCCGCCGCCAACCTGCACGGCATGCATAAACTATACGGCGTGAAGTATTGATGCGGCGCTCAGTATCGTGACGCTGTAGAGTGCATGGCCATGGAAAGCGTGGGAAACACCAAGGGGCGCCGCGAGCGGTTGAGGGCCGAGACGACCGCCGAGATCAAGAAGGTCGCGCTGGAGCTGATGGCCTCCGGGGGACCGGACGCGATCACGCTGCGGGCCATCGCGCGCGAGATGGGCATGACGGCCAACGCCATCTACGGCTACTTCGCCACCCGCGACGACCTGGTCACCACGCTGATCAGCAACGTCTACACCTCGCTGGCCGACACCGTGGATGCCGCCTGGGACGCCGCCCCTGCTCAGGATCCGGCCGCCCGGATCCAGGAATGGGCCCGCGCCTTCAGGAACTGGGCGCTGGCCAACCCCGAGGGCTTCCGCCTCATCTACGGCGACCCCGTCCCCGGCTACCAGCCGCCCGAGGGCGGCGCCGCCCCGGAAGCCGCCCGCCGTGTCTGCACCGGCATCACCGCACTCGCAGCCACGGCCTGGCCGTACGCCGAACCCCGTTACTCGGACAGCGACTTCGAGTGGTCCGACTTCGACCCCGGCCTGCTGGACAAGGTCCGCTCCGCCTTCCCCGACCTGCCCCCGGCCGCCGTGGCCCTCGCCCTGCGTATCTGGAGCCATCTGCACGGCCTGGTGTCGCTGGAGATCTACGGCCACCTGCAGACCCAGGCCCTCAGCCCGGAAAAGCTCTTCCGCGAAGAACTGGCCCAGCTCATCCGATCGTTGGGCATCACGCCGCAGAGCTGACTGCCTGAGAGCGCAACCCAGTCGGCTGTCTCGCCGCCCGTGGGACAAGCAACTGTCGCCGGGCCGGCGCCGAAAAGTTTGCTCCCGGTATTCGGGGATACCTGAGGCATCATCCATGCGGAGCCTGCCGGCACGCTCCGCGGGTCAGGCGTCGACAGTTGGGAAGACAGCCGTCGGCGCCGCCTTGAGCCGCGTAATGTTTCTGCCGCACTGATGTGGAGAGTGTCGGAGGGGCTGCGACGGACCGTCGCGGCCTTGCGGGTCGGCGGTACCGCGCGCGTGGTGAGGCACACGCGGTACCGGTGCTGGCGGCCCGACTTCGCAGCGCCAGGCTCAAGCGGAGGTGGCATGGAGGCGACGCCGGGATCGGCGGAATGGGACCCGGACGTCATGCGCGACGAGCTCGTTCGCGCCCTTGACGAGAACCGGCGGCTGCGGGCCCGAGACCGGAGCCGTCCGGTGGTGGCCATGGCGCAGGGGATCCTGATGGAGCGCTACGAAATCCCCGACGCCGACATGGCGTTCGTACTGCTGCGCGGCGTCTCGCAGCGCTTCAACGTGAAGCTGCGCGCCCTCGTCGACGTCCTGCTCAGCACCCCACGCCCCGATGCGGATGACAGCCTGTGGTTTCCGGGAAGGGTCAAGCGCCGTCCCCCTGTGCTCACCGCGCTCCGCCTCAACGGTGCCGCTCCGACGCACCGCAACGGAATGCTGCGCGTCGTACTCTCACAGGTGCTGGCCATCACCGGCACGGAGATGGGCAACGTGCAGCTGCCCGACCCGGTCGCCCAGGGGCTACGCCTGGAGCATCACACAGGGCTGACCGAAGACTTCGTGGACTACTTCGCCTTCGTCGGCGAACAGGGCACGTCCTGCGCCGAGGCAGCGGCCCAGCTCTCCGTGCGGACGGTTCATGACGTGGCCACCGATCCGGTCTTCACCGACGGCGCCCGACAGGCCATCCTCGAGGCCGGCAGTCGCTCCTGCCACAGCATCCCACTGCTGGGCGCGGACGGATCGTGCGTCGGCATGGTCTCGGCCCATCTGGCAGGACCGTCCGCTGATCTGACCGACAGTCAGAGTGAAACCCTGCGGAAGATCGGCAGGCAGGCCGGACAGTGGTTGTCCTGGCACCACGACACGGTCGTGCTCGATGCCCTCGAGTATCTGCATGCCGTCGCACGCCGCACGGACTTCACGCGGCTGCGGCCCGGATGAGCGTGCCGCCGAGGTCGGAGCCATGCCGAGCGCACCGGGGGGCGAGCTGCGGTTGATGCCGCGCTTACGCATCAGCCGCCGGTACTTGTCGAAGTCGTAGCGCCAGGTCGCTCACCAGAGCCGCCGCTTCGTCCAGAAGCCCCAGCTCCTGGGAGGTCAGGTTGGGGTCGGCGGCTCTCCTCGCCCGAGCCTGCGGGAGATGACCACCTTCCACATCACCAAGATCTACCAGGGCACCCAGATTTCCCATGAGGGCTGTGAGCATGGAACGGGCTCCCGCGGCGACCTCGCTCGCCGGGCCGACCGCGACCTGCGCGAGGATCAGAGCCGACATCGCCCAGTCCAGGCCCGGAGGGCCCTCCGCCGCGGTGGACCAGTCGATCACCATGGGACCTTGCGGCGTCAGCATCACGTTGTCCGGATGCAGATCAAGATGAAGGATCCGGTCCCCGGGGAGGACGGAGACTCTGGCCGGGACCGCATGCAGCTGGTGCAGCAGCCGCGCGAGCAGTGCCGCCGCGTCCTCTTCCGTGATCGCGCCGTCCATCCACGCCTGCAACATCGTCACCCCGGACAGCCGCTGCATCACGAGCTCCGAGGACGTGTCCGTCGCACGAACGACGGGGACCGGAAAACCGCTCGTCGAAAGATGCGACATGACGGCCGCTTCAGCCACGGCGTCGCCACCATGGCGATAGCGACGGAGCACCCACGCATCGTCGAGCTCGAACACATCGGCACTGCGCCCAGAGCCCAACAGCTGACCTATCTGCATTGGCTGAACCTACGTCACGACGCGGCCGGCGAGTCGCTGGGGCCGCAGCCCAAATCGACCCCTCACTACGGTTGTCCGGCCTGTCAGCGCGTGCTTGTAGCCTCCCCATCATGACTACTGAACTGGCCCATGACCCGCGTCCGAACCTCGCCAGGGCACTTGACCAAGCCGGTTTACAGGTCGCGGCGGTAAGTCCCGAGGAGCTGAACGCCCGTACTCCCTGTGCCGATTACGACGTTCGCGCACTACTTGGGCATGTCGTTTCCGTGCTGCACAAGCTCGCCCGGGTCGGCACCGGAGGCGATGCGCGCGACGTCCCCGACGTGATCGTCGGCGTAGCCGATGACGGGTGGGCAAGCGCATTTGCCCAGGCCCGTAGTGATGTCGAGCGGGTGTGGGCCGATGGCGAGAAGCTCGACCGAATGGTGGAGCTCCCGTGGGCCACACTGCCGGGCCGGACTGCTCTTGATGCCTACACCCACGAGTTCACGGTTCACTCCTGGGACCTCGCACATGCCACCCGGCGGCTCGCCGAACTCGACCCTGACCTTGCGGCGCAGGCACTCGAGGCATTCTCGAAGTTCGCGCCCCCGGAGGCCCGCAGTGAGCAGGGCCCGTTCAGCCCGGTCGTACCAGTGTCAGAAGACGCCGACGTCTACACCCGGCTTGCCGCCTACCTGGGACGCCGCGCATAGCCGGCAGCGAGCAATACGCAGTACGCAGCGCGACCTTGGGACCGAGTCGGACTGCCGGAGCCATCGGTGAATCCGAGGGGCAGGCCCGGGTCTTCAGCCTCGGGTAGTTGATGCGGCGCCGTGTGCGATGAGGCTGTTGGCGCAGTCCAGGAGGGTCTCGCGGGTGGGGCGGGTTTCCCAGCCGAGGAGGGTGCGGGCCTTTTCGGTGGTGTGGCGGTTGCGGCGGCCGAGCGCGGGGGTGATTTCGCGCAGGGAGGGGTCGCGGAAGCGGGCGGCGAGGCGGACGGCGAAGTCGGGGATGCGGCGGGTGGGGACGTGGCGGCCGCGCTCGCCCAGGCCGTCGCGCAGCACGGCGGCCATGTCGGACATCCACAGGAACTCGCCGGTGGCCAGGAAGCGTTGGCCTGCTGCGGCCGGTTGGGTCATGGCGCGCAGGTGGACATCGACGAGGTCGCGTACGTCCACGATCTCCAGGCCGATGCGGGGGATCCCGGTCATCTCGCCCTTGATCATGCGCTGGATGATGGCCACGGATCCGATGTTGCCGGTGGTCAGGACCGGGCCGAAGACGGCGCCCGGCAGGACGGTGGCGAGTTCCAGGTCGCCGGCATGCTGTTCGGCGAAGTCCCAGGCGGCGCGCTCGGCCAGGGTCTTGGACCGGCGGTAGGGGATGAGGGTCGGTTCTTCGGGGTCGGTCCACAGCGTTTCGTCGGTCACCCCCTCGGCGGCGTACGAGGACGGGCTGGCGGCGTTGGCCGCCGAGGTCATCACGACGCGTCGCACCCCCGCCTCGGCCGCGGCCTGCAGGACGCGCAGTGCGCCGTCGCGGGCGGGGGTGATGAGGTCGGCGTCGGCGTCGGAGCGGGCGCCGAGCGGGGAGGCGACGTGCAGTACGTACGCGGCGTCGCGCATCGCCTCCGGCCATCCCTCGTCGGTGGTGAGGTCGGCGGTGGCGAAGGAGAGCCGCCCTGTGGGGTCCACTTCGCGTGACACGGCCTCCGTGACGGCCTGGGCGCGGCCTGCGTCGCGCACGGTGGTGCGCACGGTGTAGCCGCGGCGCAGTAGTTCGGTGATGCACCAGCCGCCGATGTATCCGGTCCCGCCGGTGACCAGGACGAGGTCGCTCATGGCTTCTCCAAAGGGGATGGTCGGGTGTCGTGCACGGAGCGCGCGGTGACGACGGGCGCAGCGGATGTCGCGGGCCTGTGCGCGGCGGGTGGGTGCCGGGGCCGGTACGTGGGGTGGGGGAGCAGTGGGTGGCCGGGCGACCCGATGTATACAGCTGTAGACTAACGGATGTGCGCCGCGACCGCCTGGCGTGCACGACCGCCACAACACACAGGGGGCCCGCATGGACCAGCAGGAGGGCGTCCGGCGCCGGGACGCCGCCGCCACCCGTGAAGCGATCTTGCATTCCGCGCGCAAAGCCTTCGCCCGCTCCGGCTACGACGGTGTCGGAGTGCGCGAGATCGCCGCCGGAGCGGGCGTCACCGCCATGCTCGTGAACCGCTATTTCGGCTCGAAGGAACAGCTCTTCATCGACGTGCTCGACGAGTGCATGCGCCAGCCGCGCGTCATGTCCGACGACAACATCAAATCGCCCACAGCGGCACGCGATCTCGCCACCGCGCTGGTCCGGCAGACCGAGCGGGGAGCGCCACCGCTGGACGGCTTCATGATCATGCTGCACTCCGCATCAAGCGCCCAGGCGGCTCCGTATGCGCGGAAGTTGGTCGAGGAACACCATCACCGCACCCTTGCCCAGGGCCTCGACGGCCAGTTGGCACCCCAGCGCGCCGCCCTGGTGCTCTCGCTCGTCTCGGGCTTCCAAGTGATGCGCCAGATGTACGGCCTCAGCGCCCTTGCCGACGCGGACTCCGAGACCCTCATCGACCTCCTGACGCCCCTGCTCGAGCAGCTCATCCACCCGCTCGGCTCACCCACAGCCGGGTAGAGGTCGTCTCAGTCCGTGGGGTGCGGATCGGTATCGGCGATGAGTCGCGTCATCTCGTGCCACAGCCGCCACAAGCAGGGGTTGTCTGCTTCGTCGAGCTCTGGCAGGACCTGCTCCAGGGGCGGAGAGCTTACGGCGCAGGATCCCGAGCCGCCGTGCGTCGAGAGAACCGCCGGCCTGACCGCCAGGCCTTCGACGCAGCCGGCTCCGTCGCCGAGCACGCCTTGGACAGGCTCCTGGCGGCGGCAGCGAAGCACGTTCACCAGTGACGCACCCGGCTAGGCGAACGGCCATTGCCTGGAGCCGGGGCTTCGTCAGCCCACCGATGCCGGTCAGCGCCGACGCAGAAATCCGGACCGTCCAACAGGCATGGGCCACACGGGAATTGCAAGATTGTCCACGGACCCTCCTCCCAGGCGACATGGCAGGTCACCAACCCCTGGTGCACGGTGTCAAGTTGCCGGACGGCCAGCTTCTGACCGAATGTGGACAACTGCGGTGGTTCCGCTCCGGGGTTGGTGAGGAAGCGGGAAGATTCCCGTGACTCGCCGGTCGCCGCTCCGTCGGGGTTCGGGCGGGGTGGGACCGTCGCGTCCCGGTCGCGGCCGCGGTGGTGCGCGACGTGCGCGTCATGTCCCCGAGTGGTGAGGGAGCCGCCGGCGGCGCGATGCGCGATGTACGGGGGCTCTGGCGCTGGGTGGTCGAGTGGATCGCTGGTGGCGGGGCCTGCGCGACCGCACCGCTGCCGGTTCCCGGATCCTTCGGATCTGCCGCCAGGGTGCGGATTCGATGAGGGGGGAAGTCCCATGGTTTCCGCACTTTCCAGACCCCGCCGCTCCCTTTCCCGCTGGGCGCGCCGGCTGACCTCGCTCGCTGCCGGTGGCGCTCTGGCGCTGACGGGCGTGGCAGCGCTCAGCGAGCCCGCCCACGCCGCTGCCGGCCCGAAAGCGTACGTCTCCAATTTCGGCGGCGACGCCGTCTCGGTGCTCGACACGAGCACCAACACCGTCACCGGCAGCATCAACGTCGGCAGCAATCCCACCGGCTTGGCGGTCAACCCGGCCGGCACACAGGCGTACGTCACCAACTTCGACGACGGCACCGTCTCGGCGTTCGACACGGGGACAGACGCGGTCACCGCGACCGTCCCCGTCGGCAGCAACCCCCTCACCGTCGCGTTCACCCCGTCGGGGACCCGCGCGTACGTCACGAACCTCTCCAGCAACACCGTCTCGGTCATCGACACCGCGACGAACACGGTCAGTTCCACCGTGCCGGTCGGCAACGCCCCGAACGGGGTGGCGGTGAACCCATCGGGCACCACCGCCTACGTGACGAACAACGGCGACGACACGGTCTCGGTGCTCAACACCGCCACCAACACGGTGACCACCACCGTCCCCGTCGGGGACAGCCCCTCGGCCGTGGCGGTCAGCCCGTCCGGGACCAGTGCGTACGTCACCAACAACGCCGCGACCACGGTCTCGGTCATCAACACCGCGACCAACACGGTCAGCGCCACCATCACGGTCGGGACCGCCCCGAACGGCGTCGCGTTCAACCCGTCCGGCACGCGGGCCTACGTCACCGATGGCGGCAGCAACGACGTGAAGGTCATCAACACGGCGACCAATGCCGTGACTGCGACCGTCCCCGTCGGCAACACCCCGGCCAAAGTAGCGGTCAGTCCCTCCGGCGCGGTCGTCTACGCCACCAACCGAGCCGACGACACCGTCTCGGTGATCGACACCGCGACCAACGCCGTCACCGCCACGATCAGCGGGTTCAGCAGTCCCTACGGTGTGGCCTTCGCTGCTACGCCGCCCTCGGCGGCGGCGGACATCGACGTCAACCTGACCGCTCAGCCGAACCTGGGCCTCCTGGTGCCCTACCTGAGCTACACCCTCACCGCCCACAACACCGGCCCCGGCGCCGTCACTTCAGCGACCCTGACCGCGACGCTCCCGCCAGGTGCCTCCGCCACGAACCTCTCCGCCGGATGCACCGCCGCCGGCACCACGGTGACCTGCACCTACGGAGCCATCGCCAACAATGCGAGCGTGAACAAGACCTTCCGCGTCCCGCTGCGTCTGCTGAGCCTCGGCACGGTCAAGGTCACCGGCCTGCGCACCGCCTCCGCACCCGCCGATCCCAACCCCGCCAACGACACCGCGGCCGTCTCCTGCACCGTCGTGTCCGTCATCCTCGTCACCTGTCCGTGACGCATGCATGTCAGGGCGGCCGCCACTGGACGTAGGCCGCAACCTGACCGCGTACTCAGTACCGCGAAGACCCCGGCCAGGACACAAAGCCCCTCGCCGGGGTCTTCCGTCATGTTGGGCGCACAAAGGTTGTGGATCTCTAGCCGACCGGCGGACCCAGGAACTTCGCCGGAGCCAGCTCGAGGAATCGCGACATCGCGATGTGAAGCAGGCTTGTCTCAGGGCTGTCGAGCTCGGCCACCAAGCTGCGGAACGTCAGCTCCAGGACCCGGCCACCGTCACGAACCAGGAGAGTCGTGATCTGGGCCCGCTGTCCGACCGGACCGGCGAGCATCGTGCGCATTAGCGCCTCGTCGCCGAACCCCCGCTGCTCCACCTGGAGCGGCTTGCTCGGATCATCGGCGGGTTCCACCACCTCAACAGGTATCGCCTGATCGCCGATGCTGATCGTCCACGCGGCGCACTGCGCGTACACCTGTCGCATGTCGGCCATCCAGCTCGCGGCGGCCTCGCTGTCCGCTCCGAAATCCCCTCGTCGACGACGATCGAGGAATCGGCGGTCGCGAACGAGGTCCTGACCTCTCTATCGGGCTTGTCGGTGAACGCCCGATTCAGCAGAGCCGTGCTCTCCGGGCTCGGTCCGGTCATGGGCGGCGGGTCCTCGTCAGACGAAGGCGCGGCCAACTCGGTGAATTCGTCCAGGCCTGCCTTGGCCAGATCGGCGGCCCTGACCAGCAGCCGCGCAAGGCCCCCGGACCGGGCAGTCGAGGACGATGACGAATCCGCAGATGCGCTCACAAGTCACCCATTTCTCAAGGGATGGATCGTGCCTGGTGGGCACCGTAGCCCCGTCGAGGGTCAGCGGCACCGGCGAAAGCGACACTGCTGAAACCCGCGCTTGCCGGGTGGTGCGCCTTCCGGCGTTCAGGAGGTGCGCGGTGTCGGTGCAGAGCAGGAAAGCGGGGTTCGAAGCGAGGGCGCGGGCGATGGCGACGGGCTGAGGCTCGAGCGATCGTGGTGGTGAAGGGCAGAGGGAGGCTCTGGCCGACGTGCGGCGAATCGTCATTTAAGATTCAGGGCGGTCCGAGGGCTGGGGTTCTTCGCGCAGTGCGTGGCAAGTGAGGAGCGGTCAGGCCGGCTCGTCGATGGCAGCGGCGTTTTTTCAGGGCCTTGGTCCGGACGGGATCACATGACACCCCCAGGGAGAAGTGAGGTATGCCGGTGATCTGCGTCGGAGGCATGATCGGCATTGGTAAGACGAGTGTCGCCGAACTGATTGCCAAGGAGCTGGGCAGCGACGTCTTCTACGAGAGCGTGGAAGACAATCCGATCCTCCCGCTCTTCTATACGGCGAGCCCTGAGGAGATACAGGCCAAGCGCTACCCGTTTCTGCTCCAGCTGTACTTCCTGCAGACGCGGTTCGCCGCGATCAAGGAGGCGTACAAGGAGGGCGACAACGTCCTGGACCGGTCCATCTACGAGGACTGGTACTTCGCCAAGGTCAACCATGACCTGGGCCGGATCAGTTCCCTCGAGATGCAGGTGTACGAGGGGCTGCTCAACGAGATGATGCGCGAGATCGACGGCCTGCCGTACCGCAAGGCACCGGATCTCATGGTCTATCTCAAGGCGGACTTCGAGACGGTGCTGCACCGGATCGGGCTGCGGGGCCGTGATTTCGAACAGGACGAGAGCCTCGTTGAGTACTACCGGACGCTGTGGTCCGGCTACGACGACTGGGTGCACAAGCACTACTCGGCCAGCGACGTCCTCGTCATCGACATGAACTGCACAGACGTGGTGAACAACCCCGAAGACGCGAACCGCGTGGTGCGGGAGGTCAAGGACGCCCTGGCAGCGGCTGGGCGTCGGGGCTGAAGCAGTCCGGACGCTGTTGCCGACGTCGCGGCGAGGACGAACTGCAGCGGCGCGCATGGCGTATGGCGGGAGGCCCGGACTGTCCGACTGTGTCCAGCGCGTGGCACGACCGTCCGCCTCGACGACGGGGTGCGGCACGCACGTGCTGCTCCGCTCGTCGACGGCGCGGGTGCGGCAGAACGGTGGCATGGCCCGCTGCGGCACTCGAGGCGCTCGCAGATGCGGCAGCCCATGCCGATGGGGGTGGCGGCGGCCGTGCCGGCCAGATCAAGGCCGTCGGCGTGGACGAGCCGACCGGCCTGGCGGATGTCGCAGCCGAGGCTGATCGCGAAGGTCTTGCAGCCAGGTTCACTCCAGCCGTCCTGGTGGCGGGTGATGGCGCGCGAGGTCCACAAGTAACGCTGTCCGTCCGGCATTTCGGCGACCTGGACCTGAGTGCGGCCGGGAGCGGTGAACGCCTCGTACCCGTTCCGCAGCGGGCACGCGCCGCCCGCGCGGCAGAAGTGCAAGCCGGTGGCGGGCTGCCGCCTGGACCTGGGACAGCAACACCCGACGGGTGTCGGTGAGTTGACACCGGGGCGGCTGAGGTGCCATGCCGTGAGGGAGGGCGGCCTGCGCCGATGACGGCACGTCGTGCATCCTCGATCGGGCGGGGACCGGTGGTGAGCCGGCCGCAAGGCCACTGCCCGAAGCCGCCGCAGCGCTGGGCAGCGTGCTGACTGCACAGCGACGTTCCCCTGGGTGGGCAGCACGCAGAACCTCAACTGAGGGTTTTGCCCTGTGAGGTGTGTTTGATCCCGGGTCAGGTTCCGCAATGACGTCCGCCTGGGTAAGGACGCGACGGGGTAGAACGGTTGGAGACCAACGAGAGGGGCGCGCCGAGTGGATGCCAGCGTGGCAGCGATACTTGGTGCAGCGATCGGTGCTGTCGGTGGTGTAGGCGGCGGACTGCTCACCCTCAGCACGCAGCTCCGGAGTCTCGATGCTCAGCATCGCGCAGAGGAGAGGCGGTGGCTCGCGGATTTGCGCCGCGAGACCTATACCGGCTTTGTCACCTGCGCGAAGGAACTTTCCAACGCCGTCTGGAAGGCATCCGATCTGCTGCACGGTGAAGCCGGCGTGCAAGATTGGGAAAGCGCCCGCTCCAGCGTGCACGACGCCTGGACGCGGTTCAGCGCCGCGGCGGCGGCGGTCACGATGGCCGGCCCGCACACTGTGGCTGCGGCGGCTGAGGATCTGCGTGAAGCTCTGAGGCAGTGGGAGCTGTTGACCGGCACCTGGATTCGAGACGCGATCCAGCAGGGTACTGGGCGTCTCGCGGAGCACGACGGGCAGTTCATGGCTGGGTTCGAGGCCAAGAAGCCTCTGGAGGTCGCGTTCCAGGTTGCCGCACGGCGGGCGTTGGGAACCGATACCTGAGTCGCCAGAAGCCGAGGGGGGCGGCTCGCGCCGGGTTCGTGTCCTGCGCCGTTGATGAACGCGGGTGGGCGGTCTGCTCAGGGTGTCGGCCGGCTCCGGAGATCCGCTTCTTCGGCGAGCGGTCTGCTGAGGCACTGGGCCCCGGCGGCGACTTGGCCGCCCTGCGGCGCGCCGCCACCTCTCACTCCAGTCGGCGCCGTGTCATCGAGTCGGGCTCCTTCCCGGCGGTGAGCCAAGCCGCGGCAGCGGCCAGCAGGGGCAGCGTGAGCAGGGCGAGGGCGAGCGGCAGGTAGGGGACGCGGGCGAGTGTGCTGAGGTCATCGGCGTAGGCGGCGAGCAGGATTGCGTACGCCCCGATCGTGCCGAGGACGACGCCGGCCAGGGCCAGGCAACCGGCCGTGGCGCCGGTGAGGCTGCGGCGAATGGTCCTGGTCGCGCCGGTGGCGGTGAGGGTGCGCAGGTCGTCGGTGGCTTCACCGCGGATGGTGCCGACGGTCATGGCGAGGACGCCGAGCGCGAGGACGGTGCCGCCCGCGATCGAAGCCCAGCGCAGGGTGGCGAGGCCGTCCTGAGCGTCGCGTACCTCGGTGACCAGGCCGTTGGACGCGGCCAGTTCGCGGGCGGTGGTGAGCTGGGCGGTGGTCAGGTCGTGGGGCGTTTGGACGAACCAGCCGACGGTCACGGTCTTGAAGCCGTGGCGCTGCGCGGCCTCACGGGTGAGGAAGGTATCGGGCACGGCGCTGTAGGCCGAGTCGCCGATGGGTTGCTTGCGGGCGATGAGGTCGCGTTGCGGGACGCCGAGGAGTTCGAGCTCGTCCGTGACGGGAGTGAGGACGTCGGTGTTGGCCTTGGCCGCGCCGAGGCTGAAGCCGAACTGCCGCGCTGCCGCGGGCGTGGCGACGTACAGGGCAGAGCTGCGCCAAGTGCTGGAGCCGGCCTTGCGGCCCACTTCCATGACCGGTCGGCCGCCGCCGTCGTCGATGTTCCCGCCGCGGGACTGCGGTGCGTCGGAGGCGTACGCCATCGTCAACGGTGTTGCGGTGGTGCCGAGTTGGGCTGCGTACTGATTGACCGTCTTACGTACCTGATCGAGCTCCTGGTCGCCGATCTGCGGGACGACGGGGGCGTCGGAGCCGATCCGGATGAGGAGCTGGTTGGCGGCCAGGTTGCCGTCCTTGGCCGAGTTGAGGTTGACGGCGGCCAGCACCGAGATGGCCACCGGGATGCCGATCGCGAGAGTGATGGCGGCCAGCGCGGCGCCGGCACGTGCCTGGTGACGGCCCAGGTCGCGCAGGGCGAGCCGGGTGGTGAAGGGCATTCGCGTGGCCGTCGCGGCCACCAGCCGGATCAGCAGGGGGCTGAGCAGCAGCAGGCCGAGGACGACCGCCACGATGCCCAGGGAGATGAGCATCCCGTTCGTCTGGTGCGCGGCGATCAACGCGCCGATGCCCGCCGCGAGCAGGACCACTGCTGCCCACAGCGACTGCCGGGCGGGCACGGGACGTGGTGGGCGCGCGGAGAGCGCCTCGGCCACGGGGATGCGTGCCACGGAGCGGGCCGGCCACCAGGCCGCGAGGGTCGGCGCGAGCACCGCGAAGAGCGTCAGCAGGACGAGCAGCCCCCAGGGAAGCGAGAATGCCCCGATGCGGTGCCCGGCGCCGTTCTCCATGCGCGGGGCGATCGGCAGCCACGCGAGTACGCCGATGAGCAAGCCGAGTACGGCAGCCGCCAGTCCGGTCATGGCGCCGTGGGCGAGCAGGACGAGCTTGAGGTGGCGTGTGGTCGCGCCGAGCGAGGCCAGGACGCCGAGTTGGCGCAGGCGGCGCTGAGCGGTCACCGCGAAGCCGGCCGCGGCGACCAGCGAGACGAGCAGCAGGGCCACGGTGGCCAGCGCGAACACACCGGTGGTGATCGGCGCCGAGTCGAAGTCCCCGCGCTGCTGTGTGAACTTGGGGCCGCTGTCGATCTCGCGATACGCGGAGTACTCCTCGGACGTGGCGGCGGCCAGGACGACCAGGTTGACGGCCGGACGAGCTGCCACCGCAGTGCCGGGAGCAGTGAGGGCGAAGGTGTCGGTGAGTTTGTGGGGGTTCTCCACCAGACCGACGACCGTCAGGTGCTGTCCGTCCAGGGTGACTGGGGATCCGACCTCGGCGCGCAGGAGGTCGAGGGCGGACCTGGTGAGAGCGACCTCTGAACTGCCCGTCGGGTAGCGTCCGTTGATCAGCGCCAGCATCGGCGATCCGAAGCGGCCGTGCGGATCCTGGGCGCGGAGGTCCAGCGGTTTGACGGATCCGGGAACCGGCACGCTCCGGTGGCCGATGACCTCTACGTCGCCCATCTCGGCGCGGGCGGTATCGGCCTGGACCTTCAACTGCTCGGGGCTGGTTGCTTCCAGCCTGATGCGCTGCTGGGCGGAGCCGAACGTCGAGGATGCGGAGTCCGGATAGGCATGGGCGGCGGCGAGTCCGCACACGGCGGCGGCCACCGTGAAGGCGACAAGAGCGACGAGCAGGACCTGCTGACGCCACTCGCGGCGCAACAGCCGCCAGGCCCAGCGCACCACGGCACTGCGCGCCGGCAGCCCGCCGTTGAGCCCCCGCCCCGGCGACCGGGTGGGGGCCGCGATGCTCACCGGTCCGACTCCTGCCCGGACGACAGCAGGGCTTCGGGGCCTTCGGGTTCCGGGCCCGAGTCGATGACGCGGCCGTCCCGGACGAACACCACGCGGTCGGCCCAGGAGGCGAGTTGGGCGTCGTGGGTGACCAGGACCGCGGCGGCGCCGTCCCGGCAGGCGGCGCGGATCAGCCGCATCACGCCCTCGCCGGTGTCGGAGTCCAACGCGCCGGTGGGCTCGTCGGCCAGCAGCAGCCGGCGGTCGCCGACCAGGGCGCGGGCGATGGCGACGCGCTGACGCATGCCGCCCGAGAGCTCGTCGGGGAAGTCGTCCGCACGGTCGGCGAGGCCGAGTTCCTCCAGTGCGCGCATCCCTTCCCGGCGGGCTTGCTTGGCCTTGATGCCGTCGAGTTCCAGCGGCATGGTGATGTTCTCCACCGCGGTCAGTCCGGCCAGCAGGTTGAAGTCCTGGAAGACATAGCCGATGTGACGTCGGCGCAGCCGGGCTCGTTCGTTGCCGCTCAGTTCCGACAGGGCGGTCCCCTCGATCCACACCTCGCCCTCGGTCGGCTCCTCCAGGCTCCCGGCGATCGTGAGCATCGTGGACTTGCCGGACCCGGACGGGCCCATCACGGCCACCAACTCACCTGCCCGTACGGCCAAGTCGACGGCGTCGAGCGCGTGCACGGCGGCGGTCCCGCTGCCGTAGGTCTTCGACACCTGACGCATATCCAGTACGGCACTCATCGCACGGCTCCCCGAAGTCGGCGGGTACGGGTGGACGCGGCGGCGTCGGACCGAGCGGACGGCGCGACGAGCGTGTGGTTCTTCAACCGGCCCTCGACGGCGTCCAGCCACCGCACCACGGACTCGAGGCGGAACAGTTGGGCATCGGCGACGAGGAGCAGCGACAGGTCGTCCGCCGCGTCCTCCTTCAAGCGGGTGTACTGCTTCATCTGCGCGATGGTGTGCCGCCGGTGCGCCTGCAGCACGTCCCGCACATCGACCCCGGGCAGGCGAAGGCCCACCAGCACCTTGATGACCAACTCATCGCGCGGGGGCGCATCCGCGGGCGGCGGCGTACGCAGCCACACATCCAGCTCTTCGGCTCCGGCAGGGGTGATCTGGTAGAGCTTCTGCGGCCCCTCCGCGGTGTCGTCGGGGTCGGACTCGACCAGGCCGTCCCGCTCCAGGCGTTGCATGGTCGTGTACACCTGGCCGGTGTTGAGCGGCCAGACCTCCCCGGTCCGTTCCTCGAACTCCTGCCGCAGCCGAAGGCCGTACTTCGGGCCCTCGCTGAGCAGGGCCAACAAGGCGTGACGCACGCTCATTTGGGCTCTCCCACTCTGTTGTGTACTGGGTAGAGTACTCAGTACACAACCGGGCGCAAGAGGTCGGCGGATGGCCGTGGTTGACGAGGGATGATCCTGTTTGGTGCGGGCTTCCCTCGCGTTGGCCAAGCGCTCCCAGGCAGGACCGCCCTGCACGCGGCGACGACCCCGCACCGCACTTCGTCGGGGGCCGGGCGGGTATTGGGCGCCAGGAGATGGCCTGCTTGCCGCGCCAGAAGGCACTTTGAGCGGTCGGGCCCGGGCAACCTCACATCCGGGATCTCAGTGCGTCGACCTCACATCCCGGCGTGAACGGGTCGAAGCCGTGCTCGATGAGCCAGCGAACTCCCAGCAGGCTGCGCAACGACCACCACGCATGGATCACGTCGAGGTCGACACCGGGGCCATACCCGGCGACGACGTCGCCGAGGTGCTCCTCGTGTCCGAGCATCAAGGTGGCGAGGTCGTACAGGGGATCACCCTGGCCCGCCTCGGACCAGTCGATGATGCCCGTGATCTCGTTGCCGATGCCGATGCCGATGCCGATGCCGATGCCGATGCCGATGCCGATGCCGTTGCCGTTGCTGTCGACGAAGACGTGGGCGATCTGCAGGTCGCCGTGTGTGAACGCAGGAGCCCATGGCCGGAGCGCGGCCTCGGCGACCTGGCGGTTGCGGGTGACCAGGTCGGCGGGCAGGACGTTGTTCCTCACGAGCCATTCGCACTCGCTGTCGAGCTCCGCCGCCAACGCGTCGAGGTCCCGGCCGGCCCGGCCGGTCCAGTGGGGCAACGGCGCGTCGTGCAACTTCCGGACCGCGGCACCCGCCGCGGCCCACGCCTGGGGCGACGCGGTAGACGGCTCGCCGAGGCGGCCGAGCGCCTTCCCCGGGACTGCGGCGAGCGCGAGCACGGGCGGCTTGCGCCACAGAACCTTTGGGGTCGGGACCGGCGCCAGTGCCATCGCCGCGACCTCGACGTCGATGCGCGCCTGATCGGCGTCCACTTTCAGGAACACGTCGCCGACGCGCAGCGTCGCGCGCTCGGAATGGGCAACGACGACCTCGACCTCATCCATGGCGGCCAGTTTCCCGGATCGCCGAACACGTCGCCGCTGAAACGGCTCGCCGCCTTCCGGGACCTGACCAGGGGACGTAGCCACCAAGATCCTGTCCGGCTCTGGTTCACTTCGTACGGTGTAGTGACGCTCAGTCCCACCAACAGGGCACGTTTACGGAGGAGTCAGTGGCGCACGCGTCGGAGAAGCCGTTTCTGATGCCCGTCTCGGACGTGTTCCGCCCGCAGCAGGGCCGAGTGGTCATGGCGGTCGGCCTGATCGAGCGAGGCCGCGTGCGTCAAGGCGACGTGGTGGAGATCGTCGGCCCGGATGGCGGCGCGACCGCCGTCGTCGCGGACATCGAGCAGAGCCGGACGCGCATCGGGGAGGCGAGTGCGGAGATGAACGTGGGGCTGTTCCTGCAGGACGTTGCCGCGGACGCCGTGGGGCGGGGTCAGGTGCTCGCGATGCCGGGCTCGATCGGCGCCCAGGTCGCGTTCAGTGCCGATATCACCCTGCTGTCCGAAGAGCAGGGCAGCGGGGACGTTGGCTCCGGCGATCGCCTCCTTTTCTACCCCCGCACCGCCGCTGTGTGGGGCACCGTCACCCTGCCCGAGGGCGCCGACGTGGTCCGGCCGCTTCACGGGGGCGAGGTGACGGTGGTGCTCGACGAGGCCGTTGCCCTGGAGGAAGGCCAGACCTTCGCGTTCCGTCGCAAGGGTCGCGCTGCCGGCTCCGGCACCGTGACCCAACTCCTGCGCTGAGGGCCAGGAGCGGAGCCGGTGCCGGAGCGTCGCACCCCGCCCTTGGCCAACCCTGCTGGGGCGTTGTGTCAGCCGACGGTGAGGAGTTTCGCTGTGCTGGGTACGCCCTGCGCGTTCATGGCGAAGAGCATGTACGTGCCCGGCAGCGCCACTCCGGGATCGGTGGGGATCGTCACCTCATAGGCTCCGGTACCGGTTTGACGGGACGTCAGCGGCACGCGTCGCTGGTCGTTGTCCGTCGAGTGGGTGGCTGCTCCGGCCCGCACCAGGACGAACGAGGCCACGGAGGAGTCGGTGGTGACGGTCAGTTGGGCCCCGTTGGCCGCCCGGGCCGGGACGCCTCCGGTGATCACGGGGCGGGTCTTCTCGGTGCCGTCGGCGTTGAGGAGATAGGGCGGGGTGAACACGGCGCCGTCCGCATGGTTGGTGGCGCAGTCGCCGCACAGCCCGCCGCCCCCGGAGAAGATCCGCCCGTCCGGCAGCAGACTGGCCACGGAGTGGTAGTTGCGCGGCACGGCCATCGAGGCCATGCGTGTGAACTTGCCCGTGGCCGGGTCCCAGATCTCCGGTGTCATCGCCGAGGTCGCGTCGCTGAAGGGCAGGGGGTTGGACTGGCCGCCGAAGGTGGCGACCTTCCCGTCGGGCATCACGACACTGTTCGCGAACGACCGGGCGTAGGCCATGTCGCCGGTGCGCGCCGCGAGGGGTTGGCCGCCGCTGTTCAGGTCCACGGTGTACGCCCGCCGGGTGGCCGGGGTGTTCTCGTACGCGGTGGCGCCGCCCAGGGTGAGGAGCTTGCCGGTGTCGTACGCCACGGCGTTGCCGTTCATGGCGTCGGCGCTGTCGGCCCGGTTGCCGGCGGGGGAGATGCTGCCGTGGCCCGTCGTGGAGATCCAGTTCATTTGCTTGCTCGGGCCCAGGTGCAGCACGCGGCCGCCCGAAGTGGCGTGCAGCCATTGGTGGTTGTCGGCGCGGTAGGGGCCTGCGGGGTCCGCGGTCATGGTGGTGGTGACCGGCACGCCGGACAGGGTGCGCCAGGTGCCGCTCGCGGCGGACCAGACCTCGCCGCCCTTGTTGCCGTTGCCGCCGCTCCAGGAGCCGCCCAGGACGAACGCGTCACCGGTGGAGAGGGTGGTCATGGCCTGGTAGCCGCGCGGGATGTTCATGTCCGCGGTCGAGGTCCAGGCGTCGGTGGCGGGGTCGTAGATGCTGGCGCGTTCGGCGTTGCTGCCGCCGGTGACCAGGATGCGTCCGTCGCGCAGGATGGCGATGCCGGGACAGAACATGTCGTGCCGGGTGTTCTCGATGCGGCGCTGGGAGACGGTGCCCGTCGTGAGGTCCCAGATCGCCGTCTGCGTATAGCCGTTGCTGCCGCCGAAGCGGTCGATCCCGTACGCGGACCACACCAGCATCTTGTTGTTGGGCAGCACCGCGGCGGCCACCGGCACCAGCGGGAAGCCGGTCAGCTTGCCCCAGGAGCCGTGCACGGCGGGTTGCGCGGGACCGCTCAGACGCAGCTCGGCCGCCGACGACCACGGTCCGCGGTTGCCCGCCTCGGAGGTCGCCGTCAGGCGGACGTAGCGGGCGGTGACGGTACGCGTGAACGTGGCGCCCTTGACGGTGTCGTCGTCCTTCCAGGTGCCACCGGCCACGGGCGCGCCGAACGTGGTGCCGTCGGTGCTGGTGGTGATCGAGTACGCGCCGATGCGGCCGTTGGCGCCGGAGCGCCGCGGTTGGTAACTGAGTGCGGAGACAGCCCTGTTGGTCTGCATGTCGATGGTGATGTGGTGCGGCAGTGCGGTGGGTGTGCCCGACCACTTGCTGTGCCACATCGTGTCGGCGTCGCCGTCGAGGGCGAGGGCGGCACGATTGTCGGCCGAGGTCGTCTCCTGGTCGCTCGCGGTGGCGGTCCAGCCCTCGCGCGGCAGGTCCACGACGGAGGCCGGGGCGCCCGGGTCGCCCAGCAGGTTGATCTCGGCGGCGGACGACCAGGGGCCGCGATTGCCTGCCTCGGTGACGGCGGTGAGACGGATGAAGCGTGCGCCCTTGGGGGCGAAGCTCAGCGTCTTGGTCGTGGCATCGTCGGCCAGGGTGCCGGTGGCCACGGCTGCGCCCCACGTACTGCCGTCGCTGCTGAGGTGCACCGCGTACTGGCCGATCCGGCCGTTGGCGCTGTTGGTGCGCGGTTGGTAGACGAGTGCGGAGACGACCGCGGTGCGGTGCATGTCGAGGGTGATGTGGTGCGGCAACGGCGCGGCGGTGCCCGACCACTTGCTGTGCCAGATGGTGGCCGTGTTGCCGTCCAGCACGTTGGCGGCGCGTCCGTTCTCGGCGGCGGTTTCCTCGTCGCTCGCGGCGGCGGTCCAGCCGTCGCGGGGCAGTTCGGGCGCCAATGGCGCCATCGCGGAGGCGGGTGCGGCCGGGTGGTGCGGGGCCGGCGGCGGGTCGGTGGCGACCGGCGCCGGGGCCGCGTCCGGGGCGGCCTGCGCCCAGGGGAGCCCTCCGGTCAGCGGGAGTAAGGCCGCGAGAACGACGATCAGAGCGAACAGCATGAGATGCGTCGACCGGAGTCGGTACAGGCGTCGTAATGCAGGTCTGTCCGCCATTTGGTTGCCCCCCAACCATCTGGCCGCCCCCCGGCGGCACCACTGGGCATGACCATGCCAGCATGTGTGCAAGATGTAAAGAAGCTGAAATGGCGGTGAAAATGCGCTGGTTGAGGGGTGGAACGCCCTGAGCCTGAAGGATTCGGGATGAACCGCGCTGAACGAAGGATCGTGACCTGCACGCCTCGCGGGAGTGAAGCTCGCGGGAGCGAAGGCACAGCTGTCCGGCGCCGAAGGGCCGAGCTCCGAATCTGACGAGCGCCTTAACAGCCCCTTAGATCCCTTAAAGACCTTTAAGGATAAATATCGCCCTAGATCGCCACTGCCTTCAGGCTGAAGGGCATGGACATCCTGGTGGTCGAGGACGACCCTCAGATCGCCCGGGCCCTGAACAGGGGTCTGGCGGCGGAGGGCTTCTCCGTCACGCACACGCGTGACGGGCTGACCGGCCTGGATCTGGGACGAAACCGGGTGTTCGCGGCGATCATCCTCGACCTGATGCTGCCGACGCTGAACGGCTACCGGGTCTGCGAAGAGCTGCGGCGTGCAGGCGTGACCACACCGGTGCTGATGCTGACGGCCATGAGCGGCGAGCTGGACGAGGCCGAGGGCCTGGACGTCGGGGCGGACGACTACCTGCGCAAGCCCTTCTCCTACGTGGTGCTGCGCGCCCGTCTGAACGCCCTGATCCGGCGCACCGGCGCGGGGACGACCACCGAGGGGCTGCTGCGTGCCGGGCAGCTGTGGCTGGACCCTGCCACCCGCCACTGCGGCCGCGGCACCGACCGGATCGCCCTGACCGGGCAGGAGTACGCGGTCCTGCACTGCCTGCTGCGTGCCGACGGAAAGGTGGTGTCCAAGGAGGAGATCCTCGCCGAGGCATGGGATGCGGCATACACGGGTGGGACGTCCATCGTTGAGGTCTACGTCAGCATGCTGCGCCGCAAGATCGACACCCCGTACGACGTCCACAGCATCGAGACGGTGCGGGGCGTCGGCTACCGGCTGGCGGCCGACGATGCCTAGCCGTCTGCAGCGCCTGCCGACGCGGGCTCGTACCGCGCTGACCGCGGGCTGTGCCGCCCTGCTCCTGGCCGGCGGCGGCGCCTGGTTTCTGCGCCACAGCCTGTACGAGCACCAGCTGGCTGCGGCCCGCGAGACATCCTTGGTGCAGGCCCGCCTCATCGCTCTGGACCTGCGCAAGGACGGCCACCCGAGCGGAGCTCCCGGGGAGCCGACGGACACGTCCTGGATGCACTGGCTGCTGACCCCGGATGGCGCCGACGCCAACTGGATGGCCGCGGCCTTCCCGGGGGTGGCCCGCGCACTGCCCCGCGCACCCGCCGGGACCCCTGCGGGCTGGAGCGAAAGCACCACGGTGCACCTGCCTGCCGTGCGGCCCGGGTGCGGCTTCGGCGAGCAGCCAGCCCCGGAGCAGCAGGCGAAGGCCGCACACTGCGAGTCCCTCGCAGCTCCGCTCGCCGGTCAGACGCTGACGCTGGTGGCCACCACCGCCGTGCCCGCAGGCAAGACGGAGGCCGATCGCTATACGGTCTACGTCCCCGTGCTCCCCTTCACCGCCCGCCGGAGTACGGATGCGCTCGACCCCTACCTGCTCGCAGGCGTTCCGCTGTCCGCCGCGGTGGTGGCGCTGGTGGCGTGGTTCGCGACGGGGCGCGCACTGCGTCCGGTGGAGGCCATCCGTACCCGGTTCGCCGCCATCACGGCCCAGCACCTGGAGCGCCGCGTGCCTGTCCCTCCTGCCGAAGACGAGATCTCTCGTATGGCCGTCACCATCAACCACACCCTCGACAGCCTGGAGCGGGCCGACGTCCAACAGCGCCGGTTCGTCGCCGACGCCGCGCACGAACTGCGCAGCCCGCTGGCGGGACTGCGTGCCGGCCTGGAGGTGTCGCTCGCCCACCCGGAGCACACCGACTGGCCGCAGGCCACCCAGGAGGCCCTGGACTCGGTGGCCCGCCTTCAACTGCTCGCCGACGACTTGCTGTTCCTCGCCCGGCCCGACAGCCAGGGCGCCGACCCCATCGACCTCCGGGTGGACCTGAGCGACCTTGCCGGTGACCTGTGCACCGAAGCGCGCCACGCCCACCCCGACGGCCCCGGCGTCACCTTGCAGGCGACCGATCCCGCGTACGTACGAGGTCATGCCGGGCAGCTGCGGCGCCTGCTGCGCAACCTGCTCGACAACGCCGTACGCCACGCCCGTTCCCGCGTCACCCTGACCGTCTTTGCCGAGGAGGGGCGGGCGCACTGTCTGGTGGCCAACGACGGCTCGCCCATCCCCGCCGCCGACCGCGAGCGGATCTTCGAACGCTTCACCCGCCTCGACGAGGCCCGCAGCCGCGACGAGGGCGGCAGCGGTCTGGGCCTGGCCATCGCGCGCGCCATCGCGCAGCGCCACGGCGGCACCCTCACCGTGTCCGACCCGCCGCCGGGCCAAGGGGCCGCCTTCCTGGTGTGCCTGCCCAGCAGTCCGCCGCCCGAGGCCGAGCCCGACGACTCCGACCCTCCGGCGCCGGCCGCCTAGCGCGCCCGTACAGGAAGAAGACCTCCCACCCCCGCATTCCTTCCGAGGTAGCGATGAACCCGGCGAACACCCCCGACGAACCCCGCCCGCAATCCGACGTATTGCCTGCGGATACCCCCGACCAGGTGGCCGCTACGCCGCCGGCACCGGAGGCAGCTGCCGCTCCCAAGCGCCGCGGCAGCATGTTCCAGTCCTTGCGGATCCGCAACTACCGGTTCTGGTTCGCGGGCCAGGTGCTGTCCAACATCGGCAGCTGGATGCAGCGGATGGCCCAGGACTGGCTGGTCCTGACCCTGACCGGCAGTACCTTCGCGATGGGTGTGACCGTCGCGCTGCAGTTCATCCCGATGCTGGTGCTCGGGCTGTGGGGCGGCGTCATCGTGGACCGCGTACGCACCCGCCGGCTCCTGGCGGGCACCCAGACCGCGATGTGCGTACTGGCCGTGGTGCTCGCGGTGCTGACCCTCACCCATGTCGTGCAGACGTGGCACGTCTTCGTGCTGGCGCTCCTGCTCGGCCTGGTCACGGTGATCGACAACCCGGCCCAGCAGACCTTCGTGGCCGAACTGGTCGGCAAGGACGACCTGCCCAACGCGGTCGCCCTGAACTCCTCGACCTCCCAGGCGGCCCGCCTCATCGGCCCGGCCGTCGCCGGTCTGGTGATCCACGCGGTGGGCACCGGCTGGGCGTTCGCCGCCAACGCCGTCTCGTTCCTCGCCGTACTCGCCGCCCTCGCCCTGATGCGGGTGGGCGAACTGCACGAGGGGCGCAAGGTCGCCAAGGCCAAGGGGCAACTGCGCGAGGGACTCCACTACGTCGCTGCCCACCCGACGCTGCTCTGGCTGATGGTCCTGGTCGGCGTCGGCGGCACCTTCGCCTTCAACTTCCCGGTTCTGCTCGCCAGTTACACCACCGACGTCCTGCACGACGGCGCCAACACCCTCGGCCTGCTCAACTCCATGCTGGGCGTGGGCTCGCTGGCCGGATCGCTCATGGCCGCCCGCTGGGCCAAGCCGTGGATGGCCCTCGTGCTGGCCTCGGGCGCGGCCTTCGGCCTTCTCGAAATGATCCTGGGTGTCCTGCCCGTCCACCTCTGGCTGTTCATCGTGGTCCTGATCGTGACCGGAGTCGTCGCGGTCGTCTTCAACGCCGTCTCCAACTCGACCACCCAGCTCAGTTGCGAGCCCGAGATGCGCGGCCGCGTGATGGGCCTCTACATGCTGGTCTTCCTCGGCGGCACGCCCATCGGCTCCCCGCTCATCGGCTGGTTCGCGGAGGCGTACGGAGCCAAGGCGGCGTTCCTGCTCTGCGGCGGCGTCACCCTCGCCGCAGCCGCGTCGATCACCCTGGTCCTGTCCCGGATCGACCGCGCATCCGTCGAGCCCCGCGTCGAAGTCCCGGCCTGAACATCGAAACCAGCATCCAGCTCGAAACCACCAAGTACGAGGAATCGCATCATGACCGAACGCAAGCCCCTGGGAATGACCGTCGAGTCCTGGGTCGACAAGCAGATCCGCGAGGCACAGGAGCGCGGCGAGTTCGCCAACCTGCCCGGCATCGGCAAGCCAATACGTGATCTCAACGTGCCGTACGACGAGATGTGGTGGATCAAGCAGAAGATGGCCCGCGAGGGCCTGATGGCGATGATCAACCCGGTCCTGGCCCTGCGCAAGGAGGCCGAGGACGCCCTGGCCGAGGCGGCCGAGGCACCGTCCGAGCGCATGGTGCGGAACATCCTGGAACCGGTCAACGAGAAGATCACCGCCATGCTCCGCATGCCACCTCCCGGACCGCACCTCGGCCGCAAGGAGATCGACATCGACGAGGTGCTCCGCGAGTGGCGCGAGGCCCACGAGAAGCCCGCCTGGACTGACCACCCCGGCAAGGACACCAGCCCACAATCGGAGCCGAAGCCGAAGCCGAAGTCGAAGCACGACTGGAAGTCGCGGCATTTCCACCGCAGCGCCCGCAAGCACTAGGAGGATCAGAAGCAGTTGTGACCCCATGCGGTGAGGCCGCCCAGGTCAGCATGGTTCGTGCTCCCTCTCCCGGAGGGGTGTGCCACAAGCCGCGGGATTGCCGATCGCGTTGGCGGGGAATGACCAGCGGACGGAACCAGCCGCACCAGACATGTGCGGCCCCGGCGTGAAGGGCCGGTCGTTCTTGGAGGGGAAGTGATTCGCCATGCGTACGCATCGGCGTACCCATCGGCGTTCTGGGCGAGTGGAGTATCTGTTGCCCTACGATCCGGCTTCGCCCCGGCGGGCGCGCGAGCTGACCGAAGCGTTTCTTGCCCGCCCCCGTCGGCGGACGGCGAGCGTCGGCGACGAGCGGGCCGATGACGCGGCCCTCGTCGTGTCGGAGCTGGTCACGAACGCCACCCGGCACGGTCGCAGTCTGTGCCGTCTGCGGCTGAAGGTGGCCGATGACCGGGTGACCGTCGAGGTGTACGACAGCAATTGCGCCCTGCCGCGCATCGGGCCGCTGACCGAGGACGGCGAGAGCGGACGCGGCCTGGCCATGGTGCGGAGCCTGGCGCAGCACCTCGATGTCACCGCAGCCGCCGCGGGCGGCAAGACGGTGCGGGCCGTCCTCGCCGGCTAGGGCACGGCGCGCCGTCACCGGCCCAGCAGCGGCCCGGGCTCGCACTGCTGCCAGGAAGGCGAGTTGGGCCCGGCGAAGTCCTGGGCCTCTTCGCCACATCCCCTGCGGATTCTCGACCGCGAACCAGCTGTTGATGTTGACGTGGAGACTGCAGAACCACGTGGTGGTCGCGGATCGTGTGGGCTGTGCTCAACCACGTTGCGCCGTTTGTGGATCCTGTTGTCGAAGGCAGTTGACCGGGTGTCTGTGCACCCCCGTCGTGCTTCTGAACGCAGGTGCCTGCCGTCGATGTGGCATCCATGGCTCGATACGGAGCGTCAGGTCACGGGTGTATTACGGCTGTTGGCGGGTACTGGCCAGTGCACGATGCGCTCTCGGCCCGAGGGCGCCCCTATTCATCTTGGGAGCGGCGATGGCGACCGTGGCAGGCATCGATCCAGTCAGCACGAACTCGTACGCGGAGCGACATACCACCGGCCCGGGCTCCGCAACTGGCGCGCCGGGCCTGGAGGATCTGCCTCGCCTGCCCGAACCCGGCAGCGTGAACGCCGCCGACGCACGGGCCTTGTCCAAGGTGCTGTTCGAGCGGCTCGACGCGCTGGAGGAAGGAACTCCCGAGTATTCCTATGTGCGCAATTCCCTGGTCGAGCTGAACCTCGCCCTGGTGCGCTACGCCGTCGGCCGCATGGGCGTGCGCGGCGAGTCCTACGAGGACGTCGTCCAGGTCGGAACCATCGGGCTGATCAAGGCGATCAACCGTTTCGATCCCCAACGCGGCCTGGAATTCCCCACCCTGGCCATGCCCACCATCATCGGCGAGATCAAGCGGTTCTTCCGCGACACCACCTGGGCCGTGCACGTCCCGCGCCGCCTGCAGGAACTGCGCATCGAGTTGAACAAGGCCACCGCCCGGCTCGAGCAGCGCGACGGCCACCGGCCGACCGCGCCGGAACTCGCCGCGTACCTCGGCCTGGACGAGAACGACGTCATCGAAGGACTCGTCGCCGCCAACGGCTACACCGCAGCATCCCTGGACTTCCCGAGCGACACCGAGAGCCCCGAGGACACCCTCGCCGACCACATCGGCTACGAGGACCTGGACCTGGAAAAGGTCGAAGACCTGCACGCGCTCAAGCCGCTCCTTGACGCCCTGCCCGACCGCGAACGCAAGATCCTCGCCCTGCGGTACGGCGCCGAGATGACGCAGAGCGCCATCGGCAAGGAACTCGGCATCTCGCAGATGCACGTCTCCCGCATCCTGGCCCGCACCCTCGGCGGCCTGCGGTCCCACCTCACCGCGCGGCGCTGACCCCACACGCGGCGGATGCCGCACCGCTGCGCCCCGAGGACATCCGTGAGACGACGCAGCCCCGCCGGAGCACCGGCGGGGCTGCGTCGCATCGCGGGCCGGCAGGCGTGGGGTGAGGCGACGAAACGGCCCTTCGCGCGCTCCGTTGACCGGCTGGACCGCGGTCCTGCCCGACCTCATCGCCCGTGCCACTGACGTACGTTCGGTGCTGCGCCGCTGTCGCCTGTTCGCTGCTCGGTAGCAGGCCGCAGGAGCCCTCCAAAGGGTCAGGACTTCGCGGTGCCGGCCGGCTCCCGGGCCTGCCCCGCATCGAACTGGTGCTGCAGCTTGTCACCCTCGATGTCCAGGTCGGGGACGTACTTGGCGTACCACTTGGGGTGGTACCAGATCTTCGTGCCGATGATCGCCATGACGGCGGGAACCAGGGTGAGGCGGACCACGAAGGCGTCGAGGAAGACGCCGGCGGCGAAGCTGAAGCCGATGGCCTTGACGATGGGGTCGTCGGTGAACATGAACGCCACGAAGATGCTGAACATGATCAACGCGGCGGCGGTCACCACGCGTGCCGACAGGCCGGTGCCATGTTCCACCGCGTGCCTGGCGTCACCGCTCTTGGTGAACTCCTCCTTGATGCGGGAGACGACGAACACCTCGTAGTCGCTGGAGAGACCGAAGATGATGGCCAGCATGATGATCGGCAGGAAGCTGATGGTCTGCGACGGGGTAATGCCGAGCAGTTTCTCGCCCCAGCCCCACTGGAACATCGCCACCTGCATGCCGAACGCGGCGGCCACCGAGAGCAGGAATCCGACGATCGACTTGAGTGGCACCAGGATGGTGCGGAACGCCAATGTCAGCAGGATGAACGCCAGACCGACCACGACGATCAGGAACACGGGCAGTGCCGAGGAGAGTTTGCCCGATACGTCGATGTTGGATGCGGTGGTGCCGCCGACCATCAGTGTGGCACCGGTGTCACCGGCGATGACCGTCCGGTTGTCGCGGATGCGGTGCACCAGGTCGGTGGTGGCCTCGTCGTTGGGGCCGGTGCTGGGGATCACCCGGATCACCGCGACGTCGTTGGCCGCCGCCATCGGCGCTGCCGATACGACACCGGGGATCTTGCTCAGCTGTCCGACGACCGGAGCCGCGGCGGCCGCGTCAGGGATGCCGTCGGCGACGACGAGCAGGGCGCCGTTGAAGCCCGGGCCGAAGTTCGCGGTGGTCAGGTCGTAGGCCTTGCGCGCGGTGTCGTGCTTCGGTTTCGAGGAGCCGCTGGGCAGGCCTAGGTCCATCTTGAGGGCCGGGAGGGCGAGTACCCCGAGGAGTGCCACCCCGAGGATCAGGACCGGCACCCGGAACCGTACGACGAAGCGGGCCCAGGCGGCCCCGAAAGTGTGCTCCGGCTCGGTGGCCGCGATGGTGGCAACCTTCTCGTGGTGGCCGGGGCGCAGCGGGCTGCTGATGAACTTCGCCACCTTGTTGCCGGCGAAGCCCAGCATCGCGGGCATCAGGGTCAGCGCGATCAGCACGGCGACCAGTACGGCTCCTGCGGCGGCCACGCCCATCACGGTCAGGAACGGGATACCGGCCACGGCGAGCCCGCACAGCGCGATGATCACTGTCAGCCCGGCGAAGACGACCGAGCTGCCTGCTGTACCGGCGGCCAGGGCCACCGAGTCCTCGGTTTTCATGCCGGTGAGCAGGTTGTTGCGATGCCTGGCGAGAATGAACAGGCCGTAGTCGATGCCGCAGGAAAGGCCGAGCATCATGGCCACGGTCGTCGAGGTCGAGGCGATGGTCATGACGGAGGCCAGTGCGGTGATGCTCATCAGGGTGACGACGATGCCGATGATCGCGGTGAGGATCGGCAGCCCGGCCGCGACGAACGCGCCGAAGGTGATCGTAAGGATCACAAAGGCGACCAGGAGACCGATCATCTCCGGTGCTTCGGAGACCTTCAGCTGCCAGCCGGGGTAGACGCTGCCGGAGTACTCGACCTGCACTCCGGCGTCTTGCGCCGGCGCCACGGCGGCCTTGACCGCGTCCAGGGTCTCTGCCTTCACATCGGTCGGCGCCGCGGTGAACTGCACCGAGCCGAGCGCGACGTTCCCGCTCTTGGATACGGCCTTCGACTCGAAGGGATCCGAGACCAGACCGACTTGAGGCACCGTCTTGAGTTTGGCGATCGAGGCCTCGATGCCGGCCTTGTAGGCCGGGTCGGTGACCTTGGTGGCGCCCTTGGTCGCGAAGACGACCTGGGTCTGGCCGCCACCGAGCGCCGGCAGCTTCTTCTTCAAGAGGTCGGTGGCCTGCTGGGATTCGGTGCCCGGCACAGTGAACGTGTTGTCGGTCTTGCCGCCACCCACCACGGACAAGGTGATCGCGGCGACTGCGGCGAGCACCCACAGGCCGAGGACCAGCCAACGACGGCGGAAGGCCCAGCGGGCAAGACGGAACAGATAGAGGGACACGGCCTTCTCCCGGACTGGACCCGTTGGGCGCCGCGAACCGGCCCCTGCCCTCACTCTTGGCGCGGCCGCAGGCTGCCGCGCGCACAGCGGGTCCATTCGAGGAGGGCAGGGCTCAGCAAAAGCCCTGGAACCGGTGGGTTCGTCATCGGCACCGGCCAGGGAAGGGGCCCTAATCCGTAGCTAAGACAGTGCCGGACGAGATCGGTGTTCGTTACGGGTTGTTCGCGCAGTGGGGCCGTGACACTTACGACCGCCCGGGCATGCGATGCCTTCCCGTGGATCGCGTGCGCGGTTGGGGTTGGGGCTGGTGTCGATGCTCGGCCGTGTCCGCTGTGAGCGGCGCGGAAATCACGTTGGCGGACCAGCGTGGGGCGCCCTGGGGCCTGACTCTCCCTCACGAGAGCCGGACCGGGCTGGGGCCTTCCAGCCCCAGCCGCGCTCAACCGACCGGCCGCACCGGTTGGGTTCGTCTCCTGCGCTGGTGAACAGTGCGGTCAGCATGGGTACGCCGTGAGCGAGTGCCTGCTGCGGCAGGGGGCCCGTGGCGACCAGTGACGCGAGTCCGTGACCGATGGCCCAGCTCTGTGTGGCCAGGTCCAACGGGTTGACCTCGTCTCGGAAGCGGCCGTTCGCCTTGGCCCGTTCGATGGCTCGGACGAGACGGTGCAGGGTTTCGTCCGCGGCACCGGTGTCTTCGAGATCGAAGCCCGCGTCGAACATGACGCGGTAGAGGTCAGGGCTCTCCAGGGCATTGGCCAGGTAGGCGGCGCCCAGTGCGGCGAGGTCGCGTACCGGGTCCGCGGACATCTTGACGGCTGCGAGTTGGGCAGCCAGGCGGGTGAAGCCTTCCTGCCGCAGTGCCTTCCACAGGCCGTCCATCCCGCCGAAGTAGGTGTAGACGGCCATCGTTGACACACCGGTTCCGGCGACCAGGGTGCGCAGAGTGACCGGTTGCCTCGTCCGCAGCATCTGTGCGGCCCGGTCGAGCAGCAGGGAGCGGACCGCTGGATCTTTCGTCCTTGCCATGACCTCACAATACATAGCATCGCTATGCTTTGATGGGTGCTGATCTTGCTGCTCCTGACGCCAAGAGAAAGAGGGCGATCATGTCCGTCACGCTGGTCAATCCCGAGGGGCTGCCGAAGCCCGAGGTCTACCGGCAGCTATCGGTCGCCACTGGATCGAAGTTGGTGTTCCTGGCGGGGCAGGTCGCCCGCGACGCCGACGGGCGGCCCGTGGGCCAAGGGGACTTCGCTGCCCAGGTCGAGCAGTGCTACCTCAATATCGCCACCGCGCTGGCCGGCGTCGGCGGCTCCTTCGACGACGTGGCGAAGCTGACCATCTACGTCGTCGACTGGAGCCCCGAGAAGATGCCGCTGCTCGGTGAGGGAGTGGGGCGGGCGGCAGCAAAGCTGGGCATCGATCCGGTCAAGCCGATCACCCTGCTGGGCGTTGCGGCGCTGGGGGAACCGGACCTCCTGGTCGAGGTCGAAGCCACCGCAGTCCTCATATAGTGGGCGGCGCTGGAGCCGCTGCTGCTGGTGAGTGACAACTGGCCGCGCCTGCTGGCCGCCGGGCCCGCGCCGGTCCGGCGGCCTTCCGACCCCTGCTGATGCTGCACCGAGAGCGGCTCCCGCGGTGCCGGGGTCGGCGGATGTGTCAGGCGCTCTCGGCCGGCAGGTCGGCCGCGCTCTCAGTCGGCAGGTCGGCCGCAGTCCAGTCTTCGATGCCTTCCTTGTAGGTGCGTACGTTTGTGTAGCCGAGGCGGGTGAGTGTGTTGGCGACCTGTCCGCTGTTGGGGCATGCGGGGTTGCTGCAGTAGGTGACGACCGGGCGGGTGCGGTCCGGCAGCAGATCGGCGGCGCGTTCGGCTGCTTCGGACGGGTGCAGTGGCAGGGCGCCCGGCAGGTGCTGTGTGGCCCAGTAGTGGCCGCCGAGTGCGTCGATGACCGTCACCGAGCCGGCCTCGATCGCCGCTCGCAGTTCGTCGCGTGTGATCAGGTCGGTGGTCATGGGTGGACTCCCTCCAAGGAAGTGGACTATGGTCCGCTTGTTGTCGGGAAACGTAACGGACCGCAGTCCGCTTGGTCAAGGGAGTCACGATGGATGCCGGAGAACCGCTCGCGATCTCTCCGGGTCCGCCGCGTCGAGAGCGGGCGGACGCCGTCCGCAACCGTCGCCTGATCCTCGACGCGGCTGCCGTCCTCTTCGCCGAGCACGGCGTGGAGCAGGTGAGCATGGACGCCGTCGCGCGCGCTGCCGGAGTCGGCAAGGGCACGCTGTTCCGGCGCTTCGGTGACCGGGCCGGCCTGGCCGCAGCACTGCTGAACGAACGAGAGAGCGATCTGCAGCAGGCCATCCTGTACGGGCCTGCGCCGCTAGGACCCGGTCGGCCCGACGGCGAGGCCGCAGCGCGAGATGAGGCGGGAGAAGGGGCAGAGGAAGAGGCAGAGGAAGGGGGTGGAACCGCTACGCCCGCCGACCGG
Organism: Streptomyces sp. NBC_01304; assembly: GCF_035975855.1. Lineage (NCBI taxonomy): Bacteria > Bacillati > Actinomycetota > Actinomycetes > Kitasatosporales > Streptomycetaceae > Streptomyces > Streptomyces sp. NBC_01304. Next base: position 499,078 of record NZ_CP109055.1, on the reverse strand, counting down.
GCGGCGGCGTTCACGCGCGCATATCTCTCCTACGCGTTCGCCAATCTGGAGCTGGTCCGTGCCTCGGAGACCGCTTCGCCGGGCGCGCGCCACCGGATCGGCGCCTACCGTTTCTGGCGCCGCCATCTCGCATTCCTGTACACCGCCGCCGGTCACCCCGAGGCGACCGCGGAAATGATCGCCGAATCGATGCTCGCGCCGCTGGCGGCCGAGCAGTTGACGGCACAGGCGGAGGCCGGCCGGGACCGCGAAGCGCTCATCGACACGCTGGCCTGGCAGGCCCGCAAGTTGGCGCAGGCCGACCCGACTTGAGCCGGCCGGGCCGAGCGGGAGGAGGCGGGCGGTCCGTGGTCCGGGTGGCGACCGCGGGTCGGCGCAGGTTCAGGTCGACACCGCCACGGCCGTCGGGCGCGAACGCCGCAACGTACAGGCGAGGTGTCCGCGGAAGGCACGTATGAGCCGGTGCGGAGACCCCCGGTGGGGCGGCGCATCAAGGTGTGGCCCGCCCCACCGAACTCGTCAGCCCGACGTGCGGGTTGTGCGCATCGAAGGTCCACGCTGCCCCGGCATGACACCGTCTGCACTGCCCGCGACCATCCGGCGGGCCCGGCCGTCATACGGAGACCTTCTGAGGAGCACGATGCACAAGCCTCGTGCCTCGATGAGGGTCTGGCGCAGTTGCTCAGTGCTCAGCGCGGGCTGCTCCTCGCCCGTGCGCCCGGGCGACGCGGCACTGTCGCCGCTCGCCTTCGGCCCGAACATCTCCAGCGTCTGGGCCAGTGCCATGACCTTGCGGTAGCTGTCCACGTCGTGCGGATAGCGCACCGACAAGGCCTCGGCAGTCGTCTCGACCGACCCGGCGTCGAAGCCGCGTACGTCGGCGAGTTCACCCACCAGACGAGCGGCGTGCAACACCGCCTGCCGGGGGGAGTCGGCGAAGGCCGCCTGGGTCTGCGCCCACCTACGGACGAAGCCCTGGCGTTGCGCGGCCGACAGCCGGCGCAGACGAAGGTGACCGAACCGGTCCAGGCGGGCGGCCAGTTCACGATCCGCCTCCGTGGTATCGCCGCCGTGACGCGCACAGACTCGCTCGTACTCCGGACCGAATCTCCGTTGCAGGCGTCCTGCGCCCTGCCTGCGCACCGGCGGAGCCGCCCAAACCACCGCCACAACAGCAAGCGCCATACCCAGGACGATCCACAAGCCGAGCGACATGACCATCACCTTCCAGGCCTCGAGTGCGTTTGGTGTTTCACACCGTGTAACCGCCATGACGCGAGGCGAAACGGTTAACTCTGCGCGGCACGCTCTGCGCAGAGCCGCGAAAGCGCTGTTGACCAGGCAAGTCGGCCGAATGACCGGACAGATGGAGTCCGGACGGCGCCGAGGACAAGCTGACCCAACTCGATGCCGCTCTCAAGTCCACAGCCACTACTTGGCCCCGGCCTCGCCAGTGGCGCGAAGGGTCGTCCCCCGGGCTTGAGAGTGAGCGGCAGCCGGCGGCGCGTCATGCAGGGCCGGAAGCTCCTGTCCCAGGCGTGCGAGCGGGGAGAAGGCCATCACGACCGGGGACAGCATCATGCCTCCGGCCGTGACCAGCAGGCTGGGGCGCAGCCCCCACTCTTCCGCGAGGAATCCGCCGAGCAGAGAACCGAGCGGGGTCAGGCCCATGCCGACAAACGTGATCGTCGCGGCCGCGCGGCCCTGCATCCCGTCCGGAGTGACGGCCTGCCGGACTGCCATGACCGTGACGTTCACCAACTGGCCGCCGAGCCCGAACACGAAGCCGACCGCAAGGAGTACGGCAACCGTCACCACAGAGGAGTCACTCAGCGTGGGCACCCACAGGAACACGCTGTCGCCGAGCGCCGCCGCACCCACGAGCACCGCGCCATGACCGAACCGGCTCGGCAGGCGAGCGGCCAATACCGAGCCCAGAAGCGCGCCCGGCCCCGTCGCCGCAAGCGTCAGCCCTACGACGGTGCCCGACAGGTGCAGTTCCCGCGGCAGGAAGAGCAGATAGACGGTCATCACGGCCGCGAAGAAGAACTGGAAAGCGGCTGAGGCCAGGCACACGGTCCGAAGTGAGGTATCGCCGGCGACGAAACGTAGGCCCTCATGGATCCGCCGCCAGACCCGAGGGGGATGTTCCAAGTGCTTCTGGATCGACTCGACACGGCGGATACGCCGGATCGACAGGAACGACAGCGCGAAGAGCAGCGCGCCGGAGGCGGCAGCGATCGGCGCCGACAGCAGGGACACCAGTGCACCGCCGAGAGCGGGACCACCGATCTGCGCCGCGGACCGACTGCCCTCGAGCGCGCTGTTGCCGCGCACCAGTTGGTCGCGTTCCACGAGCCGTACGAGAGACGCCTGGTATGCCACGTCGAAGAACACGGACAGGGCCCCGACGGCGAAGGCAAGCACAAACAGGCCGGGCAGGCCGAGCCGGCCGAGGAGGCCGGCCACGGCGGCCGCGCCCAGGACCAGGGCCCGGCCGATGTCGGCGAGGACCATCGTCGTGTGGGTCCGCCACCTGTCCACCCACGCGCCGACGAAGAGCGAGAGCAACAGGATCGGCGCCTGCCCCACCGCGCGAAGGACGCCCAGCTCCCCGGCACCGGCGTGGAGTGTCAGGACGGCGAAGAGCGGCAGCACCACCAGGCTTGCCTGTTCACCGAATTGGGAGGCCGTCTGGCCCACCCAGAGTCTTCGGAAGTCGGCGTCCCGCCACAGGCTTGACGGAACAGGTCGACCGGAATCGGATACAGCGGAGGGAGCGGACGGCACGGAGATCCCCTGGGTTGCCGACAACGAGGCCCGCGACCGAGCACACGAAAGGTGCGTCGAGGGTGCGGGCAGGGAAGGGCTCGCTGTGCCGCAACATCAAGGGCAGCACGCGATGACAGGCCGGTCAGGGCCTACAACGTCAACGCGCGCTCGGAAGGCCGGGCATGTCTTCGCTCCTCGGGGGTGACTCGCTGCGCCGAAACCCTAGCCGTCGGCGGCCCGACGCGAAAGGCGGTCTCGCTCGCCCGTGTCCATCAGTCGGCCAACCGCTTCCTGCCCCTGGGGCTGCGGCCCGGGGGAGTGGTGAACCTGCTGCTTCCGAACGCCGGGCGGACGTACGCGGCACTGCGCGGCGTCCAGGCCGTCGGGACCGCGGCCAGGCCAGCCCCCCCTTTGTGCGGCCAGGTCAACCCCCTTTGTACCGTGACCCCATGACGACCCCAGCACTGCTGAACATCGAGATCGACGGCCGGACCGCCACCGTCGAGCAACTGATCCCGCACGCCCTGGACTCCGCGGGCCACTTCACCGCGCTGCAAGTGCGAGGCGGTCGCACGCGCGGGCTCGGCCTCCACCTGACGCGTTTGGACGAGGCCTCGCACGAGCTGTGGGGGCTGCGGCTCGACGGGGAGCGGGTGCGCGCTCTGGTGCGCCAAGCGCTCGGTGCGCGCCAGGACGCGTCGGTACGGGTAGTGGTACGCCGGGGCGACGACGGGCCGTCCGTCCTGGTGACCGTGCGGCCGCCCGGCGAAATGCCCGCCGGTGCCTGGCGGCTGCGGTCCGTGGCCCACCGCAGAGCGGTCGCGCACATCAAGCACCTGAGCAGCTTCGCGCATGTGCACTACGGGGACGTGGCGCGCCGGGACGGCTTCGACGACGTACTGCTCACCCAGGACGACGGGGCGATCGCGGAGGCCGCGATCGCCAACATCGCCTTCTACGACGGCTCGGGCATCGTGTGGCCCGACGCTCCGCAGCTGCCCGGCATCACGAAGTTGCTCCTCGAGCCCCGTCTCGCCGAGGCGGGCCTGCCTGCGCGCCGGGCCCAAGTCACACTCGGCGACCTGTCGCGATACCGCGCGGCGTTCCTCACCAACTCGCGCGGCATCGCCCCGGTGTCGGGAATCGACGAGGTGGCCTTCGGCGTGGACGAGAAGTTGATGCAGACGCTCGGCGAGGTGTACGAGGGCGTCCCGTGGGACGAGATCTGAGGCCTGCGGCAGACGCTTTGGGGCGGGAGTTGCCGGTCAGACTTTGATCACTTACCGGAGCTCAGGTCGGCGCCGGACGACACCTGGGTCTGCTGCACTTCCTCATGGTCGGTAAAGACGCCCCCGGCCGCCGCCCCGCCCAGGAGTGCGGCAAGGAGCGCCGCAGCCGCTCCGAAGGCCCACCGCGACCGACGAACCCGTGGGCGGCGTACGGGCGTTATCTGCACGGTGTGCTCCGGCGGGGTCTCCAGCAGACCGCACGCGATGGTGATGCGTGCGTCCACCCACGCCTGCGCGGACGCACCCCGCACCCCGCATGCGGCGACGAACGCGACGACCAGTTCCTCGCGAGGCAGCCGGTCCCTGCCGAGCATGGTCGCCGCCGTGGAGTGAGGCAGTACGTGACCCGCGTCAGCCGCGCGGCGCTGCAGTTCGCGGTAGCTCAGACCGGACCAAGCCTTGAGGCGGCGAAGCGCCGCCGTGAAGGCGGCCGCGTCGGTGCCGGGCGGTGCGGGTGGTGCGGTGCGCATGGTGGCCCCCCTCGTGAGCTGGCCGTACACAGGCTCGTACAAGCTCGAACACCCTGACAGCTTGAGCAACCGCGACGCGGCCGGTCAACCTCGGTGCACATTCAGGATGTTGGAGGGTCGCATGCGTCTTGCTTGCCGTTGCCGTTCCTGCTGCCGTCGGGGGCGCCGCCGGTGTGCCACGGCGCTGGCCGTCGTGGCGCTGCTGACGCTGTCGATGCTGAGCGGGTGCGCCGAAGGCCCTGGCAGTGACCCACCGCCGGGGCGGGCCGGCGAGTCGGTCGCCGATTTCCTGCGCCGTACGCTGCCCGAGGGGGCCGGCGGCACCGTGCTCGCGGCGCGCGGCGGCGAGCTTGCGTACTGCGGGGGATTCGGGGCAGCGGACCGCCACGCGCGCACCCCCGCGAGTTGCCGCACCGTGTACGACGTCATGTCGATCACCAAGCAGTTCACTGCGGCCGCGATCGTGAAGCTGCAGGTGATGGGCCGGCTCCGGGTGGGCGACCGGATCAGCCGGTTCCTCGGGCCGGTGCCCAAGGACAAGCGCGACATCACCATCAAGCAGCTGCTGACGCACACCTCGGGCCTGGCGGAATCGCTCGGCGACGACTACGAGCGCATCTCGCGCAGCCAGTTGGTGCACCGGGCTCTCGCCTCGAAGCTGCGAGCGGTGCCGGGCACGCGATTCCACTACTCCAACACCGGCTACAGCCTGCTCGCCGCGATCGTCGAGCAGGCGTCGGGAGAGGGCTACGAGGCGTTCCTGGCCCGGCATTTGTTCGCACCGGCCGGGATGCACCAGACCGGGTACGTACTGCCCCGGTGGCCGCGGCACCTGGTCGCGGTGGAGTACGACAGCCGGGGGCACAGCCGGGGCCGGCCCTTCGAGCATCCCTGGGCCGCCGACGGGCCGTACTGGAACCTGCGCGGCAACGGCGGCATGCTCTCCACCGCGTACGACGTCTTCCGCTGGCACCGGGCCCTGTTGGGCGACGCGCTCCTGCCGGCGCGGGCCAGGCAGGAGCTGTTCACGCCACGCGTGCGTGTCCCGGACTCCACCGGCTCGTACGGCTACGGCTGGAACGTGCGCGACACCGCCGACGGCCGGCTGGCCTGGCACGACGGCGGCAACGACTGGTCGCTGGCCGTCCTCGCACGGTCGCTGCGTGACGGCGTCCTCGTGTACTGGGTGAGCAACCACGCCTACCGGGAAGGGAAATGGAACCTTGAGGACCAGGCGGAGGCCCTGACGACGGGCATCGCCGACCGCGTACGCGCGGAGCAGAGCCCACCCGGGCCACCGCGCCGCTGACAAGCGATCACCAGTATCCGCCCTACGGAATCTTGTAGGAGCCAAGAACCGCGCCCAACCCGGTTTCTCGAACGGTAGGTTGAGATCACCGACGGCTAGGGGGTTGCGTCGGCCACGGGGGAGGCGGGGGCAATGCGGGGCTCGGTCCTGGACGGGCGGTACACGCTCGCGGAGCGCATCGGCGCGGGCGGCATGGGCGAGGTGTGGCGCGCCGAGGACGCACGCCTGCAGCGGCGGGTCGCGGTCAAGGTCCTCAGCATGCCGCCCGGTACGTCGGCCGCCGAGGGCCAGCGGCTGCTTGCCATGTTCGGGCGGGAGGCGCGGGCCGCCGCGGCCCTGGACAGTTCGTACATCGTGCCCGTCTTCGACCACGGGACGGCGGACGGCGTCCCCTATCTGGTGATGCCCCTGCTGTCCGGGCGGACCGTGCGGGACCTGCTGCTGGAGTCGGGCCCTCCGCCGCTCGAACGGGTCGCCGCGATAGGGGCGCAGGTCTGCCGTGCCCTGGTCACCGCCCATCGGGCGGGCATCGTGCACCGGGACATCAAGCCCGCGAATGTGATGGTGACGGACGAGGACACGGTCAAGGTCCTCGATTTCGGCATCGCCAAGTTCCTCGACGCCACGGCCGGCGCCGGGTATCTCACCGGCACCTCCGACGCGCCCGTGGGGACCTTGCATTACATGGCGCCGGAGCGCTTCACCAGAGGCCCGGACGACGGCCGCTCCGACGTGTACTCGCTGGGCTGCATGGTGCATCAACTCCTCACCGGGCAACCGCCGTTCGACCCGGGCTCGGCCGCCTCGCTCATGCACTGCCATGTGTACGAGATGCCGGAGGCCCCGTCGGTACGCCGCCCGGGACTGCCCCCGGCCTGGGACGAACTCGTCGTGCGGATGCTGGCCAAGCAGCCCGGCGACCGGCCGGACGCGCAGGAGGCGCTGGACGCTTTCGAGGCGCTGGGTGGTGCGCGGGCCCAGGCCGGGAACCCCGCACCCGCACCGCCCCCACCCGCGGACGCCGACTCGTACCCTTTCGCTCCGCAGCCGTCCCTGCCCCCGATGCCCCAAGCACCACCACCGGCCGCGGCGTCCGCGCCGGCACCGGCAAGCCCGGCGCCCTTCACACCGGCAGCATCCCCTGCCGTGCCCGCGTACGCCCCGACCTCCCTGGACATGGGCTCCTCCGGCCCCGCACCGCCGCGGCGCAGATCGCGGGCCAAGGCATGGTGGGTGAGCGCGGGTGCGGCGGTGGCCGTGGGCGCCCTGGTGGCGACGCTGGTGGTGTTCAACCCCTTCAAGAAGGAGGAACCGGGCGGCGGAAGCGGCGGTGGCGGCAACAACACCTCCGAACAGGACAACTCCGGCGGAGGCGTGTCCCCGGTGGCCAGCTCCATGTTCCTTTCGCTCGGCTCCGCCGCCGACTCCAAGGGCCCCGCGCCCGCCGTCAAGGGAGCGCGCAAGGGCGGCACGGTCAGCGTCCTGGAACCGAACCCGATTTCCACGATCGACCCCGGCCAGATGTGGCCCGGCACCGACCAGCAGATCGCGGACCTCCTCTATCGACGCCTCACCGCCTTCAAGAGCGATCCGACCGGGTACGTGAAGCTGGTCGGCGACCTCGCGACGGACACCGGCCAGTCGTCGGACGGCCGCGCATGGACGTTCAAGCTGAAGCCCAGGCTCACCTACAGCGACGGCACCCCCGTACGCGCCAAGGACTTCCGGTACGCCATCGAGCGCACCACCAAGCCGGGCCTGTCGAGCGGCGACCGGACGGTGCGCAGCTTCCTGTACGGCCCGAAGGCAGGCGAGAGCGAGAGCGGCAAACCGCCGAAGGCCGGCGCGATCGAGACGCCGGACGACCGCACCCTCGTCTTCCATCTCGCCGACGTGCACTGGGACTTCAACGTCGCCCTCGCCAGCCCGTCGGCCGCGCCCCTGCCCGAGGGGTCCGCCGACACCGCGAGCAGCGCGCTGGCCGCCACCGGGCTGCCGGGCACCGGCCCGTACAAGGCCGGCGGCTTCACCAACGGCAAGTCCCTCACCCTCACCCGCAACCCCCAGTGGCAGAAGAGCACCGACCCGGTACGCACCGCATACCCGGACGGATACACGGTCGAGGCGGGCGTCCAGCTCCAGGAGCTCCGGGCCCGGATCACCGTGGCGGCGGGGGAGGGCAAGGCCGTCGCGACCTTCAACGGATCCGACGATCCCCTGCTCACGGCCGGACAGGCCGGCGCCAAGGACGCCACCCTCAAGTCCGTCAAGTCCCCCACCTGGTACGTCCAGTCGTACATGATCAATATCGACCGGGTGAAGAACGTCAAGGCGCGCCAGGCCATCGCCATCGCCCTGCCCGCCGACGACATCCGCAAGGCGAGCGGCGGCAACGGCACCGTGACCCATCGTCTGATGCCGCCCGGTGTGGTCGGCGCGGACCAGCGCGACATCTACGGGGCAGGCCGGAACGGCGATCCGACCGAGGCCCGGAAATACCTCATCGAGGCCGGCCAGACCGACCTCCGCCTCACGCTCGGCGTCCGGGACACCAGCGTCGCCGACACGCAGCGCGCCGAGGCCGTCCAAGCGGGCCTGAAGAAGGCCGGGATCGATGTGACGATCAAGAAGGTCAGCGCCACCGAGTTCTGGGACGGCGTGCGGGACGGCAAGTTCGACCTGTACCGCGTCTCGGTCGGCAGCGGCCTGCCGACCGCCTCCACCTATCTGCCCGACTACTTCGACGGCCGCCAGCCGGGCTATCCGGTATCGAGCAACTACAACCACTTCAGCAACGAGAAGGTGAACCAGAGGATCGACATCGCCAACGACGTGGAGGACATCAGCGACGCGGGCAGACAGTGGTCCTACGTGGACGAATTGGTGATGGCGGAGGCGGTGGCCATCCCGGCGTACGTGCCGACGCTCACCTACCTGCACTCGACGAAGCTGAAAGGGCTGCAGGTCAGCATGACCGGTCTTTCGCCGCTCAATGCCTATGTGGCGAGGTGACGTCGCACCGCGCGGTGGCTCTGGTGCTCCAAGTGCGGAATGGTCGAGGCGCGGCAGGTGGCGAGTAGAGCGGTGGGCGGCCAGTAGACTCGACGCCTGTGGCGGACACCCAGTACGAAGACCTGTTGCACCTGGCACTCACCTCCGGGACGGCCAAAGCCGACCGGACGGGCACCGGAACCCGGAGTATCTTCGGGCACCAACTGCGCTACGACCTCGCGCAGGGGTTCCCGCTGGTCACCACCAAGAAGGTGCACCTCAAGTCCATCGCGTACGAGCTGCTGTGGTTCCTGCGCGGCGACTCGAACGTCGGCTGGCTGCGCGAGCACGGCGTCACCATCTGGGACGAGTGGGCCGACGCGAACGGCGAACTCGGTCCGGTGTACGGCGTCCAGTGGCGCTCCTGGCCCACTCCGGACGGCAGCCACATCGACCAGATCAGCGAGATCCTCGACACCCTGCGCCGCGACCCGGACTCCCGCCGGATGATCGTCTCCGCCTGGAACGTCGCCGAGCTGGACAAGATGGCCCTCGCGCCGTGTCACGCCTTCTTCCAGTTCTACGTCGCCGACGGCAAGCTCTCCTGCCAGCTGTACCAGCGCAGCGCGGACCTGTTCCTCGGCGTCCCCTTCAACATCGCCAGCTACGCCCTGCTCACGCACATGGTGGCGCAGCAGGTCGGCCTCGAGCCGGGCGACTTCATCTGGACCGGCGGTGACTGCCACATCTACGACAACCACGTCGAGCAGGTCACCGAGCAGCTTTCGCGCACACCGTTCGAGTTTCCCCGGCTGCAGCTGCGCCAGGCCGCCTCACTCTTCGACTACGCCTACGCCGATGTGGAGGTGCTCGATTACCAGCACCACCCGGCGATCAAGGCCCCGGTGGCAGTGTGAACGTCGGGCTGATCTGGGCGCAGACCCTCGACGGCGTGATCGGGGCCGACAACGCGATTCCGTGGCGAGTGCCCGAGGACATGGCGCATTTCAAGGCGACCACCAGCGGCCATCCCGTGGTGATGGGGCGCAAGACGTGGGAGTCGCTGCCGCCGAGATTCCGTCCGCTGCCCGGCAGGCGCAACATCGTCGTGACGCGCGATCCGCAGTGGGCGGCCGAAGGCGCGGAGCGCGCCGGATCCATCGCCACGGCGCTGGAACTCGCCGCCGAGTCGCCGGCGCCGGCTGCCCCTGCGGCGGCATGGGTGATCGGCGGCGGGGAAATCTACCGGGCCGCCTTGCCGTACGCCACGACAGTGTCGGTGACCGAAATCGACTCGACAGTGAAGGGCGACACCTACGCCCCGACACTGGACCCGACGTGGCAAGTCGCCGAGGACGGTGGCTGGCGGTCCTCTACGTCCGGGGTGCGCTATCGCATCCGCCGCTACACCCGGTGATCGACGACCTGCGGCCTTGATTCACCTGCGCCTCGCCGCCCTGCTTGCCCCCCACCCCGTGGCTGGTCAGATCGTCTCCGAGCACGCCGACCGGACGCAGATCATCGCCGCGCTTCGCGAAGCAATCGAGTCGACCGGGCGCCGGTGGCGAGCAGTGCGGGCACACCGAATGCCTGCAAGTCGCCGCTCGCCAAGAGGGCCGCACCACGGGGACCAGCGAAGTGCGACGCCCGGCCACCTGGCCGGCCGGCCAGGCGCTACGCTCGAAGCAAGCGGGAACTGTATTGCCACAGCCAGCGGCCTGGAGACTGCGATGAGCGAGCAGCCGTGGACCATCGAGTCCATCCGTGACGCCCTCGGCAACCCCACCCTGGCCCAACGCTTCCTCGGCGAGATCAACAAGGCGCCGGCTCACCAGCTGCTCCAGGTGTTCGCCAAGTGGGAGCGGATCGCCAAGGACACTCTCGCCGCGGTCGAACGCGGCAGGGAAATCACTGCCGCAGAGGCACGTGGGGAGGCGCCCCCCGGCGAGTGGATCGACGGCAAGGCTCGTCTCCAGCAGGCAGCTGCACGAATCCGCTCACAGGGCGCCGCCTGACCTGACAGCCTGTCGCGGGTGTACGAGCTGCGATACGACGCCACCGTCGAAGCCGTCTGGGACTCCCTGCCACAACAGGCCAGAGACGAATTCGACCGTGCCGTCCACGCAGCCTGCGAAGACCCCTACGGCGCCACCGAGCCCTACGGCATCGACGACGGAGTCACACGCACCCTCGTCCTGGAACGCACGGTCGCCGTACTCCTCCTGACCCACGCCCCGCGTCAACTCCTACGCATTCTGCAGATCACACACCTCGGGTGATCGCGTAGCTGCGCCCAGGTCCGGTCGGCGGACCGGGGGCGCTGTCGCGTCGGTCAGTCGCGAGTGATGTTGATATTGAGGGTGAAGATGGGGTCGAAGGGGTCTCTCGTGCCCGCCCTCGGAGCGTCGACCCGCCGAGTCGGTCCCGGCGATACAGTCCCGGCCTGGATTCGGTCCCGATCCGGACCTCCAACTGCCCTACGGTGCGGGCTGGTTGCGGTACGTCCACAGGGCGCGAACCCTAGGATCACCGGATGGGAATCTTCAGTCGTAGCAAGGGATCGAAGCGACTGCTGGTGGTCAAGGGCGGCCGCGTCAAGCACGTCCCGACGGAGCTCTGGGGGATGAACCTGGTGCAGGAGATCAGCCGTCTGCTCCGGTCGGAGAGCATCACGAGCACCAGGCTCGGCACGGTCACGCTCTGGCACGTCGCAGGTGACGGGACGCCCAATCCGGGCGCGAGCCGGCTCATGGCCGAGCACGGTTTCCAGCCGGTCAACGGCGCCGCGGTGGTCTCCGGCGAGATGATCGGTGCCGACTCGTTCCCGCTGGACGTCGCGGTGGCCGAGGAGCTGGCGCTCCGGCTGGAGCCGTGACCCGCGGAGCGGTGCCCCGCCGGCCGGTGACCTTCCCGGAGCGGTGACCTCATCGGCCCGAGGCCTCGGGCCGCTGCTGCGTACCTGGTTCCGGGTGTTGCCCGTCACCCTGCACTCCTCGTGGGTCTTGAGCATTGCACCGGGAGGATTCGTGGCTGTACATACATGCCCGGCTCACATCGCCGCATTGGCATGGACCTGCTCATGATCCGTCGCTAGGCTCTCCACCGACATGCCCTGAGAGCGCTCTCAGAACGCACCGCACTGTTCCACCCCCACATTCGCTGGAACAACGAAGGGCTGATCTACATGAGACGTACGACAACCCTGCGCACCCTGCTGTCCGCACTTGTCGTCACGGGTGCATGCGTAACCGCCGGATCCCCACCGGCATCCGCAGCGGACGACACCCCGAAGACCGCGCACGCCCCGGCCTCCGCGGGTGTACTCGCCGCCATGCAACGCGACTTCGGGCTGAATCGAAGCGAGGCCAAGGCCCGGCTTGCCGAGGAGAAGCAGGCCACCGCCATCGAGGAGAAGGCCCGGTCGGCAGCCGGATCCGGCTACGCCGGTTCCTGGTTCACCCCCGACGACGGCCGCCTGACGGTCGCCCTCGCCGACCGGAACAAGGCCGCAGCGGTGAGGGCCACCGGCGCCAAGGTCGAGCTGGTCACCCACAGCGCCCGGCAGCTGGAGACGAGCCAGAAGCGACTGGACGCCCTCAAGGCCCCGGCAGGCGTGAACAGTTGGCACGTCGACTGGAAGACCAACAAGGTCGTCGTGGAGGTGCAGGCCGAACAGCAAGGCGACAACGATGTCAGACGCTTCCTCGCGCGAGCCCGCAACGCAGCACCGCTGACGGTCCGCACCGTGGACCACAAGCCCACCACCCTCGCCGCGGGCACGGTCGGCGGCGACCCGTACTACACGGGCAACGTCCGCTGCTCCATCGGCTTCTCCGTGCACGGCGGATTCGTCACGGCCGGCCACTGCGGCGGCGCCGGCCAGAGCGTCAGCGGCTGGGACGGCTCGTACATCGGGAACTTCCAGGGATCCTCGTTCCCCGACAACGACTACGCCTGGGTCAACGTCGGCAGCGGCTGGTGGACCGTCCCCGTCGTCCTCGGCTGGGGCACCGTCTCCGACCAACTCGTCCGCGGCTCGGCCGAAGCACCCATCGGCGCCTCCATCTGCCGCTCCGGCTCCACCTCCCACTGGCACTGCGGCACCGTCCTGGCCAAGAACGAGACCGTCAACTACAGCCAGGGCGCCGTCCACCAGATGACCAAGACGAACGCCTGCGCCGAACCCGGCGACTCGGGCGGCTCGTTCATCAGCGGTGACCAGGCCCAAGGCGTCACCTCCGGCGGCTGGGGCAACTGCAGCAGCGGGGGAGAGACCTGGTACCAGCCGGTCAACGAGATACTCAACCGCTACGGACTGACCCTGCACACGGCCTGAGAGATTGCCCTTCTTGATCCCCCGGCGGGGGAGTGGGCGCTCGTGTGGATGCGGGCCCCGCTTTGAGAGGGTGTTGAGTCCGTTTCTGGTGGCGACCTCGTCCCGGTTGGGCGAGGAATCCTTGGTGAGTGAGTCGCCCGAGGCGGCTGTGGGCGCCGAACGACCCCGTCCGGAGCGGACGGGGTCGTTTCGCTTGAACGGTCAGACGGTGGTGACGACCTGGTCGTAGTCGAGGCGGGGGCCGCGGTCGTGCCACGCCCGCTTGCCGGGCTTGCCGATGTTGACCACGGCGAGCACGATGTGCTTGCCGTCGCTGAAGAAGTCCTTGTTGATGCCCTCGGGGTCGTACCCCGTCATCGGGCCTGCGGCGAGGCCGGCGGCCCGGATCCCGATGATGAAGTAGCCGGCCTGCAGGCCGACGTTGAACCTGCCGTGCGCAATCCGGAAGTCCTCGGGGGCCCAGATCTCAAGGGCGTCGTGGGCGTGCGGGAACAGGGTCGACAGGTTCTCGTGGAACCTGGTGTCGAGCGCGAGGATCGCGGTCAGCGGGGCGGCGGCCGTCTTGGTCTTGTTGCTGTCCACCATGTGGCCGACGAGACGCTCGCGGGCCTCGGGGGTGCGCACCAGCACCACGCGCATCGGCTGACCGTTCATGCTGGTCGGACCGTACTTTACGAGATCGTAGATCTCCTGGATCTGCCCGTCGGTCACCGGCTCGTCGGTGAAGTTGTTGACGGTGTGGGCCTCACGGAACAGCAGGTCCTGAGCGGCGGTGTCGAGAGCGAAAGCCACGATCGTTCCTTCGTGTCGAATCCTGGGAGGTGCTGAGCTCCACCCGCGGGACCCGGGTGCCCGGCAGGGTCCCGTAGCTGTCGAGGTGGCAGCCGATCGACTCAAGGGACCATATCGCGCATATTGCACTAACCTCGCTTATGCCCTCGCTCGATCATGGTATTGATCCCCGCACGAGCCGCCTGGTGAGCATGACGATGCGGATATGCGGGGTGTGAAGAGAGAGCCGTCCTCGGCGACTTACCGGACGGGCAATGGGAGTTGAGCGAGCCGATGATCACGGCCGGGAAGCAGGACGGGCCAGGTGAGGGAGAAGGCCCGCCGACCAGAGGACCCGTCCCTCGTGGTCATCGACACGCTCTCCCTGCACGCGGCCGCGGAGGTCCCCGAGCGCCCACGACGGGGCTGGGTGCGAACAAGAGGACTCCGAGCCGCAAGCGGGGACTGGCCGTCGGCGTCCTGGGGCTGATCATCGGCGTCGTCGTGCCGGCCGCCTCGGCCCACGACAGTGCCGCCGCCGGCAGGGCTCTGCTCGGCCAGGCCGCTGAACAGTGCGGGAACCGCCTGGTGAGGGCCCTGGTGGACCGGGAGTCCAAGGGCGAGGATGTCATCCACGGCGCGATGGTCGACAGCACCGTCGGCGGCGTCAGCCGCAACCTCGCCGACCACGGCAAGGACCAGGCATCGTGAACGCCTTCGACACCTACCCCAATCAGGTGTTCCGAGTCCGTGATCCGCACGAACTCCACGGCATGCCCACCGACGACCCGGCCATGAACGTCACCCATAGCCGTCTCGGACGCCTCACCCGTCAAGGCATCCGCACTCAACCCGGACGGGGTCTCTACCAGAAACGGACTTAACGCCGCACTTCGCGAGCTGGAATCGGCCCGGCGGACGGCTGCCACTCTCGCCTGAGCAACCCGAACACCCAGGAGTCGGACACCTCGCCGTTCACGACGCAGTCTTCCCTCAGCGTCCCTTCCCGAATGAAGCCGACCTTCTCCAGGACCCGGGCAGATGCCACGTTGCGTGTATCGGTCTCGGCCTGCACTCGATTCAGGTCCAGTGTGTCGAATGCCCACTGCAGCACGGCGTGTGCGGCCTCCGGCGCGTAGCCGTGGCCCCACATCGCCTCGTCGAGGACGTAGCCCAACGATGCGCTGCGGTAGTCCGGGTTCCATCCGGTCAGGCCGCACCAGCCGACGAAGGCCCCGTCAGAGGCACGGTCGATGGCCACCCGCGCCCCGGTGCCTTCGTCCGCGATCTTCTGGCACATCGTGAGGAAGCGTTCGGCGCGGGCCCGTTCGGTCCACGGCGGGGAGTCCCAGTAGCGCATCACGTGGGTGTTGCTGTGCAGCGCGAAGAGGGGGTCCGCGTCGGCGTCGGTGAAGGGGCGCAGTCGCAGGCGGGCGGTGTGCAGTACGGGCGTGGCCAAAGTCATGCGCATCATCTTGTGTCCTCAGGGGGCGGGCAGAACACCGAATATCCGCTCCCGGTCCGGCCCTTCACGACCAAGGCAACGCCTATCCAGCACATCGTGCATGCCGTCCCCGACGACGTCCGGACGAGCCGACCATCTGCGACGGCCCGTCCATACGGGGCGAGAGACCGTTTCACCTGGAGTGAACTCCAGGTTCTACGGTTCTTGCATCGTCAGCGGAACATCCACGACAGCGCCGACCTCATCGAACGGGTTGGCCGCACCACGGGCAACCAGCGCCGCTACGCAGCTGCCGACCCGAACTGGCCGGCGATCCGCTGAGGCTGCGAGAAACCGGGAACTACGAGCAGCTGCTCGGCGAGCAGCAGGAAACGGAACAAGCATGACTGAGAAGGCTGCTACCGCAGAGACGCGCCAGGACCGCTTCGAGCGTGGCATGCAGGTGCTCACCGAGGTCGACGGCGAAGGCGGCCAGAGAGTGATCGATTCGCTCGCCGACATCTCACCGGAACTCGGTCACCAGGTCGTTGCCTGGGCTTTCGGCGACATCTACAGTCGGCCCGGCCTGGCTCCGCGGGATCGCCAACTGGTCACCCTCGGCATGCTGACCGCCCTCGGTGGCTGCGAGCCCCAGCTGGAGGTCCACATCAACGCCGCCCTCAATGTCGGCCTCACCCCGCACGAAATTACCGAGGCACTCCTGCACTCCGCGGTCTACTGCGGGATGCCCAAGGCCCTGAACGCCACCTTCACCGCCAAGAAGGTCTTCGCCGAGCGCGGCCTGCTCCCGGTCGACCCCGACTAGTGGAGAGCGGCGACAATCCCCTGGGCGAGAGCGACTGTCAGATCCGGTGGATCGGTGAGTGCGGTCCGACTTCCCAGGCGGGCCGCTGGAGCTGATCGTTGTACACGATGACGTCGGCGTGGTCGGTTGGGCGGGCTGTGGCGAAGTAGAGCTGTTGGGAGGGGATGTAGCGGTTGCGCCAGGACCGCTCGATCTCGGCAGTGTCGGCGGTGGATCCGGCCGGCGCTGTGCCTCGGTTCCGGGCGCGATCCACCGTCTGCTCGAAGGGGACGGACACGAAGATGCGCAGGTCCCACCGGTCGATGAGTTCTGGGCGCAGGAGGAAGACGCCGTCGAAGAGCAGGACGGCGTCCGCGGGGGCGGTCGTGGCCGGCGGGGACGATGGGGTGTCGGTGTCTCTGTCGTAGACCGCGTGTTGGAACCTTCGGTCTCCGCCGGGGCCCAGTGGATCGAGCAACACCCGGCACAGCGCGGCACGGTCGTGGGCGTCGAAGTAGCAGCCTTCGGCCGAGTACTGGCCGCGTCGGTAGCGCTGTGCACGAGGGACGAGGAAGTCGTCGATGGTCGCGCGGATGACGTCGCGGTGCTGCGCGCGCAGGACGACGGCGAGCTCGTCGGCCAGCGTGGTCTTGCCGGAGGCGGGCGGCCCGTCGATGGCGACCCGCAGCGGGTGCGCGGTCGTGGCGGATGTGACCGCCTCGGCCAGCCGGCTGATGAGCTCCCCGCGGGTGCCTTGGTCCATTGCTGCCTCTCTCACGGTGGCTCTGTCCGGCACCGCCCACGTCAGGCTGCGGTCGCCGGCACGCGTTCGACGAGCGCGACGAGGCGGGGCGCGTTCACGGCCCGCCATCGTTGCTGGGCGGACTCGACGAGTACGGGCGTACCTTCGCGACCCGTGCAGCGAACGTGGGCCCACTCGGTGACCTTCAATCGTCTACCCGGGAAGGTACGCCCTTCGCGTGCCACCCGAGCCCGATGCGCCGGTACTCAGCATTGCGCCCCGGGCGAGAGACGGAGCCGCAGGCCGAGCCGACGCCGCTGCTTCGTCGGTGTCGGCGTGCCGGCTGACATGCTCAGGCGGTACGGATGGCCGGGAGCTGCTCTGCCCGCCTGAGTACTTCGACGAGTATGCCGACCTGCGGACCGTGACCGGCATTCACGGGTAGTACGGGGTGTAGGTGATCGAGGAGACCTTCAGGTACCTTGCGCCGTCCGCCGTGGCCCAGGTCGAGGAGTCCGGGTTGCCCGGCCAGTCCCCGCCGACCGCCGTGTTGACGATGAAGTGCATGCCGGTGCCCGCGGGGGTGGTGTACCACTTGGTGCCCGTGAAGTTGCCGTCGACGGCGAAGTCGATGTGGTCGGGCCACCAGGTGAACGAGTAGGTGTGGAAGCTGTTGGTCCAGCCGGCCGGGTTGTTCGGGGCCCACTGAGTCTGTGCGTTGTTGGTGTCGTGGAAGGTCTGGTAGACGGTGTCGGGCCTGGAGCCGACGATCTCCGCCGCGTCGATCTCGGGCAGCCACGGGTTGAGGTAGGCGGCCCACACGGCGGGCAGCAGGCCCTGCCCGTTGGGCATGTTCGCGGTGAAGCGGTAAGTGCCGTAACCGTAGAGGGCCTTGGACTCCACGCGGCCGGAGTAGTACACCCCGCCGCCCGCGTTGTACGTTTTGATCATCAGCGTTGCGCCGTCGTACCAGACGCAGTCAGGCGTGTACGTCTCCAGTTCGTTGTTGGCCGTCCACCTCCCGCTGATGACGTTCCAAGAGTTGACGGCCTGTGGTGTGCCCCAGGAATCTGCTCGTGCGGGCGGGGATGCCAGGAACAGCGTGGGGCCGGCTGCCAGAGCGGCGCCGAGGATGCGTCTCCGGCTCGGCCTGGGATGGATGGGTGCCATCGAAGCTCCAGCGCTTGGACGGATGGGCGTGGGAGCGGTCCCACGGATTCATTGCCGGACTGTAGGGGCGCATTCAACACCTGGCAAGACTCGCGGCAAGAGGCCCTTGATGCCTTCCGTTGGTGAACGCAAAGGGTTCTCGGATCATGAGCGCTCTCCCGCTGGGGGAGTCGGGGGAGCCGGGAACGTGGCGATCAGGAAGGTGGTCGCCACGAGCGAGACCGACTCCCCGAGGTGCTCGCAACCGAATCAGATGCCGCAACTGGACGCGGACCAGAAGCGGCTGGAGCGGTGGTCGACGTGCGTGTGGTCGCTGTGTCCCGGATAGCCGGGGCCGAGGATGCCGTTGAACCCGTGGTTGCGTGCCTGCTGGGCGAGCTTGCACAAGGAATGCGGGCCCGCGCCGAGATCCGCCGCGTCGCCGTACAGGTGGCGGCTGCTCGAGGCGCCACCGACCGCGTCGTTGCAGGCCTTCGAGCGGAAGCCGCTGGTCACGCGGAGCGGCTCGTCACCGAGTGCGTGCCGCAGGGCTTCCAGTTTCCACATGGTGCGCAGCGCGTTGGCCTTGGCCGTGGTGGCGCTCACCGCGCCGCCGGCCCAGGTCGAGTTGCAGTCGTTGAGCTCGGCGTACGTGAAGTGGATCGGCGTGCAGTCGTCGTCCTGCAGCGTGTAGATCTTGCTGAATGTGGCCGGGCCGGCGACTCCGTCGGCCGCCAGCCCGTACGCGGCCTGGAAGCGCTTGACGGCTGCCGCGGTGGCAGGCCCGTAGTCGCCGTCGACGGCGAGGACTCCGCCGTTTCCTGCATGACCCGCCACCCTGATCTGCAACTGGGTGACGTCGGCGCCTGTCGCTCCCTGGGAGAGGGTGCGCGACCAGGTGTAGCAGCCGTCGGCCTGGGCGGTGCCGGCCGTGGCCACGACTCCGACGACCGACGCAACAATGATCATGACAAGTGACAGGAGGAGTCGTGCGAGCCGTCTGGGCATGAAGCACTCCGTGGGGGATCCGGTGAACGGGGGAGGTGCCTGCGCACGCCAGAGCCTGACGGGAGTGCGGGCGTCCGTCAACGGGGTCTCAACTACCGTCATTTGTCGGCCCTTTGGTGCCGGGACTCCCGCGCAGGCGTCCGGCGTCGGTCGTTCCCGGCCGGTCGGCCGTGCTCGGGTGGGGCCGCCGTACTTCGCGATGGGGTGTAGTGCTTCTGGAGTGAAGATCACCGGGACGGGCTGGCGCCGCTTGCGCACGGATGGGCCCTGAGCGAGCCGGATCCGGCTTTGAGTCGGCCGCGCTCGTTCATCGCCGGGTTGATCTTCCGGTAGGTCCAGCGGGTGCCGTCCGGGGCGCCAAGGCTTGCTACCGCAGGCGCCGAGACGAGCACGGAGATTGGCATGCTGCCGCTCGGAGGAGCCTCTCTTCCACCGCATGATCGGCCAGTTCTGCTGCTGCCTGCAGCAGCGCAAGCTGTTGGAGGAAAAGACAGCATTCCCCGCCCACCTTGCGGTTGCCGCTTGACGAGTCACCGCCCCGAGGTGTCTATCCTGCAGGGATCAGTAGCAACAGAAGTGCGCGCCAGCGCGCATCAAGGGGTGGGGACCGTATGTTCGGCACGTCGCGCAAGCCTGCGCACCGGCTGTCCAAGAGAAATCGTTACATCGCCTGGGGCGCCGCGGGTGTCACGATCGTCGCGGGGGGCGGCGTCCTCGTGCAGAGCGCGTCGGCGGGCACGACCGAGCCCGCGAAGAAGACGTACACCGGTCGTGCCTTCGACACCTGTACCGCTCCCTCGGCCGCCGCGATGAAGGCGTGGCGTACCGGGTTCTACGGCGCGGCCGCCGTCTACATCGGCGGCAAGAACCGCGGCTGCGCCCAGCCCAACCTCACCGCGTCCTGGACAAAGAAGGTCACCGCCCAGGGGTGGAAGCTCATCCCCCTCTACGTGGGTGCTCAGCCGTACTGCCAGAGGGGCTCCAGCCCGGAGAAACTGACCGCGGCCAACGCCTCCACCCTCGGTGTCGCCCATGGCAAGGATGCTGTGACCAAAGCCTCCAAGCTCGGCATGAAGGCGGGGAGCGCGATCTACCTGGACATGGAGCCGTACGACGTCGCGAACACCGCGTGCAACAAGGCGGTGCTCACGTACGTGCGCGCCTTCACCAAGACCCTGCGCGCCAAGACGTATCGGGCCGGGTACTACGGGTTCAGCAGTTCCAGTGCGAAGGCCGTGGCCACCGCTGCCAACCGCACCGATCTGCCGGACTACCTCTGGTATGCGAAGTGGGACAAAATCAACACCACGACCAGTGACTGGCCGTGGTCGCCGTCGCTGTACACGAACCACAGCCGTGGGCACCAGTACATGGTCAACAGCAAGGAAACGCGCGGCGGTTACACGATCACCGTCGACCGCAACGCCTGGGACGCACCCGTGGCCGTCACCGGCTGAATGCGTGAGGGTGCTCATACGCCCGCTGGCTGGTGACGGCGAAGGGGCGGCTCGGCAGCAGCCGACTCGTGTTCCCTTCAGGAGGGCCGTACCCCTCTCCGCTCTGTGTCGGTGGCGGGGTTGAGCCGGCCGGTTTCGCCGGCCCTCGCTCGACGCATTCCCACACGGTCGCCGGTGTGGCGGGCGAAGCCCACCGGCGACTACTTTGATCATCCGTTCGGGCGGTGAGGGAGAGCATGATCGACATCGACGGGTATCTGGCCGTGTTGGGGGTGGACCGGCCGGCGGCCCCGACCGCCGAGGCGCTGTGGGCACTGCACCGGGCGCAGGTGGAACGGGTCGCCTACGAGACCCTCGACAACCAACTGGGACGGCCGACGGGCATCGGTGCCGCGGAGTCGGTGGCCCGGATCCTGCGCGGGCGCGGCGGCTACTGCTTCCACCTCAACGGGGCCTTCGCTGCGCTCCTGGAGGCGCTCGGCTACGACGTGACCCTGCACCGGGCCGGGGTGCAGGATGAGGTCGAGGACCCTGCCGGTCCGGGCGGCGACCATCTCGCGCTCACCGTGCTGCTGGACGGCGAGCGGTGGCTGGTCGACACCGGGCTCGCCGGCGGCATGTACGAACCGTTGCCGCTGTGTGAAGGCAGCTATGTCCAGGGGCCGTTCACCTACGCGATGGCGCCGTCGACGGTGGTGCCCGGCGGCTGGCGGTTCACCCACGATCCCCGCGGCGCGTTCACGGCGATGGTCTTCGCGCCGGAACCTGTGCCACTGTCCTCCTTCGCCGCGAAGCACGCCCACCTGTCCACGTCCCCCGAGTCCGGCTTCGTACGCGTCTTCCAGGCCCAACTGCGCGACGCCAAGGGCGTGGACATGCTGCGCGGCTGTGTGCTGCGCCGGATCGACGCCGAAGGCACGGACGAGCGGACCATCGACTCGGCCGACGACTGGTACGACGTCCTGGCCGACGTGTTCCAGCTGCAGCTGAGCGACGTCGACGCCGCCGAGAGGGCGGAGCTGTGGCACCGCGTCCACGCCGCACACCAGGAGTGGGAGGCCGCAGAGGGGCGGTGACGGGGCGCCCGGCGCGGAGGCGGCCCGACCCCGTACGCGGCCGATGCCCGTACGCGTTTGCGACCTGATCCGGCGCCGGACTGCCGTTCTTCTTCACGCAGTTGGGCAGACCAGGTGGGTGGACAGGGGCTACGGTCCTGCCCCATGACGAACACCACGGTCCTCATATCAGGTGCCGGTGTGGCGGGCGCCGCCCTCGGACACTTCCTGCACCGCGACGGCTACGACGTCACCGTCGTCGAACTGGCCCCCGGTCTGCGCGGCAGCGGGTACGCCGTCGACTTCCGCGGCGCCGCCTTCGACGTCCTCGGGGAACTCGGAGTCCTGGACGAGATCCGCGGCCACGACACCGCGATGCGCGGCACCACGCTGGTCGACGCGGACGGGGCCGAGATCGGCCGCCTGCCGGCCGAGGCGTTCGCGGGCGAACTGGAGGTACCCAAGCCCGAGCTGACGAGGATCCTGCACCGGCTGACCGCGCCGGAGCTCACCTATGTCTTCGGTGACTCCATCACCGCGCTCACCCAGCACGACGGCGGTGTCGCGGTCGAGTTCGAGCACGGCGCGCCTCGTACCTTCGACCTGGTGGTCGGCGCGGACGGACTCTTCTCCAAGGTCCGGCGCCTGGCCTTCGGCCCGCACGAGCAGGCGCTGCGTCACCTGGGCATGTCGGGCGCCGGGTTCACCGCCGACAACATCCTCGGCCTCGACCACAGCGGTGTGCTGCACACCGGCGACGGCACCGCCGTCTACGCCTTCAGCGCCGCGGACGCCGACCGGATGTCGGTGAGCCTGTCGTGCGCAACCGACGCGCCTCTCCTGGACCGCCGTCCACGCAGCGAGCAGGAGCAGGCCCTGCGGGACGCGTTCGCCGGTGCCGGCTGGGTCGTGCCCGACCTCCTGAAGGCGATGTCGGCCGCCGACGACTTCTACTTCTCCTCCTCCAGCCAGGTCCGCCTGGACGCCTGGTCGACCGGCCGGGTCGTCCTCGTCGGCGACGCCGGGTACTGCGCCGCGCCGACCGCCGGCATGGGCACCTCGCAGGCCTTGCTGGGCGCCCGCGCCCTGGCCCGGCACCTGGCCGCTGCCGACGGCGACCACACCGCCGCGTTCACCGCGTACGAGGCCGAGTTGCGACCGTACGTGACGGAAAACCAGGTGAAGGGCCAAGAGGGCGCCGCGGCCTTCGGAGGCAGCGGTCAGTGACCCAGGGCCCGGGGGAGTAGCCGTTCGGATCACCGCGCCCAGGGCGCGAATCGAGCACTGGTGAAGCTGCGGGATGAGCCCTCGCGGCGAGGTCAGGAGCGGTAGGACCACCCCCGTGACCTGGATGCAACTGGCAGAGCACCGGCTGGTGTTGGGGCTGACTGCGGGCCGGCAGTGGACAGCCCGCAGTCAGCTCCAGGCCGAGTGTGGTCGGAGGGGCCGTCCGGCAGCCGGCGATGGCGCTCGGCTGCGGGGACGGCGACGAGCAGAACCTGCGGCAGGAAGTCGAGGGCGAGGCGCGGCAGGTCGCGGGCATCGGGGACAGGGCCGGCCGTGCACCCGCCCGGTGCGGCAGGGGCAGCCGCCCCGGACGCCGTGACGCAGCACGTCGACGTGGCCCCGATGCCGTCCTGTGCGAAGTGCGGGGCACCCGTCCCGCTCGCGCACGGGCCGTCGGGGCTGCTTGTCCACCAGGAGTCCGGCGGGCAACGACCGGGCGATGCCAGCCTGAGCAGGCCTGGGAGGCGTCCGGTACGGAGGATCACGCCGGAAACCCACGGCACAGCCGGGCCCGCTCGACGCGGGCCGGTTTTATTCGGTTGCCACTTCCCCTGACCGCCCCTCACCATGGGCGAGCCACCGGGAGCCGCCCGGTGCTCCACGAGAGGAGGCACGACCGTGACCACGACTGTCCTCGGCCTGCCCGCCGACCGCCTCACTCTCACCTCATGGAGCACCCCCAGCGATGTCTCACGACAACTTCCCGCAGCACCCTCAGTCCCTGGCATTTCCTGACGACTTCAGCACCGACGCCTACCGCTACGTCCCGCCCCGGCGCGACCTGAGCGACATCGACGACCGGTTCATCTTCGACTTCCGTGCCTACGACGACCTCGAGGACGGCCAGCGCTGGTCGACCTGGCTGCGCGTCGAACCCCTCAGCCGAGGCCCCGAGCCGCTCCCGGACTGGGTGGTGACCTCGCAGGGCGCGATCGACACCGAACTCGGCGTCCTGAAGACCGGCAAGGAAGCCGACGTCCACCTCATCGAACGCGCCGACCCGCGCGACCCCGCCGGCGGCGGGGTGATCATGGCGGCCAAGCGGTACCGCTCTTCCGAGCACCGGACCTTCCACCGCGCCGCGTCCTACACCGAGGGCCGCTCGATGAAGCGCTCACGTGACGAGCGGGCCGTCAAACGCAAGAGCACCTTCGGCCGACAGGTCGCGGCCGGCGAGTGGGCGGTGTCCGAGTGGGGTGCGCTGGTGCGGCTCTGGGGCCTCGGGCTGCCGGTTCCCTACCCGGTACAGATCGACGGCACTGAGATCCTGATGGAGTGGATCACGGTTGTCGACGAGGACGGCGCCGTCGCGACCGCGCCCCGGCTCGCCCAGACCCGACCCTCACCTGAGCTGCTGGCCTCGTACTTCCAGCAGCTCACCGATGCGCTCGCCACGATGGTGCAGAACGGCGTCGTGCACGGCGACCTCTCGGCGTACAACATCCTGGCGGCGGGCGAGCGGCTGGTCATCATCGACCTGCCACAGCTCGTCGACCTGGTCGGCAACCTGAACGGGATGACCTTCCTCCAGCGTGACTGCGCGAACATCTGCAGCTGGTTCCGCTCGCGGGGCCTCGATGCCGACGAGGACGCGCTGTTCGGGGAGCTCATGGCGCACGCCTTTTGAACCAGGCGGCCGCCCAGGCGCGGCTGCCGTACGCGGGCGGGGGTCATGCCCGCCCGCGTACCGGCTCGGCGATGTGCCGTAGCGCCTTGCGCCGACGGCGGCGCCGCCTGTTGAACCGCAGTTGAGGCATGCCGGGGGAGACCCTCACCGTGCGCTGCGTAGCTGAAGAAGGTACGCCGCGGTCAACGCAACGGCACGGTCCTCGTCATGCGACAGCTCGACGAGGGCATGTGACGCCGTCGTCCCCGGGACGGCCGCCAGGGCTTGGGTCAGCCGTCCACGTGCAGGAGATTGCGTGGCGTCGTCGGCGAGGCGGTCGACGAGCCTGGTCGCGATCTGATCCGCGGCCTCGATGTCGCTCGCCAGCACACTCAGGGCGTCGGCCGCATCGGTGTCGTTCCTTCCCTCCACAATCATGTCGATGAGCGTCGGCATCGCTTCGCAGACTCCACGCGTCCCGAGCGCCAGAGCCGCATACCCGCGGACCACGACGTCGGGATTCGTGAGAGCGGCCCGCAGCTGCGCGGCGGCTTCATCACCGGGCATCTCGGCAAGGCACTGAACGGCACGTTCGCGGACCGCGGCCAGCGGTGAGGCGAGGCCTTCCGCCAGCAGTGCCGGAGCGCCGTCGCCCGATCGAGCCAGCGCCCATCGCAGGGCTCCGGCGACGTTCGGATCCCCCTCGCTCAGAGCCGCCTCGACCAGCGCCTCCACCGGCACCGGCAGCTCGCCGGCCGAGGAGAGGGCCGCGCGCTGACGCGCGTCGGCGCTCTTCGACCCCAGTGCCTGCAGCAGCGCCACGACCTGGAGGACGTCCTCCCAACCGGTGGGCTCTGCCGCATCGATCCGGCGCAGCCGCGTGAGCAGCTCGGTCTCGGCCGCGATGCGGTCGCGTGTCTGACGGATGAGGCCGTCGACGAGCGTCGAGGGCGTGAAGCCGGGATCGTCGAGCGCGCGCCCGATCTCACGCAGCGACATGCCCAGCGACCGCAGGCTCTCGATGTGGAAGATCCGCCGGATGTCGTCGCCGGAATACTCCCGATAACCGGAGCCCGTACGGCCAGACGGCCGCACCAGGCCGAGCGATTCGTAATGCCGGAGCATGCGGGAACTGACCCCGGACCGTCGCGCCACCTCACCGATCAACACGCCCTATCGTCTCTCCCGGCCGGACCCGCCGAGGGCCACGACGCGCTTGGCCTCCTCGATCGCGTACTCGAATCCGGCATCCGGCTCGCGCAGCAGCCGTTGCGTGGCGTGCGCGTGCACGCGCACCCCCGGGTCGGGGGCCGTCGTCGCAGCTCGCAGCGCCGGCACGATCACCTCGCCCAGCGCGACCAGCGCTCGGCTGAGACTCAGCTGCGTCTCCCGCTCACCGCGCCCGAGCTGCGTCGCCAACACCGCGGCCAACGCCGTCTCCTCGCCGTCCGGCACCAGCACGACCGCGGCCCGCCAGGCGCTTCGCGCCACCTCGTCGTCGGCGTCGGACAACAGCGCCCGCGTGATCGTCGGCCAGGCCTGCCGGTCCCCGATCTTGGACAGCGTGTGCAGCGCCTGGCTCCGGGCCTGCGCCTGCTCCGAGCGCACTTCGCGGACCAGGACGGGGAGCGTCCAGGACACCGGGTGCCGGGTGAGCGCCCAGGTCAGCATGTCGCGGACGAAGAATTCGGGCTCGATCGCGCAGCGCTCGATGAGCTTGTCGACGAAGCGCGGGTCAGGTGTCGTACCGACCGCGAGAGCAGCCCGCAGTCGTACGGACGAACGGCCGTCCTCAAGGCCTTGGAGTACCCGCATCGCATCCGCGCCTTGCCTTGTGATCGTCACCGTGACCACCTCCTGGCAAGCAGTGAAGACCTTGTCACCGTGTCAAGGTCAAACGGACCCGGCGGTCCGCACCGTACGGGCCGAGCACCGCCCCGACCGGCGGTGGCGACGACGACCGGTACCGGTGGCCGGGGCGGTTGTGTATCCGCCGGCCGCCGCCGTCGAGGAGGGCCTGGGCCTGGGCCTGTCCTCGACGACGGCGTCCTGGCCGACAGCGCCTACCGTCGGCTACCGGCCGGGCCTCACTTCAGATGCCGGGTGAAGAACTGGGCCGCGGCGTCCCCCGCGAACTGCGGGACGCCGGTGTGTCCGCCCATGTTGGCGTGCAGGGTCTTTTCCTTGGAGCCGAAGGCGTCGAACAGGTCCAGGGCCGCCTGCCGGTCGTTTCCTTCGTCGTCCCACTGCAGCAGGACGTGCAGGGGAATGGTGACCTGGCGGGCCTCTTCGAGAATGGCGCGCGGCACGAAACTCCCGGCGAAGAGCCCGGCGGCCACGATGCGCGGCTCGACCACCGCAAGGCGGACGCCGATGGAGATCACGCCTCCCGAGTAGCCGACCGGGCCGCCGAGTTGGGGCAGCTCAAGGAGTGCGTCCAGGGCGGCCTGCCACTCCGGGACCGCCTTGTCGACGAGCGGGAGGATGAGGGCGTCGATGATCTCGTCGCTGACCGGCTCGCCGGCCTGCATCACCCGCCGCAGATCGGCGAGGGCTTGCTCGGCGGTGGCCAGGCGGGGCCGGTCCCCGCTTCCCGGGAGCTCGATGGTGGCTACGGCGAAGCCATCCGCCACGGCGTGCTGGGCCCGGGCCACCAGACGGGGGTAGGCCTTGCGCAGTCCGAGCGGCGGGGGGCTCATCAGGATCAGCGGGACCGGTGCGGATGCGGACGCGGGCGTCCACAGGATGCCGGGGATCTCGCCGAGGGTGAATTCGCGCTCGAGGACGCCGTCGTCGAGACGCTGTTCAGAAGTGAAGCGCATGGTCGTGCCTTTCGGGAGTGCTCAAATACGGCGCTCCCGGACGACCTATCGCCCGACCATGACTCCAGAGGGGAGCACCCATGTCGATACGTTCACGGGTACCACCTCCTCGTTCTGTTGCACGGCCTCCGGGAGGTTAGCAGGGGTCGCCGTGGTTGGCCCAACGGGTTTCTTCGGGCTGGACGCCGCCTCGCTGCCGGCACCGGCGGGACCACCTGATCGCCGCAGAGCATGCCTGAGCCCTCGTCGGCCCGGAGTCGAATGGTGACCGGCGGTGACGCCCACGCCAGGTCACCGACCGCTCCGCCTCGGGCACCGAATCTCCGCCACCGCGCGTCGGGGCGGATGGGCTTCGTGGTGGATCGTACGGTTCCGTCATGTCCGAGCTCGATGCTGGTCAGGGGCCTTCTTCCCAGCGGCTTGACGCGTTGGGGGAGCGGCTGAAGGAACGGATCTATGCGGCCATCACGATGCTCGCCGTGAGTGTCGGCTTGGCTCAGAACGCTGAGACCCGTCACGGCACGGCGGCCCTGTACGTCTCGGGCACCGCGCTGGGGTTGTGGCTGGCGACGTTGGTGGCTGACGCGCAGGCCCACCGTGCCGTTCAGCAACGCCTGCCCAATCGGCGCGAGGTGCGACAACTGCTGTTCGTCAGCAGCCCGCTGCTCAGCTGCGCTGCGGGCCCGTTGCTGATGGTCGCGCTGTCGGCGTGGGGTGCCCTCGATCTGACCACCGCACTGTGGATCGCGGTCGGTGTGGATGTCGCCGCGCTGGCGGCGTGGGGCTTCGCGGGCGGGCGGCGAATGGGTGGAGGGGTGTTGCTGTCGTGTGTGGCGGGGCTGCTGGACGCGGCGATCGGCCTGGGTGTGGTGATGGTGAAGGTGGTCACCGGACACTGAGCGGGCGGCCGCCGCGCCGCTTCGGTCGGGGCGGGCCGTCAGCGCAGGTGACGCAGGAAGACGTCCCCGATGAGGTTGTTGTCGTCGGGGACGAGCCCTGGATGGTACGAGTAGAAGGCGACCGTGGAGCCGTCCAGACTCAGCGTGGCGGCTGCGATCGTGACCGGTTTGCCGTCGACGCCGGGCGCGAGCAGGGTGTCCCGGCCGGTGCGCAGGTCACGCAGTTGCAGTCCGAGGGTCGTGTGGTTCGCGTCGGCCGTGTTCACGACCATCTTCGTACCGTTCATGGAGAGGTCCTCGGCGAGCGTGACATCGGTCGGGGCGCGGCCGTCGATGCGCTGCAGGGCGCCGGTGCGCAGGTCGCGCACGAAGGCGTTCCAGTCGCGGTTCGGGTCCTCTCCCGGCACCAGGTTGTTCGCCCGGGAGTCAAAGGCGACCTTCGAGCCGTCGGCGCTGATCACCGGCTGCACGGACGACAGATCGGCAGGCCCGCCGTCATGGGTGGCATCCGCCTGCACGTCCCGGCCCGTGCTGCGGTCGTGGACCACGATGTCGCCCTGGTCGCCGTCGCTGTCACTGCCATTGCTCCAGCCGTCGAAGTAGGCGACCTTCCGCCCGTCGGCGCTCATCGACATCCCGTAGCAGTCATGGAACCGCTTCGAGGAGTCGTCCGGCTTGCTGACCCGGTCGGCCTGCCCGGTCGTCCGGTCGAGTACGTAGATCCGGCAGGGGAGCACGCCGTCGCCGTCCTCGTCGACGGTGGGCCGGGCCACGAAGGCGACGTAGCGGCCGTCCGCGCTGACCGGGGCGCGACCGTAGGACACCTCCCAGTTCTTCGCGAGCGCCGGCGCAAGGCGTTCGGTCCGTTGCGTACGCAGGTCCATCACGTGCACGGACGACTTGGTGGTCGTCCTCGAGTACGAACCGAACGTCAGATAGCGGCCGTTCGCGGACACCTGCGGGGAAGAGGTCGATTCCCCCTCCACGTGTATGCGGCCGAGCGGGCTGCCCGGCGCGGTGCGGTAGTAGACGTCGGGCTGCACGACCGGCCCCGGGACCAGGTTCGACGCGGCGGACTGGAAGGCCACGACGCGGCCGTCGGCGCTCACCGCCGGATTCGAGGAGTGGTAGTTGCCGCCCGTGCCGTCGGGCGCGACGCTGATCCGCTCGGTGCTCGCGACCGCGTCCGCGCCCTGCACCGGGCCGGGCAGCATCAGCACGGCGGCAGCGGCAGCGCATGCGGCCAGTACCGGGACGCGTAAGAAGGCTGATCTGGATGTCATCGCTGGTTCCCCCTTCGGCCCGCAGGGCGCGACGCCCTCGCGCGGCACAAGTCCCCCGCCCTGCGCGGCGGACTCCGCAGGATCGAAGCGCGTCGCCTTGCACAGGTCAATGCACGGGGCGCAAAAGATCTGACGGCGTATTAGGTGTGTGAACGCCGGGGTGCCGGCCGGAACGGGAGCGTCCCTCGTCCGCGCCAGCGCCAACTTGTCCCCCGCGCATCTCGGCTCGGCCGGGCGCGCTGACACGGCCGGGTGTTGTCGCAGCCGCCCTGGTCCCGTACCACCCGCGGACACCTAGGCTCCACGTATGGAACAGAAAGAGATCATCCTGCGGGCGATCGGGGTCCTGACCGAAACGCACGAGATGGTGCGCCGGCTGGGAGAGGGGGAGGAACTCGACACGGAGCAGAACCAGTTGGGCCAGCTGGTGGCCGAGGTGTTCCCGGCGGTGGAGATCCCGACAGGTGCCAGTGCCCAAGAGGCAGCGGAGCTGACCATCGGCGCGCTCCTGCCGGCCAGCGTGTCGCTCGTGGAGGCGTTCTCGTTTCTGTACACCCAGCTTGCGAAGGTGCACGACGAGGGCCACGACGAGGTCAAGTCCACGGAGCTGCTGCAGAAGATCGCACTGCGGATGTCCGAGGGCGAGTGACCGGGCGGCGGATGGCGCGGTGGCGTGGCCGCAGTCCGGGGCTATGCACGAGCAGTGCGACCCGCGCGTCGTGAGGCAGGACAACCATGTGTCTGCGCGGCACGACTGCGCAGTGCGGCCCGCCGGACCCGGCCCCGCCCGGGCGCCGGGTCGCGAACTTCTCCGCGCCACGGTCCGAGCGATCGCCGGGCCGGCGTCATTGCGGCAAACGGCCCGTCAGACGGTCACCGGTAGATGCCGCCGGGCTCGGGCTTGGCGGGGGAGAGGAGCTGGGAGACGGTCACGAAGGTGTAGCCCTCGGCGTGGAGCTTCTTCAGGATGGTGGGCATGGCGGGCAAGGTGCCCTTGTGCAGCGGGTGAAGCAATACGATGCCGTCGCGACCGGCACCTTCGAGAACGCGCTCGGCTATCAGCTTGATGTCGTCGGTCTCGTAGTCCTTCGCGGTCACCGTCCACAGGACCTGCGCCATCCCCAGCTCTTTCGAGACCTTCGAGACGCGGTCGTCGGTGCGACCCTGCGGCGGCCTCATCAGCGTCGACTTGGTGCCGGTGATCTTGGAGATGGCCCGCTCGGTGCGGCCCAGCTCGTCGCGGATCTGGTCGTCGGAGACATCGGTCAGCCGCGGATGGGTCCAGGTGTGGTTGCCGATCTCATGGCCGTCCTTGGCCATCCGTCGCACCACATCGGGGAACTTGTGGATGCGCCGGCCCTCCAGGAAGAAGGTCGACGGCGCCTTGTACTGGTCCAGGAGGTCCATCAGGCGGTCGGTGGGTTCTCCGGGGTTGCCGTCGAAGGTGAGCGCGATGCACTTGGCCTTCTGGCAGTCCACCTGCCCCGTCGGCTTGTCTCCGGATGCCGCGGCCTGTTCGCGTTCGTCGCCCGGGGAGAGCGTCTTCATCTCGTTCGCCCGGATCACCATGACCACGGTCACCGTCACGGCGGTTATTACGGCCAGCGTCAGGAGTATCAGTAGGCGCGGCCGCCTCTTCAGGATGTTCACCCGCGAAGACTACTATGAGCCTTTATGTGTTCTTTATGCGCCTCTGGTTCTCCCCTTGAGGCCCCATCCTTGTAGAGGACTTCAGGGCTCGGGAGGTTGCGCGGACACCTCGAATGTGAGGCACGGCATACCAGGTCACCATGGTTGTGGCGGGCTGCGCGCGACCGCGGCCCGAACCATTCCCGGGCCTCCCCGGTTGCCCGTCAGCCCTCGGGGTCGCGCAGGCCGACGCAGTCAAAGGCCCAAAAGGCCTCTGAGTAGACGAAGGTGCCCGTCATCCACGGCTCGTGAGCGGACAACCGGGCGACCTGGAACGCGGCTTCAGGGATACGCAGCGACGGCGAACGGAAGCCCAACGCGCCGGCACCCTCGAAGCCGCGCGTGCCGTAGTAGCGCGGCGAACCCTCCAGGAATATCAATGGCACGCCTTGGCTGTCGGCCGCCGCGAGGGCGTGGGCGATGAGCTGCGTACCGATGCCCTGGCGCTGGAACTCCGGGACCACGCCCAGCGGTGACAGCGACAGGACATCCACGATCCGGCGCGGAGCGTCCAACCGTGTCGCGCTCAACAGGACATGCCCGACGACCCGGTCATCAACAGTGGCGACGAAGGACATCGGCGCCAATGCGGCCTCCGCAACGCGAAGTGCCTCCACGAGCCCGGGAACCCGCTTGTTGTCACCGAAGGCGCGGGTGTGAACCTCGCGTACCTCTCGGTGATCGTCAGCGGCCTCTTGCCGGATCACCAGACCGGCACCACCGGGAGCGATCCGGGAGCCTGCAGGCGCATCGCGTGACGTCATGTCCGCGAGGGTAGATCGCGGGGCGGCTCGGGTGCGAGGCAATTGTGGCCCAGGCCGTGGCTCAAGTGTTGCTCTGAGAGGGCGGGGAGAGGGTTGGGCGCAGTGCTGTCAGGTGACATTGCTGGCAGATGTTGTGGGCCGAAACGGGGGGCTGGTATGCGGTTGGTGATCCGGCGGTTTGCAAGAGGCTCGGGCGAGATGCGGGCTCTGGATGTGTATGGCGTCGCGTTCCTGGCGGGCGGGGCCCAGCGGGTGGCGGACTGCGTGATCATCGCGCTGAACAGGCGCGGGCTGGTCGTGATGCACGCCTGGCGGGTGCGTGCTGTGGGTGGGGAGCGCCCCGAGAGCATGCGGTCGAGGGTGCCGGGCTCGCCTTCTGCAGGCGCAGCAAGAGCATCGAGGCCGTACGCGCTGCCATGCAACGCTCGCCGGAGGTCGAGGAGATCGCCCGGCGGCTGGCCGCACGGGCCCTGGTGGCCGGAGCGAGTCGCCGGGTGACCCGCAGGGGCAGGCGACAACTAGAGGAAGCCAAGCACGGCGCGAACGTGCCGACGGACGTCTTCCGCGGGATCACTCCTTCCCCGAAAGGGACGACGCAACGCTGGGTGGGGCCTGCGGCGGCGGCTCCATCCGGTCTCGGTCGGGCTCTGAGGCGCATGGGCAAGACCCTGACGACGACTCCGACCACGCCCCGGATACGGGGGCACACTCCGGCGGCGGTTTCAGCTGCGGCGGTGGCGGAGGCGGCGAGTGAGGCCTTACGGCCGGTTCAGGTTCACCAGTCCGCATGCTGAGTGGCGCTCTGCAGGCGGCCCCGGCCACCCGAACCAACGGCCTCAACCCGCCCAGGCCTGCCCGGCGAGGGGATGCCTTCACGTTGCGGCGTGGCGGATCTTACGGTTTGTGGGTTACCCAGAGCAGTTCCGCCGGCCAGCGGTGTGCCCAGTCGGGTGGGTCGGTTTCGTTGTAGCCGTTGGGTGTTCCGGGTTCGGGCCGCGGCTCGATGAGGTCGTCGATGATGAGACCCGCGCCGCGCAGGACCTTGACCCAGCCGCCGTAGGTGAGCTGATAGCTGGTCGCGCCGTCGCCTTCGGCGATGGTGTCCAGCCCGAAGTAGTCCTGCTGCAGCGTCGTGGTCACGCGGCTGGCGGCTTCGTCGTAGCAAGCTTCGAACCATGGGCTGGCGACGTTGAACACCAGGCGCCCACCTCGGCGCAAGACGCGTGCGGCCTGCGGGACGGCCAGGTGCGGGGATGCCCAGCTGAGCCCACCGAAGTCGCAGAACACCAGGTCGAAGGTGTCGGCGGCGAAGGGGAGTTGTTCGGCGGCGCCTTGCACCAGCGGGTAGGGGGACGCTCCCATCGCGCGGGCTGCTGCCGCGAGTTGGGCATCGGACAGGTCGAGCCCGACCACGGTGGCGCCCTCGGCGGCGAGTGCCCTGGACCACTGGCCGGCGCCGCAGCCGAGTTCGAGGACGCGCTTGCTGCTGACGTCGCCCAGGGCGTGCAGGTGCGCGTCGGGGATGGAGTACATGCCCCACAGTCGGGGTGTGGCGCCGATTTGCGGGTCGTGCTTGTGCTGGTAGGCGCTGCTGATCTGGTTCCAGAGCCGCCGGTTGGCGGGGATGCTGTCCACGTGCCGACTCCAGCACTGCCTGCCGGGGGTGGTCAACACGATTAGGGAACCGGCCGGCCCGCGCCTCGGTCCGGCCCTGGCTCGGCCCACGATCCGCCGGACGGGCCCGACGCCTCGCCCAGATGCCCGGGCAGCCGCAATTCC
Source organism: Streptomyces sp. NBC_01304 (assembly GCF_035975855.1). NCBI lineage: Bacteria > Bacillati > Actinomycetota > Actinomycetes > Kitasatosporales > Streptomycetaceae > Streptomyces > Streptomyces sp. NBC_01304. Next base: position 465,351 of record NZ_CP109055.1, on the reverse strand, counting down.
TTGCCGGCTTGCCGGCGACGTCCCGCCCCAACTGCTCCTGGTGGCAACCACACCAGGCTTCCTGACCCCGCGGGTGCCGAGACGGAGCGGCCGCAGTGGACGGTGAGCGGCTCAGCGGCCTGACTTCGCCCGAGGAGCCCCGCACACCACGACCGCCGACCGCCTTCAAGCACGTCCTGGACCAACACGAGATCCCTCGATCAAAGTCCTGACGAACCCTCGGCAGCTGAACTCGACCGATCAGAGATTCCCGGCAGAGTCGAGCCCAGCTGCTTCAACGGCCCTCTAGGTCCACTTGGTTGTGATCTTGCCGGTCTTCTTGTCCCGGATCAGGGCGCCGTGCTGGAAGTGCTGCCACGAGGAGCGGCTGTCGGACCTTTCGTCGCTGGACGGGTAGCCGAGCCGACCCTGGTCGTAGTGGAGCTTGGCGTACGCGCCTTGGAACGGGCCCGAAACCACATGCGCGCCCGTCACCTTGGACCAGAACATGACGCCACCCTGGAAGTACTGGACCTGACCGCCCGCGGGAGCACGGCCCTGGGATGCCGTGGCGCAGCCCAACTTCCCCGCCATGCCGCCGAATTGCTGCCACTTGACCGCGAAGGACCCGTACGGCGTGACGTGGCACTTCCGCTCGACGGTGACTTTCTTGGTCTTCTTGTCGTAGACGAGCCCGCCGCCCTGGAAGTCCTGGCGCCGGCCGTTCGGCGTGTTCACCAGGTCCGAGACGGGATAGCCGAGCACTCCGCTCTGGTACTTGACCCTGCTGTAGGCATGGAGAAACGGCTGGGTCACCGCGTGCGCTCCACCGGCCTTCGTCGCGTAGATCATGGCGGTCTCGAAGCCCTGGTACGCGCCGTCGTTCGCCTTGGGGCGTACCGGTGTGGTCGGGCACCCGAAGGGACCCGCCTCGCCGCCCGCCGCCTGCCACTTCGTGGCATACGGCTCGACCACCGGGAAGCCGCACGCGGCCATCATCGTCGTGTGCCCGCCGTCCGCCGCGACGGCGGTGACGGCGAGCCGGCGCCGGTGCTGTGCCGGATCGACATCCGCCAGGGTGAAGGGCTTGAGCTCCGCGGCCTTGAGCACCCGCTGGGTCTGCTGCGGGGAGCCGACCGTGGCCAGCCGCTTCCAGGCGGAGGTGTCCGATGCCCGCCCGTAGATCGCGTACGCCTTGATGCCGTCCTCGCCCGGGGCCGTCCAGGAGACCGTCAGGGCGGTCTTGTTGCCGTTCGCGATGCCCTGGACGAGCTGCGGCGGCTTGCCGGAGTTGTAGCAAGTAGCGGGTTCCATGAGGAACTTGTTCTTCAGCGGAGCGACCTTGCTGCCCTCGCTGATCCACAGCGCGTCGACCATGCCGCCGATGCCCGGGGCGAACTCGTACTGGTCGAGGGTGTGGCAGGTCGCGTACGGCATGGCCCGGCTGTCGATGGACGGGTCCTGCTGCTTGGTGGCCCAATAGCCGGGCACCGAGCCCCACGGTACGTACAGCGGGTCGTTCGTCTTGGTGTCGGTGGCAAGGGTGGTGCCGGTGGCGGACTTGGGCAACCGGAGCACCCGCCCCAGGGGGTCGACGGAGCGGCCGCCCTTCGCCGTCATCGCGGCGCCCGGGAGCCGGGGGCCGGTGCCCAGGACGACGTTGATCTCGTCGGCGTTCGGCTTGGGCACACTGCCCTTGTAGTTGGGGTTCCACCGGTACTCGACGGCCTTCTGCCATACCCCCTTGTCCGCGAGCCGGTAGGCCGCCATGACGTACTCGGGCCTGATGCCGCCGGGGAAGGCGATCTCCGACTCGTTGTCCATCGGATCGCCGTACAGCATCCCGTCGACCTGGATGCCGCCAGGTGCGTCGATGACGTAGTTCCACAGGCCGAAGTGCCGGGAATGGCGACTGCGGTAGGTGGTGCTGGACAGTGCGCTGTTCTTGATCTTCTCGCCGGGGCGGATCGTCAGGTTGCCGCCGGCCGTCAGGTCCCAGGGATCGGCGCCCGCCGTGAACACGTGCTCGGGGACGCTGTGCGAGCCCAGACCCGCGCCGCGAAACAGCAACGCCTTGTCGGTGCGCCACTTGAGGGTTCTGCCGGGGTTGTCGGCGGCCAGGTGTGTCAGGTCGGTACACAGGGACAGCGTCGTCTTCAGCCAGTCCTGGTACCACTGCTTGCTGGTGAACTCCTTCTGCTTGGCGACGGGGAGCTTCCGCAGCCACGGCGGTACCTTGCCGGCGCCGGGCTCACACTCCTCGGGCAGCGCAGCCATCGGCGCGGTGGGCTGGGGCGGCGGATCCGCCGCCTGCGCAGTCGCCACCGGGGCCGCCAGCGCGGTGGCCACCACGAGGGAAACGGCCCCCAGGCGACCGGTCTTCATGCGATTAGCGATCATGGAGGCATCCTGAGACCTGCCCGTACGGGGCACGTCGGCGGCGCGCTGTGGTGAGGCCGCGTTGTCATGCCGTCGGCCGTCGGCCGACGGCCCCGAATGGCCCTGCCGGTTGCCAGGGAAGCCAGGCACTCATTCTCGTACGGCCGACCAGGGGGACGCCGTCTCGAAGCGTCCATGGGCACGACGGCTGCGGGGCAGCATGACCATCACGTGAGCTCGACGCGGTCTGCTGTGGGCGGAACTCTTCTGGGGATGGCACAGGGGCCTGCCAGCATGTCCCGATGGAGAAGAAGACGGCAGTGCGTCGGCTCGATCTCGGCTACTTCGTCCGACCGGCATCAGAAGCCGGGACCCCACAACCACGCGTGGAACCCGTGCTCGCCTACCTGGTTCGGCGCGAGGAAGGACTGGTCCTCTTCGATACCGGTATCGGGGCTGCCGACCCCGAAACCGAGGCCCATTACCGTCCCCGGCGCCGGCGCCTTGAGGCCGCCCTCGCGGCCGCGGGAGTCACCCGGGCTGACATCTCCCTGGTGGTGAACTGCCACCTGCACTTCGACCACTGCGGCGGCAACCCCTTGTTCAGGGACAAGCCCATCGTGGTGCAGGCCGCGGAGCTTGCCGCCGCTCGCCGAGGCGGCTACACCATCGAGGAACTCGTCGACTTCCCCGGCGCCAACTACGAGGAAGTCACCGGTGAAACGGAGCTCTGGCCCGGGGTCTGGATCATCCCTACTCCCGGCCACACCGAGGGACATCAATCACTGGTGATCCAGCAGAATGACGGCACCGTCGTCCTGGCAGGCCAGGCACACGACTTCGCCACGCACTTCGCCTCGGAAGACCTGGCCCGGCGTGCCGCCCTGGACGGCCTCGAACCGCCCCGTCCCACCTACCAGCCCTGGCTGGAGCGGCTCCTCGCATTCGACCCACGCAGAGTGCTCTTCGCGCACGACTGTTCCGTCTGGGAACCCAGCAATCAGTGACACTGTCAGGCGGTCACGGGCAGGGCCCCGGAGGCGGAGTGCCAACGCTGGTGGCCGGCCGGCCGCAAGGGTGGGTCCGACGGGTTCCGCGTATGACCTTGTGCGATGGGTGATCGCCTTCTAGCCTCGGCCCACTATTCATGATCAAGGTGACTACGGGGGACATGCCGAGATGAATGCTGCCATCACTTCGCCAGGGGGCGTCGGCAAGCCGGAGAGGTCTGCTCCTTCGGCGCGCAGTCTGCTGGCGCACTGGGGTCCCACGATCGTCTTCAACATCGCCGGGCCGATCCTGCTCTACGGCTACCTGACCGATCACGGCTGGAGCAAGGCACACGCCCTGATGGTCGCCTCCTTGCTGCCGGTGGCGGAGATCTGCGTCCTGTACGCGCTGCGCCGACGGATCGACGACTTCGGGGTGTTCACGCTGTTCACGATGGGCCTGACGCTGCTCAGCATGCTGGCCTTCAACAGTGCCCGAGCGATCCTGATCAAAGAATCGGTGGTGATGGGCACGGTCGGTCTGGCGATCCTGTCGACCCTGCTGATGGCCCGCCCGTTCGCGTACTACATGGGTCGCAAGTTCGCGACGGACGGCAGTGCGGCGAGCCGGGCCTGGTGGGAAGGGCTGTGGCAGTACGACGGCTTCCGGCGGACGCAGCGGACGATCACCGTCGTGTGGGGTGCCGCGTTCGTGATCGAGGCTGTCATCCGTATCGTGCTGACCTTCGTGTTGTCGACGTCGGCCATGGTGAGCGTGAGCAGCATCGGGCCGTACGTCGTTATCGGTGCGCTGATCTTCTGGACGATTCGCTACAGCCGGCGCAAGCAGGCCCAGGCGGAGCAGGCGCGGGTGCAGGCAGCGTCGTCTGGTGGCGCGGTCGCACCGACTGCGGGGCCCGGCCTGTGAGTCGTGTCGGTGGCGGCATGGACAACCTGTGCCGCCCCGGGGTCAGTTGAGGCGACGACGCCTGGCGGTGCTCACCGATCGCGGCGTGTGCGGCGGCCTGCGCAGGGCCGTGCACACTGCCGCGAGTACGTCGGCGTACGGGCTCTGTCGCTGGCTCAGTGACACCCGCAGCAGGTCGAGCCTGCCCAGGTACGCCTCCATCGCCAGACGGCCCGGCACCGGCCGACAGGCCGTGAACTCCAGGACCGACGGCAGGAAATCGGGTGCCTCGCCGACGGGTGAGCGCCAGCCGTGCAGGCGATAGAGACGTTCCCACCGCACGGGGGAGATCGCTGGATCGTGAGCTGCGCCGACGCCGCCACGCGAGGACAGTGACAGCGAAAGGCGGTCCCCGCACGCGAAGGCTTCACGGTAGAGGGCGGCAAGCTCCCGCTCGGGCAAGTCCACGACCGCGTCGCAGAAGCGTCGCAGTATCTCTGCATCCTCACCCGGCATCCCGGTCAAGGATGCCCTGACCAGGGGGAGTCGCTCGAGGAACGGTGAGGTGGGTGGGTACAGAAGTGCTGCGGCCCGCTGGACAACGGCCACGGAGTGGTGCATGCCTGGCACGCTTTCCGGTTGGTGAGGATGACTGAACCGCCTACAGGCCCACCTTGTAGCCGAAAGGAGCAAGGCGCGCCGCACATCGCCGTCCTTTGAACTTCCTGAAGGAGCGTCTTTGCCGAGCGTTGACGATCAAGGCTCTGGATGTGGATCCGGCTGCGGGCTCGGACAGGCTCGCTTTCCCCGTGTGCGTTCCTTGCGGGTGCGACCACAAGGCCCGGTACGTGGTCGAGTGCGGCGTGGTCCGGCCTGCCCACCGGGTCGGCTCACCGGCCGACCGAACTGTCGATCTGCTCACGGAGGATGTCAGCATGGCCGGCGTGCCGAGCAGTCTCCTCGATCATGTGCACCAAGACCCAGCGCATCGTTGGCGGAGGCGTCTCGCGGAGTGAACGGGCGCCTGGCCGATCCAGGTCATTGCACGCGTGGATGATCTCATTGCACCGCCCGATCGCCTGATCGTAAGCCGTGAGCAGGCTCTCGGCAGTCTCGTCGTCACCAGGTTGGGACTCGTCGTCCCATGGCTCGACGTCAGCGCCGGCATACGCCCAGGCAAACCAATTGAGCTCAACTGCGGTCAGATGCTTGATGAGGCTGAGGATGCTGGTCCCTGATGACACCCCAGCAGTCCTGAGTGCCTTGTCGGATGTCCCCGACGCCTTGGCTGCGACCGCTTCCCTCAAGTAGTTGAGGAAGGCCAGCAGAGTCGTCTTCTCATCGGCGTTGAGACTCGGCGGTCGCAGATCGCCACGCGGCTCGGAATTCATCACACGGCGACACTACTGATCAAGGGCACTGGACGACCAGAGGTCCCCATCTGCCTCACGCGGCGGACATCCAAGACTCAGCCCGGACGCGGCGGGCGTGGCAGTGATCGGGAACGGCGTCATTGAACGCCCTACACCTTTGTCCTGATCGTGGATAAAGGCTGGACCTCGGCACGCGAAGAGGGTTCCGGGAACGGACGAACGCCGCTAACTTCCTTGGCATGTACCGGCCTTACCCCACACAGGCCGACTCTTCAGGCGCGACGGCGCGTGCCTGCCTTCCCCCCCACAGCCCAGTTCAGCTGTTGGCACCCCCCGATCGGGAGGCACCCGTGCGCAAGAGACGATCAACGTGGTACCCGCTCACCGCATTAGCCGCCGCCACCCTGCTTGCGGCAGGCCTGCTCGCACCCGCGGCGGGTGCGGCCGAGGCACCTCGACCACGAGCCGCAGCGGAGGAGTTCCAGCAGGTCACCCTCGCCAAGGGCGTCGCAGAGACGGGCGAGCCGATGACCATGGCGGTGCTGCCGGACCGCTCGGTCCTGCACACCTCGCGCGACGGCACGCTGCGACTCACCGACGCCGCCGGAACCACCAAGGTGTCCGGCAAGCTCGACGTCTACAGCCATGACGAAGAAGGCCTGCAGGGCATCGGCGTCGACCCCGGTTTCTCGTCCAACCGGTACGTCTACCTGTACTACGCGCCCAAGCTCTCCACCCCTGCGGGCGATGCCCCCGCCACCGGGAGCGCCGCCGACTTCGCCCCCTTCGACGGCGTCAACCGGCTCTCCCGCTTCGTCCTGAAGCAGGACGGCACGCTCGATGCCGCGAGCGAGAAGAAGGTCCTGGACGTGCCCGCCTCCCGCGGCATCTGCTGTCACGTCGGCGGCGACATCGACTTCGACAAGGCCGGCAACCTCTACCTGTCGACCGGCGACGACTCCAACCCCTTCGCCTCCGACGGCTACACGCCCATCGACGAGCGGGCCAACCGCAATCCCGCGTACGACTCCCAGCGCGGCGCCGGGAACACCAACGACCTGCGCGGCAAGATCCTGCGCATCAAGGTCAACGGGGACGGCTCGTACGCCATACCCTCCGGCAACCTCTTCGCGCCCGGAACTGCCAAGACCCGGCCCGAGATCTACGCGATGGGCTTCCGCAACCCGTTCCGGATGAGCGTCGACAAGCCCACCGGGACGGTGTTCGTCGGGGACTACGGGCCCGACGCCGGCACCGCCAGCGCCTCGCGCGGACCGGCAGGACAGGTGGAGTTCAACCGGATCACCAAGGCCGGGAACTACGGCTGGCCGTACTGCACCGGCAAGAACGACGCCTACGTCGACTACGACTTCGCCACCAACACCTCGGGTGCCAAGTTCAACTGCGCGGCACCGAAGAACACTTCGCCGCGCAACACCGGCCTCACGGACCTGCCCGCCGCCCAGCCCGCGTGGATCCCGTACGACGGCGGCTCCGTGCCCGAGTTCGGCAGTGGCTCCGAGTCCCCGATGGGCGGCCCGGTCTACCGCTACGACGCGGCCAACCCCTCCGACGTGAAGTTCCCCCAGTCCTACGACGGGAACTTCTTCGCCGGGGAGTTCGGCCGCCGCTGGATCAAGCGGATCGCGCAGGGCACGGACGGCACCGTGCAGTCCATCAACTCCTTCCCGTGGAGCGGGACGCAGGTGATGGACATGGCGTTCGGGCCGGACGGTGCCCTGTACGTCCTGGACTACGGCACCGGCTACTTCAACGGCGATGCGAACTCCGCCCTGTACCGCATCGAGAACGTCACCGGCGGCCGCTCCCCGATCGCCCAGGCCAAGGCCGACAAGACCTCCGGCAAGGCCCCGCTGACCGTCGCCTTCTCCTCCACCGGCAGCTCGGACCCGGACGGCGACCCCGTCACCTACGCCTGGAAGTTCGGTGACGGCGCCATCTCGAGCGCCGCCAACCCCTCCCACACCTACACCACCAACGGCCAGTACACGGCCACGCTCACCGTCTCCGACAACACCGGCAAGAGCGGCTCGGCCTCCGTGCAGATCACCGTCGGCAACACCGCGCCGACCGTGAAACTGGAGCTGCCCGTCGAGGGCCGGATCATCGATCCGGGCGCGGCCGTTCCGTACAAGGTGACCGTGACCGACCGCGAGGACGGCACCATCGACTGCGCCAAGGTCAAGATCAGTTTCATCGTCGGGCACGACAGCCACGGCCACCCGCAGACGTCCAAGACCGGCTGCTCCGGCACCGTACAGACCCTCGCCGACGGCGAGCACGACCCGAACGCCAACATCTTCGGCGTCTGGGACGCGGAGTACACCGACAAGGGCGCGAACGGACAGCCCGCGCTGACCACCCACGACCAGCACATCAGCCAGCCGAGCCACCGCCAGGCGGAGCACTACGGCGATTCACAGGGCGTACAGGTCACCAGCCACGACCCCGCGCACGGCGGCAAGACGGTGGGCTACATCGAGAACGGCGACTGGATCTCCTTCAAGCCGTACGCCCTCGACGACGCCACCCGATTCACCGCACGCGTCTCCTCCGGCGGCGCCGGCGGCACCATCGAGGTGCGCGCCGGCTCCACCACCGGGGCGCTGCTCGGCACCGTTCAGGTGCCGGTGACCGGTGGCTGGGTGACCTTCCAGGACGTCAGCACCGCCCTGGCCAACCAGCCCGCCACCACGACCACCCTCTACCTCGTCTTCAAGGGCGGCAGCGGCTCGCTCTTCGACGTGGACGACTTCGCCTTCAGCACCACGGGCCACAGCTTGCGCATGGGGGTGGTGAAGGGGTTGGGCGGTAAGTGCATGGACGTGGCCGGCGCCAACACGGCGAACGGCACGGCCATCCAGCTCTACGACTGCAACGGCACCGCTGCTCAGAAGTGGACGCTGCCGGGCGACGGCACGCTGCGCGCCCTGAACAAGTGCCTCGATGTCGCCGGGGCGGGCACGGCCAACGGCACCAAGATCCAGCTCTATGACTGCAACAACACCGGGGCCCAGTCCTGGCAGGCGCAAGCCGACGGGACGCTGCGCAATCCCAACTCCGGCAAATGCCTCGACGTCGAAGGCGCAAGCTCCGCCAACGGCACCCGCCTCATCCTGTGGACCTGCGCCGCCACCTCCAACCAGAAATGGACGTTGCCCTGACCTGGGGAGTCGGCCTGCGGGGGCGCTGCCCGCCGCACGACACAGCGTCCCCGCCACTGGCGGGGACGTGGTTGTTTCGAGCTTCGATGTAAGCGACCGTCGGCCATCTCTGGTTGTGGGAACCGATGGCTGAAGGTGGGCGTCCACCTCGGCATGCAAGATCGATATTTGTACCTTGCCCGTCACGGTGAAGCCACCTCCGAAGAGGGCGGGCTGACAGAGGGCGGGCGGCGGCAGGCAGAGCTGCTGGGCCGGCGTCTGCATGAGGTACCGCTGACGGCGGTCCACCACGGTCCGCTGCCCCGTGCGGCGCAGACGGCGCGGTTGATCGCAGAGCAGGTGAGCGGGGTGCCACTGCGCGAGTGCGAGACGGCTGGGGACTACGTTCCGTATGTGCCGGATCGAGGCGAGCTCCCCTCGGAAATTGCCGACGCCATGCTGTCGCGTCTGGGCTCGGTTTCGGCCGCGGAGCGTACACATGGTGCGGAGCTTGCCCGCCGGGCAGTCGCGGACTTCACCGGACCGGTGGAGCACGGGGATGCACCCCGGCATGACCTTGTCGTCACCCACGCGTTCCTCGTCGCCTGGCTCGTCCGTGCCGCTCTGGATGCGCCGCCCTGGCGCTGGATGAGTCTCACCCACGGTAACGCGGCACTGACCGTGATTCGCTACGCCGAGGCCCGGCCCGCAACCGTCCTCGTCTACAACGACGTGAGCCACCTCCCGGACGAGCTGCGCTGGACCGGGTTTCCCCCTCAGCTCCGCACGCCCTGACCGCCTTCTACCGAACAGACGGCAGATGGTCGCGCGCTCATCGAGCGATCCGTTCCGGTGCCGGATGGAAGCCGGATCCGAGGCTGCGCTGCGACGTGTGGGTCGAGCCTGTCGTTTGCCTTGAAAGGCCGATGCTCGGAAGATCAAGTGGCCGTGCCGGGAACAGTCGGTCCGGCCTGCGCGGTTGCATCGACCGAGGGGCCGGCGCCGCACGGCGGGGAACGCGGAGACCACCAGGGTCGTCCGGCCCGCCAGGATCCGGGCCCTCGGGGCGCGGTACGCCTGCCGTGCACTCGGACCAAGACATTTTTCTGCAGGAGGACTGCTTCATGACTGACCGGCCGTTGACGCTCATGGCTGTACACGCCCACCCCGACGACGAGGCCACCGGAACCGGCGGGGTCCTGGCGCGATATGCGGCGGAAGGCATCCGCACGGTTCTCGTGACCTGTACCGACGGCGGCTGCGGTGACGGACCGGGGGGTGTCAAGCCGGGGGATCCCGGTCATGATCCGGCGGCCGTCGCGCTGATGCGGCGTCAAGAACTCAAGGAGAGCTGTGACGTCCTGAAGATCAGCGATCTGGAAATGCTGGACTATGCCGACTCCGGAATGATGGGCTGGGCGAGCAACGACGCCCCCGGATCCTTCTGGCAGACCCCGGTGGAGGAGGGCGCCGCCCGCCTTGCGGAGCTCATGCGGCACTACCGGCCCGATGTGGTCGTCACCTACGACGAGAACGGCTTCTACGGGCACCCCGACCACATCCAGGCCCACCGCATCACGATGGCCGCGCTGGAGATGGTCGAGCTGACGCCGAAGGTGTACTGGACGACGATGCCCCGCTCGGGGATGCAGCGCTTCGGCGAGCTCATGCGCGAGCTGCATCCGGACATGCCGGAGCCGGATCCTGCCGAGGCTGCGGCGATGGCCGAGATCGGCCTGCCCGACGACGAGATCACCACGTGGGTCGACACCCTCGCATTCAGCGGCCAGAAGTTCGATGCGCTGGCCGCGCACGCCAGTCAGGGCGAGAACATCTTCTTCCTCAAGATGGGCAAGGAGAGGTTCGGCGAGCTGATGGGCATGGAGACCTTCGTGCGGGTCAAGGACGCCACCGGCTCCACCGCACCCGAGGACGATCTCTTCGCCGGACTGCGCTGATCCGCCCGTTCGACGGGGCCCGGGAAGCTGATGGGCCGCACGGCGCGCTCTCGCACGGCGCACACACGCAAGTGCGTCCAAGCGAGTTGTCCGTGCCGGCGGCCCATACCCCAAGCCTGCGGGCTGCTGACTTTGCACCCGTACGAGGCTGTCGCACGGCAGCACCCCGCCGGGGGAGGCCGATCCGGTGTCAGCCGAAGTGACCGTCGAGGGCCTCCGTCAGACGTACCACGTCGCGGCGCCCCTGCCGGGAGCCGGCTTGGTGCATCGCCCGCAACGCGGAGCCGTGCACGACCGGGCACTGGTCCCCGGGGTAGCCCAGCTCGTGCAGCAGCTCGCGGATTTCGAGCTCGATTATTTCCGTGATCTCCGGGTCGTTGACCAGGTCGCACTTGCCGAGGAACACCGCGACCTGTGTCACGCCCGCCGCCCGTGCCGCCTCCAGATACTCCCGGGTGTCCGGCATGGGACCGTCCTCGGCGGAGACGGCCAGCACTGCACCGCCCAACTGCCCGGCACCGACGGCGAGTCGGGAGCGGAAGGAGTCCAGGTCGGGGCTGTCGTACAGCTGGTAGGAGCCGCGTGCCGTGCCGAATTGCCCGAGTGGCTGCGCCGGTTGCCGAAACTCCTGGGGCACGACCTCGGTCAAGGCCTGCACCAGGGTGCTCTTGCCGTGCCCCGCGGCGCCTATGACCGCCGCCTGTACCAACGGCCCCCGGCCGATTTTCCGCCGCCTACCCCACATGCCTGGCCCCTCGTCTGTCGTCGACTGCCCGGGCAGGCTATCGACCCGCCCCACGCGGATCGGCCGGCGGGGGCCAGGTCCTCGGCGACGTCACCTCGGCTGTCGCGCCGCACTCGCGGCGGCCTGGCTGGGTCTGGTCGGTGGGTGGCCGCGCATGGTGCTCACCCCCCACCCCGACATCTTCGACGAGGCCTCGGCCGTGATGCCGGGTCGGCAGCGTCCTGGAGCGTGAAGCCCCCTTCGCCGACATGAGTTGAACTCAGCGAGCATGATCCGTGCACATCTCTTGTCACAAGTGAATACGGGCCCCTACTTTGAAGGCGCTTAATCGAGTCACCACTTCATACCTTGAATGACTTGTTGCACCTCGACGGAGAGGAACCCCTCCATGCCTTCACGTATCCGCGGCGCGAGAAGGCCGGCGGCGTTGGCCGCGATGACCGCCGTCGCCGCACTCCTGGCCCAGGCGGGCGTGCTCAGCCCGTCGGCCGGCGCCCATGGACGGCCCTCCGTACAGCCCCGGCTCGGCTCGCGTGACATACCGCTGATCGAGTCCCACGGACTGCGCTTTCGCGACCTGGACCGCAACGGCTCGCTCACTCCGTACGAGGACTGGCGCCTGAGCGACTCCGCACGTGCCCGGGACCTGGTGTCCCGCATGACGCTGCAGGAGAAGGCCGGGCTTCTGGTCCACGGCACCCTGACCGCCTCCGGCGAAGGCTACGACGCGGCCAAGACGGCCCAACTTGTGGGCGAGCGCCATGTCACGACGGCCATCACCCGGCTGTCGCAGTCCCCGCAGAAGGTCGCGGCGGCAAGCAACCAGGTGCAACAGGTCGCCGAGAAGCAGCGGTTGGGCATCCCGGTGATGATTTCCACCGACCCGCGCAACGGCTTCGCGGTCGTCGAGGGCCAGACCGTCGCCGGCGCGGGTACGACCGCCATGCCGGACGCCATCGGCATCGCCGCCGCGCACAGCCCGCGGCTCACCGAGAGACTCGGCGACGTCATCCGCCGTGAGTACCGGGCCGTCGGCATCTCCGAAGGCCTCTCCCCACAGGCGGACATCGCCACCGAGCCCCGCTGGACCAGGATCAACGGAACCTTCGGCTCCGACCCCACGGACGCCGGCCGCCAGGTGAACGCCTACGTCAAGGGCCTGCAGGGCGGATCCACGGGGCTGGACACGGACAGCGTCGCCACCGTCACCAAGCACTGGGTGGGCTACGGCGCCCAGGCCAACGGCTACGACAGCCACTACTACTACGGCCGGTACGCCACCTTCCCCGGCAAGAACTTCCAGGACCACATCACGCCGTTCCAGGGCGCATTCGCCGCGAACACGTCCGGCATCATGCCCACGTACTCGATCCTCAAGGACCTGACGTACAAGGGCCACAAGCTCGATCAGGTCGGCGCGGGCTTCAACTCCTACCTGCTGAAGGACCTCCTGCGCGGGACGTACGACTTCGACGGCCTCATCGTCTCCGACTGGGGCATCACCGGCAGTTGTCCCGAGGAGTGCCGCAACACCCGCCCGCCGGCTCCCTTCTTCGGGGCGTGGGGCGTCGGCATGTCGTGGGGCGTGGAGGACAAGACCGTACTGGAGCGCTTCGCACTCGCACTGAACGCGGGCGTCGACCAGATCGGCGGCAGCGACGAGCCGTCGTACGTCGTGCAGGCCGTCAGGCGGAAGCTCGTCACCGAGAAGAGGGTCGACGAGTCGGCCCGGCGGGTGCTGGAGCAGAAGTTCCAACTGGGCCTGTTCGAGGACCCGTACGTCTCCGAGCAGGCAGCGGGCCGCATCGTCGGCAACGCCGGCTTCCAGGCCCTGGGCGACCGGGCACAGGCCGATTCGCTGACCCTCCTCAAGAACAGCGACCGGACGCTGCCGGCCAAGCGCGGCAAGGTCCGTGACGTCTACCTGTACGGAATCTCCGCGGCCGAGGCGAAGGCTCGCGGGTTGAACGTGGTCGCCGACCCGGACGACGCCGATCTGGCGCTCGTACGGCTGGCCGACCCCCGGGGCGGTGCCGACCTGACCGGCCTGGAGTTCAGCGCCTCGGACCCGGCGTACAAGGCCTTCCTGGCGGCCGCGAAGAGCGGTACTCCTACCGTCGCGATCCCCAAGCTGGACCGGCCGTTGGTCCTCACCGACATGGCCCGTCAGGCCGACGCGGTGTTGGCCAACTACGGAGTCTCCGACAGCGTCCTGCTCGACACCGTCTTCGGCGAGCGCAGTCCGGGCGGCAAGCTGCCCTTCGAGCTGCCTTCGTCCCAGAAGGAGGTGGAGGCCCAGCTCGGCGACGTGCCCGACGACACGACGAATCCGTTGTACGAGCGCGGGTTCGGCCTGGGCTACCGGGCCGCGCACGGACGGTGACCGCTCGGGGCGTGGCGTCCTGAGGCGGGTGTCCGCTTGATCCGCTGCCCGTCAGGCTGATCCAACCTCCCACGCGTACGGGGTGGCCGGGTCCGGTGGACCTCGGATCCGGCCGGCTCGGCGAGGTGGTGGGAGTGGCCGTCGACAAGTGGAGCGAGCCTCACGGCCGTGCTGCAGGCGGGGCCGGGTGCGTCCCGCGCTCCGGACGGCGAGGTGACCGAGTTCGCCAAAGAGCGGATCGGTCGCGTCAAGCCCCCGGAGAGGCGGATATCTGGCTCGGCCTGCCTCGCTCGAAGGTGGGCAAGGTCTCGAAGAGCGAGGTGAGAAAGCGGCTGGCGTGACGCCGCACCTGCCCGACACCACCGCCCGGAGACCCAAGGAGTTCACATGCCCCTCGATGCCTTCGCACGCCATCCCCTGCTGTTCGGACCGAGCCCCGTCCACCCGCTGCACCGCCTCAGCGAGCACCTCGGTGGGGCCCGGATCTGGGCCAAACGGGAAGACTGCAACAGCGGGTTGGCATTCGGCGGGAACAAGACCCGCAAGCTGGAGTACCTGCTGCCGGACGCCCTCGCCAAGGGCGCGGACACCCTGGTCACCATCGGCGGGGTGCAGTCCAACCACACCCGGCAGGTCGCCGCGGTCGCGGCCCGGGCCGGACTGAAGGCTGTCCTGGTCCAGGAGAGCTGGGTGAACTGGCCGGACCCGGTCACCGACAAGGTCGGCAACATCCTGCTGTCCCGCCTGATGGGCGCCGACATACGCCTGGTCAGGGCGGAGTTCGGCATCGGGTTCAAGGACAGCTGGCAGCAGGCCCTGGAGGATGTGCGCGCCGGCGGCGGCACTCCGTACGCCATCCCGGCCGGAGCCTCGGACCATCCCCTGGGCGGCCTCGGCTTCGCCGGCTGGGCCGCAGAGGTACGTCGGCAGGAGCAGGAGATGGGCGTCTTCTTCGACACGATCGTGGTCTGCAGCGTCACCGGCAGCACCCAGGCCGGCATGATCGCAGGCTTCGCGGGTCAGGACCGACCGCGCCGGGTGCTGGGCATAGACGCCTCAGCCGAGCTCGACAGGACCCGCGCCCAGGTGGAGAAGATAGCCCGCCAAACGGCCGAACTCATCGACCTGGAGCGGGACTTGCGCGACGACGAGATCACCCTCCTCGAGGGCTGGGCCGGGGACGCCTACGGCATTCCCGTCCAGTCCACCCTGGAGGCCATACGGCTCACCGCACGCCTCGAAGGCATGATCATCGACCCCGTGTACGAGGGCAAGTCGATGGCCGCGCTCATCGACCTCGTACGCCATGACGAAATCCCCCGGGATTCCAACGTCCTGTACGCCCACCTCGGCGGACAGCTCGCCCTCAATGCTTACAGCGGCGCCTTCCACTAGGCCTGTCGAGCCGGCTGCGTGCCCGGAGCCCGTGGGGGAGCGGGCGGCTTTCCGCAACCTCCTTACGGAGAAGGGGAAACGAGGTCGGTCCCCTCCCCTCCCCGGGCCGGCCGGCACGCTGCGGTCAGGAGAGGCGCTCCTCGGGGGCAGGCACTGTCGACTGAACGACGCGGCCGCCCGGTTGCCCATCTGAGGGCTGTTCCGAAACCGTCCGTGCCAGCCGGGCCCAAGAGGCCCGATCGTCCTGCAGTCCTACCCTGCACCCCTGGCCACGTCGGCCGACGTGCGCTACCCCGGGGACGGCTGGGACCGCCTCCACACCGGAGGCTGCCCCTTCTACGACGAGGACCTCGACTGGGCCCGAGGGCTGATCGACGAGATGGGCAGCGCTCTGCGCAACGTCGCCGCGGACCACGGGACCGGCTCCCTCGACCTGCGCGAGGCGCTGCGCGGACACACCGTCTGCTCCGACAAGGCCAAGCTGGTCACCCAGGGCACCCCGAAATCTCGGCAGTTCAGCGAGTGGGCCCGATTCGTCGCCAGCGGCCGGTTCGAAGGCGACATGAACGAGTCCATCCACCCCAACGCCTTCGGTCAGCGGGCCTTGGGCAAGTGCCTCGCCGGGTTGTACGGCACGGATCCGCAGGGCGGCGCCCGGCTTTCCGGTGCGTGCACGGCCACGGCGGGCAAGGGCTACGACGGTGTCACCGTGGCCCGGTGAGTGGGGCCCACGTGGAGGTGGGCCCCACGCGGTTCAGCAGCTGAGGTTGCCTCCTGGTTCGACTCCGAGGAGCTGAGTGAAGCGTTGGTAGTTGTCGATGCGGCTCTGAACCTGGCCCGGGTTGGCGCCGTTGCATTCCAGGGTGCCGTTGATGGCCCGGATGGTCTCACCGAATCCGGCGCCGTTGACGATGGCGTTGTGCGGCGTCATCGTGCCGGGGCCGTTTTGGGTGTTCCAGTACCACAGGCCCGTCTTCCAGGCGACGGACGAGTCGTTCTGCACCAGATCGGGGTTGTTGAGCAGGTCGATGCCGAGTGCGTCGCCTGCCGATTTGTAGTTGAAGTTCCAGCTGAGCTGAATCGGGCCGCGCCCGTAGTACTTGTCGTGGCCGGCCGGGCAACCGTAGGGCTGCGTGGTGTCGCAGTAGTGCGGGTAGTTGGCCGTGTTCTGCTCGACGACGTGGACGAGGCCGCCCGTCTCATGGCTGACGTTGGCGAGGAAGGCCGCCGCCTCTTGCTTCTTCACCGTGTCGCTGCCGGTGTTGGAGAACCCCGGATACGCCGAGAGCGCGGCGGTGAGCCCGCTGTAGGTGTAGAAGGAATTGCGGTTCGGGAACATCTGGTCGAACTGGGCTTCGCTGACCACGAATTCGGCGGCGGCGCCCTGGTTCGCCTTCTGGGCGGAGGCTGTCGGGGCGAGGGCCAGTGCGGTGATCGCTGCGGTCGCGCCGGTGGCGGCCAGCAGGCCGATGATGCGGGAGTGCACGGTGTCGACTCCTCAGGGGTGCTGATGGTGGGGCGAATCGTGTGCGGGAGGTGGTGGCCCGCGCCGGGTGGGCCGGCCCCTTGGCGGAGCCGGCCCGGGAAGTGGCCCGTCAGCCGCCGACGTTGACGTCGATGCAGGCGTAGAAGGCGTTGTCGGTGTCGGCCACGTTCCACACGGCGAGGACCTTCTGCTTGCCGCTGAGTGCGCCGAAGTCGACTTGGTGGTCGACCACTTCGCCGGGTTGGGCGCCGCCGTCGTCGAACAGTGCGATGCGCCGGCCGCCGGCGTAGTACTCCCAGGTGCTGGTGGAGTGGCGGGCGGTGAGCCGCCAGGAGAATGTGGTGGTCTTGGGCACCGGGGTGATGGCCCACCCCTTGCTGTCGTCGTCCAGTTCGGCGAAGCGGCTGTTGCCACCGCTACAGCTGGTCAGGCCCTTGGGGCCTTCCACGCTCTGTGGCTCGTGGGTGATGTCGCCGCAGGACACGGTGCCGGCGGCGCACTGGGCCTGCCTGCTGGGCGGGTTGGAGATGTAGCCGTGAGCGCTGGCGGAGCCGGTGGGGAGGCTCAGAGCGAGGACGGGGGCGAGAGCGGCGCCGATCAGGGCAGCCGTCTTCCTGCTGGGGTGCATGGGTACTCCTTCACATCCGGCCGACCAGTTGTGCGTGGCCATGTGGGGGGCCAGGCGCGCGTCGGGGCGGCCTCTCTCGGGTGGGGCCAGGAGGGGTGGAAGGTGCCGAGGTCTCGCTCTCCGCGGACAGGCGGTAGCACCCGAAATGGGTGAACTCCCCAAGCGGAGGAGCGAGTTCGGTTGGCCTAGACCATACAAGTGGTCGTCATGGGCGTGTCAAGACTGCCGTAGGTGGCCGGCATGATCGCGAGCTCCTCGACCGCCGAGCGGCTGCCGCTCACGACCAGGTCTCGCCCGTGGCCACGTCGAGGCGGCAGGACTGGCCGATTCAGCTCGTGGAAACCTCGGCGGCGGCCGGTCTGTGAAGTGGCAATCGGCCGGCCGGGCGACCGGACGAGTCACTCTTCGGACGCCCGAGCCTGCCAGTTGGCATGTTGCCGCACTGCGAAAGCATTTCAGGAATGCCTTGAAGCCCGCGAGTTGCCCGACGTTTTTGGCGGTGCCAGGGCAGTTGCTTCGGAATCTCAAGATCTCCGGCAGATTTGCTGTCCTATCTGCTCTGTCCGATATTGGGCTATTGGATTTTGCCATCTTTCACACGGTCACCCCGGGAAACGCCTGACTTTTCATCACCCGCCTGCACAGAGGTTTCGAATCGCGTAGATTCGGCCGAATATCCAACCGAGGGGGAAGTGTGCGGGATTCCCTGCCCCTGCCCACTTGGGAGCCGGGGGCGGGTGAGGGTTTACGACTTTCAACCCCTGCTTCGGAGCGCTTTACGCAGTACGGGAAGGGGATCTTCGGTGCGGGAGGGATTTCGCTACCGGGTCGCGGTCCGTCCAGGCAGCAACATTTTGGTCGGGTTAATTCAATGGCGCCTCGAAGATTCTTCATGCCCGCAATCCTGGGGGGCCGTGCAGACCGAGGAGCGGGACCAGGAAGACGTGGCGGTAACTGCCCTGCTGGCGCGGGCCCGTGCGCGGGTCGACCCGGTGCTGCGCGCCGCCGTGGACACGCTGCCCGCACGGATGCGGCTCATCGCGGGCTATCACCTTGGATGGTGGGACCAGGGCGGCGTCCTGCAGGAGGGCGGGTCCGGGAAAGCCATCCGCCCGGCGCTGGTGCTGGCCACCCTGCAGGCCGCGAAGGCCGACGACGACCGAGGGCTGTGCGCGGCCGCAGCCGTGGAACTGGTCCACAACTTCACGCTGTTGCACGACGACGTGATGGACGCCGACACCTTGCGCCGGCACCGGCCCACCGCTTGGGCGGTGTTCGGCCTCCCGGACGCCATCTTGGCGGGGGACGCCCTGCAGGCCCTGGCGGCCCGGCTGCTGGCGCACGACCCGCACCCTGCCGCGTCGGCCGCGGCGTCCCGGCTCGCCTCCTGCGTGATCGAACTGTGTGAAGGACAGCACGCGGACTGCGCGTTCCAGGAGCGGACGACGGTCGGCCTCGACGGGTGCCTGACCATGTCCGAGGCCAAGACGGGCGCCCTCCTGGGCTGTGCGTGCGCACTCGGCGCACTGTATGCGGGCGCCGACGAGAAGGACGCCGACAGTCTGGATCGGTGCGGGCGCCAACTGGGGCTCTGCTTCCAGCTCGTCGATGACCTGCTGGGCATCTGGGGCGACCCGGCCGTTACCGGCAAGCCCGCCGGAGCGGACCTGGTCGCCCTGAAGAAGTCGCTGCCGGTGACGGCCGCGCTGGCCTCGGGCACCGCCGCCGGGGACGAACTCGCCGCGCTCTTCGAGGCCGGCGCACCACTTCGGCCGGCTCAACTGCCGCATGCCATGGACCTCGTGGAGCGGGCCGGTGGCCGCCGGTGGGCCCGCGCGCAGGCGGATGAGACCGCCGGCCAGGCCCTGGAAGGCCTGTCCCGGATGTACCCCGAACCGCAGGCACGCGGCGAACTGCTCGCGCTGGCCCGGCTGATCAGCCGCAGAGACCACTGAACGTCGGCGGCGCCCGGCGGCCCCCGTGCCGGTGCACCTGACGGGGGCCAACAGTGAACGCCCCGATGCTCACTGCGTGTTCCGGCGCATGCCGTGACAGCAGCATTGGCCGATCCGAGGCGGGGTGGGTATGGACGCTGCGGTCTGGCTGACCGGACTGACCGCGTTGGTGGGAGAGCGGTTCGGCGGTCCACTCTCCGGCGCAGAAGCGAGTCTGGAGGCCGGTCCGCCTCCAGCGGATCCCCCCCCCACAACGTCACGTCTTGAGCGTCAGCAGAAGACCTATGTCCCTTCCGGACACCCACCGCACGCTCACGAACGAACGAACGCTCGGGGACTGTGTCTGCCTGTCCGGGATCGTTATGATCACCGAATGACTGCGGACGGGCGAATCGGTCAGGCTCAACTCCTCTACGAACGAGCCGTCTTCGGCGGCGACACCGATGCTCTTGCCACTGCCGACCTGGGCCTCGATGCGGTCGAGGCAGATCTCGCGCTGGCCCGCGGCCGCATAATCCACGCCCGCTTCCTGGCGGAGCGAGTTGAGGACGAGCGAGAGCTGGAGCTGTTCGATCGAGCGGCGGATCTCTACGGTCGACTCGGTGATGTGCAGGGCGAGGGCGAGGCGGTGTTCTGGGTCGGCACCTTCCACCAGGTGGTGCGCGACGACAACGACACGGCCCTACCCGCCTTCAAGCGAGCCCTGGACCTCGCCACCCAGGCCGGCGACCGACTCACCATGTCCTACGCCCTGCGCCACCTCGGCTTCATCGACCAGATGGCAGAGCGCCTCGACGAGGCCCGTGCCCACTTCGAGGAGTCCACTCGCCTGCGCCGGGAACTGGGATTCCTGCCCGGGGTCGCGGCCAACCTGATCGGCCTGGCCTATCTCGCCGCCCAGCAGGAGCGGAGGGAGGACGCGGCGGCGCTGCTCAGCGAGGCGACGGACCTCGCCAAGGAGACTGACTCCCACGGCGTCCTGCGCTGGGTTGCAGGGGCCCGCGAAGAGCTCAGCTTGCCGTGAAGCGGCGGCGCAGAAGGCTGCGAGCGCGAGTTCTTTCCGCCGACGACCTTCACGACACCACGCTTTGAGGGCCAGTAGCTGAGCCCAGCGCCAATCCCCTCTCCGGGGACCCGAGTCCCCGCGTGCAAGGCCGGCGACGACCCCGGCGCGACCGCGCCCGAGCAGTTCGGCTCTGGCTTGGTGCCATGGTTGCGGCGCGGTGTGGGTGGGAGTGGTGAAGGGTGCGCGCATGGTTCTCCAGATTCGTTCACCAGAGCGGAAAGATCGGAGGGCTCACTCGGCGCCTTCGAACAAGTCGGGGCGCCGGCCCATGCGATGGGAGATTGATCAACGATGTTCACTCTGGTACGGAGCAGAGTGCGGACGGCCGCACTCGTGTTCTCGACCCTCGCGGCCCTCGCCTTCGGCACGACACTCACGACCGGCGCGGCAGCGGCCCCCGCTCCCGCTCCTGCTCCCGCGAAAGCGGGGCCGACCTCGGTGGCGTACGTCGAGGTGAACAACAACAGCATGCTCAACGTCGGCAAGTACAGCCTGGCCAACGGCGGTGGCAACGTCTTCGACGTCGCCGTGATCTTCGCAGCGAACATCAACTACGACACGGGCACGAAGGCGGCGTATCTGCACTTCAACGAGAACGTGCAGCGCGTCCTCGACAACGCCGCCACCGAGATACGGCCGTTGCAGCAGAAGGGCATCAAGGTCGTTCTCTCGGTGCTCGGCAACCACCAGGGCGCGGGCTTCGCGAACTTCCCGTCCCAGCAGGCGGCTTCGGCGTTCGCGAAGCAGCTGTCCGACGCCGTGACCGAGTACGGCCTCGACGGCATCGACTTCGACGACGAGTACGCCGAGTACGGCAACAACGGCACCGGCCAGCCCAACGACAGCTCGTTCGTGCACCTGGTCACGGCGCTGCGCGCCAACATGCCAGACAAGATCATCAGCCTCTACAACATCGGCCCGGCCGCATCGCGCCTCTCCTACGGCGGTGTCGATGTCACGTCCAAGTTCGACTACGCCTGGAACCCGTACTACGGCTCCTGGCAGGTCCCCGGCATCAACCTGCCCAAGTCGAAGCTGTCACCGGCGGCCGTCGAGATCGGCCGGACCTCGCAGAGCACAGCCGCCGACCTCGCCCGCCGCACCGTCAGCGAGGGATACGGGGTCTACCTCACGTACAACCTCAACGGCGCCGACCGCAGCGCCGATGTCTCCGCCTTCACCAGGGAGCTGTACGGCAGTGACGCCGTCTACACGCCGTAGGACGATTGCTCGTGCCGCTGCGCCGTGGTCCCTCAGGGCTTGGCGTATCCGGTAGGGCCGCGAACGTGCAGGCCGCGCTCCCGACAACGATGTCGGGGGCGCGGTGGCACGTTGGTCGAGGACGTCACACGCGGGGACGCGCCAGACGGAGGGGGAGCGCGTCCCCGCGTGAAGGACGCCGCTGAATCTACGTCCAAGCGGCCGAGTGCCATTGGCTGCAGTCCGCCGCCAGTCCTGGGCCACCTCGTAGGGGAGGGAGCGTCCGCCGCGTCGTTGCAGGCGCGAGGAGTGCGGCAGGCCCGGGACGTACACAGGCGCGGCCGGCTTGCTACCGGGCGTGAGCGGGCCGGGCGGGAGAGGGGTGAGATCGCTTCCCGCCCTTCTCCCGCCCCGCGTGGTCGCTGCCGATGTCGGGCCTGTTGTCAGTCGCTGAGGACGGAGCCGAACTGCCGGTTGGTGAAGGTGAGGCCGAAGTCGTCGGCGCTGAAGGACTTGTTGCCGGTCCGCGACAGGCTTTCGCCCGAGGCGGGAATCACCCAGTTCGCGCCGTCGGAGGTGGAACCGGCCTTCACGTCCTCGCCCCGGGCCGCGACGACGAGTTCGGCGTGGCCGTCGCCGTTGGCGTCGACGAGGGAGACGTCGGAGCCGAAGTAGTCGTTCGCCTCGTCGGCGCCGGGGACGCCGGCGTACGACTGGTAGCGGACGTTGGTGCCGAGGTCGACGCCGTAGTCGCTGCCCTTCATGAGGTAGGCGGAGCCCGTGTTCTGCACCCCGTCGACGGTCTCGTACGGGGCGCCGACGGCGATGTCGTCGATGCCGTCGCCGGTCATGTCACCGACGGCGAGGGCCGAGCCGAAGGCGTCGCCTTGCTCGTCGGTGCCGGGGATGCCGTAGGTGTTCTGGCTGTAGTTGGCGGTGTCGATCTTGCCGGGGCCGTCCGGGTGGCCGTAGCGGATGGTGACGTAACCGGCACCGCCCGACGGGTCGTTGACCTCGTCCGGGAACGGCCCGGCCTGCCCGGTGATCAGGTCGTCGTAGCCGTCGGCGTCGATGTCGCCCACGGCCGCCGCGGCGACCGGCGCGCCTGTCGACAGGTTCGACTGGAAGGTGACGCCGCCGGGGCCGCCGGTGTAGTACCCGAGCCAGGGGCAGGAGCTCGCGTCGCACTCGTCCGCCGAGCCGATGACGGCAAGGCCGTCACTCCCGGACCTGGTGAAGTCGCCGGTGACGAGGGAGCGCGCGGACACGTCGGCGAGACCGCCGGTGACCGCCGTGGGCGCGGCGGGTGTGGTGCGTGAGATGCCGTCCGGGTAGGTGAGGATCTTCCGGTCCGCCAGGACGGCGAGGTTGGCGCCGCCGTCACCGTCGAGGTCGCCGATGGCCACATCGCGGCCGAAGCCCAGTTCGTCGGCGGTGTTGGAGAGTGCCGTGGCGGTCTTGCCGAGGCCGCTCGCGCTGCCCCACAGGACAGTGACGGCACCGGCGTTGGTGTGACCGGTGACAGCCTCGCCGGGGGCGGTGACGACGAGGTCGTCGTAGCCGTCTCCGTCCACGTCGCCGCTCGCCGTCTGGGCGCCGAACTGGTCGCCCGCCTCGGACGCCCCGGGCACATTGGCGGAGCTCTGGCTGAGGACTGCGGCGCGCGAGGTCGAGGTTCCGGTGGCGGAGCCGTAGCTGACCACGAGGTTGCCCGCGCTCGCCTGACCGCCGACGACGGCCTTCGGGGTGGCGGTGACGACGTCGGCGTAGCCGTCGCCGTTGAAGTCGTACGCGGTGGCCTTGCCCGTCGCAACGGCATTCCCGGACGCCGTTGCGGCGAGGGTGGTGCCGGTGGCGGCCGCTGCCGCTATGGACGCGGCGATCGCGACGGTTCGTACACGCACAGGTGCCTCCATGGTGATGGGGTTCGCTGGGGAGACACCTGTGGCGTACGAATAGTTGTGCGCCGTAAAGGGATTGTTGGCCAAAGGTTTCCTCGCAGTGCAGACCTGCGACGTCAAGGGCCGCAGGTGTCGCGGTAATCGGCCGACGGAAAGTAGCGCCGCCACTCCGCCTCGGCGAGCCCGCCCGCCGCTCGCCGGCACAGCTCCACGGCTGCCCGGTCGGGCGCCGCGGCCCGGGCACGCATGTCCAGGTGAGGGGTGGCGATGCGCAACTCTCCCTGGCTCCCGGTGAATTCGATGCCGAGGGCCGGCCCGTCCCCGACCGGCAAGGTGGCCGCGGGCTGGGTCGGCGAGGCCGTCTCCCAGACCTGCACGGAGCCGTCGGGAGCCCCGGCCGCGAGCAGGGAACCGTCGCCCGAGAACGCCAGGGTGGCGATGCCCGCGCTCGACGCACCGGCGCGCAGTACCGTGATCCGGCGCCAGGTGCGCGCGTCCCAGAGGGTGATGCGTCCCTCGCTGCCGGCGGTGGCCAGGTGCTTGCCGTCGGGGCTGAACGCTCCGGTGGTGAGGGAGTCCTCGCCTTCCAGGCTCTTGTTTCCCGTGCGCTGCTTGCCCGTTGACGCGTCGACGAGTGTCCCCTGCTGGGTGAGCCCGGTGCGCCCTGTCGGCTCGACGGCCACGAGCGGGGAGTCACCGGCAGAGGCGCTCTCCCTCGGGGACGCGGCCCGTTCCCGCCAGGCCCTGCCCGTCAGCCCTTGCAGCGAGAGAGTGCGTACCGTGCTGGGCCGCCTGCCGACTTGATAGCGCAGCACGCCCGCGCCGGGATCCAGACGGATGTCGGAGACCTGACTGCTGGCGACGGGATAGGTGAGCAGCGGCGCACGCGTGCCGTCGGCGGCGGCGGGAAGGTCGGTACGCCACAGGCTGAAGGCGCCGGCGCCCCAGGCCAGCGCGTAGGGCCCGGAGAACCTCACGGAGTGCGCGCCTCCCAAGAGCGGCAGCCGTGGGCGTTCCCGGCCGGTCCGGAAGTCCCAGGTGACGATCGCATCGGAGGTGCCGGACGCGACTGCCCGTTGATCGGGGGTGAACGTGAGGTGTCCCTCGCACAGGTCGCGTTGGGTTTTCGCGGGCGCCAGGGCAGCGACCGGGCGCCGGTCGGCCACGTCGAGGACCTGCAAGCGCTCGCTGTTCTGCTCGCACCAGGCGAGGTGACGGTCGTCGTGGCTGAGCACGGGCATCTCTCCGGCATCGCTGCCTCGTTCGTAGCGCATGACTGCTTTCTGCAGGCGCAGGTCCCACACCTCGAGCGTCGCGCGTCCGTGCTGTGACCCGGGGACGAGTCGGCGCAGGACGAGAGTGCGCCCGCTGGGTCCGAAGGCGGCGTTGGTGTCGGTCCACGAGCCGGTCGCGAGGCGGCGTGTGCTCCCGTCGGCCAGCCCGCCAACCACCAGGCCCGCTCGACCCGGCTCGCGGTAGGCGATCCACCGGCCGTCCGCGCTGACGTCGAGGATGCCCTCGGACAGGCCCCGGCGCTGGACGGTCCGGATACGCCGATGGGTGCGTACGTCCCACTGAACGGCCTTGTCACGCACGACCGTTGTCAGGATCCGGCCGTCCCGGCTGAGCCAGGTGAGCGGATTGAGTGCGCCGCCGCCGTCCTCGGGTTGGACGAACGCGTCCTGTTCGTTTTGTGCGGCGGCCGTGCGCAGCGCCTGTCGGGTCTCCGGCAGGTCGGCGGTGCGCCAGGCGGCGAGGGCAAGTCGCATCGCGGTGCGTGGCTGAGTGGCGCGCAGCGTTTCGGACAGCGTGGCCGCTCTGCGGGCCTCGGCCTCCTCGCGCTGTCGCACGCTGACGTCGCTCTGCCGCCAGGCGCTGACACCGGCGACCACGGCCAGGCACAGCAGTACGGCAAGTCCGACGGTGAGCGTCCGCAGCCGCCGGGTCGACCGGGCCGCCGCCCGGCGGCTCTGCTCGTGCTCGGTGACGCTGGCGGCGAGGAAGTCGCGCTCAAGGCGGCTCAACTCGCCGCAGCGGGCGCCGGGTTCACCCCCTCCGGGGACGCCACCTGCGGGCGGCCCCGACGCGCCTGCACCCGTCCTTTCGCCGTCCCCATTCCCGAAGGCCTCCCGCGCCTCAGCCAACCGTATTCCCCGATACAGCGCTCCCGCGTCCCGTGCCAACTCGTTCCAGACACGGGCGGCTTCGGTCAGTTTGCGGTGCAGGCGCAAGCGGTCGCGATCCTCGTCCACCCAGCCGTGCAGCCGCGGCCAGGCGGAGATGAGCGCCTCGTGGGCGAGTTCGACGGTGTCGCCGTCGACGATGAGCAGGCGGGCGTGGACGAATCGTTCGAGGACGCGGGCGGTGGTGTCGTCGGCGTCGAATTCCGTACGGTCGACGGGGCGCCGGGTGTCCTCGGTGCCGTCGCCGGGGGTGACCAGCCGTAACAGCAGCGCTCGGACGGCAAGCGCCTCGGCCGGCGTGCAAGCGGCGTAGGCGGCCTCCGCGGTGTGCGCGACGGCGGCCTGGACACCGCCGACGGCCTCGTACGCGGCGAGGGTGAGGGTCTTTCCGGTACGCCGCCGCCAGACTTCGCGCAGGGCGTGGGCCATCAGCGGCAGCCCGCCGGGTTCGCCGGTGACGTCCGCGACGATCCGTGCGGTCAGGGAGCGTTCGACGACGATCCGTCGTGCCGCGGCGGGACGGACGACGGCCTGCCGCAGCTGCGTCGGGGTCATCGGTCCGACGAGCAGGGTGGAATCGCGCAGCGCCTCGGCGAGCGGGCCGTGTTCGGCGCAGCGCCCGTAGAAGTCGGCCCGGACGGCGAGCACCACCCGCAGCCGCGCCGACGGTTCGGCCGCGGTGAGCAACAGAGCGAGGAATCGCGTCCGTTCCGCCGGATCGGCGCAGAGGGTGAAGACCTCCTCGAACTGGTCGATGACGAGCAGGATGTCGCCGGGCCCGGAGTGCGGGGCGAAGAGGGCCTCGTGGGCGCGGGCGGGGTGGGCACCGGGGGAGAACAGGCGGATCGCAGCGGGCCGGGCCTGCACGTCGCCGGCGGCCACGGGGTCGGCGACGTCCCGCACGCGCCCGCCCGCCGGGCCTTCGATTCCCCGCAGGGCCGGTATCAACCCGGCCCGCAACAGAGACGACTTGCCGCTCCCCGATGCACCCACGACTGCGGTGATCCTCGCCCGCCCGGTCAACCGGACCAGATCGTCGATCAGATCGCCGCGTCCATGGAAGTGCTCCCCGTCGCCGGTACTGAAGCGAGCCAGCCCCGGATACGGTGCCGGCTCGTCGTCCGAACCGCCGGACAGACGCGCGTCGCCTGCCTCGGCGACCGCCCTTCGCCAGCGCCCCTCCCACTTCTCGGGGTCGCCCCCACACGCGACGACGTAGGCCCGGACCACCGCCGGCGTCGGCAGCCGCTCGCCGGCCGCCGCGGCGGACAGCGTGGGCCCCGAGTACCCGGCTTGCTGCGCCATCGCACGGTAGGTCGGCGTGCCCGCCTCGTCGCGCAGCTTTCGCAGTTCGTACGCGAACCGCTGCACCGCGCCCCTCCCCGGGTCCAGCGGTTTCTCGCGGCGCCCCATGCACGTCCCCCTCGCTCACGGCCGGCCCACACGCTAACAACCGCCCCGGGCCCATTGATTGACGCCCGCAATCAGGGCTGCCCATCAACGCGCCCGCCTCTGGACTCGTCGGTGCACGACCGCCACGCCACTCGCCCATGAGTCACGGAGCCGGCCATCGCCACCACCCATTCACCCAGACCCTCCCTGCTGCCCACACGGTTGCCGCACGCGCCCGCCGAGCCACCGCGCCCTCGCGCGTACTCGACCGTGCTCCTCCCCGCCGTGCTCTCCCTCGCTCTTGGCCTGTGGGGAGTGCGGCGCGGCGGCAGCATGTGGCGGGACGAGGCGGTGTCGTACGACATGGCGCACCGCTCCCTGCCCGACCTGGCGGCGACGCTGGTGCACGCCGACGCCGTGCACGGCCTGTACTACCTGCTGCTGCACGGACTGTTCAGGGCTTCCGGCGACGCCGACCCGCTGCTGGTGCTGCGCCTGCCCTCGGTTCTGGCGACTGCCCTCGCGGCCGGGACGCTGGCGCTGCTGGGCCGTCGGCTGGCCGGCCCGCGCCCGGGGCTTTTGGCCGGGGGCGTCTTCGCGTTGCTGCCGCCGGTGCAGCGCTATGCGCAGGAGGGCAGGTCCTATGCGCTCGTCTGCATGCTGGTGGTCTGGGCGTCGTACCTGCTGGTGCGGGCGGTCGAGACGCGCTCGCACCGGATGTGGGCGGGTTACGGCGCTGTCGCGCTCGCGGCCTGCCTTTTGCACGAGTTCGCCGTACTGGCCGTCCTCGCGCACCTGGTTGCACTCCCGCGAGCCGCCCGCCGCAACGGCATGCGGGTGGCAGCCGTGGTCTCCTTCTGCCTCGCCCCCCTTGTCGCGGTGAGTATCCGCCAGTCCGACCAGGTGTCGTGGATCGGCGGCGTGCACGCGGGCGCACTCCTGGGATTCGCCGGGGTCACGGTGCTCGGGGCGGCCTGCGCGGCGCTGATCCGCCGCGGGCCGCTGCCCGCATTCGCCTTGTCCCTGCTCGTCCTGCCCGCGCTCCTGCTCCTGCTGGCCACCCCGCTCAAGCCGCTCTATGTGGACCGCTACGTCCTCTACGGCCACGCAGGCACCGCCCTGCTCGTCGGGACCGCCCTCGACCGGCTGCCGCGGGCACGGGGCCGGATCCGGGTGGCCACCGTGCTCACCGCCGGTGCCTGCACCCTCGTCCTGCTGCCCGTCACACTGCACTTGCGGACTCCGCAGAGCCGTACCGACAACGTCACCGCCGTGGCGGAGGCGATTCGCGCGGCAGGGCGGGACGGCGACAGCGTGCTGTACCTGCCGTCATGGCGCCGCGTGTGGTCACTGGCGGATCCCACATCGGTGCGCGGGCTGCGCGATCTGGCCCTGGACCGCGGTCCGGTCACGTCGCACACGCTGTACGGCATCGAGGCAGCCGCGCCCGTGATTCGGGCCCGCATGCTGGCAACGGCACGCATCGTGGTGGTGACAGACCCGGCGGGTCAGCCACCGGACCAAGCAGCCCCGGAGCAGGTCAAACGGCAAGTGCTCGCCGATCACTTCGAGGCGTGTGGCACCCGCCGGGTCCAGGGCGCGCGCATCAGCCTGTACGCCCGGCCCGGCCGGTGCTGACGGCTCAGGTCGCGCGGCTCGCGGATGCACCGTGAAACCCTCTCGCCCGGGGCCGACGGGGCTGAAGCATGCGCTGGCGGCGAGGGCCCAACCTGAACACTGACCAATCCATCCGAGGATGCGTGCAGCACCCAAGCCGTCACCTCAACCACCGCTGCCACAGAGGGACTTGCAAACCGAAGGGTCCATGCCGAGTCCGGCAGGATACGAGCGGCGCCCCCGCAGCCTTAAGATCATGAATCATGCGACCGGATGACTGGCACCTGACCGAAGACGTCGACGGCTTCCTCGCCCGCGCCGGGGACTTCCTGTGCGCGCAGCCCGGTCGGCACATCATGCAGCTCACCTGGGCCGAGAGAGTACGAAAGCGTGGGGCGGGCGCGTGGGGCACTGAGGCTCCCGTCTTCGGCGTACTGGAGCAGGCAGGCGAGGTCCGTGCCACCTTCTATCGCCTGCCGACCCGCGGTTTCGGCCTTTCCCCGCTCACGGCGGAGCAGGCGGACTCCCTTGCGGCTCGCCTGGCCGCCCTCGGGTACTCCCTTCCCTACGTCAGTGCCGACCACAGCACGGCCACCGTTTTCGCCGAAGCCTGGCAGCGGCACACCGGCGTGACGCCGCAACTGCGCGACACGCGGCTGCGTCTGTATCGCCTCGACAGGCTGACCCCGCCGGAGCCGATGCCGGCAGGCCGCGGTCGTGTCCTGGGCGAGCAGGAGCTTGACCAAGTGATGTTCTGGTGCGGTGAGTTCGCCCGGGCTGTGGGGGAGGACGTGGTCATCGATGCCGGCATATGGGCCGACACCCGCTTCGCCGACAAGCGCTACACACTCTGGGAGACCCCGGACGGCACGCCGGTCTCCGTCGCAGGCATGAACCCGCTGATCGGCGGCCAGATCCAGGTGGACATCGTCTACACCTCGGCCGAACTGCGCGGCCGCGGCTATGCGGGCGCAGTGGCCGCGGAGGTGAGCCGCGCCGCGCTGGCAGCGGGCGCGCGGGACGTCGTGCTGTTCGCGGACCTGGCCAACCCCACGAGCAACGCCCTCTACCAGCGCCTCGGTTATCGCACGCTCACCGACTGGGCGGTGTACGACTTCTCGCGCGCCACCTCGGGAAGCCCTGCCGCGTAGTGCCCGCATGCAGGCCCGTGGATGGCTGCGGCCGATTCATCCGAACCCGAACCGCTCGACATCCTCACGCAGAACGTCGCGTGCCTCCCCGCCCTCCGGACTCAGGGCGAGGCCGACGGGGCCATCCGTGACGTGTGCCGGGGGAACCGTCAGACCTGCGCAGTCGTCAGTTACGGATGTGACTGAAGTGACGCCCATGCTGTCTGCCGACCACCGCGAACTGATCTCCGACCTGTCCGGGATCGTCAGTGATTACCCCTATGTGGATCCCGAATCGACCCTCGCCGTCCTCGCCGACGACGCGGGGGAGGCGCTCGGCCGCGACGCCACCCCGCAGGGTCGCCGGGAGCGGACCGGGTACACGATGCTCCTGCATGCCACCTGCTGGTACGTCGGCGCACGCATCTTCAGCAAGTCCGTGTTCGCCTCGTACATACGGGCCCTGGACGGGTTCCGTACGCAGTTGGACCGGGCCTCCTGCATCTGCCCGGCCGGCGCCCACCCGGCGCAGCTGGACTCGGAGTACCAGGTCGAGGCGGGGGTGAGCATGCTGACCGAGGGCGGACGGGCCGCATTCGCCGAGGACTACGGTCTCGACGAGCAAGAGCTGGTGGTGTTCGACTGCGAGGGATTTCTCGCGGACCTGGTCGATGAGGCCCTGGGCCGCCTGCGCGAGGCGCAGCAGCAGCTCTTCGGTGGCATCGACGTCTCCCCTCTGGACGCACAGTTCGTCCTGGACGACGGCCGCCTCGACCTCGTCGCCATGCAGGAGGCGATCAGCCGTAGTTGGGAGGACAACACCGGCCCGGTCGCCCTGTGGTCCGCCCGCCGCTGGCTCACCGGGCAGGTGCGGGACGAGGAGCGGATCGGCCTGTTCCTGTGCCTGTGGATGGGCATCGCCCAGTCGTACGCCGGTCTGCCGCCCTCCTACGCGCGCGACCTGGCCGCCGCGCTCGCCACCATCGACCTGGACGTCTCCTGCGAGCATCCGAAGCACCCCTGGTCCACCGCCAGTTCCGACGTGCGGTCCCGGTACCGCGCGGTGGTCCACCTGTACGCGCCGCAGGACCATCCCGAAACCCCCGTGCCCGTCGAGCTGTCGGCCCGTGAGCTGTGGGAGTGCCCGGTGCAGTACGCCCAGTTGACGCGGAAGGCGCTGGAAGACCTCCAGGGATGGCGCACCATGCGCGGCGGCGACGACGCGGACTGGGAGGACTGAGCCGCGCGGGGCCGCTGCAGCGGTCGCACGGCGCGGACACCGGTCTCTGCGGGCCCTATCCCGCCCAGTGGGCCAGGTTTGGATGTCCGGCGCCCACCCCGAGGAGCGGAACGGAGGGCGGCGGCGCCCATGCATGAGCGCCGCCCTCACCCGCGTACGGGTCAGCCGATCAGCTCGGGCGAGCGCAGCATCACCGGCGGAATGCCCCACGCGTCGACGAGGTCGACGGCGATCGGCCGGATCTTGTGGCAGAGGTCGTTCACCTCACGGCTGATGGCCTTGGAGCGCTGGACGCTCAGCCGCCCGTGTTCCATGAACCAGGCCCGGTCCGCCTCGATCGTCGACAGGGCGTAGAGGTCGCAGAGCAGGCGCAGCGCCGTCTTGTTTCCGCCCTCGGGCATCGCGCGCAGCTTGTCGGTGAACGCCTCGAGGACCAGGCGCTCCATGTGCGCGCGGGCCACGGCGATGACGTGGTCCTGGACCCGGGAGAACACCGCGCCGGGGTGGGCCTTTTGGTCTTCGACTCCGCGCTTGAGCCGCCGGGCCACACCGGCGAGCATGTGCTCCTCGCGATAACGGAGCATGGCGAGCTGGTAGTCGGGGTCGAGCAGCCCCGCCTCCTGATCCCAGTCGTCACCGCCGGGCAGGAGGTCACGCACCCGCTCGAGCAGCTTGTGCACCGAGGTCTTCTCGATGACCGTTTCGACGGCAAGTCCGGTGACGAAGCGGACCATGCCGAGTTGGTCCATGTCTTCGAACTCGCTCGCATAGTCGGTGAGCAGGCCCTTCGCCACGAGCTGCAGCAGCACATGGTTGTCGCCCTCGAACGTGGTGAAGATGTCGCTGTCGGCCTTGAGGGCGGCGAACCGGTTGACGGCCAGATAGCCGGCGCCGCCGCATGCCTCGCGGCACTCCTGGATCGTGCGCGTGGCGTGCCAGGTACCGAGTGCCTTGGTGCCGGCCGCCCGCGATTCCAGCTCGCGCCGTGCCTGCTCGTCGTCCTTGATCCCGGAGAAGACCTCGTGCAGCTGGGTGCGCACCACGTCCTGCGCGAAGTGCAGCGCATAGGTGGCCGCGAGGAGCGGAAGCAGCCGACGCTGGTGCATCCCGTAGTCGAGGAGCAACTGCTCCTCGGATCCGGCGTCGGCCTCGAACTGCCGCCGCCGCACCGCGTACTTCGTGGCGATCGCCAGCGCGACCTTACTGGCGTTGACCGCACCGCCGCCGACGCTGACCCGGCCCTGTACCAGGGTGCCCAGCATCGTGAAGAAGCGCCGGTTGGGGCTCTCGATCGAGCTCTCGTACGTGCCCTCGGGGGTGACGTCGGCGAACCGGTTGAGCAGCGCTTCGCGCGGCACGCGCACTCCGTCGAACCAGATCCGCCCGTTGTCCACGCCGTTGAGGCCCATCTTGCGGCCGTCGTCCTCGATACGGACACCGGGTGCCGCCGCGCCGCCGACGCGGATCGGCACCACGAACGCATGCACCCCCTCCCGCCGGCCGTCCACCTCCAGCTGCGCGAAGACGACGGCCAGCTCGGCGTGCCGGGCGGCGTTGCCGATGTAGTCCTTGCGGGCCTGATCGCCGTGCGTGGTGATGACGAATTCCTGGCTGTGGCTGTCGTACGTCGCCACCGTGCCCAGTGCCTGGACGTTGGAGCCGTGTCCGGTCTCGGTCATCGCGAAGCAGCCCATGAGCTTCCCGGAGATCACATCCGGCAGGTACGCCGCGTGGTGGCGTTCGGTGCCCAGTTGCAGGATCGCGCCGCCGAAGAGACCGAACTGCACACCCACCTTCACCAGCACCGACAGATCGCCGAAAGCGAGGGTCTCGAACGCCGCGATCGAGGCGCCGACGTCGCCCCCGCCGCCGTACTCCTTGGGGAAGCCCATCCCTGTCTGCCCGGTCGCTGCCAGGGCGACGACCAGCTCACGCACCCGCTCGCGGAACTCGTCGATGCCGAGGCTCTCGGCCTCCTCGAAAACGGAGGCGTACGTCGACAGGTTGGTGCGGACCAGATCGCGGACGGCGGCGTACTCGCCGTCGAGCAGCGCGGTCAGCGCCCTGATGTCGACGGCGGGTGGCACGAAAGCGTTCGGGGGTGCGGTGGCATTGGTGACCATGGAGCACAGGTACCCGCCCGAGAAGTGATCAAGCGGTGACGTGCGCCTCTTGGACCAAGGCGCGTTACGCGAGGCCGTCCAGTCAGGTGGGGGAGGGAGCAGGGCCTGCCATGGCTCGGATCCTCCTGCAGCGGCCTTGTCACCCTCTGCGGGCAGGGCGGACGGGTTGCTCAGATCTTGCTCAACCCGCGTTGCTCTGTGCCTGGTTCAGGGCAAGGTCACTTCACCGTTGGAGGATCGGGGGAGGGGCAGCCGTTCTCGGGCCGCTGCTTCGTGCAGAAGGGGGAATGCATGGCCAAGGCTTTCCGGGCCTCGCTGGGGGAAACCTGGATCACCTGTCAGTTCTGCAAGGGTGACGTCTTTCGTGAGCGAGGCGTGAAGCTCAACAGCACCGGTGGAGAACTCTTCAATCTTGCGTGGGCGGATGAGACCGCGACGGGGCTGATCTGCTGGCAGTGCGGGTTCGTGCACCTCTTCGTCAATCCACAGATCCAGCTGCATCGGGTGAAGACCTGACAGAGCCGTCAGTGTCGGTATTTCACTCCTCCCGTCGGGCCCGGGCCAGTGCCGTCCGCGCCCGAGCCCGCCGATGGCTCCGGTCCGTCGTGTTCGTCAGGCCTCGGTCCGCTCTTCCAGGCGGCTGCCACGTGGCACGGTGACGGACATGATGTCGCTGGGGGCGTCCAGGGCGATGCGGTGCCAGCGTCCACGCGGCACGACGGCTGCGGTTCCGGCGGCAAGCTTGATCTGTTCCTCTTCGTCTCCCGGCTGCTGCGGGCGCAGGCAGAGGCGTATCCCGCCGGTGAGGCAGGAGACGACTTCGTCCGCGGCAGTGTGGAGTTCCCAGTGGTCGGCGTGGACGTCGGCGTCGGTCTCCACGTGGAAGGTCATCACCTGCCAGCCGTCCCGTTCGGGGTCGAAGACCGGCTGCTCGGCACGCACCTGGCCATCTTGCCGGAGGTGGAGGAAAGAAGCGTAGAGATCGATCGGAGTGACGGCCATGCCGGGACTTCCTTTCTGCGGTGAGCTTGTTCGGGACGTGCTGGTGCGCGTGTCCTGGGGGTGTTTGAGTCGTACGACATCTTCGAGGGGCGTCAGCTGACAGTCGGGCGGCGATCCGCCCAGGGCAGCGCGAGTTCGAGCGTGCGCGACACCTGCAGCAGCAGGTCTTCCCGCCATGGCGCGGCGACGAGTTGGACGCCGACGGGCAGATTGGTGGTGTCGTCGTGATGGACGGGCAGCGAGATCGCCGGTTGGCCGGTCACGTTGAACAGCGAGGTGAACACGGCCAGCGGATAGCTCTTCAGCATGGGTGTCAGCGGGTCATCTCCGCCGCCCGTGCGCCAGAAGCCGACGGGCGGGGGCAGGCACGCCATCGTGGGCGTGACGAGCAGGTCGAAACTGCCGACGAACGCTTCGACGACGCGCCGCGACAGACGCTGGGTGCGGAGCAGGGCCTCCGCATAGGCCCAGGAGTCGACGGCGCGCGCCGCTTCGCGCAGGACCCGGTTGTGTGGCTCGACGCGGTCCGGGTCGGCGAGTGGGAAGCCCACGGCGGCGACGTTCCAGATCGTCGTGAACGCCGCGATCAGCTCGTCGGTCGGCGGCAGCGGCAGGGGTGCGTCCACCACGTGGTGGCCCGCGGCTTCGAGGGTCCGCAGCGTCGTGTCGACCGCCGTACGGCACGCCGGGTCCACGCCCATCCCGGCGATCGGGGGATCGACGAGCACCCCGATCCGCAGTCCCGTCGGAGGGGCTGTCGTGAGCGCGTCCGCGAAGGGGCGTCGCGGGGCCGGGGGCGACCACCATGCGGCGGGATCGTGTCGGGCCAGTACATCCAGGGCTGCCGCCGTGTCGGCCACCGTCCGGGTGAGCACGCCGTTGGTGGCCATGCCCTCGCAGCCGATGACCGCGTCGGCGATCAGCCCGCGGGTGGGCTTGAGCCCGACGAGACCGTTGCACGACGCCGGGACGCGGATCGAGCCGCCGCCGTCGGCGGCGTGCGCGATGGGCGCCATTCCCGACGCGACGGCGGCGCCCGCGCCGCTCGACGACCCGCCCGGCGAGCGGTCCGGATCCCACGGGTTGCGGGAGATGCCGAGGGCCTCGCTCTCGGTGAACGACACGGAGCCGAACTCGGAGAGGGTGGTCTTGCCGAGCGGCACGAACCCCGCGTCCGTGAACCGGCGCACCACCGTGTCCGATGCCGCGGCCGGTGTCGGGTCGGCGCCGGCGCTCCCGTAGGTCGTGGGCCAACCGGCCACGTCAAGGAAGTCCTTGATCGGGAGCGGGACTCCGTGGAACGGCGGCAGGTCGTCGGGCGATGCGGCGTGCACCACGGCGTCGGCCGCCGCGGTCGCGGACTTGCGGACGTCGTGGTCGGCCCGGTGGCAGAACGCGTTGAGTCGGGGGTCGAGTTCGTCCATCCGTTCCAGGTAGGTGTCCGCTACCTCTACTGGGCTCACCTCCTTGCGACGTATGGCCGCGGCGAGTTCGACGGCCGACGTGAACGGGTCGATCGAGTAGCGCGTCACGAACAGTCCCTTCCGGGGCGGGTAGTGGGGTGTCAGTGTTGCCGCGCGCCGGAGGGCACGTCTTGAACGAATGTCGCGACGGGTCCTGAAACCACGGGAGTTGACCCGTAGCCTGAGAACATGCGTTCAGTCGAGGGAGCTCGTGCGCCTGCCGCGCGGTGGGACATCAGCACGCCGTCTCGGCCCGGTCGGCTGCCGGGGGTCAGCATGGCCGGGTTCCGTGATCGCACCGCGGACCCCCTCGACCTCCAGGTGATCCCGTATCCGGCCGTCACCGTGGCTGTCGACTTGGGCAATGGGCTGATCGTCGACAACGTCCGCGGTCAACAGCTGCACGGCGGCGTCGTGTTCGGGCTCGTGCCCGGCGGCGTTCACGTGCGTGGCGGGGACATCGACTGCCTGCAGATACGGCTGTCACCAGTGATCGCGCATGCGGTGCTGGGTGTCTCCCTGGAGCTGGGGGGAGCGATGGTCGCCCTCGACGAGCTCTGGGGCCGGGGCGCCACACGAACCCAGGAACAGCTACGTGCTGCCGCGTCGTGGGAAGAGCGGTTCTCGATCGCGGAGACCGCACTCGCCCGACGGCACGAGGCAAGCCGGGCGGTCGACCCAGAAGTCGCCCACGCCTGGCGGCAGATGCTGACCAACCGCGGGCAGGTCCGCGTCGAGCCCCTGGCCGCAGCGGTCGGCTGGAGCCGCAAGCGGCTGTGGGCACGGTTCCGATCCCAGATCGGCCTCACACCCAAGCGCGCCGCGCAACTCATCCGCTTCGACCACGCGGCCCACCGCCTCGCCGCGGGGCACAGCGCCGGCTCGGTGGCGGCAGACAGCGGCTACGCCGACCAGTCCCACCTGCATCGCGACGTCGTGGCCTTCGCCGGGGTGACACCCACGGCTGTTTCGACCGCGCCATGGCTCGCGGTCGACGACGTTGCATGGACCGCCCCGAAGCGCGCATCCAGGCACTGACACGGCAGTCTCGGCATTCTGGCGCACGTAGATGACACGTACGCATGGACATCACCTGCAGCCGCCCGGGACGTCCCCCCATTACCGTCTTCGTAGTCCCGCAACGGGGCTACCGGCCTTCGGAGTTGGCATGACTACCTCCCTTGGCGAGTGCATGGCCTGGGCGACCCCGCCTCCCGCACCTACCGCGATAAAGGGATCGCCCAGGGCAAACGCCACAACCAGGCCCTGCTCTGCCTCGCCAGACGCCGAGCCGACGCCTGTTCGCGATGCTCCGCGACGGCACCCCGCACCCCTCAGGCGACGGTGGCATGGACAAGCCCACATAGACGTCGATGCAGATCAGGACCTCGTGCCGTCTGCCCATGCCGAGATCTCTACAGCACCCCGACGGACAGCTTCTTCCGGATCCCGGGCAAGCTTCCCGCAGGCCGCTGCGACGTCCGGCACACTGCCCGTTCCCGCGAGAGCGTCATGCACCCCGGTCTGCAGCCAGTCGGCCTGGTTGTCGTCAGCCTCGGCAACCGCAAGAGCGACAAGTCTTATGGCAGCCACCGTCCCCACCCGGGTCAATGTCTCTGCCGTCTGTCGGGTCACCGCCGTGTCCTCAACGTCCAGCAGCAGCCCCACCAACGCCTCCGCAACCTCAGAAACATCAGCGGAGGAAGCAAGAGCACGCCCGGCGCGAACACGTTGCGCTCATGAAGGAGACGACGCCTCAGCCAAGGCTGCCTTTAACCCACTCGTCATCTCTGGCATGAACCAGACAGTCTCACGCTCCACAGAGAAGATCGAACCCCGGTCCGAGGCCACCCCAAACGCTTGACGAAGAACATAGAGGCACCCCCCCCGGCCAGCGGCCGCTCAGTGGGGTGAACCGGGCGGCGATCCGGGCGAAGTAGGCGTCCAGCCGGGCGCGTCCGAACATCAACCGGTGGGCTGTGCGGGCTGTCGGGGATGTCGTTGTCGCTGAGTCTCGATGTCAGTCGGAGCCATGCGGCTTGATCGATGTCGCCGAGTTTCAATGTCGCTTGGACGTTCGGTTGCCTTCTCGGCGCGTCAGGTCCCGAGCCATACCATGCTGATCGTGACGCGCTTCGATGAGGTCAGGGCATCGTTCTGGAACTACGACGACTACGGAGTCCAGCCGCCACTGACGGCAGAGATGGTTCAAGACGCCGAACGCCTGCTCGGTGTCTCGCTTCCTGCTTCGCTGCTGACGCTCTTGCGGGTGCGGAACGGCGGTGGGGTGGCGGATCGCTGGAACGTGTTTCCGACGCGGGTGCCGACATCGTGGGGCGAGGATCACGTGCCGTTCGGCGACTTGATGGGGATCGGCCGGCGCGAGCGGATGACGTCGCTGCTGGACACGCCATATCTGGTTGAGGAGTGGGACCTTCCGGCGCCGATTGTCCTTCTCTCTGGCGACGGGCACTACTGGGTCGCGCTCGACTACCGGGGCTGCGGCAGGCAAGGCGAGCCGTCGGTCACGTGGTTCGACGCCGATGCGGAAAGCGACCTTGTCCTCGCTCCGGACTTCGAGTCGTTTGTCGAAGGGCTTACATCAACCGACTGGCTCGACGGAAGCGTTCAGCCGGTCTGAGGCTGCCGGCCGGCAGCCTGCCCGGCACGGACTCCTACCGCCTCGCACAGACCTGGGTGCGGGCCGGTGCTACAGCCGGCTAAGCATCGACGTCCCCGACACGTCCCACCAGCGTGGACACCCTCACGTGCTCGGTGAACCGCTTGTCCGCGGGGAGTGCTTGCCGGATACGTTCGGCGAAGACATCGCGTTCGTCCGGTCCGGGCAACTGGTCGGCGGGAATTGCGGAGCAGACTCCGCCGAACAGCTGATCGAAGGTCAGTTCACCGCTGTATTCGACTGCGATTTCCCGCACATCGACGAAGCCCGCCGACTCCATCGCCTGCGCATACCTCAGCCTGTCGCGGCCGCTGGTACCGCAGGATGCTTCCACCGTGGTTCCCAACCACTCTTCCAGACAGCCACGCAGGGCTCGGGACCATGCGCTGTCCTGCAGCCATAGCGGCGTTCCGTTCGAAATCACCGCAATGCCTCCGCCTGCGCGGAGCAGCGGCGACACAGCGCGGAAGAGTTCTTCGTGTTGCATCCAGTGAAGAGCCTGTCCGATCACCGTCAGTGCCAGCGACTGTTCTCCCATCAGGGCCCCGAGCGCCGGAACGTCGGTGTCGGCGCCAAGGATCCAGGCCGCATTCCTGATTCCCTGGTCGCCGGCTGCAACGCTGGCCAGCCGCAGCATGTCCGGCTCGGGGTCCACTCCCACCACGGAACGAACCCGGGAAGCGAAGGGAAGGGCAAGCTGGCCAGTGCCACACCCCAAGTCGAGTACGACATCGGCTTTCGACAACTCGAAGAGTTCCTGCAATGCGTCAAAAACCTCGGAGGGGTACCCGCGCCGGAACTCTGCGTAGTACTCGGCCACTGCGCCACTGAATCCCACAGGCATGTCCCCACCCTGCCGGGCATCCGCCGCACCGGGAACCTCTCGCACCCGATGATCGCTATCCGCTGAACCTGAGACAGAACCCGGACAACCTGAGCCAGCTCATGCCTCCCGCAAGGGCACGTGCCGCCCAGCCATGTCTACGACGCCCCGGCGCTTCGCGCCGGGGGAATGCTCTCCACGGCCTACGGATGCCTTGCCAGAACATCCAAGTGACATCGAAACTCACCGATATTCCAAGCCTCACGGGCCCTCGGATGACATATGAACTCACCGACAAATGACACTCGTTGAGGGATCAGGCACACATTCCGTGAGCGCGATCAGCGGGAGGCGGCGGTGAGCCGTCCGTCGACACCGTGCAACGTACAGCCGAGCGCCGTAATTAGGGAGCGCCAGCAGGCCAAAGCGCGTGGCTGCGTGGGGAAGAACGTCTGAGAGCACCGCATGGAGCCGTGGCGCCGCGGAGCCCCGGCGCCGTGTCCGAGGGCTGATCCCGGGGACCGGCGCGAGGTCACAGCAACCGGTCGACCAGTCCGTCGACGTAGTCCGGGGTGAGCGGGCCCATGCCGAACAGGACGCGGATATACATCGGGGCCAGGATGTGGTCCAGCACGCCGAGCGCGTCGGGTGCGTCCTCGCCGCGTTCGCGGGCGCGGTCGAGCATGGACTGCAGCTGTCGGGTGCGTTCGTCGCGGAGGTCGTCACGGGCCTGCAGGCCCTGCTGGCCGGTGCTCGACAAGGCGACGGCCAGGCGCACCAGCAACAGGCCGTCGGGTCCGGTGATCTCGCGGGCCACTTGGGCCGCGTACGTGCGCAGGTCGCCGGCCAGGCTCCCGGTGTCGGGCATCGGCGACTGCGCATTGAGGCGGGTGAGCGCCACGTCGGAGAGCAGGGTTTCCAGGCCGCCCCACCGGCGGTAGATGCTGCTGTCGGCCACGCCTGCACGGGCTGCGACCTCGCCGACGGTGAAGTTGCCGTAGCCGCGCTCGTTGATCAGGTCGGTGACGGCCTGGTGCACGTCCGCGGCGACGCGGGCGCTGCGCCCGCCGGGCCGCCGGGCTCGCTGTCGCTCGTTCATGCCTCCACCTTAACGCAGTTGGCACTTGCGTTTGTGAGGCGATCCTCCCTACAGTCTCCTAACGCAGCTCCTGGCTGCTTTAGTGCGCTCGGAGGCTGACCACGTCGGCCGTGGAGAGGCGCAACTACCGATTGAGGGGGATTCCCATGGCTGCAACACCTCCGGCCGTAGGCAGTCGGCCGAACCGGGCCATGCTGCTCACGGTGACCTGCCTGGGCCAATTCATGGTCCTGCTCGACAACACGATCGTTGGAGCGGCGCTGCCCGACATGCAGCACCGGCTGCACACTGAGCTGACCGGTCTGCAATGGATCGTCGACGCGTACGTACTGCTGGTCGCCATGCTGCTGCTGTCCGGCGGAGTCTTCGCCGACCGGTTCGGCCGCAAGCGGGTGTACCTGACCGGCGTGGCGGTGTTCACCGCCGCGTCGCTGCTGTGCAGCCTCGCGCCCTCGGTCGGCTGGCTGGTCGTCGGCCGGGTGCTGCAGGGCATCGGGGCCGCGGCGCTGGCCCCGGCCTCGCTCGCCCTGCTCGTTGCCGCCTATCCCGTGCCGCAGGAACGAATCAAGGCGATCGGGCTGTGGGCCGGACTCAGCGGAATCGGTCTGGCCGCGGGCCCCGTGGCCGGCGGCGTGCTGACAGAAGCCTTCGGCTGGCCCGCCATCTTCCTGGTCAATCTGCCCATCGGCGTGTTCCTGCTGCTGGTCGGATTGCGCCACCTCGGCGAGTCCCGTAATCCGGGAGCCCCCGCGATCGACATCCCGGGCACGGTGCTGTCCGTTCTCGGGGTGGGGGCTGCGACCTACGGGCTGATCGAGGGCGGTGCCCGCGGCTGGACCTCACCGGCCATCCTGGGCAGCTTCGCCGCCGCGGTGATCCTCCTCGCCGCCTTCGTCGCCGTCGAAGCGCGTCGCTTGGCACCGATGCTGCCGCTGCGGCTGTTCCGGCAGCGCCTGTTCACCGTGTCCAACACCGCCATGGTCGTCGTGGGGTTCGCGCTCATGGGCTCCTCGTTCTTCTTCTCCCAGTTCTTCGTGTACGTCCAGGGCAGCTCGATCCTGCGCGCCGGCCTGCAGACCCTGCCGCTGTCCCTCGCCATGGTGATCGTCAGCCCGTACGCGGGCCGCCTCGCCGCCCGGCACGGCTTCCGCATCGTGGTCACCACCGGGCTGGCCCTGGCCGGCCTGGGACTGCTTGCGCTCGGCATGGTGCACGCCGACACCGGCTACGGGAACGTGTGGTGGCGGATGGGACTCGCCGGCATCGGCTTCGCGCTGACCATGTCCCCACTGACAGGCGCCGCCATCCAAGCAGTCAGCCCGCAGGAAGGCGGCCTCGCCTCAGGCATCAGCAGCACCACCCGGCAGATCGGCGCGGTGCTCGGCGTGGCCGTCCTCGGAGCCATCGTCCGCACCCGGCAATCCGGCGGCGCCTCCTTCGAGGCCGGCCTCAACAGCGCCTTCCTCGCTGCCGGCACCGTCACTTTGGCCACCGCCGTGTTCACCGGCCTGTGGCTGGCGAGGTCCGAGCCCGCGGAAGGCTCCGCGGCACCGCAACGTTCCACCGATCCAGGCGCGGTCACCACCTCGAAGGAGGCATCCGCGAACAGCCGTTGACGGCAACACCGAGCTTGGCCGGGAGGCGTCCCGCCGGATGATCCCCCGGCGGGACGCCTCCCGGCTGGAGCATCGGCGAGGGCGGCTACCTGGTGGCGCTCTCGTTGCAATCACGGCACACGGTCTGGACCTCGGGGTTCCACGAGTACCAAGTCTCGAAGCTGGCGGCCACGTTGTCGCCGCGTACTCGCGTGAGGTTGTCGGTGACTCGACCACACAGCGTCTGTGGGTCCGGCTCGCCTGCGGCATCGACGTCGGCAGCGTGCACTGTGCCGACGTAGCCCTCGACGCCAGATGCACCGAACGCGTCGGTGAGCCGTTTCCCGCTCTCGAGGAGCGTCTCGGCGTCGGGGAGTCCGGCCCGACGTAGGAACTCCAGGAGGTCGTTGTCGTCGTGGGCGAGGCCGAGGATCTGCCCCCGCACGGTGACGCGCCGGCCTCCGGTGCCCTGCGGCGGATGGACGACTATCGGGGCGCTCATGCATCCAGGGTGCGACAGCCGGACACAGCGTGCAGTGCGACGTCAGCCGGTGCCACGCGGCCAGGGCTCGTCGCCCAGGGCACGGGCGTTCTCGATGTCCGGGCAGTCCGCGCCCCAGCCTTCGGTGCCGGAGTGGCCATCCGTGCCCGCGGGGGCGATACCGGAGCCCTTGGGCCAGAAGTTGTCGCCGAGTGTGCCGACGCCTTCTCGCGGATGCTCGCCTCCGTCCTCGGCTAGCGAGTCACCGCCACTGACCGAAGGCGCCACCCCACTGCCCCTGGGCCAGTACTCGTCGCCGAGCGCGCCGACGTTCTCGTTGAGCGGGTAGTCCGGCAGCCAGCCTTCGGTTTCCTGGTAGCGGCCTGCAGGCGCCACGCCACTGCCCCTGGGCCAGGGATCCTCCGCGGCCGGGGCCACCCCACTGCCCCTGGGCCAGAATTCGTCGCCGGCGCTGGCAGTGCCGGCGGACAGTGCGATGCCGCCTCCCGCAAGCACTGCGATCGCGGCAAGACGTGCAGCTATCTGTTTCATGGGCGTGTGATCCCCCATCCCCGGGGCGCTGGATCGCCCCGGAAGTCCCGATGTCCAGATGGCACGCTACGCAGCGAAGAGGGGGGAAGGGGTCCTCGCAACTCTGAGGGTGACAACGCCCTCGGTCACTCGAGCAGCCAATGCATTGTCGGGCCGGCAGTGTGGGCAGGCGGGCACCCGCTCGTAGAGTGCACGCCGCGCTCGGTCAGCGGTGGCGTCGCGGCACCGCTTGCCCGCCAAGTGGCAGTGTTCGACGTACGCATGCACCGGTGCGCTGTCGCCGAGCGCGGCTTCGATCAGCCAGGCCGGCGCTGGCGGGCGGGCTTGCCGGCCTCCGGGCGGCCTGACGCGGGTGAGGATCGCACGCAAGCCGATGTTCGCCACGGACCTGGGCGAGGCAGCCCCGCAGCATGCGGGTCATCGCGGGCCACACACCGGCCACCGTGTACGTGGGCCATGGCGGCCCCCGACGGCTGCGTCCGTCGCGGCGGCGTCCGCTTGAGCATCCCGCACGGCTGCTTGTGGATACGCGTACTCAGGGCTCGGCAGGTCTATGGCGGACCCGAAGGCCGACCACGACCTGTTGCGGGTGTGCCCGAGAGGATCAAAGGGTCAACGGCTGTTCACCGCCGCGGAGTTGAATGTCTCGCGGTAAGTGCGCGGCGCTACCCCGACGTGTGCCTTGAACAGGGTCCGGAAGTTGGCCGGGGTGCCCAGGCCGC
Organism: Streptomyces sp. NBC_01304; assembly: GCF_035975855.1. Classification (NCBI taxonomy): domain Bacteria; kingdom Bacillati; phylum Actinomycetota; class Actinomycetes; order Kitasatosporales; family Streptomycetaceae; genus Streptomyces; species Streptomyces sp. NBC_01304. The sequence goes on along the minus strand of NZ_CP109055.1, from coordinate 421,741 downwards.
AGCGGCGTACGACGGCCTCGATCGTGAGGTCGCCGGATTCGAGAAGTTCGCGTGCGCGCGCAAGCCGGGCTTCGAGCAGCCACCGCATGGGCGGCAGGCCCGTGTCGGTGTGGAAACGGCGGATCAGGGTCCGGCGGGACATGCCGGCCCGGCGCGCCAACTGGTCGACGGTGAGCGGCTGGTGCAGGTTGCGCAGTGCCCAGTCATACAGCGCGGGGCTGTCGGACGGCTCGGGTCGCACCGGCAGGTCGATGAACGGGGCCTGGCCGCCGGTGGGGTGCGGGGCGGCCACCAGCAGACGGGCCTGCTGGTTCGCCATGCGGGGGCCGTGGTCGCGGCGGATGAGGTGGAGGCACAGGTCCAGGCCGGAGGACACGCCCACGGTCAGCGGCAGGTGGACGAGCATCCACAGAGTGGTGGCGGCAGAGGTCTGCCGTGGTGCGAGGTCGAAGGACGTCCACCAGGCGCCGAAGCCGACCACCACGGCGATGAGGGCCACCGCGCGGGATGCAGGGTCGGTCTGGCGGAACATGCCTGGGGGCGCGGGTCGCGGGCCTCCTGGTGTGCGCGACAGCCAAGCCTTGACCGGCAGTTCATCCCCCGCAGCCCCCGCCACGGCCTCAGCCGTCTCCGCCCCCGCCGTCTCCGCCCCCGCTGTCGCCGCTGCCGCAGCCCCCGTCACTGGCGGCGCTGGACCCGCCGGCACGCCCGGTGCCGGCCCGCTGTGCGCTGGCTCCGCGCTGCTCCTGTGCCCGGGCGGCCTCTTGCCGGATGCGGTCGGACCGGGCCGCGTCCTCGCGGACCTTCTCGCGCCGTGCGCGCTCGTGCGCGGTGCCGTCGACCGGCTGCCACGGACCGAGGCTGTGACGGCGGTGCGGGAGCAGGGCGGCGGCGGTGACTTCCGAGCTCATCTGGCCCGTGTCCCGACGGTCGTCGTAAGCGATGGTGGCGTACGCCACGACGATCTCGGCGCCCTCGTGCACGGGTCCGTAGAGGACCGCTTCGAACGGCTCGCTGCGCGGGTCGACGCTGTGGTGTCCGTCGCCGATGCCGTAGGAGGAACTGCTGCCCAGATACTGCGCGGGCTTGCGGGTGTCGCGGTCCGCGGCGACGTACGAGATCGGCGCGCGCCCGCCGTCGGGGTGGATCCAGTGGTGGCCGTCGGGCGTGATGCGGATGTCCACGCGCAGGGCGGGGTGTGCTTCCTCGTCGTGGAGGCGGCGTGCGGCCCGGTAGGTGGTCAGGCCCCGCCCGTACAGGGTGCTACCGAGGACCAGGAACAGCAGGGCCGCGGTCTGTTGTGCCACGGCGTCGTACGCGTCCCCCGTCAGGTCCTTGACCAGTGCGGTGATGAGGAGGCCGACGGCGATGAGGCAGAGCGCCAGCCCGACGTAGAACAGCGCGTGTCCGCGATACTCGTCCGACTCGGGTACCCGCTCGGGCAGCGGGAAGCGCCGTGGTCCGGCCGCCGCCAGGAAGAGCTCGCGTTGCCTGCGGCGGGCCCGCAGGCGCAGGCAGCTGCCGGTGAACACCCAGGCGCAGAGGGCGAGTACGAGCAGATGCCCGGCCCGCTGCCCGGTGCCGCCCGCCGAGGCGAGCGAGGATCCCGCGTCCACCGCGACGACCATGCCGGCCACCCCGGCCATGACCGGCAGGTGCCGGTACCAGAGCGGCAGGGCCGCGAGGAGGACCGCTCCCGGATAGCGCAGCCAGTCCGTACCGGAGTCCGCGCCACCGTGCCAGGCAATGGACGAGGACGAGAACGCCGACGTCAGCACGTACGACACCACCACCACGAGCCCCGCGCCCCAACTCCCCGCGACGGGCGCGAAGATCGCCGGCTCTCGGGTGGTCCGCCACCGCTCGGCGTCGGCCGCGCTCCAGGTCCCGACCCCGTCGGCGGGTATCGCCGAGACGGGCAGTTTCTTCACCCGCTCGCCCGGCCTGCGTTCACGCATCACCAGATTCCCCCTGCTTTCCCCGCGCGCCCCCGGCCCGGGCGCCCCGGCCAAGTGTTCCCATCGGCGCCACTGAACAACAGCCCCTACTGCCCCGGCATGATCCGCCGGACAGGCCTCACAGCGCAACATGGCCATGGCAGCACCGATCGGCTGAACGCCTCAGGACCTGGCCGCCATCGCGGACGTACCGCCAGGGGACCAACTTGTGCCCGCTCCCGCGACGTTGACGGAGTTGTAGCGGTGGCCGGTGGCGGCGCGCAGCGATCGGTCGGGCATCCGCTGGGGACTGTAGAGGGGTGCCGTTGGTGGTGGACTCATCGACCGCGTCGGCGATCTCTACGCCGTGTGGATCAGGTGCGCTGCGTCGGCGCCCAGTCTGCGGGCAGTGGCGCCGGTACCGCGAAGGTCCCGCCGACCGGGGTGAACGCACCCTCGCGCGCTGAGCGTTCGATGGCGCTCATCGTCTCCAGTACGTGCTGCGCCAGTTCGCCGGATGCCCGGTGCGCTGTGCCGGTACGCAGTGAGTGCGCCATGTCGAGCACCCCCATGCCGCGGCCGTCCGTGGCGCCTTGTGACTCGATCACGGTCCAGTCGTCGGATCCGGTGGGGCGCAGCCGCAGCTGTCCGCCGAAGGTGTTCGGGTCGGGCAGGGCGAGTGTGGCCTCCGTGCCGGTGAGTTCCACGAAGCCGTGCCGGCCCAGGGGGGAGTCGAAGCTGAAGACGAGGGAGGCGACCGGGCCGGACGCGTACTCGACGAGTGCGGCGACATGGGTGTCCACCTCGACCGGGAACCGGGTGCGTGCCTTCGGGCCCGAGCCGATTGTGCGGTGTGCGTGGGCGCGTCGGCTCACTGCCACGGTCCGGGCGGCGGGGCCGAGGAGTGTGGCGAGGGCGGTGAGGTAGTAGGGGCCCATGTCGAAGAGGGGGCCGCCGCCGCGCAGGTAGTAGAACTCCGGGCTCGGGTGCCAGCTTTCCGGCCCTGGGCCTTGCAGCAGGGCGAGTGCGCTCTGCGGTACGCCGATCATCCCTGCGTCGAGCAGACGCCTGGCGCTTTGCAGGCCGGCGCCCAGAAACGTGTCGGGTGCGCACCCGAGCCGTACGCCCGCGGCCGCCGCTTGTTCGAGGAGCTTGCGTCCGGAGTCCGGGTCGAGGGTGAGGGGCTTTTCGTTCCAGACGTGCTTGCCGGCGGCGATCGCAGCGCTGGCCACGTCGTAGTGGGCGACCGGGACGGTGAGGTTGACGACCAGGTCGACGCCGGGGTGGGCGAGCGCGTCGTCTGTGGTGCCGTGGGCGGGGACCTTGTAGGTCTGGGCCTGGGCGCCGGCGCGTTCGGTGTCGAGGTCGGCGCAGATCAGGACGCGCAGGTCGGGGAAGGCGGTGAGATTGGTGAGGTATTGGTCGCTGATGGTGCCGCAGCCGATGACGGCTATGCCGAGTGGTTCGGTCATCGGTGCCTCGCCAGCCAGTCGTGGCTTTCGCGGACTGCGGTGAGCATGTCGGTGGCGCAGCGGTCGAGTTCGACGATGTGCCAGCGTACGGACGGCTGGGCGGCGAGGATCTCGGCGAGTGGCATCCGGCCTGCGCCGACAGCCGTCATCGGGTCGTCCGGGGTGATGGGCCCGTCTTTGACGTGCAGGTGGGTGACGCGGTCGCCGAGGCGGCGCAGCAGGGCGGGCACGTCTTGGCCGCCGACAGCGGCCCAGTAGGTGTCGACCTCGAGGAACACGGCGTCGTCGAGGTGGTCGGCGAGTACCTCCAAGGCGGGGACACCGCCAATGAGTTGGGCGAGTTCGAAGGCGTGGTTGTGGTAGCCGAGTCGCAGGCCGTGGTCGGCGGCCTTCGCCGCGGCCGTGTTCAGGTCGCGGGCCACTTCCCGTACGGCGTCGACGTCGGTGAAGCGCGCCGGTGGCTGGATCGGCACGATGGCGGTGTCGGTTCCCAGGGTGCGGGCGCCGCGGAAGGCGGCCTCCGCATGGTCGGTGAGAGCGGGCAGGTGCGTGGAGCAGACGGTGAGTCCGGCCGCGTCCAGGTCCGCGCGCAGGGCCGCCGGGTCACTGAGGGCGTCGAAGCACTCGACGGCCCGGTAGCCGAAAGAGGCGAGGGCGTTCAGCGTGCCCCGGCGGTCGGCGGCGAGCTGTTCACGGACGGTGTAGAGCTGCACGGCCAGCGGTGGCACGGCCATCGGCGTCTTGCCCTTCTCTTCGACAACCTTCTTTTCGACAACTTTTCGCTCACCTTGACGGTACGAGGGGTCGCTGTGAGGGTCAATCCCCGTACAGTCAGGCGTAGTTGTTTCGAAAAGGGAGCGTTCCATGCGGTCAACTCTGAGCGAGATCGCGGCGCACGCGGGCGTCTCCGTATCGACGGTGTCCAAGGTGCTCAACGGCCGTACCGACGTCTCCCCGACGACCCGCGAGCGGATCGGCCGGCTGCTGGCCGACCACGGCTACCGTGCCTCGCGTGCCAGCGGCATCGTCGACCTTGTCATCGGGGAGCTGCACAGCCCGTGGGCGGACGCCTTGGTGGCCGGCGCGGTGAGTGCGGGCTGCGAGGAGGACTGCCGCATCGTCGTCAACACCGCCACGGGGCAGGACGAGGACCTCGGTGCCACCTTGGCGCGGATCGCCGCCCGCGGCACGGACGGCGTACTCACCGTGCACCAACTGCCCCACGAGCGGGACCGCCGGCAACTTGACGCGAAGGGCGTACCGCTGGTCGTCATCGATCCGCCCGTGGAGCCCGGGGACGGGGTGCGTTCGGTGGCCTCCACCAACTGGCAGGGCGGCCTGAGCGCGACCCGCCACCTGCTGGAGCTCGGCCACCGGAGGATCGCCGCGATCTCCGGTCCGCTGCCGGTGTGGTCCGCCCGCGCCCGACTGGACGGCTACCGCGCCGCCTTGCAGCGGGCCGGGGTGCCGTCGGACGAGTCACTGGTGCGCACGGGGGAGTTCTCCGCTCGCGCGGGCCGCACCCAGGCGCTCAGCCTGCTCGACCTGCCGGAGCCGCCCACAGCGATCGTCGCAGGCAATGACGGCCAGGCCTTCGGCGTGCTGCAGGCGCTCGCCGAGCGGGGTCTGCGGGCGCCGCACGATGTGAGCGTGACGGGCTTTGACGACGTGCCGGTGGCCAGGTGGGCGGCGCCCGAGCTCACCACCGTGCGTCAGCCGCTGGAGGCGATGGCGGCGACGGCGTTCCGCATGCTTCGCTTGGTCACCGCGGGCGGCGCGGCCCAGCCGGAGCAGGTGGAACTGGCGACGACCCTGGTGGTGCGGGAGAGCACGGCGCCGCCGCAGGGCCGGCCGGGGACCGCGTGATCGCCAAGCTCCCCCCGAGGGCGGGAGCGTCTGAGGTTCCGTCTCAACAGGGACAGCGAGGATCGCTGACGAAGCAGCGTCGAGTGCGGTGTCAGGTGCTTCGGGTGAGGTCGTGCAGGGCGAGCAGACCTGGCTGATCGGGGGTGAGGCCGGAAACGGCCTGGGTGCTGTAGCGGCCGCAGCTGCGGCTCCAGTGGTAGTTGCCGGACAGCATGTCGATCATTGCGGCGAGGTGTCGTTGCACCGCGGTGCGCTCCTGCGCAGTGAGGCGGAGGCTGTCGCACAGGTGCGGGATGCCGGCTTGGAGGGTTTGGAAGCGGTGCATGTGAGAGTCGGCCGTCGCCACGACCTTCTCGATCGCCGTCTGCCTGCTGAGGTTGTCCTCCACCATCAGCAATCGAACCAGATTGATCTCGTCGCGGGCTTCGTCCTTCTCCAGGGAGCAGACGTCGTTGACGAAGATGACGTGCTCCACGGTGTAGTGGCGCATGGACTGCAGGTGGGAGGAGTACCAGGCCAGCGGCGGTACTTCGAAGGGGCCGATACATTCGCGCATGTCGAAGTCGGGAAGGACACCGACCGACCGGCGGCGGACGTCGAGGTAGTCGGACGACGACAGCGGCGTTGCGAGCCTGCGGTTGGCTTCCTCGGCCAGGTTGCCGGCCAGGTAATCGCGCCAAGTGCTGCTGGCGCGTTGCTGCCAAAAGCGTGACATCGATTCGCATTCACGCTTCCACAGGTCGGCGAACGCGGCGACCAGCGGCGATGCACCAGGGCGCAGGACCGGCTCGCCGTGCAGGAGCTCCATCACCTGCCGACATGCGGTCACCGCCCCGTCGGCGGGGCGGCCGTTGGGGGTGTCGAAGGCATCGTCGAACACGAAGTACCAGCCGTTGACGTCGAGTTGCAGGTCGAGGTCTTGGTCGGTCTCGGGTTCGGGGCAGAACCAGGCACCGACTTCGGCGTGCTGGGAGAACTGGTAGCGCTCGGTGGCGGTGTCGCTGGGCAGGAAGCCCTGGTCGGCTGCCCAGGCCAGATGGCGTTCCATGCCGGCCGACAGGTCGACGGCGACTTTCCTCGGATAGGGCATGAGGAACTCAATGTCCTGCGGCAAAACCTCTCCCAACGCTTGAAGCGGCACAATGCCGCGCACGGCGCTCCGGAGCACCGTGCGGGTCACGCCTTTCGCGGCATGTCTCCATGGAGGAACAGCGCACGCGCCAGGGAAAGAGGGCATCCACCGCCGACCCGTGAACACGTTGAACGCTTGCGCGTTTGTGATTGCGTGCGAGGAGTGAGCGAGACTCACTCCGGCATTTTGGGGCGACAAGGCCGACTGCGGCCGTAGGTGATCGCCCTCGCGGTATCCACCACAACCGGACGTCCGAAGGGGAAAGGAACGCACCGGCGATCATGCTCAAGGTCGCGTCCGAGCGAGAGCCGTACCGGATCACCGCGCTGCACCCCTGGACCGACAACGAGGCTTGGGCCAGGGAGCACTTCCGTAAAGGCACTCCGGTGATCATGAATCTCACGGAGATGGACGACACGGATGCGAAGCGGCTTGTCGACTTCACGGCAGGTCTTGTCTTCGGCCTGCATGGAAGCATTGAGCGAGTGACGCAGAAGGTGTTCCTGATGTCGCCTGCTAGCTTCGAGTCACGGAGAACAACGGCTGTTTCGCTTTCCAGGAACGTGAGTTCGCTGGGGATCCCACCGCCGCATGGGAGGCCCAGGGGGCTCATGGCGCCCCGGGAAGGAGATGGAGCAGATGCCCGGCTCAGACCAGCACGACAGCAGTTCGGTCGACCGGGAATCCCGTCGCACGCTCAGTCCGGTTGGTCAGTTTCTGGCGCTGGTAACAGCGCTGGTGATCGACCTGACGATCAGGCACCTGTTCGGCGCTTGATACGAGCACGGCCCCGGCGGTAGGACGCCAGGGCCGTGAGGCTGCGGGGGTTCTCCCGAGCGGGTTGGCCCTGTCTGTCGTAGCAACGTCGGCAGGGCCTTCCTGGGCACCAGCGTAATCCCCGCCTCTACACCAGCCAATCCCGGACGGTTCTCCTACCTCAAGGCATCGATCGTCCTCAGAGGAACTCCTGGGGCTCGGCCCCTGTCTCAGGATGAAGAGGACGGTCAGCTCGCGGGCGCGGCGACGGCTGGTGGCCCATTTCGCGAAGTATCGGACCAGGTATCGACGTTGGCTGATGGCCACAGCGATCCAGTCGTCGCGGGCAATCGATGCGCTTGATAGCGCACGGTGGGTACTGTTTTTGAACAAGATCAAGCATGTGTCTGTGCTTCCTCGGCCGGTACGTCGCATCATTCCTACCGATGCGATGCTGTCTTTCCGGCGCAGACCGTTCGGCTGTCGCCCAGGAGGAGGGGTGCCAGGGTGAACCGGTACGAACGCCACAGCGAGCTGCTTCGGCTGCTCGCCGAGCAGCGGCAGTTGGACGTCGAGGACGCGGCCGCGGAGCTCGCCGTGTCCGCGGCGACGATCCGGCGCGACCTCGATCTGCTCGCCGAGCAGAACCTGCTGATCCGCACCCGTGGCGGGGCGATGCCCACCGAGATGTCGTACGAGCTGCCGCTGCGCTACCGCTCCGCCCGTGATTCCGCCGAGAAAGAGCGCATCGGACGCGCCGCCGCGGCCCTCGCCGAGCGTGGCATGGTCGTCGGCATCAACGGCGGCACGACCTCCACCGAGGTCGCCCGCGCGCTCGCCGCCCGGCCCGACTGGCTCGACCGCGAACCGGGCGAAGGCCCTGCGCTCACCCTCGTCACCAATGCCCTGAACATCGGCCATGAGCTGGCGGTGCGCTCGCACATCAAGGTGGTCACCACCGGTGGTGTCGCGATGCCGCGGTCGTACGAACTCGTGGGTCCGCTCGCCGGGTTGATCCTGCGCGAGATCAGCCTCGACATCGCGTTCATCGGGGTCGACGCGGTGGACGCCGAGCGCGGGGCGAGTGCGCGCAGTGAGCAGGAGGCGAGCATCAACGCGCTGCTCGCCGAGCAGGCCGCCAAGCTGGTCGTGGTGGCCGACTCCTCGAAGCTCGGCGTGCAGGCGTTCGCCCGGATCTGCCGGCCGGACGTGATCGACACGCTCGTCACGGATGACCGTGCGCCGCAGAAGGTGAAGGCCTTCGAGGACCGGGGCATGACGGTGATTCAGGCCTGACCGGGCCTGACCTCGGGCTCTGTGCCGTGTGAGCCCCTGCGTGGTCTCCGCGCAAGATCTGCACGAAACTGCAAAATTTCAAGATCCTTCACGCATCTCTTGTCAGGCCCCTGCGCGGGACTGCAAGATTCCCCTGACCTCGCGGGCCGGGGACCCCGACGCCGGGCAGGTCATGTCCCAGGGGCGTCACGCGCGCCGTGGATCCGCCGTACGCGGGCGCCCCTTTTCACCCTCGGCTGCCAATTCCATGCCGTTGGCCGCCGGTTGCCCTGTCCGTGCGCCCGCCCCCCACCGCACTCGTACTCGACGCAGGAGGTGAATGTGCCGGCCGCTGCGTCCCCTTCGACCCGCTCGGACACGTCAACCCCCCAACCCCCGCCCGAACCAGGGCAGTCGGCCCGCAAGGCGAAGCCGACCCGCGCTCAAAAGCGTGCGGCCGCCGTGCGCATACCGCTGCGGGCGCGGCTACGACGCGATCGCGCCCTGCTCCTCCTGTGTGTGCCCGGCATCTTGTATTTCGCGGTGTTCTTTTATCTGCCGCTCGCCGGCAACAGCATCGCGTTCCAGGACTACCAGCCCTATCTCGGCTTCAAGGAGAGCCCGTTCGTCGGCTGGACGAACTTCACGGCCCTTTTGGAACAACCCGAGTTCTGGTCTTCCGTCTGGAACACCCTGGAGATCACCGCCGTACAGCTGCTGCTGTTCTTCCCGGCACCGATCGCGCTAGCCCTGCTGCTCAACTCCCTGATCAGCAACCGCACCCGGCGGTTCATGCAGACCATCGTGTACCTGCCGCACTTCCTGTCCTGGGTCGTGGTCGTCGCCATGTTCCAGCAGGTCTTCGGCGGCGCCGGCACCATCAGCGGCTATCTCGCCGAGCACGGCATCGGCGCGGGCAACCTGATGACGAACCCGGACACCTTCACCTTCCTGCTCACCTCGCAGATGATCTGGAAGGACGCCGGATACGGCGCGATCATCTTCCTCGCGGCGATCGCGTCCATCGACAACGGCCTGTACGAGTCGGCCGCGATGGACGGCGCCGGCTGGGCCCGCCGGATGTGGCACGTCACGCTGCCGGGCATCCGCCCGACGATCGTCCTGATGCTCATCCTGCGGCTCGGCGAGATCCTCTCGGTCGGCTTCGAGCAGATCCTGCTGCAGCGCGAGGCGGTCGGCCCCGACGCGGCCGAAGTACTCGACACGTACGTCTACTACCACGGCGTCGTCGACGGCGACTGGGGCATGTCCACCGCCGCCGGACTCATGAAGGGCGTCATCGGCTTCGTGCTGATCGTCGTCGCCAACAAGGTGGCCCACCGCCTCGGAGAGCAGGGGGTCTACCGATGACCACGCCCTCGATATCCCTTCTCAAGCGTCCTGTTCGCGGTCTCGGAGGGCCGGCCCGGCCGCGGCACGACGGCCGTCCGCCATGGATGGAGCGCCCCTCCTGGTACGGGCAGGGCGCCAAATTCCTCGTCCTCGGCGTGATCGTGGTGGCCGTCGGCTATCCCTTCCTGATCGCGCTCGGCACCAGCCTCTCGGGCAAGGAGGAGATCGCGGCCCACGGCGGCTACGTACTTTTCCCGACGGAGCCGACCCTCCAGGCGTACGAGGCGGTCCTGTCCGGGGGAGTGGTCACCCGGGCCGCCGCCGTCAGCATCGGCGTCACCCTGATCGGCACCGCGCTGAGCCTGCTGTGCACGATCGCCCTCGCCTACGGCCTGTCCCGACCCGGGACGGTGGCGGGCAAGCCGATCCTCTTCCTCGTCCTGGGCACGTTCCTGTTCACGCCCGGCATCATCCCGGTCTATCTGGTGGTCGACCAGCTCGGCATGATCGACAGCTATGCCTCGCTGATCGTCCCGATCATGCTCAACGCCTTCAACATCGTGGTCGTACGTGCCTTCTTCCAGGGCATCCCCGACGAACTCCACGAGGCCGCCCGGCTGGACGGCGCCGGCGAACTCACCATCCTGTGGCGGATCGTGCTGCCCCTGTCCAAGGCCGTGCTCGCCGTGGTCGGCATGTTCTACGCGGTGTCGTACTGGAACAACTTCTTCAACGCGATGCTCTACATCAACGACGGGGCGAAACTCCCGCTCCAAATGGTGCTCCGCTCCTATGTGTTGCAGGGCGACACCATCAACGAGTCGGCCATGGGCGTCTCCAGCCTGCCGCCGTCCAGCGCCACGCAGATGGCCGTGCTGATCCTCGCCATCGTGCCGATCGCCGCCGTCTACCCCTTCCTGCAACGGCACTTCACCAAGGGCGTCCTCACCGGTGCGATCAAGGGCTGAGCCCCGCACCTGTTGCCCAGGCCTCCATCTCGTACCTCTTGAAGGAGATCCACTGTGTCTTCCGCGTATCCCTCCCTCAACCGCCGGGGCTTCCTCGGAGCGGTCGGCGCCACGGGCCTCACCGTGGCAGGCGGTTCGTTGCTGGGCGCATGCAGCACGGGTAGTACGTCCGGCAAGGGCGGCGCCGCCAAATCCGCGAAGGTCAAGCTGCCCGCGTACATCGCGGCGAACGTCGCCGCCCCGGACCTCGCGGGCAACGCCGACGGCCTCGACCCGGCGTATCTGCGCTACCCGAAGAAGCTGGTGAAGTCCGTCGCGAAGACCCCCGGCGACGGCAAGCCGATCACCGCGCTCACCGAGACCTTCACCACCGCGCCGCCGGCCATGGGCCGCAACGCCTACTGGCAGGAGCTCAACAAGCAGCTGGGCTCCGAGTTCAAGATGACCGTGGTCAACGGCATGGGCGAAGACGACGTCTACCTCATGAAGTTCAACGCGCTCACCGCGAGCGACGACCTGCCGAACCTCGTCTGGTTCCCGCCGAACCAGGGCCTGCGCAATGTGCCGCAGGTACTGCAGGCCCGCTTCCACGACCTCACGTCATATCTGTCGGGCGATGCGGTCAAGGAGTTCCCCAACCTCGCCAACATCCCCGACTTCGCCTGGAAGACGGCGGTCATCAACGGCTCGATCTGGGGCACCGCCGTCCCGTACGGCCGTTTCGGACAGGTCCAGCTCGTCAACGCGGACTTCTGGAAGCCGGTCGGCGGCGCACGCTTCGACGACGCCGAGGACTTCCTCGCCAAGGGCAAGGACCTGCTCGACATCAAGCGCAAGAAGTACGTCCTCGAACCGGCGTACGTGAACGCGGTGCAGGCGTTCAGCCAGTGGTACGGCGCCCCGAACTGGTGGTCCCTCAAGGACGGCAAGCTCACCAGCAAGTTCGAGAGCGACGCCTACCTTGCCGCCATCGAGCTCGCCCTCAAGTGCTTCAAGGCGCAGCTGTTCTGGCCCGACCCGAACCTGCGCACGCACATGGAGAAGCTGACCGGCGGCCAACTCGGCTCGTACGTCCAGTCCTTCCCCGGATTCCTCGGCGACACCAAGATGTACGACTGGCCGATCGAGGCCATCGTGCCGTTCGCCGCGGAGAGCGGGGTGACCCCGAACTACCACCTGGGACGCGGCTCGGTCGGATTCGTCGGCATCAGCAAGAGCGTCGACAAGAAGCGCGTCAAGACCCTGCTCGCCGTCATGGACTACCTCAACGCCCCCTTCGGCAGCGAAGAGCGGCTCTTCCTCGGCAACGGCATCGAGGGCACCCACCACAAGCGCACCAGCGACGGCGACGTCCAGCTCACGCCCAAGGGCGAGGGCGAGGCCCTCACGACGTTCGATCCGCTGCAGTTCCTCGGCAACACCCCCGAGACGCTCTACACGCCGGGCAAGCCGGACGTCACCCGGTACATCCACAAGACCCAGGGCGAACTCCTGAAGATCGCCCAGGCCGACCCGACTGTCGGCTTCTACTCGGACACGTACGCCCAGAAGTGGCAGTCCCTGCGCAACGAGGTCGAGGACGACGTCAAGGACATCATCGCCGGCCGCAAGCCCGTCTCCTCCTTCAAGGACACCGTGAAGACCTTCCTGCGCACCGGCGGCGACGCCGTACGCGGCGAGTTCGAGGACGCCATCGCCAAGGGCGCGAAGTGATGACCGACGACCTCCGCATCGGCGTCATCGGCCTTGGCCTGCGCGCCAGCATCGCCGACGCCGCCCACCGCCCCGGCCGCGGCTCAGTGGTCGCCGCGGTCGCCGACACCGACCCGGCCGTTCGCGCGAAAGTCCCCGACCGCTACGAGGGAGCCGCCGCCGCCGACGACTACCGGCGCCTCCTCGACGATCCGACGCTCGACGCCGTCATCGTCGCGACCCCCGACGACACCCACGAGGCCATCGCCTGCGAGGCGTTGAGCGCCGGCAAGGCGGCCTTCGTGGAGAAGCCGCTCGGCATCACCACCGAGCAGTGCGACACGATCCTGCGCACCGCGCACAAGACCGGCAGCCGGCTCTACGTGGGCCACAACATGCGGCACATGGGCGTGGTGCGGACCATGCGCGAGATCATCGCCCGCGGCGACATCGGCGAGCCGAAGACCGTCTGGGTGCGGCACTTCGTGTCGTACGGCGGTGACTACTACTTCAAGGACTGGCACGCCGATCGCCGCCGCACGACGGGGCTGCTCCTGCAGAAGGCCGCGCACGACATCGACGTCGTGCACTGGCTCGCGGGCGGCTACACCAGCCGCGTCAACGCCCTCGGCGACCTGATGATGTACGGCGACCTGCCGCGCCGCGCCCCCGACACCCCTCGCCCCGACGGCTGGTTGAAGGACTTCGACTGGCCGCCCGCGACCCGCACGGACCTGCACCACATCGTCGACGTCGAGGACGTCTCGGTGATGAACATGCGCCTGGACAACGGCGTCATCGCCGCCTATCAGCAGTGCCACTTCAGCCCCGACTACTTCCGCAACTACACGGTCATCGGTACGGAGGGCCGCCTGGAGAACTTCGGCGACCGGCCCGGCGATGAGGTGCGCGTCTGGAACACCGGCCCGAGCGACTACCGGGCGGACGCCGACGCCGTCCACCGCGTACCCGAGGCCGATGGTTCGCACGGCGGCGCGGACGGCCGGATCATCGCCGAGTTCTGCCGCTTCGTACGCGAGGGCGGCGCCACCGACACCTCACCGGTCGCCGCCCGGATGAGCGTGGCCGCGGGCGAACTCGCGACCCGCTCCCTGCGGGACGGCGGTGTGCCGTACGACATCCCGCCGCTCGATGCGGAACTCGTGGCCTACTTCGACGCGGGGCAGCAACGCACCTGAACGAGGTCTGACGGCAGGGCACTTGGATGGTCGTTTTCCAAGTGCCCTTGCTGATCAGTCCATCGGCTGGGTGTTTCCACTCTGGCTGTTTGCGGGGATCTTGTAGCCCCTCATCCGGTCTCCTCGCACTCCGGGACTGCGTGGGCGGGGCATCCTCTGATCGCCCGGTAGAGATCATTGGCGTTCATGGCGCTGACCGCAGGCCGGCGAGTGAGGCTGAGCTGGGGGTGAGTTCGCTGATGCCGGTCAGTCCAGGCCGGCGTCGAGCAGGGCGTTGATCAAGGCGGCCGTGTGCGCCTGTGGTACTTCACGACTCCCTTGATAATCCACTTCTGGGAACGGGGCCCTTCGGCGGCATGGTCGTTGAGCGTCCAGATGGAGCCGTCGCCGGTCGGGAGCCACTCGGGCATCAATCGGTGTGCCGTGCAGACGGGGTGCTCGTGGGAGAAGACCAGCCTTACGCCGGGGCGCAGCCGGCGGACCTTGGGGTGCGGTGCGGCGATGTCGAGCAGTCCGGATGCCCTCGATGGACCACGATGGCGCTGTAAGAAACTTGCGCAACTCTGATTCTCTTTTGCGGAGACGCTGTACGGTCGGCGCATGACGAAGAGACTCTCCAAAGTGGCCGCCTTCGCCGGGGTCAGTGAAGTGACCGTGAGCCGAGTGCTCAACGGCAGCCCCGATGTCGCCCCCGCCACCCGCGACCAAGTGCTGACCGCCCTCGACGTGTTCGGCTTCGAGCGGCCTGTCGCCAGTCGCAGGGAGCGTGCGCCGCTGGTCGGCCTGGTGGTGCCTGACCTGCACAATCCGGTGTTCCCCGCGTTCGTCGAGGCGCTCGCCGGGCGGCTCAACAAGCATGGTCTGGTGCCGGTGTTGTGCACCCGCACGGCGGACGGCGTCTCCGAGTCGCACTACATCGACATGCTGCTCGCACAGAACACCGGCGGCATCGTCTTCGTCGGCTCCAGCTATGCCGACGCCGGCCTGGAGCAGGGGCGCGTCCTGCGTGAGCGGGGCACGCCCATCGTGCTGGTCAACGCCGCCGACGAGAACCGCGGCGTCGCCCAGGTCGCCGCTGACGACGCCCATGCCGCGCGACAGGCGGCCGCCCATCTCGCAGCGGTCGGCCATGAGCGAATAGGCCTGGTCATCGGCCCGGTCGGCCATGTGCCCAGTGCGCGCAAACTCGCCGGTTACGCCGCGTTCTGGAAGGCCAAAGGCGTGCCGCAGGAGACTTGGCGGCGCTGGGTTTCGCACGCGATGTTCTCCATGGAGGGCGGCGCGACCGCCGTGCCCCGGCTGCTCGATGAGGGTGTCACGGGTGTGGTGTGCGCGAGTGACGCGCTGGCCCTCGGTGCGGTGCGCGGTGCGAGGCGTCAAGGTCTCGACGTGCCGCAGGATTTCTCCGTCGTGGGCTTCGACGACTCGCTGTTCATGGTGGTGACCGATCCGCCGCTGACGACGGCGCGGCAGCCCGTGCAGGCGATGGCGGAGGCGGCCGTGACCTTGCTGCTCACGCAGATGGACGGTCATGTCGTGGACGACGAGCCGATCCTGTTCGAGACGGAGTTGATCGTACGGGGATCGACCGTGCGGCCCCGGTCCTGACGGTCACGCCGAACGGCCTGGAAGGGGGCGGAAGTTGGGCTTCCGGGGCTCGTGCGGGCACTGGAAATTGCTTTCTTGCGCAGATCCGTTGACTTGTTGCGCGGTTTCCTTTTACGGTCTGCGGCAGCGCTGTGGTGCCGGTCGGGACGGCCGGCAGGCCCCGCTTCCCAGGAAGGCATGACACCTCATGACCAACACGTCTGGTTCCACGTCCGGTTGCAGAGCGCGTCGGCACACCGGCATCGCCCTGGTCGGCGCCATGGCTCTGTCCCTGACCGCGTGCGGCGGTTCCTCCTCGTCCGGCGAGGGCAAGGACGGCGTCGTCACGATCACGGTGAACGACATGCCGCCCAAGACCCAGCCCGTCGACCGCAAGATCTTCGAGGCGGACGTCAAGGCCTTCGAGGAGGCCAACCCGAAGATCAAGATCGATGCGCGCGAGGGCCAGATGGACCCCAAGACCTTCGCGGCGAAGCTGGCGGGCGGCCAGCTCGAGGACGTGTACTACGTGTACTTCACCGACCCGGCGGGGCTCATAGAGCGGCGGCAAGGCGCGGACATCACGCCGTACATGAAGGACATCCCGTACCTCGACAAGATCCGGCCGGAGTTCCAGGACGTCTTCAAGGGCAAGGACGGCAAGATCTACGGGCTGCCCAACGGGCAGTACTCGCTCGGACTCGTCTACAACCGGGACCTGTTCGAGAAGGCCGGCCTCGACCCGGACAAGCCGCCGACGACCTGGGACGAAGTCCGCAGCGCCGCCAAGAAGATCACCGACCTCGGTGACGGCACCGTCGGCTACGCCGACTACAGCAAGAACAACCAGGGCGGCTGGCACCTCACCTCATGGATCTACTCCATGGGCGGCGACGTGGCGGTCAAGGACGGCGACAAGTGGAAGGCCGCCGTCGACTCCGACGCGGCCCGCAAGGCGCTGCAGACGCTGCACGACATGCGCTGGACCGACAACAGCATGGGCACGCGTCAGCTCCTGGAGATCCCGGACGTGCAGAAGATGATGGGCTCCGGGAAGCTCGGGATGTACATGGCGGGCCCCGACAACCTGCCCACGATCGTCAAGCAGTTCGAGCGCGAGTACAAGGAGTACGGCGTCGGCGCGATGCCCGGCGACGCGACCCTCGGCGGCGGCAACGGCTTCATGTTCAACCCCAAGGCCACCCCGGAGGAGATCAAGGCCGGCCTCAAGTGGCTGCAGTTCAAGTACCTCAACCCGGACCGCACCGAGTTCAACGACAAGCGCATCGTCAGCAAGGACGTGCCCGTCGGCCTGCCGCTCGACCGGCTCTACCAGGACGACGTACAGGCGAAGGTCGACGCCGTGCACGCCAAGTACGCGAACCTGCCCACGGACAACTTCAAGCCGTTCGTCGAGCGCAACGGCACCCTTGAGCAGAAGGTGGAGCCGCCGAACGCCCAGCAGATCTACGCGGTGCTCGACGGGGTGATGCAGTCCGTCCTGACCAAGAAGGACGCCGACCTGGACCAGCTCCTGAAAGACGCGTCCAAGAAGGTCGACGCGCTCCTGGCGACGGTTAAGTGAGATGAAGGTCGACTCCCTCACCGACGCGCTCCCCACGGACACCGCCGACCCGGTGCCGGCCTTGGTGGGCGCCGATCCCCGCCCCGTCGCGGCCCGTTCACGCCGCACGCGGCTGGTACGCGAGAACCTCGTCGCGTACGCGTTCCTCGCCGCGGGCATCATCGTCTTCGCCCTGTTCTCCTGGTACCCGATCGTGCGCGGCTGGCTGCTCGGCTTCCAGCAGGTCACCTTCGCCCAGCCCGCCGAGTGGGTCGGCCTGGACAACTTCCGCCGGCTCTTCGACGATCCGCTGTTCGTGACTGCCTGGCAGAACACCGCCTGGTTCACGCTGCTCGCGCTGGTCTTCGGCTTCGCGGCGCCGTTCGCCACGGCGGTCGTGCTCAACGAGTTCCGGCACGGGCGCGGATATCTGCGGATGACGGTCTATCTGCCGGTGATGCTGCCGCCGATCGTCACCATGCTGTTGTGGCGCTGGTTCTACGATCCCGGACCCGGATTGTTCAACAACGCCCTGGAGATGGTGCACCTGCCGGCCCAGCAGTGGCTCGAGTCGGAGAACCTGGCCATGGTCTCCCTGGTCCTGGTCTCCACCTGGGCCAACATGGGCACCACCACGCTGATCTACCTCGCCGCGCTCGGCGGGATCCCCGGCCAGCTGTACGAGGCGGCCGAGCTCGACGGCGCCTCGGTCCGCCAGCGCCTGTGGCACGTGACGATCCCGCAGATGCGCTTCATCCTGATGATCACGCTGCTGCTCCAGGTGCTCGGCACCATGCAGGTGTTCATCGAGCCGTACATCCTGACGGGCGGCGGACCGAACGACGCCACCGTCACCGTCCTGCTGCTCCTTTTCCGCTACGCCTTCGTCTACAGCGACTTCGGTCTGGCAAGCGCCATGAGCATGCTCCTCTTCGTGGTGCTCGGCCTGTTCTCGCTCGCGTATCTGCGGCTGACCCGGAGTAAGGGCTGAGAGCCCGGGCCCAGGGCTGAGAGGAACCGTCATGTCCGGCACCCCGGAACGCACGCTGATCGCACCCACCGAGATGAACCGCCGCACGGGCAGGTTCCTCTACCGGTTCGTCCTGACCGCCACGCTCATCGGCTTCACGCTGGCCTTCGTCTTCCCGCTGTACTGGATGGCGAGCGGAGCCCTGAAGTCCTCGCGGGAGCTCGCGGACGTCAACCCCACGCTGCTGCCGCACAGTTTCCACCCGGAGGCATATAGCGACGCCTGGACCAACACCGGTCTGAGCAAGCACTTCCTGAACACACTGATCCTGGCGGTCGGCGCCTGGCTGATCCAGCTGATCGTCGCCGTGGCCACCGCCTACGCCCTGTCCAAGCTGCGCCCCGTGCTCGGCAACATTCTCCTCGGCATGATGCTGGCCACCCTGATGCTGCCGGTGTCCGCGCTGCTCGTACCGACGTATCTGACGGTCACGGACGTGCCGTTGTTCGATGTGAACCTGATCAACACGCCCTGGGCGGTGTGGCTGCCGGCCGCGGCCAACGCCTTCAACGTGTTCATCCTCAAACGGTTCTTCGACCAGATCCCGCTGGAGCTCATGGACTCCGCGCGCATGGACGGCGCCGGCCCCGTGCGGATCCTGGTCTCGATCGTCCTTCCGCTGTCGCGTCCCGTACTCGCCGTGGTTTCGATCTTCGCGGTGGTCGGGGTGTGGAAGGACTTCCTCTGGCCGCTGATCGTGCTGCCGGACCCCGCGAGGCAGCCCATCACCGTGGCGCTCAGCCGCCTTTCGGAGTTCATGCCCGCCAACCAGCTGCTCGCGGGCATGGTCATGGCCAGCGTGCCGCTGCTCGTCCTGTTCCTGATCTTCCAGCGTCACATCATCGCCGGCCTCACCGCCGGCAGCCTCAAGGGCTGAGCCGCACCCCGAGCCACCCCCTCAGCCGTCCTGTCGATCCCCCACGGAAGGACGCTTCGCCATGCCCGAAACCACCCGCCCACAGGCGAGAGCGAGAACCACCCGGCTGATACCGGCTCTGCTCCTCGGCCTGCTCGCCGCCCTGCTGTACGCGGCGCCGCCGGCCCTGGCCGCGGACGCACTCGAAGCCGAGTCCGCCACGCTCTCGGGCGGCACCAAGGCCGAGAGCGAGCACGCCGGTTACACCGGCAGCGGCTACGTCGGCGGCTACACCGACGCCCACAAGGGCAACGCCTCGACGTCGTTCACCATCGCGTCGCCCACCGCCGGCTCCGGCTCGGTGAAGATCCGGTACGCCAACGGGACCACGGCGACCATGACGCTCAGTCTGTACGTCAACGGCACCAAGTCCGGCCAAGTGAGCTTCCCGGCGACCACGAACTGGGACACCTGGTCCACCATCGAGGCCCCCGTCGACTTCAAGGACGGTGCCAACACCGTCGCGCTGACCTTCACCAGCAGCGACAGCGGCAACATCAACCTGGACAACCTGACGCCGACGACGCCCTCACAGGGCGGCGGGGGCAGCCTGACCCACGAGGCCGAGCGGGCCTTCTTCTCGGGCGGTCCGCAGAAGTCCACGAGCGCGGGCGGCTACCGGGGCACCGGCTACCTCAGTGGTTTCACCGCGAGTGGCTCCCGGGCGGTCTTCACGGTCGCCTCGGCCACGGCGACCGAGCACCCGGTCCAGGTGCGCTACCGCACCTCCGACGCGACAGCGGCCACCGTCACTCTCTCGGCCAACGGCACCAAGGTCCGCGGCCTGAACCTGCCCGCCACCAACGGCTCCTGGCAGACGGCGACCACCGACGTGCCCCTGCGCGCCGGCCTCAACACCGTCACCCTGCGCACCGAATCCGGCGACAACGGCGCCTTCCAGCTCGACGGCCTGGACATCCCCTCGGCCGCCACGAACGCCGCCCGCGGGGCGACGCTGCCGTACACCACGTACGAAGCGGAAAGCGGCCGGACGAACGCCTTGGCCATCGGACCCGACCGCGCCTATCTGTCCGTCCCCGCGGAGGCCTCGGGCCGCAAGGCCGTCGTACTCGACTCCAATGGTGAGTACGTCGAGTTCACCCTCACCAAGCCGGCCAACGCCCTGACACTGCGTTACTCGATCCCGGACAACGAGGCGGGCACCGGAGACAACGCATCGCTGAGCCTGTACGCGGACGGCAGCCACCTGCGCGATCTCGACCTGAGCTCCAAGCACAGCTGGGTGTACGGCGCCTACCCCTACAACAACGACCCCTCGGGCGGCTCCGCCCACCGCTTCTTCGACGAGACCCGCGCGACCGTAGGCGACCTCCCGGCCGGCACGAAGATCAGGCTGCAGAAGGACGCAACCGACTCCGCGGCCTCGTACACCATCGACCTGATCGAGACGGAGACCGCACCCGGCGCGTACGCGATGCCCGACGGCTTCGTGTCGGCAACCACCCTCGGCGTCACCCCGGACGACGCGGGCGACGACACCTCGGCCCTCAACTCCGCGCTGAACACGGCCAAGGGGCAGGGCAAGGGCCTGTGGCTGCCGAAGGGCACGTACGACATCTCCGACCACGTGAACCTGAACGGCGTCGCGCTGCGCGGCGCCGGCGAGTGGCACACCGTGCTGCGCGGCAAGAACGGCAAGGGAGGCCTGTTCGGCAGGGGCGGCACCAGCACCGTCCAGGACCTGACGATCGACGGAGCCGCCACGCACCGGGACGACGCGGGCGGACACACCGCCATCGAGGGTGACTTCGGCAGCGGTTCCACCGTGCAGAGCGTGTGGATCGAGCACGCCAAGGTCGGCCTGTGGATCGACGCACCCACCAGCGGCCTGCTCGCCACCGGCCTGCGCATCCGCGACACCTACGCCGACGGCGTCAACCTGCACAAGGGCACGAAGAACAGCGAGATCTCGCAGAGCAGCGTGCGGGGCACCGGAGACGACGGGCTCGCCATGTTCTCCGAGCAACAGGCAGTCACCGACAGCGTCTTCCGCTTCAACACCGTGCAGCTGCCGATGCTCGCCAACACCGCGGCGATCTACGGCGGCAGCGGCAACCGCATCGAGGACAACCTGCTGTCCGACACCGTGAACGCCGCCGCGGGCATCGCGATCAGCACCCGCAACTTCCCGCCCCCGCCGCTGCCGTTCACCGGCGCGACGACCGTGGCCCGCAACACCCTGGAGCGGACCGGCGGTTACGAGGCCAACTGGGGCGCGAAGCTCGGCGCGATCTGGGTGTACGCCGACGACTCCGACATCACCACACCCGTACGGATCGAGAGCAATGACGTACTCGACTCCACCTACAGCGGACTGCTCGTGTCCTGGCAAAGAGCCGTCGGCGACCTCACGGTGAAGGACACGAAGATCGAGAAGACCGGCGCGTACGGCATCGAGATCAACGCCGCGGGAGCCGGCACCTTCTCCTCGGTGAGCGTCAGCGGCGCCGCCGACGGCGGCCTCAGCCTGGCCGGCGGCTTCCAGATCACCCGCGGCACCGGCAACTCCGGCTGGTAGCCGCACCTTTGAGCGCGGGCCCGGCCTTCGACTGCCCCGCAGGCCGGGCCCGCACCTTACCTCGGCACCCGCACCTTCCTCGGCACCCGCACTTTCCTCAGCATCCTCTGCACCTCGTACAAGGAGCCCTTGGTGACTTCGACGCCCGCGCCCGCCTGGTGGCGGCACGCCGCCATCTACCAGATCTACGTCCGCAGCTTCGCCGACGGCAACGGCGACGGCATCGGAGATCTGGCCGGAGTGCGCGACAGACTGCCCCACCTGCGTGAACTCGGCGTGGATGCGCTGTGGTTCAACCCCTGGTACGTCTCCCCGATGGCCGACGGCGGCTACGACGTCGCGGACTACCGGGACATCGACCCGATCTTCGGCACCCTCGCCGAGGCCGAGTCGCTGATCACCGAGGCCCATGACCACGGACTGCGGGTCATCGTCGACCTGGTGCCCAACCACTGCTCCGACCAGCACCCCTGGTTTCGGGACGCACTCACCGCGGGCCCTGGATCGCCCGAGCGGGAACGCTTCTGGTTCATGCCCGGCAAGGGAGCGGACGGCGACGTACCGCCCAATGACTGGCAGTCGTACTTCGGCGGTCCCGCCTGGACCCGGATCACCGAGGCCGACGGCAGCCCGGGCCCCTGGTACCTGCACATGTTCGCCCCCGAGCAGCCCGATCTGAACTGGGAACACCCCGATGTGCGGGCCGAGTTCGAGGACGTACTGCACTTCTGGCTGGCGCGCGGCGTCGACGGATTCCGCATCGACGTGGCGCACGGCCTCGCCAAGAAGGCCGGACTCCCCGACGTCGGTCCCCACCCCGACCCGACCGACCTGCCCTATCAGGACGTCGACGAGGTGCACGACATCTACCGCGCCTGGCGCAAGATCCTCGACTCGTACGACGGCGAGCGGACGTTCGTCGGCGAGGTGTGGCTGCCGGACCCCGAGCAGGCCGCCCGCTATCTGCGCCCCGATGAACTGCACTCCGCCTTCAACTTCGACTTCCTGTGCTGCCCCTGGGAGGCGCCGGCGCTTCGGGCGGTCATCGCCGGCACGCTGGCCGGACACCGGCCGGTCGGGGCGCCGCCCACCTGGGTCCTGTCCAACCACGACACGATCCGCCACACCACCCGCTACGGCCGCGCGGACACCTCTTTCGACATGGGGGACAAGCGGCTCTCCGACCCCAGCGACCTCGTCCTGGGCCGCCGCCGTGCCAGGGCGGCGGCGCTGCTCACCATGGCCCTGCCCGGCGGGGTGTACCTCTATCAGGGCGATGAACTGGGCCTGCCCGAGGTGCAGTTCATCCCCGACCACCTGATCCAGGATCCCACCTTCGTACGCTCCCAAGGACGCGACCGGGGGCGCGACGGCTGCCGGGTGCCGCTGCCGTGGACCGCCTCGGGGGAATCGATGGGGTTCTCCGCGACGAACGTCTCGTGGCTGCCGCAACCCGCGCACTGGGCCCAGTGGAGCGTCGAGCGCCAGAGCGCGGACCCGGAGTCGTTCTTGAACCTGTACCGCCAGGCGCTGCGCCTGCGCCGCGAGCGTTTCGCCGGGCGGCCCGAGACGCTGGAATGGATCGACGCGGGCTCAGACGCGATCTGCTTCGTCCGCCCAGGTGGTGCCCGATGCCTGGTCAACACGGGCGAGGAGCCGCTACCGCTGCCGCCCGGCCTGCGCGTGCTGTTGAGCAGCGGACCCCTTGAGGCGGCACGGACGGGGGAGCAGGTGCTGCCGGGCGATACGACGGTGTGGCTGGCGCCGCAGGAGTGAGGAGGCGAGAGCCCGGTGTCTGAACCGCCAACGACGCGGTGCAGATACCAGGCCCTGCGCTCGGGCAGGGCAGCGGATACCCGGCAGGGCGTTGCCCCGCCGCAGCGCCGACGGGTGGCCGGCCAAGGAGCCACGACGTGGCGCCGAGGCGACCACCCGAACCCCGACAACGCCCCCGGCTCGAGGCCCTGCACCCTCCACAACAGCTCCTCACCCATGAAGCGGGCTGTTGCCGGCAGGTCTGACTCTGCCCATGGCGGCGCTTCGCGTCACGGTTCCTTGGGGTGTGCGGGCCCGCGGCGTGCCGGTCCGCGGGCGAGAAGGGGTGCTGCCGGAGCATCCCTGGGCAGGCGGAGTTGGTCAGGGACTCGGTACGCAGATCGCGTGGACCGTCATGGTCACGGTCAGGCCGGTACCGTCGTTGTAGATGTGGGCGGACCACCCCTGCCGCGGCCCGGTAGTGGGCCCGCTGTACCCGGTCAGGACCTTGCCCGAGGTGAGGATGGTGGTACGCCTGACGCCGCCCCCGGTGACCTTGCTGCCGCCGGGGCAGAAGGCACTGCCGTACGCCTGTTTGCCGTTGTCGACCGTGAACTGGCTGGTGACGACCGTCGCCTGCTTGAGCAGCGCGGCGCCGTCCGTGCCCTTGGCGCCGTCCTTGCCCGGCGTACCGTCCTTGCCCGGTGTACCGGCTTTCCCTGCAGGGCCGTCCTTGCCCGGCGTACCGTCCTTGCCCGGTGTACCGGCTTTCCCCGCAGGGCCGTCCTTCCCTGGGGAGCCGGCCTCGCCGGGGGTGCCGTCCTTGCCCGGGGCGCCGTCCTTCCCTGCGGGACCGGCCGGCCCCGCGGGCCCGGGAGGGCCGCCCTGTGTGCCAGTGTCGCCCTTCTCGCCCTTGAAGAGCTTCTGGTACTTGGCCATCTTCTTGTCGAGGAGAGCATCGAGGTAGCGCTCGAGGTTCTCCTCAAGGCATTCCTCGCAGTTCATTCCACCAGGGCCGGGACCGAAGAGTTCCTCGGTGGTGGTGCCCGCGGGCGCCGGCGTGGCGGCAACGGCCGGGACGGGGGCGAGTGCGGCACCCGCCAGCACAAGACCGGTGATACCCGCGGTGGTGAAGCTCCTCATCTTCATGCGAGGAGAATCGAACGCCGGCCCGCGGAACTCTCGCGTCTCGGAGCCGACCCGCCTGGAAGCAACTCGTTCAGCCGACATACACAACGACGCTTGTCCGACACGCAGATAAGTGCCTTCGTTTCAGGGCTCTTCAGAAGGACTCTTCTGACCTGCGCTTCATGTGATCACCCTTGGAGGGCGGCGGACTTCCCCATCAAGGAGGTGGCGCATTCATGAGCCTGAGCCTGTGCGACGAGCCGCGGCGGCGGTGGCCTCATCCGCCTGGACGTGTCGTCGTCCTGCTGATCGCACTGGCCGCCGTGCTGCTGCCGCTCGGTGTCCCCGTTCCCACGCAGGCGGCGCCCAAGCCGCCGACGGCACCGTGGCCGGTCCCGGTCCCGGACCTGGAGCAGTGGCCTCCGTACGAGAGGAACAAGCGCCCGCCGTACTGCACTGACCAGAGCGGTCCCTGGCAAAAGCAGGTGGAGCGCCATCTCAAGCTGCGCACCGACGGGCGGCAGTCACCGCAGGACTGCAAGGCCATCCAGCGCTTCCAGCAGTACTACGGCATCCGCCACGCGGTCGGCTACGCGGGGCGCGTGACGTGGGGGACGGCGGTGCTCCTCGACGAACGCGCGCACCCGAACCGCGGCCGCCGCTGCCCGCGTACGGGATACAGCTTGATCTGCGTCGACCTGACCCGTCAGCTGATGTGGGTGCAGCGCGCCGGCAAGGTGACCTTCCAGGCCCGCCCGATCCGCTCCGGAGCGCCCAAGTACCGTACGCGCACCGGCTGGTACCGCATCTATGCGCGGGCCCGCCATCACCGCTCGACGCTCTACGGCAACGCCCCCATGCCGTGGGCCCAGTTCTTCTCCAGCGGGCAGGCTTTCCACGGCCACAGCGGCTCGATGTACGCACCTCCCGGCTCGCACGGGTGCATCAACATGCGGCCTGCCGACGCGGCGGCGCTGTGGCGCAAGGCGGGCCAAGACGCGCGCGTGTACGTCTTCGGCCGCAAGCCCGCCTGACGCCCGCGGCTGAGTTTCATGGACTCCCTGTAGCCCTTCGTGGGCGGTCGAGAGCCCGAGACGTCGCGCATCATGACTCCGTCCGTGAGCCGGCGCAGACAGGTTGGGTCATCCCAGCGGTGGAAACGGCGCTCGCGGTGGCGCTCGCCAAGCTACGGTCCTTTCCATAGCTGGAGTTGTCTTTTCCGCGGATCGACCGGAGGGGGTTCGCCCGTGAGGCATCGGTTGCGCACTCTTCCGCCGACCCATGAGGTGCACGAGGACGCGCCGGTGACGGCCGCGCACCGGGCACACGCCCCACAGCATGCGGCCTCGATGCCGCAGCCGAGTCCCGAAGCGGGGATGACCGCTCCCCTCCAGGCCACCGTGACGGCAGATCCGGAGCACGTGCTGCATTTGAGCGATCTGGATCGACTGCTCCAGATCATTGAGGAGTTGAACAAGGCCGGTAGCCTGTCCGACACCGTGCAGACGGTGGCCGACGGTGTCGTGGGCGGCCTGGGATACGCGCTGGCGTGCGTGAATCTCGTGCGCCCCGGCGGCGACCTGGTCGTCGCCGCTGTCGCGGGCAATGCCGTCGCCGAGACCCTGCTTGCCGGCCGCGTCGGCTCGCGCGCCTCCTGGGACCGCCGCCTCACCATGGGCGAGGGCTGGGGGCCGCTGCGTTTCGTCCCGCACACCGAGGGAGCGATCCTCGATGAGGACGACGTACCCCAGTGGTTCACCGACGGGCCGCCGCCCCGCTTCGACGACGAATGGCACCCCGCGGACCGGCTCTTCGCCCCCATGTACGCGACCGGTTCCTCCGGGGGCGAACTCCTCGGCGTGATCTCCGTCGATCGCCCCAGCAATGGCCGGCGCCCTGGGGCCTGGGAGCGCAAGGCCTTGCAGATGTACGCATTCCAGGCCTCGGTTGCCATCAGTAACGCACGGCTTCAGGCACGCATGCAGCGCGCCTTGGTCAGGCTTGAGCGCGAGCAGGAGGCCTTGCGGGCGAGCGAGGAGAGCTTCCGGCAGGCTTTCGAGGGCGCGCCCACGGGCATGGCCATCGCCGAGTTGGGCGGTGACCGGCAGGGTCGCATCCTGCGCAGCAACGAGGCGCTGTGCCGCCTGCTCGGCAGGCCGGCGTCGGAGATGCGCCGCCACTCGTTCGCTGACCTGGTGCACCCCGAGGACGTCGATGCGCTCCTGCGTGCCTGGGCCGACGGCGGCCACACCGAGCTGCGGCTCGCCCGGTGCGACGGCACCCATCTCTGGGTCCTGCTACGCACCTCGGTTGTCGCCCACGGCGTCGACGAGCCGCACTTCCTGCTCACGCACGTCGAGGACATCGAGGAGCGCAAACGCCGTGAGCTGCGGCTGCCCGCCACCCGGCCCACGACTTCCTGACCGCCCGCCCCACTCCGCCGAGTTGCCTCGCCGAGGTAGCAGCGGGTGAGGAGGCGATGGGTGTGGATCCGCTGGTTCGCGGTCTGCGGCGGACACGCACGTTGTTCGTCGCGACCAACGCCCCCTGGATTCTCGTGGCAGGTCGGACAAGAATCTGCGGAGGTCTGAGGCAAGTGCGATGGCCCGCTGGACTCACCGGGCTACTGTGCGTAGACCGGGAACATGGCGGACCCGTGTCGCCGGGGCTTCCAGCACGGGCCAAGGGCGACATCTGGGACGGGGCGGCGCGGGAGTGGCACAGGTACCCGAGGTGAACGACGGAATATCGCAGCCGGACGGTATTCCGCATGCCGAGAGGGTGTTGGCAGCGTGAGGCGAAGCACGAACCGTCCCGCGCCGTCGGCCCGGGGCGACTTGGCCCCGCCGGCGGGCAGGGAGGCACCAGCGTCGGTGCCCCGTCCGGAGCCACCAACTCGTCCCGCCGTCAGAGGCGTCCGCTCATCCTCCCGCAACTGGCGGGTGCCGATCCGGTTGAACGCGATCCTGCTATGTCCCGTGATCGTCGGCCTCGTCGTGGGTGGGCTCCCATTGACGAGCTCGGTCAACACCTGGCGGGAGGCCGAGAGAGCGGTGAGCTCCGCTCGCCTGGTGCGTGCCTCCCCGGCCTACACCCGCGCCCTGCACAACGAGCGTGACATCACGGCGGCTCCCCTCCTCAAGGGCAGCACCACGAAGGAAGACAGGGCCGCTGTCAGCACAGCCCGCAAGACCATGGACGGGGTGGGTGACGCCTTCGGCGAGGTGGTGCAGAGTGCGGCGCGGACGCCCGGTGCGGAGCGCCGGCTCAAGTTGTTCCGCTCTCGGGAGCCCAACCTCAAGGCGCTGCGCGCGGACGCGCACACCACTGAGCTCCCCGGTGCGAATGCTGAGCGCGGCTACGCCGAGATCGCCCATCCCTTGATGGAGTTCGCCCGCGAACTCGGCTTGAGCGACGGGGACATCAGCAGTTACGGCCGCACCCGCCATGCGATCTCGCGCACCCGGGCGGCCTTGTCACTGGAACGCCCAGTTGGCATGCACCTGCTTATCGCGCCGGGCCTGGACGCCGGCAGCGTTGCCGGCCTGCGCGAGGCCCGTTCCTCGTTCGCGCGCCTGGAGGGCATCGCTCTTGAGGTGTGCCTCAGCGGTGGCACAGAGGCTGATGCGAAGCGGCTTGAAGGATCCGAGAAACAGATCCACGCGGACACCGCAGCGATGGCCAAGGCGGCCGGGAGCAAAGGTCCGGGCTGCGTGGCGCCGCTGACCAATTCCCACGCCGACCGCCGGATGCAGCCCGACCTGGCCGCCTCGGCGGTGAACGAGGAATCCGCCATCGCCGACGACGGCCGGCGCGACGCCTTCGTCAGTGGTGCCGCCGTCGTGATCGCGGTGCTCGCCGTGCTCATCCTGGTCGGCAGGCTGGCCCGCCAACGGCGCTTGATGCGGGCACTGCGCTCAGCGGCCTTCGAAATTGCTGAGCACCGGCTGCCGATGCTGGTGGAACAGCTCTCCGAGCCGGACCCGCAGAACGTCGATGTCAGTTTCAGGCCGATTGCGATCACCTCCAAGGGCGAGGTCGGCGCTGTTGCCCGCGCCTTTGACCAGGTCCACCGGGAGGCGATCCGCCTCGCCGCGGAGCAGGCGCTTCTGCGAGGCAACGTCAACGCGATGTTCACCAACCTCTCGCGCCGCTCGCAGGGCCTCATCCAGCGCCAGCTCTCGCTCATCTCCGAGCTGGAGTCCCGCGAGGCCGACCCGGACCAGCTCTCCGCGCTGTTCGAGCTCGACCACCTCGCGACGCGTATGCGCCGTAACGGCGAGAACCTCCTGGTCCTCGCCGGTGAAGAGCCCGGCCGCCGCTGGACCCAGCCGGTCCCGCTGGTCGACGTGCTCCGCGCCGCGGCCTCCGAGGTGGAGCGGTACGAGCGCATCGAGCTCGCCGCGGTGCCGACGACCGAGGTCGCGGGGCGCGTCGTCAACGACCTCGTGCACCTGCTCGCCGAGCTGCTCGAGAACGCCACCTCGTTCTCCTCGCCGCAGACCAAGGTCAAGGTCACCGGTCACGCGCTGCCCGACGGCCGCGTACTGATCGAGATCCACGACACCGGCATCGGCCTCTCGCCCGAGGACCTCGCGGCGATCAACGAGCGGCTGGCCTCGCCGCCCACCGTGGACGTCTCGGTTTCGCGCCGCATGGGTCTGTTCGTGGTCGGCCGCCTCTCGCAGCGCCACGGCATCCGCATCCAGCTGCGTCCCTCGGACTCCGGCGGTACGACGGCGCTGGTCATGCTTCCCGTCGATGTCGCCCAGGGCATCGAGCAATCCCGAACCAAACCCAGGCAGGACGGTGTGCCTCTGGGCGGTCCGGCCGGCCCCGGTGACGCCGCACGTCGTGGTGACGACGGTGAAGGTCCGGCGAGGTCCACGTCCACTCATGTCGAGAAGGGGCGGCATCGCAAGCCGCCCTTGCCCCCACGTCGTGGTTCGCGGACCGAACTGCCGGGCGGCAACCCGCAGCCCCACATGCCCATTCGGAGCGACGAGAACGTACAGTCGTCGGCGCCGCGCGTCACTCAAGGCGCTTCCCACCAGGAGCCCGAGGCGCCGAGGGCCGACGACGGAGGTACGCCGCTGTACGACGCGGTGGAATCCGAATGGTTCCACAGACGCGAGCTGGGCAGTGGCACGGCCCCGCCCCCGCAGCAGCAGTCGCCCCAGGCTCCGGCCGTGCCCGAGGGTTCGGCCACCGGCCAGGCCGCGGCCGAGTGGCGCACCTCACCCAACGATGAGCTCACCCGCCAAGCGGAGCGTGTCCGCCAGCCGTCGGCGGGTGGCGTCACCACCTCCGGCCTGCCGCGCAGGGTGCCCAGAGCCAACCTCGTCGCTGGTGAGGCCCAGGGTCCCGAGCGCCAGGGCGGTCCGGGGGTGTCACGTGCGCCCGAAGAGGTACGCGGGCGGCTGGCCAATCTCCGTCGGGGTATCGCGCAGGGGCGCCAGGCCGGTGGCGGGCAGGCAGCGGCCAACCAGCAGGAACCCGTGGCCGTCAGCACCGGATCGGCTGCCGATGAGCGGTCCGCGAACAGAGGGTCAGAGCCCCCTCCATCTGCCAGTAGTGGCGGAGACCCTGCCCACGAAAGCCGACAACCGAGGGCTTGGGTGAGGGAGTCACCGCTGTCCTCCGTCGGTCCGCCTGCACCGCCGACCCCTCCCGTCGCCAGCCATGCCCAGTCTGCCTACGAAGGGAGCTCTCCTCTGCACCTTGCTGTCGAGTTGGCAGAGCAGGCGGCTGTGGACCGTGAGATCCCGCTTCACGTGCAGATCACCCGCGAGGCTGGTCGGGTCAGCACCCTCATGAAGCCGTTTGCGGTGCCCAAGGAGGGCGCGCAGCTGACGATCACCGTCCAGGCGCCAGGCCTGCACGCGCTGGGTGATCTCCAGCAGCAACTCACCGTGTACCCGGGGGACGACTCTGAGGTACTGCACTTCGCTCTGCGCACGCTGATCCCGGGTCTGCACCAGGTGACGGTGCGCGCGTTTCGCGAGGGCACGTACCTGGGCGAGGTGCGCTGCCAGATTTCAGTGACAACAGGCGGGGTAACCCGGGATGGGCGCAAGCACCTCGGATCGCTGCCGAGCATCGCCTTCGAGCCGGGTGAGGTCACTCTTCAAGTCCATCGCAACGCCGACGATTCGTACAGCTTCCAGCTGATGAGCGAGACCTGCTACGCACCCGAGAAGTTCCGCTTCCACGGCGGTGATCCGCGCAAGGTGGCCGACCAGATCGCCGATGAGGTGCGCGAGCTCGCCCGGATGGCGGGGCCCGGAGGCGCCGGCGCGGCCGCGCGCAACCATCGGATATACGAGCGCCTGAAGAACCAAGGTGTGGAGCTGTGGCGATCGGCCGTGCCGGAGGCGATACAGCAGCAGTTCTGGGAACAGAGCGACCACATCACCTCGTTCACGGTGCTCGGTGAGCAGAACGTGGTGCCGTGGGAACTGCTCTACCCGCTTGATTCGCAGCGCGACCGTGGCTTCCTCGCCGAGCAACTGCCCGTTGTTCGGCGGGTCTTCAACCAGGATCGCGTACACCGCATTGCCTTCCCTGGCGCGACCTTCGTGGTGCCCCCCGGGTCACCGCCCGAAGCGCAACAGGAGATCGCCTCCCTGCGTACGTTGCTCGGTCCCAAAGCGGCGCAGGCCGAGGTGATCACCGAACGCGAAGTGCTGACCGCTCTGATCCGTGGGGGAGACGTGGGTCTGCTGCACTTCGCCTGCCACAACACCTTCTCCCGTTCCGGATCACGGGTGACCATGGGAGACGGCCCTTTCGACCCCATCGATCTGTCGTCTGCCGCGCAGATCGGGAGCCTGCGGGCGCACCGCCCGTTGGTGTTCCTCAACGCATGCCGAAGCGCTGGGGAGATCGAATGGTGGAGCGAGGCACTCGGCTGGCCGCAGAAGTTCCTGGAGGCCGGGGCCGGGGCGTTCATCGGCACGCTGTGGTCGGTGCGTTCCGACTCGGCACTGCTGTTCGCGGAGACCTTCTACGACCAGTTCCTGGACGCAGGGGAGTCCCTGGGCCGAGCATCACTCGCTGCCCGACAGGCAGTCCAGAACCAGCGCGGCGATCCCACCTGGCTCGCGTATGCCGTCTATGGCAGCCCCGCCGCCAGGGCATCAAGACCAGGACATCACGATCCGGCATGAGGATTCCTGTCGGCGAGGGCGGCTAGCTCTGCCTGGGCGGAGCTGTCCATGAGCGGGGTTGCTTTGCCGCGGTCGATGCGAGCAACGGAAGCGGGTGTGGCCCACGGCGATTCCTGCACGGCAGGAAACATAATTGCCCAGGCCAGAGCCAGCTTGGCCTGGTTTAGAGCGCCATGCATACTGCCGTAGGTGGGCGAGCGTCAACCACCCGAAGGCACGCGGCATCCCATCCGCATCAACGGCGCAGCCACGCCGAACGCGAGGAGCAGGGCGAATGATGGCGCGCAGCAAGTTGATCCAGGAGCTACGCCGTGACGGCACAGGCCGCAGCGTGGCAGACGCGGCGCGCCTCGCTGCGGACTACGCCCACCAACTCGCCGTCCAGCTCCGCGAAGCCGGACATCGCGACGCCGCCAACCTCATCGACCCACGTGCCGGACAGTGCACATGCGGTGCGCCCGAGGGCGACGATGAAGAGAGCGCGCAGGTGCGCCGCTTTTGGGAGCACTCCCGTTCCTGCCCGCGGGGAGTCTGACTCGGGGATCGGCCTGAGATTGAGCCGGACCTTCGCCGGTACGGCATGCGCCGACCTTGCCTGGCGCATGTAAGGCGCTAGTCGCCTCAACAGCTTTGGGTGTGGCTCTCTTCCGGGGACGGCCCCGATGGTTCGAGCTGGGAGATCGTGGTTGTGGGTGATGGCGGTGTGGTTGGGTCTCTACCGTGTGGGTGGAGGAGGCGATGCTGATGGGGTCGTTGATCGGGGAGTTGGAGGCGCGGGAGGCGACGGCCCGGGCCCGGGTGCGGTCGTCGCCGTCCTCGATGCGTGACGGAACCGCGGGGGCCGCACAGTGCCGGGGGGCCGAGCGGGGCGGTTCGCCCACCGGCTAGCATCGCCGAGTTCGTGCCACCCACCGGCCCGGGCATCGCGGCGCGGCGTACAGGGGAGCTGACACGGCATGAGAACGAAGAGCACAGCGGCGTGGGCGGTAGCGGTGCTGATGTTCGGCGCAGCCGTCGGTGGCTGCGGCGAGCAATCGGGCAAGGGACCGTCCGGCAGCAGCGCGAAGCACACGAAGTCCCAGCGCGAACCCGAGGACAAGCCTGATTCGCGGGTCGTCGAGGGCGACGACGACCACACCGTCCTCGAACTGTCCGACGGCCGGCAGGTGTCCCTCCGCTTCACTCGCCGCGGCCTGGAGGCACAGCATCGCGATGCCTCTGACGACGCCTGGTCCGCCCGGAAGACGGTCTATGAGACCGGCACCAAACCGTGCGGCGGCATCAGGGCAAAGGCGTACCGGGACACCGTGTGGCTCGCGGCCGGCTTCGGCGTGTACTGCAGGGACGGCGAGGAACCGCAGGAAGTGATCGCGGCCGTCGCCACCGGGGACCTCTCCTCCTGGACCACCGACCCGACCAAAAACAACATGGTCTGGCCGAAGACCCGCATCCGCGACGGTGGCGCCCGAGTGGACTTCGTCCATCGCAGCATGCTGATGACCACCACGCTGACCTGGCGCAAAGGCTCCGGATTCGCCAAGGTGGTCACGAAGCACAAGCCCATCCACCCCTGGTTCGTGGGCCGGTGGCGAGCCACGGACGGCAGCCAGCAGCTGACCATCCACCAGGTCGAGCCGGGCAGATGGGCACGTGTGGTCATCGAGTCCCTCACCGGCCCGCGATGCAAGGGCAGCGCCATTGTCACCGGCACCGACCAGCACAACCTGACCATTCGCAACCCCAAGCTCGATCAGGGCACCAGGACCGTCAACTGCCCGCCGGAGGAGCTCGAGTACTTCTTCGACGTGAAGTCCTCGGACGGCCCGCTGCGCCTACGCACGATCGGCGAACACCCGAAGACCGTCCTTACCTATGAGCGGGCGGGCTGACGTACGACTGCGCATGAGGGGCGGCGGGCGAGTCGGACGGACGCCGGAAGAGCCCCGCGGGCGATGCCCCTCACCGGTATCCGGTTGCGTCCGCCGGCTTGCCGGCGTCGTCGACCTCGACCAGGTAGCGCCGGCAGTCGGGGCGTGAGCCGTCCAGGCCGGTGAAGCCGTACTCCTGGGCGAGTTGGCCGCTGGACCGCGACTGGCCGTTGCGGCGTGCGATGTCGCTGTCGCCGGCCGGCGCCGCGACCGCGCGTCCGACGT
Organism: Streptomyces sp. NBC_01304; assembly: GCF_035975855.1. Taxonomy (NCBI): domain Bacteria; kingdom Bacillati; phylum Actinomycetota; class Actinomycetes; order Kitasatosporales; family Streptomycetaceae; genus Streptomyces; species Streptomyces sp. NBC_01304. Next base: position 388,250 of record NZ_CP109055.1, on the reverse strand, counting down.
ATGCCGGGCTCTCCGAGATGCAGAAGTGCGGGACGTCGGCCGGCGCGTCGCGCCAGTTGTCCTCGGTGACGCCGAAGTTGTCGAGCATCATCTCCGAAGGGTGTAGCACTCCCCGGGGGACGCCTGCGGTTCAGACCGTGAGGTCGTAGTCGTGCTGGTCAGAGGTGGAACAGAGCCGTTCGTGCGCGCGGGCGAGATGGAAGGCGAAGTGGGCGTCGAGGTCACCGTTGTCCTTCACCGCCCGGAGTTCGAGGACGGCCTCGGCGCCGCTCAGCCCCCCACCTTGCCCCGGTGATCTCCAGACGGTCGCCGATGAGATGCCTGCATGCGCCCTCGATCGGGCCGGTGGCGATCGGCCAGCCCTCGGCCAACGTGGTGTCGTAGCAGAGTTGGTCAAGGTGGCCGGTCAGGTGGCGGACGCAGGTGTCTGCGGCTTCGCGTTTCGCTCCGCGCAGGCCGGCCCGGCCGTGGAGGATCGTGGTCAGATGCCCGGCACCCAGGCTTCGGCTGCCGGGGTGCCGGGCCGGTGGAAGCTGTGCGCGGCAGCCCAGACGTACTCGCTGACGTGCACGATGTCGAGCAGGACCTGCACGGTGATCCCGCGCCGGTCGGCTTCGGCGCGGATCAGGTCGAGTTGGTGGCGGGCGCCGTCGACCAGGACGACCCAGGTCCGCACGTGGTCGCGGTCGCGGGCCTCGGCCTGATCGAAGGCCGCGGCGATGGTGTGCTCGGGCGGGTGGATGACCGAGCCGGTCAACCACTTCGCCCGCGCCTTCGGTCCCGGGCGCGGAGGCCGGAGGCCGCTGCGGCCCTCCGGCGGGGCGATGATGTCGTGCGGGCGCCGGGGGGTCGGCGTCGAACACGCAGGCCAGCGTGGCCATCCGTTTGCGGTGCGGCTTCTCGCCCGGCGCCAGGCGGGTGCGCATCGCCCGCGGGGTCTTCAGGTGCGCCTTGAGCGTGGCCGGCCGCAGACCGGACGGCCGCATCGCGATGCCCTTGCCGTCGGTCTGGATCACCAGCGTCGTGGGAGCGGTCGACGGCGCCGGGACGCGACGGGCGTAGAAGCCGTCGATGTCAACGGCCCCGCAGGCGACCAGATGTTCGGCCTGACGTTTGCCCAGGACCTTCCCGCACCGCAGCTCGATCGCCTCCTTGGCCTGGTCGTAGGAACCGCGCGCCGCCTCGGCAACCGCGCGGCGGCGCAGGCCGTGCGAGTGCAGCCCGGCGGGTAGCGACAGGTCCGTATCCAGGGGGCGGACGCTGGTCATCGGCCTGCCCCGCCACGCGGTCCGCGTCACGGTGCCGAACACGCAGGCCAGACGTCTGCAACCGCCCACCTCGCGATGCGGGCGAACCTGTCCGTCCGCACCCCGGACCGCCGGGCGGCCGGCGCGTTCCCCCGGCTCGCACTCGGCCTGCTCCCGTGGGAGTTCACCGGTTCCACACCATCGCCGGGGCGGGCCACCGTGAACCGTCCGGGCTCGTCCTCGGTCAGCCAGCCCCGCTCCACCAGCCGTTTCAGCTTCCCCCGCGTCCCCTCGATCTTTCCGGTCACCGCGGGCAGCCCGATCCGCGGCACGATCTGCTTGGCCTGCATCGGCTTCGCGGCGTCGGTGAGGACTTCGATGATGTCCGGGTAGACATCCGGCAGCACCGCAGCCGACAGCCCCTGGCGCCAGTGCGGCACTGTGATCGCCCCGACCACCCGCACCCCGGGTTGCACCCGGTTCTCCGGCTCCGCGCCGCCGGCCGCAGGTGCGGTCGCTCCGGACCCGTCCAGATCCATGATCACCTCGGCCGCCGTCTCCCGGGTGATCCGCAGCCGCGACCATGCCTCCCGCTCGTCCTCCAGACGGGCCGTCAGCTGGGCGAGCTCCGCTTCGAGCGTCTCCACCCGGGCCCGGGCCGCCGCCTCCCGCGCCTCCAGCTCCCCGATCAACGATCCCATCAGCGTCGCCTCCTCCACCCACACGGTAGAGACCCGACCACGCCGCCATCACCCACAACCGCGATCTCCCAGCTCAAACCGTCGGGGCCGTCCCCGGAAGAGAGCTACACCCAACAGCTTTGGCCCATGTGGCAGATGATGCGTATGTGCGTCTTCGGGCGATGCGAAAGTTGCCGGCCAGCGCAGAAGTTGGCGTGGACAATCCGCGTGCACCCGATGACATCGATCCGGGGTCGATCGACTGGCGGCGGGTCCACGGTCAGTACATTGACGCGCTGGCGACCCTGCGCGCGGCGGCCATGCGGACCGGCACACAGACTCGAGGGGGGTGTGACCCACACGGACTTCCGTCGTGTGGCATGTGCGGGGTGTAGTTACCTCGCCGGGAATCGAGCGGCCCAGGTTTCCTCTTCCAGGAGGAGCCCGTTGGCCAGATAGCTGATGGTTCGGTACCAGCCGATCAGTACGAGGAGTTCGAGTAGCTGGGCGTCCTCGTAGTGAACGCGCAGGGCGTCCCAGGCGGAGTGTGAGAGCTGGGCCGTGTCGTGCAGTTCGTCGACTGCGTCGAGCAGTGCCGCGTGGCGTGGCGACCATGTGGCACTGGCTGGCGTCTCGGTTTCGGTGGTCGCGCGGAGCTGTTCCGGGCTGAGACCGGCCTGCTGTGCGAGGGTCGCGGCGTGCACGCCCCATTCGTAGGCACAGCCGGCGCGCGCGGTCACGCGGGCGATGACGATCTCGCGGTCGATGGCCGGGAGGAGCCCGTGGCCCAGTAGCCCGGCCCCCAGGGAGAACATGCGAGAGGCCAGTTCCGGGTTGCGGTGGAGTACTCGGAACAGTGCGAGTGGTTCGTGCGGCACGTTGGGAGGCATCCACCGGCGGAGCGCTTGTTCGACGGGGGCGGGGTATGGCGGGATGAGCGGTTCGATGCGCGACATACGGCACCTCCTGCTTCGATTTTCGAATCACTATGATGCTTCGAGAACCGAAGCGCAAGGAGTGGGTATGGAAGCCAGAGCGCCACGGCCGGGTGTGCCGGTACGAGGGTCCGAGTCGGGTCGACCAGTCATGGCGGCACTCGACCTGCTCGGACGACGCTGGACGATGCGCATTCTGTGGGAACTGAGCCAAGCCCCGGCAGGCTTCCGGGAATTGCAGCGCCGATGCGAGCGCATGTCCTCCAGCGTGCTTGCCACCAGGCTCGACGAGCTGACCGGCGCCTGCCTGCTCACCCTGCAGGCAGACGGCTACCACCTCACCCAGCTCGGCCAGGACCTCGTCGAGGCGCTGAGTACACTGGACGCCTGGAGTCGACGATGGGCCAAGGAAACGGGCAACGTGGCCACCGGAGGGTCCGAGGGCTTGAACTGATCACAGCGTGGCCCGTGTGATCGCGGCGTCGGTGCCGTCCTGGATAGCTCCGTTGAGGGGGCTGAGCCCGAGCTGCTTCGGCAAATTGGTGACCGTGATGCGCCGGGGGACCGTGGGCGAGACGCGGGGCGGACGGCCGTGGAGCCTGCCGCTGGGGGACCAGACGCTGCTGGCCGCGGCGTACCGGTGCACGAACTTGACACTGGGCCGGCTCGCCCCGCTCTTCGGTATCTCCAAGTCGGCTGCCGAGGTGCCAGCCGTAACACAGGCGGAGCATTAGACCTCGGCGACGTCCTCGATGGGAATGCCGTCAAGGTCAGTGTCTTCCCACCTCACGCCGGCGTGTGGTGAAGGACGAGAATGGCGCGCTCGGCGGGGGTGGCTTGGCCTTTCCATTCAGGGGCGAGGGCTGAGTAGGTGATGACGTCGTGCCAGTGGCCTTTGGTGTGGAAGAGCTGGCGGAGGGTGGCTTCGGGGCGGAGCCCGGCCGCCTGCATTACGTGTTGCATGCGGTGGTGGTCGCTGCGGTGGCCGGCCCAGATGCGGTGCAGGCCGAGGTGCCCGAACGCGTAGGCCATCAGCAGGCGCCCGGCTTCGTGTGCGTGACCGTGCACGGGGGCGTCGGGCAGCAGTGCCAGGGTGGTGAGCATGGCGTTGCTGCCGTAGTCCTCGATGAGCAGCCCGATGGTGCCGATGAGGGTGTCGTCGTCCGGGCAGCAGATGCCGAGGGTGTATTTGCGGCGTGGGTGGGTGTGGGGCTGGGCCAGGCTTTGGGCGAAGGTCTCGTGGGCTTTGCCCGCGTTCATGCGGTCGATGCCGAGGTAGCGGGTGAGGACGCGATTGGTGTGGATGCGTTGGAAGGGTTCGTAGTCCGCGGCGTGCAGTTCGCGCAACCGCAGGTGCTTGCCCCGGAGTTCGGGCACGCGGTTCACCGGAGGGCTCCGTGGGGTGCGGGCAGGGCTGCCGGGGTGGGGATGAGGTCTGCCAGGTCGATGCGGTGGCGGCCGGAGGGCAGCGGTTCGCCGAGCAGGATGCGGCGGGCGGTGTCGGTGACCAGGGCGGCGCCGAGCATGACGCCACTGGCCAGTTGCGGCCAACTGGACAGGCTGCGGCCGATGCGGGTGAGGGCATCGGTCATGGCGGGGCTCAGCCCTTGTTCGTCGACGACGTCGAGCAGGAAGCGCAGGGCGCCGGCCTGGTCGAGGGCGCGTACGTCGGTGGCGCTCGTGTGGCCGGTGCGGCCGTGGAAGAGCGGGCGGTCGGGTTCGAGGTCGAAGCGTTCGATGTCGAGCAGACCGCGGTCGTTGGTGTCCATGAGGACGGGGACGCGGTGGCGGCGGGCGTGTTCGCGGGCGGCGACTTTCACCCAGGGGGTGTCGCACTCCTCGATCAGTACGTCCAGTCTGTGATCGTCGTCGCCGAAGAAGTCGTCGAGGCTCTCTTCGGTGACGCCGTCGCGAAAGACCTCGATGTCCAGGTAGGGGTCGATCTCGTACATGCGCCGGGCGCACAGCACGCTCTTCTCCAGACCGATCTCGTGCACGCCGGCGCGCAGTCGGTTCAGGTTCGACAGGCTGAGCCGGTCGAAGTCCGCCAGCCGGAAGGCTCCGCCGACGCCTTCCATGGCGCAGGTCAGCGCGGCGCTGCTGCCCACCGACAGTCCGATGACGCCCACTCTGCGACGGAGTAGTACGTGCTGCTGCTCGCGGGTGATCTTGTCGCGGTTGCGGTCGGTCCGCACCAGACGGAATGACTCTTCGGGCAGGACGTGGACCAGGCGTCCCGACCACGGGTACCAGGCCCATCTGCCATAGGTGTTCGGTCGGCCGGCGACTACGTCGTTGACGGCGCGCTGCAGGGCCTGCGGACCGAAACGTTCCCCGGGCGCCAGGCATTGCACGAGTTCAGCGACCTGGTCCTCGATCCGGTCATGCACCTCGCGCAGGGCCGGTGACGCATGCAGCGCGGCCAGGGCCGGGGCGTCGGTGGGATTTGACGGGTCGAAGAGCATCGGGCGAAACACGTCACAGGCCTGCTGGGAGGCGAGAGGCGCAAATGACGCTGAATCATGATGAGAAGGCATGAAATGGGGCATGGCGAGAAGCTAGCAATCGGCGATCACCGATTCCGGTATCTCGCCCGCGGGGGCGTGCCCGAATGGATTTTCCAGCGAACGCGCCCCCCGAACTTGCCTCACGCCCCCACCTCAATGCCCAGCATCGTCTCCCTGTTGGCCTCGATGAGAGTCTGCAGATGCTGCTCCGGCACCACTGATAGGGCCAGCCTCTTGGTCGCGAGACCGTCCCGAAGGCGGAACACCCCAGCTCGCTCATCGCTCACAGGCGCCCCTTCGGCGCAGCCTGTGAGCGAACATCATCCGGGCGCCTGCGATATTCCAGACAGTCGACGTCGGGCGAAGGCGAGACATCGTGCGCGTCGGCCTTCACTTGGCTGCACCCCGGTGTGACGTCCGGGCCCGACGGGGTCAGCCGCAACCGCAGCCCTTGCGGGCGGAGGTATTGGTCTGATCGTTTCTGGCGAGGAGAGCGGTCAGGGCTGCGTTGGTCGGGTTGGGCACGAGGCAACCCCGCGCCTCGGCGACCTTGTTCAGGATCAGGTAGATGACGCCCCAGTTGACGCCATAGAACGTGGCGATGCCGGCGCAGGGCAGCAGGGACGGATCGAGGAGCCAGCCGAGGAGCGCCAGCACGGCCGCGATCAACGCGAAGATCGCGATGAGCCAGCCGACGAACTCCCGGACAGCCAGGATCACCGCGCACGGGGTGACTTTCGAACAGAGCCACAGCCACAGGACGAACAGCAGCCAGCCGAGGCCGAACACCACCCATCCGACCACGGTCAGTACGGCCGCGGCCTGCGGTGCCGCCTTGGTGAGGACGCAGCCGAGCAGTACGAGGATCGCCCCGGCGATGATCAGAGCGACGGCCGCCCAGAGCAGCGCGGTGCACAGGGGGAATCCGTCGCCATTGCCGCCGTCGCCATCACCGGGCCGGCTGCAGGTGGTGCTGGTGGCGGCCGGGTCGATGAGGTTTCCTGCCTGGTCGCGGACTCCGGACACGGTCACGGTGACCGTCACCGCGCCGGTGGCCGGCACAGGGAGCCCGCCGAGCGTCACTGTCGTGTTGTTGGGATCCAGTGCGGCACTGGTCGGGTTGACACCCCCGGGTGCGCCGGGCTGCACCGTGACCGTGTAGTTGGCGGTCGTCTGGGCCGAGGCCGCGTCGAGTGGTTCGTCGAAGTTCACCGCCACCACGCCGCCGGTGCCGATAGCGCAGCCGGTGACCCGCGGTGGTGTGGTGTCAGCCGGACAGTCCGCCGTGAGGGCTATCGTGCGGCTGCGCTCGGGGCAGTTCGGGGCACGCACCGAGAGCGTGACGGTGTACGCGCCACCCGGCGGCGAGTAAGTGTGCGCCGCGCTCAGGGCAACTGTGCCTGCCCCGTTGGCCGGTTGGGGAATCCAGCCGGTCGTGGCGCCGTCGCCGAACGCCCACCGCGTCTCGAAGTCGGCGCCGGAGGGATTGCTCACGGTGGCGGCGAAGCTGAACGCGCAGGGACCGGTGGAGGCGGTGAGTGAGGTCACCGTGGGGCACTTGCAGTCGACCACGGTCACCGTGACGGTGTCGCTCGCGACCGGACAGGAGTCCGTCGCGGGCAGCGTGACGGTGACTTCCCAGTCGCCGAGCTGGTCAAAGGTGAGGGTCGCTTGGTTGCCCGGTGAGGGCACTGCGGGCGTCGCGGGCTGGCCTTGCGGGTCGCGCAGCGTCCACTGGTACGAGCCGGTGTAATTGGGGCCTGGCGGCGGACCTCCCTTCGCGGAAGCGGTGGCGGTGAAGCCGAGCTGTATCGAACCGCCTGGGTTGATGCATACGGTCGGACGCTGTGGATTGGGTGTGCCGGTCGCAGCGAGCTGTACGTCGAAGCAGACGGGCGGCGGGCAGGGAGCGACTTCGACCGCCGGGTCGCCGTTGAGGTTGACGTGGCCCGGTGGTTGGGCGAAGTCGTACCATCCGGCCGCGATGGCGAGCCAGGCAGGCGGCGGGTCGGCCTGCTGCAAGGCGACGGACTGGAGGATGTCGCCCGCGGGCTGGGACGGGTCGGTGCGGCTGAACGATGCCCGCCACACGGTTCCGACCTGGACGGGGGCCAGGGCCGGCAGCCACGAGGTCCCTGTCCCGAAGTGGGCCCGCACCCGCAGAGATGGCGGTGGGGGGAAGGGGTAGTCGACGTGAACGGTGTAGGTGATGGGGCGTCGCCCGGCCCCGTCGCAGGCACCGACGACAGACTCGGTCGTCACCGTCGCGCCGGGCGGTGGCCCGGTCTCCTCGCCGGTGAACTCGATGCCCAGGATGCCTTCCTCGGCCGCGTTGTAGGGGGACACCCATGGGTACACCCCGGGGTTGCCGGTCGCGCCGGTGATCTGGCCAGGATCCAGCGAGGGCTCTGATTTGATGGAGTTCGGTGTCCGGTGTACCTCGATGACCCAGATCCCGGCGCCCGCCGCGACGTTGACCGGTACGGGGACACCGACCGGGTTCCATGCCTGGTTGGAGAGCTGTATCGCCGCGACGGGCGCACCGGAGGGGTAGGTGCCGGGCGCCCATAGCCGGCACTCGAAGTCCACGCCCATGCTCAGTGCCGTCGAGCCGAGCCACAGTCGGAGCCCGGTGACCCGGAAACCGGTGGCCTGGTCGGCAAAGCCCTGGTCCCAGGTGCTCGGCGGCGCACCGGATGCGGTGGGCCAGGATGGAGTGTCACCGGGCACGGCCGAGGCGCCGTCCCAGGATGCTTGCGCCAACGGCGTCGCCCGTGCCAACTGCGCATAGCAGACGACTGGCGGTACCGGCTGCGGCTGGAGTGGCCAGCCCGGCGGCGGGAACGCCGTCGTCGGCACTGTCCCGAGCCCGGCGATCTGCGGCGGCACCGGCGCGCTATTACGGGGATCCGTCCAGTGGACACGCACGAGAACGGTTGGCATCGCTCGCCCCCTCGTCTTGCATGGAGCGCCAGTGACGCCCTGCGGGGTGACTGTCGGCCTGGAGACGACCTCAGCGGCAAGGCGGACTCACGCGAGGCCCCGATGTGACCACCTCCCGCAGACAAGCACAGCCCGCACATCTGGGGAAGCCTTGAATGCGCCAGGGGCCAAGGACTCCACCGACCAGGAACGGGCGGCATTGAGCTCGGCCGGACCGCTGCGACGAAGACACCGACGCGCCGGACGCACTCGGCCTTCGCGTAATACGCTCATTCGTATGGCCCGGAGACAGCGTCCCCCGTCTGCCTCCGGGCCGTACCTCGTATTGAGGGATGCGAACCTGGTGGATCACTTCCAGCGGTCCTGGCTGCCTCCACAGTTCGGCCCGGAAACCATGCCCCGCAGGACAATCTGAGGGGCATGCAGCGGAAGATCGAGCAGGTCCGCCAGGCCCGGCCCCCGAGGCCGCCCGGATGACTCGATGCCGGTCACGTGGCTGTGTACCGCACGGCACCACACGTAGTGGTCGTAGGGGGAAGGCGTCACGTACGCCGCCGGACTGTTGCCGGTCAGTGAATCTGCCGACCTGCACCGGCTCGCCGAAATGCAACTCGCTTTCTCCTGCTGGGGGTTGCGCACCTTAGTCAAGTACTCGCGTCGATACTTCACCCCAACGGGTGCATGTAGTGGTCGCGAACCGTTTCTGCGCTGCGCTCGGCTCGGGGTGTCCCTCTACGCTCGGCAGTCCACCGTCACCCCAGACCTTGGTGGCTTCCGGTCGGCCGCCCCGGAGGGGCCGGCTCACTGCCCCAGAGGTGATGTTGCCGTGCTCTCCAGTGACACTCAGACCGTCACCGAGTACCTGCGTACCTACCGCCACCTCGGCCACACCGTTCTGGAGTTGCACGGCGAGATAGACATCGCCGCCGTTCTCGAGATCCGTCCGCACCTGGCGGCAGCCACTGCCGCACCGCGGCCCTTGATCGTGATTGACCTGACTCCGGCGGTCTTCTTCGACTGCGCGGGGGTGGGCCTCTTGTGCTGCGCCCGCCAGCGCATTCATGACCGGGGCGGGACGCTCGTGCTGGTCTGCCCCCATCAGTTCACGCTGCGGATCCTGCGTGCGGTCCGGCTCTATCGGGTCTTCCATCCCGTACCCACCCTGGGCGAGGCCCTGGCTGAACCCCCGGCCTGCGGCTGAAGACCGCATGGCCCAGTCGCGGCTGGTCACGAGGACCGGCACGGAGCGGAACCCGCACTGGACGTATCGCCGTGCCCGAGGAGGTGTGGACGTCCATGCGAAGCCGGCCGCACCGGCCATGACGGCCCGAGAGCTCGCGACCACTGGAGGCTCTCGGACGTGGCGGGCGGTTCGGTCCTTCCCGGGGGTGCTCCTCATGATGGTCCGTGCTCGTCTTCGCGCGATGCGCATCGTGCTGCTGGTTCGGCAGGGCCAATACCGCGCTCGCATACGCCAGCTCTCGGCCAGTATCCACCGCATACGTGAGCAATCGTGACGTATTGTCAGGCGCTGCGAGCGGATGTATGACATGGCTGGGTGCTCGGCCGTGCCAAGCTGGGAGGGCGTGTGGGGCTCAATCTGACCTCGCTCGTCTTGTCGGTTGCGGCGGTAGCGGTTTCCAGTTGGGGCATCAGGCTCCAGGTCTCGCGAGCCAGGGCGGCCAGCGATCTGGCCATTACGACCGACCTGCTGCTCACCCACGTGCGTGATCCGAAGTTTCAGTGGGATCGGCGGTGGGTGCTGAACGATCTCGCGCAGGAGCATGGACCGGAGAACGGGATCGAGGGACTGCCGGATCCTGCCAACTACCGGGTCTGGAATATGGGGTTTGTCTGCGAGGCCATCTCCATCACGCTGCGGTGCGACATGGCGAACCCTGTCATCCTGCTGGAAGCTGCCGCAAAGCACCGCAGGGGACACCTGTTCTCGAAACGTGATTTACGGGCGTACAACTCCAGGTGGATCTCATCTGTCTGTCAGATGCCGGAAGGAAGGACTCCGGCATCTGACAGTGCGCATGTGCGTATGCCGTAGGGGAGATCGGGGATCAGGTGGGGAAGCAGGGATGGAGAGTCGCGGTGGCCGGTGGGGCGGCCGCGGCGTTCACGGCGGTCGCTGCGGTGCCGGCCGGGGCCGCAGAGAACGGGGTGTCGTTCACTCGGGTCAAGTTCAACGCCGGTGAGCCGATCGTGATCGGGGTGTCGCAGGAGGTGGAGGTGCCCGCCTCCTTCCGTATGACGACGACGCGTCGGTGGGACGGCGGGCCGACGGTGTTCCCCTACCGCGGGAACATCGACTCCAGCCACGAGCTGTGGAACACGATCTTCACCAGTGACTGCATCAGGGTGAGCGCGAGTGTCTGTGACTTCACCGAGACGCTGGTCATCGACCCGACCCATTACGACTTCGGCAACGAGGACGCGGGCACCTGGAAGATCGCAGCACGTGTGTTTCTTGAGGGCGATGCCCACGACATGGACGACGAGGGCCTCACGGTCCAGGTCAAGCGGAACACCCGCCTGACGGTCAACGCGTCCCCCGAACCGGTGGACCAGGGGAAGCCCATCACCGTGACGGGCAAGGTCACCCGGGCGAACTGGGACACGCACAAGTACCCCTCGTACGGGGGCCGGAAGGTGAGCCTGCAGTTCCAGCCCGAGGGCGCCACGTCCTACACCACGGTGAAGGCGGTGTACGCGGACAGTTCGGGTGGGCTCAGGACGACGGTGACGGCTGGCGCATCGGGTACGTGGCGCTGGCGTTACTACGGCAACTCCACCAGCGGGCCCTCGACTTCGTCCGGGGACCACGTCGTGGTGCAGTGAGCCCCGGCAAGCCGCGATAGTGCCTTGGGTGCCTTGGACGTAGGTCGAATGCGCCCTCCGGAACCCTCCGTTCCGGAGGGCGCATTCTCATCCAAGGCTCCAAGGCTCCAAGGCTCCCGACAGAGTCAGCGTCAGGGGTACGCCGGTTCCTACCGTCCACACGGAACCAATGGGGCCGTGGCGGCGGGGTGGTCGCCACGCTCACCCGGGATGCCCCAACACGGGTGCGTCGTCGGTGCCGCTGTACTGGCCGTATTCGAGGGGCGTTGCTCTCAGAGGGGTGCCTGACCGCCGGCTGCCCACGCGAGCATGGCCGTTGGGTCCGCAGCAGCGGCCTGGCGGTGGTACGCGTCGTAGGCCTCTGCGCCCACGATCCGACGCGCGGTGAGCTCGCCGGCCTCACGCAGCGGAGCGACGTCCGGTGCGCCTCGTTGTGGGTGGCCGACTGCCTCCCACAGGCGTTGGCCGGCTCCGGAGGCGAGGGCTGCGGAGTGGCCGTCTCCACTGCTCGAGAAGGCCGCCGCGAGCATGTCCAGTCCCAGCGCGATGCCAAAGGTGTCGCCGATGTGCTGTTTCGAGTTCAGCATGGAACGAGCGTGCTCGAGTGCCGCGTTGCTGCGCTGTTCGCGTAGCGCCGTCACGCACAGCTGGTACTCGGCGTACGAACGTATCCAGTGCTCGCCCATGCTGACGCACTCGGCGCGCAGCATCACGGCGTCCTGGCGGCTCTGGTCGAGCAGGCCGAGGCCGGTCAGAGCGAACAGGCGCAGCATCCGGCACATCATCACGGCCTGCGGAGCGGGCTCGGTGGTGGAGCCTGGCAGGCGCGCGAAGTGCAGGGCGTCGTCGAGTTGGGCCAGGGTCTGATCGGGGCGGCCTTGCAGGAGATCGCTCATCCCCTGGAGGTAACTGGCGCGCAGCAGCCCTGTCGTGTCCTGGGTGGTGTGGGCGTGCTCGAGGCACTGGCGGGCCAGGTGGTTGCCGGTGGCGTGATTGCCCTGCAGCAGATGGGTCAGGCCGAGGGCCCACAGGGCCCGTTGCCGCATCGACCCCTGGCCCTCGCCCGTGGTGAGGGTGCGGGCGAGGTAGTGCTGCGCGGTGTGGGCGTGACCGCAGCATGTCCAGTAGAAGCCGGTCAGGGTGGCGAGCTCGAGAGCCAGATCGCCCTGGTGGGACAGCAAGTGTTCGAGGGCCGCGCACAGATCGGGGTGGGCCTCTTTGATGGTGCGGTACCAGCCGGTCTGCTCGGCGCTCGTCCAGGTGGCGTCGGCTTGCTGCGCCAGCGCGAGGAAGTGGGCGGCATGCCGGTCCGCCATCGTCTCCAGTTCGTCGAGTTGGGCGAGCCACAGTCGCCCGTACTCGCGCACGGTGTCGAGCAGCAGGTAGCGCTCGTGGCGACGGGTGACGACGGACTTGTCCACCAGTCCGCTCAAGGCGTGTTCGACGTCGAGGGCGGACAGTGGGCCGCCGGCACACAGGGCGGCCGCCAAGGGCCCGTCGAAATATCCGTGGACGATCGACAGTCGTGCCCACAGCAGGCGCTCTTTGGGCGTGCAGAGCTCGTGGCTCCAGCCCAAGGCGGTACGCAGGACGTCGTGCCGGCGGGGTGCCTCAGGCGCGTTGCTCGTCTCGGGTCGACTCAGATCGTGCCGAGGGCGCCGTAACAGCTCTTCGATACTGCTGTGGCGCAGTGCCCCGGCGGCCAACTCCAGGGCCAGGGGGAGGCCGTCGAGATAGGCGCACAGTTCTGTCACCCGGCTGAGATCGCTGGGATCCGGGGAACGCCCTGCCTCTGCCGCACGCCGCAGGAACAGCTCGGCCGCATCCGTCGCCACCGGCAACGGGTCGAGCACCGTCACGTGCTCACCGTCAACATGCAGCAGTTCGCGGCTGGTCGCCAAAATCCTCAGCTGCGGGCAGTTGCCGAGCAGCGTCGTCACCAGGTTCCGGCAGGCGGGCAGCACGTGCTCGCAGGAGTCCAGCACGATCAACAGGTCCCGTTTGCCGATCCATTGGCACAGGGCGTCCAGCGGCAGCCGAGGCGTGTGATCGGACAGGCCGCAGCAGTCGGCGACGAGTTGCGCCAGCATCTCTTCGTCCTGGAGCTGCCACAGGTCAGCCCAGCAGGAAGACGTGGCACCGGCGCCCGCATCGAGTTCCACCACCTGTCGGGCAAGGCGCGTCTTGCCCACGCCGGCGACGCCGGTCAGTGTCACCAGCCGATGCGTTCTCAACGCGTCCTGCAGACCGGCCAGTTCCCGATCACGTCCGATGAACACGACTGCTCCCTCCCTGCACGCGCGGCCCGCCTGCCGGCTCGGTATGGCTCCCTTGCCTGCATGGGGGGATTGCGAGACGCACGGTTCGCCTTGCCCGACGCACACACTGCGGTGCTCCAGCCGAGGGTCCAACCTCGGGGGCATCCTGGCAGTCACGGTCGGTTTCCGGAATACCGGTGGCAGGAGCTCAGAGCAAGTCTCAGTAGGGGCCGCTCCTGCTCCTGAGTGAGCACGCGTTGCGCGAAGAGACCAGGGGGGTGACCCCTCCGGGCGTCGAGTGATCGTGCTCGGGCGAAGGGCCGTTTGTGAGAGCCGTGATCAGCCGCCGACGTACCAGCTGAAACCGCCGCTGGACGCGGCCACTGCGAGCAGGATCCCGAAGACGACCAGGTCCGCTATGCCGAGGATGATGGCGGCCTTGGCCATGCCCGAACCGTTGCGGGCCGCGGCCTGGCGGCGTGCGACCGCACCGAAGACGATGGCCAGCGGACCGAGGATCACATTCAGGAAGAACAGACCGACGATGCCGCAGACCAGGCCTGCGACTGCCAGACCGTTGGTCTGCGAGTGGGCCTGGGGGTGGGTGCCGCCGGCGCCATAACCCGACATGAGAGCTTCCTTCCGTAGAGTCGAAAATTCGGTCGTCCGTTCGTAGGTCGAGTAGCCCATGGGTTGGGATCTATGCGCCCTGTCGTCATACGTGGCGCTCGCCGGGACGACCGCGGATCGTCGCCAGAAGCCGTACCCCTTGATCGGTGACGCCCGTGAGGTGTGCGAGTAGGTGTTCTTGAAGATGCTGTGCGAGTGAGCCACTGAACCGTGTCGCTGTCCGGGCGGCCGGTGTTGGCAGAGAGTGGAGACACCGAACGAAGAACCGGTGCCGTATGCGGCTCTGTTGAAGGCGTACTGGCTGACCACGTCGGTGTGGGGTGAACACGGCGCGGCTGTGCGTGGGCGGAGGGTTCGCTGCTTGCTGTTGGCATGTGCTGCGGCGTGTGTGATCGCGGCTGTGGTGCTCGCGATGGCCGGGGAGCTGGGATGACGCCGGTCTGGTGAGCGCCTGTGGCGGACGCAGTCCTGCATCATGCCGAGTCAGGGGATGGATGTCGTCCGGCTCGTCGCAGTTCCTGCCCCAACGGCCGCGGCGATCTCCTCAAGCTGAGCAGAAGAGCGCACAAAGTGCGCATGCCTTTGCCTCGTTCCTCCAGCTTGCGGCGACCGGGTCATCGTGGGGCGGGGAGGAAGCTGTCGACCACGCGGCGGACGCTGTCGACGGAGTCTCGGCGGCCGAGGCGCAGGGCAGTGTTGGCGGCGCGGAGCACGGCGTCGATTTGGAAGGCGGCCAGCTCGCAGTCCAGTTCGGCGATCTCCCCGGCCGTGTGAGCGTGCCGTAGTTCGTCGGCCAGCAGGCCGAGCCAGCCGTCATGCCCGCGTACGAGCGCGTCGCGGATGGCTCCGGGCCGGCTGTCGAATTCGGGGAGGTTGGCCGACCAGAAGCAGCCGCCGGCGAACAGCGGTGTCTGGGCATAGGTGATCCAGTTGTCGACAAGTGCCCGCATTCGGGCGGCTCCCTCGGCTGCGGCCTGGGCCGGGCCGACGACGGCGAGGGCGAACGCCTGGCCGGCCTCCTCGACGGCCGCGAGCTGCAGGGCCTCCTTGGTCCGGAACAGTGTCTGCACGCTGCTCTTGCTCAGCCGCAGGTCGGCCGCGATCCGGCCGAAGCTGATCCCGTTGAGTCCTTCTGCCGAGGCGACGTCGACGGTGTGCCGAGCGATCCTCTGTCGCGCTCGAGCGCCTTTGATCAGGCGGCCGTCGGTCGCACTCTTTGCCTGCGCCAGCTCGCTCATGGGCTCATGCTGCCACAACCCTTGCCGAGAAATACGGTCGACCGTATGTTTTGTTTGGAGTCCACGGAAGGAGAACGTCATGAGCACCGTTGCCCCTCCCGAAACCACGGTCCAACCGTTCCGCATCGAGGTCCCCCAGGCCGACCTGGACGACCTTCAGGACCGGCTGGCCCGCACGCGCTGGTCCGCGGCCCTCTCGGGCGCCGGATGGGAGCGCGGGGTGCCGGTCGACTACCTCAAGGAACTCGCCGAACACTGGCGGGTCTCCTTCAACTGGCGTCAGCACGAGGCCCAGTTGAACGAGCTGCCGCAGTTCACGACAGTGATCGACGGCGCCACGCTGCATCTCGCACACATCAGGTCCCGCCATGAACAGGCCAGGCCTCTCCTGCTGCTGCACGGCTGGCCCGGCTCGATGGTGGAGTTCCTCGACCTGGTCGGTCCGCTCACCGACCCGACCGCGCATGGCGGCGAAGCCCACGACGCCTTCCACCTGGTGATCCCGTCGCTTCCCGGGTTCGGGTTCTCCGGGCCGCTCCCGGAGACCGGTTGGACGGACGGCCGTGTCGCCGCCGCCCTTGCCGAACTGATGACCCGACTCGGCTACGACCAGTACGGAGTGCACGGCGGCGATGTCGGCGCGTTCATCGCGCCGCTCATCGGCCGATGCGCGCCCGAGCGAGTGCTCGGTGTGCACGTCAACAACCTCGTGACCTTCCCCACCGGCGACCCCGCCGACCTGGCCGCCCTCAGTCACTCCGACAAGGCCCGGCTCAAAGAGATGAAACGGTGGCAGGAAGAGCTGGGGGGCTACATGCAGCTGCAGGGAACCCGCCCGCAGACCATCGCCGCCGCCCTCAACGACTCGCCGGCCGGGCAACTCGCCTGGATCGCCGAGAAGTTCAAGGACTGGACCGACCCTGCCAGCGCCCTGCCCCATGACGCCGTCGACCTCGAGCGGTTGCTCGCCAACGTCAGCATCTACTGGTTCACCGACACGGCCACATCGGTCGCCAACTCCTACTACGAGCGATTCAACGATCCGGCCATGTGGACACCCAAACCCCGCGGCACGGTCCCCACAGGCGTCGCGGTCTTCACCACCGACACCTCCATTCGCCGCTTCGCCGACACGGCACACAACGTCGTCCACTGGAGCGAATTCGACCGCGGCGGCCACTTCCCGGCCCTGGAAGCCCCCGATCTGCTCATCGCCGACCTGAAAGCGTTCTTCCGCGCCGTGGCGTGAAATCCGATGCAGCCGACAGCCGTCGCCGGCGGCGGCCGGGTGGCGGTCGCCGGCAGTACCGCACGTAGCCGGAACCCTGCGGCCCGGGAACGTCAAGATGGCAACGTCTCAATGCGGCAGCGCCACCTGAGCGACACGAATCCAGAGTGGTAGTCATCCAAATCCGCAGCTGTCGGCCACCTGCAGATTCCCCCCGTGATCCGCTGGAGGTGTCAGGCAGGCCTACGAAGTCACCAATGTCGGCAAGCCCGTAGGGGGTGTGCCAGCCACCGTCGACGCAGCCGTGCAGCCCGGGGTGTCGTTGGCCCTGCGGAAAGAGCGGTGGCCCCCGCGGCATTGCGAGGGCCACCGCCTATTCGGTGAGGCTCAGCGAGCCTTTTCGTACGCCTCACGCACCGTGGCCGGTACGCGGCCGCGATCGCTGACCTCGAAGCCGTTCTCCTTCGCCCACGCGCGGATCGCCGACGATTCTTCCTTGCCGCCCGCCGCCGCCCCGGGCTTGGCCTTCGCCCTCGATGCACCGCGAATCCTGCGAGCACCGTCGGCATGCAGGTACGGGTTGAGGATTTCCAGGAGCTTCTCGTAGTTCTCATCCGTGAGGTCGATTTCGACCCCAGCTCCGTCGACGAGGATGCTGTGCGTGGCGATTTCCGACGATTCCTCGCCGGTCAAGTCATCCACATATGTTGTGACTACCTTCTGGGCCATGGTGGGGATCGTAGAACACGTTCAGCCGAATCTGACAATCGGCTGTGCCGGGGCCGGGGCACGCCCATTTCACGCAGTCGCCATGAAGTCATCCAGGCGCATGGGCTGTTGCGATCCCACTGCTGCGGAGCGTGCCCGGCCAGGTGGGACGTTTTGGAGGTGCTCATCCCAGGCAACCTGCTCGCCTTGGCTGAGCCCGGCTGATGCTGGAACGATTTCGTACGTGCCGGCCGTTATGGTCGGCACGGACAGAGGGGGAGCACGGGGTGGCGAGATGCCGCCCGCTAGGTGCCGGCGGGCGGAGCGCTTCTTGAGCAAGAGCTGCACAGGCTGGTCGAAAAGCACATGCCCACGTTGCCGGGCTTTCGCTTCGTTGCCGACGAGTGCAGCACCGGCCTCCAGTACGGCGGACGCATCGACACCCTCGGCCTTGACGAGAACGGCGCACCCGTGATCATCGAGTACTGGTGCGGCCAGGACCCCAGGGTCATCGACCAAGGACTCTCCTACCTGTCCTGGCTGATGGATCACCGCGCTGAATACACGCCCAGGCGGGCGATCGCCGCGGTCCCAACTGACGCTTCTCGTCGCCCCAACCTCCATCCGCAGCCCCCGGCCACCAGTTCTGGCCGCAACCAGCGGGGCGGGCCCGGCGTCCGTGCATGGTGTGCGAGTGCACGTTGATCCGAAGGGGGAGCACTTGAGTTACCACCAGCCTCCACAACAGCCCGGGCCGTACGGCCCGCAGGGACAGCTGCCGCCCCCGCCTGTGGGCCCGCCCTCCCAGGCCGGCAAGGGTGGCGGTATGACGGTCGGTGTCGTCGTCGCCGTGGTGCTGGCGATCGCGCTGGCGGGAGGTGGGGCCTGGTACTTCCTTGGCGGCGATTCGGGCGGCCCGGAGCTGAAGGACGACGGGAAGGACTACGAGCTGGCGGTGCCGCGGACCGTGCTGGGTGAGTACAAGTTGGACAACCCGGGCGAGACCGACGACGAGGTCAACCATGACGACATGAAACATGTGGGGGTCAAGCGGGCCCACGGCATCAGCCCCGCCTACCGCACCAGAGAAGGCGACGACCGCTCACCGTCGATCGAGTTCGACGGTGTCTGGGGTGAGATAGCGGATCCACAACGGTCCCTCGACCGGGTCATCGCCGACCCGGGCTGGATCACGGGCTGGGTCGGCCTCTCGGAGCATGGGGCGAAGGCTGTGGGCGAGCCGAAGCGGGTGACCCCCGAGGGCCTGGACAACGCCGTGATGAAGTGCCAGGTCTTCGAAGAAGAGGGGGTCGACGACAAGACTATGTGCGTCTGGGCCGACTACAGCACCATCGGCGTGGTGGAGCCGAAGAACGACGGCGATCAGGGCGGGCAGAAGGTCTCCGTCGAGGAAGCCGCGCAGATCGCAGCGGATCTACGCGACGAGGTGCGTCGGGAAGTGAAGTGACGTCCTCGGCGGGCCGTGCCACCGATGGGCACGGCCCGTCTCGTTCACGACTCTCACCCCTGCGTTGCTGATGGCCCTGCCGGATTCTTCAGCGAACGGACTCGTCGAACCTCGCCCATGGCGGCAGCCGTATGAGGGCGTTCAGCCCGCAGCGGCTGCGAGACGAGTCGGGCCTGGACGCGCCGTAGACGGAGGGTGGGGCGGGTCAGTAGTACTGGACCAGGCAGAATTCATGGTCTTCGGGATCGGCCATCACGACGACCACGCCTTCGTCGTAGTCGTGCCGTTCGTCGGTGAACCGGCCGCCGAGGGCGATGACTTCAGCGATGGCCTGGTCGATGTCGTCGACCCCGACGTCGAGGTGCAGGCGTACTTTGCCGTGCTGCGGTTCGGTCACGGGCTGGAAGTTGAGGCGGGGCTCCGGGTCGCCGGGATGGCCGAGGTAGACCCAGCCGGGCCGGGAGGGCAGTTGGGGGCGGTCAAGCAGTGTGCTCCAGAAGCCCGCGACCCGTTCCACGTCGACGCAGTCGATGGTCACTCCGACCCAGCGGTTCGTCATGTCGTCAACTCCCTTGTGGTGTCGGGTGGAATGTCGGCGGCTCGGGCTTGCTCGGCCCTGCTGCCCATGAACCCAGGGGCAGCACTGCATCGTGATCCGGGTGCGAGGCTGCTTGGCGAACTCGTTGCCCGGCGAGTTCCGCGGCCGCGTCCGCGGGTGTGGTCCGGTGGGTCCGGGCCGTGTGGAAGACCTGCCGGAGCGTGGTGGCGATGGCGCCCAGACGCTCGGTGAGCTGTTCCGGAGATTCCCGGCGCAGTTCGACACCGGTGGCGTGGATGACTCCTCCCGCACTGACGACCACGTCCGGTGCCCAGAGGATGCCGCGTGCGGCGAGGAGGCGGGCGGTGGCCGGTTCGTCGAGTTGGTTGTTGGCCGGTCCTGCGACGGCGGCGCACCGAAGCAGTGGCACGGTGCGCGCGGTCAGCAGGCCGCCGAGTGCGGCCGGAACGAGGATGTCGACCTCCGTCGCGAGGGCGTTGTCCGGATCCACCCAGGTCGCGCCCAACTCCTCGGCCAGGCTGCGGGTGGCTGGGTTGACGTCCGTCACGACGAGCCGCGCACCGGCCCGGTGCAGGAGCCGGGCCACGTGGGCGCCGACCGCACCGAGGCCGATCACCCCGAAGGTCCGGCCGGCGAATTGCGGTGAGCCGAAGGCTTCGTCGGCCACTGCGCCCAGTGCCGTGAGGGTCCCGCGTGCGGTGTGGAGGGAGGAGTCGCCGCTGCCGCCGTTCTCGACGGGCCGGCAGCAGACGTGCGTGGTGCGTTCGCCGATCACGGACATGTCGACCGGGCTGCTTCCCACGTCCGGGCCTGCGATGTAGCGGCCGTCGAGCGATGCGATCGCGTCGCCGAGGTCGTGGAGCATCGCCGTACGCTCCGGGCCGGTCGGCCGAGTTGTGGTGGGGAGGGCGACGACCGCTTTCGCGCCGCCGTGGTCGAGGCCGGCCAGCGCGTTCTTCTCGGTCATCGCCGTCGCCAACCGCAGTGCGTCCGCGATGGCGGCGGCGGGGTGGGGGTAGTGCGTGATCCGGCACCCGCCGGCGGCCGGGCCGAGCGCGGTCGAGTGGATCGCGATGGTGATCGCCAGGCCACTGCGGTGACCGCGCACGACCTGCACCAACTCATGCGAGGGGTACGGGATGTGGAGGGTCAGAGCTTCCTGAAGTGCGGCTGTCATGGCGTGAAGCTAGCCGTTTCGACAACGCCTACGGCCCGTGGCCGAATGGAATTCGGCAGGGGGGCCATAATCGCCGCATGGACGAACTTGATTCGGCGATCGTCCGGCATCTGCAGCGCGATGCGCGGCAGACCAACCGCGACCTCGCCCGCACTCTCGGGATAGCCCCGTCGACCTGCCTCGAACGCATCCGCCAACTGCGCGCCCGCGGAGTGATCACCGGCTACCACGCCGCCGTGGATTCGGCCGCCCTGAACCGCCACGTCCAAGCGCTCATCCACTTCCAGATCCGCCCCCTCAGTCGGGCGGTCATCGAGGCGTTCAAGACCTATGCGGCCGGCCTGCCCGAGGTCAGCACGGTCTATGTCGTCACCGGCGGCGACGACATGATCGTGCACGTCTCCGTGCCCAGCGTGGACTACCTCCATGGTTTCCTCATGGACAAGTTCACCGAGCGCCGCGAAGTCGTCGGATTTCGTACCTCTGTGATCTACCAACACGCCCACAAGCAGGTACTCGACCCGCTCACACCTTGACCCGTCAGGCGCGCTCTTGTGCCTGTTCGCCGGCCCACGGTGCTGATGATCCGCGCAGGTGGACAATTCGGCTCACCCGTCGGCGCCTTCGCACTGTCGATCGGGGCGGATGCCAGGGCCGTTCTCCCGCCCTGGCGCCGCGACGGTGTGGTCGGTCAGGGGATGAGGGGGACGGTCTCGGAGCGGTTGGTCGACCAGTTGGTGACGATGGGCTTGTCGACGTTGGCGGGTTCGGGGAGCTGGAGTTCGGCGGGGTTGGGGTCGTCCTCGGTGAGAGCGACGATGACACTCTCGAACTCGGCGCCGGCGTTGTCGCTGGTCGTCTTCGGATTGATGCCGGTATAGGCAACAGCGGAGCCGGTGAGCTTGATGGGGTCTTCGCCTCCCTGCCCGACCGGTGAGGCGACGCCGTCGACACCGGAACCGAAGGACGCACTGGGGGTGTTGACGTCCAGGTAGCAGGTGATGCCGGACTTGGCCTTGGCGGTGACGAGGTAGTAGCCGCCCGCCTGAGATTCCGAGCTGAGCGTGAAGTCCAGGTCGTTGGTGCCGCAGGACTGTCCGTAGCCGCTCTTGTTGTCGTCGCTGGTCCCGGAGCTGCTCTTGTCGGTGGAGCCGCCGGAGTCGGATCCGCTGGAGTCGGAGCCGCGGGAAGGGCTCTCCTTGGAACGGCTTTCGTCGCTGCCGCCACCTGCGGAGGGAGTCGCGGAAGATCCGGCGCCCACGGCGTCGTCTGGGCCGCACGCGGTGGCGGTGGAGGCGAGGGCCGTCACCGCCACCGCGGCCAGGACGAGGCGGGTGGAACGGGCGGCACGACGCGAACGCACGATGATCTCCAGAGGCTGTCGGTTGCGGTGTCTCCTGCTGACACAGCCGACACTAGGGTCGAGTTGATCCTCAAGTGATCCTGGGAATGTCCGGGTTCCGTTCCAGTGGCTTCGGTCGGACGGCTCACAGCCAGACTTCACGCTGCTCCACCCCGCCGGGCTGTCGGCGAGGGCCCCCTCGTGCACCGACAACCAACCTGGTGTCTGAGCGCAGAGCGCACTGTCCGGCCCGCGCAGACAGGATTCCTCCGACGCACCTTCGCCTGCGCGGAGATGGGGCGGATGCCGAGGGTGAGGCCGCAGGCGGCCGGGGGCTCTCCGTGCACACAGAGGCGGGTGGGACAGCTCGACGGGTGTGTCGAATTCGCCAACAGTGTCCCCGCACACCATCGGCCCGTCCCGCGCACAGCTGGCCTGCCTCGCCAACTGTTGCTGTTCAGCGGCGACTTCGCGGACCGCGCTGAACACCCTGGTACATCGCGGCGGGGTGGGGACTGGATCAATTTCGCGGAGAGCGGTCGCGACCGCACGACGATCTGGAGACCGCGGTGCCCGCGGCGTGGTTCCCGGAGGTCAAGGACACCTTTCCTGAGCAGGTGGGGGACGCGGTGGGTTCGGGTCAGGCAGGGGAGGCGGCGGGAGAGCAGGCGCTGGCGGCCACGCACCAGACGCAGGCTCGCGCACTTCCGCGCCACGGTGGAGCAGGAACTCCCCGGCGTGAACGGTGCGCTCTGCCCATCACCCTGGCGGGCAGAGGACGGGCGGCCCGCTGCGGGCCCGTAGGAAGCCCCTTGATCTGCCCCGCCTCAGCTGCGGGGCTTCCACTCGCGCTCCTGAGTGTCGTACGTGTATTGAGGCAGGCCCTTGATGGCGCTGGTGCGGAACGGGTGGCCGTCGTCGTCGATGCGTACGGTGCCTTTGCGGCCCTGGGAGGACCAGTCCAGCTCCAGGTACCAGCGGCAGTCGCACGAGCTGGTCGCGGCGGTGACCAGCAGTACCTCGGGGTCCTTCGCCGAGACACGGTAGGGCATGCGCACGGCCGGGATCGGGGTGCCGGAGTCGTTCCCGGCGACTGCGCGGGCGAGGGGGCGGTCCTTGTCCAGGTCCACGGCGAAGTACCGGGGAGTGATCGCGCCACCGCAGCCCTGGTCCATGGCGTAGGCGTTGCCCTCGGCCGGCGCCGTACGGCCGACCACGCGCACGCGCAGCGCCTCCAGCACGACGGCCGTGTCGCTGCGCCCCTGCAGCGACAGCTGTACGAGCGTCTCGCCGCCGTGCGCGGCGCTCTGCGTCACCGCCCAAGGTGCCGCGTCCTGCGGGGCAGGAGGCGGGGGGACCTGGCTCGGCGGCTTGGCGATGACGTAGTTGTGGTCACAGCCGAGCTTCCACGCCTGGGAGTTGACGGACCAGGTGAGCGGCAGCCCGGCGGGCTGGTCGCCGCGGGGCGGGGTGGATGTCTCGCCGGGCGGGCGGGAGGTGCCCGGCTTCTCGTTCGGGGTGGCGGAGCCGGAAGGCCGCTCAGAGGTGGGGGTGCCGCTCGGGCCGGCTGAGGCGCCCCGTCGCTCCGGCGCCCTGGCCTCCGCCGAACCGGCGACCCGGTCAGGAGCGTCCCCGGACGCACGCCGCCCGTCCGGCAGGACGGAGAAGGACCCGAGCGTCGCAAGTACGGCACAGACGCAGGCCAGCCCGACCACGAAACGCCTCCGGCGGTACCAGGGACGCCGCGGGAGCGGGTGCGAGGGTGCGCCGGGCGGTCTGGGCGCAGGGTCCGTTTCGACGGCCGGGCTGCCGGTGGCCCTCGGCGCTGTGTCCGATGTGGCGATCGGGTCGCTGCCGGGCTTCAGCGCCGTGCCTGGTTCGGTGTTGCCCTCCACTGCTGTATCCGGTCCGTGCGCCGCGTCGTTCACGGCTTCCGACGCCGTGGCGTCGGGCGCGCTCTGCACTGCCCCCGCCGTGGGAGGCCGACGGCGGGCCGCCGCTGCCAGGAGCCAACGGCGGTGGAGTTCCAGGCGTTGTTCCGAGCTTGCCCCGCACAGGGCCGCGAAGCGTTCCACGGGGGCGAAGTCGAGCGGCACCGCGTCGCCCGCGCAATAGCGGTGCAGCGTCGAGGTGTTCATGCCCAGACGCCGGGCCAGCGAGCCATAGCTCCGATCCGTGCGCTCCTTCAGGGCCCGCAGCAGTGCCGCAAACTCCGCCACCTCATCGATCACCTTGTCGATGCCGTCGCCGTCGCCTTGTGCCGGCACAGGTCCCCCCGTCTTCGTACGACCCCACCCGGCCCGGGACGGTATCCCAGGCACCCCATGTACCTGCACGTCAAACGGGGTGGGATGGTTCCACCGTGCCCGATCGGCCGTCGGCTGTTGCGCCCGGCCGCCGTGACCGCTGATGCTCTTGGTGTCGCACCGGCCAGGCCGGGCCGACCAGCCGGCCTCACCGCGGCATCCACGTCCACGCACTCATGCACGGGGGAACAACCCATGTCCATGCGCATCCGAACGAGCGCTTGCACCGCACTCACCGTCGCCGCCCTCGCGGCGGGCACGGTCCTCACGGCACCGGCCGCAGGAGCCGCGCCGAAGGCCGCCGCGCCCAAGTTCCTGTCGGCGTCCCAGCTGCCGCCGCACCCGTCGTCGTCCTGGACCGCCGGGCCGGTCACCGAGGGGTTCCCGGAGGCACTCGGCCTCTGCGTGAGCACGGAGGGCGTGCTCGACTACGACTACCGGCACCGGGAGTTCCGGACCGATCTGGACACGGGCGCCGTGCAGTTGACCGTCGTGACGGGCACAGCCGCCCAGGCCAAGGCACTGGCGAAGCACTACGACGATCTGATCCGCACCTGCGCCGACCGCATCGAGGAGTCCTCGCCCGACGTCGAGGCCGAGGGCCGGGACTACGGCAAGCTGCCGGTCGAGGAGGGCGCCCGTGTCCGCGGCCTGCACACCGAGACGTCCTGGGGTGCCACCGACATCGCTCTGCTGTCGGTCGGGCGGGACGGCAGGACCGTCACCGTCGTGAAGTGGGGACAGATGGGCGACTTCGGGAACGCGCCCGTGGCCGCCTTCAAGAAGACCACGAGCACAGCCGTCAACAAGCTGTACTGACCGGGCGATCACCGCGAAAGGCAGGGGCCGTCCTCCCGCCACGGGGGTCGGGAGGACGGCCTCCGCAGGGGGCATCTCCAGGGCGGGGTGCCCCCCCGGGAGACCTTGGTATCGCAGGAGCCCCGGGCATCCCGCCCGGGGCTCCTTGCGTCCCTTCACCGCGTACGCAGGGATCAGAGGCCACCCGCTACCTCAAGAGCCATCGGTCTCATCCGCCCTGTTCGAGTCCTTCCGCAGCAGGGTTTGGCCGAGGTGCGGGCAGCCGCCGACAGGACGTCGTCGGCCCCGGGGTTCCGGCGGCCCGTTCGGCCATCACGCGCCAGACCACGAACTACCTCTGACCTTGGCCAGTGCCCCCGCCTTTAGGTGGGGGGTGTAGGCCATCTCAGGACTGCTCTGACCCGCAGGTCAGTACTGGCGTTTTTGCTGCTCGATGTACTGACGGACGACTGTTATCGGTGCTCCGCCGCATGATCCGGCGAAGTACGAACGGGACCAGAAGCGGCCGTGCATGATGGCGCGGTTGACCTCGCCTGTGTACTCGAAGCGCAGCCGCCGCGAGCTGACGCCCTTGAGGCGATTGACCAGCTTCGACAGGGCGACCTTCGGCGGATAGTGCACCAGCAGGTGCACGTGGTCGCGCTCGCCGTTGAACTCCTTCAGCTCCGCCTCGAAGTCCGTACAGATCTCACGCATGATCACTTCGCAGCGCGTCAGCATCTCGGACGTGAACACCCCCCGCCGGAAATTCGTGACGAACACCAAGTGAACGTGCAGGTTGTAGACGACGTGTGCTGACCGGCGGATATCGGGGGCCGCTTTCCAACGTGGTGACATGCACCAATGCTCGTATGGTCTACGAATCAGGCAACGGGCGGGATGGGGAGGGAAGTTGAAGCGTCAGCGTGGCCACAAGGCCCGGCTTTACCTCAGCCCCGCCCAGCTCCCGTTGGTCGATGACCAGGGCCACGGCGCCCGTGCGATGTGGAATCTCCTGCACGAGCTGTGGGAGATGACCCCGAAGTGCCAGCGCTCCCTCGCCCGCATGGACGAGGCGATACGCCAGGCCCGCAAGGACATTCCCTGGCTCAAGGCCGTGCCCGCGCAGGCCGCGCAACAGGTACTCAAGACGTACCACCGAGCGTGGGTGAACTGCTGGGAAGGCCGCGCAGAAGCGCCGACCTTCAAGAAGCGCACCAGCCGCCGGGCCGTCGACATCCCCCAGGGCCGAGACCTGCGCATTACCCGCCTGTCCCGCCACTGGGGACAGTGCTGGGTGCCCATGGTCGGCCTGGTCCGCTTCCGCTGGACCCGCGATCTCCCGTACGGCAAGCGCGCGGACAAGCTCAACCGGGTCACCGGGGCACGCCTGGCCAAGGAAGCGAACGGCTGGCACATCGTCTTCCGCGTACAGACCGAGGTAGACGAGCCCAAGCCCCACGACGGGCCGATCACCGGCATCGACCGGGGCATCTCCAAACCCCTCGCCCTCTCAGACGGCACCTTCCGCGAACACGGCCCCTGGCTCACCCCCGGTGAAGCAGGACGGCTCAAGCGCCTGGAACAGCAGCGCGAACGCCAGGGCCGCCAGCGCAAGCCCGGCGAGCGCAACAGCGCCCGGCTTCGCCGTACGTACGACCAGATCAAGCAGCTCCGCGCAAGAGCCACGCGCCGCGCCCTTGACTGGCAGCACCGCACCACCACCGAACTCGCCGACATCTTCGGCATCATCGGGGTGGAAGACCTGGCCATCCGCAACATGGTCAAGGCCGCCAAGGGGACCGTGGAAGCCCCCGGCACCAATGTCGCGCAAAAGCGCGGCCTGAACAGGTCGATCAGCGGCGAGGCATGGGGACGCACCGTCACCTTCCTCGAATACAAGCTGGCCGACCGGGGCGGATACCTGATCAAGGTCCCCGCCCCGAACACCTCCCGGCGCTGCTCTGCCTGCGGGTTCATCACCCCCGGCAACCGTGAGAGCCAGGCCCGTTTCGTCTGCAAGGCAGACAGCTGCGGGTACGAAGCGAACGCGGACACCAACGCCGCCCGCAACATCGAACACGCCGCAGGACATGTGGCGTCAGGACGTGGAGACCTCGGGGATACCCGGTCTTAGAAGCGTCAACCACCCACCCGGCCGCACTGCGACACGGATGGGACTCTGCCCCCTTCAGGGGGCAGAGGATGTCAATGCACGTCGCAGTCGATCCGCGCGGCCGCCGCGGCGAAGTGCCCATGAGCCGGCTGTACGGCGCGGATTGCGGTGAGCAGTTCCCCGCAGCTCGCCCAGGTGCTCCTGCAGGTCGTGCCCGCACTCGGCGAGGACCTCGCGGTACTCCATGAGCATCCGACGCGCGGTACTTGACCGGCCGACCGACCGCGACTGCCAGCCTTCCGACGGAAGGGGGCCGTCGGCTGTCGGATTTCGTGCTGTCCCATTCGTCGTAGGGGCAAGAAGATCGAAGATTGCGACAGAAGGAGATCCGGGATGGGGCGGGAAGCCGAGGTGCTGCTCGGGCGGTTGGCGGGACAGCGCGGGCATGTGTTGGGGATCTTGGAGGGGCTGACGGAGGAGCAGCTGTGCCGCCCGGTGCTGCCCTCGGGCTGGCACTGCTTGGCGCTGGTCAGGCATCTGGCGCTGTCCGATGAGCGGTACTGGTTTCGCTGTGTGGTGGGCGGCGAGCCGCGGGACATCCTGCCGTCCGAGAAGGGCGGCGACTGGCAGGTCGGCGCGGACGAGAGCGCTGAGGACGTCTTCGCGCTCTACCGGGAGGAGATCCGCCGAGCCGACGCCGTCCTCGCAGCGACGGACCTGGGCGCGCCGCCCAAGCAGCCGGACCCCGTCTGGGCGCGCTGGGGGCTCGACTTCCCCGATGTGCGCTCCGTCGTGGCGCACGTCCTGGTGGAGACCTCCGTGCACGCCGGGCACCTCGACGCGGTGCGCGAGCTGCTGGACGGCCGGCAGTGGGTGGTGCAGTGATGCGGCGGTCCCGGAACTGTGCCCGGCGCGGTGTCGGATCCGGCGCCGGCCCGTTCGTCGTATGGTCGTCCGCAGCGTTGAGCAGGGAGGAACCCCGCGCATGAAGTACATGATGTTCGTCGTGGTCGATCCGGACGCCGCCGCCGAGGCCGAGCCCGCGCCGGACGACCTGACCATCGAGGAGTGGCTGGCCGATGTCGACGGCCGCGGCAAGCGGATCATCGGGGAGCGGCTGCGGCCCCCGAGCGATGCCACGACGGTACGAGTCAGCCGCGGCCAAGTGCTGATCACCGACGGCCCGTTCACCGAGTCCAAGGAGTGGATCTGCGGCTTCGACATCCTTGAGTGCGAGGACCTGGACGAGGCCATCGCGATCGCCGCTCGGCACCCGATGGCAGTCGGCGGCAAGCTCGAGCTGCGCCCGTTCTGGCCGGGCGAGCACGCGTGACACCGGCGACAGCCGAGGCTGCCGCGGCGGCGGCCTCGGCTGTTGCCGTAGAGCGGGCGGGCATGGTGGCGAGCCTCATCCGCCTGACGGGCGACTGGGAGCTGGCGGAGGACTGTGTGCAGGACGCGCTGGAGAAGGCGCTGCGGCACTGGCCCGAGGCCGGCCTGCCGCGCTCTCCCGCGGCCTGGCTGACCACCGCGGCCCGCAACCGGGCGCTCGACGTGCTGCGCCGTCGCCGCACGGAGCAGGCCAAACTGGCCGAACGGGCGCTGCTGGTCGAGGCGGCGCAGACCGGTACGGACCGCGACGACCGACTGAGTCTGATCTTCACCTGCTGCCATCCGGCGCTGCCGCTGGATGGCCGGGTGGCGCTGACCCTGAAGACCGTGGCCGGGCTCAGCACCGCGCAGATCGCCGACGCTTTCCTGGTCTCCGAGAGCACCATGTCCCAGCGGCTGCTGCGTACCAAGCGCAAGATCAGCCATGCCGCGATCCCGTACCGGGTGCCGCCGGACGAGCTGCTGGCCGAGCGCACCGACGGGGTACTCGCCGTCCTCTACCTCGTCTTCAACGCCGGCTACGGACAGCCCGAAGGCCGCCTTGCGGACGAAGCGCTGCACCTGGCGCGGCTGCTGGTCGACCTGATGCCGTCCGCCGACGAGGCCTGCGGCCTGCTTGCCCTGATCATGTTCCAGCAGGCCCGCCGCGCCACCCGGTTCGACGCCGCAGGTGACCTGGTGTCCATGGAGGAGCAGGACCGGTCCCGCTGGGATCCGGCGCTGACCGCCGGGGCACACCGCGAACTGCGCCGCGCGACACGCTCTGGCCGCCCGCCGGGCCCGTACCGGCTGCAGGCGCGGCTCGCGGCCTGCCACGCGTCCGCGCCGTCCGCGCAGGCGACGCCCTGGCATGCGATCGTGCCGCTGTACGACGCGCTGCTCGCCGCCCAGCCCTCTCCGGTGGCCGCGCTCAACCGGGCGGTGGCGGTGGGCTTCCGCGACGGCTTCGCGGCCGGGCTCGACGCACTGGATGCGCTGGACACCGACGCGCTGGCCGGCTACCACCTGCTTCCGGCGGCCCGCGCGGACTTCCTGCGCCGCGTCGGCCGCACCGAGGCGGCAAGGACCGCGTACAAGGACGCGCTGCGGCTGGTGACCGAGGACGGACCCGAGGCCCGCTTCCTACGCCGAAGGCTCGCGGCGCTGCCGACCAGCAGCTCGTCGCAGCCTTGCGGGCCGCCTCAACCGCCGGCCGCTCAGGCGGGCTGAATCGCCCAGCGACGGAATTCGTTGACCAGCCGGAACCTGGCTTCCCCCGAGTTGGATTCCCGACGCGGCTGGGGAGGGGGGCTGGTCCGCCTGTGCGCATCCCTTGAGTCCCAGAGGCCTGGCGGCCACTCCGGGGGCGTGAATAGTCCGGATGGGTTAATTTGGCTGTGGTACCGCATGGGGGAGTCCGCAAGAATCGGGAGTCCAACGTGACAGCCACCCTGCGCAGCCGCTGCGCCCGGACGATTGCCGTGGGCGCGCTTTCCGTGGCGCTGCTGACGGCCGGCACGACCGGCGCCGTTGCCGCCGCGAGCACAAAGCCCTCGCCCTCCGCTTCTGCCTCCGCCTCGGAGGCCTCTATCACGGTCACAGCCACGCCGACCGAGGTGAACGTCGGTGACATGGTGCACTTCACCGGGAAGACCAAGGGCCTGAAGATCGACAGCCAGCTGGTTCTCCAGCACAAGAACGGCAAGAAGTGGACCAACTTGAAGGCCACCACCAAGGTGAAGAACGGAAGCAGCTACTCCCTTGATGCCAAGCTCAACACCAAGGGCAACGAACAACTGCGCATCAAGGGCGGCGACACCGTCTCCCCGACCGTGACCGTGACAGTCAAGTAGGGCGATGTCCGTATCGGTACCCGCTTGGTCGCGGAGCGCGGGCCGTTGCTGCGGGCTGATGGAGCACACATCGCTCCTGCGGCTGGAAGGCCGCAGGAGCGATGTGCCGGATGGGCGGGGTCGTCAGACGCAGCGTCAGGTCACGACAACCAGCTTGGTGGGCTTGGCGTACTCGAACAGCTCCTTGATGGCGGAGGGGCGCAGCTTGACGCAGCCTGCGGAGTAGTAGTCGTTGGGGTTGCTGTCCGTCCAGCGCCACTGCTCGGACGAACCCGGGTAGCCGTTCTTCTTCATCTCGCTGTGGATGAACAGCTCGTCCCGTAGCTGGTTGTTGCCGCACCTGAAGTCGGCCAGCTGCATGACGTAGCCCTTGATCTTGGTGCCGTCAAAGTTCTTCTGCTTGGTCTTGATCTTGTAGGTGCCGTTGGGCAGCCAGCCGCCGCCGTTGTGCCGGCAGGCGTTGTGGTTCGATCCTGATCCGGCTCGCCACGAGTCGACCTTCACCACCCTGTCGCGGGACGACAGGTAGCGGTACAGGGTCAGCGACGACTTGGTCTGGTCGCTCCAGTTCTTGTTGAAGACCAGGTAGTTGTAGTCCCCGGCCGCTTGCGCGGGTGTTGCGGTCACTGCGGCCGACAGCCCTGCCAGCAGGGTGACGGCGACGGCTATCGAGGTCTGCCGAAGGTGTGAAGCCATGGTGTCCTCTCCTGGGCCACGGGCAGGGAAAGCGCCCACGGCGATCTGGCCCCCGAATCCGGGAGCCATGCATCGGTTGGCCTTGATTTCACCCGCTCGACGGTTGTTGCACAGCCTTGTCCCGGACGTGAAACAAAGCAGCTCACGGGGCTGAATCGGCGAGATGGTGCCTGCATCAGGGGCAGCACGCGTGCAGGTGCGAGGCGTCCGTGCAAACGGCATGCGGGAGTCGGGGGCAGCGGAGTGGGACGTCCGGAGACCGAGATCGATCCGGCGCGGGGGCCGGTGCAGCAGCTGGCGTTCGAGTTGCGCAAACTACGCCAGGAGGCAGGCGGCATCACCTACCGGCAGATGGTCCGGCAGGTGGGATTCTCCGTCTCGACGTTGTCGAGGGCGGCGGGTGGGGAGCAACTCCCGCTGCTGCCCGTGGTTTTGGCGTACGTCACCGCGTGCGGCGGCGACGCGGCGGACTGGCAGGAGCGCTGGCAGGAGGCGGCCCGGGACCAAGCCCGCCAGGACGCTCCCCGATCCGAGGAGGACGCGCCGGCCCCGTACCGCGGACTCGCCCGCTTCGACGTCGATGACGAGCACCTCTTCTTCGGCCGCGAGGAGCTGACGGAAGATCTCCTGCACAAGGTGGGCGCGCACCGCGTGGTGGTGGTCATCGGCCCTTCCGGCAGTGGCAAGTCGTCCTTGCTGCGGGCAGGTCTCATCCCCCGGCTGCGCAGGCTCACCACCCCGCTGCGGCCCGCGGCCGTGCGCATCCTCACGCCGGGCGAGCATCCCGAGGGCACCCATGGGCAGGTGTGCACACCTGCCCCGGGCGACGGCGACACCTGGCTGGTCGTCGACCAGTTCGAGGAGGTGTTCACGCTCTGCCACGACACGCGCGAGCGGTCCGCGTTCCTGGCCCGGCTGCTGGCCGCAGCCGACCCCGCGAGCAGGCTCCGGGTCGTCCTGGGCGTGCGCGCCGACTTCTACGCACACTGCCTGGGCCACCCCGAACTGGCCGCCGTGATGCGGGAGTCCAGTGTGCCGGTCGGCCCCATGAGCGCCGACGAGCTGCGCGCCGCGATCGTCAAGCCCGCCCAGGCCGGCGGGCTGATCGTGGAGCGCTCCCTGACTGCGCAGCTGATCGGGGAGGCTGCCGGTGAGCCCGGCAGCCTCCCCCTGCTGTCGCACGCGCTCCTTGAAACCTGGCGGCGCAGCCGTGGCCGCACCCTGACGCGGGAGGCTTACGCGGCGGCCGGGGGCATCCACGGCGCCATCGCCCAGACCGCCGAGCACCTCTACACGCACATGAGCACGCACGAGGCACTACAGGCGCGGCGGATCCTGCTACGCCTGATCACCCCGGGAGACGGCACCCAGGACACCCGACGCCCCATCGGCCGCGACGAGTTGGACTTCGCCGACCCCGACGGCCTCGCCCGCGTGCTGGCCGCCCTGTCGGCCGCCCGCCTCGTCATCCTGGACGACGACACGGTCGACCTCGCGCACGAGGCGCTGATCACGGCCTGGCCGCGGCTGCGCGGCTGGATCGACGAGGAGCGCGAGCGGCTGCGCACCCGTCGTGACCTGACCGAAGCGGCCCGCACCTGGCACTCCCTGGGCCGCGACCCGAGCGCCCTGTACCGGGGTTCCCGGCTGGCCGGGGCCGAGGAACTCTTGGCCGACCCGCATCAACTGACCGTCCTGGAGCGTGAGTTCTTGGACGGCGGCCGTGTTGCGCGCACCCGTGAGCAGCGCAGGCGGCGCGCACTTGCCGCCTTTGTGGCCGTCTTGGTCGTCGTGGCCCTGCTGGCCGGCGGGATCGCCTGGCAGCAAAGCCGCACCAGTGACCGCCAACACCGCCAGGCGGAGGCCCGCAGGCTCGCCGCCGTCGCCGACAGCATGCGGCCCTCCGACCCGACCACAGCCCTGCAGTTGAGCGTGGCCGCATGGAAGCTGGCGGACACCACCGAGACACGATCCGCCCTGATGGGGGCCATGACACAAAAGGAAGAAGGCGACTTCCCCGTGCGCGCTGCCGCGCCCACGGCCTTTGGTTCCGGCCCCACGCCGTCCGACGCCGGCGCGGGCATCGGCACGCCGTATCACCACCTGACGGCCGACGGCAGGCAGCTCATCAGCGTCACGGGCGATCAGATTCGAGTCGTCGACCTGCGCACGCGCCGCCTGGCACACACCTACCGCGGCATCGGCACACAAGAAACCTTCGACGACATACGTCTCAGCGACGACAGCCGTACCCTCGCCATGGCCGACGCCAACGGCCGGGTGCGCCTGTGGGACGTCCGCGCCGGACGCGCGAAGGGAACCCTGGGTCAGGAGCAGACGAATTCCTGGGAGTTCAGCCCGTCGGGACGCCTGCTCGTCACCGATGAGCCGGACGACGAACCGGCCGTGGGGGAGGAGGTCCCCGAACCCCCTGCCGACGACGAGGAACCCGTGCAAGAAGACGCGGAACTCTCCGTCGGGTCAGCGACCATGGGCCCCGGGCTGGTGCGGGTCTGGGACGTGCGCAGTCGCCGCCAGCTCCTGCGTGTCAGCGATCCGAGCGGCTTCGGGGGCGTGACGGGTTTGGCTGTGAGTCCGGACGATCGTCTGCTGGCCGCCTGCCGGGGCCAACTCACGCTGGAGGTATGGGATATCCGTCAGCAGCGGAGGACGAAGCCGCTGAAGAAGACGAAGGGCGTCGGCTGCGCGGAAGGCCAGGTCCGCTTCACGAGCGACAGCCGTAGGCTGCTGCAGGTCACGGACACCAGTATCCGGGTCTGGGACCTGCGCACGGGCAGGTCACACACCGGGATCAAGACCGAGGGCGTCGAGTCCCTGCACGTCAGCACGGACGGCACCTTCGTCACCACCTACGGCCAGGGGGAGGTCCGGCTGTGGCGTCTGTCGAGCCCCGAGGCCCCCGTATTCCGATACGCCCTCGTCAACGATGACCCGAGCGACCTGGCACTCGACGCGGACGACGGCAGTATCCGTTACGTCAACGGGGAGGGCACTGCGGTGCGTACCCTCGCCGTGGGAGCGGCGACAAACCCCCCATGGCGGCAACACCCGCTGGAACTCAACACGTTGAGCCCCGACGGGCACGCCCTCGCGACCCTCGACCGGCAACGGGCCACCTCCACCCTCACCCTGACGGACACCCGCACCGGCCGGCCGTTGGCCCTGCAGCCCGATTCCGGCATCCCGTGCCCCGCGCCGGCGCACGACGAAGACCAGGACTGTATCGACTACCTGGCGTACAGCGGTGACAGCCGATACCTGGCCCACATCCAGGGCTGGGTCGGTCTGACCGACGCCACACCGCAACGGCTACCGGTCAGTGTGTGGGACACCCGTACGGGCCGACGGCACGCACGCTTCGACGTGCCCGCCGTCGAAATCGCCGACATCTCCTTC
The DNA here is from genome assembly GCF_035975855.1 of Streptomyces sp. NBC_01304. NCBI lineage: Bacteria > Bacillati > Actinomycetota > Actinomycetes > Kitasatosporales > Streptomycetaceae > Streptomyces > Streptomyces sp. NBC_01304. The sequence continues at coordinate 353,926 of NZ_CP109055.1, read as the reverse complement.
AGCGCGGACGGCCGCGCCGTGCACCTGTCCCGCTTCGCTGACGAGAGCATCGACGTCTGGGACATCCATCGCGGCAAGAGAACAAGGACGCTGCATGGTCTGCCCGGTACCCGGACCATCGCCCGGCACGACGGAAAGCTCCTGGTGGACCCGGACGGCGCCGTGGTGGACCTTCCTTCGGGACGGATCCGCCCGCGGACGCTGTCCGACGGCTCGGTCTCCGACCTGAAATTCAGCCCCGACGGCACCTACCTGGCCGTGGGCGACGACACGGGCAGCGTCACCCTGTGGGACGCCGACGTACGCAAACAGGTGGCCGTCCTGTCCGGCCTCCATGCCGGCCCCCGACTCGGCGAGAGCGAGATGCTCTCCGCCCTGGCCTTCTCCGGCGACGGCCGCCTGCTCGCGGTCGGCGGCGACGCCGGAACCGTCCGCATCTGGGACGTGGCCTCCAACCGCCCGCTCGGCACCGCCCTGCGCACCGCCGGAGACCCCGTCATTTCGCTGGCCTTCAGCACCGACGGTCACACTCTGTACGCCGCCGGACAGCACGTCACCCTGCAGAAGTTCGCGATCGACCCGGCGCAACAGGCGGCCCAGGTGTGCCGTCGCGTCGGGTCGGGCCTCTCACGCACCGACTGGGCGACGTACCTACCCGGCCTGCCGTTCCAGGAGACGTGCCGGTGACGTGATGTGCCGTCGCATCACCAGGGGTTGGCTTCAACGGCTGGAGCACCTGGCAGCGGAGTGCTACGTACTGCGCATCGTGGCGCGTACCCGCGGCGGTCAGGCGGTCACCTGTCCGCGATGTCGGGGCCCCTGCCACGGCGCATGCACAGCCGGAACGAACGACGGCTTCGGCCTTGACGCGCCATATCTGACCGGGCTCGAATTCGTAGGAGCACCGTTGGGCAGAGCTGCGCCTGCGCGGCCATCTGCGTGCGGACCGGTGGAGCAGTAGGCTCACCGCATGGCCGGTGACGGGGAGTTCAAGAGGGACCAGCGGTACATCAGTACGCGCATCACGGCGGACGGGCGTGACGGGTTCCCGGTGGAAGCCGGCCGTTATCGGCTGGTCATCGCCCGGGCCTGCCCCTGGGCGAACCGGGCGGCGATCGTGCGGCGGCTGATGGGGCTCGAGGGTGTGCTGTCGATGGGGATCGCCGGACCGCTGCACGACGAGCGCAGCTGGTCCTTCCACCTGGACCCGGACGGCAAGGATCCGGTGCTGGGAATCGAGCGGCTCCAGGAGGCGTTCTTCGCCCGCGCGCCGGGCTATCCGCTCGGTATCACCGTGCCGGCCATCGTCGATGTCCCCACCGGAAAGGTGGTGACGAACGATTTCGCGCAGATGACGCTCGACCTGGGCCAGGAGTGGCAGTCCCTTCAGCGTGCGGGCGCCCCCGAGCTGTATCCCGAGAAGTTGCGCGATGAGATCGACGACGTGGCGGGCAAAGTCTTCGCAGACCTCAACAACGGCGTGTACAAATGCGGGTTCGCCCAGTCGCAGGAGGCGTACGACAAGGCGTACCAGCAACTGTGGGCGCGAATGGACTGGCTGGAAGACCGGCTGGCCACCCGGCGCTATCTGGTCGGCGACACGATCACCGAGGCGGACGTACGGCTCTTTTCCACCCTCGTCCGCTTCGACGCCGTCTACCACGGGCACTTCAAGTGCAATCGGCACAAGCTCACCGAGCTGCCGGCCCTTTGGGGATACGCGCGTGACCTGTTCCAGACGCCCGGTTTCGGCGACACCACCGACTTCGATCAGATCAAGGCGCACTACTACGGTGTGCACCGCACCATCAATCCGGCTGGCATCATCCCGAACGGGCCCGCCCTGGAAGGCTGGCTGACCGCGCACGGGCGTGAGGATCTGGGCGGGCGGCCGTTCGGCGACGGCACGGCGCCGGGACCGCCGCCCGCGGGCGAGGACGTCCCGCCGCTCACGGGCTGATCTCCCGCTGACGGCTGCAGCAGTGGTTGTCGCTTCGTTGAAGCCGCTGTGGCCGCCCGACCCCCGGCGGCCCGCTCCGCGCTGAGCCAGAGCAAGACGCGGCCGTCGCGCCAGCGGGTCCGGTTGCAGGACACCGTGATCAGCGTGGCTGCGGCTGGATGTTGCGGTTCTGGCCGAGGGTGTGCACGGGGACGAAGGGGAGCCACCGTCAGCAGGTGGGCTGGGCAGTACGTGGCGAAGTCGAGTGCCCGAACTCGAGGCGGACAGAGTTGCTGCGGGGGATGAGCAGGGCGACACCGTTGGTGCGGGTCCAGTGGCGGGGGAGGAGCACGTACTGATTGCCCGATTGCAGGATCAGGATGAGTCCGTCGTAGCGGTAGCCGTAGGCGGCCCTGGGGGCGCGGCAGTGGGTTTCGCGGACGCCGGGCGCGCTGATGCTGAGGCTGTCCTTGCTGTAGAGGACGGCGGAGGGCTCGGCTGCCAGGGTCGAGGCGTAGTGGACGGCGCGGACCGTGCCGACCTGAGTGGCGTAGTCACTGGCGGCCCACACGAGGCCGAGCGCGACCAGGACGAAGACGACGGCCCACTCGGCGAGCACGGCCCAGACGGGACGAGCTGCGGGCCTTGAACTCGGGTTGTCATCGCGCGTGTTGGCCGGGTCTGCCGGCTCGTCGGATGCGTCGTCGGGCGCCTCGTCAGGGGGCTCGGCGGGGGCGGGCGCGGTCGGGGCTGCTGCGATGAGGGCTCGTCTCAGATGCAGGGCGTACGTCAGGACCGTCACCCCGATCGACAGGCACAGCGGCGCCAGCACCATCTGCTGGTTGAGGAAGGTCGGGGTGAGCGCGGACACGAATCCGCCGAGGCCGGCGAGGAACGCTACCGAGGCCACGGCGGGCACGGCATACCGCAGCACCCACGGCCAGGCTCCCGCCGTGAGCCGCACCATCAGCAGGCTGTGTCCCCACAAGGCCAGGAGCACCCCGGTCGCGGCCACCGTCATCGGCGCGAACAGGGTGTCCATGCTGCGCACCAGATAGTCGGTCGTGGTGATGTCGAGGGTCGTCGAGCTGATGCCGAAGTAGCCGAAGAAGGAGTACTGGTGCCAGTAGCCGAAGTAGTAGACGAGGCCTACGACCAGGCCGGTCGGAGCGGCCACCGTGCCCAGGAGCGTGCCGAGCCGGCTGAGCTCGGCGGAGCCTTCGTTCATGGGCTGCCGTCGGTGCCGCCGAACATGATGGCGGATTCCGTGGGGCCCGGATCGATGGTCGGCGGCACCTCGGTGGGCGGATCGGTGGTCGGTCCTGTCGGTGGCGACGACTCCGGCTCCGGGGTGACCACCTCGCCCGTACGCACGTCACAGGGCGCCATGCCGACCACATGGATGACCGTGCCCGGCCCCGACTGGACAGTCGTGCCGGCGGCGGGGGAGAAGTGGTCGAATCCGCACGGCACGTTCTCGGGTCGAACCGGCGAGGAGACGTACTCGCGGACCAGACTGACGCAGAGCGTGCGGTCTTTGCACTGGTCGGCGAACGCCTGCTGAATGCGGGCCCAACGGTCCTGGGTGGTCTGGTCCCTGTCATCGAAGGGCAGGGAATTCTCGCCCCAGTCGGGGATGTTCAACGGCGCCGGCTTCACGCCGCCGCCCCCGACGTCACCACCGCTCCCGGGCCCGGTGCCACCGGCTCCGCCGCTGTCCTCCCCGCCACCGCCACCGCCACCGCCGACACTTCCGCCGCCGCTGAGACTCCCGCCCCCGTCACTGTCTGTGTCCCCGCACGCGAGGGCGCCGAAGAGGCAGAGCAACAGGACGGCGGCCAGCCGGACACCGCGCACCAAGGTCGTCATATCGCCCCCGTGATCAGGAGAATTGACGCATCACGCTGTAATTCGTGTAGCCGGAGAATGACACGCGTTGGCCGTCGGATCGACGGGTTTTCCCATATCTCGACTGATGTTGACGGAAGTTCGGATGCCAGGGCCCGGGGAGTGGTCCAGGAGATACTCACAAGCACCTCCTGGAACAGATGCCCTGCGACGTGAGGTGTCGGCTACTGACATGGCAAGTTGAGTGGACCCCGGACTACCGGACATCCGGGTGGGGGCGGTTCTCCCGCCGGACACCGAAGGCGATCAGACCTACACCGATCACGAAGATCGTCACGGCAATCTTCATCCCCGACTTGCCGTCGGCCACTTCCTCCTGGCCCTCTTCGAAGCTGACGCTTTCCCGGTCGCCGGTCAGCTCCTCGCAGGTGTCACCGGCGTGCTTGGTCGGACCGCTGCAATCTCCCCCGAAACTCGCCGCCTGGCACGACATCACGAACCAGAAGCCGCCGACGAGCGCCGCGACAATGCCGCACACCCATAGCGCGCCGGCCGCATCGACAGGGGCAACGGCATCTAAGAACCCATCCTTGAACCTCAAGTGATCCCGTACACGGGTCACAGCGGAGGACTCACGTACGCATGGGCCCTCTGCTCGCAGTGGTCCGGCGGCGGGCTTCGCGGAGAGCTTCCGGGCGCCCCACGTACTGAGGTGGTGCGCCATGCCGGCATCAACTGGCGGGCGGATTCTGCCGGTACCGGACGGACCGGAGTCTCCTCGTCACGGCCACGGTGCCGTGCTCCGGCCTGGCAGGGGGAGGCTTCAGTGCCCAGTACGGAGCAGATCGGCAACGTCAGCACCGAGCGGTACGAGCAGATCGTGGTGAGGCTGCGTGAGGCCGTCGACACGATGGCGAAGTGCCAGTTCATCATCGGTGATGGTGCTCTCGAGATTGTCCCGATGCAGGAGCACGGCGGCCGGTCCGTAGGCGATGACCTGTTCGGGGTGTCAGCGTGGCTGCATCGGCTGTCGGAGGACATCAACATCCCCTACAACACCATCAAGGAGTACCGGTGGGTGGCCAGCCGGTTCCCCACACAGCACCGGCGCTCCGGGGTGGCCTCCAGCACCCATCAGGTCCTCGCGGCGATCTCGGATCCGGAAGAACGGCGGGCGGCGATCAAGAATCCGCCACTGGACGAACGGTCTGGGAAACGGCGCTGGACGCCGGAGACAACCCGGCAGCGGGCCGGCTACCACGGGCCGGGACCGGAGACCGTGCAGGAGAAGATCGAGGCCGTGCATGACCTGGTCGCCGACGAGCAGGTCACCACGAAGGTGGCCACCGATCTACTGCGTCGGCCATCGGTTGCGTTCAAGACCATGCGCGATGATTATCCGGACTACCTGCAGGCGGCTTGAGCTCAGCTGGTGGTGCGTTGTCCTGGCTGGATGGTGTGAACGCTGAGAACGGGATCCGGTTCGGGGACAAGGGTCTTGGCAGAGATTGCCGCGAGATGAGCCGGTGCTGAGCCGCTTCGCAGAGCGTTGATGTACTCGATGGCCTCCGCGTGAGCAAGTGTTGGAACCTTCTGTCGCAGCACGTGCATAGCGAAGATCCGACCGCGAGTTGCTGTCGTCTGGCGTAGCTCGTCGTGCAGGTCGTCGACTGCCGTGCGGGTCGCCATCCCGCGGATGCGGGTCCGATAGTCCGATTCCCACGCGTTGGTGACTGCTGACACCACTCCGATCGAGTGCAGCCCGCCATCCACGCGATCGACGAGAAACGGGCCATTGCCTGCCAGCATCTGGGATGGGTCGCCCGTCCGCACATACTCCGCGGACTGGTAGGAGGCGATCCACACAAGCTCGTGTTCTTCAACATGAGCCACCAGAAGCTGTCCCGGCGACTCGCGCTCCAGCTGCGCCTCCACCAGGCGGATGGCGAATTCACGGTCGAACATCCAGGCAGCATCTCCCACGAGTGAGGAAACGACCAGCCGTTTTCATCCGCGCCTCGGGTCGGAGCGCGGTCTAGTGATCACGGGCATGCCAAGGTCGGTGAGACCGCGCCGGCCGACGCTGCGGTCGCGCTCCAGACTGCGGTCGAGGCTGACGAGCCGCCTCACGATCAAGACCGTGAGCAGACCGAAGGACGCCAAGGGGTTTGTGATTCTGCCGAGGCGCTGGGTGGTGGAGCGGTTGCTGGCGTGGTTGTTGCATGCGCACCGGAACGTCCGTGATTACGAGCCCAGGCCCGAGCACTCCGCAGCGATGCTCACCCTGGCCGCTATTACGCTCATGGCTCGGCGCTTGACCCGGCAGCCCACCCGCCCCAGTGCTGCCTTGCCCCGACCGGCGACGACTGTTCAGGCAGCGTGATCACCCGTCGGGATCTGCATCTTCATCCTCGGCCTCGATCAGGGCCTTCAACTCCCCTTGTGTGCCCCCCAGGAGTCCCCGGCAAGGTGATTGCAGTGACGGAGTCCGTGGGCATGGTGAAGACTGGCTGGATGCCTCGCGACGCCGGCGGATTCGTGTTCGTAGTGCTGGGTTTCGTACTCGTCGCCGCTGGCTTCGTCTGGCGGGGACTCGTCCTGCGCCCACTCTCGGCGAAGCGTGCTGAGGCCGCCGGAAACCGGGAGCGCTCCAGAAACCTGCTGTGTTCTGCGGGCATGGCGATGGCCGCCGCGCGCCGCCGCGCCGCGAGCGGCGAACCGGCAATCGTCACGGTCGATGACGTGACCACGATGGCGTGTCAGTACTACGGATACGTCGTGGAGCGCGAAGAGGCGGCTGCCGCCCTGCGCTACGCCTTTGAAGCCGCCGACGGCCAGTCGGACTGCATGACCGATGCTTTCGACTGAGAGGTTCAGAGATGGGTTCCTAGAACCCATCCTTGAACCTTAAGGATCCGCCGAAGTCGGCAGCACTGAAGCGAGTCCAGGTGCCGGATCGCTGCTCATCCGTCCGGACGCGCTGCGGATTCGTCCTGCTGCACTGACGACCGGAGTTGTCTCGCCTGGGATCAGGGATACACGAGCGTCTGGGCGACCATCGCCGCACATTCACTGGCCATCAGCACGATCCGCCATGTCCGCAGCTGTCGGCGGGCTGGCAGCGCGGCCGCCACCATCCCGATCGTGCACGCGGCGAATATCCACCAGTTGGACGCGTCATTGGCGCTGAGTACTGCATCCCTGCACGAATCATCCGAAACGCCGCAGGCGTCCCAGGCCTGCCCTGCCACGTTCACCGTCACCAGTATCGCCAGCAGGTTGACGAAGAAGAGGGCGAAGGCCGCCCGTTGCCAGCCCTTCTCGGCCGGCTCGGCATTGCGGTATATCGCGTTGATAGCCATCAGACTTGCCCCCGTTTTCTGCAGTGTCCGAGCACGCTAACAACCACAGGTCACGCGACTATCACACCCGCCCCCGGACCCGAGCACCCGCGCATGCCTACCCACCAGCTGCACCAACAGCCTTCAAAAGCAGGCACTGACGGTGAGGACGACGACCTGCACTGGGCTCGCCGACACCCTTAGGAGTTGATCCTGATTGTCAGGTGGAGGAGGGCGTGGCCCAGGCGACGAGCGTGCCTCGGCCCAGACGATGGTGATCTCGGGGTCCATGAGCGCACCCGGAAGAGGGCTTCGCAGGCCGCGACACTGTTGTGCATGTCAAGCCCTCTGTCTGGCCACTGACGTGTGGTGAGCCTGGTGTGTACCGACCTCTCCAACGAGGCGTAGGTACGAGATCAACCGGGGTTCAAAGATGGGTTCGAAGAGGTCGCTGACCGCCGTGAGCGTCATGGTGGAGCAGCTGGTGCCGGACGAGTTATGGGTGCTGCTCCAGCGGGTGCTTCCGGAAACACCGCTGCGACCGCAAGGCGGAGGGCGACGTCTTGACGGCACCAGGGGTGTTGGCTGCCAGAGTGTTCGCGGCCAGGATTGGTTGCCCGTGCGGCAACTGCCCCCGGGCTTCGGGCCGTCCGGGGCGAGGCCATCGTGCAGAACGTCAACATCTAGGTTGGCATGGCCAGGGAGCGGCCTCAACGTCCAGGTGATCCATCCGCCCTGCCTCTGTGCATCTCCTACGGCGACGAGCTCTGGGACACCCCGCTTTTCTGCACCAAGGACCGTCCTGATAGCCCCTGTTCGAGTCCGAGAGGGACGTTCGCTGCTCCTGCGCGTCTTAACTGCTGGAGCAGGGCGAAGGGCTGCTCGACGATGTTGCGGAGCGTGCCCAGGCGCTTGATGGGCAGGGCCTACGGGAGATCACCGGCAACGCCGCCTGCGCTGCTCCTGGGTGCGAGTGTCGGGTGGTCAGACCGTTGACGACCGGCAAGCAAGAATTGGCGCCTCAGCGGCCGTTGAACAGGGCGATGGTGTCGGTGTCAGCGAAGCGGGGGGCTTCGGCTTCCGCGACCATCAGGGCGGCAATGCCGGCGCGCGGCGCCACGGGGGGCATCATGCGCGGCACGTAGTCCGTGGCCCGCACGAGGCGCCCGTTGTCCTGATACGGCTTGTTGGTCAGGGGTCCGGCGTAGACGGTGGTGCCGCCCGCACTGCGTACGGCGCGTCCGGCGACGTCTTTGGCGTCCCACTCGTGGCGCAGGATGCGCCTGAGGAGCGCGCCGTTGAGGCTGCCGAGCGCTCCCTCCGTGGCGCCCATGCCCAGCGACGTGAGCCAGATGACGCGCGGGGCTGCCGAGGCGATCAGCCGGGCGCCGTCGGAGAGGACTGTGGGGTCCTGCTTCTTGGTGATGCCCAGGCCGCTGATGACGACGTCGGCTCCTGCGACGGCGTTCACCACGCTGTCGGGGTGGGCGACGTCGGCCTGCACCACGTGCAGGTTTCCGGCGACCGCGGTGTCGACCTGTTCCGGTCGCCGGGCGAGGGCTATGACATCGTGTCCGCGCTCAAGGGCGCGGGCAACCACCAGGCGGCCCGTCTGGCCGGTGGAACCGAGTACGGCGATCTTCATTGACTCTCCAAGGGGGTGGCAGGGCTGCGGGAGGGGGCCTGGCGCGAGTGTGGTGGCCCCGGCGGCGGAGCAGAGGTGAGGTGCGACAGTCAGGTCAGGCTGGTCAGTACGTCGACGACCTGCTGGTGGATGCCGGGGGCCGTGGCCAGGAAGTCTTGGCTGGATGGGGTCCACGGCTCGCCGCGGGTGTCGGTGACCATGCCGCCGGCCTCGGCGACGAGCAGGGCGCCGGGCAGGAGGCCGGAGCGCACGTCGGAGAACTGCCAGAAGGCGTCCATGCGACCAGCGGCAACGTGGATGAGCTGCATCGTGGCGGGCACCGAGGCACGTACGACCAGGGCGCTGAGCAGCATGGCGGTGACCGAGGCGCCCAAGCGTCGCAGCGCCTCCTCGGTCTCGCCGGGCTTGGCCTGGCCGGTGCCCACCAGCGCGGCCTTGAGGTCGCTCTTGGCGGAGACCTGCAGTCGCCGGCCGTTGAGGAAGGCCCCCTGGCCCTGGACGGCGGTATAGAGGTCGCCGGTCAGCGGCACGTACACGGCTGTCAGGACGGGGGTGTTGTCGCGTACCAAGGTGGCGGTCACCGACCAGTCGTTCATGCCGTGAATGTGGTTGATGTTGCCTTCGGCCGTGTCGACGACCCACCACTCGCCCTCGGGCAGCGCGCCGCCGGCCAGCTCGTCCTCCGACCACTGCGAACCCGGACGGGCAGCGAGAAGCGGCTCCTTGACGACCGCGAGGACGGCCTCGTCGTTCGCGTAGATGTCGCGCACGATCTCGTTGAGGTCGCCGGGCCGGGCCGTGCGGTCGTATCGCTTGAGCAGGTGCTCACCGCCCGCCTTCACCGCAGTGACGGCGCCGTCCAAGGCGGCAGCGAACTCGGAGGAACGGACACGGTGCGGGGCAGGAAACGCGCTCATCGGAAAGCTCCAATCCGAAGGGGGATTCGCAACCTTCCGGCTGCTCGCTTTCGACATTAGGAGCAGGCATCATTAACTTCAAATGCAATCTAGTTACAGGTGGATTTACTCAAATGCAACTGGACCTGAATCTCCTGGTAGCACTGGATGCGCTGCTGGAAGAAGGCAGCGTGACAGCCGCTGCAAGCCGCCTGCACGTATCGGCCCCAGCCATGAGCCGGACGCTGGGCCGCATCCGGAAGGCCACCGGCGACCAGATCCTGGTGCGCACCGGCCGCACCATGACGCCCACCCCACGGGCCATCGCCCTGCGCGAATCGGTGCACGACCTCGTACAGCAGGCCCACCAGCTGCTCTCCCCGGACACGGAAATCGACCCGGCCTCCCTGACACGCACCTTCATCCTGAAATGGCACGACGCCCTGACCGGGGCCGCCGGCCCGGCGCTCCTGCAGACGACGCGCGCCGAAGCCCCCGGAGTCCGCCTGCGCTTCCTTGCCGAAGCCAGCAGCGACATCCACGACCCACGGCGCGGAGACGTCGACCTGGAAGCGGGGTCCAGCACACCCGCCACCCCCGAACTCCGGCACGAGATCGTCGGCCACGATCAGCTCATCCTCGCCATGCGACCCGAACACCCCCTGGCGGCAGGTGAGATGACACTGGCCGACTACGCGGCAGCCGAACACATCACAGTCTCGCGACGCGGGCGACTGCGGGACCCCATCGACGACGCATTGGAAGCCCACGGCCAATCCCGCCAGGTCGTCGCCGCCACCCCCACCATCGCGACAGCACTGCAGTTCATCAGCCACCACGACCTGCTGGCAGCCGTCCCCGAAGTCTTCAGCCGCCCCCACCTGGAAGCCCTCGGCCTGCACGCCCGGCCCCTGCCGTTGGCCATGCCCGACATCCCGATCCAGCTCACCTGGCATCACCGCTACGACAACGACCCCGCACACGCGTGGCTCCGCGAACACGCGCGCAAGGCGCTCCACCGCGCATGGAACGCGAATGGTTCTTCTCTCTCATCCCGTTGACGATCGGCGTGGTCTTCCTCGCCTTCGGCGCCTACTGGCTCCGCCGGGCAAGCGCGCTCCGTCGCGTCGGCGTGACCGCCGAGGCGCTGATCACCCGACACGAGACGAGGCGGAGCGACGACAGCGGCCCGGCCTACTTTCCGGTTGTCGCCTGGAGGGCCCGGGACGGCCACGAGTGCGAGTACGCGTCGACCTTTGGCCGCGGTGTCGTCGGAGACGACTTCGGTGTGGGGAGCCATGTGATGGTCCAATACGATCCGGAAAACCCCCGTCGGTTCGCGATCGATGGGTGGGACGCGACGGCGACCGTCGCCCGGCTGTTCACCGTGCTGGGGTCGGCACTCACCGCAGGCACGGTGGTGGCGCTGCTGGTCCGGCTCCTCACCCTCTGACAAGCGACAACGCGCTGGCTGCGCGGCAGGGCCCCTGTGCTGCATCAAGCCCTTGGGGATCTGGCACGACGCCGTCATCGCGCCTGCCGAGCCGGCACTGCTGGTGCGTGCGGCCTGCGGTCGACTCGTGGTCTCGTCGTCTCGTAGCTCTGGCGCGGGTGCGTCGGGTGCGTACTCCTTGGGCACCTTGCCGGCAGGCTCGGTGTGAATGCCGGCCTGAACCGGGGGAGTGCCGGCGGCATGGCGCGCCGGGCGGCCCGCGCTCAACACACCGCCAGCGGCGGACGGGGGCTCGCAAGCGGAGCTGTGTTGGGCCACTGTGCTGCCGACGCGACCGCGGCTCCTGGCGGGCCTGTGCACCCGGTGTGTACTTGTCTGATGCTCTGCTTCAAAGCTGCCGTAGAGGATGGCGGCCTCCTGCCATCTCGGCCCTAGCCGTGATCCACGGCGAGCCCCGAGGCTGCTGCCACCTCGTCGGGCGGGTTGCTGATCCTCAGTGGCCCACCGGCGCCCAGCGCAGCGGTCGTCGAGCAACGTGGAGGGAGTGAGGGAGTGGTCGAGTTGTCCGGGGTGGGTGACAGGTGCGTGTCCCTGCTGCCGGCCGAGGCGCTGAGGGAATGGCAGGCACAGGCCGACAGCACGTTGGAGGTCTGCGGGCTTGACCTGTCGCAGGCCGATCTTTCTGGTGCTGATCTGGCCATGGGGCTCCTCGTGCAAACCGTGCTGCGCGGCGCGAGGTTGGTGGGCGTGGACCTCTACCGTGCGCGTCTCGACGATGCCGTGCTCGACCTGGCAGACCTCACCGGGGCGGAGGCCGTCAAGGCCGTGCTTGACGGAGCGTCCCTGCGCGGGGCGAACCTGAACGGAGCAGATCTGGGGAGCGCGGAACTCGCAGGAGTGGATGCGCGATCGGCCTGGCTGCGGGCGGCGAGGCTCGATGGCGCTTTCCTCCTCGACGTGGACCTGCGAGGCGCCGACCTCTTTGGTGCTTCCGTACGGGAGACGTCCTTCCGCACGGAACTCGATGACGAGACTTGTGTCCGTGGGCTCACCGGCAGTCTCTTCGGTCCTGCCCATGTCCACGAAGCCGGTACCCGTCGTGAACTGGCAGGCAGCGAACTCGAAGCCTGGCTGAACAGCCGCGGGGCAGCGATTGAAGTCCTCGAGCCCCGCGGCAAGTCCGTGAGTCACTGTGCGAAGGTCAGCGACAGCCCTCCCCGTAGGGTGTAGCTCTTCTGCGGGGAGATGCCTGAGTTGCTACCACCTACCCCTGGCAGGCTGTCACCTGCCCCTTGGTGTGGGGCGTCTAATCGAGTACCGGTGGCCCCGCCTCGATGCGCCGCAGCACCGGAGCCAGGCAGTCCACATCGGGGCCAGGATCGAGTTGCCTTTCGTCCCACCAGGTGGCACCCGCGTCGCGCAGCGGGCCGATCACATCCTTGGCCTTGGCGGCGTCCGCCGAAGTGGCGCCGCCGACTACGAGGTCGAAGGGGCGCTGGGTGTCGCCTTCTCGATGGCCGCGCACATAGTTGATCAACTCCCGTACGTCCTTGGGGTCCGGCGGGTGTCCATGCAGGGCGTTGTCGAACAGGGGAACCGCGCCGTCCCATCGTGCGGCCCGTCGCATGGGCGGACGGTTTGGCCAGAATCCCCCGATCCACACCGGTGGCCGGGGGCGCTGCACGGTGGCGGGCTGCAGGCTCACGTTCCGCGCCTGGTAGTGCCGACCGTGATGGTCGACAGCCTCGCCCGTCCAGAACTGCCCCAACAACTCCAGTCCTTCGTCCAGTCGCTCGGCGAGGACACGTCGATCGGTGGAGTCGCCGAAGCTGCCGTACTCGTCCTCGACCGGCCCGCCCAGCCCCGCGGCGAAGATGACTCTGCCTCCGCTGAGGTTGTCCAAGGTGGCTACCTGCCGGGCGAGTTGCTGCGGGCGATAGCGCGCTACCGGAGTGAGGAGTGTCCCCACCCGGATCCGTGACGTCGCGAGTGCGGCCGCGGTCAGCAGCATCCACGCGTCCCCGAAGGGCCGCCCCGAGTAGCCCCGGTAATGGACGTGGTCCCAGACGAAGAGCCCGTCCCACCCGGACTCCTCGGCCGCCGCCGCTACGGTTGCCACGTTTCGGGGGTCGGCGAAGTCGCCGAAGTTCGGGATATTGATCGAGAAGCGCATCCGGGCATCGTGGGGTACCTCCACCTGCCCAGGCAACGGTTTATGCGCGATCACCTCGTGGAGTCCATCGGTGCCCCGACTGCGGGGGCGCCGAAGCGCGAGCAGCCGGGGCCGAGCGCGGAATCGAGCCTGGGGATGAGCGGGTGGAGGCCGGTTCCGCGTCTACCTCACCCCTGACCAGCACCGATACCAACTCATGGCGCCGGCTGCCCTGGTGGCTGCCTCTGACCGCTACGCGCGGCGTGCGCCCTCGGGGAGGTGCGGTGTGCGTCGAGCGGATGTTCCTGGCGGTCCCGGTGCCGTTCACGTAGCCGGTGGACGGCCTCAGCCGCCGCCCGCTCTCCGGTAGAGACCTTGCTTCGCATATCGATATTCGATAGATTTCCATCGTGGTTCGATGGAAGGGTGGGTCATGGGAAAGCTGACAGTGCGCGCGCTGCGCGCCGTGCTCGTGGTCGTGCTCACCGGCACCGTGTTCGTACAGGCATTGATGGTGTGGGCGCTGGTCAGCGGGAATGACCCGGAGGACGGTTCGCTCCCGCTGACCCCGCTGCGCCTGATCACGATCCTGGGCATCGGGACCGCCCAGGTCGCCCTGGTCTGTGTATGGCGACTGGTCACGATGGTGCGGCGCGGAACCGTGTTCTCCCACGCCGCCTTCCGGTACGTGGACGTCATCATCGGCGCGATCGTTGCGGCTGCTCTCGTGTGGTTCGCGGTCACGGCCATCAATGCGCCCGGCCAGCGGGACGACCCGGGCGTCACCCTCATCATGGGCGGGATCGGCGTGGCCATCCTGGGAGTCGCGCTCCTCGTGCTCGTGCTGCGAATGCTGCTCGCCCAGGCCGTCGCCCGCGACGTCGAAGCGGCACATATGCAGGCCGAGTTGGACGAGGTCATCTGATGCCGATCACCGTCGACATCGACGTGATGCTCGCCAGGCGGAAGATGTCCGTGGGCGAACTCGCAGACAGCGTAGGGATCACCCCCGCCAACCTGGCGGTCCTCAAGAACGGCCGCGCCAAGGCGGTGCGCTTCACGACGCTCGCCGCGCTCTGCGAGGTGCTCAAGTGCCAGCCGGGCGACCTGCTTCGCTGGGAGGCCGAGGACGCCGCAGGCCCATGAACCGCGCCTGCCGACCCGTCGTTGTCGGCATCCCTCTCCTCGCTGCCTCGTTCGTCCTGCTCCAAGACACTGCCCAGGTCCCACCCGGGCAGGTGTGGCGGGGGAGGCGGCGAGCCAGAACCTCCTGGAATTGCCGGAGTTCACCGCAGGCGCGGGCCTGGCGCAACAGTCTCGGCGCGGGTCGGCGTACGCCATCGAGGAGGCGTACGTCGTGCGGGTAGTCCTGGTGGTCCCGGTGTCATGCGAGCGGAGCAGGTGCTGCCACGCGTGGAGGATCCGGTAGAAGGTCGAGCCGCTGCGGGCTCTTGGGACGAGCCGTCGCCGCGTCGCGTGTCTGGTCGGAGACCTGTCGGCCAGTGCCTCGATCCTCCCCTGCGGCCCGCCAACTGCCCCCCATCGGCGCCAGGTTGGGAATAGGCATAGGCGTCATCGGCGTCGGAGGGCTCAACTCCCCGCTGTATAGTGGCCGATCGTCGATGATCTTGGATGGTATCGGGGGGATCCATGGACGAGGCAGTCGAGACTCCGGCGGTGTGGGGCGTTGGTGACATCATCGACGGCCGGTACGAGGTCTCCCTGGTGCATGAGCACGGCGGGATGGGGTTGGTCTACCGGGTTCGGCATCTGGCCTGGGGGATGGACCTGGCGGTGAAGTGCCCGCGGCCGGAATGGTTCACGAGCGCGGCCGACCGCGAGCGGTTCATCACCGAGGCGGAAACGTGGGTGTCGTTGGGGCTGCATCCGAACGTGTGCAGCTGTTACTACGTGCGCACGATGGGCGGCATCCCACGGGTCTTCGCGGAGTACGTCGCCGGTGGCAGCCTGCGGGAGTGGATCAACGACCGGCGGCTGTATGAAGGCGGGCGGCAGGAGGCGTTGGCGCGGATCCTGGACGTGTCGATCCAGGTCGCCTGGGGGCTGGAACATGCCCACGGCCGGGGGCTGGTCCACCAGGATGTGAAGCCGGACAACGTCCTGATCGACGGCGACGACCCGCAAGATCTCATGGCGAAGGTGTCCGACTTCGGGCTGGCGCGTGCGCAGGCGACCGCGCGGATGCGGCCCGAAGGCGGCAACGCGTCGGACAAGACCATCATGGTGCCCACCGGCGGGATGACTCGTGCCTACGCCTCGCCTGAGCAGTTGGCCGGGCAGGCTCTGGGGCGGCGCAGCGACATCTACAGCTTCGCGGTGTCGGTCTTGGAGATGTTCACCGGCGGCGTCACGTGGATGATCGGCTCCGCCGCCGGTGAGGTGCTGGCCGTCTACCGCGCCGGAGGTCCGGAAGAAGACGGCCTGCCGCAGGCGCCGGATGCTCTGGCCGACCTGCTCGCACGGTGCTTGGAGACGGACCCGGCCCAACGACCGCGCACGATGGCCGAGGTCGCCGAAGCCTTGGTGGGCATGTATCGGGAGGGGGCAGGTCGCCCGTACCCGCGCAGCCGGCCGGCAGCAGCCGATCTGCGGGCGGACGAGTGGAACAACCGCGCACTGTCGTTGGTCGACCTGGGCAGGCCTGCCCAGGCGCAAGAGGCGTTCGCGGCAGCGCTGAAAGCGGATCCGCGGCACGTGCGGGCCTCGTACAACGCCGGCATGTGGCGGTGGCGGCGCGGTGAGATCAGCGATGCCGGGCTCCTCGCCGACATGGAAGCGGTACGCGCCGACACCGGCGACGCGTGGCAGGCGCGGCTCGCCCTTCTCCAGGTGCATCTGGAACGCGCCGACCTCGACGCGGCGCGGGCGCTGGCCGACGCGCTCATACGCGAGCAGCCAGAACAGCCCGAGGTCCAGGATGCGTTGCGCACGTTGCGTTCTGGAGATCTCACCGAAGCCGGCTGCGTCTACCAGACCGATGTTCCGTGGCTCGCTCATCCGCCCGCCTTCAGGCCCGCGATCCGGCTCACTCCCGACCTGCGGTTCGCGTTCGTCGGGAGCCGTGATGGCACGCTGCGGCTGTGGGACGTCCAGAGCGGGAAGTGTCTCGTCTCCCTCGAAGGACACGAACGCGAGGTCCGTTTCGTCGACGTGAGCGCGGACGGGCGTTTCGCCCTCTCCGCCGGTGCTGACGAGGTGGTGGGGTTCTGGGACTTGACCGAGGGCCGCTGCCTGGGCCGCGCGGCGATCCCCCTTCCGGAGGGGCGACCGTACAAGGGCGCAATCCGCCAGGTGCGCTTGAGCGGTGACGCGAGCCTGGCACTGTGCGCCACGTCCTACGGGAAGATCCTTGTCTGGGACTTCCACTCCGGCAAGGGCCGGTTCACTCTCGATTGCCCCGACGAACACGGGCGGACCCTCGAGGTGAGCGGGGACGCGCGCTGGGCACTGTCGGCCGGCGGCACTGAGCATGACACGGTGCGGCTGTGGGACTTGTCCGCCGGACGGCTCCGGCATGTCCTGCGGGGCTCCAGCTTCTCCGTGCCGATGGGCATCAGCGCGGACGGCGAGAGGGCCGTCACCAGCGGCGACGATGGAAAGATCCGGATCTGGGACGTCGGCAGCGGCCGGTTGGTGCGCACGCTGGCCGGGCACACCAAGACGGCGGCGGCGGTGTCCCTGACCGCCGACGGCCGGCACGCGATCAGCGGCGGACGGGACAAGAGCATCCGCTTCTGGGATCTGGAGACCGGCCGCTGCCTGCGCACCTTCGAGGGTCTGGAGAGCGAGCCGCTCGCGGTCGCGCCGAGCCCGGACGGCCGGCACGCGGGCTGCGTCGATTCGGATGTCCGCCGTACCTGGGAACTGCCGGGCGGACACGCCAGCGTGCTGCTCCCGAGCGGCCCACGGTCGCACAGCGAGGTGAGCCGGCTGAGGGGCCGGGTGACGGCCCTGGCCGAGGAGGCGGAGCAGGCACGCGCGTCCGGTCGGTACGCCCGCGCACTCGATCTGCTCACGCAGGCGAGGAGTACCCCCGGATTCCAACGGGATCCCGAGCTCCTTTCTGCATGGCAGGCCCTGGGCCGCTCAACGGTGCGGGCAGGCCTGCGGTCGGCCTGGCCGGTCAGGACCTTGCGCGCCCATGACCGCTTCCTGAACTCCGTTGACGTGTCCGGGGACGGGCGGATCGCCGTGACCGCCGGCAGCGACCGGACGGCAAGGCTGTGGGACCTCGAAAGCGGAGCGTGCATCCGCGTCCTGGACGCTCACTCCCACCACAAGGTCGAGTCGGTCCGGCTGAGCGACGACGGGCGGTATGTGCTGTCCGGGTGCCAGGACGGCACTGTGCGGTTGTGGCGCGCCGAGGACGGTGAGTGCCTGCGGGTGATGGAGGGGGACCTGCACGGGATTTCGTGGATGCGGTTCAGCCCTGACGGCCGGTCGGCTCTGGTCGGCGCGGTGGGGAACATGATCCGGGTGTGGGACCTGGAGAGCAGCAGACTGCCGATGACGCTGGAGGCCACCCGCGATCAGGCGGACACGGCCGGAGCCGTCGCCGGCGAGCGCCTTGCCGCTCACCGCGGATACGCCGCCAATTCCGTACAGCTGTGGGACCTGGACAGCGGCCTGGGCCTGCTGACGCTGCGGGGGCACGTCGACCAACTGACGTCGGTGTGCCTGAGCATGGACGAGCGAGCCGTGCTCTCCAGCGAACGGACCATCCGCCTGTGGGACACGGCGACCGGGCAGTGCGTGCGGGTATTCGACGAGACCGCGGGCCCGGCGAACGCCGTCCAGCTCAGCGCCGACGGCCGTTTTGCGGTGTCCGGCCACACCGACGCCCGCGTCCGTGTGTGGGATGTGGAGAGTGGACGCTGCATCCGCGTCCTCGAAGGTCACCGGACAAGCGTGTCCAGCATCTCCTTGACGCCGGACGGCCGTTACGCGCTTTCCGGGGAACAGGACGGCATCGTCCGGCTCTGGGAACTCGACTGGGACCTGGCCGCGCATGAACCGGCCGACTGGGACGAAGCCGCGCGGGCGCACCTGGAGGCATTCCTTGCCTGGCACCCGACACCGTTGGCCGACCGCGATGTGGAGACCCTGCTCGCTCGCCTCCAAGACGCCGGCTACGGCTGGCTGCGGCCCGACGGTGTACGCGCCCAACTCCAACGCCTGGCAGCCGCCCCCTCGACACCTTCCCGAAGCGAGGTAGTTGAGGCCCCGCGCCCTGTCACCCCGAGTCCGGACCCTGACCCGGCGCCCACAGGGCTGAACCCGGTCGGGCTGTACCGGCAGATGTACGAAGGGAGGCTGGCCTACCTTCCCTCCATCCATGACGCCCGCACGGGGCAAGTGGTCGAGGACCGGGCCCAGGTCATCGCGTACATGAAGGCCGAAGAGCTCGTCGCGATCGACTTCATGTCAGCCATTCCCGACCTGTTCCGCCCGCAGGAGTTCATCCTCGGCGGGCCGTCTCTGCACACGGACGGTGTGTGGGTGTGGCGCACCGACTCGATCCACTACCTCGAGAACTACCAGCTGGACCTCCCCGAGGACTTCCTCCGCCACGTGCGGGCAAGCGCCTACCGACCGCGCATCGAGCACGACTACGACGACAACGAACTCGACCCGTTCATGTAGCCCTTGGCAAGAGGAACGCGGAGCAGGTCAGCGAACTAGGGGGCGGCCTGTTCCGGAATCCCGTGCGGTGGTGAGTAATCCACCAAGATCTGCGGACGGAAGGTGCCGTTTGATGGACACAACAGAGCTGACAGAGGCCCGTATCGAGGATACGAGCAACACCTTGGTGGCGCCTTCGGTGTTGCAGGACCATGACTTGATCAGGGACTTCTTCGGGTCCACGATCATGCCGGAGGACCTTGCTTCTGGCTCGCACAACCTTGCGCAGAAGACCGTCTACCTGTGTGGCGATATCTCCGGGATCAGCAGACCCCAACTGCACGCCGCTGCCCGGGTATTCGTGATCCGGGAACTCTCACACGGCTACCGCGAGGACGACGACCACCCCTGGACCCTCGTCCACCTCGGACGAGTTCCCCTTCGCGTACACGGCGTCGGCGTGTACTACCGACGCTTTTTCGGCCTCGGCGCCGATCACTTCGGACGGATCCGTGCGGAGCACGCGTTCCAGTCACTGACGGAGTCCACCAAGCCGGGAACAGCTCATCGCAGCGGCATTTATCTGACGCCCGTCACGCGAAACGGTGACGACCTGCATTTCCGCCTGCTCCGGTGCTCCACGAATCTCTCGGGGCCGACCGAGAGCTTTCGCCCGACCGACACGGACATCGTCGAGGAGCTGAACCGTGAGGTCGCCACGGTCTTCCGGAACCAGGCACCGCTCAATCACGTCCTCGCGCAGATCTACCACAACACCCTTGCCACAGCCGAGCGCAAGCAGTCCAAGGCCAAGATCTCGGCGCATGCCGACAAGACCAAGGACATGCCCGGCAACGGCATCATGGCCTTCTGCACCTTCTACGACCGGCTCGACAAACTGCAGCCCTTGGCCGAAGACGCCTTCGACTACGGCGTGAAGGGGACCAGCGGGCTGACCAAACTCCGCTTTCGCCTCAAGGAGCCGACCGGCGAACGCCACGGGGTCACACTCCCTGGGCAGTTCACCGTGCCGCTCTATCCCGGCTCCGTGTTCTTCATGCCGCTGTCCACCAACCGCCTGTATACGCACGAAATCCGGCCCTCAACGTTGGACGCCGAACTGCTCCCGACCCGCCTGGGATACGTGGTGCGCTGTTCGAGCGCCGAAGCCGTTCACAAGGACGGCGACACGTTCCTTAAAACGGCCCG
The DNA here is from genome assembly GCF_035975855.1 of Streptomyces sp. NBC_01304. Taxonomy (NCBI): domain Bacteria; kingdom Bacillati; phylum Actinomycetota; class Actinomycetes; order Kitasatosporales; family Streptomycetaceae; genus Streptomyces; species Streptomyces sp. NBC_01304. Next base: position 333,800 of record NZ_CP109055.1, on the reverse strand, counting down.
AGGTTTGGTGAAGCTGGAGCCACCCACGCCGGCCGGCATGGACGATCTGCGCAGGCTGTACGCCGAGGAGAACAGGACCTCGTCCTTCATCGATTACGGTGATGAATTTCTCTTCAGCATGAACACGGGAGACTATGTTGCCCCCCGAGTCTAGAATTTCGGATGAGATCTTCTCGTGCGCTTTGCCAATCGAGGAGAATCTCTTTGCGGAGCTGTCCGCGTCGACTCGTTTCGAAGATGCAGGAAAAGGCAGACGAGGCGCCGTGCTCACCAAGATCGATGAGGCGGGCGGTGTGCCTCTCGTGCGTACTACCACGCGATACGGCGGCCCGGCGCAGCGTTTCCGGGCGGTGCACGAACGACTTGCGCAAGAGATTCAAGAACGTGCGGCACTGTCGGTGGGCTTCAACAACGCTCTCATCGAGACCTACACGAACGCCTACAAAACCATGGGCAGCCATTCCGACCAAGCACTCGACCTGGCCAACGAGTCGTCCATCGCCGTCTTCTCCTGCTACGAACACCCCGAATCCGGCTCGCCGAGGAAACTGATCTTCGAATCAAAGGAGTCCGGTGGTGAGACGTTGGAGATCCCCCTCGCCCACCACAGTGTCGTCGTGTTCTCCGTTGACTCGAATCGGCGACTCAAGCACAAAATCGTCTTGGACACACCTGTCCAGACGACGGACAACCAATGGTTGGGCGTAACGTTTCGCACGTCAAAGACGTTCATTCGGTTTCGCGACGGACACGCGTACCTCCCACACGGGGCGCGCCTCATGTCGGCCGACGATGAGCAGAGGCGCGAGTTCTACCAACTACGGCGCCGCGAGAACAATGAAACGCACTTCAGCTACCCCCGCTTGACGTACACGATCAGCGAGAGCGATCTGATGCCGCCCGCCTGACCATGAGGGCCCTCAGCCGGCGCCGTCAGACCGCGCCTTGTGCGGGGGCGACCAGTAGCGCCGCCCCTGGTCGCCACGGTCGGCACAGCCCGAGGAAGCAGAGCAGTGCGCCCAGCACGGCGGCGAGTTGGACCAGCGCCATCGGCAGCGCCGTGTGCTCGCCCGCGATGCCCACCAGTGGTGAGGCGACCGCGCCGACCAGGAACAATGCGACGGCGACCGGGACGAGTCCCACGTCACCGACCAGCCCGGAGACCATGACAAGGAACGCGGCGGCGGCCAGCGTCATCAGGGTCAGGCCGACGGCCAGGACCTTGTTCAGGCTCACCCGCCCGATGAGCGGCAGGCTGGTCATGTGTGCAGGGCATGACCGACCCCGCCGGAGTGCCGGCGCTCCTGGGGCAGTGTCTCGTGCAGCCAGCGGGCGACGACGACGGTGACCAGGCCGGCGGCGCCCGCCAGCCCCTGCAACAGGCGTCCGGCGATGAGGAGTTCCACGGTGGGCGCGACGACGCAGACGGCGGTGGCGGCCGCGTAGACGGTCATTCCGATGAGCAGCGGGCGGCGGCGGCCCCATCGGTCGGTCATCGGTCCGACTGCCAGCTGGCCGAGGGCCATGCCCAACAGGTATGCGGTAAGGGTGAGTTGGGCGGTCGCAGTGGGGGCGGCCAGCGCGTCGTTCACCTCTTGCAGTGCCGGGAGGTACATGTCCATGGACAGGGAGGGGAGCGCGGTCAGGCCGCCGAGTACCAGGGGCACCAGGATGCCGGTTCGGCGCCTGGCGACGGGGTCGGGTCGTGCGGGCGCGCGGTCCCGAGTGGTCTGGGTGCGGTGCACCGTGGGTCCTTCCAGGGGCGGGGCAAAGCAGTGGCGTCGTGTCTCAGGCGGTGACCGCGACCTCGGCCGCCCGCCCGCCGGAGTGCTGTTCGCCGATCTGTGTACGCAGCCACTTGGCGCCCTTGCGCATCAGCAGGCCCGCGACGACGAGGAGGGCTCCTTGCCACAGGAAGTTGCCGGTCTGCCCGATCACGCCGTCCAGGCGCGGTACTTGGCCGCCGATGCTGTCGCCGGTCGCGGCGGCCAGGAACCAAATGCCGATCATCTGGCTGGTGAAGGCGCGCGGCGCGAGCGCCATGGTGATCACCACGCCGACCAGGCTCAGGCACAGCTCGCCGACGACCTGGATGAAGTAGACGCCGACCAGCCACCACAGGGAGACCTTCGCGCCCCCGGCGGCCAGCGACGAGGCGACGGCCATCGCGAGGAAGGAGCCGCCGATCAGGCCGAGCGCCACGGAGAACTTGCCGGGGGTGGAGAACCTCCGCCCCTTGCGCAGCCAGAGCATCCCGATCAGCGGGGCGAGCACGATCCCGTACACGGAAGGGAAGGACATGGTCCAACTCGCGGGCATTGCCCAGCCGGCCAGGTGCAGGTCGACCTTCTGCGAGGCGAAGATGTTGAGCGTGGTCGCCATCTGGTCGTAGATCATCCAGAACAGGGCGGCGGCCGCGAAGAACCAGATGTACGCCTTGAGCTTCACCCGCTCCGGGGCGGTGACGTGCGGGCAGCGGTACATGTGGGCGAGGTAGACGGCCGGGACGATCAGGCCGAGGGCCGCCAGAGCGTACGTGAGGTTGTCGAGGCTCAGGGCCCCGGTCTCGGCGGCGAGCAGCACGAGCAGGGCGACGCCGACGACCGCGCCGGCGATGCCGCGCAGCACGTTGCGGCGCTCGCGGGCCGTGAGCGGGAGGACCGGGTGCTCCCGGTAGCTGTCGGCCATCCGGTTCCTGCCCAGCGCGAACTGTGTCAGGCCGATGGCCATGCCGACCGCGGAGGCGCCGAAGCCCACGTGCCAGTCGATCTCCTCGCTGAGGAAGCCGACGATCATCGGGGCGATCAGGGCGCCGACGCTGATGCCCATGTAGTAGAGCGAGTAGCCGGCCGCGCGCCGGTGCGTGTCGTCCCTGGCGTAGAGGAAGCCGACCATCGAGGTGATGTTGGTCTTCAGCAGTCCGGTGCCGACGGCGATGAGCAACAGCCCCGGCCAGACACCGTAGTTGCCCGGGATCGCCAGGCATATGTGGCCCGTCATGATGACGAGGCCGCCCAGGAACACCGCGCGCCGCGCTCCGAGGAAGCGGTCGGCGACCCAGCCGCCGGGGAGCGCGAGCAGACCCATCATGGCCAGGTACACGCCCGCGACCGCCACGGAACTGTCCGTGGCGAGGTCCATGCCGCCGCCCTGCTTCGAGGACACGAAGAAGTGCACGAGGATCGCGACCATGCCGAAGAGGCTGAACCGCTCCCACATCTCCGTCAGGGCGAGGGTCGCCAGACCATGTGGGTGGTCCCGGAAGGACGCCGGGTGCCGCTTCGCGGGCGCCTGCTCTCCCGGGGTGCCCTTACGTTGCGACCGAACCCTCATGCTGCACACCCTTGCCGTGGACTTCGAACCAGTTGCCCCCTGCATTCAATGATGGCTTATTGGAAGTCATTTTCAGTAACGTTTTGCCCTGATTTGGTCAAACTCTGACTCTGTCCGGCGTGCGCCGGTGCCCTTGAACGCGAGCGGCAGATCAACGGCTCCCGGCCTCCGGGCCGGCTGCAGGCCCCTGATCGGCGCGACGGCCGTCGCGCCGATGAGTTTTTGGAGCGGGGCCGGTCTTCACGGGCCTGGAGACTCACACACTCGAGACAGCCGGCGCGGACCTGGTCTACGACGTCCGCGGGCCGCTGCCGACCGCAGACCGGCGCCCGCCGTTGTTCACGATCGGGCAGCCCATGGATGCCACTGGCTTTGCCGCGCTCGCGGCGCGCTTCCCAGAGCGGACCGTCGTGACCTATGACCCGCGCGGGCTCGGCCGCAGCACCCGTAAGGATGGGCGGGTCGACCATACGCCGCAGACCCAGGCCGACGACGTACACGCCATCGTCGAGGCCCTCGGGGCCGGACCGGTCGAGATGTTCGCAAGCAGTGGCGGAGCGATCACCGCCCTCGCCGTCGTGGCGAAGTATCCGGCGGACGTGACCACCCTGGTCGCACACGAGCCACCGCTCATCACCCTCACGCCGGACGGCCCGGCAGCTGTGCAAGCGCGGGCCGGTGTACGAGAGGCGTACGAAAAGCGGGGATGGGGGGCCGGGATGGCTGCGTTCGTGGCCATGACCTCGTGGGAGGGAGAGTTCACCGACGCGTACTTCGCGCAGCCGGAGGCAGATCCCGCCGCGTTGGGGATGCCTGCGGAGGATGACGGCTCGCGGGACGATCCGCTGCTGTCCGACCGGTCATGGGCCGTCAGCAGCTATCGGCCGGACGTCGACGCGATCGCTGCGGCGCCGACCCGCGTGGTGATCGCGGTGGGCGAGGAGTCCGAGCACGTGCTGACCGGACGCACCTCCGTGGCGACCGCCGAGCTGCTCGGGCAGAGGGTGACGGTGTTCCCGAGCCATCACGGCGGGTTCCTCGACGGAGAGTTCGGATATCCGGGGAAGCCGGACGAGTTCGCACATCGACTACGGGAGGTCCTTGACGGCGCCTCGTAGGCCAACGGCTGGACGAGCAGTTCCGATAACCGGAGCAGCGGATGCCCGAGAGGATTCGTCCCCCGCTTTACGAGGGCTGGTTGTGGCCGTGGCCTGCCCTGGGCGGGCCACGGCCGGGCGTCTGTCCGGGTTTGAGCTGTGCTTTCCGCGCTGCGCCTGCCCCTTTCCCGCGAGGGGTCCGACCGCTGAACCATCACGCGCAGCCCCTGCCGTCACCCTTGCCCATGCATGGCGGAAAGAACGGGCGTGCTCGGTGAGGCCGAAGGCGCGCCCCGAGTATCCACGGGTGTCAGACGTGTGTGGCTACGAACTTCCTTAGCTCTTCCCCGTCCAAGGGGCCCTGCCACGTAGCCACCGCTTCGCCCTGCTTGATCAGGAGGAATGTCGGTGCTCCCGTGACGCCGAATCGACGCGTCGGCTCCGGGCAGCGGGTCATGTCGACCTTCACCGCCGTCAGGCGATCGTCGTACTCCTGCGCCAGTTCACGCACAACGGAGTCCATCTCCCTGCACACATTCACGGCCTTGGGCCAGGTACCAGAGAAGAAGGCGAGCACCGGCCTTGGGGACTTGGCGAGGATGAAGTCGAATTCCTCCGGCTCCATGGGCTGGTGAACACGACTCGCCATCGACACTCCCTGATGATCAGCAATACAGCAGCCCCCATCATGACCGAAGCCCACCGCAGGGCAGGCCCCCCTGGGCCGCTGGGCAGCACCGACAGACCTTGCGCGCCCCCTGCCACCCGCCGGACTGCGTACGCATCCGGTCCCGCCCGCAACAGTCGCTCGTGATTGTGCCTGCAGGCCTCGCTGCGGATGGAGGCTCGAGTCCTCCCGCCCTACCAGATGGGACGAAGTCCCGGACTGCACGTGCAGTCCGGGACTTCGTGAATGACATGGCCTGGTGTGTGACCGCGAGGCGGAGCGCTGCAGTGGGTGCGGGAGCAGGCCGTGGCTTGTTGTGGCGGGTGGGTGCCCGAGTTCGTCAGGACTGGGTCACGGGACGCATGGCGAGGCCCTCGGTACCTGCCCAGTAAGTGACACGCTGGCCGTCGTCGGCCGGGAACGACTTGACGGGCATGGTCAGGTCGATGGGCGGGGCCGCTTCGCTCTCGCCGCCGGGGCTGCCGAGGCCAAGGGTCATGGACGTCACGTCGTAGGTGTCCATGTGGCCGCCGGTGGCGAGCAGTCCGGCGTATGCCTTTTGGCCGGGAGCGAGGGTGAGGACCTCGCCGGAGTCGGTTCCCTTCTTCACCGGGGCCGGGCCCTGGGCGTCGCCGAGCGTCACCTCGGGGTAGTTCTGGATGTCGCACTTCTTGCTGCCCGAGTTGGTGGCGACGAGGAGGATGTGCCGGACCGGCTCGCCCTTCGCGTCATAGTTCGTGGCGGACACCGACAGGTCGTCCAAGGAGCACAGGGGGGTGCCGGAGTCGTCGCCGTCCCCGCCCTTGTCGTCTTGGTCACCGCTGTCGCTGGGCTGCTTCGACGTGTGCGCACTTGGCGACGCTGAGCTCGTCGCGCTTGGCCGGTCCGACGTCTTGGGTGCGTCTGCGGCATCGTCGGAGCCGGGCTCGCATGCGGTGGTGGCCAGGAGTGCGGCGGCCGCCGCGGTGCCCAGAACGTAGGACTTCCAGCCACGTGAACCGGTGCGGATTCTGCGGGCAGCAGTGTTCATGATGTTCCCCCGTGATCGGCCGTACATGGCCGGTAGCGACTCGCTGGCGGACTGATTCTGCACCAGAAGTGATCTGCAACTCGCCAGTCGCGGTGTCTTGTTACCGATCAAGTACAGACGGCGTGAAGGCGGGGGGGATTTAGCGGGCAATGGCTGGCCCGGCCGGCGCCACAGCCGCGGCTGTCCTGCCCAACCGTCGCGGTCTGTTGCGTGGACGTGGACACGAGAGTGCGGACGCGCTCGACAGCCGACTGGTCGATGCGCTGGTGGCCTAGGGCAGTGCCGAGGACATCGCCGACTGAAGGCGGAGGGATGGGCCGGTGTCCTCGGCCGACCAGCCATCGGTCACGGCGAGAGAGCTGCCGTAAGGTCTTGCTGAACGATCATCGACTCAACTTGCTTCACTCAGGGGGAATTTCATGCGCCGCCAACCCGTGCGCGTTCTTGTGGCAGTGGCTGTGACCGCGTGCACGGTCGGCGGGCTGGCTGCCTGCTCGGACCTTGGCGAGACGACCTTCGAGGACGAGGCCAAGGTGTCTCAGAAGGTCAGCTCGATCCGCCTCGACAGCGCCAACGGTGGGGTACGGATAGAAGCTTCGGCGGAAACCTCCACGGTCTCCGTGCATCGCGAAATCAACTACCGGGGTGACAAGCCGGACGGCGTCTCCTTCCGCGTGGAAAACGGTGTCCTGACGCTTTCCGGTTGCGGTGAGAAATGCGGCGTCAACTACGAGGTCAAGGTGCCCGCCGGCCTTCCGGTGGCGGGTGGAACGACCAATGGCGGCCTCACGCTGTCCGGCGTCGGCGCGGTCGACGTGCACACGAGCAATGGCGCGATCGCCGTGAACGGCGCGACGGGCCCGGTGAAATTGCGTACATCCAATGGCGACGTCAAGGTCAAAGGCGCCAAGGGCGGCGGCATCGACACCCAGACCACGAACGGTGCAGTGACGATCCAGACGGCCACCGCCCAGAACATCAAGGCCCGCACGACCAGCGGTGGCCTCACCGTAACGGTGCCGCCCGCCAAGTATCGGATCTCGGCGGAAGCCTCCAACGGCGACAAGGACGTGGCCTTCCGGAACGATCCTTCGGGAACGTACCGTCTGGATCTGTCGACGACGAACGGCAGCCTGACGGTGAAGTCGGCAGGGTAGTCGGCCTTGGGCCACTGCGTATCACCGGATTTCTCCGAGGATGCCCCGTCCTTTAGGGCGGGGAGGAATCGGATTTCTGTGGAGCAGGGCAGAGGTCGCCGGGTCGCTTCAGGGCGATCCGGCGTGGCCCGGTGACGGAGGTGAGACAGGCGCATTGCGCCGCTCACCACGAGGGCCCCGGGCTTCTCCACCACGTCAACCCGCGAATCGGACTGCGCGAGGACGACTTCCACACGCTCGCCGACTTCGCTCGATCATTGGACAGCCCACAAGCAACCAGCTGACCACGTCACCGCTCCATCGGGCAGCTCCGTGCGCGTTCCGTGATCTTTGCGGGACAAGCCTTAGTTGTTTGTCGAGGACCGGTTCTACGGATCGCACTTGGTGCAATGGACGTCGTCGGGTGGGTCGTCGGTGAGCAGCGTGTCGAGCCAGTCGACCAGCCGGGTTCCGTTGACCTTCATCTGGTAGAAGCCTTCGAACTCGAAGAGTCCGTGGCCATCACCGGGTGCGGTGTAGCTGTGCAGGTTCGCTCCGGCGGCTTCGATGGCCTTTTCGTTGGCGTCGATGACGGCCAGCTCGTCGAAGCCGGGCACGGGGGCGACGCTCGGTGAGTCGCCGTGTTCCCATTCGGTGATCTCGACGGCGGCGTGCGGGTCGTAGGCGTAGTCGAATCGGGACAGCACGAGGTCGGGGTTGTGTTGGCCGGCTTGGGTCCAGAACCTGGGGACGCCCCATTGGCGGGCGGTGAGTCCTTGGACGGCCCAGTCGGGCATGGTGTCGTAGGCGCCCCATGCTGCGTCGAGGACGTCGGTGTTGAAGTCGGGGTTGTCGGGCCAGGCGCCGGACTGGCCGCCGAACACTGTGACCTGGGCGTTCGGGAGCCGGTCGGCGACCAGTCCGCCGTAGATGGGGGCGGCGATCGACCCGGCGGTTTTGCCGATGACGACGACTTGGGTGGCGTCCGGGTAGGTCTTGGCGAGGTGGTCCAGGGCGGCGGTGGCGTTGACGTGGCCGTTGTGTTCGACGGTCAACGTGTCCGAGTACTTCTGGGAAACGTTGCCGAGGTGCGCGTCGCCGGTGCAGGAGGCCACGTAGAGGAACGAGTAGTCGGCGAACGGGTTGTCGTCATTGGAGAAGTCGAAGATCCCGTCCTCTTCGAAGTTGTTTCCCGGACCGTCGGATTGCAGGTTCCAGTCGTAGAGTTCGCTCTCGCCGGGGGTGCCGTCGCTGGTGAAGGCACAGCTGGCCGCGTCCCAGCAGACACCGCCGCCGTTCAGGAACAGCACGACCTTGGTCGGATCGGTCCGCCGGTCCCAGAAGGTGAACTCGCTCCCATCGGCGCAGTGGCAGTCGCCTCCCGGCTCGACCGTTTTCCACGCGGCGTCAGCGTAGGGCGTGTCATCTCCGACGTTGAGCAAGAGTGCACCCCCGCCGGCCAGCACGATGGCCAGAGCGGCCAGCAGCAGAAGTGGTGTTCTCAGCACACGGTGGCGGCGTGGGCGGCCGCCCACGCCACGAGAGAGGTTCGTCATGCGTCAGAGGCTGCGCGGTGACGGGTTGGCCGCGCACCTGTCCCTGGTCATGTTCGGAACCCTGACTTTCGACGGGTTCTGGTCGGTGGCGCCGAGGCTTAGGGTGCTGCCCGGTATGAAAACTTACGTGGCGGCCCTGTGGCACGCCTTACGCAGATGGAGCGTCCAGGATGCCGGCCTGGCCGCTGTGCTGCTGGCGGGCACGTGGGCGTGGACGGGTACTGCCGCGACTGAGGTGCGCAGCGGTTGGTTCGCCGAAGTGCTGTGGCTGCAGGAGCCGTTGGCCAGGTGGGTCTTGATCGGGGTTTGCGTGGCCGCCGTGGCGGTGCGCCGCAAGTGGCCGATTCCGGCACTCGCAGCGGCGTCGCTCGCCACCGTCGTACAGATGTCGCTGGCAGCAGGACCGGTGCCTGCCGACTGCGCTGTACCCATCATCGTCTATACGATCGCTGCTCAGCGGCGGCGCACGGTGTCGCTCGCCCTGCTCGGCGCCGCCCTGGCGGTGGCGATGGCTTGGTCGGCGTTCGTGACCCTCGACGGCAAGTCCGACGGCTGGCTCTACGCAGGACCCCGTACCGGCGGACACGAACGCCCGCCGGGAGCCTCTGGGCCACCACCTCGGTCGGCAACGGGCGACGCCGCACTGCCGCGCGGCGAGGAGCCAGCGGCGTTTGGCCCGACGGCCTGGGGAGGGATTCCCATCCTCGGCTCCCTGCTGGTCGTCGCCTGGGCGATCGGGTGGGGCCTGCAGAGTCGTCGCGCCTACCTCGGTGAGCTCAACGCGAGGGCCCAGGACCTGGAGCGCGAACGCGACCAGCAGGCGGCGCTGGCCGTGGCCGCCGAACGGGCCAGGATCACCCGCGAGTTGCACGATGTGGTGGCGCACGGCCTGGCCGTCATCGTGATGCAGGCGCAGGGCGGCGCCGCGGCGTTCGCGAAGCGGCCCACCGACACCCTCGCCGCGCTGGACACCATCGTGGCGACGGGCCGAGCCTCGCTCGCCGACATGCGGCATGTGCTGTCAACGTCAGCGTCTGGTGCCGGGCAGATCGACGGCTCCGCGCGGCCGGTGCCGGGCCTCGCGCAGCTGCCTCGCCTCATCGAGCAGGTCCGGCAGGCAGGCACCCCGATCCAGTTCCACATCAACGGATCGCCGCGACCGCTGCCCACCGGCGTGGACGTCTCCTCGTACCGGATCGTCCAGGAGGCGCTGACCAACACCATGAAACATGCCGGCCCGGGAGCCTGCGCCCAGATAGTCGTGTCCTACGGAAGCGACGAACTGAGGCTCGACGTCAGCGACAACGGCGCCGGCGAGCCGGCAGCAGACAAGGCCGGCAACGGACTGCGGGGCATGCGAGAACGCGCGGCCCTGCTGGGCGGCGAGGTGACCGCGGGACCCGGCCCTGACGGGGGATATGCGATACGGGCCTGCATCCCGCTGGATCCGGCAGAGCCGGGAGCGAGCGGATGATCCGGGTTCTCTTGGTCGACGATCAGGTCCTGCTCCGGGCCGGCCTGCGGATGATCCTCGAGAACGCCGAGGACATGGACGTCGTCGGAGAGGCCGACGACGGCGCCACGGCCACCGACCTGGCGGTTCAAACGACGCCGGACGTCGTCCTGATGGACATCCGGATGCCCGAGGTGGACGGCCTGGAGGCCACCCGCCGCATCCGTGCAGCGCTCCCGGGCGGACCCCGCATCCTGATCCTTACTACCTTCGATCTCGACGAGTACGTGTACTCCGCGCTGCGGGCCGGTGCCAGCGGCTTCCTTCTGAAGGACACCCTCGCTGCCGACCTGTTGTCCGCGATCCGTGTGGTGGCGAAGGGCGACGCCATCGTCGCCCCACCGGTCACCCGGCGACTGATCGAACGCCACATCGGCACCTCCGGCGACCCGTTGCCCCGTACCGAGAACGAGCTGCGCGTCCTCACCGGCCGGGAACGCGAGGTGCTCGAACTCATCGCCCGGGGCCTGTCGAACGCCGAGATCGCCGGCCGCCTCTTCCTCACCGAGGGGACCGTGAAGGGCCATGTCAGCCGCATCCTGACCAAGCTCGCCCTCCGGGACCGGGTGCAGGCCGTGATCTTCTCCTACGAGTGCGGCCTGGTCCGCGCCGGCGCGTGACGTGTGAGGGCCGGCGCCACGCCGAACTTGATCCCTCAGGGTTGACGTGGACGCGCCGTCCTCGCGTCCGCTGCCGACTTGCCGTGGAGGCTGCGCGGGCCGGCAGGCTGTGGCGGATCATGTCGTCCTCCGCGAGGCGCCGCGACCGGACCGCTCGGGGCTGCCAAGGAAGGGATCGTCCGTGTCTCGCACGGCACGCGGACAGCCTGCCCGTCGGGGGGCAGACCGTCGACGTTGTGGGTCAGCTCTTCGTGCAGCCGAGGCCACCCACGGCGATGGTGTCCTCCTGCTTGATGCCGACGGCGCTCGCGCAGTGCCAGCCGCCGGCCTCGGTGAAGAGCGAGCCCGGAACGTAGTGCCCCGCGGGGCCCTTGCAGTCGACGCCGACGATTGCTCCCGGCAGTTCCTTGCTCGGCTCCGCGCTCTGGCAGGTCCACACACCAGGAAGGTCGTCGGCCTGTGCGGCAGCGGCAGTTGCCGGGATGGCGCCCAGGCTCGTTCCGATCAGGGCCAGGGTCGCAAGAGTTCGACGCATGAATCGTCCCTTTCGAGATGCGGTGATCTTGACGGATGGACCATCAATCCGTTCCCCGGGGAGCGGGTGACACCTGTCCTCTGTTCGAGTGGACGCGTGACCGGGCGTTGGGTCGGATTGCGCTCCTGGCGGCACGGGGCGGCTCGCCATCGACGGCCCCGACTTGCGCAGCATCACGATCCCGGCCGTCGGTCTCGATGTGGGCCGGGGCATCCCACGTTCGAGGTCGGGGCTGTGGGGGATGTTCGAGCCCGCTTGTCTGCGTTGCTGCAGGCCAGATCCGGCACGTGGTCAACGGGGTGAGGGTCGCGGTGAGGGCGTGGCGCATGTCGACTGCCTGGGGGCCAGGGTTGTGGGCACGTGTGTCAGAGCCCGATGGCAGGCAAGGCCTCGCCGGGCCGCGCCCGTTCGGCGGGCGATCGGTCGCCCCGCGGAGGGACTTCGCCGAACAGGCCGACAAGGCGCCGGGACAGTCGGTCGGTCCGAGGCTGCGGCAGCTACTGCGCATAGGCCCGCCGCACCCTTGACCCCCCGGAATACGATCATGCATGCTGCGACGGGCCGAGCGTGGGAGGGGGCGCCGTGGTGGACCCGGACCTGCCGCGTCATCTGCAGATACTCGGACTCGAGGAGCCTGTTGTTGCCGCCTATGCGGCACTTCTGAAGGCCGGGCCTGTGCCCCTGGAAGAGCTGGCCGCACTGCTCGGGCAGTCCGTCGCCACCGCGCGGTGGGCGGCGCAGAGGCTCATCTCCCTTGGCCTGGCGAGTAGTTGCGGGCCGGGCGACTCGGCCGTGGCGCTCACCGATCCGGCCATCGCCCTGGAGCGGCTCACACATCACCGGACGGCAGAGCTGAGGCAGGCTCAGATCGCCACGGGCAACGCCTATTCCGCGTACCGCCGTGAGGTGAATCCGCAGGCGAACGACGATCTCGTCGAAGTGGTCACCGGGGCGCAGATCATGGAGCGGATTCATCAGGTCGAGGGGGCGGTGGAGGCCGAGGTACTGCGCTTCGACTCGCCTCCCTACCACACCCACGGCGTGGCCAACGAGTGCGAGGTGCGCAGCCTGGAGCGGGGCGTCGTCTATCGCGTGGTCTATTCGAAGTCGGCCGTGGAGAACGGCGCCTACTACGGTGTGAACATCAAGCCGTGCATCGCGGCGGGCGAGCAGGCCCGGGTGTTGCCGTCGGTGCCGGTGAAGCTGACCGTGTTCGACCGGCGGATCGCGTTCGTGTCGATGTCGTTCGTGGAAGCGGAGATCAACCACTCCATGCTGGTGGTCCGGCCCTCCAGTCTCCTGTCCGCGCTGACGGGGTTGTTCGAGACGGCGTGGCGTACGGCGCTTCCGCTGCACCAGGGGACGAGGGCCCCCGCCGCGCTGCCACCGTCCCAGCGCCGCATCCTGGAGCTGCTCGGCGCCGGGGTGAGCGACGAGACGATCGCGGAGCTGCTCGGCATCAGCAGGCGTACGCTCTCCCGGCAGCTGGAGCAGCTGATGGGCCGGGCGGGCACCACGACCCGCTTCCAACTGGCGTTGCAGGCGGCCCGCAGCGGCTGGCTGTGACAGTTGCTCAGCCCAACGCCGCAGGTGATTCGGCATCGCGCACGAGCAGTCGGGCCCTGGCTGAACCGTCGGCGGGTACCTGCCAGATGTCTGAGTGTCCGGGTTGTTCGCGCCCGCGCGGCAGCGCATAGGCCACCGTGCGGTCGTCGAGCCAGGCCGGCTGGTCGTCGATGTTGCGTGTCTCCGCGAGCCGGGTGACGCGTAGCGTGTCCAGGTCGAGTACGGCCGGCCGCCAGCCGCGGTCCGGGTCGCCGCCGATGGCGGACTTGAACGCAATGCGGGTGCCGTCGGGGGAGAGCGAGGGGCATTCCACGTTCTCGCGGACGGTGGTGACGGTGTGCCGTGCCAGGTCGCCACGGACCAGGTAGCGGTGGCCGTGGGTGGACATGGTGGCGTAGAAGCCGCGGTCGTCGGCGGTGAAGGTCACACCCCAGAAGTTGAGGTCGGCCGCCCGATAGGGCTTGCCGTCGACGGTCACTTTCCAGTCCTCGAGGGTGGGCACGAGTTCCTGCGTGCGGGTGTCGAGGATGCCCACGCGGGTGGAGAATTTTCCGCCGTTGTAGGAGTCCCCGGTCACGAACACCGTCCAGGCCACCAGGCGTCCGCTGGGGGAGACCCGGGCCCGATTGGGCACACCGACCAGCGGAATCGCCCGCACTTCCTTCAACTGGGCGTCGAGGATGACCAGTTGGTAGGTGGCGAGGGTGCCGTCGAGTCGCAGGCAGAGCCCGGTGCCTCCGGCGGCGTACAGCCGGGTGCAGCTCAGCGGTGCGACGGCCCGCCTCCCGCCGGGGTGGGCAGTGGCCACCGAGGCGAGTCGTCCACGGCTGCCCTGGGCGGTGCTGCGGAACACCAGCCGGTGCTGCGGGGTGAGGGTGACCGCGCCCGCGTCGCCGTGCCCTGCCGCCTCGCGGTTGCTGTCCGCGGCGTGGCCGATGGAGAGGGCGGCGACGGCGGCGAGCAAGACGGCGCAGGCCAGCGAGACGGCTAGCTTGGTAGCGGAGTTCATGCGGCGGGCTCCTTGGGGGTGGGGCGCAGCAGCAGCACGGTCGTCACGGCGATGGCGAGGAGCACGGCGCCCGCGGCGGCTCTGGTGGCGGCCGTCGCACCCCAGTGATGCCAGGCGAGGCCGAAGCCGACGGACGACAGGACGTACGCGAGGGCCTGCGCACTTTGGACGAGGGCGAGGCCCGTGGTGCGCAGTGCTGGTGGCAGTACGGGGGCGGCCAGGGCCATCAGCACGCCATCGGTGGCGGCGTAGAACATGCCGTAGAGAGCGAGGGCGAGCACGGTCAGCGGCAGGCCGGCGGATGCGGAGAGCAGGACGTAGACGACGAGCAGGGCGGCATAGCCCGCCAGGACCATCGGGGCGCGGCCCCAGCGGTCGGCGAGCGCCCCCAAGGGGGCGGCGAGGAGCAGGTAGGCGAGGCTGGTCCCGACGGCGAGCATCGGGAACCAGCCGGTGGCCAGGCCCTGTTCGCGCAGCAGGAGCAGATAGACGAAGCCGTCGCCGATGGTGGCCGCGCCCAGGACGGCCGCCGCGCCCAGGAGCCGGCGCACGGCCGGGTCGCCAAGGAGTGCGGCTGCCGCACCCGGTGAGACGCTGCCCGCGGCGGGGCGGGGTTCGCGGTGGTCGGTGACGACGGTGGCGAGGACGACCAGGCCGAGCGCGGCGACGCAGAAGCTGGTGACGAACAGGGCGTCGAACCCTTCGGCGGTGGCGCCGCCCGCGAGTGCGAGGATGCCGAGTGCGGCCAGCGGGCCGGCGAACGCGCCCAGGCTGTCCATCGCACGGTGCACGCCGAATGCCCGGCCTAGTGCCTGCTCGGGAACGGACAGCGCGATGAGGGCATCGCGCGGCGCGGTGCGCAGACCCTTGCCGGCCCGGTCGGCGACGAGGACCGCGCCGAGGGCGGGCGCCGAGCCGCCCGCGGCGAGCAGCCCCAGTTTGGCCACGGCGGACAGGGCGTATCCGGCGCCCGCGGTGGCCTTGCGGCGCCGGGTCCGGTCGGCGAGGTAGCCCCCGACGAGCCGGAGCAGGGCGGTGGCCCCGGTGTAGAGGCCGTCGATGACGCCGTATGCGGCAGGGGTGAGGTGGAGTGTGACGACGAAGTAGAGCGGCAGGACGGCGGTGACCATCTCGGCGGAGATGTCGGTGGCCAGGCTTACCGCGCCCAGCGCGAGAACGTTCGTGCCGACGGCTTTCAGGCCCGGGGTACGGGCGGGCGCTTGACCGGCCTGTGCGCGCAGGCCGATGGTCGACAGGTACACGCGTGCTCCCATCGGAACGGTGGCGGGGGCGGTGGCCGGACCGCCGCGTGCGGCGATCCGGCCACCGTGTCCCGGCTCGGGAGCTCGGAGAGCCGGGAGGGTCGGGAGGGGAGTGGCGGGACGGTCAGTTGCTGGTGATCCGGACGTCGTCGACCTGTGTCTCCAGGAGACTGCCGGTGCCGGCATCGGCCGTCTCGATGAGCAGCCGCACCGACTTCCCGGCGTATGCGGCGAGGTTCACCGAGGCCGACTGCCAGCTGCCGGCAACGGAGGTGGAGGCCACGCCCTTCTTCTCCAGGACCGTGGTGGCGGTGGAGCCGTCGACCACCTTCACGCGGAAGTAGTCGTCAGGGCCGGAGTTGTCGCCGTGCGCCAGGCTGTACTTGAGGTTCAGCGTCAGCGACGACGATCCCGCGGGCAGGGCGATGACGCCGGAGCGGACGGAGGTCACGCCGCCGTCGACGTCGTTCGCCCCGTACGAACTGCCCGCTGCGAGCCCGGTGGTGAGGGCCTGCGTCCCCGAGGGGGTGGTGCCGAGCTGGGTGACCAGATTCGACGCGGTGGACACGGTCTGCTGGGGGTCGCCGCGCTCCCACCGGCCGGCCGTCGCGGTGTCCGTGCCGGACGGATTCACCATCCAGCCCGGGTCCGTCTCGAAGTCGTCCGCGTACACCGTGGTGCCGGGGTCGGGCGGTGTGCCGGTGTCCCAGGCGTCGGCGACCGGACTTGCGCTTGCCGCGTTGCCGAGCGCGGGCAGCCCGTACATGTCCTCCAAGGTACGCAGGATCCCGTAGTGGTTGATCTGCTCGGAGGACTGGTGGCCGGCCTTGACGTGCGCGCCGACGAACGTCGTGTAGATCTGGTTGACCGAGGTGAAGTTGTCCTCGTCGAAGGTCTGGATGAGCAGGCTGTTGTGGGTCTTGGCCCACTGCGCGTAGGCGTCGAGATTGTTCTTCAGCCAGGTGTCGCCGGTCTTGGTGGAGCAGTCGTGCATGTCATTGCACATGTCCGGGACGACGAACGACACCGTGGGCAACTTGCTGTAGTCGCTGGGAAATCCGGAGAACGGCAGGTGGTACGCGGCCCCGCCGACGGTCGGGAAGTCGGCCCAGGGCGCGTGCTTGCGGACGTAATCGCCGCTGCTGCAGCCCGTGTAGCCGGCGCTCGGCAGGTCTTCGGAGTACGCCGCGAAGGTCTTGCTCTTGTCCAGGAGCTGTTGGCCCAGGTTCCCGGTGGTGAAGTTCTTGGGGCAGGAGTCGCTGGTGACGCCCTGCTGGGTGCCGGAGAAGAGGGCGAGGTAGTTGGGCTGGCTCGGGTGGGTCACACCGAAGGAGTTGGTGAAGAGCGTGCCCTGGGCGGCCAGGGAGTTGAGATAGGGCGCGTTGGTGGAGCCCTTGATGGTGCTGTAGTTGGTGTTCTCGAAGATCACGACGACGACGTGGTCGTAGACGGGCACTGTCGCAGCCGCGGGGCGCAGGTCCGGCCGCTGGGCTGTTTGCGCACCGGATGCCACGGTGGCGAAGAGCGTGAGGGTCGTGGCGAAGATCAGGGCTGCGATGCGGTAGGGACGCACCGGGTTCCTCCTCATGAGGGCAGGCCGGAGCGGCAGGCCCGGGGGAGCGGGCCTGTCCTGACTCCGTGCGCCTCAGTCCTACGCCCGGCCGGGGCGGCGTGGTGTCACGTGCACGCCAATGGCGCGGTTGGGCGCCGGGCCCCGCCGGCGCGCGCAGTGTCTGTCACTTAGTGACATAATGTCGCTTGAGGACACTGCGGAGGGAAGGCGAAAGGCGCCATGGAGGCCCAGCAGCGCAGCACCGGCGCGATGAGTGAGCAGCGGCGTGCCCGGCTGCGGCTCGAGATTTCCCGGGAGGCGGCGCGCCTGTTCTGGGAGAAGGGCGTCGCGGCGACCAGTGGTGATCAGATCGCCGCGGCGGTGGGCCTGTCGACGCGCACCATCTGGCGGCACTTCCGCAGCAAGGAGAGCTGCGCGGAGCCGATCGTCATGCAGGGCGTCGTCACCCTGCTGGGCGTGCTGCGCCGCTGGCCCCGCCGGTGCTCCCTCGAGGACCATCTGACCGCCGAACTGACCGCCATCAGGGAAGGCCGCACGACGCCGCCCGTCGACCTCGCGGACGAACTGCTCGCGATGAGGATGATCCGCCTCGCCGATACCGAGCCGGCCATCCGTACGGCCTGGCTGATGGCCTGCGACCAGGTGGAACGCGAGATGTGCGCGATCGTCGGCGAGCGGCTGGAGCGCCCGGCCGACGATCTGGAGATGCGGCTGCACGCGGCGTCGGCGGCGTCGGCGGTGCGGGTTCTCGATGAGCACATCGGTGCCGCCGCCCTCGCCGCCGGCGAGGACTTCACAGAGTTTGCGGACGTGCCGGCCCTGGCGCGGCGCTACGCCGAAGCGATCCGCACGGCCACCGGCGGAGCCATCGGCGATCCCCTCGACGAGAGCACCGGCTGAGGGCGGCACCCGTCCCGAGTCCCGCCGACCCCACAAGGAGCCCCCCATGCGCGCCCCCACCAGGAAGGTCCCGCACCTCACCGTCGAGGCGCTCTTCGACTCGCCCGCCCGCGTCCGCGCCTCGATCTCGCCGGACGGCAGCCGGATCGCCTACCTCGCCCCCTGGCGGGACCGGCTCAACGTATGGGTGCAGAGCCTCGATTCCGGCGACGAGCCGCGCTGTGTGACGGCGGACGGCAACCGGAGCGTGCTCACGTACCACTGGACCGGCGATCCGCGCTGGCTGCTGTACGAGCAGGACCGCGACGGCGACGAGCACTTCCACATCTACCGGGTCGACTTGGCGGACCCAGATGCCGAAGCGGTCGATCTCACCCCCTTCCCCGGTGCGATGGCCCTGGGTTTCGAGCTGGTCCCCGCCCGTCCCGGCAAGGCCTTCCTGCATCTGAACCACAGGAGCCCCGTCGAGTTCGACCTCTATGAACTCGACATCGCCACAAGCGAGTTGACGGTCCTCGCGCAGAACCCCGGGCAACCCACGGGCTGGATGTGCGCGCCCGACGGAAGCCTGTACGCCCAGTCGCTCACGGCCGACGGCGACATCGAGCTCGCGCGGTGGGACGCCCAGACACACAAGACGGCCCCGGTCGCCACGTTCGACGGCACCGACTATCCGCTGTCCATCCACCCCTTCGAGCTCACCGCGGACGGGACCGGCGTATGGCTGGGCTCCAACCGGGACAGCGACCGCACCCGCCTCGTCCGGCTCGATCTGGAAACCGGTGCGGAGACCGAGGTCGACAGCCACCCCGACTTCGACCTCGACACGCGCTGCGCCGTCTTCCCCACCCTGCCGTCGCCGCTCATCCGCAACGAGCACACCGGCGCCCTGCTCGGGGCGCGCTACCTCGGCAAACGACAGGTGATCCACGCCCTCGACCCGCACTTCGCCGAGGTGCTGCGGCACTTGGAGCAGCTGTCGGACGGCGATCTCGGCGCCGTCTCCTGCGACGCGAGCGGGCAGCGCTGGGTGGCGGCCTTCGTCCACGACCGCGACCCGGGCGTCACCTACTTCTACGACCACGCCACCGGCGAGAGCCGACTGCTCCACCGGGCCTACCCGGACCTCGACCCCAGTGCCCTGGCCCCGATGACGCCGGTCACCATCCCCGCACGCGACGGGCTGCATCTGCCCGCGTACCTGACGCTGCCACTCGGAGTCGAACCCACCGGGCTGCCTTTGGTCCTGCTCGTGCACGGTGGCCCGTGGCTCCGCGACAGCTGGGGCTTCAACCCGGCCGTACAGCTGCTGGCCAACCGCGGCTACGCGGTGCTGCAGGTCAACTTCCGCGGCTCGACCGGCTACGGCAAGGCCTTCCTCAAGGCCGGCATCGGCGAGCTGTCCGGCGCCATGCACGACGACCTCGTCGACGCCGTCGGCTGGGCCGTCGCCGAGGGCTACGCGGACCGGGAGCGGGCCGCCGTCTTCGGTGCCTCCTACGGAGGTTACGCCGCACTGGTCGGCGTCACCTTCACCCCCGACGTCTTCGCCGCCGCGATCGACGTCTGCGGCCCCTCGAACCTCGTGACCTACCTGGCAACCCTGCCGGAGTTCGCGCGGCCATGCCTGCTGAACAACTGGTACCTCTACGCCGGTGACCCCAGCGACCCGGACCAGCAGGCGGACCTCCTCGCCCGCTCACCCATCAGCCGCGTGGACCGGATCCGCACCCCGCTGATGGTGGCCCAGGGCGCCAACGACATCCGCGTCGTCAAAGCCGAGTCCGACCAGATCGTCGACGCGCTGCGCGCCCGCGGCGTCGAGGTCGAGTACATGGTCAAGGACAACGAGGGCCACGGCTTCCTCAACGCGGACAACAACATCGACCTGTTCCGCGCGGCCGACCGCTTCCTCGCCCGGCATATCGCCTCAGCCCACCCCAAGGACCAACCATGAACCTGACCCTCCCTCAGCGGCTGTACCTGCTCAGCTACACCGTCGACAAAGGAAAGTTCGAGGCGGTCGACCTTCAGGGCCGCGGCCAGCTGCTTCGGGCCGGCGCGCTGGCCGAGCTGACCTTCGAGGGTCTGCTCGCCGCCGAGGACGGCAAGGTCCTACGCCGTGACATCGGGTCGCCGCCGGCCGACACCTTCCTCGCGGAGGTGTGGCGTGATCTACCCGACGAAAAGCCGAAGAACTGGCTCCAGTACGTGCACAACAAGGCCACGACGGCGGAGGAACCCGTCCGCGACCAGCTCGCCGCGGCGGGCCTGATCACGCTCCCGGGAAAACGGACCCTGTCGCCGATCGCCTCCCACCAGGTCACCGTCAACGACCCGCAGCAGGTCCTCGACCTGCAGGAGACCGTCCGCCGTACCGTGGCGGCCGGCCTCGACCCGGCGGCCGCTGCGGCAGACGAGCTGGCCATGGCCGTACTCCCCGTGCAGTGCGAAATGACCAGCGTGCTCTCCTGGAAGCAGATGCGCGAGCACAAGCAGGCGCTCGGGGCGCTCGCCGAACGCTTCGACGCACTCGTCCCCGGCCTGCGCAAAGCCACGCGCGACTCGTTCCTGGTGACCAGAGGCGTCGGGGGTGGCTGGGGCAGGTGAGCATGCGCAGACCGCCCGCCGGAAAGTGAACGGTGCCAACTCCGGGCTCCGCACACACTGTTCGTGCCGACATTCCGCACGAACACCTCAGGAGCTCGCGTTGGCAGGCGGCCGCCACCGGCCCGCCCGCCCAGGGATCCCAGGCGGGCGGGTTCGGGCATCGGGGCAGGCCGTGCGTGCTACCTGCCCAGTGCGCGGTCGACGGTGCGTACGAGTTCCCCGTCGGGTGTGTCGCCGTCCAGCGACCAGAACATCGCCCCGCCGAGGCCGTGCGCCTTCACATACGCGGACTTCAGCGCGAGCGTCGCCGGGTCGTCGTACGTCCACAGCGTCGTGCCGTCGAAGAGCCAGGTGTGGCCCTCGCGCACATTGCGGTGGATCTTGTACGTGCCCGACGCGGCCAGCGCCTTGAGCTCCTTGTAGTCCGCGTAGCCGTTGGCCCACTTCGCGGGTGCGGGTGCGCCGGCGGGCTGTCCCATTCCGTCGCCGCCGCCGCTGATCCCGGTCCAGCCCTGCCCGTAGAACGGCATGCCGACGACCAGCTTGCGGGCCGGCGCGCCCCGGTTCAGCCAGGCCTGGACGTTGCGGTGGACGCTGAAGTCGTTCTTCGCGAACAGGGCCGACTGCTGGGCCGTGGTCTTCTCGCCGCTGACGTGGAAGTCGTAGCCCTGCAGGTTCACGAAGTCCAGATCCTTCATGATCTTGCGGACCTCGAAGCCTGCGTCGATCTTCGACTCGGCGGCCGGTACGAACGCGGACAGGTCGTAGTGCTTGCGGTTCTTCTTGCCGAGCGCGTCCAATTGGTCACGGAACTCGTCGACCAGCGCGGTGAAGTTCTGCTTGTCCTCGGGCCGGAACTTGGTGTCCGTGTCGCCTTCCGAGCCGGGCCACTCCCAGTCGAGGTCGACTCCGTCAAAGACCCCGGCCCCCGCGCCCGCACCGCCGCGGATCCCGTCCACGGGCAGATTGCCCTTGAGGTAGAGGTCGACGCAGGACTCGACGAGTGCCTTGCGGGAGGCGGGTGTGCGCACAGCGTCCGAGAAGTGGGTGGACCAGGACCAGCCGCCGAGCGAGATCATCACCTTGAGGCCGGGATGCTTGGCCTTGAGCTCCTTGAGCTGGTTGAAGTTGCCGGCCAGGGCTTGGGTGTCGGTGTCGGCGACGCCGTCCACCGAGTTCTCGGCATCCAGGGGGCGGATGTAGTCGGCCCACGGGTCGGATTCGCCCGGGACGCTGTTCAAGAAGCACGTTCCTTGCGGACTGACGTTGCCGAAGGCGTAGTTGATGTGGGTGAGCCGCCCGGCGGCGCCGCTCTTGTCCAGGTCCTGGACCTGGAAGTCGCGCCCGTAGACGCCCCACTGGGTGAAGTACCCGACGCGTTTGATCTGGTTGCCGCCGTGGTCCTGCGTGGACTGGGAGGCCGGGTGGTCCTGCGCGGTGGCCACTGGGGCGATCGGGGCGAGCAGCGACAGGAAGCAGGCGGCCGCGGCCGCTTTGGGCAGGAGTCTTCGGCGCATGGAGGCTCATTCCTGGAGAGGCGGCGATGACCAACTGGCGTACGGCCGACGGGAGTCGGGTGCGCCGAAACTATTGGTCTGGACCATCCCGGTCAAGGCTCTGTGCACCATTCGTCCGGTGTGAACCGCTCGCCGGCGCCGGGAAGAACTCCGCCACGCCATGCCGGTCAAGTTCTCCAGGCGAGTTGCGGCCGGACGCACGGTGTTGCCCTCGTGATCGACAGGGTGTGAAAAGCGCTCGATCGTTGGCACCCGCCTCCTCAACCGCGCCGCCATGGCCCACCCACGGCTCGGCAAGGGCTGGGTGAACGGCGGCTACCGCCCCCACCTCGTCGAACATGCCGGCCGCCTCGGCATCGACCTGGAAATCCTCCAGCACCGGCCCGGCCAAGGGGGCTTCACCCCACTCCCGCGCAGGTGGTGCGTGGAACGGACCCTGGGATGGCTGATGTTCACCCGCCGCCTGGCCCGCGACTGCGAAACCCTCCCGACCCGTTCCGGAGCCATGATCCGCCTGGCCGTGACCGACCTGATGGGCCGCCGCCTCACCGGCCAAGGCGCCATCTCCTGGCGCGATCCGACATCAGGGAATCAAAAGGATGAAACAGCGGGAGAAGGCGACCTCTCAGAGCACGTGGAACACCATCGCGAAGTAGACGAACGGGTAGGCGATGCACGCGAGGGTGACGGGGATACCCAGCGTGACGTAGACCAGCAGGAGCCCGGCCCGTGCCGCCGGGCCGTAGCGTGCGCTGGCCTGCTGCGGGTTGTCCGGGTCGTAGGTGACCTCGATCTGGTCGGGATCCGTTCCCACCAGGCGGCCGCCGCCCCGGTAGTCGACCTTGTTGCCGTTGCCGTCGGTGAAGACGAACACCTTGGTGCTGGTGGTGTCCTCGCCGTAGCCCCACTCGGTGCGGTCGTATGTGGCGGTCACCGTGATGCCCCGGCGGCGCAGTACCCACCAGGACTTCGTCGCCCGGCAGACGAGTACAGCGATGGCGGCGAGGGCACCGTACGCGGCGTACGTGGCCGTCCACAGGAGTGCCATCTCCCACATCCCTCGCGCCAGGGGGACGGCCGCGCCCAGCACGAAGAGACCCCCGAACAGCCAGCGCTCGGGCTCGTCCCGGGGCGTCCAGGCGCGCTGCTTCCGGGGCCGCGGCGGTATGGCCGTCGTCTTCACCAGCGCCGCCCCGTCCACTTGGCGCGCTGCTCGGTCCCGGGCGGGCAGGGCCGCGTTGACGGCCTGGGCGAAATCCGTCGCCGCGCGGGCGTTGGGGGCGCGGACCGTGTGCACCGTGGGGTTTGCGCCCTTGACCGCCGTCAGCACGATCTCAACGTCCGCGCCCTTGCGGCCTGCCGCCCGGACGGCCTCGACGGCGTGCGGCGGGATGCTCAGCCGTACCCCCGCCCGGTCGACCGACAGGCTCTTCCCCTTGAACCGTGCAGTGCCTCGGCGGCCCCTGAGGACCAGCTCCTGCCCACGGTCTCCGACCCCACCCCGTGTCACGCGAGCACCGTACGGCACAGGTGAGGCCCGCGTCAGCGCCCCTGCGTACGATTTACAGACCTCTCGACATGGACGCCCAGCGCCTCGTCGTGCGCCTTCCACGCCCGGTCGAGACCGCCCTCACCCAGGTGTCCAATGAGGCACCACAAGTCCCGCCGCAACCAGCCCCGCATGACCGCCTCGACGACTGCGCTCCGGCCGCCCGGGCCTTCCTTGACCACGTCACGCGAAGTGGTGCGGGAAGCCACACCAAATCCTCCCGGTTGCCACCTCCCATCGCCGCACGCGTGAGCACGACTTCAGACGCCCCCAGGCTCTGTGCCTCTCAGCCTGATCGGGGAAGCGACGGAGTGCGGTGCTCAGCCGACCTGGTCCCCGTCGCGGGAGGCTCCCCGCATGGAGTGGGCCACATCGGAGGTGTGTTGTGCTTGGGCAGCGGACAGGCGGCGCATCTCCCACAGCAGCGTGGCTGCATCCGCTGCCGCTGGGGGCGGAGGCGGTGGCACCCCAGACAGGACGACATCCGTCAGCGTGGCCAGATCACGGGCGTCGATCGCCAGCAGGGCAGCGAAGTCGGTCACCAAGCGGGGGGTCAGCTCCTCGCGATCAGAACCGATCATTCCGTAGGTGGACGCCGACAAGTACGTGGGCGTCACGAGCCCGAGCGTCATCGCTATGCCCAACCAGTTCAGGTTGCGGTACTGGAGCATGCGGATGACCCACGCACCTGGACCGCCGGCCAGGGGGGCGAGCAGCTTCGGGGCGAAGCTGGAACGCCGTTTCTCCTGTGGCAGTGCGCGGACCAGCCGGAGGAGTTCGAGACGGTTCGCTTCGGGGAGGAGCACCGCATCCGTCACCGTGGACTTCACCCACGTCGCGGCCGAGGCGTCGAGCGGCGCCATCTCGTCCGGGACCGCCAGCCTCGCGAGGATGAACAGATCGACGGCGTGGAAGCCCAGTTCAGGCCCGACCTGCCGCAGGAACTCCTTGCCGGGGCTGCCTCCGGCGAGTACCGCGCGGACTTCGTCGGCGTCCAGCCCGGCGCGGTCCGCCAGTCCCTGAGCGCTGAGCTCTCGCTTGTCCAGCAGGCGCGTCAGCATCGCGCCGAATCCTGGGTGCTCCGTCATCCTCCGCAGACTAGTCAGCCCACCATCCCTGTCCCAGGGGCCAGATCGCCCGAGATTTCCGTGCTCCAACGTCTGCGATGTCTGGTCGTAGCCGGTCACGGCTGTTGCCGGTGACGCTGTACACGACGACCAGGCGTGCTTTCTGGGCTGGGCCCAGCTTGGGCTCATGGCCCCACGAAGTGGCGGAGGCCATGGACCACCATGGCCATCCCTCCTGGTTCGGCGCGGTGACTGTGCCGAAGGCCGACATCAGCGAAGACATCGACTGGTGGTACTGAGCCCCACCTCGTTCATCACCTTCGCGTTCAGACGAGGATGCTCGCGAGGTGGAGTGCGGCCTGGCAAGCATCGCCAGTTTGTCCGTTTACGTGGCCAGGCCGTGCCAGGGCTTGAGGCGGTGTCGGAGTGCACCCGTATCCGCTCGGGACCGGCACAACCGAAAGCGCTCAACGGCCTTGGCGGCGATGAGAGCGCTCGGCGTAATCGCGAGGCGATACAGGCGGGGGATGCGGAACACTTCGCCCGGTGATCGCGATGCAGCCCGTGCTGGAGATATGTCCCCCTGATGGCTTCGACCTCTGGCCTGTCGCCGAGGTCGAGCCGTTCGGCTTCCTGCCTCTCAGCGGCGAGCTCTCGCCCGCTGAGGTCGGTGCGGCAGTGATGCGTATCGCCAACTGCAATGACATCGACCCCGACGGCGACCGCCCGCCTCGTCCGGCCGACGCACTTGACTCGTTCCTTCACGGACTGCTGACGTTCGACAACCTCTTCGCCGCCGGCGGCCTGCGGGTGACCGACAACTCCACAGGCGTCACGTTCCTACCTGGCTGCTGTGATGGACTGGAGGACTGGCGCGACTGGCACCAGTTCCTCGACGACGGCAGTCTGGTCGGTTTCGGCCATGCCCCCGTCTCACCGGTTGCCGAGCGCTTCGGCGACACCGTCCGGCTCACTGTCAACGCGGAGCAGAGCGAGAGTCCGGTGATCGAGCTGCCCGTCTCCGAGCTACGCAACCTGCTCGCCGGTGCCGAGCGCGACCTGGCCGACTTTCTCGCGCTGGCAGCCGATTGGTCCACCGGACACCTTCCTGGCCACTGCGCTCCCGTCACAGCCGCCCTCGCCCGCGTCGTCGACCTTCCCGCGCCAGGAACACCGCCGGGGCGATAGGACGGCAAGCCCTAGTTCGCCGACCAAGGTGGGACCTGGATTGGGTGTGCATCGTGGCAGGCCGTGCGTGCTACCTGCCCAGTGCGCGGTCGACGGTGCGTACGAGTTCCCTGTGGGGTGTGTCGCCGTCCAGCGACCAGAACATCGCCCCGCCGAGGCCGTGCGCCTTCACATACGCGGACTTCATCTGCGGGGACGGGAGGCACCCGGTGGCTCATATCCGGAACTCCCGGTACCGCGTGTTCGGGTTTTTTCGAGGGGTACACGGAACGGCACGCCGTGATCAACAACGTTTTGGTGGCGGCGGATCGACGATCCACGGGCGAGCTGAAGGGATTCGGTATGCAGATGACCAAGCAGATTGCGGCGTTGGTGGTAGCCGGGGTGTGCGCGGCAGGAACTGCGGGCTGCGGGACAGACGGCGGCGGGGGAGAGGCGTTCAAGGGTGAGAGTGCGGACGCAGTGGCGGAGAAAGCGGTAAAGGCGACGCGGGATGCCGATTCGCTGCGGATGAAGGGGCAGGTGAGGGAATCCGGCGGCCAGCAGATGTCCGTCGACCTCGCGGTCGACAGTCAGAAGAACTGCGAGGGATCCGTGACGCAGTCCGGTGCCACGGCCGAAATCCGACATACGAAAGCCACCCTGTATGTGAAGGGCGACGAGAAGTACTGGCAGGCGAACTTGAAGGGGCAGCCGGGCGCCGAGAAGATCGTGCCGAAGGTCGCCGACAAGTGGGTCAAGATACCTGCCCAGGATGATCAGTTGACCGGCCTGTGCGACAAGCAGGGGCTGCTGGCTGCGATGGACGAGGACAAGTCTGAACGGAAGGGCATGACCAAGGGCGAGACCGCGGACGTGGACGGAAACGAGGCGCTGAAGCTCACCAAGAAGTCCGGCGGCAAGACCCTGGCCATGTACGTGGCCACCCATGGTGAGCCGTACATTCTCAAGGTCACCTCCGAAGGTGGGGACAAGCCTGAGGGCACCACCTTCGGTGACTTCGACGAGAAGGTGAACCCGGAACAACCGGCCGCCAGCGAGACGGTCGACCTGCAGGAACTCGCCGGCGCCAACCAGCAGTAGCCGCCAGGTTGAGCCGGCACCCGAGGGCCCGCTGCACGTGAGCCCACTCGGCAACACCACCCGGATCGGTCTGGAAGCCACGAGGTGACGTCCCCCTCCTGTGCCAGGCGAAGCCCCCGCCCGGCCGGGTGTCGGCTCAGCCACGCGGACCCGACACCGACAGCACAGGGCGACCGCCCTGCGTGAGGTGGCGGGAGCTGGATAAGCGAGAGGGACAGGGATACGCAGATGGGGGCAGCGAGACGAGGTGACACAGATGACCGACCGTAACGGCGAAGTGCTCATGGGCGACGAGGTGTACCAGCCGGGCGACCCGGACGCCCGTGAGGACAAGGGCGTGCTTGACGCGGAGGACACCCTGAGCGACCTGGGAATGGACCCCTACGACGAGGGCTGGTCTCCCCCCGAGCGTCCGTACGGCGTCGAGCACTCAGGTAACACCGCGGCGGAACAGCGGGATGGCGAGAGCCTCGGCGACCGGTTGTCCGAGGAGCGCCCGGACCTGGTGGTCAAGGAGTACGAGGCATGGAAAGCGGACGAGACGGACGACGAAGGGAGCGTCGATCCACACGATGGTGAGGGCGAGCCGCTCGACGACGGAGACGGCGTCCGGCGCGCCGGTCTGCTCGCAGAGGCGGACGAGAGCACCCATGAGGACGCTGAGATGGACATGCTGGCCGAGGGCGTTGCACAGGGCGCAGGCGCGGCAGTTGCGGACGAGGACTCTCGCCCGTGCTGACGGCCGGCTCTCACCACCGGCGGATTCCTGGGCCTGCTTCGTTCTGCCAGGATCCATGGGCTGCTCTTCTGCCGCTGGCCACGCGTTGGCGTCTTGTCTGCGGTCCTGACGGGGCTGCAGGTCCGGGCGGACGTCGCCGGTTTGTTCACCTGGGACGTGAACGTCGACTCAACGCGCTGTCCGGCCCATCAGCACGCGGCCGGCGTCCGAGGGGACGGTCGAGCCTGGAAGGAACCGTCGGGCGGCCAGCAGGCCGAACCCGACGATCACGGCCTGGGCCGGTCTGGCGGAGGCCGGATCACAAGATTGCCCCAGCCTGAGAACAAGGGCACAAGCCGTCATCGCTGTTGGTCACAGCAGGCCGGCGGGGAAACAGCCCCCACCGGAGCCCACCCACTGGACCGGATGCTCGTCGTGAGGGAACAGGGCTGTGTTGCCCACGCTCAGCACGAAGACGAGCCGCCTGCATGGGAGTGGGCACCAAAAGGCAGCTGACGACAGGTGCCTCCGCGGAGACGACGCTTTGGCGCTGGCCCTCCGCGGGTACCCGGGCAAATCGGCCTTACGGCGCCGTGCCGACAACGTGGACGTGCGGGACCGACTCCTTCATGGGCGACGTCGTGAACCGTGGCCTGCCGAGGGCGATTGATCGCGCTGCGATGGGTACCGGAAGGGGACGGCGTCCTCGATCGCGTCCGCGAGTGGGCGTGAAGACAGTACTTCCAGCTGCCGTGAGCGCCCGAGCGAGCAATGGCGGCGGCCGCGGGTCAGCGTGATGATCTTTCGGTAGGCGTCGGTGAGGCCGAGCCCTGAGCCAGGCAGGCGGAACAGCGCACGACGGCCCGGCGGTGGAGGTTCAGTCCCCCACGATCCGCCTGCCGAGTGCACCACACGACGAAAGGATTGCCCCCACATGAACGACAACACCGGCAAGGCGACCACCACGGATGCCGGAGTCCCGGTCGAGAGCGATGAACATGCGCTCACCGTCGGCGCCGGGGGACCCATCCTGCTGCAGGACTCGTATCTGATCGAGCAGATGGCGCAGTTCAACCGGGAACGGATTCCCGAGCGCCAACCGCACGCCAAGGGAAGCGGCGCCTTCGGCTTCTTCGAAGTGACCGCGGACGTCAGCGCCTACACGAAGGCCGCGGTATTCCAGCCCGGCGCCCGCACCGACCTGGTGACCCGCTTCTCCACCGTGGCCGGCGAACGCGGCAGCCCCGACACCTGGCGCGACCCTCGCGGCTTCGCGGTGAAGTTCTATACCGCCGAGGGCAATTACGACATGGTGGGGAACAACACCCCGGTCTTCTTCGTGAAGGACCCGATGAAATTCCAGCACTTCATCCGGTCCCAGAAACGCCGCGCGGACAACAACCTGCGAGACCACGACATGCAGTGGGACTTCTGGACCCTCTCGCCCGAATCCGCCCACCAGGTCACCTGGCTGATGGGCGATCGCGGAATCCCGCGCACCTGGCGCCACATGAACGGCTACACCTCCCACACGTACATGTGGATCAACGCTCAGGGCGAGCGCTTCTGGGTGAAGTACCACTTCAAGACCGACCAGGGCATCGAGTTCTTCACGCAGGACGAGGCCGACCAGATGTGCGCGGCCGACACGGACTACCACACGCGTGATCTGTTCGAGCACATCCGCGACCGCGAGTATCCGAGCTGGACGCTGTACGTACAGGTCATGCCGTACGAGGACGCGGCCGCGTACCGGTTCAACCCGTTCGACCTGACGAAGGTCTGGCCCCATGCGGACTACCCGCTGACCGAGGTCGGCCGGATGACCCTGGACCGCAACCCCACCGACAACCACGCCGAGATCGAGCAGGCGGCGTTCCAGCCGAACAATCTGGTCCCCGGCATCGGGCCCAGCCCCGACCGCATGCTGCTCGCCCGCCTGTTCTCCTACGCCGACGCGCACCGGCATCGGATCGGTGCCAACTACCAGCAGCTGCCGGTCAACGCCCCCGTCGTCCCCGTGCACACGTACTCCAAGGACGGGGCCATGGCGTACCGGAACACCACCGACCCGGTGTACGCGCCGAACTCCAAGGGCGGGCCCGCGGCCGACACGAACCGCTTTGGTTCCCCGCCGAGCTGGTACGCGGACGGCGACATCACGCGTACCGCCTACGTCGCCCACGCCGAGGACGACGACTGGGGCCAGCCCGGCACCATGGTGCGCGATGTGCTCGACGACGCGGCACGGGAGCGTCTCGTGGACAACGTCGTCGGCCATCTCCTCAACGGGGTGAGCGAGCCCGTGCTGCTCCGTGCCTTCGAGTACTGGTCGAACATCGACAAGCCGATCGGCGAGCGTATCCAGCAGGGTGTCCGTGCCAAGGCGGACGAGAAGGACCCCAAGGCCGCGCAGCAGGGCAATCCGGCCCGGGAATCCATGCAGGACAAGGCCTGATCGAGGAAGGGCTGCCGCCCGCCCATCCGGGAGGGCGGCAGCCGTATATACACAGGGTGCGGGCGCTACCGGATGTTGCCCGTCCAGGACTGGCCCCGCCCGATCGACTCGATCGGGCGGGGGCTTTTGGAGCGAATCTTTGTGGCCTCACGAACGCGCCCGGTGTGCGAGTGCTTCCTGCAAGCCATCAGTGCGTGCGGGTCCACCATTCGAGGAGTGCAAGGATGCTGGGCCCCACAGCCGCAGCCAGTCCAACCACCAGTCGGTGGACCACCTCCCGGTGCCGGGGCAAGCACGGCGACACCGACGTGCAGGTGACGGGCTCTTGAGTTTGGCGACGCTTGGCCATGTAACAACTCTTCCTCTTCGTCTGCGTGCGGAGACGTGCATCGCCGGGCCCGGCGGACGTTGTCCACACTGGGCTGCCCGAAGGTCCGTTACACGAAGACGCGGGTGCGGAGGGCGGTCGGCGACCTAAGCTGCAGGTCACGGTTCCGCGCGCCGGTGCCCCGCCCTTACCCGCGGCGGGTGGGGGTGGCAGACGGGCGGGGGAGTAGAGGGAGTCCGGAGCAAATGGGCGCGAGGATACGGCTGTTGTATGCGCGGCTTCGCGCCCTGCGGGAAGAGGCGGAATCCCGGCGGCAGGAAGCAGGTCAGGACTCCAGCCAGGCCGCGCTCGAGCGGGCCGTCCGCGCGATGGATGTGCCGGGCGCTCAGTACTTCGCCGGCAAGCGGTCCAGCGACTGGGCGCCGCGCGTCGAGGAAAAGTTCAAGGTTCCTCACAAGGACAATGACGACGTACTGATTGCCGTCGTCACTGTGTGGTCCCAGTGGGCAGGAGTACGAGTAGGGCCCCAGGCGTTACGGGAGTGGCTCAATCTCCTGGACCGCGCGCGCGACGAGCTGGCCCAGGAGCGAGGGAGGGCAGCACAGGGCGATCCCCCCTCCGGCTCCCCTCCATCGGGACTGGAAGCAGTGCCGGTGGATCGCCTTGGTCCTGCCGTACTTGAGGTGCATCGGGCACCCGTACTGAGTGCCGGCTCCGCCCGTGACTCGGTGCTCACTCCCTATCTGACGCGATCCCACGACGAGGAACTCCGCCGTGCACTCGAGGCACCGCTGCACGGCGGCCCGTCCCTTCTCGCCGTGCTGACCGGTGGCTCTTCCACCGGCAAGACACGTGCCTTGTACGAGGCGCTCCTCACCCTCGTGCCGCACAAGCCGCTGCTGCGCCCGACCACCGCCGGAGATCTGTTGGCGCTGATCAACAGCGGTCGGGTCGGCTCCGGGACGGTGCTGTGGCTCAACGAGGCCCAGCGCTACCTGTACGACGAGCGGGTCGCTGCAGCGCTCAGAACCCTGCTCGAGAATCAGCAGGGCGTGGCAGCCGTCGGCACCCTGTGGCAGGACCCCTACTGGTCCGAACTCACCCGCCGTGGCATGCCAGGAGACCCGCACGCCCAGGCGGCTGCCCTCCTGACTGGTCCCACAGCCCTGCGGATCATGGTTGCTGGCACGTTGTCTGACGCCGAGCGCGACCATTGGCGGGAACTTGCGGCACAGTCCGGCGACGAGCGCCTCCAGCAGG
The DNA here is from genome assembly GCF_035975855.1 of Streptomyces sp. NBC_01304. Taxonomy (NCBI): domain Bacteria; kingdom Bacillati; phylum Actinomycetota; class Actinomycetes; order Kitasatosporales; family Streptomycetaceae; genus Streptomyces; species Streptomyces sp. NBC_01304. The sequence continues at coordinate 302,225 of NZ_CP109055.1, read as the reverse complement.
CCTTGGATGCTGGTGCCGGCGATGGACAGGTCGTGCAGCATCTCAGTGGCGGCCCTGAACTGCTGAAGCGCTACGCCTACGGCCCAGGTGTCGACTTCACTCCTGGTGAACACGCAGTGCTCACTGCCGCGTTGGATGCCCGCAGGCTAGGCTATCGCAGCCCTTTGTCCGCCGCTCTCCTGTCCGCCGCCGCAGACGGCATGCTGGCTCCGCGGGAGCGCAGTGGCGACGCAGGATGGGCTCACAATGTGCTGCAGACACTCAGCCGTACCGGCAACTCCCTTACTCCGCTGATCGCGCTGCGTGCCGAATCCGGAGCCCAGGCCGTGTATGAGCCGGCCGACTACCTGGACCAGCAGACGCGTGGGCTGCGGGCGGAGACGGTGGGCGCGGACAGCTTATGGGCGGCGATAGCCGACCACGCCGAGAGCGCTGAAGACATCCGGCGTATGGCGGAGGCCGCCCGTGACCGGGGTCTGTACCGGTGGGCGTCCGCCCTGGACAAGCGCGCCATCGGGCACGGCAACGTCTACGCAGCCAACGGGCTCTTCTCCTCCACCGCACGGTTGGCCGAGGGTGGGCTGCGCAGTGCGGCTGACACGGCGGCCGCCGCCCTGTGGATCGCCAACAACGTCGACTGCCGTGATGTGCAAGCACACTCGATGCTGCTGAAGCGGATCGACGAACGAGGCGCACCGGATGCGGTCTCGGTGCTGGGCCGACGCCTCGCCGAACTCGCCCCCCTGAAGGACACGTTCCACATCGGAAACCTCCTCCACCAGCTGCAAAGTCTGGGCATGCAGCAAGCGGTGGAGGTGCTGGCGCGACGCTCGGCGAATGGGCGCTGGCGGCGGGGTGACAGTTACACCGACATCGCCGCACTGCTGCCCAGACTGGGCCTAGACGCGAACACCATTGCCGGTTTGGCCCGGTCACTGGCCCTGCACCACCCCCTCGACACCACCTTCAGCATGGCCACGTTCGTCGGCGTGCTGCACCGACTGGGTGACCGGCAAGCCCTGCAGATCGCACTGGACCGCGGCTCCGACCTGGACCTGAGCGAACTGGCAGAGGGTGAAATCATGGGCGTCGAGTCGTTACTGAAGACGCTCCGCACGGTCGGCGCCGAGGACAGGCTCACCCAACTGTCGTGCCAGGCCGCTGAGCAACTCCAGATCACCTCTCTGCTGCGCGCCGCTGCACTCCTCAAGACCCTGCACGAGGTGGGTGCACCACAGGCGATCGCCCTACTGATTCCTCGCATCTTGGCAACCGACACGGCCAACGAATGGACCCACGCATTCAGCCAGGCCCTGTACACACTGAAGCTGGTAGGAGCCGAAGGCGCCGCAGCCGAACTGGCCCAGCGCGCCGCTCATCAGGTTCCCGTCGGCAACTTGCAAGGCGCGACAGATGTCATCGTCCAGATGCCGCGCGGATCAGCCTCGCAAGCTGGGCGTCACCTGTGGCTCAGGGCCTTGGAACAGCACAGGGACAAGCCGGGGGATCTCCATCTGCTGGTGGGGATAGGAGGCGACAACTCGTGCACCGCCCAGGAGATCGCACGCAAGGTGGGCCTCGTCGACCCATGGGGGGTCTGTCGACTGATGTGGATGTTGCGCGGCCCGCGCGCCTCTGAGCACATCCCCCCGGCCGTCCAGATTCTCGCGGACCGTGCCGCCCGGGAGCTGACACTCGACGACCCAAGAGGCATCGGTCGCCTACTCGAGGCGCTGTGCGCGGAGGGCTTGCAGCAGCAGGCATGCGCCTTGGCCCTCCGCGCTGCCCGGGACATGGACCTGCGCGAACCCTACGCAGTCGCCCAGTTGCTGCGGGCACTGCAAGCATCTGGAATGCAAAGTGCGATACAGGCGCTTCTCTCACGCAATCCCGACCAGCACGTGGTGCTCGAGGACGCCGACCCCGGGTCCGTCGGCATGTTGCTGACCGCCCTCAGAGACAACGGCGCGCCCGCGGCAGCAGCCGAACTGGCCCAGTCCGCCGCCGAGTACATGTCCACGCGCAGCGTGTGGAAGACAGCTCAGTTCCTCAACGCACTCGATGGACCCACCGCGCAACCTGTGGCTGCACTCGTCGCACGCCGTGCCCTTGCTGTTGCGTCGGCCGACGGTCAACAACTGATCGACTGTCTGAAGGGACTACTCGCGGAAGGCTTCCCGCAAGAGCTCGCCGGCGTCCTCGCCGAAACCGCCGCCCGGAACATCGATGTACGGCAGACCGGCGCCGTTGCCGAACTCGTCAACGCCCTCGTGAAAACGGGTGCGAGCGACGCCCTGCAGGTGCTCCTCAAGCGCAACCCTGCCGACAACGCGTCCGTCGATGATCCGGCTGCAGTACGTGCACTGTTGGAAGCCCTCCGCCGGGCCCGCGCGGCATCGGCATTGACGGCCCTGTCCGACCGCGCTGTCCAGAGCATCAGCACCGAAAATGCCGATGACGTCGCACAGCTGATGACTTTCTTCCATGAGACTGGCGACAACGAGGCGATGCGCGCCCTCCTCGACCGCGATCCAGCTCGGTATGTCGCCATCCATCACACGCGCCCGGTCGAAGCCCTGTTGCGCTGCCTCCAGCAGGCGGACCAGTCGGCGTTCGAGGTCCTCGCGCACCGTGTCGCCTCAGAGGCAGACGTGACCGCCCCTCTTATCGTCGCTGCTCGTCTGGGCGCGCTCCACCGGGCAGGTGCACAGGACGCCATCGCGACGCTCCTCGCGCGCTCTCCCGAACAGCACGTCGTACTTGGTGACAAGTCGGATGTATCCGTCCTCATGTCAGTTCTGCATACCGTGAGGGCCACCTCGTCGCTGGCCGCCCTGGGCGACCGTGCCAGCAACAGGGGCCTGTTCAGCTCGTACATCGGCGCTGAGGATAAGGGAGCGACCCGTCAATACCCCCACGGACGAGACACCAACGGCGCACCCCAACCCCAGTGGAACTGGATTGACCTTCCCGGCTGAGTCAACGGAAGAGGCGGGCGAGAGGCCGCGCCGTCCGACCTCACGCACGTGGCTGGAGACGGAGGGCAGGGCGATGATCGCCGACTGCCGCGATGACGATGCCGATCAGTCACAGCACCGCACTGGCCAGGGCCACCGGCCCTAGCGGGTGCGGCGGTGGAGCCGGCCGCCTGAACCGCCCGGCAGAACCTTCGGACTGGCTCCGGGATCGACGCCGTGGCGCCGCCGCCTCACTCGTGGCCGGTGAATTTCCAGGCCGCGATGTCGCGATAGCGGATCGGTCCCGGGCCGCGGCCGACATTGCTGGCGACGAGGTGCAGTTGCTCGGCCGGCCACTGACGGCCGGTGAATCCGGCGAGCGAGGTGGCGGCCTCCACCACGCAGGTCGGCGTGGTGCGGCGGGCGCGGGCCAGGGTCAGATGGGGGCGTAGTGGCCGGTCCGTGAACGCGATGTCGCACTCCTTGACCGTGGCTCGGACATCCGCGGCGAGCCGGTGCAGTCCGTCGAGATCGCCGTCGATCCCACTCCACAGCACCCGCTCGTCGAAGTGACCGCCGCCGTTCAGCGCCAGGGTCAGGGGCTGGTGGGTGGAGGCGAGGTTCTTCAGGCGCGGGCACAGCAACGACACCGTCTCGACGGCGAGTTTACCCAGGAATGCCAGGGTGATGTGCCAGTCCTCGATGCGGTTCCATCGCATGAGGGGGTGCGCGGCGTATGCCGGGCCCAGTTGCTCGGCCAGCTCCTGCTTGGCGTCATCGGGCGGGGCCAGCGCGATGAACACGCGTACCGTAGCGGGCTGAATCTGTTCGTTCACCAGGACTTCGTACCCCATCCGGCTGCCACGACGACTGGCGGCCCCGTACTCGGCGCGCAGGTCAAGGCGTATCTGCGCATGCAGCGCCGGTGGGCTTGGTCGGGGGCGTCAAGGCGGCCGGAGCGAGTGAGAAGCTGCCTCTCAACCTCTTTCCGCAGGTGACAGCGCCGTCCGAGGGATAGATCGTCTGATTGCCGTTCGCGGTGAGAGCGATCGCAGTCTCCTGCTCTTTGGGCAGGGGGCGTGCAAGGCGGCGGGGCATGAGGGTGATGAAGGTCCACTGGATGTGTGCTTCGGCGTGGGCGAGTGTGCGTTCGTAGTCGCGGACGTTGCGACGGGCCCGCATCGTCCAGAAGTTGCTGCGTTCGACGATCCAGCGGCGGGCCAGGCGTCGCGAGATCGCGGCCGGGCGCCTCGTCCCCTGCGGTGGCGCCCCACCTTTGCGGCGTACACCCAGGCCGTGTGGCGCAAGGTCCACCCGGCGAACAGTGCCCTGTCCGCCCTTATCGCGACGGCGGTTCGGGTGGCGACGGAAGGAACGGCGGCAAAAGCGCCGGCGCCGGGCGGAGCTGACGTCGGCCTCGGGGCGAGCCCGGCCGCCGGTCCGATGCGTGTGAAGTTTCTGCGACCACCCTGTGGACGAGTTGTCAGAGGCGCCGCCTATGCTGCGCAGACGATCAGGCAGGACCAGGGGAGGGCACGGGGATGTTCGGCAAGCTGTTCGGGAAGGGCGGGGGGAGTCCGGCGGCGGATCCGCACGCCCTTCCCGCCTCGCGCAGGCGGCGCGATGGGGTCCACCCGCTGCGGGCCCTCGGAGACTCGCGTGTCCTGGCCCTGGTGGAGGCCGCCGACGCGGGGGACTGGGCGGAGGTGAAGACGTCCCTCACGCCGTTCGATCTCGGCCGGGAGCAGGCGGTCCTCGGCCAGCTGTCCGACATCGAAGGCCTGGAGAAGTGGATCGTCCGGGCGGCCGACGAGGACAAGGAGCACCGGGCGACGGCTCTGCTGATCTCGGGTGTGCGCCATGTCAGTTGGGGCTGGGACGCGCGCACCTCCGCCCGTGCCGCGGACGTCTCGCGCGATCAGTGGCAGATCTTCTACGAGCGGCTGAGGATCGCCGAGGAACACCTGCTCGAGGCCGCCGAGCTGCGGCCCGACTGGATCACGCCGTGGCGGCATCTGCTCACCTCAGGGCGTGGGATGTCCGTCGACGAGGGCGTCAAGGAGGCCCGGCGCGACGCGGGTCTGCGCCGCGATCCGCTGAACCTCGACATCCACCTCGAGTGGATCTCTCAGCTGCAGCCCCGCTGGGGCGGTGAGCCGGGGCAGGCCCTGGAGTTCGCCCGCAAGGCCTTCGCCGGCGCGCCCGACGGGCACCGGCTCGGCTGTGCCGTCGCCATGGCGCGGATCGAGGAGTGGGTGGAGTCGGACGACCAGGGCTGTCTGCAGGACCCGAGGATTCGGACCGAGCTGAGGGAGGCGGCGGAGCGCAGCATCCTGCACCACGCGTACGAGCGCCGCCTGGGCTGGCAGGGCGACTACAACATCTTCGCCATGGCCCTCTCGCTGGCCGGCAGCAGCACGGCCTCGAATGTCTTCCGCGAGCTGGACGGTGCGTTCACCCAGTGGCCGTGGACGTTCATGGCGGACCCGCAGAAGGTGTACGCGCGCTTCCGCAAGGCCTTCTGAACCGCCACCCCCTCGTCCTCCCGCCGCACCTCACACCCCGGACTGCCCGATGACCCTGCCCGAAAACTCCGCCGCCGACCGCACCTTCCAGGTCGATCTGCGCGGCCTCGTCGACCTCCTCTCCCACCACCTCTACTCCAGCCCCCGCGTCTACCTGCGTGAACTGATGCAGAACGCGGTGGACGCCCTGACCGCCCGCCGCGCTCTCGAACCGCGGGGAAGCTTCGGCATCCGGCTGTACGCGGACGGCGCGGTGGTCCGGGTCGAGGACGACGGTGTCGGTCTCACGGAGGCCGACGTCCACACTTTCCTCGCCACCATCGGCCGCAGCAGCAAGCGCGCCGACAAGATCGCCGAGCAGCGGGCCGACTTCATCGGCCAGTTCGGCATCGGTCTGCTCTCCTGCTTCCTGGTCGCGGACGAGATCCACGTCGTCAGCCGCAGTGCCCGCACCCCGGGCGCCCCCGCCGTCGAGTGGCGCGGCCGCGGCGACGGCAGCTACACCGTGCGTACGCTCCCGGCCTCCGCCCGCCCACAGCCCGGCACCACCGTGACGCTGACCCCGCGCGCCGACGCGGCCGAGTGGACCCGCCCGTCCCAAGTGCACTCCCTGGCCCGGCACTTCGGCTCGCTCCTGCGCCACCCGGTGACCTTCGAGGACGGTACGAGCGCACCCGCCGTACCCGTGAACCCGGAGCCCGCCCCCTGGTCCCAGACCCATCCCACGCCCGGCGCGCGGAGCCGCGCCCTGGCCGCGTACGGGGAAGAGGTCTTCGGCTTCAAGCCGCTCGACACCATCGAACTCGACCTGCCCGCCGTCGGGTTGAAAGGCATCGCCTGCATCCTGCCCGAGGCGGTCCCGAGCGGCCGCCGCCACGGCCACCGCGTGCACGTCAAGGGCATGCTGCTCTCCGAGCAGGCCCCGGAGATCCTGCCCGACTGGGCCTTCTTCGTCCGCTGCGTCGTCGACGCCGAGAGCCTGCGCCCGACGGCCTCGCGCGAATCGCTGTACGAGGACGACACCCTCGCCGCCGTACGCGACGCCCTCGCCGACCGGCTGCGCGTATGGATCGCCAAGGCCGCCGCCAGCGACCCGGAGCTGCTCGCCCGCTTCCTCCAGGCCCACCACCTGGCCGTGAAATCGCTCGCCGTGCACGACGACGAGATCCTGCGGATGCTGCTGCCCTGGCTGCCGTTCGAGACCACCGACGGGCACGCCACCCTCGACGAGTTCGCCCGCACCCATCGCACCGTGCTCGTCACGAACAGCGTGGAGGAGTTCCGGCAGGTCGCCGCGATCGCCTCGGCGGCCGGTCTCGGCGTCGTCAACGGCGGCTACACATACGACCGCGAACTGGTGCACCGGCTGCCCGAGGTCAGGCCGGAGATCGCCGTCGCCGACCTCGACCCGGAGACGCTCACCGCACACCTCGACCCCGTCGACAGGGAGACGGAACTAGCCGCAGGGGCCTATCTCGCGCTGGCCCGCGACGCTCTCGCGGTCTTCGACTGCGATGTCGCGCTGCGTACCTTCCAGCCCGCCAACGCTCCCGCCCTGCTCGTCGACAGCCGCGAGGCCCGGCACGAGCGCACCCGCTCCCAGCTCGCCCGCGAGCAGGATGGCGGCGTGTGGGGCGGCATCCTCGGCGCCCTGCGCCAAGAGGTCCCGCGGGCCCAGCTGATCCTCAACCAGCTCAACCCGCTGGTGCGGACCGCCGTCGCCATCGAGGAGCCCGAGCTGGCCCGCACCAGCGCCGAAGCCCTCTACGGTCAGGCGGTGATGCTGTCCCGGCGCCCGCTGAGGCCCGCCGAATCGAGCCTCATCAACCGCTCCTTCCTCGACCTCCTCGCCCACGCCCTCCGCAAGGACAGCTGACGATGCCGACCGCCTCCCTTCCCCAGAACACCGACGAGCTCTACCGGGCGCTGCACGAGAACGACCAGCGTCCCTACGGCCGCGCCCGCACCGTCACGGCCGAGGAACTCGCCGACGCCGCCGAGCAGTTCGACGATCCGGCCGCCGTCGTCAGCGCCCTCCTCGAACTGCAGGAGGCCTACACCTACGGCTCCGAACCCCGGAAGTCGCCCGTCGTCTTCGCGCGCCTGCTGGGCCTCTTCGACGAGCGGCCCGACGTCTTCGACGAGCGTCAGCGGCACCTGCTCTTCTGGCGATTCAAGTGGGTGGCGAACGCCCTGCTGGCCCTGCCCGAGATCCCCCTCGCGACCCTGCACCAGTGGCTGGCGGAGATGCGCGACCGGTACGTCAAGGAAGATCTCGACCTCCAGCCCTACTACGGGCAGGCATACCAACTCGCCGCACACGTGGGCGAGGACACCGCCCTCGCCCACGACCTGTGGGCCGGCCGCATCCGCAGCCGGCTCAGCGACTGCGAGGCCTGCGAGATCTGCGAGCATGCCCGGTACCACCTCGCCGCGGGCGACGACGAGCGGGCCCTGCGCACCTGGGAGCCCGTACTCGCCGGGCAGGGCTCCTGCCAGGAAGAGCCGGCCCGCTCCGTCTCGTACGCCCTGCTGCCCCTGCTGCGCACCGGCCACCTCGACCGGGCCCGGGAACTGCACCTCGCCGGCTACCGTGCCTGCCGCCGCAACCCCTCGATGGCCGGGGAGATCGGCCGGCACCTGGAGTTCTGCGCGCTGACCGGGAACGAGGCGCGCGGCCTGGAACTGCTCGCCGAGAACCGTGGCCTGTTCGAGGAGGTCGAGTCGCCCAGTGACCTGCTCGACTTCCTCACCGGCGTGGAGGTCCTGCTGCGGCGCGTCGAGCAACTCGGCCACGGCGGCCTGCCCGCCGCCGGATACGCGGGCCGCGTCTGGACGGTGACGGACCTGTGCGCCGAGGTGCGGGGCCGCGCGGGCGAGCTCGCCGCCCGCTTCGACGACCGCAACGGCACCACGGCCCACGGCGACCGCCGCCGCTCCCGCCTCGAACGCTCCCCGCTCCTGGACGCACTGGAACTCACCCTGCGGACCCGGGCGCTCGACGACATGCCCCAGGACATCCCGGCCGCCCCGACCACCACCCGCGTCGCCCGTACGGCCGCCGCCGTACCCGAGTCGCTGCCCGAACTCATCCTGCGGGCACGGGAGTTGGACGACCAGGGCCACCCGGACGCCGAGGCCTGCTGGCAGCGGCTGCGTACGCTCGCCGCCGTCCGTGACTACCGCCACCCCGACGACCCGGCCCTCGGGCCGCTCGTACAGCTGCGCGCGGACCTGCTCTCCGACGAGGCGGACCGAGCCGGTGTCCGGGACGAGCACGACGTCGCCGCCGCCCTCGACGAGGAGGCCGCCGGGCTCTACGAGGACGCCGGCCTGCCGGGCCGAGCCGCTCTCGCCCGCGCCGCCGCCGCCCTCGCCACGGCCGCGATACCCGTACCGGACGAGCTCCCCGGCGACGAGGCGGACCGGATGGCGGCGCAGGCCGCCGGCCTGACCGCCGCCCACGCGGCCATGGTCCGTCTGCACGAGGACACTCCCGGCCTCACCCCGCACGAGGAGGCCCGCCTGTTGCGGCTGCGGTCGTCCGTTCTCGCCATGCGCCTGCAGACCGTGCGTGGTGAGGAGGACAGCGCGTCGGCGTTCGCCGAGGTGGACCTGCTGCAGGAGTTCGCCGCCCGGCACCACAACATCGGCCAGCAATCCGGCGCCGGATTGCTGCGGGCCTCCCTGCACGCCGTCGTCGGAGACCTGCCCGCTGCGCTCAGCGAGACCGACGCACTGCTCGACCGGCTGAGGACGCACGGCCCCGCCTGGCACCTGCCCCGCACGCTCGGCCTGCGCGGCCGCGTCCAACTCGGCCTGCGGGACGCACAGGCCGCACACGCGGACCTGACCGAGGCCCTGCGGCTGGCCGCCGACTGGCCCGCCGACGCCGCCGGGCACGGTCGGCTGCACGGTGATCTGGCCGAAGCCTGTATGCACCTGGGCCGGCCCGACGAGGCGCTGCGGCAGCTGACCCGCGCGGCGGAACTGCACCTTCGTCACGGCAGCCGGCTGGACGGGTTCTGCACCTACAGCAACGCCGCCCAGCTCAGCCTCGACCTGGAGCACGTCGAGGACGCCATCGCTCTGCTCGACTCCGTCCTGGCGGAACCGGACATCGCCACCGGAGCACTCGACGACCGGCTCACCGCCCAACTGCGCTTGATCAGGGCCCGCGCGCTGCACGCGGGAGGCGACCTCAAGGCGGCCACGACGGAGTTCGTCGCCCTCGCGGCCGAGTCGGCCGGCTGGGACGACGACCCCGGCAGCCACGCGATGATCGCCGGACGGACGGCCGTACTCCTCGGCGAGTCCGGTGAGTTCGGCCCGGCGCGCGAGGCCATGGACCAGGCCCTGGCCGCCCACGCCAAGTCCCCGCGCCACGAGCAGATCAGCAACGCCCTGCGCGAACTCGCCCGCCTCCAGGCCAAGGAGCAGGGCGCCGACGGTCTGGCCGGCGCCCTGGCCCTGCTCGCCGAGGCCGGCCAGGTCGCCGACGCCGCCCGCGAGGACGGGCACGAGGCCGAGGACCGCGCCCTCGACACCGCCCTGGCCTACGAACACGGGCGGGTGAACGCCTACGCCGGCGAGTACGAGAGCGCCATGGCCGCCCTGGGGCAGGCCCTCGGCCTGCTCGGCGAGCCGGGACCGCAGGACGACCGGCTCGGCGAGTGGGTCGAGTGCGTCCGCCTCGCGGGCGCGGTCGAGGGCATCTACCTGGAACGAACCGCCCCGGCACTGACACGCCTCGACGCGGCGATCTCCCGCCTCACCGCCCTGGGCCACGCCGAAGAGGCCCGACCTCTGGCCGAGTTGGCGGCGCAGCTGCGCGAGGAAGGGTAGGAGGGCGGAGAGGTAGGCGATACGGAGCTGGGAGGGCGCCGCGCATGAACACGCCCCGTCAACACATTGGGTGCGTACGCCACTTGCTGTGGGGGCTCGGACTGCACGCCTAGCGGCGGGGCGCGGCCGGCAAGCCCGGTCGCGCCCTCGAGCCCCATCAGGCACCGTCCGCACTGTTGTGATGTGCCCTCCGGGTGGCTTCCCTGCCGTGTGAAGGAACTTCCCCGGCCCGGCAGGCGTCGGCTATGAGTATGAGAATCTTGCTGGTGGGGGCATCGGGGACGCTGGGGACGGCTGTTCGGGGGGCGTTGAGCAGACGGCATGAGGTTGTGGCGGCAAGCCGGAACGGCGGGGACGTCACCGTCGACATCACCGATCCCCAATCGATCACGGCGATGTACCAGACGGTCGGGACAGTGGATGCGGTGGCCTGCGCGGCGGGCACGGTGACGCTCAAACCGTTCGCCGAACTGGATCGCGAGGATTTGGAAGCAGGAATCCGGCACAAGCTGCTCGGGCAGGTGGAGCTGGTGCGCCAAGGCGTCAGCCATGTCTCGGCGACGGGGTCGTTCACGTTGATCACGAGCGTGCTCTCGCATGATCCAGTCCCGGGCAGCACGGCCGCCGCGCTGGTCAGTGGTGCACTCAAAGCATTTGTGGTGGCCGCGGCCATTGAACTGCCGCACCGTCAGCGCATCAATGCCGTGAGCCCATCGGTGTTCACCACCTCGCTGCCGCGCACCGCAGCTCTGTTTCCCGGGGCCAAGGGAGTTTTGCCTGAGCAGGTGGCTCAGGCTTACGTCAAATCCGTTGAAGGAGCCCAGACCGGGCAGGTCTATCGGGTCGAGGAGCAGTTCTAGCGCTGCGTCAGGCCACGTTTGTCCTTTTGACGACCCTACGGAGGCGTTCGTCGGCAGCCACGAACTGTTGGTCGGGGTGGAGGCGATCTCGACGTTGCTCGCAGCGGCCCAGTCACCGACCCGGCGGCACCCGTGCCCCGTCCCGCGGCGCGTGACAGGGTGCGTGGTCGGCCGCCGTTCCGTGTCAGGTTTACGAACGCGCTCATCAAGGCTCTTGTCGGAGCGGGCCTGGAACCAGTAGGAAGTGCTCCGAGGAATCTTTGTGATCTCAACGGGGGCTGGTGCGGGCATGCAGGGTGACGAGATCGGGCTGGCCGAGTGGATCGCAGCACTCGGGGACGAGCTGGAAAGAGCCCAGCGGCTGCGGGCCGCACGGGACATCAAGTTCGAGGTCGGGGCGAGTGAGTTGGAGATCGAGGTCACCACCAGTCGCGACCTCGAGGGCAAGGGAGAGGTCAAGTTCTGGGTTCTGGGCTCGGGGAGCGCTTCGCGGAAGACCACCGAGGGGTCGCGGGCACGGATCACGCTGTCGCTGACCCCGGAGGGCCCCACGGGTCGGGTGAAGGTCGGTCGGCGAGGTGACCAAGAGCCGTCGTGAACGTCCATCCGGCGTTGGACCGCATCGCCGAAGTCGTCGTCGTACACGGGCCCGGTGACTACGGGTTCGGCTCCGGCTACCTCATCGGTGGTGGTCTGGTACTGACGGCCCAGCACGTGGTGGAGTGCGGCGAGCAGGCGACGCTCAAGGTCCGCACCCGGTCAGTCACCGTGTCGGCGTCGGTGGCATGGCAGTCGCGGGAGGCGGACCTGGCGGTGCTGAAGCTGGACGACGGCGCCGCGGCGGCCGAGTGCGAGCTGGTCGTCGGGCGCGTCCAGGCGGAGCATGCGTCCGTCCTGGAGGTGGTGGCCGTCGGCTTTCCGGGGTTCAACAGCGGTGAAGTGCAGGACAGTTACCAGGTCGAGGCGACCGTCAGGACGCAGACCAACATCAAGAGCGGGTTGCTGGAGCTGAACCGCGAAGGCCGGCCGAGGACCGTGGGGGGAACATCCTGGGCGGGATTCTCGGGGGCCGCGGTGTTCGCCCACGGCCTGCTGGTCGGCGTGGTCGTGGAGGTGGAGGGCGCTGATGTCCCCCTGCACGCGGTGCCGTTGGCCGCTGTTCCGGGCGCGTCCGGCTTCTGGGAGGTGCTGGACGAGGCCGGTGTGCGCGTCTCGCATCGGGTGGCGCGGCGGACGGCGCGGTACGCGGCGTCGGTGCGGCTGAGGCTTCAGGCCGTCGACGACTTCGTGCCCGGGGCAGCGGTCGAGCGGCGGGTGGCGGAGTTCTGCGGGGGAGAGGGTTCGTACGAGTGGTGGAGCGGCGAGCCGTGGTCGGGAAAGACGACCGCGGCACTGCAGATCGCCGTTCGTCCGCCCGAAGGCGTGGACGTGGTGTCGTTCTCCTTCTCCCGCAGCCGCCAACAGCAGGTCGATGCTTTCGTCCATGCGGTGTGCGACCAGTTGGCGGCCTTGGTGGGCGAGCCTCGGCAGGACCGTTACGATCCGGCCGATCTGGCTGACTTGTGGGTACGCGCGTCGGAGCTGTCGGACGCGACGGGCCGCAAGCTCCTGCTTCTCATCGACGGGTTGGACGAGTACGCCTCTCCGACCCGGCTGGCGGCCGTGGTACCGCTCTGCACCACGAGCAGTTCCCGGATCCTGGTGCTCAGTCGGCACGACCGGCACGAGGATCTCGCCGACCATCCCCTCGGCGACCGGCACCGATGTCCTCGGATGCTCCTCACCCCCGACCGGAGAGCGGTTGATGCCCGGCGGTTGGCCGAGTCCGACCTGGCAGACCTGCTGCAGGATCCGCTCACTCGGCGGGTGTTGGCGACGTTGGCGGTGGCCGGCCCGGTGTCGCTGGATGACTTGGACGAGGTCCTGGACGACGTGGATCGGGTCGATCTGCGGCGGATCGTGACCCGCACGGCGGCGCGCGTGTTGGAAGAGGACGCAGCGAGCGGGTCGGGGCGATGGGTGTTCGGCCACGCCGAGTTGCACGCGGCGGCCATGGAGCAGGTCGGCTCGAAAGTCACCAGCGAGCGGCGCGAGGCCGTACACCGATGGGCGGATCGATGCGCGGCAGCGGGCTGGCCCGCGGACACCCCCCACTACCTGCTCGCGATCTATCCGGGCACGCTCCACAGCGGCGAACACGAACGGATCGTCGCGCTGCCGTCCGCTGGACGGGTGCGGCTGTGGCGGGCCAGGACCGGGCACGAAGGGTTCGCCCTGGACGAGATCGACAGGGCGTTGAGGCTGCTGGCGCGAAGTGAGCAGCCCGACTTGGGGCGGTCGATCAATCTTGCGCTGATATACGACCAGCTCCTCGCGACCGTGGCCGCCTATCCGGCGGAGATAGCCCTGCTGTGGGGGCTGTTGGGGCACTGGGGTCGTGCTCATCACCTGGCGCGGTGCCTGGCCGACGCCGAGGATCGGTACGAGGCGTTGTGGGGTTTGGCGCTGCTGGCTGAACGCCATGGCCAGGAGGAGTTCGCGACCGCTCTGGCCGCAGAGGCGCAGCAGACGGCCGAGCGTCATGACGTGCCCGAGGCTCGTCTGGATGCCCTGAACCGGCTGGACCTGGAAACCGTTCCTGGGCTGGAGCATGTCCTGGAGACGGGTGTCGAGGCCGCCATGGCCTTGGGCGAGGAGCAGGCCGCCATGCGGCTGCGCGACGCGGTGATGGATGCGGGCGCTCGGCACGGGGCGCAGCGGGACCTGGACGAACTCCCCGACCTTGACGGGGACGATTCGTGGGATCAGGAAATGGAACGTGGCTGGGGCACGGTAGACCTTCCGGATTTGCTGCACGAACTCGCGGCGGGCACGGACACCTCGACCTGGACTTCCACGTCGGTGGCGCAGGCCCGGCATCGGCGACGCCGTCGCGACGCGGACGAGAGTCATGCGATGTGGTTCGGTGGCCGGACTCCTACGGACAGGCGACCCTTCGACCACGGCCTCGATTTGGTGCTCGCGGCCGCCGCCGCATGTGCCGCCGTCCATCTGACGGACTGGGCCGAATGGTTCTTGCGACATGCCGAACTCCGCGTCGCCGGGGAGGAACCCCGGTTTACCGAGGAGCAGTTGGTCGCGCTGGTCGGGCGGGCGGTGGCGGACGGCGACTGGTCCCTCGCCCGGCACGTCCTGGCCGCTATGAGGGACGCACGGGCCGACCTTGTCAACGGCTTGACCGTACCTCTGACCGGCCTGGCAGGCGTGCCCGAGGCCTCCGGTGACGATCAAGAGCAGGCCATCCGTCTTGCTCGTGGGTTGGCCGGCTGGGTAGGGCACACGGACCGGGGAATCGCTGCGGAAACGACCAAGGCGAGAATTGCCCGCGGATACGCCAAGGCCGGACACTGGCGGCAGGCGGCCCGCATCGCCTCGTATCTGACGCTGCCCAGCAAATTCCCGGTCACGGTGACCCACGTCGCGGCCGCTGCTGCTGCAGCTGGGCGGTCGGACTGGGCAGAACTGCTGTGCAACGCTCTGCGGGGCACGGCCGATCACGCCTTCGGCCTGTGCGAGATCGCACGCGCTGTGCGGCCGGCGCAGCCGGACGCTGCCGCCCGACTGCTCACCCGGGCCAAAACCGCCGTCGCGGCCTTCCCCGAGGGTGATGATCTGACCGTCCCCCTCTTGCACTTGGAACTGGCGCGGTCCCTGCAGTGCTGCGGCGAGGACGCAGAGGACGCGCTCGCCCGGGCCATGCCCGTGCTGGGCGACCCGACGACTGCCCACGACTATCTGTCTGCCGCGGTCGACGTCGCAGGCCCGGCGCGGGCGCTCGCCAGGGCACAAGAACTCGCTGATCCGGCCGAGCGTTTGTCCGCGCTCCTGACGGTCGCAGACCGGTCCGTGGAGATCGGCTTTCCAGAACACGCCCATGAAGCGCTGCACGCGGCACAGGCACTGATGCGGCACGCGGACACCGCCCAGCTGGCACGCGCGTCGGTCACCGCAGCGCGGGCGGGCGACATGAAGACGGCCCGTCGTTCGCTGAAGGCAGCTGAGAAGACGCTCCGCAAGTGCGGGCCGCTCGACAGCGAACGCATCTCCTTCATCGAGGCCGTCGCGGAAATTGACGAGGGCCGGGCACGCGAATTGCTGAGCGAGGTGATGCGGGCGGTAGGGGACGCATTGCATCCTGCCCTGGTGGACTGCCTCACCCTCGCGATACAGCTGGGGGATCGCGGGCTCTTCGAACATCTGGCCCAGCGCCTTCCCGAGCCGGGGCTTCCCGCGGTGCTGCCCGACCTCGCGGATGACGCCATCAAGGCCGGCCACGGCGCCTGGGCCGTTGAACTGCTCGACCGGGCGAGCGAAATGGTGGGCATCCTGGACGAGCGACTGGGCGCAGAACTGCTCACCGTACTCGCGCCGTTCGCCGACGACCCGCACAGCCTCCTGCGCCAGGCAGCCCACCTGGCCAGGACCCGCCACCTCGACTTCGCTGAACCCGCGCTGCACATCCTTCGGGCAGCCGAGACGGCGCTGGATCTCGACGATCGGGACCTGGCACGGGAACTCCTGGATGCGATCGCCCTGCCCACGTGGTCGCCGCTGACGCTGCCCGACTTCTTCCTCGAAGCCTCGCCGGAAATGCGGCGCATCCTTGGCACCGACGACCACTACTACCAAATCCACAACCCCGAGATGTACAGCCGGCTTCTTGCTGCCGCGGCGAGGGTAGCCGCCGGGGTGGGGGACACCGCCGCCGCGAACGACCTTCTACAAGACGCGAAACGGTACGCACGAGACATCGCATCCGAGGTGAACAGGGCACTGGCGCTCGCGGAAGTCCACCGCACCCTGCAGCATCTGAGGCAGCCGGCGGACGAGTCGGCGCAAGCGTTGCGACGCAGCATCGAAGACATCGACGGCTTCCAGCACAATGATCAAGTGCGCGGTTGGATCGCGGCACGCCTGACGCCGCTCCTGCCCGACCTCGACCTGAGTTCGTTCACCCAGCCATGGCAGGCGCTGAGCCCAGGTGACGCCGTAGGCATGTTGATGCACGCTCCCGCGTCCCTGACGGTGCGGGATTACGAGCTGCACATGATGAGCTCACCGGCGCGCAGACGCCGAGAGGCCCTGGAACAACTGCTGGACTTCTGGCGCCACCCGGAGCAGGCAGCCCCGGTCCTCCCTGCCGGTGGCCGCCTCGCCTGGCTCAACGCACAGGGAGGCGAGACCACGTGGCATGTGTGGCTGACGCTGATGCATCAGCCCTCGCTGGTCCGGGACCTTGGAAGCTTCTGACGGAACGCCGCTACCGCCGCGAGGGTGAGCCGGATGTGGGGTCACTGTCTGTTCAGGTGCTGGTGAGAGGCTGTGGAAGATCAGAAGTGTGGCGTAGTGTCACCGGTCAACTACAGTCACCCACAACGTAATTGAGGGGCGGGGCAGTGGACTACGGCCGTGAGGCGTGGGAGGAGCGTGCGGCGTGCCGGACGGCGGATCCGGACGAGCTGTTCGTGGCGGGCGCCGCGCAGTCGGACGCGAAGCGGATTTGTGGTGCCTGTGAGGTCAAGACGGAGTGTTTGGCCTATGCCCTGGATGAGCGCATCGAGTTCGGTGTGTGGGGTGGGATGACCGAGCGGGAGCGCCGGGCGTTGCTGCGCCGCAGGCCGACCGTGACCTCCTGGCGGACCCTCCTCAGGACCGCCCGTGCAGAGCATGCACGGCAGCAGGTAGACCTCCCCCTCACCGGTACCTGACCGAGCCGGCAGGCCGCTCATGAAGGCTGACTCAGCCGGGGGTATCCACGAAGGAGACACGATGACGGATGCGGGCACCGGCAAAGTGGTCGTGAACAGGGTGATGTCCCTCGACGGGTTCATCGCCGGTCCGGGCCACACGATGGACTGGATCTTCGAGCACATGACGTCGGCGACGTTCCCGGAGGTCATGGCGGCCACGGGCGCCATGCTCATCGGCCGGCGCACGTACGAGGTCGGCAAGCGCATGTCCGGCGAGAACCCCGACTACGACGGCGGGGCGCAGTTCGTCCTCACCCACCGCCCGCCCGACGAGCCGGACCCCAACGTCACCTTCCTCACCTGCGACATCGAGGAAGCCGTGGCCACGGCACGCCGCGCCGCCGGCGACAAGAACCTGGAGATCCTCGGCGCCGACGTGGCCGCCCAGTGCCTGCAGCGCGGCCTCGTCGACGAGATCCTGGTGTACGTGCTGCCGGTGCTGCTCGGCGACGGCGTCCGCTTCGCACCGCCGGGCCTCGACCGGATCGACCTGGAACCGTTCAGCAACATCCAGTCGGGCGGGGTCACCATGCTGCGCTTCCACGTGCGCAAGTAGCGGTCGCAACTGGGCCCTGCCCGGTGGATCTTGCCGGGTCCTGCGTTGTTCCGGCACGCACATCTGCCGCGTCGTCGTGGGTGGCCATGGCTCCACCATGGCGCCCTCCTCCGCCTTGCAGCGCACGCACCGCCGGCGGCCGAAGCCACCGCGAGACGGTCAGGCGGAGCGGGCTGTCGGCCGTGGTTGTCGAGGTGACAGCGGGCGGTCAGGCGTCAGGGTCGACTTCGGGGTGCGTGAACCGCACGGACTTGCCCAGCGACCGGGCGTAGGCGATTTCGGCTCGGGTGCTGTCTCCGATGTAGTCGCCGACTACGAGCACCTCATCAGCGAGCCGGATCTTCGCCCGGTGCAGATGGTCGAGTCGAACCTTCAGGGCCTCGGCCTCGCCAGGATCGGACCACAGTTCGTGCGGCGACTTCATGTCACAGCCCGGCTTGACGACAATCCTTCCGGCTTTGGTCTCCCGCAGATCGGCCTCGGTCATCTCGGTCATGAAGCGGGTGGAGCCGCAGATCACGACGATACGCGGGAGGCTCAACAGCTTTTTCGCGGCGGCGAGCTTTTCCTCGGGGGTGAGCAGCTGCGGGTACGACACTGGTTGCTCCTGGTGGTGTGGTTCAACGGGTGCCTGCGGAGACGAGAGCGAGGCTGCCCAAGATTGTTTCCTGACGATGTCCCAGCTGCTGTCTCCGCACCCCCACTTCCTCCACCACCGAAGGCTGGACGCCCATGGGCCTCATCGTCCTGATCGTCGTTCTCCTCTTTGCCGGACTGTGGTCCTACCCGCTGTTCACCAGGAAATGGCGGCGCAGTCCCCTCTGGTACGCGATGAACGCCGTGTTGCTTCTGCTGGGGACTGGGATCACCTACCTCATCGGCGCCTTGGCCGGTGGGCTGGACACGGAAGAGGCGTGCCATGGCGCGGGCCAGACGTACGACTCGGCGTACCGCAGTGCGCACTTCGCCGAATTCGGGCAGTGGTACCCGCTGCACGAAAGATGCAACGCCGGCTACGACCTGGTCCCGGCCTGGGTGAACCCCACCTTGGCCGTGCTGCCGCTCCTAGCGGTCCTCTGTCTGGCGTTCTCCGGGCGACTTGCAGTCATCCATCGTCGCGCGGCAGAAGGAGCTAGGCCAAAGCCAGGCACGCCATCATTGCGGCGAGAATCACCGTAATTGACGGCGGTGGTGCGATAGCCGGCGTCAACCCACGCCTTGGTGACCCGGGGTGGGCGGCGGCGATCCGGGAGAGCAACTGGCTGCCGGCCGCTGACCACGGCCGCGATCGGGCGCCTGCCGGCGGGGGCCGCGCAGCCCCGCCGCCGCATCCCCACGCAGCGCAAGAGGAGGAGGCAGGAGTCCCAGAGGAGCGCCGCACGCTCCTTCGACCAGACCGGCGACGGCCACATCACCGCGGAGGACCCGAGCTTGAGGCGGGAGTTCGGCAGGTCAGAGGCACGGCGGCCGGTAGCCGTGGATGCGCAGCCTGCGGAAGTCGAGTTTGTTCGGGGTCTTGCCGACGAAGACCAGGCCGCGTGCCTCGGTCAGCGCCGAAGCGAACGAGTACGTAGGCGTGCCCAGTTCGGGTAGCGTGGTCCAGTTGCCGGGGGAGAAGCTGAAGAACTTCCGCACGAGCTTGCCGCCTGTCGAAGGCACCCGTGTGAGCCACTTGTCCCCGCCGCTCCAGTGCGATGCCGGCCGCAGCTGGACGTAGAGGTCGTCGGTCGCGCTGTACGTCATCCAGAAGCCGCGCGACCGGGAAAGGTCGGCCTGGGCCTCGAATTGGTTGCCGAGCCAGACGACGGCCACGTGCCATTCGGCGTTGACGAACGTCACTTTGGCCGCATATCCGTGGCGTTCGCGCACGAGCAGACTGCCGGTCGCCGGCACGGTGGTGCCCTCGCCGCTGGCGATCCACTGTTGCAGTCGATCGATCGAGGGGGTTGCACACTCACGGCTCGGCGAATCGGATGGAGCCCCGTTGGCGACCGCCCCCGGGCCGATAAGGGAGAGCAGGAGTGCGACCGCGAAGGCCGTAAGTGTCCTCGGAAAGGCGTGCATTCCACGACCGTGCGTCGAGCGTATGCGCATTCCCGGGAAGCTAGCATGAATCGCGAAAGGTCTGAACCTTTCCGGGGTGGATCGGCCCTCCGAGGCAGCTCCGACGGGTCGGTGGCCAGTTGTGGTGCGGCTCCGTGGCCAGCCGGCCGTCGAGGTGCCGACGCGCTTGCCCAGCGGATCGGGATCCGTGTCGTGTATCTCCTCCCCGCAGGCGTCGGCGCAGTGTTGAGTGTGCGCGTCGCTGGCGAAGGTGATGGCCTGGCCGCCTTGCGCACGCCACCAGTCCACAACCTGCGGATGCAACGGCACCCTCGTGTTGACCTCCAGCACCTTCTCGGCCTCCGCCAAGGCGCGCAGCTCATCGCCTCCCTGCTCCACCTGGACCCACGGGCGCGCTGCGCCAGCGCGGCCGAGGGATGTCCAGGCCGGACGGGAAGTGTCCGCGGCGCCTTGTGGGTTGCCGGAAGCGGGAGTTGGGGGACTCGATCATGTTGGTGGTGCTGAGGATCTTGCGGATCTCGGGCGGGAACCTGAGGAGGACAAGGGTGTGCTCCCACACGGGGGCTGGGGTGTTGGGTTGCGATGAGTTTGGGGCATCCCGTGACGACCGTGATGCTTGCCCTTAGCCGGGGTGCTGCCCGGGCGAACCGGCAACGTGCCGACGCCTGCGGCCCACCGCGAGGGTGGTGAGGGCGGCTACCGCGAAGGAGAGCAGGGAGGCGCTCATCCATGGTTGGACGGTGAGGCCCACGGCGTCCTGCAGCCAGGCCCAGAAGTCGGACCAGCCGGCGATGTTCGTCGGTGCTATCAGTTGGTAGGTGGCGAAGCCGAGTGCCCAGGGCGCAAGCATGATCCAGCGGGTGGGGGCCTGTTCGGAGACGTCCCAGGTGCGGTGGCCGCCGAGGACGAAGAAGTCCACGACGAGGACGGCGAACATGGGGATGAAGACCGCGCCGATCAGGTAGAGGAAGCTGGCGTAGCTGTCCATGTTCACCAGGAGTGCCAGGCCGGTGGCCAGGGTGCCGCTGATCAGGCACAGGATGCGGCGGTCCGCGCGGGGCAGCAGGTTCTGGGCGGAGACGGCGGTGGAGTAGACGTTGGCGAAGGACTGGTCGACCTCGCGAAGCACCAGGACGCCGAAGCAGATCACGCCGACGCTGGTGGCGGTGAAGGGGTCGAAGACCTTGTACGGGTCGGTGCTGTCGAACGCGATCATGGCGAGGGCTGCCACGCCGAGGACCGAACCCGCGACGCCCGCGAGGGTCTGGCCGATGACCAGGCCGCCGAAGGCCTCCTTCTCGCTGCGGGAGTGCCGTGAGTAGTCGGCGACCAACGGCAGCCAGGAGATCGACACGGCGATCACGCTGTCGGCGGCGAACCAGAAGTCCTTCCAGGAGCCGCCCTCCATCTCGATGCCGCGGCCGGCCAGGTCCCAGCCCAGGTAGCAGATGGCCAAGGCGACGGCGACGGTGACGTAGCGGCGGATGATGCGCAGGGCGCCGAGCGGGCGCAGGGTGAGTGCTGTCGTCACCGCGCCCGCGACGAGCACGTACAGCCAGCCGGGTCCCGGGTTGCCGAAGGCCTGGCGGGCCAGGATCTTCAGGCCGGTGGAAATGACCACCAGCTCGAAGACGGCCCAGCCGACCATCTGCAGCACGTTGAGGACGGTGGGCAGGTAGGACGCCTTGGCGCCGAACAGGCCGCGCAGCAGGACCATTGAGGGCGCGCCGGTGCGGGCCCCGGTGATGGCGGCGAGGCCGAGGGCGAGGGTGCCGATCAGGGTGCCGACGACGGATGCGGTGACGGCGGCGGCGAACGACAGGGTCGGACTGCCGGTGCCCAGCGGGTCGAGGACGACCAGCATGCCGCTGAAGCCGAGCAGGCTGACGCCCAGGTTGGCCCAGAAGGCGCCCTGGTCCGCGCCGGTCAGGACCTTCGGTGTGGGCTGGTCGAGGGTGAGTGGCGCCTCATTTACCGGGGCCGGTCTCGGGGTTGTGGGTTCGGTGGTGGTCGTCACTTCGCGGACTCCGAAACCTGGGCGGGAACGGTGTCGAAGGGCCAGGACTCCATCCGCCAGGCGGCGTCCCAGAACATCCACTCCCAGGTGGAAGCGGTCGTGAAGGCGTCACGCATCCGTGCGCGGGTGGCCGGGTCGGCCTGGTCCGCAAGCCGGTTGACGACCTGTCGGGCGCGTTCGGTGGCCGCTTCGAACTCCTCGTCGGCGTAGGTGCCGATCCAGTCGCCGTAGGGGTGAGCGGCGAGGTCGCCGGCCTGCTCGAGGAGGGCCTTGCCGACCTCGGCGTAGATCCAGAAGCAGGGCAGGACCGCGGCGGCCAGCTCGGGGTAGCCCTGGGTGTGGGCCACGGAGAGCAGGTAGGAGGTGTAGCCGGTGCAGGTGGGGGAGGGCGTCCAGGCGTCGACGTCGACGACGTTGCTCTCGTGCAGGGAGCTCTCGACGACGACGGCGTCGTGGGCGGACTTCGCGAAGAACGCGATGTCCTCTGGCCGGTCTGCCTTCGCTGCGGCGCTGGCCAGGGCGCGGGCGTAGTCGCGCAGGTAGTGGGCGTCCTGGGCCAGGTAGTAGACGAATTTGTCCCGGTCCAGGGTGCCGTCACCGAGGCCGGTGACGAACGGCAGCTTGTCGATGCCCGCACGGATCTCGGTGATGGCGGTCCACAGCTCGTCGCAGAATGCGGTCGTGGTCATGCGGTTCAGCTCCAGTACTGGTGGAAGTGGTGGACGGGGCCGTGGCCGCGGCCGACCTGCAGGGTGTCGGCGGCGCGCAGTGCCCCGGTCAGGTACTCCTTGGCGGCGCGGACGGTGGGGTGCCAGCCGTCGCGCTGCGGGCGGAGTGCGGCGATCGCGGCAGAGAGGGTGCAGCCGGTGCCGTGGGTGTTGCGCGTGTTCACGCGGGGTGCGGACAGCTCGGTGACGCCCGCGCCACCGCGGTCCGTGTCGTGCGTGGTGGCAACGAGGATGTCGACGGACTCGGCGTCGTGCGTGTGGTGGCCGCCCTTGAGGAGGACGCGCCGGGCGCCGGTGTCGAGGAGTGCGTGGGCCTGCTCGACGGCCTCGGTGCGGTTGTTTGCGGGGGTGGTGCCGAGGAGGTCGCCGGCCTCGGGGAGATTGGGAGTGATGAGGTCGGCGAGGGGCAGGAGGCGGTCGCGCAGCACGGTCACCGCGTCGGCCTGAAGGAGGCGGTGACCGCTGGTCGAGACCATGACGGGGTCAAGGACGACGTAGCGGGGGCGGTGCCGTTCCAGGGCGTCCGCGACGGCCGCGGCGATGGCGGCGTCCGCCAGCATGCCGATCTTGACCGCGTCCACCGGGACGTCGGCGAAGAGGGTGTCGAGCTGTTCGGTGACGAACTCCGGTGGGATGGCATGGATGCCGGTGACGCCTTGGGTGTTCTGGGCGGTCAGGGCGGTCAACACTGCTGTTCCGTAGGCGCCGTTGGCGGAGAACGTCTTCAGGTCGGCCTGGATTCCGGCGCCGCCGGAGGGGTCGCTGGCGGCGATGGTGAGGGCGATGGGCGGGGTGGTCACGCGGGGACCTCCTTGCGCAGGGTGTGGACGAGGGAGCGGGCGGCGGCCTCGGGGTCGGGCTGCCCGCAGACCGCGCTGACGACAGCGATCCCGGCGGCGCCGCTTTTCACAGCGGCGGCGGCTTCGGATGCGCCGATCCCGCCGATGGCCACGCAGGGCAGCGGGCTGGCCCGGACGATCAGGGCCAGGCCGTCCAGGCCGAGCGGAGCGTCCGCGTCGGGCTTGGTGGACTGCGGGAACACCGGGCCGACACCGAGGTGGTCGACGGCGTCCGGCACGTGCGCCAGCTGCTCGGGGCGGCTGACGGACAGGCCGACGTACGCATGGGGACCGAGCAGACGCCGGGCGGTCTCGGGGGAGACGTCCCGCTGCCCGAGGTGGACGCCGTCCGCGTCCAGCCAGAGAGCCACGTCCAGACGGTCGTTGACGATCAAGGGGACGCCGGTGCCCGCGAGTTCGGCCTGGATCGCCCGGCCGAGGCAGAACAGCGTGCGGGCGTCCGCGTCCGGATCGCGCAACTGGACGGCGCTCACGCCGCCCCTGACGGCAGCTGCCACGGTGGCGGCGACGCCGCGGTCGCCGCAGAGCCGGGTGTCGGTCACGAGGTACAGGGACAGGTCGAGCGGCGGGCGCATGGGATGGTCCTTGGAGGTGTTCTTTTCCGGCCGGGGAAGGCGTCGGACGTGCATGGGTGGATGGGCAGGCAGGGCTCTGGGATACAGGAACCGTGCGTTGTCCACCGGGGGCGAGGGAGTGGGTGCGGGTACTGCCCAACTTGGTGTTGGGGCTGCAGCCAGGGTGGGCGGGGACTGTCCCAGGGGCGTGGCCCAGCGGGACCGCTCGCCACAGGCTCCTGCGGGCTCAGCGCAGGTTGAGCCTGTCGGCGAGTCGGTCGGGGCTGAGCGTGTGCAGCTCGTCGATCAGTGCGACGGCGAATGTGCCGGGCCCCGCCGCGCGGGCGGCGGCGTCCTGGGCGGCCACGGTGAGCAGGCCGGTCGCGGCAGTAGCGGCAAGGAGCGGGTCGTCGGTGACGGCCGTGCAGGCGGCCACCAGGGCGCCGAGCGAGCAGCCCGTGCCCGTCACCAGCGGCAGCAGGGGGTGCCCGTTGGCAAGGCGCACCACCCGCGTCCCGTCGGTGAGGACATCTTCCGGGCCGCTCACTGCCACCGTGCAGCCGTAGCGCCGGGCCAGCGCGGTGGCCGCGGCCAGCGCCGCTTCGGGAGCGTCCGTGCTGTCCACGCCGCGCCCGCCCGTGCCCCCGTCCAGCGCCAGGATCTCGGACGCATTGCCCCGAATGACCGCCGGGGGAGCGCTCTCAAGGAGCTCGTGAGCGAGCTCGGTGCGCCAGGGCAGCGGACCGACCGCCACCGGGTCGAGTACCCACGGCCGTCCGGCCCCGGCCGCTTCCTTGACCGCGACCCGCATCGCCTGGGCCGTCACGGACGTCACCGTCCCCAGGTTGACCAGGACGCCCCCGGCGACCCGGGCCATTGCTCCGGCCTCCTCCGCGCTGTGCACCATCGCGGGGGCGGCGCCCGCCGCGAGCAGCACGTTCGCGGTGAACTGCGACACCACGACATTGGTCAGGCAGTGCACCAGGGGCGCAGAGGTCCGCAGTGAGGCGATCACGTCCGCCACGGCAGCACGGGACACGGCAGTGCCGTCTTGGGCAGGTATGGAGGCAGCATCCATCGTCAACACTCTCCCTACGCCGGCATTACCCGGTCCAGGTTCATGCGGTCGGCGGAAAGGGAGTAACTCCCGTCCGCCCTCTCAGCCTGGCTACTCCCGGGCTCCCGCGGTGGTCGGCAGGAACTGTACCTCCCTCGGGAACGGGAGTTCGCACTCGGGGTGCGCCACGGGGTCTTGGCCGACGCGCTCGCCAGAATGATTAGATTTCCAGATTTGTACTGCTATGGCCCGGGCTGGCGGAGGCGGATGGCTCAGTTTCCGGGACCTCGGCATGAGCGTGATGGTCACCGTCCGCCCGCTGCACATCGCGGGTGCCTTGCCGTCTCATTTGGCTCGCCGCATGACTGCCAGCACCTAGCCCAGGTTCACACCGTCTTGGCCGAGCGTGAGCGGAGAGGAGGCGGAGTTGCAGGGCATCGGCAACGCCTGACCCGCCTCGACCCGAAACCTCTTGACGGTCGCCTCGTACCTGGGTGTCCCGAAGCCCTCGGTGGAGCGCGGCTTGAAGTTGGTCGCGGCTGCGGGGCCGCATGGTGTGGTCGAGTCGAGGTCGGTGCGGCGGACGTTGCCGGGTGGACGGGGGACGTCGGCGGTACGGCGGACGCGGCCGAGCTGCCCGGCACGGTCCGGTTCCGGCTTTACACCGCCCGCAGTTGACGGAACGCGTGGGTGGCCAGCGGGAACCGTGACGAGAGGACGCCGGAGGTCAGTACGCCGCTGAGTACTTTGACCAGGAACTGGGTGCAGGTGAGGGGGTGGTGTTCCCAGCGTTCGCCGCGTGCCTCGTTGACCAAGACAGTCCAGTCGGCGGGGCCTTGGCCGGGCTTGATGAGCCAGTACAGGCATTCGCCGTTGTCCGTGGTCGCCCAGGGGATGACCCGGCTCCCTTCTTCCTCGAGGCGGGGCGGCTTCTTCTCGAACTCCCACAGGCCCTCCAGGGCTTCGGCCTGCTGGTCCTCCCACTCGATGAGGTCGTAGTTGTCGTTGGGGCAGTCCGGCTCCAGGAGGTAGAGGTAGTCGTCCCAGTTGCTGCCCCCGTAGGCGTGGATGAGCTCCTTGTAGTCCTGGGGCAGCTCGAGGCCGAGTGTCTGCTCGGCCGAGGACCAGTCGGTGTCTCGGGGGTGGGCCGGGGGCGGAATCAGCTGGGCAAGTCGCGCGAGGGCAGGGTTCACCGAATTCTCCTCATGGTGCAGGTGGATGCCGGGCCGGTCACGTCCGCTGCCGGCGGCGTCTCTTCTCGTTCGGGATGAAGGCGGAGTTTCCTGATTTGGTGCGTGTGAGCTCGTCCTGGTCCGCGACGCTGCCTGCCCGAGCCGGGGCCCTGTTGACGTGAGGCTCTCCTCGTAACGTGAACTGAGGGGGAGCGCTCACGCGGGGGCGTCTGCGTCAATGCGGACTGTCGCAGATCGTGTCCCATAGCCCTCAACTCAGAGAGGTAGGCAGTGAGTCGGAGGGCCCGGTAGAACGATGAAGTTCCTGGTCAGTACGGTTTCGCGACGAAGGTCAACCGTGCTGCCAGGAGCTTCGTGCGCCCGTACGCCGCTCATCGATCGACCTGTCCGGCCGCACCCCGGTGTCCTGTCGTCTCGAACCAGTCGCGACGCCTGTTGGGCGCCGCGCCGTGCAGGCTGGTGCACATGAAGTCGAAGGCAGGTCACAGACCCGCCCCGCGTGCGCACTTGGCATGACCTTCGCTTCCGGGCCGACCGCTGGCACGACACCACTCATGATCCACCGGACAGACCCAGACGGCCGGGCCCGGACGGGCGCGACGGGCCCGCGACATATGGCGACCCAGTCACCGCCCCAGGTCGTAGCCGAAGTGCTCGTTGCCATGCTCGGCTGGCACTTTGGGCACACCGAACGCCTGCGGGCCGTGCGTCCACGATCCCGTCGTGGTGAGGGTGCCTTGCGCGGTCGCCGGGAAGTAGTAGACGCCGCCCCTGTCTTCCAGCCGGTAGTTGCCAGGTTCCCTCCTGTTCTCGAATGGAGTGCCCGCGAACAGCTCTGCCCGGCCGTCCCCGGTCACGTCCAACAGCCGCAGCGACGTACCGAAGTGGTCGCCTGCCTTCAACTTGCCCGGGACACCAGGCGTGTTGTGGTTGATGGCCTGCACACCCGCCACGGTCAGCCCGTTCCGGCTGCCGTGGAGCACGATGACGGCTCCGGCAGCCTCGACGGAGCCCAGGCTCTCGTCCGGGGAGCCGATGGCGATGTCCGTACGTCCGTCGCGGTCGCAGTCGCCGACCGCGAGCCGGGCGCCGAAGTCGTCCCCGTCCCGGGTCCCGGCATCGTCGGCCGGTTCCGGAGCGCCGGGCACGCCGGGTGTGCCCTGGTGGAAGATCTGCGCGGACTTCCTGCTCAGCCCGTCGCGGGAACCGGGGTGGACGGCGATGCGCCCTCCGGCCGGGTCGGGGCGCCGGTCGTCACGCGCCGGGGTGAACGTCGCGGTGCTGCCCACGATGAGATCGCCGTACCCGTCGCCGTTCACGTCGCCGATGACCGACTGGGACGGCGTGCCGTTGTCCAGCTTCTTCACCTGCCGGAGATACCCACGCGGCGTACCGGCGTACACAGTGTTTCCGCCGACCACAAGGTCGCACCGGCCATCACCGTTGACGTCGCCCGCGGCGAGGCCGACCCCGTGCTCCTTGAGCGTGACCGGCCTACGGGTGCCGCGCATGGTGATCGGTCCAGGCAGCACCCGGAGGACATGGTTGCCGGCAGTCGTCGCGAGGTCGAGCGATCGGTCACCGTTGAAGTCGCACAGAGCGAGCTCAACACCGAAGGGCGCCTCGCCCGTTCCCGAGTGCCGCAGGAGAAGGCCAGGCCGGCTCCGGCCGAGGCCGGAAGGGCTGCCCCACACCACGGCGATGCTGTACCAGGCCTCCGCACCGTCCACCGCGTTCTCGTAGTGGGACGCCAGCACGAGATCGGCATAGCCGTCGGAGTCGAGGTCGCCGGCGACACTGCGGCCGCCGAACCGGGAGAGTGGTCCGCTCGCGGGGTCGACGCCGGCCTTGGGGACCCCGGAAGACTTGTTGGTGAGTACCTGACGGCGATCTGGTCCGGCTCCCTTCCGGTCGCCGTAGACGATCACCACAGTGTTCGCCTGCGGCGCGGCGAGCACCGCGTCCTGCAAGCCGTCGCCGTTGAAATCGCTGTCGGGCGTGGTCACCCTGTGCTCGGCCGGAGGCCGTACGGCGGGGGCCGTGCCGGGAGCCATCGGCTCGATGTGCCGTGTCTGCTGAGGCGAGGCAGCTGCGGTGGCCCCCTTGCCGGGACTGCTCCCGCCCGGGGCAGCCTCGCAAGCCGTGCCCGCCAGGAGGGCGGCGGCTAGCACGGCCACCGAGCGTCTGGGTGTGCGTCTGTTCATCGCGGCTCCAGGGTGAGTGCAGCGGCCAGATGCCCCTGGAGACGACCAGCACCGCCGCAGGGTTGTACACAGACAGTGATGAGAACCGCCTGATTGACTCTGACTGCGTTTACCCAGCGGCTGCTGAAGGTGCCGCCCGGCTAGGACGGCATGGCATGCCCGACGAGTTCAGCGGCTGCCCATTTGGCCGTGCCTTCGCCTATCCACCGCATGGAATCCGTCGGCGCGCGCATCGAACTCCTCGACCTGGACCTGCAACTGGGCTTCCTGGAAGCCTGGAATCCCGGCGGCGCCCCGAGGCCGGCCATCGACGAGACGGCCCTCAGCCGACGGGAGTAGGGGAGGCGGCCCCTCAACTACGACGGGAGCAAAGCCTGTTGCGTGGCCTGGCGTCGGCGTCCCAGAGCGCGACCGGCGCCGGCCCGGCGGACGAAGAGCCTCGCGCCAGCTCATTGCACCCTCCGTGCAATCGGTGAATACTCCTGCCGGGCCCAACTATTTGCACGATGAGTGTCAATAGTTGTGCCGTCTTGCCCTTGCAACGACTCCCATCGGCATCGAGGAAGCAAGGAAGGCAGAGACAAGCCATGCTTGTGACGACACGGAAGTCGATCACCGGGCTGATCGCCGCGACCATCGCCCTGGCCCTGGCCGGGCCGGGTGCCGCGACCGCCACGCAGCCACGGGCCGTCAAGCCGTCGGCCGCGGCGGACAGCAGCGCGCGCGTGTCCAGCGACTGGCCCGGCTTCGGACACGACCTGGCCAACACCCGCCGCGCCAACGAGTGGTTACTGGACTCGGGGAACGTCAAGAACCTCAACCAGAAGTGGACCGCGGCCGGTGCGGCAGTAACCAGCACGCCCGCCGTGGTCGACGACGTCGTGTACTACTCGGACTTCGCGGGCAACCTCACCGCGCGCAAGGCCGAGTCGGGCGCGCCGCTCTGGCAGACGAAGCTGAATCCCGCCCAACTGCCGGGCTCCCCGGCCGTGGTGGGCGACACGGTCTACAGCGCCGGGTACGGCGGCATGGTGTACGCCGTGGACAAGAAGACCGGCGCCAAGAAGTGGGGTGTGGGCATCGAATCGGCGCCGAACGCGCTGATCTGGTCCTCGCCGGTCGTCGCGGGCGACACGTTGATCATTGGCAGCGGATCGTTCCAGGTGTTCACCCCGGCGAACCCGCCGTTCCAGGGCAGCGTGGTCGGCCTGGACATCAAGACCGGTGCGGTCAAGTGGCGTACGCCGGTGTGCACCGGCACCTGCACCGGGGTGTCGGTGTGGTCCTCAGCCGCGGTCGACACCGATCTGGGCCTGGCCTACCTCGGCACCGGCCAGGCATACAGCGCGCCCGCCGGGCCGATGTCGGACTCGCTCGTCGCGATCGACTACCGCACCGGGAAGATCGCCTGGCACCACCAGTACACCCCCGACGACGTCTTCTCCGACGCGGCGCCCTACGGCAAGGACGCCGACCTGGGCGCGGCCCCGAACCTGTTCACGGTGAACGGCCGCAGGCTGGTCGGCTGCGGTGACAAGGGCGGCTCCTACAAGGCGTTCGACGCCAGGACCGGTGACCTGGTGTGGTCCCGGAAGCTGGTCGAGGGAACTCAGCTCGGCGGCATCGAGCACACCACCGCGTACGCGGACAACACGATCTACGCCGTCGGCAACACCGAGGCGACGGCGACCAGCCGCGCCGATGCCCGGCCCACCGCGGCCACGCTGTTCGCCCTGAACGCCACCACCGGCGCCACCAAGTGGCAGGTCGACCTGCCCGAGGGCGGCTTCGGCGGCGTCGCCGTCGCCAACGGAGTGCTGTACTTCACCACGTGGGAGGGCACGCTGCGCGCCCACAGCGCGGCCACCGGCCGCACGCTGCTGTCCACCTACATCGGCAACCCCGACGGCGCCACCCTCATCGAGAAGGGTGCCGCCGGTGGCCCCACCGTCTCGGGCGGCCGGGTGTACGTCGGCTACGGATGGACCTGGGGTGCCAGTGCCCCAGGCGGGATCCGCTCGATGGGCCTGTACTGACCACCACCCTGCGTCCAGCCCCCGGCCCGCGCACAGCCGGGCTGCCTGCCCGAGGACGGCCAGCCCGGCACCGTCACCCGGGCATCGGCACCTTCACCTGACAAGGAGCACGCATGGCCACCACCGCACCCTCGCCGCACACAGCCCCGATGGCCGCACTGCCCCTGGAACCCTTCGCCCGCGGCTTCCACTTCCCCACCAGCATCGCCTTCGATGAGCAAGGAGAGCTGTACGTCGCCGAGTCGGGGCTGCCGTTCGCCGGTGCGCCCTCCGGGGGCCGAATCTGGCACATCGGCACGGACGGCTGGGGTCTGGTCGCCGACGGACTGCGCACCCCTGTGACCGGACTGACCTGCCACGACGGCGCCCTGTACATCTCGGAGGGCGGCCAACCCGGACGGATCTTGCGGCTCGGCCTGGACGGCGGCCCGCTCGAAGTCGTCCTCGACGACCTGCCGGGCGGCGGCAACTACCAGACCAACATGACCGCCTTCGGGCCGGACGGCCGGCTCTACTTCAGCCAGGGTGCGGCCACCAACACGTCGATCATCGGCCTGGACGCCCTGGACATCGGCTGGCTGAAGAAGATTCCGCACCCGATCGACATCCCGGGCCTCGAGATCGAACTCACCGGGGTGCAGGCCCAGACGGACAACCCCCTCAAGCAGGGCACGAGCGCGGTCACCGGCTCGTTCGCCCAGTTCGGCACCGCGCACCCGGCCGGAACGCGTGTCCGTGCAGAACTGCCGTGCACCTCGGCCGTGATGAGCTGCGAGCCGGACGGCAGCGACCTGCAGCTGGTGGCGTGGGGGCTGCGCAACGCCTTCGGGCTGCTCTTCCTGCCCGATGGTCGCCTGCTGGCCACCGACCAGGGCGCCGACGACCGCGGCAGCCGCCCCGTCGGCAACGTACCGGAGCTGCTGTACGAGGTGCGCGAGGGCGCCTGGTACGGCTGGCCCGACTTCATCGGCGCCATCGCCATCAGCGACGCCCGCTTCGCCCCAGAGCAAGGCGACGCCCCGGACTTCATCCTCGCCAACCACGACGAACTCCCCACCCCGCAAAAGCCGTTGGTCGCCTTCGAGCCGCATGTGTCCGCAGTGAAGATGGACCACGCACCGGACGGACGGATCCTGGTGGCACTCTTCGGCGACGAGATACCCATGACCGCACCGTCTGGGCCACGCGTTGGCAGAAGCTTCGCGCTCGTCGATCCCGCCGACTGGAGCAGCACCACCCTCACGTCCCCGCTGCACCGTCCCATCGACGTCCGCTTCGCACCCGACGGGTATCTCTACGTCCTGGACTTCGGGCACTTCGAGCCGGGCAAGGGCACGATGGAGGCGAGTGCAGGCAGCGGCGCAGTGTGGCGGATGCCCTGGTGAGCACTTCACCACTGACGCACTCCACCCGGACGACATCACTCTCGCCGCGGTGCCGCGGGCGAGTGCTTGCCGTCCTGGACGCCGAGCTGCTCGGCGCGCAGCCGACGCTGTCCGACCCGTGGCCGCACGGCCAACAATGCTTTGCCCAGACTCCTGGCGGCACTCGGTGTCCAGGGGTGTGCACCGGAGCTCGCCGCCCCCGCCTCCCCGACGATCTGGGCGAGTTCGCAGAGGACACCGGCGGGCCGCTCACCCTGACCACGCTCACCGGCCGCGGGCAGGCAGCGACGTGCACGACACCGATGCTCGCGGCGATGACCACCGCTCTCCACTACGTCACCCGCAGGGCCCGCGCGACGCGGCGTTGTCTCGTTTCCAGGGCAGTGCCCAGCACCTAGAGAAGACAGGAAGGCCAATGTCAATCCATCACGCGCTGAATCTGGCGCTGCTCCCCGAGGCCGCGTACGAACGGCACGGAGACCACGACGCCTTGGTGTGCGACGGGCACGTCCACCGCTTCGCACAGCTGCAGGAGCGCGCTGCCACAATCGGCGGCGCGCTGAGCCGGCTCGGCATCCGACCGGGGGACCGGGTCATTGTCCTGATGGCGAACCGGCCCGAGGTGTCCGTCGCGTACAACGCGATCTGGCGGGCCGGCGCCGTGGTCACCCCCGTCATGTTCCTGGTGAGCCCGGCCGAGCTGACGCACATCCTCACCGACTCCGGAGCCCGGGCGATCATCACCGCCTCGGGCCTGCTCGCCACCGTCGCCACAGCCGCAGCCGACGCTCCCGAGCTGCAGCACCTCCTCGTGGTGGACGACCTTCCCCCGGAGGCGGCATCGCGGCTGCCGCACACGCTGGCCGTCGCCACGTTCGCCGACCTCGAAGCCGCAGATGCCGCCGGGATCGTCTCCCGCACGAACGAAGAACTGGCCGCCCTGCTCTACACCGGCGGCACCACCGGCCGCGCCAAAGGCGTCATGCTCAGCCACCGCAACCTGCACGCCTGCTCACTCGCCGCCTACCGGGCCGGCGAGGCACCGGGCCTGACCGACGGGATCACCCGCACTCTCATTCCGCTGCCGCTGTCCCACGCGTACGGACTGATCGTGACCCTGGCCGGCTGGCAGGCCGAACAGCCCCAACTCGGCGTGCTGCAACGCTGGTTCGACCCGGCAGAGTGGCTCGCCCTCGCCCACGAGTACGCCATCCAGCGCACCACCCTGGTCCCCAGCATGATCCAAATGCTGCTCGGGCAACCCCTGGAGGACGCCGATCTGTCCGCGCTGCGGCTGGTCAACAGCGGCGGCGCTCCGCTGCCGTACGAGACTCGGCTCGCCTGGCAGGAGCGCTTGCCCCACAGCCGCATCCTGGAGGGCTACGGCCTGACGGAATCCGGCTCGGTCGTCTCCGCCACCCGGCCCGACGCCATCCGCCCCAACTCCGTCGGCCGGCCACTGCCCGGGTACACCGTCGAGATCCGCGACGATGCGGGCCGCGCCGTGCCCGTCGGCAGCGACGGTGAGATCTGCGTACGCTCCGCCGGTGTCATGGCCGGCTACTGGCACGCCCCCACCCTCACCGCCCGGACGCTGCGCGACGACTGGCTGCACACCGGCGACATCGGCCACCTCGACAAAGACGGCTTCCTCTACGTCGTCGACCGCAAGAAGGACCTCATCCTGCGCGGCGGTTTCAACGTCTTCCCCCGCGACGTCGAAGACGCCCTCATCACCCACCCGCACGTCGCCCAGGCCGGCGTGGTCGGCCGCCCCGATCCCCGCCTGGGCGAAGAGGTCGTCGCCTTCGTCGCCCTGCACCCCGGCCGCCGGACGGATTCCGCAGAGCTGATCGCGTACGCGCGCGACCATCTGGCGGCCCACAAATACCCGCGCGAAATCCACGTCCTCGACCAACTCCCCCTGACCAGCGTCGGAAAGCTCGACCGCAACGCACTGCGTGCCTACACCGAGCCGGACCGCACACCACAGTCAGGAACCGCCGCGCTGCGGCCGGCCGAGGGCCTGTGACGTGTCCTGGCCGGGCCCCTTGGCCGATGGAGCAGGCCGCAGCGTTGACATGGAGGCCGCCGTGGCCGACCGTTGCCGGACAGCTTTCCCGGCCACCGCCTCATCGACCGGCGCAGCCGGACTGCCGACCACCCTGTTCCAGCACCCCGAAAGAGACCCCCGACGCCTGCCGGCCGC
The DNA here is from genome assembly GCF_035975855.1 of Streptomyces sp. NBC_01304. Taxonomy (NCBI): domain Bacteria; kingdom Bacillati; phylum Actinomycetota; class Actinomycetes; order Kitasatosporales; family Streptomycetaceae; genus Streptomyces; species Streptomyces sp. NBC_01304. The sequence continues at coordinate 268,365 of NZ_CP109055.1, read as the reverse complement.
AACAGCGCCGGGGCATCCCGAGACGGTACGTACATGACGAAGCGACCAACCACCTCGCGGTACACCGCCCTGGCCGAGTCGGCCCTTGCCCCGACGGCTCGGCCACCCGCCACGTCGAGCGCAGCCTCGGCGACGAGCACACCGTGCGCGGGTGTCGAAGCCGAGCAGGGCGCCGTCGCTGCCGGCCGTGGCGTGCAGAGCAACCGAGCTCCCGAGGCGATGGGCCCTGCCGCCCCAACTCCGTCAGACCAGCCCGTGGACGGTCGTGCGGCCCGCTCTCAACGGACGCGCCTTGCCATCATCGATGCCATTCGCACCTTGAACACCGAGGGCGACCTGCGGCCGACCGCACCGCGCATCGCCAAGCAGGCCGGTGTGTCCCTGCGTACCGTCTGGCAGCACTTCGACGACATGGAGAGTCTGCTCGCCCACGCCGGACGGCGGGACGTGGAGATCCTGCTGTCCCTGATCGAACCGATCTCGCCGCACGGAACACGGGCCGAGCGGGTCGAGGCGTTCGTCGCGCAGCGAGCGAGGGTGCTGGAGGTCATGGCGCCGAGTTGGCGGGCAGCCCGCATTCACGAACCGTTCTCCGAGGAACTGCGGCTCATCAAGCAGGAGACGCTCGCGTTGGCTCGCGCCGACGTGGAGACGGTGTTCCGCACGGAACTGGCCCAACTACCCGAACCATCCCGCACAGAGCTCGTGGACGCCCTCCTCGCGACAAGCGTCTGGCCGCACTGGGACACACTGCGCAGCGACCTCCACCTGGATCCGGAGCAGGCACGCACCGTGCTCGGCCTGACCATCAGCGGGCTCCTCAACCTTGCTGGTCCGGGGTGACCTGGGCCGTGATGTCGTTCTGGAGGCCTGCGGATCACGGCAGTTGACCCGCGTCCCTGGCTGCACTCGGCACACCGTTGCGGCGGGGCGCAGGCCTCCTGGACGCGCTTCGCCCGGAGCGGATTGCCTGTACTTGGAGGGCCGTTGCTCGGTGCGGGTGGCGGCCATCGGACTGCGACGCAATGCTCCTCCTGGTCCCCGGCGGACACCTCGCCGAGGACCTATTCGGCCTCGGCGACGACGTGCTCGGGTGGGCGATCCGCCACGGCCGCCCCGACGACGTCGAGCGCATCGCCGACGAGCTCGACCGCCGCTACCCGCCCGCCCCGCTCCCCGAGGCCGCGGACGCACACACGACACCGAGCGGTGGATCGCCGAGCGCGAGTACACCGAACATGCAACAGCGCACTGCCCACTCCGGCGAGCAACTACGCGAGATGTACCGCGACCGCAGCTGGGCGCAGTACACGGCCGCTGAGGAGGCAAATTACGGTTATCTCCTCTCCCGCGAGGAGCACGCGGCCGGAGTGGACCTCCGCAAGTCTGTTCAGCGGTCCCGTGCACATCGCGTACACCCGCGCCTCGGAAGAGCTGACGCGCGTCCGTTGCTGGCTCGCTCGGATGCTGCGCGCATCTCCACAGCCCTGTCCGGCCGGCCAGGGTCTGCACCCCGCGCGATCCTCATGACTGGGATGCCGGGCGCAGGCAAGACGACCCTCGCCCGAGCTCTTGAGCAGGCCGCGTCGGCCGCACCTCGCGCGAGGTCAGCGACGCCGTCGTCGATTTCCGCCAGATGGTGCACATGATGGTTGTGCGGGGACGGGTGCCGTGGTCCGGTTCCAGGGCGTGTTGCCTATACGGTGCAGTGTCTACGGCGTTACATAGTGGGCGCCGGAATCTGGAGGCACCACCGCATGCTTATTGCTCAGCGCCCGTCGCTGACCGAAGAGGTCGTCGACGAATTTCGCTCCCGGTTCGTCATTGAGCCGCTGGAGCCGGGCTTTGGTTACACCCTCGGCAACTCCCTGCGTCGTACGCTCCTCTCCTCGATTCCCGGTGCTGCGGTTACCAGCATCCGGGTCGACGGTGTCCTGCACGAGTTCACCACCGTGCCGGGCGTCAAGGAGGACGTCACCGACCTCATCCTCAACATCAAGCAGCTGGTCGTCTCCTCGGAGCACGACGAGCCGGTCGTGATGTACCTGCGCAAGCAGGGTCCCGGCCTGGTCACCGCTGCTGACATCGCGCCGCCGGCCGGTGTCGAGGTGCACAACCCGGACCTGGTCCTCGCCACGCTCAACGGCAAGGGCAAGCTCGAGATGGAGCTGACCGTCGAGCGCGGTCGCGGCTACGTCTCCGCCGTTCAGAACAAGCAGGTCGGTCAGGAGATCGGGCGCATCCCGGTCGACTCGATCTACTCGCCGGTTCTCAAGGTCACCTACAAGGTCGAGGCGACCCGAGTCGAGCAGCGCACCGACTTCGACAAGCTCATCGTCGACGTCGAGACCAAGCAGGCCATGCGCCCGCGTGACGCCATGGCGTCGGCCGGCAAGACCCTGGTCGAGCTGTTCGGTCTGGCCCGCGAGCTCAACATCGACGCCGAGGGCATCGACATGGGCCCGTCCCCCGTCGACACTGCCCTGGCAGCCGACCTGGCGCTGCCGATCGAGGACCTCGACCTCACGGTCCGCTCGTACAACTGCCTCAAGCGTGAAGGCGTGCACACAGTCGGTGAGCTCGTTGCCCGCTCCGAGGCGGACCTGCTCGACATCCGCAACTTCGGTGCGAAGTCGATCGACGAGGTCAAGGAGAAGCTGGCCGGCATGGGCATGGGCCTCAAGGACAGCCCGCCCGGTTTCGACCCCGCCAGCGCCGCCGACACCTTCGGCGGCGATGACGCGCACACCGGGTTCAGCGAGACCGAGCAGTACTGACCGTAGGTTTGCATCGGGTAGGCGCGGCGAGTCTCGCCCCGACGGTGGCCGCGTCTCTCGTCAGTCTCTCTCGCCGCGCCGCTCGGGCCGGGTACGCACCAAGCCCCAGGTCATCGCGGGCAGGGGGGCACAGCCATGCCGGGCGCGGAGTCCAGGGCTCTGATGCACGACCGCGGAAGACAGAACGGGGACACGCTGGAGCGGTCTCGGCGTACGGCCTGCCGAGCGATGGCGGGCAGTGGGGTGCAGCTGGACGCGGAGTGGACCCGCGCCGAGGCCGACGATCACCACGACTGGGTGCACGAGATGCTCTCCGGTACGCCCGGTGTGCGGATCACTCACGGCAAGCGCTGCCGCGTTCGCCGTGAGCTCTCCCACCCACTTGTCGTGGCGGGTCGGGGAGGCCTGTGGATCAACCTGGCGGACTCTCCGCTAACGTCAGGGTATGAGTCATCCGCACCCTGAGTTGAAGCCTGCCCCGCCGCTGCCGAAGGGAGGGCTCAGGGTCGTCGCCCTGGGCGGCCTGGGCGAGATCGGCCGCAACATGACCGTCTTCGAGTATGCGGGCAAGCTGCTCATCGTCGACTGCGGTGTGTTGTTCCCGGAAGAGAACCAGCCGGGCGTTGATGTGATCCTCCCCGACTTCACCTGGATCCGGGACCGTCTGGACGACGTCGTGGCCCTGGTGCTGACGCATGGCCATGAGGATCACATCGGGGCAGTGCCCTATCTGCTGCGGGAGCGGCGGGACATTCCGGTGGTCGCCTCCAAGCTGACGCTGGCCTTCTTGGAGGCCAAGCTGAAAGAGCATCACATCAAGCCCCGCACCGTCCGGGTGCGGGAGGGTGACCGGCGTGAATTCGGGCCGTTCGGCTGCGAGTTCGTGGCGGTCAACCACTCCATTCCGGACGGTCTCGCGGTCGCGATCCGCACTGGCGCGGGGATGGTGCTGCACACCGGTGACTTCAAGATGGATCAGTTCCCGCTGGACGACCGCATCACGGACCTGCGCGCTTTCGCGCGGCTGGGTGAGGAGGGTGTCGACCTTTTCCTCACCGACTCCACCAACGCCGAGGTGCCAGGTTTCACCACCTCGGAGCGTGAGCTGACCCCGGCCATCGACCACGTCATGCGCACCGCCCCGCGCCGGGTGATCGTCTCGAGTTTCGCCAGCCATGTGCACCGCATTCAGCAGGTCCTGGATGCTGCCCAGGAGCACGGCCGCAAGGTCGCCTTCGTGGGCCGCTCGATGGTGCGCAACATGGGCATCGCCCGGGAGCTGGGCTATCTGAAGGTCCCGTCCGGTCTGGTCGTCACCACCAAGGACCTGGAGAAGCTGCCCGACCACAAGATCACCCTCGTCTGTACCGGATCGCAGGGCGAGCCGATGGCCGCCCTGTCCCGGATGGCGAATCGCGACCACATGATCCGCATCGGCGAGGGCGACACCGTGCTGCTCGCCAGCTCCCTCATCCCCGGCAATGAGAACGCCATCTACCGGGTGATCAATGGGCTGACCCGGTGGGGCGCCCATGTCGTCCACAAGGGCAACGCCAAGGTGCACGTCTCCGGGCACGCCAGTGCCGGTGAACTCGTCTACTGCTACAACATCGTCAAGCCCCGTAACGTCATGCCCGTGCACGGCGAGTGGAAGCACATGCGGGCCAACGCCGATCTGGCGATCCGTACTGGTGTCGACCCCGACCATGTGGTCATCGCCGAGGACGGCGTCGTCGTCGACCTCATCGAGGGCCGGGCCAGGATCACCGGCAAGGTGCCGGCGGGCAATGTCTACGTGGACGGCATGGAAGTCGGCGGCGCCACCGAAGCCTCCCTCAAGGACCGCCTCACCCTGGCCGAGGAAGGTGTGGTCACCGTCGTGGCCCTCGTCGATGCGAACACGGGGGCGCTGACCGAGCCGCCGGACTTCCTGGCCCGGGGCTTCGTCCACGACGAGACGACCTTCGAGCCGGTCGTACCCGTGATCGAGAAGACGCTGGCCAAGGCGGCGGAGGAGGGCGTCGGCGACGCACACCAGCTCGAACAGCTCATCGCCCGCGCGGTGGCGAACTGGGCCTTTCGCACCCACCGCCGCAGGCCCATGGTCATCCCCGTCATCATCGACGCCTGACGCTCCTCGCCAGAGGTAGCCTGCGGCAGCTGGCGGCGCCCCTCGGCGTGGTGGGACGCCGAGGGGCGCGGTGCACGGCAGGGCGGCCTCGGCGGGATCGCCGTGGCTGCCGACTGCGTGTCGGCCGGTCATCGGGATTCCTTCGTGGATATCCGCGCCTTGAGGCGGGGGAGGAAGCGAAGGTCTTGCAGGGCAGGGTGTGCCGGTTCGCCCCCGGGGCGGGCGGGCGTTGTCAGTGGTGGCGGCTAGTTGGCCCGCCGCGTGATTACCGTGGCGAAGCAGACCCCGGAACGCGCCCGCAACGGAGTCCACGGTCGGTATCGACCTGGGTCTGGGGCACTTCGCCGTCTTGTCGGACGGCACAAAGGTCGACAGCCCGCAGTTCCTGCGTCGCGCCGAGCCGAGCAACGACTCAAGCGGGCGCAGCAGAACTTGAGCAGGAAGGCGAAGGGCTCGAAGAACCGGGCGAAGGCCCGGGCCAGGCTGGCCCAGCTGCATGGCAAGGTCGCCGATGCGCGGCGCGAGTTCCACCACCAGCTCTCCACACGGCTGATCCGCGAAAACCAAGCGGCGCCGTCGAGGACCGGGCGGTCAAGGCATTCGCTCGTACCCGCATGGTCAGGAGCATCCACGACGCGGGCTGGGCGCGGTTCGTGCAGATGCTGGAGTACAAGGCCGCCCTCTACGGGGGTTCGAGCCGACCAGTCGGGTGAGCTCGACCTGCGGGGTGGAAGACGGCACCAAACCCCTCGATGTCCGGCACTGGATGTGCGCTGCGTGCGGTGCGTCCCATGACCGGGACATCAACGCCGCAATGAACATCAAGAAGGCCGCCGGACTGGCGGTGACAGCCTGCGGAGCGCAGGTAAGACCGGAACGTGTTCCGGCCCCGCGCGATGAAACAGGAACCCATCCGAAGGCCTCCTCTCTTGCAGCGGCGGGTCAGGCGGGAATCCCCATTCAGTAGGGCGGGGGGATGCCAAGCGTTGGCGATCAGCGCGCGCGTACGCCGTCGATGGCGATCGTAAGTAGGAGGTCGGCCTCGGCCGGGCCGTCGGCTTCCTGCTCGGTGGCCAGCGCGATGGCGCCGACGAGTTTCAGCAGTTGGGTGACGGTGATCTCGGGGCGCACGGCGTCTGCTGCTCGGGCGCGCGCGAGGAGGGCGTCGCCGGCATTGGTGATCATGTCGTGGCAGGTCTCGCCGAGTGTCGGGTCCGCGTCGCGCATCAGGGACGCCCCGAGTCCCCGGTTGGCCACGGCGTGTGTGACGACGGCGCGGAGCCAGGTGGACAGGGCCTCGCCCGGGTCGGGTGCGGCGAGCAGGTCGTCGGCTTTCGCGCGCAGGGCCTCCACCCGGTCCTTGAAGACCGCCTCCAGGAGTGCCTGGCGGGAGGGGAAGTGGCGATGCAGGGTGGCCGAGCCGACTCCGGCGCGACGGGCGACTTCCTCCAGGGAGGCGTCGGCGCCTTGTTCGGCGATCAGGGTCCCGGCTGCGGCCACGATCCTTTCGGCGTTGCGGCGGGCGTCGGCGCGCATCGTCCGGCGCGGCGGGGCGGCGTCCTGGGGCACGAGCACTCCTGACGGCTTGAAAAGTGGGGTGGTCCTCCATATCGTAGCGAACGTGAAACGGAGGGCCACCCCACTTACTGGGTGGCTCTGCTTCGCCATGGATGCGATGAAGAGGAAGAACATGAAGCTGAGTCACAAGACTGTCGTGGTGGCAGGAGCAACCGGTCTGCAGGGCAGGGCTGTTACGCATCACCTGCTCCGGGACGGCTGGCAGGTGCGCGCACTGACCCGCGACCCGAACGGGACGCAGGCCACCGCACTGGCGCAGGCCGGGGCGCAGGTCGTACGGGCACAGATGGAGGACGTCGACTCCATGGCCGCCGCAGCGGAGGGAGCCTGGGGCATGTTCAGCGTCCAGCCCACCGTAGGCTCGCCCGGCACTGCGCCGGACTTCAGCACCGAGGACGAGGTGCGCTGGGGTGTGCACGTCGCCGAGGCCGCGCACGTCGCAGGCATCGGGCACTTCGTCTTCACGTCGGTCGCCGAAGCGGACCGGCACCTCGACGAGAAGCTGCCGGTGAACCTGGTCAGCAAGTGGCGGATCGAGCAGCACATCGCCGCGCTCGGCCTGCCCGCAACGATCCTGAGGCCGGTGTCCTTCATGGAGAACTTCACCGGCGGATACGCACTGAGGGACGGGAATCTGTCCACCGGGCTCGCACCGGAGGTCCCGCAGCAGATCATGGCCGTCGACGATGTCGGTGCCGTGGCGGCGCTGGCGTTCTCCCGGCCGAAGAAGTGGATCGGCCGGGAGGTTTCCCTGGCGGGGGACGAACTCACGCCGGTTCAGATCGCTTCGGCCATCGGTAAGGCGCTCGGCATTACGCTGCCCTACGTCCAGGTCCCCATCGATGCGATCCGGGCCCTGAGTGAAGACTTCGCCTACGCCAACGATTGGCTCAACGAACTCGGCTACCGCGCCGACATTGCCGCCACCCGGAAGATTCACCCCGCCGCGATGGACTTCGGCACCTGGCTGGAGCGCACCGGTGCGTCCCAGATCGCCGCTTTCCTGGACTCCACGCGCACCGCAGGGCAGCACGCGTGAGCGCCCGCGGCACCCATGGCCTCGGACGCATCGGGATCTGGGCGGGGGACTTCGACCATCTCTCCGCAACCGGGGTCCGTAAGGCCGCCGCAGTGATCGAGGACCTCGGCTATGGCACCTTGTGGTTCCCCGAGCTCATGGGACGGGAGGCCATGGCGCAGGCCGCGATCCTCCTGTCGGTCACCCGGCACATGAGCGTGGCCGCCGGCATGACCGACATCTACGCCCGCGATCCGGTCACGGCCGCCGCCGCGCAGCGCACCCTGGAGGAGGCGTTCCCCGGACGGTTCCTGCTCAGCCTGTGGGACAGCCACCCCAGCCTGGCCGAGGACATCCGCCGTCACCACTTCGGCCCACCCCTGGCCACCATGCGCTCCTACCTCGACGCGCTGGACACCGCCCCGTTCGGGCCACCCGACACGGCTGCCTCACCGCACCGCGTACTCGCCGCCCTGGACCGCGACATGCTCGCCCTTGCCGCCGAACGCGCCCGGGGCGCAACGGTGTTGGGCATGCCCATCGAGTACACCCGAACCGCCAGGACCCTCCTCGGCGACGACGGTCTGTTGGCCATCACCCAGATGTGCGTACTCAGCCACGACCACACGGTCACCGCCGACCTGGCCCGCACCACCGCCGCGGCGGCCCTGCCCAACCGCCGCGAGCTGCTGCGAGGGCTTGGGTACGGGAACCCGGAGGCGCTCAACGACCGGCTGGTCGACTCGCTGGTGGCCCACGGCAGTGCCGAGGACATTGCCCACCGTGTCCAACAGCACTTGGATGCCGGAGCCGACCACGTCAGCCTCCACCTCATGACGACCACACCCGATTCGCCGCCCGTACGGGAGTGGGAGCAACTCGCCATGCACCTCGCCGCCTGACCGGTCCAGGCCAGTGGCGAGTCTGCTGAACATACAGCTCAAACCCTGTTTCGGGGCCCACCAGTTCAACGACGGCAGGTACCCCGACGCAAGGAATCCCGCGTATACCGCGCAGGACAGGGCCAGCGCTGTGATCGGCGCGGAGTAATGCTCAGGACTTGTGGATCGGCTCCTCTGGAGGACGCACGAAGGGCGTACCTTCCGAGTGAGTGATCGTCAAGTCACCGAGTAGGCCCGCGCTGCGAACCCGGGTCGGGAAGGCACGCCCGTGCTCACGTAGTCAACGAAGACGGCACCACCGAGGCCGGTTCCCTGATTGACGAGATCGTCCGGGAGGGCGCGAGGCGGATGCTGGCCGCCGCACTGGAGGCGGAAGTTGACCAGTACATAGCCGAGCTCGCCGGGCAGTGGGACGAGGCCGGTCGCCGACTGATGGTCCGTAACGGCCGGCACAGTCCCCGAACGGTGACCACGGCCGCCGGGCTCGTCGAGGTCGCCGCCCCGCGTGTGAACGACAAGCGCGTCGACGAGGCCACCGGTGAGCGCAAGCGGTTCTCCTCGAAGATCCTCCCGCCGTGGTGCCGAAAGTCCCCGAAGATCAGCGAGGTCCTGCCGCTGCTCTACCTCCACGGCCTGCCCTCCGGCGACTTCGTGCCCGCAATGGAACAGTTCCTGGGTTCTTCGGCCGGCCTGTCGCCAGCCACTGTGACGCGGCTGACGAAGCAGTGGACCGCTGACCACGCCGAGTTCCAGCGCCGTGACCTGGCCGAATCCGACTACGTCTACGTCTGGGCCGACGGCGTCCACCCCAAGGTCCGCCTGTCCGAGACGCACTCCTGCCTCCTGGTCCTCCTGGTCCTGATGGGCGTCCGGGTCGACGGCACCAAGGAACTCGTCGAGCGCGAGGAAGTCTCAGCAGCCTGAGCTACGTCATGATCAGAGGACTTGACACGTGCACGTTCATGGCCGGCCTCATACGGATGGTCGACCGCGCCCGAGCAGTCCGCTCACCTCGCCGGCGAGGGCGACCGAGGCATCGATCTCGACTTTGCGGATCGACACGCTCTCTACGAGGAAGCCGAACGGCATGCCGAGCCTGCGGCAGAAGGCGACCAGGTCACGGGCGTTGGCCAAGCAGTGCTCGTACGACTCGGCCAGGGTGTCGTCGGCGTGGAGCAGAGAGTTCTCAATCCAGCGTGGCACGTCGACTCCGAGCCATTTGAGGAACGTCAGCGTCTTCACCGAGCCGCATACCGAGAGCGTGAACACGACGGGCTTGGGTGTGAGCCGCCGCTCGCGGCAGGCGTAGTAGTAGTCGGAGACCATGCTCTTCACCGCGTCGGTGTTGTAGACGACCTGCGAGATGAAGTACGCGCATCCCGCCTCCTGCTTGGCGAGCAGCCGCAGATGCTCGTCGGGCCGCTCGGTGATGGCGACGCCGCCGAGCAGCAGCTCCGGGCGGACGTCGCGGCGCAGGGCCTGCGCCTCGGACAGGCGGGTCCGCACCGTCTTGTCTTTCGAGGCCGCACCGACGAAGACGCTGAGCACTCGGTCCGTGTCGGCCATCTGCAGCCAAGTCCGCAGCTCCGCCTCGGGGTACTTGCCGACGCACCGGTAGATAACCGCAGGGCGGTTCCACTCGCCGAGGTATTCCGCGTGGTAGGCGGCGGGGTCCATGGTCGGCAGGTACGGAAACGGCCGCTCCGCAGGATTGCGGTCGCTCTCGTCGTCGATGTCGTAGAGCGCCAGACCGTCCAGGTCGAGGAGTTCCAACCGTGCCAACGTGGCCGCGGTGATCTCCCGTATCCGCTCGGGAGCGGTGCTCAGACGCGGCGGCGTGATGCCAAACAGCAGGATGCCGCTCTCGGCGTCGGCGTTGGTCACCAGCGTCCGGAGAGCCGTGCTGTCTCTGTGGTCGATCATGTCGCGGAAGCTACCAGCTCATTCACCAGGCAGCAGGCGAACGCCGCTCTGTGAGACCGGATTCGACCGCTCTTGCCCGAGGGAACCAAAACAAGGCCCCGATGGAACGACCGCGTTGATCAGATCCACAGGATTTGACCATAACTCTCGGCGCGCGTGCCCTCGCTCTCGGCGGCTCCGATTTGCTGCGCGGGAAGGATACTGGCGCTATCCAATGCGGCGGAATCCGGCTAGGATCCGGGGCTCATGACCTCATCGCAAGCAGAAACAGGCGCTCAGATAACCAACGCCGAGGTGACCGCCTCACTCGGCTTTCCCGCAGGGCTCGCCTTCGTGGACGAGAACGCCCGCGTCAGCGCCGGTGAATGGGCCTACTGGCCGGCGTCGGCCGTCGCCACCGGCAAAAACCTCCTCCTGCACAAGTCCCCCGGGGGCACGATCAAGGTCATCCGCTACGGCGCGCCCGCCAATTCGTTCACCGGCATTCCCGACCTCCCGCCCGTGCCCGAACTCATCCAGCAGGCGGCCCGGCGCGGCTGACCGGCAGGGCCGACGAACCGGCATGCACGGCAGAGCGGTTGGCGATTGCCTCGCAGATGCGGGCGATCATCATCCCCGGCGGCCTCGAAGCCTTGCACGTACGGCGCCCTGGGGGCCGCCTTCGTAGGCCCCGTGGGACTGCAGGACGTCGGCGCAGTTGATCCCGGCGGCGGTGACACGGATCAGACATGCACCGGAAGGTAGGAGGTTCCCGCTTGTGTGAAGGTCAAGGAGCGGGCCGCGCGCTTCGCGGAGATAGGCGTCGAGCGCCACCTGCTCGGCGGTGAGAACGGCGATGCGTGCGGCGAGCCAGGCGCACCGCGGCCTTCCATCGCTGCAACTGCCGCCGAGATGGATCAGCACCCGACTTCACCGTGGCCGCCTAGCTCACGTACAAAGCCGCGTACAAGCTCAAATGCAAAGATCTACATCCGCCAACTTACGTACAGGCAGAGGGTGGAGGGGCCGCCCGATCGAGGAGTCCATGGGCCGGTCCGACCGGTCAGGGGCGCCTGCGGCGGCGCTACGCGCTGGGCTTCGCCCACCCTGGACAGCTCGTCCCACCCCAAGGCAAGGCGGCCATCGAGCGGCCCCGGACGAATGGCAGCCGAGCTGCTCAACGGGGCCGCTGCCAAGGCCGGACTCAACCGTTCGATCTCAGACGTCGGATGGTGGGTGTTCCTGACGATGCTGCACGCCAAGGCTGAAAGCGCCGGACGAGACGTGATTGCTGTGGACCCGCGCAACCCCTCCCGTACCTGTCCCGAATGCGGGCACGTCTCAGCGGAGAACCGGCCCACCCAGGAGCAGTTCCACTGCACCGCGTGCGGCCACCAGGCGCACGCGGACAGGGTGGGCGCTGTGAACGTTCTGCGGGCCGGGCTGGTGCGTCGCGAAGCCGCACCGGCTAAGCGAGAAGCCCCTCATTCATGAGGGGGAGGAGTCGGCACTGTGGAGTACGAGTGGCCCCTGGCCTGTTGTGAAAGTGACGACGGGCCGGACCGGGTGGTGCCCAGGTCCGGCCCGTCGTCCGCTTGTCTCTACAGGTCGAGTTGGTACTGGAGTGTCGTGTGTGTGGGCACGTAGCCGAGGCTGTCGCTGATGTGTCTCATGTGCGTGTTGCTGTCGGCGATGTCGGTCAGGAGGCCGCTGAGATCTGGATGGCGGCCGTGGGCTTGTCGGATCGACTCGGCCTTCATCCATCGGCCGAGGCCGTGTCCGCGGTGCTCGGGCAGCACGCCGGTGCCGTAGTGCTGGGCATCGCCCTTGCCGTTGCCGGGGACGACGAGTTCGGTGAACCCGGCGATCGAGTCGTCGGTCGTGTCGATGGCGACGACGGTGTGCAGCTGGTCTCCGCGGTCTTCAACGGCCTTCGCCGCGGCCCGGACCCGGTCCACGTCCCAGACCACAATGCCGTAGTCGGTGTCGTCCATGGGCATGTCGTCCATGGCCCGACGTGAGGCGGCGAACGTCTGGGCGAGGTCGTCGGGGACGGTTCCTGGCCATGACGCGAGCCGGTAGCAGGGATGCGGGCGCTCGATGATGGCGGCGAGGGCGGTGGTGTCCACGTCGGCCAGCGGCAGCCGGGCGTACTTCAGGGTGAGCACCTTGCGGAAGCCGTGGGCCGGCAGGAAGTGGGTGCCGGGCGATCCGGCCTCGGCCTGCGCGTTGACGCAGCGTCGGGCGTTGTCCCGGGCGGCGGCCACGGCCGTCTCGAGGAGCCGGGAGCCGACGCCCTTGCGGCGCTCCACGGGGTGGACGTGGAGGGTCAGTTCGGCCAGGTGGGCTTGTCCGCCATCGAACACGCGCAGAAAGGCCGTTCCGGCGGGGTTGGAATCGGTGTCGGATGCCAGCCATGCAAGGCGTCGGCTGTGTGCCCCGTGAGCGGGGTCGGTCAGTGGGGTGATGCGGAGCGACAAGGTGTTGTCTCCGTCGTGAGGAGGTGGCAAAGGTCAGTACGCGGGCTCAACTGCTGGGCACTCCTGCGCATGTGCTTCACACCTCCTGGTCGACGTGCCGGTCCCAAACGAGTGGACGGCTGGGCGAACTTAGCTGGCGCATCAGCTCCGTGGCAAAGGGTTAACTGAAGGCTGCTGCGAGCGTGGTCACAGCGGCTCGTTGATGGCTGCGATCAGCATGGTTGCCTCTTGGCGAAGAGGAGGCTTGTCGTAGTTGCTGCCGCCGATCGGAGGGTTGCCGGCGTTGTAGGACCGTCGGCCGAAGCGTCGTTGCCCGGTCCCACCCAGCCCAGTCCACGTCGAAGCCCGGGTGGGTCAGTCTCTTCAGGAGCATGCCGAGGAGTCTGCGTTCATGCTCCATCATCAGAATGCGGATGAGGGAGGTTGCTGCACCCTTCCCTTCATCTGCAGCGATCCTGAGACCCGTTTCAGAGTTCCCCCGAGGGCGGCAGCCAGGCCTTGCTGAAGGCCACCTTCCGTGACCGCAATCGTCAACTGCGGGTGGCGATCTTCAAGTTGGCCGTCTACGCCGACGCGACTTTGAGACGATCACCGGCTGGATCCGGGCGCTGCCGCATGGCTGAGGGTGTCCGGCGCGCTGGAAGATCGGACAGCGCACGGGTGTTGTCCGATCATGATGATCAGTGAGGCTGCCAGAGTCAGCGGTGTGAGTGCCAGGGTGTTGCGGCACTACGAGGATGAGGGGCTGATCACCCCCGATCGGTGCCATAACGGGTACCGCCTGTACGGCCGGGACATCCTCGACCGGGTCCGGGTGATCCGTTTCCTGATCGAGTCGGGGCTGCCGATGCGGCTGATCAAGGAGGTCATGCCTTACCTCACCCCGAGTACCGGCACGAATGGGGTGTGCGCCGAGTTCCTGGCGGAGGTGGAGAACTACCGTGACCGCCTCGCGGAGCGCATCGCAGGGCTGAGTGCCCAGCAGGCGGCACTGGATGGCTTCTTGGGCGCAGCGCAGGCGGATCGGTGAGGCGGGCTTGACCTTCACGCCTGTGTGAGGCTTTTACGGTCCCTCACATGAACAAGAACACGCAGCAGCCGCTCGTACAGGCTCTCATGCAGCACTCGCACCTGGGTCCCAAGGACCTGGCGCTGACCTCTCTCCCCATCCCCGCCCCCGGCCCGGGCGAGTATCTGATCCGGGTGGCGGCGGCGGGGGTCAACTTCGCCGATGTCATGCAATCCCACGGCACTTACGAGGGAGGGCCCGCAGCCCCGTACGTCGCCGGGTTCGAAGCCGCTGGTGAGATCGTGGGGGTGGGCGCGGATGTCGACGGCCCGCTACCCATCGGCACCCGTGTGGTGGGTGCTGGCCCGGGCGCTTTCGCGCAGTACATGACGATGTCGGCGGCCGAAGTGCTCCCGGTCCCCTCCGGCTGGAGCGACGCCGCCGCGCTCGGCCTGGTGGTGAACTGGGCAACTGCCCTCGCCGCCCTGAAACCCCTCGGCGAGCTCAAGAGCGGTGACACGGTGCTCATCCACGCTGCAGCCGGGGGCGTAGGGCAGGCCGCCGTCCGCCTTGCCCGCCACTATGGCGCCCGCGTCATCGCCACCGCCTCACCGGCCAAGCACGACATCGTCCGTGCCCTCGGAGCCGACGAGGTCCTCGACAGTGCCCACCCCGCCCTGGCCGAGGAGGTCCTGCGCCTGACCGGCGGCGTCGACCTGGTCCTGGAATCAGTCGGCCAGGACACCTTCGCAGCCAGCATGGCGGTCACCAAGCCGATTACCGGTCGGGTCATCGTGTTCGGTGCCGCGTCCGGTCACGCCGACCTCAGCACCCACGACCTGCTCTTCACCCACCGGATCCAGGTCAAGGGCCTGCACATCCTTGTGCTGGCGACCGCCGCCCCGGACATGTTCGCGGATCTGCTGGCGGAGCTGAATGCGTTGATTGCCGAGGGTGTGTACCCGCCGGGTTCCCCCGAGGTCCACCCCTTGGCCGACGGCCCGGCCGTCCTCCAGCGCCTCGAATCCCGCCAGACCACGGGCAAGCACGCCCTCGACCCCTGGCGCTAGCCGGTCGGGTCGGGTGAAGGGAATCCCGCCAAGGATGTCGGGCGTCTGGATTGGTAGAGACCGCCGGCCAGAAGTAGTGGCCCGCTCCCGCTCGCACAGGGAGCGGGCCACCGACACGGCACTTAGAACCCCTGACGAAATGGGGTGGCGGATGCACTCCTCGCAGGGCGATGATCTGTCGGTACTCGCCGATGAAGGGGCCGCTATGGGCGACATCGCTCCGCGGGAGCCCGTCTGTCAGGAGCTTCGTCGTTGCGCAGGACTGTCCAACTCGCGGTCAGCGAAGCCAGCTTGGAAGAGGTTCGATGCTCACCCGCAGTCCAGGACGACCCTGCCGTGGGCATGGCTGTTCATCAGGTAGCGCTGGGCCTCGGCTGCCTCGGCCAGTGGGAAGGTACGCCCGACGACGGGCGTCAGGGTTCCGTCCTCCAGTTGCCTGGAGATCGCCGCCTGAGCCTCTGCTATCTCGTCTTTGTGCATGTTCCAGAGCGCGGTGCCTCGGATGTCCGCCTCAGCGACCATGGTCTTGCGCGGTGTGAACGAGACCGGGCCACGGGCGCCGACGATCACGATCCGGCCGCGCTGGGCCAGGGCGTCGAAATCTTTCTCGAGGTTCTCGTTCGCGAGCATCTCGACGATGAGGTCCACTCCGTGACCATGGGTCAGATCCTGAATCTCCTCCAGGTAGCCGGCCCGCGTGTGATCCAGCACGTGGTGGGCTCCTTGCGCGCGTACGAGCTCCCTCCCCGCGCGGCTGCCCGCGGTGCCGATCACGGAAAGCCCCGCGCCGACCGCCAGTTGTACCGCCGGGATGCCGACCCCGCCGCTCGCACCGTGCACGAGCACCGTTTCGCCGGCGCGGGCGCCGCCCCGCTGGAACAGGGCTCGATAGGCGGTGAGGTAGGGGATGCCGACGGCCGCCCCCTGCTCGAAAGTGAGGGATTCGGGGAGAGGATGCACCGACTCGACGCCAGTCACGACATGTTCCGCGTAGGTTCCGCTCGAGCCCAGGGGCAGGGCGGCGACGAATACGCGCTGACCCGATGCCCGTTCGGTGACGTCGGGACCGATCGCCTCGATCACACCGGCGCCGTCCCAGCCGGGAGTGAACGGCAGCCGCGGCCTCAGGAAAGCGTACGTCCCGGTGATGACATAGCTGTCGGCCGGGTTGACCCCGGCCGCGCGCAGTCGCACCCGTACCTGGCCGGGGCCCGGCTTCGTGGGTTCGTCCTCGACGTAGCGCAGCACGTCGGCGGTGCCGAACTCATGGGCGCGGATGAGATGCACGGTCTCTCCCTCGTGTGCGGCCTCGGGCCGCTCAGCTGTAGTTCTGGGGTGACTGACGCAGCTGACCTGCCTGCACTGAGGCTCTTCCAATCCGCCGTTGATGTGGGGCAGTTCGGCTGACGGAACGGCGAAGGTCCTGGTGGATGAGGTGTCGACCAAGATCAACCGTCCCTGCCAGGGGCACGGTGCCCGTGCATGAAGGAGGGGTCTCTCAGTTGCTTGGAGTTGCCCCGCCCGACGCAGCCGCTCCAGCTGCCCGACGTCGAGGCCGAGGGCCTCACGGAGTAGGCAGAGATCGAATCGGCGGCCAGTGAGATGCCACTTCGCCACTCTGGAACAACAGCTCCAGGAACCTGACCGGCTTCGTGCGGGTGAGATGTTCGGGCGCACTTGACTACGCCAACGCGTTCGCCCAGCTGCGAGGTACCTGACGCACGACGCCCGCCCCAAGACGTTCGGGGCGGGCGTCTCTTGTCTGCGGCTCAGGCGGGGGTGATGTTCTCCGCCTGCGGGCCCTTCTGGCCCTGGGTGACATCGAAGTTCACCTTCTGGCCTTCCTGGAGCTCACGGAAGCCGGAGGCGTTGATGTTCGAGTAGTGGGCGAAGACGTCCGGGCCGCCACCGTCCTGCTCGATGAAGCCGAAGCCCTTTTCCGCGTTGAACCACTTCACGGTTCCAGTAGCCATGTAGTCCTCCAAGAGACTCGAGAAACGGTTCCCGCACCGTGCGGGAACCGGAGGTGATCGTCCTGGCCTTCCGAGACTCTGAACAGCACAACGCCCGTGAACTCGCGCTCACGGGCGACCGGTACTTCGGAACCATGACAGCTGACGTTGACGTTACACGGACAAGCTCTCGAGGGGCAGGCCCTTCTCGCCAACTTCCTTTCCGCCCAGGGAGTGCTTGCCTGCTGTCGCCAGGGAGGTAGGTACGTGTCCTGGCCGTCCGTGATCATCCTTGTCCCCGCAGAACAGGGTCCGTGACACCAACCATTGCGAGGTCTTGCCGGCGAGCGGGTTCCTCACGCTGGTGGACCGTCATCCCGAGTGGGGCTGGCGTCGTGAACCGGGCACAGACCTCCAGTAGGTCGACGCACATCGGCTTCCTGTCACCTGCGGGGTGAAGGGAGGTCCGGCAAGGGCCTTCGCATGCTGAAGAGACAGACAAAGTTGCCGGCGAGGGCTGGCCCTCGCCGGCAACTTTGTGGTTGGTGCCGCTGGTTCATGCGTGGTGGCGGTAGCGGGCGGCGACCAGGGAGAGGCAGCCCATCCCTGCGATCACGCCGATGGCCAGGGTCAGTGACCCGGCCGGGCCGCCGCTCATGGCCCATCCGTTGCCGGCCACGACCGCCACGGCTGCGGCGCGGCAGGCGAGGGCCCGGCGGCGGTCAGCGGTGTGGGTGAAGTGGCGGGCGAGGACCAGGCAGGCGGCGATGAGGGCGGCGAACGTCGCCGTGCCGGCGGCCATGTGCAGCGCGCCGTGCCAGCTGATGCTCTGCGGCATCCCGGCCGGGGTGCCGACGGGGAACCCGTCCGCCGGGTCCGCGGTGAAGATGCCCGCGGCGAGCATCCCGATGCCGCAGACCCGCACCAGCCGGGGTGCCCAGGTGCCGCCTGTCGTGCCGTGCAGTACCCGGCGCAGCCCGGTGGCTGCGGCGATGAACAGCAGGCCGACGAGCAGGAAGTTGGCGATCTGGATCCAGCCCAGCGAGCCGTTGGCCAGCATGCTGAAAGGGTGCCGGGTCAGGTCGAAGCCGTCACGGGTGAGTGCCTGTGCCATTGCTGTCACGGTCCACAGGGGTGTGGCGGCGGCACCGGCGGCGAGCAGCACACGGCCGGAGCGGGAGCGGGACGCGGTGAAGGTGGTTGTGGAGGCGTCACGGGAGATGAGGGGAGCGGTTGTCATGGCAATTCCTTCTCGAGTGCGGCGGCTGGTGTGTCTGCCCACACGTCGATCCCAGGATGTGACAGGGAACGCCGCCATTCCCTGTCACATAGACTCGTTCGACGTGGAGGCGTAACAGCAGCCCGAACGAATGGGGAAATGACCATGCGCTACCTGATGACGACCAAGGCTTCTTCCAGGACCCCCGACGAGAGCCTGTTCGCCGAAATGGGCAAGTTCGTCGAGGAGCTGACCGCTTCCGGAGCCCTGCTGGCCACCGGCGGACTTCAGCCGGGCGGAATCCGGATCACCTCGCTGGGCGACGAGATCACGGTGACGGACGGACCGTTCGCCGAGGCCAAGGAGGCCGTGGTGGGCTTCGCACTGATCGAGGCCCGCTCACAGGAAGAGGCCATCGAGCTGGCCCGCCGCTTCCGCAAGATCGTCGGTGACGGCGAGAGCGAGATCCGGCAGGTGTTCGGCCAGTGACAGCCCGACGACACCGCCCCCGTCGCAGGCCGGCCGGGGCGGTGTCGTCATGCCCGTGAGCGACACCCATCGCACCATCGACGCCGTCTTCAAACTCGAGTCAGCCAAGATCATTGCCGGGCTCACCCGGATGGTGCGAGACGTCGGACTCGCCGAGGAACTGGCGCAGGACGCCCTCGTCGCCGCGCTCGAGCAATGGCCTCAGTCGGGCATCCCGAACAATCCCGGTGCCTGGCTGTCCGCGATCGCCAAGCGCCGCGCCGTTGATCACATCCGGCGCACCCAGAATCTGGAACGCAAGCAGCAGCAGCTCGCCCACGAGCTGGAACACCAGCCCTCCACTGATCAGGACCCCGACCAGGACGACGTCCTGCGGCTGATGTTCATCTCCTGCCACCCCGTGCTGGCGACCCCCACACGCGTCGCGCTCACCCTGCGCCTCCTGGGCGGCCTGACCGCCGCAGAGATCGCACGGGCATTCCTCGTCGGCGAGCAGACGATCGCCCAGCGCATCGCCACCGCGAAACGCACGCTGGCCGATACACAGGCATCGTTCGAGCTCCCGGAGGGCGCCGAGCTGGCCGAACGCCTGAACTCGGTACTCGAGGTCATCTACCTGATCTTTAACGAAGGCTATGCGGCGACAACGGGCGACGACCTGATGCGGCCCGGGCTCACCCTTGAGGCCCTGAGGCTCGGCCGTCTCCTTGCTGAACTTGCCCCGCAAGAAGCCGAAGTCCAGGGCCTCGTCGCGCTGATGGAGCTCCATGAGTCCCGTTCTGCCGCGCGTACCGGCCCCGCGGGCGAGCCCATCCCGCTGCACGAGCAGAACCGGGGCCGCTGGGACCAGCTGCTGATCCGCCGTGGCTTCGCCGCGATGCTGCGCGCGCGGGAAATCGGCGGTCCCGCCGGGCCCTACGTCCTGCAGGCGGCGATCGCCGTGAGCCACGCGCAGGCGCCGACCGCGAAGGACACCGACTGGGCGCAGATCGCGGCCCTGTACGAGGCCCTCGCCAGGCTGCTGCCGACACCCGTCGTGCAGCTCAACCGAGCCGTGGCCGTGGGCATGGCGCACGGTCCCCAGCAAGGGCTCGACCTGGTCGACTCCCTGACCGCCGATCCCACGCTGAAGGACTACCACCTGCTCCCCGGCGTCCGGGGCGACCTCCTGCTCCGGCTCGGACGCTCCACCGAAGCCCGGCACGAGTTCGAACGCGCAGCATCCCTCACGCACAACGCCGCCGAACGCGCCTTCCTGCGCCGCCGCGCCGACGAGATCACCGCGACCGACACCCACGGCCCCACGCTCGCCCGGGCCGCCCAGGACTTCCTCCAACGCGACGATCTCGACGCCCCGACGATCCGCTCGTACACCCAGACACTGAAACGGCTGCGCCGAACCCTGGGCGACCAGCAGCCACTGGCCTCACTGACCTGCGACCAGGTGGCTCAGGTCTTCACGACCGCCTGGGGCCAGGCCGCACCCACCACCTGGAACCGCCACCGCTCGACCCTCCGATCCTTCTGCGCCTGGGCCCACATCGATGACCTCACCGCCGCCCTGGACCGGCGCACCCAGACCCCCCACACGACACAACGCCTGGAACCGGCACAGCTCGACACGCTCTGGAACAACCCCGACCTGCCGCTACGCGAACACACCCTGTGGCGGCTCCTCCACGAGTCCGCGGCCGCCGTGACAACCGTCCTCTCCCTCAACATCGAAGACCTGGACCTGGACGACCGCCGGGCCCGCACCGGCGACACCTGGGTGCACTGGCGCTCCGCGACCGCCCGACTTCTCCCCGCCCTGGTGGCCGGCCGCACCAGGGGCCCCCTCTTCCTCACCGACCGCCGACCCGGCCCCGCCCGGACACCCACCCACACCGACCTGTGCCCGGACACCGGCCGCAACCGGCTCTCCTACGAACGGGCCGAATACCTCTTCAAACAGGCCACCAAGCCCATCGACCCCACGGGCAACGGCTACACCCTCCGACAGCTCAAACCCCGCCCCTGAACACCGCACGCTCAGCAACTCGGAGGCACAACAGGCCCTTCGCCAACGCGTCCGCGCACATGGCCAAGGCATTCAAGGGCCGCCGCCGCCACCTGGCGAAGACCGGGGTGGAGCTGATCCATCTGCCGCCATACGGCCCGGAGTTGAACGCTATCGAGCTGGTCTGGCGGCAGGCGAAGTACGAGGACTACCCACAGCGAACCCAGACCGGCACCAAGGACATCGGCGAGGCCTCGACGAGGCCCTGACCCGCCGACGCGACAGGATCCGTCAATCAGCACCGAACTTCACCCAAGCCGCGTGGATTCGGCTTCCACTTCTGTCGCTTGATCAGCCACACTTGGCGCGGACTGACGGCCGCCCCTCCCACAGGGGGCGAGGTGGGCGTCGACCCGCGCCAAATCGGTTGGACACACGGGGAGTTGAGGCAGCGGTGAGCACGGGGGACGACTTCGGCCTGACGGGCAGCGGGGCGGTTCCGCTGGGGAACGACGATCCAGCACGAATCGGGTCGATCCCGCTGCTCGGACGGCTCGGTTCGGGCGGTATGGGCCGGGTCTACCTGGGGGTTACCGAGGGCCGGTTCGCGGCCGTGAAGCAGGTCCTTCCGCTGCTCGCCGAGGACGACAACTTCCTCCGCCACTTCGGGCACGAGCTGGACAATCTCTCCCGGCTGCCGGAGGGGGCCACCGCACCGCTGCTCGCCTCCGACCGGGAGGCCCGGCCGCCGTGGTTCGCCACCGCGTACGTTCCGGGGCTCACACTCACAGAGGCCGTGACGACCACGAAGGGCGAGGTCGGGCTCCCCTCGGACGCGCTGTGGCTGCTGCTGCGGGAAACGGCCGCCGCGCTCGCCCCGGTGCATGCACTGGACATGGTCCACCGCGACCTCAAGCCGTCGAACGTCATGCTGACGACGGACGGCGTCACCCTCATCGACTTCGGCATCGCCCGCGCCGCCGACCAGTCACGCCTCACCCAGACCGGGATGGTGGCCGGCACTCCGGCCTACATGGCACCTGAACAGGCCTCGGGTTCACGGCTGTTGACGGGCGCCGCCGACGTCTTCGCCCTCGGTTCACTGCTCGCGTACGCGTCGGGCGGCCTGGCCCCCTTCGGCGAGGGCGCGGGCCTCGGCCTCCTCTACCGGATCGTGCACGAGGAACCCGATCTCGAAGCGCTGCGTGCGGCCGATCCCTCCCTCGCCGCGCTGGTCGCCGACTGTCTCGACAAGAACCCCGAGGGCCGCCCCACCGCCGCCGAGCTGGCCGACCGGGTAGCGCTCGAGCGCCCGTCACTGCCGAACAGCTGGCCGCCGGCGCTGGCCGACCGCCTCGCCGTCCGCGCGGAGTTCGCGGCGCAGGTGCCCCCGCCGGATGTGCCGCCCGTAGTCCGTGCGACCCCTGAGAACGAGCAGCCCACCCCCGCCGACGGGGCCGCCGCCGCCACGCTCCGGCCGCAGCGCCGCCGCTCCCGCACTCTCGTGTTCGGTGTCGTGCCGATCGTCGTGACGGGCGCAGCGACCTTGATCGCCGTACAGCTGCTTCCGCATGTGTCCGCTCCCGGGCCGGACAAGGCGGCTCCGCCTGTGACTGCTTCGACGACCCCTGCCGCCTCGCCGTCCAATAGCGCGGACAGAGAGGACAAAAAGCCCGACCGGGGCAAGAAGGGCGGCAAGGAGCAGGACTCCACCGGGAAGGGCGATTCCGGTACGTCGTCCGGATCGGACGATTCCGGGGAGGCTCCCGGGGGTTCCACCAGTACGTCGGGAGGCTCCGGCGATTCGTCCGACAGCTCTGGCGGTACGGGGTCGAGCTCGGGTGGTACGGCCACCAAGGCGCCCACCACCGCCCCCGCCACGGGCAGCTTCCGGTTGCGCAACGGCAATGACGGCACCTGCCTGAATGGGGAATCCGGGTCCGCCTATACGGGTGGCTGCTCCGGCGCCTCGGCCTACTGGACCATCCGCAGCGGCGCGGGCGGCACCTACAAGCTGGTCAACAAGTCCACCGGAGGGTGCCTTGCGGGGAGCTCTCTGAAGGACCAGGCCGTCTTCGTCAAGAACTGCGACATGGGCTCCGGCCGGCTCTGGATATCGGGCTCGGGCTCCTCCCTCATCAGTGCCGCCAGCGACGGCTGCCTCGAATTGGACGTAGCCGACGGGGTGCAGACCGTGGACTGCCAGTCGGGTCGGGCCTCGCAGCGCTGGACGCAGTTTTGAGCCCTACCTCCGCCTCCTGACCAGCAGATACAGAAAGTACGGCGTACCGATCACAGCCGTCATCAGGCCAGCGCCCAGCTGAGCGGGCGCGATGACCTTGCGGCCGATGAAGTCGGCGGTGCAGACGAGGGCGATGCCCCGACCATGCCCACCGGCTACAGCTGGTCCCGGATCGGCAGAGGGCCGTGGCCCTGCGTGAGGACACCAGAAACCGCCGGATCAACGTGCTCGGAGTCCAGGCGCGCATTTCGCGTATGTGCTGGTCGTGGAGCTGGGCAGAGGCGCTGTGGGCCTGGTGACGGGGACTCGGCTGACCACCAAAATCGCCCATCATCACGTGAGGGAAGTCAGGTTGAGGCGACGTGGCCCTGCGCTGAGTGTCTGTGCGGGGGAGGCGGGCCTGGCGGGCGGGGGCAGCTCGGACGTTACTGCAGCAACGCGCGATGCAGCCGGTCAAGCACAGGTTCAATCGAGGAGGGCCGCTCCACATGGGCGTTGTGGCCGACTCCGGGTAGCACCATTGCTTCCGGCTGCACCGCGCGCAGGTGTTCTTGCGGACACATCAGGTCCTGCTCACCGGCCGCCAGCACGACCGGAGCCTTCGCGACCGCGAGCAGCCCCGCCACGTCCGGTGCGCCCACGGCGAATGCTCGGGGGTCCAGCGCCGCCTGCCACCCGCCGTCCGCCTTGACCACGGCGCCGTCGTCCAACGCTACGCCCGCCAGTCGGGCGGCCCACGCGGAGGCATCGTCGCGCTTCGAGAACAGTCTCGGGGGCCGTGCCGCCATCGCCTCGGCCTTCGCCAACTCCTCGGCGGTCCACCGCAGCTTGATCCCCAGCCCGCCCACGGCTCGCACGTCCAGGCCGAACCACCCGCTGGCCAAGGTCAACGCGACCACACCGCCCAATGAGTGCCCCAGCACCGCCACCGGGCCCGGACCCGCCACGGTGGCCACCGAAGCGGCCAGCGACCCGAACGAGTAGCGCTCCACCGCAGGTGATCGGCCGTGGCCGGGCAAGTCCACAGCCATCCATGATCCAGGCCAGGCCGTCGCAGCGGAATGCCGCACGGATGCATTCGCACCCAGTCCGTGCAGCAGCACCAGCAACGGCCCCTGCCCACCTCGCACCACGTGCACCACGCTTGAACCTCTTCTCATCCACGACCCGTTGGACAGCTCCGGACTGCCTCACACCATGCGTTAAGCCGGCTCGACATCACCACGTTGAAGGCATTGGCCGTCAGCGCACAGATCAGGCCCGCATGTCGCTTTCCCAGACCAATGATCACGATGCAGCCGGCACACCTCCGATACGCCCTGGCTTCCTCTTGTCGTCCGTCAAGGCTGGCGCTGGAAGGCTGACCCGGACCGCCGCACCCTCTTTACAGAGGTGCACCTGGTGATCGAGGAACGGGGCCTTCACGTTTACGGACGGGGCTCCCCCTTCCCCTGTTCCAAGTCCGCGGAACCTGTCGTTCACCAACAGCGTCAGAACCACGGCATGACTTGTCGCGGCGCACGCACCCATCGTCATGGAGGCCGAATGCACAGCATGGCTTCGCGCACCCTCGGCCAGTTCAGCGTGGTGACCGCGCTTGCCGCCGGAGTGGTCGTCGTGGCCGGTTGCGGCAGTGAGAAGGAGAGTGGCGGCGTCGCCGACGCGCCGGCGAAGCGGGCCCGGCAGGTCGCCGCAGCCTGGGACGGGTCAACTGCGGGTGCCACGTGGCGGGCTGGCTACCATCCCGTGGGGGAGACGGTCCAGCTGCCGCGGGGCGGGCTGCGAAGCCAGGTCGACAGACGCGCATACCAATCCCAGAACTTCACCCTCGCCAGCAAGTTGCCCTCCAAAGCGCCGAAGGACGGCGTGGTCGACTGGACGAGCGGCAAATCACTGAGACGGCCATTGATGGGGGCCGACCAGACATACAAAGCGCTGGACCGTGCTGACGTGAACGAGCCGCCCCTCACCGTGACCGGGGCCAAGCTTGGTGAGATGAGCGTGGCGACCAGTCGCGGACCGGCGACGGTCCCCGCCTGGCTCTTCACCTTGAAGGGCTATACGTCGCCTCTCAAACGGGCCGCTGTCGATCCGTCGCAGCTCCCTGAGCCGCCGATCAAGCCCGCCCACGGCCTCTCCGACAGCCAGTTGGCTCCACTCGACCGGCTGGTCCGCATCTCTCCGGACAAGCGGTCGGTGACAGTAATCGCCTTTAACGGTGCCTGCGACGACGGTGCCGCCGTGGATGTGTTGGAGACAGACGGCAGCATCGTCCTGTCAGCCTTCGTCAAGAATCCAGAGGATGGCCTCTGCACTACACAGGCAAAAGAGCAGAAAATATCCGTGAAGCTGGACCGCCCCGTGGCTGACCGCGTACTCCTCGATGCGCACACAGGCCGGCCAGTGCCGTAGGCCCGGCCGTACGTGCACGTCAGATTGGGGGCCAGCACCCGTCGTGGTGCTGGGACGCGGGGCGAGTTGACTCTGGCGATAGCGGCAATCGGTGGCTGAGGCGGGGCGTCGCCGGGCCGGGTGTGGTGGCGTCATGAGGGCCGCAACATGGCATCAAGTCGCCGTAGAGGTTGCCGGATTACGGCAATGCAAACACCGGTTCGGTCCTGCCGCGATGGCCCGGCAGGAATCGCGGCGGAGTCCTGGATGGGTGTGGCTCCTCCAGGGAGGGTGTCTTCGCCTACGCTGTGCGGGGGATGCCCACGTGTGTCCCGTACGCCCGCGTTGAGCCGCCCGTTCATGCTGGGCATATGAAGATCACCCGATATGTCACTGCGGCTGCCCTGGGGATCGCTCTGGCAGCTGCCGGCACCACTACGGCCGTGGCCAAGCCTGATCCGAAGGAGCAGGAACTCCAGCGGCGCACCGAAGCGACGTTGAAGTACTTCTGCAACACTCCGCACCACGACGACACGTACTACAAGGAGCACCTGGACGCCTGGCGGCTCGATGTCTGGGCCTGGAAGAACGGCACGGTCCCCGTCGACGAGGCCCTGGCGAGGATCGCCGACCGTGCCGAGAGCAGCAGCGAGGACATGCTCGGCACCGGCCCTGCGGGCCTGAGTGACGCGATGCGCACTCGGATCTGCACGGATTCCAGGGCGGCGTTCCTGGACGAGCTCGACAAGCTCACGGACAACGACAACAAGCTCCACCTCAAGCCCGAGTACCGGAACGAGGAGGCGCTCAGCAAGTTCCCCTTCGACAAGCTCGCGGCCTTCGAGAAGGCCATGAAGGGCGAACAGGGCCGGCTCAAGTAGCGCGCTGGGCGGCCTGAACGCGGTCGTCTTGGGTGGGGCTTGTCCGCAGTACGGCTTGTCAAGAAGAAGGTCCAGCCCGTCGACAGCAACCCCATCTGGTACCAGGTAACACGCCGAAGGGCTGGGTCGTCGGCCGCTACGTCAAGAACCGCACGTCGGTTCCGAACTGCAAGTAGCAGGTCCCGGCAGCGCTCGCGGGAACGTCGTAGCGGGCAGCCGCGGGCCTTCACTGAGCGGAACAACCCGGGCCGGCTCATCGATCAGAGGTGATGGATGAGCCGGCCTCCTGCCATGGCCCGGTCCTGGTGAAGTGCCTTGTCTGGACGGTGAGCTGACAGTCGCGCTTGCCCTGGCCGACGCGCTGGCGTCGCTGTGGGCGAGGCTGGCGGGGCGTGGACAGCACGGGGCGCGTACCGGTGTCGCCTACTCGATCCGAGTGTCCTTGAAGGCAACTGAAGACGGCGTAGCCCTCCATGCTGGAGCGCCCGATGGTCCGGCAGGTCCCTGAACATGGACAGCGGGGCAAGAAGGCTGATGGGGGTGCGTGTCAGGAGGACCGCAGCCGATGGCGCGGAAGCAGCGGTACTGGTGCTCGTCGCGGGCTGGGCACGGCGCCGCAGTTGCCTCCAACGGTGTGGGCGGGGAGAGGAGTCGTGTCGTCATAGGCCGTCCTTGAAACCGGGCTCGTCGGGCTGGAGGCCCGAGCCGAGGCGGGCGTTGGGGACTCGGGCTCCATCGGCAGGCTGTCGGGACGGACCACGACGCCCGCCGTTGGGCGTCAGCCGGCGAAGTACGCCGACACGGACTCTCGTTGCTCCGCTTCCGCCAGATCGGGATGTGTATAGCGTTCGGCGCGCGCGTGGTAATCGAAGTCGCCGCGAACGAGCCCTCGGTAGTCGTGGATGCAGCGCTCCAAGGCCGTCCGCGGTTGCCCGTCGATGTGGCCTGCTTCGATTTCCCCGGCCAGGTCGTCCTCGGCCCGTTGCACCCGGCGGGCGATGTCGGCCAGCAGATCCCCGGCCTCGTCGGCGGCCTCCTGGATCGTTCCCTCCTGTTCCCGCTGGATGAGACGGACGGTGTTGTGCTCGTAGCCCAGTACGGCTTCCTTCTCGAAGGAGCAGATGTCGTTGCAGAGCCCGGAATGGTCCGACACCGCATTGCGCAGGGCGATGTAGGCGGGAAGGCTGCGGGCCGATTCCGGGAGGTCGATTCCGGCGGCGATCTCGTGGAGATCGAGGAACGGCTGCATCGCGACCGAATCCCGGCGGTGCTGGATGAATTCGCCCAGGGCCGGTACGTGACCGGC
This sequence comes from Streptomyces sp. NBC_01304, assembly GCF_035975855.1. NCBI lineage: Bacteria > Bacillati > Actinomycetota > Actinomycetes > Kitasatosporales > Streptomycetaceae > Streptomyces > Streptomyces sp. NBC_01304. The sequence continues at coordinate 241,019 of NZ_CP109055.1, read as the reverse complement.
GATGCGTTCCACGGCCTCGGCGTAGTACGTCCACAGCCAGGCGACGGTGTCGCGGCGGAACTGCCTGTTCCAGCCCGTTGACCGGTCCGGGCAGGTTCGGTTGCGCAGGTCGACGAGTGCGTCCTCCATGGGGCCGTGCGGGGCGGCGCCGTCGAGAACGGCTACCAGGCGCGTGATCACCTCCTCGCACAGCCGAGGGTCGCGCCCGCCGGGTCCGTCGTCGAACTCGTCGTCCACCAGGAAGGCCCAGAAGAGCCATTGGCAGAAGAGATCGAGCTGCTCCTGCGTCACCTTGGGGAAGACGAGCGAGATCCAGAGTTCCGGGCGGGTGCGGAGCATCCGCTTCTCTGCCACGGGGGGCAGGTCGAGGCCCATGGACGTGGCCCACTGCCAGGTGGCTTCTTTGGTTTCTTCGAGCCCGGGGTTGCAGCCCGCGCTTTCGAACGGCATGTGGAAGGTGGGGAGGGAGATCTGGTGCACAGCGATCCTCAATCGGTGGGGGATTGGGTCAGGTGGAGGGCTTCTTCGATGAGGGCGTCGACGATCTGGCTTTCGGGTACGGTGCGGACGACTTTGCCGCGGACGAAGATCTGGCCTTTGCCGTTGCCGCTGGAGACTCCGACGTCGGCCTCGCGGGCTTCCCCGGGCCCGTTGACCACGCATCCCATGACCGCGACGCGCAGGGGGTGGGGGAAGCCGTCGAAGGCGGCCTCGACCTGGGTGGCGAGCTTGTGGATGTCGACCTGCAGTCGGCCGCAGCCGGGGCAGGAGACGATCTCCAGCTTCCGGGGCCGAAGGCCCAGCGAGGACAGGATGTGACATCCCGCCTTGACCTGCTCGACGGGCGGCGCCGAGAGGGAGACCCGGATGGTGTCTCCGATCCCCTCGCCCAGCAACACCCCGAAGGCGACAGCGGACTTGATCGAGCCCTGGAAGGCCGGACCTGCCTCCGTCACCCCCAAATGCAGCGGATAGTCGCAGCGTTCGGACAGAATCCGATAGGCCGCGATCATCGTCAGCGGGTCGTGGTGCTTGACCGCGATCTTGAGGTCTGTGAAGCCGTGCTCCTCGAACAACGAGCATTCCCACAAGGCCGATTCGGCCAGGGCCTGCGGGGTCGCCCGCCCGTGCTTGGCGAGCAGTCGCTGGTCCAGCGACCCGGCGTTCACGCCGATACGGATCGGGATGCCCGCGGCCGACGCCGCCACTGAGATTTCGCGGACCTTGTCGTCGAACTTCTTGATGTTCCCGGGGTTCACGCGTACCGCCGCGCAGCCCGCGTCGATCGCGGCGAACACGTAGCGCGGCTGGAAGTGGATGTCCGCGATCACGGGGATGGGGGACCTGGCGGCGATCTTGGGCAGCGCCTGGGCGTCGTCGGCGGAAGGGACGGCGACGCGGACGATGTCGCAGCCCGCCGCCGTGACCTCGGCGATCTGCTGGAGCGTGGCGTCCACGTCGGCCGTGCGGGTCGTGGTCATGGTCTGCACGGAGATGGGCGCGCCGCCGCCGACGGGGACGTTGCCCACCTGGATGCGGCGGGTGGGCCGGCGTGCCGGGGTGCGGGGCATCGCGGGTAGCCCCAGGTCGATGGTGGTCATGTCAGTTCTCCTGTGCGTCGGTGTGGGGGAGTCCGGCGCGTGCCCGGAGAACGGCCTGGACGATGCCTTCGCGATTCAGTCCCGCGGCCGCCAACAGGTCGGTGCGCGCCCCGTGCGGGATGAAGCGGCCGGGCAGGCCGAGGGCGCGTACGGGCACGGCTGAGCCCGTGTCGGCGAGCGCGCGGGCCACGGCCGTGCCGACGCCGCCCGCGCGGGTGTTGTCCTCGACGGTGACGACCAGGCGGTGGCGGCCCGCCAGGAAGGTGAGTTCGGCGGGGACGGGGAGGGCCCAGCGGGGGTCGGCGACCGTGGTGCCGATGCCCTGGGAGGAGAGGTAGTGGGCTGCAGCGAGGGCGGGGACGGCGAGGGGGCCGATGGGGATCAGCAGGACGTCGCGGATGCCGGAGGAGGAGTGCAGGATGTCGACCGGACCGATGCGTTCCAGGGCCGGGATGTCGGGACCGGCCGTGGCTTTGGGGAAGCGCAGGGCGGTCGGCCCGGCGGAGTGTGCGACCGCCTCGGCGAGGAGTTCGCGCAGCCTGAGTGCGTCCCGCGGGACGGCGACGCGCATACCCGGGACCGCGCCCAGGATCGTCAGGTCCCACATGCCGTGGTGCGAGGGCCCGTCGGGGCCGGTGATGCCCGCACGGTCCAGGACGAAGGTGACGGGCAGCCGGTGCAGGGCCACGTCCATCAGGACCTGGTCGAAGGCGCGGCCCAGGAAGGTGGCGTAGACGGCGACCAGCGGGTGCAGCCCGCCCATGGCCAGGCCCGCGGCCGAGGTGACCGCGTGCTGTTCGGCGATCCCCACGTCGTAGAAGCGCTCCGGGAAGCGGTCCCCGAAGCGGCTCAGGCCGGTGGGTCCCGGCATGGCGGCGGTGATGGCCACCAACTCCGGCGATGTCGATCCGAGTTCGGTCAGTGCCTCGGAGAATACCTTGGTCCAGGAGGGCGGGGAAGGCGAGGAGGCGCGGGCCCGGCCCGTGGCAGGGTCGATGACGCCCACCGCGTGCATGCACTCGGCGCGGTCGGCGACCGCGGGGGCGTACCCCTTGCCCTTGACGGAGACGACATGGACGACGACCGGCACGCGCATGTCGCGCGCGATGTTCAGGGCTTCCTCGACCAAGGGGCGGTGGTGACCGTCGATGGGGCCGAGGTAGGCGAAGCCGAGGAGTTCGAAGAGGCTCCGGGCCATCGGCATCGGGCCGATCACACCCTCGGGAGCGCACTGCGAGGAAGCCTCCAGGAGCCAGCCGATGTCTTCCGGGGGATTGTCCCCGCGCAGCTCCTGGAGATGGTCGGCGAGTCCTCCGATGGTGGGGGCGTAGGAGCGTTCGTTGTCATTGAGGACGACGATGACGGGGCGGTCCTGCGCGCCGCCGAGGTTGTTGAGCGCCTCCCATGCCATGCCGCCGGTCATCGCTCCGTCGCCGATGACGGCGACCACGGCGCGCTCGCTCTCCCCGGTCAACTGCCGGGCCTTGGCCAGGCCGTCGGCGTAGGCGAGAGCGGTGGAGGCATGGCTGTTCTCGATGACGTCGTGGTCGGATTCGGCGCGGCACGGGTAGCCGGACAGGCCGCCAGGGAGGCGGAGCTGGTCGAAGTCGGCGGACCGCCCGGTCAGGATCTTGTGGACGTAGGACTGGTGCCCGGTGTCGAAGAGCAGGGTGTCGTGGGGTGAGTCGAAGACCCGGTGCAGGGCCATGGTCAGCTCCACCGCGCCGAGGTTGGGGCCGAGGTGACCGCCGACCGCGGAGACCTTCTCGATCAGGAACTCCCTGATCTGTGCCGCGAGTTCGTCGAGCGCCTCGTCCGGGAGCTCGCGCAGATCCTTCGGATCGATGGCCCCGGAAAGCGGGGGGAGGACCGGGGCGGTCATGAGCGGCTCCTTACGGCGGCGGGCGGGGCGAAGCGGATGCCTTCGACATCGGTGGTGTGCTCGGTGACGGTGACCGGGCCGAGTCCGGAAAGGGCGGCGACGGTCTGGGTGACGAGGGAAGGCGGGGCCGAGGCGCCGGCGGTGAGTCCGACGACCGATGCCTCGGTCAGCCATTCGGGGCGGATGTGGGACACGTCCTCGATGAGCTGGGCCGGGGTGCCGCAGCGACGCGAAAGCTCCACCAGGCGAGCGGAGTTGGAGGAGTTCGCCGAACCGATCACCAGAACCAGGTCCGCCTCCGCCGCCACCGACTGCAGGGAGCGCTGACGGTTGGTGGTGGCGTAGCAGATGTCCTCGGCACCGGGTCCGCGCGCCGCCGGGAAGCGCCGCTGCAGGGCTTCGATCGCCTCGCGCGTCTCGTCCACGGCGAGGGTGGTCTGGGTCAGAAACGTCACCCTGGCCGGATCCGGCACTTCGAGCGCGGCGATGTCGTCGGCCGACTCGACCAGGACCGTCGCGTCCGGCGCCACGCCCATCGTGCCCTCGACCTCCTCGTGCCCGGCATGCCCGATGAGGACGACGGTGTTGCCGCGCTCGGCGTAGCGGCGGGCCTCGGAGTGCACCTTGGTCACCAGGGGGCAGGTCGCATCGACGACGTCGAGACGGCGGCGCACCGCCTCCTGGCGCACCGCGGGCGACACCCCGTGCGCGGAGAAGACGACCGTCGCCCCGTCCGGCACCTGGTCGAGCTCGTCCACGAACACCGCTCCGCGGTCGGCGAGTTCACCGACCACATGGGTGTTGTGCACGATTTGTTTGCGGACGTAGACGGGGTTCTCGCGCTGCTTGAGAAGGAGCTCCACGACCTCGATGGCCCGCTCCACGCCCGCGCAGAACGAGCGCGGCGAAGCGAGCAGGACGGTGCGCGGGCGCATCGCGCGCGACCAGTCGACGACGGCTACGCGGGCTGCGCGCCAAGGGTCGGCACCGGCGGCGGTGCCGGCGGCCACGGCCAGGGCGGGCGTCGGGGAGGAATCGGTCGTGGGGGATTGATCGCTGGTAGGCCCATGCGGGGCGCCCCCGGCCGCGATGGGACCGGCGACTGCCGCGAGACACTGCGCCGGTGTGCCCTCGGGCAACAGCCGTACCGGAGCGGTGTGGACTCGATGGCCGGCCCTGGCCACCGATCCGGCGATCAGCGGAGCGGCCGGGCAGAAGGCCGCCCGGCCGTCTGCGGTGAGGAGCTCGGTGGCCACCACGATCTCCCAGTCGTTCAGGGCGGCGACCGGCAGCATGCGTACGTGCGGCGCGCTTGTTTTGTTCATGGCGGAGCCTCCTTTCAGCTGCTGCGATGCGTGATCAGATGGGCCAGGGCGGTGAGGTCGGCGACCGCGGTGGGGTCGGGGTCGGCGGCGCTCAACTCGGCGAATGCCCGCTCGAGTTCGAAGGTGGCGGCCCGCTGCGAGAGGCGCCTTCCGCCCGCCCGGTCGACCAGGGCGACCGCCTCTCGCACCTGTGCTTCGTCCAGCGGATCGGCCTGCGCGTACAGCTTCGCCAGCTGATCACCGGCCGTCGTGCGCGAGCCGATCGCGGCGAGGACCGGGTGGGTCTTCTTGCGCGACGTGAGATCGCTGCCCACCGGCTTTCCGGTTACCGCCGGGTCGCCGAAGACGCCGAGCAGGTCATCAGTGATCTGGAAGGCCACCCCGATGCGCCGGCCGAAACGGGCCAGATGACCGGCTCGGGCCTCGTCCGCATCCCCGGCCAGCGCACCGAGGGCACAGGCTGCGCCCATCAGGGCCCCGGTCTTGCCCACGGCCATCGCGGTGTACGCGGCCACGGTCACATCACTGCGCCGCTCGAAGGCCGTGTCCAGCGCCTCGCCCTCGATCAACTCCAGTACGGCGGCGGCCAGTACGCAGACGGAGCGTCCGGCCTCGTCCGCACGGGTGTCGGCCAGCACCCGCAGTGCCTGGGTGAGCAGGGCGTCCCCGCCGAGGAGTGCGGCCGGCACGCCGAACTGCGCCCAGAGCGCCGGCCGGTGCCGGCGCAGCTCGTCGCCGTCGATCACGTCGTCGTGGATGAGGGAGAAGTTGTGCGCCAGCTCGACCGCCACGGCCGCACCCACCGCATCCGCGCGGGTGCCCCCCACGGCCTCGGCGCAGCTGAACGCGAGCGCCGGGCGGATGGCCTTGCCCGGTGGCGGACCGGCCGTCGGGCGTCCCTGCTCATCGCGCCACCCCAGGTGGTAGCCGGCCAGGGCGGCCAGGGAGCCGGGCAGCCGTGTCGCCCAGTCACGCAGGGCCGGCACCACCAACTCCTGGGCCTGCAGCAGTAGGTGACGGGCGGTCTTGTCGAGTGCAGGGGCGGGCAGGACGGGGGACGCCATGGCAGGTCCTCGCGGGCAGACGGTGGGGGACGTTGGCCGAGCGGAGCGGGCGTGATGAGCCGAAAGCCCGGGGGAGGGGCAGCCTCCGTCCGGACGGGCATACCTCTATGGAGGACCCACAGGCGGGCAGTTGGAACGGCACCACCTTGATCGGTGCGTGAACGCGTTGAACGCTTGTGCATTTGTGCGCCGATGAATCACTGCTGCTGGGAGGTGTTGTGGCGCGTCGTGACGCGAACGGTCTGCTGGCCGCGCTGATCGCCGAGGCGGACTGGACCGCGGGTGAACTGGCCCGTGCGGTCAACGGCCTGGGCATGGCGCAGGGATTGTGCCTACGCTACGACCGAACCTCGGTGGCGCATTGGCTCACGGGGTCCCGGCCGCGTCCCCCGATCCCTGATCTTGTCGCCGCCGCCCTCACTCAGCGACTGGGCCGCCTTGTCATGCCGGCGGAAACCGGGCTGGCCCAGAACCCGCATCCCCCGGATCTGCTGCTCACTCCTGGACCGGGAGACGGTGGAGCCGTGCTTCGTCTGATCAGCCTGTGCCGCGCGGAAGCGGCACCCGAGCGACGGGCCTTCCTGGCCCGCTCCGGATACACCCTGACCGCCTTCGCGCTACCCGGCTGGCTGCCCGAGGCCGCCGCGCCGAGCACGACCGCCTCGGGTGCTCACCGGGTGGCCGCCGAGGACGTGCAGCTGCTGCAGGAGATGGCGCGGGTCTTCTCCGGCCTGAGTCGCAGCCACGGCGGCGGACACGCTCGCACCAGCCTGGCCGCGTACATCGCCGACGACGTCAGCAGGCTCCTGGACGCCCCGGGACCCGGACGGCTGCGCACCGAAACCCAGGTCGCCGTCGCCCAGTTGGTGCATCTGCTCGCCGACATGACGGCCGATGCCGGGCGTGACGGGCTGGCCCAGCGATACTTCTACCTCGCGCTTTCGCTGGCCCAACAGGCGGGTGATCGCCGCCAGTACGCCATCACCCTGCGGGCCATGAGTTCCCAGGCGCTACGGCTGCTTCACGACCGGCACGCCGATCAGCTGGCGCACGCCGCGATCGAAGTCTGCGGCGACCGGGGCGATCGGGGGGTGCACAGCTTTTTACTGGCCCAGCGGGCGCTTACCCGAGCTCGCCGGCGGGAGCGCCGGGCGGCGGTTGCCGATCTCTCCGCCGCCGAGAGTCGGCACGAGCGCGCCGCCGAGGAGGGCGGCCCGTTCGCGGCGTATCCGAAGGCGGGCCTCTACTACCAGCGGGCCGAGGTGCTGCTGGCCCTCGGTGACGACGTGCCGGCCAGGGCCGCCCTCGACGCCTCCCTCGCACACCGGTCGCCGGACGAGCACCGGCCCGCCGCGCTGACCCGCGCCAAGCTGGCCGAATCACTGCTGCGAGCCGGCAACCTGGATGAGGCCTGCGGCCACTGGCAGGCCTTCTTCGACCACTATCCCCATCTGCGTTCCGCCCAAGTGGACCAGGCCTTCACCGAGATGGTGCGGTGTCTGCGCCCGTATCGACGGCAGCGTCAGGCTGGCGCTGTCCTGGAACGGGCTCGCGAGTTCGCGAAGTAGCGGCAGAACGCGGCCATGTCAGGCCCCCTCCTCTCAGGCATCCGAATCGTCGGGGTCCCTCCCTTCCGCCAGAGGGTCGGCCACCGGTGTATCGGTCCAGTCCTTGTCCACATCGGAGGGCGCGTCGGCGGGCTGCTCGGGAAGGGGAACAACTGTTTCTAGAGCAAATGGATCATCCACAGGTGACTGTTTAGAGGGCTGAGCGAGGACTGTGATAGCTATGCGGCCACTTGCATCAAGATCCACTCGCAGGAGCGGTACGCGCTACGCCACATGATCAACTCCCGCCGCCGTCCGGCGAATGCATCGCCGGCTGCACCGTGGCGACCCGGAGCGACTCTTCGTGACGAGGATCGCCGACCGGGCCGGCGCCTGTGGGCTGCCTGATTTACAGGCGCACGACGATGCAACGGGTTCACGCGCCTCCGCGATGACTGGTCCCGCTGGGGCACCCGGCCTCGGTCATGGCCTGCAGGAATGACCTGCCACGGGCGACGAAACCGTGGCGAAGAGGAGCATGAACGGAGAGGGGCCGTCGGGAAAGTCGTTGGCTGTGACGTGATCACCGTTCGGGGCAGGCTCCGGCGCCGCTGTTCACCGTCCTGTGGCGCTCGGCGGAGCTGTGGGATCTGGGGTCCGGGCCCGCTGTCGCGCGAGGGGGGTCATAGGGAGTGTGTTGGGCTGGGGCATACCCGCCGCCCGTTGACGGACTGTATGGCCGGCCACAGGGGTGAGTTGCCACTTGCGGACGACGGTGGCCAAGGTGATGACGGCTTCCGTCATGGCGAAGGCGTCCCCGATGCATTTGTGGGGGCCGACGCTGAACGGGATGAATCCGCGGTCACTGAGCAAGCCGGTACGCGGGCCGAGCCAGCGCTCGGGACGGAAGGCTGTGGGGTCGGGGAACAGAGCAGGGTCGCGATGCAATGCGTAGGGGCTGTAGGCGACTTCGGCTCCGGGGGGAATGGAGTACCGGCCGAGTTGTACCCGTGAGAGAGCACGTCGAGTGAACAGCAGGGGAGAGTGCAGACGGAGGGCCTCTTCGATCACAGCCCGGGTGTAGGGCATGGAAGTGGAGTCGGCGGGGTCGAGCTCGCTGTCGCCGGCCTCCGCGTACAGCTTGGCCTCGGCCTCGGGGCGGAGGCTGATCTCGTGGAATGCCCAGGCCATGGTGGTGGCGGTGGTTTCGGTTCCGGCGAACATGACGGCGATGGCTTCGTCGCGGACCTGGTCTGCGCTCATCGCCTCACCGGTGTCGGGGAGTTTGCTGGCCAACAGGGCGGACAGGAGATCGTCGCGGACGGTTGAGTCGTCGCCGTAGGCGGTGATGACCTGGTCGATGACGTTGCGGAGCCTGGCCGCAGCGGTATCGAAGCGCCGGTTGACCGAGTAGGGCACCTTGTCCAGCCAGTTGGGGGCGATGGCGCGCAGGAACATGCCTTCGAGGATGGTGGGCAGTGAGCGGTGCACCTCGGCGATGGCGGGTCGGGCCAGAGAGCTGGAGAACATCGTGTCGGCCACGACTGTCAGGGCGTGTTGGCGCATCTCGCGGTCTATCCAGACGGTTTCTCCCTCGCGCCAGGCATCGGCCATCGTTTCCGCGCGCTCGCGCATCACCTGGGCGTAGCCGCTGATGCGCGCGTGGTGGAAGGCCGGCTGCACGAGGCGACGCTGTTTGCGGTGGAACGCGCCATCGGTGATGACCAGGCCGTCACCGAACAGGGGGCGAAGGCGTTGGAAGACTCGGCCGCGACCGAATTGCCGGGAGTCTTCGACCAGGACGCGGTGGACAAGCTCGGAGTCGGTGAGCACATACATGGTCCAGCTGCCGGCTCGTACGCGCACGACGGGGCCGCAGGCGCGCAGTGACTCGAGGAACTCCATCGGTCGTAGTCCCAGGCTCAGTGCGTGTCCAAGGACTGGAAGGCCCCTGGGGGCTTTCGGGACGACCGCTGCGGTGCCCTGTGTCCGGGGGGCCATTACTGGTTGCCTCGGCCGAGGAACATGTCGTCTCGGGTGTAGAGGGCTTCCAGCCCCTGGGCCCATCGTTGGTCCTGATAGCGCGTGCAGTCGTGCCGCTGCCATTGATCAGCGCCGATCATCCAGTCGCGGTAATGCGCCGCGCAGCGCAGTGCGGCGGCGCGGGCTGAGGGGGCGAGGACGTCAAGGGTGTTCAGTGCGGCAGGCAGCCGACGCTCCGCGTCCAGGAAGTCCTCCACGCGGCGTGCGACGCGATCTCGTGTCACGTGTACTGCGGCGGCGACGTCTTGGTCATCTCTGGCGGCGAGCAGTACGACGATGTTGTTGTTGTCGCCGCAGGCTGCCTCTTTGGGCAGGGAGAACACGTCGTTGCTCCACGAAATGACATCGATCGCACTCCACAACAGCTCCTGGAACACGGGGCTGGTGTAGACGGCTGCGGGCACCTCAACGCCCAGTGAGGCCTCGGACATGTCCATCATCGCGGGCAGTTGAGAGCTGTGCCGGCGAGTCAGGATGTAGTCGGTCACTGAGGGTGGACGGGGCGTGGCACGGTTGGCGGCCTCCTGGTCCAAGGACGCCATCATCTGCCGGACATGTCCCTTCCACCGCCGAGCGGTCTCGTCGGGCAGGCGCGCGGTGATGCGGTCGGCCAACTCCACGAACCCCCGCGTCAACGGGTTGTCCGGACCGGCTGGAGTGTCGGCGGCTTGGTCGGACACGTACGCGTCCACCGCTGACCGAAACGGCAGCCAGGGTCCCAGCCGCCCAGCCCGAATGAGGTGATCGTGCTGGTCATCGAGGACGAACGACCAGGCCATCCACTGTGCCAGCAGCAGCACATCCTCGTATGCCGCTGAGGGAAGAACCCTCGCAGTCAGGTGCCCGAACGCGATCCCGGCGAAGCCGTCAGCCGCCGTCCGTTCCATCAGGCCCCTGTCGACAGCCCACTCAGTGGCTTCTGCGTTCGCCCGGTCCGCGTCGGGGTGCATGGATGACTGGAACGGCAGCGTGAAGTCCGGAATCTCAACAAGATCGACCGTCATGGCAGAACACCGACTCGCTCTCGAGGAAACCCACCGGATATGTGTCTTTCCAGTTCGCCAGGGGCTGTCGCCTCAAGGGAACAGGTCGAAGCCGGGCAGGGCGTGAACGCGTTGAACGCTTGCGTCCTTGTGAAAAGAGCCTGCTCCAAGGTCGGTTGCTTGCGGGCTACGGAGCGGGCTCCTGCTGCTGGACCGCCACATGATGCACGAGCACATCGTCACCGGACTTGCCACCGCCTTGCGGGCCGGCACTCTTACGTCGGACGTCGTCGCGATCGAAGCCCGCAAAGGCGCCGAAGCCGACGACGCCCCGGCCATTCCGGCCTCCATCGCCCGTCCCGAGCCGACTCGGCTGCCGCGGCTGAGGGCGGCGGACGCGACATCGCTCGCCGCGTGGCGATTCTCCCGACTGCCCCCCGAGAGCCGGCCGTTGCCCTCGGCGGCCCGCCTGTGACCAGCTCCTGCGACGTCGCAGGAGCTCCGCACACGAGGGAGAAGTACGAGGGTGAGGAGGGCCTCGGCCCCCGGGACGCTCCATCTGCTGCCGGTTATGTCGAGCCGATCGGCGATGAGGCGGCGGGGGACGATTTCCACGATGTTCTGGTAGATCCGTGCAGGGCCTGCGTGTTCATCCCGGCCGTCAGTGCGGCACCAACAGCGCCCCCATAACCCGTCTCTGCGGCTCCGGCTTCCCTCCAGGAACTGCACCCGTCTTCGTTCGCCGCACCGGCAGAGTCCAGCGACCGGGCCGTCCACGCGTCGCCTCACGATGCGCACGCGGAATCCACCGCGGCAGCATGCTCAGGCCGCAAGCTGGCAGCACGCTAAGGTGGGGGCGGCCGCGCGGGAGTGTTCTTGGTCACACTTGAATTGCCTCCGTGCGGCCACTCTCATGCCTACCCGGGCCCCGGACTCAGCCCAGCAGCGCGCGCAAGCGCAGGGGGTGCAAGGTCCTAGAATGACCGTTGTGACCGACAACACTCAGCGCCCCGACAGCGGGCCGAACAGCACCCCTGAACTGCCGACCCAGTACACGCCGGCCGAGGTAGAGGGGCAGTTGTACGAGCGCTGGGTAGAGCGCGGTTACTTCGAGGCCGACGCCAAGAGCGACAAGCCCGCGTACACCATCGTCATCCCGCCGCCGAACGTCACCGGCTCCCTGCACCTGGGCCACGCCTTCGAGCACACCCTCATCGACGCCCTCACCCGCCGTAAGCGCATGCAGGGCTTCGAGGCGCTGTGGCAGCCGGGCATGGACCATGCCGGCATCGCCACGCAGAACGTCGTTGAGCGTGAGCTCGCCAAGGAGGGCAAGTCCCGGCACGACTTGGGGCGTGAGGCGTTCGTCGAGCGGGTGTGGCAGTGGAAGGAAGAGTCCGGCGGGCAGATCGCCGGGCAGATGAAGCGCCTGGGTACCGGCGTTGCGTGGAGCCGTGACCGGTTCACCATGGACGAGGGCCTGTCCCGGGCCGTGCAGACCATCTTCAAGACGATGTTCGACGAGGGTCTGATCTACCGGGCCGAGCGCATCATCAACTGGTGTCCGCGCTGCCTCACCGCGATCTCCGACATCGAGGTCGACTACCAGGACGACGACGGCGAGCTCGTCTCCATGACGTACGGCGACGGCGACGAGACCATCGTCGTGGCCACCACACGCGCCGAGACGATGCTCGGCGACACCGCGGTCGCCGTCCACCCGGACGACGAGCGCTACGCCCACCTCATCGGCAAGCGGATCAAGCTGCCGCTGACCGACCGCACCATTCCGGTCGTCCCGGACGCCCACGTCGACCCCGAGTTCGGCACGGGCGCGGTCAAGGTCACCCCGGCCCATGACCCGAACGACTTCGCCATCGGCCAGCGCCACAACCTCGAGTCGATCGAGGTCCTCGACGAGCGCGGGATCATCACGGTGCACGGCCCCTTCCAGGGCCTGGACCGTTTCGAGGCCCGCTCCACGATCGTCGCCGCGCTGCGCGCTGACGGCCGGATCGTCGCCGAGAAGCGACCCTACGTGCACTCGGTGGGGCACTGCTCGCGCTGCAAGACCACGCTCGAGCCGCGCTTGTCGCTGCAGTGGTGGGTCAAGGTCGAGACGCTCGCCAAGGCCGCGGGTGACGCGGTCCGCGACGGCCAGGTCAATATTCACCCGGCCGACATGTCGCAGCGTTACTTCGACTGGGTCGACAACCTCAACGACTGGTGTATTTCACGGCAGTTGTGGTGGGGTCACCGGATTCCGGTCTGGCACGGTCCGAACGGCGAGACTGTCTGCGTCGGCCCGGATGAGCAGCCGCCGGCGGGGGAGGGCTGGAGCCAGGACACGGACGTGCTGGACACGTGGTTCTCGTCGGGTCTGTGGCCGTTCTCGACGATGGGCTGGCCGGAGCAGACGCCGGACCTGGAAAAGTTCTATCCGAACTCGGTTCTGGTGACCGGCTACGACCTGATGTTCTTCTGGGTCGCCCGGATGATGATGTTCGGTCTGTACGCGATGGACGGCGAGGCGCCGTTTCGCACCATCGCCCTCCACGGCATGGTGCGTGACGAGCACGGCAAGAAGATGTCGAAGTCGTTCGGCAACACCGTCAATCCGCTGGACTGGATGGACAAGTACGGCTCCGACGCGCTGCGTTTCACCCTGGCCCGCGGCGCCAACCCGGGCACCGATGTGCCGATCGGCGAGGACTGGGTCCAGGCGTCCCGCAACTTCGCCAACAAGATCTGGAATGCGACGCGCTTCGCGCTCATGAATGGCGCGACGCTTCAGGGAGAGCTCCCCCCGGCGGAGAAGCTGTCGGCGACCGACCGCTGGATCCTGTCCCGCCTGAACGCGGTGGTGGCCGAGGTCGACGCGCTCTACGACGACTACCAGTTCGCCAAGCTCGCCGATGTGCTCTACCACTTCGCGTGGGACGAGGTCTTCGACTGGTACGTCGAGCTGTCGAAGACCACGTTTTTCGCGGGCGGCGAGGCTGCCGAGGTCTCCCAGCGGGTCCTGGGCGAGGTTCTGGACGTCACGCTCAAGCTGCTGCATCCCATCGTCCCGTTCGTCACCGAGACGCTGTGGACCACGCTCACGGGCAAGGAGTCTCTTGTCGTCGCTGAGTGGCCCACCGACAGCGGGTTGCGTGATGCCGCGGCCGAGAAGGAGATCGAGAACCTCCAGCAGGTGATCACCGAGGTCCGCCGCTTCCGCGCCGACCAGGGCCTGCAGCCCGGCCAGAAGGTGCCCGCCCGCCTGGACCTGACCGGCACCGAACTCGCCGCGCACGAGCCGGCCATCCGCCAACTGCTGCGCCTGCAGCCGGAGGGCGATGCCTTCGCGGCCACCGCGACCCTGCCGGTCGCGGGTGCCACGGTGGCCCTGGACCTGTCCGGCACCATCGACGTCCCTGCCGAGCGCAAGCGCCTGACCAAGGACCTCGGCGCAGCCGAGAAGGAGAAGGCCCAGGCCACGGGTAAGCTCGGCAACGAGGCGTTCCTCGCCAAGGCGCCGGACAACGTCGTCGACAAGATCCGTGGGCGTCTCGCCAAGGCGGAGGCGGACATCGCCCGTATCCAGGCGCAGTTGGACAGCCTGCCGGCCTCCTGACGGCGGGCCTCGCGCGTTGGTGAGTGCTCGTACGGAATGCCCCAACTCATCAAGCGGCAGCTCTGCGGCCGAGCCGGCAGCCGCGTCCGGCGCCCGTTCATCCTGCGCAACAGGCCTGGAGTTGATCAAGGCCTGAGGGAATCCTGGAAGAGTCCTGTTGCTGGTGTGCCGGCAGGATCTGAGGAGATCGACGCCTCGGCCCGACCGACGGGGCCACGGCCTGAATTTTTACCAGGTCGTGGCCCCGTTCGAGGCGGCGCTGATCACCGGGCTCTGGCGATGCCCGGAGTGCCGATCCGGGCTGCACCGCACTCGATCGCGGATCATGACCAAGCTCCGTCCTGGGGATGGATGGACACAGCACGGCAGGCTGTCAGTGCATCGCGCTCTCGGCGATCTGGAGGCCGCCGGTGCAGATGTTGGCGACGACCATGACGCCCACCGCGACCGCCTTGGGGATCTCCTCGGTGTTGACGGCCACCGCGTAGCTGACGCGGGCGATGTCATTGGTGAGGTTGCTGGTCTCTTCGACGATTGCGATGCTCCGCGGGGCGCCGACCGGTTTCTGCGAGAGCTCATAGAAGTGGTATGCGCTGCAGGCCAGGGACGGGATCACCAGGACGGCGTCGACGATGGCGCCGACTCCGCGGCCGTCGGAGACGGCCAGGCTGCCGAGCTTCGCCGAGGCGGCGAACTTCTCCTGTGCCGGCCCCGAGAAGACGAGCTTGCCCAGGATCCGTACGGCGGTGGTGGCGGTGGCGACGGCCGACACGTAGGGGTTGTCGATCGGGTCGTTGGGCACCACGTAGTTGGACACTGCGTTGGCCAGGCCGCCCGACACTCCGCCGAGCACGCCGAGGACGGCGGACGGAATGGCCCAGGGGTTGTCCCCGGTCTCCTGGGCGGCCTCGAAGCCGGAGATCAGGGCGCCGCCGAACAGCGCGCTGAAGCCGCAAAAACCGTGGCCCGTGACGTGGATCGCCAAGGCGGTGGTCGCCGAAATGCTGATCGGCCCGCTGGCGGCCGCGGCGCCCGCGGTGGCGGACCGGGAGGCGGCCGTCGAGTGGACGGTGGGGGATGGTGTGGCAGGGGCCACGGCTGCCTGCTTGGGCTGGAAGGCGTTGAGCAGTGTCGGGTAGTCCGCCACGGTGGTCAGGAAGGCGGTGTCGGCGTTGTCCGGGAACGGGGCCTTGCCCTTGGCGACCTTGTAGGCCAGCGTCACCGGCACGGCGGCGACCCAGCAGGCGAGGTCGAGGAAGGACAGGTCGGGTACGCCGAAGCTGTTGAGGATGTCGGAGACCACCGGGATGTGGATGGGGGTGTCCAGGAGCTTCACTGCCGTCTTCGCGATGTCGTACAGGACGTCGAAGAGGGCGTCGATGACGTTCCGCGCGCTCTCCAGGACCAGGTCGGCGAGGATCGCCACGAGCTTCTTGAGCGTGTCGAGCAGCGGCTTGCTCTCGAAGTCGGCGGCGAGGGACTGCAGTCGGGTGATCGTGTCGCCGATGACCGCGCCCTCGCGTTGGACCGCCTGGATCAGCACGGTGATGGGGTTGGGTGACGGCATTGCCGGCGGCAGGGGTTTGACCTCGGTGAGCGATGCTCCGTTGTTCTGGTAGTGGTGGGCCAGCAGCCAACCGGGTGCGCTGTGCTGGGCGTTGGGCGTGGATTTGCTGTTGGGGGTGGCGTTGCCGTCGGCGCCGAGGCCGGCCCAGCCGCCGACGCCGGCCCATTTGCCGATCGCCTGCTCCATGCTGGCGATCATGTGGTCGAACTCCCCCTTGACCACCAGGATCTGTCCGACCTGGTAGTTCAGGTACACCTTGGCCAGATGGGCCATGATGTTCTTGGTGCGGGTGATGTCGTTCCACTCGAACAGGAACGACAAGTAGCTGAGCAGGTCGCTGAGGCCGGTCTTGATCTGCGAGTAGAGCCACTGTGCCGCGGCGACGACCGTCTCTACGCTGTTGAGGACGCACTGGTAGACCTGGCCTGCGATGGTGACGACGAAGTTCCACAGGCGGGTGGCCCCGTCCTCGATGAGCTGGACGACGTAGGTCAGGCCGTCCTCGATCTGTTCGCCGAGCCAGCAGAACAGGTCTCCGGCATCGACCAGGATGGATGCGGGGCTGCCGAGCGACGTCACCGCGGGGGCGGCGCTCGGGCCGCGCCCGGGAGCCGAGGGCAGGCGCCCGGCAGCGGCGAGCGAGGCCGGCAGGGCCGTATACGCCTGCCCCAGCCGGGTGTTGGCCATCGCCACGGTCTGCAGGGCCGCCTGGCTGGCTCCGAGCGGCACCAGCTTCTTGGTGCTGCCGTTCGGACGGATGATCGTGGCACCGGTCAGCAGTGCGGGTGTGTTGAGCGCGACGGCCTTCTTGAATGCCTTGTCCATCGGATTGATCTCGGCACGGGCCCCGCCTGCCGACACCGACAGCCGGGTACCGGCCAGCGTGTCCACGGGCTCGACGATCGTGACGGTCCCGAGCGCGTCGGTGGGAACCTGGACGGGCGTCGGGCCGATCACGTAGTACAGGTAGTTGATGCGTACGGCGGTGACGTTGGTGGCGGTGAGGGTCAACGGCACCCCGGCCGCCGGCTGCCCGCCGACGGTGTCGGTGATCCGCACCTGGGTGGTGTACGAGGTGAAGCTCTGGGCGGGCGACCTGTCGCTCGGCGGGTCCAGTGTGATGTCGCTGAACGTCCACATGCCGGTGGCGGGTGATTTCACTGCCTTGGTCAGCTTGTTCTGCCCGGTGTGCGCGAAGAAGGTGCCGGCGCTGTTGGTCCGGTCCAGGTACGGCGAGACCTGCTGTGCGCCGGTGAGGAGGGGCAGGGGCACGCTCCAGCCGAGGGCGCCGGTGGTCACCTGCGCTGTCTGGCACGTGGTGAAGAAGACTTCGTTGGAGGCGTTGAGCCCCCAGACCATGACGCTGCTGCCGGTGGTCGCGGCGAACAGGCTGCGCACGCCGTTGAACCGCGCACTGCTGAACAGCGCGGTGGCGACGGCACCGCTCTGCTGGCCGTTGCTGGCGAGGTAGTAGAGCGTCCCGCCGGAAGTGACGTACAGGTCGGATGAGTTGTCGGCGTTGCGGCAGGTGGCGATGGCTTCCGGTTTGCGGCCCCCGGGCAGGGTGTAGAGGCTCGGCGGTGCGGCGACCTTGGGGTTGAACACGTTGTACAGAGGCTGGTACATGAACTGGGGCGCGCCGGCCACCTGCCCGATGGTGTAGAGGCCGTCCACGTACTGCCCGGCCCTGCGGCCCAGACAGCTGGAGTACTTCCCGGGTGCCAGGTCGATCGCGAGGTCGTGCGGGCGCCAGGCGCGGCCGCCGGTGCGGGCCGGGTCGATGTAGTAGCGGAAGACCAGCGGCTGGGCGGCAGCGGGGTTGCGGATCACGTCCACCACGATGTAACCGGCGTCCGTCGCCTCTCCGATGAAGACACCGGCGATCTTGACCTGGGCGAGCGGGTGGTCCGGGTCGTCGAACGGGTACGCGGTCCAGGCCGGAGCCGCGTCCCAGGAGGCGGGGGAGTCGGAGTTGTTGAGGCTGAGGTAGAGGCGGTCGTTCTGGCCGTCGGAGAGCACCATCGCCAGGTGCACCGGGGCTGTGCCCGCGGTGGTGGTGGCGGCCTGGGCGGTGGCGAAGTCCTTGCAGGTGACCCCGGTCCGGCCGGCGAAGTCCTTGCGTATCTGTGCGGTGCTCAGGTCGGAACGCTCCCAGCCGCTGCGCGCCTTGGGGACCTCCCGGGTCACGTACAGCGCGTGGTTTGTCCCGAGCGAGAACAGCAGCGACGTGCCGCCCTGTGCCTGGAGGGCCTCGAACTTCGCGTCCGGGGCCAGGATCTCGCCCTGGAGGTAGTTCTGCATGAGTTCGGTGGAGTACGTCAGGGAGTAGCTGCTCATCGGTACCAGTCCCGTCGGGAGCGGTCGGACGTGGACGGTCACGGCCGGCCATGGGCGGTCGCGGCCGGACAGGAGCCCCGGGCACGGTGGCTGCCCGGGGCGTGAACTGCGGCTGGGATGAGGGCCGTTCGGCTCAGCTCGGATCGGTGTACGTGATGTGCGAGATGAGGTCGCCGAAGTCGGAGAACCCGGCGTCCTTGAAGGCGAAGGTCCTGCCGCCGGGGAAGACGAAGTTCTGGGCCGCGGATACCGGCATGGCCTTCAGGCTGGGCGAGATCACCGCGCGGAGCCAGTTCTCGACCGCGCCGATGATCTTGTTGAGGTCGGTCCAGAAGTTCAGGAACGGGTCGACGGAGGGGTTCTTGGAGTCGTCCTGCTTGGTGGTGGTGAGGTTCGCCACGAGCCGGCCGTCCTGGCCGACGGCGAGCGCGTAGGTGTCGGTGACCGTCAGATCCACCACGTTGCCGTCGGTGGAGGTGGCCAGGCTCCTGACGTACAGATAGACGACCAGGTGCTGCACGACCTTGATGGTCTTACCGGTGAACGTGACGCTGATGTCGTACGACGGGCGCACCTGCATCTTGCCCAGGTCGCCGTTGAGCCCGGCCTGGTCGACGGCGTCCGCGCCGTAGTGGAACGTCAGCACCGTGGGGCCGGTCGCGGGCATCGTGAAGCTCGGTGCCTGACCCGGTGTCATGCTCCACGCGTAGGAGGTCGCGACCTTGGCCGCGTCGTACGTCACCCGCACTGTGGGCAGGTAGCAGTTGCTGGGCACGTACGGTGCCAGCTGGCGGCGGAAGTAGTTGGCGAAGGTGTTGCGGTTGATGGCCACCACGCCGTCGAAATCGGACTGTTCGTTCGCCTCGACCCAGTTCCAGGCGAACGGCACGGCGGCAGGCAGCGGATTCCCGTCGGCCGCGCACAGGTAGCTCAGGGCGGCCAGATCCTGCTGGGCGGCCGTCGGATTCAGGATAGGCTGGCCATTGGTGCCGAGGAACGGCAGGACCTCCAAATTGAGGTCGGTGAGGGTGAGCGTCGAAACCGGAGCCTTCGTCTCCTTTATCGTGCAACCCAGGACGGGGGATCCGTTCTGCCGCATCTGCGCGAAATAGGCTCCCAGGAAAAACTGTTGGAGCACGGAATAGAGCGGGTCACCCGGCGGCACGTTCTTTATCGTCGGAACCGTCTGGAGTGCCGCATTGTCGAGGTCGAACAGCAACTGCTGAACCGTGAACGCTCCCGCACCAAGATTCTTGATCTGCTTCTGGACGGCCGGCGGAAGCTTGCTGTACGCGGTCGGTGAGGTGGTGGAAAGCCTGAGGTCGACCTTCGACTGGAAGATCCAGGGATTCCCTGCGGGCTGGGACTGGCTGAACCACGAGGGAGGAGAGTAGCCGCCGCCCGGGGTGAGTTTCACCACCGAGAACTTGGAGCACAGCAAGTTGTAGGTGACGGACGCGGTATTGCTGCCGAGCACCACGATGTCCGGGATGACGCCCGGCGCGAGTCCCGGCGGAAGCCCGATCTGGGCGCGGAACCCCATCATGAACCGGGCTTCGACGAGGTTGCGCAGGTCCTGGCTGGTGTTCGGGTCGGCATTGGCCGGCACGGCGAAAGGATCCGAACCGTGGGCGTTCTTTTTCAGTTGGTCGTAGTCGATCAGCACCGGATTGCCCAGGTGGTCTGCCACATAGCAGACCGTGACGACGGGCTGGGTGAGAGCGGATAAGTACGCCTTCATGGTGGCGTTGATGCTGGCCTGTGTGGTGGCGACGACGAAGTCGTAGCCGTATTTGGGTGAAGTGAGGTTCGATTTCTGTGCAGTCATCGGGTCACGACCTTGGCCGAGGTGGAAGGAAAGACGCGTGGCACTGCGGGCGCATTTGCTGCGCAGCAGTGCCGCTGATTGGCTTTTGGTCGCCACGATGAAACGTAGGCAACCCCCATGCCGACGCGATATGACGTATCAATTGGAAGAGCCTGATGAAAACCGGCCATGCCCCCAGTGCCCGTAAGAGATTCTCCGCCCCTATTGCGCTGAAGAAGGAAATTACTGCCGCCCGGCATGACTGTCAAGAGATCATAAACGCGATCATTGCGTGGTGAACTGCTTAATTTCCAACGCAAATAATGAGCGCAGTGAGTGGAATGCGGCGGATGGGCCGTGGTGGTGCCACTGGTTCGGCTCCTCACCTTCTGACCAGCGACACCGGACGGCGCGCACAGCGTCGCCTCGCCCGCTCACCGACCGCAGGCCGTGCTCTTGCCGGATGGCAATCACCACTGACGGCACGTGGGCCATGGGTGGGCAGTGCGACGCCGGTCACTGTCTGTTCAGGTGCTGGTGAGAGGCTGTGGAAGATCAGAAGTGTGGCGTAGTGTCACCGGTCAACTACAGTCATCCACAAGGTATTTGAGGGGCGGGGCAGTGGACTACGACCGTGAGGCGTGGGAGGAGCGTGCGGCGTGCCGCACGGCGGATCCGGACGAGCTGTTTGTGGCGGGGGCCGCGCAGTCGGACGCGAAGCGGATTTGTGGTGCCTGTGAGGTCAAGACGGAGTGTTTGGCCTATGCCCTGGATGAGCGCATCGAGTTCGGTGTGTGGGGTGGGATGACCGAGCGGGAGCGCCGGGCGTTGCTGCGCCGCAGGCCGACCGTGACCTCCTGGCGGACCCTCCTCAGGACCGCCCGTGCAGAGCATGCACGGCAGCAGGTAGACCTCCCCCTCACCGGTACCTGACCGAGCCGGCGGGCCACAATGCGCCGACCCCGCCACGGACAGCGTCCGGGCAGCGTCATGGGAGTGGGGGCGGAGGGTGGTTCTGGTGGACCTACGCTGAGCAGAGGGCTGGGTAGGTTGGCTGGGGTGGCGAAACATTGAGGTCAGCGCCGCGGTATGACGGCGCGGAGCACCTCGACCCCCGCCAGGAGAAGCACCATCATGAGCAGCCTTCCCACCACCTCGCCCGACACCGCCGCCGGCAGCAACGCCACCCCGGACGGCTCGCAGGTGTGGTTTGTCACCGGCGCCTCCCGTGGCTTCGGTCTGGAGATTGCCCGCGAGGCCCTCGCCCGCGGCCACCGGGTGGTCGCCACCGCTCGCCGCTCGGCGGGGATCGCCGACCTGCTGCCCGAGGCGGGTGCGAACCTGCTCGCGCTGGATGTCGATGTGACCGACGAAGCACAGGTCCAACAGGCCGCCGACGCCGCCATCGAGCGGTTCGGCCGTATCGACGTCGTCGTGAACAACGCCGGCCGTGGCCTGCTCGGCGCCGTCGAAGAAGCCTCCGACACCGCGGTGCGCGCCGCGTTCGACGTCAACGTGTTCGGTGCCCTCAACGTCCAGCGCGCGATCCTGCCGCAACTGCGCAAGCAGCGCTCCGGGCACATCCTCAACATCAGCTCCGTCGCCGGCGTCGTCGGCATCCCGGGCTGGGGCCTGTACAACGCAACCAAGTTCGCCATGGAGGGCTTCACCGAGGCGATGTCCCACGAACTCGCCCCGCTCGGCATCAAGGTCACCCTCATCGAGCCCGGCTACTTCCGCACCGACTTCCTCGACGCCTCCAGCCTGGACACCGAAGCCCACGTCATCGACGACTACGCCTCCACCGCCGGCGCCACCCGCACCCACGCGGCCGGTGTGAACCACGCACAGCCCGGCGACCCGGTCAAGGGCGCCCGCGCGATCGCCGATGTCACCGAGATCGCCGAACCGCCACTGCGCCTGGTCCTGGGCTCCGACGCCTACGGGTTCACCCTGGCCAAGCTGGAGACCCAGGTTGCCGAACTGCACACCTGGCGCAAGGTCTCCGAATCCACCGACCACGACGACCAGGCAGCCGGCGTTCGATAGTGGGACAGGGGCAGACCGGGATGCGGCGGGTCACCACCGGGCGCGCAGCACGTCGTCGCTGTCGGGCAGGACGGCCCAGAACAGGCCGAAGCGAAACGCAAGGCTGAAGAGCTGCGCAAGAAGCAGCGGGAAGCCAAGAACGCGAACCAGCCCAGTGCTACGTCCCCATGACCCGGGACAGCCTCCCGTCCTGCGCCTACGCCGCCATGAACGGAATCGACGAACTCGTCTTCCGCGGGAACGAGGTGGGCATGGGCGGCCTGGGGATGGGCTGGCGGGTGAAGGCCAGCCTCAGCTCCTCCGGCACCTGGTTACAGGACACGGCAGTCAGAGACCATTGGTGATCACTGTGGGTCATCTGGCCGCAGTCTGGATTCTTCGCTGCCGGGGGTGAGGGGATGATCGGCTCGCCGGTGGTGTGCCGCCGCGGCGAGGTGCACTCGGTGGCAGGCAACTTGACCGCCTGTCACTCTCACACCGCGAGCAGGCGTTCCCGTACGTGACCGGCGTCGACCGGGACGTCGAGGTGGCTGACAAGGAAGCGGGCGGCACGCTCGAGTGCGGCGTCCGCCTCGTCGAGACGGCCGTGTTGGCTCTGGTAGACGTGCGGGAGGCCCGGCCCTATCTCCAGCGTGGCCTCGACGTCGGCGGCGCCCGCGCGGCCGGCCAGGCGGACCGCGTCGTCGAGCAGCACCTCGTTCGCCCCGACCTGCACGAGTAGCGGGGGCAGGCCGGAGAGGTCGGCGAACACCGGGCTCGCCAGGGGGTGGCTCCGGTCGCCCGAGCCGATGTAGAGATCCGCGTACGCGCGTACGTCGGCCTCGGTGAAGATCGGGTCGGCATCCTCCTTGGTGCGCATGCTCGCTCCGGAGAGGGTGAGGTCGACCCACGGGGAGAAGACGACCACGGCGGCCGGCTGCGGCAGTCCCGCCTCGCGGGCGGCGAGCAGGGTGGCGAGGCTCAGGCCGCCGCCGGCCGAGTCACCCGCCACGACGAGCTCCCGCGGGTCGACTCCGGTGGCCAGCAGGTCGCGGTAGGCGGCCAGACCGTCGTCCACCGCCGCGGGGAAGACGTGCTCGGGAGCCAGCCGGTAGTCCACCGATGTCGCCCGCAGTCCGGCGCGGGCGGCGAGTTCACCGGCCAGGCCGGTGTGGGTGTCGGGGGAGCCGATGACGTAGCCGCCGCCGTGGAAGAAGAGCAGCCGGCCACGGTCTGCCGCGCCGGCCGGCTCCAGGTCCAGCGCGGGCCGCCCGCCCAGGACGGTCCGGCGGGTGGTCACGCCGTGCGGTGCCGGTCGCGTCATGACCGCGGCGAACGAGGTGCGCTCTTCGTCGGGGGTGGGTCGCGTCTCGCTCTGCGGGGCGGAGCGGAGCAGGGCGTCCAGGGCTTGGCGTTGCTGTCGGGACATGGTGGGCCTCCATGGGGTCGGGATGCGAGGATGGATTCCTCGGAATGCATCTGCTCGTGTCCAACCGGCTTCCAGGGAAGATGATTCCCAGGAATCTATTGGAGGTTCTGTGAGCCACGTCACCCCGGTCTTCCTCGATCTCGTCCGCGTGGAGACCCGCCTCTACAACGCGGTCGGCTCGCGCCTGCGCACCGAACACGGCCTGGCGCTCGGCCAGTTCGAGTTCCTGCAGATCATCGACCGGGTGGACGGATGCCGCGTGCTCGACATCGTGAGCGAGTTGGCCATCACCGTGGGGGCCGTCAGCAAGGCGGTCGACCGGCTGGTGGCCGCGGGCTGGTGCGTGCGGGTCGCGCACCCGCAGGACCGCCGCTCCTCCGTGCTGCGCCTCACGCCCGAGGGTGAGAAGGTGCTGGCGGCTTCCCGGCCCGTGGTGGAGAGCGCGCTCGCCGCACTGACCCAGACGGTTCCCGCCGCTGATCTGAAACGCCTCGCCGCCACGCTGGCCGCCCTGCGCGCAAGCCTCGAGGCGGACGACACGGGCCAACCAGGCTGAAGGAACGAGGCGCCACGATCACGGGCGGGGCTGTACGCCGCCCGCGTACGGGTCGAGCAGGGCGCCGGTCTGCGGACCGTGCCCCGCTACGGCAAAGACGGCGCCCCGCCCGGCCCTGACAAGGACCACGCCGCAACGTCGATGCTCGCCCTGCTCCAGTCCCGCTCGTGCATGCCAACACCCTGCAGGTGCAGCAGGTTCCGGCCGAACGCGCCGGGCGACCCGTTGGCGGATCGGCTCTTGTCTTGCTGCAGGCCGGCTGAGGGCGGGCGAGGCCTCACGCGTCAGCGCAACGTCAGCGGGACGTGAGCGGCGGGCCCGATAGTGGTCAGCGTCAGCATCTCGGGATCGGTCTCCATACGCCGGTTTCGAGGGCTGTTCCTGCCGGGGCGCGGGGCGGCGGCCGGCTTCCGTGCACCCCTTCTTTTGGCAGCACTGGGCCATCGAGAGGCTCCCGTGCGCACCGCTTGTCCGGGACTGCCTTCCTGCCGCTGATCCGGATGCCCCTTGCCACACTCTTCTAGGAAAGACGATCCATGCCTGGCCTCAGACCCCCTTCCCTCCGTTCTTGCCGCATATCGCTTCCGTGGAGGTCGGGGGCAGCTGTGCGTGCAGGCGCCCGTTGGCAGCCCGAAGCGCTTGGCCGGCTGCGGCCCGGCTCACGGCCCAGGCGGTCGAGCGGGATACGTACGCACCGTGCCCGGACCGCCATGACCTGCATCCTGGCCCTGTTGGCCGGTCTCGTCACGGTCCTGGTCCAGCCGGCCGAGGCAGTGGCCGTGGCGCCCGGGAACGCACGGTTGGCCACCTGGAACATGCAGCGCCAAGCCAGTTACTGGAGCGGCCGCGCGATAGCCCTGGCCAGGGACAGCCATGTCGTCGCGCTGCAGGAGGTTCCTGCCAACGCCCAGAACGTCCCCACCGCCCCGGCCGGCGCCCAGCAAACGACCGACAGGGCACCGAACGCCGCATTTCCTCCCCTGCCTGCCGGTGTCACCGAGTACACCTGGAACCTCGGGACGGCGTCCCGCCCCGAGTGGCGCTATGTGTATCTGATGCAAACCGCCAACCTGCCCGTGGGCATGGTCACGGCTGAACGAATGCCCCGCGTGCTCTCGGTCGCAGCCGTCAACAACGCACGGAACGCGCTCGTCGTCATGGACGACGCCGAGCACATGGCGTACGCCTCCTTCCACGCCGGAGCGCATGCCAACAACAGTGCCCCCGAAATGGTCCGCAACGTGGCGGACACCGTTCGCATCCACGGCGGCGCGCAGTGGAACTGGGCCGTCCTGGGCGATTTCAACCGCGAGCCGGGCAACCTCAGCAGCACCCAAGGGATCTACAACGCCAGCGTCATCCACGCCGGTGACGACAGCCGCACCCAGCTCATGGGCGGCAACCTGGACTATCTGGTCACCAACCTCCCCCAGCACACATGGCGGGCGGCGGTGGACCGCAGCGGAGGCAGCGATCACTGGCCGGTGGTCTTCGGCGCGCTGCACGCCGAGGCCTACCCGGACTACACCTACCGATTCCGCTGGAACCACTGGGGACAGAACGTGGCCATCGGCGTGGCCGGCGACTCGACGACCAACGACGCCGTGGTGGAGCAGAGCGCCTGGCGTCACAGTCTGGGGCAGGTGTGGCGGGCCACTCGATTCCAGGTCGTCGGCGGCGAGTTCTACTCCCAACTGGAGAACGTGCACTCCGGCCAGTGCCTCGACGTCGTCAACGGCGTCTCCCCGACCGGCGCCCCGATGCGCATGCCGATCCAGCGGACCTGCGCGACTGGTGCATCCGTGGGAGACGGCCAGCTGTGGCGCTACAGTACAGCGAGTCTGATCAACGCCGCCGGGGGACAGGTCATGGCCGCGCCCGAGGGGGGCGCGGAGAGGCTCGAGGTGTCCACCCGCCTCGCGCTGTCGGCGTGGAGCATGGAACCCGTCGACCTGAGGTACTGGAACAACTCCGGCTTCCCCGACGGCGACACGGTCATCACGGACACCTCCACATCCCACTCGGTGCGCAGCGAGGCGGGGCTCCACGGCGACCCGGCGGGCGGGATCTTTGAGGGAACCCTCCGCGACGATGCGTACGCCCCGCTCGACGAGCAGTGGCGGTTCGAGCCGTCCGGTGTGCCTGGGGGAGTCCACGTTGTCAACAACAGCACCGGGCTCTGCCTTGACCTGAGGCTTGTCACTGCAGGCCCCGATCACCCCGATGGATACACCGATGGCGAACCGTGCTCCTCAGGCGGCCGTGATCAGGCGTGGGAATACGTCAACGGGACGATCCGCAATATTGACGGCTATGTTCTGGGGCACGGCCGCGACTACGACCCGGCCTACATGTCCCTGAGGGCGGACCCGGACTACACCACCTCCTTCTCCCTGTCTCCCGCGGTCTGGCGGCCCGCGCACTGGGCGGAGAAGGTGCCGCGCCTGGCGGTCATGCCGCTGGGAGACTCGATCACCCTGGGTGTGGGCAGCAACACCCGCACCGGCTACCGGCCCGCCCTGGCCAAGCAGTTGGGCCAGGACGTGAAGGACGTCCAGTTCGTCGGCTCGCAGCAGGACCCCGACGGCACCCGCCACGAGGGGCACTCCGGCTGGCGCATCGACCAGCTCCAGGCCAACATCGAAACCTGGCTGGCCGACGCCAAGCCCAACGTCGTCCTGCTGCACATCGGCACCAACGACATGAACCGCAACTACCAGGTCAGCACCGCCCCGCAACGGCTGGGCAAACTCATCGACCAGATCCACGACGCCTCACCTGACACTGCGGTCGTGGTCGCTTCCCTGGTGCCTGCCACCGACCCCACCGTGCAGGCGCGCGTCAACGCCTACAACAAGGCGATCCCGAAGATCGTCGCCGACCGTGCCCAACAGGGCTACCCGATCTCTCAGGTCAGCATGGGCGCCCTGACCACCGCCGACCTCAACGACAACCTCCACCCCAACAACAACGGCTACGCCAAGATGACCAGTGCGTTCCTCGGCGGCGTGGTGGGAACCGCCGGCAAGGGCTGGATCAAGGCTGAAGTGAACGTCAAGCCCGCACCACCCAGCCAGAACACCACCGCCGGGGACTACCACGTCGACATCAACGGCGACGGCCGCGCCGACTACCTCGTCGTCGACGACAACGGCGCCACCCGCGCCTGGCTGAACACCGGCCCCGCCAAGTGGAGCGCCCAGGGCTACATCTCCTCCGGCTCCTCCAACTGGACCGGCGGCCAGGTCCGGTTCGCCGACATCGGCGGCGACAACAGGGCCGACTACCTGGTCCTGAGCCCCAACGGCGCGGTGCACGCCTTCATCAATGAAGGCGGCGACGGCCACGGCGGCTGGAAGGACGCAGGCACCATCGCCACCGGCTCCACCAACTGGACCGCAGCCCAAGTCCGGTTCGCCGACATCGGCGGCGACGCCAAGGCCGACTACCTCGTCCTGAGCCCCAACGGCGCCACCCGCGCCCTCGTCAACACCACGACTGCCGACGGCAGCATCAAGTGGGACGACCGCGGCAGTGTCGCCACCGGATCCGACTGGACCGCCGATCAGGTCCGGTTCGCCGACATCGGCGGCGACGCCAAGGCCGACTACCTGATCGTCGACAACAACGGTGCCACCCGCGCCCTCGTCAACACCACGACCGCCGAGGGCACCCTCAAATGGAACAACCGCGGCTACATCGCCTCCGGCTCCGCGGACTGGATCGGCAGCCAGATCCGGTTCGCCGACATCGGCGGCGACGCCAAAGCGGACTACCTCATCCTCGACGACAACGGCGGCCTCACCGGCTACCACAACGTCACCGAGGCTGACGGCACCCCGGCCTGGGACAGCCAAGGCGTGATCGCCGGCGGCACCGGCGCACCGGGCTACCGCGTACGCATCTGACCCACCGCCTTCTTGAGGCTGCGGCCGGCTCGCTGTGATCACGGACAGCGAGCCGGCCGGCTCAACGGACGGGGCGGGCTTGGAGGTTGACGAGGCTAGGGCCTGTCTCCCCGATCTCTGCGGGCCCGCGACGCCCTGAAGCGCCGTCGCTTCACTTCACTTCACGCCGTACCTCGGCGCGTAGATCGGCTGCGAGCTGTGCGGCTTCGTCGATGGAGTATGTCTCGCCGCCCTGATAGCTGTCCTTCTGCGGATCCAGGATGCCGATGGTGTCGTAGTCGGCCCAGACGCAGTAGGTCCACTCCAGGTTCTCGTGCTTCTGGGCCACCTTCTGGCACTTCATGACGGCGTTGTCGAGGCCCTGTGGCCGTACGCTCTGTGGGTCGCCCACCGCCTTCACGCGGTCGCCGTTGCCCGTGCTGTCGGGCAGGGCAGCCATGATCAGGTCCAGGGTCTTCGGTGGATCCGCGACTTCGCCCCAGAGCCCGTCGAACCGGAACGACGGAGAACTGTCAGTGCCGTCTCCGGCGCGGTAGACGGGGTCGATGGCATGGGCCCGCTCGATCCCCAGCTGCTTCATCTCCTCGTACGTGACGTCGTCCTCGGCCTCGTCCGCATTGCTCAACTTGTAGTCGCCGAGGAGGGTCTCGGGCATCGTCAGCTCGTAGCTCTTCCCGTCGTCCCTGAGGTTCGGGCCGTCCGAGTCCTGACTCAGGAAGTACCAGGCACCGCCTCCTGCCAGCGTGACCGCGAGAGCCAGCGTGACGATGGCCAGCTTCCGCCCGCTGTTCTTGCCGGTGACGGCCGGCGGTCCCGGCGGTAGCGGCGGCAGCTGAGGCTGCGCCGACTGCGGCTGCGACTGCGCGCCGTATGGCCCTGGTTGCTGTGGGGACTGGCGGTAACTCAACGGCTCCCCCTCGGGGATCAGCGTGCACGCGCACACCAAGCAGGACGCCGAGCCCGTCCTTGCCGGTTGCGGACGGTCCGTCAGGGTCGGGAAGGTGAACGCGTGCTATTCGCGCAGCTCGGTCAGGTCCGCGTCTCAGTCGCCAAGAGAGATGTTCTTCTTGTCGCCGCACACGTCGAGTGCGTTGTCCCTGTCCTCGCACATCCGGACTTACAGCGTGACCGGGCATCCTGAAACACGAACTCCGAGTTGCTACCGGTGATGCTTCCGTTCCATGAGCACCTGTCAGGAGCGGAGCCAGATGACGGCGGTCACGTGGGAGGTGCCTGCCGCGCACTTGGTGCGGTCGAACGTGAGGGAGCCGTCTAAGAGGATGTCTCGTTTGGATTTCCTGGCATCGTGGTGTGTGCTGCCGTGGCAGGAAGGGCTACATGCCGCGGTCCGGTCCGCTCCATGGCTCTGGCCGTTCGCCGACGGCCATCGGGAGTCGGCACAGCTGTACTGGGCCGGGATAGAAGGCTGAGGTGTTGGGGCCGGCCATGTCCTCGCCGATGAGATAGCGGTAGAGCCATTCGGCGAAGCTCATGTTGTGCCGTGCCCAACCGCCCTCGCCATCTTCGACCAGAATCGAGGGGGCTGTGTCGGCCGCAGCTGCGAGGAACAGTGTCTCGCCGCGGTCGGTACTTGCGATCGGCCACAGTCCGTTGGGCGTGCCGAAGCTCAACTCTGTGATTCCGAACAGCAGGCGAGGGTCCTCGTCCGGGTCAAGGTCGTCCCATGAGGTTGCGGACCAAGCGCCGGCCGTGTCGCGGATCCAGTCGCCCAGGTTCCAGCGTTCGGTGGCGGGATGGCCCAGACGCAGGTGACCGTTGAGCTGGATGGGAGCGTATGCGTCCACGAGGGTCTGGTAGTCGGTCGGCAGTCGGATGCCGAGTTCTGCACGGAGGCGGTCCCAGGCGGAGGGGTCCGCGTAGCGGTTCTGAGCCTGTCCGAGCATCGCCATGACTGCGGGCAGGTAGTTGGCCATGACGCTCCTCGCTGCGATGTCGTCTTCAACAGCAGGATCATGCCAGCTCCGAGATCACACTGATCAGGCTGTCAGCCTGCGATAGCAGATCAGCGCCGCGGCGATGCCGGCGAATGCCAGGAAGTGGTCGGCCTTGCGCTCGTAGCGGCGGTGCAGGCGACGGCACCCGTTCAGCCAGGACATGGTCCGCTCGACCACCCAGCGGTGCCGGCCCAGGCGGCTGGAGTTTTCGACCCCGCGGCGGGCAATACGTGGCACAATCTGCCGGCGGCGCAGCCAACCTCGCAGGTGGTCGAAGTCGTAGCCCTTGTCCGCATGCAGCTTGGCTGGCCGTCGGCGCCGGGGTCCAAAGCGGGATCGGACCGGCGGGATGCCGCGCATCAACGGGATCAGTGCCTGGCTGTCGTGGAGGTTGGCACCGGAGATGCCGATCGAGAGCGGCAGCCCGTTGCGGTCACAGACCAGGTGAATCTTCGACCCGAGCTTGCCGCGATCGGTCGGATTCGGTCCGGTCAAGGGCCCCCTTTGACCGCCCGGACACTGAGCGAATCAATCGCGCAACGCGACCAGTCCAACTCGCCGTTCACGCCAAGTCGATCGAGGACCACGCGGTGCAGCTTGGCCCACACCCGCGCCGTGGACCAGGTCGTGAAACGTCGGTGCACCGTCTGCCAGGACGCGCCGAAGACCGGCGGCAACTGCCGCCAAGTGCACCCTGACGTGGCGACGAAGATGATCGCAGCCAGAACCGCGCGGTCATCGCATCGCCGCCGGCCCCCGCCTTGAGCGCGTACCGGCGGTTCCGGCGCCACGTCCTGGAAGATCTCCCACAGCCCGTCCGGCACCAGCCGCTCAACTATGTCCATGCCCGAAGCAACGAGCTACCGCCAATCAAGACATCGTCTAAGACGAGCCGCGCTTTGTAGCCGGTTCCCGCGGAGAACTCGACGTTGAGTTCCCACTGCGTGGCGCCGTCTTCGTCGAGCGTGTTGGTGGTCTTGAACGCAGGGTCCTGAAGGGTCGGCCCTCCACCGTCCGGATCGTCACCCGGACCAGCGGCGCCCTGAGGATCGCCATCGGCGCCTTCCTGTTGGTGGAACGCCTGGCAGGCTGAGGAACCCGTCCGCTCCACCCGACACGAACCCGAAGGAGAGTAGGACGCGGAAGCCCACACGCCGGGAGGAGGAAGACGTTCGCCTCGTCGCCATTGGGGGCCAACGAGTCGTAGCGGAACTGTTCGGACGCTGCGGAAGCGGAAAGCAGGGGCGGCAGCGAGGAGCGGGAGACGACGCGGCACTTCGTGGGGGAGGAGCGGCCAGGATCATGAGGCGTTGCTCCAGCCGGCTGTGCCGGAATACGAGTCAAGCAGGTCCACCACGAAAACCAGGGTCGAGCCTGCCGGGATCAACGGCGAGGGCGACTGATTGCCGTAGCCGAGACGCGGGGGAATGATGATCTCGCGCCGGCCGCCGACCTTCATCCCCCTCACTCCCCGGTCCCAGCCCTTGATGACCTTGCCACTGCCCAGGCCGAACTTGAACGGCTGGCCCCGGTCCCAGGAGGCATCGAACTCCTTCCCGGACTCGAAGGTCACCCCGACATAGTGGACTCTGACCACCATGCCCGGCTTCACCTCAGCCCCGTCCCCGACGACCAGGTCCCGGATGGCCAGCTCGGTAGGAGCGTCACCCTCGGGAATGTCGACCTCGGGCTTCGTCAGTTCACTCATTGCCGCCTCATCGCTCTCCGTCGCAAGCCCTCTCGCGGACCAGCCCGACACATGGACACTCCACGCAGCAGAAGGTCACGCTATCGAGGATGCCCACCGCCGGAGCAACCTGCCGCTGGTCGGGGGCACCCTGCTGTAGGCCTCACCCAGCCGCAGATCACCCAGGTCTGGGCCGACTCCGCGTACGCCGGCCAACTCGTCGACTGGGCCCGCGACTTCCTCCCCGTCACCCTGAAAGCCGTCTCCCGCCCCCGCGACGCGAAGGGCTTCGTAGTCCTCCCAAGGCGTCGGAGAGTGGAGCGGACCATCGGGTGGATCATGAAAGCCTGCCGCAACGCGAGGGACTACGAACGGCTCCCACAGCATGCGGAAGAAGCCCACCTGACCTGGTCACTCATCACCTTGATGACGAGAAGACTCCCCCGCAAACAACCGCAAAGGGCGAAGAAGGTGGCTACGGCCGCCGGAACGGACTGAAATAGTCAAGGGTTCACAAATGCTCAGCGGTCGAGCAACTGCAGTATCCGTGGCCAGCTGTCGGCCTTCGACCGGGCATCGGCGGCCGGCGTCCCGCCCAGGTCTATCCACTGCTTCGACACCGGGTGGGACATCCACCTGCCCGTGGCCTGATAAGGCACGCCAGCACCGCCGTGCCCGGCCGCGTCGTAGATCAGTGCCTGATGCCGGGTGCCGGAGGCGTTGATGCGCTCGGCGATGCTCGCGGCCGCGTCGGCGGAAGGCCACAGCCGGTCGTCCTTGCCCGCCACGGCCAGGACCGTGCCACGCACCCGGTTGAGCGGGATGGGGTCGAGCCGTATCGGCCGGCCCGCCCGCGTCCAGCTCACAAGATCCGCAGCCGAGCCCCCGCCCGGGGAAAAGGTCCGGGTACCAGGTGCCAGTACCACCGCATCCCTCACCAAGTGGGGGTAGTACTGGGCGAGTAGCTGGGCCGCCTCGCTGCCACGCGAAGCACCGAGAACTGCGAGTCCGTCCGGGGCGGCGCTGGATTGGCTCTGTAGCAGCCGGGCGGCCCGGGCGAAGTACTCCAGGTCGATCCCGCGCAGTTCCTTCGGTCGCCCTTTGCAGGCGAAATAGCAGATGGAGAGCGCCGGATGGCCTCGGGATGCCAGCAGCGCGGCCTCGTAGTCGAAACTGCGCCCGCCCTCCGACCCACCGATCAGCAAGACTGGGGCCTTGCGGGAGGCCCCGGACCGGGGCAGGAAAAGCATGCCGTCAATCCGGTCGTCCGCGACGGTGAGCTGCTTGTGCCGTACGCCATCGGCCCGCCACTGCCGTGTCGTCACCCGGTGTGCGATCTCCCGCTTGCCGCTGCGCACCGCGATCCGAACCTCGTACGACGGCTTGCGTGCGGGCGCGTCGGAAAAGAACCAGCTCTCGTCCGCTTCCCCCCTTTGCGGGCGCATCGACCAGAACAGGCCCATACCGTCAACGTGGCGGAACGTGCCCGCGACAGGCCGCTGGCGCGCGAGATCCACCGCCCCCTTGCCGTCGGCCGTGAACTGGGCCCTGGCCGACCAGCCCAAATCCTCATGGTCGACGGCCTGAGAGGTGACCGTCACGTGCTCACCCGGACGTAATCCAGCCACCCGGATCCGTATCGGCTCGTCCACGAGCGCCGTCGGTCGGTCGATCTCGATGCGCGCACTCGTGCTTGCCTTCGGTGGCGGCTCCGTCGTGCACGCCGTGCCAGACAGCAACGACAACATCACGACGCAGAGCGCGACTCGAACCCCCGCACGCCTCATCCGGGCAGTCTGCCTCATGAGGTCCGCGAGACGACAGACCTCACCTCTCACAGAGAGCCCAGGCGATCGAGACCGACGTTCAAAAACAATCACTCAGGCCCGCACGAACCGAGCTCAACCGCAGCGGTGAAGTCCCCTGCTACCAGGGGCAGGTCGACGGAATCCGCTGAGCTGCGGAGACGTGGTCCGCGTCGGTGGTTTTCCCGTGCCACCCGCTCACCAGAGTCCGCTGGGCTCCCTTCCGGCCGCCCGGAGCAAGATGACCCGAGTGGAACCCATCCCGTATTTGTCGACGTCACTGGAGAGTTCGGCCACGTCCAGCAGGAGCGCCCGGAGGTCGACACCGGAGTCCCGTGCCTGCCCGCACAGACCGTTCAGGTTGGCCACCATGTCCCGTGCGTCGCGGCCCTGATCCTCGGCCGACATCTCCAGCAGCCGCTGCCGGAAGCCTTGGGGCGTGGGCTCGAAGGGCAAAGTCGTCGCCCAACCAAACGAGTGACAGCGCTCCAGGAGCGCACGCAGGGCGGCCCGGACGTCCTCGTCGCCCGCCTCGTACAGGGAAAGCACGTCTCGCAGCGCCGCCTCGGCCTCCCGCCGGATCCCCGCCTCGTCCAGCGGATGCAGGCCCTGCTGCATCTTCTGCATCCAGTCAGGGTCAGTGAGATCCACCGGCCTCGTCGCGATGGGCTCGATGCATGCATCGATCACTGCCACCCATTCCTCGAGCTCCGCCAATTCCTCCATGACGCCCCGTCCCCCGTCCAACCATCGGTGGCATGCTGCGGCCCGCTCTCCCATCCGGAGGATGAGGCCAAAGGAGCATAGGGCGCCGCGCCCCCGGTCCGCTGGCCCTGGAGATGGCATGCCATCACCTCGTGGGCTGCATGGCGTCGGTTGCCCACCAGAGCCAACGGGCGAGGAACTCCGCCCAGATGAACCCCTCGGACCCAGCAAGCGCCGGTGGGTCGACGTGCCGGCCGCGACGAGCGCGGTGCCCGCTCTCATCCGGATCCACGGCGGGGGCGGGCTGGACGGTGACCGGCGCTTTCCGCCGCCCACCGTGCCCGTCGATCTGCTGCACGGCTCGGTGCCCGGGGCCGGACTCGACCGGATCAGGTCTGGGGCGCGGCGGGCGGCCAACTCGCCGCCCTCGCGGGTCTCGTCGGTCCCGATGTCCCCGGGGGAGCGGATCTAGAAGGCGCCGAGGGAGTGGACGGCGAGGACAGTGGCGTCGCGGTCGTCGTCGATTGGTACGCGGTCTCCGAGCTGGGCTCTCTGCTCTCGTACGCGTTGCCGCCGGCTCCGCCCGGCAGGGAGTACCCCAATCCGTTCACCACGTTGCCGGGCGGTGCCCCCGGGTAGCTGCTGGAACAGGCCCGTGCCGCCAGGCCCGTGACGTACGCGGCCAGTTCGTGCTGGTCCACGAAACGGCGGACGGCCTGGTGCCGTACGGGCAGGGTGAGGTGCTGGCCAAGGCGTTGAGTCAGGCCGGCGGCGAGGTGACGCTCCGGCCGGTGGACGGCGCCGACCACCCCTTCCTCGGGGCCCCGGACGTGACCCCGATCATGACCGAGAGCGTCGCGTTCCTGGCCCGCCATTCCGGCGCCAGATCGGGATCTGTTCTGCGGCGGTGGCCTGCGCGCC
Source organism: Streptomyces sp. NBC_01304 (assembly GCF_035975855.1). Taxonomy (NCBI): domain Bacteria; kingdom Bacillati; phylum Actinomycetota; class Actinomycetes; order Kitasatosporales; family Streptomycetaceae; genus Streptomyces; species Streptomyces sp. NBC_01304. Next base: position 206,250 of record NZ_CP109055.1, on the reverse strand, counting down.
GCCACCGCTGCGCGAGGGCAACTCGGCGGTCCCGGAATCTGTGCCGGGCAGCAGCGGCGGGCCGCTCAGGAGGAGCGGCGGTGGATGAGCACGGGTTCCACGCCGAACGCGCCCGGCGCCTCACGTCCTTCGATCAGCTCATGGAGGAGGTCGGCGACCTGGGCCGGAGTGGGCAGATCGAGCCGGATGGTCGTGAGTTCGGGCCGCTGCAGCTCGGCCACCAGCAGGTCGTCCGCTCCGACGATCGCCACCTCGTCGGGGACGGACAGGCCCGCGTCCTGCAGTGCGCGCAGCAGCAGGGCCGCGTACTCGTCGTTGTATGCGAACACCGCGTCGAGGGAGAGGGTGGGCCAGCGCCCGGCCAACTCGGCCGCGGATTGCCGGGTGTACGCCATCTCCAGTGGGGTGACGGTCGCGGTGCTGCGGGCGGCGACCGACCGTGCACCGGCCAGCCGCGGCCTGGCGAAGGTGTCGAGCCCGCGCTCGCGCGGCATGATCACGCCGATGGCGCGCCGCCCCTGCGCGAGGAGGTGCTCGGCGGCCACCGTTCCGATGCGGGCGTGGTCGAACGAGATGGTCCGGACGCCCTCCACGGGTCGGGCAGCGCATACGAGAAGGCCGCGGACGCCCGCTCGCCGTAGTACCTCGGCCGCCTGCGCGGTGTAACGATCGCCTTCCAGGGCGAAGACCGCGGCGGGCCGCAGTTCCGCCCAGGCCCGGGCGGCGGTGACCACGTCAACGAACCGGCCGGCGTGCAGCACGGTGGTGTAGCCGTGTCGTTCGAGCTCGCTCTGCAGGTCGTCCAGCCAGTTGCTGACCAGGCGGCCGATGGCCGAGACGGACGTGGGCAGCAGGACCAGGTTGCTGCGCCCGGCGCGCAGCGAGCGGGCGGCGGCATGCGGCACGTAACCGAGTTGGTCGGCCGCGGCCAGCACGCGTGCCCGGGTGCTGTCGCTGACCCGGTGCGTCTGGGTGTTGTTGAGTACGAAGGACACGGTGGCCCGTGACACTTGCGCCAGCCGGGCCACGTCTGCGCTGGTGACCGTCGGCGCGGTGGAATCCTTGGCCATGTCGTCCTTGCTCGTCGTTCCCTCGCTACGGGTTCCTCTCCAGGTTACACGCGTTACTACATTTTGTTGACGCGTATTCGATCGTGAGGGAGCGTGAGTATCGGGATCCGGAACGTCATGCTGCATCAGGGGCCGCAATGGCCGAACTGGCCGTACTGGGCGGGCCGGTGGAGCGGGGGAGTCGCCGAACTCCATGGGGCGGTGTGGCGGAGGGACCCGGCAAGTTGCACGTGTAGCTAATGGCCGTGCAGGAGCCGGGTGCTGTCCTGCATCCCGGTGGCCGGCCGTCGGCGGGCGTCCGCGGCCAGGTCGCCGATGGCCGTGATGACGGAGTCGAAGCGCATCGTGATGCGCGTCTCGAGGTCGTACGGATCCCACTGCGGCAGGCCGGGGTGGTGGGGGTCGCCGGTGCGGATGAACGCGATCCAGGCTTGGTGCATGGCCTGGGCGAGTCCGTCCCGCACGGTGGGATCGATCCCTTCGAGGAAGGGTGCGTGGGTCCATTGGTCGAAGTTGTCGAAGACGAAGGGCAGGTCCAGGCAGTGTGCGGCGCGCAGTCGCCCCTCGTGGGCGGGGGTGGGGAGGTCGAACTGGTAGATGTGGACCGGGCGTCCGAGAGCGGCTCGGGACTCGGCCAGCTCCAGACCGGGTGAGCGGAAGAGCTCATCGGTGAGTACGTCCATGAGGACGTCCACAGGCCTGGCTCCGGGCCGTTTGCGCTCGTACGCCGCGTACACGTGTGCCGCGTCGTGGGCGAAGGTCTCCGCGATCCTGCCGATCACCCGGTCCTTGGTCGCCTTCGCGTACTGCGCGTCCAGCGCCAGTCCGAAGTTGGCTTCCTCGCGGGTCCAGCCGATCAGTACGTCGAGGTCCTGGGCGGCGCCGTGCAGGAGCGTTTCGGCCGGGTGGCGGGTCAGCGTGAGGCCGTCGCGCACGGGGAGGAACGGGGTGGGCCAGTGTCCCCACTGTGCGGTGCGGCCGAAGAGTCCCGCGGTCGCCTCGATCAGGCGTGGCCAGGGCAGGGCGCGGAGCTCGTCGACGCTCTTGACTCCGGCAATCTCCAGATAGGCGGCCGTCCGCTCCTGGTATTCGGCGGGGGACGGCAGGTGCAGACCGAGGGGTGGGCTCTGCAGGATGACGCGATGGAACAGGCCGGAGGCTTCGGGGTGAGCGGCCAGGGCCGCCGTCGACAGCGCGCCGCCCGACTGCCCGGCGACGGTCACGTTCTCCGGATTGCCGCCGAGGCGTGCGATGTTGTCGTGCACCCAGCGCAGCGCGGCGAGTTGGTCGGAGAACCAGAGGTTGCCCGGCTCCGGTTGCCCTGTGTCCGTCTCGTCGAAGCTGAGATAACCGAGCGGGCCGAGGCGGTAGTTGAGCGCGACGACGACCAGGTCGCCGTTTCGGGCGAAGGTCTCGCCGGAGTAGTGGGGCAGGTTGCCGGACCCCGAGAGGAAGCCGCCGCCGTGGATCCAGACCAGGACCGGTCGCGCCGCGTCGTCGACGGCCGGTGTCCAGACGTTGAGGGTCAGGCAGTCCTCGTCGAACGGCGGGAATCCATGACCGCCCAGCACGGGATCGCCGCCCTCGAAGAACATCTGCGGTGCGCTCGGACCGTAGCGGGTGGCGTCCCGTATGCCGTCCCAGCCCGCGTGGGGCTGCGCCGGATGCCACCGGAGCGGGCCGATCGGCGGCGCGGCGTAGGGCACTGCCTTGAACGCGGCGACACCGCCCTCGACGGTGCCTCGCAGCCGGCCGGCGGCCAGTTGGACGACGGGGGAGACGTTGGCTCCTGGTGCTTCAGTCATGGCATTCCTTTCCTGGGCGGTGCTTCACGCGCCTGAGAGGAGGGGTGGTGGCACGTCGACGGCGGAGGGTGGGCGCCGGGCATGAGCTGCTCGTGGCGGCCGGACCGTGGGGTCGCCGATCGGGCGAATTGTCTTGAGCTGGCGCGCAGTTGAGGCGTTCGAAGGGCCGCTGCGGGTGGCGGGGGCGGGGCGGTGTCGCCGCGGGTGGCATGTGTGCCGACGGAGGCCATCGGGCCGAGTATGGCGCTGCTGTGACGGTCGACACAATGGTTCGATGGGAGATGACTCCCGGAACGTTACACGTGCTGCATGGCGCGTTGCTCGCGCCTAGTTGGCGGTTCGACTCCATCTCTCGCGGACTCTGGCGTGAAGGTGCCGGAGGGTGCTAAATGGTCGCTGAACGTCGATGTAACACGTGTAACTAATTCTCATCGGGAGGCGGCCGCATCCCACGGTTGCGGCCCTCCACGCATCCATCGGCATCGACTTGCTGGAGGCAAGAAGAATGAAGGCGTTAAGCGTGTCCGCGTGGTCGGCCGTCCTGACCAGGCGACCAAGAGGCCTGGCAGTGACGCTCGTTCTGGCCGCCCTCATCGGACAGCTTCTGTCCGCCTCGGCGGCGACGGGCAGCCCGACGTCCGCCAGCCCGTCGCCCGGGCGCCCCCTCGTCTCCCTCGGCGACGGGCGCATCGCAGGGCGGGTTCACGACCGCGCCGAGGAATTCCTCGGCATCCCGTACGCGGCCGCGCCGGTGGCGAACCTGCGCTTCCGCCCACCGCAACCACCGGCCCGATGGAGCGGAGTGCGGGACGCGGTGCACCAGGCACCCGCCTGTCCGCAATTTTCCCCGTACGGAGTGCGCGACCCCCAGGCAATCAGCGAGGACTGCCTCCGGCTCGACGTGTACCGGCCGCGCGGCAGTCGGCCGGGCGACCGCCTGCCGGTGCTGTTCTGGATGCACGGCGGCGCCTACAGCCAGGGCACCGGAACGCAGTTCGGCGGCCGCACCATGGCCGACCGCACGCATACCGTCGTCATCAGCATCAACTACCGGCTCGGCCAACTCGGCAATCTCGCCCTGCCCGAACTCACGCGGGAGAACGCCCTGGCAACTGGCTCGTACGGCCTTTTGGACCAGATCGCGGCCCTGACGTGGGCCCGCACCAACATCGCGGCCTTCGGCGGCGACCGAGCGAACATCACGATCGCGGGCCAGTCCGCCGGCGCCGGATCGGTCTGCGCGATGCTCGCCGCACCACGGGCGGCCGGCCTGTTCTCCCGCGCCGTGCTGCAGAGCGGCCCCTGCACCCTGCTGCGAGCCCCCAGTTCCGCCCAAGCCGTCGACGCAAGCCGGGCCTACGCCACCGCCGCGGGCTGCCCGGATGCGGCAACACGCACCGAGTGTCTCCGCGACGCCTCCCTGACCGACCTCATCGCCGCCGCCCGCGCCCTACCGACGTCCGGCCCGGCGTACGGTGACCGGCTGCTGCCCGTCCAGCCGTCGGACGCCATCGCCGCCGGCGCCTGGAACAAGGTGCCCGTCCTGATCGGCAGCACCCGTGCCGAGAGCCGGTTGTTCGTCGCGCTGACGCAGCCCCACCTCACCGCCGAGCAGTACGTCGAGCAGATCAACGAGCGGTACGGCAAAGCAGCGCCGCAGGTGCTGGCCCGCTATCCGCTGTCCGACCACGCCTCCCCGTACCTCGCGCTGTCCGCACTCTCCACAGACGCCACCTTCGCCTGCCATACAGGCGCAACGGCCCGCGTCTTCGCCGCACAAGTACCCGCCTACGCCTACGAATTCGACGACCCGAACTCGCCGACCCTGTACGGAGCGCAGGTGCCAGGGCTGAACATGGCCAACGCCCACAGCGCCGAACTCGCCTACCTGCACGACTTCACCATGGGCGACCGGCCGCTGACCCCCGTCCAGATGGCCCTCGCCGACCGGATGAAGCGCTACTGGGCGGCGTTCGCCCGCACCGGGAACCCGAACACACCAGGCCAGGGCCACTGGCCGAAGGCGGAACCACACGACACCGTTCTCGCGCTGAACCCTGCGGGAGACCGCATCTCGACGGCATTCACCGAAGAACACCAGTGCACCTTCTGGTCGGGCCTGCCCGGACAGGCCCCCTAGGGCCTGTTGTGAGAGTCCTGGTCACGTGGGGTCTGCTGCGCAGAGGTGGCGTAGTGGTCAGTGGTGCTGTGCATGGTCGACGCGTGAGTTCTTTGCGGAGGCAGCGAAACACCATGCCGATCACACACGTGGTCGACCAAGGGCAGGCCATCCTGCTGCGGCCAAGACGTTGCGGCCACGAGGTGTTCAGCGCGATCTTGCGAGGAACCCCGGGCCTTTAGGCCCGGGAGGAATCGCATCCTGTGGTGTGCGGCGCGGAGCGTCGCAGCATCGCGTCTGAGCAGCGTCGCATCTGGTGGGAGCTCCCTGGGATGGTGTGGGGTGGGTAGGTTCGTGCAGGTGAACATCGTTGTGCAGGTCCGTCTCTTCCCGGAAGCCCATGTGGCGCCGGTGCTTGAGGCGACCCTGCAGGCGGTGAACGAGCAGGCCAACGGGGTTTCCGAGGTTGCCTACCGCGTCAGATCCTCACGCAGCTGCGAGACAGTACGGTGCAGCTCCCACAGTGTGCGCTCGGCGGCACGGACACCACGATCCCTCCTGGCGGCCCCGCACCCAACTTGATCGTACGAGGCTCAAGGGCGCCGCCACAGCTAATGTCAGACCAGCCGAAGACAATGTGGCCATGGCTGAGGAGACAAGATCGGACGCGGAGGTGTCACAGCTGGCGGCGAAGCTGGATGACCTTCCGGGCACCGGCGTGAGGCGCTGCTATGGCGGTTCGCCCTCCTACTGGACTACGTGTGCGTGGAAGAGTTGGTTCGAGGAGAAGGGCGGCGGCCTTGCCGAATCAACTGCCCAACACATCGAGGCCCTTACGGCAGCATTGCGAATGGCGCCGATGCGGCCAAGTCCTTCGGGGCCCGTTGCGCCGGCTGCCCGGCCACGTGCACCGTTGTCTCCGTCATCCTGGCCACCTGCCAGTAACACCCGGTCTGGGCCTGGTGGTTCGGCGTACCTTCTCGCCGGACCACCAGGCTGCTCATCGTGTCCTGCCCGCAGCCTCTGGCCTGCATCGGCCGCGGTTCATTCTTTCGACTCCGGCCGCTTTCCAGCATGCGAGGAGGCGGGCCATGCGTACTCGCTTCGGAAGTCGTGTGGTTGCGGTCCGACCCTATCCACCGCAGCCACAGCTGGATCGCTGCGACGGTGACCGTTCCGTCCGACTCGGGGATGGGTTTAGCCGACCGGGGTCAGCCGCCACTTCTGACTGTTGTAGTCGTTGGCGTCCCACTGGTGCACGATCGCCCCGTCGTCGGTGCTGTTGGCCGCGACATCTAGGAACTTGCCGCTGCCGATGCACTGCAGCCGGTAGATCCCCTCGCCGGCTTCGGTCAGCTTCCACTGCTGGGCAGGTGAGCCGTTGCCCGCCCACTGCTGGAGTGGGGCCCCGTTGTCCTTGCTGCCGCCGGTGACGTCGAGGACCTTGCCGCTGTACACGCTGGTCAGTGTGAACACGCCGTCGGTGACTTCGGCCAGGGTCCACTGCTGGTTCGGGTGCCCGTGGCGTGACCACTGCACGACGGCGCCGCCGCCCTCGACCGTGGTGTTGACGGCATCGAGCGCCTTTTCGCTGCCCACGTTGGTGAGCGTGTAGGTGCCGGCGGCCGGATTCCGGGAGACGGGCCTGATGGTCCACTTCTGCGCGTCGGTGTCGTTGTGATCGTACTGCTGGACGTTGGCGCCGTTGGCGGTGGAGCCGTCGGCGACGTCCAGGGCCTTGCCGTTGAAGACGTTGGTGAGGGTGTAGTTGCCCATGGAGGGCCGAAGGCGTATCCGCCACTTCTGCGAGTCGTGGTCGAAGGCTGCCCACTGGTGGACGTTGGCGCCGTTTTCTCGTTTGTCGCTGTCATTGCCTGCGACGTCCATGCGTTTGCCGCTGACCTTGTTGGTCAGGGTGTATTCGCCGTCGCCGAGGGGGTCGAGCTGCCATTGCTGGGCGGCGGACTGGTTGAACTCCCATTGCTGGATGTTCCCGCCGTTCTCAAGGGCGCCGTCGGCGACTTCCAGAGCCTTGCCGGATCCCCCGTTGACCAGCGTGTACAGGCCGGCAGGGAATGTGGCCGCTTCCAGGGCGGGCTCCCGCAGGCGCACTGAGGAGACGGCGTCGTTCATGTCGCCGACCTCCTCGTCGCTGAAGAGGTAGGGGCGGGTCGTCCGCTCATGGATGACGTGGTGGTATTGACTCCCGCTCCCGACGCCCCTTTCCCGCCCCTCGTAGCCAGCATCGTCGTACAGGCTGATGGTGTACCTCGTCCGGTTCACATACGACGAGGCGCGGTCGTTGAAGCCGACGTCCTTGAGGTTCCAGACGCTGGTGTCGGATATCAGGATGTCCGCCGGCTCGCTCTCGTTGTACTGCTTGTTCTCGTAGAGCGCCCAGTACCCCCACGGGCACGCGTCGGGCCCCTGTCCTCGGATGATCCGCACTGTCATGCCGACCCACTTCCTCCGCAACCCCCGCCCGCCAGCCGGTCGGGGCGGCGCCACGCTAGGCCGGGTACAGGGCACCGTCCACAGCGCCATCCGTGCCATGGCCGGAACCCGTCATGGCAGCGAACCCAGTCGTGAGCTGCGCGCTGACCTGCGGCAACTGCCCGGAACAGCAAGGAACTCCACAGACTGGGCTCGAAGTCGGCGTGTGAAGCACTGATCGGCGCCGTGTCCTATTTGGGCAGGTTGTGGCGGGCCAGGTGCTATTGCTGGGTGGGCCTGCGGTGCAGGTCGTAAATGTGAACGTTCGCGCCGTTGTCGCGGCGCTGGCGCTCGATGTCCAGGCCTTGCCGCTGCAGACACTCATGACGATGACGGTGTCCGGGCCGGTCTCGGTGATCCACGAGCGTTGCGCGGAGGGGTCGTTGGGGTTGTACGTCTGGACGTTCGCGCCGTTGTGCTGGCCGGAGCCCGAGACGTCCAGCTTGCGGAGGGTTGTTGAGTCGTTCATGTTGCCGACCTCGCGGCCGTTCCGCATCCAGGTGGATTCGCCATCGGCGACGAGCATGCTCCTGCCCTGCCCGGTGGGGAATGCCATCGCAACGTTGCTAAGGGCGAAATCCGGCCGGGTCGATCAGTAAAACGGAGGTGGGGCGCGCGCAATCATCGCCGGTATAGAGCGGCAGTTGTCCCTCGATAGCTTTGATCGCACGAGTCCGCTCTTGGCAGCGAATCTGCTGGCCCATACGGCGGCAGGAATCGTTTTTGCCGTGTGCTGCGCCCCGAGACTGGCCCTTGGAACGAGGGAACTGCGACGGAAGGGGCGCGCGTGACACGTACTTATCGAAGGGGCCCGGGTCTGCTGGCGGCGGGGCTGGCGCTGGCCGGTCTGACGTCCGGTCTGGGTGCGGCCCCGGCAACGGCGAGTTCAGGCGCCGTCGCGGCCGCGCCGAAGGCCTGCATCGACAAGAACGCCAAGACCGCCTGGGCAGGAGGCGAAGAAGAGGACGAGGACGGTGATGTCACGAAGTACTGGAAGCCCGTCGAACTGCCTGCCGGTGCGGCCGGGACCTGCTCTCCCGCCCTGCACGCCGAATCCGGGTGGTTCGAAGAGACCGACGGCCGCTGGTACGAGGTGCCCGCCGATGAGGCAAAGAAGGAGGACAGCCGGGCGGTCTACCGGCGGTTCTACCATCTGGTGCCACCCGTAGGCGGCTGGCACAGGCCGCTGCTCATCGAGTCCGTCGACCAGTCGGGCGCACCGCAGGTCAACCCGCAAGGCTGCGAAGCGGTCACCGAACCCGTTGAGGACCCGGACCATTACGTGGCCAGCGATGGGCAGTTCTCGTTGAACGACATCGTCGGACCGCCTGCGTACGAGTGGGACGAGGCCACCAAGACCCTCAAGCCTGCAGGGACCATGGACCCGTTCACCTGCTTCGGCGCGATCGGCGACCGGCTTGAAGGCCATTTCAAGGCGGGCGAAGGCGGTGGGCTCGTGCGCGCCGAGTCGGGCGGACTCAACCGGCTCTTCCTCCGCGAGCCGGTGCCGGCTGAGGGCGCAGCCACCCCCAAGTACGTCGACGCCCGCTACCTGGCGGACGACGCGGGCAAGCTCGACAAGGACATCTGCTCCCTGACGGCGCCGTCAGGCGTTCAGGGATATCGCTACGCAAACCCACCACGTCCTGCCTCTGGACCGCCTCGCGCCTACACTGACGACTCCCGGTCACCGCAAGAGGGCTCCTGTCTCAAGGACTTGGAGATCGTCGAGCAGGGATGGTTCATCCACCGTAGGGAGAGTGGGGCCACCTTCTGGGAACCGTCTCCGCGGACCACCGACCCTGACAATCCGGCGGTGTACAAGGTCTTCTACAGGGACGCCGCCGCCACGGGCAACACGGTGTACGCCGCGCGGGACCTGGGCATCGACATCCCCGAACAGGCCGAGTGCACTCTCATCGCCAGTCGCTGGGGCGGCCGCATCTACAGGTACAGCGACCACGTCGGGGACGAATACCTACACGAACCTGTCTTTCAGCTCGAATCCCATGTCCGCCCCTACCAGTGCTTCGGCGAGGTACTGGAACGGAAAACGGGCAAGTTCGTTTACTCCACGAAGAGCGGGAACTGGACTCCCACTGGCTGGGGTGAAACCAAGAGCTTCGTGAGAATCGACGACAGGAAGAACAACTGGCTCGACGAAGACCTCTTGGAGAAGCCCTCCAAGTGAGGTGACCGAGCCGAACGGGCTCGACCGGTGAACCGGTCGAGCCCCACCCATCTTTGGCTCCTTGCCGGGGGTACGCACGGGAGAGTGGGCCATCACCCGCACCAACACTGCTGAGGCTTTGTGCAGAACGTGTCCCGTAAGTGATTAACCAAGTGTCTGAGACCGCGTTTGAGATCTGCCGTATCCCGTGGCTGGAGAGGCCGTTGAGCCTTGGGTGAGTGGTTCCGAGAGCGGGTACCCGTCGGATCTGACGGATGGGCAGTGGGTGTTGATCGAGCCGTTGCTGCCAGCGGCGAGGGTGGGGCCGAAGGGCGGGCGGCGAGAGAAGCACCCACGGCGGCGGATCGTGGACGCGATCTTCTACGTGGTGCGGACCGGGTGTGCCTGGCGGCAGTTACCGAAGGGCTTTCCGCCCTGGCCGACGGTGTAGTGGTATTTCACCTGGTGGCACGACGACGGCACTGTCGAGGGCATCCACGACGCCCTGCGAGACAAAGTGCGCGATGCCGTCGGACGCGACACCGAGCCGAGCGTGGGCCTGATCGATTCACAGTCGGTTCGGTCTGCCGACACAGTGCCCGTGGGGACCAGAGGGTTCGATGTCGGGAGGTGAAGGGCCGCAAGCGGTCAGCACGGACACCCTCGGCTTGCTTCTGGCGGTCCACGTGGTCGCAGCGAACATCCAGGACCGCGACGTCGCGAAGCGTTCGTTGTTGTGGACCCGCCTGGACCACCCGGGCGTGCAGAAGATCTGGGCCGATCAAGGCTTCGCCGGACGCCTCGTGGAGTGGACCAGTACCGTCCTCGGCCGCGAGCTAGAGATCGTGCGCAAGGCTCCGGGCCAGCGCGGTTTCCAGGTCCAGTCGAAGCGGTGGGCCGTCGAGCGCACACTCTCGTGGATCACCTCCCACCGGCGCCTGGCCCGCGACTACGAAACCAGTCCGGCCCCGGTCCGAGACCATGATCCGCTGGGCGATGATCGGCATCATGGTCCGTCGAACCACTCGAGGCCGACCAGCCTCACGCCCAGGACCCCGTCCCCTCTCGTCCGCGCCTGGCCTGCGACTGCTTCCGTTGAGGTGTCTGGTTGGATTCGGACATGGGCAACGGTAGCCACGAGGATTCAGGTCTCTCCAAGAGCACCTGGAGCGACGCGGATTTCGAAAACATGGGGTGGCATGACGCCACCGTCCACGGCTTGTCCGTCCAGCTGACGCATGGCATCCTGCCGCGTCTCCTCCTCGACCTCGACTACATCGTCCGCTGGGTCCACCCGGTCCCGCCCGCAACACACTTTTCATTCTGGGTCTCTCCGGCGACACTCGTTTTCGACGATGTCTTCGACCTTGAGGGCGACCTCGACTTCAAGGGTTTCGCCCTGGACTTGGAGGTCGACAGGGTGCACCGGCTAGTGCCGAATGATGCCCGCCCGAACTTTGCACACTGTCCGCTCTGGCACATCGAAGGCCACGCGTTTGACTTGAAGTTCCGGGCCTCGGGCTTCCATCAGTACGTCCGGCAGACTCCGAAGCTCGTGTCCCGGCAGGCATTGCCCTATGCCGAACGCGGGGGTTGTGCCTTCACCGAACTTGGCTTCAGCTGACTGGTGACCTGCCGAGGCATCTGCCGACAGTGAGCACAGCAAACGCGTCAACACAACCTGGGCTGGCCAGATCTCAAACACGGTCTCAGGGTGAGCCCTGAGGCGACGGAACGGTAGGGCAACTTCCGTGTACGTGATCCGTAACGGTCGCGGGGCACACGCGAGTTGGGCCACCTGACTGTGCACGCTCTGTGTGGCAGTTCAGTACGCGCCGACCAAGAAATGTCCCACGGGGGAAGACCATGCATTCAGCTCGCAAGACCTGGAAGTCGTACGCTCTCGGCGCGGCGGCCGTCGCCACGATCCTGACGTCCACCGCCTGCGACCCGAGCGGCGACAGCGACGCGTCCGGCACCCCTGCCGACACGCCGTCCGCGACCGCTTCCGCCAAGCCCACGGGCGACGCCAAGCCGAGCGGCGACGCCAAGCCCAGCGAGGGCGGGAACAGCGGCGGCAACTCCAGTGGCGGGAACGGCGCCGGTGGCGCCGACGCCGACGGTCCCGGCACCGACGTCCCGCAGTGCAACAGCGACAGCCTGCAGATGAGCATCGCGGAGAAGAACCCCAACGGCACGGTTCCGCTGCTGCTCGTCACCGCCAAGAACGTCAGCGACGAGGCCTGCTGGGCCTGGATCGCCGAGGCGTCCTTCGACGACCATCCCGCGGCGATGGTCGAGGAGAAGACCCTGCCGAAGTCCACGGTCGTGCTCAAGCCCGGCAAGTCGGCCTACGCCGGGATCTCCACCGGGGACATCAGCGAGGAGAACGGCAAGGGCTTCGACCCGTCCTCGGTGGCCATCGGCATGGGTTACGCCAGCGAGGGCGATGAGCCCGTTGTCGAGGGCCCCTGGGTCACCCTTGAGCTGCCGGCGTCGGTGAAGTGGTACAGCGACAACACGGCCAAGGTCACCTACTGGCAGCAGACCGAGTCCGCCGCGCTCAACTGGTAGCCGAGGCCCTGGACTTCCAGGCCACCTTGTCCCAGGCGGCAGCCCCGGTCACCAGCGGCGAAGGCCCCCCCTTCGCGCCTGCGTGGCCGCCCTGCCCCTGCCGCGCGGGTTCCGGCATCGCCGGCCCGGCCCCTCGTCGTGGCACGAGTAATTTTCAAGAACTGTGGATGACGTAGAGAGCGTTCTGCCCAAGGGGTTTCGGGGGCGTACGTTGTGTGGCGCCCCCGCGGGTGGGCTCCGGCATGCCGGAGCCCACCCGCGGGGGTGGTCAGCGGATTATCAGGACGAGCCCCACCCGAGGTAACTCGTAGCGGGCGAGGGTGTCATGGGCCGCTTCTCTCCCGGGGGTGTCTCCGATCGGCGCCTGGAGCATCCGGCAGGGGCGACGGGCGTCGGGCGTCGTGGGCCAGTGGACGGTGTCGTGTCGTGCTGGGGCCCAGGGCTGCAGGGCGGTGGCGAAGGGCGGCGGCCGGGGTGTGATCTCGAGCTGAGACTCCTCGTGATGGCGCGACTTGCATCTTTTGTCGTGATTCTGAAGAGTCGTCACATGAACGATGCGTTCTCTACTGTCCTTGCCCTGCCTGTCATCGAACGGTTGTCGGCATCGCTGACCCGCCGCCGGCTCGGTGACCTCTCGATCGTGGTCGTCGACCACCCGTGCGTCAGGGGCGCGGTCAGCCTCCAGGGCGGCCAGCTGGTTGCCTGGCAACCGACGGGATCCGAACCGCTCTTGTGGCTGGGCGAGCTGAACACGTGGCGGGCGGGGACGCCCGTGCGGGGCGGTGTGCCCCTGTGCTGGCCGTGGTTCGGCACGGTCGCAAAGCCGTCGCACGGGTTCGCCCGCCTCCTTGATTGGGATCTCACGGCGCACGACGACATCGAGGACAAGGTCGGCCTGACGCTGGAGCTCAAGAGCTCGGAATCGACGCGTCGTATGTGGCCGCACGAGTTCACGCTGCGCACTCGAATCACGCTCGGCGCGGCGTGCGACATTGCGGTCGAGGCGCACGGTGACTACACCAGCACAGCTGCCCTGCACACCTACCTGTCGATCGGCGCCCTCGGCCAGGCGGAGGTCTCCGGTCTCGGTACGCAGTTTCGCGACAACCTTCTTGCGACGGACCGGGCCGATGCCGCCGGCGCGGTGACGCCCGAGGATCACATTGAGCGGGTCTACACACATCCCGAGAGGCTCAGCGTCCTCGCGGACCAGGCCCGCGGCCAGACCCTTGAGATCACGCACCACGAGGCGAGCGACGTCGTCGTCTGGAATCCCGGCGCAGAACTGTCCGCCTCCATGGTCGACCTCACGGACGAGGACTACCGCCACTTCCTGTGCGTGGAGACCGCACGCATCAACTCCCCGCTGGAGAGTACGGCCGAACGGCCCAGCCGACTGGGCCTCACCCTGCGTCTCCTGCCGAACACCTGACGGGAGCGCGCTCCACGGCATCACATGATCCCCGCGAACCCGACAACCGGGATACGCCGGGGCCCTGGGGCGGGGGTGGTCGCGTGAGTAGGTGACTGGGCGAATCGGGTTGGGTGTGGTTCGCCTCGAGGGACGTTCCTGATCTGGCACCGATGGTCAGTGGTGCAAGACCTCTCGCGCTGCTTGCCCGCAGCGGACATCTCTGATCAGAACATGGCCTGAGCCTGCCGGTTGCGAGCAGTCCGGACCGTGCAGGTCGAGGCTCTCGAGGTCCACGGGGAGTACGAAATAGGGACCGACGTATGCCGGGTCGAAGGCGAAGCTCACGCTCGTGCCGCTGCCTTGTGGTGGATGGAACTCTTGGGGAGCGGTGAGAGGCCGGATGCCGGTGTGGACTTGACGCAATCCGCGCCCGGCGTGCCACATCTCCACGGATGTCTGTCGGGACACCGCGGCAGCTGCTGCCAATAGCCACCACTCGGGGCCGAGGAGGGAGCCGAAGTAACCGGGAACGGGGGCCCCGGAGGCTTCCCAGGTGTGAGCCTGGTCGATGGATATTGTGAAGCTGCTGTCGCTGGTGATCTCGAGGAGACCATGCAGTGTGTGTTCCCCGGCAACGCTTGTCGCTGGATGAAGCACATGGCGCCCCACCGCGCAGATCAAGTGGGTTGGGAGCGTCGGATTTCCGAGCCCCACTCCGAAGTACATGCCCGGTCGTTTGCGCACGACGGCATCGAAATCCAGCACCGTGATGTCAGCAGCGTCATACGAATGCTCCGTCACGACCACACGCTATCGATGGGCGGCCCATCTGAAGGTGCAAATGTAACCAGTAGAGGGAGTTCCTCGGGAGCTCGGTCCTCAGTCAGGCCGTGAGGTTCACCAGGGGTGCGGGAGAGGTCGTCAGCGGTGGCCCAGCACGTTGACCACCCGTCCGCTGGGGTCGCGGACGAAGAACCGCCGCACGCCCCACTCCTCATCCTGCAAGGGGTGCACGATCTCCGCACCGCTCTCCCGCATCACCGCATAGGCCGCATCCACGTCGTCCACTTCGACGCTCATATCGGGGGTGACAGGCGCGGTCTTGTCACTGGTCATGACGCTGATCTGCGCTGCCGGGGTGGACGGAGAGGCGAGCGTCATGATCCAGCCGTGGTTCATGACCTCCTCGAAGCCCAGCAGGCCATAGAACTCCCGGCTTTCCTGCGCGGCCTCCGACTGGATGTTGGGCACGACACGGCGAACGGTCATGGACGACTCCAAGTGAGAACAAACGTGTCTCTACGTCCCCTCAGGAGTACTACGGCACATCCGCCGCCGCACACACTTTCGCAACACGCCCTCGGGCGCGTTGCGCTGGCAGTCGCCGGACGGAGGGATGTTCCGGACGTTCGGGCTGCTTGCCCCCATCGCGTCGACTAGCTTCGTTATCCGATGCGACAGACAGGGCAGGACGGCCGGGCGGACGCCGGGTCCGTCCTGAGGGAGGGAAACCGCCACGTGAGCCACCTCGACCCCGAAGACGCCGTCGGCAAGCAGGCCGCCGTTCTGGAGTTCTCCGACGACCTGCGTGGCGCGGACGTCCGTCCGCTGCAGGCGTTCCTGGCCGCACGGTTCGGCGAGCTCGCCGAGAACCAGATTGAGGGCACCGATGCGCACTGGACCGCCGCACACCTGGCGCAGGTGATCGATACCTACTGCCGTGACCTCGACGACGACCTGGTCACTTGGGAGGTGACGGTCCGTGAGCGACGCATCCAGGAGCCCGGACTCGTCCAGATGCTGCGCCAGAGCATCGCCACCGACTGGAACCGCCTCGTCGACACCGCCTCGCGGTGGGCCGGCCACCCAGACCACCTGTCGCGCTGGCGCCGACTTCGCTACTCCTCGGTGGAGCACGCAGAGTTCGTCGAGCAGGTCCTCGGGGACGCCACCGACGCGGGAACGTTCTACGACCAGGCGTGATCTCGGAGAAGGGCCCCGGCCTCCAGGGCTGTAACAGGGGCTGAGGCCGATGGGCGCACTGTAGTGGGCCTCACCGATTCTCCCCGTGCTCGGACTGCGTGCTCGCGGTGTTGTCGCGTACATCAACCCGGACACACCCAGGCAGCTGTGCGCCGCTCAGACGACGGTCGAGCTCGGCATCCAACGCAGTTTCTCCAGCCCGGGAGGGGGCGTAGCGGCTCCACTTCCGAAGCAGGGGGCACGGGCCTTGTCGGCCTGCTGACCAGCCGCTGCTTCACGCACTCCTCGCGGCCGTTGTCAGTGGTGGGCGGCACAATCAGCGTCATGACGAACATGCGGGTGATTCCCGATGCCGCGGCGTACGGGCAGGCTGTCGAGGATGCGGTGAAGGCTGCGGCCGCGTACTACGCGGGCGGCGACAGCGCCTTGGACGACGACGCCTACGACCGTTTGCTGCGGGAGATCGCCGTGTACGAGGAGGCCCATCCGGAACAGGTGCTTCCTGAATCGCCGAGTGGGAAGGTCGCCGGCGGCGCCGCGGTGGGCGATGTGCCGCACACGGTGGCGATGCTGTCCCTGGACAACGTGTTCTCCGCCGAGCAGTTCGCCTCCTGGACCGCCTCCGTGGAGCGCCGCATCGGCCGGCCCGTGACCGCGTGGAGCGTGGAGCCCAAACTCGACGGGCTCGCCATCGCGGCCCGCTACCGCGACGGCCGGCTCACGCAGCTGATCACCCGCGGCGATGGCACCGCCGGTGAGGACGTCTCGCACGGCATCGGCATCATCGAAGGCCTGCCACAGCAGCTTGCCGAGCCGCTCACCTTGGAGGTGCGCGGCGAAGTCCTCATGACCACCGCCCAGTTCGAGCAGGCCAACACCGTGCGCACCGAACACGGCGGTGATCCGTTCGCGAACCCGCGCAGTGCCGCGGCCGGCAGCCTGCGCGCCAAAGACCGCGCCTACACCGTGGCGATGACCTTCTTCGGTTACGGCATGCTCCCGCTCGCCGACACCCCTGATGCCCTGGCCGAACGGCTACGCAGCGCGCCGCACAGCGAGCTGATGCACCGGGTCGGCGAGCTCGGGGTGCACACCGCGGACGCCACCGACGTGCCCGGCCGCACGGTGCCCACCCCGGCCGAAGTGCAGAACCGCATCGAGGAAATCGCCGGCTTGCGGGCCGCGTTGCCGTTCGGCATCGACGGCATCGTCATCAAAGCCGACCTAGCCGCCGATCAGCAGGAAGCCGGCTTCGGCAGCCGCGCTCCGCGCTGGGCGATCGCCTACAAACTCCCCGCCGTCGAAAAGATCACCACGCTGATCGCCGTCGAATGGAACGTCGGGCGCACCGGTGTCATCGCCCCACGCGCTGAACTCGCGCCGGTCGAAATCGACGGCTCCACCGTCAGCTACGCGACCCTGCACAACCCCGCCGACATCACCCGACGCGACCTGCGCCTCGGCGACCAGGTCATGGTCTACAAGGCCGGCGACATCATCCCGCGCATCGAAGCCCCCGTCGCCCACCTGCGCACCGGCAACGAGCAGCCGATCACCTTCCCCGAGACCTGCCCGCAGTGTGGCTCCGGCATCGACACCAGCGAGCAGCGCTGGCGCTGTGAACGCGGCCGCAACTGCCACCTCGTCGCGGCCCTCACCTACGCCGCCGGCCGCGACCAGCTCGACATCGAAGGCCTGGGCGCCTCCCGCGTGGTCCAGCTCGTCGAGGGGGGCTTGGTCTCTGACATCGCCGACCTGTTCACCCTGACCGCCGAGCAGCTGCTCGCCCTGGAACGGATGGGATCCACCAGCACCGACAACCTCCTCACCGCGATCGAGCAGGCCAAAACGCAGCCGTTGAACCGGGTGCTGTGCGCGCTCGGGGTGCGCGGCACCGGACGGTCCATGTCCCGCCGCATCGCCCGCCACTTCGCCACCATGGACGCGATCCGAGGCGCCGACGCCGATGCCATGCAGCAGGTCGAGGGCATCGGCTCGGAGAAGGCACCAGTGATCGTCGCCGAGCTCACCGAACTCGCCGACGTCATCGACAAACTTGTCTCCGCCGGGGTGAACATGACCGAACCCGGCGCCACCCCACCGGCCGCAGACGGCGAAGGCCAGGACGAACCCGCCACGACGGCAGGCCCGTTGGACGGGATGACCGTAGTCGTCACCGGTGCCATGACCGGTCAACTGGAGTCCCTCAGCCGTAACCAGATGAACGAGCTCATCGAGCGGGCGGGCGGCAAGTCCTCCTCCAGCGTCTCCAAGCGCACCTCGCTGGTCGTGGCGGGGGAAGGCGCGGGATCCAAGCGCGCCAAGGCCGAAGACCTCGGCGTCACCCTCACCACCCCCGACGACTTCGCCACCCTGGTGGCCGATCTCCTGCCCTGACCCGGAGATAAGGACAGGCGTTGCGGCCAAGGCGCCTCGCGGAGCGAGAACACAACGCTTGATCTTCGCTAACCCACCATGAAAT
Organism: Streptomyces sp. NBC_01304; assembly: GCF_035975855.1. Taxonomy (NCBI): domain Bacteria; kingdom Bacillati; phylum Actinomycetota; class Actinomycetes; order Kitasatosporales; family Streptomycetaceae; genus Streptomyces; species Streptomyces sp. NBC_01304. The sequence continues at coordinate 188,140 of NZ_CP109055.1, read as the reverse complement.
GGGCCCAGTTGAACTCGCCTCGCCGGTGCCCAAAGGAGACGCCCTAATTCCTTTGCAACGGCCCCGGGACGTCAGGTCGAGTCCCGGGGGTGTTCGAGCAGTGAGGACCGTCACGCCCATTTCGAGCCCGGCTTGTGAAGCCTCTGGTTAGACCGTGCGGATGGCCCTGTTGCTCGTGGTGGTGGCTGCCGCGTGGGCACCGTACGGACGTCTATTGAGAACCAGGCGATCAACGTCTTCGCTGTAGAGCGGCGCCGTCCGGTGTCTTCGTGGCCGCCACCACCCCGTCCCGTGGATGTTGGCGCCCGTGGGCGCCGGGCGGATGCCCGAAGACGCCCCGGCCTTGATGCCTCTGGCTAGAGAGGCAACGCCCGGCACCTTCGGGCGTCAACACCTACCACCTTGATCACTCGTTGGTGCTGGTGGGGCGAGCCCATCGCACGGTGACCTCTCGATATGCCTGAGCTGTCTGAGCTCCCGCAATAGACCGAGGCCCGCGCGGTGCGCTGGTGCCACGAACACGGCTAGTGAGGCGTCGGACCGGATCTGTTGCGGCCGAGTCCTGGAATTAGGTCGCCGCGTGGCCCACACGCGCTCGTGAACAGCGCAAACACCTGCACCATGAGGAAGGAACTACCTTGATCTACTGCGGAATCGACTGGGCGGAACGGACACATGACGTCGCCCTGGTCAACGACACCGGCGAGTTACTGGCCAAGCGGCACATCACTGATGACGCCGCTGGCTACAAGATCTTGGTGGACCTGCTCGCCGAGTACGGCGACACCGAAGAGGAACCGATCCCGGTCGCCATCGAGACTTCCCGCGGCCTGCTGGTCGCAGTGCTGCGGCAGGGCAAGCGGCAGATCTTCGCGATCAACCCGATGGCCGCGGCCCGCTACCGCGACCGGCACAGCGTCTCGCGCAAGAAGTCCGACCCAGGCGACGCCCTCGTCCTCGCCAACGTGCTGCGGACCGACATGCACGCCCACCGCCCTCTGCCCAACGACAGCGACCTGGCCCGCGCCATCGCAGTCCTGGCCCGCGCCCAGCAGGACGCGACGTGGAACCGCCAGCAGATGGCGAACCAACTTCGCTCACTGCTCCGCGAGTACTACCCCGCCGCCCTGGACGCCTTCGCCACCTGGACCAACGGCCTCTGCCGCCCAGAGGCCCGCGAACTCCTCAAAGTCGCCCCCACTCCTGCCAGGGCTGCCCGGTTGAGCCGCTCACAGATCAGTGCGGCACTCAAGCGGGCCGGCCGCAAGCGTGGCATCGAGGCCGAGGCCGAGCGACTCCGTGAGGCCCTCCGCGCTGACTGGGCCCACCAGCCGCCGCTGGTCGAAGACGCACTCGGCAAGCAGACGCTCGCTCTCCTGGGCCAACTGGACGCCGCCTGCACGGCCGCCAATGACCTGGCGAAGGCGGTGGAGGAGGCTTTCCCTCAGCACCCGGACGCTGAAGTGATCTTGAGCTTCCCGGGTCTCGGCGTCCAGCTCGGCGCCCGGGTGCTGGCCGAGATCGGCGACGACCACAATCGGTTCGCCGATGCCCGCGGGCTGAAGGCGTACGCGGGTGCCTCACCCATCACCAGGGCCTCCGGCAAGAAGTCCAGCATCACCCGACGCCGGATCAAGAACGACCGCCTCAACCACGCTGGCTACCTCTGGGCCTTCGCGGCCCCGAACGGCTCCCCTGGCGCCAAGGCTCACTACCGTCGACGCCGCGACCACGGCGACTGGCACGCGTCGGCCCTCCGAAACCTCTTCAACCGCCTGCTCGGCCAGCTCTTCCACTGCCTGCAGAAGCACGAGCCGTTCGACGAACAAATGGCGTTCCCCACTCCACTTGCTGCTGCGGCTTGACTCTTAGCTTCGTGAGGCGTCTAGCCAGCCAGAGGGCGGTGCAGCATCAATCTGCCGTTTCCACTGAGTGGCGCGCTCGCCGCGGCATCCTCTGCTGCTTGGTGTCCCGTCCCCAGACCTCGCACTCGCCGCCCTGGGCGGTGCGAGCGAGGATGCCCTCCTGGTGGGGTTGCCCGTCACGCTGGTTGGAGGTGACGACACCTCCAACCAGCGTGGGGAGACGGGATGGCGCCGCCAGTCACCGTTTGGAGGCTGGCGGGTGGAGTTGGAGCAGGTTCTTGCGGCGGTCGCCGACATCCTCGCGAGACGGCCGTCGCGCTGACCCGCCTTGTGCCGTGGGACCGGCGCAGGCCTCACCACCCGTGGCACGGTCCCGGGTGTCAGGGCACAAGTACGATCTTGCCGCGCACTCGGCCGCTCTCACTCAGCTCGTGGGCCTTGGCTGCCTCGGTCAGGGGCAGCGTCTGCGCTACGGACGGGCGTACCCCGCAGCGGTCCACGAGTTCGGCGAAACCGGCCAAGTCGGCCGGGGTAGGTTCGAGGTAGTACTCGAGGAACCGCACGCCGTTCGCCTGCGCCAGCTCGGTCACGTTCGTCCGGTCGACGCCGACGCCCACGACGTCTATGAGGATGCCGCCGGGCTTGAGCGTACGCAGCGATCTTGGCCCGTAGTCCTTGCTGATCGTGTCGATCACCACGTCCACGTCACGCAGGCTCGTAAAGTCGGCAGTCGTGTAGTCGATGAGTTCGTCCGCGCCGAGCTCGCGCAAGAAGGCGTGCTTGGCCGTCCGCGCCGTGCCGATCACGTACGCTCCGCGCGCCTTGGCGATCTGGACGGCGAAATGCCCCACGCCGCCGGCTGCTGCGTGCACCAGAACGCGCTGTCCGGGCTGTACTTGGGCGATATTCACCAAGGTCTGGTAGGCAGTCAGGCCCGCGATGCCCAGTGCCGCCGCATGTACGTGGTCGAGGGTGGCGGGTTTGGCGGCGATGGAGGTCTCGGGTACGAGCACGTAGTCGGCGTGGCTGCCGCGCGGCGGGGTTGCCCAACCGAACACCTCGTCGCCGTGCCGGAAGCGGCCTACTCCTTCACCGCTCTCGTCAACCACTCCGCTGAACTCGTGTCCCAGGACGAAGGGCGGCTCTCCGAACCACTGCACGTGCCCCGCTCTGACCTTCCAGTCCGCCGGGTTGATCCCCGTGGCACACACGCGCACGAGGACCTCACCCGGCGCGGGGCGGGGCCGGTCCGCCTCCGCAACTTCGAGAACGTCCGGTCCGCCCAAAGACTGCTGTCTGATTACTCGCATGTGATCATTCTCGACCCACACCACCGATCGCAACGCAGCCCCCCACTCACGGAGACAGATATCCGGCCGTCGAGGACCGGTGCCCTGTTCGCCGAGCGCCTCGAAGCGCTCGCCTGTGAGCGCGGTCAGGCCTGAGTGTCACCGATGAGTGCTGGCGCGGTGACCACGGGAGCTGACGCGGTGCCCATGGGCGGCCAATTAACGTTGAAATGTTGGACGTTGAGGGCCGCGCGCGGTAATCTAACGTCAAACATTTCAACGTTGAGGGGTTCTCGTGGAGCGTGACGCCGTCGACCTCATCGTGGAACAGTGGGCACACGTCCGCCCCGACCTCGATGCGTCCCCCGTGAACGTTCTCGGCCGCCTGTCGCGGGTGACCCGCATCGTCGAGCGCGAGTTCCAAGCGCTCTTCAGTGAATTCGGGCTGCAGATGGGCGAATTCGACGTCCTCGGGACTCTCGTCCGCGCCGGTGCGCCCGGCGGCATGACCGCGGGCGAACTGACCCGCCACTCGATGAAGACAGCAGGTGCCATCACCAACCGCCTGGACCGGCTCGTCGCCAAGGGCTACGTCACACGCGACCTCGACCCCGCCAACCGGCGTTCGGTCATCGTCGCCCTCACCCCCGCCGGCCGCGAGCTCATCGACCGCGTCATCGGCGCCCACTTCGACAACTCACGGCGCATCCTCGCCGCCCTCGACCCGCACCAGCAAGGCGACCTCGCAACTACCCTGCGCACTCTGCTGATCAGCCTTGGTGATCAGGCGAAGGACACGAGCGAGGCCACCCCGGCGGGCGACGCTTGAGCCACCCGCCCCCGAGCGGTCTGATCCGCCAGAACACCCCCGTCGCTTCCCTTGGCGCCCCCGCACCTGGCCGCAATCGCACGGCGATGGGGGACTGAACCCACTCTGCGTCCGTGGACGACGCCCTCACCGGCACCAACCGGGACCGGCCCGGACTGGACCAGGACCTCCCGGCGGTCCGCTCGGGCGACACCTTCGCCATCCCCCAGTCGACCGACTCACACGCTCCCTCCCCGACATCATCAGCTGGCCCCGGCAAGCGCGACGCCAACTACCGAGGAGTACTTCGATGCCCACCTTGCGCTGGACCACCCCCAACTCTCCCGAAGGCCACGAAACCGCGCTGATCATGGCGTCGCGATTCGAGGTCCGAAACCTTAAGGACGTGCCGCGGTTCTTCCTCAACTCGCTCGCGGCATGGCGCCAGGTCCGAATAGCCCCAGGCTGCTTCGGAGCCTCGCTCGTCGCCCGGCCCTTCAGACGGACGTTCCAGACACTGTCCGCATGGGAGAGCCGTGAGCAGCTCATGACGTTCGTTCAGGAGGAGCCGCACCGCTCCATCATGAAGGCGATGCGCTCCACGATGAGCGATTCCACATTCGTGTTCTGGGACGCCTCCGTCGCGGATCTCCCGATCAGCTGGGCCGAGGCCGAACGACGACTCGACGAAACGGCGACCACGGAACCTCAGGAGCGCTGACCCCGTGACCTGCCCTGCCGGCAGCCGCGCCCGCTTACCGACCGGACAAAGATCGTCTGGCCACGCCGTTGGAGTTCTCGGGCGCGGCCGGCTCCGCAAGGCGCTGCATGGTGACCGAACCGACCGCCAGGGGACGGGCATCGGGGTGCTGGACCACCCCGCCGGCCAGGCGAGGGCTGCGCGCCCACACACCTGTCCCACACCAATTCGCCGAGGCAGGCCCTGTCTGCCAGAAGCTGGAAGAACACGTCCAGCTGTCGGCGGACGAGACCGCAATGATCATTCGTACACCTGGGGGCTGCAGTAGTGACGACCGACGTGACACCCGAACTGGCCGAGGCGATCCAACGCGGCTACGACCAGCGCGACCGGGCGAACATGGCGCCGACGATCGCCTACTTCCAGGCGCTGCTGGCCGAACACCCTGACCACCCAGTCCTCGTGTACGAGGTGGGTGGCGCCTACGACACCGCAGGTCTGGAAGAGGCCGCCCGCGGCTACTACGAGCGGGCGCTCACCCTCGGCCTCGACGGTGACATCCTGCGCCGGTGCCTGTGCCAGTACTCCAGCACCCTGAGGTGGCTGGGCGAGCTGGACAAGTCGCTCCAGGTTCTCGACCGCGCGCGCAGGGAGTTCCCCGACTCCGACTCCGTACGTGTTTTCCGCGCTCTGACCCTCAACGACGCGCAGCGGTCAGACGAGGCGGTGGCCGAGTTGCTCACCGTCGTCACCGGGCACGCCGAGGCCACCGACCTAGGGCGGTGGGCGGTCGGGCTGAGCGGCCTGGCCCAGTGGCTCGCCGACGGCCGCCCCGCGTAGGAAGCGCCCCCTGCGCAAGGCCGGCGGGATGTTGAGCGGGCGCGAACTTGCCGGCTTCGAAAGGTTCGTGGCGGCCCAGATCCCGCTCCTCATGACGCCAGAGGACAGGAGCGACGCGGATCCACGCAACGACTCCAGCACCAGCGGCTCCGGCGGCGGGAGGCACTATGAAGACAAAGACATAGGGCTGCGAGTGCGACGGCGCCGAGAAAGCATGCGCTGGCCAGGGCGAAGCCGATTTCGACCGTGGCCTCATCGCGCTCGACTTGGCTTCGTCGTCTCGGTGTCATGCCCAAGGGATCGCACGCAGCCCGCTCGAAGGGCAGTCTGCGGGCGAGGCGGGATGGCGTTGGGGTGGGCGGTCTGTCGGGCCCCTCGGGCGTGCTTTGCGAACTGCGGCCGCATGGCGGCTGAGCACGGTCCGGGGCAGGCCGCGCCGCCGGGAACCGTCGCCGGACTGGACATCACCGCCGATGCCACTGGCCTGACGCTGTTCGCGACGGTGCGGCGCGCTGACGAGCCGGAGTGATCCCCGCAGTAGGCTTCGTGTTCGTCGCCGACGCAGCCTCGATCATCAGTCGAGGCCTTCGATGATGCGGAAGTCGCGCTCGACGCCGTCAGCAAGTACGGCCAGTGCCTCCTGGTAGGCCGCACTCGCGCGTGCGGCGACCGCCTGTTCGAAGCTGTCGAACTCGATCAGGATGGTGCGCTCGGCGATTCCGGCATCGTGTGTGACGACCCGGCCGCCGACGGAGAGCAGCCGCCCACCCGCGGCCCTGACGGCTGGACCGGCCAGCTTGTCGTAGGCAGCCACCTTCTCGGGGTCCGCAATGGTGCGGTAGACGCTGACCCAGTAGCCCTTGGCCACGGTACCTCCCGTGTTCGGAAAAGATGATCATAGGCATGCCCGGTGTCCCGTCTCAGATGATCTGGTCCCTGGTGATGCCTGTGCCCTGCAACGACCAGAAGAACTGAGACTCGGTGACGCTGGAAATCTCAGTGGATCTGGTCCCGGACGCACATGTCCGGTGCGGTCTCAGTTGATCTGGGAGGATCCGTTCGCGGCCCCTCAGTCGAGGCAGAACTCGTTGCCCTCGATGTCCTGCATCACGAGGGTCGACTCGTCTACGCCGTCGGCAGCCAGGAGCCGCTCGCGTACCGCGCCGAGCGCGACCAGTCGCGCGCATTCGGCCTCGAGTGTGGCGAGGCGCTCTTCACCCACGAGCCCGGTGCCGACCCGCACATCAAGGTGCAGCCGGTTCTTGACGACCTTGCCTTCGGGAACGCGCTGGAAGTACAGCCGCGGGCCCACACCTGAGGGATCGATGCATGCGAAGTCCGAGCCCTGACGCTCCGTCGGCAGCGCGCGATCGAATTCGTCCCAGGTGGCAAACCCCTCCGGAGGCGGCGGAACGACGTACCCCAACACCTCGCACCAGAATCGAGCGAGGCGCTCAGGTTCCGCGCAGTCGAAGGTGACTTGGAACTTCTTGATCGACATCATCAGGCCACCGTATTGGCGCGTGCTGCTCAGCGAAACCCCAGGGTGTCATCGCGCGCAGGTCAAGCGCCTTGCGTGACATGGGTAATGCCAACGGAGCCAGATCGCCCGAGACGAGCGAGTCGGACCTGATCAGTTGAGACAGGGGCCAATTCGCATGAGACGGGACGCTCAGATCCGTGACTCCTCTACCCCCTTCAGGGAGTGGAGGAGTCACCGAGCAGGAATTCCCCCGGCTGGACGCCCTCGATCCGGAACCCGCACCGCTCGGACAACCGACGCGCCGGGACATTGTGGCCGAGCACCCGCAGCGACATCCGGCGGGCGCCCTGAACCCGGGCGGCCGCACAGGCGGCCTCGACCAAGGTTTTCCCGACGCCGTGGCCGCGAAGGTCGTTGGAGACCTGCAGGCCGCGGATCTGGCGGACGTGCTGGTTACTGGCCGGCGGGGTTGCCGGCACCTGGCGGATGTAGCCGACTGCCTCGCTGGCGAGTTCGGCCACCGGGAAGCCCTCCGCCCGGCACTGCTCGTCGAACACCGCCGCGCCCTCGGTCCGCTGCGGCGCGACCTCGCTCAGCCAGGACCAGCCGGCGCGTTCGAGCGCGGTCAACGCCGGGCCGTCCCACATGCAGGCGGGGCGGACCGGCAGATCGCCATGTGGCATGGCGGCATGCTACGGCCGTCCCAGGGCGGTCATGCGGGGCGCCCGGCTGCGGCTCACGTCGGTGAGTTCTTGCGTGCGCGGAAGGCTGCGGCTTTGACTCGGCTGCGGCAGGCGTTGGAGCAGAAGTGGCGGACAGCGTTACGGGAGTTGTCGACGTAGACGCGGTCGCATTGCGGTGCTGTGCAGACGCCGAGGCGGCCGGCGAGGTTACTGCCGATGGCCAGGGCGAGGGCGGTCGCGCATCCGGCACTCCATCCCAGGGCGAGGGTGTCCTCGCTGCCGTGGAAGTGGACTTGCCAGGGTTCGTCGTCGACGCGGTCGAGTTGGGGGCGGGCTCCAGTGCTGCGGAGCAGGACGTTCACAAGTTCTGCCGCGTCGCCGGTGCGGCCATCGTCGACGGCGTCGAACACCGCCCTCAACTGCTGTGCGGTGTCCACGAGGTAGGCCGCGTGCGCCGTCTCGACTCCTGCACGGTCGGCTGCGAGCGGCAGTGCTTCGTGGACGGCCTGCGGGAGCTGATCATCACGTGGGGCGGTGTAGGGGCGGCCTTGCCGGGAGCCGTCGGTCAGCGCGTTCACGAGAGAGACAGCTGCATCGAGCAGCGTCAGCACGTGACCATCGAACATCACTTGACTGGTCACTCCTTCGGGTCCTAGCGTCCATGCGTCACCAACGATAGTTGTTTCGCCGGTAACGGATGAGGGTGGGGTCCATGCAGGACGGCAAGCGACTGCCGCGTGCGGTACGGCTGCTGATCGTGGCACGGGCGGTCAACCGGCTCGGCGCGTTCTCCCTCTCGTTCCTCACTGTGCTCATCACGACCAGCTTCGGCGCCAGCAGCGCCGTCGCCGGAGGCGTCAGCGCCGCTTTCGGCCTCGCCACGATCCCCTCACGCCTGGCCGGCGGACGCCTGGCCGACCGGATCGGTCGGCGCCGCACGATCGTGCTGGGCCTGACCGGGTGCGCGGTGGCGCAGCTGGGGCTCGCTACAGCCGGCAGCCTGACACTGGTCATCTGCTGCGCCGTTCTGCTCGGCCTGGTCTTCGAGCTCTACGAACCACCGAGCCAGGCCATGATCGCCGACGTGGTGGCGCCCAGCGAACACGTGCACGCCTACGGCCTGTTGAACGCGGCCCTGGCCGCGGCGGGCATGGGCGCCGGACTTGTCGCGGCAGGGCTGGGTCGCTGGGATCTGCGGTGGCTGTTCGTCGTCGATGCCCTCACGTGCCTGCTCTGCGCACTCATCGTGCACCTGGTGCTGCCCGCCGACCACCGCACCACCGTGATGTCCGCACCCCATCAGGCAACTGCCGTCACTCCGTGGCGTGATCGCGGTCTTCTGCTGATGCTCGCCACAGGGACGCTGTTCGCCGTGATCTATCTCCAGATCATGATCACACTGCCGCTCGCCCTGGACCATGAAGGACTCTGGCCGGCCGACGCAGGACTGCTGTTCACCGCCTCCGCACTCACCATCAGCGCAGGCCAACCACTCCTGCGCTTCAGGCGACTCGCCACGCTCTCCACACCAGCCGCCTTCGCCGCCGGGTACGCACTGTTGGGGCTGGGGATGGCCGGGTACGCGCTCGCCCACAACCTTGTCGCCTACCTGGCGGCAACCGTCGTATGGAGCGTGGGCGATCTGCTCCTGGTCGGCAGGGTGTACGCGGTCGTCGCCGGCCTGGCCCCGCCCGGCGGAAAGGGACGCTACCTGGCCGTCTACGGCACCAGCTGGGGCGTCGCGGGAATCGCAGCCCCGGTGATCGGCACACAACTCATCGAACATGCCGGACCAGCTGGACTGTGGAGCACCATTGACGGCGGCCATGAAAAGGTCCCCATAGGCGGCCATTTAAGGCCCCACTGATGGCCACGGGATTCCCCGCGTACGGCCAGTTCTCTCCCCGCTCGCCCCGACAGGTCCTGCTCGGCGACGCTCGAGCGGGTGAAGAACAGCAGGGAGATCATGGAAATCCTTGAGGCTTACGACCTCACGGGGAGTTACCGCGCCGCGGCCGAGTTGGCGGGGTGCGACCACCACACGGTGGCCCGTTATGTGAAGATGCGGGCCGCCGGGCAGAACCCCGCCCAGCACCGCCACCGGACGCGAGCGATCGACGACTATCTGCCGAAGATCGAGGAACTGGTGGTCCGTTCGCAGGGCAAGGTCCGTGCGGATGTGGTCCATAAGCGGATCACCGCGATGGGTTTCGCGGGCGGGGAACGCACCACCCGTCGCACGGTCGCCGAGGCGAAAGCCCAGTTCAGGGCCGGTCGGCGGCGGATCTACCGGCCGTGGGTGACCGAGCCGGGGCTCTGGCTTCAGTATGACTTCGGCGACGGCCCGGTGATCAAGGGCCGCAAGACCACGCTGTTCTGCGCATGGCTGGCCTGGTCCCGTTTTCGGGTGGTCATTCCGATCTGGGACAAGACGCTGCCGACGGTCACCGCGGCTCTGGACGCCACTTTCCGCAGGCTCGGCGGGGTTCCGGCCTACGTTCTGACGGACAACGAGAAGACGGTCACCACCGATCACGTTGCCGGGATCGCGGTCCGCAATCCCGAGATTGTCGAGGTCGCCCGGCACTACGGCACGACGATCAGAACGTGTCTGCCGGCGGACCCGGAAACCAAGGGTGGCTCCGAGTCCACGGTGAAGATCGCGAAGGCCGATCTGGTGCCCCGGGACGTCAATCTGCGCGAGCAATACAAGACGTTCGGAGAGCTGGAAGCCGCCTGCCGGCAGTTCTGCGAAGAGGTCAACTCCCGCACCCACAAAGCGACTCGACGCAAACCGGTCGAGCGGCTCGCGGAGGAACAACAGCGTCTGCATCCGCTGCCGAGGCGGCCGTTCACCGCCGCGTTCGGCACCACCCGCCGGGTGACCTGGGAGTCGACAATCTCGGTCGAAGCGGTCCGCTACTCGGTCCCGCACGACCTGATCGACAGCCGAGTTTGGGCCCGCTTCCACGGCGACGAACTGATCGTCACCGCCGTCGACGAGCACGGCTCGGCCCGCGAGGTTGCCCGGCATCCGCGCGGCCAAGCGGGCTCGCCGGTCCTGGACGACGCCCACTATCCGCCGCGCGAAGACAAGGAAGGCGACCGCACCCCGAAGGCCACCTCCGCCGAGGAGACCGCGTTCCTCCAGCTCGGCCCGGGTGCTGCCAGCTGGCTCATCGAGGCCGGGGCGACCGGGGTTCGCCGGATCAAGGCGAAGATGGCCGAGGCCGTCGCACTCTCAAAGCTCTACTCGATAGCGGACGTTGACCGCGCCCTCGGCACGGCCGCGGTCACTGCCCGCTTCGCGGACAAGGACCTTCTCTCGATCCTCGACTACCAGGCTGTTCACGGCCTGGCCGAGCCGGTCCGCCGCAGCGAAACCCACTCGCTGCAGCCCGGCACCTCCGCCTGGTCCGCCCTCGGCGCCCCCGCACCGAGCACCCCTGATCTTGCCGAGTACGACGAAAGCGACCACCTCTGATGGCCACCCCGATCCGCACCGTTCTCGGCACGAACGGCGACCCGCTCGCCGAGGCCATCGAGCTCACCAAGCGGCTGAAACTCCCGCACATTCGCAGGTCGTTGACCGACATCATCCCCACCGCGAAGGCGCAACGCTGGGATCCCGCCGAGGTCGTGCGCGTCCTTCTCGCCGAGGAAGCCGCCGGTCGCGACCGCGCCAATCTCCACACCCGCCGCAAGCGGGCCGGGTTCCCCACCGGCAAGACCTTCGGCGACTGGCACGAGTCCAAGTCCTCCATACCCAGGCCCACTCAGGACGCCCTGAGAAGCCTGGAATGGGTCGGACGCCGCGAGAACTTCTGCATTTGCGGGCCCTCGGGAACGGGAAAGTCGCACTTCACCGAGGCTCTCGGGCAGACCGCGGTCGAAGCCGGCCTGACCGTCGCCTGGTTCACCATCGAGGACCTGGGGATGCTGGTCCGCCGGCACCGCGCGGACGACTCCATCGCCCGGGCCCTCGCGAAGATCGTCCGCTCAGACCTGATCATCGTCGACGACATCGGCCTGCTGCCCGTCTCCGAGGATGCCGCCGAGGGCTTCTATCGACTGGTGGATGCCGCATATGAGCGTCGCTCGATCGCGGTTTCGAGCAACCTCCACCCGTCTGGATTCGACGAGATCATGCCCAAGACCCTGGCCACCGCGACCGTCGACCGGCTACTTCACCATGCCCACGTCACAGTCACTCAGGGTGACTCGTTCAGGTTCACCGAGGCCACCACCGGAAAGGGAGTGAAGCCCTTCAGCTGACCCACACCCTCCGAGGGCGGGGAGATATCTGGCCGCCGTTGGGGAACTTCTACTGGCCGTCAGTGGGGAGAACTACTGGCCGCCTCTGGGGAGAACTACATGGCCGTTGACACACCATGGCACTCGCCTGCCTCCTGCTGGCAGCGCTGCAGCCCGCCCTGGTCCGGAACACCACACCCCACCACAAGGACGGCCAACTTCAGCCCGCGTCCGTCGAGTTGCAGGGCTGAGGGTGGCGTCCCTGGCGAAGCGGCGCCGGGGGTGCAGCGCCGGGTGCGCCACCGACGCAGGCGACACCACCACCAGCTGCTGACACGCACCCGACACGCAACAGTCCCCGCCTCCCGATTGGGAGCGGGGACATATACGCGGTGAGGTTACGCAATGCTCTTTCTTGTTGTCCTGTCTCAGCGAAGACTGAGCATTCTCATCGGGGTTGAGCGAGGCCTGGAGCCCTCTGGATGGCTGTGAAGGTGGGTTGGGTAAGGCATGACCGGTGCGTGGTGTGGCCCCCCTGGCGGGTGGACCACACCGCTGGCGGCGCCTATTTGGCGTCGTGGAAGGTCCAGGCGCGGTCCCTTTCAAAGAGGGGCGAGAGGGCGAGCTTGGGCGGGAATTCCAGCCTCGGGTCGAGTCCTACCGACAGGTTTTCGGTGGGATGGTCGGCAACGATGACGAAGGCGTCACCGAGGGAGACGACCCGCCACGCGCGGCGGTCGCCCAGGACGAGTTGCGCGAAAATCTGCGGATCCCGGTCAAGGGTGAGGTACTGGCCGGAGGCGTTGTGGCGGAAGGTGTAGAGGTCGTCTTCGGTGTTCTTCACCTCCACCTTGAGGGTGCGGCTCGACTCGGGAAAGAGGATGACCTCACTGTCTCCGAGTTGGGAGAGGAACTGCTCGCCCTTGAGGCTGATGTGGTACATGCCGTCATTCAGGTCTGCCATATCCGGCTCCTTCGCATGTTCCCCGACCGCGGGTGCAGCCACTACAGGGGGAGTCTGCGGCGGGGGTGGGCAAGCCGCCAGAGTCGATCGGGGTACCGGAATGTTTGGCTCGAACCGCTCTCCGCCTGTCGGACGAGGCTCACCTCCCCATCCCAGCGCAGACTGCCAAGGCCAACATCATGCCTACGCACTCAACCTTCGATTCGACAAGGTGCGCTTCGTCAGGCCTCGGTGAGAATCGCTCAAGGTTCGGCGCGACAGAACAGGTGGCCCCGATCCTGCCCCTCCACCTCAGGGGCGGAGACAGCCGTAGCCCGGACTGTGCTTCGGCTACGGCTTTTGCTGGTTGTCCTGCTGATCTTGCTGCTTGATGCCGGCGGCCGTGACGCCTGAGTCGACTGCCGTAGCCGCTGCACCAGCCCCGCCCACGCCCAGACCAGCGGCTGCGACAGCACCGCTGCCGGTCATCATCGCGACGCCCGCGAGGATCAGCGGGATGCCGATGACCGCGCCGATGACCGTGAGGCAGAGAAGGATGCCGACAACGACCAGCGATACGCCGACGATTACACCGATTACGCCCATTGCTGCGGTCATAGCTCCGGCGGCGGTGGTGGTGATACTGGCCGCTATGGTGGCGGCGCCCGTCGCGGTCGTGGCCGTGCCTCGGTTGGTGCCGGCCATGTTCTGACCGGTGCGCGGAGCCCACCCCTGCCTCGGCTCCTGACCGACGGCTGGCGCGTACTGGTGTGAGGGAGTGCGCCAGGGCCGAGGCTGAGAGTTGTCCATGGCGCTTTCTGCTGGTGTGGAGGTGCCGCGGTTGTCTGGCACAAGAGAAATGTAGAGGAAAGGCATACCGCCGTCGTGGGTCGCAAGTCCCCACACCCGCAGGACCTAAGCCCCCTCGGTGAATGGTGCGCTGGCCGAGAAGCAACTGACACCCCATCGGAAAGCTCGAGATCCGGCTACAACCGACGCCCGGCACGAACCTGCGCCCGATCGGCACGGTTCTGCCAGCTGATTTGCGCTCGGACCTTCGACGCGACCAAGAATCGGGGAGGCTGCGGCACTTGATCGGCATCGGCGGATCACCGTGCGCGGTTCGTGCTGCGACGCGACATCGAATACGTTCCGCCGGGCGCTTCAGGGGCCGGCTGTCGGCCAGCCGCAATGCTTGAGGCGCGCGGTCAAGGGGTGAGTCCGGGACTCTCCGCCGGGCACACGCAGACGGCGTGTTCCCCGCTGCCGCATCGTGCGCACGGCGCCGTGTGGCTCTTGGGGGCATATGGCACATGGGCCTGCTCGTAGCGGCACCAGATGCACTCCTCGATTGTGGGCGTTCGTGGTGTCGCCGGGGGGAGTTGGCTCATGTCCTGCAAGGAGAGCGGTCCCGTCCTGGAACGTCGCGTCACCATGAATCCCCCCGGATCTGTCCGCGCCTGGCCGCCGCGTGGTCGGGCCTGTTGTGTGCAGTACGGATAGCATCGTTGCCGCATTTGTACACGTGGGTCCCGCAAGTTGGCTGAAATGGTGCGCAGGACGTCCGAGGGAGAGGTCCTGAGCACGGCGTTCCGGTCGGCACCGCGGGTTCCGGTCTCCTGGCCGCACCAGCTCGGTCATTGCTCTGCGCACAGGGCAACGTCGCGATCAACGCAAGGAAAGGCTTGACCGAAGTTCTTGGGTGCAGGCCCGGTCCTTCAGGGCCGGATTGGTCCATCCTCGGTCCGGAGCGCGTCTCAGCGCCGCTGCACAAGTGGTGCGGCTGTGCAGCCGTCACTGGCAGGGCGCCGAGCCCAGTTGGTGTGTTGCCTATGTCTCTGCCGGGGCCGTCCCGGCCTTGCGGACATGTAGCACGCTGCCGCCCAGGGGGAGTGGTGACTGGTCGACGAGGGTGAGGCCTGCGTCGGCGAAGAGCTTTGCGTAGTGGTCGGCGCGTCGTTCACGGCCGCCGACGTTGCACATCATGTGCAAGTCCCAGGCGGTGGCCAGGGAGTTCGAGCCGTCGTCGGGCAGGAGTCGCTCGATGACGAGGAGATCGGCGTGGTCGGGCATGGCGCGGGCGCAGTGGCGCAAGATCTCGCGGCAGCGGTCGTCGTCCCAGTCGTGCAGGACGCGGGAGAGGATGTAGACGTGGGCGTCTGGGGGTACGTCGGCGAAGTCGCCGGGGTGGAGGACGCATCGTTGTGTGTGGCCTGCCGCGTTGAGCAACGGCCGGGCGGCCTCGATGGTGTGTGGGCGTTCCAGCAGTACCCCGCTCAGGCGGGGGTGTTGGGTGAGGATGCGGCCGAGGAGTTCGCCGTTGCCGCCTGCGATGTCGACCACGGTGGCGCCGAGGGGCCTGGTGGCTGCGTCGATGAGGACGGGGTGTGTGGGGATCGGGTCGAACATGCGGGCGCCGGAGACCATGGACTGGTCGAAGAGTTCGGCCAGTTCGGGGTCGCGGGCGAAGTGGGCGAAGTGGTTCTCGCCGAAGTGGTGTTCGAAGGCCACCTGGCCGGTGCGCACCGTGTGCTCGAGCTTGGCGAAGGATTGGTAGAAGGGGCCTGCGTACATCAGGGCCAGGGCCCGCATGGATCCCGGGGCATGGGTGCGCAGGAGCGCGCCGAGCTCGGTGAGCCGGAAACCGCTCGGGTGCTCGCTCACGGCGCCGAGCATGCTGAGGTAGCGCAGCAGTGTGGCCAGATTCTCTGGTGTGGCACCGATCGTTCGTGCCAAGTCCTCGGCGGAGACGCCTTGGTCCAGACACATGGCATCGGGCACCTGTAGTTGCGCGAAGGCCGCCAGGGCCTGTGTGGTCCAGGCTCCGGTCAGCAGACGCAGGAGCGTTTCGGCCGGCTGGTGGGCTTGGGAGGCGGCGAGGTGGGCGGCCAGGGCGTCCCGGTGGTCACCGGGGGCGTACAGCTCGATGCGCTGGTATTCGGCTGTGCTGTGCGCGGGAGCGGTGAAGTAGAGCACGGTGCCGTGCTCGTGCTGGTTGTATCCGCCTCCATCGGGCATGGCGCCGTAGCGCTGGAATGTTGCGCACAGGCCACGCACCACCAGGGGGTCTGGCTGCAGGACTTGGAAGGCGACGTGTGCCTCGTGCTGGTGAGTGCGCTCGTGGGCGGCGATCGGCTCGAGATCTGATCCGGGTGCAACGGTCAGCGCGAATACCTCGACCATGCGCCGGGTGCCGTCGTGGCCGCTCACCGAGGGGCGCAGGATGCTGAGATCGAGTTCCGCGGGGTGGCGCCGGTGGCGGGCGGCGAGTCGGTCGCGCACGACCACGCTCGGCTGGGGCGGTGCGTCCGTGAGGAGGCCCAAGTCGGCGAGTGTGGCCTGCAGCGTCCTTTCGTCGGATGGGAAGACGAGCAGCGCGGCATGACAGAACCGGCAGCGCTCTGCCAATGCCTTGAGGTCTTGGCCGTTCAGCCCGGGCAGCAGGCGGGAGAGCAGGGTGGTCGTGTCCTGCTGTTTGACGAAGTCGGCTGTCGTGCGCAGGCGTGACAGGTCACTTGTTTCGCTCGTCAATGTGGCGGTCATGGCGGGGGAGTCCTCATTCGGCGGGCATGGAGTGTGCTCATGCGGTGGCAGGGGGGGAGGGGGGAGGGGGAAAGAGTGGTGTGGGGGAGAAGCTGGATCTCACAGGCCCACGTAGTGGGTGGCGAACCAGTCCTGCTGGCTGCGCGAGGTGCGCAGCGAGGACAGGCGGGAGCGCTGCAGGGAGTTGAGGAAGGACGCTTGGCTGTCGTTGCCGGGCGGGCTGTGCAGCAGTCCGATCATCCAGCGTGAGAACTCTTGCGCCCGCCAGATGTGCGTCAGGCACCGTGGTGAGTAGGCATCGAGTCCCTCACCGACTCCGTGCAGAAGGTCATCGGTGAGAGCCTGGGCCAGGATCTCGGCTTCCAGTACGGCGAGATTGGCACCCTTGGCAGCCGAGGGGCTGATCAGGGCGGCCGCGTCCCCTGCAAGGAACAGCGCACCATGGCGCAACGGCTCGATGACGTCGGACTCCAGGTCGACGACGGACCGTTCCAGGATGGCGCCGCGCTGCAGTGGGCCGTACGCCTTGGCCCCCATCCGTAGATCAAGCTCATCCCAGATGCGTTCCTCGGACCAGGATTGGGCGGGGGTGCCGCGATCACACTGCAGGTAATAGCGCGTGATGGTGCTGGTGCGGGCCATGTGCCCGGCAAAGCCCCGGTGGTGTACCGCGTACCCCACTGCGTCGAGACTGGGCGGCGCCTCGGCGAGCAGGCCGAGCCACGACACCTGATGGTCCAAGCGGTGGCGCACTGTTGCGGGCGGCAGGGCTCGCCGGGCTGCCCCGTGCCGGCCGTCGCAACCGGCCACGTAACGGGCCTGCCACCGGCTGCTGCGCCCGTCTGCCTTGCGCGCGGTGACGACGGGCCGGTGACTGTGCGCGTCCAGTACGGCGACCGCCTCAGTGGCGAAGCTGATGCGTCCGCCGGCCTCCTGGTAGTGCGTCAACAAGTCGCAGACCAGGTCCTGTTGGGGGTAGACGGTGTGGGGTTCGCCCTGGCCCAGTGCGCTGTAGGTCAGTTGGAACCGGCCGTCCTGGGTGCGGAACTCGCAGGTGTCGTGCGTTTGCCCCCGCCGGTGCAGCCCCGCCGCCAGGCCGTGGCGTTCCAGGATCCGCACGGTGTGGGCGGCCAGGAATCCGGCGCGTGCCCGCTGCTGGACGTGCGTGCGCTCGGCGCGCTCCAGTACGACACAGTCGATCCCGTTGGCCAGCAAGATGTTGCCGAGCACCAGGCCGGCCGGACCGGCGCCGAGGATGACGACATCCGCGGTGCGGTCATCCCCTTGCTCATTTTGACTGTCTGTCACAGCCCGGATCGTAAGTATCCATAAACCCTTGTTTGCGCCAGAATCACCCTAATGCCTGGCTCGATGCACGTTGAAGGGGCGATGATCACCCATTCAACGTGCGTCGGGGTGCCCCGTGTGCAGGGAACCGACTCTGCTGCCACGGTGGTTGAAGGACGCGTGGTGGATCGCGCAGCCGGTGCCTGCGTCCGCGGGCGCAGGAGGAGTCACGAGCGCCAATCGGCGGCGTCTCACAGTCCGGACTCCAGGATGCGCACCTGGATCGCCGAGCGGGTCTGGCTGACCGTCCGTCAACTGCCCTCATACGCGCCCGATCTCAAGCCCGTCGAGGGCATCTGGGCCCTGCTGTGGCGCGGCTGGCTGAGCAACGTCGCCTTCACCGTTCCCGACCGCCTCGGTCAGATCGTGAGGCGCGGCCGCGCACGATCCAGTACCGCAGCGATATCGTCGACGGCTGCCTCGCCGGCACCGGCCTATCCATCACCCCGGACGACTTCACAAGTTCAAGCTCAGTAACGCTGAGATTGATCTTGAATTCGCGTCGCTGGTGGCGTTGTCGGCGGTTGCCGTTCGGGAGTCTCCCGTGGCGGGCTGTCTGGTGCCCTGGCCTCGGCACTGCGGAGCAGGAGGTGCGAGGCGCGTGCCAGAGCGGTGCCGGTCCAGGAGACCCACAGGAGGAAACCGATGATTCCGATCATGACCAGCACGGGCAGGGCGAGATTGGCGCCGGGCAGCATGGCCAGGACCGGCATGGCCAGGTGGACGACCACGAGCAGCAGGGCGGGGATCCCCCGGGCGCTGAGAATCCGTGGAGCGGGCATCAGCGCGACGCTCAAAGCGATGACCGGGGCGAGCATGGGGTAGAGGAGCACCCCGCACCGAAAGAGCGGGGCCGCGGCGGTGCTGCCGCTGCGCGTGGTGAGGACCACGGCCGTGTTCGCGGCCGCGGAGATGACGAAAACCACCGCTGTCGAGGTGAGGCCGGCCCTGATGGCGGCCGCTCTCGACGCCGGCACGCGGTGGCGCAGCCAGGTGTGGATCCCGGAGGCGAACCACACCAACAGCAGTGCGGAGAGACTCCACGCCGTGGAGCGGGCCAGCAGCGCGGTGGAATGGGCGGCGTAGTAGGCCGTGACGGCGGTGTCCGGGGCGTTCAGGGACGGCGGCAGCTGGGCGTCGAACCCCGCGATGACCACGGCACCCCCGCACACGAGCGGGATCGGTGTCGCGGCCAGGCCCGCCCTGCGGCACTCCACGAGGTCGGATCGGTTCGGCTGGTCCTCGGGTGGGAGGGAGGACGTCATGGCACGCTCCTCTGGATGCAAGGGGGCGTCGAGCTAGGCGGCGTTGAGGAGGGCGACCAGGTCCGCGGCGTCGGTGACGCCTGGTGCCGGACCGTCGACCCGGGTGCCGGGGCGGGCGTTCTGAATGATCATCGGAGTCAGCGTGGGGGTGGCGTTGATCTCGACGAAGTGGTTGACGCCGTAGTTCTCCTGGAGGTCCGTCACCGACTCGACCAGGTCGGCCGGCTTGGTCCAGATGGTGACGGACATCTCGTGCACTGTGTCGGACTCGACGAGGGGCCGGCACACGGTGGTCAAGTAGACGGGGGGCCACACAGCGGGCACTGTGCGGTCCTGTTGCTTGCGGATCGCCCGGCTCGCCGCCGCCGTGAACAGTGGGGTGTGCAGGGGCAGGAGAGCCCCGAGACGATGGCAGGGAACCCCGTTGAGCCGAGCGTGGCGCTCCAGTTTCTCCAGGTCGTCGAAGAGTCCGCAGACGACGGTCTGGCTCACTGTGTTGATCATTCCGATGTGGAGTCCGCCCTCGGACACCTTCCGGCACATGGCCCTGGCCGTCCCCTGGGGCACGCCCAGCGCCAGCATGCCGCCCTCCAACGAGAGTTCCTGGGCCTCCAGGAACCCGGTGATGAGGATGTCGATCGTCTCCGCGAGGGTCATCAGGCCGGTGATGAGGGTCGCGACGTTGAACCCGGCACCGTGCCCCAGCAGGATCGACGGCCGTGACCTGGGGTCGAGTGCGAGGTACAGGGAGTAGGGCACGAGCGTGGCGGAGACCAGGTTGTGGACGTATTCGGTCTCGCGGCTGCGGGCCGGGGCGGGGGTCGTAGAGGTGAGGGGTGGGGACACCGGTTGCTGGCCGAGTCCGGCCAGCAACCGGTCGGCCTCCGTGAGGACGGCCGCCACCGCAGGGGTGGTGCTCGCGAGCGTGCGCAATACCCCTGGCGGATACGGGGTGCTGAAGGGGGGAAACGCGAAGGCCGTCGTGTCAGGCAGGTAGGGCATCTCTTCTCCCGGGAGCGGGCCTCGGTGCGGTTTCCGCGAGGAAAGGGGCCGGGGGCGCGACGGGGTCCCGGGCTGGGACGCCCCACCGCGGATCCTCCGGGTCGGGGTCAGTCGGTCCTCTCCTGGTGCAGCTGCCGCAGGACGGATGCCGTGATGAGGCTGAGGGGCGCGGTCATGACCTCGACGGCGGGGATCGTGCAGCGCGTGTGCTTGCGGATCCGGGCGACGAGCGCCGTGGTGGTCAGGGAGTCCGCGCCGAGCTGGTCGATGCGGCGGTTCGGGTCGATGCGGTCGGGCGTGGTGTGCAGCACCGAGGCCAGCCACGCGGTGGTGGCCTCCTCGAGGATGAGATGCGCCTCCTGCTCGGTGGCGGCGGCCCGCAGCCGCGGCAGCAGGCTCTCGTCGGCGGTGCGGGCGTCGGAAGTGCGGACCAGGACGGACGTGCGCGGGGCTGTGGAGGTGTGCAGCAGGGCGGCGAGCGCGTCCGCGCGGCTCTCGGCGCCGGCGCCGATGACCGTGGTCACCGTGGTGTCCGGGCGCAACAGCAGGGTGTCGAGCCGGGCCAGGGCCTGGGCCGAGGTCATAGGGGAGAACCCATAGTCGCTCATCACCGAGGTGATGCCGGTGCGTTGGACGTATCCGACGTCGGAGATGGCGCCGAGCTGCACGACCGTGGCTGGCAGGCCCTCGCTCCGGCGCCGGTGGGCGAGGTTCTCCAGGGCGAGGCTGGCCGCGCTGTACGCCGCCTGCTTCAGGTTGCCGAGCAGGGTGGCGAAGGAGGAGTACAGGAGGAAGAAGTCGAGGTCGTGCTTGTGCGTGTGGTCGTGGAGGAGCAGGGCTCCGGTCAGTTTGGGGTCGAGGACGGTGTGGAAGCGCTCCGGGGTCAGCCGGACGATCTCGTCGTCGTCGAGGACCATGGCCCCGTGGACGACACCGGCGAGTCGGCGCGGTCCCGCGTCGAGATCGCGGAAGAGCCGGGCGACGCCCTCGGGGCGGGAGACGTCAACGGCCCGCGCGTCCACCGCGACACCGTGGCCGGTCAACGTGGCGACCAGCTCCGCGGCGGCCGGGTTGTGTGCGGTGCCGCGCCGGCTGACGAGCGTGAGGTGACGGGCGCCGCGCCGCGCCAGGTACAGGGCGGTCGCCGCGCCGAACCCGTCCAGGCCCCCGGTGATCAGGTAGGTCGCCTCGGGGTCCATCCGGGCCACCGCGGGCGCGCGCTCCAGCAGCACGCCGTCGTCCAAGGCGATGACGCTCTTGCCCACGGGGTGGCCGTCCAACAGCCGGTCCATGGCCTCCTGGACCCGGTCGGCGGAGTGGACCGTGTGCGGGAGCGGGGGACACTCGCCGCGCTCCAGGGCTTCCTGGAGGTCCCGGACCCGGCGGTCCGCGGCGGGTGAGGGCTCGTGGAACCAGCCGACGACGTCGACGGTGTGGAGGGTGGCGTCGTGCTCCCCGCCCGTGGGGGTCCGCCGGGCGGCTTCGCGCGGGCCGAGGCCGAAGAAGTGGCCGCCGGGAGCCAGCCCGTACTGACCGGCCTGTCCGGGCAGGAAGTCCAGAACGACGTCGACGCCGCGGCCTTCGACCAACTGCCGGACCTGCTCGGGTCCTTCGGGGCCGGCGCAGTCCACGACGTGTTCGGCCCCCGAGAGGCTGAGCAGGCAGCGTTGGGCCGGGGTGGGCGCGGCGGCGATGACGGCGACCCCGGCCTGCCGGGCGGTGTCGACGGCGGCAAGTTCGGCGGCCCCGGTTGCGCCCTGGACCACCACCCGCGCGCCCGGCGCCAGGTCGGTCAGGGTGCCCAGGACGTGACGTGCGCTCAAGTAGGCCGTGGGCAGGGCCGCCGCCGCGGCGAAGCCGAGCCGGCGGGGGATCCGCACCAACTGCTGTGCGCGCAGGGTGACGTGGGAGGCCAGCCAGCCCCCGTCCGCGACGCCGGCGACCCGGTCACCGGGCGCGAGCCCGGTGACGCCCGCTCCGACGGCCGTCACGACGCCGGCGCCCTCGCACCCGAGGTGGGCGCCGCCCAGGCCGGCGGCCCCAGTGGGCATGACGTGGCCCGTGGCGAGCAGGGCGTCCCGCGCGTTGAGCGCGGCCGCCATGACCCGGACGGTTACCCGGCCGGGCCCGGGCGCCGGGACGGCGCTGTCCTGCCACACGACGCGGGGACGGGCACCGGCTTCGCCGTGCGCCACCAGGGCGAATCTCACGTCGTCGCCGTGGACGCGGCTCGGCAAGGTCTCGGGGAGCGTGCGGACCCGCAGGGCGAACCGTCCGTGCGCGGTGATGACGCACTCGTCCTCCGCGTCGGGACGGGTGATCTCGTGGACGACGTGGCGGGCCGTCTCCCGCAGCCGCTCCGGGGCTCCGCAGACGGCACGGATCTTGCGCACGGCGAGATACGGCTGTTCGTTGGCCAGGGTGCGGGCCGCACCCCACAGGGCGGCCCCGCGGTGGCTCATCGCGGCGTCGACGGCGTCCGCGGTGGTGCCCGCGACGAGCCACAGGACGGGGGCGAGGGCGCCCTTGGCCCGGGCGCAGCAGGCGGCCAGCGAGCTCAGCTGGGCGCAGGCGAGCACCGCCTCCGCGGTGGCCTCCGCCGGCTCCGTCGCCGCGGTGTCGTCGATCAGCAGGACGACGTCGACGGGCCCCTCGGCCGGGAGCAGGGCCGTCCAGTCGAGCCCCGGCCCGAGCTCGGCGCGGACCACCTCATGTGCTCCCGTGGCGCCCAGGGCTTCTCGTACGAGGCCGGTGAGGTCGTCGAGGTCGGCGCACGGGGCGGCCGGTCGCGCCGGGGGCGTCACCAGGACGCACGGCCGGACGGCCGGGCGGTCGGCCTCCGGAGCGGGGGCGCCGTGGGAGGAGCGCACGGCGGCGATCACCGAGCCAGGGCTGTCACCGTTCGGTTCGCTCGGCGCGCCCAGGAAGGCCGCGGCGTGCAGTCCGGCCTGCTCCAGGACGGACGTCCACCGGTCGGGGGGCAGCAGCGGACCGGCCGGGCGCAGCTCGGTGTCGAGGGAGTGCCAGAAGGAGTCCAGCAGGCCCACCATGGGCGCGATGTAGGTGTTGCTGTGCAGCTCGACGGCGACCAGCTGGCCGTCCTTCGAGAGGAGTTCGGCCGCGTGCCGCAGCGCCCGGGAGATGTCCTGGCCCGCGTGCAGCGCGTTGCTCGCCACGATGAGGTCCACGGAGCCCGGGAGCAGCCCCTGGGAGACGGGGTCGGTGTCCAGGTCGAAGGTGCGGTGGTCGAGGAAGTCGTAGGCGGCGAAGCGGGTCTCGGCGTCGGGGAAGAATGCGGCGGAGACGTCGGTGAACAGGTAGTGCGTGCGCCCGGCGGGCAGGTGTGGCAGCAGCCGGGCGGTGAAGCTGCCGGTCCCCGCGCCGACCTCGAGGATCCGCAGCGGCCGGTCGGCCGGCCAGGCGGCGGTCGCGGCCCGGACGTACGCCACGGCGACCTCGGCCAGGTGAACGATTACGGGGTCCCGGTCGTAGAGGTCCGCGGCGACCGGGTCGGCCTCCCCGAACAGGACGTCCAGAGGGTCCTTGGTGCCGGCCAGGACGCCTGGCAGGCCGAGGCCGCAGGCCGCGGCGCCCTGCCACACCGGGATGAGCTCGGGGAAGACGGTCCGCGCGGCCCGCAGGGTCTGATCCGGTCGCGGCGGGGCGAGCCGGCGCCAGGCCTGCTCCCCGCACGGCGCCAGCAGCCCCTCCTCGACGGCCGTGCCGAGCATCATCTTCACCAGCGGGGCCAGCTTGGGCTGGACCCCGGCCCGCACGACGTCGTCGAGGGTGAAATCCGCGCCCCCGTCCGGATCCGGGCTCCGGTCGGGCTCGGCGAGGGACGCGTGGTCGAGGAACCCGTCCACCGCGGCGGCCATGAAGTGGGCGCCCAGCTGCCGCAGCGTGCCCGGGTAGTTGCCGTACCGGTGCTGGCCGAAGGCCTCGTCCAGGAGGCCGACGTCTCGGCCGCACTCGTCGCTCACCAGGGCGGGGGCTCGAAGTGGGGAGGGGGTGCCGGGCGGGGAGGTCATCCGGGGGCGGGCCCGCAGGACTTCTGTGTACAGCGCCGGCGCGCCGTGACGGGTGTTCTCGATGCGCCGGGCCCGTGCGTCCCTCAGTTCGAGGAGTACCTGTCCGTCGGTGTCGCAGACCGTGATGTCGCTCAGCAGCCCGGTTTCGGTGAGGGAGGTCAACCGCAGGTGCGCCAGCACGGTGGGGGGCAGCGGGCTCCAGGAGCGGACGCTGCCCATGGCCGCGGGCAGGTAGGGAAGGTAGCCGTCGGCACCCGCTGCGGCGGCGGCCAACGGCAGCATGGCCTGCAGGCAGCCGTCGAGCAGGACGGCGGGGGCCAGGTGGGCGGGGGCCCCGGCCGTCGGGACCTGGAGCCGGATCAGCGCCTCGCGCTCACCGACCGTGATCGCGGTCAGCGGCCGGAACGACGGGCCGTAGGCGAGGGACACCTCGGCGCAGGAGCGGTAGTGGTCGGCGACGTCGACCCGGACGCCCATGCGTGCGGTCAGCGCAGCGAGGTCCAGGGGGGTGGGTCGGGAGCCGGGCAGAGGCCGCCAGTTCCCGGTCACCAGGTGGGCCGCCTCCACGTCGTCCTCGGCGTGGGAGGCGATGACGAACCCGCCGTCGGGATACAGGGTGGTGGTGGTCCGCGGCGTGGCCATCTCGGCGTCCAGGGGCAGGACGAGCGGTTTGAGCAGGGAGGTGCCGAGCAGCTCCACGGGGCCGCCGGTCAGTTGCCCGGCCGCGGAGAGGGCCATGGTGAGGAAGGCCGTGCCAGGCATCAGGACGGCGTCACCGACTCGGTGGTCGGCGAACCACGCCACGTTCTGCTCCCGGCCCCACGTCGGATCCGCCGCCCGCAGGCGCCGCCCGAGCAAAGGGTGCGGCGCGGCGGGCTGCGGGGCCGGGGCCATCTCATGGTCGGTCCACCACTGGGGGCCACCGAGGCGATGGTGCTCGCGCTGCCACGCATAGGCCGGCAGGTCCACGACGCGACCCCCGTGCGGGAGGAAGCGATCCCAGTCGACCTGCCCGCCCGCGGCGAGCACTCGCAGCACGGCGGTGCGCACGGCCTGCGGTCCCGCGCCGATCCTGGTCAGCGTCGGCACCACTTCCGCCGGCTGCGCCCGGTCTGCGGCGATCCGGCGGACGTAACCGGACAGCGCGGGGTGGGGGCCGATCTCCACCAGGACGTCGCAGCCGTGCTCCTCGCCGAGCAGAGCGGTGACCGCCGAGTCGAACCGGACGGGTTCGCGGACGTTGCGCCACCAGTACTCGGCGGTCACCTCGGACGGCTCGGCGGTGCGGCCGCTGACCGTGGAGACCAGCGGGATCACGGGTTTGTCGGCCTGCAGCGGACCCAGCGTGTCCAGGAAGACGTCCCGGGCCGAGTCCATGGCGGGGCTGTGGTACGCGTAGTCCAGACGAAGGAAGCGGAAGCCGACGTCGTCGCGGAGGCAGCGGTCCTCCAGTTGTTCTAGGGCCTCGGCGGCTCCCGAGAGGGTGACGTCACCGTCGGAGTTGACCGCCGCGAGGACCACGCGGTCCCCGGCGCCTGTTTCCACGAGCAGCTCCCGGGCCCGCTCGGCCGGCAGGGCGACGGCCGCCATACGGCCCTTCCCGAACGTGGGCGCCTGGGCGAGGCTGCGGAACGCGATCAGCCGACAGGCCCTTGCCCGGTCCAGCAGCCCGGCGCAGTAGGCGGCCGCGACTTCGCCGACGCTGTGCCCGCACACCGCTCGGGCCACCACACCGCGCTTGCGCAGCATCGCCGTCAACCCGGCCTGCAGGGCGAACAGCATGGGCTGGGCGACCTCGGCCCGCGGCCATCGCTCGGCCCGGTGCTCGGCCATCTCCGCCTCGACGGACCAGCCCAACAGCGGCTCCAGTTCCCGGCTGACGGCCCGGACCTCGGCGGCGAAGTCGGGTTCCTGCTCCAGCAGTTCCGCGCCCATTCCGGGCCATGGCGTGCCGTTGCCGCTGAACACGAACCCCACCCGCCCCCGGCGCATGCTGGAGGCCGACGCCACCTCGTCGCTCGTGCCCTTCTCGACCGCCTCGCGCAGCGCCCGGGCGGCCCGCGCGCTGTTGGTGGCCAGTACGGCCATCCCGAACTCGCGGCGTTCGCGGCGGCGCGACGTGGTGAACGCCACGTCCACCAGGGCGGACCGGTCGAGGCCCTCCAGGTGCGCGGCCATCGCCAGGGCGGACTCGCGCAGGGCCTCCTCGCTCCGGCCGGTGACCACCACCGGCACCGGCAGGTCGCCGCGCCCTGCGTCCGCTCCCTCGGGGGGCGCAGCTTTCCGTTCCGGTGCCACTTCGCGAATCTCCAGCACCACGTGCGCGTTCGCGCCGCCGGCGCCGAACGAGTTGACTCCGGCGATCAACCGGTCGTCGGCGGCCTCCAGCGGGCGCGCCGTCGTGACCGGGTCAAGACCCAGCCCGGCGAAGTCGATCGCGGGGTTCAACGGCAGCGTGTGCAGGGTGGCGGGCACCTGCCGTTCCCGCAGGACCAGCATGGCCTTGAAGATCCCGGCCATCCCGGCTGCGGCCTCCAGGTGCCCCAAGTTGGACTTCACCGACCCCACGGGAAGCATGCGCTTCCCGCGTCGTCGGCCTAGCACCCGGCCCAGCGCCTCGCACTCGACCGGATCCCCTGCGGGAGTTCCCGTCCCGTGGGCCTCCACGTACGACACCTGCTCGGCCCGCACCCCGGCCTCGGCGTATGCGCGCTCCAGCATCGCGGCCTGCGCGTCCACCCCGGGCATGGACATCCCCACCGTCCGCCCGTCCGAGTTGATGACGGACGCCCTGATCACCGCGTGCACCCGGTCGCCGTCGGCCAACGCCCGGCTCAGGGCCTTCAGCAGCACCACCCCCGCTCCCTCGGCCCGGACAAAACCGTCGGCCTTCTCCGAGAACGGGTGGCAGCGTCCGGTCGGGGAGAGCATCGACGCCTGGGAGGAGGTGACGTGTCCGCCCGGCCCGAGTACCAGATTCACCCCGCCGGCCAGAGCCACGTCGCTGCGACCCGAGCGCACCGCCTCCGCCGCCAGGTGCAAGGCCGTCAGTGACGAGGAACAGGCCGTGTCCACCGCGTGGGACGGGCCGCGGAAGTCGAACAGGTACGACAGACGGTTCGCCGCGCTGAACGCGCCCGTCCCGATCGGGCCGAAGGAGTTGAGCACTTTGGGGCGGCGGTTCACCAGTCCCTCGTAGTCATGGACGGTCAACCCCATGACGACCGCCACGTCCGAGCCGGCCAGGGTTCGTGGGTCCACCCCTCCGTCGTCGAACGCCTCGACCGCGCACTCCAGCAGCATCCGCTGCTGGGGATCGATCTGGCCCGCCTCCTTGGGAGAAATTCCAAAGTATGACGCGTCGAATGCCCACACATTCCCGAAGATCCCCGTCGCACTGGAATACGATTTGCCGGACCGCACTCCGCCCCGCTCCACCACGAAATCGTCGACGTCGAACCGGTCGCCGGTGACCGCCGTCACCAGGTCCTCGCCGGCGAGCAGGGATCGCCAGAGCCCGGCCAGTGTCGTAATTCCTCCTGGCAGCCGCAGGCCCACCCCGATAATCGCCACGGAATCGGCTTCGCAGACCTGTCCGTGAGCCGATGCGTCCTTGTTGGGTCGGAGGTCCAGCATGATGAGATCACCGCACTTTCTCGCCTGATGCTTGGCTAAGCGGTCGGTCGTGGGCGGAGCCCGGGCGTCCGGGCACTGCGGGCGGGGTATCCGGACGGGCCGCCGGCCTGGCATGGCGTGTCGAATCGAGGCGGAGCGGGGCGGCGGCCGGTCGCTCGGCAGGCGGGCAGCCCGTGCCTTGGACGGTGGAGCGCTTGCTCGACGAGCGGCCGGTTCATCGCCCAGGCCCGGGCCCGGGCCTTCTGAAGCTCGATGGTGATGTGGCCATAGCCCCGGACCGAAGTAGCGGAAGTTGAGATCCGTGAAGAGGTTGCGGCACGCCTCCAGGCCGCTGGAGCACTCCAGGTGGTTGAGAGGGGAGGCGAGAGCGCCGGGCGTAGGCGCGCACGAGCGCCCGCTGTCGTTCACCACCACGATCACCGGACGGTCCTTGGCCCCGCCGAGATTCTTCAGCGCTTCGAAGGCCGGGCCCTCTGATCAGGGCACCGTCCCCGATCACCGCCACCACGGCCCGGTCATGCGCACCAACCAGTTGGCGTGCCTTGGTCGGACCGTCCGTGCAGGAAAGGGCCGCCGAGGCGCGGGAGTTCTCCACCTGATCCTGCGCGGACTCGGCGCGTGCGGGATGGCCTGACGGGCCGTCGGCCTGGCGCAGGGGGCCGAAATGCTCCCAACGGCCCGTCGGGAGCTTGTGTACATACGCCTGATGCCCCGTAGCGAAGATGAGCGCGTCCGGTAGGGAGTCGAATACTCGGTGCAACACCAACGCCAGCTCCACCACACCTAGAAGCGGGCCCAGATGACCGCCGCTCGCGCACACCGTCTCGACCGGGAAGGCGTGCACCTGATCGGCCGGTACCGGCAACTCCCCCTTGGGGGCGAGCCGTAGATCATCCGGGCAGTTCACCCCGGCCGGCAGGCAACCACGGGGCGGCGATGTGCGTGTCTGTGGCATAACAGCAGCGCCTTACAACTGAGCGGGAGACAGCACTGGCAGGAAGCCCAGTAGAGCTGGATGCAGTGACTGGGATCTGCTCCACCCTGCAACCGATCACCCCAGCTCACGCAAGGTGCAGCCCACCCGCGCATTGATCGGGACATGACCTACGAAGTGCGCCAGGGCGGTCACCGGAGAACAACCGGGCACACCGACACCATCCGTGGGCACCCGCCCGCGTACACACCAACACGCCCCCACAGAAACGACACTGCACACTTCAACCACGCCGCCAGTGCCACCACCGTCGGGGATACCCCGGCTATGGCCGGACAGTTCCGCCCCATCAAAGGCCACCAGCATCGCCTGGCGCGACAACAACGGCCGGGCGCAACGACACCTCTCGTCACCGCCCGCTCCCCACGTCCCTCCCTCCGTCCAGCCGGGAGAGGCAAGGTCGGCCAGAGCGGCGAATGGCCGGAGCCGACGACGGAAGGACGGTGCGCGGCAAGATCCGGCCGGCCCCGGTCTGACTGTCCGGAAAAGCTTGGCGTGAAAGGAAGTTGATCCCTCTCAGGCTCGTATTGGATAGTTTCACTATTCAATGCGCGGTGGAGAGCCGGTGCCGTCGGCATGCCCGATCAGGTCAGCGCCGTCGTGAACCCGCAGTTGCCGAGTTCGGGGGACCGCATGACAGGGCCGGGGCAGGACAGTGGTCAAGGCGGGCAGGGGGCCCAGCTACCGGGCTACGGCGGCCGCGCCCGCGCTTCTCCCGGCCGCGCTCCGTCCCCGGCCTCGACAGGCCATCTGACAAGGAGCAACGACACCAATGCGAACCACTATTCGTGCAGGCCGCGGCGATCGCCGCGCTCCGCTCGTCTTAGTCAGACTTGTAGCCGTGCTGGCCGCGGCGTTGGTCACGCTCACCACGCTGAGTTCGGTCCCGGCTGCGGCTGCGGACCAGGAGATCTGCGGGCACACGGTCCGCGGTGAAATCCTCGCCAAGTACCTCGGCATGGGTGGCTGGGACTCGCAGCTGAAGTGCCCGACCACGGAAGAGCTGCCCACGCCGGACGGGCGGGGCGCGTACACGGTGTTCGAGGGAGGGTCGATCTACTGGTCGGAAGCCACGGGTGCGCATCCGGTGTGGGGCGCGGTGCGTGACGCCTGGGCACGCCAGGGCTGGGAGGGCGGCAAGTTCGGCTACCCGGTCGGAGACGAGCTGCAGAACCCGGACGCCCGGGGCATCCGGCAGCAGTTCCAAGGCGGGACGTTCTACTGGCACCCCACGAAGACCGCGCGCGCGTACGGGGTGAGCGGCCGGATCGGCCAGCTCTGGGGGCAGTGGGGATATGAGCGCGGGGCCTTCGGATATCCGACGTCCGACGAGTACAACACCGACGCAATCGGCGGCTCCGATTCCCAGCACACGGGTGTACGCCAGAACTTCGAGTACAGCAGGTTCATCGTCTGGACCAGCGGTCACAGCGACGGCTACTACGTGTGCCGCAGCGAATGCGTCGGCTACGGCGGGATGACCAACAAGGCGTGGGTGGCGAAGACCGAGGTCTACCACAGCCTGGCCTCCGGCCCGGACCCGTACGCAGGCTTGCGCTCCGTCCATGTGACGCCGACCGAGGCCGGGTTCAGCCACGCGGACGACCACCTGCAGGAGCTGTGGGGCCAGGTGTGGTCGGTCATCCCGTCGCCCTCGCCCGCGTTCAGCGCGGACGAGCAGGACGTCGTCTCCAAACAGCTCTACTGCCACTCGGTCTTCGCGTTTACCGATCCCTTCGGCGATGGCCGCTTCGGCGGACCGACGTGGGACCTGGAGACCTGGCGCCCGAACTGGGACTGGGACTCCTACAAGTGGCTGCGGGTCAAGTGCAACCCGGGCTGGCCCGCGGAGGAGTGAGCCCTCGGCGACGAGGACCTGAGGCCCTAGCAGACGTGGCCCCCTGGCAGCCGTGGGTGGTGGGTGCTCACCACCCGCCCGCCCAGGGGCCGCGTCGTTCGCTTCCCTCCCGGGAGGCGCAGGTCGCGCATCGGCGTGCTGGACCCCGTCGCCCTCGAGTGCGGAATCCCGCAGGTCTTTCCACGGGGGCTCCTTGGCAATGACGAGCTACTTCAATGCGGTCTTCAGCGCATTGGCAGTGGAGCCGAGCCTGAGGTTGTGGAGGGGACCTGCCAGCGAAACGTGAGGCCGTCGCCATCCACGTAGAGGAACCCGTCGTCGGCTGTCTCGCTACCTCCCCCATTCAGGGGGCGTATGGGAGCACTGGGAACCCTTGGGCGGGTGTGTCTGTCTACGGACCGGCTTGATGGGCCGTAGAGCTGGCAGGGCCCAGACGTCGACCTCCCTCGGAGGACTCATGCCCCGCAAGCCCGCCTTCGCTGATCTTCCCCGCCGAGGCTTCCTCGCCCTGGGCGCGGCAACGGCCTCGCTGCCGCTTATCGGCACCGCCGACGCGCGAGCCGCTCAGCCGACGGCGCCTGCGGGTGAACCGCTGCGCGTCGGCGTGCTGTTCAACCTCAGTGGTCGCCGCCGTGTCCAGGGCGCACGGCAGCTGCTCGGGGTGCGGTTTGCGGCTGAGCGGATGCGCGATCTCACCGGCGAGCGCGTGAAACTCGTAGTGGTCGACACCCAGGGGAAGCGTGCCGTCGCACGTGAGGGCGCCCGAGAGATGGTGCAGGACGCGGGCGTGCACGTACTCATCGGCACGTCGGCCATCGCCACATCGTTGGAGGTGGCCGCCGTGGGCCAGGCTGCAGGCGTGCCCGTGGTGATGCCCTCGGCCGGGTCCCGGCCTAAGGAGCCCTATGTGTTTGGGTGTAGCTCTCCCTGAGTGAGATCGTTGCGGTGGGTTGTTGCTGCCGGGGTTCGTTTGCCGGATCGTCGTGTCCAGGGTTCGGGGCTGGGAGGCGGCGATGGTGTCGTGGCTGGAAGAGCTGGAGCGGCGGGATGCTGCCGCACGAGATCGAATCGCTGAACTGCGTGGCCAGATCAAGGAGTTGACGGTCCTCCTGGTCGTGCAGGAAGAGGTGGCCTCCCGGCTGGGGATCACGCGGGAGACGATGAGCGAGATCCTTTCCGGGGACAGCACGGTGACCGGGCCGGAGGCTGGCGGGAGCGATGAGGTGGAGCCGGCGGCTGGGCCGGTGACCGGTGCCGGATCGCCGGTGGGGGTGCGGTTGGTGCCGACCTGGTCGGCGGAGGTGGACGCGGAGGTGTTGCCGCCCTCGTACCGGGACATCGTGGAGATTCTTGGCGATGCGGTGCATCCGATGCGGGCGCATCAGCTGTGCTCCGTGCTCGGGCTGTCGACGGACAAGAGCAAGGTGGAGGGGTTCCGTTCGAAGTTGAAACGGCTGGCGGAGCGGGACTGGATCGCGGAGGTGGAGCCGGGGTTGTTCGCTTCGCGGGATACGGCACCGCGAGGGCGTGCGCCGGGGCGGGGGAACGACCCCGCGGTGTCGCCGCGCGCCGGTGAGTAGGAGGGCTCTCGCGCCTAGCGTCGAGGGTGACGAAACCATTCGATGCCCCGGAACGAGAGCCCGATGGAAGACTACGAGCACGCCGCGATGGCTGACCCGTTTGCCCGCGCGGTTTCTTTCTTCACTCAGCTGATCTGCGACCTCTCCGGTCCCGCCGCGCTAATCCTGCCCCATCAGGATGTGGAGGAGATGGCCGCGGCTCAGGGCCGGGAGCTGGCCCGGCTGTTGCTGCAGGCCCACCTTGATCTGCGCGCCCGCCGGGAGGAGGCGGAGCTGACCGTACTGGACACATGCTCGCGTGCGGCCCTGGCCGGCGGACGCACCCGCTTGGAGAGCGGGCATCACCGTGAACTGGCCACCGTCA
Source organism: Streptomyces sp. NBC_01304 (assembly GCF_035975855.1). Classification (NCBI taxonomy): domain Bacteria; kingdom Bacillati; phylum Actinomycetota; class Actinomycetes; order Kitasatosporales; family Streptomycetaceae; genus Streptomyces; species Streptomyces sp. NBC_01304. Next base: position 155,655 of record NZ_CP109055.1, on the reverse strand, counting down.
TCGGGACGGTGAGGGTGACCCGGTGCGCGCTCAGGTCGCCGGGCCTGTCCAACGTCTATCCGGCCGACAAGGTGCTCGGCCTGCCCCGCGAGCGGCATAGTCTCGGGGTGCGCAAGCTGGCGGTGCTCGAGTCGGTGCGCGGTTCGTACGACACCGCGATGGAGGCGATCACCCGCGCCTGCGGGAAGGTCGTAGGCAAACGCCAGATCGAACACCTCGTGCAGCAAGCGGCGGTGGACGTGGCCGCGTTCTATGCCGCCCGCACCCCCACGCCGGCGAGCGCGGCGACACTGCTGGTTTTGTCCGTGGACGGCAAGGGCATCGTGATGCGCCCGGGCCATTTGCGCGAAGCCACCCGCAAGGCGGCGGAGCGGGCGAAGCGGACCTTCCGCACCCGGCTGGCCATCGGAGAGAAGACGGGACGCAAGCGGATGGCGACCCTGGCCGCCATCTACGACGCCGACCCGGCCGTGCGCCGCCCGCACGACATCATCGCCCCACCCGGCGGCCGCAGCACCGCCCGCATTCCGCGCCCGGGGCCGAAAGCGCAGGCCAAGTGGCTGACAGGATCGGTCGAACACGACCCGGAGTACGTCATCGCCGCCGCCTTCGACCAGGCCGAGGCCCGCGACCCGCAGCACCGCAGGTGCTGGGTGGTCCTCGTCGATGGCGCCCGCCACCAACTCGACCTGATCCAGGCCGAGGCCGAGCGCCGCGGCGTGAGCATCCACATCGTCCTCGACCTCGTCCACGTGATCGAGAAACTCTGGGCCGCATCCCGCTGCTTCCACGCCCCCGCCGACCCGGCGGCCGAGGACTGGATCGCCGTCAAGACCGCCCGTGTCCTGCGGGGACGCGCCCAGCAGGCCGCCGACGAGATCCGCGCCGAGGCCGACCGCCACAAGTTGACAGGCGATCAACGGACGGCTGTCGACAAAGCCTGTCAATACCTCAACAACAACGCCGACTTCGTCCACTACGACCGGGCACTCGCCGCCGGCTGGCCGATCGCCAGCGGCGTCATCGAAGGCGCGGCCCGCCACCTCATCGCCGACAGACTCGACATTACCGGCAGCAGATGGAGCGTCCCGGGCGCAGAGGCACTCCTCATCCTCCGCGCCGTGATCAGCAACGGCGATTTCACCGCCTACTGGCGCTATCACGTGCACGAAGAGCACACACGCCTCTATCCCCGCACCGGCCAGGCCGACTACCGCCTGACGGCCTGAACAATCTTCAGAGATACCGTGCGCGGAGACGAGTGAAGGCGGTGGGCGTTGGTCGGCCCGGGAGGAATTTCTTGATCAATTCGGCGCATTCGTGCGGGTCCGCCGTGCTGGTGTCGCATTCGACGTCATAGTCACCGTGCCCATGGACCAGGTCGTACTGCATCGCCGCAAGGCCCGAAGGACGGTCACCACGCGCCTCTTCCCTGCGGATCAGTTCGTCCAGTGAGCAGCGGACGCCGACGAACAGCACATCCTCTGGGGGCAGCACGGTCAGGCAGTCGACCAGCCGCCACGGCTCGCTGAGTACATGATCGACGATGACATCGTTGCCCACCTCAGCCATGGCCGCGATCGAGCGATGGAAGCCCATCCTCGTCCGTCGCAGAGCGGTGTCGAGGTCTTCCTGCATCAGATCCCGCTTCGTACGCATGGCGTTGAAGCTGTCGACCGCCAAATGGGAGAAGACGCCGTCGTCCAGGATGTCGAGCAACTCCCCGGCGATGCTCGACTTCCCTGAACTGGAAGTTCCGTTGAGGAAGATGATCCGACCAGCCGTCATGCGGACATGATCACACGGCCTTCCCGACCCGGACGAAGCAGCTACCAGATACGGACTTCACGCCCCCTCACTCAGGGAGAGCTACACCCATTGCCTTGTCACTGCCGTTGAATATGGTGATCTTGACCTGGACCGCGGCGTTGCCTTTGGTGTGGCCGCCCGCGGACTCGTCGGGAGTGAAGGGCTTGGGCTTCGAGACGGTGATCGTGACCCCGTCGTCATAGGTGTGGGTCTGGCCGAACTTCAGCGGGGCGGGTGTCTCGTAAACATCGCCGGGGTCCGCGGGCGCGGTGCTTTCCGTGGTCCCGCCGGACTCGTCGGCGGCATCACTGAATGCCGCGATACCGATGACCAGCCAGATGGCCGCGATCACGATCGCGGCGCCGCCGAGGATGGAGCCGGCCACCGCGGAGCCCTTGTTGTCGGCCACGCCCTTGCGGGCCTGGCTGACGCCCATCAGCCCGAATATCAGCGCCAGCGCGCCGAGCGGCGCCCCGAGCCAGAAGGTGAACGGAATGAAGGAGAGGAGAGCGCCGATATTGCCGAGGACCAGGGCCGTGACCCCGAACCCGTTACGCGCCTGGGGCGGACAAGGAGCGGGCTCCCACCCGTATCCGTAACCAGGGGCGGCCGCCGGCCGTCCGAGGATAGGCGGCGGGGCCTGCGGAGCCTCGTCCGGTGGCGAGGACCGGGACGAAAACGGCGGCGGGGTAGTGCTCATGCAGTTAGCGGTCCTTGCGTGATGAGAGATTCGTTCACCCTAGCGAACGACCTACCTCCCCCTTGCCCAGTCCGCGGTGGCCGACTGCATATCGTCGCCCCGCTTGGTCACCGTCGCTGTGCGGGACGCGACGCGCCGACTGGCACCTAACGTCCTTGGGCGAAGACCGAACACTCCGTGAGGTTCGCGCAGATAGGTTCACGCCAGTTGACTGACTTTCAGTCAAAAGTTGTGGGAAAACTGAAAGCTCGACCGTTCTGCCTGGTCACAGGCTCATACGCTTCTCGTCCCCAAGCCGTGATCGCTGTCGCGCTCGGCACAGTCGGCAGGGCATGTCCGCAGGCCTCGTCGGCTCCCGACGACAAGGAAGGACCCGACCATGAGGAAGATCGCTTCGGTCATCTGCCGCCACTGCCGCCGGTGCATCCCTGACCAGCCGGGCCCCTGCTACTGCGGCAGGCAGCCGTGACACCTACATCCGCTCACGGAGCCCTCGACATGTGCGGTCCCCCGTGGGCTCGACCGGACAGGAAGCCATGGCCCCACCGACACCACCCCAGCCAGGACGGGGACTTCCGCGCGATGGCTGAAGCCACCGCAACCCTCTGTTCGGACAGCGCCCCAACGGCGCCGGCTGCCGGGCCGCCCAGGCGCACCCCGCGGCATCTGCCCTGTCGGCGACCGCTCGACGGCGCCGCGCTTCAAGCCGCCCCGACCACCCTTTGTCAGGCTGCATAGAGCCATAGGTCCCTTACGCCGGCCCGACAGGAGCGGCGAGTCTTGAGGGATGCATACGTATGACGGATACACGGGTCGTGTCGAGCTGCACGGGGACGCGCTCGTGATCGTGCGGGAGGGACTCAAGGCGAAGCTCACCGGCCAGAGCCAGCCGATCCGCCGGGTGCCGTTGGCCGCCCTGTCCGCAGTCTGCTTCAAGGGCGCGACCCGCCTGGTCAACGGGCACCTGCAGTTCGGCTTCGGCGGCCGCCCGCTGCCTCAGCTCAGTGGGAGCACGGCCGCCTCGGAACCCAACACGATTCTGTTCACGCACAAGCAGAAGGACGCGTTCGCCCGCCTCCACGAGTACCTGCTGCACGTCGTCGCCGTCAACGAGAGCACCGGTGTGCACAGCGCAGCTGTTTACGCCGCAGCCGCCGATCCCGCCGACGGCCAGCCCAACCATGCCGCGCCCCCACCGGGCAGCCAGGCCGAGGAGCGGCTCGACATCGCCGAGGCCTCCGCGCGCATGCAGTGGAAGCTGGGCGGTGGGCGGGAGCTGAAGAAGCTTCCCGAGCATCTGTACGACGGCGAGCTGGTCCGCTTCATCGCGCAGGGAAGCTACGCCGACAGGCAGGGCATCGTGGTGCTCACCGACCGGCGCTTGCTCTTCCTGTTCCACGGCCTGGTCAACCAGGCGAAGGAAGACTTCCCACTGCGCTCGATCAGCTCGGTCCAAACTGCCAGCGGCATGCTCAACGGCGAACTGCGGGTGTTCGTCTCCGGCAACACCGCAGTCATCACGGGCATCGTCAAGGGCGACTTGCACCCGCTCGCCGACGCCGTACGAGCAGGCATCTCCCAGGCCAACCCACCGGCAACAGCACCGGCACCGACACCGGAACCGGCAGCCGCCTCGGCGCAGCCCGATGTCCTCGCCCAGATCCAGCAACTGGCCCAGCTCCATCAGACCGGTGTACTGAACACCACCGAGTTCGAGGACAAGAAGACACAACTCCTGGCCCGGCTGTAACTGAGCGGACCTTCCTCCAGATGGATAACTCAAAGGAACACGGCGCGGCATTGCCCCGTCGGGAGCGTGTGTGGGCCGCCATTGTCTGCGCAGTCGGGGTGCTGAGTGTGCTGACCTCCGTCTGGCTGCTTCTGGGCCCGGTGGCTGCTGCCGAACGCGACGAGGCTGCGTACCGGGCAGCGCAGGCGTGCCCGGCCGATCCGATGCAGCAGGCGAACGGGTGCATCAGCCGCCGCGACACCACAGTCACCGGCACTCGGGAGAAGAGCCGCAAGGGCGGCTCGAAGTACTGGGTGGAGATTCCCGGACGGGAGGTGCGGACCGACTCGATCCGCATCACGCACACGTACTCCTTCACCAAGCACGTGCACAAGGGTGACCGGATCACCCTGTTCTCCTGGCGAGGCGAGATCCGTGAGGTCGCCGTCGATGGTGTCCGCTACCGCACCGGCGACAGCCCGCTGCAGAGCTGGGCCCCAGCTCTGGGCTGGGCAACTGGGCTGTTCCCCGCCGGCATCACGGCTGTGCTGGGCGGCCTGTGGTGGCTGGCGCGCGGATCCCGTAGCGCACGCAGCAATCCCTGGCAGACCAATGTGATCGTCCTCGACGGACTTCTTACCGCTGTCTTCGTGGGTGTCTGGGCCTCGGACGACGGCCTGGGTCCCACCACGGTAGAGGGAGGCTTGCTCGTCGCCGGGGTCTCCTACGCTGCGGCCACGCTGATCGCTCTGTGCTGCTGGTCCTGCTTCGCACGCGAGGAGCGCCGCCAGAGCGACACCATCGCGATCACCCCACGGCCCGGCCCCGCCGAGCAGATCATCGACGTCTTCCTGCCGCACGAGGCCGACTACTCCGGCAAGGACCATCTCGTCGTCGAGCCGGGTGTGCTGGCCATGAGCCCCGACCCCACCGGCCGCGTCGCCCGCCGCGCCCTGCCCGATGACCTGACCCTGGTCCGGGGACGCCACCAACAACGCACCGACGGCCGGCACCTCAGCGGCGGCAGATACTCCGGTCCCTACTACGTCGCCGAATGCCGGGCCGGCGGGCGCACCTTGCTCTTCTACGGCAAGAAGCCCGCACTGGAACGCCTGGCCGGAACCCTGGCCCCATGCCGGCCCGCCCCTCAGCCGCCAGTCGGCACGGCACATGTGTGAGGCACCGACCCGGTTGGTCGGTTTGCCATGTTCGCTGGCGGCGGCGAGCGGATACACGCATGTCCAGGAAGCCATCCTGACAGCGGACGGTGCGCTGGAGATCCGCTTCGCACGCCCCATGGGATCAGGCAGCCGGACTCGGCTCGTGCTCTCCCCCATCCCGCAGAAAGATTCAGTGACGGGCCTTCCGTGGCTCCTCGAGAGACAGAAGAGCAACGACAGATGATCTCAGGGCAGAACAACTGGCCTCAGATCATCCAGGCCAGTCACTCGATGGCAACCCGCCACCCTGGCGTTGTCCCTTCCTCTCCCGCCAAGCACGCCAGCCGCTGGCTACGCAAAACACACACGAACCCGCACCTTCTCACCACTCAGGAGCAGTCATGACCTCGATCTTCCGCGCCGTGATGGGAGCCGAGTTCGACCGGCTCCATCCACAGATCCAGCGCCGCTTCTCCGTGGGGCTCGATAGCGGCGAGGCCTGCATAGGACGCGGCGTGATGGACCGCATCTGGCACGGCCGCAGCTTCGTCAAGCCGTTTCTCGCCCTCGGTGGCACCCGCAACATCCTGGTGCCGCGCGCCGGCCATCAGGTGCCCTTCACCATCGAGAACATCCCGTACGCCGACTCGTACGGCCGCGAGACCGTCACCTTCGTACGCACCTTCAGCTTCCAGGGCACCCGCCCGCACCGCTTCGACGCCCAGATGGTCATGAGCCCCAAGGGCGACCGCATCCTCGACTACCTCGGCACCCACCAACACCTCGCCTCCGACCTCCACTTGTCCACCGACAGCAGGGGCGGCCTGGTCATCCGCTCCGGCGAGCATCGCTTCCGCGAGGGCCCGGTGGACCTTCGGGTGCCCGCGCTGATCGGCGGCGACGCCGAGGTACGCGAGTCCTTCGACGACGAGACGGGCCGCTTCCGCATCCAAGTCCGGGTCACCAACCGCCACTTCGGACCCCTCTTCGGATACGAAGGAAGCTTCACCGCCGACTTCATGAAAGTGGAGGACTGTGGGGTGCGCGAGGGGCTGCGCCCAGTCCGCGAGGAGGCCCGCACGTGAGCCCGGAGAGCAAACACAAGGTCTTGGCTGGCGCCCTGCGCACGCGCACCGAGCAGGGCATTACCAAGGCGTCACTGTGCACTTGGCGGAGCACTCGGATCAGTACGCGGACACCCGGGTGATCGCCAACCGGGACACCACGGCTTCCTGCTCGAGCAGCAGTACCGCCAACGGGTTGGCCCATCTCCTTGGCGTAGGACAATTATCTTCAGCCCCTCCGTACACGAGGGGCTTTCACTTGCTCGGAGGTGCACACGAGCTACACGAGCGCACTCCTGGACGGCCGAACCGCCCCACCCCGGCCGAGCGGCCAGGTTCGCACTCCGGAATCGCGGTTACCCACCGGATCACTGCACCACCGGCAGGCACTCGGCGAGCAGGATCTACCGGCTGCTCAGGCTGCACGACACGACCATGGGGTCGGAAGCGATCGATGACGACGCGGACCGAACGAAGTGGCTGCTTCCCGGGCCGGGCCAGCACGACGTCTTCGGAGAACCGCCGGCGGGTCTGCAAGGCGAGCTTCGGCCCAAGGTCGTCGATCACGCGGTCGGCGGCCGACTTCGACACCCCCAACAGCGGAGCCAGTTGTCGCAATGTCGAGTTGGTCCGCCAGTATGCAGCGACCAGCAGCACCCGGTCCTCCAGCGGCACCTTCCAAGGTCGGCCGCGGGCTCAGGCGTAGGCGCCCTCGCGACGCAGTTGGGTCACCAGCTTGCCGAACGCGCGGGGGCTCAGCCCGGTGAACGGGGCTGTCCCGGATGGCTCGGACGCCGTGATCACACCAGCCACTGCAAAATCATTCCGCTGCTGATCAGCTGGCCGGAGCCCGTTCACACCGTGCAAATCAGGCGACTGTGCCTGGCGCATCGTCCAGGATGACGCCATGAGCCAAGATCTGGTGGCGTTCCTTTACGCGCGGCTCGATGAGGAGGCCGACCTGGCCCAACGCTGTGACGGTGACGGTGACGGATGCGGGGAGTGGACCGCTCACGGGCACACGGTCGACTTCTGCCAAGGAGAACTCTCCGGTTTCCATCCCACCATCGCCCTACATGTGGCGATGCACGATCCAGTTCGGGTATTGCGAGAGATCGAGGCCAAGCGCCGCGTGCTCGCCCGCCACGTGCTCAGTCCAGCCACAGGCGACCCCGAACTACCGTGGGACAACCGCGATGACTGCCAGTTCGACGGCGAGGCCTGGCCATGCGACGACCTGCTCGACCTCGCCTCGCCCTACGCCGATCACCCTGACTGCCCCCGACGAACCTGAGACGGAGATCGTTTACGGGACAGCCCCTCGCCGGGGGGGAGTTCACGGCTGCCACCGCTCGCACGGAAGACCGTCCGGACCGGCACTTCACACAGTGCGGTCACACACCCGTCGGATTGCCCTGAACACCTCCGATGCGGCGTTGAGCCGCCGGCAGCACTTTGCCGGCCGTAGTGGCGAGCGTGGCTCCGAGGGCGCTGACTCCGATCAGGGTCAGCCAGAGCGCGGCTGCCCCGGTGGACAGCAACCCGGACAGGGCCACCGGAGCGAGCGCTCCTGCGACCGTCACGGCGAGCTGATTGAGGGCCAGGTACCGGCCGCGCAGCGCGTCGGGGGCGCTCTCCGCGGCGAGGGTCGACGTGAGGGGGCCGCCGAGGACTTCACCGAAGGTGTAGCTGATGGCACCGAGCAGTACGACGCCGACCGCGAGGGCGAGTGCAGTCACGCGGTCGGCGGCGAGGAACAGGAGGTAGCCGGCCGCGAAGCAGGCGTGTCCGGCGGCCAGGACGCGGCTGCGGATCCGCCCGCTGAGCCTCCCGACGACGATGCCTTGGGCGAAGCCGACCATCAGGGTGTTGAGCGTGAAGACCGCGCCGGCGGTCCAGCCGGGCAGTCCCAGCACGTCCACGGCGTAGACCGGTATCGCGATGTTGAGGGCGAACAGGGAGATCGCGAAGCACAGTTGATGGGCGACGAGTGCCAGGTATCGCCGGTCCCGCAGCACACGCCCCCAGCCACCGACAGCGTCCTGGCCCGCCTCGGGACGGGCGTTCGGCACGGCCCGCATCAGCACGAAGGCGGTGACGTAGGACAAGGCGTTGACAACCACGATCGCGGCGTAGGCGCCGCTTGTGCCGAAACTGACCGCGAGGGCGGAGAGGAGCCCGCCGAGTGCGTAGCCCAGGTTGCGTAGCGACCCCAGCAGGCCGAACCAGCGCTCGAGTTGGCCGGGCGCGGCCAGCGCCGTGACGGTCACGCCGTAGCAGCCGAAGAACACTGCCCGTCCGGCACTGTTCAACCAGGCGCAGAGGACGATCTGCCATGTCTGGCCCGAGAGGAGGTACCCGGCGAAGCCGAGCGCCTGGGCCAGGTTTGCCGCCTGCAGTACCGGCTTGGCTCCGTACCGGTCGACCAGCCCTCCGGCCAAAGGGCCTGCGGGGAGTGCCAGCAGCCCGGCCGTGGTCAGTGCGGCGCCCACCTGCACCAGCGTCAGCGACGTCGTGGTCAGGAAGTACAGCATCGAAACGGGGACGAAGACACCGGTGCCGATCGAGTCGATGACGATCGCTGCGACGAAACGGCCGTGCCGGGCTATCGAGGGACGGATCGCGTAATCGGGAAGAGACACGACCAGGAAGGTATAGATTCTATATCGGTATCTACAACGCTACCGGGAGTCCTGCATGAGTAAGGCCTACAACGTCATGGCAGCGACCTGCCCCAGTCGCACCGTTCTGCACAGGATCGGGGCGCGCTGGACGGTGTTCATCGTCAACGCGCTGGACAACCGGCCCATGCGATTCACCCAACTCAAGGCGCACATCCGGGGGATCACCCCCAAGGCACTCACCGAGACGCTTCGCGCGATGGAGTACGACGGCCTGGTCTCTCGCACCGAGACTCCCGGACATCCCCCGCATGTCGAGTACGCCCTCACCGACCTCGGCCGCTCCCTGCTGACACCCTTACGTGCCGTCCGGGAATGGGCCGAGAGCCACGTCCCCGACATCGAACGCGCCCGCGCACAAGCCGACGCGCAACGGTGAGCCCGTTCACCGAGCGGTGCGGCTCCCCCAAGGCACTCGACATGCGCCACGCCGAGCGGGCACACCGCTCACGCCGCAACCGGCGCAGACACAAGACGCAGCGGACCATAATTCGTTCAAGGACCTGCGGGCTGTGGCCACCCGCTTCAACAACACGGCGCACATGCTTCACGGCACCGTGACGTGGCGGCCCTGCGCCTGCGCCCGTAGCTCTGGCCGCAGCACGCACCGCGCGACAGGGCGCCGACCGTCCAACACCTGCCCCTGCGCTGCTAGTTGACGTCGATCAGGCCCCGCAGGACTCTCACCAGGACGGCGGCGCCGAACGGAAGACGAAGCCGCCACCGACCCCCTGCCCCCCGTCCGCGTCCTGCTCCTCCCGCACGCGGACGAGGACCTGTGGAGCGAAGAGCACGGGACCTGCTCTCCCCCGCCTGAGCACCTCGGCAAGGGCCGCACCGCGGTGTCGCCCTCGCCGAGGCGCTCCCCCCTCAGATCCAGGGACGCTCAAGCCCATGACGGGCGCCCCTGCCACCACCCTCCGGCCGGGGCGCCTGCTGACAGGTCCTAGACCGGCAGCAACCGGCCCACCAGGGCGCTCAGTTGCCGCACCGTGCGGCACTCATGCATCTCCACGACGTCCGCGTACGCCCCGGCCGCCGAGTCGCCGGTGTCCCACTCGGAGCGCGACTCCGGGTTGAGCCAGTGGACACGGCGAGCAGTGCGCCCGATGCGGCGCACAGCCGCGACGTTGGGGTCCCTGTGGTTGGTGCGGGCGTCGCCGAGGACGAAGACCGAGGTACGGGGGCCGAGCGCCCCCTCGTAGCGTTCGACGAACTCGCCGAGCGCCGCCCCGTAGTCGCTGCTGCCGTGCCAGCCGGTGACCGCCGCCTGGGTGATCCGCCCGCCCAGGCCGTCCGGGTCGGCGGTGCCCCGGGCGATGAGGTCGGTCACCTCGTCGATGCGGTTGACGAAGGCGAACACCCGGACCTTGCTGAACTCATCATGCAGTGCCTGCACCAGGAGCAGGGTGAAGTGCGCGAAGCCGGCCACCGAGCCCGACACATCGCAGAGCAGCACGAGTTCGGGGCGGGCCGGCCGTCGCTTACGCAGCACCGGGCGCATCGGGACGCCGCCCGTGGACAGCGAGCCGCGCAGGGTCCGGCGCAGGTCGATGCGGCCGCGCGCGGCGCGGCGTCTGCGGGCCGCCAGCCGTGTCGCCAGTTTGCGGGCCAACGGGTGAACCGTCCTGCGTAGCTCGGCCAGTTGGGCCTTGCCCGCATAGAGCAGGTCTGTGCGGTCCGCGGTGGTGAGGGGCATACGGCGGGCGATGTCATCGGCGCCGCGCCGCTCGGCGGCCCGGCGCCGCACCTCACCGCGCACCTGTTCACGGAACGCCTCGATCCGGCGTCTGATCTCGTCGGCCTCGATACGGTCGGTGAAGGCCGCACTGTTGCCCGCCCTGACGTGTGCCCTCGCCTGTGCGAGGACGGTCTGCGGGCGCAGCCGGTCCAAGGTCTGGTGCGCGGAGTATCCGTCCGAGCCGGGCGTCGCACCGTACCCGCCGAGCCCGTCGACGGCCTCCGCCGCCAACTGGGCCATCGTCGCGCGGTCGTTGGCGGCGAGCGCCCGTGCGAGGCGCTCGCGCAGCTTGTCCCGGTCGAAGGTGTCGGGCCCTCTTGGCGCTACGTCGACGGCGCGTGGGAAGTGCAGATCGAAGACCGGGTCGAAGACGACGCGCTGCCCCTGGTCGTGCAGCAATGCCGCGGCGAGCCCTTCTCGCAGATGCTCTCGCCGGTCCAGGCCGAGCGCCGCCACGGCCTGCGCCGCGTCCACACTCTCGCCCGTGCCGATCCGGATGCCATGCTCACGCAGCGCCCGTACCAGGGACGTCACCCGGTCCGCGACCGGTGGGGTGCTCACACCGCATCCAGGTCGAGCTTGGCCGACGCCGTCTGCACGTCTTCCTGGTGCTTGAGGATGACGCCGAGGGACTGACGTACGACCTCCTCGTCAAGACGCTCCGCGCCGAGCGCGAGCAGCGTGCGCGCCCAGTCGACGCTCTCCGCCACCGACGGCGCCTTGCGCAAGTCCATCGCACGCAGCGCGCCCACCACCCTCACCAGGGACTTGGCGAGCGCCTCATCGAGGTCCGGCACCTTCAGGGCGACGATCCGGCGCTCCAGTTCCTCCTCGGGAAAACCGATGTGGAGGAACAGACAGCGGCGGCGCAACGCCTCGGACAGCTCGCGGCTCGCGTTCGAGGTGAGCACGACGAAGGGACGGCGCGTGGCACTGATGGTTCCCAGCTCCGGCACCGTCACCTGGAAGTCGGAGAGCACCTCCAGAAGTAGGCCCTCCACCTCCACGTCCGCCTTGTCCATCTCGTCGATGAGCAGGACCTTCGCGTCGTTTCCGCGGATTGCGGTCAGCAGCGGGCGGGTGAGCAGGAACTCCTCGCTGAAGATGTCCGTGCGGGTCTGGTCCCACATCTCGTCGCGGCCCGCCGTGATGCGCAGCAGCTGTTTGGCGTGGTTCCACTCATACAACGCGCGCGACTCGTCGATGCCCTCGTAGCACTGCAGACGGATCAGGCGTGCGTCGCTGATCGCGGCGACGGCCTTGGCGAGCTCCGTCTTGCCCACCCCGGCCGGGCCCTCCACGAGCAGCGGCTTGCCGAGCCGGTCGGCCAGGAACACAGTGGTGGCGACCGCGGGTGAGGCCAGGTAGCCGGTCTCGGCCAGGCGCGCGGTGACATCGTCCACAGAGGTGAACAACGGGGCCTCCCACTCGGTGCGTTACGGGCCCGCCCACCTGATCATCTCGGGCCTGGTCCCACAACGGCCCGGCACCGTTCATGGCGAACATCACGCCCCACAAGGTCTGGGGCACAGGTTGTAGGTCCCGAGCGCGCGCGGCCGCGGACACCTCGCCCGCGCCGTCGCCCTGCATGTCCTCCCCTTCCGGTTGACGTCTCCCGACCCCTTGCAAGTGCGCCGCTGGCGGGGACCCCACGGACTTTCCCAAGAATCTTTTGTGAGCTTCGTGGGCGAAGCCAGTCCGTGGGGTGGTGGCGGGGAGCGCACTTGGGAGCAGGCGTCCGAACGACCCAACGCCCCTGGAGTGTCCGTGAGTTCGCCCGCTCCCCTCACGCCGGAGTCGGGTCTGTCACCCGCCCCCGTACCGCAGGTTTACGGCGCCGCCCACGACGGCCCCGCCCCAACCGGCCCCCTTCACGTCCATGCACACGGCCGTCGTCCTCCTGATCGCCGTCGTCATCGGCATCATCGTCGAAGGCCTGACCTTTCTCACTAGCGGCGCGGTGGCCGCAGCTGTGCTTGCCGGGCTCACCGCGGCCGGGGGGGGGGGGGGGGGGGGGGGGGGGGGGGGGGGGGGGGGGGCGCCCCCGTGCTGCGCACCCTCATTCAGTAGCGGCAATGCGTCGGCTGCGGTCTGCGCACACGAGCAGGCGGCAGCCACTCGCCCCAACGGCAGGGCTCCGGCTGAAGAGCGGGATACCTGACCCATGGGACAGCTCCTAGGCCAGGTCCTCGTCCGGGACCCAGCCGCCCGGCTGCCACTGCACGACGGTCAGCGCTGACGCCGTCAGCGGAGCATGATCCGTGGCAGCCATGGTGTAGAGGCCTGTCGCCCCGGCATACGTCAGGTGCTCCAGACGGACACGTGCCCGCTGCCGGTCGCGGTGGCCGTAGTAGGCATGTGCGGCCATGGTCACCGCATCGGCGCCATAGGCCACATACGTGCCCACGGGGCCGTGCGCCGCCTCAAAGGCAGTGGCGAACTGCCGCAATGCCGCGGCGTGAGGCAGGGTGTCAGGGGCCTGCCGCGCGGCAAGGACGTAGGGGGCGACCACGCGGGTACCCACGGCTGCTTCGCCTGCGATCTTGGCGAAGGAGGGGTGGCCGGCGGCCGGGCTGCACAAGACCGGCCCCTTCCAGCCCACTGCGCGGGCGTCGCGCACAGCGATCCCGTTATAGGGAGGGGAGGCGAAGATCGCGAGTGCGTCGGGGGTAGCGGCCAGGAGCGGCTCGATGGAACCGCGCACGTGGTCGGCTGGTGTCCTGAACTCCTGGTGGGCAACGAGTTCGAGGCCGTGCCGGGCAAAGTCCTTCGAGAACTTGTCCCAGTCCTCCTGCCTCGTCGCACTGTCCCACGTGCTCAGTGCGGCGATCCTTTTGTGCCCTGCTGCTGCGAGCGCTTGCATCATCCGTTGCTCGGAGACCTGCTTGACGACCCCGCTGCGAAACACATAGGGTGTAGCTCTCCCTGAGTGAGGGGGCGTGAAGTCCGTATCTGGTAGCTGCTTCGTCCGGGTCGGGAAGGCCGTGTGATCATGTCCGCATGACGGCTGGTCGGATCATCTTCCTCAACGGAACTTCCAGTTCAGGGAAGTCGAGCATCGCCGGGGAGTTGCTCGACATCCTGGACGACGGCGTCTTCTCCCATTTGGCGGTCGACAGCTTCAACGCCATGCGTACGAAGCGGGATCTGATGCAGGAAGACCTCGACACCGCTCTGCGACGGACGAGGATGGGCTTCCATCGCTCGATCGCGGCCATGGCTGAGGTGGGCAACGATGTCATCGTCGATCATGTACTCAGCGAGCCGTGGCGGCTGGTCGACTGCCTGACCGTGCTGCCCCCAGAGGATGTGCTGTTCGTCGGCGTCCGCTGCTCACTGGACGAACTGATCCGCAGGGAAGAGGCGCGTGGTGACCGTCCTTCGGGCCTTGCGGCGATGCAGTACGACCTGGTCCATGGGCACGGTGACTATGACGTCGAATGCGACACCAGCACGGCGGACCCGCACGAATGCGCCGAATTGATCAAGAAATTCCTCCCGGGCCGACCAACGCCCACCGCCTTCACTCGTCTCCGCGCACGGTATCTCTGAAGATTGTTCAGGCCGTCAGGCGGTAGTCGGCCTGGCCGGTGCGGGGATAGAGGCGTGTGTGCTCTTCGTGCACGTGATAGCGCCAGTAGGCGGTGAAATCGCCGTTGCTGATCACGGCGCGGAGGATGAGGAGTGCCTCTGCGCCCGGGACGCTCCATCTGCTGCCGGTAATGTCGAGTCTGTCGGCGATGAGGTGGCGGGCCGCGCCTTCGATGACGCCGCTGGCGATCGGCCAGCCGGCGGCGAGTGCCCGGTCGTAGTGGACGAAGTCGGCGTTGTTGTTGAGGTATTGACAGGCTTTGTCGACAGCCGTCCGTTGATCGCCTGTCAACTTGTGGCGGTCGGCCTCGGCGCGGATCTCGTCGGCGGCCTGCTGGGCGCGTCCCCGCAGGACACGGGCGGTCTTGACGGCGATCCAGTCCTCGGCCGCCGGGTCGGCGGGGGCGTGGAAGCAGCGGGATGCGGCCCAGAGTTTCTCGATCACGTGGACGAGGTCGAGGACGATGTGGATGCTCACGCCGCGGCGCTCGGCCTCGGCCTGGATCAGGTCGAGTTGGTGGCGGGCGCCATCGACGAGGACCACCCAGCACCTGCGGTGCTGCGGGTCGCGGGCCTCGGCCTGGTCGAAGGCGGCGGCGATGACGTACTCCGGGTCGTGTTCGACCGATCCTGTCAGCCACTTGGCCTGCGCTTTCGGCCCCGGGCGCGGAATGCGGGCGGTGCTGCGGCCGCCGGGTGGGGCGATGATGTCGTGCGGGCGGCGCACGGCCGGGTCGGCGTCGTAGATGGCGGCCAGGGTCGCCATCCGCTTGCGTCCCGTCTTCTCTCCGATGGCCAGCCGGGTGCGGAAGGTCCGCTTCGCCCGCTCCGCCGCCTTGCGGGTGGCTTCGCGCAAATGGCCCGGGCGCATCACGATGCCCTTGCCGTCCACGGACAAAACCAGCAGTGTCGCCGCGCTCGCCGGCGTGGGGGTGCGGGCGGCATAGAACGCGGCCACGTCCACCGCCGCTTGCTGCACGAGGTGTTCGATCTGGCGTTTGCCTACGACCTTCCCGCAGGCGCGGGTGATCGCCTCCATCGCGGTGTCGTACGAACCGCGCACCGACTCGAGCACCGCCAGCTTGCGCACCCCGAGACTATGCCGCTCGCGGGGCAGGCCGAGCACCTTGTCGGCCGGATAGACGTTGGACAGGCCCGGCGACCTGAGCGCGCACCGGGTCACCCTCACCGTCCCGATGACGGTGGCCAGTTCACGGTGATGCCCGCTCTCCAAGCGGGTGCGTCCGCCGGCCAGGGCCGCACGCGAGCATGTGTCCAGTACGGTCAGCTCCGCCTCCTCCCGGCGGGCGCGCAGATCAAGGTGGGCCTGCAGCAACAGCCGGGCCAGCTCCCGGCCCTGAGCCGCGGCCATCTCCTCCACATCCTGATGGGGCAGGATTAGCGCGGCGGGACCGGAGAGGTCGCAGATCAGCTGAGTGAAGAAAGAAACCGCGCGGGCAAACGGGTCAGCCATCGCGGCGTGCTCGTAGTCTTCCATCGGGCTCTCGTTCCGGGGCATCGAATGGTTTCGTCACCCTCGACGCTAGGCGCGAGAGCCCTCCTACTCACCGGCGCGCGGCGACACCGCGGGGTCGTTCCCCCGCCCCGGCGCACGCCCTCGCGGTGCCGTATCCCGCGAAGCGAACAACCCCGGCTCCACCTCCGCGATCCAGTCCCGCTCCGCCAGCCGTTTCAACTTCGAACGGAACCCCTCCACCTTGCTCTTGTCCGTCGACAGCCCGAGCACGGAGCACAGCTGATGCGCCCGCATCGGATGCACCGCATCGCCAAGAATCTCCACGATGTCCCGGTACGAGGGCGGCAACACCTCCGCGTCCACCTCCGCCGACCAGGTCGGCACCAACCGCACCCCCACCGGCGATCCGGCACCGGTCACCGGCCCAGCCGCCGGCTCCACCTCATCGCTCCCGCCAGCCTCCGGCCCGGTCACCGTGCTGTCCCCGGAAAGGATCTCGCTCATCGTCTCCCGCGTGATCCCCAGCCGGGAGGCCACCTCTTCCTGCACGACCAGGAGGACCGTCAACTCCTTGATCTGGCCACGCAGTTCAGCGATTCGATCTCGTGCGGCAGCATCCCGCCGCTCCAGCTCTTCCAGCCACGACACCATCGCCGCCTCCCAGCCCCGAACCCTGGACACGACGATCCGGCAAACGAACCCCGGCAGCAACAACCCACCGCAACGATCTCACTCAGGGAGAGCTACACCCTTTGGTCTTCACCAAAGGGACCGCCCCCTATCCACCCCACCTCCCCCTCGCGCGCCTCACTTGAGGAACAGCGCCGCCCCGTTCCCGTAGCAGACGGCGCGTACCCACTCGCTCCCCAGCCCCAGCCGCTCGATGGCCTCCAGCTGATGCACGTACGGATAGGGGATGTTAGGGAAGTCGCTGCCGAGCAGCACCCGGCCCCCCAGGTCGGCGATCCGCCCCAACTCACCCGTCGGGAATGGGCTTTGCCGCTCACTGAAGTCGGTGAATGCCATCGTCGTGTCAAGCCGCACCTCCTGGTACCGCTCGGCCAGGTCCAGGAACTCGGTGTACTCCGGCATCCCCATATGGGCGACGACGAGCGGCAGTCGAGGATGACGCGCGAGCACCCGCGCTATCGGCTCGGGCCCGGTGTGCCTTCCCGGCGCGGGCCCCGACCCGCAGTGCGTCACTACGGGCACGCCGGCCTCGGCGAGCAGTCCCCACACGGGGTCGAGCAGCGGATCGTTCGGGTCGTACGCGCCCACTTGCACATGCGCCTTGAAGATCCGGGCCCCGCCCTCGATCGCCCGCCGCACATACGCCTGAGCACCCGGCTCGGGGAAGAAGGTGGCGGTGTGCAGGCAGTCAGGAGTTCGCGCGGCGAAATCAGCGGCCCACCCATTGAGCCACTCTGCCATCCCGGCCTTGTGCGG
The DNA here is from genome assembly GCF_035975855.1 of Streptomyces sp. NBC_01304. NCBI lineage: Bacteria > Bacillati > Actinomycetota > Actinomycetes > Kitasatosporales > Streptomycetaceae > Streptomyces > Streptomyces sp. NBC_01304. Next base: position 138,257 of record NZ_CP109055.1, on the reverse strand, counting down.
ATACAGCATCGACGTGAAGGCGACGGCCCCGAACTCCCGGAGCCGCGCTAGGCGTTGCCCCTCCTCCTCCCGGTACGTGATCGGCCACTCGGTCCCGACGAGCGGCCCGGCCGAGTCGAAGTACGCCCACACCTTGCGCAGCACCCGCTCAGGCATGAAGTGCGTGTGCACGTCGACGAGCCCGGGCAACCCGTGCCTCGCGCGGAAGTCGGCGATGAGCTCCGCCTCGTACGTCGTGCCGGTCACGCTAGTCACGCGCGAACCCGGGGATGCGCTCCACCTCGGCGGCATACACCGCGTACCGCTCGCACCACTCAGCCCGTCCCCGCAACTGCACGCACCGGTGCTCACGGACGGCCCGCCACTGCTCGATGGCAGCGACGTCCCGACAGTACGAGACGGTGATCCCGAGCCCGCCTGGCGTCCGCGCGGACTCATGCCCGAGGTACCCCCGCACCAGCTTCTCCATCCGCTCGGCGGCCTCCCCGAACTCCAGGTCCCCCGGCGTGCGCGCGGAGCTGAACACCACGCCGGAGTACGGCGGTTCACAGGCAGGCAACCGCGCTGCCAACCGGACAGGCGCATCGATTCGATCACTCATGCCACCACGGTCACGCGCGTACCGCCCCGTGTCCACCCTCCCCACCCACTCCATCCCTCTCTTCGGAATCCCGTCCTTTAGGTGGGGAGGGAATCCGATCTCAGGATTGCTCTGACCCGCAGGTCGCAGCGGTCGTTTCTCCGGTTGTCAGTGGCAGTCGGTAGGTTGATCACGGAAGTTGGAAGGGGGGTGGGCCGGATGTTCCGTGCGTACAAATTTCTCATGCGGCCCACCGTGGGCCAGCAGGCCGCACTCGGTGAGATGCTGCGTGATCACTGCGGGCTCTGCAACGGGGCCCTGCAGGAACGCCGTGATGCCTACCGGCATGTGTCGAAGACGGGCGTCAAGTATGGGCAGCAGTCGGCGCAGTTGAAGGAGATCCGGGTGTTCGACCCGGGGCGGCATGGCCGGTGGTCGTTCTCCTCTCAGCAGGCGACGCTTCGCCGCCTGGACAAGGCGTTCCAGGCGTTCTTCCGCCGCATCAAGTCCGGCGAGATGCCCGGCTACCCGCGTTTTCGTAGGGTCAACTGGTTCGACACGGTTGACTTTCCCAAGGACGGCGACGGTTGCCGCTGGGATTCCACCGCGCACGACCCGGTCACCCGTGTCCGCCTCCAAGGCGTCGGACACGTCAAGGTCAACCAGCACCGGCCCGTGGTCGGCAAGGTCAAGACCGTCTCGGTCAAGCGCGAGGGCCGTAAGTGGTTCGTCGTCCTCACGGCCGAACAGGCACAGCCCGAACCGCTGCCCAAGATGGGCAGCGTGGTCGGCATCGACATGGGCATCGCCTCATTCCTCACCGACTCAGGCGGCGTGCACGTCGACAACCCGCGCCACGCCCGCAAGGCCGCCGCAAGACTCGAAGCCTCACGGCAAGCCCTCGCCAGGTTCGGCCGGGTGCGCCGCGACAGGCGCAGCGCCAACCACCGCCGGGCCGTTGAACGCGTCGCCACCCTGCACCGCAAGGTCCGCCGCCAGCGCCTCGACCACGCACACAAGACCGCGCTCGACCTGGTCCGTGAGCATGACTTCATCGCGCACGAACACCTCAAGATCCGCAACATGAGTAAGACCGCCCAGCCGAAACCCGACCCCGACAAGCCGGGCGCGTTTCTGCCCAACGGGGCCGCCGCGAAGTCCGGGCTGAACCGCTCGATAGCTGACGCCGGTTGGGGGTGTTCCTGACGATCCTTAACGCCAAGGCTGAAAGCGCCGGACGGGAAGTGAGCGCCGTTAACCCCCGCAACACTTCCCGCACCTGCCCCGCATGCGGGCATACCGCGAAGGAGAAACGGCCCACACAGGAAAAGTTCCACTGTGTCTCGTGCGGCCACCAGGCGCACGCCGACGAAGTCGGAGCAACCAACGTTCTACGGGCCGGGCTGGTCCGTCGCCACGCCAACCCGGCATAGCGAGAAGCCACCCCCTTCAGGGGGTGGAGGAGTCACGCGGCGTCAGGTCATCGGTTGCGGCGCGATGAATACGCTTTGTTGCCGCTCAGGTGGTCCGGCCGAGTGCGGGGGGTGGGCGCCGGACGGGCGAGGCACGCGAATGCGTTCCAGGACGGGAATCATCTGAGGGGCGTCGCCCCGCTGAGCCGGAAGTGCGCGCGGAGCGAACGGGCCCTGTCCATGGGCACCTGGAAGTTTGTGTTCGTTCCCTTTTGCCTGTGCCCGTCGAAGGTCCACCCGGCCAGCTCGTAACCAGGCTCGGGGAAGGCGGTAACCGTGATCTGCTTTCCGGGACGGTAAGGTCCCCACATCGCTGGCCACGCGGTGCCTCCCGGGCTCTGTGACAGCTTGAGGGCATGCCGCAAGACCGGCCTCTGCGGAGTTCCGTAGGCCGCCAGGATCGGTGCAGTGTCCCGCAGGACCATGCGCTGGTCGTTGTCCTTGTCGCCGATCGGCTGGCCTCTCCAGGTGTGGATACGGTCGGCGAACCGGTGGATGCGGGTGCAATCGTCGTCCACCACGCACACCCTGTCGTCGAGGTACGCCATGATCGTGTAGCCGCGCTTGTCCCGCGTGACCGAGCCGGTCCGGGTGGGGTGCTTCTTGCTGGGTGTGCCCTGACCGAGAGGGGAACGCTCGTGGTCCAAGCCGAAGTTGTGGCCGATCTCGTGGCTGGTGGTCTCGTCGGCCGCACCGTCGATGCCCGAAGCGGAGAAGGCCTGGTGTCGGGTGTTTCGACCCGGAGCATCCGGTGTGTCGGCCAGTCCGCCGCCGACTCCGTCTCCCGCGACATCATCGACGATCAGGGCGACCAGGTCCGCGGAGTGCTGCTTGCGGAGCTTGGCCGCTTGGGCACCCACCGACCTGTCCTTCGGGTTCTGCACTCTGCGCAGGGCGACATCGACGTCCTCGGGAACCTGCGACCGGTAATGGGTGGCCAGTTGAGCATCGACGACGTCGATACTCGCCTCCACGCGGGTGTCGGCGAGGGCGCGGTTCATGCGGTCAGCTAGCTCGACGGCGTGTTGCCGCAGATTCCTTGCTCCACCGGCCTGCCTGGCGGCATGCGGGGTGTAGAGGAACACGACGTCCACCACTGTGGGCAGTTGCTGCGTCGCGCCTCGCCGGACAGGCCGGGAAGCTGCGTCCACGGCCGGCGGTGCTGGCCGCTCGAGAGCGTCGTCGCCCTGGCGATGCGGCATCCGCGTGGTGTCGATTTCCTCGAACAGGGCATGGCTGGGCCGTCCCGGTGCCGGTCTGGCCGCGTAGCGGTAGCGCCCCAGGTCTGCCGTGCCGTACAGCTCGATCGGGCCGCTGCCGCCGCAGGCGTTGGTGACCCTGATGTGCACGGGATGGTCGTGGTGGCCGAGCTCGTGCCCCGCCCAGATGAGGGTGCCGGACACATCGGCGATGGACGACTCCGCCTCGGCTTGGAAGGTGACGTCGAACGGGAACGGAGTCAGGGTGATGACCTCGGGAGGTCCCGGCCGCAGTGGGTGACACATGGGCCGGAAGATGTCGGGCGTCAGCTCGACGGTTGTGGTCCGTACGACCCATGGGGCTTCCGGGTCGGGATCGCCCGGCGCGGTCGCTGCCGCAAGGGGGCCAAACAGAAGCAGCGCCGCGAGCGCGGTGGTGACGGCCAGGGAGGAGCGGTGCATCGCTGGGCCTTCGGAAGTCCGGGGCAGATGTACCGCTCAAGTAGGCGGGCTGCGGCGGAGATGGAGGATCTTGCCGCGCCGGGATCGCGCCGCAATCACCGGATCGGCTGCCGCCGACCTGTACGCCGACGATGCGTCGGTGATCGGCGGGGCCAAGGTCTGTCCGCCGGAGGGGATGGGGATATCTGAAAGTGGTCGGTGTCGCTCTTCATCGATCGAGCTGATGACCAACCTGTCGGCCTTCGGCCACGTCACGTCTACCAGTTCTGGTCAGCGTCGCTATGGCCGACCTGTCCAAGGAACTCTGGGAGGGACTCTGCGGCAATCTCGAAATCGTCAAGCCAGGATGCCGTGGCCGACTTGCAGACTCGGCCACTTCCTGCCACTGCGACAGATGGCCACCCCCGTCACACCCGAAGAGGCGGAGTATCGCTGTGATCATGGCGTGCTTGCCGCCGGTCATGAACTCAGGTGCCTCGTATTCGAGGTGACGCATCAGCTGTTCACCCAGCGGCAGAGACATCGGTTCCGTGCGGGAACAGGCCCGATGGATCGTCTTCTCGTCACCATCGGCCCATAGACGCGTACCGGTGGCGACTTGCGACCGGCTCGCCAAGCGGGCTCGGACGTGGTGGGGTCCGCCCCACCCAGACGCGGTCCAGCAGGAGGACGACCGTCCTGATTCCCGACCCAACTGGACCCAAAGCTGGTGTGCTCGGTCCCTTCGTGTCCGTCATGCCGGCGCAGCAGTGCCTTCGCTGTCTCGGAATCAACCGCTGATGGCGTCCTCTGACGTGGTGTAGCAGGGATCTTGGCGCAGGCCCTGGTCATGGGGCGGCGATCGCGCGACTCTCCGAGTGGCGAAGCTCGATGAACGAGAGTCGCGCGATCGCCTTGTCCGAGCACGACGTGCTTCGCCTGATGAGTGCCGGCGGGTGGGCGAACCCGTTCGGCACCTCACCGGGACAGCTGCCCGGCCCTCCGCTCAGCTCTTCCGCTCACCCAAAACACAGAACTCGTTGCCCTCCGGGTCGAGGAGGGTCACCCAGTGCTGCTCGTCCTGCACGGGGTCGACGCGCCGGGCACCGAGGGAGAGGAGCCGGGTGACCTCGGCCTCCTGGTCGTCGGGGCGGAAGTCGGGGTGGAGCCGGTTCTTCGATGTCTTGCCGTCGGGGACAGGCACGAAGAGCAGCCCCGGCATCCGGTCCGGCTCGGGCCGGATCTCGATGATCTCCTCTGATTCGTCGACCACTACCCAGCCGAGAGCCTCGGCCCACCAGCGCCCGAGGGCGACGGGCTCGGCGGAGTCGACGATGATCTGTTCCCATTCCAGTGCCATGAGGGGGAGCATAGACAGGACATGCGGCCTGCCAGGAACACGTCCCCTGTGACGATGTAGCAGGCCAGGCCGTCACAGCGGCGTTCGATCTGCATCGCTTTGATCTGCTGACCTGACGTCTTCGCACGTGCCGCTGCCGGGAGACCGGGGGCGGAACGCGCCGTGGTTCACGGAGCTTTCGGCCATGTGGCGTGAGGGCGCGCCGGCCGCCCTGCGCCACGAGCACGCGCCCCGAGCGCCTCGCCTGTCGCGTCGGCAGCCCTTTGCGGTGAGGGGCATGTTGAGGCATTCCACCGGCTGAGCGAGCGGTGCTGCAGATGTTGCAGGAGGACGAGGTGGCCGCCGGGCATGACATGCCGGGGATGAGCGTGTCCCCGGCGGTGGTCGGCGATGGTGGCCCGCTCTCGGGCCGGGAGGCACTCACGGCGGGACGGAGGTCTGCCTGCTTCCACGTGGGCCGGGCGCACGCCGACCCGATCTCGTCAAGCAGCACTGGGTAGTTCCCGCTGTGCTGGTTCGCCCGGGCGGCCTCGAACGTCATCTGGGCGGCTGGAAGGCTGCGGATGGTCTCGGTGATGACCTCCTGGCCGACGCCAGTGTCTGCCGCACGGTCTTGGCCGCGTTTAGAGGATCATGCAGGTTGTGGTGGCGTGGGCGATCAGTTTGCCCTGGTCGTCCAGCACCTTGCCCTCGGCGGTGGCGGTGCGGCGGCCTGCATGGATCACGGTGCCCTCGGCGGTGAGTGTCTGTCCTTCGGTGCGGGCGGCGCGGATGTAGTTGACCTTGAGTTCGAGGGTGGTGTAGCCGGTGCCCGCGGGGAGGGTGGTGTGGACGGCGCAGCCCATGACGGAGTCGAGGAGGGTGGCGGCGATGCCGCCGTGGACGGTGCCCAGGGGGTTGGCGAAGTCGGGGCGGGTGTCGAGGGAGATGACGATGCGGCCGTGGTCGACCTCGTCGAAGCGCATGCCGAGGAGGCGGCCGATGGAAGGGATGTCGGTGGGGCGTTCGGTCTGCACCCAGCGCATCAGTTCCAGGCCGGTCATGGTGGTGGGGTCGGTGGTGGTCACGGTCGTGCTCCTTGGATGCAGCTGGTGGCGCCGCCGGGAGGGGCTGCGGTGTGGTGGGTGGGGTGCTGGTCAGCCGAGCGGGTTGGTGGTGTCGCGCAGGGCGGTGAGGGCCGGGGTGTACATGCGGGCCTTGATGGTGGCCAGGGTGTCGCCGGCCTTGTTGACCTGTGACTGGGCGAGTGCGATGGCGGTGGAGAGCACGGCGTCCTCGGGGACGGCCCGGTCGACGATGCCGGTGGACGCGGCGTCGGTGCCTCCGTAGCGGCGGGCGGTGAGCATGGCCTCGTGTGCGGTCTGCGGCGCCAGCCGGGACTGGATGAGGGTGGACATGCCTGGGGTGAAGGGGATGTTGATGTCCGCTTCGGGCAGGCACCAGTAGCCGCGATCGGCGCGCATGACACGGAAATCGTGTGCGAGGGAGAACATCGCACCAGCGGCGAACGTGTGCCCCTGCAGTGCGGCCACCGTGATGACCGGCAGGGACAGCATCCGCGCGAAGAGCTCGTGGACGGAGGCGACGTAGTCCTGGTGCTGGTCGCCATGGGCCAACAGCCAGTCCAGGTCGAGACCGTTGGAGTAGAACTTGCCGGTGGCGGCGGTGACCAGGGCGCGGGGGCCTTCCGTCTTCTCCACCTCGTGGAGCGCGGCGCTGACGGCGGTGAGCCAGTCGGGGTGGAAGCGGTTTTCTCCGTCCCCGAGGTGAAGGACGAAGACGTTGTCGTGCCGGTCGAGCGAGGGCATGGCGATTCCTTCGGAGTGTGTGGGGCGGCTGGCGGCTACGGCTGGGATTGGGGGCGGTCGTTGAGGGTGTGGAGGAGCAGACCGTGGATCTCGGCGGCGGCCGCCTCGATCGGGGCGGTGCTCTGCTCGGCCCGGCACATGATCACTGCGCCTTCGACCGCAGCGATGATGAAGGAGCCCAGCCTCCGGCTGCGTTGTTCGGTCAGGCCGTGGCGGACGAACAGAGCCGTGAGGATCTCTTGCCAGCGGGCGAAGACCGCGGCGGCGGAGCGGGCGAGTTGAGGTGCGTCGTCATTGGACTCCACGGCCACCGCCACGATCGGGCAGCCGGCCCGAAAGTCGCTCTCCGTGATCCGGTCGCGCCACAGCACGAAGAACGCGTCGATGGCGTCCACCGGGTCGTCGGCGCGCACGGCGGCGTCGAGGAGCCCCGTGACGAAGTCCCCGGCCAAGGCCACCGCCTCGTCGATGAGCTGTGTGCGCCCGCCGGGAAAGTGGTGGTAGACCGAGCCGCGGGGGGCGCCGCTGTGGGCGAGCACCCGGTCGATGCTGGTCGCGCTCGTCCCGTACTCGCCCAGCAGGGCAGCGGCACTGAGGATCATCTGGTCACGGCTGTCACTCCTGCGCGGACTCACCTGCCCGTCACCGCCTTCCCGACGACAGGGTGGCCCGCCAGACGGGCTACCTCTCGGTAACTTATGGTGTATGGCATAGAACATGCAAGGGGGGTGGTCGTGGCACCGTCATCGGTGCCGCCGCCGCAGGCTTCTGGGCCGCGCGGCTCTTCGCGTGCTCAGCGCAGGCGGGCACGTACCGCCCCGTCGACGCCGCGCACGGGAGGAAGGCACGCAGCCGACCTCGACGGCGGAGCTTGGCCGGCGGGGCGAGGCATCGCCAGAGCAGGGAAAATCAGGTGCGACCGTCCCCACCAGCCCCGCACACTGGGCGAACAGGACATCCCCCTCGAAGGAGCCCACCGCTTGCAAGCCGCAGTAACCGTCACTCCCGCCCAGATCCCGGAGCTCCTCCTGGGCCTCGCCACAGTCCGCCCGGTCTTCCTCTGGGGCGCCCCCGGCATCGGGAAGTCCTCCCTGGTAAGGAAGTTCGCCGACTCCCTGGGGCTGGAGTGCGTGAGCCTGCTGGGTACTCAGCTCGCCCCTGAGGACCTCATCGGCGTGCCGCAGATCCGCGACGGCCGCTCCGTGTTCTGCCCGCCGGAGGCGATCGCCCGCGACGAGCCGTACTGCCTCTTCCTGGACGAGCTGAACGCCGCGACCCCGGATGTGCAGAAGGCGTTCTACTCGCTCATCCTCGACCGCCGGATCGGCAACTACGAGCTCCCGGCAGGCTCGATCGTGATCGGCGCCGGCAACCGCGCCACCGACAACGCCCTGGCACGCCCCATCGCCTCCGCGCTCGTCAACCGCCTCACCCACGTCCACCTGCGGGCCTCCGCCACCGACTGGCTGGTGTGGGCGGGCGAGAACGGCATCCACCCCTGGGTGGTGGACTACCTCGCCGACCGGCCCGACCACCTGTGGTCGCAGCCGCCCAAGACCGAGGAGCCGTTCTCCACGCCCCGCTCCTGGCACATGCTCTCCGACGCGCTGCACTCCTTCGGTCCTGCGCTGGACGAGGAGACGCTGAAGATCGTGGCGCACGGGACGCTGACCCCCGCCCACGCCGTCTCCTTCTGCGGGTACGCCAAGATCGTGCGGCACACCTACGGCATCGAGGCGATCATCAAGGGTGACGCCTCCTGGCCCCGCCGCATCGAGGACCGCGACCTGCTCTACTACCTCGCCGAGGCATTCCGGGGACGGCTCGTCAAGGAGCTGCCGGCCCGGCGCGAGCACGCCTCGGCCGCCGTGCGCGAGACCTCCTACCGCGCCAAGTCGCTCCTCGTCCAGCTCGCCGAGATCTCCGTCGAGGTCGCCCAGACCGTCATCGCCGAGGACGCCGACGGCAACCCGGTGCTGCCCGCCTGGTTCCTGGTGGAAGCCGCCCGCGACATGCCGCGCCTGGTCGAGGCCCGCCGTTGAGCCGGTCCCGCAAGCAGGGCGCGGAGCGCCCCGACCCGGCCGCCGAGGCCTTCGCCGCCGGCGCTGACCTGGTGCGCCGCAACCCCGCCCTCGCCGCCGTCGATGCCAACTTCGTCCGCACCAAAGGAAACGCCGACGCCCCCGGCCAGGGCCTCGTCCGGGCAGACTCCAACGGGCGGGTGCACGTCCACCCCACCCGCCGCGCCGAACCCGGCGAGTGGGCCTGGGCGCTCGCCCACGCCCTCCTCCACCTCGGCTTCGGCCATCTGCCCGCCGCCAAGGAGCCCCGCGACCAGCCCGACCGCTTCGACCTCGCCGCCCGCTGCACCGTCGTCAACCGCTTCCTCGCCACCTTCCCCATCGGCACCGCCCCCGACCACCTCCCCGAGAGCTACCCCGACGGCGACGAGGACCAGCTCGCCGCCCGCTGGCGCAAGGCCGGCATCCCGGCCGGCTACGAGCGGGGCGGCACCGCGGACGGCGAACCCGACCAGCTGCTGGTCCCCTGGCCGCACTGGGACACCACCCTGCCCGACCGGCAACTCGCCTTCGCCTACGCCCTGACCCGGACGGTCTCCGCCGCGATGGACGTCGCGGGCGGCCGCCGAGACCGGCTCACCGGCGAACGCGTCGCCCAGCGTCCCTGGGACCGCGCCCTGAACTGGTTCGTCTCGTCCTACCCGCTGCTCGGCGGCCTCGCGGCCGGACTGACCGTCGTCGCCGACGCCGAACTCGCCCGCGTGCACGACATCTCCGTGGCCGCCGTGGACGCAGGCGCCGGCGAGATCTACATCAACCCGCTCAAGCGGTTCACGGACGAGGAGTGGCAGTTCATCCTCGCCCACGAGATGCTGCACGCCGCCTTGCGCCACGGCGGGCGCCGCGGCGCCCGCGACCACTACCTCTTCAACGTCGCCGCCGACTACGTCATCAACGGCTGGCTGGTCGAGATGAACGTCGGCGCGATGCCCGAAGGGCTGCTGTACGACGCCGAGTTGAAGGGCCTGTCGACCGAGGAGGTGTACGACCGGATCGCCACCGGACTGAGGCGTGGCCGACGCCTGGCGACCCTGCGCGGCAAGGGCACCGGCGACATCCTGGGCGAACCACTGCCCGGCCGGACCGCCGACCCCGCCGACCTCGACGAGTTCTACCGGCGCGCCCTCGTCCAGGGCCACCAGCTGCACACCGACCGACAGCGCGGCCTGCTACCGGCCGGACTGGTCCAGGAGATTCGCGCACTCGCCCACCCACCCGTCCCGTGGGATGCCCAACTGGCCCGCTGGTTCGACGAGTTCGTGCCCCGGCCCGAGCCGGTGCGCAGCTACTCCCGGCCCGCCCGGCGCCAAGCATCGACCCCCGACATCCCCCGCGCGGGCCGCTACTTCCCACCCGAGGAAGTCGCCCGCTGCACCTTCGGCGTCGTCCTGGACACCTCGGGCTCGATGTCCGGCCCGCTGCTCGCCAAGGCACTGGGTGCGATCGCCTCCTACGCCGAGGCCCGCGACGTGCCGGCCGCCCGCGTGGTGTTCTGCGATGCCGCCGCCTACGACGCCGGGTTCCTGGCGCCGACGGAGATCGCCGGGCGGGTACGCGTCAGGGGACGCGGCGGCACGGTCCTGCAACCCGGCATCGACCTGCTGCAGCGGGCCGACGACTTCCCGCCGGCCGCCCCCGTCCTGGTGATCACCGACGGCTGGTGCGACGTACTCAGGGTACGCCGCGAGCACGCCTACCTGATCCCGGAGGGCGCGGGACTGCCGTTCACCCCACGCGGACCGGTCTTCCGGGTGCGCTGAGCGACTGGTCCGGCGCGGCTCCCCGGGACCGGCTCTCCAGCCCCGGCCGGCTCAAGCTCTGGTGGCATGCCGCGGGCCTCGGTGCCCCGAGGTTTCACCCGCCGAACTCCAGGATGCGCTGGGCGGCATTGGCGAAGCAGGCCCGGGCTGCGGCTCTGCCGCGTTCACCTGTCACGGCCGACCAGCCCCGCCGGCGGTCCCCGGAGATTGGTAGCCCGGTTCGCCGCGCCAGTCGCCGTCGCGGCGGGCCCAGCGGACCGCGGGAGCGAAGCCGAGGCCTGCGGCGCCGAAGAGGATCGCGAGGGCGATCCAGCCCGCGGTGCCGTGTTCGATGGCGGTGAGCGTGATCAGAGCGGGGCCGGCCATCGTCGCGGCGGAGAAGCCGGAGTAGTAGACGCCCTGATAGACGCCCTGGGCGCGGGCGTCGGCGAGGGCATAGCCGAGGGTCCAGCCGCCGGCTGCCGAGAGGACTTCGGCGAAGACCTGGATCACCGCACCGACGACGAGGACGACGACCGCCCACAACGGGGAGAGGCCGGCGGTCAGGGCGAAGGCGAGGCAGGCCAGGCCGAGGAGGAGGCCTGAGCGGCCCATCGCGCGGACGGCGCGCGGCAGGTCGTCGACGGAGCGGGTGATGCGGGTCTGCAGGAGGAGGGCCGCCAGCGCGCAGTTGAGGACCGCGATCAGTGCGACCGCCCAGCGTGGAGCATCGGTGTTCTGCGAGATCCAGAGCGGGAGGCCGATCTCCAGGAGGCTGTGCTGGAGGACCAGGATGCCGTTGAGGACGGTCACCGTGAGGAAGGGGAGGTCGCGGACGGCCCGCCAGCTGCTCACCGGCGCGTCCGACTCCGCGACGCACTGTGCCACCGTGCGGCGGACCGGCAGCCGCCACACCAGGAGCGCCGCCCCTGCGAAACAGGCCGCGTTGGCCAGCAGCAGCATCGTGTACGCGCCGCGGGTGTCGGCCTGCAGCGCCAGCATTCCCAGTGCACCGCCGAGGCCCATCGCCACATTGGTCACCATACGGAGATGGGCCCGGCCCTCGCCGCGCGTCGCAGGCTCCATCACCTCCGCGTACAGCGCGCTGCGCACGCCGGAGCTCGATTGGTTGACCACCGCGAAGCAAATCACCGAGAGGAGGAAGCCGACGTAGGAGTCGATCAGCGTGTACGAGGCCATCACGATGCCGCAGCCCAGCCAGAGGGCAGTCAGCACGGGGCGGCTGCCGTACCGGTCCGAGAGGCGGCCGGCGACCACTCCCGCGAAGAGGCCGCACAGTCCGGCGACGGTCAGGCCGATGCCGACCGAGGTGGTGGACAGGCCCACGATGCGCGTGAAGTACAGGACCATGAGGGGGAAGACGAGGCCGCGGCCGAAGGCGTTGAGGAGGGTGAGGAGGGAGAGGCGGCGCAGCACCGGGCCGGCGGGGACCAATCTGGCGAAGCGGGCGGGGCGGGTGGCGTGAGGTGCGGCCGTCTGCGGTGCGGGGGCAGGTGTGGTGGTCACGGACACATCCCAGGGCACTGCCGTCGCGTACGGCATTGATTTACTGTTCCGCTAAATGATCGAGTTCCTGTTCGGCGTCGGTGACCTGGCCCGCACCTCGTTCGCGTACTCGCCGCTCCAGGAGGCCGCGTTCTCGCTGCGGGCCTGGCGTGATCCGGTGCGTTATCCGTTCCAGCGGCCCTGGCTGCGGAGAATGCGCGCCGCCTACGGTCGTCAGGACGTGGAGATCCTCGACGCCATGGTCACCGGGCGGTTGTGGATTCCTGACTTCCTGACGCCGCGTCCGAGCCGCGCGCGGCCCACGTTTGCGGAGGAACTGCGGCTGCTGCGCGCCACCGGGGCCGCTGTCGTGACGTCAGGGCTGTGCGATGCGTACGGCGACGGCGAACCGCTGCCCGCCGTCCTCGCAGGCGACCCGGACCGGCTCCTCGCCCGAATCGCCGACGCCCTGGAGTCGTACTGGACCGACTGCCTCGCGGACGCCTGGTGGCCGCGCGCACAATCGGTCTTCGAGGGAGACCTCGCACACCGGGGCAGGGTCCTGGCGGAGGAAGGCGCCGAGGCGCTCTTCACCGGGATCGACCCACGCCTCGCCTGGGACGGTGACCAGGCGGTACTGCGCCTGATCTCCCCACACGGCAAGCGCGGTTGGTGGCGCGAGCAGGTCACCGTCGCGGGACGAGGAATGGTTCTCACCCCGACGCTCTTCGCCCGCGGCGCCCAGCCGCTGTGCACCCCTCAGCTGCCGCCCGCCCTCTTCTACCCGGCACGTGGCCGCGCCCAGCTTGGCGAGGCTCCGCCCCCGGTCGCCGAGCATGCGCTGGCCCGGCTGCTCGGTGCTCCGCGCGCCCGGATCCTGCTGCTGCTTGCCGAACCCGCCTCCACCACGGAACTCGCGCACCGGCTCGGCGTCACACCGGGCGCGGTCAGCCAGCACCTGTCCGTGTTGTACGAGGCGGGGCTTGTGGTGCGGGCCCGGGCCGGTCGCAGCGTGCGTTACGGCAGGAGCGAGTTGGGCGACGGGCTCTGCCGTAAGGGCAGTCCCCAAGGACGTTAGCGACTGGGTGCGTGAGCATGGACAACCGGAAGATCTGCCCACCATCGCAGACTTGGCCGGCCTTCATGACGTCGGCGCCGTCATGCCGCAGCCCACCAGCCCCACCGTCAAGATCGAAGAGGCACGGGCAGTGCCCCGCTCGGCATAGCTCCGTTGGCGCGGTCGCACTCGGTGGCGTGCAGCGGGGCTTGACGCCCGGCGCCAGGCGGGGCAGCACCGAGAGGTTCCTGCCGTGACAGTTCGTCAAGTCTCCCACCCCGCTGCCTGCACGGCGCTCGCCTGCGCCGTGCTCGCGGCCGGCTGGTTCGGCGGGCCGGTCACCGGCCGGGCCGGTGCGGCCAGCCATGTGGACTCCCCGTCCACGGCGGCCGATCTGCCCATCGACGGCAGCGATCTGTACGCGTTCACGAGCCCCGAGGCTCCGGACACCGTCACCGTCGCCGCCGACTATCACGCGCTGCAGGGGCCCGGCAGCCCGTTCGCGCTCTACCCGTACGCCACCGACACGCGCTTCGGACCCGTTCCTCCCCGAGAGGGGCCAGATCATGTTCTCTCCGCGGCAAACTCGGCATCTCGGACCTCAAGCTGTACAGCCCAGTCTCCGGCAGACTTCCGTCATGACGAACAGCGACATGGACCCGTCAGTAGCCGCGGACATTGTGGAAGCCCGATGGCAGGAGCAACTGGCCTCCGGTCACGTCGATCGGGAACTGGTGCAGGCCGCGTACGAGCGTCCCGAGCTCCGGCAGTTGTACCCGTGGTCGGGAATGTGGGAGCTGCATTTCTCTCGCTGCACTGAGCAGCGCTGGACCTGGGACATCCCCTACGTCGCCCCGGCCAAAGTCGGACGGTGGGCTGTATGCGGCCCCTCACGCACGGAGTTCGTCGGCTGGGCCGACACCCTCGATGAGGCGCTGGACATGGTGATCGAGAGACTGCCGCCGTCTTGCGGGCCGGCATTCGCCGGGACCCCTGACGAACTGACCGAGTACGAAGCGCGGCAGAGGCGGGGGAACAACGGGTAGGAGCGCCGCAGATGGCGTCGCGCAGGCCGAGCGCGCGCTCGGCCTGCGCGTTGGCCCTGGGCCTGATGGCGCTGGCCATTTCGGTGCAGACGAGGTGACAACAAGCAAGAGGCCGCGCGATGGCACGTGTGATGATCCCGGTGCGGCAGCGGCCGGTTGGCTGCCCAATTCCCTGAAGGGAGTCAGGTGACGGACGACGAGATACGGGCGAGGTTCGACGGTCGTGGGCGGGTGGAAGTCCTGACCAGCGAGTCTGCGTCCAGGGAGCGGCGGGTTGAGGAGATTGCGTACGGGCTCGGCTACGAGCTGCTTGCCGTGCGCAGGCTTCACGGCAATGCTTGTCGGCTGGAGTTTATCCGTGACGACGGCCCGCAAGCTCGTCGTCGCGCAGAGCTGGCCATTGCCCGACTACGGGCAGGGGGACCGCTGCTGCCGATGGTGGAACCGCCTCTGCCTCCGCCGCCGGGCCCGCCGCCGGCTCCCTCGCGCCAGCCCCGTCAGCCCCTACGGCGTCCATCGTCACCACCCCCACCGCCTTCTACCGTGGCTCCGGCCCGGCCGCGCGTTCCCCCTGCGCCGCCTATCCCGCCGCCTCCGCCTCCGCCCCCGGGCGGCATGCCGCCCTAATGGCATCGTGAGCAAGAGCACGCCCCGCAGGCCTCAAGCGGCCTCGGAAGACGCCAGTTGCTGATCACCAGGTCGAGCGGCCGTTTCTTGATCGTTGATCAAGCCACTGACAGGACTGGTGGTGTCCGGCAGGATGCGGACGTATGACTCTCTCGTCGCGCATCGCCATGCCGGGGCAGATCTGGTCGGTGGCCGCGCAGGATCCGTCCGGCCCGCTGTACGTGACCAGTTACGGGGCAGGCCCACTGGATACGGTCGTGACGATGGTCGACGTCTCAGGCTCGCAGGCTTGGCAGCGGACGTTCGCCGGGACGGGTCGGCCGCAGTCCCGTCTATCCGCGGATGGCACGCTCTGGGTCGCGTACCCGCACCTGGACGGCCGGATTCTGGAGGGCATCCTTCCGGACGGATCCACACACCGGAGGGTCGTCCCGGAGAGCGAGGCCGGTGAGGAGGTCAGCGCGTTCGTCCTGCTCGAGGACGGGTTCTGTATCGCCTGGGCCGGTGCTTCTCGCGTTCTGCGGATGTCGCAAGACGAACAACCTGCCATTCCTGAGCCTCGCGTTGCCAGGTACACGTGGGAGGGGAGCTGCGTGTGGTCGACGCCGATCGTGCTGGGCACCGTGTCGCATCCGGGTGTGGTGGGGGCGGGCGTGGAGACCGGCTGGGAGGTACGTCCGCTTCGGCCGTGGGTGCCGGAAGAGGTGGCCGTCGATCACTGGGAGCCGTTGCTGGTCTCGGGAGACAGGGTCGCGGCCAGTTTCACCGATACGCGCAGTGGACTCGGGAGGACCTTCTTCCTGGGCCTGGCCGGTGGAGCGATCGTCTCGGCTACCTCTCCCGCTCCCTCAGGCCGGAAGGCGATAGCTGGTCTAGGCGAGTTCCTGATCGGGTCCCAGGGGTATGGGGAATTCACCACGGGCCGCTACGACCGGGACGGCAGTGAGACAGCCCGATGGGCCAGTCATGGCGCGATGCTTGTCAACGGCCGGGGCGCCATCTGCGGCCCCGAGCTGGAGAACTGCCTGCCGTCGAAGTCACGATTCCGGAGGTTGGCGCCGGACAACACGCTCATGGACGGTCCTTTGCTGACGGGCTACTACACGTCGTATCCCGCGATGGACCGCGAGGGCACTGCCGTGTTCTGGCGCGACGGCCGCCTCCTCGCCATCGACGCGGACCTGGCTGCGCACGAACTGTTCGCGATGGACGACAGCCGAAACAGCATGGGACGCACGCTCCTGTTGGATGACGGCCGCGTTGTCGTGTCGTTGGGAAGCGAGATTCTCTCCTTCCACAGCCCACTGGGGTCCCTGGCCGAGGGCCCCTGGCCCTGTGGGGACGGGAACCTTCTCGGCAACCCCATGCTGGATTGATGTCCGTGCCCAGTGGACCTGACCAGGGTGTGAAGTCCCGCCGGATTCTCCGCAACGGTCATACCTGGCGTCGGCAGCGCTGCCCGGACCGCCGCTCCTGTCTCGTTCGGCGAGCGCCGCCCGCCAGTCGTACGGCGCCTGGCGCGCCAGGCGCATACCCAACTTCGCGAGCGCATCACTGCGTTCCACCCGCGCGGAGGGCGGTGTCATCCGCACAGCATGTGCCCGGATCGCACCTGCGGAACGCCGGTGACGAACTGCGATCTCCTCAGCCGTCAGACCGCCACGGATCTCCTTCACCAGCTGCTCGTCCGCCCTCGACAACGCGGCGTCCATCGCCAACCTCCACGAGTTCGTCACCACCCAGACCGACATCCGACAGGGACGGCTGGTCGCGAGGAACGCCTACTGGGACACCACGAGCGCGACCTACGCCGAGCTCTCGTCCTGGCTCTCCAACGGCCCAGCGACAGCCGCCGTCCAAGCAGCCATGGCTTCCCACGCATCCGAACAGGTCCTCACCCACCTGGCTGCCATCCACAACAGACTGCTCCAGGCCCGATCCGACACAGATCCGACGCCGGAGTCACAGGAAACCTGAGAGGGCGTTAAGTCCGTTTCTGGTAGGGGGCCTGCTAGAGGAGTACTGCTACGCGGTGGTCGGATATGCGGCCGTGCACTGGGCACGGCTCGCTGGACGCCAGTGGGCAGAGCATGAAGTGTTCGGTGACCGTTGCCCGGTACGCCCGGTATTGGCCGGGAGGGCGGAAGGCTTCCGGTCCCCTGCTGAATGGAGCCGCGCTCAGGTAGACCTCCAGGCCATGGTCCAGTTCGGCTCCGGTCAGCTCGCACGCTGTGGCGGCCATGTACACCGCCTCGTCGGTGCCTGGCTCCTGCTGCGAGTTGAACACCACGATGCCGACCTGGGGCCGCACCGCGATGTTGCGGACCTGCGTCGCCTCGGGTGAGGAGATCCAGTAGAACGTCGAGTACCCGTCGGCCACATAGAAGACTGGCGACGCCCAGGGCTCGCCGTCCATGTTCGCGGTTCCCAGCGTCATGAAACGGTTGCCGTCGATAATTGCCCGGCCCTCGACCTCAAGATTCCCAGCGTCCATGGCGCAGACCGTACATCTGACGCACCGCCAAGCCGACCGCGCTGACCCGAAAACCTGCTCGTCGCGGCGGCGAATAGCCTGACATGCGCGCCGAGTCTCCCGCTTGCGCCCATTTTGGGCGTCTCCTACTTCAGGGGCTCCTCACTCAGCCGGACGGAGCCTCTCTCAGAGGGCAGCGCTAGGTCCGTTTCTGGTAGCGGCCTCGTCCGGGTTGGGTGAGGAAGCCTTGGCGGGTGAGGCGTCCGAGGCGGGCGCGGGTGACGTTGACGGATGCCTCGCCGGTGAGCATGCCGAGGTGCTCGTGCAGCTCACGGGCCCGGAACTCCCGGTCAGGGCGCTTGTTGAAGGCATTCACGATGGCCTGGTAGACGCTGTACGTCTCGGGTGGTTCGGTGCCGTCTTGGGCCGGCGCGAGTTCCGCGATGACCTTCCGGGTGGTCGCCAGGTCCACGAGCCGCGCTTCGGTCTCGGTCAGGACGGCGGCCAAGTGCTCAATCTGGTCGCGTAGTTCACCGACCCGGGCCGTGGTCTTGTCGTGCTGGGCCTGCAAGCCGGCGAGGAGTTCGGTGATGTTCACGCGGCCAGCTCGAAGGTGTCGCGCCAGGCCGGGCTCGGTGTGGTGAGGCGGCGAGTCATGTTCGCGATCGAGGCCCAGGAGACGCGGGAGACGGAGGTGTCGGTGCGGTGGTCGTACTCGCGGGCCAGGCGGCGGTGCAGCATCAACGTGCCGGTGACCTGCTCCACGATGCACCGCTTGGGCTGCGGGACGAAGCCCTTGGCCTGATCGGCGGGGTCGCGGCGGACGACCTCGACGGTGGTGTCCAACAATGCGCCATGGATCAGGACTTCGTCCTTGAAGCCCTGGTCCACCAGGGCCTTATCCAGACGCATCCCGCACCGCTCGGCGGCCTGGTCGAGTAGGGCGGTGCCGGCGGCGTTGTCGTGGGCGGACGCATGATCACGAGGGACGGGTCCTCTCATCGCCTCGCCCTCTCCCGCACCTGGCAGCGCAGGAGTTCACAGATCCGCTGGTCGAGCCCGCCCTCGCGCCACAAGCCGAAGTAGTAGAACACCGCCGACCAGGACGGCAGATCATGCGGGAGGTAACGCCACTGGCATCCCGTCCGGTTCTGATAGGAGATCGTGTTCACGATCTCCCGCAGGTCGCAGGCCCCGGGATCGCCGGTCGCCGACCGGGCTACCCGGCCCCGCTTCCAGGCCGTGATCAACGGCTCGACAAACGCCCACTGCTCGACAAACGCCCACTGCTCGTCCGATAAGTCGCACGGGTATGGATCTCTCTTCGCGCCCCGCATCTCAGCATGAGCATGCCCACCAGGCGATCGATGTGCGGATCAGTCCCACGATCGAGCGATCACGAACCGGGGAAGATCGGACTTAACGACCTCTGAAAGCCAGGCAGTCCGAAACCGTCAGTAACCAGGCACACTGGCATCAATGACAACATGACTGAGGTGAGGCGCAGGGTGGACAGAAAGCCACGGGTCGCACCCGCCCCGCGGGGCCCTGAAAGCCGGGCGAGGACTGGGCGGGCGGCCCACCGTGGATGTGGGATCCCAATTGCTGCCGTCAGTGTTCGTCCCCCGTGGCCACCTTGACGCTCTGCTCAGGATCGTCGGAACCGTCATCGAGGAAGCCGCCCGACTGGTGCAGCCAAAGCTTGGCGTAGGCGCCGTCGGAGGCGAGGAGTTCTTGGTGGGAGCCCTGTTCGATGATGCGGCCGTGATCGAGGACCACGAGTCGGTCCATGCCGGCCACCGTGGACAGACGGTGGGCAACCACCAGGGCGGTACGGCCCTCCATCAGCTGCCACAGCGCCTCCTGAACCAGGAGTTCGCTCTCCGAATCCAGGGCGCTGGTCGCCTCGTCGAGCAGCAGGATCGGAGCGTCGCGCAGGATGGCACGGGCGAGCGCGACACGTTGACGCTGGCCGCCGGAGAGCTTCACACCGCGCTCGCCGACCAGGGTGTCGAAACCGTGCGGCAGCCCGTCCGCGAACTCCGTGACATGCGCCGCCTCAGCCGCCAGCCGGATCTCGTCGTCCGTGGCCCCAGGTCGGGCGAAGGCGATGTTTTCACGGAGCGTGCGGTGGAACATGGCCGGATCCTGCGGCACATACGCGACCAGACTGCGCAGATCGGCCTGGCGGAGCGTGCCGATGTCCTGACCGCCCACCAGGATCCTGCCGCCGTCGATGTCCGTCATCCGCAGCAGCAGCCTGGTCAGCGTTGTCTTGCCGCCACCGGAGCGGCCGACGAAGCCGACTCGCGACCCGCCGGGCACCTCCAGATCCAGCCCCTCGAACAGCGTTGCGCCGCCCGCGTAGGAGAAGGACACCTTCTCGAAGCGGACACCGGTGCTCCCCGGGTCCCGCAGCAGGGACTGCGGAAAGGGCGGGTCAAGAACCGTCGGCTCGTCCATGAGCAGCTCCGTGAACTGGGCGGCCTCCGTCATCGAGCTCTCGATACGGCGATAGATCTGGTTGAACTCGAACATGATCCGAGTCGCGTTGGCGTAGTACGTGAAGGCAACGACCACGCCCTCCACACCGTGCACGCTCCCGAGGGTGACGGCGAGCAGCAGTCCGAGCGCATTGGTGGCCACCGACATCGGTGCGACCAAAGTGTCGATGCGTAGATTGCCGTAGTCCCAGGAGCGCAGCATCAGACGGCGCGATTCCGCGACCCGTGAGCGGTGTTCGGCGGCCTCGCGCTCCTCCGCGGCGAACGCACGTACCGTGTCCATGTTCGACAAGCTGTCGGCGACATGGCCCGAAACCCGAGCGATCGCTGCCTCGCGTTGCGCGACCAGCCGCTGCCTGCGGCGGATCAGCGGTACCACGCAGAGCGCCGTCACTGTGATCATCGCCAGGAGGGCGACCACGAGCAGCGGCTCATACGTCCACAGCACGACTGAGCCGAAGAGCAGCGGGACGATCCTTCCCACCACGTTGAAGGCCAGGGTGTCGACGAACTCCTCGAAACGAGAGGCGAAACTGAGCACGCGCTTGGTCAGGGAGCCGGCGAAGTTGTCGTGGAAGAACGCCGCGTCCTTGGCGTACAGCGCGTCCATGCCGGTCGCGTACAGGCGCTCGACGCCGAGTGCGTCGAGCCGGTTGAGGCAGTGCAGGCCGATCCGCCACAGCGCCTCCGCCACGAGGAGCACCGCGGCGAAGCCGAGTACGTACGGCATGACCGCGCGGGTGGAGGGGGCGCCGCCGTCGGCGATGCGCGCGGCGAGCTTGGCCACCACGAGGGGCGCGATGTAGTTGATCCCGATGTTGCCGAGTGCCGGAAGGAGCAACGCCGGGACGGTGAACTTGCGGAGCCTGCCGAGCTCTCTGCTGTAGTGCCGCAGGGCGAGCAGGACCGCACCGCTGCGCGGAGTGACCTTGCGTTGATCCGGTGATTCCATTCCGTCCCGTCCTGTCCGGCCCTGTCCCCGCCTGCGAAGCAAGAGAGCAGTGTCCCGCGATGCCTTCGAGACCGTCCAAGCGTTTTTCCGGCCGCATGCACGAAAGGGGACCAATCGAGGATGGGTGTAGCTCGCCCTGAGTGAGATCGTCGCGGCGGGTTGTTGCTGCCGGGGGTCGTTTGCCGGATCGTCGTGTCCAGATTTCGGGGGCTGGGACGCGGCGATGGCGTCGTGGCTGGAGGAGCTGGAGCGGCGGGAGGCTGACGCGCAGGAGCAGATCGCTGAACTGCGGCGCCAGATCGCAGAGTTGACGGCCCTCCTGGTCGAACAGGAAGAGGTGGCGTCCCGGCTGGAGATCACGCGGGAGACGATGGGCGAGATCCTTGCCGGGGACAGCGCGGTGACTGGGCCTGGCCTAAGGTTCGCTGAATGAAGGGGGCCGCATGTCACGCGATACAGCCGAAGCAGCGGCGGGAATGAAGGGAATCACGTTTCCTGCCTGGCACGGAAAGCATTACGTGCCCCTGGCTGAGGTTCTGGTTCGCCTCGGCAGCTTCGGCCGAACGATCCGCGGGGCACCAACGT
The DNA here is from genome assembly GCF_035975855.1 of Streptomyces sp. NBC_01304. NCBI lineage: Bacteria > Bacillati > Actinomycetota > Actinomycetes > Kitasatosporales > Streptomycetaceae > Streptomyces > Streptomyces sp. NBC_01304. The sequence goes on along the minus strand of NZ_CP109055.1, from coordinate 116,827 downwards.
GCGCTCATGGGAATCAGCGTTGACATCCGGACATTCACGGGCGAGATCGAAGCCACCTACGGGCACCCATCCATCCCTGCCCAGTGCGAGCGGGCGGCGAACCAGAATCTGCCCCTGCTCGGATGCGTCGACCCCTACGACGACACCGTGTTCAACCGGATGCGGCTCAGGATCCTCATCCCCGAACTCCGGTCCTTGGCGGATGAATCAGCCGCAGAGGAAGCCGAGGCAGTGCGGGAAATCCTTGCCCTGACAGCTCAAGACGAGCGCAAAGCCCACCGATACCTCGTATTCAACGGCGACTGACAACACCACTTTCGCAACACGCTTTAACGAGCTCGTGCATGGTTGCCGTCTGGACATGGTCAAGTGGTCCTCTGACGGATCTCACCCTGTCGGGGCGGCCTGTGGTGACGCTCGGTGGGTGGCTGCCAGTCCGGCGATAGCCGGGACGAGTTCGTCCAGAAGGTCGCGCCGAGAGGTGGCGAGCCAAGGCCCGCTAGTTCTTCAAGTGGGCGATGCCGTGCTCGACACGAATGCGCCGAGATGCATGAGCCCTGCGCTGCTGGGTGAACCGCTCCTCCCACCAAGTAGACGCGTTCTTCCTGAACTTGCGGTGCGGTGGCGTGATCCACTTGGCCGCCGGTGGGCGCCCAGACCCTGATAGCCGGCATCAGCGAGGATGCGCAGGTCACGGTGTCTGCCGAGCAGTTCTACTAATCCTGCATCGCGGGCTTGGGTGATGTCAGGGCAGCTGCCCGGCTTGAGCGCGCCGCCGAACAGCAGCCGCCCCTGGTTATCGGTGACCACCAAGACCTTCACCGCGTTCTGCTTGCTCTTGCCGGAGATGAAGCGGTCGCGGCCGTAGATGCCTGCGGCCGGGCGGCGGACGCGGATCTCGGTGGCATCGATGATGGCGCTCTGCCCGCTGGTCTCGAGGTAGTCGGCCACGTCAGCGAGCGTGCGCAGCCGCATGCCCGGCCCCACGGCACAGCCACGCTGGGCCAGCAAAGGCCGAACCCCACCGATCGCCCGGGTGATGGTGGAACGGTCCACGCCGAACCAGCAGGCCAGCACGTCGTGTGTGACTCCGTGGCGGAGATGGACAAGCGTGGCGAGCAGCCGGTCGACGAACACCAGCTTGTAGCGGGCTCCGGCTCCCATCGCTCGTCGCCTCGGACGCTCCGAAAGTCGTCGGCACCGCTGAGCAGCCCACAACGGGCCGACTTCGGCGACGAGTTCAGCGATCACTTCCCTGGTCAGACCGGTGATTCGCGGACCATTGACGATCACCGAACGGGCAACGCTCCCCATGGACTAACGGTGCCGCCACGACGCCCGGCCCGCAACCATGCACGAGCTCGTAAGGCTTGTCCCGTAACTGGTGGGATTCCCTGTGTTGGGGGCCGACGGTGAGAACTTCGTCAGTGGCCGATGGAGGGATCAGCAAAGCAAGGGGGACCATTCGCCGGCCGGTCCGGTGTAGCGGGCTGTGGGGTCTGCCGCCCACCAGAGGTGATCGAGAGGGGTGAGGATCGAGTAGGTGCTGATGGTGTTCAGGCAACAACTGTCTGTGTATTTGGCGTGGTAGGCCGCCTCGATGAGGGGGACTCGCTGCTGCCAAGTGGCGGTGTCGTAGCCACGACAGCCGGGGCAGTGTTGGAAGTGGGTCAGGCAGGCATGGAGCTTCTGGTCGTATCGGGCTTTGTCCTGGCAGCGGGAGCGTAGGTCGAAGTCGTCGGGGGTCGGGCTGGGCGGGAGTGGGTTGAGGCTGTTGAGCACCGAATCGCCGTAGGGGTTGACCTCGGCCCGGTCGCGAGGGTGGGGGGCGGTTAGGTGGTCGAGGAGGACGTCGGCCTGGTACCGGGCCATGTAGACCTGCCAGATGAGCAGCCGGCCGGCGATGTGCAGGGCCCAGTCGGCGCCGTGGTCAATGGCCCAGGCCCATACGTCGGTGCAGAAGCGGCGGACCTGGTCGACGCTCTCCACGCCGGTGTGGGCGGCGGTGAAGGTGAGGACGTTGTAGTACTCGTTCGCGACGTTGTCGTGTCGGCGGTCGCAGGCATCGTGCGTCACCACGGCGGCGAGCGCGACCGCGTCGACGGTGTTGTCATCCCCGATGAGCGGCCCCTGCTCGTGGCGGGCTTGGAGGGTGAGTGCCCGGATCGCGGCGTTGATCACGCGGTATCGGATGGTACGGAGTTCGTCGTCGGGAAGGCGCAGTTGCTCGGCCTTGGGGTGGAGGACGTCGGCGTAGATGGCCTGTGTTGATGCCAGCCAGGCGTCCATGATCTTACGTTCCTGGCCGTCGGCCGTGTGGTCGCGATGGACGTGATTGATGTACTCCACGACGCGCTGTGCGGTGATGTCGAGCGTTTCGGGCATCTGTTCGGCGAAGTGGTAGTAGTCAGCGAAGGAGTCGAACAGGCTGACAGAACACGAGCCGTGCACGCAGTCCCGACACAACTGGTTGTTGTCGATGAGGCACCAGGCGTATCCGTAGGTCTGCTCGGCCACTGCGTGCCAGAAGGGGGTATCGGGCACGGGGATCACTTCGGTCATTGCCTGCAGGAGTGACGTGCCGCGGGCGACGAAGCCATGGCGACGAGGAGCATCGACAGCGAGAGGGAGGTCGGGAAAGTCCTTCAGGGGTTGGGTCTTGGCCAGGTTTTCCTGGAGGGGGATCTCTCTCATGTGGGAGTCGTAGGTGCCGACTGGGTTGTGGGCTTCAAACAGACGGGTCCCTATCGCTGGATTCCAAGACTTCCTGAGAGCTGGAATGCGCCGCATGTCGGCGGCGAGCAGGCTCGCGGTCCGCTCGTTGGGTCGGAAAAGGTCCGGCCCAAAGAGGGCCGCGGTGACGGGGGAGACTCCTGGTTCAACGATGCTCATCGCGCGTCGTCCTCATGGTCGTTCGGCGCCCTCACCGCATCGTCGATGAGACCGCGGCAGGGTCTGACCGCGTGGGCGGGGGGCTGTTGCATACCGGACGTCGTCAGGAGACAACATGGAAGGCAGCGACGGTAGATGGTGCGGCTCCGCAGGGCGTGAACGCGTTGAACGCTTGCGCTCTTGTGAAGCAGTGAGATCGGCGATGCCGTGGCCATCAGCAACGCGCACGGGACCGGAGGTCGCCTCCGAACGGCATTTGTGCCTGCCCTCGGGTCGCTGGCCTACGACTGAAATGATCTTTTTGTGACTGGTGTGATCACGGCGTCGGAGCCGTCTTGGATAGTCCCGTTCACCAGGCTGAGCCCGCGCCAGTTCACGAAACTGGTGAGGGCGCTGCTCCGCGCGGGGGCCGACGCCACCCGCCGCGGCAGACCATGGGGCCTGCCGCTGGAAGACAGGACCCTGCTGGTCACGGCGTACTGGCGCATCAGTTTGACGATGCGCCCACGATGATCTGTTCCCATTCCAATGTCATGGGCGTGAGCATAAACAGGGTCGGCTGGCTGCCAGGGCTGGGGGTGACTGCCGTCGACCGCAGGTCCGGTGTGCGGATCGTGTCCCGCAGGGCGGTGTATTAGCGCGATGTGGTGGTGGCAAGTGGTGAGAAGCGATCGCTGCTCCACCACTGAAGGGGACACCGCCCGGCTGGGCAGGGGGTGCGGCCGAGGAGTTCGGTTGCTGGCCTCCCTGGGGTGCTGGCTTTGGCCCGATGAGTGTTCGTAGCCGGGGCGCAGGGGAACCGTTACTCCATGTACGGGTCTTTTTGATGCGGAATGCGTAGATTCGTGAGGATGTCGCGGAGAGTCTGCGGCTGACCGCCCGCAGAGGACTCTCTGATGACTCGTCTTGTCCTGCCGAAGTCCCGGCTGACCCGGAACCTGGTCGCAGTCGTGGTGTTGCTGGCCGGTGTGGCGACCGGCATCGCCCTGTACTTCAACGAACGCGACGTCCGGCAGCAGCAGCACACCGCCGGAAGCACCCACACCGCTGATCGCCTCGACGTTCAGGCCACCGTGCAAAAGGTTGACCCGGTGGCCCGAGAGATGACGCTGCGAGTCCTCGTGATGCCCCAAGGGCGCCTGAGCGAGAACGGCGACACCTTCACTCCGGCCCAGAACTTCCACATTGAGACGTCCTCACTCATCCACGGCAGTCTCGAACTCAAGGCTGGTGAGCGGATCTCCTACGAGGACTTGAAGGTCGGCCTGGACGGCAGTGGCGTCTCCGACTACCCCTTCGACCGCTACCGCACCAACATCGGCTTCTCCGCCGAGGCCGGCGGCAAGTCGGTTCCGGTATCCCTGTCCTTGCGCGAAGCCGACGCGGGCTTTAAGCCCTCCATCGTCGGCAAGAGCCGAGAAGCCGGATCCGCAGCGTTTGACGTGAAGATCAGCCGGTCCCGCGCGACGTTCGTGATGGGCTACATGATGACGGCCGTCATGTGGGGTCTCGCTCTCGCTGTCCTCGGTGGCGCCTGGGTGATCATCGACCAGCGTCGCGGCCTCGTCTGGCCCGCGCTCGGCTGGATGGCCGCCACCCTCTTCGCCCTCGCCGGATTCCGCAACGCCGCCCCCGGCAACCCGCCCATCGGAAGTCTCATCGACTACTCCGGCTTCTTCTGGGCCGAGGCGATCGTCGGCACCTGCCTCGTCGCCGTCGTCGTCGCCGGAATCCGAACAGAAAAGCAGAAAAGGACCGAGGAAGTCCCCGAAGTCCACCCCGATCATCACGTCGACAGCAGCAGCACGGACGGCGGCGCCCCAGCCCACTGACATCGATTCGCCGACCCCGATCGCAGGCCTTCGGTATTGGTGGACACGGAAATCGGCGACAGGACTTCCCGCTGGACCTGGGCGCGCTTCCATGACGGATCCGGCCGGGGCGACGGTTGTCGGCCATGTGAACGAATACGGTCTGATCCGCAGCATTGTCGCCACGTCGGGTCGGTTTCCGTGAGCCGCTTGACCGGGGTTGGCCTTGGTTGTCGATGTGGCTGATTACCGGCCGAGGGCTGTGAGTGCCTCTGCCACCCTGACGGCAGCGACACTGGGCGGCCAACTCCTTTGCCTGCATGGCTAGTTGAAGCATGTCGTGGCCCTGCCCCTGCCGCGTCGTGGAAATCTCAGCCGTGCGCCTTGCTCGGTTTCACCAGCATCAGGCCGTCCCCTTGTCGCGGCTCCACGCCGCCGCGGAACCTCGGTGAGGCCCTTCAGGTCTCCGCCGCCCCGGCGCGGGCAGGGAGAGGGGACACCACGATGTCTTCAACCACGAAGGACCGTCCGCCGCGTACCCGGCGGTGCAGGCAACTGGCCGCGCTGGCCGCCTCCGCAACGCTGGGCATGGCCGGGCTGATCGCCGTGGCCTCCCCGGCTGCGGCCGATGGCGTGTGCGGCCCGCCCGTCGTCGTGGTCAGCACCACGACCATCACGTGCACCGCCGGCGGCACCGGCAGTGTCACCGTGCCCGCCGGGGTCGCCAGTGGTGAGGTGACCCTCAAGGGCGCGGGTGGCGGAAATGCCGGCCCCAACGCGGACGACCGGGTTGGCGGGAAGGGTGCCCTGGTGGTCGCTACCCTCGCGGTCACCTCCGGACAGTCCCTCAACGTTGTTGTCGGATCCAAGGGTGCAACTGGCTCCTTCCCATTGGGTGGTGGCGGGGGCGGTCTGGTTGCGGTGACCACGGCAGCCGACGCGCCGCTGCTCACTGCCGGGTCCGGCGGCGGGGCCGGGGAGATCTCGGACAGTGGTTTCGCGCGGCGCGGCGGCAACGGCGGGGACAGTGCCGGCCCGGGGGCCACCGGTGACGGGCCCTCCTCGCCGGGCGGCGGCGCAGGCGGCGGCGCAGGCGGCGGCGCGGCCACGCAGACGACAGCGGGCGCCGGCGGCACGGGTGGCGGTGTCCAGGGGGCGGGCGTCCCGGGAGGTAGCGGAAGCGCAGGTTCATCGCCCAACGCGGCAGGTGGCGCGGGAGCACCAATCAACAATGCCGGCGCCGGTGGCCGCGGCGGAGCCGGTGGCAGCGGCGGCGCGGGCCATCACTCCGGCGGAGGCGGAGGCTCCGGTGCAGTCGAATTCTCCGACGTCATCGACAATGGCTCCGGCGGCGGTGGCGGGGGCGGCGGCTCGAGTCTGATCTCCGGCACGGTGCCCGGCTCACCTACCACGCTCACCGACGGCAGTAACGCGGGCGACGGCTCGGTCGTGTTCGTCTTCACCGCCGTCGCCTCCGGGGCTGACCTGGCAACAGCCGTCACGGACGCCGCCGACCCGGTCGCCCTCGGCGACGCCTTCACCGACACCATCACGGTGACCAACAACGGCCCGCAGAGCGCCACTTCCACCGCCACCACTGTGGGGCTCTCCGGCTCGGCCTCGGTCGTCCAGTCCGCCACCCCCAGCCAGGGCACCTGCAGCACCGCAGGCTCCACGGTGACCTGCACCCTGGGCACCCTCGCCAACGGCGCCTCGGCCACCGTGGCGATCGCCATCGAACCCCAGGCGACCGGCACCCTCACCGCGAGCGCGACGACCACCGCCACGCAGAGCGACCCGGACGCCGGTAACAACAACGCCGCCCAGAACACGACCGTGGGCAACGGACACGGCTGCACCATCACCGGCAGCGCGTCCGCCAACGTCATCAACGGCACCAACGGCAACGACGTGATCTGCAGCGGCGCCGGCAACGACGTCATCAACGCCGGAAACGGCAACGACACCGTCTACGCCGGCAGCGGCAACGACGCCATCGAAGGCGGCAACGGCGATGACGTCATCTACGGGGACAACGGCAACGACGTGATCAACGGCGGCAACGGCAACGACACCATCGACGCCGGAGCCGGCACCGACACCGTCAACGGAGGAAACGGCACCGACACCTGCACCAACTCCGAAACCGCCAACAGCTGCACCACCTAGCAAGGTCCGCTCCGCCCCCGCATGACGCTGCCCCAGTCGGTCACACCGGCTGGGGCAGAGCAGTCTGCGGCCCGGCCTTCTGCGGGTGCTCGTTGTATGACGAGAATCAGCAGCAGCCGGAAGCAGATGCAGGTGTACGAGCCTCAGCCCCGACACACCAAGCAATTGGTTCTTTGGCCCTCCCGCCCGCACCAGACCGCCTGACGCCGTTACAGCCGAGTCAGCAAGCGGCCCGTTGCCCGCAGCCTGTGGGCAACGGGCCCCACCCGCGAAGCCAGCAGCCCTGACCTGTCACAAGGGGCTCGCCATCTCAGTGCAGGCAGGCCCTAGAAGATCAGCCAGAGGATGAGAACGGCTACAGCGATCACGGCGACGAGCAGTACGCCCCTGACAGCCGGTGACCGACGGGCCGGCCAACGCTACCGGCCAAAGGGAGGCGCCGGTGTCCGGGGTTCCGTCGACTCGTTGACAGGCTGTGACGGACCTTGGGCAGGCGGATGCTGTGGCGAACTCGTGGCAGGTGGCTGGGCAGAGCGGTCGGCTGCCGCTGACGGTCGCGTTGGTGGCGTTCGTGGCGGTGTTCCTGGTCACCCGGGTGATCACAAGGATGATCCGGGCCGGACGGGGGCCGTTTCGCAATGTGAGTTCAGGCGGGCTGCACATCCATCACGTGGTGCCGGGTGTGGTCCTGACAATCGTCGGAGGGTTCTGGGCGGTCGGGGCGGCCGGCGAGGACGGCCTGGCCAGGTGCCTGGCTGCCGCTGTCTTCGGGGCCGGGGCGGGGCTCGTCCTGGACGAGTTCGCGCTGATCCTGCATCTGCAGGACGTGTACTGGTCCAAGGAGGGGCGGGCCTCCCTTGAGGCGATCACCCTCACCGTGGCCGCGGTCGGCGCGGTCCTGTCCGGGTTCGATCCGCTGGGCATCAACTCGTTCGGCGACCTCGCCACGGCCGGGCGCGGCTGGTGGGTCGCGGCGATCGTGGCCGATCTGGTGTGTGCGGCGGTCGCCTTCGGCAAAGGGAAGATCCGTCTGGGGGTGCTCGGGCTGTTCGTTCCGGTGGTCGGGTTGGTCGCCGCGGCCCGAATGGCCCGGCCCGGCTCACCGTGGGCCATCCGTTATTACCGCAACCGCCCGGCCAAGCTGGCACGCGCCGAACAGCAGACGGCCCGGCATGACGCCCGCTGGGCACGTCTGCGCACCTGGTTCCAGGACAAGATCGCCGGAGCACCGGCACGGACACCGGCCGACCACGACGAACGGCACCGCCTGGGGCGGTGACATTTCATCGGCCGGGTGCCGATGTAGCAGGCGACGGCAGGTCGGGCTGGGGGTGGCGTGCGAACCAGCGGGCGATGGGCTCCATGGTGACGCCGTGCAGGACGATGCTCAGCAACACGGTCGCACCCGTCACCTGGAAGACGAACGACGCGTCACCGGGCGGGAGTTGGACGTAGGCAAGGAACGCGAAGACGATCGAGGTGACGCCGCGGGAGCCGAGCCAGCCGACCGCCGTGCGCTCGGCCCGGCTGAAGCCCATGCCGCTCAGCGCGGCGTATGCAGGCACCATGCGGGCCAGGGTGAGGGCGAGCAGCGCGTAGAGGGCGATCTGCAGGGTGAGGCCGTCGGACGCGAACTCGTCCGCGGTCAGCTTGCCGAAGGTGAACCACACCGCCAGGCCCAGCACATGGCAGGCATCGTGGGCGAGTTCGAGGTTGTTCTGGCCGATGGAGTGCGCGGTGTGGGCGTAGCACCAGCCGGCCACGAACGCTGCGACGAAACCGTTGCCGCCGATCAGGAGGGCTGCCGCGTACGTGAGGAACGGCAGGGTCAGGGTCGTCAGGCGCAGGCCGGCGGGCTTGGCCCAGCCGGCCGCCAGGGCCCGTCGCGCCAGGTGGGATGCCAGGAGGCCCACTGCCGCGCCGACGAGGACGGCGAGCACCGCGCCCTTGAGGGCGTTCAGGACCAGGTCGAGGAAGGAGTCGCCTTTCGTGTTGATGAGGTTGGCGACGCAGAACACGAACAGTGGGGAGGCCAGTCCGTCGTTGAAGCCGCCTTCGATGTTCAAGGCGGCTCGCACCTTCAGCGGGACCCGCACATCGCGCAGGAAGTTCGAGACCGGGGCGAGGTCCATGGGCATCACGACGAGCGCGGCCACAGCGAGGAGCCACCAGTTGGTGCCGGGGAAGAGCAGCGCGCCGCAGAGGGTGGCGAGGCCGGCAGAGCCAGGCCGAGCAGACGGCCTTCTCCCACCGACTTGCCGAGTCGTTCGTAGTCCCTGGCCTCGGTGGCATCCGTGAAGAGCATGACGGCGAGGACGAGTTCGACGCCCCGCTGGAACGCGTGCGTCTCCAGGTCCAGGGGCACGGCCGGGTGCTGACCGCGGGTCAGCACGATTCCGGCCAGCGCGAACGCGATCGGTGCGGTGATGCTCCAGCGGGCCAGTCTGTCCGACACCAGCGTCCACACGAACAGCAAGGACACCAGGACGAGGAGAGCGAGCAAGGGGACTCACAGAGACTGGAGAGTGGCCGGGGCGACGCCGGTCAGTCTCCTCTTGCGTCGGCCGCGCGGCCGGGAGCCACGGCCCTGGCGTCGCCCGAAAGGAAACCCGATCCCGCTCGGAGCCGATCACGTAGGCCCACACCGGCTCCTACGAGATCTTCTACGGACCCGAGAAGATCGGCTGACCCTGCCCGGGGGGAACGGCCACCTCGGCGGGTACTCATCCCGAAGGGGTGGCCGCACCCAGTTTTCCGGTGATCCCTATCCGCGAGGACGAGACGAGGACGAGGACCGGCCTCGGCCACATCAACGGCCAACCGAGTCCCTGCCGGTGGGTCGCGGACGTCGTCAGCCTGTGGCGGCGAGAAGTTCGGGTGAGGGCTGAGCGGGTGGAGCGGCCAGCTGGGGGGCACCGGCGGGCACGGGGACCTTGGCGTACAGGGCGGCTTGCTGCTGGTGGAGTTCCGCTTTGCGCTCTGGTGACGTACGCGGAAGGCGCTCTTCCTCGTACAGCACGTGCCCCTTCAGGTTCGCCTGCTTGCCTGCCCGTGTGTGGAACTGGATCTCGAAGAGCTGTCCGGCTGCCGGTGCCTTCCAGGAGGAGTTGACGACCCTCGGGTAGCCCTTGTCGGCCGGGAAGGCCCAGGAGTTCTTCCATTCGTTGCTCGTGTTCCCCCAGCCGGCCAATACGGCCGAGGCGATGGTCACGCCGCCGGTGTACTGCCGGTCATTCCACTGCAGGGTGTAGCGGACGGCGTCCGTGAGCCTGGCGAGTTCTGCCTCCGCGGTCGTCCCACGGTCCTGCATGCGGGTGGCGATCTTGCGCTTGAGGGAATCCGGGGACTTCAAACGGTTTTGGAAGCCCACCAGTTGGGCCTGGCTGAGCCGCGCCGCGGCGGCCACCTGCGGGCTGATGGACCGCTCGGCCCTGCACGCGCCGACCAGGAAGTCGTTCGCCTTGCGGTTGTCCCGGGCGCTCAACCGCAGCCCGTCAGCTGCCCAGCCACCAGCTCCGCCCCCGTTGGGCAGCCGGCAGGCTGCAGTCAGGCGAGCCGGAACGGCCGACTTGTCCGGGCCCGCCGCGATGGCTGCCGGGACGGCGCCCAGACAGAGCACACTGGCCAAGGTGATGGGCGCTGCCGCGCCGCGAACTGCACTGCACCTCTTGATCACGCTTCAAGGCCTCTCGGTTGCGCCACCTCCCCGCGAGCGTGGCGACAATGAGAACCGGCACGACCCAGCACAGGTAACCGACCCTCAGCCGAACAGCGCAGCACCTCGTCCGCGGTGGCCTGTGCATCGCCGGGATCTCCTACGCGATGGCTGCCTTGGCCGTGCTGTGCTGCGGGGTGGCCGTGATCTGCTGGCGCTCCGCTGAAACGCGGCCGGAGGCGCCGTCGCCGTTGTCGTCACCACGGTGCTCACGCCCCATCGCCACACCTCCGTCCGTCCCACGCAGCCCACCGTAGAGATCGAAGTGATTGGGGCAGCGCCCCACTCGGGCTAGTCCCGATGGCGCGGCGGTACCCGGTGGCATGCAGTGGGGCTTGACGCCCGGCGCCAGGCGGGGCAGCCACCGAGAGGCCCTTCCGTGACGGTCCGTCAAATCTCCCGCCCGGCCGTCTGCACGGCGCTCGCCTGCACCGTGCTCGCGGCCGGCTGGTTCGGCGGGCCGGTCACCGGCCGGGCCGGGGCCGCCAGCCATGTGGACTCCCCGTCCACGGCGGCCGACATCGCCATCGACGGCAGCGATCTGTACGCGTTCACGAGCCCCGAGGCTCCGGACACCGTCACCGTCGCCGCCGACTACCACGCGCTGCAGGGGCCCGGCAGCCCCTTCGCGCTCTACCCGTACGCCACCGACACCCGCTTCGAGATCCACGCCGACACCACCGGCGACGGCCGGCCCGAGGTGACGTACCGCTACACCTTCACCACCGAGGACCACCGCCCGGCCGGCACCATCGCCGCGGTCACCGGGCCGGTGCGCTCCCTCGAGGACAAGGCCGTTGCCTTCCGCCAGAAGTACACCCTCCAGGAGCTCCGCCCCGGCAGGGCACCCCACACGCTCGTCACGGACGGCGCGGTCGCCCCCTCCTACGCGGGCGGCAAGCTCATGCCCGACTACGACGCCCTGCGCAAGGACGCCACCGCGCAGCTGCCGGGCGGCGGGCAGACGTATGTGGGGCAGATCCCCGACTCGTTCTTCTTCAATCCGAGGCTGTACGCGATGATCCGGGTCGGCGCCCCGTTCATTCCGCCGTTCAACCCGGTGGCCGTCACCAACGCCCACACGATGACCCTGCAGCTGCCGAAGAAGGCCCTCGCCCTCGGCGGCGATCCGAAGCGCAACCCGGTCGTGGGCATCTGGTCCACGGCGTCCCGCCGCTCCCTGAAGCTCGACGCCCCCGGTGTGGAGCCGTATGTGCAGGTGTCCCGGATGGGCATGCCGCACTTCATCGAGACCATGTCGCCGGACAGCCTGCCCGTGATCGGCACCCCGGGCGGGATCGCCGATGTCTACCAGACCCGCGAACCGCATGAGGACGGCGACTGGAACGGTCTGACGAAGCTCACGCTGCACCCCTTCGGCCCGCACAACGTCAGCCTGGCCACCGGCGCGGAGGCGCCCGAGGGACGTCGCGACGATCTCTTCGAGTACGTCTTCAAGGGCATCGACAAGGTCAATGCGCACGCTCTCAACCAGGACGCCGACGCCCGCGCGGTCCGGCCCGCCGAGATGTTGCGGCTCCACATGGGCACCCCGGTGAACGAGCAGCCCAAGCCGTACACGATGTTCGACGGCGACCCGCAGGGCTTCCCCAACGGGCGGCGCTTCGGCGACGACATCGAAGCGGTGAACATGCGGATCCTCATGGGCGGCCTGGTCGGCGTCAAGACGGACTGGCTGACCAAGCTCAACTCCATCGACAAGCCGGCCAAGCCGCACACCCGCGCCTTCCCGTACCGGTCCCTGCCCCACTGACCCGTACCGGTCCCCGCCCCACTGACCCGGCCCACACCGGCACGAGGAGTCGTACAGCCATGAACGCACGCGTACCCGGAGTGCCGGCCTGCGCCGTACTCATCGCCCTGGCCGTGGGCGTGCTGGTGGTCCCGGGCAGCGGCCCGGCCCGCGCGGGCAGCCACATCGACGCGCCGTCCGCGATGCTCGACCCCGAGATCAACGGCGGTGACCTGTACGCCTTCACCAGCCCGGAGGCCCCGGACACGGTCACGTTCATCACGACGTACCAGTCGCTGCGGCTGCCCGTGGACGGGGTCATGCCGCCGTCCACGTTCGCCACGAAGGCCCGCTACGACCTCAACATCGACACCCGCGGCACCGGTACCCCCGACCTCACCTACCGCTGGACCTTCCGCGACGAGGGCGAGCGGAAGTTCTTCAGCGTGCTGTCCGGCAGGGTCGACTCGCTCTCCTCCCCGAACCTCAAGTTCAAACAGCGCTACACGCTGGAGGAACTGCGCCCCGGCAAGCCGTCCAAGGTCCTGGTCGAGGACGGCATCGCGGCCCCCAGCCGGTCCGGGGCCGCCGGGATGCCCGACTACACCAAGCTGCGTGAGCAGGCCGTGCTCTCCCTGCCCGGCGGGATCAAGACGTACGCGGGTCAGGCGGCGGACGCCTTCTTCAACGACGCCCGTGAGATGGCGATGCTGAAGAGCGGGGTCGAGGTCCCGCTACCGTTCAGCCCGCTCCTGGGCACCAACGTGACCGCCATGGCCATCCAGGTGCCGAAGAAGGCCCTTGCCCTGGGCGGCGACCCGAAGCGCAACCCGGTCCTCGGCAGCTGGGCCACGGCCGCCCGCGAGACCCTGGACGTGACCCGCGGGGCCACCTCGGGCGACCAGCGCGCCGAGCCGCGCTACGCGCAGGTGTCCCGCATGGGGCACGTCATCCTCAACGAGGCGCTGGCCCCGGACAACTACCTCACCCCGCCCGGCCTCGCCCGCGGCCTGGTCATGGGCGTTCCGGGCGGGATCGCCGACCAGTACAACACCTGGAAGCCGGCCGACGACGCCCGCAACGAGCACCTGCTGAAGATGATTACGCAGCTCAAGTCGCCGCCGATGATCCACGCCCTGCATCCGGGCCTGGCCAGGCCGCCGGGCAATCCGCGCAAGGACATGTACGAGTTGCTCATGACGGGCCTGTCCAGCAAGGCCCGCTGCCCGGTGGGGGACGGCACCGACTGCCCGATCAAGCGCGACCTCAACTCCCAGCTCCTGAACGCCGACGCGGACCCGTCGAAGTTCACCCCGGCCGAGATGCTGCGGCTGAACATGTCGACCCCCGTGACCGGCAATCCGCGCAAGGGCGGGTTCCTGGACGGCGATCCGCAGGGCTTCCCGAACGGACGCCGGCTGACCGACGACCCGACCCATGTCCTGGTCCGCGTCGCCATGGGCGAGCCGGCTCTCACGCAGAACGCCTCCCTGTTCGGCTTCACCCTGGCCACCGCGCCGCCCACCAGGCTCGAGGCGTCCTTCCCCTACCTCGCTGTCCCGCACGGCGTGATCTGACCTGGCGCATCCCTCGAACAGGCGCATCAAAGAGACGCGGTATGCAAGCACGGCTTCACTGAACGTAATGACCGAGGGGGGCAAGATCCCTGGGAGTGTTCCCGTGCGCTTCGCCAAGACGTCCGTGGCCCTGACCGCCGCCGCCCTGCTGTCCGTGGCCGCCCCGTCCGCCACTGCGGACGACGACCCGCAGTACCCCAAGGGCAACCCCCCGGCCACCAACTGCCTGCCGTCCTTCTACAACCCGCCCACGGGTCAGAAGGACAAGCCGATGGGCCACTACTACGACGATGCCAACGACAAGAAGACGGCCTTCTGGTTCTTCGCCGAGTCCGGCACCGGCACGCTCCCCTTCGCCCCGGCCACCCTGGCCGAGCTGAAGCGCAACGGCATCAAGGCTGAGGGGGTTTGCCCGGTGGGGCCCCTGAAGGGCGGCAAGGGCGTGTGGACCCCGGTCGGCAGGGACGGGTACAGCAACATCAACTTCCTCAACGGGCGGATCTGGTACCCCGGCGGCTGGAAGTTCACCAACACCAAGACCGGCCGCTCACACCGCGTCGACGGCTTCTGGCTGCACAACTTCCCGTTCATCACCAGGGCCAGCGCCAACGTCTACATCGATGACAAGCCGAGCCCGCACATCATCGAGCTGGCCCACTACGACACCGTCGACTTCTACACCGACCTGATCAACCCGCGCATCAACCAGGGCAAGATCAGCCTCGGCCCCAAGGACTGGAAGTTCAAGCTCTCCGAGCAGTACTCCAGGGAACTCCGCGACATCCTCGGCGCCGACATCAAGCCCGACACCCATGTCATCACGCTGGAGATCAACGCGTCTTTGCTGCCCGGCCAGCAGCTGCCGCTGAAGCCCGGCTACGAGAAGGACGAGCCGGGCAACTGAAGCCCCCTGAACCGGTCAATCCGATCCGGGCCGGCCCTGCGCTCGCGGGGCTGGTCCGGATCGGACGTTTCCGCCTCCACCTGCCGCCGCGACACCGGGCCGTACACCCCGGACTCCTCCCCGATGGCCCGCGCCTCCTGGAACCGCACGACGGCCTGCTCGACCTCGGCGTTGTAGTTGCCGTGCGCGGCACCGACGTACAACTGCAGCTGACCACCCAGATTTGGGGCTTGATGACCTCATCGCCACTGTCTACCCGGCGTCGCGGGCCCTGAGTTCCGGTCGGCGTCGACGACGGCAGGGACGTGTGCGATTACGGAGGCGCGGATCTGGAAGCGGATGCCGTCGGCAGTGCCGACGAGCTACCTGGGGACCTCCAACCGGGACAACGGCACCCTGATCGACACGGTCGACACCCATGGCGTGGAGCGGATCACCGAGACATCTGCCGTTGCCGGGACTGCGTACGAGGTCGACCGCATCATCTTCGCGACGGGTTTCCAGGTCGGTGTCCCAGGGATCCTGTCCGGCCGGCTGCCGGTGTACGGGCGCGGAGGTATACACCTCTTCGAGGCGTGGAGCAAAGGGCCGAAGACACTCCACGGCTTCTACCGCCACGGCTTCCCCAAACCTCTGCCAACTCGGGCCGCTGCAGAACGCCAGCTCCGTCCGTGTTCTCGCCGAACAGGTCACCCACGTCGCCGAGGTCGTCACCGTGCCCCGCAAGCGCCGGGCGCGGTCTGTCGAGCCGACCCCCGAGGTCCAGCACGCCTGGCCGGTCACCCTCCGGAAGAACGCACTCGACCTGCATAAGTTCCCGCAGGTTCGACTCGTCCGGCAACCAGCAGCCCAGAAACGCCCGTTGGCAGCCCGAACGGCTGATGCCACCCCACCGGCTGTGGGTTCCAACGGCATCGCATTCGGTCCCGACAGGCGCCTGTACGTCGCCGAACTTCTGGCTGGGCGCATCAGCGCCGTCGACCCGGCCACCGGGGACCTAGAGGTGATTGTGCCGATGGACAGCCCCGTGCAGTCCCCGGACGACCTGGCTTTCCGCGCGGACAGCTCGATGTACATCGCCGACCTGGTGCCCGGCAGGGCGTGGCGCTGCAGCCCGGAAGGTATTCGCTGGTCTCCGACTAGATGCAGGTGCCCAACAGCATTACCTGCATCGGGGACCGGCTCTTCGCCAACGAGATGAGGCTCGACGGAAGCCCGCCACGCTCTGGAGCAGGTACCCCTGCCGTCGGCCGCAGCGGCATTCCTTCACCGTACTGCCATCGCCGCCACGCCAGGCATGGGCGTACTTGGTGGTGCCCGGCACCGGGCGTGCGGCCGCGATCAGCAGGTCACGGCAGTAGCGGAGACTCGGGCAGGTCCTCAACGCCCTCCACCAGTACGTACTCAGATGTGTTGCGCTCCGGGTCATGCGGCGCCAGAGCTCCATTGTCATGAAGCACCATCAGCTGGTGATGCCCTTCCCCGCTGACAACGTACGCGCTGGGGACTCCGTTCTGCTTCAACAGTTGCAGCAGGGCGACCTTGTTCAGGGAGGTGGCGGCCACCATTGGACCCCTATCGGCTTCAGCAGCAGTTTCGTGGGGACTCTGCCCATCTTCCAGCCTGATGACCTCTATCTGTGGCATGCCCTGTCTCTTCCCAGTCCGTGCCGCCTGAGTGCGGCCCTGCGGAGTTTAGGGAGGTCACGCGCTTCAAGATCCGTGGACCATGCAACCTGACCGGATTCGGTTCATGCCTGTCTCGTTCAATGGAGCTCAGCGAGCAGCCACGGATCAGCTGACGCAAGTCACATTAGGACGGGTGTGGGTCCTTTCGAGGGACGGCTCCGCCAACACCCGCCTGCGCGACTCGCCATGGATTCCACGACGTCACTCTGACCAGTGACCATGAGTTGGCTTACCCGGAGTCCCGTGGATGCCCGGACAGCGGCCCGGGCATGCTCCTAAGGAGGCCATCGGCCACGAACCGCTCCTGCTCGAGGGGAGAGCTCGCCATGAATTCCTCGACACCGGCTCATTCGTCGCCCCGTCGCTCTCCCGAAGACCTGGTTCGCCTCGGCCAAGAGCTGCTGCAGGACCGGCACGCGTCCGTCATCGAGCGACTGCCGGAAGACCTGCGCGAGGTCGCGCGCCATCATTTCGGCATCGGACCAGGCGGCGGCTGGGTGCCCGGGCAGGGCCGGACTCCACGGTTTCGCCTGGCCATCTCCGTCCTGCTCTGCACCACCATCGACGGATCCGAGTGGGGCCATGGCGCGGGGGCCGCGGTCGCGGCGAACCTGACGGCAGCACAGGTGGGCATCCACGACAACATCATGGACGCCGACTTCACCCGCTACGGCCGACCGACCGCCTGGAGGGTGTTCGGGAGGGACAAGGCCCTGCTGGCGGGCAACGTACTGCTGGCGCTTGCCTTTGAATGCCTCACCAGGCACGCCTATGCGCGCCGGGACGAGATGATCCTCGCGCTGGCGGAAGTGACCCGGGTCTGCGCCGCCGGCCAGTGTGCCGATGTGCGCCTGACCGAGGGCCCGGTCACCGAGGCCGAGAACCTGGCCGTCATCAACATGAAGACGGCCGTGCCGCTCGGGCTCCTTTGCCGCGTCGGCGCCCTGGCATCCAGCGCCACAGCACGTCAGGTCGACGCCATCGAGGCTCTCGGGCGGGAGCTGGGCACCATGATGCAGCTCAACAACGACCTTGAGGACTTGTGGGCGATTAACGGCAAGGAACCCAGCTACTCCGATCTGCGTGCGCGCAAGTACACCTATCCCATCACCTCGGCGCTGCGGGCCGGGGGCGCCGACAAGGAGCCCGTGGCCGCCTACTTGCGGGGCACCGCATCCGCCTCGGAGAACGAACTGGCCGAGCTGGCCGTGGTTGTCGAGCGATGTGGCGGACGCGCCAGAACCGAGCTGATGATCCGCACCACGGCTGCACAAGCCCTTCGCCACCTCCGGCAAGCAGATCTGCCGGCTCGCCCGCACGCCGACTTCGAGGGCTTCGTCGGCCTGATCCAACGGTATTGAGCCGCTGCCTCACGGACGGCTCGCAGAGCGGCCCCCCCGGTGCGACAGTTAAGGAAGTGATCCCTTGCCGACGGATCTGGAGCACCGCACCCGCCACCTGTGGGCCGGATTCGGCATCACACGTGCCCAGGTGGCTGCCGCGGCCGACTTCGTCGAGGCGCTCTACGGCGGCAGTGGCGAACCACCGCTGTCCGACCGGCGCATCGTGCTGACCGCCAACTGTGCCCTGGGCCTGTGGATGGACGACCAGATGGAACTCCATAGCCGGCCCGCCCAGTTGGGCACCTGCCTCCGGCATCAGGAGTCCCTGCTGACTGGCTTCGGTGACTCCGTCGCACTGGACTGGTGGCGAGCAAGTCACGACGACTACGCGGCCGCGCTGGAGAGCGAGCGGGAATGGCTCACCGGGCCGGTCGACGGGGACATTGACCACTACTTGTCCATCGCGGAGTCCAGTATCGGTGCGACCGCGCTCCTTGCGACACTCTGCCTGCTGCATGACACCGGCACAGCCCACCGGCTGGACGAACCGGAGCTCACCGCACTCCTTCGCGAGCTGGGCAGTTGGACGCGCCTTTCCAACGACCTGGGGAGCCTCGACCGTGATCGCGCGCGCGGCGACCGCGCCAACGCCGTCCTGGTCCTGCAGCCCGCCATGGGCCTGCCGGACGCCACCGCCTTCGTGGAACAGCTCAGCCGACGCCACCGCAGGGCCATCCACGAACTCCTCCGGCGCATGCCCCCCGACGATCAACTCCGCGACCTGATCCGGAACATGATCCGAGCCCTGGAACACGCCTACCGGCTCTCTCCCCGATACGCCGACAACCCCGTCACCGACTCCGGCGCGGCCGGATGACGCAGCGATTGGTGATGCTCGTTGGACGGGCGACCGCACCCGCAGCTGCGTGCACCCTCGCACCGGGCACGACACGAATCGGCACGCCCAGTCAGGGGCACTCGCACATCACTACACAGTGGTTGGGGCCACAGGGCGCCTGCGGAATTCGACCTGTGGACTGTGACCACAGATGTTAACGAGACGGCAGATTCAGGCTGGGAAGCTCACTGCTGACGATCTCCACCGTGGCCTTGCGTGTCGTCACTCATGCCGATCACAGTAATGGGCACGCCCAAGCAGTGAGTGATCACGGCCTGGGGCCGGATCGAGGCGTGGCTGCGCGAGTTCGCCCCCGGCATCGGCCGCCTTGCTGCGCCCGCCGGCTGGTGAAGCCGGCATCGCCGCGGCGGAGGCGGCCCTGGGGGTGGAGCTTCCGGCGGCCCTCGCCGCCTCGTATCGGGGCCATGACGGTTTCGACGAGGGCCACGGCTCGGGGATTTTGTCGTCCGACATGATGATGCTGCCGCTTGAGCAGCTGGTGGAGGAGTACCGGACCCAGACGCAGGAGTGGGGGCGCGAGGCGGGGGTTCTGCCTTTTGCCCGGAAGGCTGGGGACATCTGGTCCGGCTGGTATGGGGACGTGCGCAAGGGGGAGCCCTCCTACGGCGGCCTGGGGCGCTGGTCGGTTGACGGGGGGAGTGAGCCGTACTGGGCGGGTTCGCAGTGCTGGACTCTTACCGACTGGCTGGGGGAGATTGCTGCAGCGTTGGAAGAGGGCCGGTGTCTGCGCCGACCCGACGGGGCGGACGACAGGTACAACTGGCCGGTGCTGACCGGCCTTCGGGGGTTGACCTGGGTTGACCCCAGGGTCCGCGGTTGTTCCCCGAAGGGATGATCAAACTGGAGGGTCCCCGCTAAGCAGATGCGGTCAAGGGCGGTGCTGATCCCTCATCGTCCTTCGCCGCAGTTGCTCAGGCACCTTCTGGTGAGAGCGCGATCAACGAAGCACCACCGACAGGACTGCGGCACCGATCGTCACAACCGCTAGGCCGAGCATCGGGGTTCGTGTCCATCCAATAAGGGTCGGACAGATTCGCGTATGCCACAGGCTGGGATTCCTCTTGAACGTCCACACCTGGACCAACGCGAACCGCGATGGCCCGATGTGGCTCCCGGGGCCCCCGCCACACGAAGTGGCGACAGGCGAAGGTCAACAGGCATGAACTCTCAAACAGGGGGCAGCAGCCGGAGGAAGGCAGTCCGACAGACCCGCGCCAGCGGATCCTGGCCTATTCCACGGTGCCCGGTCAGCCGGTCGATGAGGACCGCCGTCAGGGCATCCTCGGCCTTCGGGTTCCGGGCAGCCTGGAGAACGCGCACCAGGTCCGGCTGGTGTGCGCCGCCCACGAACCGGTGCGGCTGCCGCCGCTCACAGGGGACGACCTGCCGCGGCTCGCCTGCCCGGTGCGGCCCGGCGGCGAGACTCTCGGGTCGATCTGGGTGGTCGACAGCGGCACGCTCGCTGCGGACGCGGAGGCGACGCTGGCTCAGGGGGCATCTACGGCGGCCCTGCTCTTGCTGCGCCTGCGCGCGGCACAAGAGCTGACCCAGCATCAGACACCGACCTGCTGCGCCGGTTGCTGGAGAGCTCGGCGGACGCCTCGACGACAGTTCAGCGGCTGGGCTGGGACGCGGTCCGGGTGGCCGCGTTCGCGCTCCCCGGCCCATGAGAAGACGACCGAGCCGAGCGCTGCGATAGCCCCTGCAGCGGTGATGATGACTGGGCGATGATCACGCCGAGGGCCACGTAGAACGCGAGCCCCGCTATCGCCGAGAACATTAAGGCGCCGGCGACCTTGTCGGCGCTGGTGCCCACCTTCGTGGCGGCTGTGGGCTGGTCCTTGACTGCACCGGTATACGCGGTGGCGCCCGTGCACTCCCACTGGCTGGGGGCCTTCAGCGCATCGACCATCGTCTCGCCAGCCACGGATGGTGCCATGCCACGTACTTCGCTCTGCCAGTCGTGCGCGTAGGAGAAGAAAGTGATGGGGGCAGCCGCGAACCCCGGCGCACCGCCTCGACGACAACGGCATCGCGCTCACTCAGGGCCCGGCCGACCTGGCGACGACAGTGATCGAGCAGGTCATGGGAGTCCTCGCGGAGCGCTGGAACACCGCGAACGAGTAGGCCACCGCCGCACTGCGGGCGTACGCGCCGCCCGTCATCTGGGATTGTCCGCACTCACGGATGTCAGCTGTGTGGATCATGTTCCGGCCCTTCCGCGAAGCTCGCCCGGCGTTCGGCGATACGGATCATCTGCGCTGTGCCGTGTGTAGTCGCCGCAGGGCGAGGTGTGGCTCGGACGTCGTTCAGCGGCCCCTCGATATTGGCCACTTGGCTCCAGCCGGTTGAAGAACCGCCGGTGACGTCTCGAAGCGGCCCCAGCGCCGCCCACCTTCGGGTTCGACCACATGGTGTGGCCACCGCAGACAGTCATCGAACGTCCGTCGGCGCCAGCGGTGGCCAATTCGATGGGGCCGATTGCCGACGTCGAGGCCACTGGACAGGGAATTGGTCCCGTTGCTGAAGGCGGGGGAGCGCGAGCGGGTGTACTGCGTCTTGCAGAACACCACTGTGACGGGCGGTACGAGCTTCGTGGCGGGGCGGGACATCGACGTCAAGGTGGACTCGCCGGCCTCAAGAGCCTGACCTCGACGGACCGGGTGTCCGCTGTGAGGGCGGAGCAGCATGGTGCGGTCGTCGGGGCAGGGGAACTGAGTATGGCGGGCTGTGATCTGTATCGCGCGACGGTGCATGAGGCGCCGCCGCCGGCCCGGCCGGTGGTCACACATGGCCTGCCCCCGGACATCGCTGGTTGCCACGCAGCGTCCGCTCAGTCCTCTGCACCCTGCCCGGTCGGCTCGCGCGGTGTTGTGCCGGACCGGTCCGTCCATGCTCACCGCCACCTCCACTGGCCACTGGGCGACCAGCTCACACCAGCGATCGTCAATGAGAGGGGCGTTGGTATGCACGGTATGCCGAACCCGCGGGCCTCCGCCCGCCTCGAACCGTTCCAGCAGTCTGCGGAATCAAGGGCTGTTGGGGAGTTCGGCGCCAGGGCAGGTGTGGTTGCCGCCGTTGACGGTGTCGAAGCCGGCTCCCGCGTCGATGGTGTCGTCGCCGTTGGTTCCGCTCAGGACGTCGTTGCCCGGGGTCCCAGTGATGGTGCAGGTGGGATCAGCGGCCTCGATTGTGGTGGTGGCGGCGTCGGATCTGGTGAAGTCACCGCCAATCGCCTCGGTGGCCGCGGTCACCGTTCCGGCGGTGGTGGGCAGCACGGTCGCGGTGATCGTCACGCTGGTCATTCTCGGAGTCAGAGCAGCGCAGGCCGGATGCGTACCGATCGTTGTGCATATGACAGCAGGAGCCGAGGTGCTGGCAGTGGTGAACGTCGCTGCCGCGCCGCTGAGAGTATGAGAGCAAGTCGCACGAGGAGCCCCAGCGGCTCGGTCCGGTGGGGCTTCGACGTACGGTGGTCCGTGCGTGCAGTCTCGGCGGGACACCATCAGCCGCATCTGCTGTGCCGCGCCCACAGTGCCCCGCTGCCGGGGCAGAGGCCGGACGGCCGGCTCTGCCCCCGGCCTCGTGATCCTCAGGGTTTGAACGGCGGTATTACCAGGACGTGGTACGCCTGCTCCAGGCGTTGGCGCAGGTCGCGTCCGCGCAGGATCTGTTGCTGCATCCGGGACTCGTCCACGAATGCCGTCTCGACAAGGGTCTTCGGCGCGACGCTTTGGTCCCGCGAGGCGGACGTGTAGCCCCGGACCACTTCCCAGCCCTTGCCCGCGTAGGACCGCTCCCGGTCGAAGACGGCCTCAGGCCACTCGCTCGCGGTGGTTGGTGAACCGCTCGGCCGTGAGCCGACGCTGACGGTCTGGCCTGGCACGACGAGGGTGATCAGGCCTTTGGCCGAGGTGGCACCGGCTGGCTTGCGCACGGCCGCGCGGGCTAGCTGCGTGGCTTGCTCCGGCGTCATGTCGTCCACGGTGAACGTCGACGCCGCCACGCGCATCCAGCCGGGCACCCCGTCGACCTCCTGGACGCCTCGCCTGGCTGCCAAGTCCTGGATGGCCGGAATCACTTGTGACGGAGGTGACACGTTCAGCTCGACCGCGTCCGCGGTCGCGAACTCGGTCCTGCCGGTGCTCCGTACCAGCGGGTTGCACATCAGCGCTTCAAGGAGCGCCAGCCAGTCGACGTACTGGTCGTCGGGTGGCGGGGCGGGGTCGAGCCGGCGCAGCATGGTGTCGACGATGACGTAGTGGGCCGCCGTCGCACAGGCCCGCTGATAGCCGTAGAGCCACTCGGATCCGGTGTCCTTGGCGAGGAGTGAGTGCGAGCCGACCCGATGGTCCGAGCCCTGCAGCAGCCGCTCGTACAGGAACAGGTCCTTCGCCAGGTACAGGGCGGAGTCCTGGGCGAACCCCAGACCCGCGTCCTTCGCCGCATCGATGAGGACAGCGATCGGGTTGGCAAGGAACTTCGCGACGGTGTCGATGGCCTCGTACACGGACATCGCGAGCTTTCCCACGGCGATCGTCTTCGACACGGCGAGGACGAACCGCGAGAGCCGCGTCAGGATTCCCGCGGGCAGCCGTTTCAGATAGGTCGTTCTGGCCAGCGTTTCGGCGAGGACGGCTTGCCGCATGGCGGGTTTGGCGAGCGTTTCGAGGTTGTCCCCGAACTTGTCCTTGAGCACCTCCATCACACGGTTGTCCTCGTTCTCCGCCGCCTGCACGGGATCGCGGAAGATCTCGAGGACCGATTGCAGCCAGGTGTAGTACTCCTGCTCGACCCGACTGAGGTCCGTGGACTCCACCGTCCGGAAGAAGTCCCCGACTTGCCGCCGCGGGTCCTTCCAGCCGATGCCGAGGACCTCTTCGAAGACATGCAGGAGGGAGACCACGGTGTCCTGGGTGTCGAAGTAGCCGGTGACGACGAAGTCCTCGGTCGGTAGGGCGACACCGTCCCGCGCCCCGGGAACCCATCGCTTCAGCCGTCGCGCGAAGATCCCGGCGTCGCGGGTCTCGAACGGCTTCGGCAGATACTTCGGTCCGCTCGCCAAGGCGTGCAGTTCGACGAAGTTGGAGTGCGCGTAGAAGTCCTCGACCGCGTGCAGGAGATAGCCCATGCGGGCCAGTCCGACGGCGAAGTCCGGGTCCGTGCCGTCCACCGCGAGTTCGCCGCGGCCCACGGGTCGCGCCCAGTCGGCCTCGAGCTCGGCGAATCCGGCTGCGAGGATTTCGATGTCGTCGCGCAGATAGCGGTAGAGGTCGGGGGTGCGGTACGTCGGCTGCCCCGCGCGCGGGCCGCGGTCCAGTGAAGTCTCGTACGTGTCGGGGGACATGGGGACGCGCGGGCGGTCGCAGTGCTCGTGCGGGAAGTACTGACGGAAGACGGCCTTGAAGACCGCGTCGTACTGCTCGATGGAGAGCCGGTCCGGCTCGCCCTCCTGCTCCGGCAGGCCGAAGGCGAGATAGCCCTTCACGAACACGGCGTCGGTGGAGAGATCCCAGAGCACCGATCGGGTGGCCGGGTCGGAGCCCAGGAGCACGCCGAGGGCGCCGTAGACCTTCTCGCGCACCGCCCGGACCAGGCGGTCCGCCTGGTCACCGGTCCAGGTCCGGTACCACTGCGCCCCGGCCCGGTACAGGGTCGTCGCGGTGATCAGCCGGACGAAGTCCTCGACCAAGGACTGGACTTTGGACGCCAGACTCGCGTACGCGACGGGGTCGATGACCTGGGAGAGGTCGGTCAGCCAGTTGCCCAGGAGCACCGCCTCCAGGCCCTGTGCTTCCCCGCCGGCCCGGTCCTTGAAGGTCCGCTCCAGGAGGGCGAGGGCGCCCTGTTCGCCCACGCCGCGATGCCCCTTGGTGTTCATCTCACGGTCCGGGCGGAGCGCCGACGGCGATGTCGATGGCGCTGGTGGGCGTGTACTCGTACCACTGCCCGATCAGTGCGCCCTCCGCCCAGCTGGTGAGATCGCTGTCCGCGCCCTCGCCGCCCGGCTTGCGGTTGGCGCCGAGCGAGGACAGGTCGTAGTCGCCGTGCACGCCCGGACTGGCGTATTCGTAGGGGGTCTCCCACGGGTCCTTCAGGGGCAGCGTGACATTCCTCGCCTTCGCCACGGCGGCCAGTGCCTTGAGGCCCTGGCTCGTGGTGGGGTAACTGCCGTTCTGCTTGCGGTAGTCGCCGAGAAGCAGGGTGAGGAGCTGCATGTCGGCCCAGGCGGCCTTCTGCTTCGGCAGCAGCAGGGGCCGCGCGTCCTCGACGGCGTTGGCCGGCTGGATGCCGGGGTAGTTGGTGTTTGCGAATGCCTCCAGCTCCTGGGCGATGGTCACATACGGCGCGGGTGGCACCGGAGTGCCGGCCACGAAGGCAAGGAAGGGTTCCACGAAGCCGGGGCGGATCGTCATCACGACGCGTGCCGCGCCGGAGCGCAGGAACGCGCGGTGCAAGGGATCCGGGTGGTCGAGGAACTTACGGAACTCCGCGCCCTTGAGGCCCGACCAGAAGTACGGGTAGACGATGTAGAGCAGGTTCTCCCACTCGACGGCCTCTTGCAGGAACCGGATCGTCGCTCCTCTGGCGAGACCGGTGCGCCAGGTCGCGTCGTCCTTCACGGCGCCGGTGGTGGAGTCGTAGTAGTCCTTGGTGCCCGAGTAGGTGGTGAAGGGCGGGCCGATGAGCCAGCGCAGGACGTGCTTCATCATCTCCTCGCGCTCCATGCGGCGCAGCGTGAGGGTGTCGTTCGCCGCCAGCTGCTCGGTCAGCTCGGCGAGGCGCTGCTGCAGGGCGGTGCGCTGTTCGTAGTAGCGGCGCTCGGCGGCGTCCCGGATTGTCGACCACGCCTTGTTCTGCCAGGCGCGGAAGGCCTCGTCCTTGAGCGTGAGGGTCAGGCTGATGGTGACCGCGTAACTGGCCGCGTAGCGCACGGAGTAGGGCACCGCGACGGATCCCGACCGGCCCAGGACGAACGGGCCCGCATAGCCGTTGTCGACGATTGTCTTGTCACGGTTGAACTGGGTCTGGTACCCGGGCCACTCGAATCCGTTCGACGTCGCCAGGACATCGGTGACCGTGTACAGCGTGTCCGCGTCCACGACGACCGCGTACGCGCCGCCGCGCTGGCTCTCGTCGAAGGAGCTGAACGTCCTGGAGTCCGCGGCGTTGACCGACTTGGTCTCCGTCGGGGGCGGTTCGACGACCGCGCCGTACAGGGCGGCCTTGTCCGGATAGCCGGCCCGGGTGAGCTCATTGGGCTTCAGGGGGAAGCGGGCCCAGTCCGGTCCGTCGTCGGCGCCGAAGCCTGCCTTCAGCGCCGCTTCGATGGCCCTGATCTCGATGATGCGGTCCAGGAGTTCGGAGCCGGGCTCGGGAATGACCAGGTCGTACGTGAGGCGGATGCCGTAGCGAAGGAGGTCCACGGACCATTTGCGCATCATGCGGTAGTAGTCGATCCGCAGCGCCTTGTCGCGGTGCGGATTCCTGAACCGCTTGACGCTCTCGTTCTGCGTGCCGGACGCGGAGGCGACACGGAAGCTGAGCTTGTGTTCCTGTACGGCTCTGCGGGACGCCTTCTTCGTGACGGTCCTGGACTGGGACCGGGTGAATTCCTCGGAACGGCTGGCCGAATCGGTGGCGCTCGCCGACCCGCCGGCCGCGAACGACACGCCGCCGTACGTCCCCGAGATGTTGACGCTCGCGCTCAACTCGGTGGTGTGCTGGTACTGGTTCTCGGTCGACTGCTGGAGTTCGCTCTTCTCCGTGACACCTTCCTCGCTGAATTCGTCGAGTGTGTCGGTCTCCAGACGCTCGAACTCCTGGCTGGTGTTCGACCACTCGCGGAAGGTGATGTTCACTTGCTCGGCGGGGGCGAGGGGTACGGAGTACACGAGTTCGCCGCGCTCCACCCCGACGGGCGTGAACGCCAGTTTCTCCAGATGGAGATAGCCGATCGGCTCCACGCCCAGGGATGCCCGGAACGCCGCGAGCTGAGCGCTGTCGGCGCCGACACGCTCCGCGAGGTCGAGCAGCACTCCAGCAGGCACCGTGGCGAGTGCGCTCAGCTCGGCCCCGGGATCACTGCCTGCCGACGCCACGACCTGCCGGATCGCGTCGGCATGCGCGGTGCTCACGGCCAGCCGGTCGAGTGCGCCGTGGACGGGCTTGTCCTGGGCCGTGTGCAACAGCAGCGAACGCTTCATCGGTCCGCGTAGAACTTCACGCTCCTGCTCGGTCACCAGGATGGGCGTGTGTGTCGCTTTGAGGATCGTGCGACGCGAGTTGGTCAGCTCTGCCATGGCCGTCCCCTCTTTGTTCGCCGGCCACGTGCCGGGCTCCATTGGGGCGCGCCGCGGGAGGCCGCGTCAAGCCCGCCGATGGCCCATGCAGAAGGTTCATGCACAACAACCATGGCACCTACGGAGATTGGGGGAGGCCACCCGCTGTGGCTACGGCGTCGCCTGCCGGTTGGGTGGCCGGTGCCGTGCTGGGCCTTGTCGTCGCGCCAGCTCGTGAGTAGTGGATCGATCAGGGCGGACACTGCTGAAACTGCCCGATCCGCAACCGTCCGCGCCGCTGTGACCGCGAGCAGCCCGCCGCCGAGCGCGTGCTGCTGGCCCTGTACTGGGCGGTTTCCGGGTACGGTCTGCGGGCTTCTCGTGCGTTGGGCTGGCGCTTGGTGCCATGGCTGCCACGGTGCTGGTCATGATGCTGTGGGGGCTACCTGTCGACGACCCGAAGCCCGCCACCACCGGACGGCTGAACGGGCAGGACATCTCACTGACCACCGACACATCCGACCCGGTCAACCCCACCGGTTCGCTCGGCTCCCGGCTCACCTCCGAACGGTGGGAGAAGTCCTTGCGGATCGTGGTGAACTCAGTCGTCTTCCGCTCCTCAGGTCAGGACCTCAGTACCACCGGCACGTACACCGAGATGGCTTCCCGGCTGACCGAACCTGTACTGCTCGGCCTCGCACTTCTCGCTGTCCGCAGACGAGTCAAGCGGTAAACGCCACCACGGCAGTCCGCAGCTGATGCGGGAGATCAACGCAGGGTGCTTTCTGTGTTCGTCTGGCTGGGGCGAGGGGAGTTGAGGGACAGCGGGTGCGCCCGGTGGCGACCGCTGCTGGTGGCTTCGCGGGCGTGGCAGCGGAGATGGCCGGGCGGGAGGGCTCCTCGGCGGGACCGACGGTGGCGGTGCGGACCACATCGAGCAGGTCTTCGCCAGCTGGCAGTGCGTGTTCCGCCTCTAGGGACTCGCAAGGAATGCCGGGATCGCGAGACATGGACCCCTGGTGTAGGCAACAACCGCGCTTTGAGGGTCATTTCAGTCGCCGCAGCCTCGCACTCTCAGCCGCAGCTGCCACCATCCTGGCTGCTGCCGCAGCCCTCGCCACATCTAGCAAGTACCTGGGAATCAGGCCAGGCCACCACCAGTGTTAAGGACCCGCCATCCTCTGGCGTTCATCACCCAGTTCACCCGACAAGAACGCCCCGCCATCCCCCCCGGAGAGCATGCGTTCCCAGACTTGGAAGCCAACTGTCTGACCCACTGTCGTTCGCGCCGACTCCTCACTCAATTTGAGCCACATCCATCGCGGATGAATCCGAATGACGTCGCATACAGTGCTGGCCCAGCGTTCCGCCCATGACCTCCCCATGACGTCGCATACAGTGCTGGCCCAGCGTTCCGCCCATGACCTCCCCGAACGACGACACCGACGGCAAGCCTGGTGTGACGATCCAGTGCCAGGACAACGCGCCCATCGGCGTGACCTTGCGCGACGACTGACAGCGGCCACTTCGAACTCCCCACGCATGGCCAGCTCAGGCGTCTCGCTCTGTGAGGCATACCTGGGTCGCCATGGCGCTCCCTCGGACGGGGGAGGAAGGTCGTTCACCAAGCTGACGCGGGGGCAAGCCCGTCGGTGCGACGTTCAGAACATGACCATTGACCCACAGACAATCAAGGCACCCTGGCGTGCACGGGTGCGGCAGAGATCCCACTGGATGGTTCGAATCACGCTGTTCTGGGCACTGGCGTACGCCGGATTCGGCCTGGTTTGCGCGCTGAAGGGGACCCGCCTGTTCCCCCATGGCGGCTTCCTGGGGCCTTCCGCGTCGGGCGGGGCTGTCACGGCAGTGGGGGTGCTGGCGGCGCTGACCTGTGCGGCTGTATCGCGATACGGATTGCGACCCGCACTGCGGACGCTGCTGTGGACGGTGTGCTGTCTCGCCGGACTCGCCGCGTTCAGCCTGCTCATGGACGTGATCACGCTGATGTTCGGCCAGGGCGTGGACAGTTGGGCCGCTGCGGCGAATCATGCACTGGCGGCAGTCGGGGCACTCATGTCCGCAGCCACCGCCCTCTCTGCCCGCACCGGCCTGCCGCGGACCGCAGCCCCGCCACCCTCTGCCGCTCCCCGACCGGTTCAACTCGTCGCCTGGGTCGGCACGGTGGCTTTCCTCCCGTATGCGGCGATGAAACAGATCTGGGCCTTCGGCGGCACCTTCGCCGGCACATCCGGCACGGAGATGCGCGTGGTCTCCGAGCGGAACGGCGCCTCTGGAATCTGGCTCGCCTTGGAGTCCTGGGGCCTGGATGCCACCATGCTGCTCGCCGGGCTCGGAGTCTTCCTGCTGTGGGGCCTCGTCCGCCCCTGGGGGCAGGTCTTCCCGCGCTGGACGCCGCTTCTACGCGGTCGTCGCGTCCCGCGCTGGCTTCCTCTGGCTCCCTCCCTGATCGGCGCCGCCACCCTCGCCCCGTACGGTGTGCTCGGCGTCGGCTATGCGGCTTTGGCCACGATGGACGTGGTGACAATCCGAAGCGGCGATCTCCCCACTCCGCAGGACGCGCTCCTGGTCACTTGGATCGGCATGGTGGCATTCGCCGTGTACGGATGCGCACTGATGGTGGGGGCCCGCTCGTACTGGCTACGAACCCGCCCACTGCCCCGAATCGTTGACTCTGCGTGACTGTCTGCGGCCGGATGACTCCCACTAACTGGCCACCAACACGCGACCGCTTCAACTTCGACGAGGACTCCGTGCACAATGCCGTCGAGATGCAGGCTCCGGGCCTGGCCGCCCGAGTTGTTCCCTTGACTTTGGGCGCGAACCCTTCCTTTAGATGGGGGTTCGCCCATCTCGACACTGCGCCGGCGGTCGCTAGTGTCGGCGTATGTCGAGTCCTGGAGACGTGCCGCCGGAGATCTTGAACGGGCTGCGATCGATCTGCCGGCAGCTGCCCGAGTCGTATGAGGAACCGGCCTGGATTGGTGTGCGCTGGCGGATCCGGAAGCGGACGTTCGCCCATGTGTATACGCCGGACGCGGATCGCTTCCCGCTCTACGCCCCGTATGTGAGCGCAGGCCGCGAGTTGGTCGTATTGACCTTTCGGGTGCCTGCCGACGACCTGCTGGGCCTGACTGCCGGAGGGTTCCCGTTCCTGCGTGCCGGCTGGGGCCGCAATGTCGTCGCTGCCGTTCTGGGTGAGCACACCGACTGGACCGAGCTCACCGAGCTGATCACCGACAGCTACTGCCAGATGGCTCCGAAGTTCCTTGCTGCCCAGGTCGCCCTCCCGCCATCGGCCAGTTGATCGGCGGTGGGTGCTTGTGGGCCCGGGATCACTGCAACGCTCCGGCAGGTAATTGAACAGTGAGGTCCATGCTGGCGAAGCCGATCCAGGGTAGGTACTCGCCGAGCCTGTGGGCTTGTTCATGCAACCGTCGCCTGGGGGTGCGGGGTTCGTGGAAGGTGCCGTCGCGGAGCATCGCGAACAGGACGTCGGCTTGGCGTCTGGCGAGGCAGAGCAGGGCCTGGGTGTGGGGTTTGCCCTGGCGGATCTTCTTGTCGTGGTAGGCGCGGGATGCCGGGTCGCCCAGGGCCGCGAACGCGGAGGGAAGAAGGCCCGTTTGTGCTGTTTGTTTCCTCTGCGGGAGGGTTGTTTGCTGCGGATGGAGGTGCTCGAGCTGCGGGTTGCCGGGGCGAGTCCCGCGTAGTCGGCGAGGTGGGCGGCGGAGGGGAAACGGGTGCCGTCGCCGACGTCGATGAAGAGGCGGAGTGGACCAGGGCCGCTACTCGAAGACTGCGCTACTCAGAAGGCGGCCCTGGCGGAGAGCTGGCGGCGTGGGCCAACGGACACACAGCGCCCCGCTCCCGGGCTGCCTCGTCCAGGCGTTCCACGCCCTGTCCCAACTCCCCTCCCTCGACGGCATCTGCCTCCTCGTCACCGGCGATGAGGAGACCGGCTCGGCCACCTCCCGCGCGCTCAACGAGGACATCGGAACACAACTGAACAGCCATTCCGCCACCGTTTCCTCATCACCCGTTTACTACCGGTGAGGGAGATCCCGATGACGACGACGCAGATAGTCGTGCTGGTGGTGCTTGTGGTGCTGGCCCTGGCGGTCCGGTCCCGTCCCGGCTGTGCGCCGCCCGCAGCTGACGGAACGCGTGGGTGGCCAGGGGGAAGCGTGACGAGTGAATGCCGGAGGTGTGGGCTCCTGTCCGCGGCAGGCGGGGAGATGACTGCGGGTTCTAGCGGTGTTCGGGGTTGGGGAAGTCGGAGCGGCAGCCGGCGTCCCATGCGGAGCGTTGATTGCCATGGGCCGGGATGCCGCCTGCCTGCTTGAGCAGGGCTGCCAGGTGCATGACGTTCCACGTCATGAATGCGGTGTTGCGGTTGGTGAAGTCGTTCTCCGGGCCGCCGGAACCGGGGTCGGGGTAGGACGGTCCAGGGCCCGCCGCCCCGATCCAGCCGGCGTCGGCCTGTGGCGGGATCGTGTAGCCGAGATGCTGGAGGCTGTAGAGCACGTTCATGGCGCAGTGCTTGACGCCGTCCTCGTTGCCGGTGATGAGGCAACCTCCGACGCGACCGTAATAGGCGTACTGGCCCTGGTTGTTCAGGATGCTCGAGCAGGCGTACAGGCGCTCGATGACCTTCTTGGTGACGCTGCTGTTGTCGCCGAGCCAAATCGGCCCGCACAGGATCAGGATGTCCGCGGCCATGACTTTGTCGTACAGCTGCGGCCAGTCGTCGTTCTCCCAGCCGTGCTCGGTCATGTCCGGCCACACCCCAGTAGCGATGTCGTGGTCGACGGCGCGGATCAGGTCGGTCGTGACCCCGTTCTTGTCCATGACGAGGCGGCTCTTGTCGATCAGGCCTTCGGTGTTGCTGGTTTCGGGGGAGCGTTTGAGTGTGCAGTTGATATACAGGGCCCGCAGGTCGTCGTAGCGGTACGCGGTCGCTGGCATGGAGGCTCCTCGAGGTGGCTGGAGTACGCATCCAGCCTGGCTGCTCGGGGACGCCGACGCCTTTGGAATGGGGCCCGGACGTAGGTGCGACGGTCGCCAGGTGGTAGTCACGGTGCGGCAACGGGCGGATGCCGTCCGGGCCGGGGCGCGGGTGATCGGGTGGGGGTGCCTGCGGCCGCGCTGCACGGCTTCGGCGGCGTCAGTCCGTCTGCTGCGCGCACGACCACCCCACGGCTACGACGACGGTACTGCCATCAGACGGACTCTGGCTCTCGTTGTGGGCTTTGTCGCTGTTTCAGGGGAAGGCTGGTTGATCACGGCGGCAACAGGATGCGGCGTCGAAGGAGGTCGAAGTTGGCTCGGCCGTACATCTGTCTCTTGGGTAGCTTGGTACGGGTGACGTTGCCCTCGACTGCGCCCGAAGTGTGGGTGGTGGTGAGGGCGGCGAGAGTGGCTGCGCGGTCGCGCCGCATGCCGGTGGCCAGGGTACGGAGTTTGCGTTCTCCGTCGAGGCGGACGTCGGCGAGCCAGACTTCGAGGGCGAGGTGCTCGTTGCGGCGTTCGCGCAGGATGCCGGCAAGGCGGTGGGCGTACTCGGTGGTCATGGCCAGCGCCGGACTGCGGGCGTACAGGTCGTCCAGGCACTTGCGTTCGGTGTCCGTGAGCTGCTCGGGTCTCCGCATGGTCACGTCGGTGACACGACGGACGGTCACTCGGAACGGTGGTCCCGGCGGATCGCCGCGTACAGATCGGCCTTGGATTTCGACAGGCGTATCGGTGCCCCCAGCAGAAGAAGCACAGCCATTGTCCCACCACAAGGCCCCAACCGCCTTTAAAACTCAGCGACATCGTCTTGGTCGACACGACGGTGCCATCCGCGCTCAACGACACACGACATCACGACTCACCGACAGAGCCAGTGACCTTCGTGCGCAGGCGGACGCTGGCGACGGTCGACTCGCCACCGTCCTGGAGTTCTCGGACAGCCTGCGCGGCGCCGACGTCCGTTGATGGCGCTCGTTGAATTCGGCTCTGGCCGCGCTTGCGTGACATCTGTTGACCTTGGTCGTGTGGGGTGGCTGGTGGGGCATTCTGGTGCGATGGATGGTGATGAGGCGAAGTGGCAGTCGTGGGTGTCAGGGCTTGTTCCGTCGAAGCGGGCTGCGGCGGAGACGCTCCGCACGCAGTTCGAGGTTCTCGGCGCGACTGATGCGACGGAGTGGGCGAGGTCGCAGATCGATGAGAACCAGCCGCAGTTGGCTCGCTTCGTGCTGCTCCGTTCCCTGTGGCGTGGGCGATCGACGGATGGGCAGGCCCGGGAGCCTTGGAGCAAGTGGCGGCGGCTCGACGCTTGCTGGATGCAGGTGCGGACAGGGGCGACCTGGTACTCCTGGCTCGGGCGGTTGCCTACGAAGCCGTCTTCTCCATGGCCGACGAGCTCGATTGCGGTGCCGACGTGAACGTGTCCGGCGTCGACGCCGGCTGGGTGGTCATGGAGCGCGGCGAGGATGGGTCCCCCACCGGCCGCCTCCTCTCGGGCCTTCACGAGGACCTGCTGACGATGGATCCGACTGGCTGTGATGGTGCGGACCTCTGGGAGTAAGAGGCGCTCTCCTGCTGTCGCGATGATGGTGACCTTCTGGAACCCCGGCCGAGGGCTTTGGAGCGGGCGGTTCTGCATCAGGTGAGGTGCGGCTTCGTTAGGTCGATCGTGAGGGAGTTGCCGAGGTTGTTGGTGAAAGTAGCCAGCGAGCCGTGCACCTCCGCTCGCTGGAAAGGGTTCGAGTCCAGCAACGACACCAGCCATACCAGGCCCCTGTTCTGGTCGAGCCGCGCGAAGAAGCCCTCAGAGCCCAGCGAGCCATCCCCGCAGCACACATACCCTGACCCGTCCGGCAGCTCCGCCAGACCCTGAGGATGCGTATCGGCTCCCGTCAGCGACTCCGGATGCTCTGCCAGGAGCCCATCCAGATCGAGTGGCTCACCTACGTTGAACCAGGACAGCTGCGGACCGTCTACCTCGACCGTCCACGCGGAACCGTCCGCTTGGAACCAGCCGTCTACGGCCGGTCGCTCATTCGCCAGCCACAGATCGATGATGCTTATTCGCACTTCTTCCCCCATGCGGCACTCGCGCGCTTTCCAAGTCTCACCGTCATGATCCACGCGTCGTCCGCCCTTGTTCTCCTGCGTATGCGCCAGGCCGCTATGCCCTGGCTACGAATCCGCCGGCCTCCCCTGAACGGCTCTGACCCGTGTCGAATGAGACGAAAACTGAGACGGCCGCTCGTCTCTCTTGCTACCGGTTCAGCCTCTAGAACGGCCGGAACATCTCCGGACCGGTGCCCGCAGGCAAGGCGTTCGTGATCAGCACATAGACATCGCCGTACGGGGTCTCAGTTCGGAGGGCTTCCCACTGATCAAGTTCGTGATGGCAGTACCGGCGCAGGAGCAGGCGCAACTGATCCACCTCGGCATCAGATAGAGGCCCGTCGCTGCTGATCAAGTCGCTCATCGGTGCAGCGTAGCGATAGGTCGGTGGAGTCGTAATGTGTGTGGCTCTCCTCCGGGCAAGCTCTGAGGTGGGAGAACGCCTGTTAGTGGTGTGGGCGGGATATAGGCGCCCTTCTACTGTGGAAGTTGAAGTAGGGGGCGTCGATGGTGTCGTTGATCGAGGAGTTGGAGGCGCGGGAGGAGGCGGCCCGTGTCCGGGTGGAGGAAATCGAAGCGCGGATTGCCGAGTTGACCTCCCGGCTGAGTGGCTGCCACCGCTGGCCGACGCCTACTGCACCTATGCCACCGACTGGACCGCGACCGAACTGCGCTGGCGCCTGACGGCCGACAAGGCCGAGACCGCCGCGCTGCGCGAGCTTGCCGAGGGCTGCGGACACCAGCAGGTCACCTTCACCCCGGCTCCCCGGCACACCACGGACGCCTAGCAGAGCACCACGTGAGGTGCCGGAGCCCGGTGGACCACCC
The DNA here is from genome assembly GCF_035975855.1 of Streptomyces sp. NBC_01304. Lineage (NCBI taxonomy): Bacteria > Bacillati > Actinomycetota > Actinomycetes > Kitasatosporales > Streptomycetaceae > Streptomyces > Streptomyces sp. NBC_01304. Next base: position 81,812 of record NZ_CP109055.1, on the reverse strand, counting down.
GCGCGGGGCTCACGCCTTCAGGTAGAGCTGCTCCGCATCCAAGATCGTGCGCCCCAGCGCTTGGCCATGGGGCCAGGAGTCGGTGACCGCGTGCCCGGCGCCGCGCAACCGCTGGTCCTTGGGCGGGAGATGCGTGGTGAGCTGGTGCTCCCCGCAGGACGCTGCCTGTGTCTGGCTGCCCGGCTGGGGGCCTGCCGGGATCGCGGCGGTGCTGCTCGCCCGGCCCGTGCAGGCGCTGGGTCAGCCTCGGGTCCGGCCGCACCTCAGATCCGGGCCCAGGTAGCGGCCGAGGACCGCTTCGACGGGAGGGCAGGGCCCGTTGTCGCCATGCTTGTAGCCAGTGGATGCGAAGGTGCGCACCGGACGGTGCGGGGGACCGGTGGGGTCGGCGGTGCTGTTGGCGCTAAGCGGCCGTTGCTGCTCGGTGGCGAGGCTGAAACAGGACAGCAAGATCCGGTGGTCGGCGTGCCAGTAGTGTTCCTTGACCAGCGGATTGTCGAAGTCGAGCCCATGGAACAGCACGGCGATGTCCTGCCGTCCATAAGGTGCGGCGCGCAGCGCCGGCCCCAGGTCCTCAATGGCGTGGCTCTTGGCGAGGATGCGGCCACTTTCGCGGACCGGGCCCCACGGGGGAGGAGTGTCGAAGTCTTCCTCGCTTGCCCACTCCAGGTCACTGTGCACGGTGGCGCCCACGTCCGGGTCGGTGAAGCGGATGTCGAACAGGACGCTCACGTACGGCAGTTCCGCATTCGCCGAGAGCTCGCCGGCCACCAGCCACCACGGCGTGCGCACCACCTGGTGCCTCACCAGGGCTGTGGCCATCGCCGCGAACTCGGCCACAGGCAGGAGCCGTGGCACGGAGGGGGCGATGAACTCGTCTGTCCATATTCCCATGGTGATGTTGTAACCGGGATGCCTGATCCAACGCGAGGTATTTGCGCTCCGGCCACCCGACCACACCAACATGTTACGGATCGCTAGTCGCACAGGCGATCTCGCGGACGCTATGAGCTCACCCTGCTGGGACAGGGGGACGCTGGGCGGCCACTATCGCCCCGCAAGGAGCGGACCAAACCGACGAACAGTCGGCCAGCCGCGAGGGCACGTAACCCGTGTGAAGACACGCAAGCGAGCCATGTACGGCCGAACTTGCTTCCGGCTCCTGCGGACTCGGATCCTCACGCGACGACGATTCGCCCTACGAAACTGTGTCGTCAGCCAGCAAGCCGCCGGGTACGGTCACCCCGTGTGCCACTACGCCGACAAGCCCTACAAGCTGCACTACGCCTGCGTATCGTGCCGCGTTGCGTTCAAGCAGCGTCCGGGCCTCGACAAGCACCCGTGCCCCCGATGCTCCAGGCCAATGGTCTGCGCCGGCCACGACTTTGCGGCACCGCGACGCCGCGACATCAAGGCGTGGACCGTGGTCGCAGCAGTCCTGACTGCTGGATTGCGCTACGACGGCCGAGAGTCCTGCGGCTGCGGAAGGGAGCCCAAGTTCCGCCCGCGCACCCGAGCTCAACTGCGGGCGCGTCGCATCGAGGCTGCACGAACTGGTACTCCATTGGTCGAGCTTCTGGGACGTTCAGACCCACAAACGCCGGCATGACGTGCCCCAGTGAGCCCGCCAGACCGCAAGATCATTCACGGAACTCCGGACAGAGCCTTGAAACTCTCCACCCCTCGTTATGGGTGCGGACGGGTTTGTTCGCTCAGCTTCCCCACCACTTGCACGCTGGCTTGCGGAAGGGCGCCGCGAGGGAAGGGTTTCCGACGGGGCGAGCCTTTGCGCTTGCTGCTGTCCGGATGGCGAGGTGGCACGGGATTAATCGCGATGAGGCGGCGGCGGTCCGACCGTTGGTCCTGGCTTGGGTGAGCCGGCACCTGGAGGTCGGCGAGCGGGTCGTGAGAGCCGAGGCGTTGCACGGCGGCGTCACTGCCGCAATGCGGAGGCTGACCATCGGTACGCGGGACGGCAGCACTCGTGACCTGGTGCTACGAACGTTCGTCGACCGTTCTTTGTGGAGGGCGCCGAGGACTTGCTGTACAGGCAGGCCGGCGCCCTGACTCAGCTCCCGGGGACCAACGTGCCGGTTCCCGGACGTCTTCGAGTCGCGGCCCGCCAGCCCCATCGCCCGGAACCAACTGGCCAGCGGCTCGACCGGACGCATCGTGTCATCGAGGAGGATCGGGGTGCCCCGGGGCAGCGGGCGCCGCTCGAAGAGCTCGCTCAGCTCTGCATAGCTCCGACCCGCGACAGCGCCCACCTTCCAGACCCGGCGCTGGTCCGCGAAAAGTAACTGCATAAGACCCCCGAGAGCGGCCCCATCGTCCGACATTCCGTTCAACGGACGAACGGCCGAAGAAGAAGCTCCCGCAGCAAGGTTCGGGACGCAGACGCCGGGTCAGTCGAGCTGTCGGTCTGTGGCAACCCGGCGTGATCGGGGTCACCACCGGGCGCGCAGCACGCCGTCACTGTCGGGCAGGGCGACGCAAAGAAGCGGGTGGCGTTCGTCGAGGTACATGGGCAGGACGCAGGCCGCCCGGGCGCCGGCCACCAGAGTGGCGAGGTCTTGGTACTCGGTGTCGTCGACGACCGCCTGTCTGATCGTCCCGTCCTGTGCCTCCCAGACGAACTCCGCGGATCCCTCCTCTGGCAGCGTGGCGAGGACCGCGCCGACATCGGGGTTCAGGTCAGGCCAGACGGTGAGTAGGGCGCGCGGGCTGAGACCGGTACGCAATGCGTCGAGGTTCTCCCGCGTGAGGCGGTGGAAGCGTGCGGCGTTGCGGACGTAGCCCTCCTCCAGGAGCACTGCCTTCCGTGAGGCCAGCACGGTGCGCACGCGCGCCCAGAACCTCTCGTCGGCCACCTCCATCACGTCCGGCTCCTCCAGCTTCGCTGCGTAGGGGGAGGTCGCCATCGGTTCCGGAAAGAGACCGAGTTCCCGTGTACGGGCCACGGCGTCCGCGCATTGCCGGTCGCTGCCCACATACACGTATTGGTCCCACCCGACATGCACGGTGAACACGTCCCCCGCCTCCAGACGACACCAGGCACCTTGGTCACGGAGCATGGCCCGGACCAGCTCCAGAGCGACCGGAAGGGAGACCTCGGCCCCGTCGTGGTAGCCGGCGAGGTCGGGCGGAAAGAGCCCGCCGAGGCCGTATCCCCCATCCGACAGCTCCACGCCGAAGTGGACGAAACCGGTGACTGCGGGCTCGCGGATCTCCAGCCGATCGATGCCCGAGGCCTCCGCGAAGGCGGCGATCGCCGCGAGGTACGCGGCTTCGACCGGCCCATGGTCACTGACCACCTCTTCCGCACCGGTGTAGTGGCCGTGTTCGTCACGGTCGGCGGGGTCGTACTTGGTGATTCGGTGGATGAAGGACGGCGGCACGCTGCTCCCTGCGCGATCAGAAGGGGAAATTGCCTTTCCAGTGCTGGGTATCAGCTGCTGAGGTCGAACACGCCCCAGGTGGTGAACGGCTCGGCCTGGACGTAGAGCCTGCTTCCTCGACCTACCACCCGCCGACGGCCGGGGGCAGAGCCATCGGGCAGGGTGAGTAGGCCGACGTCCGTTGACTCGACGGATGTTTCGATGATCTCTCCGTGGGCGAGTCGGTCCCGCTCCTCGCCGTAGCCGCCGTAGAAGGCGACCCGCTCACCGAGGACGGCCACCGCATGGGAGCCCCGTACGCGGTTCGCCCACACCCTCACGGGCCGATCGGTGCGGTCCGGGCGTATCTCGACGAGCGGGAAGTCCGTGTAGGGGCACGCCCAGGCGGTGGTGCCCGACACGTTCAGGGCGTAGCAGTCGAAGAGACCGGGGATGCCGGCGTCGTCTGACGTCCAAGCGAGTCGGCCCGTGGCGCTCCAGCAGCGGATTCCCACCGGGTTCTCGTCGAAGTGCCCGACCCAGATACGGCCTGCCTCGTCCACGAGCAGGTGCTCGATGGCGTCCCCGACGGAGAAGGACGAGGTCTCGCGGCCGAGCGCGTCGAAGACCTGGACCTGGTTCGTGTCCTCGTAGCGGCGGACGCGAGACGCGGCGACGACAAACCCGCCGTCAGGCAGGCGGTCCAGGTGCGGCCAGCGGGCCTGCACGGCGCTCAGCTCGGTGAGTTCGACGTTGCCGTCCGGATCGACGGAAACGACCAGCGCGTCAAAGGGCAGGACATCGCCGCCGGGCTGCGGAGCGCGTTCGGCAAGTAGCCAGTGGGCGGCGCCGAAAACGTCGACAGTACTGGTCAGGACGTGGTGGTCGTGGTGCGCTTGGGGTAGGTGGGCGTAGGGAACGAGGACGGTCTTCTGCACGGGCGGGCTCTCCTGAGTGGGCGGTCGGTCACGGCCATCGGGCGCTGGGGTGAGCGGCGGTCGGCGGCGCGCGAGCGGTGGAGAGCGGAGCGGGGCGCCTAGACGGCATGGCCCTTTCTGGTCGTCATGAGGTGATCGTGGTCGACATCCGACCTAGGGACAAGCCAATTTTCCAGACCCTGCGCTGCAAGGAGATCCAGAGGCGCTGGGGACCGGCTAGTGCTGTGACCGGAAAGGTTCGCCGGGTCAGGCGTAGACGAGCAATCTGAATGGGCTGGGGAGTCTGTGTGCCGGGGGTGGGAAGATCGCGGCGTGACTATCACCCTGCATGACTTCGATGGTGAGCACTCGCTGACGCTCGATGCCGGCGACCTGGCCGCTGACGCGGCAGTGGTTGCCGCCGGACATGAGCCGAACGGGTACTTCTGGGAAGGTCTTGTGCAGTTCGCCTGGCCGGATCTTGCTGAGCACCTCGACTTCGACAGCGAGGGTGGCATGTTCTGTGCGCTCGGGAGCTTGAGTGACCTCACGCAGCTCAAGACTGTTCTGGAGCCCGTGATCTCGAGCCCCAGCGCGGTTGGCGAGCTTGTTGCCCGTGCGGAGACGGCAGGCTTCGAGTTCGACGACTGATGCTGTGCCCAGCAGATCTGCCGGTTCAGGCCGCAGGCTGGAGAGATCTGCCGCCCCAGCGGATGTGTTTCTCGCTGCGGACGCGTGCACGTTCGCGTCGTTGGGCGGCGAGGACGTCCGGGTGGCGGGCGTTCTCGTTGCGCCAGCGCAGGTAGGCATGCAGGGCGCGGGTCTGGACGGTGTGGTTGGGATGGTTCGAGTTGGCGAGGGTGAACTGCCGCAGGGGCCCGAAATGGGCCTCGATCGGATTGGCCCAGGACGCATAAGTCGGGGTGAAGCAGAGCTCGACTTTGTTCCGGTCAGCCCAGCGGCGGATCCGCCGGTTCGGGTGCGCAGACAGGTTGTCGAGGATCCCGTAGATCGGGGCGCCGTCCGGGCGGGCCGCGCGGATCGACCGCAGTGCCGCCCAGGTGTGGTCGATGCCCTTGCGGCAGCGGACAACTCCCCAGAGTCGGTCGTCGCCGACCGAGTAGCAGCCGTGGAAGTAGGCGATGTCGTGGGTGCGGCGGTAAGTCGCTGGCAGCCGGTTCGGATTCGACCGGGGTGCCCAGCACGATCCTGCGATCGGGCGGATACCGAGCGGGCCGAACTCGTCCAGGGCGCAGGCCCGGTCCGGCCGCTCAGTGAGCGCGAACTCGATACGGTCGAGCTTGGCGTCGAAGTCCGGGTCCGGGGACTCCTTCCAGGTCTTGGTGCGTTGGAAGGAGATCCCGCGGCGGAGCAGTAGGCACCGCAGGGCCTCCCGGCTGATCCTCACCGGGCGGGCGATGTCACGCCGCACGTGCTCGGCGAGCTTGGGGATTGACCAGCGGGCGAAAGGCTTACCCAGCACGGTGGGCCGGGTGGTGGCCGCCTCGATGACGAAGTCCTCGTCCTCATTGCTCAGCAGGCGGGGACGGCCTCCCGCCCAGCGAGGGTCCAGACAGGCCAGCCCCACCTCGTTGAACCGGTGGATCACGTCCCGGATGGTGTCCTCGTCGGCCTGGACCAGCTGTGCGATCACCGAGACCACGCTGCCTCCCGACGAGGCCAACAGCATCATCGCCCGCCGGAACCGTCCCGCCGGACTCGTTCGTCGAGGATGTCGCCATCCCGCACCGCTACAACCGCCTGCTGCTCTACGCCGCCCACACGATCCACAGCGCCAGCGACTACTGCGGCACCACGCTGGAGGACAAGCGGATGACGGCCGTCTTCTTCTGGATGGCCCAGCGCTGAGGCGTACCCGGAGGTCCCACCTGCCTCGCGACGCCCCCACGAGATGCCGGAGGCCGACGGTCGCGCGGCGATGCGGGCATGGCTCGGGAGACGAGGGCCGCCAGAGGGGCAGCGTCGAACGAGGAGGACGGGGTGGCGGTGGTGCTGGAGAGGCTCTACGGCTGACCTGCGCGGGGCGTGACGTACGGGTCGCGGCAAGGAAGGCTCCCCCCGCACGTGACTCTGCCACAGTCAACTCATGGGGGAATACGTAGAGTTCACGTTCGGTGACGATCAGGCCGTGCTGCTCGAAGTGATGCCGAGCCCGCTGCGCAAACCCGGCGAGGAAGAGCCGGGCATGGAGCTGCTCGAGTCGTACGGGCGGGGCGGTGACGTCGTCAGGCGGGCGGCCCGCGGTGCGCTGCTCGGCGCGCTGAGTCCGCTCGTTCCGGTCCTGGAGTCCGTGCGGCAGACCACCGACCGGCTCGCGGACCCGCCCCACGAGGTCACGGTGGAGGTCGGCGTACGGATCACGGACGACCTGAAGCTCGGCATCGTGGGCGTGCGCGGTGAGGCGGGGCTCATCGTCCGTGCCACCTGGCGAGCCCCGCGCGACGAGCAGAGCCCCGACGACTGACCGCCATGGACGCGGAACAGGCGGGCCGGGTGGATCAGGCGGACCCGGCGGATCAGAAGGACAAGAAGGACCAGGCGGATCAGGCGGACCCGGGAGGCGCCGGGGACCGCGCGGCCGTCGCGTCCTGGGTCACCGTGTACGGGCCGGCCGGAAAGGCGGGTGGCGGGCTCCTCGTCGCGGAGGGTTCCGTGCTGACCTGCGCCCACGTCATCAGCAAGGCCCTGGGCCGCGCCGACTATGACGTAGACGAACCGGACGAGACCCAACTCGCCCGAATACAGGTGGAGTTCCTGGCCGCGCCCCTCTCCAAGTACCGCGTGCGCGTCCGGCGCTGGGAGGGGCGTCGGGACCTGGGGACGGGGCAGGCGTGGGGCGGGGATCTGGTCCTGCTCGCGCTCGACGGTCAGGGGCCGGGGCCGTCCGTCCCGGCGGCCCGTTTCCAGGAGGTCGAGCGCAAGAGCGAACTGCGTACGCGCTACGGAAGCGGCAAGGCCCGCTCCGGGGTGACCCTCGTGGTCGACGACGTGATCGACGGCATCTGGTACCAGATGGTCCCGCTGCAGCCGGGTCTCGACGTGGGTGCCGGTTACAGCGGTGGCGGTCTGTGGATCCGTTCCAGCGGAGTGTTCGCGGGGCTCGTCGTCAGCGGCCCCGCCGGTAAGCCCCTGTCGTACGCGATCCGGGCCCGGGAACTGCGGGCGTTCCTCCGCCGCGCGGGCGTGGACGTGTCGTACGGCTGGGAGCCCGGCCCCGTCGACCCGGCCCTCGGCCCCGCCCGCGAGGAACTCGTGGCGGCGCTGCGGGCCTTGCGCGGCGGGGTGCGGGACGAGGTCTGGCGCCGTTACGTGTCCGATCTCGCCGTCGATCTGGAGGTGCCCCGGCAAGGGGGATACGGCCAACAGGGCGATGACATAGGCGTGTTGGCCGATCTCGTGGTGTCCCGGGAGCGCGGTCTGCCGAGCCTGGAGAGCCTGCTGCCGGAGAAGGCGCCCGAGCCGGTGCGGTCCGCGCTGGAGGAGGCGGCGAAGGAGCTGCGGCGGGCGGGGCGGCAACGGATCCTGACCGGTGTCGAGTACGAGCGGCTCAGGAAGCTGCTCGGCGACGGCCTCTCCGAACTCCAGTGGGCCGCGGACGAGGAGCTGCCCGCGATGAACGTGGAGGCGGTGCGCAAGGGCGGACTCGCGCTGCTCGTAGGGGAGTTGGAGAACAGGCCCGCCAAGAACGTGCCGCGGCTGCTCGTCGCCGTCGAGGGCGTCGCCGCCCGGCGGGGCAAGCGCGGCAAGGCCCTGCGGAAGTGGTCGGACGACGTCGCCCGGCGGCTCGGCGTCAAGCCCGGCGCCCTGCCGGCGGTGCGGGAGCGGGTGCGCGACGAGGTGAGCCGCGAGCAGGCGGTGCCCGAGGTGCGGGTGGCGCTCGCCCCGGCGTCGGGCGCCGACCGGTACACGTACCGGATCAGGGCGTACGCGCCGTCCCACAGGCTCATCCGGGACAGGGAATCGCGCGTCGCGGTGTCCCGGGACGCGGTGTGCGCGGAGCTCGGTGAGGCGGTGGGCGCCCTGCGCCGGTTCGGGCCGCCGAGGGTTGAATTCACCCTGGAATACGACTACTTGGATCTGCCCGTCGAGACCTGGCCGATCCCGGCGCCGGGCCTTGGCGCCCGGGCTCTGGGGCGTGACCGGCCCGTCGTGCTGCGCGGCGCGGACCCCTCGGACGAGGGGCGGCGGAAGGTGCGCTGGCAGCGGCGCGGCACGACGGACGGCGGGCCCGTCGTGCTGCGGGACGAGGACCACGCGGAGGCGTATCTGGACAAGTACAAGGGTGTGGCCTGCGCGATCCTCGCCTGCGAGGCGCGGCAGCGCGCCCGCACGCTCGCGATGTGCCGCTTCTACGGGCTGCCCGTCGTGCTGTGGCACCGCCTGGAACACGGGGAGCCGACCGTCGCGGCGCTGTGCGGGATCGTGCGCGGGGACTGGTCGCGCACCCTCCCCGACGACGTCCGCAGACAGCGTTTCGCCGCCCGGGAGGACAGCGCCCACATCGGCGCCCAGCTCGTCCTGATGTGGGAGGAGCCGCGGGCGGAGGCGCTGGAACAGCGCGAGGAGTACGCGGGGGAGGGCTGGGCCGGCGACTTCCCCGGGGCCTGAGACGGCCCGGGCCCCGCAGCCGGGCACGGACGAGCACGACGAAGAGGAGGTACGACGGTGAATCCCCCAGGCGACGCACGGCCCGCCCCGGAAGAACGCCTGTTCCGCGGCAGCAGCGACCCGAGCGACCCCCGCCCGCCCTACCCGGACTCCACCCCGCTGCCCGAGGCCCCGCCCTGGCGCATCCCCGGCGGGAGTGCGCACCGCCCGTACCTCATCGGCGCCGACCAGGTCGACGTCGTCAACGCGGCGCTGCGCCTGCGCCGTCCGCTGCTGGTGACGGGCCGCCCCGGCAGCGGCAAGTCCTCGCTGGCCCGGGCGATCGCCGACGACCTCGGCCTCGGCCCGGTGCTCACCTGGCCGGTCAACACGCGCTCCACGCTCGGCGAGGCGCTGTACCGGTACGACGCGATCGGGCGGCTGCGCGAGCAGCAGATGGGGGACTACCAGGAGCAGGCCCGCGACGTCGGCCACTACATCCGGCTCGGCCCGCTGGGCACGGCGCTCGCCACCCAGCACCACGGGCTGCCCCGGCTGCTGCTGATCGACGAGCTGGACAAGAGCGACATCGATCTGCCCAACGACCTGCTGGTGGTCCTGGAGGAGGGCCGGTTCGAGATCCCGGAGCTGTCCCGGCTCCCCGACGAGCAGCAGCAGGACGGTGTCGCGGTCGGTGTCGCCGGGTCGCACGAACTGCATCTCGTGCGCGACGGCGTGGTGCGCTGCGTCGAGTTCCCGTTCGTCCTGATCACCAGCAACGGCGAGCGCGAGTTCCCGCCCGCGTTCCTGCGCCGCTGCGTCCGCCTGGAGCTGCCCTACCCGGACGAGAAGCAGCTCACGGAGATCGTACGGGCCCACTTCGCGACGGAGCGGGAACCGGACGGGGCACGGCAGTGGGAGCAGATCACCGAGCTGATCCGGGAGTTCGTCGCACGGCGCACCCTGCGCGAACTGGCCACCGACCAACTCCTGCACGCCGTCCACCTGTTGCGCCAGGACGTGCGGCCCGACGACCACCTGCGGGAGGCGGTGCTCAGTGAACTCGGCGACTCCGCACGGCCCGGCTGACCCGGCCGACCTGGCGGCGGTGACGCATCTGAACAGGGTGCTGGCCGCCGTCGGCCTCGACTTCGGTCCGCGTGAACTGAGTGAACTGCTGTGGCTGGCACGCCAGTTGAGCGTGCGCGCACCGGACGCGGACGTCCCCGACGTCCCGGTGCCCCTTTTCGCACCCGCCCCCGACGTCCCGGTGCTGGCTTATGCACTCCCGCCCGCACCTGCCCTCGCCCCCGGCGCCGTCGCGCGCCCCGCCCCCGTCGAGGTGGCCGAGGGCGCCCCCGGCTCCGTCTACGGCATCACGACCCCTGTCCCCGGCCGCGGCGCCGCCCCCGTCCGGATCCCCTCGGCGCCCGGCCTGCAGCGGCCGTTGGACGTGGCGCGGGCGCTGCGTCCGCTCGGCCGCACCGCGGCGTCCAGCCGCCGTCTCGTCCTCGACGAGGTGGCCACCGCCGAGTCCATCGCCGACAACGGCGTCTTCGACCTGGTCCTGCGCCCCGAGCGCGCCCGCTGGCTCGACCTCGTCGTCGCCCTGGACGACGGCCTGTCGCTGCGCGTGTGGCAGGACACGAGCCGCCAACTGGCCGCGCTGCTCGCCGGGTTCGGCATCTTCCGCTCGGTGCGCGGCACGCCGTACGACCCCGGCAGCGCGCGCCGCACCACCCCGGTCGACGGGCTCGTCACCGCGCCGGCTCGCACCGTCGTCCTCGTCGTCTCGGACGGCGTCGGCGAGGGCTGGCGCTCGGGCGAGGCCCGCCGCCATCTCGCCCGCTGGGCCCGGCTGTGCCACACCGCCGTGCTCGACCCGCTGCCCGCCCGGCTGTGGCCGCGGACCGGCCTGAACGCCTCCCGGCTGACCGTGCGCAGCCGCGGCCTCGCCCCCGCGGCCCGCGCCATGTACGCCCGCGACACCCTGCTGCCGCGCCGGCTCGCGCCGCCGCTGGGCGTCCCCGTACCCGTGCTGGAGCTGGTCGACTGGGAGCTGCGGCCGTGGGCCGAACTGGTCGCCAGGGACGGCGGCACCGCGCGGCTGCGCGTGATCGACGCGGCCCGGCAGCCGGAGCCGCGCCCGAAGCGGCGCCGCGCCCTGCCCGCGACGCCCGAGCAGCGACTGCTCTCCTTCCGCGACGCCGTCTCCACCGACGCCTACACCCTCGCCGGGCACCTGGCCTCCATCGACCCGCTCACCCTGCCGGTGATGCGCGTCGTCCAGGCCGCCGTCGCCCCGGGCTCCAGCCCGGCCTGCCTCGCGGAGGTCCTGCTCGGCGGGCTGATGCGGGTCGAGCCCGCCCTCGACGGCAAGGGCGGCAGGATCGCGTACGACGCGTACGGCTTCGCACCCGAGATGCGCGAACTCCTCATGGCGACGGTGTCGGCCGCCGACAGCCGCCGCACCGTGGCCGAGGTCTCCCGCTACATCACGCCTCGCCTGGGGCAGCGCAAGGACTTCCCGGCGCTGGTGGCGACGCCGGAGGGGACGTTCCAACTGCCGCCGGGCAAAAGGCCGTTCGCGAAGAAGGAAGTACCCGAGGTGACGGACCCGGCTCTGGACAGGCTGGTCCTGGTGAGCGGGTCCGCCCTGCCGCCGCGGACCGGATACCTGGTGGGCAACCGCCTGGTGCTGACGGTGCTGCCCGCCGTGTTCCCCGCGCGGGTGGGGGTCAGGGTCGAGGACCCGTCCGGCCGCGCGGGTGTCGGGGACATCGTGTGGCAGCAGGCGATGTGGGGGCTGCGCTCGCCCCTCGTGGCACTGGTGCGCACGCGCGGAGACGTGCACGGCACGCCGGTGCGGCCGGTGGACTGGGGCGGGCTGCGGGCGAGCGGGGTGCGGAGCCCGGCGGACATCGCCTGGTGCGGGCGCACGGGCGGCAGGACGGCACGGGGCGGCCTGCGGCGTGATCTGAAAGGCGGCCCGCAGCGCCTGGTCGTCGTCGACCGGCAGGAGCTGCCGGGCGGTGTCGAGGACGCCGCCCCCGGTGTCCTGGTCTTCTCGGGCGGCGCGCTCGCCGGGGTCTCGCCGAACACGATCGCCCCGGGGAACCTGCCGCTGGTCGAGACGTCCGCGTTCAGCGACGACCCCGACTTCCGGGCCGTCCTGAGCAGCGTCCGCGAGGCCGCCCCCGCCCTGCACAACCTGCCCGCACTCGGCGACGACGACAGCACCGTCTCGGAGGCCGCCAAGGCCTGGCTCGACCTGTCGTACGAGGCAGGGGAGGAGGTCTGCACCCTGTACGGCCAGGGCCTCTCGGGCAAGTCGGCGACCGCGCTGTGGTACGCCCACGAGCACCTGGCGGAGTACGAACTCGTGTGGTGGCTGGACGCGGCGCGCGGCATCGAGCCGTCCGTGCGGCTCGCCCGCCAACTGGTCACCCACGCCCACTGGTTGCTGGTCCTCGACGGGGCGCAGAGCGGCGCGGAGGCACTCCGGCTCTCGGCCGCGTACCCCCGCGGCCGGATCCTGATGACGGCCCGCCGCGGCAAGGGGCTGCCGACCAACACCTACCAGAGCGTGCGGGGCGAGTCGGTGGCGCAGCGTGCCGAGCCGACGGGGCCGGGGCCGTCCCGGTTCCTGGGACTGCTCGCCTGGCTGGGACCCCGCGTCGATCGCCGCCTCTTCGAGCCGCTGCGCCACCGCACCCCGTCCGCGTACCACATCGATTCGGCGGCGCAGGCGCTGCACGCCGCGGGGCTCGCCCGGCTGGACCCGCCCGGCGAGTGGAGCGCCGTCCGCACCGCTCAGGCCGCGCGCGTCGCCATGCGGGCCTTGTATCCCTGGGCGGCCGCCGCCGAGCTGCTCGCCGCCCACGGGGAGGGGGACGACGCGCTGATCGCCCCGTACGTCCTGGCCCTGTCCTGCGAAGTGCCGCCACGGGAGGACACCCCGGCCCTGGCCGAGCTGTACCACCGGGCCGCCCTGCACCTGGTGGGGGAGGGCGACCCCGAGGGAGTGCTGCTCGCCGAGCGCGCCCGGCAGGCGACGCCCGGCCGGGACCTGGCCAAGCGCTGGCTGATCGTCGAGTCGGCGCTGCGGCGCATCCCGACCGCCCTCGCCCTCGCGCCCGGCCAGGTCGAGGAGTTGGAGCAGGGCGGGGACCTTCCGGGTCTGCTGCGCAGGCTCACGCGCGCGGACGAGGCCACCGGCGAGGCCCGCGTCGACTACTTCCAGGACGCCCTGGACGCGACGGTCCACACCCTGGGCAGGGCCCACCCGCTCGTCGCGGCGATCCGTGCCGAACTCACCCGGCTGTCCGAGGAATCCGCTCCTCCCACGACCGGTGGAACACCATCTCTCCGCCGTCCCGGCACACCACCTCGCTCGACGTGATGAACTCCGTCCGCGTGCAGGCGATCTCGGACCGCGTGTCCACCGTCGCGTCCCACGCCAGCTCCGGCCGGTGCAGCCGGATCGACCAGTCCGAGCGCGTCCGGGCCGACAGTGGATCGCTCTCGTTGATCACGTACGTCTCCAGGGCGTCCTCGGTGCACTCCAGGCCGTCCGGGTACACGCGCGTGCCGCCGTAGCGCGGGTCGACCTCCAGGCGCCACTCGAGCCCTTCGCGACGTCCCGTACGACGAGGCGCTCGGGCCGCTGTTCCTCCAGCGAGGCCGGGTACACGACGCCCAGCGGTTCGGACTGCTCCGGTTCGCCGAAGGTGGCCGACGCACCCAAGTCGCCCGCGTGCACCGGGAGTTCGAGTGAGCTGCCCACCGGGTCCAGGGTGAAGTCGGCCTCGGAGTCGGGCTGCGGCCAGATCCAGGGTCAGTACGCGGAGGAGACCGCGAGGCGGATGCGGTGTCCCGCGGGGAAGGTGTGGCCGATGCCGTTCAGCTCGAACGTGACGTCCTCGGTCGTGCCCGGCAGCCAGGGCACGGACGCCGCCCGGCCGTGGCGCACGCGCTGATCCGATGGCGCTCGGCGCGGCGCACCGCAACGCGGACGTGACGGAGAAACGGTGGACGGGCGTCCGATGTCGCCTTCGCCGTCAACGTCGGTGCGCAGGGCGAGGGTGAGGCATTGCTGGCCGAGGCGGACCTCGGCGACGCGGTCGCCGCCGGCCACATCCGAGCCGGGCTTCCACCGCCACAGCGGCAGGATCTCCGGCCCGAAGAGGCGGCGGACGAGCAGCAGGTCGCCCAGGCCCTCGTTGCCGTCCCTGCCGAGGTCGGCGTTCCGGGTCTCGCTCAAGCGCTCCAGATAGGGCTCCAGCCGGTACAGGCTGTCTGCGAACACGACATCGTCGAAGCCCTCCTCGCGCAGCGACTGGCGTGAGTGGAGCGCGGCCTTGTGCTGCGCGCGCACGGTGTCCTCGGGCACGGCCCGGTTCGCCGGGCGCGGGCCCTGCCGTTCTACGCACACGTCGACCGGGGTGGCCATCAGGACTGCGATGGCGGGCATGCCGTGCCGTTTCGCGACGGCGACCAGAGGTTTCCTGTGATGGCTGATCGCGTTCGTCGCGTCGATGACCGTATTGAGCTTCCGGGCCATCCGGCGCTCCAGGAGCAACTGCAGAACGTCGACGGCGGCGGCGGTCGCCTCCTGGCATCCAGGGTCATCGGCCACTGCGCCGCGCAGAGCATCAAGCGAGAGGACCTGGGAGGTGGGCCAGGTGCTGGCCAGCGTGGACTTCCCGGCCCCGGACGGGCCGATGAGGATCACCAGGGCGTCCTGTGTGAGTGCGAGGTCGAGCATCGGGGTCATGCGCGTTCTCCGTGGGGGGCGAGGGCGCGAGTGGCGTAGTGGATGTGCTGGCCGGCGCTGTTGCTGACTCCTGATCTTGAAAGGGGGAGGGGGCAGGGTGGCAGAGGCCACGCCCGTCGACTGGTGTCAGTGGGTGGTGGTACTTCTGGGCGCCATGAACGCTGATCACGCGAATCCCGAGGACCTTGCCGCGCTGCGAACCGCCCTGTGTTCTGGCGGGCACAGACCTGCACTGGGCTGGTCTGCCGTGCATGCCTTCGAGGCTGAGTGCCAGCTGCGGGTGGCGCAGCCCTTCGTGGGGCCGGTGGTGGTAGGCGACGAGCCATTCATCGAGGAGGTCTTGGAGTTGGGCGATGCTGTAGCAGGCTTCACCTTCGGCGTCCGGGCCGCGGCGGGTCACGTCGGAGCCGGTGTAGCCGGGCAGGTGCTGGCAGAACAGATCGTTGATCGTGCCGAAGGTCCGCTCGACGATGCCCTTGGCGGTGGGCGCGTGGGGCGGGGCGGGCTGCACGCTGATGCCGAGGGTTTCGCAGGCGGCGGTGAACGCCCGGGAGATGAAGACTTTCCCCCGGTCGACCACGATCGTCTCGGGGACGACGACCGGCCGGGCGGCCGCCCCCTCCAGCCGCTCATCGCGCTCGCGCAGACGTTGGTGGGGCAGCAGCGGCGAGCGGTCCATGCGCCAGATATCGGGCCAGGTGGGGCGGGCCGGGTGCGGGACGGCCATCTCCGCCAGCAGCAGCGCCGCATCCACGGCCTTGGTCGCCTGGGGACACAACACGGCAGCGAGGATCGCGCGCGAGGCAACATCGACCGCAATGGTGAGTTCAGGACGTGCCGGGGTGCCGTCGTCGAACAGAGCGAACACGTCCAGGCGCGTGGTGTCGATCTGGACCTGCTCACCCGGCCGCAGCGCCACCGTGGGGTAGTAGGCCCGCCCCTCATAGCTGGAGGGCGTCGCCCGTACGGGACTGGTGGGCATCTCGCCGGGGCGGGCGAGAGCGGTCACGAGCCGGTACAGCGTGGCCTGGGACGGCACCGGCACCGTGCCCGCACCATGCCGGGCGGCCAGGATCCGCTTGGCCACGGGGAACAGCGCGTTGACCGTGCCCTTGGAGCGGCCGCGCTGACGGCCGAGCGCTTCGCGTACGGCGGCAACAACCCGTTCGTCGGTCCGCCCGGTGCGGCTGTGGCTGCGAGTGGTGCGGTGGTCGACCAGCCCCCACAGCCCCTGCTTGCGGTAGGCCAGCCGCATCCGCTGCACCGTCGTCCTGGATACCCGCCCATAGCCGAGCGCGGTCAACTCCTCGGCCTTGGCCTGCTCCCGCTCGGCCAGCGTGAACCGCTCGGGGGCGTACTGCGACCGCACCGTCCCCGTGCTGCCCGACCCGTCGGGAAGACCGGATTCGACCTCTCGGATGTGCCGCAGCCAGGTCAGCGCCTTGTCCCGGGCCGCGGCCGGCGCGGTCTCGAACAGCCCCCACTGCGGCGCCGCTTGCGGAACCTGCTCCCCGACGACAGCGAAGCCGGGGTCGGCGAACAGATGCCCGGCAAGGGCGACCTCCCCCTCGCCCTCCGCCCCCAGAAGGCGGATCTCCTGCCCGGCCAGCGCGATGACCTGCCACTTCACCCCACGGAAGCGAACGTGCGCCCCGACCCGCACCACAGGCCGGCGCCCCTGGCGCTGCCCGCTCACTCGCCCGCCCCAACCCAACGCCCACGCCCAGTCACCGACTCTGCCAGGTGATCGGCAGCCGTCTCTGTACCGCCTGTGCCCTGCCTGTCGCCCGGGCCGACCAGGACCCGCTCATGCAGCGGCACATCCAGCGACACCGCCAACTCGGCACGCCACAGCGCATGAAAGACGACCGGTAGGACCTCGAACGGATCACCCACCGATTTCACGCCCTCGATCAGCGGCCGCGGGCACGCGAAGGCATCCCGCACCGCCTCGGCGAGACCCTCGCGGCCTCGGTTGCGGGAATGCCGGTAGCCGGCCAGCCACTTCAGGTTCGCCGCCAGCACCTCATCCAGCGGCTCCAGACGCCGATACGCCCAGCCGATGTCTGCACACGCCGCGGACACCGCCACAGCAGCCTTCCATGCCCGTTCACCGCCTGCCTCGGCATGGCTGGGACAGTCGGCCAGCAGCCCCCTGCCGTCGGCGTAGCGGGCAAAGAGCTGCGGCACCCACGAGCGCACCTGCCCACGCCCATTGCGCCACAGCAGCCGCACCGGACGCCCCGCCATGCCCACCACCCGCGGATCACGGTCCAGGACCATCAACTGCGTCCGCATCGCATTTGAACCCGACGCCACATGACGGCCGGTCGTCGCCGACCACCACAGCCCCGGACCCCACCGCCGCCCCGGAATCACCGGGAACGCGGACACCGGAGGCAAATCCTCGAAGGCCACCGCCATCGCGGAATCCGCCTACCGCTGCTGCACCACTACACCCGCGGGATCACAGAAGGCCGCCTCGAACCCCGCACCGCCCAGCCCATCCCACCCCTGTGCCCGGCCACCCGGGCTGCCAGCTCTAGTCACCCGCCCAGCCAAGCCGTCCCCACGCCCGCGCAACGTAGTTTCAGCAATACCGGTCACAAAGCGGTACCGCATCAACTAAGCGTTGATGAAACCCCGGCACTCAGCCTCCGTCGTCTTCCGCCAAGCTGTGTCAGAGGCCGCCCTCATCAGCTGCGTCCGGACTCTGGCGCCGTGCTTCTGACAACCACAGCCCCTCACCGCCGCGGGTCATGGACTCGTCGCGTCCCTCGGCTACTTCCTCCAGATATTCCAACCGGGCCTGTGCCAAGCTCAGCCAGCCGTTGGGCCCGCCCCGGACGATGTGAGCATCCGCATCGTCCTGCCCGTCGTCCTCCCAGCCGCACTCGGGGCAGATCTCGAAGTTTGCCTGTTCCTCCAGCGTTCGCTGGAAGCAGCACGGGCACGCAACGAGACCGTTCGCGGTGTCATCGACGGGTCTGGTCGGCGGTTGTTCAGAGGCCATGACTCCCATCGTTGTGCTCCCCGCAGTGATGCACAACGAATGACCACTCACTCTCCGGTGTCTTCCCCGTGGGCGCCTGCCACTTCCGCCACAGCCTCAACGGGCAGACCTGTCCACTGGGCGACGTCCTCAAGCGACACCCCGGCGTTCACCGCCGCCACAATGGTCTGGTGCAGCGCCCGGTCGAGCAGGCCGGCGCTGCGAGTGAGGTTCTGCAGCAGATACCGAGCAGTCTCAGCGGTAGACCCGGCATGCCTCCCGCGCAGCTGAGTCAGCTGCTCCCCGGCATCGCCGATGAGCTTCTCGATCCACATGCGCTGCTCCGCCGCCACCGTGGCGCGCCACCGGGTGCCCGACCCCGGCGCCTTCTTCTCCTTCACCACCACCCGCAACTGACCGGCCATAGTCGCGGGTTGATGCTCCTGGCGCACCCACCACGGATCATCCGCATACTCGACCGACTGACCCCCATAACGGCGCGCCCGTACAACCGCTCCCATCCAGGCGAACAGTGGGCTGCCGGGATCGGTCGCGGCCAGCAGGCCCAGCCACGGCCGGCCCACCCGCTCACCCAGCCCTCGGCAGAACGCCCCGTCGGCAGGCAGCGGCCGCGGCCGCTCAGCTCCGCTGTCGACCCACACCAGCTGCGCCATGACCGGATCCAGCAACGCGTCCGCGACAGCGACCACCTCGGGGAAGACGACCGCATCACGCCCGACGATCCGCCACTGCTCCAATGCCCCGCCCGCGTTGCCGCCCGCCACCTGGTGCAGCCGCCGCGGTCAGACCTTCTCCTGCTCCCAGTGCAGCGCTTGCTCCCACCACCGGGCCACCACCGCATACGCCAGCGCGAACACCCGCCCCGGCTCCGCCTCGGCGCGCACTGCCCGCCGCGCCACACCCACCCACCTACGCTGCGCCGCGATCACCTCCGGCACACCACGCAGATCCAGATGCTCCAACTCCTGGCCAGCGTCTGCGTCCTGCAGCCACCGCTCGTGCCGTACGCACACCCGCTCCCACCGCGCCGCATACCGCACCCATCGCACCGCCGTCCCCGATCGCCGGGCGGCACACAAGCGGCAGCCAAAGGCCACCGGCCCCGCCACCGTGCCCCCTGCACGCCACACCGCGACCGGACCGTCGCCGCCCCCGGTACGTAGTGCGGCGTCCTCGTGCTCCCAGGAGGGCACCGCCCGCCCCAGCACCCCCTCCTCCACACCGCACAGCCCTGCCAGCACCTGCCGCCCTGCCGCGTTCAGCAGCACCTCAGCATCAGCCCTCAAGGCCCCGCTCTCGTGCCGGGGGCGCGAGTTGCTCCACTGCCACCACGGCCGCAGCGCCTGCTCTTCCAGCCCGTACCGCTCCGCGAGACGACAGATCACGGACGACGCTGTTTCACCACGGAAGGGGACAGCACGAAAGACCCTCGGGCTCGAAGCGAACGTCGGGTCGGCAGGTGGAACGTTCACCACGGTCTCCGCTCTCTGGGGTACGCCGAATCCGGGCAATGCGTGGCCATTCCCCGCCGGGATCAGTGCCGCTGCTGCCCCTGAAGGAAGCGAAGCGGCGGCAACTCACCGTCGCCTCAAGGATGTTCAGCAGGTGCGGGCGTAAACGATCACCCGGGCTCCGGGCAGATCCTTGGTGTCGCACCGGATGAGCCCTGAATCAATGATCGCTTGACGCTTGGCCTGCTCGGTGGCGGAAACTTCCTCATCCTGTGCAACCCCGGGGGGATCGGTCAGCACGATCAGACGAGGCTGGCGAAGGATGCGTTGCCGAACTTCTGCGGGCCCGTATTCCACACCCCACCAGGAGGCTGAGTTCTCCACGCTCACCTTCGCCGCGACATCATCGAGCAGGCCGTAGACCTCCCGGGTGGCCAGCAGCCAGTCCCTTCGACGCGCGGGCAGATACACCACGGCATCGCGGTGCTCGGCAACAGACCCCACCGCGCGAGCGACAGCCAGGACGTCGTCCTGCCGGGATTCCGGACTGCGCAGATACAGGCTCTGCGGCAACAAGAAGGCCGTGGTGGCGACGGTGGTCACCACCACGGCCAGCGTCGCCCAGGCCGGACGTGAACGCACCGCCTTCGCGCAGGCGAAGGCCAGTTGAGGGACAAGGATGGCCAGTGCAGCCCAGACGATCAGAACGTAGCGATCGGTATACATGGGCTTGACCATGGACACCGTCAGCAGGACGGCCGGGGGCAGAACGAGCAGGGGCAGGGCGACCGTGTTCGCCGTCAAGGAGGTCCGCCCCTCTTTGACGGTTGCCGCCGCCGCAGCGCCCAGAGCTACCCAGATCAGGAAGGGGACCCACTCGCCTACGCCGGGACGGGGCAGCCAGTCCACCTGATACCGCTGCGCGAAGGCGTAGAGGGCCAGCGGGGCGACTGCGCCGGCGGCAACCGCTGATGCCACCGTGTGGGCGCGGCGAGCGGTCGGCGAGGTGAGGCGGACGGTGACGGCATGGGCCAACAAGGCCAGCAGAGCGAAGATATGCAGCCACCCCGCCAGAGTCATCAAGACCGCGTACGGCACCCACCAGCGGACAGCCCGATCGGACTGCAGCGCGCGCACGAGAACATAGGTAGCCCACACCAGGCAGCAGGTGACGGCCGCATAGGAGCGACCCTCCTGCGTGTAGCGCTGCACGACCGGGAAGACCGGATAGACGCATCCGGCAATCACCGCGGCGCCCGGGGTCGACAGCCGTGCGGTGACAGCGGCCACGCCCGCCGCCGCGAGAGCCGTCGCCACCACCGAGGGAACCCTCAATGGGTACAGGCCGTACTCGCCGTACTGGCCGAAGTCGGCGAACTGCCCGGTGCTGATGGTGTTCAACATGAGGTAGTAGAGGCCATGTACTGCGTCGATCGCGGACAAGTTGTCCATGAGTTCGCCGAACGTACGATGACTCGCCCGGACCGTGATCGCTTCGTCCCGCCACATACTGTCGCCCCGCGTGATCCCCCACAGGCCCAGCGCGAGGGCGAGCAGAGTTGGGGGCACGGTGGCGAGCAGGCGACGAAGGCCGGGGGCGGTGGCAAGACTGATCACCGGGGCAGCGTGACACCACCAGGCACAGACCGATGAGCAACGGCCGGTTCCAGACGGGCCATTGGCCGGAACCAACGCGACTCACCCAGACTCACCTGGCAGAGCGCCCCCAATGCCGTCCCGTCTCGCCCGCAGTCTGCCCTTCGAGCTGCCTGAGTGCGATTCTTTGGACATGACAACAAGACGACGAAGCCAGGCCGAACGAGATGAGGCCACGGTTGAAATCGGCTTCGCCCTGGTCAGTGCGTGCTTTCTCGGCGCCGTCGTATTCGCAGCCATTGTCTTTCTCTTCCAGATGCCTCCCGTCGCCGGAGCTGCTGTTGCCGGAGCCGTTGCGTTGATCCGGGTCGCCTATGTTCTCTGGCGTCATGAGGAGCGGGACCGCTGACGGCCTCTCCTGCTGCGATAGGCCAACAACCTGCCAGCCCTTGAGAGATGTCCTGCCACTGCTACATGGCGAACTGCCGGTTCAAAGATGGGTTCTTACTTCGCGCACAACCAGTCCTGTCCCCATCGCGACACCGCCTTCGCGCGGGACTACCACCGACGAAAGCGCCGCTAGTGACCATCAGCGCACCCCACCCCACCCCACCATGCCGGTGGCCCTTGATGCATCAACCGGCCGCGCCCGCTGGATGCGCGCGTCCGCGTGGGCGCCACCGGTCGCCGGCCTTGTCACCGGACTGTGGGGGATCACCGGCCCCTCCACCTGGACCGACGAGATCGTCACCATGGACGTGGCCCGGCGATCCTGGCCGCAACTGGTGGAAATGCTGGGGCACGTCGACGCGGTACACGGCCTGCACTACGTCTTGATGTACCTGGTCGGGCAGGTGGCCGGGGTCAGCGAATTCACGATGCGGCTGCCCTCGGCGCTGGCGATGGCCGTCGCGGCAGCCGGCCTCTCCTGGCTGGGGCGGCAACTCGGCGGTCCACGTCTCGGTCTGTACGCGGGGCTGATCCTCGCCGTCATGCCCACTGCTTCGCGGTACGCACAGGAGGCCCGCTCCTTCGCCTTCGTCATGGCGGTGGCAGTCCTTGCCACGGGCACCCTGGTGAAGGCCCTGTCGGGCAGTCGCCGGTGGGCGACGGGCTATGCCGTGCTGATCGCCCTGCTGGGCTGGTTCAACGTGATAGGGCTCCTCCTCGTAGCCGCCCACCTGGTCACGGTGGCCCTGCGACGTCCCGGCCGCCGCGTGGTGATACGCCTGCTGCTGGCCCAGACCGCGGGCATCGCCGCCGTCGTTCCACTGCTGGTCATCGGCTTCGCTCAGCGCTCCGCCGTGGGTGAGATACAGCCGATCACCGGCTCAACTCCGTACAACTTCCTCAGCTGGTTACTCTCCCCGGGCCAGGGCATCCTCCCCGACATCGTGCAGTACCTGTTACCCCCCACTGCCCTCATCGCCGTTGTCGCGGGTCGCGGAGCATGAGCAGTTGGTGATGCTGTGACGTGCGGTGCTCACTCTTGATGAGCCTCTGATGGTGGCGGGTAGGGCGGGAAGCCGGTGGCTTGGTTCTGCTGTTTTGCTGGCTGCAGTTGAAGTTGCTCAGGGCGAGCGCAAGCTGTGCTGATCAACTGGGCCGTCGGGAGGGCGGTCGACCGCTGGGGTGTCCTGGCGGTGTCTTGTTGTTGATTCCTTGTGCGCGAGTTGTCGTTGATGGCGGTTCGGTTCTGCTAGCCCAAGACGTGGGTCTTGTTCGGTGGCAAGCATCAGGCGGTGCAGCCGAGACGTCCGAGAGGAGATGCGGATCGCTGGTGACGGCAAGGTTCATGTCCTGAAGCTCAGTTTCACCTCAGGAATGGTCTGTTCACGTGAGTGGCGCTGTGCGCTGGGCCACCATGCGTTGCATGAAGCCGAAGATCAGGCGCCTTGCTCTCGTCGTCGGGGGCGTCGTCGCAGCCCTTGGGTACGTCCTTCTGCTGTGGCGGGGGCCGTGGTGGATTGACGGTGCTCACCTGCGGGAGAAGGGTCTGCAGCCGGCCGACGGTGTCGTCATCACCGGTTTCCGGACCATGTTGGTCGCTGTTGGGGCTGGGGCGATCGCAGGGCTCGGTCTCTACTACACCCATCGCAACCACCGGCATGCCGAGAAGCTGTACGAGCACGGCCAGGAGCAGTTTGCCCACGTGCGGGAGAAGGACCGTGAGCAGGCGGAACTGACGCGCGAGGGGCAGGTCACCGAGCGGTACGTCGAAGCGATCAAGCTGCTCGGGTCCAGCAATCTCCACGAACGGCTCGGCGGCATCTACAGCCTGGAACGCATCATGAACGACAGCGAGAGAGACCACGGGATGGTCGTTGAGGTCCTGTCGGCCTTCGTGCGTACCCCGCCGCCTGAGGGGAGCCGCTCGAGCGGTGGTACGGGTAAAGGTGCGGACGAGGGCTCGGCGGAAGCGCCGCGCGATCTCCTGGCTGCCGATGTCACTGCGGCCTTGACCGTTCTTGGACGCCAGCCGGTGCGGCAGGACGATCTTGTGGTCGACCTGCGGGGGTCCCGCCTGGCAGGTGCCACGATTCGCGGTGGGAGCCTGCAGGGTGTGAACCTGCAGGGGGTCGACCTCACGGGTGCCCGCATCGAGGAAGTAGGGCTGGCCGGCGCCCAATTGGGGTCGGCGACGCTGACCGGGGCCAGTATCTGGAAAGGCGACTTGGCCTATGCGATCGCTCCGGGGGCTGACTTGACCGGGGTGCATGTCGCGGATACGAAGTTCACGAACGTGGTCCTGTCGAACGCGCTCCTGGTGGGAGCGGACCTTTCGTACGTTGACCTCAGTCATGCATTTCTGCACGGCGCCGATCTGACAGGCGCCGTCCTCACCAAGGCGGTTCTGCGGTATGCGAGTTTGGAGCATGCCGTTTTGAAGGGGGCGAAGCTGGAGGGCGCGGATCTAGCGCATGCTGACCTGGTGGGTGCGAAGCTCCCAGATGCAGACCTCACCGGGGCCGTGCTGAGCAGGGCCAACCTGGCGCACGCGGACCTTACGGATGCCCGACTTGCTGCGGCCGATCTCAGTGACGTCCAGGGGCTGAGCATCCGCCAGTTGCTCAAGGCGCACATCAGCAGCGACACGAACCTGCCTGAGAAACTGGCCGATGACCCGCAGGTCCGGAGACGGATCGCCGAATGTGATGCCGCCGAGACGAAGAACGGTCCCGACGGAGGGGCCGATGGGTAGCGTCACGACGGCCATGTCAGGGGCTCGGGACGCTGTGCCCGGTATGTCTTGAAGAGCCGTCGAGCCGACTGCAGCAGCGGTTGTTGCAGTGCTGTTCGGCACGTCCTCGCAGGTGACAAAGGGTGATCACCTGAGCGCTGTGCGTCGGTTGTGAGATGTTAGGTTACGCCGATGGGGGAGCGGTGGGCTGGTTCGTGGGGATGGCGACAGCCGCCGACACCGTAGGCCGTCGTGGCTGTCATGCCGGCATGGCAGGGGAACGGTCCGTCAGTACAGGCTCGACCGCAAGTGGGGAACGTGGCGCAAGCAGGGTCGCATTCGGCGGCAGGCCAGATGACCGGATACCTCTACCAGTGCGAACTGGCCCTGCTGGAACTTGCCCGGCGCAGCTGGGACGACATCACGGTCGAAGTCCGTATGGAAGTCCTCGACGACATCGAGTTCCTGCGCGAACAGACGGATGATCCACACGAACTTCTGCAGTCCAAGCACCGTGAGAAAGCCGGGCGGTTGAGTGAGACCGGCAAGGACTTCTGGCGTTCCGTCGCCTCGTGGATCGACGCGCTGAGCGCACTGGATCGTCTGTCCGCCGGGAGCATGCCGATGCTGCGGCTGGTCACCACTCAGCTGGCGGCTGACGACACCTTTCTGTACCAGCTTCGCGCCGGCCCCGAGCGCTCCGTGGACGACGCCCTGGCCGGCATGGAACGGGTCGCCCGGGCTGACGATCCCGGCAATACGGCCGTGGACCGCAGGAAGTTCATGGAGCTCACGGCCGCTCAGCGCTACCGGCTGGTCGCCGCCATCGAGATCAACGACGCGTCCCCGCTGATGTCAGACCTCGACTCTAGTCTGGCCCGGATACTGGGGATCAGGCCTGGCCAGCACGCCCGCGCCGTCCTCGAGGACATCAAGGGGTGGTGGTACGGCGTGGCCGTCGAGTTGTTGGACAAGAACCGTGCGCGGGTCTCGGTCACCGCCCAGGAGCTGCAGTGCCGCATGGAGGAGATCACCGACCGATTTGCGGGAAAGAACCTGCCCATCACCGAGACGTTGCGCCGTCTCACTGATGCCGAGATCGCCGCGTACGGGGACGATTTGGTCGTTGCCCAGATGCAGTGGATCGGTCTGAAGAACCGCACCGTCGCCACCCACCTGCGGGACTACCACTACGCCCGCGCTCAGCGCTCCGTATGGCTGCGTACCTTCAAGATCACTGAAGAGGGGCTTGAGGACTACGAGCGGCGCCTGTGGGACGAGTGGGATCACGTTTTCACCCGGCACACCGACGACGTCGAGGACGATACCCCCGCGGCGCAGCGCAAGACCGTCGGCAAGCGTGTCCTGGACGACACCATGGACAAGGCTGCCGACATGCCCGCCCGGCCCGGCAGCACCACCGAAGGCTGGATCGGCCGCGGCACCATGCACAGCCTCGCAGGCCGGGCACAGAACGCCGGTGACGATGAGTCCGTCGGCTGGCACCCCGACTACCCCGACCTGTGCCAAAGCCACAACGAGTCGCAGGGCCAGTGACCATGACCAACCATCGCGTCCCCGAAGCGCAGGCCCTGCTCAACACGGCCTTCGGCGCCTACCTTTTGGCCACCAGCGTCCACGCCGCCACCAAGAAGGCCGACCGCCCCCTGCCCTGGCCCAGCGCCTTCCTCGTCCTGCCGTTCGTGCTGCCTGCCGACACCCGCAAGGACCTGCCCGCCCAGGCTGTCCAGTCCATGGCCGCCTGGCTCACCGAACACCCCCAGCACCAGGCCGCCTTTGCGCAGCGGGCCGCCACACTGACCGAATACACCCGAGCCAGCCTGCGTACCGCCGTCCGCCACCACGCCCTTGAGGTCACAGAGTCAGGGCTGTGCTGCCCCCGTACGCCAAAGGTCGCCTCGGCGGCAGCGAGCGAGGAAGTCGCGGACTGCGCCCGCCGCGCCGGCCTTATCGGCCGCTGGCTTGCCGTCGTCGAGCCCGCCCTTGCCTTCAACCTTCTCGGCGTCCGCCCCTGACCACCTCTCCACAAAGGAGCCCCAGAACCACCATGCAGCTACTCGCCCTGGCCCTCTACCACCGAGACGGCAGGCCCATTCCGAGGGTCGTGCGGTTTCGCCCCGGGGCGCTCAACATCCTCACCGGCGAGTCCGAGACCGGGAAGTCCGAGATCCTCGACATCGTCGACTACTGCCTGGGACGCACTACCCCCAACCTGCCCGACGAGCCCATCGACCAGACCGTGGGCTGGTACGCACTCCTGGTCGCTTTCCGCGACAGTCGTATGCTCCTCGCGAGGCCCCGGCCCGCGGGCTCCTCGACCATCCAGGCCATGATCCGCACCGGCGGCGACACCCTTGACCTGCCCCGCGCCGACGAGCTGGTACCGAACTCGAACGTGGCCGCGCTGCGCAGCCAGGTCAGCGCCCGCCTGGGCATCGAGGATTTCCGTTTCCAGCCCCCCACCGGTGCCGCACGCGCGGCCTTCGACGTCTCCGTCGCGCAGGCGGCCCTGCTGTGCTTCCAGAACCAGAACGAGATCGCCGACAAGAAGGCTCTCTTCCACCGCCAGACCGAGAACGGCATGGCCCAGACCCTCAAGGACACCCTGCCCTACTTCTTGGGAGCTGCCGGCCCCGAACAGGCCCTGCGCCGCTACCACCTGAGTGAAGCCCTGCGGGCCCAGCGCGCCGCTCAGCGCAAGCTCGATGACGCCCACCGCCACCGCGAGGCGGTGGACGCGAGCGGCGTCGTCCTGCTCCGCCTCGCCCAGAGCGAAGGACTCCTGGAGGAAGTCCCGGCAGCCCCCGGCCCCGAAGAGATTCGCAGGCTATTGGAGCGGGCGCTGACCATCACTGTGTCGACCGTGGGCCCGGTAGACCTGAGGGACCAGCGTCAGGGCCTGAGTGACGAACGGCGGGAACTGCGGGGCCAATTGCAGCAGCTCGATGAGGCACTGGCCCTGGTGGATCGCTGGCAAAAGCAGGGCGAGGCCTTCACCGGCGAGCTGCACCTGCAGCTCGGCCGCCTCAAATCCATCAACCTCCTGGGTCCCGAACACGACCACGACACCGCCGTCTGCCCGATGTGTACGCGCCCGCTGGAAGATCCGGACGCATCGGCTGCCGAGATCACCACACTCACCGAGCAGCTTGTGGAAGAACTCGACCAGGCCCAGACCATCCAGCCGATCCGCGACGAGCACCGCAGATCCCTGCAGACCGAGCGGGCCGCTATCGTCGAACGCCTCCATGTCAACGGGGTACAGCTGAGAGAACTCACTGCCAGCGACGAACGCATGCGCGGCCTCCAGGAGCAGCACGTACGCATCGCCCGGATCCAAGGACGGATCGACCAGGCGCTTACCGCTGGCACTGGATCACCTGCCGGTGACATCGGTGAACTGCGCAACAACCTGATCCTTGCCCAGGAGAATGTCACCACCCTCCAGGCAATGATCGACGAGGACGACGTCACCGCCGAGACGGAACGGCGCCTCGCCGACATCGCCACCAACATGACTATCTGGGCCAGGCGCCTGGACCTCGGACAGGCCGCATCGGCGGACGAGGTCGCCATCAGCCTGAGCCAGCTCAACGTCGTCGTGCGACGTCCCCAAGGACGCCTCCCGCTCAACCGCATCGGCAGCGCCAAGAACTGGATCGGCTATCACATGGTCGCCCACCTCGCCCTGCATACCTACTTCCGGCTCCACAACCGGCCCGTCCCCGGCTTCCTCATGTTCGACCAGCCGACCCAGGCCTTCTTCCCCGCGAAGGTCAAGGACGCCACCACCGTCCAGGACGCCGACTGGGCCACCGTCACGGCCTACTTTGAACTCCTCAGGGACGTGGCCGACCTCAACGAAGGCGCACTGCAGATCATCGTGTGCGACCACGCCAACCTCACGGAGGAATCCTGGTTCCAGGACGCCATCGTCGAGAACTGGCGGCCGGAGGAGGGGCATCGCAAGGCACTGATCCCGAACGGCTGGCTCGACTGACAGCTAGCGCCGGATCCATTTGGCGTTCCGCGCAGGGACGGCACGTCATGCCCGGTGTGGTTACGCGGGTTTGGGGTTGATGGCCTTCCCGACGAAGTCACGGATGATGGAGGCGACTTGCGCGGCGGGCACGGTCTGCACCCACCGGTGGTCTGCTCCGTCACTATGACGATGGCAGACGAGTTGGAACTCCACCGAGCCGTCTTCTTGCGTGCAGCCCCACGTGTTGCTGGGTGCCTGCCCGCAGGAGTCATGCGGTTCGAAGGCTGCCACCTTGCGGACGACGTCGGCGTGGTGGTGCGGCGGGAGGGTACGGTCACCGTGGCAGCCGGTGCACTGCAGGAGGTGCTCCACCGCTCTGGGCTGTTCGATGAACCGCGGGCCGCCCTCGGCGTTGTTGCACCGTACGCACAACGGGCCGCGGATAAAGCCATGCGCGTGGCAGTGATCCCAGTACAGGGCACGCCGGGGATCGGAACACATCCAGCACAAGAACGCATCCGCCGGGGAGCGCTTCGCGAAGGCCGCCGCGTATAAGCGGCCTTGCAGGTGGCCCTTGTAGGGCCTGGCGACGGTGGTGCTGCACGACGGACACAGAGTGATGAACCCCTTCGCGCTGGAGGACCGCCACTGCTTCCCTTCGTCCCTGGCACCGCAACCGCTGCAGAGCAGAGTCTGCTGCGCCACCTCGGCCGAGAGGACATCCGTGCGGTCCAACAGGACGGCGTAGCCGCGAGGGACCAGCCACTGAGTTCCGGACCAGGTGAGCAGCGGCAGGGGCCTGGTGCAGGCGATGGTGCGTCGGCTGTAGCGCTCTGAAAGCCGGTCTGCAGTGATCCCGGCGGAGGGCTCCTGCCCGCTGTTTTGCTTGTGCGCCCAGGTTGCCTGGAAGACCCAGTCGCTGACGCGTGATCGCCAGGCATGGCCTTCCCCGTCAGGCATCTGAGAGACATTGACCAGGTCCTCGGGATCGAGCTCGAGCCCAGCGAGTCGCTCGCCCGCCTTGCGGACGTCCCGGTCGTCCAGCCACCAGCGCTGCTTGTGCTTGCGTCCGGGCACAACGACATCGCCGATGAGAACGTACGGGCTGGCCGCGAAGTCGTAGCGAGAGGGCCTGCCGAGATCGCAGGGGACATCGCATCCCTCGGTGGCCTCGCTCAGGAGCCGGCAGGCTTCGCCCGGCGTGATCAGCATGGCGTGGTGGTGGTCGAGGCAGCCAGCTGGGCGGGCGCGGTGGCCTGCGGCCGATGTGTGGTGAAAGCGAGTGTCATGGTGCTTCCTTTGCCTGTTGCGGGGCGGGGCGATGGAGGGACGTGTGATCGCGGCAGGCTGCCGCGGCTACCCCTCAGGAGACGGCATGCGCGCGATACGCGGGCCGTGCGCCGGGAGGGTCACGGGCGCAGTGGCGGCTCTGGGCCGATGTGCAGCGGTATGCCGGGTTCCCATCCGCCGGCCAGAGAGGTGGCTTTGGCTTCCTCGACGGCTGTGCGGTGACCGGTGGTGAGCAGGAAACCGGTGCGGTCGCTGTACTCCAGGGGACGCGTCGCGGGGGCGGGCACCGACCACAGCGTGCTGCTGTCCGTGCTGTCCGTGTGGGTGAGGGAGTTGAGCCACTGCTGCAGGGGGTCGTTGATCGCAGGGTCCTGGCCGGGGCGTCGGCGACGGGTGCGGGTGTGAGCTGTCAGCCAGTCGGACAGCCAGGGTCTGTTGATGCGGCGGCCGAGTTCCTCCAGGAGAAGTCCCGTGGCAGCAGCAGGCCCTGCCGTGGTGGCTCTCGCGCGCAGCCGCTGTTGCCAGCGAGCGTCGCCGATCAGCCGGGCGACCGCGATTGTTTCCGGGTACGGCAGCAGTGCATGCGCCGCGACGGCAGATGCAGTACATCCGGTGAGCGAGGCCAGCCGGTGGGTGCGGTGCTGCCAGATGGCTTCGCCCGTCCACCCCTGTACCTGCCAGGACCACACCACCGCCGCGGCCAGGGCAACGATCTCCTCGGCCTGCGGGTGGGTCCGCGCCAGGGCGGTGTGCCGGCGGTGGGCGGCCAGCACTTCGGGCAGCGTCTGGAGGGGAATGAAGACCGCCTTCCTGCAGTGAGCGAGCAGCCAGCGCCGGTGGCGTAGACAGATGTGATCAGCCGCTGCGGGGTACAGCAGCACCGGTTGCCGGGGCATCCAGGCGAGGGCCGTGCAGGGCGGGCAGGCGGTGATCCACCTGAGGCGGGGCGCGTACCAGGCTGCCCGCGGGACGTCGTCGCCGAGCCGTTCCTCAGCGGGTTCCAGGCTCGGCAGCAGGCTGGTGAGTTGCGTGGGTGCTATCCCGGCGAAGCGGGCGAGAGCTGTCTGCGCGAGGGAGTTGACGAACAGCTCCAGCCCGGCCTTCGGGACCCGGAAGATGCGGACGGGGTGCGGGCCGCTGAGGGCAGCGCGCAGCAGGTCCTGGGGTGGCAGGCCGTAGCTGAGGGCGAGGCGCCGTAGCCAGGAGCTGGTCAGTTCCCGGGCGACGGGGAGCACAGGGGCATGCGTGTATGCAGAGGGGGAGGATTCCATGATCCGAGTCATCGGCGTGAGGGTGAGTAGGGAACAGGGCGTCGGGCATGTCGCGCCCTACCGGGACCCTTGGGCGGGCCTGGTGTTGTCGTTGCGGCTGGCTGGGGCAGGCCTTTCCCGATAGGGGTCAGGCGGTTTTCCGCCCGGGGGCGGCGCGTTGCGCGTTCGTGGCCTGGATGTCGAGCACCACCTGGGACAGCAGCTTCTTGGTGATGGCGTGGCTGCCGTCCTCGAGGGAGCTGATTGCGGCTTCTCGGATGAGAGCGGAGAGGCTGGCCATCACTCCCTGGGTGCGCAGGTGGATGTAGTCGGCGTGGCGCACGAGTGTCCCGGGCCGGTGTCGGCTCAGCCGCAATGCCAGCTCCATGTCGCCCAGCAGCTTGCGCCACATTGCTTTCTGTTCGGCGGTGCCGTTCATCAGCGGGGGAGTGCGCAGCATCTTGAAGCGGGCGGCCAGTTGTGCACCGCGGGGCCCGGTCAGCAGGGGAGATCTCTCCACGTCGACGCCGGCCAGTACGAACGTCGCTGGCACGCGTTCGGCGAGGGTTTTGAGCTGGTCGGAGGTATCGGCGCCAGGCTGTGTCCGGGTGTTGAGCAGGTGCACGTCGTCGATGAACACCAGCCGAGTGCGCCGTTCGTACAGGACGTGGCAAACGGCATCGGTGATGACGGTCTCCGTCATCCGGCTGTGGAGAGGAATGCCAAGAAAACGAGCGAACTGCATGACCAGGCCCTTAGGCGTGTACGAGGGCGGGATGGCTGCGAAGACCACGGGCAGATAGTTCGTGCGGCCGGGGCTGCGGCGCCGCTCGTTGCGTTCGAATTCCCGGCCCAGTTCCATCAGCGTCGTGGACTTTCCGGCCCCGGGGGGCCCAGAAATGATCAGTCCGCGCCGTGCCGTGCCCTGCTGACGGTTGTTGAGCAGGAGTAGCAGCTTCAACTGCTGCAGGGCCTGTTCCATGGAGCCGGTCTTCAGCATCACGAACTCGGAGTGGTACTCCAGTAGCGCCTTGCGGTTCCAGGAGAGGTCGTGCACCGGCGGGGCCGGCCGTCGGGCCTGGCCCGTATATGCCTGCCACAGAGTGCAGTTGGTGATTGGGCTGAGGGCGAGCAGCTCCTTGTCGGCGAAGCCGCCATCGTCCGCGAAGCCGACTACGGCAGCCATGGGTTCTCCTGCGGGTCGGTGTCGGTAAGGAGCAGGGACCCGTCGGCGACCGGGCTGCCGACGGGGGAGGGGCCTTCGTCGTCCTCGTCGGGGATGATCTCTTCGTCGATTTCCGGTGCGGCGTACACACCGGCCAACCCGAACGACAGGGTGGGGGTGCTCAGTACGTCGAGTTCGCTCGCCGGTACGGGGACCGCGCCGCAGGCGCGGGATGTGGCCATCACCCGCCGCTCCGTCCGCGACAGCCCGCCCTTTCCGGAGGCCCGCTTGAGGAAATCGTCCAGTGCCAGGGCGAGTTGCCCCTCGTGCTCCTCGCGCGAGGCGGTCCGCTGGACGGTCGCGCAGATGTGCTGCCAGATGTGATGGGTGAAGGGAAGACTCACCGAAGTGGCGTGAATCCAGGGCACTTCGCGGAACCCGTCGTCCAGCCGAACCCAGATCCGGGACGGGTCGTAGGGGTTGTGGTGCACCTCCCACAGGCCGTCTTTCTTCGACACCGTCCCGTGGCCGTCGTGCAGACACGGGGCGTCGTAGGTGCGGTAGTCGAACCGGATTCCAGCATCGGTGACCGGCTGCCAGCGCACCGGCAGCAGTTCCACGTAGTCCTCTGAGCCTAGTGGGACGGGCACATACCCGGCCACCGGCAGCAACGCCGCCCACATCTGGTTCGGAGTGAGGGGCTTCTTCGGCATCATCGGATGGCGAAGGCCCTCATGCGGACGGTGGTGCCAGTGCACGAGGAATTCGTTGAACAGGTCCTGCAACTCGTGCAGTGTCCACAGCGGTTCCTGCTCCACCGCGGTGCCCCGCTCGGACACATTCGATCCGGTGTGGCCCGGCAGCCACTGGCAGAACAGGGAGTTGATCGAGCCGAAGGTGCGTTCCTCATTGCCCTTGGCCGGCCCGTTGGCCGGCGGCACGGGTTGCACAGAGATCCCCAGACTTTCGCACGCTGCCAGCGTGGCGGGAGAGATGAACACCTTGCCCTGGTCCACCACTACCGTCTTGGGCATGATGACCGGGCGTGCAGCGGCGTCCTTGAGCCGTTCGTCCAGACTCAGCAGCCGCTCGTGGGGGATGACCGAGGAGGCCATCGACAGCGTGGCGGGCCAGCCGGGCCGCATGGTCATCGGCGTCATCATCTGCGCCAGCAAGACCGCCACATCGGTCAGTTTGGTTCCCGGCGGCCGCAGAATGCCCCACAGGCCGCGGATCGCCACGTCCAGGGCCGTGGTCAGCTCCGGCCGCGCCACCACTCCGTCGTCCAGCACACACAAGACATCCAGCGGGGTGCTGTCTGTCATCACCAGCTCACCGGGCCGCAGCGCCACCGTAGGTGTGAACGGCGGTTTCGGGCGTGCGGCCCGGGCACGCCGCTGTGCCACCGTGCCCTCCAGGCCCAGCGCCGCCTCCACGCTGTCCAGGAGCCTGTTGAACGTGGACTGGGGCGGGACTTCCACCGCGCCCGGGCCATGCTGCGCATCCAGTTGCCACTGCACCTCACGGCGCATCCGCTTCTTCCAGCCCCGAGACCGGGAGCGCAGCGCCTCCTTGCCCAGCAGCGTGCGTACCGCCTCGAGCACCTGAGCATCGGCCTGGCTGGGTGGCGCTGCGCTGCGGCGCTTGGGCACCAGGGCCCACACCCCGCCCGCACCGTAGCGGGCACGCCACCTGCGGACCGTGGCACGGCTGACGTTCTCCCAGCCCTGTGCGGTCAGTTCGTCGGCCTTGGCGTGTTCCCGTTGTTCCAGTGTCGTGGCCGCCAGGTCGTACTGAGGCTTCGCCGGGCCTTGCGGGTTCGGTGTGGGGTAACCGGTCTCCACCTCACGGACGTGCCGTTCGATGGCGTAGGCACGCTGCTGCTGGCCTTCGGGCACGGCTGCCAGCAGGCCCGTCTGGGGCACGCGAAGGCGGGGTGGACCGCCGACCACCCCGAAGGAGGGATCGCCCAGCAGCGCAGCCAGGCCGAACACCGCCAGCCCACCAGCCTCCTGGGTCTCGCTGAGCCAGACCCGCGCCTCGGGGGCCAGGCTCGCCTCGATCCCAGCAACGGTCCACTCACGGCCGTCATAGCGCACAGCAGCGCCGATGCCTGGCGCCAGCCGGTTCACCGGTGCTCCTTCGCCGAGGTAGAAGACGCCACGGCGACGACCCGCTCGTGCAGTGGCACCTCCAGCGGTGCACGCAGCAGTCCGCTCCACAGGGCATGAAACACCGCCGGCCACACCGCGATCGGATCACCCAGCGCACGTACTCCCTCGACCAGCGGTGTGGGATGTTGGAAGCGCTCGACAACATGCGCCAACAGCCCGCCCGCACACCGCGGATGCCGGTAGTCGGCGAGCCAGCGCACATTGGCCTCCACAGTCGGCGCCGGCGGCCCGACCAGCCGGTAGTGCCAGCCGACCACACCGACCGCGGTCTCCACCTGCACGGCCCGCCGGGCTAGACGCCGACCGGCCCCGGACCGGCTGGCGCAGTCCATCAGGAGCCCACTGCCATCCGCGAGGCGCGCCATCAGATGCGGGGCGTGCGACACGACCTTCCCGCCCCTGCCCCGCCACAGCAGCTCTACCGGCCGGCAGGCCAGAGCGACCACCTGAGGGTCGCGATCGAGCATCATCACCTGGGTACGCATCGCCCCGAACCCGTACTGCACCATCTGCCCGGACGTCGCCGCCCACCACCATCCCGGCGCGATCCGCCGCCCCCGCAACACCGGGAAATCCCGCACCGGGCGACACTCCTCCAGCGCCAACTCGCCGCCGGCCTGGAGCCAGGGCATCACCCGCTGGACACCGGATGCATCCACAAACCGCGCCTCCATCAGCGCGAGGTCAACCCGAGAGGGACGCAGCGAAGATGCGGCGTGCACCGCTTCCGGCTGCTGCCCGTGCTCCCCCACCAACATTCCAGACATGAAGAGACCACACCTTCTTCGGAGTGAGTGACCGGCCGGAGCTGCTGCCCCACCGCGCGTCAGACCGCTCTGCGCTGGTCAGACGGCTCGATAGCAGCGCGAAGCCTCATCTGCCGTACACCTGAGCGGACCTGAGGACGATCACTGTGGTGGACGTTGCCCCTCGCGGAAAGACTTCTGGCCTCGAACAGCTCGAACGAGCGAGCGCAATCAAGGCGGATCCTTCGCGCCACTCGCACGGGTGTTTCGGCGAAGATCCGCACACGGATATTCGTGCAGGTCAGATGGTCGTACCGGCGAAAAGAATCGTTCGCTCGCCTGTCCTGCCGCCCGATCTGATCGGGCATGCTGCGCAGCGCAGCGATGGATCCGCACCAGCGTCGCCTGCCGACCAGGGGAGAGGGCACGGCGGACGAGTTCGGGGAGGACGTCGCGCGCCACGGTGCCCCTCGCGGCATCGGCACCGGCCCTCCGTACCGCGACACCCGGAAGGGAAACTGATGGACACTTTCTCGGCGATCGATGCCCTCCTGGCCACAGCCATCCCGCTTCCCCCACCGCACAGACGTGCTCACGTCCGTTCTGACCTCCGCCTCACCCCCGGCCAGGTAGCCCGGGTACTTGAGACCGACCCAGCCACCCTGATCGCGTGGGAGAGCGGCACCACCGAACCCGAAGGGCAGGCCCGCACCACCTACGCCTACTTCCTCATCCGAGCGCAGACCGTTGCCGAACTCGTGGCGGCAACCGCTCCTACTCATCCACTCGGCGCGGCCTCACCCGTCGGGCAGAGCAAAGCGGCAGCGGGCCAGCGCATTCCAGCCCCGCGCCGCGGCGCGCTGCGCCCCTCCACAACCGTCCAGGGCCCGATCGCCGAGACTGTCAAGGCGGCGCTCGCCGCACATGGTGACGGGCCCAAAGCCACGGAAGCCCTCGTGGCCGGCGCTGCCTCTGATGCCATGCGGCTGTTCGAGACCTGCCGAGAGGGCGGCAGGTGCGACATCGTCCGAGACCCTCCCCTGCCCGACATGCTCCGTACGTCGCCCCCGGGCGCACCCGACCTGATCTGGGAGGCCCGCGTCGACTGGCAGCACCCCCACCTCACGCAGACACCCGGAACTGTCGCCACCCTCAACATCAGCGGCGCCCGCCTGTCCGCCCTCAAGACCCACCTGCCCATCGGCCAGCTCAAACCCACCGCCCCACACCATGATCCGAAACGCTCCGGCATCTACCGCATCACGCCCGCAACCTGGGAGCACGACACCTACCTGCCCAACCCCTTGGGCACCCGCCATGAACCCGGCCCCGTATGGATCACCGAACCAACCCTGCGGCTGCTGCTGCGCCTGATGCGCCTGGACTTGTGCGCCCCGCCAACCATCCATGAGGCCTATACATCCGGGTCCACCGAGAATCTGCTCGAAAGATTCCGGACCACGCTGCGGGACGCCAGAACCCAAGCCCTCGAAGAGGACGATCACGTCACATTGGCGTACGTGACGGCCATGCACACCAAGTTCGTCGCGGCCATGGGGGAGTTGGCCCACAACACGACACTGCGCCGCCCCGACTGGACGCACATCATCCACTCACAGGCATACGCCACCCTATGGATGAAGGCCTACAAGGCCTACAAGGCAGGTCTGACCTTGGCGCGGGTGCGCGACACCGGCGAACTTCACCTCCAAGGAGACTGGCGGCACGTCTTCGAGGAGGGCACAGACCTGGGCAAGGTCACGCTGAACAGCACCTACCAACCCCACGCGACCTCTGCAGCGAGCGAACAAGGAAAGCACATGTTGTGCATCGATCCGTGCGTCGAAAAGCGACGCTATGAGTATGCAGGCGGGCGGTACGTAGGCTGCCGCACCTGCGGCGGAGACTTGTGCACCGGTTGCAGGACGGTGCACCTCGCTCCATCCGATGTGCCGTACGAGCTCAACGACGACAACCTGTGTCCCGGTTGTCAGCAGGCAAAATGAGCAGCTGGCCCCGGCAGCCCCGCCGTCCTTGACGCCCTGTCACCACCTCCTGCGGCAATGCCCGATCAGATATCTGATGTGAGTCGAGGGGGGCTGACCACAGGATAGGCAGCCAAGGAATTGGGCTGTGCCAACGCCCCTGCGGCGCTTGGTTTATGTCGGACTGTTCGCCAGGCTGTCCCAGTGCGGCGTCTGTGTCGTGATCTCGCTGGCCATGGTCCGAGGCCTCGCCGCCCCCCACACCCCCCTGCGCCATTTCGGCGCAGGTGAGACCGCGGTCCTGCGCGTCGATGCCGCCCGACAGGTAGACGAGGGTGACCGCCAGTGGGCCGCCTTCTCCTCGGCCCTGGAGGATCTCCCCAGGGCGCTGCGCGACTGATGCTGACAGCACGACAAGGGGCACGACCTCGACAGCGTGGCCACTTCACGGCTCTGCCGTGTTGGAGCTCCAGCAACACGGCAGCTGGGCTTTTGACTCTCCATCAGCCTCCCGCTAATGTGCATGCCTAATCAGATATCTAATTTGGCATGCAAGGGAGGGGGGTGGGGGTGCTGTTGACCACGGGGCAGGCTGCGCAGGAACTCGGCTGTGCCGTCACGACCTTCCGCCGCCTGGTCCATGCCGGACTGCTGCTGGGTCTGTCGCGGCGTGGCGTGCGCGTGATGGTTCCGCTCGCGACTGTCCAGGCCCTTACGGCACGTCAGCTCGCCCCGCTGGAGCGGCTGAAGGCCCCCGAGGTCGCGGTACTGCGCGTCGATGCCGCCCAGCAGGTCGACGAGGACGACCGCCGGTGGATCGGCTTTTCCACGGCCCTGGGGCCGGATGATCTCCTTCGGGCGTTGCGCGGCTGGTGGCGTTGTGACGCGCCGAGTGTCGCGGCCGGGGGAGTGCTGCCGGTAACCGTGTCCGGCTACGTGGTCGCCGTACTCACCGGCCTGGAGACGTGGGAGAAGAACGAACACGGCCGCCACGCCTTCCCGAAGGCGCGGCTGGCCGGCTACGTCACCGATCTCGCCGCCCCGGCCATGGAATTGACCGGAACCACCCCGGCCGACCGGCAACTCGCGCGCCTGCTGCTGGGCACCCGCCTGCCCTCCCACGCCGGCGGTCCGATCGCCTACGTCACCACCCGCCCCACCGGCTGAAGCACCCCAAGGCTCAAGGAAGTCGTGATGGACGCACAGAGCTACACCGCCGCTCTCGCCGACCTGCGTGCGGTGCGCGACGACATCAAGAAGGCCCAGGCCGCCCTGGCCAAGCTGGAGGCTGCGCGGGACAAGCAGATCACGGCGCTGGCCGGGTATGAGAAGGCGAAGGCCGAGCGGATCGCGCCCGCCGCCGGGCTGAGTCTGGCCGAGGTCGTCGCTCTCGCTCCCGCTCTGGCCCCCGCTTCCCTCACCGCCCCCGCCGATCAGGCGCCCGCCTCGGCAACTGCCCAGTCTCCTGTGGCAGCCCCAGCCGCCTCGGGCAGCGACGGAAGCGACGCAGCGGCCGTGCCGTCTGCCTCACCGGTCGAGGACACCCCGGACGCAGTGCCCCATCAGGCGGCCAGTCCGCCGGCACCGCCCGCCGCTGCCGCGGTGCAGGACCTGGTGCCACCGGCGGCCCTCGGCGCGCCGCGGACCTTGCCGTCCATTGCCGAAGGAGCGGCGGGGGACGGCTGGTTCACGCATACCGCGAACCTCGTCTCGCAGCGCCCCAACTTCACCCAGCAGGCCCGCTCCACCGTCTTCCTGGACACCACCACCGGCGTCCTGGTCCACCGCAACCAGCGCACCCGCCTGGAGTTGAAGACCGGAGCGGTCGGCGAGATCCTCACTGCCGTCGCCCACACCGTCCCCGACGGGGTGGAGCGCATCTACATCACCGCCGGGGACCCCTGGCATCACGACGCGGAGCGCTACCCCTATCTGCGCGATGCGGTCGCCGCCTGGCTGAACGCCCCTGCCGAGGGCTGGCGTACTGACACCGGCCGCGGCAAGGACAAGATGGCCGGACACTTCGTCCACCCCCGCAACCCCGTCGGCCGCTACCAGAGCAACGACGGCCACGCGCATGTGGAGATCCGCTCGGTGGGGGAGTGGTTCGACGCCGACGGCGCCGACCCCGCCACCGTCCGCGACGCCTTCGTGCTGCTGTGGAAGGCACTGCGCCAGCACTTCGACGACGCCGTCATCATGGGCTCGCCCTCCCAGACCGGCCGCGACCTGTGGACCCGCACCATCCCCGCCCGCGGACAGCACGCCGAGGGCTACCCGGTGCTCTCCGAGGAACTGCGCGGCCTGCTGCACGCCACCGCCGGCCAGGGCCGCACCGAACTGATCACCCCGCCCCGCGTCCCGGAACAACTTCCCCAACTCGTCGAGTACGACCGCACCTTCGCCTACGCCAAGCACACCTGGAAATCCCCTGTCGGCACGCCGCGCCGCATCACCGCCGCCGCCTTCGCCGCCCTCAGCGAGAAGGAACAGACCAAGGCGCTCTTCGGCTGCGGCCACTGGCACGTACGGGTCACCGTCCCCGACACCTGGAACCACGTCGGCCTCCTGCCCGCCCCCGCCCCCGGCGAGCGCGCCTGGCACTACCCGGCGACGCCGGGCACCACCTTCACCACCTGGGCCGGCGGCCCCGAAATCCACACCGCCCTGGCCAACCCCCTCACCCCGTGGAAGGTCGACATCCTCGAGGGCATCCTGTTCGACGACGGCAAACCCCTGGACGACTGGTCCAAGAAACTCAAAGAAGCCTGGACCAACCTCACCGCCCAGTCCCGCATCCACGGCGACCCGCAGCAGGCCACTGCCGCCCACCTCGCCGCCCGCGCGGTGCGCGCCATCCTCCTGTACGGCATCGGCTCCTTCGCCCAGCGCCCCCGCATGGTCACCGGCACCACCCCCCGCCACCTCGAACGCGACGTGCCCGCAGACGCCGAAATCATCGGCTTCGACAACGAGTTGATCACCTGGCAGCGGCCCACCGGCTTCACCCGCGACCCCAACGCCCACCCCGAATGGGCCGCCGCCATCTGGTCCGCCGCCCGCGCCGCCCTGCTCACCCAGCGCCACCGCGAGGACGACACCTACGCCGGCGCCCTGCACACCCAACCCGGCAGCGTCATCGCCTTCCGCACCGACGCCCTCTACCTCACCCAGCCCCAGACCTGGCCCTGCCACCAACAGCCCGGCGACTACCTCTACAAGGGCCACCTCACCGGACCCATCCCCGCCCCCACCACCGAAGAAGACCTCCTGGCCCTGCGCGATGCCGGACGCGCCGCCCTGGCCTCCACCAGTCAGGGGACCTGATGCCCCGCCGCACCACCCCGCCCGCCCCGGGGCAGTTGAACGAGGCCGCCCAGCTCGCCGACCGACTCCAGGCCGTCGGCTACAACCGACGCGACATCGCCCGCATCATCAACCGCGACGCCTCCCTGGTCTCGCAGTTCTACACCAAGAACAAAGGCGCAGCCTTCGTCACCGCCCTGCGCGAAGTCCTTGACGCCGTCACCACCGCAGGGATCATCGAGGTGCCCGAACTCGCAGCCCTGGCTGCCCGCCACATCACCCGCCGAACCACCCGCTCCGGCACCCAGGCCCGTGTCCGCCACAAGGCCGTCCTGATCACCCCCACCGGCACCGGCACCGGTCGCGTCGGCGCTCAGGCGATCGCCTCCGGCTCCGCCCGCCTGCGCCCTCTGATCGCCGAAGCCGCCCGCCAAGGCCTGCGCTTGGCTTTCACCGTGCGCCTGGGCAAGACCGGCTACCTGCACCCCTCCGGCAGCCGCACCGACTCACCCGGCATCCGCCGCGACGTCATCCAACGCGCCGACCACACCGAGGAACGCTCCTACGGATCAGCGGCAACCGGCGGATTCGACGCCGCCGACTTCGCCCGCCGCGTTGATGCCGCAGGCGGAGACGTCACTGCCGCCGTGCACCAGTGGCTGGTTGAAACGAGCCGCATCCACCCCCACGCTCACATCACCCACCTCGAAGTCCGCACCTGGCGCCCGCGCTGAACTGGCCAAGCCGGAATGGTGACTTGCGTCCGTGCCGAGTGAATTCGCGGGCCACCCCGTCAAATACTCGAACGAAATATCGAATTCCCTGACTGGGGAACCTCTTCCGGGCTGGCGGCTTTAGTCGCTGGCTGTTGCTCGCATCAATCTGGCCGAATACCGCCCAGCGGCTCACGGGTCGGCGGCCGCGCCCCGTTTCCCTTGAGCGGCAGGGCCGCGCGTCATCGACATAGCTGCTCCTACGTTCTTCGGCGCAGCTCAAAGCCGCGTCCAGCGTCCTGCATCGTCGGCCGTCAGCTGAACCCCACGCAGGCCGCCATCGGCTCCCAGCCCGCCGCGCACAGGGCTGACAGTGAAGTGTTCGAGTCACACGGAGTGGGGGAGTGTCCCCCCAATCTGCGGGATTCCCGGGGGTGTTGTCAGTGGCGGCCTCTACGTTTCCCAACGAAGCCCGCAGCAGTGCGGTGCTTTCGGGCCGCAAGGAGGGGGAGTTGGTGCCGACACAGGAGCCGGAGTTCGCAGGATCCGACGATGCGCGGCAGGTTGTGGGATATCTGGTGCGACCAGAGTCCGGCGACTACATCGCAATCATGGATGTGCTTGAGGGATCGGTAACCGACCTGACGGCCGCCGAAGTGGCAGCAGCCCTCGCGGCCAACGGGCTTCGCATGGATACACGGGTGGTCGAGACTCGCCTGGATGCGCTCAAAGCAATGAACGCGGTCTCGGTGCGCTCGGACACCAGCCGTGCACGCCGGTACGCCGAGATCTTGGCACGGAACTGGCGCTACACCGCCAGTCCGGCAGGCCGGCACGTCCAGCGTTTCTACCGGCAGGTCCTGGCCGGGACGGCGACCGTGCGGGAAATCCCGATCGTGTCACTGAATCGCATTGTCACGCACCTTGAGGAACTCGCGGCCGCCCTGGGCGCGCACGACCCGAACATCGAGCGTGTCGGCGCTGCATGCATGGACGCGGTGGGGGCCGTGTTCACCAGCCATGACGATCTGGACGCTGCCCTGGTGGGTGCCGAGGACGTCCTGATGAGCCTGGCCGACCGGTTCGATCTGGACGAGGAACGCACCCATGACCTCAAGGGGCTGCTGGTCGACTATGCCACCCGGGTTGCCGCCGAGCTGGACTCAGGTTCCGCGCGCGCCGCAGCCGCCCTGAGTGTTTTGAAGCCGTGGTTCGTGCTGCTGGCGCATTCCGCGGTCGATGCCTCCCAGGCCCGCGACCTCATCACGGCCGGTGCGCTCAGCGCCTCCCGCGGCGGACGCATCGAGGACTGGGACGGGCTGTGCGCCTGGTTCGATGCCCGCACCGGACGCGCGGCACGGTTCTCGCTGCGTCTGGTGCGCACGCTGCCGGGCATGCACGCCAACCTGCGCCGACTGCATTCCTCGGCGGGCACCGCCTCCAGCCGCAGCCGGGCACTCCTGCTGGCCCAGGCGGTACTGACCCCCGAGGTGGGGGTGCAAATCTTCCAAGCCGCGGTCGGGGACCACTCCTGGCGCAAGCTCTACGGCCAGGCCGACGAGGACGAAGCCGTCCGCAATCCGTCCTGGCGCGGCGGACCGCAGGTCCCGGTGCCCACACTGCTGCGCACCGCCGGCCGCTCCGGTCCGCGCGGCCGGGGCGCCGCACCCCGCGACGACACAGCAACAAAGGCGCAGGTGGCCGAAGCCCGGGCCCGCCGCCAAAGCGAACACAGTGCCGCTGTCGGCGCGGTCCTGGCCGCGATACCCGGACAACAACTGGACGAGAGTGCTGCCCGCATCGCCCTCGCCGCCCTCATGACCGCCGCCCGCGCGGGCGCGAGGGGACCGCAACGCACCGGCGTCAGCGGCGGACTGGCCTGCACCCTCGTCCACACCGGAACCGGCACCGGCACCGGCACGCTGGACGCCCCCACCTGGCGCGTGCTCCTGCCCGGCCGCATCCCCTTGTTCCACAAACCCGGCCAGCGCCCCTCCGCCGCTGCCCTCGCTGCCCTCGCGGGCACCACCGTGAGCAACGACCCAGCGCCACGCGCCGCCATCCACCTCACCGGATCCCGCGCGGTTCAGCGCCGCGTCGGCCTTGAGGCATCCGATGCCCATACAGCGCAGGAGGGCGCCGCATGAGCGAGACACCCCGCGACGAGCCTCCCGCACCCGATCTGGCGCCCGCCACAGAAGCGACGCCACCAGCGCCCCGCCCGCGAAAGGCCTGGCGGCCTGAGGCCGACTCTGAGGCAGCGGCACTGCTGCGCCACCTCGCGGCCACCCCCTGGCTGGTCGGCGGCCGCGACGACGCGACCATCGCCGCCGTACGCCGTAACGAGAGCGCACTACGCGCTGCCGTCGCCCGGCTGGGATGGGTCCTGGTCATCGAACGCGACCTGGTACGACTGCGTAAAAGCGCACCGCCGCGCCCGGCGGTCTGGGCCCAGCAGGGCCCCAGCCCGGCAACCTGCTCCTGGTTCTTTCTGCTGGTCGCTGCCGCCGAGTCGATGCCCCCGAGGGCCGCCCTGGGACAGCTGGTCACCGCCGCCCGCACGGCTGCCGCGGAAGCCGCACTGCCCTCCCGCAACGACATGGCCGAGCGCCGCGCCATCGTGGCCGCACTGCGCATGCTCGACGAACGCGGCGTCGTCGAGCGCCTCGACGGCGACCTGGACGGCTACCTGCACGACGAGCAGGCTCCCGTCCTGCTCGCCGTCCACCACACCCGGCTGGCGCATGTGGTGGCCAACCCGGGCACCCTCGACCCGGCTGCCGACCCGCAAGGATGGCTCGAGCAAGCACAACGCGAACCAGACGCGGCCCGCCGGATGCGCCGCGCCCTGGTCGACGACACCTGCGTGCACACCGCGCTCCTGGACGAGGCCGAGGCCCAGTGGCTGAGCCAACGCGCCCGCGGCGACGACGGCGCCCCCCTGGCAACAGCATTCGGCCTGGTCCTGGAACGCCGCGCAGAGGGCGCGGCATTCGTGGTGCCGGACGAGGCCTTCCGCCACTTCCGTGAACTCGGCCCGATGCCCTTCCCCATGCCGGGCACCGTCGCGCACGCCGCGCTGCTACTGCTCGACCACGCCACCCTCCACGGCATCACCGGCAACGGCCCCGGCCCCGGCTGGCGCGGCCTGACCCAGCAGCAAGTGGTCGCGGCCTTGACGGAATTCGCCGACGACAACGCCAGCGGAAAGGGCGGCTGGGGCGCTGAGTACTCCAGCGACCCCCTCCTGCTGGCGGCCAGGGTCCGCGACCTGCTGACCGGCACGAACCTGATCC
This sequence comes from Streptomyces sp. NBC_01304, assembly GCF_035975855.1. Taxonomy (NCBI): domain Bacteria; kingdom Bacillati; phylum Actinomycetota; class Actinomycetes; order Kitasatosporales; family Streptomycetaceae; genus Streptomyces; species Streptomyces sp. NBC_01304. Next base: position 37,965 of record NZ_CP109055.1, on the reverse strand, counting down.
ACTTCACCTCCGCCGAACCGTCGGACAGCGACACCGCCGACTCGATGTGGTGGCTGGCCCCCACCACCGGCCGCTGGGCGAAAGAAGGCACCGCCGTGCCCAAAACCGCCCGCACCCGGCCCGGCTCTACGGCCGCCAAGCGCCCACCCGACCGCCCGCACCAACGCAGTGCACGGATGCAAGAAGGCCCGGACCTTTTCAGTGCCTTGGCGGCCGAGCCGCAGGAGGAGCGCTCATCGTGAACGACACCCTCGATCTGGACTTCACCTCCCCGCCCCCGCCTGCACCGGCCGGCAACGCCGACCGGTTCGGCGGCCGCTGGCGGCTGGTCGGCGCCGGCCTGTCCAATGTGTGGCGCTACGGCGACCTGAACCTGCCTGCAGCATCGGGACGCCTGCTGCTGCGCGGGCCCAACGGGACGGGCAAGACCACCGCCCTGGAAGCGCTGTGGCCCTACCTGCTCGACCTGAATGCCGCCAAACTCGCCGCCGGCAAAGCACGCCCGACCACCTTGAAACTCCTCATGAGCGAAGGAGCCCCGGCCAAGGGCCGCCGCTACGGCTACCTCTGGCTGAGTTTCGCCGCCCCCGCCAAAGAAGCAGCGACCACAGCCGACACCGAGGACCCAACTGACGCAGTGGTGAGTTTCGGAGTCAGGCTGCAGTACTCGCCGAGTTCCACCCCCGCAGTGAAGGTCGTCCCGTTCACGGTGCCCGGCCGCCCCCTGCACGAGCTGGCTCTGCGTGCCCCGGGCGGGGCCGCGCTGGAACACGAGGAGTTCACCACCCGCGTCGAAGCCGCGGGCGGGCGAGTCTTCCAGGAGCCGGAGGACTACGTCGAGCAGCTGGCCGTCCGGATCTGGTCCACCACGGCCGGCGAACTGCGCGAACTCGCCGCGCGCCTGCGGGAAGTCCGCAATCCGACCCTGCTGGGCGATGTCTCCCCGGCCGCGGCCGCCGACGCACTGCGCCAGTCGCTCCCGGGTGTGGCCGGTGACGTGCTGACGGCGACCGCAGAGGCGCTCGCCGAATCCGACACCACCCGCGCGGCGTTCGAGCGGGACGCGCAAGCCGCCACGGTCCTGGCCGACTTCGCCCGCGTGTGGACCGCTCATGCCGTCGACGTCACCCGGACCGCGCACACCGCGGCGCAGAAGGCCGCCGACGAAGCGGCAGAGCGCGGTCGGCAGGTTCAGCGAAGCACAGGTCTGTACACCCGGGCGAAGGATGCAGCAGAGGAGGCGCGAGCGGAGGTCCAGCGGCTTGACACCGACCACCGTGAGGCACGGGCAGCCGCCCGCGCCATCGAGAACTCCGCAGCGTACAAGGCCCATGGGCCCATCACGGATCTGCGTAAACGACTCAAGGCCGAACAGCTGGCAGCACGCAGCGGGTTCGCCACCCTGGAGACCGTCACCGCCCAGGCCCGTACTCGCACCAAGGACGCCCATGGGGCTCTGGGCGAGGTCATCGACGACCTCGCCGAACTCGCTGCCGCTGCCGAGGCTGCCGGCAGTACGCCGCCCGCGCTCGACGCCCTGCTGGCCCACCATCCCCGCGCCCGCGCCACCCGTTCCGTCGCCGACCGCACCATCGACCCGGGCCCCGGCCTGACCCTCACCCATAACCGCCCGGGCCTTGAACAGCTCGCCACCCTCTGGAAGGCCGCGGCACAGGCCCATCGCGCCACAGCCGACCGAGCAGCACTGATCAAGCGCGACCACGGGCCGGTCGCGGAGGCCGCCGAGGCAGCCACGACAACAGACGGCAAAGCCGCCGACGCCGAAACCAGCTGTGACGAGGCCCGCCAGGCAGCCGACCGCGCCACAGCAGCTGCCCGCACAGCCGCCGACCAGACACTCGCCGACGTCGCCCGCTGGGCACGCGAGCATCCTGAACTGCGCGGCCTGCACAACGATGTGGCCCTGGCGCTTCCTGCTGGCGAGCACCCGGTGTGGGAGACAGGCGACGTAGACGCTCTCACCGGCGCGGAACCCGCCGTGGTACGCGATCAACTCAACGCATGGGCCGAGCAAGTCCTGCGCACCGGCGAAGCCATCGCTGCTGTCCACGAGAATGCCGCCCAGGCCCACCTCGCCGACGCAGCGGATCTCGATGCCACTGCCGCACAGCACCGCGCCGACGCCCGCCGGCTGCGCGCCGGGCAGCTGCTGCCGCTGCCGCGCCCGCACTGGGCGGGAGCAGGCGATGACGACACCGCGCTCGGAACGCTGCTGGAATGGCGCCCCGCCCTCGAGCATGCAGATACACAGCGGGCGATGATCGAGCTCGCCCTCGCCCATGCCGGCGTGCTCGGCGCCCACTTGCACACCGGCGGCATCACCACCGACGCCTGGCACATCAGCCCCACAGGTCCAGTGGTGGAACACAACCTGACTGCCGTACTGGACGTCGTCCGCGACCACCCGCATGCCGATCTCGCCCGCGCCGTCCTGGCCCGCATCGAGCTGGCCGACAGCGCCACCGCTCTGAGGGACCGCACCGCTCTTGTGATCGGACGCGACGGCACGTTCGCTGCCGGCCCGCTCGGAGCGGCACCCGCTGCTGCCCTGGCCGGCGCCGAGATCCCCGCCGCGTCACATATCGGCGCCCGCACACGCCTGGCCCGGGCCCGCGCCAAGGCCGACGAACTCGACGCCACCGCACAGACCCTCGAAGACGACGCCGAGGGCAGGCGTAGCGTCGCTGCACAGTGCCGTCAGCAACGCGACACCGTCCGCAGCCAAACGAAATCCTTCCCCCCACGACACGACCTGACCAACGCCGAGGCCAATCGGTCCACCACTGCTCATGCAGCGCATGAGCTCCAGGACACTGCACGAACCCTGCGCCGCCAAGCGGACGAAGCCGCAGCCACGCACACCAGCCTGCATGACGCCTGGGCACAGCGCGCCCAAAACCTGGGCATGCCCACCGGCCACGACGAACTGACCACACTGATCAACAACGGTCACGCTCACGCTGAACAGCTGGCCACATGCACCCAGCGGCTCATCCACCGCTTCCTGCCCAAACTCGACCGCGTCCTGCGCATGCTTCCCGATGAAACCGCACTGGCCACTCAACTCGCCGATCTCCAGCACACCGCGCAGAGCGCACACACCACCGTGCTCGAAACCCAGGCCGAGCTGGCCGAGGCCCAGGTGCACGGCGATGCCGACGACGCCGCCCGCCGCTTCGAAGCCGCCACCGCACTTGCCGAGGACCTCTCTGCGCAGCTCGTCATCGCCCGAGAAACAGCCACCGGCGCAGAAAAGCAACTCAGCACCCGCGAAAGCGAACTGAAGACCGCGCACGAACGACTCACCGAAGCACGTCCCGACCAGACATCCACCCAGGCGCACCTGGCCGCACTGCTCGCCTGGCCGCCCCTGGCCCAGGCCCTGGGCATCGACGCCGACCTCACCGCCCCCGATGCCCACCGCGCGGACGGCTCTGGCCCACAGCTCCTCGCCACGGCGGAAGCTCTGCTCGCCCGCCGCCCCACCGCCTCGAAGCGAACCCTCGGCGAGCACTACGACGAGGTCCGCGCCGAACTCGCCCAGACCTGGACCGTCGCCCGCGACGACCCGCCCACCGGACTCGACGAACTCGACACATTCGTCTTCACCCACGCAGAAACCCGCTATGACCCGCTCAGCGCCGCAACCCGCGCGCAGACCCTGGCCGCCCAGGCCCGGGGCGCCCTCGACGCCGCCGAAGCAGCGGCACTGCGGGACTTCGTCATCGGCCGCCTGCCTGCCGCCATCGGCACCGCATGGGTGGCCCTGATGGACTGGAAGAAATCGGTCAACGAGAAGATGCGCGCAGCCCAGGCATCCTCAGGGGTCGGCGTCCAAGTCCACATCGGGCTGCGCGACGACCTCGACGCCGCCACCCGCACCGTGTACGAGCTGTCCTGCAAAGTCAGCGATGCCGTCCGCACCGAAACGCAGAAACAACAAGTCGGGCAAGCGCTGCAGGCGCTGCTGGCCGCCGCCGACGGCACCACCATGACCGAACGCCTCACCGCAGCAGTCGACATCCGCGACTGGGTCGACGTCCACTACCTCGTCGAACGCCCCGGCCCCGAGGGCACCCCCGTCTCCCGGCGATGGGGCTCACGCACCGGCCTGTCCGGCGGCGAACGACGCCTGGTCGTCCTGGCACCCATGCTCGCCGCCATCGCAGCCAACTACGACCGCTTCACCGATACCGGCCTGCGCCTGGTCCCCCTCGACGAAGTTCCCGCCGAGGTCGACGAACGCGGCCGCGAAGGACTCGCCCGCTACCTTGCCGCACTCGACCTGGACATCCTGTGCACCTCTTACCTCTGGGACGGCGCCCCCGGCGCCTGGGACGGCATCGACGCCCACGACCTCGAAGCAGGCAGCGACGAAACCGTCGTCGCCTTCCCCATGCTGATCCGCGGCCTGCACCCACTTCCCGGCGACACCGACATCAACACCCTGCCCGGGAGCCCGGCATGACCTGCTCCCTGTGCGCCGATGCCTGCTCCGGCGCCGACCTCGCACCACTGCTTGCCCCCGAACTTGCCTGGCTGTGGCAGGCAATCGCGGCGGCCGCCGACCGGCGCGGCGACGAAGCCCTCACCGACGGCCCCGCAGTCACCGTCAGCATTCCCGCCTCACCGACCCAGCGCGCCGCCGCGGCAGGCCTGATCAGCGGACAACCACTGGCATCGGGCCAGCGCCGGCGGATCGACCTGGGCCACCTCACAACAGCCCTGACCGCCCGCGGGCCGGCACTCACCCCCGGCGCCGTCGCCGCCCATGCCTGCGGCCGACGCCTCGCGGCAAGAGCCCGAGCCCGCACCGAACACGCTGCCTCCACCGACCGGCTCCGCACCCAACTGGAGACCACAGCAGCCTGCTTGCCTGCGCACGTCCGCGAACTCGTGAGCCCGACCTCGGCCTTCACCCGGCTCCGCAGCAGCGGATGGATCGCCCGCATCCTCAACCAACCAGACCCTGCCGCCCTACTCGCCCAGGCATTTCAGGTCGCCGGACGGCTCCCCGAGCCCGGCCACCGCATCGACCGCCGCACCCTGGTCCCCGGCGACCCCCATGCACTCGACGGAGGCCCGCTGCCCGCCCTGGTTCTCGCCCTCACCCAACACTCCGGCACGGTCCCGCGTCTGGGCTGGGAGCGGCTCGGCGTGGACTTCGACGACCTGATCGGCGGACTCATCGTCACAGGCGTCACACCCCGCGGTTGGCACGTCCCGCCCGGTGCAACGCTCACCCTGCCGCCGAGGGAACTCACGAACATCGCGTGGGCGCCGCCCCCAAAGCCAGATGCATGGGTCTTCGTCACGGAGAACCCCTCCGTGCTGGCCGCGGCGAGCACGCAACCTTCTGAGGACGACCGCACCCCAACACCGCCGCGGGTGATCTGTACCGCAGGCACTCCCTCATCGGCGGAATGCGCGGCAATAGGCGCCCTGCACCACGCCGGCTGGCGTGTCGCGGTCCGCGCGGACTTCGACCAAGCAGGCCTGGCGCACATGCGAGCCCTCCTGGCTGCAGCGCCTCAAGCCGTCCCATGGCGGATGAGCGCGGCTGACTACCTCGCCACCGCCCCGCAGGGCACCCTCGATCTGCGGCTTGAGGCGTCGGATGCCCCCTGGGACGTACATCTGGTGCCGGCGATGAAGGCGCGCTCCGCCTACACGTACGAGGAGGATCTTCTGCCAGCGCTCCTCGCCGACATCGCGGCGGGCGTGCCAGACACGGGCCTGCCATGATGACGGGGGAGCAGGGGCGCGGCAGCGCTGCCGGCCGGTATCAACGGTGCCGCCTCACAGTGCCTCTACCCATTCGCAGGCCTCGTCCGCCGCCTCGGGCGAGAGCGGCGTGTTGGAGGGCTGGGTGGGTGTGCGGGGCGGGGGTTCGGGAACGGCCGCGGCGTGGGGGATGGCGCCTGCGCAGCCGCGGCAGACGTCTGCCAGATGCCAGGTGCGTCCATTGTTGCTGCAGATCAGCATTAGCCGCAGCGGGCCGGAGCAGGGTGTGGGATGGCGGTGCCAGGCACAGGCGTGCTCGCGGCACTGGCAGATCCGCAGGTGCAAGGGCAGGGGCGCCGCGGCGAGATGGCTGGCGAGGTGACGCCGTGCTTGATTCATCAACGCGATGCCCGGCTGCGCGGTGAGGGAGCGGCAGGCGCTGCAGGTGACGGTCGGGATCCGGGCGCGGGTACTGATCGTCACGCTCCAGGAGCGTGAGGGCAGAGCGGTCATGGGGTCCCTTCGAGCAGGTGCGGGCGGCGGAGTCGGAGCCGCAGTGGGGATGTCCGGCGAGCGGACACCGTAGTGCAGACCTGTTCACCGCAGACTTTCACCCGGACCGCCACAAATAGGGCAGAGGTCTGCACTGTCAGGGCAGGGGTCTGCACCGTCGGATGGGCAGGTGACGATCTTCCCGCCGCCGGACCCGGACCCGACGGCACTGCGCGAGTCCCTCGCCCGCCTGCGCGCGCAGCGCGGCTGGAGCTACGACCAACTCGCCGCGCACAGCGGCCTGTCCCGGCGCACCCTCATCGAGATCGAGCAGGGCCGCACCGTCGGAACACTGGCCACTTGGCACGCCCTCGCCCACGCCTTCGGTATCCCGATGGGAACCCTCCTCGACCCCTTGTGCACCGGTCACGAACCTCCGTCTGGCGAACGCTGAACTTCCCGCCGCCCCTCACCTGATCGGGACACCAGACTCGACCAGGGGCACGATTCGAGACTGCACGTTCGCTTCTTGTCATTCTCCAGAGGGGACCCGTCACGACACGCCCCGGCGGCGTGCGACTCGGCTGGCACCTTTCACTCCGGTACCTGCACCGCCCGGTGCAGGGCTCTCCCGCATGTCCGCACCCTGGTGTGGGCTGTCACGGCTTCCCGGAGACCCCCTTTCATGTCCTTCACCCCCACCGAGGAACAGGCTGCCGCCCTCAAGGCGTTCAGCGACGGCGACCACCTCGTCATTCAGGCCGGCGCCGGTACCGGTAAGACCTCCACCCTTGCCTTCCTCGCCGAACAAACCGGCGGCCGCCGCGGCCGTTACCTGGCTTTCAACCGGGCCATCGCCCAGGACGCGGCCACCCGCTTCCCCGCATCGGTGCAGTGCAAGACCGCTCACTCCCTGGCCTACGGTGCACTCGGCCACCGCTACCGCGAGCGCCTCAACAGCCCCCGCCGGCCCGGCTGGAAGGTCGGCCAGGACCTCGGCCTGAACACTCCCGCCCGTATCAACGGCCGCGACCTGCTGCCCGCCACCCTGTCCAACACGGTCCTGCGCACAGTGGCCCGCTACTGCCAGTCCGCCGACACCGAACTCGCCCACCACCACGTGCCACAACTACGCGGCCTCGACACCGGCGAGGCACATGCCGAACTCGCCGACCTCCTGCTGCCATACGCCGCAAAAGCCTGGGACGACCTGCAGAACCCCCAGGCAGGCATGGTGCGTTTCGAACACGACCACTACCTGAAGATGTGGGCCCTGACCGACCCCGCCCTCAACACCGACTACCTGCTCCTGGACGAGGCCCAGGACACCAACCCCGTCCTCGAGCAGATCGTCCTCGCCCAACGCGAGCGCACCCAGATCGTCATGGTCGGCGACTCCGCCCAGGCCATCTACGGCTGGCGAGGCGCCCGCGACGTCATGACCGGCTTCCAAGGCCACCACCTCACCCTGACCCGCTCCTTCCGCTTCGGCCCCCGCCTCGCAGACGAAGCCAACCGCTGGCTCACCCTCGCCGACGCCCCCATCCGACTGACCGCCAGCGCCGATATCCCCACCACCATCGGCCCCCACACCGGCCGCCCCGACGCCGTACTGTGCCGCACCAACATCGGCGCCATCACCGAAATCCTCACCCTCCTCGACGCCAACACCCCCACCGCACTCGCCGGCGGCGGAGACGCCCTGCGCGCGCTGGCCCAGGCAGCCCGCGACCTCATCCAGGGACGACGCACCCACCACCCCGAACTGGTCCTGTTCACCACCTGGAACGAACTGCGCGACTACGCCGAACTCGACCCCGCCGGCGCCGACCTCCAGCCGTTTGCCAACCTCGTCGACGACCACGGACCCGACGCCATCCTTAACGCCGTCGACCGACTCGTTCCCGAGACCCAGGCCCAGGTCACCGTCTCCACCGCGCACAAAGCCAAAGGCCGCGAATGGCCCCACGTGCGCATCGCCCCCGACTTCACCCCACCCCCCGACACCGACGAAGTCGACAGCGCCGGACACCCCATCCCCGGCCCCATCGACCCGGACGAAGCGCGCCTCGCCTACGTCGCCGTCACCCGGGCCCGCCACCACCTCGACCTCGGTGGCCTCTCCTGGATCCATCAGCGCCCTGACGGAAATCCCGTGTACGTGGCGGATGGTCGGTGTGCTCCGCACGCCAGCACGGACCATATGGCATCCCCTCAGGGGCCTGTGGCGGCAGCTGGTTGAAGCGGCGTCCTTGCTTGCGTAGGGGAGAGGACGGGGGGCTTGCTGGGCGAGTGTAGGTGCGAACAGTAGGCCAGCGCCTCGAGAAGGAGGGACAGCCTGATGCCCGGCCTCCCGCGGGCCCGTGCAGCGCTGTCCTCGACAGCATGCCCAACCTGCCCTGGATCGAAATCGAGGGTGCCGATGAGGAGACCGTGCATCTCCAGGCCGGTCTTGCCGCGCCTGATTCCCAGTAAGGAGGGAGTGTGTACCTGGATGTACGCCCCACGTCGAGCCCGCTGCGCAACAGGTGCCGGAGCTCAGATCCGACACCTGATGCCTGTGCAGGCCGGGCGAGTTGACTGTGTGTGGTGGGTGGGGGACCTGCCCCGGCGTTCCCGGTTCGTAGCAAAGGGTTCGGCGGCGCGCTTCCAGGGGCTTGCAGTCGCGCTGCAAGCCCCTGAAGGACGGCCCAGACCTGGGGGTGGAAGTGGCCCGGTTTCCCGTTGCCCTACTTAATCCTGATCATAGAATGATCTGGATTCATCGTCGTCAAACTTGACATGTAGGGCGACGAGTTCCCCGGAAGCCGATACGTCCAGCATGGCCGCATGTGAGCCAATGCGCCGAGCCGAAGCTTCGCCCAGCAGGCGAATCGTGACGCCGTTCACGTATGGCTCGACATTGAGAATCCCATCCACCTGCGGATCGTTCGAAAGGAATGGGACGCCTTTCTCGAAAGCCATGCCCGCAAGCTCGCCAGACGGATCCTTCTTCGCGTGCCAGTCCAATAGGATGAACTCAAGGAGACAGCCGTCAAGGGCGGATGTCTTAATTTCGACAGTTACTGTCTCGTTGGCGAGCACTTCAGAATTGGGTCTTTCCAACTCCGAAGAATATCGGGGCCACTGCACAGTCAACGGTACGTACGGATCGATCGTCAACTGTGGCGCCTTGGAGTCTTCAACCCCGACAAGTCGGAACACCATGGTCACTCCATCACGATTCGTGCATGTTTGAGAACAGGATCAGCGCCTGCTTGTCCGCCCTTGGGTCGCACAATGATCAGTTCCCAGCCGTGACTGATGGCCTTGTGGCCGTACTGGATACCGTTCACCGTTGCCGCGTCAATCGATCTGTACAGCCCTACCAGATAGTCCTCGGTCAACATATCCTTGAACCGTCCTGCCCGTCTCAGCTCTTCCTCGATGTGCTTTGTTGCATTCGGGTGGACCCAGACACTACGGCCGTGAGTCGTCTCAATCGTGAATGATTTTGGGAGCTTTGTCCCAGGATAAGCCTTCTGGGTTGGGCGAATCTTCTCAAGGATCCTACCAAAGACGGTCTTTGCTGCAGATTTCGCAAGGAGTGAGCCGCCAACATCTACCGTACCCTCAGAACGTACATCGCACCTTAGGGGCGCCTGTTTGGCGCACTCGTCCGACTGTCCGAGATTCTCCTTGAAGTAACGGGCAGTATCGCGCGCTGCATTCGCCCAGAACTTGTAGTCGTAGATGTCAGGAGACGACGGCGCATTGTGGTCTTGGTTGGCTTGGATGTATTCGTCGACGTTGGGCCCGTAGCCGAGGGAGGGGCCGTTTTGGTAGATCCTGCTAGCGCTGTCCGCCTGGGCTGTGCCGCCACTGAAGCTGTTGTAGGGCTGGTGTGGCTTGGGTCTGCCGTGGTCGGGGTTGCCGTCGCCGTTTGGGTCGTCCTTCGAGCAGGGGCTGGGGTCCCATTCCGTCTCGCACGTCCCGCGCAGGCCGGTGGGGTCGCTCGAGGTGATCGGGGTGTTGTTGGCGTAGGCGTAGCCGTTAAGGGATTGGTGCTGATCCAGGCTGAGTAGTGGGTCGACGCTGATGAACTGGCCGGTGGCGGGGTCGTATTCGCGGGCGCCGATGTGGGTGAGACCGGTTCCGGTGTCGGCGGGTTTGCCGAGGAAGGCTTTGTCGTCGGGCCAGTTGGTGGCCTTCGTTCCGCGTGGGGTGCCGAAGGGGCTGGTGTAGCGCTTGGTGATGGCGTAGGTGCCGGCGTCGAGGGCGAGGCTGGAGGTGCCGTGATGGTCGGTGGCGAGGAAGCTGAGCTTCGTTCCGCTGACTCCGCTGGTTGCGGTGCGAACAGCGATGGTCTGGCCGTTGGCGGTGTAGTAGCGGCTGCCGCTGAGGGTCTTGGTAGTGCCCTTGGCGGTGAGGCGGACCTCAGTACCGCCCAGGTAGAGGATGCTGTCGCCGTCGCCCTTGGCGCGGCGGATGAGGAGTTCACCCGAGGCGTCGTAGAGGTAGCCGGTTTCGGCGGCGCCTTCGGTGAGCTTGGCGAGCTTGCCTTCGCTGTTCCAGTCCAGGCTTTGCTGGCCGGTGGGGCCGGGGCGGGTTTTGGTGTCGCCGGTGTTGTAGTAGGTGTAGGTGTTGGTCTTTGCGCCGGTTTCGGTCCGGGTCAGCGTGTGCGGCTGCCCCTTGTCGGTGCCGTAGCCGTAGCTGGTCTTGGTGTCACTGGTGGCCGCGTGCTGGGTTTCGGTGTCCCGCTGGCCGGACTTCTTGTAGGTGTACGAGGTCCAGTACGGGGCGGCGCCGTCGATGTTGGCGGTGGTGCGGCCGGTGGCGGCGCAGTCGGCGGTCTTGGGCGTCCAGGCTTCGCTCAGGCGGCGGTGGCCGTCGTAGGTGAAGCACTGGTAGTCGGGCTTGATGGTGCCGCCCTGGGTGCTGCCGTCGAAGATGGAGGTGACGTTGCCGGCCTCGTCCTGGCTGAAGGCCAGCTCCTGCGGCATGTAGCCATGCACGTCGTCCGTCACGAATGAGCGGGCCAGACGGCGGGTGCCCTTCTCGTACTCGTAGTTGAGGTAGGCCTTCTTCGCAGCGTTGCCGCCCTGCATGCCGAGGCTGAGCTGCGTCAGATCACCCTGGGGGGACAACACGGCGCCTTGCAGGTAGCCGGTGGTGCCCTGTGAGGTGAGCTGCTGGCCGGTGGCGTTGTAGGTGTATTCGACGGCCTCGGAGGCGAGCCCTGCGACGGCCGGCTCGGTCTGCTGACTGGGGGTGCCGTCGAGCCGGTAGCTGGTGCTGAATGACAGGGTCTTGGGGACGCCGGCCTTCACCAGCTCGTCGTCGTCGGGCAAGGCCAGCTGGCTGCCGGTGACCTGGTAGAGGCTGTCGTAGGAGTCGACCTTCTGGGTGTAGGCCTTGCCGGCGGAGCCGCCGACGTAGCGCGTGGCACTGTCCTGCTGACCCTTGGCGAGGGTGTCGAATTCCCAGGCGGCGAGCTTGTTGGCGGCTGTTTTGTCGGTCTGCCACAGGCCGGTCTTGCGGCTGAGCTCGTCGTAGCCGTAGAGCAGCTTCTTGTTCTCCGCGTCGACGCTGTAGTCGATGCGGTCGAGGTTGTCGTACCAGGTGTTGGTGGTGCCCTTGTCGGGGTCAGTCGACGTGGTCTGGCGGCCGAACAGGTCGTAGCCGTAGGACCACTTGGCGTCGTCCGGGCCGGTGACGGTCTTGTTCTGGCCGGCGGGGGTGTAGGTGTACGTGGTGGTGGTGTAGTCAGTGCCCTCGGGCTTGGGACCCGCGTATTCGCGGCGCTCGACTGTCTGGCCAAGGGCGTTGGTGATTACCGCGGTGGCCTGTCCGCCGGCCTGGGTGCTGGCTGCGACCTTGTCGCCGGTGTAGGTGGTGTTGGTGGTCCAGCGGGTGACGCCGTGGTGCTGGGTGACCGTCTTGGTGGCGCGGCCGGCGCCGTCGTAGGTGGTGTCGGTCTGTACCGGGGCTTGGGAACCTTCGGTCTGCACCGCGTCGTCACCGGCGGGCGCGGATTCCTTGTCCCAGATGTCGCCCTGGGAGCTGATGGCGAGTCCGCGGTCGTCGTACAGGGTCAGACCGACGATGCGGCCGCCGATCGGAGTCGGGGTCTGGGTCTGACGCGGGCGCAGCAGCGAGTCGTAGTACATGTAGCTGGTGTTGTAGCCGGAGCCGTCGCCCTTGAGGGTGCCGGTGGACACCCACGACATGTCGGCGCTCTGGACCTTGTAGCCGAAGACGTAGTTGGCGCTCTTCTTCAGGACCTTGGACCGGTTAGGCAGCCAGATGCCGGTGACGCGGCCGAGGCTGTCGTACTCGGTCTCGGTGATCTTGTCGTTGGCGTCCTTGGCCTTGACCGGGTTGCCGGTGGCGAAGTCCACGTCCGTGGTGGCGGTGTGGCCCTTGATGTTGGCGACCGTGCTGGAGGTCAGCGGACCCGACGCAGCCGGGGTGTACGTGGTGTCGGTGACCTTCTTGCCGTCGGTGTCCTTGACCAGCAGCGGACGGCCGAGGCTGTCGTAGCTGGTGGTGGCGGTCTTCTGCCAGGAGGGGGTGCCGCTCGCATAGGACTTGGCGCGGCCGGTCCATACCGCGTCGCCCTTGGTGGGCTTCTGGTCGGCGGACCAGGTGGTGGCGGTGGTGTCGTCGTAGACGGTGGCGGTGTCGGAGATGATGTCGCCGGACCGGGTGGAGTCGTCGGGCAGGTCCAGGGTGCTGTCTGCGGTGGCGCAGGTCTTGGCGACGGTGCGGGTACGGGAGACGAGGTCGGTGAGGCCCTTGTCGGTGTTGCGGGCGTACCAGGTGCGGGTGCACTTCTCGTCGCCGGTGATGGCCTTGTCGCCGCTGTCCTCGACGGTGTCGGCCAGGCCGTAGTCGTCGTAGGTATAGGTGGTGCTGCGGGTGCGATTGGTGGCTGTGCTGCCGGAGGTGATGCGGGTGCGGTCGTGCTCGGCGCCGACGCGGACCCTGTAGGCCTCAATGTCGGCGTAGGACTTGTGCTGAGTGGCGGTCTTCTTGGAGGTGACGCTGTTGACGGTGCCGGACACCTCGTCGGCACCGTTGTAGGTGACCGTTTCGCGGGTGAAGCCGGCGTACCGGTCGTGGTCGTCGATGGCCGGGGCGGTGATGCCGGTCATCGTGACACTCTTGCGCTTGTCCTTGTCCGGAAGCTTGCCGTCGGCACTCAGGACGCGGTCGCCGTTCATGCCCCGCAGGTAGAGCGTCACCGTCTTCTGCTGGGTGCCGCTGCCACCGGTCAGGTGGGTGACCTTCTCGTAGCCGCGCCAGCTGGACCAGGTGCGTTCCTTGGCCGGGGTGAAGGGGTCTTCGTTGTAGTGCCAGGCCCCGCCCCCGCTGTACTGGTAGGTGTGCTGGACGGCCTGGGAGCCGCCGCGCGGGTCGGTGGCGGAGACGGAGGCGACTGGGTACTTCTGGAACCAGTCCAGGATCGGGGTCTTCTCGCCGTTGGGGGACCAGAAGACGGGGTAGCAGCGCCTGGTGTTGTCATCGACCTTGGGCATGGTCTGCCCGTAGATGCAGTCCGCGTCCATGTAAGTGACGATGGTCTGCGCCCCGGTCTCGGAAGTAACCGTCTTCAGGCGAGGCTTCTCGAGGGAGAGGATGTCGTCGGTGGTGCCGTCGACCCGGTTGGGCTTGAACTCGTGGGTGAACTTCACCGGGTCCAGGGCGAGGTCGGTGCCGCGCTTGCCGGTGTGCTTGATCTCGTCCAGCCACAGCGACTGGTCGTGGGAGTCGCCGGTGTCGCCCGGGTCGAGGTAGAGCTGCTTGAAGGTCCAGTTGTCGACCGGCTCGAATTTGTCGGTCGCGGTCGAGGCTGCGTTCCAGGCGTGGGTGGTGATGCCGGTCATTCGCTTGCGGGTGAAGAACGACGGTGCGGTGTTGCCGGTGCACTTGTCGCCGTCCTTGCAGACCACATCGAAGGGCACGTCGGGCCAGTTGTCCCGCTTGTCCTCCGTGAGCGCGTCGCAGCCGGTTCCGGCGGCGATGCAGCGCTCCGCGTAGGTGAAGGTGACCTTGTTGGATGCAGCGGGGCTGGCGGAGAACAGGGAGCCGCTCTTCTGGCCGTAGCGGATTTCCTTGAGGTAGCCGCCGCGGGTGTAGCTGGTGCCGGTGGATTCGTTGCCGAGGGTGTCGTAGTTGTTGGTCTCGTCCTCGTACCAGTAGGTCATGGCGTTGTTGTGGGTGTCCTCGACCAGGTCGAGGTTCCAGCGCCAGGCCTGCTTCTTGTCCCGACCGGAGAAGGTGGTGCCGTCCTTGTAGCCGGGCTCGCCCTCGTCGTCACCGAAGACCGGCACGGTCCAGGTGGACTTGGTGCGCTCGTCCGTGCCCGCGCCGGGGAGCTTGTGCAGGCCGAAGGTATAGCTGGTGCCGTCGCCGGTGGTGACGGTCCAGTACTCGCCCTTGCCGTCGATATCGGTGGCACCGTCATCGCCGTTGTCCGCGCCAGTGTGGTGCTTGACGGTGGATTCGTCGTCGTTCTTGAGGTGCCACTCGCCGCTGGTGTCGTCCTTGACCAGTTCGGTGGCCTTGCCGTTGAGGACGAGGGAGGCGTTGTCGTACTTCCAGCACAGGTCGAACTTGTCGGCCTGGTCGTCGTCGTCGCACGAGCCGTACTTGCGCTCGATGTACGACGACGTGATGTCGAAGCCCTCACCCAGCGAAGTGCCTTGGTTGTTCGTGTTGCCGGTACGGCCGTCCACGCTGCCGGAGTTGTAGGAGATCGACAGATCCGGCTGGGGGCCGGCCGCCGCGGGCGGGGTGCGCAGCGGGTAGGACCAGGTGAAGGTGCCCGAGGAGCCGCCGGCCTCCCAGGTGGAGGAGGAGGCCAGCGGGGTCGCCTTGTAGCTGCCGGCCGCGGACTTGTCACCGGCCGCCAGCGCCAGGACCTTGGTTTCGCCTGCCGCTGGTGCGCTGTTCTTCGCCGACGCCGAGTTGGTGTCCGCATCGAAGGTGAGAGGCGTCTGCAGCTGCTGGCTGCTGCGGTGGTTGGTGAACTCAAGCGGTGTGCGGGTGCGGCACTTGGCCTTATCCGGGTCCTTCAGCGCGCAGTCGGGCAGCTCGAGGACCTGCAGACGGCCGGCCCAGTCGCCGCCGTAGGCGGAGGCGAACGCCGAGTAGTCCAGGCCCACTTGGGCCTTGCCGCCGCCCGCGGGCCCGGTCACGGTCAGCGCGACGCCCTTGACGCCGAGCTTGGTGGCGGCCTTCTGGTCCAGCACGTTGACCTTGACCGCATCAGCGGTCTTGATCTGCTTCTTGGACTTGTCCGGCTTCGGCGCCGCCAGCGTCACCGGCAGCTTTCCGGGCTCGGCCTTGGCCGTGCCCTTGCCCGGCATGCTCAGCGTGGCCGCGCCGCCGATAGGCCAGGTCACTGTGGTGCTCTGGTCCTTGCGGGCGCGCTCGGCGGCCTTGCGGTCCGCGGCAGCGGACTTGGCGACGATGTCGGCGTTCTTCTGGTTGGTCTTGACCGTCCAGGGGGAGACCTTGGCGGGCTTGGGGTCCTTCAGGTCCGGTCTGCCCAGTGGATCTGCCGCCGCTGAGGCGGGGGTGACCAGGGGGGTGAGCAGGCTGGGCACCAGGATGAAGCCGGTGACCACGGCGATGCGCCGGGCCCAGGGATGTCTGTGACGCTCGGCCCGGCCCGATGAGGGCATGCCGAAGGCGAGGGGATTCATAAGGGGTGTTCTCCTCGCGTGCGGCCACCCGGCTGTCGGGTGGCCGCACGCTGTCGAAGGTTGCTTTGGAGAGCCGCCTGCCGGCGGAGGGATCGTGGAGGCCGGCTACTGGGACGGTGCGGCGATCTGGCTTGTGACCTGGTTGCCGGTCATAGCACCGGTCCATAGGCGGACCTTGGCCAGGTCTCCGGCCAGGTAGTTGCCTGTCTTACCGCCGACTGAGCCGCTGCCGGCTGCGAGGATGCCCGCGCCCTGCTGGACGCCCACCAAGAAGGGATCCTTGCCGTCCTCGCTGCCCTGCTGAGGCGCCGGGCCGACGTACAGCTGGGCTACACCGAACTCCTGGCTGCCGTCTTCGGCGGTGAAATCCTTGGTCGCGTCGAAGACACCCGTCACGTTGACCCAGGTATCGAATTCCTTGGGGCCCACCTTGTCCTCGGCTGGGGCGAGCGCGGTGTCGACGACCTTGCCGCTGGCATCGACCGCCGTACGCCCGAACTTCCACTGGTAGACATCGGTGTCGACCTTTTCCACCCACAGCGCCCAGGAGGATTCCTTGCCTGCGGGGGTGGCCTGGCTGGCCACCAGCCCGCGGTAGCCCACCGGCTTGGCCGCCAGCAGCGTCTTTTTCAACCGCACCTGCGCGGACACGGTGAACGAGCCGGTCTCGTCGACCACCGGTCCGGTGGTGGTGGCAGTGCCGGAGGTGCCGTTGAGGACGAGAGCTGTGGTGTTGTCATCCCCGTTCAGGGCTGCTCCCGAGGCGGAAAGGGTCATGCCGCCGCGCTGGTAGGGGAAGCTTTTGCTGTTCGGGTCGTCGGGGTCTTCCTTGCTCTCGGGCATCGAGGTCCCGGTCGCGTTTGCTGCGTCCCAGTGGGCGACCAGCTCGTTGGCGGGCACACCGTCTTTCTCCAGCCGCGACTCGAGGCGGATCTGCTCTGTCTTGTGCGCCTCCTGCCACACCGCGACCTCGTCCAGGCGCCCCAGGAAGTACTCCGAGCCGGTGCCGTCCTTGACCGACCGGCCGAACTGCAGGCCAGCCGTAGCAGTCCACGGCTCGTAGGTGGCTGCGGCTTTGGCCAGCAGGACCGGTTCGCCCTGCGGGCGGCCGTTGACGAACAGCTGGATGGTGTCGTTGGCCGGGTCGGTGTCCGGCTGACCGTCCTCGCCCTCGGTCTTGTACACCGCGGCCAGGTGCGTCCACACCCGCAGCGGCGGGTTCTCCGCGTCCGCCATCGACCGGATGTACACCGGGCTCTTCAGATCCCTGTCAGTCCGGTTGAACACCCACTTCTTGTAGGCGGCCGAGTAGTACAGGGTGAACGCGTTCGCGTCCTTGCCGGGCTGGGCCAGCACCACGTGATTCTTGGTGTCGTCCGTCAGATAGGCCCAGGCCGATACCGTGAACGAGTCCCCGGTGTTGACCGCGGGCGCACTGGTCGTGGCATGGCCGACCTGCTTCGCAGCGTCGGTGAGGTTGTCGTTCAGGCGCAGGGAGTAGTCCCCTGCGCCGCGCCGCCCGAGCGTGGACCAGCCGGTGGCGGCCTCGTCGTGGATCGTCACGTCGTGGCGGGTGCCGACTTCGCCGGTGTCCTTCGCCACTGTCACCGCATTGCCGGGCTTGCCGTCATCGAAACGCCACCGCCCGGTCGGCCCCTGATCGAGGCCGACCTTGAACGTGAAGAGGGCGGCCGGTCCCCAGCGGACGCGGCCCTCCTTGTCGAGTACCAGGTCGCTCGACTTGACCTCGAGGGTCTGGGTGCCGGACAGCGCTGGGATGACGGCGCTTTCGGTCCACGGTCCGTTGGTGACCGTGGGCTTGACCGTTTTGGTGGCCTTTGCGTCACTGGTCAGCAAGCGCCATTGGTAGGCCTTGACGTCCTTGTCCGCAGCGTTGGGCTTGAAGGTGAAGATGCCCGGTGTGCCCGGAGTGCCGTTCGGCGCGCAGTCGTTGGTGACGCAGGTGGTGTAGGGGCCGCCCGTGGTGATCGTGGGCTCCAGCGTCGACTTGGTATCGACGCGCAGGTAGCACCAGGAGGAGTAGGGCGAGAACAGGTCGCCCGACTTACCGCCATAGACCCAGTGTGACTGGGTGCGTGCCCGGAAGCGGTACAACCCCCCCTCGGCCCGCTTGGTGGTGATCGCCGTTTCCAGCGTGCCGTCCGGGTCCCAGCCTGCCTCCGGCTTGTAGTCGCTCCACACCTGTGACCAGGTGCCCTTGGACGTGTCGTCGCTGGAGCGCTCCATGTAGAACTCGGCCTGCAGCGAGCCCTCCTCCTCGCCCTGGTGCTGCTCCACCAAGGTCTGCACCCGGGCCTGGACGGTCGGCGTGAGCACCGTGACCGTCTGCGGACTTGTCGGCGATTTCTGGCAGGGTCCGGCCTCGTTGCCGGTGCCGTTGATGGCACCCACCGAGGTCGGCACACCCGGCTTGTGCACGTAGTTGACCTTCAGCTCCGCGTTGTTGTCGAAGCGCTTCCAGGCCCGCGGGTCGCCCTCGTCCTTCGCCTTCAGCATGAGGGTCAGCCGGTCGAACTTGCCCGCCGCGAAGGCCCTGACCGTGGAGACCAGGTTCTCGTCGGCCTCATCGGGGTTGTCGTTGAATTCGATCCACGAATTGGGCTGCGAGGGGCTGCACAGGTCGGCGCGGCCTGCCGACACGTAGCGGTCGCCCATCTGGTCCAACATCTTCGGGCCCGGCCAGCGAGTGCCTTCACCGAAGTTGTCGGTGCGCTCCAGGTCCACCCAGTGCGGATCGCAGTTCCACGACCACGTCTCATACGCGCGGAACGTGGCATCCAGCACGTACTTGCCCGACAGGGCCCCCGGACCGAACTCGAAGTACATGCGGTCCTTGTAGGCGCCGTTGCCGTCGCGCGGGCAGGCGTAGCCGTCGGCGTATCCGCAATACCCCACGCCCTTGGGCTCGGTGAACTTGTAGAACTTGTCCCCGTCCGAGGACAGCTTCGTCCACTCCGAAAGCCCCAGCCCCACCGACGGGTCGATGAACACCGGATAGACCGTGTCCTTGCCCCGCAGGAGATCCAGGTCCGGCTGCACCGACACCGCACCGTCCCCGACGGCTACGGGCAACTCGGCGGTGACGTTGCCCTCGTCGGGCTGAGCCGGATCATCTGTCTGCTCGGGCAAGGCCTTGACGTTGCTGGTGGTCCTGCTCTGCGGCGCCGGGGTGGGGACGGCGGAGTCCCACATCTGCCCGGCCGGCCCGCGGAAGACGGCATTGCCGTCCGCATCCACCGCGCGCAGGCCGCCGCCCTCACCCGGCACCACACTCAGGCCCTCGCCCGCAGCGGTGAGCCGGATCTTCTCCAGCTCCGAACTGGCCGCTGCCTCAGCCGACTTGACCACCAGCACCTCGCGGTAGCCCTCGGCCGTCGCGGTCAGCTGCAGATCGACCCCCTTGACCGGCACATTGGCGTACGTCGCCGCCGCACCGTCCAGGGTCGGCTCCGGCAAGGCGCCCGGCCAGCCCAGCTTCAACTGCCGGTCGCCCCTGGACAGGCTCAGCATGCCCGCCCCGCTACCGCCGGCGGAGAACGACAGGTCCACGACCGCGGCCTTCGGGGCAATCCGTCCGTCCGCACGCTTCTCCAGCGTGATGTCGACATCCCGCCACGAGCCGTCCTTGGCCCGGGCCCGCTGAGGCTGCGTCGCCTGCGTCAGCGTGAACGTACCGTCCGGATTGGCCAGCGTGGTCGTGTACTCGGTACGCGCCGCGGTCACCTCCACCGGCTCCCCGCTTGCCGCCGCCCGCTGCGAGGCGCTCTGCTCCGTGAGGCCCCCGGCCTGCACCGCTGCCTCAGCCGCCGGAGCCGTAGCGAATGACGCGACAGGCATTACCGAAAGCAACGCCCCGACGGCAGCCACCCATCCAACCGTGCGTCTCGCACGGTCTCTTCGCACACGGGCATGACGAAAACTTCGCCCCAACACCACAGTCCCCACCCCAGCGTCACCAAAAGTTCACGAGCGAAGTGGAGTTAACGTCCCATCAGTTCCCCAAGTCAATGTGGGCCACATCACACCATCGCAAGATGGCATGCCTCTGAGCTGCGAAAACGCCCGGAGATGCCCGGCCTGTGCACCCCTCATCAACCGGCAGCCTGGCTACATACGGTGTTCAACGCGCAAGACAAATGAGCCAGACAGCCAGGAGGCCTCCGGGGGCGCCTGCGCACCCCCATGCGAGCTGTCATCCAGCAAACATGCAGTAGCTTCAGCACAGTTGCCGGCGGTGCTGCCCGCTGGTCGAGGAGCGCGGGAGCGCATAGAACACGCCAAGCGCTTACCCTTCATCCGCTGACGGTGACTGTCTGCAGTCGAAGACTCGCTGCTGCGCCGCAGGGGGCATGCAGGCGCCCAGAATTCGCCTGGGAATCATGACCAACACACCCTCAAAGGGCGGCAATAGAAAGTGTGATCAAGGATGCTGCCCCCGTGCGGCGGCCACCGTAATGGCCGCGAACTCCACATCCACCAGGTACGGCCAGGACGGTGAGCGGGTCTCGAAAGGGTGACACCCCGGTACTCGGCGAACCGTGGGCCGGCGCAGCGCCGTCCTCGACGGCATGTCCCACCTTCATCTTGAGCAGCCCGGCCTGACCCGGATCACCGTCGAGGGCGCCGATGAGGAGACCGTGCTCGCCATCGCGCACGCGCTCACTGCCTGCCACAACATCTCCGGGCCACTCCCGTCGCGCCCGATTCCCGGCGAGGAGCGAGTACACACCTGGATGTACGCCCACACCGAGCCCGCTGCGCCACAGGTTCCGGAGCTGAGCACCGACACCTGTATAGACCAGGCGAGTCGACCGCGTGCGGCCCCGCGAGTGAGTGCCTGCACCCAAGCCCTTGTTCGCGGCAAAGAGCTCGGCAGCGACCGGCTGGCGGACCGCCATCGAGGGTCGCCGAGGCGGTCCTGCAGACCTGGAGCAGCAGGCACGGCGAGACGAGCAGGGGAGTGAAGGCCCGGGGTTGGATGGACTGACGAGAAGTCCTGCCACGTGAGGTACAACTTTCGTTGTCTGTGGTGCAGTTGGCCTGCTACCGGTATCCTGTTGCCGTTCTGTACGTGCAGAACCACCTGCGGACGGCTACCGCAACTGGCAGAGGGAAACTGGGGAATGAAAAAGAGAAGGAAATTGATGGGGCTCTTCAGCCCCACCCGATGACTTCCATCGGCTCTACCCCAGCCTTGCCAAAAACAGCCCGCCATTCCCGCCGTATCCCCAGGTCAGAGGCCCTTCTCCCGCTGAACTAGCAGGGACGCCCCGGTCGTTGCGATTCCCTGCGAGTCGCCGATGGTGACCGCAGCGGCCGGACTGACGCCGGACCTTCTGAAACTTCCGCCCGCCGCGGCCTGGGTCGTGCTGCTTCTCGCGGTGGTCGGTGTGGCCCTCAAGGTCTACCGGGGCATTGCCCAAGAGCGCAGGGCCAACCGCCAGGAGCAGACCGCGAGAGCCGACGCCGAACAGCGGCGTGTCGACCGGCATCGGCTCACGGACCTGGCAGCCGCCCCCGGTACGCCCCCTGAGATCCGACGGGCCGCCCTGGAAGCTCTGCAGACATATGGGCCGGAGGCAGCGGGACCGTCTCCGGGAGGCGGCACTCAGCCGCCTGCCTCCCGGGCGTGACTCATAGCCCGAGCCGAGGGCGGCGCAGCGACGGCAGCCGCGCCGCCTGGCCCTGCCTCGCACAGGGTCGACCCTCTGTGCTCCCGGGCTTCTGTGTCGTGGACGGGCGGCGCTATGCGGTGGTGTTCGCGAGCGCGGCCAGGCCGGACTCCCGCATCACCCGGTCTGCGGTCTCCTGCAGGGTGCTGGCGGCCGGGATCACGGTCTCCACGCCGCCGGGCAACAGGTCCAGGGGCCGGTACCACTCGGCCAGGACCTCCGGGCTGACTTCGTCCGCGATCGGCTTGGTCGCGTGCCGCGCGAGGGTCTCCTCGTACGGCACATCGAGGTAGTAACAGTGGGCGCGGCCCCGGTAGTCGGCGAGCAGTCCGGCGAGCATCTCGCCGTAGTGCGCGACGTACAGGAGCCCTTCGAGCACCGTGTGGAAGCCGTGCTCCATCGCATGACGGACGGTGAGGTCGATCAGGCCGATGTTGGCGCCGCCGACGACGTCCCGCTCGCGCAGTACGACGCGGCGCAGGTTGTCCTGGCCGACCAGGGCGATGCCGCGTCCGTACCGATTGCGCAGCTCGGCGGCCACAGAGCTCTTGCCGCTCGCGCTATTGCCGCGCAGCACGATCAGCGTCGTATCGGAGGGGGAGGAGAGCGTCGTCACCGGCATGAGGCTATCCACCAGGTCAGGTTGGCGGAGGCGTTGTCGTCCTACGAGTCGCCGGTGCTCATGGAGCCGCGCCTCTCCCGGCTGTCGGGGGTCGCCTGGGTGGGGTCTTCCTCCTGCGGTAGAGGAGCATGAGTCAGGGCTGGCCCGATGAGGCCAGCCCTGACGGTGGTGCACTTCGGGTGGTGCCTGCGCTTCAGGAGAGCAGAGGCAGGCCCAGGTCTTGGTTCTCGTCGCTGAGCAGCTCTTGCAGAGCTCCGGCGCAGTGGCGCAGGTGCTGATCCATCGAGTTCATGTTGCCCAAGACCAGAAGGAGTCCAGTGGTGGCGCCGGGTTGGTTCGACCCGTCGCGCAGCGTTCGGAATGCCCGCGCCTGGAGCGATCGGACCTCGCGCAGGGTGGCTTCGGCGGTATCCCTTGTGAGAGTCCGGTTTCGCACGACCTCTTCGAGCTGGCGGATCAGATGGCTTGCTCGCGTGAATTGACCTGCCGCCTGGCGCTCAGGGCTGGTGACTCGGATCTCCGAGTCGATGAGCTGGCGTCGTGACTGCCTCAGATCCTTGAGCAGCTGCTGCAGCATCTCGAGGGCGTACTGGACCTGGCCGTTGTCGTCCTGGCGCTGGGAACGGGCGGCCGGCTTGAGGTTGATAGTGGCCGTCAAGGGGGACCGCAGACGCAGCACGCTCAGGTTGGAAAGGCCAGCTTCGCGATGCAAGGCTCCGCTCAACGAGGTCAGCATGTCCTGGTCGGCGTCGGTGAGCAGTTGGTCGAGCATCTCGTCGCCAGGCTCCGACGGGTTGCGGGCGTGAGTGTCGGTCATTGTGTGCCTCCCGTCTGCAGGCCCAGGATCTGCTTGAGCCGGGTGCGGGCCCGGCAGTGGTTCTGCCGCACGGCTGCGACGGTCATCTCAAGCGCCTTGCTGGTCTCTTCGTAGGTGAAACCGTCCTGGGCCCAGGCCATGACCTGTTGTTGCGTCGGCGGGAGCTGGGCCAGGGCGTCCAGGACACGCTGGTTGCCTTCCTTGAGGGTCACTGTGGCGACGGGGCAGGTGCCACCCGGCCGGTCGGGCACGGGATCAACGGGTCTAGTCCTGCGGTCGTTCTGCTTCAGATAGCAGCGATGGGCCGTGGTCCGCAGCCAGGCCCGCGGAAACTCCAGGCTCTCCCACTTGTCCGGCAACGCCGCGATGAAGGCCTCGTGCGCGGCATCCGCCGCTTCATAAGGGGACGCACCCAGGCGCATGAGGAACCGGGTCAGGAACGGCATCTCCTGCTTGTACAGCTTGGCGAACTCGTCCACCACCGGTGCCGCAGGCATGCGGCGTGGTCGGCTGTCGCTCCCTCGCACCGCTGCCGGCAGGGGCGGCCTTGGCGAGGCGGGCAGTTCAGCCATGGTCGCCGCCACGCTGGGCCTTGGGCGTCCCTACCTCGATGTCGACTCGCCAGCCGGAGTTGCGCTCGCGCAGACGGCTGCCGGGCGGGAGCGACCGGGTCCGCTCGCTCAGCCCCTGCTGGCCGGCCTCAGCCACCTTGATCTGGGCGCGGCCGGTGATCCATGCATGGACCACCCGCAGGAGCCACACCGCGAGCGCCCCCATCAAGGCGATCAACACCGGGTCCATGCCGGCCTCCGTTCTGCTCGGCGACACCCTGCGCGCCGCGTACACCCCCTAGTGCAGAACACCACCGCAGATGTGACATCGGTTCCTCGCATCGGAATCCCGGCCACCTTGTGCCGTGCTGTCCGAGTGAACAAACGCTGGGCGGCGGGTCATTGATCGCACGCCTGCTGTCTTCACGGGTACAGAGGACAGATGATCACCAGCCGTATCCGCAGCCGCCGCTCATGGGCTCTCGTCGCCCTGCCGTGCGCCCTGTTCCTCTCCTTCGCAGCCGCGCCCGCGGTGTCTGCGGATGTCCCGGCGGGGCCGGTGCCGTTGAAGACGTCGCTGCAGAAGGCCGTCGCCCTGCTGCCGGTGGTCGAGGAGATCCTGATTGCGGAGGCCACCACGGAGGTCACCCGGGCGAGGGCTGCGCGGTGACCGAGGGGGAGTGGGTGTCGTACTACGACGACCAGACGATCACCGGCAATCCGGGGCATCAGATCGACATCGATCACATGGTATCCGTAGCCGCGACGGCCTAGTTGGGCGTTCTCCCATGTCAGCACGTCACCGGTATGCCGGAGTCCGTACTGCCGGCTCCTCCGGGGGAGATCCTCACGCGCAGCGCACTTATGACGCTGCGGGAGAGCATCGATCGCTTGGGCGCGTACCTCCACCGAGTTGGTCCGGACATCCACTGAGGTGGTTCGGAGAACGCGTGTACGCCTGTGTGGCCTTCAGGCAGCAGGCACCACAGCGTCAGTTGCGGTGCAGCCGTGCACACCGGCTGGAACTTGCATGCGGTGGGCGCCTCCCAAAGGTTCGAATCGTGCGCCGGCGGGGCCGCCTGCCACGAGGCCCACCGAGGCGTGGTGTCTAGGTCGACAAGGGTGCGGTGTAGGCCCTCATGTCCGGGGAACAACAAGCAATCGTCGCCGAGGTCGCCTCCGGTGCTTGAGTGGCAGACGGACAGACGAGTCCTCACCCGTTGTGGCCGCGACGGGACCGGCGGGCTGGTGCTGTCCGGCTGTGGTGTTGCTTCGGCCGCGGCCTTGCGGTTCCGATAGGCCGTCTGACGGCAGGCGTTCGAGCAGAAGAGGCGCGGTCTGCCCCCGTGCATCTGCCCGGGAGATGGTTGATGCAACTCGAATTGAGCTTGGCACTGGGCGCAGTGCCTGGTCAGGGGCGGGACTTCCTGCCGCGCCCGCCCTGCGTCCGCTGCACGGAACTCGTCAACCACATCGAGGACGTCTGAATGCCGCAGCTTGTTCCTGGCCCTATGAAGCAGCCCCTGTACACCCTGCTCCGAGATCCCCATCTCGGAGGCGACCGTCGCCACAGGGTGCCCCTGGAAGACCATGCGGAAAGCCGAGGCCTCGCGGGGCGTGAGCCTGCGCAGCACTTCCTCGATCTGGATCGAGGAAGTGCTGCGGTTCGCCGTGGGATCACGGAAGGTGTGCTGCCGCCTCACTGCTGCCCCCTCTCCCCAGCCATCGGCAACTGCACGGTGTCGGGGCGCAGCTCCGTCAAGGCCTCGCGGACCACGGCGACTTGTCCGGCGGTGAGGTTGATTGTCGAGGGCTGCGGCGCGACGGCGCCAGCCCCTGAGGGCTGCGCCGGTTCTCCAGCCGGGACTGCCTCGCCAGCGGTGTTGCGCCACTTGCCCCACGGCAGGAAGCAGGACAACGCACCGATCACCTGGCTCAGCCCGACCAGGACATCCGGCACGTCCTCCGCTTGCGTCTTGTCGAGCACCGCTCGGATGACCCAGGCCACGAGGGCAGCCAGGACGACCACGAGCGCGATGACGCACACCACGTAGATCAGCGAGCCGGAGAAGAGACCGGCAGACAGCACATACACGAACGACCTCCGAGACGCGAAAAGCCCCGGTCAGCAGACCGAGGCTTGGAGACGACGGGCAAACAAAAAAGCCCCCGCCTCCCGGAGGGGGAAGCAGGAGCAGCAGGGGTGCACAGGTATACCCGCGCGAGGACGAGTCTGCCATGAAGCGCGCCCCGAGTGACGCCCCGCCTCCACCTGCACCTTCTTGGACTGCAAGGACTAAGGAGGGAAGCACAGGTTTCGTAACGCACGCTCAGGCGGGCCAGCCCGAATTACTCGACAGCGGGCAGCGCCGCCGGCCGGGCACTTGGAATGAGCGAGTCACGCCCGACCGCGAGTTCCGGAACGTACTTGTACAGCGTCGTACGTGAGACGCCCAGCAACTTCGCAATCGAAGTGATGGTGTTCTCCGGGTCGGTCAGCAGGCCGCGGGCGTGACGGATCTGTTCCTCCGTCATGGCGGGTGGCCGGCCGATCCGCTCACCGCGGGCTCGCGCGGCTGCTAGGCCCTCGTGGGTGCCTTGCATGATCGATTGTTGGACGCCCTCTTCCGATGAGAGTTCACCTGCCATGCTGAGCAGCTGAGTTCCCACTCTTTTCCCCTTGGAGAGCAGACGTGGACTTGAGCGCCACCGGCGAGCCCGTCATCGTGCAGGAGGACACCCAAGTCGATGTCGGTGTTCACCTTCGGCCGGGCACTTTGACCCTCACCCAGAACGGCCTGGACTTCGCGGTGTGGCACGCCTTGGTGAGGTTCGCCTCTGTCCAGGCGAATCCGTGGACAGCGCAGGAGGTCAAGTTCTCGGCCCAGGACCCGGACGGTAAGTCCGTGCCATTGACCGTGGATCTACTCAACGACGCCTGCGACGGTCCCAGGGCTGGCGTTCCCGCCGGGATTTGGAAGGTCGTTGCCCTCGCGGCGACCTCCGCCGGAGATGTCGGCATCACCTACACGCCCCCTGGCCCGAGCCTGATGTAGGGGAGGTGGCGAACGGTGTGTCGGTGAGCTCCGACTTCCGCTGCCCCCTGACGGTCGTGCGGTCCGGCCTTCATGGCCGGCGTGCCGATCGGTTTCGAGGTCCTGGAACGCCTGCACCTGATGGGCGCAATGAGGGCCCGACTTGCTTATGGGCGGTCCGGGTCGTAGAAGGTGCCCGCGTCGGTGGAATCCCCGAGGACCTGCTCGTCAGACTCGGCGTGCTCCACGTAGCTTGCCGAGACGGGCGCGGGCGTGACGGGTTCACCTGTGGTCTGACCTGCGCTCACGGTGGCTGCCGCCGCTGCGTTCTCCTGTGCAAGGGCATTGGCGCCTTGCACAGGAGGTGGGAGCGCCCGCGGCAACGGACGAACCCGCAGCATGTGGCTGACCGTCCGGACCAGGACAGGGCCACCGCCCCGAAGACATGGCTCGGGAACTGTGTGCCCTAGCATCCATGGGCCTTTGGCGTTGCGGGATGGCGGACAAACCATTCGGATGAAACGAAACAAAGTGGCGTCTGACCTGCACCTGGGGCTGCGCGCATCCGAATCGGAGGGAGTCGGCGGGCATTTTCCCCAGCCGGTAGGCGGTTGGGGCACCTCAGAGCCGACTTCAAGGCCGGTACGTATCCGGAAAACGAGTGCCCTGGAAGCTCCTGTGCCGGGCGGCGGTTCATGTCACGGTGAGTACACGTCAGGGGCGGCAACCCATGACGTACCGTCAACGACCGTCCGGACCAAGGAATTTGACCATGACCCGATACATCCCTGTTCAGAATGCGCCGGTGCCCGAGGGCGCCTTCTGTATCGGCCTGCCCAGCGGCCGGCGCTTCGCCGTCCCCGCACTCCTGCCCGTCGGCACCCTGGTGATCGTGCTGGTCTCCCTGGGGTACGACGTGTCCGCCGCTATTGCGGCGCTCCTGGCAGTGGGCGCTGCTTCGCGCGAACTGACCCGCGCACGCTGACGAGTTCCTCAACCCCTTGGCGGTGCCGTTCGACGGCACCGCCCCGTTGGCCGTTGAGGAGCAGCGATGCCGCGGTTGGAGAAAGACATCGACCCGCAAGCCCCGTATGCCGGGCTTGCCCACCAGCTGCGTGGTCTTCGCAGGAGCGCGGGGAACCCCACGTACGAGTCGATGGTGGCGCGGGTGGGGGACTACTCGGTGACGACCTTCTCGAAAGCCGCCAGCGGCAACGTGCTGCCGAAGCTGCCGGTCGTGCTCGCCTATGCGAGGGCCTGCGGCGGCAACACCCAGTACTGGTCGGAACAGTGGCTGATCGCTCAACGGCCGGGCCCCTTGGATGGCCTGAGCGCCCTGCCCATCCGGTCGACAACACCTCCCGACCCCGGCACGGCAGCGACCCCCGGTGAGTTCGTCGAGCTACTGCGCGACATGCGGACGTGGGCGGGCGAGCCCTCGTTCAAGCAGTTGAGCAGGCGGACCGGATTGGCCGTGAGTACTCTGGCCGACGCACTGAGCCCGAGCCGATCAACCGTGCCAAGCAATCGGGTGGTCACCGCCCTGGTCTCCCAATTCCTTCACCTGGTACATCGGAGCGGGCGCCCGCTTGCCATGGAGCCAGAGCTGGTACTGACGCAGTGGAACAGCACTCGGCAGGCTCTCGCTGCACGGCGAACGCCGTCGAAGCTGAGCGCCACGCGAGAGCGAACCACTGCGTACGCAACGACCCAACCCCAGCCCCAACTCGGCAAGCAGCAGAGGGAAGAACGCGGCCGCCCTTGGCGGCCCCTGGACGGCCGCCTCGCACCGGAACGGCGGAAGCTCGCCGAGGCGCTCCGTGATGTGTGCTCCTCATCGGGACTGAGTCTCCGTGAGCTCTCCCGCTCCGTCTGCATGAGCCCCTCCGCTCTCTCAAGGCACCTGAGCGGGGAGCGGATCCCCTCTCCGGAAGTGATCAGCGCACTCATTCGGAGGATCACTTCTGACTCCCCGGCAGTCGAGAGGGCACGGCACGTGGAGATCTACAGGCTGCACGCGCAGGCAGTGGAAAAGACGGGCAGTACCTTCGAGCAGCTGCGCCTGCGGCTGCAAGAGGAGGAGGCGCAGCAGGCCAGGCTGACCCAGCAGATCAAGTTGATGGAGGAAGAGCTGGACTCCACCCGGATCGGCTGGCAGAAGGAGGTGATCGAGCTTCGGGAGCATGAGGAGGCGAAAGCCGCCCAGATCGGGGATCTACTGAGGCATGTCGAGGTGCTAAGCGGCGGCCCGCCTGGCCGGGAGTGGCTGATCGTCCGCCTTCGTCGGTCGGCCTGATGCCGACGGGGCACAGCACCTGAAAGGAGGCGGGGTGACATGCGGGAGCTGCAGTATCTGTCCATAGCCAAGCTCGATGACTTCTACGAGCGGCCGCGAAGGAGGCTCACGGATCGAGCCGTTGAGGCCGAAGCCAGTGTGTTGGGTTCTGGCGGTCGCGTCGCTGTGGGGGAGGGCGGGGTCGGGGAGCGAACACCTGCCGAGCGTCTGGAGCGCGTCCTGGAGCATCTGGAGAAACAGTGCTGGGCGCGCTCATGGGAGCCCGCGGCGTGCGGGCATCTTGGAGTCGATGCCTGGTTGGAGTTCCGTGGCCCGTTCCGCTACGGCGCCGCAGTCAGCGATGTCGGATTCCATGACCGAGGCGTCTTCGCCTATGCCTCATTGGAAGAGGGCTGCTGCCCGCACCGCGATGGTGAGTTCTGCCCCAACATCGAGCTGCTGCTGTGCGGTTCGAAGCAGCATGTACGGGCTCACCGTGATCATCCGCCGACGAGGATGGGATCCGGCTCGGATTGGCTGCACGCCATGGCAGCCGACCTGGTCCAGCGAGAGGCCCGTGGAGACACGACGACTCCTGAGGCATTGGCCTCTACCGGGCTGAGTGACCAGGAGTTCGCGGCCAGGTCCGCCTTCTCCATGATCTCTCGCTTCTACCGGACTCCTGGGTACCTGCGCGGGCATGCCCGCGTGTTGTGCAACTTCCCGCCGCAGCGGCTGCAGCACCGGATGATCGTGGCAACTCCCTTGTACATGGAGGTTGGGGTGCAGCCGGCTCCGCCAGTCACGTCGACACCTCACGCCGGAGAGACTGCGCGCCACCGGCGCTGGTGGCGACCACGACGCTGACCTGGGGCCGGGCAACAGGGCGCTCGAGGAGTTCACGGGCGGCGGTGCGGCTGACCAGTGTGTCCAGAGAGCTTCTGCGAATCTGCGCGCGGTCGAGGGCGGGAGAGCCTTGACGATGACGTGGGCTGGACACTTGCCCCATGGGACCGGCAGAGGCCCCGGGCCCGCCAACACATGTGACGGACGTGGGCCAAGGCGTGATGGCCCTGCCCACAGGCGCCCGTGCCCACCGGTGTGGCGCCCGCTCAGCTGATGATCTTGTGGAAGAACAGCACCGAGGCGGCGAAGGCCGCGCCTGAGGCGAGCGCCCCCTGGGCGGGGGCGGCGCCGCCCAGGACGGTCAGTACCCCGGCGGTGGCCGCGGTCAGGATGCCGAGCAGCAGGATGAGCGCGGCGCGCTGGCCGAGCAGGGGATCGCGGTCGTTGTGGGCCACATCAGCTCCGTGGGGAGAAGCACGACCAACAGCGCAGTGGCTGCCGGTCCGGTTGCAGATGCTGTAGGCGATCGACCTCGAGATCCCCTCGCGTGATCCATGCCACAGCAGAAAGTGCCGGAAGAGGCGAGGGGAGAACCGTGTGACGGCCCTATGACGTACTGATGTGAGGCACCCTCAGGCAACCAACGAGCCGGCCGCTACGCGAAGGAGTGCATATGTGTGACGAGGCAGCGGGGACTGCCCGCCATAGCGGCACTCCCACCACCGACGACGCCGAGCTCCACGCCCTGGAGGGCGAACTCGACCGCTTCGAGGCGCTGTTGGCGCCGCACGCAGCCGAGGAGAGCAGGCCGGAGCGGGCTGAGCGCCGCGCCCGGGACGCCGAGGTGGTGGAGATCCTGCGCGTACAGGACTTCACCGGGCCCTTGTTCAACCGGTTCGCCGGCCAGCTGATGGAGTACGCCTGGCCCGTCCTGCTCAACTGGACTGCCAACGAAGAGATCTTCCGCCAGGCCCGCCTGGCCGGCTGCCCCA
Source organism: Streptomyces sp. NBC_01304 (assembly GCF_035975855.1). Lineage (NCBI taxonomy): Bacteria > Bacillati > Actinomycetota > Actinomycetes > Kitasatosporales > Streptomycetaceae > Streptomyces > Streptomyces sp. NBC_01304. The sequence continues at coordinate 7,205 of NZ_CP109055.1, read as the reverse complement.
TCCCCGCCGGGCTGATCATTCCCTGGACCTGGGAAGACCGCTACGAGGTGGTCACCGACTCCGTCCTGGACGGCATGGACACCTTCCGCGGCAACGCCCTTGCGCGCAGCCGCTGGAACCCGGCCAAAGGCGCCGCACTGAAGACCTATTACGTCCGCGCCTGCATCTTCGCCTTCCGCAAGGTCTACGGGGCCTGGAGCATGGACCGCGCAGCCTCCCAGGGCAGACGGGCCTACACCGGACTCGACGACGACCCGGTGCTCGCCATCCCGGACCAGCGCGCCCCGGACCCCTGCCACACCGCCGTCATCCACGACGAACTCGACCGCATCCTGCCGCTGGTGACCACCCCGGAGCTGCGCGCCGCGCTGGCCTGGCGGGCGGCCGGCTGTACGCAGGAAGAGGCCGCCGAGCGTGCGGGGCTGACGGCCAAGGCCCTGGAAGGCCGTCTCACCCGGGTGCGCACCAAGGCCCGCGCGCAGAACACCGAAGGGGGAGCACGATGACCACCACGACAGGTGGAGCCATGGATCTCAACCGTGTTGAGAAGAGCCTCGAGGAGTTCGACGCCCTGCTGGACTCCTCCACCCTGGGAGCCCCCAGGGTGCGGGCGGTGCGCAGTCACACACCCGAGGCCATGCGCGAGGAGCTGGCCGCCCGGCTTTCCGACCGCAGTGCCCCCGTGACGGATGCCGCCGAGGTCCTGCGTGCGCAGAGGGCCGCCGGGCAGGCCGCACCGAGTGCCCCGGCGCCGGATGCAGTCCCGCGCCCTGTGACACCCCGGTCAGCCCCGATGGGCATCGACCACGGGACCTGGACGGCCCGTGGTCCGCAAAGCGGCATCAGGTCACCACATGATGTTCCCCGTTATCGCTTTCTGGTATTGGGGCTGGAGACATTCCATGCCCGAATTACTGACGAATTTAATTGGGGAACACCATTCTTGCCCGAAGGGGTGTCAGAGAAATTCGGGTTGAACCGGCAACTCTGTTTTGTGCTCCGAGGCGGGGTGCAGGAGTCACGTCGCATGGCGGCAATGTCGCTTCTGGCTGGCCTGGTGGATTCGGTCCGAACTGACTGCGAGCCGTTCCTGACGCGCCTGCGGCGAGAGTTGACCACGATGGGGTGGGCCAGAGGATTTGGGGCTGTTCCGTTTGTCTGCCCGGTGGAGCCGTCGAAGACTGGGCAGCCGGGGACGGACCGGGTCGGGGAAAGCAGTATTGGACGCTTTGGCATGGGGGTGAAACTTGCACTGGCCTGCTCCGGTTCCCTGGTGGGGGAGCGGCCCTTTGGTGCCCATGTGACTGCGCGTTCATTCCTTGGCAGTCAGCCTGCCGCAACGTCCCTGTACATCCAGGGGCATTACTGGAGCGATCCCGTTGGTTTCCTTGACGGTTGGCTGCAGCGAGGCGGAGCGTATCTGTGGCGCCTGGACGGGGAGCGGGCTGCATACGCAGGTATTGCTGCGGATTGGTACGGGCAGACACAGAGGGCGCAGCACTGGTGGTACCGGCTGGCAGGCCGTTTCACTCCTGTGGGTGGCCACCGCACACGCGACAGTGTTGAGCCGGCCAATCGCCTCACTCCAGGCACGAACTACGTGTGGTGCAAGAGTGCTTCGTCCCAGACGAGCGACGGCAACCGCTACTGGCTGCGGACAGACCTCGACACCGAAACCGTCTGGCACCGCCAGTACGTGTCTGCCTTTGCCCTGTCTCCCTGGGGCAACGACCGAGCCAAGGACAATCGCGGATACGTCATCCCAGACTGTTGGAGCGGTCGGGGCAGGACCGCAAGCATGTTCCTGGCAGCGCACGAAGCGTGGAGAACCACTGCTGCATCACGCGATCGGGACCATGTGACAGCGCACTCGATCCATCCGTTGGCGCCCACAAATCAGCATGGATGCCTGCCGGAGCAGACATGGTGGAACGACTTGCGGGACGCACCGGATCAGCGATCGGCCATGGCTCTTGCACTGGCCTGCGCAGGACCATTGCCCAATGACTGCGGGCCTCATCACTGGCTGGAAAGACTGAGCAAGCTTCTTGCCGGCACACGTGCCCGACCCGCGTATCCATCGGACACGTCGGTGTGGGACCTCGTCACGATTGCTTGGTCGACGCCGCTGGCATTGCCTGCGCCAGCCAGAACTCCACATGGACAAGCGGCAGCGTCCCTGCGGGTCATGCGGGAACGTGAACCTCTTGCCGCGGCCGGTGGTACAGCATCCCCGTGGCTGCTTGCGGAATCGTCGTGCCATCTTGAGACGGCTCAGGGGGTGACCATGGTGCGGGCAGCCAGCTGCCTGCTTCTGCTGGCCCCACCAGAACCGATTCCCGTTCCCGCAACCTTCACCTATCGCAGCGATGACCCGTACGCGGTGCATGCCGTCTTCGAGCAGCCGGCAGGACACCAGGTTCCCTGGACCTTTGCCCGTGACCTGCTCGTTGAGGGAATGAACGGCGTCGCTGGATCGGGAGACGTACAGGTATGGAGGGCAGACGAACCAGCGGGCAGCCAGGAAGGGCATTGGGTGAACATCGCACTGAGCGTGCCCCAAGGAGAGGCCGTACTGCAGATGCGGCAGGCCGACCTCCGTCAGTTCCTGGACCGCACGCAAGCACTCATCGGCTACGGCAGCGAGCATTCCCACATGCAGGTGGCACTGGACATTGCTGCCAACGAACTACTGCACCGTGCCACGTCTGCCGGCACACAAGGTGCTCGCATCCTCACGGGCGATCCAGGTGAAGGTTTCACCGTCGGTGAAAGGTCAGAGGCTGTGGACGATCCCAGGCCACCAGTTGTGCGTGAACGGCCTCATCAGGGTTGCTGTGCGGAGCTGGAGCAGTCAGTCAGGAGCGCAGAGCATGAGCATCACAGCGGCTGTGACCCTCTCTAGCAGGTAGCGGTGTAGCCACCAGGACGCCAGGGCCGGCCGATTGGATGTCCCTGACGGGCCATGTGCCAATACACCGGCTGGACTCACCAGGCTCGAGGGATCTGGGATGAGCTGAGCCTGTTGGGCACGCAGGTGCGATCGAAGAACGGCTGTGTCCGGATCGTTGCAGCGCGCCTCTGGCACGGGGGACGGTGCCGAAGAAATCCTCTATCGGTGTTCAGCATTTGGGGTTGCGTGGCACTCTTTACTACGTGGACCGGCTGAGGCTGGTTGCATCGCGGTGCCTGGCATCGCGGTTGGGATAGATGGTCTGTCTCCGCGCTCCGGCCAAGAGACTCAGGGACAGACCAGCCAGGCGGGAGCTTTGAGCTCCCGCCTGTTCCATGCCTGCCCCTGGTGCCCCTTGGTGTCCCCAAGACTGGCCGCCGCTGCCTGCAGGAAGCACAGTTGCCCAGGACGTATCGGTCCGAGCACCGCAATCCACGTCCCCCTGAGTGGCCAGTGCGCCTGCACCTGGAAGACACGAACACGTCACTGCTGTACGCCGGCCAACAGGCCTGTCCTGGTCGACTGCTAGAGGCAGCGCAGATCACGAGCGCAGACGGTCGGCCCTGGCAACCGCTGGAAGGGATACCAGCACACCTGCTCTCGATGCTCGACTGCTGTTGACCAGGAAGCCAGATGACCGCGTGCCCCTGGCGGATCGACTGCTCAACGCGTCAGCCGATTGCTAGAGATAGGCATGCGTGTCCTGGCAGAGGACGACTGGCCCCTGCCAAGGACCTCCAGGCGGCAGCATCCGGTTCGTGCAGCAGCTCGCAGTGCCCCGGACAAGGAGTTCGTCCACTGGTCACTGTCATCGACGGACTGGACGAGGTGCTGCAACACAAGACGGCACCCGTGGGGCCTGTGGGGTACTGAAGCAGCACGGGCACCCCGGCCGGCTGCTCGCTCCGAAGCAGCTCTGCGCCCCGCCTATCAACCGATGCTCGGCAACTCCTAGCCTTTAGAACCGAAGAGGAACCAGCACCATCGCGGAAGCTGCTGCCCTCCTCCACACGCGGCCAACTCGGTCAGCGCGCAACATGGCAATTTTATCCGGCTGTTGAGAGATGATGCCGGTTCCCGTTTGGCAGGCCATCCAGCCAAGAAAAACCAGTGGAGCATCGAACGCCGCTTCCCAAGGATGACGTCCTTCCCGTTGAACGACCTCAAAGATGATTCATGTATAGGGAAATGAAATAGAGAGGGTGCTCCACCGTGCACCCTTGGCGGAGAATGTTCGTGGTACTGAAGCATCTTGTTGAACTCATCTAGTGCAGCGCCTTCGGCGTGGATCCCATCGACGGTCCTTCCCTCTATTCGCTGCTCTCGAATGCCGTTGAGGCGGAGGGATCTGATGACTCATACCTCATGTCTCCGTACTGGGCCATTCCAAAAGGAGCCCACTTCTGCACGGCCGGGACGGACTGCGCCGGAGTGCACAGGATCATCGCACCGGCCGACGCCAACCGTTATGCCGGCAACGAACTTGCTTTCGGCACTCCGGAGACCCCATGGCGCATACATGTATGCGCCCGCGCAGCGTTGTGATCTTGATCCTCCGGGTTCGGCGACGCCACACGCGCCGCACCCTCGTCCCCCCGGACCCGCCCGCTGTTGACGCATCGTCAACAGAAATCAGACGGGCCGGGAACCGCCGATGCGCCGATAAACACGGGATTGGTGGACGGGCGGGGCCAGTTGGGGCCATCCTGTTCCGTGGCGGACCCTCGAGTCTCTGGCCGGAGCGCGCGGCGGGACGTCATATCCCATATAAATCAACCGACTTGGAACTCCCCGGAGACTCCTCAGTCGGTCCACGACATCAGGACGATCATGACGATCCTGCCGTTCTCCGAGGAACCGCAGCTGAGGCCCTGCCGAGTGACCCGAAAGATCGCAGATGAGCTGATCCGCCGGGTCACACGGCACTTCGCCCCCGACGAAATCGAACTGACCACCCGCTACCCCATCCCGCGCGACCGACGCACGGACCACAACCCGTGCGTCACCACGACCGGGGGGACGCTCGCCGAGCTCCTGAACGACCCCGGGATCACCGGGTCGGTCCCCGGCGACACGGCCATCGAGCTGTCCGACCTGACGATCACGGCCCGCAACACGACCCGCATGATGCACGTGGAGATCACCAGGAAGAAGGTGAGCGCCCGTATCGAGGGAGCCGACCGGGACTGGGTCCAGGCCCGCTCCAGCGAGGTACGCCAAACCCTGGAAGGCAACCACCCGTGGTGGGCATGGTGGCGCACCCCACGCCGACGCGGCTTCCTCGGACTCGGCCTGGCCCTCGACGTCGCGGCCGCCGCCCTGTGGTGGGCCAGTACAGGCAACCTCCCGAACTCCGCGCCCGCGATGACCGCCAGCGCGGTCACCCTCGTCCTGATCCCGCTGATCTGCTGGCTCATCACCAGCCGCTTCACCAGCGTCCGCATCGGCAAGACCGACCCGGTCTGGTTCTGGCAGCGCTGGACCCCCGGCGACAAGATCGCCTGCGCGGCCCTCGCGGTCGCCGTCATCACGCTGGGCAGCCGCCTGCTGTCCCCGGACCCCTCCGACGAGGGCCAGGCGCCGCCCCGCACCCCGCACACCGTCGCCATGGACCGTGAACTGCGATGACCCCACCCCCTGAACCACTCAGCCGCGGGCCGAACCCCACACCCCCGGGGTCCGCCCCGCGCAAGCCGTCCTTCACCGAGTTCTACAGCCGTACCTACCCCCAGCTCGTAGCCCAGGCATGCACCTACACCGCGAGCCACGACTGGGCCCTCGACGCGGTCCAGGACGCCTACGTCGCCACCTACCTCCGCTGGGACGAGGTGGACAACCCCACCGCCTACGTCGCCACCGTCACACGCCGCAACATCTACTCCCAGACCCGCCTGCGGTCCCGCATCACCCTCACCGCACACCCGGAGGACACCCAAGACCTCCAGGCACCCGACCAGACCGAGACCGTCGACCAGCAGGACATGCTCCTGCGAGCCCTACGGCAGCTGCCGTACATGCAACGCACCGCCCTGGTCATGTACTACCTCGAGACCTGGACCATCGACGACCTCGCCGCAGCCCTCGACATCACCCCCAGCACCGTCCGAGCCCACCTCACCCTCGGACGACGCCGGCTGCGCAAACTACTCACCACCGGGCACCAGCCCGAGCCCCACACCCCGCCCACGAACATCACGGAGCACAAGACTCCCGACACCACCCCCGCCCCGCACCGCCACGAACCCTTCCACGACCTCTACGAGCGCTACGCGGGACTCGTCTACGACTACATCTACTTCCACACCGGCAACCCGACCACGACCGAGCACCTCACCCGGGAGACCTTCCGCCAGGCCGTGTCCCGTACCACCCGCGAGACCGGCCAAGACCAAGACCCCCACGCCTGGCTGATCACCATGGCCCGTACCCTGCTCACCAACCAGGGCACCACCCCCTACGGCGGCCGTAACCGCCAGCACACCGCCCTCACCCCGCCCAGCACCACCCAGGACACCCCGGCCCGCCCGACCGCCGTCCTCCAAGCCCTGAGCGCCCTCACCCCCGCCCAGTACGAGTGCATCGTCCTGAGGTTCCACCAAGGCCTCTCCGCCGCCGAGGCGGCCCGCATCATGGACCGCACGGAGGCAGCCCTCAGAACCCTCCAACAGCGCGCTCTGCGAACCCTCGCCCAGAACCTCGAACCGGGCACCACTTCCCCTTCGAACCCCGGCACCCCCGAGACACCCCCACGCAGCCCCCGCTCCACAAACCCACCCATGCTCACGAGGATGATGACCGCCCTGGAACGGCTGCTACCGGCACCCGATATCGGCCTCATCCACTGAACACCCCCGGCCCGCCGGCCCGATCGTCAGATCGGCAGCCGACGGGCCTTCTCATGCCCAAAACCCGACACACACCACAGAGAACCCAACGAATTCCAGAAGAGCCAACACACAGAAAAATAGAGAGATTTATCGCCAGATAAATCAAACAAGCCTCCAGACAAACAAAACTGACTTGCCGTCAGGCAAGAAACATAACAGAAAAGGCCGCGCCAGCGGCCTAACCCACCCCCACAGATTCGCCGCCAGGCGAATCAACACACCCCACAAACAACCCACTTGATTTGCCGTCAGGCAAATCAACACGCAAAACCAAGGGCCGCGTCAGCGGCCCGACATAAACCACAACGCATTCGCCGTCAGGCGAATGCACGCGGGCGTGAAATTCCGTCAGGAATTTCTTTAGA